>NZ_SMJU01000010.1 GCF_004348825.1 Arundinibacter roseus
ACCGGAAACGAAACGGCAGTAGAATCAACAATAGCCCCGAAAAAAAGTACTACGGATTTTAATTTTTAACTACTAGCTATGAAAAAAATGTTGTGGGGGCTACTGCTCCTGTTGGGCCCTGTGGCCGGTCATTCTCAAACCACGCTGACTTTCCCCAAGGGTAAAATTGCCAGTCAGGACTGGGTGAAAACTTATGTGGATTCTGTCCTGAATCGTCCGGGCTTACCGCCTACTATTCCCGTAACGCCTCCGGTGATCACGGATCCTGACTTGCTGCCCTGTGAAGCCGGTCCCGAAATCAGAAGCATTTTTGAAATCAGTCAAACCACGGCACGGATCCAGTTTCACGGAAAGAATGTGTTCGGCCTGAATTTTCAGATTAGCAAGGCGGGCCAGCTCGTCCGCTCCGGACAGATCAAGCCCAGCTCGAGCGTAATTCAGGTTCAGTACTCCCGACTTGAACCGGGGATTTACACCCTTACCCTATCGGGCAGTACCTGCACAGGTTCAGATCAAAAAGATTTTTTGATTCCCGCAAAAGAAACCGGCGTAGTGATTCCTGACAGAGTGGTTCCACCGGTCTCTGCGGAGCGTGGAACCTACGAATTATTCATGAACCTCACCGGCTTTGGCTACGAGCCTTCTGCCCAGAATGGTCTTCATCACGACTGGCCTGAGCGTATCGACGCCTTTCAGTACGAATGGGGCTATGGCATCACCGGCATCAGGCTCAATATCCGGTGGAATGAGTGGGAACCGACTCAGGGCAATTTTACCAGGCAGGGCTTGCAAAAAGTGATTGCCTATTGCCGCGCGCGCGGGCTAAAACTATCCGTCCTGTTTTGGCCATGGAGAAAAGAAGGCGACAATTTTATTCCGGAAGGTCACTACGTCACCGGTCACAGGGGGAAACAACACGAATTTGAGACAGATAAGCGCATGGGCTCATTGGCTTCCGGGCTGATGAATGCAAA
The DNA here is from genome assembly GCF_004348825.1 of Arundinibacter roseus. Classification (GTDB taxonomy): domain Bacteria; phylum Bacteroidota; class Bacteroidia; order Cytophagales; family Spirosomataceae; genus Arundinibacter; species Arundinibacter roseus. The sequence goes on from NZ_SMJU01000010.1 coordinate 975, forward strand.
AATTTATACCGCCGTCCGGGAGTTATCCGCTGAACTAAATACTTATGAAGGAGCCTACTACCTAAGCATTGGAACGGCAAGTGCCGAAGAATTCACCAATCCGGTTGTCGGTGAAGGCTATGGCGGTGCCAAAGAAATCACTGGTTTTGAGCCCGTATTTCAGGAAGGATTCCGAAAATTCAGGCAGGCAAAAAATTTGCCCTACGCCCGGCCCTACATCGTGGAATGGGAAAATGGTGCGGCACTGGACATGGGCACGGACCTTGGAAAAGACTTTGCCCGGTTTATATCCCTGACGCTCACCCGGTATTTTGAGAACTTCACCAAAGCTGTGAAGGATGGATCCTCAGGAAAAATTCTTTCGGTGTATTCGTATCCGGACGCCGGATCCCCTCAGAACGCCTGGTACCTGCATGCTAATTTTGCCAGCCAGGCCGCTAGTGCCGATGGAATGTTTGGCACGGATGGAAATGACCGCTGGGATAATTCCCGCAAGCTGCTGGTCAATGCGGTTAATCTGGGTATGGGAAAAATCAGCATGAATGAATTTGATCCCTTTGATCTTTCAAGCGACGGCTACTGCACCGGTATCAATCTGGGACAGCTTGAACGGGAGTTTGAGAAAAGCTACGTGGCCGGCGTTCAGGTCATTCACCTGAGCATGTCCTTCTGTCCGGCTGAAATTCGTGGGATGGAGCCGCACCTGCGCTATTTGTCTGAAAAGTATATCGGTAAACCTTACGTTCGTCCGGACCGGCCCGTAACGGAAGTTTCCATAACTCCTGCCTACTGGCAGGGGAAAGATATTTTTGCCCCCGCCTGGACGGGCACGAATTACCTGCGGCCGGTGGATGATGAATTTTGGGGAGAAGCCCGCAAAGACTGAGCACATGAACACAGCTCGAATAGCCGCCATTCTTCTAACCGTCCTTACTATGGCTTTGAGTATAGCCCTTTACAAAGCGTGCAGGAAAACAACTTCCAAAACCCCGCTTGAACAATCGGCCGACAGCCTGACCCACTATTCCAATAAAGCACGTATTGCACATGATTCCGTCAACTATTATGATCAGAAGTATGCAGCCGCCAGGATTTCTCACGATAGTCTGGCGCAGCTTATTTTTCGTGGCAGTCCTGCTCTGGCTTTCAAACGGGACAGTCTGCGGGCAGTTATCGAAGCCCGTATCCGGGCAGCAGATTCAGGACGCGCTTCTGGACAGCCTGATCCTGTACGAAAGTCTGAAACCCATGCACCGCATTCAAACCAGGGCCAATGAGAACCTTAGAGAAGAAAACCGTAGCCTGCGAAACGAGCTGCGATTTACAAACCTGTTGCGACTGCTGGAAAAACGCGCCTTTGAAGGTGCCCTTGAAAATGAAAAAAAGAAACGAAAATGGATACTATGGCGGGGCAGAGCGGAAGGATTTGCGGCAGGCCTATTGGTCCCCTTTCCTTAACCGCAATTTTTTTATGAAAAACTACCTTGAAAGTATCGCCCTGGCGGGTAAGAATTACTGCATTTTTTTGATCGATAATCCATGGACAACCTTTGCTGCTCTGTTTTTAGGCCTGGGTATTTGGCTGGTGGAATTTGTGGAGATCTACATCTTCGCCGATTTCCGGTATTTAACCTCCCTGTTTTTGATGATTGCCTACGATACCATGGCAGGCATTAAACGGGTGAAGTATCTGCATAACCTAAACCCGGGAGTGAATCCCGCGCCAAATTCAAAAGTATTCAAGGATAAGACGTTCTCAAAAATCACGTACTACCTGATCATGCTTGGCTCCCTGCATGGGCTGGCTCACTTCCAGGTCAAAGATCAGGAGGTGACCGTATTTCATGCATTTGAATATGCTGCGCTGGTGGCCATGATGGTCGCAGAATTTTGGTCGGTGCAGGAAAACTACGCGGCCATTGGCAAAAAGACCATCTTTCTTCTGGCCTGGCAGAAGCTTGCCGAGTACCTACCCAGCGGCACCAAAAAGCCGGAAGTGTAAGAATTTTTCCATGTATCGTATTTTATTTTCCAAAAGTGTATGGAAATTTTCCAAAAGCGAATCTTAAAAAAAGAGAACAGTACCCTTTCCAAATACTGGGTGAATGGTGTTTGGAAAGGCTACATTCTTGAAGACAAGGACCGGGGACTAAAGTCCACCATGACACTGGTTGAACTGCTGAAAATCAAGGTCCATAGTCAAACGGCAATTCCGACCGGACGGTTTGAAGTGAAGCTGCGAACCTCACCGGCCTTCAAAAGAAAATTGCCCTGGCTTCAAAACGTGCCGGCCTTCGAGTACATCTATGCTCACAAGGGAAACTGGATCCGGGACACCCGGGGATGTTTGATTGTAGGTTTGTCCTACGGGCAGGAGGATGGGGAGTACTGCGTACGGGATAGCAAAAAAGCCTTTGACCCGCTGTTTGATGAAATAGTGGCGGCATTGGACAGAAAAGAAAAAGTGTGGTGGGAAATCGTTGAAGCCTATGAAGAAGAGAAAAAACCTGCCGAAATGCTGGTCTGATTGCAACCGGAATCAGATTTTAAAGGCACTGCCAATAGTGCTGACTATCAAAGCCAATGAAGATCCTGCGGCTATCCTGCGCCTGATGGATCATTTGGCAGAAATCCTGAGCGGTATTTCAGAAGTAGGCTCACTCCCCGTGCTGGCCCGGCAGGATCTGTATTCCAGTCTTGTCTGGGCTATTTCCGAGCCGCTTAAACAAAAGCCCTTTGACTATCTAAGGGTCGGACATCGCCGGTACTATTTGCCAGAGCCCAATTATGCCGACAGCTCAACGATTGAAGTAGCCATGGCCAACATTCAGTACCTGGCTTTTAGTAATCCGAAGACTCCAAATCCACAAGCACTCTTTGAATTTTTGGGCACCATCCTGCGCCCACGCCGACTGGGCTGGCGGATCCGGCAATGGCTTCCCTCCTACAACGGTGAGAACCGGGAGGTCTTCAATTCGCTGCGAGCGCAGCAGCGCGCCAAACGATTCAGGAAGCTGAATTTTCAGCACATCATACCGGTACTGCTTTACTGGCAGGAAATGAATAATGCCTTTATCCAGCGTTATGAGAAGCTTTACGAATCGGATGAAAGCACCCGGCAGCTCTTTCAAAATGGAGAAGGCTGGCTTTCAACCATTGAAGATGTGGCCGAAAACCGCGTTCACGGCAATTTTGACGCCGTGTGTGAAACCAATATTCATACCATTTGGCTATATTTATCGCACAAGAAGGTGAAGATGGATGAGAGGTCAAGATTAGAAAAATAAAATCAAATTTAAAAAGTAATTCAATCTTCCAACAATTATAAATTCATTATGAAATTAAAACTCTCCAGAAAATTTAAATCTCTTGAACCATTTGAAATAGAGTGCCCTGATTTAACTATCATTACTGGGATAAATGGTTCTGGGAAAAGTCAATTACTTGAAGGGATCTTAAATAAAGAAATAAAAATATTAGGTTGTGATGAAAAAGATTTTTTACCAATTAAACTATTTAAAAATTATGATTTCACAATGGTCATTGAGGATAAAAATTTTAACTCAGATAATTTACATTTCAGAGCAAAAGATTTATATTCATTATATTCTAGGCATTTGAATATTTATGAATTTTCATATAACTCACCTGATGCAGAAGTTAAGAAAAATTTAATTGAAACATTTCCAGAAAACGAAAAAATAATTGAAATCGCAGATAAGGCCAAAAAAAATATAATTGAATTAACTGAACAAGACTTTATAAATTTTCTTCCATTAAATGCAAATAATGACCTTGAAGATATATTTAATAAAGGATTAAATTATATATTTCAAAAATATTATTATTTTTTAGAACAAAATCATTACGCTGAATTTTTGAGCAATAAAAATACTTCAGATGAAATAAAATTTTTATCTGATGATGATTTCTCACGAATATATGGAGAAAAGCCTTGGGATATAGTAAATAAATTATTATCAAATTCAAGATTAAATCTACAAGTTAATTACCCAAAATATCCAGACAAAATAAGTTCATTTAGTGCCAAATTCGTAAACAAATCAGGAGTCGAAATTAATTCAAATGAACTTTCATCTGGCGAAAAGGTACTTATTTCTTTCTATTTGGCTGTGTTTAACTCCAACCTTGACTTACCGTATCCCAAACTACTTCTTTTAGATGAGCCAGATTCTTCACTTCATCCTGAAATGTCAAAAATTTTCCTAAATTTAATAATTGAAGATATCGTGGCGAGAAAAGGAATTAAAGTAATAATTGCAACTCATTCTGCATCAACGGTTGCTTTTGCTCCTGAAGATTCAATTTTTTCAATTAATAAAGATCTTCGTTCAATTGAAAAAATTTCAAAGAGCAAAGCCTTAAAAAATCTAACTTATGGGGTCCCTTCATTTAGTATAAATTACGAAAATAGAAGGCAAGTATTTGTGGAAAGCGAAAATGATGTCAAATACTTTGAAAAAATTTATGAATGTCTAAGAAAAATATTAGAACCTGAAATTTCACTAGGTTTTATCTCTTCTGGGAATAGTAAAATCAATTCAAACGGGATTGGAATTGCAAATTGTGATCAAGTAAAAAATATAACTAACCTTTTAAGGAGCTATGGGAATAGTCAAATTTGGGGAATAATTGATTCAGACAATAAATTACACAAACCTGAAATCGGTATAGTAATTCTTGGAAAAGGTAAAAGATATAGTATTGAAAATTATATTTTAGATCCTATCTTAATAGCTATTTTTTTACTTAAACAAAACATTGTAACAAACATTGAATTAGGATTACATGAGGTTGATAAATACGGGGAGGTTAAATACTTCGATAGTATAAAATTGCAGAAAATAGCAAATTTTGTAATTGAATCTATTGTACCAATGATTAAATCAAGTGATTCTTCTATATCAACTTGTAAATTAATTAATGGAATGGAAATTGAAATTCCAAATTGGTATTTAAAATATCAAGGGCATGATTTAGAAAAAATAATTAGATCAACATTTGCACCATTAAATGAATTTTGTAAAAACAAAGAAGATGCACTAAAATTACAAATTTTAAATCATATAGTTAATGAATTCCCTCAATTTCTTTCCAGTGATGTATTAGAAACATTTAAGGATGTTCAATCGTTAGATTAAAATAAAACCTTCATTTTTTCTGTCCTACTCCCACTCCTTTCTACTCCCTACGTTTGTAGCCTACCAAATCCCATGGAGGTATGCTACGCAGTGCTGATTTTGAATCCTATATCAATTATTTCAAGCAGTTTGCCCAGCTCAGCCCGGACATAGAGTACTTTCTCTATGGAGGTGTTGAGTTGGGTATACAGTACGCCACCGGAGCGGATGGCTTCAATTACCCTTTTATGTGGCTTGAACAGCCTGAAATTATTTCGGATGACAACGATGCCAGTCAGCTGACCGAGATTTACTACGGCGGCGTGAGTATCATCTTCGCTCCGCCACTTGACAGGCCACAGGAGCAAATTCAGGCTGAGATTGATTCGATCCGGATCATTTACAAACTCCAAAAGCAAATGCGGGCCGACAACCGGTCCAAAGGCTTTGTGCATTGCAACCTAGCCAAAATGCGGAAGTCGGCCGTCGATCGTGCCTGGGCAAATAACCACCATGGGTGGAGACTCGAATTTGAACTTCACCTGAACGCAAATGGATTACTTAGCTAGTATTACGCCCAAAGATCTGGCGCTCTCGAAAAACCCGATCATCATCAATGTGGATCCGGCCAATCCGGCGACCTTTCCCGTTCGGGCCGCCCTTCGCTATTTGCTGGACGTCTACACGCCGAAATTTTTTCAGGCGTCGGAATACGCCCTGCTCACTACGCTCGAAGCCTCGGAAGAACCCCCCAAAAACTTTGCCGATGTGGTTACCTACGCAGGTGCCTACTTTGATCTGGCCGAGCTGCTTCACTCTCAGCTGATGAGCTGCCCGCCAATGTTTGGTCAGCAGGTGATTTCGGTCTGCGATACGCTGACTTCATCTTTTTATACAAAAGCCCGAAGGTTTGAGGGTGAAACGCTGATTGATGAGTCTCTTTTCCCAACCGGCACCGTTTTCAGGGCCGGTATCGGCCCTGCGGACTACGCCGATTTTCAGGCTACCTTTTTCACCCGCTACACCCAGGGGCGGAAATTTCTGACCTATAAACCCAATGGTCTGGGTATCCGACCGGATCAACCTGAATTCCTGACATTCCTGACCAATTTCAGTCCAACCCCAACTGAACTGCATCTTCGGGTTCAGGTACAATTTGAAGATTTTACCCGGCAGACGTTTACAGCCAAAACCTTGTCCGGCATCACAGCCATGACGGCCTATTGCATTCCGGTGGGGGTACAAGCACTTGGAATCATGAATCTGGCCAAACCAGTCCTACGATATGAGGTCTGGCTATCCAATGAAAATGAAGAACGGCTTTCAGAAACCCGGACTTATACCCTGGATACTACGCACCATCGACAGGTCCGTTACATGATTTTTGAAAATAGCTTAGGAGCATTTGACACGATCGCCTTTACCGGCAGCGGCAGTGAAACCCTGATTGTCGCGCGCCAACTCGCCGACCGGTTCACAGGCTTTGACTTTCTGCCCACATCGAGCGAGCAGGTGATCAACCGGGTTACGGGTGAACGGCAGCTGTCAGTAGCCTTTGGCTATCCGGCCCATCAGGCCAAGGCTCAGCGGGAGTGGTGGCAGGAGCTATATTTTTCAGAGCAGTTTTATCTGATCACCGATCGGGAAATGATTCCGCTACTGCCCATGACAGAATCGTATCTGCCGCTGGATGACGCTGAAACCCTTATCAACCGGTCCATTACGTTTCGGTACACCAACGCCGAGCGTTCGTACAGCAAATTGCCGATACTGCCCCCGGTACCGGCCCGGCCAACCTCATGGCGTGGGGATGCCCCGGCGTGTGAAACAAACGCAGTTTCGGGTCTTCGAACCAATCTGAAAAGGTATGGTTTACTGGTGAAATACTACTTGGATACGGGCGAAGATGTAAAGCCTTATACCCAAAAGCCCAACAATCCCGGAACGGAAGGCTACATAGGATCCTGGATCAGTGCCGATTGTGCGCCTGGTTTAACCACATTTCTAAGTGAAGAAATCAGCGGAATGTCTTCCTTTATGAAAGTGGTTTGTCCAGACGGCTACGTAGGTACCCGCTGGCTGATCACAATTCCGGCCGGTGTGTACGGTTCGGAGAGCAGTCAGACAGACGCCAATGCCAGGGCTCAGGCAGCCTGGACAGCATTGGACACGCAAAGCAACGCCAATTTGTACGGAAGCTGCGTGTTGGCAACTCCGATCCCGCTTGGACTCAGGAATGATTGCCCCGGCGATGGAATCGGTTTTACGGGTGCAGCCTATAATCCGATAGCAGCTGTCCGCAACAATGAGGTGGAAGTAATCGCCAATACAGCTTACAGCATCGATGTACGCTACGCGGCTGGTGGTCTCGTAGCAGGCACCTACACGCTGGACATCAAGGCCTCTTTTGCGTCGGCTCCTACCCTGCCCTACAAGATCAGGATCCCGACTAAAAATCTGACCAGTCCGGTCCTGAATGGAAATCAGACGTTTCGTTTTGCCAATGTTCCGGTAGCCTGGGGCGATGATGAACTAATAATAGTAATTGAACCCGCCTGAGCATGATTGCAGATGACTTGAATCAGGAGATCATTGACCTGGCCACGGAAATAACCCGTGATGCCGTAGGCTATTTTGAAAAAGCCATTGAGCGAAGCGGGTTACTATTGACCTCGGAGCTCAGAAATAGCTTTGAGTACCAGATCAACCATCAGGCCGGGCAGCTGGCCGTCTCCGGAGACATCTACTTTAAAGGCTATGGCCGGATGAAGGACATGCGCTCGCTTACGTACCTGAACATGCCGTCAGTCGATGTACTGGAAGAGTATGTGGAAAAGGTAGGGCTGGACAAATTTGCCTTTGTGAACCGGTTTGGGCAACGAAAAATCCCAACCAAGCAATCAGACGCCCGGCATATTGCCTGGGCCATTGCCATGCACAAAAAACGAATCGGCACCGTCCGTAGAAAACGCAACTCTACCTGGTACAATCGTACGAAAGTGGATTTTATGAATGTAATGCGGCGGCGAATGATAGAACGGACGCAGGTACTGGTAATGAAGGCTTTGAAAAAGCAGGCAGAAAGTGAGTAGATGTGTGGAGCTTCTTCCTTAGAATGGTTCTAAATTTCTACAATAGTATCTGTATACAAGGCTGTTGTGTTATCTTGTCACCGTATGAGATTCATTCAAAACGTTGGTCTAGTTGGCTGAAATATAGCTAAGTCATGTAATAGAATCATATTCCATATTATTCAACCAATTTACCTAATCTTTTGCGGTTATACCTCGATTTTGAGGTATAACCGCAATTGAGTTTCGTATATATAGATTTTAGCGGCAAGCATTTCGACCGTGCTACACGTATAAACTGATAGACAAAAAAGACAAACAACCAGTGGGAGTAAAAATTACAAGTTGGGGACATTTCATACCGCAGACAAGTCTGACAAATTCCGAGTTGTCAAAACGTTTTAACGTAACCACTGACTGGATACTTGAACGGACAGGAATTGAAGAACGAAAATATTTTTCAGACGGAGCTACATCTGATATGATTGTAAAAGCTGCTTTAAGTTGCTTACAACAAACCAACCTATCAGCAACTGACATTGACTGCATAATAGTTGCAACCATGACACCTGACCACTACTGTCCATCGACAGCGACTTTTGTTCACCAAAAACTTGGGACAAATAACGCTTGGGGTTTTGATTTAATGGCGGCTTGTAGTGGTTATTTATATGCCTTACAGCTTGCGACTTCACTTATCAATTCCAATAGCTACAAAACAGTATTGGTTTGTGGTGCTGACAAAATGAGTAGTTGCATTGACCCTAGCGACAGGAAAACAGTTCTAGTTCTTGCTGACGGTGCAGGTGTTTCATTACTCCAACAATCTTCAAACGACAACGACATAGTTGACACAATATGCAAGTTAGATAGTTCTCACTCCTCTGACATTACAATGATTGCAAGCGGTAGCAAAGTTCCATCAACTATTGAAAACATTTCACAAGGCAAACACTATTTACGTTTTGAAAGGAAAACGATTTTTGACACAGCAATATCATTAATGCTAAGTGTAGCAGAAGAGGTTTTAAGCAAAAACAGATTAAAATTTGAGGACATTGATTTCATTGTTCCACATCAAGCTAACAAGCGTATAATTGAAACTTTGGCAAAGAAATTTGATTTGCCAATTGAGAAATTTATAATAAATGTTGAACAAATTGGCAACACAAGTGCAGCTACAATACCAATTGCAATTTCCCAAGCATTAGAAGACAAAAAACTAAAAGGCAATGAAAAATTGCTTTTAGTTTCTGTTGGTGCAGGATATACCTATTCAGCAAGTTTAATAAACCTAAACCATGTATGAAAAAAATTGACTTCAAATTACATCAGTCAATCAATGAAGAAATGATTGAAACACGATTTAATTGTTTTAATGAGATATTACACTACTATAAAAACATCGAAAGTTCAAGAGAAACTTACGACAAAAATAGTACTCATCTTGGGTTTTACATTGATGGAAATTTTGCAGGCTATACAAGATTTACAGAATGCCCTAATAATTACATGGCTTTGGAAAAACTATCTGATATCAAACTTTCCAATGATAAAAACACACTAGAAATGGGTAGAACATTTGTTCTTCCAGATTACAGAGAATTTAAGTTACTGAACGTAATTCTCGGCATTGGTTTGAATATATGCAGACAAATCGGTTACAAAAAAGTAATTGGGAATGTTTCATTTGAAAATCACATAAAAATGCCATCGACATTAGGTTTTGAATTCACTAATGAATTAGCAGACTTCAGAATGCAATTTAGTGACAAAGGAAAACACACTTTTTATTTATTAGAGTGTGACTTGGAAAAAACAAATGCAATGAGACAAAGTGAGTTACAAAGACTTCAGAAAATCTTATTAACAAAAGATTATGAGTTTGAAATTTACTAATGAGGGCAGTATGCAAGCCGCTAACATAGGTTTGGCAATATTGCGGTTGAAGTGCTTCTATGAAACATTTGTACAAGGTTCAACATTAGGAATTCTTATAAAATTTTTTGCTAAACATCCGTCACATCTCCAAGCCCAAAAAAGTTCGATCCAATGCATAGAAAACTCACCTCAAAAATATTTATTTGAAATTAATGAATAAACTAATAATTAGAATTTCCTGGATTTTAATAATTTTAGGAGGACTTATATCTTTTATTTTTATTTATTACACAAAGACTGATGGATATGTTTTTTGGGGTAATGAAAAAATAGATTTTGCCACAACAGGACAATTTGGAGATTTTTTAGGTGGCGTAGTTGGAACTGCATTTTCCTTAGCAGGTACTTTTTTAATATACTTGTCTTTTAAAGAACAAACAACTTCCAATAAAAAAGAAGGATTTGAAACTACTTTTTTTGAATTAGTCAATTTACACCGTGAAAATGTAAATCAGATTAATTATACCAAGTATGACAATGGAACATTAAGAAAAGCTGAACACAGGAAGGTTTTTAGGCTAATATTTCAAGAATTCTTAGAGTGTTTTAAAGAAGTTAAGAAATTTTCAAATTCAAAAAATATTGAAGATTATATTAAACCGAAATACAATTTAACTCTTAAAGAAATAATTAAAAAAAACAACCTGAAATGCGATTTAATTGAAATTGCATTAATTGACATTGCATATTCAATTGTATTTTTTGGAGTTGGAGAAGATGGTGAAATAATACTTAAAGACAGATTTAAAAGAAAGTACAATTCGTTATTTTTCTATCAACTATTAAAGTATATTAAGCTGAAACCAAAAAAAGAAAATGAAAAAAGATATGAAATTTGGGAAAATTTGTTGAAGTTAAATTTTAAAGAATATAAATCTGTTAATTTGGAATATTATAAATATAGACAACATAATACAATTGAAACTTTATCTGAAGAAGCCAAAAAGTTAATATATAAAACAGAATTCAATAAATATTACGGTGGACATCAACATAGACTTGGACATTATTTCAGGCACTTATTCCAATGCTATAAATATCTAAATTATGATAGTGATTTAACTGAAAATGAGAAATACTTCTATGGAAAGACTTTAAGAGCTCAATTATCAACTTATGAACAAGCACTCATTTTCATTAACAGCATTTCCTCATTAGGACAAAAATGGGAACTTACACCTGAAATTGATTTATTAAAAAAGCATTCTGATATTGCAAATAGTAAGCTAATCACGAAATATAATATTATTAAGAATTTACCAGGACACCATTTACTTGGAATAAGATATAAAAGTTATTATCCAGAAGTTAAATATGAAACAGAAGAATAGTACAAATAAAAGCACTGACAACAAACAAGGGTTTAAACGTAAGGCAGGCAGAAGTACTAAATCCAATCTTGGTGCATCTAATGAAGTTTTATGCTGAAAATCTTGCCTTCGCTAAGAGATTAAACATAAGCTGATAAATTTTCTGAACAACAGGACCAAAAATTTTGAATATTTTTTATGAATTTAAAGGAACTAAAAGAACAAATTTCCACAACTATTCAAAATTTAAAAGACCATGGAAAATTTCCAAAAGAAAATAATCTATATGATTATAAAATGGAACTAAATTTTTATGGATTGACAGAATGTGTGGAAGTTTTTATGAGGAATTTTGCAAAAGATATTTTATCTTTTGCAAACTCAAATGGTGGAATAATTTTACTCGGAATAAAAGAAGATAAAAGGACTGGAACTTTGGAAGATATTGGATTAGATGTAAACAATATTGAACTTCTTAACCAAATAGATTTGAGTTTAGTTTCCCAGAAATTCAACAAGGTTGCTAAAGTCGGGGTAGATTTAGATTTGCAATCATTTCAAATAGGGACAAGAAATTTTTTTTACCTTTTAATTGAAAAACAAAATCAAATAATAATCCCAATTAATGATTATAAAGATTATAATATAAAGAAAGGAGAAATAATTTACAGAGTTTCTGGAAATAATGAAATTGCAAACTCAACTACTCAAGATTTCAATAAATTCATACAAATCAAAGCAAACGAAAAAAACAAGGAGTTTATGGAAATATGGTCGAAACTTCTACCAGAAATGTTTGATATAAACCCAAGAGAAGTTTTAATTCTTAATCCAAAGAATAATACTGTTTACGGATATAACTCAAAAGAAAATTTGCTTTCAAGTAGCGAAATTGAAATTGATCAAACGGAGAACGGCATATTTAACATAATTCTTAATGCAATTTCTGCGGGTGATATTGGGAAGATTTCAAATGACGAAGGCAAGCCAATTTATAAAATCGTAGGAGAGTTAAGGAGCAAAACACCAAGAGACTTTATATATTTTTCTTCTTTATTGGACAAAATAAAGGCCAAATCAAATTACAATATATCTTCAATTCAATTAAAATGTGTATTTAAATATTTTAATTGGATTGCAGATGAGAAACTTCCAATTGAAAATCCCGACGAAACTCAAATAAACAATGAATTTAATCAGCTTATTTGGGTTGAAGTACTTGATAAGACTCATAAAATTGTTTTTTCTAAAAATGCAATTAATCCAATTATTGAAGCTATAAATGACAATAAAAAGCATAATTCGATTTTTGGAAAATCATTAGGAATCAAAACAGTGAAATCAAAATCAAAGACCAAATAATATGTCAGCTTACAAGAATTTTGTGTTAGAAGGGTTGAAGTTCAAAATTCAAGTTTTGAACCTCTATTAAAATTTGTATATCCGCTTATCCTTTGGGCTATAAAATCCAGCCTGAACGAAAAGCACGAGAACGTAAGTAGTTGTTTCAAAACTACAATTTGAACAACTCCTAACACCAATCAAAGTTCAATAATAACTTTGAATACCATTTTCACTTTCAGACCGGACAGCATGCCGACTCCAGAGACATCTATAATGATGGCAATGTTTGGCCGAAGCACATGTTTTACCTTGCCTGAATATACCTTCCTGCGATGTATCGGAGGATTATGAGGATAAGTTGGATTGGATAGATTTGCATTTGCAATCCGGTGTAGGCATTGGAAGATCTCGACCAAACTATTAGACGCCTGGTAAATTACCTGGGTCATTGGCATGCACAAAAAGCGAATCGGCACCATCTGGAGAAAACCGAACTCTACCTAGTACAACCGTACGAAAGTGGATTTTATGTATATGATGCAGCGGTAGATGATGGAACTGTCGCAGGTGTTGGTACTGAGGGCTTTGAAGGTGAAGGCGGAAGGTGAATATAAGTAAGCATTATTCTTCTTAGACAATTTCTAAATTGTCACAATGGCATCAGGATATAAGACTATTGTGTTATCTTGTAACTGTGTAAGAACCAATCAAAACTTAAACTGTATTTGGCAAAATTTGTGTAAAAAATGCAATGGTTTCATACCGTAATATTACGTTCCAACCCTAAATGATAGAGGTTATTCCTCAAACTTGATGTGTAACCGTAAACGAGTTTCGTATAAATGGATGTTACATTCAACCTCCTGACGACAACAACAATGACAACTAAAAAATTAAACAATGAAATTAAACGACATTTTAGGACTTGGGAAAGTATTACCTATTGACAAACTAATTGACATTGTCTCAAATTCGTTTGGAAAAATATCAAAATCATATTTCGACAAAAAGGATGTCGACACCAAAGCATACGAAATTGAAAAGCTTGCAGAAGCAAGAGCAAAAGAAATGAAAATAATAGCGACTGCAATAAAGGCGAATTTTCAGTTGACAGGCGGTATTGAGTATAAAGAAGAAAAACTCGAAATTAGTTCGCAAAAAGTATTGCCAATCGAACATCAACAAACTATTTTAGTTAATCCTCAGCTTGAGGATAGAACTTCTGAAAGGGTAAACTTTCAAGAAGCAAAAAAGCAACTTAACATTGAAAACGTGACAACATATGCTGCTGAAGAGCTAAAGAACGAACAACCTGTAACAGATGAGCCTGTAGACGAAGATTGGAGTACAAGGTTTTTTCGAATTGTTGAAGACGTTTCAAATGAAGAAATGCAAGCATTATGGGGTAAAATACTGGCAGGAGAAATTAAACAACCAAAATCCTATTCATTACGAACTCTTGAACTGATTCGAAATTTATCAAAAAATGAAGCTGATATTTTTATGAAAGTAGCTAATTTTGCAGTTAAATGTGGAAATGAAAATTACATATTTAAAGGTAAAGATAGTAAACTTCTAAAAGAAAAATATAATATTTCATATAGAGATACCGCTTTATTAACTGAGATAGGCATTTTACAACCTGGGAGTTTTGTAAATTATCAATTATTCCAACATCCTGCAAATAGTCAGCACATTTTTACTTCTGGAAATATTGTTATTATTGCAAAAATCAAAGCTAATACTCCTACAATAAAAATGCCTGTAAATGTTTTTAGTAATGCAGGTAATGAACTTTTAAAACTGATTAATTCAAATCCGCCAATGGACTATTTAACTTCAATTGCAAATTCAATAAAAAATGAAAATACGGATGTGAAGTATGCTTATATTTTAGCATTTGAAGGAGACGGCATAACACATACCCAACCATTACAAGATTTTTAATAATTAACAGATAAAGGTCTGCAGGGAGCATCGGTTTAGCAATATGGCAGCAAAAGTATTACCATAAAACATTTATCCTATGTTCAATAGCAGTAATTCTATTGAACTTTTGTGCTAAATATACCCCACATCACTAGGTCGAAAATCGACCAATAGGCGCATTTATAAAAATACACAATGGAGACATTTGGAGATAAATTATATAGACGAGTTATTGTAGCAAAAAACAATCTCTTTCTGCAAGGAGAAATTGCTCAATTGACATATCAATCCTTTCACAGGTACGTTCAATTAATAAATGAAACAGAAGAAACAGAGATAGAAATTACCTATCCAATTGGTTACAGTCCAGACAACACTCCTATTCACACTACTGTAAACTATTCAAAAGAACACTTAATTGATCGATACCAATTTCTTGGGCTCAATCAGTTGCCAATTAATGGACTTTATCAATTGGTGACTACAATTGAAGCATTATTAGGTGATATACTAAGAAATACATTAGTTGAGTTCCCAGTTAAGATTTCCAATAAACGTAAGTTGGACTTTGAATTGGTACTTGAAGCAAAATCGCTTGACGAGATAAAAACAGCACTTGTTAACTCGATTATTAATGAACTATCTTATAAATCCCCAAAGGATTTTGCAGAAGAATTTACAAAATACGTAGGAATTAATCTTTTAGAAAAACCGACTTTTCATAAATATATTGAACTGAAAGCTACAAGAGACATTTACATTCATAATCAAGGTGTAGCTAATGAAATTTATTTATCAAAGGCAGACTCTTTCGCAAGAGTAAAATCAGGACAATATTTACCAGTAGATATTCAGTATTTTTTACAATCATACGAATGTTGTTTACAGATCACAGAAATACTAGAAGATACATTAAATAAAATTTGGCCAAGCTTAGAATACAATAAAAACAAAACACAGAATTTAGAAGTCCAAAAATCAACTGCAATTGAACAAGCAATTGAACGGGTAGAACTTATCGAAAACCAAGAAGAACCTAAATTGAACAAAAAAAGAAAGTAGGGCAGGTGATTCAAAAGAAAAAATAACTTTACCTAACCGGCCTTTGGCGGCATTAGTAGTTTCGTGATTATGGGAATATTCTACATTGGATCAACATTTGGAATGCTTTGACACATTTGCACTAAGAAACCGCCGTCAGCTCCAAGTGCCAAAACGTTAGTAACAATACTGAAACAGCATATGGTAAATAACCTGAACTCAGGATTAACTTTGAATATCAGGTAAATTATCAAGCCGGGCATTTAGCCGTCACCATGGTCATATACTTTAAAGGCTGCCGGATGAAAGATATTTGCTCCCTATTACAAATGGTAATGATCATTTCAATTAGATAGTCAAGCAAAGGTTCATCTCGGTAACATTTGGGCTGGATAAGAATTCCGATATTACTGCTCTTCTAAAAACAGTATCGACGGAGCCTACACCTGGTTGAGGTTTAAAGAGCTGATATAAGGATTGTGAGAAAAGTAATATGTAAATCCAATTAAATTTCAACTTAAATCAAATTTAAAATGACCATTATTCAGTTCAAAAAGATTACTCTTTTCAGCTTGTTACTATTTGCTTACTCAATTACAGGCGCAACGGCGCAAACAGTCAATGATGTTCCTATTTCTGAAATTAATGTCGAGTACATTCAGATTGTAGGCACATCCAGACTATTTAGTAACAAGGCTACAATTGAAATTGATTTTGGGCAGCGCAATAAGGCATTAGTTCTTAAGGATACGCAGGTTAGAGACTCCGATAATAAATTGGTCGAATTTAACTCAATGATTGATGCACTTAATTTTATGAGCGCTAACGGGTATGAGTTTGTACAGGCCTTTGCGATTACCGTAAATAATCAAAATGTTTATCATTATTTGATGAAGAAAAAGAAGGCATAGTTTCGGTCCATAAAGCCATACCTTTCTGAACCCTGCCCACCGGCAGGGTTCTTTGTTTCTGTGGCCTGCCAAAGTAGGGTTCAAAAAGTAGGTTCAGTTCAAAAAGAAAAGTTAACTTTATGAACCCTACTAAATGACACTACTCATGAACCAAATCTTTGGATACGCACGCGTATCCACGGCAGACCAAAACACAGACACACAAATTGAAGCCCTCCAAAATTTCGGCTGCCATCGCATCTTTCAGGAAAAAATTTCCGGACTCGCCACCCAGCGCCCCGCCCTGGACGAAATGCTTTCCCTGCTCCGCGAAGGTGATACCGTTGTAGTCTCCCGTTTTTCCCGCCTCGGGAGAAGTCGGGATCACCTCATAAATCTGATTGGTGAGTTTGCCCAGCGAGGCATAATTTTCAAAGCCCTTGATTTGGGCATAGATTCCAGCACCGCAGCAGGCAAATTGGTCATAGGCATCTTTGCCGCCCTGGCAGAATATGATCGGGAGATGATTCTTGAAAAGACCCGCGCCGGCCAAATACTGGCCAAGGCAAAAGGCAAGCACATTGGCCGGCCATCCGGAGCAAATCAAGAGAACTACATCAAAGTAAAGAAAGCCATCGACAAAGGTCTGTCCGTATCCGAAATCGTACAGCTGACCGGCATCAGCATTTCCAGCGTAAAACGATACCGAAAAGAAATTTCCAGACCCTAAGTTTTTGAATTTTTCTGTATCATGAAGCTGTTTGGAGCTGTATCGTATTTTGCAGTTACTTATTCCTAATCTGGTGGGCGCAGCTACTCACCAAATGTAATGGCCGAAAGAATTAAGGTATGGGTTTACCTAAAAATTAAGGTAAAATCGTACGTTGTTTTAGATCCAATCTTAACAGGACAGCAAGTTGAGCCTGTATTCATATCTCTTTGATTATAGGTATAATCCTTGTACTTATTAGAAAAGGCAAGACTATGATTAAAAGAAATACCCACTGAGACACGTTTATACTCTTTAGGTACATCAACAACAAGTTCAAAATTGCCATCGGCGTCTGTATAAGTAACATCACCTATTGGAATTCCACCTCGAATAAATCCGATAGATGTCATAAATACCCTTGCACTATCAACTGGCTCTTCTGCCTCATTGATAACGCGACCCGTAACGGTAGTGACGCGCTTTCCGGGACCACCAAGTTGGCACTCAGTAAGGCCTAGTATCATCATTGACATCAACAGCAAGTTTACTTTGTTACTCCAATTCATTCGTCTTTTCATCAATGCTTTCATAGTTGATTTGATTGGCGGGTAGGAAAGTTTCTTGTAGCTAATTGATCTTTCTCGGCTAAGCTCCTGTAACCGGGAACACGTTTCTTCCAAATTATTTATTGATCAGTAGAAAGTCGTAATGAGTCTTTGAGCCGATCGCGGCCGAACAACAACTGTTTGTTTGCTGGCTATTTTCAAAAACTTTCATACCGGAATAATTTTCTGTGAATTTAGGATTTTGATCATAAGGAATGCCTACTGTTACAGCGCCATACCCCTTTGGCACATCAAGAGTGAAGGAATAATTACCGTCTTGATCCGAGAACGTTTCTGCCAAAGTAATTCCAGCTTTTGAAAAACCAGAGGAACCTAGAAAAATCAAAATACTATCTACCGGTTGTTTTGCTTCATCAATTACCCTACCATACACCGTAGTAACTCTGCGTAACCTAATTTCGCAACTGGTGGAAAAGGTCGATAGTATAATCAGTAAAATATAGAAAATAAGCGATAAGCCCTGGGTCTGTTTCAATTTCATACTGGGTGGATTTTAGAAACTTTGTAAATGTAAAAAATTGGTAACTTAGAAAGGCAACCTTATCAAAAATTTGGCACCAGATTTTTCTCATTCCTGAGCTCAGTTTTTCTGTCCTTCCCTCCCCCGTTTCCTACATTGATATTCGTACACTACCTAGTGTACGATAGCCATGAATTTAGAGGAAGTAGCCCGCCTGAGGCTCGAAATCCTGGGTGACGAAGCCCAAAAGACCGTTCAGAACCTGGAATCAGGCCTTAAAGATGTTAACTCCGAGCTCCGTCTTATGGAGCTAAATGGGGAAAAGGGCTCTGAGGCCTGGAAAGAACTCAAAAAGGTTCAGGCGGATGTGAAGGATGAAATTAAAGACCTCACCAAAGCTCTTGACATCAATGATGCCTCCTGGCGGGAGCTTTCCAGCCTTAGTAAACAGCTTGGGCGAGATCTTGCCAACCTGAAAATCGGCTCGGAAGAATGGGTCGATAAGCTCAAAGAGATTGCCCAGGTTGAAGACCGCATGAAAGACGTGCGGACTGAAATGCGGAAGATCAAGGACGAAGGGGAAGACCAAAAAGGCTTCTGGGACACTTTCAAAGGCACCTTTTTTGGAGCCTTTGCCGCAGACATACTCATGCAGGCAGGGCAAGCTATCTGGGATTTTGGTAAAAAAGCCATTCAAACTGCCGCCGAATACTCCGACTCTTTTGCGGATATTCAAAAAACCACCGGTCAAACCAACGCCGAAGTTCGTGAGCTCAACCAGCAGCTTCAAGGCATCAATACCCGAACCGCTCAGCTCGACCTTTTGAATATTGCTCAGGTAGGTGGGCAAATCGGCATTGCGAAAGAAGAAATGTTTGGCTTCGTCGATGCGATCGACAAAGCGGTGGTTGCCCTGGGTGATGAATTCAGCGGGGGTGCTGAGCAGGTAGCCAAAGAAATGGGTGTGCTGGCTAACCTGTTCAAAGAAACCAAAGATTTGGAAGCCGGCGAAGCGATTCTCCGGATCGGCTCCGCAGTCAACGAACTTGGCGCGGCCGGCCTGGCCACCGGTCCCTATTTATCAGATTTCACCGCCCGCCTTGGAGCATTAGGTGATTTAGCTCCGAAAGTTACTGAGTCACTTGCCTTCGGTTCCATCTTCGAGGAGCTGGGCTTAACCTCCGAAATCGCCGCGTCCGGATTAACCAAGGTGCTGACCGTTGGAGCTACCGAATCGGAGAAATTTGCCCGGGGCATGAACCTGGCCAAAAGTGAGGTAGAAAACCTGATCAATACCAATCCAAACGAATTTATCCTGAAACTTGCCGAAAGCTTTGAGGGGCTTTCGACCACCGAGGTAGCCGCCAAGATGAAAGATCTTGGGCTGAACTCTCAGGAAGCTATCAAAGTGATGGGCGTTCTGGCTGAAAACACGGATCTGGTCCGGGAAAAGCAAGAGCTTTCAAGTAAAGCCTTTCAGGAAGCTACGTCCCTTACCGATGAATTCAACATCAAAAATGATACGCTGGCGGCTAAACTTGATAAAGCGGACAAGGCTATTGAAGAAATTAGCTTTGGTCTTGGCGATGGGCTCTCCCCCATTGTAGGCCGGATAGTCGATGGGTTCATGGGTTTTCTAACCGTCATGGAAGACGTCATACTTGGTACCATTCCGATTCTGGATGTATTCGTCAGCCTTGGTGAAGTACTTTTCAGTACGGTTGGCTCCATTTTTCAGACTGTTGGCGCATTTCTGGGTTTGAAATCAGAAGGCATGAGTACCATTTCCGTCATGGAAGGCCTGGCCATTGTCTTTAAACTAATCGGTACCGTACTTGGCGGCGGACTAGCCATAATTCAAGCTGTCATGGATGGATTGCGTGGATTGGCAAGCATGGATTTCACCGACCTGACCACCAATCTGGAAGCTAATTTTAAGCGCATAGGTTCAATGTGGGAAACCAGCCAGAAAGACATCGAAAAATCTTCAGAAAAGACTCAGACAACCATCACCAAAAATTCAACCAAGGCAGAAACGGATATTACCAAAGGGGTAATCAAAGAAGTTGATACCAGGGCAGCCTATTCCTCCAATGCTTCCAAAAAAACTGCCGATGATCGTGTAAAGGCCAATGAGGATGCCTTGAAAAACATTGCCAAACTGGAAGTAACGGCTATTGCTGATGATTTGAAAAGGAATATAGCCAATGAAAATGCCAAGTACGCCGAAGAGAAAAAGCGTATCGAGAAGTCAAAGGCGGACGCCGGACTGAAAGCCAAGTGGCTGGAAGCCCTTGAAAAAGAGCATACCGCTAAAATTGAGAAAATCAATGGCGATTTTCGGACAAAGAAAGAAAAGGCTGATCAGCAAACGGCTCAGAAGATTGACGCCATGGAAGCCAAATATCAGGCCGATGATCTGAAAAGAAAGATTGCCTCCATCGAAGCTTCGGCCAAAAAAGATCTGGAAGAAGCCCAAAAGCTGGTGAAGGATAAGGATCAGCTGGCCAAACTGGAAGTTGCCATCAATACAAAAAAAGAACAGGATATTGCCGCTACCCGCGACAAGTTCCGGAAGGAAACGGAAGTTAAAGAAAAAGCGGCCCGTGATCTTAAACTGAAAGAGGAAAAATCGCTCTTTGATTCAGAATTTAAAGCTTTTCAGGCCAAGACCGAAGCACAGCTGGCCAATACCCAGGAAGGATCCAACGCTCAATTACAGGTCAAGATCAACTCCCTGACGCAGGAGTACGAGTATCGAAAGCGGAAGCTTTTGATGGAAGCTGCGGACGAAAAGGCTCGTCTGGCTGAAAGTATCAAGGATTCGGATGCCAGGGCAGCGGCTATCAAGAATATTGATGATCGGCTGACTTCGCAGCTAAAAACCAATGATGCCAATCTGCAGGCAGAAAAGACCAGGCTCCTGGCTGAACAGCACCAGAACCGGCTAACCAATACCACGCAGTTCTTTACTGCTCTGGAAGGTTTGGCCAAAGGGGACTTTAATTCTTTTACAAATTTTCTGTTACAAAAGGTCTCGAACGAACAGGCTGCCAACCAAACCAGGCTGAGAGACTTTGCCACAAAAGGAGCTGAAACGCTGGAAATAGCCGGCCAGGTGGTGCAGGGTATGCAGCAGCTGAACCAAGCATTTCTTGAATCGCAGCTGAGAAAGATTGAGCGTGAAAAAAACTCTCAACTGGCCAGCTGGGAGGAGCAGTACAAATCGGGCAAAATTTCCAAAATCGAATACCAGGTAGGCGTTGACCGGATCAATGCTCAGGCAGCTGAAAAAGAACGAGCCGAGAAGCTGAAAGCCTGGAAACGCGATCAGGCGATGCAAATCGGGATGGCCATTATTAATGCGGCAGCGGCAGCATTGAAATCTCTGGCTACCATGGGCTGGCCATTGGGGCTTATCGGCGTAGCCGCTTCGGCCGTGACTGCTGGGATCCAGATTGCCATGATCAAAAAACAACAGCCTCCCAGTTTTGCGGAAGGTGGTACGCTTCCTGGGAAAAAATATGTTCGTAACGCCGGTGTTCCGGAAGGTCCGGGACATGGATCCAGTTACGGAAAATCGGGTATTGCTTTGATCAGACGCGATACCCAGCAGGAAGTAGGTGAAATGGAAGGGGATGAACCAATTATGATCCTTTCCCGAAATACCTATAAGAACAACCGAGGGACAATTGACAAATTACTGCACAGCTCGTTGCACCGCAATGGCGCTCCCATCTTTGCCCGGGATGGAGCATGGCTTGGCGAAGCTCCTATTGAGCCGCTAAGCTATGGTCAGAGCTACCTTTTTGGAAGCAAGAAAAAGAAAAAAGCCTATGATGCCCAGATGCAGGCCCAATACGATGCGGATCAGGCCGCCAAGAATGGTACAACTGCCAGTGGATATGAGGACTATGCCTACGAGGAATATAATTATGACGATGGTGGCGCCGGTGGCGATTACGGGGATTATGGAGACTATGGTGGAAGCGCCGACTATGGAGATGCCAGTGCCACCAATGCGACCACGAGCGCCCAAATCAGGGAAAGTCAGCTGATGATGGAGAATATTGCCAAAAACACCGCTCAAACGGTTGGTGCGATCAAGGAGCTGGCCGGCAAAATTGATCAATCCAATTCCCTTTTGAACGACATACGAAACAAGCCAACCGGACCGAGCCTGCATGAAATTCAGGGTGCCGTGGCGTCGGCCACCGCCAATTCTGCTAAATCTGACCTCTAATCGAATTTTATCAATGCTTCAAATACGAATAAATGGCCACCGGCTGGATCTTAATCCACAGCAAACTATTGTGCTGGAACGCTACAATCCGATTTTTGATTTTGATGTAGTGCGTGGATCCAAGGTTCTGGACTTCATGGTCCCTTTCAGTACGGTGAATGACCGGATTTTTGGCTACGCCCGGTTGCCTCAGGTACGATTTACAAATGAGGTTTTTTTCTGCGAAAAGTATGAAGGATCCGAGCTCCTGGAACGTGGCTACGTCTATCTTTTGGGAGTTTCCGAAACCGGATACTCCATTTCGTACAGTCAAAATCTGGGTGAAATATTCGGAGATTACCAGCGAACGCCACTCAATCAAATTGATTTGGGGGAGGAATCAATTCCGGAAGAATTCACAGCGTCCGCAAATCACCTTACTGATGCTTACTGTTTGCCGGTCATCTCTAATCCGGCATTTTATGGTACCACCCTCCCACCCGATTTTGCTGGCACTATAAATACTTATGAAACTGGCTCATATTTGGCCAATACTCCGAAAGTCCCGATGCTATTTTTGCGGTGGGTCTTCAAACAGATTGAGATTCTATGCAATTTCAAGATCAAGGGTCAGTTCGTGGATGATCCGGTCATGCAGCGCCTGATTCTGGTCAATACTTTCTCATTGGATTCTGCAACGGTTATTAATTACAGCAATCACCTTCCGGAGCTGACGATTCCTGACCTTTTGAAAGAGCTGCGGAAGCTCTTTAACCTGGCTTTGTTTTTCGATGTACGAAACAGGATCCTGACGATTCAGTATGTAGACAACTTGATTCAACAGGAGCCAATATTAGACTGGTCTCGAAAGTTTGCACCGGTGGCCACGCGCGCACCAGAAAGCGCCCGGCGCCTGGAACTGGACTGGGAAGTCGATAGTAATGACGGACGAATGAAAGTGCGGCCGGAAGATTTTCAGCTGTATCAATCGGCTGGCGACTCAGCACTTTTTGCCATTAAATCCAAATTCAGTACCCTCGACCCGGACCCGATCAGCGGCCGGCCGACCATGGAGCAGCCGGGGATCAGCCCCATCAACAACCAAATGAACAACAAGTTTGCGCCCCGGCTCCTATTCTGGAAGGGAGTCATTGAAGGTGAGCCAACGGCTGGAAACGCAGAAGGCGAGTACCGACTTGCCTGGCACGGTTCTTCAAATTTGGCAACAACCTTTTGGTCGGAATATGAAAGTTTCCGGGCCCGGACAGATCGGCGACTGCTCTACGGTGATCTGACGTCATCAGATGTGGCCAGGATCGATCTGCATCGAACGGCTGGCGAACCCATGAAGGTCTATATTCAAGGCAGAAATTATCTCATCGGGGCGCAGCGGATTGGGCTGCCCCTGCGGGGGCTTTCGGAGGTGGAGCTTTGGGGGGTGTAGATTAACAAAAATAATTGATTTTATGCCCGTTACGAAAACCGTAACGGGCATAAAATTTAAACTAAAACTGCATCTCAGCATCTACGCTTTCATCTGTAATTTCCGCATAATGCTTGACAAACTCCGTAGACGTGTGTCCCAGGAGCGTAGCCACTGTTTCATACCTCATTCGGAGTACATTCAGGCAATAATTTGCAAAAGTCTTTCGAGCGATCTTTGTGCTTAGGTAAACATTAAGTCCTACATAGGCGCCGATAGTTTTGATTACAAGATTTCGTTTGGCATTATTACGGGTTGGCAGACCTTCTAACCCTCCATACTTCTGAAGTATTGCCACCGCAATTGGGTGGAGTGGCATCGAATAACGCTTATCCTTTTTGCCTCCAACGGACTTTACCCGATAACCCGTAAGCCACAAACGACCATTTCGTTCCTCGATTGTGAATTCTTTATTGGTATAATCGGTATGATGCTGACCGGTGTAGCAACAAAAGACAAAAGCATCACGCTCCGTTTCAAGCAACTCTTTGGTATTTTCCCGAAGGGGTAAATTGGAAAAATCAAACTGTATCAATTTTGCTACTTGCTCTTGGGTAAGGTGAGTTGTATCATAAGTAGTATCTTTTTTGAGTGGAATTTTTTCGAGTGGATTCTTTTCAATTACACCTTTGGCATCAGCATATTTAACGAGCGTTTTGAGAAGTTGAGCATTCTTTACGGCATAATTGGTGCTGTACTGATTCTTGAGCCATCGTAAGAAGCGAAGAAAAACTTCATCAGAGATGTCTTCTACCAATGGGTCCGATTGACCAATTTCCTTGAAAAATCGCATTATGTTGTTTTTATACTTCCGGTCTGCTTTCTCTGAATTTTCAGATACCACTTGAATAGTTTTTTTCTCCTGTATATATCTTTCAAAAAGCTCTGATAAATTTTGAAGGCTCTTAGCACCAAAGACGAGTGACACGAGCTTGCGAGCAGTGATTGATTCTTCATCTCTACGCAATTCAAGATACGCTGCATCAAAATCTTGCTTAACCTGGGTGAGTCGGGCATTAGAAATTTGACTGGATTCATTATTTGGTGTAACTCGTTGTCTCTTAGAGTCCCAGTCTTTTTTTTGGATCCTTATTGCCAGTGACTTTTCAGGAGCACGTACCCCATTGACCGTCACACGGCAATAAATGGCCCCCATACTCTTGTCACGCTTTGAGGTACGAAGGCGGAAAAGGATTTCCATCCGATAGTGTTTTTTTAGTAGTCATTTGAGCAAAATGTTTGGTTTATGTAGTCAATAGTAACCAAACTAAACTTAAAAACGTAGGTGTACCCGCAAAAAAAAAGGTGTACCCGAATGGGTACACCTTACACCACCTAACGTGGAAAAAACGGTCTTTCTGCTCATTTAGCAGGTATTCTGTGGTCTCGTAGGGATTCGAACCCCAAACCTCCTGATCCGTAGTCAGGTGCTCTATCCAATTGAGCTACGAAACCTTCCGTGTTGAATCGGACTGCAAAAATAGGGGATGAGTTGTGTTTTACCAAATACTAATCCCTACTATTTTGAAAAAAGTTGCAGTTTTTTTTAGATCCCCTGATAGTCAGGCTTTCTTTTTTGCAAAAAAGCCATAATTCCTTCACCCGCATCCTTAGTTTCGCTGAGTCGGTCCTGTTCTACGGCTTCCAGATTGAGCATTGTTTCCAAATCTGAGGCCATCGAACGGTTCATGGCAAGTTTCATCGCACCAATTGCCTGCGTGGGTGCCTGCCGGTAGTAGGCTACGCTTTCGGCCACAGCGGCGTCAAGTTCGGCAGCCGATACTGCTCGGTGAATTAACCCCAGCTGTGCGGCCTCTGCGGCATAGACCCGACGCCCGGTTGAGGCTATTTCAAACGCCCGGCTCATACCGATCAGACGAGGCAGGAAAAAAGTCGAGCCGGCATCGGGCATCAGGCCAATATTGACAAAAATCTGACTTAAATACGCTTCTTCGGACGCAATCACGAGGTCGCAGGCCAGCGCCAGCGAACAACCCGCACCAGCCGCCAGGCCGTTGAGTCGGCACAATACCGGTTTGGGAAGGTTGCGCAAGGCCAAAATCATAGGATTATAGCGGCTCCGCAGAGCATCGCCCAGGCTCGTTGCCTCGCCCATACCGGCTTTCAGGTCGGCACCGGAGCAAAATGCCTTGTCGCCCGCCCCGGTCAGCACCACCACCCGAACGGTAGAATCCTGCCCGGCCGCAAGTACAGCCGTGGTGATATCCTGGATTAGGCCCGGGCTCAGCGCATTGTGTACCTGTGGGCGATTCAGGAGAAGAGTTGCTACGCCATCACTGACGGTATATTTTATATTTTCGTACATAATGCCTGGTTTTTTGCGAGAAAAAAATTGGGTGAAATCCTTAAAAGAAAAGAAGTATACCTGCTATACTGACAACAAGTCCTACGCCCAGCCCCGCACCAATTTGCCCGGGCGTGTGGGCATTCAGGCGCAGACGTGCGCTCATGAGCAACCCCGTGAGCAGTACCGCTACGAGCAACGGATAAAACAGCGCCGCGTCGCCGAAGCGCGTCAGGATTCCTCCCAATGCGCCCAAACAGCCCCCCATTCCGGTAGCGTGGGCGCTGATTTTCCAGCTCAAACTAACCAGAGCGACTACCCCCAAAGAGAAAGTTATGCAACCCAGCACGACCGCAATTTGGGGTGCCAGCTCACTAATTGGCTGAAATCGCCAGCCGAAAAGGTAGGTACTCAGCGTGTAAATCAGCAAGGTGGCCAGGTACGGCAGGCGGCGATCTTTGAGTGTTTCGAGATGAAGACTTTCGATGTATCCGAGCCGGTAAAAATAAAAAACCAGCAGTGAGGGAGCCAAGAACGTATTCAGAAAAAGGAGAAGCAGTAGGCTCATTTGAGCAGGAAAGCCCAAAGCACTGACGCCCAAAAGCTCCGGTACTAACAGGATGAGTGTTCCAAATAAATAGGTCGGAAGAAGTAGCGGATGCAGCAAAACCGATAAGACGGTAGCAAGACGGGTGTTCAAATGATCGGGTACTTTTTAGATTTCAGACCATAAAATTAATCCGAATTGCCAACAAGACCAACGAACACCACTATATCTCTGCAAAAGGTTCAAATTTGTTTTCGTAAACGAGCGACCGGAATGTTGAGCTGCTCGCGGTACTTGGCTACCGTACGGCGGGCAATATTGTAGCCTTTTTCATTCAAAAGCTTTTCCAGTTTATCATCCGAAAACGGCTTCCGTTTGGGCTCATGATCAATCAGTTCCTTCAAAATAGTTTTAACTTCCCGGCTGCTGACGTCCTCGCCCGAGTCGGTTGCAATGCCTTCCGAAAAGAAGTATTTGAGAGGATATAAGCCAAATTCCGTTTGCACGCACTTGCTGCTTGCCACGCGCGACACCGTTGACACGTCCATATCGATGATTGTCGCAATGTCTTTCAATATCATCGGGCGCAGTTTGCCTTCATCTCCTTCCCGAAAAAACTCATACTGATAGTTCAAAATCGCCGTCATTGTGCGCATCAGCGTGGCTTGCCGCTGCTTGATGGCATCAATAAACCATTTGGCCGAGTCCAGTTTCTGTTTTACGAAAGTTGCCGTTTCGCGTACATTTTTATTGGTTTTATCACTCTTGGAATACGTATCAAGCATCTCGGCGAAGGAACGATTCACCCGCAGTTCGGGGGCATTGCGGGAATTAAGACTGACTTCCAGCCGTCCGTTGTTATTGATCAGAATAAAATCAGGAGTTAAGTAGTGCGAGCGGTCGTCGTCTCCCTCAACTGAGCCGGGTTTGGGGTTCAGGCGTGTAATGAGCGTGAGCACATCGAAGGCTTCCTGTTGGCTCATGCCCAGCCTTTTCTGAATTTTTTCGTAATGTTTTTTAGAAAATTCTTCAAAATAATGCTCAATCACCTGCAACGCCAGCTGAACGATGAGATCAGACTGATTTTTTCGGCGCAACTGCAATAGCAGACATTCCTGCAAATTACTTGCTCCAATCCCGGCCGGTTCGAGGCTTTGGATCTTTTTCAAGACGCATTTGAGCTCCGTTTCAGTAGTATATACTCCCTGCGTAAAGGCGAGGTCGCTCACAATTGATTTGAGCGGTCGGCGCAGGTAGCCGTCATTTTCAATACTCCCTAACAGGTGCAGACCGAGCATTCGCTCCTGTTCCTGCAAATTCATGAATCCAAACTGCTGATAAAGGCTATCGTGCAGGGTCAGACGGGTAGCCACCGGAAACTCCCGATCTTCTTCGTTGCCAAAGGCACCGTCGCCGTACATTTTATAGCCGCCCAGTTCATCATGATTGATATAACTTTCCAGCTCCAATTCCTCATGCGAATGTTCTCCAAATTCCCCGTCATCGCCTCTTTCATCGTCATATTCCGATGCAGTATTCTCTTCCTGTCCTTCTTCAAGGGCAGGATTTACCTCCATTTCTTCTTTGATCCGGGTATCTAGCTCGGCCGTAGGAATCTGCAATAGCTTTATAAACTGAATCTGCTGAGGAGACAGTTTTTGCAGGAGTCCCTGATTAATGATCAGCTTTTGCATGAATTAGTAGTTGTTGGTCATACGCATTTTTAGGTGTTCGTCCACTTTCCTTCCCCTCAATATCCTTTTTCCTAGTTAAGAGCCTTATCAATAGCTATGCCAATTTAGACTATAATGTTATAAATAAGTATTAAAAAAAATTAAAAAGTATACATTTTATTGACAATCAATGAATTAAATAACTAAATTTTTTAAATAAATAGGGAGATCTAGTCTTCAATCAACCTAAAGCACTTCGTACGATTCCCGGCGATAGCCGTAGGTTTTCGGCATGTAATTCGTAATTTTGCGCCCTGATTAATTGAAAAAAGTATACGTATGGGTCCTGTACAGATCAAACAGATTTTACAAAGCACCGAAATCGGTCAAACCGTTGAAGTCAAAGCGTGGGTACGCACCAAGCGCGAAAGCAAGAATGCCATTTTTATAGCGCTCAACGACGGCTCCACGATTCATAATTTACAGGCCGTCGCCGAACCCGGTCAACTGCCCGACGACACCCTCCGCCTCATCACCACGGGATCCTGCCTGCGAATCGAAGGAACACTCGTAGCCTCTCAGGGCTCCGGTCAGGCAGTAGAGGTAAAAATTGAGCATGTGCAGGTCTATGGCACAGCCGACCCGGACGAATATCCGCTGCAACCCAAAAAACATTCGCTCGAATTTTTACGGGAAATTGCTCACCTGCGCCCCCGAACCAACACGTTCAGCGCTATTTTGAGGGTGCGGCATGCCCTCGCTTTTGCGGTGCATAAATACTATAACGACAACGGATTCTTTTATCTGCATACGCCAATCATTACGGCTTCTGACGCCGAAGGCGCCGGGGAAATGTTCCGCGTTACAACGCTGGATATGAACAAACCACCCCGTACGGAAGACGGCGCAATTGACTACAAGGAAGATTTCTTTGGTCGCGAAACCAACCTCACCGTTTCAGGACAGCTTGAAGGAGAACTTGGGGCAATGGCCCTTTCCAAAATCTATACGTTTGGTCCGACGTTTCGTGCCGAAAATTCAAATACGACCCGCCACCTCGCTGAATTTTGGATGATTGAGCCCGAAATGGCCTTTTTTGAGCTGAAAGACAACATGGATCTGGCCGAAGATTTTGTCAAATCGGTTATTTCTACGGCACTCGAACAATGCGCTGATGACCTGGCTTTTTTACAAAATCGCCTGGCAGAAGAAGAAAAAAACAAGCCTCAGAACGAACGTTCCATGCCTTTGCTGGAAAAGTTAAAATTTGTGGTTGAAAATCCGTTTGAGCGCCTGACCTACACAGAAGCAATTGATATTCTGGTTAAATCAAAACCACATAAAGAGAAGAAGTTTCAGTATCACGTCGAATGGGGCATTGACCTCCAAAGCGAACACGAGCGTTATTTGGTAGAAAAGCATTTTAAAAAACCAGTAATTCTGACCAACTACCCCCGTGCGATCAAGGCATTTTACATGAAACTCGACGAAGATGGCAAAACCGTACGTGCCATGGACGTGCTGTTTCCCGGAATCGGCGAAATCATTGGCGGCAGTCAGCGGGAAGAAAATTATGACATTTTGCTCGAACGCGTGCAGGAAGTGGGCATTGAGCCCGAAAGCCTGTGGTGGTACCTCGAAACCCGCAAATTTGGCACGGCTCCGCACGCTGGTTTTGGCCTCGGTTTTGAGCGTCTCGTGCAGTTTGTGACGGGCATGGGCAACATCCGCGACGTAATTCCTTTCCCACGTTTCCCTAAAAGCGCTGAATTTTAATCGTAGTCCGCATGTTTGCAACACTCCTTATTTTTTTACTGATGGTACCGGGTTTTGTGGTGGTTGGCGTATACCTTGAACGCAAGGTATCGGCTTTCATTCAGGACCGGATGGGACCTATGGAGGTAGGAAAATGGGGATTGTTGCAGCTGATTGCTGATCTTCTCAAACTATTACAAAAAGAAGATATTGTACCCAAAGCCGCCGACAAATGGCTGTTTCTGGCGGCGCCTTTCGTGATTTTTGCGGCCGTTTTTGCGGCCTATGCCGTGTTGCCGCTTGCCCCCGGCCTGAGCGGTTCGGGTGCTGCGGTTGGTGTTTTTTACCTGCTCACGATTTTGTCGGTCGATGTCATCGGAATCCTGATGGCGGGCTGGGGCTCCAATAATAAATATTCACTTTTTGGCGCAATGCGCTCGGTGGCGCAGATTGTTTCCTACGAAATTCCGTTGGGACTGGCCATTTTGTGCGTCGTGATGCTATCCCAAACCCTTGATTTACAGGAAATCAGTTTTCAGCAAGGCATTTATTCTCCTGACCCTATCTATCTTTTTGGATTACGCGACCTGGGCATTGATGTGACACAAACGGGTGGAGTTTTATCCTGGAATATTGTTCGCAATCCATTTCTTTTACTGGCATACGTTGTTTTTTTTATTGCCTCACTCGCCGAATGCAACCGGGCTCCTTTTGATTTGCCCGAGGGCGAATCGGAGCTCGTGGGTGGCTTTCATACCGAATATTCCGGCATGCGCTACGCCCTGCTGATGCTGTCCGAATATGGCATGATGCTGCTGGTTTCACTGTTGGGCGCTATTCTGTTTTTGGGCAGCTGGAACACTCCCTTTCCAAATATCGGAGCTATTCGCCTGGCCGATTGGACAAGCGGCGAGCCGGGTACCTGGATGGGCTATTTGTCGGGTGCGTTCTGGCTTCTGACCAAAGCGTTACTGGCAGTGCTGGTACAGATGTGGGTGCGCTGGACACTCCCGCGACTGCGCGTAGACCAACTGATGTATCTGGGCTGGAAAGTACTCACGCCCGTCGGGTTGGTGCTGTTCTTCGTCTCGGGTGTCTGGCGATTGCTGGGTGTTTAAACAACATGCTGTACGCTTTCTAACTTTCTTTTGCACAAAATGCACCGTTCACTGGTTATAGGAAAGTACCATATGCTCTTTTGAAACCAAAATCACCAAATCGTTCGTCATGAAAACATTCTCCTTCTTTGTTCTGCTGTTGCTGAGCAGCCTGAGTTTTTCGGCCTCAGCCCAAAAAAATGCAAATCCACCCGCCGATGGCTTCAACCTCAGTGGGTCTGACGCCAAAGCCGTAGCCCTGGCTGATGACGTAATGGAAGCGCTCGGCGGGCGTAAAAATTGGGATAAAACCCGGTTCATTACCTGGAATTTTTTCGGAAACCGTCGCCTCACCTGGGATAAATGGACGGGCGATGTGCGCATTGATTATCTCAAAACCGATCAGATCACGCTGGTGAATATTAATACAAAAGCAGGAAAAGTGATGAAAAACGGACAGGAATTGACTCAACCCGATTCCGTGGCGAAGTATCTCAGCCAAGGCCACAGCGCCTGGATCAACGATGCATATTGGCTGGTGATGCCCTATAAATTAAAAGACTCGGGTGTTACGCTGAAATACGTAGGTCCAGAAAAAACCGAAGACGGAGCCGATGCCGAAAAAATTCAACTGACTTTTGAGCGTGTGGGCGATACTCCCCAAAATAAATACCACGTCTGGATTAGTCCGGAATCGAATTTGGTAACTCAGTGGGCTTATTTTGCGAAGGCTGACAGTGAAAAACCAAATTTTGTTTTGCCCTGGAAAAACTATAAACAGCACGGAAAAATCATGCTTTCCGGAGATCGTGGGCAGCGTCAACTGACGGATATTCAGGTGTTCAGCAAGTTGCCGTCTACTGTTTTTACTTCTTTTGAAAAACCTTCTCTTAACTAATCAGGTATTATAAGAGCTGTTTGCTGCTAGGCTATTAGATGTTAGTTTTGACAAAATACTGATTTAAAGATAGTTACCTGTATTTTTAAAGAACAAATTGTAAACTAACTTTGCCTCCTGATTACTTATTTTATACATATTTGTATACTAATGTTTGACTAACATCCATGACTACTGATTCACTTACTAGTACCTCTCCTGCTTTGCACACGTCCATTGGAAAAACGGGGGTTTTGATTGTCAATTTAGGTACACCCGATAGCCCCAATACGCCGGATGTCCGCAAGTATCTGCGTGAATTTCTGATGGATGGTCGGGTAATCGACATTCCATTTATTCCGCGATGGATGCTCGTTAACCTAATTATTGCTCCTTTTCGCGCCCCAAAGTCGGCCAAAATCTATAAAGAACTGTGGACCGAAGATGGCTCACCTCTAAAGACCTACGGCTATTCGGTTGAAAAAATGCTTCAGCAAATGCTGGGCGATCAATATGTAGTCAAATTGGCGATGCGGTATCAGAGTCCGGGTATCGAGGACGGCCTGAAAGAGTTTCAGCAAATGGGGCTTTCGTCGCTGACGGTTATCCCATTTTTTCCGCAGTATGCCTCGGCCACCACGGGTTCGGTGTATGAAGAGGTGATGCGCGTCCTAAAAGGCTGGCAGATTATGCCCGAACTACGGTTTGTAAATCGGTTCCTGGATCACCCTAAATTTATTGAAGGATTTGCACGTCCGGCCAGAAAATACATGGCTGAGCATACCTACGACCACTTTTTGTTTAGCTACCACGGTGTTCCCGAGCGTCAGATCAGAAAAGGCGATCCTACCAAGGCACAGTGTAAATTGGGTAGCTGCTGCGATACGCTCAACCAACACAATCAGTTTTGTTACCGGGCACAGTGCTTCGAAACTACCCGTTTGCTCGTCAAAGCGCTTGACCTGAAAGAAGGTACGTACACGACCTGTTTTCAGTCGCGGCTGGGAAGCGATCCCTGGATTAAGCCATACTCAGACGATGTAATCAAGGATTTGGCCAAACGCGGCGTCAAAAGCGTACTGGCGTTTTCGCCTGCGTTTGTGTCTGACTGCCTCGAAACAACCATTGAAGTGGGCGATGAATACCGCGAATTATTTGAAGAAAACGGCGGTGAACACTGGCAATTGGTCGAAAGCCTGAACGATAGTCAGCTTTGGGTAGAAGTACTTGCCGATCTTGTTCAGAAGAACTGACGTATCAATCGGCTCGGCGGCTGGCACTGTTTTTATACTTTCTGTTGGAAACGTACCAACAGAAAGTTCTTTTTTTTAACCTAACTTATTTCTTGTGAAAATAGCCTTAATTTCAACCTCACCCCGTAAAGAAAGCAGTTCACTAAAAGTAGCCCGATATTTACAGACACAATTTCCTGAATCAAAAGCAGAAGACATACAACTGGTTGATTTTGAAGAAATTGATATCCCGATGGTTGGTCGGGGCAGTTTGGATAAAAATCAATTGACCCCATTTCAGGAACGATTACTTAGCACCTGGGGAAAAGCAGATCTCGTCATTTTTACGATTCCCGAATACAACTGGATCACAAGCGGAGAGCTCATCAATGCGCTGCATCAGGTAAGCGGCAAGCCTTTTGCAGAGCTTTTTCAAAACAAAGTGTTCGGCCTTGTGGGTGTGTCCTCGGGCCGGGGTGGACGCCGTCCCTGCCTGGAAATCAACGTAGTACTAAATAAGCTGATTAGTTTTCAGAATCAATATTCGGTTATTTCTCCAAAAATATATGAATCGCACGACACGGGTAAAAACCTGGACGAAAACGGGAAATCAACCGGAAACGAGATTTACGAAAAAGGTATAGCTGATTTTGTCAACTATACCCTTGGAATTGCCAAAAAATGGCACGGAATTCAATAAATCTGAGGCAGGAATTTACCCCAAAATAACTTCTTTTTTATACAAATCGGCGAGCGTAGCCACGGCGTAGTCAACCTCTGCGCGGGTATTGTATTTTCCAAAAGAAAATCGAACATTGCCCCGCTCAGGAGCGACGTTCAGGGCACCCAACACGTGCGAGCCAACGTCTGAACCGCTCGAACAGGCACTTCCGCCTGAAACCGAAATTCCGGCAATATCAAGGTTAAACAGCAGCATATCATTGAGTTCGGACGGAGGAAGGCTCACGCTTAGTACTGTATACAGACTTTGGTCGGCAGTAGTCGAAAGACCATTGAAACGAACATCCGGAATGGAAGCCCGCAACTGCCCGATCATGTATTGTTTGAGTTCCTGAATATGTTGTTGGTGCTGATCCATGTCGCGGTAGGCAATTTCGAGCGCCCGCGCCATGCCCACAATGCCGTACACGTTTTCGGTTCCGCCGCGCATGTTCCGTTCCTGCGAGCCGCCGTGTACAAAAGGCATGATGCGCATACCCGGACGAACGTAAAGAAAACCCACCCCTTTGGGGCCGTGAAATTTGTGGGCCGCTCCCACCAGAAAATGCGTTTTAAGTTCCTGCACGTTGTGACGGTAGTGGCCCATTGTCTGTACCGTATCGCTGTGAAAAATAGCGTTGTACGTTTCACAAAGCTCCCCTACTGCCTGTAAATCAAGCAAATTTCCGATTTCATTATTCCCGTGCATGAGCGATACCAACGAGCGGGGTTTGGTCCGTAGCAATTCTTCGAGGTGTTCCAGATCGACGCAACCGTCCGCATCAAGCCTAACCATACTTAGCTCAATGTGTCCGAGTTTCTGCAAATGTTCGAGGGTATGCAGCACGGCATGATGCTCCACCGGCGACGTAATGGCGTGCGTAAGTCCGAAGGTATCAATGCTGCACCGAATGGCCGTATTGTCCGCTTCGGTCCCACCCGAAGTGAAGAATATTTCGGCAGGCGCTGCGCCTAGCAGTCCGGCAATGGACTTACGGGCCCGCTCAATAGCCGACCGGACCGTACGCCCATGTCCATGAATAGACGACGGGTTTCCGAAGTTGTCGGTCAAAAGGGGCATCATGGCATCCAGAACTTCGGGATCCAGGCGGGTAGTTGCGGCATTGTCGAAATATACTTTCACGGGTGTATCTGTTATTTGGAATAAACGAATCTGTGCCTTTTTGGATTCAGCAACAGATCATTAACTTAAAAAAATACAAATATACGGGAAAGATCAAAAAGGGGCCGGACGGAAAGCAAAAAAAGCATGTGCAGGAATTAGCTGCACATGCTTTTTGGTATTTTTCTACTTCAAAAAATAGATTCAGGAAGCTTCGGAAATAGCTTCTTTAATATCCGAAATAATTTTATTGGCCAGATTATCAGCCGTAGCATAGGTTTCTGACTCCGAATAAATTCGAATAATCGGCTCCGTATTGGACTTCCGCAAGTGTACCCACTCCTTATCAAACTCGATCCGAACACCGTCGATCGTATTGATAGGCTGCCGGGAATAGCGATTTTTGATTTTTTCCAAAATCAAATCCACATTTACATCGGGTGTTAATTCTATTTTATTTTTAGAAATATTGTATTTCGGATACGTGGAACGCAAAAACGAAACAGACTTTCCAAATTTGGCCAGGTGCGTCAGAAATAGCGCTATGCCCACGAGCGCATCGCGGCCATAGTGCAACTCGGGATAAATGACGCCGCCGTTTCCTTCACCACCAATCACCGCCTGCTGCTCTTTCATCAGCGTTACTACGTTTACTTCACCAACAGCTGCGGCAAAATAGCTTCCACCGGCTTTTTCGGTAATATCCCGCAGAGCAATCGTGGACGAAAGGTTAGACACGGTATTTCCCACCTTATTTTTCAGAATATAATCAGCTACCGCCACCAGCGTATACTCTTCGCCAAAAGGAGTTCCATCTTCACAGATCAGCGCCAAACGGTCTACGTCCGGGTCAACGACTATTCCTAAATGGAAAGATCCGTTTTTCATTTCCCGGCGAATATCCCGCAGGTGTTCAGGCAGCGGCTCCGGATTGTGGGCAAAGTTTCCGGTAGGCTCGCAGTTCAGTTTCAGAATATTTTCAGTATTAACCCCAAGCGCTTCGAGCAACATCGGCACCGCAATGCCTCCGGTAGAATTGACGGCATCGACAACAATTTTAAAGTTTGCCGCAGCTACCGCCTCCCGGTCTACCAGGGGCAAAGCCAGAATTTGTTCAATATGCCAGGCCAGATAGCAATCGTCGGTGCGGTAGCTTCCGAGTTTTTTTACCTCTACAAAGTCAAAATCTTCGGTATCGGCAAGGCGCAGAATTTCTGCCCCTTCTTCTCCTGAAATAAATTCTCCCAGATGATTAAGCAATTTTAGCGCGTTCCATTGAATAGGATTATGGCTTGCGGTCAGGATAATCCCGCCCGCGGCCTTCTCAGCCGGAACGGCCATTTCTACGGTAGGCGTGGTCGACAGCCCCAGATCAATTACGTCCCAGCCGACGCCCTGCAAGGTCGCTGACACCAGCCGACTGACCATGTCGCCAGACAGGCGGGCGTCACGGCCCAGCACAATTGTCGTGCCTTCGGGCTGTGTGCGGCGCAGCCAGGTAGCATAGGCAGCGGCAAATTTCACAACATCAATTGGAGTAAGGGATTCACCAGGTTTTCCACCAATAATTCCCCTAATTCCGGAAATAGATTTAATAAGCGTCACAGATTCGATTGCATTAGTGAAGAGACAAAAATAGGCATTTTCTCAGGGTCTTTTTTTAAGAAATCCCATCAACTTCTTCAATCTCTACGTAAGTGGTTAGAAAGGAAGAGGCTGACCCTCGAAAAGAGCCCATCACAGGTGCAAGCTGATCGTAGTCTGCCGAGGCCGCCAGGCAAATGTGGTTGTTGATCATTGCCCGGCCTTCGGTAGGATCAAAGCCGCGCCAGCCCGCACCGGGCAGATACACTTCTACCCATGCGTGCAGCTCGTGCGCCTGCGTCGGATTGCCGTAGAGGTAGCCACTCACAAAACGGGCGGCTATCCCCAAACTTCGGCAGACGGTGATAAACAAACTTGAAAAATCGCGGCAGGAGCCACTAAGCGCACGGAGGGTTTCGTCGGGAGGAAAAGCCCGGCCTTCGGTACGCTGCTGATAGCTGAATGTTTGGTTGATGTAGCGGCTTAGTTCGGTCATGAAGGGAACCGTGGCCCACTGCACACTTGCGGCAATTTGTCGGGCAAACTGCTCTAGGTAGGGGGTAAGTTCCTGTCGGCCCAAATAAGGCGCCAAATATCTGCTTTGGCGCTCCGAATAGCGGAAGGGAATATTCTTTGCTTCGAAAGGATACAGTACAAAATCAAATACGTTGAAAGCATCGGAGCGAAGCGTCATGTTTGCTTCTACGCTGAGCCGCTGCGTAGTATCGGCAAAATAGGCGACCTGCTGAACGTTCCCTTCGGCATCTACGTTCCGAACGACTTTTGAAGGCAAAGGATTGATTATGAGCGAATAATCCAAAACCCTTTGATGAGGATAGGACTTAGGATACAGGTAAAGCAAATGCGGATCCAGCGCGACGGGCTTGTCATATTCATAGGTCAGCAAATGCTTTACGTGTAGATTCATGACGGTTCGAGTGATTTGGAAAAAACAGGCTCCATCCATTCAACGGGGAGTTTCTGTACAGAATTTTTGAGCAACGCGCTCCATTGTTTGGCTATATAATCCAGATCGTCTTTTTCAAATCGATGTTCCAGGATGCGAAAAGTATCCTTTTCATAAATTGTTACATCAATCGGATAATCTACGTCGTTGGAACTAACTCTTGTGGAATCAAACGAAAGAAATCCAATTTTGAGCGCATCCTGCATGCTCGAATCGTAGCGCAAACTGCGGTACAACAGTGGCTTGCCATAGCCGGAATTCCCAATGATAAAAAAGGGAGACCCGGGTCCTACTTCCACCCAATTCCCCTCCGGGTACAGCAAAAAGAGCTTGTGCTCCTCGTCGTTTTCGAGCTGTCCGCCCACGATAGAAAACAGGTTAAACGCAAGCCCGGCCTCCGTCAGGGACGAACGATCTTCTTCGGCCACCCGGCGCACCTGAGCGCCAAAGGCGTTTACAGCCTTGTAAAGTTTATTGAAGCTTGAATCCTGCTCCTCCAATACCTCTTTAAAATACGTAATCGCTTTGTCACGCACCGACCGCAAGCCGGATGTCATGATAAACATCGAGTGCTTTTCGAGCTGATGCACCGATACTTTTTTATTGGTAGATACTTCCGTGCCGGAGGTAAGGCGTGTATCGGCAATTGCGACTAAGCCCGAGGCTACTTTGATACCAAGGCAATAGGTCATAATTTGAAATGCTAAAAAAGGGCTACAAAAAAACTAACTGTCAGAAGAGCCTGAACGATTGGCGGTTCAGACCGCTGTTAAGATCCACATAGTATTTTCTAACTATGAGTTTCTAAACTGCGAAGGTACAGAAAAGTTTTGGTCAGTTGAGCCTGTATGCCTGGAATTGCCCACTGCTTTGGCTCTGCTGCTGTCCTCTTCCCTGCGTTTGCATCTGAATGGGCTTTGCGTCAAAATACATATTAAAAATTGCATTATCTACCTCATTGTTAAGTTGTTGAAAATGATCGAGGTAGTGATGAAGTCCGGTTTTGAAAATATCTTCAATGTCCGTAAAATCTATTTCGGTACGTAGTTTGCTGATTTCTTTTTCGGCTGCATTGGTGAAGCCCCGCTCGGGAGTAGAACCCGCAATGGCAAAAAGCGAAAGCTCCGCCTGCCGCACGCAGTACGCAATCGAGCGCGGAAATAACTTATCCAAAATCAAAAAGGCTACGATGTTCATCGGCGTCAGCGCGGCGTGTGTCTGACGATACATATTATAGGCGCTCACCGATTTTAGTACGGCCGTCCACATCATTAGATCAAGCGTTGAGCCTACGGAGCCGTTGTCCTGCAATAGCGTAAAGTATTTTACATCCAAAAAGCGCGACGACTTGTCGGCGCGTTCGATATGCCGCCCCAAACGTCCAAAGTGCCAGGCCTCGTTGCGGGTAATCGTAGAGTCTACAACCCCATGAAACAGCTGACACCTGCGTTTGATTTCGGCAAAAAACTCCTGCATCAAATCCAGGTTACGGAAATTATCGGGGGAGGTTTCGCGGAGCATCAGGTAAAAACTATTGATACTCTCCCACATTTCT
The DNA here is from genome assembly GCF_004348825.1 of Arundinibacter roseus. Taxonomy (GTDB): domain Bacteria; phylum Bacteroidota; class Bacteroidia; order Cytophagales; family Spirosomataceae; genus Arundinibacter; species Arundinibacter roseus. Next base: position 40,580 of record NZ_SMJU01000010.1, read on the forward strand.
TTCGAGATCGTTTCGCGAATCGTACGGGCATTTTCGCGCGCTTCATACAGACAACTCACAATCGAATTTGGATTGCGCTTGTCAAATGTCATAAAATAGATAACGTCTTCCCGGGTTGCTTTTTCATAAAATTCATAAAACAGAAAATTGTCAGCCGTGGCGGTAAGAAGGGGCTCCCACTGCTCGTCCACGTCGGGAGGCAGGTCCAGGGCCATATTAAAATTCACTCCCACAAAACGGGCGTAGTTTTCTACCCGCTCCATGTAGCGGTTCATCCAGTAAATTGAGTTTGCAACGCGGCTCAGCATAGTACTTAAAGATTTGTAATTTTCGAATATGCTCAAAATTTCTAAAAATAGTATTCTGAAAAAACAAAATACTATTCGGTCTTTATAAAAAAATAGAAAATATTTTACCTGAATAAATAAATTACATAATATTCAAAAAATAGTGCAAACACAGAACTAACCTGCCTTCGGCACAGCCCGAAATAGGGAAGCCGTTTCCTAAGTTTCTGAATCTACGCCTTTCAAAGGAATTGGAATGTAAACAAAATTTCTATTTTTGACTAAATTTTTCGGTATTCATTAAACCCTTTCGCACACTGTGACACACAAAGAAAAATTTATTGAAGCTATTCAAAAGTCGTATAGCACTACCCTGCCGGGCATTCATCTCGGCTCAGGAATACTTGATGGCGAGGTTGTAACTGACGCCCGCGTGACCATCCCGCTGCGGATGATGAACCGCCACGGGCTCATTGCGGGTGCCACAGGTTCTGGTAAAACCCGTACGTTGCAGGTCCTCGCCGAGCAACTCTCCGACGCCGGAGTGCCTGTATTTATGTCCGACATCAAAGGTGATTTGTCAGGAATGGCGCAGGCCGGTACTACCAACGCCCGCCTTGAAGAACGCGCCACAGCCCTTGGCATGAGTTTCAAACCGGACGCTTTTCCCATTGAACTTTACTCCCTGAGCGGGAATCTTGGCGCGCAGATGCGGGCTACAATTCTGGAATTTGGCCCGGCGCTGTTAGCTAAAATTCTGGATCTGAACGATACTCAATCGGGTGTTTTGTCTATTTTATTTAAATATGCCGATGATAAGCAGCTCCCAATGATTGATCTGAACGATCTGAAAAAGGTGTTGGCGTATCTGTCAGAAGGTGCAGGAGCCGCCGAAATCAAGGCTGACTACGGAAGTATTTCATCAGCTTCTGCGGGTACAATTCTCCGGAAAATTGTGGCCGTCGAGCAGCAGGGTATGGCAAGTATTTTCGGTGAAAAATCGTTTGACATTGATGATCTGATTAATCGTGTGGACGGTCGTGGGGTCATAAGCCTGCTCAACGTGTCGGACGTTCAGGACAAGCCGGCACTCTTTTCTACCTTCATGCTCAGCCTGTTGGCCGAATTGTACCAAACCCTTCCCGAAGCCGGCGACCTGGACAAACCCAAGCTTGTATTTTTTCTGGATGAAGCACATTTGCTCTTTAACGATGCCCCCAAGGCATTTATGGAACAAATTGAAAAAGTGGTGCGACTCATTCGTTCCAAGGGTGTGGGAATTTTCTTTTGTACGCAAATGGCGCAGGATATTCCCGACAGCGTACTATCGCAACTTGGAAATAGGGTACAGCATGTCCTGCGTGCCTTTACTCCCAAAGACGCCGAAGGGCTCAAAAAGACGGTAAAAACGTATCCCCGTTCTGACTTTTACGAAATAGATCAGGTACTGACCACCCTCGGAATCGGGCAGGCGCTCATCACGGTGCTGAACGAAAAAGGGATTCCTACCGAAGTAGCTGCCACGCACCTCGTTCCGCCGCGCTCCATCATGGGACCGCTTACCACAAGCGACTACGAGCAGCACGTGCGGGCATCGGATGTGTACAAAAAATATAAAGACCCTATTGATCCGGAAAGTGCCTACGAAATTCTGAGCCGTCGCATGGAAGAAACCGCCCGCGCGCAGCAACAGGCCGAAGAAGCCAAAGCCGCCGCCAAGGCAGCGCCCCGCAAAGCAGCCGTTCGGGAAGAAAAAGGGATGTTTGAAGAAGCACTTGCGTCGCCCCTCGCCAAGCAAATCGGACGGGAAGTGGTACGGGGCGTATTCGGGATGCTATTCGGAAAGTCCACTACCTCACGAAGCAAGAAATCGGGCGGGCTTTTTGGGTTTTAAATAAAAAGAGCTGTTAGCGATTAGCTTCTTAGCTTTTAGTATATTCAATCAATTGATTATCATACAATTGATTGCTTGCAGCAGTAATCATGATTGCCCGATTGCTAACTTATTTACAGAAAAAAGCGTCGTTTCGCCTTGCTTGAAACGACGCTTTTTCCGTAAAAATCCTGGCTATATTTTATAAACTTCCCCGAACGAGTTTTGCCCCGTCACACATCGCTTTCAGTTTGAGCCGGGTAGCCCAGCGAGCAGTTTGGCTCAGCCCACAGTCGGGCGCTACGGCCAGTTTTTCGGCAGGCACAAAAGGAAGTACTTTCCGGATTCGTTCTTCCACATCTGCCGGGGTTTCGATGTAGTAGCTTTTCACATCAATTACGCCAACGGCCACGTCAAACCGTTCGGCAAAGCGTTCGAGCAAATGTACTTCGGCAAAATTCAGGATGGCCATTTCTGAATGCAGCTCATCCACAGTCATATCCATAAAATCGGGCAACATGGGCGCAATCGTTTTTTTACCTACCGAACGCCCTTTGTAATTACCAAAACACAGGTGCATCGACAAACGGGTGCGGCCCACTCCGGGTGCAACGGTGCGGTTAAAAATATCAACAAACCGCTTGGTATCCTCGCGGTACGCATAACAACTCATGGAAGGTTCGTCGATACAGATTTCGGGACACCCCAGCGCTACCAATGCTTCAATTTCGCGGCTTACGAGCGGCAGCAGCGCTTCGGTCACTTCCCAGCGATCTTTGTAAAAAGTCCCAGGATTGAGCCTTCCGGCCAGCGTATACGGCCCCGGAATCGACATTTTGACGCGTTGGCCTTCGGGCGCCAGTCGTTTCAGGCGGAGGTATTCTTCCACCACACCCAGTCCTTTGGGCGCGGATAGAAGCGACACAATGCTGTTTTTGCCGCGCTGATCATGCGCCGGCGGACCAAATACCCGGGTTTCGGAAGCGTCATTTTGAATGCCTTCAATAAACCCATAAAACGAAAGATTAAAATCAAGACGGGTTTGTTCTCCGTCCGTAATCACATCGAGGCCAGCCGTTACCTGATCATGAATAGCCGCAACCACGGCATCATCTATCATTTCGGACAGATCCGAGGGACCCAGTTTGTCCAGATGTCCACTCGCAAATTCGAGCCATCCTGGAAATGGCATTGAGCCCACAACGGTAGTTTTGACAGGTATTGGTTGCATAAATATCTTTCTTATAAAGAGTTAGAAAAAAAACAGCAGCGTACTACTTTCCAACGTGCTGATACAACCGGGCAAGGCGGTGCGCATGTTCGTCGTAGGCGGCTTCAAAAAGCTCAACGGCTTTTTCGGCCCCCACCACCACCCCGGCACTGAGTACCTTGGGAGGCTGTCCGGCTTCGGTAAGTAGTCGGGCTACCTCTACTTTCAAACAGTTGATGAGCAACGCGCCGCCCACGGTACTGCCGGGCGCTACGGGCGTATCGAGGCCCGGCACCCGCACCATGGCATCGCCCACGGGCGCGCCTGTATCCAGAATACAATCCGCAAAATCGCTTAATTTTTTACCGTCGGTTCGTTTGGAGGTACTTTGTTCGGAGTGTTCTCGCGTAAGCAGGGCGACTACTTTTATCCCTTTCTGCTGAAACAATTCGGCCATTTCGATCGGCACCACATTGCAGCCGCTCGACGAAACGATGAGGGCCGTGTCCTGCTCCGAAAGATCAAAATTACGCAGGATGCGTTCGGCAAGTCCGGGTACATTTTCCAGAAACATAGCCTGCCGCTGTCCGTTCGCACCCACCACGAGGTTATGAAACGTAAGCGACAATTCCACGATGGGATTAAAGCCCGGAAAAGAACCGTAGCGCGGCCACATTTCTTCCACCATGATGCGGCTGTGTCCGCTCCCAAATACGTGGACCATTCGTCCGGCCAAAATCGTATCGGCAAACCAGCCGGCTGCCTCACGAATCGTTGCCGATTGTTGTTCAACCACCCGAATAATCGTACTGCATTTGGTAAGGTAGTCTTGAATTACATCCATACGATTTTTTTACAAAATAGCTAATTCAGTTAAAATAGAACGGGTAATGCTCTTGCGGGCAGTGCCAAAATTATCTTTTCGGGCGGCGTCAGGCTGATATAAACGGGTGGCAAAAAAATAGACATTCCCTTTGGTTTCTATATAGCCCACATACCAGCCGGTGTGCGTAGGTTTCGTATCGGCCCAGCCGGTTTTGGCGCGCAACACATAGGTGTCTGTTTTTTCTTCAATCATCAGCTCCTTGCCGATTTGGTAAGTTCGCGGACTTAATGGAAAGGTTTCAAGATGTAGTTTTTTCAAAAAATCCAGTTGATTTTTGGGAGATATACGCAGGCTCTCGCCCAGCCAAAAGGTCGTCAGACCACTGCTGATATCCTGATTGCCGTAGTCGAATTTTTTCAGAAAATCCGTATACTTTTTCTCTCCGATGCGCCGGGCCATTTCCTGATAAAACCAGACCGTCGAATTCTTGTAAGCCTGCACCATGTCATGATCTTTCTCCCAGGTTTTGAGCCACTTGGCCGTTCCGTCCCAGGGCAGCACCTCGTATTGGTCGCGCACCACTTTTGTTTCGAGGGCAATCAGCGAATTGGGAATTTTGAACGTAGAAGCCGGTGAAGTTAATTTTTCAAAATCATTCAAATTCGTCGTATAGTAGGTATTTTTTTGAAGATCATACAGAGTAAAACTGCCCATAAACCCGGCCTGCTCAAAAAAACGGTCAAACGCAGCCGGAAGTTTTTCCTGCGCCCATGCCGGAAAAGTAAGGAGCAGTAAGCTCAGGTAAGCACCAATACGGAGTATCATTTTTAGTAAACTTATTAGTAAGTAAAGAGCCAGGAAACGCAGAAATCTACCGTAGGTTTTGACCACACCTTTCTACAAAAAACGGCAAGCCTATATTCGCTGAGCCTTACACGTTTCGTTGCAAAGCAAAGCCAGCCGCGCCAATTGCCCCGGCCATATCGCCAAAGTGGGCCTGAACGAGCGGTGTACTTTTGCCGCCGGGGCGCCATTCGTAAATATCCATGAATTGACGCAAGGGTTCAAAAAGGGCGTCATCAGCTAATGTTATGCCCCTGGCTAGCACGATACACTCTGGCGACAGGGCATTAACTATGGAGCAAAGCGCCACCGCCAGCGAACGGACAGAGTTGAGCCACAGGTAAGTAGCAAACACATCGCCCGCCCGGTAGGCTTCTACGAGCTCCCAGGTAGAGGTAAATCGTCCGCGGCTCCGGCGTTCGATGGAATAGTTCCCAATAGCGTATTCAAGGCTGCCGGGCAGGCCCGCAATGCTGCACTCGTCGTCCGTTGCGTTGACGGTGATGTGGCCCAGGTGACCCGCCATTTGGGATAATCCCTGATAGAGTTTGCCATGAATCAGAATTCCACCGCCAACGCCTGTACCTAGCGTAAGAAGCACCACATGCTGGTAATTTTTGGCAGCGCCAAAAGAAGTTTCGGCCATGAGCGCCGCGTGGGCGTCATTTACAACCGAAGTCGGCAGACCCAGGTAGTCGGCCCACACGAAGTTTTCGAGACCCGGCAGGCGGTTGGGCAAAAAGGAGATGCATTGGTTGGATACATCCGGTAAGCCCGGAGCCGACAACCCAACGGCGGCAATAGGCTGCTGCCAATAGTTCTGAAAATAACGCACCATGCTCAGGACATTGCCACGCCACAGCCCGTCCGGGTCGTCTTTGGTAGGAATATAATGCTGTTTGAGCACCTCCCCCAGCTCATTGACCAGAACGCCTTTGATGTTGGTTCCTCCTAAATCTATACCGATAAAAACCATAAGGTTAGCCGTAAGAGCCCGGTTTGGCCGGGCGTTTTATAGGTGGCAGTACATAAATATTTTCAGCGAGACGGTACCTGAGTAGTTGTGAACATTTAGCAATTAGCTTACTCATCTATTTAATTATCAGATAAATAATCAATCACATGCAGGCTAACCGCTAAATGCTCATACCTGCTTAATATTGGCCTTCGGCAATGCTCCAGCCTCCGTCCACATTCAGTACCTGTCCGGTGGTGAAGCGGGCAAAATCAGACATAAAGTAAACCGCCGCTCCGTCCAGATCTGTCGCCAGGCCGATTCTACCGCCGTCGAGAGGCTGTTTTGTTTTTATAAATTCCTTAATAGTTTCATCCTGAGCGGCCCGCTGTGCCATCGGCGTATCGACCAAAGCGGGTGCCAGCACGTTGATCCGGATGTTATTTTTGGCATAATAGGCCGCCGTAGACTTTGAAAAGCCTACCACAGCTGCTTTTGCGGCAGCGTAGGCATGCGTCGTAAAATGCAGAGGCGAGGGTGAGTTGCCTAGTACAGAACCCATATTCAGGATCACGCCTCCACGATTCATTCCCAGAAAGGTCCGAATTGCTGCCTGATTGGACAGCATCATGGCGGTCAGGTTCAGATTCAGGGTGGTGTTCCAGCCGTCGAGCGTAAGCTCATGCAGCGGGCCGTCGCCATATTTTCGTCCGCTGCCACCAGCTACATGGTAGAGCCCGTCGAAACTGCCAAATTCACGAATACAAAGCTGAATAGCGTCCAGTGCGGTTTGGGGTTGCGTGGCATCGCCCTGCTTGGCTCGCGCCTGATAGCCCAAATCCACCTCGGCCATTAAGCAACTTTCCGGATTTCGCCCCACCACTACCACATTCGCTCCATGGTTTACAAACGCCTTGGCCGCCGAGAATCCGAGCCCGGTTGTGCCACCTACCACCACAATGGATTTATTTGAAAGCCAGTTTTCCACGTATTATGTTTTTCTTTTTGGTTAGGAATAATTAAGAAGCACAAGATTAAGAAAACTTTGACTACTCATGAAACAACCACTCAGAAATTATCCGACAAATCGGCATATAGTATTCAGCTGGGCCAAAGACTGCTATTTTTCACAAAAATTTGAGCTTTTTAAAAATCAGCTGCCGGGGATCAACTCAGAGTAAATGCTGCAGCGGCTGCCGCTAACGCACACTCATCCACACGGCTGTTACCGACCTCAAGTCTAATTACCACTTTGATGTTGACCGAATTGTTTATTTTATATTTTTGCACCAATTCATTCAAAAAACCCCTTCATCACATGCCTTTTATTTCTTTCTCTAAATGTCGGAAATGTCTGATTGCGATTTTGTTGAGTATGGCGTTACCCTATGGGCTTTTCGCTCAAACTGACGACGATGATTTTGATCCTGATGCCTTTGAAATGGCCGACGAAACACCCATAAAGCGCTTTTGTACCAACAAAATCACGAACCTCAGCCCCACCCGTCTGGTCGGTATCAGTTTTGATTACCTGGCAGGGTACACCATGTCATCCCAAGCCGCTGAGGGCTTGGGCGCCACAGAAGCGGCCAGGTATTCGCCTTACGATGCGTCTGTCAATCGCAACAGCGGCTTACGGCTGGACTCCAACATCCCGCTCATATCCAAAAACAATATAATCGTTAATTTAACGGCTTCCTATTGGGAAAGCCGCTACGACATTGAAGAGTCTACCGTTAGCCCGGGTCATCAGATTGCCCTCAATCATGCCCGTCATCCACTCCGCACCAGTACCCTTGGAACCCTGATTTTTAAACCATTAGACGAAAAACACTTTCTGATTTTTCAGGCAGAAGCCGCCCTGAACGGCAACTACAACTTTGGCACTATTAAGCCGGACTTTGGACTAATGAAATACAGCGCGACCGCTATCTATGGCTGGAAATACGACGATAACCGGAACTTCGGGTTGGGAGTTACGCGCACGTACCGGGGGGGCAGGGTATTGCACATACCGGTGCTGCTCTGGAACAGAACCTTTAACGACCGCTGGGGAATGGAATTGCTGCTACCCGCTCGTGGGCATGCCCGCTATAACTTCTCGACCAAATCCATGCTGATGTTTGGCTATGAACTCGAAGGGCAGAGTTACCACGTACAGTCAGCACCCAACAGCAACACTACCTACGGATTTTCGCAAATGGAACTCAGAAAATCTGAGATTCGCGCCCGGGTATCCTGGGACAAAAGTCTGACTGATTTTATCTGGTTCAATATTCAGGCAGGTGTGCGCCCGATGTATCGCTACGATCTGGCCCCGAAAGAAAATGCCGACGCCTTTATATCCAACCGAATGGGCATGCCGTTGTACTTTCGGATTGGTCTGAACCTGGTCAGTCCATAGTTAAAATCCCTTAATTATTTTTTTAATACACTTAAAATCAACCCGACTATGAACATTTCCAAAATACTGTTTGCCGCCTGTGCGGTACTTTTTTGCACACTCACCACAGCTACCGCGCAAAGCCTTGACAACCCGTCCGATATTATCGTGGGCAATTGGCAGCCAAGCAATGGACAATCTGTTGTTCAGATTTATAAAGGAAAAGAAGCCGCCGGAGAAGATCCCAAAAAATACTATGGGCGTGTTATCTGGCTGAAAGAACCTAACGACCCGGATACAGGGCAACCGAAGCTTGACAAGAATAATCCGGAAGAAGGCCAACGCAAGAATCCGCGCAAAGGGTTGGTAATCATGAAGGGTGTGGAATTTACAGGCTCAAAGAATGAGCTTACCTGGGGAGAAGGAACGATCTATGACCCTAACAATGGCTCTACGTATTCGTTTGAGGCTACGATCTCTACCAAAAACCTGAATGTATTGGAAGGCCGCGGCTATATTGGCGTATCACTGTTTGGCCGTACCGACACCTGGAAGCGGATGGTTAAGAAATAGGAATTTCCCTCAATCATTTGTAAAGTCAGCTTCTGCATTAAGTTTGCAGGAGCTGACTTTTTTTGTGGAGCTTTTGAGTGACCAAAGTCAAAAGAATGCCTCAGGAAACAATGCTTTGATACACCAATAGATTAATGTGGCCAAAAGGCTCGATAGGCCAGCCCATGCCAGCAGCCAATGTGCTATTTTTTGTAGATGGAGCTGCGTAAGTTCTTCATTTTCAACGACAAATCCTGCTCGGTTGAGTACGTAAACGGATAGTTTTGATAGAATACTCACTATAAAAATTGAAAGTAGGAATTTATTAAAAATATCTGGATCAACTCTGTTAAAAGTTAAGTACACAATAACGGGAAGTACCAATAAAAGATTTACAAGAGTTGCGAAATCAAACCACTTGTGAAGGCGAGTTACTGAATGACTGATTAAAATCAAACCCGCTGTAATAAGGATAATTAAAAGTTGTATTTCGAGCAGCGTTCCCTGCGGATACAGCAAGACAATTCCATACACTACTATTCCTACGCTATAATGACTCGCACCCTGTAATGCTTTTATTGTGGTCATGGGAGTTTCTAATTGACGATTAAACCTGTATACGAAACGACTAAACGTCCGTCACTTTTGCTTTAATCAAAATTCCCCGCCAGTCATCACACAACTGGCAGGGAAGAATAAAATCAGACTAAAAGACCCATCACGCCACCGTATTGACCAAAGTCCCGATGGGTTCGATGGTAATAAAGATCTTGTCGCCCGATTGCAGCGTAAAATCAGTGGGAGGGATAATTCCCGTGCCGGTCATCAGGTATACGCCTTGCGGAAAACTCATTTCCCGAAACAGGTATCCCAGCAACTCCTGCGGCTGACGCTTCATCTGCGACAGTTCGACGGTATTGCCAAATACCTCTTCTCCATCACGTATAATGGCAATACTGATTTCGGTTTGAGGAGAGAGCGGCTCGGCCGGCACGTACAGGCACGGCCCCAAAGCAGCGCTGCCGTCGTATGACTTGGCCTGCGGCAAATACAGCGGATTTTCACCCTCGATGCTCCGGGAACTCATGTCGTTGCCAATCGTGTAGCCTACTAAGGTGCCCGAAGAAGTAGCAAAAAGCGTAAGCTCAGGTTCAGGCACATCCCAGCCCGAATCTTTGCGGATACGCACCTGCCCCGAATCGCCGACGACGCGCCACGCATTGGATTTAAAGAAAAGCTCGGGGCGGTCGGCTGAGTATACGCGGTCATAAAAGCTCCCGCCGCCCGCTTTTTCGGATTCTTCCATACGAGCCTCGCGGCTGCGGAAGTAGGTGACACCCGAAGCCCACAACTCCTGCGTGCCCACGGGGGGCAGCAGCTCAGGCATCGGCAGGGCGTCGGTAAAGGGCAAAAGCAGCAGGCTTTCGGTTTGGGTTACGAGCCAGTCGTAGAGGTTGTCACGGTTCACAACCGCATCCCAGTTGGTCTCGTGCAGGCGATAGTATTGGTCTTCTTTTTCTAAAAGAATGCCATGATGGGTACGATACAATTTCATGCGTAGGCAAATAGTTAGTTTTTGCCTACATAAGACCAAAAAACGGCTACTTTACTCACAGCAGGTACTCCTTTCAGGCGGGCAATTTTCCTTTCAGGAAGTCAGCAGTAAAGTTATTTTCCAGAAGAATCATCTGCTCGGGTGTGCCGGCGAAGGTAATATATCCACCGCCATCGCCTCCTTCCGGACCGAGGTCCACGATCCAGTCGGCACATTTGATTACTTCCATATTATGTTCAATAATAATGACGCTATCTCCCTGATTCACAAGCGCATTGATGGCTTTCAATAATTTTTTTATGTCGTGAAAATGCAGGCCGGTGGTGGGTTCATCAAAGATAAAAAGTGTTTTCCCTTTGCCCGAACTGCCTTTGCCCAAAAAGGACGCCAACTTGACCCGCTGCGCTTCGCCACCAGAAAGCGTATTGGACGACTGCCCCAGCGTAACGTAGCCTAGCCCTACTTCCTGCAAAGGCAATAGTTTTTCAACCAGACGATCTTCTGAGCCTCTGAAAAATGCGATGGAGTCATCTACGGTCATGTCCAGAATATCGGCAATATCTTTTCCATTGTACTTCACATCCAGCACTTCCTGCTTGAACCGCCTGCCGCCACAGCCTTCGCATTTGAGGTAAATATCGGCCATAAACTGCATTTCGATTTTTACCTGACCTTCGCCCTGACAAACCTCGCAGCGCCCGCCGTCTACATTGAACGAAAAGTGCGACGGCTTGTAGCCACGGGCTTTGGCTACGGGCAGATCCGCCATCATCTGCCGGATGTGATCGTAGGCTTTAATGTACGTTACAGGATTGGAACGGGAGGATTTTCCGATAGGATTCTGGTCAATCATCTCGACGGATTCGATGCGGTCCAGGCTACCCGAAAGCTCATCAAATTTTCCTACCTCATCGTTGTATTCCCCACGGGCACGCATCAGGGCCGGGTACAGGAGTTTACGAATCAGCGTTGATTTACCGGAACCACTCACGCCCGTCACAACGTTGAGCACACCCAACGGAAAACGCACGCTTACATCTTTCAGGTTATTTTCCGAAGCACCTTTCATTTCCAGAAAATACGTGGACGTACGACGGAACTCAGGCACCGGAATAGAATCCTGACCCAGCAAAAAGTCCAGCGTATACGAATGTCCCAGCTCACGAACCGACAGTCCGCCCTGCACTTTGATTTCTTCCCAATTTCCCTGAAACATCACGTGCCCACCCTTGGTACCTGCCTCGGGCCCAATGTCGATAATCTGATCGGCCGCGTGCATTACTTCTTCTTCGTGCTCCACCACAATGACCGTGTTGCCCATGTCACGAAGCGCTTCCAGTACACCTACCAGCCGACGGGTGTCGCGCGGGTGCAGGCCAATGCTGGGTTCGTCCAGAATATACATAGAGCCCACCAACGCACTGCCGAGCGAGGTAGCAAGTTTAATTCGCTGAAACTCACCACCCGAAAGCGAATTAGTGAGGCGGTTGAGCGTGAGGTAGCCCAATCCCACCCGAACCATGTAATCCAACCGATTTTTGATTTCAATCAAAATTCGTTTGGAAACCTGCTGTTCGTGTTCGGTCAGGACGAGTTCTTCAAAAAAGGTCAGGACTTCGGTGATGGGTTTCAGCACCAAATCGGTGATAGATGCCCCGCCTACTTTGACATAGGCGGCATCTTTGCGGAGCCTTGAACCCCGGCAATCCGGGCAGGTAGTGCGGCCGCGGTAGCGCGACAACATCACACGGTATTGTACTTTGTGGGTTTGCGTTTCGAGTTCTTCAAAGAAATCATTTAGCCCTTTAAAAAAGGAATTTCCCGTCCAAAGCAGTTCTTTCTCCGCTTTACTCAAATCTTTATAGGGACGATGAATCGGGAAGTCGAACCGGATGCCGTTGCGAAGCAGTGGTTTGAGCCATTCGCTCATTTTTTCGGTGCGCCAGGGGGCAATCGCTCCTTCAAAAACGGATAACGATTTATCGGGAATCACCAGGTCGGGATCCAGTCCCAGCACTTTTCCGAACCCTTCACAGCGCTTACATGCACCGTAGGGATTATTAAAACTAAAAAGATTAACTCCCGGCTCTTCAAACCGAATGCCGTCGAGTTCAAATTTATCAGAGAACACCCGTCGCTCACCTCCCGAAATTTCAATAATACAAATGCCTTCTCCTTCAAAAAAAGCCGTTTGAACCGAATCCGACAGTCGATACTGCGTATCCTCATCGTCATGCTGAACCGTGGCACGGTCAATCAGAATAAACCATTCGTCGGCATCGGCTGCATCGGTTTCTTCGGTCAGCACATCTTCAATGTACACAGTTTCGCCCTGCCTCACCACACGGTTATAGCCTTTGGAAAGCAGAATCGTCAGTTCTTCCCTTCGGCTGCGGCCCTCGCGAACGAGCAGCGGTGCCAACACAAGCACGCGGGTTTCGACCGGATGCGTGAGCATATAATCGACCACGTCGGTCACGGTATCTTTACGCACAATTTCTCCCGAAACCGGCGAATAAGTCACACCTGTACGTGCAAAAAGCAGTTTGAGGTAATCGTAGATTTCGGTAGTGGTGCCCACCGTGGAGCGAGGATTGCGGGTATTGACCTTTTGCTCAATGGCGATTGCGGGCGATACTCCTTTAATGTACTCCACCTCCGGTTTTTCCATGCGGCCCAAAAACTGCCGGGCGTAGCTGCTGAGACTTTCCACGTACATGCGTTGCCCTTCGGCAAACAGCGTATCAAAAGCAAGCGACGATTTGCCGGAGCCCGACAGGCCCGTAATCACCACCAACTTGTTGCGGGGAATAGCTACATCAATATTTTTAAGGTTATGAACACGAGCACCCTTAATGAGGATGTATTGGCGGGGATCGAGTTCATCAAAAAGAAGCTTCTCTTCGGGAAGTTCGGGTTGATTGATCATAAAACGAACGTACGGCGGGGCTGGGTTAGAAAAAGCCCTATCTGAAATGAAACCCAAAATTCGCTCTTTTAGTTTGCCTTTCCTATCCCAAAACCTAACACGCAGGCAGGCAAAGGCCTATCGTAAAAAACATCCGTGCCATAGCAGGTAAAATATTCAAATGTATTTGGCATCCTTCTTAAAAATTACCTACCTTTGCAGACCCAAATCAGAAATAGAGGAATTTTTATAGCTATAATTTTGATAATGAGATGAAACGTACATACCAACCTTCAAATCGGAAGAGAAGAAATAAGCATGGCTTCCGCGAAAGGATGTCTACTGCAAACGGTCGCAAGGTCGTAACTGCTCGTCGCAAGAAAGGTCGCTGGAAACTGACTGTATCCGACGAAAAGCGTCACAAGCAATAATTTTAAGTTTGTAAGTTTGGATAGTTGGACCGTTTGTTGAGTTCTCTTGACACGACTTTACAACGGGCACTCTACCTATTGATAACTCTTGAAACAAACTTTTAAGAAAGACGAACGCTTGAGCAGTCGTCAAACGATTGACAGGCTTTTTAAAAGAGGTAGTACGGAGGTGCACACGTTCTACCTCTTTCCTTTTAGGGTGCTTTATCTGTACGAGGCCCCTACCGCCGTACCTGTGCTTCCACAGGTACTTTTTTCGGTTTCCAAACGGAATTTCAAAAAAGCCGTTGACCGTAACCTCATTCGCCGGCGCTGCCGCGAAGCCTACCGCCTTCACAAAGCTGTTTTCCTGGCCAATCCTGAACGTACGCCTCCGGCTTCCGTTGCTTTTTTGTATCTTGCAAAAGAAAAAACTGCTTACGACGTTATTGACAAAGCGATGATTAAGATTTTGCAAAAATTGGCAACAATACCTCATCCCTCGCCTACCCGTGAGTAGTCTGATACCTACCTGCGCTCATTTATACCTTTTAGCTAATCCATGAAAAAGTACTTCCGATCATTTTGGCTTGCCATTCCGGTTGTGGCCGGGCTCGTGTTTTTTTCTTTCCGGCAGGACGACCGTCTGTTTGAAATAGCGCGCAATTTGGATATTTATGCCACCCTGTTCAAAGAATTGAACGCTTACTATGTAGACGAAATTAACCCCAACCGGCTCATCAAAAACAGCATTGATGGAATGCTAAAAAACCTCGATCCGTATACGGTTTACTATGCCGAAGATGATATTGAGGACTACATGACGATGACTACCGGAAAGTACAACGGCATTGGGGCACTCGTTAATTCTGCTGATAACAAACACATTATCATGATGGTGTATGAAGATACCCCTGCGCAGAAAGCGGGCTTGCAGCTGGGAGATGAAATTATGAAAATTGATGGAATCGATCTCTCTACGCTTGCTGATTCTGATCCCGGAAAACTTCTGCGCGGACAAACCAACTCAACCGTAAAGCTGACAATTAAACGTTTTGGCTCCCAAAAACCACTCGAAATTCCGGTCAGCCGGGACGTGGTGAAGGTAACGAATGTGCCCTACTACGGCATGATTTCTGACGAAGTAGGCTACATCGACCTGAAAGATTTTACGGCCACTGCCTCCCGCGAAGTTCGGAATGCATTTCAGGAATTGAAAGGGAAAGGCATGAAAAAGCTCGTGCTTGACGTCCGCGAAAACCCCGGCGGATTGCTCAACATGGCTATCGAAATATCAAACGTATTTATACCCAAAGGTGAAGAAATTGTTTCTACCAAAGGAAAAGTAACCGAATGGAACAAAACCTATTCGGCCTATAATCCGGCATTGGATACCGAAATTCCGATTGCGGTACTGACCAACAATCGCAGTGCTTCGGCAGCCGAAATCGTTTCGGGTGTGATTCAGGATTACGACCGGGGTGTGCTCATTGGGCAAAGAACCTACGGCAAGGGGCTCGTTCAAACCACGCGGGATCTTTCGTATAACACCAAAATGAAGGTTACGACGGCCAAGTATTACATTCCGAGCGGACGATGCATTCAGGCGATTGATTACAGCCACCGCAACGAGGATGGCAGTGTGGGGAAGGTGCCCGATTCGCTGATGACGGCATTTACTACCAAAAACGGACGGGTGGTATATGACGGTGGCGGGGTTTTGCCTGATATTCTGACTGAAAAAGCTACCTATTCGCCGTTGGCAATTGCGCTTGTGCGTAACCGGTTGTTTTTTGACTATGCTGTTAAATACCATTTTGAACATCCTGCTATTAAGCCCGCTCGCGAATTTTCTCTTACGGACGCCGAGTATCAGGCGTTTGTAAAATGGCTCGATGACAAAGAATATGACTACACCACGCAGGTAGAAAAAGACCTGGCTACGCTGGAAGCATCCGCCAAAAAAGAACAGTCTTTCGGGAATATTCAGGAGCAGTTCAAAGCCTTGCAGGCCAAGCTTTCACACAACAAAGACAACGACCTGCAACTGCGCAAAACAGAAATCAAGGCGCTGCTGGAAGAAGAAATTGTTAAACATTACTACCTCGAAAAAGGAATGAAGGAAGCGTCGTTTTCCAATGACCCCGAAATAAAGGCGGCTTTGGATCTTTTTAAAGACATGACCAAGTACAACAATCTCCTGAAATCTCCTAAATAAGAACTCCTTACGAATCGGTTGGTGCCCGCAGGCAGCAACCGATTTTTTATATTCCATGCTCATTCTCAGTTTAGATACCTCCATCCGTGGCTGCTCAGTGGCACTGCATGCCAACGGCCTGCTGCTTGCTGCCTACGAATTACACACGGAGCGCTCTTCGTCGTCGATGCTTACCACGTTGATTAAAAATGTGGTGGAACAGGCCGGGTACACTCTTCAGGCACTGGACGCCATAGCCGTCGCCAAAGGGCCGGGCTCGTATACAGGATTGCGGGTGGGTGTTTCGACGGCCAAAGGATTATGCTACGCTCTGGACAAACCCCTGATCGGCATTCCGACGCTGATGGGCATGGCTGCACAACTTGCCCCCTTGTATCCTGCCAACTATTTATTTTGTCCCATGATCGACGCCCGGCGGATGGAAGTGTATGCTGCCGTATACGACACCGATTTGCAAACTGTGATGCCTACGCAGGCCGTTATTTTGGACGAACTTTCCATCATCGACGTACTGAATACGCAGCAGCCCATCATTTTTTTTGGCGACGGCGCACACAAAGCCAAAGCCGGGCTGAGTGTACACCCTCAGGCCTTTTTCCCTTCGGTAGAAATTCAGCCCTCTGCCCGTACCATTGGCCCATTGGCTACGGAGGCTTTTCAGCAGCAACAGTTTGAAGACGTTGCTTCGTTTGAGCCGTACTACCTCAAAGATTTTATGGGCACCAAGCCCCGTAAGAAAATGATTCTTCCCGATTGACGCAATTCTTTTGCTTCCAAAACTCTTTCTTTTCCGAACATTTCTAAAAGCGGCTGTGTTTTCCGGGTATTGATCGTATGAACTGACTGTCCGAAAAATATATGGAAACCGAAGAAATCATCAATCGTGTAGCAGGGAGTAGCCTGCTTTCGCTAGACCTCGAAGAATACTACCACCCCGGCGAACGTGTGGTGTATGACTTAAAAGACAACCTTTTTCAAGGGTTAATTTTGCGCGAAAAAGATTTCCGGGAATTTTTGAAAACCCACGACTGGACCGCCTATCAAAATAAAAATGTAGCGATCATTTGTAGTGAGGACGCTATTGTGCCTACATGGGCCTACATGCTGCTCGCCGTAAAACTGCAACAGTATGCGCACTGCCTGGTATTTGGAAGTCTGGAAGAACTGGAACGAAAATTATTTGACGAAGCTATTGCCGCATTGGATATTGAATTTTACCGGGCTAAGAAAGTCGTCGTAAAAGGGTGTAGTAAATTTCCGGTACCTACGTCTGCTTATGTCGAAATAAGTCGGCGCCTGCAACCGGTGGTGCAAAGCCTGATGTTTGGCGAACCCTGCAGCACCGTTCCACTTTACAAAAAACCAAAAGAATAATTTAATCAGCCTTATTCGGCATACTTTTTTAGGGTAGTAGGTTTCAGAAAACAGACCTGTTTTCTATAAAGTCCACTCATCTCAAAAAAGTATAGACAATGAATGAAGCTATCTGGAAAGGAATTCTGGCCGGGGCCGTGGCAGGCCTTGTTGGCACAGCCATTAAAACCATATGGGAGGAAGTTGCCCCTTCCCGCCCCTCATCCATAGACTCGCCTCCCGTTGTACTGACCGAACGGGTAACGCAGGAAACAACCGGACATGTACTGCCCGAATCCCAAAAGCCAGCCGTTGAACAATCGGCTCATTGGATATTTGGCACCGGAATCGGCGCTTTGTATGGCGGTGTTACGGAGGCATTTCCACAGGCACAGAAGGGCATGGGCAGTATGTTGGGTGTAGCGCTTTACGGAGCTACGCACGGCTCTGTACTACCGATGCTCAACACCGAACCGTGGCCACTGCATAAACCCTTAAAGTTTGCCACGAGCGAATTTAGCGGCCATATTCTCTACGGCCTAACCGTTGAATTTACCAGAAAAATAGTCCGCCAATGGCTCAACAGTCGCTCGTCGACGGTCGGGCTGTGAGGCGAAAGCTAAGTCGATGATGGCTCGTGATGCCATGCGTCAAAATTGCGTTTCGGTGGAAAGACGTGGGGTAACCTACGTTTTTCTCCCAGCCATAGTGGGGAAAATCTTCGGCAAGCCGTTCCATCAGGTCGTCGCGATAGGTTTTGGCCAAAACGGAAGCCGCCGCAATCGACAGGAACAGGGTATCGCCTTTGATGATGCAGGTGTGCGGAATTTGCGGATAGGGCGTAAACCGATTCCCATCAACCAAAAGATGTTCAGGAAGAACTGTAAGTTGCTCCACAGCCCGATGCATGGCCAGAAAACTTGCTTTCAAAATATTGATTTTGTCAATTTCCTGCGGCGAAACCTCCGCTACGGCCCATGACAGGGCGGCTTGCGTAATTTCTTCCCGCAATAGAATTCTCTGGGCTTTGGTCAGTTGCTTGGAGTCAGTCAGAAACGGGTGGGTAAAATCGGGCGGTAGAATTACTGCCGCTGCCACCACCGGCCCGGCAAGGCATCCTCTTCCCACTTCGTCGAGGCCTGCTTCTATGAGCCCTTTTGTATAATAGGAGTGCAGCATTAATCTTCCAGTATATTACTCATGAAGGTACTTTTGGTAGCGAGGGCAATGAGCAGCAGCAGCATGGCCCAGTACAAATATACCCGATAGTAATCCTTTACGTCCCGATAAACGACGTTCCTGAATCGAACTTTTTCGAGCGCATTTATTTGGGTAAACACCGTACCAAGCATGGTATTGTCCGTTGCTTTGAAATATTTTCCGTCACCGGCTGCGGCTATTTTCTGCAATTCTCCCTCATCCACCTGCGCACCCGGCCCGTTCAGGCTGTCTCTAAGTGCCTGTTTACGGGTACTTCCTACCGAAATAGTGTAGATGCGCACACCGAAGGCTTTGGCCAGTCGGGCAGCTGTAATCGGATCAAGATTGCCGGAAGTATTATCGCCGTCACTGATTAAAATTGCCACTTTACTCTGACTTTTGGACTCCCGCATGCGGTTTACACCCACCGCCAGAGCGCTGCCAATTGCCGTTCCGGCGGTTCGAATCATGTTGGCATTTATTTCATCCAAAAACCCATAAAGCAGTTCATAATCAGTTGTAAGTGGACATAAAGAATACGCTTCTCCGGCAAAAATAATCAGGCCGATTCGATCCTGCAACCGTCCGCTGATGAAGTTTCGGGCCACTTGCCGGGCAGCGGTCAGGCGGTCGGGTTTGAGATCTTTTTCCAACATAGAATCCGAAATATCAAGCAAAAGCATAATATCAATTCCTTCCGAAAAACGATCGGTACGCTCGGTAATTACCTGCGGGCGAGCCAGCGCCATCAGGATACACAGCAAAGCCAACGCCACACAGACGGGCTGCACGTACCGCAGCCGGGTCAGCAGGTTTTCGCGGTTGGCAGTAGCCTCGTACGGGATGGCCAAAAACTGCCGGGAGCGGCGGTGAAAAACATTGCGTAACCAGAAAAGCACAAAAATGGCCGGAATGGCGTACAAAAAATAAGGATGCGCCCAATGAAACGTCCGCAGCACATTCCAGCCAAACCACCGGAGGGAAATCCACTCTTCCATAGGCTATTAATTTATTGGATTGTCTCTTTATTTTTTCGTGAAATTTCCAGTCTTCGCTGCCGATACAGGCGCTGCGCTACATTTTTGAGCACTTGCAGCGACGGATCCATTTTCTCTGATTTTACCTGTCCATAAATAATCCGGTCAATATCTTTCAGAGCGTTTTCCAGCGCTTCGTCCGGAATATTGTCCACAATTTCCCGCGTGGTGTAGGTAGCAAATGGTTTTTTCTCCACCCGTTCCAGGTAATTTTTCCAGAGAACCACCGCCTTTTCTGCCTCTACCGTACTGTCGCGTTCGCGGGCCGTACGGTTAAAGCGGTTAAACGCCCGGACAAATTCGCTGTGCCGCCGATGCAGCTGGAAAATCCGCCACTGCCGGAGAATCCCCGTTCCGAACAACCAGTAAATGATAAAACTCACAAACCCCAACGTCAGCAAGGCTGCCAGAAACACGGGATAGTTGAACTGACGCTGCAAAAATCCGATCTCAGTTTCGGGCAGCAGCGACAGCGTATCGGGCCGGGACGTGGCAGGCAATGTCAGCTTCAAATACACCGTGTCGGGTGCAGTATACACGGCGGTGCAGTCTACATCGGCCAAAACGTACACCGGAAGGCGCAGCACTTGCCTGGGTTTTACCTCAAATGCCACAAGGGTGTAAATCGTGCTGTCGAGGCTTCCGCTTGTATCGGTGCGGGTGGTGTAAAATTCCTGATGAAGAAACGTAAATGGAGAAAAATCATAGGAAGAATCCGGAAAAAAAACCTCGGTTTCGGCTCCGTGTCGGTAACTGAATGCATATGAAAATGGCTTTCCTACCACAATCGTATCGTTCAGGAATACCCCCTGTGGTAGATTTTCTTTCTCCTGTCCATGAACCGCAACAACTTTTGTACACAAAAGTCCCAGACAAATCAGGAAAGACCAGAAGGAAGGGGAAATTTTGAGCGACATCAGAAACAAAGACAGGTGAACAAATTATAAAAATGATATTTTGAAAAATTTTTGGATCAAAATCTGTTTAGGTTCGACTGCTTCCGCTTACGTACCGCCTTACCCGGAACAGCCGGATCAGCACAGGTACGTAGTCTTCTCCGGCATCGAGTGACAGATAATCGGCTTTATTTTGGCGGCACAGTTTTTCAAGCGTTTCGCGCCGCCGCTGAAAACGCTCCCACATATCTACCCGATACCTTTGTGAGGAGGTATTGACCCACACTTTGGTGTCTTTTTCGGCATCATAAATCGGGATAATACCCAACTGAGGCAAATTGGTTTCGCGTTGATCGTGAATATGGATCACGATCAGATCGTGCTTACGGGCCAAAGCTTTCAGGTTATGCTCGTAATTAGTGTCAATAAAGTCAGAAATCAGAAAAACGAGACTTCTTCTTTTCAGGACATTCAGTGAAAGCAGGATTGCCGCCGACAAGTCCGTTCGGGGAGACTCAGGAACGAGTTTGAACAACTCAGAAATCAGTCCGTAGCCGTGTTTCATGCCGTCAGACGGGCGAATGTACCGTTCTTTCTGATCCGAAAAACAAAGCAATCCAACCCGGCTTGCCTCCTGAATAGCCGAAAGAGCCAATACTCCACAAATTTCTTTGGCGGCATCAATTTTCAATCGGGCCTGATCACCCACTTTTTGAGAAGCGCTCACATCAACCATGAAGAACACGGTCTGTTCTTTTTCTTCCTTAAAAATTTTTATGTACGTGCCATGCCCTTTGGCCGAGGTGTTCCAGTCAATCGTCCGCACATCATCGCCATATTGGTATAGCCGCAGGTCATCAAATTCCAGCCCCGAACCCTTAAAGACCGAATGAAAGTTGCCCTGTCGCTCGCTGTTGACCGCTTTTCGGATGCGGATTTCGTACTGCCGAAGCTTTGTTAAAAACTCTTGAAACATAGAATTTGTCCGTTGTGCAAAAGATTCACGACCTTTGTGACGTTAGACCATGCAGACAAATATAGATAATTTGACAGGATCATGCCGCAAAGCTTACATTCTCTGAAACGTATTCTACAAACCACCGGGCTTGTGCTTGGCCTGTTGGCGTGTAATTCGGAAGAAAAACCTCCGGCTGATTTACTGGAAGAAGAGAAAATGGCGCAAATCTTGTCGGAGGTACATATGGCAGAAGCACGGGTTACACAGATGCAACTTCGTTCGCTGGATTCGTCGGTGATTGTTTTTGAAAAATTGCAGGATCAAATTTGGAAAAAATTCAAGGTAGATACCGCACTTTACCGCAAGAGCTATGCTTTCTATACTTCGCATCCATTTTACCTTACCCGTATTTATGAACGCGTCGATACCCTGCTCGCAGCCCGTGCAAAAGCTGATTCAACCAAACGATAATACCTGCTTAACGAATTTCTGGAATTGTTTTTGATAGAGGACTGTTACAAAAACACAGAAGAGCAAACTCCAATTCTGACTGAATTTTATCCTAATTTAAAACCCTAAAAGTACCTGAATACCCGTGGCTGATTCCATCGTTATCATACCAACCTACAATGAAATTGAGAATATTGAGGCAATCATTCGAAAAGTTTGCAGCCTTTCAAAATTCTTTGATATCCTTATTGTAGATGATGGCTCCCCCGACGGAACGGCTCAGAAGGTAAAGGAACTCCAAATTGAACTAGGCAACAGGTTACATATTTTAGAGCGCCGGGGTAAATTAGGACTTGGTACTGCCTATATTCATGGCTTTAAATGGGCTTTACAGGAAGGCTATACTTACCTGTTTGAAATGGACGCAGACTTCTCCCACAACCCCGAAGATCTGGTGCGCTTGTACGCCGCCTGTGCCGAAGAAAACCACGATGTTGCCATTGGTTCACGATACATCAAAGGCGTAAACGTCGTTAATTGGCCGATGGGCCGGGTTCTTATGTCCTACTTTGCAGGTCATTATGTGCGCTTTATAACCGGTATGCCCATTATGGACCCCACTGCCGGCTTTGTGTGCTATCACCGCCGGGTACTCCAAACGCTCCGCCTGGATCAAATCCGATTTGTAGGATACGCCTTTCAAATCGAAATGAAATTTGAAGCCTGGAAATATGGATTCAGATTTAAAGAAGTACCTATCATTTTTACAGATCGTACCCGTGGCGAATCCAAAATGTCAGCTGGAATCTTTAAAGAAGCAATCTTTGGGGTTATGAGTCTGAAAATCAATAGTTTTTTCAAACGTTACATTCCACAGGATGCGGTCTCGGCCACTACTGCACCCGCGCTGAGAGATCCGGTTACAGAATAAACCTCCGTTTACACATTTTTTTATCTTCCTGCCCTTATTCACCAAAGGTTGTTTCTATCTTTGGTAGTAAGTTCGTGCTTTGCCTCTCGATTTCCCCTCTATGTATGGAAAAGACTACTGACCGGAAACGGTACAGTTTTTGCTCTATTTTCAATGGTTTGCTTATAGATACATGTTCATTCAGCTGTAAGCCGTGCGTTTGATTCAGGATTCGTGCATGAAAAAAAAAATTACCAAACAAAAAAAAATACACACACTCTGGCTTCTTAACGCCATTTCCCTGCCGTTTCTGGTTTGGGGCTTTACTTCTGTTGCCCACGCACAATCATCTTCTCCTGCTTTTCCCGACAAATACATCCGGCAGTACGAACGTCAGCATCAACGGCTTTTACAGCTTGCAAAAAAGAAAGACTGGCCGCTCCAACTACGGCAGAATACTCATCGCATCTTCACACTCCAACGACTCGATGCACTCGGTCAACCGGTTTATTACGGTGTGCATACCTCGCCGCTTTCGGCAGGCACCCGCACCACGGCACTTTACGAAGGAGGCGGATTAGGATTAGCCCTTAGTGGCAGTAGCCCGGCGTTACGTGGCAAACTGGCGATGTGGGACGGAGGCAAAGTTCGGGCAGATCACCGCGAGCTAACCGGAAAAATTACCCAAACAGACATACAGATGACCTCTGTAACAAGCGACCACGCCACGCACATGGCAGGTACAATGGTGGGCAAAGGAATTTATCAACAGGCAACAGGAATGGCCTTCGGTGCCGGATTGCAGGTGTGGGACTTTGGCAACGATCTCACCGAAATTGCCCGGCATGCTCCCTCTCTGCTCGTGTCCAATCATGCCTACGGGCCGGTAGCAGGATGGGTACTTAATCCGAGCCGTCCCGGTGCATCTAATGATGACAAATGGGAATGGTGGGGCACGCCTGCGGTGGATGCAAAGACCGACTACCGCTTTGGTTTTTATGAGGAAACTGTGAGTGAAACTGACCGGATTACGTATAATTTCCCGTACCTCCTCATGGTGCGCTCGGCAGACAATAAGCGCATTGAAAATGGCCCGCCCGCCGGAACGAGCTATTTCCTTAAAAACAGCAACACAAAAAGCACTCTCCCACGCGACCGAAACGACGGCTATGATATTATTCCCGGCGAAGCCAACGCCAAAAACGTACTCACCGTAGGCTCAGCAGATGGCGGGTCTATCACCTATGCCGTTGCGCCATATAGCGGCTGGGGACCGACCGACGACGGACGGATCAAACCCGATTTGCTGGGCATTGGCAGTAATGTTCTGTCAAGCGTGGGCACTGATACGGACGCTTACGGAGTACTTACGGGTACGTCCATGGCAAGTGCCAATGTATCGGGTTCGTTGTTTCTTTTGCAGGAATTATACCATCAGCAAAAGGGTCGTTTTATGCTCGCCTCTACGCTCAAAGCCCTGGCGTTGCATACGGCCACAAAGCCTCAGAATAAGATTACTCCTGATTATACCTATGGATGGGGATTGCTCAATGCTGAAAAAGCCGCAAAAGTGATTCTGAATCAGGAAGGAAAGGCTGTTTTATCGGAAAAAGTACTGCAACAGGGCGAAACGCTTACCCAACGCTTTATCGCCTCCGGCAATGAACCTTTGGTCGTCACGATTTGCTGGACGGACCCCGAAGCAACGCCTATTCCTGTCAGCAGCCGTAACGTCAACAACCGAAGTCCACGGCTTGTCAATGATTTGGATATGCTGATGCTGGAAGGCTTCAACTCACATCAACCGTGGGTTCTTGATCCCGAAAACCCAGAAAAACCGGCTCAGCCGGGCAACAACTTTCGAGACAATATAGAGCAAATTTATATTCCAAATCCTGTCAAAGGACGCGCCTATACGCTCACGATTACCCACAAAAATACGCTCAAAAATAACCGTCAGCCGTTTTCGCTCGTAGCAACCGGCACCGCCAAACCCGACTGCGAACTTGGCGCCGCATTGACACCCGGCCTTGATACTACGCTCTGTGTTGGAAAAACCATTTTACTCTCAGCAAACGCCGGTACCGATTTTCAGTACGAATGGTTTCAGAATGGAAGCGTTATTAAAAAGGGCACCGAACGCTTTCTGGAAATCACAAGACCCGGTAGCTATGCCGTTCGTGTAAGCGGGCAAGGCTGCACGGCGATTTCCAAATCGGTTACGGTACGAAGCTCAACGCTCTTTTCAGCTATTGATAAAACGGGACCTTTGCTGGTTTGCGACAGCAAAGGCGTTGAATTGGCCTCCAATACGGGGAATACTTACAGGTATCAGTGGCTGCGGAACGGCAGCCCGATAAGCGGAGCCACCAACGCCCGTTTTCAGGCTGCTGAAAGCGGAACGTATCAGGTTCAGATTCGGGATCAGCAATGTGTGGCTACTTCGCCCGGTACAGCAGTCGAAGTCACGCCCGTGGAAGCGTATCTAACGCCTTCTGTCAGCGCGCCCATCTGCAACGGTCAACCGGCGATTTTGAAGGCACCACAAAAAAACGGGTATAGTTACCGCTGGTATTTCAATAATTCGCTACTTTCTGGCGCAACTCAGGCTTCATATCCCGCCCCTCAGCCGGGACGCTACGCAGTGGAAGTTCGGCACGGAGCCTGCCTTGTGAAGTCAACGGACGTGGTGGTACAGCGCGTGCAGGTTGCAGCGGCCATTACGCCTCCCTCCAACACACTCATTCCGCCCGGCGGAAGCCTGGCTTTGCAGGCAAACTACGAAATCGGAAATCGGTATAAATGGTATCGAAACGATAGTCTGATACTTAATGAAACAGCCCCGCTTCTGACTGTCAGAGAAGGAGGTACGTATAGAGTTTCCGTAGAAAATACTGGCTGCCTTGCCGAATCAAAGCCGATTACACTTAGAGGAAACATCGGAAATATACCTTCCAATTCGAGCATTCCCCTGCAACCTTTGAATCTCGAAGACACGCTTTCTATCCTGACGGTTTTTCCCAACCCGGCTACCGAAACGGTGGCGGTAGCGCTTCGTATTCAAGGTTTTATCATTGACCCCACCGCCTCTATTCTTACCCTTCAGGGAGAGGTTGTCCGGCAGCAGGCACTCAGGCCGGAGCGTGACTACCTCAAAACGATTTTTGATCTCCGGTCGCTTCCGGCCGGCATGTACCTGCTCAAAGTTCGGGTGGGTACCCGAAATTACTCGAAGCTTTTCTTTAAGAGGTAAACACTTACCCGGGAATGGTTTTACCGCCTTTCAAAATCCTTTTCACTCGTAGCGCCACCGCTAAAATGCCGAAGGTTGTAGGTAAAAGTCAACATGAAATAGCGTTGCAGCACATTGGACTGAACATCTTCTACAAAAATATCCGTCACATTCCGGCGAATGCTGATATTTTGTCTTAATAAATCGTATACACTCAGGCTGATTTCGCCCCGCTGATTGGCAAAAACCTTCTTGCCAATACTCATATTCCAGATCATGTAGTTGGTGTTAAAACCCGCCGAAAGACCTGTGTTTAGCTGATGCATAAGATCCGTGCGATACACCAATCCCTTCCAGGCCACCCACGTCAGGCGCATGCGGGTACTTTGGTTGAAGTAGTTCTCGGTCGTTTTGCGCAGCGAACGTTGTACGGTATTATAGCCGGAACGCGTAGATACATAAAAATCAAGTGATTCGCTGATGTTGCTGCTTACTGAAATGCCCAAACGAAAATTGGCGGTTGAAGTATAGTTTACCAACGAATCAATCAAACTCGGAAGTTTGGTATAATTAACAAAACCAAAAAGACTAAGTTTAGACTTGATAAATTCGAGTGGCTGACCAAAATTCAGAAACGTTTGGGCGGTCCAATACCCATCCAAATTGACCGGACGTGATAGCTGAGAGCCTATTTGCAGCGTATCCTGAGCCGTAAGTGCAATCGGGCGGCGAGCTGTGAGCGTACTCGTGCCTATGTAGTTAGGAACCGCCGAGGCTTCTACCATCGCAAAAAACGTATGATTGTTTTCCGGGTTTTGGGTTCGGTAGCGGCCCCGCACCCGGTTTTGTATCGATTGTACAAGATTGGGATTTCCGGTTCGAACGTACAGCGGATTGGTTACATTAAACACACTTTGCAGCTGCCCTACCGACGGTGCATCGGTCCAGCTTCGGTAGTCGATTTCGATATTTTTTGTTTTGGAAAATTTATACTCAAACCTCAAACCCGGCAACACGTTGGTAAACGTACGGTTGATGTCAAACTCCGCCGGATACACCTGCGTATTTTCCAGGCGGGCGCGCTGATACTCGCCTTCAATCTGAAACCGCAGTTTTTCGGTCCGGTACTGATAACTTAGCTGCGTTTCTTCGGTGAAGTAATCGCTCCTAAACGTATTACTCAGCCCTATATTCAGGTTGGAATAGTCTCCCAAAAATTCATTAAAATCAAACAATCGCCGATCTGAATCGTCGTAGCGATTGCCGCGTTCGTGTTCAATTTCCATGCGTCCGTTTTTGCCAATCGGCTCAGTGTACGAAATTTCACCTTCCCACGAAAAACCGTCTCCATCAAAATCAGTAAATTGATTTAATATATTGGACCGCTCCGGCTCCCGAAAGTAGGTGTTGTCGGCCAGGCGAAAATTCTCCGAATTATTTATACTAAAACCAGTGTTCAGCCGGAATGTAACACTTCGTCCTTTTTTGGAAAACCCGTGGCTATACAGCACCGTATTCCGAAAATTAACGGATTCGCTTGTAGAATTGGCCGTGTTTTCGGTTTGGTTCAACGGACTGATTACGTTTTCGGTACGGCCCAAAAAGTACGAAAAATCATCGGCGGAGCGAATCGTTAAATTCGGACGAATCAGGATTCGGTTTTTTTCATTGACCTTATAATCAATCCGCATATTGGCCTGATGCACCTTGTCTTTCTCGGTGCTGCGGTTATTTTCGTTATAAAAACGCCCCGAATCGGCCGGACTGATGAACTGCTGAAACCGGGTCTGCACGCCAAAGTTCTGCTGCTGCGTAAACGAATAACTCCCGCTTGCTTCAATTTTTTCGGCCCACATATCCGAAAAATTCACGCCCAGCAAATTTGTCTTTATAATTCCGTTTCGGGGACGGTCCCCGCGCTGACTACCCGGCTCAGCCGTAAAACTCGTGGTGTTGATGTTGTTGCTCAAACCGGTCAGCGTAAATCGGCGATCTTCGTTAAACAGGTTGATGCTTGCACCCGTGAGATATCGGTCGTCGGTGCCGTAGCCGCCCGAAATTTTACCAAACTGCCCTTTTCTGCGGTTGGGTTTGGTTACAATATTGATCGTTTTCAATTGATCATTATCATCAAAACCGCTCATTTCGGCTTTGTCACTTTTCTTGTCGAAAATTTGGATATTGGCAATTACTTCTGCCGGTAGGCTTTGAAGCGCGGTAGCTACGTCGGTTCCAAAGTAGGGTTTTCCGTCAATCAAAATCTGCTGCACATCTTCTCCCTGTGCCTGTATTTTTCCGTCTTCCATCGTTACGCCCGGCAGCTTTTGAATCAACTCCTGAGCGTTGGCATCGGCGGCGGTTTTGAACGCTGCTGCGTTAAACTGCGTCGTATCTCCCAGCTGCACAGCCGTGGCCACCTGCCCTACCACCTGCACCTCCTGTAAGTTATTGACCTCTTCTATAAGCAAAAGTACCCCTAAATCAATTGCCTGATTATCAACATCTACTGCTTTGGAAATGGGTTTAAACCCCAAATAATTAATTTTGACCAGATACGGGCCAGGAGCAATTTTTTCAAATTTAAACTCGCCGTTCCCGTCTGTCATTACGCCGTTTAGCGGTTGTTCGTCGGTTGCTTTTTGAATAGAGACAATCGCCCCCGGCATTACCGATTTGTCGGTAGCATTTTGTACAATACCCTGAATAGTGATGCGCTGCGCAAAAGATTCAAAGGAAAACATACAGACTCCTATCAGTACAGCGAGTATTCCCCTCCCGGCTTTCCTTTTTTTATTCAATAACATGTTGTGTAAATTAGTTTTTCTTCCTCTGCCTGAGAAATGTAGATTTGATCAAAAAGTAGCGATGTGTATGCCAGTTACTGAACAAAGGGTTGCGCGTTCTGTTTTTACCCAATTCATATCTTAGTGTGATCTTTGAAAGGCACATTGGAGCGGGTAACGGGCCGCTCCTACGGGAGCTCAAATACAATCAAATTCATAAAAGGCTACAAACGGGTAGCTCCTACGGAGCATTTCTAAGGACAGGTGAACTCGTTCATCAACAGCTACAAACAAAAGCAGGAGCCATCTCCACGATAGAGATGACTCCTGCTTTATTTTTTATTAATTTTTTCAGGAAACTATTTTCCCAGCGTTTTAATCAACATTCCTTTGGTAACCTGATCGTTGAGTTCCATACCGTTTAGCACCGACAACTCCTTCATTTTGTTGGCGGGCATGCGGTAATCCTGCAAAGCGGCCTGCAAGGTACCGTTGCGCTGTACGGCTTTGATCTGAATACGGTCGGGTTTGCGGTTGAGTTTTTCTGGATCAGTAAGACTTCTGAACCCCTGCGCCACTCCCTTAAAGGTAGACGCATAGGTATTGAACGTTGCCTGATACGTCATGCCATGAACGGCATAAATCAGCCCGCCGTACTGAATCAGCCAAGTAGCCAATTGCACCGTATTTTCGGGCGTTTGTGCCTGTTGTGGTTGTCCCTGCTGTTGCTGTGGCGGGGCCTGTTTCGACACCATCACGAGCGCCGGATTTCCATTAATCGTCGTTTTCTGACTTTCAAGGGCCTGCAAATTAAATTGTTTGAGTACCTCCTGCCCGGCTTCTTCGAGCGTTTTTCCCTGCGCCAGCGTCAGAATCATCATCGCCTTGCCATCTTTGGGCGCCATCTGAAACTGCTGTGGTGAATTCTCGTAGCCCCAATCGCGAGGCACGGGCATCTGGAATTTTAATTCGGGATGATAAAAAACCATATTTTCCACAAAACCCTGCTTGGGATCTTCGCCGTAAATTATGCCATCGATCCGGCGAAGGTACTCATCCCGATTGACCTGATACGTTCCGGGCATTTTTTGCTGATACTCCGTTGCCAACGCCTTTACCTTCACCTGTCTGTCGCCCGGATCGGGGTGAGTAGATTGAAAGGTCGGGATTACGTGGCCGCTTTCATCGCTGAGTTTTTTTAGAGTACCAAAAAAATCAGCCATTTCACGGGCATCGTAGCCGATTTTACTCGAATAGCCCACACCAATTTCATCTGATTCTGTTTCATGTGCCCGGCTATAACTCAATAGAATACTACCTACTAGTCCCTGAACACCCTGAGCCATTTGAGGAAATGCAACAGCCCCGAGAATTACTCCTAGTTGGCCTATACCTTGCTTAGTTTGCTGCCGGGCCGAGTGCCGGGCCGTGATGTGTCCGATTTCGTGGCCCAACACCCCGGCAAATTCTGCTTCGTTGTTGAAGTGCGCCATGATCCCCCGCGTAAAATATACGTAGCCTCCCGGCACGGCAAAGGCATTCACTACCGGAGAGTCCACAATGTGAAACTGATAGGAAAGGTTAGGGAGATGTGAAATAGCCCCCATTGCTTTTCCTTTAACATTGATAAAATCCTGTAAATTTTTATCCTCATAAAGTCCCATCGTGGCCACAATTGACGGGTGCGCCTGCTGACCCGTAGCTAATTCTTTTTCCGGAGACATAAAAACGAGTTCTTTTTTGCCCGTTACGGGGTTTCGCGAGCAGCCGGAAAACGCAAGTGCGCCGGTAGCCAACAGGCAGTATGCCATTAGTTTAGGTACTTTCATAGTTGATCTGTCAAACGTTTAAATCGGTATGTGTATGAATTAGAATAAAAAATGGTCATTTGGTCATGCTTTCGAGCAGCTTTTTAACTACCCCATCCATTGCTTTGTTGTCGATCCACCGCACTACCATCACGAGCTCATGCTCAGGGTCTACATAGATCATAT
This sequence comes from Arundinibacter roseus, assembly GCF_004348825.1. Lineage (GTDB taxonomy): Bacteria > Bacteroidota > Bacteroidia > Cytophagales > Spirosomataceae > Arundinibacter > Arundinibacter roseus. The sequence continues at coordinate 71,413 of NZ_SMJU01000010.1, forward strand.
TGGTGCCGTTGCCGATATGCACAAAGGCCAATTCGGGGGCTGAGGGCAGAAATTTTTTGTCCGTATTCAGGAAAAAATTCATGTAGCCATAGGTCGGTTGAGCCTTCGTTGGTGTAGTTGCCTGCCTGATCCATTGCTCCGACAAAAGCTGCCTGCCGTTCCAGCGGCCTTTGTGCATCGTTAAAAGACCATACCGGGCCATATCATACGCATGAATGAACATTCCGCCGCCCCAATGTCCGCCCCCGCTCACGGCCTGAACGGCCTGTCCGTCGAGCACAATCCAGCTGTTGCGGTAGCCCGTCCAGCGCCAGGTATTGGACGCACCGATAGGGTCCATAATTAACTCTTTGAGCACCTGTGGGAGCGGCCGCCGCCACACGCTCGTTGCCGCCAGTGCCAGAGCGTTTACACGCACGTCGTTGTATTCGTACACGCTGCCGGGCGTTTGTCGGGCGCGGGTTTGCCAGTCGGCAGGCGTTGCCGAAGGGCGGTCGGCCCATTCGGGTTTGCCCCAGAGCGTGCCTTCCCAATCGCTCGTTTGCCGCAGCATGTGGTCCCAGGACAGGCTCCGGTTGTGCGGGCTGTCAAACGGTCTGAGCAGTTCAGGAGTACCCAGCAGCTCCGCCGGGCGCTGCACCTGCGCGGGCGTGTACAGTTCAATAGGCGGTACGTAAGGCGCCACGCTATCCTGCACATTCCGAATCAATTGACGATCGACGGCCAGGCCGACTACGGTAGATAAAAAGCTTTTGGTTACGCTGTGCGCCATGTCGCAGCGCAGCGGGTCGCCCCATTCGGCCACGACATAGCCGCGCCGAATCACCAGCCCGGTGGGATCTCCCCGGGTTTCAAAGGGGCCGGTACCTTCGCCAAAGGGTTCTTTGCCAAACGTTTGGGCCTGTGAAATTTCCATATTCCGGGGCGCTGCACTTTCCTGCGCCTGCGCATAGGCTACGAGCTCAGCCAGTTTAGTAGCAGACATTCCTGCTTCCGCAGGCGGCATCCGCTGCCAGCTATGGGCCGGAGGAAAATAGGGAGTGGCGGATTGGCCTGAAACCTGCTGAACAGCGAGCGAAAAAACCAAAACCAGAAGCAACAGGCGCATACGATAGGGTAAGATTTGAGGGCGAAGCTAAGATTTTATTCAGCCAAAAATAATAAAAAATGGCCGTCCCCCACGGAACGACCATTTTATTCAGGAACGAAAAGGGTTTAGAAAGAGACTTTATAGCCAAGCGACATGATGACGCCCTGATTCCGAACATTGGTTTGCAGCAGCGGCACGCTCACCACCCGGCTGATTCCCTGCTGATAGCGGGCTTCGAGCATCAGCTCACCGGCACCGGCTTTGAAACTAAGACCTGCCCCCCCTACGGCACTAAATTCAAAGCGGTTGTAGCCCAGCGCATCCAGCGACACATTGGTACGAATCGGGCGAAACTCAATCACGGCCTGCGGACGGGTAACAAGTTGCGCGTGAGTGGCGTAGCCAACGGAAGGTCCGGCAATAGCGTACAGTTTAACGAGTTCGTTTCCGGCGGCGACTTTCAACAGCAGCGGTGCTTCTACGTAGCTTACGCGGTAGGAAGATTTTATACCCAAAGCCACCGGAAAATTACCCAAATTGAGATCAGTCCCTTCGCGCACCATAAAACCTTTTTGTGAAAACACCAGTTCAGGACGAAACGCCACGTGATTTGAAAGTTCGTTTTCGGCAAACAGCGCCACCTGCAGACCGGGCGACCATTTCAGGTCCGGCGTTATGGCCGAAATCAACTCGGGAGTAGAAACCGACCCGACGTATGCACCGCCCCGTAGTCCCACAGACCATTGTGCCTGCGCCAGAGAAACAAAAGAAACGATGAAAATAAAGGAAAGGAAAAAGCTGCGATTGGTTTTCATGGCATTAAAATTTAATAGATTTGAAGTTGTAAGGCTCGTTTCAGATACGAAGCGTTTGCTGCGCATTCGGTGGGTTAGAGTTCGATGCCCGCAGGTGGTTTAAGCGGCTATTGGTGCCTTAACAATCGTTAACACATGAGGAGAAAGCGACGTTATTCTTACTTTTGCCCCCGAAAGTTCGTGTCTGTTTTTTATACAATCCCTTCGGCATACCTATACCTGACCCTATGATACGACCCAAAACCACATTCAGCGCATTGCCCCGGTGGCTGTCCAAACTGGATTTTCTGGGATTATTTGAGAAAGATCCTTTTGGCAACTGGCTCATTGTAAGAAGATTGATGATCACAATCATCGGCTGGTCGACCTACTACCGCTACACGGCGGTGAATAAAATCAAGATTCGGGGCACCGAGCACCTGCACAACCTGCCCGACCACGGGGTGCTGTTTCTGGCCAATCATCAGACCTACTTTGCGGACGTGATTGCCTTCTACCACATTTTTTGTGCCGTGAAGTGGGGCTATAAAGACACCATTTCTCCGCCTTTTTACCTGTTTTCGCCCCGGGTTCGCAATTACTACGTAGCGGCTTCCGAAACCATGAACGAAGGCGGAATGCTCCCGAAACTGTTCAGCATGGGCGGAGCCATTATGGTGGAGCGTTCGTGGCGTGCCAAAGGAGAAAACGTGCAGCGAAATCTGGATCATGGCGCACAGGACAAAATCCGAATGGGGCTGGATCATGGCTGGGTCGTGAGTTTTCCGCAGGGTACCACAAAACCCTACGCCCCTGTTCGCAAGGGTACGGCCCATCTCATCAAAGAACATCAGCCCATTGTGGTTCCGGTGGTTATTAATGGATTTCGCCGGGCGTTTGATAAGAAAGGACTCCGATTTAAGAAAAGAAATACCACGCTGACCGTACAGTTCAAACCACCCATGCATTTTTTGCCGGACGAGTCGGTCGAAAGTATGGTGGCACGCGTAACGGTGGCGATCGAACAGCAGGTGCCCAAAGAAAAGTTAACCTGGCTGTCCGACGAATAGTGTTTATTTAAGTACTTAGGCACGAATTTTTTAGTAAAAGCGGAGTCAACTCAACTCTTGTAAAGCCTTGAAAAACGTGCTTTCTATGCTCCGATTTTTTTACCAGAAAAAAATAAAACCCTTTTTTTTAACCAACGAATCGCCTCCGCGCATACGCTACTTTCGGCTGGCTTTTAGTCTGGCAGCCGGGCTGGGTGTGTTGCTATTTGGTGCATTGGGACTCTTCTTTTTCCTGATTTTTTCCGGTTTTTTTGGTAAAATCCCTACACAGGCTGAGCTAAAATTAAGACAAAACGAAACGGCTTCGGAAGTGTACTCGGCAGACAGCGTGCTGTTGGGTAGGTACTTTATCTTTGATCGCACCAACGTATCTTACGCCAGTATCTCACCCAATGTCATCAAAGCCCTGATTGCTACGGAAGACGTCCGTTTCTACGAACACAGCGGGGTTGATTCTCGTAGTTTGATGAGGGTATTGGTCAAAAGTATTTTGCTGCAACGCGAAAGTTCCGGCGGCGGCAGTACGATTACGCAGCAGTTGGCCAAAAACCTGTACCCCCGAAAGTCCTATCGTTTTTTTGAAATTCCGATTAATAAAGTAAAAGAAATGATTACGGCCCGACGGCTGGAAAACGTGTATTCCAAGGAAGAAATCCTGGAACTGTACCTCAATACGGTTTCGTTTGGAGGCACTATTTTCGGGATCGAGCGTGCCGCCCGGACGTTCTTTGATGTACCAGCCCGAAGGCTTAAAACCGAGCAGGCGGCCGTGCTTGTCGGCATGCTCAAAGCCACCACGTCGTACCACCCGCGCTACCATCCCCAGCGCTCCCAAACTCGACGTAATGTAGTTATTAATCAAATGGTTACTTACGGAGAACTTCCGAAAAATGTGGCCGATTCGTTAAAAAAATTACCGCTCATCACCGCAAAGGTTTCCCGCGAACGGGAAGAAAATCTGGCGCCTTACTTTCGGGAACAACTACGGGTGGAACTCGCCGAATGGTGCGAAAGCCAAACAAAACCCAACGGCGAACCGTACAATCTGTACGCCGATGGGTTGAAAATTTATACTACCCTCGATGCCAGCATGCAGCGCGTAGCCGAGCGGGCCGTACGGGTACGAATGGCAGCGCTCCAAAAGCAGTTTGACGCGCACTGGCGCGGACGCCTGCCCTGGGGCACCGACAGCAGCGTGGTCGAAAACGCCCTGCGACGCTTACCCCGCTACAAGGCGATGCAGGAGGCGGGTTTATCCGAAAAAGAAATCCGGGAGCGCTTGTCGAAAGCCGTCCCTATGACGCTGTTTAGCTGGAACGGCCCCGTCAAAAAAACGATCAGTGCGATGGACTCGCTAGCCTACTACCAAAAATTTCTGAACACCGGGCTGATCAGTCTTGATCCGGCCACCGGTTTTGTAAAAGCCTGGGTAGGAGGAATTAATCACGCTCTTTTCAACTATGACCACGTGCTGTCAAGGCGACAGGTGGGCTCGACGTTTAAACCGATTGTGTACGCCGCCGCGCTGGAAAAAGGGATTCAACCCTGCGATTATCTCGAAAATAAATTGACCACCTATGCCCAATACGAAAACTGGGCTCCGGCCAATTCGGACAATCAGTATGGAGGAAAATACTCTATGCAGGGCGCCCTGGCGCAGTCGGTCAATACTATTTCGGCACAGTTGATTTTGAAGGTTGGGATTCCGTCCACGATTCGGCTGGCCAAATCCATGGGAATTCGCAGTGAGCTGCCCACGGTGCCCTCCCTGGCGCTGGGTACGGCCAATATCTCACTACTCGAAATGGCCACAGCTTACACAGCCTTCGCCAATGACGGGCAGGCCACTGAGCCCGTATACGTGACCCAAATCATTGACCGAAGCGGGCGTGTGATTCGTCAAAACAAATCACAACCTGCGCAACAGGTACTTTCCTCCGAAAGTGCCGCCCTGATGCTTTCCATGATGCAGGCCGTGGTCAACGAAGGCAGTGCGGCTTCGCTGCGGTCGGGCTTTGGGCTTACGCTGGACATTGCCGGAAAAACCGGAACGACACAGAATCAGACGGATGGCTGGTTTATCGGCATTGTGCCGGGGCTTGTTACGGGAGTTTGGGTAGGTGGCGAAAGTCCGTTGGTCCGCTTTCGCACCCTGGAACTGGGTCAGGGCGCCCGCACGGCACTTCCCGTTTGGGGAGAATACATGGCCGGAATTCAGCGCGGGAACCTGCGGGAAGGCAGTACCCGATTTGAGCCGCTACCCCCCGAGCTACAAAGTCGCCTGGATTGTATGTCGTTTGTAGCAGAAGAGGAAAAGACTGATTTTTTTGAAAAAATTCTGGAAGCTCTGCCCTTTACCCGCGGCACCAAAGAAGACCGAAAAGAACGCCGCCGCCTGAAACGGGAACGACGAAAAAACGGGTAAAGGTTTTCTACAAAAAAATACTTCTACAAAGCTTGCTTAATACATTGTCAATCAGACTTTTCTGTAAATTTTAAACAAAAAACAGGAACATTATTCCGATGATTGTGTTAAATTAGCCTGAAACTAAACTCTTATACACTCATGGCCCAATACACGTTACAGATCAACGGCCAAAAGCTTCAGGCAGATGTAGAGCCCGACACCCCGTTGCTGTGGGTTCTGCGCGATCATCTGGGGCTGGTAGGAACCAAATACGGATGCGGCATTGCGCAATGTGGCGCGTGTACCGTTCACCTAAACGATCAGGCAACCCGCTCCTGCGTCCTACCGGTTTCGGCGGTTGGCACCTCAAAAATTACGACGATCGAAGGTCTTTCCAAAGACGGAGATCACCCCGTACAGCAAGCCTGGGACGAAGTTGACGTGCCGCAGTGCGGTTACTGTCAGTCCGGACAAATCATGACCGCTGCTGCTCTGCTCAAACGTACTCCGAAACCGAATGAAAAGGAAATCGAAAACGCCATGAACGGCAACCTCTGCCGCTGTGGAACCTACCATCGCATTCATGAAGCAGTCAAAGTAGCCGCTACCAAAACCAACTAGCCATGTCAATCGTACCCCATACAAACAGACGGGATTTCTTAAAGCTGGCGGCTGCTTCGGGCGGCGGTCTGCTCATAGGATTCAACTGGACCAACGCGCAGGCGCAGCCCGCCGTGCTGGACGCTACTTCTGCCGAGGCATTGGCGGCGTCTATTGAATTTAACAGCTATCTGTCCATTTCGCCGCAGGGCGTTGTTACAATTTTTTCTCCCAATCCGGAAGTAGGTCAGGGCATCAAAACGGCCTTCCCGATTGTGGTAGCCGAAGAGCTGGATGTGGACTGGAAGCAGGTAAAAGTAGCACAGGCACCGCTGGATACAGTGAAATTTCAGCGGCAGGTGGCCGGAGGAAGCGGCTCAATTCCGCACTCCTGGAAACGCCTGCGGCAGGCCGGAGCTACCACCCGGCAGCTATTTATCAACACCGCCGCCAAGCGCTGGGGCGTGGATGCCACGGCTTGCACCACCAACAGCGGAACGGTGATTCATACCGCTTCGGGCAAGAAACTTACTTACGGAGAACTCGCCGAAGAAGCCTCCAAAATGCCCACACCCACGGACGTGCCGCTAAAAGATCCCAAGGATTTTAAACTGATCGGAAGTACGATTCGGAATGTTGACAACAAAGAAATCATTACCGGAAAGCCCCTTTTTGGCGTTGATTTTTACCGGGATGGCATGCTTTTCGCCGTCATCAAACGTCCTGAGGCGTTTGGACTTAAACTAAAATCGGTCGATGCTGTTGCGGCCAAAGCTATGCCCGGCATTGTGGATGTAGTTACGTTCGATAACAGCGTGGCCGTTCTCGGAAAATCAACCTGGCAGGTGCTGAAAGCCCGCGAAGCGCTGAAAGTAACCTACGAAAAAGAAGCCGCACTGGAAAGCACCGCCGATCATGACCGAATTTTTGATGAGCTGCTCAACGGCAGCACAGCCACCGTTCGCCGGCAGGATGGCGACGTAGAAGCAGCGTTCAAAAATGCCGCCAAGGTGATCAAAAGCGAGTATCAATGCCCGTTTTTGCCCCACAGCCCCATGGAGCCGATGAACTTCTTTGCACACGTGCGACCCGATGGCGCTGAGCTAATCGGCCCTACCCAAACCCCTGAACGTGCCCGGGGCGATGCCGCTAAGTTTCTGAATCTGCCGCAGGAAAAAATTACGGTAGAAATGACCCGCATGGGCGGAGGATTCGGGCGTCGCCTCGCCACTGATTTTGTGATGGAAGCTGTAAAAGTATCGGCCCTTGCCAAAGCACCCGTCAAGGTTATGTGGACCCGCGAAGACGATATGACCGGCGGTGACTACCGCCCGGCGGTGAAGTATCGCTTTGAGGCCGCTTTGGATGCAGAGGGAACTATGATTGGCTACAAACTCCGGGGCGCAGGTATCAATGCCGGAAACCCAACCCGCGAGCACAATTTCCCTTCCGGGACCGTCGCAAATTTGCTCATTGATTCCGCAGAACATAAATCGCCCATAACTACCGGCCCGTGGCGCGCACCAATTACTAATTTTCTGGCCTATGCCGAGCAGGCATTTCTGGATGAGGTAGCCACCGCTGCCGGAAAAGATCCGATTGCGTTTCGTCTGGATTTGTTGGAAAAAGCAAAAAAATCGCCCGTTGGTGATGTTAAATATGACATCGACCGGATGATTGCCGTGACCAAACTAGCCGCCGAAAAGGCCAATTGGGGAAAAGCCAAAACCGCCGATGGCAAAGCCGTAGCGCAGGGCTTCAGCCTGTACTATTCTCACCTTTCCTACGTAGCCCAAATCGGGGAGGTTACCATGAAAAATGGCAAGCCCGAGCTGACAAAAATCATCGCCGCCGTAGACTGCGGCATCGTGATCAATCAAAGTGGCGCACGGCAACAGGTGATGGGCGGTGTGGTCGATGGCATTGGCCATGCGATGTACGGCAACCTGAGTTTTAAGGACGGAGCACCGGAGCAGGCAAACTTCAATACCTACAAAATGATTCGTATGGCGAATGTTCCTGCGGTGGAGGTACATTTTGTCGATAACGGCATTGAACCCACCGGGCTCGGAGAACCCGCCCTGCCGCCTACGGGAGGTGCGGTGGCCAACGCCATCTTCAAAGCTACCGGCAAGCGGTTGTACAAGCAGCCGTTTGTAGAGCAGGATGTGTTGAAGGGGCTTTCGTAAAACCAGTTTCTGTTTTTTTGTAAAGAATAATTCGTTAAAAATTATAGGTAGGGCCTGATCCTTTTGAGGGTTAGGTCCTATTTTTTTATGGTAAATTCCGCAGGTCCTTACCTCCCACTCACGTAACTGAATGTACCTATGCTGGCAATCCAACTAAAAGAATTCGGCTCGGCCGATCAATTATACATTACTGAATTTCCGACTCCCGTTCCGACGGGACAGGAGATTCGCGTGGCCGTACACGCCACGGCGCTCAACCGCGCGGACATCATGCAGCGCGAAGGCCACTACCCGCCGCCCGAAGGTGAAAGCCCGATTTTAGGACTCGAAATGGCTGGCGTTGTCGAATCCGTAGGCGCCGACGTGACCCGCTGGAAACCCGGCGATCGGGTATTTGGCCTGTTGCCCGGTGGCGGCTATGCCGAGTTTGCCGTGATGCATCAGGATATGGCGATGCCGATTCCACCTGACTGGACGTTTGTAGAAACAGCAGCTGTACCTGAGGTATTTTTGACCGCTTTTCAGGCATTGCAGTGGGTCGGGAAACTCAAAGCGGGCGAAACCGTATTGCTGCATGCCGGAGCAAGCGGCGTCGGCACGGCTGCGATTCAGGTCGCCCGGCTGATGGGCGCCACAATTCTGGTTACGGCTTCGGCGGGGAAGCATGAGTTGTGTCTGCGTTTGGGTGCCAAACATGCCATTGATTACCGCAAGGGCCCTTTTCTGCCCGAGCTACTCGATCAAACCGAAGGTAAAGGCGTACACCTGATCATTGACCCAATCGGCGGTGATTACTTTGACCAAAACATTCAGGCTCTGCAACGCGACGGGCGACTCGTGATGCTGGCTGTGATGGGCGGCGGCAAAACCTCGGCAAACATTGGCCCCATCGTGTTTAAGCGTTTACAGATATTGGGTACCACGCTGCGTTCCCGTACGCGGGCCTATCAGATTGCCCTCACGCAGGAATTTATGGCTTTTGGCTATGACCATCTGGTCAGTAAAGCGCTCACGCCAATTGTCGATCAAGTATTTGACTGGCACAATGTGGCCGAAGCGCACCGCTACATGGAAGCTAATCTTAGCGCCGGAAAGGTAATTTTGCAGATTAAAGACTGACCCGTCGGTTTTTTGTACTTTTGTATCTTTCTTTTTGATAAAAAAATCAGTTGCCTATATACAGTTCCCACAAATACTTTTTGATTACTCATGGATCTCCTGCAAAAAATACAAACCCTCAGCAAAGAATACGTAGCCGATGTAACAGCTCATCGGCATCACCTGCACCAACATCCCGAACTTTCGTTTCACGAACACAAAACCGCCCGCTTTGTGGCCGATCAGCTCACGGCCCTGGGACTTTCGCCGCAGGAAGGCGTGGCCGGAACGGGCGTCGTCGCGTTGATTGAAGGCCGCAATCCCGACAGCCGGGTCGTTGGCCTGCGTGCTGATATGGACGCACTGCCCATTCACGAAGCCAATGATGTACCCTACAAATCGCAGGTACCGGGCGTAATGCACGCCTGTGGGCACGATGTTCATACCTCGTCGCTGTTGGGTACAGCTCGTATTTTGACACAACTAAAAGAGGAGTTTGAGGGAACCATTAAACTGGTGTTTCAACCTGCCGAAGAAAAAGCTCCCGGGGGTGCTTCGCTCATGATTCAGGAAGGTGTGCTGGAAAATCCCCGCCCGGCGGGGATGCTCGGCCAACACGTAGCGCCCAACGTGCCCGTGGGTAAAATCGGTTTTCGGGAAGGCATGTATATGGCAAGTACCGACGAGCTGTACCTGACCGTGAAAGGCAAAGGCGGCCACGGCGCCATGCCCGACCAACTCATTGATCCCGTGCTGATTGCCTCACACATCATCGTAGCGTTGCAGCAAATCATCAGCCGAAACCGCAAGCCCGCCAATCCATCGGTGCTGTCGTTTGGGCGGTTTATTGCCGATGGGGTGACCAATGTCATTCCCAACGAAGTGACTATTCAGGGAACGTGGCGCTGCATGGACGAGGAGTGGCGGGCCGACGGCCTGCGCCGCATGGTAAAAATGGCCGAAGGAATAGCCGACGCCATGGGCGGACGCTGTGAATTTGAGGTCGTAAAGGGCTATCCTTTTCTTAAAAACCATCCCGAACTTACCCGCCGAACCAAAGCCGCTGCCGTAGCCTACATGGGTGCGGAGAATGTGGTGGATCTGGATTTATGGATGGCCGGAGAAGATTTTGCCTTTTATTCACAAGTGGTTGATTCCTGCTTTTACCGCCTTGGTACGCGCAACGAAGCGCGCGGCATTGTTTCGGGAGTACACACGCCGACGTTCGATATTGACGAAAAAGCCCTCGAAATCGGTCCCGGACTGATGAGTTGGCTGGCGCTGGAAGAACTTCGTCAGAGCCGATGAAACGAGCCTCGCTTCTTGTTCTGCTTCTGGGAATTTATGTACCGCTTTTTGGTCAATCCTTACACGTGACCGTACTAAATGCCCTGACCGACGAGCCCGTACCTTACGTACTTATTTCGGAACCTTCCCACCAAAACGCCGCACACACCCGAGCGCTGGGAACGGCCCAACTACCCGTACGGCCGGATACAATTTTCGTGTCGGCACCGGGCTATTTGCCCACTGAAATAGCTACCAATGGCCGGGATTCTGTTTTGGTTAAATTAGAGGAAAAACCATTGGTGGTACAGGAAATTGGCTTTACAGGACGCAAACGTCCACAGGTTGTTCGGACCGGTACGCGCCACAAGCGGTCGCAGGGGCGGCTGACGCTGTGCGATTCGCCCGATGCGTTTCAGTTTGCGCTCTTTATTCCTACGCCCGAAAAACAACGGGGAATTTTACATAAAGTATTTTTTTATCTTGAAAAAGAAGGAAAACCACGCACACCCGTCCGCATCCGGATTTACCAGAACAACGACGGAAAACCAGGTGCTGATCTGCTGGATGAAAGCGTGGTGATTACGCCCAAGCGCTGGAAACGCTGGAAGGAGGTGTCTATGGGAAAATATAACATTCCGCTTCCGGTCAATGGATTTTTTGTAGCGATGGACTGGATCTATTCTTCGGAAAGTGTCTACCAGCAAACGATGCGGTTCAAGGGTGGAAAAACGGAAACGAGTCGCTGCGTAGGTGCCGTTCCGGGCCTGACTACCGAGGAGGATCAATGTCTGACGTGGGTACGCGACAATGGCGGGGCCTGGATGCCGTGGGTCTGCCGCTGGCAAGGAGGAACCAATAGCTACAACGCCATGATCCGGGCCGAATGGCTGCTGTATCGCTGATGGATTTATTTCAGTTTTTGCGCCATTGCACCAACGACGGCTAACTTTTTTTCAAGAAATAACTCAGACAACCCACACGACGTTTTCGTAATCGACTACCAATATTCCATTTACAGCATAAACGCATGTCATTTACAACCCTTGGCCTTTCCGAACCGCTCCTGAAAGCAATTTCTATTCAACAGTATACACAGCCCTATCCTATTCAGCGGGAGGCTATTCCGGTTATTTTAAAAGGCCACGACCTGCTGGGAATTGCCAAAACGGGTTCCGGAAAAACGGCGAGTTTCGTGCTGCCCATTCTGGAATGGTTTCAAACCAAAGGTGCTCCCAAAAACCGCTCGATTCGTGTGTTGGTACTGGTTCCTACGCGCGAACTGGCCCTACAAGTGGTGGATGTGTTTCAACTGTTTGGACAAAATCTCCCGCGCCGGGTAAAGGCAATGGCGGTGTACGGCGGCGTGTCGATTAACCCGCAGATGATCGGATTGCAGCATGTGGAAATTCTGGTGGCCACGCCGGGGCGTCTGTTGGATTTGCTTTCGCACAAAGCTCTCTCAATTTCTGAAACCGAAATACTGGTGCTGGATGAAGCCGATAAAATGCTGAATATGGGCTTTGCGGACGAAATGAAGGACATCTTTTTTCTTCTACCCAAAAAACGACAAAGCATCCTTTTTTCAGCCACGCTGGGCGACGACGTGGAGGCGATACATCAGGGAATTTTAAAAAATCCGGTCAAGATCGACATCCCGGAAGAGGAGCAAAATCTCGACCTGATTACCCAAACAGCTTATTTTGTTGATCCCGAGCGCAAAGGACCGCTGCTGCGCTACCTCATCAAAACCCGGGAAATGAAGCAGGTACTGGTTTTTGTGTCGGCCACCCGGACGGCCGACAACCTGGTAGAAAAACTACTCAAAAACGGCATTCAGGCTGCGGCCATGCACAGCCAGAAAAGTCAGGGAGCACGGGTAGAGACTTTGCAGAAATTTAAATCAGGAAAACTGACCGTTCTGGTAGCTACCGATCTGGTTTCCCGGGGAATTGACATTGAATTTTTGCCCTACGTCATCAATTTTGAATTACCGCGCTCTCCCAAAGACTACATCCACCGCATCGGGCGTACGGGACGCGCCGGAGCATCGGGAGAGGCTATCTCGCTGATTATCCCCGCCGACACGCATCATTTCAAAATTATCCAAAAAAAAATGGGAAAACGCGTAGAAATGTTCGAATCCTACGACCTCGAACTCACAGGCTATTAAAAAAATCTACAATCCAAAAAGCCCTGCAAGGGCGAAATCCATCAGCGATGGGTGCAGCCCATTGAATAGAAAACGCGTACAAATGCTCGAATCCTACGACCTCGAACTCACAGGTTATTAAACTAACCAAAAAATCCAAAAAGCCCTGAAAGGGCGAAATCCATCAGCGATGGGTGCAGCCCATTGAACAGAAAGGGCCTACCATTTTACCGAAAAGCCACCTTCCCCCGTTCCAGAAAATCCACAAAGTGAGCCGGATTCAGGTCATAATTGATCGGTTCGACCAGCAGCTTGCCTTCCGAATCTACCAGGCAGTAGTGCGGCTGTGCGTTGTTATTAAACTTAGTAATCTGTAAATCACCATTTTGAGCACCGATGGTTTTCTTTACTTTATTATCATAAGAAGACGTATACCAATCTGCTTCCGGCAATTCCGTTTTATCATCCACATACAGAGCAACCACCACATAGTCGTCGCGCAGGCGTTGCAGCACGGCCGGATCTGACCACACGCGCGCTTCCATTTCGCGGCAATTGACGCAGCCGTGGCCCGTAAAATCAATAAACACCGGTTTATTGACCTTTTTGGCATAGGCAAGCCCCTGCTCGTAGTCAAAAAACCCTTCCAGGCCATGCGGCAACTCAAACAGATTGCCATACTTCGGCACCTCTCCCAACGAAGAAGTAGACGAAAGTACCGCCGACGATTTACTCAGGTCAAAATCGTGGGTAGCCTGCGGGGGAAGATAGCCGGCCATAGCTTTGAGCGGCGCTCCCCACATGCCCGGCACCAGGTACACCACAAACGTAAAGGTCACGATGGACAGCAGAATCCGGCCTACGCTCACGGTTTCGAGCGGAGAGTCGTGCGGGGTGCGGATTTTCCCCAATAAATAAAAACCAAGCAGAGAGAAAATAACGATCCAGAACGCCAGGAAAATCTCCCGGTCGAGCAGGTTCCAGTGGTACACCTGATCGGCGATGCTCAGGAATTTCAGCGCGAGGGCGAGTTCCAGAAAACCCAGCACCACTTTCACCGTATTGAGCCAGCCACCCGACTTCGGCAGACTTTTGAGCCATTGCGGAAAAAGGGCAAAGAGCGTAAACGGAATGGCAAAAGCCGACGAAAAAGCCACCATGCCCACAATGGGTTTGAGCACCTCGCCCCCTGCCGAAGCGACCAGCAAACTACCCACGATGGGACCGGTACACGAAAACGAAACCAGAACGAGCGTAAAGGCCATAAAGAAAATTCCGGCCCAGTCGCCCCGGTCGGCGCGGGCGTCGATGCGGTTGATAAACGCACTGGGCAGCACAATTTCAAAAAGCCCCAGGAACGAGAGACCGAAGATAAAAAACACCAGAAAAAACAGCACGTTGGGCACCCAATGTGTGCTCAGGAAATTGGCGAAAGCCGGACCGTTGATGCGCGAAACCACGGTACCAATCAGCGTATAAATCAGAATAATAGAAAGACCATACGCCAGTGCTTTCACTTTTCCCCCTTTTTGTTTGGTAAAAAAACTGACCGTCATCGGAATAATCGGAAACACGCAGGGAGTAAGCAGAGCCACCAAACCCGACAAAAACGCGGCCAACGCAAAGCCCCACAGCGAGGAATCAGGCGCTGATTTAGTGGGAGCAGTTGTGCCTTTGGAACGGGTAGTTTCGGATATAGAATCAGGGACAAAGGTTTGCGGAGCGGATTCGGCAGGCGAAATTTCGGCGGCAGAGTCAGCGACAGTCACAGCGGTTTCGGTTTTTGCTTCGGTGGGGGCCGCTTCCGGCATCAGTCCGTTGCCCGCAGCTACTTTCAGCCCGCTAAATGTAAAGTCCTGATCACCCATGACACAAAGACCGGATACTTCTGAACAAGTCTGATACTGCACGGATGCCTTCAAAACAGGATTTTCTTTCAAAATCCGGACCGTTTGCCGAAACTCCGCTTTACCCACAAAATAGGTAATATCACCCTGCCATACCTCGTCAAATTTCTTCTTTGGATTAACTGGTTTTAACTTCCCTATTTTCTCAAACGTCGCGTTGGGTTCAAGGGTAATCTCCGTCAGAATGGGTCCCAAATCAGGGTCAAAGTCAGACGAATACATGTACCAGGCAGGATCAATGGTCGCCCGAAAAATCAGGTCTACGGTTTCTCCGGCTTTGACAGAAGTTTTGGAAAGCGTGTGTGTCCAGGTAGCGTGTCGCTGTACCTGTGCGGTGGTTAGCTGCGTAATTAGAAAGAGGAAGGCTGCGCAAGCCGTCAGGAATCGATTCATGATTGAGAGTCTATGTGCTTATGCTGTCGATGATTTCTTGCAAAAATACAAGGATAGACAGAAGTCTGCGTACCTTGTGTAGTGTATCAAACAAATTAAGACAAAAAAAATTCGCTGCCCCTGATGCCGGAACAGCGAATGAATAGTTGTCTGCGTGGCTTAGTAACTAAACAAAACCGGGTTCAGCGCGCTGTCCGGTATTGCGCCAACGGGGCGGCTGTCGAGCCACGTGCGCCAGTCGGCCTCCTGATATTCGTTGCGGGGCTGCATGATCCGCTGATCCTGATCCATGTAAATCATCGTCATTACCTTACGCGGTGCGTCTGACGCATTGGCCCCGGCCCGGTGAAACAGCCAACCGGCATGGTAGCTAACTTCGCCCAGTTCAAACGGAGTTTCATGGAGTGTAAACTGCGTAAGCTGCTGCGCCATCAGTGCCTCACTTTCATCGCTGATTTGCAGATCACGCCCGATTTCAACCAACTGACTTTTTTCCGCAAACGCCAACGGGCCCATGTGCATGGGCGTCGCCTGCAGCGGAATCCAGGCCGTAATGGTGTTTGGCGACGCCAACGGCCAATAAAACTGATCGGCGTGCCAGGGCGTAATGCCGCCCGAAGGCTCCTTGTACAGCGCCTGATCGTGGTAGAGCCGCACGCCGCGTACCTGCATCAGGTCCGTAGCGATTTTGGCCAGGCATTTTGAAAACACAAACTCTTTCACTTCGTCATGCTCCCGCCACAGATTCATAATCTGCAAAAAAGCCTTTTCGTAGGTCGTGCGCTCTTCCATCGGTTTGATGAGCGTGTTGAGCCGGAATACCTGCTCCGTGATGAGGTCGCCATAGTAGCTCAGGACCTCCGCAGACAGCACATTTTTGAGTTTTACGTAGCCGTATTCCTGGTAAAAGGCAATCGCCTCCGCGGGCACGGTCCAGGGCTCGTTCAATTCGTGCAGCAAATCAGATTTGTTCATAGGGTTTAGTTTGTATATGTTTTTTCTGATACAAATATCCGACGGCTACCTCTGTGTTTTGCTGCTGTTTTTTTCAGGAAAGTATAGTATTTTGATTTATTTATATTAAAATTCAAGATAATTATATCAAAATCAGTAACTCACATGCAGCCATCCCTGGAAAAAATTGACCTCCAACAGGAACGTTCCCTCCTGATCCGGCATATTTCACTCCCCTATTTCAATGCACCCTACCACTTTCATCCCGAATATGAACTAACCTACATTCTGCGTGGCTCCGGACAGCGGTTTGTGGGCGACAGCGTTGAGCGGTTCAGCGAAGGTGATTGGATTTTATTGGGGCCAAATCTGCCTCATTTCTGGCAAAGCGATGAGGTATTTTATGAACCCCATTCCTCCAAACGCTGCGAGGCACTCGTGGTGCAGTTTTCATCGGTTCTGCTGGACAAAACCATCCGGGCTTTACCCGAATTCTCAACCGTCGCTACCTTCCTTGATCAGGCCGGACGGGGTATTTCATTTGATGCCAATCCCCGTCATCTTTCGCCCGAGGCGGAACTCCTCCCGCTGCTAACCGACACGCCCACCGAACAAATTCTGCGCGTATTGCAGCTCCTCTGTCGTTTATCGGCACAGCCCACCCATCGGTTCCTGACCGCTGCGGCCTATTCGACACAGCCCAACACGACCGAAACCGAACGCATGGCACGCATCCTTACGCACAGCATGCAGCATTTTCGGAGGCCGCTTGCCCTCTCCGAGATTGCGGAGGTGGCGCACCTCAGCGAGGCCGCCTTCTGCCGCTACTTCCGGCAGCGCACCCACAAAACATTTGTCACCTACCTGACCGAGTTACGCATCAGCCACGCCCGACAGCTGCTCCGGCGCTCGGAGCTAAGCGTCAGTCAGGTAGCGCTGGAATCCGGGTTTCAGAATGCTGCCCATTTTCACCGGGTATTTTTGCGGCTAACCCAACAAAGCCCCCTCCAATTCCGGCAGGCATTTATTAGTAGTAAAAAACGGTAACGAGAATCGTCGTTGGAGTAAACGAAAAAAGGTGCGCCGCGTATAATGCCGCACAGGCACCGTAGGTGCCAAACCGTTTGTAGAAAATCAGCATTCCAACAAAAATCCCAGCGCCGTAGGTGCGAACCGAAAACAACGCACACGGAATGCCGGGCTTGAAACGGGTCGCTCCTACGGAGCTAAATGGAACCTTGACCGTATCCTTACTACAAACGGAAAGCTCCTACGGAGCTAGATGGTGCCAGGCATGGAATCCACCACCGCAAAAATGCACCGTAGGTGCCAAACCGTTTGTAGAAAATCAGCATGCCAACAAAAATCCCAGCGCCGTAGGTGCGAACCGAAAAGGGATTAATCAATAAAAAACATTCTTCTTGCGAGACAAATACTCCATCTAACCGTCTTATAAATAACCCAATAGCCCGTCCTTTGTGAGCCATAATTTTTCAGCAATTAAAATAGATGCCGTCTCTAAACCAAATCATAATACATGGCAAATACCTATTCACAACTGTATATTCAAATCGTCTTTGCTGTAAAAGGCAGACAAAACCTGATTGCCAGGCAACATCGGGAAGATCTGCACAAATACATTACCGGCATCGTGCAGAAGCGAGATCAGAAAATGCTTTCTATTTTTTCTATGCCTGACCATACACATATGTTGATTGGGCTGAAACCCAAGATTGCCATATCTGAGTTAGTAAGAGATATCAAGTCAGGTTCTTCAAAATATATTAATGATAACCGCTAGATTCGTGGGAAATTTAATTGGCAGGAAGGGTTCGGGGCTTTTTCATATTCCCGAAATCAAATTGATCCGGTAATTAAATATATCCTGAACCAGGAGGAACACCACAAAAAACAATCATTTAAAGAGGAATATCTGAATTTATTGAATGAATTTGAAATCGAATACGACGAAAAATTTCTATTCGATTGGATTGATTGACAAATATTTCCGGCGAATGATATAATAGCAAAATTGGTCTAGGGTGGGTCGCTCCTACGGAGCTAAATGGAACCTTGACCGTAACATTACTACAAACGGAAAGCTCCTACGGAGCTAGATGGTGCCAGGCATGAAATACCCCACCGCAAAAATGCACCGTAGGTGCCAAACCGTTTGTAGAAAATCAGCATTCCAACAAAAATCCCAGCGCCGAAGGTACGGACCGAAAACGACGCACACGGAATGCCGGGCTTGAAACGGGTCGCTCCTACGGAGCTAAATGGAACCTTGACTGTAACGTTGCTACAAACGGAAAGCTCCTACGGAGCTAGATGGTGCCAGGCATGAAATACCCCACCGCAAAAATGCACCGTAGGTGCCAAACCGTTTGTAGAAAATCAGCATGCCAACAAAAATCCCAGCGCCGTAGGTGCGGACCGGAAACGACCGTATAATCGTAAATTTCTATTCGAATTCGTGGGAGAGGCGTGATAGGATCTTGTGAATGCCACTGATGATTTCCTGACATTCTTTCTCGGTGATGCTCTCCACCTGAGTCAGCATGGTGTTTTTTAGAAATTGCTGCCCTTTCAAAGCTACCGTCGTGGAATAACCCAATTTTTCCCGAATCCCCGTCCACTCCGGGGCAAGCTCATCGGAGAAGTACTTAGGGTCCAAAATGTGGAAATAGGCAGCCTGCGTAACGATTGTTTCTTTAATGGATTGGTGCGGTTGCTGGAGGTTGTCTACCAGCTTTTTAAGTTCCGTGTAAGCAAATATATTAGACTTTTTCATCAGGTATAGAAGGGTAAATGTGCGAAGTTACTTTTAAATGTATCTATTTATGTAAACACTTAATAGCGACATCTTCTATATTCTTGTATGTATACAACAAATTGTTTTATAACTACTATTAATCTTTGGTAAAACGCCGCATTTGGTTGCTCAGGTACCCCCGGTGATACTGCCGCAGGCGCTCATCCAGCTGATAGCCGAGGCGGTAACGCTCCCCAATATTGTATCCTCTTGTATACGTATATTCCCACCGAAACTCCTCGCTCGTCCGCAGCCGGGCCCGCGGGCCCTGTACGATTTTTCCGGGAGGAATCGGAACCGCAAAATTGAACCCCAATGTGGCTCCATTTTTTGTTTTCGTAGCGTATAGTGCAATTTCTACATTCGTAAACTGCCGGATCATATCCATTCGGACGCCCCGGTCGTCGGCCAGAAACTGCCCGCCAGAGGCCTTTATCGTCAGGTCGTGTGCCCGCCAGCGGTAGGCTATATTACCCAAAACAAGTAACTCATTTAACCCTTCGTAGTAAATGCCGCCGCGCGGAAAGTAGTAGAAGCCCGTGAGCCCCGCTTCCAGCCCGTACGACCAGGCGGCGGTCAGGTTGGCGTGCTGATACTGCACGTTCAGGCCGTAGCGGTCGGTATGGAAAAAGCCCGCCGAAGCGCTGATGAAGTTATGCCCGTCCAGCGCCAGAAACTGATTCAAAAACGTGGGTGCCGGGCGGATGATGTCCGGGCGGCGGTCCAGGTCGTTGACGATAGGAAACAGCACCCCGTAGTTGAGCACCATGCCCCGCCACAGGTACAGCTGACTTTGCAGCAGCACGCTCGTGCGGCTTTCCACGGGATTACGGAAGTTGCCGAAAATCGCCACAAACTCGGGATGAATGCGGAAATCAAAGCGGTAGGTGAGCGGGTTGATGCGATGCTGCGCGTGGTAGGCACGGCGCTCGTCGCGGCTCAGGGCCCGAAAACTCAGCCCGTCTCCGTCCGTGCGGTAGCCCCCTACGGGAATCCCCTGCACCAGCGGAATATACTCCCGCGCGGGTTGTTTGGGCAGAGCCGTTTTTAGCTCCATGATCCCCACCAGCGGATTGCGGTAGAGTCGCTGCTCGTAGTACACCCACCCGCCCGTGCTGTCTACGTGCAGGTTGTCGGCATTTTCCAGCTGTGCATGCAGGGCCGGACTACTCAGCAGGGCCGCGACCATCAGCAGTTTACTTATCCTGTTCATACAATTTTTTCAGCCGTTTGGAAGGGTTTAGTAACGAAAACTGCCAGGAAGTCCCCAGCGTCACCTGATCAAAGTTAATCAGCCCGGCCTGTACGTTCCAGCGCTTGAACAGCGTGCCGTACAGCCCAATATTCACAAATTTAGAATCAAATTCGGCCATCACGCCCACTTTGTCCCGAAACGCTAGCTGCACCCCGCCAAAGGGCCCTACCAGGTAGTGGTTGTTGTAGCGGTACTCACTTTTTTTCTGCCACTTGAAACCCTCAAAAATACTCGCTGAGGTCAGGTTGCCGACGTTCCGATAGAAAAAATACGGACTCCCCAGCCCGGCCGTTACTTTCAGGTCCCAGTCCGGCTGTAGCTTCAGGCTTTTGGTCGCCACGATCACATGCGTGAGCATTGCCGCATCAATCGTAAACGGCGATGACATTACAATCGCCACTGACGGGCGCTTTTTGGTTTCGGTCAGCAGCAGGTAGCGGACGTCCAGCTGCCGGTCGCCCAGGGCTTCCCGCACCGGAAACTGATCCGTGCTGATGAGCTGCAAAAAGTTCATATTGATTTCCAGCCGTTTCAAAATCGTCAGGTTGGCGTAGACGATCCGCTCCGCATTGCGGCCCCGCCGCCGCAGGCCGTAGTCGATGGGGTTGTAGGCCACACCCAGGCGCAGCGCCCCGTCTTCGGTAGCGGTGGCCGTCGGAATGTACATCAATCCCGATTTTCCCGAAATATTCACCTGCGCCCAACCCGGAACGCTCAGGCCCCAAAGCAAAAGAAAGGATAGCATACACCTACCCTTTCTTTCTCTCCATCGTTTTTTGTGTACCATGAAGTTTCTTTTTCCTAAAAAAATACCGGAGACCTGCCGCCCGCCCTGTGCGTCCCGGCAGGCCCCCTGATTAGACCTTAGTTACCACCACCCTGATTGTGGCAGCTTTCGCCTAATTCAATTCTTTTGGCTTGTGCTGCGGCCAAAGCAGTCTGATAGGCCGCCGTAGAAGCTGCCAAATCCGCATCACGTGCTGCTGCCGCTGCCGCTGTTTTGGCGGTCAAGGTAGCCGCACAGGCTGCTACGTCGGCTGCCTGCAGGGTATTCAGTGAGGTCAGGTAGCCCAGCAACTGAATGTTTACCAATGCCTTCAACACAGGGTACAAAGCCGCAGGAATTACCGCCTGCGCGGCGTCAATATCCGCCATTGCCTGCGCTGCCTGCGCCTGTCCTGCTGCACGCAAAGCTGCATACTTGGCCGGAATGCCGCTTGCACAACTTGTCTGCTCGGCTGCCAAAGGCGCAATTGCCGCACTGTAGGCTGCCGCTACTTTGGCATCTTCTGCCGCTTTCGCTGCGTCCAGTTTCACTTTCACCGCTTCGTATACCGCTGCTGCTGCCTGTACACAGGCATCTTCTACCAGCACGCCTTCTACTTCTTCAATGCCTTCAACCGCACCCGAACGTCCGCCAACCGGCGCACCGTTCACCGTGGGCAACGTAAATTGGGGCAGATACTGCGCCAGGGCCGGATCAGCCGCTACTTTGGTCATTACCGTTTGCAATTCGGCGGGCAACGCACCACCGGCCGCAACGGCCGCAATCGTGGCGGGAGTTACTGTCGACAAAGTCGTTACTTCCGCAGGCGTCAGCGCCGCCGTTACTTCACCCGCTGCCGTATTGACCGACGCAGGCACCGTGCCGGACGACAAACTACCCATCGCACCCGCTACTTCCGTAGCTTTGGCCGAAGCCGTAATCGTCGACGGCGTGGTTGTTACCGCCGCAGGCTGCGTCAGGGTAATCGGCGTTACCGTAATCGCGTTGATTTCATCCACCAATTCCGAGTCCGGCTCGGTTGGGAAAGGCTCGTCTTTTTTACAATTGTACATGACCAGCGTCAGCGCCAGTACATATACCACTAAGGAACTACTACGTTTTTTCATGAGTGAATTGTCTAAGGTGATCGATTGATTGTTATTGGTTTGTATTGATTGGTTGTTAATAGCCTAATTTTTTTAGTATGGTGGTGTTTTCACCCACACCATGGACTGTGTCTCATCATAGCCGTCAGGTTAATGGCCTCGGACTGGGCCGCCAGTGCGGAGGCATTCCTTTTCTGTCGGCTCCGTGGGCTGTATCCGCTCCATGGACTCCCGGGCTCCGTGGGCTGTGTCTCACAGCCCCAAAACCCCCACTTCCCCTTCCCATTCCGTGGGCTGCCTCTCACAGCCCCAAAACCCCCACTTCCCCTTCCCATTCCGTGGGCTGTGTCTCACAGCCCCAAAACCCCTACTTCCCCTTCCCGTAAATCATCACCTGCATCGTCAGCAGAATCAGGTACAGGTCATACCACACGCTGTACTTGCGCAGGTACTGCAGGTCAAACTTCATGCGGGTCAGGTTTTGGTTCAGGTTGTCGGCGTAGCCTACTTTCAGTTGCCCAATCGACGTAATGCCGGGCTTGACCGTCAGTAGTTTTTTGAAATGAATCGGATCCGCCGCCATCAGCATATCTACGTCGTAGCGGTAGAGCGGCCGCGGCCCCACCACCGACATATCCCCCCGCAGCACGTTTATAAACTGCGGCAACTCGTCGAGCCGGGTTTTGCGCAAAATCCGTCCGATTGGCGTTACGCGCGGGTCGTGGTGGCCCTGCGAATGCTGCAGGCCCATTTTGTCCGCGTCGGTGTACATTGTCCGAAACTTGTAAATCATAAAGGGCTTGCCCCAACGCCCCGTCCGTTCCTGCTTGAAGAATACCGGACCCGGCGACAGAATCTTGACCGCCACAGCAACAAAAGCAAACACCGGAGCCCCGAGAAGCATCACCAATATGGAAAACGCCAGGTCAAAAGCCCGCTTGTAGGTTTCGTCCTGCTGATTGCTGTACGGCTTGGTCGATACCTCAATCACCGGAACCACGTCGTGGTACTGCATCGTGGCCATGTGCGTCATGAAGCCCCGGAAGTCGGGAACGAGGCGAATCTGCGCTTGCTGCCGCTCGCCCATCAGGATGATGCCCTGCACCTGCTCGGGCGAAAGCGATTTCAGGCAGCAGTACACTATCTCCGGCTGCGTGCTTTCGAGCATCGCTTCCAGGCGCTGCAGTTCTTCGTCCGCACTGCGGCTGCCAAACTCAAACGTCCCTTTGAAGCGCAGGCCCAAATCCCGCCGTTGCTCGTAGCGCTGCCGCAAAATACCGTTCAGCTCGCTGCTGCCGATCGTCACAAAGCCGCTGCCGTTGTGGCCCGCCTGCCGGTAGCTCCGCAGCCACTTCAAAATAAAGAGCCGCGCCAACCCGCCCGTCAGGGCCAGCCCGATGATCGTGCTGCCCAAAATGAAGCGCGACACGTCTTCGCCGTATTTGGTAAAATACAGCACACCCGCCATAATCAGCAGCTGAAACATGATGGCTTTCAGAAACCGACGAATCAGTTCCTCGGCCGTGAGTTCCAGCCGCGTCAGCGGGTAGGTTTGTAGAAGATAGGTAATGCCCAGCCACGAAAGGTTGAGCGTCAATTGCAGAATAAGATAGGTGTCGCTGATGTCCTGCGCACGGAAGTAGTTCCAGTACGCAAATCCGAACACAAAGTTCAGCAGAGCGATGTCAATCCATCGCGTGTAGGTAGCCAAACGGCTTTGGTAGTACTGTTTCATAACGGGGGACTGTTGAGTTAAGGACGGTCGTGTATGTGGACGAAAGAGCAGTATAACTTTTTACTCATTCGTTTACAAATATTAAAAATTTAATAGTAACTATTATCCGATTTTTCAATTATTTTTTTATTTCACTCATTTTTTCCTGTTAAGGATAACACTTTCTACATTTTGTTCTATTCTTCCCCTAAACCCCTTGCTTTGAACAGGATACAAGAGCCGAATGTAGGAAAAACTATACGATTAACACAAAAATGTAGTCTTTCTTTTTTCCTATTTATCAAACGGTCATACGCCTTCCTCTACGAACTTGTACTATACTCCTATAAAATTAGATTAAAGCAAACACCCGCATTTTTCAACCCGAACTCACCCTCCTCTCCGAAGAATATCTAGGCCAAACGGATAAAAACGCGGACTGTCCGATGATCCGGACATGTGTGTATAGGCAGGCAGGCCTCTCGGCCCGGGGCGTAAGATAGCGGGTGTAGAAAAATAGCAACGACTTGAAATTGTACTACAACCGGGGCGCAAGGTAAAGGGCTTTGCGCTATTTTCCTATGATGTGAAGGTTAAGTTTTTGATCCAATGGGTGACTGCGTACTTTTGGCGTGTGAAGAGGGCTTTTTTAGGGGTAGAAATGGCTAACACCAGCACCAAAACCTGAGAAGGGTATATATATATTCGCTGTTCGCGGATGAAATAAACCTATGTAACCATAGGTTTTCAAACAAGCTGTCTTATCAGTAGAATAAATCCGCACTAAAAATTTTCCTCACTTTGGTTTTGTTAAGCACTAAGTATTCAAAAAATGATTGAGTCACAAATAATAAAGAAAAAAATTGCTCAAAGGTGGGATTCTACAAATTCAAAAAATGAACTTTGAAAATTTTCCTTTGAAAATTTTAATGCATTCTTTCTAATTTCAATTGGATCGAAAGTTTGTACTAAATCTTCAAATCGATTTACTGCATCAATGATAGAATCAGAAGATTGTACATCAAAAAATAAACCAGATACACCATCTTTGATACTCTCCAAGGCTCCGCCTTGGGAAAAAGCAATAACAGGTGTTCCACAGGCTTGCGCTTCAACTGGCACTATTCCAAAATCCTCCTCAGCTGCAAAAACAAATGCTTTCGCACGGCTCATAAAGTCATAAAGTACAGGAAATGGCTGAAAACCCAGGAAATCAATATTATCAAAATTTTTGGTGGTCAACTTCTTATAGTCAGGACCATCACCAATAATAATAAGCTTTTTATCAGGCATACGTGAGAAGGCACTAACTATAATATCTATTCGCTTATAAGGTACTAGCCTTGAACATGTAAAATAAAATTCTTCCTTTTCGGTGACTACCTGAAACCTATTCAAATCGACAGGAGGATAAATTGTAAATGAATCTCTTCGATATACTCGTTGAATTCGTCTACCAATAAAGTCAGAATTACTAATAAAATAATCTACTCGATTTGATGCAATAACATCCCAAGTCCTAAGTTTACGTAAAAAATATTTAGCAACAAATCCCTTTAAACCAGAAGTCAGCCTTTGCTCCTTAAGATATTGAAAATACAAATCCCAGGCATATCGAACTGGTGAATGACAGTAACAAATATGTCGTTGCTTACCATTTGTGAGTACACCTTTTGCAACACAATAAGAGGATGACAAAATTAAATCAAATGAAGATAGATCAAAACTTTCGATTGCGCTTGAAAAAAAAGGTAAATAATTACGATAATGTTTTTGTGCAAAAGGTAGTTTATGAATAAAGGAAACATGTAACCTAGACTTGTCAATTTGTAATTCATTAATAACTTTATCACTATAGGTAAGTGTAAATAATGAAGCAGAAGGAAAAAGTTCTAAAATTGATTTTAAAACAAGCTCGGCTCCTCCAAGTTCTGTAAGCCAATCGTGAATTATGGCAACCTTCATTAGCTATAAAATTTTTCGTAAAAAAAGTACTAAATGTATTATAGAAAAATAACATTAGAAATGGCTGGAAAATAAATTTAATATGATAAATAAATATAACAAAAAAAATTTATTCAAATATAGTCCAAATATTTATTGAAACTATATAAGGATATTAGAATAAATATCTAAATAGGCACTAGCAATTGATTTTTTAGAATATCTATTAAAAGTACTCAAAAAGTTTTCATTCTTGATTGAAAATCCACAATTAAAAAAATCATTTAACAAACAGCAAAGATCATTGGAATCGTTAGTAGAAAAGCTTTTACTAATTCCATCTACAATAAGTTCAACAAGACCACCATTATTTGAAACAAAAACAGGGCATGACATAGAATATGCTTCAATTACAACTCTACCAAATGGTTCGTTCCATAAAGAAGGTACAACAAGAAGATCAATACTTTTAAGAAATTTTGAAGATTCAACTTTACCCAAAAAAAATATGGATGAACTTTCAAAGGTACTTCTCAATTGCTGAATATATTTATCATCACCAGAACCAGCAATTAATAAAATACTTTTTTCATTTTTAGCCAGATTGAAAGATTCAATAAGTAGTTCAATTCCCTTTTCTTTGCTAATTCTACCAAGATATCCAACAGTATTATAGTTATTAACTTTGCGTTCATAAAAATCATCTGAAACAGGATTTGGTAAAGTAGTCTTTATCATAGCATTAATAAAGTATCCTCGCTTGCAATGTTCATTCAATATAAAATTACTGATTCCTACTACAGCATTAACATTTGAAGATAGAAGTTTTTTTGGAATTGAGAATACAAAACAAATAGAACATTGATCAATGCATGGTTTATCTTCTAACATCATAGATTGTTGTGGACATAACAAATAATAGTCTCTAAGGGTGTGAACAATTTTCAATTTTAGGGTAGATGCGACATCCCAGATTATGGTTGATATTCCACAAAGATTATGGGTATGAATTATATCTGGGTTGAGTTCACTAATCAAATTGGTAAGAATCTTTTTGTAACTAATATTATAAATATCGATGAAATGCCAAACAATTTTTTTTAAAACATACTTATTACGTTCAGGATATTTCCAATAAATATTGTTATTTTCTAGGTATTTAATTGTTACATCATTAATAATTACATCTTCTTTATATTTATCTAAAGTGGTTAAAACAACCACATCATGGCCCATATCAGATAAACTTTCAGCTAAAATTTGAGTTGAAATTTCTGCACCTCCAACAATATAGGGATAATATAAGGTGGCAACAATCAATATCTTCATAAGAATAACTAGCTCTAATGTTTATATATTATTTTCAAATTCGAACTATATCTATAAGACATTGAATTTACAATAGAGGGTAAATCATAACCGTTTTTAATAATCCAATCTGAAGCATTATAACGTGAGTGACAAGGATACTTCTCAAGTATAAATTCAGCCCATTTAGAACACCCAATCTCTAAGGGTAAAGAGTAGATAAAGTCAGAGAAAAGTACTTCTTTGGGAACTTTATTTGATGTGAATGAGGGTAAGGAACTTGCTTGTGCCTCTACCAAAACAATTCCGAGACCTTCATAACGACTTGGCATCACAAAAACATCAAAAGCTTGCATAAGGTTAGAGATATCTTTTCTTAATCCTAAGAATAAAACATATTTATCGAGCCCTAACTCTGAAACCAATTCTTTAATCTTTTGTTCCAGTTCTCCACTGCCAACTAAAATTAGGATAGCATCAGGTTGTAATTTAACAATATCTGCAAAAGTATAGATTAAAAACTCAGGAAATTTTTGATAGGTAAAACGTGCAACAGAACCAACGACAAAATTACTAGAAACATTTAGTTTACGTCTCATCTTTTCACGAACATTGCTCTGAAATATAAATTCTTCATAGTTAATTGCATTTTTTAATACGAATCCATAATGTGCGAACTTATTCCCAAACAAACACAACAAAGCATCTTGACTACAACCCCAACGATCTGTACAAACCAAGTTAAGAACTATCCGCATGATTTTATGTACAAAATTATCATACAGAAGGAAGGCCATGTGAGCATGCGCAATCCTGATCTTTACACCACAAAGTTTGGAAATGAACAGATAAATACAAGAAGGCAATTCAATATGGGAATGGACAATATCGTATTTATTGTTCCACAAAAATTTAAAAATAAATAAAAATCTAAAAAGATAATTTTTCGGCATGTATACTATTTCGCAACCTAATTTAATTAAATCATCATGTAAAAATTGTTTATCAATATTGTTTTCTATCGGCATAAAATCAATTTGAAATAGGTTATTATCTATACCTTTTGTATAATCCAATAATAGTTTTCCGACTCCACCACCATTGATTCCAGTTACAATATGCAAAACTTTTATACGTTTCATTTTATGTTTAATAAAGATGATGTATATGGTATCGTGCCAGCATGATTATATTGTAAACTAAGGTAAATATAGTTTATTAACAAGAAAACAATTATAAACGAATAAATTAATATGTGACTAAATTTTAAATGTTTAATGAAAATACAAGTTACAATTATAATAACCATATACAAGTAATCTGCAACCCTTGTCGCTACGTCAGTAAAACTACCCATAAGTATAAATAATAAACAAATAGGTAAATATATTCGTAGGATATTTACTGAATTATCAATTGCAAAAATCTTACTCCTCTTTAGAAACAATAGGAAATAAATTAGTATGCAAAATATTACATCAGTTTTGTGAGTTTTGAAATCTTGCATAATATAAGCATTGTACTTTACACTTAAAATACCTGATGATGTCATGAAAACTACTAAATATGCATAAAAATTATAAAGAACAATAGAAACTAAAATTACAATAATCTGTAATCTAAAAATATGTTTTTCCTGAGAATTTATTAGTAATTGAAGTGGATAAATAACAACAAGTAATAGAGCTGAATTATGAAATCCAATAGCCAATAGAACGAAAATATAATATTTGAAAGGCTTATTTGTTAGTACGTATTTATAAGAATATAGAAATAAAACAACAGAAAATGCTTGCCTTAAAAAACATAATGATTCATTAAAGTATAGTAAGAAAAAAATTAGAATAAATAAATGAGGTGGGAAGCTATCTCTATAATCATAAGCAGTTAAATAGACCAAAGTCATTAAAATAAAATGTACAATGAACAAATAAATATTGAAATCATTTGTAAATCTTGTTACAACAAAGTTTAATAGAAGATACAAAACTTCTATTTCATTACTGAAGGAGTATAATTGATTAGTGTAGTATTGTAAAAACGTATTACTTTGGGTAGCATTATAGAATGTCTTAGTACCATACAACAGCACATCGGTTCCTACTGAATCATTTCTACATCCTGCAAGAACTACGGGTGCTAAGAATGCAAATACCAATAAAATTGAAGCGCTTACTTTGTCCTTGGTTTTGAAGGCTAAATAAGTACATAAAGTAGAAAATAAAAAGACCAATAGATATAATATCATATTAATTATTAATGCAGAATTATTAAGGATATAAACTATAAAATTATTTCAAATTCATAATTGTATTAATCATTCTTATTTTTAAAATACAAACAATTCTTTAAATAATTTATAGATTGTTTTCTTAAATATCCAACTTTTTTGTTTACTTCCACCCAGTCAATTTGCATCTTTAAACATTTTTCTGCATTCTCATTTACCCAAGCTATTTTAAAATCTAATCCAATCTTATTTAGAAAATTTTCTACACGTACATTTCCCGTTGAATGTTTACCCTTCAAAGGAATAAAAACAAAATTCTTGTTCATCAATATACAGAACACTACTCCATGAAATGATGTAGTAACAACATACTCAGAATGGTAAATAAGAGATAGCCATTCTTCAATTGAAGGATAAATATACTTAGCTTGTCCTAGTATCTCTCTACCGGGTATATAACCACTTGAAGCAGCCGCAACTATTCCCATATTACTTAATTTGTTCAATTCCAAAAACTCATCCCAGTACATTTCTGCGCTTGTAGCAACATTAAGATGATATACAAACATATAAGGTCCAGGAACTAGCGAAGTCTTAGATATTAGATTACAATAACTTTTATTTGTTAGCAAAACAGTAGGATCTACGGCTTCTATGGCATCAAAACCTACCTTTCTACAAATATCAACTCCATTGCTCTCACGAACCGAAATATGGTCAAATCTTCCTAGCTGCTTCTTTAAAGGATCTTCCAATGATGTAGGGTAACTTTTCATTGCAAAACTTGCGGCATATGCGACTCTTAACGTCTTTTCAGATCCAAAGTTTAAAAAGTATGTCTCATTTTCATTATTGTCTAGTAGCTTTGCCCATACTTGATCACTTCCTACAATATAACAATCAGCAGGAGGAGGATTTCTTCGGAGTTCGTTTAATGATTTATAAACAATTTCTGTTTTGTTTATATATTTACTTTTGAAATCATCAAACCTTCTTTGCCTATTTTTTAATTCTATTGCTTTTTTAAAACTTTTATTTTTTCTATTCTTTACTATATCAAATATTTTATTAATTAATGGATATATAAGGATAATTTTAAGAAATACTTTTTTTTTATTCCTCCTTATTGGGGCATTTGTATGATCATATCTTATTAAAAAAGGTTCATATCCATTATCAGATAGATACTTCTGTAGTGCATAACATTGCAATACTTGACCATAATTATCATTTGATCTCCAAAATGTTAAAATGCCAATTTTCATATTAATATTTTCTAAAAATAGTAAATTAGTAGCTTTCACTAAATATTTGTATGTATGAGAATATCCAAAAATACTCAGTTTAAGGATATAAGATATTTTGCTAATCAATATTATTATTTCATGGATCTATAAATAGAGGTTTGATACTTTTTTTTTGCATAAACAGAGAATTTGGAATTATTTAAAATATGGATTATTGTTCTTCGTTCATCGCTTCTTAAACCAAAGATTAAGATCACTAATGCAGTTGAGAAAAAGTTAATAAACACTCCAAATATCAACTCAGGAGTTGTATTTATGGAAAATAATTTAAATTGATAGATCGAAAAAACAAATAAAATAAGTGTTACATTAAGAATTGGCCATAAAACTTCTCTAAAGAAATTAAAAATAGATAGATTTACCAAAGGTGCGATAATTGCTAATCTTACAAATAATGTAATTATTGAAATTGCGATATTAATGTACATAGTTATCTCAGGAGGATATCCTAACTTAAGAAATAAATATGATATTGGTAACGTTAATATAAGTAAGCCGCCAACAATTGATTGATATTTTTTTATCTTTCCAGACGCTTGAGCTGCTGTCATTAGAGGCCCAGAAATACAATCAATAGTTGTAATAATTATGACTAATCGAGTAAAAATCACGGTATGTCTAGGTACCACTTGTATCCAGAGATTAAGAATATATTCAGTATAAATTAGTGTAGGAACAGCAAGTAAAAAAATCAAGAAGAATGATAATTTTGCACTTTTTTGAATTAATTTATGCATAAAATATTTGTTGTCGTCTGCATACGATTTAATTATTTGTGGATTTACTGCCATCTGGAAATTTACTACAAGTTGATTTAATGCAGCGCTTATTTGATAAGAGATTCCTCGGGCAGCATTTACATTTGGACCAAAAAATAAATTTAAAAGAATATTAATACCTTGTCCCAACATCACACCTGCAAAGTTGCCCCAAAGATTCCAGCTTGCATAATTCAAC
The DNA here is from genome assembly GCF_004348825.1 of Arundinibacter roseus. Lineage (GTDB taxonomy): Bacteria > Bacteroidota > Bacteroidia > Cytophagales > Spirosomataceae > Arundinibacter > Arundinibacter roseus. Next base: position 102,756 of record NZ_SMJU01000010.1, read on the forward strand.
AATTTTTTGAAAAGTTGTTTGTCCTGTACATTTATGTATGTGCATGCTGGTATCATGCGTTTGCAATAAACTTTATAAATACCTCTAATAATTATTGTAATTAAAAATATAAATATTGCATACAATTTAAGTTTATCAAACTGAAATATATCTAATATAAATACACTGATTAATTTCAGTAACACCTCTAGTATACTTATATATGCAAAGATTGTCATTCGTTCATGGGCAATTATTGATGCATTATACGGTACACTTATGACACTTATCAAAAAACTTAGAACAGAAAATTGATAAACCCAATTAGCAGACTCTAATCTTCCTATTGGAATAACCATTTTAAAATTTAAAAACCACAAACCAATTGTTTCCGCCAAAATCATTATAACCATTGCAATTAAAATATGAATTTTAACGGCTACACTGAATACTATTTGCAACTTTTTATAATCTTTCTTGCCTAATTCAAATGATAAGAATCTTTGAGTGGCAGATGACATTGATGAATTTAAAAATGATAAAACTAAAACAATCCCTCCAACTACACTGTATACACCAAAGTCTTCTACTCCCAATATGTTCAAGATAATTCTTGACATATATAGAGTTACAGCCATAGTAACAATCATTCTGAAATATAATAGAATTGTATTTTTAGCTATTAGCTTACTATTTTCTTTCATTCCATTTTTTCATAAGTCAAATAATTATTGAAATCAATTATATTATTTCTATATTCAATTTGACGTAATACATTTTATATCCTATTTTAATTGATAGACAGGCTCATTTAAGTTTAAAAAATTTGTAATTTCTTATTTTACTTATTAGTCTATTTTTAATAAATGTTAACTTATTTTCAATCCTCTTAAATATAGAAGTTTTATACCTTTTATTGTATTCATTTAGATAAGGCACCATTCCCTTGACGAAAACTTCAAAATTATTGTCTAAGAGAGCTTTACTAAATTGTAAATGGCTTTCATCGGCTAAAATTTGTCTCAAATTTTGAATTTTTTCTACATTTAATGTCAAGATATTTTTAGCCTTAACTCTTTTTATGGGACGCCATTTTCCACATTCATCTTGCTTCATCAATCTATATGCCAACCCTTCTCTCCTATGACTAATTCCAGAATTTTGTGATTTTATTACCTCTTCTTCAGTAATTTCTTCAAACTTTACCTTTAAATTTTTACGGGCTAAATTAACAACATTATTAATAATTTGATTTCGTATGATTAGAATGTTTGTCCCCTCGCTTTCATGTATATATTGTGGTAACCATGCGTCTCCTATGGTGATGTCAGCTGTTTCAGCCATTACGTCATCACAAAAGTCACAAGCTTTGTATTTAAAAAATCCATGTCCCCAATTTGTACCAAACAATTTTGCAACAGGTTGTGTTACTTTTGTTATTTTAACTCCATTTATCATTCCTGATACAGTAATGCCATATTGATTTGCCCCATACCCTTTCAATTTTGTTCGAAAATCCACAGACAATAGATTTTTTGGATGGATACCATTTTGCCAAGCTAGCATTTCCGCAAATCTAGTGCTCTTAAGATGTCCACACACTAACCCAATGCAAAATACTATTCTTTTTTTATAAATTTCTTCCTCTTCCATTAATAAACGAACAGCTTTTATAAAACATGGTAATCCTATTAATGCATATTTGCCTGGATGCTCCTTTACTAATCTTAAGACTTCTGATAATTCAATGGGATAATATTTAGATTTTGCACCGCTCAAAATTTCCTTTTTGCTTTTCGATATACTATAGTGAAATAATCTTTTATCTTCTTTGGTTGGAATTCTGTTTTTAACATGTAAAACACCATCAATTAACCCTTTATCGTATAATTCATTTAATATCCATGATCCAGCACCGCCTGAACTTCCTCGTTCTCTATATCCATCACTTAAAACGTAGCCCGCATATGATTTAATGTAATGGCCTAATTTATCGCTATATAATGATTTACTATTTTTATATAATACTTCACCAATTTGATCCTCATTTTTGCTTTCTTCTGAAAAGGGGCATATCTTGTTTAATTTCTCTTCAATTTCATTTGTAAAAACATTGTTTCTATCAGCTACAAATTTTGAATGATCATCTAGTTTAATATTGTACGGAGAATCCTTAATTACTGCACAGACTCCGCAACCTATACAATATCCTCCTTTTATTACAGTATCTTCAATATTTAAATTTCTACTTTCCATAGTATTTATATTACATCTTTTCATTTGATATCTTGAATTGAGCAAAAATTTTCCAATGCCTTTTGCGTTGTTTAATTTGTTCAAACACATAGTTTAAATAATATTAAAAAATGACATTTGCTAATCAACTCAGTATTTTTCAAATAATAATTTAATGAAATGCAAGTCACAATTTAATTTAGCGGATCGGTATTTATTTTTTTTGACTCTTTATTTTTGAGGCAGTTGCATTTTCAAGTATGTTGCCTTTCATTAATTAATATTTATAATCATATAATCATTTAAAAACTCGATAATTATTTGATCATAAATATCTATTTTAATGATTTACTTACTTTATATATCCTATACTTTTATAGTGTTTTTGGTAATCCTGTAAATATCCCTGATTTTTATATGTTATTTTTTTACTTTTTAATCTTCAATAACAGATTTTAATTTACATCGATTTTTATTTTGTTTGTAATTCACATTTACCATACTATCAAAGTAAAGCTTTTAAATTTGTTGTTTTAATAACAAGGATTCCTTAAAAAATTATTTTATTAATTGTATACCTATCGATTATACCTATTTTTTAGATTAATGCACGTCCCTTAATATATTTTTTGACGTTTAGTTTTCTAATTAGCTAAATAACAATCTGAATAATTTACAAATAGAATCATTAACAATAAATAAATTCTTTTACAAGTAGACCAATTATAGTATCATAAAAACGGTTATCTACCTCAATGGGTCGCTATGGATGATTATCGATTGTACATTGTTGATCCCCCTCCGTCATCTTATCCTAGCTCATGTTAAATGCATCAAATATTTGTTGTCAACTGATTCTACGGTCCACGGTGGTAATTTCTTCTGGGTTATTGCCGTTCATTGATGGTTATTTTCTCCTATCTACTCAATGGTTTGCTAACAAAATACCACATTCAGGTTTTAATAAACGTTTCAATTACAAAGCCATTCGGTGTATTTTGTGGCAAAACTAAGATTTATATTTTACTTCATATTATTGGCGTGTCCCCAATCGCGCTCGGAGTCGATGTTGCCCATGTAGAGGCAGTCCTGCAGGCCCAGTACGATTTTGGCGGCGGCGCGGGTATCTTGCGCGTCACGAAGGTTTCGCCCCGCAGCGGAGACTCGTGGTTAAACAGAATGCCGTTGCAGGCGTACATATTGTAGGCTTCGCGGTAGTTGACGGTGATCCAGTAGGCGTAGAGCTTCGCCACGGCATAGGGCGAGCGGGGGTAAAAGGGCGTACTTTCGGACTGCGGCACCGCCTGCACGAGGCCGTAGAGCTCGGAGGTAGAGGCCTGATAGATGCGGGTCTTCTTTGTCAGGCCCAGCAAACGCACGGCTTCCAGGATACGTAAGGTGCCGATGCCGTCGGCATTTGCGGTATATTCGGGCTCGTCGAAGCTCACCTTCACGTGGCTCATCGCGGCGAGGTTATAGATTTCGTCGGGCTGCACCTCCTGAATGATCCGGGTGAGGTTCATGGAGTCGGTGAGGTCGCCGTAGTGCAAAATAAAGCGGGGGTTTGCCACGTGCGGGTCCTCGTAGAGGTGGTCGATGCGGTCGGTGTTGAAGAGGGAGGTGCGGCGTTTGATGCCGTGTACGGTGTAGCCCTTGCTCAGGAGCAGTTCACTCAAATACGCCCCGTCCTGTCCGGTTACCCCGGTTATTAATGCCGTTTTCATTTCTTGTATCTTTTGAGAATTAGAAAATTTCCTGTGTCTATTCGTGCTCTATTTTCCTACTCCCTTTTCAGATGGTGAAAGTATTCCCTTTTCATGTAGGAAGCAATAGTTTTTTATCGTTCGTTATGATGAGCGGTGATGGCCTTCGACGGGTACGCCCGCCGCAACGCTCAGGCTGACATTTGACACTTGTCATGCTGAGCGGAGTCGAAGCATAATTGACGGCCTTCGACTACCCTCAGGCTGACATTCTACTCAGGCTGACATTCTACTCAGGCTGACATTTGGCACTTGTCATGCTGAGCGGAGTCGAAGCATAATCGACGGCCTTCGACTACCCTCAGGCTGACATTCTACTCAGGCTGACATTCTGCTCAGGCTGACATTTGGCACTTGTCATGCTGAGCGGTGCGGCGGGCGCTCCCGCGGCGGGCGCTCCCGACAAAGCATTTCACTCCACTAACTCGGGGTGTTCGCGTTCGAGGCGTTCGTAGAGTTGCTTCACGTGCTGTGCCTGCGCTTTGTCGATGACGAGCAGGGCGTCGGGCGTTTCGACGAGCACCACATTTTCCAGGCCGATAAACTCCACGTGCCGTTTGCTGCCCAATACGAGGTTGTTTTGCACAAAGGAGGCCTCGGGGGAGTTTGCCAGAAAGTACTCCCACAGCGCCTCAAAAGAGCCCAAATCCGACCATCCCAACTCCGCCGGGATGACGTTAATGTTGGTGCAGCGCTCCATGACGGCGTAGTCGACGCTTTGCGAGGGAATGCGCAGGCTTTCGGCTTCGGGCAAAAAAGCGCCGTCTCGGGCGTCCCAGGCAATGCGGGCACGGTCGTAAATCTCCGGTTCGTAGCGGTGGAGTTCAGTCAGAAACTGATCGGCCCGAAAGCAGAACATGCCGCTGTTCCAGAGAAAGCGCCCGCTGTCGCAAAAGGCCTGCGCCGTAGCGGCATCGGGTTTCTCGCGGAAAGAGCGCACCTCGCGTCCGTCGGCCTCAATGTAGCCGTAGCCCGTTTCGGGACGCTTGGGTACAAGTCCAAATGTAACCATTTTTTTAGTATACGCCAATTCCGTCGCTTCTTCTACGGCGCGTTGGTAAGCGTGGGCATCGGTGATGATATGGTCTGAGGGGGTAATGAGCAGCACGCTTTCGGGGGGCACGGCAAAGGCGGCAAAGGCGATGGCGGCGGCGGTGTTGCGGGGGGTAGCCTCGATGATTTCGGTGTAGTCGGCGATGCCGGCTTCGGCCAAATCGGCCCGGGAAAGCAAGAAGTTGTTTTTGTTGCCCACCACAAGCGTATGCTGACACAGCGCCTGATTGCGTTCAAGGGTCAGCTGAAAGAGCGATTTACCGCCGAACAGCCGCAGGTATTGCTTGGGTTGGGATTTGCGGGAAATAGGCCACAAACGACTGCCTACTCCTCCGGAGAGAACGACGTGGTAGGGTAATTTCATAAGGGGACGCTGAGCAGAGTTTTCTTAAAATTTTACAATTTATTGACTCAACCAATATTTACTAAACTCCTGAAAATTAGGAGCTTAGTGTCTACTATTAAATTATTAGTGTGTAAATAAATCTTAAATTCTGAATCTAAGGTAAAAGCCTTTTGTCACTTATGCAAGTCCTTTTTTTAAATTATATAAAAAATACAGTTTTTTCCTGTAAAGGTGTTAGGGCAGGGACGCAAAATTTTTTCGTCCCTACGTTCGTCCCCGCATGGAATGCCCGGCATGGAATGTCCCGCATGGAATGTCCCGCATGGGCCGCTCCTACGGAGCTGGTTGGAATCATGGCGGCGACCTTGCTACAAACGGGCCGCCTCTACGAGGCTATTTTATGTCCGGCATGGGCTGCCCCGCATGGAATGCCCCGTAGGGGCCAAACCGTTTGTAGTAAACCCGCATTCCGATCATGAACATAGCGCCGTAGGTGCGGACCAAAAACAAACAAAATGCCGTAAACGGGTCGCCCGGCATGGAATGCCCCGTAGGGGCCAAACCGTTTGTAAAAACCCGAATCCCAATCAATAAAAAAGCGCCGTAGGTGCGGACCGAAAACAAAACAAAATGCCGTAAACGGGTCGTCCCGCATGGGCCGCTCCTACGGAGCTGGTTGGAATTATGGCGGTGACGTTGCTACAAACGGGGCGCCTCTATGAGGCTATTTTATGTCCGGCATGGGCTGCCCCGCATGGAATGCCCCGTAGGGGCCAAACCGTTTGTAAAAACCCGAATCCCAATCAATAAAAAAGCGCCGTAGGTGCGGACCAAAAACAAACAAAATGCCGTAAACGGGTCGCCCGGCATGGAATGCCCGGCATGGGCCGCTCCTACGGAGCTGGTTGGAATTATGGCGGCGACGTTACTACAAACGGGGCGCCTCTACGAGGCTATTTTATGTCCGGCATGGGCTGCCCCGCATGGAATGCCCCGTAGGGGCCAAACCGTTTGTAAAAACCCGAATCCCAATCAATAAAAAAGCGCCGTAGGTGCGGACCAAAAATGGAATGCCCCGAATGGAATGCCCGGCATGAAACCTCAGACATCATCGAAGGCCGACAAAAAAGCCGAAACATCGAAAGGATGCTTCGGCTTTGAATGATTGTCAATCTATTCAGGCAATGACCTAACCGATTAACAGACGCAAAATAGTACGTCTCTACGCCTTCCCGACCATGCGCTTCATGCGGTACATGACATCCCGCATGCGGCCTTCCTTTTCGTCAGCGTAGTAGCCGTAGCCATAGCCGCCGTATCCGTAGCCGTAGCCGTAGCCCGCGCCGTAGTTTACGCCGTTGAAGATGATACTCAGGTTGTTGAAGCGTTTGTTTTGCTGCAACTCCGCGATGCGGCGCAGGTGGTCGCGCAGGGTATAGTTGAAGCGCACCACGTAGAGCGTTGCATCGGCATGCTCGGCAATCAGGGCGGCATCGGTCACAAGGCCAAAGGGCGGCGCGTCGATCAGAATGTAATCGTACTTCTGCCGCAATTCCGCCAACAGCTTCGGCAGACGCCCGTTGCTGAGCAACTCCGACGGGTTGGGCGGCACGGGACCGCTCACGAGTACGTCGAGGTTGGGGTGTACCGTAGTGGTTTGAATCAGGTTGTTCAGGTTGCCCTGTCCGATGAAATAGTTGGTGGCTCCGCGGTCGTTGGGAATGCCGAGGCGTTGGTGCAGGGTGGGCTTTCGCAGGTCAAGCCCCACGACGATCACCTTCTTGTCGGAGTAGGCCAAACTTGCCCCGAGGTTGATGGTCACGAAGCTTTTGCCTTCTCCGCCGATGGAGGAAGTAAAGAGCAGCGTGCGGCAGGTGCCGTCGCCCAGATATTGCAGGTTGGTGCGCAGGGCGCGGAACTGCTCGGCTACGGCGCTGCGGCTCGTCATCCGGATGATGCTGTCTTCTTCCTTAGCCTTGGCCGACTTCATCAGGCCGATTTCACCCATTACAGAAGCGCGGGTGGCGGTTTCAATTTCATCGCGGCGCTGCACGGTGTTGTTGAGCATAAACAACAGGTTGATCAGCAGCAGCGGAATCACGAGCCCGGCGGCTCCGGCCCCGAGGGCAATCAGTGCTTTTTTGGGCTTTACGGGTTTTACGGCCGTTTTGGGCGCATCAACAAGGCGGCTGTCCGTCACGGTAGAAGCGTAGGCAAGGGCGGTTTCTTCGCGTTTTTGCAGCAGGTAGAGGTACAGATTTTCCTTGATCGTCTGCTGCCGCTTGATACCTACGTACTCCCGTTCTTTTTGGGGCATCGTGCGGAGTCCCGCCGAAAACTTGGTGTTGATGGATTCCAGGTTTTGCTTGGTGACGGACAATCCCCGGCGCAGGTTTTGGGTATTTTCCCGAATTGCCTGCTTGGTGTTGGCAATCTGCGTGTTGACGGTTTCGAGCAGGGGGTTGTTGGCCTGCGTGGTGCGGGCGTAGCGCTCCTGCTGCAATTGCAGGTCCGTGAGGCGGGTCAGCAGCGATACCAACACGGGGTCGGTAACCATGTAGGTGGGCGGGGCGGCGCTGTTCGCATTGTCCAGAAAACTGTTGACGTCGTTGAGGACGTTCAGCTGCGTGTTTACCTCGTTGAGCTTGGTGTCATTTTCCTGAATGCTTTCCAGGTAAATCTGCGCTTCGGAGCTGATGTCGGTCAGGCCCTGCGAGCTTTTGTAGGAGGCCACGTCGCCTTCAACCTCGCCGAGTTCACCCGTCAGCAGGCTCAGACGGTCTTCAATAAATTTGAGCGTATTGGAGGCCTCGCGGTTTTTGTCGTTCAGGTTACTCTGTACGTATACGTCGAGCAGGGAGTTGAGAATGTCGCGGCCCCGCTGCGGCGACGTGTCGTCCATAGATAGCTCCAGCACCGTACTTTTAACATTCGGTTGCTGCACGGTCAGGCGTTCCTGCACATTTTCGGCCATTTCGGGCAATCCGTGAAAGTGTACCCGGAGGTCGGAGTAGCCCAAATCCGGAATGCTGTCCGCTTTGGTGACGGTAAACAACCCCCACTCGTTGCGCAGCGACTGCCCGAAGGTGCGCAGGGTTTTTTCGTCGTTGAGCCGGAAGTGCAGGGAATCTTCCAGGTGGATGTACATCGGCTCGGTGTAGGCATAGGGCGTCAGGATTTGGGGGGTTACCACAATCGGCGTGCCCTTGTAGAGATCGATGGTATGCAGGCCGTCGGGGGCGTCGTAGGAAATTTCCAGCCCCAGGTTTTCGACCACCTGCGCAATGAGCGTGAGTGAAGCCAACACTTCTATTTCGTTTTCGACGAGCTTGTTGCCGCTGAACTGCGTGAGTTCCGACAGGATGTCGTCACTCCCACCCGCCAAACCTTTTTTCTCATCCTTGATCAAAAGGGTTGCCTTGGTGCTGTACACGGGCTGCGTGATCTGCAGGTAAAAGTAGGCCGCCGTGAGGGTAAGCCCGATAAATACCGGGAAAAGGTACCAATAGCGGAGGTAGCGCCGCAGATATTCCTGCAGGTTAAACTCCTGTTCTTCCAGCTCCATGTATTCTTCTCTTGTGGTCATAGTCTGTGGTTCATAATGTTTAAAAATAGCTCTTCATTTACAGGCAAAGGGCTATTCGGCGGGGAAATGGTAGGTTCAATTAACGGGTTAGATTGATAATTACTAAACTTAACGCAGATATAATGCTAACGTAGAGCGGCATCAGCTGCACCCTTTGGTCAGTAAAAGTCATGCGAGCTTCAATTGGTTCTACATAAATCATATCATTTTTGTGGAGGTAGTAGTAGGGGGAATCAAAAATATCGCGGGAGGTAAGGTCGAGTTTTACGTACTCCCGTTTGCCATTTTCTTCCCGGATAAGCAAAATATTAGTACGTCTTCCGAAAATCGTCAGATCTCCCGCAAGGCTCAGCAACTCGGGCAGGGTGACTTTCTCATCTGGAATGACGTACACCGCCGGACGGTTTACTTCTCCCAACACGGATACCTTAAAATTCAGGGAGCGGATCGTGACGGTAGGTTCGCGCAGGTAGGTGAGCAGGCGCTGCCGGATGGTATCAGAAGCCGTTTGGGCTTTAAGGTCCTTGATATTTATTTTACCCACAAGGGGCATTTCTATATTTCCGTCACTGTCGACAAGGTATCCCAGACTTTGCTGCCGGCTCCCTCCGCCCGTAGCGGAATAGTTCATGGCACTCGTGGTGTACTGATTGGGCACGTTAAAAATCACATCCGACTCAGGGCTAAGGCTACCCACCACAATGGAAAGCAGGTCGTTGGGCTGAATCGTGGGTGTGTAGGACTGCCGGATGGTATCGGTGGAATAGCGCAGCGAATCTCCCTGAAAATACACGATGTTTTTGGGTGAAACGCAGGAAAAAAAGCTGGTAGAGGCCACCGCAAGCACGACGGCACAAACCGCAAGACTGCGGGAAAGGGAGACGTAGAAAAGGGACATGGATAAACGGGATTTACAAAAAAACATAAATTGCTGGTAACTAATTAAAAATCAAACATTTATGTGTAGCGTGTGATAGGTAAGGTGCAGGCATGAACGATATTTCCCCCGAATTTCTCACCAAAAGGCAAGAAAAAAAAATGTAGCCGCTATGAATCAAAGTATTTTCAAATAAATGCTTTAATAAGTCATAGAAACCAGCGAATAGGAAACTAGTGTGTGCACGCTGCAGCCGGGACTAGGAAAGTAGTGTGTGATTTTGAAAGGGATACGTTGTGAGCCATTTGGACTTACGAATCTTCCGGAGCAGATCCAGATGTTGCATCCGGTGAGCATCGGTGCCAAGGTACACAATAAGATTTTCTTTTAAAAGCCATTCACCCATTCGCGCGACATCCTCTCCGTAATAGCCTGTCAATGAGAGGGCATTGAGTTGCAGCTCGCAGCCCTGCGCGGCTAAGCGCCGGTACACCTCGGGTTCGTGATAGAAATAGGTGTAGCGTTCGGGGTGCGCCAATACGGGCGTGTAGCCGTGCTCGAGAATGGAAAACAGGGTTTCGGAGGTGTTCAGCAAGGGGGTGGTGTAGGGCAGTTCCACGAGCACACGGTTTTTGGGCAAGGTCAGCAGAGGTTCCCCGGAATGCAGCAGCTGCGTAAAGTGTTCGTCCAGAAAATACTCGGCCGCCGCGTCAATCGTGGTTTTGATGCCCGCCTCGCGGCACGCCTCCTGCACCGTAGCCAACCCGGCCCGGATGATGTCGGGCGTGTTGCGGTAGCAATCCCAGATGATGTGGGGGGTAGTTACGACATGTTTGAACCCATAGGACTCCATCCGCCGCACCATGTCTACGGCTTCCTGCACCTGCTGCACACCATCGTCGATCCCCGGAATGAGATGCGAATGCAGGTCCATTGCCAGAAAGGACAGGTCCAGCTCGTCAACGGAAGAAGATCTACGTAACCAGTTTAACATATGTTGAAAATAAGCCTGCAATATAGCAATGATTTGAGCGGAAAGGTTTCTTTATCCGCACTTTTGCCAGCAATTTTGATATAGGAGCTGGTAGTATATTAAAAAGAAACGTTTTGGTCTGCTCCACCGTGGGCTGTGAGACACAGCCCACGGTAAAGTAAAGATTCGGACATTGCCTGTGGCTTATTCTTCGTAGAACTTCACGCCTTTCTCCCGCAAAAACTGCTTGATCACATCCACGTGGACGCATTGCCCGACGTTGAGAAAAGGATAGTTGGACACGCGCTGTTTTTTTCCATCCATCACCACTTCCCGGTTGATTTGATCGAAGCCCAAATGCAGGTGGCGGGTGGCGCTTTGCATGCCGAAGATGATGCCGCGCGGATCAAACAACGGCCCGCCGCTTTGGCCACGCAGGCCGGGCGTGCTCAGCTCGATGCCCACAACCTGAGCAGTAGCCGGATCACCGATTTGCCGGGTGACGATGCCGTCGATGGGAAAACTCGGCGATTTGAACCGACCTTCGGAGGTCCAGTCGATGTCGTCGAGCTCGCGGTTGTAGCCAAAGTTGGTAAACTCCGGAAACGGATAGCCCAACCGGCAGAGCGAGCGACCCTGCTTGATTTTGCTGCCGTCGCGCAGAAAGACCGCATGTCCCTGATAGTGTTTGGCGGTATAGTCGTTGAACTGAATGATGGCCAAATCCTGCGTCGGGTGCAGGTGCGTGGTCAGGCTTGTGAAGCCGGAAACGGAGTTGATGAAATTGGACCGCAGGCGGATCGTGGTCTCTTTGGTGATTTTGAATTGTTCTTCGAGCCGGCGTTGGTGGAGGGCGCGGTTTTTATCTTTTTCAAAGCGCCGTAGCTCGGCCCGGAATTTCAGAAAATGACTGTACAGCGGATCGCCCCGCAGGATTTGCTCGGCCACGTGGCGGCAGGTAATGGCGCAGCCGTCTTCATTTACAAAAAACAGCGTGGCCGATCCCGGAATGATTTCTTCGCCTCCGTAGTAGCGGGCAATGAAATGAATGGGGCGGGTAAATTGGTCAACTTTCTCGATAGCCTCGACAAACATATATAAACAGGATAGATAGGGAAGGGTCGCAAAATAACAAAAAACTGCACGTGAAGCCACTGCCGGGTGTCTACTGTACGCGGATCGGAACGACGGCCTCGGTATGATCCCAACTCAGGATCAGATCGGCTCCATGGGTTTGCTCCTCAAAATAGACCGAAAAATTTTCGCGCGCCTCTTCCCGGATGCGGATCGGCACATCTACCCGGACCACATCAAGACCGTCGTTGTATTGGGTACCCCACTGCCCGGTTTCTTCATTAATAACCACCTGCCACCGGGCCGGACCCGGAATAGTCCACAAAGAATAGGTGCCTGCCGGAACGGGCGTTCCGGCTAGTTGTACATCGCTGGAAAAGTGGATGACTGTGGCTTCGTTGGCGCCGGTTCGCCATACTTTGTCGTAAGGGACGAGCGCATTGTCTTTTTCACGCCCAAAAATCAGGCGTTTCTTTTTGGCCGGCTGACAGTACGTTACTTTCACGGCGAGGGAGTCTGAGCTGTACTCGGCTACCGCTTCCGGACTAAATGATTTTGTATATCGCTGTACACTCAGGTACGCCACTATCCCCACCAACACAAACCCAACCCCACTCAGGATGAGTAAATTTTTATTCATTTATGGCAATCAATTTTTAGGTTCAAAGAGAATCCGTGCGGAAAAGCCAAGCGTTTTGGGCAGTTCACTTACCGCAGAGGCTCCGGACAGACGATTCTGTAAAAAGTATAGCTGATCGAAAATCCCAGGAAATAGTAGGTGTCGCGGGTGGTTGGGTCGCCCTGTTCGAGTTTTAGGACAGACAGCGTTTCGCCCAAATCGTCCAAATTGTCGGAAAAGGTCCGGCGGGTACCAAATTCAAGGCCAATGCTCCACGGCCGGTTGACCTGATACTTGACGCCAACCCCGTACGGAATGACCCACCCGGCGGTGGCGTAGTCGGCGGTTTTGGGCGTGGGCGTAAAGCGTGCATAACCGATTCCGGCAAATACGTAGGGCGTCCAATTCAGCGCAAACCGACGATTCTGGTAATTTAGAAAATTAAATTCAGTGGTCAGATTGGCCTCCGACAGGGACGTCTGAAACGAGCGGTTTCGTACCTGTTGAAACGGGTCTTTGGAATAGGAATCGTTGCCTGAGAAACTCCCCCGCATCACTTCGGCCCGAAAGGTAACGGCGGGACTGAGGTTATACCGAAAAAACAGACTCCCGCCCAGCCGCATCGTGTTTGGATGAAAGGCCGGGACAATATCTCCTTTGTAGGCAAGTGCTCCGGCCGCCGCCCCAATTTCGATTTTCTGCGCCTGCGCAAGACCACTCAGCAGCAGAAAGCCCGTAAAAAATCCGGAAAACAGAAGTCGGTTTAGCAAAATGAGGAGATTTATTATTTGAGCGGAGGACATTTGATCGGGCTTCCCAAAATATACGTGACCTTAACAGTGCCTGTCATATAGGTATCGTTGTAGGTCGGGCTATTTCCTCTCAATGTCCCCGGCGAGGCAAAATCAGTTTGCTGAATGACCACAAACGGATCGATGTTTGGATCAGAAATCTGGTAGCGTTCGGCAATAAAAGAGCGTAGTCCGTCGGTGCGGTCGCCCCCTTTGCGGGCGGCGGTAGGCTCCGCTGAGCGGTTGGACATGGAGCGGGACAAATCGTCTTTCAGCACGTTTGGATCAGGGAAATTGCCCCCAACGTCGTCGAGATGGTCCGTGGACGTAAAGCGGAAACCCACTTCGGCGGCCACATCAAAGCGGGCGTTGATTTTATACCGGACACCAATACCCATCGGGATGGCAAGCTGTAATAGGGCGTAGGGTTTGTCGTAGCCGGGGCTGCCCTGCCCTTCGGTTCCGAGGGGTTGCAGTCTTACCCACTGATCGCCTTCAATGTCAGGCACGCGGGCCACCGGATTGTGAGCGACGGCGGCAATTCCGGCAAAAAGATAGGCCCCCAATTGCGGGCGGCGGTCGTAGCTGCGGCTGTCGGGGGTAAGTTTAAAGATACCGGTCAGGGCAAATTCTTTGAGATCGTTTCGGAAATGCAGGTTTCGGGCAAATAGAAAACTATCGCCTTTTCCTCCCCCGTTCATTTTAAAATCGTCACCCGAAATCCGGGCCCAGGTAAACGACGCCCGAGCGCCTAATCGGGGTGTAAAGTGACGTTCGTAATTGGCCGTTGCGCTCCACCGCATCATGCCAAACGTGGAGGCAATCGGCCGCCCGTAGGGTGCCATATCGCCATAATAACTCGATGTCCCGATTCCCAGGGATACACTGGAATAGGGCACAAAATTACTTTTACGGAATTGCGCCATGGACTCCTGCCCCAGCAACAGCAAAATCGCCGCACATCCTATCCCCGCTACGCGCATTCTCCGGTACTTTTCACAAATCATATTCATACAGTAAACGCCTCTTTTCGGCAAAATTAGAATAGTTGTCGGTTATATCAGGGGTATTTCTTCAATTCAACGATTTTCTCAAAACTTTATTTGCACCTTAAACTAAAATGTCGGCCCTCCTGCCTGCATTCTATCCAAAAAAGATGCCATAATTGGATTTCACCAAAACCTCAGGGCGTTTCCGGTTTCAGCGATTGAATCCCCTGCGGATGACTCAGCAGACGTTTGGCCCGAATGAAGCGATTTTTTTCAAACTCATCGAAATTGGGAGCCTTGCTGTTCATGCTGCTGATGCGCACCTTGCCCGAAGCATGAATAAATTCTTCGTTGCCAATCCACATGCCCACGTGCGTTACTTTCTCGGCGGTTTGTTCGGTGGCTTTGGTGCCAAAAAACAACAGATCGCCCGGACGCAGGCCTGAAAAACCGTCGGACGTATCGAGCAATTGTCCCGTATGCACCTGTTGCGAGGCGTCGCGGGGGAGTTCCCATCCGTTCATATAATAGATGGTTTTGGTAAAGCCGCTGCAATCCACACCTTTAAACGAAGTACCACCCCACAGGTACGGCAGGCCCATCATGCGTTTGGCCGTTTGTACGAGTGACTCTTCCGTAGTCGAAAGCGACGAAAGCCATTCGTTATACAGCCGCGCGTCGTCTTTGGCCACAAACGCTTCCCGGCCATCGGGATAGGCGACTTTAAAAAAAGCGGGCAGCTCCTGCACCAACCGAAGGCGATTGCCCGCCACCAGGTCCGACACGGTTTGGGAAGTTTTGTCGGCTTCTTCGTACGAAAAAGCAAAAGGCGTTACCAGTATGATCTTGGGAGCCGCTTCCCAGGCGTCGAATTCGGCCTGATTCATGCGTTGGAATCCGCCCCAATCAATCCAGGAAATGTAGTGGTCGGGCGTTTGAACCAGGTACCAGCCCCGGTCTTTGTCCAACACCCGCAGCGGCATCCCCAACAGCGCCTGCGTGGCCAGTTCGGCCGCATCACGGGCCTGCGAACGGATGTTGGCCACCGATACATTCACTACACCGTAGATATTGTCGGCGAGTACTTTGGAAGGTAAAATTTCTATGCTATCGACATAGGCTATTTTTTGCTGATCAAGCAAATCCAGCAGGGCGCGGTGGGCAGCGGGCAGGTTGGTTTTGCCCGTCAGGGCACCTTCGGAATTACTTTCAATAGTAAAAACCGCCACCCGGCGGTCCGGTGCGAACGATTGGCCGATGGATTGGATCAGTTGCTGCATACGAGACGGAGTTTGGGCCTGTCCGGTGCCAAGGCACGTCAGCCACACGCAAAGGAGATAAACAGGCTTCATGGTATTTTTAGTAGTAAAAAGTGTAACCCTACGGTTTAGGGCGCAATTAACCCAAAAGTTCTTTATTTTTAGGGGAATGTTTTTACCTCGTGTCATGATCGTCTGCAAAAACCTTACATTTTCATATTCTCCCACGAAAAAATTCTCCTTTCCCGATATTCAGTGTAACGACCGCGAAGCGCTGCTTATTCTGGGACAGTCGGGTACAGGCAAAACGACGCTGCTGCACTTGCTGGGCCTGCTGCTTACGCCTGAATCCGGTGAACTACTATTGAACGGGCAATCGCTGCGTTCTCTGTCGGCCACGGAGGCGGCCGGCGTTCGTCGGGCTCGTCAAATCGGCATTATTTATCAACGGGCGCATTTTGTCCGGTCGCTGTCGGTATTGGATAATATTCTGCTGGCCAATTTTCTGGCCGACCAAAAGCAGGACAAAGCCAGGGCGATTTTGCTGGCCGAACAACTCGGCATTGGCGAGCATCTGGCAAAAAAACCTCATCAGCTGAGTCAGGGCGAACAGCAGCGGGTGAGCATTGCCCGGGCTTTAATGAACAACCCGGCCCTGATTCTGGCCGACGAACCCACCGCAAGCCTGGACGATGTGAATTGCCAAAAGGTGGTGGAGCTTCTTAAACAGCAGTCGCTGTCTATCGGTGCCAGTTTGGTGGTGGTTACGCACGACCGGCGGCTTACGGATGCTTTTCCAAAGCAGGTACGCCTGTAACGCGTTACAACTTTCTGGTTTTTATTCAATCGCTATTTTCCTGAATATTCATGAATTTACTACACATCAGCTGGGCAAATATTAAAGAAAAAAAGCTGAACAGTTTTTTGAGCGGCCTGCTGCTGACCTTCGGCATTGGCATGATTTCGCTGCTGCTGCTGCTGGACAGGCAGCTGGATGCTCAGTTTAAACGAAACATCAAAGGCATTGACATGGTCGTGGGTGCCAAAGGAAGCCCGCTGCAACTTATTTTATCAAGCATTTACCAGATTGATGCCCCTACGGGAAATATTCCGCTGGCGGAGGTCAATAAGCTAAAAATGAACCCGATGGTCAAAACCATCATTCCGCTGTCGATGGGCGACAACCACAAAGGTTTCCGGATTGTGGGGACTACGGCGCAGTATGTCACGCATTTTGAAGCTAAACTAGCCCAAGGTGCCCTGTTTTCAACAACCCTGGAAACTACGCTCGGCAGCAAAGTAGCCGAAGCTACGGGACTGAAAATTGGTGATACGTTTGCCAGTGCCCACGGGCTCGACGAAGCCGGTGAAGCGCATGCGGATGTGCTCTATAAAGTAACCGGAATTTTTGAAGCCAATGGCTCGGTCATCGATCAGCTCATCCTGACCGACCTTAGCAGTGTGTGGGCTATGCACGAGCACGAAGAAAGCCATGAAGCCTCCGAAGCTGAGAGTCATGAACCCCATACCGAAGGGGAAGAACCCCACGCACATGAAGCCGAAGATGAAAAAGAAGTGACGAGCGCGCTGATAAAATTCCGCAGCCCCATGGGCCTGGTAGCGCTGCCCCGGCAGATCAATGCCAACACGTCCATGCAGGCGGCTCTGCCGAGCATTGAAATCAACCGCCTGTTTTCTTTATTGGGCGTGGGCATTGACACGCTGCGGGCGCTGGCGCTCGTTATAATACTGATTGCGGGCGTGAGCGTGTTTGTGTCGCTCTATAATTCGCTGAAAGAACGTAAGTACGAAATGGCGCTGATGCTCTCCATGGGTGCTACCCGCACGCGCCTGTTTGGCATGTTGCTCCTGGAAGGGCTGATGCTGGCGTTATTGGGTTATGCCGCCGGACTGATGCTAAGTCGGGTGGGTCTTTGGCTGTTTAGCCGGGCAGCGGAGCAGGATTTTCACTATTCGCTGGCAGATTTTGGCCTGCTTTCAGGCGAGCTTTACTTACTGGCGGCGGCCTTGCTGGTGGGGGTTATGGCAGCGGCCCTGCCTTCGCTGGGAGTGTATCGCCTCAACCTGAGCCGCACGCTTGCCGAAGACTGAGCGGTAGCGGTAGGCTATCTGGTTGATTTTTTGAAACGGTTTTGCGTTACTTTTGTTATACCAACTGATTCAAGGAGCTGTCAGTACTTAACCTGTTGTTAGATTTGTTCCTTTTAGAAGGATCACTAACTTCGCCAGGAAGGTCACATGGGCAACACAAACAGGCCGCTCCTAACGGAGCTAAAAGTCAACCAATAATTGAAATGTACTACAAACTGATAGCTCTTACGGGGCATTCTTTACATTTTATAAGTAAAGATGGTTATGACACAGCCTGATAATTTCAAATTTACGTTTAGTTAGAAAGCTTATATACAGACCCAATTTAACGATTTCTCTTATCCTGATTCTCTTTCAATTATAACCCATGAATAAAATAAGAACCATATCCCTGTTTTTCCTGGCCACGCTCTTTCTGGCGTTTACGCCGGCGTTTGCACCTGTTAAGATTTCCTGGGAAACCCTGCGTGATGTTACATTCAAGAAAAAATGGTATCCCGAAGAATCGGTTTATATGCTGTACCCTACGTTTGGGCCAGCAGTTCAGAAATTAAAAGGAAAGGAAGTGACCATCACAGGATACGTGTTGCCGATTGATTTGGATGCAAATCTGTACGTACTTTCAGCGTTTCCGTACAGTGCCTGTTTTTTCTGCGGAGGTGCCGGGCCGGAGTCGGTGATGGCCCTGAAATTCAAGAAAGATCCCCGGAAATTTAAGACCGACGAGCGCCTGACGTTCAAAGGTATCCTGACGCTAAATGCCGACGATATTTACCAGATGAACTACGTGTTGGAAAATGCTGAAATTTCAAATTAGAACTCAGCTAACCTTTTTTTTACGGTAATAGTACAGCGCCAAAGCCACTGCCGTCAGCCCGCCAAATAGCGTCATGGGCCAGTTATCGGATAGTTTCTGTAACCCGTTATTTTTGATAAACAGGAACAGAAAAAAGAAGTTGAGCGCCAGGACGAGAATCAGGGGCGTATATTTTTTCATCAGGATTTTTTCAAATATTTTTTCAGGAATAACCACAAAAAGCCTGTGGTTATTCCTGCATTCCCAGCAATATTTCTTTCAGAGCTGCCTGCGCGGCCCATTCCCGGTTGGCAGCCTGCTCAATCACGAGCGAACGAGGACCGTCGAGGACTTCATCGGCTACTTTGACATTGCGACGCACGGGCAGACAGTGCATAAATTTGCCGTTATCGGTGCGGGCCATTTTTTCTTCTGTAATCATCCACGAAGGATCGTGCACGAGCACTTGTCCGTAGTTGGTAAATGACGACCAGTTTTTGCCGTACACAAAATCGGCTCCTTCCAGCGCTTTATCCTGATCGTACACAACCTCCGCATTTCCGACAAACTCCGGGGCGAGCTCGTAGCCCTGCGGGTGCGTCACGACGAGTTCGACATCCATGCGGTTCATCCACTCGCAAAACGAATTGGCTACGGCCTGCGGCAGCGCTTTGAAATGCGGCAGCCATGTTAGTACCACTTTGGGACGGGCTTTTACCTTAAATTCTTCAATCGTAATGCAATCTGCGAGCGATTGCAGCGGGTGCCGGGTTTCTGATTCCAGGTTAAGAATAGGCACTCCGGCGTATTTTTTGAATTGTTCAAAAACCAACTCCCGGTAATCCTTTTCCTGATCCGCGAGTTTGGCAAACGAGCGAATGCCGATGATGTCGCAGTATTGACCGATTACTGCCGCCGCTTCTTTTACGTGCTCGGCATTGGCGCCATCCATAACGACAGGCATTCCGGGCAGGCTTTCTTCCATTTCCAGGCCCCATCCATCCTGCCCCACGTTCATAATCAGCACATTAAGCCCCAGATTCTGAGCTGCTTTTTGGGTACTCAACCGGGTACGCAGGCTCGAATTAAAAAACAGCAGTCCGATGGTTTTGTCCTGCCCGAGTTTCCGGTCACCAAAAGGATTTCGTTTGGAAATAATCCCGCTCGTGATTAACTGATTAAGATCCTGTACATCGTGGATGGATAGAAAATGGTTCATTCGTTTAGGCGTATATCAGATGGGTACAAATTTGAATTTCAAAGCTACTTATTTTTGACACAGCAACCGTAAAAGCCTGCTGGCAAAGAATTGAGAAAAAGCCCGCAACGGCGGGTACACGGGCATTAATTGGATTTTTATTTGGTCAGCACGTGAATTTCGGTTTCCAGCGCCTGCAAAAACGCATCGGCTTCTTCCGTACCCACCGCCAGCGAAGGCAACAGCCGAATGGTATGAGCACCCGCCACTCCGGTAAAGAGTTTGTGCTCAAAAAGCAACTTATTGCGAAGCTCCTTCACCGGAAAATCATACTCAATGCCGATCATCAGACCTCTGCCCCGAAGTTCTTTGTAGCCGCCAATCTGCCGGATACCTTCCATGAGATAGTCGCCCATGCGGGTGGCATTTTCCAGCAGATTCTCTTCTTTCATGATGTCGAGAACAGCCACGCCTGCGGCACAGGCGAGGTGGTTTCCGCCGAAGGTTGTCCCCAACAGGCCGTAACTTGCCTTGAATTGAGGAGAAATGAGCACGCCGCCAATCGGGAAGCCATTGCCCATGCCTTTGGCCATTGTCATGAGGTCGGGATGAATGCCGCTGAACTGATGCGAAAAGAACTTTCCGGTACGGCCATAGCCACACTGCACGCTATCGAGAATCAGGACTGCGCCCGTTTCGTCACAGCGGGTGCGGAGAGCCTGCAAAAATGCATCTGAACTCACCTGAATGCCGCCCACACCCTGAATGCCTTCTACGATTACGGCGCAGTGCTCGTCGGTAATGCCCGCCAAAGCTGCCTCTACGTCGTTAAACGGCAGGAACGTCACGTGGCTTGTGTCATTTACGGGTGCTACAATCGATGGGTTGTCGGTAACGGCAACGGCCCCGGCCGTGCGGCCGTGAAAGGCTCTTGTAAAGGCCACCACTTTTTTGCGCCCGGTATGAAAAGACGCCAGTTTGAGCGCATTCTCATTGGCCTCAGCGCCCGAATTACACAAAAACAGGCGGTAGTCCGGGTAGCCGGACAACGCTCCCAATTTTTCGGCCAGCTCTTCCTGCTTGCTGATCTGCACCGAATTGGAATAAAAACTGATGGCATGGAGCTGTTTGGTGAGGGCATCCACATAGGCCGGATGGCAGTGCCCCACAGAAATAACCGCATGCCCGCCGTACAGGTCGGTGTACTTCGTGCCGTGCTGATCCCAAAGGTAGCTGCCCCGCGCTTTGACGGGTTCTATATCGTACAGGGGGTAAACATCAAATAAATGTGACATACAGCAATGGTTTAGAAACGCCTCTTCGGGTAGTCAAAGAGTTGTTTATCTGACTTATAAATTATAGATAAATTTTAAGCATTCACCCCGAAGTATTTTTCATTAAATGAATGCTAAACACGATTTCAACTAATTGATTATCAGTTATATAAAAAATAACAACTAATAACCTAAATGCTAATAGCAACTTTAATTAAAACGCCGGAGCTTTCAGCCGCAGGCCACTGTCTTCGGGCAAACCAAACATCAGGTTCATATTCTGCACCGCCTGCCCGGAAGCGCCTTTGGTGAGGTTATCAATACAGCTGGAAATCAATAATTTACCCTCATGTTTTTCTACATGAACGAGGCATTTATTGGTATTTACCACTTGCTTCAGATCAATAGCCGCCGTACTCAGGTGCGTGAACGGGTGTGCCTGATAGTACTGCTGATACAACTCCTCTGCTTCCTGCTGTGTGCCGTCAAAATCGGTGTAAACATTGGCCATAATTCCGCGGGTATAGTCTCCCCGATACGGAATAAAATGGATAGCTTTTGCAAAATCGGTTTGCAGTTTTCCCATGCTCATCTTTATTTCCGTCAAATGCTGATGAGTGAAGGCTTTGTAAACCGACACGTTGTTGTTTCGCCAGGTAAAATGCGTCGTGGGGCTCAGGGCCTGTCCGGCGCCGGTACTTCCCGTAACGGCGCTTACGTGGATTTCTTCGCGCAGCAATCCAGCCGCTGCCAAAGGCAAGAGGGCCAGTTCGATACTCGTGGCAAAACAACCGGGATTTGCTACCTTGTTGGCTTCCCTGATGGCGTCACGCTGCAACTCAGGCAGGCCATAAAGAAAGCCCTCGGATTCATCCCGAAAATCGGTACTGAGGTCAATGATTCGGGTCGTTTCGGCAAGTACGTGCGCATCGAGGAACTTCCGGGATTCGCCGTGGCCGGAGCACAGAAACAGCACATCCGGTGGGGTTTGGGAGAGCAGTTGCTGCATGTCTTCTCCCGAAAAAATCAGATCCGTATCGCCCAGCAAATCCGTATGCGTGCTGTATACGGGCTTTCCTGCCTGACTTTTGCTGTGGGCAAAGGTGATTTTTGCCAGCGGATGATGAATCAGAATTCGGAGCAATTCGCCACCCGTATAACCTGCCGCACCTACGATGCCTATATGAATGGGTTGTGTCATGAGTTGTCTGCTAATTGGCTGATTTTTTGATAAATCATGGATTGATTGGACGCCACTTTGGAAAATCCGCGCACGTCGTCGCCCGTCCAGGCATTGTTCATTTCTCCGTAGCTGCCAAACACCGGCGACATCAGATCGTAAGGCGACTCAATACCCTCCACATGAAAGCGATACGGCGCCAAATGTACATGTACCGTGCCGGTTACGTGCGTTTGGGTATCGGCCAGGAAGGTCTCAATGTTGCGCATCACGGGCTCCACAAATTGTCCTTTGTGCAGCAAGCTGCCGTACCAGTTAGCCAATTGCTCTTTCCAGTACAGTTGCTGTTCGGTCAGCACGTGTTTTTCCAGCGTATGGTGCGCTTTGATAATAATCAGGGGCGATGCGGCTTCAAAACCTACCCGTCCTTTGATACCAATGATGGTATCGCCTACGTGAATGTCCCGGCCAATGCCGAAGGGTTGCGCCAATTCGGCAAGTTGCTGAATCACCTCTACGGGTGTTTCGTAGCGTTGGCCGTTCATGCCAACCAACTCTCCTTTGTCAAATTCAAGCGTAATGGTTTCAGGTTCAGTTTTGGAAACAGGCGTAGGCCAGGCACTTTCGGGCAGGTATTTGTCCGAGGTCAGCGTTTCTTTACCACCCACGGACGTTCCCCACAGGCCTTTGTTTATGCTGTACTCCGCTTTTTTCCAATCGCGCTCTACGCCTTTTTTGGTGAGGTACTCGATTTCGGCTTCTCGTGAAAGTTTAAGATCACGGATGGGGGTAATGATTTGTGCCTCAGGGGCAATGATCCGAAAAGCCATGTCAAACCGCACCTGATCGTTGCCAGCGCCGGTGCTGCCGTGCGCAATAGCCGTTGCACCAATTTCGCGGGCGTATTCGGCCACCGCCACCGCCTGAAAAATACGTTCGGCGCTTACAGAAAGTGGGTAGGTATTGTTTTTAAGGATATTTCCAAAAATAAGGTACTTGATGCAATCCGCGTAGTATTCACGGGTTTTGACAATGGTTGTATGCTCTTTTACGCCCAGCGCGTAGGCGTTTGCTTCAATCGATTGAAGCTCCTCGGGTGAAAAGCCACCCGTATCCACGAGCACAGAATAAACATCAAAGCCCTGATCTTCGGCCAGATATTTCACACAGAATGAGGTATCCAGCCCGCCGCTGAATGCTAGTACTACTTTTGGTTGTGACATTAGTAAACGTATAATAATTAAATAATCAACTACTCTATTCTCAGAAACTTATTTATACTTTTTGAGTCTCAACGCTACATGTTAAATCCTCCTGAATACTTTTCATAATCGGTATGTTTCCTACAAAATTACTAGGTTTAGCGGTAGTATCCTTCCTTTGTTCATTTTCCCTCGTCGGTCAGGACCTTGATTTCCAGACCTCCCTGCCCAACTACACGGCCGGTGATGCTGACGGCCATAGCTATGTGAACCTGGGAAATCCGGCAACTGACGTGGAAATTGCGGTAACGGGAGACAAAAATTTTATCTCCACATTCGGTACTCCCACCCCGCGCCCCGTTTCGAGCGGGCTGAGCCTGCAAATGAACTGGTCGGCCAATAGCCAATGCGTCACGTTTACTTTTACCTTCGCTGCCGGGGTTTCCAATCTTTCCTTCAATATGGTTGAGATCGACCGCGGTGGTGCTACAAGCAGCGAGCCGGGAAAATTTCAATACCAGGATCAGGTCACAATTTCGGGTATGTTAGGTACAACACCCGTAGATCCACTATTGGGAACCGCCACGGGAACTTCCATCAGCGGGAACACCATAACAGGAACTGCCGCCACGAGTGGGGTGATCAATACCGTCTCGTTCCAAAACCCGGTTACGCAGGTAACGATTCAATACTGCAATGGCCCCGATAGTCGAGCCGATCCAACGTCTCAGGGCATCAGCATTGGCGATATGTCGTGGGACGGCCCCTTGCCCGTAGTTTTGACTCGATTTGAAGGCCGACCGTCCGAAAACCTGATAACCCTCAACTGGCAAACGTCCGAAGAGAAAAACAGTCAGCACTTCGACGTACAGCGTAGTCAGGATGCCCAACAATTCAGCACCATCGGCACGGTTGCCGCTCGCGGTATGAGTCCTGCGCTTCTCGACTATACCTTTACCGATTCAAATCCATCATCGGGTACCAACTACTACCGCTTACGCATGATGGATGTGGACGAAACGGAGGCTTTTTCCCGAATAATTGCCGTTTCAACTGCATCTGACAATGAAGCGATCTATACTATCCAAAGTAATTTCAATGAACTTATCGTAGAAACTCAGGCAGAAAACCCGGCCTTTGAACTCTACACCTTGTCGGGCCGCAGGATACATTTTACTCTTTCCCGGAGTGATTCCCGTACCTACCGTCTTTCGCTTCCTCCCGGAACCACCGAGCCCCTGATTTTTCGTTTACTCACTCCTCAAAAAGCTTTTAGTAACAAGCTGATTCTTACTGATTAAATTAAAAATCACTCTTAGTCAGGAGCCACCTACATGCCAAAGCCCCGCTGCGGTTCTTTTCAGAAATCCGGGCGGGGCTTTGGCGTACTTTGCGTAATCAACTAGTTATTTAAGATACCAGCATCGCTTCGGGCCCCTTCTTTTTGGCACGCTCTTCCCTTCGCAACAGGACCCGCTGTTTGATCTGCATCCACCGCTCATAGAGCTTCGACTCTTTCAAAAAATTCCAGGTTTCGTTTTTTTCGTTCTTTTTGGCTTCTTCCGGATTGTACATCATGCCCGTACACAGGCAATGCTTCCGGTTGGTACGGGTCAGTACGTCATAATTCACGCAGCTTGCGCAGCCTTTCCAAAAGGCATCATCGGCAGGAAGCTCGCTAAACGTCACGGGTTCGTAACCCAAATCAGAATTGATCTTCATCACGGCGAGACTCGTCGTGATTCCGATGATTTTGGCCTGCGGATATTTCTTCCGCGAAAGCTCAAACGCTTTGGCTTTGATGGCTTTGGCGATGCCGCTGTTGCGGAAATCAGGGTGAACAATAAGGCCGGAATTAGCTACAAATTTGCCGTGCTCCCAGGTTTCTATATAACAAAAACCAACCCACTCGCCCGTTTGGGTGGTGGCAATGATGGCTTTACCTTCCACCATTTTTTCCATTATATAAATCGCTGAACGCTTGGCAATGCCGGTTCCCCGCTTTTTGGCACTTTCTTCCATTTCCGAACAAATCGTCTCTGCATAGTGCAGATGATCTTCGGTGGCTAGCTGAACAACAAAACGAATATCGATTCCTTCTTTATTTTTCATGGTAAAATACTGATATTGACTCCTTCTGCTCACCGCTTGGGAACAATCACATCAAAATTAGATGAACTCCTGAAATTGAAAATGAACTAAGAAAATGGGCAGAAATAGATTTGCCACGTAGGCAAACGAAGATTAGACGGTCCTGACGGACCTAAATCGAAAGGGGGTAGTATGAAAGAAAGTAGAAGACACTTTGCTGTTCACTGCGTTTGATTTGTTTAAAAGCGATGCAAATTTTGTAAAAAAAATGAATCTACCCCAACTTAACCGAAAATATATTTTTTATGTTCCGTCTTGTTCACTCTTGCTCGAACAGAAATAAGCCATTTTCTTGCTTTTTTCGCCTTTTTGTTTGACCTTTTAAAAATAAAAATAAACACAACCTATTGATAATCATATTTTTATGTAAAATACTATTGTAATTTCAAATAAAAGTATACTTTTGTTTATCTGCCCTGGGAAGGTTAATTTACTTGATAGTGATTTGATTTTTTTCTTCCTGATTCAGGCTGTCAGCCCCCGGGCCCGCACCTGACTGCACCGAAACCCAACGCAGAGAACACTTGCAGACCTGTTACCCCATGAATGTACTGACCGCTGACGATCTTATATACGGATACATAAACGGAATTTTCCCTATGGCCGATGCCGACAATACCCTCTATTGGTATTCGCCGGACCCACGGGCTATTATACCTATTGATACCTATCGTACGCCCAAATCTCTCCGCCCGGTTTTGAACAAGCGACTGTTTGACGTGCGGGTCAATCATAATTTTGAAGAGGTAATGCGGCAATGCGCAGCTCCGCGGGTTTATGAAGAAGGTACCTGGATTTCCGAAGACATCATCAAAGCCTATTGTGAACTTCATACTGTTGGACTGGCGCACAGCGTGGAAGTATACCTCGACAGCAAACTTGTAGGCGGGCTGTACGGCGTTGCGATTGGCTCAGCGTTTTTTGGGGAATCTATGTTTTATAAAGTCAGCAATGCGTCCAAGGTCGCTTTTCACTCGCTGATGGAAATCCTGAAAAGGCAAAAATATATTCTTCTGGATACGCAGTTTATTAACGATAATGTGCGGCGTTTCGGCGCTATTGAAATTCCGAAAATAGAATATATGGCTCGCCTGCGGAAAGCAATTGCGGCTAAGTCTCGCTTCACCGATCCTGACCTGGATCACATGTTTCAGCGGGAGGTTGACTCTAAAATTACAATTTAGTGGCGGTGTAAAGACGAAATGCTCTATTTTTGGAGAAATTTTTTGTCTTAACTCCCTGTCTGATGGCTGGCGTCAAGCCCATTTTGGTCATAAAATTTGGAACGGCTTCCATAACCCGATCTACCGGCGAACCCGATGAAGATATTATTGGCGAAATAGCCCGGCAGGTGGCAATTCTTCATCTGGACTACCGGGTTATTCTGGTGTCATCGGGAGCAGTAGGTGCTGGTAAAGCCCACATTGTGGACTACCGGGGCACGCTCACACAACGCAAAGCGGCCGCCGCAGTGGGCAACCCCTTGCTGATTGGTCTGTACGCGCGCTATTTTTTGCCCTATCAGATTCCGATTGCTCAAAGCCTTTGTGAGCGGCAGCATTTTGCCAACCGGCATCAATTTCTTCAACTCAAAAACACCTACGAAGAACTGTGGCAAAGCGGCATCATTCCGATTGTCAACGAAAATGACGTTGTCAGCGACCGCGAATTAAAATTTTCGGACAATGACGAATTGGCCACGCTCATCGCCACCGGTTTTGGGGCAGAGGCGCTCATGCTGTGCACCTCGGTAGGCGGTCTGATGGATGATGAAGGCAGGATCGTGCGGGAAGTGCAGACCGTGAATGATGTTTTTAAATGGGTACGTACCGGAAAATCGGACCTGGGCCTGGGCGGTATGGCATCTAAGCTAACCTTTACCAAACTTGCCACCCGCATGGGAATCAGCGTGGTAATTTTTGGCATGTCCGAGCCGGACGGTCTGATTCGGGCGCTCAAAAAAGAAGTTGGAACGGCCTTTCCAGCCCAGAAAAGCACGCTTTCGGCCCGTAGCCGATGGCTCGGCAGTGGCGGTTTGGTGGTAGGGCAGCTACGCATCGATGAAGGTGCTGTACGGGCACTCAAAAACCGAAAAAGCTTGCTGGCTGTGGGTATTCTGGACGTTCAGGGGGAATTTGAATCCGGCGAACTGGTCGAAATTTTTGACCCGAATCACGAAATGGTGGCCGTTGCCCGCGCCCGCGAAACCTCTCAGGCTATTCTGAATAATCTTAGAACTCTGAAT
Organism: Arundinibacter roseus; assembly: GCF_004348825.1. Classification (GTDB taxonomy): domain Bacteria; phylum Bacteroidota; class Bacteroidia; order Cytophagales; family Spirosomataceae; genus Arundinibacter; species Arundinibacter roseus. The sequence continues at coordinate 130,458 of NZ_SMJU01000010.1, forward strand.
TTTGAAGTAGCCAATGCCAGTGATATTGTTCTGCTTTAATTATTCTTACTGATAAAACTTTATGTCAACTTCTATTTCTGAAACCACTGCCGCAGTCGGTAGCATTCTTCCACAGCTCAAAGCCACGCAGCGGGCTTCGGAGGTTGTGCGCGGCCTGAGTAGCAGCCGCAAGTCGGACTTCCTGAATGACCTTGCCACCCGGATTTTGGCAAATACAGAGTTTATTCTGGCAGAGAATCAGAAAGATCTGATACGAATGGACGACAGCGACCCAAAAAAAGACCGGCTGTTGCTCAACAAAGTCCGGATTGAAGGTCTTGCCCAAAGCCTTCGGGAAGTATCGCTCCTACCCGATCCGGCAGGTGTGGTGTTGCTGGAAAAAACGCTGGAACAAGGGCTGAAACTTCAAAAAATAGCCGTTCCGCTGGGTGTAGTGGGTGTTATTTATGAATCGCGGCCCAACGTCACACTGGATGTAGCGGCTCTGTGCCTGCGCTCCGGCAATGCCTGTGTGCTGAAAGGCGGCAAGGAAGCATCATATTCCAATGAATGTCTGGTCAGCCTCATTCACGAATCACTACGTACATTCGACATACCTACGACCGCCGTCACGCTGCTTCCACCCGACCGCAGCTACGTTCAGGAGCTATTGAATGCGACCCGCTACGTTGACATCATTATTCCGCGCGGGTCAGAATCGCTGATTCAGTTTGTGCGGAAGAACTCGCTCGTACCAACCATCGAAACCGGCGCCGGCGTGTGCCATACGTATGTAGAAAAATCGGCTGATCTGGAAAAAGCACGCGCTATTGTGGTAAATGCCAAGGTGTCACGACCTTCGGTTTGCAACTCCCTCGATACCATTATAGTAGATCGAGCCGTTGCTGAATCATTTTTGCCCCTATTGAAGGAAGGACTTGCGGCCTATTCCGTAGAGATTTTTGCTGACGCTACGGCCAGCGAAATTCTGGAAAAAGCGAATTATCCATTTCTCAAACTTGCTCAGGCCGAAGATTTCGGACGAGAGTTCCTGGATTATAAATGTTCGATAAAGGTAGTAGAAAACCTGCCTGAGGCTTTGGATCATATTAGGGAATATTCATCACGGCACTCGGAAGCCATCGTATCCGAAGACCTCAACGCCATAGAAACTTTTCTGAATGCCGTAGATGCCGCCGCTGTGTACGCCAATGCGTCCACTCGTTTTACGGATGGGAGCGTTTTTGCACTTGGTGCCGAAATCGGCATTTCGACCCAAAAACTTCACGCCCGTGGCCCGTTTGCCCTTGAAAAACTGGTTACAGAAAAATGGGTGATTCGGGGAAATGGACAGGTCAGGTAGATTTTCTATGGAGGCTTTTTTGTACATTTGGCTCCACGACATCGACTCGTTAACCCTAATTTTATGACTTCATCAACGGACAAAAATACCATTCAGCAACTCAGTCAGGAAGCCATTTTACTTCTAAAAACCCTCATCGCTACGCCTTCATTCAGTCGGCAGGAAGATACCACAGCTCTTCATATTGAGGAATTTTTGAAAAAGAAAGAAATCCTTTATCATCGCAAAAAAAACAACATCTGGGCGCTGAATGCCTCTTTTGATCCCGCCAAGCCTACACTTCTGCTCAATTCGCACCACGATACCGTGAAGCCAAACCCTTCCTGGACACTAAACCCCTTTGAGCCGCTGGTACAGGATGACAAACTTTATGGGTTGGGAAGTAATGACGCGGGTGGATGTCTCGTGTCGCTTATAGTTACGTTTTGTTATTTCTACCACCGAAATGATTTATCGTATAACATCGCCCTTGCGGCTACGGCTGAGGAAGAGGTTTCGGGGAAAGAGGGATTGGAAATCGTAGTTCCGGAGCTGCCACCCCTGGCATTTGCCATTGTGGGCGAACCTACCCAAATGCATCTGGCCGTTGCGGAAAAGGGTTTGCTGGTGCTGGATTGCACCGCTACCGGTAAGTCGGGACATGCGGCTCGTGAAGAGGGTGAAAATGCGCTTTATAAGGCTATTCAGGATATTGAATGGATACGCAACTACCGCTTTCCAAAGGTTTCTCCCACGTTGGGACCTATCAAGATGTCAGTAACGATTATTCAATCAGGTACGCAGCACAATGTCGTACCGGATACCTGCACGTTTACGGTGGATGTACGCGTGACCGAGCAATATACGCTGGAAGAAATTATTGAAACGGTTCAGGCACATATTGGCTCGCAGGTAGAAGCCCGCTCGATCCGGCTACGCCCGTCGAGCATTGCCCTCGACCATCCGATTGTACAGGCAGGCGTCCGGTTGGGGCGTGAAACCTACGGCTCACCTACTACTTCCGATCAGGCACTACTCGACTGCCCTTCGCTTAAAATGGGACCGGGCCATTCGGAGCGGTCACATACGGCCGATGAGTTTATTTATTTGCATGAAATTGAGGCCGGAATTGCGCAGTACATTCGTATGCTGGAAGATGTTTTAGCCCGGTAATCAACTTTTCTTTTCTTTCAAAGGGCGATAAGCCAGCGTAAAATGGTGGGAAATTCCCAGCTGCGTGTGGCTGGACAGCGCATAATCAATCGAGAAATTTCTGGCGTTAAATCCTATCCCCGCATGCGCAATACGCGGTTTTGTGGAAAAACCGGTACGTAAAAAAAGGTGAGGTACTACTTCATATTCCAACCCATAACGCAGGGACATCGGATCGTCCGTGTTTTTAACAAGTTCTGTGCTTAGCCGTATGACGCTCGAAGGGCTGTACATAAAACCAACCCGGAGAATTGTGGGGATTTGTTGCAGATCGGTTTCTGATTTTCCACTTTGGGTTAGATTGTAAATATGAGCTCCCATATACAGAGAAGAACTGAGCTGTACCAGCCCGCCCATTTCGATCACGACGGCGTGCCTGCTTATAGAAAGTGAGGGAGTGAGTGCGGCTATTTGTCGGTAATTAACTTTAATTCCAAGACTTACGCGGTTAATCCGGTGCGCTACCCCTATGCCCATAGACAATTCATTGTAGGCTTTGTCGCCAAAGCGCTGCACAGAAAAGCCAGAAGTTAACTCTTTTTTTATCGGTAAAACGGCCCCAAAGGCCACAGTACTGAGACCATCAAAGCCATGGTACGAATGGTAGGCTGCAAAAAAGGCCGGATCCTGAAGAGCGGCGATCCCGGCAACGTTATTTACAATTGATTCCCGGGCCGATTGAGCAATTATTGCGTGAGCCATTCCCCAGGAACGCGCGCCAATCGGGAAAACATCGTCCCCGGCAAACCCGGCACAGGGGATCAGGCAACACAGCAGCAGGCGTAAAATGCGCACGCCTGTATCAATTAAACTTCCGCTTCACAATCGCCATCAGGTCATTGACGGCATCGCTGCTCATGTCCCAAAAATACCTCGAGGCAAATTTGTAGGACATCAGCTCGCGGGCTGCTTCAAATGTAGTGACATTATCCAACTCATGCATTGCCTCATCAAAGGCGTCGCTGTTTTTATTAAAAAGTTGGTTAATAAACATAAATCGCTGCCCAAGCGCAATGCTATTGACAATACTATCGACTTTCAGCTGTACCCGTCCGTACGCACTTTCCTGCGATTCGGCAGGAAGCTCAACCTTAAAACGGCTATTGAGCGAATTGTCGAGAGCAGTAGCTACCTCCGGTGTGGGTTTGGGCGGAGCTATCGGTATGGGTGCAATAGGCGGTGCCGAAGGAACTGCGGGAGCCGGAACGTCCGGCGAAGCTTCCACAACGGCGGTATCAAAGAATGATCGGGTTTCCATCACCGAAGCCGGAGCCGCTTGCAGAGGAGCCTGCACCGGGGAATAATCCGGCAGCAAAGCGTCTAGCGGCAGGGGCAAAACCCGGGAGAATTCGGACAGGTATCCTGCCCGGTCGTCGAGAGTGGCGCCTTCTTCCAAAATATTTTGCAACCAGCTTAGCGCCTGATTGACATAAACAAAATCCCTGGCGCTATCGGTAAGTCGCAGCGAAATTGCCTTGGCTACTCCGGCATGAATATGCGTATATTTCACCAGTTTTCGGGCATTTTCATGATCCAGGGTAAAATTTGGCAGAGCACGGAGCTTTTGATCAAAGTACTGCGCCGGAGTCAGCAAAAGCACGAGGGCTTCTTCGGTAGATGCATAAAGCAAAGGCTGCAAATCTGATTGGCTGACCGAAATATACTGCGAAACAGTATTCATAAAATCCTGCATGGCAGAGCGAACTTCCTCCCGTTCAAAATCAAAATAGGGACTTCGGAACGCTTCGGCGTCTTTTTTCCATTGCTCAAACAACCGGCTGATGATTTCCAGATTTACCTGACGGGAAGGCGTCAGCGAAAGGATTTCCTGGCCCGTAATGACTGACTTGCCCGCGAAAAAATCAGCAAGTACCTTTAATGAAAAATCAGTTGAATACTGTTTAAGCGCGGCTTGATTCAATTTGCTGGACATGACTAATTCAGGAAAGTTTTATGGGAGCTGGAAAAAAATGTGCTTGCTTTGTAAAAGTAACATACTCCGAAGGCCAAAAAAGCCGACGCCAATATACTAAACAATGTTTATTGAACCTTCACGTAAAAAAGAAATTATGACTCCCCGCACGGGCTGGATCGAAGTTATCTGCGGTTCGATGTTTTCTGGTAAAACCGAAGAACTGATCCGCCGCCTGAATCGCGCTAAAATTGCCCGGCAGCAAGTCGAGATCTTTAAACCTGCGTTTGATAAACGCTATCATGCCGAGGACATTGTTTCTCACAACGATAATTCGATCCGTTCTACTCCGGTTCAAACGCCTTCCGAAATCCTTTTGCTGGCCGGAAGCTGCGATGTGGTTGGACTGGACGAGGCGCAGTTTTTTGACCAGTCCATACTGGATGTTTGTAATACCCTGGCCAACAGCGGCAAGCGGGTCATTGTGGCCGGACTCGACATGGACTACGAAGCCAAACCCTTTGGATGCATGCCTCAGCTCATGAGTATTGCTGAATATGTCACAAAAGTGCACGCCATTTGTGTCGTGTGTGGCGAGGTGGCTTCCCACTCCTTCCGCACCTCACCCTCGCGGGAGCGGGTACTGCTGGGCGAAACCGACGCCTACGAAGCGCGCTGCCGCCGTTGTTTCAATCTGGGCGACCGCGTTCAACGCCCCTGATGATTGGTATTGGCTGTTGTATTGATTTTGTTTAATACACCTCCCGAACTTGATAGGTGCGTCCGTTGACGGAGAAGGATTCACCCTGTTTTTTGTTCTTCATTTGGGCATAAATCGGTGCAGAGGTTGAAATACCGTGGATTTTTTTTCCATCACTTAAAAACTCACCACTCATACCTACCAAAAAAACATGGGTATCTGTCACGACAAGTGCGCCTGGCAATACTTCATCAAAATCTGAGCCGTAGTCAATGCGGTTAAACAACGCGGCAGATTCTTCCAGAAACTCAAAATGGGTCTGCAAATCTGACATTTCGTTGAGCATTTCCTGCTTATTTGACTCATAGTTTTCACTCATGTTGTCGTCAGCATTTATGCCAGCAGCTTCCCGCAGCCGGCGCATATCTTCCTGAATATTTATAAGTCGTTCATTCAGATGCGTCTTATAGTCTGTAACGATTCGTTGTTTATTTATTTCCATGGTTTTTTCCGTGTTAATCAGATTAGAATTGAAAATGCATTCCCTCCTAAAAAAAGCGCGCCAGCCCATACAAAAATAGAAAAAAAGACAGACGTAAAAATATAGGAACAAGGGGCTGTAAATCCGGAATCTGAAAAAATATCCATGCATCCACTTTATATTCATTCCTCCCCGCTTCTTCAAAACAAAAGAGGCCACCCGAAGGCAGCCTCTTACTATTTTTGTGAGCGTGAACGTTCTCAGGCATTCACCTGATTCATCACTTCGGTTTGTTTACGAATCGACTCCATGTGCACCAACTTGAAGAGCTCATCGACAAGATTTGGAAACAGGTTCAGGCTTTTGCCCCACTCAGCGCGCGTATTCAGAATTTCCCGGAAACGATCTACCTGATAGGCCGACACATTGTTGTCGCGCTTGTACTCGGCCAATTTTTCTACCAGCGACATGCGGGCAGCCAAAGTATCAAGCAGTTCGCGGTCGAGGTTGTCCAGCTTGCCCCGGATAATTTCCAGTTGAGTTTGGTACTCATCGCCATATTCCTGCTTGCGAACGTGTAATTCGTGGAGCATCTCGCCCAATGCTGCGGGCGTCAGCTGTTGTGCAGCATCCGACCATGCCTTATCAGGATCGCGGTGCGACTCAATAATTAGTCCGTCGTAGTTTAGATCCAACGCACGCTGCGCAAGTTCAAACAGATAGGCACGCTTACCGGCCATGTGGCTGGGATCGCCGATTACGGGCAACTGTGGAAAGAGCGTTTTGAGCTCAATGGCAATTGACCACATGGGTGTATTGCGGAATTTAGCTTCCTGAGCATTGGAGAAACCCCGGTGAATCGCACCTAATTTTTTGACGCCAGCCTGATTGAGACGCTCGAGTGCACCCACCCATAGCTGCAAATCAGGGTTTACCGGATTTTTTACCAATACCGGTACGTCCACACCTTTCAGGGCGTCGGCAAGTTCCTGTACATTAAATGGATTTACGGTTGTACGGGCACCAATCCAGAGAATATCGACACCATATTTCAGGGCCAGTTCAATGTGTTGAGGCGTCGCCACTTCAACAGCTACGGGCAGACCGGTTTGCTGTTTCACTGTTTGCAGCCAATGCAGGGCAACTTCTCCCATACCTTCAAAGCTACCGGGACGTGTGCGTGGCTTCCAAACTCCCGCCCGGATTACATGCGCAAATCCTTCCGTTTTGATTTGGGAGGCAGTTTCTACCATTTGTTCCTCAGTTTCGGCACTACATGGCCCGGCAATCACCAAGGGTTTACCGTCGGTATTAATCCAGCTACTAAGAGGCAGGATGTCTAGCGAAGCGTTCATATTCAACTACTTAAACCTAAAATAATAATTAACAATACAGATTTCTAAAAACTTTATTTATGGAATTCCTGCGTTTAGTTACCTTTGTTGTCTCAACAAATAGTAGGCAAATAATAATTAGCAAGAATCTAAAAAAAATCATACAATCCGGCAACTTCATTCCCTCGTGGCCCGGTTGAAATATACCTCCCAAACTTTTCGTTTTAAAGGCGGGAAAGGGATATATTTGCCTTACTAACCTATCACTAAAAATGGCTTCGGTAGCACAAAAAGACGTTTCATCCATCAATTTTGAAGATACTTCGGTAGCCTTCTCGTCCAAGTCTGATTTTCAACTCCAAAAGACTTATTGGCTTTTTGCGATGATGAATCGAACATGGCTTGTAAATTTAGGTACTTTTTTTATTAAGTTAGCTTTAAGATTGCATTTACCTATAAAAAAACTTATACGAAGCACCATTTTCGCCCAATTCTGTGGGGGAGAAACTATCGACGAATGTGCAAAAACAATCGATCATTTGAATCAATTTGGGGTTGGCACGATCCTGGATTATTCGATTGAAGGGGAAGACCACGAGGCCGTTTTTGAGGCCACAACCCTCGAATTGCTCCGTACCATTGAGCGCGCTGCTCAGTCAGAAAGTATCCCCTTCACGGTCTTTAAAGTCTCTGGGATTGCCTCTACGGATCTTCTTGAAAAAGTACAATCAAAAACCCTGCTATCTCCGCAGGAACAGCATAATTACGAACGGGTGCAGCAACGGGTTGATGAATTGTGCAAGCTTGCGCATGCCAAAAAGGTTCGGATTTTTATAGATGCGGAAGAAAGCTGGATTCAGGATGTGATTGACGAACTCGCCTACACGATGATGGAGCGCTACAATTCCGAACGAGCCATTGTTTTCAATACTTATCAGTTGTATCGCCACGAAACCCTGGCGGCATTTAAGAACGCCTACCTGAAAGCCCGTGAGCATGGCTATTTTCTGGGTGGCAAACTCGTGCGCGGCGCCTACATGGAAAAGGAGCGGGTGCGGGCAAGAGAAAATAATTACCGCAGTCCAATTCACGTCTCCAAGGAAGCAACCGATCAGGATTTTAATCTGGCCATTGACTTTGCCCTGGATCATATTGAACTCATCGAGATTTGCCTTGGCACCCACAATGAGTACAGTTCTCAGTATTGTGCGAGCCGCATGGAAAAAAATGGCATAAAGCCTTCCGATACCCGCATATGGTTTGCACAGCTGCTTGGCATGAGTGACAATATTTCGTTTACGATGGCTAATTTAGGCTATAATGTAGCGAAATATGTACCCTACGGCCCTATTGATTCGGTCATGCCGTACTTATTCAGAAGAGCCGAGGAAAACAAATCTATTGCCGGCCAAAGCAGCCGTGAGTATTTGCTCGTGAAGCGTGAAATGAAACGCAGACAGTTAAGAACTATTTAAAAGCAGGAAAAACGTTTACATTTACGGCGCTTTCAATCGTTTATTTTTCAGTAAAAAAGATCAGACGCCTTTTGGCAGTCGGGTTTTTCAACTACCGCAGGAATGAATCAACCCAAAAACCCAGTTAAATATCTTCTTTTAAGTTTTCTTTTAATCGGCATCGATCAAGCCTCCAAATTGCTGGTGCATCAATACATGGAACCGGGCTTTTCGGGCCAAATTGCCCTGATTGGGGACTGGTTCAAGTTGCATTATGTGCTCAATCCGGGCATGGCTTTTGGTATGCAGCTGGGACATGAATACGGAAAGCTTTTTCTGACTCTGTTCCGGTTAGTTGCCATGGGCGCTATTGCCTGGTACCTCATTAGCCTGGCCCGTCGCGGTGCCGCGCCGGGTTTGCTTTGGGCATTGTCTATGATTTTGGCAGGTGCCGTCGGAAACGTTATTGACAGTACGTTTTATGGCGTTTGGCTGGGAAATGCGCCCTATGGCTCGCCTACACCCTGGTTTCATGGTCAGGTGATTGACATGGTTTTTGTCGATTTCTGGGAAGGATTTGTACCCGATTGGGTACCTGTTTGGGGCGGACAATACTACTCTACTCCTATTTTTAACATTGCCGACGCCTGTATTTTTGTCGGAGTTTGTACCATCCTGATTTTTCAGAGCCACTTCTTTACTCCTGCACATGAAGAGGACGAGCATCCGGAGGAAATTTCTGTGGAAGCTCAGGAGACAAATTCCCCGGAAGAAAACGACTATCAAACCGACGAAGATCTGGAAGCAGAACGGGCGCTGCCCCGTGAGGATGTTCCTTTAACGGTCATTCCCGCTGCAACTGCCGAAGAACCCGAATCGGAGACGCCACTTCCATCGGCGCACTCTGAAAAGGAAGACGAGCCAACTGACCGGAAGAACTAGGAAAACCCTATTTATTAGTCATCAAAAAACCTGAGTCCTGCCAAAATAATTTTGGCAGGACTCAGGTTTTTTAAGTTGTCTACTGCAAATTATTGCTGAACATCTAACGGCGAAAAATCCTTGAAAGCCCTTTTGAGCGCTTTGTCGGTCGCTTCCTTTTTATTTTCCCAGTTTGCATCCAATTCCAGCGCTACCAATCCTTTCAGATTCATCAGCGCACGAAATTCGTCCAGCTTGCGGATAAAGTCATTGGTACGACGGGTTGATTTAAGCGAATATTCGCGCGCAAAAATATCTCCTTTGTTTTGAAGCTCACTCTTTTTCTCCATCACATAATTAAAACGATCGAGTAAATCTTTGGTAGAACGGCCAATTACTTCGGTTGCTTCGAGCGTCCCGATCGTCATTACGGTAGTTCCGCCCACGGTGGTTATGCTATTTTTCAAACTCGGCCGATTCGTTCCGGCAATGACCGGTGCGAGGCCGGTGGTAGCGCCCAACGATGCATTCAGCACCGAGCGGTTTTGCTTGCCTTTTTTGGCTTTGCGATATCCCCGTTTAAGTTCTTCTTCTTTTTCCTTCATTTGTTCCAGGAGCCCCCACGCATTCACGAGCGCGCTTCGGTACAATGTATACAAATATTGATCGCGCTCAGACTCGTTTATGGTGTTTTCAATCACAAATCGAATGGTTCGCTCCTCTCGATTTTGCGCTTTATCCAGCACGTAAAAGGTAATATCAAATGCCAGCGTATCGAAGGGATCCCGCACGAAGTCATAACCGGGCGTCCAGATAAACTCATATTGAGTAGGCGTGTTTTTTACGATTGTATTTCGGGGGACATTCCGATTTTCCGAAATAAAGTCAAAAGTCGTAATGTCGTCATCACCGTTAGGGTCTGATAAAAAGAACTTGATATTGATGGCATTATTCTCCTTGCTGCGAACACGCGTTGTTTTAGGCACCACCGTTATTTCGGGAGGCAAATCCATTTGCGTAGCTTCCAGCTTGATCCGCCCTTTGGTTCGGGCTTTGGTGGGTTGATCTTCGGCATAAAACTCCACGTACCGGGCTCCTTTGCGGAGAATATTAAACTGAGTCAGCGAAGGCTCCCAGGTAACTTCTCCATTGGCCGAGAGCCGCATACCTTCCGGCATTTGCTCGGCTACCGGAATAAACACCAACGGGTCGCTGTCGGCGTCACGTACCGCGTTCATGTCAATTTGGTACGTATTCTGCGTTTTATACTGTACATAAAAGGGTCGAAGCTCGTCTACCTCCGGCGGGCGATTGACGTGAATTACTTTAAAAGATACTTGCTGACTGATACTCTCCCCAGCGGTATTGGTTGCCTCGAACACAATGGGAAAGGAGCGTAAGGTATTGATCCGGTCGGCGAGATCATAGGAAGGCGTCCAAATGAACGTGCCCAATGAGTCAAAAATAATGTCTTTATGCCGCCCTTCTTTGAGGGAATAGTACACGGTATCCGATTTTCCTCCTTTGGTCTTTAAGGTAAACGTAATTTCCTGCCCCTCTTCTACGATGTTCCAGTCAGGCTGGGAAGGTAATATAAACTGAAAAGGTTGAGTTTCTGATGAAATATCCTGGGCAAAAACCACATTTGTAACTGTTCCAAGGAGAGTAAATAACAAAAAGTTAAATCTCTTTATAAAGTACATAATTGGTTGAACTAGGTAAGTAAAAAATAGGGGAAACACTCTGTTCTAAACGTAAAAATACAAAATCCCGTATGCTTATAACTACCGGGCGCAATCCTTTTTCTTTTGTTAAATAGTTATTTAAGCTATCTTTCTAATATATAGTACTTTTCTATGATCCCATTCTGACTACGATGAACTACTTTTTTTTATGTTTGAGTTGGGTGCTTTACGGTGCCCTCCACAGCATTTTAGCTACGCACACACTAAAAGATTGGGTTGCCAGCTGTTGCCCCCGAATGTTCAACTACTATCGGCTTTTTTATAACTTTCTGGCACTTGTACTTTTTTTTCTGATTCTATGGTATCAAAGACAAATACCCCCGGTTTTTTTATGGACACCCGGATTTTACTCTTCCCTCGGCGGAGGAACACTTGCCGGTGTGGGAGGAGGTGTGCTTTTGATGGCAATTTTTCACTATAACTTACTTGAATTCAGTGGATTGGATTCATTTGAAATATTCCAAAAAACGTCTGCTCAGCTCAATACACGGGGACTTTCGCAGTGGGTTCGGCATCCGTTATATACAGGTACTTTGCTGGTTTTATGGGGTTTATGGATTAGAAATCCTGTGTTCAGCGGGCTTGCTACGGCTGTTTGTCTGAGTGCCTATATCCGAATTGGCATTTACTTTGAAGAGAAAAAACTACTTTGCGAATTTGGCGAAAATTACCGGGTCTATCAGCAGCGCGTTCCCATGCTGTTCCCGACCCTTTTCACATAAAAAAAGCGGAGCAAATGCCCCGCTTTCCAACAATAGGATTATTTGTTAAGTCTGCTTATTTTTTTGGTGCCGTAGCAGGGGCTGGCGCAGCAGGCGTTTCACCAGCTTTAGGATCAACGCCCAATTGCTTCAACACTAAATCCGTTACGTTATTATCTTCTGATCCTACGTACAACAGGATTGGAGTAGTATTTGCACCTGCATCCGAATTTAGAATATACAGGTAGTTGTTAGCTTTACCTACTTCCTGAATCGCCGTATTGATTTTGGTCAATACCGGCTCAATCAGCTGCTGATACTTGTTTTGCAGTGATGTTTCAGAGTTACGCTGTAATTCCTGAATTGAGTTTTGCAGGTTTTGCAATTCCTTCTCTTTATCAGTACGAAGCACATCTGCCATACCGGCGGCTGCCTTGTTGTAGTTGTCCAGTTTTTCCTGAAACTCCTTGTATTTATCAGAAAGCGCTTTATCAAGCTGAGCTTTTGTGATTTCGAGCTCATTCTGTATTTTTTTACTTTCAGGAAGTTTACCAAGAATAAAATCGACGTTTGTATATCCTATTTTGGTTGGGGCCGCTGCGGGGGTGGTGGTTTGAGCAAACAGAGGGGCGCATGCTACTGCCAAAACCGTCATAAGGGCAATTACTTGTTTTTTCATTGGAAAGAGATTTATTTATTATTTAGGTTTTTTGGTTAAACTATTTTGGTTGGTTGCCTCGGCGGAAGCAGGCACAGGCTTGGTATCTATTCCTAATTCTTCCAAGATATAATCTGTGTAGTCATGACGCGGGTTGGTATAAACCATCACAAAATCACTGGATTTATCAAACAGAAATTCCAGCCTTCGTTGAGCACATACTTTCTCTACGGCCCTCTGCACGCGTTCCAGCACGGGTTTCATGAGTTCTTTCTTTTTTTCAAACATCATTCCATCCATGCCAAATACCTTATTGTTGTATTCGCGGGCTTCAAGTTCTTTTTCTTTCAGTTCGTTTTGACGTTTGCGTTTCAGCTCATCAGTCAGCAGCACTTCTTCGGCCATGAATGCCCGTTGCAGGCGATCTATTTCTGCAAATTTTTCCTGAATCTCCTTCGCCCATTTTTCAGAAAACTGATTCATTTCCGATTGGGCCTTCTGATATTCGGGCATTTTGCTCGTTATATATTCCATATCAACATACCCAAATTTCTGTGCCTGAGCGTGAAGACAGAAAAAAGAAAGCAAAACTACTAAAAATACATTCTTCTTCATGAGAAGCGTCTGGTTTTTTGCACTCTATAACGAAACCTATCCTGCATTATTATCGGATTTGCTGTCCGATGGTAAAATGGAATTGGCCGCCACTCCGGGTATTTTGTCCCTGAATCCTGTCGAATCCATAGCCCCAGTCAATTCCCAAAAGTCCGAAGGCAGGCATAAAAATACGGGCGCCCACACCAGCTGAGCGTTTAATGTCGAAAGGATTGAAATCCTGATAATTTCCCCAGTTATTTCCACCTTCTGCAAAACCAAGCAGGAATATCGTGGCCTGTGGATTGAGCGAAACCGGATACCGAAGTTCCATCACAAATTTATTGTACACCACTCCACCACCACCGGCAAGGCTGCCATTAGGACTAAGCGGACCTACTTTGCGGTCGCCATAGCCACGCAAACCAATGATGTCCTGATCGGCCAACGCAAAAGATCCCTGACCAGCCAAACCTGAGCCACCTACGATGAAGCGTCCGAATGGGCTAAGGCCGACTTTGTCGCCATAACTCCCCAGGAAGCCCATGTGTGCCCGGGCGCTCAGCACGAGTTTTCCAGTGATTGTTGCATACCAACTAGCGTCAAACATCCATTTGTGGTATTCCACCAATTTGAATTTCTCCTGCTCATCCGAAAAATCACGCGTTCTGAATGCGGAATAGGGAGGCGTAAAAGTTGCACTAAGTGAAAACGATGACCCGCTGCGTGGATATTGGAAATCGCTCAGGGTATTTCGTGACAGCGTGGTATTGAACGTAATGTTGTTCGAGATACCGTTGTTATAGCCGATGCTGAAAAAGTCCAGGCTGTCCAATCGGTAGCGTTGCAGCGACAGCGAATGACTCAGCACCAAAAAGCGGTCGGGTTCTTTGAGGCGACGCCCAAGCGAGAACGTGATTCCGTTGTTGTAGTATGAGCCGATAAAGGTTTGCCGACCCGCCGCAACCCGCGTATACATAGAGGCAAAATCGGTGATCCGGTAAACGGTACGGGTAAGCGCTACCCCAAAATTGATCGGTTTTTTGCCACCAAACCATGGTTCGCTAAATGAAAGCGAATAGGTTTGAAACTGACGTCCGTTGGCCTGAAAACGCACCGAAAGCTTTTGGCCATCGCCCGAAGGCAGTGGGCGCCAGGTAGAGCGATTGGGGATATTCCGAATCGAGAAGTTATTAAATACAAGTCCGAGAGTACCAACAAATCCAATGTAGCCTCCCCATCCACCCGAAAGCTCAATCTGATCGGAAGGTTTTTCTTCTACTGTATATTCTATATCAACCGTTCCATCGCCTTGGTTGGGAATTGGGTTAATTTGTATTTTCTCAGGATCAAAATAGCCCATTTGCGACAGCTGACGCTGCGTGTTGATTAGCTCGGTCTTACTGAATTTCTGACCCGGCAGCGTAAACAACTCCCGAAGCACCACGCGATCACTCGTTTTGGTATTTCCGTTCAGAATAATGCGGTTGATAGTCGCCTGTTTTCCTTCAAAAATTCGTATTTCAATATCAATGGAATCTTTCAAAACCGAGGTTTCGACCGGAAGCGCACGGAAGTACAGATAGCCGTCGTCCATGTACAATGAACTTACATCACCGCCAGGAATTCCGTTGATTTTTTTATCCAATTCTTCCGGATTATAAACATCTCCTTTTTTAAGACCCAAAATTATATTCAGCCGGTCAGTCGTGTGCAGGTAATTTCCTGACCAGGTAATGCTACGGTAAAAATATTTAGGACCTTCTTCAATACGCATCAGGATTTTAATGGTTTCCTGACCTTCGTTCTGAATGGAGTCAAACTCAATCGTTGCATCGCGATACCCATTTTTGCGGTAGTAGGCAATGAGTTTTTCTTTATCCTCGTCGTACGTTTTGGGAATATATTTGGAAGGCGTAAACAAGTGCCAAAGCTTTTTTTCTTTGGTTTTTTTCAGCTTGCGTTTCAGTTTTGAGTCAGCTATAGCTTCGTTTCCCTCAATGATAATTTCATCAATCTTAACCTTATTGCCCTTATCAATGGTAAAATTCAGGGTTGCCTGTCCACGGGTAGAATCGGGAATTTGCACCACTTTTACAGATGTGTTATAAAAGCCTTTATCCATAAAGTGCTTTTTGATAACCAGTTGGGTATTTTTAATTACCGTTGGCGTAATAACCCGTCCTTTAATCAATTTCACTTTATCGTTCAGCGTTTCGCGTTCTCCTTTACGGATTCCCGAAAACGTAACTGTGTATAAGCGAGGGCGTTCTTTAATATGAATATTGAGCCAAACCTTTCCTCCTTCTACCTTTGTGGCCAGAATTTCTACATCGTCCAATGTTCCAAAATCCATCATCCGTTTAATAGATGACGAAATTGCCGGGCCGGGTACGCGCATTTTGTCTCCGGCTTTCAACCCTGAAATAGAAATCATGGAGTTCGGATCCAGAAACTGAGTTCCAGAAACGGTCACCTCGGCTACTTCATATTCTTTGGGATCGGCATAATTGATTGCCGGTGCTTCTTTCGTCGCCGTCGGTTTGGTGTTACCTCCCAGGCCAATCCGCTGTGCATCTGCCGAAATAGCACTAAGGCAAGCAAGTAGCAAGGCCCATCCTGTACATTTGAAAGACGTAGACATTTTTACAAATTTCATAGCTTATTTCTTTTACCTCCCTACTTTTATCTGTTCACTGGTTTTTCCAAATCTACGTTCTCGCCGCTGAAAGGCCACAATTGCTTCATACAAATGGGCTCTTCGGAAATCGGGCCAGTAAACTTCATCATATATATACAACTCAGCGTACGCGAGTTGCCATAAAAGAAAGTTGCTGATTCGATGATCTCCGCCGGTACGAAGCATCAGGTCCACGTCGGGCCGTCCCCGGGTAGCCAATCGTTCGTTTAGTAGACCCTCGGAGATGTCTTCGGGTTGTAACGTCCCTTCTTTTACTTCCCGAGCCAGCTGTTGCGTGGCCTGAATGATGTCCCATTTGCCACTATATCCCAACGCAAGTATCAAATTAAGACCGGTATTTTGGCTGGTTTTTTCGATGGCTTCCGCCAATTGCCGCTGACAACCGGTAGGGAGGCTATTTACATCGCCAATCGAATCCAGGCGGACATTATTTTTTTGCAAGGTAGGAAGTTCATCCCGAATGGTTTGTACCAGAAGTTCCATCAAAGCCTGTACTTCCATGCGGGGTCTGCCCCAGTTTTCAGTCGAAAACGCATAAAGGGTCAGGTATTCTACTCCCAGTTCGGCACAGCCTTCGGTGGCTTCACGAACGGCTTTAATGGCATTTCTATGGCCAAAAACACGCGCAGCGCCCTGCTTCTGAGCCCATCTGCCGTTGCCGTCCATGATAACGGCAATGTGCTTTGGCAGATTGCTCAGGTCAATGAGTTCTTTCATTTCGCAGGCCTAATTTTAACTTTTTTTAACACAAATATTCTCGATTAATCAGCCGGAATTGGGGGAATTCCCGTAGAAATATGCTTAACACATTACTTCACAACGTTTTACTTCCGACCCCGTCTGCCAAATAAGGCGCAATTTAGGCATAAGTCTGACCTCTTCAAAATCAATAGCTTGTGTAATTTCAGGATTACAAATTAAGGAGTATCCGAATCGCTTCGGCATAGGTAGTTCCGCTGTGCAGCGTGGTTGCTTTTCGATCTCGCAGTTGAATAATAAATTTTCCGTTAAAGTAGCGTTGGACTTCCCCCAAATGATGCGTATTGATCATGGCCGAGCGGCTGATGCGCATGAAGTGCGCCGGGAGTTTTTCTTCCAGGGTAGTAAGGGTATGGGACACCAGGTATTGCTGTCCTTCGAGAGTATTTAAAAAAACGTATTTGTCTTCGGCCTCAAAATGCGAAACCTCTGTTAATGGAATAAGCAGAATGCGGTCGCCGGATTTGACCGACATGGAAAACATTTCGCGTTTGGGCTGCATGCGTTCCAATAATCTCATCATGTTTTCGGCCTGTATGCCGGGCAGAGTTGCCTGAGTGGCTTCCATGCGGGATTTGAGCTTTTCGACGGTTTTTGCCAGGCGCTCATTTTCGATAGGTTTGAGCAGATAATCAACCGAATTTTCCTCAAAGGCCCGAATCGCATACTGATCATAGGCCGTGGCAAATACTACCATAGGCATTTGGCTCACACGTGCCAGCATTTCAAATCCGTTAAGGATGGGCATTTCTATATCAAGAAAAATGAGATCCGGCGCATGCTTCTCGATAAGCGCCAACCCCTCAGCTCCATTATGCGCCTCAGCCAGTATATCAAATGTATCTGAATAGCCACCCAACAACCGCCGCAGTCGATTCAGGGCAAGCTGTTCGTCGTCAATAATTAGTGTTCGCAGGGGTAATTTCATGGCAAAGTAACGTTGACCAAAAAGTTGTAAATGTACCTATTTATCTCAAAAATTGGGTGCTAACAGCAAAAGCTGAAAGAACTCAGGCTGGCGAAAAAGTAGATTCCGGTGGCATTTCTTCCAGACGTTGCTTCCGAATACGCACACACACATGCTTGTCCGGCATATTGCGTAGCTCCACGGAAGCATCTTCCTGATACAGCAATCGAAGTTTTTCCTGAATGCTCCTAATGCCATAACCCGCCGAAAGGTTCTCACGAAATGCGGGGCCGTTGTCGTGCACACAGAGCATCAGCCAGCCATTTTCTTCATAAATATGTACCCGAATGTACCCGTTCTCGGAGATTTTACTAATCCCATGTTTTACGGAATTTTCAACAATTGGCTGCAACAAAAATCGGGGAATGGCCAGCTCTTTGGTCGTAGCGCTATCCACCTGTACTTCAAAATTCAGTCGATCACCAAACCGCACCTGTTCGACCTGCAGATAGGTTTGGACCATTTCCAGTTCGTTCTGTATGCTATCAAAATACTCGTCGTTGGTGCGGCCGGTGGTGTAGCGAAATAAGCGGGCAAGTAAGATGGTCATGAGCTCCGCCTTGTCGGGGTCTTCGTGCACCAGGCTGGCGATGCTGTTCAGCGAATTATACAAAAAATGGGGATTGATACGCGCCTGCAGGGCGTTTAGTTCAGCGCGGGTTTTGAGCTTTTCCAACGTGAGTAATTGGTACTCCTGCTCGGAAATTTTGTGGGTGAGTTGCCGGCCCTGCCGGTTGAGGTAATAAAAAAGATTAGCCATCATCAGCGGCCCGAGGGTAAACAGGTACCAGCGCGATGAGGTGTAGCTCAAACCTTCCGGCTTTTCAACAGGGACATTCTGAAATATGTACTGTCCCCACACAAAATACAAAACGGTGGCAAATAAGAGGTAGCCCCCGATTACGACCAAACTAAGAAAACCGTACCGAATCCAGTTTTTTGAAAAGGCCTGATCCAGCCAGGGCGAAATCCAGGATGTGAGCTGCACGGTAAGGATGCCCGACAGTACGTTGGTAACTACCACATACTGATTTATACGCACCACATGTGGATCAGATTCTGTAAAAATCTGATCCGTAAAAAAGATAATGCCGCTGGATCCATACACAAAAATGGCTCCTACGAGCATGGCCGTCACCATGCCAATCCAGCTTTGACTTTGCAGCAGAGCGACCAGATTCAGATCTGTCCAGCGAAAGGATTTTCCTTTGGAAGAAAAACTGAGATCCAGCCCGTCAATCAGCGCACCGGTCAGGTCGGCGTCTTTCAGGTTGGAATAGCTCAGATCGGCATCGGTCAGGTCGGCATTTCGAAAGTTGGCACCCGTCAAATTAGCCGCCCGAATGCGGGCTTTGCGCAAAATAGCTCCTTCAAACGATGCACCGTTCAGATTGGAATAACTCAGGTTGGCCCCGGTCAGGTCCTGTCTGCTAAAATCAAACTCCCGCAGATTTGATCCTACCATTCGGACCTGACCAGATTCCTGCTGTTTTCCGGTAAATAGGTTTGCCCAAAACATACACACGTGCGGCATTTTTTAGTAGTTAGTATTTGGTGCCTTTCCGATGCAGAAAAACAGCATGAATATACATAGTTCGTTTCAAAAGTTTAATTACACTGGCTCAGCATCCAGGCCGCCTGCTCTTTTCCCCAGCCAGGGTGTAGCTCCGTTTCGGGGCGAAACTCAGCGTATTTTTCAAGGGCTTTTTCAAGGACTGGTTTCGCCATTTTTTTTCCGCCGCCAAACTGATCCGGTGTATACAGCAGCGTTGTGCCCCGCAGCGTGTAGATACGCGGGTTATTTGGGTCAAGGGCGGTGGCTTTGGCCAGGCTTTCTTCAAATTTAGTGCCGTAGGTTTGCCAGCGGCTCATGGGGTCTGCCGCAAGCCGGGCCTGCTGCACCTGTGCTTTCATGACCCACAACTCCGACGACTCTCCGGTTAGGGCTTCGGCTTCTTTCAGGAACGCATCGGCTTTGTCGGACATTTGGTCTTTTTCAAGCATATCTTCTCCCATAAATCCCAAAGAACTGTAACAGTAAGCGGCATAGTAGCGAGGCAGCCATTGAGTAGGTTCGGCGGAGGCAATCCGTTCAAACCTGTTGGCGAGCCCCAGCAACTCGTCGCGTTTGGGCTCGCCTGCCATCGATTGGTGCAGGGCTCGCAGGGCCGACTTCATGGCCTCGGTGTACTTTTCGGTTTGTGCAAAAGAAACCTGCATGGCAAAAACAAAAATCAGGAGTGTAAAAACGGTCTTTTTCATGATGAATAGATGGTTAAATTGTATCTGGAAAATGTAAAAAATGATAATTAACAGTGAATAAAATTTTGCTTTAATACTATCATAATCAATAAATTATAAATCATCTTTGGTTACTTTGGCTTTTTTGGAAAGCATGATCTGCATTCCTACAAAAAAACTACGGTAACTCTGCGGGCCGATGGCATAGCGGGTTTTGCCATCGGGTGTGTAGCGGTAGGTAAACACGTTGCGGGTATTGAGCAGATTGTCCACAGCCACGTACAAAACCGCAAAGTTTCCTTTGATGGACATAATTTTGCTGGCTGTAAAACTCAGGTTATGCACCGCCGGCGTCCGGTCGGCCAGGAACACTTCATTGTTAGGATTGTAGTACGGCCGACCGCTCGTATACGCGTAGGTAAAACCCGCACTCGTGGTCAGTTTTTCAAACCATCGCTTGGCCACCACACTTAGGTTATGGGTTGAAACGAAGGTAGGCGTGGCAGCAACTTCAAATTGTTCAGACAAACGGCGGGTGTCTACCAGCGAATACGAAATCCAGTAATCCACATTTTTCAGTGTTTTCTGATCCCGCCAGAAAAAATCTACACCCTGCGCATAGCCCGAACCACCGTTAGTGGTTTGTCCCCACGGAAACCGATATGGATTGGCATCGAAAGGCTGATTTGTAATTTCCCGCACGAGCTGAGCGTAGTTTTTGTAATAGCCTTCAACCCGAAACGTCCGTTTGTTTTTCATGATCTGATAATTCAAAATCAGGTGGTCTGCCCGTTCAAAATTGAGATTCGGATTTTGGTACAGATAGCGGTAGTCGGGATTTTGGTAAAACTGTCCGGCCGCGAGCGATACCTGACTATATTCACCCGTTTTGTAGGCAAATGAAAGCCTCGGCGCCAGATTGTACCGTCCCAGCAGCGACGAGTACTCGGCCCGCAACCCAATTCGCCCGGCAAAAGCACGAGTTACGTATACCTCCGCCTCGGCAAAGGTCGCCGCGTAGGTATCCCGCAAATCGTACGTCCGGTTATCCACGGCATTCCGAAGGTTGATTTGATGCACTTCTGCGCCAAACAATAGAGTGTTGCTGCCTTTCAGCTGATGCGTCAGCACGGTCCGGCCCTGAATACGCTCGTCGAACCGACCAAAATCATTTCCGTCAAAGGTCATATCATCTTCATTGCGGCTGTACGAAAAGCCACTCAGCAGGCTCCATTTGCCTTCGTTCCAGTGCGTAGAGTAAGTACTCGTGGTAAATGCATTGCGATTATGCAGGCCAATCTGCGTACGGGTTTCGCTGGCCAGCGGCGCCTGCGTGGTCATGCCCAGGCGGCTGTCGGAGTACATACCGTATACTTTCAATAGTCCGTTGGAAGACGTTTTGAGACGATACGTAAGCGAGGTTCCCGTAAATTCCGGCTCGCGCTGCCAGTCAATGGTTTGCCTGACTAGCGCAAATAGCGGTTTCAGATTTCCGTAGTAGGCCACTGCCGACAGCGACTGCCGCTCATCGGCTACATCATAATTCAGTGCGGCATTGGCCATATTCAAACTTACGCCGAGGCCATTGTTGGCGGTTTTGTCGGTCGTATGCAGCAGCAGCACCGACGACAGCGCTTGTCCATACTGCGCCGAATACCCCCCGGTACTGAACGCCGTTCCTTTAAACATAAAGGGATTGAACCGACCGCGTTGGTTGGCATCGGGCAGTGAGCTGAAAAACGGATTCTGAACAATCATGCCGTCGATTACTACCTTGGTTTCCTGTCCTGATCCTCCCCGTACAAATAATCCCTGCTGCTCGCCTACGCGCTGGGCACCGGGCAAAAATTGCATGGCTCCGGCAATATCTGCCAATGCTCCGGCAGTGGTAACGATGTCCAGCGGTTTGAGCATGGCCATTCGTTTTTCGTCCGAAGCCTCAAACGAACCTGCGGTAATAACCACTGTGTTGAGCTCATTGGCCATTTCGCGCAACACCACCGGAACCGAAATGGGTGTACCGACGAGCCGTAATTTTTTTTCGAAAGATTCGTAGCCTACAAAACTTACGCTCAATAGGACCGTGTCTTTTTCATACGTTGTAAATTGAAATTTACCTGACGAATCGGACGTTGCCCCGTCGTAGGTTCCTTTCAATAGTACATTGGCTCCTGGCAAAGCACGCCCTTTTTCACCGGTAATTTTTCCGCTCAGGATGGTTTGCGCCGGGAGCAGAATGGAAAGATGCAGGAGTACAAAAAGGTATAAAAATTTCATGGCTGACAGATGTTTTGCTTGCTTGATGATACAAAACTATATCTGCATTACCACCACGGCACGTCAATTCTGACGAATCGCAGGGTTTTGATGGATGAAGGATAGATATTTTGGAGTGAATCGAGGAACTGGTTTTTAAAGTGGCAGACGCATAAGGTTTACAAAAGGTTCGTGCAAATTGAGACTCATTGTTTACTTTTAAGCTTTCAAGAAATAAAACCCGGAACCCGCTATGAGTACTCAGGACTGGCAAATAGCCAAAGAATACGAGGATATTACCTACAAAAAAAGAAACGGTGTGGCGCGCATCGCCTTCAACCGCCCCGACGTTCGGAATGCTTTCCGGCCCGGTACAGTCTTTGAACTTCTGGATGCTTTTGATGATGCCCGAAACGATGGCAACATCGGTGTAGTGTTGCTGTCGGGCGAAGGTCCCGCCAAAGATGGCGTGTATGCCTTTTGCTCTGGCGGCGATCAGCGCTTTCGAGACAAAGGTGGCTACAAAGGTCAGGATGGCCTGGACCGGCTGAATATTCTGGAAGTACAGCGGCAGATTAGGTTCATGACTAAGCCGGTTATTGCGGTGGTGCCCGGCTGGGCCGTAGGCGGCGGGCACAGCCTGCACGTGGTGTGCGACCTGACGCTTGCCAGCAAAGAACACGCAATATTTAAACAAACCGATGCCAATGTAGCGAGCTACGATGCGGGCTATGGCTCGGCCTATCTTGCCCGGCAAATCGGACAAAAACGTGCCCGCGAGATTTTCTTTCTGGGCCGAAGCTACTCCGCTCAGGAGGCGTTCGAGATGGGTATGGTCAATGCTGTGGTACCGCACGAAGAGCTGGAAGAAACGGCTTACCAATGGGCACAGGAAATTCTCGAAAAAAGCCCAATGGCGATTCGTATGTTAAAATTTGCCTTTAATCTCGTGGATGATGGCATGGTAGGTCAGCAGATTTTTGCCGGGGAAGCCACCCGCCTGGGCTACATGACCGACGAAGCTCGCGAAGGACGGGACGCCTTTCTGGAAAAACGGAAACCCGGTTTTGATCAGTTTCCAAAATATTCCTGAAACAGTTTAATCAACGAGCAAGTCAAAACAAAAACGCTGCACAAATCGCCGGTTTGGATATCCCAGGGCGATTTGTGCAGCGTTTTTTAGTGAAAATTAAAAATCAGATTTGCTTAGTAACCGGGCGTATCATCAAAAGGTGGAGCCTCAGCACTCAGCTCGTTGGTATAGCGCCTTTTGGCGTCTTCCAGCATGGACACCGTTGCGGTGGCACCTACCCGGGTAACGCCCCACTCGCGAACACGCAGCAGATCATCCAGGCTACGCACCCCTCCGGCGGCTTTTACCTGCACCTGCGGAGCGCTGTGGAGTCGCATCAATTTCAGGTCATGCTCTACGGCGCCCAAATAGCCATACCGGCCGTCATCACCCTTTACAAATCCGTAGCCCGTGGAGGTTTTTACAAAATCGGCCCCTGCTTCGCTACACAACTCACACAACTTTATCTTGTAGGAATCTTCCGGCAAATAATCATTTTCAAAAATCACTTTTACAATTGCCCCGTTGGCGTGAGACGCCTGCGTAATTTCCTTTATCTCGTCAAACACATAGCTCCAATCTTGTTGCAATACCTTGCCAATCGTCACCACCATGTCGATTTCCGTAGCACCATCGCGGCAAGCCTGAATCGTTTCGGCGAGTTTTATACTGATACTACTACTGCCATGTGGAAACCCAATCACCGTACCCACGGCAACATCAGAGCCTTCCAGCCACTGAACGGCATCGGCTACTGCATAGGGTTTTATGCACACAGAAGCTACGTCATACGTTCGGGCAATGTCACATCCTTTGCGGAGATCGAAGTCGGTCATTGTGGGATGAAGCAACGAATGATCGATCATTTTGGCAAGCTCTCGAATGATATTCATGGGAGTAAATTCTTTTTTGGTGGTTATTGATAGTTGCTAATGGTATATTTTTCGGTATTGGCAAACAGCAGGCTATACAAGTAATAATCAGGCACGCTCGTATGGTAACGCCGGTAAATCTGCACGAGCGGGGTAAGCGGCTTTACTTTTAGCAAAAAAGCAATCACTTCGTCGGCAACAACGGCCCGGATATCCTGTTCGTAACTTATGACATCTATCTGATAGCGAACGCTTAGCGTTTTAAAAAAAGATCCATCCAGCAAAGGTTCACTACAAAATGTATCAAGGCCGTGGTTGGGCAAAAAACTATGTTCGAGCAATACCGGATACTGATCCACAAACCGGACTCGCTCAAAAGTAATGCACCCCGTTTCCTGTTCCTTTGGGGAAAGTTTATAGAAAAAACGGTCGGGCCAGGGCATGGCATGCGGCGCCCGCAGCATCATGGTTTTGGCCTCAAACTCTGTGCCCACAACTTCCGAGAAACCCTTGAATGACAATAGCCCCAACGACTTGCGTGAGGCACTCACGAGGCTGCCCTTGCCTTTTATTTTTTGAATATATCCTTCATTTGAAAGTTCTGTCAATGCCCGTCGAACGGTCATCCGTGCAATTTTATGTTTAGTACTAAGCTCGTTTTCAGAGGGCAACAGGTCACCTTCCTTAAATTGTCCTACCTGAATCTGACTTTTGAGGAGTGCATATAGCCGTTGATAATGGGCTGGTTCCATGAGTAAAGGTTGTTTAAGTATGCGATAGTAAGGATTAATTCTTGTATATACAAGGTAAAATATCCTGACTTTTGTGCATTTTACCACTTTTTATGTGAAAAATCAATTACGGCATACTAATTGGTAATATTGAATCACTAAACGGGAATATCAGTTGTAACCAACTATCTATAAGTGAGATATAGAAAACAAATACACTTACATATCTATACAGGATACATGGTATCAAATTTTGTTTGCGAGCTAACAGGAGCGATTACCCATTGTTCGGAATTTCGATTGGAACCTCCAATCCTTTTCCGGGTGCAGAAAACCATTGTATTTTACCTCCCAAAATGGAAACTCTGGACTCAATGTTATGAATACCAAGCCCTTTACTCGCATTGGAATACACAAATCCTTTGCCATTATCGGAGTAAAAAAAGGAGATAGAATCGCCTGACGGAATAACCGAAATCGTAATTTCGCTGGCTTCTGAGTGTTTGAGACTGTTATTCAACAGCTCCTGCGTAATGCGATAGAGGCCAATTTCGATGGATTCGGGAAGTTGTTCGGGAAGTTTGCGGCACTCAAAGGTGACGTGAATCTGCTCGGCTGCATTGATTTTCGACACCAATTCTTCTACTGCCGCGGCGTAGCCATATTGTTCGAGCGTTCGCGGACTGAGCTCTCGCAAAAGTCGCCGGATATCAACCAGCGAAATATGAATAATATCAAACACTTCTTTTTTCAAGCGGTCTGCTTCCGGGCTCTCTTTCAGGTAATTGGTGAGAGAAGAGATGTAAAGTTTCAGCGTTGCCAGGCGTGAGCCTACCTCATCGTGCAGATCCTGCGCAATGCTTTTCCGTTCCTGCTCCTGCGCATCCAATATAATTTTCAGCCGTTCTTTTTGTTTCTTACTGATCCGGCGCAGGCGGCCCTGCGCCACAACGAAAGTTCCTCCCGCAATACCAAGCAGATACAACGCCGAAAACCACCACGTGCGCCAGAAGGGAGGCCTGATCGTGATGTATAGTTTACGACCACGGTCGTTCCAGACACCGTCCCGATTGGCCGATTTTACCGTAAATACATAGTTTCCCGGCGAGAGATTAGCATAGCGCACGTAGGTACGATCACCGGCATTTACCCACCCCTGATCCTGCCCTTCGAGGAAATATTTGTAGTAATTTTTCCCATTACTATAATAGTCGATCGAGGTAAATTCCAGAGAAAAAGTACTCTGATTATGATTGAGTGTAATAAGATTCATTTCGTCCACGTAACCGGTAGACTGAAAGGGTTCTTCGTTAACCCTGAAATTAAAAAAATGGATGCGGGGCTGGTACGAAAGTGTTTGGAATTGTCTGGGATAGAAATAATTAACTCCCTTCACTCCTCCAAAATAACACTCGCCCGAGCGTGTCTGAAAAAATGCATTTCCGTTATATTCATAGCCTTGCAGGCCGTCTGTGAGGTCAAAGTTTCGGATGAGCCCGGTGGTACTATTCAGGCTCGAAATTCCGTGATTGGTACTCATGAAAACATTCCCGTCTTTCCCGATTACAACCCCATATATATAAGAATTGACCAGTCCGTCGGCTTCGTCATATAGTTTATACTTGCGGGAATTGCGGTGAAATGCTACGAGACCTTTCTCCGTACAAATCCAAAGCAGCCCCCGGGCTTGATCCTCACGAATCGCATTGATGTTGAAATTAGTTAACCCCTCATAAATTTTCTCCCAGGTATCTCCCTGAATTTTGTAGGCATACAGGCGATCAAAATAGGATCCTAACCAGAGTATCCCCTGATGATCAATGAAGGTTGAAAAAATATTTTGGTCAGTCAGATACGGAACCCGGATGTATGAAGCATCTTTTGGATCAAAAATCCACATGCCGAGCTGCGTTCCGAGCAAGAGCCTGTGGTCGGGAAGTTCTACAATATTGCGGGTATAGATTCTTGTTCCCGGATCCTGATTATACAAAAACCGCTTAAAATCTTTCGTTTTAGGATCAAACAGCAGGAGTCCGCCATAGGTCCCAATCCACATGAGCTTCCGGCTGTCACGAAAAATAAATTTCAGAATATTATGTTCATCTGTAAAATACCGGGCTTCAATACTTTCTTTTTGACGGTTAAAAATATCGAGTCCGCCTTCGGTACCGAGCCAAATCCGGCCTTCGGCATCTTCCCCAATGCTGCGGATGGAGAGGTCGCTGAGGTTTCGTTCGGGTCGGGTTGGGTCAGGCTGACCAAAGTAGCCAAACATGGAAGCATTAGGAACAATCTTGACCAGTCCGTCCGGATCTGAGTTGGCCCAAATAATGCCCGAGTTGTCAACATATACCCGATAAAATTCATAGTTTTCAAAGCTTTCGGGAGAATTGATGCGATGATTAACCTCCCTGAATTTCTGACTTTTTTTATCAAAAATCCATAATCCATTGCGCTGCGTACCGATCCACAGCTGCTCGTTATGATCTTCCGCCAGGCTAAATACATCCCCCAGTTTATCAGGTTGCTGCGGATGGGTTGCGTCAAATATCTGATGTTTCTGCGCCTGATGATCAAAGCGCACCAGGCCACGGTCGGTGCCCAGCCAGGCAATATTATTTTTGTCGATTACAAAGGAATATACGTTAAATGGTTCTCCGTATTCATTCCGAAGGTGGTCGGTAAAATAGTAGTGATAAGTCTTTTCCTGAATATCAAACCGAACCAGGCCTTTGGCATATTGCAGCCAAACATCTCCAAACGTAGTATAGGTGGTCCAGTCTACATAGTCAAAATCCCGGTTGATGTACGCATATTTTCCCAATTGCCGCAGTTTGCGGGTTTTGAAATTATAGGTCATAATCCCCTCGCCTTCCGAAGTAAACCAGAGCTCTTCTTTGGTAGCATAAAAGGGAGAGGTACGCCGTTTGTGAGGAGACGTTTTGATAAGAAAGAACCGATCTTTGGAGCGCTCGTAGCAGTTGAGCCCTTCTTCGGAACCTACCCAGATATTTCCGCTTTTATCTTCTACAATCCCGGCAATGTTTACCCCTTTGAGCGAATACGGATTACGGGCATCGGGTTTATAGACACGAAAATGATGCCCATCAAAGCGATTGACACCATCCTGTGTACCTAACCATAAAAACCCGCGCGAGTCTTTCAGCATATGGTAAGGCGAGCTCTGCGAAAGCCCGTCCTTAACCGTCAGATGCTGAATTTGCATGGGTTGTGCCCATAACCCGGGTGCCAGCAGTGCCACAAAAGCAAGCAGGTACGTGAGCTTTATGTTTTTGCTTTGTATCACTCAGGGGATGAGGATTTTGTAGAAATAAATTAGCCCTTATAACTCCTGCACCATAATTTTTTTCCAGCGAACCTTAATTCCTCCTCCATCATGAATTTGCAGGGCAATGGAGCCATTGGCTGCCGCTATTTTTTCGTCTTCAAAATCTACCATCGGATGTCCGTTTAGCCAGGTTTGTACACGGCCACCTTCTACCCGAATCCGCAGGTCGTTCCACTCACCCATTTTGAGGTGAATTTCCTCAGCGTCCGGAATTTGTTTCAGCCATCCACGACCATACGATTCGTAGACGCCGCCGGTATCATGATTCGGCGGAGCCACCTCCACCTGCCAGCCACTCACACGCGTACCTTCGAAAGTAGAACGAAAAAATACGCCGCTATTGCCATTGGCTTCCTGCTTAAATTGTAAACTGAGGTCAAAATTTTTGTAAAATTTTTCGGTTGCCAGATAACCGTACTGTTTGTCGGGTCCGCTTTCGCAAATCAGCTCGCCGTTTTGGACGTACCATTTTTCGGTCCCCTGGATTTTCCATCCTTTTAAATCCTTGCCGTTGAACAACTTAACCGCCTTTTTAGCAGGTTTATCCGGCGTACTTTCTGCCAGCACAATACAAGAGAAGAGCAGGGCGAGCCCAAGAATTAAACTACATTTTTTCATAAGTTTAGGAATTTTTGTTTAATGTTTTTCTCTAAAAATTCAACAAGATTAACAACAATTAACTCAAAGTTCAGTTATTATGGTGATTTATCAACTAAAACCAGACTAAGTTATGAAAAAAGTGAGTGTGTTTTCCCGCTACATCGGGAAGTTGGCCCTGATGGGGTTGCTGGTAGGAATGGTATCGGCATGTAAAGACGATGAGGAAGAGGTAGCTCCCATGACCATTACAGATGTTGTATTGACCAATAACGATTTTACAATCCTTCGGGCTGCCGTTCAACATGCAGGTTTGGCCGATGCCCTTCGCACCGGAACTTTAACCGTTTTTGCTCCAAATGATGCTGCATTCAATGCCTCAGGTTTTGCCGACGCAGCTGCCATTACTGCTTTGCCTGCCGCTACGGTTCGCGGAATTCTGGAATATCATGTCCTGGGAAGTACTGTTCGTTCTGCGGACATTCAAACTGCCGACAATCAGTCGGTGCCTACGTTGGCTACTACACCGGTGTACGTGACCAAGAATGCCGCTGGCGTGTCTGTTAATGGTGCTACCGTTACGGCAGCTGACATCAGTGCGGACAATGGGGTGATCCATGTGATCAATCGAGTGCTGTTGCCTCCCAGCCAAAATCTGCTGGAAGTAGTGCAGGGAAACAGTAATTTCACGCTATTGCTCGCTGCGGCCACGCGTGCTGCACAGGGAAATCCAGTAGTTTTGCAGGCTCTGACTTCCGATGCATCGGCCTTTACGGTTTTTGCACCAACCAATCAGGCGTTTATTGCGGCAGGTTTTCCTGACGAAGCAGCGCTGAATGCTGTGCCCGCAGAAACATTGGCAAATATCATTTTGTACCACGTAGTACCGGGTCGGGTATTCTCCACGAACCTTGCTGCCGGAAATGTAACTACCGCAGCTACGCTGCCTGTTGCCATTAATGTATCAAACGGCGTAACTGTAACCGGAACGGGCAATGGCACACAGGGCGCGACTGTCACTACGGCCAATGTACTTGCGAGCAATGGCGTTGTACACATCATTGACCGCGTGTTGCTTCCGTAATTATTTGATTATCTTTCCTTTGAAAACGAGGGGTGTCTTGATTGGCACTCCTCTTTTTTTGTTTATCCATACACCGAAAGCATCGATGATTGCTGATGAAAAGCAAGGCAGGGAGAAATAGATTGAAAATAGTGGATAGGCGGCTTTCTTTGGCTAATCCACATTGGCGTCTATTGGTACAGGTCACTCCTAACGGAGCTCATAAGTAGCTGTTAGCTGTTAGGTTATTAGCTGTTAGCTCTTTATTGCGCTGATAATCTAGTGTTTGTAATGTTATTTAACTGTCCATTTAATAAAACTAAATATGCTTAAGTACTTAGGATATTTAATTGAAATATTTCTACAAACAGATCGCCTCTTTGAGGCTAATGACAGATAGATTTCGGACAATGAACGCTATGACAGAATCTACATGTAGGTGGGTACAGAGTTGATAAGAAACTAATCTTGTTGGGAAAAATGGCTTTGGGGAAATACTATCAAAGGCTAATTCACTTCTAAATATATCAAAAACCAACCTTGTATACCCAAAAACAAAGAGGCTGCCTCCCAAAGGAAAGCAACCTCTTCAACTCCTCACTCGCTCTACACTAAGACTATACAATAAACAGACTTGCAATAGCCAAAACCTCATCTTTGGTCAGCGGCTCATCAAAAGCTTCGGTAATTGCTTCTTTTGATTTCCCGGCAATGCCATTAATATCTACACCTCCCTGAACCGTATTATCATCTCCGGCATATACCTGAGCGGGAGATCCTTCGTTCAGCGTGATCCAGGGCTTGATGTCTGCGTTTCCACGTATTTCCGACAAAATTGCACGAGCTTTTGCCGCATGACGTGCTTCTACGGAGTGAATCTGCAAGGCATATTCTAGCAAAGCCGGATCATTAATCAGGTTGCCTGCCTGTCCCTTGTAGGCCCGCACACCAGTATCTTCAAAAGCGTGCGACAAAAACACAAACGTATCAAAATTGCTGAATGGGTTAGGAAAAGCACCACCGGCCGAAAAGTCGAACGTTGGCTTGGCTACGGCCTGCGCACCCAAAGCACCTGCCAAAAACTTCACGTGCTGATCTTCGTGCTTGCCAATTTGTCTAAATACAGTTTGATACATGGAAGGAATCAGGCCGGAGGCGGCATTTCCCATTTTGTAAAACTCATCTTCCAGGTATTCCAGCGTAAGTGCAAAGTTCAGTACGTCAATGGCCGCAGGAGATTGTGCATAGGCTTTATTGACAATTGTAGCCATCACCGCAGGCACCGCCGCAGCGGACAGATTTCTGGAAAACTTCGTTAAAAAACTCCGACGCGTGGCGTATTCCAACCGGTCTACCGCATCGCCATCCACTTTCTGGATCTCATCTATAATTTTGAAAATATTCATAGTCTTTGTGAAATGTTAATTCGGTGATTAAAATTATTTCGGCAGATTGTTTCCACTGATCATGGTAGTAATGAACGGCGCAACCGCTGGCAAAACCATGTCAGGTGATTTGGCAAGATCCAATCCGTTGGAGTCGGTGATATCATCGCCGGCAAAATCAGCGGAATTTGGATTGAGCAGATCACGAATGATGGCTGCGTGGCGCGCTTCTACCGAAACAATTTTACCTGCTAACAAAAGGTACCCTGCATCGGCAATTAGTTTTCCGGCACCGTTGTAGGCCGAAACTCCCGTATCTTCAAATACTTTGGCTACTCCCAGCACACTGGCACGGTCGTTGAAATTGACGGATGAAAAATTCACTTCCAGACCCGGAATGGCCGAACTGCCAAGTGCTGCTTTAAAAAACTCGCGGTGAATAATCTCGTGGTCGCGGATGTCGGTCAAAATGCTCATTTCCATGGCACTCATGCCTGCATACGGTGTGGCGATTACTTGTGTGTAGTAGGCTGCTTCCAGTTGTTCCAAAGCGTAGGCGTAATTCAGAATCCCGATGTCGCCTGAGCCCAGGTCAACGGTCATATCGGGATCAAGGTCGTGGTCTTTACAGGCTCCCAAAATAAATGCACCCGTAGTGGCGGCGATTCCGGCTGAGCGAAGGAAGAAACGTCGGTTTACCATCGCCAGCATCTGACTTTCTTTGGAAGCGCCGGATGATGGTGGCGTTTGTGTCGTTTTTTTCATAGTTGTAAAAGGTTTTTAAATTCTTAGTCTGTTATTCCGAGTCACTTTACAAAAACCTACGCCCTTGCCTCAGGCTTGGATCAAACGGAACAAAAAAAACCTTTACACTAAATTTTCAGAACACAATTTTTCTTGAACTTAACTTAGATTTTTGGGCCAAAATGAACTTTTTTATTAAATATTTCCATGAAAAATCTTTTTTGATATATTTAAATCTTACCCTATTTTCCTGCAAAATTCTGCACCAGAATGCGCATGGTAGGGTTACTATTTTCTTCAAAAACTACGGTAGCTTTTCTGTGTGTATGTACTATTTGGATCATCTTCGTCTAAACTTCCGAGAATCGCTTTAAATTTGCAGTCCAAAAATTTGACTGCCTCAGAGCTAAAAAGAACATGACAAAACCTGATTTTATAGAAGAGTTACGCTGGCGTGGCATGCTGCACGACATGATGCCGGGCACCGACGAGCAATTGAAAAAACAATTAACCGCCGGATATATTGGCTTTGATCCTACGGCGGCTTCGCTGCACATCGGCAATCTTGCTACCATCATGCTATTGGTCCATTTTCAGCGGGCGGGCCACAAGCCTTTTGCTCTCGTGGGCGGGGCTACGGGCATGATCGGCGACCCGTCGTTCAAAGCTTCGGAGCGTTCATTTTTGTCCGAAGAAACCCTCCGGATCAATCAGGAGGGAATCCGTAGCCAACTTGCTTCTTTTCTGGATTTTGACTGCGGCGACAACTCTGCCGAGATGGTCAATAACTACGATTGGTTTAAGGAAATTGGCTTTCTTGAATTTTTACGGGAAGTAGGTAAATTCCTGTCGGTCAACTACATGATGAGCAAAGACTCCGTCAAAAAACGGCTCGAAACCGGTATTTCATTCACCGAATTCTCGTATCAGCTTTTGCAGGGCTATGATTTTTACTGGCTCTATAAACATAAAAACATCCGGTTGCAGATGGGCGGCTCCGATCAGTGGGGAAACATCACCACCGGCACCGAGCTGATCCGCCGTAAAGAGGGCGACGAAGAAGGGTATTTTAAAGCTTTTGCGCTTACGACGCCGCTCATTACCAAAGCCGACGGCACGAAGTTTGGCAAAAGTGAAGGCGGCAATGTGTGGCTCGACCCCACCATGACCTCGCCCTACCAGTTTTATCAGTTTTGGATCAATCAGTCCGACGAAGACTGTCATCGGCTCTTGCGGGTTTTTACGCTTTATTCCAAAGAAGAAATCGAGGCGCTCGAAGCGCAGCACGCAGAAGCACCACATACCCGCGCCATGCAAAAAGCTCTGGCCGAGGAAGTTACGACCCGGGTACATTCGGCGCATGACTATCAGCTGGCGGTTAAGGCTTCGGAGGTACTGTACGGAAAAGCTACGCTCGATACCCTGCGCAGCATTCATGCCGACGAATTTGCGGTCATTTTTGACGGCGTGCCACAGTCCGAAATCAGCCGTGCTGACTGGACTACCTGCGCCGGTATCACAGACTTACTTGCCTCCACGACTCAGGGCGAAATATACGCCTCCAAGAGCGAAGCCCGCCGGGCTATTCAGCAGAATGCGGTGAGTATTAATAAGGTTAAAGTAAAAAGCGCTGAGCAACCGATGAGCGATTTTGACCTGTTGCAGGACCGGTTTGTGCTCGTGTCAAAAGGCAAGAAAAATCATCTGATCAAAATCATAGACTAGTATTTTTGAGGGGAAAGTTGGTTTACGCTTTCCCCTCAAACGTATTCAGAATTGGCGTAGCCATCGGGTTATACTGGTACGATTGCCACGAGCCGTTTTCGTAAATCTCCACAATCCGGTAGCCTTTGTAAGTAGTGCCCCAACTGCCGCCAAAGTGACCATCAAAAAAGTAGGGCTTACCTCCGCTCATTTTTCGACCGTCTTCGTCGTGGTCGTGGCCATGAAAAACGGCTTTTACGTTGGGCGTTTTTTCCAACAACTCACGGACATCGGCACAGTCGCGGCCGTGGACTGTCCACAGGGCGGGCGTAATGTGCAGGAAAACAAAAATGCCTTTTTTACCTGCATATTTGGCGAGTTCGTTGCGCAGCCAATCGACATCCGGGCAGAGGTATTCGCCTTTTTCGTTGGAGGTATCGCCCAGAATAAACGCGTATTCTCCTCGTGCAAAACTGTGGTTGGTAGGATAGCCCCACGTACTTTCCCAGACATCATTCCCCACGCGGTCGTGGTTGCCCCGGACAACAAAAAAAGGAACCGTAAGACGTTTCAGGGCGGTTTTTACATCATACAGCAGCGTAGGCTCGTCATGAATCAAATCTCCGTTAAAGATCGTAAAGTCCAGGCCTTTTTGTAATTTTTCCTGATTGAGCCACCGGACAATGTCTGTATGAAATTTTTCAAAATCGGTATTCGGCTGTCCGTAGTGCCCGTCCGAAGCCACCGCAAAGCGCAGCAGGAGCGGAGCCGCAGGAGTCGTTTGCCAGTCGAAAGTAAGCCACGGAAATGCAGGTAAAAATTTCAGAAGGTCACGTCGAGCCAAAAGCATAGAGAATAGGGGTTTGGGGCCTGTAAGTTGTTTTATTTCCAAAGTAAAGGATTTTAACGTTCTTTCGTTGGATAAAAAAGCATCTAATTTGTAGCAATTATTAATTCCTGACAGCGTATAATCAAAACATATTCTCAAAAAACAATCGTCATGAAAAAATTTCTGCCGTATGTATGGGTACTTCTGGGACTGCTTTTTTCGTCTTCATCCACCCTGGCACAGCTGAGCGTAGAAGCAAATGCCGGCTATGGGCTGCCTACCGAAACTGGAAGTGCGGGTGTGTGGGGCGGTGGTGTGGCGGTCAAATATTACCTCAACTCACAAATGGCGTTTGGCGTCCGTGGCAGGCTCTATGCGGAGTCTATCCAACAATCCGGAAACGGCATCAGCGGCTCGCTGACAGCGGTCAATATTCCCATCATGGGTATGTTTGAATACCATTTTTCAGAACGTGACCTCCACCCCTACGTGGGGATGGAAGCAGGCGTGATCCGGTCGGCGCTAACGGCCGATATTAGTTTCAATCGTCAGCAGTTTTACAACGACACCGTCAGCGACCTGCACCTGGGCGTAGCGCCAAAAGCCGGCGTTGGCTACGATCTGACGCAAGGCCTGACTGCCATGGCAGAGGTGATTTATACCGTTGGTTTTGGAAAAAATCAGGCTGGAAATACGCAGTTTAATCTGGAAAGTGCTTCCCGTTTTTTGACCGTTCACGCCGGACTTTCGTTTACGTTTGGAAATCGATATAAGTAGCTGCGAGCATGTGAGCATTTAGTAAACAGCTCATTCAGCAGTGTCCCGAATGTACTGCCGAAGGGTCGCTCCTAACGGAGCTAGCTGGTGTATTTCAACCTATGAGATCTACAAACAGGTCGCCTCTACGAGGCTTATTTTATGATCATTTAGAACTACTCGACTTTAAGATTTGACTCATATCTTTGAATTTGCACACTAACAAAATTTCATGTAGTAACAACCTTCATGTTCTTATTCCTCCACTCTACCTGACTATGGATCGACTGATTTTACAAAAAGCGGCTTCCTACTGTGCGTATCAGGAACGTACGCAGGACGAACTACGCCAAAAACTCAAAACCTGGGGCGTGTGGGGCGATGAAGCCGAAGAGCTGATTGCAGAATTGGTTTCTCAAAATTATCTGAACGAAGAGCGTTTTGCCAAAACCTACGCCGGTGGCAAGTTCAGAATGAAGCAGTGGGGAAAAAGGCGAATAAGTCAGGAACTGACGCGCCGCGGCCTGACCGACTACACGATTCAGCAGGGAATGAAAGAAATTGACGACGAGAGCTATCTCAGTACGTTGAATGTGCTTTTAACAAAAAAAAATGCTGCTTTACAAAAAACGGAATCAAGCGCCCTGCAACGAAAACAAAAACTAGCCCGCTACGCCCTGTCCAAAGGCTACGAAAGTGAGGCTGTCTGGAAACTGATTAACGAATTGACATAAAAAAAGGTGAATGAAAAGCTTCCATTCACCTCTACTATTTTTTCCTTACTGGTTATCAGAAATCTTCATCAAATGAAATCTTATGCGCTGATTCTTTGTCAGTTACACCCGACATTACACCCGCTTTCTGGTATTCTCCCACGCGTTTTTCGAAGAAATTGGTTTTGCCGGGCAGCGAAATCAACTCCATAAAATCGAACGGATTGGAAGCGCCGAAATGCTTATCGCAGCCGAGGCGTTCGAGCCAGAAATCGGCCACAAACTCAATATATTGCTTCATCAGCACGGAGTTCATCCCAATGAGCGAAACCGGCAGCGCTTCGGTGATAAACTCCTTTTCGATTTCTACGGCATCCAGAATAATTTCGAGCACGCGCCCTTTGGGCAGTTTATTTTTGATGTGATCGGTATATAGCAAGCACGCAAACTCGCAGTGCAGGCCTTCGTCACGTGAGATCAGCTCGTTGGAAAACGACAGACCGGGCATAAGTCCGCGCTTTTTCAACCAGAAAATAGAACAGAACGAGCCTGAAAAGAATATACCTTCCACCGCCGCAAAGGCAATGATCCGCTCCGTAAAATTGGGGCTATTGATCCACTTCAAGGCCCATTCGGCTTTCTTCTGTACACAGGGAACGGTGTCAATTGCCCGCAACAGGTGATCTTTCTCTACGGGGTCCTTGATGTACGTATCAATGAGCAGCGAGTAGGTTTCAGAGTGGATATTCTCCATCGCAATCTGAAATCCGTAGAAGCACTTGGCTTCGGCATACTGCACTTCACTAAGAAAATTAATGGCGAGATTTTCGTTGACGATGCCGTCAGAAGCGGCAAAAAATGCCAGTACGTGCGAAATAAAATGGCGTTCTGAGTCCGAAAGATTTACCCAATCCTTCTGATCCTGCGACAAGTCAATTTCCTCGGCCGTCCAAAACGATGCCTCGTGGCGCTTGTACATCTGCCATATATCCTGGTGTTTGATGGGGAATAAAACAAATCGCAGCGGATCTTCAATCAGGAGGGGTTCCTGTTGGCTGGTCGTTCCTTGTGACATATTGTGGTTTTATTTTTTTGATAAAAAACTATCGTATAAACAGGTACTGAACAGAATTGTTGGTACAAAAAAGTAATAAACAAAACTACACCCATAAGACGTCATATTCAAGGTGAGGTCAGTTGCAGGTAGCTCTAAGGCAGAAAAGTTCTATTCTTTATTTTAATAATACGCTACTAATCAAGTGCTTGCGAAAAGTAAAAACCTTTGAAAGTGAAAAAGGAAATACAAGGCTCCGCAAATCTCATTCGAGCCGCTCTGAGGCATGGATTACACCAAATACTTTCTTACATTTGAAGTTGGCCGATATACGCCTGCCTCTCCTGATTTGATTTTTTACTTCTAAAAATTCCGAAAGTAAAGGATGCTGATTAAATCGGGTTGACGTTTTGGAACCAAAAACTGACTTGTTAAACTGATGAAAATTGTTGGATTCACAATCATAAAAGACGCCATCCTGAATGATTATCCGATTTACGAAGCCATCGAATCCATCCTTCCGGTGGTAGATGAAATGTGGGTAAGTGTTGGAAAAAGTGAAGACGATACGCTTGGGCTGATTCAATCCATTGCTTCGGATAAAATCCGGCTTGTTGAGTCAACCTGGGATATATCCTTGCGGCAAGGGGGAAAAGTACTAGCCGTAGAAACGGACAAGGTTTTTCGACAACTCCCGGCGGATGCAGATTGGGTGTTTTATATTCAGGGAGATGAAGTTCTGCACGAACAATACCATAAGGCGGTACGGCAAGCCTGCGAGGCGCATAAAGATGACCGGCGCGTGGAAGGATTGGTCTTTGATTATCTACACTTTTATGGCACCTACGACTATGTCGGCGATAGCCGTACGTGGTACCGCAATGAAGTGCGAATTATTCGTAATGACCCTGCCATAAGTGCCTATCGGGATGCTCAGGGATTTCGGAAAGGTTCTAAAAAACTGGCCGTCAAGCCTGCCCAAGCCGCTATTTATCACTATGGTTGGGTGAAAAGTCCGACACAAATGAAGAAAAAAATGAAGAATGTGGGCCGCTTTTGGAAAGATGATGACGAATGGAAAGAGCTGCTTCAATCTGACGATTTCTTTGATTTTACTCAATTCGACTCCCTTTCGCTTTTTACAGGAACGCAACCCCAGGTGATGCAGGCACGAATTGCCCGTCAGGATTGGAATATTACGATTGATACAAGTCAGAAAAAATTTGCTCTAAAAGATCGTCTGCTCTATTGGTTTGAAAAGAAAACGGGAATTCGTCTTTTTGAGTTTAGAAATTTTTATTACATCTAAACTACCTTAACTCGCCCTCTATACGCTGTAAAGTTTCTGGTTCGGTTTTTTAGTCCATCATTCCAACGAACGAATGATTGCTTTTTCCTAAGAATTATTGGTTACACACTTAAATTAAAACCTATGTTTACTTACATCAAAAAAGCATTGGCAAAGAAAAAAGCGAGAAGGTATTTTGACGAATATGGTCATCGGATTGATACCTTTAAACTGGCGGAAGAAGGCGAAATTCGATTTGCTAACTGGACAAATCCACTCATTAAACCTAAGGAAATTACTCAGCAGGAGGTCAATTTTTTTAAAAAATTCATACCCAAAGGTAGCCTTTGTATTGACATCGGCACCAATATTGGCGACACCACCGTACCCATGGCTTTGGCCGCAGGAAAAACGGGCACAACGCTGGGTTTTGACCCTAATCCCTACGTGTATAAAATTCTGGAAGAGAACGTACAACTGAATCCTGATAAAACAAATATTGTACCTTTCCCTTATGCCATTACCAAAGAAGAAGGGGAGTTCAACTACGCGTCTTCGGAAGCTTCTTTCGGAAATGGAGGCATTTCCAACGAAGTTGTGCAGGAACATGGTGCTTTTCAATTATCAGAGAAAATAAAAGGAATTGTGCTTGAAAAATTCCTTACGGAGCGATTTTCCCAACTACTACCTACGCTTTCTTTTATAAAAGTAGATGTAGAAGGCGCTGATAAAGAGGTCATTCGCTCGATTGGCGGATTGCTTAAAAAATATAAGCCGGTACTTGTAGCCGAATGTTTTACCAAATCAAAACCTGCCGAGCGCGCCGAATTGTTCCATACCGTGGCCGATTTGGGCTACTCTCTCTACTATTTTTCGGATTTTAGTTCGCAGGCCGAAATCATTCCCATTCCCGAGGCTAAGGATATGAATCGCTGGAAAACATTTAATTTTTATGCAGTAGCCAAAGCCTGATAAAAATGTTTCGCTTTCGCCTCAATAACCCCAGGCCACTACGTTCCAGGTATCTACATGATCTTCATGCTCAAAGATCGTCCGAAATCCAACCCGCTCGTGCGCTCGTTGCGAGCGGGTGTTACTTTTGGAGATTTCTGTTACAAGCACATCAAAATTAGGGCTGTACACCTCCCGATGCTGCTGATACAGGCCATCAAAAACGCCCATTCCCCGGTGTGAAGCGCCCACGCAGACCTGCCCCATGACATAGTAGCGGTGCCTGGAAAGCGGTGTACCTTGCCAGGGAATTTGTTCCAATAGCGCAAACATCGGCTGCAAATCAGGAATCAACTCCCCCATTTCAGGCATCATCGACAGCGCATATCCGACTACCAGTCCGTTATCTTTGGCCACAATCTGCGGCGTCAGGCGGTGCATCAGGCTCAGCTGTTCCCATGTGTGCTGCACGGTCACAAAGCCCTGCTGCTGTTTGGCTTCTTCACTAAGGTTTGTTTTCAGGTTTTGGGCCTGCAAGGACAGAATTTGCCGTAGGTCTTCGTCGGTTTGGGCGGTTGTGAACGTAAGGGACATGAAAGGGATTAATTTTAATAATTTCTGCAAATTTGTAATTAATTTCTGAGTTTGCAGAAGCAGGCTACTCATTAAAAGATTCATCAGCTTTGTCAAAATGGAAGGTTTGTCCAGTC
The DNA here is from genome assembly GCF_004348825.1 of Arundinibacter roseus. GTDB lineage: Bacteria > Bacteroidota > Bacteroidia > Cytophagales > Spirosomataceae > Arundinibacter > Arundinibacter roseus. The sequence goes on from NZ_SMJU01000010.1 coordinate 170,233, forward strand.
CTTATAGCTCTTCAGGGTACGTACTTGTACCATTCTTATTACTAATAATTTACTAAGCAATTTGTATGGAAACAACTCTCGAACTGCGCCTTACGTATTGGGTGTACCTGAATGGCATTCGGTTTTTTGGGCCCGGTCGGGCAGAACTTCTGGCGCATATTCAGGAGACAGGCTCCATTTCGGGAGCAGCCAAAGCAATGGAAATGTCTTACAAAAAAGCCTGGCGAATGGTAGAAGAAATGAACCTGGAAGGTAAAAGCCCCTATGTTGTTGCCAAAAAAGGAGGTAAGGAAGGTGGCGGCACAGCGCTTACTGAACGAGGCAAAGCCGTGGTGGCCGCCTACAACAGGCTGGATCACAAGCTACAAGCACTGCTCAAAGAAGAACAGGAATTACTTGACCTAATTTGAAAAATTTATTTTTAGATACGTATCAATCATCCATTTCTTTTCTATTTTTGCGATATAGCCATTCGTACATATCGATAAAATACTAATACCCTTTGCCAATCTGACGTTCATTCAAAACCAGATGATTATGCCGGATACTTACTGATTCTGCCTTTCTGGCTCATCCTGATTTCTCAGATCCTCACAAGCACCAAACGTCCAATGAAAATGATTCTTAAAAAAAAATTCTGGTTTACAATGACCCTGAGTTTGGGTATGCTAGTTGCTGCCCAAGCCCAACAAGCTTCTACACTTAGTATTGAGGGGGAAGTGGCTAGTCCGTTAAAACTAACTGTTGCGGAACTGCTTTCTATGGATAGAATGACGCATACGGTCAAGGATCGGGACAATCAGGAACATACCTTTTCAGGTATTCCACTGATTAAACTTCTGGAAAAAGCCGGTGCAGCTACCGGACCAGCCCTCCGTGGCAAAAATATGTCGCTGTTTATTCTTGCACAAGCCGCGGATGGGTATGAGGTGGTCTACGCCCTGCCCGAGGTTGATCCGGGATTTTCTGACCGATTGGTTTTGGTGGCTATTGAAAAAGATGGACAAGCATTACTCAAGGGGGAAGGCGCATTCAGGCTGATCGCTACGGGAGATAAAAAGCAGGCTCGATGGGTGAGAGAGCTGCAAACCATTAAAGTACTTTTTGCAAAACCCTAGGTTCAAATCCATTTCTTCTGCCTGAAAAACCACAGCACCACGAGCGACGACAAAATCATGAGCAGCAGCGAGGCCCAAAAACCCCACGACCAGCCCGACGTAGGCAGCGACACGAAGTTCATGCCAAAAATACCGGCAATGAGCGTGGGCGGCATGAAGATAATTGTCACGACCGTGAAGATTTTGATCACCTGACTTTGTTCAAGATTGATCAAACCCATGAAGGTATTTTGCAGGTATTCCAGCCGTTCAAAATTGAAGGTGGTGTATTCAAGCAGCGAGCTGATGTCTTTTAGAATAATGCGTAAATGTTCTTTGCGATCTTCGGGAAAATACTGACTTCGCAGGATGCCCGAGAGAACCCGCTGTTTGTCAATGGAAGTTTCGCGCAGCATCATGGTTGTTTCCTGCAACGAACTAATACTTATTAGTACTTCCTGCCGGGCTTTCTGCTCCCGGATGAGGTCTTTGCTAATCATGGAAATATCCCTTGAAATGGCTTCCAGCGAATCGGCATCGGCTTCGATGCGGGTTTCGAGCAGCATCAGCATAAAATCTACGCCCGTCTGAAAAGTATCCGGGCTTACCTTCATTTTCTTGACCGTATCCGCAAAGGTCTTGGAGTCGCCGCGGCGGTAGGTAAAAAGGACGTTTTCCCGCAAAATAAACGAAACGGGATAGGTCTGATAGCCATCGGAATTTATTTGCAGAAAATTGGAGTTGGCGTTAATCGTAGAGTTTTGTTCAAAAAAACGTGCGCTGCTCTCGATTTCCACAATCTCCTGCGGAGTTTGAAAATCAATGGCACATTTTGTCTCTACCCACTCCTCCTCTTCGGGCGAGGGCGACTGCAAATCTACCCACAACAATTGCTTGATCTTACCCAACTCCCGTACATCCGCCTCCCGCCGAATGTGCCTGCCTTCTTTATAGAAAATACGTACCATAGTCTCAAAGATAACCAGAAAACCGACACTCCACTCGTTCAAAGATAGTTGGGGCAATCGTTCAGTTTAGCATCAGCACAGCATATTTTTACTTTTCCTGTGTACCTTTGCGGCATGCAACTACCTGTACCCACCCGCATTTTTACGCTGCAATTCTGGCTGCTGAGTCTCAGTTCCTTTCTGTTTTTTGCCAGTTTCAACATGCTCATTCCTGAGCTTCCCGCCTACCTCACCGACATGGGCGGTGCCGAGTACAAAGGGCTGATTATTAGTTTATTCACTGTCACAGCAGGGCTTTCCCGGCCATTTAGCGGCCGCCTCACCGACCGCATCGGGCGGGTGCCGGTTATGGCTTTTGGCTCGTTGGTATGTTTTGTGTGCGGGTTTTTATATCCGGTTTTCATCACAGTTGTTCCTTTTCTGCTGTTACGCCTGGGCCACGGCTTCTCAACGGGTTTCAAGCCCACAGGCACAGCGGCCTACATTGCCGACATTGTGCCGGCGCATCGGCGCGGAGAAGCGTTGGGCGTGTATGGCATGAGCGTCAGCGTTGGTGCAGCTCTCGGGCCGGCAATCGGTAGTTGGGTGGCAAAGGCGTTTTCTATTGATGCACTCTTTTATAGCTCTTCGTTTGTGGCGTTTTTGTCCATTGCCATTTTGATCAATATGAAAGAGACGCTTCCGAAGAAAGAGAAACTTTCCTGGGATGCGTTCCGCATTACGCGTCAGGATATTTTTGAACCTCGCGTGGTGTCGCCTTCGCTCGTTGTATTTCTGACCTATTTTAGTTTTGGTGGAGTCCTTACGCTCATTCCGGATTTTAGCGACGCCCTGGGCCTTCATAATCACGGCCTGTATTTTCTGGTATTTACGCTTACTTCCCTGCTGATCCGGCTGGTGGCGGGCAAAGTCTCCGACCGCTACGGACGGGTAGAAGGCACTGTGGTGGGGTGTGCCAACCTGATTGTGGCTATGCTTGTGACGGCATTTGCAACTTCGCAGGTACTTTTCTTTACGGGAGCCGTATTTTTTGGATTTGCCACGGGTATTTTATCGCCAATTCTCACCGCCTGGACCGTCGACCTGAGCGATGAGAACAACCGGGGACGGGCAATGGCCACTATGTATATTTCGATGGAAGCAGGCATTGGCATTGGGGCGTTTTTGTCGGCGGCTATCTTTGCCAACACCATGACCCGCATGCCGCTGGCATTTGTCGTGATGGCGCTTTTTGCTTTGGCCGCTTTGGTATATGCTTTGTTTATTTTAAAAGTTAAAAGAAAAACCGCCCATGTTGTTTGACGATTCTTACCAGACGATTGAGGCACCCGTCGAAGGTTTTTTTAAAGACCGCGGCAGTAAATTTCTGGCTTTTGCCTACCCCATACGATCCGAAGAAGACACAAAACCTCTGCTGCTGAACCTGCGCGAACAACACCCGAAGGCCGTGCATCATTGCTATGCCTACCGCCTTGGGCCCGACCGCAACCACTTCCGGGCCAACGACGACGGCGAGCCTTCGGGCACCGCCGGGCGGCCCATTCTGAACACGCTCTATTCACGCGATCTGACAAACCTGCTGGTCGTAGTTGTGCGGTACTTTGGCGGCACACTTTTGGGCGTGCCGGGGCTGATCAATGCGTACAAAACTGCTACCGAAGAAGCACTCAGTCAGGCCACCGTGACCACTCATTATGTATGCGATATATATCAAATCCTGTTTCCGTATGAAACCATGAACGAGGTCATGCGCGTCGTCAAAAGCTACGCCCTCGATGTGCAGGAGCAGGACTTTGCCATGACGTGTAAACTGCTGGTGCGGGTCCGAAAAACGCAGCTCAATCAGGTCGTACCAGCTTTGGAAGCAATTCGGCACGCCGAAGTAAAGTATTTACACACGGTCTGATTATTCTTCAATCCGAAATACATACGCATACGACGACCCGACGGCCTGCGCTGTTTTGGCGGAGACTTCAATAAAACCGTTTTTAACCGGACATTTTTTCTCCGGGCCGAGTAGCATGACGCGGGCTTTTTCGGGCAGCGAGAGGCCATCCGGTTTCAGGCGCGTTGGTAGCGTCTCCCCGGCTTCTGCCAGGTAAGTTGCGTAGCGCGTCTTTCCTTTTTGGGTAAAAGCCCATTTCCCCTGACGATAGGGTGCCAAAGGCCGCGTTTCATAAATAGATTCCCCGTTACGATCCATCCAAACTCCAACTTCCCGCAAGCGATCGTAGGCTTCGTTGTGCCACTCGCCGTCGGGCCCGGGTGCAATATTGAGCAGTAAGTTTCCGCCTTTGGCCACAATATCAACGAGCGTATGTACCAGTTGATGCGCCGATTTAAAATTCTCCTTCGGAACATACGACCACGAACTACCCATCGTCATGCACGACTCCCACGGAATGGGCATGTACTGATCCGGAATCTGCTGTTCAGGAGTCACATAATTTTCAAACTCCCCCGTTACCGTCCGGTCTACTACCAGCAAACCCGGCTGATGGCTGCGGGCCATTTTGGCAATGCGCGCCATGTCAATATCCTGCTCGTAAGGAATCGATTTTTGCCAGCTGATGGCCGGATCAATGGTGTTATAGGGACGAACCCATCCGCCATCGAGCCACAAAATATCCACCGACCCGTAGCCCGTCATGAGTTCTTCAATCTGATTGTAGGTAAAGTCCTGAAATTTTTTCCACATATCCGGGTACTTTTTGGGGTCATACGACGAGTTCCGGTCTTTGGGTGGAAAATACGGCCACCAATACGAATCGACGTTCCAATCGGGCTTGGAAAAATAAGTCCCCGTCATAAACAACCCCTTGTCTCTGAAAGCAGCCAAAATCTCCTTCGTAACATTGCTGCGCGGATTATCGGCAAACGGAGATTTTGCACCAGTGATCTTATAGTCAGTCTGTTTGGTATCAAACATACAGAAACCATCGTGATGCTTGGTCGTAAAAACCACATACTTCATCCCTGCTCCCTTCGCTGCTTCTGCCCATTTTTCAGGCGCAAAGCGGGTGGGGTTAAAGGTCGTTTGCAGCGCCTCGTAGTTCTTCTTGTACTCGTACCAATTATGCGCATGCGGCCCCCGGCGCTCGCACCAGCCTTCATCTTCGGGGCATAGCGACCACGACTCCACAATGCCCCACTGACTATACGTGCCCCAGTGCATCAGCAGCCCAAACTTTACATCCTGCCAATGACTTAGTTTGGCTTTTACCTGCTCGTCGGTGGGTGGCACATACCTTGAATGGTCTTGTTCGGCATGCTGTTGCGCCTGAGTCATCCGGGCAATTCCCAGAAGGAGAAGGAGTACAATATATTTTTTCATGGTCTGATGAGCTAGCTACTACGAAGTTTCTTTTTAAATTAATTTTCTAATGTACGCAAGTATATTAAAAAAATTAATCATTAAGAAAAACTAACTGCCTTGAAGCACCAAAGCCATTCTATTTTAATTTACCTGAATATGAAAGCAGGTGAAGCTAATCGAGCTTCAGATTTTTGAGGAAGTTTAATCAAGATCTTTACCCCCCCTCACTTCCGAAGTTTGTCAGAGCGAATATCCGCGTCATCATAAAAGTATTCGTCAAACGTACGCCCGGAGGCTTTTCCGTGCCGCAACACCGAATACACAAGTCCGATCATAATCACCGGCGAAAACATGAACATCCCCAGGGCCAGGTTATTTGACAAACCCAGCGCAATTACCAGAATGTAAATCAACAAATAGGCTGTGGCAGCCAATGCTACTATATTTGGATTTTTGAGCATGAGTAAAAATCGTTTAGTATGAAAATATGTCTCAATTTTTCACAAAAACATTCGTACCAGGCAATTGTTCAGATGTCCCTTTGCCCTGATCAATCCTCTTTCTTCCCGAACCTATCCCCTATCTTTGGGGTTACTATTCAGATACAGTACTAGCCAAATTTTCCCCCTTGAAATCAACCAATACAACCGACCTCACGGGCTACGATTCCATCGAAGTACAGGGTGCCCGGGAGCATAATCTCAAAAATATTGACGTCACTATTCCCCGCAACAAGTTGGTAGTAGTGACCGGCATCAGCGGCAGCGGTAAGTCTTCGCTGGCTTTTGATACCATTTATGCCGAAGGACAGCGGCGCTACATGGAAAGCTTTTCGAGCTACGCCCGGGGATTTATCGGTGAAATGGAGCGGCCCGATGTGGACAAAATCAGCGGGTTGTCGCCCGTGATTAGCATCGAACAAAAAACTACGTCCCGCAATCCGCGCTCAACGGTAGGCACCGTTACGGAAATCTACGACTTCCTGCGCCTGCTGTATGCGCGTGCCGGCACGGCTTACTCCTACGTTACGGGCCGGCCCATGGTCAAGCAATCTCAGGATCAGATTATTGATCAATTGCTTAGTCAATTTTCGGGGCAGAAAATCAGCTTGCTTGCTCCCGTTGTCAAGGGCCGCAAAGGGCATTACCGGGAGCTTTTTGTGCAGATTGCCCGCCTGGGCTACAACAAAGTACGGGTAGACGGCGAGGTGCAGGAAATTGAACCCAAAATGCAGCTCGACCGCTACAAGGTGCACGATATTGAGATTGTGGTAGACCGCGTCATTCCCAAAGCCGAAGAACGTTTTCGTTTGAGTCAGTCGGTAGCGACGGCCATCAAACAAGGCAAAGGAGCGATGATGATTCTGGATCAGGCGGGCGAAACCAACTATTTTTCCCAAAATCTAATGGACCCCGAGTCGGGCATTAGCTACGACGACCCGGCGCCCAATAGTTTCTCTTTCAACTCTCCCTATGGCTGGTGCCCGGGTTGTCAGGGGCTTGGATTGGTGGAAGAAATCACCGAAGAATCGATCATTCCCGACCGCAGCCTGAGTATCAGCCGGGGCGGGATTGCGCCGATGGGCGAGTACCGCGAAGCCTGGATTTTTAAGCAGCTGGAAGTCTTGCTCAAAAAACACAAGGTAAGTCTCAGTACGCCTATCGAAAAGTTTCCACCCGAAGCGCTTCACCTCGTGCTGTATGGCAGCGACGAGCCCGTACCGGTACCTTCCAAGAAATATCCCGGCACGGAATGGGATACTAAGTTTGACGGAATTATTAATTTCCTAAAAAGGCAACAGGAAAACGGGACCGAAAAAATTCAGGATTGGCTCAAAGATTTTATGGTGATTCGCACCTGTCCCGAATGCGAAGGCGGGAGGCTGCGCAAAGAATCTTTACACATAAAAATTGACGGAAATAATATTGCCACGCTGGCCGAAATGGACATCCGCGAGCTGGCCAACTGGCTCGTAGGTCTGGAAGATCGCCTTGAAAACCGGCAGCGGGTCATTGCGCACGAAGTACTGAAAGAGATTCGAAAACGGGTCGGTTTTTTACTCGACGTAGGTCTTGATTATCTGACTCTTAACCGTGCGCTGCGTACGCTGTCGGGCGGGGAAGCGCAGCGCATTCGGCTTGCTACCCAAATCGGCACGCAGCTGACGGGTGTGCTATACATCATGGACGAACCGAGCATTGGTCTGCATCAGCGCGACAATGTCCGGCTGATCAATTCCCTCAAAAACCTCCGGGATCTGGGCAATACCGTACTCGTGGTGGAGCACGACAAAGACATGATGCTGGCTTCGGATTATATCGTGGATATTGGCCCCGGTGCCGGACGCCACGGCGGACACATTGTAGGACAAGGCACGCCCGAGGAGTTTTTGAAAAATGGCTCCACCACAGCCGATTACCTCAGCGGTCGGCAAGGCATTATTCCGCCTGCTCAGCGGCGCAAAGGCAACGGAAATTTCCTGCACCTGAAAGGTTGCACTGGCCACAACCTCAAAAATGTGACGCTCAAATTTCCGTTGGGTGCCATGGTTTGCATTACGGGTGTAAGTGGTAGCGGCAAATCTTCGCTGATTCATGAAACCCTGTTTCCGCTGCTCAATCAGCATTTTTATCGCTCCCGCCGCGAACCGCTTGCGTATAAAAGCATTGAAGGCCTCGAACATCTCGACAAGGTTATTGAGGTAGATCAGTCGCCAATTGGCCGTACGCCACGTTCTAATCCGGCGACATATACCAACCTGTTTACAGACATCCGCACGCTTTTTGCCGAACTCCCCGAATCCAAAATCCGGGGCTACAAGCCGGGGCGTTTTAGTTTTAATGTCAAAGGTGGTCGCTGCGAAGACTGCGAGGGAGCAGGGATGAAAAAAATTGAAATGGATTTTCTGCCCGATGTCCATATCAATTGCGAAACCTGCAAGGGAAAACGCTTCAACCGCGAAACCCTGGAAGTACGTTTTAAAGGAAAATCAGTGGCTGATATTCTGGATATGACGGTAGAAACTGCCCTGGATTTTTTTGAAAATCAACCCCGAATCCTGCGTAAAGTACAAACGTTGCACGATGTAGGGCTGGGGTATATCACTCTTGGTCAGCACGCCACTACGCTTTCGGGCGGTGAAGCACAACGCGTGAAACTATCCGAAGAACTATCCAAACGGGATACCGGAAAAACGCTCTATATTCTGGATGAACCTACCACAGGTCTGCATTTTCAGGACATCCGGCATTTGCTGGTAGTGCTGCAAAAACTCGTCGATAAAGGCAATACGGTTTTGATTATTGAACATAACCTCGACGTTATCAAGGTATCAGATTATGTCGTTGATCTCGGTCCCGAAGGCGGCGGGCTTGGCGGCAAGATTATCGCCGAAGGCACCCCCGAAAAAGTAGCGCAGGTAAAAGGCAGCTACACCGGGCATTTTTTGAAGCTGGAGCTGGGATAGAAAAATCTGCTTTTGAGAAGTTATCAGAATTAATGAACTAAAAAATCTTCACCCCCCTTTTGCAACTTTTCTTTCTAATAGTTACTCTTGGTTAATAATTGAAGTTCTTACTTTTTTCATTAACCACAATATGTATGAAAAACTATCTGATCCTTGCACTATTCCTGATGGCAGGAAACACATTTGCACAATCTTCCACACCAACTCCCTGGCTAAACAAAGGTGAAATACAGGTTGGCGTGGGCTTTGGTACAGGTTTTGGCGATTATTCGGGTACTACCGTTCGCACAAGGCCTTATATTCAATATTTTATCAAAGACCGATGGGCCGTTCAGCTGGAAGGTCAGTATGAAGTGCATGGATTGGATAAGCAACAGGAATATCTAAGAGAGGATTTGAAAAGGCCTCAATACCTTGGAGCGGGAATAGCTACGCAATACCATTTCCTGAAAACCAATCGATTTTCTCTGTATGGTCAGGCAGGATACACTTATGGGAGATATAGGGTTTATACGTATGATTTCAGCAGCAGTAGCCTTCCCTTTCCCACCCGAACGATCACCACAGACTACGGCCGTTTCAGCCTCGGCGCAGGTGTTCAGTACCGATTGGGAGATCGCTGGAGGATTCACGCCCTGGTGGAGAGGCAGGCCGCTACGGAGTTAAAATTCAAAGGGGGTGCTACCTCGGTTCAGGTTGGGGTAAGTTTCCGAATCAGGTAGGTCTATGTAAAAAAGAGTAAGCCAAAAAAGTCGGGCAAACTTTCAGATTACATAATTTTCAGCCCGTTTTACTGCAATTTGAAAGTTTGACTTTCAGATTGCAGTAAAACGGGCTGAACCGGATAAGAAACGTCCGGCCATAAGTAATGAATCTGTAAAGCACCTAGTCGTGCGATGGGCTGTTTTTCTTCGCTTTTTTATCGGCTCTTTTCTCCTTCAGATTCTTCTCAGCCTTTTTCTTTTCTCCTTTTTGCGGAGATTTCTCTTTTGCCATGATCGTAATTGGTTTTTAGGAAAGATACCAATTTAAACCCACAACCGCTAATTCTTTCTTTATCAGTCGCCTGACCAATACGGTTCCTGAGTGATGCGGTCAAATTGGCTAAACCAGCCCCAAAAGCCGTTCGAGATGATGGTAGCCAATTCCAAAAAAGTGTTTGGAAGCGTCTATTTTTCGACGAATTGCTTCACGATCGGGCGAAGTACCACGGCGTTTTTCTCCAACAATGAGTACATTTTTGGGCGTGTGAGCATCCGAAATAAACTCCATGACACGCGTTGAATAGCCATAATATTCCAGGATCAGCGAACGGATTCCATCCGTCACCATTTCGGCCTGTCGTTCCAGAAAAATGCCATGTTTTGTCAAAAAATCCAGATCTGACGACGCCCGGTGTTTTTCCATTTCGCGTCGAATCTGTTTATGACAGCAGGGCGCCACAACAATCAGATCAGCGTCTGCCCGAATGCCCTGAAAAATGGCTTCGTCCGTTGCCGTGTCGCAGGCATGCAGGGCAATCAGCACGTGTATTTGCTCCGGAGAAACATAATTTTCGATGGTTCCTTCTGCAAATTTCAGCCCGCTGAACCCCGATTCTACGGCTACGCTGTTACAAAAACCAACCAGTTCTTTTCGGAACTCTACACCGGTCACCTGCGTATTTTTTAGTAACGTGTGCGTCAGGTAATCGTACAGGGCAAAGGTGAGATAGCCCTTTCCAGCCCCCATGTCCACAATTGTCGTGAGCGGGCGAGCGGGTAAATTTTGGAGCAAATTGCTCAAAATTTCGATGTAGTGATTGATCTGCCGGTACTTGTCCTGCCCCTGTTTGTAGACCGTCCCCTGCGCATCCGTTAGGCCCAATTGGTACAGGTACGACTTGCCCTGCGCTTCAATTTTACGAGGCTTCTGTTTGTCATGTTCCAGTGATGGCAATTCGGTAACGGACGGCTTCTCGTGCCGCAGCCCAAAACGGCCTTTGGAGTACTGAACGACTACGTCCTGATGCAGTGTAAACAAATGCCCAAACCGAAATCCATTGACTGTCAGCAGCGTTTGCAGGAGCAGCAGAGCTTCTTCGGGTGAATAATTTTTGGTAACATCCTTCCGTTTGTAGCGATACAGAAACGAGAGTTTTTCCTGTTTTTTGACAACTATTTTTTTGATATACAGGCTTTTCAGCTCTTCTTCCGGACCTTTATAATCACCAAAGTTAGCTTTTATAAACAAGCCGTTGGCCAGACTTTCCTGAACATGGGAGATAAAATCGCGGGTAATTTCTGCGGTCATAGATTGGTGGTTTCGGATAGTAACAGCCGATTCCTTCAAAACATTCGGTTGCGCTAGGTCCAACGGCTCACGTAGTCCGAAAACACATCCTTATACTGATCACCAATGGGCACGTGGGCGCTGCCGATTTGAATATTGTTGCGGGCGATTGCTCCTATTTTTTCAAGATTAACGATAAACGAGCGATGCACACGCATGAAGCGCTCAGCAGGCAGCTTTTCTTCCAGCGCTTTCAGGCTCGTGAGCGAAAGCAATGGTTTGCTCTCATTCAGGAGATGTACTTTTACGTAATCTTTTAACCCTTCAATGTACAGAATATCGCTGTAAGCTACCCGGATAAGCTGATATTCGACTTTCAAAAATAGATAGTCTTCTCTGATTGGCTGGGTCTGAGGTGCTTGCTGAACCATGGGCGTTTCGGCTTTGTGAATGAGCTCAAAATACGTCAGCGCTTTTGTGGCAGACCGCAGGAATTCCTCGTAATTGAAGGGTTTGAGCAAATAATCAAGCGCATCTACCCGAAACCCTTCCAGGGCAAAATGATTGAAGGCCGTTGTAAAAATAATACGCGGGCCCTGCCCCTGCGCGCCTGATTTTTCGAGCACCCGCGCCAGTTCAAGACCCGTCAGGTCCGGCATTTGAATATCCAGAAAAAGTACATCTACCTGCTGCGTGTGCAAGCCCTGCAAGGCTTCCACGGCACTGGAAAAACGTCCCGTAAGCTTTAAGAAAGGGGTTTTTTCGATAAATGCACACACGAGCCCGAGAGCAAGCGGCTCATCGTCGACGGCCAGGCAGTTTAAAGTTATCATACGGCTTGTAATTCCAGATGAACACTGTATTCACTCTCTGCCCGATTTTCCTGCACGTCGAGTGCGTAGCGTCCGGGGTAAAGCAGATCGAGGCGGCGGCGCGTATTGACGAGCCCAATGCCGTTGCTTTCTTCCAGATTGACTGATTTTTTATCAGAAAATAGCGTGTTACGTACTTCCACATAAATTTTCCCACCATCCTGCCTGATCAGAATTTCGATGCGGCTCGGCTGCGTGGCACTCACTCCGTGCTTGAAGGCATTTTCGATAAATGGTAAAAACAGCATCGGCGCAATCGGCACGTCGTTCATCGGGTGTGGCGGGGTCAGCAGCACCGTCACTTTATCGGTCAGCCGCAGCTGCATAAGTTTGATGTAATCCTGCGCAAAGGCTATTTCCTGACTCAGCTGCACGGTACCCTGCTGCGAATCATAGAGTACGTAGCGCATCATGCGCGACAATTTGTGCAGGGCCTCCCGGGAGGCCTCCACGTCAATCACCGTCAGGGCGTAAATATTATTAAGCGTATTGAAGAAAAAATGCGGGTTAATCTGCGCTTTTAGAAACGAAAGTTCGGAGTCGATTTTTGCCCGTTCCAGTTTTTGTCGAAGTTCCACATCATGCTGCCATTTCTGAACTACCGCGAAGCTTGTGCTGATACCAATGACCATCAGAGCGGTGAGTAAGGAAAAATAGTCGAACCAATCTTCGCGCCTCATGACGCCCGTATTTCTAACCGCCTTAAAGGCGTTTTCCATGCTTTCACGAAGGCCAATCAGCTGTTCTACTTTCTGCACGAGCACTGCTACGGTAATAACAGCGACCATATTATAAAGGATAAACTTGCCGGTTCGGTTCATAAACAGCAGCCTGGGAACCCACACCTGCGTATTGACATAAAATATAGCAAGCAGCATTCCAAACAATACCGCCTGCTTAACCCAAAACTGCATCGGAATGGTGATACGCCAGGTTAGTGGTTGCCACAGCAAAAGAATTGCCCCAAGCAGTGACCAAACCAGGGCCTGAATAACCCAGGGCATGAAGCGGCGTGATGAAAGTGATTCCATAGGTATAGTACCGACAGGTGGTTAAGTACGCGTAAAAAAATCAAAAAAACATCCCTATACGTCAATCGGCACCAACAAGACTACATAGTACTTTTTAAAGATTTACTTTCAATAGACGAATACGTATTTTATATCGACGAACTGCCCTGATTTATCTATTAACTTATTGATACACTTTAATTTCCAAATCTTTCCAGGTTTATCGGTCAAAAAAGGGGTTTAGTCTATATGAACAATGTTCCTGTCTATTGTGCTTCTTTTGTTGTCAACAAAGGTTGTTATTTTGGAGTAGTATCTGAGTCATGCAACGGCAGAAAACTAATTTTGTACATTTTTAGGATTTAGCTTTTGTTTCAAACTCTTTTACTTGTTTAAATACTCCAATAAATATTAGCCATGAAAAAGCATTATCTACTTTTATTTTTACTCACCTTCTTCGCTGCTCAGGCATGGGCTCAAATCCCGACCTTCCCGGGTGGTGGCGGTGGACGGCCTTCGCAGCAACCGGCAGTAATTCCGGGCACAGCCGACGACGTAGCCCGCGGAAATGGAAAAATCAGTGGAACGTTGGTTGACTCTGTGTCCAAACAACCCATTGAGTTTGCTGCGATTTCGCTGGTAGAAATTAAAAGTAACAAGCCAATCGACGGAACAACGACCGACGACAAAGGCAATTTTTCGCTGACCAAAATCGCAGAAGGCGATTACAATTTACTCATTTCTTTTATTGGGTATAAAGGAAAACAGGTAAAAAAAGTAAGCATTGGCCGTCGTGCCACGATTGAACTCGGCGAAGTGGTGCTAATTCCCGATGTGGTGCAACTGAACGCAGTTAACGTGGTTGGACAGGCCGAAATGATCGAGGAACGGGTTGACCGCCTGGTTTATAATGCCGAAAAGGACATTGCCAGCAAAGGCGGCGACGCAACGGAGGTCATGCGCAAAGTGCCGATGCTCAGCGTGGATTTGGACGGAAATGTATCGCTACGCGGTAGCTCAAACGTAAGGGTATTGATTAACAACAAGCCGTCCACAATTCTGGCAAACAGCGTGGCTGATGCGTTAAAGCAAATCCCGGCGGATATGATCAAATCGGTTGAGGTAATCACCTCGCCTTCTGCCAAGTATGATGCCGAAGGTACTGCCGGGATCATCAACATTATTACCAAAAAGAATACGCTTCAGGGCGCTACGCTTGACCTGAACACAGGAGTAGGCAACCGAGGCTCCAACCTCGGCCTGCGCGGAAGTTACCGGACCGGCAAGATGGGTTTTAATCTTGGTGGATTTGGCCGCGCTACGTACAATGTCATTGGTAAAGGAGAAAATATTCAGGAAGGAAATAGAAATGGCAGTCCGTTTTCTACCCGGCAAACAACCGAATCACTCAACACCGGCGGTTTTGGCTCCTACAATTTGGGCTGGGATTATGATATTACTGAGAAGTCATTTGTGACAGCAAGTGTACGCTATGGCGTGCGCAATCAGAATAATACGCAGTCAATTTCAACGATCAGTTCGTTTGGAAATAATCCTGCTACAAATTCATTCCGGGATGTTACAGTGACGGACTTATCCGGAACCGTTGACGTAAACATTGACTACACCCGTCAGTTGAAAAAGCCACAGCAGGAGTTCAGCATTCTGTCGCAGTTTAGCCGGAATAACCGCACCAATGATTTCGACGCTGATTTGTTCAGTTCTTCTACCTCCCTGGAACTTCTGGGTCAGGAAGGCAACCGCAACGGCAGCTACAATCAGGAAAGTACGATTCAGCTTGACTATCAGTCGCCGATCAAAAAAACGCAGATGATTGAGTTTGGTGCGAAGGGGATTTTCCGGGAAGTAAATAGCGATTTTACCTATTTTAGCACGATTGCTACGCCACGGCCCGCCAACGAGCTTAACTACGATCAGAATGTAGCCGCTACGTATTTGTCCTACACCTTTTCTACAAAAAATAAATACTCGTTCAAAATCGGTAGCCGCTATGAATATACTACGATCATGGCCAATCAGGGAGAAGCTGATCTTGCCATTCCTGATTACGGCAATTTGGTTCCAAGCGTAAATATTTCAAAAACATTTAAAGGTGGAAAAACCGTTAAACTGGGCTACAATCGTCGCTTGCAGCGTCCGGGGATTCAATTCCTGAACCCAAACATCAACGCAGCTAACCCACAAAATATCACGGTAGGTAATCCAAACCTTGCACCCGAACTGACCGATCAGTACGAGCTGAGCACGAGTTGGTTTAAAAAGTCGGTATATCTGAATCTTTCGTTATTTGCCCGGAATACCAATAACTCCATCGAGAGCATTCGCTCTACCGACGAGCAGGGCGTGATTACAACTACGTACGGCAACATTGGCCAAAAACAAAACTACGGCCTCAACCTCTTTGGTAACGTAACGCTCTTTTCCAAATGGCAGCTTGGCGGTGGATTGGATACGTACTACGCGTACCTCTCGAACAATAGCGGAAACACAGCTCTTGGTACGACGAACTCCGGTATGGTAATTTCCGGACGGATTTTTACCAACCTGACTATCAAAAATGGCTGGGGTCTGCAGGGCTTTGGGTTTATCCGTGGCCGGGATGTACAGCTGCAGGGCACCCAAACGGGCTTTGCGTTTTATAGCCTGGGCGCCAAGAAAGATTTTGCCAATAAGCGCGGTAGCGTGGGTATTGGTGCAGAGAACTTCCTGGCAAAGGCGTTTAGGGTAGAAACCATTTTGGACACACCCAACTTTACACAAACGAACATCAACAATCTATATAATCGTGGCGTGCGGATCAACTTCTCTTATAAGCTAGGTAAAATGAGCTTTGATGAGCAGCCCCGCCGTCGCCGCAAGAGCGTCAATAACGACGACGTGAAGAGCGGTGGAGATGGTGGTGGTGGCGATGGCGGCGGTCAGCCGCAGCAAGCCGCCCCTGCCGCAGGAGGTGGACGCCCCCGAGGAAAATAAACCCCTAATCTATATGTTGAAAAACGGCCAACCTGATTCAGTTTGGCCGTTTTTTTTGATGTTATTTATTGTTTGAAACCTGTTTCACATTTTTACATTCAAATTTTTCAGATTCACAGGGCTGCAACCTGTGCTTGCAAATTGCGCCCTTTCAGGGCTGAGGGCAGGAAGTTTTTGACTTTTGATCTATCAATAAAAAACCTAATTATTCAGATTCACAGGGCTGCACCCTGTGCTGGCAAATTGCGCCCTTTCAGGGCTGAGGGCAGGAAGTTTTTGACTTTTGATCTATCAATAAAAAACCTAATTATTCAGATTCACAGGGCTGCAACCTGTGCTTGCAAATTACGCCTGAGGGCAGGAAGTTTTTGACTTTTGATCTATCAATGAAAAACCTAATTATTCAGATTCACAGGGCTGCACCCTGTACTTGCAAATTGCGCCCTTTCAGGGCTGAGGGCAGGAAGTTTTTGACTTTTGATCTATCAATAAAAAACCTAATTATTCAGATTCACAGGGCTGCACCCTGTGCTGACAAATTGCGCCCTTTCAGGGCTGAGGGCAGGAAGTTTTTGACTTTTGATCTATCAATGAAAAACCTAATTATTCAGCGGCTTCACGTCAAAAGTCAATTGTTGGCTTCCCGGCACGCCTTCGGGGGTTACTCCCTGAATAACTACCTGATACGTTCCGGGTTGATCAGACGTAAAAAACTCTACCTGCTGCTTGCCTTGTGCGTCGGTCGTAAGCGTGGGTGCCCAAAAAAGAAGGTTGCGAAAATCGGGCAGACGGCTGCTTTTCCGCAGGGCACTGTCGTAGCGGGGCGAATAAAACTCTTTGGGCGATTGCTCAAACGAATACGAAAGCACCAACGCCCGCGGGTCGAGCGGAAAGCCCGCCATGTCGCCTTTGTAGGTAGAGTAGCTCACGATTCCTGAAAACGACAAATGTCCCAGGTAATAGCGGGCATCAATTACTTCCAGCTTTTTGATTTTTAAGGGGTCCATTTCCATGATTTTATCAGTATCAAAAATGGGTACTCCATCCAGCAAAATCAACGGATCCTGTGTAAAAAGTGCCGAAGGCTGATTGATTTTATCAATCACATAAAAGTGAAATTTCTTGTCTCGTTTGCGAACAAAAACGCCCGGAACATACTCCCGCATGACCTCTTCCATCGTTGGAAAACGGGTGTAGGCATCCAGAAAATATTTCTCGTCGGGTTTGCCATAAAACCCAAGACTGTCTTTTTCAAAAAGCTCTTCCTTACGTACTGCCGCAGGTGCAAAGGCATTGAGCGTCTGCATATTGATACTTCTGTTGAGCAACAATGCCGCCTGCTCTGTGCTAAGTGTCAGTTGAGGAACTGGGCGCATTGAGCGCTTGTCGGTATATGGACTTTTCAATTCGATGCGGTGCGTGCTGTCTTCCCGCAGATTGGTCTGTAAAATAATCTCTTTGGAATCCCGAAGTTTTTTTACCTCAAAACGAAAAGCCCCCACACTATCGGCCTGCGCCACAAAGAGCCTTGCCTGTGTATCAGGCGCTGCAAGGTACACGTTGGTATAAGGTTCGGGTTGGCCGGAAATGGTATTCGTAACTTTGCCTTCCAGAAAATGCCCGCCATATTCGGGAAGATGTGCAAAAGCAGGTTTTGAAACATCCTCTGCCTGCGGCCTGAATCGGCTCCATCCGTGGGTAAGCATCAGGTGGTCAAGCGATTCTTTTGCTTCCGGACCCGTTTTTTCAAAATACCAATCGGGAGACTCTACGGTTCCTTTCAGATCCGATGTAAGCAGCAGGTAGCTTTCAATGCGTTGTGGTTGAGGATGATGCAGGGAATCGGTCAGGTATACCGCTACCGACATAGTTGCAGAAGACTGCCCGGTGGTGTTCACACTGAGTTGTACTTTTTCCCGGCTTTCAAACGTATTTTTATTAACCGCAGCACGCACAGGCAAGGTTTTGGCCGGAGGTTTGAAATATAGCCGTTCGGCCACGGGTCGTGCGTTTTGGTCAAAAAGTGTCAGGTGATTTATGCCCTCACGAAGGGTGGATTTATCCAATAAAAAAATAGCCTCTCCCTGCCGTACCTCGCTCGAATACACCGATGCCCCATGATGTGCCAGCAAATGAAGCGTTGCAACCGGAGCCTTTGTAAGCACCCGAAACCGCAACCACTGACTCGTAGAATCTTTGAGCTGCACGGCATAGCCCTGCGGGAGCACCGTCGGGAGTGAGTAAGTAGACGTTTGTCCATTGGCGGTACGGATTACGGCGCGGTAGGTTTCGTTGGCGGTGGGAGTAAATTCAAAACTGCCGATGCCAAACTGCCGGGGTTCAAACCGAAGGAGCGTATCCTGTGCATCATTGAGCAACATTCCCTGAAAGGCAATTCCTTTCCCCTGCCCGTCTGTTGCCCGAAAAGCAATTCGATTCAATACATTTCCGGCCAACTGTCCGCCTTCGGGAAAAAACTGCACGTCCTGACTCGCCTGCACACGCTCAGGGGAAGACGGAGGAAATTGCTCAAACGGATTGAGAATGGTAAGGGCGCTTTCAAAAAAGAACTCCGGGCTGAAATTCTTCATCCAGTTGGTGTAGCTTCTGAGCACATAGGTACCCGTAGGCAACGAAACCGGCAGCAGCATAGAGCCGTTTCCGTGTCCCTGATCTAGCGTTACTTTGGCCTGCACTACGGAATTCCCCTCTGCGTCCAGCAGTTCCAGATAAGCAATTTTACTAAGTACATCGGCAGGGCGATTGCTGTGCACATCCAGCGCATAGAGTTTACACCACATGGTTTCGCCCACCACGTACAAAGGCCGGTCGGAATGGACAAATATTTTTTCTGCGTAGGTTTTGGTCGAATGTGCCGCTAGCTCTGCCTTTGTTCCGACGGAAGTAACCTGCGCTTTGGTGGCCAATGATGTAAAAACACACAGCCCGCCAAGCAGAAATAAGCTCTGTATTTTTTGTTTTTTATAGGTCATAAAAAAACTTTTCCACGGTTGGGAATATTTCAAATATTCTAAATAAATATCTTGATTATAAGATATATACAATATTTTTTAACACGATTCTTTCCAAAACGCATCAACGCCAGAAAGGCGGCCGCACCGTAGTGCCTCCTCTCAGGCGGCAATCCACGCAGGATTCAAACGCCATCACGTACAGTGTTTGGGTGGAGCCGGTCGGAATATATTCTTCTGAAATTTTATCAAAAGATTCAGCCAACTCACCCAGCGAGAGTGTATCTACGGGTGCGCAGGAGGTCGCATAGCGGCCTAAACTTTCGGCCACAAACAGCCGCTCTTCCTGCTGGGTGGAAGCGCTGAAATACCCAAAAACCAACGCCGATGGATCGCTCACACACATAATGTTGCCCCGCACCTGCGAAGGCTGTGGGTCAAAGAGTGTGCCCGTCCCTTCGGTAGTTTTGGCGAGGGTAGTCCAGTATTCATATTCTTCCTGCGAAAGCCCATACTGCCGCACCAGCACGCTGTACTTTACTTTTAGTTTCCCGGTAGCCGCTGCAACATACGTAATTGGCTGATCTTTAATAATATCCTGACTCAACTTTACGGACGTTCCCAGTACAATGCGTGACGATTTAGCAAAGCTCCAGCACGTACTTATGTCCTGCAACCGCCCCACAACCGCCCCATTTATATATTCGACCGGCGAGTACATATCAGAATAATACTGCCAGGTTTCTTCAAAATTCCAGCGGTAAAAACGGGTAGCGTTGCGCGGGTCGTGGGTGTTGATATTTATCTGCACTCCGCTTCTATCTTCACGCACTTCGTACGTAAGGCTATCGATTGCAGGCGTTCGGATGATCGGTTCATAGCTCGAATAATATTCGTTGCCATCCTGAGTAAGAATATGGATACGGTATTTTTCATTGTCTTTGGCCGCAATGGGCGGAAGGATATACAGCCCATTCGCGGTTTCTGATAACGTAAACCGGCTCCCGGCATCACCTTCCACAAAGAGTCGGGCACGAGATTCAGGCATCGGTTGGCCCGTTTCGGCAATCGTCTGCGTGCGTGTCAGCCGAAACTGACTTTCCTGGTTAGGGCTCGTATTTAAAAACCCATCGACAACGAGGTACTGCCGGGCGCCGGTGATTTCTGGCGGGGTAAAGGGTTCTATGCAACTTTCCGTAAAAAGTAACAGAAGCAAAAATAACAGATTGGGTTTCTGTTTCATGCCATATAGTTTCAGGAACTGAATCATTGAATACATCTACTTAGAATCTGAAATTGTAGGTAATGGTTGGAATGGGCTGACCAAAAATCGAAAGCTTGTAGCCGTTGATCATGCCGTCCTGAGTTTGAAAATAAACCGACGTGGCATTTCGGCGCCCCAGCAAATTATACACCGCAAGCGTCCACGAACTATGCGCCATCTTGCGTACTTTATGGTTTCCCTCAATATTCATGGAGGCATCTACCCGGTAATAGTCCGGAATCCTGAACTGATTGCGGGAGGCGTAGTAAATGCGTTGGGCACCGTCAATCACGTACTTGCCAATGGGCGGCGTGTAGGGGCGTCCGGTACTATACGTAAAATTGAGCGACACGCTAAACCGGTGGCTAAACTTGTAGTTGCTGATGGCCGTAAAATCGTGCGGTTTGTCGTAGTTGCTTGGGTAATAATTTCCGTCGTTTGGCGCATCCTGCGAGCTGCGGTCCAGCGCCCGAAGCAGCGAGCGAGAGTAAGTATAGCTGACCCATCCGTTAAATTTTCCGGTCATTTTTTTTGCCAGAATTTCTACACCATAGGCTTTGCCCTGCGTGGCAATGACGGCCGTTTCGATGCGGTGGTTCATGATGAGCGAGTCGCCGCCTTTGTAATCCAGAAAATTGTTGATGTTTTTGTAGTAGCCTTCAATCGACAGCTCAATCTGATTACCCCGGAGGTTGCGATACAGCCCTACGGCCAACTGATCACCGGTTTGGGGTTTGATGTAGGTATCGCTCAGTTTCCAGATGTCAGTAGGCGAAGCAACCATCGTGTTCGATAGCAGGTGAATATACTGCCGCAGCGTGTTATAGCTTACTTTCAGCGACAAGTCGCCTCGCAACATGTAACGAGCCGACAGACGGTACTCGGGGCCGCCGTAGTTTTTAATGTTCTTGCCTGCGGCATATTGTTCTGAACCGAGGGCGTAAAGTTTATCAATCGGGAATCCCGGAACGTAGGTGTAGACCGTTTTTGGCCCCAAATAATTAAACATAGAAAACCGCAAACCGGCTGTTATCAGGAGCCGCTGATTGACCTCAAACCGATCTTCTATGTATACGGCCGTTTCCAGCGCTTGTTCGTCTTCAAGCTTGTCGGGCACAATGAGCGACTCCGGTCCCTTTGGCTGAAAGGAGCCTGGCGAAAGCTGGTAATATACCGAGTTTACGCCAAAATCAAGGGTATGTTTGGCGTGTAATAAATAGCTGAATTCGGCTTTAAAACTGGACTGTGCCACTCCAAACCGCAAATCAAACGAGTTAATTTCTGATTGCTCACTTTCCAGCGCGTAGGAATAGTTGCTATATGCGGCCGAAAACGTACTGTATAATTTGGGAGAAAATGTATGCTTCCATTTGAGCGACGCAAACTGATTTTTGTAGGAATAGAGTGTATCACCAAACAACCGGAACTGATCGTTGCTCTGATAGCCCGTGGCGTACACGCTGTTTCTTTCGTTGATTTCGTGGCTCAGATGCGCATTTACATCATAAAACGACGCTGTACTTTGGTTGTACGATGCGTTATCGAGCCGTTTCAGCAGCCAGTTGGAGTAAGTCGAGCGACCGCCAATCAGAAACGACGTTTTGTCTTTAATAATCGGCCCTTCCAGCGTCAGGCGGCCCGTGATGAGCCCGATACCACCCGAAGCTACGTACTTCTTTTTGTTGCCATCGCGCGTACTGATGTCGAGCACGGACGAAAGCCTGCCCCCAAAACGGGACGGAATGGTACTTTTATACAATTCCACATCTTTTAAAATATCCGGATTAAAAGCGGAGAAAAAACCAAACAAATGGGAAGGATTATAAACCGTTGCATCGTTAAGCAAAATCAGGTTTTGGTCGGCTGACCCGCCCCGAACGTTTAGTCCCACGCTGTTTTCACCCACCGATTTTATTCCCGGCAGAGTCAGTACGGTACGCAGCAAATCGGTTTCGCCCAGCGCCGTAGGCACTTGCTTCATGGTGGCGATAGTTAGCTTCACCTGCCCCATTTGGGTTCCGGCTACGTTGACGTCCCGCCCCGCTTTAACGGATACCTCTTTCAGGGCCGTGACACTTTCAATAATATCAATATCCAGCTTTCCATCCGAGTAGAGCATCACCTGCCGATAGGTTTCACGCATGCCTACGCTTTTCACGCGCAGCCGTTGTTTTCCGCGCGGAATCGTGAGCGCATAGTAGCCAAGAGCGTCGGTCGTCACCCCAACTTGCGGCGTTTCGATGTAGACCGCCGCGCCAATCACGGGCTCACCCGTCACGGCATTGCGCACGTAGCCCGAGACCGTAGAGTTGCCGGGTGCGATTCGTATTTTGCGTGGGCCGATGTCATATAGTTTATTTTCGGCTGAGGAAAGCAGTTTCTCCTGCTCATCCTGTCCCGGTGGTTCATATACGGCAACCTCCTGTGTGGACGAATTTCCCGGCAGGCGCGTAATTATGGCCTGTCCTTTGGTGATAAACACCCGGTTCTGATCGTCTACGGCATAGGTAAATTCGGTATCTCTAAAAACCTGTCCCAACACCTCCCGAAGCGGTTGGTTGTCTGCCCGAAGCGTAATGCGCAGGCTGTCGAGCTGCTGCGCATCGTAGTAAAAGTAATAGGGACTTTGGGCTTCAACCACGCGCACAAAGTCGCGGAAGGTAATGTCCGAAAACTGCCCGCTGATGGTGGTTGGGGTTTGGGCCCATCCGGCCTGAATTTTCAGGAAACACAGCAAGGTCAAAAAAAGTAAACGACTGTGGCTCATAGGCGTGTGAGTTGATCGTAGTGCGCTACCGTGGCCAACAGGGCAGCTTCCCGATTCTTTTTGAATTTTAAATGATTTTCACGGCTAAACTTTTTAAGCGCTTTTTTCTGATCTCCCAATAAAGTGAGCAAAGCTTTTTTGGAACGAATGATATGGAAAGAATTCTGGTGATAGACATAAAAAAACTCTTTGTAGGGAAACTCTGCCAGAACTCTGGTTTCTTCAATCCGCTCCTGTCTCTCCTTTATACGCCTGACCAACAGCCGGGTAGGCCCGCCATATACCACATCGTAAAAGCCCGTGCTGCGCAGACCGGGGAAAGAATCCTGCCCGGCCACAACCCGCACGAACCGATGACCGGGAAGGGTAAAATAGTCGATTTTTTCATTTTGTAGCCGCACCTGCCCAAAGCCTTTGACGTAGTTGATCACTACCTGATCCAGGGCTATATCAAACAAAATCGGAATGGAATCAAACTGCTGACCATCATACCGAACAGAACCCATTTGCCACTCGCGTGAGCCCAAAAACTGATGCTCTTTTTCGCGGGAGGCATAGATAAAATACTGCGGTCCGTTGTATAAATGCTGCGTTTCGACCACAGCGGAGTCATAAAGCGCCTGTGCATACACTCGACCCGAGGGGACCGGATCTGACGGAGAAACACGCTGCTGCCCAAAGCCGGGCAAACCGACAGTTGCTGCCAGCGCTAAACCAATGAAAACTAGACGCATCTTGACACGAAATATTGATAAGTTTACAGTCGGATACTAAACTACAAAACTTTTATGAAAGCTGTATACGAATGGGTACTTCGGAAAGCATAAATCTGTGGCAGATTACTTCCTGATTATGTCAGATTCAGGAAAATAAATTTGGATAGAACTCTCTCCTTAAATCCTTATATTATTTCTGATTTTAAATCAAAAACCATTCAACCTGTATACTCTTATGCGTTGTGTTTCTTTCTTACTGGCCTTCGGATGGCTTTTCAGTATACAACTAGCGCCCGTACCGTGTGCCTCAGCCGCCGATCTGCAAACGATTCAGCCCATGGATACTACCCACATTGACCGGGAGTATACGCTGGAAGCTACTATGCTGGGATATTTTGGGCCGGACGGTGCCCGGAATCCGACACTTCGAGCCAACAAAGGCGACCGCATCCAGATCAAAATTACCAATGGCGAGACGATGACGCACGACATTGCGCTCGAAAAACTGGGAATAAAAAGTGAAACCATTCTGAAAAAAGGAGCTTCTGCCACCATTCAGTTTGTGGCAACGGAAAGCGATACGTACTTCTGCACCGTACCGGGTCACCGTGCCGCCGGAATGGTCGGGAAGTTTGAGGTGGTTGAAGGTGCACTTTCAGGAGTAGTAACTGCCGGAAAATTGCCCGAAAAGGACGGAAGACCGCTTAACCTCAATTTTGAAACCGGTACTTTACAGGACTGGACCGCCACGGGCGACGCCTTCACAACCCCACTTTATTCACTTGATCCCTCGCCCATACACGAATTAGGAATGAGTATTGGGTTTGAAGGAGGCTATTTTCTGAGCAGTGGCGGCACAGCCCACGCCACCCAAACCGGCACCCTCACGTCCGCACCTTTTCGGGTCACACAGCCTTTTGCTGCCTTCAGGGTTTCTGGCGGCGCGTTAACTGATACTCGTGTAGAACTTGTTTTAGCGGAAAACCAGGAGGTTATTTTTAAAATTTCGGGCAATGGCCGGGCTACGTTGCTGCCTGTGGTAGTTAATCTGGAAGCGTACCTGGGAAAAGAAATTTTCATTAGGATTATCGATCATGAAACCGGGCTTTCGCAAATCCCCTACATTCCGCACGACAAATGGGCACACATCAATTTTGACGATTTCCGGTTTTACGCCAGTCGCCCCAAATTCCCAAACGAACTACGTCCCGAAGATATCATCGTGCTGCCTCCCGTTGATCCCGTGCTAAACGCCGGGCTGTCGGGCCTGGAAGCCGCCAAAAGCATGACTCCCCCACCGGGCTTCAAAGTAACGCTTGCCGCCGCCGAGCCGGACATCGTGCGCCCCATTAGCTTTACACTCGACGCCCGTGGGCGGCTGTGGGTGGTAGAAGGACATACGTACCCTACACCCGCCCCGGCGGGACAAGGGCGAGACCGGATTCTGATTTTTGAAGATACAGACGGAGATGGCACGCTAGACAAAAAGAAAATCTTTGCCGAAGGCCTCAACCTCGTCAGCGGAATTGAAGTTGGCATGGGCGGCGTGTGGCTGGGTGCTGCCCCGCAGCTGCTCTTCATCCCGATCAACGCTGCCACCGATTTGCCCGCCGGGCCACCGCAGGTTCTGCTCGACGGCTGGGGCACGCAGGATACACACGAGGTACTCAACAGCCTGCGCTGGGGCCCCGATGGCTGGCTCTACGGCACCCACGGTGTCTTTACACATTCCAACGTAGGCAAGCCGGGCACGCCCGATGC
This sequence comes from Arundinibacter roseus, assembly GCF_004348825.1. GTDB lineage: Bacteria > Bacteroidota > Bacteroidia > Cytophagales > Spirosomataceae > Arundinibacter > Arundinibacter roseus. The sequence continues at coordinate 195,707 of NZ_SMJU01000010.1, forward strand.
CGAACGCACCAAACTCAACGCCGGTGTGTGGCGCTATCACCCTACACGGCATGTTTTTGAGGTTTTTGCCGAAGGAAGCAGCAATCCCTGGGGCATTGATTTTAACGACTACGGCCACCCGTTCATTACCGTTTGCGTGATTCCGCACATGTACCACATCATTCAGGGCGCGCGCTACCAACGGCAGGCTGGCAAGCATTTTAACCCCTATACCTACGACGACATCAAAACCATTGCCGACCACGTGCATTGGGTGGGCGAGCGCGGGCCTCATGCCGGGAACTTCCGCTCAGCATCCAAAGGCGGCGGCCACGCGCACGCCGGGGCAATGATTTATCTGGGCGGAGACAGCTGGCCCAAAACCTATCGCAACCAGATATTTATGAACAATATCAACGGCGCCCGGCTCAACGTAGATCAGCTGGAACGGGCGGGGTCCGGCTATGTAGCGCACCATCAAAACGACTTCCTGGCCATGAACGACTCGTGGTCGCAGTGGCTCAATTTTAAATATGGGCCTGACGGATCGGTATTTGCCATTGACTGGTACGACAAAAATCAGTGCCACAGCCCCAACGCCGACGTACACGACAAAACCCTGGGCCGGATTTTTAAGATCAGCCATGAAAATGATACCTGGGTAAAGGTCGATCTCTCAAAAGCTTCTACCGCGCAACTCGTGGCATATCAGCTGCATCCCAACGACTGGTACGTGCGGCAGTCCCGGCAGCTTTTGCAGGAGCGCGGTCCCGACAAAAAAGCCCATACAGCCCTGAAAACGATATTGACTACCAACCCCGACGTGACCCGAAAGTTGCGTGCACTGTGGGCGCTGCACGTAACGGAAGGTTTATCGGAAAAAGACCTGATTGCCTTGCTGGGGCATGAAAACGAGTACCTCCGCAGCTGGGCTATTCAGCTTTTGGCCGAAGACAAACAGGTATCGCCCGAGGCCTTGAAACGCTTTGAAGCCCTGGCCCGCACCGATGCCTCGGCGCTGGTACGGCTGTACCTCAGCTCGGCCATGCTGCGCCTGCCGCCTGCCCAACGCTGGGGAGTGGTAGAAGCGCTGGCGCAAAAAGCCGAAGATAAAGAGGATCACAACTTGCCACTGATGGTGTGGTATGCCGCTGAGCCACTCGCCGCACTGGACCTGAACCGCGCACTGGCACTGGCCGAAAAAGCCACGCTTCCCCGCCTGCTGACTTTCATGAGACAGCGTGTGGCTGCCCTCGATACCGACGAAGCCCGCAAAGCGTTGCAGCGCTTTCAGGAGCGGCTGGGGCATGAGAACGGGCATGAGGGGCATTAAGATTTGGTAGTTAATAGATTTATTTTTAGAGAATTAATAATAAATTACTTTCAAATAAAATGCTGTAAGTTCATCCTTTGGATGTAATAATCTGAAAACTACCCATTTTCTATGAGCCTTTCCCGACGCGAATTTCTCCGACGAAACTCCCTGACCGGCCTGAGCGCCGTATTAAGTCCGGGCCTGCTGGCCGAAGCAGTACCGGCCCTTGCCCCAATCAGTAAAGGAACAAGTGGAATATCTACGGACCTTGCCGCTCTGGGTGGGCCACCGCTCCGCACAAAACCATGGCCGACCTGGCCTATCTGGAACCCTGAAACAGACGAAAAACGCCTGCTCGAAGTGATTCGGAGTGGGGTGTGGTCACGAGCTTCGGTTGTGAGTGAGTTTGAAGAAAAGTGGGCAGCTACGGTAGGGGCTAAACGTTGCCTTTCGGTCGTAAACGGCACCAACGCATTGATTGCTTCCCTGGCGCAGTTTGACATTCAGGGCGGCGATGAAGTACTTGTTCCGGCCTATACGTTTATTGGAACGGTGGCGCCAGTGCTCGCTGTGGGTGCCATGCCGATATTTGTTGATGTGGAGCGGGATACCTTTCAGATGGATCCGGCTCAAATTGAAGCCCGCATTACGCCCCGCACACGGGCCATTATTCCGGTGCATATTCTGGGGCTGCCTTCCGACATGACGCGCATCCTGCCCATTGCCCGAAAACATAATCTGATTGTAATTGAAGATGCCTGTCAGGCACACATGGCCGAAATAGACCACAAACAAGTAGGCACCTTGGGCGATGCCGGATGTTTTAGTTTTCAGAACTCCAAAAACCTGGCTATTGGCGAAGCGGGCGCTATTGTCAGCAACAACGATGCGTTCATGGATCGCTGTTTTTCCTACCACAACTACGGCAACCCGTACGGGACTGTTTCGGGAGTAATCGGCATCGGTACGCTGATGCAGGGCACCAAGCTTCGCCTGACTGAGTATCAGGCTGCTATCGGACTGGCACAACTCGAACGCCTCGACCAGCAAACGGCCCTCCGCAACGCCAACGCCGCCTACTTGAAAGCAAAAATTGAGAAAATTCCGGGCATTCTTCCGTACCGGCTTTACGACAGCGTCACAAGGGCGGCCTTTCATTTGTTTCCGTTCCGCTATGAGCCAGAAGCCTTTAAAGGCTTGTCACGCGAGCAGTTTCTGAAAGCCCTTACTGCCGAAGGCATTCCGTGCTCGGGTGGTTATACGCCGCTCAATAAAATGCCCTTTCTCAACGATGCCTTCGAGTCCAAAAACTACCAGAAAATCTATCCAAAAGAGATGATTAACTACAACTCCTACTTGGAAAATAATCAGTGTCCAACGAATGATCTGCTGTGTCAGGAGGCGGTATGGCTTTCTCAAAGTATGCTGCTTGGGAGCCAAACGGATATGGACGATATCGCCCATGCAATTGAGAAAATTCACGGACAGGCGGATAAACTGGTGATGAAAAAATGAAAAGAATAAGCATCTTCTGGTTTTTTCAAGTCATTTTTCTTTTTGTTTTGACACCCGTTCTGAGCCGGGCGTCTGGCTGGAAAGCGGGAGTTGCCAAAGTTAATATTACGCCAAAATCTCCCGTTTGGATGGCGGGTTATGCCTCCCGAACTCGACCGTCCGAAGGTGCTCTACACGACCTGTGGGCGAAGGCGGTAGCACTGGAAGACGAAAACGGCAACCGGGCCGTGCTTGTTACCACCGACCTGTTGGGTATTCCCGGCTCTGCATCCAATCGGGTGCGTGGTGAACTGCAAAGAAAATTGGGTTTATCCAAAGCACAGATTCTCCTCAATAGTTCTCATACCCACTCGGGGCCCGTACTTACCAATGCCCTGATTGATATTTATCCACTTACTAACGAAGAGCAGAAAAAAATAGACGATTATACCCAACAACTTGAATCCCAACTGATTCAACTCGTTAGTGATGCCTTTCAACGTATGGAACCGGCCTTGCTTTCCTCTGCCAACGGCGTGACACGCTTTCAGGTTAATCGGCGCAACAACCGGGAAGCAAGCCTGCGCGAACAGTCCGAACTGAAAGGCCCGAACGATTATGCCGTGCCAGTTATCAAAATTGCCGATACCAGCGGAAGCCTCAAAGCGCTCGTTTTTGGCTATGCCTGCCATAATACCGTCCTGGATCTCTATAAGTTTTCGGGCGATTACGCCGGTTTTGCTCAATTGGAGCTCGAACAAGCCTATCCCGGCACAACCGCTCTGTTTTTTCAGGGCGCTGGTGCCGATCAAAATCCAATGCCCCGGCGCACGGTACCACTTGCCCGGCAGTTTGGCCGTGAACTTTCCGTTGCCGTTCAGCGGGTACTGGACGAACCCATGCAGCCACTTGAACCTAAGCTCGCTACTGCTTATTCTGAAATTGAACTGGCCCTTTCACCGCCACCTACTGAGGCTGGATTAAGTGAAATCATCAGGAACAGCGAGCCCTATCAGCAGCGCTGGGCACGCCGCACGCTGGCCCTTCGGCAGGCTGGCGAGTCTTTTCCTGCGTCCTATCCGTACCCGGTGCAGGTATGGCGGCTGGGCAGTCAGGTGCTGGTTGCGTTGGGCGGTGAACTGGTGGTGGAGTATGCGTTGGAAATCAAAAAACGGTACGGTCAGGAAGTGTTTGTGCTAGGGTATTCCAACGACGTCATGGGCTACATTCCCTCCGAAACCATCCTGAAAGAAGGAGGTTACGAAGGAGCCTCCTCGCAGATGGTCTACGGCCAACCCGGCCCCTGGACTCCGGGCCTGCAAGTACAAATTTTGAATGAAGTAGAAAAACTAGCCGGTCAAGTGGGGGTTTTTATAAGAAAATGATAAAGATCTGAGCTGACATTTATTTGAAACTAAGCTTATTCATTACTAAACAGCTACTACCAAACGACTTCTCCCATGCCCCAAAAACCCCTCGTCGCTACTCCTTACTACTCCGGCTTTGAACTTGCCCACGATACCTACAACGCCATCACCGCAGCGAGTGATGGAAATATCTACTATGTGCTCTGTTCAGATTCCCCAACCGTTGGCGGCCGGATGTATCAGTACAATCCCACTACCGACCAAACCCGTTTTCTGGCGGACCTGACCGAAGTGTGCAGCGAAACAAACGCCATCCCGCAGGGCAAAAGCCACGTACGTTTTTATGAGCGGCAGGGAAAACTGTACTTTGCTACGCACGTAGGCTACTATCAATTAATCAACGACATGGAGTGCCTGCCCGTGGAGCCTCCAAACGGCCTGAATCTCTATCCCGGTGGGCATTTCCTGTCGTACGACCTGGCTACCGAACAGCTGGAAGATCTGGCCCTGGCACCGCAGGGCGAAGGCATTTTGACCATGACAATGGATAAGGAGCGGGGCGACCTATATGGCATTACCTGGCCGGTGGGGTACTTTCTGCACTATGATCCCCGAACGGGAACGCTGCACAATCGCGGCGCAGTTTCGGCCAAAGGCGAGGCGGGCACCCCCGGCAGCGACTACCGCGTGCTGTGTAGGTCGATGGTGGTGGATCCGCGCGACGGAGCCGTGTATTTCTCCACCGCCGAAGGCCACATCGGCCGCTACCGACCCGAAACAGCTACGCTGGAACAGCTGGAAAACGTGGACCTCCGGCTCGATTACTTTGGCCGCTACGATCCCACGCAGCCCGGCAGCATGGGCTACAACTGGCGTAAGATTTTCTGGTATGCCCCCGAGCAGGTGGCCTACGGCATTCACGGCAATTCCGGCTATTTGTTTCGCTTTGATCCTCAGCGGCCCGGCATCGAACTCGTGGAACGACTCACCTCTGAGCCTTCCCGCCGCAGTGGCATGTTCGATCAGTTTAGTTACGGCTATTTAGGATTTCAGTTGGGGCCCGACGGACACACGATCTACTACCTCACGGGCGGGCCTATCTACGAAAACGGGCAACGGCTCAAAGGCCTCGACCACATAGCCCGGGGCGCGGCCAAAGGACTGGAAAATCTGCACCTCGTTACGTTCCATATTCCGACCCGCACCTACAGCGACCACGGCCCCATTTTTTATGCCGACGGCTCTCGACCCACCTACGTTAATTCCCTGACCATAGCCGCCGACGGCACGGTGTGTTTTTTGGGGCGGTTTTGGCACAAAGGGCGCGAGATTCAGGATTTGGTACGGGTGAGGGTTGGATGAATAGAGGACCAAGTGTAAAAATTGTGGACCAACTTAGATTATTCATATCCAACTTCCCTCCTTTTCGAATTGACCCTGAATTTGCTCTAAAATGTATTACACCAAATAAAAAAGCACTTAACAATTTCTTGTTAAGTGCTTAATTTTCAATTGCTCCCGAAGCTGGGCTCGAACCAGCGACCCTCTGATTAACAGTCAGATGCTCTAACCGACTGAGCTATTCGGGAGTATGTCAATTCCCGGTTTTATCCCCTCTGATTATTAAGTCAGATGCTCGAACCGACCGGCAAACGGTTTGTGAGCTATTTGGGGGTATGTTTGCTGCACATGTACTGTGCTAAATTCAATTAAGAAATACTACAATGCAGTTGTGTTCCTCAATTGTGGGTGCAAATGTAAGAGGTTCTAAAAAGCCACGCAAGTATCCGTGGCTTTTTTTTCTTAGGATTGTACTTTCTGCAACAGTAACTCCTTGACTTTCTTTGCGTCTCCTTTGGAAAAATTTTTCATAATTATTTCCTGACGCATGCGGGGAATGATCCGGATGGTCGAAAAAAAGATTCCGGCTTCGATTTCAACACCTGAAATATCATTGTAAAACACAAAATTGTCGGTGCTGCTAAGAGCCTTGCGGACTTTGAAAGTCACGCCTTTTTCGTTGAAGGTAATCTCGTCCGGGAACATGGGGTTCAACAGGGCGCTTGCTTTGAATCGTTCGTTCATGGGGTCGTACTTCTAAAATAATTAGTTGAGTGAGCGGGTAAAATCAGTTGGGAGCACAAAGGCTGCTACAAAGGTACATAAACGACTTTCTTGGTCTCGAAAAATTCTTCATCGAAATGAGCGGATAAATCAAAAGTTTTCACCTTGCCGCCATATTCCGCAATTTCTTCCGCAAGATCGCCTCCTTTCAAATATAGAATTCCGTTTTTGAGACTGTGAAAAGAGTTAGGACTAATACCGTGCCGGACCCACTGAACAAAAGGCGAAAGACGCGTGACGGCACGGCTTACAACAAACTCGTAGGCATCTGCCGGAACGTACTCCGCGCGGGCTTTTTCGGCTTTTACGTTGGTTAGATTCAGTGCGTTGGCTACTTCCTGCACTACTTTAATTTTCTTGCCTATGCTATCAATCAGGTGAAACTGTACTTCCGGAAAAAGTATTGCCAACGGGATTCCCGGAAAACCGCCTCCCGTACCGACATCAAGGACGGTGGTGCCGGGCTTAAAAGTCAATACTTTGGCAATTCCGAGCGAGTGAAGGACATGACGTTCGTATAGAGTGTCAATATCTTTACGTGAAATGACATTAATTTGGGCATTCCAGAAACTATACAGTTCTTCGAGCTGGGCAAATTGTGCTCGTTGCTGTTCGCTGATTTCCGGAAAATAACGGAGTAATAAATCCATAGGTGAGTCTAAATAAGGTTTGGGAGGCCGTAAATCCGGCGCTTTTATAGTTTACCGCCACTGGATTTTTTTCTTTTTCCGCGAAAAAACCAGACCGCTCATGATCAGATAATACAGAAAAAAGGCCATATCCATGAAGATAAACAAAAACCATTCGACGGTGCGATCCAGCCGTTTGTTAATGCTTTGCAACACAAAAAGCTGAATCAGCCATCGCCCGACAAATACGCCTGCGAGCGTTTGAAGTAAAAGTAAATCCTGCGTGTAGATACCCCATATCAAGGCAACGATACCCGTTAGCCAAAGTCCCGTATGCGACGCCGAAAGTATTCCCAGTCGAATTTTGTTGCTTGTCTTGTAGTACTTCCCAACCGAAAGATGACGCTTTTTTTGGCGATACCAGGCTTTCCAGCTCGACTTGGCGTAGGAATAAACGAATGATTCGGGATCCAGATTGATGGATGTGTTGTACGTCCGGGCGGCCTGATTCATAAACAGGTCATCATCTCCACCCACAATATCCTTATGTTTATAAAAGCCTCGGTGCGCAAAAAACAGGGACGTATGATACATGAGGTTTCGGCCTACACCCATATATGGACGACCTGCCAGAGCCAGAGAAAAATACTGTACGGCTGTAAAAAATGTTTCACACCTGATAAACCAGTTCAGTACACCTTTTTCTTTAAAATATGGAGAAAAACCAAGCACAATTTCTTTCCTGTCGACTAATTGAGCGGCCATTGATGCAATCCAATCGGATCCTGCGGGGCGACAATCTGCGTCGGTCATGAGTGCAACCGGATAGCGGGCATGCTTCATTCCCATCGTAATCGCATATTTTTTGGGTGTAATGTGCGCATGTTCATTATCAATCCTGATATACCGAACGTGGCTCCACTGAGCGATCGATTCCTTCAAAAAATCATCCGTTCCATCAGACGAACGATCATCCAGCACCAGGACTTCAAACGTTGGATAGTCCTGTGCATCAAGCAGGGGAAGCAGTTCTTTCAGGTTTTCCAGCTCGTTCCAGGCGCATACCAGCACTGATACGCCAACGGCATTGCTTGTGGCGGGTTCAAGGTCGGGTTGCTCATAGCGAATCAGCCTTGTGAAGATGAATAAATAGTATACGAGCTGAATGCTTGCGAAAGTCAGGAGGAGGATCAGTAAAGGTTCTGTCACGCGAGAGTAGGATTAAGGGCCTTGTTTTTTGGCAAATATACGTTCATTGTCAGGAATGTTTATGGACATAGCCTTATTTTTGCGCCGCATTAATCCCTACACGGAATGAAATTTTTTCTTGAAAACCAGGATAAAAACACCAAAGCCCGGGCTGGCCGGATTCAGACAGACCACGGCACTATCGAAACACCCATCTTTATGCCTGTGGGCACGGCAGGTACTGTAAAAGCGGTTCATCAGCGCGAATTAAAGGATGACGTACAAGCGCAAATCATTCTTGGCAATACGTACCATTTATATTTACGTCCCGGGCTTCCGATTATTGAAGCCGCCGGCGGTCTGCATAAATTCAATGGCTGGGATTTCCCGATTCTGACCGACAGTGGCGGGTATCAGGTCTATTCGCTTGCCGGAACAGGACGTAAAATTAACGAAGCAGGTGTGGAATTTAAATCCCACATTGATGGCTCCCTCCACACATTTACACCCGAAGGAGTCATGGACATTCAGCGAAAAATTGGAGCGGATATCATCATGGCTTTTGATGAATGTACCCCCTACCCCTGTGAATATGACTACGCAAGAACTTCTATGGAGTTAACTCACCGTTGGCTGCAACGATGCTGCGACCGGTTTGATACCACCGAAAGTTTGTATGGGTACCAACAAACGCTCTTTCCTATTGTACAAGGAAGTGTATATAAAGACCTTAGACAACGATCGGCAGAAAAAATCGCTTCATTTGGCCGGGAAGGAAACGCCATCGGCGGTCTTTCAGTGGGCGAGCCTGCTGAGATCATGTACGAACTAACCGAAGTTGTCTGCGATATATTGCCGGCAGATAAACCCCGCTATTTGATGGGTGTAGGTACGCCTGCCAACATTCTGGAAGGTATTGCACTTGGTGTAGATATGTTTGATTGCGTTATGCCAACCCGCAATGCGCGCAATGGCATGCTTTTTACAACAGAAGGCATAATCAATATACGGAATGAAAAGTGGAAAGATGACTTTTCCCCGATTGATAAAAATTTAGGTGGATATGTTAGTACTTTTTACTCGAAAGCGTACCTTCGTCATCTGGTTAAGTCAGATGAAATGCTGGGAGCACAGATTGCCAGCGTACACAATCTGAGTTTTTACCTGTGGTTGGTGAAAGAAGCTCGCCGACGAATCATGGCTGGCGATTTTCGTATGTGGAAAGAAGAAATGATAAAAAAAGTAATGCAACGCCTCTAAATGTTTATAGCTGGTATTTTTTCAAAAAAATTTTAGTTTTTAATCGCATTTAAGGTAAATTTAGAAACTTATAAAAGTTGGTTAACTCATTTTGTTCTCCTACTTTTGTGCCTAGGTGGTATGTGACAATAGTACCTGTTTTTTAGTCTTAATTAAGAAGAGAATCCTTATTCATCAAATAACGCTAACCTGTAGAGTATGAAAAAAGTATCCCTGTGGATTGGTTCGCTTGTTGTGGGGTCAATGCTTTCATTGCCATTGAGCGCTCAGCAACAACAGCCTGACTCGCCCGATTATAATCCAAAGGCCTCCTACGAAGGCCCTTACAAGATGAATACCTGGTCAATCGCTGTTCACCTTGGCCCATCCCAGTTTTTTGGTGATTTGCGGGAATATGACTTTTTTCCCGTAACCGGAAACTCATCCGATACACAAAGTGAATGGGGAACTTTCCAGGGGGGAGTTACTATCAATAAGCAACTATCGTATTTGTTTGGTGTGAGAGGAGATGTATCTCTCGGAACACTGAAAGGCATGAAGCGCCGGAATTATTATCGCTACTTCCGCGGAAACTATACAGATGCCTCTCTTTCCGGAACTGTAAACTTGAAAGGTCTTCTGTTTGGTCCTACCAAAATGAAGCACTGGAAAATTGACGGCTATGCAGGTTTTGGACAGGTATGGTACAATTCTACGGCTTATGAGCTTGGCTCAGGACGTGAAATTCGCAGCACCGACGGAACTACAAACGACTGGATTATTCCAATGGGTGTTACCATCAACTACGAATTGACAAAACGTCTGGATTTAGGTCTTGACTTCCGTGTAAATCATACAAACTCCGATTTGATTGATGCTACCTATGGTGGTGACTTCTCTCGTGACCCGGCTGACGGAATTGTCATCTCTAATTTCCCAACTTCGCGTAAAGGAAATTCCGCTCTTGACAAATACGGATATGGCTCAGTGATGCTTACTTACAAATTGGGAAAAAATCCTTTGCGTGTTAGCAAGCAAGACGGAAAATATACTTACAACCCCGATCAGGGAGGATTTTATAACCTGCGCTACACCGATCCTAAACTGTTGGTGAAGCCACCGAAAATCCTGACACTGGAAGAAATGGACTCTGTGGCTAAGGCTAATCGTCCTAAGGATATTGACCCAAAACTTTTGCTTGATACCGATGGTGACGGAGTTTCTGACTTCTTCGACAAGGAGCCTAACTCTCCTGCCGGAAGCGTCGTAGACGGTAGCGGTCGTGTCATTGACTTTGATCAATATGTGAAAAATGCACTTGCATCAGGAGCTGCCTGTACCGAGATTTTCGCAAACGTGATGTTTGAAACAGACCGAAACGAGATTAAAGCTGAGTATCGCGAAATGCTGGCAAATGTAGCCGCCTTGATGAATAAGTCAGGATGCCGCCTGCAACTCGCTGGTCATGCCGACCGCCGCGCGTCTGATCGTTACAACATGGCGCTGTCGCGTCGCCGGGTTGAAGCTGTAAGAGCCTACATGGTGAACGAAGCAGGTCTGAAAGATGCAAGCAAGATCATCGTTGACTATTTCGGAGCATTCAAGCCAATTGCTGATAGCGCTACCCGTGAAGGTCTGATGAAAAACCGTCGTGTAGAACTACGATTGCTACCTTAATTCTCAGATAGACTTAAAAATACTCCCAGATAGAAAGGCTCCCGAATGGGAGCCTTTTTTCATCCTGATTCATTAGCTTTGCGCTATAACACAATCTGTTTTACAAACTACTAATTGCCCCCTCCGTGTCTGACGAGTTCATACCTAACCATCCAACAATTGCCGTTATTGGGCTGGGCTATGTGGGCCTTCCGCTTGCTCTTGAATTTGCCAGTCAGTTTCAAGTGATTGGTTTTGATACAAACTCTGCACGCGTTGATGCCATGAAACAGGGATTGGACCCGTCCCATCAAATGGATTCAGCGGCATTTTTGAATAAAACCATTGAGTTTACAAGCCAAACAGAAGATTTACGGCAAGCCACTTTTTTTGTCATAGCCGTACCAACTCCGGTTGACGAATATAAAGTTCCTGACCTTACCTCGCTTCTGAAAGCCTCCGAAACCGTAGGACGCGTATTGAAAAAAGGTGACGTTGTGGTATTTGAATCGACCGTATATCCCGGATGCACCGAGGATGACTGCCTGCCAATTCTCGAACGGGTGTCAGGTTTGAGTTTAGGTATCGATTTTAAAATTGGCTACTCGCCGGAACGAATAAATCCGGGTGATAAAGTACATACGCTCGCTACAATCCTGAAAATTGTGTCGGGAAGCGACAACGCAGCTCTTGAACAAATTGCTGAAATATATGGGAAAATAATTACGGCAGGTATCTACAAAGCCTCCTCCATAAAAGTAGCAGAAGCAGCCAAAGTCATTGAAAATACACAGCGCGACCTGAACATTTCGTTGATGAACGAGCTGGCCATTATTTTTGATCGATTGGGCATTGACACGCAAGAAGTTATTGAAGCGGCTGGCACCAAATGGAATTTTCTGAAATTTTATCCCGGTCTAGTTGGCGGGCACTGCATTGGAGTAGATCCATACTATTTGCTGCACAAATCGCGGCAATTGGGCTACGACCCGCAGGTCATTCATAGCGGGCGCCGAATCAATGACGGCATGCCCGCTTTTATTGCCAGCAAACTTGTACAAATGCTGATTCAAAAAGGCAAGAGCCCGCAGCATGCCCGGGTACTTATGATGGGGATTACCTTCAAAGAAAATATTTCGGATATTCGTAATTCAAAGGTGGCCGATTTGGTGCGGGAACTCATGCAGTTTGCGGTGCACGTCCACCTCGTAGATGCCTGCGCTTCGCCAAATGAAGTAGCCCGGGAATATAACCTGACACTCCTCGACGAGCCCTCCGGAAACTACGATGCAGTGGTGGTGGCCGTAGCACATGATGAATATAAAAGCCTAACTATCAGTTACTTCAAATCCATCACTCAGCCTGACGCTATACTGATGGATTTGAAAGGATTATATAAAAACCAGTCGGATCAACAACTTACCTACTGGCGACTTTGAGAAAAAAAACTATGAAGCAATACGACTATTTAATTGTAGGAGCCGGACTCTGGGGAAGCGTTTTTGCGCATGAAGCTACGCAGCGTGGAAAGAAATGTCTCGTAATTGACCGTCGCAATCACCGCGGAGGGAATGTTTTTTGTGAAAATGTAGAGGGAATAAATGTACATACCTACGGTGCTCACATTTTTCATACCAATGATAAAGAGATATGGGATTACGTCAATTCATTTGTGGAGTTTAACCGCTATACAAATTCGCCGGTAGCAAACTATAAAGGAGAATTGTATAATCTCCCGTTCAACATGAACACGTTTTATCAGCTTTGGGGCGTGAAAACACCCGACGAAGCCAAAGCAAAAATTGCGGAACAGGTCAAAGAAGCCGGAATTACGGAGCCTGCCAACCTGGAAGAGCAGGCTATATCGCTCGTGGGAACGGACATGTATCAGAAATTGATCAAGAGCTATACTGAGAAACAGTGGGGACGAAAAGCAACCGAGCTGCCTGCCTTTATCATCAAACGGCTACCGGTGCGGTTTACATTCGACAACAACTACTTTAATGATCGCTATCAGGGTATTCCAATTGGTGGATATAATAAGCTCACCGACGGCCTTTTGGCTGGGATAGATGTTAGACTAAATGTCGATTTTACTACGGAGAAAGACACGCTCGCTCAACTTGCGGAAACAATCGTATATACCGGAAAAATTGACGAGTATTTTGACTTCCGCTTTGGTGCACTGGAATACAGGAGTCTGCAATTTGATCATGAAGTATTGGATACTGAGAATTTTCAGGGAAATGCAGTCGTAAACTATACCGACGCCGAAACGCCATTTACCCGGATTATTGAGCACAAGCATTTTGAGTTTGGCACACAGCCCAAGACCGTAATTACCCGCGAATATCCCAAAGAATGGACTACCGGAGCCGAGCCCTACTACCCGATTAATGATGCTAAAAATGATAAATTATTCCGTCAGTACAAAGAATTGGCTGAGCAGGAAAATCATGTCATTTTTGGTGGCAGACTGGCCGAATATCGCTACTATGATATGCATCAGGTTATTGGTTCGGCGTTAAAGAAGGTACGCGTGCACTTTGGTGATTAATTGTGAAAAACGGAATGAAATTATACCCTACGCTTTTTTTTCTGTCGCTGGTTTGTCTGTGGCTCGTTGGTTGCAGCAGTCAACCTATCCCTACGACGATTCGTACGGAAAGCCTTGACCCGGGAACAATGCAGGTGGAAAAAGGAGCGTACCAAATTAAAGCCGGCGATAAACTGCTGATCCGCAATTTAAACTGGGCTTCTTCATTGTTTCCGGAACCTGGGCTGGATAACAGTGCAACAGGTAGTAGTGGATTTTCTACTACCGTCGCCCAAAATGGCACCATTCGATTACCTGAATCTGGACGTTTACAGGTAGCAGGGTTAACGCGTGAGGAGCTGGCCGATTCACTTTCCAACCGTTTCCAAAACATTGTTCTGAATCCTCTATTTGAAGTAGAGGTAACAAATCTTAGGGTAAAGGTACTGGGGTCTATGAATATTCAGGGCGTCGTTGCACTGGATAAAGATCATACCTCTCTGGGTGAAATTATTGCCAAATCGGGCGGAATCAAATACACCGAAGCCGACAATATTATTCAGATAATCCGGGGCGAAGGAACTGAGCAGCAGGTGATTGAATATGAATTTCGACAACTGGGCGATCCGAAAATCATGAATCAACAGGTATTTGATAATGATATTGTTTACGTTCCCCCCAGCAAAGGCTCTTTACGCAATGTACGCATGCAACGGGTACTTGTCGTTGCCCAACCGCTGATTATAACGCTCAACCTTACACTCATTATTCTCAACTATTTCAGGTAATGTCTGCACACACTTCTGGTATGCATCTTTCTGGACAAAAGCCGTTTTTACACGAAATAGGTTGTGATTTACACGTGCATGTGTTGCCCGGAATAGACGATGGTTCCCCTGATCTGATGGAGAGCATGCAGATTCTGGAAGCTCATTATGAGGCAGGAATCCGGAGGGTGATCGCCACGCCTCATATCCGTTCCGATTTTTTTCAGAATACCCGTCAAACAATTTATGACGCCTGGGCGCTGCTGCATGAACAGGCGCTGCAACGCTGGCCCGACCTCCGCCTGACCTACGCTGCCGAGCACTTCGCGGATGATTATCTGCTACAACTTATTGAAAGCGACAAGCTACTGCCGCTCTTCGATCGCTATGTGCTTATCGAAACTTCTATGCGGGTGGAGCAACCCTATTTTATGGAAATTGTAGAACGGTTGATTGAAAAAAACTGGAAACCCGTACTAGCTCACCCCGAACGCTACCGCCCCTGGCACCAAAAGCCCGACCGCTACGCACAACTTCGGGAAATGCAGGTGATTTTTCAGGTAAATCTCCTTTCACTAGGTGGAATGTATGGCGCTCCCGAGCAGAGAATGGCTGAGCAATTGATTCAAAAAGGGTGGATTGGAGCTGTCGGGACCGATCTTCATCGGGTTAGTCAGTTTAAATATTTAAGAAAAGCAGCTCAAAATCCTGCGTATGGCAGGCTATGTTCCGTTTCTCTGTTAAACCATCAGTTACTGAAACATGAAGCAAGAAACTGATAACGCACTATTTGAAAAGTTGCTGGGCAACGCTGAATCGATCGACTTTTTGAAACTAATCAAAGTTTTTCTAAGCCGTTGGTGGTGGATTGTCACATCAGTGGTTCTGGCGGGGATTGTGTGTTTCTTATATTTAAAAATAGTAACCCCTTTATACATAGGCTCAGTTACGCTTAAATATACGAGTAAACAATCTGAACTTGACGGACTAACCGGGGGAAACTCTCCTCTGATGCTGGGAACGGGAAATATTGATTACCTGACCGAAAAATTTAATGTACGCTCACCTGAGGTAGTCAAAAATGCGCTTGTGAAGCTCAACAACCCGTTTTCGTTTTATCGTCTAAAAGCTTTCCGGCGGGTGGATGTGTATCCGTTTCAGCCGATTGAACTGGAAGTACTGGATTTTGATGCGGATACCTATCAATACGGAATTTTTACGCTGGACGAAGAACTCCAACTGCGCTATCAGGTAGGCGCAAATGAGCGGCTCATACCATTAAAAAAGCGCTCAGTAGTAACCTTGCCCGGACTTATTTTCAGAGTGAAAGAAATTCATACTGCGCCCGGCTACCTGTACGAATTCAGCTACAACGACCCGCAACGCCTGACCAATCAGTTTGTGGGGCGAATCGACATGGAAGAAACCGAAGACGCTATGCCTGTCATGAATCTTCTGTTTCGACACCATAATGTTGATTTTACCAAAGATTTTCTTGAAAAACTGGTTGAATCGTACGAAGAAAATGACCTTCGGCAAAAACAGCAATCATCCGATCTGACGATTCATTTTATTAAGGATCAGGTAAATATTTACTCTGCTTCCCTCAAAGAGGCCGCCCGGGAACTGGAACTTTTCAAGCAAAAAAATCAACTACTCGATGTAAGCAGCTCTGCTCTGGAAATCACGGGGAAAGTTCGTGAACTGGAACAGCGAAAAAATGAACTGGAAATTCAGAAAGCTTATATTTCTATGCTTGAAAGCAACATGGGCAAGACTTTTGAAACCGTCGATTACCTATCGGTAGGCCTCGACGGCTCCACGGACGCCGTATTGCTTTCGCTTCTGGAAGGGTTTAATTCACTCATTACACAGCGAAAAGGACTCCTGCAAAAATATAGCCCCAAGTCTGCCACAGTACAGAATATCGACGAACAACTAAACAAATTTCGTAGTCAGATTCTGGATAATGTAGCTCTTCAAAAACAAAAAAACAACCGCACGCTGAGTATTTTAAGTGAAAATATTGCCATTCTGAAACGACAGTTTGGACAAATTCCGGCCCTGGAAAAAAACTTCATTTATCTGCAAAGCAACTTTGAAGTAAATAAAGGAATTTACTCCATGCTGGTGAATAAAGAAATTGAGTCGTCTATTGTGCGGGCCGGTATGCTTCCGTCTTTTCGGGTCATTACTCAGTTTGATACGGATAAAGTTTCTCCAAAACCAACCCGCATTATTCTGATATTCCTCATGGGGGGCCTGATGCTGGGACTTGGACTGGTTTGGATGGCGCGAATGCTAAATTCAACGTTTACCGATCCTTCCCGAATAGAACAGCATCCGCGCGTTCAGCTGCTCGGAATTGTACATCACTTTCCGGAAAAAACCAGTATTTCTCCGCAGGATGTTACACGATTTTTGCATGATCGCACCGTGTTTACGGAGTCGCTGACTGCTTTGAGAACCCGCATCAGTTTTTCGAAAACATCGCTAATTAAAGACAACAAGCCCGGGCAGGGAAAATTACTATTAATCACCTCTGAGCAGGCGGGCGAAGGCAAATCGTTTATAACGGTTAATTTAGCTTTATCTTTTTCTAAAATTGGCAAAAAAGTACTGATCATCGGAGCCGACCTCCGAAAATCACGCATTCATTTATACTTCCGCCCGGAGCATCCGTACGGGCTGAGCCAATACCTGGAAGAACCGGGCGATATCAAACGGCTGATCTATTCCTCTACCCAAAAAAATCTGGATTACATTCCAGCCGGGCCGGCGCCTTTTAACCCCGCTGAACTGATGCAGAATGCGGTTTTTGAAGATATTTTAAGTTATTGCCGCGAAACATATGACTATATACTGCTTGACACCGCGCCGGTCGGCCTGGTTTCAGACAATATTCCGTTACTTCGCCATGCGGACTACGTATTGTTCATTGTTCGATGGCTCTATTCAAATCCTGACTCGTTCCGCCTGGCCGGACAGTTGGCTGATGAATACGCACTCAGTGAAGTTTCGGTAATTGTTAATGATTTTGCTCCTGATAATCTGTACAGTAGCCTAATCACGGGAAGCTATTATGGCTCAACGTATAGCCACTACCAATACAACTACGGATATAATGCGAGTGGATATCTGGGCAACGCTCAATCACGATGGAAAAAAATGCTCGGAAAAATAGTTAATTTCAAGAAAAAATAGACCTGACAAGCCAACACACACGATGACTTACACATTGCCCAAAGTAATTTCTGAAATCGGCTGTAACCATATGGGACAGTTTGAAATTGCGAAGGAATTAATCCTCCTCTCCAAAGAGTGCAAGGCCGATTATGCCAAATTTCAGAAGCGCAATTCCAGGGAATTGTTGACCTCGGAACAGTACGAAGCGCCGCATCCGGTGCCCTACAATGCTTACGGTGCGACCTATGGGGCGCATCGGGAGTTTCTCGAATTTTCCCAGGAACAGCATGCCGACCTGAAACGCTATGCCGAATCCATTGGTATAGGGTATACTACATCGGTTTGGGATGTTACTTCTGCTCAGGAAATCATTGAGCTGGCGCCCGAGTTTGTAAAGGTCCCCTCGGCCTGCAACAACCATTTTGAGATGCTCAAACTGCTACGTGACGGGTATGCGGGCGACGTGCATGTGTCTACCGGCATGACCACCCTGGACGAGATTGAGCAATTGGTTGCATTCTTTGAAGAAACCAATCAGGCCAAAAACAGGCTTGTGGTCTATAATTGTACATCGGGCTATCCGGTACCGTTCAAAGATATATGTTTGCTGGAAATCCGACGGATTCAGGAAAACTACGGGGATCGGGTTAAGGAAATCGGTTTTTCGGGACATCATCTGGGAATAGCAATTGACCTGGCGGCCTATACGCTGGGGGCCGTTTGGATTGAGCGCCATTTTACCAA
The DNA here is from genome assembly GCF_004348825.1 of Arundinibacter roseus. Lineage (GTDB taxonomy): Bacteria > Bacteroidota > Bacteroidia > Cytophagales > Spirosomataceae > Arundinibacter > Arundinibacter roseus. The sequence continues at coordinate 213,931 of NZ_SMJU01000010.1, forward strand.
AGACCGCACCTGGCGCGGCACTGATCACGCGGCTTCTCTGGAAGTGCCTGGCCTGCAAAAACTTGTGCGTGATTTGCATCATACATACGAGGCACTTACCTACAAGCCAACGGAGATTCTGGAAATTGAACAGGCACAGCGCGACAAACTTAAATACCGGGTTCATTGAAAAATATTCTCGCTATCATTCCGGCCCGAGGCGGTAGCAAAGGTCTGCCCGATAAAAACATCCTGCCACTTGCGGGCCATCCGCTCATTGCGTACAGCATTAAAGCCGCGCTGGATTCTCCCAGTATTTCACGGGTCATTGTTTCTACGGACTCCGAGGCAATTGCGGACATTGCCCGCAGCTACGGTGCCGAAATTCCATTTATGCGACCTGCCGAACTTGCGCAGGATCAAAGCCTCGACTACGATGTATTTCTGCACGCCCTTTCCTGGCTTAAAGAAAACGAAAACTACTCGCCGGAATTGGTCGCCCAACTCCGGCCAACTTCACCCATTCGCTATGTGGCAGATATTGAAACCTGCATTGAACGCATGGCTGCCTACCCCGAAGCCGATAGCATCCGCATCATTACGCGCGCGGCCAATACGCCTTACAAAATGTGGCGGGCATCCACGGAAGAACAAGCGATGACTCCTTTATTGACGCTCGACGGGCATCCTGAATCATATAACGAACCTCGTCAGAATTTGCCTACGATTTACTGGCAGGTAGGCACCCTCGACGTGATTCGTCCGGAGGTAATTCTTGAAAAAAACAGCATGTCGGGAACAAACGTATTTCCCTATCGCATTGAACCCGAGCAGGCGATTGATATTGACGATATATTTAGCTTCCAACGTGCCGAAGCGTACATTTCGACGCACGACTGCATTAAATTCTAATCCATGATTGATCCCGAAAACCCGGTTGTTGTGTTTGGTGCAGGTTCCATTGGTGAGCGGCATTTGGGCATTCTGCAAAAACTGGGGTATTCCAACTTGTGGGTATACAGGCAGCGGGCCTTGCCATTACGCATCATAGATTCTCAGCATATTCAGGTTTTTACCGATTTGGATTTATTGGATAAAATAAATCCTCAGGCGGCAATAATTTGTACGCCAACGGCTCAGCACCTGGTTCAAACAAAACTTTGCCTCGAAAAGCAAATTCCGGTTTTAGTAGAAAAACCACTTTCACATACCACCGAAGGAATCAATGAGTTAAAGGACATCGTAAGGAGTAACCAAGCCTATATTCAGGTTGCGTACATGCTGCGGTATCATCCTTTTTTTCAAAAAATAAAATCACTGACCCAAAGTAACGAATGGGGCCGACTGCTCAGCGCTCAATCGTATTGGGGCGAATACCTACCCGACTGGCATCCCTGGGAAGACTATCGTCAGTCGTATGCTGCACGCAAAGAATTGGGCGGAGGTGCAGCGCTTACACTTAGCCACGACATTGATCTGATCAATTGGATTGCCGGAAGTGCGGTAAAAAGCTGGAATACGTTGAAAAATTTTAGTGCCCCGCTCGAACTCGACGTAGAATCCGGTTCGGACATTTCGCTGGCTTACGACAGTGGCCTCACGGCGCACTGCCACCTCAATTTCCATGAACGGTTTCCCCGTCGTACCTATCGTTTTGTGTGGGAGAAAGGCTCTATTGAAATAGACTATTTCAAATCCTGCGGTTGGTTCTTTGGCCCCGGCACTGAATCCACGGAGTGGAAACTGCCGGATTTTGATCGAAACCAACTTTTTGAAGCACAAACAAAAGATTTTTTTCAACGGATAAATACAGGTAATTTCGCTGAAAATTCTGTCAAAGCGCTCGACGAATCAGAGGTTATCATAAAGATTTGCTCTTGACACCCTGGTATTATTTTAAATCATGCACGCACAACCATCCATTCATCCCTCCCTTTCAGTTGCCAATAAAGTCATCCTTGTTACCGGAGCCTTTGGCCTGATCGGAAAAACCATTTCGGAGGCTTTTTTACAGCAAGGCGCCCGTGTGGTACTCGCCGATTTGAAACAGGATAGAATGACTTCTTTACAGGAAGAACTTTCCGCTCAGTTTTCTCAAAGTCAATTCCTGATACATGCGCTTGATATTACAGACGAAACCAGCTGCGAGCAGGTCGTAGCGGCCACGGTAGCTGCCTTCGGCTCGTTGGATGTATTGATCAATAATGCCGCAATTGATGCTAAATTTGACAAAGAACACGCAGGAAGTATCAATCCCAGCCGATTTGAAAATTATCCTCCCGAACTGCTGCAACAATCCGTTGATGTAAACCTGACCGGAACGGTGCGCATGACGCAACACGCCTGCCGGCAGATGTTAACCCAAAAGAGCGGACATATCATTAATGTAGCTTCTACATATTCCGTTGTTGCGCCCAACCAAAGTCTATATGATTTTGGCGAGGGAATCAAGCAGTTTAAGCCCATTGACTACATTGCCTCCAAGTCGTTTGTTCCGAATTTTACGCGTTATGTTGCTACTTTTTATGCCAAAGACGGCATTCGGTGTAATGCCATTGTGCCGCATGCCATCTATAACAATCATGATGAGGCATTTTTGGCAAACTTCGCTAAACTTTCACCCATGGGGCGCATGTGTACACGCGAAGAACTCATCGGCCCGTTTACGTTTCTGGCCTCGGACGCATCGAGCTATATGACGGGTTCAATACTTACCGTAGATGGAGGATGGACAGCATGGTAGAAATCAAACTTTTCCTGACCGACGTGGACGGCGTACTTACCGACGGCGGCATGTACTACACCGAAAGCGGCGATGAATTCAAGAAATTCAACACCCGCGACGGCATGGCGTTTGAAATATTACGCAAAGCAGGTATCAAAACGGGAATTATTACGTCTGAAAATACGCAGATGGTAGCCCGAAGAGCAGCCAAGATCAAGGCAGACTACCTCTATCAGGGCCAACGCGATGGCGGTAAACTAGCCGCAGCGCTGGAAATTTGTGAGAAAGAAGGCCTTACCATTCAACAGGTAGCCTACATCGGCGACGACCTGAACTGCATTAGCCTACTGGAAAAAGCAGGTTTGGCAGCTTGTCCGGCTGATGCCGTAGAGGCTGTAAAAAATGTGCCGGGAATCATGCTTCTGTATAAAAAAGGTGGGGAAGGCTGCGTACGGGAATTTGCGGAAAGGATAATCGAAAAGTTATGAGTCTATCGAAACAAACCGACCAATGGGATCTTGAAATACAACCCGAATCGAGTTTCTTTGAACTCAACTGGCGTGAACTTTGGCACTATCGCGATCTAATCCTCCTGTTTGTAAGGCGCGATATAGTGTCAACCTATAAACAAACGATTCTTGGGCCCATTTGGTTTTTTATACAGCCCATTCTGACGACGCTTACCTACGTCATTATTTTTGGAAATATTGCCGGTATTTCAACGGGTGGTGTTCCCAAAATCTTGTTTTATCTGGCAGGTATTACCCTTTGGAATTATTTTCAGGAATGCCTCATGAAAACATCGGATACGTTTATACTCAATCAAAACCTCTTTGGTAAAGTCTACTTTCCACGCCTTGCCATTCCAATTTCAATTGTCATTTCCAATCTTTTTAAGTTTTTCATCCAACTTGCTCTGTTTTTGGTTGCGTGGGTTTATTTCCTGCTACAAGCCGAGAGTCCGATTCAACCTAACGGAACATTAGCACTTTTTCCTGTCTATTTACTTCTGATGTCGGGTTTGGGTTTTAGTTTTGGGGTGCTCATTTCTTCACTTACTACCAAATACCGTGACCTTCGTTTTCTGATTCAATTTGGCGTACAACTGCTTATGTATGGCACGCCAATTGTATATCCGCTCGAAATAGTGCCCGACAAATACCGACTGCTTTTGCTGGCCAACCCGATCACGAGTGTCATAGAAGCTTTCAAATATTCGTTTCTGGGGCAAGGGTATTTTTCCTGGTTCGGATTGGGATATAGTTTGATCTTTATGGTAATTTGCCTGTTTCTCAGCATTCTGGTGTTCAATCGAGTCGAAAAAACCTTCATGGATACCGTCTAAAATTATGTCAGATACAGTCATTCGCGTCGAAAATATCTCTAAACTTTATCAACTCGGTGAAATATCTACCGGAACTTTAAGCCGTGATCTTCATCGTTGGTGGGCCGGTGTACGTGGCAAGGAAGATCCTTTTCGGAAAATCGGGCAAACTAACGACCGAAGTACAAAAGGCAGTAGTGACTATGTGTGGGCTTTACAGGATATTTCATTCGATGTAAAACAGGGAGAAATACTTGGTATTATTGGCAGAAATGGCGCTGGTAAATCTACTCTACTTAAACTTCTATCGCGGGTAACGAAGCCTACCTCCGGGCGGATTCGGGTCAAAGGCCGCATGGCGTCCCTGCTCGAAGTGGGTACGGGCTTTCATCCCGAACTGACAGGTCGTGAGAACATCTTCCTCAACGGCGCGATCATGGGCATGAAGAAAAACGAAATTCGCGCTAAACTGGACGAAATCGTAGACTTTGCCGGTGTAGAACGGTACCTTGATACACCCGTAAAACGCTATTCCTCCGGCATGTACGTACGGCTCGCCTTCGCCGTAGCCGCGCACCTTGAACCGGAAATCCTTGTAATTGATGAAGTATTAGCCGTAGGCGATGCCGAATTTCAGAAAAAGTGCCTGGGCAAGATGAAGGATGTTAGCGAGAAGGATGGGCGAACCGTGCTGTTTGTAAGTCATAATATGGACGCCATTCAGAAACTTTGCAGTCGGGGAATGTTGCTTAATAATGGGCAACTCCACCAACAAGGCGAGCTTAGCAAAGTACTTGATACCTATCTTTCAATAAATAAAAGTGCCGGCGCATCCTTTTTATTTCAGCCGCCTGCAAATCTGGAAGAGTGCCCAGGATATGTAATAAGAGTCACTATTGAGGACTTAGCAGGCACTTTACTCCCTGAAATACCCCTTTGGGATCCCTGGCAGGTTCGGATTCGGTTCAAAGTGCAAAAAACTATTCCTCATTTTGTAGCTGGCATGGGAATTAACACATCCCTTGGCATGCCACTGCAAACTACATGGAGTAAGCCTCAGGATATTAGAGCCGGCGAATATGAGATCATTTTCCAAAATACAGATCTTGCCTACGCTCCCGGCATTTACTACCTCGACATTGGTCTGTCCTCGTACCTGCGGACTTTTCAATATATAAGTCAAACCGTAGCTCTTCATATATCAGATGTTCCTTCCCCACAGCAAACGGCATCAATCATAAATACGAAGAGCGGGTTGCTTTTGAATCAGCTGGAAACACTGTGTACTCAGGTAAAGTAACTTGTTTTAATCTCTACAAAAAACTGATTAAGTAAATGAAATCACTGATTCATACACTCGTTGGCAAAACGCTTTACCTTCGTTTACACATCTGGAAAAAAAGAATATTTGGTAAAAGTAAAGACATTGAAAAACAGGATTTTCTCAAAAGAAAGAGATTCTATGCTTCATTTGTACAAAAGGGAGATTTATGTTTTGATGTAGGAGCCAATCTTGGCAACCGAATCGAGCCCCTGCTTGCCCTTGGAGCACGTGTTGTAGCCGTAGAACCGCAGGAATTTTGCTACACAGAACTCTTGAAAAAATTTGGAAATAGAATCGAACTCGTAAAAAAAGGCTTAGGCGAAAAGGAAGAGACAAAGGAGTTTTTTGTGGCAGATGCACACACAATTTCTTCATTTTCAGTCGAATTTATAGAAAAAGTAAAAAATGGCCGGTTCAAACAGCATCAGTGGAGCCCTCCCATTGAAGTTGAGATGACAACACTTGATGCCCTCATTGAAACGTTTGGCACTCCTCGATTTATAAAAATTGACGTAGAAGGCTATGAACTGGAAGTACTCAAAGGACTTTCATCGCCTGTCAATATGATTAGTTTTGAGTACATGGTTCCGGAGCAAACAGCAAAAGTTTTGGCATGTATGCAGCAATTGGAAATCATAAGCGCAGATTGCGAGTATAATTTCAGCGTGGGAGAATCCATGAGTTTCGCCAATGAACGCTGGTTATCGCCTTCTGAAATGAAAACTTTTGTCCAAAGTAAAGCATTTAATGACACCGAATTCGGTGATGTGTACTGCCGCCATCGGCCGTAATAGTAAGCTATGTTTTAATGCTCATCGAATTTACACAGCTTTGCAGGTAGTTACACAATTCAGTGAATTAGGGCTCACGCTTCGCGAGTTTACATACATTCCTGAGAAACAAGGCGGACTGCTACGAGATGCAGACGTTCAAACATTCACAACTGACGATAGCTACGGCTGTGGCTGCTTCTGGTTTAGTAAAGAAAAATGATAGTCGTAAAATTACAGGGAGGTCTTGGAAATCAACTGTTTCAGTACGCTACAGCTAAGGCAGTAGCCATGGTGCACCAAACAGAAGTGGCTTTTGACGGACAATTTTTCGCTACTTCATCTCTTCAAAACATCCATACACCCCGGCAGTATGAACTCAATAACGTTGGAATTGCATTTAGAAAACCTTCTTTGTTGGATCAGATTTCATACGAAATGCTTGCAAATACAAAAATAGCCGGGAAATTTCTTCGCAGGCTTCGATCTGCGAGAATATACGCTGAAAATAAATCTAATTATACCAGTGAAATTTTTGAAAAAACCACATCAAATACCTATTTAAAAGGCTTTTTTCAATCAGAAAGATACTTTCTATCTATTCGCCCGATCTTGCTAAGGGAGATACTCCTTGATTACTCCGAAGCACCTACTTACGCAGAACAAATCATGAGTACGCAAGCCGTTAGCCTTCACATTCGGCGAGGAGATTACATCAGCCTTCCAGCTGCGGCTCAGTTTCATGGCATCTGTTCTCTTGATTATTACTCAAACGCTATTGACTATATTCAGTCGAAAATCACGAATCCACACATTTATGTTTTTTCTGATGAAATAGACTGGGCAAAAAATAAGCTCAAGGCGTCGGTTCCCCTTACATTCGTCGATCATGCTAATCCGGTTTCTGCTCATACTGACCTATCGCTAATGCACCTGTGCAAGCATCACATTCTGGCCAATAGTACGTATAGCTGGTGGGGTGCCTGGCTAAATCCATCACCTAAAAAAATAGTAATTGCACCGAAAATATGGTTTGCAGACCACTCTGCTCAAGAATTTACTGACGATCTTCTGCCTGCTTCATGGATTCGATTAGCGTAATAATACCGACCTGGAACCGAGCCGATACATTAGAAAAATGCATCAGAAGCGTGTTGGCGCAAACCATCGAGGTTTCGGAGATTTTGATTTGTGACGATGGTTCAACGGACGATTCAGAAAAAGTAGTGGCAGCAATTTCCGATCCACGCATTGTGTGGATACCGGGTAATCGTTCTGGCGGTCCGGCTACGCCCCGCAACCGTGGAGTGGCGATAAGTACCAGTGAATGGCTTGCATTTTTGGATAGTGACGATGCCTGGGCACCCGAAAAACTAGCCACCCAACTTACCTTTGCAAAGGAAAATAAGTTTTTAGCTGTTTGCAGCAACGGATTCAGAGTACTTGCAGACGGCGCATACTCAATATTTCATGGACCGGAACAATGCATAAAGGGGCTTTCAGAAACTTTGACTTTTGAAACCCTTCTACAAATCAATTTTGTGATTTGTAGCAGTGTGATTTTGCATAAAACCCTTCTGAAACCGGCTTTTGGCTTCCCTGAACAGTCATCACTAAAAGCAGTGGAAGACTACGCCTTATGGTTAAGAATTGCCTCTACCCACGACTTTGGATACCTTTTGCAGCCAATGGTGCTTTATCGTGATACGCCACAGACAAGTATTCGAAAAGGTGATTCTGTGGAGATTCAGAAAAAAAAAATTAAAGAGGTCTATAAAGATCTCCTGGCATGGAATCAGGAAGTTAATTTGCTGAATACGCATCAAAAAAGGTTGGTAAACCAACGGATCAAGCAGGTTAAATGCGGCCCATTTGAGACCTTTATGAGTAGAATAAAACGGTTATTCATTCGTTCGCTCTTTTCTTCAGGAACCGATAAACCGAAGGCATCATGAAAAAAATCAAGGCAATAATCCATCACATTTTCTTGATCCCGGCTCTTGTTCTTCTATATATTCAAGTAAAAAGACTAGGGAATAAAATCCGTCTCTTTTGCTTTTTCCCATTCTACCAAACCGGCGGTTCTGAACGAGTGCATGCAGACATAATTCAAAGTATCAGCTCTGATTTAACTAAGAATCAATTAGTTATTTTTTTAACAAAAAACTCAAAATCAAATACTTATAAAGACTTCTTTTACAAGCATAGTTCCTGCTTTGAAGTTCATTCTCTGGAAAGATCAAGATTCAAACCTTTACTATTAAGACTTTTGGCAAATGCTATTAGCCGTTCGTCTAACCCTGTCGTATTCGGTGCCAATGCCACCCTCTTATTCGACCTTATCCCTTTTTTGCCTGACCATGTAAAAATCATTGATCTTACCCATTCGTTTGTCCCCGAGGCTATGAACCCCGTGGAGGTCCGAAGTCTGCCGTATTTGAATCGCCTCACCAAGCGAATTGTTATTCACGAAAATGTAAAACTGGATTACCAAAAACTGTATCAACAAGCCGGAATAACAGATCAAAAATGGCTGGATCACATAGAAGTTGTGCACAACAAAGTTGGTTTTCCTCGATGGAATATTCAGCACAAAGTGTACGCTGTTCCGCCCCTTAAAGTCTTGTTTGTAGGGCGAAACAGCCCGGAAAAACGTATTGGTTTGATTGGTAAAATTGCCCACATTCTCCGTAACGATGCGATTCAGTTCACACTTGTAGGGGGCAGAGTGGCAGACTCGGTAGCAGAAAAACATCGCCCATATATCGATTTTGCAGGAGAAATTACTGCTCCTGCGCAGCTTACCGAACTTTATAAATCCCATCACGTAATTCTTCTTACTTCCCGTCGTGAGGGCCTCCCGCTGGTACTTATGGAAGGTATGGCGCACGGGGCGGTCCCTGTGACCACACGAGTGGGTGGAATCGGCTACCATGTACTTCACCTACGAAATGGCTGCCTGATCGAAAACCATGAGGATGAAGAACAGATTGTGCAGGAAATGGTCGTCTGTCTTCGTCAGCTTTCGGAGCAACCTGAATTCCTGAAAACGTTGGGAAAGGCTGCACAAGATTCTATTTTCCAGGAATTTAGTGATGAACAATTTACCCAAAAATGGCAGAATTTACTGCTACACCCATGAAAGCAAAACCTCGTAAAGTCCTGGTAATTTTGGCTCATACCGGAAGTGGTGGCGACACACAGTCGATATTCAATCTGCTTTCAGTTTTGTCTTTGGAAGGTTTTGATTTCCATTTTTTAAGCTATCAGCGAGGTGTTACACATACAAATTTTCAGCGTTTTGGTAAGATTTACACATTCCCTCTTGACGAAAAACCGTTGGTCAGGCGCATCATGAGGCGCTTTTTTCTATCAACTTTTGAGTGGTTAAAGAATAGATACGGTCGATATTTAATTAAAAAACTCAACCCTGATTTTGTCTATCTGAACACCGTCAACGAAAATGAATTTAGTAGTGCCGCCGTACAATCAGGCCGCCGATTTGTCGTCCATATCCATGAAATGGGCTTCGTAGTCACGCAACGTATGCGCCCTGCCTGGATAGAAACATTAGTGAATAAAGCAGAACTTGTCATTAGTCCGGCGCAGGCAGTTTCTGAATTTTATCAGGATGTATATGGTTTGCAAAAAGACAAAATCCGACTCATTTATGAAACCGTAGACGCTGTCCGGCTTGAAGACCACAACCCTGGCACTTCTTTTCGAGCGGCACATAATATACCTGAAAATGCGATTCTTGTCGGGGCTGCAGGATCGGTTATTTATCGCAAAGGGGTTGATCTATTGGTAAATGCCTGTGCTGAAATCCAACAGCTACGGCCCGAGCAACCTTGTTTATTTTTGTGGCTCGGAGGCTACCCCGACGAACTGCAAAGGCAACCATTTTTTCGGTCTATACAAAAATCCATTGCTCGTAAAAATCTATCTGAACACTTTCGGTTTTTGCCCTACACTCCGCAGGTAAGCGATTTTTATGGGCATTTGGATATATTTGTTTTGCCATCACGCATGGAAGCGTTTCCGTTGGTGGTGCTGGAAGCGCTCTTAAAAGAAATACCCGTAGTGGCTATGGATGTTGCGGGTGTGCGCGAAGTAATAGACCAACAAACGGGCTATCTGGTCAAAGATCAAAGTTCGGAAGGCCTGGCCGAGGGCATTCGTTACTTTCTGGAAAGCCAAGACCGTCGAAAAACCGCAGGCAAGCAAGGACGGGCACGGGTCCTTGAACAATTTGAGGCAAGGGTTCAGGCACCCAAATGGCTTCACTTACTACAAAATCTATGAAAATCGCCTTTGTTGTCTCGTTTTTTGACTTCCGCAACGATGTCCGTCGGGTTATTACGGAGGCTGCCCGGCAGCATGAGGTAGTCCTTTTGGGCCGGCCCGAGCATGAGGATGCTATTCGTCGGCATTTACCATCAGGCGTGGAGTTTCGATGTATTCAGGAAAAAAACACTGGCGTTTGGAATGCACTTTGGGAGCGCTTGTACCTGCTTTTTAGACGTCTTCCCCGCAGCCGATCCAACTTCTTTTTGATGGAACTTTTTAAGGCAAGCAATCAACCAAACGCTACGGCCAAAGCAAAAGCAATGACGCTGCTACGCTGGTCACAAAAACTACCTAAGTTTATTTCCTACGATTTCTATCTTCGTAGGCTACGGTATCAGGCAGGAACACAACTAAATGACATTGAGCGATTTATTTGTTTTACCGCCCTTGCAGATGATTACCTGCTGGCTCGGCTCTTGAACGAGAAAAAATCTGTACGAGTATATGTATACAGCTGGGATCATCCCTGCAAGCATACCTGTTTTTCTCAACGCGCTACCTATGCGTGCTGGTCTGAGGGGATTAGGGAAGATGTAATTTCGTTGCAAAAAATTTCCCAAAAACAGGTTAAGGTTACGGGCGCCAGTCAGTTTGGCTACATACACGAGTACTTGCACCTTCCCAAATTGACCCAAAGAGCTTTGCCCTTTCGGTATATCTATTTTGGTTGCGCTATCGGAATATCTGAGCTCGTACCTCACGAACTTCGTCTGATTGAACTACTTTCGAAAGTTTTGCTCAGAGTACAGCCCAACTGGATGTTGCTGATTAGGCCGTATCCGGTATTAGCTAATTGGGAGCTTTACGAAGCCCTTCGGAAGCTTCCCAATGTCGTATTTGACGATGCTTTTCGCATGCAGGATGCGTCGGTACAGGAGGATAATATTCAAAAAAAATATACTACCATTCAGCAAGCCGAGGCATTTTTTCACCTTGGCACAACGATGGGCCTGGAAGCATGTTTTACAGAAACCCCTTCATTTATTATTGATTTTGGCTATACAAGCAAAGAGGGATTAAGTTTGTATAACTTTATTCATCAATATCAAAACGATCGGCACTTGATCCAGGAAGCACCCCAAAATGCTATTCGTTCGGAAGCACATTTGGCAGAAGTTTTACAAGCGCCGGATGATCCCAGCTATCGCGAATTAAATAAGACGATCCAACAGAAGTATGCCTTGCAATCTTTTGCTGGTTTTACGGAGAATCTAATTGAAGGATTATGAAAAAACGGCTTACCCATTTTTACATCGCCTGGCAGGCATTCAATGATTACCTCTACCGGGAATGGATCATGCGTGTACCATTTTATCTGTTCAGGCTATTTTTTATAAAAAAAACGCTGGCAAAACTTGGGCAAAACTGCTTTATTGCCATGGAGATTGAAACTCGGTACGGCAAAAATATTTCCATCGGAGACAATTGCATTATTAATAAAAAGGTGCTGCTCGACGGACGCGGAGGGAGGCTAACACTGGAAAATAACGTGGATGTTGCTCAGGAAGTTAACATATGGACCTTATCCCACGATCCGCAGCACGATTACCATGCCACCAAAGGTGCTGATGTGTACATTGAAGAATACGTGTGGATTGCCTCCCGCGTTACTATTTTGCCCGGAGTACGGATTGGCCGGGGTGCAGTAGTGGCGACGGGCAGTGTGGTTACCAAAAATGTGCCGCCTATGACCATTGTCGCGGGTGTTCCTGCCAAAGTTGTTGGTCAACGGACGAGTCGATTGCAATATACCCTCAATCATCAGCCATGGTTTCGATAGCAACCAAAACAACAATCGCCTGCCTGCCCGTGGCTGGGCCTCAAAATCCGTATCAACGGTTGATGATTGAGGGGCTCAATCATGAAGAACGGCTCCACGCATTTAGTGGCATACACGACAAGTTTTGGGGCATTGGCCGTACAGTCCTGAAACATCGGCCTGACTACCTGCATTTTGACTGGATCATCTCGTACTATTTCAGGAGATTTTCGATTCTTACCTATTTGAGTGTTTTCACGTTTTGCGCCCAAATCTTTCTGACTCGTCTTCTAGGTGTAAAGATCGTATGGACGCTTCACAATATAGTCCCACACGATATGACGCACCAATTGGCTGTTCATCGGTTTTGCCAGCGATTTCTGGCCCGACGCTGCGAGTGGATCCGCGTGTTTGCCACTAGTACCATTGCCGAAGCCGCCGAGGAATTACGAATTTCAGACACTCGATTTCGTGTAGTTCCCGAAGGCGACTACACGGCTGTCTATCCCGATACGATTACGCAAGAGCAAGCACGAACCTACCTGAACCTACCGGCTCAGGCCCGAATTATGCTCTATCTTGGGCTTATAAAACCTTATAAAGGTGTGCTTGAACTCGTCAGGCATATGAAAAAACTGGATACCCCCAATACATTCCTGCTCATTGCGGGCAAAGGTATGGATTCAACGTATGTCGAAGAAATTCGAAATGAGCTGATTCCTTCCATCATGTTGGTAGATCGATTTATTGAAACAGACGAATTGCAGTACTTTTTCCAGGCAGCTGATGTAGTCGTGCTGCCCTTTAAAAAAATAGAAAATTCGGGCTCGGTTATTATGGCAATGGGATTTGCCAAACCCATCATCGCACCCGCCGCAGGCGCTGTAACCGAACGCCTCGCCGGGCAAAGCCAATGGCTGTTTTCTTCCGCGGACGAGCTGCCGGAAAAAATTACGGGGTTAATAAACGCCACAGATCAGGAGCTGAAAACCATCGGAAAGCGTAACTTTGGCGTTTTGTCGAACCACCGCTGGGAACATTTTGCCCTTCTCTTTTCATGAAAATACTAACCGTCATCGGCACGCGCCCCGAAGCCATCAAAATGGCTCCCCTCATCCGACTCCTTAACCAAACACCGGAATTTGAACATAAACTATGCTCAACCGGGCAGCATCGGCAAATGCTGGCGCAGGTCATGGATTTTTTTGAAATAGAAGCGGACTTTGATCTTGACATTATGCAGCCCGGTCAGGATTTGACCGATATCACCTGCCGGATTTTACAAGGCATGCGGCAAGTTTTAGCAGATTTTCAGCCCGATTGGGTACTGGTCCACGGTGATACAACAACTTGTTTGGCAGCGACTTTGGCAGCTTTTTATGCAGGTATCAAGGTAGGCCACGTAGAAGCAGGCCTGCGAACAGGAAACTTGCAGGCGCCGTTTCCCGAAGAAGCCAACCGCCTGCTCGTCGACCGCCTGGCAACGGCGTACTTTGCCCCTACCCAACGTAACGTAGACAATCTGCTCAAAGAAGGGGTAAGCGCCGACCGCATTGTCCAGACCGGCAACACGGTGATTGATGCGTTGCTATGGGCTACCAATAAAGTACGGGGCTTCTCTTTGAAAGTCCCCAAAGCCGTTCAGGAAGCATTTACTCTGGACCGTCGTGTGCTGCTTGTAACTGGTCACCGCCGGGAAAATTTCGGGGAGGGCTTTGAACAGATTACCGAAGCTATTCGGGTGCTGGCTACTACCTATCCAGAACTTGCCATTGTGTATCCCGTACACCTCAATCCAAACGTGCAGCAGCCTGTACAGGCCCGGCTGACCGAAATTCCCAACGTATATTTGACCGCACCGTTCGAGTATCCGGATTTTATTTTTGCCATGAAACATAGCTGGCTTATCCTCACAGATTCAGGAGGTGTACAGGAAGAGGCCCCTTCGCTGGGCAAACCGGTGCTGGTCATGCGTGATACCACAGAGCGCCCCGAAGCGGTGGAAGCGGGAACGGTGCAGCTGGTAGGGGCTCATCGAGAGCGCATTGTGGCCGCCGTACAGCAGATGTGGCAAAACCACTTAGCTACCGTGCCGGTCAACCCCTATGGCGATGGCTTTGCCAGTCAGCGCATTGTATCATTTTTAAGCCAGGCACCCTCTTTTCTATGAACAAAATGTCTTCTTTTATAGCTTCCCAACGAAACGTTCTGATGTATGTCGTGGCCATTTTCCTATTGGCCGGCGCCATATACGCATCGTTTTTTTTCTGGCGAAGTCAGCGCATGAGTACCAATTGGATGGGCCCGTTTCTGTCAGCAGCCCAACATCTCCAACCCGGTGAACGGACGTTTTTGATTGATCTGGAAGATGTTTTAAGATTCAAATCCTTGGACAATGTGGTGCAGGAAGATGCCTATCATTTTGCGCAAAGCACAAATACTCAGCCCTATATCTACGACCCAATTGGCTACCCATACCTGATCAAAGCGGCCACACTACTTTTCCCCTGGGCGGGAAATCAGCTGGCGATAATACTGCTGCAATGTCTCGTGCACAGCCTTCTTTGTATCTGTGTATTTACAGCACCAGGACTACCGATGGGATTCAGAATGTTATTCTTTGGGTTCTATGCACTCAATCCACTGATTCTGAGATTCGTCATATTCAATCACTATTACTTCTGGCAGGCAATTCCGTCCTTTTGGCTACTATTCGGGGCCTTGGGCATTCGGGCAAAATTCGGCTGGGCAGTTCTTTTCCTGACCCTCCCTTTGGTTTTACTAGCCCGGCCTACGACCCTTTTTATTTGCCTGTTCTGCCTGCTTGTTCTGTATCGGTTTGGGCCAAAAGCAAGAGCTTTGGGATATACGATATTTTTTATTACAACGGTAACATTCCTTTATGTTCCCAATCAAAAAAACCCCTGGCACACCATGTATGTTGGTATAGGCGGATACTCAAATCCGACTGGCATAAAACTAAGTGATGAGTCGGGTTATGCACTTTTTGAGGAAAACACGGGCAAGCTACTCAACGCATCAACGGGAGGAAATTACTTTGAACCCAAGGTCCAAAACACCTACCATATGCTTACTCGTCAGGCCTATCTTTCAGCGTGGAAACAGCATCCTTTTCTACTTATAAAAAATAGTGTCGTGTATTTTTTTGGTGCATTTAGTTTAGGATATATAAACAAAGCTCCTGATTGGCTTAACTATTTTTTGGCTGCCACAGGGTTCTTATATTTTGTATTTCTACTATATAAAAGAAAATATTGGCTACTTGCAGCAAGCACTATTACCGTCATTGGCTTTGCGCCCTACTATCCACCCATTCAGGCCTATATGTACGGCAACTACCTGCTACTGATTTGGGCATTGATTGAAGTCATCCTGCCTTTTTTCCCCAAGTCATGGTCTGACACAAATCCCGCTGATTCATGAAGCCGTCCATCCTATATCTTTCTTTTAATGATGGCAGCGATATGCGGGTAAACAAGGAGCTGCGCACGCTGAGTCAAAAAGCATCCGTAACCCTGCTGGCGTTGGGAGAGCGGTCGCAGTGCTATGCCGAAATCCATGTAGAAAAGCTGGTCTTCGTGGAAGGCTCTCGGAAGGCTGTTTCGACTTTGCTACGCTATATTGTTACTGGCATTTATTTACTTGTCAGTCGCCGCTACCACTCAGTACATGTAATAAATGAACCGCAACTGATCATTTTTTGGCCATTTTTATGGTTTCAAAAGCGGGTTGTACTTGATATCTTCGACTCTATTTTCCTGCGAAAGAATCGGCCCGGAAATCAATTGGCCTGGCTGAAAAAAATCGTGTATGCACCCCTGCATCAGGCACTCGTGACTGACGAAAACAGGCTTGAACTTCTTCCTGATTTTCTAAAAAAAAACGCCCGCATTGTCCCGAATTACCCATACCGACTGGCTCAACTTCCTCTAAAAGAACGCTCTGCCGGACTTAGGGTCATGTATTTTGGCTGGTTGGGTGAATTGCGAGGCACGCAAACCATCGCAGGACTCCTTGCTGCTGATCCGGCACTGACCGTATGGATGGCTGGCTGGCTCACCGACGACGCCTCGCGTGAACTTACGCAGCACCCGCGCGTGCGGTGGTTAGGAGTGATACCTCAGGCAGAAGCGCTCAACAAAGCTGCTCAGGTTGCCGATTACATTTTATGTGTATATGCGCCCATAAACGATAATAATATTAACGCCAGCCCAAATAAAATCTACGATGCCATTCAGACCTGTACGCCCGTAATTATAAATGCGGAAGTAAAGGTATCGGCATTTGTAACGGAGTTGCAACTTGGACACGTGATTCCTTCATATGAAGTAACGAACTACCAAATTCTAGCCCAACAGCTGTTACAAAAGCGAAATACATTTACATTTAAGGAAGAAATCAGGCAAGCTTATACCTGGGAGAAGGTAGAAGAACGCCTTCATCTGGCGCATGATATGTAGTTTAATCTCATGAAAATACTTTTTTGTACCAATGTTTTTGAAATTATAGAAAACGGTCCGGTCAAATTTGCCCATTTGATTTTACAAATCAATGCGCTCTATCCTGCGCACGAATTACACATTCTGACCGAAGACATTCAAACACCTCGACCCAACGTTCACAAGGTAAAACTTCCAACTTTTTGGAAAAAATCTCCTGTCAGTCAATTTATTCGCATGTGGGCGTACCACCGGGAGGCGATGCGCATTCGTGCCCGGTTTCCGTTTGATGTGCTGGTCTATAATCATGCCCTCGTGGGACTTTGGAGTGCCTATCGGTTTGAACGTACCATCGGAATGATTAACGACGACAATAACGCAATAGCTGCTGTGAGGCAGGAAAAATCCTTATTTATTCGGATCAAACGTTGGTTGTTTCATCAGAGCGAAAAGCTCATGGCAAAGCGGGCACCCGCAATTATTGTAAATTCTGATTATTTAAAAACTACCCTGGAAAAGGCCTATCGCCTGCCTGCCCACAAAGTGCATCGACTATACAAAGCCGTTGAGCTTCCTTTGGTTGAAGGCCCTTCTCCAAAAAAGATTTCTCCTTCTGAACCAATTCAGATACTTTTCGTGAAAAACGATTATGTTCGAGGTGGACTTTTTACGCTCCTGGAAGCACTCTCACTGCTTCCTTTCCGTTTTACACTTACCCTGATAGGCCCTAATCAATCAGACAAAGAACGGATTATGAACCGAGTAGCGACAATTTCAAATGTAGAAGGCCATTTTTTAGGAAAAATACCACAAGCCGATGTTCAACGTCTTTTGGCAAACACACATCTATTTTGTGTTCCTTCGCAAAAAGAAGCATTAGGCGTGGCCAATCTGGAAGCTATGGCACAGGGAGTTCCGGTGGTTTCAACCTGGGTCGGGGGCATTCCGGAAGTACTCGATTACGGACGATGCGGATGGCTGGTGGAGCCAAACAATGCCGTTGCATTAGCGGCTGCAATTGAAGAATGCCTCACGCAGGAAACTATCCGAACTCAGAAAATCGTTCATGCCTATCAGCAAGTTCAGAATTTTAGCCCATACAGGATGTTCGACACCTTTTTAGAAATACTATCCCTTTGAGTTCTGCAACGCCGCCCGATTCCGTTATTCGGCATCCGCTGTTTTGGCTGCTGTCTTTCAATATGGCGCTGGTCATATTTGGCTATGCGCTTGGGGTGCTCACGGGCATGGCTAGTGTAACACCTATGCGGTATTTGAAATATTCTTTTCTCCTGATTTCAATCTTCTATTTGTTAAAAGAGAACAACACTCTGTTAAAACTACTATCCCATTATCTGCAACCGCTTGCGGCTTTGAGCCTGATTTTTATTGCCTTTGCTCTTCTATCGGCTAACCCCCTAAACTCCATCCTGGGGGTGTTAACATTTATCATTCCATTTTTGTACGTTGCTTTTTCTATGGGTGCGTTGCTATTGCGTTATTCG
Organism: Arundinibacter roseus; assembly: GCF_004348825.1. Taxonomy (GTDB): domain Bacteria; phylum Bacteroidota; class Bacteroidia; order Cytophagales; family Spirosomataceae; genus Arundinibacter; species Arundinibacter roseus. The sequence continues at coordinate 232,127 of NZ_SMJU01000010.1, forward strand.
ATTCGTGAAGTACTTCATGCTTTCCTGGACATTATCAATTGGATTTACTTTATTCCCATCATAAGTTTTTTTATAACTGGTGGTAGCCTGACAGATACAAACATATATTTTGTTTCTGCTGAAAACGAAGAATCTGCCTTTGTGTCTAATCACTATGGTTGGTCTGGAACTATATTTTTACTCACGAGCATGGATTTGCTTCGGAACGTTTCCTTACCCGTTTGGCGACGAATCCTGTTGATTGTTTTTAGTGCTATTGCTGCCTATCTCGCACTCATTTCAGGCAACCGTACTTCCTGGCTAAGTCTTGCTTTGGTTAGTCTTGTATTTCTTATCATGTACAAACAAGTTCCTCTCTATCAGAAATTAATACTTTCAGTATTGCCCATTACATTGGTATTTTATTTATTAAACGATCCTAAGTCAGCGCTGAATGCACGTTTTGAAAAAACCAAGTCACAGCAGGAAAAAGGAGAACCACGCGCCAACCTATCCACTTCGATGATAGATCATTTTAATGAAACACCCGATCTATGGCTGACAGGAATTGGAATGTTCAATAAGGAACGTATAAAAACTATTTCAGGTTGGTCAGGCTATCACAACTCTTACCTGGAAGTTCTCTTTGGATCAGGCATAATCGTCTTTTCATTCTTCCTGTATCTAATCGTCTTTCGACCGCTCTTTATTTATCTGCGATACTTTTCCAGTAAGTACCTCTTTTTTATTCCTCTCCTCATCATCCCTTACTTTGAAAGCAACCTTACTGGCGGGCAGTTCTTGTTCTTTCCATGGTTCGTTATGGCTCTTTTGATGAGCTATGCACAAACGTTTGCAAAAATCAAACTCCTTATGAATTCCCAATACCCCTGAAAACAAGATAGGGCACGGAGAAACTCCATGCCCTGTTCCGCACTATACACACACTATTATCTTATATTCTGATCTACCAAAAAATTGGCACGATTTTTAGTATTTTTTTGGGATTTCCAGCACAATTACCCAAGTTTCCAAAAAAACGACTTCTAGTTATAAAAAACTATTTGCAGGACTAGTACTTCTATCTAAATAAGCCATATATAGCTATATTCCACTATAACTTTTTAAAAATATTATGCTTTTGGGGTAACCTTACAGAAACAATCTACAACCAACAAACACCATGCCAAAATTTTCAATACATCATCAATTTCTCAAAAAATACCAATCCGGGAGACGTCAAGAACATGGAACTATCAACACTTTTTAGTCGTATGCAAAGCTCAGTTCTTTGTCTCTCAGAAAATTACAAGCAAGCACTAATCAGCAGTAGCTGTTGTTTGTTTACAGCATGAATTTCAGCTTCACCACTTCTTTTTCACTCAAAAATCTCCATTTTCCACGGGGTAAATCCTTCTTGTTCAGGCCGGCGAAGACCGTCCGATCCAGCTTCTTGACTTCATAGCCAAAGTTTTCGAACATCCGGCGTACAATCCGGTTTCGGCCACTGTGGATTTCCAGGCCAACGACCATAGCGTCAGGTGTTACAATCCCAATTTCATCGGGTTTGATAAAGCCGTCTTCCAGTTCAAAACCAGCTTTCATGGCTTCAAAATCTTCGGTTGTGATGGGTCGGTCGAGTTCTGCCTGATAAATCTTCTTGACATTTCCGGATGGATGCGTTAGTTTCTCGGCCAATTCACCGTCGTTTGTCAATAGCAGGAGTCCGGTCGTATTTCGGTCGAGGCGGCCCACAGGATAGATCCGCTCCTGACAGGCGCCGTCGATCAAATCAAGTACGGTTTTGCGCTCCTCCGGATCTTCCGTAGTAGTGATATAGTCTTTCGGTTTATTGATCAATAAATAAACCATCCGTTCCGGATTCAAGACTTTTTTTCCGTATTTTATTGTATCCGAACGCTTTACCTTGTAGCCCATTTCATTCACAACCTTACCATTTACGGTAATCTGCCCGGACTCAATGAGTTCGTCGGCTTCGCGGCGCGAGCAAATCCCGGCGTTGGCAATGTAGCGGTTAAGCCGCATGACATCATCGTCGGTGTTTTTTTTATGCTTCTTTTTCTTATCCTGATACTCACTAAAATCGTAGCGGGGAGGCTGTGTAAACTTTCCTACCCGACGGCTTTCTCCTTCGCCCGTTCCTTCCTCACGCTTTCTATCGCTAGGTTTTACCGAAGTACCTTTGTCAAAGCTACGGGCCGGGCGCTCGCTGCCGGATTCTTCCCGACGTGGACGAAATTCTCCACGGGGCTTGTCGAACTCACGACGCGGACCGCGCTCGTCTTTGTCAAAGCTACGGGCCGGGCGGTCGCTGCCGGAATCTTCCCGACGCGAACGAAATTCTCCACGGGGCTTGTCGAACTCACGACGCGGACCGCGATCGTCTTTGTCAAAGCTACGGGCCGGGCGGTCGCTGCCGGAATCTTCCCGACGCGGACGAAATTCTCCACGAGGCTTGTCGAACTCACGACGCGGACCGCGCTCGTCTTTGTCAAAGCTACGGGCCGGGCGGTCGCTACTGGAATCTTCCCGATGCGGACGAAATTCTCCACGGGGCTTGTCGAACTCACGACGCGGACCGCGCTCGTCTTTGCCAAAGCTACGGGCCGGGCGGTCGCTGCCGGAATCTTCCCGACGCGGACGAAATTCTCCACGAGGCTTGTCGAACTCACGACGGGGTCCACGCTCGTCTTTTTCAAAACGACGAAACGGGCGTTCCTTACCGGGTTCTTCCAGACGCGGACGAAACTCGCCACGGGCTTTGTCAAAATCAGGACGGGGTCCACGGTCTTCTTTTTCAAAACGACGCGTGGGTCGTTCGACGTCCGTTCTTAGTTTATCTAGCGCCGACTTTTTGATGCTGGGTTTATTAAAAAGCTTTTCAGCCGGCGTACGCCTGGGCCTCATGGTACGTTCCCGATCCGGAGCGCCGGAGTATTTACGGGGCGAATCGCCAAAAGAATTAGTTGAGTCTGAGCGGTCTTTGCCAGACGTTGGTTTTTCTTTTCGGTCATGAAAAGAAGGGCGCGCACCACGGGCGCCTTTGGGAGAATCATTTTGTTTTTTCATAGGAATGCAGTATCGCTACTGGATTGTAAGTTCCTCTTGCCAAATTTTTGGTATGTACTTCCTGATTTTTAAAAAATGAGTAGAATAAAGGCCAATGAAGGAAAGAATGGGTCTGACTATCAGAAAATTATGAACTCTTTTTTAAATGGAGCACAAAGGTACGGTATTTTTTTAAATGAATAATTTTCTACATTTTTTTATCCTAAATTCTCATAAACCACGTTAGTACTTACTGAAATTATAGCCGGAATTCTTTGGCAAAAGAACTGTTTGTAAATAGAATTCAGGATCATCTTTATCCCCTAAACCGTATGCCCGTATCGATGCCGTCTACTCCTCTCTGGAAACCGGGAAGAGCGCTCATGGAGCAGTCTGTTTTAAAAAAATATATGGATTGGCTTTTTGTAAAAAAAGGACTCTTTTTCCGAAGTTATCACGATCTGTGGGAATGGTCGGTGACTGATGTCGAAGATTTCTGGGAAAGTCTCTGGCATTTTTTTCAAATCAAATCGCACGACACCTACTTCACGGTCATGGAGCGTACCGAAGCCGACATGTTGCATACCCGTTGGTTTTCGCGGGCAACGCTCAACTACGCCGAGCATATTTTTCGACACAAAACCCGCGATCGACCCGCCCTCGTGTTTCAATCTGAACGTCATTCGTTACAGGAAATTTCCTGGGACACACTCGAAAAACAAGTGGCAGCCGTGTCTACATGGCTCCGGCGGCGGGGTGTTAAGCGGGGCGACCGGGTAGCGGCTGTGCTGCCCAACATTCCGCAGGCAGTAGTGGCGTTTCTGGCCACGCAGTCCGTTGGCGCAGTGTGGTCGTCGTGCTCACCGGACTTCGGCGAAGCCAGTATTCTGGATCGTTTTTTTCAAATTGAACCCAAAGTGCTGCTCATGGCCGACAGCTATCAGTACAATGGCCGAACTTTTGATAAGATTTCTGATTTTCAAAAACTTATCAAAAAACTCCCCTCCGTAGAATTATCAGTACTGGTCCCTTACCTCGACAAAGACGCGAGCCTCGATGGAACCGTCTCGTGGGAGGACATCCTGCATAGTCCAACCACAGCGCTTGACTTTGAACCCTTGCCCTTTGACCATCCGCTTTGGATTCTTTATTCCTCCGGCACGACGGGAGCGCCCAAGGCCATTACCCACAGCGTGGGTGGCTGCCTGCTCGAACATTTGAAGGCACTGACTTTCCATCAGAACGTCAAGCCCGGCGACCGCTATTTTTGGTATTCGACCACTGGATGGATGATGTGGAATTATTCTCTGGCATCTTTACTGACCGGCGCCACGCTCGTCCTGTACGACGGTGCACCGGCTTTCCCCACGTTACAGGTACTTTGGACTTTTGCCGAAAAAGCTCGTATCAATCACTTTGGTGGAGGTGCGGCCTATTTTATTGCCTGTCGAAAAGCCAACCTTTCTGTACCTACCGAGCGCCTGAAACACCTGCAAACCATTGGCTCCACAGGCTCCCCACTCACGGCCGAAGCCTACGAGTGGATTTATGAACACATCAGCCGCGATGTATGGCTGATTTCGCTCAGTGGGGGCACAGATGTATGCAGCGCTTTTGTGGGAGGCTGCCCGCTACTGCCAGTTTATGCGGGTGAGATTCAATGTCGGATGCTGGGCTGTAAGCTGGAAGCCTATTCCGAAGAAGGCACGCCGGTTAGTAATCAAGTGGGCGAAATGGTGATTTTACAGCCAATGCCTTCCATGCCAATATATTTCTGGAATGATCCCGACGATCAGCGCTACCGTAACAGTTACTTTGAAACCTATCCCGGTGTTTGGCGGCACGGCGACTGGATTAAGATTACGCCCCGTGGCTCGGTCATCATTTTTGGTCGTTCCGACGCCACCCTCAACCGCGGAGGCGTTCGGATTGGAACCGCCGAAATTTATAGCGCTTTGGAAAAAATTCCTGAAATAAAAGATAGCCTTGTGGTCTATTTGGAACAGGAAGACGGCAGTGGCGATATGCCCCTGTTTGTAGTCCTGGCGCAGCCCGGAAACCTGACCACAGAACTGAAAACCCAAATAAACGATACGCTTCGTTCCCAATTTAGTCCCCGGCACGTACCCGATCGTATTGAGGAAGTGCTGGATGTACCATACACAATCAGTGGAAAGAAGCTGGAAACTCCGATTAAAAAAATCCTGATGGGGCAGCTCCCCGAGCGGGTGGTGAGTCGCGATACCCTGCGAAATCCGGAGGCAATTGATATATTTGCAACTATGGCTGCAAAAAAATCTGTTTTATAAAAACAACATTTCAGACACAAAAAAGTGTCCGATTTTTGCGCAACGAATTGTTACTCCCTTACGTTAAACTAAGGAACTATTTTCAATAAAATACTAGCTGAACCTGACTGAGAAACGCTCGATGAAACAATCTGTTCCTGAAAATCCAATTCAAAACCCACGTGCAATTGTGCGTCTTCCGATTATTTTGAGCCTGACACTCGCCGCCGGCATGTTGCTGGGCGCAACATTTTTTAGTGGCGGGAAAAAACTTACGGATGCAGCCAAAGGCTACGCTAAGTTCAGAGAAGTGCTCATGCTGGTACAAAATAACTACGTCGATTCAGTGAATACGGACGAGCTCGTTGATTTTTCAATTCATAAAATGCTGGAAAAACTGGATCCGCACACAGCCTATTTTAATAGCGAAGAAGCTACGTCGGCCCGCTCACAACTGGAATCAGGTTTTGACGGAATTGGTATTGAGTTTAATATATATAACGACACTGTTTATGTAGTAACACCCCTCAGCGGTGGTCCTTCCGAAGCCGCAGGTATTCAGAGTGGAGATAAACTCCTGAAAGTGAATGATGAAATACTTTCGGGACCGGGCGTTACTAATGCTAAGGTTTACAAGCTGTTGCGTGGCAAGCGTGGCTCAGAAGTGAAACTTCACGTAGGCCGTCGGGGTATGAAAGGAGGCATTGATTTTGCGCTCATACGCGACCGCATTCCGACTTACTCTGTGGATGCGGCTTACATGGTCGACCAGGAAATTGGGTATATTAAAGTAAGCCGTTTTTCTGAAACTACCTACGACGAGTTCAAAACAGCACTGGGCTCTTTGAAAAACAGCGGACTGAAAAAATTGATTCTGGACTTGCGCGGAAATCCGGGTGGTTATATGGAAAAAGCCACAAGCATGGCCGATGAGCTGATCTCAGGCAATAAATTGCTGGTATATACCGACGGAAAAGATACCCGATTTGACCGCAAAACAAATGCAAAAATAGACGGAATGTTTGAAGAAGGTCCGGTCATTGTGCTGGTTGATGAAGGCAGTGCTTCTGCTTCCGAAATTGTGGCCGGTGCGCTGCAGGACCACGACCGGGCACTACTTGTGGGGCGGCGTACGTTTGGAAAAGGTCTGGTTCAAATGCCAATCAAATTGTCTGACGGCTCTGAGCTCCGCCTGACGATCTCCCGCTACTATACGCCGAGCGGGCGCAGCATTCAGAAACCCTACGAGCGGGGCAAAGGCGACACCTACAATAAAGATTTGTCGGACCGTTTCAATAGCGGGGAATATTTCAGCGCGGATAGCATTAAATTTGACTCCACCCTGCGCTACCAAACCGATGGAAAACGACTCGTGTACGGCGGTGGCGGCATTATGCCCGATGTATTCGTACCCCGCGATACGAGCATGAACAGCAAGTTTTTGTTTGAGCTATATGCCAAAAATATTATTCGGGAATATGCGCTTCGCTACGTAGATGAAAATAAAAAATCTCTGGACAAACTGACGTTCCAGGCATTTCTTGATAATTTCAAGGTAACTGACGCTATGGTAAAAGCGCTTGTACAGGATGCGTCAAAAGCAGGGATCAAACTGAATGAAAAAGAATTGAACCGATCAAAACCACTCATTCTGGCGCAAACCAAAGCACTCGTTGGCCGATATCAATGGGGAAGGATGCGCAAAGACGGCCTTAACAACGAGGTTTTTCAGGTACTAAATTCTATGGATAATGTGTTCCAGGAAGCACTGAAACAATTTGGAAAAGCTTCTGACCTTGAAAAAGGGATTTTTAGCAGCCTGAATTAACCCGAATAAACGTTCTGATTTTTAAGACTTTTAAACTAATAAACCCCGGTTGTTTCATGAACAGCCGGGGTTTGTTGGGTAAGTTTTTATGGATCGGTCTCGCCGCCTTTCAAAGATATTTCCTCAACTTCCCCAAAGATTTGAAAATGCGTATCTTTGGTTAAAGAGTAATCAGATGAAAGAAATTCAGGAACGAATCAGCATTAATCCCGAAGTTCGGTTTGGGAAACCATGCATCAAAGGTACCCGCATCACGGTACAGGATGTGCTCGGTTGGCTAGCTAGTGGAATGAGTACCGAAGAGATTGTGGAAGATTTCCCTTCACTCTCCCGAGAGGACATTTTGGCTGCACTCACATTTGCGGCATATCGGGAAGAAAGCACCAAAATACTGATATCGAGGATATGAAGTTGCTATTCGATGATAACATTTCGTATCGGATTGTAAAAAAACTTGCAGAGATATTCCCCGGCTGCCTGCATGTAAGCCGCACTAATTTACCTGTTCCTGCCTCAGATCGAGGTATTTGGGAATATGCCCGGCAAAACAGCTACCTGATTATTACATTTGATGAAGATTTTAAAGATTTCCTAACCTATATGGTCCTCCTCCCAAAGTCATAATTCTTCGTATCGGCAATGCTTCTACTCAATCGATTGCTCATACTATGCATAGTAGGAAACCTGAAATTGAAGCATTCTATACATCTGATATATACGGTCTTTTGGAGATTTTTTAATTCCCCAGATCTAATCACTTCTCAAAACTCCTAACCTTTCAGGTTCAAAATCATTGGAAAGAAACGTTTAGTACTCCAATTCCAACCTCAAAAGATGCCTGGTAAGCAGCCTTTTACGCTTGCTATTTTTTCGGAAGTTTTTTTTAAAGAATGTTTTTGCTTAACCAGGCTACCTGCACAGGATATTCTGAATAGGAATACCTCCTTCGAAAGTGTGACGGGCTGACAGCTAAAAAATTGTGAGATAATGATTCTCTCAAAAGGCTCCCATCAGAACTTAGAGGCTATATTTTTCAATAATCAGCTACAAACAGTGTGCATTGGTGTACCGCTGTGAATTCAATTACTTACATTCTCATAATTTACCAAAGTGGAAATAATTACTTACTCCTTCTTCCTCCCACGAAAAGCATAAACCAATCCCAGATGACTTTTCAGAACACCACTGGCAAAATCATCTTTTACGTAAGGATTCAGTTCAAAAGCCAGTTGAATACCCCGGTTTTGGGCAAAGGGCGAAATCCGAACGCCTGCGTTCAGCGAGTAGCCATCTACCGTTATCAGGGCTGCATCCGGATCGGCAATTCGATACAGCGGGTTGACACGCAGACCGCCGCCCGCATACACCTGCACTATCTCGCCCCGTTTGAGGTTAATCATCGGGAGCAGGTCTACACTGAGGCTGCTAAACAGCGAGTTGGTCTGAAAGCGGGTATCAAGCCAAACGGCATAACGCGGATTGGTGCTGACGCTCAGCAGGCCGCTCCACGGAAAATAACCTACCGATGCCTGCCCAAAAACACCTTGCGAAAACACCCAAAAGAGAAAGAAAAGTACGCTTGTTTTTTTCATAACCGGGAATAAAAACCTCCGAAGACCAGAAGGTCCCCGGAGGCAGATAGAAGGATAAGTTTAACAAAGAGAGTTTGAAAACGGTAGCTCAACGGCGCAGCGCTTTTTTCATCGCTGCCGGGGCCTGCATCGTATTCATTTTCTTCATCATGCGGCGCATTTCATCAAATTGTTTGATCAAATTGTTGACCTGCTGAATGGAAGTTCCGCTACCATTGGCAATTCGTTTTTTGCGGCTGCCGTCAATCAGCTCGGGGGTTTCACGTTCTGCTTTGGTCATCGACTGAATAATAGCTTCAATCGGTTTAAATGAGTCGTTATCAATGTCAAGATCTTTCATGGCACTGCCCATGCCCGGAATCATCCCGATGAGATCTTTCACATTTCCCATCTTTTTGATTTGCTGCAACTGCCCCAAAAAGTCGTCAAAATCGAATTTATTCTGACGCATTTTTGCGTTGATTCGCTTGGCTTCGTCTTCATCAAACGCCTGTTGCGCGCGTTCTACCAGCGAAACCACGTCGCCCATGCCCAAGATCCGGCTTGCCATCCGGTCGGGATAGAAGGCATCGAGCGCTTCCATTTTTTCGCCAGTACTAATAAACTTTATGGGTTTCTCAACTACCTGTCGAATCGACAGCGCTGCCCCACCGCGTGCGTCACCGTCGAGCTTGGTCAGTACAACTCCGTCAAAGTTGAGACGTTCGTTAAAGGTTTTAGCGGTATTTACGGCATCCTGCCCGGTCATCGAATCGACCACAAACAGAATCTCGGTTGGCTTTACGGCTGCTTTAATGTCGGCCACTTCCTGCATCATGACTTCATCCACGGCAAGGCGTCCGGCCGTATCCACAATCACGATTTTCTTGCCCATTTTTCGGGCATAAGCCATTGCATTCGTAGCAATATCTACCGCATTTTTATTATCGGGTTCAGCATATACTTCTACTCCGATCTGCTCACCGAGTACTTTCAGCTGCTCAATCGCCGCGGGACGATACACGTCACAAGCGGTAAGCAGTACACTCCGTCCTTGTTTTTTGAGCATACTGGCCAATTTCCCTGAGAAGGTAGTTTTACCGGAACCCTGCAAACCAGCGATCAAAACCACCGCCGGGTCGCCCTTGATGTTGATGCTTTCGGCTTTACCGCCCATGAGTTCGGTCAGCTCTTCCTGCACAATCTTGACAAACATTTGCCCCGGCTCCACCGAAATCAGAATCTTCCGATCAATGGCTTTATCCTTGATGCGGTCGGTGATGTCCTTGGCTACCTTGAAGTTCACGTCAGCATCCACAAGCGCCCGCCGCACTTCTTTGGTAGTAGCCGCCACGTTAATATCCGAGATACGGTCTTTCCCTTTTAGGGTACGAAAAGCAGTATTAAGTTTGTCCTGTAAGTTTTCAAACATGTGTATTCAGGGCCAATTGCCCGGTTTTCTGTTAATATTCAAGGTAAATAGGATGCTTGTACCTGTATACAAAGGCATCCTGACTGTAAGTCAACTCACAAAGTTACGAAGAAAAAGCGGAGTAGCGGAATGTGAACCCACGAACTAACGCATCTGTCGTTTTACCCGGACCTTTTTACCAAAAAATAAAACGCCCACGCAACTTACCGTCCAATTTTTACATCTTCCGGTTGTGTTATCAATCCTAAACAATTTTCCTCATGCTGAACTCTCGTCTTTTACTGGTTTTCTTACTGTGGGTTAATTTTTTATCTGCGGCCCATGCTCAGCTTAGCGGTTTGAAAGGCAATGGCCGAATTCAAAAAGAACGCCGCCCCATCAGCGGGGTGCGCGAGGTACGAATAGATAAAGGCATTGACTTGTATATCAAACAGGGAAGTCAGGAAGTACTCGTTCTGGAAGCTGACGAAAACATTCTCGAATTTATTACTACTGACCTGGACAACGGCGAACTTAGGATTTCTTTAAGCAGAAACTTTATCAGAACCCAAAACCTGAAAGTTCACCTGACTGTGCGTACTCTCCAACGTTTGCATGCGTCAGGAGGTGCGGACGTGTACTCTGAGGGTGTTTTGCGCGCCGAAAAAATGAGCTGCATTGCCGAAGGAGGCAGCGACATCAGGCTTGAACTTGATGTAAAAAATCTGACGGTTTCCAGTTCGGGCGGATCTGATGCTTACCTTAAAGGCCTGGCGCAGTCTGTCAAAGCTACGGCCTCGGGCGGCAGCGATATCAAAGCCGGACAGCTCCGCGCCGACCTCGTCGTGGTGGAGGCTTCGGGTGGCTCGGATGCATACGTATATGCTGACATGGAACTGACGGCTCGTGCCTCCGGCGGGGCAAGTGTGTACTACTCGGGGAATCCAAAAAAGGTGCTCAGAAGTACGTCGGGTGGTGGAGATGTGACCAAACGGTAGATGCCTATTAGTATAGCATGAGATTTGTAGATACGTTTCCTATTAAAGGATTGTGAGCTCCGATAGGAGCGGCCCTTTTGTATGGCAATTGGTCCGCTCCTAACGGAGCTTAAAGGTAATTCACAAGCGAACTTTTCTACAAACGGTAAGCCTCTATGAGGCTGAATTCACGTTTCTTCTATGTGATTTTTACTCCCTGAATACTAGTTTACGAAGGCGATATTATTACTTTTCAACAAAAGCTTTTGCTTCGGCAATGCTTTTCAACATCTGCTCACTTACATTTTCTATTTTTTCTTTTTCCTTCGTGTAGGCCTCAATCGCCTGCGGGGTCGGGAGAGCTTTCAGAGAGTCGGCCCGATACTGATGCATCCACCCCATCATGCCTTCGTCGGCTTTTTTGAGTTGCAGGCTAAGTTCGAGCGCCTGCGTCCGGGTAGCCGTGAGTGCGGAATCAGCCGGAGTGAGCAGCAACAAACTATCCATTTCGGCTACTTTTTGACTGGTTTTTTTGTGCAGCCGCATGAGTTCACCCATCTTGGGCATTACCGCATCATGAATCATCATGACCTGCTTTTCCAGCGTTTCGACCTGCTGTTTTTCGGTATTGGTACATGCGCCCAAAAGTAGTATTGGCAGGAGTAAAATTGTATTTCGGTAAATCATAATTTTAGTTTTCAAAAAATGGCTCTGGAACAAAAGAGTACTATTTAACACATTGATTATTAGTATTTTATAAATAAATTAAAAAATCTTCACTCAGAACAGCCAGGCGATCTGTACCTGACCACGTCCTTTGCTTACAACATGCCCATTAGAAAGCTCCTGTACCATTGGTTTTTGCAGGCTGAGTCCGGCAGTCCAGCGGTTGGTAAACATAGAAACTCCGGCGGTTGCATTAACTAAATGTCCACCCGTTTCCTGAATCCTGATTTCGGCCTCGGTGCTCTGCCGGGCATGCTCTGCATACACACCTATGTGGGGCATAAGGGTGGCTGTTCCGAGCGTGAATGTTCGGAAAATATCCAGATTTCCTGCCAGTTGATTGCCAAATTTGTAGCCCAGGTCATTCGTAGAATTAACTTTCTGTGAGACCACCGCCGACAGCCCCCATTGCGCAAAAGTGAGGGTATAAAATGCATTCAGAATAAGATCCGTGCTGCCGGTGCCGGGTTGAAAATTGGCATTGGCTACCACAAGCGGATTAGACTCATCGTACCGAAACTTTCCGGTAGGGATTTTCACCCCACCGCCCAGCAAAAGGCTGTGGTTGAACCGACGGTTTTTCTCACTATCCATAAAAGTATTCAGTACATTGTAGTGCATCAGTACAGTAGCATCGCCCCATCCCTGCTGTTTTTTCAGGCCCGAAGTAGTTGACTGTTGATCGAAGCGATAGGGCAAAGACGCCAATACCTGAACCCGTTTGAGGGGAAAAAAACGCCCATAAAGTTCTGTACTTTGGAAGGTTTCCGACGTACGCAAATACTGACTTTCGGCATGCGTTACAAACGACTGATGCGTATAACGTACCCCAACCATCGCCCGATTGGACTGCGGCATGAGCCCATAGTAAGCCCCACCGTTGGCACAACCACAGACATCACAAGCGCGCAGCGGAGCCGCCATACAAACGCCCAGTAGAAGTAGTAAAATTCCTGTATTTTTCATTGTTCAGGGTGCCGCAAAGCGTGTATCTTGTAAAAATGATTGATCCGTAAGCGTATGTAAAAATGCAATGAGCTGGCGCTTTTCTTCGGATGAAAGTGGAATACCTGGTCGGTCATTTTTTTGTAGAAGCCTATCCAGATTTTCGGTTTTTTGTACGCCCCTTTCGTAATGATCCAGGACGGCTTCAAGGGTATAAAAGCGGCCATCGTGCATGTAGGGTGCGGTAACGGCCACGTTGCGCAAGCCAGGCACCCGAAACCGATACCGATCCGTTTGCTGTTCCGTGATGCGGTAGCGTCCCAAATCCTTAACACCTTGAATCGGCAGACCGTTGTTTCGATAAGAACCATCCGTAAAAAGGGCTCCTGCATGGCATGAAGCACATTTTTGCTCAAAAATCGTCAGTCCGGCACGTTCGTCTGTGGTAAAAACTTCTCCTTCCTGCCGCACAAATTTATCATAGCGCGAGTCAGCCGAAACGAGCGTCAGCATAAACTGCGACAATGCTTTCAGAAAACGCTCGGTGGTGATTTCTTCCGAACCAAATGCCTTCTTGAACTTGCCCGGATAGCTTTTACTTTTCCGAAGTTTTTCGAGAACATTCCCCGTTTTTTCATCCATCTCCACGGGATTTTCAATGGGTGCAATTGATACAAAATCCAGGTCGCCCACGCCGCCATCCCAAAAGAACTCCGATTCCCAGGCCATGTTCTGAACCGGCATGGAATTGCGGGTTCCTTTGCGGTCGTCGATGCCGTGGCTGACATCGTGGCCGTGGTGCGTAAATCCCGACGACTGACTGTGACACTCGCCGCACGAAATGGTCCTATCGCGGGAAAGAATGGGATCATAAAACAACGCTCTACCTAACTCAAAGCCCTCCTGAGTAATCGGGTTTTTACTTAGGTCGTAGGTCGGTGCCGGAAAATTGGCTGGCACCTCAAACAACGGCTCCGCAGGAGGTGGTCCGTCAGAAGGGCTACATCCGCTCAATAGCCCGACGACCAACCCGAACATCATTAGCGAATTGGCCGGGAACGGGCCGAAGCCCATTCCCGATGCCAAACGATTAATCGTTATGTACATGATCTACCAAAAACATGTTTTTGTAATTGTCCGCAATCGGACCCGCTGCCGCAGGGTTATGTACGCTGTACGTTTCGGCAAGTTTGATGGTATTTGGACCATTGAATACTTTCAGAAAATCGGCCACCACATGCACCGTAGGAGTCAGCGATTTGCGAACAGTCGCTTTTTGCATTGGTAATGTCACGGTCCGGATATTGTTTGGAGCCACGGCAGCACGTCCACCGTAGCCGCCTACGTGCAGTTCAAAGGCCCTTTTGCCCGCAGAATTCAGCGGAATGACGGGTGAAGTTCCTTCCATTTTTACAAAAATATATCCCGAATTCCATGACCAGTACATGCCATCTTCCCCATAAGAAGCCGGGTCGAGCACACCCGTGCGGGCGCTGATATCGGAAGCACTTCGGGCACTATCCACGCCAATGGTAAAAGTAAGTTCAGTATAATCGGCCACGGGAACATCCTTTAATTCAGCCTCCCAGGTTGCGGGATCGGCCTGACGAATCAGAAAATATTGCTCAGGAAAGCGCACCAGGGTGCCTTCCGCATTTTTCAGCGCTACATTGCTGATGAAGTAATTGAAGCGAGTGACCGTAAAATCTTCTCCGGAAGCATTTCGGTAGGTAGTTTCGCCAAGCGCCATTTTTTGACCACCTACCCGATTGTCGAATTCCAGAATCACCGAGTTTTTATCATTCGGGTTAAGCGGCTCTACATTTGATTCCTGACAGGCAATCAATAAAGCAGTTAAAAAAAACAGGGAAAGCAGACTATTTATAGTAGTATTCATTATTTAAGATCTTGAAAATTAATGTTTTAATAAAAAAAATAACTGGTGCATTACCGTACCGGAAATCCATCCGGCTCAGCAAAGCGTTTATCGGTCAGAAATGTGTGATCGGTCAGAGTTTTCAGAAATGCGATGAGCTTTGTTTTTTCATCCTCACTCATTGGGATTCCGGGCCGCCCACCGGCCATTTTGGGCCGCAGCAGCGGATCAAGTGTTAGACTTTCCTGCACGCCATCGCTGTAAAAGTCGAGCACTTCTCTGAGCGATTTAAAGCGTCCGTCGTGCGTGTAGGGCAACGTTACCTCCACGTTTCGAAGGCTCGGCACCCGAAACCTGAACCGATCCTGAGGCAGCCCGGTAACCCGAAAACGCCCCTCATCTACCACAACCTCCACCCGGGGCACGCCGTTCTCATAAACAACTTTGGTTCGTTCAAAGGGCGCAAGGCCATTATTTCTAAAACTCTGATCGGTAAAGAGAACACCGGAATGACAGTTTGCACACCCTTTGGCTTCAAAGAGAAGCATTCCCTGCTGTTCCATTTCCGTGAAAGCAACGCCCTTTTCTCTTCGTAGCACCTGATCATATTTAGAATCAGCCGACACCATCGACATCATGAATTGCGTGAGCGCGTTGAGCATTTTTTTCGAACTGATTTCCTCTGTTCCGTATGCATCTTTGAACAAAGCCGGATAGGTTGTGCCGGAGCGAAGTTTTTGCACCACATTCTCCATGCTGTCATCCATTTCGTCCGGGTGTTCAATCGGAAAAATCGGTTGTTGTTCCAGATTTTCGATAGAACCGTCCCATTGAAAAGACCTCAACCAGGCCAGGTTTTGCAACGGAAGGGCATTCCGAAGCCCCGTCCGGCCGTTGATGCCGTGGCTCAAATCGTGCAGATGATGCGTAAAACCATAGTATTGCCGATGACATTCGCCACAGGCAATGCTGCTATCCCGAGACAAAATGCCGTCGTAAAACAGCGTCTTGCCCAGGGTAAATCCGGCTTGTGTGAGCGAATTGGATTCCAGCAAAAAGACAGGTTCTGGAAAATTAGCCGGACGCTCGAAGAGCGGTTTTGGTTCAATTTCCACCTCCGGTGCCTGCGGTGATTGGCAGGCAGCCATTCCTAGTGCCAAAAACCCTGCAAACAGTTTTTTCATAGCCCAAAGGATACAAATCCTGTTCAGAATTTAGACAGAGAAAATCAGAAAAAAGAAAGCAGGCTCAGGCTGTTTGGGGAGGATGAAAAATTGGGGCAAGGGCAGGATTGCCAATGAAAGGATTTTTGTACCCAGAAAAAATCATCGGCAGAAGATTTCCAACGCTGGGTTTGGGAAGAAGGGCCGAAAACGTCGGGCGACAATCGGTGATATTTTCCAGCAACTTAAACATAAAATCACGCTGGGCTTTTTCTTCTTCCTGCTCCTGCACAGCCGCCAAACGGGCCGCAAGGTAACATTTGCCGTCACAGTTTAGCTCAGGACGGTTTTTATTCACACAAAAATTGGCAACGATAAAATCCTTGCGAAGCTCGTAGTCGAGGTACAATAGCGGCATAACCCATGCTTTAACGAGCATGAGCAACAAAAAGCCAATGGCCACGCCTTGTCTTGTCAGCTGCTTCACAATTTTATTAACGAATACTGAAATTGGTTTGGTATTTATGGATGCAAAGGTAGATACAAAATGAATTAAGACTTAGGATTTAGCTCAGTTTTTGAGCTTTAATGGTTCGGATGATCCAGTAGAGCAAAATCCCGACGGGGCCTAGCATAAAGCAAAACAGCATGGGCACTACCACCCATCCATGCGGAATATTCCGCTCGTGAGCATCACGCAGCACAACGCTCCCTGCAATCAAATCGAAGGCCAGGTAGTGAATCCAACCGGCCAACATGACGGCATCGCCCCCGGCCTGAAACATGCCATTGATGCCTTGAAGCGTGCTAAATGCCATAAAATCAACGGGCCCGCCCGAAAACAAATACCAGGCATACACACACGCCAGAAGAACGGGAATCAGGAAAGATTTGATCAGAAACTGCGTAACAAACCAACGGGGCGCAACGGCCATAAGCAGCCACTGCGGCATGACAAGCGCACTTACTACTTGAAAAACCTGATCGGGAGTCATAGGATTGGAAGATTGGGTATGCCGACTTAAACAAAAAAACGGAAGGCAGCGTTTTAATTTCACCTAAATACTTTTATGCATCCGCTCCATGTTGTCTGGTTTAAGCACGATCTCCGCCTGCGCGATCACGCGCCGCTCAAAGAAGCTCTTCAACACGGGCAGGCGGTGCTGCTGCTCTATATTTGGGAACCAACTCTACTGGCGGACCCGCACTACTCTACCCGGCATTGGGCGTTTGTGCGTCAGTCGCTCGACTGCCTGAATGAACAGCTACAATCCTTCGGAACTTCTGTATGTGAAGTCGTTGGTGAAGTTCAGGAGGTTTTTGAAAAACTCCACGCAGCTGCACCCGTTCAGATTCTGTACTCGTATGAAGAATCCGGTTTACGAATCACCTGGCAGCGGGATAAAGCAGTAAAGCAATTTTGTCAGGAAAATCAGATTCCTTGGCGGGATTTTCAGCACAATGGCGTGCAGCGTGGACTTTCCAGCCGTAAAACGTGGGTCAAAGATTGGCATTCCTACATGGAATCTCCGCAAGACCAACCCTATCTTTCACGGCTTTCAACGGTTTCCGTTTCCATAGAACTGCCTTTTGAATCCGTTCCTGAACTCCTGAAAAACTTGCCTGCTGACAGAAAAACCACGGCTTTTCAACCGGGAGGCGAGCGGGCTGCGCACCGCTACATGGAAAGCTTTTTTGACCAACGGTCCGCACAATACAGCAAATCCATTTCAAAACCCGAGGCAAGCCGACGGGGGTGCAGTCGGCTTTCGCCTTACCTGGCCTGGGGCAACGTGTCGGTTCGAATGGTGTATCAGCGCTTTCGGGTGGCGATGCAGGCAGGAATTATCTCCAAACGAAACCTCAACTCCTTTGCTTCCAGGCTGGTTTGGCATTGTCATTTTATTCAAAAATTCGAAAGTGAATCCCGCATAGAATTTGAAAATCTGAATCGCGGATATGATGTCCAAAAAAAAGAATTTCGGGCAGATTTATTTCAGGCATGGGCCCAGGGTTATACGGGTTTTCCGCTTGTAGATGCCTGTATGCGGTGCCTGCACCATACGGGCTACATCAATTTCCGAATGCGGGCCATGGTCGTTTCTTTCCTGACACATTTGCTTTGGCAGCCGTGGAAAGAAGGCGCCGTGTATTTGGCAAGTTTGTTTCTGGATTTTGAACCCGGCATTCACTACGCACAGTTTCAAATGCAAACCGGCGTGACGGGCATCAATACCGTACGCATTTATAACCCCGTGAAGCAATCCTACGAGCAGGATGCCGAAGGTATATTTATAAAAAAGTGGGTACCCGAGCTCGCCAACTGTCCGCTGCCGTTCCTGCACGAACCCTGGAAAATGACCGCTATGGAACAGGCCATGTACGGCCTGCATCTGGACGAAGTGTATCCAAAACCCATCGTTGAACTTGAAAATGCGCATAGACTGGCTCGAACCCGCATTTGGGCGATGCGGCAGGAACCGCTCGTGAAGCAGGAAGGAGCTCGAATTTTGAAAAAACACGTGGTGCCTTCCCGCAAAATAATACGCATCAATGCCAACTAAACCGGGGCGTATCGGTTAGATTCTCAGTTCATTCATCAGTCTTTTTTCTCAATGCCTACGCTACGCCTGCTTCTTGGAGATCAGTTAAATTCTGAACATTCCTGGTTCAAAAAACCCGATTCTGACACCACCTATCTTATGATGGAAATGCGGCAGGAGACGGATTATGCCGTGCACCACATTCAAAAAATCGTAGCATTTTTTGCGGCTATGCGGGTGTTTTCGGAGTACTTGCAGCAAAATGGGCATCAGGTAATTTACTATACACTCGACGATCCGGGCAATCAGCAGGAGCTGGCAGAAAATATTTCGGAGATTATTCATACCGGAGATTTTACACATTTTGACTATCAACTCCCCGACGAGTGGCGCCTTGACGGTCAGCTAAAAACGCTTTGTGCCGACTTGTACGAAGCCGGCATTACGTCCGAAGCCTGGGATACGGAGCATTTTTTGAGTTCGCGTTCTGACCTGAAAGCACATTTTAAAGGCCGGAAAACCTTTGTCATGGAGTCGTTTTACCGCATGATGCGTCAGAAATATTCCATTTTGATGAATGGAAAAGAGCCGCTGACGGGTCAGTGGAATTATGATGCATCCAACCGCCAGCCTTTTCCAGCCGGGCACCAAAGTCCTGAGCCGCTGTTGTTCATCACCGACGTGCGTCCACTTCTGAACCTGATCCGGCAGGCGAAAATCCAGACCGTGGGAAATCTCGCTGATCCCGAACATTTTGGCTGGCCCGTTAGCCGGGCAGATGGCTTGCGTTTACTAAATTATTTTGTAGAAAATCTGCTGGTACATTTTGGTGATTTTCAGGATGCCATGACGCCCCACGCCTGGGCATTATATCATTCTCGACTGTCGTTTGTACTCAATGTCAAATTAGTACATCCGCTGGAAGTGATCGAAACGGTGGTGGACTATTGGAAAAAGAATCAAGAGAGCGTCCATATTTCACAGGTCGAAGGCTTTGTGCGGCAGATTCTGGGCTGGCGCGAATACATGCGCGGCATGTACTGGACGCACATGCCAAACTTTGCCACGATGAATTATTTTGAACACTCCCGCCCCCTTCCTGACTGGTTTTGGACGGGCAACACACGCATGAATTGCCTGCGGCACAGCATCGGCCAATCACTCGATTATGCGTATGCGCATCACATTCAGCGCCTGATGATTACCGGAAACTTCGCCCTTTTGGCCGGGATTAATCCGGATGATGTGGACGCCTGGTACCTGGGAATTTACATTGACGCCATTGAGTGGGTCGAGATTACCAACACCCGCGGCATGAGTCAGTTTGCGGACGGAGGGCTGATTGGCACAAAACCCTACGTATCGTCGGCTAATTATATTGACAAAATGAGTTCGTACTGCGACGGCTGTTTTTATGATAAAAAGAAAAAGATTGGAGAAAAAGCCTGTCCGTTCAATAGTTTGTACTGGCATTTTTACAATCGACACGAGGCCTTGCTGCAAAAAAATCCCCGCATTGGGATGGTTTATCCTACCTGGAAACGCATGAAAGAAGCAGACCGGGAAGGAATAATCAAGCAGGCAGAATTATATTTGGATCAAATCAACGATTTATAAAATTCACTTTTCTTTCAAAAACGCCCGCTTCAAAAAGCCACCCATAAAACTGCCGGCAAACGTGGGAATTGCAGCAAGATACATAGCAAATCGGGCTACATCAGGCTGATCGGTTGGAAGTAATTCTCCTGCATGAATAAGGAAGTATCCACCAATAATGGCCCCGAGTTGCACCAATGCCAACAGCCAGCCTTTTTGGGGTTGCAGCCATCCTAAGCCAGCACTGCACAAAATATTGATGAGAAAAGGAATATGGACACTCGTACTAAAAAAGCCCGAAGCCGCAATCACAAGTCCACTGATTACTGCCAATGGAAGCTGACGCATCAGCGAAGGAGTTAAAAATGGAGTCTTCATACGTATATTTGTTTTGTTTGTCTCAAAGGTAGTCGGCATAATTCTTACAAGTAGCGGTATTTTACTATTTTTGCGATGCTCGCAGGCAACATTACCTGACCTCATCGAAACCAACGTTCGCTTTCGTGTGGTATCTTTGGAGATAGAACAATAAGGCAATGTCTCAGCCGTTTATTTGAGAAATTACCGTACCAGGAAATCATTCATTCGTTTACGCTAATATAATTTTTCACCATTTATTCCAATATGATGCTTCTTCAGGCACTTACCGACTCCACCATGGCCGCACCCGTTGCTGATCAGGGCCTTTCTGTTTTTGATCTGTTAATGAAAGGAGGCTGGGTAATGCTCCCCCTTGGATTTCTGTTTCTGGTTACGCTCTTTATTATTGTAGAGCGCTTCATGGGCATCAACACCAACGGCAAAATCGAAGCCTCCTTCGTAGATAATATTAAGGATTTTATTCAGCAGGGAAATCTAAAATCTGCCGAATCACTGTGTCGCAATCAGCGAAATGCCATCGGACGTATCCTCGAACGCGCCACCGGGCGCATCGGCTATCCGATTAAAGATATTGAAAGTACCATTGAAAACGCCAGCCAAATCGAGCTGCAACGAATGGAAGGTAACCTGCCTTATTTGGGAGTTATTGCCGGTATCGCACCTATGCTTGGTTTCGTGGGAACAATTTCCGGGATTATCCGTATTTTTTACGAAATCTCTATTTCCAACGATTTCAATATCAGCACTATATCCGGCGGTATGTACGAAAAAATGATTACGTCGGGTACCGGACTTATCATTGGTCTGATTGCCTACGCAGGCTATCACTTGCTCAACATGAAAATTGACCGCTTTGCCCTGAAATTACAAATGGCGGCGTCTGATTTTCTGGATGTATTGCAGCGCCCGGTAGCGTCGAGATAAAAAGGACGATTATCGCCCAACATCCCGAATCCTGGTTTTATATAAACCCGCTATTTTAAAATTGCCTACCAAGCCAAGCTTTTATTTCCAATGAAAATACGCCGAAAAAGCAGATTTGCCCCGGAAGTTTTTACACACTCGCTGAACGACATCATGTTTTTCTTGCTGTTGTTCTTCCTTATTATCTCGACAATGGCCAACCCCAACGTCATCAAACTGATGTTGCCCAAAGCGTCGTCGTCGCAGCAGGTGTATAAAAAACAGATCACCCTTTCGGTAGACGAGCAAAAGAATTATTATATTGATAAAGACATGGTTCCGATGGAACAGCTTGAAAATCAACTTGCTTCTATTTTTGCCAATGTTGAAGAGCGCACCGTTGTGCTGCGGGTTGATAAAAATCTGGCCGTACAGGATCTTGTGGATGTCCTGGAAATTGGTGCCAAACTCGACATAAAAATGGTCATGGCTACGGCCCGCTGAGATCGTTTTAATTATATAGTTTTTATAAAGCAAAAGCCCGAAGCGACGTTCGCTTCGGGCTTTTGCTTTATCACCAAATTCAGCCATTACAGCTTCAAATCCCAGCCGTCCCGGTAGTCGCGTTTGACATACTGATTGGCCAGGTCATAGTTGGTAACCTTCATATTTTCAGCGTCCCAGAAGAGTTTCTTCCGTCCGTTATACCGATCCACTGAGCGCTTGGCCGTAGGATTATCACGCAGCATCCAGCTGCGAAGGGCAAGATTTCCAATAAGAATACTTTCCGTAAATGGTCCGGCATATTCAAAAGGCGAGCTCGTGACGCCCTTGCCGTAGCCTTCCATACATGCGTTTACCCATTGCAGGTAGTGGTCTTCATTAGGCACACGGGCAATGGTTTCAGGAATATTCAAAAGCTGATTGTCCTTCAAAGGCAGCAAACGCGGATTTGCACCGTAGCAATCGGCCATCAGTTTTCCTTTGGAACCAATAAACAGCACGCCACCATCGGAGTTTCCAAAGGCTTCGCCGGGGAGAAGTTCCTCGGGGAGTTCTGGCAAAATACCTCCATCATACCAGCTCACTTTTATGTTTCCTTTGCCGTCGTTGCGCGGATAATCCAAATGAATGGACGTAGAAAAAGGCGTCCAATCGGGATTGTGGTCTTTTTCGCGGAGCGTAAACGTCCAGGTGCCGGCTACGCTGCATTCGACCGAAACGGGATACAAAATGGGCAAAATTCGGTATACGGGGTCCATAATGTGGCAAGCCATGTCACCCAGGGCACCCGTGCCGTAGGGCCACCATCCGCGCCAGTTCCAGGGCAGGTAGGCTTTGTTGTAGCCAACCGCCGGAGCAGGTCCCAGCCACAGGTCAAAATCCAGCTCTTTCGGAATCGGGTCAACCGTATCGGTTGGTACGGCTTGTGGCCACACGGGGCGATTGGTCCAGCAAAGTACCTTATGTACTTCGCCAATAATTCCCGAATCATAAATTTCCTTCATGCGCCGCACGCCATTTCCGGAACCGCCCTGATTGCCCATTTGGGTAATTACCTTGTACTTTTTGGCGGCTTGTCCCAAAATCCGGGCTTCGTAAATATCGTGCGTCAGTGGTTTTTGGGTATATACGTGCTTGCCGAGTTGCATGGCGGCAAGCGTGGCAACAGCATGCGTATTGTCGGGAGTAGAAATGGAGCAGGCGTCAATATTTTTGTGCTCTTTTTTCAGCATTTCTCTAAAATCCTTGTAGTACGTTGCCTTCGGAAACGTCTCGCGGGAGGTTACTGCCTGCCGGTCGTCAACGTCGCACAGGGCCACAATATTGACGTTTGGACTTTTGGCAAAACTCGCCAGGTCGCTGCGGCCTTTTCCTCCTACGCCGATGCCGGCAATGTTGAGCTTGTCGCTTGGGGCAATAAAACCCTTGCCCAGCACGTGCCGGGGCACAATGAAAAAAGAGGAAGCTGCCAGTGAAGAAGTCTTGATAAAATCACGTCGGGAGGCATTTTCAGGAACTTTGGTAGAGTCATTCATTTGTCTTGAAGGTGTTTGGTTAGGAATAAGGAGAATTAGCAAAAATTCATAGTATACTACTTCCAATCTGTTGATGAAGACTATTCAAGAAGTTGACTGGTAGCAAATTAAAAAAGCGCAGAATCTTTCGATTCTACGCTTTTTTACATCAAGGATTCGGTATATAACCAACCGAACTTTACTTATTCAAAAAATTCTCCACAGAATAGAAATTCATAGATTTGGCTTGTTCCTGCTTCGCAACTCCCTCATTCCACTACTTAGTTTGGTAGCTGCCCTGCCGCTTTTCTTTATCCTCTGACAGAACCTATTTTTCTATCTGAAACTCAATGGGCAAGGAATATTCCATTGGAACGGGTCGTCCATTTTGCTTACCGGGATTCCAGGAATTCATATTCAACACCACCCGCAAAGCTTCTTCGTCCAGGCCATATCCTACCCTTTTGGTAACCTGAGGCTCGCGAATCATACCATTTTCACTTACAATAAATTGAATGATCACTTTTCCCTGTATTCCTTTACGAAGGGCTTCCGTGGGGTAATGAATATTCCGGCCCAGGTACTGATACATCGCCTGTTTGCCACCCGGAAATTCGGGGAGCTGCTCGACCACAAAAAATACCGAATCCGGTATTTCCTGCCGAAGGCCATTTTTAGCCTGACTCACATCGTCATGTAGAGGACTATAGCCAACCACAACTACGTCTTCCAGAGCCCGCTGCTGCCACAGAAGTTCAGCGTTAACATCCTGGTTTGGTTTAGTAATTTCGATGGTTTTGATTTCATACCCGATGTAGCTAATCGCCAGCTTGCTCATCAGCGGCACATTTTTCAGTTCAAATGTGCCGTTTTCGTCGGTCGTAGTGCCAGCGTTGGTTCCTGCTACGATTACGTTTGCACCGGGCAAAAGTGCCTGGGTTTTTGAGCTTCTGACGGTTCCTTTTATGGTCGTATTCGCTGGTTTAACCAAACTCTTTTGATTCCGATTTTCATCCATCCTCTTTTCAGGAATCAAGCTGACTTGCTCCATCAGACTTTCAGTTTTTGGAGTGCTCGTATGCTCCCGTCCGGCAGTAAGGATCAGCACCAAACCCACAAGCGGAGCAATTGTCAGGTATTTTACCAGCGACCATTTTGAATTGCGTTTTTTATATAACATAAAGATTCGTTTTTTTAAAAGTGAAGAAACATGGAAGGAATTGGAAAGTAAATCCGTGGGCGATTGCAGTGCATAGCTCACCAAAAACGTGGCGTACTGTTCACGGGACAAAACCGATGAGCGATCCGCCTGATACTCATGCACTTCCTGCAAGGATTTTTTATAAAATAAAAGAACTGGATTGTACCAGAAAAACACCGTAAGAGCTTCCAGGAAGAGGAGATCAAGGCTATGTCGTTGCTGCACATGAACAAGCTCGTGCCTGAGAATCGTATCAAAATTCTCTTCGTAATCTTTCTGATTAATCACGATTTTATTAAAAAAGGAAAATGAACCTACGACGTTTGAATCCAATATAAATACCTGACATCCATCAACTTGCAAATACTCTTTTCCTCTAAAAAAAGCTAAAAGCCTTCGTAAAGACCACCCCAGGCGAACACTCATGAACAGCAGCCCGATAATGTACAGAGTACCTAAGCAGGCAGTCCAGTCAATAGCAAAAATGGGTTGCCTTTGTTGTAGAGCCGCAAAATTTTGTGGCTCTACGGCAGTATGGATATTTTGGGTCTCTGCAATCACGAAATTATCAATCACGGGCCGTGTAACTGAACGCTCTTTGGTTACAAAACTTTCCATCCAAACCTCAGGTAGTTGCACAACCGGCAGTATGAAACCTAGCATTAATACCCCCAAAAGATAGGCTCGATTCAGGCCAAAATGCGTCTGTCGGCGTAGCAACAGCCAATAGCAGGCATAACACAACAGCCAGTACATGTTTACCTGAAATAGATATGGAAGTGGAATCATGATGTCTATTTTGTAGAGCCGCAAAATTTTGCGGCTCTACGTGTACATTCAGACGTAAGATCTTACGTCTCTACTTTTTTGTGGTAATTTCTACAACACCTTTGACACCCTTGACTCCATATTTATCAGTTGCAGCCTTATCTTTCAGCACATTAATCGACTGAATATCAGTGGGAGATAACGTATTCATCGAAAAATCCTCGGCTTTTTCAATACCATCTACCACAATCAGCGGCTTAGCATCTTTGCTCCATCCACCGGTCGTAACACTACCGGGTGCGGTAGCTTTGCCTACTTCTCCTTTTCCATCAAGACCCATATTAAAATTGATCGGCAGATTGTAGCGCACATTGACAGGTTTGCCGCTTTGCATGCCGGGTTTCCACCGGGGCATGTTCTGCACCGCTCGAATAGCAGCCTCATCGGCTCCAAAGCCAATTCCTTTGAGTACCTGAATGCTTCCAATTTCTCCATTGGTATTGACCACAAACGAGAGGAAAACCTTGCCGGAAACATTTGCCCGGGCGGCGGCCTCAGGGTATTTTACGTTTTCACCCAAAAACTTAAACATAGCATCGATTCCTCCCGGAAACTCTGGATTCTCTTCTACCACCGTAAAAATTTGCTGCCCATTGGCTTCGACTGACTGCACCGTCATTTTCACGGATTTCCCATCAGCCGAAGGCACCATTGATACATCGGGCTTGATGGTCTCCTGCTCTGTACCTGTGCCGGGTGTCATGTTGATAGCAAATGTGTTGTTTTTATGCGTTGGGCTTACGGCCAATTCCAGCGTTTTATATTCGGGAAAGCTCACGACTAAATTTCTTCCGGCAGGAGCATTTAGTCTAAATTTACCGTTGACATCGGTTGTAGTTCCTGTCGACAGCCCTTTTACTTCAATAGACGCACCGGGTATAGGCGTGTTATCAGCATCGAGGATAATACCATCTACGTTAACATTTCCAGAGATATTTTTTTCATTCTGATTGCTCGTAGGTACCACTTCGCGCTCGCAGGAGGCGGCAAGCAGCGAGACAAACCCAATGAGCAGAGCGACGGCGGCGTATTTGCCTAAGGACCAGTTGGAATTTCGATTTTTGTAAAGCATGGCTATTCGGGATTTTAGGAGTGAAGAATTAAAAAAATGATTGGTCAAAGCGCCAATCGGGGTATTTAGGGCGTAGGCTACCAGAAATTCGGCGTAGCGGTCGCGCTGTGGCATGAGCTCGCAATCGGCCAGAAACTCATGCACCTGTTGCAGGGCATTTTTATAAAAAATCAAAATTGGATTGAACCAGAAAGCCACGCGCAGCACCTCCACCAACACAATATCCAGGCTGTGCCGCTGCTGTACGTGTACAAGTTCGTGACTCAGAATGGTGTCAAAATGCCGCTCGTAGTCGGTCCGATTAATAACCACCCAACGCAGGAAAGAAAAAGAACCCATGCGGTCGTTGTCCATCAGGATAAGCGTGTAGCCGTCCAGTTCAAGCGCATCGCCTTTTTGGATAAATTTCCGAAGGCTGGCAAAATGCCGGAACAGCCGCACGCTCATAAACACAACGCCAGCGGCATAAACGGCCCACAGCAAATTGATCCAGGTAAACAGCGAAGGCGACTGCTTGGCAGCCACTACCACATACTGCACCGCCGTAACTTCATACACGGGCAACTCCGGTGCCGCTTCGGGATATTGCACCAAAGGCAACACAAACGACAGCAAAAGCGAACCGAGCAGGTAGGCTCGATTCCAGCGAAAAAAGGTGTGGCGACGCAAAAGAAGCCAATAGCAGCCAAACAGCAGGAGCTGATACAGGCTTACTTTCCCGATAAAAAGTAGAAAATCCATACAAGTTAAAGTTTAGGAAAATGGGTACTGTACGGAAGTTATTCCGTTTTTTTTGTTTGCATCAACTGAATAATCTCGTCCAGATCGCGTGTAGTGAGGTCGTGGTCTTTTACAAAAAACGATACGAGTTTGGTGAGGGAATTGTCGAAGTAATTTTCAAGCAACTGCTGCATTTCGAACCGCTTGTACTCGGCTTCGCTGATGAGCGGAAAGTACTCGTGGGTTTTTCCGTAGGCCATGTAGCCCACAAAACCTTTCTTTTCGAGTATCCGGATTATGGTTGAAACGGTGTTGTATGCAGGCTTTGGCTCCGGCATTTCGGCCAAAATATCCTTTACAAAGCCTCTTCCCATCTGCCAAAGATGCAGCATTATTTCTTCTTCGGCTCTGGTCAATGATCTAATTTCCATAGAGTTATAGGTAAACTATTCAGGTTAAGTTTGAAACGCAATCAAAGTTAAGACTATTTTCTTAGTTTCAAAACTAAATTCTTAGTTTTATTGAAAATAGTATAAAAAAGCCGTACAAGGTGCGGTGGTCTTATACGGCTATATGTTAAAAAATCAATAATTTGTCTTCCTTGGGTTTTGTCTCAGAGCCCTGAAAACCAAAGTTACCATACACCGCTACCTGTTGAGACTTTTGTTTTTCACCCAAAATTGGATGTGGTGCTTGCATGTGGGCTGTGAGTCACAGCATACGGAGGAAGTATACAATAATTAGTCAAAATTCGAGATGCCCTGAATCATTTCTTCAAGGCTCATTATTTTAAATTTAGGATCTACTCTAAAAAGTTTATCAGAGACTTTTTTACGTATAAGCTTTTCCGCTGTTAAACGTATCATCCAACCGTTTTCATAGATAACGAATTCTAGTGGAGTGCCAGGTAATTTATCAAGTATAGAGTCAAAAACTGAGTTGATTGATATGTCAAAGGCATTTGTCAGTACCATTTCAGACTCCTCGTTTCTCGGTCCTCCTTTTACAAGCACTCTTTGAGCTGATAAGTCGAGCCATTTTATATTTTGAATCACTTTGTCGACTTTGTAGCTATTACCAATACCGCCTACGATGCGTTCGGCTTCGAGGAGTTCTTCTTCTTCATAAGACATGAACATGGCAAAATTAGCTAATTCAGGCATTATCGAATCATGTGATTCTATAAGTCTATAAGTTCCCTTTTTATTCCTGATATAAATATTTTTATTCACATCAGCTTTATTGAATTTATTAACTCGCCAAACCTCAATTCGCTGTTGATTTTGTTTTTTATAAACAATCACCTGGGAAACAATATACCCCCCCGGAAATGCTCCAAGTCTCTTAATAGTATCCGCTTTATAAGTAAGAACACCTTCCAGGAAAGCCGTTTGTGCTTTTAGATTGAGCGATAATGAAAAGCCCAATATGACGAAGAAAAGCTGTGTGTATAAGTTAGGTAACCGCATTTTTATGGCGTATAAGGGATAGCAGGGTTTTCCTATAAAAATCAGATATAGAAATACTTATATTAAATATGGGTAAAATCTATAAAAAAGGTTTGGATATAATGGCATTTTAAGCCTTTTGAACCTGGATCAGCAGTGGAATAGCTGCTTTCATATCTCTTGGGTAGTGCCAAAAACCCAAATCTGGCCGAAATAAGTTTTTATAGGAAAGCCCTGTAAGGGATAGTATATGGATAGATTATTTCATTATTAAACATGTTGTTGTTATCTGCTATTCTCTTCCATGGGCTTTGTTACACAGCGTTGAAAACCTGAATTACCATACACCGCCACCTATTTGAGAGTTTTGTTTTCAACCTAAAATTGGATGTGGTGCTTGCGAGCGGGCTGTGAGACACAACCCATGGAGAAGGTTTAGGCCAAATATCTATAAAAACAAATTACCTACTTACTTAAAATCTTCTTTTGCTTCTTTGATATTTATTCGAGCATTATACCCATGCTTCTCCAATAGAAATAGTAAATGTCCACCATTAATTAAAGTAATTGGTTTATCTTTTGCAAATTTAAATGAATCAGGACCATAATCAGAAGTTGTTACCAAAATACCTTTTGTGGCTCCTTCATTCATAACTGTACCATATAAATCACGCACAGAGGATACTCCAACTAGATTCGTATACCGTTTGGCTTGAATCACTATTTTACCACCTCTAATAGGATCAGGATCAAAGACGATAGCGTCAACACCACCATCTCGACTAGATTGAGTTACTTTAACTTCACCACCGGTAACGCTAAACTCTTTTTCAAATAATTCTCTTATTAGGTGTTCAAAATCCTCCCAATTCATAGAAGCTAGGTTGGTAAATGAATTAATTTCAATTTCTTTGGAGGAAATGAAACGTTTATCGTTACTATCAATAGACATTATTGGATTAATTGGAGTTTGATTTTTAATATTGGATGCTGATATACCCTTTAATTTCTTGAAACATTCTTTTGGATCAACTTCGGCTAAATTAATTCTAGCAAACTCATCTTTGTTAGAAACTACCGAAAGTATACACGCCTTGTCAAAATTTCCAGTTGCTCTATTAATTGCATTTGACCATCCATTAAAAACAATGCATTTAATTGCATCTATTTCATCAACATTGAATGATATTCTAATTAAATCCAATACAATTCTATAAATAATGTCGTTATATAATTTATCAAGTTCTCTTTCAGAATAAATTATTTCTTTAAGCTCATTTTTAGTCTTTAAAAACTTAATTTCTTTAATTTTTGGAAATTGTTCAATTGTTGGTAACAGGTACTCAATTATAAGAATTTTACTTTCGACTATGTAATCAACAGTAATAGACTTTAAAAAATATTTATCATAAACAATTTCTTGTAATATTAAATGATGATATTCCCTAATTGATTTTTGATCATGTTTAAAATAATTATTCTTTAAGATATCAATTTTATCCTTATATTCTTTCGATTGTTGCACAAAGTTCTTCAACTCCAAATTCCATGACTCTTCGATTTTCTGGTACTTTACTTTAAGATCATTAATAGATTGGTTTATAAGTTGACAATTATTATCGTAAAGTATTTTAAGATCAATATTATACTCACGGGCACTTTTTTCAATTTCACTTTGAAAAATTTCGTTAGTACTATTTATACTTTCATTTTTTAAAAATGAGTCAAGGCATTCAGGAGGCTTGACAAAATTTAAAGATTTAGATCTTTCTTTAAAAATTTCATTAGACTTGATGCAATGCTGATTTTCAATTAGATAAGTAAAAATTCCATAATCCAGCACATGCTTCCAAGGCTGAATCGTGGTTGTCAAGATTATGCGCTCTAATACGGTCAGATATGATACGATA
>NZ_SMJU01000011.1 GCF_004348825.1 Arundinibacter roseus
ATCGTATCATATCTGACCGTATTAGAGCACATAATCTTGACAACCACGATTCAGCCATGGAAGCATGTGCTGGATTATGGAATTTTTACTTATCTACTTGAAAATCAGCATTGCATCAAGTCTATTGATGATTTCGGAGAATCGATCCTGAGCCTCAGCAGAACCGATTCAAAAATTGCGCCCTTTTTTCATCTCGCAGTTGACAAACGACCCGAGGAAGAACTATATGACATACGGGTAGATCCGTACTGTTTGAACAATTTAGCCGGCAAATCGGAACACGAGGCTACTACCAAAAAACTTCGCTTGGAGCTGCGGGCATACTTAACCCAAACCAAGGATCCGCGCATGAGTCCGGATGGTGAAAAAATCTATGAATCGTATATCCGGTATAGCCCAATCCGGAAATATCCCGAGCCCGGAAATTGATTTTTTTGGTCATCGAAATGTATTTAAATCGGATCGCAACAATAGCATGAACTCAACCTGCGCTGATGGATTGCACACTTTGTGGGCTGAGTGCAATTTAGCTCTGAAAGGGCGCAATCCGCTAGCATGGGTTGTAGCCCCAGGATGGATGATACGAGGGAATCTGGTTTTTCCTGAATATTCCCAAAATCATTAACCCCAAACCAAAAACGTATGTAGTATTTTTACATACATTTTAACTAATGGCCCCCAAAACCACATGAGCGTTCTGCTTGATGAATTGCGAAAATTAGCAGCAAATTCCAATTTCGAATTGGCCCTGTAATATTCGGGAAAATACGTCCTTGCGGGTACAGAACTTGTTTTCTTGGAAAATCGGTGCTATCTAAGCCTGGTTGGTTTTATGTTTATGAATATTCTTCTGCTGGGCGTAAAAGTGCCTTTTCATGTGAATTTCCAGCAAGTCGATTTACGATTTTATGTCAAACGGCTGGAACGTGGCGAATGGAAGCATGGGTTGATTTTTATTAAAGAAATTTCCCCAAAATATGCGCTGTGGTCGTAGCAAAGACCCTCTATGGCGAAAAGTCGAAACCCGTCCGGTGAGCCTAGTTGGCAGGAAAATTCCACCGAACCAAAGTAAAGAAAAACCGTATCCAAAAGTCGTGGCGGTTTTGTGGTCTACCACCGATATCCCTTTCGAGACACATAGAAGCTGTCTGAAAATCTGTAAGGTAATTCCAGGGGGATACCTTCTTGGGGACTCCTTGCCTACATATTGACCGATAATAGTCAAGGAGCATCTCCCACTTTGCCGCCAGAATCGAATCGCCGAAGCAACAGCACTTCCTTCGGGAAGAAATCTGGATGGCTTCTTTAAACAATCAGGACAGAGGCGAAATTAATTGAAGATACAGCAGGCAAATTATAAGAATTCCATGGGAATAAAACTTTTGGATTTTAATCAATTCAAAGAGAATACTTACCGTCGAATTTAACGGAACCTTTTTTGAAGGCCCTTCTGTTATGCACCATCGACGGGATATGACTGATTCCACCATCAGTTAAGTAAAGACTAAATGGTGAAATTGAATGTACAAATACCCAAAAATGCTTTGCGATGTATCATTCCAGATAAACAGACATTCTTTCTTAGCATCGAAATCTTAAAACTTAAATGCATTTATGATTAGTAAATCGGCGCTTACACGATCAATTTCAGTTTTGATCATGTTCTTTTTCTCAGCGATTACTTTGGCACAGAACCTGGCTTCCGATTACATGAATAACCCATCGCAACGGATACAGATCGCTCCTGAAAGTGTCTTCGAGAGTTTCCGCGAGGCCGGATTGAAACCAACCAACCATGAACTGACAACAACCCAAAAACAGAAAGTTTTTCATGCTTTTACTTTGTTACCGCCTTTGTATCAACGCATTTTGAAGCTGCACTTGCAGAGCCTCAGCTTTATGGATAACATGCCTAATACGGCATTAACTTCACCAGTAGATTCAGTCGGCGGAACGAAAATGTTCAATATTACATTTCGGGCGGGTTTATTGGATGAAACCATTTCACAATGGGCAACGTGGAAAGAGAATTCATGCTATAAGGTGACAGATAGTTCTAACTTTCAGGTGTATGTCGAAGCGGGCAATATGGACGCTATACTTTATGTATTGATGCATGAGGCTACCCACATTGTGGATGCAGTAATGAATATTACTCCACATCCCGACAATGCAAATGAAATCGTAGATCTGACCCAATATACCACAGATATATGGCGCCTAAGTAATTTGCCGGATAAAAGATACATTGATCCAATCCTGGAACAAACCCGTTTTCGAAGCGGAAAGCCTGTGCCGATTAACCTGGCATCAGAAGTGTATCGTAAGCTCGCGGAGACACCCTTTCCTTCATTATATGCGATGTCAGCCTGGTTTGAGGATATAGCCGAATTGGCAACAATCTATCACCTGACCAGCAAGTTGAATCAGCCTTATCATGTGGTTGTCACTAAAGATAATACTGAATTAGTCCGCTTTGAGCCAATGCTTAACACACTGGTTAAACAGCGATTGGAGCAGTTAGCCACTTTCTACGAGAAGTAATTTCAGCTTCATAGATACTATACAATCTGGTTTAGCAAGCTGAATCTTATTACCTATTAACCTGATGCACTTAAATATTCAACCCACCAGTCTCTGATCATTAACCTGCCCTGTGCAGATGATTTATGCATATATTTAAAATCAAGTAAAGAACAAAACTCACATTACATTTGAACAAATCAAGAAAGCTCATGGCAAAGCCAAATCCCTAAAAGTTTTTCCCGCCAACATCCAGGATTCAAAAAAATTAGGTGTAATCCATTAGGACACCATTTTGCGGGACGGCCACATAGGTTATTAGGATACTGAGGAATGTAACACATCAACACTCGCTGCCTATGATCTGCTTGAAATTGCCAGTATAGCCCAAACCACGTAATTTCTATCCACTTTTCTTGCACACCAGCAGAGACCAACAGGCTATCAACCCTTTTGTCAGGATACCGCCAAATCGAGTGTCGACGAATGGACGGTCAGAATTAGTACGATGACATGAACGTACCAGGAAAAGAGTGGGAAAGAGATTTTAGTGGAAAGGATACCGTATTAAGAAACGCACTGCAGAAGCCGCCCATTCAGCGTGAAATTTAATAGTAGTAGTAATCCATCATCCATCTCAGGGTTTCAAAAAGTACATTGGTCATTTAAAGGACAGACAGGTTGCACAGGTAAATGTTGTAGGCCGGTCCGTTCAGAATTTAGCCACATAATTTGAACAACGATGAATTGTGAGCTGATCAATTTTGGAAGGACACTGATGATTCCAAACTGACAGGTGGGTAATAAATTCCTAAATCAGAAAATAAATGTATTTGCGTGTCTGAAGGAAGCTGCAAAAAGGCCAAAAACTTCATGAAAAGCCCCTAACCGTCTATTTGTCTTTGTAAGACCATCAATTTTCTCACAAAGTGAACATACCACTTTACAAGTTAGTAGGTTGCTACCTTTCATCGCTTTAGAACTCGGTAAGCGCTCTTTATTTACACCCGCACAGTCTTTCAAAAAATAACTGATATCAGCCACCAGGGAAAAGGGAGTTACAGCCTGGTACAAATAAATTTGATGAATGTCATCATTTATGTATTTCCTTACAAGGAAGATCTACTGCATGGGATTGCAGAGGATTGTTAATGCAAGTGAAGTTATCTACGCTTCGTATTGATTAATTATTGAGATTATCTTTTTAAATCCAGGCTAATAGTAGGATTGCAGTTATATGGACGTTCGCAGTAATTTCAATGCAAACATTTGCAACAATTAAATGGTGACTTTACCAGCTTTTGTCTATTAATTATCTGTTCTGACCAAAAACACTATGTATCATTTAGAAAAGGAAAAATATTTGGGAAACTCGAATAAGAAATTTAGTAACAAAAAAAGCATTTCGATTATTGAAACAGAATATCATCAAAAGGTCTATGAAGGCTGGCATTCACATCAAAATGCACATATTACTTTGTTTTTGAAAGGGGGAACCGTTGAAAAAAGAAAAAAAGAAACCAACCTGGTTTCTCCTGGCACTGTTTTATTTTATCATAGTGATGAATTACACCAAAACCAAAATACTATATTCCCATCAAAAAATATTAATATAGAGATTGATGAAACACACTTCAAAAATTTTGAAATCACCGAAGAGGTACTTAAAAATAGAATTGCAAACAGTGTAGAAACTAAACTTTTGATACTTAAAATCTATAAAGAATCTTTAATAAATGACAATTTCTCAGAAGATTCAATTAATATACTTCTTTCAAATTATGTATCAAATCAGTATTATTTTGAAAAATTTTCAAATTGTCCAACTTGGGTAAATACCTTATTTGAATTATTAAATGATTGTTGGAATGAGAATCCTAGTCTAAATGAATTATCAAAGATTTTAAATATCAACCCTATTTCCATTTCTAAGCATTTTCCAAAATATTTTGGTTGTACATATGGCGAGTATATGAGGCGTTTAAAGATAGATAAATCAATATATTTGATACAACAAAAAAAAGTATCTTTGACCGAAGTCGGTTATACGTGTGGATTTTCCGACCAAAGTCATTTTATTAGGACATTCAAGCAATGTACTGGGTTTTTGCCAAAAGATTTTAAAAAAATTCTGTGAAAGGCAAATATCATTCTATTTTGAGGTTATACAATGGAGTAGTTTTGCAAGAAATTACTCAATCTTTTGGCCAATTAAGACAAATTTATGAAACATATAATTATTATTTCAATTTTGAGTATATTGTATTTCACCGGAAAAGCGCAATCACTTTTGGTAGAGCAGAAATGTAGTAAAATTGATAGCTTGATTACATTATGGTCAAATCACAAGACGTTTAATGGAGGACTTGTGATTATGCAAAAGGGTGAAATCATTTATCAGAAATCCGCTGGCTTTGCAAATTTTGAAAAAAGTATATTAAATACTGAGACCACCCCATTTAACTTGGCTTCTATTTCCAAGCCATTAACCGCAGTGGCAATTATGCAATTGGTGGAAAGAAATAAACTAAAATTAACTGATTTAGTAGTTTCATATTTGCCTGATTTTCCATATAAAAGTGTAACAATAGAACAGCTTCTCTCTCATACCTCAGGCTTACCAGAAATTGACCAATTTGAAAAAATATTTACACAAGAAAATCCATTCAATATTCTTTCAAATCTTGAAATATATGAAGAATTGGTAAGTAAAAAAGCTAAGCCATTGGCGGAAGCAGGCGAAAAACATTTTTATAATAATTTAAACTATATTTTACTGGCAAACCTATTGGAAAAAGTATCCAAGATGTCTTTTAGCCTATACATGAAAAAAAATGTATTTGAAAAAGCAAATATGAATAATTCTTACATTCGTGAACGAATCAGTCCAAATACAGCCCGATATTTCCTGCCTACATTTTATGATACTACATTTGTAAATACTGACTCGTTGAAAAATCAAAAAATTTATACAGATTATAATTTAGGAGGCACCTATGGTGACAATAATGTCATCACAACTTTGCAAGATATGGTATTGTTTGACAAGGCCCTTAAATCAGGTAAATTGCTTTCCCAAAGTGCAATCAATCAGATGTACCATCCAGTGAGATTGAAAAGTGGCAATTTTTTCTTCACAGGTGGCACAAAAACTTATACACTTGGCTGGAATGTCAATGAAAAGAACTTTGCAGGACAGTTTGTAGCATGGCATGATGGTAGTTTGGTAGGACTTACAACCATCTACTTTAAAAACCTAACTGATGATGTTACTTATATTATGTATGAGAACAAAAATACACCACTCTTTTTTAGGCGCTTTTTAGCAGTTTCAAATATTATGGATGGAATAAAACCTGCTGATGTATCGCTTCAGAAATCGTTAGTACGGGAGTTTGGCTTTTTGCTAATACAAAAGGGCCCTCATTATGCAACAGCTCGTTTCAATGAATTGAAATCAAATAAGGATTGGTATTTTCAAGAGCATGAAATGAATGAATTAGGGTATCAATTATTACTTAAATCTGAAAATCAAAACTATAAGGAATTGTCCATTGAAGTATTTAAAATGAACACCTTATTG
The DNA here is from genome assembly GCF_004348825.1 of Arundinibacter roseus. Taxonomy (GTDB): domain Bacteria; phylum Bacteroidota; class Bacteroidia; order Cytophagales; family Spirosomataceae; genus Arundinibacter; species Arundinibacter roseus. Next base: position 6,107 of record NZ_SMJU01000011.1, read on the forward strand.
TTTCCTGAAAGCCCGAATGTTTATGATAGTTATGCCGAAGCGTTAATGACTTTAGGATTAAATGAAGAAGCTATTATATCTTACAAAAAAGCCATACTATTAAATCCAAAAAATGAATATGCAAAGACTAACTTAAAGAAACTTGAACAATTGAAAGGTACGAATCGTTAATTTGGTAACTCTGAAAAGTGGACTTACTTAGTATTTAGGTTTTAGAACTATAATTGCTATTTGAACAAACAGGTGAAATTCTGTGAAATGGTTGAAAGTATTTCTATTTTAATTCGAAATTAATTGTCTATTAAAATTAAAGTAACACAAGTAATAATTATCATTTATTCATAATTATTTCCTACCAGCAGTACTGTACCAGACTTTTCAACAATCTATTCCATTCAAATGAAATTCCTGCTTTTAATAGGTTTTTACGGTTTAGCTATCGTTCCTTCTCCAATACTCGGACAAAATATCCAAAAGAAGATTGTCAAAGCAGATAAAATGTCATTCAATTGTTCTTTATTTGAACCAAAAGCGAAGGTCAGCAGCATACTTTTATTACTGCCCTGCCTGGGAGAAAAACCTGAAACTATATTTGAGAAAACACGGCTGCCCGCGCTATTGGCGGAGCATGGCTTTCTCACCATTTTGCCTGATCTTGGAAAAACCCTATTTGCTGACAGTACTACATGCGCAGATTTACACAAACAGATGCAGTATTTTATTGAAATGAATAAGTTGGGGGAATTGCCGGTGGTCGTTGGAGGATTTTCGAGAGGCGGAGCAATTTCCTTACGTTTTGCAGAGCACATACTATCAGCTGGCATAACAGTAAATTTAAGAGGTGTATTTGCGATAGACCCGGCCTTAGATTTGCAGCGACTTTATTATTCTTCAATAAATAAAAGTCGGTATGGTTGTTCAAAATTGATAACCAAAGAAGGAGCATCAATCACAAATTACCTGGTAGAAAAACTAGGTGATTCTCCTCAAACTCAAAGGGTAAAATACATTGGCCATTCTGTTTACTCTCACAACATCGATAGTGGTGGCAACGCAAAATATCTTCTAAACATTCCTGTTCGATTGTATAGCGAACCCGATTTAGCTTTCGTAAAACAGAAGTACTGTCAGCAACTGCAGGAAGATGATTTAAACGCATTTGACATTAGATACTTTTTCTCAGTCTGCTCAGAGAAGTTTGAGTGATACCTAAATAAGAAGCAAGTTGTTTTAGCGGAACTCTTTGTAAAAGGTCTGAATGTTTCAACATATTCAAGTACCGTTCTTCTGCTGTCATTGTCTGATAACTTAATATTCCGTTAATAACCTTTAAAAATGCATCTTCCCAAATTTCTCTTCCAAACTGTTGCCAGGCTGGAAATTTTGTATACAAATTCTCCATTTGAATTTTGTCAATTGAAAGCAATGTCGTGTCTTCTATGGCCTGAATGTTGAATAGTGTAGGCTGTCCTGATTTAAGGCTATTAAGTTCTGTGAAGAAATCACTCTTAAACGCCAACCATCCAGTTATTTGTTTTTCGTCTCTATCAAAATAAATGCGTAGTCCTCCTGACTTAATGAAATAAAAAGAAGTTACAAATTGTCCTTTCTTGATGAGGAAATTCCCCTTTTGAACGGTTCGTACTTGAAAGCTTGAAACAATGGCCTGTAAATCATTGTCTGAAATATTGATTTTAGATTTTATAAAGTCGCTTAATTCTAACATAAGTTCTTTATCAAATGATGGATCAGTACAATTATCGTTATCGCAACTATAATTTAAACTTAGTTACAAGTTTTCTCAAAACCACGGTATATTCATATGGGTGGGCAGGTAAGTAGCAATGGTCAAAATCCCCATTTCCTCGATTCAGATGCTACAAATTGACACATAGGGACATTTATTGAATAATCCATTTTCGCCGTATCTTCCTGGTAATATGCGGGCATTTGCAGGCCTGGACTGAAAAAGTCCTGATTGGGTCAATGATCCCTGATGGCAACCTTCAAACCTACCAACTCTAATAATAGGAATAAACGCCGCATATTCTCGCTGGGCACTTGCTGGTCTCAAACGAATAAACGCCGCCAACAGGTATGATAAAAGTGTTGGCGGCCCGGATTAATCCTTCAAAATGTACATTTCAACGGGTATACTACCGGAATATTTTCCCATCTTTTTCCAGCTCTTTATACTTTTCAATATACTGCTTGTCAAGCTCTTCCGAATCTTTGTACTTTATTCGTAAATCGGCTAGTTTTTTGTGTAGCTCCGCTTTTATGGAAGCATATTTTGGATCGATATAGACGTTTTTCATTTCATTCGGATCGCTCGTGCGGTCATAGAGCTCCCACTCGTCGATGTCATAGTAAAAATGCACGAGTTTGTATTTCTCCGTCACAATGCCGTAGTGCCGCTTCACCATGTGAACGCTTGGGTACTCGTAGTAGTGGTAGTAGGCCGCGTCCCTGAAATTCTTACCTTCTCCTTTAAAAATTGGAATCAGACTTTCGCCCTGCATGTCGGCAGGTGGAACGATACCGGCTGCTTCCAGAAACGTTTGTGCAAAGTCCAGATTCTGAACCATTTGGCTATTTTTTGATCCTGGTTTAATCACCGACGGCCATTTGACCAACAGCGGTGTTTTGAAGGATTCATCAAATATAAACCGCTTGTCAAACCAGCCGTGTTCTCCCAGATAAAACCCCTGATCGGACGTATAGACCACAATCGTATTTTCGTCCAGACCATTTTCTTTCAAAAAGTCCAGCACTTTGCCTACACCCTCATCAACCGCCGCAATCGAACCCAGATAATCCTGCATGTAACGCTGATACCGCCATTTCATTTGGTCAGTCCTGGACATGTTTGGGTAGTTTTTAATGAATTCCTCGTTCATTTTCCCGTAAACTTCATCCCATGCCCTGCGCTGCTCAGGATTCATGCGTCCCACGGTGCTTGTGTAGTTTCCCTTGTCGTACGAATGCGATTCTTTAATGCCCAGTTTATCCATATTTTCAGGAGTAATCTTCGAGTCTCCTGCCCAGTTCATGTGCGTCAACAGGTTCATTTCCTGCTCTTTTGAAGCTCTTCCCCGCCCTTCGTAGGTATCAAAAAGGGTGGCCGGCTCCGGAAAACTGCGGTTAATAAATTCCTTATAATGCCGCTCCGCAGGAAGCCATTCGCGATGGGGAGCTTTATGCAGAAAGGCCAGGAAAAAGGGTTTATCTTCCTGCCGCTCATTTTTCAGCCAATTCAGCGTCATGTCCGTAATCAGGTCCGTCACGTAGCCTGTCAGAGTGATTGTACCTTCATTTTTTGTTATAAAGTCTGGGTTATAATAATGACCCTGTCCTGGAAGAATTTTAAATTCATCAAAGCCCTTCGGATTATTTCCAAAGTGAAGTTTGCCAAACATAGCGGTTTGGTAGCCATTGGATTGCAGAATTTGAGGAAAGGTAATATTAGTGGTATCAAAAGGGAAATAGTTGTCAATCTTGCCGTTCAGATGACTGTGCTTTCCCGTCAGAATCACCGCCCGGGAAGGTGCGCAAAGAGAATTGGTTACACAGGCGTTGCTAAAAAGCATGCCTTCGTTAGCAATCCGGTCAATATTGGGAGTTTGCAGCAGCTTGTTGCTGTACGCCGAAATAGCCTGATAGGCATGGTCGTCGGACATGATAAAAACAATGTTGGGGCGTTTGCGCTCTTTTTGTTGGCAGGAAGTCAGAAGCGTAGCCGCCGTCAACAAGCACAAAGAGGTGAATACGAACAGTTTTTTCATTGAGTAAAAAAGGTTGAATCCGATAAAATGTAAACATTCAGGAAAAGATTAAAATACCCCATCAATCAATTTTGATTGATGCAGTTTTTGACATCTAATTCACACCAAAGGCCAAAGGCTTTTCCTTTTGATTTTTATAAAATTACCAGATTACAATCGAGGAAATCCTGAGTAATCTGGCAATTTGTACCGGAAGAGTCATTGAAAGATTACTTATTGAATTTTGAATCCTTCCGGATTTTGAGTGATTTTACTGGTAGAAATAGCCTGAAATGGAATTGGAGCAATGTATTGCTCCTTGGTTGGGGACCGAACGGGCTTAACATTTTCGGCAGGATCCCGCAATGCAGCAATTTCCTCCACCCGTTCGGTACGTACCAAATCAAACCATCGCTTACACTCACCAGCAAGCTCCCATCCGCGCTCATCCACAATTTCATTGGGAGTCGCGGTAGTACGATCAACGTCTGGATTAGGGGTTAGATATGGTAAACCGGCCGCTCTTCTTTTGACCTGATTTAATGCTTCTATTGAACTCGCGGTTTCCCCGATTCGTGCCTGTGCCTCGGCATAAATCAACAATACTTCGGCATAGCGATAAAGTTCAACAGCCCGAAATCCAAAGGTTTGTGTAGCTACCGTCAGATCTTCGGAGATGGTAAATTTTTTGTACATCGGATGCGCGCGCTGCGACTGTTGCCAGGGCTTGAATGCAGGATTCAAGGATACAATTACCCCCGCAGCCACACCCCGCTGAGGGATTTGGGTCGCAAAAGTGGCCTGTTTTCTTGGGCCTTCGGGAAAACTCCTGAAAAATTGCAGCTCGGGAAAGATATCGGAAAATCCACGAGCCTCATGAAAGCTGAACGCAGTGGGATAAAAAGATGTCATATTCTCCGTTTTCGAAAACTGCACCGCAAATATGGATTCCAGACTATTTTGGTTGGAAAGCAGCCACAATTGATCAATAGGCAAAAGTTTATGATAGCCCCTATCAATCACTTCTTTTGCTTTGGCGGCAGCCAGGGCATATTTGGAGTTATCTTTCAGCGGCCAGCCCCCCCAGGTCAGGTATAAGTCGGCCAGAAGAGTTTTGGCGGCAGCCGAGGAGGCCCTTCCCACGTTTGAGGTGGCACCTGGCGAAGGAAGCGCCGCCTCAGCGATCAGCAAATCACTTTCTATTTGCAGATAGTTCGCTAAAACTGTTGCCCGTACTTCTTCACCTGTGGGTTGATTGCCATCCAGAATTATGGGCACATTTCCATGGGTACGCACCAGATTAAAATAGCTCATGGCCCTGAGGAACCGGGCTTCTGCATCAGCAATATTTTTGACCGATTCTGAAACAGGTGAAGTTTTCAGACCATGGATCAGCGTATTAGCAAAATAGATGATACGCCAATAGTTATTCCACCCGTCGGCCAGCCAGTTTATCTCGGCATTTTCACCCTTTCCGTAATCAAAGCGATCAAACACGCGGAGTGGAGCCTTGTTACCAGCTTCCCAGGTCGTAATGTCATCCGCGCCAAAGGTAGGGGTGCGAAGATTCTGGGGGTTACGGTGTGTCACCTGCATTTGCCGATAAATGGGCGTCAAGGCGGCAATTACATCGTTCTCAGTTCGCAAATTATCTATATCCAGGATACTGCTTACATCTTCTTCCAAATCAATACACGAGTGACCAGAAGTTATAAAAATGGCAATAAGAAGTATGTTCAGTAGGCGTTTCATAAGCAAGTTTGGTTAAAAGGTCAGGTTGAGTCCCAAAGTAAATGTGCGGTTGATCGGATAGGCATCGTAATCAATTCCCAGGTCAATATCAGAGTTTCCGGAGGCCGTACTTTCCGGATCGAACCCACGATAGCCAGTTAGAATCAACAGATTATTGGAGCTTACATACAGCCTGAGTTTGCTGATACCAATTTTTTGCAACAAGCTGTTGTCAAAGTTGTAGCTGAGAGCCGCATTTTTGAGCGTGGCATACGATCCGTCTTCCAGAAATTGGGAAGACAATAGCTCCGTTCCGTTTCGGCCTGATGGAATATTCGAAGGGTTTGTTGGGGTCCAGCGGTCGATATAATCCTGATGCACGGCATGAAACTGCTGGGCACCCAGGGCCATCATGCGTCCGCGTTGGAAATTGTAAATATCATTACCTTGTGAACCGGTTATCAAGAAATTCAGGTTGAAATTTTTGTAGGTAATATCCCAGTTCCAGCCCCAGGTAAAGTTTGGGTTTCCGGTTCCGATGTTGGTAATATCGTCCGTCGTGATGAGACCATCCCGGTTAATATCGCGGTACTTTGCATCACCGGGACGGCGGTTAAACTTTGCTGCTTCACTTTCTTCTCCCAACTGATACACCCCTTCAAAAATATATCCCCGAAAACTACTAATCGGCATTCCGACCTCAACGCGGGTAGGATTGACCGAAAACGTACTTGGAACGTATCCGGCGCCCAGTTCCAGAGGCTGACCATCGACCAGTGCCAATACTTCATTTTTATTTCTGGAAACATTGAGCGATGACCGCACGTCCCAGTCATCGGTACGAATCATATTCCAGCCCAGCGAAATATCAAACCCCTTGTTTTCTACTTCACCAACATTGCGGGTAATTAACGTTGGGCCAAGGAAAGAGGGCAATTGGGCGTTCAGCAACAAATCGGTTGTATTTTTTTTGTACAGGTCAACTGACAGCGTCAGGGCTGAATTGAAAAGCCCAAGATCCAGCCCAATATTGGCCTGCCGGGTGGTTTCCCAGGTCAGGTCAGGATTGGCCGCCCGCTCGGAGGGAGCCACGCCGATCGTAGCGGTATTGCCGGTAAAGGGATAATTAACGTCCGGAGAAATCACGGGCGTTGCCCGGGTGGCCAGCGGACCAATGGCCTGACTGCCGATAACGCCGTAGCTAACCCGCACTTTCAGGTCGCTGATGGCAGGTATATTTTTTATAAATTCCTCCTCAGCCAGTTTCCAGGCCACGGAGCCCGAAGGGAATACGCCCCACCGATTATCCTTCCGAAATTTGCTTGAACCATCAGCCCTGACTGAGGCAGTAACCAAAAACCGGTTCAGCAAAGAGTAGTTCACCCTGCCCAGAAAAGATTGCAGACTTTCGTCCGAAAACGTGTTCATTGTTCGTTGAATCGATCCCAGCGAGAGATTTTTGTAGGTGGTTTGGTCGGAGAAAAAATTACTGGCAAAAGATGTATTGCCCGAACGTATGACGAGTTGCTGTTCATGCACGGCGTCGATGGTTAGGCTGTGATTTGGGTTTTTGTTTAGGGCATATGTCAACCGATTGGTATTCTGAATTCTGGTTACTGTTTGATTAAAAACCGTCGCGCTGCCGATATTATTTACCAGTATGGGCGTGTAGCCATTATTGTTTGTCGTAAATCGGTCTACTCCACCAGAAATGTTGAGTGTAAGATTTTTTAGTATATCGTAGTTTGCAAAGCCGCTTAGCGTGAGACGATCCTCAAAATTTTCACGCGTGTTGTTTTCCGGTATCAGCAAGGGGTTTGGGGCGGCATTGCCCACGCCCGGTTTGAGGGGGGCGAAGTTATAATTTCCCTGTGCGTCAAAGGCCGGTGTCGTGGGGTCCCAGGTCAAACCAGTCGATAGTTCTGCCCGGACACCGGTGGCTTTTTCATGACTGATAAACGAATTCAGACCAAGCCTGATTTTTTTTGAAACCTGGGCATTAAAATTGGCGCGCAGGGTATAGCGTTTATAATCCTGATCAATAAGGGTCCCTTTCGAGCTATTCAAATTTCCCGAAACAAAGTAATCAAAGTTCTCACTTCCTCCGCTCATCGATAGCTGCGTATTGGAAAAAGGGGCGGTTCTGAAAAATCTATTTTGCCAGTTTTCACCGGCTCCAACCCGCAAAGCGGCGATTTCGTCAGCCGTATAAAGCTCCCGGTTTTCTGCAAAGTTTACTCCCAGGGCAAATTCAGCCGGACTCATTAAATCCAGTTTCTGAGCTACGTTTGAAACGCCTGTGAAAAAACCAACTTCTATCTGCGCCGGACCTTTTCTACCTTTTTTTGTGGTAATCAGCACTACCCCATTTGCCCCTCTCGACCCATAAATAGCCGTAGCGGAGGCATCTTTTAACACCTCCATGGATGCAATATCATTTACATTCAGGGAGTTTATATCTCCTACCACCAGGCCATCCAAAACGTAGAGCGGGGAATTATCACCGCTGATTGAGTTTGCCCCCCGGATCCGAATTTTAAAGCCGCTGCCCGGTGCGCCGCTTGTTTGGGTAACCTGTACACCCGCCGCCCGGCCCTGCAAGGCCTCGTCAATTTTGGTAAGCGGTTGTTTTTCAAAATCTTTGGCAGTAACCGATGAAAGCGAACCGGTCAGGTCAGACTTTTTAACGGATCCATAGCCAATTACAACCACATCAGCCAGCTGCCGGGCATCAGGTTCTAGGTTTATATTGATGGTTGAGCTTTCACCTACAGGTTGTTCACTGGACTGATACCCCAAAAAACTAAAAACAAGTATATCGCCCGAGTCAGCCGTGATGGAATAGGTGCCATCTGCCATTGAGCTTGTGCCAACAGTACTGCCTTTAATAAAAACATTGGCTCCCGGTACGGCCTGGTTCTGCTCATCCACAATCTTTCCCCGGATTACTTTCTGAGCGATTACCTGCGGCAATCCTAAACCAATTAGTAAGGAAAACAGCAGGAAGGCTCGCGATAAAAACGTAGTATAATTATTCATTTTGTCATGGGTTTAGTTTAGTAATTTTCAATCTCATTTTTACTTTGGCATCCATTAGATCCAGAATAGCTACCCTTTTACCTTCTATTGTGGCAATGCAAACGCTACATAACTATCCCCTTTTTTGGTGCCAAGTTTCGCTCCGCCGCAGGCAATTACTACATATTGGCGGCCGTTGGCCTGGTAAACCGACGGCGTGGCAAAGCCGCCCGCAGGCAGTTTGGTTTCGTAGAGTAGTTTGCCACTGCGTTTGTCGAAAGCCCGAAACATACCGTCTTTGGTAGCCCCAATGAATAGCACCCCGCCCGCCGTTACGACGGGTCCGCCATAATTCTCACAGCCCGTGATGGGAATGCCTTTGGCCGTGAGTTCTTTAAATTCACCTAACGGAATTTTCCATTCGTATTTACCCGTATTCAAATTCAAAGCACTTAACTGTCCCCAGGGAGGATTAATACCCGGATAACCATCCTGATCCAGAAATTTTTTGTAGCCATCCAATTTGTAGGGAAGCGGAAATTTTTTATTTGCTGGCTGAACTCCGACACTTTCTTTTTCCAGATCAAAAAGAAATTCGATGAGCGCCTGCTGCTCCTGTGCTTTGAGCGCAAAACCGGGCATCATTCCCTTCCCATTTTTAACAACTCCATTGACATACGCCTGATCATGACGTTTATAAATGTTCTTTAGCGAAGGAAACCCACTCGCCGGATTGCCCAGCAAATCCTTGCCGTGGCAGCTTGAACAGTTAAGGCTATACGTTCGGTGTCCCGGACTAAGATTGGCTAGTTCATCCTCATCAGGAATCGTGCGCATGTCCATGACGTAGGCCATTTCGTTAGAATTGATGTAGAGAATTCCCGACTCGGCGTCGTAGGCAGGTCCGCCCCATTCGGCTCCGCCGTCAAAGCCCGGAAACAGCAGCGTCCCTTCCAGACTGGGAAGCTCAAACTGGTTTTTATGTCGCAATTTTTTTAGCCTTGCCTTGAGCTCCTGCCGATTGGCTGCGTAAGGATTGACATCATCTTCTCCTATGGACTGCCGGGCAAAAGGTGCGGGCTGCTGAGCAACCGGCTGCGTAGGCGAAGGCACCTCGCCAGGCAGAGCGTTGGTAGGTACCGCCATTTCTTTTATAGGAAAAAGGGACTTACCCGTCATTCTATCAAAAACGAAAACAAATCCCGACTTGGTAATCTGGGCTACGGCATCAATCGTCTTGCCCTGACGCTTAATGCTTACCAGCGTAGGAGGCGAAGGTAAATCCCGGTCCCATACGTCGTGGTGAACAAATTGATAGTGCCAAATCCGCTTGCCGGTAGCGGCATCAAGCGCCAACAGGCAATTGGCATACAGATTATCGCCCGGACGATTGGCGCCATAAAAATCATAACCCGCCGAGCCCGTGGGCACGTAGACAATGCCCCGGCCGCGGTCAATAGCCATGCCAGCCCAATTATTGGCGGCTCCCACATCCGTGTTTTTCCAGTTATCCTTGCCCCAGGTGTCATATCCCTCCTCGCCCGGGTGAGGAATGGTACGAAATGTCCACACAAGCTGACCCGTTTGCACATCAAACGCCCGCACGTGCCCGGGTGCTGCATCCGGTCCTTCTGACACACGGACTGGCATAATGATTAGATTTTTAAAGAGTGTACCGGGAGTGGTGGAGCGGATAAATTTAGTGCGAGCACTTTCTGGCAAACCCGTGTAAAGACTCACGCGCCCATTCTCTCCAAAGGATTCAATCATTTTACCCGTGGTAGCGTCCAGCGCATACAGCCAGGTGCCCGCACCGTACAAAATCCGTTTGTCATTCCCGGATTCCCAGTAGGTAACGCCCCGAACCATGTTGGATTCGGTGGCACCTTTAAATCGCCAGATTTCCTTACCTGTGACAGCATCCAGGGCAAAAATCTGGGAGGAGGCCGTAGGTGCGTATAACACCCCATCGACAATGATTGGATTGCTGGGCATTAATCCCGAAAAATCGCCGGTATGGTACTCCCAGGCCACCTGAAGATTTCCCACATTTGCCGCTGTGATTTGGGTTAAAGGCGAGTAGTTCGTCCGCCCCGGACCACCCAGATATTCCCGCCATTCGCTCGTGGTTTCTGTGGCAGTTTTTGTAAAATTCAAAAAGAAAAGTGCGCTACCCACCGCAACCAGTGATAGTACCAGTAATTTATTTTTCATGGTCTTTGTTCGATTATACCCACCACAAATTGCAGCGGGTTCCACTTATTTTACCGGCGTGACTTCAAATGTCAGAACGCCATTCAGCCCTTTATTTTTTACCTCGAAAACGAGCCTATTCACCTCATTTCCAAGGTTACTTAGTAATTTGGGATCATCAATTTTGATGTTTTCAATGCTGGCGGTCAATAAATCCTGATTGTATTTCATTTGCATGTCAAAATCATCGCCCCTTAGTCGGATCATACCCGGCTGAATGATTTCGGCGGGTAGTTTTGTCATGAAGTGCAGACTGGTCTTACCGGAATTTTCGGCCAGCTGATACTGATCCCGAATGATGAATTTCTTACCCCGCTGCAAGGTGTAGGTACGCTGCCAGGATTTTACATGAGCCTGCTCGGTGTAGGCTTTGGCAAGATCGGTTGAGTAACTTATGGCATTTTTTGAGGGTGTATAGCTGGAATTAGTGGCTTTAAATGCTCCCCCATTTTTTTGACCTAAACCATTGATGACGGGAAGGTTATGGTAGTTGGACTGCATCGTCCAGATGTCGTACCGGCCCCGGCCGAAGGTCTCGCGGGTATACGTACCTACTCCCAGGTCGATAAATATCGGATCGCCATTAAAATGCAGCATAAAAGAACCCACGTCATTGTGGTTGTGCTGCTCGTTGTTGCTGCCACCTTTGGCAGAAAAATAAAAACCATCGGTTGTACCGGCCTGATCCCGTGCTATGACAGCATCCCAATCCGGGAAATAAAATTCAGAAATTAGTGGCTCCTTCGGAGTTGTGGCTGCCCAATTGATGGGTTCAAAGAGAATTTCCAGGGATTCCCCAATTCTTCCCCCGAGGCCCCCATCCTGATCGCCTGAATGCTTATGGAGAAAAGCGGCAAAGCCGGTAAGTTCCGGGTCGTCAATCCGCGTACCGATTCGGTGCAGGGGCGCCGGTCCACGCTCAATTTTGTGGGCAGCATCGGCATAGTTGGTATAGTACATCCCTTTGCTGATGTAAACCCGGTAAATGTAGCGCGCCATTTCCTTGACTTTCTGATTTTGAAAGATGTCGATCTGACCCTTGGTTACCCGGTGTACGAGATCCAGATAACTATAAAACCGCCCTACGGCACTACTCCAGTAACCAGGCCCCTCGCTACACGAACCATCCTGGGGGTAATTGTTAATAAACTGGTCGACTGATCCCAGGCTTTTGTACAAAGCATCTGCTTTTTTGACAGGATCCTGCTCCATCAGCAGAATGCAGGTGAGCACATTGTAGTTGACCCATGGATTCCAGTTATTGACATTGCCTTCTCCCCGCCAGCCGTATATCCACCAAAAGTCATTCCGGGTATAGTAAGGCTCCAAAACTTTCCGGTTCAGCTCGTCTTTTATTCGTTTAGAGATCACCGGGCTTACCTTATCAAATTCGTCGTGAAGAAAATAGAACGACCAGGCCAGGTCGGCCGCCAGATCACCGACCACCAAATCGATCACCGGATCGTCCAGGTCGGGTACCACGGTGGTCGGTTTGTCCATTGAACCTTCGTGGCCATAGAGGTAAAAATGCGCGGACGAGCCCCAGTAGGTTCTCTCACAAAGACTGAACACACCATTGATGAGGTCATCCCGAAATCGACCCTTCCCTTCCATGAGCTCAGCCATTAGCAAGGCCCGAAACGCCTCGCTGAATTCCCGGTTTTTATCGTCTACAATAGCCCGGTTTCCGCTTCTGGTAAATTCAAGATAATCAGTCGCTTTGATTGATGGCCACTCAAAACCCAAATACTTTTCTCCTTGTTTGATGGCATTTGTCCGGGTTTGTTCCGGCAGTTTGGTCCAGGCGTCGCGGTCGGTGTAGGCTGGATAATTAATCCAGCTATGATCCCGCACCAGGGCTTTATTGATATCGCCGCGCGAATAGGTATTGGTAATAACGTTGGTTAATTCCTGAGCCTTCGCAGAATTTAGCACCAGAAAACCAGCCAGAAATACGATGCTTAAATAGTTTCTCATTCGTTCTTTTTATTTAAATTCTTGATTTCCAATCGAAAGTGTCCATGTTTCCTTTCCCGAAACACTACTTTTTTACGGATGGATGCACGCCCCATTCGTACCTTCGTTCGGGGTTAAAGTCGGGATTTGGCACGGGAAATTCGGCACCCACCTGGGTTTGCCAGCTTTGAAGTAGTTGGTGGAGTTCTTTGGTTTTGCTTTTAAAATCGGAGGCAAGATTGGTCGTTTCACCGATGTCATACGTGAGGTTGTAAAGCGCTTTTTCCCCGGTCATAAAATTTTCAATCAGTTTCCATTCACCCTGGCGAATAGCACCACTGGGAACATCGTGATGAAATACGGGATAATGCCAGTAAAGAGCCCGATTAAGATCGTGATTTCCGTCAAGGAGTGTGGGAACCATCGACTGTCCATCCCGATTTACCGGCTTCATCCCGGCCATTTCCATAAAGGTGGAGTAGAAATCATTGCTGATGACCATGGCCTCACTAATTGTCCCTGGTTTAACCGCCCCCGGCCATTTAACGATGAGCGGAATCCGGATTCCGCCTTCATAAATACTGCCTTTCTCGTTTCTTAACGGTGCATTTGAGGTCCCGATGAAACGCAACGGGCTGTCAGCATACATATGTTTTTTGGAATCGGCCAGGGTAACCCAGCGATCATGCCGGGAAATTTCATCCCGCTGTACTTTGGCAAAAGGATAAATATTTTCGCTGACTACTCCCCCATTATCAGAAGCAAACACCAGAATGGTATTTTCATCCAAACCGGCACTTTTCAACTTCGCCATGATCCTTCCCACACTTCGATCCAGGTGTTCGATCATGGCTGCGTAAACGGCATTTCCGGGGTAAGTTTTATCTTTTTTCTTTTGAAGATATTTGTCAATCAGATCTATATCTGCATCCAGCAGCACATGAACATCGTAATGGGCAAGCATTAGAAAAAAAGGTTTGTCCTTATTTTCTTCAATAAAATCAACCCCAAATTCGGTGATGCGGTCGCTGAACCGCAGGTCGCGGTAATCTTCCCGGGCAGGAATAAAAGTTGTGTTGTAAAACGACTGACCGACATTGGCAACATCAAAACCCTGGTTCACAGGATGATACGGTTTATTATTTCCCAAATGCCATTTTCCAAAATAGGCCGTTGCGTAGCCTGCATCCTTTAACTGCTCCGCAACGGTCTTGATTTCCTGGGGAAGAAACTGCGCCCGGTTGCTGGGAGTTCGTACTTGTTCATAGGGCCGCCAATGTCCGGGAATATGGCAGACAAATCCCAATCTTGCCGGGTATTGACCGGACATGATGCTGGCCCGGGTTGGGGAGCAAACCGGACCGGCCGAATAGGCGTCGGTAAACCGCATTCCTTCTCGGGCCAGTTTATCAATGTTTGGTGACTCATTGAAGCGGTTTCCATACGCCGGCAGATCGGCCCATCCCAGATCATCCGCCAAAATGAAGATGATGTTCTTCTGCTTGGGGGGCTTTTGATTGCTGCTGGATTTTTGGGCGTTCACTTCACAGAAATTCGCACCGCAAACCAGAAGAACGAGGGTGTATAGAATCGATTTTTTTGTCATGTAAATTTTCATCAAAAATGAATTTCGTTCGTATTTCCACGGTTCCTAGGGCTTCACCCTACGTTTTTGGATTTCTTTCGTAGGGCATCACCCTATGCTGATAGATTCCGCCCTTTCAGGGCTGAAAATGAGATATTTAATCTCGTCCTTTTTACGTTTGGTCTATTTTGTTGGGGCAGGAGTTATTGAGCTTTCCAACTCTTTATAGATTTTATCCAATTTCATCCTGTACTCCTTGACAACAGAAGAATATTCGGGCAATGCCGCCACATTTTTGTTTTGCTCTGGATCTTTTTGGTGGTCGAAGAGCATCATTTGTCCTTTGTTTTTGGGCTCAAACCAGTAGGCAAAAGCGTAGCGGTCCGTCATCAGGGCCCGTGCGCCCAGCCATTCGGAAACCACCGAATTTTTCCAGGAATCAGCTTTCCCCGCAATCAATGGGAGCAAACTCTCGCCGTGAAGCTGATGCTTGCTCTGTATACCCATCAGCTCACAAAAGGTGGGGTACAAATCCACAAATTCTACAATCTGATCAAGTTTGGCAGGTTTTTGTCCGGGAATTTTCAGAATCAGGGGAGCATGGATGGCATCGTGCAGGGTGCTGTGTTTTCCCCAGTAGTTGTGCTGACCCAGTTGAAATCCGTGGTCGCCCAAAAGAACCACCACCGTATTTTTTTCCAGATCCAGTCGTTTGAGCTCGGCAAGTACTTTCCCTATTTGCGCATCTATATAACTTACACAGGCATAGTAGCCATGCCGGGCTTGCTGATGAAATTCCGGCGTATTGTAGTGGTCGGTATATCCATAGCTGAGTATTTCCTTAGAGGGCTTGGCCGCTGCGGGTATATTTTCAGGTTCAAACGGATTGTCAGCCAATGGCACATTTTTATACAAATCGTAGTACTTTTTAGGAGCATTAAATGGTAAATGAGGTTTGGAAAAACCAACAGCCATAAAAAAAGGCTGCCTGCTTCCGGCCAGGCGCTGCAGATCAAGAATTGATTTTTCCGCAAGTTGGCCGTCCGAATATGCATTGTCCTGTACATCGGCACTTTCAAAAAAAGGACCGCGTTTGGTTTTACTATTCTGGTTTTCCTGTGTAATCGGATTGAGGAATTGGGGGCGGTCAGGACGCCAGGGTTTTTCCGACCAGCCGTGTTCACTGTCGTCTGCATCATGAAAAACCTTGCCATTAGACACCGTATAATATCCCTGATCCTTTAGGAGTTTAGGAAGCGTAGTTGCCGAAGGATAGTCTTTATCTGCCCGGCTTGTAAATGTAATGTAGCGCTGCGGAAAATGGGGACGAATCCCTGTGAGCAAACTCGCCCGAGAAGCTCCGCACACGGCCACGTTGCAATAAGCCCGGTTAAACTGTACGGACTCCGAGGAAAGCTTATCAATCATGGGCGACTTTACAACCTTATGCCCATAAGCCCCAAGCACCGGGACGAGATCATCCACAAAAATGAATAAAAAATTGGGCTTCTCAGGAGCTGGTTTATGGGTGGTAAATCCAACGGAAAAAAATACCAGCATCCAGCTGAAAATCTGTTTTTTCATGGTTTATATTTAATTAAGTGACTGTATCATTTTTTTCCAGGTCTCCACTTTATCCATCAGCTGTGCCACTATCCCCGGGTTTTTGGAAGCCACATCCTGTTTCTCCCCAATGTCGGTGGCCAGATGAAATAAGACAGATGGCTCTTTGCTGTTTAAGGGAGCTACCAGTTTGTAGTCACCCCTGCGCGCATATATGGGCCGGGTTTCACCGCCCTGCCAAAAAAGAATCTCATGCGGATCAGCCCTAACCTTGCTCTGCAAATAGGGTATCAAGTCTACACCATCCGAAGGTGTTGCAGGGGCATTGGCCATTTTTCGGAATGTTTCGAACAAATCCAGGGTACTCACCGGACGGGTATAGACCGAATTGGCTTTCAGATTTCGGGGCCATCTGAGGATAAAGGGAACGCGGATTCCGCCTTCCAGAAATTCCGCCTTACGCCCTGAAAGTGGTCCAGCTGAACCCACAATGGTGCTGTCCCAATGGGCAGGCCAGTTGAGAGCCGGATAATTTCGTCCCCATTCGGGGCCATTATCACTAACAAACACTACAAGCGTTTGCTCATCTACACCCGATTCTTCGAGTTGCCGGAGTACTTTGCCAACATTTTGATCCAGTGAATAAATCATGGCAGCGTACAATTGCATTATTTCCGGGGTAATGTGTTTGTATGTATCTTTCAATTCCAGCTGTGCCTGCCAGGGGCTATGGGGAGCATTGAAAGCCAAATACAAAAAGAAAGGTTGTTTGATAGAAGCCTGGGCTTTAATGAAACCAACGGCTGCATCCCCGTGGGCATCGGTCATGTAGGGTGTTTTCAGGCTATCGCTCCAGCCATGTTGCATGGGCTGCTTCAGTTTGCCCGTAAGCTTGCCTTCGGTATTTGGGAAATAATCCGCCCCACCATTAATCTCATTAAATAATTCATCAAAAACATTTTTTACCGGACGGTTGATATGCCATTTGCCGATGTGCGCCGTACGATAGCCTACTTTTTTGAGCAGCTGTGGAATAAACAGTTGCTGCTGCGGAATTTTTGCACGCGGGCTCGTTTTGTTACTATACGCACCGTACCGCTGCTGGTAGTTGCCCGTCATCAAACCTAGACGACTTGGGGCGCAGGTGGCAGCGGATGCATAGCCATCCGTGCACCGAATGCCCTGGTCTGCCAACCGGTCAATATTTGGCGTTTTTACTAGTTTTCCACCGTAACAACTCAGGTCTCCGTACCCCAAATCATCGGCCACGATTAGCACGATATTGGGTTTGGAAGATGATTGAGCCAGAAGTGAAATACTTATAAATAAACCTGTTATCCAAACAAACAAACTGAAAATCCGTTTTGCCAGTGTTGTATTCATGCTATAAATTTGATGCCTCCTTTCTGCACCATGGTGCAGAAAGGAAAGTAGGTGATAATAGCCAGAAAAATCCGGTAATACTTAAAGAAATGGTATAACAAAGTCTGCCAGCTACCAAACGGGTTGAGTAATGGACAGACTTCTGATAGTCTATCAGGTAGTTACCAGCCGGGATTTTGAGTCATATTTTCGTTGAGGTCTATTTCATTGGCGGGTATTGGCCACAGGTAGTCTTTTTCAGTAAATGATTTTTTATAAAAAACCCTTTCAAACCGGTAGTCCAAAACTTCATGATTTAGTCCAAAAACAGGGTCATCGGTATGAGCTGTCCGCCAGCGTTTTAAATCAAAGTAAAGATGCCCTTCAAACAAAAATTCTTTGGCACGTTCCAGCCGAATATTCTGCCGCATTTCATCTTTTGATAGTCCGTCCGGCAAAGTCACTACCCCGCCGCGTGCACGAACTTTATTCACCGCAGTATATACATCAGCCGAAGCCCCGCTTATTTCGTTTCGTGCTTCGGCATACATCAAAAGCACGTCTGAAAAGCGGATCACCGGATAGTTCATCGGTGAATCTTCGCGAAAGAGCGTATGTTGATCGCCGATTGTCAAAAACTTACGAATGAGCACCTTGGCATCGGCCTGCCCAGTCGTATTCAGTGCTCTTGGTGTAGCGTTTACGTAGGGTGTAAAGGGCCAATAAAGTTTGAATGTTACGTTGCCAGCCCCCACAAATGTAGAGCCAGGCAAAATAGCGCTCTTGTGTATACGTTGGTCTACGTCCTCAAAGGTTTCAATATACCAACTGGTTAAATCTACCCCGTGCGCTACATCATTTGAGTAGCTGCTTCTTCTGGGTATGGTTGAAAAATCAATGGGGCTGCCATCGAGTTTGGTAAATACTTTCAGCATGTGCGAGCTCATGGCAGCCCGGTCGCCTCCGTTTATCTGCACCGACCGATGCCCGTACCATCTATTGAATGAACTGCCAAGCCCTTCCTGTTCCACATATTGCAGTTCAAATACTGATTCTTTATTATTTTTTGTATTGATGTTAAAATTATCGCTGTAATCGGCCATTAGGTCATACGTAAATGGTGCTTTTAGCAGTTTTTCAAACTCTGCCGCTGCCAGGTCCCATTTTTGTTGGTATAAATAGGTTTTACCCAGCATCGCTATGGCAGCACCTTTGGTAACTCTTCCCTGATCGCTGGCAGAACCATACGAAACCGGCAACACATCAATCGCCTCTTTGAAATTCTGAATGATAAAATCTTGTACCTGCTGTTCGCTATTTCGAGGGAGATAGGTTTCGGTTACCGGTGTAGGTTTGTCAAGAAGAATGACGCCTCCGTAGAAATTATTCAGGTAAAAATAGCAAAGCCCCCGGATGAACTTAGCCTCTCCAATCATGCGTTTTCGCAGATCGTCAGAAACGGCTTCATTACCATCCAGGCCCGAAATCACATCATTAGCATAGATGATCGGGCGGTAAAAATTCCTATAATTGGCCTGAATGTTGGCATCACGGGCCGTTGCCAGTCCCATTGCATGGGTCATCCCCCAGGGGGCACGGAGCTGATCAAATCCTTCCGGGCCCAGGTTGGTGACATAGTTAAAAAATTCTGCTTCAAACGAGCGATTGGCCAGGGTACTGTACACGCCATTCATGGCCATGAGTGCGTTGGCATCTGAATTGAAGATAAGGGAGGTGGACAAACCGTCGTAGGGCGCGGTGTCCAGAAATCCATCATTACAACCGATATTGAAGGTCAGCAGAAAGATCAGTAGTATATATAGTTTCTTTTTCATTTGGTCTGTACGATTAAGGTTAAAAACTTAGGCTTATACCCATTGAAAATGTCTTGCTTAATGGATAGGTCTGATCAAAACCCGATACAGAAACCTCAGGATCCATCGTGGGCCAGGAGGTAAAGGTGAAGAAGTTTTCCATGTTGGCAAATACTCTGAGCTTTTCCAGCTTTATGATTTTGGTTGCCTTGGCCGGTAAGGTATACCCCAGTTGTATAGATCTGATTTTCAGGTAATCAGCACTTCGCAGAAAGAAATCAGAGGTTTGATCATTTTTGGGATTGTTGAAATAAACTTTCGGAATGCTCGTACCAGGATTCGCTTCTGTCCAGGAATTTAGATATTCCTGAGGCCATTGGTAGCCTTCCTGATGGTTTAGCGCATACAGCGACCCTCGTAAGTAGCGATCCCATTTGGCTACACCATCCAGGAAAACAGCAAAATCAAAGCCACCGTAGGACACACTTGCATTCCCTCCATAGGTGTATAGCGGAATCGGATTGCCTTTCAACACCCGGTCATTATCATTAATGAATTGATCCCCGTTAGCATTGCGATACAGAAAATCACCCACACCCGGTGTAGAAGGATGAAACGAGATTCCATCGGCCACCAAAGCCTCTACGACCGATGGATTTTGAATGATCTGCTCTACCTCACGTACCCAATATACGCCTACGGGATAGCCCTCCGTCCATGCCTGACTGTCGCCCCTTGGTTCTATAAGATCACCCTTGTATTTAACAATCGTGTTTTTGTTGTAGCCCACGTTAGCCGCAAGATTCACCGTTACTTTTCCAAGATTTAAGAGATAACGAAGTTCCATTTCCAGACCCTGATTTTGCACCTCGGCAGCATTTACCCGCGGAGCACCTATTCCGCCATTGACAAGTGGTATGGGCAGGTTGGACAAGATATTCCTGGTTGATTTTTTGTAGTAGTTTAAATCCAGATTTAGAGTATTGAACAACCGAATGTCTGCGCCAATATTTAGTACATCCGTCGATTCCCAGGTAATTTGAGGATTACCAAATGTGTTGTACGTGAGACCGGGAACGATAGTACCTCCAAAAGCATAGTTTGACGCTCGATAAAACTCCTGCCATTCATAGTTACCAATGCCGTTGTTTCCAAGCGTACCCCAGGAGGCACGGAGTTTAAAATCGTTGGCAATGTGGGCAATTGGCTCCCAGAAATCTTCCGCTGAAACCATCCATCCGGCAGATACAGAAGGAAAAAGTCCCCACCGTTTGTCCGGCGCAAAGCGTGAAGAGCCATCATAACGCAAATTGGTTTCCAGTAGATATTTCCCCTTATAATTATAGCTAAGTCGCCCAAAAAAGGAACGCATGGCAAAATCAGAAGCATTACCATCTGCCTGAGGATCACTCGCAGCCGCATCCAGAACGGGAGTGTCATAGCTCAGCAAATCGCTTCGTGAGGCCGAGAAATTGCTACTTACGTACTGCTCCTGATTGAAACCCGCCAGTGCTGAAAAATTATGATTGCCGATTGTTTTAGTATAATCTGCATATAAGTCATAAATCTGTCGTTGATTTCGGCTGATCGAGTTATTGATGTTCAGACGGGCGCCTGAGGTGCGGTCGATACCTACGGCCTCGGTTTGAAAATTCCACTGATCCGTGGCAATGCTACCTCCCCATGCTTCCCTTAATCTGAAATCTGAGAAATAGCTAGCTGTAATGTTAAGATCTTTTAAGGGAGAAAGCACTGCAAAAATTTTGCCCTGAAGCTGCGTTCCTTTGGTTTCGCCACGGCGGTTTTCCACAGTCATCAATCCATTGTTTGTTCCTCCTTCACCACCCAGCAATTGCCCTGATCCATATCTGCCATCAGGATGTTTTGGAACCACCGCCGGCGTAGTTGCACGCATCCATTCAAAGGCATTTTCGATGGTAGCGGGTTCGGCTGTAGTAGAAATTACTGTGAAAGTATTGCCGAACTTTAACCACTTATTGACTTTGTAAGTCAGATTATTTCTAAAATTCAGGCGCCTAAACCCGGTATTTGGGATTAAACCATCATCACCAAAGTAGTCTACGGAGGAATAAAAATTAACCTTGTCATTGCCACCACGCGCTGAAAAATTATGGTTCATGACCATATTTGGCTTAATGAGTGCCGTCAGCCAGTTGGTGTTTGGGTACCTGATTGGGTCCATTTTTGATCCTTCGCGCCATTCTTCTATATACTCTTGCGTAAACTTTTCGGGCAATCCCGAATTCTGACGCATGCGATTGACAAGCAACAGGTAGTCCGGTACATTGTCTACCAGATTCGCAATTTGTGCAGGAGTTTTTGATCCCACAAAATTATTATAAGAGAATGTAATTTTTCCCTTACTATCCATCCCTTTCTTGGTCGTAATGAGAATCACACCGTTGGACGCCCGGGAACCATAAATTGCCGCCGAGGCCGCATCTTTCAATATTGTTACAGAGGCTACGTCATTGGGGCTCACGGAATTTATGTCCGCTACTTGTCCATCAATTACTACCAAAGGTGCAGAGCTACTATTTAGCGAGCCAACGCCCCGTACATTGATGGAAGAATTATTGTTTTCGCTCGGCAAACCATTGACCTGCTGCACCCTGATACCCGAGGACATTCCCGCCAGCATCGTTGACACATTGGTGACAGCCCGGGAATTGAGCGCCTGATTTTCAAAATTTACCGTTGAAACCGCCCCGGTCATATTTGCTTTCTTCTGAGTTCCGTAGCCAACGACGACCACTTCTTCCAGAGCCTTGACATCGACCTCCATGGTTACCGACAGGTTTGTTTGCGAGCCTACCAAAATCTCCTGCGGCATATACCCGACGAAGGAAAAAACCAGGGTGGCGCCAGCGTCGGGTATTGTTAGTACAAATGAACCATCGGTGGTTGTGGAAGTGCCCTGCTGAGTATTTTTGACCAGAATACTCACACCGGGCAAGCCTTCCCCGCTTGTATCGGTAACTCTCCCCGTTATTTTCCGATCTACCGGAAGTAGCATTCCCTGGTTCTGGGAGGATTCTCCGGGAAGGCGGGACTCTTCCTGCAACATAATCTGCCCACCCATCAGACGGTAGGTAATATTCAGCGGTTTCAGAGCAAGGGTCAATACGTCAGATAATTTACGATCCTGGGCAATGACAGTCACTTTCCTGTCGGCACCAATGGCGTTGGAGCTATACACAAATTTGACTTTTGCCTCCCGCTCAATTTGTTGCAGGACTTTACGCAGCACCACGTTTTCGAGCCTGATACTCAACTGCCGGTCCAGTAACTCCTGGCTGTGCACCGTATGGGCAAAGCTCATCGAAATACAGATGCATACAAGAAGCGATTGCATAAATGTAATTCTCATGAGGTACCTGGCTAAGGGGGTAAAACGTACGCGTTTTTTCATTAGATTTGTTGGTTTGGTTAGGTTTAACGGAACTGATACCGGACAACTCTTCCCTATGCACATTCGGCAAAGAATGCATAAAGACGGAAAGAGTACATTGTATAGAGTCGGGGGTGGTCGCAACACCTTCGACTCTTTTATTTAGCAAATAATTGGTATTCAATAGGTTATAAACATCCTCTTCCACTAATCAATACACGAGTACCTCGTACTTCATAGCGGGCATTTACAGCTGCACACAAAAGGTCAAGTTTGGTAAAGAGCGTCTGATCAGGCAATGCGGCCGTAAAGAGACACTTTTCAAGAGCCTCATTTTCCAGAATGATTTCAATTCCGTAGGCCTGTTCCAGTCGGTCAATTACCTCGGTCATCGGCGCATCTTCAAATAGGAAAGAGCTTGTCATGGCAGATGACCGTGCACCCTCGGGTTTGACGATCAGTGGATTTTCAACAATTGTCATTTCAAACGAATGGCTTTCGGGGAGAAATCGAGCACGTTGATTGGCCGTCAGTATTACTCCGTTTTTAATTTTCTCGCTGCCGGGTTGCACTGTTTTTGTCAGTTGAGAAACCGACACTTTGCCCGTCACAACGGCAACCTCAATGGACTGACCATCTGGCCCGTCATCCACCCAGAAGCTTGTTCCCAGCACCTTGGTAATAACTTCACCACTATACACCAGAAATGGTCTTTGTACCATTCTAGTGATATCAAAAAACGCTTTTCCTTTTAGTTTAACAGTACGATGATCCTTTGCAAAAAACTTTGGATACTCAATTTGACTGCCGGGTGTAAGTTCAAGCCGCGAGCCATCCGGCAATTTCAATTCCAGATTTGCAGTAGTGGTGTTGGTTTGAATAACATGATTTTCAGAAGAAGCCGCCTGTGTTTTTAAACCATCCCACAAAGCTATTGGCTGCTTAGCGGACTTAGGAAGCACGCCCCAAAGGGCAAAGCCAAGAAGAATAATTGCCGCCGCCGCCCAGGACCACTTCACCCAATGCGGCCGGATTACCTGCTGCTGCTGCCGAGATTGAATAGCACTCCACAATTTTTCTTCCAGAGCCTCATTTTCGGGCTTGCTCATAGGTGGCATATCCGCATCCAATAAGGCAAACCATTGTTCGACGAGTTGTTTTTCGTGCGTAGAACAGGTACCGTTTCTGTACCGGCTCAAAAGTGTATGAAAATTGTCCTTGCTCATGCCTGCGAACGATTAGCCTTTTTTAAGAAGACCAAAATCACCGTCAAGACCGCAAGTTATCCAGAAAATTCTCGGAATAGTTCTAAAAATAGCGAAGTTCCTGCCGAAACATCTTTGAATAGTTATAAGGATAATAGTAGAAGAAATGATGTGAGAAGGCTTTGAAATGAGAGGCGAAAAAGGCGGAGGCCCTGCGTAATATGATACTCCACCGTACGGACTGGTAATTCAAGCTGAATGGCAATTTCCCGGGCAGATTGTCCTTCAAATCTGTTCAATAAAAAAATCTCCCTGGTTTTGGGCGACAAACTACCCAGGGTCTCCTGAATCTGCGTTTCGAGTTCTTCAAGAAATAATGGATAATCGGGAGCAATTGAGTCTGTGGCCTTTTCCAATTCCAGAAAAATGGAATCTTTATAGTAGTCAATGATTCGGTTACGTGCACATGCAAACAGATATCCCCGCAAATGAGAGATGTTTAATTCATTTCTTTTCTCCCAAAGTTGTACAAACAAATCCTGAATTAATTCCTCGGCTATGTCCTTATCATGCGTTTTGGCAAGTGCAAAGATGTAGAGCGGATGCCAATACTCCCTATACATGGCCTCAAATACCTCAGGGTTCTTAAAATCCACGCTGGTCTGAGTCTTGCCGGAAAGCGATTGAAATAGCGATAGCACGTAAGAAACTGGTTAATTTTTAAAAATTGTTGAGTACAAGCCAAAATGATGAGGATTAATTTGAATATATGTATACTTTACTAATCATTTTTGCATACACTTTATTGGATCATGGAATTCTAGGGTATATCTAAATTCATGAATCCTTATAGGACATTTACTGAAAGAAGGGAAATACGATAATTTATTAGGCGAATATAGAAGAGTTTTTGACAAATTCCAATATAAATTTTGTTTTTTTCCTGATTGTATTTTCAAATTTTGCATTTATTGTATACATTTGAATAAATAAATGTACACAAATGTTTAAGCATAAGAACTTTTAGACTAGTTCTAATTACTTACGAAGATACCTGAAATGATTTCCGCAGAGAAAAAGTCCGCAAAGAAAGCCTGGGAAGATGCCTATTTACGTATTGAGCAATTAATACTGGATTCTCGACTTGTTCCTGGTGATTATATAACCGAAAACTCACTAGCTGAACAGCTCGGAATCAGCCGGACTCCCATCCGGGATGCAATAAAAAAACTGGAAGAAAAGGGATTAATTGTTAGCATTAACGGTCGAAAACGTATTCATCTGTTGACGATTCATGAAATGTCTGAGGTTTTTGACATAAAAATCTGCCTGGAAAAACAGGTCGTGCGCTGGGCAATCGAGCGGGGATGTCCTGAGGAATTTGAGGAACTTGGAGTACTCATGGGTGAAATGCGCAATTTTGTCCTGAATTCCTCCCATGCTGCCGGAAACGAGGAGGATGAACTCCAGCAGTGGCTCGAAATTGACCGGCGACTTCATCAGTTGATTTTTTATATGGCCAGGGCTCCAAAAACGGAGAGCATCATACAAACGCTCAATATGCAGTGGCATCGTTTGAAAATAGGTTCTCTGACGCTTGAAGGCCGCATGAAACGGTCCATCCATGAGCATGAAAAATTTGTACGGGCGATTCTTGACAAAAAGCCTGATGAGGCTGAACAATCCATGCAAATGCATCTACAAACCATTAAGAATGAAATGATTAAGCTAATGACATTGTTTCAATACCCGGCCTAGCAATTTTGCTAGCCCGGGTATTTTTATGACCAATCCTATTTTGTAAAAACCAGTACGTACTTTTTTACCTCCCCTACACTCTTGATACTAATGGAGTGCAGGTTCACAAATGGAATGCTATTAACCTCATCCCATCGGGAGACGCGACCATTCAAATAAAATTCAACATCTTTCAATTTTTCAGAGAACAATACAGTTCCTTCATTTGATTTTCCAATTCCCACCTTATTCATGATTTCAGGTGCGTATGCTCCTTCAAATGATTCTTTGGGGAAGTACCTCGTACCCAAACCACCTTCCTTTTCGACTAAAACTTTACTTAAACTATCTTCCAGATACACCGGCAAATGATTTTGTTTAATTTCCAATGCTTTTTCAAAGTCTTTTCGCATTGCATTCAATAAGGGGTTTGGAGGCAATTTTCCCATGCCCAGTCCATTGCTACTGATATAGCCTGAATAACCTTTTGTTGGAGTGTACATACCTGCTCCCTGACTACCCTTGCCTTCTCCACCTGATGCTTTAATTGAAAAACTGATTGAGGTTAAAAACAGATTGAGTGGGTCATACTGCAGGCCATTGATTTTCATATCACCTCCAAAAGCTACTATATCTTTCCGAATTATGCCGATGTCTTCCAGGCTTACCAAAGGGGAAATTGCCCAATAGAGCGTATCCTCAATTAGTAGCGTCCATTTGCTCAGGTTGTTAAATTTTAGGGTATCTTTCTCCGCTTTTATTAGATTTTCTTCGAAAGGTTTTAGGATAATCTCTGGATCGGGTAATTTGGAAAGATCTGGATCGGAAATAATTTCCGGCTCATGCATTGACTCCTCGATCATGGCGCTAACTACTGATTTGAGCGGCACGGGAGCAAGTTCAATCAGCTGCCTGCGATAGGGAGAAACAAAAGCAGATGAAAGATACAGCACGGCCAACAGGAAAGCGTACTTTCCCCAGACCCATTGTGGGGAAGGTTTCTGGTTCATCATTTTGATTCGTTTTTTAAGAATTGATTGAGCAAATGAATTAGTAAGGGGTAGTTCATTATCACCAAAAACGGTTTTTAATAAATGAACCTGATAGAGTTTACGGTTATATCCACCAACCAACACGGCCTGATCTGCCAGATATTCCAGATTACTTTGTACCAACTTTTGGTGAAGCCAGCTGAACGGATTAAACCATAATGCGATCCGCTGCATTTCTGCCAGCAGAAGGTCCAGACTATGCCACTGACGAGCATGCTCACTTTCATGCACCAGAATATGACTTAATTCAAGCGATGTATATTGGTCAGGGTTACAAGCGATCCATTTAAAGAAGGAATAAGGTGTGGTGGTGAAAGTGTCACGCACCAGGTAGATATCTCCTTCCAGCTGTTCTGACGGAAGATGTCGTATCTTTTGCAGCAGGCGGCCTAGCTGCCATAAAAATCGAGAAGCCAGCAGCACAACTCCCAGCAGGTAAATGAGCAGTAAATAGTTCATCAGACTCCATACTTCATGAATTTCTGCCCTACTCGTTTCTGGGAAACTATTTTTCTGGGGTTTTATCTGAGTTGAAAAATATGGCACACTTTGCACAACCTCCGGAACTGATTGATGAAATTGCTTTTGTACCTCAACTGGCCCCCATTCGGGAAGCGGAATCAGCGGAAGTGACCACGCAGCAAGGACATTTAACCAAAGCAGAGCGCGGTTTAGGCGGGTAAATGATTCGTACTGAATCAGCCAACGGTAGGCCAGTGTAAGAGCAGCCAGCAAAAGGCTTACTTTAAAGAGGTAGGCTAGCAGCATGGTTTTCCAGGTTTAGGTGGAATAAAATAATTTCTTATTCATTTTTTTCTTCAATCATCCGTATAATTTCACGAAGCTCGTCGGGGCTGATTTTTTCCTGATTTGCAAAGTAGGCAACCAGGTCTTTGTATGAATCATTAAAATAGTTACTTACTACCTTGTTCAGCACATGCTTATTCTGATATTCTTCCTTACTTACAGCTGGAAAATACTCGTACGTATTGCCGTACTGTTGATGGGCTACGTACCCTTTTTCTTCCAGATTCCGAATTATGGTCGAGAGAGTATTGTAATGAAGCGGCGGGTCCGTAAAGTGAGGTAGCATGTCTTTTATGAATGCTTTCTGCAAGCGCCAGAGAACCTGAATCACTTCTTCTTCCTTATTAGTTAATTTTTCTAATTCCATGAATAAATGTAATTACTATAAATATAGTTTGCAAACTATTTTTATAGTTTTCTTTATTTATAAGCCTATATCAATCATTATCAACCAATTACAAGGGATCTTAAATTTAGAAAACAAACGATGATTTTGATCCAGGTACAAAACTACACCTTCACCCTAGCCCGACCGCTATACCGAAAAGTCCTGCCAAGTATGATTTAAGGGGCGACACAATAGTTTTACATACTATTTACATCATTTTACGAGGCAAAAGCTAGATCAAAATCCTCCTTCCCTACCTTTACCCAACAACTTCACCCAATCGTTTTTGTCATGAATACTATGAGCCTTGTCTTACTGATCATTTTCCAATTCAATTTTGCCTTTGATCGCAAAATTGAATTCCCTAAGGCCTCACCTGTTTCGGAAAGCCAACCAAAACAAATGAGTTTCCCTTCTGTATCCACCTACACAATTTTAAAATCTTTTGATGGCGGATTTACCTGGCAGCAAATTGGCGATGGACTTCCGGCAGATTTGAAGGAAGAAGGTTTCTTTGTCAACGAGCAAGGGTTCTACCTGCAGGCAGGAAAGGTAGTATTTCACAATAAGTCAAATTCGACAGGCGCACAATGGGAAAAAGTACCTGTCGAAGTCAGGGAATCGAAAATAGTAAAATCAAACGGTGTGTTTATGGCAACAAGTCAGAAAGGAATTATACGATCAAGCGATCAGGGAAAAACCTGGGAAGTAGTATTGAATGAAGGCGGTGTAGGTATTGCCGTTGAACCCATCAAAGGTGGTTTCGCTGCCATCAACTACAATACAGAGTCAAAAACCAGAAGAGTACGCATAACCTATGACGGAGGCAGGAACTGGCAGGCCATTGATGCGGGCCTCCCGCCAAGTCTTACCATTTCATCCATTGTACAGGTCGGTGAATATTTCTATTGCGGACATCCTGAGGGCATTTTCAGATCATCAGATGCGGGTAAATCATGGGTACTTATTCTTACTTCCATTGAGGATAAGGTCTTCAATTTGGCAGTTTCAGGAAAAGTAATGTATGCCATTCCCAGAGCGGGCGGCTGTTGATATTCAGGTCAGATGCTAATAATCTGACCTGTATTTTTAAACATCCTAGCTTTCCTTTATTCATTAATTTAAATGATTAAACTTCACCTAAATGATAGGTTGGAGTTTGGGCACCGCAATGCTGGCCAAACCTGCTAATCAGGAGCTTAGAAACGGAACTTATAGGAAATAACAGGAAAAAGAATTCATTTACTCCAAATGTTTTTTTAGGAAATCAATCACCTTACTCCTGACTTCATCGGCGTCGAACATCACGCCATAATGCGGCGCATCTTTTACAATAATTAGTTCGTTGGGAACACCTGCCACATGGAGCCATGCACTCAGAAGTTGAGATTGCCGGGGAGAAACCATGTCGTCTTTTTCGCCATGAATAATTAAGAACGGAGGATCATTCTTGTCGACATAAGTTACCGGGCTAGCAGCTTTGGCTAGATCAGGGCGAGTTAACGGGGCTGCGCCAATCAGTAGACTTTCGGGGGATTTGGGGTCGTTGGCACTGGGGAAAAGAATCAGTTCTGCCGGGCCATAAAAATTAACGACCCCTTTGAATGTAAAGGATTTACTGCTTCCGGGCATATAAAACTCCTACACGTCATTATTATGTGCCAATCCAACGAGGGAAGCTAAATGACCCCCAGACGAAAAACCCATGACAGCCATTCGTGTTTTATCTATGCCATATGATTCAGCCTGATCATACAAAAACGAAATTGCCTGGTTGCAGTCCTGCATTTGAGCTGGAAAAACGGCCTGTGTGCTGAACCGGTGGTCAATGGAAGCGATCGCAAAACCCTTATTGATTAGTTCAGCCAGGGTGTTTTTCATGTATCCCATATCGGCATATTTGGAATTACTCAACCAGGCCCCACCATGAATAAAAACGACCAATGGGACTTTACCCAGTGGGTTTGGCGGCAGATAAATATCCAATAAATGTTTTTGAAGGGTATCGTTATTGTAGGCAACATTACCATGCAACCGGGTTCCCAGTGGAAAATTCTTAATTACCGGATTGGTCTGACCAAAGCCCGAAGTAGCAAAAAGAAACGCGAAAATGGTGAATACTAGTGTTGTTGTCTTAAACATACAAAGGATTGGGTCAGGTTTAATAGTCAACTAATTTAGTAAATTTTATGGCAGGGGTTTCTTCGTGTTTAAAAAAGTCTTTTGCCCACTTTTAGACTTACAACTCTATACTATACCCGATTACAAACGGGAAATTAACCAAAGAAAATTACGGTCGAGATCATCACCCGTGCTGTTTTTCGGTTTACATGACCGGTGGAGGGGTAAAAAAAGAATTACATACGGTGAAACCGATGAATTTGGGTACTACATCACCAAAAACCCCGTACATATTCACGACCTGCAAGCCACAATTTTGCATCTAATGGGCATTGATCATGAGCAGCTTACGTTTAAATTTCAGGGACGTCGATATAGACTTACCGACGTGGCGGGACACGTGGTAAAACCCATTCTGGTATAAAATGCATTTACCAATAATCATAAAGAAAATCTTAATCAGGTAGTCTTTAGGCCGCCTCCTAATCGCTTTTGCTATCCCTTTGATAAAGCGTTGGCCTTGCGTGGAAGGGAGGAAATTGAACCAGGATTTTTTCTTCGCTGATGCGAGCGATTATTCCCTTTTCCTAACCAGATTTTTACATCTGTCATGCAGAGTTATTTCTATTTGCTTCGCTTGGGCATCAGCAATGGCAAACATGTAACGGAACTTTATGTATTATTGGCTCCGCCGGATTGGGGGTTAAAAAATGGATAATCTGCTGTGACACGTACCCAATGGGCGCAAAACAAGGGGGAGGTTTTAGTGATAAGGCCCCTGAAAGCCGCATCGAATGAAAAAAAAATTAATGAAAAGGTATGACATAAGGCTGTCACTACCCCATCCGATCTTTGTAGAAATAATAAACAAACCAGTTTAAACACAAGCAAAGATGCAAAAGAACACAACCGATCCCTGGGAATGGGGTAAGTACACTAATTCAGTACAAGCAGTAGAGATTAAAGAGCCGCAGGGAACCCTTTATTGCTCGGGGCAAGTTGCAATTGATGCCAATGGCCAGCCTGTTGCCTCGGACATGAAGACACAACTGGAGCTGACGATCCAGAATTTAGAACATCTGATCGGTGAGGCTGGCTATGAGCCGGGCGGTATCGTAAGACTTAACGTCTACACCACTTCTACACAAGAGTTTTTTACAATCTGCGTGCCGACTTATCAAGCATGGATCCAAAAGCATGGAATTAAACAAGCGACTAGCATGCTCGAAGTAAAAGGTTTGTTTGGTGGGCTTACCGTTGAACTTGAAGCAACCGTGGTACGATAGCTTTTTGGATATTGACCAGACAGGTTGCCTGATTTGGGGCCTCCTGGCTGGTCAGTATTTCAAACTACAGAATCTATGAATGAACTATCAATGAACATTCTATGATTTTTTTGAAAAGTGAAAACCTGGCAGCGATTGGTCTAAAAATAAAAGCGTTATGTCAGAAGACCTATGAGGGGCTGTTTACAGCAAAAACTAATGAAACCCTTAACGGATCAGTGAAATTGTTGAATTTGCGGTTCGAAACGTAAAACTACATTTCCTTAAAAGGACTTAGAAAAGTAAGCCATGAAAGATTCCGAAGTCACACGACTATCCCGCCTGGTAGCCTTGCTAACACTACTGCAAACAAAGCGAACTGTGACTGCAACCGAGTTAGCGGACCGCTTTAAGGTAAGTACCCGCACGATCTACCGCGACATAAGAACCCTTGAAAGCGCAGGTGTGCCGATAGTTACACAGGAAGGAAAAGGATATTCGATGCTGGAAGGCTACCGCCTGGCTCCTGTTATGTTCACACGGGATGAAGCCTTATCGCTGCTTATTGCTGAAAAGCTTGCCAGTAGACTTACGGATAAGGCCACAGCTCAACTCACCGGCGCAGCAATGGACAAAATTCGTGCAGCTCTCAGGCAATCAGACCGCGACCACCTGGAAACAGTGGCCCCCTACATACAGGTTCTGGAACCTGCCAGTGTATCCAATCACTCCAACATCTACCAACAATTAGTTACCGCCGTTACAGCTAGACAGGTTGTGCGCATGGGCTATCAATCAGCCGACAGCTTCGTGCAAACTGTGCGCGAAATCGAACCTATTGGTTTGTACCTTAGCCAGCACTGGCATGTAGTGGCCTATTGTCGCCTGCGGCAGGCTTTTCGAAATTTCCGACTGGATCGTATCAGTAGGCTGGTAATTTCCCAGGAAATGTTTGAGGCACGGACAGAAACCTTACAGCAATATTGGATCGACGAAGCAAAAAGGAGGGATAAGGAAAAAGTGGTGATACACTTTAACCCCTTGATAGCATTGCCTGCCCAGGTGCAATTCCTTCATGACACCAGGCGCCAATATGGATTCACGCACGAGGAAGTACTGTCCGACGGAAACCTTTCGATGGTATTTCTGGTAGGCTCACTCCCTTATCTTGCGTCCTGGTTGTTACCGTTTGCTGGTGCTATATCAGTTGTAGAGCCTGCTCAACTACGGGTTTGCTTATCCAAACTAGCGCAATTGGCCTATGATTCCTTTTCCATCCGCTAAAAGACTGTTTATAATTTCTCCGAATAAGACAAAAACCTACATTACCAGAAATAAACCGCAGAAAACACCTGACTTCGCGGTAACTCCTAAAGCAGTCCGATTTTGACGCACGGTGGCATTGCAATGCAAATTGTAAGGCAGGTGATTCAAGTGGGATATGGTAAATATTGACAACTGACCGATAAATATCTAAACGCCAATGATGCCACAGGAACAGGTGCTATTGAGCGGCTCACCTAAATGGCCTGCTGAAGCGTATTGCCACCGATGAAGGACAGCTTGTAAAAGTGGACAGGGCCTGGAAGTGGCAGTATTACCTGAAAGATCACCTGGGTAATGTACGAGTAGTACTATTCTTGGTTGTGTCTTTCGATAGATTGTAGTGCCTAATTATTGGCTGGATTATATTTGCCTATATTTCTTCCAGATACATTTTGTTTCCATCTAAAAACACGGAGTATGACAACAGTAGAATTTTTAAAATCCTATGACCCAAAAGTTCAGGAAATATGCCTTCACCTCAGAGAAATTGCCCGGGAACTCCTGAATGATTCAGAAGAAATCCTTTTTGCAGGTTGGAAGAACTTTTCCTACGGCACAGCAGATAGCCGGGCCGACAAAGACTTGATTATTTATATAGCACCTTTCGAGGAGAGTATAAATCTTGGTTTTTATCGCGGGGCTAACCTACCTGACAAGAAGAAATTACTCAAAGGTACAGGTAAACTTCTGCGACACTTAAAGATAAAATCAATGGCGGATTATGATATAAGCGATATTGAGCAGCTTATATTTGAAGCAAAAACAAAACGACAAGGGACGAAGTAAAAGAAAAGCAGCTAAAAAAACAAGGCTCCCTTCTTACATTACGAGGTAAGGCTTTACCATTTATTTATTGATTCTTTTCAGCGATAATTGAAATATCTCTCGGGGATTATACTAGTTAATGCTTTTGGCTTTACCATCTCAACACACGATGACAGACCTATAAACTAAATTTTCGCATGATATTTTCTGTAGCGAAAATCCAATCGCTTTCTGACACATTACTTATTTTCCTGTAACTTTTTAAAAAACAAGGGCATAGTTGATTCATCCACCGCTTCCATTTCTACTAATTTCAGCGACTTGACCATGTGGATCGTGGTAGTTTTATACTTCTGGAAATGGGGAGTTTTCAGGTGTTGTTCATAAGCAGCTTTACTTGCATAAATTTCCAATATTCGAATCTGGGTTCTATTCTCTTTTTCATACATTGGGAAAATGGTAATTACGCCCGGTTCCAGTTTTACAGAGGCCGCTGCTTCAACTTCCAAGATTCCTATATATTCTTCAAGATAAGCAGGAAGTATCTCAATTTCTGCTATCCGCACCATCATTTTTGATTGTGCGGAAACTGTCTGGATACCTGTGAACATGAAAATCATCATGAACAGTGAACCAAAAGTCCAATGAGCTTTGCTAGTGCCTGCTACTATTTTTAATATATCTGTACTTACCATTATTTTTTATTATACGGTTAAAATTGTAACTAACTAATTAAATTACAATTCTTACTAGTATTGAAAGCAATAAATGAATGTCCGAATTGCTTTCAGCTGCTTACTGTTCACCGATCTGAACAAAGGTCCTGCCTTTAATTTGCCAAAATAGTATACAGATTACGGATAATACTACCAAGATTACTGATTTGAATTAACCTATCCGAAGCTGACAGATTAAAGTGTTAATTTTGAATACGTTAAAAATGACTGATATGGATAATTTACGACGGTTCGAGACAATACATGACTACAATGTCTTCAACAACAACGCTACACTCCATCCGCAGGTGAACATTGTTGATATGTCGAAGGCAAGCCCCCGACCAGCCTCTCCTATGTATTTTGGGTTTTATACAGTTTTTCTTAAAGAAGTAAATTGCGGGAATCTACGGTACGGCCGTCATACCTACGACTACCAGGAAGGAACGCTCGTATTTATTGGTCCCGGACAGGTGGTGAGTGTCGACAGTCCCGGAGAGACCTACCAGCCCAAAGGCGTGGCGCTGATCTTTCATCCCGACCTGATCCATGGTACAGTACTTGGACGGCATATGAAGAACTATTCGTTCTTTGGGTACCAATCCAACGAAGCACTTCATTTGTCTGAGCGAGAAAGAAAAATTGTACTGGATTGCTTCTCAAAAATCGAGTACGAACTCGAGCAGGGCGTCGACAAGCACAGCAAAAGGCTGATTATAGCAAACATAGAACTCTTTCTAAACTACTGCACCCGATTTTATGACCGGCAGTTCATTACCCGCGACACGGTGCATCTGGGTGTTCTGGAAAAGTTTGAGGCTCTCTTAAACGAGTTTTTCCAAACCGATAGGCCGCACACCGTGGGCCTGCCTTCGGTCGCCTGGTGCGCGGAACAACTGAATTTATCGGCCAATTACTTTGGCGACCTGGTAAAGAAGGAAACGGGGCAATCTGCCCAGGAGTACATTCAATCCAAGCTGATGGAGGTGGCCAAAGAGAAAATTTTTGACCGCAGCAAAACAATCAACCAAATTGCTTTTGAACTGGGTTTTAAATATCCCCAGCATTTCAGCCGCTTTTTTAAGGAAAGAATTGGTCAGTCTCCCAATGAATATAGACTCTTTCAGGACAATTGATCCATTCTCTACGGAAAAGCAAATTTGAAAGGTTACTTATCCGTTGAATTTTGTACATTCTGGTTACTTAAAATTCGCATACTTTTTCAATCTATTTACCATTTTACTCGATCTCATAAATATTTCTCTATGGCAAAATACACGCTGAAAATTAACGGAAAACCCCGCCAGATAGATGTAGATCCGGCCACTCCTATGCTGTGGGTGCTCCGTGACCATCTTGATATGCCGGGCACCAAGTATGGTTGTGGCATTGCCCAGTGCGGGGCCTGTACTGTACATCTTAACGGCACGGCGGTACGCTCCTGCCAACTGCCGGTGTCGGCAGTTGGCAACGAAGAGATCACTACCATTGAGGGACTTTCGGATAATGGAGACCATCCCGTCCAAAAAGCCTGGCTGGAACACGATGTGGCTCAGTGCGGCTACTGTCAGACGGGGCAGATCATGACAGCTGCTGCTCTACTTAAAATCAACCCCACTCCCACTGATGAAGACATTGAAGCTGGTATGAGTGGAAATATATGCCGATGCGGCACCTATTTACGCATCCGGGAAGCCGTAAAAACCGCTGCTAAGAATTAATCGGTGACCCAACCTTTAACCAATTTACCTGATCATGGAAAACCTTAAAACTAAATATAACAGGCGGTCATTTTTGAAATCTTCGGCCCTGGCGGGCGGTGGGCTGATGCTTTCGGCCAGTTGGTTTGCATCTGCAAAGGCAGCCGAAAAAATAGACGCTTTGAACCTGCCCGAACATTGGAATGAACTGACAGCCTATATCAAAATTACCCCCGATAATGTGGTCAAAATCCTTTGTCCCAATCCCGAATTTGGACAAAACGTCATGACTTCCCTGCCGATGATTATTGCCGAAGAACTGGACGTTGACTGGAAAAACGTGGTAGTAGAAATGGGGCCACACGATAACTTAAAATTAGGACCTCAATTTACGGGGGGGAGCAATTCCGTCAGAATGTACTGGAAACCCCTGCGGGAAGCAGGAGCTGCTGCCCGGCAAATGCTTCGTGAGGCAGCTGCTCAAACCTGGAGCCTGCCCCTCGGTGAAATTACTACCAAGGCGGGCGTACTCTACCATCCCGGCACGAAGATGTCAGGAAAATATGGTGATTTTGCCGAAAAAGCAGCCACTATGCCCGTCCCCAAGGACATCAAGCTTAAAGAAGCGCGTGATTTTAGTATCGTTCGCAAGTCAAAAAAAAATGTGGAGGGCCAAAAAATAGTTACCGGAAAACCACTTTTTGGCCTGGATTACCGGGCAGACGGAATGTTAATTGCCATGATTCAGCATCCACCTGCATTCGGTATGAAGCTAAAATCATTTGATGCGGCAGAAACTCTTAAAATGCCGGGAATCAAGGATGTTTTCAGCCTAAAACTCTATGAAGATGGCTTTGAACAGGGCGGCTTCGATACCCGCACGTTCAATGATTTACTGGTGACAGTTGGAAAAACTACCTGGGAAGTAATGAATGCCCGTAAAAAGCTACAAGTGCAATGGGAGCCAATTGGCGATACCAAAGAAACTATGGCTGGAAGGAGCGGAAAACAGGAGGTTGTAATTCCGGCCGGGCTGGAAAGCACCACTACCCAAATGGAAAAAATGCAGGAGTATGCCCAAAAACCTGCGCAGCAGCTACGGAAGGACGGAGACCCTGAAGCGGCCTTCAGGAACGCTGCGGTGGTTATTGAACGTACGTATACCGCACCTTTCCTGGCCCATAACTGCATGGAACCGATGAATTTCTTTGCCGATGTCACCCCGGAAAGAGCAGTAGTGGCAGGTCCCCTGCAGGCACCGGGCTGGGCGGAGCCGACGCTTTCAAAACTGTTGAACTTGCCGCCCGAAAAAATTGAAATCCAAATGACCCGGATGGGTGGAGGATTTGGCCGCAGAGCGTATCCTCAGTTTATGTACGAAGCAGCGCTCATTTCTCAAAAAATGAAGTCACCCATTAAACTGATCTATTCGCGTGAGGATGATATGACCTACGGTATCTATCGCCCGATGTACACGGCGACCTACCGCGCGGCGCTGGACGCCAACAAGAATCTAATTGGCTTTCATGTAAATGGAGGTGGTATACCGGAAAACCCCGTTCATGCCAACCGCTTTCCGGCGGGGGCAGTAGATAATTACCTGGCCGAAGGCTGGCAGATCCCTTCCAATATTACTATTGGGGCGTTTCGGGCACCACGCTCTAACTTCAACGCCGCCGCCGAACAATCCTTTCTGGACGAAGTAGCCGAAGCTATGGGTAAAGATCCGATTGAGATGCGGCTGGAATTGCTGGAAAGAGCAGCTAAAAATCCGGTCGGTAAAAATAACGATTACGATGCCGCCCGATATGCAGGGGTATTGAAACTGGTTCGCGACAAATCGGGCTGGAACGGAGGTAAAGACGGCAAGTATAGCCGGGGAGTGGCCGCGTATTTCTGCCATAATTCGTACGCTGCTCATGTGGTAGACATGGTAACCCGTAACGGCGAGCCATACGTGGAGCGTGTGTTCAGTGCCGTAGATTGTGGGGTGGTAGTAAATCCTGATGCTGCAGTAAATATGGTACAGGGTGCAGTTGTAGATGGAATCGGTAACGCCTTCTACGGAGGACTGGTCCACAAGGACGGAGCGGTGCAGCAGACCAACTTTGATAAATACCGTCTCATCCGGAATCAAGAGGCTCCCAAAAGCATTGAGGTACATTTTGTGCAAAACGACCTTGACCCGACTGGTCTGGGAGAACCCCCTTTCCCACCGGTGTTTGGCGCGGTAGCCAACGCATTGTATAAGACTACTGGTAAACGACACTATCAGCAGCCATTTAAATCGGAATCGGCAAGTTCCTGAATAAGATTGCTGCTATAAGAAACCGGGATTCCAAATATGAAATCCCGGTTTCTTTGTAAAAGAGTATTCCCAGGTTTTAGTGTTACCTTATAATACCGCTTCACATTTTTGATGTTAAATATTTAGGACCCAAACACTGTTTTCACGCACCTTACAGTGGAACTTTTGTTTCATGTTTTTAAATTTATCGATGGCCATCTAGATTTCATTCTAATTCAAAAGTAATGTTTACATTTTTGCTACCAACCAATGCCGCAAGCCCGGTGGGATCGCTGACGCGTCCAAGCCTGGTATAGCTATATGAGGTAGGAATAGTTTTATAGAAGAGTACCAGGGTGTTGGAGCCATACAACATTAGATCGCCGTTCTGAATCGTTTTGGGATTAGCGGCGTTGGTCGGCAAGCTGCTGGACAATTCAAAAAATTTCTCATTCCCATTCAATTCCTTCATAGTCAGAGTTAGAGGCAAAAGCGCTTTAAAAGCACTGGAGGTGGGATTGTCTTCAAGGGTAGCCGTAAAGGTGCTGGTTCCAATTTTTATCTTCATTTTATTTCCTTTGGGATTAAGACTCATGTTTCCCACCAATTTTCCCGTGTCAGAATCACTAAGTCCCCTGGCAGTTTTGTCACAGGAAGCAAAACCAGTACCGAAGATCAAAAGGAAAAAAATAACGGTCAGGGAATGTTTCATGGCGTTTGTGGTTGATTATAGCCTGTGCTTTAATTCGTTTTGTTGTATTCTTCGTCCGTCACTTTCTGCAGCCAGGTAACAATACCTTTTTCCGTTTTGGGCAGGATGTACATTTGTTGCATACCAATTTCTGGGCTTGCGCCATGCCAGTGTTCAACATTGGGTGGGCATTTCACAATATCTCCTTTTCTGATTGTTTGTCTAGGCTCCCCTTTTATTTGATGGAATCCAACACCGTCAGTAATAATCAGTATCTGACCAGATGGATGGATATGCCAATTGCTTCTGGCCCCCGGTTCAAAATATACGTTTCCTATGACCGTGTTGTAGGTACTATCATTTGCAACCAGCGGAGAATTCCATGCATTGCCGGTAAAATTTTCAGCAGGACCTTTTTCTCCTTTCGGAAAAATGGAGTTGGTCTCAACTGTAGCGGATTGAGTAGGTATCTTTGACCTACAACCCAGGCTGAATAAAGTTACCAGTAATAAAACGGATATTAATAAATTATTCATCCGACGATGTTTAAGGTAAATACTATTTTCCATTGGCAGAGCCCAGTGCGGCGGCCTTTTCTTTTTGAGCCGGTTTACCTGCTGTCAGGTGTTCTTCGAAAAAGACTGTTAGTTTATCAAACGGAATTATGTCCGTTTGGTCGTATAAATCAACGTGACTGGCGTTGGGAATAATCACCAGTTCTTTGGGCCCGGCAGCAGCTTTGTAGGCATCTTCGCTAAAATAGCGGGAATGGGCCTTTTGGCCGGCAATCAGCAATACCGGTCGGGGTGAGATTTCATGTAGGTAGGTAAGCAGGGGCATATTCATAAAAGACAGCGCATTGGTAGCCGTCCAGGCACCATTTGAATTAATTGATCGACGATGAAAACCACGGGGCGTTTTGTAATAGTTGAAATAATCCACTACAAACTGGGGCTCGTTACCGCTCAACTTTTCCGGTAGATTATTGGTAGCGGGCGCAGGTTCGCCCTTTCCGGCATCGGCCCAGCGTTGTTGGCTCAGTATTTCCAGCGTCGAAGTGCGTTGTTCCGAAGTCATGTTGTCAAAATACCCTTTTGCCATCACCCGAGACATATCATACATACTGGTTGTGGCAACAGCCTTCACACGTTTGTCCACGGCGACAGCATTTAGCGCCATCCCTGCAAAACCACAAATACCAATGATGCCGATCCGACTCCTGTCAACAATTGAATGCAAACCCAGATAATCCACGGCGGCACTAAAATCCTCCGTATTGATATCCGGCGAGGCTACATTCCGAGGCTCTCCTCCACTCTCACCGGTATATGACGGGTCGAAGGCAAGCGTTACAAAGCCACGTTCAGCCAGGGTTTGGGCATACAGTCCGGAAGATTGTTCTTTCACTGCCCCGTATGGACCGCTAACAGCCAATGCCGCTAAAGTTTCACTACCACGATTTTTTGGAAGGTATAGATCTGCCGCAATCGTTATGCCATACCGATTTTTAAATGTTACCGCCTGACGGATCACTTTATCACTCATTGGAAATGTATAGTGGTCGTTGCCACCTGCAGTTATCCTTGTATTTTGTGATGCTGCATTTTGATTTATTTGTGCCTTAACCTGTCCCACAATCATGAGCGAGGTCAGGGCTAATATACTTATTCTTTTCATGGTTTTTACCTCTTTATTTTACCTGACTAAGGAGCTGAAAAGTAAATGATTATTCTATTGCTTTTATAAAACGGGCAGGTACCCCACCTACTATGGTGTTGGCCGGCACATCCTTAGACACCACAGCTCCGGCGGCTATAATGGCGTTTTCGCCAACAGTCACACCGGGAAGAATGGTAGCACCCGCTCCAATCCAGGCGTTGCGCCTGATGAGGATCGGCTTACAGACCAGGCTTCGGCGGTTTGCCGGGTTATTGGGGTGATTTTCGGTTATGAGATTAACCTTCGGACCTAACAATACGTGGTCTTCAATAAGAATTCCTCCCAGATCCAGGAAGGAACATGCATGGTTAATAAATACATGCTTACCAATGCTAATAAACCGGCCAAAATTGGTGTAGAAGGGTGGGAATACTGTAGTGCTCTGATCTAGAGGCGTTCCAATGATGTCACTGAGTCGCTTCCGTACCTGATCTACATCGGTGGAGGTATTTAGGTCGACGGACAACCGAATGGTACGTAAAACGAATTCGTGTATTTTATGATACTGGGGATCGTCCTGGGCGATAAGTTCACCGGCTTTCACTCTATCAAAAATATCTTTTTCTTTACTGGGTGAATGACCTTGCTGTTGCAATTGATTCATAAATTATTTCTTTTGTTAACCAATGCAAAGGTACCCAGGACAAGTTACATGTTGATAATGGTTATCAAACCAAAAACTAAGGATTTCAAACCTCCCCAATTCGATAGGTCTTTGGATTAGTACCCGTCATTCGCTTGAAATAGTTATTAAAATACGATGGATACTCGAAGCCAAGAGCATAGGCGATATCGGCAATGTTCCAGTCGGTATGTTGCAAAAGAGCCT
This sequence comes from Arundinibacter roseus, assembly GCF_004348825.1. Taxonomy (GTDB): domain Bacteria; phylum Bacteroidota; class Bacteroidia; order Cytophagales; family Spirosomataceae; genus Arundinibacter; species Arundinibacter roseus. Next base: position 47,173 of record NZ_SMJU01000011.1, read on the forward strand.
TGGCTTCACGGATGATTCGTTCACTAATGTGGGAAGTGGTGGACTTGCCGGTCACCTCTTTAACCGCCCGGTTAAGGGAATTGACATGTACGGCAAGAGTACTGGCATAATCCTGGGCAGTTTTTAATTGCAAGGGTCTGTCAATGCTTTCTATGGGGAACTGTCTTTCCAAAAGTTCCAGGAACACCGACGTCAAACGGGAGGCGGCATTCAGATGCTGAACATAATTTTCGGAAGGCCGCAGTTTGAGCGCTTCGTGAATTATCAGGTTGATGTAGTTTCGGATTAGGTCATCTTTGTAGGTATAATCAGTCTTCTGCTCATCTATCATCCTGAGGAATAAGGCATTTAAAAACTCCCGCTCTTGCTCCGTAATTTTGAGTACCGGTGTACCTCCAATCTTAAACAGGGGTGATTTCTGCAGGCTCTCGGGACGGTCGGAAGCTTTGAAAAACGCCTCTGAAAAAAGACAGGTGTAGCCTACATAGCTGGTAGAGATAGTCTCCCAGGAATAAGGAATATGAGGATTTCCAAAGAACAAAACAGTGCCCTCAGTCTCAAAACTGCGGTCGGCATAATGAATAATGCTCCTGCCCGTAGTTAGACAAATTTTATAAAAATCCTTTCTACTATAAGTACGGGTGGCTTTACCATCACTCTCAATCTGAAATACATTGAAGCCTTTCATTTTGAGCTCATTATTGAACTCTGAAATCGAACGTTCCTTATTGTCTTGCATCCCGCAAAGTTATGAAAAGCAAACTATGACAACAACAGAATGTTATTCATCAATTTCCTAAAGTAATAGTTTGAATGCATTAAAATCAGAAGAAAATGCGACTTTCAGAACATGTATTTGCCAATTTAAGGTACCAGATTTTCGTTCCAATCTTATACGTGATTTTTAATGCATTGCATCCCTTGAAGCCGACAATCCATTAGCCATCTTACCGTTCATTAGCTTTGGCAATAATCCTTTCAGCGGCCCGGATATCGTAACTACCATCAACTTTTTCGCCCACAATAACCTCTTTGACAGCAGGATATGCCTTTCGGGCTTCGTCCCCAAACTCGTCCAGAATATTCAATGCCTGAACCCGAGCCATTTGATTTCCCTTTTTCAGAGCCTCAATCAACACATCAACCGCGTTCTCCTTTTCTCCCAGCCTGCCCAAAGCCTCAGCCGCCGCAATGCGTACACTGATTTCGGGATCAGCGAGCAAATTCACCAAACTACTTTTCAGACTTTTGGCCCGATCACCCAAAATGGTACATCCGGTAACGGCCCAATACCGTATGATCGGGTCAACATCGGACATTCTTTCCCTCAATACTTTTATATTCTTAACATCTCCTGTGGATGCGAGTTCAGCCATTTCGACAACCTTTTTTACATTGTACTTTCCACTTTTGGCGTAGGCAAACAGCGGCATGGTCTGCGCAATTTCCTCTACTCGGGCCTCCGGAATAAAACCTACATCGTTGCTTTCAATGAGGTAGTCATGATTCGCCTGCCTCATCCTTTTCAAAACAGCGGCATACTCTGGATTTTGGGCAAGATTATTAATATTGTGCGGGTCGGCATCCACGTCAAAAAGCTCTTCGACTGGTTTGGTTTCCCAGAACTTTTTCTGCACTGCGTTTAGAGTTCCGGCTTTATATGCCGCTTCCCAGGAACCCATAGACGGCGCTTTCCAAAGATATTCGAGGTATTGACCATAAATCTTGTGCGGCATGTAGTTACGGATATAGCGGTATTTTTTGTCTCGAACGCTGCGCACCAGATCCGTCCGTTCGTCCATTCGTCCCCGGAAAGCGTGGGCATACGATCGTTCGGGTCCTTTTTGAGTGCCCAGAAAAGCGGTACCCTGCATATGCTTGGGAATGGGCACGCCGGCAAGGCTCAAAAGAGTGGGTGCAAAATCCACAAAGGTTACAATTTGATCCGTAGTACTGCCGGCAAGGCCCGGCGCCAAATGAGCATATCTTTTTGGAAAATGGACTACCATCGGAATGTGCAGACCCGATTCGTACATGAAGCGCTTGCTACGGCCCAACACGCCCCCATGATCACTAAAATAGAAGACAATGGTATTTTCTGCTTCGCCGGATTTTTCAAGCTCATCCAGTACTTTTCCTACGAAGGTATCCATATCCTCAACCTTGTCATAGTATTGAGCCCAGTCGTGACGCATTTCGGGAGTATCCGGATGATAGGGCGGCAGAGGTACCTGCGCGGGATTATGACGCAACTTTTCATTGGGTATAGAATTGTGAATGGAGCTTTCGTGTGACAGGGTGGTATTGAAAATAGCGAAGAAAGGCTGACCTGACTTCCGGTTTTTGTAGCTAGCCGTATTGCTTGATTCGTGCCAAACAGTCGGTTGATCGGGCGTATTATAATCCTTCTTAACGTTATTGGTAACATAGTACCCGGCATCTTTGAGATACTGCGGATAAAACGTGACAAAGTCAGGCGTAGGATAAGTACTTCGCATATTTTCTGTTCCCAGGGAAGGAGGATACATTCCCGTAATCAGGGTATTGCGGGATGGAGCGCAGACGGGAGCAGTGGCGAACGCATTCAGGTAACGTACGCCCCTGGCAGCCAGTCGATCAATGTTTGGGGTAGTGGCAAATGTATCACCGTAACAACCCAGCAAAGGACTGTTGTCCTCACTCACGATCCAGAGAATATTCGGTCGATCGGCTACCGGTTGGACTGTCGATTGTGCAGTTGTAGCAGGGGAATAGAAACTTATGAACAAACTCAATACTACTACTGTCTTGAAGAAAAATCGCATCGGTTTTGGCTGTTTAGAATGGTCCTTTGTGATTGATAAATTCGGCTTTTTGGGCTTTGCCCGGCATTTCTCCCCGTTGATCCTTTTGAGGCAATGGTTTACCCGTTTCCCGGTGGTACCAGTCAGGCGTCAGATCATCAGGCAGGGTATCGCCGGTTTGCTGTTGCCACAGGGAAAGCTGTCTCCGAAGCCGTTCAACTTCTCTGGCATAGGTTGGGTTGTTAATCAGATTATGAGCCTGAATGGGATCTTTATGCACATCAAAAAACTCTTCTGTGGCTCTGGGAGTTTGAAAAATATCCTGCTGAATTGGTGTAAGCCTGCCCGTATTTCTGGCTGCCTTTAACGCCATTGCGGATGGACTTTGATTTGCATCAATGGGTCCTTCGTTTGTAAGCGCGGGTCGATGGTTTACTACGTACAAAAACTCGTCGGTTCGTATTGCCCGCTCGTAGGCTGAATAGTCATGCCAGTTATGCTCGGAGAATACGAAAAAGCGATGGGTAGTGGAAGGTTCCGTGAGAAGCGGAACAAAACTTACCCCCTGAAAGGTGGAGGTGGGTTTAATGCCGGCCAATTGAAGGAGCGTTGGCGCAATATCAATGCTACTTACCAGGCTCTGACTAACCGACCCTTGCTTGCGGATTCCCGCCGGCCATTTGATTAGAAAGGGCGTACGCATGCCCGTGTCATACACCCGGGTTTTACTTCCCGGAAACGGGCGCCCATTGTCGGCCATGAAGATAAGAATCGTATTTTCGGCAATTCCCTGTCGGGTTAGTTCAACCTGTAAATCTCCCAGATAATCGTCAATTCGTGAGATTTCGTCGTAGTAAGCTGCCAGGTCACGTCGGGTTTCGGGAGTATCCAACAGTTGTGGAGGTACAATTACGTCTGTATCGGGATCGTGTCGGGTACGGAAACCGTCGGTGGACCAGCTTCGGTGGGCATCAAAGGTAGAAAGCCAAAAAAAGAACGGTTTATCCTTTGGGCGTGATTTGAGCATATGTACCCATTGCTCCTGCCCTCCTTCGCCATTGATTTTACGGTCTGTTGATAGCGTATCGTAGGCACGCCTGGTATGTGGGCCCTCGTGCCACTTGCCCAGAAGGGCCGTGAAATATCCTTCTTTTCGCAACAATTCGGGGAAAAAATTAAGATGAGCGGGCAAAGATGTATGAAGCTCAGCGGCTCCGGTGTTGTGTGGATAGCGTCCGGTGAGAATGCTGGTGCGGCTGGGACTGCAAGAGCTGGCGGTAAGGTAAAAATTGGTAAACTTTATTCCTTCCCTGGCCATACGGTCAAGGTTAGGCGTTTTAATCTTTTTATTGCCATAGCAACCTATGTCCTCCGCCGAAATATCATCCCCCAGGATAAGTATGATGTTGGGTTGGCTGTAATCCTGACCCTGAACAGAAATATAAAAAACCAGCTGAAAAGCAAATGACAGAAACAGTAGACGGCGCATGCGGGCAAATGGTTGGTAAATACTTTTCATTCTGTTGAAATGAGCATAGATTCTCAAAAATCTACCTGAAAAAACAAGAATTATTCCTCCATTAAGCATCTTTCAAAAGCTATCATTGGTTTGGTTAGGATCAATGTGCTGATACAAAAAAGCGACAGCGCACGATCCTAACCAAAAAAAGAGTAGCAGCCATTGACCTTAATTATACTCGTTCTGCGTAAGATTTGGGTTTACGTCAATGGCATTCTGTGGAATAGGAAACCGGAGTTCCTTGTCAGTGATCACATACCCTTTTGCCTTTAAAACCTCAACTGCCCGACCCGTACGGACCAGATTGAGTTAGGCCGGATTGACGGCTACCTAGGAATACATCAATAAAACAAATGAATTAAATCAAGTACTCAGCCAAAATCACTTGGCAGGAAGCGGCGAATTATTACCAATAAATGGCTACGGCGTTATCGTCTCTTCCCAAAAAAGCCCGTTACATTACCATCACCGTAGCTTTAGAACTTGTAAGGTAATTTTTGACTTTCAATTTTGAACTCTCTAAATTACGTCAATGCTGAGGATACTTTTTTCATAAGCCTCTGCCCTCCGCAGCCATTTTACGGTAACGCTCACTTAACCTTTTGCGCCTGCCGGCGGATTTGTACCTTGGTCGAGCTGATCCGGGTTCTGCCATTGTCTGCATGCAGATTATGCTGATCTGGTGTTGGCAGGGATCGTAAAGACTTGCTTGCATCCTTCTTTATGTAGGACAGCCAACTGAGGGTCAAGGTTTTGTTCCCGGGTATACACCTGGCGGTACTCTAAGTTTATTTCTTTTGTGCACCCATTGGGTCAAGATGGGTGTAAGTAGTACAGTTAACATGCTTGATGCCGCTACCTGAGAAGTAGTGACGTCCAGATTTCCGAGTGTTGGATCGATCATTACAAGAGCGGCGGGAGTGGCTACTGCGTTTCCGGCCGTACTGGACGCAGCCGCTCCCGCAATTCCTGTTCCTCCTGAAAGACGATCGGCATAAATACACAAGGCTCCACCAAGAATGGTGGTTAATAACCCAAGCAGAATTCCGGCTAAACCAGCCGAAAAAAGGACTCCAATTGATAGAGAACAACCCAAACTAAATGCAAAAAATGGAATAAGAACCATCCCACCAATGGTTAGAAACTTCTCCATCTCAACATCAAGATTGCCCAGAATCATTCCGGCAACAATCGGAATGACCACCCCAAGCAGCGAGTGAAACGGTATGACCACCAGGCCAGAAGCACCCAGAGCTATCATGGTTAAGAAAGGCCCATCGTTCAGTGATAAAATTGCAATTGATCCTACATCAGTTTCGTCACCATACTCACCCGCTAATGCTGCATACAAACCACCATTGGTATTTGTCATTGCGGCAATTATGGCCAAAGAAGATAGGCCTAAAAAAGAATCATTACTAAAGTAGGCAACCAAAAGTCCCAAACAGGTTCCAGCCAAAAATTTTGCAAGAGTCACAGCAAGACCTTTCTTAACCACGGCTGCCGCAGCCCTGAATTTTATACCGGCACCCATGCAAAACAGAAAGGTGCCGATCAACGCCCCCGAACCATGCGCTATGGAAGTAACGAAACCACCAATTTCCAATGCAGTTGGAAAAAATGTATAAGTAAGAGCTCCCAAAAAAAGGGGTACAACCATCATCCCACCGGGGATTTTCTCAATCTTTTGTTTCAGCAGCATGCGCGTTTGAATTATTGAGTGCAAAACGGGCACATTGCTGAATCGCTTCAATCATACTTTCAGGTTGAGCTTCTCCTTTCCCGCCTTTGTCAAAAGCGACTCCATGATCCACCGACACCCGGATTATTGGCAATCCAAGCGTAATGTTGACCCCGGAAAGATTCTCCCACTTATCCAGCAATGCATTGTATGTGAATCCAAGTAGTTTGGTCGGAATATGCCCCTGATCGTGATACATACACACTACACAATCGTAGAGTCCTCCTTTCAATTTGGGAAAAATGGTGTCTGGGGGGTGGGGACCGTCTGCCAAAATCCCCATTTGGCGAGCGGCATCTATGGCAGGTATGATTTCCAGTATTTCTTCATCCCCAAACAAACCATTCTCTCCGGCGTGGGGATTGAGACCGGCCACGGCAATTCGTGGTTTATCAATTCCCATGGTTTTTAAGGCATGATCTGCTAAGGAAATAACACTTAGAATTCGTTCTTTTTTTGTTCGTTCGATTGCTTCACGCAGAGAAACATGCGTTGACACATGCACTACCCTGAAATCCTTTTCGGCCAGCATCATGGTGTAGTCCCGGGTGTTGGTCAGACTACCATAAATCTCGGTATGTCCTGCGTATGGATAACCTGCCAAATGTAGTGCTTCCTTGTGTATTGGGCCTGTAACTGTACCATCAATCAGATTTGCCGAGGCCAGTTCAATCACCTTTTTTACATAGGCAAATGAGGCCGCCCCACACATGGCTGACACCACATTAAATGCAAATGATGCCGGTTGTATAAAATTCATTTCAAGTACATCGAGAGTACCATGGCGATATATCCCTTCCTGTGGATGCTTTACGCGGTTTATTTTTAAGTCAACAGACAGGATTGCAGTCATCTGTTCAATTATGAAGGCATCGCATACGATCAGCGGTCGGCATATTTCATAAATCTCCGGCAGGGCCAGAGCCTTTACCGTTACTTCGGGTCCTATTCCGGCCGGGTCACCGGCGCTAATTCCAAGGAGAGGTCGTGGGTTTTTCATAGTTGTTGTTCCGAAAAGGTTAGTTTTAATGTGGCTGGCCAGGCGTAGCTTCCAGGTTTTACGATTACCCGAAGAAAGGGATAGTCTACTGGTTGTACGACCACTACCCCTTCGCTTAGCTCACCCGTAATTGTAAATTGGTGGATTGCCAAATGATGGAAAAGACATGAGGCTGTTGAACCACCGGTTATAAAGAGGTTTAAATTTTTAAAATAGTGTTTCTCAATTACCCTTTGAACAAATTCGGCAAGAAAATAAAGGGCCCTATAAGCTTGCCCTTCCTTAATATCGTCTGTTGGAGCAAGTCCCAGTAGCGCCGTATTGCGAATGTTAAGATCCAGATTGACCAGTTCAATTTGATCAAGGACAGTGGAATCAAACGTCAGCGAAGGTCCAAATGCCTGTATGAAGGTCACTGGAATATCCGGAAACATTTCCTCAAACGATTGGTGTACATAGGTGCTACCATTAATAAAAAGATTTTTTTTCTGAAATACTATTGTATCCATCAGGCTCGTTCGTGGAAAGCCTTCTGCCATTAAAAATGATTCAAAAAACTCGGCTCCTCCTGCCAGTAGTACTTCCTTTCCGGAAGAATGCAGGTAGTAATCAAGATCTTCACGGGTTCTTACGTCAGCAGTTAGTAGACCCGATAAATTTTCTGTTTGGGTGTGAGTGTAAAAATGCCGGTGTTGTTCGGTATGGCCAGGATGGTGTAAAAGGTCGTATACATGGGATGACTGACGGGGAAACTCAGGATCAAGGGCCAAAGCGGTCTGATGTAAAAAACGTCCGTCAATTTTTAGAAAACCATCCTGAATTGTACGATTACGAGATGGATTGGCAGGAAGTAGAATCACCCTTTTAAAACCAAAATGCTGCTTGATTGCCCGAAGCTCTGCTCGTATATGTCCCCTAAGCAAGGAGTCTACCTTTTTAAAAAGTCTGTAAGGTTTATTGCCGAGTTGATCAATTTTCTGGCATATTACCTGAATTTTCTGGTGGGCCTCCCACTCAGTTAGCGAACGAGTAGCTGAATCTATAACCAGAAGTTTGGGTACTTTTTTAACGGGTAAATTATTTACAAGTAAAGTATCCATTCCACAGGCATTCCCAATTCCTGCAATTTCGGCTGCGCCACTAAAATCATCAGCAATAACAATTATCATAGATGGTATAATAAAGTATTCAAAGACACTTGCCTAGGGACAAAGTGGATACATGAAATCCAATTCCCCTGGTTTTTCAGACCTGTTTCTAAATTAATACAATTGACGAACGGCCTGGCCAAATGCGCGTAGACTTGAATGCCGCATTTCGTCATACTCTCGGGAGGCCAGTAATCCACCCGCACCCGCCTCTATGGCCTTAAACACCGCTTGTTTTAGAATTTCAGGGTCGCTTAACTGTGGCATCATGCCTGCGGGTGAATGTCTTAGAACATCAATTCCGATTCCAGCAATCACCGGAATTTTTCCGTTTACAGCTTTGACACATCGACTGATTTCATCAAAAACATAAGACGGCCCCATGCTTTCGGTATCCAACCGATCCAACGCTACACGACTGGATTTGGAATATCCCATCCATGCATAAAACATATCCAGAACCTGCTCTTCGGTCATATCCCTGAAAATGCGTTTATTCCACTCTTCAATCACCCAATGGCGCAGTCGAGGGCCATAAACATCATGATAAACAATGGGTTTTATATAATCTGCCGATGCAGTCATCTCTGAATAATCTACGGCAGAACGGTAGAATATATCCCAACTGGAACGTTGATGATCAATATGCCTGACTACTTTTGCCTGGGCACGAACCCGCTTGACCCGGTTAAACATTTCCTGTTGAATTTCCTCATCAGCTCTAAACCACTGATAATTCCAGGACAGGATTTCGGGGTACCGTTGCATGAACTTAAAGACGTTAACAATCACGGTATCTGCACTATCATCTTTGCCAGCTTCAACCTTTTTTATGTATTCATACAGTAGCCGGTAGCCCTCGGTGGCCCGATCCGGATCAATCCCTTTCTGCTGGTTTCGCCTGCGGCAATGTTCACAAAAACAAGTAGGTACTTCCCCTTTAAAAACCAGGTTAGACAAGGGACCTGTTCGTTCGGCACCATACTGCAGACCGTCCAGTTCATAGGTTTCAAACATATCCTGCATGGTCGCATAAATCCATTGTCGATACTCAGGATGATTCCAGCAGGCACCTTTCCCTACTTTACCGTAAACTGTCACCGTCTTTACTTTATCATAGTTCTTTATACCATCTGAACCACGGCTGTCACCTGCTTCCAGCATCCGGGCGTATACCTGCATGTTACGCTGCCGTGCCGGTGCAGCAATATCTTTAAAAATATCCTGTTTAAAGAACTCCATGCCTTCCTGCGGTGGCGCATGGCGAAGGGTAGTATCCTTAAAGGCAGGTTCATGATGTCGTACCCATACATAGGGAAGTTTTCGATTGGCCAGATTCTTGGGTATTAAACCAAAATGATCACGTGCCAGTACCTGCATGGGTTTTTTGTCAATCCCATAGTAGGTGTGACTATATATCATTAAGGTATTGATGGCTGCATCTTTGTTCAAAAAATCAAGGGTACGTTCTATTCCTTCGTCGTATAAACTGTGGGCGGCCATTTGGATACCAACCATAGAATCAGCCGTAAACCGGGAGCCATTTTTTGCCGGGATAACCTCAGGAAATACAGGTATAGATAAACCTATCCCTGCGGATGAAAGGGCCATATTTTTCAGAAATTGTCGTCGCGGTAAACTCATGGTTGATTGCACATTTAAGTCTTACTATTCAATAAAATACGATTCCTGACCGCCTCCCCGTGAAGCGGGCAGGAATAAAAGAGTCTCAATTGTACCCTGGATTTTGCTTTAATTCTGCATCAGCATTAATCCGCAATTCGCGCGATGGAATTGGGTATAGATTGTTGTGTTCTTTAATAAATGGTGCAGCATAAGGATTATACTTAACGGTACGCTCATACACCTTTCCCAGCCGGGCCAGGGTTAGTCTTCGAGGTTCTTCCAGATAAAGTTCACGGATTCTTTCATCCAGAATATAATCAAGGGTAACATCTGATGGCTGAATTAGAGTCGCTTTTGCACGTGCCCGCACGGAATTAATATCTGCGGCGGCCTTCGAAAGATTTCCTGCACCAAGATATGCCTCAGCACGGAGCAGGTAGGTCTCGGCCAATCGGATGGCATATTGATCCGTGTATAATCGCCGGGCATCACCAACCATCCGGGGCCCCACACCATTTTCGAGCTCAGTAGGAAAGTGGTTATTCACCATGGTCATCTTCAGGAATACGGGGTAAAGCATCCGATTAGTATCATTTTCGATTGTAGCCGGATCTACAAATGCATAGAAACTGGCAGGGTTTCCTACATCAATTATTTGATTAAAAAAAGCAGAAGCCGGATTGTCTACGCGCCATTTTCTTAAAATATTAGCATCAGACGTCCGGATGTCCTGATCCTGATTTCCCTGCCATACCAGATGTGTCGCCAATGCACTCGGTCTGAACCATCCCTGTCCTCGCCCCCCATGGTAGGTTGATTCAAAAATAAAGGTTCTTACGCCAGCTTTTTCCCCTTTGGCTATAAACCGGTTATACTCCGGGCCAATGATTCGTTCGTAGCGATTGGCATCGTTACCGGTGGGCACTCCGTAGCCACCCGGGGTTTGGTATTCCACCTGATGTACCCATATAGATTCACGATTTCCGGAGCTTCTATTCTGATTGTTGAGTCGAAAAAGATCCCAGTATACATCTCCTGGTTCATCAATTCGGGACCCAAAACGCTCGGTCATCAGCGAATAGTTTCCCCCGCCAATTACGTGAGTAGCAGCTGCAATTGCCTTGGGAAAGTCTTTGCTAACAATGTACATTTCAGCAAGCATGTGGTAGGCTGCATCCTGCACGAGTCGGCCATCCTGAGTATTCTGATTTACATCCGGCAAATTGTCTTTGGCAAACTCAAAATCACTAATAATCTGTGCCCAAACTTCTTGCTTAGGAGTTCTGATGTAGTCGGTCCGTGGATCAATGCTATCATCGAGCAGCAAAGGAACATCCCCATATAAATGTACCAGGTTTCGGTAACTCCACGCACGGAAAAAGCGAGCCTCGGCCTCATAACGCTTTTTTTGATCTTCGCTCGTAAACGGTATACCATTCAATTTATTTAGAATGACATTGGCATCAAAGATGATACGATAGGCATTTTGCCAGCGGTTAACTGTAAAATTATCATCCGCTGTAAAGGCAGTATACGCACTAAGTACGTGAATTTTGGGAAATCGGGCATGATATCCCGCATCAGTTCCCATGTACATATCGAAATTCAACCCGTCGCTGCTCGCATCGCCAAAGTATCGCCTGGTTAAATCGTATAGACTGATGATCGAATTTTCTACATCCTGCGGCTTTACCAGTGCGTTTTCAATGGTTAAAAAATCAAGTGGAACTTCATTCAGAATTTCGTCTTCACGGCAGGAAAAAACCCATGGAAGGAGGAAAAATATCGAAAATAACGATACTAGCTTTTTCATAATTTTCAGGATTTATATGGTTTAGAAGGATAGGTTTAGGCCAAAATTTATACTTCGAATGACTGGACGACCATAAGAAATACCTAGCCCAGATTCAGGATCAAGTCCTTTCCAACGGGTCCAGGTGGCCAGGTTCCGACCACTGGCAAAAACGCTCGCCTGTTTCAGACCTGCTTTGGCCAATAGTTTTTCGGGAATGGTATAGGTGAGATTGACATCCTGCAAACGAACAAAACTTCGTGATTTGAATATGGAAGGGTTGGCGCTGGAATTATACCTTAGAGATGGATATTCGGCATCAGGATTACTGGGAGTCCAATAGTCCCAGATTACTGGACGATTACTTTCTATTTTTCCCAAACGGGCATCATTCCAGCCATCAAACTGCCAGGGAGAATTATTTCCTAAATAGCCATTTTTGCCCCCTTGAATAGAGTTGATAAAAAAGGAAAATTTAAAGCTCCTCAATTTTAATTCGTTCAGAATACCAAATTGGTAAGCCGGTTCTGCACGTCCTATTATGGTTCGGTCCAACGAATTTATTTCGCCATTACCATCCAGATCACGGATTCTTAAAAATCCAGGTTCAAAACCTGGTGGAATTTCATCTCCAATTTGATACAAACCGTCAATCTCATAGTTATAAATGGCTCCGGTGGATTGACCGATAAACAAACCCGCGTCACGCAGATCGTCCTCCCTACCGTCGCCATCCGAATCAGTGCCAAGTACAGATACAATCCGGTTTACATTACGAGCCAGGTTGAATTGTGTAGTCCATTGCAACTTGCTGTTTGGCAAATTATTAGACCGGATAATTGTTTCAAATCCATGATTATGTACCTGACCAATGTTTGCACTTACGCCGGTCAGACCGGTAATTGCGGGCAAAGGTTTTAGAAACAAAATATCGCGGGTATTGGAATTATAATAATCAATCGTACCCGAGATAATGCGATTAAAAAGCTCATAATCAACGCCAAGGTTCAACCCGGTTGTGGTTTCCCATTTCAGATCAGCAGCAGCAAAAGAGGTGAGATTTTGTCCAAGTCTGGTAGTGCCACCATCCCCGAACACATATCCATCCCGAACTGCCACCCTTGCGAGAGTTCCGTATCGTTCAAGGCCACGATTGCCACTTACGCCGTAGGAACCACGCACTTTCAGATAAGAAAGCGTAGAAGCAATCTCGCGCATAAACGGTTCCTCACTTATGGTCCAACCAAAAGCCATGGAAGGAAAAATGGCCGTTTTATTGTTTTTCCCAAATCCAGAAAAACCATCCCGCCGAATTGTTGCCGTGAGGATATACCGATTATGAAGTGCATAATTGATTCTTCCCATGCTGTATAGGCTATTCTCATCAAATGCGGAAGAGCTTATAAATTCCTGAGCAGCATTTTGCAGGCTGTGAATTCCGAGCGTCTGGATTGCATAGTTATTCCCCAGGGCCCTCGTACCCTCCCCATAGCGTTGCTCGTGACCGTAGAGAAGCGTCAGATTGAGCCGGTGTTTTTGTTGGAATGTTCGCTCGTAGCTAAGAATATGATCAAGGGTCCAGTCATGAAACAACGTGAAGTCTTTATAGGCCTGGCCGTTGTTGTTATTGGCTGTAAAGGAAAAGCGATTTTGCCGAAGGGTTCGGTAGGAATTGCCATAATTTAGCCGGTAAGACAGACCTTCCACACCCGGGATTTGCAAGCGCGCATAAATCAGAGAATTTATATGCAGGCGTTGATCCACGTCAATGTCGTTTTCAAGCAGCAGGGGATTGGTGGAAATTTGTCCATTTGGATTTCGGACCAAATTGCCCTGCTCATCAAAAGGCGCAGAGAATGGAGAAAAAGTGCTTCCACCAACCGTCGAAAACTCAATGCCAGCATGATCTGAAAATGTGGCAAAAGTGTTTGTCCCGATGGAGAGCCATTTACTTACCTCTGTATCCAGATTAATGCGGCCCGTGTACCGGCGGTAGGTATCTCCCTTAAATACTTCTTTCTGATCAAGGTAAGATCCTGAAATAAAATAACCTATCTTTTCATTTCGTCCCGAAATACTCAAATTCTGATTTTGCATAAACCCTTGTTGCATAATCAAATCGCGCCACTGTACGTTGGATCCCCGTTCAAATCCAGCATACTCCTGTGGTGTTAAAAAGTCTGTTGGGTCAAAGGCCGGATTTGGGATGGTAAAGGTCGGCCCCACTCCACTTTGTTGCCAGGAGTGATCCCGAATGACTTGCAAATAGCCGTCACCACCGTAATATTCCAGTGGATTCGCATCGGCTCGCAGGCTATATCTTGAAGAAAATTGAATAACGGGTTTTGAACTGCGGCTTCCAGTTTCAGTGGTAATAATAATTACGCCATTGGCTGCCTGAGAACCATAAATTGCCGTGGAGCTGGCATCTTTTAATACATCTACTGACATAATATCATCCGAATTAATGTCTTGAAGACTACCCCTGTAAATGATGCCATCCACAACCAGTAATGGGGCGCTATTTGCACTTGCCAGTCCGGTTTGACCACGTATAGCAAAAGATGGATTTTCTCCTGCTGTGGTTGTAGTACCTATATTGAGACCCGGAACGGTACCCTGTAAGGATTGTAAAATATTTGTATTTCCCTGATCCTTAAAACTTTTGATATTGGCCCGAACTACCGAACCAGTCAAATCCGTTTTTTTCAATTCACCATATCCAATGACCACCACTTCATCGAGTGAGGCTACATCCTCCTGCAAAATTAGATCCAGGCGGGTTCGATTCGCCAAAAGGATTTCCTGACTCTTGTAACCTATGAAACTAAAAATCAAAAGTTCATTTCCAGTTTCCACATCAATTCGGTACGTACCATCCGTATCTGTAAGCGTACCGATTGAAGTACCTTTGATAACGACACTTACTCCGGGCAGTGCTTCTCCTTTGGGATCCGTGACCCGGCCTGAAATTGGCTGAGCGATTGCCTGAGCAAAAGCAAATAATAACACGACCATCCCCAGGACGATCCTGGGGGCCACTTTTGAAAAGTACCACCTTGCACCGGATAGCGATGGCCTTTTATTCCTGTTGTATGCTACACTTTTTTTCATAAAACTATGGATTTAGGAAAACTATACTATTTAGATTTCAGCAGATAAGCGGCAAAACCCATATGAGAATTGACCTTTGAATTTTGTTTATTAATAAAAAACTTTTGTCTTTTTATTAACACTTGTTGTTTTGTAAAAGTATTAATATTTTTTATTTTCTTCCAAAATATTGTTGAGAAATTGGATAGAACGCCATTAAATAAAATATTTTAATTTTTCAACTTGCTGATTATCAATATTTTATAATATCTAAAAGATTTACAAAATCAGCTTGCTTTCTTTGTTTTTTATAAATACTATTGCAGCTGGAAACTATTAATACCCAGCAGCCCATGAGATGTTCTCAATTTTTGGTGATCCTTTGGATGATTCTATCCCTTCCACAGATGAGTGAAGCACAATTTCCAGCCCAGGGAGCATCTGCCTTTTCACTTGCTGGAAGCATCGATATACATATTCATACAGCACCTGATGTATTTCAAAGAAGTCTCAATGATATTGAACTTGCCCAGCTTTGCATGGCAAGAAATATGCGGGCAGTCGTGATCAAGAATCACTACGAAAGTACCTCGGCAAGAGCCAGGCTAACCAATAGCATCCTGCAAAGCAATCTGGTTTTTGGCGGTGTAACATTGAATGAAAGTGTAGGCGGAATCAATCCAAAGGCCGTTGAAGCGATGTACCGAATTGCCCCAGATGTCGGTAAATTCGTCTGGTTTCCAACCCTGGATGCTGCTCAGCATGCAAGGGTTTTTGGCTTAAAAAACCGAGGGATTTCTATTTTGGATGGGGAAAAACTTACAAAACCGACCCTTGAAGTACTTCGCCTCATTGCTCAATACAATTTGGTGCTTGCTACTGGTCATTTAGCCCCTGCGGAGGTGATGCTGCTGGTCAAAGAGGCCAAGGCCCTAGGTGTTCGACACATGGTAGTTACACACGCGTTAGCTGATACGCCTGGTTTATCGCTCCCCCAAATGAAAGAGCTTGTTTCAAATGGAGTCTTCCTCGAATTTACCTACCTTAGTTTTATTTCAGGTCCGCAGGCACAACTGCCTTTTTTACAAAAATCAAGTCACGTTTCTATGGAAAAAATGGCCGCTGTGATTGAAGAAATTGGTGCAGAACATATAATTTTAAGCAGTGACCTTGGGCAAATGGGAAATGCCATTCCGCCGGATGGGCTCTCAATGATTGCTGAGCTGTTGCAGCAACAGGGAATCAGCGCAGCCGAGCTGGAACTCATGCTTAAAGATAATCCGGCGCGATTGCTTGGTTTAGAATAAAGGATCCTGATTGTTTTTTATTAATAACAATTTTTCTGTATATTCAAATCATGTATATTTACACCATATGAACCAATGAAGTCTTTTCCGATTAAGCAATATGACAAATTCTCCCTCATCGCTTGTAAAAAAAACTGTCAATAGCCTCCTGGACTTTTTGTCCAAAGAGGGCAACGTACCTATGATAATGCCCACGGAATTAACCTTAACCAATCTTCTGAACGTGAGTCGTTCAATTTTGGCACAAGCCTATTCTGATCTGGAAAACAAGGGGATAATTAGACAGGAAATGCGGTCAAGGTTGGTATTGAGATTGCCCCAGGCTGAGGATTACTACCTGAATATCGATAAGATTAATTCCAAAACACAGTTGGTAGAAAATTTTATATTGGAAAAGTTTTCCAAAAATGAATTACAGTCAGGAGATAAGTTATCCGAGTTACAGATTGCCAAAGAGTCAGGTGCCAATACAGTAACGGTTCGGGAGGTACTTCTAAAAATAAGTAATACAGGTATTATCCGAAAAGACCCCCGGAAAAAATGGGAAGTGATTGATCTTTCAGAAAAAAAAATGAATGAGATTACTGACTACCGCTCAATCATGGAGCTATTTGGTCTCAATTGCCTCTTTGATAACGGTCCATTGCCTGCGTCAGCACTCCAAAAATTTAAGAAGCTATTGAACCGACATCAGTCCGTCCTTGCCAAATCAACTATTGACCGCGACGAGGTAATTGAACTGGAAAATGATTTTCACAAAAGTTTCATTAAATACACCAACAATCAGGTTATTCAGGAAAGCTACGAGTCAATTTTTTTTGTCACCCGTTTCCACCTGCGCCAGCGAATTATGACGCAGGATCGTTTTCGATACTTGATTGAGGAGCATATTCGGGTATTATTGGCACTACTTGAAAATAATTATGAAGGGGCAGTGGCGGAATTAAAAAATCATTTTCGTGAGTCAAAAGCTTTTTTTCACAACGCCAGTTTATCCCAAATGGCTCCTGAAAAGTAAACATATACTGCATTTTCAAATGACTATACCACCTTACACCGGATGTAGTGGACAAGTTTTAGTGCGTGCGGGCCGCATTCAGGACCACCGGGCGAAAAATAAATCAACGTAAAGTAAATCTGGGAATTATCAGGTATTGTATAAAGGTGCCTTATACTGGTTGTACCCGGTACTGTTTGGTCAGCCTGGGCCAAATTATACTTATAAACAGTAACCTACCATTCAGCTTTATTTGGTAAATACTTTAATCAATAACACGCCAAATGCGTGAAATCACTAAGCTTACCCATTGTCTCAACAACTCAGTATCGTTCCTAATTTTTCTGAGCTGTAAGATTAGAAAAAATTGAAAATTAGTTACTATTCATTCCACTGTATGTTTCACAGAATTACCCACTTTATTCTTTCAACCATCACGCTTACTGCTACAATTGCCATAAATTTATTTAGCCTCCTACTCTATAAGGTTAGCTGTCAGCGGGGATCTTTTTTCCGGAAAGTTTTTGGTGTTTTTTGAAATACTATTCATAAAATCCATCCGGACGCTGTCTTTCTCAAATGTCAGTGTTAAACTATCGCCATGTATAGCCTCAACGAATTTCAGATCCAGTTGTAAGGTCGATTCATTTATCCAGGTGGCAGAAGCGGCAATTTTGGAGGGTATCGCAATCCGGGTCGCAACCGGGAAAATATACGGCATCGTTTGTGAATTTACGTACCATTTCTCCCAGCCGGCCGTAATTTTAATCTCCCCTTGGGTAGTAGCCATTTTTAGTACACAGGTATCTTTATTTAGCCCCACTTCCAGCTGTGTGACCCCGTATGCATTGGCGTTGACACGAAACGACTTACCTCCATGCCTTGCAGACTCTGGGGAAGTCACCGACGCTTTGGCAACCGGAATCTCCAATTTACTAATGTCATCTTTTAGAGCAGCCAGCTCCGAAGCGTTTGTGGCCAGTGGTTTAGTCTGGAATGCCGGCAGCAGCGTCTGGTACGCTACATCCATAGATTTCTGCAAATCCCAGCTTTCACTGGTCATCACCAGCACAGCATCCTGCTCGGGCATCACCATACAGAACTGCCCATAAGCCCCATCGCCCCGGTAAAAACCGGGCTTGCAGCGCCAGAACTGGTAGCCGTATCCCTGCGACCAGTCGTTATCACCGGCCTGTGAGGTGGTTTGTTTACTGGTTGCTTCTTCTATCCAGCTTGGGGAGAGCAGCTGTTTCCCCTGCCACTTTCCTTTCTTCAGGTAAAGCTGGCCAAGTTTTGCAATATCCTCGGTCTTTACCCGTAGTCCGTAGCCCGCCGTATTGAGCCCCTCTGGGGATTTTTCCCAGTCATAACCGGTGATATTCAGGGGGCCAAACAAGCGCGGCTGTAAGTATTGTTCCAGAGTTTGGCCGGTCACTTTATGAATTATAGCCCCAAGCATGTAGGTAGCGCCGGTATTGTATAGAAAATGGCTGCCTGGCAGATGTACCACCGGATGCGCCAAAAAACTCTTCACCCAGCTTTGTGGCTCCTGTGCCCGGAGCTGCGGCATGGTGTCGGATTCATGGCCGGTGTTCATGGTAAGCAGGTTTTTGATCTTCATGGCTTTCAGATGATCGCTGACACGGTCAGGCAGATCGTCGGGAAAGAATTGGATGACCGGATCATTCACCGAAATTTTCCCTTCCTGTACCAGAAAACCAATGGCCGTACTCGTAAAACTCTTGGAAAGAGAGTACAGCGTATGCATATAGTCCGCCTGAAAAGGCTTCCACCAACCTTCAGCTACTACGTTGCCGTGCCGCAGCAACATGAAACTATGCCATTCCAGCCCGGAAGCTTTCGTCGCCTTGAGAAAGTTCCTGACAGCTACTGAGGACACCCCCTGCGATTCGGGACTTTTGCGGGGCAGGCCTGCCGCAAAAAATCCAAAGGACTCCGAATTGGAAAGCAGGCTCATGCTTAGGGTACCCAGGCCCGTGGTAAAAAGAAAATTCCGGCGGCTTGTTTTCACGGTTTTAGAATAGTTTGGTAGAAGTGTCTTAAAGATTATTTCGGGAATGCCAACAAAAGTCTACCTGTCTATCTTTTTAATGCAAGGTAGATACAATTACCGTTGCTAAGTTTTTGAATTCTTCAATTGCTTCTGGGAATCTTCATCTCAATTCCTGCCGGCAGCGGATCACCAAATACGGGTGCGCCGTCGGCAGTGAACGTAAACGGCTGCATTCGGGGAGAGCGTTTTCCTCCGCAGCCCTGCCCGGCCTCAGCGTTGGCATGGTAGAGTATCCAGTGCTGCTTTCCATCCGGTGACTTGAAAAAACTATTGTGTCCAGCCGCGTAGGTCCCCGGTACCTGAGTCGCCTTGAAAACCGGCTCAGGGTGCTTGGTCCAGGCGGTGGGGTTCATCAAATCGGCGCCAGCATCGGCATACACCATGCCCAGTGAGTAGAAGTCAGTCCAGCAACCACTGGCCGAGAAAATAATATTGACCCGTCCGTTGGGACTTTCCAGGTACTGCGGCCCTTCATTCACGAGTACAACGGGTTTGTCGTCCGGGCCGGGGTGAGTCAACAGCCCGTGATGTTCCCAGCCAAATTTAGGGTCAGAAATCCGGATTCGTTCGCCCGTGCAGGTCCAGGGATTGCTCATTTTGCATAAATATATATCCTGACGACCGTTTTCTTCACCTTCCCAGCCCGACCACGTCAGGTACATTTGCCCGTTATGTTCAAACACCGAGCCATCAATGGCCCACTTGTCCTGCGGGGTATTCAGCTTGTCCTTGAAGATCCAGGTTCCCTGCGTAGGATCGGCAGAGGCATTTTCGAGCACATAGAGCCGGTGGTTGCGGTTTCTCCCATTGTCGGCGGCAAAGTAGATGTACCATTTCCCGCGCAGAAAATGCAGCTCCGGTGCCCATATTTCTTTGGAGTACGGGCCCGTAGCTGGTGGAGTCCATACGGTCACTTTTTCCGCTGAGGGAAGCTGTGAAAGATCTTTTACTTTCCAGATGTTCAGGTCCCGGCCCGTCGTATGCATGTAGTAGTAGTAACCGTCTTTATGGATAGACCAGGGATCGGCCCCGGCTGGCAATAAGGGATTTTTGAAGGTTTGGGCGTTGAGGGTTGTGGAAAGAAAGAGCAGACAAAAAACAAACTGTTTCATAAAGATCATACAAGCTGGTTAAGGTAGGGAAAGGTATACTCGGAGCAATTCTAATGCTTTACCAAGAGTAGGCAATCCTAAACCTCTACTTAACTTACCTTCCCAATCAATTGTCAAGCAAGGCCTTATACTATCGAGTGACATGAGCAAAGAAAAGATACACCACGAAGGCATAAGTCGCAGTATGTAAAAGCCAAAATGGACAAGTTTTTGGATTGGTACAACAATGACAACACAATTGACCCTGATTTGAAAGCAGCTGGATACGTTGGCAAAATAAAGAGTAATAACAGCCTGGAAAACTAAGTCCAGACATTACTAATACAGATCCCTGCCAGGCTGAAAAATATGTTGTTGTATCAGCTCACGCTGCTGGGCATGCATGCTCAAAGCTGGGTGAAATTCCAGGTGGCTTCGTTGCTAGCTTATTTATGGTTGAAATTATGTCCTTTAAAAAAGTTAGTTGGCTGTCTTGTGCGCCGGATTTTTTGCGGGCATTCCTGCGCCAATGTGTTGCCGCCACGTATTTAACTGACCAAGCATTTCCTTTGCTTTTTCCGGATTTTCGGCTACAAGGTTCCGGGTTTCACCGATGTCCGAACGAAGGTTATAAAGTTCCACCTGGCGGTCTTCCTCAAACCATTCGATGAGCTTCCAGTCGCCATCCCGCAGGGCCGAACCCGGAGAACCGCCCTGATTGCCGTAATGCGGGTAGTGCCAGAACACAGGCCTTGTTGCCATCGGCTTGCCTTTTAGTGCCGAAACAAAACTCTTCCCATCCATATGCTGCTCAGGTAGTTGTGCAAGGCCACACATATCCAGTATGGTTGGGTAAAAATCGGTACTGATCACTAGCTGATCACTTTTTTGCGCCGTTTTTGTTACCCCCGGCCAATAAACAATCATCGGCTCACGAATGCCTCCTTCGTAGAGCCAGCCTTTGCCAGCTCTCAGTGGCAAATTGGACGTTGGATGCCCTTCGGCAGTAGACAAGCCTCCGTTGTCAGACATAAAAACTATAATGGTATTTTGATCAATTTCTTGATCTTTTAACGCTTTCAAGACCTTTCCGACGGCTCTGTCCATGGATTCTACCATTGCTCCGTAGACCGGCAGGCATTGGTTAAGTCTCACTTTTTGCGTGCCTTCAACGCCCCACTGATCATTGAGCCCCAGTTTTGCTTTTTTTGCTTCGTATTTTTTTATCAGTTCTTCGGGTGCACCCAACGGAGTATGAACCGAGTAAAAAGAGAGATAGGCTAAGAATGGTTTGGAAGGATTGTTTTTTATAAATGCAATTGTTTCGTTGGCCAGACGATCGGTAAGATTCTCACCCACGGGGCCGTCGGGTAGTCGGGGATTATTATAGGGCGAAAAGTAATGATTACCCCGCGGTGATCCTGAAAAATACCCGCCTTTATTTATATCAAATCCCTGATTTTCAGGCCAAAACTTTTCGGTTTCGCCCAAATGCCATTTCCCCGCAAAAAAAGTAGCGTAGCCTTTTTCTTTCAAAGCTTCCGCCAGGGTGAATTCTTGCAGGGCCATATTTTCCTCGTAGGCAGCAGGTAGTAATGGCCGATCCCTGGTCCAGTGTTTTGCAACCGTGGAAGGTTGAGGTGCACCAAACCAATCGGTGGTTTTCATACGAGCCGGATATTTCCCCGTCAGTATGCTCGCCCGGGTTGGCGAGCACACGGGACAGGCGGCGTAGGCATTGGTAAAACTCATTCCCTTGGCAGCCAATGCGTCTATGGCAGGAGTTTCATAAAAAGTACTGCCAAAAGCCCCCACATCTTTCCAGCCCAGGTCATCAACCAAAATGAACAGCACATTTGGTCGCTGTTTTTTTCTGACTTCAAATTCATTGCCCATCCAGCTTACGCTACCCATTAAGACTGCAAGTGCGGCCACACCAGTGGCTAGAAAAACATAAGTTTTGATTGAGCTGATTTTCATGCCTGGACCAGAAATTAAATTGTAGGGTTTAGGAAAAATAAGTCATCGTCCAGGCATTTCAATAGCCTGTATTCTGAGTCAGGTTTGGATTCGCTTCCACCTCGGATTGGGGAATTGGATACAGCACATGAAAAGGCTCCGCATTTTTGCCACGCGCCACTGCACTACTAATGAATTTATCCATACGAATGAGGTCTTCGCGACGCTTTCCTTCGGTAAAAAACTCCCAGCCCCGCTCTTTCAAAAGGTGGTCACGCAGGCTTTCTTTGGAAGAAAAGTCGGCCAGCGAAAGAGGAGTCACTCCGGCCCGCGCTCGTACCTGATTGATCAGGTCCAGTGCCTGCTGCGTTGGTCCCTGCAGTTCATTCAGAGCTTCTGCCCGGCTCAGGAGAATATCGGCATACCGAATAACCGGAATATCATTTCCGTTATTTTGCGAAATGGCATTTGGGTCAGGAGTATACTTAAAACTGCGGACGTCGTCGAGTGGCTTGCCATTGGCGTCTTCCAATAGTTTAATTTTATTTCCGCGCGTATCGGTATATTCAGTAATAAACATCCGCAGTCGGCGGTCAGCAGGGTCGAAGGTTTTGTAAAAGGCCGTATACGTTCTGAATTGGGCGCCATAGTTTATCCAATTACTAAGTATGGGGTAGTTGGGCGGAAAAGCGTGGGGCATGTATACGTTACCAGGACCTTGTGCCAAGCAAGGATAGATGTAGATAAACTCGCTGTTATTTTCATTGGCAACCGCAAACAAATTTTCAATTTCCGGAAAGAGCGAATACTTTTTCAAATCTATTAGTTCCAGAGCCGTATCAGCACATTTTTGCCATTGCCTGGTGTTTAAATAAAACTTAGTCAGAACGGCCAATGCAGTGCCCTTATCGGCTTTCCCTCTTAAATCCTGACTCACAGGCAATGCCGCAGCGGCAGCCGTAAGCTCGGATGAAATAAAATTCACAAACTCATCATTGGTTGGTTTGGCAGGAAATAGGTCCTCGGTGCTAGTGGTCAGAACTAGCGGTACTGGTCCAAAATATCGGTATAAATGGGCCAGTGCTTCGGCCCTGATAAATTGGGCTTCGGCTTTGTATTGGGCAAGACGAGCGGGAGGAATTGAGGTAACATTATCGATGTTTTCCAGCAGCACATTTGCATTACGGACAGCCGTATATAGCGGCACCCAGATACTTCGAAAAAAAGGCGATGACGCATCCCACTGAAAATTAATAAACGGTAAAGCGTCTTTTTCAAACTGTCCTCCACTTGTCAGGGTCATATCAGTGGGGAACTCCGACAAAGTGAATTGATCTTCACGCATACCACCATTTATTTGCAGACGGCTATACGCACCAACCAACACCTTCTTTATGCCGTCTTCACTTTGTAGAAAATCCTGAGGAGCGTATTGCGTATAGACATCTTCGGCCAGAAAATCCTGACAGGCAGTTGGTAGCAGACAGCAGACAAAAAGGGCAAGAATTAGTGAGAATTTATGGATCGTTTTCATGATAAATTGGGTCATCAGTTTAATTAAAAGCCTACATTAACCCCAAACCGGATGGTTCGGTTGAGCGGATAACTGTTGTAGCTCGCGCGCTCAATGCCTGTGCCTGAGGCGTTGGCATCGGGGTCGAAGCCCAGGAAGTTGGTGATTGTTAGCAAATTGTCGGCCGCAACCGATACAGAAAAGGACCGTATTTTTTTACCCTGTAACGGAACTGCATACGAGAGAGCAACCGTTTTGAGTCGGGCAAAAGAAGCATCCGTAATCGTGAGTGAGTTGACCGCCAGAGCTCCTCCATACGAACTGGGGTTGATACCTGACGGATACTGCGCTCCCGGATTGTCGGGCGTCCAGCGGTTTAGATAATGTTCGGCCAACCGGTTACGCTCAAAATTGATCGGATACAGCGATTCGACTATGTTGTTATCTAGCGCACTCACGCCATCTACGGCCGTAATCAACACGTTTAGGTCAAAGCCCTTGTAGGCAAATGTATTGCTGAGGCCAAACATGAGTTTTGGAAACGGACTGCCCAAAATCACCCGGTCGTTGGGGTCAATTTTACCGTCGTTATTTTGATCGGTAAAAATCGGGTGGCCCGGCTTAGCGTTGGGCTGTGCGGACTGCGCAATTTGATCAGGAGTTTGAAAGATGCCTTCTACTTCATACCCAAAGAATGAACGCATCGGAAAGCCTTCCTTTACAATGGCATAATTGGAAGTAAACCCAACGCCGCCTGTCAAGATTTGGGGAATAAAATCAGGCAGCTCAACCACATTGTTTTTTAGAGTTGAGAAAGTAAAATTGGTATTCCACTTAAAAGCCCCTACCGTATTTCTGGTTTCGAGCATCAGGTCCAGTCCCTGATTGCGCACCTGGCCAAAATTGACCCGGATGTTCTGAAAGCCGGAGGTTGTCGGCAGCGGTTTGTTGAAAAGCTGATCGCGGGTATTTTTGATATAGTATTCCAACGACCCACTGATTCTTCCCTGCAGCACGCTGAAATCCACACCCAGGTCAAACTCCTCGGTTGTTTCCCAACGCAGATCAGGATTGGGAATACGCGCAGGCTCTACCCCCTGAACCAGACCGCCCCCCAAAATCGCTCTGCCGCCAGCGATGAAGGTTTGAAGTGTTTCAAAATTTCCAATCGCCTGATTTCCACTTTGACCAAAGCTTAGCCGTAGTTTTAATTCATTGAAAAAGGGAATTTGCCGGATAAATGGCTCTTCTGAAAGCCGCCATCCCAAAGCAAAAGACGGAAAAACGGCAAATTTGTTCTGATCCGAAAAGCGGGAAGTACCATCTGCCCGAACGGAGGCGGTAAGCAGATACTTATCTTTCAGCGTATAGTTGAGGCGGCCAAGGTAGGAGTTGAGTTTATTGGTGGAGCGGCCGCTGCTGACGTTGTCGCCCCGGTCGCCATCACCGCTTTGCAGCAGGTTGGTCAGAGAGGCATCCGAGAGAAAAGATATAGAATTGGCACCTACAATCCGGGTGTCGTATTCTTCCAGCGTGGCACCTCCCAACACCGATAGCTGATGAATCGACTTAAAGGTTTTGGTATAGGTTGTAAAAAATTCCGAAATCCAGTGCAGCTCCTCGCCTGCCGAAATATCTCCGCTTCCTCCCGAGGCCAGCCCCCGCTGCGTTTGAGTGCTGATGTAGCGGTCGCTGCGCTCGTTGGTGATGTCTCCACCGAGTCGAAGGGTTCCTGTCCAGCCTTTGAGGATCGTATAGTCTGCCGCAAGAGTTCCAAAGGTACGGTTATTTACGTTGCTTTGATCTACGCCATTAATCAAGGCCAGAGGGTTTTCCAGCGAAATGAGCGGATTAAACCGATACCTGCCTGATTCGTCTCTTTCAGCAGAAGTTGTGGGATCAAACTGCAAAGCCGTATTGATGGGCCCGGCGTTTTCGTTGCCACTATTGGTGGTCAGGATATTGGAAGTCAGGCTGCGATTGGTGTTCAGATTGAGGGTAACTTTGAACCGGTCGGAGGGTGTCACCTGATAATTTAGCCGGATATTATATTTTTTTAATCCCGAGCCCCGCACCACGCCGTCCTGATTCAGGTAGTTAATTCCCATGTAGTAATTGGAGTTATCGGATCCGCCCGACAACGAAAGCTGATGGTTCTGCGCCAGCGCTTTTCTGAAAATCTGATCCTGCCAGTCGGTACCAGGACCTATGGCATTGATCTGCTCCTGCGTAAACTTTGGAGCCAATCCCTGATCGGCGCGCAGGCTGTTCAGTACCTCTACGTACTGATCCGTACTAAGCATGTCCATTTTCCGAGCTACACTCTGAACTCCAACGTAGGCACTATAATTAACCTGCGGCGTTCCTTTTTTGCCTTTTTTGGTCGTGATTAATACAACACCATTGGCGGCTCGTGAACCATAAATCGCCGCGGCAGAAGCATCTTTCAAAATCTGAATCGACTCAATATCATCCGGACTCAAAGCGGTTGTAGATGCACCCGGCAAGCCGTCAATCACAATCAGTGCTTCATTGCTGCTATTGATAGAGCCCGCACCCCGAATCCGGATGGCGATGCCGCCGCCCGGTGCAGAGCTCGATTGACTGATCTGAACGCCTGATGCCCGTCCGTTGAGCAATTGCAGTGCGGAGTTGTTGACTCCCTGCGTAAAATCTTTTTCGCCCACCGAAACCACTGAGCCCGTTAAATCAGATTTTTTCTGACTGCCATAGCCCACTACTACCAATTCTTCCAAAGACTTTATGTCGGTTCGAAGCACCAGGTCAATTGTCGTTTGATTCGTAACTGAAACTTCCTGAGACAAATACCCCACAAATGAAAAAATGAGCGTAGGCTGCGTGTTCAGAATCTGTTCTGAAAGTGTCAGGCTGTACATGCCGCGCTCGTTTGTAACGGTTCCCGTTTGTGAGCCTTTTACCACAATACTTACGCCCGGAAGCGCTTCGCCGGTTTCGTCCGTCACTTTTCCGGTTATCGTTTGATCCACGGGCGCAGGCTGGCTCACCTGCGGATTTGCTATATTCTGGGAAGTGCTTTCAGGTTTTTTGTTGCTGAGCACAATCTGTGTGCCCACGAGTCGGTAGCTCAGCTGGAGCGGTTCGAGCAGAAGCGTCAGTACTTCCCGCAGGGGTTTGTCGGATACGTTCAGGGAAGTGCGCCGCTCGGCCTGAGTCGCCTTGGGGCTGTACATAAAATGGATGTTGGCCAGGGATTCAATTCTTGAAATAATCGTTTTGAGCGACTTGTCTTCCAGCCGCAGACTAATCCTTTTTTCAAGTAGTTCCTGTCCTGATGCGTCAGACGCATACGACAAGCTGACGAACACTGCTGCCAATACGAATTGTACAATGGATATTCTCATAATTCTAAGTAGCAGACTTTGTGCTTCTAAAGATTTTTCCATAGATTTGATTTGCTGCCCTGCAGCTGTTTTTGTGTAAAAATTTGATAGAATTTGGCAAAAACACTCTTCGATTCATCCGTCTCATACCCGGAGAATCACTTTAAATGGATGGGTAGTGTTGGTAGCACTACCCATTTTTCAAACAAAATAAAATCTTAAGGGCAGCCCCGCCCGTTGACGACAATCTGCCCGTCAATGAGTTCGTAGCTCGCCTGAATGGTTTCGCAAATCAGCGCTAACTTTATAAAAAGTGGTTCATTGGCCAGGGTAGCGGTTAGGTTACACTCTTTCATGAGTACTTCATCGTAGTAAATCCTGACCCCGTAGCTCATTTCCAAATCAGCAAATACCTGACTAATCGGGGTTTCGTTGTAGGCAAAATTGGCTGATGTCAAAGGTTTATGGAGTTGACGGGGGTTTTCTACAATGGTTTTGATGAGTTTGTCATCCGACTTCACGTATACTGCCTGCTGGTTGGGAGTCAGGATTATTTCTTCGGATAAAGCAGGATTTGGATTTGCCCTGCTTTTGTAAACCGTTACTTTCCCACTCGTTACCGATACGTACACGCTTTGATTTTCGGCCTTGGCCGTTACCCGAAAACTTGTTCCCAGCACTTTGGTCACCAGTTTTTCGGTATAAACCAAAAATGGTTTCTGCGGATTTTTGACAATATCAAACGAGGCATCCCCATCCAGAAAAACCTCCCGCCTGGTTTGCCCGAACTCTTCACTGATTCGCAGCCGGCTGTTGGGATCCAGCAATACCTTTGAACCATCGCTGAGCGTAAATTCCTGCACAACCGAACTTTGGTTGAATTTTTCAGGTAAGCCACTCGCATCCGAAACGCGTGCTGACGGGTTGGTCGCCGCTGCTTTTTCTAAGGGATACCAATTCATTGACCGACTGCCAAAGTAAAAAACACCCATAAGCACCGCTACGGAGGCTGCTACTTTAAACCAGGTATGCTGAAAAAATCCCGGGAAGGTTCCTTTTTTTGTGTCGAGCAGTATTGCTTCAATCGCCAATTGGATTTCAGAAGAATCCTCCGGTATAGCTTCCAGCTGGTAGGCAATCACCAGCGCCCGGGCTTCTTCTATTTTCTCATGTTGCTCAGGATGCGTGTCCTGCCAGGTTTTCCAAAAGGTGTCTTGTGGGGGCAGAGCATCGAGTGCCCATTGCCTGAAATAGAGATCCTGAATAAAATCTTCTACCTCATAATTTTCGTACTTTTTCATGGTTGGTAATTCAAAAGGGGCGGATGGAGTTACCCTAAAATAGCTGCTTAAAACTAGTTGTAAAGTCAAGAACATATGGAGAAACCAAAAACAGCAGCAAGAACCAGTTTTTGCGTAGCAGTTTTAGCGCTTCGTAGATTAAATTGACCACCGAATGGTAGTTAATTTCCATGATCGCCGAAATTTCATCGTATTCCATTTCCTGATAAAACCGTAGATAAATTACTTCCCGTTGCCGTTTGCTTAGTTTTTCAAGATTGAGTTTCAGCTTTTTTAAATATTCGTGCTGAACCTCGTTGTTTATCAGATAGGATTCGATTGTAAACTGCACTTCCATCGTATAATCTTCGGTTACTTCATTTGCTTCCCTAAACCATTTAAGGCGCCTTGTTTCCCGAAACAGCTTGCGACGAAAAGAGAGTAATAGGTACGATTTCAGATTTTCAATATCACTCAATTTTTCTTTCTTGTTCCAAAATTCCAGAAACAGATCATGCAGGCAATCCTTGACAAACTCCCGATCCGGCGAAAGCCGCACCCCGTAGTTCAGCAACATCGGATAGTAGAGATGCAAAAGTTGAGCAAAGGCATCGCTATTGCCAGCCCGAAACGACTGCCACAGGGTTTGCCCGGCCGCATCCTGCAAAATGGCAGAGGTCTTAACGGGAGATTGAACGATGGATTTACTCTTCGGCATGAACAGATTTTAATAATTCTCCATTATAAAACATCACTAAAATAAGATTACACACCTAAGAGGCAGAGTCTTGGGAATTGTCCTGAAAAAAAACTATTTATTTCAAAGTTTTTCCGGGCCAGGAAAAATCCATAGCGCATTTGTTTCTGTATGAATCATTTTTTGTAGCCTTTCTATACATTTAGTATAATTCAGTACCTTATTACTCTAATCCAAAAAATGCTGAATCATCCAAATAAGTCTGAACCGGAAGACTTACCCTTACTGGTGGGCGAGCGTATTGGTTTTCAGATCAGCTGCAAATCATATTTTGGCAACGGAACTTGTCTGGCTATTTCAGGGAGATACATCAAATGTATTAGTCAAACTCATGACAGAATCATCAAGTTGTGGCCGCCTGTTAATAGCCTTTTAACGGCCGCCGTTGTAGCTCTCAAAAAGGTTGATAGTCTGAGTGCGAAGTATATTCATAAACTGACAGATGGATCCGGTTCATGTCAGCTTTTTGCTTATTAAGTCCCTGGTAGACGGACTAATGCCGTATTCATTTGCCAAAGACTTCCACCGGCTCAGGGCATACCGGGTTTGGGCTACACTTTCTTCCACAAGCGCTTTTGGCAGGCCTGCTTCCAGACCAAGCTTTATGAGCTGTTTGTCACAGGGATTTCTTCCCTCACCGAGTACCATTGTGCTCTGTTCTCCCCCAGGGCCATTGGAAAAGGTCAGATCATAGGCAGGCGATAACTTCCATACGCCTTTTTCATCCATGAGAAAACTAAAATTTTTCGCATGATCATCCCGGTTATGGGCCAGGACATTGAACACAGCCAGTCGATACATTTTCTCAACCTCCCGTATGTCCCTGGTAAGCTGTCCAGTCAGCATCAGTAAATCTTCATAATCTAATGAAGGTGTCCGGAAATCGCTATGCAATAGGCCGCTTACTGTATGCATGTGGTATCGGTTTGTACCATCCCGGTCAAATCGTTTTGTCGCAAAATATCCGCCTCCTTTACCAGCTGCGAACAAATGAGTTTCCGAAATCCCAACTCCCGCCTCTTTTGCCATCAAAGCATACACGTATTCAATGACACCAGAATCTAACCCGTCCTGAGAATTCGGAAACTTTACCAACCAAGGCTCAAATCCTTCGGCGAGTTGCTTTGCTCCATGCGATATGTTTCGACGGGTCTGATCCACTCCTATGAGTGCTTTAGGTCTAGCCCCGGCTGATGATCCATTTAATGAAAGTAGTTCCTGAAAAATCTCTTCTGAACTTCCAGTAAGAACCTCTCTGGCTTGCTGAGCAAGTTTATCCAGATCAATAAAGCCATCTTCTATATCAGACGGACTATAATCCGGTTCATAGACCAAGGCTCCCATTCCGTGAAATCCAACATGTGCCAGGCGATCCAGTGAAGTTATTTCGGAAGGGAATATGTCTTGAGAACGCAAAAGGCGATCAAATAATAAACGACCCCAGCCGTCAGGCAGGCTATCGCTAAAAACACCAGCCAATCCCTCAAAAGGTCTTGCCTCAAAAGCGCTAACGCCAGGTCTGAGAGGCAAACGTAGCGGAGAAATCTCTAATT
Organism: Arundinibacter roseus; assembly: GCF_004348825.1. Lineage (GTDB taxonomy): Bacteria > Bacteroidota > Bacteroidia > Cytophagales > Spirosomataceae > Arundinibacter > Arundinibacter roseus. The sequence goes on from NZ_SMJU01000011.1 coordinate 77,768, forward strand.
TTTTTTGAATGAATGACCGTTCATATTCAAAATAAATGGTATGATCGCGAACTGCCAAACGCCCAACCGGAAGAATCTCACGTCCGAAATCCAATCCTACTTTGAGTTCTGTGATACGTCGTTTCATTTGTGACGTCCTCGTTTACGGGTTGAGGTTTCCTGCTTCAATACTTCATCAATAGAAGTGAACGTTGGTTTTACAGGCCTGATTGCCTCAATCACCTCTTCCAGGCCGCCCACAACCATAAGAAGCCGAAGGAATGATTCAAGAGAGATAACTCCTTTCTGCTCAAACTTTCTTAACGTTGGAAGGGCAACACCCGAACGTTCTGCCAGATCTTGCTGAGTAAGGCCTGCATTTAAACGCCTGGAACGCACGTTTTCGGCCAGCTTACCTAGCGCCTTCGATGGTGATATTAGTGATATCATTGTATTACTTAGTGTCTTTTTGCTAAATAATTACTACTATTGTATTACAAATATAACATATTACAAGCAAAGAATTCTTCACCTGGACGGATTTAATAAAGAAATTGCAGGTATTAAATTGGTTCTTAATACAGAAGCCGTCATCATTTAATTTATGGGTGGTTGGTAGGTAACAAATAAGTTAATGTCAAGTATTGTGTGTCATTTACTTGACCATCATGCCTTAGAAAGGCCAAAGAAAGCCAATGCACCATTACTTACATGCTGCTGGATTTTAAGTATAATCAGCCGACCGCTGGACTTAAAAATAGGGAGTAGTTCAGAACGATGAATTTTAGTATTCTAATTTTAACAAAGCAAGGCTGTCTCAAAAAGGAAGCCTCGCTTTGCACTAGGGAGGTAATTATTACTAGGGTGCTGCCTTAAAAAATGATGATGATCAAAAATTCAAAACTAATAATTAGAATCTGAATAGAGATTCGGGCAATTATTCGATAATTTTTTTCATGTTCTAAATCGAACGTAATCGTTCAAAAATGAACAGTTCAACGTGATATGAATTCTACAACACCCTGATTTTCATTTAATTACATTTTAGGTATGATTTTGTGAATAAGATAAACAATACTTAGCCTAACTACCGCTATTATCCTTATTCCTGAAATCATGATTAGAAATTACTTAAAAATCGCCTGGCGAAATCTAACGCGCAATACACTTTATTCAACCATTAATTGTGTAGGATTAGCTGTGGGTTTAGCAGCATGTATGGCCATTAGCCTGTACGTGTGGGACGAATACCAATACGACCGAGCCGTACCGCACTTTGAACAAACGTATCGGGTGACGGAAAGGCAAAAACAGGCCACGGGACTTTACGACCTTGCCGTAACGCCCGGCCCACTGGCGCCAGCGCTCAAAGATGATTTTCCCGAAATTACCGAAACGGTTCGCCTAGGGGCATGGTCGGGATTGCTTCAGTACCAACAAACGGCGGTTGAACCCGAAGCCATGCGAGTAGTTGATGCTTCTTTTTTGTCCTTTTTTGGGTTTAAACTCCTGAAAGGAAACCCGCAAACCGTTTTATCATCGCCTGACGAAATTGTAATCAGTGAAGCCGTGGCCGAAAGGTTTTTTGGCAAAGATTGGCGCGCTCAATCCGTTCTGGGAAAAACCATTCATTACAATCAGGAACGCCCGCTTCGTTTGTCAGGCATCGTTGAAAATTCGCCGGCGCGTTCTCACATTCAATTTGATGTATTATTGCCCTTAAAATACTTTGAGTTGAATGATAAATGGAGTTACAATTGGGGCAGCAATAATTACCATACGTACCTCAAAATAAGGCCGGATACCGACATAGCCTCTTTCAGTCAGAAGCTGGCAGGGCAATTAAAAAAATACGACAAAGACAACGAAACACCGCTTTTGCTGCAACCACTACGTGAAATTCATTTGTATTCCGACTTCGATTTTGGCACTGATTGGGGCATTCATGGCAACATTCGGTATATCCGTATTTTCGTCCTTGTGGGGTTGATCATACTGCTCATTGCTCTGTTCAATTTCATCAATCTATCCACCGCACGAGCCACGCAGCGGGCCCGGGAAGTGGGCGTCCGCAAAAGCGTAGGCGCGTTACGCTCCAGCCTGATTGTGCAGTTTTGGGGCGAGTCGTTATTGATGACCAGCATAGCCCTGGGCGTGGGGTTGGTACTGCTTAATTTATTGATGCCTTTTTTCAATGAGTTGTCCGGCAAAGTGATGGTCGTGCCTTTTCAACAGCCGCTTTTCTGGGCTTCCATGGTCGGAGTGCTGTTGTTTATCAGCTTTTTGACTGGGCTTTATCCCGCCTTTTATCTTTCCTCGTTCCGTCCGGTTAGGGTGCTGAAAGGGATTTACGATAAGAAATCAGGTGCTGGTTTTCGTAAAACGCTGGTGGTGACTCAGTTTGTAATGTCAATTGTTTTGATCATTGGCACAGTGGGGCTGTTCCAACAATTACAATTCATACAAGACAAAAAATTGGGGTTTGATAAAGAGCAGTTGCTGTATGTACGACTTAAAGGAAATGTACGAGAAAAGTCACTGACCCTGAAAGAGTTACTAACGAAGCAGAGCAGTATTGCATCAGTTTCGGCTACCACGAGTACGTTAGTCAATATGCAAAACACTTCGTATATCGAGTGGGCAGGAAAGACCCCCAATGATGATTTCTTGATCACTCAAATGAACGTTGACGCTGATTTCCTGAAAACAACTGGCATGGCGCTGGCTGCCGGACGCAACTTTTCAACCGCCATAGCAAGCGACACAAGTAGCAAGTTCGGCACCTACCTCATAAACGAAACCGCCGCCAGGCGCATGGGTTGGACACCGCAAAAGGCATTGGGAAAAAAAGTGAATTTTTGGGGACTTGACGGAACAATTGTGGGCGTGCTACGCGACTTTCATTTCCGTCCCATGAATGTTAAGATCGAACCGTTCATTGTTCGTTTTCGTCCAAAAGAAAGTTATTTCAATCTGTTGGTCAAAACACGCCCCAACGAAACACAACGTGCATTAGCCGACATTGCCCAACTCTATAAAAAGTTTGAACCCAATCAGCCGTTCAGTTACGGATTTGTAAACGAGGATTTAGAACGTCAATACGCCGTTGAGCAGCGCACCGGACAATTGCTTTTGTGCTTTTCCATTCTTGCCATTTTGATTAGCTGTTTGGGTTTGTTTGGGTTGGCCACTTTCACTGCCGAACAACGCATCAAAGAAATTGGCATCCGAAAAGTGATGGGTGCTTCCATTGCAAATATTACGGGCTTGTTGTCCAAAGATTTTATCAAACTCGTGTTGATTGCCAACGGCATTGCGTTTCCATTGGCTTACTACGGACTGAATCACTGGCTGCAGGATTTTGAGTACCGTATCGGTATCGAATGGTGGATTTTTGCCTTGGCAGGCATTATGGCTATTGGAATCTCTTTGGTAACAGTGAGTTTTCAAGCAATAAAGGCAGCGCTGATGAATCCGGTGAAAAGTCTACGAAGCGAATGAGTAAAGGTTGAATAGTTATATAAGATTCAACGAAAAAGCAGATCCAAATCAAGTTCAATACCTGTAACTGAATCGATTAATTGGCCTTTTGTAAATACCTGTTTTGATCCATCAGGAAATAAAATATATGCGTTTTGCAAGACAGGAATAATTAGCCACACAGAAAGAACACCTGCCGGGAAATACTGCTTGTACGCTTTATCAGTTAACTCTGTAAGTGCTTGACGGGGTGAAAGAATCTCAACAGCTGTAATGGGCGGCTTGGAGTAGAATATAACATCATTTAACCAATCAACCATCAAATGATTATAAATGGAAATATCCGGCTTGCATTTGACCGTTGAAAGTTCGAGTTCAAGTTCTGGCAGAATATCGTATTGATCCTCATACCGATTGAGCGCCACACATAACCGATGAATTAATTTTGAATGATTAACAGACATAATATCTTCAGAATGATACTCTTCGATAAGATCGTGATTGGCAGTTTCCATATCATCTACTTTTTTAACCAAATATAACCAAATACCCTCATGCTCTCCAACTACTTCAAAATCGCCTGGCGGAATCTGCTACAAAACAAACTTTACTCAAGTATCAACATTGTGGGTCTGGCGGTGGGGCTGTCGGCCTGTATCGTGATCATGCTGTTTGTAAATTATGAAAATGGCTTTGACAAGATTCACACCAAAAACCTTTTTCGGCTAAATGAAATTCAAACCTTTGACGGTATGGTCGAACCTCAGAAAGTTGCCTTATCCATGTACCCAATGGGCCCATCTCTAAAAGAAGAATACCCTGAAATAAAAGATTTTGTTAGAATCGACGATCAGGAACATGTCATTCTTTCCCATAACAATAAAAAAGTAGAGCTGCCAGTAGTCCTGTGGGCCGATGCAAATTTTTTGGACATGTTTAATTTTCCGCTCTTACAGGGAGACCCCGCCACAGTATTGATTGAACCAAATACAGTAGTTTTAACCCAAAAAAGTGCCATTGCCATTTTTGGAAATCAACTGCCTTTGGGACAAACCATTACGTATTTGGGACGTGATACAATTGCCTTTAAAGTGACAGGGATTCTAGCGGATTTACCTTCCAATTCACACCTGCAGTTCGATGCACTTTTTTCGTTTAAGACCATACCAGAAGAAAATTTGAATTATTGGGGTGGAAATTTTGTGATCACGTATCTTGAATTAGACGGAAATGCAAATTTGTCTACACTGGAAGAAAAATTTCCGGCCTTCCTGAAAAAATATGCTGGGGAGGATGCCAAATTCTATGAATTGTTTTTGCAACCACTGTCCGAAATTCATGCCCATTCAACCGACATTACACACGATTATTTGAATTTTCAAAAATTCGACCGCAAATACACCTATATATTTTCAATAATAGCCCTACTAGTGCTGGTAATCGCCTGCATGAATTTTATGAATCTCTCGACTTCCCGCTCTACTGGACGCGCCAGGGAGGTAGGCATTCGTAAATCGATTGGAGCTCAAAGATTTCAACTCGCCGGGCAGTTTATTGGAGAATCGGTTCTGATTGCTTTGTCTTCACTAGTGGTAGCTGTGGGGATAATAAAACTTTCACTTCCCTTTATTAATCAATTCAGTGAGCGCAAACTGATGTTTTCTTTGTTTTCAGACATCATTTTGCTAGTCACGATGATTACTGGAACCATCCTGGTCGGCATATTCTCAGGACTATATCCAGCAATTTATCTGTCGTCTTTTCAGGCAGCCAAAGTCCTGAAAGGCACCATTCAGCAGGGCAAAAGTACATTCCGGAATACTTTGGTGGTAGTGCAGTTTAGTTGGGCAGTTGCTCTGATTATAGGAACTGGATTTGCATTAAAACAGCTTCGTTTCATGCAGGAAAAAGATCCAGGTTTTCAAAAAGATCAAGTTATACTAGTACCCCTTGATGCTCAATCGACCGAAAAGTACAATTCCTTGAAGGAGCAACTTCTTTCCAATTCTCAGATTGAATCTGTGTCAGGTTCCTGGCAACGGCTGGGAAATAACTTTCATCAGGGAGGGCTTGAATTTCAGTCAGAAGGGCTGATTCGTGAGATAGGCACCTCCTATGTAGTGGTGGATCCTGACTATCTGACTCTATACAAGATGGAACTTGTGGCCGGACGAAATTTTCGGACAGATATTTCGGACAATGGCCAGTCATATATAATTAATGAGTCGATGGCCAGGGAGTTATTAAAAGGGATCAAATCATCAGACCAGAATTCTCTAATTGGCAAATCTTTTGGTTTTCGCAATGATTCCAAAGACTCTCTGGGAACTATCATAGGTATTGCCAAAGACTTCAATTTTAATTCCCTGCATCATAAAATCGAAACCCTGGTTTTACATAACCAACAAAAGTGGGGATATTCAGAAATGTCTATTCGGATCACAGGATCAGATTCCAGACAGGCCATTGCAGCCATTAAGAAGATCTGGAATCAGCAGTTGCCGCAACAAACATTTACTTATTCGTTTCTGAACGATCACTTCAACAACCTCTACCATGCTGATAAACAGGTAAATACAATCGTTGGATCACTAGCAGGATTGGCAGTATTTATTTCTGCACTGGGTTTATTCGGTTTGGCATCTTATTCCGCAGAACGGCGTACAAAAGAAATTGGAATTCGAAAGGTGATGGGGGCCTCTGTAATCGGCATCGTGGCGTTGCTTTCCAAAGATTTCCTGAAACTCGTACTTATCGCCATCATTATCGCCAGTCCCATCGCCTGGTACGGCATGAACAAATGGCTGGCGGACTTTGCCTACAGGATCGACATTGAGTGGTGGATGTTCGCTTTGGCCGCCGGCCTTGCCGTGGGAATTGCGCTATTGACAGTGAGTTTCCAGAGCGTAAAGGCGGCGCTGATGAATCCGGTGAGGAGTCTACGAAGCGAGTAAGTGCTGTTTTTACTAATCAATCCGGTTTAACAATTCAAAGTATGATCACCAACTACCTCAAAATCGCCTTCCGCAACCTTGTCAAAAACAAGACCTACTCGCTCATCAATATTGTTGGCCTGGCCATGGGCATGTCGGTGTCGGTACTGATCCTGATGTTTGTAATGCACGAGTTCAGTTTTGACAAATTCCACGAGAAGCACGCCCGGATCTACCGGATTTTGGCCAAAATAAAAATGGGGGATCAGGACTTACAGATGAACTCCTTCTCGGCCAAACTGGGTCCTGCCCTGAAAGAGTACAATCCGCAGGTTGAGAACTTCGTGCGAGTAAAAGACGCGGTGGATAAAATTGTAATGAAAAATCCTGCCCGTGGGGAAGAAGCCTTTTACGAGCAGAATTTCCTATTTACCGATCCATCTTTTTTTAAGTTGTTTTCCTTTAAAATAAAAGATGGGAGCGCTGCCAGTCTTGATCGACCCTTTACGATGGTGATTTCGGAGCGCGCCGCTAAAAAATATTTCGGCGACGAAAATCCGGTGGGAAAAAGCCTGACGTACGAAGGAAAGTACCCTATGCAGATCATTGGGGTAGCTGAAAACCCGCCGTCCAATTCATCGTTTGATTTTGATTTCGTGGCTTCCGCTGTCACCTACCCTCAGCTGAACGAAAACAACAAAAAGGAATGGGATGTCGCAGGAATATTCGATACCTGGCTACTGCTGGATTCGGATCAATCAGTGGCAGCGGTGGAGAAAAACATCAAGCGTGAAGGTGAGAAAACGGGAGCATTTGCAAGTGACGCAGAGTACCAATTGGAAAACCTGGCAACGATCCATTTGGGAAATAACTTCAATGAATCGGGAAATACCAAACTTATTTACATTTTCACGGGCGTGGCGGTACTCATTCTTCTTTTGGCGCTTTTCAACTACATGAGCCTCACTACGGCAAGGGCCACCTTGCGCGCCAAAGAAGTAGGGGTGCGTAAGGTAGTCGGGGCCAATCGGGGCGGGCTGGTCAGGCAGTTCTATGTAGAATCCATTTTGTTGTGTTCTGTTGCTTTTGCGCTTGCGTTCATGTTGGTGCAGCTATTGCGGCACCCTTTCTATGATCTGCTCAATCTGCGGATCGGCGCTTCGTTTCTTTTCTCACCTTCCTTTTTGGGGTACGTCATCGGGCTACTGTTAGTGAGCGCACTCATTGCCGGGAGCTACCCCGCGCTGGTATTATCGGGATTTGCGCCTCTGGAAGTTCTCAGAGGCAGGTTGGCGGGCAGACAAAGCAGTGCCGGAGTCAGGCGATTTTTCATGGTATTGCAGTTTACGGTTTCCATCATTTTAATTATATGCAGCCTGGTGGTCCGAAATCAGCTGAATTACATGCAAACTAAAAAGCTGGGGCTATACAAAGAGCAGATACTAAGTATTCCATTGTCTTCTTCGGTAGCTGATAGTTATTTCCCTTTACGTAACGAGATCCGGGATCAGGTAGGAGTTCAAAATGTGGCAGCAACAAACGTGGGACTTTTCAAAGGGTACAATATGTTTTTTCTAAAAAATAGAACTACCCAACTGGATGTCCCTCTGGTCACGTATAGCGTGGATCCTAACTTCACCGAAATTCTGGGCCTGCGCTGGAAAACTAAACCCGACACCACACTATGGAAAAATCAGAGCTACATGGTTTTGAATGAAACAGCAATCAAGGAGATGGGTATCAAGGGCGATCCTATCGGACAGGAACTGGTGCCTGGAAGTAAAGTTGCAGGTGTTTTAAAAGACTTTCATTTCTCATCCATCCAAAGCGAAATCAGGGCCATGGGACTTTTTGTGTCAAATGATACCACCAACCTGGTGAAGGCATTGGCAGGTAGAGGAGAGTTGTATGTCCGGCTTGATCCCAAAACCAACATTCAGGAAAAAATCGCTACCATCGGAAAGATCTTCAAAAAGTACGACCAGGAAAAACCTTTCGAGTATTATTTTCTTGACGATGCGTTCAACGAAACCTTCAAGACCGAAATCAGGATGTCGACCATGTTTACGATCTTTACTTCCTTCGCGGTTTTCATTGCCTGCATGGGGTTGTTTGGCCTGGCCGCTTTCACTGCCGAAACCCGCACCAAGGAAATCGGCATCCGCAAGGTACTGGGCGCATCCGTCAGTGGCATCGTGGCTTTGCTCTCCAAAGATTTCCTGAAACTGGTCCTTGTTGCCGTCGTCATCGCTTCGCCCATCGCCTGGTATGCGATGAGCCAGTGGCTGGCGGACTTTGCCTACAGGATCGACATTGAGTGGTGGATGTTCGCTCTGGCCGGAGGCCTGGGTATAGGCATTGCGATATTGACGGTGAGTTTCCAGAGCGTGAAGGCAGCGCTGATGAATCCGGTGAAGAGTTTACGTAGTGAGTAAACGGGACGGGAGGAATTTCCCAAATTGTCAGCACCTTACACTCAGGCGATTAAGGCAGAATATCCTGAGATCACACAGGCCATCAGGCTTTGGGTAAACGTAATCGATAATAAGACTGTGCTAACGGCACAGAAGCCGGGCAAGCCTGATATATCAGCTGGTAAAATTCCACTTGAACACCTGGCAACTTTCGTCGGAATATTCAGCTACTCAATCCGGCTATTCTCAGGCTGGCAGAATCGGGATAAACCTTATAAATCAATATTTCTTTACCCCTTAAGTAAGGGCCGGTGTCTCTGCTTTCAAATCAGCTTCAATTCATGTTTTGGGAGGGGTATTTACCAGCCTATTTTAGCAAATATGTTTTTCAGGATATGAGTAAATTGAGCTTGTATGACTATTTATATGTATATTAGAACAATTCTTATTCAGAATTTACACAATCTTGCCACTGCAATCGTCAAAATCTGGCTTACTTCGCACGGAAGAAACCGACCTCTGGAACGCATTCAGAGCGGGAGACCGTGTGGCCTTTGGTCAAATATACGACCTGCACATTCAGGAACTTCTTTCCTATGGCTACCGTATGACCAGCGATCGGCAACTGATCAAGGACAGCATACAGGATTTGTTTTTATACCTGTGGGTTCACCGTGAGAATTTATCTCCGACCCAGTCTATTAAATTTTATCTCTACCGATCCCTAAGAAACCGGCTTATTCGAACTGCCGAAAAAACTACGGAAGTTTCACTTGATAACCTGCCTTTTCCTGAAAGTATATTGACCGATCTGCCTTATGAGGCCGAATGGGTTTCACGGGAACAAAATCAGGAACGCTCCTACCAACTTCAGCAAGCACTCGCAAAATTGCCCAAACGCCAGCAGGAAGTGATTCAGCTTCGCTATTACCACGATTTTTCTTTGGAAGAAATCGCAAAACTACTTCAAATCAACAATCAGTCCGTACGTAATCATCTCTCCCTGGCAGTAAACCGATTGCGTGATTTTTTTGAACCGGGGGTACTATTCTTGCTTCTATTCCTGGAACTCCTAAAAAAAATCTGAATTATTTTAAGAAAAACGAGTACAAAATCTTTCTCCTTCAATCTAGGGGATAAGAACCTCATTTTTCTATGTATCAGAAACACGCTTCGTATCAACTTGCTGACTTCGTAACCGACGAAGAATTTATTGAATGGGTTCGCCGGCCTACACCGCATGCCGATGCCTATTGGAAGGAGTTTCTGGAAATCTTTCCCCACCAAAGTTCAACCATTTACAAGGCCCGGCTTGCCGTAAAAATGCTCATTCAGGAAAGTGGAGAAACCCAGGGCGCTGAACAGGATGCCCGACAAATCTGGGATACCATTGAGCAGTCACTTGATTCGCCAAAATCTGTATCCTTCTCACTATTCCTGAAACCTTACGTTCGGTGGGCTGCGGTCCTAGCCCTTATTTGCCTGGCAGGAGCCGGATGGTGGGCCGTACAATCATTGGACAAAACATCAGAAAGCAACTATCAGACAATGATTCAGGATGCAAAGATACTTGCTGCGATGGAGGAAGTTACTAACCTAACTGACCAACCACGCAGGGTAACCTTGCCCGATGGTAGTTTGGTAGTACTGGAAAAAGATAGCCGTCTGAGTTATGCCAAAAGTTTTATGGGTAGTAATCTACGGGAGGTTTATCTTACTGGCGAAGCCTATTTTGATGTAGCCAAAGATCCTCAAAAACCATTTTTGGTCTTTTCCAATGAACTGGTAACCAAGGTTATAGGGACCAGTTTTCGCATAAAAGCATTTGACAGTGAAAAGAATATCGTAGTATCCGTTCGTAGTGGACGGGTGTCGGTGTATGCGCATAAATCAGGTATGAATGCAGACCCAGAGACAACTGGCCTTCTGCTGACCCCTAACCAGGAGGTTCAATTTGATCGCGCCGGACAGCGGTTTAGTAGAACCCTGATTGAAAAACCAATGGCACTGCTGAACAAAGAAGAGTTGCAGCAATTTTCGTTTGAAGATGCGCCTGTTAGCAGAATATTTGATGCCCTAGAAAAAGTGTACGGTGTCGAAATTGTATTTGACGAGGAGGTGCTTTCCAATTGTCGTTTGACAACTTCGCTCTCGGCTGAAACCCTTTTTGAAAAGCTGGAAGTTATTTGCGAGGGCATCGGAGCTACCTACAAATTGGTCGATGCACACGTCGTAATCAGTGGCAAAGGCTGCAACTAATATTTAGACAATTAATTGATTGATAGAATTTTAGGGAAATAATTTACGATAAAGAACCTTAAACCTAACCTGCCTATGTAGAAAAAACTGCGTATCAAAGTATAAGAAAAGCCGGCGACGGGTCCAGCGTCACCGGCTCAGAATGTTCCCTTGTTGTGATTGTAGCACAAACCACTTGTCATGGTTGCAGGGAGCGTTTTTGTGTCGTCTAAACCTCAAAAACTTTGTAAAAAATGAAGAAATCCTTACAAAAGCAAAAAAAACTACTGGTTCTCATGAGAATCTCGCTCGTACAGCTTTGCATTGCGGTGATTTTTGCGGGTTTTTCCCTCGCACGGGATGCCTCCGCTCAGGAATTGCTGAACCAGAAAATAAGCCTGATAGCGGTTAATCAGAATATCAGAAGTGTCCTTTCTGAGATTGAGCAAAAAGCAAATGTACGGTTTACGTATCGTCCAAAGCTGCTCACAAATCAACAGAAAATTAGCATTAACGTTAGCAACGAACCGTTGGGAGATGCACTCGAACAAATCCTGGCACCACTGCAAATAAAATACCGGGTGATTGGTAAAGAAATCGTGCTGAGCCCGTTAGCTTCCTCCTACGCTGCTCCTTCGCCTTTTTCCATCGTCCCCATCGTAATACCCGACCGACTGATTTCGGGGATTGTTACTGACGATAAAGGGGAAGCTCTGCCGGGGGTCAGCATTGTCCTGAAAGGGACCCAACGCGGCACCACCACCGAAGCAAACGGCAAATACTCCATCAACCTGCCAGACGGACCCGCCACCCTGATCTTCTCCTTTGTGGGCTATACGTCCCAGGAAATAGCGGTGGGAAACCAGACCCAGCTCAACATTATTCTTGAGGCCGATACCAAGTCGCTGGAAGAAGTGGTGGTGGTTGGGTACGGTACCCAGCAAAAGAAAGACCTCACAGGTGCTGTGTCCATGGTGCAGGGCGATGCGATCACTAATCGTAAAACCACCCAGATTTCGCAGGCTTTGCAGGGTACCATGCCGGGCGTGATGGTGACGCGCAGCAGCAACGCTCCGGGTGCTACTGCCCAAATCCGCGTTCGGGGAATTACTACCATCACCGATGCAGGCGCCAATCCGCTCATCATCATGGACGGAGTACCTATCGATGATATTAACAGCATTAACCCCAACGACGTAGAAAGTATCTCGGTATTGAAGGATGCCGCCTCAGCTTCTATCTATGGCTCACGGGCTGCCGCAGGGGTAATTCTGGTAACGACCAAACGGGCCAAAAACGGACAGCTCAACCTGGATTATACTGCTGAGTACGGTTTTGAAAAACCTACCCGGCTCCCCGATTATGTGGATGCCGTACGCTTCATGCAGCTCTCCAACGAGCTTCGCTGGAACGACAATAATAACAATACAAATGAGTACCCTACCTTCGCCAAAGACCTCATTGACAACTACGGGCAGCTGCATGCCGACAATCCGGACCTGAACCCCAATACCGACTGGCGATCGTTGATATTACGCAATTCAGCTCCAAGGAGCAGCCATATTCTGGGTATCTCTGCCTCAGGAAAAGCCATCAGTACCCGCGTATCACTTGGATATGATAAAACCGAAGCACTCTATGACAACCGCGACTACCAGCGCGTGACGGCCCGGATCAATAACGACATCATCATCAACAAGTTTCTATCGGCAGCCGTGGATCTGAACTTTCGGCGCGTGGCCGTCAGGCAACCCACCGTAGATCCGCTTTACCGGGTGGGTATCACACCACCCATTTACGCGGCCCAATGGGCTGATGGTAGGCTAGCGTCTGGTAAAGACGGAGACAACATCTACGGTATGCTGCACAACGGGGGGTTCAACCATGCCTGGTATAATCAGGTAGGGGGAAAAATAGGCCTGGACTTTAAACCCATCGAAGGGTTAAAACTCTCCGGGGTACTTTCTCCCTTTTTCAGCTTCGATAAAGTAAAGGACTTCCGAACACGGGTGCCTTTTACGGCCTGGAACGACCCCAATCTTCAGGTGGGATACCTCAACGGCTACAACCAAACCAACCTATCCGAGGCCCGCAACGACAACTATCGCTATACAACGCAGTTTCTGGCCAACTACGACAAGCAAATTGGCAAGAACAGTTTTAGTCTGCTGGCTGGCTATGAGTACTTTTATGCCTTCAACGAAAATCTCAGCGCTTCACGAAATCAGTACCTGCTAAGCTCCTACCCTTACCTGGATATTGGTCCCCTTGAATTCAGAAATAATGGCGGCGGAGCCTCAGAAAACGCCTACCGTTCCTGGTTTGGGCGGGTGATGTACAACTACAACAGCAAGTATTTATTCCAGGCTAACATCCGCTACGATGCTTCCTCTCGATTTGCCCCGGGTTACCGATGGGGTGCCTTCCCTTCGTTTTCGGCGGGATGGACCGTTTCTGAAGAATCTTTCATGAAAGGGGCGGTTTCCAAATGGTTGCCTTACCTAAAGCTTCGGGCCTCCTGGGGCTCGCTGGGCAACGAGCGTATTGGCAACTACCCATACCACTCCATCCTGCAGTTTGAGAATAATACCCTGTTCTACCAGGGCAGCAACGTCGTATCGGCTCAGTCAGCTGCTCAGTGGCAATATGCCATTCGGAATATTTCCTGGGAAACAACCGAGTCGTTTGATGTTGGTTTTGATGCCCATTTTTTCAGGGATCGCCTTAAAGTAACGGGCGACTATTACAAGAAAACCACCCGCGACATGTTGCTCGAGCTGCAGATCCCCATGTTCCTGGGCTTTGATAACCCCAATCAAAACACCGGTATCATGCAGACCCACGGATGGGAAGGGCAGATTAGCTGGAACGATCGCAAAGGCGATCTGAGCTACTCAGCCTCCTTCAATCTCTCCGATTTTCGTTCCAGAATGGGCGATTTGGGTGGAACAGAGTTTCTCGGCGACCAAATAAAGATCCAGGGAAGCGAATTCAATGAATGGTTCGGCTACGTTTCTGATGGTCTTTATCAAACACAGGATGAAGTTGATAATTCACCTAAACTCAACGCAAATGTTAAGCCAGGTGACGTAAAATATAAAGACATAAGCGGACCCGACGGTATACCTGACGGCCGCATCTCGCCCGAGTACGACCGCGTTTTGCTGGGTGGCTCGCTACCCCGTCTCATGTACGGAGCAAATTTTAACCTTAACTACAAAGGCTGGAGTCTGGGGGTTGTTCTACAAGGTGTAGGCAAGCAGAATTCACGTCTGGGCTCGCATATTGTAAGGCCTTTGCAGGAAAACTGGGGAAATTTTCCAGCTATCCTCGATGGAAACTCATGGAGCAAATACAACTCCGAAGAGCAGAACCGCACTGCCATTTACCCCCGATATACCAATACGCTGGCAGGCAACAACTACGCCATGTCCGACTTCTGGCTTATAAACGGCGGATACTTCCGGTTGAAAAACATCAGCCTTAGCTACAATATCCCCAACAATCTGACCAAACCTATTGGCATCCAAAACCTCCGGCTGTACGGGACTGCAACCGACGTATTTTCCATCCATAACTTCCCCAAAGGCTGGGACCCAGAAATGAGCTCTTTTGCCTACCCGATCACCACTTCTATCGTTTTTGGGGTTTCTGTTCAATTTTAATCTGCATTTCTCATGAAAATCAATATACTTTCCTTTTGCACGCTATTTCTTGCGCTCATCTCCTGCGATTCGCTCGACCTGAATCCCCTCTCGCAGGGGTCCAGCGAAACCTGGAACTCCAACGCCGAAGAAATCGAGATGTCTCTGAATGGAATTTACAAGGATGCCTTCTGGATGACAGACGACGACGCCTGGACCGACGACCGAAACCAACGGGATGCCCTGACCGATATAACAAACGCAACACTAACCGGTCAGTCAGGCTTTATTCGGACCTGGTGGCTCAATACTTACAAAGCAATTTCGCGAGTGAACCTGGTGATCAATAGCCTCGACCGCGCCTCGGGCACACTTACGGTACAGCAAAAAGACCGCTACCTGGCAGAAGCCCGGTACTTGCGGGCCTGTCAGTATTCCCGCTTACTTTCGCATTTTGGTAACGTTGTTTATACCGACGAGCCTCTGGACATTGAGCAAGCACTGGCTTTGAAACAGTCGGATCCACAATTGGTTCTTCAAAAAATCTACGAGGATTTTGATTTTGCCGCTGCCCATCTGGCTACTAGTTTCAGCAACTCTCAGGTCAAACGCGCAACGGCGGGTGCCGCCCTGGCCATGAAGGCCCGAATCGCCTTACATAGTGGCGACTGGGCCACAGCCAGTCGGGCTGCCAAAGCCTGTATGGACCTGGGAACGTACCGGCTTCATTCCGATTTTGGTGATTTGTTTTTGACCAAAACGAAGAATTCCAATGAAACGATCGTAAGTCTACCCCGATCCATCGCATTGAACGTGACCCTCGGCGGACGGCAGGACTACGTACCACGCCTGGCGGGTGGCTGGGGAGCCATCTATCCTTCGTGGGAGCTTTTCTGCGCTTTCCTGTGTACCGACGGGCTGCCCATAGACGAATCATCCTTGTTCAATCCGCGCGAACCATTCAAAAACCGTGATCCACGTTGTACGGCTACTATTGTTGAGTTCAATACGCCTCACCTGGGCTTCATTTACCAGCCCCACCCCGACTCCCTGCGAGTATTAAACCTCAACACGAACGCACTTGTGCTCAACAACGACACCCGCACCAATGCCCAGTTTGCCTCGTTCAACGGACTGCTTTGGAAAAAAGGCGTGGCCGATGACTGGCGTCAGAATAACTGGCAGATCGAACAGGAAAAAATCATCATCCGCTATGCCGACGTGCTGCTCATGTATGCCGAAGCAAAAATAGAACTCAACGAAATTGATCAGTCCGTGCTGGATGCAATTAATGCGGTGCGGGCCCGGGCGTACAAAGTGAATCCGTCCAGTACAGCGGACTATCCTGCCGTTACTTCGCAAAGCCAAAGCGAGCTGCGCCGGATTGTACGGGTGGAACGCCGCATGGAGTTTGCCCTGGAAGGCATTCGGTATATGGACATCATCCGCTGGGGACTGGCAGATAAAGTACTTAACCTACCTGTTTACGGGATGCTTGACCCCAACGATCTTCGCCAAAAAGTAGTAAGGCCCGGATTGTGGTTTTTCCCACAGGTACCTGAGATCGATGAAGATGGAGTGGCTGATTTCGAACCTATGTACCAGGCGGGACTCATCAAGCAGGTCGCCATTCGGAAGTTCGACGCCACGCGCCAGTACCTGTGGCCCATTCCTACTCCGGAGGTACTTACGAGTGGTTTGGTCCAAAATCCTAACTATTAATCCTGGCTTCACCCAAACTAGCACGATATAAGACATTTACAGGTAAATCAGGCCTTTTAAGCCACGGTTTAATCTTATTCAAATTCATAATCCGTGGCTACTATTTTTTATTTACTTTCGGGAAGTGTGGGATTATCCTAATGCCTGCTTTCCGAAAGTTTTTCCCAAAATAAAATACTGAAATGCAGAAAAAGCACTTTACAAACATCTTCCAGGGGATATTGGGAGCAATATGCCTTACGGCTGCAACAACCTATGCCCAACCCAAACCCAGACAAATCAGCGGCATTTATCCGCATTTGGCCTACTACAACAACGAAGGTGAATGCGGCACCGGAGCCGTGGTGCCCTGGGCGGGGCGCTTGTGGGTCATTACCTACGGGCCGCACCTTCCCTATGGATCGTCTGATAAACTGTACGAAATCACGCCTGATTTACAGCGGACGATTCGCCCGGAAAGCGTAGGAGGCACTCCCGCAAACCGCATGATACACCGCGAAACTAACCAACTTTTTATTGGCCCGTACGCCATTGATGCACAGCGCAACGTCCGGACAATTCCTTACTCTGAAGCGCCGGGCCGGCATACGGGGCTGGCTCGTCATTTGACTGACCCGGCTAATAAAATTCTATTGGCCACAATGGAGGAGGGTTTTTACGAGGTAGATGTCAAAACGTTACAAACTAAACTGCTCTACACCGATGGCAATGTGTTACGAAAAGAAAAGGACATGCAGCAATTTGGTCCTCTGTTGCCAGGAGCACACGGCAAGGGGTATTATTCTGGGCAAGGCGTGGCGGTCTATTCCAACAATGGCGAGGCTTCGCCGGAAGCACTCAAACAGTTCGATATTAAGTCAGGAGCACTGACCGAATGGGATGGTAAGGACTGGAAAGTCGTTCGCCGAAATCAATTTGTAGAGGTAACTGGTCCCGGTGGCATTTACGGAAATCCCAACCCCGCCACTGACCCCATCTGGGCCACGGGCTGGGATCACAAATCGGTCCTGCTTGGCGTACGGGATGCTAAACTGGGATGGAGCTTTTACCGCCTGCCCAAAGCAAGCCACAGCTACGACGGTGCCCACGGCTGGAACACCGAATGGCCGCGCATCCGGGATGTAGGTCCGGAGGGCAAACCCGATTACCTGATGACCATGCACGGCATGTTCTGGCGTTTTCCCCAAACTTTTACTGCCAAAAATTCTGCTGGTATTCGGCCACGATCAGCCTATCTGAAAGTCATTGGCGATTTTACACGCTGGCAGGATGGCCTGGTGTTTGGTTGCGACGATTCAGCCCAAAAGGAGTTTTTGAATAAGCGGAAAATGAAGGGCGATATCGAAGGACCCGGACAATCCAATTCTAACCTGTGGTTTACCTCGGGGAATAAACCCGATGAACTTGGCCCCAATACGGCACAGGGGGCGGTGTGGCTCTCGGAAAAAATTGAGGCAAACCAGGCCTCCGAACCGTTTCTTTTTGCCGGTTGGCCTACCCGCATGGCATGGGTACACAACGAAGGCACTCAACCCGCCGAGTTTACTTTCGAGGTTGATAGAGACGGCAAAGGGAAATGGCAAAAATTAAAATCCGTGCGGGCAAAGGCCGGTCAGGCAGTAGCTGTGACTTTTTCCCAGGGCGACGCAGGCGAATGGATTCGGGTTAAAACCAATCAAACTACTCAAACCACCGTTAATTTTAATTATACTGATGATGCCCGGTTTCAGTCCGCTACTGACCCCATGTTTAGTGGCCTTGCCAACCTAAGCAGCGCCTCTTATTCAGGCGGATTACTATATGGATTGGGAGAAAATCGTCGCGCATTGGGTCTGCTGGCGGGTAAAATTCAGAACGGTATTTTTTCGGAAACCGGCTACTACGAATTAGACAGCGCGTTGAATCTTCTTCCAAAAAAAGACCCTAAAACCGCCGGGGTTATCCGTCAAAAATTCGCGATTCCAAAGGATGTTCTCACCGTGGATGACGCTTCCGTGCTGGTCATTGATGACAGTGGTCGTCGGTGGCGGCTGCCCCTGGGAGCTTCTGAATTTACCAATAAAACCAGGCAGGCAATTCTCCGCATTGATCGGGAAGTAGCTACCGAACGGGATTTGCTCAATGCCCACGGTACATTCTACGAACTCCCGGCCGAGAATGCCGACGGTTACGCTAAAATCCGCCCCGTGGCCTCTCACGACCGTGCCATTCATGACTATGCCTCCTACCGCGGACTATTGGTTATGACCGGACTTGACGACCGCGTACAGCCTTCGGAGCATATTCTTACCTCGGCAGACGGGCTGGCCAAAATCTGGGCCGGAACCATTGATGATCTGTGGAAACTGGGAAAACCTACCGGACAGGGCGGCCCCTGGAAAAACTCAGCGGTGAAAGCCAACATCCCTTCTGATCCCTATCTGATTGGATTTTATGATCAGAAAAGTCTTAAACTTTCGCACAACGCACAGCAGCCCGTCACGTTTCGGATGGAGGTAAATCCAATTGGGCATGGTCCATGGATGACTTACCAGGAACTGACCGTAAAACCCGGAGAAACGCTTGATTTCACGTTTCCCAAAGAATTTCAGGCCCGCTGGATTCGCTTTATGACCAATCAACCCTGTGAGGCTACGGCCTGGCTGACGTATAAGTAAAGAAATAATTTCTGCCCTAGGGATAGAGAAAAAATCAGGGCCAATTACCTCAGAAAATTTTTTAACCCGAAAGCTTATGCGGATAAAATGCACAATCTGGTGAATCAGGAAATTTAGCTTTCTGTACTGAATTACTCCCGAACGTTATTCCCAGTAATCAAGAATCTACTTTAACTTCTAAGAAGGAAGCCCCGAAAGGGGCTTTTTTTGTAGAAGTAGCCAAAAAATGATCCTGGTCCCACTTAACTTCTTTTACTGCCAATAGATTTTGACCACTCTCAAAGTGATGAGCATGGTCGACAGTTTGGTATCGACAAGGCCTAATGTAGGATATTTGGTATTGATTGTCGGCTGTATACTGATGATGAATCGGTTTGGTATCGACTAAACTTTACGCGTATTTCGAATTAGGACAACTGCATTTTCTAACAGGTGGTAACAAATTTTGTGTAAAGTACAGCACCTGCGCCCATGTTGCTGAGAAAGATAAACTAAGTAAAAAAGCAATACTGAAAAAATTGCCTGCTTTTTGAACCATCCAAATAATTCATTTATTATTTGACGATCGGCATGTTTGCATCCACGTTTTTAAGCCAATCAGTCAGTTTTTGATGCATCTGCTGCGCTTTGGAGGTATTGGTTTTGCTCAAATCGTTGGTTTCAGATTCATCTTCCCGTAGATTAAACAGGGCAATCTCGTTGGTTTCATAACTTTTGGTAAGTTTCCAGTCTCCTTCCCTGATGGCTCCCGACGGACGGCTTAACTGATTACTGAAATGAGGATAATGCCAAAAAATGGGCCCACGCTCAAAATTGGCTTGCGGGTTTTTGAGTAAAGGATAAAAACTTTTTGCATCGAGCATCACCTCCTGCTTTTGCCCCAGCATTTCTAAAAGCGTAGGCGTGTAATCTGTGTTTGTAAAGTAGCGATCGCAAATTTGATCTGGGGCGATGACTCCCTGGTGTGAAATTATGGTTGGTACCCGGATACCGCCTTCGTAGGTAAATCCTTTCCATTTGCACAGGTTGCCCGCTGTCGTTGGTATGGGGCCAAGTTCGGGAATTCCTACGCCGCCGTTGTCGGACGTAAATACAATTAATGTATTTCCCATTAACCCCTTCTCTTCCAGGAGTTTGACTAGCCGGCCTACCCCCTCGTCCATGCTTTCGATCATGGCGGCGTAATAAGGATTATACTTGCCGTCAAACTTTGTGTACTTTCTGAGATATTTACTCACTTTATCACCACGCGGAACCAGAAAAACATGCGGAGCCGAATAACACAGGTACAAAAAGAAAGGTTGCCGGGTGTTTGCACTCTTTATGAAATCTAACGCATAGTCGCTGAGCTTATCGGTAAGGTACGTGGTGCCCCTGTCTTCAAAAACCTTTGTGTAACTGTCTTCATACAAGCTGTAATTGTAGTAGTCCAACCCATTTTTACCAATCATGCGGGAATAGTCAAATCCCTGCCCCCAGGGAGCCAGCGTGTCACCGCCACCCAAATGCCATTTACCCACAAAACCCGTTTGATACCCCAGCGGCTTGAGCCGCTCGGCCAGCGTCACTTCCGAAGAACTCAGGTATTTTTTCCATTGGGCAGGCAATACCGGTGAGAGTGAATCTGTACGCTCGCCCACCAAAAAATTGGTCAGTTTCAAACGTGCCGGATATTTACCTGTCATGATGGCAGCTCTTGAAGGCGAGCACACGGGGCAGGCAGCATAACTTTGGGTAAATTTAATGCCGCTTTTGGCCAGTTTATCCAGGTTTGGGGTTTCGTTATACGGGTTGCCGTAACACCCCAAATCGGCCTGTGCCAAATCATCGGCCAATATAAAAATAATGTTGGGTTTAGCGGTTTGAGCTACTAAACAAGTATTGTGTAACAGCACCAATAATAAAGAGAGTAAGTAGTGTCTTGTAGTAGTCATTGTTAATCATTTCCGTTACAATTACTTGGTTATATTTTTTTTATTTAGGAATTAAAAAGGAGGGCTAATTGATTTGAAGCACATGAAATCCAAACTAAAATACGCCGGTGCAAACGTAGGAAATTACCTCTTCGCAATAGTAGCAAAATCGAGTGGACTTAACAAATGCTATCGTCAATTCTGATTCATACATGGATGCTTTACATGGTCAACAACTGATTTAGTATAGAAAAAACATTCAGATACCGTTGACTCAAAGTCATTGGAGATCAACAGCCTAGGCTATTGCCGTGGTATATGTACTAGTGAATCAATTAAAAAGCCGTACGCCTTAGGACCATTCAGGGTTGTACGACCCATACCTATTTAAAGGCTGCCTTGCTTATACAATTCAGCCCGGAAAGGTGCCTGTAAACAGGGCGTAATGGGTATCATTTTTAGTGCACTCCGCCATGCACAATCAGGCAAACGTTATTCAGGACGACTCTATCAATTTTGAAAAATTTAGTTACTTATAACTGGCACTTTGCTACCAGGAAGTTAAACTAACCTCCGGTAGACATTTCAGAAATAGCCAAATAGTTTTGATTCGAGTCCAGGTTGTGTTCAGGTGATGGCAGAAATATGAGCGATATTTCTGCCATCACCTGACAATGGTTTAGCAATAAAACCTGGCTAAAACCTGATTAGAATAGAAAATCGAAAATCTCCTTACTTTCGACGAATTGCTTGATTTTGGCAGAATCTGAATTTCGAATCAGGGCGACAGTAACTTCTTGCTGGGGAAAATAGAACACCATGCCATTAAAGCTCTGTACGCTGCCATAATGCCCTATGGCTATCCCATGATTTGTTTCCAGTTTCATCATGCCCAGGCTGTATCCCGCCAGGTGCGTCAGGTCCTCGCCCAGGTCCTGTGTGACTGGAGCAAAGGCAAAAAGTGATTGCATGGAGGCTTCGGAAAGCAGCTGACCTGTCATTAGATTTTGGTGGAAACGAGCCAAATCATACGAGTTTGCGATCATACCTCCATCCACCATATCAGCTCCGCCTACGGCATTGTTTTCAATTTCGGTTCGGTCGAGCATTATCCCGTTATCATTGCTGTCGTAGTAGGCCCGGGTGAAAGAGTTTGGGATGGACGTATTGGCATAAACGCTTTCATAGCCGTTGGGCTTCAAAATATGCTCCGAAATATAATTATAAGCCGATTGCCCCGTAACTTCTTTAATTATCAGGGATAGCAGAAGATAATTAGAATTGGAGTACTCGTCTCGCTGGCCAACCTGAAATGCAGCCTTCCTGCCGAATATGGATCGCAGATTTTCTTCGGCTGAAAGCTTTACGACTGATAGATTTAGAATTTGAAGAATATTTGAAATGCTAGAATATTCCACGATTCCCGAGGTATGATTGAGTAACTGCCGAATGGTGGTCCGGTCGGCATTGGCAATGTTTTTGACAAACTCCGAGGGCAGGTACCTGTTGGCAGGGTCATCAAGGGTCAACCTGCCTTCATCCTGCAATTTAAGTATGGCCGTTGCGGCAAATATTTTGGATACGCTTCCTACCCGCATGGTATGGCACGGGGTCATCTGGATTTTATTTTTCAAATCCGCCATACCAATACCTGAACTCCAAGTCCCCTGTGGCGTAATGACAGTAAGGCTGGCACCAACCACGCCTTTGGCCAGGAGGGCGCCGGCTAATTTTGCATACTTTGCAGCATTCGGGTGATTTGTATTTCCTTTTTCACAGGTCTGGGCCGGAACAACGTCTTTGATTTTCTCGCAGGAAGTCAAAGTCAGGAGTGTAAAAAATAGACCGGTAATGATTCGTACTGAATTCATGGCTAGATTATTTTGAGATTAGTTCTTTAAATTCACTTTTATGCCGACACTTAACAGGGTATGCAGGGAGAAGGCAATTTTTTGTGAGTACGGAAGTGCTATCATCGTTTTGTAGTCGGTCGTCAGACTGTACGTTCTGCTGAGAGGATACTCAAACCCAAAACCAACTTTGAAGTTGAATTGAGGCTTGCCCCAATAGAATGTTTTTTCGTACGCTCCGTCCCTCAATTTATAAACCTCTCCTGCGGCCAGCGAATGCTTATAACCAAGGGCGGCTAAAAACCTGGGCTGCAGGCCAAAATCAAACTTGTAGCCAAGGCCATAAACAGCATCGAGCATCAATGCATTTTCAGAAAGGCGATGATGAAAAAAAGTAAGGTCAGCCCCCAGCGTAGTATGCCAGCGCTTGTGGTTTTTTATAAGCAAGTCAGAGCCAATGGTCAGGCCGGGATGAAGGGGCAGATGAAGCACATTGAGGCTCGGCAGGCTCAACGCCTGATTCATGACGGAAACTCTGAGATTAGTTTGTGCCAGTCCAGTCGAGTGGATCAGGTACACCAAACTGATTCCCAGGAGCCATTTTGATAGATACATATACGCTTGATGAGTTGATTGAGCTGCAAAATTGAGTCAAACCCAACCGTCAAACGACCAGCCTTGTAAGGTGGGAAGTGTAGATTGCAATAAAAATGGTACCTCCTTGAGTATTGATACCCCCAAAATCAGGATTCCTGGGCTCCGCGGGCGTATTGCGAAGGTGAAAGGCCCGTGGACTTTTTGAAGGCCCGGTTAAAGGCAGACTTCGAGTTGAACCCACAATCGAAGGCTAAGGCCAAAAGGGTATACTTCTGATTTTCGGCCAGACCTACCCGATTTTTGAATTCTTCGATCCGCAGGCCATTGATGTACTCATAAAAACTCGTGCCTTCCTTTTCATTGATCGTTTGGGAAAGGTAATTGGAATGAACATCCAGATGCCTGGCTAAGTCTGCCAGGGTCAGATCGGGTTTAAGGAATAGTTTTTGATTATTCATCAATTCATACAAACGGGCGTGAAGGATACCTGAAGCTTCTGGGGAAAGTCCGGATTTGGCATATTTGTTTTTCCTGACCATTGATTCCTCCGGTTCTTCTGGGACTAGCTGCAGCCCGTCAATAACCGGTTCACCAGTATTGAGAGTAGACTGATCAGTGAATATTCCAGCTTGCCTGATGCCGAAGTAGCCAACCATAACCACAAATACCGTAGCCAGGCTGAAAGTAAGTTCATCCCTGAGATTCAGAATGATAGAAAGCCAAATCAGGCCCATCCCATAGAACAAAAGCCGCAGCCAATCGAGGTTGACCTTTTCCTGGTTTGAAAATATATTGCTCATGCGTTTTTTGTGCTGTTGCAGGAGTCGGTTGGTCAGGTAAATATACAGGATTCCCGAAAGGCTCAGTAAACTATTGGTCACCAGCAGATAAGTTTCGAAGCCTTCTCCTTCGTGTTGAAAAACAAACGCTTTGCGTGCTGTTGGCAGCGAATAAAAAGGGATAGTTGCAAGGGTAATCCCCAGGGGAAGGAGAAGATTCTCCAGCCATACCCTCACCTTAAGCGCAGCAGGCCTCGTAAGGGCAAAGGCGTACAGGAATAAAAAAGGGCCGTGCAGGAATGGGAAAGGGAGGGTGAATCCGATCAGGAAAGCATATTGGTACATCAGCCCTGAAATCAAACTATAATAAGCAAATAAGTGCAGTCCGATAACAATCATCCAAAGCCCCAAAATACAATCGGCCCCATTGCGCCCCGCTTTGGTAAACAATAGGGAGGCCAGAAACAAAGAAACGAAAATGCCAATAACATAGATCATAAGGCAAAGGTAAGTAGGTGATTGGCTAAATGGATAACTAAACCTCTCAGTTCATATTGCTTCTGGCAATTCTTAATAATTTGACAATCATAAATTTCCAATTATTCCCCCAGTTTTAGTTTGCTTTACCGAATTGATCATTTCTGGATATGAAGCATTACGTTTGGCTAATCTTCCTGCTGTGCCTGGCCTGTACCCGCGACAAATCAGCGATCCGCGTGAAGGGTTCAGATACCGAAGTCAATTTGGCGGTTGTACTCGCTGAGTCTTTTCATGAGGCAACCCCCGGGGTTTTTATATCCATTTCAGGCGGTGGTTCGGGTCTGGGAATCTCCTCTCTTCTCAACGGCACAACTGACATTGCCAATTCGTCCAGGAGTCTGAATGAAGAGGAAAGGCTACTTTTTGATGAGAAAAAGGTGACACTCGATTCCTTCATTTTTGCCCAGGATGCCATTGCGTTTGTGGTATCGGATAATCTACCCATTGATTCATTGAGCACCCAGGAGCTGGCCGGAATCCTGAGTGGGGAAATTAGCAATTGGAACAAAGTCTCAAAGAAGAATATGCCCATCACTATTTACGGACGCCAAAGCAATTCCGGCACCCATGACTTTGTCCGCAACCGGCTGAGCATTCGGTTTAGTCCTCAGGCCATGGAAATGAATGGTAACTCCCAGATTCTCGAAGCTATCAAATCGGATAACTCCGGCATTGGGTACGTGGGAGCGGGCTACGTTCAGGAAAAGGGCCAACAGGGGATCAAGGTTTTATCAATCTACGAGCAAGGCAAAGACGCAATTTCGCCATTCAATGCCTGCCTGATTGCGGAAGGGAAATACGTCTTTCAGCGGCCTTTATTTCAATACTTCAAAGCCGATTCATACGTCAAAATCAAGCCTTTTCTTGATTTTGAAAAGAGTGAGCAGGGGAAAAAAATCATTCAACAAGCGGGTTATTACCCTGTAAACGAAACCCGATGAGTTTAAAAAAACGAGAAACCACCGACCGACTTCTGAAAGTTGTCTTTAAAGCTACGGGGCTGATCACCATCGGCCTGCTGGGGGGAATTTTCTTCATGCTACTCTACAATAGCATGGCCTTTTTTGTGAGGATAGATCCCATAGATTTTTTTACCGGTTCCCAGTGGAATCCCAGCGCACAGGGAGGATACAGTATCTTTCCCCTTTTGGTAAGTACGGCCCTGGTTGCCGTTGGTTCGATGGTCATTGCTATTCCGCTGGGTATCCTTACAGCGGCCTACCTATCTGAATTCGCTCCCAAAAAGCTACAATCCTGGCTCAAACCAGCCATTGAGATGCTGGCAGCAATTCCCTCAGTTGCGATTGGTTTTTTGGGCATTGTGCTGGTTGGTCCCGGCATTGCTTCCCTTATGGGTTTACAAAACGGTCTCAACGCGCTCAATGGTTCTTTACTACTTGCGGTGATGGCACTGCCAACGATAATTACCATTAGTGAAGATGCCATTAAGGGCGTACCCCAAACTTACCGCGAAGCATCCCTTGGACTTGGGGCCAATCGTTGGGAAACCTTGTTTCAGGTGACCCTGCCGGCAGCCCTTCCCGGTCTGATTGCTGCGGTGATGCTAGGGCTTGGACGTGCCCTGGGCGAGACGATGACCGTTTTGATGGCAACCGGAAACGCCTCGGCCCTACCGCACGGTTTTTTGGATTCGATTCGTACCATTACCGCCACCATTGCCATTGAAATGGGTGAGGTACCCTACCAAACTACCCATTACTTCGCCCTTTTTGCCATTGCCACGGTCTTGTTTTTAATCACGCTGGTTGTCAACCTGTTGGGTGAATATTTTGCCAGTCGTTTACGTAAATTTCACTCGTGAAAAATCAATTCAAGAATATTCTTAACTGGTTCATCCTGACGGGAAGTACCATGCTGGTCTGCCTGTTTCTGGGCATAATTCTGCTTGATATCTTTTCAAAAGGATTTTCATCCCTTTCCTGGGACTTCATCAGTCAATCCCCAGGCGATAGAATGACCGCGGGTGGTATTCTACCCGCGATTATCGGGACGCTTTGGTTAACTTTGATTACCACACTTTTTTCAGTGCCCTTTGGTGTTGCCTGCGCTATTTACCTCAATGAGTATGCAGATGCGTCTGCATTAACCGGACTTATCCGCTCATCCATCCGAAACCTGGCCGGAATACCTTCCATCATTTACGGGCTTTTCGGACTGGCGCTGTTTGTACAGGCCCTGCGACTGGGCACCTCCGTACTTTCGGCCGGACTCACGCTGGGCCTATTGTCGCTGCCCTACATTATTACCACCACCGAGGAGGCGCTCAAACGGGTTCCTAACAGCATGCGTGAAGCTGCGCTGGCGCTGGGAGCCACCCAGTTTGAATCGATACGTGACGTTGTCTTGCCCAAAGCTCTGCCGGGGATCCTGACGGGTATTGTGCTTACGCTTTCCCGGGCCGCCGGTGAAACCGCCCCAATTCTTTTTACCGGGGTTGCTTTTTTTATAAGTGGAGTTACCACGTCGGTAAATCAGGAATTTATGGCCTTGCCCTATCACCTGTACATGCTATCTACTCAGCATCAATCCATTGAGCAGGTCAGACCCCTTGCCTACGCCACGGCTGCGGTCCTCATCTTGCTCGTTTTTTTACTCAACACCCTTGTTTTTTACATCCGGTACCGCCACCGGTCACTCGACTAAATATGGAGGATATTAAACTTTCAGCTCACGCACTAAACCTGTGGTTTGGCAATAAACAGGTCTTGAAAAACATTGATATTGAGTTTGCCAAAAACCAGGTGACCTCCCTGATCGGCCCGTCGGGTTGCGGGAAGTCCACCCTTCTGCGATCCTTTAACCGCATGCACGACCTTTCGCCGGAAGCACGGATTGAAGGTAAGCTGATGCTTGGAGAAATGGATCTGTATGATCCTGCAAATTCGGTTACCCAAACCCGCAAACGGATTGGGATGGTTTTCCAACGGCCAAACCCGCTTCCCAAAACCATTTATGAAAACATGGCCTATGCCCTTAAACTTCACCAATTTCCCAAAGCCGAAATTCCGGGAATGATTCAGTCGGCGCTGGAAGAAAGTTTCCTGTGGGAGGAAGTGAAGGATGAGCTCGACAAACCGGCGGTAAAACTATCCGGCGGACAGCAGCAACGGCTCTGCATTGCCCGTACGGTAGTGCTAAGGCCGGAGGTAATTCTGATGGATGAGCCTTGTTCGGCGCTGGATCCAATCAGCACCGAAAAAATTGAGGAACTGATTTTAAAACTCAAAGAGCATTACACCTTCGTGATTGTGACCCACAACATGCAGCAAGCCCAGCGTATTTCGGACAAAGTAGCATTTATGTACCTGGGGGAGGTGGTTGAATTTGAGAAAACTGATGCTATTTTTCAGAATCCGGTACACGAGTTAACGGCTAATTATGTACGTGGCTATTTTGGCTAGAATTAAGGGAGACGTCCAGGGCAGAGGCAACCGTTTCTACACTTAAAAAAAATACGGTGGTCGAGCCCGCAGGTTCAGCCACCGTATTTACCTTTTGTCAATAATTAATTGGTGAGCAGATTGTGTATTATACCAGACTAAACCTAATCATTAGTTCACCAGGTCTATCAATAGGTTTTCAAGCTTTACTTTGGCTCCAGATCTTCCCAGCGGTAGTAATGAAAAACTTTACCTTCTGACATGGCCACAAATAATCCTTTTTTAAATTGATCGTTCAGCGGAGTATTTGTTACGTCGGAGCCGTCGCTTTTTAGCGTGGCAACCTGCACCGTTTTAATTCGATTATGCTCATGTGGATTAGCAAGTGTACCTTCCCTGGGATAGAGATGAAATTTCCCGGCGGCCTGATCAGACACTAGAATGTATCCCGTAGTTGTTCCTGTTTTGTAGATGGAGATTCCTTCGTTGTCTTCCAAAAAATCAGCTGTTGAAATCAGTGCCAGCTCCTGGGTACCTTTGTCAGGATCAGCATAGTATTTACGCATGCCAACCTGTTCATCAGAATAGTACACGTAGCCCAATTCGTTATCGACAGCAATCGATTCTATTTCTTTTTTTGTACTGTATGTACCAAAAGTCCGGACCACCTGGGCAATAACGTTTCCATTGCCATCGTCTGACAAGCGATACTGCCATAAATAGCCTTCCGCGGGCCCCGATTTTCTTCCCACAATGGCAAAAATAGCATGATCAGAGGGGCGAGTATACAGGGCAATTCCCATGGGTGCCCGCTCGGCCTCACCCGCAAATACGTCAATTCCGCCCTTATCAATCGGTTTCATATCGGGTAAACTGAAAATACGGATTTTGTTGGCTTCCCGCTCGGTTACCACCGCAATGTCGGTAGCTTTTCCTGCAATCATAAGGCCATATGCTATGTCCACATTGTTCGGGCGTTTGAGATTGCGAACGACTTTATCGGCAATAATTTTCCCCTTCAAATCAAAAACATACAAAGCCCCATCAATATCCTTATCGGTGCCAATGATCAAACTTTGGGAAGGGTCCACGGGGTTTATCCAGATAGC
Organism: Arundinibacter roseus; assembly: GCF_004348825.1. GTDB lineage: Bacteria > Bacteroidota > Bacteroidia > Cytophagales > Spirosomataceae > Arundinibacter > Arundinibacter roseus. The sequence goes on from NZ_SMJU01000011.1 coordinate 107,024, forward strand.
CGGATCGTCCGTATCGTGTTTTACGGGTTCCGTTATGACGGCGGGTTGAATGGTTGTGCTGTCCTGCCCGGAATTGTCAGAAAATGTGGACGTACTAGTGCAGGAAGTAAAGAAAGCCAAAACGGCCATCGACAAACCAGAGCATATAAATTTGTTCATAACTAAGGATCTAATGAAAAAAAGCCTGAGTCCGGGTTTAGACGAACTCAGGTAAGGTAAGTGGAGGAATAGAATTAGTTGGTAAGGTCGAATTTCAATCCAATGTTATATCGGGGACGGTAAAATTCTGCCTGCACGGTACGAGAAGAAACACTCTGAAAATAACGCAGTGGTTGATTGGTCAGGTTGTTGGCTTCGGCAAATACCCGGAGATTTTTTGTGATCTTATATGCAGCGTTGGCATCCAGAAAAAACTGCTTATCGTAGTATATATCATCGAAATCACTGCCACCCAGAGCATCCAGGTAGGCCGCCGTATAGTTAGCCGAAAGACGTGCTGAAAAGCGCTTGTCCTCCCAGGATAGTGAAGCATTGAACATGTGTGGGGCGGTACCTGGCAGTGTAACGTCCGTTCTTTCATCCCCATCTTCGTTAAATACTCCACTGGCGAATGATTTGGTAAAGGTATAGTTGGTATAAATTCCGAAGTTTTTCAAAAATCCAGGAAGGAAATCCAACTGTCGCTGCAAGGCAAGCTCAAATCCAAATACATTAACATTTTCCCCATTTCGTGACTGGAAGAAATCCCACTGCTCGCCTTCCACAACCGGATTGGTTAAGTTAGGAAAATCCGTGGCAAAATTAGACCGGCTGTACTGCTGATCACGGTAGGTGTATATGAAGTTTTTCAGGTTTTTGTAAAATGCACCACCTGAAACTATTCCAATGGATTCAAAGTAATTTTCCACCATCAGGTCAAAGTTCCAGGCATAGGTTGCTTTGAGGTCTGGGTTGCCAGCCTGAATTTCCCGGTCACCCGGAATGGTACTGATGTAAGGGGTTAGGGCGTAGTAATTTGGACGGGCAAGGGCCGTGGTTGCGGCTGCGCGTATAATAAAGTTTTCGGTCGCATTGTATTTAAATGATACACTGGGAAGCACATTCAGGTAATCATTTTTCACATTCCGCTGCCCGGTCAATTCTTCCTCATCTTCGATGATATTTCCGGTGTAGTCAATGGAGGTGTTTTCAAGACGTGCACCCAGGATCATGGAGAGTTTATCACTAAAATTCTGATCCCAGCGAAGGTATCCGGCTACAATGTTTTCTTTGGCATCATAATTTACCCCCAAATATTCACTGGGAACGGTTTCGGAGTCGAAAAGAGAAGTATTGGTCAAGTCCAATCCCCCTAGATAACTATTACGGGCAAACAGGCCGGGAATCAAATGTGAACCTGCCTGAAAGTTGCTGGCATTCCAGTTAACGGTTTCTACGCTTCCCAGATTGGCTATATTGTCTTCATTGATGGGGGAATACTCGTAAAAAATGTTACTGCGAAATTTTGTTTTGAGTCGTAGCCGTCCACCCGCCTTAAGGTGTCCCTTCTGATCGGCAATCACCGAAAAAGGAATACGGAAATTAAGTTTGGCCCCCAACTCGGTTTCTTCTGTAAAATCGTTATTCTCACTTATTTCATTCAGACCAATGGTAGCAGGATCAAGAGTCGAGGTGAACATAGGTGCAAGAGAATTGCCATTGTAGACCAGTTCGTTTCCGCCCTTTCTGAAAGTGATGTAACGCTCGTTTGGACGATCTTCGCTGGCTGTGGAGTAGCTAACTGACCAGTCGATATCTATTTTGTTTCCCACTATATGATCTCCCCGAACAGAATAATTCTGTACTTTCTGAGCTTCCAGACGAGCATTTTTATTTTGAGCATTATCGATTCCTCCTTTGGTTTGACGACCGATTCGTCCTTCATAACCAATGATTCCATTGTTGTCATTATAAAGAGGCTCGATATCATCAATACGCATCCGGTAGCGGTTTTCAAGGTCATCCCGCCAATTGTACATGGCATTGGCAGTAATCGTATGATTTTTACCCAATTTGAAATCAAATGCTGCGGAAAGACTCCTTCTGATCCTTTGTACATCGTATTTACGGATATCCGTTTCGTCGATGTAGACATTGCCAAAATCGTCTTTAGTCCAGGAGGCCTCCACATCATCGGAGCCATAGTTATTGTTATTGTATGATCCGCTCAGAACCATGCCAATGGCATTATTGGCGTAGCGATTCGCATAAATAAATGCACCCGTATATATTGCTTTGCCCCGAATTGGATTAAATCCACTGGCGAGTGTGGCTGAAACCCGCTGACCATTGGGTGCCGCTCTGGTGACCAGGTTTACCGATCCGCCAATAGCGTCAGCATCCATATCGGGAGTCAGGGTCTTGTTTACTTCGATGGTCGAAATCATGTCCGAAGGAATAAGGTCCATTTGAACCCGGCGGTTATCCCCTTCGGCAGAAGGAATACGATCACCGTTCATAGTTACCGAATTTAGCTCCGGTGCCAGTCCGCGCACGATGATGTTGCGAGCCTCGCCCTGATCGTTCTGCATGGTAATACCCGGAATCCGCTTCAAGGCATCACCAATGTTGGAATCAGGAAAACGGCCAATTTGATCAGAGGAAACAATATTGCTGATGTTCTCATTGTTGCGTTGCTGACTAAGCGCCTTTGCCTGCCCTTTAAGCCGATCTCCCATCACAACGACCTCATCCATATCCAGGCTTCCCTCCGTGAGAATCAGTTCAACCGTAAGTACACTGCCAGTTTGAACGATAACTTCTTTCGACAATTTTTGATAGCCCAGGTAAGAAGCTTCCAATTGATAGGTACCGGCCGGCACGCTGAAAAATTCAAATTTCCCCCGTACATCTGAGACCGTAAAAACGTTGCCGGGAGTTAATTTAAGGGTTGCTCCGGGCAAAGAAAGCTTTTGACCATCCATAATATTGCCCGAAATAAGTCCATTTTGCGCAAAGGTTGCGGTAGAAAACAGGAAAAGTACAACGATAAGCCAGTTCCTTCTTATTAGTGTAAAAATGCTCATAGATACCAGGTTTGTTAAGCCGCAAAGGTCCTGATGCTATGTTACCCTACTGTTTGATCTGAATTAAATTATCGTTAATAAATAGCGCTTAAAAATAAAATTAATTAATACCAATGCAGATCTTCTAGCTAGCGGTACAAATGGAATCCGACAAAATCAGCAGGTTGGATTTTAGTTTGATGAACCATATTGAGGTAATTAAACGATTGATAAAATAGTTCAAAACTAAATTTTAGAATTCGTGAACCCCCAACAGGGTACTATTACCTTACCCTTTGGACAGTAATTCTATAATACACTTTTTCAAAATTTTTTGTAGATATTTAACATTTGCATAATACTCAATGTGATTTTGTTAAACTAATACTTTTGGTTTCGGAATCTCTTGCCTTTACATTTGCAGTAGTTTACCTAGAATTGAATAGCGTACAGAAGAAGAAGATTTTATAAATTAAACAGTTTGTGAATATTCATTAAAATTTATAAATATCCTCATTTAAGCAGGTAAAATTAGTTCTACGAATAGGAAACGAAAATTTAACTATTAGCAATTTCGTTTTTTCATAATTTTTAAAAAAATACTTTTCTTCCTAATAGTAATATGTCAAATCCAATAATGAATAAAAAAATAATCTTTTTGTTGCTCCTTCTGCTTTTGGGTCCAAAAGTAGGCGCTCAGGATGTAAACCTTACTGGTAAAATACATGCCCATAACGATTATGTACAACCAATCCCGTTTTATAACGCATACCACCAGCGCGTTGGATCAATAGAAGCCGATCTGTTTTTAGGCAATGGTCAGCTATACGTAGCCCATACCTTAGCTGAAATTCAGCCTGATCAAACCTTGGAGAAATTGTACCTACTGCCTTTAAAAGAACAAATAAAAAAGAATCAGGGAAGCGTTTACAGAGAGCCAATAGATAAGCTGCAATTTTTAATTGACTTAAAAACTGACGGAGAAACCACTTTACCAGCTCTGGTAAATACCCTAAACAAGTACCCCGAAATAATAAATAGCCCTACCATTCAAATTGTTATCAGTGGCAATAAACCATCAGCAGATACCTGGTCACAGTTTCCTGCCTATATAAACTTTGATGGCAACCCTGGGCAAAAATACACCCATGAACAGCTACGTCGGGTTGCGTTAATTAGTGATAGTTTCCGAAATTATACACAATGGAATGGGAAAGGCATACTTGTAAAACCGGAAAGGGAAAAAATCACTCAGTTAATCCAAAGTGTTCATCAACTAAACAAACCATTCCGTTTCTGGGCAACACCAGACAATGTAAATACCTGGCAGACGCTAATGCACCTGGGAGTAGATTATTTGGGTACTGACGATGTCGTAGGACTGGCCGGCTACTTAAAAAAAATCCCATCCACCACCTATCAACATCGCGGGTCGCATGCTGTATATACACCTAAATATGTCAATAATGACTTGAAAAAGAAGGTGAAAAATGTAATTTTGATGATTGGTGATGGCATGGGACTGGCCCAAATATATGCTGGTTATACAGCAGCAGCTGGTCAGCTTAATCTGTTTAATTTTTTAAATATCGGCTTTTCCAGGACCTCCTCTGCCGATAGCTATTTGACCGACTCCGCAGCCGGGGCAACTGCAATGGCTACCGGGCAAAAAACCAATAACCGCTACATTGGCGTAGATACTAACGGAACCCGTCTGGCAACAATTCCCGAATTGATTTCCAGTAAGGGTATGAAAACTGCTATTATCACCACTGGTGACGTCACCGATGCCACACCAGCAAGCTTTTACGCGCATCAGACAGAGCGTAACCTCAGCGCAGCCATTGCCGCTGATTTTGTGAGTAGTCCGGTAAGTATTCTGATCGGGGGTAATTATGCAATTTTTGCCAGTAAGAAAAACGGTCAGGATTTGATATCTACCCTGGAAAATAAGGGCTATGCAACAGCTAAACGAATTACAGATCTTGACCGTGTATCGGGTGATAAGTTTGTAATTCTGGATGATCAGGCGATGCTGCCAGAACAAAAAGGCCGACAGGATTTTTTGGTTAAGGCTTTGAATCATTCCCTTGGGGCGCTAACAAAAAATGAAAAAGGATTTTTTATTGTCGCCGAAGGAGCACAGATTGATCACGGTGGACACCAAAACAACACTAGTTGGATGGTGCAGGAAATGCTCGATTTTGACAAGGCCGTGGGTGAAGCCATGAAATTTGTGGATTCTGATGGCGAAACCCTTCTGATTGTTACTGCTGATCATGAAACCGGAGGGTTTAGCCTGCTTGGTGGAAATCTGCAAAAAGGATACGTTGCCGGTAATTTCAGTTCAGATGACCATACGGCAATACCTGTCCCGGTATTTGCCTACGGACCGCATTCCCTGGATTTTCGAGGAGTGTATGAGAACACCGAGTTGTTCAATAAAATTATGCAGGTCATTAACCGGTATCATTGATGGACATCAAAGATTCAAATTTCAACTACTTTTCTCATTTCGTTTACAACCGATGCCCAATTTTCTTCTGAATGTTTGGCTCTTTCCTGGTCATAGTTAGTTTGAAAAATTGTCAATTTCGTACCAGTACCGTCTGGTTCTACCTCATAGCGGACCCGCAAATAATTTTCTGGCAAGTCTTCTTTTCCACTCCAATTGCTCAAATAAGAGAACGCAAGTCTGTTATTGTGTTCGTATTCAAGCACTTTACCTTTGTCTTGATATTTTTGTCCTTCCCATTCTCCTTGAAAAAAAATTGGACTTCCTATTTGCCAGGTCGTTACTAAATCGGTTCCGAAGAAATATTGTTTCACAATATCTGGCGATGTGAGGGCTTCCCAAACTTTTTCTACCGGGGCTTTGATTGTTGTTTTGTACTGAATTTCTAATTGAGTAACCATATTGCTTATTTTTTTGATGAACGCATTGCTTTTACTTTTTTGACATTCGGGTCGCCTTGAAATTTTTCATATTGTTGTGTTTCCATTCCGAAAATTGCAACTTTTCCGTCTTTGTCAGAATGAACACCGAATCCATAAGTTTTTGTTAGGGGCGATGAACGAAAACAAGGTTGACCCTTTGAGAAAAACTGTTCCCGTGCTTGTTGGTACTCCTCGTGTGTAAGGTCTTTTCGGTCAGCAAAAACCTTAAAAAATAGGTCGTCCGAAGTAAATTTGTAGGGATTATCCATAAGCAGTTCGTATTGCATTTCTGCAATAGTTTTTCGGTCTGACTTGGAAGGCGGTTTTGTCCCGTGAGAAACTTTTGTGTCTTCTGCCACTTCAATCAAAGTATTGAAATAGTTGGTAGTATGTATCTTTTCAATCGACATATTGATTTTATTATTTTGTTATTTTAATGCCTATAAAGAAGCTATACGTTTTGATCATCGCATTTGGCAGGTATTTCCAACGTCATCATACAAAACCATCTTGAATTCTCCCTTTTATAAATATTTGTCACCCATTGCTCGGAATTGTAAGATACTCCTGCATATTGACCTTCGTTTTTACCTTTGGATACTACAATAGCGATGTTATCAACTATTTGAACATGCTGAATATCTTTCACCATTTTAGTTTGAACTAGTTTGCCGTTTTTTAAAGAATTGATAAAATGTTCCTTGCTGGTCAAACCAGTTGTCGATTCAAGGATTGTCCATTGGTCAGCAAGAAGTTCCGATATTCTTTCTATATCGTTGGCTTCGTAAGCTTTATTAAGCTCATCTTCAATTTGCTCAAATTCAATTTTTAACTTCATTTATGACAATTCAAATTTTCTTCATTTTTTTTTGTAAAGCCGTAAAGTAGTGGTTGGAAAGTATTGACGAATGAAAAATAACGCAGGCAGTCCGTAGATTTGGGTTATCAGGCTCAAACCTACCTACCATATATCAACAACACGACTGCCCAGCCTACGGCTCGACAAAATTAGGCGAAAATTGAACCACCCACTACGGCAATTCCCTTTTGGGGTGCAAATGCTGCCAGCGTCAGTTTGTGGAAAAACGTACCTACGAGCTCATGTCCAACAAATAAAAGCGCCGCATCGAGTTACTGCTGCCTAAGCGCTACCGCCAGAAGGCCACATTTTACACCAGTGACTGGGTAGCCAATAAACAGGTCATCCCCGCTGAGCGGCACCGTTTCCGCAAGACCAAAAAGGACATCAACCATGTTGAGAGGTTTTTCTTTACATGGCGTTAGTGGTGTTCGATACTCCTCAGTATCAGCCTGTTGTTCTCCAAAAAAAATAGACAGACATGTCAAATCTATTACGTGTGTCGTCACATACTTTAACTTGTCATTACAATTTTATTGATGAGTGAATTGAAATGAAAATAATTTTGAATGTCAGGCTGAGCGAACAGGGCCGCCTGGCGGTCGCTTCGCTCAGCCTGACAAATTTCCTGAACTTTATACTTTCTTTACAAATCTACTCACCTATCAATAGTACCACTCACGTTCAAACCGTTGGGGTAGATTTCCAGGTAGGACATACCGGGTATGAGCTGTTGGCTGGCTAGTTCAACAAAGTCGCCGAATTTCCGGCGATCCACCTCGCGGCTCAACTTTTCTTTTCCCACCCGGTAGCCGAACTTCTCTACTTTTGTTCCGTGAGGCTTGCAAAATTCACGTTAACTCACGCCATTTGTGCGCCACTCCCATATTAATTTGAACATTTCTTCTGACTGATCCTTTCTGTTTGTCTATTTCAATCAAAAGTAAAAACCGAATTCTAGCAAAGAAATATGTAGTTCATTGGATGCTTGCAGTAGACAGGCAAAAGTGATCCCGATAACCTCAGCTACTTTGAGTGTAGCCAGCTTCTCTTCAATTGAAAACTTCCTTCTTGCCCTTGCCCTGCTAGTTTAAGCTCTTTAATTACTAGAATGCAGTTGCAGGTAGTTACCTGAAAATCCACAAAAAACCAATAATATCAGGTTCAGAAGTACGACTAGTTCCTTCCGAATTGGATTCTAAGATTAAATTAATAAACATCACAACAATTTTCATGAGGCAGTAAGATCTAGGTTTGTAAAAAAAGATTTTACCTGACTATGAAACCAACCCTTTTACTTTCCATTTTAACTTTAATTGGTACCCTGAATGCCTATGCCCAAAAGTCAGGTGGTGAACTTAAAAAATGGCACAAGATCACACTGGACTTTGAGGGACCCAAAACGTCAGAATTGGCACAACCCAATCCGTTTACGTTTTACCGGCTTGATGTAACATTTACGCATGAAAGTGGTGCACCAGTCATGATCGTACCGGGATATTACGCTGCCGATGGCCAGGCAGCCAACTCCTCTGCTACTGCCGGCAACGTATGGCGAGTCCATTTTTCACCCCTAAAAACAGGTCAGTGGCAGTACGAAGTATCATTTAAAGCAGGCGAAAACTCAGCTGTAAGTGAGGGCGGCATATCGGCTGGTTTTATGGATGGCAAAAAAGGAAGTATCTCGGTACAAAACACCGACAAAGTTGCCCCCGACAACCGTGCCGTTGGTCGGCTCAATTATGTGGGAACCCGCTACCTTCAATATGCCGAAACGGGCGAATATTTCTTGAAAATTGGCGCGGACTCCCCCGAAAATATGCTTCATTATGAAGATTTTGACGGCACCCTCAACGGCTACGGAAAACTCGGAAAAGAGTACCTTCAACTGATGAAAACCTGGCAACCTCACGCCCCGGATGCCGATGAAGCCGCCAATTTATTTACCTGGCAAAATGGCAAAGGCAAAAATCTTATGGGAGCTATCAACTATTTGTATCAAAAAGGGCAGAATGCGGTATCATTCCTGACATTTTCTGTGGATGGCGACGATGGCTGCGTATATCCACACCTGGTAAAGGACGATACTACTTTTATAAAAGCTTCACAAGAATCCAAAGCCTGGGAAAAAGCCCTGTACCATGACCGATTCGACTGTTCCAAACTCGACCAATGGGAAAGAGTTTTTGAATATGCCGAGACCAAAGGAATGTTTTTGCATTTCAAGACTTTTGAAAATGAAAGTGCTTCTACCATGGGTAAAAAAGAATTGACCAGGGACCGAAAACTTTATTACCGCGAACTCATTGCCCGCTACGGGCACCACCTGGCACTCAACTGGAACCTCAGCGAAGAAACGAACGTAGATGTAGCTGTGATCCGAAAAACGGCCTCTTTTATTCGTAACCTCGATCCTTACAAAAATCACCTCGTACAGCACACCTTCCCCCCACACCATAACAAAAACGCCCTTGTACAGCCCAATTACGATTACTATTACCTCAATTTGGTAGGTTTTCAGTCGGAACTAACGGGTGCTTCGCTTCAACTCGAAAAATCGGTAACACACAAGGAAATAAAACGTTGGGTGAACCTTGCGGAGCAAAGCGGCAAACCGTGGGTGGTTTGCAACGATGAGCAGGGATATGCCAACGATGGTGTAACAGTAGATGCCGATCACCCGCTCTACAAAGCCCTGAAACCTGACAATGTCGATCAAATCCGTCATCAGGTACTTTGGGCCACTTTTTTAGCCGGCGGGGCCGGGGTAGAGTACTACTACGGCTATCAATGCGAAACCAACGACCTCAACGCTCAGGATCACCGTACCCGTGCCAGAAAATATGAGCAAGCTAAAATAGCACTTGATTTTATGAAGCAATTGCCTTTCTTTGAAATGAAATCTATGGATGAAATCACTTCAAATCCAGACGATTATGTGTTTGGAATAGAAAACCAAACTTATGCAGTGTATGTGCCGAAAGGCGGCACAACAACCATCAACCTTCCCAAAAATCAGTGGGCAGTGCAATGGTATAATCCCCGAACAGGCGGAAATCTCACCTCCAAAAAATCAATCACTAACCAGCTGACTACCCCCGACCATAAGGATTGGGTAGCACTAATCACCAGAAAATAGATGAAAAAGATAATTTTTTCCCTGGCACTGATTCTTGCAGGTTGGGCTTGTAGTCGTACTATTCAGTCCGGGAAGATACGGGCGGGGAATCAGGCCCAAAAAATGAACGTGCTATTTATTGCCGTTGATGACCTCAATCACTGGGTTGGTTATTTCGGACGTAATGATCAGGTTAAAACCCCCAACCTCGATCGCCTCTCCGCCATGGGCATGAGTTTTACCAATGCCTATTGTGCCGCACCCGTTTGTTGTCCGTCAAGAGCGGGCCTAATGTCAGGATTAAGACCTTCTAGCTCAGGAGTTTATGACAATGGCGACGATTGGCGTATAGGAATTCCAAAAGAATTACCCCTCACGACTTTCTTCAAAGACAACGGCTATACCGTTTTAGGCGGGGGGAAAATTTATCATGGAGGCTTTGACCGTGACGAGGAGTTTGATTTCTATTTTCGCGGCGGAAAAAACAATCCCAACCGAAAGGTGGTCAAAAAAGGTCAGTTCGGGGGCATCAAGTGGGCACAACTGGATGCAGATGATGATGTACTGGACGACTACCATGTAGCGCAATGGGCAGCCGCAGAATTACTCAAAAAACATGACGAGCCGTTATTCCTGGCCGCAGGTATTTTTCGTCCTCACATGCCCTGGAATGTTCCCAAAAAGTATTTTGATATGTATCCGTTGGACAAAATCATCTTGCCACCTTTTAACAAAGATGACCTCAATGACCTGCCCGAGGAAGGTTTAAAAATGGCCAATCCAAATCAGGACCACAACCGCCTTGAATCAGAAACACAGTGGAAGGAAGCCATACAAGCGTATCAGGCATGTATTACCTACGCCGATGCTCAAATCGGTCGAATACTGGATGCCTATGAAAAAAGTCCTGAACGTGAAAATACCATGATTGTACTTTGGGGTGACCACGGCTGGCACCTGGGCGAAAAACACCACTGGCGTAAGTTTTCCCTTTGGGAAGAAGCCACTCGTTCACCCTTAATTTGGGTAGTACCCAATGTAACAAAGCCAGGGAGTATTTGCCAAAAAACGGTAGATTTTATGAGCATCTACCCTACTCTTGCCGCAATCAATGGGTTGCAACTACCAAAGCACGTCGAAGGGGAAAATATTTCAAAACTCCTTCAAAATTCTGAAAGTAAATGGAAAATTCCTGCGCTCACAACTTTTGGCGAAAATAATCATAGCGTGCGATCGGACAAATGGCGGTATATCCGCTATGCCAAAGGAGGCGAGGAACTTTATGATGAAGTCAACGACCCCTACGAATGGAACAACCTGGCCAATGATCCAAAATTCAAAGCGGTGAAAGCCGACCTGGCAAAATGGCTACCAAAAACCAATAAAAAAGCCCTGGGTAATAAGGGAAAGCCCGCAGGGGAATAATGAAAAGTTCAGGAATGACTACAAAGAACCCTCCCCATACCTAATGGGGAGGGTTTCTTTTACTAACTCCTAACCTAACATTAACTCTACCTAAACTTTACTTTTTTGCCTCAGTAATTAAATACATCCCCGCGCCGTGAGATTTAATTTCCTGCGCAAAAGTCCCTTTAAACACGCCAATGTCCTGTTTTTTCCACAAATCACGTACCGTATATCTGGCTTTGGGATTTAGACCCAACTGCTCAAAGGTTACCTCTACATGTCTGGTCTCTTTGGCGTGATTGAACAAAGCCAGGTTGATGGCCGTTGAGTTTGGTACTTTGGACATCCAAACTATTTTTTCCTCTTTTCGATACACTTCTTTGGGTGAAACACCTCGCTGATTGACGGCAATAATTTCGTCATTGGTAATTAAACTAGTTACAAAATCGGTGTTTTCAGGCAAATTCCCCCCAAACATCAAAGGAGATTTGCAGATTGACCAAAGGGTCATGTGCGTAATCTGCTCAACTTCCGTAAAGCGGCTATACCGCTCGTTGCCAACCGGGCCTCTTTTCGCAATTTTGCCTAATTGCAGCATATCGGCATCAGGCCAATTGCCTGGCTCAGCCACGTGCGCCCATTGCGCACAGAGCGCGAACTGCTCTTCCAGTTGTTCCCAGGAATCCCAGTAGTCCTTTGAAATTCGCCACGTTTCGGCATTTTCTTTGGCGTGTTCGCGGTTTTCGTACTTCATGTTGAGCGAAAGACTCAACGTTATGGGGCGGTTTGTACTTTCAATGGCTTTATGAAAAGCTGTTACTTCCTGGCGACGATACGGGTATTTTTCATCCAAATCGGTATCGTCCAGTTTGATGAAGTCCACACCCCAATCGGCGTAAAGTTTTAGTATAGAATCATAATACTCTTGTGAGCCCTCTTTGCTCATATTTACGCCCCACATGGTATTGAGCCAAGGACAAATAGAGGTAGTATCTACTACATCTTTTGCTCTTACGCCCGAAGCACCCATGATGGGTGTGTTGTACCAAACGGCTTGCCTGGGAATGCCCCGCATGACGTGAATCCCAAACTTTAAACCCAGTGAATGAACATAATCGGCTAAGGGTTTGAAGCCTTTGCCTGCCGCCGATGAGGGAAAACGACGTACATCGGGCATCAACCGACCGTATTCATCCATCCCAAAATAGGGGACCAGGGAGCCGTCGGATTTAAGTTTAAACTGTGGTGGATTGCTCTGATTACTACCAGGAGGATGTGGATACCACCAGCAAAAATCTATCACGACGTAGTTCCATCCGTGTTTTTTAAGGTTTTTTGCTACATATTCAGCATTCGCCCGAAACTCAGACTCTTCAACCGTAGCACCGAAGGCATTGTAACTATTCCAACCCATCGGAGGCGTTGGGGCAAGTTGTGCAGAAGGAGTTTGGGCGATGCTTACGCTCCATACCCCCATGAACAGAAATAAAAGGCAACTATTTTTTGACATAAAAAAGATGAGTTAAAACCTGATACGAAGGTATTTTCGAACTCATACTTTTTCTTGCTCTATTGTTTAATGGATTGGCTGTAACGTACGGTCAATGTCTGTACCCTTAATTTTACGGCAAACTGGGTTTTTATAATCAAGCAAAAGGCAGGAATCAGGATCAGAAAGTCACGCGATTAGGTTTTGTTCAGCAGTGCCAAATTTTAGAATAGGCTAGTTTAAAAATAGCGAAGACTCCCGATTTCAAAATACATGCATTTTCACTTCAAAAGAGCTTTCTATACTGTCCCGATCAACCAGTAATGTTTTCTTTGCAGAAGGGTATTTTTGGAATAATTTGGTTTTTAGAACAAAGATTGTGAATGTTTTAACCATGCCATAGCCGTTGCATATAGTTATTTTGCTAAAAATTTTACTTCGTGAAAAACTTACTTTTTCTTTTATTTTGGAGTGTTACGACACTCGCTCAGCAAATACCCATCGAAGCAAACGGCTTCGTGGAAGTAGAAGCCGAAGATTATATTGAGCAATCCAAAACCGAAAAACGGCGCTGGGAAAAAATAACGCTTCAATCGTCAAATAATCATGCACTATCGGCTGGGAAAAACACCTACCTCGAATGTCTGCCCGATACCCGGGTTACGCACGATGACAAGCTAATCAACGGTGAAAACTTCTCCAATAAGGCGGGAGAAATGGCTGTTTTGAGTTATAAAGTCAATTTTACGACAACTGGTAGATTTTACGTGTGGGTAAGAGCCTATTCCACAGGAAGCGAAGATAACGGCCTTCATGTTGGCATTGATAATCAGTGGGTTGAATCTGGACAACGAATGCAATGGTGCGAAGGTAAAAATGTCTGGACCTGGGCAAGTAAGCAACGAACCGAGAAAAATCACTGTGGTGAACCCTTCAAAATCTATTTGGATATTGACAAAACAGGCGAGCATCTCATACAGTTTTCGATGCGGGAAGATGGCTTTGAGTTCGACAAATTTATCCTGACAACTGATAAAAACTTCAATCCCAACGAAACACTCAAACGTTCTCAAATTTATATTCGAGATCCGTTTATTTATGCCGATGAAAGCACCAAAACCTATTTTATGTATTCATCTGCCAACAAATCTGAACATCTGCCCGATGCGGTCAATGGCGTGGTGGTTTATCGAAGTAAAGATTTAGAAAACTGGTCGAAACCCAGGTATATTTTCAAAACACCTCAAAATTGGTGGCCCTCAGAAAAACACGGCGTATGGGCACCGGAAGTTCATTTTTACAAAGGGAAATACTATGTTTTTGCTACTTTTACCCACCCCGATAAGTCATTGACTGCTAAAAATCCATCGGCAAAAACTGCGATGCGAGGAACTGCGATTTTGGTTTCGGATTCTCTAACCGGACCATTTAAACCGCTTTCAGAAATACCACAAACCCCCGGCGATTGGATGGCGTTGGACGGAACGCTCTTTATTGAAAAAGGTAAGCCCTACATGGTTTTTTGTCATGAATGGATTCAAACCATTGATGGAACGATGGAAATGGTTGCTCTGACAGAAGATTTATCCAAACCCAAAGCAAAACCAAGAACCTTGTTCAAGGCCACCAATGCTACCTGGGTCAAAAAATTAGAAAATGTAAAGGCGTGGAATACCGACGGATACATTACCGACGGCCCCTGGTTTTATCGTACCAAAAGTGGTAAATTATTGATGTTATGGTCAAGTTTTGGTGATAAAGGCTACGCCGTGGGGGTGGCAGAATCTGCTACTGGAAAACTGTCTGGCAAGTGGATTCAAAAAGAGCGATTATTTGAAAAAGACGGTGGGCATGCAATGATTTTCAAAACTTTTGAAGGACAACTCATACTAACGCTTCATCAACCCAACTCGGGTGATATTCGGGCAAGGTTTTTTGAAATCACCGAAGAAAACAATTCCCTGAAATTGGGAAAAATGCTGGAATTCAAGTAAATCAACCCTTTTGCTGTACCATATCCCATGAAAAAAATATTCGTTTTCCTTGTCCTGCTTATCGTTTTTTCATCCTACAAAAAACAACCGTTACAAAAAACAAACATCCTCTACATCGTAGCCGACGATGCCGGACTTGACATGAGTGCGTACGGAAGAACATGGGTCAATACGCCTGCGTTTGACCGAATAGCCAAAGAGGGGATTTTGTTCAAAAATGCCTACACTCCCAATGCCAAATGCGCTCCCTCACGCTCGTGTATGCTCACAGGCAGGAATCCGTGGCAGTTGGATGCCGCCATGAATCATTCGATTTTCTTTCCCAACTATTTCAAGACGTATCCCGAAGTACTGCACGAAAACGGTTATTTTGTAGGCTATACCGGCAAAGGCTACGCTCCCGGCAAGGCATTGAAAGAAGACGGCAGCAAGCGGGAATTGTTGATAAAAGATTTTTTAGCTCTCAAAACCACCCCACCTACCAAAGAAATCTCCAACAATAACTACGCGGGAAATTTTGGTGAATTTTTGAAAGCATCAGGCGACAAGCCCTGGGCCTTTTGGCTAGGATTTACTGAGCCACACCGAGCCTACGAATACGGCAGCGGTGTAGCCAAAGGCGGTAAAAAACTGACAATGGTGGACAGAATCCCCGACTATTACCCTGACTCAGACACCACCCGCCACGACTTGCTCGACTATGCCCTGGAAATTGAATACATGGATAGTCACGTGGCGCAAATTTTGAAAACATTGGAAGAGGCCGGGCAATTGGAAAATACGCTGATTGTCTTTACCTCAGACCACGGAATGCCGTTTCCTAGGGTCAAGGGAAATCAGTACGAAAACGCCAACCATGTTCCCTTTGCCGTCATGTGGAAAAATGGCATCAAAAACCCCGGGCGTCTGGTGAACGACTACATAAATATGACTGACCTAGCCCCTACATTTCTGGAAGCAGCAGGTATCGAACCACAAAAATCCGGGATGCGGCCCATGTCAGGCAAAAGCCTGTTCGATATTTTTAAATCGGAAAAAAGCGGGCAAATTGACGCTACCCGGAATTTTCAACTTGTAGGTCAGGAGCGCCACGATTTTGGCAGACCCAAAGATGTGGGGTATCCTGTGCGCGGAATGCACAAAAACGGATTTTTGTATTTAAAAAACTACGAACCCGACCGTTGGCCTGCATGTAATCCTGAAACTGGATATTTGAACTGCGACGGCGGAGCCATAAAAACCATGCTCCTGGCAAATCGTAGAAAAGGGATTGATACCTATTTCTGGAAGTTATCATTTGGCAAAAGACCTGCCCAAGAGCTCTACGATCTGGCCAAGGATCCCGATTGTGTCACGAATTTGGCTCAGAATCCTGCCTATCAGGGGATTAAAAAAAGAATGGAAAAAGAAATGGAAGCCAAACTTTTGGCACAAGGAGATTTAAGAATGCAAGGGTATGGACACCTGTACGAACAGTATCCGGGGGCGGAAATCAACGGTTTTTATGAGCGGTTTATGAACGGCGAAAAGTTTAAACTCGGATGGGTCAATGAGAGTGATTTTGAGAAGGAGCCGGTAGAAGACTAAAAAAATCCTGCAAAACCTGTTGAACCAGTTTGGATATTTCTCGTGTGCGTATTTGGCCCTGATAGCAGAATAGTGTATCGGTGGCTATTTAGCTACTGCCAATGCCCATTAAAGCTTGAAAATGGAAGAAAAGCCTGCCAACTAAGTCAAATTCCTGGATTTGCCTGATAAAGCAGACGATACAGCTAAATCTAAAAACCCTACGACATAGCGTTGTCGTAGGGTTTTTAGATTTTTGAGGATGCATTTAAAACCAAATCCTATGCTACGAAAAAGTTGGTGGATGCTGCTGGCAATGCTGGCAGGTAGCCAGGTAAAGGCACAAACCACGGTTTATCCATTTCCTGAAAACAGTAGTGAATTTTTACCTCAATCAGCCGAGTATCAGGTTTTTGTGGTTCAAAAAGACCAATTAACCGAAAGCTTTGTTTACAGTAGTCAGACTAATTTTGAAAAGCCCGAACAGCAAAGCGACTGGAATCACTGGACCACTTTTGAAGCAACAGGAGAAATAGAAGTAGTACTAAAAAAACGAAAGGGCAGTATTGAAAATCCACGGGTCTATCCTGCCCGTTTGGGGATAAAACCTTCCATCCTAGGCGATGAAATACGGCTGAAAATTGCCCCTCCCTGTAAACTATTGATAGAAATGGAGGGTATGGAGGAACACCCGCTGTTCATTTTTGCGGATGCTCCTGAAAAAAACAAACCCAATAGAAATGATCCAAATGTACTTTGGTTTGACGCAGGAAAAGTGCATAAGGTAGGATTACAATTTAAAGTACCCAACGGTAAAACATTATACGTAGAAGGCGGCGCCATCGTTTGGGGGACTTTTTATTGTGAAGATGGACCTCTAAAAACCGCCATTAAAGGTAGAGGTATCCTTACTACCCGTAGCTCAGAGAGAAAACCCAATGCCCAAAACATTCCCTTTACGTCCATCTACGGTGTAATTACCGACCTCGAAATAGAAGGAATAACCATTACCGACCCGGTAAAATTCTGCATTTTAGGTCGCAGTAAAGTCGAAACTGACAATGTAAAACTTTTTGCCTGGTATCATCAAACCGACGGCTGGGGTGGCGGCGATGACTCCCGGATAACTAATAGTTTCATGAAGGTTTTTGATGATAATGTAAAACTCTATGGCAAAAATCAGAAAGCCGCCAATTTGGTACTTTATCAACAACACAATGGTGCTCCGTTTCAACTGAGCTGGGGAGGACAAAGCGGGCAAAATTGCCTCGCAGAAAACATAGACATTGTAAAATGCTGGGTCAATAAACAGGCAGGCGTAAGCAATTCGGCACTTCTCAATCTACGCAAGGGGAGCAATAGGCCAATCAGCACTATTACCATCAGAAATGTACACGCCGATCAGGGACTGCATCAGTTGATTGGTGTGCTGAATGATCAGGGAGCTACCGTGCAAAACCTTCGTTTGGAAAATATAACTATCAGCCAGGGACTTTTTCAAAAAAGTTATCTTGATAATCAACAAGATAGCAAACTTCTGGGGATTGCTCTATCGAATGTAACAATCGATGGCAAGTGCCTGGAAAAGGAAAATATTCAGCTGAATTCAGTGCCTGAAAAAGAATTAACCATCAGTTGTCAATCACAAAATAAGTGACAGTACCCAAAACGAATAATGAACATGAAAAAGCCCATTTTTGTACTAGTATTGAGTGTTTTTTACAACCTGGTCTCTGCCCAAAAACCAAACATCGTCTTCATCTTTTCTGATGATTTGAGTTTCAGGGATTTAAGTGCGTATGGGCAAACCAATTACAAAACACCAAATCTTGATGCCCTAGTGGCTCATTCCACCCGCTTTACCCAAGCCTACGCTGCGGCTCCCGAATGTGCCCCATCACGCGGGTGCATGCTTACGGGATTGCAGGTCGGCAGGAGTCCAATTCGCATCAATTCCAGTGCAAGAGGGTTTGAAGAATTACCCGCCACCGCCCTTACTTTCCCCAAAATGCTTCAACAAAACGGCTACAAAACCGCTGTGATTGGGAAATGGGGGCTTGGTTATCCAAACAGCATTGGTGACCCCAGAAAACAAGGATTTGATTATCATTTTGGCTACTATGACCATTATGAAGCGCATTCGTTTTTTCCCTTGAACCTGTATCGAAATGGGAAAAAAGTTGACTACCCTACCAATAATGCCTTTAACCTGGAAGTACTTTATGACAAAGAAAGAGCCCCTAAAAGCTTTGACTATGAAGGGATGTATGATGCCGACGGAAAACTAAAATACATCAACGAAAACAAGGGCGTATATGCTGTGGATGAGTTTGACAGAGAGGCATTGGAGTATATATCTGCCAACAAAAACAATCCTTTCTTCTTGTTTTACACCACCAATCTGCCACACGGTCCACAAATTGTGGATGATTTAAGAGATTTAAAAGACCGCAAAGACATGGATTTGAGGTCGAGAGAATGGGGGGCGATGGTCAGGCGTTTGGATATTTCTGTGGGTAAGCTAATTCAAAAACTAAAAGATGAAGGTGTTTATGAAAACACCATGATACTTTTTGCTTCTGATAATGGCTACGCTATGCATAATCCTGGTAAAGATTCTAACGGTATGCCACGATGGGAAGATGACAAATGGCTTCAAAATAAAGGACCATTCAATGGGGGAAAATTTACGGTGCGGGAAGCGGGTATGCGAATACCGCTCTTTATTCGGATGCCCAATCAATCTCAGGCAAAGACAATGAGTCAACCTGTTTGGTTGATAGACTTGTTTCCTACCTTCGCCGATTTTATAAAAGCATCAGCTCCTGAAAACATTGACGGGTTTTCGCTTCTGCCCCTGCTCACTGGTCAGGTTTCAAAAATTCCCACAGAAAGACCGTTTTACTTCTTTAAAAACAACGAGCAATCCGTTCGGATGGGGGCATGGTTTGGATACCGTGAACACCCCAATAAGCCCCTTCAATTATACCTTTTGGAAGAAGACCAAACCTGTGAGCGGAATTTGGCAGCGTTTTATCCTGATGTGGTAACAAAAATAGAAGATTACCTGAAAACGGCCCACGAGCCGCATCCATGGTATTGGAATCCTGGCGAAACACAGGAGGATTTTCAGAGGAAGCAAAAGTTAGCTATCGAGACCAAACAAAAAATCGAGGCTTTAAGACCTAACAATATGAAATTGATGCCTTGGGAGAAGTCAGCAAAGTAAAGTCGCATATTAAAATCTTGACTAAACATGAATAACATCAAAAGTATTGTAATCAATCTTACCCTTTGTTTTGGGCTATTCCCGCTATTTTCACTTGCTCAATCCAAACCCAACGTTTGGATTTACACAGACATGAGCGACAGGAACATCAAAGGGCAGGAAAAGGAAGGCTCTGCCAATGATCCCGATGATATTTCGGCAATGGCTGGCTATTTATTGATGGCCAATGAGTTTGAAACCAAAGGCATTGTGGTAGGCAGTACGCATCGAAAAGAACATAAAACCTCGCCGGACCAGGCCGCCTGGGCCAATACTTTTTTTGGAGATGCGTACAGACAGGATGTTGTTAATTTAAACAAGTTTATCGGAGGGTATCCTGCCAATATAACTTTCTTACAATCAAGCATTAAAGAGAGTGCAGAACGATTTGAGACCAGCAAAAACTATGAAGATTTAAGCACTTACAAATCAATTACTGATCTAATAAAAATTGCCAAGACCGAAAAAGACATTATCAATGTACTGATTTGGGGTTCTACTACCGAACCTGCCATTCTGGTAAAACACTGCCTCACCACAGGCAATCAAAAAGTATTGAAAAAGCTAAGATTCATTGCCCATTGGACGAGTTCGTATTGGCATCAGGGAAGTATGGATAAGCCAGAAAATGTAGCCAATTGCCGGGAAGATGCAGCTGCCTGTGCTTATATGAAAGATATGGCAAAAAAAGGCAAAATTGACTATTATGAATGCGGAGCCATTGGTCAGCATGGGATAGTAAGTGGAAGCCAAAAAGGGGAAGCTTATTTTAATCAATTCAAAACCAGTGCCGTAGGAAAAATATTTGCAGAGGGAAAGTTTGCCCACAACAGCGTGGACCATTCGGATGCCGCTAGCTATTGGGCATTGTTGGGTAATTGGGGCGTAAGTTTAAATGACATTAAATCTAATGGAATCAACACCCCTGAAATAGAAAAGGCTAACGAAGAAAAATTCACGACCTGGTCGCACAAGATTCATAATGAGCTGTTAAGAAGGTCAAAAATTGCAGGCTACGTAACTAATCCCGATGGATATACCCAAAAAGTAGGCGTCATTCATCACCCTGATTTTTTACCAAACACTATTACCCGCCTTACCGATTTTGGTGAAAGGGCAGCTTTTTCGCCCGATGGCAGGAAAGTGGCTTTCATGAACAAAACTTTTGGAGATGCCTATGAAATAGACCTCCAAACGAAGCAAATTAAACCACTCACCCAACACTTCTATCATTATGGTTTTCAGAGGGTCCATTATTTATCAAATGGCGATTATCTGCTCACAGGCGCTGATTTTTTTGAAAAAGATAACCCCTGGAAAGCACGAAAACCAGAGAATTGCCAAGTATGGATATTGAAAAAAGACCTTAAATCACCGCCAACGCCACTCGGTATTACCCTAAAAGAAGGGATTGCCATATCCAGAAATTCACTTAAAATCGCCTGGGTGCAAGACCCCAACATGTACTATGCAGAGGTTGTCTATGAAGATGGAAAACCAAAGTTGGCTAATAAAAGAGTCTTGTTTTCGCAAAAAGATTTACCCGAACCTGTCAAAGATTGGAAACTCGAACCGCAAGATTTTAGGCCCACCCTTGACAATGAGCTTATATTTAATGCCCACTTTGAAAGTATCATTTATGAAGCAGAGGTAATGGGATTCAATTTTGAAACAGGTGAAATAAAAAGCTATTCGAAGAGGCCGGATAGGTACGATGAACCCGAAACTATTTTTCCAGACGGCAAATCTATATTGGTTGAAAGTAACCGACACAGGCCAAAATATAAAAACTACAAAAGTTGGAATTTAATTGACCTTTATCGCTTACTGTTAGACGGCTCAGGCAAAATGGAGCGGCTCACTTATTTCAACGATAATGAAAATTTCAAGGCCAGTAATCCAGTGGTAAGCCCCGATGGAAAGTTACTCGCATTTCAATATGCTCAATTAGATGAAATTACGGGAATTGGACACGGAATTTTAATCATGGACCTAAACAAATGAAGAACAAAAACTTTATTTTTCTTACTCTTTTTGCAATTACTCAGAACTTCTGTTTTGCACAAAAGAAAAACTCAAACACTACCCCATATCCCTATGGCAATCCTATCATAAAACACATGTACACAGCAGATGCTGCTCCTCATGTTATGCCTGATGGTAAGGTTTGGATGGTAACCTCTGTTGATTCGGAAAATGGCGGAGGGTATTCTACCATGCACAGTTACCACACTTTTTCTTCCGGTGATATGGTAAACTGGACCGACCATGGAGAAGTATTAAACATAGCTGACGTGAGACCTTCCAATGTTGATGTACAAAAAGAAAAATGGGCACTCTGGGCACCTGATATGATTTATCGGCATGGAAGGTATTTTTTATATTTTCCCGTAAGGATTTTATATCCCGATAGCTTAAACCAAAACGGAAAACCAGTAGTAAAATCCTACATTGGTGTAGCAGAAAGTTCAGCATTGGATAAGCCTTTCAAAGTAATAAAATCTAAAATTGAAGGTACGCAAGGCATCGACCCCGCCGTTTTCAGCGATGATGACGGAACTCTATATCTCTTGTGGGGGCAGGAAAAAATAGCTCGACTCAAAGAAAACATGAGGGAGCTGGAAGGAAAGACCACAAAATTAGAATTAGGCACCGATAGGTTCATGGAGGCTATTTGGATGCACAAAAAAGAGAATAAATACTATATTTCGTACCACACAAAATATGGGAATAAAATTGACCCCAACAATCCGGATGATTCTGCTCGTGATAAATCTGAAATTGCTTACAGTGTTTCTGAGTCGCCTTTGGGACCCTATACTTATGGAGGTGTCGTAAATTATGAATTGGGGGTAAATGTAGAAAAAGGGCCAAAATACAAAGACAAAAACTATGTGCCCTGGCGACTAACCCAGTCAAACCATGTAGGTATGGTTGAATTTCATGGGAAAGATTATTTGTTTTATCATACTTCTGCCCTTTCATCGTGGCGACAAGATAAATTCAATGATTTTGGAACCTGGACTCAAAGGTCTGTTTGTGTCGATTTAATCAATTTTAACTCAAAAGGACAGATTCTTCCTGTCAAACAAACCATAGAAGGAGTACCCAAAGTGGTCGTTAGCCAGCCCTATGAGATCATGCTCCAAAAAGAAGCCAAATCAATCGTTAGCCCAAAAGAACCTCTGGTGTTTAAGAAAATAAATTTAGGCTCGGGGTATTACTATTTCCGTCTTGAAGCCAATCAAGTGTCCAGTAGTGCTTCGGTAGAAGTTCGTCTTGATTCGCCGAATGGCAAAGTAATTGGAACAGTGCCCGTTACCCAAGATGGAATAAAAACAAGAGCAATTCGAGAAGCCAAAGGACTGCACGATGTGTATTTGGTTTTTAAAAATGTAACACCGGATTTTAAAGCCACCATCAGGAACATATGCTTTATAGCTGGGTCTCCTAATCCAAATTGACATGTTAAAGAACAAAATTATTCTTATCACTTTTCTTCTCATTTGTGTAGAGGCCAACGCTCAATGGCGTAGCCTCTTCGACGGAAAGACCTTTAATGGATGGACAAAATACTTGGGTGTGCCTCATCAGAGTAATCAAGGCATAGATTTACCCAAAGACGACAATGGAAAATACACCAAAGCCATTGGTATAAACAACGACCCACTGAATGTGTATCGCATAGTAAATGAAGATGGACAACCCGCCATTTATGTAAGCGGTCAGGTGTTTGGTACACTTACTTTTAACGAAGAATTTGAAAATTACCACATCAAATTAGAATTTAAGTGGGGTCTAAAAAAATGGCACCCACGTCAGAATATGGTGCGTGATGCTGGTTTGCTATATCATGGTTTTGGGCAACAAGGCAGCACCGAACGCAATTGGCATCCTGCCCAAGAATGCCAGATTCAAGAAGGGGATATTGGCGATTATTGGCCAACGGGTGAGGTTACGATAGATATCCCTGCCATCAAGACTGATACTTCGGATTGGTGGGCTTATCGTCCCAATGCTCCGCTTCGCACGCAGATTTTCTCCAAAAAAATGTCGGAGCGACGCATCATCACCGATTTAGAGATTGAAAAACCACACGGTGAGTGGAATACCGTCGAGGTGATTTGCTGGGGCGATAGCAGTATCCATATTGTGAACGGAAAAGTAGTGATGCGTCTTTTTAATTCTCGCAAAATAGAAAACGGACAACCTGTACCACTCAAAAAAGGCACAATTGCTCTACAATCAGAGGGGGCCGAGTTGTTTTACAGGAACATTCAGGTCAGATCAATAAATGAAATTCCGAAGGAATACCTTTCTCAAAATACCTTTCAGTACCAAAACCCTATCAAGTCGGGTATTGACCCCAACGGGCTGAGGGACTGCCAGGTTTTGCGTGATGGAGACTATTGGTACATGACCGGTACCTCCTACCCGCATTGGGCGAGGCAGGAAACCGGCCGCAATCTCAACAAGGGCGTCGTGTTGTATCGCTCCAAAAATTTAACGGATTGGGAGTTTGTGAAATGGGTGGTAGAGCGTGGAGACTCTACCAAATGGTACTATCGCAGGTTTTGGGCACCCGAAATCCAGAAAATCAAAGGGAAATACTATGCCACTTTCAACTGCAACAATGATCTTACTGGACACACGGGGCAGTGGTTTGGCTATGCAGTAGCCGACCGCATCGAAGGTCCCTACAAAATCATCACCGAACAAAAACCGCTCGGGAGTGGCAATGACTTGACGTTTTTTGAAGATACTGATGGCAAAGTATGGGCATTTTGGAACCGTGGACGTGAGTTTGGAATAGGCTACGCTCAAATGGATTTAGAAAATGGCAGGTTTTTGACCGAACCAAAATCAGCCATCAGGCCCGCGAAAGTAGATTATGAAACCAACCACAAAGGCGAGATCGTGAAAGTTCCGGGCTATGACGGTCGGCCTATATCAAAAGTCAAAAAATATTATGAGTGGGATGCCATCGGAATTGAGGGTGCGTATATTGTCAAGCGTCAGAACACTTACTATCTTTTTTATTCGAGTTGGACACGAGGCTACGAAATTGGCTATGCCACCGCTCCAGGCATCTCCGGGCCCTGGACGAAAGCCTCCAACAATCCTTTTTACGGGGCAATGAGCAAACAGGCTTGTGAGAAAAACGGGTTTGTGTGGCAGGGCGACTCCAACAGTCCATTTAATCAGGTAGGCCATAATGAAATTTTTGTCGGACCCGACGGACGGTTTTGGTTATCGTGTCATGGTATTATGCAGCCCAAAGCGGGCAAACAAGAACAACCTTTTTTGGTGATTGACCCGATTGATTTTGATGAAAAAGGGAATATCCTGCAATCAAATCCGAGTTATACTCCGCAAACCATAAAAATCAATGAATAGAAAAATCTCTTTCAGGTTAAGGGGCATTTTGTTGTTGCTGGTAATAACGGCAACATCAGACAAAAGCATCGCTCAGACGTCCAGCCGCCCCAATATTGTATTTTTTATTGCTGATGATGTCAGCTGGAATGATTTGGGCTGTTATGGAAACAAAGCTGTATCAACGCCAAACATCGATAAATTGACAAAATCTGGCGTACAATTTCAACATGCGTTTCTTACCGCCAGTTCGTGTAGTCCGAGTAGAATCAGCATCCTAAATGGTCGCTATCCGCACAACACGGGTGCGGCTGAGTTGCACATGCCCATCCTGGAATCATTGCCAAATTTGGCTATGGAACTCAAAAAAGCAGGATATTTTACAGTTTCTTCAGGCAAATGGCATCAGGGAAACACCATGAAGTCCAGTTTTGATTTGATTTATTCTAAAAAAGATGGTGAAGGTGGTAACGGCGATGGTGGCGAAAACAACTGGGTTAGGAGCATTGCTGACAGACCGAAAGAAAAACCATTTTTTATGTGGTTTGCATCGCACGATGCCCACAGACTTTGGGGAACAAACGAGTATACAGGCACCAACAAGCCTGAAAAAGTGGTGGTACCACCCTACATGATTGATTCAGAAGCTACCAGAAAAGATTTTGCACAATACCACGACGAAATCACCCGATTTGATGCGTATGTAGGTAAAGTCGTGGCTCATTTGGAAGAAAATGCTTTGCTCAAAAATACTATAATAGTAGTGATGGCTGATAATGGCAGGCCGTTTCCGAGATGTAAAACCCGTCTGTACGACGACGGTATCAAAACCCCGTTTATAGTACGTTGGGACGGTGCAAACATTGCCAGGAATCAAAAAACAGAATCAATCGTAAGTGCCATAGACATCATGCCCACACTTCTTGAAGCTGCCAGCTTGCCGATTCCGGAAACAGTGCAGGGCAAAAGCTTTTTGAGCGTATTGAAAAACCCAGCGGAGAAATTCCGTACCTACGCTTTTGCCGAGCACAACTGGCATGACTATGAAGCCTACGAAAGAATGGTCCGTACCAAAGACTTCCTGTATATCTACAATGCCCGTCCGCAATACCCCCAATCTACTTCGGGCGACAACCACCGTGACAGTTCTTTTCAGGAACTGGTGAAGGTGTGGAGAAAGGGAGAGTTGACCAATTTACAGATGGACAACTTTAAAGCCCCGAGAAATTTTGAAGAATTATATGATTTGAAAAATGACCCACAGCAAATAAACGATGTCTCGAAAAAGCCAGCCTATAAAATGAAATTACTGGAAATGAGGTCATTGAAAGATGAATGGCAGGAGCAAACCGCAGATACCGAACCTGCCAGGCTCACACCAGGTAATCATGATTGGCTGATGGGCTATTTCTATGACGAAACTTTTGTACCTACCAAACGAGGCGAAATGCCTGGGGCTAGCAAAAAGGCCCATTTGGTTAATCATTCAGGTAGATTTTAAACATGTTTTGTATTCAATGAAACACTTTTTAAGAATAACACTCTGCTTCCTTACCATCCATTCTACGGTTTTCTCGCAGCAGAAACCAATAGTTTGGAATAATCCCATTCGGGAGGGACTCAATGTCTATGGAATGAAAGACTTTTACCTGTTACCCGAAAGCAATTCGTTCTTTTTGGTGGGCACTTCCTACAAAAACCATTCTAAAAACGTGGCGGGCCTGGTCCTATACAAATCCAATAACCTAAAAAAATGGGAGGAAGCAGGGAAATTGATTGACACAAAAAAATTGTCAAAACAATCCTGGTTCTACGATATTTTCAACGCTCCCGAAATACATACTTACAACAATAAGTATTACCTGATTTTCAATGGTGGAAATTCGTTGAAAAACCCATACAAAAAAACGGGATTTGGGATAGCGGTCAGTAGCTCAGCAACTGGCCCCTACCAAGTGTTGAACGCCGATAAAATGTTGTTTGAGAGCAATCATACTACGTTGGTTTTTGATGAACACAAACAGCCATTCGTGTTTTTTGAGATGGATGGACGATTCTATTCTGTAAAAATTGATTTGGAAAATGGGAAAACGTTTTCCGAACCAACTGAGTTTTTAGGCCCCAAATCGTTGGGCGAAAAATATAAGTACCTCGATGCTCCCCAGTTCTATGTCAAAGATGGCAAATTTCACCTGGTATTTTCGCAGTTTTATGCAGGCTACATCATAAAGGTTTTTCACTATGCAGCAGATTCACTTCACGGAAAATATAGTGAAGTACAAGATCCGCTTTATACATGGCTCGAAGCCGAAGCCGACGAGGGTATCAAAGCCCAATACCCAACGATCAATGGCTTTGCACCACCAACCCAGGTGATTTTCTCTAATCAAGTCGTGGAACTTCAAAAAGGTAAATTTGGGCTCGTGTATCATAGTTCTGAAAAATACTCCGAGCCTGCCCTTTGCATAGATACCTTCGATTGGGAAAACGACCAAATCAAAATTCACAACCCCAAAAGTCCATTTCAAGGAATAAATCTTGGCACCACAACCCGCTTTATGAGTACCCATGGCTACGAGAATTGTCTCGAAATTAAGAATGAGAAGGTAAGGGTTGTAATTGAACCAAACCTGGGCGGACGAGTATTGATTTATGAAATAGCAGGTAAAAATATCATGTACGTTGATACCACCCAAAACGGATGGACCCTTGAAAAAAATGGATTTACCCAACCCTCAGCAGGAAGGTTTGATATTGGACCGGAGGCCGTTACACCAAAACGAAACACCACCTGGGCAGGAGCCTGGAAACCAGAAATAATTGACAATAAAACGGTAAGAATTACTAGTAAAAAAGATTCAGTGGCTGGAATTCAAATGGTTCGGGAATTTCGTTTGGAAGCCAATAGTACACAATTGAGTTGTACTCAGCTTGTAAAAAATATATCAAACGAAGAGATTTCAGGCAATCATTGGGGGCGAACCTTCGCTGTGGGCGGGGGTATAGCCCTTGTCCCCAAAAACCCAAAAAGTCGATATCCAAAAGGTTATTGCATATACCGTCCTCCCTTCAATGGGATAGATTTCAAACCTGCCGCTGAACCCAATGTAAACGTGAAAGAAAACATCATTGAGATTAAAAATACCCCGTCACAACCCAAATTTGTGATGGATAACGTAGAAGGTTGGCTCGCTTATGCCGCACCAAACGACCTGCTTTTTATCAAAAAATACCCAATCTATCCCAACCGTGTTTATGGCGAAGTAACGGCGGCTACTTCTTCTATTTGGTACTACAAAGATACGATGGTTGAAATTGAACCGATCGGTCCGCTTGAAGTGCTGAAACCCAATGAATCTTTCTCTTTTACCGAAGATTGGTGGTTGACGGAATATGATTTTCCAGGGGATAGAAACCTGAACATTGCTAAAATCAAACAAATCATAGAGGTCTTAAAATGAAGAAATTAGTATTTTTTATATTCGTAATCATCTGTTCGGCGGCCTTTGCAGAGGTTCAGACATACAGTGTCCCGGCAGACATTTCTTCGGGTAACTCTTTCATTTATCCCTCGAAAGAATACAAAGTGAAGCTGTTTCAGGACCAAATCTTTCAGCCGTTTGTCTACACGATGAGTGCGATGCACAGCACCAATGTGTCTAAAACGACGGGGTGGATAAATTTTTCTTTTTCGGGTAAAGTAAAGGTTCAGGTTACAAAGGTTAATGGCACTATCGTATTTTGTCAAATTTTACCCAAAAACAAAAACATCAAAGTTGAGATTAAAGGAAATGTAGCAGAATTTGAACTTTCGGAGGCAGGACATTATTCGGTTGAATTCCAGCAGGGGATTGTGATTGACCACCCCTTGCTGCTATTTGCCAATCCACTCGAAACCGATGTGCCCTCAAAAAACGACCCCAATACCATTTTTTTTGGAGATGGAATCCACGAAATCGGTGATAAATACCTAATCCCAAGCCACAAACAGGTGTACATTTCGGGTGGTGCGTACATCAAAGGTCAGTTCTATGCCGAAAACGGAGAGAATATTTCCATGTCGGGCAGAGGCATTATTTCCGGCGAAAACTACCCTGCTCGCACCGCCAATCACATGTTGGTTTTTAAGAATGTCAATAATGTTAAGCTCGAAGGAATCACCATCATTCACGCACCTCGCTACATGATTTCTGTTTCGGGACAAAAAACCGACATAAACAATGTAAAAATGCTTGGTTGGTGGTTTAGCACGGATGGGATTTCGGCAGGTGAAAATTCGGTCATCGAAAATTGCTTCTTCAAGGTCAATGACGATGCCATCAAATTATATTCAAGCCATACAATCGCAAGAAAAAATGTCATTTGGCAAATGGAAAACGGGGCTCCTTTTATGATTTCGTGGAATGGTACCAAAGATTTTGGCAACTGCCAGGTTATTGATAATGACATCATCAGGGTGGAACATTCGTGGGACAACGAAAATCTCGCCGTCATTTGTGCCGTGCATGGCGGGAAAGCCCGCATCAGCCATTTTTTATTTGAAGATTTAAGAATTGATAATTCGGACTGGCGAGTATTTCATGTTATCACCAAACCCAACAGATGGGGAAAATGGGACCCCGAACAAGGGAGTATTGCCGATATGACCTTCAAAAATATCTCTTACACGGGAACTCAAAAAATCAAAAGCCTCATCATGGGGCATGACAAAAACCATTTGGTCAGTAACTTCACCTTTAAAAATCTTACGTTTGGAAACAAGAAAGTCAAAAACCTTTCAGAGATTTTGATCATTGATGGCGATACTACTCAGGACATACGACTCAGAAATGATTAAAACTACGATGATACCAGTTTTGATCGTCAAAGTTATTAAATCAATAGGGACCATTCGTAAAGACCTGCATTCATCGAGCCTGCAAAAGCCAAAGTGTTCCATCCACTTTTGGGTCACTGACAAATCCGCATCTACTGGCAGGATGCCCGAAATCAACGCAAAATTTTAAAAAAAGCAGAGCGAAAATGCGATTTTTAAGACTACAAGGCCTCTTTGGAAAATAGAACAAAATCTACAAAGTTTTAGACAAACCAAATCATGAGCATCAATTTACTTTTGAACACACATTCAAAGTAAGCAAGCTCGATGAAAAAAATTTACAACTACTTATGCACATGCCTGCTGGTATGGTTAGGATGTACTGCTACCTTACATGCTCAGGTTAAAGGAACCGTACTTGACTCTGAAACCTCAGAGGGTCTACCTGGTGTCAGTATTCTGATTAAAGGTACTACCAAAGGAGTAACCACCGACCAGAATGGGAAATTTCAGCTTGCGACTGATGTTCCCAAAACGTCTACCCTAATTTTCAGCTATATTGGCTACGAGAAACAGGAAGTAGAAATTGGTAACCAAACCGAGCTGACAATAACACTTCAGGCTGCTGCCAATACTCTGGAAGAAGTGGTAGTGTCAGGTTATGGAATCGAAACTCTTCGCAAAGATGTTACAGGTGCCGTTTCCAAAATTGACAAATCTACCTTACAGAATACTGCCCCGGTCAATACCACAGAACTTCTGCAGGGGCGAGCGGCCGGTGTCAATATTATTTCAAATGACGGCTCACCGGGCGCGGGAATCAATATCAACATTCGGGGTGCAGCTTCTATTTCTGCGGGTACTTCCCCCCTGATCGTAATAGATAATATCCCTTACCTTACCTCTGCCAACGATGTTTTTAACCCTTTGGCAGCCTTGAATCCCAATGACATCGAGTCGTTGGACATTTTGAAAGATGCTTCCGCTACGGCACTTTATGGCGTAGGAGCTACCAACGGGGTGATTGTAATCACGACCAAAAAAGGGAAGAAAGGTAAACCCCGCATTAATTTTACGGTAAATGAAGGCATTGGGACCTTCGCCAATCGCCTCAACGTCCTGAGTCCGCAAGACTATGCACTCTACCGTGCCGAGATTTCCCGCTCTTACGCCCAAAATCAGTTTATTCTCTCGCCAGGTTTTCCAGGTATGTGGGAAATGCTCGCCAGCCCAACGATTGAGGGCTTTTCAGACGTGAACTTTCAGGAAGTACTTCAAAACAACTACGGGGTTACCAATACCGATGGAAACGATTGGTTAAATCTGATTACCCAAAATACCCGAAAGCGTATTTATAACTTCGATTTCTCGGGGGCCAATGAATTGGGTACATCTTATTTTGCCTCAGTGGGCTACACCGACGAAACCGGTGTCCTGATAAACTCCGGATTCAGGCGTCTTTCTGCCCGCCTCAACCTTGATCAGCGTCTCTCAAAATTTATGACGGTTGGCTTACGTCTGCAATATGGAAATACCGCCTATAACGGCCTCATTGGCGACTGGCGGGTGGATAACGCTGTGGCGCAATCTGTGTTTCTGAACCCGTTCATTAACCGGGATAATATCACGGGCGCCCCCGAAGGGTTGATCAATAATGGCGGGCAGGGTGTGGGTCCTGAAAGTCCCGAATATCGACTCCAACAAACTGAGCTTACCCGAAATCAAGATCAGCTTCAGGGAACTGTGAATTTATCCATCAAACCTACGGACTGGTTTGAACTGGCGTTTACAGGTGGATTCATTCCAGAGAATACCACTCGTAACTTCTTTGTGTCAGGAATATTGCGGGAGGCCTCCAATACACGCGGCAGAGCCGAAATCGATGCAGAACGTAACATTCGATGGAATCTCCAGCCCCGCATTGCCATCAATAAAAGTTTTGGCGATCACAAAATTAACGCTACCATGGTATATGAGCTGCGTAAAAACAGCAGCAATAGAGTGTATACCCGTTACGAGCAGTTCAGTACAGAGGTCCTCAGGGAGTTTTCGTTGGGGGCCGCGTCGTCCATTATCTCAATACCTACTTATTTTGATATTCGCGACAGGTCCTACATTGCCCGTGCGCAATACGATTTCAAAAGTAAGTACATCCTGACGGCTTCGGCTCGTATTGACGAATCGTCGCGGTTTGTGAGCAATCGACGGGGCTTCTTTCCGGCAGTGTCTGCCGCATGGAACGTGAGTGACGAAAAATTCATGGATTTTTCCAAAACGTATTTGTCTGCCCTCAAACTCAGGGTGGGCTATGGCATCACGGGGAATAACCAAATCCCGATTAATGCAGGATTAGCCCTGGCCAATCTCAGTACGGTTGGATATCCGTTCAATGATGCAGTAGCAACGGCAGTTGCTACCCGCGATCGGTTTGCCAATCCAGACATTACCTGGGAAACCACCGAAGGTAGAAACCTGGGCCTGGACATTGGGCTTTTCAATGATAAATTAGCAATTTCGACCAACCTGTACCGCAACGTTACCCGTGATCTGCTGCTGGACATTCAGCTGCCTGCCTATTCGGCTTTCGACAATGCCATCAAAAACATGGGATCTATCCGGAATCAGGGGTTAGAAATTGAGGTTCAATCTACCAATATTCAATCCAATACATTTACCTGGCGGACCAACTTCAACATTGCCTGGAACCGCAATAAAATTCTGAGCCTTGGCGGACAACCTGAAATCGGTTTTAGAGTGATTGGAACGGGTTCAAATCCCAACGACGTGATATTACGGGTAGGACAACCCCTGGGAGTGTTCTATGGTACTATTCAGGATGGACTGATTAACAACGACATCGAACGCTACAACTCTACACCCAAAGTACAGGATAACAATACGGGGGAATTTGGCTTTTATGATCTCAACGGCGATGGCAACATAGATCGCGAAGAGTATGTGCCAATTGCCTATACTCTTCCCAAACATACCGGAGGTATTGGCAACACCTTCAACTGGAAAGGCTTTGATTTATACGCATTTTTGAGATGGTCCTTTGGCAACGATGTAGTAAACAACAACCTCAATCGTGCGCACTACCTGCGGGGAGACAATAACCTGCAATACAATATAGTAGATCAAATTTGGAACCGTCAAAACCAGGATCGGAATTACCAAAGCTACTTCGCCATTTATACGACCCGAGTTGGTGCTACTTTCTCCCGCAGTGAAATGGTGGAAGATGGCTCGTTTCTGCGACTTGAAACGCTCCGATTAGGGTATAATATTCCGGCAAAATTTACGAAACAATACAAAATCGAACGGGTGAGAATCAATTTCACAGGTCAAAACCTCTTTTTGTTGAGCCGTTATTCCTGGTACGATCCGGAAGTAAACGCCGCCCGTGGACAAAACCGGCAACTTGCCCCAGGCCTGGATCAGGGCTCATATCCTCGTTCCAAATTCTATATGCTTGGACTTGAAATAGGATTTTAATTGCCGGTTTCCAACTCTCAATACTATTAACTAAGCAAGAAACATGAAAAAAATCAAACATATTCTTACCCTCGTACTTGTGGTTCTTACGACCTTTTCGTGTAATGAGGACTTTCTGAATCCGGAAATCAAAACTGATATTGATTTGGAAACTTTTGGGGCCACCCCGCAGGAAGGGCAGTTTTTGCTCACGCAGGTATACATCAACATGCGAAACGACAACTTCGTTGGCTCAGTGTACTGGGCATGGTTTCCAACTGATTACTCTGTCCCAAACCCAGGCACGACGGGTGCTCGCAGTTTTATTGCCCGTATGTCTCAGGAGGCTACTGACAGCGAAGCATTTGTTATCTGGACAGCGCAGTACCGGGTCATAGCATCTGCTAATTTGGTGCTGGAAAAAGCCGAAGCAGGACTGGCACAGCAGGATATTTCTGCTGCTGATCGCGCCGAATGGAACCGTATTGCCGGAGAGGCTTTGTTTGCAAGGGCTTTGTCCTATTTCAATTTGGTGCGCCTCTACCGGAATGTGCCCATCATAGAGAAGTTCTTCAAGAGTTTTGCTGACATTGATGCCGTTTCCAATGGAACACAAATGAAGGAACAGGAAATAAAGGTGTACGACTTCATTGCTGCCGATCTTGGCAAAGCCATTGATGTACTGCCTGTAAATGTTAATCGGGGTCGTTCCAACAAGTACTCGGCACATGCCCTGTTGGGTAAGGTGTACCTGCAAATGGCCAGTATTGAAAAATTCAGAGACCAAACGGGGGATGGTTCGAGCCATTACACCAAGGCTATTGAGAACCTTAACGTCGTTATTAACAGCGGGATTTATGATCTGAAAACCTATTTTCCTGATAACTTTATTCGCGCCAGGCAGTATACCGGAGCCAATGAGTTTTTGTTTACTCTCGAATTTAACGAAACCGACAAAGGTAATTTTAACATCCTTGGCAATAATTCAGGATTTGTCAATAACTCAGGTGCTTCATCAACGGTATTTTTGGGAACCCTGAATAGTGCCAATGGCGGGTCGTTTCCAACGGACCACGGTTGGTCGGCATTTGATCTAAACTCACCCGGTGATATTGTACGACGCTTTTGGACTTTTGAAGATGGTGAGTTTCGTACCTTCGATGCAAACGGCGACAAACGGCTGGCTAACTCGCTTTCTGATTGCCCCAACGGACAAGGTCCCAACTGTGAGATTTTCCTCAAAACCCAGGAACCCTATCAGTTTACACGTCCCTATTGGTTTGAGACCATCGCTGATGTCAATGCGTTCAGAAACAATCCTTCTACGGCTGATGTGGTTACTCAGCCAAATGGCCAAACGACATTTAGCCTGATTTGGGGCGGTGGTACACCGGGAGCAACGCCAAACATTAAGTTAGTGAAGTTCCGTCGGAATCCTGTTTCACAAGCTACCTATACCGACGCCACCTACGATGCCGACTACCCCGTGATGCGCTATGCTGAGGTACTTCTGATGTATGCCGAAGCCGCCAACGAACTCGGCAACACCACGACCAAACCCGTCGATGGAAAATACTCAGCCATCGAAGCGGCCAATCTGGTCCGGGATCGCGCCCGTAATTTTGTGTATTACAGCGATTTGAGCGTTAATAAAACCATTATTGATAACTCGCCATTCAAAGTAACGTATGGTGATGTATATTCCCGGCAGGCCAAGGTGGGTAATAGGCCCGGTCCGGCACTCACGGCCAATGCGGCAGATACGCTCACGAAGTATTACAACCAGATTTCGGCATTCAGAGGTTTGCGTGAAGTACCTGCTGCACCCGTGATTCGTAATTTCAAAGAGTTTCCAGCCACCAGCGGCTTTGTCCCTGATTATCCAAACACCTTTTCACAAACAGAATTAAGAGAAGAACTTCTCGATGAGCGCTGGCGCGAACTGGCCGGCGAAGCCAATGCCCGCTATTTTGATCTGGCACGTTATGGCCGATTGATTTCGGCGGTACAGTCGGCCATCAATTCGGTGAATCCGCTCACCAATCGAGACCTGACGGCTACTCCTTTTGGACAAAACACCTTACGTGTTCCTGACGAAAAATACACCTATTTCCCGATTCCGAAATCGGAAATTGACCGAAACCCCAATCTAAATCAA
The DNA here is from genome assembly GCF_004348825.1 of Arundinibacter roseus. Lineage (GTDB taxonomy): Bacteria > Bacteroidota > Bacteroidia > Cytophagales > Spirosomataceae > Arundinibacter > Arundinibacter roseus. The sequence continues at coordinate 142,530 of NZ_SMJU01000011.1, forward strand.
AATCCTGGCTATTGACACGTATAGGCTTTTTTTCAAAAACCAAACTGATGAAAAAAATGAAATCATTTAAGAACATATGTTTCTTTGCAGTGGCAGGTTTGTTGCTTGCAAGTTGCGAAAATGAAGAACTGGCAGTAGATGTTCCCTTTTCGGTGGATAAAGTAACCACAAAAGTTGGTGAAACGGTTACTTTCACGGTTGGGGCAGGTGCTAATCTTTCCTCAATCTATACCGGCGATGCAGGTAAAGATTATGATAAAAGCCGTATTAACCTGGTCGAAATGAAAGGCTTTTCCGAGGACTATCTCCGTAATAATCTGGTAGCCACCCGCCTCCCCGACTTGAAAGAGTACTTTTGGCACGTTCCGGATAGCCCTACACTGCCCGCTAACATGAGCCTCAGCAAAGGGAATTTGACCATATATGATGGTAAACTGGTGGCCTGGGACGTATCTAATTCGACGAATTCAAACTATCTAAGTTTTGAAGTTCCCAACGAACCCATTACCTGGACCATCAAACCGGAAAATGCAGTACTCCCAGCCATGTTAAGATACAACAACGCAACATTATCTGGTTTAGGTGCATTGAATACAGTTGCCAATAATGCTGTGAGCTTGTGGATGTCGTTCCCGGATGGATTCACCAAAGATAGTCAGCAGGGCACTTCGATGCGTTATGCTGTTCAGTTTGTAATTGATGGCAAAGCTTCGGCTCCGATATATCTTACAGGCACATTCCGGGAGTTGCTGCAAGCCACCAATATCAATCTTCAGGCAGCCATTGCTGCATGGCTTACTGCCAATCCTACTGCCAACGCCAAAGCAGGAATTGACGAAATCAGAATTACCCTCAATGCAGATAATCCTGCCACTACCGATGATGACGGTGATTTGCTTAACTATGTGGGGAAAGTCTATATCCAGGAAATTCGGGTAGGTGCAGGCGATAACATGATTAAGGCGTTTGACAAGGGCTTTTCCTTTAGCTACATCTACCCCGGCACCACAAGGACCTTTGAATACAAATACACCAAAGCCGGTACCTACAAAGCCACGTTGGTTTCAACCTTTGTAGGCCGCAAGCAGTATAGCGGCGACGGTTATCAAACGAACCGGCCTGAGGAAATTTCGGCAAGTGAATACCCTCTTGAACGGAGGATCAAAAGCGTTCAAATTGTGGTGGAATAAGAGATTTTTTGTGAAAAAGAAATTAGGGCTGGTCAGAAAACCAGCCCTTTCTACCATATTCTCCTATATTTTCTAATCCATGAAAAAAATAATGGTTTTCCTTTTCTCACTCTCACTATTCCTGGCTTGCCAAACCGCAGAAAACAACACCCCTTCGGCTCTTACTTCTACTATTCAGACCATCAATGATACCGATTTGATAGAACTTAAACTACCCAAAGGCGTTAAAAAACAGCAGGTTAGGTGGGATAAAATCTCAAACACGGTCAGCTTTATCGCCAATACGCAGTTTAGCGATATGCCCAACGCTGACCTTGATAAAGAGGGCTTTTACTGGTCTGTTCCTGCGGCCATCAAAACCGTGGTAATTGAAAAAAACGTCAGAATCACGGGTGGTTTCAGAGGCATGGGCAACTTGGCGATTGAGGGAAAAGACCGAGCCACGAGCGAAATCTTTGGCACCAACACCAAAGGTTGGTCGCTGGGACCCGATGGCAAAACGGACCCCAACACTTCCTGCCAGAACGGTGCAAAGGGTGATGACATCGTTCACGACTGTGAAAAGTGGAAATACGGTGCGGTGAGCTCATCTGCACCCAACACCACTACCCTGCTTATCAAGAATTTGACCATTACCAATGCCCGTAGTTATGCCATCACGAGTTTCAGTACCAAAATCATCATGGACGGCGTACACGTACGAATCACGCGGCCCCTACCCGACTACCACAGCAACTCTGACGGCATCAGTGCAGGGGCGGGTTCGATAGTCAAAAACTCAAAATTTGATTGCTGGGACGACGCCATTAAATTGTATCGTGATTTGACCGTTGAAAATGTAACCATCGTGCATAATTCCAACGGAGCTCCGTTTCAGTTAGGTTGGGGCAACGACAATAACGTCACCAATCACTCTCTCAAAAACATTTTGATTGAAGTCAAAAACCAAAGCTATACCAATTTGGCCTTGTTTTCAGCTTCGCTTACTTCTGGAAAAGTAACGCGAAATGTAACGATTGATGGCTTGAAAGTTCAGTACGAATCCACCCAAAAAGTGCGAGGAACTGACCCCTTGCCCCTTTTCCTGATGAAATCACCCGACGCCGTGATGAATCTCAATGCCCAAAACGTAAGTATGTCTGCCCCAATCGGACTTGGCGGAACTGGAAAAGTAAATCTGAATATTTGTGGTAGTACCGAAATCAGCAATCAATATTCTTGCGGCAACGTGAGCAATGTCAATGGGTGTGGATGGTAACAAAAAAAAATTTATGATGAAAAATTATTTACTAGTTGTTCTGATTTTTACGAACTGGTTTGATGCAGGTTTGGGTTTTGGTCAACACAATCTCAGCACGCCCTGGACGGATAAAATTGACAAAAATAATGTCCTGGGTGAGTACCCACGCCCCATGATGGTTCGTGAAAAATGGCAAAATCTCAACGGTACCTGGGAGTTTCAGCAGACCAAAGAATCTGACGAAGTTCCTTTCAAAAAATCATTGAAAGACAAAATCCTTGTTCCCTTTGCCTGGGAATCGCAACTTTCGGGAATCCAAAAGCAATTTGACTCCAATAGGGCCTGGTATCGCCGAAATTTTTCTGTTTCAAACGATTGGAAAGGCCAAAGAACTCTTCTGCATTTTGGGGCGGTAGACTGGCAGGCTACTGTATATATCAACGGTCGCTGTGTAGGCATACATAAAGGTGGATATGATGCTTTTTCGTATGATATAACCCCCTTTCTTAACGAAGAAGGCGACAATGAGCTGATTGTAAATGTTTTTGACCCGACCGATGAGGCAGCTATCGCCTATGGAAAACAAAATCGCAGCCGTTTTTCGGACCCTCAAAAATATGCCTATACACCTTGTTCGGGCATTTGGCAGACCGTTTGGCTCGAACCTGTACCCAAAATTTCTATTAAAGACTTCCACATAACACCAGATATAGATGCCGAAAAAATAACAATTTTGGTCAATCCAGAGGGGAAAGTAACGAATAAAATGAAAGTAGAAGTGGTGGCTTTTGAGGGCACAAAAGAAATCAGCAAAACCACCGGAGAATTCAATCAGCCATTTGAGTTAGAAATTCCTGAACCCAGGTTGTGGTCGCCATCGAATCCGTTTTTGTACGATCTCAAAATAAGCATCAAAGATAGTTTAACTGTCATTGACGAAGTGACGGGCTATTTTGGCATGAGAAAAATTTCACTAAAACAGGAAAAAGGCACACAACGATTGGCTTTAAACAATCATTTTTTGTTCCAGTTCGGCCCTCTCGACCAGGGTTACTGGCCCGACGGCATCTACACAGCCCCCACCGACGAAGCCCTCAAATGGGACATTGAACAGACAAAAGCCTGGGGTTTCAACATGATTCGTAAGCATATCAAGGTTGAGCCGCAACGTTGGTATTATTGGTGTGATAAACTCGGAATTTTAGTTTGGCAGGATATGCCCAGTACTTTCAAAAAGCGCACAGAAGAAGACAAAATTCAGTTTGAATCAGAACTTCAAACCATGATAAAACAGCATTGGAACCATCCGAGTATTGTCAATTGGGTAGTTTTTAATGAGCATTGGGGGGTGTATGATGTTGAGAGAATTACGCCAAATGTCATGGCTCTCGACCCCTCTCGCCTGGTAACAGGCAATAGCGGCATTGATGCCGGGCGTCCCAATCTTGATTTTGAGGTAGGGCATATCAAAGACAACCACAGTTATCGTCCGCCGTCGTTGCCGTTGGTAAGTAACCGCCGTGCTACGGTCAATGGTGAGTACGGAGCAATCGGCTATTTAGCCGAAGGACACGTTTGGGACGCTGATGGCCCCTGGGTTCATTACAACTACAAAGGCAAAGAAGATGCAACGGCTGAGTATGAGAAGTTTATCAAAATGATTACCGAAAAATTCCTGCAAGGCGGGCTATCCGGGGCTGTCTATACGCAATGGACCGACGTAGAAAACGAAATGAATGGGCTGTATACCTACGACCGTAAATTAGAGAAATTAGACAAAGAGAGAGTCAGAAAAGCCAATATCAGCACCTGGATGGTAGATAAACTTACGGGCAAACCTGTGGTTGGGGTAAATGAGTAGTATTACTATTTGCACTAAAACAATGCAAATAGTAATACTATATGCATCATTTTAGTGCAAAATTACAATTTGACTTTGTCTTATTGGAAAAACAAACGGCCTCCTGCACCACAATATTCCTTAAAAGATCGTCGCCAGAACTTTAAAAAGGTAGGGTTTGAAGCGTACATTTCACAAAATATTGTAGAGATAACTACAAGCGATTCCCCTGGGAAATTGGTTCTTTCAGGTTTGTAATGCTACTTTTTTCGGTTTCAGCCAGGCCCTCCGGTAGCCAAATCCGATGAGGGAATGCCGCCTTGGAGAGTAGCAAAGGGTTGGTAGATATAGTCATCTGCATCGTAATAACTGTTTGAGATACACATCAATATACAATCCTCTGAAAAATCGAACATCTCTCTCCAATCATCTGGTGGTATCAGTAATCCCTGCTGCTTACTTCTCAACAAATATGTAAACTCCGTGCTACCGGAATTTACATGTATCTTACAACTCCCTATCATACAAATCAACAAATGAGTTGTCTTTTTATGACGATGCCCTCCTCTTTTTTTAAGGGGTTTACCTTCAATGAAAAAAATCCGCCGGATGGTTTCGGGTAGAATATTTTCCACTACGGCCAGATTTCCGCTATCATCTGTAAAGACGGGAAGGTTTATCAAATTTGCCATATATTCTACCAAAAAATCCAGTAAATGATACAAAATAGAGCAATGATGGCTACTGTGCCAAACCGAAAGGTAGGCGTAACTTTGAACCATTCTTTATCCACCTTAAAGGCGTTCACCTGGTCTTTGCCTTTGGATTGAATCAGGCTAATGGTAATATGCACGAGTGAACAAATCCAGAATACAACCCCCATACGATTTAAGAACGGGAAATCGGGGTATTGCCTGGCAATTAAAGCCGACAACGCCACACTTAATACCGCTGCCGTCAGGGCACCATTGGCGGTAGCTTTTTTCCAGAAAAAACCAAGCAAGAAAATACTCAAAATACCGGGTGAGATATAACCGGTATAAACTTGAATATACTCAAAGGCCTGTCCAAAATTGGCTAACAATGGACTGATTACCAGCGCAATAGAAAATGAAACTACAATCGCTACACGACCGGTCCAAATGGTTTGTTTTTCGGAAAGATCAGGGTTGAAATATTTGGTATGAATATCGAGCATATAAATCGTAGAGATGCTGTTGGCTTTTCCTGCCAAACTCGCCACAATGGCTGCAGTCAAAGCTGCAAATGCTAATCCCTTTAAGCCCACGGGAAGCAGGTTAAGTAGTACAGGGTAGGCGTTGTCTGGTTTTACCACCCCGTTGGAAGTAATTCCATTGACAATGCTTGCATCGGCATTTTCCTGAAACAATACGTAAGCCGCCAAACCTGGCAACACTACAATAAAAGGCATAAGCATCTTCATGAAAGCGGCAAAGAGGACCCCGTTGCGAGCGGTGTGGATGTCAGCACCCAACGCCCGCTGGGTCATGTACTGATTGCAGCCAAAGTAGTTAAGATTATTGACCCACTGCCCTCCAATGATAAACATCATAACGCCCGGCAATTGATTGTAGGCGTCAATAAAACCACCTTTGCCATCGTGTACCAGGTACTCTCCGGGTTCAAAAATCATATGCAGGTGACTGTCGGCTTTCTGACGGATCAGGGATAATCCTTCCAGAATTCCTGACCCTGTACCAACTTTGACTGACAATAGATCCAGCGCTAAGTACGTAGTGGCCAGCCCGCCCAATACCAAACAAACCACCTGAATCACATCGGTATATCCAATCACTTTCATACCTCCAAGCGTGATAATGACCGCAAATACGGTCAGAAAAATGGCGCAGGGCATAAAACTGAATCCGGTCATTTTTTCAAGGCTCAGTCCCCCCAAATAGATAATCGAAGTAAGGTTGACAAAAATGTACAGAAACAACCAAAACACCGCCATAATGGTAGCCAAACGATTGTCATAGCGCTTAGCCAAAAACTGTGGCATGGTGTAAATCTTATTATTGAGGTACATCGGTAAAAAATACACCGCCACAATCAGCAGCGACACCGCACCCAGTAATTCATAAACAGAAATCGCCAATCCAAGCTGAAAAGCTTGTCCACTCATCCCGATAAACTGCTCGGCAGAGATATTGGAGGCGATAATGGAAGCGCCAATAGCCCACCAGGTCAGGGAGCCTTCGGCAAGAAAAAAATCCTTGCTATCTGCCGATTTCTTGCCTTTGTTTTTATAAATCCAGTAACCATAACTGGAAACAATGACGAAGTAAATAAAGAAAATAACGTAGTCAAGGGTTTCGAGGCCAAGTTTCATGCCAGTAGTTAGGTTTAGGATGGCTTATCCGTTTACTTTTTTGTAGTCTGCCAAAAATTTTTCCAGGCCAATGTCCGTCAGGGGGTGTTTCAATAATGCTTTAATAGCACTCAGTGGACCTGTCATCACGTCTGCGCCGATTTCGGCACATTTGATGATATGAATGGAGTGGCGGACGGAAGCGGCCAGAATTTGGGTTTCAAAACCGTAGTTATCAAAAATCGTCCGAATTTGCTGAATCAAGTCTGTACCGTCCACCGATACATCATCCAGGCGACCAATGAAAGGAGAAACGTAAGTAGCGCCGGCTTTGGCCGCCAGGAGTGCTTGACCCGCCGAAAAAATCAACGTACAGTTCGTTTTGATTCCTTTATCTGAGAAATAGCGAATCGCTTTGATACCCTCCTCAATCATGGGAACTTTAACCACAATATTTGGATGCAAATCGGCCAGTATTTCACCTTCCCGAATCATATTTTCAAAATCCGTTGCGATGACTTCGGCAGAAATGGGACCATCCACAATTTCACAAATAGCCTTGTAATGATTGAGAATATTTTCATTACCCGAAATCCCTTCCTTGGCCATGAGTGATGGATTGGTCGTTACACCATCCAGGACCCCAAGGCTATTTGCTTCTGCAATATCGGCCAGGTTGGCCGTGTCAATAAAAAACTTCATAACTAATGTGTTAATCTGGGTGAGTCATTTTTTAGCATCCTTGCCCGTAGTAGGCGTTTTTACCGTGCTTTCGCTCATAATGTTTGAGTCGCAAGCTGTCTTTGAGTCTTGGTGTAGCTGGGTTGATTTGTAAAGTAAGCATGGCCATTTGGGCTACTTCTTCCAATACTGCGGCGTTATAAACCGACTTTTCGGCTGTTTTTCCCCAGGTAAACGGACCATGATTTTGGAGCAAAACCATTTCCATTTCCTGATGAGAAAGGTTTTTTTGTTCAAAACACCCAAAAATTTGATTGCCTGTTTCGAATTCATAATCACCCTCAATCATGGAATCGCTCAATACCGCTGCACAGGGAATATCCCGGTGGGTATGGTCGGCGTGGGTGGTCCCAAAAATCGGAATATCCATTCCTGCCTGTGCACAGGCCACTGCGTAGGTGCTGTGCGTATGGGTGATTCCACCGATGTCATCCCAGGTTTTGTAAAGCAGGGCATGGGTTTTGGTATCTGACGAAGGGCGCATGTTGCCATTTACTACAACGGCATCAAAATCCATGATAACGATGTCTTCTGGTTTTAATGCATCATACGGCACACCGCTTGGCTTGATGGCAAAAACAGATTTTTCTCTATCCACAGCACTGACATTACCAAATGTAAAAAGCACTAATCCCAGCTTCGGAAGCATCATATTGGCTTCGTAACATTCTTCTCTTAGTGATTGAAAGCCGTTCATTTGTAGTAGATTTCGCTGAGTTTTAAGTCATTTTTCAAGGTTCTGATCGACGTATCTTTCCCAATCACAACCAATTCTACATCAAGCATTTCGGCAAAATCTTCAAGGTATTCTGTGGTTAGATTTTGGCTGTAAACGGTATGATGCGCTCCACCCGCCAAAATCCAGGCCTGCAGGCCAACTTCCATACTCGGTTGAGGTTTCCAAAGCACTCTGGCGGTTGGGAGTTTGGGGAATTTTTCAGTTACTTCCACTGCCTCTACTTCATTGACCAACAGGCGGAAGCGATTGCCCATGTCAATCAACGACACATTCAATGCCGAACCTGCGGCCCCGTTGAACACCAATCGCACGGGGTCTTCTTTGCCGCCGATCCCGAGTGGATGTAACTCGCATTTCACCTTCCCGTCAGCAATGCTCGGACAGATTTCCAGCATGTGAGAGCCTAAAACCATCGGATTGACGGGGTCAAAGTGGTAGGTGTAATCTTCCATAAACGAGTTGCCACCTTTCATACCGCTCGCCATAAGTTTCATAATATGCACCATGGCCGAGGTTTTCCAGTCGCCTTCTCCCCCGTAGCCGTAGCCTGCGGCCATCATGCGTTGCGAGCCAACGCCCGGCAGCTGTTTCATGCCGTGCAAATCTTCAAAGGTATTGGTGTAGGCCGAAAAACCTCCATCTTCCAAAAAGGTTCTGATGCCCAGTTCGATACGGGCAGCTTCGATGAGCGATTCCCGCCTTGCTCCACCCTTCAGAATCGTTGGCAGTAACTCGTAGGTATCTTCGTATTCCTGTATCAATCTTTCGATTTGAGCATCCGAAATCTGATTGATTACTTGCACCAAATCGCCCACACCATGCGTATTGACCGAAAAACCAAACTTCATTTCGGCGGCCACTTTATCACCATCGGTTACGGCGACTTGCCGCATATTGTCGCCAAAACGAACCACTTTCATGGTTTGCATTTTGTATTTTGCCGCCGCTACCCTCGACCAAACATTGATTTTTTCGAGCACCGATGCTGCCTGCCAATGCCCCACCACCACTTTTCGGTTTAGTCTCATTCGACTCATGATGAAGCCAAACTCACGGTCGCCGTGGGCCGATTGATTCAGATTCATGAAATCCATATCAATGTCATCGAAAGGAATATCCCGATTGAATTGCGTATGCAGGTGCAGAAGGGGCAATTGAAGCGCATTCAAACCCGAAATCCACATTTTGGCGGGTGAAAACGTGTGCATCCAGGCGATGATACCCACGCAGTTGGGTGTGGCGTTGGCTTCTTTGCAAATTGCCGTGATCTCCTCAGGCGTTTTCACCACGGGTTTGAATACAACCCGAACCGCCATTACGGGAGAATCGTTGAGCGAATTGGCGATAATTTTAGAGTGTTCGTCTACCTGCCGGAGCGTGGTTTCTCCATACAAGTGCTGACTACCCGTGACAAACCAGATTTCGTATTGTTCCAACATAATAATTGATGTTTTACATACCATTGACTTGATTACCAACAGCTTAACTTCTCAGTGGTTACGCATAATTAAAGAGACTTTCCGATTGCCTGGTACTTCGTATACAATTTTTGATACACTTCTACCTGAGCCGTACGAGGCAGATAATGAGCATCAAAACCCGAACCCATCGCTTTTTGTGCCTCCTGAATGGTACTATAAACCCCCGCCGCAACGGAGGCATTCATGGCCGCCCCCAACGCACAGGCCTGGTCAGAGGCTACTACTTTGATCGGCATATTCAGCACATCACAAAGGGTCTGCATTACAAAAGGTGATTTCTTGGCCACACCTCCTATGGCAATCACTTGCTTGATGGGTACACCTTCTTCGATAAATCTATCTACGATCGCTTTTGAACCAAAGGCCGTTGCTTCCACAATCATTTTAAAAATCTTGACCGCATCTGTTCCTAAATTCAAACCCGTGAAAGTAGCTTTCAGGGCATGATTGGCATCGGGCGTTCGGCGGCCATTTATCCAATCAGTAGCCACAGGGTCGCCTTCGGTAACAGGCAGTTGGGAGGCTTTTTCAGAAAGATGCGGGATTAGTTTTTGCGCCAACTCATCAGCAGCCTCCTTGCCAAGTAGTTCACGCACGGGCTTGGTGATAATTTTCTGAAACCAGGCGTAAAAATCCCCGTAGGCCGATTGCCCCGCTTCCATACCAAGCATACCTGGTACTATGGAACCATCTACCTGCCCGCATATTCCTTTGATCAGCAGATGCCCGATTTCTTCAACAGGAGCAATGAGCATATCGCAGGTAGAGGTACCCATCACCCGTACAAAATCAAAAGGCTGAATCTCTGCGCCAACCCCTCCCATGTGGCAATCGAACGCCCCAACACCAATGACAACCTCCGGCGAAAGCCCCAGTTTTTCGGCCCATTCCACCGAAATTTTACCCATCCTTTGGTCGGAGGTGAAGGTTTGCTCAAATAGCCGCTGGCGCAAACCCGCTAATTTGGGGTCGAGTTTGACCAGAAACTCCTCGGAGGGCAGGCCATCAAACTCTGCGTGCCACATGGCTTTATGCCCTGCGGCACAGCGAGAGCGTCTAAGCGTTTTGGGATTGGTATTCCCCGTCAGAACCGCCGAAATCCAATCGCAATGCTCAACCCACGAGTAAGCATGCCGTTGAATGTCTTCATCATGGCGCAGCGTATGCAGGATTTTTGCCCAAAACCATTCTGATGAATAAATACCGCCGACGTATTTGGTATAATCCACATCCCAATGATGTGCCAAATGGTTGATTTCTTCAGCTTCCCGGTTGGCGGTGTGGTCTTTCCAAAGGATAAACATACCGTTGGGATTTTCGGAAAACTCAGGCAATAGCGCCAGGGGCGTACCGTTTTCATCAACGGCTACGGGAGTGGAACCGGTGGTATCAATTGAAATACCTACGATCTGCCGGCGAACATCCTCGTCCAGGTCTGCTAATACTCCTGCAACGACATTTTCAAGAGCTTCCAGGTAGTCCAGCGGATGCTGACGAAACTGCGACTTTTCGGGCTTGCAGTAAAGACCTAGTTTCCAGCGCGTGTATTCTACAACATGCGAACCAGGCATTTCGCCAGTGTCGGTATTGACGACGATAGCCCGTACCGAATCCGTACCATAATCAATTCCCAGAGTAAATTTTGCCATCGATATATCCTCCTACTTGTTGATGTCGGCAAAACTATCATGATACCCCAATCAGCGATTGGCTTGATTTTCCTAACCTTTTGCTCAATTGGCAAAATGACCAAAAATAGCCATTATGACCTCCAAAATGTAAGTTTTGGATTTTGGAACCAAACGGATAGAATCTAAAACCAAGAGGATGGAAGGATTTATTTAAATCTTTGCATTTGATAAAATTATTATGACTTACATGAAGAGAAACAAACTACTACTTCTGCTTTCGTTACTAAGCGTCGGAAGTGCATGGGCACAAACTCCTAAAAAACCCAACGTCATTGTGATACTGGCCGACGACTTAGGATATGGTGATTTGAGTTGCTACGGTCAAAAGTTGTACACAACTCCGCACATTGACAAGCTGGCTCAGGAGGGAATGTTATTTACCCGACATTATGCGGGTGCTCCGGTATGTGCTCCTGCCCGAGGCACTTTGATGACTGGTAAGCATGTGGGGCATGGCTCGGTACGGGGCAATCAGCCCAAAGGTCAACTTCTACAGCTTGCCGAAACTACTTTACCCGAAGTATTCAAAAAGGCTGGATATACAACCGCATGCATCGGAAAATGGGGCATGGGTAACGCTCCTGAACCCAACGACCCGCTGCTGCACGGATTTGATTACCACTACGGCTATGTAAATATGTGGCACGCGCACAATTTTTATCCGGAATTTTTGTATCAAAACGGAAAGAAAACAATCCTTGAAGGTAACAAAACCGGGACTATACCCAAAGGCGACTTTCCCGAAGGAGTGGGGCTTGCCAAGGAACGAGCCAAATACGCTCCTGATGAATTTGACCGTGAAGTAGGGCAATTCATTACCCAAAATCGCAACAATCCCTTTTTTATTTATTACGCCATCAATACGCCACATGGCAATAGTGAGTTTAAGGTGGGAGGAATGGAAGTACCTGATCACAAACGTTTTGATAGTAAAAACTGGCCTGATGTTGAAAAAGATTTTGCCGAAATGGTGGCAAAACTGGATGAATCGGTCGGGAAAATTGTGGCAAAATTAAAAGAAACCGGCCTGGACGAAAATACCCTGATCATTTTCACGAGTGACAACGGCCCCCACAACGAGAGCGGGCATTCCGCCGAGTTTTTTGATAGTAACGGACCTTTTCGTGGCAAAAAACGAGATTTGTATGAAGGGGGTATTCATGTACCAATGATTGCACGCTTTCCTGCCAAAATTAAAGCAGGAACGGTTTCGAGTCATGTTTCTGCCTTTTGGGATTATGTTCCAACCGTCTGCGACTTGCTCAATGTTCCCAAACCTGCGGGGATTGATGGTATCTCTTTCCTGCCCACGCTGCTTGGACAAAAGAATCAAATCGCGCACGAGTACCTCTACTGGGAATTTTACGAAGAAGGAGGTAAGCAGGCCGTGTTACATCAAAACTGGAAAGGTATCAAATTGAATACCAACGATGCCACAAAAACCACTTTTGAGCTGTACGATTTAACCAACGATCCTGCCGAATTACAGAATCTGGCCAAACAATACCCGGAAAGAGTACAGAAAATGCAATCGCTGATGTCGCAGGCACATCGCCCTTTTGAACTTACATCATTATTCACATTAGACCCCTCTGCCCAACGGGACGTGCAGGTGAAACCATAAGAAAAATATGAAACGTAGAGAACTATTGGCCACATTGGCGGTAAGTACTACCGCTTTGGGGTTTACCACAGAGGTTGAAAAAAAGAACAAAACGACTACAACCGATCCCAAACGTATTGCCCCTCGCCCACCAATGGGCTGGAACAGTTTCGATGCCTATGACTGCCGAATCAATGAGAAAGAGTTTCGGGATGTAGTGGATTTTATGGATAGCCATCTTAAAAAGTATGGCTGGGAGTATGCAGTCATTGATTATATCTGGTTTAATCATGCCCCGGGCAATTGGAACAACCCTAACCGTAGATTTGGTCACCCTGATATCAGGCTTAATGCCGACGGATCACCCATAGATAAGCTGGTAATGGATGAGTTTGGCCGTTTACTGCCTTCCGTAGAACGTTTCCCCTCGGCAGATAAGGGCCAGGGATTCAGGCCATTGGCTGATCTGGTACACAAAAAAGGGATGAAGTTTGGGATTCATATCATGCGGGGGATTCCTCGGCAGGCTTACTACGAAAATACGCCTATCAAAGGTACAAGCTATCGCGCCAAAGATATTGCCGAACCCTGGGACAACTGCAATTGGTGCAACAACATGTTTGGCATTGACCCCACCAAACCCGGCGCTCAGGCCTACTACGATTCTATTTTTGAATTGTATGCGGCCTGGGGGGTGGATTTTATCAAAGCGGATGACACCATGTACCCGCCTTATCACAAAGGCGAAATCGAAATGATGCGTAAGGCCATTGAAAAATGTGGTCGTCCCATGGTACTGTCGCTTTCCTGCGGAGAAGCCCCCCTTGCGCAGGCATCGCACCTACTCGAAAACGCAAATATGTGGCGGGTTTCGGCTGATTTTTGGGATGACTGGAAAGACTTAAAGCATAGTTTCGATTTGCTCAATGCGTGGTCGCCTCATACGCGTGAAGATCACTGGCCCGATGCAGATATGATTCCGATTGGACGTTTATCCCTCAACAACCGCCCGCATGGCCCTGAGCGTATGAGCAAGTTTACGACCGCTGAGCAATATACGTTGATGACACTTTGGTGTATTGCCCGCTCTCCGCTGATATGGGGCGGCGATCCGCTCAGTACACCGATGGAAACGGTCAAAAACTTATTTCAAAATGAAGAAGTATTGAACGTCAATCAGTTCAGTACCGACAACCGACAGGTAGTGCAAAACAAAACGCAGCGCGTATGGGTCGCTACCGATGCCAGGTCAGGCGATAAATATGTAGCCCTCTTCAATTTGGGTGATAAACCCGATACTGTATCTTTTGACTTTGAACTCGAATACTGGCGGGGGAACTTCAAAGTCAGGGATTTATGGAAAAAACAGGATGCCGGAACAGAAGAAAAAACAATTTCGGCAGAAGTTCCTGCCCACGGCGCAAAACTGTACCGCCTGAGCATCGAAAAGGCATAGGTACATTGAAAGTGAATGGGAGGAACCCTGACGGCTAAATCGGTTGTCGGGGTTTCCCTTTTTTTATACTTTTAGATTAAATCCTTTTTTGATGAAACGTTTCCTTTGTTTGCTAATTATATTTTGTCAAAGCTTCGCTACGGCCCAGCAGGTCAAGCAGGTCTTTCGTTAACTGACCGTTGATCAGGGACTTACGCATACCGATGCGACCGACCTGGTACAAGACCAAAATGGCTTTGTGTGGATTGCTACATTGGCGGGCCTGAATCGCTACGATGGTCACGAAATAAAATCATACATAAGTAGTCAGCAGCGCTTCAACAACGTTTATCTTAACCGGATTAATAAGCTTAGTTTGCAAAAAACATCTATTTTTATGGCCACCCAGGGGGGCTTGGCTGAGTTTGACCTTCGTACCGAAAAATTCATCACCTTCGAAGCCAAAGATGCGTCCACAAAAGCACTCATCACCAACTCTCTCAGTACTATTCTGGCCTGGACGGACTCCCTGGTTTGGGTGATTCGGGAAGGGAAAGTGTTTCTGCTGCAAATTGATCGCTCTGCCCGTCAAATCAAAGCCTTGAAGGTAAACTTTCCCCAAACATTTGTTGGTACATCCTTGGCTCTTGACCCTTCGGGCAATGTCTGGATAGGAGGAAATCAAGGCGTATTCAGGATTTCAAAACAGAGTAAAGCGATTGATTTGCAGCCGGTTTTGTTGCAATCAGCCGACAGTCAGCCCATTCAAAAAATTGAATCATTACATTTTCAGCACAACCGATTTTTTGTTGGGGGAATCAATCGGGTTTGGGTTTGCGAGAACCCTGTTTTTCAGGCGAACGTATTGAGGGGAAACGTTATTCCATTTGCTTCACAAAAACTTTCTGTTAGTGAGGAGTTATCGGTACCCGTGAGCTCAATAGTAGCTTCGCAAAATAGAATTTGGCTGGGTACGCCGGTTGGTTTGTTGTGCCTTCAGGCGGGTGAATTTGTGGATCTTCCTGCCCTCAAAACTATTTCTTCCAGTCACATAAGCCATTTACTTGCCGATGCAAGCGGCTGTCTGTGGGCGGGCACTTACGGCGGCGGAGTTAATCTTATGGATCTTAACCCAAAGCCATTTTATACGCTCAATCTTAGCCAGTTTACAAATCCGGCGGGCACCAACCCCAACTACATTCGGGCTATTCTGGAAGATGATTTGACGGGGAATCTTTGGATAGGCACCCGTAATGCCGGGTTGATCTATCATGATTTTAAGCAGCAAAAATCCACCCAATATTTACACCAATCGGGCAATTCCAATAGTTTGATCAGCAACAATATACGTTCCATTGCGAAAGATAAAAAAGGACGTATTTGGGTTGGAACCGAAGCGGGCATTTCACTAATAGAAAACAATCGTTTTCAGCACCTGACACATCTTCCAAATACCCCTAATTCTTTGACCAACAATGTGATATATTCACTGGCAGTCGATGTTTTTGGACAGGTATGGGCGGGTTCGTGGGCCAATGGACTCAACCGAATCATCGAAAACAATGGCACCTTTGATGTAGAGCGGATTTATGAAGGTAAAAACGGCATCAGCAGTTCCAAAGTAACCTTTATTTATACCGACCCGCTGCGACCTGAAGTGTTGGTGGGGACAACCAAAGGCCTTGACCACATTTTTCTTCAACCTAACGGCCACATTGCCCGTGTGCTGCATTACCATGGTAGTGCCAGCTATGCCAAAAGTCTGAGTTCAAATTTTATATGGCCTATTGTTCGTTCTGATGAACGCACGTTCTGGGTAGGCACCATCGGGGGCGGACTCAACAAGGTTACTTTACTTGGAAATGGCCGCTACGAGGCCGAATCCTTTACGACCGAAGATGGACTACCCTCCAACGATGTAGAAGGACTGCTTCTGGACAATCAGGGCAATCTGTGGCTGGGGGGCAAGGGCCTTTCGATGCTGAATCCTCAAACCCGTGAATTTATAAACTTTGACCTAAATGACGGACTGCAGGGTAACGTTTTTAAAATAGGGGCAGCTACCAAAGGACGAGACGGCAAACTTTATTTTGGGGGCGTGAATGGCCTCAACTATTTCTATCCCAACCAAATCAAACGAAGCCAGTTTGTGCCGAATGTGGTGGTGAGTGATTTATGGGTAAATAACAAACCATTCAAAGAGCTACCTGCGTCAATCGCGAATCTTAACGAACTGAATTTAAACTATTTGCAAAATAATTTTATCCTTAAATTCTCCTCCCTGGACTTTGCCAATTCAGATAAAAGCCGCTATCGCTATCAGTTGCTGGGCTTTGATAAAAATTGGATAGAAACCGATAGCCGCAATCCGCAGGCTGCATATTCAAACCTTGACTATGGCGAGTATACCTTTCAACTCCTGGCCACCAATCACGATGGCGTTTGGCTCAAAAAACCTACCTTACTCAAAATTGTTGTAACCCCTCCCTGGTGGAAATCTATCCTTGCCCAATTACTATATCTTACCCTTCTGGTCATATTTATCTGGTTTATTTATCAGTACCAGATCCGCTGGTTTAGATTAAAAAACAATCTTGAAATCAAAGAAATAGAAGAGCGCAAATCCGAGGAGATTCATCAGATGCGCCTGCAGTTTTTTACCAATATTTCCCATGAACTTCGTACGCCGCTGAGTTTGATCCTTAGCCCCGTTGAAAAGCTTCTGCACGAACCCATGAGTGAGGAGTCCCGTACCAAATATTATCAGATAATCCATCGCAGTTCGAGTCGCTTGCTTACCCTGGTTAACGAACTAATGGACTTCCGTAAGGCGGAGGCGGGTGTTACAAAACTACGTGCCTCCGAAACCTTTCTTAACCCTTTTCTGACCGACATTTGTGCCGAATTTGAGGAAGTGGCAGACGAGAAAAACCTTAACTTTCAGCTAAAACTACCCACTCAGGATTTAAGACTCTGGATAGACCGTAGTATCATTGAAAAAATTCTGGTCAATATCATTTCCAACGCCATCAAATACACCAACGCGCACAAAAGTATTCTGGTCGAAACAACCACTTCCTCAACCCCATTTTTTGAGCATACACATCAGATCGGCGTTTTACAAAATACCCGAGAGTACACCTGGATTCGGGTATTGGACAATGGTATGGGGATTCCCTCGCAAGACCTCGAACACGTCTTTGACCGATATTACCGGGTTACCGAAGCTGAAAAACAAAAGATGCTGGGTTCAGGAATTGGGCTTTCCCTGGTCAGGAGTCTGATTTTGTTGCATCGGGGAGTCATCAAAATCAGTAGTCAACTTGGTCATGGGACTGAATTTTTGGTTGGGATTCCGGTGGGTTCTTCCCATTTCAAACCAGAAGAACTCCTCTCCGTACCCGACTATCAGCTTGATGATTCTTCTATTAAAGCCCTCGAAACTAAGCAGTCTCTGGAAGAAACGTTTGAGCTAATCTCTGAAAATCAACCAAAAAATGACAAATCCCAGATCAAAAAACTCCTCATTGTAGAGGATAATGACGAACTACGGCATTTCCTAGCCGATAGTTTTATGGGGCAATACCACGTCATTGAAGCGACTGACGGACTGACGGGGTGGAACCTGGCTCAGGAAGAACTTCCCGACCTCATCATCAGCGACATCATGATGCCCCAAATGGACGGCGTTGAGCTGTGCCAACGCATCAAAGACAATCTGGACACCAGCCACACCCCCGTGATTCTGCTAACTGCTAAAACCTCCGATGAAAGTAAAATTGCAGGTTCTGAATCAGGGGCTGATGCCTATTTGACTAAACCATTCAGTTTTAAATTACTCCAAATAACCATTAATAACCTGCTCGAAAGTCGCCGTAAACTCAAAGAACTCTATGCACACGATGCGCTCGTGGAGGCCCGGGAAGTAGGAACTACCAGGCGTGATAAAGAATTTATTGATTTGATAATCAAAGTTGTAGAGAAAAATCTGGACAATACCGAACTTGAAATTGAGGACATTGCTCGTGAAGTAGGTATGAGTCGTTCCAAGCTCTACACCAAAATCCACAGCCTGACGGGTCAACCTGTGGGTGATTTCGTTCGTAAAATTCGTCTCAAAACCGCTGCCAAGATGATTGTTTGTGAAAACGTCTCGATCACAGAAGTCATGGAACGGGTGGGGATTCAGAGTCAATCCTATTTTACAAAAGCCTTCAAAAAAGAGTTCGGTAAAACCCCTACCCAGTACCTGCACGATTTTGTGGTGGAAAGCGAAATAAATAAAAGTGTTTAACTGGGTGTCAGCTCGGATTTAAACCTCTCATTTATGTAGCCGGTAGTGGTGGCCTATGAAGCAGCAGCAGGGATAATCAATCATCTGAAACACCGATCCGGTCCTGAACGATGTAAGATCCGTATCGGAGTATAATTCACCCAGCAGACTTTCAAATTCCCGGAACCATCCCCCGAGCCGACTGTATGAAGAGTTTACCCAGCAAGGGAATTTTTATTGCCTATGGGCTTTTTCAAGATAAAATGCTTCCGAGAGCCTTAACGGAAAAAAGCACATCTGCTGTTGACCCAATATCCGATGGTTTCCATCTCAGGCCCGAGACAATCGGGAAAAGTTCGGCATAATTTTAAAGTATTACAACTACCAAAAAAGGCTAATTCCAACTTGATTCTTTTTGATAGTAAAGCCAAGTTTACTCACATGTTCGTCATTGTATAAATCTACAAATTAGCCCCTACATCTGCCCTGACGCCTTCAACTCCGCCGAACCGAAAAGCGCCGAAAAACGCTTGCACCAGACCAGCACAAACATCCGCTCGTCTACTTTGGCATTGTTGGGCAGCGTGAGATAAAAATTGCCGCTATTTTCCAATTCAACTAGTTCGATGAAATTTCGGGCTCCTGTATCTTCTGAGAGGTAAACCCGAAGATCAGGGCCTTGGTCAGTCTTAAAGGCCTCAAACACCAGGGTATAGGTAGTGCCTTTTCTGTACAATTTGGCCGTGCCCGAGGTAGAGTAACGTCCCCCGTTTTTGAAATCCCCCTGAGAAATCAGCGTTTGGGTAGAAGCGTCAAAGGGGGTACCGGTAGTACCCATGGCGTTTGAACCGGGTGTAATATCTACGTTATTGACCGGCGTCAACTCTTTGTTTTTGCAGGAATACAGGGTGAGCAGAGCAAAAACAAGCAGGCTATTGACTAGTACTTTTCTCATTATCTGTCAGTTTTGGTTTGTTTTGACTTATACGTTACCAAAAATGAATGGGTTGCGTGTCATCATTTTCAAATTCATTTTTAAAACGATAAGGAGAAAAATCGTTGACCTATAAGTTCAGAAAAAGCTTTGAGTAACAACTAAACAAAGGCCGGAGGCTTAACCGTCTTCGGAGACAACTACTTCAAAGCCTATCGCCCAGTGGAGGATAGGCACTCCCCTAGGTACCTGAACATGCCTTCCGACAATGCATTGGTGGAATATGCCAATAGGGCTGACTTGTATGGATTTGCCTTCGTCAACCGGTTTGAGCTTAGGAATTGGTAACTTCCAGAAAAAGTGGAGGGAAAGTGGACGTGAGAAAAATTTTATTAGACGAATTTTAAATTGTTCCAAATACATCAGGATTTAAGGCCGTTGTGCTATCTTGTCACTGTTTAAAATTCAGTCAAAACGTATAATCTGGTTTTACGCTATGGCATCAGAACATGTGATGGCAAAATATTCCGCTTACACACCCCCACGGTCCTTTCAATTGCGGGTATACTTCATATTGAGGTATAAACGCAATTGAGTTTCGTAGATATGGATGTTGGGCAGAAATTGAATAAAAAAAATCAACTTCGCCCAACAGGCAAATGGGTGCAATATGCTTAGGCTTTGCCAACAGACTGCACCCATTTGCCAACCGTTTAGGCGTCTTTGTAAAACAGACATAGAAACGAAACGACAAATTAGAAATTAATGACAATTATAAAAACAGAAATTCCTAAAAATTCACTTCTGAAAACTAACAATATGACTTATGATTATATTGACAGCTTTCAAGGAGAGTATATTGACAAATTTCAAAATATTGGGACAACCGAAATTGGAAAATCATTTTTTTCAAGTGGACCAAAATGGATTGACAAATTATTTGCATTCAGAAATAAATTGATTGGACTTTTCGGACTAAAAACTTCCGGGACAATAACCAACAGACAAAAAATTATTGATAATTTTAAGGGCGAAAAAGGGGAGCAAATTGGACTATTTAAAGTATTTGACAAAACATCTAACGAAATAATTTTGGGCGAAGATGATAAGCATTTGAATTTTAGAGTTTCTTTGTTTATTGTCAAACAAAATGAAAGCAAAACAAACAAAAAGTTAATTATTTCAACAACAGTAAAATTTAATAATTGGTTTGGGCGACTTTATTTTTTACCTGTTCGACCATTTCACATATTAATTGTTCCGACAATGTTGAAAGGGATAATAAAAGATATTGAACGACATAACGGAAAATAAACAACGACCAGCCAACAGCACTTACACGCAAGTGGGGTTCTGTGGTTAAATTTAGCTTTGTGCTTCGTATCAAGTGTGGTGCTGTCAACACAGTTCAGTGCTTTTATATCCGCTTCTTCCCCAGGCACCAAACCATTAGCGGTCAGCTTAAAGGACAACAATCATATAAAAAATATAACAATGACAGAAAGGAAAAAAATAGCAATTATAGGGGGTGGAATAGCAGGATTAACCTTTGCTCGTTGTTTAACAATTAAGGACTATGAAATCCATATTTTCGAGAAAAAAGAACAATTTGGAGAAATTGGGGCAGCAATTAGTGTTTTTCCAAATGCACTTTGTGTTTTGGATGAGTTAGGCTTACTCAACACTATTTTAGAGAGTAGTGGTCAATTTAAAACTGTTTATTTGAAAACAGACAAAGGCACTATTTTAAGTAAGTCTGAACCGAAAAGCGACTATCCTGTAATTTGCATTCATCGAGCAGATTTACACTCGATACTTTTAGAGAATATTGACGCAAAACTATACAAGAATTACGCACTGAAAGACTTATCTCACCTTGAAAACGGTCAAATAAGTTTGTTGTTTGATAATGGAGAAACCCAGGTATTTGACGCTGTAATTGGTGCTGACGGAGTGCGTTCAGTAGTTCGTCAGCACATCATTAATGACGGAGAACCCATTTTCAGGGGATATAATATTTGGCGTGGTGTAGTAAAAACAAATTTTGACATTGGATATGCAAGTGAGACCTTTGGTAAAGGACAAAGGGTTGGAATAGTACCAATCAAAGACGGTGTTTATGGTTGGTGGGCAACTTGTAATGAAGTATATATGCAAGATGACAAGCCTGAAACCACCAAAGAAAAACTTAATCGCCTTTTTGGGGATTGGCACTATCCCATAGCAGACTTGATTAACAATACAGAGCACATTTTAAAAAATAGCTTATTAGACAGAAAACCTCAAAAAGGTTGGACAAATGGGAATATTACTTTACTTGGAGATGCTGCACATCCCACAACGCCAAATTTAGGCCAAGGTGGTTGTATGGCTATGGAAGGTGCATATATTTTGGCAAAATCAATTCAAAAATATGGTTTGACCAAAAAGGCTTTTGATCGGTATGAAGAAATACAATACCCACGTTCTGAAAACATTGTAAATGAGAGTTTAAAATTGGGGAGAATGGGACAACTCACTAACCCTGGTCTAATCTTATTGAGAAATTTTGCATTTAAAGTAATGCCATCGAGTGTGGCTATGAAGATGATTGACAAGTATTTTTCGTATAGAGTAACAAGCCTTGAAATATAAAGGCCGAACTGCAAACAGAATCTGCACGCAAGTGTGAGTACAGTACTTCTAAGAAGGTGAAGGGCTAAATTCAAGCTTCGTGAGTCTAATAGTGTGTATTAGTCAACACTAGATCTGACAGTTGAGTTTTTTATTGATACGTGAGTAGATTTGTAAAGAAAGTATAAAGTTTAGGAAATTTGTCAGTCTGAGCGAAGTTGAAGCCAGTCTGCCGGCGGGCTTCGACCGCCAGGCGGCCCTGTTCGGTCAGCCTGACATTCATGTTCTTTACGGGCCAATTCATCCATCAATAACAATTCCACGTTTAATTTCCAAAACACCAAATTTAATTCTTGGATCGTTTCGTGGATCTTCACCATGGGATGCTATCGAAGATTACTTCCCAAATTCCAGCCATCGAAGATTCAGGGCCTTCCAGATATTGGCTCCTCCCGATGTTTCACGATATACTACATACAAATCATGAAGTCCCGAATTTGGTCTTAGGGTAGTGGTTTTTTCTTCCACATCTTTGCCATCGACCGGAACTTCGGCAATGATAGGACCCAATGGGCTATCCATTCGAAATTCCAGCGTTCCGACTAGTTTCGGCGTGTATAAATTGGTCTTTACCGTACTTAAACCACTTAAATCCAGATTCTTAAAACAGATCCAGGCACCGTTTTCATTAAAACTCATAGTAGATGTTCCAGGAGCGGCTGAATTTTTCTTTGCTACTTTTTGGAATATCTCTGCATCTGACGCATACAACTTGGCCGGACGCAGGCGAAGCATATCCTGCCCTAACAGGCCTCCGGTGTCGGTGTAGCGGGCAATCATAAAATAGCTTCCCTGCGACTGATTGAGTTTTACCTTTCCCTTTGACGGAATCTGCGGACTCGGTTTGTTTAGTGATAGAATGTACCGAACCATCTCCGCGGCATCTTCCTTCAGCAGCTGCGGGTGCGCCGACATCACGTGGTCTTTGGTCCAATCCCCACCCCCTCCGTTAATAATTTTATCGGTTAGCTTTGGAATGTCATCCTCCCGGTAGCGTGCCGCAACTTCCAGATAACTAGGCCCTACTGAGGCAGCATCAAGAGCGTGACATGCTTTACAATCACTTTGTTCCATGAGCGTTTTGCCCTTCATGGTTACTTCCCCAGTAGCCATTATACCTGCTACGTCTTCGCCCTCGGGCAAGTAATGAAGCATTACCTTGGTGCGTTTAGGATCAGAAACTTTGTCCTCCCGATCAGATACCCTGACCTGATACTCTACTTCGCTTTCCCCAAAATAAAACGAGCGATTCCCCTTCCAGTCCACCCTGACCGTCGGCGGCTCGTTACCTACGCGTATAGTCAGGCTGTTTTCGCTCGATTTTCCCTTAGAATCTGTAACCCGCACACGACTTTTGTACATACCGGGTTTAGCAAAAGTGAACGTTGCATCGAGTCCGGTACGTTGGGGGGTATTTGCGGTAAAAAACCATTCGTATTTTAGGGAATCGTTTTTATCGTAATCAAAGGAGCCCTTGGCCGAAAACGAAACTTTCAGGGGAGCTGCTCCCACAGTTTTATCGGCTGTAATTTTGGCCACCGGAGTGCGGTTACCTTCATTGTACTCAATCCGTACCAGCCTGGCATCGGTATTTTTGGCCCGCCAGTACGTACCGTATTCCAGCATGTAAAGTTCGCCTTTTTTTGAAAAAGCCATATCAACGGGATGGTTAAATTCGGTCTCTGGCAGAAAACGATCCAATTTATCAAAATCTCCGTTTTCTTTCATTTTAACCGTAAAGACCCACCCGCGCATCCAGTCATACACAAAAAGTTTTTTGTCAAAATAGCGAGGGAATTTACCCGCAAAGTTTTCATAATCATCGTAATAGTACACCGGGCCGGCCATGGCATTGCGCCCTCCGGTGCCCAGCTCAGGAAACTCGGGAGAATCAGCATAGGGATACCAAATAAAGGCGCTTTGGGCGGGTGGTAATTCTTTCAGTCCTGTACTGTTGCGGGAAAAGTTTATCGGTCTTTGGGTGTCAAAAAGTTCTCCTGATTTTTTTACGTCAAAATCGTAGCGATAGTAGGGCTTATTATTGCCGACAAACATCGGCCATCCAAAATTTCCTGCCCGACGAGCCTGATTGATTTCATCATGCCCTCTGGGGCCGCGCATCAGGCTGTCATTGCCGGCATCCGGGCCTACTTCCCCCCAGTACAGAAAGTCGGTACGCCTGTCTACCGAAATCCGGAACGGATTGCGGCAGCCCATCACGTATATCTCAGGACGGGTATTTGGAGTACCTTTGGGAAACAAGTTTCCTTCGGGAATGGTATAAGCACCATCCATAGTAGGAAGAATACGCAGAACTTTGCCGCGCAGGTCATTGGTATTGCCGGAGGATTTGAGAGCATCAAATCGGACTCGTCCGGGCCGGTCATCCGAAGGTGAATAGCCGTCTGATTCAAAGGGATTTGTATTATCGCCCGTGGAAAGGTAGAGGTTTCCCTTTGCATCAAAGGCAAGCGAGCCTGCCGAATGGCTGACCCCTTCGTGTAGCAACGGCACACGCAAAATTTCTTTTTTGTTGATTAAACCATTGGCTGTAAGCTCGAAACGGCAAAGCACATTGGTATACCCTTCATTTTGAGGTTCGGGGTCCCCGAAATACATGTACAGCCAATGATTGGTCGTGAAGTTGGGGTCGAGGGCCAAACCCAGCAGGCCGTCTTCGGCTGTGGCGCGAACATGTAGTTTGGCAACCAGCTTTTTCTTATTGGTTTTCGGGTCAAAACTGTTGAGATTACCGATTCGTTCGATATAGTAAACAACCCCATCGTCGGCAATGTCCAGTTCCATGGGTTCGTTCAGATCATCGTCCAGCACAACTTTGGTAAAACGACTGTCATCTGGTTTTGATGGAACGTCCTGGTCGGTGGTGAAACCGGTAAAAAATATGATCAATAAAAGAAATTTCAACCTGGTCATTTTAATGCCGTTTACAAAAAATTATGACAATGTACTATTTCATTATGCTTCCCCAGATTTAAAAAGATGTTTACTTACAAAATTTAACTACACGTACCGGAACACCAGCCGTCATGCTTAGCGTGATTTTCCCATTTTTAATAAAACCATGGTGCGGGTCACCCAGACGAACCTTAGCAAACTGGAAAAGAGCGGGAGTAGCCACTTGGGGTCCTGAATCTACCCAATGGTCGTCAAATTACCTGGCATGTCAAAGGGAATCGCAGCGTCGCCCCTCCCCGATCTGTGTTTCTTTTTAGTAAGTTTTAGTTGGGCTGGTAGGAATAGATAAAATATTGCAGTGTTGCAACCCAAAAAAAGCTAATTCCTACTTGATTCTTTTTATTAGAAAAGTCCTGTTTGCTCACTTACTCGCAATGTGTGTATCCACGAATTAGCCCCTACATCTGCCCTGACGCCTTCAACTCCGCCGAACCAAAAAGAGCCGAGAAACGCTTGCACCAGACCAGCACAAACATCCGCTCGTCTACTTTGGCGTTGTTGGGCAGCGTGAGATAGAAATTGCCGCTATTTTTCAATTCAACCAGTTCGATGAAATTTCGGGCTCCTGTATCTTCTGAGAGGTAAACCCGTAGATCAGGACCTTGGTCAGTCTTAAAGGCCTCAAACACCAGGGTATAGGTAGTGCCTTTTTTGTACAATTTGGCACTGCCCGATGTAGAGTAACGACCCCCGTTTTTGAAATCTCCCTGCGAAACCAGCGTTTGGGTAGAAGAATCAAAGGGGGTACCGGCAGTACCTATTGCGTTTGAACCGGGTGTAATATCTACATTATTGACCGGCGTCAGCTCTTTGTTTTTGCAGGAATACAGGATGAGCAGAGCAAAAACAAGCAGGCTATTGACTAGTACCTTTCTCATTATCTGTCAGTTTTGATTTGTTTTGACTTATACGTTACCAAAAATGAATGGGTTGCGTGTCATCATTTTCAAATTCATTTTTAAAACGATAAGGAGAAAAATCGTTGACCTATAAGTTCAGAAAAAGCTTTGAGTAACAACTAAACAAAGGCCGGAGGCTTAACCGTCTTCGGAGACAACTACTTCAAAGCCTATCGCCCAGTGGAGGATAGGCACTCCCCTAGGTACCTGAACATGCCTTCCGACAATGCATTGGTGGAATATGCCAATAGGGCTGACTTGTATGGATTTGCCTTCGTCAACCGGTTTCAGCATAGAAATTGGTAGCTTCCAGAAAAAGTGGATGGTAAGTAGACGTAAGAAAAATATTCCTTAAACGAATTTTGAATTGTTCCAAATACATCAGGATTTAAGGCCATTGTGCTATCTTGTTACTGTATAAGAATCAGTCAATACGTATAATGTGGTTTTACGCTATGGCATCAGAACATGTGATGGCAAAATATTCCGCTTTCACACCCCTACGGTCCTTTCAATTGCGGGTATACTTCATATTGAGGTATAACCGCAATTGAGTTTCGTATATGTAGATGTTAGCGGTAATTATAACGGACGACACTACAACACCAATAATTTGACAAATGACACTACCGAAAGACAGAGTAATAATTGCTAGTGATGTAAGCGACAGAGACGGAGTTGGCGTTGAAATTTACCGTGACGACAAATTAGTAATTGAAATATTCCGTGACGACACAAAACGCACAAGGACTGTTACGCTTTACCAACAAGACATTTCATTAGACTTGCTTGAAGAAAGTATTCAAACTTTTAAGAAAGAAATTCCTTGGGACTTTATTGATTATGACAACTTAAAATAACTCGACCAATGCCTTTTCCAGTAGACATAAAATATATTAATGAAACGGAGCAAGAACTCGGACTAATGTTTCCAGACAAATTCAAGTCGAAAATGACAAAAGAAAATGGTGGAGAATTAATGACAGAAGATGATGATTGGCAATTATTTCCGTTTTTTGATAAATCAGACAACAAAAGAATTAGTAGAACTTGTAACCATATTGGCTTAGAAACAAAACAAGCAAAAGAATGGGAGAACTTTCCGAATAATGGTGTTGCAATTGCCTCAAATGGTTGTGGTAACTTTTTAGTATTACTGCCGACAGAAGAAAATGGGAAAAAATTAAGTGACGAAATTTTTATGTGGTTTCACGAGACTGGACAAACAGAAAAAGTAGCAGACAATATTGACGAACTAAATGAAGACTGAAAGAATAACTACCGCTAACAGCACCTACACGCAAGTGGGGGTTCAGTACTTCTACGAAAGTGAAGTGCTAAATCCAAGTTCTGTACATTTAATGAAGTTCAGTGCTAAAAATCCCCACCTTCGCAAAGCTGCCGGGCGTTAGCGGCTCATTTTAAAAAGACAAACAATATGACAATAACTAAAACAACATTTTTTATAGTAATTACGGTATTTGTTCACGGAATTGCATTTTCGCAAAATTCAACAGTGACCAGTGATAAAATACTAACGAAACAGCAAGCCATTGAAGACTATAGTATTTTATATTCATCACTTATCCATTACCATCCAAATCCGTTTCTATACCTTGCTGAAAATGATTTTAAGGCATATTATGAAACACAAAAATCAAATATACCTGACAGCCTTAGTGAGTTGGAGTTTTATTATTTATCAAGCCAACTTACCTCACAAGTAAAATGCGGGCATACGTTCGCTAAGCCATCAAAAGAATGGTACACTTCGGTAAATGGGAAAAATGTCCAATTGCCTTTTGATGTAAGAATAATTGAAGATAGAATTTTTATTTCTAGTATGACAAAAGATTCTTTTCAATTTAATAGCAACGATGAGATATTAAGTATAAATAATATTCCTGCAAAAAATATTTTACAAAAAATGTCAACAATGCAAGAAAGAGATGGACTGACAGAAGCATTTTTATATCCAGTGATTGAAAAAAGATTTAGACCATACCTTTTGTTTATTTTGGGTGTTCAAAATGAGTATTTGATTGAGTACAAAACAAAATCAAGTGAAATAAAAAGGACAACCGTTCTTCCAACTAATAAGAAATTGCAAGTAATAAATAAACCTGAACTACCTTTTAATTTCAAAAAGATAATTGAGAACAATTGGAGTTCTTTTAGTTTCGATTCCACAACAAATTTAGCATATCTTAAAATTGATAATTTTAGCGACAGAAAAGAATTTAAAAAGTACTATGAATCTGTTTTTAAATTTTTGAAACAAAAGAAAGATGCAAATCTAATTATCGATTTAAGAGATAATCCAGGAGGTTTCTTTAGAAATGGAAATAACTTTTTGACTTTTTTGACACCGACAAAATTCGATTTGAAACTTAATAGACCCAAAATTATAAAGGAAAAGAATAAATACGTAACCATGTCATTCGTGAATACGTTAACGAAATTTGCTTTTTCACTAAAACCCTCTAAATATAGAATAAAAGGGAGGTCAACCACTACATTTACCTTCAAACCAAGTAAATATTTATTTGAAGGAAAAGTAAATATCATTACTAATGGAGGTACGTTTTCCCAAGCGTCTTTGGTTACAGCTCAATTAAAAGAACACGGTGCAATATTGTTTGGTCAAGAAACAGGAGGAGCAGAAATTGAATGTAATGGAATTCTCTTTTACGATCTTGAATTACCTAGTTCAATGATTCAGGTACGTATTCCTGTGAATAATGTAAAATCAAATTCAACCAAGGGACAGTTTGGTTATGGTGTTAAGCCAAATTATCCAATTTTACCAAAATTAGACGGTTCAATTGACAACACTCTAGAAGAAGTAATTAAAGTAATTAGGAATGAAAAATAAAAACGAAGGCACAACAAAGTATTGGCAAAAAAGCGGGTTTAGGGCTTCGGATGAACATTTGTAATAACATCAACAATAGTGCTTCGTATCAACCTTAGTGGTAAAAGTCCGCTTCTTCGCCAATACTCAACCGTTGACCGTCATTGTAAAAGACGAGATAGCAAACATAACAACTTGCAAATGACAGAGTAGAAACAAAAAAAGAAAGGTAAATATGAGAAAAGTAATTTCATTTATGCACATAACTCTTGACGGTTATGTTTCAGGACCAAATGGAGAACTCAATTGGGCAAAAGTTGACCAGGAACTATTTGGCTATGTTGGAAATCGAATTAAAAATGGTGACACAGCTCTTTATGGACGAACAACTTACCAAATGATGGAAGGTTATTGGCCAACCGCTGGCGACAAACCTAATGCAACCAAACACGACATTGAACATTCAAAATGGTATAATAACGTTCACAAAATCGTTTTATCAAAAACCCTCCATGGCACAGACAAGCCAAACACGACGATCATAAGTGATAACATTGTTGACCAAATAAATGAAATCAAAAAACATAAAGGTGAAGAAATTTTACTTTTTGGTAGTCCGACAGCAACTCATTCGCTGATTCAACTAAATTTAATAGACGGCTTTTGGTTGTTCGTAAACCCTATCATTCTTGGACGAGGTGTTTCACTATATAATGACATTAATGTCAAAATAAACTTGAAACTTTTGCCGACAACTCGACAATTTAGCAATGGTGTAACTGAACTAAATTATGAAGTTGATAGAACGATATAAATGAGTACAAACCGCCCAAGCAAAAAAACAACGAACCGCCAACATTACCTGCACTCAAGCAGAGGTTTAGTGCTTCGTAGAGTGGATGCCGGTTTCCTATTCTTTGAGGGGCGTCGGTTTCACCTAGTGGTCCACCCAGGACTTAATCAACAAGGGATACTTTTTTCGGTGCCGCCAGGCCCTTTTCTCATCAAATTCAATAGACAAATAAGGCTGGTTGGTACGAATCTGAGGGATGATGCATGGTTGAATCTGGGTCCTGGCGAATACGGCCGCAATTGCGGTCTTTGTTTTTTTGCATGAATGCGTCTGTTAGGGTTTTCAATTTAGTTATTTTTTACTCACACATCGGTGATATAATTGATTTTACAGTCACTTAAAAATCTAAAATTTGAAAATTACTCGACACCTAGCTGAGCTTTGGCACCATTTATATGGACTTCATCTTGGGTTTCCAGTGCAAAATAACCATAAGCCAAGGGTGCAGCCTCTGCACGTTCAACAGACTGTTCAAAAATCTTATCCCATATTCTGCCTCCTTGTTTTTGGTATTCCAAAATTAAAGCTTTGAGACTCTCTTCTCCGAAGACTGTATAATGTCCCGAAAAATCTTGTGATATATCACTGATTTGTGCTGTTGACCAGTCAATAATGCCACAAACATTTCCATTGGCATCTGTAAGTACATGTCCTGCATACAAATCACCATGGATGAATTTTGTAAAATTTGGCCAAAGCGCATCAGTATCTATCCACTTTTGATAACGCTTTTCCAGGTTATAGCTTATACCAATTTCAGTTTTTACAAGGTGTAAACGCTCCGAAATCTCGCTTCGCAGACTTTCTGGTGTAGCAACTTTAAGTCCATTTGATTCAACTTCCTGGTTCGGAATAGCGTGAAGTTGCACCAAAACCTTAGCCAATGAAGTTGTATAATTTGGACGATCTTTATCCATATTCCAGGTAACCTCGTAAGTTTCAGCGTCATAAGTTAAAGCGGGTTTCCCATTCAATAAAGGATACGCTACCAATTCATCTGTTGCAATTTTCCAATCAGGAACTTGTACAGAAAGATGCCTGGTAACCAATTGAAGAATTCGTTTTTCTCTGTCAATTTGTTCTCCCAGGTCGGGTCTTCTGGGAATACGCAACAACCATTGATTTTCATCTTTGTCTGTTGCAAAACCAACTTTGAAATCTATTCCCATTTCATTGAATTTCATCTTGTCCGAAATCATTAAACCATGTCTTTCTGCAAGTTTTTGAATATCTATATTTGTCATTTTCTATTGATTTTATTTGTTAAACTATTAATTTAAGCCTATCATTTATCCAACTGCATGAGTGTAGGTGAACAAAACGAAAGTAGCCCTACTGCAATAGCAAGACATCCGCTTATGATAAATGTGCTATTTACACTCGAATTTTCTGCAATTAATCCGGTTAGTAATAAACCAATAATGCTAGGCAACACTGCCAAACTGTAATATAGAGAAAAGACCCGCCCCAGCATTTCAGGTTTTACTGCTATTTGAACAATTGCAGTAAAACAAGCGTAAAACACTGATAAACTGACACCTCCAATTGCTGTTACCAGAATAAATCCAATAAACCATTCATTAGGAAAAACTCCGCTTAAAAGGAAGGTAAGCCCCAGTAAGATGTACATGAAATTTACTAATACGACTTTTGATATCCCAATTTTATAAATGCCTAAAACAGCTCCACCAATCAACATACCTCCTCCCCAAACGATCTCAATAAGCCCCATTTCCCATTTTCCTCCTCCATAATGACCGGTGGTCAATAGTGGAAACATAATTGCTGAAGGCATGATGACGAAGGTTATGGCCATTGCAAAAAGAAAAAGTGAACTCAAACCCTGGTTTTTAGATACAATGTGTAACCCATCCAAGAATTCTGCTGATATTGACCGATCAGAAGTTTTCTTAACCGTATCTGGAATTATTACCATCATAAGTGCAGAAATTGCCAATAATGCGCCAATCAAATCCAGATATAAAACATCTGAAATGGGCAATATGGCGATTGCCAATGTACCAAGTGCGGGACCGCCAATACTACAAATGGAATGTAGCAATTGGTTGATCCCCGCAACTCTTAGCATTTCTTTTGGCGGTACAATTAGCGGAGCTAAAGCTTGTAGTGCCGGTGAATGAAAGGCATTTCCAACCGAACGTAACCCCAGCAGGATATACATCCATATTAGATTTACTGTTTCACTTTTGAGAATAAATATCAGGACAATAGCACATAGGGCTATGAAGGTATCAGAAGCAATCATGATACGCTTTCGGTTAATACGGTCTATATATACTCCTGCAAATGGGCCAATTAGTGCTTGCGGTAGCATACCAGCTATACCAGCATACGCTAAAATTTCTGCCGATTGATATTCCAGACTTAGCCATATGACACTGGCGAACTGAACTGCGTAACTTGTTATCATTGAAACAAATTGCCCAGCCCATATATAAATATAGGTGTTAAACCATTTTTGGTTCCCCATGAAATAAACTTGATTAAATTATACAACAATAAAAGTATAGCGCTGAGAAGTGCTATCTAAAAAAATATGGGTGTTTTGAGAGTTACCCTATTATTTTATCCAAGGCTTAGCCATCTGTTGTATAACTTTCTGGAAATATGCGATCAAAGGTAGAAAATAATATTTTAAAATAGACAAAGTTAACAGACAGAATTTGGATTTTCAGATTCAGACCCAAAGCACAAAATACCAATAGTTACTTATTTTGTAGCTAAAAAAAGAGCCAACTTTTGCGAATAATACCCATGGTCTTGTGGTGTCGCATCATAAAACGATATGGAATCATACACACAGTTGACCCTTAATCAAAGACGGGTGGATATCTATGATTTAAATGAAGAAGGGGAAGAAGATTTATCACATTTTTCACCCCTGGTAAGGGTGTAAAATTTTACTTTGACAGGTACCCCCTGATTTTTAAGATGCCATGTTAAACCGGCGTAACGTTGAGTAGCTTTCTTATGTTTTCAATGGGCAGGTAGAGTGTTGATTATACGTGAACTGGTACGGCTATTTACCGGATGCGCTCTATAAAACGTATGATCTGTTCATTGACTATATCCGGTTCGGTCGCGTATGGATCGTGGCCACTACGATTCAGGACTACCAACCGTTTATCCGTCGAGCTGATTCGATTCAGAAGTTCTTGCCCAACAGCGGGCGGTACAACAAAATCGTATTTTCCGAATAAGCACAGTACAGGCAGATTGAGCCGAGGCAATAGCGCCGAAAAGGACAACTTGAAAAGTTCGGTTTCCAGTGAAGAACCGGCATATACGCTGTAAAAATTAACCAGCCTGCTCATCAGTGAGTTGGGGGAGTATCGCAGGTCGTTGGTAGGCTCCATGCCGGGCTTGTTCACCTGATCCATGAGTTTTATGGCTTTAAAAGCATTGTCGTTGAATCGTTCCGATACCTTCGGGGAGGTACGCGGGTCATTGGCCTGGGCATAATCAAGGATTGCGGTCCATTCGGCTACATTCCTACCGGCGGTTTTTTCAGCAGTGCCGATACGGAGTTGCATGTCCTTGCTTTCGGTATCTTTTAGCGGAAAATCGGTGGCCCCATCCAGGTTGATCCAGCCATTCACCAGCAACTGGTTGTCAGCCTGCGTCAGAAAAGCTGCCGATAAGCATCCGCCCCAACTGTGGCTGTAAAGAAAGATCCGTCGATTGGCCCCATAGCGATGCTTTAGAACTGTGATTATTTTTTTTAGATCGTCAGCAAATGTGGCCACCTTCAATACGTCGTGATTGGCCCCGCCCTGGGTTGAGCCCGCATTACGCTGATCCCAGTAAGCAACCGCATAGCGGCTTTCGAGAGGGGCCATCCACGAGCCGTTCATGGTCTGTAGGGCATCGCTACCCGGTCCGCCGTGAACCACAAGCAGCAGGACATCCGAGACTGTGTTGCCTTCAACAAGTACGGGCATAGAAGCTCCCTGATTTTGGACAAAGAATAGATCTTTTGTTTGGGTACTAAACGTAATTTCTTCTCGCTGGCAGCCCCACAGAACTGACAGACAAACGATTGAGATACTGAGTAAACGGATCATTGGCGTGTTCGGATACGATGACGGAAATGTACAGATGTTGTGGCCAACTGATAACGGAAGCCTATTTCAAGCGTGGGAGTGGGTAACGCCAGGCCATTATACGGGGCCAGGCCGGTCAGGTTCAAGTTGACCATGTAGGCAAACGGGCGGTTTGAGCCGGGCTTTCCAAGAACTTTTCCCATACCGAAACCCAGCCCCGGCATGGCATAAAATTGCCCGGAAGCTAATACTGTTTCAACTATGCCGGCTTCTCCAACCCGGTAGGTTTCGGCACCCAAAAATGTTCGGCTCAACGCCAGACTCGATCTGAATTCTGTGATCAGGCCCCGTCCGCCTACCCGGCGAAAAATGTACTCCGCACCGGCGAATGTGTTCAGATGAAAGCCGGGGTGATAGTACATGCCTACGTAGAAGAGTACCGCCCGCTGATGGCTGTTTACCCGCCCATTGGAGCGCTGAAAATCGGTTTGGCGAATGGGTCTTTCGACCCCAACCCGAAATCCGGGATAAATACCCTGAAACAGCAGAGAACCATGCAGCCGCAACGGTTGCTGTTCAGATTCCTGTGAAGTCGTTGTCCAGCGCTGGGCAAACAATGGACCCGAAAGAAGTACCAAAAACAGGCACTGAAGCAATAGAATTGGAGTGTTCATGCAAAACCGGTTTTTAGAAAAATATAGCACATATTTAGTAGATTATAAGCCCTGTGTGGGTGTTGTTTTGGCCACGAAAATCAGCCCATCAAAAGCCGTTGGCAGGGTATAAAACTGCCCGGCAGTGTCTTTTCCGGCGTAGGAGGCCGCTGCGCTGTAAAAAAATATTCTTTTTCAAAGATAGCTTTTAGGCCGGGAGACTGGTTTACAGCAGCTACATCGAAGAAAAACCCATTCTGACCTAACCCAGCAAATGCCTGAGTCAGCGGGCTATTGGCTTTGGGCTTGACTTTTGCTGTATAGAGACCCGCTGGCCCTGATACCCTGAAACTGCCTTCATTAAAGAGAAAGCCCGTAGCATAATAACCGGCTCCAAATTTCTTACGCAGGTGATTGCCCATCCAGCTTACTTCTTTCCGGATTCCCGTTGAGCGGTTGGTATTTATATGGCCGTTATGAGCAAGGACCATCACCTTTGTTCCCATAGCCTGCGTACTAACCCAGGCTACATTGTCGGACATATTTTCGTCCCGAAAAGCAAGGCCGTCATCAGGGTCTGTGAGACCAATTTGGGTCATTCCTAGCAGTAATACCTGCGCGTGTTTCAGGGCTATAGTATAGCCGGGCGCGGCAGCAAACTGAGCCTGTTTTTGAGTCAGGTATTGCTGTATCTGAGCTGTTTTACCCACCAGTAGCTGCGAGTAGGCAGGCGCCAATTTCATAGCCTCCTGCTGAGATGTGACCGCACTAAACTCAGGAAATCCCTCAGCGATAGATTTAGTCAAATCGTCGTAGACAGGAAGGTACATTGGGTCATTTATTTTGAAAAAATCCCGTAACGCCGATACACTGCCCTTGGCCCCTTGTGGCTGCGCATCTACGCCGTAAATGCTCAACTGCTGCTCCGATGCTTTTCCCACATTGTAGGCCTTCATCCAGTTGATGAGGACAGCAAACTCCTGAGTCGTGTAAATCCAATAGCCAGAGTTTTGTAAAATTTGTTTAAGGTCACCGGTGCCGGACTTAATATAATAGTTGAGGGCCTGCCCGGCGGCAAAGTGTATTTCCAGGGCCAGGGTTCGCACATCATGTTGCTGCACGGCGTAGGCCAGCAGCCGATGCCGCAATAGGTAGAACTCGCTGGTACCGTGACTGGCTTCTCCCACGCCAATAATTTGCTTATTCTGCCAAAGTGTGTTAAGCCATTGAAGGTCCGTGAAGGGAGCCGCCGGGTCGAGGGTGGAAAGGGCGACTGTTTTACCCTGAAAATTTTCTTCTTTTAGGGTTTCAAGCAGATTGCCCGACTGACTGCGTACGGTGCGGTTCGTACAGCTTGTTATGATGAAAATAGACAAGGTGAAAATTAATAATCGCTTCATGATTAATAGAATGGTTTGTAGTTGGAAGGCCAAAGTTGGTAGCTTTTTTCTCCTCACTTTAAAATCAGGGATATATGCCACAGGTTTGTGACTAATGGCGTTTGTCACAAAATTGAGCCACTGAATATGTTAAATCCATATCTTTATTTAATGGATTTACTACGGTTTCAAACAAACTTATGGTGGCGAAACTGCCTGTTTTTTGGCCTTATTGGCATAGTGCTGCTGGGCTTTAACTGGGAGGGTTTTTGGGCATCCCAACAAAATCAGCCCGGCTTTGTACTCGAAATGGTGACTATGCTGGTGCTGATATACAGCCTTTGCCTGACGCATAATGTTATTCTGTACGAACGATTCCTACGGCAACGGCGCTTCGGGCTCTATGCCCTGGGAATTGCCGGACTTCTACTGATCTGGATCTGTTTGGATTACTTTTTTTCTAAAAACCAATACAATCACTGGCTGAATAGTGTACTGAGCGGATGGTTGCTTATCCTTTTTGGCTGGGGGCTTTACCTGATTTATTACAACGTTTTTTTAGCCAACCGCCAATTAAAAACCCAACTCTATAGCAGCCGCAACGAGGTATCCCAATTAAGGTCACAAATGAACCCGCATTTTCTGTTCAACGCGCTCAATAACCTCTATGGCGTGAGTGTAAGCGAGCCCGAACGGGTACCTGATTTTGTGTTGCTGCTTTCTGACCTGTTACGCTATCAGATTCAGAGCAGCATGAAGGAATGGGTTACTCTGGTCGATGAAGTGCATTTTCTGAATCAGTTTGTTCAGTATGAACGGGATAAATTAGGTCATCGGGGCTCGGTAAGCTGGCAGGTTCACATCCCAGACCCAGCCGTACAGGTCGCGCCACTTCTTTTGTTTCCTTTTCTGGAAAATGCGTTCAAATACAGTTGTCAACTCACCAATCCATGCGTTCAGGCCAGTCTCTCAGTCAGCAACGACACCCTGCTATTAACCTGCCAAAATACCTTCAATCCGGATCGAAGGGTCGATAATTCATCCACACAACTAGGGATTTTTAACACCCGGCAGCGACTGGATTTGCTCTATCCTAACGGTTATACACTGGCCATCCGTGAGAGAAATAATACCTATGCCGTTCGCTTATTGTTAAATTTGAATCGCTATGCTTCCTGATTTGAACGACAAGCGGCTCTCATGCCTGATTGTAGACGACGAAGCCCCCGCCCATCAGGTTATCAAAAGCCACATAGGTAAATTAAACCGATTTGAGATCGCGGCGCATTGTTATACGGGGCTTGAAGCCTATCAGTTTTTAGAGAAGCAGCCCGTCGATGTACTTTTTCTGGACATAGATATGCCCGAATTGACGGGTCCGGAACTGCTGCGTTCTCTGAAAATTCGTCCGGCGGTGGTGTTTACAACCGCCTACGCTGAATTTGGAGTGGAAAGTTATGAGCTGAATGTTATTGATTATTTGCTGAAACCCATTCGGTTTGAACGTTTTCTCCAGGCAGCCCATAAACTGGCCACCCACTTTTCGCACAAGCCCGACCCTATTGTACCTACACATATCTCAGTAAAAGCCGATGGGATGACCCACCGGGTCCTCTTATCTGATATTCAGTACGTTGAGGGATTGGGTAATTACCTCAAGATATACATAGACACCCGACCGTTGATAGTGCTTGAGACCATGCAAAACGCAGAGCAACGTCTATCCGTTGGGCCGTTTTGTCGCATTCACAAGTCATTCATTGTCAACTTAGGCCACATTTCCCGGATCTTGCCTGGGGAAATTCTATTGAACACCGGTACTCGTCTGCCAATTGGCCGACGATATGCGGCCCTTCTGGAAAGCCGGTGGCTAACATTTCAGGCAGAATAGGTAAAGAAAGGCTGATAACAGTCTTTCGCTGCAAAAACAAACAACCCTTTTGCCTCTGTCGAAGATGCACGGATAGATTTATATTTAGGCACTTTACAAAACGGGCAAATACAAGTTATCGGGCCTGAACTTGGATTTGGCAGGATCTATGATTCACCTGGTTTTGGTGCTTTACAGCAAGGCTGATTCAGAGAGCTTATTATCGCACGTCTTTCTTAGCCAGACAGAAAATTAAAAACGATAGATTATCGGTACCGAAACGAGGGTAAACAGGTAAATATTGATAGTGAGTACCGCTTTTTGGATAATCTGAATTCCGATTTAAAATAGCAGGTAACACAAATTTCGTTCGCCTACACTTTCAAAGTTCTTAACGGGGATATTGACGTTGTATTTCATGAAATGATTACGCTATTTTTTGAAACAAGTGATGAGGATGATCTTCGCAAAACAGGAGTTTTAAATCCATCGCCGTTACGAAAAACGTACACAAATCTATATGTTGCGTATTAGATTGCTGTTTTCTTGCTGCTTATTATTCGTTCTGAGCCGTTGGGCTTTTGGTTTATTTACGGCGGTGATAAACTAATCATAGTGATTGAACCTGCCTGCGCATGATTACAGATGACCTGAATCAGGAGATCATTGACCTGGCCATGGAAATAACCCCTGATGCGGTGGGCTATTTTGAAAAAGCCATTGGGCGAAGCGGGTTGCTACTGACCTCTGAGCTCAGAAATAGCTTTGAATACCAGATCAACCATTAGGCCGGGCAGCTGGCCGTCTCCGGAGACATTTACTTCAAAGGCTACGGCCGAATGAAGGACATGCGCTCCCTTACGTATTTGAATATGCCTTCCGTGGATGTATTGGAAGAATATGTTGATAAAATGGGGCTGGACAAATTTGCCTTTGTGAACCGGTTTGGGCAACGGAAGATCCCGACCAAACAATCAGACGCCCGGCACATTGCCTGGGCTATAGCTATGCACAAAAAACGAATAGGCACCGTCCGCAGAAAACGCAGCTCAACCTGGTACAACCGAACAAAGGTTGATTTCATGAATGTGATGCGGCGGCGAATGATGGAACGAACGCAAGCGCTGGTAACCAGAGCGTTGAAAGAGCAGGTGGAAGGCAAGTAGAAATGGGGAACATCTTCCTTAGACTGATTCTAAATTTCTACAATAGTATTTGTATACAAGGCTGTTGTATTATCTTGTCACCGATAGAGGATCAAACAAAACGTGAGTCCGTTTAGCTCCAAAAGAGTAAGAAAATGCAATGACATCATGCTTCGGTTAAACAATCTAAGTGCCTACTCTATTGCGGTTATACCTCAAATTCGACGTATAACCACAATAGATTTTCGTATATAAGATATTGGCGGTCATTCAAAAGGTACTACAAATTGACAAACATTAAGAAATGAAATCGATAGTTGGAATAAAAAATGGAATAGAAAAGGCTGAACCAAGCAAAATTATTGCGCGGAAACTTTTTCTTTCGTATTCAACAGAAGTGTTTAAAGAAAATGAAGACAAAGAATTTTACATAAAAGATAATATTGCGAATCAGTTTGACATACCATTTAGTTCAATTGAAATTGCTGGCTCAAGTAAAACGGGCTTAAGTTTTTTTAAAGATAAAAAATTTGAGCCTGGAAAATCTGACTTAGACATTGCAATAATCAGTTTACCGCTTTTCAATAAATTTTCTGAAACGGCTCATCTTCTTACAAAAGGTTATTCTGATTTAACTGTTTTTCCATTTTACAAAGGTTTAAGTACAGCACAACAATTTAGGAAAGGAATTTCAAATAATGGTTTTGTAAATCCCTTCTTTATGCCAAATTGTGAATTGAAATCTAAATGGCTAGACTTTTTTAATTCACTTTCAAACCATCACTTTGACCTTTTTAAGAATATTAATGGTGGAATTTACGCATCAGAATATTTCTTTGAATGCAAACAAGAAGAATGTATAAATCAATACAAAAAAAATCCAGAATTTTATGACAAAATATCAAGTTAGGTCAAGAGAATTGATCGACATAGTCAATGAGATTAAGAATAAGAGATTGATAATGTCTCCATATTTTCAGCGTAATTTAGTTTGGCGACAACTGCATAAAGTTGATTTTATAAAAACAATTTTACTAGGTTTTCCATTTCCTCAAATTTTCATTGCACGTGGAAGTATTGATTTAGAAACTATGTCTACAACTTCTTGCATCGTTGATGGACAACAGCGTATGAATGCAATTCACGAATATCTGAAAAACTCATTTAAAGTCGATAATAGATTTTTCTCTGATTTAGATCCAAAAGAAAAGGAAGCATTTCTAAAGTATCAAATTCCAATTATTGACCTAGATATTGACAACGAAGACCCTGAAATAATTGAAATTTTTCAAAGGCTGAATAGAACGTTTTATGCTTTATCAGGAATTGAGAAACTTTCAAC
The DNA here is from genome assembly GCF_004348825.1 of Arundinibacter roseus. GTDB lineage: Bacteria > Bacteroidota > Bacteroidia > Cytophagales > Spirosomataceae > Arundinibacter > Arundinibacter roseus. Next base: position 182,737 of record NZ_SMJU01000011.1, read on the forward strand.
AGAATATGCGGCTTCTGAATTTATGTTGTTAGCTAAATTTTTGACAAAGGAGTTCAAGCTGAATAACACTGAAGAAGAAGACTACTTACCACTTCAAATAGACCCAAATATTCCGAATTCATTCATTGAATGGGCTTCTGACAAGAAGATAAAATTTATTGATAAGTTGCTTATTGACGAAGGTATTTTTACAACTTATGAATTAACTAGACAAGTTCATTTAACATTTACTTTAAATTTAATGTCGACTTACATAAGTGACTTCTACAATAGAAATGATTTTATTAATAGGCACTTAGAAGAGTTTGCAGAGACATTTCCAAGAAAAGATGAAGTATTTGAAATTTTAGAACACGCATCAAATAAGTACATCAAATTAAAATTAAAGAAGAAGTCATATTGGTACAACAAAGCAAACGCATTTTCTATAATGTGCTTGTTCACTAAAAACTGGGAACAAATTAAATACCTTGACGAAAAAGAAATTAAGCAAAAACTTGAAGCTTTTGAACAACAAGTGCCACCTGACTATCAAATAGCTGCGAAGGAAGGCGTAAACAACAAACAAGAAAGGTTGGTAAGAAACAAACATTTAGTGACACTAATACTTGGCGAATAGAAGAAGAACGAACCGCCAACAGGCGTTTGGCTCAATGGCGGGTGACGTGGTTAATTGAACATTCTACCTTGCATCAACTTTTGTGGTGTATTAACAGTTTTGTGCTCCGAAATCCGCCACCGAGCCAAACGACAAAACGTAAGCTGCAACCATTTGACGACAGTGCTTCGACAACAAAACAGAGAAAATGAAAAGATTAATTCTTGACACAAACATACTTTACAAAGATCCTTCAATCCTGACAAGGTGGAGTTCTAATTTCAGAATAATAATTCCTGACATAGTTCTCGAAGAAGCTAGAAAAGTAAGTGGACGACTTCCTGGATCAGAAAATCTGTTGCACTTGGTTGACAATGCGACTGCAAAAGGATTTGTCAAAATCGCAAAAGTTAACAGAGACAAATATCCATACAATTCTGACAACGACAATAAACGCATTTCGTATGTTGACTTTCAGTTAGCACATTTTGCAAAGGACTATTCCAAATACAAGGACGAAACATTTTTAGTAACAGAAGACCGACATCTATTAAAATATGCAAATGACATAGGTGTAAGAACATTAAATCTGTTTGCATTACAAAATGACCTGCTTTCTTTCAAGACAGTAAACATTGATGAAGTAGAAAAAGGGAAAACAATTTCTCAATTTCAATTCAGACATTTAGCTATAAGTTTTGCGACTGGTGTTATATTGACAGCAGTTTCGTTTTTGATTTACAAAAACATTGACACTATCCTTTCTAAATCTCCAATTTGGGGCAGTACATTGTCTTTATTAGCAGTGGCTTTTGGTTTCTACTGGGTCAGATCAAACTATCGAATTGGGTACGGAATTGCAGAGTTTTCATTTGGACTATATTCGGCTTTTTGGGCATTAAGTCCATATTCGCCAGACTTTGACTTATCTACCTTGACAACAGATTTGCCAAAAATATTTTCTCTTGTTGGTGGTATTTATGTAATGGTAAGGGGCTTGACAAATTTCGGTGACGGCATAAAAGGGACATCAATTGAAATTTATTGGAGAAAAGTTTTTCCTAACTACTGACAAATTGGACCACAAGTCAGAAAAGTATGGCAGCAGCTAACAGCAGATTTGCAATAGGCGGGGTTTCGTGCTCCGCAGACGGTTTTGTGGTAGCGGAAAGTTTTGTGCTCCGCATAAACATTTGTGCTGAAAAGTCCGCCCATAGCAAATCTGCAAAACGTTGTGTGTCACCATACCAAGCAGTATTACATAAACCAGCATACATATGCCATTTGAAGTATTAATAAATAACACTTTTGCAGACGTGAATTCTGACCTAACTATTATTCCTACTGACAACAAAAGTGTTCTTAGTTTGATTAATGATTTTGAAGACACTGAGTGGAGATACAATCATTTCCAAAATTTCATTTGGGATAACATTGCCGAAACCTCTCTTTCGTTTAAAGAACGAGAAAGTTTGGTTAATAATCATCATTCATTACTAACTTATGCAGCAAAGAATTTGAGGCTTTCCGACAAAGATGGAGACATAAGTAAAGGAAGTGAAATTGCAGAGATTATCCTTTACGCAATAATGAAACATTATTTCAATGCTTTACCCGTAGTCCCCAAGATATTTTATAAACAAAATGCCCAAGACAATGCAAAGGGAGCGGATAGCGTACATATAATAATTGAAGGTGCTAATGATTTTTCGATTTGTTTTGGTGAGGCAAAATTCTACAATAGTATCGAAGATGCGAGGCTAGCCGAAATTATAACATCAGTAGAGAATTCTTTGTCCACTGAAAAACTAAAAAAAGAGAATAGTATAATAACAAACGTTTCGGATTTGGAAATTTTAGTTGGAAATAAAACTTTAAGAGATAAAATCAAAGCCGAACTTTCACCAAGGGAGTCAATTGACCTACTTAAGCCGAAACTTCACATTAGACTTGTTGCAATGGAAAAATAGTCTTAAATTTGGCACATGAAAATATCGATAAATGATCTAAAAAATGAGCGTCAATGGCGTTCTGCAACCGGACTTAATAAGGAAAGATATATTAAGTT
>NZ_SMJU01000012.1 GCF_004348825.1 Arundinibacter roseus
ATGTCAGATACCCATAGCTGCTCTGGCCGTACAATTGGCAAGTCTTCAATCAGATTTTTATGTTTGCGAAACCGATGATGTGAATTAGTAGTTACACGATAACTTTTCTTAGGATAAATGCATAAATAATTGGCTTTCAGTATATTAAATAACCTATCTCGTCCTACACCAAGTTCTTTTAAAGGCTCCTGTAAAAGATAATAAAGCTTTCTGGTACCAATTCGTGGCATTTTTAAACGCATAGACTGGACCAGGTCAATTACCTTTAAGGCTGTTTGCTGACGCTGTGTTATAGAACGCTTTTTGCGATAATAGACCTGTCTGCTAACCCCGAGTAATCCACAGGTAGAAACTAATGTTTCTTTGTGTTCTGTTCTAAATTGGTCGATTGCCCGGGTGAGTAGTTTTTTCGTATTGGAATTTGGTATTCTTTTTCAGCCAGGTCTATCATCATATCAAAAATGATAGCCTTCTTATCGGATGTCTCAACCTGCTTTTCTAAAAAAGCTTTTTGCTTTTCCAGGAGCTTGACTTTTTGCTCTAACTCTAAAATCTTTTGTTCAGGAGTTTTAGGCATATTCGATGGCGTTTGATTTTGCCAGTCAAAGGTACCGTATTTACGTAACCACATCGTAACTGTCGAGTGATTTTGTATCCCATACTTACGCGCAGCGGCTACTATCGAAAGCTCTCCACGCTCCACCTCTTTGACTACCCCTAATTTAAAGGACATTGAGTAATCTTTTTGGGTTCGCTTAACATACTTAGTTTCAGGTTGCTCTTGCATAGCTGTACAGTTTGTGTATCGCTATTTCAGGACCAGACAAGTTGTAGAATAAAAAAAGCGCCCTGAATCCGGCGCTTTTTGGCAAATTTCAAAAAATCAAAGTTGCTCCGGCGTTGGATATTCTTCCAGGTGGCGGGCAAGTTCATTTTCATGCGTAAGATCCAGGCGCAGAGGCGTAATCGAAACGTAGTTGTTTTCAACCGCCCAGCGGTCGGTGCCAACTTCGGCAGGTTCGAGGGGCGTAACGGTAAACCAGTAATGCTTACGACCCATCGGATCCATGCCGGGGATGATTTTTCCATCGTAAAGCCGCACCGATTGACGCGTCCAGAGAATCCCCTGTGGTTCGCGCGGCAGGTTTACATTGAATAATCCCAGATCCGGATTTTCCAGCAGCAAGCCAAGCGATTCTTCAACGTAGGGTGCCAACCGTTCAAAGTCGGGATCTTTTTTATCAGCAAATGTACTGAAAGCAATGCCTTTGATCCCCAGCAAAACGGCCTGCTTGGCCGCTGCCAGCGTCCCTGAATGCCACATGGCGTTACCCAAATTGGGTCCCATATTAATTCCGGAAAGTACAACATCCGTTTTGCTCCAAAGGTGGGTGCCGAGCGCTACACAATCGGCCGGCGTGCCGTTTACCCGGTAAGCTTCAATACCCTCAAAAGCAATGGGCGAACGTTTGAAAGATAGGGGGCGTGAAGCCGTAATGGCATGACCCATAGACGATTGTTCGACATCAGGTGCAACTACACGAACCTCTCCAAATTTGGAAGCTACTTTTGCCAAAGCTGCAATGCCTGGGCTGTAAATTCCGTCGTCGTTTGCAATTAATATTCTCATAGCGATCTGAATTCTTTGGTAAAATCTAAAAATGTGCAAAACACATACCAGCGAAAAAATGGTCAGGTATGCTTTTTTGAACCTAACCGTTTTCAAATTAACTGTCCTGATCTATGCCCATCGTACAAATTATCCACAATCCGACTGCCGGAGATGAGGAGCATACCAAGAAAAATCTGATTCAATTGATCGAGTCGCAGGGACTGGAATGTAGATATTCTTCTACAAAAAAACCGGGTTGGGAAAAATTCAAGCCCGACACCGATATGCTCGTACTGGCCGGTGGTGATGGAACGATACGTAAAGTAACCGCCGAATTGCTCAGCAGAAAGCTGCTTGACAAACGTTATCCCATCGGCCTGCTTCCGCTCGGAACAGCCAACAACATTGCCCGCACGCTCAAACTTCATGGAAAATTAGAAGATCTGAGTCAATGTTGGGAAGCGTGCCGCACCACTCCTTTTGATGTGGGGCTGATTCAGGGACTGGATGAGCAACCCGCTTTTTTTCTGGAAAGTTACGGCACGGGGCTGTTTCCAAGGCTCATGAGCGAAATGAAACTGCTGGGCGAGAAGGAGGACGAAACTCCGACCGAAAAAATCAAACGGGCCTTGCGCGTACTCCACACCCTTGTGCTCGACTACCAACCGCGGGAATGTACGTTGTTGATTGATGGAGTCGATCATTCGGGACATTATTTGCTGGTAGAAGTAATGAATACGACTTCCTTTGGTCCAAATCTTTCGCTGGCACCCACGGCTGATCCCGGCGATGGACTATTTGATGTGGTGGTTATTGGGGAAGAACAGCGGGCTGAGTTTGCTTCCTACGTTCAGGATTTGTTGAACGGTCATCCGCTTCCTTTTTCTTATCATACCTTTCGGGGACAAAAAATTGAGATTGAGTGGCAGGGAACACACGCTCACATGGACGATGAGTTGCTACGAAAAATGAAGAAATTTTCAAAAATCTCCATTGAAGTTCAGAAAGGGATTCTGGAATTCATTATTCCGTGAAATTTAGTGGGGGTGGTTTTAGAAAGCCTCGCCAATGGTTGCATAAAAGTTTCCGGGCCCGTAGGGCGACAGGCCATAGTCGAGCCGGACGTTGAGATGGGTTTTCTTTTGTCCGGTAATTCTGAGGCCCATGCCGTAGGTATACTTTGGTTTTCCGAGCCGGATGAGATCACGCTCGTCGCCCAGAAATCCAACAGCGCCAAAGCCCGTAAGGCCAATGAATCGCCACACTTCCCAGCGGAGTTCGGCTTGTCCGAGCAAGGCGTTTTTGTCCCGGAAAAAACCTTCATATACGCCTCGCATTTTCTTTTGACCACCCAAAAAAGACAGTTGGCTGAACGGCACCTGTTTTCCCAGCACCGAACTTGCTACGTAATTGGTGGCAAGTACCAATTTTCTGTTGACCGAGAAGTAGTTGGCAACGTCCAGATTCAGACGGGTGAAGGTATGATCAGCGCCAAAAATGGGGGAAGTTGGCAAAATATACAGTTCGCCAAAAAGGCCTTTTCGTGGATAAAAAACTGAGTCACGTGTGTCGCGCAGGAGCGAAATTCCCAGGCTCGACGTACGACTGAATTCGCTGCCCGTGATACGACCCGTAGCGAGCTCACCGCCTGCTGCCCGGCCCGTAACGTTGTAGTTTTCAAATTGATAGCGAATACCCGCATATGTATTAGGTGCCACAAGGCGAGAGGCCAGCAGGCGTATGCGAGGAAAAGTTACGTCAAATCGCTCCTGCTCCACGCGGTTTTCGCCGATGCCGTAGTAAAAATAGTTGAACTTATACCAGCCGTTTTCTCCGTTGAAATAGTATCGATTGGAATCATAAAAAATACTAAACGGCACGAACAGCAGAATCTGTTTATTTTGGGTAAAAGTGGCTCCAAAGGTAACCTGCGAGGGTTTGGCTGAGGGAACATCACCCGCAAAACCAAAGGTAGCAGTGCCCGCAATGCCACCGCCCCAACGGGTTTCGGGCAGGCGGAAGAGAACCGGTAACGCAATGAATTTTAAATCCCGGAGACCTGTGGGAACAACCGTATCAGGCGGAGTTTGTGGCTGTGCATAAGAAAAGAAAGAGGATTTCAAAAAAGCTCCCAAAAGAAGCAAGGTGTACAAACGCATACAAATCAGATTTACCTTATGTACGTAAGATCCGGGCTAAGGGTTGCCAAAGCTACCAGACTTTGACCTTACGAACGAAACATTTATCTATAAAAAATACCAAAACTCCTGCGACTGCCCTAATTTTGCGCCCGATTCCCGATTCATTATTTACTTTTTTACTACTTATATACGATGGACTACCGCATAGAAAAAGATACGATGGGCGAGGTGCAAGTGCCTGCGCATGTGTATTGGGGCGCGCAAACGCAGCGCTCAATCATGAATTTTCCCATTGCTCAGGATATTAACAAGATGCCAAAGGAAATTATCAAAGCCTTTGCCTATCTCAAAAAAGCAGCCGCGCTGACGAACTACGAAGCAGGAGCTTTGCCCAAAGAAAAAAGTGACCTCATTGGTCAGGTGTGTGACGAAATCCTGACGGGTGCCCTCGACGATCAGTTTCCGTTGGTGGTGTGGCAAACGGGCTCAGGTACGCAGTCAAACATGAATTGTAACGAGGTGATTGCCTACCGTGGACACGTGATGCAGGGTGGTGAGCTTGCCGACAAACAAAAGGCTTTGCATCCCAACGACGATGTAAATAAATCGCAGTCGTCGAATGACACTTTTCCGACGGCGATGCACATTGCGGCTTACAAGATTTTGGTTGAAGTAACGATTCCCGGCATTACCAAACTTCGTGATACGCTCAGAGCCAAGGCTGAGGCGTTTAAACATGTAGTAAAAATTGGCCGTACGCACTTCATGGATGCCACTCCGCTGACCCTCGGGCAGGAGTTTTCGGGCTATGCCTCGCAGCTCGACCACGGCCTGCGGGCGATCAACCACACCCTGGCACATTTGTCTGAACTGGCCTTGGGCGGAACCGCCGTTGGCACGGGCATCAATACGCCCGAAGGCTATTCCGAAAATGTAGCAGCGCATATTGCGGCACTTACGGGTTTACCTTTTGTAACAGCCGAAAACAAATTTGAGGCTCTTGCCGCCCACGATGCGATTGTAGAAGCTCACGGCGCGCTGAAAACCGTAGCGGTCAGTCTGATGAAAATCGGAAATGATATCCGGATGTTGTCGTCGGGGCCGCGTTCGGGTATTGGCGAAATTCATATTCCTGATAATGAGCCCGGTAGCTCGATTATGCCCGGTAAAGTAAACCCAACGCAGTGCGAAGCGATGACGATGGTTGCGGCGCAGGTGATGGGCAATGACGTGGCGATCAGCATTGGTGGCTCTAACGGACACTTTGAGCTGAACGTATTCAAACCTTTGATGGCCTATAACTTCCTGCACTCTGCCCGTCTGATTGGCGATGTATGCGTATCGTTCAACGATAACTGTGCCGTGGGCATTGAGCCTCTGCACGAGAACATCAAAAAGCACGTCAACAACTCGCTGATGTTGGTAACCGCTCTTAATACTAAAATTGGCTACTACAAAGCTGCGGAAATTGCCCAAACGGCGCATAAAAATGGCTCAACGCTGAAAGAAACCGCCGTAGCTCTTGGCTATCTCACGCCCGAGGAGTTTGACGAATGGGTAAAACCGGAAGATATGGTGGGGAAGATTGATTTGTAATCCAGCTGGTTAAGCACAAAAACCTCATCTTCGGGTGAGGTTTTTGTGTGTAAAGGCTTTTAATTTAAAAAGCTATTCTTCACTTGCTTATGTTATGCGCGTTCAGGCTTGGCGTCGATACAAGTAGGGATAGTTCTTTTCGCATTTCATGAAATTTTTATAAAAATATAGTTACAAATATTTTTTTTCGCTTGCTAAATTTACTACCTGACTTTATCAATAAAAATCAGAAAATGGCACAAAATAGGGAGTTGTCGAGTGAAGAGCGTGAAGAGTTGCTCGGTACGTTAAAGGCTCGATTTGACAAAAATAAAAAAAGGCATGAAGGCCTTGACTGGTCGGCTGTGCAGGCAAAACTGGAAGCTAATCCGGAAAAGCTGTGGTCGCTGCATGAAATGGAATCAACGGGTGGTGAGCCGGATGTGGTAGCGCTGGATCAGGAATCGGGTGAATATATCTTTTTTGACTGCGCTGCTGAAAGTCCCAAAGGCCGCCGAAGCGTATGCTACGACCGGGAAGGGCTGGAATCCAGAAAGGATTTTGCTCCTGAAAACAATGCAGTGGACTGGGCTGCTGACATGGGGATTGAGCTTTTGTCGGAAGAAGACTATCGTCGGCTGCAAACGCTTGGAAATTTTGACACTAAAACATCAAGCTGGATACAAACCCCCGCGTCAATCCGAAAGTTAGGCGGAGCGCTTTTTGGTGATTTTCGCTACGGAACTGTCTTTATTTACCACAACGGCGCGCAGTCGTACTACGCTGCACGTGGTTTCAGAGGTTCACTGAGCGTATGAAATTTTCTGTTGGTGCGATAAATCAGAAACTATGAATTCAGTAGACGAATACATTTCCTCTTTTGCGCCTGATATTCAGAGCAGACTTGCCACGTTGCGACAGCTTTTTTTTGAGATACTTCCGCATACCGAGGAAAGTATTCGCTACAACATGCCCGCCTATACAGTTGGGAAATTTCATTTGTATTTTGCTGCTTATAAAAACCATATTGGCTTTTATCCCATCTATGGACTCCCCAAACTCGAAGAAGAAATTGCCCCCTACAAAGCCAAAAAAACCAAAGACAGCCTTCATTTTTTACATAATGAACCGCTGCCTTTGGATTTGATTAGAAAGATAATTGTCTCAAAGTCAAAGGATTAGTTTATTTTTTAATTGCCCTAAAAAACACACCTCAAAGCGCATGATCAGCCGGTAAATCTACTCCTTTCCATACTTTTTGTGCGGTCCATTCGGCAGCCGGCTCAGCCCAAAAGGGATCCGTAGCCGGGAGGCCGAGGGGGAGCAGCGCCGTAGCGCATAGGTACAGGCTTCCGGTAGAAATGTAGCCCTCGCCCAGAGCCGGTTGCGCACCGTAAAGCCCGATTCGGAGCCATCCATTGGCATCAAACGTATCCTTATTTTCGGTAGTTTTGCGGATCACGGCTGTCAATGCCGGACGCACTTGCGATGGTTTTACATCTTTGGGCAGTTTGTTAGCCAATGCCATAGTTGCCAAATGCTGAAACGCACCGGCCCGGTAGCAGATCGAACGCCCAATCACCGGGAAAGTGCCATCCGGTGCAATGAGCCTTTCCTGAATAGCCGCGTAGCGAACGGCTCGTTTGGTAACGTCTTCCAGCATGGGTTTATAAACCGTTTCTTTCGGGGCCACGACGGTCAAAATATCATACAGAAAGGGTTGAATGACGTAGCTGTTGTAGTAATCCCAATGAAAAGCAGGGCCGTCGCCATACACCCCGTCACCTTTATACCAGTTTTCGTGTTGACGCAGGGCATAATCGAGCCGCATTTTGTCATATTCGTAGCCGTATTTGACAAAAAATGCTTCAATCATTGCACTGAAAAGCAGCCAGTTATTATAAAAAGGCCGTATTTCCCGACTCGAACGCAAGGCATTTACCACATTGGTTTTTGTTCCTTCCGGCAGCGACTCCCACAGCCGTGGTGCCCGGATCAGTCCGTGCGCCAGAAAGGCAGCATCTACGACGGGTTGAGCACCTTTATTAAAATTTAGAAAGTCTTTTGCCTGCGGATTGCTTGCATTGGCCAGGGCATTTTGGGTTAATGAAAAATAGGTATCGTTTAGTTTTTTTTCAGCGGAATCAGAAATATCCGACAGTTCCAGCCACGGCCCGATGCCCGCTAACAGCCGTCCAAAGGCTTCGAGATGTGTATATTGCGGCCGGTCTTTGGTTTTTCCTTCGACGGGCATAGTCGCTTTTAGCGTATCTTTTGCCAGGTTTTTGAGCACCGGCCCGGCAAGTTGATCCAGGTGCGTAAGCCAAAAAGCGCGGTCGGAGGGAGGAGGTGGAGTAAAGTTGCCAAGCGAACTCACACCCGCAAGCCCGAGGGTTTTTAGAAAAATTCTTCTGCTCATACCGGGTTCATTTTTAGTAGATTAGTATATCGAGTTCAGTTTAATGGGCACGCTTTTCATTTTTATAACATTCCAGTAATTCATCTACCATCTTGGGCGCTCCGATATAAAATGGCGTGCGCTGATGCAGACTGACGGGTTTAATATTCAAAATAGCCTCCTGCTCGTTGACTGCCAAACACCCGGTTACGCCCGCAAGGAAAGCCAATGGATAGCATTCATACAGCAGGCGGAGTTTCCCGTCCGGATTTTTTGATGTAGGTGGATATAAATAAATTCCTCCTTTGAGCAGATTGCGGTGAAAATCAGCCACAAGCGAGCCAATGTAGCGGGCCGAATACTGTCGTTGTCTGCAAACGGTCAGATATTTTTTAACGGCCTCATCGTAGGAGTCGAGATTGCCGTCGTTGCATGAATAAATGGTCCCGTTTTTTGGACTTTTAATATCAGGATGCGATAAAATAAATTCACCCAAAGAAGCATCATAGGTAAATCCGTTGACACTATACCCGGTGGTGTAAACCAGCATCGTAGAAGAACCATACAGAATATAACCCGCAGCCACCTGCTCGTGGCCGCCCTGCATGAAATCTTCTACGGAAGGCTCGGAACCGACGGGTGTAATGCGGCGATAAATGGAAAAAATAGTCCCGATCGATACATCCACGTCAATATTCGACGAGCCGTCAAGTGGGTCAATGGCTACCACGTATTTGCCGTTGTTGTGGCCCGTAAACAAAATCCCTTCTTCCTCTTCCGAAATAAGCGCGCAAACTTCTTTGCCATTGGTGAGCGCCCGCCGAAAACGCACATCTGCAATGACATCGAGTTTTTGCTGCGCTTCGCCCTGTACATTTTGCAGGCCAACTTCTCCGGTAAGGTCTATCAAACCGGCCCGGTTGACCTCCCGATGCACGATTTTGCCGGCAAGGGCAATGTCGCGCAGAAGTTGAGAAAGCTCGCCGGTTGCAAATGCAAACGCGTGCTGCCGGTGCATGATGTACCGGTCGAGCGTGGTGCCAACGGGCAAAACTTCGGGGTGAGCGGGAGCTGTTTTCATAGAATCAGGATCTCATTTTTGATAATGGAGTAGCGGATGTTCGGTATATTTTCTGGAATATATATCAGATACATACATAGACGATGATTTTAACAGACTACCGGACTATCCGTTGCAAACCTTTTCTTTAAACTACTGCTTATTGACTTAGTTTACCACCGGTGCTACCTGCTCAGGCGTGGTAATACCGCCGGGAAGTTCCAGAATACGGATGTTGCGAAAATGAATTTCCGAACCCTCAGCTTCCAAACAAATGTAACCTTTCTTGCGCTCCGATTCCCGCAGACCATTGACAAATTTTCCGTTCACCGACAGCTTCACGGTGCCGTCTACACACACGACCACGTACTTGTTCCATTGGCCTTTGCCGCGGCATCTTTTTTCCAGCGATTTACTGCGAGTGCCGCGTGGATTATCCGGAATCGCCTTCATGCCCATTGTCGGAAATAGCTCTCCGTGTACGTAGGCATCGGTTTGGTTGTGCTGCGAAGCCCATTCCAGTTCAAGCATCTGAACCTCAATGGCTTTGGTCAGTGGGTCGTTTTCAAAGGGCGTGCCTTCACTCCACACAAATACCCCCGAATTTCCGCCCGCTTCCATGTGTTTCCATTCAATTTCCAGAATGAAGTTTTCGTACTGTCGGTCCGTACGCATCACGCCAATAGGTTTTCCGGTGCTTATCAAAACTCCTTTTTTTACCTTCCAGGTGTCTTCTGCCGTATTTACATTGACCCAACCATCCAGATTTTTCCCGTTAAACAGTGGGCTGAAAGTAAGTTTATCAAATTCAGATTGCGCATGAAGCGGTAAAAAAAGAAGCCAGAAACCAGTCAGTAAAAGGCTGTTCAGTAAAAATTGTGTATAATATTTCATGAAAAAAACCGTAGAAATGAACATATAAAAACTCTTTACATAAAAGTACTTTTTACCGGTCAATACTGCACGAAGCAGATGGAAAAGTCAGAAAGCAGGCCATTCTTTTCACTTGATTGAAGTACATTTAAAACCGGTTACTTGAATCCAAAAATTTTACGTCAAATGAAAAAATTACAAATACTACTTGCCGTCGGCGCTCTGTGGCTGAGCGGAAATAGAACACAGGCTCAGGCGTTGGAAAAGGTTGAGTTGTCGGAAGCCTGGAAAGAAAAAATTGAAAAACTTGCTCCCGAAAAAACAACTTTTCCCAGCAAGAAAAAGCATAAAATACTGGTGTTCTCGCTCTTTACAGGTTTCAACCATTGGGTAGTGCCGCATACGAGTGCCATGATTGATATTTTGGGCACCAAAAGTGGCGCCTTTGAAGTGGTTCAAAGCGATGACATACGGATGTTTGAGAAAAATACCCTCAAAAAATTTGATGCCGTCGTACTTAACAACAACTGTTCGATCAACCCGCGACGTGATTTATTTTATGATAAACTGATCGAAAATAAAACTATGACCGAGGCGGAAGCCACCGCTAAATCGAACGAACTGCAACAGAATTTGCTGAATTATGTACGCAAAGGGGGAGGTTTGCTGACTTTGCACGGAGGCGTTACGATGCTCAATAAATCAGAAGATTTTAGCGAAATGGTTGGCGGGAGCTTTGATTACCACCCGACACAGCAGCCGCTGAACGTAAAATTGGCTGACCCAACTCACCCGCTTGTAAAGGCATTTGATGGAGAAGGATTTAGCCATATTGATGAGGCGTATATGTTTAATATGGCATACAAAAACCTGAATTTTCATCCCTTGATGTACCTGAAAACCAGTGAGATAAAAGGGTTGAAAGGCGAGAATCCGGAGGATAAAAAATACATTGCCTGGATCAAGCGCTACGGAAAAGGGCGAGTGATGTACGCTTCACCGTCGCACAACGCCCAAAGTTTTGAGAACCCAAAACTGCTCAGGTTTTTTCTGGATGGCATGCAGTATGTTGTTGGTGATGTTGCCTGTGACGAAACCCCGCTGGGAACAGCTGCGCAAATGCCATAAAATTTGAATGTGTAGAGACGTAAAATTTTACGTCTCTACCAATAATATCGTTTATTTGATTGCTGGAAATTTTGATAATTTCTGCAATTCCTGATCGTTTAGTGCGCGATCAAAAACAGCAAGACCACCGATTTTTCCCTTAAAAAAATTACCCATTCCTGATTTTATCAAAACGGACCCGACCGTAAAATCGGAGCCATTATTGCCCATGCCATCCGGAAAATAAAGGGGATTTTTGGATTGGGTAAGGCCTTCGGGATATCCTTCAAAACCGAGCGTGTGCTGAATCAACTCAGGCTCGCGCGCCTCAAATTTTCCATCAAGATACGACCGAATGTAGGTACCGTCGTAGGTAAAGGCCACGCAGCTCCATACCTCCGCCGGGACGATTTGCGGACTTGCGGAGTAGTCGATGGAATAGGGAAATGGCGGGGTTGGCTTGCCTGTTTTTGAAATATGCCCGCATACCTGATTCTTTCCATTGTAGTAAGGCAACGACACAAAAAGCCCGTATTGACGCTTGCCGCCACCCAGATATTCATTCCACATGCCTCCTACAAAACCCGTTTGCTCGCCCGTCCACTTCACCCATGCCATAACCGTCACGCCCTGATTGGGGCCGTGTATATTGAGCTTTCCCGTTTTTTCGTGAGGCAACGACAAGAAACTCTTCCCGTCAAATGTTGCTGAATAGCCGGAAATCGGCCCTTCTTCGCTTCGTGGAATTTTCCCTCGTTCTTCCCGGAGGGGAAATTCTCCTTCACCCGCTGCCAAACGAGCTTCGCCTTCTTTCTCCTTAAAATCCCATAGCGCTACAAGTCCGGGGGTTGAGAGAATGGTTTTTCTGTACTTTTTCTGCATTTTTTGCTGGGCAAAGGCTGGGATTGTTAGCAGCAGGCATATGCTGAATAATAAAGTAGTCAAACGTTGAGTTAGAGACATAGTTGAAGAAAATATTGGATCAAAAAATTCAAATGAATGTAAGCGGAAAAAGATTCCTTGTAAAGACTAGCTCAGTCGAGTACTACATAGAAATAGCTTCAAGTGTTAACTATTTACTTCTATTTTGTGCCGTATATTTTTTACTTGATCCATTCTTGGATAACAATGTAGGCATCCTTTACCTTTTGGTGCAATGCTGAAATCAACCAGGATTGGCAAATTTCTCTGCATTAAATTTCTCTGAATCTCCCCGCGGGATAGACGGCGAGATCCATGCCGCGCCCCGAAGCATTTTACCAATGAAAAGCAATTGCCCCACGTGAGAGGCATAGTGCGCCAACTGCCGGTTGATGGCATCGACCACGCTATGCTGTTCATTGCGAATGAGTACAGATTTGGACAAATCTTCTTCGGTCAGTGATTGTAGACTGCTGAGCAGACAATTCCAGCCGTCGTTCCACTGGGTCATGAGTTGTTCGCGGTTGTGAGTGTCGTTGTCAAATTCTGCTTCCCGCTGTCGCCAGGGTTTTTCTCCGTCGGTTGTCAAAAAGTCTGTCCATCGTGAAAGCATATTACCCCATAAATGCTTGACAATACTGGCAATACTATTGCTTTCGACGTTGTATTGCCAAAAAAGTTCTTCGTCAGAAAGCTGTTCCAGAGTCCGTTCGCCCAGTTTTTTATAGGCTTCAAAATGACCTATTGCGCTTTCGAGGTAGGTTGTTTTCATGGTGACTTTTTTCTAAATACCCGTGTTGCCAGGCTAAAATTCCATGTTCCTGAAATAGTACTTTTTATCTTCTTCCGTAATATTCCGCACTACCCGGCACGGATTTCCGAAGGCGATTACGTTGTCGGGAATATCTTTGGTTACGACGCTGCCTGTGCCGATGACGCTGTTGCTCCCAATCGAAACTCCCGGATTAACCACCACATTAGCGCCAATCCACACATTATCCCCAATCGAAATCGGAAAAGCATATTCATATTCCTCATTGCGTAGTTCGTGATGAATGGGGTGCCCGGCGGTGTAGAGCCCTACGTTGGGGGCTATAAATACATGATGACCAATAGTGACCGGCGCGCAATCCAGAATAATGAGGTTGTAATTGGCATAGAAATAATCACCGATGCTGATATTGTACCCGTAATCGCAGCGAAACGGGGGTTCAAAGAAAAAATTCTCCTCCGTTTTCCCCAGCAATTTCCGTAGCAACTCGTTTCGGGCGTCTACTTCGGTGGGACGTAGTGCATTAAAATCAAACAGCACTTCCTTAGCATATTGTCGTTCCCGAAAAAGCTCTTCACCAAAAGCCTGATACGGTTTTCCGGCAAGCATTTTTTCTTTTTCTGTCATAGTTTCTCAGGTTTGGTTTGGACGTAATCCAGGCCTTAAAGAGGTGTATCTACTGGTAAATAACCAAAAATTGAAGCTAAAAAGCAAGCTGTTTTTAGCATTGCGTCAACTCCTTTTCGGCCTTTCAAACTGTCGCTTCACCCGTTTTTTAAATACGTTTCGCCCCCAAACCAATTTTAGAAAAGATAGGAGTTCATCAATTTTGAGCCATAAACAAACGCTAATTAGCTATGAAAACTCTTTTCACTTCTCTTTTATTTGCTACACTTTTAAGTGGCTTTGGTGGAAGTTCGCTGGTGTACGGACAAGTGTCCAAACAGCAGGTTGTGCGTGGCCAACTACGGGACGCAGTCTCTCAGTCGCCGGTGGTTGGTGCTACGGTGGTGGTGGTAGGTTCCAGTCCTTTGGTAGGTACTACAACCGATTCGAATGGAAATTTTCGCTTGTCGTTAGCCTTGGGTCGGGCTACGTTAAAAATTACCTATACGGGCTATGAAGAAGTGCTTGTTCCGGATGTGGTGATCAATGCGGGCAAGGAAGTGATTCTCGATTTGTCAATGACCGAAGCTTTTACCTCTCTCAATGAAGTAACTGTTACCTACAACCGAAACGATGACCCAACGGTCGCCAACAACGAAATGGCGACCGTCAGCACGCGGTCGTTTAGTCCGTCCGAAACCCTGCGCTACGCCGGAAGTTTGGGTGATCCGTCGCGGATGGCGGCCAATTTTGCGGGGGTGAGTGGCGCCAACGATGCCCGAAACGATATTGTGGTGCGGGGAAATTCTCCCGCTTCGGTTCTATGGCGGCTGGATGGAGTCAATATTCCTAATCCCAATCACTTTGGAGCGTTGGGTACCTCCGGAGGTCCGGTTTCGATGCTCAACACGAATTTACTGGCCAAGTCCGACTTTATGTCCGGCGCCTTTCCTGCCGAATATGCCAACGCCCTTGGCTCTGTTTTTGACCTTCGGTTACGCAAAGGAAACGACGAAAAATATGAATATTTGGCTCAAATCGCCTTCAATGGTGTTGAGGTTGGGGCAGAAGGGCCGTACAGCAAAAAATCGAAGGCGTCGTTTCTGGCCAATTACCGCTATTCATTATTTGGACTGATGTCGAATATTGGATTTGAAATTGCAGGAACTCCTTACTACCAGGATTTTACCTTTAAAACGGATGTACCCATTGGCAAGAAAGGAAATCTGAGTGCGTGGGTAATTGGTGGTAAAAGCCGGATTACGTTTCTGGGAGAAGATGTAGATACCGAAACAGGCGACGCCTACGGAGAGGAAAATACCAACACGCGTGTCAACTACGAAACCGGTATGGCGGCTGTGTCGTATGAGCATCGCTTTTCAAATAAAACCGTTGGAAAAATTGTCTTCTCCGCATCCAGAACTTTCGAAGGATTTGAAGGCGATACGGTGATTTATGCTCCTGATTCTAAGGTAGTTTTGCATGAAATCGAAAGTCAGAATGCAGATTTTACCAATGAAAAAATGTCGGTAAATGCTTCTTTTGCCCACAAAATAAGCGCTCGCAGCAAATTATCGGGCGGTGTCATTCTGGATTTCAATCGTTATAATTTGCAGGATAAACAACTCTATCCTACGCAACTTACTACTCGAAATAGCGACGGCCAAACCCTGATTTCGCAAGCGTATGTGCAGTGGAAATACCGACTCAGTCAGGCGCTGACGCTCAATACAGGAATGACGGGAATGCATTATGAACTCAACAATTCGGCTGTTTTGGAACCCCGCATTGGCTTTAGTTACGCACTCAACAGCCGCAGCGCGCTCAACGTTGCGTACGGCCTGCACAGCAATTTGCAACCCCTTTTGCTCTATAATTATCAGACCCAAAATCCCGATGGAACGTACAGCCTGACAAATAAAGATATGGGTTTTACGCGCAGCCACCATTTTGTAACGGGTTATGAACGAAACCTTTCTGCGTCCATTCGACTCAAAGTGGAAGCCTACTATCAATCGTTATTTAACGTGCCGATTTCCAGTACACCCAACTACTATTCGGTACTCGTAGAGGGCGCGAATTTTGCGCCAACCAATCAGGGAAATCTTGTCAATGAAGGCACTGGCCGAAATTATGGCGTAGAAATGACGCTCGAAAAGAGTTTTTCAAAAGGATATTATTTCCTGTTGACAACCTCGCTTTTTGACTCAAAATACAAAGGCAGCGATGGCGTGGAACGCAATACGCCGTTCAACAGCCACTATGTGGTCAATGTGCTGGCAGGTAAAGAAATTGCTTTGGGGCGCAATGGATTGCTGAGCCTGAACTGGAAATTGACTTCCACGGGAGGTCGGTACATCCGGCCCATTGACCTGGCCGCTTCCGAAGTTGCTGGCCGGGCGGTATACAACGACGCAAATGCTTTTTTGCAGCAGCAATCGGGCTATTTTCGGACGGATTTCAAGGTTGGGTATAAACTGAATCGCCCACACGCTACCCACGAGATTGCGATTGATTTACAGAATTTTACCAACAATCAGAATGTTTTTCAGCAAGCCTATAATCCACGCACCAATCGTATCGGAACGGCCTACCAACAAGGCTTTTTACCAATACCTTTTTATCGGCTCACATTTTGATTTTGTTGATGGTTTGGCGGAGTGAAAGCTTCGCCAAACCGTCGGAATTTTACAAAATATTTGTGCGTCAAAGGGCTAAATAGCTGTATATTTAGTACTTAAATTATTCGGAAAATGGAACAGCATACACTTCGTGATCAAAAAGCCCGACTCATCGGAATTCCGCTGCTTAGCTTTATGATTGCCTTTTTCAAGCATTTTGATGCGTTTTTGGCGCTGAACGGCTCCGAAATTTTCCATAATCTGAGTACCTCTTTCCTAACCACCCTTTTTCTTTGGGAAGGCAATCGGTTCATATTTATCCAATCCCGAAAATATTTTCCAAACTATAACCAAACCGCCCGGAGGTTGGTGTATCAAACGCTCGTGAGCGTAACGTATACCTTGCTGGCGACACTCCTGATCGACACTGTGTACTGTCAGTGGTTGCTCAATTATCCGCAGGAAGATGGTCTATTGCTGGGTTTTCGCATCAGCCTGATTCCCACGATGATCGTGACGCTGGTGTACGAAAGTGTGTTTTTCTTTCAGGCCTGGAAACATAACATTCAAAAAACTGAGTCGCTCGCTCGTGAAAATGTACAGTCGCAGCTCGACGCGCTGAAAAATCAACTGGACCCGCATTTTTTGTTTAATAGCCTCAATACCCTGGCCGCTTTGATTGAAGAAGAAAATCTTCCGGCCCAAAAATACCTGGAACAACTCTCGGACGTCTATCGCTATGTGTTGCTGAGCCGCGAGCGAAATACGGTTACGCTCGAAGAAGAAATGGCTTTTCTGGATGCTTACATTTATTTGAATAAAATGCGTTTTAGAGAAAATCTGAACGTAGAAACTACCCTTACTTCCGCGGATTATCGGCAGCACGTAGCGCCGCTGAGCGTGCAAATGCTGGTAGAAAATGCCATCAAACATAACATTGTTTCGAAAGATAATCCACTCAAAATCAGGATTTTTAAACAAAATAATTACCTGCATATTGTGAATAATTTGCAGGAGAAAAAAACCTTTGAAAAATCTACCAAAATAGGCCTTCAAAACATCATCAATCGGTATAAATTATTGACCGATCAGCAGGTCGAAATTTTGACCAACGAGTGGCATTTTACCGTCCGACTTCCCCTAATCTCATGAAAGTTCTTGTAATTGAAGACGAATATCCGGCAGCTGAACGCCTGTCGCGGATGATTCAGAAAACCGACGAACGGATGCAGATTGTGGGTGTTTTGGAAAGTATTGAAGCTGCCAAACGCTGGTTCGCTACGAACGAAGCGCCCGATTTAATTTTCTCTGATATTCAGCTTTCAGACGGGCTGAGCTTTGTAATTTTTGATGAAATCGATATTCAAAGCCCCATTATTTTCACCACTTCCTACGACGAATATGCCATTAAAGCATTTAAAGTAAAAAGTATTGATTATCTGCTCAAACCGATCAAACAGACTGAATTGGCGGCGGCTATTCATAAATTTCGCTCGCTGACCGGCGCTGCTGAAAGTCGGGACTATTCGCTCAAAATTCAGTCGTTACTGGACGCGCTGCCGTCTGCCGGACGAAAGTACAAGGTGCGTTTTTTGGTAAAACAGCAGGAACAACTTATGCCAATTCATGAAAATGAAATTGCCTATTTTTTTACTGCCAATGAACTCGTGTGCATGGTTTGTCATGATAATCAGCAGTTTCTGGTAGACTACACCATGGAAGAGCTCGAAAAAATGCTCAATCCGGTTCATTTTTTTCGCCTGAATCGTCAGGTCATTGCGGCCCTGCCTTCGGTGCGCAAAATACATAAGTACTTCAACGGCAAGCTCAAACTTGACCTTTCTCCGGTACCGGCTCAGGAAATTATCATCAGCCGCGACAAAGCCACTCGCTTTAAGGAATGGGTGGAAGGCTGAGTAGCTTACTATCTCAACCAAAGCTGCAAATATGAGATTATAATAATTACGAAGGGTTATTCAGGATTTTTCTATATTGGAGAATCCCATAAATAGTTGTGTGGGATCATTTGGTTCATGTGGTAGGAGTAGTACGGTAGCATTACTTAAATTCTTTTTTAATGAAGGAAATTTGATAGGTGCGTAAAATAGTTCAATGCTATCTTCTTAATTTTACAAAAACACTAACCCACTGATCAACTAAAAACCCCTCATGCGATTTCTAAAAACTACTGGAAAAGTATTGCTCTTTTTGAGTCTTGCCCTGGGCCTTGGGACCTGGTATTGGCTGCGAAGTTTACGCCCTGATTATTCAACTACGCTTACCTTATCGGAGTTGAAAGCGCCCGTGGAAGTCCTGTACGACGACTACGGTGTTCCTCATATTTATGCGCAGAATGAAGAAGATATGTATCAGGCGTTCGGCTTTGTGCATGCGCAGGATCGACTGTTTCAAATGGAAGTATTGCGGCGCCTGGCGGATGGTCGCCTGGCCGAAGTATTTGGCGAAAAGGCGCTATCAAGCGACCGTTTTTTTAGAACCCTGAGTTTTCGGCAACAGGCCAAACTTACCATTGATTCCCTGTACAACACTCAGCCCGACGCCCCGTTTGTGCGAGCAGCCAAGGCGTACATGAAAGGTGTAAATCAGTATATTAAGCAGGGAAAAACACCGATAGAATTCACCTTGGCGGGAATTCCCAAAACGGAATTTACGCTCGAAGATATGGAGATTATTGTAGGCTACATGGGTTATACTTTCGTGGATGCTTTTCGGTCAGAAGCCATTGCGACCTTAATTCAGGAAAAGTACGGAACGGCTTATTTACAGGATATTATGGCCAACTGGCCCGCAGGTGAGCCCCGAATTTCCACACAGGCACAGGAGACATCCACTGCGCAGGTTACCGCCGCCCAAGCCCTGGGACACATGGCCAATCAACTGACTACTATGGAAAGTTCATTGCCCGCGCCGCCCTATCATGGTTCCAACGGCTGGGCAATTTCGGGTTCTAAAACCAAATCAGGAAAACCTATTTTATCCAACGATACGCACATTGCCTTTGCGCAGCCGTCGGTGTGGTACGAAGCGCATCTGGAATGCCCCGGCTTTCAGTTTTATGGTAGTTTTCTGGCCGGAACGCCCACCGCTGCTATGGGGCACTCGCAGCATGGCGGCTGGGGATTGACGATGTTTGAAAACGACGATGCAGATTTTTTTAGAGAAAAAATTAACCCCAAAGATTCTAATCAGGTGTGGAGCAAGGGCGGTTGGGTGCCTTTGCAGGTGCGCGAGGAAACAATCAAAGTGAAAGATCAGCCCGACCAAACGTTGCTCGTAAAGCGCTCTCCTCACGGCTTCCTGATGAATGAATCAATGGAGAATCTTGCCAAAGAAACGCAGCCTGTTGCTTTGTGGTGGGTGTATCATCAGTTTCCGAGCCATCATCTCGAAAGTTTTTATGGCCTGGCCCATGCCCGCGATGCGAGCGAAGCCGGTGCCGCTGTATCAAAATTGACGGCTCCCGGCCTGAATGTCATGTGGGCTGATACGGCTGGAAATATTGCATGGTGGGCAGCCGGCAAAATTCCGGTGCGTCCGGCACATGTCAATCCAATGCTGATTCTCGACGGTGCTTCCGGTGCGGATGATCCGCTGGGGTGGCTGGATTTTTCACAAAATCCGCAAATCCTGAATCCTGAAAGTGGCGTGTTGTTTACGGCCAACAATCAGCCCGATGATATGGGCAGCGGGCTGGTAGCGGGCTATTATGTGCCGGGCAATCGCGCCAACCGAATCGGACAGTTGTTGCTGACCGATAAAGCGGACTGGACAGAAGCCGACGTGCGGAAGGTAATCAATGATGTGACGTCACCTTCGTATGTGAAAACTTTGCAGGAAATTTTGCCGGTTATGCAGGTAGAAAAACTTTCGCCTTCGGCCAAAAATGCCCTGCAAAAGCTGAGCGCCTGGAAAGGGGAGCATTTACTAAGTTCCGTTGAGCCTACAATCTATTATAGGTTGATGTATCACGTAATGAAAAATCTCGTGCGTGACGAACTGGGTAAGGAGCTGTTTTTGGCTTTTGAACATAACACAAATTTTAAACGAAATCTGGCTGCTTTACTGGCAAACGATGCCTCGCCCTGGTGGGACAACGTGCTGACTCCCAAAACCAAAGAAACCCGAAAAGAAATACTCACGCTTTCGCTCAACGAAGCGCTCACAGACCTGGAAACACAGCTTGGCGCTGACCCCGCAACCTGGCGGTGGGAGCGCGTACACACACTGGAACATAAGCATCCGCTGGGTATTTTGCCGCTCGTAGGGCGCTTTTTTAACGTGGGTCCTTTCCCGGCGCCGGGTGGGCGGGAGACCATCAATAACCTGGATTTTTATGTAGATTCTACGGGCAATTATCCGGTGGTGTACGGCCCGGCACTCCGGCGAATTGTTGATTTTGGCAATTGGGAACAGGCCCGCAGCGTGTTGCCCACGGGGCAGTCGGGGTATTTTTTCAGTAAGCACTATGCCGATCAGGCGGAGCTTTTCGTAGAAGGCGGCTCCCGCCCGGAACGGATGAATCGGGCGGATGTTGAAAAAGTGATGCAGGGAAAGCTGGTGTTGAATCCGTAGATTTTTGACCATTAAGTCATTAAGAAAATTAAGTGCGAGTGCTTAATTTTCTTAATGACTTAATGGCTTACAAAATTTTCACCAATCTTGTTGATAAAAGTCATTGGAATAGACTGATTTTTGGTTTTACTTGTACTTTTCTAAACCTGAACCCCTTTATGAAAACATTTAACTCTCCCACAGAAAAACAGGAATACTACGCCAAACGCCGCAATCGTGGCCTTCGGGCGGCAGGACTTGGAGCGTTTGTTCTGGGCCTTGGCTTTACGTTGCAATATATTTTATACGTAAATGGTCTTTCCTTTAACAGTATTATGTACGGCATGACCCTCGTAGGCGGCGGGCTGATATTTTATGCCGCCGTTGAAATTTTGGGCTAATGCTTTCCGGCAATATCAGGATCAAAGCACGAGCTGTGTAAACAGCTGCTCAAACGTTTCGGAGGCATCTACACACAAGCCCGGATGTACCTCCGAAGTCTGGATAATGGTACTACGACGGGCTGTGAGCCACCGAAACCGGGAAGCGGGGTCAAGCCGGGCAATAGTTCCGGCAGCAGATTTGCCTTCGCAAATCTGCTCAAATGAACGCAGATGAAGGCTGATTTCGTCAAGATCAACCGAAGGGAAGGCGGCCTGCAATCGGGCGATGTCTAGCAGGTACTGAACACGTAAAAAAGATTGCCTTTTGCAGTACATCACCACGCCTATATTCAGAAATTCGCCCCGCTCGACGCGCGGCATCAGGCGCAGCACGGCATATTCAAATAAGTCCTTCTCTTGCATGCCGGGCCTGGTTTAGGAAATTTTCGGAATGAGAAATTCGGTGCATCAGAAATTGAAAATATACATCTTTCATGACGGTTGCCGGCTCGGCGTCAGGCTCCTGCGCGAGCCATTCGTCGGGTACTGTGTCCACAATCTGCCGAACTTTTTCGGGAGTCAGGAGTTGTTTCATCGCAGCATTAGCCTCATCGAGCATGGAGGCAAATGGTAGCAACACATGATCTTTAATTTGTATAAAAGGCTTTTGGGATTGTTCCTGCCAACTTTGCCAATCGTGATGAAAGTACAGCGCAGCGCCGTGATCTATGAGCCATAGCTCTTTATGCCACAGCAGCATATTTGTGTTTCGGGCCGTGCGGTCTACGTTGGTAATGAGCGCGTCGAGCCACACAATTTTGGAGGCAATCAGCGGCTCGGGCTGGTGCACGGCGGCATCGTACGTAATGGCTCCTGACAGATAATGCAAACCCAGGTTAAGACCCGTACTGGCTTTTAATAAATCCTGAATTTCTTCATCAGGTTCACTGCGACCAAAGGCCGGATCAAGCGTGGCAAATACGAGTTCTGGAATCCGCAGCCTGCCGGCACGGGCCAACTCACCGCCAATGAGCTCAGCCACAAGGGCCTTGGTGCCTTGTCCGGCGCCCCGAAATTTCAACACATACAAAAATCCGTCGTCGGCTTCGGCCAACGCGGGCAGTGAGCCACCCTCGCGCAGCGGCACCACATAGCGCGTCACCTGCACATTTCGTAGATCCAATTGCGTTTGATTCATCTGATAGGATTGATCTGCGGTTAGTTTTGTGGATTTGAAATGCCTAAATGTACGATTTGAAAATTAATTTTCGGTTAAACCAATTGGGTATTGCATCATTTTGACAAGATAGTTTTTGCCATACACTCTATTCGTTCCTCACCTTGCCAAACCAAGCATAAGCGTTAAATTTGTAGGTACAAGGCGCAGCTTCTATCGCTACATTTTAATTTTATACCTGGTAAATCCGTATTCCTTTGGCAAAGTCAGCACAGAAAGAAACACCCCTCAACAAGCAATACAATCAAATTAAGGCCAAATATCCGGGGGCGTTGCTGCTTTTTCGGGTTGGAGATTTTTATGAAACTTTCGGTGAAGATGCCATCCGGGCCTCCAAAATCCTGGGCATTGTGCTCACACGCCGAAACAATGGTGGGGCGCACGAAGAACTGGCTGGTTTTCCGCATCATTCGCTGGACAACTATTTGCCAAAACTGGTGCGAGCGGGCGAGCGGGTGGCTATTTGCGATCAGCTGGAAGATCCGGCAGCGGCCAAAGGAATCGTTAAGCGTGGAGTCACCGAGCTCGTGACGCCCGGTGTTTCTTATAATGATAACGTGCTGGATATTCGGAAGAACAACTATCTGGCTGCCGTTCATTTTGGAAAAGAAGATCAGCTTGGGCTTTCTCTGCTGGATATTTCTACGGGCGAGTTTATGGCTGCTCAGGGCAACGCGGCCTACGTTGATAAAATGCTGCAAAGTTTTTCGCCCTCAGAAGTGCTGTTTTGTAAAAAAAACAAGCAGGAATTTTTACAGCTTTTTGGGGATAAATTCCATACGTTTCAACTCGAAGACTGGTGTTTTGGAGACGATTTTGCCCACGAAAAACTTACTTCGCACTTTCAGACTACGACGCTTAAAGGATTTGGTATTGATACGCTGCCGCTCGGAATTGTGGCAGCCGGGGTCATTATTCATTACCTGCTCGAAACTGAACATCGCCAAATTGGGCACGTGAGCCGTATCACACGTCTGGAAGAAGAAAAGTACGTGTGGCTGGACCGTTTTACGATTCGAAATCTCGAATTGGTGTATCCACAGCAGGAGGGAGGCGTGCCGTTGATTCAGATTCTGGATCAGACCGTTACGCCGATGGGCGCACGGCTGTTGAGGAAGTGGGTGGTGCTGCCGCTCAAAGAAAAAATGCCCGTGGAAGAAAGGCTCAATACCGTGGAGTTATTTCTGGAAAATGAAGAACTACACGAGTCACTGACGCATCATCTCAAACAAATTGGAGACCTTGAACGGCTGATTTCGAAAGTAGCCGTGCGGCGCATTAGTCCGCGAGAGTTGGGGCAACTGAAAAAATCGTTGCAGCAATTAACGCCCGTCAAGGCTATGCTGAGTGCTCCTCCAACAGGCGAGTCGGCGGCTGGTAAAACTTCGTCGGGGGTGCTGCGCAAATATGCCGATCAGCTGAATACGTGCAGTTATTTACTTGAAAAAATTGACACCGAACTTAGGGATGATGCTCCCGTTGCCATTCATCAGGGCGGCATGATTAAGAGCGGCGTAGATGCTGAACTCGACGAGCTGCACGGCATTGCGTTTGCCGGCAAAGATTATTTGCTGAAACTCCAAAATCGGGAAACTGAAAAAACCGGAATTCCATCGCTCAAAATTGCCTTTAACAAAGTCTTTGGGTACTATCTGGAAGTTACCAATGCACACAAAAACAAGGTGCCGGTAGACTGGATACGGAAGCAGACGCTCGTTAATGCTGAACGCTACATAACTCCCGAACTCAAAGAATACGAGGAAAAAATTCTGAATGCTGAGGATAAAATTTTTGCGATTGAATTACGCATTTTTAACGATCTGGTCACCGCTGCTACCGAATACGTCGGCGCTATTCAGCAAAACGCCCGAATTGTGTCCGTGCTTGATACGTTGAGCTCGTTTGCGACCATTGCCCGAAAAAATAATTATGTAAAACCCATCATTACTGAGGGCAAAGAACTGGACATAAAGGACGGTCGCCATCCGGTCATTGAGCAGCAGTTGCCTTTGGGCGAAAGCTATGTACCCAATGATTTGTTTCTGGATAATGAAAGCCAGCAGATTATTATCATTACCGGACCAAACATGGCCGGAAAATCAGCGCTTTTGCGGCAAACGGCCCTCATTGTACTGATGGCCCAAATGGGTTGCTACGTGCCTGCCCGTGAAGCCACGATTGGTCTGGTCGATAAGGTTTTTACGCGTGTGGGCGCCAGCGATAACCTCAGCCGGGGCGAGAGTACGTTCATGGTAGAAATGACCGAAACTGCCAGTATTCTTAATAATCTGAGCGACCGAAGCCTCGTGCTGATGGATGAAATTGGCCGGGGCACGAGTACTTACGACGGGGTGTCGATTGCGTGGGCCATTGCTGAGTACCTGCACACGCATCCGAGTTTTCGGGCCAAAACGCTTTTTGCGACGCACTACCACGAGCTGAATCAGTTGGCGGAAGATTTTCCGAGAATCAAAAATTTCAATGTCGCCGTCAAGGAATCGGACAACAAAATTATTTTTCTGCGTAAGCTAAAACCCGGTGGAAGTGAGCATAGTTTCGGTATTCATGTAGCGCAAATCGCCGGTATGCCACAGCTGATCGTGCTGCGCGCAAGCGAGATTATGCAGCATTTGGAGAAAGATCATGTAACCGAAAATAAAGCGCAAAAGGTAAAGGATTTGCCCAAAAATAATTTTCAACTAAGCATTTTTGAACCGGCGGATCCCCGGCTGGAAGAACTCAAAGAAAAGCTTTCAATACTTGATGTCAATACGCTTTCGCCCATTGAAGCCCTTTTGAAGCTAAACGAATTGAAGAAAATGATTTCCTGAACGATGTGGAATCGTTTGGAGTACCAGTGAAAATTGTCACTCAAAAATCGTAACCCGGATTTATTTTTTGGTACTAAAAAAAAGAGGAGTTGTTCAGAAAATCCGACGCAACTCCTCTTTTTAAAATTTACGCTTTAAGCATTTTTTCAAAAATCTTCCTTTGGTCGATCAATGCCTGAACCTTGTCTTTGGGATCGGTGCGGCATTCGAGCAAAATCCATCCTTTGTAATTCATTTTTTTGAATAAATTCATCAATTCCTGGTAGGGATACGTCGTGTCGTCAAGTTCGCGGACGTGTACGGTATCGCCAAAACGGTCTTTTACAAGGTTAAAATTGTATTCAAGACCTTGCCCGATCAGATCTTCCTGGTTGCAGTTCCAGCAAACGGTAGAATTGCGGCTGTCGGTAAAATCCATGATGGTTTTGATATTGGGCAACTCCTGCGTTTCGTTTCCGTGCACTTCCAGCCGAATCTGCTGCCCGTAATCAGCGGCATATTTCCCGAGTTCGCCCAGCGCCCGGCCAATTTGTTCCAGCGTTTGCTGATGTGGCACACCTTTGTGAAACTGATTCGGTTTGACTTTCACCCCTGATCCGCCGATGTCGGCACTCAGTTTGATAAACTCTTTGGTGCGATCAATATTTGCTTTCAACTTGGCCGGATCTGGCGAGTCGTACTGTTCGTTGGTTCCCATACCTACAATTTTGACAGGGCTATCCGCAAACTTTTTCTTTACTTCCAGCCGCTCTGCCGCTGACAAGTTTGGCATGACCTTATGAGCATGATCCACGCGAAGTTCCACGCCACCTATGCCAGAGGCCGTACAGTTTTTGATCAGCATTGGGACATCCCAATCTTTTCCCCAAAGGTAAGTTACCAAACCCAGCTTCATTTTTGACTTTTTCAGCAGGTCGGTTTCGGCCATAGACAAACCGGGCAGAAGAGCGGCGGCCGTGAGCAGCGATAAATCCTGCAAAAACTCTTTACGATTCAGCAATTTCATGAATATTTAGGATTTAGGAAGTAGATAATTAAAGTAAAGGATGTTACAAAAGACGATGATTCTGAACTCCTTACCTTACAAAAAATCAGGCAATGCGTTCTGCATTGCCTGAATCAAAGAAAAAAAACAAAAAATTTACTCAGCCGCAAACACCCGATCCATGCGTGCACTTACATCGGCGAGCCAGGCGCGGTCGCCGCCTTTGACCTCTGCCGAAGCCCAGCCGGAGTAGCCAATTTTGGCTAGGGCTTTGTTTACGGCTGGCCAATTGCAGTCGCCGTCCATGATGTCAACTTCAAAACCTTTCCAGATGCCTTCGTCTGCCTGTTTTTTGCGGCTGTATTCCTTAATATCAAGCTTCATGATTCGCTTGCCGAGCACTTCAATCCAGTGCTCGGGCCAGCCGTAGCGCACGATATTTCCAACGTCAAAATACCAACCGACAAGCGGATGATTGATTTCGTCTACGTAACGCGCGGCTTCCATGGGGCTTAGCAGAAAATTATTCCAGACGTTTTCCAGTGCAATTTTGATCCCCGTTTTCTCGGCAGTTGGCAGCAACTTCCGAATTTCGGCCTGCGAGCGCTCGTATGCTTCCTGATAGCTAATGCCTTGATTAACCACTGCCGGCACGAGCAGTACCGTGGTGCCGCCATACATTTTGCAGTCGTTCAGAGCCGTTTTCATGGATTCTACACACAGCGCCCGAGTGGCAGGGTTAGGATCCGAAAGTGGCGATTTCCAGTGCACGGAATTGACAACACCCGGCAATTCGAGACCGGTTTTGTCGCGTGCGGCCAGAATCTCCTTAGAGTTGAACGTATGGGGAGAATCAAGTTCTACACCGTCAAACCCCAGATCTTTCAGCATTTTGAATTTATCCATAATGGACATATCTCCCTTGACCATGCCCCATTTCAGACTTTTCTTAGTCATGGGCCGTGCAGGCGTGACCGCTGCTTCTGCTGATAGACCGGAGGTGCCGAGCACTGCGGCGGAAGCAAGAATGGCAGTATTTTTTACAAAAATTCTACGATGCATGAGACGATTAGCTAAAAGGGGTAATACCAGGACGAGCGACTTCCATTGCGGGAGGTGGAGTGGCAAAGCTAATGACACCTTCGGGGCCCCATTTCTCCGTTGAATTCATGGCATCTTCCCAGGTGATTTTCTTGCCTGTATACGCCGCCATTCGACCCATAATAGCCAAAAGTGTGCTTTGCGCCATCCACTCGCCGTTATTGATTGGCGTGCTGTTTCGGATAGCCGCAAAAAGCTCGTTATGTTCGGTTTGATACATATCGTTGTTTGGGCCGCTATATTTCCAGGGATTTGCACCTTCAATTTCGTGCGTATTTCGTGCACAATTGACCAGCGCTTTGCCTTTTGTACCGAAAGTTTCAACGGCATAGCTGTTTTCGCAGTTGGTCTGTTGACGCGATATATGGAAGCCTTTGGCACCGTTCGGGTAGTCATAGGTGATGGCAAAATGGTCATAGATATGGCCGAAAAGTGCATCCGTGCGTACCTGCCGTCCGCCCGTTCCGACAGCGCTAATGGGAAGCACATCGCCCAGCGCCCACGACATCATATCGATGCTATGCACGGCCTGCTCCACAATATGGTCACCGGCAAGCCAGGTGTAATACATCCAGTTGCGCAGTTGAAACTCCATGTCAGTCCACTCGGGTTTACGGGGATATGACCATAGTGTACCTGTATTGTAGGTATTATACACGGCCATTACGTCACCTACGGAGCCATCCAGGATTTTTCCAAAACTAGCTCGTTTAGGTTCGTGAAAGCGCCAGCAAAAGCCTGATACCAGCGACAGGTTTTTCTCTTTGGCCAGTTTTGCGGCTTCCAGTACTTTTTTAATGCCGGGTGTATCAACAGCTACGGGTTTTTCACAGAAAACGTGTTTGCCTGCATTGATGGCAGCCGTAAGGTGCTCAGGCCGGAAATGCGGTGGAGTAGTCAGGATAACTACGTCCACACCAGAGTCAATCACTTTTTGGTAGGCATCAAATCCGATGAATTTGTGGCCTTCGTCAACCTTTACTTTGTCGCCGTGAACTTTGGTTAACCCTTCAAGCGAGAGGTCGAGTTTATCCCGAAAAATATCGCCGACGGCATGCAGCACCACGTTGGGGTCTGCGCTCAGGGCCTGCTTGGCTGCACCTGAGCCGCGCCCTCCGCAACCCACCAGGCCCACTTTGAGTGTTTCGCTATTGACTCCGGCAAAAGCTCTGTTAGACGTGATGATGGCTGGAAAAGCAGAACCTGCCAGGGCAACCCCGGCCAGTTTGAGAACGTCTCTGCGTGAGGTATTCATAGGTACTAAGAAATTTAGGAATTGAAAATGTGATTTAATGCATTCAATAAATGAATCAGATACTATCAATTCATTTGCTATCCAAATATGCTATTTATTTTTGAAATTTTTTTAATAAGACCTCGCTTCTTTTTGTCAGGAAGCAAAAGGAAGGATCTATTTCAAAATCGTTTTTAGTTGCCTTTGCGGTAGATTTGAAAACACATCCGGTTTAAGGTAGTTATCGTAGAGTTCAGGATTATCTGCGAAAACGATAGCTTGTTATGAAAAGCAAAAGGGCTCATTTTTCTTATGTACTCGTCACACTTCTTTTGTTGGGATGGGTGAAAAGCGTACAAGCCCAATGCCCGACTGCCCTTCCTTTTCTGGACCAATATGAACGTGGAGAGTCTTCTCTGACGTTGAGTGGATGTTTGCCTCTGACAGTAGAAGTACGGAATCAGGTACCGGAGGCAACCAACATCCGTACGGTGTTTGACTATCAGGGCGGAAATATTTCACCGCAAAATCTATCCAATGAACAGGTGTATAGATACCCAAAAACCGGAAGTTATACGCTCATTCAGCTGGTCGATAAGGAAAATAAAACGTACGTTTCCTGCCATACGGTAGAAGTTACGGATACCATTGCTCCGGTCGTGCGTGCGGTTCCCTGTGCGGATGGCGGCGTTCAACTGATTTTTGATGCCAATCAACCTACAAAATATCCAACCTATCAGGTCGATTGGGGCGATACCGAAATTAAAGGCTATCCCAGTTTTCGCAGAATTCAGTACAAATATGCGAGTCCTGCTACGTACACCATTCGGGTGCGGGGGGTGCATACACCCGGTCAATGCCGTGGGAGCATTACTCAGCTCACCTACGTGGCGCCCGAATCGCTTTCGCCGCCAGTCATAACCGAAGGGAGAGCGGCTGATGAGCAAAACATTTTGCTCTCTTACGAACACACATTACCTACCGACCTGATTCTGCTCCGTGGAAGCGCAGGGGGTACGTTTGAACCGGCAGGCAATTTACTTTCATCCAGCGAAACATCCGTTGCCACCACTATGATTCGACCCGAAGAGGTCTGTTTTCAGTTGCAGCCCGCTGATTCCTGCCTGTCAAGTTTGCGGTCAAAGGTGGTTTGCGCAGCTGAATTTGCAGCAATCGGTTCGCCCGATTCCAATACTTTAACATGGAAAATACCTGATCATTCTACGCAGGCAACGGCACGAATTGAACGGGACAATGCCTCATGGCGTATGCTTGCGGCGCCACTTTCCGAATCAGAGGCTTCCGATCAAACGTTTGTGTGCGGGCAAAACGTTTGTTATCAGCTCATTGTCTCCCAAAATGAATTTAGCTACTATTCGCCTGCGGTATGTGTACAAGTGCCAGAAGACCAATGTGTTAGTCGCCCGCCGTTTTTTATGCCCGAAGCTTTTTCGCCAAATCATGATGGAATCAACGATGCCCTGGAAATAAAAGGGGTAATAAGTCCTGAATTTGAAATCCAGATTTTTAATGCCTGGGGCACTCCGGTTTTTTATTCACGAGATCCAGCCGAAGGCTGGGATGGTACCGTTGGACAAACACCTGCTCCCGCCGGAGTGTACGCTTATTCCATTCGTTTTCTGGATCGAACTGGCAACTACGCCACTAAAAGTGGTTCGGTGCTTTTGGTTAGATAACTTCTGATGCTCAGAGTAATCCAACACAAAATTTCATGAGTCGCTGCAAATCCTCCTCTTCGGTAAACTGCACCTGATTTTGTTTCAGGTAGTCGGCAATTGCCTCTTTATGATTGGGGAAAAGTCGGAGGAAGTTCTTCTTCGTCGCAGGAAAAATAAGGTCATTCTGATCGACGAGAAAAAAGGCTCTTTTTACCGAATACACCACATCACCCCCAATGTTCAGTTTCGAAATGGAGCTATTTCCATTTGAAAAAGACGTAAAAGTTTTGATGGAAGAAACCCCCGACGACTGTCCATACGCCCCAATTTTATCAACATTTGCCACTTGAAGAGAATTGTCGACCGCAAGCTGAACGGTATGCTCGTTGGACAAAATTTTTAGAAATCCTTTTTTGCCATTGTACACATAGGTGTCATTTTGAATAGAAATTGCATGAATACTATATTCCTGATCCAGGCTCAGGGTGTCGCCTGAGGGGCTCAAAAACTGCATTTCCTGCAAGAGCATATTATAATTTAGCTTAGCCACCGGTGCCCGGCCATTTCGGTAGCGCACGATTCCGTCGCTAAATTGATCGTATGTGTATTTAAACTGAGTAAAAAGTTGATTGTCTGTTTTTCCTCCATCTTTTACCCGCATGGTTTCTTTTCGATCCTGTGCCTGTAAATTGAGCGCTAAGGCACTCATAAAGAAAAGTATATAGATAAAAATTTTCATTGGATGGATAGAAGTAAGGTGAAAATAATAAAGAATGTATGTGTATACAGAAGGTCATTCTGCACAAAAATCTACTGACAGAGATACAAAAATGCAGACAGGAGGTGAATCTTTGTGAACAAGCCCGTAGGTTTGGATGATTGGTTAATGAACGAAGAAAATACGAAAGTTTATATGAAAAAACGCATGATGGAAGAGATGGGGCGACTCTCAATTCCTGAATTTATAGCGGCCGACAAGTTTCCATATGTGTTGGTGCTTGAAAATATTCGTAGCCTGAACAACGTAGGCTCATTTTTTCGAACTGCCGATGCCTTTCGGGCCGAAACCCTCTTTTTGGGTGGCTACACGCAGGCGCCTCCGCATCGTGAAATTACGAAAAGTGCGTTGGGTGCTGAGTTGGCAGTTCCCTGGCAAAAGGCGGAGGATGTACCCATGCTATTGAAATCATTAAAGCAAGAGGGATATACGCTTGTGGCGGTTGAACAGGTCGAGGAAAGTATGCTGTTGCAGCACTTTGACCCACCGACTGGCGCAAAGTTTGCCTTTGTGTTTGGCAATGAAGTAGAGGGTGTAAGTCAGGAAGTGATTGATTTAGTGGACATTTGCCTGGAAATTCCTCAATTTGGCACCAAGCATTCGTTCAATGTTTCGGTTTCCGCCGGGATTGTCCTCTGGAAATTTGTTGAGAAAAACTTAACATAAAAATAACACAAAGCTTTTGTTTATTAGAAAAATTACGTATCTATTTGTAGATTTTTTTAATTCAAACCTCCTATCACAACATAGGACAATTATTATCTATTTTTTATGAAATCAACGACCAAAAAGCTGACTACCGAAATTGCGGAGACGCTTGAAGCAAAGCTTGAACAGCTGACTACCCAATCAAAAAAGTTGAAAAAGTCAGTTGGAAAAACAGCTGAAAAACTAGCAAAGAAAGTTAGCAAACTTGTCAAAAAAGAAGCTAAGAAAGCAGAGAAATCGACTGAAAAAGGCAAGAAAAAGGAAACCGACAAGCTTAAAAAAGAGGCAAAGAAGGCTCAGAAAAATGCCGAAAAAGCAAAGAAAAATGGCGAACGTGCAGCCGGAAAACTTGCCAAAAAAGAAGCTAAAAAAGCCGGGAACAAGAAGCCTGAACCTGTAACTACGCCAACGCCTGCCGCTGCGTCAGCTCCAAAGGCTGCTGCTCCTGCTGCCAAACCGGCCGCCCCAGCTGCTAAACCGGCAACAACTGCTGCCAAACCCCGTCCGGCTGCTCCCAAAAAAGCAGCGCCAGCCAAGCCTGCTGCATCTGCGCCAAAAGCAACCGAAGAAACACCCGCCAAAGGGTAATTGTCGATTTCAAAGCAAGGTTGCCGTACCCTTTTGCAGAAGAAACTCCACCTGAGGCACCTGATAATATTCTGTAATTTTCGGGCAAATGACTATCTGAAATTCAGAATCATTTGCCCGATTTATAGTACATGTCAGAACTTTTTCCTTCTCTATCCTTGAAACATTCCCTCGCTATTTTTTGGCTTCGGCTATGTCTTGCAACAACGCTCATTCAGGCGCCGCTTGTGTATGGACAGGTATATAACTCTTTGGTTGTCAGTGAAATACTTTCTGATCCAACGCCCGTTAGAAACCTTCCCAATGCAGAGTATATCGAGCTTTATAATCGAACGACACGGGCTATTTCACTAAAAAACTGGACGATTCAGGTAGGAGAGCGGCGTAGCCTTTTACCGGAGGTTTCCATTTCAGCCGGCGCGTATCTTCTACTGTGCGCCCCGGCGGATACCAGTATTTTCCAAACGTTTGGTCCGACGGCTGGGGTAAGTCGTTTTTTATTGCCAAATTCCGGTGCCACACTTTCGCTTTTTAATGAAAAAAACACGCTAGTATTTTCATTAACCTATGCCGAGCAGTGGTGGCCGGCTGCCATGCGTGGCGGCTACGCCCTGGAAATGGTTGATTCGGAAAATCCCTGTGGGCAGTTGAGCAACTGGAAGGTGTCAACACATCCCGACGGTGGAACTCCCGGCAGACCCAATGCGGTTGCTGCCACGAATGCTGACCGGAGTCCGCCTGTTGCCGAGCGCGTGGAGGTGTTGAGCGCACGAAATTTTGCCGTGACTTTTAATGAAAGATTGGATAGTTTGCAATTGGGAGATTTTGCGTTTGAGGGACGGGAAATAAGCCATATACTGCTTGAATCTCCGTCATTTTCTACCATTTTTCTTGAAATTGTTTCTCCTCTCAATCCCGGACAAGCGTATCAACTGACGCTACAAAATGCAGCCGATTGTGCAGGCAATTACGCACGTGAAACGACCCTAAC
Source organism: Arundinibacter roseus (assembly GCF_004348825.1). Lineage (GTDB taxonomy): Bacteria > Bacteroidota > Bacteroidia > Cytophagales > Spirosomataceae > Arundinibacter > Arundinibacter roseus. The sequence continues at coordinate 32,774 of NZ_SMJU01000012.1, forward strand.
CGTTGGATTGCCTCAGCTGGCAGATTCCGGTGACGTAGTACTCAACGAAATCTTATTTGATCCCCGTCCGGGTGGAGTTGATTTTGTTGAAATCTATAACCAAACTTCAAAATTCATTAACTTAAAAAATTGGTCCATTGGAAATTTGAATCAGGGCATACCGTCTTCCTTTCGGGTCATCACGACAAGAAACGTACTTTTACTTCCGTATCAATTTCTGGCTTTAACCATTGATCCTGAAAAGGTCGCTGCTGAATATCCGACGGAACATTCTCGAAATTTTCTAAAATTAGCCTCCATGCCTGCTTTCCCTGACAAAAGTGGTGGTGTGGTACTTCGTGATTCGCAGGAAACTATTTTTGACCATTTTGCTTACGAAGCATCCTTTCATTCGCCATTCCTGCGAGATGCTGAGGGCGTTTCCCTCGAACGCCTTTTTCCAGAAAAACCTGCCTCGGAGCGTAGCAACTGGCAGTCGGCGGCCTCCGTTGTTGGCTATGCAACCCCCGGCTACGGAAATTCTCAACGCATTTCTGATCAGCCCGTTGAAGATTTTTTTGTCGAACCTGAGGCTTTTACTCCCAATGGAGATGGAAATGACGACATAGCCATAATTCGGTACTCGCTTCCGGTTTCTGGGCAAATTGGCAGCATAAGGATTTACGATGTACAGGGAAGGTTGATTCGCTACCTGATTAATAATCAATGGATTGGGAGTGAAGGTAACGTTCAGTGGGACGGTTCTGATGATCAGGGACGTCCCGTTCGGACAGGTTACTATCTGATTTTGATCGAGACATTTGATGCACAGGGAAATCAGCGACAGTTTAAAAAGCGAGTAGCAGTGGTGCACCCCTGATATTCTCAGACTGTTCAGAAAATACCCGAAAATTCAAGAAATAGCCAGGAATTTACGTTAAACTAATCAGGCTTTTTATATAATTTAAACTAAACACAAGATCAAATTTTAAGGCACTTTGATAAATAGCCTTTGGCATAGAAATGGCTAGTTCTTATCTTAGTGTCCTAATCTTCTGCCCTCCTGGCTCGCTCTTATACTATCCGTCGTGGGAAATTTTGAGTAACCTGTATTCACATTCATTTTTTATACTCAGGTATGAAGCTAGTTCAGGCCGAAATTTACATTTTGAAAGAACTTCAAAAAAATCTTTCATCGTCGTTATACTATCATAGCCTTGCTCATGTGTTGGATGTATCGGACTCGGCCATACGTATAGCCCTATCCGAAGGCATTACAGATCCGCATTCGTTGGCGCTTCTCCGAACGGCTGCTCTTTTTCATGATGCGGGATTTATGGTCACGTATGATGGTCACGAAGATCAGGGATGTCAAATTGTTCATGAAATATTGCCAGCCTATGAGTATTCAACGCATGATATTCAAGCAGTTTGTGGCATGATTCAGGCGACAAAGATTCCTCAAACACCCAAAAATCATCTGGAAGAAATCATCTGCGATGCCGATTTGGATTACCTCGGACGCGACGATTTCTCTATCATTGCTGATCAACTTTTTCTGGAATTGAAAGAGCGGGCAATTGTCCCTAATAAAGAAACGTGGGATTTGATTCAGGTGCGTTTTATGGAAAATCATCGCTATTGGACTGTTACTTCACTAACAGATAGAGCGCCTCGTAAGCAGCAGCATTTAGAAAAACTTCGGCACAGTGTGCAGCTACAAAACAAGTCCTGATCTTGGGGTAAAATTGTAAAAAAATGCGTATAAGGTTGTTTTATAACCCTATACGCATGATAATGAATTCTATAAAGATTACTTTATGATTACTTTGAAGGGCCAGTTACTCGCCGGGTTTTTCCGGAAAAGTTGGTAACATCAATTGATTTTACACGGGCGGGCAATGCCAATTGCCGGGACGATTGCGACAGGAAAGAGGCACCGTAGTAAAGCTCGTGCTTTCTGACGGTTCCGTCCGTAAAGTGAAGCAAGGCCGATGCATCAGAAAGTTTAAGAGAAAGCCATGTCAAAGGCTCTTCTATACGTCCGATCGCCTGTACTTTTCCCCGGTTTTGAGTCGCTACAAGCAGCCGCTGTCCTTTGGCTCCGGGCAGTTGAACCAAAGCTTTGGCATTTCCAGGAACATAAAAACCGCTTTGTGTATGCAGAACAGCCCTGAATGAACCCTTTCCGTCTCCTTTTAGTAGCAGACCGTTGGAAGCGTCAAAACGGCCCACACTTACTTCATTTCCAAAATCGTTGGCAACCAATAGTACATCCAAATAACCATCTCCATCAAAGTCGTCGGCGAGCATTCCGTTGATGGGCGCTACCTGCGCAAGTGTTGGCAAGGGACTTAGTTTGAATTTGCCTTGCCCCAGATTTTCTAAATAGGCCGATTGTAAATAGTTAGCTTCCAGGCGAATAGCTTTTTCTCGCTGTTCCTCAGGAAAAAGATTTTCGAAAGTTGCTTTGGCAAAATCATCATATTTTTGGTAGCGCGCCCTCATCGGAATCAACTGCTTGATCATATCTTCCCGGCCATGAAATGGCACAAGTTCTTTGCGGCCTTCCTCAGTAGGATAGTACACCATCGGAATAGCATCAAAACTGCCATCCTGATTAAAATCATCCGCCAGGATAGTCAGGGGCGTGGTATCTGTGGTCCGCATGATTGTATTCAATCCAAGATTTCCTACCACATAATCAATGTCGCCATCGTTGTCAAAATCGCCTCCCACGATACTATTCCAAAACCCTTTGTAAGCACTGAGGTATGTATTCAGCGCAGCGTCAGGCGTCAGTTTTCCCTGTTTATTTTGAAAAACTTTCAGCGGCATCCACTCGCCGGCCACAATTAAATCCACCGCTCCGTCCTGATTGTAGTCCGTCCAAAGTGCATCGCAAATCAGTCCGGCTTGTGCCAGTTCGGGTGCAAGTTGAGCGGTAGCATCGACAAAGCGCACCTTGCCGGGCGTGGATTCATTGAGTAAGATAGTACTGCCAACTGAGCGCGGATAGTGCTCAGGATCAACCCGCCCGCCAACGAACAGATCAAGGTCGCCATCCTGATCAATATCGGCCGCTCGTACACAAGACGTGCTGAGAGCTGCCAAAGGCAAAGCTTCTGGCGCAGCAGTAAATTTCCCGGTTCCATCATTCAGATACAACCGATCCTGATAACTTGCATGCCCACGCGGATGTTCGTTACTTCCGCTTGCAATATACAGGTCATTGTCTCCGTCGCCATCTGCATCAAACAGCAGCACACCCATATCTTCCGACTCTTTATCAGAGCCTTCGTTCCCGGGAAGAAGATCGGCAAGAGAGAAAGTGCCGTCGGGTTTTTGAATAAAAAATCGACCTTTGTGTTGTCGGGAGCCGCCTATAAAAATATCTTCCAAACCATCGCCATTGATGTCCGCCGTGGCTAGTGCCGGTGGATATTGCGAAAGTTTATGTGGTAAAAGTTTTTGTCCGTTGAAGTCAATAAACTCCGGTTCTTCATGCATCCAATCAATCTTTAAAACGTCGGTCAGATTTTGAAAGAGTGTTGGAGCAACATGCGGAATTGATACATTTTGGGTAGCATCCTGCTGCCGAACGATTAGTTTTTGATTCACAGAGACATTCCGCAGCACTTGTTGCTTTCGATTGGGCCAAATAATTCGTACGCTATCGATTCTATTGGCTTCACCCAATCCAAAATGTGCAATCGGCTCTACCGTTGAAAGATAGCCTCGATAGGGTGAATGCTCGTAGGCAAGAGTAGCTCCATTTTTATAAAAAACATCAACCCGTGCGCCAAGTCCTTGCAGATTTGGTGAGGTACCCTGAAAGGCAATCCGAAGAAAATTATTCTTATTTCCTGCCTTTTCCATCAGGTTATTTTTGTATACAAAGGCTGAATCATTGATATTATTTACTACCAAATCAAGATCACCATCGCCATCCAAATCTCCATAGGCAGCGCCGTTAGAAAAAGAAGTTTCGGTGAATCCCCAGATTTCCGACACATTTTGGAAGGTCAAATCCCCTTTATTCTGGAACGCATAATTCCTGATTTTAACCGTCGGGATTTGATTTACGAGGTAATCCCAGGTAGCAATTGAACCACTCTGCTGCCGGAATTGAGCAAAATCGCGGTCCGTTACATCCCGGGGGAAACCATTGGTAACGATCAGGTCGCGCCAGCCATCGTTGTTAAAATCTGCAAGCATAGGAGTCCAGCTCCAATCTGTTTCGGCCACATCAGCCAGCATGCCGAGTTCGGAATATATTGGCTCGTTTGTGCCGGGTTTGTTGCCCATATTGATCTGCATGGTATTCCGTACATACTCATACATAAAGCCATAGAGATCGTTGTTGAGATAGCCCTGATAGCTATTTGGGGGCATTAATTTCTTTTTGCGGGTATTGTCGCGGGGAAGCATATCGAGAACCACCACGTCCATCAGTCCATCGTTATTGATGTCGGCAACGTCGTTACCCATTGCGGAGTTGCTCGTATGTTTGAAGTAACTTTGGGCACGGTCGGTAAAGGTGCCATCACCGTTATTGATATACAGGAGGTCGTTTGACAGGTAGTCGTTGGTGACATAAATATCTTTAAATCCATCCTGATTGAAGTCGGTGATGTTAATTCCTAACCCATATCCTTCGGTCTGAATTCCGGCTTCTTTGGAAACGTTGGTGTAGACAGGATGCCCGGCCAATGAGTCCCAATCGCAACGGTACAGCCGGTCAGTGGTGATAGACGAGCCATCGTGTCTTTTAGCACGATAGAGATTGGGATATTCTTCAATGGTATCAATTAAAATGTACAGGTCAAGATCGCCGTCGTTGTCGTAATCAAAAAAAGCGGCCTGCATGGAATGTCCTGTGTCGGCTACGCCATATTCGGCTGCCATTTCTTTGAAGGTAGGCACACCTTCGGCAGTATTTCCCTGATTGATAAAAAGTAAATTCCTGCGTTCTGCTTCGGTTTTGAAGGTTGTAGCCGACAAATAAATATCCATTCGTCCGTCGGCATTAATATCGACAAGGCTTACACCGGAGCACCACCTGCCGAGGTTGCCGATCCCGGCTTCTTTACTAATGTCCGTAAACTTCATGCCGCCTTTATTCAGAAAAATCCGGCTATCCACCTGATTTCCGGAAAAAATAATATCCGGCAAACTATCACCGTTCATGTCTGCGATACCTACGCCACCCCCGTTATAGATATATTCAAAATCAATGATATTCATGGTGTCGTTTTCAGAAATCCGGTTGGCAAAGGTGATTCCGGTTTCGGAGGCAGGCAGCAGCGTAAAAAGTGTTTTTTCGCGACAAGAGGCAAGAAAAAAAGCAAGAACAGCTACTAAGACGAGTGTACTCGAGCGCATGGAAAAATGCTTTAATGAAAAATTATGAACTACAAATATATTCAAAAAGGCAAGCCATATGGCTTGCCTTTTTGAGCTATTCAGAAAAGCAGCCTGACTTAATAGCCGCCAGGATTCTGCGTCAAAACTCCTTCACCCAAAAGGTCAATTTCTTCCTGTGGGAGTGGGAGGAATTCATCTTGATTAGGAGTAAAGCGTGCTCCACCCAAGGCTGAATTCAGGAACTGTGAATCGTACGATAGGTAAGCGTTCAATTCCTTCTCGGCAGTACCCCAGCGAATCAGGTCATAGAAACGATGACCTTCACCGGATAATTCCAGTTTGCGCTCGAATTGGAGCACTTTCATGGCCGATTCTTTGGTAGCAAACTCACTTGCAGGATATTCCGAGATCTTATAATTAGCAGCCATTTTGCCATCCTGCATCACGAAGGATGATGGATTAGCGGCCCGGCGGCGTACCATGTTGATATATTCAGCGGCTTTGGTGAGGCTACCAACCATGATTTCGGTTTCAGCTGCCATCAGCAATACGTCCGCAAAGCGGATGATCGTATAGTTCAAGGCAGTATAGCCAGGAGTCCATGTGCTGTTATCCTGCAAAGAACCACGATCTGACTTGTAGTATGTGTACTTCTTGGGAGAGTAAGGACCACCATTGGGCTGGTTACGAATCCAGTCAGCACCTGGGTGTGGCTGCCAGTCCAGATACTGAATTCCGCGACGACCTACGGAATGATCCAAACGTGGGTCAAGAGGTCCCTGATCAGGCGTGAACGCAGTGGCCGAAGGAATTCCCATGTCGGTTTTCACAGCATTGGATGCATTGTTATAAGAACCATCCAATAAAGGAAGACCATTGGCATCGGTACGGAATGAGTTTACGAGCTCAAAACTTGGCTGAAAAAATCCGCAGCAGTTTCCGGGACCGTTAGGGCCGGTATTGTACGGGTAGTTCAGGTCAAATTCGGGGAATGCATTGTTTACAGAACCCGTATTAGCTGCATTCTGAATGGCGAAAACTGACTCTTCGTTGTTGTCGTTAGACGCCTTGAAAAGATCTGCATAGTTTGGCACCAAACCATACTTCTTGCCATTTGCTGTTTGACCATTAGTAATTACCGCATCAAATAAAGGCTTGGCTTCACCGTACTTTTTCTGCTGAATGTAAATTTTAGCCAAATATGCACCAGCAGCCCATTTGTTCGCACGACCCGGAGCACCCTGAGTTTCGGGAAGGTTGTTGTACGCAAACAACATATCCTCTTCGATTTTTGGATACAGGTCCTTATCATTCTTGATGGTCTCAATGCCTGTTCCGTAATCGTCTTCCTCAGTCACAATAGGTGTTCTGTTGAAGTTACGAGCCAATTGGAAGTAATAGTGCGCACGCAGAAAGCGAGCTTCGGCAGAAATACGTTTTTTGTCTGCTTCTGAAACGTCGGGTCCGGGTGTTTTCAACAGGCGCAATACGTTATTGGTACGTGCAATTCCTTCGTAGTTTCCACGGTAACTATCGCGGATAACGTCAAGGGTGGCAAGGGCCTCAAAGCGTTGAATAGGGTTGATTGTTGTAAAATCACCAGGGTCAGTTCCTTTGTTGGCATCGCCGCCACGGATACTTCCCCATACCCAGTTTGTAGCACTCGCCATCCGGTTTTCCCGGCCATTCAGGTGAGAATACGCAGCAATCAGCGACCCTTCAATACCTGTTTTGGAAGTAAGCTGAGCCTCACTGATTTGACCCGTCGGGGATATGTTCAGAAAGTCGTCATTACAGGATACACCGGCGATCGTTAGCCCCGCGGTAACGGAGGCGATCAACGCTGCACTTTTAAAAGATATTTTTTTCATAATTAATGTCTAAAATTTAAGTTTTTTCAATTTTTTCAAAAAAGAGTTGATCAAAAAAATCGATTAGAATCCGATATTAACACCCAGGTTCCAGCTTCTTGTAATTGGGTAGTTTCCAACGTCAATACCGAACTGAGTATCTGCATTTCCACCTACCGAAGGATCAAGTCCTGAGTATTTAGATAGCGTCAACAAGTTGTTGGTAGAAGCGAAGATACGCAGACGCTGCATGCCGATTCTGTTTAGAACGTTGGTTGGCAAGGTATAACCAACAGATAGGTTCTGAATACGGAAGTATGAACCATCTTCTACGTAGTAAGAACTAGCCTGCGTGTTGGTACTGAAATTAGAGGCTGATTCGTAGATGGGTATAGTAGCACCGGTGTTTTGTGGTGTCCATGAATCCTTAATACGATCTGCTTTTCCTGAACCAAGAAACGAAGGATAAAAGTCTGTAAACCAACGAGAAACGTTGAAGATCTGATTGCCCGCTACACCGTTGGCGTAAAGGTTCATGTCAAATGCTTTATAAGTCAGGGTCAGGCCAATTCCGCCTGAGAACTTAGGAACAGGGCTTCCAAGATACGTACGGTCTTCTGGTGTAATTCTACCATCACCATTCACATCGCGGTAGCGCAAACGGCCGGGAGCCGCGCCTTCCTGTGTTGCGGCAGAACGTACTTCCTCGGCATTCTGGAACAGGCCAATTACATCATAGCCAAAGAACGCTGAAATTGACTGACCCAATTGGTTACGAATAGGGTTGATACCACGGTAGCCTGGGTTTACAGTAGTCAGATAGGTAAGATCGCCTGCAAGTCCAGTAATTTCATTTCTCAATAGACCTGCTGTAAGATTCAGCTCGTAGCCGAGATCACCACCTTTGACTTTACCGCGGGTAATTACCTGAATATCTACACCCTGATTCAACATATTACCTGTATTAACAGAAGGAGCAGAGGCACGGTAGCCCAATGTTGACGTTACAGGAACCTGGAACAAAAGATCTTTGGTTTCTTTTTTCCACAAATCCAGAATCACGTCCAATTTGCCGTTGAAGAAAGTACCGTCAAAACCAATATTGGTTGTAATAGACGTTTCCCATTTAGCATTGGGGTTTCCGATCCGAGTCCGGTAAAAACCTTCAGCCGCACTGCTGTTGCTACCATTGATGTCATACGAAGACAATCCGATGCTTGCACCAAACAAGCTGAATTGGTTGTTGGGATCAACGTTATTGGAGTTACCCATCAAACCATAACCTCCGCGAATTTTGAAGTCTGTAATCCATGAAAGAGATTTCATGAAATCCTCAGACGAGAGGCGCCATGCCGCCGATACTGCGGGGAATACCCCGTACCGGTTGTTCACCCCAAAACGAGAAGAACCATCGCGACGCAAAACCCCGGTCAGGATATACTTGTCGTTGAAGATATAGTTTGCACGTCCAAACAGCGAGTAGAAGTTAACTCCTTTAAAGTAGTTACTTCCTACCACACGTCCGCTACCGCTTACTGTGTTTAGCGTAATGTAATCCGTATCAGTTGAGAATGGATTCAAACCGTTACCGTTGATATTGCGTCCGGATCCAGTATTGAGGGCTTCCTGACCAACAATGAAATCCATATTGTGCTTACCAATACGCTTCTTGTAAGCAGCAGTGTTTGTCACAGTCCATGCAAATGAGAAACCACCACCTTCGCCATATCCAAAGGCAGAATTGTTTTCAGAGTTTTCGTACTGTAAGCGGCTGTAATTCCAGTTATAGAAATTGCTGTAATTACCTCCAAGCGTGGTACGCAAAGTCAGACCAGGCAAAACGTCATACTCAGCATAGATATTACCAAAACCACTCGCACCAAAGCCCCGGTTGTTGGCAGCACCGTCGCGGTTGGCAACGGGGTTCCGTGGGTTGTTGAAGCCTTTGGCGGCTGTTCCTGCGTATCCACCAAATTCATCATAAATTGGAATGATCGTTGGCATACGATAGGCAAGGTTGATGTCGTTTTCGTCATCAGCTACGCCTAAACCGCCGTTTTCACCACCTTGTGCCAATACCTGACGGTACGTGAACTGTAAGTTTTCGCCAATGCGCAGGTTTTTAGTTACCTTAAACTCAGAGTTTGCCCGGAAAGAATAGCGCTTGAAGTTATTGTAAAGCAGGATACCTGCCTGATTTTGTGCGCCGAAGCCAAGATAGAAGCGGCTGTTTTCACCACCACCAGAGAAGCCAAGCGAGTGACGCATCATAGGAGCCGTGCGGGTAATGGCATCGTACCAATCCGTGCCTTGCTTATTCGCCTTAACTACCTGATAAATAGATCCTGCCCGTGGGTCTACGTTGTATTTAGCGCGCTCAGCTTCCAGGTTCACAGAACCTACTACGCCGGGTGTTCCACCTACGTTGATGTAGTCAGGGATAACCGGAGTTGAGCCTTCGCCAAATTGCGGGTGGCTGAAAACAGGTGCTGTTCCATTCTGAAAAGCATCGTTTTTAGCTGCCTGCCATGTCCAATCGGCCAATTCCTGAGGATTCAGCATTTTAAAAGGTGTACCGGGATCGGTTGCACCAAAAAGGCCGTCGTACGTAATGCTCAATTTCTTGGCGCCTGTGCTTCCTTTTTTAGTAGTATATACGATAACGCCGTTAGCAGCACGTGCTCCATAAATAGAAGCAGCAGCTGCATCTTTCAGTACGGTAGTGGTTTCGATATCGTCAGGATTCAGGAAGTCCGTAGTTCCAACGGGTACTCCATCCACAACGTACAGAGGCTCATTACCACCAAACGCACCAAAGCCACGCACACGGATTTGGCTAGTTGTACCGGGCTGACCGTTGGTCACCACCGTTACGCCCGCTACCCGTCCGGCGAGTTGCTGCTCTACGTTACCGGAAGGTACCGTAGCCAAATCTTTGGCTTTTACCGTTGCAACCGCACCCGCAGTTTCGCGGCGATTGTCAATGGTATAACCCGTTACGATTACTTCGCTCAATTGGCTTACGTCATCGTCCAATGAAATATCAATTGTGCTTTTTGAGCCAACAGGTACCTCAATCGCTTTAAAACCAATGGCAGAAATTGCCAACACATCGTTAGCTGATTTTACGCCGATGGAAAAAGCACCATCTGAGTCAGTTGTCGTTCCGGTCAGAGTTCCTTTCAGGATAATGTTTACCCCCGGAATCCCTTGTCCACTCCCGTCCTTCACAGTGCCGGTCACCCTTCGGTCCTGAGCAAATGCTGTGAGGTTTAAGATAGTTAAGACGGCCACAAGACAGGCCGTTTTTAACCACTCCATGTAGTTTTTTCTCATAGTGAAAATTGTTAATTGATAAGGTTAATTGAAAAAATGAAAACTGGGCAAACTCCTACTTTATTAAAATTTGAATCCAAAATTAGATGGATAAATAAAATTATTCAAATTTATGTTGATAAAATTATACCAAAAACCGCAAATAATTAATTTACCCTGTACTATTTTAGCCCTTGATGGTATAATATTGACTTTTAGGAAGGATTCTCAGGAGAAACTCATCATTTTATCAAAAAGATAAATAGTCATTTGCTGACTATTGATAAACTATTTTCTCTGAATTTGATAAATAATACATTTGAAAGGTACGGAGGGTATTATTTTAGCCGTACAGGCCGAATAGCCTATTTAAGTAGTCTACTAGTATAGTTCTACTGAACAAATTATTAAAATTTTAAAAAAAATTGTCCCATTTAACGGTGACAAATGTAAGGTAGGGCTGAATTTTTGAGCTTTCTCAGGACTGTCGAAGCCCAATGCATGCGAGCATACGGCCTGTGGTGCCATTTTCGAGGCGGTAGGAAAAGTAGTCACCGTTATTTTGAACTGTGGAGTATGGCGAAATTTCAATTTGACTGATCGGAATCCCCTGCTCGGTGAGTTGGGCAGCGTTGGCTTTTTTTAAATCAATCAGGTATTTTCCTGCCTCCGGGCTGTAACTTTTGAAGGGGCTATCAAATTGTTCAGCAACTTCCGGTCCTACCTCAAAGGCACACGCATCGATACATGTACCTATATACGCATAGCAATCGACCGGGCGGGTTCCAAATTCTGCCTTCATTTGTTGAATCGTCTTTGCGACAATCTGTTTGGCAGTTCCTCGCCAACCGGCATGAATTGCTGCCACAGCCGCCTGACCGGAATCGTAGATCAGGATCGGGGTGCAGTCGGCTACGGTAACTGCAAGTATGACTTCTTTTTTGTTTGTAATCAGGGCATCGTAGCCTTTGTCTTGGCCTGGATTTGTAACTGTTTTTATAGAATCCCCGTGAACCTGATACGAACTTGCCACCTGATTTTCAGAAATGCCGAGAGCCTGCCAAAAGCGTCGGCGGTTTTCTGTACAGTACTCAGGTGAATCGTTGGTATTGGTTCCGAGATTTAGCGAATGGTAAGGAAATGGACTTACGCCGCCGTGGCGGGTGCTTTCGGCAGAAAGGAGGTGAGGGAATGTGGCGAAAATAGTGGGTGTGCGGTAAAGATTCATAAGTGAAGCTGCAAATGTGGCTAAAAACAAATTTTTTCAAGTATAAAACTTTTTCAATCGATTTCTGAACACATGCCTGGACAGAAATCGTAAATACTTTTCAGAAATAATCATTTTTCAAATTTTTATGTACCTGAAATTTACTAATTTACAAACCTATATGTGAATTAGTCTATGTGCAGGTACCTTTTCCAGATACGGATAATTTTTCCTGGTTTATTTATCGGGTATCTGCTCCTGACGGCAGATGATGTGCCCGGTCAAACCTATAATTTGCAAGGCTCAACGGTTGCGATTGGCAACGACTGCTACCGAATTACCCCGGATATTCCCTGGCACAACGGAACGGTGTGGTACACCAAAAAGATTAATGTAACAACTTCTTTTGACCTTGAATTTACCATGAACTTCGGGAATCGCGACAACCTGGGTGCCGACGGGATGGTCTTCGTGATGCAAACCAAAGGCAATAGTGCAATCGGGGAAGCGGGTCAGGGCATTGGTTTTCGAGGTTTTTCTCCTTCCCTGGGTATTGAGTTTGATACGTTTCAAAATGATGTGGAGAACGATCCTGCCTATGATCACATCGCTGTTTTGCAAAATGGCTCGGTCAATCATGCGCTTTCGGCCTTGTCGGCTGCTGTTCAGGCTTCGGCTACAAGTGAGAACATAGAAGATGGAGCTGATCACCTTGTTCGGATAAAATGGCTGGCACCGCAACAAACCCTGGAAGTGTATTTTGATTGCCAGAAACGAATAAGCACTCGGGTAAATATGAGGTCAATATTTGGTAACCAAACGGAGGTTTTCTGGGGCTTTACAGGGGCAACCGGAGGCTCTTCCAACGAGCAGACTGTGTGTCTTAAAAAGGACATTGTCGCTCGTGATACGTTCGAGATTTGTCGGGGAGAAGCCCTGCAACTCGTTGCCCGAAACTCGCCGAACGAAAACTATGTATGGACGCCGGCTGCTTTCGTCGACAACCCGACAATCCGTAATCCGACGGTTCGGCCCGAAAAAGACCAACTGTTTGTGGTAGATTATCTGGATTTTTGTAACAATCCTACCCGCGACAGTATTTTTGTAAAAGTCCCAACTTTGCCAGGCCTTGAACTTGGAAATGATACGTCGATTTGCACCAACGAAGCATTTCTATTGCGTCCCGTTCTTTCCGATCCTTCGTTGCCAGTACGGTTTGAGTGGTCCACCGGGGCCGAAACTCAGGAGTTGCCTATCTCGGTTTCGGATACGTATCAGTTAACATTGCGGGCTGGAAACTGTACTGTAACAGATAGCGTGTACGTAGAGATAAAACCGATGCCGGATCTGCCGGCTGCTTATCGCCCGGCAACCATTTGCTACTTTGGTCAACCCAAAGAGTTACGGTCACTATTTACGGATCCAACTTTTACCCGACAGTGGCCTCATTCAGGCGAAACCACCGCCGCAGTTGTCGCAACTGCGCCCGGACGTTACGAAGTAGTAACGACGCATCCGTCGGGTTGTGAAGTTTCGGAGTTTTTTGACTTTTCCGACGAATGTGGGCTACCGGTATGGATTCCCGAGGTTTTTTCGCCCAATGGCGACGGGCACAATGATCTTTTGGCGCCCGTGGCACCGGAAGCCATTGATGCCCACTTTTGGGTGTTTGATCGTTGGGGGGCGGTCGTATACTATGGAGAAGGTGCGCCCACCGTTTGGAACGGGCAATTCCGAGGAACTGATTGTCCACAGGGCGTGTATGCCTGGAAGATTCGGTATAAATCGCAACGAAAACCTTCGGAAGATTACCATGAAAAAACAGGTTCAGTATTATTAATTCGCTAAGAATAAAGCCATTAAAACTAGTTTTTTTCGGTAGTTTCTGTCGGTTTTGCTAATTTTTCTTCGGCTAATTCTTTATCTTCCTGATCGGCTTCGGGCGCTTCTTCGCCATTTTTGGGAGTGTATTCACAAAGTAATCTGATCCACATTGGAAAATGATCTGAACCAATGTCAGGCAATTTTTCAATCTCTACGAGCTGAAAATGTTCTGAACAAAATACGTGGTCGAGGGGGTATCGAAAAAAAGGATAGCGTGCATGAAACGTATTGTAAAAACCCCTTCCGCGACGAGGATCAAGCAGCCCACTGATGTTCTGAAAAAGTTGGGTAGTGTAGCTCCATGCCACGTCGTTCAGGTCACCGGCCACTACCACGGGCAGTGTGTTTTTTTTCGCTAATTTCCCAATCATCAAAATCTCCTTATCACGTTCGGTTGATCGCGGGTTCTCCTGCGGAGCTGGTGGGGTTGGGTGAATGGCATACAGTTGAAAAAACTGACCGGAGGGTAAGCGCACTCTGGTGAATATTGAGGGAACATCGTCTTCGACCAGGAAATGTACGTCTGCTTCATCAAGTTCAAACTGAGAATATAACAAAATTCCGTAGGTGTTATCCAACGGGTGCAATACCCGGTATGGATATTCCTCGTGAATTGATTGCAGAGCGTCAGCCCAGGATTGATCCGTCTCGGACAACACCAAAAGGTTTGGTTTTTTGCTGCGTATCAAAGTCAGTAGCCGGTCAAACTCCTGATTGGGCTGATATACATTTGCGATCATCAGGCTAAATGTTTTGTCAGGGTCAACTTTTTTGGCAGATACCAGCTGATGTTTGGCAAGAGGAAGAAATGGGTAAATTTTATAACTCAGATATAGTAAGTTAACACCCATTGTAAGGGGGACGATCCATTCAAATATTCCCTGATAGGTGGAATCAAAAACCGACCAAAGCAAAACAGCGATTGACAACACCCATTTTTGCAAAAAGGGATATTCGAATATCCGGAAAATCCAGTGATCGTTTTTTACCAAAGGCAGGAGCGTTGCGAGCACTAAAAAGCAGCTGGTAAAGTATAACAAGTAGGAAGCGATCATTTAAATCGTTAAGATTTTCGTTGAGAATTCAGTTGGCAGCATTTTGTTCAGAAAGGTAAAACTTAACCTGCACGTTTGGAACAAATGAGTATATTGCCTGCTAAATATCTGAAAAATATACTGAATATGCCTGAGAATTCTGATGATAAAACCCGGAAGTATCTGGATTTGGGCCACTCGGAAGCTGAAAACCACGCCCGTACGCAGCAAAAGTTATATGAAGAGCATGTAGCCCGTACTTCTTCCGTAACCCGAATCATTTCTGAATTTTTCAAAACAAACCTGATTGGCTTTGGCTATCATTACTTCCGAAGCCGTTTTGGCCGCCGGCATCCGTATCAGTTCTATCCGGTTGAGGGCGACAGTGGAGTGTATCAACTCAATTCCTCGGTTCCAAGCCGAAAAACCATCACCATTGGCTTGCTCTCGGATTGGGGAACAGATACCACCGAGTCAGATGGAATGGGGCATTTGATGGCGCGTCATGCACCAGATTACACCCTGCATTTGGGCGATATTTATTTTGTAGGAAGTCCGAAAGAAGTGGCCGAAAATTTTACGGCTCCGCATGCTTCCTGGTACTATGGAGCATCGGGTAGTTTGGCGCTTGCCGGCAATCACGAGATGTATTCCAGCGGCTCGGCCTATTTTCAACAGCTGCTTCCGGCCATGTATATCAAGGAAGGAGAGGTGAAAAAATCGCAGCGGGCGGGATTCTTCTGCCTTGAAAATGAGCATTGGCGTATTATTGGCCTGGATACGGCTTATACTTCGGTGGGTCGTCCGTTTCTGGAAGTAATTTCTCCACCCGATTGTCACCTACGTAAAGAACAACTTGACTGGCTGCGGGATGTGGTGCGCCTCAACGATCCTTCGGATAGGCGTGGTTTGGTATTTCTTAGCCATCATCCGTATATCTCTGCTTTTCGCGACGATTATTTCAAACCAGGCTCGCAGCTTTGTGACGTACTCGACAAGGCAGCCCGCCCCGTGATTTGGTTTTGGGGACATGACCACAGACTGGTAGGGTATCATATGGGGCAAAACAAAAGCGAACTTCAAGCCTACGGACGCTGCATTGGACATGGCGGAATGCCGGTAGAAACTAAAATGCCGTCGGATCCGGATGAGGTAAATAAAATGTCATTTTACGATCGGCGAATCAGAACCCAAATGGGGCGGCACTCGGTTGGGTACAACGGGCTGGTATTGCTGGAACTCGATGGACCAACGCTAAAAGCCCGGTATCGGGATCAGGAAGATACGCTGGTACTCGAAGAAGAGTGGGGGCTAAATAAAGCAAATGGTCAACTCGAATGGAAAGTGACTCATGCCCATTCAGAATTGACCATTTTTAGCGAAAAAGCAGAACCTCAATGATGATCGTCGGCAGAATATTTACTGGTAAAGTAGGCAGCAAAGGTGATAGAAACCGCGAGCAGCCCGACGATAAAAACGAGCAGATCACCAAAAATACCCAGAACTAAAAGCAGTAGCAGGTAAAAGGCGATATAAAAACCGTTCGACAATTCGCTGGATTCGGTATGCGTATTTTCCATGATAGTTGGATGTTTTTTTGGCTTTGCGATAGTTTATGGATGCGAAAATACAAAAATTAAAGATTTGACAGATACATTAGTAAATTTTCAGCAATCAGGAACTCGTTTTTTTAGTTTAAATCTTTTTTTATCAGGGTTCTAAATTTAGAATTTTTGGCTAAATTTTCCTTTTGTCAATTCTTAAAGTTCCTGAAAATCAGTAAGTTGTTTCCATTCTTTCAAGCCTAAAATCTCGAATGTCATATATTATTGGTGCAGACGTCGGAACTACAAACGTAAAAGCAGTTGCGTTTTCTCTGGAAGGCAGCATTCTCTGTGTGCACAGTGAAGAGTATGCTATGTACCATCCGCAGCCCGATTGGAGTGAGCAGGACCCTGATGAAATTCTGAACGCTTTGATCCATTGCCTGCAAAAAGTACACGATGACTGTGAGCCACATGGTGCACTTTTGGGTATTTCTTTTTCGGCTGCCATGCACAGCCTCATTGCCGTTGACAGGCAGGGAAATCCGCTTTCAAAATCAATAATCTGGGCCGACAACCGCAGCGCGCAGGAAGCCGAAATGCTGCGCAACAGCCCCGAAGGTGAGCGCATGTACCATAGCAATGGTACGCCGATTCATGCCATGAGTCCGGCCTGTAAGTTGCTTTGGTTGCGCAAAAACGAACCTGCGCTGTATCGAAAAACCGACCGATTTGTAGGGATTAAAGAATACATTATTTTTAAACTCACCGGAAAATTTCTGATTGATTATTCCATCGCATCCGCTACGGGACTGTTCAATATCAGAACGCTAGCCTGGGATGAGCCCACGCTTGCATTCCTTCAATTGCCCGTTGAGAAGCTATCAAAGCCGGTATCTGCGTACCATACCGAACGCCTTGGCCCAAATAATTTACTGGGTTTTCCTGCCTCTCCTTCGCTTATTTTGGGAGCAAGTGATGGCTGCCTGGCCAATTTGGGGAGCGGTGCCTTTGTGCCCGGTACGATGGCCGTCACCGTCGGTACGAGCGGGGCAGTTCGGATTTGCGCTCCGGCAGCGTATACAGATGACGCTATGCGTACCTTCTGCTATTTGCTGGATCAGCATACGTATGTGATTGGTGGAGCGTCAAATAATGGAGCCGTAGTTTTTCAATGGTTAAAAGAGACTTTTTTTAAGGAAATTGCTTACGAAGATCTATTCAAAGCGGCTGATGAAGTGGCTGTTGGTTGCGACGGACTGCTTTGCCTGCCCTATTGGCTCGGAGAGCGGGCACCGCTCTGGAATTCTGCCGTTCGGGGTGGGTTTGTGGGGCTTGACACCAACCACACCACCGCGCATTTTGTGCGGGCAGTTATGGAAGGGATTTTGTTGAATTTATTTAGTATTGGAAAAATACTGACGGAAAATCACCCGATTCATACGATCTACGCCAACGGCGGATTTGCCCGAAGCGAAACATGGGTGCAAATGCTAGCTGATATTTTTGGGCAAACCGTTTACCTCAACGATACCGTCGAAACGGGCTCTGTTGGTGCTGCTATGGTTGGGCTGAAAGCCCTGGGGTATTTGCGTGAATATAAGGAGATTCCGGGATTTATTCCGGTAGAAAAAATCATCGAACCAAACCTTGAACGGCATGCTGCATACGCTGAATTGTACGCTAGATTTACGGTTTGGGCGCAGGAAGCCAATCGGCTCTCCCTGCCTCACTCGTCGCTTTTAAGCTCCTGAACCTGAGCGGGCGTAATGATTTTTCCTGCCGAACTATTGCCCCATGTATTGCGGATGTAGTTCACCACGTCGGCTACTTCTTTATCATCCAGTCCGGCTTCGGGCATCATGTTGTCGTATTCTTTTCCATTCACAGTAATCGGGCCAATCAACCCGTACTTAACGGCTTTTGCTGCTTCCATGGGCTTTTCCAGCACATAGTCCGACCCGGCAAGGGGTGGATACACGTCGGGTACGCCAGTGCCGTCGCCGTTGTGACAGCTGATGCAATAGTTGTTGTAAATTTCTTTGCCCCGGGCTATGCTCTCTTTCAGTTCGTCTCCCTGGGGTTGGATTGGTAAAAAAGTCATCCCGACACTAGTTATTCCTAGGCAAAGAATCAACAGTCGTTTCATTGAGTACTTATTTGGGTAAATGTTTAGAGCAAAAATATAGTCCTGAACACTCCCGATCAAGGGTTAGTTCAGGACTATGCCTGCTGGTATTTTTTCTGATTATGAATTAAAAAAACGGCGTTTGTAAATATACCGAAAGGCTAGCCTCCTATAATGCGGATTCTGCGGCTGGCTGACGACTAAATTCCTGATTCATGGCTTCGTTAAACTCCGGTATGTCGTGCGGATTTCGGCTTGTAATCAGACCGTTATCAATCACAACGCGTTGATCTACCCAACACGCACCGGCATTTTCGATATCTTTCCGCAGGGAAGGGTAGGACGTAAGCGTGCGGCCCTGCAACACCTCGGCTTCAATGAGTAACTGTGGACCGTGACAAATTGCCGCGACGGGTTTTCCGGCATCAAAAAAAGATTTCACGAACGCCACCGCTTTTTTTTCCTGCCGGAGCGAATCCGGGTTCAAAACCCCGCCCGGGAACAACAGTGCGTCATAATACTCGGGCCGGGCACTTTCCAGCGGAACATCCACCGGAAAAGAATCACCCCACTCCGTATGATTCCAACCCCTGACGGTCCGGCCGTCGGGGGCGATCAGGTGCGTGGTAGCTCCGCTCAAATCCAGCGATTCCCGAGGTTTTGTGAGTTCAATCTGTTCAAATCCGTCGGTTACCAGAATCGCTACTTTTAGTTTATTCAAAAAATTATTCATTTACAAAATGAAATTAAAATACAGAATAGTACAAAAAAATAAAAAAATTGTGCCAAATAAGAAAAACTGGTCAAATGTGGAATCTGATCTACCATTAGGTGAAGAACCGCAGTTTGTAGCTCATGTTGGGGAAGTTTATGACGGCTTTTTACCACAAAAAAAGCGGGTACTTTTTTCAAAGTACCCGCTGGATTATTACTTCAATCACACGTTAGATTTCTACCCCGCCACTTACGTTCTCAAAACTGATTTCACCTTCCTGATTGACCTCCATCATAATCACGGAATCTTTGGCAACCTGACCGCTCAGAATACCTTTCGAAAGTTCGTTCAGGATTCTGCGTTGCAGGACTCTTTTAAGAGGCCGCGCGCCAAAAGCCGGATCAAAACCTTCTTCGCCCAATTTGGTCAGCGCTTCGTCGGTAGCGTCGAGAGTAATGCCCTGTTCCAGCAACATTTTCTGAATTCCCTTAAACTGAATATCCACAATCTTACGAATGTTTTTCAGCGTGAGCGGTTCAAAAAGAACAATTTCATCAATTCGATTCAAAAACTCCGGCCTGACAGAAGCCTTCAAAAGGGCCAATACCGCCTGCTTGGTTTCTTCCACAATCAGCGTATGATTCCAGCCTTCGTCCTCCGCAAATTTTTCCTGAATGATGTGGCTTCCAATGTTGGAGGTCATGATGATTATCGTGTT
Source organism: Arundinibacter roseus (assembly GCF_004348825.1). Taxonomy (GTDB): domain Bacteria; phylum Bacteroidota; class Bacteroidia; order Cytophagales; family Spirosomataceae; genus Arundinibacter; species Arundinibacter roseus. The sequence goes on from NZ_SMJU01000012.1 coordinate 52,515, forward strand.
TTTAAAATTGGCCACACGACCTTTGTTGTCCGTCAGGCGTCCGTCGTCGAGTACCTGCAACAGGATATTCCACACATCCGGGTGCGCTTTTTCGATCTCATCAAGCAAGATTACGCTGTATGGCTTGCGTCGAACCGCCTCCGTTAGCTGCCCGCCTTCGTCGTAACCCACGTAGCCCGGAGGCGCTCCCACGAGTCGGCTGACGGCGTGGCGCTCCTGATACTCGCTCATGTCGATGCGCACCATGGCGCTGTCGTCGTTAAAAAGGTACTCTGCAAGCGTTTTGGCAAGCTCGGTTTTGCCTACACCGGTAGGGCCCAAAAACAGGAAACTACCCAAGGGCCGACGCGGATCCTGCAAACCGGCCCGGCTGCGTCTAACGGCATCAGCCACTGCCCCGATAGCTTCGCTTTGTCCGGCTACTCGTCTATGAAGATGTTCTTCGAGTTGCAGTAGTTTTTCGCGGTCGCTTTGCAGCATTTTACTAACCGGAATTCCTGTCCATTTCGCCACGATTTCGGCAATTTCTTCGGCTCCGATTTCTTCCTGCATCAGCCGGCTTTCTGACTGCTGAACCTGCAAATCTTCCAGTTTTTTCTGTGTTTCAGGAATGCGCCCGTACCGGATTTCGGCCACCTTGCCAAAGTCGCCGGAGCGCTCAGCCTGTTCAGCTTCAAGCCGTAGCTGATCGGTCAATTCTTTAAGAGAACGGATTTCCTGCAATGCTCCTTTTTCATTTTCCCATTGGGCTTTAAGTGTATTTCGCTCTTCACTCAGGTCAGCAATTTCCTTATTCAAAATGGATTCTTTTTCTTTATTGGCTTCGCGCCGAATAGCCTCTCGTTCGATTTCCAACTGCATCACCCGGCGGTTCAGCTCGTCGAGTTCTTCGGGTACGCTATCCATTTCCAGACGTAGCTTGGAAGCCGCTTCGTCCATCAAATCAATGGCTTTATCAGGCAAAAAACGGTCGCTGATGTAGCGATTCGACAGCTCTACCGCTGCAATTACCGCATCGTCTTTAACCCGTACGCCATGGTGAAGTTCGTATTTGTCCTTAATTCCTCGCAAAATACTGATGGCATCAGGCACCGAAGGTTCATCCACCATGACGGCCTGAAAACGCCGCTCCAACGCTTTGTCTTTCTCCATGTATTTCTGATATTCTTTCAGCGTGGTAGCACCAATCGCGTGTAACTCGCCCCGCGCCAGCGCCGGTTTGAGCAGGTTGGCAGCGTCCATAGCGCTCTCACCACCGCCACCGGCTCCGATCAGCGTGTGAATTTCATCAATGAAAAGTACGATTTCACCCTCCGAGTCCGTCACCTCTTTAATAACCGCTTTCAGCCGTTCTTCAAACTCACCTTTGTATTTGGCACCCGCAATCAACAGACCCATGTCGAGCGAAACGATGGTTTTGGATTTCAGGTTTTCGGGCACATCGCCCTGCACAATTCGTTGCGCCAGACCTTCCACGATGGCAGTTTTGCCTACGCCCGGTTCGCCCAATAATATGGGGTTATTTTTGGTCCGGCGGCTCAGAATTTGCAGCACCCGACGGATCTCCTCGTCGCGACCAATCACCGGGTCAATTTTCCCGGCTTTGGCCAATTCATTCAGATTTTTACTGTACCGTTCCAAAGAGCGATACTTTGCTTCAGCATTTTGATCTTTCACTGGATTTTCTTTACCTCTAAGTTCTTTAATAGCTTCCTTTAAATTTTTCTCTTTAAATCCTGCATCCTTCATCAGCTGGGCTATGGGATCTTTACCTCCCAAAAGCCCCAGAAGCAGGAGCTCAATGCTGACAAATTCATCCTTAAATTCGGACGTATAGCTTTGGGCCTTAGCGAGTGCGGCGGAAAGGTCATTTGACAAAAACGTCTGCGTGCTGACTACCTTGGGGTAGCCGCTGATGATGGCGTCGATTGCCTGCGTAACTGCCGCCTGATTGATGTTCATTTTTGACATCAGGAAGGTCGATGTATTGATGTCTTCCTGCAAAATAGCTTTCAACACGTGGCCCGTATCAATAGCCTGCTGCTGATTGGCCTGAGCCATTTGGGCAGCCTGCTCAATCACTTCCTGCGCTTTGATTGTGTATTGATTAAAGTTCATGGCGATTGGTGGTTTTCTTTCTTTGATGTACTAAGAAATTTTGGTAAAAACCATGTACCCATCGCTCAAAATCGGTAATTTTGGCGCATTGTGTGCAATTATAGCTCAAAATCATGCCATTAAGTCACTTAAACGCGGCTTATATCAGCAGGCTCGGTTTGAATAGCATAACAATCTCCCCCTCGCTTATCTAAAAATTTCCTTAGACGAAAATTTCTGGCAATTCTGAAATTCAACTAAATGTTTTGAATTATTAAAAGAAAAATGGGTAATAAAATTGTATTATTAGGAGATTTAGAAAAAAGTAACGATACTTTGTAGTAGCAGTCAATAGAACTTAAATCAATTGACATGTACCGGGTTAACCAATCAGAAATTCCAGAAAGCAGGAGAAGAACCAATCAGACAAAAGAAGGATTCAATAGTCAACTAAGATTTCGCTGATGCATGAAGTGGTTTAGTCTAAATGGTTAGTTTCCATACTCAATAAGCGTGTGATCATAAGAAACATAAAACTCTGGGTTCTATTTTTTTAGTAGTTTCAACTACGTTTTTTTGTTCCCGATCTAAGCCTAATCAACTAGCATGAAAAGAGAAATAACGGGCTGGCACAGCCCCGCCCTACATAAAGACATGGAAATTGCCATCTATGGACATTACGGACAAGTACTGTTGATGATTCCTACGGCGGCGTCGGATTTTTTGGAATATGAGCGTTACGGCCTCATCGAAAGCATCCGCCCGTTTATTGATATGGGTAAAGTTAAGGTATTTTGTGTAGGAAGCATTAATGCTGAAAGTTGGCTAAACGACCACATGCACGGGTATGATAAAGCCGTACGTCATCAGCAGTTCAATGACTATATTATAAAAGAAGTCATTCCCTTTATTCATGCACAAACAAGCCCCGAAACGCCGATTATTGTAACGGGAGCTTCGTTTGGAGCGCTGCATGCGGCCAATCTCTTTTTTAGGTATCCCGATTCTATTCAAGGTGTACTTGCCATGAGCGGCTGCTACGATCTGAGTGCCTATACAAAAGGGTACTACGACGATAATGTGTACTTCAATTCACCTGCTCACTACCTCCGGAATCTGAATGCCGAGTGGCATCTTGACTTATATCGGCAAAGTCGGCATATACATTTTGTAAGTGGCTCCGGTGCGTATGAAGATCCTGACTCCGCGCGGCAGATTTCGGCTATTCTACACACCAAAAATGTCCCGCACGAACTTGATATTTGGGGCCCGGATATCCCACATGAATGGTGGGTTTGGCACAAAATGCTGCCTCATTATCTCGCTACGCGTTTTTGAAATTTTCGATTCTTATAAATATTCAATTGGGAGTTTGCCATACAAAAATAGGAATCCGAGGCTAGTTTCGGATTCCTATTTTTGTAAATAAGGATCTATAAGATTCTCAGAATCAGGCACCTTCAAACTGCTTCAAAAACCGAACGTCGTTTTCTGTAAACAGGCGCAAATCACGAATACCGTAGCGCAGCATTGTAATACGCTCAATTCCCATACCGAAGGCAAAGCCCGTATATTCCTCAGGGTCAATGCCGCAATTGGCCAGAACGTTTGGATCTACCATACCGGACCCCGCAATTTCTACCCAACCCGAATACTTGCACACGTTGCAGCCTGAACCTTTACAGATAAAACAGGAGACGTCGATTTCGGCGCTTGGTTCAGTAAACGGAAAGTAAGAAGGGCGCAGCCGGATGCGCGAATCTTTATCAAACATTTCTTTGGCAAAATGATACAGCGTATCCTTTAAATCCTTGAAACTTACATTGGTATCTACATAAAGGCCTTCAACCTGATGAAACACACAGTGCGCGCGGGCCGAAATGGCTTCGTTGCGAAACACCCGCCCGGGCATTATAGACCGAATCGGTGGTTTTTTATGCTCCATTAATCGTACCTGAACATTGGACGTGTGCGTACGAAGCAGCACATCGTCTTTTACCTCGCCGTTGCTTTTACGGACAAAAAATGTGTCCTGCATTTCGCGGGCGGGATGATTGTCCGGAAAATTCAACGCGCTGAAATTGTACCAGTCCGTTTCGATTTCGGGCCCGTCGGCTACGTTGAAGCCCATGCGCTCAAATATTTCAATGATGCGCCGGCGAACTATTGTCAGTGGGTGCAGGCTGCCGTGTTGGTTGGGTACTGCGGGCAGGGTCATGTCTACGGCCGAAGTCTGTGAGGAAGCGGCAGATTCTTCCAGCTGCGTATTGAACTCCTGAAAACGTTCCTGAACCCGGTTTTTGAGCACATTAAGTTCTTGTCCTACACTGCGTCGATCTTCGGGTGCAACATTTTTGAGGTGATCAAACAACTCACTTACGACCCCTTTTTTGCTGATAAACCGCATTCGGAAAGCTTCCAGCTGTTCTTTATTTTCAATTACACTTTGATTTATCTCGGAGAGTAATTCGTGTACCCGTTCGGTAATCATAGGGAAAATGACTGATTTAAAGGATTGATTTTACGCCCAAAGATACAGAATCTTTGATCGGACTGCCAGCAGAGTTTTTTTTATAGAAAGGGAAATTACCTGATTGGAAATTTGATGTAGCTACATATAACGTAATACTTTCCATAATATCCAATACGTAAAAATACCTGATTTAGTAAGTGGCGCTACGCCTTTTTACTTTTCAATAAAATTTAAATACTTGAAAATCAATATGTTATTTTGGTGCAGGTAGTTTTACGTATTTCTCAACGGTGGCTTTTTGAACTAAATTTGTCTTAAAGAATTCCATAAAACCAAACACACGACCAGTCTTATGAAAACCTTTTCCAATTACTCGATCACTACATCAACAGGTGAATTTGCTAAGGCTGTACCTACACAGGAAATAGCCGTACATCTACTCGGACAAACGCTTTGGTTAAAACCGCAGGATATTACCTGCCTCGAAGGTGAAGGCAATTATACCTACATCTACACGTGCCGGGGAAAACGCTATTTGGTATCTAAAACTTTGAAAAGTCTTACGGAGCATTTGGACGAAGGTTTTTTACGGGTCCATAAATCGTACATGATTAATACAGACTACATTGCCGAGCGCCTCGAAGAAGATCGGGTGATCCGGATGTCATGCGGAAAAGAAGTACTCGTGTCGCGTCGCAAGATTAAAGAAATTGCCGAAATTCTCAATAACTTCGAGAGTCGGATAAGTGCCTGAACAAAGGCTTTGAACGTTATTTAAAGACTTCATTTTTAGTGGGTTAAATCGCTGGACAGCAGCTGTCGCATGAACGACAGCTGCATGTTTTTTTATAGGTCATGACAAACAAAATGGCGCTTCCAGGGAAGCGCCATTTTGTTTGGAAAACAATGCTGACTAAGAAAAAATCAGATAATTTTTATGCCTACCGTAACTTGCCAGGAGGTGAGTTTTTGCCGAACGGTGCTACTGCTTCCTGCCGATTGATTATTAACTTTAAAGGTAGCAAGATCTGTAAAAGTACCTTCGCGACGAACGTCGATGCTAAGCCCAAAAATATCCAAACCTGCTCCTAACTGATAGCCGTACACCGCCTGTGACAGTGCATCGTTGAAACTACCGGAAGTGTAATGCTCAAAAGCATCACGAAGTTTTTGATTATCGCCAATCCGGAAAGAAGCCATCGGCCCGGCGTTGATCCGAAAGGGACCACCTTTAAGTCCAATCAGAATCGGAACGTCAATATTGCTAAACCGAACGTCAACCTGCTGCGTAACAGGAACATCGCCATCATTCTGAATGATATCAAAGGTCCCGCCTTTGGTAGAAACGAGTACCTCAGGCTGAATATACAGATGCTTACCAAACCGGGCATACACGCCACCCACAAACCCGGTGCGACTGTCAAGGCTCTCCTGAATATTGTCCCGAACCTCCTGACCATTGTATTTGAGGTAGGGGTTACCATTGCCGTCATACCGAGTGGTCAGTACGGAGCCCATCGAAAGCTGTGAAAGGTTCATGCCTCCTTTGACGCCAAAGGCAAAACCCTTGGCCTGTCCGAAAGCTACGGTGGAGCACATATAGCTGCACAAACCCAGAATTACAACAAAAAAACTTTTTTTCATGGCTGTAAAATTTAGATAAGATGTATCACGGAACAATAACGCTTGATCTTTGCAGGTCATACATTCAGGCACTTATTTTTTGTGAATGGTGTTTATGCCTACTTTTGGGTCTTTGTTTCTTCCTTCAAAGATCATACCGTTAGGACAACTAACCTGAAATCTACCCCTATGGCCAAAACTAAAACCGCCTATTTTTGTCAGAATTGTGGTCATAATTCTCCCAAATGGTTAGGCAAATGCCCCTCCTGCGGCGAGTGGAATACATTTGTAGAAGAGCTTGTAGAAAAAGAAGATAAGAATAATCCGGTTGTATGGAAATCCGTTTCGCTGGCAAGCCGCCCACGGTCCATTGCCGAGATTACCTACGATCAGGCGCCACGCACGCTGACCACGGATGTTGAATTGAACCGCGTACTTGGCGGCGGCATTGTGCCGGGTTCGTTGGTGCTCATTGGCGGGGAGCCGGGCATCGGAAAGTCAACGTTAATGCTGCAAATTGCTCTGACGCTTGCGGACAAACGCGTACTGTATATTTCGGGAGAAGAGTCGGAGCAGCAGATCAAAATGCGGGCCGAGCGCATGGAAAGCAAGAGTGATAACTGTTTTATTCTCACGGATCACACGACCACAAATATATTTCGACAAATCGAGGAATTTAATCCCGATGTTATTATCGTGGATTCGATTCAAACCATGCAATCGCCGCTGATGGAAACCGGGGCAGGGAGTGTCTCGCAGGTTCGGCAATGTACGTCGGAGTTTATGAAATACGCCAAAGAAACAGGCACACCTACGTTTATGATTGGGCACATTACTAAGGATGGCTCACTCGCGGGGCCCAAAGTGCTCGAACACATGGTCGATACTGTGCTGCAATTTGAGGGTGATCGGCACACGTCGTACCGGCTTTTACGAACCACCAAAAATCGTTTTGGAAGTACCTCTGAGCTCGGGATTTATGAAATGCTCAGTACCGGACTTCGGCAGGTGACCAACCCCTCCGAAATTCTGATTTCGCAACGCGACGAAGGCCTGAGCGGCATTACGATTGGCTCGATGATTGAGGGGAATCGGCCACTGATGATTGAAATTCAGTCATTGGTCAGTGTGGCCAATTACGGCACGCCGCAGCGAAGCAGCACGGGTTTTGATGCCAAGCGTCTGCAAATGCTACTGGCCGTGCTCGAAAAACGCGGGGGCTTTCGGCTTGGTATTCAGGATGTGTTTCTGAATATTGCCGGGGGGTTAAAAGTAGATGATCCGGCGCTGGATTTGCCGGTGGTTACTTCTATTGTTTCTTCGTATGAAGATATTCCGGTTCCGGATTCGATATGTTTTGCGGCAGAAGTAGGATTGGGCGGAGAAATCAGGGCTGTCAGCAGAATTGAAAGCCGAATTGCCGAAGCACAAAAACTGGGCTTTAAAACAATCTATATCTCAAAATATAACACCAAAGGGCTTTCGCTCGATGATTACAGCATTCGGGTAGTTCCGGCAGGCCGGCTTGATGAGGTTTTTGAACAGATTTTACGTTGAGGCAACGGGCAAAATGAGCGTAAAAGTACTACCCACGCCCGTAGCACTTGTCAGTTCGAGCTGCCAATGATGTGCTCGTACAATTTGCTGAACATAGCTCAGCCCAAGCCCAAATCCCTTGACGTTTGCGACATTGTCCGGAACCCGATAAAAGGTATCAAAAATTAGTTTTTGATGATCGGGATCAATACCGATTCCGTTGTCGCGAACAGAAAGTGCAATCTTGTTATCTTCATGAGTAGTGCTGATAATGATTTGCGGGGCTTCGGGAGTATATTTTATGGCGTTTTCAATCAGGTTGTGTACTACATTAATTAAATGCTGCCGATCTGCGTACACGAGCGTATATCCGGTTTGGACTTCTGCCCGAACGGTTTCGGGGTAGCGGTCAAGCAGGCTGAGAATGAGTTCATCCAGACAGATTTTTTCAAGCGTCAGAGAAAGCGTTTGATTTTCAGCCCGGGCAATATGCAGCACCTTATCAATATGCCACTGCATGCGGGCACTTTCTTCCCGAATAATCCGTACGTAGCGCTGAGAGCGTTCAGAAGAAGTTTTAACGGCATCAGAGTCAAGCATTTCGGCAGAAAGTCGAATGCTGGAAACGGGGGTTTGGAGTTCATGCGTCATTTTGTACATGAAATCCATTTGACTCTTAAATGTTTCGTGACCATTCGTTGCTGTCCAACCAAGGATCATCAGGATTCCGACAGAAAGCAAGGTTGTAATCAACAAGCCGCCGGTTAGAAAAGCCTGCATTTGTTCATTCTCGGGCCAAAAAGAGCCCTCAATCAGGAAAAGGAGTAGAAAAGATAGTATAGCTAAAATTCCAAAGAAAATAAAGCTCCATCTGCGGCGTAAGGTAGTCATTCAGCAACAATTTTTTACGAGAGTCCGGGTTAGTAGTCTGATTAACAATTATGTATATAGTTGAGTAATACTGACTAGCAGGGACGGTTCGCAAAGCGAGGAGGTTAATCCTTGACACAAAAGTATAATTATTTACTAAAAAAGGAATAAATAATTTACCATAAATAGTCTTTTGTATCCTTACTAAACTAACTTTTAGCTTTTTTTCGAGCCTCCTGTGCAACACTGTCCAGCGTATTGAGCAGCCGGTCAAGATCCTTGATTGATGTATAGACGTTGGGCGTAATGCGCACGCCACTTATATTTTCCCAAACAATGCCAACGGTATGGATTTTTGCTTTGGTAAACAAGGCGCTATCCACCTCAGCAGGTTTCATCCCCTGCACCGATACTAACGCAATCGCTCCGCTATATTTTGGATCTTTTGGTGTATGAATTTCTACGCCGGGCATTTGCCGGGCCTGATCGGTCCAATAGCGTTGCAGGTAATGAAGGCGTTCAAATTTTCGGGCGCTGCCGATGCCGTTGTGAAAATCAATGGCAGTGCCAATCGCCATTTCGGAAGCGAACGAACGGGTTCCCAGACTTTCAAACTTGCGAATATCGCTTCCATCCGGTTCGTTGCTCGACAACAAGGCCCACACATCTTTGATTTTATCCTTTTTGATATAGAGAAAAACCGCTGCCAAAAGGAGCGCACAACCACTTGTGAAGGCTCGTAGCGAAGTAGTCGCAGCCGAGATCCGAAATTTTATAATCCAGGTGAGCGAACGTATGTGCGCCGTCTACAATTACCTCAATGCCGCGTTTATGGGCTTCGTCGGCAATTTTACGCACGGGTTGTATCTGCCCGATCCAGTTGATGAGGTGCGTGATGTGCACCACCTTGGTTTTGCTCGTGAAGGCACCTACAAAGCGTTCGACAAAGTACTCGTCATTTTCCCGGGGTAGTTCAAAATCCAGCCAGACGAGTTTGATTCCTTCCCGTTTTTCGCGTTGTTTCCAGGCGTTTATCATGTTGGGATAATCCTGTTTGGTCAGGATCACCTCGTCTCCGGCTTTCAGGTTCAGGCCAAAAATGATGGTATTAAGTCCTTCGGTTGAGTTTCGGTTTATGGCCAGTTCTTCGGCGTCACAGCCTGCCAGTTCGGCCAGTTTGCCCCGCAAAGCCTCCCGACCCTGATCCAGAATTCGCCACATGTAATAGCTTGGAGCTTCGTTGCAATACTGATAAAACCGAATGTGAGCATCCTGTACGGCTTTGGGTTGTGGGCACACGCCCCCGTTGTTGAGGTTGAGCAGATTGGGAGAAACCGTGTATTCATTTTTTATCCATGCCCAATAATCCTCATTCGTTGCCATTTGTTGCGGTGAAAGCCCCGCTACCTGATTGGTGAGTTGTTGAAACCCTTCGGCATGAGCCTGTTCGAGAAAGGCGGGAAGTGCCAGGGCACCGCCTAGCTGAGAAATGAACGAACGTCGTGAAGACATAGCGCGTAGATGGGGGTTAGGATTTTGACCAGATTTTTAAATTTTAGGTCAAAAAGTACATGGTAATGCGGCCACAGGTCAATTTTACATAAATTTTATTTTGCATGCAATGATGATCATAAAAAGACAAAACAAATGGGGTCTTTTATGGAAATACTTTGACTCGAAAAGGTCAGCGCTCCGGTTTTGGGATTGACCCGGTACACGCTTAGATCGTTGGTTCCCTGATTGCCCACGACCATCCACCGACCCGAGGGATCAAAGTTAAAATCGCGCGGCGTATCAATAGCCTGCCGGGCTTCGGTAATTTTTTTCAGCGTTCCGTTTTTTTGGATTTCGTAGCCTGTAACAGCGTTGTAGCCTCGGTTTGACACGTACACAAACTTCTGATTGGGATGGAGCCGAATGGCCGCACTTTTGTTGGCGTCCGAAAAATCAGCGGGTAGCGTTGGTACGGTTTCCAGCTCCGTAACTACTCCTTTGTTATCTATGGAACAGGTCGTTAGAGTTCCTTTCAATTCATTGAGCAGGTAAAGAAATTTACCCGACGGATGAATCACAAAATGCCGTGGTCCGGCACCCGGAGACGTAGCAAAAAACGCTTGTGCCGGATTAGGTTTCACGCTTCCCGTAGCCGCATCGACTGAGTAGTTCATCAGTTTGTCAGAGCCTAAATCCGAGACGTAGATATACTTTCCATCCGGACTCGATAGGACGCAATGCGCATGCGCTTTTTCCTGCCGCGCTGTGTTGGGGCCGGAACCCGTTAGCTGAAATTTTGCGGCAGGTGTACCTGCCTTACCGTTCGACGCAAGAGGGTAGGCGGTCCAGCTACCGCCGGTATAGTTGGCCAGAAAAGCCATTTTTCCAGACGGATGTACCGATACATGGCAGGGATTCAGGCCTTCGGACGACTGCTTGTTCAGGTAAGTCAGCGTGCCGCCTGCACCGACTTCGTATGCTGCAAGACTATGGTCCTGATTGACGGAATAAAGCTGTTTTTTGTTGGGTGAAAGACTCAGGTAGCCCGGCCCGGAACTGCTATTGAAGGTGTCAATTCGACTTATGGTGCCGTCTTTTGTATTTAATTCACAAAGAGAAATTGAGGACTCAGGACCTTTGGCGCCTGTGCCTACGTAAAAACGTACGCCATCGTTTTGGGCCGGTTGAAAGGCGACGCAGGCAAGAAGTAATGAAAAAAAGCTCAAGAAGTATTTCATGGGAAATTTAATGGTTTAGATAAATAGTATCTTCTCTAAAACCCGGTTTACTACCACAATCTACTCTCTCCGAATCGCTTCCACCGGGTCGAGTCGTGCCGCCCGTAGGGCCGGATAGGTGCCAAAAACCACGCCGATTACAACGGCCACCAACGCAATGATGATGAACGTATTCCAGGTATAAGCCGCCTGAAATGGTACTTTGGTAAGTGCTTTCACAATAGGCACAATCACGAGTGTACCTAACACCCCGACGATCAGTCCAAGCAGGCTGCCGAAGGTAGAAATGGTGACCGATTCGGATAAAAATTGGAGCAAAATATCCCGCTTTTTGGCGCCTACCGCTTTGCGAACGCCGATTTCGGAGGTACGTTCGGATACGGAAATGAGGAGCACGTTCATGACGCCAATGCCCCCAACAACGACCGAAATCCCGACGATGAAACCCATAATGACCCGAAAAACTAAAAAACCCTGCGCGGCCTGTTCCACCCTGAATTCGTTGGTTCGGACCGCAAAATCTTCGGCGCCATTTGGTACGTTTTCCCGCAGCCAGGTTTCTGCTTCTCCTTTCAGGAGCTGAACATCTTCCACATTCTTGGCTTCCAGCGCATAATCTACACGACGAGTCAGGAGCTGTTCGGTTGAGAGCAGCGTAATGGGATAATACACCTGAGCAGGCAAAGCGGTATCGGCCTCCGTGATTCCGATGATGGTTAATTCCTGACCGTAAACCAACACTTTTTTTCCAGTTACGTCCGAAAAATCAGTCGTGCGACTCACCTTTCTTGCAAAAGATTCGTTCACCAGGGCTACCGGAAGACTATTTTTCAGGTCATTTTCACTAAAACGTTTTCCTGATTTTAAATTGATATTCGCTTCCAGTGCCGTGAGCGCACCACTTGCCACGGCCCCAATGCGCTGTGTATCGCCGGGCATAGTAACTTCCATTCCCTGATGTGTGAGCATGTATTTTTCGGACGGGCGCGAAAGGCTACCGTGCAGTGCTGCCAGCTGAGCATAGGTAAGAATGGGCAACGAATCCTTTTGAATCCGCACATTGTTGACCATTTTGTCCGGTTGCCGGGCAATCAGAATCGCTTTCAGGGAAGTAGTTTTGTTGATTTGGTCGTTGGCGTACTGCTCCATGCCATCGATGAGTGAGAGTATACCTACGAGCGAAGCCACGCCAATCACAATGCCCAACACCGAAAGAACGGTATGAAAAAAACGAGAACGAATGGTGCGAATGGCGGAAGAAAAGGAGATTAGAATTTTTTTTAGCATGAGTAACGGGTCAGGAATAGAAACTGGAAAAGAAGGTATAGTTGGTTACTTTTCATAAACGATCCAACAGAAAAAGGATGAGCGTAGCGTTTTTGAGGATGAAATTTAGTTTTCTAACGTATATCCGGCTACAAATGGCAAAATCATGTAAAGCTCAGGCAAAGTTTTGTAACAGTTTCCGCCGACAGGTCTGCTACCTTTGTATGCTTAGGGGTTTTCTTGCCGGCAAAGAGCTATTTCAGCTGCCGACAGGCTCAGAATTTTACTAAAAAATTAATGGAAACGGATATAAAACCAATCACCCAGAAAATTTCCCTGCCGGTTACGGGCATGAGCTGCGCGGGCTGTGCCGCAAGTGTGGAATCAATGCTCAAACATACCGATGGCGTGATGGAAATCGGGGTAAATTATGCCAATCAATCTGCCCAGGTTACCTACGACCCGGCGGTTATTTCCCTGACCGAAATGGATGAAGTCTTGCAGGGCGTAGGCTATGGCTTCCTTCTGGAAGAGGAGGAAGACGACGCGCAGCTAAAACAACAGCAGATTCAGGAGGCACACTACGAGCAACTAAAAAAACGGACGATTGGCGCGGGTGCCCTGGCAATTCCGGTCATGATTCTCGGGATGTTTTTCATGCATATGCCCTACGTTAACTATATCATGATGGCGCTGACGCTCCCGGTACTGGTAATTTTTGGAAAAGATTTTTTTATAAATGCCTGGAAACAAGCCCGTCACGCCAGGTCAAACATGGATACGCTCGTGGCTCTCAGCACGGGAATTGCCTTTCTGTTCAGTACGTTCAATACCTTGTTTCCTGACTATTGGTACACGCGTGGCCTCGAACCGCACGTGTATTTTGAGGCCGCAGCTATCATTATTTTCTTCATTTTGTTGGGAAAATTGCTCGAAGAACGCGCCAAATCGAATACATCAGATGCCTTGCGAAAATTGATGGATTTGCAGCCTTTAACCGTTCGTGTAATCCGCAAGAGTGAAGAGATGGAAATCAGTGCAAAAGAGGTACGCATTGGCGATGAAGTGTTGATTCGGTCAGGAGAAAAAATTCCGGTAGATGGCCGGGTGCGGTCGGGGCATTCGTTTGTGGATGAAAGCCTGATGACGGGCGAGCCTCTGCCTGCGGAAAAGAAACCGGGAGCGGAGGTGTTTGCCGGAACGTTGAACCAACAGGGAAGTTTTACATTTTTAGCTGAAAAAGTAGGTAAACAAACCGTACTCGCGCAGATTATCCGCACGGTCAAAGAAGCGCAGGGAAGTAAAGCTCCCGTGCAGCGACTCGTCGATAAAATTGCCGGAATTTTTGTGCCTGTCGTGTTGTCAATTGCCCTGCTGACTTTTGCCGTTTGGATACTTGCAGGCGGTGAAAACGCCCTGACGCATGCGTTGCTTACGTCTGTTTCGGTGTTGGTTATTGCGTGTCCCTGCGCACTTGGACTCGCCACGCCTACGGCAATTATGGTCGGCGTGGGCAAAGGAGCCGAAAATAACATGCTCATACGGGATGCCGAAAGTCTGGAAATTGCTCATAAGGTAAATGCCGTTGTGCTGGATAAAACCGGAACTCTCACCGAAGGCCGACCAGAAGTTTCGGGTTGGCACTGGCAGGCCAACCAAGCGGATCTGGACGTACACAAGGCGGCGGTTCGGGCCATTGAAGGCCGCTCAGAACACCCGCTGGCGCAGGCTATTGCGAGCGACGGAGAAACTGGAAAAGCGGTCGATGTTGTAGATTTTCAGTCGGTTACAGGTCAGGGGGTTAGTGGTAAAGTAGACGGCAAAACGTATGTGATCGGTACGCCTGCTTTTCTGGAAAATCAGAAAATTAACTTTGATTCAGCACTCAGAACGAAGGAAGCTGAACTCCGCAAGGCTGCCCAAACGGTTATTTCTGTGGGCTGTGAAGGTCAACAAATTGCGATAATTGCCCTGGCCGATCAGTTGAAGCCAACTTCTGTTGCGGCAGTTCAAAAGCTGCAAAAGCAGGGAATTGAGGTGTATATGCTCACGGGCGATAATGCCCAAACCGCCGAACAGGTAGCGAAACAGGTGGGTATTTCACACTATCTGGCCGAGGTAAAACCGCAGGATAAAATGGATTTTGTAAAAAAACTTCAAGCCGAAGGGAAAATAGTAGCGATGGTGGGTGATGGCATAAATGACTCGCAGGCATTGGCGCAGGCCAACCTCAGCGTGGCGATGGGACGGGGCTCAGATGTGGCAATGGATGTTGCCAAGATGACCCTCATTACGTCCGACCTGCTGGCTTTACCAAAAGCCCTTCGGCTCTCGGGCCGGACGGTAGCTACCATCCGGCAAAATCTTTTTTGGGCCTTTATTTACAACCTGATCGGCATTCCGCTGGCGGCGGGTGTGTTGTATCCTGTCAATGGCTTTTTGCTAAATCCGATGATCGCAGGCGCAGCAATGGCCCTGAGCTCGGTGTCGGTGGTGACCAATAGTTTGCGGCTGCGGGGAATGAAGCTGTGACAGGATGTTTTTATAACTAATTTCAAAAATCATGTAAGCCTCACCAAAAATTCTGTAACGATTTGTTAAAAGCTATTTCGGATATTTGTAGAGAATTTAAATACCCAACTATGACAACCCATCAATTCAAAACCAATATAAAATGTGGAGCCTGCGTTGCGGCAGTGACTCCGTTTCTTAGTCCCGAAAACGGGATTGAATCCTGGGAGGTAGACCTCAAAAACCCGGACCGGATCCTGACCGTTACGACCGAAAAGGACAGCGAGGTTGTTGAACAACAGCTTCAAAAGGCGGGCTACGTAGCTACGGTGATTTGAATTATGTAAAAAGCATTTTTTATAACCCGCTGAACCAAAGGACCACAGTTTTGTTTTATAAACACAGGCAATCCGTCCGGGATTTGCCACAGAATTTCCGCTGATAACGATCTGCTACCATCATGAATAAGAGTAAATTACACCGTATGTTCACCCTGCTCATGGCCGCACTTGTGCTGTTGAGCAGTACGGGCTTTGGCCTGGTGGAACATCAGTGTATGATGCGCGGAAAATCGGTGCAGTTGGTTGTTTCGGGCGAGGCGAAAGGCTGTGGTGCCTGTAAAAAAACAACGCCGCTTCCAGCAAAAGAAACTTCGCATGCGGTTTTTAAGAAAAAAGCCTGCTGCGACGAACACCAAAAACATGAGAAAGTTGAAGTTGTTTCTTCCACAACCTCCGGCTCGTCCAAATTCCTCAAAGCACTTCCATTCTCTGCCGTAATTCCCGGGTTCGGGTTTCAGGCGCATCTCGCATCAGGAATAGCAACGGCAACCTCCTGTTTTTCTTCTCTTAGAACATTCTCCTCGCTCTATCACGGGCGAACTATGCTCATTTTTATTGATTGTTTCCTGATTTGATTCAGGCTGGTTTTTGATTGTACGTCGTTTTTTCAGGGTGAAAAAGCGCAGGTCTATCTAGTATTCAGTCAGGATTTTTATGAATCAGTTTAATAAAAAATATCTTTATCAATCGTTTCTCCGCCAACCTGTTTGGTTCTTTCGATCCTTTATCTTTTGGACAGGAATCTTTTTTCTGACCGCATATTCTGCCAATGCCCAAAGCGTTTCCGGTACGGTCTATGAGATTTCGCAAAACCCCGTTCGCAAATCTCCGCTCATTGGTGCGCATGTGCAGTGGGCCGGCACCAATTTGGGTGTGGCCACAGATACAAGCGGGAAATTTGTATTACCACGCACCACACAGTCTAACTGGCTGGTGGTGAGTTATGTAGGCTATTTTCCAGATTCGCTTAAAGTAGGTGCTGACTCTGAACTTGAATTTGTGCTGAGAAGCGAAAAGTCTTTGGATGAAGTAGTTATTCGCGGAAATTCTACGACCATCGACCGGATGTCGCCCATTCAAACGGAAATTATTACCTCGCGGGCACTTGCCAAAGCGGCCTGCTGCAATCTTTCCGAAAGTTTTGAAACCAATGCGTCCGTGTCGGTTTCCTATGCAGATGCCGTTACGGGTTCAAAACAAATTCAGATGCTGGGCCTGAACGGAACGTACATCCAAACCAACGTAGAAAATATCCCAACGATCCGTGGGTTGGCTACCACATTTGGGCTCAATTTTGTGCCCGGTACCTGGATTCAATCCATTGATGTAGGCAAAGGAGCGGGCTCGGTCGTAAACGGCTACGAGTCCATGACGGGTCAGATAAATGTGGAGTTGCAGAAACCCGACAGCCGCGAAAAACTCTATGCCAATGCCTACGTCAACAACTTTGGCCGCGCTGAGTTTAACCTCAATCTTTCGCATCAACTCAACGAAAAATGGAGCACCGGCCTGCTGACTCACGCAAGCACGCTTCGCAACCGGATCGACCAAAATGGCGATGGATTTCTGGATTTGCCGCTTTATACGCAATTCAATGCCGTGCAGCGCTGGAAATACCAAAGCGAACGGCTCATGGCGCAGTTTGGCGTTAAGGCCCTGCACGACGACCGCACGGGTGGACAAACAACTTTCTCGCCCGATAAGCGGCAGTCGGCAGGTGCTCCGGTCTATGGTTTTGGAGCGAAAGTCAACCGGATGGAGGTTTTTTCTAAAATCGCCAAACTCTTTCCCGAACAACCCTACAAAGGACTTGGGCTGATCATGAACGCCTCGGTACACGATCAGCGATCCTTTTTTGGATTTACGCCTTACAACGGACGGCAGCAAACGCTGTACGGAAATCTGATTTATCAATCCATTATTGGGAACACAAATCATGCGTTCAAAACGGGTGTCAGTTACTTGTTGGATGACTACAACGAACGCTACCGCGACACAACCTTGCTGCGTACCGAATCGGTGCCGGGGGCCTTTTTTGAATATACCTACAACAACCTCGATAAGGTTACGCTTGTGGCCGGAAACCGCATCGATTTTCATAATCTTTATGGCGTTCAGGTTACACCAAGAGTGCATATGAAATATCAACTTGACCGCGCCACGGCCCTTCGCCTGTCTGCAGGCCGGGGTTTTCGGGTAAGCAACCCGTTGGCTGAGTACTTTGGCAATCTGGTAAGCTCTCGCACGGTGGTTTTTCGGGAGCAGATTCGCCCGGAGGTATCCTGGAATTACGGCGCAAGCCTTACACGGGAGTTTGACCTGGGAGGTATGTCGGGCACGTGGATTCTGGACTACTACCGAACAAGTTTTCAAAATCAGCTGATTGGCGATCTGGAACATCCGGAATTTTTGTACTTCTATAATTTGCAGGATAAAGCATTTGCCAATAGTTTTCAGGCGGAGCTAAATCTGAACCCGATTGAACGACTCGAAATCAAATTGGCGTACCGATTGTTTGACGTTCAACAAACGATGGGCGAGCCTTTTGGCGAGCAAGTGCTGCTACCCCGCATGATGATCAACCGGGATCGGGTTTTGTTTAATGCAGGATACGCGCTGCCTTACGACAAATGGAAGTTTGATTTTACGGTGCAATGGAACGGCAAACGCCGAATTCCAAACCTTGACCCGACCTACGATCATACGTCGTACGTGGATATGCCGACGGATATTGCCCCCGCTTTTTTCAATCTGAATGCGCAGATCACGCGTACTTTCCGCATGTGGGACGTATATCTCGGCGGCGAAAATCTGGGAAATTACCGACAGTCGAATCCGATTTTAGGAGCGAATGATCCTTTTGGCCGGGAATTTGATGCCGGAATTGTGTGGGCGCCAATCGTGGGTCGCATGGTGTATGCAGGAATGCGTTATAAAATCAAAAGATAGCCCGCCCATGAAACTTACGATAAAAAACATGGTCTGCGACCGCTGTAATAAAGTAGTACGGGAAGTAGTAGAATCACTCGGTTTGCGTGTAATGGCGCTGGAACTTGGCCAATTGCAAATTGGCGGAACTCCTAAATCTGAACAACTGCAACTTCTCAACCAAAAGCTGGAAGCAGAAGGATTTGAGATTTTGTATGAGCAAAAGAAAATAGTAGCCGAACATATCAAAACGCTGATTATTGAAGAGGTTCAGTACGCCAAAGGAAATAAGCCAACTCACGTTAATTTTTCTGATTTTCTATCCAAAAAATGCGGTTATGATTATTCCTATCTAAGCCATTTATTTTCTTCGGAAACCGGAAATACCATTGAACAGTACATTATTTCCCAAAAAATAGAAAAGGTAAAAGAATGGCTTTCCTATGGTGAATTAACTTTGACAGAAATTGCCTGGCGATTGGGATATAGTAGTGCAGCACATTTGGGAAATCAATTTAAGAAAATAACCGGAATGACACCGGGTCAATATAAGAAAATGGAAGGGCTCAATCGGAAAACTCTGGATCGAATCTAAAAATTGTTTCAATAAATTTAAACCTTTTTTCTTATTCATATCTAACTTGTAAACTACTCTGAATTCATGAGAAAATTAATTTATTTAGTAGCTTTTAGTGCTTTGTTGGCCTGTTCTGACAAAAAAGAAAATACCGAAACCGTAACGGAAGAAACCCCTGCTGCCGTAGAAACTACCGCCGCCAAACACTACGCCTGCCCCATGAAATGTGAAGGTGAGAAGACCTATGATGCAGCCGGAACATGCCCCGTTTGCAAAATGGATTTGGCAGAAGTAGCTATGGCAGAAGCGGATAGTTTGTAATTTTTTGATAGTTCTGATTCAGACGTAATCAAATTTTTATTTCTCCATCCCAATCAGGATTTAAAAAGTAAAATAAATTTTAACATAATATTAAAACGAAAAATCATGAAAACGATCATTCTTTCCATTTTCTTTTCCTTTGCTTTAACCGCCGGTTTTGCGCAAAGTGAAAAAGAAGTAAAAATCAAAACCTCAGCTATTTGTGAAATGTGCAAAGAAAGGCTGGAACGAAACCTTGGTCTGTCAAAAGGTGTCAAAGAAGCCAATTTGAACCTGGATGATAAAGTAATGACCATTAAATATAATCCTAAAAAAACCGATTTGGCGTCAATCAAATCCATCATTACCAACACCGGTTATGATGCAGACGAAGCGCCTGCTGATCAAAAATCGCACGACAAGTTGCCGGCCTGCTGCCGAAAAACTGCCGCGCCGCATTCGGATGGAAAACACTGAAAAACTAATGCAAAACCGGGTAGCCAAAAGCTACCCGGTTTTTGTATTTTAGAGCGTTCTTTTCAGTTCTTCGCCCTCATTATTTAAATAAAAAATTTACGCCTTTTCATACCTTATGCCCGATTTTCAGAATACCCTTTCGTTTGCTTTGCAACAGGATCAAAACGATGCACTGGCTCACTTTAAAACTCAGTTTTTAATTCCTGAAAAAGAGGGAAAGCCGTTGCTGTATTTTTGTGGCAATTCGCTCGGTTTACAGCCGGTTTCGGCCCGACAAGCCCTCGAACGCGAGCTTTTGGTTTGGCAAAATCATGGGGTAGAAGGTTGGTTTGAAGGCGAACGTCCGTGGTTGTCGTACCATAGTTCCTGCAAAGAACCCCTCGCCCGAATGGTGGGCGCACTAGCTTCGGAGGTGTGCCCGATGAATAATCTGACGGTCAATCTGCACTTGATGCTGACGAGTTTTTATCAGCCGCAAGGTGCTCGAAATAAGATTTTAACCGTTGCCGGAGATTTTCCTTCGGATCAATACGCACTCGAAACGCACGTTCGCAGCCGGGGGCTTGACCCGGCCCAAACGATTTTGGAAGTAAAACCGGCTAATGGAAAAAATACGCTGAAAACAGAAGAAATTCTGTCGGCAATTCGCAGTCATAAAGATTCGCTCACGCTTGTAATGATGAGTGGCCTGCATTACTACACCGGGCAGCTATACGACATGCAACGCATTGTTCAAGAGGCTCATATGTACAATATTTCTGTGGGTTTTGACCTGGCACATGCCATTGGAAATGCACCGCTTCGGTTGCATGCGTGGGGCGTTGACTTTGCGGTTTGGTGCTCGTATAAATACCTCAATTCGGGCCCCGGAGGTGTTTCCGGAATTTTTATTCATGAAAAACACCACGCCGAAAACCTTTCCCGGCTGGCAGGGTGGTGGGGATACGATGAAAGTCGACGCTTTGAGATGGCTCCCGGTTTTGTACCTATGTCGGGTGCCGACGGCTGGCAATTGAGCACGCCCACGATTCTGGCTTTGGCAGTTCATCGCGCTTCTTTGGCGATTTTTGAAGAAGCCGGAATAGAAAATCTCCGGGCTAAAAGTGAGCGTTTAACGGGTTTTCTGGAATTTATTTTGCAGGAAATCAATCTGAAATACCACAATCCAATAAAAATTCTTACCCCAACCGAAACGGCAGCGCGGGGCTGTCAGCTATCGTTACTGGTACAAAAAGATGGGAAAATGTTGTTTGATTATTTGGTGAATCAGGGCATTATCGGCGATTGGCGTGAGCCTAACTGCATTCGCCTTGCCCCCGTTCCGCTCTATAATTCCTTTGAGGATGTTTACAAGGTAGGTCAGGAAATCGACCGCTTTATTTCCGCCTTAAACTCATGAGTAACAACCCATTATTCTTTACGTGCAAGGTGTTTTGATTTTCCAGTGAAAAAGTAGTTGCCGCTGCAAGTGCTTTTAAGAAAATTGTTTCACCAGCGCCGGGACAGAACATGCGCGTCATCGCCATTTGCGAAGAAAACTGAATGGAATTCCCCTGAATCTCCACTGGACCATTCAACGAGTTACAACCGCTATTGCCAGATACCCGATTGGTAGACAAATCAAAAGTCAGCGTCGGTTTTTTGTTTGGATAAAGCGCTTCAAATTCTTCGGACGAACTGGAAACGAACGTCGCTTCCCAGGTTCCGGATAGTGCATTTTCGGTCATTGCATCAACTGAATTTTCGGGATAATTTAGTTTTTGGGTCAAAGCCAGATACGGTGGGTGAAAATGATGAACAAATATTTTTTCAGGATTGTCGGGATATTCTTTCATATATTCTTCATCTGCCAACAGTACCACCGTTGTCCCTGTACGCACATAATTGTTGCTGTTGTAATACATGGAAGGCACATAACCCGAAAGATTTTTACTAACCAAATCTGCCGTCATCGTTCCGAGGTATTTCTGATAGTTTTTCTGCGCCCGGCGAGAAGGCTTGCTGAGCCGATTGTATACATATTTCATGGCGACGCGCTTCGGTAATTTCTGCTTTTTTATAATTCCTTTGGCATTGACAAACGGATTGGTTACGTTAAAATCTTCCAAAGTCTGTATCGACATCGGGACTTCGGGCACCCAATCGGCCGAATTGACCACGTTGAAGGCCCAACCGCCCTGCGTGGCTGCTTCGTAGTCGTAGGCAAAATACAAGTTGCCGGGTTTGGGCCCTGCACTGCAATAGGTTTTAAGCCGAAGGTCAGCGGGGAGCTGTCCATTTTGTTGCAAATGATGTAGGTAAGCCGTCAGCAGGTAAGCAATAGCACCACCCTGACTGTGGCCCATAATCAGAAAATCTTTGGTGCCTGTTGCGTAACAGGAATCAATTTTTGGCCAAATGTCCTTGACCAAAAAAGCCGTACTGACCAACCACCCTACATGCACCGCGGCCGCAGGATGCTCGGCTAATTTGTACAGAAAAGTATCTGTTTTGCTCAGCGTTAGTTCGCCTTTGGCCGGAACCATCGCCGCGTAAAAATTTCCTAACCAACTGACACTGTTTGCGGTAGTTCCCCGAAGGCTAAGTACCGCCTGCGGCTGCATCTTGTTTTTACTGACCCATAAATCCCAACGATTGTCAAGGCCAACTACCGGTGAGCGATACACAAAGTCAAAACGTTCCGGTTTGGGAAAAGCGGCCACGTAGGAAGAATCGCCGAAATTAGCGGAAATTTTCAGCATTTCCAGGTATTCGTTTTTATCAAAACCGGGACGAAGGGATTGTGCAGAAAGCAGGGAGCTTGTAGCCAATAAACTACATAAAAGGGAGAAAATCGGAAGGTGGCGCATAAACAGGATGAGGTTAATCCGGAAATTTTTCTCTAAACCAAAAGTAGAAATGTGTAACTGATTCTGAGTTAACATTTTCGAGCAAAATTAGTTTGCTTTTCTGCCAGTTTGAACTACTTCATAATTACTCCTTAAAGTATTTTTCAACTATTTCTTTTGGTTGCCACTGATCGGGCTTGCGAACGATCGTTCGATAATCCCAGGTCTTGGGCATAAGTTGAGCGGCTGTCAGTGGCAGGTGATCGCCGAGTTTTTGTTGTTCCTGCTGCATGTGAGCGGTTAGTTCTATTATTTTTTGTTGATAGCGTGGATTTTCTGCCAGATTTTTGAGCTCATGTGGATCTTTCCGCAAATCAAATAGCAAAGTCGAATCTATGGCCGGATAGCGAATTAACTTGTAACGCGAGTCACGTACCGAGCGTTGAAAATCCATGTATGCGGTAAGTACATGCGTACGAACCGATTTTTGTTTTCCCAGTATAATGGGTAGTAAATTTTTTCCATCAATGTGGGTTGGAAGTTCGAGTCCGGCATAGGAACAAAGCGTTGGGAAAAGATCCAAAAGGTAGGCAAATGCATCAGACCTTTTGTTTTCTGGAATGCCCGCACCGGCCACAATCAGCGGTACCCGCATGGAATGTTCATACACGCTTTGCTTTCCCAATAATCCATGACTGCCCAATGCCAGGCCGTTGTCGGCTGTGAAGACAATCAGCGTTTGTCTGTCGAGGCCTTTATCCCGAAGTTTCTGAATCAGACGTGCAACGGAACGATCCAAATGAGTAATGAGTGCGTAATATTCAGCCGTTTGTGCCCGGATTATTTCCGGTGTTCGGGGAAAAGGTGCCAGCAGTTCGTCCCGGATTCCCATCGAATTGCCAAAACTAAACGGATGTAACGGCATGAAGTTAGGCGGAAGCGGAGCCGATTTTTCATCATATAGTTTCAGATACTCCGGCAAAGGCGAGCGCGGATCGTGCGGAACGCTGTACGGAACATAGGCAAAAAAATGCTCTGCTTCCGATTGTTTTTCGAGAAAATCAAGAGCACTTTGAGTAAAAATATCGGTAGAAAATCCCTTCTTCACAGCCTGTGTGAACGAACCGCCCGGTTGTAAATCCCGCACAGCTACTTCAAAATGATTGGCCATGCCACCGAGCAGAACATTCTGAGCCTCATCAAAACCGGCAGCAAGAGCTTCGGGTTCGTTATGCCACTTGCCGGTCATAAATGTTGTGTAACCTAGTTGCCGCAAATGAATTGGTAACGTATGCACACCATTGAGTTTATCTTTTACTCTGAAAAACGATTGTCCGCTCATCAGCATCGCCCGACTTGGCGCACACACAGCGCCGTGATGCCCGCCTACAATATAAGCGTTGGAAAACAGCGTACCTGCCCGGGCCAAACTATCCAACGTAGGTGTCTTTACGTACGAATTTCCGTAGCAGCCCAGCGCATCTGCTCGCAGATCGTCGGCGAATATGAATAGAATATTTGGTTTTGACGTTTGGGCCACTATTTCAACCGAATTAAATAGTCCAAACAACACCAAAAACAGATTTAGATTGTTTCTCATTTTTTTGTCAAAATCAGCACGGCATCGTTTGAGGCAGTAGGTGTAGCTTCAATAAAGCCATTCTTTAAAACCAGATTTGCCGCCGTAGTTTTATTGGCAACGGCATCAAACCACTTGCCTTCAAAAGCATCATTACCAGGATTATAGAGTTTTACCAACGTAGGTTTAGGTACGTAAGCCATAATTGTCTTCCGGTCATCGGAGCGCACGACAGACACAAATTCCCCGCGACGTGTTGGACTTACGAGTAACTGCTGCGCGGGTTTGAGTTGCCACCATGCATACTGCCGCATGAAATTCGCCAGGTAACCAACCTGTACGCTACCGGGGAGTTTGATACTTTCTTCCCATGTGCGCAGGATATGCGGCTTGCTGTGATTTTCAATTTCTTCGCCCGCCCGAATCCACGGCCAAATGGCATTAGCTCCATAGGAAATACCCGCAACCGGCGTCGAAAACACACTCCAATAACTTGCGTTGCGTACTTCCGGCGCATTTACACCCGGTACAATATCTTCGTAACAAGGTTCAAGATTTATAAAAACTTTGGGCGGAAGCTGCGTCCATTCGCGGGCCACGGGACCTTCCGTAATCCATTCCTGCGTGCGGGGAGAGGCATTGTGGCCGGACTGAAAACCCAGAATATCAACCCAATCTTCATGCGCGTATTCATTGCCAATCCAGGAGCCGCCCTGCGGATGCATCGCTACTACGCCGGGATGTTCCTTGCCAAAAATGCCACGACCAATGGTTTTCCAGCGTTGCTCATACTCACGTACATACTGCCCGTCGCCGCCCAAAAACCAGATGACCTGATGTCCACCGTAGCGAGCTACGAGATAATTTCCTAAGGCAATCGCCTCAGGTTCAGGTAAGTAATAGCCGGGGCTCAGTTCCCGGCCCGTCGATACGGGCAACGCCCACAGCAAAACCGGTGCCGCTATAAGTCCGTGTGCGTTGATTTCGTCGATTTTTTTATCCAGTAATTTAAAAAAATCCGTGTTGATTTCGATTCGTCCGCTGCCGGTAAAAGCTACCTGTCCTGTGCTGTTTTTGGATGCGCCCCGCCACTGCGTCGTCGCAAATTGTATGACATTGTAGTGATTAGCCACGCGGTCTTTGAGGTACGTATCCCACTCAGCATCAGTTGATTTGATCGGGCCATTCCAGGCGGTGCAGGCCGTATAAAAGAAAGGTGTGCCGTCGGCGTGAGTAAGGTAGTACGAGCCTTTGGGGTGAATGATACTCCCCTTTGTGTAGATGTCATACGGACTGTCTTTTTTCACACACGAAAAACTTCCGGTTTGTTTGTGTAGACCCGAATTGGTTGAATCTGAGCAGGTTGTAACGTACGTCCAGCTGCCGGTTTCGTCAGGAGCAAAGCGCACACGAAAAGTTGTGCCTCCGTCCCAAAAGCCACGAATAGTCTTGATTTTGCCGGTAGGAGAGGTGAAGCGCACAGAAAAATCCTTCACGTCGTAGAGTGGATTTCCGTAGGATTTCTTGCTTTCAAACTGTTTTTCGTACTTCATCCAAAGGCCCGTCTGAGCAAGGGAGGTAAGAGAAAAACAAAGCAGGGAAATCAAAAACAAAGAAAATGAGGTACGCATAGACTACATAAAGGTTTAGGTTCTTTACGTAAAAAAGCGTCCTGCTTAATTTTGATACTCTTATTTTCTGACGATCGCCACAGCCTTTCTTATTTTATATTCAAAAGTTCATTGTTGAAATCTTCCTCTTGCCTTCTACCGTGATGTCCGATCCTTCGGCCAATAGCACTGAAAGCGGTTTTTGGGTGTTGAGAAAGGCAAATTCGGGTCCGTAAAGTTGTCCGAAATCTACCTGAATGGTATAATCCTGCACCTCATACTTTTGCCAGGTTGGGTGCGTAACCTGATATTCGTTGGTGGTATTGGCGCTTTTTCGGGCGTAGCCCCAATAGTGTTCGGTGATAAATTCGGCCTCGCTTCCAGGTGCAATTGTGGATGTATCAAGGGCAGCGGATACACCAAAAGACATCCATTTTTCGGCTACTTTCCAGCGGTACTCCACCTTTTGTTCAGTGGAATTTTCCTGCCAACTATGACTCATCGGGCGGGTTTCGTACTTTTCACCATAGAGGGTGTTTGCGACAAACGACAGCGCATATTTTGGGACAATTTCTTTAATAAAAACCACCCCTCGCTTCCATTCGTCATGTTCCAGCCGTTTGACATAAAACCTCAAATTGACCTCCTCGAAATTTACATGAAAAGGCACTTTTACGCCTAACAGACGGGTATTCATAAACATAAAACCAACCAGGCTGACATAGCACCGATTTTCCCAGAAATCAAGCTCTGTACCCGCAGGGACGTAGTTTGCCAATATTTCAGGATTAATTTCGTAATTGGCAAAAGCTAATTTTCGCCATTCAGCACGCAGGAAGCTCATGAGGGTTTTTTAGGGGGAAAGTTAAAACGTAAGTAAAAATACTACATTCATTTACTATTTCGGGTTATTGATTTTAGGATTAACCTGGTAAAACCAGATTCCCCAGTATCATCCATCCGTCCGTGGGTCCATCCGATCGTCTGTCCATCCATGGGGCTGCACCCCATGCTAGCGGATTGCGCCCTTTCAGGGCTAATTTGTATCCAGCCCTGAAAGGGCATAATCCATCAGCGCAGGGTGAAGCCCTGTTACTGTTGCGATGCGATTTAAATACATTTTGATTTCATAAAAATCAATTGTGGTTGGTTTCGGTTGCTTTTGTCACTTGAAAATAAGAACTAAAAAAAACGGCCCCCGCCGGGAGCCGTCCAAAGATAAAATACTGAGCGTGAGACTATTCTTCCAGAAAATCCATGTCACGGTCGAGACAAAAAAGGTATTACTGAATACTCTACGCAGCTATAATAAAATATGTTAGGTACAGAAAAGAGAAATAAGCAAAATACCATTTTTTTCTAAAAAGATAAACAATTCCGCAAAGGATACCAAGAATGAGAAAAAGCGTGTGCATCTAATTAATAGTCAGAAAATTATTGATTCTTTTGTATTCGTGCCGAAGAAAAAATAGTACTATCAATACCATCATGGCTGTATTGAAAATAGGAAACCAATTTTCTTTAATAACTGCTTGCTCATGGGCATACCAAATAATGAAATCCAAACCGGGAAGATCCATAAGTGACGGATCAGTAAGTCTATATTCCGTTCTATGTGCATCCTGCCTGGTCCTTACAAAGTTTTTTAAAAAGAATCCAACTAAAAAATTATCAACTATGGCATATAACTTTGTATAGCATAAGACACGAATCCAAAAATATCCTAAAAAATTAGTGCATGCATAAATAAGTGACTCAATAACAGTTATGCCATCTGCCTTTAATTCTTTAAAAATAAAGCTTTTATTTTGGTTTAGAAAATATAGATATACATACTCATGTAGATTATTGGTTTTTGTACGATTTTTATAGTTAAATATAAATTGGTGAAAAAGATAAAGACTTATCCAAAATATATTGGTAAATAACATAAATCCTAAAAAGCTAATCCATCCTAAATTATACCGATTCACAATCGGGTTGCCTTCGTGTTTTAAATCCGGGGTTACATAATAAGTAGAAATCATATCTACTACCGTTAAAGTAAAAAAGAGTAGCGGCCAAAATAAACTATTTCTCATTTTCATAAAATTCTATTGCCAATACCATTGATAAATTACTGCGATAAGATTACTTAATGCATGCACTCCTGTTACTCCCCAAAAAGCAATGTATTTGCCTTTCTTTGATAAAACTGCAAATAATCCGATAAAAATAAATCCTATTACGAATGTCGCTATCATATACCAATTTGAATAGGTATGCCCCACAGCGAATAGAGTAGCTGAGAGCACATATATGAGTATTAAATCTTGGGTATATCTTCTTAAAATAACAAAGGGAAGATATTGAGCGAGAAAGGTTTCTATCAAAGGAGCAATACTAACACTTACAAATAGATCCTCTTGAAAGCTTCCTAATTTAAAAGATTCAAAAGCATTGGCGTATCCTAGATAATCTGCAAGCAAAGGGAAAATATCACCAATAATTTCATTAAAAGAAAAAAATAAATTAAAATAAGATAAATTTTTCGACTTACTAGCCATTTGTTGTATTTGAACATGAGTATAGAGGAGGTAATGAATTTTGTGAAGCTATAAGCTTTACTTGAAATGTAAATCTGTCTAAAAATATCAATAAGAAATTCAAATATATAAATTTGTCAACTTACTCTTTTAAATACAGATTTGAATTTTAAGACGAAATTAATCAATCCAAAAATGATCCAGAATACTGTTAAATACTTTTGAACAATATCATTATTCTCATTAAAGAATAAATAGCATCCAATAATTGTGAAAAACGTCCATGCAAAAAGTGAAAAATTTGATTTCATATTTATAGTTGGTAAAGTAATGAATGTACTTAAATAAATTAACTTTGATTCCTTTGCCAATAGCCTTGCTGAGAAAAATCAAAGCTCAGTTACATTTTTCTATTTAGTATTTCTAAATTTTGTCAAAAATTAAACAGAAGCAGCCATTCATACTTGTAAAATATAAATTCTGCTTTATATTTTACAAATTTTCGTTTTTTCTTTTTTTGCAAATAGATGGTTAGCTTATGTGCAGCATTTTGTGATGGGAAAGTTTTTGTTTACAAATACTCTACTAGTTGCCAATAATTTGCCTGACTTGAATCCTAAAACTTCAACTCATCATCACCAAACAAAGCGCCAAAAAACAAAAAAAACGGCTCCCAACGGGAGCCGTCCAAAAATAAAATACTGAGCGTGAGACTATTCTTCCAGAAAATCCATGTCCCGGTCGTGGGTTTCCTGAATCGTCAGGATGGAGTAAAACCCGATGACGAAGCAGATCAAACCAACCAATGCACCAGAGTTGGCTACACTGAATGATTCCTTGAAATAAGCGAATAGTATGATCATAACACTTGCGGCTCCCCGAACCATATTAGGTATTGTAGTAGCAGCGGTGGCGCGCAGGTTAGTGCCAAATTGTTCGGCGCCAATGGTTACAAACATGGCCCAATACCCAATGCCTAACCCCAAAAAGCCTGCTGAGAGGTAGAGTTGTTTGGCGGTAGAAATGCCTCCATACAGATAGATGACGCTCACGATGAACGTAAAGAGCATGAAAATGAACACTGCTTTTTTGCGGGATTTGAGGGCGTGGCTGATGAGCCCGCTCGACAAATCGCCTGCGGACAGACCTACGTAGCACCACATGATGGCAAGGCCGGGCTTGATGGCTTCTTCCAGGCCGAGCGCTTTGCCAAATTCGTTGCTGAACGTTGCCAAAATCCCGATCACAAACCAGGTGGGCAGGCCCATGCCGATGCATTTTAGGTAGCGGATCAGCCTGTCTTTATTGGTAAATAGGGCGAAGAAATTACCTTTCTGTACGTGTTTTTGCTCTTTTACCTGCGCAAAAATCCCGGATTCAAAAACCCCGATGCGCATCAGCAGCAGGGCTATTCCCAGCCCGCCGCCGATAAAATAGGCGTTTCGCCAGTCGAAAAACTCAACGGTAAAGTAGGCTACTACCGCACCCAACAGGCCAATACCGGCCACGAGTGACGTGCCGATGGCGCGTAGTTCTTTGGGCAATATTTCGGAAACCAGCGTGATGCCCGCACCCAATTCGCCCGCGAGGCCAACGCCCGCGATGAACCGCAGAATTTTGTAGGTTTCGGCATCCTGTACAAATCCGCAGGCGATGTTTGCCAATGAGTAGGTAAGGATAGAACCAAAGAGAACCGAAAGCCGCCCTTTTTTATCACCCAATACACCCCACAAAATACCGCCGAGAAGTAGGCCTGTCATTTGCCAGTTGAGAATACTTGCCCCAACCGACGACACGGCCTCTTCGGATAGCCCCAACGAAACAAGGCTGGGAATGCGGACGATGCCGAAAAGTAGCAGGTCGTAAATGTCAACAAAATAGCCAAGGGCGGCCACAATGACGGGAATACTGAACAGATGCGAAGCGGTAGAACGTGCAGGTTGCAGGTTGGCATTCATTGGTATAAATAATCAGGTATAAGAAGTAGAATAGCTTGTTTAAAAATACAAGAGACTACAAATTGGGCTTTTAACTCTTAATTGATTGAAAAAATATTACAATTTTAACTTTTGACCCTCTTTCAGCAGCTCCGCTTCGAGCAGTTCATAGCTTAGTTTTTGGGGCGAAATATTCTTGTCAATTGATAGCACAGCCGCCGCTGCCGCCGATTGACCCAAAATCATGAAGACCGGCTCCATGCGAATGGACCCAAAGGCAATGTGAGAACTAGACATCGCTACGGGCACCAACAGGTTTTTACATTCGGCTTCTTTGGGTAAAATGGAACCGTACGAAATGGAGTAGGGCTGCTTGGGGTGTACGCCAATATCGCCCTCGTTTTGTACAAAACCATTCGCTTTTACATAACGCTGAGCATTATGCGCATCGAGCGAATACGAACCCA
Organism: Arundinibacter roseus; assembly: GCF_004348825.1. Classification (GTDB taxonomy): domain Bacteria; phylum Bacteroidota; class Bacteroidia; order Cytophagales; family Spirosomataceae; genus Arundinibacter; species Arundinibacter roseus. The sequence continues at coordinate 83,192 of NZ_SMJU01000012.1, forward strand.
TGCCTATTGGATTGGTCACAGGCTTTTCGCCAAGGGTGTGCTGCTCGGTCATGACGTCTTCGCCCAGCATGCGGCGGGCTTCGCGGATGTAGAGCTGATGCGGCCAGTTGCCGTTGTCCGTAAATTCGTCCTTAGCCAGTCCCCACTGCTGCATGTCCTGCTTCACATCGGCGGGCATTCGGGGGTCATTTTGCATGAAATAAAGCAATCCTTTCTGGTACAGCTCGTGCTCTTTGATTATCTCCCGGCGGCGTTCGTACGTAGCATCGGGATAGTCGTAGTTTTTGCCGATGTAGTCGCTGCTAAACGGGCCGTGGTTGTTGGTGTCGGTTTTGCGGTTGGGAATCGGGTCAAACTTCTGGAATGTTTCGCGCCAGCCCGAGTCAAACACCCGCAGCAGCAGTTCGTAGCGGGCGGGGTCGTAGCCTTCGGGCTTCGGAAACGGCACCCGGTTGTCGGGGTGGTTGCTCATGCACATCCGAAAGCAGTACGCCTGAATCTTGTTGTCGCCGGAGCCGTACTCACCCGGCGGGTCGGCAGATACTTCGGGCAGGAGCCCGCTTTTGGGGTCGTTGGCCACTACGTAGGGGCTTATGTCTGACTTGAAGTAATGTCCGTGCTGAAATACCTCCGTTTGAACGCCATTCCATTTTTCGCCGTACACGCTGTTTGCCTCGCGGCCTACGTGGTAGCTCACGCCGGCAGCGGCCATCAGGTCACCTTCGTAGGTTACGTCAATAAACATTTTTCCTTCGTAGGTATTTCCACTCAGGGTTTTGAAAGACTGAATTTTGCCGTCCTTCATCTCAACGCCCGTGGCGGAGCGGTCGAGCCATTCGTCTCGATACACGGTAATGTTATTTTCTTTAATAAAATCCTCAAAAACTTGCTCGGCAGCGTGGGGTTCAAAAATCCACATCGTGCGGTTGTTGCCGTCCATTGCGGGCGTGCCTTGCCCTTTGTTGCCATACTCCTCTTTTTTCTGCCATTTCCAGTTTTTATCTTCCTGATAATGCTGATAAAGGCGCTGGTAAAATTCACGGGAAAGTCCGCCGATTACCGACTTGTTGCCCGTATCCGTAAAGCCCAGTCCACCGGAAGATAATCCGCCCAAATGCTTGTCGGGGGAAACAATTACGACGGATTTGCCCATTTTTTTGACCTGCACCGCTGCAGTCACCGCTGCAGACGTTCCGCCATAAATAATGACATCGGCGGTTCGGGTATCAGAATTTTGGTTTTGAACCGAAGAACAGGCCCCCAGGAAAGTCAGCAGGAACAAACTGAGCGTAATTTTTTTTAAAAAATGCATCTTTTAAAAAAGGTTTATTGGTTTAGAATTGTAATTCAGGGTGTGAGGAGTTTGTATAAAAATTAGTGATTAATTTGTCGATCTATGGACAAATTTTACAACTAATACCGAATACCTTATGCCCGTACCGGGTGGTGGGATTATGGCTGAATTAGGTGATTTTTGGTAAAGCCTAATCATATTCATGGTGTTTTTATTTTAGATAAACCAGAATTGATTGTCGCCGCCCAAAAACGAACAGATGTCCAAAATTTTCCCTAAGGCAGATTCCGTTTCTTTCATTCTGCGTCCGTATAAATCAGCGGTTACCAAACACGCTAACCGATTGAGTTATGAAAATGGCTGGCAAACCCGTTTTTACGATCATATTATTCGTGACGACGCTGAATACCAACGCATTGCTGATTATATTGCCAACAATCCAGGAAATTGGCGCGACGATAAATATTATGGTTTGTGATGGGGCACAAACAGAACAGCATCGGCTATTACTACCCCATTGGAATTTTTGGTAGATATTTCTACGAAAGCCTTTTGTCCTTTGGAAAGCGTATATTCCCCGAGTGGAAACCACTCGCCGGAGGTTTGCCCTTCCACCACAATTTCTGATTCCTTTATGGCTAATGTTCGCGTTTGTGTGCCGTCATGAATAGAAACGCTGCTGATGGCCGATAATCCCGGAATTTTAGGAAAATAAATATAAGCTTTATACATACCCGGTTTGGAAATTTCGGGAGTAAATCGAACCGATTGCTCTTCTCCGTTTGGCGCACCCGAAACCAACGCCGTAGGCCCGTAGCTGCCTTTGGTAGTTGTTGTCCAGTTCCCTTTTACAGAAACCTGTGTTTTATTCTCATTGTCGACGAGCAGTTCCGGTGTACTGCCATTGGCCAGTGGATTGTTTGTAAGTTCGGTTTGTAATTTCTTAACATCTACCTGTTGAACCGAAGTTTTTCCATCAAGCGCCAGGCAGGCTGCCACAGCAGCCGACTGGGCCAGCACCATAAAGACCGGTTCCATGCGAATGGACCCATAGGCAATGTGCGTGGCCGACAGACACACAGGCACCAGCAGATTTTCGCATTCAGAAGCTTTCGGAATCAGCGAGCGGTACGAAGTGGGGTAAGGGCCAAAGCCGCCTACTTCTACATTACCTTCATTTTTCACCTGCCCGTCAACTACTACCCGCTGAATATTATGTGAATCCATAGTGTAGGCAGCCATCCCAACTCCATCCTGAACGACCTCTTTGCCCTGACAATTGGCCTGAGTCATAACGTAACTGCCAATCATTCGGCGGACCTCCCGTACATACAGCTGTGGCGACCAGTGGTTATTTTCTACGTATTCATCTTTGGGATAGCCCCATTTCAACATTTCCTCCTGCATCAGTTTAGGCACCTGTGGGTCATGACCAAAAAAGTAAAGCAGTCCTTTAGTATACAGTTCATGTTCTTTCACAATACGGGCTCTTTCGGCATAGTTGGCTTCGGGATAGTCGTAGTTCATGCCAATCATATCGGTTGAAAAACCTCCCCGGTTGTTGATGTCGGTTTTCTGATTGGGCATGCGGCTCCATATAAAATAATCGCTGAGTCGCTGTTTGGCAGGTTGCTTTTCAAAAAGCCTCACCAGCAGATCATAACGTGTGGGGTCGTAACCTTCGGGCCGTGTGATCGGGATTTGATTGGCCGGGTCTGAACTCAGGCAAATGCGGTAGTTATAGGCCTGAACTTTTTTATCGCCCGAGCCATTGGCGGCAAGTTTTTCGGGAGAAATTCCCCACAGCAACCCGCTTTCCGGTTTGCCCGGAATTTTGTAGGGATCTACTCCGTCCGGGAACTGATGACCGTTCATGAGCTGAACTCCGTTGATGGTTTCGTTGTAGTCGCTATTCGCTTCGCGGCCCACAGCGTAGCTCACTCCGGCACGTGCCATCAGGTCGCCTTCGTAGGTTGCGTCAATAAACATTTTTCCGGCAACGGTTTGATTCGTAGAGGTTTGTGGAGAAATACTGTTTTCCAGCACAATGGATGTTATTCGTTTATTTTTAATCTGAGCCGCTATCACCCGATGCGAATAAAGTACCTTAATGCCCGCTTCGTCGAGGTACTGCTGCAAGTATTGTTTGGCGACTTTGGGCTCAAACGTCCATTGTTCAAACTTGCCGTAGTGTTGTCCGATTCGGCGGTAAAAGTCCCGGGAGAGGCCGGTGATAGCATATTTATTTCCAATATCGGTGTAGCCCAGCCCCCCGGACGTGAGCCCACCCAGGTGCGTGGTGGGTTCTATCAGCAGAACCAATTTTCCCATTTTTTTTGCCGTATAAGCCGCCATTACGCCAGCCGCTGTACCGCCGTAGATAACGACATCAGCAGTTTGAGGTGGTAAGGCTTCTGTGCGTTGCGATGGGAGGCAAATTGCCAACAGTAGCAAAAGCAGGATAGGTAGTTTTTTCATTTAAAGAAGTTCAGGATTAAACTAGAAAAGGAGCGAAGAGTAAAGATATAACTGCATATATATACAGATATATGATTTCAGCTATTTTTCTCATAGCCAGATAGCTATGGTAGAAACATACGATTTGTGGAAATTACAAAAAAAGGAAATTGGAGAAATTCACTTTTCCGCCCGTAACCATAATCCGCCTTTGGTTGCCAATTTGAGTTGGTTACTATTGACCACTTCCCCCGTGACGGCATCCGTAATACGTTTGTATGTCAGATTTTTAAAGGTAAGCGCGACGGTTTTTGCGGTAGCTTCGTTCAACAAAAAATAATGGTCTGCTTCGGGAGCGGCCAAACGATACACGAGGGCGTTGGGACAGGAATAGGTGGAGGAATAAGTCCCGAGCGTGTATTGTAAAAGGGAGGAAGAAGTCTTTGCAGAAGTTTCAAACGCATTGAGTGATGCCTGAAAACCCAGCAAAATGGCCTTGCCTTTGCCGAGAGAATGTTCCAACACGGCGGGTTTGCCGTTATTATATTTTTCAACCACACGGGCCTCAGTAGCCGTTGAGTTGATGGTAAAGCCCTGCACTTCTTTCCCCGCAATAGTGAGTTGCCGATTGGTACCCGAAAACTGAAAATCATCAATGGTCGCCCCAAAAAGCTGTTCAAAGTCCGAGCCTTTACCGGTCGGAAGGTTGACGGTATTTTCGTCGTACCAGCCCGAAGGTAAATCCATGACCAGTCGCCCGCCTTCCTGCACGTATTTTTTCAAAACGGGTAATAGTTCTTTTCGCATCGTGAGCATAGCCGGTAAATACAGCACTTTGTAGCGCCCGGCTAGACCTTTGGATAGATCGTTGGGCGTGAGGTATTCAAAAGGTACATTGTTGGACATCAGTACATTGCTGATGCCGATTCGGGCTTTGACGGGCTGAAATCGAAAATCATCCCGCCCCGGAATACTCATAGCGCCCCAGGTTGCCTCATTTTCCCAGTCGTACAGAATACCCACGAGCGGCTCTTTGTGAGCGTTCCAGAGTTCAAAACGGTATTTTTGCATGGCTTTTCCCAATTGCCCGATGGCAACGGCACGGTCGGTAATTTGGCCGTTTCGGTCAAGCAGACTGTACTCGCCGCCTTCTTTTCCGGCGCTTCGGGCGTTCCAGCACCAAATGCCGAACCCTTTGAAGCCGGCGGCTAACTGACTGAGGTAGAGCTGCATCAATTCATCGGGGCCGACGTAGTAAGAATTGGTATGTCCCGGATTTTTTTCGCCATCCATCTGCATCGGCCCGCCCGTACTTTCCCAACCGCCCGTCCAGCCGCCTTTATTGAAGTCGTTCATCAACGACGCCTGCTGATAGAGCGACTTGGTGATTTCACCTTTGACCAGATTGTAATGCCACGAAAAGTGCATGGAAGGATAAAAAGAGCCATAGTTGGACAGAACGTCGGCGATGACTTCCATATCCACTCCGTACCACGCAAAAGGGTGAAAAACGGCCAATTCACCGCCGCCACGATAGGGCGCATTGGCATCAAAACGATTGAACTGCGCCGCAGATTCGCGAATGCGGCCCAAATTGTGCTCTACCTTGAATCGATAAATGTCTTTGACGTGATTGTACTCGCGGCTCGTAAGATTACGCCAATTCTTGGCTACATCCTCCCAGTCATTGAATACCCGCTGTTCGTTCAGGAAAAGCCCGGCGTGGTACTGATTCCAGGCTTGGTTCAAATTTTCTACGGTGTGGTAACGCTTTTTGAGCCATTCCAAAAACAATGCTTCGCCTTTGGTACTGAGTTCCAGCCCCCGTCCGCCGATTTCGGGGTCGTAGGCCACGCTCGTGACCCGCATAAATTTTTTGTCCGGACTGTTTTGGATGTATTTTTCGGTATTTTGAATTCGTTTTTTGGCAACTTCTTTTTGGTAATTGATCATCTTAGGATGCTCCAATAGTTCACTCATTGACAGCGTTTTAGCGATGCCCAATTGCTCTAATAGGGCAGGGGTTATTTCTTCGTAGCCGCCTTCGCCGTACCACCACGGCATAATGCCTTCTTCCAGGGCAATCAAAGAAATTTGCCCAATGGTCCAGGTCGGTAAGGGCATGATTTGTTTCAGGGCGTTGAAGCCCAGCTTTTTCATGTTTTGGAAATGCACCCGCATTTCTTTCTCGCCTTCATTGGGTTGCTGCACATACACGACTCCCGCCGGCATGGGGGCCAGTTTCCGAAATTTTTGCTGCATGGGTGAGTCGTGCAGGGCGTCGTACTGCTGATGCAGGTATGGGTCGTTTTGGGCGTGGATTGGGCTGAGTGGTCTGAAAATCAGAAAAATAAGAAAAGGGAGTACGGTGAATTTCATGAATAAAAAAACTTAGGGTTGAGCTTTGACAGCGTAAAATGTGCCTCCTTTCGGCGGCGCATCGGGGCGGAGAAAAACGTTGGGTTTGCCAAATTCCGTCGTGACCTGATACACCGCGTTGGGTTGGGCTGCACCCATTTTTCGGTTGTAGCCGGACACGCCTTTGGAAATAACGGTATTGTTAAACAACAAATTTTCAGGACCGGGCGGGCGGTGTTTATTTACGGCTCCAATGCCGATAGCGTCCCAACTGTGCCAAACGGGCGTAGCGATGCGGCATTGTTCCACCAGATTATGACCGTTGTCCTGGTCATGAAAGTTGACATCTACTTCAAAATCACATTGATAGACCACATTATAAGCCGCGCCCGGACTCATGATGGCAAAATGGCGAATTCGCCGGACTTTTTCGTTGTAAAACAGGCAATATTTTGACCCCCAACACCCATAATATCCCCCGTGAAAGGAATCGTTTTTTACGTAGGCCCGGTCCATGAAGTTATTTCGACAGGTCATGTGTTCACAATTCCCCAAACCCAGCGGATGCGTGCCGGCCCACAGAAAGTTGCAGTTGTCCACCCACGAATTGCGGCAGTTTCTAAAAATGACCAAGTGTACAAAAAGCGTCGTGTCGCGGGTTTCGTGCTCGTGAAACACCCGGCGGTCCCAGGCAGCATTAAAATCGGATTTGTCGTAAGGTTCAAAATCGACGGCGGCGTAACGAAAGGTAAGGTCTTCCAGGCCTACCCATTCAGCATTGTTTATTTCGAAGGCTACGAGATGTTTTTGGTCGGGAGAGTATTTGAAAAACATCTTCTTCATCACCACTTTCAGCACCGTTTGGTCCTTGTTTTCACCGCGCAGGACTACGTTTGATTTCAGCGTAATTGGTTTTGAAATAATGTACTCGCCTTTTTTGAGAAAAATAACCCCGCCGCCCAGGTCCGCTACTTCATCAATCGCCTCCTGTAAATTGTCCTGAGGCGTAAGGGTCTTTTGAATTTTTAAGGTATTTCTCAACGGAATTCCTCCCTGCACGCCCGCTTTGGCCCACTCTTTCATGTCTGGAAAGCGCGGGTCAAAGCGGGTTTCGTCAAAGATTTGTCCGGCATCACCGATTTGGTGTTGGGAGTAGGCAAGAAAGGGTAGGAGCAAGCACCATAAAAAGTACTTCATAGCCATGACTATTTATTGTTTGGCATAAGTTGCCGTAAATACAATCAATCTTCCGCCCCAAGACGTAACAAGTCCTTGATTTGCAGGGGTAATAGGTACTACCGGAACCGTAATATTTCCCTGCGCACTGAACGTGATGGTTATTTGCCGGTCTGTAATTGAGGTAATTGTCGGGGAATAATTTGTGTACGTGGATGAGGTATAGACGGGCGCACCCGAGGCGTTGGGCGCTACGGTTCCGTGAAAAACAAAATCGTAGTTCCAGCGACTGATTTGTCCGTTTGTGTAGGTTGGGCGACCAATACGAAGTAAGGTTGCCTCCCCGCTTTCATCGGTAACTTTTGCCAGCGAAAATTTCCCTTGCTGACGAATGCCGCGATTGGCTAACCAAAATGTATCGGCGCTTGCTGTCTGAGCGGCAAAATACAGGGTATCGGTAAAGGGTCGAATAGGATTGGCACGGCCTGTAACCAACAAAGGCGCAGTGGTCGGCGTAACGGTAACCAACGTGTCGCGGGAACGCGGGGCTGGCCCTACCTGATACTTCATTGTAAGCGAAACCGGAACCCAAACTCCCCGGATTTGGTCACGAAGAGCCTGGTCGTTGGATACCGTAGGGAATGGAGGATTTTCACACGCCCAAAACGTAGAAACAAGTAGTATGGCGGAGCAAATAGCTGCCAGGTATTGAGATATTTTCATGGTTTTGATTCTTTTTTTAATCGTTTTGGACTAAAAGTGGATTGCGGTCAATCATGGTTTGCGGGACCAAAAACACCAGTAAGCGGCTATTCCAGGGCACTTCGCTACAATTTCCCAGGGCGCAGTCTACTCCTCCGGGAGAGGCAGGGCGGTCGCCGGGATTCAGGGGTTGTTTCAATCTTTTGATGTTATGAATACGATTGCCTTCGCTGAACATTTCGCGGATAAATTCCATTTGAATTTCTTCCAATAGGTTGGTCGGAGCGCTGACTAAGGCTGGCAAACCTGCCCGTGTTCGCACAGCATTTAGGTCTGCCAACGCCAGGGAAGTATTGCCTTTTCGCTGGTTCATTTCGGCCCGCATCAGTAAAAATTCAGCGGAGCGGAAGAGCACCACGTTGGAATTGACTCCCTGAACTGGCCCTAAATTGGAAGTACCCAACGAACCCCATTTCCTGGAAAACCAGAGCCGGTTGGGGCTGTCCCAGGCCGTAGCTGCGTTCGTGGCCTGCGTTGTATCCAGGAGTGTTTGGTACCGCAAATCAAGCTGACGGTCAAAGTCAGCCAGAGCTTTGAAACGTTGGCTCATACGTAAATTAGGGCCGGATGTCAGGTTGTTGACATTGGCCAATTGTGCCGGCGTATACACACTTTGAAGGGTATAATGCGTACGCAGCGGCGCTCCGTTGGTGGTGCGGGAGTTTCGTCCTACGACGTTGACCAGCTCAAAAATTACTTCGTCGCGGTTGGCAGAATTGGTGCCGGGCATGATGCCGGTACGTTGGAAAAGTTGAGCCAGCATTTGGTTTCCGGGGACCAATGGAAAACGATTGGTGCTTCCCGTTCCGAGCAGACGATTGCAAACCGCCAAACAGCTATCCACGTTGTCCTGCTGCCAGTAAACCCGCGCCATTAGGGCAAGGGCGGCGTATTTGTTGGCGCGTGGCTGCATAGCGGGCAGGTGTTGTGCTGGGTCATAATTCTCTGGCAGCAGTCTTTCGGCAATGCGTAAATCGTTCAGAATGCTGTCATAGGCCGCCACGACGCTCAGGCGCGGGTACGCCAAATCGCCAAATTCTGACACCGATTTATAATTTCCGACGGGTCCGGGATGCGAATTATCGGGCGTATAGCCCCATGGGAAACCAATCAGGCGGGTTTGTTCAAAAATGCACAAAGCGCGCACAAAACGGGCATCGCCTTCGATGCGCCCTCTTTGCAGACGGATGTCTTTGCGGGGATCCGTTTCGCCGGGAGTTTGTACCTGATTGCTTTGCAGGATTTCCAGTACGTTGTTGGCGTTGTTCAACCCAAAGGTTGACCATTGTAAAAATTCTGCCTGATATCCGTAGTCTTCCTCCCGGTGCGACCAGGTGTACACTCTGGATGAGCGGCCCGGACTGTTACGGTAGTTGACGTTATTCACAGCCACCAAATCGCCAAATGTTTCGCCAATGACAAGCGCATTTCCCCCAAAGGCTACTTCCCGGGCAATGCCCGAATAGGCGCCCGTCATCAAAATGTCCAGTTCTTCAACCGTTCGTACATTTTGCGCCTGAATCAGGGTTTTGGAAGAAACTTCATCCAAATATTTATCGCAGTAAAAACCGACCATTGCCACGGCAAGTATTCCCAAAATGCTATATGTCTTTTTCATGAGTGTTTAATTGTCAGGTAGTTAAAATCCAAAATTAATTCCGGCCAGTATCGTCCTGACTTGTGGCAGGTCGTTGTTGGTAACGCCCGGCGAGAGCGTAGCCGTGGAGCCGTCGGCACCGCCGTTGCGAAATACCTCCGGATCCCACCCGTTAAATTTGGTGAAAGTGAGCAGGTTTTGACCGGTCAATGAAATTCGGGCCGTCCGTAGCCGTAGTTTTTTTGCTACCGATGCCGGAAGGTTATAGCCGATCTGAACGTTTTTGAGGCGAATGAATGAGCCATCATGCAAAAAACGGGAGGATTCAAAACCACGCGCATTGGAATTCCATTGCATCCGGTAAACACCCTCGGTCCGGGCAAGTTCGTCGCGCAGACTGCCAATGCCCGGGCTTTCGGCCCGAAGCACCTGACCGGTGGTAGGGTAGCTCTGAATGCGTTCGCCCTGATCGTAAATCCAATTGCCGTATTGGTAGTAGAAAAGGAAGTTGAAGTCAATTTTGCCAAATTGAAAACTATTGGTCAACCCACCAAAAAGGACCGGATATGGGGTACGGTTTTCGAGTATAAATTGGTTGTTTCCAGCGTTATTGGCAATTGTCCCGTCCCATAAAGCTCCGGTTTTTACGGTTTGGCCGGTAGTACTGAAAGCAACCCGATCCCGCTCATAAAACAGTTCATTACCCGTATTTGGGTCAAAACCTGCGAACTGCGCCATGTAATAATTCCCCAGCGAGTAGCCGGGCGTAGCGATGCTCGGGCCGGCAATTACCTGAAAGGGATAATTCAGGAACGGTGCGGTATAGGTGCTTAAAACGGTATTTTTGTTGTGGCTGATGTTAAAATCCGTCGTCCAGCGGAAGCCTTCCTTGATGATATTTCGGGTCGTGAGACTAAACTCGACCCCGCGATTGCGTACAGAACCAAGGTTGATGGTCATCGAATTGTTGATGGTGCCAAACAGCGGTCCCAGGGCGTAGTCCAGCAGCAGGCCATCGGAGTCTTTGTTGTAGTAGTCGAGCGTACCGCTGATGCGATTGTTGAGCAACGTAAATTCAATGCCTGCATCAAATTGTGTGGTAGATTCCCAGGTCAGAGCCGAGTTGCCGGGGTTGGTAAACTGCCCTCCCTGAATGCCGCCGTAAATTGCGGCATTGTACCCAACAAACGTGAAGTTCTTTTGCCAGGAAAAATTGCCGATTTCGGCATTTCCTGTGCGGCCATAACTGGCACGAAGCTTCATGAAGTTAACAAAAGAACTCGTGTTCAGAAAACTCTCATCGCTGATGACCCAGCCAACCGACATGCCGGGAAAAGTAGCCCAGCGATTTTCGGGACCGAAGCGCGACGAGCCGTCGGAGCGAAGGCTCACTTCAAACAGGTATCTGTCTTTAAATGCGTAGTTGATTCGACCAAAGTAAGAAACAAACCGAAACGAAATTTCATCGTTGAATACTACCGAGCGGGTTGTGTCCAGGCCGGTGATTGCACTGGAAGGCACGCGTTCAGTAATGTAGGTTTCGTTGTCAGAAATGCGATTTTGCAGGCTGTTTCCGGCCAAAAGAACGAGTCGATGGTTCTCGCCTAATTCCCTCGTATAGTTGATTGTATTATTCCAGTTGGAATTGCGGTTCAGAACGTTGCGATTTTCTGCACGCCCGTCTCCCATCCGCTCGGCACCCTGAATGCCTTGTGGAAAAAGGGTCGGATTTAGTAAAATATCGTTTCTTGTTTTCTGACGATCCGTACCGAATTCAGAACGAATCGTTAAACCTTTGACTGGTTCAAGCTGCGCAAAAAACGTGTTGATGTTTCGGAAGGTATTGGACTCGTTGGAATAGTTGTTTCGGTAAAAAACAGGGTTAGAGCCAATACGGGTAGTATTGTTAGTTCCGTTGGCAATGCCGTTAAAAAACGTTCCATCGGGAAGCTGTATCGGATAGGCAGGCAGGGCAGACGAAAGGCCGTACTGATAGGAGTTTCCCAACGGGACCATTTCATTGGTAATGCCATTAAGCGAAACATTGGCGCCCAGTTTAAGTATTTTAATAGGGTTGTATTCCATATTGATTCGTCCGCTCAAACGCCGTAGCCCTTGACCGATAACAATTCCCTCTTCCCGGCGGTAGGATCCGCTTCCGTAAATCGTCAGATTCTTGGTGCCGCCGCCAACACTCAGCGTTGCCTGCTGAAAACTGCCCTGCCTCAACACCTGATCGAGCCAATTTGTACTTGTATTGTAAAGCGTGGTAGAGTCAATGAGTTGATTATCAAAAGATGCGGGCAATGATCCTCGTAAAATACCCGTTGGGACCAGGTTTGCCAAATTTGAGGAAGCAGGCGCCAAACCGGCCTGAATGTTGTTTCGGGCCGCCCGTTTCAGGATATTGAAATGATCGGCTCCGTTGTCGATGAGGTCCACCCGATTGGTGGCGGTGTTGATACCGTGCTGGTAACCAAAATCAAAGGTTGGTTTGCCTTTTTTGCCTTTCTTGGTGGTAATCAAAATCACCCCGTTCGCAGCTCTTGACCCAAACAGAATGGAAGCCGATGCATCTTTCAGGACTTCCATTGACTCGATGTCGTCAGGATTGATTTCTGAAAGAGGATTCATGGCAACACCGCCGGTACCAAATGCTGAACTGTTTACGGGTTGGCCATCAATGACTATCAGCGGCTGAGAATTGGAATTGATGGAAGCCACTCCGCGCACATTGATACGCACCGCTCCACCGGGCGTACCACCGGCCTGCGTGATTTGCACCCCCGCTGCCCGTCCCTGCAACGCTACATCAGGACTTGCCGCCGTATTGGCACGAATATCAGCCGCTTTCAGCGACGAAATTGAGCCCGTTACGTCGCGCTTGCGCTGCTCACCAAAGGCTACCACCTGCACCTCGTTCAGGAATCGATCGTCAGGAAGTAAAGTGAGATTGATTTGGCTGCGAGTACCCACCACAAGTTGCTGAGTTATATAGCCCACGTAGCTGATAATCAGGGTAGTTTGCGCGTCCGGTACGTCCAGCGAATAGTTGCCGTTGGTATCGGTAGTGGTGCCTCGGGTAGTACCTTTGATCAGAATACTCACGCCGGCCATTGCTACACCTTTTTCGTCTTTGATGGTCCCCGAAATGGGTAGTTCAATGGGTTGACTAGTCCACGCGCCCTGCTCTTCCTTAGGTTGAGGAACGCTCTGCCTTTCCTTGCTTTTCCGCAACAAAATCCGGTTTTCAATTACTTCATAGTCTATATCAATAGGTTTCAATACTTCATCAAGAACCACCGATAGCCGCCGGTTGCTGGCATGAATCGACACCCGCTGATTGGATTGGATTCGGGTGCTGTATACGAATTTGACCTTCGCTTCTTTTTCAATTTGGCGTAAAACATCGCGCAGTTCGAGCTTGTCGCCCTGCAACGAAATAGTCCGGTTCAGTACTTCCTGAGCACTCGTTTTGTGGGCCATTGCCAGGCCTGTACACAGGCAAATAAGGAGTACTTGTGAAAACGTAATTTTCATAACCTTCCACAAATTTTTGGGAATTGGTACTGGTTTTTTCATAGATTTACCTGTTTTTTAATTGGTGAAATAATTGAGAAACAAGGCCCTCTCACAGATTGGCGTTTGTCGGGGGCGTTTTACATGGGCCGGAAATGTTTGCAGCATTTTCGGCCTTTTTTTGGTGTTGGATATAAGCGTAAGTTCAACAATCAGGTAGCCTCAGCACCCTTCGCCACTGATAAAAACCACCGTTCCGCGTTTTTCGTACGTGGCATCAATCGATTTACAAATCAGGTCGAGTTGGGTAAAAAGTGTGAGGCCGTTGAGGTCGGCTGTCAGGCGACATTCGTTTGATTTTGGGTTTGAAATCACGAACTCAATGCCGTACAGCCGGGTGAGTTCGCCCAAAACCTGAGGCAGAGAAGCCTCCTGAAAAATCAGATTTCCCGCTATTTCCCGAACTTCAATGACCGGAATCGGTGCTTCTACAATGCCCGGCACAATCGTATGCGTAGTGGCATTATAAACTGCCCGTTGATTCTGTGTAATGATGACGCCGTTGTGCTCCCGATTTGTGGTCGTTTCGAGCGCATACACCGATACTTTTCCGCTGCGTACAGAGACCTCCGTGGTCCTGGAATTGTGGTTTTGTCGAATGCGGAAACTCGTACCCAAAACTTCGGTCACCAGGTCATCGGTATGTACCACGAAGGGTTTGTTCTCGTCTCTTTTGACATCAAAAAAGGCTTCACCCGTCAGGTACACTTCCCGTCGGGTTTGGTTAAATGCTTTGTTATAAACCAGTTGGCTATTTTGCGAAAGGGTAACTTTTGTCCCATCGGGCAGTACCACTTCCTGTTCCGTCTGCAAGGTGTTCTTTACTTCAATACCCGATTGACTCACAACTTCCTGAGTAGCTTTTGGGAAAGTGGATAACGGTTTGTCCCAGCCCCAATACCATCCCGCACCAACCAACAAACATGCCGCTACGCCCGACAGCCAGGCCAAATGCAGCGGGCGTAAAAAGGTACGGGCAGGGAGGTTTTGCCGGATTTTCTGCCACATCCGTTTTTTGATCGCCTCTTTTTGTCGTTCGGGCAAATCAAGTTCCTGCTGATTGGCCGGACTTTCGTACCATTCCAGCAGCAAGTTTTCTTCCTGCTCGGTGGTTTCGCCTGCCAGGTAGCGTTTTAACAGTTGATTGAATTCCTGATGAGTCATGAGTATTCTGCGCTGACTAGTTGTCTGAATGGAAATCTTTGAGGTTTTCTTTCAGAAACCGTAAAGATTTTGTGATATGGTATTCCACGGCTTTTTCGCTGAGGTTAAGACCCACAGCAATCTCTTTCACGGACTGATTTTCGAAGCGGCTGCGTTTAAAAATTTCCGCACTTTTTTCAGGCAATCGATTCAGGACTTTCTCTACGACGTTGGTCAAATCCGTATAATTCACGATATCCTCAGTTGCGTAATGTTGATGGATTTCCTGAAAAATGATGTATTCCTGGTACTTGCGGTAGCTGATTTGCGATTTGATGTAGTCGTACACCTGATTTTTGACGGCGATCGTGAGGTACAGGCCCAAATGCCGGATTTGTACGTCGGCGCGGCGGCTCCAAAGTTTTAGAAATACTTCCTGAACCAGCTCTTCGGCTTCTTCGCGAATGCCGGTTTGATGGTACGCAACGCTGTACAACTTGTACCAGTAGCGACGATAAATTTCTTCGAAGGCATTTCTTTTGCCTTCTCTCAGAAGTACCACCAGCCGTTCGTCGTCGAGTTGTTTCAAAATCATTGTGCTACGAATAAAGAACCTCGTTGACAGTATAGTAGAACAACGGAGCTTTATCCCTAAATAATTTTAAAAAATAGTTGAATTATTTTATTTGGATGCGATTTGGGAAGGGAAGTCGTTGGTGAAAAAACAGCGGCTACGGCTTAATTGTTGGTTAAAAACACCAACAATGGCTGATGATCTATTTTTGTGTTGTAGGCCGTGTACTTTTTTGGAGAAAAATTTCTGCTTTTTTGGCAATGAACGGATTGGAATGTTGCCTAAGTTGTTCAACGGCAGTGCGTGTTTCCGAATCAAAAATGGCATGATGCGCCCAAAGATCAAGCAGAGTAGTCAGGCTTTCGCCTGTAAACGAAGAAAGGTTTTTGCGCAGCAATTGCACAACTTCCGGTTGTAGCGCAGGTGCTTCCTGTAATTTTTGTAGCAGTAGTTTTTTTAAACTGTACGATGCCGGAAAGATTTTTTTTGTGAATTCCAGTTGCAGTGTTTTGTCTGTTAAATCCCTGGAATTCAGTGACTTAATTGCACGCTCGGCTAGCGTAAATTCCTTTTCAGAAATGTACGTTAGCAGGGTTTGGCGAAGAGTCGCATCGGGCGTTATGAAGCCGTTGATATGATTTAGAGCCCACAGTTTATCCTGCATGTCGGGACTTTCGAGTAGCAGCTGTACCAAAGCGGGCGTGAGCGCTTTTTCTGTTAATTGCTGTACGTGTTGTTGCGAACTGCCGTACGTTATGTTCCATAGTTTATAGGTTGTAAAAGCCGCACCTTCCACTACATATTCAAGTACGTTGGCCGAGGTAGCCCCAGAAACGGCATCCACTTTGTCGTAGGTAGAGTCGGCCTGAGGGACAATCTCGTTGTAATGAAAACTCCCAAGCGGAGAAAATTGGTCTGTCAATAAAGCATGCAATTGTTCGTATTCTTCCGCCGTGAATGGCTCGTGGTCGTACTTGCTGAGAAATTCTTTTTCGGGCAACTCAAACCCTAAATACCTTCCTGTTGGATTCCAGTGTATAGTTACATCAAGTGGTCTGCACTTGTTGTCGAAACAAACACCCGTACGGATTGGCCGGGTGTAGCGCAGGGGATAGCCTTCGGCAGAAATTTGCTGCCATAGCGTGTCGTTGGCAATGTCATCTTTAAAATCCAGAATAAAATAACGGGTATCTGCCACCGGAGCCACGAGGGTAGGCACACCAAAATACTGTATTTTCCCGGAAGGATTATTCCCGGAAAAATACAGTATTCCTAAAAAGATAAACAGACTTTTCTGAACCAGATTTTTTAGTTTCATACTTTATCTTTCATTGCCTCAGGCGAGTGGCGGCACAATGCCTCCGTGGGCCTCAATCAGCTGCCGAAGCTCCTGAAACGGTACTTCCAGCGGGGTGGTTTTGTGCGTATGCGCCAGCACCGCCGCCGCCGCCGCTGCCTGTCCCATACCCATCGACGATGCCTGTACCCGAAGCGCCGAATTGGCCAGTCGGTCGCTGCTGATGCAGCGTCCGGCAACGATCAGATTGCGGCTATTTTTAGGTACTAAGGCCCGTAGCGGTACCGTAGGAACAATGCCCTCGTTGAGATGTTTGGGTATAATTCCCTTTTCATCGTGTAAATCAATGGGGTAGTAGGAATACGAAACGGCGTCGTCAAAGTGTTTTCCTGTCACGTAATCTTCGTGCGTCACTTCATAGTGTCCCGCAATGCGGTAGGTTTCCCGAACGGCTGTTTCAGGCTGCATATCCAGCAGTTTTGTTTTTTCAAGTCCGGGCAATGTCCGCAAAAACCGCAGCGTTCGCAGCAGGGATGCCCGCCCTTTCAGATTGGCGAGCGTATGCAATTCTGAGGTGGTAGAGTCGGCACCAAGCACGTGGCTGATGTTGTCGCCCTGACTTTTAAGCAGTCCGACAATGTTATTCCGAAACTCGGTATTATCCAGATTCCCCTTCTTTATTTCTTCCTGATAGCGGGTTCTGAGCAGGTTCAGATCCAGCTTGTCAAAGTCGTAGCCGCCGAGCTCAAACATCAGGGAGCCGGGCTGCACTTCTTCGCCTCGTTTGAGTTCAAAACCTGCGAGGGAAGTAACGTAAGCATTTCCGGTACAATCAATTAGTTGGTTACAAATTATCTCCGTCGAAATCCCTTTTCCAATAGTTTCTACGGTCCAGGAATTATTTTTAAAAGTAATTTTTGTCGGTGTTTCATAAAATCGAATGTGCACACCTGCTTCGATGCACTTTTCTTCGATAATCAGGGAGTACAGCGGGCCGTTGAGGCGCACCTGATGCCGTGGGTGATTTTTGCCATGAGGAATCGAAAAGTTGGGCAGCGTGTCGTCGTTGAGGGCCACGGCTTCCTGCACAAGTTCCCAGCCGATTCCCGAAATAACCTGCTGCCCCCAGGCAAAAAAGATACCTGGGTAAGCCACACCGCCCGTAGTGGTAGTGCCGCCCAGCTGACTATTGTTTTCGAGCAAAATAGTTTTTTTTCCGGCTCTTCCGGCCTGAATCGCCGCCACTACGCCCGCGGTGCCGCCGCCAACCACCAGAATATCCGTTTTGAGCGTCTGTTTTTTTATGGAATGCGAGTCGTTAATCCGAATCGTTTTTTCTTTTACCAAAAAATCAGCGGAGCTAATGCCAAAGGAGAACATTCCCAAAGAAGCAAGCGCCGATCGTCTCTGTATTTTTTTCATAAGAATTCAATAAAATTAATAGCCTGGATTTTGATCAGTGGCGGGATTCAGCGCTCTGTTAAAGTTAAGTTCGGAAACCGGAATCGGCCAAAGCAAGTGCTTATCGGCTACATCAACGCCTTTATTCTTTTTAACAAATTCTTTGACTTTATTGATCCGTTTGAGGTCCAGCCAACGCTTGCCGAGGTACAAAAACTCATAGGCGCGCTCCTGAATGATTAGATCCAGGAAGGTTTCGGTGGTGTAGTCGGCCAGTTCATAATCTACCTCCGAGGGACTACCGGGCAATTGTCCGTACGCCCGGCGATGTACCTGATTGAGTGCTTCTAGTGCCTCGGCCGTTGGGGCATTGGCGGCCCGAGTAGCGGCTTCGGCAAAGAGCAAAAGGGCATCGTTGTAGCCATATACCGGATCGTCGTTGCCTGCGCCCTGTTGGCTAATTGCCTGATTATCGGCAAATTTGGCGCTTATGAGGGTGTTAGGACCTAGTCCGATATTAACCTTTTGCCAAAGATCTTTGCGTAAATCTCCTTCGGGCCAGTTTTTGTAAAAAGGCTCAGTCGTGAAGCCGTACACCACATAGGCCCCGCCAAAATTAAAGAGATTGGTGCTCGGATGATTGGTAATCCAAAGCATATAATTACCCTGATTTACCTGGCGGGTATATTTGAGATAAAAGATTTCTTCGGTCGTTGAAACGAGCTCCGGCCCAAAAACATCGGTTTGAAAATCCTGAACGGACTGCACCGGAACCAGCGAAAAACGGTTACTTTTTATCACCTCGTCGGCTTTGGTTTTTGCCTCTTCGTAGCGCCCAAGCGTCAAAAGTACTTCCGCCAGCATGGTTTTGGCCGCCCATCGAGTAGGTCGTCCCACGTTTGCGGCACGGTCAGGCAGGTTCATTTCGGCTTCTTTCAGATCAGCTTCAATCAGCGCATACACCTCCTCAGGAGTGCTTTTACGGAGATCGTTTTCGGTCATGTTTTCCTCCGTCCGAAGCGGAACGCCCGCCCAGTTTCGCACCAGTTGAAAGTAATTGAAAGCGCGCATAAATTTAGCTTCACCAACATGTTTTGCAATATCTTCCTGACTGATCGACGTACCGTTTGGCGCATTTCTAATCACGAGATTGGCATTTCGGATGCTCAGGTAAAAGTTGTTCCAAAGACCCTGCACCCGGCTGATATTCGCATCGTTAAGTCCCTGTTGCTCATGTAGTGGTGCCCAGCTTCCACGTCCGTAGGCATAGTCGGCCTGGCATTCAAGGGAGGTTTCGTAGACGGTGTAATTGGTGGCGCGCAAGGGCGAATAAATCGCATTCACAGCTGCTTCGACCTCGTCAGAGGTGTTAAAGAAATTTTCCACCACAATGAACTTTGGTTTCTCAACCAGTGCTTCTTCGCAGGAAGCCAGCCCGAGCAGCAGTGAAGCCGCCGCTATTTTCAGGCTGATTTTTCCTATTTTTTCAAAATCTATTTTATAATATCTCATCGCTTTTCCTGATTAAAATTGATTGTTTGAACCTACCCTCAAAATCCCACCCGAATACCGGCCGTCACGGACTTTGCCGTCGGGTAGCTGTTGTGGTCAATGCCCTGTGAGGTTGAGTTGCCGCCACCGCGGGAGTTCACTTCCGGGTCCCACCACGAATAGCTTGTGAAAGTCAGCAGATTTTGCCCACTGACATACAGTTGCAGGTTGCGCATCCAGCCAATGCCCCATTTGCTCACGGGAGCATTGTAGGCCAACTGAATATTTCTGAACCTCAGGTAAGAGCCATCCTCTATAAAACGATCCGAAATCCGTGAGTTGGTGTTGCGGCTGATGATCGGGTACTTTGCATTCGGATTTTCAGGAGTCCAGCTATTTAGAAGCACGTCGCGGGTCATGTTCAGGCCAAAGCCGTGGTCGATTGTGTTGATAATGGAGCTGACGTTGAAAAGGTCGTTGCCCTGCACGCCCTGAATAAAGAGCGAAAGATCAAAGTTTTTGTAGGACATTGTGGAATTGATTCCGTAGATAAAATCCGGGTTTGGATCCCCGATGAATGTTTTATCATTTTGGTTAATCGTCCCGTTTCCGTCTAAATCTTTGTATTTGATGCGCCCTTGCTCGGTATAGCCATCTTCTACATAGCCCCAAAAACTTCCAATCGGGTGTCCTTCGCGCAGAATGTTGGATGCATCGTTCACAACGACTACATTCACAGAACCACCCAGAATATCATTTCCATCATACAGTGTAACTACTTTGTTGCGATTGATGGCAAAATTTGCGTTCAGGTCCCACTTAAATTCGCCCGTAAAAATTCGTCCGTTCAGGCCCAATTCCAGTCCTTTGTTTTGTACTGCACCGATATTCTGAATGGTAGAAGTAAAACCCAAAGATGCAGGAAGCACAACTGTACTGAGCAGGTCACGGGTATTTTTGATGTAATAATCTGCCGTAAACAGAAGGCGATTATTGAGTATTCCGACATCCAAACCAATGTCTGTTTGGGCAGTAGTTTCCCAGCGCAGGTTACCGGGCAGACGAGTGCCAGGCGTGAAGGTAGTATACATGGCATCGTCAAAAACGGTACGACCAGAGTTCAACTCGTTCAGCGTGGCATAGGCATTTATGGCCTGACTGCCCGTTAAGCCCCAACTTGCCCGAAGTTTCAACTCCGAAATAGACGTACTGTTTTTCAGAAATTCTTCATTGGAAATTTTCCAGGCAACGGCCGCCGAGGGAAAGTACCCCCATTTATTACCCTCGCTGTACCGCGAAGATCCATCGCGACGGATACTTGCCGTGACGAGATATTTGTCGTTGTAGCTATAATTTAGTCGGGAGAGGTACGAAATCAACACGGATTTGGAATAGCCTGATGACGGTATACCGGGCGTAATTGCTGAGCCCAAATCGGAGGTTTCGGTGATGTCACTCAAAAACCCGTTGCCGCTTCCACCCAGAGTGCGGGTCAGGAAATCCTGATAGGTTACACCCGCAACAAAGGCAATGGAATGTACACCGGCGATTGTTTTGTTGTAACTAATGGTGTTCTCATTGAGCAGGCTTGTAAACTGATAGCTGCTTACACTTGCCCGGCCGGGTGAATTGAAAAAGTTACGTGTGGTATAGTTGTCGGTTCGGTCATCAGCATTTTCGATTCCGCCCGCAATTTTGATTGTGATATCCGGAATTGGATTAAAAATCAGCGCCGCATTAGACAAAATCCGGTTGGCGTTGATCTGTGTCGTTTGTTCATTGATAAAATTCAGCGGGTTAATCAGGTCCGTGGCCACAAAAGGATACGCAATGGCAAGTACACGGTAGCTGCCGTCTTCGTTGTAGGGAGTGAGCGTGGGCGGTGCCGAAATAGCCGCCGAAATCATAGAATTTCCCCGCGAACCACCCTCGCTATCCCGACGGTCGGTCCGAAGTTTGGAAAGCGTAGAGCTAAAATTCAGGCTAAATTTGTTGCTGATTTTATGATTTATATTGGTTCGGAGCGAAAACCGGTTGTAATCACTTCCTTTAATAATTCCTTCCTGACCAAAATAGCTTCCCGACACCGAAAATTGTGTTTTGTCATTTCCGCCGCTGATGTTCAGGGCGGTGGTTTTCATAGGCGCTTTTCTAAACACCAAATCCTGCCAATCGTAGCCGTCCCCAAATCCGTTGACTTGATCCTGAGTAAAATACGGAGCGAGTCGGTCGTTTTGCGCCTGTTGGTTGTAAAAAGTTGCGTATTCGCGGCCATTCATCAAATCCAGTTTTTTGCGTAGGGTTTGAACGCTGTAACTGGTTTCAAAATCAACTTTGGTTGTGCCGCTTTTGCCTTGCTTGGTCGTAATAATTACAACGCCATTTGCGCCTCTTGATCCATAGATGGCCGTTGCCGAAGCATCCTTCAAAACCTCGATACTCTCAATATCTGCATTGTTCAGAACCGTTGGATTGCTGCCAAAAATCGGGAAACCATCCACCACGTAGAGCGGTTCGTTGCTGCCCTGAATGGAGTTTGTCCCCCGAATCCGGACGCTGATTGCGCCACCCGGGGCACCCGAATTTTGTGTAACCTGAACCCCGGCTGCCCGGCCCGTGAGCGACTGCAAGGCATTGGCCGTTGGGAACTGATTGATTTCGTCGGACTTAACTTGTGACACGGAACCCGTCAAATCGCTTTTTTTTACGGTTCCATAGCCCACTACCACCACTTCATTGAGGGCAGTACTTTCGGGCGACAGCGAAACGGCAAGGTTCGATTGGCTGCCGACGACTACCTCCCGGCTGCTGTACCCAACAAAACTGAAAACTAAGGTTGTTGTCGTCGCAGTATTTTCAGGAATGGTAAGCGTAAACTCCCCGTTTGCGTTTGTGGTTGTGCCGCGGGATGTTCCTTTGATTACGACACTTACACCGGGCAAACCGGCGTTGGTTTCATCGGTTACTTTTCCGGTCAGGGTGCGGTCTAGCGGAGCGGGAAGCGAGCGAGGCGCCAATTCCTGTACAGCTGATGAAGTTGGCTTTGGTGATAAAATAATCTGCTGACCCACTACCTCATACGTTAGTGATAAGGGCTGTGTAATTTTATTCAAAATTACTTCCAATGGTTCATTGGTACAGACGAGCGTCACCTTTTGATCGGTGGGTATCAGCCGTGGCCGATACGCAAACCGAACGTTGGTTTTCTTCTCAATGACGGACAATGCCTGTCGGACATCCTGATTTTCAATGGTCAGGCTCAGGCGCTTTTGCAGCAACTCCTGAGCCGATGCATCGTGAGCCACGGTAACACCCGTAAAAATCACTGCCATAAGGCATTGCATCAGTGAAATTCTCATAAGGTGGTAAAAGAGTAGTTTGAAACGTACCGAATTTTTCATTAGGTTTGGTTGTTTTTGTGAATTGATTGGCAAAAACACCTCCGAACACGCCTGGAAACGGGCGATGGATGATTTGGAAGATCTAACCGGAGGAAGTCGGGCATCAGCAGTGTTGCGAGCATTGCTGATGCTTTTTTAGTGCCCGAAGGGCGGATCAGGCTGTTTTTTCATATAAAAATTTGTCAGGTTAAATAGGTAGGAATATTTTATTCAGTAAAAGATTTAGCACCCCCGGCTATATATAATAATCTGTCCATCAATGAGTTTATACTCAGCTCCCAGCACTTTGCATATTACTTCAAGCTTTTGATACAAATTCTCGTGCGTCAGATTCAACGTGAGTTGGCACTCTTTCATCAATTCCTCATCAAATAGTACTTCTACGCCGTAAGCTTTTTCGAGAGCGTCAAATACCTGCCGCGCAGAAGCCGACTCAAAAGCAAACAGTTGAGCTGGCGCACGCTCCATCAGCAGAATGGGCTTTTCTACCAGGGACTTGCTGATGCTTGCATCTTTGCGTTGAAAAATAGCCTTTTGATTGGGAGTCAACACCACGCCACCTGCTTCGGGGTCAGCCTTTGGGTTAGGTACATCCGCATATACCGACACGCGCCCAGACCGTACCGATACCGTTACGTCGGGAGCTTCCTGATGGGCATGAATATAAAAACTTGTACCCAAAACTTTGGTAATCAGTCCATTGGCATATACCAGAAAAGGGCGGTTCGGGTTTTTCTGAATTTCAAAAAATGCATCTCCCGTGAGGTAAACCTGTCGTTCAGTTCCTTCAAAGTCTTTGGGGTAGCGCAGATGGCTGTTTTTTTCAAGCCGTACCGTGCTGCCGTCCGACAGCTGAATCGTCATTGTTTTGTTGGCTTCATTTACAGCTTCTTCCCAAACTGGCGAAGTCGATTGTTCCGCCACAGGACTGTCCGACGCTTTTTCCTGCTCTTGCCAAACGTAATAACCCCATCCTGTACCAAGCAGTAGTACCACCGCCGCGGCGAGTTGAAGAACATAGTCACGACGCCATAGCTGCTGTCGATAGGG
Organism: Arundinibacter roseus; assembly: GCF_004348825.1. Taxonomy (GTDB): domain Bacteria; phylum Bacteroidota; class Bacteroidia; order Cytophagales; family Spirosomataceae; genus Arundinibacter; species Arundinibacter roseus. The sequence goes on from NZ_SMJU01000012.1 coordinate 106,772, forward strand.
TGCTTCAAGAGTAGCAATCGACTCTTCAATCCGACTCCAAAGCCGATTGACCTGCCACTCGGGCACTGCCGCAGCACGATCGATGCCATTTAGTCCAATTACCAAACGTCTGGCTTCCTCCACCTGATAGTAACGCTCGGGATATCCGGCCAAAAACGCCTGCCAAAATGCCTGAGTTTCGGGCGTAGGCTCGCACACCCACTCCTTGAAGTAGTCGTCTGCGGCAAAGTCTTCGGCGAGGTATTGGTCGTAATTCATTTTTATAAAAAATGCGTTATTGTACGAAATTAGAGTTACAATTTGTGACTATTTTAAAAAAGACGTTGGGTTAAGAAACTGGAAAGCAAAAGTAAACTCACACAAAAAATGCGGACGGTTTCGCGCAGAATTTTCAATGCCGAATAAATAAATTTACAAGCCGACTGATAGTTTATGCCCATGATTCGGGCAATTTCTTCGTTGCTGAAATGGTGCGTAAACCGCAGGTCAATGGCCTGCTGCTGGCGAGGACTCAGTTGTTGGTACCCTTCCCGGAGCTGTCGATAGAGCTGTTCCTGTCCTTCGGGCCGGAGCCATTTTTGCTCCATAAAATTATCCTCTTCTTCTACCTCCGGGAGCATATCCATGCTTGTGGCGTTGTAAAAAACGTCTCTCTGCTGCACCCGCTGAATTTTGTTGCGCAGCGACCGGAACAGATAAAATTTTATAGAATCGGTTTCTGACAGGTTTGCCCGGCTTTGCCATAATTCAATAAACAGATCATGAATGCTGTCTTCCACAAGCTGTACATTGCTGGTGATTTTATAGCCGTAACCTACCAATTCACGGGAATGAAGTTCATAGATTCGCTGAAAGGCCTCGCGGTTGCCTTCCCGAAATGCATTCCATAAAGCTTTGTTCTGTGATTTGGATAGCACCCGTTTCGCTCGGTTAGTTTGGTTACTTTTCTAAAAAAATAGTACCAGCGGTTTCATTTTTCTTCCTGCAAGTCTCTATGTACCAATGGCAGGGGGAGTGGTTTTTAATCCTATTTTTTCTGAAAATTTTTAAAATATTTTTCGGGAAGGTTCTGACCCAGTATTTTTAGGCAAGAATTTAACAGGGTACTGACTAGTGAGTTGATTTTTGAGGAGAAGGGGTTTATAGTTTTTTGTCCCTTGCATTGTGCAGATTTAGCTCCGGTTGCAGCGAGCCTAATTTAAGGTCAATAAGCTGCTCCTGAAAGAGCTTTGATGAGGACGGTAAAAGTGTTGTCACTATCTCTCCGATCAGAAACTACATGACGAGACTCCCCAAAACCACCAAGAGGCGGCCTCAGATGAGACCGCCTCTTGGTGGTTTGTTGTCGTCGCTACTGTTAATGGATCACTTGCTCGTTTTAAGCACTTGAAGTTTAGTTAGCGTGGTGTCAGCTACGGCCGTATCGCCCGTAATAACGCGGTACATTTCGTTGGCTATTATTTTGTGCGCATAGGGATTTGGGTGCCCGTCAGCCATGACCGAATCCGTACCGTTAGGCTTGTACCAGTGCCCGTACAGGCGGCCATACTGATCGCCATTTTTTACGTTGTGCTTGTTAATCAGCGCCGTATCTGCATAAATAATTGGGATTTTGCGCTCATAAATCAAGCTTGGCGGTAGTTTGGTGCGGTAGCCAAAGCCAGTACCCGTAGTCCAAACCAGCATTTTAGCACCATTCTTTTCGCAAACATCCGCAATACGGTTGTAGCCAATCTGTTCCACTTTCAGCTCGTCGGTCGTTGGGGCAGGGATGCTTCCAAACAGCATTTTTACCTTCGTAACCAGTTCCATTACATCTTCGTAAATCAGCGTAGGAGCCACACGAATGTAAAACTTGGTAAAATCCCACAACGAGCGCGGAGTATTTTTGAAATCTGCCAGAGGAATACGCAGGCCACGGGGCGAGAAAACGGGCATTTCAAGTCCATTATCACTAAAATAAGGAATCGGAAACGTGCCGCCGAGAAAGTTCTGATACTGACCCATTGACCGATGTGCCAACCATGACGTATACTGCGTCACGACGTAGTCAGGTTTTAGTTTTGGAATCAACTCTTCGGCCTTCAATACCATCTGAGAAAGTCCGTAACCACTCGTGGCTGCGTTGACATAGTCCCCGCCTAGCTGCTGCTGAACGTAATGCGCAAAGGTGCTGTCGGCAAAGCAGGCGTCGCCATAACTCACCGAGCAACCCAGATAAAGCACCAACGGCCGCTTGCCGGTAGGTTTGTATCCAACCGGAACACGGTTGCCGTTGTCGTCATGATAAATGGTAATATCTCTAAATCCAAGCAGACGATAACCTGTGGAATTTGGCAGGTGTTTGTAACCAAGTTTGTCGTCATTTACGTAAACTTTCCCGACCTTTTCCCCGCGTTCTTTGGCGAGATTGTACATCGGTAGCATCTGCATCCGCAGGCTCCACGCGTACAGAATGAACGGAATAATCAGGATAATGAAAAAGCGGAAAGCAACCGAATGTTTGAAAGTTTTTTTCCAGAGTGGATACGTAACACCTAATACCCAAAACAGAAGAAGGAAGAGTTTGAGATAGGTGACCAGGCCCCCAAAGTGATCGATGAGCCACTGATTCATGCCTACCAAAAAACGCAGGATGAAGTTTTGCCCAAAGTGCAGAATTGCCACTATTGCGAATATATACGCAGTGAATTTCAGATTTTGTTTCATGTGTTGTTTTAATTTCCCCCGTAACGTCAGCGTTCCCGTTGGCTACGAAGGGACAAAAGTAGAGAACTAAAATGAAAAGGCATGCGGATGAATCAATTTTAGGAGCTTTTATAGCGCATATAACGCAAGTTGTATCTATAAAGTGTTAATTATATAAATTGAGATGGAATATAACATAAAAAATGGAGACCGGTATTTTTGCCGGCTCCATTTCCTGTTCGAGGTGAAGTGTACGTAATTAACGGAGTGCGGGGCTTTCAAAACCCAGGGTTTTTAATCCTCGCTGCACGTCAGGATCCTGCATGAATAAATTCCAGAGCAGACCGGTGCGGTGGTTTTCGATCATCACAATAATGGGTCCCTGATCAATCGCAAGGTGCGAATCGGCGTACCAATTTTGGGTTTCGTTAAAAGCATCAATAAAGCCATATTCACTCCAAAGCTTATCACCCATTGTCTCGTAGAAATGCCGCAAAGCTTTCATGGATTGTTCGGGTGTGTATGGAAAAGAAGAGAGCGCTGCCGTGGGCGTAATGGTTCCGAAATCGTTGGTAGGTGAATGTGCATTGTAACCATTATACGTATCACTTGCGGTCAGCCCCCAGCTACTTTCTCCGTACCCCTTAAACTTCCCCGGATTTTCTACGCAGTGACGATAGTTGATCATCGTATGATTCACATTTTGCTCCCAATAGTTAGCGTAGCGGTCTTTGAGATTGCGCGGGTCCAGTCCCAAATAGGAGTAATGCGCAAAAAACAGCGGGCCACCGAAGGGATAGCCCAGCGGCAGCGTGATGTCGTAGTAGCTGCGGCCATTCAGAAAGTTATTGCTCACGGCCCAGCACTTGTGATATACCTGTGCCGAAACAGGATATTGCGGCGACGAAGCCGCCAGTACGTAGGTGATGAGGGTTTCGTTGTATCCGCGAAGCTCAAAATTCATGGCCCAGCCGTTAGTTGGGCTCCAATGCCAGTAGAGTTGGTTTGGGTTTTCGCGCGTGTACCAGTTCCAGTCGGTTTCGTTCCAGAGCCAGCCAATGCGGCTGCGGAGTTCGCGTTCCACGGGTGTATCCTGATCAAAGTATTGTCGGGCGCATAGTAACCCCTGCATCAAAAAAGAGGTTTCTACCAAATCGCCGCCGTCATCACGCCGACTAAAAGGAATTGTTTTTCCGGTGGCGCCGTTGAGCCAATGCGGAAAAACCCCGTGGTAATTATCGGCTTTGCTTAAAAATTTAACCATTTTCAACAGACGATTGGCCACGCTGTCGCGCGGGTGCCACTTTCGTTCGGAGGCTACAATCATGGCCATAATTCCGAAACCCGTTCCGCCAGAGGTAACTACCTCATCGCCATAGTCGTAGGCGGCGTTGCTACGCTCCCGCGAAAGTCCGCTGACAGGATGCGCAAAATCCCAGAAATACCGGAACGTTTGTTTCTGAACAAGCTCCATCAAGGCATCATCCGATAGGTTTTTAGGTCGATCTTTGGGGTCAAAAGGCTTGTTGGCTATTGTCTTTTTTTGTGCCAGAATACCTTCCGGCCGTAGTAAAACGGTAGCCACAATGAGACAGAAAAATATCTTTTTCATAGAATATAAGAATCGTAACTAATTGTTTTTGGCGCAATTAAGTATTTGAGCAAAATTATATTATGTTTAATATTATCACAAAGTATTGATTTACAATAACATAAGCCCTAACGGCTAATAACCTAAAAGCTAACAGCTACTTATCGCGCCATGCTTTCAAAATCAAGTTTTGTTAATCCTGCTTTTACTTCCGGACAACTCATAAATAATTTCCAGGGAAGACCCGTACGATGGTTTTCGAGCATTACCACAATGGGACCCTGATCGATGGCAAGGTACGAATCGGCAAACCACCGTTCGTGCAAACTGAACGCATCATAAAAACCGTAGCGTCCCCACAGTTTATCCCCAAGTTTGTAATAAAAAAACCGCAGCGCTTTCATGGATTCTTCGGGAGTGTAGGGCATAGAAGACAATGCCGCTGTGGGCGTAATAACGCCCCGGTCGTTGGTCGGCGAATTTGCCGTGTAGCCATTTGGAATATCGCTGGCAGTCAGGCCCCAGCATTCGTCACTATACCCACGAAACCCTTTCGGATTTTGGATGCAGTAGGCTTGATTGATCAGGGAATGATTTCTGTTTTGAGTAAAATAATTGGCGTATCGGTCGGTTAATCCGTTTGGATTTAATCCCAAAAAAGAATAGTGAGCAAAGAAAAGCGGTCCACCCAAATTTTCTCCAAGGGGTAATTGATGACCAAAAAATGTGTTTCCGTTGGCCATCGCTCCGTTACGCGCCCATCCCTGATGATATACCTCGGGTTCAATGGAGTGTTCCGACGAAGCGGCCGCCAGCACGTACGTAATCAGGCTTTCGTTCCAGCCCCGGACGGCATGATTCATTTCCCAGCCAAAGGTTGGACTCCAATGCCAGTAAAGGACGGGTTCCTTATTTTTCTGAAACCAGGACCATTCTACGGCTTTCCATAAAGAATTAATATCGGCACGTAAGGCCGCTTCCTGCGGATCGGCCGAATCAAAATATTGGCGTACGGTGAGTAATCCCTGCATCAGAAAAGACGTTTCGACCAGGTCGGCACCGTTGTCTTTGGCACTGAATGCAATGGCTTCCCCCGTGCCTCCATGCAGCCAATGCGGAAACGCGCCGTGAAAGGTTTGCACTTTATCTTTTAGAAACGTTACTATTTTCTGTGTTCGTTCCAGTCCTTGCTGCCGGGTGATGAAGGCCCGTTCGACAGCCACTGGAATGGCCATAATGCCAAAACCGCTACCGCCGGAAGTTACCAGATCGCCGGAGGTATTTCGCTCGCGGGCGAGTCCGCTGACCGGATGCGCAAAGTCCCAAAAATAGGCAAAGGTTTGTTTTTGTACCAGCGTTAAGAGTGCTTCGTCGGTGATGCGGGTAAATTTGTCGGTTGAGTCAATTCTCGTGGCGAGCTCTACTGCAAAGGCAGCCCGCAGTTTTCCGCCACTGCGGGATTCGAGCGCAGGCAGAAATGAAAGCGTATAGCCGGAAAGAAAATCCAATGGTTTGGTTGCCGACAGCGTAAGCGTACTGTCGCCATTTTCAAAGGTTAGCGTGTATGGAATCTGCTCACCCGTATGTTTTTTCCATTGAATGCCTTTTTGAGGAGATTCTTTGGAAATAGGTGCAGTGAAGGTAAATTTTAACTCAGGAGTTGGTCCAATATCTTCATAGGAAAACCCGCTGAACTGCCCGTTTACCCGCAACCGGTCAAGACTAAACGATGACGGAACTACGGGTACATTAGGACCTGGATTTTCCTGTTTTGAACAGGAAAATCCAAGAACTATTAGTAGTAATAAAACAATCAGGGGTTGTTTTTGCATTAGTTTCCGCGTGCTTCCAGTTTTACAAGAGCATCTACTTCATTGGCTTTCAGGGCCGTGTCGTAGATTCTGACTTCATCCAGCGAGCCGGTCAAAAAACGCGCCCAATCCTGTGCGCCGGAGGCTGAGGTAAGGCTCGGGGTAGTCTGAAACTGAACCGTACCGAAGACCATTTTTCCCGGATTTTTCCAGTCTAAATCTCCGAAGTCTTCCACCGTACTCGTGGCCGACCGTGCGCCATTGACGTACAGCGTAAAGGTGGAAGTTGGGGCGTCGTAGGTGAGTGTCAGGTGGTTCCAGGAATCAAATACGTTCACGATTCCATCCTTTGACACCCAGGTGTCTTTATCGCCATTTTGAATATGCGCCCGGAATTTCCCGTTGGTATTGGTAGCACCTCCTTCAAAAAATGTCTCGATATTTCCCCAAAAACTATCTTCCGACGAAAGCCCCACCATGCCGATAATTCCACCTGCGTCAGTAGTCGATTGGCTGTACACCCAATAAGCGAGCGTAAAACTGTTGAGATTCAGGATTTCCTGCGTAGGTTCAAAGAGAACATAGGCGTTATTGGCACCTTTGAGGGCCTGCCCTTTGATCCCGTTAGCAAAGGAAGTGCCCGTATTCTCACCCGTAGTGCCCGAAATTTGTTCGGTATAATTTCCATCAAAAGGAAAATGCGCAATCAGGTTATCAGCGGCTATTTCCTGCGAAGAGGTAAAGCCACCAATGGATAGCGCCGGTGCGTAACTTTCAGGATCGAATTTTTCGTAGCACGAAAATAACCCGACGGAAAGAAGGGTGAAACACCCGGTGACGATTAATTTATTTTTCATAATACTATTCAGAATCAGACAATGAATGATTTAATAAATTAGTAGCCAGGATTTTGGGTCAGGATTCCGGCACTGATGTCCAGCTCGTTTTGTGGAAGAGGCCACACTTCATTTTTGCCTTCCTGCCAACCCATCGGACCAAATACCTCGGCCCCACGTCCCTGTCGAATGACATCGAAATAGCGGTCAAATTCCATCGCCAGTTCAACCCGGCGTTCCTGCCAGATAGCCTCCCGAAGTGTGCCCTGATTGGTTGTAGTCACCTCCGGTAAAATATCTTCATCTCCACCACGCGCACGGGCCCTTACCAGTTCGAGCGAAGCGAGCGCTTCGGCCGTATTGCCAAGTTCGTTGGCAGCTTCCGCGTGCATCAGCAGAACTTCGGCGTAGCGAATCACGCGTACGTTTTGCTGTGCTCCTTCATTGAATCCCGTAATGAAGCGGGAAAAAGGAACGTAGGATTTTTGATTGTAGCGGGGATTGTCGCCCGTGGCGGGGATGATGTCGCCGTCGGGTGTGGTTTCACCTCTGAAAATAATGGTTGCATCCAGGCGTGGGTCGCCTTCTTCAAAGGCATCAACCAATTCCTGCGTGGGAACATTAAAACCCCAGCCCCCCCCGGCAATGCCGCGAACGCCCTGAACCTGAGAGTATTGTGAGTTGGATGCATCGCGATTTCCCGGAAAAAGTTCATTCTGAATTTCAAAAACAGATTCTACCGAATTTTCATTGGGAATTCGGAAAAGCTGTTCAAAATTTGCAAATAAACCATACTGACCCGAGTTAATGACAGCGGAGGTTAAATCATACACTTGCTGCCATTTGCCCTGATACATAGATACTTTGGCGTGAAGCGACTGTGCCGCGCCCTTTGTTGCCCGACCAACGTCCGTCGGACCGTAGCTCAGGGGGAGCACGGCAGCGGCCTGCGTCAAATCGTTTTCAATAGCCTGATAAACCTCCGCTTTTGGAGTGCGCGGAATGTTATACTCGCTGGCATCGGCCGGTACGTTCAATCGCAACGGCACATCACCAAACGCACGAACCAACCGGAAGTAGGAGTAGGCCCTGATGAACCGTGCTTCGGCCAGGAAGCGGGCTTTCAAGCCTTCATCCATGGAAATTCCGGGAACGTTGTCAAGTACCTGATTGGCATAGTTGATATTCTGGTATTGTCCGGTCCAGAAACCGCCGAGTTGCCCATCGCTGGAACCGACGGTAAATCGGTCGTATTCATTAAAAAAGGTGGCGTCAGACGCTGTACTGCCTTTTTCAGTTTCGTCTGAACCGATGCTTTCTATCGCAATGGCACCAAAGGCAATGTTGTTGAAGCTTCTTAAATTGGCGTACATCGCATTCACGGCCCGCGAAGCATCTTCTTCACTTTGCCAAAACACAGTTCCGGCCTCTCTTCCCTGCGGGTCTACGTCCAGAAAACTTTCATTGCAGGCGCTTGGCACGAGCAATGTCGCCAGAATCCCGAAAGATATTCCGGCTTTTTGGAGTGAAATTTTTACTTTATTTTTCATAGTAGTTTAAATCAAAAAGGGTCAGAAAGTAACATTTACACCAAAATTGAACGTAGCCGACAACGGATAAACATTGGCGTCGATTCCAGCCTGTGTAGGGCGGTTTCCGGTGGCGCGTACTTCGGGTGAAAGGCCTTTATAACTAAAAAAGTTGAATGCATTCTGCGCATTGGCGTATACACGTACCTGATTCATTTTCATGCGTTCCAGCAATTTGGCTGGCAGCGTATATCCAAGCTGAGCATTTCTAACCCGGAAGTAGCTTCCGCTTTGCACAAAAAATGTATTGGGTAAATAGTTGGCACCACCGCCGATATTTGCGGACGGATACGTATTGGAAGTACCTTCGCCATTCCAGCGGTTTTCGAAGAAATCCTGCGTAAAGTTCTCATTTCCAAAGCGCCATCCCAAATTGGCATTGTAAATGTCAACTCCGGCAACACCCTGAAAATCAAGCATAAGGTCGAAATTTTTGTAGTTCCAGTTGGTATTGATACCATAGGTATACCGGGGATTCGGATTGCCAATTACCTGCCGATCAAGGCCGGAAATTGCGCCGTCGGGCTGTCCGTCGGTACCGCTCAGATCGCGGTATCTGAAATCGCCCGGCTTGGCGTTGGGTTGCGCTGAGTTGCGGATTTCGTCTTCATTCTGGAAAATTCCATCCACGATGTAGCCATAAAACGAACCAATCGGATCGCCCACACGGGTACGAGTGGCCAAAGCGCCGCCGGTAAGCCCCACGCCGCCATCATAAATCGGGTTAGCTCCCGACGACACTGCAAGTACGGTGTTGTCGTTCAGGCTTCCGTTAATGCCGATGCTGTAACTGAGATTTTCGCCAATGTCATCGCGCCAGTTGAGAAGTAATTCAAATCCTTTGTTCTGAAAATCAGCCTGATTGCCAATAATGTTACCGGAAGCTGTTCCGATTGAACTCAACACGGGAATGTCAAAAATGGCCCGTTGTGTGGTGCGGATGTAATAATCCAGTTCAACCGAAAGCCGGTTGCGTAAGAAAGATGCTTCCAAACCAACGTCAGTACCGACGCCCTGTTCCCATACGGTGGTGGGCGGAATAATGGAATTGATGCTTGCTCCGGTAAACAATTGCCCGCCAAAGACGGCCGCTAAGCTACCACCGGTGGCGACTGTGAGCGTTGAAAGATTGGATGGAACTGAGGCGTTTCCGATTTTACCCCAGCTTCCGCGAAGTTTTAAATTATCAAAAATGCTTTGATCAGCCATGAACGACTCGTTGCTGATTACCCAACCTGCCCCTACGGACGGGAAATATCCCCAGGCATTTCCCCCCTGAAAAAACTTGGAAGAACCATCTGCCCGCAACGAAGCATTTATAAGATATTTATCCTGAAACGAATAGTTTACCCGTCCAAAGTACGAAGCGTAGGTTGCCAGATCGCCCTGATCGTTAACGTTGCGGCTGTCGGTGTCGCCAAGGGTTAAAAACAAATCGCCTTCGCGGGTAAATGGCACGTTGAGGGCACTCGCTGTCAGTTGATAAAACTGATCACGCTGTGCGGATTGTCCCGCAAGTGCCGTAATGGAATGATCCCCAAATTCTTTGGTATAGGTCAGGGTGTTTTCAAGAATCCAATAACGCGATTGTGGACGGGTAAAACTCAACGAACTAGTGGTATTTCGCTGACGAAACGTTGCCTCGTATTCAGGAACATAGTTGCGGATTTCGTCCTGCGAATAGCGCCCGCCCAAACTGGTGCGGAAGGTGAAGTCTTTCAGGAAAGTCACTTCTGCGTAGGCATTGGCCGTCAGCAGGGTTCTTTTTGATCGCTGATTGTAAAAATCAATGGTGGCTTGCGGGTTAAAATTAGCTCCATCGCCAAGATTATAATCCGTCGGATCACCGTAAGATCCGTCGGCGTAGTACACCGGCACAATGGGCGAAGCGGTGTATAGCTGCCGGAAAATCCCTCCGGCTTCATCCTGCGAATCGCTGAAAGCACCCGTAGCCGAGTAGCCTACGCGGATATTTTTAGAAACCTGAAAATCGTTTTGCAGACGGGCCGTGTAGCGCTTGAAATTATTTTTTTCTACAATTCCTGCCTGATCCAGGTACCCCAATGAAAGTGTATAGGTAGATTTCTCACTCCCGCCACTCACCGAAAACTGATGGTTGCTAATGGGCGCATTGCGTAGAATCTGCCGATACCAATCGGTTCCTTCGCCAAAATCTGCCGGATTCAGCACGTCGCTTTGGCCGTTGATGTTGCTTAGTTCGTTGATGAGCTGAGCGTGCTGATTGGCGTTGGCCATAGCGAGCGGATTGGTAACCCGCTGAAAGCCAACAAAGCCGTTGTAGCTGACCACCGAACGGCCCGACTTCCCTTTCTTTGTAGTAATAAGTACAACCCCATTGGCCGCCCGAACGCCATAAATGGACTGGCTTGACGCATCTTTCAGGATATTCATGGATTCTATATCCGCAGAATTCAGAAAGCTAATGTCATCAAACCACACACCGTCAACCACATACAGGGGATTTGGGCTACCGTAGGCAGTACCCACACCCCGGATTCGGATTTGCGGAGCCTCACCGGGTTTCCCCGAATTGTTGATCTGTACCCCGGCCACTTTTCCCTGCAAACCACTGACGGCATTCATAGAAGGCTGCCGGGCAATTTCTGCACCCTCAATTTTGGCCACCGAGCCGGTCACATCCAGTTTGCGTTGCGTGCCGTAGCCCACTACCACCACCTCGCTCAACATGCGGGCGTCGTCGGCCAGGACTACCGAAATCGAGGTTTGATTGCCTACGGTTATTTCCTGAGGTTCGGTGCCGATCATAGAAAAAACCAGAACCGCGTCATCCGAAGGAATTGAGATGGAGAAATTTCCGTCCATATCAGTTGGAACTCCCGTGGATGTTCCTTTGATCAGGACACTGGCACCCGGTAGCGGCGAACCGTCCGAGCCCGTAACTTTACCTGTTACCGTGCGGGTTTGTGCAAGCAGGAGTGTAGACCAGCAGGCAAAAAATAGCACGAACAGCGAGCGTATTGTCGTTTTCATGGATTAAATAGTTATTGATGCAAGTATGACTTTAATAAGAAAATATTGTTCTCAAAGGTATCATACTATGCTGCGCACTTTCAAAAGCAGCACTACATCACTATTACATCACATGAAAATGTCCAATGAATTGGTCAGTAAATCGTACTATTTAGCGGGATAATACAACGCGCTTAAATGTCTAACATATAATCAACCAGGTTTACATCGGGATCAAGACCCAATTTACGACGAAGTCGGTAGCGCTTTATTTCCACACCACGAACAGAAATTCCCAAAACCGGAGCCATTTCTTTGGTAGAAAGATTCATGCGAAGGCAGGCCGCAAGACGAAGTTCAGAAGGAGTAATTGTAGGGTATAAGTTGCGTAATCGCATAAAAAACTCTTCGTGAATCTCATTAAAATTGTCCTCAAAAAGTACCCAATCTTCTTTTCCGGCTACATTTCTTTCAATACTATTGAGCAGTTTTTGATAGTGGATCGTGGGGAGTTGCTGCCCCAGTTCCTCTTTAACCTGTTGCAATTCGTCCCTGATTTCTTCCAAAATTTCATTTTTACGAACTACGTTAATGGCTACGTTGCTCAATTGCTGACTTTTATTTTTAATTTCTTTTTGTAAATTTTCATTCTGAATTTCCATGATCCGCCGCTCGCTGAGCAGGCGATGCTGCCGAAGTTTTTCTTCCTGTTCGGCCAGGAGCTTTTTTCGATGAACTTTAAAGCGTTTCTCCTGATAAATCACCAGCGCAATAATCATCACTAAACCAACCAATACCGTCAGCATTTTTGCCCAAAGGGTTTCGTACCAGAAAGGTGCAATCGTGAAGGTGTAGGTTGCGGTTGCTGTACTCTGAGAACTTCGTAGTTCGAAGGTGTACTCTCCGGGCGCCAGGTTGGTATATTCCACAAAACTTTGCTGCGAAGCATCAGACCACTGCTCCGACAATCCCATGAGACGATATTGATAATAAACAGGCTGCCCAAAAACCGGAAGTGCATACGAAATACGCAGCGAGCGGGTAGGAGCAGGAATTACTTCACCATTTTTTAGAGAAAAATCTTCATTCGTATTCAGCAAATTCATCACCCGTCTTAATACAGGTCGAGTGGCTGTGGTAGCAGTGCTGCGGGTTTGATTGCGGTTGTAAAGCGCGTAGCCGTTATCCAGACAAAAGAAATAGTAACTAGAATCCAGCGCGAGAATAGTTTCGCTATTTCGGATTAGCGACAAATCCAGCCTTGTGATGGTGGATGACGGACTATGCAGTTCAACGCGGTTGTTAAATACCCGGAACCATTCCTGACTAATCCCCGTGCGGATCTTGTAAGGCTCAGTTTCGGGTGGAAGATCGGTGGCAGGTTTTAGCTCTCCCGATGCGGCAGATTCAAAGTAGCTTTGCCCGGATCGAAAATAAATTTTATTTTTCCAGCGATTGATTTCGATGGAAAAAGTACTGCTGATGTCTTTTGGCGCTGTGAGTTCTTTCCATTGCAGTACGGAATCGAGCCGCGAATTTAGTTGGGCATAGTACAAACCCTTATAGGCATGCGCCAGCCACAAGCCGCCCGTCTCGTCCTGCACGATCTGCCGAATGGGCAAAGGCGGCACGCCCTTAATGGCTTTGGCGTAGGTCCAGTGGTTGGCCATTTTCCTGTATACATGCAAGCCATTATACGCACCCTGAATCAAAAATGTGTCCTGTGCCTGCACAACCGGAAGGAAAATCCAGCCTCCGGTCACATTTGATAGTTTTTGAATGCCCGATTCCGTAATGCGAAAAGTGGCGTCGTTGTGTCCGCAAAGCAATTCGTCGTTTACCACGCTCAGATTCCAAACTTGCCCTTCCAGCCCCGGAATGGGACGAAACTCTTCCGAAGACAGCCATTTTTTTACAAAAACCCCATTATTTGATCCTACATACAAATTGCCTTTCCACAAAGCCGCGGCGTAGGTTGTGCCGAGGGGATTGCCCACGGTGTTGTAGAACAGGAGCGGTGAACGCAGCCGGATCAGGTCAATGCCCTGATCCAGACCCGCCCACAGATTTCCGGCCCGATCTTCGGTCAGGGCCAGCACAGTGTTGTTTTGAAGGACATTCTGTTTATTGATTTTGAGTTTCAACTGCCCGTTTTGATCCAGAATATACAGCCCGTTTTTAATGGTGCCGAAGGCAAATCCCTGATTATTTCGCAGCACTATGGCTTTATTAATAATGTTGCGGGTGAGCTCCGGAGCCAAAGGAATAGTCCAGCGGGTTAGCGTATTATTTTCTATGAGGTAAAGCCCGTGCTTGGCCGTAGCCACGAGAATTCGTTTTTGATCAAAGGATAAAATCGAAGAAACGGATGCAGGAGCAAGGCTGTCTGTGCCGGGAATGGGAAAAAGTTTTTCACCAATTAACTCATGCAGGCCCCGCCCAATGAGTTGGATCAACAGACGCCCCTGCACGTAATGTAAAAACATGAAGTTGCCGGAAGCGGCAATTTCTACTACTTTTTTGCCATCGTAGCGGTAGATGCGCGAGAAAGATTGAAAATAGATGTAGGAGGGAGTTTTCAGAATATTCCAAATTTCTTCCGTTTTCAGGCTCGCAAATGGCAGATTTTTACTGAGCGAAACGTACCGTAATTGTCCCCGTTCATTTTTTTTCCAAAAGCCAAATTCACCAAAACCACCCACGTAAATCCGGCCCTTGCCCGCTTTTGTCGCGGCATCGTCGCACAGAACGGCGCGCACAATTTGTCCGTCAGGGAAAGGATATAATTTCCAAACCGAGCCGTCAAATTCGAGCAAACCATCTGAGTTTGCAGCGTATATAAACTGATCGGCATTTTGGTGAAGCGCCCAGTTTTGTTTGTGTGCTTTGTAAGCCGTCGGCGGATAGTTCAGAATGGGTGGAGTTTCGCGCGCCACTGCCTGAGGTCCCAGGCCTTCACATGCACATGTATAGATCTGAAAAAAGAGAATTATGGAAAGCAGTTTTTTCACAGAGTATTCTTGTCAGGGTTATTTTCAGTCTGTGTTTGGATAACTAAGTAAACAACGGTTTTATAACGGAAAGTTTACTTATAAGACGAAGACAAGTTTTTGGAATAGTAGCAGGCCCGGTTTTTTAAACGAAAGTTCACTTACACATTCTTACTTTTTCTTTCTCCTGTTTTCCTTGAAAGTACAAGGCCGCTGTCCTACATTTGATAAGGGCGCAGCTGTGGCTTCTACATTCCCCGAAAGTTGATAAAAACCATCAAAATGAACATAAACTACCCACTGGAATTACCCCACACACGGACCGTTGACGAAGTTGTTGAGGAAATAAAAAGTCATCCTGCAAAAGGACTTAGTCCCGCTGACGCTCAGGAACGCACCAAAGCTTTTGGCCGAAATGCCTATGAGAGTCAGGCGCAAAAAAGTTTGTGGATGATGGCTCTGCTGCAATTCAAAAGCCCGATTGTGTACCTATTGCTTGTGGCAGTGGCGGTTACGTTTTATTTCCAGAATACGGTGGAGGCGCTTGCTATTTTGGCGGTTATTCTAATCAATGCAATCATCGGATTTTTGATGGAATTGCAGGCACGCAGTTCCATGAATGCGCTCAAAGAAATGGATGTCACCCTTTCGCGCGTCATTCGGGATGGTCAGGTGCAGGAAATTCCTTCGGAAGAAATTACCCCGGGCGATCTGATATTCCTCGAAGCAGGCGATGTGGTGCCCGCCGATGCCCGGCTTGTCGAAGCAAATCAGTTACAATGTGACGAGTCTTCGCTAACCGGAGAATCGCTGCCGACTGAAAAAAATACGGAAAAACTACCCAAAGACACCACCGTCGGCGATCAGCATAACATGTTGTTCAAAGGAACATCTGTAATGAACGGCAACGGCAAAGCGCTCGTCACAGGTATCGGGCACGATACACAACTAGGAACAATTACGGCACTCGTGGAGGCATCCGGCGAACAGGAAACGCCCTTAGACCGCAAAATAGCCGAACTCAGCAAGCGCCTGATTTGGGTTACGCTACTGGTGATCGTGCTGTATGCAATCACTGGATTTATACAGGGAAAAGAGTGGGTCCTGGTTCTGGAAACGTCCATTGCGCTTGCCGTTGCGGCTTTTCCCGAAGGGCTGCCAATTGTGTCGACCGTAGCGCTGGCGTACGGTATGTTGCTGATGGCCAAACGAAATGCGATTGTGAAACGCCTTTCGTCGGTGGAAACTCTGGGTAGTACGAATGTGATTTTGACAGATAAAACGGGGACATTGACTGAAAATAAAATCTATGTAGATACTTTTTCATTTACAGATACGCAGGTAAAGGTGCGTATTGAGGACAAAAAATTTAAATTTGAAAATGAATTATCTGCTGAAAATGAGGAACAATATCAAAAAATATTGCTCATTGGAACCCTCTGCAACGACGCTACCCTGTATCAGGAAGGCGAAGAAGGACAGTCGTCGGGAGATCCAATTGAGTTGGCATTGTTGCAGTTGATAGCTGCTGCCGGGAAAAATGAGAAGGAGATAAAAGAAACGTACAAGCGTAAAGCTGAGATTCCGTTTAGTTCGGATACCAAGATGATGGGAACGCTGCATCATGGACCGGATGGTACGTTTGTGGCTGCCAAAGGATCGGTGGAGCAGTTGTTGGAACAGTGTACGTATATTCTCCAAAAGTCTGAAATAGAATCACTTGCTGATAATGAACGGCAAAAAATCCTGAAAATTTCGGACGAACTGGCCGCTGATGGGTTGCGGGTGCTGGCATTTGCCTACCGTGAAAATGTAGATGATGATGCCGGTGATTTTCTGAATTCGCTGGTTTTTGCGGGTATGATCGGGTTTTTGGATCCACCCCGAATGGATATAAAAGATGCGATTTTGTCGTGCCGAAATGCCGGAATTCACGTAGTGATGATTACCGGCGACCACCCAAAAACGGCGCTTAACATTGCCGTGAAAGTCGGGCTTGTGGATGCCGGCACAAAGCAGGTTCTGACCGGAACCGAACTACCCGCGCCCGAAGAACTGTCGGACGACTGGAAGCGCCGGATTCTGGAAACCTCTGTTTTTGCACGCACCACGCCCAAGCAGAAACTTGACATCGTGGCTATCTTCCAGGAAGATGGAAATATTGTGGCAATGACCGGCGACGGTGTCAACGATGCGCCCGCGCTCAAAAAAGCGGATATCGGCATTGCGATGGGCTTGCGCGGAACACAAGTAGCCAAAGAAACGGCAAGCATTGTGCTGAAAGACGATTCGTTTACCTCGATTGCCGAAGCCGTGGCGCACGGGCGGGAGATTTTTCAGAATATCCAGAAGTTCGTTATTTTTTTGGTTTCCTGTAATTTAAGTGAGATTCTGATCGTGACCGTTATGGGTTTTGTGGCTCCCGCCTCGACCTTATTGCCCTTGCAAATTCTGTTTTTGAACATGGTTACCGACGTATTTCCTGCCCTTGCTTTGGGGTTAGGAAAAGGCGACAATACCGTCATGAACCACCCACCGAAGGATCCGGCGGCACCGATTGTTTCCAACAAAGATTGGGTGGCGGTTGGTATTTACTCCGCTGCCATGACCGCCGCCGTGATGGGAGCTATGATTTATGCCGATTACAGACATTTACTGGACGAAAAAGCTGCGAACAATGTAGCCTTCCTGACGTTGGTATTTGCCCAGCTTTTTCACGTTTTTAATATGGCATCTGCCGATTCGGGAATTGTAAATAACGAAGTTACCCGCAATCGGTTTGTGTGGCTGGCCATCGTGATTTGTACCGGAATCATGGCACTTGTTTTTGCGGTTCCTTCGCTGCGTACAGTACTTGGGTTGTATATTCTGCCCGTTCGTTTGTGGGTTATAGCACTGGTAGCGAGTGCCTTGCCGTTGGTTGTGGTGCAGACCTACAAAGCAGTTTCTAACCTTGTGCAATCCGGGAAAGAGTAGAAAAAGTGATTTTTGTGATCTACATGAGTAAAATATCATTTGTCATGAAAATGTATACATTCATGGGTCACATTAGTCAAATCTTATTCACCTTCCTGCATTCATGAAAAACGAGAGGGGGGCGGAGCTTCCGGTAAAGGATAAAATTCTTGAAAAAACAATAAAAATTGCTCCATTTAAAAAGCAGGTTCGGAAGACCATTCCTCATAAACATAATAGCTATTTTGAAGTCATTTATTTGTCGGCAGGAAGTGGTTTTCATACCATCGATTCGGTAACGTATGCCGTACAGCCACCGATGGTGTTTTTTGTTCGGAAAGAGCAGGTGCATCACTGGGATCTGGAAAGCGAACCGGAAGGATTTGTGTTGATCATCAAGAAAAGTTTTGTGGATAATAGCCTTGACAAACAGCTGCCCGAAGTTCTGGCCCAATCTACCGCTTTTGCGTGCCTTTCGGTTTCTGAGCAAACCGCCGTTGAGCAGCTTTTTCAATTGATGGTGCAGGAATATTCCCCCGATGAAAACAACAATACACCCATTATGGAAGGTTTGTTGAAGGTGATTTTGTCAAAATTAGTCCAAACAGGCGTGCCTGTTTCCGTCCAAAATCGGCAAAAACAAAGCCTGTTTCAGGAATTTCAGGAACTGCTCAGCACCGATAAATCTTTACGAAATAATGTATCCTACTACGCCGAACAGCTACACACCACGCCCCAAAATCTGAATGCGGCCTGCCGCAAAGCCGTGGGTCAATCGGCAGCTGAGGCGTTATCTAAATACATCATCAACGAAGCCCGGCGACTGTTGCTTTATACCAATTTGAGTGTTTCTGAAATTGCCGGTTTGCTCGATTTTTCCGATAGCTCCCACTTTATCAAATACTACCGCCGGCATACCGGACAAACACCTGCTACTTTCCGGTTACAAGGTTAGATTCTACCATTCTATTTTCAAATATACCGCAACTCGCCCGCGCGATTGTCAGAATTTTGCTATAACTAAAAATGAGTAGTAGTCTGGCGTCATCGCTGATTTTTTAGCTTCTTGTTTTTTGATTAATGTATTGATAATGAGGGGTATAATAATATATCCTAAAACCTAGCCCTAAAAATTTCCTTAACGTATTCTTAAAAAATGATCGTGACTTTACGCTTGTGGCGGACTTCTTATTTTTTAAAATCAATCTTTGTCATCATTCTTCTGGCAGGTAGCCACTTTTCGCTGGCGCAGGTCTCCGGACTTGTGGTCGATAAAGTTTCCGGTCAGCCTGTTCCTTTTGTAAGTGTGGCCTTGTACGCAACGGGCGATTCTACGGCTGCTTCGGGAAGCATAACGGACACCATGGGTCGCTATATTATTCCAAATGTGAAGACCGGAAACTATACGCTGAAAACTTTTTATGTCGGGTATAAGCCTTTCAGTCTGGATGTTAATGTGAATCGGGGGCGCGCACTTGATCTCGGAACGCTGGGGATTGAGGCCGAATCCAAGCTGTTGGATGAAGTTCGGGTAACCGGTCAACGCGCCGAAGTGCTCATCAAGGCCGACCGCCAAACCTACCGGGCCGGGCAATTTCAATCGGCTGCTGGCGGCACGGCTACTGACGTACTGCGTAACCTGCCGGGGCTGTCGGTCAATGCCGAAGGCGAAGTAAGTCTTCGGGGAACGAGTGGTTTTCTGGTCCTGCTCAACGGCAAGCCCGTGCAGGCGAATCTGGGGACCTTGCTCAACCAACTCCCTGCCAATACCATTGAATCTATTGAAGTCATTACAACGCCCAATGCCCGGTTCGACTCCGACGGCAAAGCCGGAATTATCTCCATTATTACTTCTCAGGGAGCCGATTTAGGCTGGTCGGCGCTGGTCAATGGCCTGGCCGGGCTGCCGAGCGTCAACTCGTTTGATAACGCCATTTCACCCCGCCGATACGGTCTCGACGGCACGCTCAACTTCCGTAGCGCACGATGGGATTTGACGCTTAGTTCGGCTTTCATCCGAAATGATGCGGCCGGGCGGCGCGAGGGCGATGTGGCCACTACTATCGGAAACCGCACCACACGTTTTCCGTCCATTGGCGAGCGAAGCTTTGATCGTCAGACGTTTACCAATCGCCTGGCCGTAAACTTTACCCCAAATGCATCCAACAGCTGGAACCTGGGATTGTACCAAAGTCAGCGGAAGGAGGACCGGCTCGCAGATATTTTTTATACCAATACGACCACCAACAACCAAACGCAGCAGATTATTGGTCGGGCCAACTACTTTAACAGTAACCTAGTACGCAAGGAAGGCGCTTTTTATACCACCACGCTCGACTACGCACATACCTTCAAAAACAAGGCGCAGATTAGCAGTGGGGTGCTTTTTGAGCAGGATAATATTGGTGGATTTACCAAAAACCGCAACCTGAACCAAACTGATTTCAGAGATACGCTGCAGTATTCTATTTCTACTACCGACCGTCCGATTGCCAATTTTCGAGCGATGCTCGACGGGAGCGTGCCCGTGTGGGGTGGTAAGCTCGAAGCAGGCTATCAGTATCGATTTCAGGAAGATTCTGGCGATTATCTGTTCCTGCAACAAGAAGGAAATCGTCTGCCATTGGTGCAAATTCCGGAATTTACGGGCGGAATTTCGATCACTAATTTTATCCATAGCTGGTACACGCAGTTTGGTGCCAAGGTCTCCAACCTGGAATATACCGTTGGGTTACGCTTTGAGCATTCCGTACGAAACCTGCTCACCCGACCTCAAAACGAAGCCTTTTCTTTGACCCTGAATAATTTATTTCCCTCGTTCAATGTGCAGTACAAGCCGGGTGCCGGGGTGGCGATTAAGGCCGGATATAGCCGTCGGGTGCAGCGAAACAGCAATTTTGCATTGAATCCTCTGCCTGAGCGGGAGCACTCCGAAACGCTTGAACAAGGCGATCCAAACCTGCTGCCGGAGTTTGTGGATTTGGCCGAAATAGGCCTTAGCAAAGAAGCCGGAACGAGTACCCTGCTGGCAACTTTCTACTATCAGGGAGTTTCCAATGTCATCAATCGCGTCAATCGGGTGTATGCTGATACCATTCTTAGCCGGATTTTTACCAATGCCGGGCAGGCTCGTCGAGTGGGTCTGGAACTCGCCGCTGACTTGAAAATTACGTCGCGATGGAAGCTTTTCATGGGTGGCACTGTGTATCGCTACACGCAGGAAGGAGCGCTGTTTGATAATAGCGTGAACTTTGACCGACGGGCCTGGGTGTACTCCGTAAACGCCAATTCTACCGTTCAGCTCAATCCTACACTTTCGCTGCAGGCTAACGTAAATTATTTATCCGAGCGAATCACCGCGCAGGGAGAAGATTCCCGTTTTCTGATTCCAAATTTTTCAATAAAGAAAAGTTTTCTTTCTAACCGCCTGACAATCATGGCGCAATGGCAAAATATGAGCCTAGGTCTGCTGCCCACCAACGAGCAGCGCATCAGTACCCGGGGTGCCGATTTTTTCACTACCACGAACTACATTCTCGAAAAAGACATTTTTCTGATTAATCTAAGTTACTCGCTCCGGCAACTGAGCAAACGGGCCAAACTGCCCGGTAATGAGTTTGGAGATAAAGAGTTTTAATTCGTCTGTGTAAAAATTTTCAGGAAAAGTAACCAACATTCGCTTTCTATATGCAACATTGTTGCATGTAGAAAGCGAATGTTGTATATTTGCTCTTATACTTGGCAATTTTACAAAATTCGATTAGCTGAATTCTTGGGTATGGAACGAAAAATATGGGATGTTATCATTATCGGCGGGAGCTACGCCGGACTTTCGGCGGCTATGGCTTTGGGGCGTTCGCTGCGTCAGGTTGTGGTTATTGATAGTGGGTTACCTTGTAATCGCTACACACCTGCGTCGCATAACTTTCTGCTGCACGACGGCACTTCGCCTTCCCTTCTTGCTCAACAGGCACAAGAGCAGGTTCGCGCGTATCCAACCGTTGAACTTCATTCGGGGTTAGTGGTAGATGGAAGAAAAGTCGGTTCGGAGTTTGAAATTATAACCGAACTTGAAGAGCAATTTTTAGGTAAAAAAATTCTTTTTGCCACTGGCGTCGTAGATATCTTCCCACCTTTGGAAGGATTTGCTGCCTGTTGGGGTAAATCCATACTTCATTGCCCCTATTGTCATGGATATGAAGTTCGACATCAGGTACTTGGAGTCATGGCCAACGGTGAAATGGGTTTTGAGTTTAGCCGATTGCTCAGCAATTGGTCCCCCAATTTGACCTTATTGACCAATGGCCCTTCTACACTCACCTCAGAGCAAACCCAATTGCTTAAAAATCATGGAATTAAGATTGTTGAGGAAGAGATTTTGCTTTTGCAGCATTCACAGGGATATATTAATGAAGTTCATTTCAAGAATCAGGCAACGCTTCCGTTGAAAGCACTATTTGCCCGCTGTGATTTTCGTCAACACAGCGATCTGCCCGAACGCATAGGCTGTGAACTAACCCCACAGGGGCATGTTTTGGTGAATGATTTTCAGATGACTACCGTAGCAGGCGTATATGCAGTTGGTGATGCGACTACTCCTTTACGAGCTGTTTCGGCAGCCGTAGCTGCCGGAACCAAAGCAGGTGCATTTTTGAACAAAGAACTTATTGACGAATCCTTTTAAAACTGTTTTTTGAATAAGTGTTCTTTGGAAAAATTGAAGTTTCAGGCCTGAAATCAGGAGTACATACCTGGAAAAAATCTCTTACGGTACCGGCACGCCCCTGCTTTCCTGCCACAGCGCAAACCAATCCTGCAAGCTGAGCTCAACGGTAGTGGCGCGCATAAGTTGCGAAATCCGGCCTGCATCGGCTGTGCCGCATACGGGCAGGATTCCGGCGGGATGTTTCAAAATCCAGGCAAGGAGCAGCACATCTACCGGAACTTCGTAGGTCAGGGCGTGGAACGAAGCCAGGGATTTCACGCGCTGTGCATGCGAGTCGTCCTCGGTAAAAATTGATCCGAGCGGCGACCATGCCATCGGTTGGATGCCGTTCATCTGCATGTGATCCAAACTCCCGTCTAGCATGGCATTCGGGTGAGTTACCGAAAACTGAATTTGATTGTAATTAATTTTAATTTTTGTTTGAATCAAATCTACCTGGGAAGGACTGAAATTTGAAACCCCAAAATCCACAATTTTCCCCGCCTGTTTGAGCTCCTCAACCGCCGCTGCGATCTCGTCGGCCTGCATCAGCGGGCTCGGGCGGTGCAACAGCAATACATCCAAATACTCAGTTTGTAGTTTTTGCAGCGACTGTTCAACGGACCAAATGATGTAGTTTTTGGAATAATCGTAATGCTTCACTACATTTTTGCGCTCGTGTGATTCCATCTGAATGCCGCATTTGGAAATAAACTGCACCTCTTCGCGCCGTAGCCCACTTGCCCGAAAGGCTACGCCAAAAGCCGCTTCGGTGGTATAGTCTCCATAAATATCCGCGTGGTCAAAGGTTGTAATACCGTTTTCCAGACAGGTATTCAAAAGGGTAATCATTTCGTGTTGATTGCAATTTTTACCCCAAATACCCCACGACATAGTACCGGCAATGATTCTGGAAAAGGAAGGTTTGTTCATAATTTTAAGAAATAAACTTCCGGCGATGAGCCGGAAGTTGTTAGAAGTCTATACTGCAAATAGTTGATTGATGTCCTGAAAAGATTTGAATTCCAGGGCATTACCCGAAGGGTCCAGAAAGAACATCGTGGCTTGCTCGCCGGGCAGGCCCTTAAACCGGATGTAGGGTTCAATAATGAACTGAATGTTGTGACTACGCAGGCGGGCTTCCAGCGCGTGCCAGGCATCCCATTCGAGCACTACTCCAAAATGTGGTACCGGCACATCGTGCCCATCCACAGGATTGAAATGATGCGCCACTTCTTCGGCAGGTTTTGGCTTGTAATGAATGACATATTGATGACCAAAGAGGTCAAAATCAGTCCAATGCGTATCACTTCGACCTTCGCCACAGCCAAGGACTTCCCGGTAAAATTTTCGGGCTGCTTCCAGATCATGCACGGGCACAGCCACGTGAAAAGGAGTCAATTTGCTCATGAATTTTTGTTTGAAATAGATGGATGCGTGAGAATAGGGCTTGACGTAAAATTAGGTTGGAAATTGCTACAAATACACAAAAAATACCTGTTTTATTCACCAGGCCATGATTTGAAAATTGTCTGTTGTAAAGCGTAGCGTTGATTGATACCCTTCAATCTACTCAGGAAAGTGCCTGTGGTGGCGGACTTCCGGCGGGGCGGGAGCGGTCTTCGGGCAGGGGTACAAATTCCAGATTGTCGGTAGGTGGAAGCAGAATACGGCCCGCTTTCCAATCGGCTTTCGCCTGTTCGATGCGCTCTTTGCGTGAGGATACAAAGTTCCACCAAATAAAACGTTCGCCGAGTGGTTCGCCCCCGAGCATCAGTAGGGTAGTAGCTTCATTTGCCTGAATGATCGGGTCAATTCCGGCTGAAAAAACGAGTAATTGGCCGGCCGGATAGGTCGTTCCTGAAACCTCCACGCTGCCTTTGGCAATGTAAATACCACGCTCAGAAGGCCCTGTGGGTAAGCCAAACCGGGCGCCAGGCTGCAAAACAACGTGCAGATAGAACAGTGGGGAATGCGTTTTTACATCATTTTTGAGTCCGAAGGCATCGCCCGCAATCAGCCGCATCCAAACACCCGTATCCGTTATGATTGGCAATTGATGAGGTTGGTAGTTGTCAAAAGAAGGAGCAGCTTCTTCGTCTTTTTCAGGAAGCGCCACCCACGTTTGAATCATTTCCAGGGTTCCGCCGGCAAGAGTAGCGGGGTCTTCAAATCGTTCAGAATGAGCAATTCCGCTTCCGGCGGTCATCCAGTTTACTTCGCCCGGCCGGATAATCTGCTGTGCGCCGGTGCTGTCGCGGTGTGTCACCTGTCCGCCAAACAAGTAGCTAACCGTAGAAAGACCGATGTGCGGATGTGGCAAAACATCCATTTTAGTAGCAGCCGAGGGCTGAATCGTGACGGGCCCGGCATGATCCATGAATATAAAGGGGCCCAGCATGCGACGTAACCGAAAAGGCAAAATGCGACGAACGTCCATTCCGGGACCAATACTTGCTTTACGGGCTTCTATGACATGTTCCAGCATTGTTTTTATGGAGTTGTTTCAATTTAAATTTCCAACATTCTGAGCACATTGCCAAGTATTGGTTTATGAACTCAATCAAAGGCAGGAAATTCGAAGAAAAATGAAAAGAAAACAGCTTTTTTTCTAAACATTAAGACAAACAACCGCTTTACAGTCTGCCAAACTTTTGTTAATTGTGGTTTGGTAAAGAGTAAACCCCCTGTGAATCATAACGTTAAAAAGTAAGTGGTAACTAGTGCTGTAAAAGTATCCGTGCTGATGTCGGTTTATAATACTGATTTCAGGCTCATCAAGCGGGCTATGGACTCCGTAATGAATCAGGAGTTTCAGGATTTTGAGTTGATAATAATCGACGACGGCAGCCGCAACGACACGCATGCCGACCTCTTGGATTATTGTATTTCGCATGAGCAGCAAATTGTGTACCTGCGGCACTCCAATCGCGGACAATCGGAATCTATCAATCGCGGAATTTTGATCTGTAATGGTGCCTATATCACGATGCTCGATGCCGATGATGAGTACAAACCCAATCATCTGTCGGCCTGCCTGAACGAAATGGAATACGCCGATTTGATCGCTTCAACTACCGAAACTGTGGTGGATGAAGAATATGATTATTACGTGCCTGACAAAAATGATCATAACCAACTGATTCATGTAGATGAGTGCATTTTATTTGCGACGCTCTTTGGCCGGAAAGAGGTTTTTACCCAATTGAAATTCCAGCGGGAATATGCGGCTGATGCGCACTTTTTTGAGCATGCCTCTCTTTATTTCAACGTTAAAAAAGTAGATCTCAAAACCTACATTTACTACCGAAATATCCCGAACAGTACGTGTGCCGTAATGAAAAGCCGACTAGTTTAATTCTTCAAAAGTTCATGAAAAAAGAGGATACTTCTGCCGGACAAAACCTCATCGCAGCTTGCCTGATTACGGGTGTCTTTGATGTAAATCGTACCGAAATACTGCCTGATAACGATCCTGAACCATTTTTGGCATGGGCTGATTCCCTTCGTCGGTTGCAGTTGCGGGGCGTTCTTTTTCATAACAATCTGAGTCCTGCTCTCTGTGAGTCTATGGAAAGTGCGCATCTGCGGTTGGTTCGGATTTCGTACGATACCCGATGGAATCCTAACGTATATCGCTACACGATATATCACGAATTTTTGCAACGTGAAGGACCGCAAATTGCCCATGTATTTTTTACGGATGTATCGGATGTAGTGGTGCTCAAAAATCCGTTTACTGATCCTGACTTTTATTTACATCCAACCACTCTTTTTTGTGGTGATGAACCCAAAAATTTGGATAATGACTGGATGAAAGCACATTCCACGCATCTCCGTAGCCAAATTGCGGACTATGCCCAGTTTGAAGAGAAATGGAAAGATTCTCCTTTGCTCAACTGCGGAATTATCGGCGGTAGCCGCGCTGTGATGACTGAATGTATCGGAGCATTGCATCACATTCATACTCAGTATAATCACAACAATACTACTGCCTACACAGGAGACATGGGAGCGTTTAATTATCTCGCACGTACCCGTTTTTCGGATCGTCTGCGTCACGGAGTGCCGGTAAATACGGTTTTTAAAGCCTATCAAACTTCGGACGAAACCTGTTGGTTCAGGCACAAATGAGGGGAGTTGAAAGTTATGTTTTCGAGGGCATTCGTACCTGAATCACAATTGCCGAAAGGATTGTTAATCCACCAATTAAAAAAATGGCAGAAAGAATTCCGAAAGCATCTGCGGTGATTCCCGAAATGATGGCGCCAAATACATAGCCCAAATCCCGCCACAGGCGGAATGTGCCAATACTCTCGGCACGTTGGCTGGGATTGGCAACCTGAGCAATTGTTGTCAGAAATGTAGGATACACAAGTGCCGTTCCCAGGCCTAAAACACCCGAAAGAAGTCCCAACACGTAAAAATTGCTACTTAAAGGAATACAAATAATGGCAATGCCCTGCACGAGCATTCCCTGGAAAAGCATGGCTTTTTTGGAATATATATCGGCCATTTTCCCGGTAAAAAGTTGACTAATTCCCCAAACTGCCGGATATATTGCCGTCAGAATT
The DNA here is from genome assembly GCF_004348825.1 of Arundinibacter roseus. Classification (GTDB taxonomy): domain Bacteria; phylum Bacteroidota; class Bacteroidia; order Cytophagales; family Spirosomataceae; genus Arundinibacter; species Arundinibacter roseus. The sequence goes on from NZ_SMJU01000012.1 coordinate 133,502, forward strand.
CCTACCTGCGCTGCGGGAAAATGTAGTCCAAAAAGCAAGACGGGCAAAAGGCCCCACATCATTCCGTCGTTGAGGTTGTTGACCAATCCTGCCTGCGTGACAGCGCTGAGGGTTTTATTCTTTAATGTAGTTTCAAGAAAAACTTTCGATACTTTTTCCTGAACGCTTTTAGCGCTTTCCTGCAAAACAAACCTCAACGTATCTTTTACCCAAAAAAGTGTTAAAACAAAGCCTGAAATGGAAATGACTATTCCCAAATAAAACGGATAAGGCGTGATGCCGAAATGAGTAGCGGTGAGGCCCGATAAAAAAGCAACAAGTCCAACGGCCAAATAGCCCGAAAACTCATTGAGACCCATTGCGAATCCACGGTCTTTGTCGCCCACGAGATCAATTTTCATGAGTACAGTGCTGCTCCATGTTAATCCCTGACTCAGACCTAGCAGAATGTTAGCCCAAACAATATGGTTCCAGGTGGTTGCATAAATTAGCATAAATGGAATCGGAAGGGCAAATACCCATCCAACGAGCAGTAAATTTTTTCGTCCTAAACGGTTAGAAAGCCGCCCGGTAAAATAATTGGTTATGGCTTTTGTCAGTCCGAAAACAGCAATAAACGATAGGATCGCTGTTTTTGAAGCAATGCCAAATTCTTGTTCGGCTAGTTGGGGCAAAATGGTGCGTTCCAGTCCAACCATTCCTCCTACGAAGCCGTTGATTATGACCAATAGCGTAAATTGTTGCCAGTTTTCTTTCAGGCCCTGACGAGCTGTGAGCGGTGAAATCGGTATTACAAGGGACATAGTAAAGCTCCAAAAGGTTGTTTACAAATGTCCCCGTTTGAGGTACCGATTCCTTTTACAAATGTTAAATAATCACCTTCGCAGCGCCCTGATTCGGCTCAGGCTCACCTGCGTGATTCCGAGGTAGGAAGCGATGTGTTTGAGGGGAATTCGCTGAATAATGTCAGGATGAAGAAGCAAGGCCTGATACCGTTCTTCGGCTGTATGAAACTGAATACTTTCCATGCGGTGGATGGTTTCGACATGAGCGGCTTCAAAAATCAGGCGAAAAAGTCGTTCAATCCGTGGAAAAGTGTCGTAAAGTTCAAAAAGACTAGTAGCCTGAATAGCCACCATTTCGGCGTCCTCCAAAATTTGAATTGCTTTTTTTGACGGCATGCCTGTAAACAGACTTTCGACCCTTACAATCAGGTTATTTTCAAAGGCAAAGTATTCTGTAATGTCGGTGCCATCTTTGTAATAATAGATTCGGGCTACCCCTGATTTTATAAAATAGATGGTCTTGCAGGTATGCCCGATGGGTTGTAAAATTTCTCCTTTTTTTAGAAAAATTACGTTACAAACCCCGGCAAGCGCCAGTTTCGCTTCCGGTGTCTGCGGGTAGAATTGGTCGAAGTAGGCAAACAATTCATTCATTTTTTTTAGCTGTTTACCAAATTTCCTTCATTTCGTCCGGTTGGATTTTATTTCGGCGTTTCGTTTCTTTTTTCGAATTTATCAGCGGGTTTTGTGCCAATGCCACCGGGCGTTGCAGTAATTCGCGCAGCACCACCGACGCACATACACCGCCAAAGGCCGCTGGAATGTACGAAATCGTCCCGTAAGCTGAACGTTTAAAATTGCTTCCATCGGTCATTATCAGCGAATCTTCCTGCACTTCTTCGGTCGAAAACACTGCCCTGATTCCCCGATCCACCCCGAGCCGCCGAAGGCGCTTGCGGATATAGTAGGCAAATCCGCACTGATAGGTGTCAAACAAGTCACTGACTTTGAGGCAGGTCGGGTCCATCTTTCCGCCTGCACCCATCGAACTCACAATCGGCAGACCTTTCTTATAGGCGCTTGCCAGCAGGATAAGTTTTGGCGTGACGCTATCGATGCAGTCCATGACGTACGTATACGATGCGAGCGATAGTACCTCCTCGATTTTGTCGGGGGTCAAAAACTCGGAGATCGTTGTCAGGTTCAGTTCAGGATTAATGGCGAGAAGCCGCTCCGTCATGAGCGTGGCTTTCAGTTGGCCGTGCGTGGTGGCAAGGGCAGGTAGCTGCCGGTTTCGGTTGGTAGGGTCTACTACATCGCCATCCACAATTGTGAGCGTTCCCACACCGGCACGAACTAAAAATTCTGCCGCAAAAGAGCCTACACCCCCCAGCCCGACAATGAGGACATGAGCCGCTTGAAGCTGAGAAATTCCATTTTCGCCCACAAGCAATTGCGTGCGCGACAGCCAGGTTAAATCTTGCATGAATTGTTAAAATTTTCCACAAATAGCGGCAAATGTAGTGAAGATTTTTTCAACCAACACTTCTACCGGGAGAGAAAGCCGCTCTGCGGCCGCTTCATAAATCTGTTGAATGGAACAGTCAGCGGTGTCGGTTTCCAGCAAAACCCTGTTCATGGGAATAAGCGGCAACACCCGACTTGCCGACGACTGCGGATTACGCAAAGCCGCCCCGAAAGAAAAGTAAAAGTCGTGTTGAATGAATGGAAGCGCCGTTTGGTGTTTCTGTACAAAACCGTGCAGAATCCAGGGCACGTCAGGTTTTAGGGCAGCGTGCAGCGCAAGTAGTTCCTGATGTGCCCGTACACAATGGATAACCACTGGTTTTTGAACTTCTTCTGCCAAAAGCGCCTGCGCCCGAAACGCTTCTGTCTGCAGCGGCAGTGCCGGCCCTTGGAGCCGATCGAGCCCACACTCGCCAATGCAGCGCACCTGTGGCAGCGCGGCTATCTCTTCGAGCCGTTGCAAATGTACATTCAGTTCATGAGCAGCAACATACCACGGATGGATTCCTACTGACACCAGGGCGGAAGGCGGTTTGGGGTCTGCCAGCCATTCGTCAACCATCCAATTATACATTCCGACAGAGGGAATTGAATGAGTATGGAAGTCGGGGTAGGTCATTGCTTTTTGGTACATTACTCCCTGACGTCTTCTATCAAAAAAGAGTTACCGTTACGTCCAACCAAAATTTCCCGGGTATAGCTTTCTTTTAATTCCGGGTCATCAAGTATGACCTTGTATAGTCTCCGTTTTTCATTTAACTCCTTAATCAGAACGCAGCTTGTAACCTTAATTTTCCCATAATCCTGCCCGGAAATCAAAAATCCAGTTCCGATCCCAGCCAAAGCCGGGTTAAAGGTCGATTTCCATTTTTTTGTAAATTCCTCCACACTCAGTCCTCCATCCATGTCTACATTGGTGGCGTCAGATTTATACTCGACATAGGTCGGCGTTGTTATTTTTTCCATCGGAAAATTTTCCGAATTAAAATGTCCTTCTATTGCCTTTATTAACCATGTCTTTGCGGCGTCTGTTGATTTTTCAGGTGCATTACTAGTTTTTTCGGAGGAAGTAATCGCCTTGGCAGTGCCGCCAGTTTCGGTGCAGGAAGTAAGGTAAAGCAGGGCAGGTAAAAATAGGAGAATTGATTTCATAATGTTTTTTTACAGGAAAAATGATTTGGAATAATTACTGAAATAATAAAATGTTATTTGCCCACAAAATGCACCCCTTCTTCCCGCTTATTTCTTCTTCACTTTCTTCGAAAACTTATACACATTTTCCTCTACCCTGAACTGAACAATTTGAGCAATCAGGTCGAGTGGAAGCGACTTTGTGTATGGAAACTGAACCGAGCCTTTGGATGTCGTGTAAGGGGCCAACTCCTTTGCAAACTCCTTAATTATTGAGGGACCCGGATAAAAACCCAGGTGATTTTTACAAGCTGCAAAGTGGACAAGGTTGCCGTGTTGAACAAAAGTCGGTATGCCATAATTGATGGTTTCAGTTGCCTCAGGAGCTACTCCCCGGATGGTTTGACGGACAATTTGCAGGAGTGGCTGCACAGATTCGGGACAGCGGGCGATGTACTCCTCAATTGTGGTCAGGCTAGTTTCCATGTGTTTAGGTAAAAGAACCGTAAGTACTTATTTGGGTAAAATTCATTACTTGATTTTTAGAATTACCGATTGATACGGACTCAAAGTAACAGCAGTGCCATTGCGGACAAGCTGATCAGTATTAGAAATAAGCTGTTGAGCATCAGATATATCCATTGGGAGGTTTAGACTGGACGCTTGATCTGAAAAATTCAGAAGAACCAGAAATTGAGTGCCTTCCCACGAACGCGTATAGGCATAAATAGCAGGGTGATCGGGAGACAGCAGAGTATAACGGCCATACACCAGCGTGGGGTTTTCTTTTCGCAGAGCGGTCATCTTTTTGAAATGATTCAAAACAGAATTTGGGTCTTTTTCCTGTAACTGAACATTTATTTTCTTGAAATTTGGATTGACCGGCAACCAGGGCTTTCCATTCGTAAAGCCTGCCTGTGCAGAGGCATTCCATTGCATGGGTGAACGGCCGTGATCTCTCGAACCAAAATTGAGTTTTTTCATATACAACTCCATGTCTTCTCCTTCGGCCAATGCCTTCTGATACCCATTTCGCGCGGCAATATCCTGGTATTGATCAATGCGCTTAAATGTCTGATTGGTCATTCCCAATTCGTCGCCATAGTAGCAGTATGGCGTGCCCCGCATGCTGAGTATAAACGTATTGAGAAGTTTTGCAGAGGCTTCGCGATAGGCAGGGCTATCATTTCCAAACCGGCTGACAAGCCGGGCCTGATCATGGTTTGCAAGGAAAATTGACAACCAGCCTTTTTCAGAAAAAGCACTGTCCCAACGAGAAAAAACTTTCTTAAAGTTTACCAACGAATACCCCTCATATTTTGCGAGATCTACACCCTCAAAAGCGTATGCCATGTTAAGCTCGTTTCGATCTTCGTCAACAAGTTCGTGAGCATCCTTAAAATTTCTCCCGGCGCCTTCCGCTACGCTCATGACATCATACTTAGAAAAAACTTCTTTATGCATTTCCTTTAAATAAAGATGCAGACCTTCCTGCATAGCATAATAATCAATAAAATTCTTCTCAAAACCTGTGGGAAATGCCGGGAAGGTGGTATCCTTTGCTGCAAACTGAAAGGCATCTAAACGAAACCCATCAACTCCTTTTTCTGCCCAGAAAGTCATAATGTCGTAAATCTCCTGCCGAAGTTTGGGGTTTTCCCAGTTTAAATCAGGCTGTTTTTGTGAGAAATAGTGTAGGTAATAGGCATCAGTCAGCGAGTCATATTTCCAGGCATCGCCTTTGGTGTCAAATAAGCTATACCGATAGTTCGGTTTTCCTTTCTCGGCGGGCCACCAATGATAGTACTGTCGAAAGGGGCTTGTTCTGGAACTTCTCGATTGTTTAAACCATTCGTGTTCGTCACTGCTATGATTGACGACAACGTCCATAATCAATTTCAGGCCGCGTTTATGCATTTCAGCAAGTAGTGTATCAAAATCATCCATGCTGCCAAAATCAGGCTGTATGGCTCGATAGTCACTGACATCGTAGCCGTTATCTTCATTAGGCGAGCTATAAATCGGATTCAGCCAAATAGCATCAACTCCAAGGTTTTGGATATAATCCAATTGCTCAACAATACCTTTCAAATCGCCAATGCCATCTCCGTTGGTATCTTTAAAACTGCGAGGGTAGATTTGATAAATGATACTTTCTTTCCACCAGTTTTCTTTTTTTATCATGGATTTCTGAGTGGTTTCGGCATGTTGTGTGCATTGTCCCAGAACAAGAAGAAGGAAGATGCTGGTGATGTAATTTTTCATCATGGTCAAAATTAATGTGTCTAAGGAGAGTGCTGAAATAGGTTTATATTTCTTAAAAATACATTTCCTTCTTATTTTTTTAAATAAAAACCAAGAAAAAGCTGTCTTTGAAGCAGGAAAACAAGAGACGCGTCCGCAACCAGGGAAATTGGTTGATTAAGGTTTTAAGTGAGAGAAATTAAGTCTGATATTGTTTGTAAAATGCGAAATTTTCAGGCTGTTCTATTTTTTTGAACTAAGCTTTTTTGGAATTAAACCAAAGTACAGTAGCGCGATACCGATAGATAAAATCAGAAGTTTACCCCAAACGAATCCTTTGCCATACTCAGAAAGTAACGAGTAATGCATGGCGTATTGCGCTGTTGAAATAACTGAGTACAGAATAAGTACTATGCCTATAATTGCAGATAATTTTTTCATTTCCATATGTTGTAAAAAAGGCAGTCCCATCCATAAGTGGACAGGACTGCCTTTTTTTGAGAATCGTTATTTTTTTACAATCGTGGTGGTAGGTGTATAAATTCCGAACGTGATGGCATTGATCAGGCCATCTATAAATGTATGTGTGATTGTTACATCATAGTCCGTTGCTCCACCGGCAAGTACTTTGGGATCTGCCACACCAACCGGGGCTAGACCATAGATCAAATAATGATTCATTTTTTTAACTTCCACGCCCGTTTGTGAGCCTTTACCTACCACAACGGTGTAGGTGTAACAGGAAGATAAAGACATGGACATGCCTGCTACGAGAGCAAGACTCAGGAGGATTTTTTTCATTTTCATCACAAGAATTAAAAATTTTCTTACTCATTTGGCTTTTCAGTTTCGCCCCGTTTGCATGGTTTCTGGACTCCATTGGGAAGTTTTACTTGTAGAATGACAGGTAAATATTCCAAAGGGCGGAAAGATATTAAAAAAACTAATTTGAAAAACGTTTAAGATGGTTACAACATAAAAAAAGCCTCCACATCAGCGGAGGCTTTTTTATCAGCAAAACAAAACTGCACTTACCGGCTCATATACATATTTCGCTCGGCATAGATTTTCTGAAAGAAATCGTCCTGCAAGTCATCAATAAAATAGATGGCTTCGCCGGTTGACTTCATTTCGGGACCGAGTTCCTTATTTACATTCGGGAATTTATTGAAAGAAAAAACCGGAATCTTAATTGCCCATCCTTTTTTGACTGGGTTGAAAGTAAAGTCGGAAACTTTTTTATCTCCCAACATCAGCTTGGTCGCATAGTTTACGTAAGGTTCCTGATACGCTTTGCAGATAAAAGGCACCGTACGAGAAGCTCTTGGATTGGCCTCAATCACGTACACAATGCCATTTTTGACGGCAAACTGCACATTGATGAGTCCTTTCACGCTCATAGCGAGGGCAATTTTTCGCGTATGCTCTTCGATCTGACGGATTTCATCTTCGCTCAGATCAAAGGGAGGCAGGGCTGCGTGTGAGTCGCCGGAGTGAATTCCTGCGGGCTCAATATGTTCCATGACGCCAATGATGTAGGCATCTTCACCATCACAAATGGCGTCGGCTTCGGCCTCAATGGCACCTTCCAGAAAGTGGTCAAGCAGGATATTGTTGTCAGGAATATCGTGCAGAATCTTGACCACATGCTGTTCCAGTTCCTGCTCGTTAATCACGATTTTCATGCTTTGTCCGCCCAGTACATAGCTTGGCCGAACCAGCAGCGGAAAGCCCAGCGAACGCGAAAGTTCGACAGCAGCATCAGACGTACGCACGGTTCCGAACTTAGGATACGGAATACCTAAATCCTGCAAAAGCGCCGAGAAGCGGCCCCGGTCTTCGGCCCAGTCGAGTGAGTGGTAGCTGGTGCCGATAATTTTTACACCGTATTTTTCGAGTTTTTCGGCCATTTTCAGCGCGGTTTGGCCGCCAAGCTGCACGATAACTCCCTCGGGTTTTTCGTGTTCGATTATGTCAAACACGTGTTCCCAGAATACCGGTTCAAAGTAGAGTTTATCCGAAATGTCCGGATCTGTCGAAACCGTTTCGGGGTTACAGTTGATCATAATGGTCTCGTAGCCGGCCTCTTTGGCAGCCAATACACCGTGCACGCATGAGTAGTCAAACTCAATGCCCTGCCCTATGCGGTTGGGACCTGAGCCAAGCACCACTACTTTTTTTCTGTCACTCACAATCGACTCGTTGTCGGGCATCTCTTGTGATGTATTGAAAGTTGAGTAGTAGTAGGGAGTTTTGGCTTCAAACTCCGCGGCACAGGTATCTACACATTTGTACACACGCTTGATTCCCAATTCTTTGCGACGGTCATACACCTTGCTTTCTTTGACACCCAGCAAATGCGCCAACTGCCGGTCAGCGTAGCCTTTTTGCTTGGCTTTGAGCATAAGCTCGTGTGGCAGAGTGTCCAATTCGTAGCGTTGAACCTCGTTTTCCAGTTCAATCAATTCCTCAATTTGCCGTAAAAACCAGGGGTCAATTTTGGTTAAACTTTGAATTGACTTAAAGGAAAGTCCGATTTTGAACGCATCATAAATATGGAACAGGCGGTCCCAGCTGGGGTTGGCCAGGCTATGCTTGATTTTTTCCTGATCCCGAACTTCACGACCGTCGGCACCCAGGCCATTGCGACGAATTTCGAGTGACTGACAGGCTTTCTGCAATGCTTCCTGAAAGTTGCGGCCAATGCCCATGGCTTCTCCAACCGATTTCATTTGCAGACCTAGCGAGCGGTCAGCACCTGGAAACTTGTCAAAATTCCAACGGGGCACTTTTACGATTACGTAGTCGATGCTGGGTTCAAAAAAGGCCGAAGTAGTGCCTGTAATCGGGTTGATTAGTTCGTCAAGATTATAGCCAATCGCCATTTTTGCGGCAATTTTAGCAATCGGATAGCCCGTAGCTTTTGACGCAAGCGCCGAAGACCGCGATACCCGTGGGTTAATCTCGATGACAATGATCTGATCGTTTTCCGGATTAACGGAGAACTGAATGTTACATCCGCCGGCAAACTCTCCAATGGCGGCCATACACTTGATGGCCAGGTTGCGCATTTTCTGATACAGTGTATCAGGCAGCGTCATGGCCGGGGCTACCGTAATACTATCGCCGGTGTGAACGCCCATCGGGTCAAAGTTCTCGATCGAACAAATGATGATGAAGTTCCCGTTGCCATCGCGGAGCAATTCCAGCTCGTATTCTTTCCAGCCCATCACACTTTGCTCAACCAGTACTTCATGTACAGGCGAGGCGTGCAGGCCGTTGGTGAGGGCGCGGTCAAAGTCTTCGGCTTTATTGACAAAACCACCTCCGGTTCCTCCAAGGGTATAGGATGGACGAATAACGAGTGGAAAGCCGATCTCCTGCGCAATTTCTTTTCCTTCCAAAAACGAACGGGCCGTGCGGCCCTGGCACACATTGGCGCCGATTTCCAGCATTTTCAGACGAAATTTCTCGCGGTCTTCGGTGGTTTCGATAGCCTTAATGTCAACCCCGATGATGGCAACGCCATATTTTTTCCAAATACCGGCCTTGTCACAGTCAATAGCTAAATTTAACGCCGTTTGGCCTCCCATAGTTGGCAAAACGGCGTCAATTGGATTTCCTGAGGCTTTGTGCTTTTCCAGAATCTCGACGATGTACTTTTTTTCGAGCGGAAGCAGGTACACATGATCGGCATTGATGGGGTCGGTCATGATCGTGGCCGGGTTGGAGTTGATGAGGCTGACCTCAATTCCTTCTTCCCGCAACGACCGGGCTGCCTGCGAACCGGCATAATCGAACTCACAGGCCTGGCCAATGACAATAGGACCTGAACCAATGATAAGAATGGACTTGATATTCGGATTTTTTGGCACAGTAGTAGAAAAATTTTTGAATAGGTAGTACGTATGTTTTTCTTACTTTCCGGGCGTATTTCCCGACTTTTTCAGAATTTGAAAAAGCACTTGCCGGGAGGGGTACGCCCAAAAATTCCACAAAGTTAATGCACAGAACCGGATTTGGGTAGATAAAATATAAAAAAGGCCCGGTGTTTCTAGTGACCGGACCTTTTGTTAACGGGTTTGTCGTGCTTTCAGCAGCGCTTCGGCAGCTTGTTGACCGTTGTCGGGCGCGGGGGCATTGCGGCTGAAATATTTGCCATTGGGTCGGATAATGGCGAAAGAGGGAAACGCCAGCGGATTCAGTTTGAACAGCAACTGCGTAGCCTGCGACTCATTGATGTACAGGTGTATCCCCTTAATTTTATTTCGAACAATGTATTGTTTCCACAGGTCTTCTTTGTCGTTCAATTCGGCATTGGGTAAATGAACATACAAAAACTCAACGTCAGCCGGTAGTTGCGCCCGCAGGGCAGGTGCGTACAAAATCTGACTTCGGCTGGCCTGATCCAGTAAATTCCATTTGATCACATACAGGGTTTTGCCCTGATATAACTTCTGAATGTCGTTGAACCAGCTACCGCCGTTTTGTTCTGATTTGGCCATCCAAATGCCGCTCAGTACTTCCGTAGGTGCTGCTTTCAGATCGTTGCGATGCTGGACGGCTTTGATGTACACGCTATCTTTTACTTCCAGCTGATACAGCTCGTCCAGAGAAAGCTGCGTGGTTCTTTCGTTAATTTTTTCCTGTAAATACGTATGCAGCAGGGTTTTCTCGTCGAGCGAAAGTTCATAAAAACCCTGAACAAAAGCCCGGGCATTGAGCAGGGCGGCTGCGGAGGCTCCCAGCTCTTCATCAAAAGTCCGGTCTTTTTTCTCGATCATTGTCAACAGATCCATCGTCCGACGGTTTTTGCGGTAGAGCGCACTCAAAAAATCCAATCCTTCGCTCGTTGCGCTTCCTTCTTCAATAATCGCATCAAGGCGTTGCAAATCAGCAACACTAAGCTCGCGGCCATAGGTTTTGAGCAAAGTGGCAAGTTTAGTTATGGGCAGTGATTTTGCCTGTGTCGGATTGTAGAACAGCTTTTTTTCCATTTGGCGGTCGGCATATTCACCCAAACGATCCATCCACTGCACTCGTTGAAAAGACATAACTCCCTGCGTCAGGCGGTTCAGGCTATCCTTGATTGCGGAAACGGCCACATCGTTGGCCAGCGAATAGTCATAAAGCAAGGTAAGTTGTTCATCCAGTACCACTGAATTAATCCAGTTTCGCAGTTCGGGAGCTGCACCGCCCGTTTGTGACAGTACGAGCAAGGCCGAAAGTCGCAATTCTGCCCGCCGTTCTAAGGCTCGTTGTGCTTCACTGGGATTCAGATGAAAAAAAGTATTCATAAATGCCTCTCCATTCCGTTTGTTTTCTTTAAACAGTCGGGCTTCTTCGGCTAAGTATTGAATGTATTGATTATTGGCTTGCGCATTAACTCCCGCAAAGTAAAACAGGCGGGATGCGTTGTACAGCGAATCGGCGTCAAAAGTCAGTTGGACCGTACCCGGAGAAGCCAGAAACGTAGTATACACTTTGCCGCCGTAGTCCAGATACACTTCTTCCTGCGGATAAATTAAAGGCAGTGCTACCCGAAATGACCCGTCGGCCTGCAAAGGTGCCAATCGGGTAAGTTCACTTTGGGGTTGCAGCAGGTTGTTGCGCGTAAACGTCAGCACGGGCGCCTGCCGGTAAAGAGCCGGGGTGAGGTTTTGGATGCGCCCTGTAATGACAACGGAGTCAGGCTGAGCGAAGGCGGGAATGATACCGCTGATGAGGAAGGTTGCTGTAAAGATCCACGTCAAAAAATATTTTTTCATACTCCTAATTCATTTCATTAAACTCATGGAAAACACTTCATAAACTTCGTGCCGGAGTTTACTCGGGCGTATTTCGGTTTTCGTATTTAACTGTAATGCCGTGATACGTATTTTGTTCTTCATAATCTTTTCGCAGCGGATGACCTTCCCAATCGGTTGGAAGCAGAATCCGGCGTAAATCAGGATGTCCTTCAAAATGAATCCCCATCAGATCAAAGGCTTCGCGTTCGTGCCAGTCGGCGGTACGCCAAAGGTGCGTAAGCGACGGAACCACAGGCAACGGCTCCGGCGGATTGTTGCGGGGGACGACTACTTTGAGCACCAGCGTATGACCATACACCAGGGAGTTAAAATGATAAATCACTTCCAGCGTACCTACCGTCGGGCCGTTGTCAAGAGCCGTAACATTGGCCAGATAATCCATATAAAGCCGCTCATCGCAAAACAGGAACTCTCCAACGTCGGCAAGGCGATTGGTTGGAATGACCAGAAATGGCTGAGCTGCCTGTTCAGCAGTTTCAAGAAGTAAATCCTCGCCAAAATGGCTGGTGAGTACGTGGCAGATGTCTGTAAAGTTCATAACTACAAAGTTAATCAATCCGTGGGTTTGTAGCAGTTGCGTATTCAATGTTGATTTTTGAACGCAACATCAGACAGCATATTTTTTTTTAAAAACCAGCTTTCCTGAAAATTACCTATACCAACGGATAAAAAATGGTTTGAAAATCAGGAAGTTATTTTTACTATTAACTCTTCTTTTACTTAAAAACCATCCAACCTTCCTAAACTCTCCCAACGTATGAAATTCTTGCTGCAAAAATTGCAAAATCGCCAGTCCCGGCTGATGAGTATTCTGAGCGCATCCCGCATTAGCCTGCTCATGTGCGCACTTTTGGTGTTTATTACTGCTTTGGACCAAAGCGATACTATCCTGATTGATTTGCTGGATACGTCTGAATATGAGAGCCTAACGTTTCCGGTTAATTTTTTACTATTTGCAGGGCTGCTTCTCAGTCTTACGTTCATTTTGTCGCATTACCCCATTTATCTTGAATACAAAAGCGACCATCCCGGGACCATTCAGTGGCAAATGAAAAAAGTTGCCTGGGGCTGGGGATTTATTACGTATAAAGATCATGAAAATCAGCAGAAAGTACGTCAGCAGCAAAGAGATTCATTCGCCACTTTTCTGGTTGCTCACCTGCGCAATCTTTGGGGATTGCTGCTGCTAATGTCTGTTTTTTACGTTTTGGTGCAGGTGCACGCCCGGACGGTACTTCTTTTTTCGGGACAGGAAAAAAATATAATGCTTTGGAAATGGGGTCAAATTGCCCTCTACGTGGTCAGTTGCCTGGGCAGCTACCGGCTGCTTTTTGCAACATTTGCAAATAAAACCAAGCGGCATCAACAAAACCTCATTCGGGCAACATTTGTCTTCTGGTTTTTAACGCTTGTGGCAACGGCTTTTAGTATCCAAAACTTCGGATGGTCAGGCTATACTTTTGGGGGCTTCTATGCCTTCATGTACAGTTCAGCGGTATTTTATTCGGCCATTCGGTTGTTCAGAAAAAGTTCTGTTTTGGGCAATGATCTGCATTTTTTGTATGCCATAGCTGGATGTGGTTTTTTTAGTTTAAGTATTATTCTGATAGCGCATCGGGCCGTTTTTTTCTTCAATCCTCTTGTTATTCTATTGGCTCAATGCATTCTGCTATATGGCTTTTTTATCATTCCACTCAAACATTATTTTTACTACCGACAGCCTGAGATAAAATACAAAAGTCGTGCAGGGAAATTCTTTTTTGTGTGGCTACTGCCAAAGCGCGTGCCGCTGCTTATCGTGTGGGCCATAGTGGCCGGAACTATTGGCAACAATCTGCATCTGCTGGAAACGATTCCGGAAAATCCGGCCCGTACAATTTCACAAGCCACTTTCGCAAAGGATGTAAATGCGCATTTTAAAAATAAATCCACTATTTTTTATATTTCTTCTTTTGGAGGAGGTTTGAAAGCCAACATCTGGAATCAGTTGATTCTCGATTCGCTGACTCGTTTTCAAGGGCAAAATATTTTGGATCAGACCGTTGCCATGTCGGGTGTCTCGGGAGGAGCTATTGGTCATGCGGTGTTTACCGGTTTTCAAAATAAAGGTATGGGCACTCATCATGAAGATATTGTGAAGCTGGGAAGTACCAATTTTCTCAGCCTTGATCTGACTTTTCTGTTGGGCCGCGACCTGATCTATGAGCTGTTGCCAGGGAAATTTTTTGAGTGGATGGGCAGTCCGAAAGACCGTGCCAAACGAGCGATGGCGGGTTATGATGGTTTCATTGAAGCTGATACGAGCATGTTACAATCGTCGTTTCGGGAATTTTGGGCTGGGTTATATTTGAAGCAACGGGGCGCCAATAAATTTTTTCCGGCATTGATTGGCAACTCCGCCGGAACGCACATTCAGCGGGGCATTGCCTGTTCTGTCTGGATGTCAAAAGATACCTTCGATACTACTTTCTTTGATTCTACGGATCTGCTAAGCTTCCCTAACTCTACACAATCGCTACCATTTTTATATGCTGCTTCCTGTACCAATCGATTCCCTGTATTTAGTCCCGCAGCAAAGGTGCAGGGAAAGGGGCATTTTATTGATGGAGGTTACTTTGAGAATTCAGGAATGCTGAGTCTGAAAGACTTTGATCAGACACTTTTTAATTCGACCGCAATTTCGGATTCAACCCGAAAAAATCGACGGATTTTTATTCAAATTATCAATTCCCGGGAAGAATACATCAAGTTTTTACTAAAAAACGGACGGATTCTGAAAATGGAAAAAGAATCAGGAGAATTTGGGTCAATAGTAGGGACCGTTACGTCAATTTCTTTCCTGCCTTCCTATTTAATGAGTAAATATGCATCGGATAAAAATTATGTACAGATTCATTTGCCATATTATGTTACTAAAAACGACATCTGTAATCTTCTGAAAGCCAAGTCCGTTGTGTTAGACCCTGAAACCGAATTGCGGATCATGAAGAGCAATGAAAAAATTCTGAAACTGACTCGCGGCAATCCGTATGGCTTTGTGCAGCCACCGTTGGCGCGGTTGGTTGGGAGGCAGGCTGTGCAATATATGGAGGCCGTGCTGCGTGATTCTGAAACCTGGAAAGAGCTTAACAAAGTGCTGAAAACAACAAACTAACGAACTTAACAGGTCATTTTTTGTTAGCTTCATTACCACTAAACATCAGGGAACGGCTATGGGAAAATTAACTTTTCCGGAAAAAACAATATTTGTTTGTGATGGCAAAAAGTGCGGAAGACACAGCGATGTGCGGAAGTGGCTTAAAGAGGAAATCAAGCAGAATGATCTTAAAAACGAGGTCGAACTTGTGCGGATAGAATGTACCGATCGCTGCAAACACGCGCCGATTTTGTGTTTTCAACCGGCCAACCGATGGTTTGCGGAAGTGAGCGAGCGGGATGTGAAAAAGCTATTTGAAGAGTTTATTATGGACTAAAAAAAAACGGGAACCTGATCGCAGATTCCCGTTTTTTTGCATAAAGTTTGTCTTATTCAGGCGAACCGATTTTTGCAATTTCTTTGTCAATTACAAATCGGCCCGTGGCGCTATCGGCGTCAATAATATCAAACAGTTCGAGTACGCGGCGGGCGTTGTGCTCTTCTTCACGCTGCTCTTTTACGTACCACATCATAAATTCTTCGGTAGCATAGTCGTTTACCTCGCGGCATTTGGCAATGATGCGGTTGATGGCGTGCGTCACCGCTATTTCGTTTTGAAGTGCAATTTCAAACACACTTTTAAACGAGGTAAATTCCTGCTGCACTTCGCCAATTGCGGGCGTTACGGCCGTGCCGCCAACTTCGTTGATGTAATGGAAAATTTTGAGAAAATGCTCTCTTTCTTCTTCGGCCTGTGCGTACAGATAGCCGGCTGATTTTTCGAATCCATTACGATCCAGCCAGGAAGCCATCGCGAGGTATTTTTGCGATGCATCCGATTCAATTTTGCACTGCGCATTCAGTATAATCTCGATTTCTTCTTTCAAAGAAGTATGAAGTCTCATTAAATCTTTCATGGATTTTCGTTTTGCTGGTTAAAGTAAAATTGCCTTTTTGAAACGGTCTTACGTAACTAATACCGCTAAATTAGGGTAAAAAGTTTCAAATCTAGCAAAAGGGTCCGAATATGGAATTAGTCTAAAATGAAAGAGATTTTCTTTCATCCTCAGATCAGAAGAGGTAAAATCTACTAAATAAGAAATGATCAGGCCATCGAGACTTCACCGAATACTTCGTGAAGCAGGCTGTTGAGTTTTAAGGCAAATTTTGTGCCGTCGAGGAGGTCACGTAATTGGAGGATTTCGCAGAGCGTAAGTTTAAGCGAAACGCCATTTTGCGGAGCTTCAATGCGTTCAAAATCGTATTGATCTGAAAGATTGAAAATCATTTCGTGAATATTAACCGCCACCACTTTTCGGTAAAAAGAGGAAAAATCCTGCACTTTGAAAGCAATTGTGGTGCCTTCAAACTGAATATACACCCGGTTGGTCACGTCACATTGCCACGACCGCCCCTTTGGCGTTCGGTACAACTCGTTTCCGTCGGTTATTTGTGTATGCATGGGTTGGCGTATTTTTTTGTCAGGGCGAAATTAACTACCGAAACAGTATTCTGCAATATTTATTTAAATTAATTCTAAATAAATGATTTGAATCACTTTTTAACGAAAGTCAGAAAACCCAATAAGGAAGATCGAACTGATACCATCAAACGGCCGGTGATTGGGCCGCAACGGGTTCATTCGCCATAATTTCCATGAGGTAGGTAGGAGCAAGCGGATGTTCGCGACGAATTTTTTCCTGTAATTTCATGAAACCGCCAATCAGCGCTTCGGGCCGTGGCGGGCAGCCGGGCACGTATACATCCACCGGAATGATGCGATCCACACCTTTGACGACGTGGTAGCCGTGGTCCCAGTACGGTCCGCCGCAGTTTGAGCAGCTTCCCATCGAAATTACGTAACGGGGCTCGGGCATTTGCTCGTACAAGCGCCGCACGCGGTCCGCCATTTTAAAGGTAACCGTACCTGCTACGATCATCACGTCGGAGTGTCGGGGCGAAGGTCGGGGAAAAATGCCGAAGCGTTCGAGGTCGTAGTGGGACGCAAAACTTGCCATCATTTCAATGGCACAGCAGGCCAACCCAAAACCCATCGGCCATAGGGACGAAAGCCGGGCCCAATTCATGAGATCTTCGGCATTTGTCAGGATGATTCCGCCCTCGCCGGTTTTTGGTTGTTCCATGACCATACCTTTATTTGTTGTAGAGTAAATTTTTGGAGAAAAAAAATGAATACGATTGTTCAAAAAGCCCTTTCTTTTAGGTTTTGTTTACAGTTTTTGATTCGTATTTTTTGTTAATAGCCTCATACAAAGCTGCGGGTACCGGTGATTCAGTGGCCGGAATTGCCGGTTTTGGCCGTACCCAATCAAGGTAGCCTTTGACCCATGCGTAGGCCAAACCTAAAATCAACATTCCAACAAAAACGGTCATTTCGGCGAGCGCAAACCAACCCCAGCGGCCATCGGTCTGTTGAATCAGGTCCTCATTGCCAAATACCACCGCCCATGGAAAAAGAAATATAAGCTCTATTTCAAAAAGTACGAACAGTAGAGCGACCACATAAAAACGAACGTTGAACTGCACATTGGCATTTCCAACGGGTTCTTCGCCTGACTCGTAGGTAGCGTTTTTTTCAGGATTGGGTCGGTCGGGCCGTAGCAAGCGCCCAATGCCAAGAATTAAGCCCAGCAAGCCAAGGCCCGCCAGAATAAAAAGCAAAAGAATCCCGAAGTCGGTTAGCATACACACAGATTTTTTGCAAAGATAGAAAAAGGAAGTGTTTGCCGGACTTCACTTGATTTCTCTATTTTAGTAAAATAGTATTTATTATAATATATCTAAAATATAAAAACACCAAATGAGTTATCGTACGTGAAATCGGTAAACGCTCTGCAAAAATCAACCTGTATAAGGACGTGCCTTCGCAGGTCAGACACCGACTGAGTTATGGTGCGAATGATTGATGACTTCCCGTAGAATCATGATCTGCTGCTTCAAAAGATCAATCACTTCGTCCCTGTCGGCCACCTGTTTTTCAAGATTTTTTGTGCGCTCGTGCAGTACCTCTATTTCGGTAATAGGATTCGTTATGAGTGTATTAGGGGTATTTTTTATAAGAAATGGATCGCCGGTTCCCCGTAAAAGCCAGTCGCCATTTACATCTTCAAAGCGCCGAGTAATACTGACAAGGGTATCAAAACTGGGTTTTGTCCGACGATTCAGAATGGTATATAGCTTGGCGGGTTTCTCAAAACCCAAAGTTTTGCTAAGGCCATATACGGTCATTTTTTTGGATTCCATCAGGAACTCAATGCATTCGTAAATATCAAGCGTTGAATCTTTCATATAGTATAAAAATAACATATATTTGCTTTGTGGTACAAAAATATCAAATACTTATTGATTCTAAAAGGTATTTTTCTTGAATAATTAGTAAATAGATGTTGTATATATACTTTTGACATGAAAATCCAGAGGTCTTTGTAAACCCAAACTGACGGATAGGTAGGAAAATGTTATGGAAAAAACTCAAAAGAGAGCCTTGCCGAAGTCTGCAGAAAAACCGGCTGAACCCGTTCAATCACTTGTTTCACCTCCCAAAAAGAAAATGACGCAGGCGGCCTGGGATAAATGGGTGCGCGAAACCGTACAATCGGTTAGCCCGGATGTCTGGAACCTGCACATTTCTGATCTGAGCCGGGGCACGCAGCCGCTGGAAGATTTAAAAAAAATGCCGAAACGTGTGCTGCTCGATACGCCTGCGCTTGATTTTCTGTTTCGCTGCCCATCCAAACTCTCGCATAATGCGTTACTTGTGTTGAATGAGGAAGATATAGAGTGTCTTGTGAGTACAGAAAGCCTGCTCGAATGGGCAAACCGGATTCGCTCAGGCGAATATTTGATTAAGCAGGAGCATGGGTTCTTTGAGAAAATTCTGGATCGATTTGAACTCGTTACGTTACCCTCTACGGCTGTTTTATACCAAAAGTATCTCTCGCTCATTAGCCCGACCTCGGTTGAGATCCTTTGGGAAAAGTCAGGCGAAGATGTCCGACGTATTGTACTGAACGCCGACGACCGGCCCACGCGACTCCTGACAGCTTGCGCGCTTGTGGAGGGTGTTCCTATTATTACACCCGACTTGCGTTTTGGTGCCTACAAAAAATCCGGAGTAAAGATCATTTGGTAAAACTCCTGCTACATAACGCTGCCCAAAGCGCCCTTTTTACCTAGCCTGAACGGATGATACCGGGTTTTTCTGCATACATAGCAAGAGCCCGTTGTATGTGAGATCCCCTCATTACCGACCCTACCTGCCCCTGTGGACGGAGGGTCGGTTTTTTTTATGCGAAATGGCGAGTTAGGAAAAATACAAAAAAATTAAGAAGTGCCAGATCCGTAATTTTACGAAATTGAAACTTTCTTCCTGGATTTTTTTGTCTATGATTATAATATAAATATAATATAATTTATACACGCCTGCTGTTTCTGTTGAATATGAGCTCCATTTCATAACTGTTGTTTTATCACAGTTCAAAGCATTTTACCAAACTTCAAAGAGTAGTAAAAGTGTTATCAGACAGAAACGTATATTCATGAATACCACTAAGGAGCTTTGATCTTGTCAAAAGTCGGGACGCTGTATTTTATGTATAATATAGTATATAAATATATTATAAATTGGAATTATTTTGGACTATCTATCGTTGGTATATATAGAGATACAAAAAGGTACAGCTTAATGGATACTTCCTTAGAAAATTCATATAGTCAGGATGAGCTTTGGCGACGGTCAATTCCGGCACAGGTATTTCTGAACCATTTTTTTGGATTGCATCGGCACATTGCTCACCGCCGGCGGGATGATGAAATGAATCAGTTGTTCAGGTTTAGGCAGTTTGTCCCAAAACTGACACCTGTACAGGCCGAAACAGCCAAACGGATGTTGATTCAGGCATGGAACACGGAATATGCGCTGCGCAAAACGGCTGAAAATGGAGATGAGACATTCCATCGCAATGCGTTGTACTGGACATTTCCGCAGGCTTATTATAGCATATTTTTTGGTGTAAGCGCCTTTCTTGCCGTGCAGGGGAGGAGCGTGCCCAACGAAGCGATAGCCCGCATGCGGATTGCGAGTTTGGTTACAAATGATTGGTATCCGGCCCCTCTTGCTTTTGCAGCTACGGGCCATCCGGGACATTTTTCTTTTGCAGCGTTACCGGCAGGAGATGGAATTCCGTCCCTGCAATTAATTGATGTCCCGCACGAGTGGCAGGCTCAAATCGGGCAGTTTTTGCGAACCACCCGCACGCAACGAGTACAGGCGGCTCGCCGCAGATTGCAGGCAGACCCCACTAAGGCCATTCGGACCAAGACCGGTAAAGTCTCGACACGGTTTGGCCCGCAGGAATGGACCCAAGTGGCGCAGAAAGTAAGTCCAACAACATTTTTGGATCTTTTCGCGCGATTGAAAATTTCCTCTACCCATCGTGAAATTGCGCGATTTGTAGAAGCTGATATTGATTTCAGGCTTTTTCACAACTGCCTGTTGGAGACTGTACGCTACGTCAATTCCATTCATGAACACTACGTAGCGCGTGCTTTGGGCGAATCGGTTTATGCGGCTTTTCGGACAAATCTGCCTTTGTATTTGCAGGAATCCGCCGCTGCCAAATCGCCGACATGGGCAGAAGTAAGGCCCATTGACTATCTGAAACCTGCCTGGCAAACAGGTACATAACGAGTGATTTTTAAGAAAATAAACAAGACAAAAACAAAACAGAATGACGAATCAACCCCTTTTTTATAAGAGTAGAGGCGGCGGACAATTTTTCAAAAAAGAGGGCAGGCACATAAAGATTATATGTTTGTACGGGTTCAATCCTTCGGTAGAACGCACCACTTTTGATGAAAAACTATTGGTTTCGCTGGAATGCGAGCCTTGCGACGAAGAAACTTTCAATAAGGCCGAAGCCGAGATTGTGCAGGTGCTGCAACTCGACAAATGGTCTCAAAGAGCATAATGTAGTTTTGGTTTTATGGATATGTTTAAATACGTCCGGGTTGATGACCCGGACGTATTTTGTTTTTGTGGGTGGGCAGAATGAAAATCAATATTTCGCCTGCATAGTATCCTTCTGAATTACTGTATATTAGTGGCTTACCATCCTTAAAACTCTGCCAAAATGAAAGAATATAAAGTTGAAAGCCGGATTTATTACAGCAAATTTACCTTCAATATCAATCACATTATTGAGAAATCAACGCCTGAATTTCAGGCACTTCTCGATTCCTACGCCCAGCAAGGGTGGACGCTAAACTCAACTACCAGTACAAGTTTTGGAAGTGCCATGTATTTTTATTTCTATTTTGAGAGAGATATTCCCGCTTAAAAAATGGATTCATCCCGGCCGTACTCGGAATGAATCCATGTATTATTTTGTGCTAAATTCAAAAATCCCGTGGTGACGTTTTTGGTCGGCGAATCTTCTTTACCTTCTTCACTTTTGCAGGTTTAGCCCGTTGATCGGCGTCGTCTTCTTCGCGGCGTTTTTGCATGGTTTCAGTGCGGTCCATTTCTTCGGATTCTGCGAAGGCTTTCCAGTCAAATTTTTCATCGAAGGGATCAAGCGCTTTTTGCGGGTCAAAAATTTGTGGATCTGCGGCCACGGCCCGGTAGGGCGTAAAGTCGGGCTGAGCGGTAAAAAGATCCCGCATGTCGGTAGCCGTAGCGTCGTATTGATTGAGATAGGGTGTGCCCAATACGTGCCAGAACGTTTTGAAAATACTGCCAAAGCTGTAATGCTGATGGCCCACATAATTTCTTTTGGCATAAGGCGAAATCACCATCAGCAAACTACGGTGCGCATCCACGTGGTCAACGCCACCTTGCGGGTCGTCTTCGGTAACCACAATCATCATGTTTTTCCAGTAGGGAGTTTGGGATAAAAACTCGATGGTGCGGCCCAAAGCCAGGTCATTATCAGCCATGTAGCTTTCTACAAATGGATAGCCTGCCGTCGGGCGCTCGCGGGTGCCGTGGTCGTTAGGGAGCATCAGCGTGAGCATGGACGGCAAGGTTTTGCCGGGGCCTGTCCATTTTTCATTAAATTCTTTTATAAAAATATCCGTCCGGAACTGATCCGGAATGGCCATGTTGTAGGTCGGAAACTGTTGCGAAGATTTGTCATACAGCGGTGTGGGGAGCGGATAATTGACCGTGTACAGCTCCCCAATGTATTTCATGGTACTGTCAGAATACGCTGCGGCCATTTCTACGCCGAATCCGAAATTGTAAAAATCTTTTCCGTTTCGGTCGAGCTGATCCCAAAGCGATCCGGCCTCGTTATAATCTTCTGGGTAAATGCTGCCTGCCGATCCGTAGAAGGACAGGTTGCCCGGCGCCTGTGACGTGTCGCGCATGCTGCGCCGCCCACCGTAGGCAGCGGCGGTACCCGTTTCTACCCACTCGTTTGGATAGGTATTGACAAGCCACCGGTGACCGTCTGCTGAGACGTCCGAATCGCAGTAAAAGTTGTCGGACATGGCAAATTGGCTGGCCAACGTATGATGGTTGGGCATTACATCACCCCGCACAACGGTTCGTTTTTTATCACGGCTCCTAAAGTCGCGACGCAGACCATAACGGGCAAGCGACGAATCGCCGTTTGATCCGGGATGTTGCCCGAAAACTTCATCGTACGTTCTATTTTCTTTGGCTATGAAAACGATATGTTTAATCGGCGATTCGTAGGCACCGGGGTAGGGCGGAATGGGGTTGTCGTTGGTGGCAGCTACCTGCTGGAACTTGAAATTATTATCTAAAACCCGCTGCGTAAGCCCAGGCAGAGCGGCATCTGCCGGAATATCCATTACCGAAACCGTTCCTTTCATCAGGCTACCGATGTAGCTTCCTTCTGCGCCGAGTGTAAACGCACTGCCGCCGTTGGGGCCGCTGCCGTAGCCTTTGGCGTTGGTTACGATGAGTTTTTTACCATCAGGACTTACTTTCAGCTTGGACGGAAACCAACCCGTTGGGATATGCCCCACAATGTTCATCGTCGGAATGTCCACCACGGCCACGGCATTGATTCCGGCTTCGGCTACGTAAAGTCTTTGTTGATCGGGCGAAACCGCCACGCCAAACGGAATAAGTCCGCGAAGCGCACCCAAACGGGGCTCGGGATTAAGAAAGAGCGTTTGCACGACGGTATCTTTCCTGATGTCAATGACCGAAATGCAGTCGTTGTTGCCGTTGGTAACAAACACGTGCTGATCTGTGGCCACTACCGAGTTGGGGCTGCTGCCGCCAACTGCCGGAAAGTCTTCGACCATTTGCCCGACCAAAATGCCCGTTTTGATTTTAGACCGAACCACAGGTTTGCGATTTTGGACAGAATAACTCCACACCGAAAATGCCTCGGGTGCGTTTGGGTCGCCAAGGGCCGGTACGCCTTTTTCTGGAATTCCTTCCTTCATTTCCTTGCTGTTGTAGCGCGTGGAGGGCCATTTGTGGGCGGTATTTTTCAGGTCATTTTTATCCAAATCCGTAAAAGGTTTGTATTCAAAAACGCCAACGTTTGCCACGTATACATTTTTCTCGTTGGGCGAAAGACAAACACCGAACGGGTAGCGACCGGTAGGAATGGAATGCATGATTTTTTGCGTGCGCGTATCAACCACAATTAGCCGAAAACCAATCTGATCGACGGCGTACAATGTGCTGCCATCTTTGGACAAAACCATATCGCCAATGTAGCCGTGATAGTACGACAGCCCGTTTTGTTTTTGGGCACAGGAAATAGTTGCCTTTTTCTGACCCGTTTCCAGATCAAACAAAAAAATGCTGTTGGTTTCGCCACCGGCAACGTACACGGTTTTGTTATCGGGCGTAATGGCCAATCCCATAAAGCAGGCTTCGAGCACACCGTTATCTGTTCGTGGACTTTCAGGTACTTGTTGAACGGAGGTATTTTCGTGCAGAATATTTTTTAAAATGCTGATGGAGATAGGATTAATTCCTGAATTTGCCGTTACGGCAAAGCTGCCGTCCGGGCTCAAAGCCAGGCCATACGGATGCGGTGCGGTGGTAATCTGCCTTCCGTAGGGCGTGATGATTCGCCCGTTGGGAAGCGTGGTGGCTCCGGTTTTGTCGATGCGCAGGTAGTCTTTTCCGGCGGGCGCATGGGCTACCCATTTCTGCGCCAGCGTAACCGACGTTGCGCAGAGAAGAAAAGAAAAAAGGATGATGGATGATTTCATGGTACGTGATGAGGTTAAAGGAAATACATGTGTGTAAGCTGCTTCAAAAAAAGCTTTTCATATTCAGCGCGGAGTAGTGAGATACTGTTTGATTTTTTCAAGATAATGATCCAGCGCAGGAGTTTTGTAATCCAGTATTTTGGCGGCTTCGTCCCAGCGACGCATGCGAATAATCAGTTCAAAATGCTCATTTTTCTCAAATTCCAGCGCTTCCTCTTCCTGCATGGGCCCACCCTGAAACGCCAGCGTTTGTACGCTAGCCGCAGAAAGTGCAGCAAAATAGGCCGGATTTTTAAAAGTCAAATAGCGCTTTGCGTTGACGTGGTTTTCTATCAAAACTCCTACTTTATCAGAAAACCCGCGCTGCCGCAGCCAATCGGCGGCTACGCCTTCGTGGTCGCGCCGACCGTAGGTGTCCATGAGTTCGTCGGGGTTGTCGGTAGGGAGCATATGGCCAATATCGTGCAAAAATGCAGCGAGCTGCACTTCTTCATCGTAGCCGTCGCGGGCGGCAAGTTCGGCTGCCTGAGCGGCATGCTCAAACTGCGAAACGTCCTCTCCGTAGTACGGATCACGCCCAAATTGATCGAATAAAAATTGAATTTCTTCCAGTATTTGTGGGGCAGAATGGGGCATAGGTAGTGCGAGACTGAGTAACCAACGTGTTTTTGACGGTGTGAAGTAAGGGATAAAATTTAAAATTCTACCATCGCTTCGGTAATGGCTTTTCCGGTCCAGCAGGGAAAAGCTTTTGCGCTAAGCACATAAGCCGCCGTTACCGCCGTGTCGAAGGTGTCAATCGGCGTTTTTAGCTCATGATTTTTCTTTATTCCTTTGCCCGAAATAATCCAGGGAATTGTCATTTCAGCAGCACTTGTTCCACCGTGTCCTTTGTTCACTCCGCCATGATCTGCCGTTACAATCACTACCGTTTCGTTAGCGACGCCCGACGTCCGAATGGCATTCATCAGGTTGTTAATCAGTGAGTCAGCTTTGGTAACGGAAGCATAATAGGCCGGTGTGCCGTGCCCGCTTTCGTGCCCGGCATGATCGACATGATCCAGGTGGACGAAGGTAAAAAGTGGTGCCTGCGAAGCAATGTATTCAGCCGCCAGCCGAGTGGTTTCATTTTCTCCGGCAGCATCCGTTTTTACGGTACATACGTCATCTTCAAGCAATCGTCCAAAATCGTCCCAATCGTAAAAAGTAGCAATTTTTGCCGTTTTGTTTTGCTCGCGCACGGCCCGGAAAATAGTTGGAAAAAGCTGTCCTTTGGCACCACCGCAATACGATTTTTCGGCAATATCGACTCGTTTCCAGCTATTTGACCAGATTTCGTGATGCGCCGGAGACGTTCCCGTGATCATAGACGCCCAGTTGGGGCTACTCGACGAAGGATACACCGCTTTGGCCTGCATAGACCAGCTTCCGCTACGAATCAGCGAGTCGAGCGTGGGAGTAGGGGCTTTTTGAATCCCGTCGGGGCTCAGGCCATCAACCCCAATAATGACAAGCCTTTTTTGAGAAAATGCGGGACAAATAAAGAGCGTTACCAGGCAGAGTATCAGAATTATTTTCATGAGATATTCAATTTTGTAGAAGGTTTTTAGCACTAGAAAGATAAGTAAAATACTGCTGAAAAGGCGTTGTGTACTAGTGTTAGAAAGGAAGGAAAAAAGCGAGAGTAAAATACCCCCGCTTTTGAAAATAACCAAACCTATGCTATGTATTCAGTTATTTCTGAATCCACAGGATGTCGTTAATATCATCTTTTCCATCGAACTGACGCTGAATGGCCATTTTGTAATTATCCTCATTGGTGGTCCGCTCTGACACCGGATACTGCCAGCGTTGGGCAATTCGGCCCGAATTTCCGGTTCCTACGCCGGTCATGAAGGCAGGGAAGCCCGTGCGGCGGTAATTGAAATAAGCTTCCATGCCTGAATTCATAAAGAAGGCAAGGTATTTTTGAGTAATAATCTGCTCTAATCCTGCCTGATTATTTCCACTATACTTAACCAGCGGCTGCGCATAATAGCTGTCAAAATCAAAAGGCAGCGTGAACGTGCCGAAGTCGGCGGCGTCGCGGCCACCTGTGCGTGAATAGCGCAGATTCAGGGTGCCGGTTTTAACTCCATAAAATTCCTGCGACGCCATGATTCCTTTCATGTACCACTGCTCAGCGCTGCCCGAAGCCCAACCGCGGTTGATTCCTTCGGCCAGGTTAAAGCACATTTCGGGATAGCTCACAATAAACACGGCTTCGCCCTGATAGGTAGTGTAGTAGCGCGAACGGCTTTGAAACGAGTACACGCCCGGTGCAAAACCCGAACCATTGTCGCGTCCGGCTTTTTCGGCCATGTCGGTCAGGTCTTCGCCGGAACTTGCGCCTACGTAGGCCGTAAAGTCAGATGGTAGTTTTCCGCTTTTTAACTCAGCACCAGCCGGCTCGGCCACCACCATCACCCGTGGATCTTTGCGCGCTACCAGCAAATCAATGTAGGTTTTGGCCATGTTTTGACGGGTAGCATCAAAGCCGAAGTTGTCAGGATTGGAAGGGTATTTGTTGAAATTATTTGATTTAAATTCCAGATTATCAGTCATGCCTTCCAGCAGGGGATATTTGGCGGGATTATTCAGGATTTCTGCGAAACGATTTTTAATGCCCAGTTCAGCATCCGCCTCTTTTTTGCTCAATCGGATCAGCATCCGAAGCTGAAACGCATTGACCACTTTTTGCCATTGGCGCAAATTTCCACCAAAGTAAAAATCACCGGCAATGGTTGTTTCACCTTTGGCAATCAGCGAAGATAAATCAGTATTTGCCTCGTTGAGCCAGGTCAGAATTTGCACGTACACATCTTTTTGGGAGTCATAGGCAGGCGTAAAGTTTTCAACACCGGCCAGGGCTTCTTTCATCGGCAAATCGCCCGCCCGAACAGACATTTGATCAAAGAAAAATGCCCGGAAAAACTTGCCCAACGCAGAATATCCATTGACTTCCGCTGCCCCCGAGCGTAGCGCTTCTTCTTCCATTTTTACCACATTTTTCAGGGTAAAATAGTGATTGGGCATGCCCGCCCACTGATATTCATTGGTTCCGTAATAGTTGTAATTTATGGCATAGAACTGATTCCAGCGCATTTCTGAACTAAATGGCCGTCCGGTATTGCCGTACAAGTCAAACTCAATGCCCTGCAATACGAGCGAAGCAGGTGCCGAAACCGCACGGTTTGGGTCTTTTTCAAGTTCTTCAAAGCTATTTTCGCAGCTTGTCAGCGTGAGGCCAAAAGCCAGCATCGCCAGAAGAATGTGTTTATTTATTTTCATGTTGAATGACTGATTTGAGTAAAAAAATATTCTTGTATTTCGGTGATTCAAAAGAGTATCTGGAAGAATCACTTTCCAGATAGTCTTTTTTGAAACGATCTGCCTCAGAATGTAAGATTGACGTTGATTCCGTAACGACGCGTTGAAGGTGTCTGCAATCCTGACGATCCATCGGTCAGATACTGATTCAAATCCATGTCGGTTTTTTCGGCAAAGTAGAGCAAGTTGCGACCAACAAGCGAAACTGACGCATTGCGAATGAATTTGCCTTTACCCAAAAGTGCCTGAGGGATTGAGTAGCCAATCACAACTTCACGCAGCATGCCAAACGAGCGGCTCATCAGGTTGCCTTCATCCGAATTGTAATAGCGGCTCGTCCAGTCCTGTAAGAATTGTTTGGTGGTATTTGGGGTAAAACTCAACTCCGCCAGATTGGTGATTTTTCCGTCAGCATCGAAGTTTAGTGCTGCGCCGTTGGCTACTTGCACACCTTCGCCTACCCATGTTCTGTTGCCCAAATAGTCCTGATAGCGGGCTTCGCCCATAGCGCCCTGAACGAGATCAATGTGGCGGCCTCCACGGAAGGTTTGCTTTTGTACATAATTTGAAATAACCCCGCCAATGCGACCGTCGAACTGGAAGCTGAACGAGAAGTCGCGGTAGTTGAATTTGTTATTGATACCAAAGACAAACTTCGGATTCACATAGCCAAGAAATTGATTGACAGGCGAATAGATCGGACGACCCGAGGCGTCATTAATGATCTGACCATCCGTTGTTTTTGCAAAAGCACGACCATAGTATTTGTCCAGGCGGTCACCTACTCTGAAAAATGTATTGAGGGCATCTACACCGGGATAAATCTCGGTAAGCACTTCTTTAAATGTGGAATAATTGGCCACAATGTCCCAGTTAAATCCTTCGATGTTCCGAATCGGCGAACCTGAAAGCGTTGCTTCCCAGCCGGTTTTCTGCGTTTTGATACCGTTCACCAAAGCCGAGCTATAACCCGTGGTGGTAGAAATTGGTAAAGAAAAAATTCGTGGTCCTTCGTTTGACACAAAGTACGTAACATCTAACCCAATTCTGTTTTGTAAAATCCTGAAATCCAGTCCAATTTCCGTTTGTGACGTAGAACTAGGCTGTAACGTTGGGTTGTTGAGCGTGTTGGTAAAATAAGCGGATGGCGTATTGTTGTAAGCAAAAGGTGTGGAATATACAGCGGCATTTTGGTACGTTGGGCCATCATAAGGCGAGTAATACTGATCGCCATAGCCCAGCGGATTGTTATCGCCCAGGGCAGGTGTACTGCCGATTGTGGAGCGGGTTAGTCCGTCTTTTACGTTGGCATACGAAGCCCGAAGTTTGAAGAATGAAACGGCTTCCGGAAGTTTTATATAATCAGAAAGTACCGTTGAAAGTGCTACGGATGGGTAAAAAAACGTGTTGTTTCCGGCAGGCAACGTCGATAGTTTGTCTACACGACCGGTGGTAGAAACGGTAAAGAAATCTTTGTAGGTAAAGTCAGCCGAATAGTAAGCTGAGTTCACGCGCATGGCAGAAGCAAAGTTTGACGTACGTACCGGATTAGCCGAATTGTTGAAATTGTACAGTCCCGGCACATTCAGGTAATCGGTAGAGCCCCACTGCGAGTTATACTCAAAGCTGCGAATGTTACCTCCGGCCCAAACTTTGGCGTTGAGGCCGGGAAACAAATCTTTATCAAACCGAACCAGAACATCGGTATTGTTCTCGAAAAGATTCCGGCGGTCTTCGCGGTAATCGCCCCGGCGCTCATCACGGCCATACGAACCTGCCGAATACGGGAATTTTTCCGACCGGAACAAGTTCCAGGTAGTTACCTGCGTGCGAAGCATGACGTCCAGAAAATCAGTCAGCTTGTAGGTCATTGCGGCCTGACCGATGATGTCGGTTTTGTAATGTCCGCGGAGCCACTCGTAGCTCATGAAGTAGGGATTGTTGTAGCGCTGATATTCTGCATAAATCTGCTGAATGCCTTCTTTGCCCGGCTGCCAGTAGTTGCGCATGTCATCTACGTCCCAATCGGCTCCTGCCCACAGCACCATGTTGTAAATAATGGAGTTAGGGCCGTAGTTAATGTCAGGAATATTGGGCGTGTACTGCCGGTTGTACTGTAAACTTGATTCAAATTTCAGGCGATCCGAGAAGTTGTAATCTGCTACCACATTGAAGTTTGTGATATTCAATTTTGTATTAGGCACAATTCCTTTTTGGAAAATATGCGAGGTTGAAAAACGCAGATTGTATTTTTCGCTGGAAGCTGAGATGGATATGTTATTGGTTGATAATACTCCCGGATTCAGAAAACGACTCAGGTTATCTTTTCCGCGCGCTACCCACGGCGTCGGAATCCGCTCACCGGTTGCGGGGTCAATTGGGCTGTCGTACTGAGGAATCAGCTGCCCTTCAAACTTTGGTCCCCAACCGCCGTCGTAGTCACCGTCGTTGAGTCCGCCGCCTTTACCGTCGCCAAAGGCATAGCGCCCGTGGTCGCCGGGGCCGTATTCATCCTGTACCTTTGGAATGGAGTAAAATCCGTTGTCAATCATGGTTGATGAATTTACATCCACTGAAAAACCGCGCTTGTCTTTGGTCCCACGCTTGGTAGTAATCAGGATCGCTCCGTTTTTTCCACGAAAACCATACAATGCAGAAGCCGTGGCACCTTTCAAAACCGAATACGTTTCGATGTCATCCGGCGAGACGTTCCAGGTATCCGAATTGACCGGAACTCCATCTACCACAAACAAAACGTCAGAATTTCCGCGCAGTGAGAGATTTGGTCTACGGAGAAGTTCCGGCTGCGTACCTACCGTAAGTCCGGCAACTTTTCCCGCCAAAGCATTGATCGCATTCGGTTCGCGGGCTTTAACGGTAGACGCACCGCTCAGCGACTGAATCGCCACACCCGTGCGGCGAATGTCCTTTTTGATCCCAAGTGCCGTAATGACTACTTCCTGCAATTGCCGCAAATCAACGGACATTGCTACCTCAAACGTAGAGCGATTGCTGATGGCAATTTCCTGCGGCGTGAAGCCTACAAACGAAAACACGAGCGTTGTGGCCGAAGCAGGGGCGTTGAGCTGGAAAGTTCCATCAATCGAAGTGCTTGTGCCAACGGTAGTGCCTTTAACTACGACGCTAACACCCGGAATTGGTTCGCCGGTCGCCTGATCGGTTACCTTGCCCGAAAGGGTGGCTTGTGCATAAGATGCCAAACCGCTCAAACATCCGAGGATGATTAGCAGATAGGTGTGCAGCCTTAGTTTTTGGCTGACTTTTTTTTGTAAAAATGTTAACATACGGTTACTAAATAGTTGGTTGTGAACAATGAGAAAAAATAGGAGGGATGTCTGTCCTATTTTTTCTGCAAAATTCGACAAGCTCTATCTCATGACCGGTTATGGAAATGTAAAGCGTTTATGAAGGAATGAGGGAGAAATCCCCCCGGATATTAATAAATTATATCTCGATTTTTTTTACCAGAATCTTTCTTATTTAAAGGTATAAAAAACGCCAAAACCCGTATTGTTTTGAAAAGAAGCATTTACGGTAATCTGCGTTGTTTTTTCGATTCGGCTCGCTTCCAGCGTGGCGGAGCCAAAAGAAGCGCTTACTAAAAAATGGTTGGTCAACTGATACATAAAGCGCAGCGGCGAAGCGTACACGGACAGGTTTGCTCCGGTAACATCTCCAAAAACCCCCTGTACACTACCCCCTGCGTAAGGGGCGATGTATAGTTTGTCAATAATCCTGACAAATTTTCCGCGCTCTACGGCAGGTCCGATCCCAAATCTGTTGGTATTGATATTGAAATCAGGTGCGTCTTCGCTTTGTACATATACGCTGCCACCAAAAGCCCAATAGGAATTATCTTCTTTGATTTTGCCTAGCAGAAGGTTGCTGCTAAGTGCCAATCGCGAATGCGAAATCTGGTCGTTGGAGTTAAATTGGGTGTAAAAAGAGCCGTTAAGAATCTTTCTTCCGGCTAGTTCCTGTCCGAAAGAAGCTCCCGAAATTAGAAGCAGAACACCGATTGTGAAGATGGATAGTTTTCTCATCTTTAATGGAATTAAGGTTATGGATTTCTTTTTTGTATAAATATAAAAGTAGTTACTAAAAGCGCTTGAAAAAATAGATTCCACCATAAAAAAAGTTAAAAATTGAGGTCTTTTTAGTACCGTCCGAAGTCATGGGCTTTTACTCATCAAGCGCGCATTCAATTGCTTTGGAAAATGGCTGAGTTCCAGGGGGTATGGATTTGTACCTCTGACGTGTACGGCCCTGGGTTTTGGAGGCTGTCCGTCCGAAAAGCCCGCCGTAGATTTTAATTTTGCGGTTTTTCTGCCAACTTTGTAAAAAGTTTTTTCTAAACTATGCTTTCATCCCGAATCGGAATTCTGGGCGGTGGCCAACTGGGACTCATGCTTTTGCAAGCTGCCGTTGACTGGAACCTGGACATTCATGTGCTTGATCCTGACGCAGAGGCCCCCTGCCGTTTTATTGCCCCACACTTTCAGCAAGGTTCCTTACAGGATTTTGACACGGTCTATGCCTTTGGCAAGGATCTTGATATAATTACTATTGAAATAGAAAAGGTAAACGTAGATGCGCTCGAAGCGCTTGAAAAGCTCGGCAAGCGTGTTTTTCCGCAACCTTCGGTTATTAGAAAGATTCAGGATAAGCGCATACAGAAGCAGTTTTTTCGGGATCATTTTCTGCCAACCGCCGATTTTATCCTGACCGAAACCAAAGCAGACGTTGCGCTGCACCTCGATTTTTTGCCCGCTTTTCACAAGCTTGGGCGCGATGGATACGACGGTCGAGGCGTGCAGCGCATCAGTTCCGGGGCAGATTTGGAAAAAGCTTTTGACGCACCGGGCTTGCTGGAAACGGCCGTTCCGTTTGAAAAAGAAATTGCGGTGATTGTGGGCCGAAATGCTCGTGGAGAAATGAAAACATTTCCCGTTGTAGAAATGGTTTTTCATCCCGAACACAACCTCGTGGATTATCTGTTTGCGCCGGCCCTTCTTGACGAAACTGTTCGACTGGAAGCTGAAAGCATTGCACTGCGTACTGCCGAAGCCTTCGGAATTGTGGGCGTGCTGGCTGTCGAAATGTTTGTGCGTCCGGGAGGTGAAGTTTTGATCAATGAAGTGGCGCCGCGCCCGCACAACAGCGGGCATCATACGATTCGTGCCAACGCCACGTCGCAGTATGAGCAGCATTGGCGGGCGATTTTAGGGTTACCTTTGGGCAGTACCGAGCAGTTTGAGCCTTCGGCAATGGTTAACCTGCTGGGTGAGGATGGACACACCGGCCCGGCTCATTACGAAGGAATGGAATCGTTGCTGGCTACCGCCAAAGTATATCCGTTTTTGTACGGAAAAGCCACCACACGGCCCTTTCGTAAAATGGGACACGTGACTATTCTCGATCAGAATACTGACGATTTGAAAGATAAAGCTGAGTTTGTAAAAAAGAGTATCCGGGTCATTTCGCAGGCGTAGTTTCGGATTTTTACTTCATACGTAAAGTTTTTTACTACAAATCACTAATAATCTCCTGGCTAACAGCTACATATTTAATAGAAGAAATAATGATTGGAATAATAATGGGCAGCCTGTCGGACCAACCCGTCATGCAGGAAGCAGCCAAGGTACTAAAAGAACTCGGAGTTGCGTTTGAAATGCAGGTTGTGTCGGCACACCGGACGCCGGAATTGATGCTGACCTACGCTAAAAACGCCCGGGAGCGGGGAATTAAGGTAATCATTGCCGGCGCAGGCGGGGCTGCCCACCTGCCAGGAATGGTGGCGTCGCTCACGTCTTTGCCGGTCATTGGCGTTCCGATTCTTTCCAGCAACTCTATTGATGGCTGGGATTCGGTGCTTTCTATTTTGCAAATGCCCGGCGGCGTTCCGGTTGCTACCGTAGCGCTGAACGGTGCAAAAAATGCCGGAATTTTGGCGGCCCAAATTCTGGGAACAAGTGACGAAATCCTCGCAATTCGTCTTGATGAATACAAAGAAGAGTTGAAAACGAAAGTTACCGAGATGAATCAGGAACTGAGTAATTTAAGTATCCTGTGATTCCAGATTATATCCAATTTCACACAAATTGCATCTTCAATTAGTAGTCTGATTAAGTTATGGAAGAAGAAAATCCCAAACCAAAAAATATCCGTCCGGACGAAACCTCAAAACTTCCTCTCATCACCCTGCTGACTCTCGTAGGAATTATTATCGCCCTCTTTCTGATTGGTTATGAGTATATTACTGATGACACAACGGGTTCGGAGGAAGTTACAAATATCAGTCCTGATACGACAACGAAAGTACTGCCGATTGAGGTAGAGCCCGAACCGATAATCGAAGAAGAAGCCCCCGCAGAAATTGTGGATAAGCCTGTGGCGACTGAAACCCCCACGCCCGAGCCTGCCAAACCGGAACCCAAAGCTGAACCAAAACCTGTGGCTGTGGATCCGGGCGGAACAGAAATTAAGCATACAGTACGTCCGGGAGAAACCTTTTTTGGGATTGCGAATCGCTATAATTTGACAGCCGAAACGCTGAAATCGCTTAACCCATCCATAAAGGACGTAACCAAAGATCTAAAAGCCGACGTGACGAAACTCAACGTGCGGGTGCAGGCCGTTCATACCGTAGGGCCGGGCGATGTATTGCGCGTAGTTGCCGGGAAATATGGCATCAGCAAGCAACTCCTGATGGAAGCCAACGGAAAAACCCGGGATATTTCCAACCGGGGCGAAAAGTTGATTATTCCTTTTAAATCAAAGAAATAAAGATTTTTTAAGAATATTTTTAAGAAAAAAGGGGTTCTTTCCACCACTGGAAAGAACCCCTTTTTTGGATTTTTATATTTCAAAAAGGGCGATATCCCCCACCACCCGGACTACGTTCTCCACCGGGACCGCCCCAGCTGCGGGGGCGCTCTTCAACCGGAGCCGGAGCTTTGCCAAAGTTGCGAAGCGTATAGGTGAAGGTCAGCATAGCGTACTGAGTCAATACCCGGCTCGTAACGTCTTCCAGGAAGGTTTCGGTTACGTTTCGGCTGATGCTGTTGTTCTGTGCCAGAATATCAAAAACAGTAAGTTTCAGTTCACCTTTGTTGTCTTTCAGGAATTTCTTACCAACACTTGCATTCCAGAGCGTAAAGTTCTGATTAAATCCTTCTCCAAGTCCACGAAACGATTGGTTGGTGAGGTCGGTTTGAAGCACAAATCCTTTTCCAAAAATCCAGTTTACCCGTGCCGATGTATTCTGTGAGAAAAAGTTGTTGTCGAGCTGCGGTTGCAAACTGTTACGTACGATGTTGTAGTTGCCGTTGAAGGCCACCGTAAAATCCAGGTTAGTGCTAATGTTGCTGCTCAAAACAATTCCCTGCGTAAGCGCATAGTTGTTCGAGAGGTTCAACTGCTCATTGATCAAACCCGGCAGGCGGGTTACCGTAACGCCCGAATTCAGGTTCAGATTTACCTTAATTGCCTTTATCGGTGAGCCATAGTTTACAAAGCCGCGAAAATTCCAGTTACCATCCAGGTTGACGGGTGTAGTCAGCTGTGCGCCTTGTTCGAGCCGTAAACCGTTTGGCAGCGTCACCGGCGTTTGGGCTACAAAGGTGGAGTTGGTAATGCTGTTTCCGGTATAATTAAAGGAGCCATATATAAAAAAGTTGCGGCCCAATTTCGAGTCAGATGACGAATAGCGCAGGTTGACGCGGTGGCTGTACTCCTGTTTCAAATTAGGATTTCCGGCGGTCAGGAATAGCGGATTGCTATTGTTTACCACATTTTGAAGCTGCGTAATGGAAGGCTCGTTGGTGGAAGTACGGTAAAACATGCGGAGGTTTTTACCTTCCGAAGGCCGGAACATGAAGAAACCGTTGGGCAGAATATTGGTAAAGGTCTGATCTACTTCGTTAAATCGAGGGAAAAGCTGTTGGCTGTACAGCCCGGCACTTTGGAAATCTACGCCTACTGCGCCCGTCACTTTTTTCTTGTTTCCCCGCAAAGTCAACCCGGCCCGGTGAGTAAGGTATTGATTGTCAAAGGTGTTTGAAAGAAGCGTGTCCAAACGGGCGTAACGCTGTTCGGAATTAACGTAGTGGAACGTCTCACTTTTGGAATCACTGTTGCTCAAATTAACCGTGTAGCCAAATTGCAGCTGAACAATCTTGCTGAGGGGTTCGGTGTAGTTGATACTTGCACCCATGCGTGCAGTATTTGATAGCGACTCCGAAATCTGATCGATCGTGTCACCGGGAAAACGGCCCGTGTTGTAGAACTGATTCAGGGCATACAGGCTGCCTTCGGAGGTGCGGTTGTTGATATTGGTCGACAAATTTACCGAAAGCGTGCGTCCGGCTTTGGCAAAGCGGTGCCGCCATAACAATGAACTATTGGAGCCAAGTCCCATCGATTCGTTGCGTTGTGTGTTGTCGGTTTCGTTAAGCAACGTGCCATTTTGCAGCGTAGTAGCACCGATCCGCATGGTGTTAGACGTATTGTTTTGCCAGCTGATTCCGGGAGAAAAAATGAATGAATTATTTTTATTCAAGGTATACTCAAACCTGAAATTGACGCGGTGATTGAGGTTAGTATTGGAAAAATTATTTTGTTCTGAGTAAAACTGATTGCCCGTAGCATTCGTCAGGAAGGTTTCGCGATTGGTATTTTGGGTATTCGCATTGCCGGATCTGTTGAAAAAATAGCTTCCTGTAACTTCCAGATTTTTCCCCCACTTATCCGAATAGTTCAGTCCAAGTGCGGTTGTATTGGTAATACCATTTTGCTGACCTACCAAAAAATTGGAAGCAGCATCACCGCCCCCACCGCCCCCGCCGCCCCGGCCACCTCTGCCGCCCCCGCGGCCCGAGTTACCCCCTCCGCCCAATGCACCTGCCAAATCCTGCGAAGAAAAGTTTTGCTGATTGATGTTATTGGAAAGTCCAATAATTGAAATGCGTTTATCTTTCCCAAAAATATTCAGATTTCCGCCCGCCATGTAGCGATTGTCGGAGCCGTAGCCGGCAAAGGCTTTTCCAAATTTTCCGGCATTCCGATCCGTGCGGGTCACGATATTGATGGTCTTTTGCGCGTTGCCATCGTCAAAACCCGTAAACTGAGATTGGTCGCTCTGACGGTCAAATACTTCAATTTTATCTACAATTTCAGCGGGTAAATTGCGAAGTGCAAGCGTGGCATCGTCGCCAAAAAATACCTTTCCGTCTACCAATACCCGTTGCACGGCCTCGCCCTGCGCCTGCACCTGTCCGTTCACAACCGTAATGCCGGGCATTTTCTGAATCAGGTCTTCGGTTGTTGCGTCGGGGTTGGTCTTAAACGCCGCCGCATTGAACTGCGTCGTGTCGCCTTTTTGCTGCGATTGCTGAATTTGACCCACTACTTTTACCTCTTTCAAATCCGTAGCCGACTCCTGTAAAGGAATAGTGCCGAGCTGAATCACGGGCTCGCTGAGCTCGTTAATACTAACCGTGCGGAGGGCATCACTGTAACTTAAATACGTAACTTTAAGTAAATATTTTGCCTGAGTCAGGCCCTGAAATTCAAATTTTCCGTTCAGATCCGTTGTTGTGTACACGGGTTTGGTGTCTTTTCCGGGTATTTCCACGCTCACGTAGGCACCGGCGACGCCTTGCTGCGAGGTACTGTCAAGCACAGTGCCCGTAAGTCGGTACGTTTGCGCCTGTGCCACAAAAGCGGACATGCTCAGAATCAGGAATAAAAAGGCTGAATGTATCTTTGCCATAAAGTAGTTGGTTTCGGGTAGTTCCGAGGTTAGAGCAGTGAAAGTAAAACGGGTTTAATTGCTCGCTGTGGCTAGTAGACCAACGGCCCGAACCAACCGATAAACTCCCGGTTTTACTCTATACATCCTTAAACTATTTTTACGATGTCCGATTTTTTGTCCCCACTTTTTACCTACAATCAGGAAATGAATGACCGGATCATTCTCCAACTAACAACCCACACATGGCCCGAACCCGAGCCGCTGCATCGGCTCATGAGCCACATACTTACGGCGCATCATATCTGGAATCAGCGACTTGCAGGCAACATTCCCCGCTATGGCGTTTGGGAAAGTGTTCCCGTTGGAACATGGCAGTCTCTGCATCAGGAAAATACCGAAGAAAGCGTTCGACTGTTACAAGAATTTTCTGGAAGTCAGTTTATTACATATACCAACAGCCGGGGTGAAGCCTTTTCCAATAGTGTGCAGGATATACTTTTTCACGTGATCAATCATTCGACCTATCATCGCGCGCAAATTGCCACCGAAGTGCGTCGGCAAGGCGGAAATCCGCTGGCAACGGACTATATTTTTTATAAGAGAAGTTGAGGTTTGGGCGGGGGGGGGGGGGCTGATTAAATGAGTTCCAGATTTTGGTTTAAACTATTCTTCATCATCCTCTTTCCGGTATCCTTCATAGTAGTACGATTGCTCGATACCTTTAAAGATAATTTTTTTATTGTTTACGTCGTCAGTTAGATTGGCATGAAGTAAAGTCCTTAGTTCCAAATCGTTTACAGGGCTTCGTTCCATCGCCTGCAAATAAAGAATTTTGTCGGCGAACTGCCAGTTAACCAATTTATTGAGTTTTGTTTTCAGCAACCTATCGAGCCAAATACGCATCGTTCTGCCGTTTCCTTCCAGAAAAGGGTGAGCGATGTTCATTTCTACATATTTAGCAATAATTTCTTCGAATGTATTATCCGGCATTTCTTCAATTTTGACCAAAATTTCATTCAGATACAAAGCATTAGCAAATCTAAAACCACCTTTCGAAATATTTTTCGTACGAATTTGTCCTGCAAAATCATACAAACCGTCAAACAAATAGCGATGTATTTGCTGCAAGCCTTTGGTTGTACCCACCTCCATTGTGTCAATATCTCCTGACTCAATTAAACGATAGGCGTTTTCCAGACTTTTTTTATCTATGTTTTTCATGGTATGTAGATTACAATATAACAGTTATGAATTTTAAAAATGTAGAATAATTTCTTACGCCTTTTTTGCACAACATCTCAAAGTTATTTTTTGTAATAATGATATATTGAAAAACACATCTCAATAATTCAAATAATACGTTTTCTTAAATTTGTACTGTCTTTATTGCTTTTGCCAATATTACAGGTTTCACATAAAGTTTGGTAATTATCTAAATGATTTAGTCCTCCTTTTGACCTAGGTATAATATGGTCAACATGCAGAATCGCTCCGCTTTCGGAGTTCCTTCCACAAGAAAGGCATTTCCAATTGTCTCTTTGAAAAACTTGCCATCGAAGTGCTGGCATTACCTTTATTTTAGTATCCGCAATTTTTAGTAATTCATTTTTAGAAATATTTGTATTTTGATCTATTCTAGGGCTTAAATCTATTGAACTAGGCTCTTGGTAAATATAGTTAAATTTCTTAAATTACTTGAAATTAAACTAGTTAGTATGGAAAATCGCTTTAAAAGTTTGACGTTATTTGAATTTCAGGAAAAATTCCCTGACGATGAT
>NZ_SMJU01000013.1:0-36591 GCF_004348825.1 Arundinibacter roseus
AGCCCAAGGTGTAGAAAATTCCGTGGGCTGTGTCCCACAGCCCTAACCACCAATGCTATTTTAACGTAATAAGGATACAACATTCCTGAATTATACCTTCAAAAATCAAACGTAATCCTTGAAAAAAGGGCTGTGAGACACAGCCCAAGGTGTCAGGGGGTTGGGCTTATCACACAGTGTAGGGTGTAATTAAAAATTCAAAACCGATCCATATAATGGGTTAGTATCCCAAATTCATCAAATCCTTGTTCATAAAATCTTGCGGATGACCACCGATAATTTTCCGGACGATCTACCAGATTCCAACGCTCTTGTAAGGGATTATTATGCATGTATTCTATTTTCTGCTCAACCTTCTGTTTTGAGTCCATCAAAACTGCCAACGGATCGCGTTGCCAAACTCTATATTCTCTTTCGGGTTCGTTTACTTTGAAAAATGGGAGGACCTGGGGATAATTAGTCTTCAAATCTTTCAAAATTGTATGACTCGTATATTTGTTAAAACTTGCATGTGGAGCTTCTTTGCCGTTCAATTCTGTTAATTCCCAAACTACATGTAAATGATTTGGCATAATCACAAATCCATACACAGCAATCATACCTCTTGACGCTAACTCTTTCCAGGAAGATATTATGATTTCTTTATACTTGTCCTTTCCAAGAAGCTTCTTCCAATCTTTAATTGTATCAGTCCAAAAATAAACCTGATTGAAATCCATTCGGGAATTTCGGAATTTATCAGGTTGATGCTCCATAGCTGATTGTACGATTATATACTTTAGCAATGACTTGTGATTCGCTTTAAAGACACAACCTGAGTTGTGAAATTCACGTGGTCTGTATCGTAAAGCCCCGATAACCGATACTTCCCTACAAACAAAGAATCAGATTCCATTTCAACTTCCAAAAATAAATATAGTCCTTGGCAAAAAGGGCTGTGAGACACAGCCCAAGGTGTAAAATTCCGTCGGCTGTGTCGCACAGCCCTAATAACCACCTACTCCGTTACCCGAATCAAATCCCGAAACTCAAATGCATACGGATGGCGCTCATCGGCGGGGTGGAACTCCTGCTTCGTCATTTCCCAACGGGTAGAATCCGGAATTTCAAAAGAAGTATCGCCTTCAAAGTACGCGTGGACGTACGTCAGATTGAGCGTATCGACGATCCCCTGTTCGAGCGCTTGACGGTAAATATCTCCGCCGCCAATAATAAAACATTGGTCTTTACCCTCGGCTTGCGCCATTTCCAGCGCCTCCGTCAGGGAGGTTGCCGTCAGCACGCCTTCATACGTCCACGTGCCCGACCTCGTCAAAACGATGGATGTTCGGCCGGGCAAAGGCTTGCCGATTGATTCAAAGGTTTTGCGCCCCATAATCATGGGGTAACCCAACGTGAGTTGTTTGAACCGTTTGAGGTCGTCGGGCAGGCGCCAAAGCAATTGGTTGTTGTGGCCAATGACGCCATTTTCTGAAACGGCCACTAGTATTGAAATCTGCATGGTATTGAAAGGTCTTTCAGGGAATTAATCTCTTCTTTTTCAGGGCAACTTATATCCGCGCAGCAGCTCATCAACCCGCATGCGTCGTTTGCCTTCGAGTTGAATCTGCTGCACTGCTACCCACCCATCCGCTGCCCGGAAATTGAGGTACGTTTTCTGGTCGGTTTGGTAGTCGCCGGGCGCTGCCGTTTCATCTCCATTTGATTCAACTACCGACACTTCATAGAGTTTACAGGTGAGACCGTTCAGCGTGGTCCAGGCGGCAGGGTACGGTGCCAGGCCGCGCACAAAGTTGCGGACCTCTTCCGCACGTTTTGTCCAGTCTATTTCGCAATTTTCTCGAAATAGCTTAGGGGCTTCTTTTCGAATCGGCTCCTCAGCTTGCGGCATTTGTGGGTAGCTTCCATCGGCAATTGCCTGTACCGTTTTCAGCACCAGTCCGGCACCGCGCTGCATGAGCCGTTCGTACAAACTTCCGGCGGTGTCTTGCGGACTGATCGCTTCCTTTTCCTGAAAGATAATTTTGCCGGTATCAATCTCTTTTTCAATAAAAAAGGTCGTCACTCCTGTCTCGGTTTCGCCGTTCATGACGGCCCAATTGATGGGCGCCGCGCCGCGGTACTGTGGCAAAAGCGATGCATGCAGGTTGAAAGTACCCAGAGAAGGCATGTTCCAGACTACTTCCGGCAACATCCGAAATGCCACCACGACCTGCAAATCGGCCTGATAGCTGCGGAGGGTTTCCAGAAACTCCGGGTTCTTCAATTTTTCGGGTTGCAGCACAGGAATATTCTGCGACAAAGCATACTCTTTTACAGGCGATTGGCTCAGCTTTTGACCTCGGCCTGCGGGGCGATCAGGGGCGGTCAGGACGGCCACTACGTCGTAGTTGTTTTCGACCAGAATTTGCAACGAGGGAACCGCAAAATCGGGCGTTCCCATAAAAATTATACGCAACTTATCAGACATTATTTTCGAGTGTTTTTCAAAAGGAACCTTGTTAGGATGTACAAATATTGCTAATTTTGTTTTCCAAGATTGGACTATGAAACAATTAATGCGATACGGCATCCGAACCGAAGAGACTTAGCGATCACTCCTGCGAGTGATTTTTTATTCTCTATTGAACGGTCACTGAGCCGTTCTTTTTTGTTATACAGGCCTTTACAAATAAACTTATTATTAAATTAAAAATCGAAAATCTGACCCATGGCTAAGATTTCATACTACACGGAAGAAGGCTTAAATCGATTAAAAGCCGAACTGAACGAAATGAAAACGAGAGGACGTACGGAAATTGCCCGCCAAATCGCCGAAGCTCGTGACAAAGGTGACCTTAGCGAAAATGCCGAATACGACGCCGCAAAGGACGCACAAGGACTACATGAAATGAAGATTTCAAAGCTGGAAGAGATTCTGTCCAATGCACGTATTCTCGACGAATCCTCGATTGATACCTCGTTGGTGGCAGTTTTGTCGACGGTAAAAATAAAGAATAGAAAAAATGGTGCTGAAATGAGTTATACGCTCGTTTCGGAAGAGGAAGCCGATCTCAAAACAGGCCGAATTTCCGTTGGTTCGCCGATTGGCAAAGGCCTGCTCGGAAAGAAAGTTGGCGAAATGGCCGAAATAAAAATACCCGCCGGGGTGGTCGAATTTGAGGTTCTGGAAATCAGCCGGAGCTAGGTTTTACTAAAATTCCTGCCAAACGAAAGAGGTCGGTGCCCCGGGGCACCGACCTCTTTTTTTCTCAAAACTGTAAATTCCTTACTTTATCTTAAACTGCTTATCATCAACTCCCTTGTTCACTTTCACGGATTGAGTTTCCATCGTCATCTCAAATTGCCCAAATTTCTGCGTACGGCTAAACGGAAACAGAATGCCGTTTACAGCCTTGTAGTCACCCAACCGTACTTCTACTTCCGACTTTCCACGGGGTGATTCCATCGTTGCGGTCCGCTTTACTTTCAGCCCGCTTGCCTTGTCAAAGTACTCATGCCAGGTAGTTCCGTTGCCGGAGTACTCTACGTCGTAGGCATCGCCACCGTCAAGAGCCACTACACCTGCCAGCTTTTTCTCAATACCAAGCGTGTCGTAGTACAATTCTGGAAACGGGTGATTTTGTAAAAATTCCTGAAACGCTTCCTTACCCGTTTTGGTGGTTTGCTGCCCACGCATCGAGCGGGAAAGCGTGGCTCCGTCATACACCGACCCGCCCACTTCATTTCCCATCATGTAGGTACCCTGCTTAAATTTATCGGGCATTTTGAGCTTTGTTTCCATTTCCATGGTTCGGCCCTGCATGTCTGCGGTAGTGCTAATAATCAGGTCTTTAACGGTTTCCAGTTTTTCCCGTCCGCCAATTGCCGTCAGGTATTTGTTTACAACGGCAGTAGCATCCGTCAGATCTTGTCCAGAGCTACCTGTGGCCAGAAAGAGGCATAAAAAAAGTGATAGATATTTCATAAAAAACAGGAAGGGGTTAAGTTAAGAAATGGGTAACAAGACACTATTTTTAAGTACTTTTTTATAAAAAAACAGACGATCTAAAAAGTTACTTGTGCCAACTGATTGAATCGTCTGTTTTTATTTTATTTATCAAGCGATCAGAACATCAACAAGTACACGCCGGCACCGGCCAAATAGCCTAATAGTGCAAGCAAAGAGATGCGTTTGAGGTACCAGATAAAATCCAGCTTTTCGATACCCATCACGGCAACACCCGCCGCCGAGCCGATTACGAGCATACTTCCGCCCGTTCCGGCGCAATAGGCCATAAACTCCCAAAGTTTATGGTCGGTGGGGTACACATTCATGTCGTACATCCCCATAGCGGCAGCTACAATCGGCACGTTATCCACGATCGCTGAAACCACACCAATGATGATAACGATCAGGTCGAGATTTCCCACGGCATTGTCCAGTTGTCCGGCAAGATTGCTCAGCACGTGGGTAGATTCGAGCACGCCAACCGCAGCCAAAATCCCCAAAAAGAACAAAATACTGGGCACATCAATTTTGCTTAATGCATAGGCAGGCGTGTACGGTTTGCGGTCTTCTTCGTCTTTGTCTTTGTGAATCAGCTCCGAAAGTACCCACAAGGCTCCCAACGACAACAACATGCCCATGTAGGGAGGCAAATGCGTGACCGTCTTGAACACCGGCACAAACAACAACCCAATAACTCCCGCCACGAGCATCAGCAAACCCTGACTACGCGAAACTCCATTTTCAGGATCAAAGGAAGGGGCTGTTTCCGTTGAAGCAAGAACCGGAACCGCCTTGAAACTACTTTTCATGGCGAAAGTGATGTAAAGCAAAGGCACAGCGAGTGAAACAATACTTGGCACGATCAAACGCACAATAATGTTCAAAGTTGTTATTTGTCCGCCAATCCAGAGCATCGTAGTGGATACATCTCCAATCGGAGACCACGCGCCACCGGAGTTAGCCGCAAGGATAATCATACCGGCCATGAGTTTGCGCTGCTCAGAATCAGGCATAATTTTGCGCAGCAGTGAAACCATCACAATCGAAGTGGTTAGGTTGTCGAGCAGTGCGGACAGAAAAAAGGTCA
Source organism: Arundinibacter roseus (assembly GCF_004348825.1). Classification (GTDB taxonomy): domain Bacteria; phylum Bacteroidota; class Bacteroidia; order Cytophagales; family Spirosomataceae; genus Arundinibacter; species Arundinibacter roseus. The sequence goes on from NZ_SMJU01000013.1 coordinate 5,079, forward strand.
GGACGCAGATGATCCAAAGCAGAGAAAGCGGGTTCCGGGTTTTGATTCGTTCGGTAATAATGGCAAATCCTTCGTGGGCATCAATAAGCTCCACAATCGTCATTGCTCCCAACAGGAAAAACAGAATTTCGGAAATTGACCCTAAATGATGCGATAGTTCCTCTACGACAAATTCGGTGTCGGAGCTGTAAAGCACGTAGGCGGTCCAACACAGTACGCCGGTAATGAGGGCGGAGGCTGTTTTGTTAATCGTGATGTATTCTTCAAGTGCAATTGCCAGGTAGCCAACAACAAAAATTACAATAATGGTAGTAAGCATAAGGTACGAGAATAGAGCTTTGGTTTAAAGATTAATTATGAATTTGAACTAGTTAGGTGCTAAATTTGAGGTGCGGCGGCCAACACTCCAAAAGTACGTGAATCAATGAAACGAATGAAATTTAAGGGGTTTATCATCCGGGTTTCCTTTTTGTGGGTGGAAGGCATAGCCCTTTTCCCTTTTGTGTTAGTCAAAAACAGGATGCCGAATCGGGCGCTTCTTAATCATGAATGTATCCATTTGCGACAACAGCTGGAAATGGGTTTTATCTTATTTTATATCTGGTATTCCGTCGAGTACTTCATTCGGTATTTACAAATTCGCAACCATTATCAGGCTTACCGGCGAATTTCGTTTGAGCGGGAAGCCTTCGCCGAAGAAACTTCTTACTCCTATCTGCGAACGCGATCCTTTTGGGCATTTCTAAAATACCTCTAATTTCTCTTCTGTTTCTTCCTGCTCCGTTGGTTTTTTGTACGACATCACCGCCACCATCATCGTGAGGGCCGTCAGAATTACGGTAATCATTAAGATCCCCTGACGAAATCCTTTGACCATGTATTCGGGTGGAATGGACAAAAACAACAGAACTGTAATCAGCCCGCGCGGGGCGATGTAAAGCAGCGGATTCAAGCTGCCTTTAAAGGACGTTTTGAGCGAAACGTAGCGCGTGCCAATAATTGCCATCAAAATAAGGCAGCTCACGATCCATGCGTCCAAATCAGCTAATTCGGAAATATTGGTGGAATAGCCAAAAATGAGGAAGAAGAATGTCCGGATCACAAACGCACTTTCGGCGGTCAGCTTTTTAAACTGTTCCAACTCCTTTTCAAAAAGGTCATTCTTGAAAAAATCATTCAGCTTTCCCCGTACAAAAAGCTCCGTATTATTTAGAAATAAGCCAAAAACCAAAATCGCCAGCAGCGAAGAGAGATGGTAAATCTTGCCCACAGCGTACACAATAAACAAAGCCGAAATGATAGGCAGGTACTTGACGTGGTGGTTGATGCGGCTAATTAAATAGAGCAAAACAAAACAGCAGATTACCGAAATAATGACAATCAGGATGGTGCTTTTAAAAAACTGCCCGGCTGATTCCCAGCCTGAACCGCTCGGAATGACGAGAATATTAAACAGCATCAGGCCCAGAATATCCGACAGTGAAGACTCATACACCATGTAGTCGCGACGTTTTTCGTCCAGGCCCCGCACACTTGGAATAGCCACAGCGCTGCTGATGATGGCAAAGGGCGTTGCCGTTACCATGGCGTTGTAAAATTTCTCCCCCAACAAAAGATACAAAATACTGGCAATCACCAGCATACTCAACATGAGCCCCAAAAATGCCGAAACAAACGTTCGGGCAATGAGTTTGTATTTGCCGCCGCTAAGTTCGAGGTCGAGGCCGCCTTCGAGAACAATCAGAATTAGTCCGAGCGTACCGAGCGTGGGCAATATTATTTCTACATAAGGAATCGTGATGTTCAAAATGCTCGTAACCTGACGGATAATAATCCCGGTTGCCATGAGCAAAATCACCGAAGGAAGCTTGGTTCGGGAGCTGATCAGGTCAAAACCATACGACAGCAGAACAGAACAACTAAGTATTATAATTAGGATTGAAATATCCATTCGCTGATTTTTATGAGTGGGTCAAAGGTGCAATAATACAAAAAATAGCCCTCAAATCAGGCTATTTCGGCTTTTTGTCAAATTACTACCAACCCATCGGTGGACAATAAATAGCTGTGCGGTTATTAAATTTGAACGCCAGCATAAGTTCATGACTGCCGGCCGTAGCTACCCGAATCGCTGAAAGTGGGTAGTCGTAGGCATAGTTCAGGCTGATCGCCGGGCTCAGAGCCATTCCCAGGGTAGCGCCTGCGCTATCCTGAAACCGATAATTAAATCCCGCCCAAAGCCGTTCATACGCCTGAATTCTGACTTGCGCATCAACCGAAACAGGCGCCTTGCCGACACGTTTGAGCCATAGTTGCGGAATCACTGCCCATTGCTCCCCCAGGGCAAAACGGTAGGCAGCTGTAACAAACGTATGCGGCAAAAGCTGACTGCTGATTTCTCCCGAAGGAACAGCATATGCTAACGAAAGTGCCTTAGGTGACAAAACCGACACCCCGCCCCAAAAGTTTCCTTTTCGCGCCAGCAGACCAACGGTAACGTAAGGTTTCAGGAGCGACACCTGCCCGTCGGGCAAAATCGGATCGGAGGGCGTTCCGGTCTGAATCCGGTCAAAGCGAAGGGAATATTGCAGGATTCCACCGCCAATTCCGGCAGAAACAATCCATTGATTGGGCAAACTAAGATGCGCAGCAGCAGTCAGTTGGGCCGAATTGCGCTCCGTAGGACCCGTTTGATCGGCCATCAGCACCGCCCCTACTCCCCAGCGCCAGCTGCCAGCCGGGGGCAACGGCTGTGTACTTGTCGGCACCGAGTAACGTGGCGATCGAGTCCTACGATTCGTCTTATCTCCATAACCGATTGGAGTATGAGCCGTTAAAAAAGCCGTATTGGGCGCATCGTCGAGCCCCTGCCATTGGCGGCGATACTGAATCCGCACATCAGCAAAGTCGTACGCGCCCGTCAAAGCCGGATTTACCACGAAAGGATTTTGGCTATAAAGGCTTCCCTGCGGCAGCTGCTGTGCCCACACCGTCTGTCCGACCAACCACCCGAAGAGTAGTAAAGCTTTGACTCTCATTCCCGCTCTTTTTTGGTAAATGTAATCAATGATTCCTTTCGTTACACGTTTCATGCAAGTACACATGACACACTCATTGAGTACTTTTGTCCGTTTGTCATCGTTGATGTAGTGGCTTTCATTCGGATCGTCTTTTTGTTTCTAAACGAATTTTCTATGCCCCTGTTCCCCCTGTTTCTTATGGCGCTATTTGGAATAATAGTATTCCAGCCTAATAAAAAACCACTTTCTGCGCCCAAACCTGAGCTACAAAAAGTGGTTTTGACTGAGTTTACCAGAGGTACGCAGCGGCATATGGAGTTTACGGCAACCCACACGATTTTGCGTCTAAACGACCGGGATACCTTGTTCCAAACGTCGGCAGCGAGCTGGAAAAAACTCCGGGGAATCATCAAAGAAATCCCCCTGAAAAACTTAAATTCTCTGGAAATTATCAGTAAAAATCATCAGGTAGATGCAGCCATGCATGCAACGCTGACTATTCAGACGTCGAGCTCCGTACACCAATCACCTACTTTTGACCACAACGCCCCGCCTGAATCCCTGCATCTACTGGTAAATTTTTTGCATCAGGAACTGTCAGATACGTTTAAGGATTCCAGAGATTAACCTCAGGTTTATTTCAAAGGCGGACTAATGACGCCTAAATAACGTCCCATCCAGTACGGCAGCAGCCAAATGTCGCCCGCACTGTACTCAGACGTAGCATTTCCCATTCGATCCAGCGTAAAGGTATTGCCGTTGTGCCGCTGAATGGGTCGTTCATCGGGCGGTAGTACTTCGGCGGTTGTTTGATTTCTGAAATTTGGTTTGAGTAGTTCAATGTCTTTTCGATGGCTGTTTTTAATGGACCACGTAATCAAATCCAGCGGGTATTCGCGCAGGTACCAGGCGGCTTCTTTGAGGTCAAAGGTGGAGGTGCCCGTCAGAGCTGTGAAAATATTCCACGCTCCTTCCTTTTCGGGACGTTCGGCCTGCCAGTGGTCAATAATCGCTTTTTTGTACTGCGCTTTCAGAGTATCATTAAAGGCATATCGATATAATCCCCAATAGCCTACAAAATACATTTCATCATCCGAGTGATTCCAGCCTTCCGACAGCATTTTGCTGTACTCGTCGGAGCCTTCGGGCGCCTGACCGATTTCCTTCATGGGCCGCATCAGATTTTCCAGGTACCCGTGTTTTTGCATGAGTTCAAAAGCTTTTTTCTTATATTTTTCTTTTTTGGTAAAATGATAGGCTGTTTGCAGCATAGCCACGATATTGGACGAATTGAGCTTGCGATCACCTACGTTGGTCGGGAAACCGTTGACATAAGCCGGATTCCATTTCCCCCAAAGCGTGGGTTTCCCGTCAAAGTCAATCAGGTACATATCATTTTTGACAATGTGGCTCATCATGGTGTCAATCAGCGCAATTGCCCGCTTTTTCAGGCCGGGATCGTCCACTAGCTCGGCCATGGCGCCAAAGGCGAAAATATGGCCAATGACCTCGTCGCTGCTCGTGGTTGACTTCCAGTCCCATTCCGGATCGGGAGAGTGCTGCCAGCGCTCAGGATCTGAAAGCTGCTCAATGTACCCACGCCGCTCAAAGGACCGCGACGGAAAACCGGGCACCGGATTGATGGTATAAAGCCGCTCCATGGCATCGAGTGACTCCCGGCAATTTTGCAGAGCTTCGGGATCTTTTGTCACTTTATAGCGGAATATTTCACCCCCCAGGTACATCGACGTCCACAGGCCGTCATTGTCTGAATCTGAAAGAAAGCCCGTGGAAAGATCGCCGTTTTTCATGCCCGAAAGCGAGGCATTAAACCCATTTCGAATGTGCCGCGTTCGTACCTGCTTATCATAAAAAACTGCCTTATCGTGAAGCGTCATGGATTTAAAAATCAGTTCTGCCAGGCCTTTTTCCGTCAAAATCAGAATGTTATGATTTGCTCCTTCCTCAATCGCTTTTACGTTGTTTCCGGGCAGCCAACGCTCGCCGTAGTAGTAATCTATTGTACCATCAGCATGTACCGCAAAGGCACCTTCGGAGGTTCCAAACCAGATTTTTTTACCAATAACCCGAACCGCCGTAATGGCTGATACCGGCGTTTTGCCCCCTGCTTTCACCGCTCCCGAAACAGGATTCCAGTCCAGATAACCCTCCGAAGTCCCGACTACGATACGAGTGGCACTTGCGACGTCAAATGCAGTAAAGTCATTTCCTGCAAGCATTTTTTTAGGTGCAGGATTTTTAACCGACCAGGCATACAGACCCGACCTCCCCAAAATCCAGAACGTTTGTGTAGCAGCCTGATAGCGCAGCTGAACCACTTCATCGGTAGCCAGATCGCCCGTCCACAGCGTTTTTTCTTTATTGAGTGCAACCAGCTTTTTGCCATCCGAAATGAGAAACGTAAAGTCAGCGCCGCCAACTATGAGCCGCGCGCCGGGCAAGCCATGTGCTGCATACAGCGAACCCGCCCAGGCGTCGCTCAAAAGCGCCTGATCGCTCAGCATGATATGTTGCTGCTGATAACTGCCGATAGAACTTAGTTTTTTGTCTTTTATAAAACGGTAACGAGGATCGTCTGTGAGCGTGCCGGGGTACAAAAACTGCCCGCCATGCGTCATCAACAGCCCTTGATCCGACAAGACTTTTACTACGCCATTTCGGTCAACTGCAACATCCTGCAAATTTGCCGACGGATTTTTTACATAATACTTAACACTTATTTCCTGCTGAAACGGCTTATCCTGATAGACCGTCTGCGCATGTGTTTCCGTCGTGACACCCTGGAAAAACACAAAACCAATGACAAAAGATAGAATAGATTTATACATGATTAATTGTAAATAATAGATAAACAAAAGGAATCATTCATTTATAATACGAGCCGGATCAACGACTACGTACTTAATTGATTTTTGGTTTTTGGCCGGGTGAAACGAGTACGTTACATGCAACAGGCCATCAGCAGACTGCGTCAGGCTGGGGTACGAAAAGCCTCCGTCTTCCGCATTGCGGTCTTCGAGGTAGGTTTTCCAAATCCAGGATTTGCCCTCGTCTTTTGAAATAAACAACCCCAGCCGGTAGCGACCGTCTTCCAGGTCGTTGCCTACAAAGGCCCAATGTCCGTTTTTGAGCACGAGCAGTTCTACGCTTGCCGTATTTGGAATATCGGTTTTGCGGGCGGGCAACCAGCTGTAACCCTCATCGGTCGATTCGCTCATTTGGACCCGGGGCGGATAATCGCCGCTATCGCGCAGAAAAGCGACCAGCGTTCCGTCTTTTTTGCGAGCCAGCGCTGGCTGAATCGGCCCTCTGCCCACGAGCGGCAATCCCGGTTTCCAGCTGCTGCCGTCATCTTCCGAAATCGCCATCAGCGAGAGATTGAAGCCGTCGGAATAAAGCGGGAGAACAATTTTCGTGGTTCCCAGCAATAGCGGTTTGATTCGGGTCATCCAGCCAATGCTACGTTTGACCGGATCGGTGGCAGCCTGTGCGATCTGCTTATCGTACTCAGGTGCGTAGCCCGCCCAACCCGTGCCGTGTTCGGGTAGTTGGCTGAGTTTGGTTTTTACTTCTGCCGCAAAATCGTCGGTAGGTTTGAGTAAAATATCGTCCTGCCAATTCCAGACCGGCGCTTCGGTGCCGTCGTATTGCACAGAAGTGCGCAGGCGCAAAATCGACTGCTCCCACTGATTGGCCTGAACAGCAATCCAAACCAGAAAAAGTTTTTTTTCATGATTCAAAAAAAGCACCGGGTTGCAGTCAGGCAGATGTGGCGTATCGGCCATCAGAAACGGCTCGGACCATTGCTGACTCCCTTTTTTCAGGCGGGCGCCCATGATTCGGACGTCGTCGGCGGTGCGCTCACCGCTCCCCTGAAACCAGGCCACTAGTACATCGCCGTTGGGCAAATGTACGAGCGAACTGCCGTGTACATGCTGCGACTGCTCCGGAAAAATTAAAGCGCTGCGCAAAATGGGCGTGGCGCGTCGGGTTTGCTGCGCCCCGGCAGTAAAAAAAGCACACAACAGCACCAGAATTAGTAAGCGATTTAGCAGAAATGGTATTCGGATCATTGGGCAGGCAAAACTTAGGTTCGATTGGTAAAGATTGGTTTTTCCCGGCAAAAAAATTACCAGTGCTATCCTATATATAGGTACACAAATCAGCATCTTCTGGCGGAAAGGATCGTATGGATTTGGTTTAAATAAATACTTTTCTACTACACAAACAGGCTATCGCTCGGGGGACAGAATCTGAAATGAGCTCGTTATCGGCCCAATTTTCAAGTCGCTGTTTTACCCAAAAAAGAACTCAGCACAAGCAGATGTTACCCATTTTTTATTATTTCAGTTCTTTGCGCAAATTGAAGATATATTAACGCAAATTGCGATGCAGCAGCCTTAAAAATCCAGTAAATTTAGGTCAGCAAAATTCATGAAGCCCTCCCAATAGCAAATCTTCCTAAACCTTTTATTCCTATAAACTACCTGTACTACCTAACTCTTTTTAACCATGAATCAGCCTAATGAACGCATGCTTCGCAATGTAATCAGGGGAGATCAGAAAGCTTTCGCAGAACTGTATTCCTATTACAGAACACCGGCGCTCAAATTTTGCGTGTCGCTTTTGAAAGATGAAGAGGAAGCCGAAAATGTGCTTCATGAGGTATTTATTCGGATTTGGGATCGACGGGCACATATCAACCCCGAGCTCAATTTCAATTCCTATTTGTTCACGTGCCTCCGCAATTTTGCTTTTGATTATTTCAAGCGGTTGGAAAAAAATAATCAACTACGCCAAACCTACCTCGACCGCATGACTTCGGCTCAGTTTGAGGAAGCCGATGACAGCGAAGAGCGCATCAAGTTTGTGAATGAGATGGTCAATAGCCTGTCCGAAAAGAGAAAGAAAATTCTGATTCTGAATGTGTACGAAGGCAAGTCGTATCAGGAAATTGCCGAACTGATGAAAATTTCTAAAAACACAGTGAAAAATCAGCTTGTGAAAGCTAAACAAATCCTACGCGAACAGTTGACTTTTGTTTATACCTAACTGGTTAGTTAATAGTTAGTAACGTCAAGGCACCTTCCGAAATTTGACCAATTCCGGACAAAGGCTTTTTGTGCTCATGCAGTAACTTCCAGCTATTTTGTAACCCAATTTTCCTCAACTTTCTTAGCAACCTAATTTTAATTTTCTCCATACAAAATAACTATCCGGCACCTGAACGCAGGAGAACAATTGACAAATAATAGAAGGTAAACTGCTAAAAATCATTCTGTTAAAATTAGCGAAAATATAACATACCCGGAGTAGCCCGATCTTTCATCCCTTACGTATCATAGGTACATTAATCTCCATCACGAAAGGGATGCAACAGACGAGAGCCCGGTATTTAATAGACCGCCTGATTACTAACCGTATGTCGGAGCAGGAACTTAATGAGTTGCTGGGCGCACTCGGTGAGGAACAAATGACAGACGAAATTTCGGAAGCGCTGGAAGCATACTTTTTAAAATTAGTTGAAAATCAGAAAAATGCTTTTGGCGAAAAATCAGACAAAATACTGAACCACAAACCCTGATCTATGTAAAAAAACCTACCCTAAACCAGAAAGTATCGCGGCCCGTCCGCACGCCTGACCACTTGCTTTTTACCCAAAATACCATCACTCAACCTTTATTAAATTCCAAATCACAAAACAAGTTGTAATGCTATGAATTCAAAACGTTTACTTAAAACTCAGCTGAGGTCGGTTTTTGCCCTGACCCTGCTGACCTTGCTGAGTGCGACAGTATCGCTGGTGCACGCAGCCGGCGCTGATCGCCCGATCAAAGGCAAAATCACGTCACAGGCCGATGGCGCATCTTTGGCAGGTGTGAACATCGTAGTAAAAGGTACGCAAACAGGTACGTCTTCTGATGCTTCGGGTAATTTTTCGATCAACGTAGCCAACGATAAGGCCGTGTTGGTTTTTTCCTTTATCGGCTATGTTTCGCAGGAAATTACGGTTGGCAATCAATCGACGATAAATGTTTCGCTCGTCGAAAGCGCCGAAAACTTACAGGAAGTGGTCGTAACGGCCCTTGGCATTAAGCGTGAAGAGCGCTCGCTGGGCTACTCAGTCGGCAAAGTGGACGGGAAAGACCTGAGCCGGGTGGCGCAGGAAAACGTTCTGAACGGATTGGCCGGTAAAGTTCCGGGCGTAACGATCAGCTCCACGGGCGGAACCGGATCGTCGGTTAGCATGGTAATTCGGGGCGCAACCTCCCTTAGCAACGACAATCAGCCGCTTTTTGTGGTGGATGGAGTGCCTATTACCAACACGCTCAACAACATCAGTTCCATTGGTAGAGACAACAAAGTAGATTATGGCAATGCCATTGCGGATTTGAACCCGGACGACATTGAGAATATTTCGATTTTGAAAGGCCCTAGTGCCGCAGCTTTGTATGGCTCACGGGCGGGCAACGGCGTCGTATTGATTACGACCAAAAATGGCTCCAATGCTAAGAAAATGACGGTGAATATTTCGTCCAATACGGTCTTCGACAAGCCTTTTAAATTCCTGGATTTCCATTCCAAATACGCTACGGGCGTACTTCCGTTTACTCCTGACAACAATCCGTATCCGGGTGGAATTATCCAAATTGAGGAAGGCTCTGCGGCCGGGGTTGGTCCTGAGCTCGACAAGGGCTACAAGGCGATTCAATGGAATAGTCCCCGGGATGCCAACGGCAATCGGATTCCGACGGAGCTGGTTTCTCATCCTGACAACGTTCGGAATTTTGTACAAACCGGTATTACCACAAGCAACGGCGTGTCTATTTCCAATGGAAATGATGTCATGTCGTATCGTTTGTCGTATGCAAACATGCAGAATAAAGGAATTATCCCAAATTCTGATTTATTTAAAAATTCTTTGGCGCTAAGCTCCACGCTCAAACTTAGTAAAAACCTGCGTTTAAGCACCAACGTTGACGTAAGCCGCAACAACTCCAACAACCGCCCGGCGGGCAACCGGGGCACAAACCCGATGCAGTGGGCCTATGCCGTATCGCCACACATTGACATCCGCGAACTGGAAGATTATTGGGTTTCCGGTCAGGAAGGGATTCAGCAAAAATCACAGGCAATTGGCAACTACAACAACCCGTATTTTCTGGCTTACGAAGTCAACAACAGTTTTGTACGCGACCGCGTGTTTGGCAACATGAAAGCCGATTGGCAAATCACACCGGAGTTCAGTGTCATGGGACGCTTTGCCATGGACACCTACACAGAACAACGCGAAACGAAGATTGGCAACAGCTACACCGGAGAGCCACGCGGAGCCTACGGGGTCATTGACCTTGCCCGATTTGAGCGGAATACGGATTTTCTTGCTACCTATACCAAAGACATCAGCGATTTCAGCCTGTCGGTTTCGGGAGGTGGTAACCTTCGCTACCAAAACACGTCGGACGTGAGCACTCAAAGCCGGGAAAGAACCGGTTTGATTATTCCAGATTTGTTTACGCTGCAAAATATTGCTCAAAACAACATTCAGTACAACAGCTACAAAACCCAACGGGCTATTTACAGCGTGTACGGACTTGCAAATCTGGGTTTCAAAGATATGATTTATCTGGACGTCACGGCCCGTAACGACTGGTCGAGTACGCTGCCAAAATCCAACCGCTCCTATTTTTATCCGTCGGCTTCGTTGAGTGTTTTGTTGAATGAGATGATTCCTTTCTCCAATTCCGTCAGTTTGTTCAAACTTCGTGGCGGTGTGGCACAGGTTGGTAACGACACCAATCCGTACAGCCTGCTGAACACACTGAACAATTCGGAAGCCTGGGGAAGCATCACGCGTCTTTCCAAGGCTGGCAATATTCTGCTACCCGACCTGAAACCTGAAATTGCTACTTCTTACGAAGCGGGTGTGGATCTGGCTATGTTCCGAAATCGTCTGCGTATGTCGGCAACGTACTATCAGGTAGAAAACCGCAATCAGATTATCCCAACCAAACTGCCGCCTTCGTCGGGTTTTACGTCCAAAAATATCAATGCCGGTTTGCTGGTTAGCAAAGGAGTCGAACTGGCAATTGGCGGTACGCCCCTTGACAAAAACGGCTGGCGACTGGATGTAAATGCGAACCTGAGCCGCAACCGGACTACCATTAAAGAACTGTCAGACGGATTACAATTCTATACGCTCTGGACCGACGCCAAAGGTGGTGCCTGGACGTACGTTGGAGAAACAATAGGAGATATTTATGACTCTGAACTCGTGACGGTAAAAGATCCGGCGTCGCCTTATTTTGGCTACCCAATTCTGGATGACAACGGTTCGTGGCAGTCGATCAGTGCCAGCAATACCCGTAACAAAGTTGGCAACTTCAATCCTGACTTTATTTTGGGCGGACAAGTTTCACTTTCCTACAAAGCATTTAGCCTCAACATGTCATTTGACTGGCGTAAAGGCGGTGATTTTGTTTCACAAACCTACCGCTACGGCGAGTCTGACCTGAAAACGCAACGCTTCCTGGACAATCTGATTAATCCGAACGGACTTACCGGAGATGCGCTCAGAGATTATCTGGTAAACAATGCCGATGACATGATTAAGGTTAATGGCAATAAGTTTAACATCGTTGGTGGACCATCGGCTGAGTATGGCGGGTATCCGTTTGAGTACGGCGGCAATGTATACCCGTACGCGGTGTTTAACCCCGGTGTAATTGCGGAGTACAACGCCGAAGGACAGATCGTGGGCTACTCCGAAAACCTCGGTGGTGCTGGCACCAAATACATTCCCTATGGCGACAACTATCCCTGGGACTTTACCCGGGCAGCGATGTTTGACGCCTCTTTTGTAAAACTCCGCGAGATTTCGCTGGCGTATAACCTTCCGGCGGCTTTTACCAAAAAATTGAAAATGCAAAATGCTAGCTTCTCTGTGTATAGCCGCAACATCATTCTGTGGACCAAAGCCAAAGTGGGTATCGATCCTGAATTGGCCTTTCAGCAGGAATCAGGCGCTCAGGCGGGTACGCAGTTCAAGCAGGGCATCGAGCGGTACAACGTCATTCCCTGGGTAATGCCCGTTGGTATCAAGCTTAATTTGACATTTTAAGTAGCCTTTAATTTTCAAGAAATTATGAAAAATATAACCAAAAAAAGTATCGTTTTTCTGGTACTCTTTACAAGCTTTTTTTCCTGTAAAGATCTCACAGAACTGAATGAAAACCCCAACGGCGTGCAGTCTGATCAGGTAAATCCAAACCTGATTATGCCCACGGTGCTTACCGAAGCGGCCAAACTTTACGTGAACCTTGGCTATCAGGACATCGCCGGGGTAGTGCAGCATACACAGAAAGACGCGTGGTCTAGTGGACATAATGACTACGACTGGACCAACCAAAGCTGGAGCGGGTATTACGATGTGCTGCGCAATAACAACCTCCTGCTCGAACGTGCCACAGAACTTAATTTTGAGTACCATCAGGGTGTGGCGCTGGTGATGCGGGCCTTTATGTTTGGCCTCATTACGGACCTGTGGGGCGATGCTCCGTATTCGAGCGCTCTAAAAGGCGAACTGGGAGGTACTGAAAATATTACACCTGCATTTGACAGTCAGGAGGCCATTTACACGGGTATTCTTGCTGATCTTGAACAAGCAAATACGCTGCTTTCCAAACCAACCAACGAGTATACAGGAATTGTAAATAACGTAGACGTTTACTTTAATGGCAATCCAGCGGCCTGGCGTCGTTTTGCCAATTCGCTGGCGTTGCGCTATTTTATGCGGATATCGACTAAAAAATCGGATGTAGCCAAAGCCGGAATCGAAAAAATTGTTTCGGACCCGACCAACTATCCAATCATCACAACCCAAACGCAGGATGCCACGATGGCATTTCCGGGTACGAGCGACGGCACCGCCTGGCCTGCCAATACTGTTTTTGATGCAAGCGGCAGTAACTACCGCCGCATCAAAATGGCCGCTACGCTTGTGGAAACTTTGCAGGGAATAAATGATCCGCGGCTGAAAATCTGGGCAAACAAAGTTGAAATTCCGCTAGTAGTTGACGCAACACTTCCCGCCGGAACCGACAAAATCGTGGATGGTAAGCGAATGCTGTCTCCCGACAAAGTGGGCAATACCGTCGTAGACACCGATCCTGAATACGTTGGATTGCCAACTGCATTTTCAGCGTTGCCTTCGGCCTATAATCTCAATCCTACGCCCGGCCAAACGTCCTTTAACCCGCACGTATCGTTCCTGAACGATATATACAAACAAGCTACCGGCCCTTTGTTAAGAGCCCGTTTGATTTCGGCCGCCGAGGTACACTTTATTTTGGCCGAAGCTGCCCTTAAAGGCTGGTCAGCAGGAAATGCCCAAACGCACTACGAAGCTGGTGTAAAAGCATCCCTGAATACCTGGACCGTTGGCAGCAGCTATGACAGTTACATTGCTCAGGAAAAAGTGGCGTACAAAGGTACATTGGCGCAAATCATGGAACAGAAATGGATTGCGAGCTGGACTACCGCTACCGAAGCGTGGTTTGATTTCCGCCGCACCGGACTACCGGCTCTCACAGCCGGGCCCGCTGCCAAGCGTGCCGTGCTTCCTTTGCGGTTTTACTACATGCAGGATGAGCTAAACATCAACGCCGCTAACGCAACGGCGGCATTGGAAAAGCTGGAAGTAACTAACTTTTCACAGTCTGATAATAAAAATAGCGCCTGGTCTAAGCCGTGGTTGCTCCAAGGCACTGGAAAACCCTGGTAATTTTTTAAATTTATGGGGAAATGGGTGGGAACTCTCTCACCCATTTTTTTCATGAATGACCCTTTTTATTTATGCTGAAAAAGACTCTATCCCTGGTTCTGCTGTGTTCTCTGCTACTGCATGGAGCAAAAGCGCAAACGTTAAACGCAGGAGCGGCCAAACGCCTGCTGACGCCCGATCCTCTGCTGCCCGTTTCGGGCGGTATCGGAACGCCTAAGCCTTCACTCGAAAAAAAGGGAGACTTATTTGTCCGGGCAATGGTGCTGCAAAAAGGCGAAACCAAGGTAGCTTTTGTGAGTATTGATAATCTGGGGTGGCCCGCTCAACTCGGCGATCAGTCGCGGGCGCTGGTGAAAGGCATTGCTCCTGAAAACATTTTGATTGCAGCCACGCACACGCACAGTGCCCCGGATGCCTACGGATTTCCGAATGCCAAAGGTGAAACCTTTGCCGATCTGAACTACCTCAATTGGTGCGTGAAACAAGTTGCCGAGGCTATTCAGGAAGCACTTGCCAATCTGCAACTGGCTACGTTAAAAATCGGCATGGGTGAGGCAAAAGGTAAAATTGCGTACAACTACTACGCTCCTGATTTGTACGATCCGCGCTGTGGGGTGATTCAGGCTGTGGCGGCGGCAGGTGACCGAAAGGGGCAGCCCATCGTGACGCTGGTCAACTATGCCGTTCATCCTGAGGTTATTGGCTCGGGCCGTGGAATTCTGAGCCCGGACTTGTGCGGACCGCTCTACGATCGCATCGAAAAGCAGGTAGGCGGCATGGCGCTGTTTATGAATGGCGCTCAGGGCGGAATGGTAACCGCTGACGTCAGGCTAGAAAACGGCAAAGAAGCCAATACCTGGGAAGAGTGCATTCGGATTGGGGAGTTGCTGGCGGACGAAGCGCTGCGTATTGTAGCCACCGCGCCGCCTATTGTTAATCCCGAGTTGACCTGCATGGCGCAACGCTTTGAGTTTCCGATTGAATCGGACATCATGAAGTTTATTATCCAAAAATCGTCGCTAAACTATTCGCTACCGAAACCCGATACCATTCAGACGCAGGTAAATCTCGTGACTGTTGGCCCGGCGCAAATCCTGACGATCCCGGGCGAAGCGTTGCCCAATATTGGCTACTACCTCAAACGCAAAATGCCCACCGATTTTCCGTTTCTTTTCGGCCTGACCAACGACGCTTTTGGGTACATGTTGACCAAAGTTGACTTTACTAGTTTTAAGCGTTACAGCTACGTCAGTGAAACAAGTTTGGGCGAAATGACCGGAGAACTATTTATCGAACAGGCCCTTCGGCTGATTCAGGAAAGTCCTAAACCGGTTTCGGTAAAAAAAGACAAGTAGGTTAACAAACGTATTTATTCATAATAACACTACACACACCTTTAATTCACTACACACACAACTTTTTATTTAGCAAAATAACTACCTGAACCCTTACTTTTTTAAACAAATTCAATCCAAATTTTTAATTACGCATGAGGTCTTTGTTCGTTTTTTTTAGTGGAATTCTCCTGTGCCTGACCGCGCCCGCTCCGCAAGGTTTTGCACAGCAGTCCGTTACACCCGCTACGGCTTTGCAGGCCTACCTTTCCAACGGCGACGAGTCGTTTCAATGGCAGGTACGGGATTCATTTCAGATAGATAACGTGAAGGGGTATAATCTGTTGGTTACGTCACAAAAATGGCGGCAGTATATGTGGCGGCATCAGCTCATTGTGCTGGTACCTGCGGAGGTGGCGCATGAGGGCGCGCTGCTGTTTATTACCGGAGGTTCCAACAAAGACGAACAGCCCAATTGGAAAAAAAATGACGACGGGCTTATCAAACCTTTGGCGCAGATTGCGACCCAAAACAAAGCCATTACTACTATTTTGCGCCAAACGCCCAATCAGCCTCTGTACGGCGATCTGACCGAAGATCAGCTGATTTCGTATACCCTGCACCAATTTAAAAAAGACGGTGATTATACCTGGCCGCTGCTGTTTCCGATGGTCAAAAGTGCGGTGCGCAGCATGGATGCTGTACAGGAATTTTCAAAAAAAATAGTTCAAAAACCGATTTCAACTTTTGTAGTAGCGGGTGCCTCCAAGCGCGGCTGGACGACCTGGCTAACCGGCGCCAACGATCCGCGCGTGACAGCGATTGGCCCGATGGTGATCGACGTGCTGAATATGCCCGTGAGCCTGAATTATCAGCTGGAAGTCTGGAATGATTACAGCGTTCAGATTGAAGATTATGTAAAATTAGGCATTCCGCAGGGAGCCGAAACCGAGAGCGGCAAGGCCATCAATACCATGATTGACCCCTACTCCTACCGCAAAGCCCTCACCATGCCGAAGATGATATTTATTGGCACCAATGACGAATACTGGCCCGTGGACGCTATCAAGCACTATTACGACGACATTCCGGGCAAAAACATGATTCACTACGTACCCAATGCCGGACACGACCTCGGCGGCGGCGAGCAGGCCTTTCGGGCGTTGGGCGCTTTTTGGGCCACTACACTTCAAAAACAACCCTATCCCACAAACAGCTGGACTTTGAAAAAGCAAAAAGACGGCGTATTGGTAAAAATAAAAAGTACACCGGATCAGCTCATTGACGCCATCGTGTGGTCGGCAACTTCGGAAGATCGGGATTTCCGAAATGAGACTTTTACCAGTCAGAGTTTGGGTGTAAAGGCAACGACTTACGTAGAAACTTTACAAAAACTGCCCACTAGCGGCTATAAAGCTTTTTACATAGATTTAAAATACAAATCCCTGATTGGAACCGAATATACCGTTAGCACCCGCGTGTTTGTGGCCAATTCGTCCGGTGTTTTGTAAAGTTTTCTTTTATAATTTTTCCAAAATTAACTGCTGATGTTTTCCTTTTTTGATTCACGATTTCACAAAAAAAATCTATTACTCACCGCCATAATTCTTGGCTCTACGCTCGTAGCACAAGCGCAGTTGCTTTCGCCCCGGGGCGAAGCTTTGGCGAAGCGATTGAGCATGGACCAGAAAATTGATCAGCGGCTGCTGTTTCCTACTGCCGTACCGGATCGTGTGATTTTGAACCTGACCGAAAAGCCGGAAACTTCCGTGGCCGTCAATTGGCGCACCGAAACTTCAATTACACAGGGAACGGTACAGTGGGCCGAAGCAACGGCCGGGCCGGAGTTCCAGAAAAAAATTCATAGCCTGACGGCTACTACCGAGTTTTTGTCGGTGCAAAACGGCGATGTCGTCATTGAAGCCAACTACCATGCGGCCCGCCTTGACTCACTTGCACCCGGCCAAACCTACGTGTATCGGGTAGGTTCGGGCGATCATTGGAGTGAGTGGTTTCAGTTTCATACCCCAAAACCCAAAGAATCGCTGTCGTTTCTGTACTTTGGCGATGCACAAAACAACCTGAAATCGATGTGGTCGCGCGTGGTGCGGGAAGCTTATCGCAAAATGCCGGAGGTTGATTTTATGCTGCATGCCGGTGACCTCATCAACCGCTCCAACGAAGATATTGAGTGGGGAGAATGGTTTTATGCCGGATCGTTTATTCATGCTACGGTTCCGACTATGATGACTCCCGGAAACCACGAGTACGCCAAGGGGGTAATTTTGTCGCCACAATGGAAAAAGCAGTTTAACCTGCCCGCAAACGGCCCCAAAGGATTGGAAGAAACCTGCTATCAGATCAACTATGCTAACCTGAAAGTGATTTCACTGGATGCTGAGCAAATCGATGAATCCAAAATGTTTGCCGATGCGCAGGCACAGTGGCTGGATTCTATCCTGACGCACGATCCGCGTCCGTGGACCGTGCTTACGTTGCACTATCCGTTTTTCTCGACCAATCCCAAACGTGATAATGCAAAACTTCGGGAGCAGTTTAAACCCATTGTAGACAAGCACAAAATCGACCTCGTGTTGCAGGGGCACGACCACGCCTATGGCCGGGGCAGCGTCACGAATACGCTCACCACGACCAAAACCAGGGAGAAGATTTCTTCGACGGTGTACGTAGTTTCTGTATCCGGCCCAAAAATGTATGACGTTTCGGATGATCCGTGGATGGAGCGGCGTGCGCAGAATACGCAATTATTTCAGTTGCTTACCCTGAAAGGAAACGAAATTGTGTACGAGGCCTTCACAGCGAACGGCGAATTGTATGATTCATTTGTGTTGAAGAAGGATAAAAGCGGACATAACACGATTGTCAATAAAATCCCTAAAATGCCCGAGCGACTTACCAAAGAGTAAAAATCAACCACTACCGTCCGATAGATCTTGCCCAAACCGATTGATTGGTTTGGGCTTTTTTTGTTACTTGCTTTTTTAAAGAAAACCCTCTCAAACCCGTAATCACCTCCAAAAATGAACCAAACTATTTACCTCGAAAACAGCACCGTTGAACTTGCCGAAAGCAAGATTATTATTCAGGATAGGATCGCAAAAAATAAAAAAATAACTCTATTTCTTTTGATGCCTTCCATTATATACTTAGGAATTGCCCTATTTTCTGATCCAATCAAAAGCGTACAGGCATTGCTTGGGCTTATGTGGGTAAGCGTTTTTGGATACCGATTTTTTAAACAACGAAACTATTCGGTTGCTCCCGAAATCGCTTTGAGCGAAATTAGTCAGGTAGAATTTCAAACCAATTTTTTTGGAGAAGAGTACGTCATCATAAAACTCACCAACAGACAAACAAGGGAATTGCGGGCAATTGCGCCGGCGGCTCGTAAGCTTGTAGCTTTCTTTAAAGAAAAAGAAATCAAAGTTTTGTGGAGAAGTGATCTCTAATTTCCCAAATTCTCTTTGACTTTATCCAAATCCCGCAGCTCTCCTTCGATGACCAATTGCACGTCACTTTCTTTAAACATCTCATTATCAGAAGCCAGTTGACAAGAAAAGTGAAGTTTATAGGGTAAATCCTTTCCCTGACCGATTAGCTGTCCGGCCGCTTTTAGCAGTGCGCCCATATCGACCGCAATCGGAATATCATACAGTTCCGTGCTTTTGGATGCTACCTTCGTGTCGCCCGGCACCGCTCCTTTTGCCAACTCTTTTTGTGAGCCCACGTCAACTACGTACCGAGGATTTTTGAACTCTACTGGAAAGGCATTTTGGTTGGTAAACTTCAATTGCAGCACTAATTCCGACTCTCGGAGTCCCAAGTTTTTCATTTCGTAACCCGCCATTTCTACCTTCGGCAACCGGTACATCGGCAAGCGTTTGTTCATCGCAAGACGCAGCGTATCTTTTCCCAGAAATGTTTTGTTGAGGTGAAACACACCTTCAAATCGATAGTCGGCACTGTCGGCGTTTTCTGTATCGCCTTGTTTATTCAATTGACTTAACGTACTGATTTTCAATTGCGAAGGAAGAGTAACTACGGTACTATCGGTCCGTTTGATGAGCAAAGGTTCGGTATATTCATTGTCCAGAATTACCTCGCCATTCATTTCTACGGAGTAGGCAAAGTCCTTAATATCAAGCTCCAAAGGCAGGGGATTATGTACCAGCAAGTCAAGGGTAATGTCTACGGTACTGTCGGTGAGGGAGCTTATCCGCCCAAACCCCATCTCAATCCGAGGTTTCAGGCCCGAAACGGGGTTTTCATTTTTGTCTTTAAAGGCGAAATACCAAACGCCAAAACCGATAATGAGTAATGCGGCAAGTAGTCCAATCCAAGAGTATTTTGTCCAACGCATGTGTGGTAACTTTTACATGAAAAATAAATAGTCATGTAGTAAAATTATCGTTCCAGGTTCATGGGGCTGAACCCTGCGCTGATGGATTTCGCCCTTTCGCGTTCGTGGGGCTGCACCCCACGCTGATGGATTTCGCCCTTTCAGGGCTACTTGGATGATTTATTTATTGCCTTCCTGAATCTCTATGCTGTATGTGGCGGTAAAGGTTTCTTTGGTGTTGAGGCGCAAAATTGCTTCTTTGTCTTTGAGTTGTTGATCCGAATCGTGACTGTCGGCCACACCTAACCACGGTTCAATACATACGTAGTCGCCGTCGGGTTTGGCCCAAATGCCGAGGTATGAAAAATCTTCATAATCGACGGTCAGTACGTCAGCTGATTTCTTGCTTTTTAGGCTGATTTTTGACGATTTAGGATTTTTAAAAATGAGTGCGTCTTCTTTAAAAAGTTCATGACGGAGTGGCAACATTGCTGACTCTTGCAGAACGGCTTCCGTTTGTCCGCTTAGTAAGCCTTTGTCTGTCAGGCGCCAGCGGGAAAGCGTTTCTTTTTCCGAAAATTCCAGGTAATAATCTTCATAGCTTTCGTCTGCCTCGCGTGGACATGCAAATCCAGGATGCCCGCCCACGGAGAATAGCATCGTTTCTTCTCCCCGATTGGTAATTTCATGACGAATCACCACTTTATTTTCTTCCAGCGAGAAGGTGATTCTGAACTGAAAACGAAAGGGATACATCAGCAACGTATCTTCGTCATAGTCCAGTCCCATGCAAATGCTCGAATCCGTTTTCCCCATTACCTTCACCGACGAATTGTGCCGGACAAATCCATGCCGGGGAAGCTGATAGCTTACACCTTCGTGATGATACGTGCCGTCCTTCAATTCGCCCACAATCGGAAAAAGCACCGGTGCGTAGGAAGGCCAAATGTCCGGATTGCCCTGCCACATGTATTCTTTGCCCGTCTTCACCGATTGAATACTGCACAGTTCTGCGCCGGTTTCCTGCACCGAAATACGAAGGAAATTATTTTCAATGGTTTGCTTGTTCATATATTTTCGGGGTAAAAGAATTAGTCCGGGAAGAAAAAAAACGCAATTCGATGCTGCAAAAAAAAGTAATTTAGGCATTCAGCGCTTATTGATTCATTTCTTAAAACATCAGATACTATTGCTTTTACTATACTAGTTTGAGAAAAACCATTCAAAACCGTACCTGCGCGCCCTTAACTTCTCCATGAGACATCGTTGCGATCCAGGCTAAGATTGCCAGAACGAGCAGAGTCGATGCCAGCAAAATCCAGGGCTTTCGGGAATGCAGCTCTGTTGGATAAAAATCGGGTTTTACTTTGGAAATAAACCAACCGACCACGACGATATTGACAAGATACAGGTACTGCTCGATGCGGTAGGTACTCAAAAAAGCTCCGGTAATCAGCAGGCTCAAAAAAGTATATAGTCCCCAATGCGCCAAAAGGAAGGATTTTAAATCATTGTAATTCAACAATTTACTTTTATTTTGAACATAAAAAAAGTGAAACCAGAAATAAGCCATTCCCACAATTGACAGAAATGCAACGAGCTGCGTAAGTTGAGTAATCGTATCTGCGTTCATAGTTGTAAGCGGCGTCAAAATCTTGCTGACACGCTCCGCACCAAACGACTGATCCCAGACCACCAGCGGGATAAAAAGCAACAACGCACCCATCACAAACCAGAAAGGTTTATCGGTTGATTTTGACGAATTTTGCGGCTTCCAGTCGGCAGTAAATGTACCATAAGCCATGCCCGCTCCGCCAAAAAATCCAAGGCTATATTCCATCACATTCCAGAAGTTGAAGGGAATCTGTGAAACATTTCCGAGTACTTGCAGGAAGTTTCCAAACGCAAAACCGAATCCTCCGCCCAGTCCGGCATAGATCGCCACGCGCAATGCCGCAGGGTGGCCGTTTCGTACCAGAAACCACGTCAAACCCAATGCAGATCCCAGACAAGCGGCCCAAAGTTCGGAACGCGGCGGGGTCATGAGCCAGCCCCATTCTTCTACAATAAAAAAATAAGCAACCAATGCGGCCACGACCATTTCTACCTTCAGCGTATGCCAGGCTACTTTTTTCTCCTCCGACTCGCTCAGCACCAGCCCAAACAACCCTCCACCTACAAAACCATATAATCCGCCGATCACAAGCAACATTGCCAGTCCGTAGTAGACATTGGGGAAGTCTGTGCCCCGTCCGTACCCCACCACCATGCCGTATGACATCAATCCGCCGAGGCCCCAGCCAATAGCACCGGCGAGGGTGGCTTTCAGGGCTTTGGGATACCACTCGGGCTTTTTGGCCAGCACCAAAATTCCCAGCGAACCGATAGCGCCCGCCCAGGCAGCGCCTTGTTCATGGCCAAATTGCCCGCGAATGGCCCAGGCTGTTCCGAGGATCATGCCTGCCAGCAGCAGCGCATAATAGAATGATTTTGAGTAATGTTTCATGGAAGGGTAAGGATTGATCAACAGCTATTTTATATACCTGATATGTTTACTAATAGGCTATTTAGGATGAAAAATCAATTTACATGGATAGCCTGAAAGAAAGAATTTTCGTATTATTCACAAAAAAACAACCCGTGTATGTCCGAGACTCTTGCCCTCTTTGGTGGATCCAAAACCGTAACATCCGAATTTCCCTGGCCAATTTATGATGAAGGCGAAGCTGAGGCCGTGGCCCAAATCATCCGAACCGGGCGTTGGGGCAATCCCGACTGCGGAGATGTGGTGGAAGAATTTGAGCGGGCATTTGCCGACTACTGCGGGGCGCGCTATGCCGTCAGCTGTGTCAACGGGTCGGTTTCGCTTCGGCTTGCGTTGATTGCCTGCGGACTCAAACCCGGCGATGAGGTGATCGTACCTCCCTATACGTTTATTGCCACGGCCTCTACGGTGGTAGAAGCCAACGGCGTGCCGGTCTTCGTTGACATTGATCCGGAGACCTACAATCTGAATCCGGCAGCGGTAGAAGCGGCCATAACTCCCCGTACGAAGGCCATCATTCCGGTACATTTTGGCGGGCAGGCCTGTGACATGGACGCCCTTTTGGACATTGCCCGCCGCCACAACCTGCGGGTGATTGAAGACGCTGCCCATGCCCACGGAGCCGAATACAAAGGCCAAAAACTCGGCACGTTGGGTGATGCAGGAAGTTTTAGCTTTCAATCGTCCAAGAACCTGACGAGCGGTGAAGGGGGAATGGTGGTTACTAATGATCCTGAACTTTACCGGATTATGAGTTCGCTTCGCAACGTAGGTCGCCTACCCGAAGGACAGTGGTACGATCATTTTTATCCCGGCTGCAACTACCGCCTCACGCCCATGCAGGCCGTTCTGCTCCTGCGCCAACTCAGCCGACTGAATGAGCAAACCAAAACCAGAAATGATAATGGACTGCTGCTCAATACCTTACTTAGCACCATTGACGGCATCACACCGCTCAGCCGTGGACATGGCGAAACGGTTCATTGCTATCATATTTACATTTTCAAATATCAGTCGGCTTATTTCAAGGGTATTTCCCGCAATCGCTTTGTAGAAATGCTCGCCGCCGAAGGCGTGCCGTGTTTCAAAGGCTACCCCTACCCTTTGTACAAGCAACCTCTTTTTCAGCAAAAAAACTTCATGTGCTATGCCCTGCCCGAAACCGTCGACTACACGCAGGTGGTATGTCCGGTAGCCGAAAAGGCCTGTGAGGAAGAGGCTGTTTGGATTTTACAGCACGGCATGCTCGGCACTGCCGAACACATGCAACAGTTTGCCGCTGCTATTCGCGAGATTCAGCGGGTGGTTTTGGGGTAGTTGGTGGAGGAAATTTAGGGAAATAACAGAGAACCATTTATTACATTCAATACCCATTCTTCTACTTTTTAAGCCGCTCAAAAAGCGGCTTCCAGCAGCTTGACCGCCAAGTCCGTCGAGACTGTTGCATCAATTATTATCGGGATTCTTCATTTTTATCTCTATTGATTTCAAACCCGTAAATTTTTGATTATTAGGCGATTATTCACTTTGCAAAGCGTTTGCAAAGTGAATAATCGTTTTGCAAAAGGTTTTTTATTAGGGGTTTGTAGATTAGGCGCAACACTCTGTTTTTAGGCCTGACATTTAAATCCTCTTTGCACCAGGATTGTTTTGAAGTATTGATCTAATCTTAGCAAGGCAATCCTAAAAAATTCCATAAAAAATGCTACTATTGTGCCAAACCCCCTTTAACATACCAATTGCATTCTTTAAAAGCTATGAAAGCATTCTTCCTCCAAATGCTATTCCTTCTTCTGGCAACCCTGCATGTAGCTCAGGCCCAGGATATTTTGGGTTGTGGCACTGACGACATCCTGCGCCAAAATCCTTTGATTCAAAAATATCTGGATAATCTGGAACGGGAGCATAGAACCAAAAAAGCGTTGGGTACCAACCTGGTAGACCTTGACACGCTCTATACCATTCCGGTCGTTTTTCATGTATACCATCTCGGCGAGCCCGTAGGTGTTGGCTCCAATGTCTCAGATGAGGCGATACAGTTTACCGTCGATCGGCTAAACTCCGTGTTTCGTGCCACAGGCATTCACGCCGGTCTTACGCCCGACATCAACATGCAGTTTGTTTTGGCTGCCCGAACACCCGATTGTCAGCCAACCAATGGTATAGTGCGAATCGATGGTCGGAGTGTGGAGGGCTATGAAACCAATGGAGTTAGCATTGGGAATAACACGATGCAACAGCAATTGAAGAGTTTAAGCACTTGGCCAGGAGGCAATTATATTAATATTCGGATTTACCATTATACCAATGGATATGGCTGGGCGAATTTCCTGGGAGATATTTCCATGCCTGCAAGCGCCGTTAATACCACCGCTAACTGGCCTGGCATGGACAATTTCTGGGCGCACGAAATGGGCCACTCCATGAATCTGTATCATACATTTGAAGGCGATGGAGGCAATCAATATTGTCCTCCAAATAACGATCCTGAAAACGATGGGGATAAAATCAGTGACACAGATCCGCATAAACAGGACGACGGCTGTGATCATAATGCAACTAATCCCTGCACGGGAAACCCTTTTGGTGAGGTATTGAAGAATATCATGAGCTATTCCTGCACGGAGAAATTTACGCCCAAACAGGTCGAAAGAATGCGGTACGCTTTATTGAATTATAGAAAAGGATTACTTAATTCGCTTGGAAAGGTTCCGCCAGGACCTAATAACCAACCTTTGGCCGCATGCTCCGTGGTAGCTACCAATGGTCTAAGCATATATTTTGGCATTTCTGCCTTCTCACTGGGCACAATTTTCCACTCGGGTAGTTCTTCAACTAACGATGGTGCCAATTACCAGGATTTAACGTGCTTAAATGCAACCGACTTAGAAATCGGAACCAATCATACTTTCTCGCTCACCGGAACCTGGGGAAACTCCATGTGGGGCAAAATATTTATTGATTATAACAATGATGGGGATTTTGATGATGCCGGGGAAACTGTTTATAATAGTCAGGGCTATTATCCTACAATGAATGGCACGATTTCTCCCCCCAACGCCGCAGTCACCAATATTCCTCTCCGAATGCGGGTTGTTTTGGATGGTAGCAATACTATTGGCGCATGTATACTGCCTGGGATTACAAATTTTGGCTCAGGTTCTGCCGTTGATTTTTCAGTCACAATACTACCTAATCCCTGTATTCCGGCTGCTCCTGCGGGTATGTCTGCCAGCCGTTGCGGTTCGGGTTCCGTACAACTTACCGCAAGCGGCTGTGCCGGAACGTACGATTGGTTTGCGACAAGTTCAGGAGGTATAAGCCTCGCTAGTACAGCAAATTTTACAACACCATCCATCACCAGCACTACGAATTACTATGTATCCTGTACCGTCAGTGGCTGTACAAGTACTCGAACAATGGTGACGGCTACCATTTTGGGAACTCCTGCTGCCCCTACTCTTTCGGCTACTGCTGAAACCATCATCGCCGGGCAAAGCACGACACTTACGGCCTTGGGATGTGCAGGTACTGTAACCTGGAACAATGACCTCGGGACAGGCAGCAGTATACTAGTCTCTCCCACAACAACGACCTCCTATACTGCTACATGTACTGTAAATTCCTGCATCAGTTTAGCCTCAGCGCCGCTAAACATTATGGTAGAAAGTAACTCTGTATCCAGCATCAAAACCGGCGATTGGCACGACCCTGCTACCTGGGACTGTACCTGCATTCCGACCAAGGATCAGGAAGTAGAGCTGAAAGCTACCCACACGGTCACGATCAGTACAGGCGATGCACCACTGAAAAAGCTTATTTATACAGGCGGGGTACTGTCTATTCAAAACAATCGGAAGCTGTGTTTTGAGTGCTTGTGAAAGGTGATTTTTAGGTTTGTTGGTACGAACATTCAAAATTACTGTATCTAGTCAGCTGCCTACTGCAAACCTACTTTATTGTATATTTACCCTTCACCTATTTCAGGAACTTTTAAGTCCTGCTACATTGACTTTTGTTAATAATTCATTGGCTTTACGAAGTTTTACTTCATGTGGCATTTCGGTTTTTTTCTTGTTTTTTATCGGTACTTTTTTTTCTAAATCTTTCATAATCAAAAAATCGTTTTGAACATTATTTCAAACTAAAAACGAAGGCCTGATAAGGCTTATTGACAACAAACTGCTCAAACCCCGTATCAGTAAGCCCTTTTATATCAAACACTTCCAGTGCATTGGTTAGTTCACGTGTAACAGCAATCTGATAAAGTCTGGTGCGAACTGGTGTGCTTCCCATAAAGAAAATTTGACAAGCAGGATAAGCAGTCAAAAATACGTGGAAAGTTCTAAAAACAGTGGCTAGTATGATTTCCATGTCCTGATTATTCGAAATGACCATATCACTTTCCGTGCCATCATCAAGCAAGTCAGTCAAAGAAAGGTTATACAATTGAGCAATATTTGTTTCAGTATATCGAACAATTTTCTTAATAGTTTTTTGATCGCTAATGCTCAAAAACTCAAAACGGAGAGCCTCATCAAGTACCCGAAACTCATAAAATGGTTCATTCATTCACTTTTTGAAAAATATAGTATGAAAGAAGGGATTGAGATTATACTTAAAGTGTCATCTTCGGTCCGGATAGGTTGATAAATATAGCACTACAAATTAAGAAATTTTGATCCAGGTGACAACGTTTTTTATATTGATAAATATTCAAAATTTCCCGAGTTAAACCCTTCTCCCCAATTTCCCCTCCCCTCCATAGGCCCGAAAGCACTCCTTCGGCGTACTATAAAGAACCGACCATTTTTTCTGTTTTTTTTGAATTCATGAGTACTTGTACAAAATCCTGTTTATCAAACACATACTATTTCAGGCTGTTTGCCATTTTATTTCTTTTACCGCTGAGTTGGGGTTGTCAACAGCCCCCTGTGGTAGAAGAGCGCACACTTTCGGAATCGTGGTGGATAGCCTCTTCGGCAGAGGTGCGCGGCGATGCCGCCACGCTATCGGCTGCCGAAACGGATACGACCAACGGATGGGTAAAAACTAGCGTACCAACTACCGTTCTGGGAGCTTTGGTGGAAGCTAACGTGTATAAAGATCCGTTCTTTGGTAAAAATCTGGAAACGATTCCCAAAGAACCTTTCAGAAATTCGTGGTGGTTTAAAAATAGCTTTGATTTAAAGGATTTTACGGAAGAAAAAGAAAGCCTGCGGCTGCTCGTGGATGGAGTAAATTACCGCGCCAATATCTGGCTCAATGGCATTCAGCTGGCAAAACAGGACACGCTGTTTGGTGCGTTCAGGCAGTTTGAACTGGACGTAACGGCACACGCCCAAGCTGGCAAAAACACGCTATTGATCGAGATTTTCCCGCCACAGGTTCGGGATTTTTACATGGGTTTTGTCGATTGGGCACCCACTCCACCGGATCAGTACATGGGTATTTTTCGGGAAATTCGTTTGCGTCGGGCAGGCAAAGTTACAATGGATCATTCGTTTGTTGCGCCTGATCTCAATCCTGAAAACCTGTCGGAGGCTACGCTCCACATTACGACCGAACTAACCAATCATCAGGATACTCCCAAAGCGGTACGGCTGACGGGCTACCTGGAAGACGTACGATTTGAAAAAGAAATTACGCTGGCCGCTCATGAACACAAAGAAATAAGACTTAGCGCCGATGAGTTTCCCCAACTAAAACTCAAAAATCCACGGCTGTGGTGGCCCAACGGCATGGGCAGCCCCGAACTATATGAGCTGGTGCTGGAAGTACACGAAAAACAAATCCTGCAAGACCGCCAAAATACCACGTTTGGCGTGCGAAAAGTGGAAACATACCTGACGGATAAGGACGTACGAGGGTATAAGATTAATGGTAGACCATTGCTGATCAAAGGCGCAGGTTGGGTCGATGACCTGTTTTTGCGGTATCAGCCCGCTAAAGATTCAGCACAGATTCAGTACGTCAAAAACATGAACCTCAACGCCCTGCGGTTTGAAGGTGTTTGGGGAAATTCACAGCATATTTATGACCTCTGCGACCGCAATGGCATCCTGCTCATGGTCGGGTGGAGCTGCCAATGGGAATGGCCCGATTACCTCGGTCTGGAACTGAATATCAAGCCCGGCGACGAGAATTTGCCCATCAACGAAGGGGTAGATTTATACGCAGTAAAACTCACGCCTGCCGAAGAAACGCTGCTTTCTGACTATTTCCACGATCAGGTTAAGTGGCTGCGCAACCATCCGAGCATTTTTACCTGGGCAGGCGGCAGCGATGCCATGCCGACGCCAACGCTCGAAAAACGCTACCGCCAAACACTCGCCACAATTGATCCGACCCGGCCGTTCCTGATTTCTACGGGCGCTTTTGAAAGTACCGTTTCGGGCACTTCGGGTATGAAAATGAACGGCCCCTACGAGTACGTACCGCCGGTCTATTGGTACGAAGATAAAAAACTGGGCGGGGCCTTTGGCTTCAATTCAGAAACTGGACCGGGACCTCAGATTCCGCCTGAAAGCAGTATTCGGAAGATGATTCCGGAGGCAGACCTTTGGCCGGCGGATAATCCGGTGTGGAATTTCCACTCGGGGCGGAAAGATTTCAATACCATGAAGGTCTATCTCACAGCCCTTGAAAAGCGCTACGGCGCAGCCAATAATCTGGACGAACTTACGCTGAAAGCGCAGCTGATGAATTATGAAGCGATGCGCCCGATGTTTGAAGCTTTTGTACTCAACCGCCGGGAAGCTACGGGGGTGATTCAGTGGATGCTCAATTCCCCGTGGCCGGAATTTTACTGGCAGCTCTACGACTATTACCTGATGCCAACGGGCGCATTCTACGGAACCCAAAAGGCCTGTTTGCCCACGCAGGCAATCTATAATTACCAGGATCATTCGGTGTATGTGAGCAACGATAGCCCAGGCAAAATTTCAGGATACAGCCTTGATATAACGTATCTGGATGCAGCGTCCAAAATCATTGAAAAGCGTACCGAACCTGTGACGTTGAAAGCCGACGAAGTGGTAAAGGTACGTACCCTGTCTTCTCTTAAAAATGCGTCAACGCCGGTTACGTTTCTGGATTTAAAGATCAGAGATCAGTCGGGAAAACTCGTGGCGAATAATTTTTACTGGCTGGCGCAAAAGGCCGATGCGCTCGACTGGAAGCAGTATTTTTGGTTTTATACTCCGCAAAAAACGTTTGCTGATTTTTCTTCCCTAAACAACCTGCCAATGGCTTCGGTAGAAACTAGCAGTAAAATCACCAAAACCAGCGAGGGGCTGGAAGTGACCGTTACCCTGACTAATCCAACGGATCGACTGGCATTTTTTATCGAACTTGAAGTACAGGACAAAAACACCGGGCAAGCGATTACGCCTGTGTTTTGGTCAGACAACTACGTGTCGTTGCTGCCCGGCGAGCGCAAAACCCTGACGGTGCGCACGAAGGCAAATCCGAACGTTTTGCCGCAGATCAAAATGCGAAGTGTGAATGGGGGAAGTAAGGTATTTTAAGAATTTGGTACAAAATCAGGTTTTCACTTCCCTGCCAAGTACTGTTTTCGGTACTCAATGGGCGTGCAGCCTTTGACCTGACGGAATTGGCGGGCAATGTTTTTGCTGTCGGTAAGACCCATATCGAGCGCAATTTCAAAAACGGACATTTCAGTGTCGAGTAGTTTTTGGGTAAATTTTTCCATCCGAAGGTTAAAAATATACTTGTAGATGGGATAGCCGGTCATGTCCTGAAACCGTTTTTCCAATGCCCGACGCGACAACGGCACTTGCTTCACGACCTCATCTACCTGCAAATTTTTGTCAATATTCTGGTGAATGTATTTGAGCGATGTAGCAATGCAGGTATCGTTGGTGGCATAAATATCCGTGGAGTGACGGGTAACTACCTGCGTGGGTTTTACCACAATATCGTACGCGTCAGCGGTACCTTGCCGGATCATTTGGTCGAGCAAATGCGCAGAGTCGTAGCCCCCTTTTTCTACGTCAAGGGCAATGCTCGACAGCGGCGGATCAGACAACTCGCACAGCATGACATCATTATCAACTCCCAGGACTGCTACTTCTTCCGGAATGCGGATACCCGACAAGCGGCAGGCTTCCGTAATGTGTTGCCCCTGATTGTCGTCGCAGGCCATTAGCGCTACGGGTTTGGGCAGCGATTTGAGCCACTGACTGAGCGAACTGGGCTTATAGTACCATAGCTCACTGGATCGGGCTTTTCGGTGTTCAAAATAATGTACTTCGTAGCCCGCCTTTCCGATGCGTTCTTCGTAGCCTTCGGCCCGCTCCCGCGACCACACGATGTCGCTAAACCCATAAAAGGCGAAGTTTTTAAAACCTTTTTTCAAAAAATAGTCAGCCGCCATGTGGCCGGTTTCTCGGTACGCGCCCGTTATATTTGGTATTTCGGGAAAGCGCTCTTTGAAGTCCTGAGCAATCACCGGAATGCCCGCCTCCACGATCCTGACAATGTCGCGATCGTTGTAGAGTTGGCCGATGATGCCGTCAGCGCCCCATTCGAGGGCCCATTTCAGGATTCCTTCCAGGCCCATTGTCTCGCGGTGAAACAGGGGCATTCGGCAAAAAATCCACGGGCCGTGCTCGCGTGAGTATTTTGTAATTCCTTTGAGCAGGCTTTTGCTGTATTCTTCCGCGAAATCTATCAGGAGAATTATCTTGTACATCTGGCAGAATTAAAATTACAATCTTCTTCCCATTGTTCCACAGTCTCACAGGGCTGCACCCTGTGCTAGTGGATTTCGCCCTTTCAGGGCTGGGGTTGCGCTATTGTGTATCTACATACGTTATTTCTTCATCAATTCTTTAAGGCTAACGGTTTCGTTTGTTACCAAAGGTTTAGCCCAAAATCCTATACTCAAAATATAGCCAAGCGAACCAAACAGCAGGAGCATCGCCCCTTGCAAGCCAACGACCTCGGCCAACCCACCAATCAGGAGCGGCACGATGGCTCCACCAGCAATTCCGCTGCACAATATCCCCGAGAAGGTTCCGTGATGATGCGGCACGGAGTTGAGTCCCAACGACACGATGATGGACCACATAACCGACGCAAAAAAGCCTGTCAGCGGAAAAGCGAACAACGCCACTTCACGACTGCCAAATAGTGCAGCCAATAAAGCAACAATTGCTCCGATTGTAAAAATCAAGAGGACATACCGGCTGTCAAAAAATTTCAGGAGCAGCAATCCGAGCAGGCAGCCTATCGTGAGTAAGCCCCAAAAATAGGAAATGACAGACGCGCCCGTTGTGGCGGGATCTACGCCGTGGTATTCCTGCAAAAATTTGGAAGTCCAGTTGGCAATTCCCTGCTCTGTGCCTACGTAGGCAAATATGCCAAAGAAAAAGAGGATGACGGTCCGGTTGGTGAGAAGTTCTTTCAGGGCTACTCCTGCCTCAA
>NZ_SMJU01000013.1:36689-171543 GCF_004348825.1 Arundinibacter roseus
ATTCCTGCAAAAATTTGGAAGTCCAGTTGGCAATTCCCTGCTCTGTGCCTACGTAGGCAAATATGCCAAAGAAAAAGAGGATGACGGTCCGGTTGGTGAGAAGTTCTTTCAGGGCTACTCCTGCCTCAATGCGTTCGTCGGCTTTGAGTTCTACCTGTGGAAAACGAACGAGCTGCACCACAACCACCATCGCCAGGGCTATGACCGCAAAAACCCAGTAGAGCGATACCCATTCCAGGTTTTGAGGAACCAGTCGATTCAACGTCTGAATCAGGAATCCGTCCGTCGTGGTGTGTACATTTTTAACCAGATAGCTGTACAATAGCGGACTTAAAAATGAGGCCCCGCCAAAAAATAGCTGAGCCAAAACGGAGTTGAACGCAAACTGAGACTCACCGCCCGCCACGCGCAACAACGGGTTGATCACCACCTGAAGCATTGCCATGCCGATCCCAATCAGGAACAACGACAGCAGCGCTACGCCAAAACCCGGCATCAATGCAAAAAGCAACGCCCCCGCAAAAGCCAGCAGAAAGGCCCAAATCAGTACTTTTTTCTCCCGGTATTTTTCCACCAACAAGCCCGAAGGAATGGACATGACACCGTAGGAAACAAAAAAAGCAAAGGGCATGAATCCCGCAAGACCCAGGCTCAAATCGAAGCTATCGACAATATCAGGAATGAGCGGCCCCAAAATATTGCTCAGAAAAGAAATGACAAAAAAGATAATCAGAATCAAAAAGACAATCAGCGAGTTTTTTTTCATGAAGCCCAGGCGTTACGGCAGTGATGAGAGGAACGTTTTTTTTAAAATCATACATAAAAATAGCTACACCCGACAGGCCTGCGGCTGTACGAGAGCGGCAGCCCCCAATAAGGCAATATTTTCATCGAGTGAAGGTAGAAATTTTAATTTTTTGATGGATTCGGGAAAAGCAAAGTCGTCCAGGCTTTCAAAAAGCGCTTTGTGGAAATAGGCGTATCCTTTGGAAATAGATCCTCCCAAAATAATGATTTCCGGGTCATAAGCGTACAAAACTGCTTTGATTACAAACCCTAAATGCACGCCAAATTCGGCCCAGATTCGCATGCCCCGTCGGTCGCCTTGGGCAGCCAACTGCCCTGCTTCGTACGCACTTATCCCGTGAATTGATTCGAAAAAACTACTGCACGCATAAAATTCCAGCGTACGGTCCAGATACGGCAACATGCCGATTTCCCCGGCTCCGCAGTTGCTTCCGGTGTACAGCTGATTGTTGATGATAATGCCCGAGCCAAGACCCGTTCCGATGGTCATGCCTACCACCGAGCTGTACGAGCGCGCCAAACCGTACCGATGCTCGCCGAGCGTAAAACAGTTGACATCATTATTGACAAAAACCGGAACATTAAACTCTTTTTCGAGAATTGCTTTCAGCTCCACCCGCTCCCAGGAAGGAATATTGATGGCGTTGTACACAATGCCCTGCCTGACATCCACCACCGATGGTACACCGACGCCGATTCCTTCGATGGGATAGCCCTCGGCAAGTGGCCGGATGAGGTGGATCAATTGGGCCAGGGTAGCATCCAGAGAATCTTTGTCACGCAACAGCACTTCGGCTTTTTGCACAATCGCCCCGTTCATTTCAATTCCAGCCCGCAGGTTCGTTCCTCCGATGTCAACTCCGATAATCATACGTACTTCTGATGTAGTTAGATATAGTTTTTAAAAGAATATTCAGACCCTGCAATTTGCCCGCTCTGTCCTTAGTTTACTGATACGGTCCGGCTTGAACGCCCGGCTTTGTCAAAGGCTTTGAGCTGTACTTTTCCCGAAACCTGAATTGGTTTTGTATAAATCGCCGAGCCGGGGCCGGGCTCGGTACCATCGGTGGTGTAGCGCAGCGTAAGCGCCCGCGAAGCACTATTGGCTTTCAGGATACCATTTTCAATCACCGCTCCCGGTGGCGCAATTCGGTATACGTAGCCGCCGTTGTAGCGCGATAGCCGCGGCAAATCTTTGCTGTAAAGGGTATTGGAAAAAACCGACCACTCTTTTGTCACTGCACCTGTTCGGGC
Source organism: Arundinibacter roseus (assembly GCF_004348825.1). GTDB lineage: Bacteria > Bacteroidota > Bacteroidia > Cytophagales > Spirosomataceae > Arundinibacter > Arundinibacter roseus. The sequence continues at coordinate 38,751 of NZ_SMJU01000013.1, forward strand.
AGCGGAGGACGGCATTTCTTCCCAGCGACGGGCTTTGGCCCAGGCACTTTCGGCAAACCCCATCAGTTTGGGCAGCATGTAGTATTCCAGCATGTCACGGCCTTTGACGGTTTCACTCCACAGCTGCGCCTCTACACCTACAATATTTTTCCGTGCTTCGGGGCGCAGGCGCTGCATACCTGCAAAGTCTTTGGTAGCATCCAAAGGCTGTCCCATGCTCGTTTCCAGCGTTGTACTGAACATATTGTACGGCGCAAATGTCCAGGCATCACGCTCGTCCACGAAGCCTGCCCAGTACAGGCCGGGTTCTTTGGGGTCATTGGAATAAGCCAGGTCGAAATAAAAATTGGAAACGTTGCACAAAATCACCGGGTAGCCCGCATTAGCCAAACGGTAGCCCAGGTCGCGGTAATCATCGAACAGGTTGTTCCAGATGTAAGGCACCACGCCGCCGCCCGCAAAAGCCGGATTACTAACATAGCGTCCTTCTGCATTTTTCAATAGCGCAACTTCTTCCCAACCGTGCACCGTCAGGTTTTTCTTTTTGAGTCGCTCGACTAATTTCCCGAAAAAATACGCCTGTAAATTTTTAGGATCTTTAATCGCCGGATTTTCTTTCAAAAGCTTCGCCGCCAAGGGCGATTTTGTCCATGCGCCTTCGGGCACTTCATCGCCCCCGGCATGAATGACGTCCATCGTCAGGCCAGCCTGCTTATACATCTTGGCGAGTTCGTCCACCACTTTTTCGTAGAAACGGTAGGTCGATTCACGCGCTACACTCACAACGTTATCTTTGTACCCTTGTGCCGAAACGTAAACCGATCGATCGTCAGGATCCACCAGCCGGTATTCGTTGGCTTCTTTCTCTTTTCCTTCGCTCATCAGACGCACATAGCGTGCTTCCATGGCCTTAATCGCCGCCCGGGCGTGGGCAGGAAGGTTTACTTCGGGAATCACTTTTATATGGCGTTCGGTAGCATATTTCAGAATTTCTACAAAATCAGCTTTGGTGTAAAATCCGCTGCCGTGGGTGCCTTTTTGGTACGCCTTCGGGCCGGAACCATAGGCCGGATGCAGCGCCGGAGCATCCATTCCGGACGTATGCTGCCGCTGCGCGCCTACTTCTGTCAACTCAGGTAAACCGTCAATTTCTACCCGCCAGCCTTCGTCCTCAGTGGTGTAAAACAGGAAATGATTGAGTTTATAAAAGGCCATCAAATCCAGCGAACGCAATATTGTTTCTTTGGTCTGGAAATTACGGCTAACATCTACGTGCAAACCGCGCGTGGCAAAGCGGGGGGCGTCCTCTACCGTCAGGCACGACAAAACCGTTTCTTTTTGCCCAAACGCCTCAAACGGAATCAGCGCCAGCAAACTTTGAATACCATAAAAAACTCCGGCAGCATCGGTGCCAACAATAGTTAGATTTTGCGGGGCAATCGACAAACGGTACGCTTCCTGTGAGACGTCATTGACCGTTACCGGCGCCACCCGCAGCGAAATGCCGTCCCCGGTTCCTTCGCTTATCCGAAAATTTAATTTGGTTACTTCTTTTAGTTTTTTACTCAAATAGCGCGCTTCGTTTTCCAGAGATTTTTCGTAGTGAATGACCTGCGCATCCCGCAACCTAAATTCCCCGGGAGCGGCAAGGATGCGTACCGGGGAAGGGATAATTTTCAATTCATCGGTTTCATTTTCAAGCAATAACTCCTGATTGGCCCGGTAATAGGCAGCGGCTCCCGGAACGCTCAGCTGATCCTGCGGCCCGCGAAGAATTTGATTCTTTTGGGTAAAAGGCTCAATGCTATATTCCTCAATTTGTTCGGTTCGGCTTTCGTTGCCTTCCTCATCATAGTATACGATGTACAGCCCAAGCGGGGCATCGGTTTCTTTGATGACGCCTTCGGTGCCAGCGTACAGTATCTGCACCGAATCGCCGGGATTCAGCGCAAAGCCTTTTTCCGGCATCAGTTTGTACCAATCGCCATTGATGTGCTCGACGCGGGCAGATTGCGGTTCTTTCAGAGGAATAATGGGCCGGGGCGCCATATTGAAAAACAGCGTCCAATTGGCGTCGGTCAGCGGAGTAGTTCCGAAATTATAAATCGTAAACCGGGCCTGAAAGCCATTTTCTACCTCGGTAAAATTGCTCAGCAATTTCCAGGAAATCCGAAGCTTACTGGCTGCCGCAAGGGTAGCTTCTTTTTTTGGTGTACAGCTCAGAATCACTTGCAAGCCAAGCAGTAAAAGTAATGTGTAGGTGTATTTCTTCATAAATCCCCCGGTAAAGTAGCCTTAATAGTACTGATGTGAGTATTAAAAATACTATTGTACGGACTTCCCTTTGTTTAAAAAAGATTTATTTATTTTCTCATGGAAAAACCCTCGGAACGGCTGATTTCGCTGGATGCTATGCGCGGCTTTACCATTGCCGCAATGATTACCGTCAACTTTCCCGGTCATGGCTCCTACGTATTTCACCCCCTGCAACACACCCACTGGAACGGCCTATCGTTTACGGATCTGATCGCGCCGTTTTTCCTGTTTATTGTGGGCGTTTCCATTGTTTTTGCCTATTCCCGACAATTGGCGCTGCACGTGCCGCCACGCTCGCTGCACCGGAAGATCATTTTGCGGGCAGTCAAGATTTTTGCCGTTGGCATGTTCCTGAACCTCCTCCCCGATTTTGATTTCTCCGACCTACGCTACACCGGCACGCTCCACCGCATTGCCGTGGTGTTTCTGGTATGTGCCCTGCTGTATCTGCATACGTCCTGGAAACAACAGGCGCTACTGGCAGGAATAATCCTGATTGGCTATTGGCTGGCGCTGACGCTCATTCCCACTCCTGGCTTTGGCGGACGCGTGCTGCTTGAACCCGGACAAAATCTGGCCGCGTGGGTCGATCAGCAGTGGCTGCCGGGCCGCATGTGGCAGGGTACCTGGGACCCGGAGGGAATTTTGAGCACTTTTCCGGCAATAGCCACCGGGCTTACGGGCATGCTCGCCGGGCGGTTATTTTTGGAAAAAATAACTCCTTCCGAAAAAGCCAACTACCTGATGTCCGCCGGTTTATTTATTTCTGCTTTGGGCTATGTGTGGAGTCTGGATTTTCCGGTCAATGAAAATCTCTGGACGAGCTCTTTTGTACTAATTACCTCCGGTTTTGCCTGTATGGTATTGGGAGCTACCTATTTTTGGGTGGATATCAAAGGCCATCAAAAAGGAACACATCCGGGGGTTGTTCTGGGTGCAAACGCCATTACTATTTATGTCCTGGCGGATCTTTTAGCCTTGATTTTTTACAACCTCCCGATTCAGGGTTTGCCCATGAATGAGTGGAGCGTCAATGCCCTGATTTCAGCAGGAATAGCCCCCAAACTGGCTAGTATGCTGTATGCGCTGCTGTTTACAGCGCTTCACTTTATTCCTGCCTACTGGATGTACCGTCGGAAGATTTTTATAAAACTGTAAGAAGCTAAATAGCTTTTGGGTAATTAGCAGTTAGTGTCCTATATCACTGATAATTAAGAGATTATTCAAGAATTAAGCTTTCATATAGTTCATTTTTACAATAAAAATTTATTCAAATAATTTGAAAATCAATTAGATAAAAAACCATAAAATCCATGCGTTCAAAATTACCCGGCGGCCTGTGGCCCGTCATGATTACGCCTTTTACCGAAAAAAACGAACTGGATCAACATGGCCTGGAAGCCCTGACAAATTTTTATATCAAGGCCGGTTCCAACGGGCTTTTTGCCAACTGCCTGTCAAGCGAAATGTACCAACTCACCGAACGCGAGCGCCTGCAACTTGTCCAAAGCGTGCTGCGCTATGCCGATGGGAAAGTACCGGTAGCCGCCACCGGAACGCTCACCCGCGACCTGAATGAGAATATCGATTTTATAAAAAAAATGTATGATACCGGTGTGCAGGCCGTCGTCATGATTTCGAGCCTGCTGGTGTTGCCGGATGAAAACGAAGATATTTTTAAAACCCGTCTGGAACAGATCCTCCGCCAAACCGAAGGGATTCCGTTGGGCCTGTATGAATGCCCCGTGCCCTACAAACGTCTCCTGAGCGCAGAACTGATGCAGTGGCTGGTCGCTACGGATCGCTTTGTGTACCATAAAGATACGGCCTGTCATTCGGGACAAATCGAGCGAAAACGAGCGGCGACGGCGGGTTCTTCCCTACTGTTTATGAACGCTGATACGGCCACGGCGCTGGACTCCCTTACTGCCGGAGGCGATGGGTTATCGCCCATTTCTGCCAATTTTTACCCCGAACTATATACGTACCTGTTACAGGAATTTCAGGCAAACGGCCGCACCGAAGCGCTGGAACGCTTTCATGAATGGCTGACGCTCATGGACCGCACTACGCATACATTTTATCCGTACTCAGCCAAGTGGTTTTTGCAACAACGCGGACTGCCGATTTCGACCCACACGCGCATTCCGACCGATACGCCGCCGCAAGTAGATTGGATCAGGTTCAGGGCTTTGCTGAACGCCTTCCGGGACCTCGCTGAGCGGCATTCTATTTCTTTGGTTTTATAAAAATTATGTAAAAAACCTTAAACCCTTTACTTTGTGCAAACCCTTGATCTGATTGTATTTGTGCTCTACATGGGCGGAATCACGCTTTTTGGTGTCTCTTTTTACTCACAGGACAAATCGGCTTCGGCCTTTACGCTGGGCAATAGCAACTTTCCGGCCTGGGTCGTTACGATGTCCATTTTTGCCACGTTCGTAAGCAGCATCAGTTTTTTGGGTTTGCCTGGAAATGCCTACCAATCCAACTGGAATTCCTTTGTTTTCAGCCTATCTATTCCGGTAGCTTCGGTGATGGCCGTGCAGTTTTTTGTGCCCATCTACCGCAAATTAAACAGCCCGTCGGCGTATAGCTACCTCGAAACCAAGTTTGGGTTGTGGGCGCGCGTATACGTTTCGGCCTGCTATTTACTCACGCAACTCATGCGCATCGGCACCATTTTGTACCTGCTGGCGCTGCCCGTCAATGCGCTTTTTGGCTGGGATATTCTCATCATTATTGCCATTACCGGATTGGTGGTCATGATCTACTCCCTGTTGGGCGGCATTCAGGCCGTCATGTGGACGGACGCCATTCAGGGGGTTGTACTGATTGGCGGAGCACTCATTTGCCTGATCTATATTGCCTTCCGAATGCCCGAAGGACCCGGCCAAATAATCGACATTGCGCAGCAACACAACAAATTCAGTCTCGGAAGTTTTGGGACAAGTCCCAGTGAATCAACCTTTTGGGTGGTGTTGATTTACGGAATATTTATAAACCTGCAAAACTACGGCATTGATCAAAACTACGTGCAGCGCTACATGGCCTCCCGCTCCGATGCCGAAGCCAAACGCTCGGCTTTGTGGGGCGGCATGCTCTACGTGCCCGTTTCCTTGCTATTTTTTATGATTGGCACATCGCTTTTTGCCTACTATCAAGTGTTTCCCGACACGCTTCCCGTGGACCTACAAGACCCCGCCAAAGGCGACCGCGTATTTCCATTTTTTATTGTCGATGTGCTTCCCGCCGGGCTGACAGGCCTGCTCATTGCGTCGATTTTTGCTGCCGGCATGAGTACCATTTCTACCAGCATCAACAGTTCGTCTACGGTTTTGCTCGTTGACTATTTCCAGCGGTTTTCAACCAAATATTCTTCTGAAAAACAATCCATGCGGGTGTTATACCTGACTTCCTTTGTCATAAGCGTGCTGGGCATTGGCATTGCCTTCGCCATGATCAACGTCAAAAGTGCGCTTGATGCCTGGTGGAAACTCGCCTCCGTATTTAGTGGCGGCATGCTCGGGCTGTTTTTGTTGGGGGCCTTTGTCGAAAAAGTAAACCGCCGCGGAACCATTTTGGGCGTAGCGCTCGGCGTCATCCTGATTTTGTGGATGAGCCTTTCGCCCCTCCTTTGGACCTCCGGCCCGATGCAGGCCTACGCCAGTCCTTTCCACGCCTACCAGTCCATCGTCTTCGGAACCATGATTCTGTTCATCACCGGATTTCTAGTGACACTAGTGGCGCGGAGACGGTAGATGCGGGGGGTGACTCTTTCACTCAGGCCCGTATATCAAACCAAGGCCCGTGAGACACGGGCCTTTCAGGGACTTGTTTTTTAATAAAAGCAGGTTTTAATAGGTGCTTATTTAAGGACTAGCTAATAAAGGTTTTGCTTCACAAGCTGCCAGTGAATCGCAAGAAACAAAACACTAAAAGGGTTACATAAAACACCTAAGTTCAATATTGACCGACTATCAGAATTTCATATAAACATCGTCCATACACTCTACCCGCTTAGAACCGAATGCATTTTCTTACCTGTTGCACGCAATGGCATAGGCCAACAAATTTTGAGAAGTAAACCGTACCCCAAGGATCAATTAACTCAACAAATGCTTTTGTAACGGCCTTTAACCTATACAATGGAAAACCTGCCAGACTTAGGCTACAAAACCCTACTGTGCCATCACCGAAGAAATATGTGAAAAAAGTCACCGAATGCTTGAATTAGTGAGAAGAATGTGCTTTTTTGGGAGGAGGAAGATAGAAAGTGGGCTAATTTTTGGTTGCATTTGGTTACATTTAATTGGGTTGGAATAGGCTGGGCAATGAATATAACCGAAACCAAATGGTATAACCGCAATGAATATTCATGGAATTGCAGTTATACGATCGTTGGCAGCAATGGTATTGAGACACAACCGAGAGATAAAACAAACACAGAAATGAAGATAAAATAAATGCTAGACCAATCTTTTTCGTTTGATAATTTCAGAATCCTTCTTGATGTAGAAAATCGACTAGGAAACTACCTTGAAGATAAATCATTCTTCAAGGACAATGATGTATTTTCAGAATCTAGAAAGTTAAGTAATGAAATCATTGAACTAAATAAAAAAATACGAGACGAGAAATTAAAATTACCTGCAATACACCTGAGAAAACCAGAAGACCATAAAGAGGTTGATAAACTTGAAAAACTAAAAGATGATATAAAAACTCAACGAGAAAATGCTTTGGAAGAAATTCTGAAAGGAATAAGTGCAAAAATTAATGACGAAAATTTCAAACTAATAATCCAAAAAGGGATTGTAAAGTTTGGAGACCAACTTTATATAGCTAAAAATACACCTGAAAACTATTTTATTCTTAAACAACTTCAAAGAAACATATACAAAACATTTAATGTAAAACAATCAGACCGAAAAGAACTAATAGCACAGTTAAGCCTTTTACTAAAAGACGGCTTTCCAAAAGTAATTTTGAGAACTGACATCTCTAAATTTTATGAATCAATTCCGCATAGTCAACTCATAAACAAAATAGATGAAAATAGCTTACTTAGTTTTCCATCAAAAAAAGTCATAAAACAAATTTTAAATCAATATTGGAATATATTAGTAGCTGATGGAATAAAAAATATAAATGATGAAAGAATTGGAATTCCAAGAGGAATCGGAATTAGTGCTTTTCTTTCAGAATTATACCTTAAAGATTTGGATAGTTTATTGAAATCTATGCCAAACGTAACATACTTTGCTCGATATGTGGACGACATTATTATAATTTTCACACCAGGCAATAGAAAGGAAACAACTCCTATAGTGACATACAAGTCAGAAGTCAAACGCATAATTGAAAAGTTCAACTTAAAAATAAACAATAGGAAAACTCAAGTTATTAATTTAAAAAATGGAATAACACAAAATCACAGCATAACTTATTTAGGTTATAAATTTTCTCTGTCAAACCAAAAGCCATTAACAATTAAAATGTCAGATAAAAAATATAACCGCTATAAATCAAAAATAAAAATTTCATTTGACGAGTTTCTTTCTGATATTTCAAAATATACTCCCAATACAAGCAAAACGAACAATAAACTTGTTCAAAGAATAAAAATTCTTACAAGCAATTTTAGACTTTTTAGAAGAAAGGATAATGTACTAATCGGGATTTACTTTTCAAATGAATTTCTAACAAAGGAATTGCAAGATTTGGAAAATCTCGATAGGTTTTTGAGGTCAGAAATTAAAAGAGTATCAGCAAGTTTATCTATAATATCTAAGAATAAATTGGATATGCTTTCTTTTACTAATGGATTCAATAAGAAACACACATTAAATTTCAATTTCAATGAGAAGCACAAAAGAGGTGCAGTTAAAATTGATAAAATTATAAATATTTGGAAGGATTTATAGTCTTATGAGAAAGAAATTAAAAATACCATACACCAAAGAGAGAGTCGTTCTCTCTGATGTTCTTCCATACGAAGTGCCATTGATATTTTCAAATCGCTATTTTTACAAATTATTAAACAAAAGAAACAAGGCTCAAAAAAATCCGAAATTTAAAAGAGACAAGTTCAAAGCGTATGCTGAAATTGAAAATTTATTGTTTAGCACAGCAAAATCAAGTCAGCCTTTCAGATTTAAGATTAAGCATAATGAAACAGATTTTCGCGAATTAAATATTATTCACCCTAATAATCAAAAAGCAGTTTCTGATTTTTATGAAAAGTACAATTCGCTAATCTTATACTATTCATCAATAAGTCAATTTTCTATTCGTAAGCCGACTGAAATTGCAAAATTTACGTTTTTTAACGATAGATTACATAGTAAAAATGGAGACAATACCTTTGAGTTCGCTCAGATAGAAGAAAACGAAAATGAATATGAGAATTTAAAGTCATATTTCACATACCAAAAATACAGTAATATTCACAAATTTTATGAATCTTATCAGTTTCATAGAAGTGAAAAAAAGTTTAATAAGCTTATAAAAATAGATATTTCAAAATGTTTTGATTCTATTTATACACACACGATTTCTTGGGCATTATTCAACAAAACAATTATCAAAGATAACATTGATGATTCAAGAAAGACTTTTGCAGGAGAGTTTGACGAATTATTGCAAAAATTAAATGCTAATGAAACCAACTGCATTGTAATCGGACCTGAGTTTTCCAGAATTTTTGCAGAACTTATTCTTCAACAAATTGACAATGATATTTTAAATAAACTTCTTTCTTCTGATACGAATCAGTCCCGATTAATTCATAAACGAGATTATGAAATTTTCAGGTATGTAGATGACTATTTTATTTTTTATAACAAGGAAGAAGATAAAGAACGAATTTTAAAAGAGTTAAAACTATGCTTAAAAGAATACAAGCTTTATCTAAATGACAATAAATCCATTTCTTACGGAAAGCCAATAATTACCGAAATCTCACAAGCAAAACAAAAGATTACCGACCTTTTTAATATACATCTGATGCTAATTGAGAAAGAAGAAGAATCCTTTTATTTTTCATCTAATAATGTCATTACTCGTTTTAAATCGATAATAAAGGAAACCAATATTGAATACAAAGACATAATGAATTACAGTCTTGCAGTATTAGACAACAAGACAAAGAAACTTGTAAATAAATGGAAATCAATAAAAGAAGAAGAAAGAGATGAAAAAGCACAAAAGCAATTTGAAAAAGGTTTTTTTGAAGTTCTTGACGTGGCATTCTTTCTATACTCAGTAGAACCAAGAGTTAATTCAACAATTAAAGTATGTCTTATTATTGACAAAATAATTAGTTTCCTGAAAAAGAATAAATCAAATGAATACAAAGAACCTTTTTTGACAAATCATAAGCATAATATTTTCAAAAAAATATCTGATGAAATTTATCAAGTCTTACAGAAAAACAAATCCGACAAAACAACGCAAGTAGAAAGTTTATATTTACTAATCGCACTTAATCAATTAGGAAGGGAATATAGACTTAGTCCAAAGGTCTTGTGTTCTTATTTTAACATCCAGTTTGAAGAAAATAAAATCACAATAGTAAATGAGCTAAATTATTTTTGCATTATGGTTCTATTGTTTTATATACGTAACATCAAAATTTATGAACCAATAAAAGTCGAATTAAAAAAGAGTATATTCATAAAATTTGACAATAAAAAAGATTTTAATTGGAAAAATGAAACTGAACTTGTATTAACTTTGCTTGACGTTCTTAGCTGTCCTTATCTTAATGATATAGGCAGGAGTAATAAATACATTTTTAAAAAGTCAATTTTAAATTTGGTTGGTATAACTAAAAACCACAAGCATCTAATTGAATCTGAGAAATTTTGGTTTATCAAATGGACAGACTTTGATTTTGGTATGGAATTACAAGCAAAACGAAGCCAAGAAGTTTATTAAAATATTACCGCAACCGACAGTCAGAAATGACACCACACACAAGCGGTTCAAGCAGGTTCTAAAATTGAACTCTTGAAGGAAAGTAGCCTAAGTCGGGGGCTACTTTTTTAAACTTTGAATGAAAACAAAAATACAAAGAACCACTGCTCCCAACATCACCTATACGCAAGCAGGGGTTTCATGCTTCGTAAGACAGGAAAGAGGTAAATTTAAAGTTCAGTTTTTCGTAGGAAGTTCAATGGTTAAAATTCCTGCCTGCGTATAGCTGTGGAACGTTCCGCCACACACAAACTAGTGTCGCCCCTGCAAACAGCCTACCTCCCACAAAAATCCAGCACACAAATTCCCAAAAAACCACAGGCCCCTCCGTAGCTTGTGAGACACAAGCCTTGGTGCCTTCACTTTTCTTCACCAGAATCATATTCTGCCTTTGGTTCATTCACTAGTGCAGGTATGCTACTAAATAGTACTTCATTTTTTTGTTCAATGGTTTTCTGAAAGCGTTCGGGCAAGCGTGCCCAATCAAACAATTCCACAACTATTGGCACATTGCTTTCCCGTATTTTTTCTCTAAGGTCCGAAAAAATAGACATAGGTACTTTTTGTAAATCAGGCGTTCGCACCACGAGGTCCAGGTCGCTCCCCTCGTGCGCATCCCCATTCACACGACTGCCATAAGCCCAAACCTCAATCGGTATGGGGGCGGTCTTAAAAATTGCAATCAATCGTTCTTTATCCTTAGTCCTCAGAATCATCGTCATGGAGTTTTATAGCCTCTACCCAGGCTCGTGTTTCATAGGGCCTTTAAAGACTTCCTTTTCACAAGCCACGGAGCCGACTTCGACTTCGCTCAGCCTGACCTTTACGAAATAATTTACTCGTCAATAAGCCCCCCCTACTTCAATGCCCGCGCCTTCACGCCTTCGTGGGTAATTTTTACGGGTTTAATGAGTCCGTCGGCATCAAAGAACAGCTCGTCAATGCACGTAACCCGGTGGTTTCCATCGGTTTCGCCGAGGGGGCGGCGGTGGTATACAATGTACCATTCGTCCTGATTGGGTATCTGAATCACGGAATGATGTCCGGCTCCGGTAGCGATAGCGGGGTCTTGTTGCAGGATTTTACCAATGCGCTTGAATGGTCCAAAGGGTGAGTCGGCTACGGCGTAGGCTACCGAATAGTTGGGGCCCGTCCAGCCGCCTTCGGACCACATAAAATAGTATTTTCCGTTGCGGATAAACATAAACGGCCCTTCCACATAGCCCTCAGGGGTGATTTCCTTAAAGGTTTGACCGTCCTCAAACGGCACAAATCCGGTAAAATCATCGTTCAGGCGGGCTACGTTGCAGTGCCGCCATCCGCCATAAAACAGGTAGTACTGCCCGTCCTTATCCCGAAAAACAAATTGGTCGATCGGCTGCGCACCGTTGTGAAACTTATCAATCAGCGGTTTGCCCAGGTAGTCACGAAAAGGTCCGGCGGGGTTGTCGGCTACGGCTACGCCGATTCCCCCCAACTCAGCATCGCTCTGAATATCATTGGCGCCAAAAAATAAAAAGTACTGCTCGCCTTTTTGAATAATCGCCGGTGCCCACATCGCCCGCTTGGCCCACTTCACCGACGCGGTATCCAAAATCCGCTCGTGCTTGGTCCAATTTACCAGATCCGGCGAAGAAAAGGCATCCAGAAAAACCTGTTGATTGTAAGGTGCTGAAAATGTGGGGTAGATCCAGTATTGATCCTTAAAAATGATTCCTTCGGGATCGGCGTACCAGCCGGGAAACACCGGATTTCCGGACATTTTTGAAGCATTTTGAGCAAAAGAAACGGAAGAGAACAAGATCAGCAAAAGAGTGATTTTTTTCATATCAGGTTGTAAAAGTAAGGTATTGGGTTTGTCGGCCTAAAAATACGGGAATGTCAGGCGCTTTTCAAAATCACCTGTTTTTACTTAAATCTTTGTAACTAATCCTAAATCTTAAAAAATCATGTCCTCTTCTTTTGGTTCTTTCAATAGTTTCTGTGAGATTGCAGGTCAAATAGTACATTTTCCTATATAAATAGGAAATATCACTATCCAATTTCCGAAGATTTGCGTTTGCATGAGTATAGCGTTTGGTAGTATTTTTCCTGATCAACAGCTGGTTGAAGACTCTTCTTTGCATGCGATGTATGCAGGGATTTGTCAGTTACCCCATGAACGCTTTTCAATTCAAACGGAACAAAACGCAGGCTTTGGGCTCGCGCACACATACGCTACACCTGAGTCTGTGTTTGAACAAATGCCTCAGATTTTGTCGGAGCCTCAGTTGCTTTTTATGGCGCAGGGACGCCTTGACAATCGATCTGAGCTGTCACGTGCGCTTGACCTTCGGCTGCACGATCAATTAACCGATGGCGAACTAATAAAGCAGGCGTACCTGAGGTGGGGAAAGTCCGCACCCGGTCGGTTGCTTGGCGATTGGTCATTTATGGTGTATTGCTTCAAAACCAAATCCCTTTTTTTGGCACGCGATCAGCACGGCTATACCTCCCTGTTTTACACGCATGACAGCAACCGTTTTGCATTTTCTTCATCTGTCAAATGTCTGCTGACTTTGCCCGGTTTTGAGAAGAAACTAAACGAAGAGCGTTTCGTGAGAATGCTGACGCTTTGGCCGGGTGGCACCTTGGAGCATGTTTATCAGGGAATTTTCAGCGTCCCTCCGGCCCATACGCTTCATTTTCAGGATGGAAAAGCAATAATTGAGCGGTATTGGTTTCCGGAAAATACACCGTTGCTGCGTTACAAAAACACATGCGACTACACGGAGGAATTGCGCGAAATTTTGACGCAGGCAATTCAGGATCGGTTGCGGAGCCACAAGCCCGTGGCCTGTATGCTTAGCGGCGGTTTTGACTCGGGTACGGTGGCGTACCTAACGGCCCAACTGATGGGTCAGCGCCACCAACGACTCACGACGTTTAGTCATGTACCGCAATTTGCGGGAAAGTCTGCTACCGATACCACCTGTATGTTTGCCGACGAAAGGCCCTACATGGAAAGTACCGTGAGGGCTTCGGGCTCAATCGACCCGCAGTTTTTAACCTCCATGCATATCAGTCCGCTGGAAGGAATTGACCTTGCCCTTGACTGCTATGAAGACGTCCTGCACGCGGCAAGTAATGCGTTTTGGCTCATGGATATTAATCAAACGGCTGCTCAGAAGGGCTTTGGCACGTTGCTTACGGGCGAGAATGGAAATGGTGGAATTTCGTTTACCGGTATTGACTACCTGCTTCCCGTTTGGAATACAACGCTACTCAAAAAACCGCTGCAAACGCTTAAAACTTCTTTGCTAAAACCCCTATTTCTAAAATACTATCCGTCCTATTTTCATCAACAGCCCAATAGTATACTTTCCTATGCCCGGGCAGGTTTTCTCAACAAAGCGCGGACTGCGGAATACCGGATTGTTGAGGATATAGAAAAAAAGAACAGGAGTTTCACGCCCTACTACACCACGGCAAGTGCCAAGCAGCGGGATATTCTGATGATTGGCTACAATCCACGATGTCAATACGGGGCAAGTGAATCTCAGTATTTTGGCATTGAAAAGCGCGATCCAACAGGCGATGTTCGGGTTTTAAACTATTGTCTATCAATTCCGAATAGTGCTTTTTTTGATGAAAACAGATCTAATAAACAGATTGTCCGGCAAATGATGAAGGATCGACTGCCGGCGAAAATATTGAACGAAACCCGCACCGGACAACAGAGTGCGGACATTCAGCAACGAGTGCGAAAAGATCGGGGTCGGATGACTGATTTGCTGGAAGCCTTCGACAAAAATGAATATGTAAAACATTTGATTGACACCAAGGCGCTTAAAAACAGCTGGAAACAGCACCTGGAAACCGACTTTCGGGATTCGCAGCTGCCTACACAAACCCTTTTGAAGACGGTCTATTTTGCCTCTTTCCTTACAAGAATTCACTGTTAAACCATTTATAATTAAACTTAATTTCTACGACCAATGAAAAACTCTCAAAACGCAAAAAAACAATGGGTTAGCCCAAAATTGACCGCCATTCAGATTGAAGCTGCCGGAGCTATTGAAATAGATGGTGTTTACGGAGGTATTTCTTAATTTCCCCTTGATTTATTCCCTATGAAGCTGCTGAGTATATGCTTCATAGGGATCTATTTTTAAAATTCCATGGCTGGCGTCGCCTTTCTTTTTCCACCCTATCCGGGGCATTACAACAAAACCTTTCAGATAGCGCTGCATTATGCCACCCGGGGGCATCAGGTATACTACGCACTTTTTGGTAAAAACCCTGCCATTTCTTTGGTTCATGACAACATATCGGTAGTGCCGATAAAAGCTCCGCCCTGGGGCACGGGCTACGAACTTTACAAGCAGGACTCAACTACAAAAGAGACCGTACTCGCAAGTCATGAGGAAATATCGGAGCAAAAATTGGTGGAAAGCGCTTTTAAGGCCAGGCAAAAAGTACTTCTTCTCTTCCTGGAAACGTATCAGCCGGATCTTTTTTTTCTGGATGAATTGTGCGTCAATGATTTCATTATTTTGTATCCGCACCTGCAAAATCGCCGATGCATCGTGCTGACTCCCTTCTTCCCGTCCTTTCCAAATCCACAAATTCCGCCGCTGAGTACCTATCAGTTTCCAGGCGAAGAGGCAACTGAACTCTGGCAAATGCATACGCATGCGTTGTACCAAAAACAGAAAAAAAATGCCGAATTAATGCATGGCGAAGATTTGTTTAGTGTTATATGTCGAATATTTGATCAACAAAAAATCCCTGACACCTTTACTCCTTCGCTGGTTTGGAAAAAACTACCCTACTACAAAAACCTCGAAAAATGGCACCTGCAACCCGTAGAATTTGACTTCGGGGTACATCCGCTTCCGGCTCACGAAAAATACATGGGGCCGATGGTGCATCTCAATCGCCCGGAGAATTTTCCGGTTCCGTATCAGCTGTTTTTGAAAATGGCTCAACAGAAACCTGAAAACCAGTTAATCTTCTGCTCCTTTGGTACAGCCATCGAAACCATTGTGACCGACGAAGCCCAGCTTCTCAACTTTTATACCCTTCTCACTGATCTGGCGTGCCTGCATCCGTCCTGGTTTGTTTTACTAAAAGTTCCGGGACCGTATCTTGGAAAAATAACCCCTAAGTCCATGAATTGCATGGTACTACCCTTTGTACCTCAGCTGGATTTGTTGCGGCAGGCGGATGTATTCATTTCGCATTGTGGAGGTAATTCCTGCCTGGAATCCATTTTTATGAAAACGCCGATTCTGGCCGTGCCACCGTCTGACATGTGGGACTACAACGGCATTGCCGCCCGTGTGGTGCATCATGGCCTGGGGCTAAAAGCCGATTTAACCGACTCAATAGAGGTAATTGAGGAACAAGTAGAAACCTTACTTACAAATGAAAATATTCGGGAAAATATTAAAAAAATAAGTCTTTTGTTTTCTGAAAAATACCACGACAGCTACGTAGAATCACTGGAAATGCCGGTTATTTAACAAATCATTGTAGGGATTTGTCAGCCTCTTGCACCTGCTTTTTGAAGTAAGCAGTATACTCTAAGGCGGCCTCATAGGTCAGGTGGATGCCATCGAGTGTTGTGTATATTTTATCTTTTTCAGGAAAAATATAGGTGTATTTTGTTGGTGAAAAATGTTTTAAAAAAAATGCCCGAATAGCCCGTGGCTGTGCCAGATTGGTCAGATCCGGGCTGATGGGCATTTCAAAAAACACTATTTGGCAACCCTTTTTTTCGAGGATAGAAACCAATTCCTCCATTCGTTGCATCTGCCGATCCAGGATATATTCTTTGGGAGAAATGTCAGACTCTTTCCTGAAATATTGGTGCAACTGCGTTGAATGTTTATCGAAGGTGGTATTTGTGATCAAATGTGGCTCCACAATGCCATGAATCAACTGTCCGATTTTGGCGATGGGCTGCTTGTCGTGCCGCATAACACGCAGATATTTTTTGAGAAAGTACGGCACCGGCGACTGCAAATAGTCCACAAACTCTTTGTCTTCCGAGCGCAGAACGGCATTCATTTCAATGTATACACAGGTCGGTGAGCTGTCGTTTTCGGTCAATAGACGAAGCCCCTCAAACACAGTTTGGCCCGGAAAAGTAAGGCTGCATGTGCCAGGAATCCGAAACGTCTGAATCATACTGCTCAGCGAACTACCCACCACCACCCGCGGGCAAAGTTGATGCGTATAGTACAAATATTGCTCAGCTTTGGCCAGACTTTCCTGATACGTATGCTGAGTAGCAAGCCATTTGGTGGGTCCCAACCCTTTGACCAGGGCTACGTAACTTCCCAAAAAAAGGACCGTAACTACGAGAATTTTTTTTAGAAATACCATCAGAACTGAAAGTAAATGAAGTTTTTGGCCATACCGCTATTGACAATAATCAGGAAGAAGAGGAAGGCATAGATTAAAAATTCGGCAGGTAAAAAAGCACGATACCAACTGGTTTTTTTTAGAAAATGCATGAAGTAATAAAAGCCTACAGGAGCGATATACAACAGCGTATAAATGACGATTTTGGTGTCATTGGATGAATAAAAAAACCAGAAAGTATTCGATTGAATGGTTTTGTAAAGTTCTAATGAATCGTGCAGAACGGAAAATTTGAAAAGAATCAGGCTAAAAACGGAGAATAAAAATATGAAAATACCTTTTAGAAATTTGAGAAAAGGAGATTTCATCATCAGGATTTTCTTTTTAGTCAGGATATTTTCGAGGACAAGCGCTGCGCCGTGCAACGCTCCCCACAGCGCAAAATTCCAGGTGGCACCGTGCCACAGGCCAGCTACAATCATTACGAAAAGCATTCCGAAGTAGCGCCGCCATTTGCCCGAACCTGCCCGCACAATCGGCAAAAAAAGGTATTCGCGCAGGAAGTTGGTGAGCGAAATATGCCAGCGAGTCCATAATTCGCGGAAGGAAGTAGCCAAAAGAGGAAAATTAAAATTGGGTTTAAAGGAATATCCAAACATACGGGCAAGTCCAATGGCAATGAGCGAGTAGCCCGCAAAATCGGCAAAGAGCTGGAAATAGTAGCCAAAAACCAGCAACACCAGCGTAGATCCGCTAAACTGCTGAAAATAGGGATAAGCCAGCCAAACCGTAAAATCTTTAAGATTGTCGGCAACCACCATTTTCAGAAAGTAGCCTGTTATGAGTGCTTTCGTCGTTGTTTCCCAGTGTATAGTTGATAGTTTTTTTGGTGAAATCTGGGGTAAAAAATCGTGCGCTTTAACGATGGGTCCCGCAATGGCATGGGCAAAGAAGGCTTCAAACAAAAAAATTCGCTCAAAATGATGCCAGAACGAGCGGGGAATTAACTGTTCGTTCCTGAAATAATTTTCTTTTTTTACATCCACCAAAAGACTAATCCCCTGAAAGGTAAAGAATGAAATACCCAGCGGAAGCGGAATACCCAACAGGAAGGTAGTCAGTGGGTTTGGACCCAGCCCCAGCGGTAATATAAGGAGAGAACTATACTTAAACACAACTAAAAGCCCGGTATTGAAAATAATTCCAAGCGTAGCCATATGTACTCTATTCACACCCGGATCATGTGCAATCAGATAACTTGCCAGCGCATTTACCAAAACAGACATTAGCAGCAATCCCACCATAGCAGGCTGATGATAACTGTAAAACACTGTACTTGACAGAATGAGTATGCTGCGCTGCCACCGACTGAGCAGGGGCAGGTAGTACAAGCCAAAAGTAAGAACGAGTAACCCAATAAAAACAAAACTATTGAATAGCATGCAGTTGGTACAATGCAGAAGTTTAGTGAATTCTTTCCTGAACTGAGGGATGAATGAAGAGAAAATCAGCCCAGTCAATTCCTGCTTGTTGTCGGTGGCAGTTGTACATACCAACCATTTTATAGCCTCGTTCCAATAGAAAATCAAGATGCGCCCCAACAGTGGGCATTTGATGGTAGTAAGGTTCCAGCATTGCTTCAAACTGAATCACCTTGATTTGCCCATTTTTCAGCAGGTTTTCGGCTCCCTTAAGCACTTCAAGGTCGAAGCCCTGCGTATCAATTTTAAGAAAATCAATCAGTTGAATAGTACGCTCTTTGGTATAACTGTCGAGTGAATGAACGGGCACCTCTACAAAAGGCTGCGAATCCTGTCCCGAAACTTTTAGAAAAGAATTGCCCATAGAATCTTCCTTATTGATGTAAAATGGCAATCGTTCTTCGGCGGCACCAACACCCGCATTTTCAAGAATTGCAGCCGGAAGATTGGCCGTATTTGCACGTAAAACTTTAAAGGTTTCCGGGTCAGGCTCAAAAGAATATATCGTGGACTGTGGAAACACTTTTCTATAAATCAAATGCGATTCTCCTTTATGCGCTCCTACGTCAAAAATAAGTTTTGGGGCAGAAATTGGTTCTAAAAGTTGAATCAGGTCTTGCCCAATACTAAGTCCCGGTTTGCGACTTATCTTAGGTACAAGTTTGTATCCAATTGCGAATAAAATTTTTTGAATTGCTTTTTTAAGTAGTTGCATATGAAGGCTAACCAGAAATACATCACAATATATCCTTTACTTTTTTCCAATACACGCCGGTCCAGTCTACCGTAAGAATTTCTTCCTTGATAGAATGCAGCGTACGGTAGTCTTCCACTGCTTTTCTGCAAAACTCAATGGAATGGTAATCGTCGATCAAAATAAAGCCTCCCACCGAAAGTTTAGGGTACAGATGCACGAGTGCATCCATCGTAGACTCGTACATATCACCATCGAGCCGCAATAGCGCCAGTTTTTCGATTGGTGCGTGCGGAAGCGTATCTTTAAACCAGCCTTTCAGAAACTGCACGCGGTTGTCGAGCAGGCCATAGCGGGCAAATTGCAGCATCACTTTTTCCATCGGCACGGCGAGGTAGGTTTCGAGATGGTAGTGGCTTTCTTTATCCGCTTCGTAGCGCGGGTCGGGCTTAGGCAAGCCTTCAAACGAATCGGCCACCCACACGGTACGCGTTGTATCCTGCACGGATTTGAGCAAGCCTTTCATGAAGATAGTAGCCCCTCCGCGCCAAACGCCCGTTTCGATCAGATCGCCGGGAATGTTGTTTCGGATGATTTCATCAAAGCAGAACTCAATGTTATCCAGGCGCTTAAAACCCAGCATCGTCAGGCCGTTGGGAGGTACATCCCGGCCTTGCGAGCGATTTTCAACGGTATAGGTTTCGTAGCGACAAAGCACACTATCCCTGAACCCAAGCCACCTGGCAACTTTCAGCAGTCTCTTCACTTTTTTCCCCCGAAGCGGAAAATATGCTACCTGATCCACACCGTACCAGTCCATCAGCGAGCGTTTCAGCAAGTCGCGATATAATTTTCGGGACTCATCCATTATTTTTTCTGAAAAAATTGAATTGGATACACTGCATCTCACCGTAGGTTCTTAAAAATCCCATGGAATAGGCATAACCCGCCTCTTCAAAAGTGTGTAGAAAAGCGCCTAACTCAGCGGTAAGATCTGTACGATGATGATATTCAATGCAATAGCGTTCAACTTTGTGTAGCAGTCCTGCTTCCTTCAAGTCCTTCACGATTTGCACTTCCGAGCCTTCCACATCCATTTTGACGAGATCAATTCGGGGAATATCCTGTAAGTAGCTGGATAAACGAGTGGTTTTGAGAGGTAAATTCACCTGATTTCTGAGTCGGTTTACCAGCGATCCTCCCATGGAGCCCATCACCTTGCCGACCGAAAAAGGAAGAGTTGTTTCGCGGTCAAACAACGCGGTCTGAACTGTTTTAACCTTTGTCAGCTGATTCTCTTCCACATTTTGGCACAGCAGTTTGAAAGCAAATGGATTGGCCTCAAAGGCAAAAATCTCCGCATCGGGATAGTGCATTTTGTAGTAAAGCGTGGCAAGTCCAATGTTGGCGCCACAGTCGATAATGCAGGGATCAGGACGGGACAATTCCAGGGCGTATTCTTCATCTTCAAAAATTTCCCTGACCAGAATGTCAAATTCCAAACGGTCAAAATAAAAAATTTTGTAACCTTTAAGTACCTGATTTTTCTGGATATTTCCCTTTAACACGCTATCTTCCATAGTAGATTTTATGTACAATTCTTTTAAGCGAAAAAACAACTTTTTTGGAAGAAATATTTGACTTTCATGAAGTCTACTTATAGTTAATTCTAATCGAGAGACAATATTCGGAATTTATTATTGCGAAAAAAATACCTTTCAAAGTTATTTTTTTACTACAAAAGATGCTTTTCTTTGTCAAAATCTTTTTTGATGCCCTTTTTATACCAAGCATACGGCCTGTCTATTGTCTCCTCAGTTGAACTACCCGCATTGGTAAGCTCTTCAACCATTGTGGGACAACCGCTACATGTTGAGCTTGGTAAAGTTCCGGAGACATTTGAAAATCCCCCCACGCATGACTGGCCCTTCAGTACTTTCAATGCCCAGGAATTTAGGTACGAACAACCCAAAATTGGTAAATATTTTGTATCTCACGGTTTTAAAATCCTAATTGAGCCCATATCAACCAATACTGAAAAGGTGTTGCTTTATTTTTATGCCAACTGTCTGGCAATAGCCCTGCTTCAACGAAACCTTATTCCGTTTCATGTATCGGGTGTCGGCATAGGCACAGACAAGGTTTTGCTTTTTGCCGCCCCTTCGCAAACGGGAAAATCTACCACGGCGCTCAAATTACAGGAGTTGGGCTACGCGCCATTTACCGACGACACCGCACTTTTACAAATGCAGGAAGAGACGTGTGTGGCCGTACCGTCGTATCCGATGGCAAGGCTTTGGCAAAAAACTATTGGCCAACAACGCATTTTCGATGAAGCCGACAAACAGATTATTTTTTCTGATATTGATAAATACGGATTTTCCTTTCATGAACAGTTCAGCACCCAAAAACCAACGGTTGCAGGGCTTGTATTTCTGGAAGAGTCTGGTGACGAAATTGAGGTTCAAAACCTGAGCCCGATGCAGGCCCTGCCTGCGTTGTACCGAAACATTTACCGCCGCGAATGGCTTGTCGCTATGGGCAGGGAAGCACTCATGTTCCGACACCTTACGAGTGTTGTTCAGCGCGTACCGTGCTGGAAAGCCGTTCGTCCAGCCAACAAAAATACCTTCGAGAGTTTTGCAAAAGCCATTGAAAGTCAAATTATTCGACCAACCTTTTTATCTAAGAGTTCACTCGCAAAAGATCATAAACCACTTGTCAATTTGTAAGAAATTTACTTTTACCCCCTAAAAACAATGATGTACCAAATCAATCCTGAGAAAATATTATATACCCAACTAGGTGATGAAGGCGTAGTATATAACCTTGAAAAAAACGAGTATCTGACGCTGAACGAAACGTATTTTAAAATTTTACAAGGAGTTGAGCAAGGCCTCACCCTGGATGAGCTGGTGGTGGCGCTGCTTGCTGAATATGACGTGAGCGAAGAGCAATGCCATTCGGAAGTCGAGGCAGCTTTGCAGGAAATGGAAGGCATGGGTTACATTTATGCATCGCCCGGTCAGGTTTCATAAGTAACAGTAGAAAAACTGTACGTTCAAATCTATGTACGGATTATGATATACGTTGGTCGAATCAGGCAGGTGAGTTTGACAGGCCTAAAAATGAGCCGAAGGCAGAAGTTTCTGGTACTGCTCACGTTTGGGTTGAGCGCATGGAGTTACGTCCTGTTCCGTTTTTTTAATCAATACGCTCATTTTGGTAGCCGAACAAAAAATCAGGAGAATGTTCCGGTCGATGTGTTCCTGCTGGCCGATATTCGAATGGCTTTACGCCTGACAGCCCGCTACGTTCCGTGGCTCAATGTTTGTCGGCATCAGGCCTATCAGGCGCGACTCCTCTGCCGGTGGCATGGTCTACCCTATCGAATTTCGGTCGGATTTAAAAAAGAGGCCGACGGCAGTGTATATGGACATGCGTGGACGGAAGTCGGAAATCAGCAGATAACTGGATTTTGCAACCCCGAAGAGTATGTGGTACAAACGGTCTATTCCTGAAAGTGACCTAAAAGTCAGGTTACGCAAAAAACGCTGGCAATCAGGACCATTTCAGGTTTATTTTTGGTTTCTGTGGAGTTTTTTTAATGGCTATCGTTTTTTCATTCAAAGGCCCTATCGTGCACGCGTGATCCAATCGTGGCGTTTTGGCCGGCACTATCATCAGTTTTCGACCTATACCCTACCCAACCGCTACCCCGATCTATTTGCTTTGGCGCAGGCGCATTTTGCTCAGTACGCCACGCCAAAACTATTGTCATTTGGATGTTCCACAGGTGAAGAAATCTCAACTCTTGCGAGGTACATTCCGCACGCCACGCTTGTTGGGGTAGATATAAATCAGTGGTGTCTGCGTCAGGCAAAGCGCAAATTTGGCTCCAACTCTACGGTATTTTATCATAGCTTATCAGACGACTTCCGGCATTCGGGTGAGTTTGATGCTATTTTTTGTATGGCCGTTTTTCAGCATCCCGAAAACCGCCACAATCCAAACCGAACCGAATCAGCCGCGCCTTTTTTGCGATTTGAAGAACAACTCCTGGCTTTGGACCAAAAGTTAAAACCCGGCGGTCTGTTATTTATTGATCACTGCGACTTCGATTTCAGGGAATCATGCCTCATGACACGCTATCGCCTCGCGCCTTTTGACCGGATTCCGGTGGTTCGGCAGCGCCCGCTTTTTAATAAATACAATCAAAAAATAGCAGATCGGCAGTTGGTTTTTCGGGTTTATGAGAAAATTGAAAATTAGGATAAGCTACAAACGGGGTGCTCCCAGAAAGAGCACCCCGTGTCAACGTAAATCAAACGTCTTTTCAATTACTGCGGATTCTGTACCACAACGCCGTTTGAGTTATTGATTTCGGCCTGTGGAATCAGGAATTGCCAGCGGATGTCGTTGACGGGCACTTCCAGCACTCCGTTGGTAAAGGTAGCGCTGTGGTTGCCACCAGTACGGTCCAGCGGGCTGTTGGTGCGTTTGAGGTCATAGAATCGAAATCCTTCCCCCCAAAGTTCGATGCGGCGCTGCGTCATAATTTCTTCGATCAGGGCTTCCCCGGTATTGGTCGAAAGCGTGTATTCAGGATCACGCGCCACGGCCAGTTGATACAGTACGTCAGCTGCTTCCAAATCTTTTCCCTGCCGCGCAAGAGCTTCTGCCTCAATCAGGTACATTTCAGCAGCCCGCATGTAGGGCACATCTCCGATACTCAGTGAAACATCAGCTACTCTGAATTTTTTTGAATGATACTTAAAGCGCTGAAAATTGGAAGCCGGAAGCGGAAAGTCTGCCGTGTTGGTTCCGGTCGGATCCCACAACTGCTTGCGTACGTCTGTATCCGAAATTTTATCATACAAAACCGAAAACATCACCTTAGGCGTGGAACGAATCGCCGTTGAACTGTAATTGATCGACATGTAAGCAAAGAACGAATAAAAATAGTTGGTCTGATCGGCCACCATGTGCGATGCCCACATCCATTCGCGGTTGTTGTAATTATTAAAACCACCCAAAACATCAGCCTCACTCATGAGCGGAAACTTCGCACGGGCTTGTTTTGACAGCGCTGCTGCCGTTGCGTAGTCCTGCTGCGTAAGCGCTACACGCGCTTTGATGCCGCGGGTAATGTCAGCGTCAAAGTGTGATTTATTCAGCCGACCGTAGGTTCCGAAAAGTGAAAGCGCTGCGTCCAAATCGGCATTTACCTGTGCGTATATTTCGGCTACCGTGTTGCGGGGCGTTGCTTCGGTTGTAGGTTCGAGCACCAGCGGAATACCCAGTCCGGCGTTTGCGGCACCAGCCACAAATCGCTCACCAAAAAGCTGCACGGCCTGAAAATAGGCCCACGCCCGGTAGGTAAGTGCCTGTGCTTTAATTGCGTTTTTATCGGCCTCAGGACCCGCTGCGTTGTCAATATTGGCCAGAATCATGTTGGCATTTCCAATAATGACGTAGTAAAAGGTATAGTTATAAAAAACAATGCTGCTTGATGGATTCCGGTGGTTGATCCACTGATACTCGGAACGAAACCAGGAGTTGGACACATTCGGAAACACCAGATCATCGCCCATAATATCCATGTACATCATATTGCCCGACTGCCCGCCCTGCGCCTGTACACTGAAAATCTGCGAGTACATAATGCGGTGAATTCCGTTGAGCGCTGCCCAGGCATTCTTTGTGGTTTTGAAAGCATCTACCGTAGACACCTGATCGGTGGGGGCAGTTTCCAGATAATCTTCCTTACAAGCGGAGACCGACACCAACATCAGCAGGCCCAGCGCTACCTTTTTTAGTATAGTATTCATGAGAAATTCGTTTAAAACAATTCGTAATTAAAACTTAACCTTTGCTCCAATCGACAGCACTTTATTAAAGTTATACGTGTTTGCGACCGTTCCGTTGAAAGAACCCACCGCGTCCATGCCTTTACGAGCCGAGAACAACGCAAGGTTTTCTCCGGCAAAGAAAATATTTGCTTCGCGGGCACCAATGTTGCTCAGCAGAGCGGCGGGCACTTTGTAGTTCAGCGTGATATTGTTCAATTGCAGGTACGAGGCATCGGTCAGATAGCGCGTGCTGCCGCCCGTGAGGTTGGCTACGTTTCCGTTGTCGAAGCGAGGGACGGTTGTTACATCGCCGGGTTTTTGCCAGCGGTTGAGCGCGTCTACGTGCATTGCTGTACCATAATTCCCGCCGTGCATAAGCGTGCCGTAGGCGCTGTCGTATACTTTACCACCCACCTGATAGGTAAACTGAATACCAAGGGAGAAACTTTTGTAGGTAAAGTTATTCATCCAGGAGCCATAAAACTTCGGAATAGACGAGTGACCGGTATAGCGGTAATCTGCCTCAGAAATAACCGTCGTGACGGTATCTGCGCCAATCACGCGGGCGTTGCTAGTCAGGTTGTTGGTTCTGTATAAAGAAACACCCGTTTCTGAATCAAGACCATAGAACTCACGCAGGTAAAAATCATAGATGGAATGACCAACGCTATACGCTTTCGTGCCCGAAATTATCAACTCCTGCGTATCAGGCATTTTGGTGATTTCGTTTTTGAAGGTAGTCCAGTTGAAGGTCGTAGAGTAGGAAAAATCCGGCGTACGTACAATATCTCCCACGAGTTGAACCTCAAATCCACGGTTGAACAAACTACCGATATTTTTATTGATGGTAAATCCGCCACCGGTTGTTCCTCCGTTGGAAAGAGCAAGCGGCACTTCAAAAATCAACCCGTCGGTAATCCGGTTAAAGTACTCAGCACTACCGCTTAGCCGTCCACCAAACACGCTAAAATCAACGCCAAGGTCGAAGTTTTTGCCCGTTTCCCAGGTAAGTGCGTTGTTGGCAATAGACGCCTGAGTAAAGCCCGGCTCGGCGTCGTTGTTTCGGCCCAGGGTATACAGGGCCTGATAGGGATAATAGCCCAGGTCGCCATCATTTCCGACGACTCCATAAGAACCCCGAATTTTGAGCAGATCAACCCAATCGGTCTGGAAAAAATCTTCCCGCTCAATATTATACGCACCTCCTACTGACCAGAAATTAGCCCAACGTACATCTTTAAAGAAGCGGGAGTTTCCATCCCGGCGAAGCGACGCATTGATGATATATTTCTTGTCAAAATCGTAACTCGCTCTGCCAAAATAACTTTCGATGGTATGATTATCTTCGTAAGATCTGACATTCAGTACAGTGGCAAAGTTGGGGAGTTCGGTAACACCCTCCACAATAATTCCCGAACGGGCACCCTGCAGGTAGTTGTATTTGTAGGCGTAGTTTTCGTGCCCGGCCAACAGATTCACATGATGTTTTCCAAACGTTTTATCATATTCCAACAGCTGATTGAACGTGCGGCTCGTGGTGCGATACAGGTCATGATAGGCACGTCCTCCGGGCGCTCCATCGCCGATTGTTGGATTATCAAACCGCCGGAAATGTGTATCCTGTAAATCGAACGTAAAGTTGGCTGTTGCTTTCAAAGAAGGCAATATATGAATGGTAGCGAAGGTACGCGCACCGATAGTGCCACGGGTCTGATTGCGAACATTCAGCTCATTTTCCCAAACAGGGTGCCGCCCGCTTGCATAGGGACGGTTGTCGCCCATGTCGTAAATTTTGTTTCCGTTTTCATCCAAAACAAACTCGCCCGTAGCGGGATCGTGCTCGTAAACGGGATAAATTGGAGCAATGTAGCGTGAAACAAAAAATGGATTCACAAAACTCGTTCCGCCCGTACCGGAGGCGTCAGTATTTGATAAACTATACGTTCCGTTTAGGTTCAGGCCGGTAGTTAGCCACTTAGTTGCCTGAGTACTTACATTTGCACGTCCTGTAAAACGCTTCAAATCAGAATTCAGCAGGTAGCCTTGTTCATCCGTGTAGCCCAATGAAACGAAATAAGTTGTTTTGTCGGCACCTCCATCAAACGAAAGTGTATAGTTCTGACGACTTTGTCCACCTCTCTGAATGGCATCTGCCCAGTTGAGGTCGCCAGGATACAGCAGCTGAGCGTTAGGATTCAGAACGCCGTTCACATCCACAACCTGATTGCCCGGCACATTGAACGGGTTGTAACCCAGCAAATTCGCAATACTTGAATAATTTCTGCCATTATATGCCGTCGTGATTCCGGAGGCAATGCTATTTGATACATCCAAAGGCAAATTTGCTGAGCCGTAGTGAAGCGTGTTGCGGTAAGCTTCCCACATAAGCGGGTAGTATTGCTGTGCAGACACGGTTTCGTATTCGGGCAAGCCGCGCGAAATAATTCCACCTGAGGCACTTACGTTAAAGTTGCTTTTGCCGCTTTTACCACGTTTGGTCGTAATCATCACCACGCCATTTGCGCCGCGTGAGCCATAAATAGCCGTCGTCGACGCATCTTTCAAAACCGAAATTGACTCAATATCTTCGGGATTAATATTAGAAGTAGCGCCATCGTACGGAACGCCATCTACCACGTAAAGTGCTGAATTTGAAGCCGAAATAGATCCAAATCCACGTACCCGGATCGCCGGAGCCGAGCCGGGAGCCCCGTTGGCCATCGTGGTTTGTACACCCGGTGCCGCACCCACAAGGGCATTGAGGGCGTTGGAAACCGGCCGCCGCTCAATGTCTGCCGCCTGAATCTGTATTGATGAGCCCACGTGCGTTTTTTTGTCCACTGAACCATACCCCACCACCATCACTTCGTTCAGGATTTTTATATCCTGTGTCAGCGAAATGTCAATCACACTCCGGTTATCAACGTTGATTTCTTCGGTGGTGTAGCCGATAAAACTAACCACAAACACTGTACTGCGGGCAGGCACGTTTACCGAATATTTCCCTTCGATGTCCGTGACGGTTCCGTTTGTAGTGCCTTTGATCACGATACTCACACCCGGAAGTGGCGAGCCATCGTCTTTGGAGGTTACAACCCCTTTCACTGTTGTTTGGGCGTATAGAATACTACCGGTCAAAAACAGCATCATGAAACTCAGTAGAGCTTTACTCATTTTTGCAAAAAATTGAAGTTAGTAATTATAGAAATTTTTACATTTATGTAAATGTAAATAACGTTAATTATTGTTTAGACAAATTATTGGTTAATTTACATTCTTTCTTGCAAAATTCGATTTTATCAACATATTCAATCTAATTCCCTTATTGAAATATCGTCAAAAAACCTAATTTAATTTGGCAATTAGACCTTTGTGCCCGTCAATACTAATATTATTTCGTAACAAATGAAATTTAATGATATTATCACTGCAACCGAAAAATAGGGATGGGTCAGGATCAGGAGATTTAAAGTTTCAATAGTTTTGATTTACAAGGTAAGTTGTTGGGTATAAAACACATAGACATGTTCTGGTACAAATGCACTAAAACATTTTTTATATAACCTTAATTAACTAAAAATTCTTCACCGTATTGGAATAATCTTTACATTGTCCAAAAAATCAATAAACTACCCAACAACCCATTTTTTTACTGTTTTTTATAAAATTCATCGCATGAAAAAGTATCTGTTTTTGCTTCTTTGGAGTTTTACAGCCCTGGCTCAGGAAAATAATTCCTACCAACTTCCCCCAAAACCGCTGGCCGATCTGGTGACAGCCACACCAACCCCCACCGTGAGTGTCAATGGCAAAGGCGACTGGATGTTGCTTATGCAGCGCAACACGGCCACGACTACGATTGCTGAGCTTTCTGAACCGGAGTATCGGCTGGCAGGACTTCGGCTTAATCCGGCCACGAACGGGCCAAGCCGGGCTCAGTATATCAACCAATTGAGCCTGCGGAAAGTAGAAGGAGGAGCGAAGGACATTCCGGTGACGGGCCTGCCCGTTGCGCCCAAACTTTCCTACATCCGCTGGTCGCCGGATGACAGCAAAATAGCTTTTACCCACACCACCGACTCCCGCCTGGAACTATACGTACTGGACGTAGCCACCGCTACCGCCCGAAAAGTGAGCACTTTGGCGCTGAATAGTGTTTTGGGCACACCGTTTGAATGGGTATCTGACAATCAATCGCTGCTCGTGCGGGCCATTCCGGACGCACGTGGCGCGGCACCGGTCATCAACCGGGTGCCTCAGGGTCCAACGATTCAGGAAAATCTGGGAGAAAAAGCACAGGCAGCTACGTATCAGGATCTTTTGAAAAACCCTAACGATGAGCAACTTTTTGAATACTACGCCACGGCTCAGGTTATGAAAGTTGGCCTTGATGGCAGCGCGCAGGCCATTGGTCCTGTGGGCCTGATTGCTACGGCTTCTCCTTCGCCGGATGGAAAATATGTACTAATAGAAACCCTGCATCGGCCGTTTTCTTACCTGGTAACGTCCAGCCGTTTTCCCCGCCGGACTGATATTTTCAGCAGTCAGGGTACACTTACCAAAGCACTGAATGACAGCCCATTGCTGGAAAACATTCCCTGGGGCCGCGACGCAGCTCCCAAAGGTCAGCGCCGCCACAGCTGGCGCGCCGACGCCCCGGCTACCGTTTGCTGGGTAGAAGCGCAGGACGAAGGAGACCCAAAAAAGAAAGCCGACGTAAGAGACATCATGTACAGCCTCGACGCACCCTTTACCGCTTCCCCAAAGGAATTGTACAAAGCGGCTTATCGCCTTGCGGGTGTGGACTGGGGCAATGCCCAAACGGCGCTTTTCTCGGAGCGTTGGTATACAACCCGTAAATCAATTACCAAACTGGTTGATCCTTCCAAACCAGAAAATCCCGTTACGCTGTTTGACCTGTCGTCCGAAGATCGCTACGGAAATCCGGGCTCACCCGAAATGACCAAAAATAGCTACGGTGAATACGTGCTGCACCTCACGCCCGATCGGTCCATGTACATGACGGGGCAGGGTGCTTCGCCCGAAGGCGACCGCCCGTTTGTGGATTTGTACAATCTTCAAACCAAACAAACCAAGCGCCTGTGGCAGTCAGAGGCACCGTATTTTGAGCGGCCAATTTCGATTTTGGATGCAGCCAAAGGTTTAATTCTTACAAGCCGGGAGTCGAACGAAGAACCGCCAAATTATTTTATCCGTACGCTGAACCCTGCCCCCAAAAAAGGCAAAAAGCCAGCTGCACAGGCGTTGGTTCAGGTGACCAATTTTCCGCATCCTTATCCGCAATTTAAAGGGATTCAAAAACAGCAGTTGCGCTACAAGCGGGATGATGGTGTAGACCTGACAGCTACGCTGCTGCTCCCGCCCGGCTACAAAAAAGAAGACGGCCCGCTACCTACATTTTTGTGGGCCTATCCGGCCGAATTTAAAAGTGCAGCCGCCGCCGGACAGGTAAGTGGCTCTCCTTATACATTCAATAGAATCAGCTATTGGACGGGCGCTGCTTTTGTTACGATGGGCTACGCAGTACTTGAAAATGCCTCCATTCCGATTGTTGGTGAAGGCAAAGACGAACCTAATGATACGTACGTAAAACAACTCGTGGCAAGTGCCAAAGCGGCCATTGATGAAGGCGTTCGTCTGGGCGTGGTGGATTCGAGCCGGGTGGGCGTTGGTGGACATTCCTACGGCGCATTTATGACGGCCAATTTGCTCACGCACAGCAATTTGTTCAAAGCAGGAATTGCCCGCTCGGGAGCTTATAACCGTACCTTGACTCCATTTGGTTTTCAAAATGAGCAACGTACCTACTGGCAGGCCCCGGAGGTGTACAATCAGATGTCGCCGTTTATGAATGCGTCAAAAATGAAAACTCCGCTGTTGCTAACCCACGGCGAAGCCGACAACAACACGGGTACGTTTCCGATTCAGTCGGAGCGCTACTACAATGCTCTCAAAGGGATGGGAGCCACGGCCAAACTGGTGTTTTTTCCGTATGAAAGCCACGGCTATGCAGCGCAGGAATCGTTGCTGCACATGCTGAACGAAATGAATGGATGGCTGGAAAAATACGTAAAAAATAGTCCGACGAACAGTTCCAAAGCACCGGCAAGTTTGGGTGGCGGAAAGTAAGAAAACAAAAGAGTCCTTCGCTGACGGTTTAGTAGAATTAAACAATCAGAGAAGGACTCTTTTTTAGGGAGTGGCGGGGCAACTTCGGCACATAACTTACTGGCTTATTGAGTTTTAAGCACCTGGAATGCGCTGCTTGTTTTCTCCCTTACTGCTGCGCTTTATAAAACTCATTCATCAGCAAATAGCGACCCTGATGCTTGTCTGTTTCGGCACGGGTATGCGTGTCGATGTGCATGACGGTGGCGGGTTGCTTTGGTTGAATGGCAGGCCACTGCGGCACACCCAACCCATTGGGATCATGATTTTTGATAAAATTGGCAAAAAATAGCTGCATAATTTCTGATACTTTGTAGTCTTCGGGTTGCCAGTCGTACACGCGGTTTGTGGGCAAATTGCCCAGTGCGTATTCAATCTCAGCCGAGTGAACGGCACCTTTCGGAATCGGGGCTTTTTTGGCGTTGGCATCCGTACTTTTTACTACACCACCGGCAAGGCCTGCCTCTACGTTACCCATTTCGGCCCGCATCTGCGGCCGTGGACGCTCATACATGTACCGATACACGGGTTTTCCGCCCGTTTGGCTGTGCAGATCTGACCATTTCCAGGTACTGAAACCGATGAAACGATCTCCGGCCAAATCGCGGGCTACGATTTCTACATCAGCATCGTTTGCAGGTTTATATACAGACAACACCCTCTCAGCATCCGCTCCATACATGGATCTTACGGCCTTTTCATAGTTGGCAACGGTGGGCTCATCTTTACCCAAAATACCTCTAAATCCTCCTTCTTCGGAGTTCCAGCCTACCAGTAATGGCACTTGCGACTGCTCACCGCTGGCAAATACATCAGCAGGAGATTTTGAGAAAAAATACCCATCTTTTACGGCAGAAAAACGAGGCACACCCGGCTTGATAGTTGCATCAAGCAGCTCCTGAGCAGGCATAGCCCGCAGATTGGCCAGCGTGGTAGCGCCTACTTTGGTGGCATATTCTACGCCCATTTTTTCAGCATCCGACAGCGCGGGCATAGGTCTGAAACCCAGCAAAGAACCGCTTTCGCCAATTGCGGCAGAGAAAAGATTCTTGCTCAAAGGAGACGCCATTTGTGCACTCACCGAAAACGACCCGGCCGACTCGCCCGCAATCGTTACCCGCGAAGGATCACCGCCAAATGCTGCGATGTTTTTCTGCACCCACTGCAAGGCTGCATACTGATCCAGAAATCCGTAATTTCCCGAAGCCTTAAAGGGTGATTCTTTGGTTAATTCAGGATGCGAGAAAAAACCAAATATGCTCAGACGATAGTTGACCGTTACGCTTACGATCCCCTGCCGGGCCATGCTTTCGCCATCGTAGCGCGGCTCGGAGCCATCGCCCGCCATGAGTCCGCCGCCGTAGAAATACACCAGAACGGGAAGTTTCTCAGAACCGGTTTTGGAAGGAGTCCACACGTTCAGGTAGAGGCAATCTTCACTTACGCCGTCCGAACGAAAGCCCATGTCGCCAAACAAAGGCAACTGCATAGCGCGAGGACCAAAAGTGTGTGCTTTGCGCACGCCCGTCCAGTTTTGAACCGGCTGAGGCTCACGCCACCGGAATTTGCCTACGGGAGGCGCCGCAAAAGGAATGCCTTTAAACGCCCGAATACCCGATTCATCGACACCTTCCAGCGTTCCGTTGGCGGTTTTGACCTGTAATGGAGGTGCGCCTGCTCCGGACTGTGCGTAGAGCGTAGTCATAGAAATAAAGGTTGCAACTAGTAAAAATGTTGATTTAAACATAGGTTAATTGATTTTTTGGTAAAGAGAGTACTTAAAATTTGGGGCCGATCTGAGCGTGCAATTCACACAAATCCATAACCGCTGACCTACTAAGAACTAGTTGTGGGGGAGTCTACCTATTAAAATTCAAAAAAAGGTGGTTCAATGTCATTTAGGCGTAAATAGACCAACGCCTGTGCCCGATGATGCGCCGTGTGGGTATAGGCACGTAACAGTATATCCCGACCGGTGTGTTTCTGCCAGTAGGCTTCTTTTCCATAACCCGTTTGGTCAAGTTGGACGTCGGTGAGAGTTTCAAAAACTGCTGTACACTGCGCATGACAGGTTTTGTAATAATCAATTACGATTTCTTTTGATAATTCCTTTGGCTCCGGCAAAGGGGGCTGCCTTGCCAGCAGGCCCACGTAAAATGAATTCCAGTAGGCAGCATGGGTAAATTGCTGACCAAACGTACGTTGCGTAGGCGATGGTGTGTAAGAGAATTTCCCGGCAGGCATTTTTTCCAATACTTTCAGGCTGTATCCCAGCGTAGTTTGCCAGCGAGGCAAAAAATCGGTTAGGTACGGAGAGACAATTTTTTGCGGCCCGGCCAGGATCCCCAGCGCACCGGCTAGTTGTTGCAAAGCTTCCTGTCTGTTCATAGGTATTTTTTGTAAAATATCTTTCTATCAAAAAACACGCGATGTGCATTTTCTACCAGTTCATTATCGATTAGCCGTTGTTGGTGTTTTCACCAACAATATTCTTTAAGGGACCAGTTTCAAAGTGGCCAAACGTCAGCCCGAGAAAAATTTGGCTACTTTTGCTTAGAAATTTACGTGATTCTACATTTTTTATTTATCTCAAATTCTGAATACAAAACTCATGAACGAATATCCCCCTTGCCCAAAATGCGCGAGCGAATATACCTATCCAAGTGATAATCTGTTTGTTTGCCCGGAATGCTTTCACGAATGGAGCGCAGAAACTGCCGCAGTTGAAACCGTAGAATCAACCGATGCGAAAGTATTGGACGCTAATGGAAAAGAACTTGCAGATGGCGATACGGTGGTGATTACCAAAGATCTACCCGTAAAAGGGGCACCCAAATCTATTAAAGCCGGCACCAAAGTAAAGAATATCCGGCTTGCATCTGACGGACACGATGGCCACAACATCAACTGCAAAATCGATGGGTTTGGCTCGATGGGTATAAAATCAGAGTTTGTTCGTAAAGGCTAACAAAAAAACCTGCAATGGCTTGAACCGTACACTCTACGGCACAAACTATTGCAGGAGTTTTTATTGGTTACGAATTATTTCGTTCCCGGAACCGCAATCCGTACCTCACGAAAAGTAGCCGCGCCGTCGGTAGAGAAAAGCGTAATTTTACCTTCGTGCTTTTTTGGAAAAACCAGATTGGTCATGACCCGTTGTCCGTCATTCACAAAAACCTCCACCACCGACGCATCGACCAGAATATGTACTTTCAAGCGGCCGTTTATTAGCGGGGCAGGCATGGATTCTACGCTGGAAAAACGTTCGTGAAAAGTAGTGTTGCCCGATTTGGTCCGGTCAAATAAAAGTACTGCCGAAGGTACATCGTAGGTAAGTACCGTAGCCTCATCTTCACTTTGCAACAATTTTATTCCTAAATTTTTAGCTTTTCCCGGCTCAATTGTCGCCACCAATTCGTACGATTCACCCGTAAAGTCAAGAAGTTTTTCTCCTTCCACTACCAGACTTTTTTCGGATAAAGCTGCTTCTACATTTTTTGTAAGAGCCACAGGTTGCTGAATCAGGCGAAAGCCGTCGCCCGTTTTGGCAAGACTCAACTCGCGCGGTGCCGACATTGCGCCTTTGAAAGTAGCCGAAGGCAGCGCGTTGGCGTACACCCAATCGTTTAGCCAACCAACTATGAGTGGCTTTTTGTGCGAAGCCGGAAGATTATTAAACGGAATTGCGGCATAGAAATCTTTGCCTTCATCTACGTACAAAATCTCTTTTTGTGGCTGAGGTACAAAGGTTTTTCCATCAAAATCGCCCACAAAGTACTGCATTCCCAAAAAATCCTTCTGCCGGTGGCCGCTTGAAATCAGCAGCAACCATTTTTGTTGGTCGGTTCCTTCGACAGGAATCGGAAAAAGAGCGGGGCATTCCCAGATTTTAGTCGTGTCGCCCTGCCGGCCAAACTCGCTCATGAAAGTCCAGTCTTTCAGATTGGGCGACTGATAAAACTGCACGGTAAATTCCAGCGGCTTCACCACGGACATAATCCATTTTTTATCCTGCGCATACCAAAAAACATTTGGGTCGCGGAAGTCTTTCATTTGCAGATCAAGTACCGGATTTTTATCATAGAGTTTCCAGGTTCTGCCTTTGTCGGCGCTATACCCAAGGCTTTGGTGCTGCAACAGCCCGTCTTTCCCATTGTGCACGTGCGAGGTAAAAATGGCCACGAGACCATCCGTCTGCCCGGCCGCAAAAAATCCCGATGTATTGGCGCTATCCACCACGGCACTTCCCGAAAACACCATCGTTTGGGTAGACGTATCGCCCGGCGTCGGATATTCGGGCAGCGCCAAAGGCAGATGTTCCCAGGTGATCAAATCTTTACTTACGGCATGTCCCCAGCTCATGTGCCCCCATTCGTTCCCAAAAGGATTATGCTGATAGAACAAATGGTATTCGCCGTCCAGATACACCAACCCATTAGGATCGTTGATCCAGTTTTGGGGAGCCGTAAAATGGTAGGACGGGCGGTATTCTTCGCGGACAGTTTGCTCGTCAGAAGGAGAAGATGTGTTGGTAGTTTGGCAAGAAAATAAGGTAAGTTGGGCCAGCGCTGCAAGCCCCGCAAGTTTCCACATAGGTCGTTTGGGATTTTGGTCAGGAGATGTAAAAAATCATTATGAACTAATGATGAGTCAATTATAAGGAGTTATTGAATTTCATAAAAAAGCATGAGCCACCTCAACACCTGCGATGACTCATGCTTTCATTTCATTTTATATTTAAATCTAATTACACCAATTTTTTCAAATCCACGGGCAACGTGCGTATACGCGTACCGGTAGCCGAAAAAATGGCGTTGCACAAAGCCGGTGCTACGGGCGGCAGTCCGGGCTCACCTACTCCACCGGGCGCTTCCTCGTTTTCTACCAGGTGAATCTCCATCTTCGGCATTTCGTCCATTCGCAGAAGCTGATATTGGTGAAAATTGGACTGCTGTGCTTTGCCTTTGGCAAAGGTTATGGCGGGTTTGGTAGCAGCCGTAAGGCCCATGGCAATGTTACCTTCGGTTTGCGCCCGAACGTTATCCGGATTTACGTACATGCCGCAGTCCAGCACCGTCACGACCCGATCAACCACAAGTCCGGTAGCCGTTTTTTTGACGAAAAAGGCGTGTGCGCATACACTTCCAAAGGACTTGGCCACGGCTACGCCCTTGCCCATTCCGGCCGGAAGGGTTTTATTCCAACCCGATTTTTCCTCCAATAAAGTAAGTACGTTGAGGAAGCGTTTGTCGTCTTTCATCAACTCTTTCCGAACTGCCAACGGGTCTTTTCCAGCGGCGTGGGCCAATTCGTCAATAAAAGATTCGTGACCGAAACTACTGTTGGAAGGATAAACCGAGCGCCACCATACAATCGGGATTTCGGTTTTGACACGCGTAAATCCTACTTTCAAATTCGGAATGGCGTACGGACTTTCTTCGTGGCTGATGGCCTCCCCTGCCCACGGATCGGGCTTACCTTCGGGAAAAAACCCAAAAACCTGCCCCGAAATAGACTCCCCGATGAGCGTATGTTCAAACGCAGTGATCGCTCCTTTTTCGTCTACACCGCCTCGCATGCTGCTAAGCATCGCCGGACGAAAGGGTCCCTGCTGAATATCGTCTTCCCGTGTCCAGATTACCTTCACGGGCGTTTTTGTTTGTTTGGATAAATACACAGCTTCCAGCACAAAATCGAGATACGCTTTGCGGCCAAAGGCTCCGCCCAAAAATGGCACGTGAACCGTAACCTGCTCAGGTTTAATGCCCAAATAAGCCGATACCTGTTCGATTGTTCCGTCGGGTCCTTGTACGGGTGCCCAAATTTCGCAACTGCCGTCTTCTTTTACGTGGGCAATCGCAACTTCCGGCTCCATCGGCGCATGGGCCAAAAAGGGAGTTTCGTACACGGCATCCAATTTTTTGGCAGCCGAGGCGAGCGCAGTTGACACATCGCCCAAATTAGTGTACGAAGGTGCTTCCTGGGCTACCGCTGCACGAAGTTTTGCTGCATATACGGACGAGTCCAACTCTTCGGCAAGTGTGCCATTGTCCCACACAATTTTCAGGGCTTTTCTACCCTGTAAAGCCGCCCAATAGGAATTTGCCAATACGGCCACACTTTCGCAGGCTTTGTAGGGAAGCTTGCGTTCCGCTTTCAGTACCTGCGTCACACCGGCTACTTTTTTGGCATTGGTGTCATCAAACGAAACCACTTTGCCATGAATCATCGGGCTGCGCTCAATGCTTGCGTAGAGCATGCCGGGCACCTCCACGTCCATCCCAAACTCAGCAACACCCGTAACTTTGGCGGGGATCTCAGGACGGGGCAGGGCTTTGCCTAAAATTTTAAAATCTTTCTTAGCTTTCAGCGGCAAATCAGCGGGTACTTCCAATGCCGAAGCCTGCTCTACCAACTCCCCATACGAAAGCGATTTGCCAGTCGGGCGGTGGTGAATTTTCCCATTTTCTGCATAGCAGTCAGACTTCTGTGCCTTCCACTCAGTGGCTGCGGCCTGCAAAAACATTTCCCGCGCGGCCGCCCCGGCCTGTCGAAGGCGAGTCCATCCCGTACGTACAGTACTGCTGCCGCCCGATAGTTGCTCTCCGTATTTCCTCAAACCATCCGACTGCCGGATCTTGATTTGATCCAGGGTTACTTCCAGTTCTTCGGCGATCATCATCGGCACCGACTGCCAGGTGGCCTGCCCCATGTCGGGTCGGTGGTTGATGAGCGTAATTCCTCCGGCGTTATCGATCACAATAAACGGGTGCAGTTCAAACGAAAGTACCGCCGCTGAATCGGCTGACAAATTCACAACTGACGTCTTTTGTCCCGATGCCTTTGCTGAAAAACCCAGCACCAAACCAACGCCCGTCAGGCCCGCAAGGCGCAGAAAATCACGGCGGCCTGATGCCAGCGCCTGCGTATTATTTTCCTCCTGTAATTCCATGTTCTTTTCCTTTTTGGGATGCTTTGTGAATAGCTGTTTTGATACGTGCATAGGTTCCGCAGCGGCAAAGGTTGCCCCGCATGGCCGAGTCGATTTGCTCATCGGTTGGGTTAGGCGTGTTTTCCAGCAAGGCCACTGCTGACATAATCTGACCCGAATGACAATAGCCGCATTGCGGCACCTGGGCATCAATCCAGGCCTGTTGAACAGCGTGAAGCGTAGCCTCACTACCAATACCTTCAATAGTCGTAATGCTTTTGTTGGCTGCTGCCGACGCCGGGTACGAGCAGGAGCGGGTCGGTTTGCCGTCGATATGAACGGTACAAGCGCCGCACTGGGAAATGCCACAGCCAAATTTGGTGCCTTTCAGCCCGGCCATGTCGCGGATTACCCAAAGCAGGGGCATGCGTGGATCAACGTCCAGCTCGTGTTTTTTCCCGTTGATTGTTAGTGAAATTTCTGCCATATATTGGGAGTTTGTGCGATAGATGAAAGTTCCAGGAATGGATTGTCCTGAATTTTAATCTAAAATTACATTCTTTCTCTCTATAATTCAACGCCCATCCCGGAAGCAGCTTTTGATTCAAAAGACCAAAAGTACAAGTATCCGTTTTTTACATAAAATTAAATTATTCAAGATTGTAGCATTCCTTTTCCCTTACCCAAATACAACAAAAAAAGGGCTGAAATACTTTCGTACCTCAACCCTTTACTCATTGCCTGATTTTTACATCAAACAAAGTTTATCTTACAAAAAATCAGCTGATTATACCCGATCTTCTTTTCTCTGACGTTGGATTTCATCTTCTTCGCTTTGATTTTGATCACCGCGATTTTGGTTTTGCTGCGAACCTTGATTCCGCTGCTCCTGCTGACCTTGTCCTGACTGACGCTGCTCCTGCTGTCCGTGACCGGACTGACGTTGCTGTTCAGTCTGAGTTCCAGCCTGTTCTCCTTTTTGGCCTCCGGGATTATATCCTTTCTGATCCTGGTTTTTTTGATCGTTTTCCATCACTTTAATTAGTTAAGTTGAATTGAACGTTTACATAAACCGGCATATAATTATGCTAGTTTTTCAATAAATAGTTAAAAAACCAGTCCAGCGTTTTTTTTCAGCGATCCTTTGATGAGGAGTTAATTATTTTTCTAAAAGTATTTTTTCTAAAAACTTCTTTTTCAATACTTTACAACTAATAAATTACAGTGTACGAGTTCTTTCGGCGGGTGGTATTCAACAAAAACTGATGAGGTTTCTTTTTCTCAAACATCCTGAATTCGGTGACTATTACTCCCATCTTACGCTAGTTCACTGCGTGGCACAGCATTTGTTAAGTGCCTTACGACAAATACATTAGGGCGCCTGAACTTCTTCCGGTGTCAAACCTTTTGTGTAATAATCATCCACGTACTATCGTCCTTACTCAACATGGAAAATGAAACATTCCTTTCGATACCCGTTTCTGACTGGATCGCGATTATAATTTCCGGCATTGGCGGCACGCTCGTGATGAGCGGCTTTATGTACCTCGTCAGTTTCCTGACGCCTTTTACCCTTAAAGTGGTAAAAATTTTAGGCACAATGCTCACATTTCGGACTACGGCTTCCGGTAAACTTTCCGACAAACCTGCCGTCATTTGGGTAGGGATTGTCGGGCATTATGCAGTCGGAATCGTCTTCGTACTTGTGTACTATCTGCTTTGGCAGCAAGGCATCGGCGGTCCCAACTATTTGTCGGGTATTGCGTACGGGGTTGGTAGCGGTCTTGTAGCAATCATCGTCTGGTATAGCTTCTTTCTGATTCACCCAAGTCCTCCGGCGATTTCCCTTCCGTCCTATTTAGTTTCCCTGTTTTTGGCCCATTTTGTATTTACCTACGGAGCAATTTTGACGTATCAGTTGGTTCAGGCCTATCAGGCATAAACACAGGGCTGGTAAATCAGGTTTTAGGAGTAAATTTCTTCTGAAAAATTGTTTTATCTGAAAAAAAGCCAGGCCATGAAAAAGTATCTGTATCCGGGAATAGTTGGGTTACTTATTCTGATTAATTCGTGTGCGACTCTCGACCCTGCCGAAATCAGTTCGCTGCAACGGATTCCGTTTGAGCCCTTTTCGTTGACGCCGCGCGTGGAGCCAACCGGCCTTAGAATTGACATTATTCGGCAAGAATCAAGTACGGGGGATTCGCTTATTCAAACCTCAGAAATTCCGTATCACTCAGCGGGCTATGATCTGGGAAATTCCCTGTTTTATGATCTTGATAATAATCTGGGGTTTCGGGTCAATGATTTGCTGGGTTCGGAAGCTTCTCCGGAGTTCAAGATCATTCTTACCGGAAATCCCAAAGGAGGCAGCCGATTTATAACATATTCTTTATCAAATGATTCTCTTAAACTAAGAGTTAATAATCGAGCCAAAGAGCGTTACTTATGGCATCGGGAAATCACGGCAGATTGCACGGCTTATCAGTACAAAAGTCGGCTTCGCTATGCTATTTCGAGTACTGATTCGTCGCTGCTGTACTACCCGAACAAGCGGCTCAAAGAAGAAATTTATCAAAAAAATGACAGCACGTTTAGCTGGAAAAGAAGAAACCGTGAACAGCCAGTGTTGGTTACGCCACGGGAGGTAAAGATTCATGATCGATACTTGCTCAGCCTTTCCCCCAATTACCTAAAAATGCAGGTTTTTCAAATTAGAAAACGTAGAAATCACTTACTTTTTACGGTAGAAAGAAGTGCAGAAAAAATTCTGGTGTACGATGAGAATGCACGGGGGAAAAAAATTCAACTGGAACCGGACGTGCTGGCGATTTATAGAAATAAAGGTCTCCTTCAAAAATATGAGCTAAGTAAAGCTCCCTGAGAATGGTTAAAAAAATGGCGTTACCTTCGTGCCAACGTTCATTTTTACCCGCTAAACTATTCTTAAAACTATGGTAATTGACCTCCGCTCCGACACCGTGACCCGCCCCACGCCTGCTATGCAGGAAGCGATGTGGTCGGCTCCGGTCGGCGACGATGTGTTTGGAGACGATCCGTCGGTGCTTGCTCTCGAAGAAAAAGCCGCTCAACTTTTTGGCACCGAAGCCGCCCTTTTCTGCGCCTCGGGAACAATGACTAATCAGCTGGCAATCAGAGTACATACCCAACCTGGTAGTGATGTAATCTGTGATAAATTATCGCACATCTACCTGTACGAAGGTGGCGGAATTATGCTCAACTCCCTTTCCTCGGTGAAACTGCTCGATGGCGACCGTGGCCGCCTGACGGCAGAGCAGATTGCCGAAGCGATCAGCCCCGAAAACGACATTCATTCGACGTTGACCCGGCTTGTTTCTCTGGAAAATACGATGAACAAAGGCGGCGGCTGTTACTACGATTTCGACGAATTGCTCGACATTCGGGCCCTTTGTACCGAACGGAATATACCGCTGCACCTGGACGGCGCCCGGCTGTTTAATGCCCTGGCAGAAACCGGAGAAACTCCGGCCCAACACGGCCAACTATTTGATTCTCTGAGCATTTGTCTTTCCAAAGGCCTTGGCTGTCCGGTAGGTTCACTACTCCTTGGCACAACAGATTTTATCGCCAAAGCCCGGCGGTTTCGCAAGTCAATGGGTGGCGGCTGGCGTCAGGCGGGTTTTCTGGCTGCTGCCGGAAGCTACGCGCTCGATCATCACGTTTTTCGCCTGAAAGAAGATCATCAGCGGGCAAAAACGATTGGGTCAATCCTGCGGGAAATACCGGAAATTGAATATATATACCCGATTGACACCAACATCGTAATCTTTCAACTTCCTGTGGATCAATTGGCTACATCTTATGTTCGCAAGCTGGATATGCTACGCATCAAGGCCGTTCCTTTCGGAAAACATTTGGTTCGGATGGTTACGCATCTGGATTTTACAGACGATCATTTGACTGAACTGCAAGCTCGATTACGGAAAGTATAAGATATATTACCTCAGGCTTTCAGAAAAATTTCCGGAAGCCTGAGGTACATTCAGTTACCGAAAAGCATGCATTTTTTTCACATGATGCCGGGGTTCGTAAATGAGCCGTAGAAAACTACTAAGCCGTTCATTTTCACGGGCAATAGGTATGCCTGTCACGATACCAATCAGCAAATTTTCAGAAATACTTACCCGCATTTGCGGACGAATCGTCATATCAAAGGTTCCGGTATGCCCTGCTACTTTATTAAACTCTATCCCGATAAAATTGCGGGTGCCGGGAATCATATAGTGGACATTGCTATTGATTTGCCAATCCATATGCGTGGTTTTGGTTTCAAAATGGCGGAAAATGGTTGGACCCGTGTACAAC
The DNA here is from genome assembly GCF_004348825.1 of Arundinibacter roseus. Taxonomy (GTDB): domain Bacteria; phylum Bacteroidota; class Bacteroidia; order Cytophagales; family Spirosomataceae; genus Arundinibacter; species Arundinibacter roseus. The sequence continues at coordinate 80,895 of NZ_SMJU01000013.1, forward strand.
AGCGTGTGGAAATTGTTGCCCCAGCGTTTTGCGGCTATAAAAAATGGATTATACACAAGGCCGGGAAACAGTTTCTCTTTGGAGTAATTCCGAAACTCTGTCAACTCAAATTCCTGAATGTAGCCAATCGCCATAGAGGTTTTTAACTTTTCGGACACAAAAAACGAATATTGAGCAGCTACTTTCAGGCTGTTCAATTTACTGCCCGGCGAGTGTTTATTTTCTGTATTTGGGTAATAAATTGTGAATGGAAGCTCTACTTCCAGGCCCAATCGGTTGATTGGTGCCCATTCGTACTCAACAAGGGCCGTGTACGAATCGAACTCATTTTCGTCGGTCAAGCCCAGACCTACGTTCCACTCCCGCTCTCCTTTTCGTGCGCCCAAATCGCGAATAAGGTCAATATACAAAGGCTCGGCATGCAGCACTTTGTCGGGCTCGTGCCGATCTTCAACTTCCAGCACATATAAGCTGTCTTTTATTTCTTTTGCCCGATCAGAACTTATTTGGGCGTGCGTTTCAGTCAACAGAAAAATACCACACAGGCAGGCGCCTGCTTTTAAGAAAACTTTCATAAGTACCCGGATTTTTTTAGCGCAAACGGTAAGCCACGCATAAACAACCCCTTGCTAAACAGAGGGATAGCGTGACAAAACTAAATTTGCTTCAAGTGATTTTTGTTAAACATACATAGATAAATCGACTGGTTTTTCATGTAAAGCAGTCGAAAAAACTGTATTAAACCAGGCAAAAATCCGGGGGAGGAGAATGAATCTCGAAAAAGGGATTTCGGGGTTGATTAATCAAAAACCAGCTAAATTCTGATTTTTTGAGAATCTGCTCACTCTTGAAGAGCAAGGAAAGAATTGGAATAAAAAAAACAGGAATTGAAAAACTCTTCTTTTGAGGAGTTTCCTTTTCAGAATCATCGCTGTCGTAGTCGGGAACAGCGGTATCAAAACCCAAAATATGTTCAAGGATTACTTCCATCACACTTTCCTGTTCGTTGAAACCCAGGTGATTGGATGGATAATCCGTAGGAGAAATGGGGGTATCAATGGAGCAATTGAGCATGTACAAACACAGAAAGCCCCACAATCCCCGCACAAACCGACTATTCTGAATCGCTCTAATCATGATGCAATGTTACCTATTTTTCTTTAATCCCGTAAAATTAATACATGAAAAATTGTATTTCCAGAAGATTCCACGTACAATAATGATACCAGTCATACTCTTCAATATTGAGTTAATTTATCTTTGAAAAACTTGCCTGGCTAATAAACCCACCTCTTTCATACTTAAACTATGAAAAATGAAATTGTCCATCGCGTTTATGATTTTTTGAAGGATTATCCGCCCTTCACCCTTCTCACTCCTGCTGACCTGATGTCACTTTCAGCGCAGGTAGTGGTTCGGTTTATTCCAAAAAATCAGCTTTTGTTTTCGATAGGCGAAAATCCCGGCTCTTACTTTTATGTAGTACATACAGGTGCCATTCATCTTTCTCAGGAAGACGGCAGTCTGGTAGATCAGTGCGACGAGGGTGATGTGTTTGGGCTTCGTCCGCTGCTGGCAAAATCGCCCTATTTACTCAGAGCCGAAGCTGCTGAAAATACCCTGCTGTATGCCATTCCAACTGCGACTTTTTCTCCCTTGTTGGCTCAGAATCCAGCTATAAGCACTTACCTGATTAGCAACTTTGCGGCCGGTATCGGTGCCATGTACCATGCTTCCGGGGCGGAAGTTTCCGATGCTGCCTTACCGGCATCAGACTACCTGACGGAGTTGCTTCCTTTACCCACAGACCGTCGAAAACCCGTGACCGGAACGCCCGAATTGAGCATTCGGCAGGCAGCTCAACGCATGGCTCAGGAAGGCGTTGGCTCGTTGCTGATCTGCAACGAAAACAATTTCCCTGTGGGCATTTTAACGGATAAAGACCTGAGAAACAAAGTAGTGGGCGGCAACATTCGTATGGAACAGCCGGTCACCGATTTGATGTCGTCGCCGGTTTTGTGTGTCAGGGAAGGTTTGGCTTTGGCACAACTGCAACTCATGATGATGAAAAATAAAATCAGACATTTAGCTATTACTCAGGATGGCACTCCGGACTCGGCGGTTTTGGGAGTAATTTCAGAGCATGATCTGGTGATTCAGCAGACCCAAAATCCGGCAGTTTTCAGCAAAGAAATCAATCGAAAAAGCAGTACAGTTGCTGACCTGCGCCGAATCCGTGAACAGATTGACGGCCTCATGGAGCGGTATCTGCAACAGGAGGTTTCGATTCCGCTTGTGCTCGAAATCGTGTCGGAACTCAATGATCAGATTATTCAAAAATGCGTGACGCAGGCGGCAGAGGAGGCGGGCTATTCGGAAGCAGCACACGGTACGTTTTGCTGGCTGGCACTTGGCAGCGAAGGACGACAGGAACAGATTTTACGGACGGATCAGGATAGTGCACTGGTGTATGAACCCGTTGAGGACGATGCCAAAACGAAAGAAGTATACCTGAACCTTGCCAAAAAAACTGTGGATTATTTGCACGAAGTTGGCTTTGACTATTGTCCGGCAAATATGATGGCGTCTAACTCCGATTGGTGCCAAACGCTGACCAACTGGAAACATACGTTCCGAAAGTGGATTCATCAACCGGGCGAAACGGAGGTACTTATGACCACGATTTTCTTTGATTTCCGGGCTATTTATGGCGACAAATCACTGGCCGAAGCACTTTCAGCACATATCATTGCCTGTCTCGCACGAGATGAGGTTTATCTTCATATGCTGGCGCGCAATGCGGTACAAAACCCACCGCCGCTGAGTTTTTTCAGGAATTTTATTGTGGAAAAAAACGGCGACCATCAACATGAATTTGATATAAAAGCGCGCGCCATGATGCCTTTGGCTGATGCGGCCCGGCTCTTGCTGCTGGCACATAAGCACATGCCCCCACCCAGTACGCTTCGTCGATTTGAAAAACTCAAAGAACTGGAACCTCAGCATGCAGAACTTTACCAACTGGCAGCAGATGCCTACGAAATTCTGGTCAGGCTGCGAGCTTTGAATGGACAAAGAAACAAAGATTCGGGACGATATTTCAATCCTGATGAACTGGACAAAATGATGCGTCTGTCGCTACGAAACAGCTTTCAGCCAATTGCCGAAATTCAGAAACTGATCAAAATACGTTTTCAACTGACCGGAATCCTGGCATGATGCAGAAACTTTTTCAGGAAGTACGCGCCTATTTTGGTTCTTCTGAGCCTTACCCGGATTTTTACCAACAGTATGCCGAACAGGACTTTTCCAAAAATTTACGGCTGCCGTTTGAAGAAATAACGTGTACCGTATTTGATACCGAAACTACGGGACTGGACGCCGGGAAGGATAAGATTTTATCTATTGGAGCCATTCAACTAAAAGGCAACGAGCTGTTTGTAGGAAAAAGTCTGTCTATCCTGGTGCGGCAAAAGCAGGATTTCAAAATCGCTGCTATTCACGGAATTATTCGCAATGAGGAAGATGGGATGGAGCAAAGCGAGGCGATTCGACAGTTTCTGGAATTTATCGGTACGTCTGTCCTGATTGGTCACCACGTTGACTTTGACATCGCAATGATCAACGCTGCCCTAAAAGGTATGCAGGCAGGTCCGCTAAAAAACCAAAAAATTGATACGGCACATTTGGCAGCCCGGCTCAATTCGTCGCCTGATGCGCTACCTCAGGCCGGACAGTTTTCACTCGATGTACTCTGTAAGCAGTATGGCCTTGTGACCAAAGCCCGCCACACCGCCGATGGCGATGCCTATCTTACGGCAATTCTTTTTCTACATCTTCGCCACCGGCTACGCGAGCGTGGCGTTCATAGCCTGCAGGCATTGACCCAAAAGAAACGTAGACTTTTATAAAGGATAGGACAGCTAATCATTTGCCGGTTTGCACGTATTTTTTTTCGCACACTGACCAATTATTTACCAGCTTCTCCCAAAGAAATAGGGCTCCTTCTATTCCTGAAAAAAAATTATACGGGCGAATGAAGCATTTCACAGGAAAGACCAGGTGTTTTTACAGGTTTTTGGTAAAGAACCCATGCATATTTAGTCAAGTTTTGCAGGGATGGTATGATTATTTAACCTAAAACAACAAACAAGCCTTTCGCAAGAAGTTTTGAGAAGGCTTTAAACAACCATTTTTTTACTAATAAACATCTAGCAAAATGACCACAGGAAACGACATTAAATCAACGGCTGAGGAGTTAAAGTCAAAAGCAGATCAGTTTAATCCAGAACATAAAGAAGGCCCGGTTGCGGCTGCCATAGAAGACTACACCGCCCGTCTGCCATCTGATACTTTTCTTTGGGCCGCTTTGGGCTCAATGGCGATTTCGGCCACATTCAAAATTTTGGGCCGTGACAGAGACGCTGTCTTTGTTGGGCAATGGGCCCCTTCATTTTTGATGCTCGGCCTCTACAACAAATTTGTAAAAATGGAAGGGTTTGAAAAAGACAAGTAACTAACACCACAAAAAAATTCTTTGATTAATCATACATCATTGTTAATCAAAGCTTTATAAGAAAAGCGAGCATCCTTCCAACTACTGGATAAGATACTCGCTTTTTGTTGTTTCAACAGGCTGAAGATATCTCAGGCAATATCACAAATTTGCACACCCTGCCGCAGAGAAGCGAGTACGTCGGGACGTTTGGGGACAAATTCCTGCGCTACAAAGCCTTTGAAACCCGTGTCCGCAATCGCTTTCATGATTGCCGGATAGTACAATTCCTGCGAGTCATCGATTTCACCCCGACCCGGAACGCCGCCCGTGTGGTAATGTCCGTAGTAAGAATGATTCTTCTTAATTGTAGCAATTACGTCGCCTTCCATAATCTGCATGTGGTAAATATCGTAGAGTAGTTTAAAGCGCTCAGAACCAACCTGCTTACACAATTCCACACCCCAATTGGAGGTGTCGCACATGTAGTCAGGATGGTTTACTTTACTGTTGAGCAATTCCATAATCATGGTTACTTTGTGTTTTTCTGCCGAAGCCATCAGGCGTTTCAGTCCTTTGGCCGCATTCTGCAGCCCTACTTCATCGTCCATGCCGTTGCGATTGCCGGAAAAACAGATGACAGTATTGTATCCGGCTGCCACAAGTTTAGGGAAAAGGTTTTCATAGCTTTCGACGAGCGCATCGTGTAGCGTGGGGTCATTAAATCCTTTGGCGATACCCATACCGGCGCCGTTTGGCAGCGCGCAGGTAAGCCCGTATTTGGCAAGAGTAGGCCACTCGTCCGGTCCCAGCAATTCAATCGATTGCAGGCCCATCGCTTTCCCTTCGCGGCAGAGGTCTTCCAGCGACACTTTGCTGTAGCACCACCGGCAAACGGAGTGGTTGATTTTTCCTTTCAATGTAGTTCCAAGCGCCGCATCAGAAGCAGCAAAGGCTTCGGTCAGCGAAAGGGTAGCCGACAAAGCAGCGGTGCCACCCAGCATGGTTTTGAGCGTAGAACGGCGGGAAAAGGTTGGTTTCATCAGGAATGTGTTTTAGGTAAAATATCAACGCGTAATCTCTTTGTTTTTCGTATTCGCAGATTCACAGGTTCCGTGTTCAATGGTTCACAGGGCTGCACCCTGTGGTAGTGAATTTACGCCCTTTCGGCGATAATTTATTACTATCTTATAAAGAAAGGCGAGTTGGATTTTACTTGGTTTGACAAGATCGGCAAGAGGTTTTATCATAATTTTAAGTCAAACTTCGGTTTCTAAATATCCTCATTCACTAAACGTCAAACCAAAAATGACTTTTGTTTCCTGAGCCTCTTTTTTGTATTTTTGCAACAATCAATGGCTCTCAAAGCTCACTTACCCTTCTTTTAATTGCATTTTTCAGATTTAATTCACTTTTCAATTCCTTTTTTTTCTTTCTGGAAAGTATAATGTATCCCTTCATTCAGGCAGTTATTCGTGCCTGATTCTAATCTTTTTATTCAATAAAACGTTTACCATCCAACTGAACTACCCGCTGTATTTATGAAAATTATTAATCGCGAACTCACCGAAGAAGACTACACCGACCTGAAAGCTGCCATGATTGAAGCCTATCAGGGAATTGGTGGTCAGTTTTGGCGAAAAGATAAAATTGATATTCTGCTTGAAAAATTTCCCGAAGGACAAATCTGCGTCGAAGTAGACGGAAAGGTGGTGGCCGTGGCATTATCGATCATCATTTCTTATGAAAAGTTTGGCGACGAACATACGTACGCCGAAATCACAGGAAATTATACCTTCAAAACGCATAATCCGAAAGGCGACGTGCTCTACGGAATTGAGGTTTTTGTACATCCCGAAAACCGGGATATGCGTCTGGGCCGACGGCTGTATGACGCCCGAAAAGAACTTTGCGAGCGGCTTAATCTGCGGAGTATTGTGGCGGGAGGACGTATTCCTAACTATTCACACTATTCGCACGAACTTACCCCAAAAGAATATATTGACAAAGTGAAGCGTCGGGAACTGTATGATTCGACGCTGACATTTCAGTTGGCCAATGACTTTCACGTACGAAAAGTTCTGAACAATTATCTGCCCGGCGATACCGAGTCGAAGGAATACGCAACGCTGCTGGAATGGAACAATATTTATTTTCAGCCGGGCAAAAAACGAACCAATCCGTCCGATTCTATCATCCGTATTGGGGTGGTGCAGTGGCAGATGCGGCTTTTTAAGGATGTAAATGCTTTTTTTGATCAGGTTGAATTTTTTGTAGATGCCGTAAGCTCTTACAAAGCTGATTTTATTCTTTTTCCTGAATTTTTCAATATGCCGCTTCTAGCGCAGTTTAACGACATGCCCGAGCCTCAGGCTATTCGTAAACTCGCTGATTATACGGCAGTTGTGCGCAAGAAAATGCAGGAATTTGCCATTTCTTATAATGTAAATATTGTGGGCGGAAGCATGCCGCTTGTCGAGGATGAAAGCCTGTACAATGCGGCTTATTTGTACCGACGCGATGGTAGCAGCGAGGAATTTCGGAAAATACACATCACGCCCAACGAGGTGAAACACTACGGAATGGTGGGTGGCAACGACGTACGAGTTTTTGATACGGACTGCGGCAAAATTGGCATTGTCATTTGCTATGATGTAGAGTTTCCTGAATTGAGCCGTTTGTTAGGCAAGCAGGGCATGGAAATTCTGTTTGTGCCATTCCTGACGGATACTCAAAACGGCTACATGCGTGTACGCAATTGTGCTATGGCGCGGGCCATCGAAAACGAATGTTACGTCGCAATTTCGGGCTGTGTGGGCAACTTGCCGCGCGTCGAAAATATGGATATTCACTACGCGCAGTCTGCTGTTTTTACTCCCTCTGACTTTCAGTTCCCGACCAACGCCATCAAGTCAGAAGCCACGCCAAACACCGAAATGATGCTGATTGCCGATGTAGATTTGTTACAATTGAAAGAGTTGCACGAGCACGGATCGGTGCAGATCATGAAAGATCGCCGGACGGATTTGTACGACGTTTCGCTCAAAAAACGGTCCCGAGCGACGCCCAAAGTGGAAATTAAAACAGAATTAACCAACAAATAGTTGTCTGATATACAGGCACTAACAAAATGGTCGGAGAAAAAATCTTCCCGACCATTTTTTGTATATTTGATTTTGTGAAAATAATTATTGGCTCGCTATGAAAAAGTTACTTTTTTTCGTCATCGTTTTTACCGCAAGTCAGCTGCTTTATGCGCAAACCGAAATTGCCTACGACTCTACCACCGACGTTCACCGCTATGCAATTCAGGCGCAACTGTACGATTATCGGAGCAATAACGAACAGAACAGTTACCGAACCGTATCCATTAAAGGTTCGCCTTTTTTGTATAAATCATGGCAAACCGGCACGATCCCGCTAGCCAATAATCGCAGTTTGACGTTGCCTTTGAACTATAACATTCTGGAAGATTACCTTTTCATAAGCATGATTGACGGTGAAAAACAGGTTTTTCCGGAAACCTTCACCATTCTTGACAAGACCTTTGTTCGTATAAATAATCAATATTACGAAGCAGTGTATTTGGGACAAACCAAACTCCTGCGAAAATATCGGGCGCGCCTGGATGCGGTAGAAAAAAATGGCTACAATGAAGCATTGAAGTATGATTACGAATACATCAAAAGTGAAGATCTGTATATTCAAACCGCTCGCAGGGCCTTGCAACCCGTCAAACTTACGGAGAAAAGTTTGCTGTCGCGGTTGTCGCATCATCCTTCGGCGCGGGTTATTGTGCGGGAACAAAACCTGAATCTGCGCTCCGAAAAAGACGTAGTTACCCTTCTATCCACGCTGGAACAGTAAGCGGCTCTTTTTAACGAATAAGACCCAAGGCCCGCCCGGCTTCCAGCGGACGATCGGTGGAGAGAATATCGGCTCCATTGTCCACAAACTTACGATAGGTGTCTTCGCCACGAGCCTCGGCCATTTTGTCCAGGTTTCCGAGAGTACCCAAAATAGTTCGTATTTTTTTCTGGTGCAGGAATTCATACAATTCAGCCGAAGGCTCGCGGGTACCGACAAAAGCAATCATGCGATTATCAGGAATCCCGGCTTTTTGCAGGCGCTCATATTCTTCCTGATTCCGAATCGTAACCGAAATCATCAAACTTCTGTCCAGCCGATGAACAAGTTCTGCCTGCGTTACTGAATAGGTAATAATGGCTGCATAATTTTGAGCCCCAGCTTTCTGCACAGCCTCCACTACCCACTGATACGGCACATTTCGCTTAACGTCCAGGGTATAAATCACTTTACCATTGCCCCATTTCAGGACCTCATCCAGCGTTGGAATTTTATAGTTGGTAAGCGTTCCCCGATGATCTTCCAGTCGTAGATTCTGAGCATAGATCCAAGGCTGATCCGTTACTTTTCCTGTACCATTGGTTGTTCGTTCAAAGGTATCGTCATGCATCATAATCAGGACACTATCCTTTGTGGTGGAAATATCGCATTCTATAATAAGGGGCATTTGACGAGCTAAATGGCCAAAAGATTCCAGGCAATTTTCGGGATAACCGGCATACGATCCGCCGCCCCGGTGCGCACTTATTAACGGAGTTTTATCTGGTGAATAGCGAAGATAATCCGATAAATTATTGATTAACAGGTAGTTTCTTGAAGTACAGCCAATAAAACCAGTAATAACAAGACTTACAATTAACCCATACTTTCCAAAGCACAACTTCATGACCGCAAACAGTTAGATCCTTCGCAAAGATAGAATAGCATTTTTTTCTATACCATTCATCCCCCCTACTTTTTCCATTTATCCGATGGAGCGTCCGCTCCTGTACTTTGTAATACATAGTACCTGCTTATACCCCACCTTTGTAGAGTCAATAACGACATCTATTAGCCAACTTAAAAAAACATAGCCATGAAAACTTCATTCAAAACATTGATTTTCGCATTCGCATTTGGAACCACCGCTGTATCTGCAGGACCTGGTGAAGGCTCAAAAAAAGCAACCTCATTTGCAACAGGCATTTACACGTCACAGGATGGCAGACTTAACGTGAATATTGAAAAGTCGCTGCCTCTGAACACCACAGTACTGATCATGAACTCACAGGGAGATATTTTGGCACGCGAAAATGTAAGTCGTAAGCAAACGAAAGCATGTATCAAATTTGACCTGAGCGCGTTGCAGGATGGTGAGTACAAACTTGCCGTTGTGAGTAAAGTGGACAAAGAAGTAAAAGAATTTGTGATTTCGAGCGCAACCGCCGTTACGCAGCGAACCTTAACTTTTGAATAATCCGCATCGAATCCCAACGGATGCAGTGAACTCCTGCCAATAGGATAAACCTGCATCCGTTCATGGATTTTAAAAACCGTTCATGAACTTCGTAAAATACAATTTAACTTCATCACTTATCTTTGCAAAGTCATTGAAATCAATGCACGATAAAACCAAATCAACAGATCTAAAAAAATGAAAAATATAGCGATAACATCCCTGATTGCCGTAGTTCTTAGTACTACTATTGTGTTAGCTAACGATACTACTAACCGCACGTTAAGTCTGGAATCGACCTTACCAAAGTCAATTCCAGCATTGGAAACTCCGGCACCGGCTCCTGCCAAAAAGGTAAAGCCTGTTGAGTACAGTCCGGAACAAAAAGCTGAGATTGTTAATCTGGAACTAACCTCAAAATAATACAATTTAATAACGGTTAATTTTTAGAGGGTTAATACCAAAACGGGAGAGGCGATTGCCTCTCCCGTTTTTTATTTTTGTTGTTTCACCAAATAAAATTTGGCAAAACAACAATCAGAAAAACAAAACCCAACCAAGCCCTGAAAGGGCGAAATCCATCAGCAATAGGTAAAGCCCAAACAAATTAATCAATGCAAAAAAACATAAAACCAAACCAACTAAGCCCTGAAAGGGCGTAATCCATCAGCAATGGGTGAAGCCCATTGAAACGGGCAAAACCCATCGAAACGGATGAAACACATTAGAACAGAGGAAAGAAAACACATTAAATCACCACATTCACAATCCTTTTCGGAACAACGATAATCTTCTTCGGCGTTTTACCATCAAGCCACTTCAAAACGGTTTCGTGGGCCAACACCTGCTTTTCTATCTCCGCAGGCAACAGATCGGCAGCAAACGGGATCGTCACCCGAACTTTGCCGTTGATCTGTATAGGATATTCAAAAACATCTTCTGCCACGAACTCAGGTTTCCATTCAGGAAACTGAGACGTAGAAAGCGTACCGGCAGGATATCCCAAAGCGGCGTAAAGTTCTTCGGTGATGTGCGGCGCGTACGAAGACAACAAAATCACCAAATCATTTAGAATCGCTTTTTTGTGGCATTTCAAACTGCCCAATTCATTGACACACACCATAAACGCACTTACGGCCGTATTGAAAGAAAAACTCTCGATGTCTTCTGCTACTTTTTTTATGGTTTTGTGTAAAATGCGCAGTTCGTCGCGGGTAGGTTCCGCATCCGTTACGAGCCAATTTCCATTTTCACTATAAAACAGCCGCCAGAATTTACGGATAAAGCGGTAGGTGCCGTCAATACCGTTGGTATTCCAGGGTTTTGCCTGTTCGAGTGGTCCCAAAAACATTTCGTACAACCGCAGCGTATCAGCTCCGTAGCGTTCCACAATGTCATCCGGATTGACGACATTAAACTTCGACTTCGACATTTTTTCTATTTCAACCCCGCAAATGTAGCGGCCATCTTCCAGGATAAACTCCACATCCTCTGCCGAAACATCTCGCAGGGAAGCTTTAAATTTATCCAGATTAAGCACGTCATTTTCGACATTATTAACATCTACATGCAGAGCAGACACCTCGTATTGATGCCGTAGCCCGGCACTCACAAATACAGGCTTTGTGGGTTGATCGCTCTTAATTCGATAGACAAAATTACTTCGTCCCTGAATCATCCCCTGATTTATCAGTTTCTTAAACGGCTCCTCTTCGGGCACAAACCCTCTGTCTTTCAGAAACTTATTCCAAAAACGACTGTATAACAAATGACCCGTGGCATGTTCGGTACCGCCCATATACAGGTCTACATCGCGCCAGTAGGAAATTGCTTCCTGAGAAGCAAAAGCTTCCTGATTTTGGGAATCCATATAGCGGTACCAATACCAGCTGCTACCGGCCCAACCGGGCATAGTGCTGAGCTCGTAGTCGTACTGTTGTTCGTGTTTCCAGTCTTCGGCCCGGCCTAGGGGCGGCTCGCCCGTGGCGGTTGGCAAATAGGCGTCAACTGCGGGCAGTTCCAGCGGCAGCGCTTCGGCGGGCAACAAGTACGGAAGACCATTTCTGTAAAATACAGGCACGGGCTCGCCCCAGTAGCGCTGACGGCTGAATACGGCATCGCGCAGGCGGTAGTTTATTTTTCCATACCCGCGTTTATTTGCTTCCAGCCACTCAATAAGTACGGGCAGTGCTTCGCTGTACGTCAGACCATCAATCATCCCCGAATTAATATAATGACCTTCTTTGGTCGCATCGGCTTCGGTTTCTACGTCTTTTTGCGCGTCCAGAATCGGCACAATAGGAAGGCCAAAGTGAGTGGCAAAATTCCAGTCACGCTGATCGCCCGAGGGCACGGCCATCACCGCTCCCGTGCCATAACCTGCCAATACATAGTCGGCTATATAAACGGGTACTTTTTCCTGATTAAATGGATTAACAGCGAAAGCTCCTGTGAACGCACCTGAAACGGTTTTGACATCGGCCATCCGATCTCTTTCCGAACGCTTTTTTGTATGCTCAATATAGGATTCAATCTCGTGCTTTTGGGCATCGGTGGTAATCTTGGCGACGAGTTCATGCTCCGGTGCAAGCACCATAAACGTAACACCATAAATAGTGTCAATACGAGTGGTAAAAACCTCCACAACCTCGCCGGGATGCTGATCCACATCAAACTTGACCATTGCTCCTACCGAACGTCCAATCCAGTTGCGCTGCTGTTCTTTCAGCGAATCCGTCCAGTCAATCGTCGATAGGCCATCGAGAAGTCGTTGGGCATAAGCCGTGATGCGCATCATCCATTGGCGCATGAGTTTTTGCTCCACCGGAAAACCGCCACGTTCCGAAACTCCGTCTTTTACTTCATCATTGGAAAGCACCGTTCCCAGACCCGGACACCAGTTTACGGTTGCTTCGGCTACGTAAGTAAGCCGGTATTTTAGCGTAAGAGTATACTGTTCTTCCTCAGACATTGTCTTCCAGTCCTCGGCAGTAAACGACGGGATTTCATCATCACAAGCTGCCTGAACAGTAGCATTTCCATGTGCTTCAAAAGCAGCAAGTAAAGTTTCGATCGGCTCGGCCTGATCCGTTGCTTTATTATACCAGCTATTAAATAATTCGCCAAAAATCCACTGCGTCCAGCGGTAATACCCGGGGTCTGAGGTACGCACTTCCCGGCTCCAATCGTAGCTGAACCCCAGATTTTTGAGTTGCTCTATATACCGCGCAATATTTTCTTCGGTGGTTATGGCAGGATGCTGACCCGTCTGAATGGCGTACTGCTCTGCCGGAAGGCCAAAGCTGTCAAATCCCATGGGATGCAGCACATTAAATCCTTTCAGCCGCTTGTAGCGCGAGTAAATATCCGAGGCAATGTACCCCATCGGGTGCCCCACGTGCAGGCCGGCTCCGGAAGGGTACGGAAACATATCCAACACATAATATTTGGGGCGGGACGGGTCCGTTTCAACGCGGTGGGTTTGATTTTCTTCCCAAAATTGTTGCCATTTTTTTTCTATTTCGCGGGGGTTATACTCACTCATGCGCAGGAAATTATTTGTTGAAGTAGGTGTTATTTATAAATAATGAACGTTCATATCCTAATTGGGTGCAAAATTAGGGTTTTTACCCGTATTTGAACAGAACATTCGGCAGATCATGGGGGTATCTATTCGTTGGATTGTCATTGGATGAGATTTGTTCCAAAACTTATCGGCATGGGATAAGTAAAAAACAAGACAACTAGTGTAGACCTAAGCGGGGAAAGACCTTCCCACAATTTGGTGATGATCCCTACGATTGAGGTCCTGGTTCCTATTGGCACTCTATTTTTATGTATTCATCAAAAAGTACTAATCAATTATAAGTGTATGAAAAAATTATTCATTGTGGCTATTGCCACGCTACTCAGCTACTCCGCCTCAGCGCAAATGTCCACCTATGACCCGTTTTTCAGATTTGGTTTGAAAGCAGGAGTTAATCTTTCCAATATCCGGGGCAATGATCTATCGCTTGGCTCAGGTGGCTCAGCATTTAATTTTGAAGATAATAGCAACCGTGCGTTAGGATTTGCTGGTGGGGTTTTCTTTCGCTTTGGCCGGAAGTTTTACGTACAGCCTGAGATTTTGCTCAGCCAAAAAGGAGGAACATTTAATGTGTACCGCGACGGTGTAACCAACGAAGAAGGAAAACTCGATGTTCGTTTCAGCAATCTTGACGTTCCGGTCATGCTGGGTGGTCGGTTTGGCAAATTTTTCCGGGTCAATGTCGGTCCGGTGGCCTCGCTTCGTATGACCAATTCTGGTAAAATAAGCGATGCGTTTAATCAGTATACGGATAATGAGGTCGAAGAAACGTATAACAATAACGTTACGTTTGGCTATCAGGCAGGCGTTGGTTTCGATTTTGGACGCCTGAGTCTGGATGTTCGGTACGAAGGTAATCTGAATGATGTTGTCAATATCAATTACAACAACGTAGAAACTGCTAACAAATTTGGCCGGAAAAGTAACCTGTTTCAGGCAACTCTCGGCATTGCGATTTTGTAAGGTTTAAGTATTTTTTTGAAAATAGCGAGGCCGTGGATCTATGATTCACGGCCTCGCTATTTTTGTATTTATATTTTCATATTTATATATTTTCACATTTTCACAGGGCTACACCCTGTGCTGATGGATGGAACCCTTTCAGGGCTTGTATTATAATTTAGAAAATTCTATTTTCATTTAGATATCTAAATATTTTTTTGTTGGAAACAATCTCTTTTTTTTATTTAAACACTACATGAAATCTTCATCAATAATCTATTGTATTTAAAAAATAGTATTAAACAAATGATTTTTTAAGTAAATATTCAGAATTAGAACAAACTGTTTTACAATAATTATTTGATTCAATATACTGAAAATCAATAAAATATGAAAACCAAGAACTATAATATAATTGGTCATGGCTATTTAGAATTCGTTTTCAATTAATCTCATAAAAAAAGCTTTTTTCAGGATTTGAACATAGAATATTCTGGTTCAAATCCTGAAAAAAGCTTTAATCAAATTATTGGTACATTCTTATAACTTATCCGATCAAAATGGCAGTCGGTAGCCTGCGGATATTTGGGAGTTTCTAAACAAATTTCTGGCCGACAAATCAACGTAAAACCGTCCTCCGGCGACCTGAAACAGGTTGGCTCCCACAATGATATTAAACACCCCCTGCGTATTGTTAAATTCATTGGATCCTATTTTCATCAATCCAAGTCCAACACCGGCATAAGGGCTGAAATCCGTTTCATTTTTCAGTTTAAAATCATAAATACCATTTACAAACAAACCAAAAGTACTGCTAGTACCAAATCCCAGGAAGGTTTCGGGCATGAGGTAAAAATTAGTTTCCCGGTAGCGGTAGTGGCTTCGGAAACCGATATTGAGCGTCGTGGCTCCACCAAAATTTACTCCACCCAGGGCAGACATTCCGTTATAATGGAGGCGGCTAAAAAAACCGTCTTTGGCCGCATGAGGTCCTACAAATGCCTGCTGCTCGGGAGTAATAAAATTGCGACTTGTCGCAAGTGACGAAACTCCTGCTGCCTGCTCCACTTCCATCTCCTCGGGTAGAGTTTCTACGGGTTCATCCACAATTCTCACAACTCCGTCCTGCCGATTTTGGCCCTGACGAAGCTCTTCCAGTTCATTTCGGAGTGCCTGAAGTTCTGCTTCCAGTTCCTGCCGGTTGTCATTCCGGGCACCTAGTCGTTGGTTCTGCTGACGTTCGTAGCGGCGTTCCAACTGATTCATCGAACGCTCCATGCGTTGCTGATACCGCTGATTGGTACGTTCGATTTCGTCGATACGTTTTTTATACTCATCTGTCATGAGCTTCATTGCAGCCGGATCTCCATCTCGATAGGCCGACCGATTGGCTTCTTCTTCGGCTTGTTCGGCAGCCTTTATTTTTTCGATTCCGTCTTCGAGCGCCTGCTTTTCATCGGTAAGTTCTTTTTCAAGTGTTTCATTTTTCTGAGCTTTGGCGCTGTCGAGTTCTGCCGAAAGTTTACTAATCCGTTTCTCATAGGCAGCCTGCATTTCTACTGCCCTTCTGCGCTCAGTACGCATTGCATCCAGTTGATCCTGAGGAAGATCTCCGTAATTAGCAGAACCCTGTCGACCTCCTGACATTCTGCCGGAATTTCTCATGGAATCATACGAACTATTCCGTTGATCGTTCCGGTTAGAGTTATTAAAATCCTGCCGAATTTCTTCGTTATTTTTTTCTATTTGATCAAGCTTGTCTTCGATCGAACGCAGACGTTCCTGCAATTCTTCCATATATCGACGCTGCGATTGATTTCTTTCAAACTCGCGTTCCGCTTGTTTTTCGGCCTCATCCAGTTTATTTCTGAATTCCGTTGGGTTCATTTTCATGAGTTGCCCATCCTTCTTATCATATGCTTCTTTATTCGCATCTTTTTCCTGCCGCTGAATGTCCTCAATTTCAGCAATTCGCTTTCTGAGTTCGTTTCTTTCCTCGGTTAGTTCATTTACCCGCGTGCGGTCGTCATCGGCCCGGGCGTCACGAATGTCGTCATTAAGGTCGTCGATTTTTTCTTCATAGCTTTTTTTCAAATCTTCGCTACGTTCAATTTCAGCTTTCATGTTTTTCATGACGACTGCATCATAAGATGCTTCTTCAATTTTCTTCACCGGATCTCGCCCATTTCCCAGCAATAGCCCCAAACTCAGGCCATAAGCCCAGCTCGTACTAAGTTCATCCGGATCAACGGTATTTTCCAATAAGTCGTTTGAAGTTAGAAGTGCCTTGGCATAAGCCGTCAGTTTAAGTGATCGGGAAAAAGGAAAATCCAGGCCCAAACCACCTGAGACGAAGGGTTTGTTATCCATTTCAACGCTGATTCCGTTTACTTCATAGCCTTCAAGAGCGTCAATTACTCCACCACCGACGGTTATATTGGGCGTTAGTCCCTGCCCATTGGAAAGTTTAAATTTTCCTTCTCCTCCATACAGAGCGAGGCGATCGGCAGTTGAAAAATAGCCGTCTTCCATCCCTCGCCAGTAAAAACCACGAATGCCTACGTAAGGTCCAAAATTGAATCCTGAACTTACCCCAATAAATTTGGTATTGGCAAATGGTAAACTCTTATCAAAATTCAATTGACCAGCCGTAACTTCGATAGGCAGACTGATACCCCTGGAAAAATTTGCCAGATAGTCTTTGTCAAGTTCCGACAAGTCGCCGGGCTTGCGCCCGCCAAGATAAAAAATCAGTGAGGCCCGAACGGACCAGTTTCTTAACAATTCATTGGGATAATCGGCCAATGCCAATTCATTGGCTGTTCGCTCCGCCGCGCTCGTCAGACTTCGCACCGGCGAATCGTTAAAACTCGTATTGACCGCCTGTACGCCAAAGGTGTATCGGTCTCCTGCACTGAATTGCAGACCGCCCCCGGCCGATACATAAATGTTCTTGAAAGCAGTAAGGTCATCCGGACTCAGCGTTTGAACCCCCGTGCCCAAAGTCAGATACGGAACCACCCCTCCACGGGCTAAATTAATTTTGAAGTCGCCACCCCAGCGCTGTACACCAACATTAATGGTGTCCAATAACGCATTTTGCAAAGCGGGTGTGGAAAGTGAACTGAAATTTCTAGTCAGATTCAGCGATTGCAGGTACGTAGCCCGGAGCTCCACGAACTCTCCGAAACCGAATCCGAGCTGTCCACCTACCAAAAATCCATCACTAATTCCGGTATTTTTATTCCAGAACACATATTCTCCCGAGGGAGCCAACGTATAACTTATTCCTTTAACCTGAGCCTGTGTTACTTGTGCGCTCGCCAAGGCCATCATCAGGCACAGCCCTATCAGGCGAGTCCCCTTTTTGTGTAGTTTCATTTTCATACTCGTACTTCATTTAGAGCTACGCTGCACCCAAAACACGCACCGCCTAACTCGATGGTTAAATCGATTGATACCAAAATCAGATTGAATAGCGGACCCTGGGTCGGTCAAATCCAACTGATTTTAGTTTGTTTTGTCAAACTGTCATCAAAAAGAGTATACCAAAGATGCATCCTGTATGAATTGGCTACGTATAGTAACCAATAATGGAAAGTCCGTGCTCGTAGCTGGGGAAAGATCACCCCTGACGGATCGTAGCTGTATGAAGAAGTAAAAGTTTGTAATAAATTGGGGTGTGCCTATTCATGCATAAATTCCCAGGCACTATGATACCCTCCGGCCTGCTCGGCATAGGAAATAAAATCAGCATAAAACGGCAGACGGGCAATGGTTGCGCTATCGCCAATGACGACAAGTTTTTTTCGGGCGCGGGTCATGGCCACATTCATACGGCGAATATCGTTCAAAAAGCCAATTGTTCCTTCGTCGTTGCTGCGGGTAAGGCTGATATAGACAATATCGCGCTCCTGTCCCTGAAAACTATCAATGGTGTTAACAGTAATTGTCTGATTGAGCTCTTGCGTCAGAGTCAGGTGCTTTTGCAACTCCTGCATCAGCAATACCTGCTGGCGATAGGGAGAAACCACACCCACGGTATACACTTCTTGCGTAGAAAGCTGACTAATGAAAGATACTAAATGCTTAAATAAGAATGCAGCTTCTTCTGGGTTTGCATAGCTTGTTCCTTCGCTCTTTTCTTCAAAACCGCAGCCCGCCGTATCAATAAATACCAATGGCGCTTCGTCAGAATGAACCGTGTGCCGGGCTACGGAAGGATGGGCCATGAGTTTGTTTTCGTAAAAAATCTGTGATGAATACCCCATAATCAATTCGTGCATGCGGTACTGTTCACGAAGCAAAACGACGGCTTCGGGATGCGCAGCAACGCATTTTTCCAAAAGTGTGGTGGTTAAACCCTGCGCAGCAGCCTCGGCTGATTTTACGGTTGGCGGCAATTGGCAATGATCACCGGCCATAATTAATTTGGGTGCTTTTAGTACCGGAATCCAGCAGGCAGGTTCGAGAGCTTGTCCGGCTTCGTCCATCACAACGGCCTGATAGCTCGCTCCGCGCACCGTATAATGATTGCTCCCGACGAGCGTAGCCGCAATTACCTGCGTTTTGCTGACGGTATCCTCAATGGCGTACTGTTCCAGTTTGCCTACCTCTTTCATTAATTTGCGGGATTCGTCAAAGAGTGCATTGCGTTGGTCACGTTCGGCTTTCCCAAAATTGCGTTTGTAGGTATGAGCCAGATTTTTGAATTCGGCGGCTTGTTTTTTGAGCCGCTTCATTTCTTTGGCGGAAGGGTGCTCAGCCAATTTATGTTCCAGCGTTAGCGCCAGCAACTGGTCCGCCACTCGTGCCGGATTGCCAACACGCAGTACATTCAGGCCGGCTGCGGCCAGTTTTTCACTTAACAAATCTACGGCCGTATTACTCGGTGCTACTACTAGCACCGGAAGTGGATTTTGTCGCAGCAACGCCCGGATCGCCGCTACCAGCGTGGTGGTTTTGCCCGTGCCCGGCGGACCGTGCACAATTGCAAGCTCTTTGGCTGCCAAAATTTTCTGAACGGCTATTTGCTGAAATTCATTTAAAGTGGTCGCCTCTGCATTTTCGTTAGAAATCAGACTAAATTCCGGCGATTTCTCAGCTGTCAGTACGCGCAGCAGTGCGCCTTCAACCGGCAGAGCATGACGGGTAGAGGCGGTATTCAGCGCAGCCTGCATTTCGTCATAACTATTACTATCGAAAAGTAGATCAATTCCCAGCTTGCCGTCACGCGTCCAATCGGGCAATTCGTCTACCCGAAAAGATATTTTAAGTTTATTTCCATAAATAAAAGACAGAGTTCCTTGCAGCCGATCGGTTTGAGGTGCATGGTTTGAAAAGAGCGCTACGGGCATTCCTGAACGAAACTGATGCGCCAGGTTGTGATGCGTAGTACGTTCAAACTCGACGGTCAGGTACTCGCCCCGGCCAATTTCCGTAGCGCAGATTGCCACCGGATACCAGGCCATTCCGTTGGCGCGGCGTTCTGATGCCGTGGTAGTCAGGGTTTGTTGCTGGAAACTCCGAAGGTCTTCCTCCCGCTCCGTCTTTACTAGTGCAAGTTGATTTTTAAAATAATCCATGCCCAAAGGTAATGGTTTCGGCATGGACGGGCATTCACCATTTTCATTACTGAAAATCCCTTTATCAGAAATTGTAAAGGATCAGCTACATAAAAAATTAAAATCATCAGGAAGTGAATAAAAATATTATTTACCTACTCTTGCAAAATTCGAGATTACTTTCTTTTTTTGTGAAAGAACATTTCTCTCTCCATGAAGTTTCTAATAGCAATTATTTTGATTTTCAGCGTTATTTTTGCTTTTTGGAAAACAAGAAACAGGAAGCAAACACTGATGCCTATTGAGAGAGAATTGGAACAATTTAAAGTTAAAAATAGTTACATAACAAATATACTAGTTTCGGGTCTCATGCATCATGAATTTGACCGTGCGCTGTCGGAAGGTTTTGTTACCCACATTTCGCATTTTCAACTTCGTCGGCAACCCACTCATCCTTCGGACCCTTCGGCTGTGGCGATTTATACGGGAAGGTTTAAAATTGGATATGTTCCGGTCCGGCATGTTCAGAAGATTGCCGAAGAACTTGACCGGGGCGATCATTTTGGAATTACGTTGAGTGGCTATTATCCGTACAAAATTATATTTGAACAACTGGAACTTCGGTTGACGAATCAGACCCTGCAAAGCAGCCTGTCGCAACCGGCCTTTTAATTTTTTTTAAAGGTTTCTTAGAAATATTCAGCAATTCATTATCTTTGAAGCTGAATACCTAATTTAGAGGAGGGATATTTAGAAAAGCCTGTTTTTACCTAAAAACAGGCTTTTTTGTGCCCACTATTATCTCTAATTCTTCATCCGTACGTCCCATTCTCCCGATTCATACGTTTTGCAAAAACTTTTTTTGAAAAAATAATGGGGAATTATTTCTGAGAAAATAATCATGACCGTCAATTTTTCTGACCAAAAGCCTGCCCCAGGAAAAGTCTGTTTTTTACATATTGAAAAACATTGCCCATGCCCATTAAACCCGACCATGAAGCGTTTGTCCAACCTCCAAATACCAGATATAGCGATGAGAATTTTCAAGAAAGTTTCGATTTTGGCCAGCGTTTTCCTATTTACGCAGTGCGCCACTACCTCCCCCAGTCAATCGCCCACGTTGGGAAGACCGACCGCACGTGTCGATACCCAACCCGCTGCATCAAGTCAGGAGTTGACGCTCGACAAAAGTTGTCCGCTCGATAAAGTACAGTGGTTATACGCAAGCAAAGAGGTAAACTTAGCTAAGCAACAGCAACTTGCCCAACTTATTGCGGAGGCTGCCCTTGTAGACGCCACGACTTTGGACCAAATGGTCAGTAACAATTCAAATAACCCCTTAGCTATTTCTTCCTCACTAAAAGCCCTTATTGATAAAATGGCGGAGACAAAAACGCCCGTCTCGGATGCATTTTATAAAGAGTATGTCAATAGCCGTATGACCATGTGCGCAGTAATTGAAGCTCTGCGCAACGGCTCTATTAAAAAAGATCAGAGTTCAAAAGTAGCCGGAACGGCCTTCAAAGATGTAGTAAAAACGTTTGAAAAGTTTGAGTAAGTTTAGCCGGGATAAATTTTAAAAAAGGTTTTCAAGCTCGAAAACGGGTAGAATGTAAGAATAAGGAGGTTTTCAAGGCATGTGCTCGCAGGGTACTTCACATGCGAAAATTTCAAATCAACTTCTTACCTAAACGAAATGATGATCAGGTTTTGCTTTTTTTTACTGCTCGCTGGATTCTCCATCAACAGTCAGGCTCAAGACGTCAAAGGGCTACAAGAGTATTATAGTTCTTACTTTACTATGGGCGTGGCGGTATCGCCTCGATCGCTGGCATCGGAGGCTGAGTCGGCTTTGATCAAAAAGCATTTTGGCAGCATCACCGCTGAAAATGTAATGAAGCCCGGCCCGATTCACCCCGCTGAGGATACCTACGTTTGGGGACCCGCTGATCAGGTGGTTGAATTTGCTCAGGCCAACGGCATGAAAGTTCGGGGACACACTCTGTGCTGGCACAATCAGACGCCTGACTGGTTTTTTAAAGATGAAAACGGGAACACTGCTTCCAAAGAACTGGTGCTGAGCCGGTTAAAGAAACACATTGAAACCGTGGTTGGCCGCTACAAAGGGAAGATTTACGCCTGGGACGTTGTCAATGAAGCTGTGCCGGACTCACCCGAAGGGACGTATCGGGATAGTCAGTGGTACAAAATTGTAGGGGAAGAATACATAGCCCGTGCATTCGAGTACGCTCATGCCGCCGATCCTGACGCGATCCTTTTTTATAATGACTACAATACCGAACAGCCAAAAAAGCGGGAAAAGATTTTAACCATCGTTAAAAAACTGCTCGCAGACGGCGTACCGATTCATGGCGTAGGCTTGCAGGGACATTGGTCCATCAATGATCCTTCGGCTGAGGAACTTGAAAAATCCATCAACTCTTTTGCAGACCTGGGCCTGACAGTACAAATCACAGAATTGGACGTTTCGGTTTACTCGAACAGTCCCGAAGAGCGTTCGGCTACGGCACCACAGGCCGGAGTTTTTACACCTGAGCGGGAACAAAAACAGCTGGAACGCTACAAAATGATCATGGAGGTTTGTCGGAAAAATAAGGACAAGCTCAGCGGCATCACCTTCTGGAATGTATCCGATCGGACTTCATGGCTTGATAACTTTCCGGTACGGGGAAGAAAGAATTTCCCACTTCTATTTGATCAAAACCTACAACCTAAAAAGGTGTTTTTTGAAGTAACTTCTTTTGAAAAGTAACGAATGAGCAATTAGCTCTTTGCCATCAGCTTGTTTAAATAGTTGATTTTCAAGAATTTATTGCTCTGAAAATCAACTATTTAAATGTATTGGAGCCTAAATTCTTTAAAATAACCTACGCCTAGAAATTATTTCGGATACCAAAACTCAGCTGCGGGCTCAGGAACAGAAAATCGGGCAGCAGCTCGGTGTAGCCACCTCCTTCCAGAAAAAAGGAAGTGGTTTTCATGCGGGAAAAATATTCCAGACCAACGGTTCCGCCCGGCCCCAGCGAAATACTTTTAGGATACGAAACCTCCGCCGTCATTGCCGAAGGATCAGGATAGTAATGCCGCGCGTTGATTTGTCCGCCAAATCCTGCGTAAGCCGTCATTCGATTATTTATAAATGGAACGTACCATAAGTACGTCACATTCAGCATCACTCCTACCGATTGGTAAGTACCTTTGCGGTATACCCGGTTTTTTCCAACCAGGCCACCATAAGTTCCAAGGGCAATATCCAGTGCATTGCGGTCTCCGTATTTCCGAAGATTCAAGGCGGTTGGTTCCCCAAGTTTTGCGCCAACGGCCCAGCGTCGTGGTTGGGCAAACGTGCTGACAGACAAACCTGCCACCAGAAATAGCAACATATAAATTCTCATATTTTCTTTCATTTAGTAAACGGCAAGTACATGGAAGTCTTTTCTAAAAAAAGTACGCCAGACCAAGTAAAAGAGGGTTTATCAGGGAGTTGCGTGAAGAAACCTGCAAAATGAGGCCAGGCCAGTAAGGTCGGCTTCTCTTTATTTTGTACAAAATACGTTGTTTGGCGGGTGATTTATTTTTACTATTGTAGGCAAATTTCTTCTACCATTACCATAACCAGGCTTGTAGTGGCTACTCGTTCAACCAGTAAAGTATTCAATCCCAAAGACTTAATCGCCTATTTTTTAGTAGCCGGCACCGGGGCAGTCGTTCAGTTAGTTTCAAGCAGCCTCATTCAGGATTGGTTCGATATTTCCTTTCAGCAATCGATTTGGCCTTCCTACCTTATTTCTTTGGTGGTTGGTTTTACGCTTACCAAATTGTTTGCCTTTGACGCCCGGAAAACAAATCAGACCAATCGGGAGATGGTGAAATTTTTGATGGTTGCGCTTTTCTCCGGCTTTGTTACTGATATCACGACCCGGCTTGCCTACTTCGTATCAAGCAGCTATTTCCAGATTTTTGAACTGCAAATCCCTTTCTCTCACAAATTGGTAAACGTCAACGAAATGCTATGCTATATTTTTGGCATGGGGTGCAGCTTCGTTAGTAACTACACCCTGCACAAAACCTTTACCTTTAAGAGTACCGGATTTTACGACCGCCTGAAAGCTTTAATTCGCTGATTTTCAAACCAACATTCTGGAATCACATTCTTTCCAGAATAACAGCTGAGGCTCCGCCGCCGCCGTTGCAGATGGCTGCCAGGCCATAGCGTCCCTGTTTCTGCTGCAAAACGTTGACGAGCGTACCCATGATTCGTGCCCCCGAAACACCCAACGGATGCCCCAACGAAACTGCCCCACCAAACAGATTTACTTTTTCCGGCGAAAGACCAAGCGCTTTCATGTAAGCCAGCACGACTACTGAAAAGGCTTCGTTCACTTCAAAAAAATCAATATCCTGCAAGGTTAAACCTGCCCGTTGCAAAACCTTTTTTGTAGCAGCGATAGGCGTTGTTGTAAACCAAAGCGGCTCTTGTTCGGCATCGGCGCTTGCCACTACACGAGCCAAAGGTTTGAGATTTAACTCCTTTACTTTCTGTGCACTTGCCAAAATGAGCGCTACGCCGCCATCGTTGATGGTTGAAGCATTGGCCGCCGTCACGCTGCCATCGGGCGAAAACACTGGACGGAGGGTCGGAATTTTTTCAAAATTGACTTTTTTAAATTCCTCATCTTCCTGTATCAAAATCGGACTTCCTTTGCGTTGTGGAATTTCTACGGGTACAATCTCCTCCCGCAAATACCCTTTTTCGGTTGCCTCGGCGCTTCGTTTATACGATTGAATAGCGTAGTCATCCTGCGCCTCCCGTGAGATTTCATGTTTTTCCGCCGTGCGGTCTCCACAAACACCCATCGCCACGTGGTCGTATGCGTCCGTCAGTCCATCTTTCGACAACCCGTCAATAATTTCCCCATTGCCGTAGCCATAGCCGTAACGTGCTTTGGGAAGATAAAAGGGAATTTGCGACATATTCTCCATGCCACCGGCTACTACGAGTCCCGCTTCTCCCAGCCGAATGGACTGCGCGGCAAAAGCAGCGGCTTTCATACCCGAAGCACATACTTTATTGACCGTCGTACAGGTGGTTTGGTAGGGAAGCCCGGCCCAAAGTGCCGCCTGCCGGGCAGGTGCCTGACCGACATTGGCCGACACGACATTGCCCATAAAAACTTCTTCGATGAGCAAAGAATCCAACACAATTTTTTCCAAAGCACCTTTGATGGCAAGTCCGCCAAGCTGCGTAGCCGGAAGGCCCGACAAGCTACCGCCAAAACTTCCGAGCGGCGTGCGCGCCATTGAAACAATGTATACTTCTTCTGACATGATTTAAATATGTTGATGAATGATAGATGAAAGGATTTATTCAAAAATAGAAACTTTCCCCAAAAATAAATCCTTATACTCCTTATTCAGGAACGTTGCGGGCGCTGGTATCGTATCAATAAAGGGAGAGATTCTCATGAGATATTCTTGGAAAATCAATAATTCAGTTGTAGGTTTGTGCCCAATAATTTCATATTTTTTTTGATAGCTATTTAGTCTACCAATCTACTAAACTTAATAGACTTTGAAACCATCATCCTTAGGTCCTCCCGCGCAGGATTTGGCTCAATCGGCCAATTGGGAGCCGATTCAAGCGGTCAAAATAGCTACCGGCGACCTTTCGGAAGATCGACGCCTGGCAGCTCAGGCTCGTGAACAGGGACTTTCGGTGTGGCTTCCTGATTTACCGGATGAATCGGACTCTCTTTTTACCAATATAGTCTACCAAACCGATAGAAATAAAGGCGATTTGGCTGCTTCCTTAAATAATACAACCCCACTTCCAGCCTGGCGCAACCTGCAAAACCGTCTCATTGAGGTTGTCCTTCGGCAACGCAGCCGGACAGAAATTGCTGTGAATTTGTTTTCGGCGCTGGCGCTCATGGTGGTTGGACATTTGCTGTTTGGGTATGTCAGCGTAGATCGTCTGGGCAATGTGTGGAATTCGTTGCTGGCCGACGAAAACTTTTACTTTTATCTGCTGGGTGGCTTCATTGCTCAAATGATCGACGGCGCGCTCGGTATGGCTTACGGAGTTACGGCAACTACCTTTTTACTAACCTTAGGCGTCCCTCCTTCCGTGGCGAGTGCGAGTGTGCATTCTTCCGAAATATTTACAAGTGGAGTTTCTGGCTACATGCACCTTAAATTTGGGAATGTAAACAGCAAATTATTCAAAACACTGCTCATTCCCGGCGTTGTGGGGGCCATTTTGGGGGCTTATCTTCTGACGGCCCTTGAAGAATATATTTATATCGTAAAGCCGATTGTGGCGGTTTACACCCTGATTTTGGGCGTGCTTATTCTCAAAAAAGCCTTAATGAAACGCATTGAAAAACGTCCGTTTAAAAAAATCGGTTGGCTGGCCATGTTGGGCGGTTCGCTGGATGCCATTGGCGGCGGCGGCTGGGGGCCCATCGTTTCATCTACCCTCATTGCGCGGGGCCGTCATCCGCGCTATACCATCGGGTCGGTAAACCTTACGGAGTTTTTTGTTTCGCTGGCCAGTTCAGTAACGTTTGTAACGCTGATCGGCTTTTCGCACTGGCAGGTGATCGTAGGATTGATCCTGGGGGGCATGGTAGCGGCACCAATTGCGGCAACACTATCGCGCAAATTGCCGATAAAAACCATGATGATTCTGGTCGGAATCGTGGTAATTGTGGTAAGTTTGAGGATTATTTATACCGTCATTCAAAGTAATTTTATGTAAATAAGCGTGTAAGAAAAGTCAACTCCCCTGCCCTCCGGCTTCATTTGGCTTTATCTTGATACACACGTTTTTTTCTTCCTGACTCATGAAAAAACAAACCAAAGTAATCCGGACGCAAACTACACAAACTCAGTACCGCGAGCATTCCAGTCCGCTGTTTTTGACCAGCAGCTTTACCTTTGAAACTGCCGAACAGGGCAAAGCGCTGTTTGATGAAACCGAGCAGGGCAATTTGTACAGCCGCTTTTCGAACCCTACTGTACAAGAGTTTGTCGACAAGGTGTGTATGCTCGAAGACTGCGAAGACGGGGTGGCTACGGCTACGGGCATGGCCGCTGTGTTTGCCAGCCTTGCCGGAATCCTTCAGGCAGGCGACCACCTGATCGCGAGCCGCGCGTTGTTTGGTTCGGCACATCAGATCATTACCCAAATCCTGAGCAAGTGGAATATCACGCATACCTACCTGGACGCCTCCGCACCCGAGGCCGACTGGGAAGCCGCCGTGCAGCCCAACACCCGGATGATATACATCGAAACGCCTTCGAATCCCGGCCTGGAACTGGTCGATATGGAAATGATTGGCCGCCTGTGCAAAAAGCATAACCTAATTTTTAATGTAGATAACTGTTTTGCCACGCCGGCCCTGCAAAATCCGGTTGATTTTGGCGCGCATTTGGTGGTGCATTCGGCTACAAAATTCATGGAAGGTCAGGGGCGTGTATTGGGTGGTGTGGTAGTTGGGGAAGCGGAGTACATCAAACCTCTGCGGTTTTTCTGCCGCCAAACCGGCCCGTCGATGTCGCCTTTTAATGCATGGGTTTTGTCCAAAAGTCTCGAAACGCTGGATTTGCGCATGGAAAAACACTGCGACAATGCCCTGAAACTGGCGCAGGCCCTGGAACAGCACCCGGCGGTAAAGCAGGTAAATTACCCTTTTCTGCCCTCGCATCCGCAGCATGAGCTGGCATTGCGGCAAATGAGCGCTGGTGGTGCCATCGTGACGATTGATCTGGAAGGTGGTTTTGAGCGTGTATCGGCCTTTATGAAAGCGCTGCAAATTCCTTCGCTTTCATCCAACCTTGGCGATACCCGAACCATCGTGACCAACCCATATACAACTACTCATTCCAAGTTGAAACCGGAGGAGAAAAAAGCCTTGGGAATTACCGAAGGATTGATTCGTATTTCGGTCGGACTGGAAGCGGTGGAAGATTTGATTGAAGATTTTGCGCAGGCTGCCGAGGTGAGCGCCCAACTGGTAGCGCACGTATGAAGCAACAGATTGTCCAACTAGCCCTGCTGGTCAATGACTACGATGAAGCTTTGGATTTTTATATACAAAAATTAAGGTTCGAGCTGATTGAAGATACAGTCATGAGCGAAACAAAACGGTGGGTGGTGATTGCCCCGCCGGGCTCGGACGGATGTAGGCTTTTGTTGGCAAAGGCCGCTACACCGGAGCAGGAAACGAGGGTTGGCAATCAGACGGGCGGTCGGGTGTTTTTATTTTTACATACCGATAATTTTGAACGGGATTATCAAAATCTCATCGCTCAGAATATTTCGATTGTCAGGCCACGAAGTGAGGAACCTTACGGAACAGTAGCCGTTTTTGAAGATTTGTACGGGAATTTGTGGGATTTGATAGAACCAATAAAAGAGTAATTTAAGAAAATGATACGTCAGGAAAACTTTACGGTTGACTCACTCACCGAACTCCTCCGCGGAAAAACGGAGGTTGAATCTTTGCAAACACTAGCCGAACTTTTTCCCGGCGAGGTTTCCTTTTCCAGCAGCCTTGGTTTTGAAGATCAGGTAATTACGGATCATATTTTGGCAAATCATCTTCCAATACGCATTTTCACGCTCGACACCGGAAGACTTTTTGAAGAAACTTACAAGACCCTGCAACGAACCAACAACCGCTACGAAACCAAAATTGAGGTCGTTTTTCCCAAAAACCCTTCGGTCGAAAACCTGCTGAATCAAAAAGGGCCGTACAGCTTCTATGATTCCGTTGAAAACCGTAAAGAATGTTGCTTTATCCGCAAAGTGGAACCGTTGAATCGGGCGCTGCAAGGGGTTAAAATCTGGGTGACAGGCATTCGGGCTGAGCAGTCGGGCAACCGTCAGGACATGCCGCAGGTGGAGTGGGACGAGGCGCATCAGCTGTTTAAATTTCACCCGCTGCTGCACTGGACTTTCGAGGACGTAAAGGCCTATGTTTCCAGCCGAAACGTTCCTTACAATCCACTGCACGACAAAGGATTTGTGAGCATTGGCTGTGCACCCTGTACACGTGCGATCATGGAAGGAGAAGATTTCCGCGCCGGACGCTGGTGGTGGGAAGATGAAAGCAAAAAAGAATGCGGTCTGCACGCCCGTTGACCATACGTATCTGATTTAATAAACAGCAGTAGTTCATGGAAAGAAATTTTAAATCAAAATTTTCCCAAAAAACTACGCACGGAACACTACCAAAACTATGACCAATACATTTGATTACCTCGATCAGCTCGAAGCCGAAGCCATCTATATTATGCGGGAGGTAGCCGGGCAATTTGAACGCCCTGCCCTGCTATTTTCGGGTGGAAAAGATTCCATTACGTTGGTTCGGCTGGCGCAAAAAGCATTTGCTCCGGCAAAAATCCCGTTTACGCTGGTACACGTAGACACAGGCCACAACTTCCCGGAAGCGATTCAGTACCGCGATGAACTGGTAGAAAAAATCGGTGCAAAGTTGGTGGTTCGCTACGTGGAAGATACCATCAAGGCCAAAGGCTTGCAGGAGCCTACCGGAAAAAATGCGAGCCGTAACTGGCTGCAAACATACACGTTGCTGGATACTATCGAAGAATTTGAATTTGATGCCTGCATCGGCGGTGCCCGGCGAGACGAAGAGAAAGCCCGTGCCAAAGAACGGATATTTTCTTTTCGGGATGAATTTGGACAATGGGACCCAAAACGGCAGCGTCCTGAGCTTTGGAATTTGTTTAATGGCCGGATTCATAAAGGTGAAAATGTTCGCGTTTTCCCAATTTCCAACTGGACAGAACTTGACGTGTGGTCGTATATCAAACGTGAAAATATTGACCTGCCTTCCATTTATTTTGCTCACGAGCGCGAATGCATCCTGCGTGATGGCCGTCTGCTGAATCATACGCCCGTCATTCAGCCCGACGAGAACGATCAGATTGTTACCCGCCGGGTTCGGTTCCGTACCGTTGGCGATATGACCTGTACCGCCGCCGTAGAATCTGACGCCGCTACCCTCGACGAAGTAGTGGCTGAAATCACGATTTCCCGCATCAGCGAGCGGGGCGAAACCCGAATTGACGATCAGCAAACCGAAGCAGCCATGGAAGACCGGAAAAAAGGAGGCTATTTCTGATACTCCAAACTACGTAGTGTTGGTAGTTATCAGACATTCTTTTTTTCTTTTTCCAACTTTCAATCTTTCTTTTTTTGACTCATGGATTTACTAAGATTTATAACCGCAGGCTCCGTAGACGACGGCAAAAGTACGTTGATCGGGCGACTGCTTTTTGATACAAAAAATATTCTGGCCGATCAGATGGAAGCCATCGAAAAAGCCAGCAAAAGCCGCAACGACGGAGAAATTGACCTCGCGCTGTTGACCGACGGCCTGCGCTCCGAGCGGGAACAGGGCATCACGATTGATGTAGCCTACAAATATTTCCAAACCCCCAACCGGAAGTTTATCAGCATTGATGCCCCGGGGCACATTCAGTATACGCGCAACATGGTGACGGGCGCTTCCAATGCCGACCTTGCCATAATTTTGGTAGATGCCCGGCAGGGAGTTGTGGAGCAAACCCGCCGACATTCGCTCATTGCCGCGATGTTGGGCATTCCGCATGTAGTAGTTGCCATAAATAAAATGGATTTGGTGGGCTATTCCGAAGATCGTTTTCTGGAAATCGCGGCTGATTATAATTCCCTTGCCCAAAAACTGAAAATAAAGGACCTTTCCATAATTCCGGTAAGCGCGTTGAATGGTGATAATGTGGTCGACAAATCTGCTCATATGCCCTGGTACAATGGCGATACCATGCTGACGGTCCTCGAACAGGTGAATGTACTGAAAGATCTTAACCTGAATGACGGCCGTTTTTCGGTACAGTACGTGATTCGCCCGCAAACCGCTGAACTACACGACTACCGGGGGTATGCCGGACGTATTCAAAGCGGTACGTTTCGTCGGGGAGACCGCATCATGGTGCTGCCGTCTGAACAAACATCGACCATTGAAAAAATTGAAATTGGTGGCAATGAAGTAGATGAAGCCTTTGCCGGTCAGTCAATTACCATTTCACTTACCAACGATATTGACATCAGCCGGGGCGATATGCTTATCACTGCCGACTATCAGCATCCTGTGGTGAGTCAGGATCTGGAAACGCTGA
The DNA here is from genome assembly GCF_004348825.1 of Arundinibacter roseus. GTDB lineage: Bacteria > Bacteroidota > Bacteroidia > Cytophagales > Spirosomataceae > Arundinibacter > Arundinibacter roseus. Next base: position 111,992 of record NZ_SMJU01000013.1, read on the forward strand.
TTTGCTGGATGGACGACCGCAAGGAACTGAAAGTTGGGGGCAAATTTACCCTGCAACATGGCACCACCCGTACCCGCTGCTCCGTACGCAGCATTGATTATCGCATTGATATTAATTCTTACGAACAACTGGAAGGCATCGAAAGCCTGAAACTGAACGATGTAGCCCGTGTGGTATTACGCACGGCGCAGCCTATTGCCTACGATCCGTACCTTCAAAATCGTACCAATGGTGCAGCGATTCTCATCGACGAAACGTCCAATGTGACGGTCGGTGCGTGTATGATCGAATAATTTCATCCCAAATTTTGATTAAAACGGAACTCCCAACCCGTTTTAATAGTTGAGTTTTAATATACTAATCCGATAGACTATAAGATTTTATATCCTTATGAATACTCTGAAAATTACCGAAAATGTATCGACCGCTGCACAGCGAGATATTTTTGAACTTCAAAGAAAAATCGGTGCATTCACGGACGGAGAAGGAAGCGAAGAAGCTTTCCGGAAGTACCGTCTGGCGCGCGGCGTGTACGGTCAACGGCAGCCGGGCGTTCAGATGATTCGGATAAAACTGCCTTATGGCCGCGTCACGGCGGATCAACTCGTGCGCATTGCGGATTGTTCGGATGAATTTGCAACCGGAAATCTCCATGCAACCACTCGTCAGGATATTCAGCTGCATTTTGTGAAACTTTCGGATTCGCCTCAACTTTGGGCCAATCTGGAAGATGCCAACATTACGCTACGCGAAGCCTGCGGAAATACCGTACGGAACGTAACTGCCTCATCAACAGCGGGTATTGATCCCGATGAACCGTTTGACGTAACTCCTTACGCACAGGCTATTTTTGAGTATTTTCTAAGAAATCCTATTTCGCAGGAAATGGGGCGTAAATTCAAAATCTCGCTTTCTTCTTCCGAAAAAGATTCTGCCTTTGGATTCATGCACGATGTGGGGCTGATTCCACGACTGACTCAAAATGCACAAGGCGAACTGGTCAAAGGATTTAAAGTACTTATTGGCGGTGGATTGGGCGCACAGCCTTTTCCGGCACAGGTTGCCTACGAATTTTTACCCGAAGATCAGGCAATTCCGTTCACAGAAGCACTCATTCGGGTGTTTGACCGCTATGGCGAAAGAACCCGCCGACACAAGGCCCGCATGAAGTTTTTGCTGAACGATTTGGGCCTTGAAACTTTACTCGAAAAAGTGCAGGAAGAATGGATTGCCCTCAAAAGCAAACGACTTCCGGTGGCACCGTTGGCCTTTGACTGGCAAAATCTGCCGGAGCGCACGCCGCTTTCAAGCGAGGAAATCGCAGCGCTTGCCGCAGAGAAATTAGCAGCCGAAGCCATGGATATTTTCCCCAAATGGCTTGCTACCAATGTTTTTGAACAAAAACAAAAAGGATGGTATGGCGTACAACTGCGGGTACTATTGGGCGACATGTCCTCAGACACGGCGCGCGCACTTGCCGAAATCGTACGGCAACACGCAGCGGACGACATTCGGGTGACGGTCAATCAGGGCTATTTGCTACGGTTTGTGAAAGCCGAAGATCTCCCGGTTTTGTTTGAAAAGCTACATGCGCTTGGCCTGGCTGAGCCGGGTTTTGACAGCACGGCTGACATTACTACCTGCCCCGGAACCGATACCTGCAACCTGGCGATTTCGAGCAGCTACGGCATTACCCGGGCGCTGGAAGTAATGATGAAAGAGGAATATCCTGACCTGATTTATAATAATGATATAAAAATAAAAATCAGTGGGTGCATGAATGGTTGCGGACAGCACAGCGCCGCCAACATTGGTTTTCACGGGAGTTCCATTAAGAACGGCAAGCTGGTTTTGCCTGCCTTGCAGGTGCTGCTCGGCGGAGGATTTACGGGTGTCAGCGAAGGACAAATTGGGGATAAAGTCATTAAACTTCCTTCCAAGCGTGGTCCCGAAGCGATGCGCTATTTGCTGAGCGACTATCAGACTAATGCCTTTGAAGGTGAATACTTCAATCAGTACTACGCTCGACAAACCAAAAATTATTTTTATCAACTTCTTAAACCGCTTGCCGATCTTTCTAAGGTACAGGACGACGAATACCGCGATTGGGACCACGACGAGCTGTTCAAAACCGAAGTAGGTGTGGGCGAGTGCGCCGGAGTAATGATTGACCTTGTGGGCACGACGCTCATTGAAGCAAACGAAAAATTGTCACTTGCGCACGAAATGCTTGCGGAGGGAGTTTGGGCCGACGGAATTTACCATGCCTACAATACTTTCATCACCGGTGCCAAGGCGCTGCTGATTGGTGAAGGCATTGCTACCAATACGCAATACGGATTGGTGAAAGAGTTTGATACTCAGTTTGGCAAACAATTTTATACCTCCGAAAATGAAACTCCATTTGCTGAGGTTGTTTTCAGTATTAATAAAAACGAACCTACCGAAGCCTTTGCCCGGACGTTCGTAGAGGCCGCCGGAGAGTTTTTGGCAAAGGTGAAAGAAGTACGCGACAAACAATTGGCCGAAACCGGAGCGCCTGCCTTGCAGGAGCTTACGTTTGGACAGGACAGCTAATTTGACTTTACTCATGAAATTATATCTTATTGGTGCCGGTCCCGGCGATCCGGAACTGATTACGCTGAAAGCTGTAAAGCGACTGCAACAGGCAAAAGTGGTGTTGTACGATGCGCTCATTCATCCCGAACTGCTCGACCACTGCCCCGATACTTGTGTGAAAGTACATGTCGGTAAGCGATTTGCGCAGCACAGTTGCAGTCAGGACGTAATTAACTACATGATTGTGGAGTATGCCTTGCAACATGGCGAAGTCGTTCGGCTCAAAGGCGGTGATCCGTTTGTGTTTGGGCGGGGCTACGAAGAAGCCGAATTTGTGGCGCGACACGGCATTGCTACCGAAATCATTCCCGGCATATCGAGTAGCTACGCAGTTCCTGCGTTGGCGGGCATTCCGCTCACTTCCCGTGGCGTAAGCGAAAGTTTTTGGGTGGTAACCGGCACCACACAGGCACATCAACTCTCGTCTGACCTTGCCTTGGCGGCGCGCTCCACGGCCACTGTGGTGGTGCTGATGGGCGTTCACAAGCTTCCTGAAATCGTTGAAATTTATACGGAGCTTGAAAAACTAAACGAACCGATTGCGATTATCCAAAATGGCACACTTCCGAATCAGAAAATTGTAACCGGAAAAATCAGCAACATTTTGCCATTATCCCAAATCAGCGGCATTGGTTCTCCTGCCATCATTGTCATTGGCCGGGCGGCGGCTCTGCCCGATGCGGCTTTGCAGTGCGTCAGGCAGGTAGTTGCCAAGCCGGATTTGATGTCGTAAGTGGAATTTATAAAGTACAACAAAAAGGGCCTTTGGATGAAGGCCCTTTTTGTTAAAAATTTTGCAAAAAAATAAATAGTTAACAATATCAGGAAAACCAACTCAGCACCCAGGTCCAGTCAAGGTGAATTCCTTTTTGTTGAAATTCAAGGATATAGATCATTCCGGCCAAAAACAAATAGCTCACAAACAGCCATTTTTTCTTCTGCTCGTAGCCTGCCGGGTTGTGTACATATTCAAAAACCATGGAAGCAGAAAAACCCACGACCATAAACAAAATACAAATCGCGCCCGCATCCTGACGGTAATGATGAAACGTACGCAGCGCCGGCGCTCCGAGGGCAAGGTAGACAAGCCACATGCCAAAACCCGTCCGATAGAGGTACATGCTGAGTCGTCGGTCATTTTTAATATCGAAAATCCCTTCAAACATAGCGGTATACATTTTTTATTGATTAGTGAAGTTAGTAATCTTCGGGAACTTATCCTATTTTATTCAAATGATGTCGGATTTCCCGTATTTTTGCAAAAATTACAGTCATGAGAAATATCCCCGTTCGCTTGCTGATTTTCCTGCTAAACGGCATATCAAGGCTTTCCTGGAAAAAGATTTACCGAATTTCCGACGGTATGAGATGGATCATTTTTGATCTTTTCAAGTATCGAAAAAAAGTTATTACCGAAAATCTAAAACGCAGTTTCCCTGACAAAACCGACGCTGAACGAGCTCAGATTGAACGCGCATTTCATCAAAATATTACCGATATTATGGTGGAATCTATCAAATTACGGAGCATGAGCCGCGAAGAAGTAGGAGCTCGTTTTGAAATTGATGCTACTTTGCTCAACGAATTTTACGCAAGAAAACAAAATCCCGTTGTCGTGCTGGGTCACCTGGGAAACTGGGAAATGGCCAATCTTTTTGCTTCTTCCCATTTTTTGCATCAGGTGGTTGCGGTCTATCATCCGTTGACAAACCCTGTGTTTGAAAAATACCTCTACGACATCCGTACCCGCTTTGGCTCCGAGATGATTCCGATGAAAGAGGCCTACACGCGCAGTCCGGTGCCGGGTGAAAAACCGTTTTTGTTTTTTTTGGTAAACGATCAATCGCCCAATCCGCAAAAAGCCTACTGGACAACTTTTCTAAATCAGGACACGGGTATGTTCCGGGGAGTGGAGCAAATCGCCCGCACGTTCAACAGCCCCGTGGTGTATGCCTGCATCGAACGTAACGAGCAACGCCGGGGACACTACCGCGTGCAGCTCAAAACTATTACGGAAAACCCGTCCGAAGTGCCGCTCAACGGAATTCTGGAACAACAGGCTCGCCTTCTTGAAGCGGATATTCGTAAACAACCGGCCAATTGGCTGTGGAGTCACAAGCGCTGGAAGCATGCCAAACCCGCCAAACTTGACTCCTTTCAACTCTTAGAAAAAACGCCTCGCCGTGCCCAAACCCACTAAATTTCTAATTCTGCGATTCTCCTCAATTGGCGACATTGTCCTGACCACACCGGTGATCCGGTGTTTGAAAATAAAGTATCCCGATGCGGAGATTCACTACTGTACCAAAATACAATACAAAGGTCTACTGGAAGAAAACCCATACGTGGACAGGGTGTGGATGCTGAACAAAAGCCTGAAACCGCTGATAAAAGACCTACGGAAAGAACAGTTTGACTATGTCATAGATCTTCACCGCAACCTGCGTACGCTGCTGATTAAGGCCGCTTTGGGCACGCGCTCGTATAGTTTCCCAAAACTCAATAGCCAAAAATGGTTGCTAACCCGGTTCAAAATAAACCTTATGCCTATGGTACATATTGTAGACCGCTACATGGCAACGGTAGCTCCTTTGGAGGTTTTGAACGACAATAAAGGTCTGGACTATTTTATTCCTTATCGGGATATAGTCGAGCGGGCGTGGATACCGCTTACACACCGTAACCGCTTTGTGGCCTATGCTATCGGGGGACAGCATACTACCAAAAAACTACCCGTAGATCGCATGATTGAACTTTGTCAGCGGATCAATTTTCCTACCATTTTGTTGGGAGGAAAAGAAGATTTTGACGCCGGTGAGCAGGTCAGGCTGGCACTGGGCGATGCCCTGATTTTTAATGCCTGCGGAAAATGCAACCTCAATCAATCCGCATCGTTGATCAAACAGTCTGAACTGGTATTTTCGCACGATACGGGTCTGATGCACATTGCGGCAGCTTTTCAGAAGAAAATTTATTCAATCTGGGGAAATACGACGCCGCTCTTTGGCATGTATCCGTACAAAACGCCACACGTGGTGCTTGAAAATAACAATCTTTCGTGCCGTCCCTGCTCCAAAATCGGTTACTCAAAGTGCCCCAAAGGTCATTTTAAATGCATGAATGAGCTGAGTTTCCCGCTGGAAATTAAAGAACTAAGAACGCAGAAATGAGGTTTTACTAGTTTGGAGGATCTTGTTTCCATTTTTTTTAAAACTTCTTTTTTTAACCCAAATTCCTGACAAACAGTCATTTGTACTGTACAGAGAATTGACATACATACTATGAACCGAAACGTTTCGATTGGCCTGGTGCAAATGTCCTGCACGTCGGATATAGAAAAAAACCTTGAAAAAGCCATCGCCAACATACGCATAGCTGCCCAACAAGGCGCTCAAATCGTGTGTTTGCAGGAGTTGTTTAAATCGCTCTATTTCTGCGATGTAGAGGATCACGCCAATTTTAGTTTGGCCGAAGCCATTCCCGGACCTACAACCGAAATACTTGGTGCGGTGGCGGCTGAGCTTGGTGTGGTGATTATTGCGTCTCTTTTTGAAAAACGAACCCACGGACTCTACCACAACACCACCGCCGTGCTCGACGCCGACGGCAGCTACCTGGGCAAGTACCGCAAAATGCACATTCCGGACGATCCGGGCTACTACGAAAAATTCTATTTTACGCCCGGCGATGCTTCCAATCCTACGCAGACTGAAACGGCAGACGGAGATGGGTATCGGGTTTTTGAAACCAAATTTGCAAAAATTGGCGTGCTCATCTGCTGGGATCAATGGTATCCCGAGGCTGCTCGCATCACAAGCCTGATGGGTGCCGAAATTCTTTTTTATCCTACCGCAATTGGCTGGGATACCGAAGAAACAAACCCCATCACCAACGATGAACAATATGGCGCCTGGCAAACCATTCAGCGTGGTCATGCTGTGGCCAATGGCGTATTTGTGGTGGCCGTCAACCGCGTAGGCCGCGAAGCCAATCAAGAGTTTTGGGGCGGATCGTTTGTAGCAAATCCCCACGGACGGCTACTCTATCTGGCACCACATCGGGAGGAAGTTGTTCATACACAGGAAATTGATCTGGCACAAATCGACCATTACCGCACGACCTGGCCGTATTTTCGGGACCGCCGTGTAGACTCCTACCACCCCATCACGAAACGATTCATAGACTGATCGGACCTCATCGCCGATGATTCATTTTAACCAAAACGAACTTTTACCTTGGCAATTCCCACGCATTTAGATACGCTTACACCCAAACAACTTGGGTTTAAATTTCCAGCCGAATGGCACCCGCACCGAGCTACCTGGCTTACGTTTCCACATAATGAGGCCTCCTGGCAAGGCGACAAACTGGCCCGCATGCGTCCACAATACCTGGCCTTTATTAAAGAAATCAGTCGGGGAGAAAAAGTGGGGATTGTAGCTCATAACCAGCAACTGAAAGCGCAAATTGAAGAATGGCTGGATGAAACGGGTGTAGATTTAAATCAGATTGAATTTGTCATAAAACCCACGAACGACGCCTGGTGCCGCGACCACGGTCCGGCGTTTTTGATTAATCCCGACACCCGGCAGCGGCTCGTACTCGATTGGGGACATAATGCCTGGGGAGGGAAATATCCGCCTTACGACGACGACAACCGCACGCCGATTGCCATTGCGGAACATCTGCAACTGCTTACGATTCAGCCGGGTATCATCATGGAAGGTGGTTCGGTAGAATTTAACGGACAAGGAACTGTGCTCACAAGCCGCTCCTGCCTGCTGAACCCCAATCGCAATCCGCATCTGAATCAGGCGCAACTGGAAGAATACCTTGCCAATTATTACGGGATTGAGCAGGTGCTGTGGGTGGAAGATGGAATCGTAGGCGACGATACTGACGGGCACATTGACGACACCACCCGTTTTGTCAAGGAAGATACCGTCGTTGCCTGCGTAGAAAGTGACCCGAATGACGCAAATCATGCCGTGTTACAAACCAATCTTGACCTTCTTAAAAAAATGCGGCTGCCGAATCAAAAACAATTAAATGTTATCGAACTACCCATGCCAAAAGCCGTTATGATTGATGATTTTCGGACGCCGGGCTCGTATGCTAACTTCCTGATTTGCAATGCCGGGGTGATTGTTCCTGTGTTTAATAATCCCAATGATCAACTGGCCATTGATATTCTTGAAAATGTATTTGCCGATAAAAAAGTAATCCCGCTGCCGGCAACCGAAATTATCTGGGGACAAGGTAGTTTTCATTGCCTGAGCCAACAGGAACCCTCTGTTTAACCTTTTTTTTGTGAAGAAAATAAATTTTTACCCACTTCTTTGGGTACTGGCGTTTTCGGCTTGTCAACCTGCCCGACAAACCGTGACCAGCATGCAGGTAAAAACGCTGAAAGCAGTTGACCTCGAAGAAACGCTGACCCGGCAGGACGAATTGCTGATGGCTTACACGCTTACTTCCTATGATCAAAAAGGGCAGGCCGTAGCCATGGCACAAGGTAGCTGGGGAATTGTAGAAGCGAAAAAAGGACAGGTTTTCCCGGAAACAGCTTTTCCGAAAATTCAGCTGCAAATGCCGCTGAATGGCAAAATTGTGGCTTCTCTCGTACTTATTGAAGTAGATAATTACGCCAAAGCACAACAAACACTAACCAAACTGCGTACGTATAACGACTACCTGAAATTTCCGGTTGGTTTGGCCGAGCTAGCCGACGTTGCCCTTACACCGTTGAAATATATTTCCATCAGTTTATCCGCGCTTGGAATTGGCTTTCAGCTCGCCGATCGGCTCGACGACGACGATGTTTTGGGCGAACACCAAACCGTGCTAACCTACGTTGATGCGCAACAAACACCGCTTCGCCCGGTACCGGTTGTGTTTGAAAATTCTTCGTTCGCCAGTTCGTACCGGTATGAATTACGGTATGATCTCCAAAGCCAATCAATTCAGGTAAAGGGCAAAAGCAGGCGCTGAGTTTTTAATCTGTGCCGAAAGCCCGTAACTTTGAATGAATGTACACTATTTGAAACGCCGGAATGTTTACTATACACAACAAAATTAGCTATCAGAATATCAACGTACGTCCCCACAAACTTACCTATCGCTGGACAGCCCTTTGTGTGTTGTTAGCCTTTGGATTGGTGTCATGCAAGACAGTCACACCTCCTCAAATAGCCCCTCCCACGGCTCAGGAACCAGTTTTGCTGCAAATTGGCGAGAATACATACAGTCCCGACGATTTCTTTGATGCCTTTACCCGGAATCGCTTTTCGCAGGATTCGGCCAAAGCAGTGAGTGTCGGAGCTTTTTTTGAGGTATATACCACCAACCGCCTGAAATTGGCGGCTGCCCGGCAGGCCGGGCGCGATACCACAAGCGACTTTCTGGAAGAAATTGCTTCCTACCGCGATCAGCTGGCAACTCCTTATTTAACTGATAAAGAGCTGATTGATGAGCTGGCAAATGAAGCCTACAAACGTCTGGAAGTAGAGGTTCATGCCTCGCACATTTTGACGGCTGTACCCGAAGATGCTTCCCCTGACGATACATTGGCGGCCTATCGTGCAGCAGTGGCGATGCGGGGGAGACTTTTGGAAGGAGAGGATTTTGGAGAAATGGCCCGAAAGTTTTCGGCAGATTCCAGTGCCCGAACCAATCGGGGCGATTTGGGCTTTTTTACTGCATTTCAAATGGTTTATCCTTTTGAAACAGCTGCTTACAATACACCCATTGGACAGATTTCGGAGCCGGTTCGTTCGTCTTTTGGCTACCATCTCATCAAGGTACATGCCCGGCGACCCGGCCGTGGCAAACTTCGGGTGCAGCATATTTTGATCCGGGAACAGAAAAATACCTCAGCTACTACTACTAACGCATCAGCGGAGCAACGCATTCAGGATGCCTATTCCAGATTGCTGGCGGGCGAAAGTTGGGACAAAATGGTGCAGATCTATTCCGATGATTTTCAGTCAAGAACCAAAGCCGGTTTACTTCCTCCATTTGGTACCGGCGAGCTCATGCCCTCCCTGGAAGAAGCGGCCTTTGCGCTGACAGAACCGGGCGCTATTTCCAAACCCGTACGTTCAACTTACGGGTGGCATATTCTGCGTTTGGTTGAAAAACGTCCGCTCGAAGCGTACACAATTATGCAGCCGTACCTGCAGCAAAAAGTAACTACGGACACCCGGGGAAAGCGTATTCAGCAGGCATTTATTAATCAGTTAAAGCAGCAATATACGATTCAGGAAAATTCCGATGCGTGGAGCAAAGTGGCTGAATTGGCCGATAGCTCGTTACTTATGGGTACCTGGAAAATCCCGGCGGATAAACCTGCGATTGTTGAAAACCCCGTGTTGTTTACGATCGAAAAAGAAGCCTCTACGAGTGTCGCTTTTCTTGAACATGTTCAAAAATACCAAACACCACTACCGGCAGGTGCCGCTTATCAAACTGTTATGAAGCGGCATTACAACGATTTTCTTGGGAAAAGACTCCTTGCCTATGAAAAAGCCAATCTTGAAAATAAGTATCCTGACTTCAAAAATCTGCTGACCGACATGCGGGAATCGGTCCTGCTTTCCCAACTCATGGAACAGGAGGTGTATCAGCGTTCGCTGAATGATTCGCTGGGACAGCGCCGGATTTATGAGCAAAATTTAGCGCAATATTCGTATCCCGAGCGTGCGCGTGCCCTGGTGCTGGATGCAAAAGATACCACCACTCTGCACGAAGCGTTTCATTTACTGGAAAAAGAACCTTACCCACTGCAACTAAAAGGGGAAGAACTTTTGTACGAAGAATCGCAAACCAAACCCAATGAGCAGCAGGTTAATACGTTATACATTCTGGCGGCAACATTGAAAAAGAATGCAGATTTTGTGGTAGAAATAAACGGCTACCGAACTGCGGGAGAAGCCGATACGGTGTCTGCTGCACGGATTAACCACGTGGTGCGTTACCTCAATCAGCAGGGGATTTCTATTGGCAGAATTATGGAAAAAGACAATGGTTCTTTTAAGCCTGTGGAAGAACCCGCCCGTAACCGCCGGGTGAGTTTTCTGTTTTTTAGTAGAAATAAAAAAGATATTGAAAAATCCTTTAACAGTAAACAGCCCAATACGCTGAAACTAATCGAAGGTTTTTTTGCCAAAGACCATCCGCTGATGAAAGACGCGCTGTGGGAAGAAGGTGTACAGGAAATGGTGCAGGAAAATGGCCGCGCCCTGGGCATTGAAATTTTAAAAATTGCCCCCCCCCGACCCAAAACTTTCAGTGAAGCACGGGGGACAGTTATTAATGCCTACCAGAAAATTTTGGAAAAACAGTGGATCGAATCCCTTAAAAGTCAGTTTCCGGTAAAAGTGAATCAGGAAGAACTAGAAAAACTCATTAGATAACCGTATTTTGCAACGATAGTAACAAACCAATGTATGAAAATTAATCTTTCTTATTTCCGCCTGATGCTTAGCCTTGCTTTGGGTATACTTTCTCTGAGTAGTTTTGGGCAAGGCCAACAGGGAATCAGCGTGGATAAAATCATTGCCCGCGTTGATAATTATTACATTTTACGCTCTGAACTCGAAGAATTGTATCAGAGCTATACTGCCGAAGGCCAACGCGCCCCTGAGCGTGGTCAATTGCTCGAATCGCTGATTATCAATAAAATGCTTTTGGCAAAAGCCGAAATTGACTCCGTCACGGTAGAAGAAAAAGACGTGGACAATCAGCTCGATGGCCGCATGAGCTACATGATTCAACGCTTTGGCTCTGAAAAAAACCTGGTGGAAGCCTACGGAAAAAGCATCGACGCACTAAAAACCGAGCTCCGTCAGCAAGTGAAAGATCAGGCGATTGTAGAAACGATGCAGCAGAAAATTGCGGGTGACGTAAAAATCACACCCAATGAAGTTCGGAAGTTTTTTAACTCAATACCCAAAGACAGCTTGCCGTACATCCCCTCGGAGGTAGAAGTAGGGCACATTGTCCGCATGGCCACCGTAACCAAAGAACAGCGCGACAAACTGCGGGATCAGTTGCTGGACATCAAAAAAAGAGCCGAAGGTGGCGAAGATTTTGCCATGCTGGCACAGATATACTCAGAAGACCTGGGCTCTGCTAAAAATGGAGGAGACCTGGGATTTGCCAAACGTGGCGCTATGGTGCCAGAATTTGAAGGCGCCGCTTTGGCCCTGAAACCCAATGAAATCTCCAACATTGTAGAAAGTCAGTATGGTTTTCACCTGATCCAACTTCTCGAAACGAGAGGTCAGGAGTACCATGCCCGCCACGTATTACTACGGCCTGACTACAACCGGGGAACCGACGTAACCGAGGCTATCCGCCACCTTGATAGCCTGCGTATTTTGATTAAGGTAGACACGCTGACGTTTGCCGAAGCGGCCAAAGCTAACTCCGAAGATAAAATGACATCAGATGCCGGAGGACTTATCAGTGATCCGCAAACCGGCATTTCAAGGCTTTCTTTGGATGCTTCCATGGATCCTGCGTTGTATTTTGCTTTGGATAGTATGAAAGTGGGCGACATCAGTGTGCCAATTTCCTACCGTACCGAAGACGGCCGCAGTGCCATGCGAATTTTGTGGTACAAAAGCCGCTCGGAGCCACATACGGCAAATTTGCAGGACGATTTTGAGAAGCTGGCACAAATTGTGCTTTCCAATAAGAAAAATAGTGCGCTGGAAGAGTGGTTCAAAAAAGCTGCCGGTGATGTTTTCATTAGTGTAGATGATGAATTTAAAAATTACCAAATCTTTGGCTTAACTCCCAATGGGAATCAGTAAATCAGGCCGTAAACCGTATTTTTATTCTAAATCCAACCTTAACAAACTATCGTGAAATACCAATCGGACGTAGAAGCCGCCAAGGCGATGAATGAGGCCTACCAAAAACTCCGCACCGAAATCGGGCAGGTCATTGTGGGACAGGAAGAAGTAGTAAAACTATTGTTAACAGCTATATTTTGTCAGGGGCATTGCCTGTTGGTAGGTGTGCCGGGACTGGCCAAAACTCTTTTGATTCAGACGATTGCCTCGTCGATGGATTTGAGCTTCAACCGTATCCAATTTACCCCTGACCTCATGCCTTCGGATATTGTGGGTTCGGAAACATTGGATCAACAGCGAAATTTTAAATTTATTCGTGGACCCATTTTTGCCAATATTATTCTGGCCGACGAGATTAACCGGACTCCACCCAAAACCCAATCGGCGCTTTTGGAAGCTATGCAGGAGTATTCGGTAACAGTAGCCGGGCAAAAGCACGATCTTTCGCGGCCGTTTTTTGTGTTGGCTACCCAAAACCCCATTGAGCAGGAAGGTACTTATCCCCTGCCCGAAGCGCAGCTCGACCGCTTCATGTTCATGATTTCGCTGGATTATCCATCCTATGCCGAAGAAGTAAATATTGTAAAAAGTACAACGTCCGACATTCGTCACAAGGTAGCCGAAGTCATTAGCGGAGCCGAAATTCAGGAGTTTCAGCATTTGGTTCGCCGCGTGCCCGTAACTGACAATGTGATTGAATATGCCGTAAAGCTGGTTCAGAAAACTCGCCCTAACACGGCACTTGCCGCCAAAGAATCCAACGATTATCTCGAATGGGGCGCAGGACCACGTGCTTCACAGGCGCTGATTTTGGCAGCCAAGTGCAACGCCCTGCTTGCAGGAAAGTATTCGCCTGATATTGAAGATGTTAAAGCCGTTTCTCTGCCCGTATTGCGGCATCGGATCGTCCGAAATTTTAAAGCAGAAGCCGAAGGAATTACCGTCGATGACCTGATTGGACGGTTAGTTTAGGTTTCTTTTTGATATAAAAAATTCTTTAAAAAGATTTGCACCTGCTCATGTTGAGTATCGGTGCAAATCTTTTCTTTTTTGGCCAAGATGTGTTCTAGGCTCAATTGTTTTACCTCTATATTTCCACTAAATCTTAACAATCCATGACAATCACCGGCAAAAACTTCATAGGTTTCAGCCGCTCTGCTGCCACAGAATCGCATACGTTTCAGGCGTACGTTCCGGCACAGGCTACGCATCTACCCGAAAAATTTTATGCAGCTACGCCTCAGGAAGTGGACGCCGCCATGCAAAAAGGGACTCAGGCATTTGATACTTTCGCAACAACTTCTCCTGCGCAGCGGGCTGATTTTCTGATGGCTATTACCAGGGAAATCATGGTATTGGGCGATGAACTTCTGCAACGGGCCCATCTTGAAACTGGCTTACCATTGCCTCGGTTGCAGGGCGAACGCGCGCGGACCATCATGCAATTAACTCAATTTGCGGACCTTTTGCGCGAAGGCTCCTGGGTAGAAGCGTCGATTGATACCGCCGAGCCGAACCGTAGTCCATTGCCTAAACCCGACATTCGTAAAATGCTCGTACCCATTGGTCCGATTGTAGTTTTTGGTTCCAGTAACTTTCCCTTTGCCTATTCGGTTGCTGGCGTAGATACAGCCCCCGCGCTGGCCGCCGGAAATCCTGTGGTGGTAAAGGCCCACCCGGCTCATCCGGGCGTGAGCGACCTGACGGCTCAGGCCATCCAAAAAGCAGCTGAAAAAACCGGGATGCCCGACGGTGTATTCTCGATGCTTTTTGATGACGGCTACATCGTAGGCTCGGCTCTTGTGAAGCATCCTGCAACCAAAGCCGTAGGGTTCACGGGCTCTCAAAAAGGCGGCATGGCCCTATACAAAATGGCAATGGAACGCAGCGAACCCATTCCGGTTTTTGCCGAAATGGGCAGTGTAAACCCAGTAGTGATTTTGCCCGAATCGTTGTCAGCCGATACCAATTCCCTGGCCCAAATGCTGGCGGCTTCGGTTACGCTGGGGGCCGGGCAGTTTTGCACCAACCCCGGTTTGGTATTTGTGGTTGAATCTCCTGAATTAGAGGATTTTATAACTTTGTATAGCAGAGAAATCAGCAACGTAGCCTCAACAACGATGCTTACCGAAGGAATTTGCAATACTTTTTATCAATTAAAAAAAGAAGCACTTGCCCAAAATGCAGTAGAAATCCTGGCTCTTTCTGAAATCAAAAGCGAGGAGCAAAACCAATCGCAGGCCACGGTGGCGCGGGTAAGCGGAAAGGCGTTTATGGCCAATCCGGCCTTGCACGAGGAGGTATTCGGCCCCTATTCGCTATTGGTCGTGTGTGCCTCCATTCACGAGCTGGAAACCGCCCTTTTGCTTCTGAAAGGTCAACTAACAGCTACGCTCATGGCCACCGAAACGGAGGTCGCAAGGTATCCGTCCATTCTCCGGATTCTGGCTCAACGCGCCGGGCGAATAGTAATGAATGGCGTGCCTACCGGGGTAGAAGTGTGCCCATCCATGCATCACGGCGGGCCGTTTCCTGCCACCACTGATTCCCGGTTTACGTCTGTTGGGAGGCATTCGATTCTGCGTTTTGTACGGCCTCAGTCTTTTCAGGGCTGGCCCAATGCTTTGCTTCCTGACGTTCTGAAAAATGAAAACCCGCTGGGCATTCGGCGTTTGGTAAACGGTCAGGAGAGTTTGGAGGCAATTGATGGGTAAATGGGAGGAACTATATTGCTGAATTTTGCGCTTTTGAGCCAGGAAAACCTATTTTATTTCCTTACTCACTATCAGGCGTTCCGCTTCTTGCCTGCGAAGCGTTTGTTCCGTATGTTTACAGTATCAAAATCTCTTTATAAAATATTGACCTTCATCAGCACAAAAGTCATTTGGCTTTTGTCAGCTCAGGCTGCCTTTTTAAGGCAGATTCTGAACGTACGTTTATTTTCAAATTTTATAAAGAACAAAATGAAGCAAACTATCAAAATAGCTGTCATTGGCGGCACCGGCAAATCAGGTAAATACCTTGTCAACCAACTACTTACGCAAGGTTTCGAGCTCAAACTTCTCCTTAGAAATCCTGATACTTTTCAAAACCACAGTCCTCAGATTCAAGTTGTCTATGGAAGCGTAGCGAATTATGAAGCTGTTTACGAATTATTGGAAGACTGTCAGGCGGTGATCAGTGCCTTAGGACTTGGCGTTCCGGCAAGTGAGCCAACGATTTTTAGTCTGTCCACAACTCACGTCCTTCGGGCAATGAAGGAGCATGCGATCAATCGGTACCTTGTGATAACAGGTTTAAATGTAGACGCACCACAAGACAATAAAAGTTCAAAAACGCAGTTCGCCACCGAGTGGATGAAGCAGCATTACCCGATTTCGACCACTAACAAGCAGCATGAATTTGAGATTTTGACTAAGAGTACTGTCGATTGGACGTTGGTCAGGCTTCCGTTAATTGAGCAAACGGATGTTAGCGGCCCTGTACAAGTTAGCTTAGAGGATTGTCCGGGCGACACGATAAGCGCCACTTCCTTGTCAAATTTCCTGATAGAGCAACTTTTCAGTGATACATATTTTGAGAAATCACCTTTTATTGCAAACGTTTAAAGACTGTCAACCGTGAGTCTGCTTTGGGCTCACGGTTTTTATGAGGCAGTTTTGCTAAGATAGTGGTATCTGCAATGTATAAACAAAAACGATAATCTCTTCCCCTATTCCTCCACCTTCCCCTGATACGTTTGGTATTCTTCCGGCGTATCGAGATCGATAATTCCTTCGTCAAAGTTTACGAACGCAACATCGTCCAGGTATTTTTTGAGGACAGGCTTTGCTCCCTGATCGCCGCTGAGGGCGAGGAGTTCGGGCAGCAGCTCGCGGCCAACGAGGACGGGCACTCCCCACTGTTCTTTGTAGCGGCAGGCCACGGCCTTTTTGCCCGTTTCTTCCCATACCGCCACCATTTGTGTCAACAATCCAGCCGTTATATAGGGTTGGTCGCACACCAAAATCAGCGCGCCACTCAGGTTGGATTCCGTCATGTAGAGCCCTGCCAAACCGATTCTGACAGAAGTAGACATGCCCTCTTTCCAAAAAGCATTATCCACAATCGTAATTGGTAAGTTTTTCAGCTCGGGTACCACCTCTGCCTTATTGGCTCCTACCACCACAACCACCGGCCGAAGTGAGGTGGCAAGGGCCGTTTCGACCGTATGTTGCAGCAGACTTTTCCCCGATTCGAGAGGCAAAATTTGCTTGGGCTTTCCCATGCGGCTTGATTCTCCCGCCGCCAAAATCACAATTCCTAAGGCCATTTTTTATAAAGTAAATTTTTATAAATTACTTATTTTCAATAACTTAAATCCATTATTCCAACTACTCCACAGGCCAAAGCGCCTCAGGATAGCCGACCTCTACCAAAAAAAGTCCGTGGGCAGGTGCCTGTCTGCCGGCCTTTTTCCGATCTTTTGCCAAAATTATTTGTTCAAAATCAGCTACCGAAATTTTCCCGGTTCCCACATCAAGGAGCGTGCCTACGAGCGCACGTACCATACCGCGCAAAAATCGGTTGGCCTGAACAGTAAATATCAGCGTCGGTCCATTCCAGTGCCAATCGGCACGTTCAATGGTACAGAGAAACGTTTTGACGTCGGTATGAACCTTGGAAAAACTTTCAAAATCGTTGTATTGCCGCAGCAAATCGGCTGCCCGATTCATTTCTTCCAGATTCAATTCCGGTCGAAAAACATAGGCTAAATTAGATAGAAAAGGGCTCTTTCGACGAATGATCCGGTACTCGTACCGCCGATGCGTAGCTTCAAAACGTGCGTGGATTTGCTCCGAAACAGGAAATATGGCCTGCACTGCCAGGTCGACAGGCAGCAGGCTGTTGAGCCGATGAACCATTTTTTCAGGGTCTGAAAGTTCCATATCCGCATCAAAATGAGCAACCTGATGTTCGGCATGTACACCGGTATCCGTTCGACTACTTCCCACAATATCAATGGGTTGCCGCCATACGGTAGTCATTGCTTCTTCCAGAGTTTGCTGTACGGACCTTCCCGATACTTGTTTTTGCCAGCCAACAAAGTGAGTTCCTTTATAACTTAACTGAATAAAATAACGCATGATGCAAAGATAAGGCCTGATGAATAATCCTCAGCAGCAAATCAGGAATTACAAAATTTATCATTTTACCAGTACTTTTTTGTAACAATTTCACACATTTCAAGGCTATGTTATTTTCTTTTTATCGTTGCCGGAAGAACCTTAACTTTGAACTCTTGTTGTAAAAACACAACCGTACATTTTGCTCAGACTTTCGGTTCATTATGCTGAGGAAAGCCTGGTAAAATGAATAAAATTTGAGACCGCAAAGTATGAATACCGACGAAAAAAAAGACGAAAAGTCCCTCCATTTCATCGAAGAAATTGTTGAGGAAGACCTAAAAACCGGGAAAAACGACGGTCGTGTGCTGACGCGTTTTCCGCCCGAGCCCAACGGGTATCTGCATATTGGGCACGCCAAATCTATTTGCCTGAATTTTGGCATGGCCCAAAAATACGGCGGCGCCACCAACCTGCGCTTTGACGACACCAACCCTGCGACCGAAGATGTAGAATATGTAGACTCCATCAAGTACGATGTGCAGTGGCTCGGTTTCAATTGGGTGCAGGAACTGTATGCCTCCGATTACTTTGGTCAACTCTATCAGTTTGCCGTTGAACTCATTAAAAAGGGTTTGGCTTATGTAGACGACTCTTCGGCGGAGGAAATTGCGGCAATGAAGGGCACGCCTACCGAGCCCGGTACGGATAGCCCATATCGCTCGCGGTCGGTGGAGGAGAACCTGGCACTTTTTGAAGAAATGCGGCAGGGAAAATGTGCCGAAGGTAGCCGGGTGCTGCGTGCCAAAATTGACATGGCCGCCCCCAACATGCACCTGCGCGACCCTCTGATGTACCGCATCAAATATGCCCGTCATCACCGCACGGGCGATACGTGGTGCATTTATCCGATGTACGACTTCGCGCACGGACAATCGGACGCAATTGAGAAAATAACGCACTCGATTTGTACGCTCGAATTTATCCCGCACCGTCCGCTGTACGAATGGTTTATTGAAAACCTCAGCATTTTTCC
The DNA here is from genome assembly GCF_004348825.1 of Arundinibacter roseus. Taxonomy (GTDB): domain Bacteria; phylum Bacteroidota; class Bacteroidia; order Cytophagales; family Spirosomataceae; genus Arundinibacter; species Arundinibacter roseus. Next base: position 130,612 of record NZ_SMJU01000013.1, read on the forward strand.
TTCCAAACAGTACGAATTTGCCCGGCTGAATCTGACGTATACCGTCATGAGCAAGCGCAAATTGCTGCAATTGGTCAACGAAAAACACGTCAGCGGCTGGAACGACCCCCGCATGCCTACGATTTCGGGGCTGCGCCGGCGGGGCTATACGCCCGAATCCATCCGCAATTTTTGCGACCGCATCGGCATCGCCAAACGCGACAATCTCATTGACATGAGTTTGCTGGAATTCTGTATTCGGGAAGATCTCAACAAAAAAGCCCTCCGCCGCATGGTGGTGCTTGACCCCATAAAAGTCGTAATTACCAATTTTCCGGAAGGAAAAGTAGAGCCTTGCCCCAGCGAAAACAACCCCGAAGCACCTGAAACCGGGAATCGGGAAATGCCGTTTACGAGAGAATTATACATTGAACAGGAAGATTTTATGGAAAATCCTCCTAAAAAATATTTCCGTTTGGCGCCCGGTCAGATGGTGCGCCTGAAAAGTGCGTACATCATTAAGTGTGAAGAGGTTATCAAAAACAGCGACGATACCATTCAGGAAATTCGCTGTACGTACATTGAGAACAGCAAAAGCGGTCAGGATGAATCGGGAATAAACGTAAAAGGCACCCTGCATTGGGTATCGGCGGCGGAAGCTGTTCCGGTAGAAATCCGTTTGTATGATCGTTTGTTTAAGGTCGAAGATCCTTCGTCCGAATCGGGCGATTTTAAGGAATATCTAAATCCCGAATCGCTCACGGTCATTACAGGCTACGCTGAACCTGCCCTGCGGGAAGCGCAACCGGGCGAGTCGTTTCAGTTTTTGAGAAAAGGCTACTTCTGCACGGATGAAGAAAGTACCACAGAAAAGCTGATTTTTAACCGCACCGTTACGCTGCGTGACAATTGGGCGAAATCTGGAAAATAGATTTTTGTATTTTCTAAAAATCCCTGCTTTAACGCTCACGAATGAGTTTTGAAGCAGGGATTTTTCTTGGGAAAGATGTTAGCTTTGGCTTTCTGAATTAGGCCAAACGGTCCATGATGGCGAGAGAACTAATACAGTAAAAAGGTTTACGATTAGTACTTATGATAATAAAACAAGCATTTTTAGAAGTACAAGTTTTGGAATGGCTGACATTCTTTGGGACAAAGTAGAAAATTACAAAGCCTACATACTTTCGCTACTCTTTTTCAAACGACTTTCCGATAATTACGAATGGGAAACAGAAAACGAAATAATTGGTCACCTATAAACGCACTAGCTAATGCAGACAGATAACAATCACCCCTACATAGCCGACATTAAAGCCATACTCACAGCCGCCAAACAGCAGGTTTATTCTGCCGTAAATACTGCAATGGTGCAGGCTTATTGGCTCATTGGTAAGCGCATTGTGGAGGAAGAACAAAACGGCAACGAAAGGGCTGAATATGGCAGTTTTTTGATTAAAAATCTTTCAACAGAACTGACCCAAACGTTTGGCAAAGGTTTTTCGGAAAGAGCCCTCAGAGAAATCAGGCAATTTTACCTCACTTTTCCACACGCTAACATTCGGCACTCACCGAGTGCCGAATCTGAAAACCCAACGGAAAAATACTTGTTTACAAAATTGAGCTGGACGCACATTAGGCAACTATTGAGAGTAGGCAACTCCGAAGCAAGAGCATATTACCTCAAAGAGACCGCCGAAAACAATTGGTCGGTACGTACCCTGGACCGAAACATTGCCACTCAGTACTACGAACGATTGTTCCTGTCGCACGCCAAACAGCCTGTGATAGACGAAATGCAGGAAAAAACCAACGAGTTTACGCTGGATAAAAATGAATTTCTGAAAAGCCCTGCCGTGTTGGAGTTTTTAAATATCTCGCCCAATAAAGGCTATACCGAAGCCGAACTCGAAAAAGCAATTATTGATAACATACAGGATTTTTTGCTGGAATTGGGCAAGGGCTACGCCTTTGTAGCGCGGCAGCAAATCATCAAAACTACCACCCGAGACTATTTTATTGACCTCGTTTTTTACAATTTTATCCTTAAATGTTTTGTGTTACTAGACCTTAAAACCGAGCGAATAAGCCATCAGGATGTAGGACAAATGGACATGTACGTGCGGATGTACGACGAAGAAATAAAAGCCGATAACGACAACCCCACCCTCGGCATTATCCTGTGCTCAGAAACCGATCAGGACATAGCCCGGTACTCTATTCTCAAAGGCAACGAGCAACTTTTTGCATCCAAATACAAACTCTATCTCCCTTCTCCCGAAGAACTAAAAGCCGAAATAGAGAAAGAAAAACTTAATTTTAAATTGCAACATGCCATTGGTTAGCCACTTACCCTCACTACATCTCAGGCAAAACCTGCCCTGCGGAAAGCGCAACCGGGCGAGTCGTTTCAGATTTTGAGAAAAGGTTATTTTTGCACGGATGATGAAAATCTTAGATTCACATTTGAAGTGCAACTTTTTATTTAACTCATTGATTGCCAATTAATATTTGTATGAAGATAACAAGTCACATCGATAAACTTTTCACTATTGCGGGCGTTGTAATTTTAATATATCTACTTTCAAAGTTGCTTATTTTCAATTTAGATTTTAGATCATTTGATTATTTATTATTGGCTACATTGTCTTCAATACCAATAGCCAAAGACTATTTTATTAAAAAAGGTAGTGAAAGTTAATCTTATTCTTGTGAATAGAAATACAACTAAATTTATTGTTTTGTACAGAGAAATACGAAATACCTGAGTAGATATTTCAACTATACCTACACAACTCTGACTAACTACAAATTCAATTCGATTGTATTTCTAATATGCACAATCCTTGGTCAAAGAAGCCTATCCTTATTGAATAGTCAAAATGGAAAGAAGAATAGTTAAGTATTTAGATATATTTTTTGGTATCGTCCTTGTAGCGAAACTTCTTATAGAAAGTGGATCTAATGAAAAGTTCCCTTCAATTATAGCGAGCTGTATTTATCTATATGCTGCTTTAAGAATGGCTTTTTTTATTTTCAAGTATAATTACAAATCAAAAACTTAAATATTGGCTTACCTTACAATTTGATCGTCCAAAGGCTCGTCAAAATCATCACTTAATGATGAGTGAATTGAAATGTAAATAATTTTGAATGTCAGGCTGAGCGAACAGGGCCGCCTGGCGGTCGAAGCCCGCCGGCAGACTGGCTTCGACCGCAGCGGCGGCCGCTTCGCTCAGCCTGACAAATTCCTAAACTTTATACTTTCTTTACAAATCTACTCACCTATCAATAATGTGAAAGCCCCTTTGGAAATTCCAAATGGTCGCTTAGTTAGCTTTGATTTTCAGAATGTGAATCACAAGGACAAAAAGTGTCAATATTTTTGTTGTAAAGCCAGAATCACTACTCCCCTTCGAGCGGCAGCACATCAACCGCTACTTTTAACTTCTGCTTTCCCGAACTAAATAAAATTCCTTTGAGCGGCGGAACGTCGCTGTAATCGCGACCCCAGGCCGTGGTAATGTGCCGCAGGCCAGGAATGACGTTGTTTGTCGGGTCAAAATCGCACCAACCCAAGCCGGGCACATAGGCCGAAATCCAGGCATGCGACGCGTCAGAACCCTGTAACTTTTTGGCGCCGGGCGGTGGCTTGGTTTCCAGGTACCCGCTTACATAGCGGGCCGCAAAACCCATGCTGCGAATTGCTGCCAACGCTACGTGCGAAAAATCCTGACAAACCCCTTTGCGGTCTTTTAGTACCGATAAAATAGGCGTATGAATCGTGGTTGCGTCGGGCATAAATTCAAATTCCCGGAAAATCCTGGCACACAAATGCTGAACAGCCTCAAACAGTGGTCTGTTTTCTGGAAAAGAATCTTTTGCAAAAGCTTGAATTTCTTTTTCCCAATGAATAAACGGACTCGGAAGCATGAATTGTAACAACTCGTTGCGCAGATTTTGATCCACCTCTAACAGTCTTCGCGCCTCAGCGCAACTCACCGACGGTTTTCCTTGAAGAGGCGGAGGGGCCGGCAAATTTTCCACGATACTCTCAGCCACCACGTGCAGTTCTTTGTGCGGCTGCTGAATGGAGAAATAGTGAATGGTATTTCCAAAAAAATCTGTACGCTGCACGAGCTCGGCAGGCGTGGGCGTGATAGTTAGCGTAAAAGCGCTGCATAGCTGCGTGGGGGTCGTTTTAGGACACAAACACGCAAGGCTGTGGTAGCCGTTCACAAAAACCTGGTACTCGTAGGTCGTCCGGTGTATTAATTTATATTTCATCCTTCCCGGTCAGATTAGCCTCAACAAAAAGCGAATGCTGAATCGCCACGTGGTTAAAGTAAAGATTGGTAATATTTTCGGAAGCCGAAAGTACCAGCGTGGTAATATCGGCCATGAGCGTATCCAATTCGGCCCGGTAGAGCGTTTCTGCGTCATACTGACAAAGTTGCGTGACATCAACCAGCTGAATTTTAGTAGCAGCTTCCAGAATCGTCTTTTGGGCCGGATTGAGGCGTTCCCCCGAAATCAGTGAGGGTAATTTATGCAGGTATTCAATCAGTAAATCAAACTGATACGTCAACGAATAAGGCGAATGTTTATCCAACAAAACCATATCAAGTACGGCCACCAAACTCAGCTGCGAGCGGTAACTTGTCCGAAATCTCCCGAGCAAATGATGGTAATTCAAAAGAGCTTCCAGCAGTTCATTTTCGACAAAATCAGAATTTCTAAACACAAATCCTGACCGAATCACACTAACCCGCGAAAGAATACGCTCCATGAGTTTCCCACATTCGAGCAGGTAAAAGGCATTGTCGCGCGCCATCGTTTCGGAAACCGCGCCGTAGAAAGTGAACATGCGGGTATAGAGCTTGTCCAGATTTTTTTGAACAATGCGCTGTTCCGCTACGTGTTGATCCATGCTGCGAAACTTGGCAAGGCTCCCTTCAATGAGGTCAATTGCCCGCCCAACTTCGGGAGTCCACTGATCGCGGACGGATTTGATGGCGCGCAAAAAAGAATCAACCGAAGAGCCAATAGAGCCCATTCGATTGACATTAAATACCAGATCACTGATTTCCAGCAACGGATGCTGCAACCGCTCTTCTTCACCTTCGTCTACAAAACCCGGATACGTAAGGGTCAGGTGAGTAAGCGAGCGTAGCATGAGCGTCAGGTGTTCGGCTTGTTCAGGACCCCCATAATTTTGATTGACACTCAGGCTATTAAGCAAAACCTGAATATATGTAATCGTTGATAAAACGCGTTCGCCGTAGCGGCCCACCCAAAATAAATTGTCGGCACTGCGACTAGGCAATGAACTTTGCTTGCGGCCCTGCGAAGTAGAAAGCGTGACCGAAAGTGTTTCCTGCGCCGGCTCCACCTCGTCACCTACAATCCAGGTATCTTTTGAAATACCGCCATATTGATTGGAAAAAGTAAAACGGTCGCGTTCCGGCGAACTCCTCGTGAGGCCACCGGAAAGTACCTGATAGCCATTTTCGGTGCCAATCACGAAGGCCCGCAAGGCGGCAAAACGAGGTTCGATGCGGGAATTGACATAGGAAGGTGTCGTTGAAAAACTTACTTCTTCCTGCGCCACAAAATCTGCCGGATTGGCCTGAATTTCTCGTTTTAGCTGCTCCAATTGATCTTTGGAAAGCGACTTGCCATAGATAGATCGGCTTGCTCGATTCGCTTTTTTGATGATCAGTTTATGCAGATTCTGCAATACATAATTTTGCTCGCGCTCCTGCCCGCACCACCAGGTAGCTACGGAAGGCAGCAGCAGATCCTGCCGCAGTAAATGCCGACAGGCTGCGTGCATGAAGGCCATGAGCGCGTTGTTTTCGAGTATTCCTGAGCCGGGCGGATTAATCACCGCTACTTTACCACTCCGCATTGCCTGCAACAATCCCGGCACGCCAAGTTTTGATTCAACCCGAAGTTCGAGCGGGTCGCACCAGTCGTCATCTACCCTTCTGATTATGACATCTACTTTTCGAAGTCCTTCAATGGATTTCAGCCAAACATAGCCATCACGCACGAGCAGGTCGTCGCCCTGCGCCAGAATATAGCCGAGGTAGGAAGCCAGATACGCATGTTCAAAATACGTTTCATTGTTGGGGCCGGGAGTTAAATACACGATTGTTAAATCGTCTTTTCCTTTCCCAAAAACCTTTGCAATTGTACTTTGGGTAGTGTTAAAAAAAGGCGATAGTCGTCTGACAAACAGACTTTCGGCCAAATCGGGCAGAATTTTGCTCATGACCGTCCGGTTTTCGAGCGCATAGCCCGAGCCCGACGGCACCTGCGTACGATTGTCGAGCACCCACATGCGTCCATCCGGGCCCCGCGCCATATCCACGGCATATTTGATAAGCTGATGCTGACCCGAAAGTTTTACATCATGACAGGCGCGTAAAAATCCGGTATTGCGATAGACCAGATCCGGCGGCAGCACTTTGTCCCGAATCAGAGTTTGCGGTCCGTACAAATCTTTCAGAATCAAATCCATCAGTTCGGCACGCTGTTGCAGCCCACGGCTGATTTCTTTCCATTCGGTTTGATGAATCAAAAACGGAATCGGGTCCAGCTGCCAGGGGCGGTTCAGGCCGTCAGAACCTTCATAGACGCTGTAGGTCACGCCATTTTCCTGAAGCCGACCCACAATTTCCTGATTTCGTACACCCAGTTCGCGCAAACCCAACTTTTCGAGCGCAGAAAAAAGTACATTCCAATGCGGTTTGAGTTCTCCCTTTCGATCCACAACTTCATCATACGAATAAAGCTCGCGGCGATAAGCCTGTAACAATCCGACGGAATTTTTCTGAATCATAGTGAGGTTGCTTATGTAGGGTTTAGGTCTTTCCAGTACTGTCTTACTTTCTCTCAAAGGTAGGAAAAACCATTTCTTCCTTACGTGCTGCGGTTATTTTCGCCGTTTTGTTATTACTTACTTTTCCAGGCCTGCCGAAGATCGAGTAACGTCGGATATTCAGGATTGATCAGATTTATGGGTGTATCGGCCTTCAAATTCTTTTTGTGCTCCGCTACAAACCGTGAAATCGTTGGTGTTGTTTTTACCGAAATCGGCACCGTATCCTGCTGCGAGGGCGTATGTCCAAAATTCCAGAACCGACTGATGCGACGCGACTCCGCTTCGTAGCTATTTACCGGATACGTATCAAAACTACGACCTCCGGGATGAGACACAAAGTAGGTACAGCCACCCAGTACCCGATTGTTCCAGGTATCCACAATATCAAATACCAGCGGCGCGTCTACGCCGATTGTCGGGTGCAGTGCCGATGGCGGATTCCAGGCTTTGTAGCGAATACCCGCCACAAACTCGCCTTTGATGCCCGTACTGCGAAGCGGCACCCGGCAACCGTTACAAACGAGAATATGACGATCCTGTACAATTCCGGTCAGTTTTACCTGCAAACGTTCGAGCGACGAGTCCACGAAGCGGGCCGTGCCGCTATTGGCCAACTCTTCTCCCAATACGTGCCAGGGTTCAATTCCCAGCCGGATTTCGAGCTGCATGCTGTCTACCTGAATAGTGCCATAGTGCGGAAAGCGGAATTCAAAGAAAGGATCAAACCACGAAATATCGAAGTTATAACCCGCCGCTTTAAGATCGTTGACCACGTCAATCATGTCGAGGTAGGCAAAATGCGGCAGCAAAAAACGGTCGTGAAGCTCTGTGCCCCAGCGAATTAGCTTTTTCTTATAAGGTTCTTTCCAGAACTTAGCCACCAACGCCCGCACGAGCAGGTTTTGTACCAGGTTCATGTGTTTGTGCGGGGGCATATCAAAAGCCCTGAATTCTAAAATCCCCAGCCGTCCGGTAGACGAATCGGGCGAGTAAAGTTTATCAATACAAAATTCTGCCCGGTGGGTATTTCCGGTGATATCTACCAGAAGATTTCTAAAAATTCGGTCCGTCATCCAGAATGGTACTTCACCCGATTCCGGTATTTGGTCAAAGGCAATTTCTACTTCATACAACCGCTCGTCGCGTCCCTCGTCGATGCGTGGCGCCTGACTCGTGGGCCCGATAAACGAACCCGCAAAAAGGTAACTCAAAGCCGGGTGATGCTGCCAGTAAGTAATCAAACTTCGGAGCAAATCCGGCCGGCGCAGAACCGGGCTATCGGCTGGTGTGGCCCCGCCAATTGTCACGTGGTTCCCTCCGCCCGTACCCGTATGCCGGCCATCGACCATGAACTTTTCGGTGCCCAACCGCGCCAAAAACGCCTCTTCGTAAAGTGCTGTCATGTTGTCGACAATCTCCTGCCACGATTTTGCGGGATGAATATTTACTTCAATTACACCCGGATCCGGGGAAACTACCAGTTTCTGCATACGGTAATCTGACGGTGGTGTGTAGCCTTCAATCCGAACGGGAATCTGCAATTTTTCTGCCGTTGCCTCAATCGACGCAATCAGGTCGAGGTATTGTTCGAGGTAATCAAGCGGCGGCAGGAAGAGGTACAAAATTCCATCCCGCACTTCTACACAAATAGCTGTCCGAATGGTTTCTATTTCAAATAAAGGAGTTTTTTCTTCCTTGTCTTTTTTGGGCGTAGAGCGGGTCAAATCATAAGGCAACGACTGTGTCGGTTGCTTTTCTTCGTCATGCGAAAATTCCTCTTCGTAGCGGTCGTTCACCGTTTGTTCATAATTGCCTAGTTCCGGCAGGTCATCAAACAAGCTGCGTTCAATGGGCTGTGGCGTTTTTTCTTTGGTCACAAACGGAATGGACTCCAACGGCAAACGCAAACCCACGGGTGAGTTGCCCGGAATCAGGAAGCAATGCCCCCGCCGAAACTCCCAGGGATGACTCTGCCAGGTGTCTTTTTCCGTATTCCATCGCAGCGGAAGCACGTAGCCAACGGGCGTGTTGAGACCTCGTTCCAATACGCTTGCCAGTGTACGTCGCTCTACCGAATCCGACAAATCTACCGAAAGCGGATCCAGATTTACGGGAATTTTACCTTCTTCCAGCGCCCAATAGAGCGGGTCTTCGTAGACTGCCGACAGAGCCGCCGGGTTTACGTTCAAATATTTCATCAACTCATCCGAAAACCGTTTGGCATCCTCATGCGAGAATCCATTATCGGTTTCTTTGGCAATCAGCGCATCGTTTTTCCAAATCGATTTGCCATCGTTGCGCCAGTATAGCGCATACTGCCAGCGCGGAAATGGCTCACCGGGGTACCACTTTCCCTGTCCAAAATGCAGCAGGCCACCGAAGGCAAAACGGTTTTTGAGCCGCAGAGCCAGGTCGTAGGAAAGCTTCCGTTTCAAGGCTCCATCGGCTACCGAATTCCACTCCGCCGATTCAAAATCATCAATAGATACAAAGGTTGGCTCGCCGCCCATCGTCAGGCGCACATCGCCCCGAATCAAATCATTTTCAACCACTTGCCCTACCTGCATTACCTGCTGCCATTGCTCGTCGGTGTAAGGCTTGGTCACGCGCGGATCTTCCAGAATGCGAAACACCCGATTTTCAAAATCAAAACTTACTTCACAGCGATCCATGGCACCCGTTACGGGCGCAGCGCTGCTATAATGCGGTGTGCAGCAGAGCGGAATATGTCCCTCGCCGGCAAAAAGCCCGGAAGTTGGATCCAGACCAATCCAGCCGGCACCGGGTACATACGCTTCGGCCCAGGCGTGCAGGTCGGTAAAGTCCTGCTCAGGTCCCGACGGGCCGTCGAGCGATTTTATATCGGGCGTAAGCTGCACCAGATAGCCCGACACAAAACGGGAGGCAATGCCCAGATTCCGAAGGATTTGTACCAGTAGCCAGGCGGAGTCCCGGCACGAGCCGCTGAGGGTGGTGAGTGTATCTTCACAGGTCTGCACGCCCGGCTCCATTCGGATATTATAGCTGATGTCGGCATTGAGCTGCTGATTGAGTCGTACCAGAAAATCCGTAATTCTAAGTTTATTAACGCCGCCATGTTTTGCCAGCCAATGGGCTAGTTTGGGGCCTGTTTCCTCTTTTTCAAGGTAAGGCACCAGCTCTTTCTGCAATTGGGCATCGTAGCTAAATGGGTATTCTTCGGCATATTCTTCCACAAAAAAATCAAAGGGATTGATCACCTTCATTTGGGCAATCACTTCCACTTCTATGCGTAATTCGTTGGTTTTTTCAGGAAAAACTACCCGCGCCTGATAGTTCCCGAAAGGATCCTGCTGCCAGTTGATGAAATGATTTTCGGGAAAAATTTTGAAGGTATAGCCTTCAATTGGTGTTCGGGAATGAGGCGCAGGACGCAATCGAAAAATGTGGGGGGTGAGGTTCACAAACCGATCGAAGGTGTAGGCGGTTTTATGAGAAATAGCAATTTTTATTGACATAATGATATAATTATAATTTATTTGGTCAAAACAGAGAGTTGCAAAATATTCTACGTCATTCGTTTTTCAAAAGAAAACTTTTAATTGTTAATAAAAAAACGGTTTCAACATTTTCACGTTTCACAGGGCTGCACCCTGTGCTCATGGATTTCGCCCTTGCAGGGATGGGATTGGTTTTGTCATTTCTCGTATTTCCTATTGGTCAACAGGGCTGCACCCTGTGCTGATGGATTTCGCCCTTGCAGGGATGGGATTGGTTTTGTCATTTCTCGTTTTTCCTATTGGTCAACAGGGCTGCACCCTGTGCTAGTGGATTTCGCCCTTTCAGGGCTGGGATTGGTTTTGTCATTTCTCGTATTCCCATTGGTCAACAGGGCTGCACCCTGTGCTCATGGATTTCGCCCTTGCAGGGATGGGATTGGGTTGGTTTTAATATTTTCAATAAACTATCGCTTCCAAATGTCTGTTTGGGGAGTAGTGGAAAGGTTTTTTCTACGGGTATTCTACATTACCATTTCATCTAACTAACATTTATAATGAGTACAGAACAAAAAACAGCCTTGATTACCGGAGGCTCAAAAGGCATTGGATATGGCATCGCCGAGGTATTGATTAAGGAAGGAATTAAGGTAGCTATCACGGCCCGTACCGAAGAACAGGTTGAAGAAGCAGCAGCGGCTTTAAACGCTATTCGTGAAGGTTTTGCGTTGGGAATTGTGTCGGACGTGCGACAGCTTTCTTCTCAAAAAGAAGCCGTTGCAACCGTTCTAGGGGCCTGGGGGCGTTTGGATTATTTTATTGCCAACGCCGGTGTGGGCCACTTTGCTACGATTCAGGAGATGACTGAGGAAGAGTGGAACGATACCATTGATATTAATTTAACCGGAGTTTTTTATAGCGCCAAGGCGGCTTTGCCTGCGCTCAAAGAAACCAAAGGATATTTCATTACTATCGCCAGTCTTGCCGGAACCAACTTTTTCCCGAAGGGATCTGCCTACAACGCCAGTAAATTTGGCCTCGTCGGGTTTTCGCAAGCCATGATGATGGACGTGCGGCAGGAGGGCATCAAGGTAACTACCATTATGCCCGGCTCCGTCGCTACTTATTTTGGAGGCCATACGCCGGACGAAAAGGATGCCTGGAAAATTCAGCCCGAAGATATTGGACAATTGGTTTCAGATTTGATCAAAATGCCTGCCCGTACGCTGCCGAGTAAGGTAGAAGTTCGGCCTTCGATGCCGGGTAAATAATTTTGAATATCACTTTGTTAAGCCTTGCCGAAGTTTCAGCAGGGCTTTTTTTGTTTCACACACGCCAGCGATGCCACCCAAGCCAGGCGGCAACTAATAATCCTGCCGCCAAAAGTGCTAGTGGAATATGGTACAAAATCGCCAGCGTTAGCACAATGAATCCTGCAAAAACAGGATAAATACTAGTTTCAAATAAAACAGCTTTGCGGTAGAGTTGCACGTAGTAGAGCACTACGCAGCCAACGCCCAGGAGGTTGAGTTGCAGAATGTCCATTCCTGAAAAACGTGTACCATAGCGATAGATCAACAGGGTTTCGGGCAAAAGGCACAGCATACTTACCACCAGCATTTCAATCAATCGACGATTGGCCGAGCGTGGCAGGTTACGGGTCCACCGCCAGATTTCGTAATTCCAGTGATATATTTCGTACAAAAGGCCGCAATTGAGCAAATACGCCAGGGTAAATCCCACCGCCGGAAGCCGCAAATCGTAAGTGCCTGTGCTGTCGTATACCAAAGCGGCGGTCATCGCCAGAAAAACTCCTGTTTTGGAAATCAGCACAGTTATTCCACGCTCCCGTAGCAGCCATTCGAGTGTCCAGAAAATCCAGTTTTTGGGTCTTGGGAATGGTAAAAACCCGCCTGCCCGACTTTTTTGAGCATGTGCTCCCGGATTCCGGAGACGCCACACCGCCAGCAAAACCAGCAATGCATTTAGCCCAAACAAGAAAAATGAAAGCGGCAAGGTAGCATTCAGTATTTTTTCCTGAATACTGATCAGGGTAAGATAAAAGGCATACAAAATAAGCGGAAGATGCAACCCAAATGCCATAACAGACAACCTCCATAAAAGTATTTTTGCAGGTAATAGTCGAAGGTGATAGATGAACAGGTAGCGGGCTTGTGTCCATAGCTGTTGTACGTAATATCCTGCAAAAAAAGAATACAACAACCAAAGGCCGAGCAGGTAGGTCATGCCGTTGGGATCTTTTAAAAAGAAAAGCGCAAATGCATAGTGCTCACGGCTGGAAAGAAATCCAAAAAGCACAAAAAGTATGACCAGAAAAAGGCCTGCGTGCTGTCGGTAATATTCCCGTACAGTGGATAGTAACAGCACCTTCATACCGGGAGAGGAACCAACGTTCGGTTTTGAAGTAAAAAGCCACCAGACAGCGGTAGATCCGCCGGATCAAAGGGTTGGTGGGACGATAGTAAGAACGAGACGCCGCGGCTGTGGTACTTTTTGATGAGCAAAAAAAGTGCACTTCGGGCCTCCTGATCAATGGTTATGAGTGGTTCGTCCAGGATAATCAGGCCGGGCTGTCCCAGAAAAGCGAGCGCAAGCGACGTTTTCTTGACCATACCACTTGAACAGGCACCCAAAGGCTGGCTCAGGAAGTTAATTCCCAGTGCCTGAACGAGTTCTTCCAGTTGACCGGGCGGACTCTTTTTTGCCTCTGCTACAAAATGCAAAAGGTCAGCAGGCGTAAGAAACGAAGGATAGAGCGGTTCGGCTTCGCCAATATTTACGCGCAACCGGTACAAAATCGGCTGTTTTTTCTGGTCAATGGAATCGTCCAGCACGACCGTTCCTTCAAACGGGAGCATGCCCGCCAAAATTCGAAAAAGGGTAGATTTTCCGGCCCCATTCTCCCCCTGAATCCAGAATATGCCCGCAGGAATCTGCCAGGTATCAATGGCCAAAACGGCATGACTACCATAGCTTTTGTTTAGCGCTGTAAGTGCAAGTTTCACCGAATTTGCATATATAAATAACTGATATACAAAGTAGTTCAATTTTTCAGTGAGAGAAAAACAATCTGCAATTAATTTTAAAAAATAGTAGATTTGTACAAATAAAAACCCAAATCTGTTCAGTCATGGAACGCCTTATCACGTACTTTGAAACGATCCCATCCAGCCATCGCAGCGCTATTTTGGTAGGAGGCATCACCCTCTTTTGGCTCATTGAAAGCGCAGCGCCGCTATTTCGGTTCCGATACAACAAATGGAAACACGCAGGACTCAATATCTTCTTTACCCTTACGACCATCATCATCAATTTTGCAATGGCGTTTATTTTGGTAAAAGCCAGCGATTGGGCCGTTCAAAACAGTTTTGGGATTCTGGAATGGTTGCCCACGCTCCCGCTGTGGGCCTTCGCTCTGACGGGCCTTTTGCTTCTTGATTTGATTGGTGCGTGGTTTGTTCATTGGACCGAGCATAAAGTGAAGTGGATGTGGCGGTTTCATTTGATCCATCATTCAGATACACAGGTTGATACTACTACGGCAAACCGCCATCATCCGGGCGAGAGCGTTTTTCGGTTCGTATTTACAACTGCCGCTGTGGTACTTGTTGGCGCACCTATGTGGATGGTATTTTTGTATCAGGCTTTATCAGTTGCACTTTCGCAGTTTAATCATGCCAACATAGAACTTCCCAAATCAGTGGATTCGATTCTAAGCTGGTTTTTGGTAACGCCCAACATGCACCACGTGCATCATCATTACGTGCAGCCGTACACAGATACCAATTACGGGAACATCTTCTCTATCTGGGACCGGCTCTTTGGTACTTTTGCCCAACACGAGGGCCACAAACTTGTATACGGCATTGATACGCATCTGGAAGCAGAAGAAAATACCAATCTTGGAAATTTACTCAAAATCCCGTTTCAGGCTTATCGTCCGCCGGTAGGAAGTAAGTTTTCGGAAGAATCCTTTTCTTCATCTATTTCATCCGAAAAAAAGCAGGCAACAAGCGCTTAAAAATTCCAGTAAAGCGGTTTTTGTGGAGTTCTATATAAGCTTTGTACGCAGGTGGTGCAGGGAGCAGGAAAGCCGGGCACATCGGGTAGATCGGGCGGGCAGTTCACAATTTCTGAATTGCGGCGGTCCACTACGTGCGCTTTGCGGGAAATACCCACCGCACTAAAAAATCCAAGTACCTGCTCATCAGGATCGCTCAGGCAGGTTATATTTCCGGGCACTGCCGAAGGAGCTACGTCAAAAACGCCGCCGGTGTTTTGCAAAAGCTGACGAACGGTTTTCCAGAATACGTACGAGTCCCGCGAAAGGGCCTGCTGCTCTACTTCCAGATAGTACCGGTCGCGACAACCGACGGGCACCGTTCCGACCTGTTTCCGTGAAATCTGTTTACCATTGATGAGCGCATCGTTGGCCACATTGATGCAATTCACGCCTGTACATCGAATAATGTCCCAGCAATCGCCGCAACACGAAACACGGTAGAGGGGATTCCCGAAGCGGTCGTTGATGGAGCCGCAGGTTCCGACAAGTTTATAATGCAGGAAATTCCAACGGTAATAATTTCCATTTTCAATCGGATCTTTCGTATCAATGTAGACATTCCAACCACCCAAACGACTTTGATTGGAGAGTGCGTCAATTTCCTGAAAAGGTTCGTCGTAAACACGGTCAATTTCGCCCGCATCCCGAATTAATTCGGGCTTTGATTCATATTTTTTTCCATCAATCTCCATATGTAGCTGATACGTGCGCCCCGTTTCTCCTTGCAGATTTTGGGTTTTATACAAACCCGATTCGGGCACTTCCAGCAGATTTTCCCGATTTCCGGCATCGTCGGTTATGTAAACCACGGCGTTCTTTATACCAATACTATATCCGGCAAATGAGTAGTTGGCGGGCCGCACGAGCTGAATTGTGTAGGGTCCGGGCTCATTGGAAATAAAACCCTGCACAACCACGGCATCGGGCTGTTCTTTAAAGTCGGGTTCAAAAGGTGTAATGCAACTAACGAGCGCCAACAAGCTCCACGTCAGGGCTTTGACAAAAACAGGTGAGAATAATTTATTTATTTTTTTCACGATAGATTCAAGATATATAGTCAACGCAGCCAGATTCTTAGGCTTGGTTTTTCTTCTATTTTTTATTTAAAACTTAAAATTATAGGTCAAAGAAGGAAAAATTGAGGCGAAGATAGAGAGCTTGTAGGCCTCGGTTGTGGCATAAGGACGCAGGCTGTAAAATACTGAAAAGGCATTTTTGCGGGCATATACATTATACAACGAAAAAACCCAGCTGCTTTTCCACCTTCGGTCGGGTCGTAGTTCGGGATTTTGGTCAAAGGTGATGGAAAAGTCAAGCCGGTGGTAAGCCGGAATACGGTCCTGATTTCTGTTGAGATAAATGGGTACATTGGCCCCAAAAATGGTCGGTTCGAACAGCGTGTACCTCCCGTACGGAAAAGTAGCCGGACGTCCGCTGCTTAGCGTAAAGTTAAAAGCCAAAGTTACCATCAGATTTGGGCGAAAAATTGCCATGGTATTGAGCGTATGCGGCCGATCAAAATTGGCCGGGTACCAGTTTCCGTTGTTGATGCGTTCTTCGGGGAAGGCTCCGTTCATTTGCAGAAACGTACGCGCATACGTGTAACTCACCCATCCAGTCCAGAATCCGGTGTTTTTCTTAGCCATCAATTCCAGCCCGTAGGCACGGCCATCGCCCTGTAAGACAGCGGTTTCGAGTGCGGGATTCAGCACAATATCTGCACCATCCTTATAATCCAGCACGTTTTGAAGTTGCTTGTAATATACTTCGGCAGAGGTTTCAAAACGATTATTTTTGAGATTCCGAAACAATCCCAGCGAAACCTGATCCGCAATTTGGGGCCGAATGTAGGGGCTACTGCTCGTCCAGCGAGCGGTCGGCAGAGCTGCGGTTGTATTGGAAATCAGGTGAATGTATTGCCGCATGCGGTTGTAGCCCATCTTGACAGACATGGCAGGACTAAGCGCCCATCGCAACGCCGCCCGGGGTTCCAATCCGCCATAGGTTTGAATGACATCCCCGTTTTGGTAGACTTCCGTTTCAGTAATCACATCTTCGGCCAACGGCTGATTTGGGGCATATTGGTAAAAAGAAGCGGGACCAAGACGCATAAACAACGAATAACGCAAGCCCAATACAACCGACACTTTCTGTGACAGTTTCCACTCATCTTCCACATAAGCAGCGGCTTCAATTGATTTTTCACGTTCAATATCAAGCGCCTGCACGTTAGAAAACGGTCCGGGAGTGAGGGTATTGGGCGCAATGCCATAGCCAATGATTCCACCCCCAGCCATCCACTGATGTCGGTCGTTGGTTTTGTTGCTATACTGTACTTTGATATTTTGGTACAACACGGATGACACCAAATCCAGGGCATTGGCCGAGTCCGGCACGGTGGTAGTGGCCCGGTAGCGCGACAAAACCGCCGCTGCCTCCCAGACTACCTTGTCTCGCACATCAAATTGCCAGCGCAAAGTTCCGCTTGTGGTGCTGTATCCAAACAAAGAAGAAGAGGCGTTGACATCCACGGTTGACAAAGAATCGGATGGAATTTTGAAAGTATCATTGCTGACATAGCCTGTAAACGTCAACTCGTGGCGATCATTGATGATCCAGTACCATTTGTTGGTAATATCATAAAAATTGGCCTTCGTTCCTCGTAACGGAATCGGGCCGATTTTGAATAGAAAATCATTAAATGAAGCTCTAGCGGCAATAAGCGTAGAAAGTTTTCGGGAAACTACGGGTCCTTCAAGAGTCAGGCGGCTCGACACCAGGCCAATGCCTCCGCTGCCAGAGAATTTTTCAGAATTGGGGTATTTCAACCGAACGTCCAGCACAGACGAGGCCCGCCCGCCATATTGAGCAGGTACGCCTCCGCGTTGCAGGGTCACATCCCGCACGGCGTCCTGATTAAAAACCGAAAAGAAACCAAACAGGTGCGAGGTATTAAAAATCGGGGCGTCGTCCATCAGCACCAGGTTTTGGTCAATGCTCCCGCCACGTACATTGATACCCGTAGTGCCCTCTCCTACCGTCGTCACGCCGGGCAGCATCAGCAGGCTGCGCATCACGTCGACTTCGCCCATGAAGGCCGGGATTTTTTGGATGCTGCGAATATTCAGTCTCGAAGCGCCGATTTCTACCTTCTGCACATTTTCTTCGGGCTTTCCGGTCGTGACGGTCACTTCATCCAGAAATTTGGTGTCTTCTTCAAGCTGAACTTCCAGGCTCATTTGGCCCACAGGTAATTCTATCTCTTTAAAGAGCGGCTTGAAACCAATTGAACTGAATTTTATGGTGTGTTTTCCGGCTTTTAACGCCATGAAATAAAATCCGTTTTTATCGCTTTGTGCACCCCGGCGTGTTTCCATGGCAAACACCGATACGCCGCTCATTTTTTCGCCGGTTGCGGCATTTGTTACATTCCCAAAAAGTCCGGCAGCGTCGGTCCCCTGTGCCTGTACAGCGAGCTGAAAACCCATTAAAATAATCAGAGGAAAGATCCAACGCATAGGCTATTGTTTAGGTGTATTAAAGTTTCTTTTACAAGATTGTGTTAACTGGTTTCTACTATTTTCTGATTTATTACAACACGTTCACATTCACAGGGCTGCACCCTGTGCTAGTGGATTTCGCCCTTTCAGGGCTGGGTTTTGATTCTTTTTATTCCTTCGTTTCCTTACACAGGGCGATACCCTCTGCTAGTGGATTTCGCCCTTTCAGGGCTGGGTTTTCGCAATTTTCGGAAGATTAATCTGTCAATTATATGCGCCTTTTGGCAAGATATGCCTCCATTTCCTGTAATGACAGGGCATTAAAAGTCATGGTTTTGGGAAGACCGCCTTTTCGGGCAACCGCTACGCCGTAGTGCATATCATAGTATCCGTCCATTTCGTGCGCATCGGGATTGATGCTAAGCTGAACCCCTTTTTCGAGGCAATATCGAATCCAGCGCCAATCCAGATCCAGGCGCCAGGGGCTCGCATTGATTTCGATCACCACACCATGAGCCGCACAGGCATCAATAATCACCCGATGATCAATTGGATAGCCGTCCCGAGAAAGCAAAAGTCGGCCTGTGGGGTGTCCCAGAATCGTTGTATAGGGATTTTCGATGGCACGCAGCAATCGTGTGGTCGCTTTTTCCAGCGTCATGCTCAGGTTGCTGTGTACAGATGCCACCACGTAATCGAACGTTGATAAAATCTCAGCCGGATAATCCAGCGAGCCGTCACCCAAAATATCCGATTCAATCCCTTTCAGAATTTTGAATGGTTTGGTGGAAGAATCCTGTGCGTAGGCAGCATTTAGCTGCTCAATTTCCCTTTGCTGTTCCAGAACTCTTTCTGCTTTTAGTCCATTGGCATAGGCGGCAGTTTGGGAGTGGTCGGCAATGCCCAGATACTCGAAGCCCAGCTCGCGGCAAAAATCCGCCATTTGTTTGAGACTATGCTGACCATCCGAATAGGTGCTGTGATTGTGTAGAATTCCTTTGAGATCCTGCCAGGTTACGAGCGCATCGGTAGTATATTTTTGTGCCCATTCGAGTTCATTATGCCCTTCTCTCATTTCAGGGACGATGAATGGGAATCCGGCTTTTTTATAAATATCTTCCTCAATATCAATGGGCTCCGTTCGGGCTATTTGCAGAAGCGAGCGCCCTTCGGCGTTTGTCAGGGCGAGGTGAGCTTCGGCACTGCTTTGTAAAAACCGCTCGGCTTCCATGCGCAGCGGGGGCACGCAGGCTAGTTCTACCGCAATTTCGTGATCCGCCATTTTGCCCCTCCACACAAAGGGCGTTGAGTTCTTTTTGTCCTGAATCAGAAAATCAAGTGTAGCCAACGTAGCCTGTACAGCCACGGGTGAGTCGTGGGCAATCAGCAAAAGTAAGGTATCAACGGTTTCAGTTTTGCGGCGAAGTTGTCCGGCTATTTCTATTCGGTCAAAGTACTTTTCGAGTGATTCGAGGAGCTGTGTCCCCAGCATTTCGGCCTTATCCATTCGCAATTTTCCGGCCTGACTCCGCATAAATGCCAGCGAATCCAGAATCTTCTGCTGTGTACTTCCTCCAAAACCTTTCAGGGCCGCAATGCTACCATTTTGGCACGCAATTTCGAGTTCGTGCAGGGATTCAATGCCCAACTCCCGCCACAAAACGGCAATTTTCTTGGGGCCAATTCCCTTGACCTGAAACATTTCCAGCACGCCGGGAGGGGTTTGTGCCAGCAGGTCATTCAATTCCTGAATCGATCCTTTTTCTACCAGTTCTCGTATTTTTTCGGCTACTTTTTTACCAACACCCTGTAAAGCAACAAGATCGCCGAACGCAAGTTCGGCGATCTGTTGATTTACCAATTTATCCAGATTAAAAGCGGCTACTCCATACGCCCGCACTTTAAAAGAATCAGCT
This sequence comes from Arundinibacter roseus, assembly GCF_004348825.1. Taxonomy (GTDB): domain Bacteria; phylum Bacteroidota; class Bacteroidia; order Cytophagales; family Spirosomataceae; genus Arundinibacter; species Arundinibacter roseus. The sequence goes on from NZ_SMJU01000013.1 coordinate 150,453, forward strand.
CCGTGCAGTTCCAGCAGGCGGGCGGTCAGTTCAAGCGTATCTATAATTTCAGAATTAGTCATGCGATTTCGGGTCTAAGGCTTCTACATTTCTGCAAATATAGCCCGAATTCACATACTACTTATCCCACCACACTTTTGTATCAAGCTCATCGGCCCCCATCCGGCTGATAGCCGCCTGCACATTGGTACTGTTCACCGAAATCTCGGAATTGGGATAGGTTAAACGATTGATAAAATCAGTTGAAATTCCTTTTCCGGGAAAAGGATTTGGCGTTAAAACCGGAAAATTGCTTCGACGAAAATTAGCAAAGGCCTCGGGACCGTTCATCAGAGACGCCACCCAATATTGCGTATTGATTTGTTGCAAACCGTTGGACGAATCGTACGGATGAGCTGCCAGATAGGCGGCAATATCTGCCTCCGGAATTGCCGAAGCAGCATCGTAAAGCGCCATTTGCTCCATGTGAGCCCGAACTCCATTGGTAAAAAATGTAGCCGCAGATCCTTGTACCCAACCCCGTTGTACAGCCTCAGCCACGTGAAGGCTCGTTTGGGCATACGTTACCAAAAACATAGGGCTTTGCTGTTTGGCCAGCCGGGTGCGGTCCAGCTGACTATAATCGTAGAAACTTGCCAGACCATCGGCTTGTGCACGAGCCACAATGCCGCTATTGTCAAAACCCAGTGGCATACCAATCTGAACGGCAGGATCGATAGATGCCCGAGCTGGCACCTGCTGCGGCCCGGAGGCAGCACCTACGTAGCGGGTTGCGATGGATTTCAGCCGGGGATCATTATTCATTTTCAAATAGTTAACAAAAGGTGCGGCCAGGTAGTAATTATTGGCTTCGGTCGCATTGAGTGTTCCGCCCAGGGCATTGGTATAGTTGGCATTGTGCTGCACCACGGCGTTGTCATTGTTGGCCTGCATGACGCCACCCTGAACGGCTCGCTGAACGGTTTGCTGAGCTAATGTTGGGTTTGCTGCCGATAGCCGCATACCAGCTCTCAGCAATAGCGAAAAGCCAAATTTTTTCCATTTGTCCACATTTCCTGAGTACAAAACATCCGCAGTTTCTACGGTTTTGGAAGCATCCAAAGCGGCCGAAGCTTCGGTCAATTCTTTGATTATATCGGTATAAATGGCTTCCTGTCCGTCATACACTGGTAAAACAGCTTGCTCTGAAAAGCCTTTTCCCGCCTGGAAATAGGGAATATCTCCGTACGAATCGGTCAAAACCATAAATCCATAGGCCTGAAAAATACGCGCCATGTGGTACAGATTGGAACGCGACGGATCCGAAGAAGTAACCCGGATAATATCTGCCGTATTTCGAATCACCGAGCGGTAGTAGCGCTGCCAGATTTCCTGAGTCACGTTGCGGTTGTCCTGATTAAAATTAGCTCCCGCCAATACACCCGAGTTGGGCGTAACGATTTGCTGCACAATACCCATGTCATACACCAGAATTCCGCCCGGAAAAGATGCATTGATGACAGCGTTATTGAGTAAAAAAACCGGATTCAGCGTAGTAGCAGCAGTTCGGTTGGTATTCATTTCGTCAAATCCTTCGTCGCAGGAAGTAGACAAAAGTCCCAGCCCGAACAACAAGGTAAAAGTTAGTATCTTTTTCATAGTAAAGTCCGGTTAAAATTTAACATTCAGATTGAAACCCATGCTGCGCGTCGTAGGCAAGCCGGTGGCTTCCAGACCTACCACATTATCAGAGCCATAGCCAAAAGACTCAGGGTCAATATTTGGCACCCATTTTTTGAGTAGCAGCACGTTATTTGCCACAAAGCTCAGCCGTACACCTTTGACCGGAAAGGCCGCCGGCAAAAACCGGGAGAAATCGTATCCCGCCGTAATTTGACGTAGTTTCCAGAATCCGGCATCGTACACAATCGGCTCCACAAGCGCCAGGGAGCGCACCACTTCCCAGTAGGGCTGCACACCCGCCACAACGGTATTGGGCTCGCCGCGCTCGTTGACTCCTTCGCCAATCACACCGCCTTCACGGCCTTCGAGTGTCATTTTGTGCAATCCGTGCCGGGTAGCGTTGAAGTTAGTACCCGACATCATGTTGTGACCCAGTTTGAAATCAATCAGGAAGGAGAGGTTAATCCCTTTATAATTGAAGTTGTTGGTAATACCTCCTACCCACTTGGGAATTGCCGACCCAAAAGAAATCAGATCCGTAGTCCGTAGCGGAATGCCGTTTCCACCAAAAATCTTACGACCCTGATCGTCGCGGCGGTAGCCAAAGCCGTAGAGTTGCGCCATTGGCTGACCCACTACCTGCCGTAGTTCGCCATTAAACACGTGCGTGCCAACGGTGATGCGTTCGCCGGGAGTATCAGTCAGCAGGCTAAGTACTTTGGTTTGGTTGTAAGAGCCGTTTAGACTCACGTCCCACTGAAAATCATTGCCCCGAACCATACCCAGATTTACCAATAACTCCACGCCCTGATTCCGTCCGCGGCCACTGTTGATCAAGGTATTTACATAGCCGGAGGCATCCGAAATTTGGGCAGAAACGATCTGATCTTCGGTAATTTTACGATACAACGCAAAGTCTATCCCGACCCGATTATCAAACAGTTTGAGTTCCAGACCAACCTCGCTTTCCGTACTGCGCATCGGACGTAGGTTTGCATTTGGTACAGTATTGCCACTGATAAAACCGACGGGTTGAAGAGCGTTTGATACGTTAGGAAATAAGTTGGCATTTACCCCATAAAACAAATTATTGGCATAAGGCGACACGTCCGTATCGCTGCCAACCTCGGCATAGGCAGCACGTAACTTTCCAAAATTGAGCCAGTTAGGCAAGTTGTTGAAGGCTTGTGAAAATACAAAACTTCCCGAAATAGATGGATACAAAATGCTTCTGTTCGCAGGAGAAAGTGTGGAGAACCAGTCGTTTCGAGCGGTGACGTTTAAGAAAAGGAATTCTTTATACGATACTTCCGCAGCACCATAAACAGAATTTACAGCTCTTTCAGATAGCGCATACAAAGGATCCTTTACCCGTGAATTCATGACCGTATACAAATCCCGCACAATGAAGTCGGTAACCTGCACGCTGTTTAGATCGGAACGTCGGTACATTTGATTGCCGCCAAGGGTAAGATCAAATCCAAAGTCCCCAAATTTCTGCGTGGCACCAATCAAAATGTCTTTGTTCAACTCCCGAAAACGTCGCGACTCCTGTGTATACAAGCCATTGACAAAACCTTCTGGCGCTGCCGGACGCGACGCCTGACCAGTTGGGAAGTTGTTGTAGTCCTGATCGCGCGACCAGTAATCCTGCCCTACCCGAGCCTGTACGTACATCCACGGCAGGAGGTTGTACCGTATGGCGATATTGCCAAAAATACGATCACGGGTAACATTTTGAAACTGCTCGGCCAGCGTAAAGTACGGATTGGTACGGTTTCGGAATCGGGAATAAACAAACTCATTTCCGTTGGCATCGTACTTCTTTTCATCCAGCAAATCAAATGGCATAGAGTTGGCCATGTTGTAAATACTCGTCGGAATGGAGTTGTCCTGTTCGGCAATCACCGGCGGATTTTTGTTGACTTCATTCGAGTAATTGATGTTTCCTGATACGCTTAACTTTTTAGATAAATCGTAGCTGAACCCAAGGTTAATGGTTTTTCGGTTGAAGCTGTTATTGGGGACAATTCCTTTGTTGTCCATATTGGCAAGAGAAAGGTTAAATCCTCCTTTTTCGGAAGCCGACGATAGCGAAACCGTGTTGTTAAAATTGATTCCATTGCGGAAAAACGTCCGAATCCGATCATACACCGGCTCGTAAGGTACCGTCACGCCATCGAAAAGCACCTGCGTCATGCCAGGCTGAAATTTCTCACCAAATGACCATTGACCTGAGGTTGGATTCGGGGAAGTAGGTCGAAGGCCAAATTCTCCCTGTCCGTATTCGTACTGATAATCAGTAAAATCCAATGGAGTATCAACCGTAAAATTTGAGTTATAAGTAACTCCGATTCCCCGGCCTTCTCCGCGGGTTTTGGTGGTCACCATAATCACCCCGTCTTTGGCACGCGAACCGTAGAGCGCCGCCGCCGTGGCGCCTTTCAGAACCGTCATACTTTCAATGTCGTCCGGGTTGATACTCGACAGACCGTCGCCACCATCCGATGTATTTCCACCGCCCCGCGAGCCTACCGAATTGTCGGACGACTGATTACCGGGATTGGTACCAAAGTTTGTATTATCAATTGGAACGCCATTGACTACGATAAGTGGCGAGTTTTGGCCCGAAAACGACGATTGTCCCCGAATCCTGATTTTTGAACTGCCGCCGGGGCCTGTACCCAAACTAGTAATATTGACCCCCGCAATTTTTCCCTGCAAGGTATTGATGAAATTGGGAGTGCGGTTAACAGTAATCTGCTCGGCCCCAACGGTCGTAGTTGCATAGCCAAGTTTCTTAGATTCTTTTTTGATACCAAGCGCTGTAACCACTACTTCTTCCAGGCTCGTGGCCCCCTCTACCAGGCTGACTGTCAGTACACTTTTATTCTCTACGTTGATTTCCTGCGTTGCATAGCCAATAAAACTAAACACAAGCGTAGCATTTGGTTCGGCATTGAGGGCAAACTTTCCGTCGGCATCGGTGGTAGTACCTACGTTCGTTCCTTTAACCAGGATAGACACGCCCGGCAGGGGCTGATTTTCTTTGCTGCTTGTTACCGTGCCTGACACCCGGCTATTCTGCGCCCAGCCAGTCAAACTGATACCTGTTACTAACAGCAACAGGAACAGATGTTTAAAATGTAAAATTCTTTTCATTGATTTTAGAATTTTGGTTCATTGCTAAAAATACAGGCAAGTGCATTTTCTACTAATACTACAATTAAATATCTACATTATTAAATTATTCTGTATATACATGTATACAAAGTATACTTATTTGATTTTACGTTACTTTTCCTTGGTTTTACAAGAATTCAAGCGCAGATTTGAAGGAAATTTTTTGCAGAAACTTATTATAAACCCGGTAGTAAGCGTTCCGGACTTTCTACTTTTACCTTAAAATATGAATTTAAACCTATGGAAAAATTAACCGAAACATCATCAATCACGCGCCGTTCGTTTTTGGCTGCGGGCGCAGCTTTGGCCAGTACGGCGGTTTTTTCGCCCTATGTGATTGGGAACTCCCGCCCCAAAGAACGCCTCGGAGTAGCGCTTGTGGGTTTGGGCTATTACAGCACCGATTTGCTGGCGCCTGCGTTGCAACTGACTAAAAACTGCTATTTGGCGGGTATCGTAACGGGCACGCCGGCTAAAGCCGAAACCTGGAAAAAGAAGTATAATATTCCGGATAAAAATATTTACTCCTACGACACCTTTGACCAAATTGCCAACAATCCTGACATTGACGTGGTATACGTGGTATTGCCTCCTTCCATGCACCGCGAGTACGTGGTTCGGGCGGCAAAAGCAGGCAAACATGTGTGGTGTGAGAAACCCATGGCACCTACCGTCAAAGATTGTGAGGCCATGATCAAAGCCTGCGCAGACAATAAGCAAAGCCTGGCGATTGGCTACCGCTGCCAGCATGATCCTAACACACAGGCTTTTATGAAATTAGCCAAAGAAAAAACTCTTGGAAAAGTTAAACTGATCACCTGCGCTGCCGGCTATAACGAAGGACGGGTAGGACATTGGAAACTCAACAAAGCGCTTGGCGGCGGCGTGATGGGCGACATGGGCGTGTATGCGATTCAGGGTGCTCGGCTCGCAGCCGGAGAAGAACCGATGCTCGTGACGGCGCAGCATATCAACAACCGCCCGGAACTGTTTAAAGAAGTTGACGAAACAACCTTATATCAGTTTCATTTTCCGAGCGGCGCCATTGCCAATTGCACGTCGAGCTTTGGTATAAACACAAATTTTCTAAAAGTAAACTATGAAAAAGGCTTCCTCCACATGGACCCTTTTTCGGCGTACAAGGGAAACAAAGGCACCTATACCAACGGAGAAATTAATTTCCCGCTTGACAATCAACAGGCTAAACAAATGGACGAAGACGCCACATCGATCATGCAAAAGCAACCGATGCTCGCTCCCGGTGAGGAAGGCATGCGCGACATTCGGATTGTAGAATCTATTTACGAAGCAGCCCGGACGGGCAAAGCGGTAAAGATCTGATTTTCAATATTTTTTTACATTTATTTAATTAAAGAGGGTTGCCCGAAAAACCCGGGCAACCCTCTTTTGTGAATTTCAGGCAAGAATCTAGCTCCATTCCCGATCCCAGGAATCTTTGGTGTCCCACTCCGTAGTGGGAGCAAAAAACTTGGTACCCGGTTTGAGGTGTGCTTTTACAACCTCTTCCACCACTTCAATGCCAAGGCCCGGCGCGTCGGGTACTGGCGCAAAACCATTGACCACCAATGGCTTGGTCGTTTTCACCATACTTTCCCACCACTTCACGTCCACCGAATGATGTTCCAGCGCAATGAAATTTTCGGTAGCAGCGGCACAATGCACGTTGGCCATAAACGAAATAGGCGTTCCGGCAAAATGCATCGCCATCGGGATTCCGTGTTCTTCGGCGTAATCGCCAATTTTCTTGGTTTCAAGCAGTCCTCCCGACGACGCCAAATCCGGGTGAATCATATCGACAGCTTTTGCATCAATGAGCTTTATAAAATGTTCTTTCAGATAAATATCTTCACCCGTCAGCGTGGGCGTATCAATAGCATCCGAAATCTGCTTCCATTTATCGGTATACTGCCAGGGCACCAAATCTTCCAGCCACGCCAACTGATATTTGTCGATGGCGCGCCCCAGGCGAATGGCTGTATTTACGTCAAAATGGCCAAAATGGTCAGCCGCCATCGGCACTTCATAGCCAATGGCATCGCGTACTTTTGCTACGTATTCGGCCATTGCTTCCAGGCCTTTATCCGAAATCTGTATACCCGTGAACGGGTGCTTCGTCATGCCATAATCGCCCAGTTTTCCAGGATTTGAACCATTGCTCCACTGCTTTTTTACCTGCCAGTCGCGGGCGCCGATGAGTGCGCCGGGAATATCCGCCACGAGCTGAATGCCAAAATCCATTTTCAGAAATGTGTAGCCCTTGTCCAGTCGCTCGACTTTCATTTTCTGGGCAAACTCTGCCGGGGTTTTTACTTCCGGGGTATCGGCATAAATCCGGACTTCATCCCTGAACTTACCGCCCAGCAACTGATACGCAGGAACATTATAGGCTTTTCCGGCCAAATCCCACAGTGCCATTTCGACGCCGCAAACGCCACCAGCTGCCCGGCCCTGACCGCCAAACTGCTTGATTTTTTTGAACAATCGTTCCACATTACAGGGATTTTCACCCAGCAATCGGCTTTTCAGCATCAGTGCGTAGTTGGGGCTTGCACCGTCGCGGACTTCGCCCCAGCCCACAAGACCCTGATTGGTATCAATGCGGAGAATGGGGCAGGTCATGGGTGCGCCTACGACGGTAGCTACGCGAATGTCCGTAATTTTGAGATCGGATGGTTTGGAGTCGCGCTTCACTTTCTGCGACAGGAATTCCATTTCTTTATCAACTTTTCCATCAAATGCCATTCCCAACGATAAACCGCCAAGCGTAGCTTTCCGGAAAAAATCGCGGCGACTATCGAAGCTGCCCGTTGGGGCAGCGGGAAGTTCGGGGAGCGTTCCGCTGCTTTGTGGCAGCTTCTTCAATAAATCTTGCAATCGCTTTTTCATCGCACATTCAGGGTTATAGGTAAGAAGTAAAGTGAGTAAATATAATTGTACTTTGCGTTTTTAAATTTAAATTTTAACCTGATAAAGCCCATGAAGCAATTATTCCTACTCTTATCAATAAGTAGTATTTATTCAATCGCAAATTTTGCGCATGCTCAGTCGGTACAGGCTGGCAAAGAGCAGATTGCGGCCTATTCCAAAGAATGGAAAGGCGAGCGCTCAGCCGATGGCCGCCCCCGTGTTTCGGACGATCTTGTTCGGCGGGCCCGTAGTATTTCTCTCGAAGAAGCCTGGGGCGTTTTGCGCAATGAAGGCTACCGAAATCAGTTTGTAGGCGGCTGGCAAATTATCCGTCCCGATCAGCCGATGGCCGGGCGAGCCCTGACCGTAACGTACATGCCTTCGCGGCCCGACATGGAAAACCCGATTAAGGAACAGGGAAAAATCGAAAAACGCAGCGGTGCTACCAATTCCTGGCCCATTGACATGCTCACCGAAGGGGATATTTACATTGCTGATGGCTTTGGAAAAATTGTAGACGGCACGCTCATTGGCGATAACCTGGGGAATTCTATTTATGCCAAATCAAAAAATGGGGTTATTTTTGACGGCTCCGTGCGCGATCTTGAAGGTCTCGAAGCAATTGAAGGTTTTAACGGCTGGGTGCGCGGATTTGACCCTTCCTACATTCAGGGAATGGTGGTCAGCTGCATCAATTGCCCCACCCGCATTGGACAGGCAACGGTACTTCCGGGAGATTTGATCCTGGCTAAAAAAGAAGGGATCGTATTTATTCCGGCGCATTTGGCAGAAAAAGTGGTGGTCAATTCTGAGTTTATTTCCTTAAAGGACAAATTTGGCCACCTGCGTCTGCGCCAAGGCAAATACACGCCCGGAGAAATTGACACAGCCTGGAACGAAACGATCAAAGCAGATTTTTTGCAATGGATTAAGGACAATCCCAAAGAAGTACCAATGACCAAACAGCAGCTCGACGATTTTCTCAAAAACCGCACCTGGTAAGTGTACCCTACTTTATATATGTATGCAGGAGAATGAAATACGGTTTATTTTTGAGAAAATAAGCCACCTACGAATAGGTGTGATTGGTGATTTTGCGGTAGATTTTTACTACCTGTTAAATAAAAAAACAGCCGAATTTTCTCTCGAAACCCATCAGGAAGTGTGGTGGGGAAGACAGCCACGCACATCGCTTGGGGCAGCCGGAAATGTGGTCCAAAACCTCGCGGCGATGAATGTCCCGACTCTAAAAGTTTTTGGTGCCGTGGGACAGGATATGTATGCACGTGAAATGCTTCATCTCCTCCACCAATTGAATGTCGATACGGCCGGACTCCGCCCTCAATCTCAGGACTGGGAAACCTGCACCTACACGAAACCTTTTGTAAATGAGGCTGAACAAAACCGCATTGACTTCGGCACGCACAATAGTCTTTCAAACGACGCTTTTGACGGAGTGTTGAAAAGCCTGAAATCGCAGCTTTCAAAATTGGATGTACTGATTATCAACCAACAATTTGCGGCACCGCTGCTTACTGCCGACCGGGTCGAAATGCTCAATGCGCTCATTGCGGTGCATCCACAGGTATTTGTCCTGGCCGACATGCGTACGTATGGCCGGGCACTGCGCGGCGCTACCCTGAAAGTCAACACCAAAGAACTGGCCCGTTTGCTCGAACTCAAAAGCCCGGATTTGTACACCGCCGAAGAATGCGCTCAGTATGGTCGTCAGCTTTCGGACCTCATCGAAGGTCCCGTGCTTATCACTCGGGGCGAGCACGGCATGCAGTATATTCGGGAAGGCACCGTGTACCAAAGTGCCGCGCTCCCGCTCACCGCCGAGCTTGACACCGTAGGTGCCGGCGACACCGCCGTTGCTGCTTTTGCGGCCTGTATGGGCGCGCAGATTCCGGTAATTGAGGCGTTGGCACTCGCTAATCTGGCAGCAGCCGTTACCGTTCAGAAGTTACACCAAACCGGAACCGCCACCGAGGAAGAAGTCGTGAATTTGGCCAAAATGCGGCAGGCCAATATGCTAAATGAGGTATAATTTAAAACACATTTCTTTTTACATTTTAAAATTCGCTTTCCTTACTTTAACTATTTCAACAACCCAATAGGTCAGTACCATTGTACGCCATGAACAAAACTCAACTCCTTGATTTTAAGCAGGAAGCCCTGCATCATCTGACCAAAGAATTGCTTCCTTTCTGGGAAAACCGCTGTGTAGACCTGGCCAACGGAGGCTACTTAACACATTTTGATAAAGATGGCAATGATTCCGGCGAAGACGAAAAATCGCTGATTGCCCAAACCCGAACCGTTTTTACTTTTTCCTCGGCGCATCGGGCCGGGTATGGCGACGGTCGCTTTGCTGCGATTGCCCGCCACGGGGTCGACTTTTTGCTGGAAAAAATGTGGGACAATGAACACGGTGGTTTTTACTGGCTCATGAACCGAAAAGGTGAAGTGCTGATTGATGAAAAAATCGTGTACGGCCACAGCTTTGCCATCTATGCGCTGAGTGAATATACCCTCGCCACCGGTGATCCGCGCGGACTCGAATATGCCGAAAAAGTTTTCGATCAGTTGCAAATATTCGCCGCCGATACCCATTTTGGAGGCTATTTTGAAATGTTTCATCGCAACTGGACGCTCAAAGGTCCCGGTTCTGCGGGTGGGGATCGAAAAACGCTGGATGCGCACATGCACCTGATGGAAGCATTCACGACCCTTTATGAGGCTAGTCAAAAGGAAATTCATAGACGTACGCTTCTGGAAATCATTGATTTGCTTACTACAAAAATCATGCACCCAATCTACGGCACGGGTATTCCGCAATTTTGGGCAGACTGGCGGGTGGCTCCCCAAATCAAGTTTGACATCATTTGGGGATGGGATCGGTTTAGCGAAGATGGGCTAAAAAGCGCCGCCGAAGACAACACCTCCTACGGCCACAATGTCGAGTTTGCGTGGCTGCTTATGCACGCTCTTGATGTATTGCAATTGCCTTACGAAACTCAGCGCGAACAGTTACTTAAATCGTTTAATCACGCAGTAGCTCATGGGATCGACTGGGAGTTTGGTGGCGTGTACGTAGAGGGTTCGCATTTCGGTGAAGTGTACGATCGCGAAAAGGAATTCTGGCAGCAGGCCGAAGTACTCATCGGGATGCTGGATGCCTATCGGGTATTCAAAAATGACGACTATCTGAAAGCCTACGCAACCACGCATCGGTTTGTGTTTGACCACATGATCGCACATGAAGTGGGCGAATGGAAACCCCTGCTCACGCGGCAGGGAGAACCAATTTGGACGCACATGAGCCACTCCTGGAAAGTAAACTACCACAGCGTGCGGGCAATGATTCAGAGTATTGTACGGTTGGATAAAGTGTTGGCCTTGGAGCATTAAGACCAAACCTACTTCGCTATTTGAAGGCATCACCCGGGTTTTCTATACTAGGAAATCCGGTTTTTTTGATGTATATTCTGCCAACTTCATACTTTTCTCATTCGCATATTCCCTATATTTTTGAACTAAGAATCCACAGGTCACAATTTTCAATCATTAAACTATTGTATGCTCGAATTTCTCAGAACGTTCTTTTTCATATTTGCCGTAATTGATCCCATCGGGTCAATCCCCGTTTTTCTGGAAGCCACCAAACAATTTAATAAAAAAGAAAAGAAGAAAATAGCCATTCGGGCTTCGTTAGTAGCCGCGATCATCCTGATATTTTTCATCTTTGTGGGGCAGCTCATCATGGAAGCAATGAGTATTTCGCTTGATGCTTTTCAAATTTCGGGCGGCGTCATACTTTTCCTGTTTGCACTGACGATGATTTTTGGCGAAGGTAAGCCCGAAGAGGAAAAGCATCTGATTAAGGATTACAAGCACGTGACGATTTTCCCGATTGCCTTACCTTCCATTGCGTCACCGGGCGCCATTATGGCCGTTGTGCTGCTTACCGACAATCACCTCTATACTCTTGGAGAACAGGTACTTACCGCACTCAATGTACTTCTTGTGATCGGATTGACGAGCTTTCTACTGATGATTGCCAGCCGGGTACAGGATCGCATTGGCGAATCGGCGATTACTGTAATAAGTAAAATTATGGGGCTAATTCTTGCCTCTTTTGCGGTACAAAATATTCTTTCGGGTATTAAAGGATACTTCAATATTTGAGGAATGACGGGTAAAGGTCTCTACACATTTCCCGTTTTTCAGCATTTTTTAACACCAAAACCTTCGATTTGGGCATGGAATACTATTTTTTACTTAGATAAGTAATTAACTATTTATTCCAATCATCTAAACCCCAAATGCTATGAACGAGCAAACGATAAAAGGAAACTGGAACGAAATGAAAGGAAAGCTGAAACAAAAATATGGTGAGCTGACCGATGACGACCTAACCTACGCAGAAGGAAAAGAAGACGAAATGTGGGGTAAAATCCAACAGAAAGTCGGTAAAACCAAAGACGAGATCCGAAAAGAATTTGCTGACTTATAATACGTTACGATTACACTTCATCAATAAATACCCGTCCCGGCTTACCACACAAGTCGGGACTTTTTTTACTACATATTTTAATCATAAATAGATAACACACCAAATTTGACATTCCGGTAGCTTAGGTTTTGCTTTGTAGCATCAAACTATCATCCGTTTGGCTTATGAAATATTTGGTAGAAGATCTGATCTTTTTTTTTCGTAGCAGCTCCACAGCTCAAATCGTGATGTTGTTCATACTTTTTATCTTCCTCATGGAAATCCTCATCCGTTTGTGAGTAAAAAAGCGTAATCCTCCAATTTAGTAAGGTAGTACCGTAGCTACCTGCCCGATGCCTCTTTACTTGCGAATCTTGTCTTTACTGATTTCCAGCCTCTTTTTAACCTGTACGGCTCCGCCCCAAGCCACCCAACTTTCAGAAAAAAAGGCGGTTGAGGTACTCCTCAGAATACGAGATATAGCGGGCCAAACTCAGGAAGACATCGCCACAATCCTGGGACATCAGCAGTGGCTTGACCCGGAAAAAGCGGAACAGTCTGCCTGCCCTACCTGTCAAAAATATACGTATCAGGATGGGTTTGTGGACATCGTGTATAGCAACGATGCCGCCGACCGAATCACGATCTCTCCTCCTGCGGGCTATAAGGGAACGGACGTCCCGGCACTTTTAGGTTTACCCGAAATGTCACCGGACAGCCTCGGAAACGGCATACTGCTATGGACAAAGTATCCTGGAATTCTGAACATTCAGGCCGCAGTTCGGCCCGATGAAGCACTAATCTCCATTACTGTGCGAGTCCTAACCCCCTACTAAAAATGGTAATCAATTTTCCTTTGAATAAGATTTCTTTACACAATTATGTCTTTTTTAGCAATTTCAACGTTTAGACCTTACATTTAAAAAAATCAGGAAATCCAGCTGAGTTATTAGGTATAGTCCTATTTATAAATTATTTATGTAACTATATTTATATTAAATAGTTATTGTCTTCACACCAGCAGAATAGCCATTCCTAGCCCGTTCACTTCGAGCATATCAGTATTTATTAAAATTTATTTTTAAGTATGCCGAATTTTATTTTGCTTTGCTGAATAAATTAGAAATCATATAAATAGAGAAAAACGGACATATTTTTTATTTTCAATTAAAAAAATATAACTTTTTTTAATTAAATTTATATCAAGATATTTTATTAGTGTGTGTAGTGTGCACAGCCTGCGGAGTATTTACCGCAGGCTGTATTGTTTTTGTACTATTCCGAACGAATACATTCATTTACTAATCCAGTGAAAATTTATCTTTCATTTAATATAACTCAGTTTCATATTTCATTTCCTCTTTTATATCTTTTGTTTACATTTGGCGAAGTGATTGATAGATAGTTTGGGTAAACATGAGTGAAATATAGATTTTAGTGCGTAAGCATGTTTCCTTTTTGGAAGAGGCGTAAGGAAAGCAAGTCCGACCCATATGGGTCGGACTTGCTGTTTTTTATAACATGGCAGAAAAAACCGTCGGAAACTTATTCTTAAAAAATTACTATTTTTCTTTGATTTATTTCTTTTCGTTATTCATTAGTCCATAGTAATTGAAAACCGGGCGAAAATTTATGGTAGAAGCGCATGTTTAGATTTTTCAAAAAACGGTAGCGATTACCTGTTTTAAGCAAGAATCCAGGTACAAGAAAAAAACCCGCTCAGCATTTCGCTAAACGGGTTTTTGCAGAGAGTGAGGGATTCGAACCCCCGGTGGGTTACCCCACAACGGTTTTCAAGACCGCCGCATTCGACCACTCTGCCAACTCTCTATTTCACATATTGGTCTCAAACGTGGGTGCAAAATTAGCAATCATTTGTTACGAGTCAATACTTTTGCGAGAAAAATATTTTTATTGCCGCTTCTCTACATTTAAAGCCCTAATTTTGTGCAAAATCTTAGAGCAAGATTTCTGTGGACTTTCAACCGCCTACTGTAACCTTACTTATGACCTCTACCGAAGTACATGACGGCAATGCGCTGCCTACCGTCGAAACCGCCCGTAAATTAGGCGTCCTGCCCGAAGAGTTTGACCGGATCAGGGAAATTCTGGGCCGCACCCCAAATTTTACCGAATTAAGTATTTTTTCGGTGATGTGGTCGGAGCACTGCTCATACAAAAATTCTATCGTATGGCTTAAAACCCTCCCGCGCGATGGCGAACGCATGCTTGCCAAAGCGGGTGAAGAAAACGCCGGTCTGGTCGATATTGGCGATGGCCTTGCGTGTAGTTTCAAAATTGAATCGCACAACCACCCCTCCGCACTCGAACCGTATCAGGGTGCAGCCACGGGCGTTGGCGGAATAAATCGGGATATTTTTACAATGGGTGCCCGCCCAATTGCCCAGCTGAATTCGCTTCGGTTTGGAAACCCTGAACTCGCCAAGACCAAATGGCTCGTGAAGGGCGTTGTCAAAGGCATTGGCGATTACGGCAACGCGTTCGGTATTCCGACCGTTGGCGGCGAAGTGTTTTTTGACGAGTGCTACAATACCAACCCGCTCGTGAATGCATTTTCGGCAGGTATAGTGGAGGTAGGCAAAGTAGCCAAAGCAACTTCCTATGGCGTAGGAAACCCCGTTTTTATCGTGGGTTCAGCTACCGGTAAAGACGGGATTCATGGTGCCACTTTTGCATCGGAGGACATTACAGACAAATCCAATGAAAAACTTCCGGCCGTGCAGGTAGGCGATCCGTTTATGGAAAAACTGTTGCTGGAAGCTACGCTGGAAATCATAGAAACAGGATATGTCATTGGTATTCAGGACATGGGGGCAGCGGGCATTATCTGCTCGACCTCCGAAATGAGCGCCAAAGGTGAGCACGGGATGATTATCGATCTCGACAAAGTACCTACGCGGCAGTCCAATATGCACGGCTGGGAAATCCTGCTTTCGGAGTCGCAGGAACGGATGTTGGTTGTTGTTGAAAAAGGCAAAGAACATATCATTCAGGGAATTTTTGATAAATGGGATTTGCACTGCGCACAAATTGGTGAAGTAGTAGCTGCCGGCCCGAACGATGCCGGACGACTGCATTTTTATCAGCACGGCGCACTCATCGCCGATGTGCCGGCCTACGACCTTGTGCTGGGTGGCGGCGCTCCGCAATACCACCGCGAATACCGCGAACCTGCCTACTATCAGCGCTTTAAGCAATTTGAGATTTCTTCGGTGCCCGATACCTCGGCAGACGAACTGACCGCTGTGGCAAAACATCTGCTTTCACACCCCAACATTGCGTCGAGACGGTGGGTGTATGAGCAGTACGACTCGATGGTTGGCACGGCTAACCGCAGCACCAATCGTCCCTCGGACGCTGCCCTCGTGCGGATTCGGGATGTGAAGCGCCCGGACTACTCCAAAGGAATCGCAATGACCGTTGATTGTAACAGTCGATACGTAAATGCTGATCCGTTTGTCGGTGCGCAGATTGCCGTGTCGGAAGCCGCCCGAAATCTAACGTGCACGGGTGCGGAACCGCTGGCAGTTACCAATAACCTCAATTTTGGCAATCCTTACGTTCCCGAAGTGTATTGGCAGTTTGTGCAGGCCGTCAAAGGCATGGGCGCAGCCTGTCTCAAATTTGGTACGCCTGTGACGGGTGGAAACGTAAGTTTTTACAACCAAAGCTCCGACGACGGCCCGGTTTTCCCAACGCCAACGATTGGCATGATTGGCCTGGTAGAAAATCCTGAGCATCAAATGACGCTGGATTTTAAAGAAACGGACGATCTGATTTATATGATTGGCGTTGCGAAAAACGACATAGCTTCATCAGAATATTTGTACAGCTACCGGAAAGTGAAAGAATCGCCCGCACCACAGTTTGATCTGGAAGAAGAATATACGCTTCATCAGGGACTTAAAACTCTGATTCAGCAAGGCATGGTGCAGTCGATGCACGACGTTTCGGACGGAGGGCTGTTTGTAGCATTGGCCGAGTCGGCTATGCCTCGTGGACTTGGTTTTCAGGTGTCTACGGATAAAAACTACCGGACCGACGCCTTTCTGTTTGGTGAAGCCCAAAGCCGTGTGCTTGTGTCAGTAAAGCCTTCGCAGCAGGGAGCGTTTCAAAAACTCCTGGGGGCCGATCTTAAATTGGCACACACACTTCTCGGAACCGTCACGGCAAAGGATTTTGTGATAGACTCCGCCACCGTTATGACAACAGGCGAAGCAAAAGATCTGTTTGACAACTCATTAGGCAAATTAATGGCCTAGATTTTTTGAACTATATTTCATAAAAATAGCCCGGACTGATTGACATCAATCCGGGCTATTTTTCATTTACACTTAAAAAACAGCGCTTTCTTTTACCGTCAAAAATGAATCAAAAGCGTCGTCGCGGGCATCTTCCGAACCAAATTCCCACAGAACTTCCTTTTTTTCTATCAACGTAAAAAGCAGGCTTGCTTTCTTACTTGCATTTGCCGTTGCCTTCTGAATTGTGATTACATGGTCCAGATTGAAAATCAAATCCGTTCCTTCCAGTTTTACCATTTGTGCCATAGCCTTGTACTAAAAAAGTTCGTGTTACTGATTAGACATGACCGGCAAGATAATTCCATCCTTTGTTTCATTTTTTTCTCATTCTCAAAATGGCCTGATAATAGGAAATTCTATTAAAAAAAGGGTAAGTTTCCTATACCATGCACCTCTGCAATGATCTCATAAAGTAGCGCCTGATCGAAATATAAATACACAACGTATAGCCATAATTTTCCATTGAAATAGGATTGCCGAATCATTTAAAAGTTGTAAATTTCCTTCACCTTCAACCCTAAACATCTTTTTGGTATGACTACTCCCAGGATCAATTTCCTTGCGGTTTTTGTAGCCGCTGTTACCACTTTCGTACTTGGTGCCATTTGGTATATTACTTTTCAAACTCCATGGATGGAACTTTCAGGCGTTACCGAAGCACAGGCCGCTGAAAGCGACCCAGTCAGTGCCTACCTGATCAGTTTTATTACCTACTTATTGGGAGCCTATGCGCTGGCTCTTTTGTTCAAATCCATGCAGGTCAGCACGTTACAGACTGGTGCACTTACGGGTGCATTAATCGGAGCACTGATTGTGGGCGGAAATATTTTCACCAACAATACCTACGAACTTAAACCGATTGGACTTTCTATCCTGAATGCCGGATTCAGTGCGGTGAGTTATGCAGCAATGGGGGCAATACTAGGTGCCTGGCAAAAGAAATAAGTTACCCACAAATGGCGGTAGCTCAACAGCTACCGCACCGTTCTCTCCTCATAAAACCTACTCAAGAGAGGAACCGCAGCGATAGCAGAATTTTGCCCGTGCCTGATGTCCTTCGGCTGAACAATTGGGGCAGCTTTGCCCAGAAAAAGATTCTTTTGAACTTTCTTTTCTGCTCAATTCACTCGTAACAATGCCGGTTGGAATGGCGATGATTCCGTAACCTAAAATCATGATAAAACTGGCGATGATTTGTCCTCCGGTAGTTTGTGGGGCAATGTCGCCATAGCCCACCGTGGTAAGTGTCACGATGGCCCAATAGATACTTCGGGGAATACTCGTAAAGCCATTGTCTCCGCCTTCTACCATGTACATAACCGTACCCAAAATCACACAAATGACCAGAATGGCAAACACGAATACCGAGATTTTTCGTTGACTTGCTTTCAGCGCCTGCATCAAATTTTGTGATTCTCCCACGTACTGATGCAGTTCCAGAATCCGGAAAATCCGCAGCAAACGCAAGGCCCGTAAAGCGACCAATACCTGCGTTCCGACAAAAAACAACGAAAGGAATTTAGGTATAATTGATAAAAAATCGATCAGCCCGTAAAAGCTGAAAATGTAGCGCCAGGGCTGCCTGACCGACACGATTCGGGCGATGTATTCAATGGAGAAAAGAATGGTGATGACCCATTCGGCTATGTTAAAAATTTCCTTGTATTCCTGGTTGATTTCGACGACACTTTCCAGCATGACCAAAATCACACTACACAAAATTACCCACAACAACACGACGTCAAAAAACTTCCCTGCGGGAGTAGATGCCTCATAAATGATCTCATGCAGGCGACTCCGCCAATCGTTTTTGGGTGTGGTGCTAGTATTCATTTTTCATATATTTTCTTTTCATTTTTTACATAAAGATTGCATTTCCAGCTCATTTACCAAAGTTTTGTCATTTTGGTCGTATCTTAATCTTTTGTTAAACCAATTCGTCTATTCTTAACCTACCAACCTGCATGTACAAGCGTATACCCAAACTATCTTTCCTGCAAATTCTGATCCTGCTTGCACCCATAGTATCACAGGCTCAGCCAATTCTGGGTTTCAAACCGGAAGATGTACCTTCACAACTGGCAATTGAGAAAAAATTTGACAGCCATTTAAAAGCAGAAAATCTTCGGGAATTATTAAAAAAAATGAGCGCCTTTCCGCACCACGTAGGTGCCGCCTTTGACCGCGAAAATGCCGAATATGCCCGCGACCTTTTTAAGTCCTACGGCTTTGAAGCGCGCCTTGATACATCCTACGTGCTTTTTCCAACGCCAAAAATCCGGGTGGTAGAACTGATCGCTCCTGCCAAATTCAAAGCCACTCTGACCGAGCCTCCTCTCAAAGAAGACGCCACCTCCGGCCAAACCAAAGCGCAGCTCCCTGCCTACCACGCCTACTCCGCCGATGGCGACGTAACGGCTGAGCTCGTGTACGTCAATTACGGCATTCCAGAGGATTATGAGGTATTGAAAAAAATGGGAATTGATGTAAAAGGGAAAATCGTTTTGGCAAAATATGGCAATTCCTGGCGGGGAATAAAACCCAAAGTGGCCGCCGAAAATGGAGCAATCGGGTGCATTATTTACTCAGACCCCAAAGAAGACGGATTTTTTCAGGGAGATGTATACCCCAAAGGTGCCTACAAAAACGAAACTGGCGCACAGCGAGGCTCCGTACTCGACATGCCGCTGTATCCCGGCGACCCGCTCACACCCGGCTACGGCGCTACCAAAGATGCCCCGCGCCTGTCGCATACCGAAGCGCCCACGATCATGAAAATTCCGGTGCTGCCCATTTCGTACGGCGACGCCCTGCCGCTGCTCAAAGCCCTGGGCGGCGAAGTAGCCCCGGCAGCCTGGCGCGGAGCATTGCCGCTCACGTATCACATCGGTCCCGGCCCGGCCAAAGTACATCTCAAACTGGAATTTGACTGGAAAGTAGAACCTGCCTATAACGTAATTGCGGTATTGAAAGGAAGTGAGTTTCCGGATCAGTGGATCATGCGTGGCAACCACCACGACGCCTGGGTCTATGGCGCAAACGATCCGCTGAGCGGTGCTGTGGCAGTGCTGGAAGAGGCGCGTGCGCTGGGTGAACTGGTGAAAACAGGCTGGAAACCTAAACGTACCATCGTCTATGCCCTTTGGGATGCCGAAGAACCGGGCCTGCTGGGCTCCACGGAGTGGGTGGAAGAGCGAAAAGAAGAGCTACAAAAGAAAGCAGTGGTGTACCTAAACTCTGATTCTAACGGCCGTGGATTTCTGTATGCCGGAGGGTCGCATACGCTCGAAAAATTCCTGAATCAGGTGGCTCGTGACGTAAATGATCCGCAACGCAACATCAGCGTCAGCGACCGCCTGCGGGCGAAGTTGCTGGTGGATGGCGCACCAAAAGCAAAACAGGAAGCGCGCACCCGGACCGATCTGCGGATTGGCGCGCTGGGCTCCGGCTCCGACTACACGCCCTTCATACAGCATGCGGGCATTGCCTCCATGAACATCGGCTTTGGCGGGGAAGACGGCGGCGGCGAGTACCATTCCATCTACGATTCGTACGACCACTACACGCGCTTTAAGGATACGGATTTTACTTATGGCGTAGCTTTGGCACAAACGATGGGCCGGGCCGTGATGCGCATGGCCAATGCGGAAATTTTGCCTTTCGAGTTTCAAAACTTCACCAATACCGTACAGCAGTATACCGCCGAAATTAAGCAGACAATGGATGCCATGCGCTCGCAAACGCTGGAACATAATCAACTCGTGAAAGAAAATCGCTTTTTGGCGGTGGCTGATCCCAAAAAGCCTTTTGTGCAGCCCTCTCCCCTGCCCGACGTTCCGTTCCTGAACTTTGCCCCGCTCGACAATGCGCTTTCAATGCTCGAAAAAAGCGCTGCAACCTACGCCGAAGCCGTTGCAAAAGCCGGAACGATTTCGGCGGATAAGTTGAACCAATTGAATGAAATTCTATACACCTCCGAACGTTTCCTTACGCATCCGGACGGACTTCCCAGGAGGCCTTGGTTCAAGCATCAGATTTACGCACCGGGTTTTTATACCGGTTATGGCGTCAAAACATTGCCGATGATTCGGGAAGCGATTGAACAGGAGAATTGGCTCGAAGCCGAACTCGGAATCGTGCGCGTCAGCGACACGCTCGTTCGTTTTGCTGCACAAATAGAGCAGGCCAACGCCTTGCTGAACTAACAGGCAATGACTAACTTTTGAAGAAGTGTCGGTGGATGAATTATTCTATTGGCACTTCTTCTTTTATGAATGTTTTCTCTATATTTCCGGGGAAAAAGTTCCGCAAGGGTTAGTTTGGCACTTGATTCTTTTTGAAAAGACCGGGAAATCGTTGCGGTTATACGTAAGCATCCTATGAACTACATATTTCTTGGCTAGAATTCGGTTTCTACTTTTGACCTAAAAAGACAAGCGAATGAATCAGTCAGAAGAAATGTTCAAATTAGTACGTGAGTGGCGCAAAAGCAGCC
>NZ_SMJU01000014.1:0-42806 GCF_004348825.1 Arundinibacter roseus
CGTTGTCAGGACCACTGATCAGGCTGGCCGTAAGCGGGTCGCCGTCGGGGTCGCTGTCGTTGGTCAGCACGTTGCCCGATACGGGTTCATCCTGTACGGCGAGGGCAATGTCACCCACTGCCTGAGGCGTGCTGTTGGGGGCTGGTGTCACGGTAATAAATACCGTTGCCGTATCGCATAGCGAGGGCGTGCCGTTGTCACAAACCGTATAGGTAAACACATCACTGCCGATGAAGTCAGCCGCCGGCGTGTAAACATAGCTGCCGTCAGCATTTACGGTGAGCGTTCCGTTAGCAGGATTGGTCAATCCGGCAAACGTCAACGCATCTCCGTCGGGGTCGCTGTCGTTGGCAGCTACTGTTCCGGTCACGGGCGTGTTGACGGGCGTTGTATTGGCGTCGTCAACGGCTACCGGGGCCTGATTAGCAGCCGGATCCACCGGAGCCGGAAGTACCTGCACGATCACCTGTGCGCTGTCGCAAAGAGATGGCGTGCCCGTATCACAGACCCGGTAGGTGAGCGTATCGGTACCTATAAAGCCTGAATTAGGTGTATAGGTGATCGTACCGTCGGCATTAACCGAGGCCGTACCGTTGGCCGGTGCCTGCACGACCGTGGGGTTCTGCAACGCATCCCCATCCGGGTCCACGTCGTTAGCCAATACGTTTACGCTGAGCGGTGTGCCCTCCGTCGTCTGGGTGTTGTCGTTCAGCGCAATCGGAGCATCGTTGGCCGGAGTCGGATTCGGCTGTACGGTCACGGCCACGCAGGCGGTATCGCTGGCGATGCCGTCGGAAGCCGCGTAGCAGAACACATCCTCTCCCACAAAGCCTGGATCAGGCGTGTAGGTGTAGCTGCCGTCAGGGTTGAGCACAACCGTCCCGTTGTCAGGACCACTGATCAGACTGGCCGTAAGCGGGTCGCCGTCGGGGTCGCTGTCGTTGGTCAGCACGTTGCCCGATACGGGTTCATCCTGTACGGCGAGGGCAATGTCACCCACTGCCTGAGGCGTGCTGTTGGGGGCTGGTGTCACGGTAATAAATACCGTTGCCGTATCGCATAGCGAGGGCGTGCCGTTGTCACAAACCGTATAGGTAAACACATCACTGCCGATGAAGTCGGCGGCCGGCGTGTAGGTGTAGGTACCGTCAGCATTTACGGTGAGCGTTCCGTTGGCAGGATTGGTCAATCCGGCAAACGTCAACGCATCTCCGTCGGGGTCGCTGTCGTTGGCGGCTACCGTACCGGTCACGGGCGTGTTGACGGTGGTAGTATTGGCATCGTCAACGGCTACCGGGGCCTGATTAGCAGCCGGGTCCACCGGAGCCGGAAGTACCTGCACGATCACCTGTGCGCTGTCGCAAAGAGATGGCGTGCCCGTATCACAGACGCGGTAGGTGAGCGTATCCACTCCTACAAAACCTGGATCAGGCGTGTACAGAATGGTACCGTCGGGATTGACACTGGCCGTACCGTTGGCCGGTGCCTGCACGACCGTAGGGTTCTGCAGGGCGTCACCATCCGGGTCCACATCGTTAGCCAATACGTTTACGCTGAGCGGTGTGCCCTCCGTCGTCTGGGTGTTGTCGTTCAGCGCGAGTGGCGCGTCATTGGCCGGAGTCGGATTCGGCTGTACGGTCACGGCCACGCAGGCGGTATCGCTGGCGATGCCGTCGGAAGCCGCGTAGCAGAACACATCCTCTCCCACAAAGCCTGGATCAGGCGTGTAGGTGTAGCTGCCGTCAGGGTTGAGCACAACCGTCCCGTTGTCAGGACCACTGATCAGGCTGGCCGTAAGCGGGTCGCCGTCGGGGTCGCTGTCGTTGGTCAGCACGTTGCCCGATACGGGTTCATCCTGTACGGCGAGGGCAATGTCACCCACTGCCTGAGGTGTGCTGTTGGGGGCTGGTGTCACGGTAATAAATACCGTTGCCGTATCGCATACCGCAGGTGTTGCACCTTCTACACATATCTCATAAGTTACATCATAGGTCCCCGGAGCAGCTGCCGCAGGAATGTTGATGGTTCCGTCTGGATTGATGGTCACACCTGTAAGACCTCCATCATTTACTACGGTAGGTGTAGTGGTATTGGCATCAGTGGCCAATGCACCATTCACTAAGTCATTGGTAAACACGGTAGGTGTAGTACCGCCAGGTGCGATGCCCGTGAAGGTATCGTTTGTTGCTACTATGGTATTACACGTAGTAATATTCACAATAACTTCAGTAGCGGCATTACCATCGCCACTGT
Organism: Arundinibacter roseus; assembly: GCF_004348825.1. GTDB lineage: Bacteria > Bacteroidota > Bacteroidia > Cytophagales > Spirosomataceae > Arundinibacter > Arundinibacter roseus. The sequence goes on from NZ_SMJU01000014.1 coordinate 2,254, forward strand.
AACAGTCATTGGTAGCATCATAAATAGCCGCATAATACGTACCCGATGTACCTACTGTGGTAGGGTCGGCTATTTTATTGGCCGTAGTGGCGGGCAATGCCGTATGCCATGTAAGGACAGTATTGGCGGGTAGATTGCTTACCGAAACCGCCGTATTAAGATTTATTGTCGCAACAGGACATGTATTGTTAAGCGTGATGGGTTGCTGAACTGTGATTGCTACAACCGCCTGATCACAAACGGTAGGTGAGCCTTCCAAGCAAACCTCGTAGGTAACATTATAATTGCCAGTAGCTGCTCCCGCAGGAATGTTGATGGTTCCGTCTGGATTGATGGTTACGCCTGTAAGTCCTCCATCATTTACTACTGTAGGTGTAGTGGTATTGGCATCTGTGGCCAATGCACCATTCACTAAGTCATTGGTAAACACGGTAGGTGTAGTACCGCCAGGTGCTATGCCCGTGAAGGTATCGTTATTGGCAACGATAGTATTACAAGGAGAAATAATTTCTACTATAACCTCGGTAGCCGCGTTGCCATCACCACTGTAACAGTCATTGGTAGCATCAAAAAAAGCCGCATAATACGTACCCGATGTACCTACGGTGGTAGGGTCGGCTATTTTATTGGCCGTGGTGGCAGGTAAAGCCGTGTGCCACGTAAGGACCGTATTGGCTGGTAGATTGCTTACCGATACCGCCGTATTGAGATTTACCGTAGTAGCAGGACACACATTGCTAAGGCACAATGCGGACGTGATGGTTACGTTTAAGGTATTGCTCGAATAACAGTCATTGGTAGCATCAAAAAAAGCGGCGTAGTAAGTACCGGGCGAAAGTGCCGTGATACTACTGAGCTTATTGGCCGTAGTGGCAGGTGTGCCACTATGCCAGGTAAGGGTGGTATTGGCGGGCTGATTGGCCGCCGTAACACCCGTAAGATCGGCTGTGCCGGTGGTGCAACCTGCCGATAGACTGACCTGGGCATGGGATACCATGCTCACAGCCAATACCATCAACAGGCAGAACAGCAGCGAAAGCCTCCCTCTTTGTTTTATATGTTGGTATATGACATTCATTATTTATAATTTTTTAAATGACGTAATCGCTGACCCGTTTGGGGATGGTTCATAAAACGCATTAGGCTTTAAACACCAGTAGCGTAAAATCCTGTAAGTGAGTTGGTTACCCCATAGGGATTTTACGCTACGGCTTTAGTAGTAGTTCTGTACGGCGTGCCGATAAGCACCAAATACTTTTTTATGACCAAACCTTGCTTGACTCATTTTAATAAATATGAAATGTCACTTAATTTTTGACAAGTATGGGTGCTGCCGTTCCTGCATTACAAGAAGAAGACAGCACAAATACATAGGTTTGGTTAGTTTCTATCTCACAGGTACCATTATTGTATTTAAGGCTATACAAACCTCCTGTGGTAGCTGTATAATTGGCGGTAGTAGCACCACTTACGGTGGAACCATCATTGTACCACTGATAAGCAGAGCCCGTGCCGTTGTTGGTGCTTCCATTGAGGTTTACGCTGCCGCCGCTATCAATCAAAACCACTGATACGGTGCGGTCATCGGTACAGGAAGTGCTGGCATCGGTATAAGTAGCGTAATAATTGCCTACCGTTGTGGCATTGTAGGTGGCCGAATTGGCTCCCGAAATGGGTGCATCATCTTGAAACCACTGTATTCCTGTCGCTCCGCTGGGTACGCCGCTCAACGTTACTGGCAATGAGCCTGTGTATTGTGCCATGCTTACCAAGCTAAGCAACAAAAAGCTTATGAGTAAACTGAATTGTTTCATTTTAGTATTTTTTTAATTATTAATTTTTTAATACATATTTTGGGCATTACTGCCCTTTATTACTATCTGCCTGCTTCGCAAACATGTCCACCCAAGCTTGCACTTGTGCGACAGATTTGGGCCGAAGCAGGATTTTGCGTGCGTTATCTAATAGATACATCGTAGGCGTGGCAGATACATAGTAGCTTTCTACTATGGGGCTTTTCCACATTTGGTAGTCGCATAGGCTCGGGAAGGGAAACTGCCCCGCAAAACTGCGGAAGGCTTTCTCTTCGCTATCCAACGAAACAAAAACTACCTCCATACCTGCGGCTTTCCACTGTGCGTATTGCTGGGCTATCTTGGGTATCTCTTCGGTGCATTTTTGGCACCAACCAGCACCAAATACCACCAATTTGTACTTACTCTGGATGTCCGACAAGCGATTGATTTCTTTTCCTGCCGATAGGACTGTACCCGAAAACTGAATATCAGGTGCCGTATTGCCCACTTTCATGGCACGGTAGGTTTCTAATTGCTTTGCCAAATCATTGGTGAGCGTACAACTGCGATTATTCAATAGTTTGAGCGACAGATATTCCGAAGCCTCAAACAAACTTTGCCGCTCCAGCAAATCAAAGAGATAGTCGCCTATTTCGTTGAGTTTTGCCTCGTCGTGGGTAAGCGTAGCGAGCATCGTATCTATCGAGATTTTCATCTCGGCATAGACGCTTTCTAAGGATACGCCACTGTTTTCGAGCAACCAAAAATGCCCTTCTATCGCCTCTCGCTGCAAACCACTCTTGTAGAGCCGCTCGTCGCTGTAATTGAGCTGCCGAAAGGCGGCTATCGTGGCAGGAATTTCCTGTGGACGATACTTAGCCACCGCCTGCACATTGCTCACGAGCTTGCGGATGGGTAAATACCACCGTACATAACTCGTCTCGGGCAGTTGGCTCAAAAAAGCTTGCTCTTCGGTACGCAACCGCTGCTGTTCGGCAGAGATGGCGGTGCGGGTAGCCGTACTTTGTTGGAATAGACTATCTGCCTGATAGCTTTGCTCCAAAAACGTCCATGCCGATAATACCTGCTCCCTTTTGGGTTGCTCGGTGGCGTACTGCTCAAAAGCCCGCTGCTCGGCTCCGCTCACGATTTTTACGGTTTGCGGCAGATGGAGTAGCTCGCCCTTGATGTGCATAGCCTCACGAGAAAGTACCACAATATAAGGCTGTTGCCCTGCGGTGCTGAGCAAGCCCATGCCGTAGTCTCGGGCGGTGTATGCCAGCTGAAACGTACCATCTGCCGCCACCGTAGTGCTGTCTATGGTATAGGCATGCATACCCGCAAAGCCACGCAACACTACGCTCTGCCCCGCCAGCTGTGGAAACTGCCCATTTATGCCCTGCGACCACCCAAGGGTTGCTGATAGCAACAAGCAGAACAAGGCCAAGACAATTCCTTTTATGCGTTGATGATTTCTCATGTTTATCTATTAATCTTTGTTTATTTAATCATTCTTTCCGAAGTGAAAGGAATGATTAATCGTCAAATCAATCAATCCCGATAGCTTTCGGGTTTAATTCTTAATGCAACGAACAGACATGCCTTGAACACGCTGACCAGCAGACATGACGGCATTGCTACTAGTTAAAAATAAGTAGCGTGAATTGGGATTTTCAACGTTACGAGTCCAATATTGTCCGAAGCTACCCACAGCATCGACAGGAGCACCGAGGGCAGTGCCAGCGCGGCTACCAGCCAAAAGCAACTTAAGCGGAGAAGCATAAGCTCCAGCGGCGTTGTTAGAACTCCAAGATAATCGCTCTTGAATCAATTCAAATTCTGTAGGTAACCGGTAGCCGATTGGGCAAGGACTATTGTCACCACTTACACCTTGCCATACATCCTCCATATTAGTTGTTGTTAAATACCAACTGAATGGTGAGGCTCGGTTAATTATAAATAAACCATCCCATGTGTTTCCAGCATTAGGTACTATTGTTGAAGCGACTTCTTCTATGGTACCGCTTGTTCTACATTGATGCCCGTCAGCAAAGCGACCCCATTGGAATAAATCACCGTAAGAAGCAGCATCTGTACTACTGGTAGCTACTTGGCTTGCTCCAAGGTTTCTGTCCATCCATGTTTTTCCAGTAATAGGATTGGTTACATCTACTACTTGGGTAATTACACCGTTGCAATGGACATAGCCAGCAGGGAAAGCTGGTGCTGTAGGACATCCATTAGCACCCACAGGTGTACCCGCAGGCGTGCCAGGACAAGCATCTGTTGCATCAGGCACACCGTCACCATCGGAGTCAGGCCCAGTAGGGCAATTTTGGCAAGCTGCAGGGAGCGTTACGGTGGTTTGGGCCCAAGTGCTTTGCGTTGTTAGGCTCAATAGGGCTATCATAAAGCCAGCGATTTGTAAAAATTTTGATTGTCTCATTTTTTTTTAAATTTATTTTTTGCTCCGTGCTTGGAGCAGTTATTGAATCGTTTGTATAATTATTGTTGTTGAAAAATAAGGTATTGTGCGGTGGTGTTGGGTTTGGTTCAGGGGGAGTTGTTGAGCACGTATAACCTGAGCCTGGCACAGGGGCTACCCACGGGGGGCTTGGCGGCCTCCGGCGGGGAAGCGGCAGCGGGGCTATGCCATAGCTGCTTGTCTGATAGGAATACCACCACCGTCAGGAAGGTAACCACTTGGTGGGATTGGGTGAAGAGCTTGTAAATGTGTGTCATTCATCTGTTTGTTTGATTGTTTTTTAGGGGAAAGCAATGCCTCATTTTTTTTAAGTGGTTGAGCATAGGCCTGCTAAGGGTGTCAAAAGGAGACACTCAGCAAAAAGAAAAAATGACATAATGAATTGTAAAATCTTTGACATAAAAGGTTGATTATTTGAATCGTTTTGTCAACCGATTTCAATATTCGTGCAAAAAGTGATAGTTAAGCCCCAATTTGGTGAAGACCTGTTTTGATTTGTATATGAACTACAAACCGTATAAAAAGCTACCAGGATATTCTAGGCGAATGCCTGAGTTGTCAAAAGTCATGCCAAAGAGGGGCACTGTGAATCGGGGATTATTGGGGATTATATATAATCCCGCGAAGGATGCGGCGCAGACATTTGGAGTGTTGCTGCGCATGAAAATATGTAGTAGTCTTGTAATACGGATATAGAAGCCTGCGGCATGACAAAGTGATTGGGTGTGCGTCTCCGTCATGCCTTTGCCCGTGTCGCTGAGGCGAATATAGACTTGATGCGGCTCGGTGGCGGGTATTACCGGAATACTCAACAAATTACCGTTGGACACAAATACTTTGTTGGATGTATTCACTATTGAAGTCGCCGGCCATAATTTGGCTAAAACCATTGAGATTCGACGAAAACATAAAATCAAGTTGCCAGATGCTATCATAGCCGCAACGGCTCTAGTGCATCATCTGACATTGGTAACGAACAACGTAAGCGACTTTGCCAGGATTGAAAATTTATTGGTAGTGAACCCATTTGCCGCCAAATAGATAAAAAAGCACTTGGGGCGTAAAATGTCACTGCCCAGCAAGCTATCCCCAAAGCAAAAGAAGGGCATAATTTGATGCAACTGATGCTGCCGATCTACTTCAAATTGTGATGCCTGCGGCATGACACATTAATCTTCTTTGGGCAGTCTCAACAAAAACGTTGTACTATTTCCTTCTTTGCTTTCCACACCGATCGAGATTTTTGCCTGTTTTGCAAAGGTACTGACGATAATCAGGCCCAGGCCGAGATTGTCTTGCTTGGGTTGGAACCGCTGGGGAGTAGCCAACACCTCTCTGACCAATTGTAGTTGGGTGTCCGTCAGGCCTTTGCCCGTGTCGCTGATGAGAATATGGACTTCATTTGACTCGGTGACGGGTATTAGTTCGACTGACACGCTGCCTTGTGCAGGGGTGTGTTGGGTGGCATTATCAATGAGGTTGCGCAAAATGAGGTTGAGGGCGTTGGAATCTGTATAAACTGCCAGGTCGGCAGGGCAAGTGAGCGTTAAATTCACCCCTTTGAGGGCGGCCACCGTCCCATATACCGATAGTAAATCTTCCAGGAGAGGCCGCAGGGCGAAAGTGGTGAAGTTGGGCATTAAACTTCCTTTCTGCGACAACGCCCAGTACATCAGATTGTCGAGCATTTGTCGGATGTAGAGTCCTGATTGGTCAATGGAACGCGAAAGTTTGATGATGGACTGTTGGTCGCCGCGTTGAAGGAGTTTACTGAATACCTCGCTGAGGCCGTAAAATGCGTGTAACGGTCGGCGAAGGTCGTGGGCAATGATTCGGATAAACTCATCGCGGAGTTGCACAAGGGCATTGAGCCGGGCGTTAGACTGTCGTAAGCGCACCCCCAAATAGGTCAATGCCGCAGCGACCAGCACGGCAATACCCAGTAAGGTGAGGATGAAGCGATTTCGGTTTTCAATTTGGGTTTGCCGGAGACTCAGTTCGGCAATTTGTTTTTGTTTATTTTCAGCCTGAAACTCGATCAATTTTTGATTGCGCTCAATGTTGTAAATCGTATCTTTTATCGAAAGCATACTATCTGCATACAGCATTGCTTCCTGATACCGTCCACGACGGCTTAATTCATTTTTGAATGAATTGTAAAGACCTTGATAATTATAAGGGAAATTTTTTTGGGGAAATACACGAATCAAGGTGGATAATTTTTGGCATAAGGCCAATTTTTCATCATACCGATTTAAGGAACCGCAATCGTTGATTAAATTCTGTGTATATACGGCAGTGAGGTAGAATTGGTCGGGTTTGAGTTGTGTTAAAATCTCTTTATTGATTGCATAAGAAGCCGCATATTCTCCCCGGTAGTAGTGGATAACAGCAATATATCCTTTGAACGCTGTCCAGGCGTATTTACATTGCGGGTGACTTTCGATATATTTTAGGGTGTTTTGATACGATTGTAAAAGAGAGTCCTGATTGGTACCGGGCTTTAGGGCCTGGTAATAATAGGCCGCACTTTCCACGGCAATAAAATCGTGCATGTCAAAACGAGCCTTCAATAGTTGCCTTGCTCTGAGCAGATAATCCTGGGCAGCATATTGATCTCCTTTGTTCCTATGTGCAATTGTGTAGTTAATATTTACTAATCTTGTAAGTGCAGCGATCATACCAGAGGTATCTTTTGAGATTTCGCAATCTTCCAACAATTGCAAAGCGTTTTTGAAGTCAGACTTGACCCAAACGGCGGCAAGTGATTTTCCCAATGGATGGTTGAGGCGTTGGGCAAGTTGGCGTATGTCGGTGGTGTCACGGTTTTTTTTTTCTGGATAAGTAAAAGGATAGGTTCTATTGAGCCTTATCAAATTCTTCAATCGTTCCTGGGTGGGTTGTGGGTGGGTTTTGAGCCAATTTTCGAGGCTGTCCACGTTGTTGGTTTGGTAGGTATCCGAAAAACGGAACGTTTGAGCCGTGGCCTGACCAACAGGCTGCACGTACATGAGTAATAGAAGAAGAATAGCACGGCCTTTCTTCAAAAATAACTTAGAAAACTGAACAGCTTTTGGGAAGGTGAATCGAAAAGACATCGTCAACGGTCTTTCGGCAATTTGTAGATTCATAGCGAGTCGGGTAAACTTTATAGAATAGAGGGTTCCCCTCAGGGAAAAAGGTAGGGTTCAGCGAAACACCAACCTGGACTGCTCCTTTGGGGGAAGTCATGATTGTTGGTATGAAAAAAAATGGTCAGTGCCCGAAGGAGACTAGTAACATCAGGAACGCTTGTAAAAAGCGTCAATGAAAGCCCTGCGATAACTACGCCCAATGTCGAAGGTTTTTTGGCGAATCACGACGATATTTTTATACAGGTCGATGTGGTCAATGTAGTCAATATTGATGATTACCGATTTATGAATTCTGATAAAATGGTGATCTAGTGAAGGAATTATGGCCGGAAACGACATTTTTTGTACATAAATACGATCATTCGTTTTTATGCTTGAATAATTCTGATTCACCTCAATCCACCAAATTTCGTTCAGGGGAATGCTTTTCTTTGTGGCATACCGAATCGGCACTTCCAACGTAGCAATTTCCCGGCCCTTAAAAGTTCGTAGGGCGTTCTGAACAGCAGCCTGCAGGGTTAACTGGTGAAAAGGCTTTACATGAAAGCTAGAAGTCTCCAATTGGAGGGCGTGTTCAAGATGCATTTTTTCAGCAAATTCCGTGATGAAAAGAATAGGACAGCTGACGGGATTATCCCTAAAATAGTCGTAGGACAATCCATCAGGTAGCCTTACATCAGCGATAATATAATCAGGCTGAAACCGGGCAAGCCTGCAGGCGGCCTCGGATAAGCTACTGGAAATCTGAGGATTGTCGCCCCAATCTTCGACCGTAAGTTGCATTTTGATTTGCCAAATAGGATCATCTTCCAGAATTAATGCATGAGCGTGTGCCATCTTTATGTAGTATATTAAGGAGAGTTTATTGCCTAAATTTAAGAGAATTCGTGCAAAGCAGAAGTAAAACTGGATAAATTATGCTCAAAAATTGATATAAAATTGATTTATCTCCAACAAGTATACTTTTCCACGCAGTTCATCACATTTTGTATGAAAACTACAAAAAAATCAACCACCTTGCTACCCGTTTAAAATCCTTGTTACACTGCTTAACAAACTAGGTATCAAGTAAAATGTACACAATACGTGTACTAAATTTAGCCTACTTCATGTATCTTCTTACTAGTAAAATATTTTATTGGATTTTATACTTAACTATTGTTCAACCAACACTCACTAAATAACTCACCTCACAATTATTATGAATCATCAACTTAAAACAGGAACACGGGCTATTACCCTCCATTTAAGCAGCGATATCGGGCTTGATCATCTACTTGAAGCGCTTCAGCCTACTTTTAATATCCTGATCAGGGAGCCAAATCTGTTCGATTTGCAGGCGAAAGAGGTCAATACTCATGGAATTGAGGACGATTCTTATGATCAGATCAACAGAAATTACAAATTACCAGTAGAAAAAGAAGTGAAAAAAAAGCCGCTCAGCCCAAAAGAACTACAAATTCTGGAACTGATCTCGAAAGGCCAATCATACGAACAAGTCGCTGAAAATTTGAATATGAATATTAATGGAATCCGATATTACATCAAAAAGGTATACCAAAAACTAAATGTAAACAATTCCCGCGAAGCAGCATATATCTACTCTACAAGTCTATCGCAAAAGAAATACTCTTAGTTTTTGCTTGTCCATAGAGCTAAGTTATTGATTATGAACAGTAAAAAATCAGAACAAAGTGCTCGGCCCCTGTTTTGTAACAGCCGTTTGTTCAATTCTAGTGCTCTTACTAAGAGCTCATCAAGAAAACTTCGTCATTGTTATTCATGACCTTATTGATGAGTGAATTGAAATGTAAATAATTTTGAATGTCAGGCTGAGCGAAGTCGAAGCCCGCCGGCAGACTGGCTTCGACTTCGCTCAGCCTGACAAATTCCTAAACTTTATACTTTCTTTACAAATCTACTCACGTATCAATAATACCCTGGTTTGGAGGTCAGGCAACAATGGACATGTAACCCAATTTCCTAAAAAAGATAATAAAAGATAACCCTATCAAAAAAAGAAGAGGCTGTTTCAGAATGGAATCGTATCAATTCCACTCCAAAACAGCCTCTTTTTTTTGATTCTATTTTTTAAAATTGTCTCAGGACCTTTTTGTTAAACTAAATTTTGGTTACTTTTTAACCTTTCTAACGGTAAACGGCACACATATTTCTGCCGGGCAACAATCTTCTACTACCAGGATAATCGGGCAGCAGCCTTCGGCAGGGCACGTGCCGGAAGTCGATGTGTAGGTGTACTCATAGCTTCCTAATTCGGTTTCGGTAGCCGTGTACGAATTACCCATAGCAACCTGTACCGGCTGTCCGCCCTGTGTCTTGCGGAACCATACTACTCCTGTGTACTGCAACGGTACGCTTAGTTCAAGGCTGCTACCCGCGCCTTTGCACAAGAGAACGGGCACCGTAAAGCACTCACGGTCAATATCATCCTCCGTTTCATCGCCGTTGCCGGGCGTGCTGTCTACGTCGTCTTCGGTCATCTTCGTGATCTCAGCCGTGTTGAACCATACACCGGCGGCGATTACTTTCACCCTGATTTGCAGACTTACGGTATCCCCTACCATCAGGCTATCGAAGCTCCATTTTTTGGTCAGTTGCGAGTAGCTTCCGATGTCAGCGGTACTGCTCAGGTACTGAACTCCGGCGTTTAGTTCGTCGGTAACTTCAATGCCATGCGCCGTGGCTTCACCTTCGTTCCAAACCCGGATCGTGTAAGTCAGCGTTTCACCCAGCATCGCCAGATTTTTGTCAATTGCTTTGTCCAGCGCCAGGTCATAAACTTTATCGCAATTCAGACGAGTAACTACAATTGTATCGCTGCAATTGCCGTTGCTGATGATGAACGAGTAGGTAAAATCTTTGGTCGCCATGCCACTGATTTTGCCATCGGTCGTGATCATCGCCGGATTTCCAGCCGCTGCCGTCCAGGTAGCACCCGCTACCGCAGGCAGCGTCAGCGTGTCGAAGCAGGTCGTTTGGTCGGGTAGTTCAAGCACACCCCGGAAGACTACCACCGTATCCGAACACGTACTGCCGAGCGTTGCATCCCGCAAAATGAATAGGTACACACCATTTTCATTCATGCCGCTTACCACTCCTGTTTGGGCAGCAATACTTACACTAACCGGATTGGTTGCTGCACTAATCCATTCTTCACCAGCCGCAGCGTCAGGCAGATTAACAGACGTTGCAGGGTGACACACAAATACTTGTGCAGGTCCGGCATCGGGTTTGACACACACATCGGCACAGTCACGATAGGGAACCAGAATGCTTACATCCGTAAAGCAGTCATCCTTGCCGTTGAAGATTCGGACAATGTAGGTCTGTCCGGTTGTCTGCACCGGGTTTGGCAGATTAGCTACGGTGATAGTCGATCCGGTTAACGCCGTTGCGGATGCATAGTTTGCCAGTCCGGCCACCGAAGTGGCGAAGCTGAATTTGTTTCCATCACTAATTCCGGTCACCACAAACGACGCATCATTTTGAGCCGTTTTGCCATCGCAGGTAGCCGCGGAGGCATCGGTTGCAGCAAACGTTGGCGCCACGCAGGGTGAAATCAAGCCCGCGTCAATTGTTGGGTTGTCTTTGTTTAAGCCCGTCAGCGTTGGATCAAGTGTTACAACCGGCGAAAGTCCAGCGGTGGTAAAGTCGTTGTCGCTTGCGTCGTTTCCGATATTTTGCTTCGGTGAAATCAGGCACGAATCGGGAAGCGTGGTTACGTCAATCTGTACGATGTAATCGCCTTTACCCAGATTCGTAAAGCTATACGCTCCGTTTCCAGCGGTGGTCGTTGAGTCGAGCTTTGCTCCCGGTGCACCGCCAACGGCTGACCAAAGAATCACCTTCACACCATTCACTCCCGGCTCGCCTGCATCCTGCTGCCCGTTGTCGTTCAGGTCCTTCCAAACAAAGTCGCCCAGGCTGCCCGTTGGAACCAGGCAGTTTTGAGTCGTGGTGGTTGAGTCTTTGCAGCCATCAAGTGTTACAATGATTTTTACTGTTTCTCCCGATGGTACACCCGTTACGCTGTTTCCACTGACCGTCCCTTTATCGGCTGTCACCAACGCACCGGCGGTTGCGGTAAATGTAACGTCAAACGTAGTTCCTGCTACATTACAGGTTGTCCCTGTTACCGTAATACTCGGCTGAGGCTTAACGGTAACGGTTGCAATTGCTTCCCCTTCGCATCCATTCACCAAACAGGTGGCCGTGTAAGTGGTGGTTACGGCTGGGCTGACGGTTTTGATCAGGCCCGTCGTGGCGTCGTTCCAGGTTACGGTTCCGGCGCAGTTGGTCACGGTCAATGTGGCGCTTTCACCTATACAAATTTCGGGACTGTTCACCGTTGGTGTGGGCAGTGGGTTGACCGTTACGGTAACCGGTGCCGCCTGACTGGCACAGCCGCTTGCCGTGATTGTACATACAGCGTAGTAAGTGGTGGTCGTAGTTGGGCTAACGGTGAGGTTGCTCAGGGGGGTTGTCAGACCTGCGTCCGTAAACCAGGTAACCGTACCGGCGGTGCACCCCGTTGCCGAAAGCACGCTGCTTTCACCCAAGCAAATGGTTGCAGGTGTAGCGGATGGTACGGGCGGCGTTACCACGGGGCACTCACAGTTAAAAGTAACCGTGAGCGTGTCGGAACATCCGTCGAGTTCAGCGATGATTCGGACGGTTTCGCCGGAAGGCACACCCGTGACGCTGCTGCCGCTAACGGTTCCTTTGTCGGCAGTAACGGTAGCTCCGGCAGTGGCCGTGAAGTTGACGGTGTAGGTGGTTAAATCGCTGGCGCAAACCGGATTTCCGCTGCTGGTAATTTCTGGTTGCGGCTTAACGGTCACGGTTGCGGTGGTTTCTCCTTCGCATCCATTCACCAAACAGGTGGCAGTGTAGGTGGTGGTTACGGCTGGACTGACGGTTTTGATCAGGCCCGTCGTGGCGTCGTTCCAGGTTACGGTTCCGGCGCAGTTGGTCACCGTAAGCGTGGCGCTTTCACCTACGCAAATTTCGGGACTGTTCACCGAAGGTGTAGGCAGCGGGTTGACCGTTACGGTAACCGGTGCCGCCTGACTGGCACAGCCGCTTGCCGTGATCGTACATACAGCGTAGTAAGTGGTGGTAGCAGTTGGGCTAACGGTGAGGTTGCTCAGGGGGGTTGTCAGACCTGCGTCCGTAAACCAGGTAACCGTACCGGCGGCGCATCCTGTTGCCGAAAGCACGCTGCTTTCACCCACGCATATGGTTGCAGGTGTAGCGGATGGTACGGGCGGCGTTACCACGGGGCACTCACAGTTAAAGGTAACCGTGAGCGTGTCGGAACATCCGTCGAGCTCAGCAATGATTCGGACGGTTTCGCCGGAAGGCACACCCGTGACGCTGCTGCCGCTTACTGTTCCCAGGTTGGCCGTAATGGTGGCCCCGGCAGTAGCTGTGAAGTTGACGGTGTAGGTGGTTAAATCGCTGGCGCAAACCGGATTTCCGCTGCTGGTAATTTCTGGTTGCGGCTTAACGGTCACGGTTGCGGTGGTTTCTCCTTCGCATCCATTCACCAAACAGGTGGCAGTGTAGGTGGTCGTTACGGCTGGGCTGACGGTTTTGATCAGGCCCGTCGTGGCGTCGTTCCAGGTTACGGTTCCGGCGCAGTTGGTCACGGTCAGTGTGGCGCTTTCACCTACACAAATTTCGGGACTGTTCACCGTTGGTGTGGGCAATGGGTTGACCGTTACGGTAACCGGTGCCGCCTGACTGGCACAGCCGCTGGCCGTGATTGTACATACAGCGTAGTAAGTGGTGGTCGCAGTTGGGCTAACGGTGAGGTTGCTCAGGGGGGTTGTCAGACCTGCGTCCGTAAACCAGGTAACCGTACCGGCGGTGCACCCCGTTGCCGAAAGCACGCTGCTTTCACCCAAGCAAATGGTTGCAGGTGTAGCGGATGGTACGGGCGGCGTTACCACGGGGCACTCACAGTTAAAAGTAACCGTGAGCGTGTCGGAGCATCCGTCGAGTTCAGCGATGATTCGGACGGTTTCGCCGGAAGGCACACCCGTGACGCTGCTGCCGCTAACGGTTCCTTTGTCGGCAGTAACGGTAGCTCCGGCAGTGGCCGTGAAGTTGACGGTGTAGGTGGTTAAATCGCTGGCGCAAACCGGATTTCCGCTGCTGGTAATTTCTGGCTGCGGCTTAACGGTCACGGTTGCGGTGGTTTCCCCTTCGCATCCATTCACCAAACAGGTGGCCGTGTAGGTGGTCGTTACAGCTGGGCTGACGGTTTTGATCAGGCCCGTCGTAGCGTCGTTCCAGGTTACGGTTCCCGCGCAGTTGGTTACGGTCAGTGTGGCGCTTTCACCTACGCAAATTTCGGGACTGTTCACCGTTGGTGTGGGCAATGGGTTGACTGTTAATATAACAAATGCGGTATCAGCGCAGGTCGGTTCACCAGTCGTATTGACTACCACCGCATAGTATTTTGTACCAGCTGTAGCAAGTGCCGCGCCGGTGGGCGTGAAGCTTGAAGTTGTAGCAATGCTGGAACCCAAGGCAGCGCTCGTGGTATCAGCCAACGGGCCGAACCAATTGTATTCTACGCCGGTAGCAGGCGTGGCTGTGAAGGCTGTGGCTGTTCCACCTATGCAAATAGTTTGTGTTTTCGGATTAACGACAGCTACGGGTTTGACGCATTTCTCACATTCTACATTGGCTGATATAGCCGAGGCAACCGTGAATGACTGACCTGCTGGACTGATAGGAGAAATAATCTCTACTTTCACGGTAGTTGTCCCAACAGGTACATTCACCAACTTTAATTTTGGAATAGCCAAACAGCATGTACCGAATGCAGGGTCAGAACCAGTGATGGTTGTGTCTTTTACAATTGTTCCTGCCGTCACTTTGATTTGAAGGAGGCGGCCATCGTTGGTTAGCTCAGAGATGGGTACGCAAACCGTCACGTCGGCAGGCTTAGTGAGGGTTGGCAATGGCAGATTGACTGTAACCGTATTTTGGAAACCCTGCTCGCAAGTAAACACCCCCGTTGAGGCCATACCTGTTTGTTTCCGGAACACATACGCAACCAAAGACTGTAATGCGCAAAACTTAGTCCCATCGGTCAGAGAGATACTCGCTGTGGCAGGTACTTTGGTACGGTATACCCAAGCATCTCCCAACAAAGGAAGTTGATAGCGGAAAGCAACGTAGTTGGTACTGTTGGCCACAAAAGTGACACTGGGCCCTGGGTTGGTTGTTTTATAGACTGCTTCAACATAAATGCTGTCGGCAGAGGCACCATTAGAAAGTGTAATTGTCGCTGTACCGCTACCCGTGCAATTGACGGTAGGGTTGGATACCCCAAAACCTGCTTTCCCCACCGTTTCTACCATTATTCCACTTTCACAAGTAAAATCCCAACCTGTGGGCTTGGTCGCGCAGTTAGTGGGAACTGCTTTTACCGTCACCGTCGTATCTTTGAAACAATCGTTGGCAGCGTTGAAGACCCGTATGGTAAACACCGAATCAGCTCCGTTGGAAATCGCTGATTTGATAGCCGACGGCAATGTACTTGGAAGGGCTGTTGCACTTGCATAAACAGGACCTGTGTAGGTTGTGCCAAGGCTGATGCCATATTTATCACCCCCTGTGACGGATACTAAATCTATCTTACCTGCTACTGTGCAAGTGGGGTCAGTTGCCTGGGCCGAGATTGTAGGATTTGCACATGCCACCGAAAACGTAGCTACCATATCTCCCAAACCATTTGCTTTCCCAAAAGAATCTGAGGTCCCACCTGTTCCCCAATATACTCTCAATCTGGACGCATTAATTGCATTGGCAGAATTTGTAGGGCTGGCAGGTGGAGCTGTGGATGTTTGCATAAAGCCATCACTGGTACGCATCCACACCACGCCTCCTTCATTGGTGGTGTAGGGGTCTTGCATATTGGCTACTACCAATTCTGTTCCATTGCAATCAGTCACAATCATACCGCCCATGTAGGTGTCCCTTGGCCACCCTGATGGTGCTGGATTAGGTATGGCTTGCATGTCATCATAAAACCTCCCCAATGCTGCCTCTTTTACCCAGCTACTTCCTGATTTTACAGCTTTGATGACGTCTCCATGGGCCTGTACAGATTTAAGATTGGTGGTATTACTCGTATTGGGTATATAGTTTGCATTTCCATACCTATGTGCCGACCAATCCATGATACCGATGACCATATTGTCATTTTTATCAAATTCTATGTCGGATATCAATGGTACAGGATGTTGAATGAATGCATTTGGATTTGTTAAACCGTATGAAGGTGCTATATCTGTTGTGAAATAACCGTACCATCCTAAGCCTGACCCAAAATTGGGATTTCCACGATACGACGTGTATTTGTGAGTAGCTGCAGGATCAGTTGGATCCGCAACTCCCAATGAGTCTATGGTAAAAACTGTGCTGAATGATGTCCCACTCAGTTTCAGAATTGTTCCTCTAAGATCTATTTTGTTTTGATTGGTATTAGAACTGTTATAGCTGCTTTCTCCTGAGCCAACCATGCCTATGTACAACTCGCCTTTATGATGCTTAATGGCAAATGGACGACGATCTTCTGCATTGGGATAGCCTGATGGGGCAGTGATAGCATACCGATTTGTTACAGTCTTGGTACTCATATTTATTTCCAGAACTTGTCTGTTGGTAAGATCCATGACATACATGGTATTGCCATCAGCCGAGATTTCTATATCTCCCAGCCCTTCTTTACCTACTCTTGAGAAAGCCCAAATATCATGGCTGGGTTCTAATATTCCTCCAAGTCCTCTGTTTGCCGCAGTTTCTGACGGAAACAAAGTAGCCCCTGCGCCCAAATGTGTCGTAGAGTTGAGGTCCATCCAGAGCGTAGGTGTACCTGCACCTGCAGTAGTTGGGGTAGTGAGGTCAATTTCATAAATAGCCCCCAGTCCATCGGGCGAGAGGTCGCAGTGGCGTTTGAGAAAGGCCGCCGCGTAGAGTTTTTTGGTTTGGGCGTGCCAAGCCAATCCCCATACAGTACCCACTTCTGAGTAACTGGCCACAACCTGCTTCGTAGCAGAAGTTCCCCGTGCAGTGGTGTGATTAAAAAGTACAATTACATCATCGTTAGGACTCGCGGTTCGCGAACCGTTGACATAACAGGGGGTCAGCAGGTTGAAATCGGCAGGTGCTGGGCAGGTTTGCGCAACTGTTAGGTGATTAATACTGCAAATCAACAAAAAATAAAAAATCGGTTTTTTTATTTTTTTCCGAAGTAGAGAATAGAGTTTGCGCATAGTTTTTGACGTTTTCATCTTTATTTTAATTACCAGAACAGGAGGATAAGAGATATACTAACTTATTAATAACGAAGAGTAGTTAGGTAGTTTCTCCCTCATTCCAAGGATAGAACAGCGGTGAATTAATTTCAAATTTTGAACCATATTGACAAAGACTCGCAAGAAACCGCATCCCATTTGGGTTTTTCTATAAGCCAAAATCTATATAGAGGTATATTAGTCTGATAAGCATCATATGAAGTAGGGGTTTACCCTTATTTTTGGCACAGTTTTCAAGAGAAAATCGATATGTAAAAAGTAAAGTGCACCCGGTAACAAAAAGCAGGCTAAATGAATCGAAACAACAAAAAAACCATATCCCATAAAGGTATATTTACCCCGAGACTATGTTAATCAAAGTAGCCGTCATTGACGATCATCGCATTTTTATCGAAGGTTTGCATAGTTTACTTTCGGCACAAAATGGGTTTCAGATAGTACATCAATTTTACTCGGAACACATTCCCGATGAATACCTTTCCTTTCAAAATATAGATGTTGTACTTCTGGATATTAGTTTAGGCGACAGCAATGGCATAGATTTATGCCTCAAAATCAAAAAAAAGAATCCCGGAACCAAGATCCTGTTTCTTTCAGCTTTCTACCAAAACAGCATTATAATACGCGCGTTAAGAAGCGGTGGTTCGGGCTATATTCTCAAGAATTGCAGTCGAAAGGAATTGTTCGACGCCATTCGCAGTGTATCTCAGGGCAAAAACTATTTTAGCCATGAGATTTCTCAAATGGTCGCACAAAGCTTCCTGATCAAAGACCCTACTAAATTGTCTATCGAATCGATTACTCCACGAGAGCGGGAAATTCTGTATTGGATTGTGAATGAGCTATCAAATGCAGAAATCGCCGAGAAACTCGGCATCAGCATCAAAACCGTAGAGATACATCGAATGAGACTGTTATCTAAATTTGGGGTTAAAAATACCGCCGGGCTGGTTCGCAAGGCGATTGAAAACAACGTCTTGGCGGAGATTTCTCTTTAACCATATAATGCTGCTATGAAAGCCCTTATGTTGTTTTTAACTTTTGGAGTTTGTTCATTAGCGGTAGCTCAAACATGGGATAAATCAGTTACCGGTATTGACGAATTAGATTCGTTAGAGGTTATCTATACTTTGAATGGCAATACGGTTGAATTGGCCAAAATCAAACGCTACAAAGGGCTTTTTTTTCTTGAAATGGGGAGTTTGAGGCAAGATGGATCGGAAGGGGCTTCTGTAAGGCTTCTCAAAGAGAGTGCTGATTTGTTTTTATCGGAAGGGGATTCGCTCAATTATTACATTACGGATGTCAATATCATTCATTTTCATTCCCAAATCCAAAGATATGCTCCCGCCACTGCTTCAAAACTATTGAAGGCTGCTGCTTACTTAGCAAAAAAAAAACAATGGAGTGAATTGATCATTACCAAGTCCTTATTAATCAAACATGCGTTGTTTTTGGGTAACTTTCAGCAAGCTATCAAATACGGGCAGTCAAGCGAAGCACTGATTAAAACACATTTCACAAAAGCGACGGCAGAAGATACTTTGATACGGGCAAGGATTTTCCATCATTTGACCTATATGTATTTAGATTTGTACCAAAGGGACACAAAAAAGGACATATATCTCAGCAAATCTCAGTATTATATCCATCAATGTCAGCAACACTTCACCAAAAACGCTTCTATTTACGGGTGGATATACCCGCTTAATGGCTATGCGTTGGGTTTGATAGAAGAGTTTAGAGGGAATTACAGTAAAGCCATAAGGTACTACGCTGAATTTGAACCCACTATTCCTGAGTATAGCAAATTTGATCGTATTCGGCTCTACAATCATCTTCAGTATTGTCATTATCATCTAAAGAACTATGCACAGGCACAAGCCTACGCTTCCAAAAACCAAGCACTCACTGACAGTATTGAAATTGATAAAAATCGGTATGTAATGGACTATGGCATTTCCAATCATGCCTTATCAAAACGCGATGTAGAGAGTCTCCTGACCAATGAGCGAGCCGAAAATGCCCGTATCGTGGCCGAAAACAAAACACAGTTTCTCTGGATTATCTTGATCTCGCTGGGTAGCATAATTATTTATTTAATCCAACAGCAGGCACATAAAAATAACAAAAATAAGCTGTTGCTCGAAACCACTCGGGCGCATCTGCAAAAAGAAAGTACCATCCGAATACTCGAACTGCAGGAGCAGGAAAGAAAACATATTGCACAAGAATTACACGATAGTTTGGGGGGGATGTTGGCGATTGCCAAACTCAATGCCGAAAACGTGCAAGCTTCACCTTCTGAGGAAAATATGGGGAATCTGATAAGCTTGCTCAATGAATCGCAAAACGAACTCAGACAAATTATTGACCATTTTCAGCTGCCTGCATTGGGGCGTATCCAATTAACGGATATGTTGAGCGATTGGGTTTCTAAACTTAAACAATGGAATCCTTCGATCAATTTTCAATTTCAATGCTCAGGACGGGAAGCAGGTTCAGATTTAATGCGTCAACAACTGTTCAGAGTAGGCCAAGAGCTCATTTACAATGCCATTAAACACGCACAGGCTTCTTCAATCCATTTGGAATTGAGTTTTTTTGAAGAAAATGCTATTCTGCTCATTCAGGATAATGGCAATGGTTTTGATGCAACGCTGCCCAATAAAGGATCAGGACTGACCAACATAAATTCGCGCTTAGAGCTCTTAAAGGGGCACATTGATATTTTTGCAAATGAACCTACGGGAACCTGCGTTTTGGTTCACATTCCATTAAGAATCTAAATGTATCGCACATTCATTGATCGGTGAATAATCCTGTAAAGAAAAGTTAGAGTTTGAGGAATTTGTCAGGCTGAGCAAACAGGGCCGCCTGACATTCAGAATTATTTACATTTTAATTCACTCATCAATAATAAGTAGCTATTAGGAATTAGGTTATTAGCCATTAGGGCTATGTTATTGTAAATCAATACTTTGCGGTACTTTTAAGCATAATCTAAATATACTCAAATACTTAAGTAGTCAGGCAGAATTAGTTTAGAGTATATTTTTCAAGGGGTAACTCTTGAATTATCAGAATTTTTAAGCCCCGTAGGGGCATTCCATGCCGGGCATCCTGTTTGTAGAATAATCCTCCATACATCTCTCATGAGCTCCGTTAGGAGCGGCCCACTAGCAGTACTCACGGGCCGCTCCTAACGGAGCTAGTATAAACACGATCAATATATTAGCTACAAACATTCAGCTCCTACGGAGCATTTTTAAACGTGTAAACATTTAAAAATTAGATTAATTCTGCATGATTACTTAGTCTTTCACAATAAGGGTAAACCCCTATATTAGTGTTAGGTTTTATTCGGACTTCACTACATAAGTGGCCGACTAATTTTACATTTTTCAAATTAAAGAAATGTAAATGCCGCAAACCCTTACTCCCTACAAAACTACTCAGCTATGTATTGAACTTGAAGAGGATGTCAGGATTTATGTCAGTAAAAATACTCGAATGATGTTTCCGAGTTTAGAGACTAATGATATGGTTATTTTGGTCGAAACGTATCCTCTTACTCGCCCAACTTTGATTAAATACCAATTTATTGCAGATGTTTCATTAATTAACAACAGTATCGGCACGACGGCATATACGGGCATTCAAATTGTAATTAGTAACCGTTGGGATAACTATTTTCTGATCAATCACGAACTTAGCAGAGGAGAGCAGGCAGAACGGGTATATGAGAGCCATTCGGCAACACTTGCTCAGCGTATAAATGAATTTCTGAGTTGTACCTCAGATTATTCAAATCATAAACTACCTTTATTCAGTGCATTTTACGGCCTCTTGGCGGCACTCTGCGACGAAACCCAAAAAAGCAAAAAAAGTCCTCTAAATGACCGTGAAAAATTACAAATGATTGAAAAAATAATGGTAGATAAATTCTCAAGCCGCCCCCCAAGCCTCGAATCAATGGCTAGAACAGTAGGGATGAGCGTTTCAAAAATGAAACTTCTCTTCAAAAATTATTACGGACAAAGTATTTATCAGTTTCGCCAAAAAGCCAAACTCCAATATGCTGCGGATTTGTTGAAAACTCAACGTTACACAGTCTCACAGGTAGCTTATAAAGTAGGGTACCATAGTTCGATTAAGTTTATAAAAATTTTCGAAAAGCACCTTGGCGTTACTCCCGGAGAATTTAAAAAACAAGCTATTAATGTTGATGATAATTCAATACCTGAGTAATATTTGGGTAATTATTTAGGTAGCCTAAGTGAATTTATTACATAGAACGTTGGTCAATTGCTCGATCACGTTCATTTGGTTCTTTCTCATTGTAGAGATAAATGCAGAAATACGGGCATAGTAAGTTCCACCTGCTAATGTTCAGCAGCAGTTGCTTACTTTCTGCCGCGTCGGCGGTCAGAGTTACCATGGCCTAATCTAAGTCTCACTCTGCCTGATTGTTAGTGAAGCGAACAGCACTACTTGTCGACGAGCACCTTCAACAAATGCGCCCCATCCAGGCTTTGGCGGCTTTGACCTGTGGTAAAATAGGAGGCTCGACATTCACGAACTATCGGCAGGACACCAGATGGCCCTCTCCCGTAAGTGCACGCCCTCACCGACCAAAATGCGTCGCCTTATGGCGGTGTATCAGGTCAAGTTGCCCAGCACTTTCAATATCCTGAGTTTGTCTATCCCATGAAGATCAACTAGTAAAATACGTACCTCACTGATTACCCTTCTTTCACTTATATATTTATTTTTAAAGTATGATAAATTCTCAAAACAATTCAAAAAAAGCAGCCATATCGAAATCAGTATATTTAACTCAGGATTGACGATAAGCTTATTTGCAAGTAAGAAAACAACCCCTTGTTTATTGATACGTGAGTAGATTTGTAAAGAAAGTATAAAGTTCAGGAAATTTGTCAGGCTGAGCGAAGCGGCCGCCGCTGCGGTCGAAGCCAGTCTGCCGGCGGGCTTCGACCGCCAGGCGGCCCTGTTCGCTCAGCCTGACATTCAAAATTATTTACATTTCAATTCACTCATCAATAGTTTATCAGAGGTTATTTCAAAGAATTTAAGTAAAAAAAATAGTTTACATTAAACCCTTCCAATGTATCATGAGCGAACAAAACACACTAAAAGACAAAAGAGCCGTTACGATCCGATTTGATAGAAATGTAGACATTGAGCAACTTTTTGCTGCCCTTCACCCTACATTTGAGATTAGAATAAATGAGATTAATTGCTACGATCTCACGTACAAGTCAACTGCTCAACTCCGGAATGTCGGGGATGAGATAATCCCCTATAAAAGCATAAGGTCGGCCCGGCCAAAAAATCTGAATGCTCAGGAAATTCATATTTTATCACTTTTGGCCAAGGGCTATTCCTACGAACAGATAGCCGAAGTGATGAAAATGAGCCTGAACGGTCTTAGGTACTATATAAAAAAAATATATCGGATACTGAATGTAAAGAACGGAAGAGAGGCCGTCAATCTTTATTTCCAGGAGATTGCCGTGTAAAGTGGTACCTGATCTAGCGTAGTATATAAAAAAGGCTGGCAAAAAATCTGCCAGCCTTTTTTATGTACGCTATTGTCTTCTCTACTTTTTAGTTTTCGTTATCACAAACGGCACACAAACCTCCGCCGGGCAGCAGTCTTCTACCACTACCACCACCGGACAGCAACCCTCCGCCGGGCACGTGCCCGAGGTGGATGTGAAGGTGTATTCGTAGCTTCCAAGTTCGGTTTCGGTAGCCGTGTACGAATTACCCGTGGACACCTGTACTGGCTGTCCACCCTGCACTTGCCGGAACCAAACCACACCCGTGTACTGCTCAGGGACGCTTAATTCGATCCCGCTGCTTTGTCCGCGGCACAGGAGAATGGGCACCGTAAAACACTCCCGATCAATATCATCCTCCGTTTCGTCGCCGTTGCCGGGTGTGCTGTCTACGTCGTCTTCGGTCATCTTCGTGATCTCTGCCGTGTTGAACCATACACCGGCGGCGATTACTTTCACCCTGATTTGCAGACTTACGGTATCCCCTACCATCAGGCTATCGAAACTCCATTTTTTGGTCAGCTGCGAGTAGCTGCCAATGTCAGCCGTACTGCTCAGGTACTGAACTCCGGCGTTTAGTTCGTCGGTAACTTCAATGCCGTGCGCCGTACCTTCTCCTTCGTTCCAAACCCGGATTGTGTAGGTCAATGTTTCACCGAGCATCGCCAGTTTTTTGTCAATTGCTTTGTCCAGCGCGAGGTCATAGGTCTTGTCGCAATTCAGACGAGTAACTACAATCGTATCGCTGCATTGACCATTGCTGATGATGAACGAGTAGGTAAAATCTTTGGTCGCCATGCCGCTGATTTTGCCATCGGTCGTAATCGTCGCCGGATTTCCAGCCGCTGCCGTCCAGGTAGCACCCGCCACGGTTGGCAGCGTCAGCGTGTCGAAGCAGGTGGTTTGGTTGGGCAGTTCGAGTACACCCCGGAAGACTATCACCGTATCCGAACACGTACTGCCAAGCGTTGCATCACGAAGAATGAATAGGTACACACCGCTTTCATTCATGCCGCTAACAACTCCTGTTTGGGCAGAGATACTTACACTAACAGGGTTCATCGCCGCACTGATCCATTCTTCGCCAGCCGCAGCGTCAGGCAGATTTATAGAAGTTTCAGGCTGACACACAAACACTTGTGCAGGTCCGGCATCGGGTTTGACACACACATCGCCACAGTCCCGGTACGGAAGCAAAATACTCACGTCCGTAAAGCAGTCATCTTTGCCGTTGAAGATTCGGACAATGTAGGTCTGTCCGGTTGTCTGCACCGGGTTTGGCAGATTAGCTACGGTGATAGTCGATCCGGTTAACGCCGTTGCGGATGCATAGTTTGCCAGTCCGGCTACCGAAGTGGCGAAGCTAAATTTGTTTCCACCACTAATTCCGGTGACCACAAACGACGCATCATTTTGGGCCGTTTTGCCATCGCAGGTAGCCGCAGAGGCATCGGTTGCAGCAAACGTTGGCGCTACACAAGGTGAAATCAAGCCCGCGTCAATCGTTGGGTTGTCTTTGTTTAATCCAGTCAATGTTGGATCAAGCGTTACAACTTCGCTCAAACCTTCGGTTGTGAAATCGTTGTCTTTTTCATCGTCACCACCTTCATTTTTCTTCGAAGAAATCAGGCACGAATCGGGAAGCGTCGTTACGTCAATCTGCACGATGTAGTCACCTTTACCCAGATTCGTAAAGCTATACGCTCCGTTTCCAGCGGTGGTGGTGGAGTCGAGTTTCGCTCCCGGTGCGCCACCCTCGGCTGACCACAGAATGACTTTTACACCATTCACACCCGGCTCGCCGGCATCCTGCTGACCGTTGTCATTCAGGTCTTTCCAGACGAAATCGCCGAGTGAACCTTTTGGTGAAATCAAACCTGCATCAATCGTTGGGTTGTCTTTATTCAAGCCCGTCAGCGTTGGATCAAGCGTGACCACTTCACTCAAACCTGAGGTTGAGAAATCATTATCGCTTGCGTCATCACCGATATTTTGCTTCGGTGAAATCAGACACGAATCAGGCAAAGTTGTTAGGTCAATCTGCACGATGTAATCACCCGCCAGAAGATTCGTAAAGCTATACGCTCCGTTTCCAGCGGTGGTGGTGGAGTCGAGCTTTGCTCCCGGTGCACCGCCAACGGCTGACCAAAGAATTACCTTCACGCCATTGACTCCCGGCTCGCCTGCATCCTGCTGCCCGTTGTCATTCAGGTCTTTCCAGACGAAGTCGCCCAGGCTGCCTTTTGGTGAAATCAAACCTGCGTCAATCGTTGGGTTGTCTTTGTTCAGACCTGTAAGCGTTGGATCAAGCGTTACAACTTCACTCAAACCTTCGGTTGAGAAATCGTTGTCGCTTGCGTCATCACCGATATTTTGCTTTGAAGAAATCAGGCAGGAATCGGGAAGCGTCGTTACGTCGATTTGTACAATATAATCACCCGCCAACAGATTCGTAAAGCTATACGCTCCGTTTCCAGCGGTGGTGGTCGAGTCCAGCTTGGCCAGCGGCTGACCGCTTGCATTGGCACTCCACAAAATCACCTTCACACCATTCACGCCCGGCTCGCCAGCATCCTGCTGCCCATTGTCATTCAGGTCCTTCCAAACGAAGTCGCCCAGGCTGCCTTTGGGTGAAATCAAGCCCGCGTCGATCGTTGGGTTGTCTTTGTTCAAGCCCGTCAGGGTTGGGTCAAGCGTTACAACCGTCGAAAGTCCAGCAGTGGTAAAGTCGTTGTCGCTTGCGTCATCACCGATATTTTGTTTTGGTGAAATCAGGCAGGAATCGGGAAGCGTCGATACGTCGATTTGTACAATATAATCACCCGCCAACAGATTCGTAAAGCTATACGCTCCGTTTCCGGTAGTCACTGTGGAATCAAGTTTCGCACCAGGTGCACCGCCAACTGCTGACCACAGAATGACTTTCACACCATTCACACCCGGCTCACCTGCGTCCTGCTGCCCGTTGTCGTTCAGATCTTTCCAAACGAAGTCGCCTAATGAACCTTTGGGAGAATACAAACCTGCATCAATCGTTGGGTTGTCTTTGTTCAGACCTGTAAGCGTTGGATCAAGCGTTACAACCGGCGAAAGTCCAGCGGTGGTAAAGTCGTTGTCGCTTGCGTCGTTTCCGATATTTTGCTTCGGTGAAATCAGGCACGAATCAGGTAAAGTTGTTAGGTCAATTTGCACGATGTAATCGCCCGCCAGCAGATTCGTAAAGCTATACGCTCCGTTTCCAGCAGTCACTGTGGAATCGAGTTTTGCTCCCGGTGCGCCACCTACGGCTGACCATAGAATGACATTTACACCATTCACGCCCGGCTCACCAGCA
This sequence comes from Arundinibacter roseus, assembly GCF_004348825.1. Classification (GTDB taxonomy): domain Bacteria; phylum Bacteroidota; class Bacteroidia; order Cytophagales; family Spirosomataceae; genus Arundinibacter; species Arundinibacter roseus. The sequence goes on from NZ_SMJU01000014.1 coordinate 27,944, forward strand.
TCCTGCTGACCGTTATCGTTCAGGTCTTTCCAGACAAAGTCGCCTAATGAGCCTTTCGGTGAAATCAAACCAGCGTCAATCGTTGGGTTGTCTTTGTTTAAGCCTGTCAGGGTTGGGTCAAGTGTTACAACCGGCGAAAGTCCATCGGTGGTAAAGTCGTTGTCGCTTGCGTCATCACCGATATTTTGCTTCGGTGAAATCAGGCAAGAGTCAGGTAAAGTTGTTAGGTCAATCTGCACGATGTAATCGCCTTTACCCAAATTCGTAAAGCTATACGCTCCGTTTCCAGCGGTAATTGTTGAGTCGAGCTTGGCACCCGGCGCACCGCCAACGGCTGACCACAGAATTACCTTCACACCATTGACACCCGGCTCACCTGTGTCCTGCTGCCCGTTGTCGTTCAGATCTTTCCAAACGAAGTCGCCTAATGAACCTTTGGGAGAATACAAACCTGCATCAATCGTTGGGTTGTCTTTGTTTAGGCCCGTTAACGTTGGATCAAGTGTTACAATCGGCGAAAGTCCAGCGGTCGTAAAATCATTGTCTTTTTCGTCATCACCGCCTTCGTTTTGTTTTGGTGAAATCAGGCAGGAATCGGGAAGCGTCGATACGTCGATTTGTACAATATAATCACCCGCCAACAGATTCGTAAAGCCATACGCTCCGTTTCCAGCGGTAATTGTAGAATCGAGTTTCGCACCCGGCGCACCGCCAACAGCTGACCAAAGAATCACTTTCACGCCATTCACACCCGGCTCGCCGTCGTCCTGCTGACCGTTGTCATTCAGGTCCTTCCATACGAAGTCGCCTAATGAACCTTTGGGAGAATACAAACCTGCATCAATCGTTGGGTTGTCTTTGCTTAAGCCGGTCAGGGTTGGGTCAAGTGTTACAACCGGCGAAAGTCCAGCGGTGGTAAAGTCGTTGTCGCTTGCGTCGTTTCCGATATTTTGCTTCGATGAAATCAGGCACGAATCAGGTAAAGTTGTTAGGTCAATTTGCACGATGTAATCGCCCGCCAGCAGATTCGTAAAGCTGTACGCTCCGTTTCCGGCGGTGGTCGTTGAATCAAGCTTTGCACCCGGTGCACCGCCAACGGCTGACCACAGAATGACTTTCACACCATTGACACCCGGCTCGCCGTCGTCCTGCTGACCGTTGTCATTCAGGTCCTTCCAAACAAAGTCGCCCAGGCTGCCTTTGGGTGAAATCAAGCCCGCGTCGATTGTTGGGTTGTCTTTATTCAAGCCCGTCAGCGTTGGATCAAGTGTTACAACTTCGCTCAAACCTTCGGTTGTGAAATCGTTGTCTTTTTCATCGTCGCCACCTTCATTTTTCTTCGAAGAAATTAGGCACGAATCGGGAAGCGTCGTTACGTCAATCTGCACGATGTAATCGCCTTTACCCAGATTCGTAAAGCTATACGCTCCGTTTCCAGCGGTGGTGGTGGAGTCAAGCTTCGCACCCGGCGCACCGCCAACGGCTGACCACAGAATTACCTTCACACCATTGACCCCCGGCTCGCCGTCGTCTTGCAGACCGTTGTCGTTCAGGTCCTTCCATACGAAATCGCCTAATGAACCTTTGGGAGAATACAAACCCGCGTCGATTGTTGGGTTGTCTTTGTTAAGTCCAGTCAGCGTTGGATCAAGTGTTACAACCGGCGAAAGTCCAGCGGTGGTAAAATCGTTGTCTTTTTCGTCATCACCGCCTTCGTTTTGCTTCGGTGAAATCAGGCAGGAATCGGGAAGCGTCGTTACGTCGATTTGTACAATATAATCACCCGCCAACAGATTCGTAAAGCTATACGCTCCGTTTCCGGCGGTCGTCGTCGAGTCGAGCTTTGCACCCGGTGCACCCCCCACGGCTGACCAGAGAATGACTTTCACGCCATTCACACCCGGCTCGCCGGCATCCTGCTGCCCGTTGTCGTTCAGGTCTTTCCAGACGAAGTCGCCGAGAGAAGAGCGTTGTTCGAGTAGGCCAAAATCAAGCGTGTGATTATTTTCGCCTTCTATGCCAGTCATGAAAACGATCGTTCCGTCTGGATTTGCATCGCTATCCGCAACATCTGACAAACCGGGACTGACTGCATCTTTTACTGAAAATCCTTCACAGGTAGCCAGGACACCGGTCCCGGGTTGGGTTTTAATTTTCACTACATATTCAGTGGTAGGCAATAAGGCCGTATCGGCTCCGGTGCCTGTCCATCCAGCACCCAGAATACTTTTTGTACTAAAATACCACTGTCCACCATTGGCGGTCGTAGTAGTAGCTAAGGGAGATCCCGTGGCGGAGGAACCTTTATACAACTCCACTTCTACTCCGTCGATTCCGGGTTCCTCCGGATCCTGAATACCATTCCGATTGCTATCTTTCCAAACTCGATTTCCAATTTCAATGGGTGGAAGATCACAAATGAACTCCGTTTCACCCAAACCGTAGGCTTTTCCAAAGGCCCGACCGGCAGTACCTGTCAAAACAGTAATCGCCTTAGTCTGTGGGACACTCGCTCCTGACAGATCAAACCAGTCGATCCCATTTGAAAAAGCAGCAGCCCGTGGATCCATTGATCCGGCAACCAATTCATTTTTCCGAAGGAGTACTGCCAGCCCGCCCAGGCCCGTTTCCTCATGATAAAAGTTTCCGTCTATATAGTTATCATTTCCAAAGACCGGTTCACTTGTTCCACTTGCCGTGCTGGGATCCGTAAAATCCGCCATGTTGATTGTCCATGTTCCGCCATTTTGAATGGGTGCTTTCAAATAATCGCCAAAGGCATCTCCGGTTCTGAGTGTAAATGGAGACGTAGGTTGTGGAGCCTGATACCCTTCCTGATCTCCGAACCGATCTCTAAGGCCCAGGATCATATTCCCGGCTGCATCGAATTCAATATCAGTGAGTATAGGTTGTGGGTATCCACCTTCCCCCAAACCGGACACGGTTATTGGAGGACGAATATTTCCCTTTGCCCAGGGCATCCAATTAGCCGGACCGAAGCAGTTAGGTGTCTGTCCAAAGCCACATCCACGATTGTAAACCAGGGAAAAATCCAGCTCTTTGGTAAACGTAGAAGTACCCGGCACAAAGGAGTACACGAGACCACGAAGCGCCCCGCCTTCCTGACCGTTATTTACGATCCCGATGTACAATTTTCCTTTATAAAATTTTAAACCAAAAGGTCTGATTTCCAGATTATTTACCGCGGGCATATCGGGCAACGGGCTCGCTGGATTAGCCAGCGGAATAACTGCTACCTCGGAAGTATTTGTAGGGGCTACCGGATTTTTGGGGTCTGTACCCAATGAAATTTTGTAAAGGGAGCGATCATGTAGGTTAATTGTCCACAGACTTAGCCCATCATCCGAAATCTCCAAATCTCCAAAAGACCTGCGACTAACCGCATCGTAAGAATTGGCATCAATCACATCAGGACCGGACAGCGTCGTAAAATTATGCGGGTCAGTCCCGGCTACCCCTGCACCAAAAAGGTCTTCCAGATCCAGAAAGAGTTCTCCTGATAAATTACCATCCGCAGGATCTGTTATTTTATAAATGGCCGCCGGCCCGTTGGGACCAAAGCCAGCAAATCGTTTGAGATAGGAAGCCGCAAATAGTAGTTTGGCATGCCGCTGATAGGCTAGACCGTAGGTTGTACCAATTGCACTCGCGATGGCTTCATGCGAAACGAGATCCTTGTCATTCGCTTCATTTGCAGCAGGCACCACATTATTATCAATCGAAATCAGCACATCACCCGTTCCGGTATTATCGCCTTCTACGAAGCAATTGATTACAAATTTCGGATCTGCCTGGCAATAGAAGTTGGGATTACTCAGTGCCAGGTTGTTAGCACAACTATTTACACTCACAAACTGAACCGAGGTTTTGTTGTCGGTACCAGCAAAAGAGGAGTAATAGCCCACAGGAAAACTACTAAACTCGACCCGAAAGGTGGTACCTCCCGATAGGCTCGGACTACTTAACAGATACTTTCCGTCGGCGCCGGTGGTAGTGGTGGTGACGACTCCGGTTGCACTTAGGGCTGTAACGGTCACAGCTGACAAAGGCTGATCGATGCCAGCATCAAAAATACCGTCCTGAGCATAGTCAATAAAGACAAGCCCCCCAATGTAAGGGTCGCCGGAGGTAGTTGGCGGACAATCCTGAGCTTGTGAGTTTTGGAAGAGTGCGGGCATGCCCGCACAAAATAGTATCAGGAAAAAATAGCGTAGCTGCCGGAAAAGATTTTCCTGCGGCATTCCTATTTTCATACCTGCTTCAAGTAAGCGGTAGAAACTTTTTGGCATAATCTGGAAACGGTTTACTTTGGATACTAGTCGATTTTCTGAGAAATCTGGATAGTCCGTTTCCAATTAATGTACCAAATTGCATCGCATTGCTACTAATAAAGGTAATATTCTTACATATTTTTAACTTACTTGTTTTTGTTATATATAAAATTTGTTTTATATCATTTTACTACATAATTTACATATACAGACAACAGAAGAAAAGTAAAAAGAATATTTATTGTAACTAAATTTTGGTTAAAAACGCTTCAATAGAGTTTAGTAACTTTTATTCACTATTCTGTAAGCTTTCCAGAAAGGCTAATTTCAACCCCTCACAACTAGCAGAAAAAAAACAGTTTATAGACTTAAATAGCTATCAATCAGCAAACTTAGATAATTAAAACACAGTGTCTATCTGATTTTCCGACAGTGAAGCAAAAGCAAAAAAAATGCCTGATGTAAGACGAATCTACATCAGGCGATTAATTTTTGACAATTTTAAACAAGTTGAAGCACAATTTGTATCTACCAATTATGCTATTTTTGTAACCTAATATTGCCTATACAATAAACATTCCAATTTGGGAATTTTGCCTATTTTTATTACATATTTTATTTTTTTATATGTAAATAGCAAAACAGAATGTCTTTTTCACTACATCTTCAACATCAATAAATAGCCTTCACGGTACTCTTTTTGCCTTGAAACAGAAACGTTTCGCCCACTTGCCTGCCATACAGTAATTTTCCTATGGGAGAAGCCACCGAAATTGCCAGGATTGTTTTGTCGCCTACCTTGACTACACCTTCGCCTACGGCCAGGAAAAAGTAGTGGGTAGCCGAAAGCACCAAACTCCCCTGCACCACCCGCATAGCGGGAACGGGCAGTTGTGTACTCAGTCGTTCGAGAATTGTCCGATCCTGCCGGGCCTGTTCAAACTGCCGGGCATGCATGTTGCGATCGAGCTGCCCCATTGATCGGGAGGTTTCGTACTTATCGCCCGCCGAGCTTTTGCTTTGGTCATTGGCCGACTCCTGAGCAGCCTGCATCGCAACCCGGGAGGCCGCCATACGTGCATCAAGAATCGTCAGTAAATGGGAAATCAGGTCGTTTTTTAGTTGAATTGCGTTTTGTTCGTCCATTGGTTAGTAGGCCAAAATCGGTGAAAGCCACTTTTCAGCATCTTCCAGCGTCATACCCTTTCGACGGGCATAGTCTTCCACCTGATCTTTATAAATTTTCCCCACCGGAAAGTACCGGCTTTCGGGATGTGCAAAGTACCAGCCACTAACACTACTTGCGGGGTACATTGCAAAGCTTTCTGTCAGGATAATTCCCTCATTTTCTGCGTTTAGCAAATCAAAAAGCGTTCGTTTTTCGGTATGATCCGGACAAGCCGGATAGCCCGGCGCCGGGCGAATACCCTGGTATTTTTCTTTTATAAGTGCCTCATTGTCAAGCTGCTCATTTGCTGCATAGCCCCAGATTTCTTTCCGAACCCGGGCATGCATCAATTCGGCAAATGCTTCGGCCAATCGATCTGCCAGCGATTTCACCATGATGCTATTGTAGTCGTCATGCTCACGTTCGTAGCGTTCGAGCAGCGCTTCAATGCCAATGCCCGCCGTAACGGCAAAGCCTCCTAAATAATCCGTATGCCCACTTTCGAGGGGTGCAATGAAGTCAGAGAGGCAAAAGTTGGGCAGGTTAGCCGCTTTTTGGCTTTGCTGACGCAGGTGATGCAGCACGGTTAGCGTATCAGCGACAATCTCGCCTCCGGTTTGTTCGCTACCGACAGCAGAAGTTTCTGCATTTCGGCGACTGATTTTGTATTCGATATGGGTATGAGAACCGTGCCGCTCGCAGGGAACCTCCTGTACATTTTCTTCAAAATCATGTAGTAAAATGTCGTCGCCAATGGCATTGGCCGGCCAAAAACCGACAATAGCTTTGGCTTGCAGGGATTTGTCACGAATAATTTCTCCCAGCAATACAGCGGCATCTTCGTACAGTTTGCGCGCTTCCTGCCCTACTACTTTATCTTCAAAAATAGCCGGGAATTTGCCGTGTAACTGCCAGGTCTGGAAAAAAGGCGTCCAGTCGATATAGGCTGCAATTTCGGTCAAATCATAATTTTCAAACACACGCGTACCCAAAAACTGCGGACGGGGGGCGCTGTATTCGCTGAACGACACTTTTGCAGCATTGGCCCGGGCCGCTGCCAGGTCGAGGTGCTGCTTATCGGTTTTTCGGCGGGCGTGGTCTTCTCTCAGCTGCGCATATTCCGCTTTAATCTCCGCCAAAACCTCCGTCTGACTTTTATCACTTTGGGTCAATCGCCCCGCAACCGGAACTGAGCGCGAAGCATCCAACACGTGTATCACGGGTCCTGAGTAGTGCGGATCAATTTTGACTGCTGTGTGTATACGTGAGGTAGTGGCACCACCAATCAGCAGCGGAATGGTAAAGCCCTGTCGCTCCATTTCTTTGGCAACGCCCACCATTTCATCCAAAGAAGGCGTAATCAGGCCAGAAAGCCCAATGATGTCTACCTGATGTTCTTTGGCCGCGGCCAGTATTTTGTCGGTTGGCACCATCACGCCAAGATCAATAATCTCGTAGCTATTACAGCCCAATACCACACCCACGATATTTTTTCCGATGTCATGCACATCGCCTTTCACGGTTGCCAGCAGGATTTTTCCGACGGCTTTGGCTTCGACACTTTTGTCGGCTTCAATAAAGGGTTGCAGATAGGCCACGGCTTTTTTCATCACCCGCGCCGATTTCACCACCTGCGGCAGGAACATTTTTCCTTCGCCAAACAAATCACCGACGACGTTCATGCCATCCATGAGCGGGCCTTCGATCACTTCGAGCGGGCGACTAAACAAATGACGGCATTCTTCTACATCAATATCTACATAATCCGAAAACCCTTTGACGAGCGCATGCGTGATCCGCTCTTTGATGGGCAACTCCCGCCACGACAAGTCGGGGCCGGTTTGGGTTTTGCCTTTATCTTTAATGGTTTCGGCAAAGCTTACGAGACGTTCCGTTGCGTCTGGACGACGGTTAAGCAGTACGTCTTCAACCAGTTCAAGCGTAGACTTGGGGATTTCATCATAAATTCCAATTTGTCCGGCATTTACAATTCCCATGTCAAGCCCGGCTTTGATAGCGTGGTATAAAAAGGCCGTATGAATAGCCTCCCGGATGGGCTCGTTGCCCCGAAAACTAAACGATACGTTGGAGACTCCGCCAGAAACTTTTACGTGCGGCAGATTTTGCTTGATCCAGCGGGTGGCGTTAATAAAATCTACGGCGTAGTTATTATGTTCTTCCATGCCCGTAGCAACGGTCAGGATATTGGGATCAAATATGATGTCCTCGGCTGGGAATCCAACTTCTTCCACCAGAATCCGGTAAGCCCGGGAGCAGATTTCGACCCGTCGTTCAAAATTATCGGCCTGCCCGGTTTCGTCAAAAGCCATAACGACCGTTGCTGCACCGTAGCGAAGTACTGTGCGGGCTGATTCCTTAAATTTTTCTTCGCCTTCTTTCAGCGAAATAGAATTCACAATGGCTTTTCCTTGTACGCATTTCAGGCCCGCTTCGATTACCTCCCACTTCGACGAATCGATCATGATCGGAACGCGGGAAATATCCGGTTCGGCCGCAATCAGGTTCAAAAATGTTTTCATGGCTTCGGCACCGTCGATCATGCCTTCGTCCAGGTTTATATCAATAATCTGTGCGCCACTTTCTACCTGTTCGCGGGCAATACTGAGGGCTTCGTCGTACCGGCTTTCCCGGACGAGTCGGGCAAATTTCTTGGAACCCGTTACGTTGCAACGCTCGCCAATGTTGACAAAATTGGTAGCGGGCGTAATTTTCACCGGTTCAAGCCCGGAGAGTTTCATATTTTTTTCAAATTCCGGCAGAGGCCGGGGGCGGTAGCGGGCGGCCAAATCGGCAATCACCCGGATATGCGACGGAGAAGTGCCGCAGCAACCGCCGATAATATTGATTAAATTATCTTTCAAAAATCCTTCGATCACCTCGCCCATTTGTTCGGGCGTTTCGTCGTACTCGCCCATTTCGTTGGGAAGACCGGCGTTGGGGTGAGCGGAGGTAAAAAACGGTGATTCATTGGCCAGAATCTGCACGTAGGGGCGCATTAAATCGGCACCAAGGGCGCAGTTCAGGCCGACGGAAAGCAATGGCAGGTGCGAAACTGACGTCAGAAATGCCTCGGTAGTTTGCCCCGACAGTGTACGACCCGAAGCGTCCGTAATCGTGCCGGACACCATGATCGGCAGGGGTTCGTGCTGTGGATTTTTTACAAAAAAAGTATCAATGGCAAATAGTGCTGCTTTGGCGTTCAGGGTGTCAAATACGGTTTCGACCAAAAGCAAATCAACTCCACCGTCAACCAAACCCCTGATTTGTTCATAGTACGCATCCACCAGCTGATCAAACGAAATGGCCCGATAGCCGGGATTATTCACATCCGGCGACAGCGAGGCGGTGCGGTTGGTGGGCCCCATAGAGCCCGCCACAAAGCGGGGCTTGTGCGGCTGCTGCTCCGTAAATGCATCGGCCACTTCGCGTGCCAGCCGGGCTGACTCATAGTTGAGCTCATAGACAAACTCTTCCATGGAATAGTCGGCCATCGCAATCCAGGTCCCCGAAAATGTATTGGTTTCGGCAATATCGGCACCTGCTTCAAAATAGGCCGCGTGAATCTCCTTGATTATATCAGGCCGGGTCAGCGAAAGCAGGTCGTTATTACCTTTGACATCATGCGGCCAGTCTTTAAACCGTTCGCCGCGGTAGTCTTCATCTTCCAGTTTATAGCGTTGGATCATCGTGCCCATTGCGCCGTCCAGCACAAGAATACGATGGTTCAGAATTTCGCGAATGTTTGTTTTTGTACTCGTTGTCATGGGAATAAATAGATAGCCTCAAAAGCAACCCGAAGCTCCTGAGCCGGAACTTCCTGCGGGTTTATAATACAGACAAAATTACGACCAATCGCAGCTTTTCGGGAATTTTTCTATATTATTGGATATTCTATCTGCTTATTAATGATATTGAAGTGTTTTTTACCTGACAAGTATTGAAATTGCAGATTAATTAGAAAAATTATCTACCAAAATCACTTACCGGAACTGGGCCTTGTCCACCAATTTATTCCAACTCAAAGCTAAACCGTATGCACATTCTGGACGATACCGACCGCGCCATTTTGCACTATTTACAGGAAGACGCCACGCTCAAAACCCGAGAGTTGGCCGCCCGCCTCAACCTCTCCTATACTCCTGTTTATGAGCGTGTAAGGCGTCTGGAAAAGGAAGGAATTATAAAAAAATACGTAGCCCTGATTGACCGGGAAAAAGTGGGCAAGAAGCTGATGGTTTTTTGCAATATCGCTTTAAAAGAACACTCGCTGGCAATGGGCGAAAAATTTGTAGAAGCCATCATGGCGATTCCGGAAGTACTGGAATGCTTTAATATTTCGGGCGATTATGATTTTTTGTTAAAGATTCTGGTCAATGATATGCCGGAGTATCAGCGTTTTCTGATGCAAAAGCTGGGTTCTCTGGAAAATATCGGCAGTACACATAGTCTGTTTGTGATGGGCGAAATCAAAAATCAGTCTGAAATTCAGGTAGTTCAGTCGCGCGATTAACCAAGAACGGGGAAACAACTTGTGGTTGTTTCCCCGTTCAAACGCACTCTTGTACTTACTAATAAATCCGAATCAACGGCCTTTTTTACGGCCATGCTTTTTGGGAGCTTCTATTTGCTGCACGAATGTCCCATCGGCTTCAAAGACAAGAACAATGGGTTTCATGTCCGTGCTCAACATCACAAAAAATTGTCCGGCTTCATTGGTGCCTGCATGTTTAATGGTAGCTGCGGAATAGTTTGCCGTTACGTAGGCCGTAATTGCCGCAGGCAAATCAGCTGTGGCTACTTCGGTCAACTTCGCATGCTGCTTATAACGAGCGAGTTCTTTCTGAAAACTTCCGGTGTTGTCAAAGAGCAATCCTTTGGCCGTTCCGTCCGCAAGTGTGAGTCCTACTACCACATTTCCGGCGGCGTCTGTTCCGGCAAATTTCACGGTAGCCCCCGCATAGGTTGTGGTAATGTACGTAGTAATTGCCGCAGGAATATCAGCCGCAGCCAATTCTGTCAGTTTTCCTTTGCAGGTAGATTTGGTGGTTGAGTCAGCCTCAGCAGAGTAGCGGGCGGCCGAAAAAAGGACATCTTCAAAAGCAGTTTCGTCGAGAGGACTTACGGCGTCAGGCTGACAGCTCATCATAAACAAACCCAAAAAAGCAGCGAGAATTAACAGGGATTTTTTCATAAACATAAACCAGGTTTTTGGTACGGGATAAAATAAATACTGAGGTGAATCCGGATTCAAATACACCATACGGAGCAAGTCATAAATCTGTGGCAGCCTGATTCAATTCTTTTTCAGTTTATTTTTTATTTAAAATTCTACTCAACTTTATGCAACACTTTACCGTGACACTGCGTAAGGATTCATCAAACGCACAACTCTATTTTACCCGCCTTGCTGTTCAGAAAAAAAATACATTTCTCAGAAAACGACTTCGAGAGCGTTATCAAAGCATGCATTGACGGTAATAGTCAGGCACAGCAGATACTATTCAGGCAGTATTTTAGTTATGCCAAAAGTGTAAGTCTTCGGTATAGCTCTTCGCGGGAAGAAGCCGAAGAAGTGCTAAATGAAGGTTTTCTGAAAGTCTTTCAAAATCTTAGCCGATACGATCCCAATCAGCCGTTTAAGCCATGGCTGCGTACGATTATGGTCAATACGGCCATCAGTTATTTCCGAAAACACGGAAAGCACCACCGCGATACTATTACGCTTGAAGATGCACCCTACCCTCGCTTCGACGATCAGATTTTAGAACAAATTACGGCTGACGAAATTCTTGAACTTATACAAATGCTAAGACCCGTATACCGAACCGTTTTTATGATGTATGCCATTGATGGTTACAATCACCGCGAAATCGCAGACAGTTTAAGCATCAACGAGGCCACGGTCCGGTCGCACTATGTACGGGCAAGGGCCCGGCTACAACATTTGATTAAACAGTACTATCCCGATCTTTTTCCGAGTGATTTGGGAATACAGTCCTTTAAGAGAAATGAAAACTAACAAATTTGAAGAAACTTTACGCCGCAAACTAGAAGGGATTCAACCTGACTATACAGAACAGGATTGGAGGAAGCTGCAGGCTTTTCGGCAAAAGCACGCATCGCCGGGTTTCCTACAAACCTATGGTCAGTGGCTCGGCTATGCCGCAGCGGCTGCCACTACGGTCGTGGTTTTGGCGCTCTATACCCAACAGGTAAAGGTCAATAAGTCACTGGAAAAAGAAATGGCTGCGCTCAAAACTCAGGTTTTGCAGCAGCAGATAACACCACCTGCGGCTTCGGCAATGCCTCCGCGAGACACGATTTATGTAGTAGAACGTCAGACTATATACCGCGACCGTCTTCCGGAAGCAGAAGATCTTTCTCGAAATGAGGTAGACAAAAAAGCAGCAGAACCGGTAGCCACAGAAAACACTGGAAAGCAGTTATCTACTGATAAACAATCACTTGCCGGAAATATTTCAACTCCCCAACGCAGGCAGGAGATGACTGCTCAGTCAGGTTCATCAGCTGAGAATGTTACTCAGGAATCCATTGTTCGCGCAAGGGAGTCTAACTTTCCCGGAAATATGAATGAAAAATCACTTCTTTCTGAAAAAGAAAATGATTCTCCGGCTTTGGCCATGCAGGAAAATAGTTCTGACAAAATAATTCTTGGCGATCTGGAATTTTTGAAACCTTCGGAATTTCTGATTCAACATGATCGACTGCAAAAACGTCTGACTTCCAGAATTCCGCAGAAAAAAAACAACCTGCTTTTAACTACCACCAACACCCAACAAGCCTACGCTGACCAAAAAGCTACGGCTCCTCAGAAATCAGCGAAAGAACAGAAAACAGAACGAATTGTGCCTGATTTTGGCCTGCCTTTTCGAGCCGGCTTAGCGCAGCAATGGGAAGGTCCTACGAACACATTTTCTCTTGCCTATGAGGTTTTATTGGGCAAACGGTGGGGTATTCAGAGTGGCTTAGCCTGGCAACGACTGGAACCTCAAAAATTCTTTACCGAAAAAACATTTCGGGACGATATGAAGAAGGATTTTAGAAAAGAGCACGCCGATCGGCTACCGCCGAATTTTCGGATATTCAATATTAATACCAGAACCACGCTCCTGCAGATTCCACTATCGGTAGCTTACCGTGGCGACCTTACTCGTAATTTCAGCTATTTCATGACCGCAGGTACGAATCTTAACCTCCGGGCCAATCAGACTTTAACCTATGATTTTGAACGGCCCAGTCAGGATTTTGGCCAGGAAAGCAAGGAAAGAACTATGTCGTTTCCTCTTATAAATAATGCTGTGGTTTCGGCAGGAATTGAAAAACGCTGGTCTCCCATTGTGTTGCAGGTAGACTCCTTCCTGAATACAAAATTTAATACCTTTTCGTACCTGCGTCAACGTACCTCCGTGGGGCTTAGAGTTAAGGTATTGTATGAATTTGGCAGTACAAAAAGTTATTGATCGGCAAACCGATATAGCTTAAAAATGGCATAATTTGGTCTAAAACCCTAATTTTGGAGTTAGGATTTAAACTTAATCAAAAGCCTTGAAATTAGCTGCCATAGATATTGGCTCCAACGGTGCACGCATGCAGATTTCGTCTGTATTGCACGACGGGGGCAACACCCGGTTTAAAAAAGTAGAATACGTACGTTTTCCTTTGCGACTCGGGCACGACGTGTTCAATGAGGGACGGATTTCGCCTCTCAGCGAAGATCGCATGATGAAACTCATGCTTGCTTACCAATTGCTCATGGAACTTCACGAAGTTGATGGTCACATGGCCTGCGCCACGTCGGCGATGCGCGAAGCTGATAACGGCCTCGAAGTACGTCAGCGAATCGAAGAACGCACAGGCATTCATATCCAAATTATCAATGGTCAGCGGGAAGCCGAGTTGGTCAACAATGTGGTGGTAAAATCGCTGGGCGATGGACAGTTTATTCACATTGATGTAGGCGGCGGAAGCACCGAACTGAACCTTTACAAAGACCGCGTAAAACTGGCTGCCAGGTCATTCAAACTTGGTTCGGTGCGTTTGCTGGAAGGCAAAGAGTCATCCAATGCATGGGAGAAAGTAAAAGAATGGATTGAAGAAAATGTTGATTCTGCTTTGCCGATTCAGGGCGTAGCGACGGGCGGGAACATCAATAAGTTATTTGATCTTTCGTCAAAATTAACCCAAAGCTCGGCAAGCATTGATGAAATAAAGCGCATGCGCAACTACATTGCCGGGTTTACGCTGCAAGAGCGGATTCACAAATTACAGCTCAATCCTGACCGTGCGGATGTGATCGTTCCGGCGGGGGATATTTACCTGTCGGCCATGAAGTGGGCCGGAGCGGAGATTATCCACGTACCAGATGTGGGCCTGAAAGACGGGATTTTACAACTTTTGTATGATCGGATTCAGGCACGAAGCTGAATCCGATCTACACATTTTATAATAGGAGCAGTTTTTACCAAACCTGCTCTAAATCCTTTGCGGTATACAAATGATTCCTTTCGGTAAAAGCCGACCCGCTCTTTTCTTTTTTCAGAGAAAGTGGATTTTTGCGACCCATCCGCGAAAGTACTGCAATAGGGAAAAGAATCAGGAAGAAAATAATGGAAAGTAAAATACGTCCGTTAATTGCTCCCAGAATTTCAGCCAGTTTGTACCAGCCTTTCACGATCAAATCGCCCAAAAATGGAACGGCAATGCTAATGACTCCAACAGCACCGGCTGCATAGAGCAGGTACGGAAAACGGGAACCGAAAATAAAATAAATCACGACCAATCCGGTGACGATCACCAATTGGGCTTTGGATTTGTCTGCTTCACTCATAAGACTACTTTTGAAAAGCTAAAAACAAAGTCAGGTCGGCACCTATAAACCACCAACCTGACTAAAAATACGACTTAAAATAAGGTATAAATAAACGGTGCAACAGCCGAACCTCCGCCAATGACGATCAGTACGCCGATCAGCAATAAAACAAAAATTACGGGGGCCAACCACCACTTTTTACGTTCCTTCATGAACGAGAACAAGTCTTTTAAAAAATCCATAGTATTTTATCCTTAATGTGTTATTAAATACGTCCTTACTTATTATTGGGATGTCCCGGTATTATAAAACCTCGCAATCACGTTACTGTACACAGGGCTGCACCCTGTGCTGGTGTATTGCGCCCTTTCAGGGCTTTTGTGGATTGCTCTTTTTATTTTCCTTTTTCTTTTCCTTCTGCTCACACCCAACTACGTCCACCCTACCAACACCCACAGGGCTGCACCCTGTGCTAGTGTATTGCGCCCTTTCAGGGCTTTTGTGGATTGCTCTTTTTATTTTCCTTTTTCTTTTCCTTCTGCCAACACCCAA
>NZ_SMJU01000014.1:42904-142204 GCF_004348825.1 Arundinibacter roseus
TGTGCTAGTGTATTGCGCCCTTTCAGGGCTTTTGTGGATTGCTCTTTTTATTTTCCTTTTTCTTTTCCTTCTGCCAACACCCAACTACGTCCACCCTACCAACACCCACAGGGCTGCACCCTGTGCTGGTGTATTGCGCCCTTTCAGGGCTTTTGTTAGTTGCTCTTTTTCTTCATTGCCTCAAAGACTCGTTCGGCCATGAGGGTATTTACGGCCGGACCGGCATGTCCATCATTTTTACCAACTACCCGATCTTTGTCCGCAATTTTTGCCACTCCATCGGTAAGCCGCACCACCGTAACACCCCGACTCTTTAAAAAGTCTTCTACCGGTTTGGTGTAGGCTGCGCTTTTGTCCAACTGAAACAAAAACGGAACAAACACGGCGTACATCTCGGCCCGGCTGCTGTCGCGATAATCAAGCATAACCGATAAGTCGCGGAAGTGGGCATTTAGAACCGTGGTGTCAGTATACGCTTTATTTACAAACTCTTCAAAGGTACTAAACGCAGTATGAGGCAGTTGCCAGTATACAAAATTAGGTAAATAAAACCGTTTGACCAGCGTAGCCCATGAGCCTGTCAGGTCGGCGTAGGGTTCGGCGCCAGTGAGTGTCAACCCTTTTTCGCGGGCCACTTTCTCAATATCGTTTGGAAAATATTGCAGCACAATCACATCCGGTTTGACAGGATAGCGCATGAGCCTTGCTGCTTCGTCGCGGGTATCAGAGCCCGATACGCCCAAATTATACACCACGTGGTTGTTTGCCCCAAGCTTTGCTTCCAACTGATTGGAAAACCGTTCGTCCAGATTTTCGAGCCCATGTCCCGCAGCAAACGAATCGCCGATGACCAACACTGCTTTCTTGGTTGTATCATTCAGAATCTCCCGGTCGCGGTAATTTTGGGCATTTACAGGCTTCCAGTACTTTTCCCACCAAATTTGCGATGCCTTGGAAAGCACCCCTTCGTGGCTTTGCGGAACGTACATGAAAATCATTTCAAGAAAAATAAGAACCACAATCAGCGGCACAACGAGTGTAACAACATTGGCAGCCAACCCTTTGGCCTTACTTTTGACAACTCCATAATAAAAAATACGGAGGATTTCGATCATCAGCAAAAGCCAGAAAACGGACTTTGCCAAACGAATATAAAAACTATCGCTTTGGGGCCTGCCGGGGTAGTCGAGTACGAGGTGAAACTTATCAGGGTAGAAAAGAAACACAAACAGCACTGACAGCAGGAGAAGCCGAATACAACTCGTTACGATTTTTGAGGCCATGCCAACTAATTTTTCTTATATCGCCTGAATTCCTGCCTAATCAAGTACAAACTCTTCCTGCCAGTTATCTTTTTCCTGCCACTCAGGCTGTTGGCGCTTGTCGAAGATGTAGTTTCCTACCACGAGGTAGTCCATTTCAGTGCGCATGAAACAGCGGTAAGCGTCGTTTGGCGTTGAAACGATCGGTTCTCCACGAACGTTGAAGCTCGTGTTGACTACTACCGCATAACCGGTTAGGTCTTTGAAAGCATTAATCAATTCCCAGTAGCGGGGGTTCGTTTCCTTGTGAACCGTCTGAATCCGGGCCGAATAATCGATGTGCGTGATTGACGGAAGGTCGGAGCGCAAGAAGTATAATTTATCCCGAAGATCCAGTCCGTCATAATTGTCGGGAAGGGGCTTGCGGCGACTTTCGGCTACGGGATGTACCAGAAGCATATAGGGCGAAATGCCGTCGTAGTCGAAGTAATCGGCACATTCCTCGGCCAGAACTGACGGAGCAAACGGGCGGAAAGATTCGCGGTATTTGATTTTGAGGTTCAATTTCTTCTGCATCTCCGAATTCCGGGGATCCCCCAAAATACTGCGACCACCCAGTGCCCGCGGACCAAATTCCATCCGGCCCTGCACCCAGCCAACCACGTTGCCTTCCGAAAGCAGACGGGCAGCATCTTTACTTAATTCTTTAAAATCTTCGTAATGCGTATAAACCGCTGAATATTTTTTGGCGGTCAGCTCCACATCCAAATCCGAGAATGTTGGCCCCAAATAAGAGCCACGCATGGCATCGCCCTTCCAGGTTACCTTGCGCTCCTGACCAAAAAAGATATGATAAGCGGCCTGAGCGGCTCCAAGAGCTCCACCTGCATCGCCGGCAGCCGGCTGAATAAATACATCTTTAAATACGCCCGCTTTCTGCACTTTGCCATTGGCCACGCAGTTGAGCGCTACCCCTCCGGCCATACACAGATAATCGGCACCCGTGAGGCGTTTGGCTTCTTTGGCCATCAAAATCACGGCTTCTTCGGTCACGCGCTGAATGGCTAATCCAAGATTACAGTGTTCGGCTTCCAGGGTATCTTCGGGATTTCGTTTTTTGAATCCAAAGAGCGCTTCCCATTTTCCTTCATTCACCATTTTGAGCCCCGTAGCGTAGTCAAAATATTCCTGATTGAGCCATACCGAACCATCGTCTTTTAGTTCAATAAGTTCTTTCAGAATACTGTCTACGTAGCGATCTACATCGGGTGAGCTTGGGTTGCCGTAAGGCGCAAGTCCCATCAGTTTATATTCTCCCGAATTTACCCGAAAACCCAGGAAATAGGTAAACGCTGAATACAAAAGACCCAGTGAATGCGGGAAACGCAGTTCTTTAAGAATAGTAATATCCTTTCCTTCGCCTAAACAAATAGAAGCCGTAGCCCACTCGCCTACTCCGTCGACGGTCAGAATCGCCGCCTTTTCGTAGGGGGAAGGATAGTACGCACTCGCCGCGTGCGAGAGATGGTGTTCGGGGAAAAGAATTTTGACGGGCTTTTTCTTGTCATATCCCAGCTTGACGAGCTCTTCATTAATCAGCCGTTTGAGAAACATTTTCTCTTTGATCCAAACCGGCATTGCCGTAATGAACGAGCGGATTCCCTTTGGCGCAAAGGCGTAGTAGGTTTCAAGCAAACGTTCAAATTTGAGCAGTGGCTTGTCATAAAAGACAATTGCATCAAGTTGATTAATAGTTACTCCTCCATATTCAAGGCAAAACTGTACCGCATGGGAAGGAAAACCGGGATCATGTTTTTTACGTGTAAAACGTTCTTCCTGGGCCGCAGCCACAATTTCACCATTATCAATTAGTGCCGCTGCCGAATCGTGGTAGAAGGCCGAAATTCCTAATATCTTCACCTATTGTTTTGGTTTGTTACGCACAAGCATCCATACTTTTCGCTGACAAAACTAGGCATAAGTCCGGTAACTTCAAATGAATGTGGACAACCAAAAACTAAATAAAGTCCAAAAAACGGTAGTAGAAAAAAACAAAAACTGCTAACTATCGAGCCATTTTTTGAATCCATCGGCTTTATCACGACTCACAAATATCTCTTCTTCCCAGGGTCGGTACTTTAATCGAAGAGCTAATTTTCCGTTGAAATGAGGCTCAATTCGTTCAATTGCGGACAAATGCGTCAGGTAGCGTCGATTAGCTCTGAAAAATGCCTGCGGATCCATCTTTTTTTCCAGTTCATCCAGCGTGTCTTCAATCAGATACCGCTGATTGGCTGCGGTCTGTATAAAAACTACTTTATCTTCTGCATAAAAATATAGGATGTCGCGCGTTTCGACCACCTCAAAGCGAGTTCCTGTTTTGAGTAAAAATCTATTTTTATACGAAGGCGGTGCCATTGTCCGCAGCAGCTGATCAAGGTTGGGGCGCACCTGCTCCTGATTTTGTGGAGCCCGCTGCGCATTAAACTTTACAATTGCATCCCTTAACTCATCAGGGTCAATGGGTTTGAGTAAATAATCGATACTATTTACCTTAAAGGCCCGCAGCGCGTATTCGTCGTAAGCGGTAGTAAAAATAATGGGGCTTCGTATTTCGGTTTCTTGAAATATTTCAAAACACAAGCCATCGGCAAGCTGCACATCCATAAAAATAAGATCGGGAGCTTCGTTTTGGTTGCACCAAAGGACACTCTCACGAACGCTGTCGAGTCGGGCGAGCACAGTTACCTTCGGCTCAATTGCCCGAATCATTCCTTCCAGCCGTTTAGCTGCCAGTGGCTCATCTTCAATTAATACTATTTTCATACAATCGGTTATATATTTCAACTATTCTCTTCTTAAATCTAGCTTTTTAGTAACGGGATTTTCACCACAAAAGCAGCCGGATCGCTTTCCAGCAGAATTGGATCAGAAGTCAGCATTGCATACCTGCTTTTCAGATTGGCCAGCCCTATGCCCGTCGACTCCCCGGCAAGCAGTCGCCGGGGCTGATACGAATTGGCAACCGATACGTAATCCTCATCGGCCTGAATGCTGATCGTGAGTGGTTTCATAGCTGAGCATTCGTTGTGCTTGATGGCATTTTCTACGAGTGTAAGCAGCCCCTGCGGCACTATAAAAAGGTGTGATGCCAGGGCTTCGTCCAATTCAAAGGTGTAGTGAAGATTATCGCCAAACCGCATTTTGTGTATAAAAAGGTAGGATTCAACAATTTTCAGTTCCGTACTGAGTTCAATTGTACTGCGGGGACTGTTTTGTAAATTATAGCGAAAGACTTTCGATAATTTTTCAACCAACTGCACCGCGTTTTCGGGGTCCTCGGGAATGAGCGCACTGAGAATATTGAGTGAATTGAACAAAAAATGAGGATTTACCTGATTTTTTAGTGAATCAAATTCAGCTTTCAACAACGCCTGTTTTAGTTTTTCTTCTTCAAGCAAGGAGGTTTTGCGTCGGGTTAAAAAGACTCCTAAAATAAATATAGAGGTAATTAAAGCGGAAATAATGCCAAAAGACATAAAATTAGCCACTAGCGAACTGACGCCCGGCAACTGCGTGTAGCCTCCCGCAAATCGCCACAGCAAAATCAGCCCAAGGCCAACGGCCCCGCCCGTCAGCAGGGCGATTCCGATAATGAAGAGTGCACCTACCTGCGGGTTAAACTGATCGGCCCGACGAACGAGATAAGGCCCCATTTGCCTTAACGAAAACCAAATCAGTACACTAGCTGAGCCCACAAAAGTCAATTGGCGAAGCAGGGCGTAGTCTTTTTGTCCCGCAAGAACGCCTAACAACAGGTTTAAACCCAACACAGCAATAAATATGTACAACTCGAAACGTTGAATCCGATCAATTTTCATAGAGAATGGCCTTTTTTATAAACCAAAGGTCTGCAAGAAGCGATTATTTTTTGTCACAAATCTGATGAATCGTAGAATCTGATGAGTGAATCGTTTGTAGAATTTCACAGGGAAGAATTAATCTCATGAAATAGTGCCTTAAACTGCACTTATGGTTGAATTTTAATTAAACTTATGTATATTTACACAAAAAAATGCCATATAATGCACTTTACGGAGATAATTAAACAAATAAAAGAACGCAGGCAGGTATTGCAGGTAACGCAGGAAACATTGGCTGAACTGTCGGGCGTTGGATTAAGAACCCTGAAAAAGTTTGAAAGCGGCAAAGGAAATCCTACGCTGCAAACGCTCCAAAAAGTTGCGGATGTTTTGGGCTTAGAGATAAGCCTGAAGGTCAAAAATATAACGCCTGATTCATGAGAAGTGCAGCCATAATATTCAAGAATAAGGAAGCGGGTATTTTAACTCAACACGACGACGGTTCATTCGTATTTCGTTATCACGATTATTGGATAGCCGATGCTACTAAGCAAAGTATAAGTCTCACATTGCCAAAAAACCGACGGGAATTTTATTCAGAATTTCTCTTCCCCTTTTTTTTTAATATGCTTCCCGAAGGTTCTAACAAACAGGTGGCCTGTAAGTTAAACAGGATTGATCAGGACGACTACTTTGGATTGCTGATGACAACTGCGAAAAATGATAGCATTGGAGCAGTAAGAGTTGTTAAGATTGATGAATAATAGATTTTTATCAAGTGCTATTTCTGGACGAATACCAGTAATTTATATCTATACTTATTTATCATTATTGATCGGTGAATAATCCCGTAAAGAAAAGTTTGAGTTTGAGGAATTTGTCAGGCTGAGCGAAGCGGCCGCCACTGCGGTCGAAGCCCGTTGGCAGACTGGCTTCGACCGCCAGGCGGCCCTGTACGCTCAGCCTGACATTTACAATTTAATTCACCCATCATTAAAAGGCTATAAATAAATACTCTTTACAGGTAATAATCTATTAAAACCCATGAGTAAATTAAAAAACGATCAAGCTGCTTTTTCAATTTTTAATCCTCAATTGTTGATTGAAAATTGTCCCGGTACGTTATCTTATGGTTTTGATACGTATAGCCCTACGGCTTTGAAGAGAGTATTTCATGGTAAAAAAGTATACCATGTATTGCCCTATGAAGCGCCATCATCCAACCCCGAAACAGATGAACTATTTGAAGTAAATCGAAAACGGATGTCGATTTCAGGTGTACAGGAAAAGTTTTCGGTTTTACTTGATAAGAACAAATTGAGGCTTGTCGAGGAGGGAGAAAGCGGTACGTATATTCTGAAACCGATTCCGGGTGCTGGTAGAAAAGCAGAACAAATGCCTGCTAATGAACATCTAACGATGCAAATTGCCCGTCAGATTTACGGCATAGAGACAGCCGAGAATGCCTTGATATTTTTTAAAAATGGCGCTCCTGCCTACATAACCAAGCGCTTTGATGTAAAAGATGACGGCACAAAATGGGCACAGGATGATTTTGCATCTTTGGCTGAAAGAACACCACAAACGCATGGAGAGCATTATAAATATGCGGGGAATTATTTAATGTTTTTTGAATTAATGAAAAAATATTTATCTACATACAAGGTAGAAGCACCAAAGCTTTTAAAAATAGTACTATTTAATTATCTCTTTTCAAACGGAGATGCACACTTCAAAAATTTCTCTATTCTGGAAACTCCCATGGGTGATTACCGTTTAAGTCCGTCCTATGATTTGCTAAATAGTCGCATCCATATCGAGGATCAGGATTTTGCCTTAACCGAGGGGTTATTACCTGCAAAGGTAGCACAGGGAAAAATTAGTTTACAATTTGCTAAACTAGCAGAACTTGCAGAAATAAGTGAAAAGAGTTTTCAATCAATACTTGCATTGATGACTTCCAAATCAGATTCAATTGAAAAAATGGTAGCGGCTTCTTTTCTCAATGAAAATACCAAAAGAAATTATTTACAATCGTATCAGGGGCGTTTGAAACAACTAATTAAGTAATTTTCTTCGCCTATCAAAAAATAAAAAACTGGTATTTTCGCATGAAAGCACCAGTTTTCTTTAGGTAACAAAGCACGATATATAATTCCAGCGCTATTTCTTAATAATTCGGGTTGTAATTGGTATACATAGGGACCGCACGTCACCACAGGCACAATCGCGGCGCATGAGCGTGAGAGCGATGTCTTGGGTGCAACCCGTTTCGCCATAAATCCGAAGGGTGTACGCCTGACTAACTGTTGCCGGATTTTGAAGGTCGCTGACCAAAGTACCGTTTCCCGGAATCGGCTGTGGAGAACCGAACATAGACGATGTAAACGTTGCGCCAAGGCTCAGGTCGAAGGTTTGGCCGGCTAAAAAACCAGATACCGAAATCTTGCCATCCTGATTAACGGTTAGATCCGTACAGGTTGGGCGTTCGATCATGGACATCACATTTGGTTTGGCATTTACGATCACCCGTACAGTATCCGTACAGGTAGTTCCCTGACTTAAAATAAAAGCGTAAGTTCCTGCATTGATCATCCCATTGATAAGTCCCGTATTGGAAATAGTGGCCGGAGAAGGATTTCCGCTACCTGCCGTCCAGAGCTGACCTGCCTCGGCAGCTGGCAACTGAACCGACGTAACACCCTGACAAACCGTGGTATCAGGCAGTGGTTCAAGCCAACAGGAGATAAACCCAATGTCATAGTTTGGGTTATTTTGTCCGGGCGCACCGGTTTGCACCCGTACGTAAGGGAAACCATTGAGGGCTGCCGGAAGTCCGGTGGCGAGTTGTGCGTCCGAGTCGTTCAGATCGGCATTAGGTCCTTCACCAACGTTTGCCGACGTAAGTTTATAGGGAATCGTGTTAATGGTCAGAGTCTCGGTGGTTTTGTCAAACTGAGCCAAATTTCCATTTGTTCCAACTATCAGATAGTAGGTAGTATTGGGTTTTAAGTCATTACCTTCGAACAGATAATTACCGGCGGCATTGGTTTGAGTAGCCCCACTTAGATTTCCAGTTGAATCAAAAAGTGCCACCTGTACATTGGCCAGCGGAAGTTCGTCAGGATCTTGAATACCGTCCTGATCGGCGTCGATCCAAATTCGGTTTCCAATTTGCAGCGGAGCTGTTTCACACAAGGCCTGAATACTCCCCAATCCGTTTGACTTTCCGGCGTATTGCAGCTGAGGCCCCTCTCCGTTATAAATCTCGTAGGCTTTGGTACGGTTTCCGGATTGGTTGCTAAACCACGCCATTCCACCCGACCACACCGTAAACGGCTCAATGACCGAGGCAATAACCTCATCATTGCCGGGTACTACCAGCAAAGATCCCATGAAGGTTTCCTGCTGAATGGTATCGCCACTAAACACGTCACGGTAAAAATCAGCACAGTAAAATTCACCACCGCCCGGGCCTTGATTATTTCCAACGCCGCATCCAACACGCAGGCCGGATGTACCGTTACTTTCAAGTGCGTAGGTACCATCTGCATGCGCTTGTGCCCGCAAAATATCGCCACCTATGTAGCCGCTGTACAATCCTGAGGTGGCAGGCACACTCCACTGATTGCGGGCAGTTTGGTTACCGGTGCGATCCATAAGTCCCAAAATCAGGGAGCCGTCGGTATCAAAGGCAATATCTGAAAGAATTGGCTGTGGGCGGGAAGCCCGGTAGTACGAAACACCGCCAACTTCGGTCAGTAATGAAGTGGTGAGGTCGCTCCATTGGTCGGTCCAGGGCTCCCAATATTCGCTTTGTGGCACGCCTGCATGTACCCACCCTTTGCGGTAGCTGAGGGCTTCGCTGATGACCGGCGTGGAAATAAACTGCATGGTTTTCAGATCAAAGCGATAAACATACGCCCGGAGGTTTGCCCGTGTACTACCCGCCTGACGTGCATCGCAGGTAACCCCTACGTACAGCGATCCCTGCTGATACTCCACCGCCCATGGACGGGCTTCCCCAAGTACACATCCAGGATTTGGGATGGAAAAGGACGTTATATCAGCGGCTGTTAGTTGATTGCCCGGACGAACCGGCGCACCGATATTTATCTGAACCAGCGTTTTTTCATACAGATTCACTACCCACATTTTCTTCTCATCCGGCGAAAGCGCCATGCCGCCAAGTCCCACTTTGCCAGTCAACCGAAACGCAGCCGAGTCGAGACTAGGCTGCACAAAATCTACGGGCAAATTTCTATTTAGTAAAGCAAGGCTATCGGCAGTGCTGCTTAGCTTGACAAACTGACTCAGGTTCAGGTAAGAACTCGTAACCGGGGTGCCGCTCGACAGGTCGGTCATGTAAATTCCACCCAGCCCGAGCGGACCCAGGCTTGCATGCCTTTTCAGGAGAGCGCTGTAAAATAATTTTTGATCCTGCCGATGATATACTCCCCCCCAAATGCTGCCGGTTTCGGCAGTGGTAGCTAGTTCAATCGGGGGGCTGCCTTGTCCTGAGGCGCTATATGGAAAGAAAATAAGTGAAGCAAGTGGTCCGGAATTGCTTCCGGCAGCAAGGGCATCACCAACAACGTAACATGGAGTTACCAAATCGGGCAAAACAGTTTTACAATAAGCCAACGGATCGCTCACCGGCAGGTCAGCATTTGCGATGGGCGCCGTTACAAATTGTACAGAAGAAGTATTTGTAGCAGTGGTAGTTATTGCATAGGTCTCAAAGGGCATCTCGCTGAATTCCAGACGTACTTTCTTACCGGAAGCTACTGGGAAACTGTAAAAACCAAGGGAGTCGGTGGTGGAGGTAAGTGGAGCAGATTCTCCGGCAATAAAAGCAGTTACAACAATCCCCTGAACACCCGGCTCTGTTGGGAGCGAAAACTGCCGTACACCGTCTCCATTGAAGTCTCGATATACCGTCCCGCTTACCTGCGCAAACGCTGGAACCGCCACGGCGAACAGTAGCATGAAGAAACCCAAACCCCTACTGAACAAACTGATACCGGTTTGTACATTCGCCTTCCATTTGTAAATAATCTCCATCCTATGCAGAATTTTTTTAACACATCATACTGCAAGCGAAGATTATGCCAGTTTTTTTAAATGATACAGAAAACTACATATTTATATAAACATCATAAATAAACAATTGATAATCAAGTTATTAATTCAGCCATTTATTTAAACAAAATTGACAACTTGCGCTACTTTCTGAATCTATTGACTAAAAAACATAGGATTACTTATTCTTTTGCGTTATTTGAAACATGCATGAATTAGAACTGACTCAGGAAAAATCTTATCGCATCGGAAGGCATGGTTCAGACGAGGTTTGGATACACCGTCAGGAAGTCGTCCAGTCTGCTGTTTCTTTCCCTGTTTTCCTTTACAATTCCTGTAATCATTTGGTTACACAGAAATCAATCAGCCCGGTTACTTTTTGTTTGCAGGAACGCCACTCAGGCCAAATTCTGGCTCTTCTCCGGATGGATGTGGAACAGGACTCGTTGTGGTCGCTGCCTTCTGCGCCTTTTGGTGGCATTGAGTTCGACGAGAACATATCAGAAGAGTCGCTGCTAGTTATGTTGACTTGTGTAAGAGAATGGTGCAAGGAGCAGTCCTTTCGGTTTTGTGCGGTCAAAGCACCGCCGACTGCCTACAATTCGTCAAGAGATTTATTTTTGGAGAAGATTTACCTGACCGCAGGTTTTAAAGACTATCAATCGTTAACAAATCATCATATTGACGTGACGGCAGCTTCCTTTGAGACAATACTGTCGAATTCTGAGAGAAAGCGTTTAAAAAAATGCCTTTTGGCAGGTTTTACTACCGCAAAACTCACGAATCCTGAGTCCGATTTTGTGTATGATTTCCTGGCCGAAAATCGTGAAAAGCAAGGGTATACGCTGCCGATTCAAAAACAACAGGTACAGGATTTACTTCAACAACTCCCCGAGCAGATTTCGGTTTTTGTGGTTAAAGACGAGCAGCAAATCATTGCGCTAACGTTAGTTGTGCGGGTATCGCAGGATATTTTATATAATTTTTGCCCGGCTGACGATCTTCGGTATCGAGCATACAGTCCTACCGTATTACTGAATGCGGCTCTGTACGAATACGCACAGCAGCAACGCATCCGGCTCATTGACCTCGGGGTTTCGCTCGATCATTTGGGGGAGGAAAAACCATCCCTTCAACGATTCAAAGAGAATATTGGCGGCAAGCTTTCCTGCAAAAAAACCTATCGGGCCGACCTATAAAATCGTTATAAAAGTGCCTTAAATACCCAGACAATTACCTGTTTTATAAAAAACGGTCGTGCAACTTTCGTCGCTGATGATAGGCGTCATGCCATAAAAATCAAGGCTTCGAAATCCTCTTTGCTGCATAAACTGCCGGGCTTCTGTATAAATATCCCGTTCCGAATTATCCAGAATCAGCACGCCATCCTCGGCCAAATGATCTGCCGCAGAAAGCACACAGGCTACGCGCCGCCGCCCGTCTACCACCACCACCTGATACGTTTGGCCCGCAGTTGCTACGGCCTGCTCGTAGGTTTGGTCCAATGGCCGGATGAGCAGCGTGGTATTCTTCGGCAGCATTTTCTCCACAATTTTGACCCATTCCTGATCGTGCTCCACGGCCGTAATGTGCCCGACTCGCTGCGCATACCAACGGGTAGAGTTTCCAGAACCATACTCAAAAACCCGCAGTGTATTGGTAAGACGGGGTTCCAAAAAAGCAATGAACGGATAAGTATACCAGGGCAATGCCTCTCCCTTTGCGTCCACGGAACGTTTGGTATGAAAACTCCGAAACCAGCCGTACTCTTTCAGAGCACTTTTGAGGTGGAGTTGCAACAGGCCCCCAAGGCCCAACGCATTGAGCAGCGACCAAACTTGTTTTTTTATAGCTTTCATGAAAAAAATACGTACGCCTGGATTGGTTAAAAAAGGAAGGTTTTTGAAAAGTAACTAGTTACAGAATTTTTCCAGCAAAATATTCGTAATCCGCTCCGCGGCATGACCGTCCCACAGCGGCGGAATCGTCCCTTTTTTTGCCTGACCGTTCAGGATGTCCATCAACAGGGCGTGTACCGATTCAGGGTTCAAATCGCTTAATAGATAATTTGTTCCCAATTCTACGGTAATGGGCCGCTCCGTGCTGTCGCGGAAAGTCAGGCAGGGAATCTGCAAAAAAGTAGTTTCTTCCTGAATTCCACCCGAATCGGTGATAATCAGGCTGGCGTGTTCCATCAAATTCAGGAATTCCAGGTAGCCCTGCGGCTCCATGAGGTAAAGATTTGGAATCGCTTCGAGTTCAGTACGCAAGCCAAAGCGTTCCAGGTTGTTCAGCGTGCGGGGATGCACCGGGAATACGACGGTTTGATGCGCGGCTGTATTTTTGATAATTTGCAGAATACTTTTCAATCCTTTTTCCTGATCCACATTGGCCGGACGGTGCATCGTCATGAGCACGTAGCCGCCATCCGGCAGATTGTGTTCTTCCAAAAGTCGCAACTTTTGGGCCTGCTGACGATACTGTACCAGCGAATCGATCATGACATTGCCGACAAAGAAAACTTTTTCGGAAGCTACATTTTCCACCGCCAGATTTTCCATCCCGGCTCGTTCGGTTACGAATAAAAAATCCGAAATACTATCGGTCAAAATCCGGTTGATTTCTTCGGGCATTCCCCGGTCGCCGCTTCGCAGGCCGGCCTCCACATGCACGACCGGAATGTGTTCCTTCACCGCCACCAACGCACAGGCAATGGTCGAGTTCACATCGCCCACCACCAGCACTACATCCGGTTTTTCGGCTTGCAGAATTGGTTCAAAAGCTAACATGATATTCGCCATTTGCTGCGTATGACTACCACCGCCAATACCCAGAAAATAGTCGGGAACCGGCAATTGAAGTTGATTAAAAAACACGTCCGACATGCGGCTGTCATAATGCTGCCCCGTATGTACAATGCGTGATTGTATGGTCGGATGAGCCAAAAAAGCCCGATGTAGCGGCGCTACCTTCATGAAATTGGGCCTTGCGCCCACAATGCTCAGAATTTTCAAAGGAAAGAGGTTTTTGTACAAATGTAGCAAAAGCCGACAAATGCCCGTTTGGTTGAGCAGCATTGTTAGGCAATCTTATGGTTTTTCCCGTATTTCGCCCTCTCAAATTTCTGTATGCAGCATGGGGATTATCATCCGCCAGGGTTTAAAAAGTTCGGTTGTAACCTACGCCGGTGTAGCCATCGGGATCATAAATATGCTGATCCTGTACAACCGGTTTTTGAGTCAGGAGCAGCTCGGACTTTATGCGTCCACTTTACTTACTTTCCCGATCGTTTATATGTCGTTTGCGTTGTTGGGCGTACCGTCGGTGGCGGTGCGTTTTCATAGTCAATTTCAAACCCAAACAGCTCGTCGACAGCTCTTTACATTTATTCTTGTCACACCTTTTGTGGGGCTTTTAGGGTTTATTTTTCTTTATTTAGCCTTTAAACCCTTTTACCTGAATTTTTATCAGGAGCACTCTCCCCTGCTGGTTAAGTACTACTACGTATTCATTCCGCTCACCGTAGGCATGGTATATTTGCTGGCTTTGGAAGCCTATTCGCGCATTCATCTGCGCATTGTAGTGCCATCGCTGATTCGCGAAATCGGTCTTCGGTTGCTCAACAGCGTAGTAGTTATACTATTTGGCTTTCAGCTCATTAGCTTTGATACTATGGTAAATCTAACCGTCGTGAGCTACGGTTTGGCGGTAGTGGCCATGCTGGTGTATCTTTATACGCAGGGGAATCTGTTTACTACGCTCGACTTTGGGTTTATCCGGCATCCGGCCTTTGGCGATATGTGGCGCTACGGATTGTGGGTAATTCTGGGTGGCGCTAGTGCTGCGCTGATGCCACATATTGAAAAAATTCTGTTGCCCGGCTTTGCCGGCGGGCTCAGCAGCACGGCTATTTTCGACCTTGCCTCTCGAATCGCCCTCGTGATTTCGATTCCACGAAACAGCATTGTTATGATCAGCGCCCCCATTATTTCCAGAGCTTTTCAGGAAAATGATCTGGCACAAATTGATACCATTTATAAAAAATCGTCTCTCAATTTATTCATCATTGGCGTATTTCTCCTGTTGGGAATCTGGGTCAATATTGATTCTATTTTTGCCATTATTCCAAAATCCGACCTCTATGCACCCGGAAAATACGTGGTACTCATGGTAGGCCTGAGCCGGATTGCCGATATGATGACCGGACTGAATACCGAAATCCTGACGAATTCGCGCTACTATCGTTACGATATTGTATTTATTGTGCTGTTTACATTTTTGCTCATGGCAAGTAATTTTTATCTGATTCCCCGCTACGGCTACAATGGCGCGGCGGCGGCCTCGCTGTTTTCGGTGGTTATTTATAATGGGGTTAAATTGGCTTTCATTCGCTACAAGCTTGGTATCCAACCCTTTACAAGTCAAACTCTGCTCGTGATTTTACTCGGGGGATGCGCCTTTCTGGCCGCAACTTATCTGCCGGTGCCCGACGCCACGACTCTCGCCGGGCGACTAACGGGCTTGCTCCTGCGTTCGGTGGCTGTCGGAATTATTTTCGGTGGAGGTATTTTGGCTTTCCGCGTTTCGGAAGATATTTCGGCAGGGTTTTGGATGGCCTGGAAAATGGTTAAACAAAAAGTTGGCCGAAGGTAGGGCGTTTCACGAAGCCTGTCCGATGTCCGACACCGTTGGTTTTCTTGTATCTTTGTTAAAAAAAATTATTCGGCCTTATTCATGTTCTCGACCCAAAAACTCATAGCGGCACTCCTCAAAAAGCCTTACAGCCAATTTCAGCTAAGCTCCTATAATCCTGCAAAACCCGTTAAACTGGTCATCGGATCGGGTTTTTCGTTTATTAAAGGTTGGATGCTCACCGATATCGAGACCCTGAATATTTTGAAAGCTGACGACTGGGCAGCCTATTTCCCCGAAAATTCCGTAGACCGCATCCTGGCCGAACACGTATGGGAACATTTTTCGGAAGCAGATGGAAAACTGGCTTTTAAGAATTGTCATACATTTTTGAAACCGGGCGGTGTGCTGCGCGTGGCCGTACCAGACGGCTTTCATCCCGATCCGGAGTACATTGCCAAAGTGAGGCCCGGTGGCACCGGCGACGGAGCCGATGACCATAAGATTCTGTATAACTATAAGCTGATGTCGGGCTTTCTGGAAGAAATTGGTTTTAAGGTGCTTCCTCTGGAATATTTTGATGAAAATGGTCAGTTTCATCAACAGCCGTGGCGGCCCGAAGACGGCATCATCCGCCGCTCAGCTGATCACGATTCACGCAATCAGGGCGGAAAACTCGTGTACACTTCGCTCATTATTGATGCGCAAAAACGCTGACCAATGCTCGCTCCCATCGTTGTTTTTTGTTACAATCGACCCGCGCATTTAGCCCAAACGCTGGAAGCACTCCGGCAAAATCCGCTGGCAGAGCAAAGTCCGCTCATTATTTTTTCTGATGGTGCCCGTAGCTCTGCCGAAGCCGGACTGGTAGCAGAAGTCAGGAACGTAATCAACGCCCTTACGGGATTTCATTCTATTCAAATTCACGAATCATCGGTCAATCAGGGTTTGGCACAATCGGTCATTGCGGGGGTTAGCGAAGTGCTACGTCAGTATGGACGCATTATTGTGCTGGAAGATGACATGCTGTGTACGACCGACTTTCTTGATTATATAAACCGTGCGCTCGACACCTACGAATCCCGGGCAGACATTTTCAGTGTGACGGCCTACACTCCACCGGTTGATTTCCCGGAAAACTACCCTCACGATGTTTTTCTGGCTCCTCGCGCAAGCTCCTGGGGCTGGGGAACCTGGCAAAATAAATGGGAGAAAGCCGATTGGACCGTTTCTGATTTTGAACAAATTAAGCAAGATATTGCTTTTCAAAAACGGCTTATCCAGGGCGGTGAAGACCTTTGGCCCATGCTGGTAAAGCAGCAGCGGGGCGTGATCGACTCCTGGGCCATTCGCTGGATTGTGACGCAGGCACGTCATCTGGCGTATGGTGTGTATCCCGTGAGATCCAAAATTAAGAATATTGGCACTGATGGGAGTGGCACCAATTTCATTTATAGCACCACTTCATACGGGCAGGAACTCGCCGAAGGACCTGTTCGGTTTCCGGCTGAGCTTTTACCGGAGGCAGAAATGATGCGGCGTTTTGAGGAATATTACCGTTTACCCTGGAAATTAAAATTAAAAAACCGCCTGAAATACGGGGTTTAACACTTATAAATCTGGCTATGTTCTGGCTTCGTCAATTACTTAAAGAATCGTATCATGCGCTTCGTACCCCGCGTAGCCGCGAATTTATGCGTCTGCTGTGGCGCTACGGCGACAGACCCCGGCATCAGTTAACCGATGTGTCGTTTGGGAACTATCGCCTGCGAGTGCCCGATACCATGTCTTTTCTATTTCAACATCAGGAAATCTTTGCCGACGAATACTACCATTTTCAATCAGATGATTTACAGCCAGTTATATTGGATTGTGGTGCAAATGTAGGCATGAGTGTTTTGTACTTTAAGGAATTGTTTCCGCAGGCGCGCATTACGGCTTTTGAGGCCGAAGCTGAGATT
Organism: Arundinibacter roseus; assembly: GCF_004348825.1. Lineage (GTDB taxonomy): Bacteria > Bacteroidota > Bacteroidia > Cytophagales > Spirosomataceae > Arundinibacter > Arundinibacter roseus. The sequence continues at coordinate 59,705 of NZ_SMJU01000014.1, forward strand.
GCCGATTTGCTCAAAAACAATCTTGAAACCAACGGAATTAACGACGTTACGGTGATTGCCAAAGCTGTGTGGGTGCATGCCGATGGTGTGTTATTTGGAAGTGAAGCGTCCGATTCCTCTTCTATTTTTTCTGAAAATTCCGCCAAACAACTGGTCCCATCGGTGCGTTTGCGGGACGTTATTATGGCTGAAAAACGAATTGATTTTTTAAAAATTGATATTGAAGGAGCCGAAATAGAAGTACTTGAAGACTGCCGCGAGTCATTGGCGCATGTACAAAATCTTTTTGTTGAATTTCACTCCTACATCGATCATCCGCAGTCGCTGGCAAGTGTGGTTCGGGTGTTTGAAGAAAACGGATTTCGTTATTTTATTGACACCAATCAGCACCGCAAGCGGCCGTTTGTCAATCACCGCTACCGGGGCAACGACAGCATGGATCTGCAACTGAATATATTTGGCTATCGCCCCTGAACAAGCCTCAGCGTGAAGCGTAGGGATTGGGTGGGAATACATGGAATTCGAAGCCTTCCCGCTTCATCGCATCCTGTACGGCAGCATCAGGCATTTTCTTAAAAATCACGGCACATAGTACCTGCGATGGCATCAGGGAGCATTTAACCAATGCGTTGTGAAACGCCAATTTACGTTTGACTTTCCGAAAAGCGGGTGAAGAGTCATCCGCCTTTTCGCTGGCAATCGCCGGATCGTAGTAATTGTTATTTATACCTTTGAAGGCTACCGCCGGCAGTCCAATGCCGTTGGCGAGTTTGTCCATCTCCCGCTCGGAGAGTTTAAAAACGTAATTTCCTACCTCTTCAAACGAATACCGATTTTTCCAATATTTCTGCAAAAGTGTAGTATCAAACCGATCCATCAGGTTGCGCATGGCAAGCAACAGTGGCATTTTCGAAATAGGATCGTGGGGCTCAACCAAAATAACTGCCTCCCGTGCTACCCGGATCATTTCGTAGACGGCCAAATAGGGTCTTGGAAAATGATGGTAGGCTTCTTTACAAAACACATAGTCGAAGGATTGGTCGGCAAAGCTTAGTTTTTCGGCATTTTCAATAGAAAATTTATCCAGCACTCCATACGAGCGCGACAACGGCAGGAAGGTTCCGGCAATGTCGGTAGCGGTAACGTCTAACCCCTTGTCGTAAAAGTAATTAGCATCGAATCCGTAGCCATCGCCGACGGTTAGCCACGATTTTTTTGCCTCGGTAAACGGAGCCGTCAATTCGAGTTGGCGTTCGTGAATCCAGTTATTGATCGTTTTTTCTTTCCGCTCCCGAATCCATCGTTCAATGGCATTTTTTTGCGCCTCAGCTGTCGCATATTGACTATCAAACCAGCCCGAATGGGCTTCATGACTCTTTTTTTCGATGGTCATAGATCTGGAATACAGGCCGTTTGGGCCGTAGGATTACTAAATAAATAATTGAAACAGATCACAATATTACAATCCTGACGGTCCATTTCAAACGTTCTGCTGATCCGAAGTCCCAACTTTCACATCCGAATCCATTCCAGTATCTTGCAGCATGATTCTTCACCTAAGTACATTTCAGCTGGAAGGCGGGGCGGCCGTGGCGGCTTCGCGCATTCATCAGGCCCAGCGCAATCAGGGTCTCGATGCTCAAATGCTGGTTTATCGGGCCCAAAAACCCGCAGCGGGAGTAACTGCCTACGCAGACACTCCCTGGAAAAACAAGCTTTTCTGGGCCCGTTTTTCCGCTGAACGACTATCATTTTTACCGCACGAAAAAGACAGGAGCGCCCGCTTTGCGTTTTCTCCGGCAGCCGTTGGACTACCGCTCCACCAACACCCACTTGTACAGCAGGCTTCTGTAATCAATTTGCATTGGATTAATTTTGGATTTCTATCCTTGCCGGGCTTACAACGGCTTTTTTCTATGGGTAAACCCATCGTATGGACCCTGCATGACATGTGGGCTTCTACGGGCGGATGCCATTACAGCCGCGGCTGCGAGCATTACCTGAGCCACTGCCGGGCTTGTCCATATTTGGCCAAACCTGAACTTTACGATCTGTCATTTCAGGTTTTTGAACAAAAAAGAGCGTTGTTTGAAAACGCCCCTGTTGCCTTCGTAGCTCCCAGTCAATGGCTTGGGCAAATTACACAGTCAGCAGCGCTGACGAAGGATCTACCTACCCTTGTGATTCCCTATCCAATTGACACGAAACTTTTTACTCCCCGGCACAAGCCGCAACTCAGGCAGAAATTAGGACTTCCCGCAGACAAAAAACTGGTTCTGTTTGTGGGTGCCAATACGCAGGATCCACGAAAGGGTTTTTCATTTTTTAAAGAAGCTGTTCAAAAACTGCATGCCGCAGATGAGGAACTGGAAATTCTTGTTTTTGGTAAAGCCCAACCGGGAGCATATGACGGTCTGAGTGTGACAGTGCATAACCTGGGAAAACTGTCCGACAGCACGCACATTGCCGAAGCCTACGCCGCGGCAGACGTCATGGCGGTGCCGTCGCTGGAAGACAACCTGCCCAATACAGTGCTGGAGGCAATGGCCTCCGGTACGCCCGTCGTTGGTTTCCGCACGGGTGGCATTCCCGATATGATTGACCATCAAATCAACGGCTTTGTGGCTGATTACCGTTCGGCAACGTCCCTGGCCGAAGGGATTGACTGGGTATTAAAAAATACGGACACCATGAAACTGGCTGAACAGGCCCGACAAAAAGTATTGGACACGTATACTGAAGCGATTGTGGCCCGAAAATATCAGGAACTTTACAACTCATTGCTTTGATATGGCGCCCCTTCTTACCCTTGTGACGATTACCTATAATGCCGGGAACTATCTGGAACGAACCCTGCAAAGTGTGGCTAATGCCGCCGCATTGGTTCCGGGCGCGGCCGATCAGCTGGAATATATTTTGGTAGATGGTGCGTCTACGGATGGTACCTTGCAAATTGTCGAACGTTTTTCGTCTTTGTTTACCCTCATTATTTCTGAACCGGACCGTGGACTTTACGATGCCATGAACAAAGGTCTGAGCATGGCCACGGGAAGGTATATCTGGTTTCTGAATGCTGGCGACGAAGTGCATGACGGACAAGTCATTGCGCGTTTGTTGCATGCCTTCAACAGTCGGGAAGACATCTATTATAGTGATGCACTTTTTGTACAGGAAAATGGCGATTCAGTCGGTTTGCGAAGTGAGGTAACACCACATGCGCTGCCCGAGGCTGCGTGCTGGCAAGATTTGGCTACGGGTATGAAAATCTCGCATCAGGCATTTATTGTCCGCCGGGATCTGGCACCGCCCTATCTTTTGGATAACCTGAGCGCTGATATTGATTGGGAAATCAACTGCCTGAAGAAAGCCACATCGGTGCATCGCCTGCCGTTTGTGCTGTGCCGCTACCTTGTGGGCGGTTTGTCGGTGCAGCGTCATCGCCGTTCGCTTTTAGATCGATTTGCCGTTTTGCGTACACATTTTGGGCTAGGACGTGCCCTTTGGAACCACGTTCGGATTGTGTGGCGGGCCATCCTTTTCCGCTTTTTGCATAGGAACAAAAACAGGTAAGTTGCTTTACGATTCCGTGAGTCTGGTCATCGGATTACATAGTATAAGCAGTTCTTCTCTGAAACGCAACCCTGACGCTTTTATCTTCGTACAATTATTAAACCCTTTGGATACATATCTTGCTCATTCCAGGAATCAGAAATTTTTGTAACAGCCAAACGAAGACTACAATCACCAAAAGAAGACAAAAAACGTTGGCAGGCGCCGGACTGTTTGGAATTGTTAGAAACAAAATACTTTCCTCAGTTTTAGAGCTAACCTTCACCATACATCGTCAAAAAAATCCTGTTCAGCTTTGTGCCAAAATAGCATTTATCTAACATATGCCAAGTTTTATTTCTTTTCATATCCTTCCAAAAGCACCTGGCCTCATGATGGTATTATCAAGCACTTCGCATTTTAAAATATTTTATTAATAACCGAAAATGCATTTGAGTAAACATTTTAAAAAAAATGAATGTTAGGCATAAACAACTATTTAATGCGTATTTCCTATGGTCAAATCCCGCTTTTGTGAAAATTAATAAGGCTTCTTATTCATTTTACACTATTTTTTTATACTTTTTCTGCAAATTTCAAAATTAGCCTTGTTCTTTTAGTCTATTTCACTAAGATTGAACTTTAATCAATACCTTATACGTTTATTCCAACTTGTATCATTAAACAACTTAAATTTTTATTTCATTCTTAATCTAAATACACATTTCAACAAATCTATCGTATATGAAAAAAATTAGTTTACTCTTACTACTCTGTGTCCTCTTTTCTGTGTCGGCCGTGCTGGCACAGGATGTGAGTATTACGGGCCAGGTAACTTCTGCCGAGGATGGCACTTCCTTGCCGGGAGTGAGCGTACAAGTGAAAGGAAGTACGCGAGGGACCCAAACGGACGCTTCGGGGAATTATCAGATAAACGCGGGTTCCAACGCAATTTTGGTATTTAGTTTTGTAGGGCTTGGCGCGCAGGAAATTCGTGTGGGCAATCAGAGTATCATCAATGTTGCGCTCACTTCTGACGACCGTACGCTCAGCGAGGTTGTTGTGACGGGTTACGGTACGCAATCCAAGCGCAACCTGACTGGCAATATCGCCAAAATCAGCGGGGCAGAAATCGAAAATGTCCCGGTAACTACGTTTGAACAGGCGTTGCAGGGCCGGGCAGCCGGCGTGCAAATTACCTCTCTAAACGGTAAACTCGGACAGGGCATGCAAATGCGGATTCGGGGTTCTTCATCCGTAACGGCCAGCAACGAACCCTTGTACGTGCTTGACGGAATTCCGTTGACATCCAGCGATCAGGGTACAAGCACGGCGCCTCAAAATCCATTGGCAGACATCAACTTCAACGATATTGAGTCCATCGACATTTTGAAAGATGCTTCGGCTGCGGCCATTTATGGTTCACGGGCTTCCAATGGTGTAGTGCTGATTACTACAAAGAAAGGGAAAACAGGGAAAACGAAGTTCAATGCAAGCTACCAAATGGGTAGCAGCACACCTACCCGCCTTCGCGATTGGCTAAACACGGAACAGTACGTGGAGCTGTTTTCAGAAGCTGTAAACAATAGTATTGCTCTCGGCAATCTACCAGCCAATTACCTGACAGGCAGCACATACAGCCGCTTTACCCGCTACGCTGCGGGTGACGAAGAAGGCTGGCGGAACAGTAAATTTGATACCGACTGGCAGAGCGAAGCTTTTCAAAAAGCACCCATGGGGCAATTTGACCTGAGTGCCAGTGGTGGCGATGCCAGAACACGCTTTTTTGTTTCGGGACAATATCTGGATCAAAAAGGGATTTTGATCAGCAACACGTTCAAGCGTTTGAGCGGACGTGTGAATCTGGACCATAAGGCTACCGAAAAACTCAGCCTGGGAGTTAATGTAAACCTGGCCCGCACTGAAAACGGACGTCTTTCCAATGACAATGCATTCTCTACTCCTTTGCAGATTGTGGCCTTGCCACCAATGACACCCGTGATTGATCCACGGACGGATCAGTTAAGCGGAAACTACACGCTGTACTACAATCCGTTGCTAAACCGTGATTTCTCTTCAAACTTATCGACCTCTTACCGGACGATTGGGAATGTATATGCAGAGTACAAATTTGCAAACTGGCTGAAATTCCGATCAGAATGGGGTACTGACCTGTACAACCTGAACGAAGATCAGTATTTTGGCAAAGAAACTTCCCGCAACACAGGCGCGCCCAATGGACAGGGATTTAGCTCGTGGGCACAAATCACAAACTATACGACCAACAACTTCTTTACGATGGGCACCACCCTGGCCGAAGTGCATGATATTGATGCAACGGTGGGTATGACATTTCAAAAGTCGGACGCAACATTAAATCAGGTTACCGGACAGGAATTTCCTTCCAACTCCTATACCAAAATCATTTCGGCTGCTCGTATTACAGCCGGTAGCTCATCGGCAACTAATTTCAGCTTCCTGTCGTATTTTGCCCGTGCCAATTACCGTTTTGCCAATAAATATTTGTTTTCGGTCAGTGGCCGGGTAGACGGTTCGTCGCGCTTCGGAGAAAACAATCGCTATGGATTCTTCCCGGCAGCTTCGGCAGGTTGGCTCATTTCAGACGAAAATTTCATGAAAGATATTCCGTCGCTTAGCTTATTGAAACTGCGCGCAAGCTACGGCTTAACCGGAAATGCCGAAATCGGCAACTTTGACTCCTATGGTCTTTATCGGGGCGATGCGGGCTATGCAGGCGTGCCGGGCCAACGCCCTGAGCAAATCGAAAATCCTGACCTGCGCTGGGAACAAACCACGCAAACGGACGCAGGATTGGAATTTGGCTTCTTTGGCGGACGGATTTCGGGGGAAGTAGATTACTACGTCAAAACTACCCGCGACCTGCTGCTGAATGTAAACGTACCGGGTACCTCGGGCTTCCGTACGCAGCTTCGCAACGTTGGAAATCTTGAAAATAAAGGCTGGGAATTTGTTTTGAATACGGAGAATGTAACGGGTGCCTTTACCTGGAACACTACGCTGAACCTCGCTGCCAACCGGAACAAAATATTGAATCTGGACGGACAGGTCATCGAAGGCGGATTTATTAACCGTGCCGTAGAAGGACAGCCCATCGGTTCGTTTTTCTCTATTGAATACGCAGGGGTAGACCCGCAAAATGGCGATGCCCTCTACTACGTAAACGAAGAGCGCCCCGACGGATCGCTTGACCGCAGCACAACCAACGATCCCAACGTAGCTCAACGGACCGTAATTGGCAACCCCAATCCAACATTGATTGGCGGTATCTCCAATAATTTTGCTTACAAAGGTCTTGAATTAAATTTCTTATTCCAGGGCCAATATGGTAATGACATTTACAACGGTGGCGGCAAATTCCAATCGGCCAATGGCGATTTCTTCGATAACCAAACGACCGATCAGCTTAACCGCTGGCGTCAGCCCGGTGACGTAACAAACGTGCCACAAGCTCGCCTGTTTGGTGCCAATGGAACAGCCGAGTCGTCGCGCTATCTGCAACGAGGCGACTATCTGCGGTTGAAAACTGCGACCTTGTCGTACACCCTGCCAAATACAATCTCCTCAAAAATCAAGATGGATCGGGTTCGGTTGTATGTAACGGGTCAAAACCTGCTCACATTTACTAAATATACAGGCTGGGATCCGGAAGTAAATGCGGATTATCTGGCAGGAAACATCGGTCTTGGCAATGATTTTTATTCTGCACCGCAGGCAAAAACCATCATTGTTGGTATAAACCTTGGCTTCTGATCCGAAACGATTTTTTCACAAAAGCACTGAATTAAAAATGAAACATATAGTTAGAAATAAATTTTCACTTTCCCTGATTGCCGGAATGCTTTCGCTGGCAGCCTGCACCAATCAGCTGAATGTAGAACCCGTCAACACCATCGACGCCGGTGCGGCGGTGGCCACCTCCGGCGACGTTGAAGCACTTTTGGTAGGTGCTTACGATGCCCTTGGGACAACAGATGTATATGGCGGAAATTTACAACGCGACGCCGAATTATTGGGCGACAATGGCGAGATTTTCTTTGATGGAACCTTCGTGGCACCTGATGAAATATTTCGTAAAAGCATGCTTGTCAATAACAGTCAGTCTTCTGAAACATGGCTTGACTCCTACCGGACGATCAACATTGCTAATAACGTTCTGGCGAACCTGGACGTAGTAACTTCCGGCATCCGCGACCGCGTGGAAGGCGAAGCTAAGTTCATACGGGGAAGCTTGTTCTTTGAACTTGTACGGGTGTATGGCAAAGCGTGGGGCGATGGTACCCCTGCGTCTAATCCAGGTATACCGCTGATTTTGACACCTACGACCGAAATTACCGAGGAAGCGAACGTCAGCCGCAACTCCGTGGCCGAAGTATACGCGCAGGCGATTCAGGACTTGACTGATGCCGAAGCCAAACTTCCCGCAGCCAATGGTTTTTTTGCTACCAAAGCCGCTGCCGCCGGCATGTTGTCACGTATTTATATGATGCAGGAGCGGTATGCTGATGCGGCCAATGCGGCTACGCGGGTGATCAACTCGGGGCGTTATTCGCTGGTAGCAGCCGGTGATGTGTTCGATTTACGTGTCAATCAAAATGGATTCAATACCGCTGAGGATATTTTTGCCATTCAGATTACGGATCAGGATGGAGTTAACTCATTGAATACCTTCTATGGCGCTGCTGAATTTGGCGGACGCGGGGATATTTTGATTGAAGATGCGCACCTGGACCTCTACGAAGCCGACGACTTACGAGGAACGCTTTTTTATGAAGGCGATAACGGCGGTATTTATACTTCCAAATGGCTCAATCAATACGGAAATATTAAGGTCATGCGTCTGGCTGAAATGTACCTGACACGTGCCGAAGCCAATTTCCGGACCAATGCTTCGGTCGGTGCTTCGCCCGCTGAGGACATCAACCTGATTCGTGTGCGCGCTGGTTTGGCACCTGTTTCTGCGGCGAATTTGACTCTTGCAGGCATCCTGAGCGAACGGCGTTTGGAGCTTGCCTTTGAAGGTCACCTGATTCATGACCTGAAAAGGACTAAAAGCAATGTAGGTTCGCTGCCGTACAATTCACCCAAACTAATTTTTCCGATCCCGCAGCGGGAAATGGACGCAAATGCAAATTTGCAGCAAAACGAAGGATATTAATCTACAATACAGATAGTTACAGAGCTGAAAAGAGGTGCCAAAATGGCACCTCTTTCTTTTTGGATCGTATGTACGAAAAAACATAAAAGTGAGAGTTTGGGTTTAATTTGTATTTTTAAGGATAGTATCCTTCCCCTCTGCTCGTTTTTTTTGTAAAATTGGGATTCTCTCCCGAAAAAAATCCCCTCGCAAGCAACACAAAAGACTATATTGAGCGTATATATATAATTGAAACAATAATCAACTCCCCAAAAATTTAATCGTACTGCATTTACTTTCTACTATTTCAACACATGAAGAATTACAGTCGTTTCTGGCTCCTGTGTCTCCTGCTCGCAGGATTCGTACAGAGTGCCATGGCACAAAGAACTATAACGGGAAAAGTAACGTCCGTCGCGGACGGCTCGGCTCTGCCGGGTGTGAACGTTGTGGTCAAAGGCAGTACAACCGGCACAAGTACCGACGCAGGCGGAAATTATAGCCTTGCCGTTCCTTCGGGTACCATTACGCTTATTTATTCTTTCATTGGCCTCGAAACCCAGGAAATAACCGTCGGTTCCGGCCGCTCGGTTGTGAATGTTGAAATGGCCGAAAGCGCCACGGAACTTACTCAGGTGGTAGTTACGGGTTACAACCAAACCCAGCGCAAAGATGTGATTGGTGCCATTACTTCCATAAAAAGCGAAAAATTCAAGGATATTCCGGTCACCGGAATTGATCAGGCTTTGCAGGGACAGGCGTCCGGCGTGCAGATCTCGCAATCGTCCGGTACGCCCGGCGGTGGAATATCGGTTCGGATTCGGGGAAATACTTCTATTTCGGCCTCCAACCGCCCGTTATTTATTGTGGATGGAGTTCCGGTCTACGATGGACCTGTATCCGGACGAAGTTTTGGCGGACAGGAAGACAACACGCTCGCTATTATCAACCCCAACGATATAGAATCACTGGAAGTACTGAAAGATGCTTCTGCCAAAGCCATTTATGGTTCGCGTGGAGCGAATGGTGTCGTGATCATTACTACAAAACGAGGAAAAAACAACAAAACGAGCATTACCGCAGACGTGCAACGCGGCATTACGGATATTGTGCAGCGCCCTCGTATGCTCAATGCCACGCAACTTGTTGAGCTGCAACGCGAAGCCGTGACCAACGCCGGACAGGATCCTTCGCAGCAAGGACTTATTACGGGCGTAACCGATGGCGTAGATACTGATTGGGTAGATGCGATTCTGCGGCAGGGAGTCTTGCAACAGTATCAGATTTCGGCAGCAGGTGGCAACGACCGCACCCGATTTTACATGAGTGGCAACGTACGTGACGAAGAAGGCGTTCAGCTCAACAACCGGTTTACACGGTACAGCGGAGCACTGAATCTGGACCATAAAGCCTCTAATAAACTCAATGTAGGGGCCAATATCAATATGTCAATCAGTAGAAATGACCGGGTAAAAGGCGACAACTTTCTGGACGGGGTCTATTCCGGCGCAATCAAAAGCCTTCCATTCTATGCCCCTTATAACGAGCAGGGGGAGCTTTATGGTCCAAATTCGATTGGCTACGCCGGTTTTCCGAATTTTAACCCCGTTGGACAGGCGCTGCTCCCCCGTTTCACTACCCACGGCCTCAAAATCCTGGCCGGGATCAATGCAGATTATGAACTGGTCCGAAACCTTCGCTTTCGAACCAAATTCAGCATGGATTATAATAATGCCGAAGAAGATCAGTACGAGCCCTCCGGAACCGCAATCGGTGGCTTTCTGGCAGGAGTGGGCGGAAGAGGCTACGGAGTCTACATTACCTCCACATCGTACACCCTGATCAATTCCAATGTACTGACGTACTACCTTTCACTCAACGATACGCACCATTTTAATGCCTTACTTGGCAACGAGATTATTTATTCCCAAGGCCGGGCGTCCAACGTGCAGGGGCGTTTGTTTCCAAGCGATGATTTTACTTATATTAATTCCGCAGGTATTGTTGATGCAGGAGGTTCAGGTTTTTCACAAAACGGATTACTTTCTTTTTTTGGTGAAATAAAATACGACTATAAAGATCGCTTTTTGCTGGGCCTCACTACACGTTACGATGGTTCTTCGCGATTTGGCCAAAATAGACGGTTCGGTCTTTTCCCATCTCTATCAGCCGGATGGCGGATTTCTCAGGAAAAATTCATGGAGTCCGTTGGCTTTATTAGTGAATTAAAACTTCGTGGAAGCTACGGCTTCACCGGAAACGAGCGCATCGGAAACTTTCAGTTTCTGGGCACCTGGGGAAGTGTAACTTACAACGGGGCAACAGGCGTTGGCCCCGACAACCTCAGCAATCCCGACCTGCAATGGGAACGTACCCGGGAGGCAAATATCGGGATTGACGCTGCCTTTTGGGATGGGCGTTTTACCGTCACTGCCGATGCTTACAGCAACCTGACCGACAACCTGCTATTTGCACAGCCGATTCCGCTTACAACCGGTTTTGGTAGTATTCAGGGGAACGTTGGCTCTATTTCCAATAAAGGTATCGAACTGACACTATCGTCGGTCAACGTGGATCGGGCCGTACGCTGGACCACCGATCTGAATCTCACGCACAATATTAATAAGGTGGTAACTCTCGCCAATCAGGATACGCTTTTCCGCGGTTATTCGGCAGATGGCGTGGGCGCAACCAACGCCGTACTGGAAGGGCAGCCGCTCGGTACGTTCTGGGGCCTTAAATTTCTTGGCGTAGATCCCGCTACGGGCGATGCTATTTATGAAGATATCAACGGCGATGGCCGGATTTCTCCCGAAGATGGACAGGTAATTGGCAATGCACAACCCATTCTATTTGGTGGTTTTAATAACCGAGTTACCTACAAAGGTTTTGATTTAGGCGTATTTTTTCAATTCATGTACGGAAATAAAACCCTGAACTTTACCAATGCTACGCTCATAAACGCTGGTGCAGATATTCAGAACAATCAGCACGTCAACGCCTGGCGTCGCTGGAAAAACCCGGGCGATGTCACGGATATTCCTCGCTATGAGCTGGGCAATACGTATAATAACTTTCACAGCAGTCGTTTTCTGGAAGATGGCTCCTACCTCCGCCTCAAAAACGTTTCGCTTGGCTACACCCTTCCGGCCCGTTGGGTAGGAAAAGTAAAGCTTTCCAGCGTTCGGGTTTTTGCATCGGGAACAAACCTTTGGACACTCACCTCCTACTCAGGTACGGATCCCGAAGTGAGTACACTAGATGGATCTACAACCGCGCAGGGGATTGATTTTTTTACTCTGCCACAGGTTAAAACCATGATGCTGGGCGTAACCGTTAAATTCTGACATGACCATTCTGAAAGAAATGATATTGAAAAACAATATGATACGTAATCCAACTATACAATCTCACTTGCCCAAAAAGCCGCACGTTTTTTTTGGACAGAGAAAAAATACTTTTCGTTTTTTGGGCATACTGCTGGCTTTCCTGGTTTCCGTAAGTTCCTGCCGGGAAATTCTCGAACCACCACCCATTGACCTCCTTGTGGATGAGTTTGTGCTCAATGAAGCTTCTGATGTGGATGCGGTGCGGCTTGGCTTGTACAATGCCTACCGAGGTATGGGTGCATTCCTGGTGGTAGCGGGAGATTTTACTCCGGATTTTGTACAGTTCAATGGAACTTTTACTGTTTATAATGAACTGGCTAATAAACAAATAACCGCAACTAATGCCGCCGCACAAGGTTTGTGGGGAGCCATATACAGCACAATTTACATCGCCAATTTTATTGAGGAACGCATCAATGAGGTACCGGGCGTAACCGAAGCCACCCGAACGCGCGTCCTGGCCGAAGCCCGGTTTTTGCGGGGTTTTGCCAATTTTATCGGTGTCTATACTTTTGGAGATATTCCTCAGGTAACAACCTCAGATGTTACAACCAATCGAACGATTCCCAAGACTTCCAGAATCGAAATTCTTGCTTCTGTTCTGGAAGATTTGACTGCTGCCTTACCTGATTTGCCGGCAAACAACAGCAACCGGATTACGGCCAAAAGTTTTGTTACTCAAAATGCCGCCCGCACAGCTTTGGCCCGCTATTATCTGTATCAGCAAAGCTGGGCAGAGGCCGAGCAGTTTGCCACAGCGGTGATCGCCTCACAGATTCAAACCCTTCCGGCAGCTTATTCTGACGTAATTTTTGCGGAGTTCGATGATGAAACCATTCTCGAAGTAGCCTACGCCAACAATTCCAGCGATGATCCCGGCACTTCTACCTTTGGGCTTAATAATGTACTCAGAGGACGACGCGAAGTAATTCCGGCTAATACCTATGTGCTTACCATGCTGGAAACCAACGCCGGAGAGCGACGCCAAACCATTGCTTTTAATGCCCAACAACAGCGCGGCAACGACAACGGCTGGTCGGTAGTAAAGTACGGTTCACCGGATGAAGCCAATAATAACATCACGATTTTTCGGCTAGCCGAACTGTACCTGATTCGGGCCGAGGCTCGTGCCCGGCAGGGACGCATCGGTGGCTCCAACGGGGCATTGGCCGACGTAAACGTATTGCGCACACGAGCCAAAGCGCCGGCAGCCAATTTTACTACGCAGGACATAGCCCTGCAAGTCATTGAAAGAGAGCGAATTTATGAACTTTCCTTTGAAGGTCATCGCTGGTATGACCTCAAACGGACAGGACGGATTCAGAACGTAATGTCGGCTTTCTCGTCAAATTGGGACCCGAAATTTGAACTGTGGCCAATTCCTCAAAGTGAAATTCAGCGGAACCCGGCCCTGTCGGGTCAGCAAAATCCCGGTTATTGAACTCTTGTGCGAAAGCCTCGTTTCACCTTATTATGATTCAACTATGAAATTAATTCATAAACTTTTTTCGATGGCCTTTGTGGCTATGCTTGTGGGACTTGCTTCCTGCGAAGAACAGCGTATCCTGTTTGAAGGTCCCGAATTTGTGCGCTTTTCCGATAGTACGCTCACATTCAAAGAAAGTGTGGGACAACCCGTGGCTATTAAGGTTCATATCGTTGGCAAAGCCCGAAACACGCCGGTGACCGTCAACTATACCGTAGCCGGAACTGCCCGCGAAGGCCGTGACTATGTCATTGAAGGCACCAAAGGAACCGTCACGATTCCGGCAAATGAGTACTTTGGAACGATTAACGTGCGGCTACTCAATAACGCCAATAATATTCTGGAATCGCAAAATGTGGTCTTTACGCTAACGGATGTATCTCCTGCGGAAGATTTGCAGGTTGGTTTTGGAATTAATAATGTCGTCGGCAAAAACCTCACCCTGACCATACAGGACGATTGTCTGTTGAGTGGTTTTTATACCGGGAGTAGGCAGGGGTATAATGATGTGGTAAGAAATATCGAAATCAGCAGCCTCGACTGCAAAGAATACCGGGTGGCCAACTGGAACGTGGGTGTATTTAGCTTTAATGCCATAAAATCGCCCATAAATTTTATTGACAATGGCGACAATACCCTGACTATTCCGACGCAGGTAAGCCCGGATCTGTCCTCGCCTTACGATACGATACGGGGTACCGGGATCTGGAATCCACAAACCCGAGCCATTATTTTGAATATTCAATTGAAATTTCAAGCCAGCGCCACGCGCGATACGGTCCTGAGTGTTCCGTTTACTTTCCGCCCACGGTAAGTAAAAAGCACCTAAAATCGTTTTGCCCGTTTCCTGCAATAACCTTATAAATTTAAACTCATGACGCCAGTAAATCGCTTCCATTCATTAGCCGTTGTTTTGGCACTTTTTGCACTTGGCAGTTGCTCAGAAACAATTGAACCCAAGCCGCTTACCTATACACAACTTTTGACTGGTACTGAAAAGAAAACCTGGACGCTTACTTCCTTTGAGGTTTTGGATGAAGGAGAAAGTTCGGGGGTTCTTCCGGCGCGGAATCTTTTCAACAATAGCTGCGAAGCCGACGATCAGTTTGTATTTTATGCCAATGGAGAGCGTAAATATGAATATACCAACGGCCCTACCAAGTGCTCGTCCAATGAGCCGGATGTGTTGCTGACCGATACCTGGTCATTTGTAAATGCCAACGCTACTCTCGAATTTGCATTTCCGGTGCTGAGCTCCGGACGGCTGCCTTTTATAGTAAAATCACTCACGGCTACGAGCATGACCATGGAAATTTACCTCGACGACCTGGACGCAAGTTACCGGTTTAGCTTTGCCTCTTCTAATGAATAAAGCAACTAAACAAAGCCCGGCGTGGCGTACGTATTTTAATTTTTTTTGAGCTGACCGAATCAACTGAACTTCATGAAGCGTTTTTACCTACCTGGCTTACTCCTTTTCTTTTCTCTGTTCATACACACGGCCTTTGCCCAAACTGAGCCATGCATAACGATGGAGATGGACAGTCTCCTGCGTGCCAAACATCCGGGCATGGGTTCTTTGGATGATTTTGAACGGGTGTTACAAGCCAAAATGCAGGAGAGAAAACTGCTTCAGCAGAGCGGGCGCGTCACCCTCGAAACCCTGACGATTCCAGTGATTGTGCACATTGTACACAATGGCGAAGCCGTAGGTCAGGGACGAAACCTGAGTTTGGCACGCATTCAATCTCAAATAGCGACGCTTAACGAAGACTTCCGCCGGGCTCCCGGTACACCCGGTTTCAACAATGATCCCCGGGGGGCAGATATTGAAATTGACTTTTGCCTGGCTCGCATTGACCAACAGGGCCGCCCCATGGCCGAGGCCGGTGTCAACCGTATTAATGGCGGGCAGCCGAGCTGGTCGCGCAATGACATTGAGAATATTTTAAAGCCCAGCACCATTTGGGACCCGGACAAGTACTACAACATTTGGGTGCTCGATTTTGCTTCTACCGATGGTCTTCTGATTGGCTATGCGCAGTTTCCCAGTCTTTCTACCCTCAATGGTATTCCTGATAACAGTCCCCGCAACACCGATGGTGTGGTGGTTCGCTATCAATCATTTGGCAACGTGCTGAAAGGAAACTTTGGCAATATGGACGCTCCCTACAACCGGGGCCGTACGCTTACACACGAAACCGGGCATTGGCTAGGCCTGCGCCACATTTGGGGCGATGCCAATTGTGGCAACGACTTTGTCGATGACACGCCCCCACAGGCAAGCGAAAGCCGGGGATGCTCTGTGGGCCGTACAAGCTGCGGATCGGTCAATATGGTCGAAAACTATATGGACTATTCGGATGATGCCTGTATGAATATTTTTACCAATGGGCAAAAATTACGCATGCGAACCGTCATGGATCTAAGCCCCCGACGCAATACTTTGGCGCAATCCAACTTGTGCGGCACGTTAGTGGCAGGCCCTCCACGGGCTAATTTCCGGGCCGAAACTCAACAGATTCTGCTAGGCGGACAGGTGCGTTTCTTTGACCTCTCCACTAATTTTCCTAACCGCTGGTACTGGACTTTTGAAGGTGGTACACCGACGAATTCTACCGACCAAAATCCAGTGGTAACTTACAACACACCCGGCAGATTTGAGGTCACACTTGTGGCGGCCAACTCTACGGGGATTTCTGACACACTCAAACGGACGGCTTACATTGAGGTTTTGAACGTTGGGTTGTGTGCCGAAAAAACCAATTTTGAAGGCACCCGAACGGTTATTCGGGATACCTCACGCGTAGGGTACGTGTCGGGACATAATGGGCGGCGTATAGCGGCGGTTTCTGAATCGTTTGACAATCCTCTCGGCTACACCAATCTAGGAGGCGCTACCCTTCGCTTTGCCCGGGCCTTTGCGCAGGAGGGGGCCGAGTCCGAAGCTATTGTGCGGGTTACGGTTTGGAATGCCCGTGGTTTTCAGGGCGGACCGGGGGCTATTCTGGAAGAAAAAGAAGTGCCACTACGTACAATCCTGAACGACATTGCCCGAAACAGAGCTACTGACGTTACGTTTGAGCGGCAGGTGCCCCTTTCCGGATTGCCTTTTCACGTGGGTATTCAGCTCGAATATACCGGGGATTCGGTAGCACTCACCACTACCCGCGACGGAGAAGCCCTGCGCGGAACCTCCTGGGAACTGAGCGCCGAGGGCGAATGGGACCTGATGTTGCGTCGTACCGGACTTAACATTGCTCACGACATTACAGCTCGTGTGGGCATGAAACCATCGGTTCTGATTTCAACTTCCGCTCAGTTTATCAACCCGGGCGAAAGCGTCACTTTGCAGGCACGTGGAGCAAGTATCTACACCTGGTCTCCGGCTACGGGTCTGAACACGGCTCTTGGCCCTCAGGTGATTGCCCGGCCTTCGCAGGCAATTACTTATTCGGTAAAAGGTACCGGTGTAGACGTATGTACCGACAGTACTTCGGCTACGATTTACGTGCGAAACGTACAGGTTCTGGGCAACGAGCCGTCGCTGGAAACATTGCTGGAAAACACAACGTCCATTTCGCCCAATCCTTCGCAGGGTTTGGTAGAACTACGCATGAGCAACGCCCTTCGCGGAAAAACAACCGTTACCATTCTGACGCTTAACGGTCAGGAACTGAGTTCAGGTAGTTTTGTAAAAGAAGAGGATAGCGTTCGTTATCCGGTAGATATTCGTCAGGTTCCGGCAGGTATTTACTTCATTAAAGTATCGCTGGAAGACCAAACGATTCAAAAACGAATTTTGAAGTATTGAGCTTACTGAGGGAATTTCTTTAATACATAAAAAAGCCAACAGCCCGGAGCGTCACGTTCCGGGCTGTTGGCTTTTTGAATAAGTTCGTATTGATGAAGTGTTTTTTATAAATGTTCTTTCAGTGCTAAACTTACGAGCTCTGCTGTATTTTTAACGCGGGCTTTGCGAATAATACTTGCCCGTTGATTAGCCACGGTATGCGGACTGACATCAAACCGCTCGGCAATTTCTTTGCTGCTCATGCCTTCGGTCAGGCATTGTAAAATCTGATATTCGCGGCTTGTTACTTTGTTCCAAATAGAAGAAACAGAGCCCGAAGAAGTGAGGGAATCGGCCGTACGGCTGTTGTTTTTTGGGACAATCAGACTGCGGATTATAACCGACGACGCATTGGCAGGATAGTACAATTCTCCGGCAAAGACTGTCCGAATCGCTTTCAGGATTTCTTCCTGATCCGTATCTTTCAGCAGGTAGCCCGCCGCGCCGTTTTGCACTGCGCTCAAAATGTAATCAGGATTATTGTGCATGCTGAATACCAAAATCCGGATCCCGGGAAAAGAGCGCGAAACCTCTTTGGTTACTTCAATTCCCGACAGGCGCGGCATCGTAATATCGAGCAAGAGAACGTCCGGTTTTGCAATCGGAATCATGGCCAACGCTTCATCTCCATCAGATGCCTCACCCACAATTTCAATATCGGGCTCGTCTTCCAACAGATTTAAGAGACCCTTTCGCACCACCGAATGGTCATCAACAATTAAAATTCTTATAGGCATATCGACTGACTTAGAATTAGTTATAAAATTATTTTAACCTCTACTTTTGTTCCTTTGTTTAGTTTAGATTCGAGTTTGAACGTGCCATTTAGTAAACGGGCCCGGGTTTTCATGTTCTCAATTCCGTTATGAATGAGCGCAGGCCCAGGACTTTTTATCCCCTTTTTTTTCTCAAAACCTTTTCCATTATCCTGAATCCGAAGCGTTAGTCCGGTTGAATTTCGGGCCATTTTTACCGTGATCAACGAAGCTTCCGCATGTTTGATGGCGTTGTTGAGGCCTTCCTGCGTGATTCGGTACAAGCCTATTTCCTGCGCGGCCGACAGGCGGGTATTTTCCCGCGTCCCTTCGTAGGTTATCGGCAAACCTACCGTGCGTGACGTCTGATCGCACAGAAGTTGCAGGGCCGCTTCCAGGCCAAAATCACTCAATACAGAAGGCATCAGATTGAAAGAAACCTGCCGCGTACTTTGAATGGTTTCCTGTACCAGATTCCGTAAGTCTTCAAACCGCTGCTTTTGTTTTTCATTCTCAAAAGGAGTTTGTCTGATTTTTTCAATATGCAGTTTGAGGCCAGTCAACATCTGCCCGATGCCATCGTGAAGTTCGCGGGCAAAGCGCTTTCTTTCTTCCTCCTGCCCTTCCAGCAAAGCCACCGTCCGAACGGTTTCTTCGGTTCGTTGCAACTGATATTTTTCTTCGGTAGCACGCAGCAGTTTCTCCTGTGTATGAATCAGGGTTTGATTTGAAACCGCCAGTTTTTCGTTGGCAGCTTTCAGTTCTTCTTCCGATTTTGTAAGCATCCGAATGACTTTCTTGGTATATCCCACCACGGGACGAAACACAAATAGTCCTTCCAGAACAAGAACCAATAAGGTGGCAAGCGTCAAAAACCATTCGATCCGTTCCAGGTACTGAACGCGCTGCCGGGTTTCGGCATCAAACTGAAACACAATGGAGTCCATTTGCTGTAAAAAAAGTGGTTCCTGCCGCAGGATGCCTGCAAGAGCGACTTTTCGTTCGGCAGGAGTAGTGATTTCTGTGTTAATTTTTTTAAAATAAAACAACATAGACGTATATACCGGCTGCAGGCGGCCAAACATCTGATCGAGATAAGGACTTTTACGAACGGTATATTCATTTTCCATACGCAATAATCCTTCCCGAAGCTGTTCGTGGCTTTCCTGCCACAAAGACAGAAGATTGTTGAAGTTAGCCGTGTCGCGATGAGGAATATCCTGTACACGCAACACGGCCAGTTTGGTGAGCCGCTGACTGAGCATGCGCTGCCGTCCGGCTACATTTACCACCCGCCCGTCACCATTGAGTTCATGAATAATCCTTTTCACAAACCATAACCCACTAACCGTCAATAGCGCCACAAGAGTGAGCGCCATGACGTAATACTGCGTGAGCCGGGTGGCAACCTTTCGGTCGAGTTGATTCATGTTTTGTTAAATTCCTATAAATACCCGGTTATCTTTTACCCGCACCGGAAAGGTCTGTATTTTGTACGCTTCGTCCGTCAGGCATTTGCCCGATTCCAGCGAAAAAGTTTTTTTATGAAATGGGCAGGCTACTTTCGGCTCGTCGTGCTGACTGCCGATGAGCCCGCGCGAGAGCGCCATTTGCTGTCGATGCGGGCATTGATTATCGGTTGCGTACCATTTTCCTCTTCTTGAAAAATTAAAAATAGCAATCTGACGCCCTTCAATCAGCGCACAAACACCCCCATCTTCCGGTACATCAGCCACGTGACAGGCCATGTGCCAGGTAATTTTTTCGGGTATATCGAGTAATAGTTCCATGTTCTGTTAATTTTTTCCACGTGAGTTTTTAGTAAACATCTAATCAGGAAACGGCCCATTCTTTGGCCTTTTTTTGTCCCCGAAGTTCATCAAATCCAACGGTAGGATCTTTTTCTGCGGGGGCATTGACGAAGTGAGAAAAATGCCGCCGTAACTCGGGCGTTTCTACCACCTCTTTCCACTCGCAGCGGTATACATCAATAAGCTTTTGCATATCTGCTTCCAGCGATGCTGCAATGCCAAGCGCATCGTCAACCACTACCGATTTGAGGTAGGCCATTCCCCCTTCCATTTTGTTGAGCCAGGTAGCGGTTCGCGTAAGCGGGTCGGCGGTTTTGATATAAAACATCAGGAAACGGTCAATGAGTCGGACGCACATTTCTTTGTCTACATCAGTAGCCAGAAGTTGCGCATGCTGCGGTTTTGAGCCACCGTTGCCGCAAACGTAAAGATTCCAGCCTTTTTCGGTGGCAATAATTCCAAAATCCTTGCTTTGCGCTTCGGCACACTCCCGAATACAGCCCGAAACAGCCGATTTGAGCTTGTGCGGCGAGCGGATTCCCTTGTAGCGATTTTCGATTTCGATGGCAAAACTCACCGAATCCTGCACACCAAACCGACACCAGGTAGAGCCAACGCAACTTTTGACGGTTCGCAGCGCTTTGCCGTAGGCATGTCCGCTTTCAAAGCCAGCGGCAATGAGCGTTTCCCAAATAGCGGGCAAGTCGCCT
The DNA here is from genome assembly GCF_004348825.1 of Arundinibacter roseus. Lineage (GTDB taxonomy): Bacteria > Bacteroidota > Bacteroidia > Cytophagales > Spirosomataceae > Arundinibacter > Arundinibacter roseus. The sequence continues at coordinate 80,434 of NZ_SMJU01000014.1, forward strand.
ACATGAGCCCCGAAAAGATCAATACGCTGTCCGCCGGTAATTTTGGTATACAGCCCATATTTTTGAGCAACTTCACCAATAACGATCAGTTTTTCCGGCGTTATTTCTCCGCCCGGAATACGCGGCACAACGGAATACGTGCCACCTTTCTGAATATTGGCCAGAAAACGGTCGTTGGAATCCTGCACGGGAGCGAGGTTGTTAGCCAGTACATTTTCGTTCCAGGCACTTGCCAGCACCGACGCCACAAGTGGTTTGCAGACTTCGCAGCCATCGCCTTTTCCAAAATGATCCAAAACGCTATTGTAGGTGCGCAGGTCATTGAGTTTTACCAAATCGAGTAATTCCTGCCGGGTATAGTCAAAATGTTCACAAATAAGATTACGGACATAAATGCCCTGCTTTTTCATGACGGCATGAATCAAATCCTTCACCATCGGCGTGCAGCCACCGCAGCCTGTGCAGGCTTTGATGCTTTTTTTGAGTGCTTCCACCGACGTTTGTCCGTGCGTTTCTACCTGTTCGCAAATCATACCTTTGGTAATTCCTTCGCAGGAACAAATCAGAGCATCGTCGGGTAGTGACAGCACACCGGCACCGGCTTCCTCTGCCTCGCCTCCCCGACTGCCGAGCATCAGATCTTCGGGATTTGGAGGAAGCAAAATAGCGTTTTTGTAGGTTTGAAGCAGCATGTTGTACTGCGACGCATCGCCTACCAAAATGCCGCCGAGCAGGTATTTACCATCGGTCGACAGGTTCATTCGTTTATAAATCCCTTTGGCTTTATTCTCATAGCGAATGGTACGACAGGCGGGTTCGCTCAAAAAAGGATCGCCAAAACTTGCTACATCGACCCCGATCAATTTGAGTTTGGTGGACATATCAAACGGCTTAAACTCCTTGGTTTTTCCCGTAAGTTGAGCGGCCACAACCTCGGCCATTTCGTATCCGGGCGCTACCAAACCATAGATCATTTGGTGCACAAGGGCGCATTCGCCAATGGCGAAAATGGCCGGATCGGACGTTTGTAACGATTCGTTGACTACGATACCACCGCGCGGATGCGTGGCCAGCCCGGCTGCTTTGGCGAGCTCGTCGCGCGGGCGAATGCCTGCCGAAATGACCAGCATATCCAGATCCAACCGTTGATTGTCGTCAAACAGCAGCCCGTCTATTTTTTTCTCACCAGTAATTTCCCGCGTGCTTTTGGACAGATGCATATGCAGGCCCAGCTGTTGCAGCTGTTCTTTCAGAATGTCTGAACCGGCCTCGTCGATTTGACGGGGCATCAGCCGGGATGCAAACTCAATGACGTGCGTCTGCTGCAACCCCAGGTCCAGGAGCGCTTTTGCGGCTTCAAGCCCCAGCAGCCCGCCACCCAGCACACCGCCTTTGCGAGCCGTGCGGGCGTGAGCCTGAATAAGGTCAAGATCCTCGATGGTTCGATACACAAAAACACCTTCCTTGTCCACTCCCGGGATCGTTGGCACAAAGGCTCCCGACCCGGTAGCCAATACCAGATAGTCATAGTTAACTACGACTCCATGATGTGAACGAACCTGCCGGGCAGTGCGATCAATAGCAACGACCGGATCAGACAAGTACAGCGTAATTCCCCGTTCCTGATACCAGGAAGCGGGTGCAAGTTCTAAATCTTCGGCAGATTTGCCGTCGAAATAAGCGCTCAGATGAACTCTGTCATAGGCTACGCGCGGCTCTTCCCCAAAAACCGTAATGCCTATTTTCGAGCCCTCCTCACTACGAGCCACTAGTTTTTCACAAAACTTGTAGCCTGTCATGCCGTTGCCAACTACAACGACCTGAATTGTTTTTGTTGTGCTCATAGTTAATAATAACTATTTAATTAGTATAACCCTGTAATTTTATTGTACTTTTTAAAGAATGACCTTTGCCTTCTATCAATTAGTACAGATCAAAATTAAACCGTGTTTTTCTAATTTCCTAACTTTTTATTTCAAACTAAGTTATTTTTTCACCCTATTTTTTGGCAAAAGTCTTGTTTTATAAAATTATAGCCTTAATTTTGAACCATAGTTAATCATAGTATTAATTAACTATTCATGGTATAATTCTAATATCACCTAAATAACATACCTGAGATATGACACCACAGCTGACACTCGTGGGGGCGGGACCCGGCGATGGAGAACTCATCACACTTAAAGGAGTAAAGGCACTCAAATGCGCCGACGTTGTGTTGTACGATGCACTGGTAAATCCAGAACTTTTGGCGTATTGCCCGGCGCATACATTTAAAATGTATACCGGAAAACGCGCCGGTCGACACTCCTTTCAACAGCACGAAATCAACAGTCTCATCGTGCGTTTGGCCCGGAAGCGCGGCCACGTCGTACGCCTGAAAGGTGGCGATCCGTTTGTGTTTGGACGGGGACACGAAGAAATTAACTATGCGCAGCAACACGGAATTGCGTGCGAGATTATTCCAGGGATTTCCAGCTGCACCGCCGTGCCGGCCTTACACGGAATTCCGGTAACCCGGCGGGGGGTGAGTGAGAGTTTTTGGGTATTGACCGGCACTACGCAGGAAGGCAAACTAACGGACGACCTGTACCTTGCGGCGCGCTCGAACGCAACGGTGGTTATTTTGATGGGTTTAAAAAAAATACAGGAAATCTGTTCATTGTATCACACCTTAGGTCGGGGAGAAATTCCGATGGCGGTAATCCAAAATGGCAGCCGGGCGCACGAAAACTGCGTGATTGGGTGCGCAAACGAGATGCCTGAATTACTGAAAAGCAGGTCGATTGGTGCGGTGGGGGCCGCTGGACCTGCGGTTATTGTGGTGGGTGACGTGGTGGCTTTACATCCCGACTACGTACTCGACTATGTACAGCGTGGGTCGGTAACGGCCTAAAAAAAGCCGATCCGGTGTGGGGGCACCATATGGATCGGCCTTACAGGATTTGTCTATGTTAAACACAAACGATTCAAAGAAAATGAAAATTCGCACATAACACAAATCACTTTCGCCCGCATCGGACTGCCGCAAGTGGCTGAATGCCTGACCTGACCTGCCTGAACTCTCATTTACAGAGTTTTATAGACGCGCCTTTGATTTTCATTTTCAATTCAGGATTATTTTTTCATGAAAATATATATGGTTCCGGCTCTACTTGCCGGCATTTGGCTCCTGCTTTTGGCAGAAAGCACACAGGCCCAATTTACTATGAGCGGCCAACTACGAACCCGTACAGAACTCCGCGACGGACAGGGCAGTCCGTTGGCTGATGGCCAAACGCCCGCTTTTTTTACCTCGCAACGAACCCGCCTTCTGATGGCATACAAAGCACCCCGGATGCGGTTCAGGGCTACCTTGCAGGATGTACGCGTGTGGGGACAGGACGCCTCTACCAACAACCGCATTACCCGGCCCGATCTGAACGGTCTGATGCTGCACGAGGCATGGGCCGAAATCGATTTGACTGATACTACCCAAACCCACGCTGCTTACACTGTTTCGCTCAAACTAGGGCGGCAGGAACTAATGTATGACGATAGTCGGCTGTTGGGAAATCTGGATTGGCTGCAACAGGCCCGCCGCCACGATGCGGCAGTTTTGAAGGTTGAGCACTCAGAATTTATAGCGCATGCAGGCGTGGCGTATAATCAGAACCGTGAGGCTTCGTCGGGTCGTACGTACAACGGCATTCCGACGGGCTACCCCGCCGGAACCAACGGAATCGGCACGCAGTACAAATCGCTCCAATATCTGTATTTGGCAAAAAAATTGTCCGCCGGAAACCTGTCTTTCCTGGCTCTGAAAGATGATTTTAACCGCTATTCTCTTTCCGAAACCGGCGAAAAAGTATGGACAACCGGTGTGTGGAGCCGAGTCACTGCCGGGCCCTATCTGAGCACGCAGCTGGGTAAAAATCTGACCCTTACGAGCAGTGCTTACATACAGGCAGGCCACGACAAAGACGGGCATAAATTACGAGCCAGTTCTTTGTCAATCAGTACATTATATAACTTTGGTTCACGTCTGAAACTCGGGCCGGGGGTTGATTTTCTTTCGGGAAACAGCGCGGGTACAAGCCGCTCGCAGCGCTTTGATCCGCTGTACGGCACGCCTCATAAATTCTGGGGACAAATGGATTATTTCTACGTGGCCAATGGGTTCGGCTCAGGCGGGCTGCTCAACTACTACCTGAATGCGACCTACCGGCTTTCCGGCAAAGTCTCCGGCACAGTAGACTACCATATTTTCAGAAGTCCAAATGATATTGCATTTAGCGATGCACCTCAGCTTAACCGTTCTTTGGGCAGTGAAATCGACGTCATTCTTAATTACACGCTCGCCCCTGCGGTGGGCATACAGCTAGGCTACGCGCACTACTTCACTACGCCCACACTCCTGGCAGCCAAAGGCGTGACATCTACCCGAACCGGCGCCAATTGGGCCTATCTGTCGCTCAATATCACCCCACAGTTTTTGCAATCAAGTAATCATTATTGAATCCATTAAATTCGTATAAAATCATGACGACTTCTCAAAAACCTTTACAAAAATTATCAATATTCAGCCTGAAAGGCATTCAAATGCGCACCTTTCATTTGTCGTGGCTGGCTTTTTTCATGTGCTTCTTCGGCTGGTTTGGCCTGGCTCCTTTGATGAAAATCGTAAAAGACGATTTGGGGCTGGATAAGGGTCAAATCGGAAACATTATCATCTCTTCGGTAGCCGCTACGGTCATTGCCCGGGTTCTGGTAGGCCGTTTGTGTGATACCTGGGGGCCTCGCAAAACCTACACAGCGCTTTTGGCAATATGTGCACTGCCGGTTATGGCGGTGGGTTTGTCCTATAACTACGAGACATTTCTGCTTTTTCGGCTGGCTATTGGCGTCATTGGCGCTTCGTTTGTCATTACGCAGTACCATACTTCGGTTATGTTTGACCCAAAAATCGTGGGCACGGCCAACGCAGTTTCGGGCGGCTGGGGAAATCTTGGCGGTGGCGTAACCAACATGGTTATGCCGCTCATTTTCGCAGGTTTTGTTGGGCTAGGCTACCTTCCGGCAGCGGCCTGGCGGCTGGCAATGGTTGTGCCGGGTGTGCTATTGCTCGTGATGGCCGTTTTGTATTGGAGATTTACAAAAGATACACCCGCCGGAAACTTTGAGGACCTGCCGGCCCGTAGCGCCAAAGCTACCAAGGAAGGTTCGCTGCGCGAGGCTGCCCGCGACCCGCGCACGTGGATACTTTTTCTGGCTTATGGCGCTTGTTTTGGAATAGAGGTAACATTCGACAACGTCGCGGCGCTGTTTTTTGCCGAAAAATTTGGTGCAAGTCTCACCCTCGCCGGACTTTTGGCAGGTGCGTTTGGCTTCATGAATATTTTCGCACGAGCGCTCGGCGGCATGCTCGCCGACCACGTCGGTAATCGGTTCGGGATGGCGGGAAAAGGCTGGCTGTTGGCCGGGCTGCTGGTTCTGGAAGGTGCGGGGATCGCCATTTTTGGGCTCACCGATAACCTCACAATGGCTATTATTTCGATGATAATTTTTGCGCTATTTCTAAAAATGGCCAACGGAACTACCTACGCAATTGTACCCTTTGTCAACCGCAAAGCCCTTGGCTCCGTCAGTGGCATTGTGGGTGCAGGCGGCAACGTAGGCGCAGTGCTTGCGGGTTTTCTTTTCAAATCATCTTCGCTGACTTATTCCGACGCATTTATGTACATCGGCCTGGCCGTGGTACTGGTGGGCGGCATTGTGGCCGTAACGCGCTTCACGACCAAAAAGGAAGTGATCGAAGAACCTGAACTCGCCGTAGCCTAAGGAGGTGAAAGTCGCTTGCTAAAAGTCGCTTGCTAAAAGCCGGACACGAAAAAAATGATTGGATTTTTAACGGTACATTTTTTATGGATCAATCTAAGAAAACGGTAAAAACAACCTGCTGCTATTGCGGCGTGGGCTGCGGAATCGTGGTGCAGCAACAGGCAAACGGTCGACTGACGCTGGAAGGCGACAAAAGCCATCCCGTCAACAAAGGTCACTTGTGCTCCAAAGGCATGAACCTGCACTACACAGCCATGGATTATAGCGATCGATTGCTGTACCCGCAGATGCGCATGAACCGCAGCATGCCGTTGCAGCGGGTCAGCTGGGACGCTGCCCTGGAACGGACCGCCACGGTTTTTCGACGATTTATTGAAAAATACGGTCCCGATTCCGTCGCTTTTTACGTGTCAGGGCAATGCCTTACCGAAGAATATTATTTAGTTAATAAACTGATTAAAGGCTTTATTGGCTCCAATAATATTGATACCAACTCTCGTCTGTGCATGAGCTCAGCAGTGGCGGGCTACAAACTTTCTCTGGGAGAAGACAGTGTGCCGATTTGTTACGATGATATTGAGCAGGCCGATGTGTTTTTTGTGCAGGGGGCCAATCCAGCCTGGTGCCATCCGATTTTGTGGCAGCGTATCGAAGCTCACAAAGCCATTAATCCGCAGGTAAAAATCATTACAGTAGATCCCCGAATTACCGACACGGCCCGCTCCGCGGATTTGCATCTCGCCATTCGGCCCGGAACTGACATTACACTCAACCACGCGATTGGTCGTGAATTGATAGAAAATGGTCATATTGATTCAGATTTCATTCTCGATCATACCTATGGTTTTTCGGCCTACCGCGAGGGAGTAATGCAACGAACGGTGGAGGAAGCCGCTGACATCTGCGGTCTTACACCTGAGGCAATTCGGAAAGCTGCCCGTTGGATCGGACAGGCCAAAGGTTTTCTTTCGCTTTGGACTATGGGCATGAATCAGTCCGTGATTGGGGTAAATAAAAATCTTTCGCTCATCAACCTTCATCTCATTACAGGCCGAATCGGTACGCCGGGAAACGGGCCTTTTTCACTGACGGGCCAACCCAACGCTATGGGCGGGCGCGAAACCGGCGGATTGGCCAACAGCCTGCCCGCACACCGCGACGTCACAAATCCGGAGCATCGGGCTTTTATGGAAAACTTTTGGAAAAGTCCGCAACCCATTGCCCACAAACCCGGACTGACCGCAACCGAAATGTTTGACGCCCTGAAAGACGACCGGCTCAAAGCGATCTGGATTATCAATACCAATCCGCTGGTGAGTATGCCCGATGTACAGCAAACGGAGCTGGCGCTCCAAAAAAGTCGTTTTGTGGTTGTTCAGGATATTTCGCAGAGGGCAGACACGGTGGCTTTTGCTGACGTGGTACTGCCCGCCGCGGCATGGCTCGAAAAAGATGGAACAATGACCAATGCCGAGCGACGTATCACGTACCTTCCCAAACTTATGGATGCGCCCGGCGAAGCTTTGCCTGATCTGGAAATAATCCTGCGATTCGCCCAAAAAATGGGTTTTCAGGAACACTTCAATCATTCCTCGGCAGCCGAAGTTTATGAGGAATATGTAAAAACCACAGCTAATACCAACATCAATATCAGCGGATTGACGCATGTCGAAATTCAGAAGCAGCGCAGCGTGCAGTGGCCCTACTCGCCTACGCAAACAGCGGAATCGGCGAAGAGGCTTTTTGCAGATCATCTTTTTTTCACCCCCAACAAACGAGCGCAAATCAAAGCGGTGCCGGATGAAAACAGGTCCGAGCCTACCGATCCGGAATTCCCGCTTGTGCTCACCACGGGCCGCGTTCGTGACCACTGGCACACGATGACCAAAACGGACAAAGTAGCCCGGCTCCAGCAACATACGTCTCAGCCAGAATTGCAGCTACATCCACAGGATGCAGCCGCACGAGGCATTCGGGATCAGCAGTTGGTGGTAGTTTCGGGCCGACGGGGCGAAGTGCGGGTAAAAGCCCGGCTTTCGGAGGACACCAAACCGGGCGTTTGTTTTTTACCCATGCACTGGGGAAAAATTCAAGGGAGCATTTTAGGCCGAGCCAACAACCTGACCAATAGCCTGGTAGACCCAATTTCCAAAGAACCAGATTTCAAATTCACCGCTGTTCAGGTAGCGATTTTTGAAAAACCGATTGAAAAAATAATCGTCATTGGCGCGGGCTCAGCCGGCCTTGGATTTATTAATGCGTATCGGGCCACTAATCAGCGCGATGAAATTCATGTTTTTTCCAAAGAAATTTTTCCGTTTTACAACCGCGTGTTACTACCCGACTACATCAGCGGTGCGCAGTCCTGGGAACAACTCGTCAAACTACGGGAAGATCAGTTTGAAAATCAGGGAATTGTAGTTCATAAAGGCTTGGGAGTAACGGCGATTGATCGTTCACAAAAAACTATAACGGATACCAACGGGCAAATCCACAGCTACGACAAGTTAGTTTTGGGCACGGGTAGCCGCGCCTTTATGCCCAAAGGAATACCCGCATTGAAGGGCATACTAAATATGCGCTCACGCCTTGATGCCGATGCGCTTACGCCCTTTCTCACCAACCCTGATCCGCACGTGGTCATTGTGGGGGGCGGTTTACTGGGGCTTGAACTAGCAGCTTCGCTGCGCAGCCTGAACGTCCGTGTAAGCATTGTGCAGCGCATCAGCCGCTTCATGGAACGGCAGCTTGATCCGCTGGCAGGAGAATTGCTTTATCAGGAAATACGAGAGCGGGGAATTGAGGTATACTTTAACGACGAAGTTCAAACTTTTTATGGCACCGACTCGCTTCAGGGACTACACCTCAAATCGGGGCGACGCATTAGCTGTCAGGCCGTTGTTATTGCCATTGGCACCATCCCGAATACCGAACTTGCACAAGCCGCCGGGCTGGAATGCAACCGGGGCGTGCTGGTCAATGACTGGATGCAAACAACTGATCCTGATATATTTGCGGCGGGAGAAATCGCTCAATGGCGCGGACAAATGTGGGGCATTACGCTGGCCGCTGAGCAGCAGGCGGAGGTCATTGCGCAGGTCATCAGCGGTGATTTCTCGCAACCGTACGAAGGAAGTGTATCAGTCAATATTCTCAAAATGGAAGGCTTGCATCTGTGCAGCATTGGCCTGTCCGAGGCCCCGCCGGATGACCCAACGTACGAAGAAATCACGTTTCTGGACAAGGCACGGCGCTACTACAAAAAATGTATTGTACATAAAGACAAGCTCGTAGGCGCTGTCCTGGTCGGTGATAAAAATGAATTCAATGAATTTCGTGACCTGATTAGTCGAGGTACAGAGCTTTCTGAAAAGCGGCTTCAACTCCTTCGTTCAGGCGCAGCAAGCAACCCGCAGGTTGGCAAACTCGTGTGTTCGTGTCAGTCGGTAGGTCAGGGAAATATCGAAAAAGCGATTCGGGAAGGCTGTACAGATTTTAAGCAACTTTGCCAGCAAACTGGCGCCGGAACCGGATGCGGGTCCTGTCGCCCGGAAGTACGTTCTATTCTGGAAAATTGCCTGGTTTCTGAACAGGTATTTTAAGTCTGATTTTTATAAAAAATGACTATGCAAGACGCTCATACAATCAAAATAAACCTGCCGGGCGGCATCATTTCACCGGGTCGGCTACTCGAACTCCTTACGCTGATACAGAAAGCCAAAGTTTCGGACGTCCGCTTCGGTTCCCGGCAGCAACTGTTGTTTCAGGTACCTATTGAAGACTGGGAATTTTTGAAACAAGAATTTGAGACAAATCAGGTTTTGTTTGAAAAAGATTCCGACAACTTTCCTAACATCATCAGTTCCTACTGTGCCGAAGGGGTATTCAGAACCGGGCAGTGGCTGTGCGAAAGTGAATACCATACCGTGCTGGACGGCTTTGAACATACACCCGCATTAAAAATAAATCTCTCCGATTCACATCAGAGTTTTACGCCATTTTTTACCGGAAATCTAAATTTCATTGCTTCTTCCGAGCCTCATTTCTGGTTCCTGTACCTACGCCCAATACAGTCCAACGACTTATTTCGCTGGCCCGAGTTGATCTACTCAGCCGACATTGCCCGATTGTCGCAGGCGCTGGAACAAGTCATGGAAGATTCGGGAAATTGTACCATTCAGGATTGGCATTCAGCCGTGCATTTACACCAAACATTTATTACCCAACCGGCTTTTGACGAAGTACACTTGCCCGAATTTTCACTTCCTTACTACGAAGGATTCAACCGGTACGGCGAGCGCTCGTGGCTGGGATTGTACCGCCGCAACGAATGGTTTTCCATCGCCTTCCTCCGCGACTTATGTGCGCTTTGCGTGGATACCCGCCTGGGCGAGCTGTGTACAACCCCCTGGAAGTCATTGATTATCAAAGGCATTGAAGAGAAAAATCGTCCGCAGTGGAGTCGGATTCTGGGGCGGCACAACATCAATGTGCGACACACGGCGAGTGAGCTTGCCTGGCAAACCGACGAACATTGCCGGGAAGGAATTGCGTTAAAAAACTACATCCGAAGTTATTTTGAGAAAAACGATACCCGCACTTTTGGCCTGTGCTTTGGCATTCAGACTCGTCCCGAAGCGGAAGTTTTTGGTTCGGTATTAATTCGAAAACGCGCGCTTTTTTCGTGGCGAGGCTGGTCGCTGTTCCCGGTGTATGATTTGTACTATACTGAAAATTTCAACCCAAACAGTCGGGTTTATTTTTTGCAGGAAACAGGTTTACTAAAAAACCACTTGCCTCGCGAAGTAGAGAATGTATGCCGCAGATTTAACGCACAGCGACAGAAGCAATCGCCCGTCCGCATCCGAACCGAAGCGGCCCTCAGCCCGGCACCGCAGCCTATGTCGGAGGTTTTTGTTTGCTCCGAATGTCTGACCCACTACGATCCGGCCTACGGCGATGTTCGGGCCGGAATCCAGGCCGGAACACCCTTTGACCATCTGCCTCCTGCCTACCTCTGCCCTACCTGCGATGCGCCAAAATCGGCCTTTGAACTCCTGGAAAGTACTGCACAACTTAGTTGATTTTACTATATTCACTTCTGAACTCATGAAAACGACCCGTGTGAAGGCCATTTATTTTGAATTTGAGAACGACTTTGTCGATACGCTGCGCTGCATTCCTATGATCGTGCGTTTCAAACTGGATGCCTGCGATAAAAAATTGCAGCTGGCAGAATGGAGTCGATTACTACCCGAAGAAAAGAAGTTGCTGGCCAATTTACCCTGCCAAACTCCACAGGAAATTGCTGATTATCGGGCATGCCTGCAAGCAATGGTGCGACTACGCAGCCAAAAGGAAATCAAGGATTTGGGCGGTGTGCACGACAGCTGGAACACGCTAAGTGAAGTGCCCGAAGAAGTGCAGCAAAAAGCGCTCGAATGGAACTGCCCGCCTCCAACGCTTCAGCAATGGATACGTTTGGCTCAATTGCAGCGCTTTGCGCTGGTAAAACTCAGTCGTTCGGGCCACGAAGGTGAAAATTTCCCGAAAGCGCTGCGTGAATTTGGAATTTACACGCCCTGATTCGTTTCCAGATCGCGGGGGCTATTCCAGTTTTTGAAAGCGGCACTTTGCCCCACGGGCGCTGATTTTAACGCTGTTTTTCCAATACTTAATACATACATCAAGCTATGATGTGGCAGCAGTTGGCCGTCAAGCTGTTGCTGAACCTGCGCCAATAGTCGGCCTGAGTAAATGCCCGGAAAAGGCTGTGAGCGTTTATTTTCCTCAAAAATCCAGGCATCAAATTCCGGAAAATCGGTATAGAACCGGATCAATTCCTGCAAAAGCTCCACGGTAACCGCAGGCATGTCACACGGCAGCACGAGCACATCGGCCATTGGAAAGAGTGCATGAAAACTAAGCAGGCCTTTGAGCGGTCCGCCAACGGGCAGGGGCAAATCAAGCCGCAGACTAAACTCCGGCAGGACTACAGCTTCGTAGTTTTTTCGCTGCTTTTCCTGAATCATTACGTGCACGGGCACGCCGGCCTGTTGCAGCGTCAAACCAGCCTGATTGACCCACGCACACTCCCCTGCCGAAGTCAGCAACCCTTTGTCGTGCCCCATTCGGCGGCTTTCGCCACCGCTCAGTACGAGCCCCTGCAGCGGCAGTATTTCTTCATTCATTGGTTTCATGGGCTTAGTCCAATCCCTGATTTTCAGATTTTTCGGCTTCACTTTTTGCCACTTTCTCTTTCACCAACACCTCCGTAATCCGGTTAAGTTCTTCCACCTTGTAGGCAAAGTCGCCCCGAAGCATGTCGCGTACCGCTTTTAGTTGTTCCATCGCGGTTTCCAGATCATCCGGCAGGCTGTCGGTCAGCACTTCCCGCAGGCGTTTGGCGAGCGTTGGCGACATGCCGTTGGTCGAAATGGCGACCTTCAAGTTACCTTTTTTCACCACCGATGAAAGGTAAAAATCGCAGAAATCGGGTGTATCCGCCACGTTGCAGAGCAGGTGTTTCGTGCGGGCAACCTGTTTTATGCGTTTATTTTCTTCTTTATCATTAGTAGCTACAATCGCCAGGTCTTTCCCGTCAAGGTCTGCATCTTCAAAGCGGCGAAAAATCAGTTTAACTCGTTCTTTATCAGCGACTAACTCCTGAATCTCGGGTCGAATTTCGGGCGCAATCAGCGTGATGGTAGCCTGTGGAGAATTTCCCAAAACGGCCTCTATTTTTTCCAGACCTACATAGCCACCACCCACAATGAGCAGGTGCAGATCGGGGTTATCAAGTTTCAGAAAAATTGGGAAAAGATGGTTCAAAATGAGAAAAATTTAAGTCAATGATTTTGATAAATAAATCTATCAAATGTAACGCTATAAACCGAAATCTGTTGAGTAAGGATATCATTTGAAATCAGGATTCAGGTTTGCGCAGCATGAACAACTACCTGAAAAAGCAAACTTCCCCGAATATCAATCTAAAACTGAGGCCCGTCTTGGCCAAAATTCACACTTTCAGCGTACCTTTGTGGTATGATTGCGATAACAAACCTTAGTTACTACCTCGGCGACCGGGCACTCTATGACAGTGCCTCCCTGCACATTAAGCCCAAGCAGAAAATTGGCCTCATTGGCCTGAACGGAACCGGAAAATCGACGCTGCTGCGGATGATCAATGGCGAGTTTCAACCCGATGAAGGCAGTATCTCCAAATCAGGAGATTGTACCATCGGCTTCCTAAATCAGGATTTGCTTAGTTACCAAAGCGACGACTCTATTTTGTCGGTGGCGATGCAGGCTTTTCAGCGGCAAAATGAGTTACAAATTCAGATTGACAAAGTCATTCATGAAATGGAGATCAATTATCGCGACGAGCTGGTAGACAAGCTGGCGCGGGTGCAGGAAGAATTTGAAGCACTGGACGGTTACACTATTCAGTCCAAAGCAGAGGCTATTCTGGAAGGACTCGGATTTTCGACCAAAGACCTCGATCAGCCCCTGCGGCTCTTTTCGGGGGGCTGGCGGATGCGCGTGATGCTTGCCAAGCTTTTACTCCAAAAGCCCGCCCTGCTGATGCTCGATGAGCCTACCAACCACCTTGACTTACCGTCGATTCAGTGGGTAGAAAAGTACGTACAGAATTATGAAGGAGCCGTTATTGTGGTTAGTCACGACCGCGAATTTCTGGACAATGTTGTGGACACCATCGTAGAAGTATCGGGTGGTAAATTAAATCTGTATTCAGGAAATTATTCGTTTTATATCGAAGAGAAAGCCCTGCGGAACGAAATACAACGCGGAGCATACGAAAATCAGCAGGCCAAAATTCGTCAGACCGAGCGTTTTATTGAACGCTTTAAGGCCAAAGCGACCAAAGCCAAGCAGGTTCAAAGCCGGGTAAAAGCGCTGAACAGAATGGACACGGTAGACGAAGTGATTGACGAAAACGCCAAAGTGCATTTTCGCTTTCAGTTTACGACCCAGCCCGGCCGACACGTGTTTCAGCTGGAAGACGCCTCCAAAGCATATGGTGAGAAGGTGATTTTGGACAGTACCAATATCAGCATGGAGCGGGGCGATAAAATTGCGCTCATTGGCGCCAACGGTCGGGGAAAATCGACGGTATTGCGCGTGGTAGCAGGCACCGAGCCAATCGAAGGTGTGCGGCGACTTGGGCATAATGTGTCCTTTACGTTTTATGCGCAGCATCAGCTGGAATCGCTGAATCTGACGCACAACCTCATTGAGGAGTTAAAATACGCCAATCCGACAAAATCAGAAACGGAACTGCGGACCGTTTTGGGTTGCTTTTTGTTCTCCGGAGACGATGTATTCAAAAAAATAAAGGTGCTTTCGGGTGGTGAAAAATCACGGATTGCTCTGGCAAAAGTACTGCTTTCACAAGCCAATTTTCTACTGCTTGACGAGCCTACCAACCACCTCGACATGCAGTCGGTCAATATTCTGATTCAGGCGTTGCAGCAGTATGAGGGTAGCTATATTGTGGTGAGTCACGACCGCTATTTTGTAGAATCTATCGCCAACAAAATTTGGTATATTGAAGATCAGGAAATAAAGGAATATCCGGGCACGTATCAGGAATATGAACTATGGCTGGAAGAACGCGGATTGCAATCGGCTGTGAGTGAAAAGGCCATCGTGAGCAGCGCTCCTCCCCAAAAATCAACCGCTACTGCGCAGGCAAGCAACGGAAACGGTTCACGCAAAGATCCTTCCCCAAAACCAGATAATCAAAAAGCCCTGCGGCAGGCCCAAAAACTGATCGGCGAACTCGAAGCAAATATTACGCAGCTGGAAGCCCAAAAAGCCACTTTGGAAAAAAAACTGGCAGATCCGCACTCCTATGCGGAAAAAGGTACGCTGGAAAAACTGAACGCAGAATATGCGCATACTACCAAAAAACTGGCCGATACAACTGAAGCCTGGGAAGTGGCAATGCTGGAAGTAGAAGAACTATCCTGAATAGCTATGAGCATTTAGCGATTAGCTTTTTTGTGATTGCCTGAAATAAGTTGACCACAAATCAACTTATGACAATGGAAAAATCAGATTCAAAAAGCGGAAAAAGTGCAAAATTTGTATTCCGCAAACGTCAGGTGTTCAGTGAAGCGTTCAAACGCGAGAAGGTAGCCCAGTGTGATTGTCATTGCCTAATTGTTAATAACCTAAAAGCTAACAGTTACTTAAAGATGAGTCATTCTGAATAATCGGGATGACTAATCTTTTTGTGTTTAATTCAGGATTCTTTGGGCAGATGATCAAACCAGGTTTTTTTGAGAATAAGCATACAAACCACTGCTACCGCCGCCGCTACGAGCGTGGGAACAACCTGCAAAAGCACGAGGTAAATAGGAAAAATTACGAGGGATGTTTGCCAAATCATGCCAAGAGCTACGTTAAGCAAATCACGGCGAACGTTTTTATTTTCCTCAAAATCAGGATCTTCGGCAACTACCAATTCATGAATTGGTTTCCAGAAGCCCCAGGGCCGCACGTTCCGATAAAAACTTTTGAGCGTATTTACATCCGTATGAGGCGCCGCATACGTCCCTGCTACACATCCTGCAATGGATAGTACTAACAGCAAAGGAAAGGTGTACAGATCCAAAATTCCCGGAAAAAGAAAACGGAAGCACAGCGCCGGAATGAGACCGCACAGCATACCCCAAAAAAAACCACTGCCATTGAATCGCCACCAATACCATTTTAAGACATTGGAAGTTACGTAAGATCCATAAAGCCCCGACACGATCCATTGCAACAGATCGTTTACATCTTTGGCAAATAGTCCTAAAAACATACTGATCAACACCAGCACAATGCCTACAAAATAGCTCATGCGTTGAACCGTCTTATTTTCGGCCTTAGGGCGGAAATATTTCAGGTAAATATCATTGACAATATACGCCTGCGTAGCGTTGAGCGTGCCCGCAAACGTAGACATAAAGGCTGCCAAAAGCCCGGAAAGCAATAAACCCAACCAGCCTGAGGGCACAAACTCATGAATAGCCGATGGCAAAATCTGCTCAAAATCCAGACGCGTTCCAAGCGAAAGATTAAGTCGATCATAAAAAATGAGGGCAAGAACGCCAAAGCCTGCAATCATAAAATACCGAAAAGGCATCAACAGCAAACTCACCGAACCACTCATCAGCGCGGCTTCGCGGGGTGATTTGGCCGACAAAACTTTCTGCATGTCGTAGGTTGGGGCGGGCCCAGCCATGCTTACCAGTATGCCTTTTAAGAGCATCATGGTAAAAAACACACTGAAAAGGCTGTATCCGTCTTCGGTGATTTTTTGGTTGACTTCGCTGTTGATCCGGCTCCAATCCAGATCCAGGTGAAGTCCAAAAAAAGGCGACATCCAGCCGTCGGGCACCACGAGGCCGTGGGCAGCCACCGCCTGCATCGCCAGGCCGCCAATGACTACTCCTGAAAGTGCCATTAATGAAAATTGAATTACATCGGCCCAGACAATACTCACCATTCCGCCCAAAAGGCTGTAAAAAACAGCAAAAAATGTAAAAATCAGACCGTATATGTGCGGCACAAAGCGCTCTGAAACCGTAAAAGGAATATGTGGACTAACGGCTTCCCAGGGAATAAAAATTTGCATAAACTTACCAATCCCGACAAATCCATAGGCTAGAAAACCAACGCCCAGAATAATGGCAAACACCACAATGACCCCGTGCGACAAGGCAGCCCCCCGGCCACTGAATCGCGTGTTGATCCATTCGGCGCCCGTGGTTACGCCCGACCGCCTCAACCAAATGGACAGGAACATCATCATGAAAATCTGATTGAAAACCGGCCACAGCCACGGAATCCAGACACTTTTCAGGCCATACACAAAGAAAAGGGTAACCAGCCACATCGTCCCAGAAATATCAAACATGCCGGAAGCATTCGACAAACCCAACAGATACCACGGCAGCGTGTTGCCTCCCAATAAATAGTTTTTTTTGCCTCCTTCGGCTTGTTTTTTCAGGAGTAGGCCAATGAAAACCATGGTTAGCAGGTACACGACAATGATCGTACTATCAAGCAAGGTTAGTTTCATAGGAAAAAAATCAGTTCAGCTTTATCTGTGAAAATATACCTTGCCTACTGCTTTAAGGATTTATTTTTGATGGAGCAATTTAGAGGTAAAAGGATTATTTTTCTGATTTTACCTCGAAATTAGCTCATGCATGACCCGAAATAACAAAGATATTTTACCAGAAAAACGGTTTGTTCGTTTAGAAGAGAAGCCTTACATTAGATAAATTTCATTTTTTTATGCGAATCTTAATAACCCTGTTCCTGATGTCTGTGTTAGCCGGAAGCTACGCCCGGGCCCAAACTGCGGACATACAGCTTGACGATTATGTGTATAGTGAAGAAATAAAAACAATTTTATTGTATCCCGCCGTAGACGATCCAGAAGATCCGCGCCGGCTGATTGGCCCGCCCGTTATTCCGCTGGAAACAGACCGCCCGCTTGTGATGGAATTTGATGATCTAACGGCTGATTACCGTGGATTTAGAGCCAAACTCATTCACTGCAATGCCGATTGGAGCCGCTCGGTGCTGAACGATATTGAATATACTTATGAATTCAATGATTATCCCATCACCCAATTCAGCCAATCATTCAGCACCAAAGTGCCCTACTACCACTACCGCATGGAGGTGCCTCGGGTCAAACTTTCCGGCAATTATGTCCTGATGGTCTATTCTGAGCGCAACCGTAAGCCTGTGTTTACCCGGCGATTTATGGTATATGAAAATAAGGTCCGGATTACGGCTCAGGCCCGTTTTTCGCAGGGAATCCGCGAGCAACGAACCGATCAGCAAATTGATTTCAGCCTTGACCATAAGGGCTATCAGGTAGTTGCGCCGCAAACCGACCTGAAAGTGGTGATTCGTAAAAACTTCCGTTGGAATCTGACCCGCAGCGGTTTCAAGCCCACGCAGGTGCGTCCGTTTGATCAGGTTCTGGACTATCAGTTTTTTGATCTTGAAAATACCTTCCCCGGCGGAAACGAGTATCGCTACTGGGACAGCCGTACCCTGGCTGCCCGTGGATTTGGGATTTATGAGCTGGACCGTGGTGATGAATCGACCCGACTTATTCTCTCGCCCGATGAGTCGAGGGCGCGGGGAGCGTACATTCAAATGGACGATCTGAACGGGCAATACATTGTAGATCAGCGCGAATCGGGCCGGGGAAGCACCGAAGCCGACTACACACCGGTGGTTTTTACGCTGCGTATTCCCGAAGTTACGGATGCCAAGGTATACGTAAACGGTGGCTTTCTTCTATGGCTGCTGACAGCCGAAAATGAAATGAAATACAATGCCGACATGCAGGCCTATCAGGCGGTGATTTTGGTAAAACAGGGCGTAATAAATTATAATTATACCGTGCTGCCCTCAGGCAAAACTCAGGCCAATGAAAGCTTGATAGAGGGCGATTACGCTGCTACTGAAAATGACTACGATATACTCGTGTATAATCGTCCGCCCGCAGCCCGTGCCGATCATTTGGTTGGGTACAGAACCGTGGAGTGGAACCGCCGACGCTGAATTTCGTACGAGTATACCATTCATTATTTCAGAAATAAAAAAATAATTTCTGCTGAAAATCCGTCCGATTTTTCTCTAATCGGACGGATTTTTTAGTGAATTTCTAAAAAAAGGATTTCAAAAGTGGCAAAAACGATCCAACTGGAATCATTTTTTAGAAAACTACCCTGGCTTGAAGCAAGACGCTTTTCTTGTAATAATAAAATTATTTATACGATTAGTTATGTAATTTTAGTTATAATAGTACATTTACTCCATTATTATAGTCTTTTTATACTATCAATCATCAACGACCCACAACATGCAACCAACGAGCGATTTTCAATACTTAACTCCTAATCTCCTGCTTACACGGCAAGAGACTGATATATTGGACTGTTTGACTGATCATGGTGAAATGCCCGCTGATTTTGACGAAAATCATGTACGTTCCTTTTTTGTGGGAAAAGACTTTCATCTTGTCCTGTATTTTCCCCACACAGAAGATCGAGGTTTTCAAATGTTTGTTGTGCGGGACTTCTCCATACATATGGATGAACTATTTATATTGAAATCTATATTTCAGCGACTTATCCAACAAGGCCACAACGTAGCGATGCTCAAAAAAGCCCACTATCGAGTCGATCATCTAATCCATATGGCCGGTACGTTTCGGGCGCTTATGCATAGTGGAGAGCCCGAGCCCACCGACGACTACCTGCCCGGGAGAGTTCAGGGGTATGATTTTTAAAGTCTAAAATATCTCTCCTTCAAAAAAAGCGCTAAGCAATGGCTCGGCGCTTTTTTTGGCATTCTTATTTAAACAAGCTTTACACGTTAAAGCGAAAATGCATAATATCGCCGTCTTTCACTATATATTCTTTCCCTTCAACGGCCATTTTCCCAGCCTCTTTAACTCCGGCTTCGTTGCGATATTGAACCAAATCGGGAAGCTTAATAACTTCCGCGCGAATAAAACCCTTTTCAAAATCGCTGTGTATCACTCCGGCAGCCTGAGGAGCTTTCCAGCCCCGGCGAATAGTCCATGCACGCACTTCTTTTACGCCGGCAGTAAAGTACGTAATCAATTCCAGCAAGGCATAAGATGCTTTGATCAGCCGGCTCAGCCCCGATTCGGTCAGACCGTACTCGCTCAGAAACAGGGCATGCTCCTCCGGATCCTCGATTTCAGCAATTTGCGATTCGATGGCCGCACACAGCGTAACGACTTCCGCACCTTCGCCTTTCACAGACTCACGTAATTTTTCCGAATATTCGTTTCCGCTAATCATAGACGATTCGTCTACATTGGCTACATAAATCACCGGCTTAATCGTAAGCAATTGCAGGTCTCCAATGGCACCTTCGCGCTCTTCGGCTGTGTAGGTCAGGCTGCGGGCATTTTTGCCGGCTTCAAGCGTTTCTTTATAGTGATTCAGAATAGCCAGGTCAGCTTTGGCGCGGGCATCTCCGGTACGGGCAGATTTCTCCACGCGCTGAATTTTCTTGGCTACCGATTCCAAATCTTTCAGCTGCAACTCAATGTCGATAATTTCTTTATCAAAAACCGGATCCACTTTTCCTTCTACGTGCACCACGTTTTCGTCCTGAAAACACCGGACAACGTGTACGATAGCATCTACTTCCCGAATATTGGCCAGAAATTTATTCCCAAGACCGGCTCCCTGACTAGCACCCTTTACGAGCCCGGCAATGTCCACAAACTCAATGATTGTCGGAATTACTTTCTGTGGATTGATGAGGCCCGTAAGTACATCAATTCGTTCATCGGGCACAGTCACGACGCCAACGTTTGGTTCGATGGTACAAAAAGGATAGTTGGCTGCTTCGGCTTTCCCGCTCGAAATGGCATTAAAAAGGGTGGATTTTCCTACGTTTGGCAATCCTACAATTCCACATTGGAGACTCATGAGGTATGTTTATTTACAATTTTCGATATACTACAATCACTTCTGCAAGACGGAATTAGAGAGCGGTCTGCAAAAATGAGTCGCAAAATTACAATATAGTGCGCTAAAAACTAAAAAGCCTTCGGAAGGATATTCCGAAGGCTGCGATATTTTTATGATTTACGAGTCAATCTACTCCCATTTCAATTCAGTACCACCAATCTCATCCAGCTCATCTGCTTTCACTTCATACTGAGAGAAATCAAAATCCGGCATCAATTCCGTTTTTACGTGATTGACAGATTCCTGAAGCGCATCGATAAATTTATCAAAGTCTTCTTTGTACAAAAACATTTTGTGTTTTTCGTACGTAAACCCATCTCCCTGCGGATGTCTGCGGCTTTCTGTAATTGTAAGGTAGTAATCATTGGAACGAGTCGAGCGAACATCGAAGAAATACGTTCGCTTTCCTGCCCGAACCCGCTTTGAGTAGATTTTCTCTCTGTCTTCCACTAGTTTGTAGCAATTTTGGTTAAATCGAACGCTAAAATAGGAAGTTTATTGCTTGTAACAAAAAGATTTCTTGAGATACTACCATCATATGTTACTCACTAATAACTCTCATGAAATTTATATCATTCAGGAAAAAAATTGTACTAATACAATAATTAATATACAATTGAAAATGCTTTCCGTTATATTTGAGAAAAGTACCCAATCATAGGTCGTCTGATCGCCTGATCTTCTGTATCACTTTCATAGGCAAATCAGGCAGAATTTTTTACTTAAACCCCTGATTATGAGCATTCAAGCATTCTTCATTTTTCTGATCGCCAATTTTTCAAGCCCTTCTGTATCAATAATAAAAGAGCATCTTGGCAAAACCCAAACCGGAATGGCCTCCTATTATGCCTCCAAATTTAATGGACGGAAAACCTATTTTGGTGAAATTTTTAATAATCAGGAACTGACTGCCGCTCATCCATCACTTCCCCACAATACACTCATCGAAGTCACGAATCTTTCCAATAATAAAAAAGTCACCGTCCGTGTTAACGACCGCGGTCCGCATACGCGCAACCGGGTGATTGACCTCAGTAAGTCTGCCGCCCGCGAACTGGGAATGGTGGCAAGTGGTGTGGCCAAAGTCATTGTTCGTGTGGTTGGTGTGGACGGTCTGATGCTGCTTCCTCCTTCACAAGTGTCTCCTGCTGCCGCTCAGGCAGAAGTTTCGCCGAAGGAGTAGATTGACTCCTTCGTTTCCTGTCGTATCTTAGGGCACTTGTTTCGTATTAATTTTTAAGGATTATGAGCAAATTCCCCCTGGATCTAGCCAAAGTAAGAGAATTTGGCAATTTGGATTTTCTTGCCCGGCAGTTGGTAGAAGGCTTTATTACCGGTCTTCACAAATCTCCTTTTCATGGATTTTCGGTGGAATTTGCCGAACATCGGCTTTATAACACCGGCGAAACTACCCGACACATGGACTGGAAAGTTTTTGCCAAGACCGACCGTTTGTTTGTAAAACGCTACGAGGAGGAAACCAACCTACGCTGTCATCTGCTGCTCGACACGTCGTCTTCGATGTATTATCCCGAAGAAACTTACGGCAAAATGACGTTTAGCATTATGGCTGCGGCTAGCCTTGCCCATTTGCTTCAACGCCAGAAAGACGCCGTAAGTTTAGCTACGTTTTCGGATCAGATTGAGATTCAGACGCAGGTAAAATCAACTCCGTCGCATATTCACAAAATTCTGCTGGAACTGGAAGGCCTCCTGCAAAAGCCACGACCGCTACGCAAAACCTCCGTAGCAGAAGTGATTCATTTGCTCGCCGAAAAGATTCATAAACGCTCACTAGTGATTCTGTTTAGCGATATGTTTGATGATCTCGAACACAGCGAACAGCTTTTTTCCGCGCTTCAACACCTGCGACATAATCTGCACGAAGTGTTGCTTTTTCACGTAACCGACCGCCGCACCGAAGAGCAGTTTGCCTTTGAAGATCGTCCGTACGAATTTATTGATCTCGAAACCGGCGAGAAAGTAAAGGTACAGCCTAATCAGGTGCGGGAGCAGTATCAGCAATTTGTGCAGCGTTTTTATCAGGATCTTAAATTAAAATGCGGTCAGTATAAAATTGATTTCATTGAGGCAGACATTGCGCAGGGATTTGACCCTATTCTTACGGCCTATTTAGTGAAGCGTTCGAAAATGAAATGATTTTTTCAGAAATTTGGGCCATTCAACTTAACCATCTTCTCTGTTTGGCTCATGTATATGAAAAAACTTTCCTCTCTCAGTGTATTATGTTTACTGCTACTGACGATACTTGTGTCGTGCAAATCAGCAAAAAAATCCTTACGGCAAGGCGAATATGACGAATCGGTGCTATTGGCTGTTTCGAAAGTAAAAGATAATCCCCGCTCGTCTTCGGCTGATGTTCTGAAAGAAGCCTACGAACTGGCGCTTCAGCAGCATCTAAGTGATTTGCGAAGAAACGAAACTTCTACCGACCTCTTTCGGCAGGAACGCACCGCTGAAATTTATACGCGTCTGAATACACTGTACAATGCGATTCAGGACTGCCCGGCTTGCGGAAGACTTGTATCTGCCCGTAGCTTTTTTAATGAAGAGAATCAGGCACGACAATCGGCAGCCGCTACCCGCTACGAGGCCGGGCAGCAAATACTTGATCAGGGCGGACGGGACAATGCCCGTCAGGCATTTATTCATTTTGAAAAAGCCAATGAAATGGTCAACAATTTTCGGGATGTAAACCGCAAACTTGATGAGGCGTATGCAATCGGCTCTTTTAAAGTTGTGGTGGAGCAAGTATTGGTTTCGTCGCGCACCTACCAATTAAGTAATGAATATTTTCAAAATCAGGTGAACGAGTTTTTACAAACCAATCGCCGCCTGAACAAATTTGTTCGCTTTTATACTCCCGATGAAGCCACGCAAGACAAGGTTCGGCCTGATCATGTGGTGGTTTTACAGTTTGACGATTTTGCAGTTGGCCAAACCTTGGTAGAATCCAAAACAGAGGTAGTCACGAGCAAGGATAGCGTAAAAGTAGGCGAAACGACCGTGGCTGGGAAAAAAGTACCTGTGTTTAACAAAGTAACTGCCAAACTAACGCGCAACCGCAAAACTGTACTTTCCAATGGTTTATTGGATATGCAAATCAAAGATTTTGGCACCAAACGCGTGGTAAATCAGGAAAAATTTACTGGACAATATACGTGGGTCTGTGAGTGGGGAAATTTTAATGGCGATGAACGGGCTTTAACTGCCGATCAAAAACGAATGACGTCTTCCAGAGAATTGATGCCACCACCTCCGCAGCAGCTTTTTATTGAATTTAGCAAGCCTATTTATAATCGGCTCACCACCAAACTTAGAGGATTTTACGAGAATTATTAAGGTATTAGTTCTCATGACAAAAGCCGGAGGTAAACCTCCGGCTTTTGTCATGAGAATGAGATTTTTTACTTCCCTGCTTTTGCTTTGACGGCGGTTGTTGTTTCAGGATGTGTTCTGAGATAAAAGTTAAAAAAATCATCCAATTGCTCCACCGGCATACGGCGGGCAATTATCTTTTTCTTTTTATCGAGCACATAAATCGACGGTGTTGCAAAGACATCAAACTGCGAGCGGTAGTCGGTTCTGAACGTAAAATCGTAGCCGTGTGTGAGCTCTTCGAGTTTATAATCCTGAATATATTTTTTCCAATCCTCTGGGCTTTGGTCTGTGGCAATCGCAAGCACTTTTACGTTCTTGCTTTTATTGGCGTCATAAAATTCCTTCAATTTGGGTGCGGCTTCTTTACAGTGCCCACACGTAGGCGAATAAAAAAACAGCACCGTATAATCAGCATTGATTCCGTAAATACTCACCGGCTTGCGAGTCGGGTCTGAAAGCGCCAAATCAGGCATTATTTTATCGACAAGCATAGGTTTCATGGTCGCTACCCGCTCGCCAATGCGGCGTTTGGCATCGTCGGATACTTCCATTTTCCCGGACAGATAGTATTTTTCAGCCATGTGCACAAATACTCCTTCTGTACCAACAACTTTCGGATTTTCGTATTCGCTGGATACATAGTAAATAATGTAGGAACGCAGTTCTTCATTATCACCAACTTTTGCCACCAATGCATCAACATCTTTATTGATAGAATCCGGCACCTGCACGATTAGGTCTTTGACGTAGCGGTCAAGTTTGGGCTTCAAAAACGGCGCCCGCAGGAGGCGTTCATCGGTCAGGTCAAAGTTGTCCCAAAAATGAGCTTTATAATAATTAAAAACCCAAAGCGAATCTTTCCGGCCATTTGGCAAAGTAGGGGCTTCCGGAATTTCGGGTTCAGCGGAGGCTTTGAGCAGCTTAGCTGTAAAGGTGGTTTTATTTTCTTCAATAAATTTTTTACGATACGCATTAAACTGCTGTTGCGCTTCATTCATTTTCTTTGAAACAAGCGCTGTACTCACATTGTCCGTCTTCAATTTTCTTTCCAGATTGAGCGCTTCCATTTCTTCCATAATGCCCCGAAGCTCTTTTTGATACTCATAAAAAATCCGGTTTTCTTCCGAACCTTTAACAACCATGTTATTGACGATTGTAACGGTATCAGTTGCCAGAGAAAAATCTGTCTCGGTTCCTGAATATACCACTTCGATCCAGCGTTTTTGGCCGGGGAGCAGAATCAGGTACAGCCCACCGGGAAGCGGCTTGGTATCTTCAAAAACCAGCATTCCGTCAGCGTTGGTCTGTGCGGTATCTTTGGCAAGAAACTGTTGATTACTGTAATTATAGTGTCCCAAAATACAGGTTGCGTTTGAAAGCCCGCTCAGTGTAGCCTCAATGCGATACCCCTGCGCACTTGCAGACAATACTGAAATAAAAGCCAATAACACGGTACAAACCGTAGTGCTTATTCCTTTTTTCATATTTTTACTTATTCAATGATTTTCCTGCAAAATTAACTTCAAAACGATAGAATCGTACTTACCTATACCCGAATGTTTTTTTTTCTTTCCAAGACGCTTGATTTTTTCCTGATGCCCATTGGGTTCATTTCGGCCTTGCTTATTTATGCCTATTTTACCAAAAACCGTGCCTATTCGCGTCGGACAATTTTGGGCATAGCGCTGCTTTTGTATGTGTTATGCAATACATTTTTGGTCAATAAAGCCTTACTGTGGTGGGAATTTCCTCCCAAAAGTCAAACGGATTTGCCCGGCGTGTACGACGTAGGCATCGTGCTGACAGGAGGCATGATCAGTATGCCTCAGCATCGGATGGATCATCCGGGACTTGGGGTGCATGCAGATCGTTTTTTTCAGGCTTTTTTATTGTATAAATCGGGCAAAATCAAACGGATTTTAATCAGTGGAGCAGATCATCCACTAATTATGAAAAAAGGTCTGGACGATGCCAATCAGGCAGCGATGGTTTTGGAAAAGTGGGGCGTTCGCCGGCAGGATATTCTGCTGGAAAAAGCATCCCGAAATACGTATCAAAATGCTGTTAATTCGATACAGATTCTACAAAAGCAATTTCCTGCTTCGAGTCGGTATGTACTCATTACTTCCTCTTTTCACCTGCGTCGGGCGTTGGGGTGTTTTCAGAAAGCAGGCTTGCAGCCGGATTTTTACCCGGCTGATGTGTACGGCACCACGCACAATCCAACGCTGAAAGACTATTTCCGTCCCGATCCGGATGTATTTGGGTATGCCCACTTACTGTGGCGGGAATGGGTTGGGTACGTAATTTATAAGATCGTAGGATATTGCTAGCCTTAGCCCAAAACCTACGATTCGGGCTAAGGCTTAGTTGTATGGTATTAAATGCTCAAAATCCGAACCATCCGAAGCAAGTCTTCATTGATGGGTTTGGGCAATCGAATTGTATCTTCAAAAGGAGTATAAACAAGCTCATTATTAATAATCCCGGCCATCACATTTTTTTGTCCGGCCATTAACCCTTCCAGGGCACCAAGGCCAAGGCGACTGGCCAAAATACGGTCCTGCGCAGAAGGTGAACCACCCCGTTGTGTATGGCCGAGGGTTGTTACCCGAATATCTACATCTCCTTCTACCTGTTGCTTGATTTTTTCAGCGATTTGGGCAGCATTTCCTTCTTCATCTCCTTCGGCCACCACTACAATAGACGAAGATTTGGAGCGGCTCCATCCCTGTTGCAGGGTGTCAATAACTTCTGAAATAGGTGTAAGTACTTCCGGTACCATCACCAGCTCTGCCCCACCGGCAATACCCGATTGAATGGCGATATAGCCGGAGTCTCGCCCCATTACTTCAATAAAAAAGATTCGGTCGTGCGAACTCGCCGTGTCCCGAATGCGGTCAATGGCATCAAGCGCTGTGTTTACAGCCGTATCGTAGCCAATCGTGTAGTCGGTTCCGTACAAGTCATTATCAATAGTTCCTGGCGCTCCTACGGTCGGAATGCCATACTCGCGCTGAAAAATCATGGCGCCCGTAAAAGTACCATTTCCACCAATAGCTACGAGCCCTTCGATGCCATGCGCCACGAGATTGTCATAGGCTTTTTTGCGGCCTTCGGGCGTCATAAACTCTTTACTTCTGGCTGATTTGAGGATCGTGCCTCCGCGCTGAACAATATTACTTACTGAATGCGAGGACATTTCAAAAAGCTCCCCGGCAATCATTCCATTATATCCTTTTCTAATTCCGAAAACTTCAATTCCATGATAAACGGCTCCCCGCACTACGGCTCTGATGCAGGCGTTCATACCGGGGGCATCTCCGCCGGAGGTAAATACAGCAATTCTTTTCATGTATGATGATTAAGTTAATACGACTACGAAAAATGAGGGTTATCTTTCAGAAAATTCTATCTTTCGACACATTAGCCGCAAATTTATTCGGTTATTTCTAAAAGTAGATGATTACGTATCGTTTTTTACGATAAAACCTCAACAGTTGCTGAGCGCTTTGTAGTTCAAACATACATCAATACTTCTATATTTGTGGCAGTTAATCAAAATTTAACGTACAAGTAAACCTGCGGGGTCTTCCTCTGCAAGATTCATTCTGATCAAGTAGCTTTTTAATCTTCATGAAACAATTAATTTCCTGGCAGCGCACGTGGCCGCATTTGGTGGCCCTTCTTGGCTTTGCAATTCTTTCTTTACTGTATGCATCACCTGTTCTTACGGGTAAACGTCTAAACCAATATGACGACGTTCAGGCCAAATCAGCGGCACAGGAAGTCATAAAATACCACGAAGCTACCGGAGAATGGTCTGCCTGGACCAATAGCATGTTTGGTGGAATGCCCGCTTACCTGATTGCTACGGATTATCCTACAAGTATCTCGACGAAGCTCGGACGGGCGTTCAACGGTATTTTACCTGCTCCTGCCAACTACTTTCTAATCATCATGGCCTGTGCTTACCTGCTATTGGTAGTGTTGGGTGCCAATAGCTGGCTGGCGGCAATGGGCGCAATTGCCTACGCATTTGCCTCTTATCTGGTCACGAGCCTGGAAGCCGGGCACGTTTCCAAAATCCTGGCGCTTGCCTACGCACCGGGCGTTTTGGCAGGGGTTTTATTGGCCTTTCGTAAAAACTGGCTGACAGGCGCTGCCGTCACCGCCTTGTTTTTATCACTCGAACTATATGCGAACCACATTCAAATCACCTATTACCTTGGCATTGGTGTAGTTGTACTCGTTGCGATGGAAAGTATTTCCTGGATTAAAAGTGGTAAAATCAAACCCCTCCTACTGGTTTTGGCAGGTTTGGGTATTTCGGCTGTATTTGCCCTGGGCACCCACTCTACCCGCCTCTGGAACGCCTACGACTACACCAAAGAAACTATTCGTGGGAAGTCCGAGCTTACACCCGCGCCAACAGCTTCTCCGCGCAGCAATCAGGATGGTTTAGATAAAGAATATGCGTTTCAATATAGTTATGGAATTGCCGAAACCCTCACTTTCCTCATTCCTCACCTCTATGGCGGCCCCTCCGTTGGTTCACTGGACGAAAAATCTGAAACATATAAAACGCTGATAAACAAAGGTGTAGATGCGGTCAACGCCCGCAATTTCACTCAGGCACTTCCCTTGTACTGGGGCACGCAATACAGCACTGGCGGTCCGGCTTATGCAGGTGCCATCATTTTCTTTTTGTTTATTCTGGGATTGTTTTTGGTAAAAGGCCCGCTTAAATGGTGGATTGCCGGGGTTACGGTTTTGTACATAGTCTGGGCCTGGGGCAAGAATCTTGCAGGTGTTAATTATCTGTTTTTTGACTATTTCCCCATGTTCAATAAATTCAGGGCCGTAACGATGGTGCTTTCACTGGCACACCTGCTAATGGTCATTTTGGCGGTGGCTACTATTCGGGATTTAGTTAAGAGAACCTGGAAGTTTGAAGAAATCAGCCGCCCCTTTCTTATTAGTCTGGGACTAACCGCTGGACTGTGTCTGCTTTTCGCATTAATGCCCACTGTATTTTTTAGTTTCCGGGCAGAAAACGACCCGCAGTTTGTGGATAACATCGCACAAAGCAGTCAGAATCCGGCCTTTGCTCAGGAAATCATGCAGGCAATTGTGAAAGATCGGATCGGCATGATGCGCTCAGACGCTCTGCGAAGCGCATTTTTCATTCTGTTAGCGGCTATATTAATTTGGCTTTGGTTAAAAGAAAAAATCAAAGCAGGTATTCTTTATCCATCGCTAGTGCTCCTATTGGTAATTGATATGTTTGGAGTAAGCAAGCGGTACCTCAACGATGCCGACTTTATCAGCAAGCAAGCTGCCCTTTCCAAGCTATCCCCTTCACCGGCCGACGAACAGATTTTGCGTGATCCTGATCCAAATTACCGTGTACTCGATGTGCTGCGTAATACGTTCAATAATGCCGAAGCTTCAAATTTTCACAAGTCCATTGGTGGGTATCATGGTGCTAAACTCCGGCGGTATCAGGAGCTTATCGAAAATCAGATTGCCAAACCAAATCCAAATCCGGGCATTCTGAACATGCTGAATACCAAATATATACTCACGCAGGATCAACAGGGCAATCCCGTGGCACAGACCAATCCTGAGGCATTGGGCAACGCATGGTTTGTTGAAAAATTCAGCTTAGTACCCAACGCTGATGCAGAAATGAAAGCACTGGATTCAATTCAACCGGCACGGGAAGCTGTACTAGATCAGCGTTTTGCAGAAGCGTTGAATGGCTTGTCGATTCAGTCAGACTCAGCGGCCACTATCCGTCTCACGAGCTATAAGCCAAACGAACTCGTTTATGAGACTACTGCTTCAAAGGAGCAATTAGCGGTATTTTCGGAGATCTACTACAACGTGCATGACGATTGGCAGGTAACAATAGACGATCAATCGGCCCCGATGCTTCGGGCCAACTACGTGTTGAGGGCCCTGCGCGTTCCTGCCGGAAAGCACACGATCACCTTCCGGTTTGAGCCAGTTTCAGTAAGTAAAGGACGAACCCTCGACCTGATCAGTTCTATACTTTTGATTGGATTGATACTAGGTGCGGTCATCATAGAAGCACGCAAAAAGTCGTGATAAATACGGCAAAGTGCCCGCTGAATTTGCGGGTATTTTTCAATGTTTTTTGTTAAAGTGACCTGTTGTTGGTCCGAGTCAATTTTAAAAATTGATATAAAAATGGGGGTGAAATAAGTCATACAATTACAAGAACTGTATGACTTATTTCACCCCCAAACTATTAAAATTAATGAAGGCTGCTTATTCAGCTACATTTATACGGTAAAAGAAAGGCGAGCTGTAAAAAGGCCCACCTGTTATGTTAGCACCGGTATTCAAAGCATTGAAAGCACGGCCGTCAGTTAATTTCATCGTACCGCGAAACTCAAAACGGTCACCCGCCGAAATCTGATCAGCCGTTAAACCTACCGCAGTCAGGGCTTCCTGACCCGTTATGGTCATTGTTGCCCGTGGATAGCCGGTTACCGGATCCGCAGAAAACGTGGAGGCTGCAATCGTGCGAAACGCTTTATCCGCAACATTGTTTGTTCCATTGGCAGGAGTTGCATCTACAAATCGAATAACTAATTCATATTGAGCAAAATTAGCTCCTTTGCTTGGGGTAACCGCTTCGTGGACAAGTTCCAGCTTGGTACCTCCCAGGTTTGCTTTACTTACATTAAAGGTGGCATTATTGACTGGAAAAGGAGTCACTATACGCATATATCCTCCCTGCTCAAGATTAAACTCATCCAGCTTTTCTTCCGCAAGCGGAGACTCACAGCCCATGACCATAACCCCCAGCAACGCGACTAGTGATAATTGTTTGATGTATTTCATAGTAATCAAAATAAGAGTTAATTGATTAGCCCTCTCGTTTTACTCATGAATAAATCATAGACAAAACGAGAGGAATATACCATAATATTAGCGAGTCAAACTAGCAGGATTGTTATCCCAAAAGACAGGCACAGTAACATTTGCTTTCTGTGTAGCCGTAGAATTACGGGTAACGAATGCCGTTGGGTAGTAGTAGGAACGGGCAAAAGCACCTGGATTTGGATCAAGAGCAGGCTGTTGATTAGAAGGCTTACCTGTACGGCGGTACATGTTATATGCCTCAATACCATTGCCATGCAGAGCTACCCAATACTCAGTAGCTACTATATCCAAACGCTCATCATCTGTGGTGGCTGCATCGTATTTCGCCAGTATCATATTTACATACTTGGTTACCTCTTCATTCCAGGAAATACCTTTTGAGGCTTCAAAAGCAGTAATTTTTCCACCTTCGGTTGTTGCAAGACCCAATGCCCGAACATCGGCCATTGATTTTTCAATCCCTGATTTCAGCAGAGCTTTTACATCACCTGGTGTACCAAGGGTCAAGGCAGCTTCTGCCAACATGAAGTCCACAAAGGAACGCATCATGATGGGGTGAATTCCTGCACCGCCGGCACCAACGCCTAATCCCACAGGAGCACTTGCATCATTGTCATACAAACCTCCGGCAGGATACAAACCCCATGCCGTACGCAGCAGTCCATCTGGTGGAATACCCTCGTTGCTTAGGTGGTCACGTCCCCAATAGCCCGCTGAGGGAGAAGCAAGGCAAAACACATCACTTTCGGAGTAGTGGCTTGGCTTTTGGTTTGTAATACACCGGAGTGCGTTAACATCCGTCGGATTTCTGGTGGTCTGACGGTAGAAATAGTACCGAATCCGTGGATCATTGGTAGCATACAAATGCCCCATGTAGGAATTCGACTGATAGTCTCCACCACCCGTTGGGCCATATTGACCGGCATATCGTGGGTGCCGCGTATCGGGATTCACCAAGTTAGAACCATACTTGAAATTAAAGTTCTGAGCTGCGGTTGAAATCAGTTTGTTACCTGCAATAAGTGCAGCGATTCCTGAAGTAGAGCCCGCTTTATCCACCAAACGACGGTTCAATAACGCTTTCAGCTTGATCGTATTTGCTACTCGTGTCCAGCTATCGGCATTACCGCCGTAGAACAAATCTCCACCGGGAGTGGCACGTGAGGTTGCAGCAAAATCCTGTAACGCTTTATCAAGATCAGCGATCGCAGCAGTATAAACAGCTGCTCCTCCATCCACCTTAGGATTAAAATTTGCAGGATCAATAGCTTCTGAATACGGCACATCACCAAAAGCGTCTACCAAATTCAGCAAAACAGACGCACGGATAGTACGTGCAATACCAGCGTGAACGAAAAACTCTGACGATTCTGCCAAGGGAATTAACGTCTTTACGTCAGTCATGATATTTGCATAGGCATTAGACCATGCACCATCAAAATTACCTGGACTTACAGCATTGTCATAAATTGCAGAACCCTGGTTGAGCATTCGGGTTAAACGCATCCCGGGATTACTCATTTGGTTAAAGTGCCCTGCATAATCCAACTCAATCCGGCTGAGCAGGTAGTTCATATCGGTGTTGTTGAGCGTTACCGCATTGGGGTTATCCAAGAGGTCTAACGAACAAGAACTTGCCAATACCGTCAGCATAGCCAACAAGGATATTTTAAGTTTTTGAATCATATCAATTACTAATTTTATTTGAAAAAATAGCGAACAATTAGATTAGGCTATTTGAACTGATTTAAAAAGTTAATTTCAGGGTAGCACCGTAGCGTTTTGCACTTGGGCCCGTCAAGAACTCAAATCCTTGTCCGTTACCTACTCCTAAACCGAGGTTATCCGTATCGAAGTTGACACCGGGAGGGAAATTAAAGGCTTTATACCACAGGTTGTTTCCTGTAAAAGCAATAGAAGCTCCCTTAAATCCAATTTTGGTAAGCAATGTCTTAGGAATCCGGTACGAAAGTGAGAGCTCCTGCAAACGAAGAGTAGTAGCGTCGTACATACGTCCTTCATCACCAAAGAAGGAGATGTTGTTGAATCCTACGTCCGAAGCAGTAATTTGAATATCGTTAGGAGTTCCGTCTGCTTTCACACCTGGGAAAATGAAGGTTTGAGCACGGTCATAACCTGTTTCAAGTCCTGTATCTTCGGTCATACCGCGTCCCAATAGCGCACCGGTAGTAGAAGAATACATAGCACCTCCGTGACGGTAAGAGAACATAATGTCCAAAGCAAAACCTTTATAGCTGAAGCTATTGCTTAGGCTTGAGGTAAATGCCGGATTAGGATCTCCCAAAATTACAGGTGTAGTAGTGGCTAATAAATATCCACCTCCATCAACCAATAGCTGACCCTGATCATTGCGGCGGAAACCCGTTCCTTTAATGATACCAAAAGGCTCACCCACTACGGCGTAGTTACCAAGGGATGCACCAAAACCAGTCATTTGTACTTCCTGTAAGGTTCCTCCCAAATCCAATACCTTAGGAAGAATGCGAGAATATACCAGATTGACATCCCATGAGAATGCATCTGTCTTAATAGCCGTTCCATTCAGTGCCATTTCTATACCATCATTCCGGATTTTACCAATGTTAATTGTCGTAGAGGTATATCCTGTGGATGCATCAAGTGGTGAGTTAGTGATCAGGTCACGGGTATCACGACGGAACAACGTCAGGTCAAAACCTACTTTGTTGTTCAGCAACTTACCTTCTACACCAAATTCATATTCAGTTTGTAGCTCAGGTTTCAGATTTGGGTTTCCAAGGAAGTTATCCACCGAGTGTGTTTGTACCGTATTTCCAGCAGAATTCAGGAACGCACGGGCGCTTTGTGAAAGTACATTACGCGTGCTGTAAGGACTCGGAAAACCAGCTGAGGTACCATAACCTCCCCGGATTTTCAGGAAGTTCAGGAAGTTGGATTCTAAACCTTCAAAAGCAGAGGTAGGAACAAAAGAAGCACTTACCGAAGGATAGAATATGCGTCGGTTTTCTGGTTCAACGGTAGATGTCCAGTCGTTACGACCGGCAAAGTTGATAAAGAAGGAGTTTCCTATGTCAGCCGTAAGTTCTCCAAAAATACCCATACGGGTTTCTTCCTGCGTAAATTCTGACGACACATTATCAACAAAGTTTTGATGACGGAATAAGCCTGCTGCTAACTGATTTTGGCTAGTCACTGCATTGAAATTGAACAGGTCATTCCGCATGTTTCCACCAACCTTGGCAGCTAATGACACTTTATCTGATATATTCTTCGAGTAAGAAACGATCAGGCTATTGTCCCAAATGCGATTGTTGATATCAAGGGTATTATATAGACCATTAGGAAATGAAAGACCATTTTTGTTCAGTTTGTAGGCTTGTTTTTCTGTATAAGTATCCAAACCTACTTTATAAATGATATTCAAATCCTCAGTTGCCTGATAATTGAAAGTTGTCGCATTGAACAAACGTGTTACGTCGCCCGTAGTTTTGTAGTTTTCCAGCACCCAACGTGGGTTAGGGATATCATTACCTCCACGGAAATATACTGATCCACCATTTACAGGGTTTTTATAGGGCCATCCCATTAAATCTACCTGACGGGGGGTGTACATTACGTTAGCAAGTACCGAAGGAAAATCAAGTGCGTTGTTACCCGTACCACCGCTCAAAGGAGGCGAAAATTGACTGGTATTTGCAAAATTGAATGACGTTATAACAGTAAGTTTTTTAGTTAACGCAGCATTCAAGCCTAATCCTAAGTTTAGACGCTTCAGGCCGTTTTCAGGAATATATCCTTGCTCATCGTTATAACCGGCAGACATGTTATAGCTTACTTTTTCACCACCACCTGATATATTCAATGCGGTATTTGAGATCATTCCTCTACGGAAAAAATCGCTTACGTTGTTCGGGAATACCTGCATTTCGTAGGCCCCTACTGATGCTACATAGGGTGCCATCGCTGCACGCAGACCACCGGCGGTGGTAAGAAATGCGTAGGGGTGATTGTTAAGCGCGGCGTTTGTATTCTGCGAGGGATAAATTTTTGCTTCCTCAATAGTAGGTCCCCAGTTAGAAAAGAAGTAGCCCAAACTTTGCTGGAAACCGCCAACGTATTGGTTTTGATAGCGAGGCAGGTGCGCCTCGTTGGCAAATACAGATTGTGTGAGCGTAAATTCTGTTTTACGAACTTTCTTGGATCCGTTTTTGGTCGTTACCAGGATAACCCCATTCCGACCCTGATCGCCATAGGTTACTGTAGCGGCAAGACCCTTCAATACCGAGATATTTTCGACATTGTTGGGGTCTAAGTCAAGAAAACGGCTTGATGCCGATTGACCGCCACCCGTAAAACCACCCCGCGAGTTAGTGTTGGAGTTAAAAGGAATACCATCCACAACAAACAGTGGTTGGTTGGATCCGGAAATGGTAGAGTAGCCACGAATGATAATGTTCGTACCGGTACCTGAAACCCCGGAAGTTTGCGTAATGTTAACGCCTGCAATTTTACCTTGAAGTACCCGTCCTACGTCAGCTTGCGGACGATCTTCGATTTGCTTGGTTTCAAGAGAGGTAACCGCATAGCCCAACGCTCGCTTCTCGCGAACAATACCCTGCGCTGTTACTACGACTTCCTGAAGATTGCGGGTGTCGGAGGCAAGAGCCACATTAATGGTAGTACGGTTGCCAACCGTGATCTCCTGAGTGGTTGTCCCTACAAAGCTAAACACCAATACGGTATTTGCAGACGGAACATTGACGGTGTAGTTTCCGTCTGAATCGGTGTTGGTTCCTATGGTGCCACCTTTGACTACCACAGAAACACCAGGAAGTGCACTCCCGTCATCAGCGGAGCTAACCTTTCCGGTTACTTTTCTGTCTTGGGCATACGAATACACCCAAGTCGAGCACACCAGAAGGAGGCTCAACAGTAAATTTTTCCTCATGTACTATTTAGTTTAGGTTAAGAAAATGTTAATCCTGTTTGCAAATGTAATTAATCACAAATACAATCCAAATGATTCATATTAATTTTATTATACCAAAGATTATATAAGTAAGTAAACTATCAGGAGAAATATAATTTGGAATTATTGAAGACACACGAGGTTACAAAATCACAAAACGTACATTTGGCTTCATTTAACGATACTAAATTTTGCATTTAACTTATTAGATATAGCAATATTTAGCTAGGCAATAGTATGCTGGCAGCGTATTTCGTATTGGAATTGTACAATGCATACCTTCGGTGATACATTTAAAAGAAAGCTTAAATTGAAATTCTTTTGACAGCTTTCAGGCTAATAGTGGAGATTTGGCAAGGATATTTTGAGCGTACTTATATCCCAAAATAAATAATTCGCGTGCTTTCCGAAGATCATAAAGTGAATAATCTCCTAAATTCGGAGCCTCAATCAAGAGATCACATTTGTTAAAACGTTCTTTTGTTTTGGCGTGTACTGCCAATATCAGGCTCCTTGCCACGATTTCCCGCGTGCTTTTTGGGGGATTTTTAAGCGTAAAAGGATTGCAGTGGACGCCGATGATGTAGTCAGCCAAGCCTTCAAGCGGCTCAACAGGCATGTTGTTGAGCACGCCACCATCTACCAAACAGCGATTATGAAAATAAATGGGTTCAAACAAGCCGGGCAGGCAACTTGAAGCCAAAATAGGGCGGGCAAGTTCGCCCTGCTGAAACTGAACGGATTCGCCCGCGTACAGATCTGTGGCTGTAACAATCAGGGGTGTTTTTAATGATTCAAAGGTGTTTTCGGGAATATATTTGACGATCAACTCTTCCAGGCGGTCAATTTTAAACAGGCCCGAACTGCCAAAACACGGACGAACGTA
Source organism: Arundinibacter roseus (assembly GCF_004348825.1). Classification (GTDB taxonomy): domain Bacteria; phylum Bacteroidota; class Bacteroidia; order Cytophagales; family Spirosomataceae; genus Arundinibacter; species Arundinibacter roseus. The sequence goes on from NZ_SMJU01000014.1 coordinate 116,984, forward strand.
TTTCAAAAAATTGGTTCGGATAAAAATTTCAAGGATTTCGTCCGGTTCCAGGCCTTTGGCCAACAAACCACCGGCAATTGCTCCGGCACTTGCACCGCTGATGAGGTCGGGATAAATACCTCGTTCATGTAAGGCTTTCACCACGCCCAAATGCGACAGTCCGCGAGCGCCACCACCAGAAAGTACCAATCCGATTTTCATAAACTATCAACGCTGATTTACTACATGAAACAAGTACTTTCTCCCCAAAAATCTAACCTTGTTCAGATTATATAGGTGTAGATTAAGCTGTTCATGCATAACGAAGAACATCAGCGGATGGTTTATAAAAATGCTGAAAGCGGCCCGCGTTCCCGAATCCGAACACCCCGATCGGTAAGTTCCACCACAGCCGCTTCGTAAACTGGGTCGTGCTCAAATACAAGAATACAGTTTTCCTGTGCAGCCTTGTGTAACACCTGCTCTTTTTCCTGCATACTTAGCAGGGGCCTTACATCGTAACCCATCACCCATGGCAAAGGCACATGCGCTGACGACGGAATAAGGTCGGCGGCATAAATAATGGAGGTGCCATTATCATGTATGACAGGCAGCAGCATTTGTTCGGTATGTCCATCAACCCGAATAAATTCGATACCTGGAAATGGTGTGCTCTCTTTTTCAACAAAATTCAGTTGTCCCGACTCCTTGATAGGTAAAAGATTTTCTTTCAGAAACGAGGCCCGTTCGCGGGGATTGGGGTTCAGGGCCCATTGCCAGTGCGACTCATCGGACCAGTAGCGTGCGTTGGGAAACGAAAGTTCAGGACCTGATACGCCATTCTGAACAGCTCCACCTACGTGGTCAAAATGCAGGTGGGTAAGAATAACGTCGGTAATTTCGGCTGCCTGAAAACCGGCTTCCGCAATCGAACCCAGCAACGTATCGTCTCCATGAAGATCGTAATGTCCAAAAAACTTTTGATCCTGCTTATTTCCCAGGCCGGTATCTATTAAAATTAGTCGATCCTGATCTTCAATTAATAAACAGCGCATTGCCCAGGTACAGCGGTTGAGTTCGTCTGCGGGGTTGTGCTTGTTCCATAAGGTTTTGGGTACCACGCCAAACATAGCACCGCCGTCCAACTTAAAAAATCCGGTATTAATTGTATGTACTTTCATAGAAAACAGGTAGGTTCTGATTCGTAAAGTTTAACAAAAAACTCTTCAAATAACACACGACACCCAATGAATCAACCGGCTATATTTCTTCCTGCACTTAGTCTTGACACAATCCGGAAGTCTTTGAACCCATCAGAAGCAAACAAAACAGCAAGGTGCAATGATCAACGTATTGCAACCAAACAAAAAAGCACCTAACAGAAACCTGCCAAGTGCTTGATTTTCAACGTGGGCCCACCTGGAATCGAACCAGGCACCTACTGATTATGAGTCAGTTGCTCTAACCGAATGAGCTATAGGCCCCAACTCTTTCGAGTTTGAACTGCAAAACTAGTAATTCAGCACTTATCCAGCAAGTTTATCTTTATAAAATAAATCCTGCCGTCTTTTCTTATTTTTGTAACAAAATGTGATGTTTTGAACAAAAGAAAAATTCTCAACGACCCGGTCTACGGGTTTATAACCATCCCATCCGAGCTCATTTTTGATCTCGTGGAGCATCCCTATTTTCAGAGGCTGCGTCGGATCAGGCAGTTGGGTATGACTGACCTCGTATATCCCGGCGCTCTCCACACCCGTTTTCACCATGCTTTGGGAGCAATGCACCTTATGGGCGAAGCACTGAAAACGTTGCAGGAAAAAGGGCATTCTATTTCTGATAAAGAATGCGAAGCTGCGCAAGTAGCTATTTTGCTGCATGACATTGGCCACGGGCCCTTTTCGCACGTACTCGAGCACACCTTACTTAGCAGTATTCATCACGAAGAGTTGTCGCTGCTCATTATGAAAGAGCTCAACCGGCAGTTCAGCGGGCGCCTTTCTTCTGCGATTCAGATGTTTGAAGGGAGCTACCCGCGCCGCTTTTTTCATCAGCTCATTTCTAGTCAGCTTGACATGGATCGCATGGATTATCTCAACCGCGACTGCTTCTATACAGGTGTAGCGGAGGGTACAATCGGAGCCGGACGACTCATAAAGATGCTGGACATAGATCAGGAAGAGCTTGTAGTGGAAGAAAAAGGATTGCTCAGTATCGAAAACTTCCTGAATGCCCGCCGGCTTATGTATTGGCAGGTTTATTTACACAAAACGTCCCTTTGCGCGGAAGCAATGCTGATGCAGGCCATTCGTCGGGCACGGGAGCTGTGCCAGCAAAATAGCCCGCTGTTTGCGTCGCCTGCGCTTCTTTTTTTTCTGTCTCATGAGGTTTCTCTAAACGATTTTGATGACAATCCCGAGCTGTTAAACCGCTTCACCAATCTGGATGACTACGATATCTGGACTTCTCTGAAATCCTGGGCTACCCACCCCGACCCCGTACTTTCCACACTTTGCGATGGAATTTTAAATCGAAAATTATTCAAGATTCAGTTCTTTGATGGCCCGCCAACCGAAGAATTTCTGGCTCCGCTGCGCGATAAACTCCGGCAAAAGGGGATTCAGGAACAGCATCTGTCCTATTTTTTGGTAGCCGGTCAAACCACCAATTCGGCCTATGAGTCGGGGGAAGATCAGATTAAGGTAAAGATGAAAAGCGGCGCCATAGTCGACATCGTGGAAGCCTCTGAACTTCCGACGATCCGGGCACTCAGCAAGATTGTACGTAAGTATTACGTATGTTGGGGTAAAACTGTATCTTTGCGGGGATAGATGTACCTCGCAACAGGGGAAGAATGAACCTGGTCATTCAAAAAACAAAATCACCCGGTGTTGCTGTCGTATTGACCCAAGTCATTTATATCTACTATGGAATTTACCGTCGGGCAAATAGCCCAATTAGTACAAGGAACTGTGGCGGGTGATGCCTCCGCAATAATCCGTTCTGCTGCCAAGATCGAAGAAGGAACGCCTGGATGCATCTCTTTTCTTTCAAATCTAAAATACGAGCCTTTCCTCTACACAACCGGTTCAACTGCGGTGCTGGTAGATGAAAGTTTTGAGCCAAAAAAACAGGTTGAGACTACGCTTATTTATGTAAAAAACGCCTATACTGCCTTTACACTTCTTCTTGAAGAATATCAAAAAGCGACCCGTCAGGCACGTCGGGGCATCGAGCAACCCTGCCATATAGGGCAAACGAGCAGCATTGGAGAGGACGCTTATCGGGGCGCCTTTTCGTATATCGGAGAATACTGTACGCTGGGAAATCGGGTGAAGATTTATCCAAATACGTATATCGGCAACAACGTACAGATTGGCAACGACACGGTAATTCATCCGGGCGTTCGGATCTATGATAATACCATCATTGGAAATCATTGCACCATTTTTGCCAACAGTGTCATTGGCAGCGATGGTTTTGGATTTGCACCACAGGCCGACGGCACCTACCGGGCTATTCCTCAGCTCGGAAACGTGGTGATTGAGGATCATGTCAGTATTGGGTCCAACACCACAATCGACTGTGCCACGATGGGCTCAACCGTTATTCGGTCGGGTGTAAAAATTGATAACCTTGTGCAGATTGCTCATAACGTTGAAATAGGCAAAAATACCGTGATTGCAGCGCAGACAGGCATTTCGGGATCGACCAAAATTGGAGAGCAGTGCGTCATTGCCGGACAAGTTGGTATTTCGGGCCACATTTCCCTGGCCAATCATACCAAAGTTGGCGCGCAATCGGGCGTTGGAAAAAGTATCAAAAAAGAGGGATTATCGCTCAGCGGATCTCCGGCCTATGACCTGAGCGCTCACCTGCGCGCGCAGGTTCACGTCAAAAAACTACCAGAACTCGAAAAAAGAATTCAAAACCTTGAAAACGAACGGATTCGATCAGATAAAAATACGCATCAACTTTGACGCAACAGTTGTCCGATCTTACACGTAAAGTCGTATTATATTCAGAAAATGAACGAAAAACAGCAAACCATAAAAAAGGCCGTCTCGGTTACGGGTGTTGGCCTGCACACAGGCGTAACAGCCACCATGACGTTTTTGCCAGCTCCTGCAAACCACGGCTATAAATTTCAGCGGGTCGATCTGCCCGGTCAGCCCATTGTAGATGCCGATGTAGACAATGTGGTAGATTTGTCACGCGGTACGACCATTGAGCAAAATGGTGCCCGGATACACACCGTGGAACACACCCTTGCTGCCCTCGTAGGTTTGCAGATCGACAACGTCCTCATCCAGCTCAATGGACCTGAGCCTCCCATCATGGATGGAAGCTCCATTAAGTTTATTGACGCGCTCGAAGATGCTGGTCTGGAAGAGCAAAATGCTTACCGCAATTATTTTGAAGTGCCCGAGTACGTGCATCATGTCAATGCCGAGCATGATATTGAAATGGTAGCACTGCCGCTTTCTGACTATCGCCTTACGGTTATGGTTGATTATAACTCTAAGGTTATCAACAGTCAGCATGCCTCACTTAACGATATTTCTCTTTTTAAACAAGATATTGCTTCCTGCCGTACGTTCTGTTTTTTGCATGAACTGGAAGCTCTTTACAACCAAAACCTGATTAAAGGCGGCGATCTGACGAATGCCATCGTGATCGTGGATCGTGAAGTAAAAGAAGGAGAGCTGGACTATTTGGCAAAACTTCTGGACAAGCCGAAGGTTAGTGTCAACGAGTCCAAAGGGATTTTGAATAATGTCGATTTGCATTATCCCAACGAAATGGCCCGGCACAAACTCCTGGATTTGGTGGGCGATCTGGCGCTTGTGGGCCGTCCGCTAAAAGCACAAATTCTGGCTGCGCGTCCCGGACACGCCGCTAATGTGGCACTAGCCAAAAAAATCAAGAAACTCATGAAGGCAGCCAAAGACGGAGTTCCACAGTACGATCCCAACAAGGCGCCCATTCTGGATATAAATCAGGTAGCCAACTTACTTCCTCACCGGTATCCGTTCCAAATGATTGACAAAATCATTGCATTGGACGAAATGAGCGTTGTCGGGATCAAAAATGTGACGGTCAATGAACAGTTTTTTCTGGGTCATTTTCCGGGAAATCCGGTCATGCCGGGTGTTCTTCAACTGGAAGCGATGGCCCAAACGGGCGGCATTCTTGTGCTAAGTACCGTACCCGACCCCGAAAATTACTGGCCCTACCTGATCGGAATTGAAAATTGTCGCTTCCGACGCAATGTTGTACCAGGAGATACAGTTATTTTCAAATGCGTTTTTACCTCTCCCATGAAGCGGGGAATTGTAAAAATGAGCGGCCGTGGGTATGTAAGCGGACAGCTGGTATGTGAAGCCGATATGATTGCAAGCCTTGTTAAGAAAAAATGATACAACCATTAGCATACATTCATCCTGAGGCAAAGATAGCCCGCAATGTTGTCATTGAGCCTTTTGTCATGATCCACAAAGACGTGGAAATAGAGGAAGGCACGTGGATAGGATCTCATGCGGTCATCAACGAAGGAGCCCGAATCGGTAAAAATTGCCGCATTTATCCCGGGGCTGTTATCTCGGCCATTCCTCAGGATCTTAAATACAATAATGAGTATACCCTTACTTTCATTGGCGATAATACCACGATTCGGGAATATGCTACTATTAGCCGTGGCACCGAAGAACACTGGAAAACCGAAATTGGAAGCAATTGCCTGCTCATGGCCTATGCGCACATTGCACACGACTGCGTGATCGGCGACAATTGCATCATCGGCAACAATGTACAAATGGCCGGACACGTACATGTGGACAATTGGGCCATCGTGAGTGCCATTAGTGCGGTCCATCAATTTGTAAAAATTGGCGCCCATGCCTTTATTTCGGGCGGTTCGCTTGTACGTAAAGATGTTCCACCATTTACCAAAGCTGCCCGTGAACCTATTTCGTACGCGGGTATCAACTCGGTGGGATTAAGAAGACGAGGATACAGCAATCAGCAGATTGCCGAGATACAGAACGTGTATCGATATATTTATATGAAAGGATTAAATAATTCGGAGGCTCTGAATCAGATAGAGCTCGAATTGCCTCCTTCGGACGAGCGGGACGAAATCGTGAATTTTGTCCGCAACTCCGAACGGGGAATTATGAAAAGCCCTTTACAATTTGCAGATAATCACGATTCGGAGTAAGAAACGTTACCTGCAAAGCCAGATTGGGGAATGACTAAACGTCATTCCCCTTTTTTTATCCAAAATGCCGCAGTTGCAAACCAAACGACTGTTCCACCCAACAGGGCATTGTTCATTTGGGGCTTCGTGATAGAATCTGCATAGAACAGGAAGGGAGCTACAAGCACGATAAGCAGCCCGATATACGATAAGTATTTTAAATTTTTCATTGAAATCTCTTAAATCTTAATTGCTGCAAATCAAGGAATTAACTAATTATTTTTCTGCAAAAACTTGCTGAGAATTAAATACAGAACTCCGCAAAAGAGCCACGCAGGAAGCGTGAGAAAAGAGAGGAAAACTCCCTGATACACCGAAATAGAATAGAAGATAGCCATACTGATAAACCACGCCAACAACACCGATAGATTAAAACTGGATTGTACCCGTTCGGCATAATTCCGAATAATCCCGGCTTTTTGCGCAAAGAAATGATCGAATACAATGATTGCACCAATCGGTGCCAGGATAAATCCATAGACAGCCACAAAATCCAGGAGTTTCATGGCAAAGGCCGGAAAAAGCCCGGCAATAGTCGCCACCGCTCCGGCAATGAGGGTAACTTTTACGGTTGAAAATTTTGGAAAAATAGCTTGAAATGCCAATCCAGCCCGATAAATCGTCGGGTTAGCGGTTGTCCAACCGGCTACCACTACGCATATAAGTCCGGCAACGCCAACGGTCTCGTAAGTCATCGGTCCCGGCGCAACGGGTGGTGCAATACCAGCAGCCAACATCACCTGTGCTTCGCCCGAGCGGATATACAAGGCATACATCAAACAGGCACATATCCAGGCCAGATAATGCCCCACGTACATTCCGGCGGCAGTGGTCCAGCCCGAACTCGCCGAGCGTGCATACCGAAAAACAGTCAGGTCAGACATGCCAATGTGCATCGCGGCATTACAAAACCACGACCACAACATCACGTGCCAGAAGGTATATTTTATTTGTCCGGGAAAAGGCTCACTGCCTTCTCCAAAGATATTCCAGAAATCAGCAAAAGAGCGAACGTTGAGGCCCTGCAAAGCTACCACTCCACAGGCCAGAAATACAAGCACCATCCAGGGTGAGGCAATGTTGGCAAAGCGTGAAACGGTATCGTAGCCACGGGCAGCTACAATTGAAATGACAGCACCAATTGCCAGCACGACCAAAACCCACGTGAGGCCGTTGGGCGTTGTGTCGGTTAGTTTGGGCATTTCCATGTCAAAAGGAATTCCTACCGCAGTGGCCGAAACGGTAATCATGGCACCGGCCAGAAAACAGAATAAGATTCCATTGGCCAGGTTGTAGGCGGTCACCAGTCGACGGCCACAAATCTTTTCCAGTTGGTAATACAGCGTAAGCCGTACATCGGTAGCAATTTTTGCCGTCAGATAACGCCAGGACAAAACGGCCATTAGATTACCCAAAAACAACCCGACCAGAAGATCAAACGCACTCACACCGGCAGTCAGAAAAAGCGGACCAATCACAAACTCAGTTCCGGCGGCATGCTCACCGGCATACATTCCCAAAAAACTTTTCCAGCCCTTGTAATGGCTTGCGGGCACAGGTTCCCGCTCAAATTCCTGCACTTCGGTGGTTTGCGGCTCGGCCGTTGCGTCTGTCATCATTTTAAAAAAAGAGTTTTGGTTTACATCAGAATTTAATCCAATGAGAGGAATTTAATGTAAATACGAATCAATCAGGCTTCTACTAAAAAAAGCAGTAAACTTCTTGATCCATGTGCCCCAAGTACTAAGGACTGCTCAATATCGGCGGTTTTGGAAGGCCCCGCCAGAAACATGCCAAAGGGATAGTCCGCAGCACCGATCCGTTCGTAGGCATGGTGCATGGTTGGTACCAGCCGGTCGGCCTGCAAAACAATGCCCAAACATTGGGTGATAAATGGAGCCACGCGTTGGCCCATGTGAGCTTCGGTAAGCCATACGGAGCCGTTTTCTGCCACGCCAAAATCAGCTTCCAGAATACACAGATCGACGTTTTCAAGCACGTGCGGATCCTGTTCGAGCCAGTCCGTTTCGGCAACGGGCGACAGGGCGGGCAAAGTGGATATGACGCGCATCGGATCAGGAAATTCAGCCTGAATGTACTGCTCAATTTCCCCCAGATTTTTTACCTCAATCACTTGTCCACCAATGGATGTCAGAATTGTCCTGAATTTTTCAAGAGGATCAAAATCGATAAACGCCAGATCTGTGAGGTTTGGCAAAGGGGTTAATTGAGGTTGATTTTGGGCAATTGCCTCTAAGATTTTAGTTCGACTCTCCATTTCTATTTTTTGAATACCATTCTCTAAAACTTTCTTCCGGTGGCGCGGGCATTTCGCGTTGCTTGTACCACAAATTCAGGCCGTTGTTGACCATAAATGGTGCTGCCTGCATCACTTTTCTACCTACTTTTCCTGCAAAATTAAATACACCGGGATGTGACAAAGTGAACGTCATAGCCCGCATCGAAACCGTTTTTGACAAAGGTGCATGCCCTTCCTTGACCAACACCTGCCGCCATTTGTACAATTGATCATGAATATCAATTTTTACCGGACACACATTGGAGCACGACCCGCAAAGGGTTGACGCAAAAGGTAAATCTGCGTTTTTGGCCATGTCCAGATTGGGCGCCAGAATGGCACCAATTGGGCCCGAAACGGCATTATGGTAGCTATGTCCCCCACTCCGGCGATAGACAGGACAAGTATTGATGCAGGCCCCGCACCGAATACATTTCAATGAATTACGGAATTCAGGCCGTCCCAATTGCCGCGAACGGCCATTGTCCACAATCACGAGGTGCATTTGCTGACCGGGACGTGGTTTTTTGAAATGACTTGAATAGGTCGTTATGGGCTGCCCCGTAGCACTTCGGGCGAGAAGCCTCAGAAATACCCCAAGGTGTTTTCGCTGAGGAATAATTTTTTCAAAACCCATGCACGCAATATGTACATCGGCCAAATGCGCGCCCATGTCGGCGTTGCCTTCGTTGGTACACACCACAAATTCACCCGTTTCGGCAATGGCAAAGTTGACGCCCGTAATGGCTACCTTCCTGGTAACAAATTTTTCGCGGAGATGCTGCCGGGCAGCTTCTGTTAGGTATTGCGGGTCTTTATTACCTTTTTCTGTTCCTAAATGCTGATGAAAAGTTTCGCCAACATCTTCTTTTTTCAGGTGAATAGCCGGGAGTACAATATGGCTGGGGGCTTCGTTTCGCAGCTGAACAATACGCTCGCCCAGGTCGGTATCCACCACATCAATGCCATTAGTAGCCAGAAATTCATTGAGATGGCACTCTTCGGTGAGCATGGATTTGCTCTTAATCAGCGCATTGGCATTGGCTGCTTTCAGGAGGCTCAGGACAATCTCGTTATGTTCCTGAGCATCAGCCGCCCAGTGCACCAAAACCCCGTTTTCGATAGCTTTGGCTTCAAACGCCAGGAGATACTCATGCAGGTTTGAAAGAACATTATTTTTTATCCGGGAAGCCGTTTCACGCAGCAACTCCCACTCAGGAAGTTGAAACGCTGCCATATCCCTCTTTTGACGAACCCACCACAAGGTTTCATCATGCCAGGTAGTACGCTCTTTATCCTTGATGAATTTTTCGGCTAGTTCAGGGTGCTTCATTTTTTAATTTGTTCAGGAATGATCTATTTATCAGGCCATTACAGCCAACATATCTACTATTCGTAATCCATATTCCCGTGCAGTTTCGGGCTCGAATGTTGAAACCACTTCAACCGTAAGCTGCTTTTCAGCTTCTCGCGGCGTTATGCCTTTGGTAAAAATTCGCCAGGCAATAGAAACATCCATTGTAACACTACAAGCTACTGGCTTTGTGGTATGTTTTGTCAAAAACCAGCCATGTTCCTGTTTTATCAAATACCAGCTGTATTTATTCTCTCCCGTGACAAAAAATGCCAAAGCGGTACCTTCAGGAGCCTGTACATGACGATAATGAAACGGCAGGGCCCGCAGGGACGTTTCCAGAAATGGCTCCACAAGCTCCTTTGAATAAAGAACCTTTTCCTGCCCTACTGCCCATCGGATTTGCTGTTGATGATGCCATTTTTCGGTATATTCCCTGGCAATATGAAACCAGTTTCTGGATTCTTTTTCACCCGCCCAGGCTACGGCAAATACCGCGTTGGTATCAGGATCCAAAGTATGCAGGTAGGCGGTATATTCTTCTCCGGTTTTTTCCAAAAGATCAATAATCACCGCAGGGCTCAGGCGCTTCGTAGCGGCAATCCACTCAGCATTGAGCGAATTAAGGTACGCTACCAGATCCTGATAGGAGTTAATTTCGGGCGTCGAACTTCCCATGTAACCATCCCTGAGCATGGAAAGCGCCCGGAGATTGCCGTCCAGCAGATGCGCCGCCACATCTTTGACACTCCACAACGGCGCCAGCGTTGGCGCGTTCCATTCGTCGGGAGTCAGGCTGCGCAGGAGAGCCAGCAGGTGCTGATCCAGCACTGAAAAAAGCGGAAGTGTTTCAATTCTTTCTTCTCCGACCCTGTGGTTGTCTTTCATTTTTTCGCTGCATCTAGTTCGACAGCCACCCCATTCAGAATTTCGGCCAGATGCATCACCCGAATCGGGAGCTTTTCCCGACGAATAATGCCTTCCAAATGCATCAGGCACGACATATCGCCAGCCGTAAGCACTTGCGTGCCGCTGTGTACATGATCCATGACCCGATCCTGCCCCATGCGAACGGAAAGTGCTTCTTCGGATACGCAGAACGTTCCGCCAAAACCGCAGCATTCGTCCCTGCGTTGCAGAGTTACCAGTTCGAGGCCTTCTACCTGACTTAATAATTGCTCGGCTTTGGAAAAATGCGGCGCGTTCAATTCGCTCATTTGCGAGAGTTTCAGGCCGCGCTGCCCGTGGCAACTTTGGTGCAAACCCACTTTATATGGAAAGTACGAAGGCAGGGATTTGATGTGTAAAATATCGGTCAAAAACTCGGTAAGCTCGTAGCAGCGGGAGGCTATTTCGGGAACACCCAAATGTTCCTTGATGTGTAGCGTACAGCTTCCGGATGGACATACGATGTAGTCAAAACCCGCAAAATTTTTGGCAAAAAGTTCGTTACAACCACCCGTCAGATGTTCAAATCCAGAGTTGGCCATCGGCTGCCCGCAGCAGGTCTGATTGGGGGGGAAATGTACGTTGCATCCCTGTTTTTCCAAAAGTTCCAGCGTGGCAATTGCGACCTGTGGATAAAACTGATCAACATAGCACGGGATAAATAAACCAACGTTCATAAAGGGAAAGTTTTACTAGTGAAAGAGTGAGGTTCTTTAAAAAAAAGCCTGATTGCGCTCCCTTCCTCAAAACTCACTCCTTCTTTTTTATCCTAAAAAAAATATCTCAAAGTCCGGTAGCCACGGTTTTCAGGCCCCTTTCCCGAACCAACTCATTCCGAACATCAAATGAACGGTACGCAGCAATTGGATCGAGAGCACCCTGCCGCCGAAGCCGGGCTTCCCGAATCAACGGGCGCACGTCCGTACGGTAAGCATCCTGCAATAGCTCCTGCCCCAGCACCACATCGTTCTGAATCTGAGCTTCTTCCAGTGCGGGCGTATTGACCAGCAATGCCTGTGCGTAGGCCAGCTGAATGGCTTCCAGCGACTGAATCAAGTCTTCCAGCGGGTCTTTCAGATTATGGCTCGCATCGATCATCCAGGCGAGTGGCGGGTTATTCGCTTCGTTGTTATTCATGCCGTAAACCAGTTCATTGAATATCAAAAAGAGCTGATACGGTTTGATACTGCCCACGGTCAGGTCGTCGTCGCCATACTTGCTATCGTTGAAGTGAAACCCGCCCAGTTTTCCTTTCATCATCAGCGTAGCTACAATCTGTTCAATGTTTGTGTTTGGCAAATGATGACCCAAATCTACCAGGCAAAACGCTTTTTCACCGCAGCCTTCGGCAAGCAGCAGCGACGTTCCCCAATCCTGAATGACGGTTGAATAGAAGTAGGGTTCGTAGGGCTTGTATTCAATAAACATGCGCCAGTCGGCGGGCAATTCTGAGTAAATTTCCTGCAAAGCCCGCTGCGTGTGTTGCAGGGATTTCCGAAAATTATTTTGTCCGGGGAAACTCGCTCCATCGGCCAGCCAAACGGTAAGCGACTGCGATCCGAGTGCTTTACCGATTCGGATGACCTCCTGATTGTGCGCAATTGCCTGCTCCCGAACGGCCTGCTGCCGATCGGCCAAAGAACCGTATTTATAGCTAAAAGTCTGATCGGCCTGATTTTGAAACGTATTGGAATTGACCGCATCAAAGGCAATCCCGTGGCTGTCGGCCAACTGTTTGATTGCCTCCGGGTCTGACGGAATATCCCACGGAATGTGCAGCGATACCGCACCGGCGGTTTGGGTGAGGCAGTGAATAAGGCCAATATCTTCAATTTTTTGTTCGAGTGTCGAAGGTTCACCTCCGGCAGAAAATCGCCCAAAGCGGGTTCCGCCGGCACCCAGTGCCCAGCTCGGAATAGCGACCTGAAAATCGGCCAGATGCTGTACAATAGTTTCGGCGTCAACGCCTTTTTTATCAAGAGCAAGTTTTAAAAAACCAAAGGACTCGGCCTGTTCGGCCAGTCCTTTTTGGTTCAAATCCTGAATTTTATCTTTTGAAATAATCATAATTTAACGTACAAATGCGTTTGCCATTCCACCATCTACATTGATGATATTGCCAGTACTTTTATCCAAAATCGCCACCAAAGCAAAAACCCCGTTGGCAATATCTTCTGGATAAATAATCTCGTTCATCAGGTTTCTTTTGGCATAAAAAGCCGGAAGTTCTTCGACCGAAATTCCGTAGGCTTTGGCGCGCCCTTCGGCCCAGGCGCCTTCCCAGATTTTACTACCAACGATTACTCCGTCTGGATTAACGGTATTTACCCGGATCTTCTCAGGGCCCAGCTCAGCCGCCAACAACCGCACCATGTGCTGCTGTGCCGCTTTGGCCGTGCCATAAGCCACGTTGTTGGGCCCGGCCACAAGTCCGTTTTTGGAAGCAATGCTGACAATATCTCCGCCAAAACCTTGTTTACGCATCACAGCCACGCCCGACTGAGCCATGTGAAACTGCCCTTTGACGAGCACGTTTTGTAAAATATCCCAATCTTTCTGCGTTGTTTCTTCCAGCGGTTTAGAAATCGCCAGTCCGGCGCAATGCACCACAATATCGACGCCGCCAAATTCCAGACAGGCTTTTTCAAACGTAGCTTCTACTTCTGCGGGATTGGTTACGTCTCCGGCAGCATAGGCCGACACGTCGCGCTTGTACGTAGCATTGGCTTCTTTCAGGCGGTCTTCCACAATATCGGTCAATACCACGTTGGCACCTTCGGCGGCAAGTTTATCGGCAATCGCTTTCCCGATTCCGCCACCTCCACCGGTGACAATAGCCACCCGGCGTGACAACGGCTGCTCTTTGGGCATGCGCTGCAGTTTGGCTTCTTCGAGCAACCAATATTCGATGTCAAACGCTTCCTGACGTGGCAACGCAGTATATTCAGAAATGGCCTCCGCGCCACGCATGACGTTGATGGCATTGATGTAAAACTCAGCCGCAACGCGAGCCGTTTGCTTGTTTTTCGCAAACGTAAACATGCCCACACCCGGATACAGAATCACCACCGGATTCGGGTCACGAATCGCCGGGCTGTTGTCACGTTTGCAGGTTTCGTAATAGTTGTGGTATTCCTGACGATACTGCTCAAAGGAAGCCACCAAACTATTGCGAACCTCGGCCACCTGCGTCAAATCGGCATCAGGTGCGAGCGAAAGCACCAAAGGCTGAATTTTAGTACGCAAAAAATGGTCCGGACAGGAAGTTCCCAAAGGCGCAAGCTTGGCCAAATCGTGGCTCCCCACAAATTGCAGCACCCGCTCGTCGTCCGTAAAATGACCGATCATACGTTTTTCGCTAGAACACAATCCTCGCAAAATCGGAGCCAGTAAAGAAGCCTGTTTTTTGCGGTCGGCTTCGGGCAGGGCTTCCAGTGCGGTACCTCCAAACACCGGACGATCTTTGCCCAAACGTTCCTCAATGTATTGCGAAGCCTGCTCAATTACTTCCAGGCTGTTCATGTAGCATTCATAGGACGTATCGCCCCAGGTAAACAACCCGTGGCTCCCAAGTACAATGCCCCGAATGCCGGGATTATCGTTCAGGCATTTTTCCAGTTGCAGCCCCAGATCAAACCCCGGACGCTGCCAGGGTACCCACCCCATCGTGTCACCCCAAATTTCGCGCGTGATGGCCTCGCTGTCTTTGGCAGCGGCCACGGCAATGAGTGCATCCGGGTGCAGGTGGTCAATATGCTTGAAAGGCAACATGCCGTGCAGGGGCGTGTCGATAGATGGAGCTGCGCTTTCGAGGTCGTAGAGCGTATGATAAAACAGCGCTACCATTTCATCTTCATGTTCGAGCCCCCGATAAATAGATTTGAGTGAGCGTAACCGCTCGGTATATAATCCGGCAATTCCCTTGCGGGTCAATGTGCCGATATCTCCTCCTGATCCTTTGATCCACATGACTTCGGCATCTTCTCCCGTAAGTACATCTTTTTCAATGGTTTTACAACTTGTATTACCTCCTCCATAATTGGTAATTCTTAGATCAGCTCCCAGAATATTGGAGCGATAAAGAAACAAAGCTACTTCGTCGCCCGCTAATTCGGCGGCTTTGGCTTCGTCCCATAAGTAACTTACATGATTAAAGGTTTTCGTTGGTTCCATTGCGTAAATTTTTATACTTGAATTTTATACTTCTATACGTAGTTCAAAAGTATTAACTTGAATTAACCTAACTGTCCTGCACCGTACCACGTACAGGGCTCGAATTTTAATATTGGTAAAGTTCAAGTGACAACCCAAATTTGACCATTGATTATCAATTGTTTATCAATTTTATCTTTTGGTAAAAATACCCACAACGGATTCTCGGGATTTCAAAAAGCCTGATTTGGGCCAAAAGATTTTTTACAAAGAACAGCGAAGGGTGAGGTAAAATGGGTTTTCGATATGCTCTTTTGAATTGGTTAAAATCAGCTCGGCGGCTTTTTTTCCCATTGCTTTAAAATCGGTGGAAATTGTTGTCAATCCATTTAAAATCAATCGTTTAAGTGGAGTTTCATTGTACGAAATAATACCCACCTGCTGCCCCAATACCAGCGATTGCGCCATAATTTTTTCAATTAATAGTACCAGATCATCTTCCATTATATTGATATACGCCTGATTTTCAGAGATTAATTCATGTTGAATAGATGAGATAATGCGGTAATTGAAGGCATAGTTCTGACAGAATTTGATAAACCCATCTATAATTTCCCGCGGAGCGTAGCTATTTTCCGGAAAGATCAGATTCAGCGTTTCATATCGTGCCAATTCTTCGCCCGCTTTTTCGAGAGAAGTATAAATATCCCGTTCAAAATTCTGGTACACAGCCCCAAAGTCGCCACTGATGCGCGGAATAATTTTGTCCAGAATAATCAGATGATCTTTGGGCAAGGTGTTTATAACCTCGTACGCTTTTTCTTCACCTTCTATAAAATGAGGAATGATGACGTAGTGCGTGTACTCTTCCTTGCGTTGTTCGATGAGGCGTTTGAAAAGGCCAAAATCGTTGTTATAAATATAAAAATCAATGGCCGCCTGAGCGCCCAATGTTTCGACAAAGGAGTCGTAAATGATTTTTTTGTGCGGGCTCAATTTGTTAAAAAGCAGGAAAACTTTCAGGGTTTGGGTATACTCGGTACTTTTAATAAAATAGCCTTTGCCGGGCACAGAGCCCAACACACCGATGCTTTTCAGATGATTGTAGCCCTTTTCGGCGGTTACCCGTGAAATATCAAATTCAAAACTTACCTCATTGATCGAAGGCATCATATCCCCTTTCACAATCAGTCCGGCCTGAATACCTTTTACGATTGAATTGCTGAGTTGCAGGTATTTTGGTGTAGCCGAAAACTCGTCTACCTGAATCGATTCAAGAATTTTTTGGGAAGCACTCATCACAACTAGTTACCAGATTTTCATTAAAAACTATGACGACAAAACGAGTTGTTGTCTGCTTGTCAAAGGGCGTTTATTTTTTTCTTTACCTACCAGAAGTCGATTTAGAAGGTATTTTTTTAGGCAGGAGAAATAAAAAACCGAATTCCGGCAGATCCGGCTGAGTTACAAATTCAAGCCGGACCACTACCAAAATTCGGTGGTTTTCTGTCAAATCAACAGCTCCTATTTTCGATAATCCAGCGCCGGCGGACGGTTGCCCAGCAACGCTTCATACACAAATCCTTTCCCGCGTTTTTGATCCAGTTCTGCCTTGGCTTCCGTTAGCGTTGCGGGGTTCAAAAACAGGTCTACGGCCGTGGTCGCAATCGTTTTTGCGGCAACCATCATGCCTTTTCGGCCAATGCTCGTACCTCCGGCAGCAACTGCCTGCCAACTGTGAGCAGCCGTGCCGGGCACCCACGTGGCGGTGCGCAGCCCCACGGTCGGCACGGTCCAGCTCACGTCGCCTACATCCGTGGAGCCCATGCCGGTGCGCTCGTACTCGTACGGCAAAATGTCGGCGGCAGAGGTCAGTGCAGGAGCGCTGCCTTCGGGCAGGGCAAGGGAAGGCTGCAGGGTTTGGGCAAACTCCATTTCGGTAGCCGAGTAGGTCACTCCGCCAATTTCTTTCAGATTTTTATACATCACTTTGGCAAGCGATTCCAGCGGCAAAAGTTCGTAGGTTCCGCCGATAATCTCGTGCGCCACGGTTGTGCCCGTCCCCATCGCCGCTCCTTCGGAGGCTTTTACAATCCGCTCCCACATATCTTTAACCACATCGCGGCGCGGATGACGTACGTAATAGTACACCTCCGCAAAGTCGGGCACAACATTAGGCGCCTTGCCGCCCTGTGTAATTACGTAGTGAATCCGGGCGTCAGACGGTACGTGTTCGCGCATCATATTGACCATATAATCCATGGCTTCCACGCCATCTAGCGCCGAACGTCCCCGCTCAGGCGCACCTGCCGCATGCGCCGAAATGCCCGAAAACCGAAACTTGGCCGAAATATTGGCCAGCGAAGAGCCCGGGCTTGCGCTGTTGGAATCGGCAGGATGCCAGTGCAGCACGGCATCTACATCCTTAAACAACCCCGCCCGAACCAGGTATACTTTGCCCGAGCCGCCTTCCTCGGCGGGTGCGCCAAAAAAGCGAATCGTACCTTTTTGTTTGGTAGTTACCAGCCAGTTTTTGACCGCAATTGCCGCCGCCGCTGAGCCAACCCCAAACAGGTGGTGCCCGCAGGCATGCCCCGCCGCACCCGCAGTAAGTGGCTGCCGGGTTGGTACGGCTTGCTGAGACAGGCCGGGCAATGCGTCATATTCGCCCAAAATACCGATGACAGGCTGCCCTTCGCCATAGCTTGCGACAAAAGCCGTGGGTATACCGGCTACTCCTTTTTGAATGGTAAATCCTTCGTTGGCAAGCAGTTGCTGCAACAGATCCGAGCTTTTTTCTTCGAGATAGCCCAGTTCGGCAAAATTCCAGATTTTAAGCGCCGCCTCGCCATAGGTTGTTTCTTTTTGGGTCAATTCTTTTACAAGTGACTCGTGCGCATTTCCCTTCTTTGGAGCCTGCGCCGAGGCAGCCACGGGCAGAAGCAAAGCCATAGCCACGAGCCACTGCCGATTTTTTTTTGTAAGTTTCATGTTTCTTCGTTTAGGTTTTACCCTCCAAAATAAGTATTCTATGTAAATTCGAGCGCATTTTTAACGGGCTATCTATCAGCGATTTCGTTCCACAAACTATTCCTGATGCTACATCATTTTAGCTAATTCATTAAAAATCAAAGTAGTATATATTTTTAGAGAAATTAAAAAGGCATTTTCAGGGAACGACTTATTCACCGAATTTTACAAAAAAAAATAGATGAGCCGGCGATTGTTCCAACCTTCTCACCCACTTTTGAACTCTTTACAGTTGTGCAGCTAAGCATTCAGAACCTAGGAAAAAAGTTTATTTCGGAATGGATTTTCCGGAGAGTTAATGTCGACTTCACAGTCGGGGAAAGTTACACGCTCGTTGGGCCAAATGGTAGCGGAAAATCGACGCTGATGCAACTGCTGATGGGCAGCATGCCGCCCACCGAAGGCACGATTCAGTATGTAAAAGATGGAAAAGAACTGGATATTGATGTTTGGTATAAAGAACAGGTACTTGCGGCGCCTTACCTGGAACTTATTGAGGAGTTTACCCTGCGCGAACTCATTGATTTTCATCAGAAATTCAAACCGTTTAAACCGGGTTTCGGCTCTTCTGAGTTTGAAGAATTTGTGCAGCTTTCGCACGCACGCCATAAAGTGTTGAGGCATTTTTCGTCGGGTATGAAGCAGCGGGTAAAACTCGGTTTGGCATTTTTGTCGGACGTGCCTCTTGTATTTCTCGACGAGCCAACGTCCAATCTAGATGCCACTGCTACCCGCTGGTACCTGGATCATGTAACTCAACTTACTAAAAATCAAATGGTTATAATTGGTTCAAATCAGCCGCAGGAATATGAATTTTGTGAAAATATCCTTTCCGTTTCGACGTTCAAATAGTAACGCACAATCGGTTTTGTATTCACTTTTTGGCTTGACTTTTGTAATTTGAAAGATATATTTACCTCGTTTGTATGAATCCAATTTTACGACGTATCAGTCTCCTTGTGGCGGTTTGGCTTGGGTGTGTAGGTGTAGGAATGGCCGGAGGCTTACGTTTTGTCCAAAACAAAGGACAATGGCCCACCGAATTGCTCTTCCGGGCCGAAATCCCCGGTGGATTTTTATACCTCAAAAAACAATCGCTTGTCTATGTTTTTTACGATGGCCGGGCCGTATCGGCACAGCATGCCCGACAACCGCTGAGCGGCGACTCCCCGCAGCGGTCTGCTTTAACTACAATAAAGGCGCATGGTGTTGAAGTCAATTTTAAGGACAGCAACGTAGCCGTGCAACTTACGCCAACTCACGCAGACGGAAGCAGCTATAATTACTTCGTTGGGCCTTCAAGCCAATGGGCTACCAACGCCGGGGGCTTTGGGGAAGTGCGCTACCGGGAGATTTATCCGGGGATTGATTTCAGGATTTATGCCTACGAAAATACCATCAAATATGAGTTTATCGTAAATCCCGGTGCGGATGCGGCCCGCATCAGGCTGGGCTATGAAGGAGCTTCTGATCTCTCGCTGAACGAGCATGGACAGGTAGTGGTAGAAACCACGCTTGGCCCGCTGAAAGAAGCAAAACCCTATACCTTTCAGGAAATTCAGGAACGCACCCGGGAGGTAAAATCGGGTTATGTGCTGGACGGGAAACAAATCCGGTTTTCGCTGCCCAACGATTATGACCACAGCCAAACGCTGGTCATAGACCCTGAGCTTATTTTTTCGACCTATTCGGGCTCTACCGCCGACAATTGGGGCCACACTGCTACGTACGACACGGCGGGACATTTGTTTTCGGGCGGAACGGTTTTCGGGGTAAATTTCCCGGTAACGCTGGGAGCCTACGAAGTTAATTTTGAAGGCCTGGTAGATACGGGACTCATGAAATTTAGTCCCGACGGCTCGCAACTTTTGTATGCTACGTTTCTGGGTGGCAATAGTACCGACATCCCGAATAGCCTGGTTACCAATAGTTCAGGTGATTTATTTATTTATGGAACAACCTCGTCCACAAACTTCGCTACTACTGCAACTGCCTTCCAGCGTAATTTTGGTGGTGGCGCCGGCATTACGCCTATCGACGGGTTGGGCTTGCCCAATGGCAGCGATATTTACATTGCCCGGCTTAGCGCCAATGGTCAGCAATTGCTGGCTTCTACCTATCTCGGGGGCTCAGGGAACGACGGTCTGAGCAGTGTTTCCAATATACAGACCCGAAACTATGGCGATACGTTTCGGGGCGAAATTGTGCTTGATGCGCAAGAAAATGTACTGGTAGTTTCGTCGGTAAATTCCACCAATTTTCCGCTAAAAAATGCGTTTCAAACCAGCCTTCAAGGCCGGCAGGACGCCATCATTTCTCAACTCTCGTCCGATCTTTCAACCCTGCAATGGAGTACCTATTTTGGTGGTTCTGATTTTGATGCAGCTTTTTCCATAAAGCCAACACCCGAGGGCGATGTTTTCATTACGGGCATTACCAAAAGCCCTAATTTACCTACGCAGGAAGGTGCTTTTCAGCCTCAGATTAAGGGCAATGAAGACGCATTTATCGCCCGGTTTTCCAATCAAACCTTCAAACAGGTAACCTACCTCGGCACCGACGCCGCCGATGGCGCCTACCTGCTTGATCTCGATCCGGCTGGCAATGTGCACGTATTTGGCCTGACCCGCGGCGAATATCCCATCAGTGAAGGTGTGTATGCCAACGCCCGCAGCGGTCAGTTTATTCATGCGCTAGACGCTACACTTTCCCAATCGCTGTTTTCAACCGTCATTGGTTCCCGTCGGGGTGTGCCCGATATTTCGCCCACGGCTTTGCTGGTCAATGAGTGCGGCAATATTTACATTTCCGGATGGGGCGGCGCGGTCAACGTACGAACGGCCTACAATGCACAAAGCTCCACCAACGGCATGCCCGTAACCGAAGATGCACTGCAACGCACCACAAACGGCAATAATTTTTACGTGGCTATTCTGGAAGCCGGCGCCAAATCATTGCTTTACGCTACTTTTTTTGGGAGTGTGAGTCCATTTATTGCTGAGGAAGACCGGGGCGATCACGTGGATGGCGGAACGAGTCGATTTGACAAAAATGGGGTGGTGTATCACGCTACCTGTGCATGCGGCGGCACCCGTTTCCCAACTTCACCCACGGCCTGGTCTAAAACAAACCTTAGTGACAACTGCAATAATGCCGCTTTCAAACTGGATATTGATCGTTTAAAGGCCGATTTTGATGTCTATGAAGGTACACGAAAAGATGTCGTTCGGGGCTGCGCACCGCTGAATCTTACGTTTGTCAATACGAGCGAAGGCGGTGTTGACTATATCTGGGAAGTAAATGGCAGCGGCTTTTCGAGAGAAGAAGATCAAAGTGAATATAGCTTTAAAGAAGCAGGAACGTATACTGTAACCCTGCGGGCTTTTAATCGCCTGACTTGTAAAAAAGTTGATGTTGCAACTCGCCAAATCATCGTAACAAGCCTGAATGTTCAGACCGACGGCGATACTACCGTATGCCACGGAACGCCTGTGCCGCTGCTTGCCAAAGGCGGTACAAGTTATCTTTGGTCGCCTGCGGCAGGACTGGATAATCCCGAAAGTGCTACACCTATTGCGGTTGTTAACGAAACCACTGAGTTTACCGTAGCCGTCCGGGACGAATCGGGCTGCGTCGTAACCAAATCGGTGCAAGTAGAAATTGATGATTCAAAATCAGATTTCAAGATTAGTAAAGATACCACGATTTGTACCGGGCAAACGGTTACGCTCGTTGCCTCTGGTGCGGCAAATGGTTTTACCTGGTTGGGGGCCACAAGTACTGACACCGCTACCGGCTCTCAGCTGATTGTTCAGCCGGGCAGCACAACCTCCTACACCGTGCAGGCGCAGTACAGCGATGGCTGCACGCCGACGCAAACAGTTAGGGTTACGATAGATGACTCCAAACCGGATTTCTCGGTTAGTGCTGGCACGCTCGTGTGCGCGGGCGAAACCGTAACCTTGCAGGCAGCAGGTGCAGCCCGGGAGTTTTTGTGGAAAGGTGACTCTACGCTAAGTGCAACCAATGGAACCGTAGTAATGGCCGCTCCCTCCCAAACCACCACCTATTTGGTAGAAGCCGTGTACGCAGACGGCTGTCGTCCGGTGAAAGAAATTATGGTAGAGGTTGATCGTACGCATGAGCCACTTTTTGAGGTAATTCGTTCAAAGGCAGCGTGTAACGAGCCTATTAAATATGGATTCAGAAATCTCACAGCCAATGCCGAGCGCTACGAATGGAACGTTGGCCTGGGCGCACCGCTTTCGACCAACGATGTACAGGATAAAATCTACGATCAGCCGGGTGAGTACACGGTTTCGCTGACATCCTATAACCGGGCGGGCTGTGCGCTGACGGTTTCACAAACGTTGATCGCCGAACCGCCGCTCATTCTTCCCAACGTAATTACGCCCAATGGCGATGGGAAAAACGATGTATTCATCGTGCCTCTCGAAAATGCCACCCTGCATGTCTTTAATCGCTGGGGAAAACAGATTTTTGAATCAACGAATTATCAAAATACCTGGGGAAAAGATGTAAGTAACGGAACGTATTTTTATGAGATCATTACCCCCGCCGGCAATCAGTGCAAAGGGTGGGTACAGGTTTTGGAATGATGACCTTCCTTTATCCTGAAAACTGATTAATAGCTACTTCACATACTTTTTCAATCCGTAACCCGTATCTTTGTTAAAGCAAACTAAATTAAGATTCTTATTCCTATGAAACACGTATTTGTCTTACTTACCTGCCTGTTTTTCAGCGTTCAGGTGCAGGCTCAGGAGTATTTTGGTAAAAAAATTAATGAAAAATCTGCGGTTTCGGCTGCTCAACTGCCCGAAAAAATGGGTAGCAAAGAATCCATGAAAGCCAAGGTAAGCGGCACGGTGGAGTCGGTTTGCCAGGCCAAAGGATGCTGGATGAAAGTTATGCTTGACAATGGCGAAACGATGCGGGTTACTTTTAAAGATTATGGTTTTTTTGTTCCAAAAGATATAGCCGGGAAAACGGTGGTATTTGAAGGATTAGCTGAACAAAAGACCACGCCCGTTTCGGAGTTGCAACACTATGCGGAAGATGCCGGAAAAAGCAAAGAAGAAATTGCTAAAATCACCGAACCAAAGAAAGAACTGGCTTTTGTAGCCGACGGAGTGATTCTAAAATAAGAAATTGAGATTCTCCTTAAACGAAAAAAGCTGCCATTCTGGGCAGCTTTTTTCGTTTATCTCCTTTTTAAAAATTTACCTGAGGCAAATTCTTTATTATTTCTGCATGTGATATATTTCATTCAATTTGCTCAAATCTTCCTCGTCAAGTTCCACCTGCACGGCAGCTACGTTTTCTTCCAGGTGGTTGGTTGTAGAAGTCCCCGGAATAGGTAACATAACGGGCGAATGCTGCAGAAGCCACGCCAACGCAACCTGATATCCGGAAGCCCCGTGCTTTGCACCAATTGAACCAATAATCTCCTGACTATCAATACTTCCTGCCGAAAGTGGGTACCAAGGAATAAACCCGGCCTGATGCTCTTCGCACCAGGTCAGCACATCTTCCCAACGCCGCTCAATGAGGTTGTACATATTTTGTACCGAGGCGATATCAATAATTTGAGCAGCCTTGTCAAGCTGTTCAACCGATACTTCCGACAGACCAAAATACTTAATCAAGCCCTGCTGTTGAGCATCTTTGAGCACGCCCAAACTATCTTCCATTGGCACCTCAGGGTCAATGCGATGCAGTTGGTACAAATCTATACGATCTACTTTCAGACGTTTAAGACTACCTTTCAGCGCTTCCAGCAGATATTCGGGTTTGCCGTTAGGTTTCCATTTATTGGGTCCGGGCCGCATAAAGCCCCCTTTGGTGGCAATAACCATTCCTTTGGGATAGGGATAAAGCGCTTCCGCAATCAACTCTTCCGAGACATCGGGGCCGTAACTGTCGGCTGTATCAACAAAATTCACACCTAATTCGGGGAGGCAGCGAAGCACGCGCAAGGCTTCTGTTTTGTTGGTAGGCGGCCCCCATATTCCGGCTCCGGTGATTCGCATCGCTCCAAAGCCCATTCGATTAATTGGTAAGTCACCGCCAAGCAGAAATGTCCCTGATTGTGCTGCATTCACTTTTTCTTTTTTCATGAGTATAGGGGTTAAACGGTTCAAAATATCCAGGCCAAACCTAAGGGGATTTTAAAGTCCCGAAAAACCCGCTAAATCTAGTTTATCCAGAGGTGCTCTACGTCCAAAATCAGCCCCAGCGTTGACCTTGCGTTGCTTCGCTCTTTTTCTCAAACGTGGCGTAGTACCTCCGTGAAAAAACTGATTATACTCGATCCAGAATCGGTAAATTCCAACCCTTAGCTTGCCCGGTGTCCTCTTTTCCATAAAATTCTAAGTTTGTAAATTACTGACTAAGAACTATTTTGTCTCTTGTGATCGCTCTATAAAATTTCTATGCCATAGTGCTCACAAAACCTGCAGGTATTTTCAATAAATTGAAGAGCTGTTATGAAAAGAGCCTTAAACTATTAATTAACCACTGGTTTACAATAAAATATTCAACAATTATTTAGTACTAACGTATCTCTGACCCTTTTGTTTTCTAATCCAGTGGGTAAAAAACTACCGCCACCACAGTGCCGTGGGATATTCCTTCCCTATAAAAACGGGCTGTCCAATTAAAGGAGTGGCAAGTGGAATGTTGCGTTGAGCTGCGGCAGCCACTACCCGTTCAATTGGCTCGTACCAGGGATGTAACCCTAATGTAAACTTTGACCAATGCACCGGCATCAGCACTTTGGCCTGCAAATCAAGGGCTGCCTGAGCGGTTTCTTCGGGCATCATGTGAATGTATTTCCAGAATTCATTGTATTGACCACACTCCAAAATAGCCAGATCAATTGGGCCGTATTTTTCACCAATTTGCTTAAAATGAGCATCATAACCTGAGTCACCGCCAATATAAATCGAATAATTTGGAGAGCGAAGCATGTAGGATGCCCACAGCGTTTGGTTGCGCTTGAAACCCCGGCCCGAAAAGTGGCGGGCAGGCAGAGCCGTCAATGTCAGGGTACTATCGAGGACTATTTCTTCCTGCCAGTCGAGTTCCTGGATTTGGGTTGAATCGTATCCCCATTTTTCCAAATGCGCCCCTACTCCCAGGGCTGTTACCACTTTTTTTACACCTGAGCGCAAGGCC
>NZ_SMJU01000015.1:0-86947 GCF_004348825.1 Arundinibacter roseus
CACCTACACGCCTGATCCAGGCTTTGTGGGAGAGGATGTGTTCTGCTACGCGGCTTCCGACGGCATCGCCAGCGATACCGCCTGCGTGGCCGTGACCGTACAGCCGAATCCGACTCCGGCCAACGATTCGCCACTCGCGCTGAACGACAACACCCAGACGACGGAGGGCACACCGCTCAGCGTAAACGTATTGGCTAACGACGTGGACCCTGACGGGGATGCGTTGCAGAACCCCACGGTCGTGCAGGCACCGGCCAACGGTACGGCCTCGGTTAATGCCGACGGTACCATTCTGTACACGCCTGATCCAGGTTTTGTAGGTACCGATACGCTCACCTACCGGGTCTGTGATACGGGCACGCCATCTCTTTGCGACAGCGCACAGGTGATCGTGCAGGTACTTCCGGCTCCGGTGGACCCGGCTGCTAATCAGGCCCCGATAGCCGTTGACGACGCCAATACTACCACCGTCAACACGCCCGTGACCGGAACAGTAGCCGCCAACGACAGCGACCCCGACGGAGATGCGTTGACGTTTGCCGGATTGACCAATCCTGCCAACGGAACGCTCACCGTAAATGCTGACGGCAGCTATGTTTACACGCCGGCGGCTGACTTTATCGGCAGTGATGTGTTTACCTATACGGTTTGTGACAACGGCACGCCCTCGCTGTGCGATACGGCAACGGTATTTATTACCGTGACACCGGTAGCTGGTAAAGTAGCTCTATTGCCAAAGGTCTATCTACAAGGTGCACTATTTGGTGTATTCCTGCCAGATACCCTTATGCGGGACGATCTGCGACTCAAAAACCTGATCCCGACCACAAGTCCTTATCCTGACATGGGACTGATTGGGATTACAAGCGCCAATGTGGCCAACATTACCGTAGTAAATGCATCTACCACTTCTACTAATAATTCAATTGTAGACTGGGTCTTTGTTGAGCTTCGGAGTGCGTTGGACTCTACACTTGTGCTTGACAGCCGCTCTGCCCTTGTTCAGAGAGACGGGGACATTGTAGAGGTAGATGGCCTATCGGCAATCACGTTTGACTCAGCCGTACCGGGTAGTTATTATGTTGTAGTTAGACACCGTAATCATTTAGGTGTTATGTCGGCATCACCAATTGCCCTGAGTACTGCAACAACAGTTGTAGATTTCCGGAAGGCGGCTACTCCAACCTTTAACCTCAATGCAGCAAGTGCCGTAAACATACCGCAGGTCCCTGTTCAACAGGGAGTGGCGTTATGGGCAGGCAATGCGTTGTACCTAAATACGCTTGACAGCATGCGTGAGGTAATCTTTCAGGGGCCTGATAACGACGTCAACGTGATCTATCAACAGGTAATCAACTCTCCGGCCAATGCCCTCTTTAAAAGTCCTTTCTTTAATCTGAAAGGATACTACAATGGAGATATTAATATGAACGGAGAGACGATCTTCCAGGGAACGGGCAATGATGTAGAGTTCATCTATCAAAATGTTCAGAAAAATCACGAAGGGAATACCCTGAAACAACCATTTTTTAAGATTAAAGAACAGACTCCCTAACACACATAAGGCAGGTCGGGACACGCAGGTGTTCCGACCTAAGCCTTGCGTTTTGAAGTGCTATTTATTTAAACAAATGAACGATGAAAAAGCCAATAAAAGTCTTTCTGTTAGGTATCATATGGTCCATGTTAGGTCTTTTTTCCTATACCAAGGCGCAGGTCTCCACCAATACCGTCAAGTATCAGGTCACTTACAATTCAACAACACAAATCTACACTGCCTGGGTTATTCCGGACTATTCCCTGCCAAGCTCTTTCAACACTGGGAGCACGGAAAAAGGAGCAACAGCGCAATTTACGCTCGTGGTACCTAAAGATTTCGTCATTACACAAATTACTGACATTAGGGGAACCTGGGCCAAACCCACAGAAGATGGATTTATAAAGCTCGGTCCTGGAAACGCTGGCCAAACCTGGACAGGGCTGAATCCCGAACTAAATTATTATGTGGTAGGTAAAACTCCTTCTGAAACTGATTATGGCACTTTTGTCAGTGGAACACCAGTCGCCCTGTTTAGCTTTACAGGAAATGGTTGCTTTGGCCCTATTCAGCCCCTTGCTCCGGAGGATCCTTTTATCGATGCAGCGGATGACACCTACTCACTCAATGTAGCCAATAGTTTCTATTCCCGTTCCGGGCAACCGGCTGGTGGCAATGTTGTTCCAGTAGAGCAATTTGTTAATATATTTGGCCTGGCAGCTCAATGTGCAACACCTGTCCAGCCTAGTATTTTTGCTTTTAATGATAATAACATCACCCAGAAAAACACAGCGGTAAGTGATAATATCTTAAAAAATGATATCCTCAATACGGGTACTGCTCCACTTGTAGTGACCACAACACCCCTTACGCAGCCCACAAATGGAAGTGTTACTCTCACAAGTACAGGAAACTATACCTATACACCTGCCAATAATTTTGTTGGAACAGACTCATTTGTCTATCGGGTCTGTGACAGTAGTACACCTAGCGTATGCGACACCGCAATTGTAACGATTATCGTGGTAGATCCTGTAATTGGAGTTAATAATGCTCCGGTAGCTTTGGGAGATAATATTTTAACTCCCAAAAACACGCCCGCAAATGGTAATGTACTTACTAACGATAAAGAGTTTGATGCAGGACAAACACTAACGGCAAGCCTTGTGACAGGCCCCTCGCATGGAACCCTTACGTTAAACTCAAATGGAACCTATACTTATACCCCAACCAGCGGCTACGTAGGAAATGATCAATTTATTTATCAGGCTTGCGACAACGGATCACCCGTTTTATGCAGCCAGGCTGTGGTTGATATTAAGGTTTATGAACCTGTCGCACAAAACTTACCTCCCATAGCAAATGATGATCTTGTATTTAGAAACCCAACAGGACCTGCAACTGGAAATGTATTAATAAATGATGCCGATCCAGAGGGGGGTGTTTTAGTTCTTAACACAATTCCTATATCAGGTCCCTCAAATGGCACCGTAGTGCTGAATTCTAACGGAACTTTTACCTATACACCTAACGCAGGTTTTACTGGTCCTGATGAATTTATTTACGAAGTCTGTGATTCGGAGGTTCCCAAGGCGTGTAGTCAGGCAACAGCATTTATTTTACCAATTACTGGCTCTGGAAATGCGGATCTCTCAATTGTAAAAATACTCACAGGCTCACAAAGCAGAACATTAGGCGAAATCCTTACTTATCGGGTGGTAGTTCATAACGCCGGGCCGAATGCCGCAACTAACATTATTGTCAAGGATAGCGTTGGCACAGGCCTGGAATTAATTAGCGGAGTGTCTGCCCAAGGCAGCTTCACAAATCCACTTTGGAATATTCCTGTTATAGCCTCAGGAGATAGCGCTATTCTGACAGTAACTGCACGGGTTATAACACAGGGCGTCTCTTTTAATTATGCTTTACTAAAACAAGCTGATCAGACGGATAATAATTTAACCAACAATGAGACTGTTGCCTGTGTAACCGTCCCTATTTTGTTATGTTCTGGACAGAAGGTAGAAGCAACTGTACCTTCAAACTACACGAATGTGGTATGGTATCGTGATGGTCAACAGGTTGGAGAAGGAAATACATTTCAAATCTCGCAAGCAGGAACCTACACCTACACTACAAGCAATGCAACCTGCCCCGCTGCGGGTTGTTGTCCATTGATTGTTCAAGCGGATGGAAACTGCTGCCCCCCACAAATCTGTGTACCGGTAACGGTTGTAAAGAAGAAAAAATAGAAAAAGCATATTAATTGGGTTTGCTAATTAGCAAACCCAATTAATAGATATGGAATAAAGTCTAACACTGTACAACTATGATACGTAAAAAGATAACGCTAGTGCTGGCTATGTGCACACTCGTACTATTCAGATTGTATGCCCAGGAACGCTCTTCTCTGACGGTGCGGTATATGTTGAGTTATGATGATGATCTCAATACATACACCGCATGGGTTGTGCCCAACTATAACACACCAAACGAGAATAATGCCGAGACGGATGAAAAAGGTGCGACAGCGCAGCTCACCTTACGGGTGCCAAAAGGATTTAACATCGAAAATATCCGTGATATAAGAGGGGCATGGGATAAAAACCCAATCCGATTTGGTAGTGAAGAGGGATTTCAGAAGGCAGGTGCCGATATGCGCTTCGAGTATTATGTGATCGGAAAAGCCCCTGTTGAAACCAATTACGGTTCGTTTAGACAAAACGAACCTGTAGCTTTGTTTAGCTTCTCGGGCAAAGGCGGAGCCCCGCAGGATTTGAACATTCTTGAAAGCCGCGATCCCTTTATTACTATTGCTGATCAACAATACGCACTGAACGTTAGCAATAGTTTTTATTCCCGTTCAGGTCAGTCAAGATCAGTAAACGCTACCCCCATTGAACAGTTTACAGCGCCAATTGACATGTCAAAACTATTGACTGAACTGGCCAACAAGGTTGATGCACAAATGACAGCTCCAACTTTCCAGGAGTTTAACAAGGAAATGCAGCTTATAACCTACCCCAACCCTGTGGTGAATCTTTTGAAAATTAACTACTTCTCTATCCGGAAAGATGATGTTGTACAGATCGAACTAGTAGAGATGAATGGTCAGGTTAGAAACAAAACACAATTTAAAGCTGAATATGGTGTAAATACCTTGGAAATGCCTGTAAGTAGCCTTTCCACGGGGATTTATTTGGTACGAATGAAAGCAGGAAAGGAAATGGTAAATAGAAAAATACTGAAAGTGAATTAAAGCAGAAACTTATACGTATTTAAAATAAGTTAAGACTAATTTTAGATTAGATTAATTTTAACTAGTCAAGCCTTAAAAAGTGCTTTCAAAAAGTGTTGTTGATATCTTTCGCGGCAAGCAAGTTGATCCATACTTTGAAAAATAGCGACAAAAAACCTCTTCCAAATGTTGATCATTCTTTTGAAATTCATTGCAGCGGCTGCTAACAAAGACATTGATTGTATCTCCTTTTATGCCTTTATAAAAATTTCATGATAACCTGTAATTGGCTTTCAAATGGCCAATTACAGGTTCAATGGCTGCTCTTCTTGAAAATCCTTTTCTTAATTTCGTCTGCTTGTAACGACTTATTTTCTTGTTAAAGGTCTTCGGGCTATGGATCATTGTTTGACCAACCCTGGTTACTCCCCGGCAATCGTTTTGACTTTCCGATCGGCTCTTTTTGCTTTTTTACCGTTCTTTGGATGAGTACGGAATCTTTGATCAACCCCGAGCTTTTTTAGTGTCCTGCTGTAACTTTGACGAAGTACAATGCCTTCCTTTTCAGCTATTGCCACACATTTTTTTATGATTTTTCGGTGTAGTTTATTGTCGGTTGGATAAGAAATGTTCTTCTCCTGAACCGTTGTATCAATACTGGCTTTATCTTCCTTTGCGTCTTTCCCGTTGATGCGAATGCTTTCCTTCAAAATCAGTTCAATACCTTCCGTACCGATCCGGTTGCGAAAATGTTTTAAAATCAATAAAGCAACCATCAACCGAATTGGTAAAGCCGGCCGTCCAAAATCTTCTCAGGAATGCTTCCTGAAGTGTTGATCAAAAAAAGACCAGTCTACCTGATTTGCCAGGATATACAGAGGATGTTTGCTGGATAGCTGCTCTTTTAGACCAGGTAAAAGGAAATTCAACTGCTGGGTTTGTTTGGGTTTGGATAGCATTATTCTGCAAGATTTGTTTATTTTAGAATAAAAATCTTGCAGAATAAACAAATAAATTCATAAGTTAAATCACTAGTATATAGATCGTTACATGGATTTTAAGAGGCAACAAGTTAGTAATTAAGCAGAATTGTTTTTCATTAAATGACCATCAATTAATAGCCTAATTGGTTAACTATCAGCATTATAAAAAAAGCTAATGGCCGGGCGGCGTTCCGCTAATGACCTAAAAGCTAACGGCTACTTTTTACCCCATATTATGGTATACCCGCTGAACGTCGTCATCTTCTTCGATTCGTTCAATGAGTTTTTCTACTTCCGCAACTTCTTCTTCGCTCAGCACTTTGGTGTCGTTGGGAATTCGTTCAAAATCAGCTTCCACAATTTCGTATCCTTTTTCTTCCAGTTCTGCCTGTAAAACACCGAAAGATGTAAACTCACCGTAGATATTGATCTGATTTTTTTCTTCGTCCAGAAAAACTTCTTCTGCCCCAAAATCGATCAATTCCAGCTCCATTTCTTCAATATCCTGTCCGGTATTGGCAAGTTTAAAAATACACTTCCGGTCAAAAATAAAATCCAGCATTCCCATTGTTCCCAAACTGCCGCCCAGCTTATTAAAATAGCTGCGTACATTGGCCACAGTTCTCGTAGGGTTGTCGGTAGTGCTTTCGACCAAAATCGCCACGCCGTGAGGGCCGTAGCCTTCATATACCATTTCTTTGTAGTCGTCCTGATCTTTGGCGGTTGCGCGTTTAATGGCCCGGTCAATCGTGTCCTTGGGCATGTTAGCCGCGCGGGCGTTCTGCATCAAAACCCTCAATCGTGAATTCAGTTGCGGATCAGAACCCCCATTTTTTACCGCAAGCGTAATGTCCTTCCCAATGCGGGTGAAGGTTTTGGCCATGTGGTCCCACCGCTTAAACATGCGTGCCTTTCTATATTCAAATGCTCTTCCCATACGGATTATAGTTGTACTAATTCTAATTTCTGTAATACATTCGCAAAACTACAAAACCCAACCTAACTGTACCAAAAAAATCTGACTATCAAACGCTACCATTTCCTATGCAATCCACATGGCTTCTAAAATCATTTGCCGAACTCACCACCAATGAACTTTACGGTCTTTTACAGCTTCGAAGCGAGGTTTTTGTCGTCGAGCAGAATTGTCCGTTTCTTGATATGGATGATAAAGATCAGGCGTGTTACCATCTGATGGGCTATGTACCTGCACTCGGTCCGGGTATTCAGGCATATACCCGGCTTGTGCCACCCGGTATTTCCTTCCCATTTCCTTCCATTGGTCGGGTGGTTACGTCGCCTCAGGCACGTCGTACGGGCCTGGGGCGTATGCTGATGAGCCGTTCTTTGGAGGAATGCGAACGGCTCTTTGGTTCGCAGCCAATCCAAATTGGTGCGCAGCTGTACCTCCGTACGTTTTATGAATCTTTTGGTTTTGTGCAATCAGGGGACATGTACCTTGAAGACGGGATCGAACATATTGAAATGATCCGACCGATGTAGCAAGTGGGGAAATTTATAAACTTTTACCCACAAAAGTGGGGAATTATTTGCCGGAATTTTCTTGAATTTTTTATCTAAAAATTATTTTTTCAAATTAATAAAAAACTAAATGCCTGATAATTAAATGATTGGGTGATTTTGAACGTGTGATTACATGTTGCTGGTATAGGGATTTAAGGAATTCAATATGTCAAGCTATTGACAACTGTGTAAAGTGTAATAATGCGACTTTTTTTTAAAAGAGCATTTATGAAATCACAGATAGAGGAGGGTTTACATCGAATAGTCTACTGTTATGCGGTAGACTATTTTTTTTACTCAAATAGTTAATATGTGTAGAAATTATTGCCCAGAAATAACCATTTGAAGGCTGGACTGTAATTTGAATCATGGATATGTAGTGTAGAAAGTCACCCAGGCACGACGCTTTTTGTCGTGTTTAACCAACTGCAAAGATGAACGATTCGGATGAAAATGAAGAAAATGTGGCACCCGGCAGCCCGGTTGGCTCAAAGCCTGCCAATGAAAATAAACATGTAGATAATTCACAGAAACCGGCCGAACAGCTGGATGATGAAATTTCTGAGGAGTTCGAGTCACATAACGCCAATACGCATCGGGGGTACAATGAAACGAAACAGGATGTGCCCGTCAAAAAGGTCAATCTTTCGCAGGATAAACCACAAAAAAATGATGATGAGTAAAGACGAAAAATTTGAGTTCATGTGGCGTCTCCTGTGGCTGGGGGCTACAATTGGCGGCGTAGCTTACATGGTATCTGCCTGCCGTACAAGTCGTTCGCTGGAAACGGTTCAGGAGGTTGATCTGGCCCGATATTTGGGGAAATGGTACGAGGTAGCGTCATTTCCGGCTCGTTTTCAGAAAAACTGTACCTGTACTTCGGCGGAATACAAACTCAATGAGGACGGAACGATTTCAGTGCTGAATCAATGCTTTGATACGAAAAAAGGGAAATGGCAAAAATCCACGGCCCGTGCTTTTGTCCAGAATGAGCAGACCAAAGCCGAGCTTGCTGTGCAGTTTCTTTGGCCATTCAAAGGCGATTATTACATCATTGCCCTGGCCGATGACTACTCGCATGCCCTGGTGGGTACGCCCGATCGGAAATATCTTTGGCTGCTGAGCAGGGTACCTGAGATGTCCGAAAAAACCTTTGCAGAACTAACACAAATCGCTACCGCCAAAGGCTTTGATGTGAGTCGTTTGCAACGTACAAAACAAAAGGATTGTGCGCCTGCTCAATAGCTATTCCGGTTTTGCAATACCTGCTATATCTTTGCTGAAAAGTAATCTGCCATGAAACTCAGTCGAATTGCTATACTAAGTATTTTCGCCCTTTGGGGCTGCTCAGATTCCGGGGAGATTCTGGAACCGGAAATCGATTCAGCATGCGCCTACGACTCCCGCAAAACGCAGGCAATGCTTACCAATGAAGCTGGGACCGTGAAAATCACCAAAAACGGCACGGATGTGTGGACGGATATTGTACTGGACTCCAATCTGACACCGCTTTGTCCCTGCAACCTGCCAATTTCAGCCGCTAAAGATGGCCTTCGTGTCGTGATTACGGCCGAGGTTAAAGAAATTTATCCTAATGAAAAATGGCGTTGCCAACCTGTGAAGCTCAAAGAAATTCAGGTAATCAGCAGCAGCGGCAAATAATTTCTTCCCGCTAACGTAGAGATAAAAAATCTTTTTTTACTTCAATTCTTCATCTACTATTCTGCCTTATGGATAGATTATTTATCTGTATAGTTTGGTTTTTTATAGATAAAATTTGTTAAAATAGCCAAAAGTTCCACAAAATCCGGTGGAGAAAAATGGCTCATTTTGCCAGACTATCCCTCAATATTGCCTTAATTTGTGCCGAAAAATAATGTTACGTATTGACAGAACATGACCAAAGTAACCGAGCACATTGCGCAGGCAGGCGACCAAACTCTTTTCTCTATTGAAATAATTCCGCCACTGAAAGGACAAAACATCAATCAATTGCTGGACTCCATCGAACCGCTGATGGAATTTAAACCTCCTTTTGTGGACGTAACCTATCATCGGGAAGAAGTTATTGATAAAGTACACCCCGACGGAAAAATTCAGCGAATTCCGGTGCGCAAGCGGCCCGGAACAGTGGGTATATGCGCACGACTCATGGAGCGCTTTCGGGTAGATGCCGTGCCGCACGTAATTTGCGGTGGATTTACCAAAGACGAAACCGAGGATATGCTCTTTGACCTGCACTATTTAGGAATTGATAATGTGCTGGTTTTGAGAGGAGATCCCGAAAAATCGGCGGGTGTATTTAAAGCCAAAGACGGTGGGCACGCCTATGCTTCGGACCTCATTTCGCAGGTTGTTGCCATGAATCACGGCAAATTGCTGCATGAAGAAACGGAGGCATCGCATACGGATTTTTGCATTGGAGTGGCGGGCTATCCCGAAAAACACTTTGAGGCCGATACGTTTGACATCGACTTTGGATATTTGAAAAAGAAGGTTGATGCCGGTGCGGATTACATCGTCACACAGATGTTTTTTGACAATCAGAAATATTTTCAGTTTGTGGAGCGCTGCCGGGCCGCGGGCATTACGGTGCCGATTATCCCGGGTTTAAAACCCCTTTCAACGCGCAAACAGTTGTCCATCTTGCCCCGGATTTTCCATTTGGAAATGCCACCGGAACTTGTGCAGGAAGCCGAAAAATGCGCTTCCGACGCTGATGTCCGGCAGGTTGGAATCGATTGGAGCATTCAGCAATGTAAGGAGCTGATTGCGTTTGGTGTGCCGGTGCTGCATTTTTATACGATGGGAAAATCAGACAATGTGTATCAAATAGCGAAGGCGGTTTTTTGAATATAATAAATGCATGTTTCAGGAAAGGCGAAATTTATTTCGCTTTTTTTTATACCTGATCGTGAGGGGTTTAAATAGTATTAGAAAAAATTAAAAAGTAGCCGTGCAACCATTGAGAGGTGTTTTTTCATCTATCCGGCAAACGTTCTTACAAAAAATAATTAACCTTTCTAATCATTTAATAGCCATGAAAAACATCCTGATTGCTCTGCTGACTACCTTCACGCTGCATGCCTTTGCTTCCGAAAGTGATTCTACCAATAAAGTCTATTTTTCGGGCGGGGCCAACGGCGGCATTCTGTCCTTTGCGTCCGTCCGGCAAGGCGGCGAGTCTGTACAGGCCGTACCCCGCTATACGTTGTTCTTTAACGTGGGTACCAACCTGAACATCGACGCTTCGCCTTTTGTGGGCTTCTTTTCCGGAGTCAATCTGTCAAACGTTGGGATGATTACCCGTTACGACAACGATGTTAAGTTAAAACAGCGAGTGTATGCAGTGGGTGTGCCGTTGGGAATCAAATTCGGGAAACTGGATAACGCCTTCGGGTACGGAGGTGTGGAAGCTGCTTTTGCTCTTAATTACAAAGAAAAACTCTTTATCGATGGCGATAAAGTAGATAAGTTCAACGAATGGTTCAGCAACCGCTCTACGCAGGTGATGCCTTCGGTATTTGTTGGATTTCAGAAAAAGGGTGGATTTGGCGTAAAAGCGCAGTACTATCTTTCCAATTTTCTGAATCCGGACTTCCAGCAAAACGGCGTTAAACCCTATCAGGGAATTGAATCACGGATTTTTTTCGTGACAGTTTCCTATTCCTTCGACAACATCCGTTTCCTGCACTAATACCTCCAAAACATCAGAACGGGTCTGACTTTCAGAAGTCAGACCTGCCTATTCAACCACAACGGCGGTGCCGTTTGCACTGACCATAAGCATCGAGCCGTTGCTGCCAATGGCTTGATAATCAAGATCTACACCAATGATGGCATTTGCTCCAAGCCGCTGTGCCTGATCAATCATTTCGCGTATCGCAATACTCTTGGCTTCCCGCAGGCCCTGTTCGTACGCACCGGCCCGGCCGCCCACGACATCGCGCACCCCGGCAAAAAAGTCTTTGACAATGTTGGCGCCAATGATCGCTTCTCCGTTCACGATCCCAATGTACTTAGTGATTTTTTTTCCTTCAACGTTGGAAGTAGTAATGACGAGCATAGGTTGTAGTTGAGGTTAATTTTTTACGGAAAATACAATGAATACTAGAAATAGTAAGCGTAAAAAAGTTTTAGTGGTGTCTAAATCTATATTTAGGCCCTATTTTTAAGTATAAACGAAATCACCCTTTTCTTCCATAAGTTCTTTCCTCCATAATTGACGTCAACGGATTTTGTTCAAAGATTGCAAATTGTTGCCAACATCCTGATTTATGACCAAAGTCACTTTCTGAGCCACGGGGGCATCATGCAGGGTACTGACATAATTGCGGAATTTTGACAAACATTTGAAACACCCCCTGAATCATGCAGTACATGATCAGAGGGAATTAAGAAAACTGTTCAGCGTCAGTCAGAATTCATGGGAAAAAACGAACCTGCTCTTGCCATTCATCCACCGGTTCAGCCGGCCGCCTGCTATCACTGCGGGGAAAGTTGCCAGGAAGAACACCACCGCCACGATGACCATGATTTTTGTTGCGAAGGATGTAAGACAGTCTATGACTTGCTGAAAGAGAATGACTTATGTCAGTACTACCGCCTCGGAGATTCGCAGGGAAACTCGCCATCGGATGATTTTTATCAGGGCAAATTTGATCACCTGAATCTGGACGATGTACGCTCCAAACTCCTGGAATTTACAGATGGCAAGCAGGCCCGGGTCAACTGGCTCGTGCCAAAAATGCATTGCAGTTCGTGCATTTGGCTGCTCGAACAACTCCACCGCCTACATCCTGCGGTAGGAAGTTCGGTTGTTAATTTTCCTGAAAAAACCGTTCGGATTACCTTTCATCCCGACCGCATCAAGCTCAGCGAACTCGCCGAATTGATGTCGCGCATCGGCTACGAGCCCTACATTAGTCTGAATGACGTAGAAGGAAAGCAGGTCAATAAGTGGAACCGCACGCGGCTTTACAAAATGGGTATTGCGGGCTTTACTTTCGGCAATATCATGATGCTGAGTTTGCCCGAATATTTTGACCTCGGGCAAAGTCAGGAAGATCAGCAGCTGCGTTGGTTGTTTACCGGGCTGAATGTCGCCCTTTCGTTACCGGTTATTTTTTATAGTGCTTCCGAATTTTTTGTGTCCGCCTGGAAAGCCCTGCGCGGCCGCTACCTCAATATTGATGCACCGATTGCTTTGGCGCTGTTGTCGGTTTTTCTGACGAGCCTCTACCAGGTTTTTTCCCAAACGGGCCCCGGCTATTTCGATTCGTTGGCCGGAGCGGTGTTCTTTATGCTGTTGGGGCGCTATTTTCAGGATAAAACCTACGCAGGTATTGCGTTCGACCGCGACTACAAATCGTACTTTCCGATTGCGGTGGCGGTGATGAAAGAGGGTGTCGAAACCCGGTTGCCGGTCAATGACCTCCGCCCCGGCGACCACATTCTGATCCGAAACCGGGAGTTGATTCCGGCTGACGCCACCCTGCTCAGCCCGATAGCTTTGATTGATTATAGTTTTGTATCGGGTGAGGCCGATGCGGTGGAGCGTCGCAAAGGCGATGTACTGTACGCCGGTGGCCGTCAGTGCGGTCCGGCTGTAGAAATGGAAGTGGTGCGGCGGGTTTCGCAAAGCTACCTGACTCAACTCTGGAACAACGACGCATTTACGCATCAAAAAGAAGATCAGAATACTACGTTGGCATCGCGGATCAATCGCTACTTTTCGTCGGTTGTACTTGTGTTGGCTGCCGTTACGTTTTTGGTGTGGGCCTACATGGGTTCCTGGGAAACGGCCTTTAATGCCTCCACTACGTTGCTGTTGGTTGCGTGCCCCTGTGCGCTGCTGTTGTCCACCACATTTACCAATGGCAATCTTCTGAGCCTTTTTGGTAAACATGGTTTTTATATTAAAAATGCCTTTGCCATTGAACGCCTCTCCAAAATTGATACTGTGGTTTTTGATAAAACCGGAACGATGACGCTTTCCAACGAAGCAGAGGTACAGTTTATAGGTTCTACACTTTCGACCGACGAAAAACTAATCATCAAAACCCTCGCCGGGCAATCGTCGCACTCGCTGAGCCGTCTGATTGTCAAGTCATTGGCGGAGTCCTCTACGAGTCGCAAAGCCTTTACCCAATTTGAAGAACAGGAAGGCGCCGGCCTGCGGGCGGTGTGGGGACGGCAGGTGGTTCGGATGGGGTCAAAAGCGTGGGTCATGGAAGGAGGGGCCGTGCCCGTAGAAGAATTGGAACCCGGCACCAGAAATCCGAGAGTGTATGTCGCATTTAACGGGGAGTCGCGCGGCTATTTTGACGTAAAACCCCGCTACCGACCCGGCCTGACGGATAGCGTAAAGACCCTGCAAAAAGAAGGGTTCGGAACCTACCTGCTTTCCGGCGATCAACCCACCGATCAGGTGTTTTTGGGCTCCGTTTTTGGTACAGCCGACCAACTGCTTTTTCAGCGGAAACCGGAACAAAAACTGGCTTTCGTAGACGATTTGCAACAAAAACACAAAACCGTATTGATGGTTGGCGACGGCCTGAACGATGCCGGAGCCTTGCAGCAAAGTGATGTAGGATTGGCCGTGTCGGACGACATCAACACGTTTTCTCCGGCTTGTGACGCCATTTTGCAGGGTGAAAAATTGCCGCTACTGCCCAACTACATTCGGTTGGCGCAGGCCGGGCAGCGCATCATAAAATCGAGTTTTGCTTTATCTTTACTCTATAACCTTGTAGGAATATCCTTTGCCATCACCGGACAGTTGTCGCCCGTAGTTGCGGCGATTCTCATGCCGATCAGTTCTATTTCTATCGTCCTCTTTACTACCCTCACGACCAATCAGGCGGCCAAAAAATGGATGCACTGATCCCGTTTTTTACACTTTCTTAACCTAAACTTCTTTGAATCATGACAAAAAATATGGGTACCAACGATCGACTGTTGCGGGTTTTAGTAGCAATGATAGCCATCATTCTGTATTACGCCGGGATTCTGACAGGTGCATTGGGAAGTATTGCCCTGATCCTGAGCGGTATTTTTATTCTGACAAGCTTTGTGAGTTTTTGCCCGCTTTACACGCTTTTTGGATTTTCAACCTGCCCAATAAAAAAATAGACTGCATTATAAATCCTCCCTAACTAGTCTAATACCGTCCTCCTCCCGGCTGTACTTTCGCCTTTCGTTTGTTCGAAAGGCGGGGTGCAGCTTTTTTTGGTTTAGGAGGTATAGCTAAGGTTTTGGCACACCACAATTTCCCATTCGTCACGCAGGAATCGTTGTTTGTATATAGAAAAGGCACCTTCGGTCAATTCGTATAGGCATAGTTTTCGTAAAGCTTTTATATTTGGTTATCAATCAATTCTGAACAGCTTATTTTATGAAAAGGATGAAACTAGTAGCGGCGTTGCTGCTTATGACACTCTCGGTTCAGGCGCAAACAGCGGACGAGATTCTCGACAAGTATTTTGAAAACACCGGAGGCCGTGAAAAATGGGCTAGCCTGAAAAGTGTTAAAATGAGTGGAAAAGTAAAAGTACAGGGAATGGAGATTCCGGTTGAGATTGTACAAACGGCGGAAGGACTGCAAAAAGTGACCATCAATTTTCAGGGTAAAGAAATTACCCAAATGGCGTTTGATGGCAATGAAGGATGGAGCACCAACTTCATGACCCAAAAAGCAGAGAAAATGGATGCCGAGGCAAGTGCGAACATGAAGCAGGAAACGAGCGATTTTCCTGATGCTTTTCTGAATTACAAGGAAAAAGGCTACGCCGTAGCCCTCGAAGGAAAAGAAACAGTGGAAGGCACCGAGACTTTCAAAGTAAAGCTGACCAAAAAGCCCGTGAAAGTGGAAGGCAAAGAAGAGGAAAACGTTAGTTACTACTTTTTTGACACCGAGAATTATGTTCCGATCATGACCCGCAGTACGCTCAAAAGCGGGCAAATGAAAGGCGCTTCGGTAGAAAATGTCATGAGTGATTATCAGGACGCCGATGGCTTTATGTTCCCGTATTCGCTGACTACCAAATACAACGGACAGACTGGCGAATCCATTCAGATTGAAAAAGTGGAAACCAACGGTACCATTGATGCTAAGTCCTTTGCTTTTCCAGAAGGCAACTAAAAAGTACTTCTTTTCCGGTTTTTTTTTCTTGCCGGGGAAAAACCGGAAAAGCTCTTTCCCATTCTTTTGACCCCCATACATGATGAAAAAATTTACATTTTTCCTGGCAGTCTTGCTGCCAGGCTTGCTTGCGCATGCTCAGGAGGCCATTCCGCTTAAAGGCGACGAACTGTTTGGTTCGCTTCGGGCGCGCCACATTGGCCCCGCGCTTATGAGCGGGCGGATCTCCGACATTGAAGGCCATCCTACCGACGCCCGTATCGTATACATCGGTGCCGCTGGCGGGGGCGTCTGGAAAACGGTGGATGGTGGAGTAACTTTCAAGCCCATTTTTGATAAACATAATCAGTCCATTGGTTCCCTGGCCATAGATCCCACCCGGCCCGATCAGGTGCTATGGGTTGGTACGGGCGAATGCTGGACGCGCAACAGCGTCACCATAGGCGATGGACTTTTTAAATCGACCGACGGCGGCCAAAGCTGGAACCGCATGGGCCTTGAAAAAACGGAGCGTATTGCTTCCATTCAGGTAAATCCCAAAAGCCCGGATATTGTCTATGCCGCAGCAATGGGCCCGCTGTGGGGGCCTGGTGCCGACAGAGGCCTGTACAAAACGACCGATGGTGGAAAAACCTGGGAGAAAATCCTGTACATCGACGAAAATACCGGCTGCTCGGAAGTTACGCTGGATCCGCAAAATCCGGAGATTGTGTACGCCGCCATGTGGGAGCACCGGCGGACGGCCTATTCGTTCAGCTCGGGAGGCGAAAAATCGGGACTATTTAAGTCGACCGACGGTGGCAAAACCTGGAATAAAATTCACACGGGCTTTCCGACCGGGCAGCTGGGCCGCATTGCCCTGGCCGTTGCCCCTTCACAGCCCAATCGCCTGTATGCCGTGATTGAGTCCGACAAGGATGCTACCAAAGGGCTGTACCGCTCAGACAACGCCGGAGAATCGTGGGAGCGAACCAACGGTGATTTTGAGCTCACGGTTCGGCCTTTTTACTTTTCAAGAATCGTGGTTGATCCCCGCAACCCGGACGTGCTGTGCAAAGCCGGACTCAGTGGCTCCATCAGCCGTGATGGAGGCAAGACGTTCAAAGCACTGGGAAATATGCATGCGGATATTCATGATATATGGTTTGATATTAAAGACTCAGATCGCATGTACGTAGCTACCGATGGCGGCTTGTATCGCTCCTGGAATGGTGGCAGTGTGCTGGAAATGGTGAAAAATCTGCCGATTTCTCAATTTTATCAGGTAAGCCTCGACAACGCCACGCCCTATAAAATTTATGGCGGTTTGCAGGATAATGGTTCGTGGTATGGACCTTCGGAAAGTCCGGGAGGCATTGAAAACCGCGACTGGTTTTCAGTAGGAGCGGGCGATGGTTTTCGGGTATACAGACACCCGACGCAGGCTAACATCATCTATTCGGAAATGCAGGGAGCCGAGTACATCTGGCGCTATGATACGGAACTAAAACAGATGAAAATCATTAAGCCTTATCCCGAAGCCAACGAACCCAAGCTGCGGTTTAACTGGAATGCAGCGCTAAACATAAGCCCGCACAAGCCCGATCGCCTGTATGTAGGCAGCCAATTTTTGCACCGTTCCGAAGATCGTGGCGAAACCTGGACAAAGATTTCACCAGACCTGACGACCAACGATCCGGCCAAGCAAATGCAGCAAAACTCAGGCGGGCTGTCAATGGATAATTCCGGGGCCGAAAATCATTGCACCATTTTTAGCGTCAACGAATCGCCTCTGGACGAGAATATTATCTGGGTAGGTACCGACGACGGCAATGTGCAGGTAACCACTGACGGAGGCAAAACCTGGACCAACGTGGTAGGGGCGATTGAAGGGCTCCCCAAAAATACCTGGGCGTATCAGGTGGAGCCCAGCCGCTTTGATAAAAATTCGTGCTATGTAGTGTTTGACGGCCACGCCCAAAATGATATGAAACCCTATGTTTTTAAAACCACGGATCTTGGCAAATCCTGGAAATCTGTCGTGACGAGTGACGTAAAAACGTTTGTGCGGCATATTAAGGAGGATGTTGAAAATCCTGACCTGCTGTTTCTCGGCACCGAAATGGGCCTGTACATTACCGTAGACGGGGGCCAAAACTGGTCGCAGTTTACCAACAATATGCCCCCGGTGGCGGTGCATTATCTGGCCATTCATCCTGCCACCAACGACCTCGTGATGGCTACTCACGGCCGGGGAATCCTTATTTTGGATGATGTAAGCCCGCTACGGCAGGTAACCAAAGAAGTCATAGCGAAGGATGTACACTTTTTCGAAAGAAAACCAACGATTGTGCGTGAGGATAGTCCCTTTGTAGAAGGTGGCGACACGGGTGAGTTTGTGGGTGAAAATCCAACCCGCGTGGCGCAGATTATTTACTATCTCAAAAGTCGTCACACCTTTGGTAAAATGAACATGGAGATATTTGATAAAGATGGAAAACGTGTAGCCGATATGGTGCCCGGTAAAGCCAAAGGGATCAACATCGTGACCTGGAATTATCAGTACAAAATGCCGAAAATCGCCAAAGGAAAAACCTTCTCATCTGGTGGATTTGCTACGCCTACACTTCCGGCGGGCACCTACAAAGTTGTGCTTACCAAAGGTGCCAAGACCTACGAAAGCACCGTTGCGCTGGCCTCTGACCCCCGCTCGCTCTACACGGCTGAGGATCGGGCCCTGCAATATTCAACTACCATGAAGCTATACAATATGACCGAGCAGCTGGCCTACGTGGTCGATCGGGCAGATGCCCTTCGGGACAGTATTTCGACAAAAATTAAGACCAATAGTAAGTTGGGTAAAGGGCTGGAACCTGTTCAAAAACAACTTCTTGCGTTGAAGGAAAAAATGGTTGTTACCACAGGTGATAACTACGTAAGTACTGCCGAACCGCAGCTTCGTGAAAAAATAGCCGATTTGTACAGTGAGGTTTCCGGCTACCTTGGCAGACCTACAAATGCGCAGCTCGACCGCCTGACCGGCCTGGAAAAGGAACTGGAAAACGCAGAAAAAGCGGTAGGAGAGGTTGTGGAAAAAGTAAACGGACAATTAAAAAAATCCAAAGCCCCAGTCGTTTCTCTTCGCAGCCAGGAAGAGTTTATGAAAAGTGACAGCTGATTTTTTGAAACACATCCAATAACGAAAACAGCCGGACTCGCGAGGGTCCGGCTGTTTTGGTTTATTAACTTATTTTCATTCACCATTTTTCCAATCCTAGTAATTTCCTGCCCAATTCACTTAACTCCGCGGTAGGGTAGCGGGTTTGTTCCAGTTGGCGCGGGTCGCCGGGGAAGGCGTAGCCTTGTGGCGCAATCCTGTTTTTCCAGGAAGTAACTCGCCACTGCCGAAGCTGTTCGTTGTCTTCTTCGGCGGGCATCATCGAAATGTACTGCGCAATTCGGACTTTATCTTTGGAATAATTTGGTCGAATGCCGTGAGGTTGTAGGCTATTGAAAATCAGTAAATCACCGGCTTCGAGTTTGACTTTCACGAGCTTTTCTTCAAAATCGGTGATGTCAGGCTGAAAGCGGTGTCGGTCGGCGGGTTGAGTCAATTTCCAGGTATTGTAGGTACGATACAGTTCCGGTATGCACTGAAAACCTCCCATGTTTTCGTCGGTTTGGTCGGCGAGGGCCAACACTCCCTGTACGTTTTGGGGCTTGGTTTCGGGATCATAGTCCCAATGTATAAAACCTTTGTAGTCGAAGCCCGGCCTGATCGGAAAATTCAGGTTGGCGCGGTCAATAGTCACCCACAATTTTTCGGTTCCCCAAATATCTACAAAAGCATCATAGACGCGCTGCATTTGCCGGTTATTCCACAGATGCTGATTGTTGTAGACCT
Source organism: Arundinibacter roseus (assembly GCF_004348825.1). Lineage (GTDB taxonomy): Bacteria > Bacteroidota > Bacteroidia > Cytophagales > Spirosomataceae > Arundinibacter > Arundinibacter roseus. The sequence continues at coordinate 19,309 of NZ_SMJU01000015.1, forward strand.
CTACCATGCCCGTTCCGGCAAGTTCTTTCATCTGCATTTCGGCCCGTGGCGCGGTATACCATGTATCCGGATTAGCCGGATCTTTTTCTTCGAACTCCCACAAAAACGCCGCTGTTTCCAGCGCCTGCTGCCGTGAAACCGCATTTTTTACAACGATATACCCATTTTGAATCCAGAATGTCCAGTCTTCTTCACTCAGAACCCGCAGCGGCTGCCCGTTTGAGCGATCGTTTAGACTTAGTTTACTACTCGTAGCGGTGGAAGGATTGCCGGGAATATCCTGATGCGCATTATTCGGAATCATGGTAGGGGTTTCCATGTATTGTGCAAGTTTAGGTAGAAATACTACTACAAATGTATCGCATAACTAGCCAAACTGAAAAGATTTTGAGCGTAAAATGGAAGCGAGATGGGTAAAGTCAGGATAATACTCTTGTTTTTTCAGAAAAGGGGACTTAATGGTTGAGGATTAACCAACGTGGAATTTTGTTTTGTGTAAAGTTTTTTAAAAAAGATTAAACAAAAAAATAAACAACCCGTTCATAACGATAATCAACAAACTGAAAATCAAGTAAACATCAAACAAACAAACGTATGAACAAGGCATCATTTTTGACAAAAATCAGTTTAATCGCCGTCATGATCTTCGGAGTTATGGTTCAGGCACGTGCACAAACGCCAACGGGAAAAGATTTGGCAGGCAGCGCCGGACTTTCTGAAAACCACACTACTTTGCTCGCCGCATTGAAAGCAGCCGGATTGGCAGACCAAGCTTCCGCTGCCGGTCCGTTTACGGTGTTTGCGCCCGACAATGCCGCGTTTGACAAACTTCCCGAAGGAACCGTAGCAACCTTGTTGAAGCCCGAAAACAAGAAGACTCTCTCAGGAATTCTGTTGTACCACGTGGTGCAGGGAGCTGTTTTGTCCTCTGCTTTGAAGGATGGACAGGTAATCAAAACGGTAAACGGAGCGTCATTGACCGTGCGCATGAAAGACGGAAAAGTAATGCTCGAAGACACCAAAGGTGGAATGTCAACCGTAACGGCGGCAGATATTCAGGCCACCAACGGCGTCGTACATTCGATTGATTCGGTGTTGATGCCATAAGGAAAAGTTGGAGTGAGGAGGAAAAGCCATGAAAATGAATCACCCGCCCGGACGCAAGTCTGAGCGGGTGATCTTTATTTTGGGGCAGATGAAAGATTTATTTTTTCTCAAAAGAATAATTGCAAAAATAAATACAAGATTGAAGGGCAAAGCAAACAGCCAAGTCCTGTATAAAAAGTGGCCGTAAGTGCGCCATAAGGTACGAGCACCGGATCAGTGGCAGCGAGTCCGGCAGTTACTCCGCTTGTGGTGCCCATGAGCCCGCCAAAAATCATGGCGGCATGTGGCGAACGCAGGCCGATATGCGGTGCAAGGAATGGCGTTCCGACGGTAACAACCAGGGTTTTGACCACTCCGGCGGCAATGCTGAGGGCAATAACATCCGAACTGGCACCAATTGCTCCTCCCGTAACGGGACCTACAATGTATGTACAAGCTCCGGCTCCAAGAGTGGTAAGGCTGACGGCATCGGTGTATCCAAAAAACAGACCAACCGCTACCCCGCTGAAAAAGGAAAGGAAAATTCCCAAAAAAAGAGAAAGTACTCCCGCCCAACCGGTACTGCGCATCACGAGCAGGCTCGCGCCCATGGCAGTGGCAAGCACGGCAAAATCGCGGAACATAGAACCGCCCAAAAGCCCAAAACCGGCAAAAAATGGGATGTCTGCAATACCTTTGGTCCCGCCGGTGTAGTGCCCGCCAAGGTAGGCCAATATAAGCCCGATGAGGATCGCTAAGGCAGAGCCCGGTATTTTTTTGCGGGTCAGGTGTGTAGAAAAGATGCTTGCTACAAACATCAATACCCCTACCACCAAAAAGGCAACAATCAATCCGTTTTTCAGGACAAAAGCAGTTAGCGTTTCCATGGATTAGTTACTGGGTTTTTTTGGCCAGGCGGGTGAGAAGGGGGAGGGCTGCCATACCCAATACTACGGGAATAAAACCTGCGGCAAGGGCTATGAATCCGCTGGAAACGGCTAGTTTGACATTTTGAGTAGCGGCCATCGCCACAATAATCGGAATGTACATGTGATTCCAGAACTGAATGCCGTTTTCGGTGTGGAGCGTGAGTGCGCCTTTTTTGCGAAGCCAGTCGCTGAGGACAACCAGAAACAACATGGCAAATCCTACACCGCCAACGTTGGCTTGTACGCCAAGGAGGTTCCCGAGATAGTCGCCCAGTAGCTGACCGACTGTGTAGCAAAAGGCCAAAAGGGCAACGCCGTATATAATCATGAATGAGGGCGAATTAGAAAAGTTTTTTCAACTCATTTTTGGTCACTTTACCCATGGCATTTCGGGGTAGTTCTGCCAGGATTTTGTAAGAGCGGGGTATTTTGTAGGCCGGCAGTTTTTCGCGTAGCCAGTTCTTGAGCGTTGAAAGATCCAGATCATGCGGATGCTCCACCACAAGGACCGCAGCCACCAGCTCGCCCCACTCTTCGTCGGGAATGCCAAGTACGCTGCAATCGGTGATGTCGGGATGAGCACGCAACACTTCTTCTATTTCCAGGGCAGAAATTTTATATCCGCCCGATTTGATAATATCAATCGAATCGCGCCCCAAAATGCGATAGTAGCCATCTTCTACAATGGCAATATCGCCCGTTTTGAACCAGCGATCTTCGGTAAAAGCCTCGCGGGTAGCGTCGGGTTTGTTCCAGTATTCAAGAAAAAGAGTTGGACCTTTAACCTGAATTTCACCCGGGTTTCCCTGCTGCAATACCTGATCCTGCTCGTCTACAAGCCTGACTTTTACCCCCGGCAGCGGCTGACCGATGTATCCGGCGCGGCGCTTGCCCTGGTAAGGATTGCTGATACCCATGCCGATTTCGGTCATGCCGTAGCGTTCCAGCAGGGTATGACCGCTGATGGTTTGCCATTTTTCCAACACCGAAACCGGTAAGGCTGCCGAGCCCGAGACCATCAGCCGAAAGCGGGAAAGAACCGCAGAAATCTCCTGCTGCTGCTCTGCCGACAAATGTTCATAGTACGTAATGAGCTTGAAGTAGATCGTCGGAACAGCCATAAAAACATTGATTGATCCTTTTTGAAATGCCTCAAATACAGCTTCTGCCGAAAATGCCGGGAGAAATTCTACCGTAGCACCAGCCCAAAGCGCACACGAAACGACATTGATGATGCCGTGCACATGATGCAGCGGCAACACACAAAGAATATGATCTGAATTGGTCCATTGCCAGGCTTCTACCAGCGTACTAATCTGCGCATTAAGCGCTCCATGAGTAGTTACTACGCCTTTGGGTTGGCTGGTTGTTCCGCTTGTATACAGAATCATAGCCCGACGCTGAGGCGCAAGTTCGGGGAGGGTTTTCTCAGAAAAATCCTGAGTGGGTTTTTGATCCAATGAAATAAAACGTAAGCCTTTTTGGGCCGCAAGAGGAGCCAAAAGTGCCGCGTATTCGCCACTTGCTACCACGATTTCGGCGCCGGTATCTTCCAGCACGTATTGCAAAGAAGGCAGCGGATAGCTGATACTTAGCGGAACGGCAATGCCTCCGGCCCGCCAAATGCCCCATTGTACAAATACGTAATCAAAGCCGGGCTCTATCATATAGGCCACGCGCATTTCCTGTAAATCGGATGTTTGGCCCAGCAGCTGATCGGCAAATTGGCCGGAGGCCTGCATCAATTGTTGATATGAAAAGGTTTGGCCGTGGCTAATGACTGCCTGACGGTTGAGGTGCCGGGTAGCGTTGGCAACTAATGAAAGCATGGGCAGAACTGTGTGAAACAGGGGTTAGGGTTCTAAGGCAAATATAGTAGCATTTTTTGGTGCAGTTCTGATTTTTAAATACGTAATACACAGCGCAGGCTGTAAAAAGCAGGCCTGAACTCTCTTCATACAGGGAAGACTTTACCCGTCTGATTCTTCTTCTTCACCAACCAACATTACCCGAAACTGACCAATGTCAGTTTTGTGACCGGTTTCCCCTCATCGTTTGCCGCTAGGCCGGGCGGTAGTTTTGATGCTGAAAACAAGTACACCAGTTCGGGACAGTCACCTTTTAGCAAACGCTTCAACATGAGTGCATTATTTATTCTAATCGGTTTTAGTTTACTGGCCGCAGTCGGGTTTCTGGCCGCTTTTGTGTGGTCCGTACGCGACGGGCAGTTCGACGACGATTACACACCTTCTGTCCGTATCCTGTTCGACGATACCCCCGAGCCTTCTCCACCCCCCGCCAAAAAATCATGAAACTTTTAAAATTCCCTTTCAATAAAAACCACTCTTCACTTTAACCAACTTTTTCCTTTATTATGGTCAACGTTCTAAACACGGATACCGCCCCGGGCGCACTGGATGAATTTCAGTATGACAACCGGATCGTGCGGAACTTCGCCATCGCTACCGTCCTGTATGGTCTGATCGGAATGCTGGTGGGGGTATTGATCGCTTTTCAGCTGGCGTACCCTTTCCTCAATTTTGATCTTTCCTACACGACCTTTGGCAGGCTCCGCCCTCTTCACACAAATGCCGTCATTTTTGCATTTGTAGGCAATGGCTTCTTTACGGGATTGTACTATTCTGTACCCCGCATCCTGAAAGCCCCTATGTGGAGCAAAGCGCTGAGCAACTTCAATTTCTGGGGTTGGCAGCTCATTATTTTGGGTGCAGCTATCACGCTTCCCCTGGGTTTTACGTCTTCCAAAGAATACGCCGAACTGGAATGGCCTTTTGATATTGCCATTGCCGTGGTGTGGGTGGCTGCTATGATCAACCTGATCATGACTCTGCTCAACCGTCGTACGCAGCATATCTATGCAGCGATTTGGTTTTACCTGGCTTCGTTTATCACCGTGGCAATGCTGCACGTGGTTAATAGCCTGGCACTTCCCATTTCACTTTTCAAAAGTTACTCGTTGTACGCAGGCGTACAGGATGCGCTCGTGCAGTGGTGGTATGGACACAACGCGGTGGCGTTCTTTTTGACCACACCTTATTTGGGTTTGATGTACTACTTCCTTCCCAAAGCGGCCAATCGTCCTATTTATTCCTACCGATTGTCAATCGTTCACTTTTGGGCGTTGATCTTTTTGTATATCTGGGCCGGTCCTCACCACTTGCTCTATAACTCTCTGCCTGACTGGGCCCAAACACTCGGAACCGTTTTCTCAATTATGCTGATTGCACCATCCTGGGGTGGTATGATCAACGGCTTGTTTACGCTGCGGGGTGCCTGGGACAAAGTGCGCGAAGATGTTGTACTCAAATTTATGGTAGTAGCGATTACTGCTTACGGGATGGCGACGTTTGAAGGCCCGATGCTTTCACTCAAAAACGTAAACGCAATTAGCCACTTTACCGACTGGACCGTAGCTCACGTACACGTGGGTGCATTGGGATGGAACGGCTTTCTGACTTTTGGTATATTCTACTGGCTTATTCCACGCCTGTACAATCAGCCGCTGCACTCGCAGAAACTGGCCAACTTCCACTTCTGGATTGGTACGCTAGGGATTCTGTTTTATGCCGTGCCAATGTACTGGGCAGGCTGGACACAGAGCTCCATGTGGAAAGAATTTACCGAAGAAGGTCTCTTAAAATATCCTAACTTCCTCGAAACCGTTACGCAGCTGATTCCGCTTTATGTCTTGCGTGGTATTGGTGGTGTGCTTTACCTGATTGGTTTTGCTACCATGATTTATAACCTCTACGTAACCGCCAAAAAAGGTCATTTGGTAGGAGAAGAAACCGCCAAAGCCCCCTCATTGGCTTCTATCTGGAATGTTCCTGAAAAAGAATACTGGCACAGCCGAATCATGGAGCGTAAGCCTTTGGTCCTTACTGTGGCAGCACTCGTGGCGGTAGCAATTGGCGGTATTATAGAAATTGTACCGACGTTCATGATTGAATCTAATGTACCCACGATTGCGAGCGTGAAGCCTTACACACCGCTTGAATTGCAGGGACGTGATATTTATGTTCGGGAAGGCTGTTACGTATGTCACTCGCAAATGGTGCGCCCGTTCCGCTCGGAAATTGAGCGCTATGGCGAATATTCCAAGGCGGGAGAGTTTGTGTACGACCACCCGTTCCAGTGGGGTTCCAAGCGTACCGGTCCGGATTTGCACCGCGTAGGAGCCAAGTATCCTGACTCGTGGCACTACAACCACATGGAAGATCCTACGAGTATGTCGCCGGGCTCTATCATGCCTCCCTATGCCTTTATGCTGGATGCAACGCTGGATACGACCACGACGGCTGCCAAAATCAGAGCGATGATTACGCTGGGTGTACCGTACGAAGAAGGATATGATCAGGAAGCTAACCGGGATCTGATGAAACAAGCAGACCAAATTACGGAAAGCTTAAAGCAAAGTGGTATCAAAACAACGTCTGATAAAGAAATCATTGCTTTGATTGCCTACCTGCAACGCCTTGGGACTGATATAAAAACCGACAAAGGAGTAGCCTTACAATCAGGACTTTGACCCTCAAATTCTTATTCCAATGAAATTCAAAAATTATCTCGAAACCATTGCCGGCATTAGCATCTATCCGTTGATTTCCCTGGTAATATTCTTTGCCTTTTTCGTAACGCTGATCGTGTATGTGATGCGTATGGACCGCAAAACAGTTGATAAGCTAAAAGCGATTCCGCTGGACGATAGCCTCGTCAAAAAAAGTATCCTGACTGTGCTGGGGTTGCTGGTAGTACCAGCGGCCTTTGCTCAGGACGCTGCCGCAACGCCAACGTCTACTACTGATGCCATGTTGTACACTGTCCTTTTTGTACTGGCCTGCATGATCGTGATTTTGGTGGTAGTGCTGCTGCAAGTGGTTTCTATTTTACGAAAACTAACTGCCAAGTCGCAACCTGAGGCTGTAAGTAACGAATCTGCACCGATGTTTAGCTCCAACTGGTGGAGCTATTTCAGCGGGTTTGCTACGCCGCTCAGCGAAGAAGAAAAGATCATCATCAAAGGACATGATTATGACGGTATTCACGAACTCGACAACCGGATGCCACCGTGGCTGCAGTTCCTGTTTGTGGGCACGGTTGTCATTGCCATTGGCTACGTATTGTACTATCACACCACAGGTTGGGGCGATTTGCAGGAGGCAGAGCTTGAAAAAGAACTGGCCGTAGCTGAGGTTCAAAAGCAGGCATTTATTGAAAAAATGGGGGCAAGTATTGACGAAAATACCGTCACACTGCTCGAAGATGAAGGCATGCTGAAAGAAGGTGGTGTGATTTTTCAGGAAAAATGTGCCGCCTGCCACGCCGCTGATGGCGGTGGTGGCGTGGGTCCAAACCTGACGGACGACTACTGGATTCATGGGGGAGATGTGAAAGATGTGTTCAAAACCGTGAAGTACGGTGTTCCCGAAAAAGGAATGATTTCCTGGGAAAAACAGCTGAAACCACTCGACATGCAAAAAGTGTCAAGCTATATCAAGGTACAGTTGCAGGGCACCAAACCCGCAAGTCCAAAGGCCGCCGAAGGTACCTTACAGGAAGCAGCCCCCGCAGCAGCCCCGGCTGAAACTGAACCTGTGGCCCTCAATTAATAAAAATACTAACAACAGTGGCGGGCCTTCGAGTCCGCCACTGCCTGTTACAACAATAGTCAATTCCAAAATGCTATGAGTACTCTTGCTGACCCCTTTGATAGTGACGAATCGTTTCGCGACCATTTCAATGCAGTAGATGATGATGGAAACCGTAACTGGTTTTATCCTCAAAAACCATCGGGAGCCTGGCACGATCGCCGCGTTTGGTTTTCTGTTATTGCGCTTGGAATTTTGTTTGCGGGACCTTTTCTGAAACTCAATGGGCAGCCTTTGTTTCTCTTCAATATTCTGGAAAGGAAATTTATCATATTCGGACTTTTCATCGGGCCGCAGGACTATTGGCTCTTTGGTCTCACGATGTTGTCCTTTATGGTCTTTATCGTCCTTTTTACTACCATTTTTGGTCGTTTGTGGTGCGGGTGGGCCTGTCCGCAAACGGTATTTATGGAAATGGTTTTTCGTAAAATCGAATACGCTATTGAAGGCGACCGGGCACAACAAAAATCTCTTGATAAAGCCCCCTGGACTACCCAAAAGATTAGCAAAAAAGTATTGAAATGGTCCATCTTTCTCTTTGTTTCATTTCTGATTGGCAACCTGCTGATCGCTTACGGCATTGGGGTAGATGAGCTCAAAAAAATAATTACCGAACCCATTTCCGAGCACGTCGGTTTGTTCTCGGGCGTGGTGATTTTTACCCTTATTTTCTACTTCAACTTTGCCTGGCTTCGCGATCAGGCCTGTACAGTTGTGTGCCCCTATGGACGTTTACAGGGCGTTTTGCTTGATAAAAACTCCATAGTCGTTGCCTACGATTACAAGCGCGGAGAACCCCGCGAAAAATTGAGAAAAGGGCAGGACAGAACCGCCGGCGATTGCATCAGCTGTTTTCAGTGCGTGGCCGTCTGCCCCACCGGAATCGACATTCGAAATGGTACCCAAATGGAATGTGTCAACTGTACTGCCTGTATTGATGCCTGCGATACTATTATGGATAAAGTAGGCATGGATCGGGGGTTGATTCGCTATACCTCAGAAAATGCGATTGCTAACGGAATCAAGAAACTGATTACTACACGTACGGTGGGCTACATCGTGGTCCTGACCTTGCTTTGGACGGTTTTAGGCTATCTCGTCATTACCAGAACCGATACCGAAACGACGCTTCTTCGCGCGCCGGGTTCGAGCTTTATTGAAAATCCGGACGGGACAATCAGCAACCTCTATACCTTCAAGATTTTTAATAAAACCAACCACGAAATAACCCCCGTCATGTCGATAGAGTCGCCCAAAGGCACACTTCGGTTTGCGGGTGTACCCGACCTTCGGCTTGATGCCGCCGGGATGTCGCAGGGGACCGTATTTGTTACCATTCCCAAAACTGCCCTTGAAGGCCGGAAAACGAATGTGAAGTTTGCTATAAAATACGGAGAGGAAACGCTCGAAACGTTCGAAACAACGTTTATGGCACCCCAATGGTAGAGTAATGGAGACGTATTGAATGATACTTTAACAGGTAAAAAAATGAAAAAAATGAATTGGGGAGCAGGAATTGCTCTATTGTATATCGGGTTTGTGATCGGAATCCTGACCCTCGTAACCATGAGTATGAATCAACGCGTGGATCTGGTTTCGGAAGATTATTATGATCAGGAACTGCGTTTTCAGGGAAAAATGGAAAAGATTCAGCGTAGTCAGGACCTGTCTCAGCCGATCAGCTGGCAAGTAAACGACAAGACTATTTCGATACAATTTCCGGAGAATTTTCAATCTCAAACCCTTAGCGGAACTATTGCGCTTTATTGCCCGTCAGATCCGCGAAAGGATGTGCTCTTTGGTATAAATGCCGATGCCCAAAATCAGCAGATTATTCCGCTTGATAAAGTTCAGGAAGGTCGTTATCTGATAAAACTGGATTGGAAAAATGGCGAGATAAGCTACTGGAATGAAGGGGTAATTACCATTCAGAAATAAAACTAAAAAAGGGGTGCTAACCCCAAAATCGTTATGAGCGCGATGCTATTGCTGGCCTTTACGCTGGGTTTGATGAGTAGCTTTCACTGCGTAGGCATGTGTGGGCCTATTGCCATGGCGCTGCCGGTACACAAAGGCAGCCGTTTCATGCAGCTTGCCGCTTTGTTTTCTTATAACACAGGACGGGCCGCGACTTATGCTTTGTTGGGTACGCTCATTGGCGCGCTCAGCGGGGCATTGGTGTGGGTGGGCTACCTGCGTTATTTGTCCATTGCGGCCGGTATATTTATGTTGCTGTACGTTCTTTGGCCCTCCAAGCTTGATGCCTACCTGCACGTTCCTGCCTTTTGGCAGCGAATGGTGGGGCAGGTGAAAGCCCAAATGGCGGGCATGCTGCACCGCCGGAGTCTGTCAGGCTGGATTGCCCTCGGCATGCTCAACGGCCTGTTGCCCTGCGGCATGGTTTACCTTGCCGTTGTAAGTTCAGTAGCAATGGGCAGCGCATTCAACGGCGCACTTTACATGTTTACCTTTGGCATGGGTACTTTACCTGCCATGATGGCCGTTGGGTTTTTTAAGCAATGGTTTACCCCCTCGCTACGCAGTCGCTTTCGCCGGATGACCCCGGTATTTATGGCGATTGCCGGCATATGGCTCGTGGTTCGTGGCCTCGCCATTCAGCTGCCAACGGCGCTTCCGTCGAATGGCTCAACGACCGAAATTCCCGTTTGCCACAGCAGTGGTTCTTCCCGATAGTGCCCCTGTGGCCCCCAAATCACCTATTTTCCTGACAATTGTCATGTTTTCCAGCCAAAACTCCCCGTAGTTTTGGATTCTGCAACTGTCGTGAGGACGGGCAGATACTGACCCTTACTCACTTAACCTTATGCTTCCTATGGATCACCAATTGTTACAAAAATATAACGTGCCGGGACCGCGCTACACAAGCTATCCAACGGTGCCGTACTGGCAATCAACCCCTCCTTCGCCTGAGCAATGGGGCGAACTGGTGAACGATACATTTTCGGTAACTAATAAAATGCAGGGAATCAGCCTGTATATCCATATTCCATTTTGTGAAAGCCTATGTACGTACTGCGGCTGTAATACCCGGATCACGGTCAATCATGCCGTAGAACAACCTTACATGGAGGCGGTTTTGAAAGAATGGGAGTTATATAAAGCGGTGTTGGGTTCAGAAAAACCCCGGATTCGGGAGCTACACCTGGGAGGCGGAACGCCCACTTTTTTTAGCCCCGAAAACCTGAAATCCATGATTAGCCGGTTGCTCGAAGGCTGCGAAATTCATGAGCAGGCCGAATTTGGCTTTGAAGCACACCCCGGCAATACGACCGACGAGCACCTCATGGCTCTGTACGAAGTTGGTTTCAGACGAATCAGTATTGGCGTTCAGGATTTTAACCCGATTGTGCTCGAAATAATTAATCGGCATCAAACCTACGATCAGGTAAAACACCTGACCGAAAAGGCTCGTGAAATTGGTTATACTTCCGTCAATTATGACGTGGTGTACGGCCTGCCCCAGCAGAAAGTATGCTCCATGACGCAAACCATTTATAAAGTGATTCAGCTTCGGCCCGACCGCATTGCCTTTTACAGCTATGCGCATGTGCCCTGGATCAAACCCGGTCAGCGACGCTTTACCGAAGAAGATTTGCCCGACTCCATGAAAAAACTGGCGATCTACGAAACCTGCCGGGGAGCGCTCGAAATGGCCGGTTACGAAAACCTCGGCATGGATCATTTTGCCCTCAAAACCGACGGATTATTTAAAGCATTTGAAGAAAAACGCCTGCATCGGAATTTTATGGGCTATACCGATACCCAAACGTCCCTGCTCATTGGCCTGGGTGTTTCGGCGATCAGCGACGCGTGGTGGGGCTACGTTCAGAATGAAAAAGGAGTAGAGGCGTACTACAAACGCCTGGCCCTGCGTGAGTTGCCTTTTTTCAGAGGGCACGTGCTCAACCGTGAAGATCTTATTTTGCGTCGGCATATTCAGCACCTGATGTGTAATTTTGAGACCACCTGGTCGCATACACAGGAGGTTTCGCAGGCCTTTTATCAAGGACTTGCCCGGCTGGAAGAAATGGAAAAAGATGGGCTCGTAATCATTGAACCTTACCATTTACGTGTAACTGAAAGTGGACGTAATTTTGTCCGAAACGTGTGCATGGCCTTTGACGCCCGTTTGTGGGAAAACGTACCGCAAACCAACCTTTTTAGCCAAACGGTCTGAAGAAAAATTACAGGTAATTCATCTCGAAAATTGTTCCTTACAAAATACTCCCTTACTTTGGTATGTTAGAGCTATTTATTAAACATACAGAAGAAATGAAGCGGCATATCGAGATGTTGAATGCACTCTTCAAACATGCCACAGAAGGCATTATCGTGGTCGATGATCATGGAACGATTGCCATGGTGAATCCAACGGCAAAAGACCTTTTTGGCTATGATGACGATGAATTGGTCGGAAATAAGATAGAAATCCTGATTCCGATCCGGCATGCCCGGCAGCATGTGCATCAACGAATTAATTATATGCATGAACCCCGCGCGCGGGGTATGGGCAATAATCGGGATCTTTTTGCCCGCCGAAGCGATGGAAGCGAGTTTCCGGTTGAGGTAAGTCTGAGCCCTTTTTCTACGAGTGAAGGCGATTTTGTGGTGGCTTTTGTGGTGGATATTACCGCCCGAAAAAAGCAGGAAAATGACATTAAAGAAGCCAATATTGAGATTCAAAAGCTAAATACGGAGCTGGAAATGCGCGTAACTCAGCGTACACAAGAGCTTGGCGAAGCGTTGCGAAAACTCGAAACTTCACAGGAAGAGGTGGTCAGAGCCCTGGAAAAAGAACGTGAATTGAATGATATGAAGAGTAAATTTGTAACCATTGCATCGCACGAATTTCGTACACCTTTGGCTACAATTTTGTCCTCTGCTTCGTTGATTGGCCGCTATGTTTTGACCGAAGAAAATGATAAACGGTTCAAACATGTACAACGCATCAAATCAGCGGTAAATAACCTGACGGAGATCCTCAACGATTTTTTGTCTATCGGAAAACTGGAAGAAGGACGCATGCAGAGTGTCCCCGTACAACTCGATATGCCGTCTTCCTGCCTGGACCTGATGGACGAAATTAAGGGTGTGTGCAAAGAAGGACAAAAAATTGAATATCAACACAGCGGTGGAGCCGAAGCGTGGCTTGACAAGCACCTGCTGCGCAATGTGCTGATCAATCTTTTGTCCAATGCCATTAAGTATTCTGACTGCCACACCACGATTTTTCTGCGTACCCGAGTGGATGAAAAAGGAGTTCATTTTGAAATTCAGGATCAGGGAATCGGGATTCCGGAAAGCGATCAGCCGTACATCTTTGACCGGTTCTTTCGGGCTCACAATGCCGGTAATGCACAGGGAACGGGCCTTGGCCTGAATATCGTTAAAAAATACATCGACCTGATGCAGGGGGATATTTCGTTTGAAAGTATTACCGGAAAAGGAACCACTTTTTTCATTTTTCTGCCCAATCACGCCGAGGTTGTCGCCTAGCTTTACCTATCCGAACCAATGAATACGAAGAAGATTTTACTAATTGAAGATAATCCCGAAATGCGGGAGAATACAGCGGAAATCCTGGAATTGGCGAACTACGATGTGGTGACCGCTACGAACGGAAAAGAAGGGGTGAAAATGGCGCATTCGCTCAATCCCGATCTCATCATTTGTGACATCATGATGCCCGAACTCGACGGCTACGGTGTGCTGCATCTGTTGAGTAAAGAGGAAGAAACGTCCAATATTCCCTTCATATTTTTGACTGCCAAGGCCGAAAAAAACGATTACCGCAAAGGCATGACAATGGGTGCGGACGATTATCTGACCAAGCCCTACGACGACGTAGAACTATTGAGTGCCGTGGAAGTTCGCCTGAAAAAAAGCGAACGACTGAAAGCAGAGTTTAATCGCACAGGTGAAGGGCTCGATCAGTTTATTCAGGAAGCCCGCTCGGTGGATGCGCTCAACAAACTGACGCAGGAAAAGAAGGTTAAGTCATTTCGTAAAAAAGAAACCGTTTATACCGAAGGCAGTTATCCGACCGGCATTTTCTTTTTGCTGGAAGGTAAAGTCAAAGCCTATCGCGCCAATGAATACGGCAAGGAATTCATTACGGATTTATATAAAAAAGGCGATTTCTTTGGCTACGTGGACCTTTTGCAGGGCACGCCCTATCAAGACACAGCCGTAGCCCTCGAAGAATCGGAAGTGGCGGTGATACCCAAAGAGGATTTTTTTACTCTTTTGCAGGGAAGTAGGGAAGTTTCCGGGAAGTTTATCAAAATGCTTTCCAATGAAATCAAGGAACGGGAAGAACGCCTGCTGCAACTTGCCTACAACTCCGTTCGGAAACGGGTCGCCGAAGCACTCATCATGCTTGCGACGCGCTATCAGGCCGATAAAACCAAGCCTTTTTCGATGGCAATTACCCGTGAAGATATTGCTTCGCTCGTGGGAACAGCCACCGAAACAGTAATCAGAACGTTGTCTGACTTCAAAGAAGAAGCACTCGTAGAAATGAAAGGAAGTCTCATTACAATTATCAATTATGATAAATTGCTGAGGATGCGAAACTGATTTTTAAAGGAATATTTTACAAATGAAAAATGCTGGATCCAAGGTCTAATTTTAGCCTTGATCCAGCATTTTTTTTAGTTTTCCTGGCGGTAATGTCAGACAGCTGCTGTTTGAAGCCACGCCGAAATCTGATTCACCAAAACCTCATTGATTCGTACATAACTTTCGTGTGACCATCCCGCAATGTGCGGTGTCAGCACTACCCGGTCTGAGGTGCGCAGATAGTCAAAGGCTTCCTGCTGTGGATTGGTGAGTTGGCTGAGTTTTTCGTTTTCAAGAACATCCAGGCAAGCGCCCAGAATTTTCCCTGATTTCATGCCGTTTACAACGTCTCTCAAACTTACAACTTCGCCCCGCGACACGTTGATGAGATAAAACGGCTTTTGAAAATTGGCGATGAAAGAATCGTTTACAAGCAAACGCGTCTGATCTGTCAGCGGAATATGTAAACTCAGCACATCGGCTTCCGCCTGAATCTGAGACAACGTAGCTTCCTGAACCCATTCATCTCCAAAATTGGAACGGTACTTATCATACGCCAACACTTTACACCCAAAACCCCGCAGGCGGCGGGCCGTAGCGCTGCCGTTGTTGCCGTAGCCCACAATGCCCACCGTTTTGTTCATGAGCTCTACGCCCCGGTTTCCTTCGCGGTCCCAAATCGCTTTTCGGACTTCCCGATCGGCTTTGTTCAGGTTGTTAAAAAGCATCAAAATCATGCCCAACGTATGCTCCGCTACGGCGTCGCGGTTTCCTTCGCCGGCATGGAAAAGCGTAATATTCATACGCTCCGTGAGCGGCACGTCGATCAGGTCGAGACCGGCTCCGGCGCGGGCAATGAAGCGCAGCCGCTGCGCCTGCGTCAACAATTCTTCGTCAATGCGGGTCTTGCTTCGGATAATCAACCCATCATAGCCTGATAGATAGGCGAGTATATCGGTGCGTCGAAATCCCGGTTTAAAGTCATAGGCCCATCCGTGCGATTCCAGCAAGGGAAAAAGCGAAGGGTGCATTTCGTCTGCAATCAGTATTTTCATGGGAGCGGTGGATTTTTCGTAACTTGCACGTTAACTATGTACAAAAGTCGGTAGTTTTTAGAGAAAAGCATGCAGATAGCGATGCTAAATTGTAGAATCAACGGCTGGCTTTTTGTACCAGTATTGACTATTTCAGACTAAATTTTCCATGAGTGAGTTACAAAGTTATAAGCCTATTGTTGGCATTAGTATGGGAGATTACAACGGCATAGGACCGGAAGTAATACTTAAAGCATTGGAGAGCAATCAATTATCTCGTCAATGTACACCAGTGATCTACGGTTCTTTGCGTGTGTTAAATAAGTATCGTCAGATGCTGAACATGAAAGAATGGAACCTGCAGGCCATTCAGAAAGTAGAACAGGCCAACCCGAAGTCTACCAACGTGATTACCTGCTGGAACGATCAGCAAACGGAACTGGAACCGGGGAAAATAACTCCCGCTGCCGGAAAAGCAGCCTTTGCAGCGCTCAAGCGAGCTACGGACGATCTGAAAGCAGGCCGTATTAACGCCCTCGTGACAGCGCCGATCAATAAGGATACGATGCAGAGTGAAGACTTTAAATTTCCGGGTCATACCGAATACCTGGCTCAGGCTTTCGGCGTCAAAGAAGCGCTGATGTTTATGGTCGCCGGTGACTTTCGGGTAGGAGTACTGACGGGCCACATTCCGCTGGATCAGGTTCGGGCGCAACTGACTCCCGAAAAATTAACCGCCAAAATAAGTCAGATTCTCCACTCACTTCGCTCAGATTTCGGGATTGTCAAACCCCGTTTGGCGGTTTTGGGACTAAATCCGCATGCCGGAGAAAACGGTTTGCTGGGCACGGAGGAACAGGACATTATCAGCCCGGTTTTATTAAAATTCAGGGAAAAAGGTGAATTGGTAATCGGGCCATTTCCGGCTGACGGATTTTTTGCAGCCTCTACCTACCGACACTACGATGCCGTTTTGGCCATGTATCACGATCAGGGATTGATCCCGTTCAAAACCATTGCCTTTAATTCAGGTGTTAACTTTACGGCGGGCTTGTCGGCCGTACGCACCTCGCCCGACCACGGAACAGCTTACGACATTGCCGGCAAAAATAGCGCCGAACCGGGTTCCATGCTGGAAGCGATTTACCTGGCCTGCGATGTAGCGCGCTATCGGCTGGATACAGCCGAAATTGTCAAAAACGCACTCGTATCGACTCCACAGGCTTCTGAAAGTCAGGCGCCCGGAAAAGCCCAACGCCCGAATCGTAACTCCTGAGTTCCTTTGGAAGGAAATTTAGGTGCGATTTTATTAAAAATTATTTTCTATACCCTTTTACAAAACATACGGAATGCTCAAATCCATGACCGGCTATGGTATAGCCCACGTTGAATCCGATTCGCTTACGGTTACTGTCGAAATAAAAACACTAAATTCTAAGTTTCTGGATATTTTTTGCCGGATTCCCCGGCAGTACTCTGAACGTGAAATTGAGATTAGAAATCAAATTACCCAATCGCTGGAACGAGGCAAGGTAGAGCTCTCGCTGACGGTACAGCCCGTCGGAACTACCGCCGCGGCTTCGGTGGTCAATCGCTCGCTGGTTAGCGCCTATTTTCGTGATTTGAGCAAAACAGCCGAAGAATTGGGCTTTACGGCCGATCCAACCGAATTGCTCCGACTTTCGCTGCAAATGCCAAATGCCTACAATACGGACGTTGCCAATGAAGAGCGGCGGGATCAGGAAGGCGCTTTGCTCAAACAAGCTGTGCTGGAAGCGATTCGTAAATGTGACACGTTTCGGCAGCAGGAAGGCCAACTGACAGCAGCCAAACTGATGGAATACATCGCCTCGATTCGGGGCCTGCTCACGCAGGTGCAGGAGCAGGATGTGCTGCGCATTCCGGCAGTGCGTGAACGACTCGAAAAGCAGGTTCGTGACCTTTTGTCGGACGATAATTTTGATCCAAACCGTTTTGAGCAGGAATTGATTTACTACATAGAGAAATATGATATTTCGGAAGAGAAAGTTCGGTTGGCCAACCACCTGAACTACTTTGAAGAAACGCTCGCTTCGACCGATAGCAACGGCAAGAAACTTAATTTTATAGCCCAGGAAATTGGCAGGGAAATAAATACCATCGGTTCCAAAGCCAACGATGCCGGTGTGCAGCGGCTCGTGGTGCAGATGAAAGATGAACTCGAAAAGATTAAAGAGCAAACCATGAATGTGATCTAAGGAATGCAGGGTCGGCACAGCGCAACATTTTACAGACAACATTCTACCCTGGCACTTTCGCAACTATTACTTGGCTGTGAGCTCGTACACGAAAGCGGGGAAGGGATTACGGCCGGAATTATTGTCGAAACGGAAGCCTACCTCTGGGGCGATCCGGCCTGCCATGCCTACCGCAAAAAAACCGCCCGAAATGCCGCAATGTTTGGCCCGCCGGGAACGCTGTACGTCTATTTGATTTATGGATTATACTATTGTGTAAACGTCGTTGGCGGGCCGGAAGATCAGGGCGAGGCGGTTTTAATTCGGGCTTTGCAGCCGACCCGCGGGCAGGATCTGATGGCTTTGCGACGAACGCTGCATCCAAAATCGTTACTGCCGGGAGCCCAGAAATTCTTTGGTGAGCGCGATTTGTGCAGCGGCCCTGGCAAGCTCGTGCAAGCCATGGGCATACGGCCCGAGCACAACGGGCTTTCGCTGGAAGAGCCTGCGATTTACATTACTACTCCGGTAATTTCAACGTTTGACACCGTAACTACCACCCGCATTGGCATCACACAGGGTGCTGAACTTCCGTATCGCTTTTATATCAGAGATAATAAATTTGTGAGTAAAAAAGGCTGATCTGTTGTCTCAAATTGAGAGACGGGATCAGCCTTTTTTTGATTTTTTTCGGTCTTTTCAATTACCCAAAATCCCGGTGGCTATTGCCAAATACATATGGCAAGCGTATCTTGTTTCCTGTTGCTGCATAATTCATAATCCTGAAATTTTATAGTTAATTTGGTGCCGTTGTTGGTTTTTTTACCAACAACACATGAATAAATTAATAATCAATTACTTAAATTCTTAAACCCAAAATAATGAACCCATTGACAACAAATGTAAAAGTACTGGTTGTAGGTTGTGGAAATATGGGCGCTTCGCATGCGCAGGCCTATCAAATGCTGGAAGGATTTGAAATTTGCGGGATTGTATCCACTGGAAAAAGCAAGGAAGTACTCAATGAAAAATTAGGCGGAGGTTATGCGCTTTTCTCCGATTACGCCGAGGCCCTTGCCGTCACGCAGCCGGATGCCGTCTGCATTTCAACCTACCCTGATACCCACGAAACCTTCGCCATCATGGCCCTCGAACAAGGCTGTCATGTATTTATCGAAAAACCATTGGCTGATACCGTTGAAGGATCCGAGCGTGTGGTAGAAGCTGCCCGAATAGCGGGTAAAAAAGTGGTTGTGGGCTACATTTTGCGGCATCATCCTTCGTGGGAAAAGTTTGTGGAGATTGCGCAGGACATGGGCAAGCCGCTCGTGATGCGGATGAATCTCAATCAGCAGAGCCACGGCCAAATGTGGACCGTGCACCGGAACCTGATGAAAAGCCTGAGCCCGATTGTGGATTGTGGCGTGCATTACATTGACGTGATGTGCCAAATGACTCGCTCAAAGCCCGTGCAGGTTTCGGCGATTGGCGCACGGCTAACGGACGATATTCCGGCGACGAACTATAATTACGGACAATTGCAAATTCGCTTTGAAGACGGCTCGGTCGGTTGGTATGAGGCAGGTTGGGGACCGATGATGAGCGAAACAGCCTTTTTTGTAAAAGACGTGATTGGCCCCAAAGGCTGTGTGTCTATCGTTGCCAAAGAAGCCGGTGGAGCCGGGAAGTCAGATAACGTTGACTCGCACACCAAAACCGAATCGTTGCGGGTGCATAAGGCCGATTTGAATGAAAATGATGAGTTTGTGTATCAGGATGAATGGATTAATCTAACCGACGAGCCTGATCATCAGGAGCTATGCAATCGGGAGCAACGCTATTTTCTTCGGTCAATTCAGGAAGATTTGGACCTGACGGATCATTTGCAGGATGCAGTCAACAGCCTGCGCGTAGCTTTTGCCTGCGATGAGTCCGTACGAACCGGGCAAGTCGTGCTGCTGCCTTAGGGCTATTGGAAGTGGACGTGTTGTTGGTCGAGTTTTCTGTCGTTGTTGTTTCTTCAACAACGGCAGAAATAAATCTATACAAGTGGACAATCTTATTGTAGCAATCCGTGAAAGTTTTATTTTAGATTTTCACGGATTATTTTTCATTTCAGCTTTAACGACTAAAAATGCAAAAAAGTCATGGGACTCTTACATGTCAAAAACCAAAAGTCCTATATTTAATAGCTTTAAGTATATTCTTAATAGCATCTTGCAAAACAGAGCAAAGCTTAGTATCTAAGATTATATCGAAACACTATTATAAAGAATGGTTTTTCTTGAACACCTCCGGGGACGAAACTACTACCATCCCATTCGAAATAATTGATGGTTGGATTGTTTTGAAATTACAAATTAATGAAAAAGATACTACCCATTACAAATTCATTTTTGATACAGGGGCCATGACTACCATTGACCTTGATCTGGCAAGGAATTTGAACCTGCCAATATTAAGGGATTTGACAGCAGTAGACGTGAATTCTTCTGAGAGTAAAGCCGTGCTAACTTCAATTAATAAATTGAAGATTGGAGAAAGAACATTTTTTAATGTTGGAGCAATCTCCTCAAAATCAGATATTTTTGGTTGCAATGAAATAAAAGGTCTGTTTGGACTCAACTTAATGAGAGATGCAGTATTTCGGATAAATTTTAAGAGTAAGCTACTATCAATATCTTCCACTCTAAATGCCTCCATTAGCAACTTTGATCAAATAAAAATTGCAAACGATTGGAAGAAATATAATTTTATAGAATTGAAGTCAAATAATAAAACAATAAATGCCCTTTTTGACACCGGATTTCCTGACTATGTAGCTTTAAACAATTCCTTGAAAAATAAATTCGAGATAGATAGTTTTTTGAAAAGCAAGTTATTGTTCACAGGGGGGCTAAGCTCTTCTGTTTCGGATACTCTACATTTTTATAGGCCTCATAATTTGAAAGCAGGCGAACAAATGCTGGATCGTGAGGTTTTTGTATTTTCTAATAATAAAACTTTAATTGGAAGCGGTTTTTTGTCAGGATTTGAAGAGGTAATTATTGATGTGTCTAATAATAAATTATATGTGTCTAAAAACAAGACAGAAATAAGTAAGCTTTACAAAATACCTAATGTTACGTTAGGATGGAAGAATGGATCAGTTAAAGTTACCAGCTTGGTGGTAGGAAGCAAGGTTGAAGAAATGGGGATTAGGTTAGATGATCAAGTGGTTTCTATCAATAACATATCAACTTCTGATTTACATGATGCCTGCATGTACAAAAAATTTAAAATTGATAATGCTATTTTTAAAAGTGATCTAAGGTTAACAATTTTAAGATCTGAATCTATGTTTGACTATTTCATTAATTCAAGTATTTTATATGATTAATTACTAAGCTGTAAGTAGGAATACTGCCGTTGTTGATGGTTCACCAACTGAGGCAGACGGCAGATGAGAGTGATAATTAAAAGAAATCCCACTAGACTAATTCCATATTTTCAAGTAAAAAGCATATGAAATCACTCCTTTCAATTTTCTGCTCAATCATTTCTATTCTTTTTGTTTCAGGTTGCGTTTCTTCCTTGGAAGAGGATAAAACTCAAATAAATATCTCTTCCCGTGAATATCCTGGAATGGAGGTATCTTTAAAAATAACACGAGGTTTGCCTCTTAGCCCCAAAGAAATTCATACGACTCTGCTGGATTCCCTGGGGCGTGCAAGAATTGAATTTTTCCATAAGGATACCCTTCATGCATTATTGGTAGTTGGCGAATATGAATTCTTCACAACCCTATACCTGGAACCCGGGTCATCTATTGATCTTACGATTGCGAATGGACTTCCTCAGTATGATGGTGATTTGAAAATCATTAATTCATACTATCATAAAATTAATTTAAATGCAATAGAGGGACAGGAATATGTAAACTCAAATTATGCGAAATATATATCTGCATCTCCTTTAAAACAACAGGTGTATCTGGATAGCCTTGCAATCATTGGCATAGAATTAAAAAAGCAGATCGAAAGAGACAATTCTATTTCAGACCATTATAGGCAAATGCTAATTGACTATTTTGCCCTTTTTGAAATCACTCAACGCATGGATTTTAATACGAAAGTCGATCTCAATAAGATAAACAACGAGGAGAAGATTGTGGTTTTAGACTCAACTTTATCTAATGCATTTGAAAATTTTAGCATACAATCTAAGTATGTAAAGTATCCAAATTATTTGTGGTACATGAACATGAGGTTACGACCATTATTATTTAATATTCTGTCCTATCACTACGAGAATGGTATAAAAATGGAAGAGTATGAATACATTAAAAAAGCGATATTTAAAGATCCAAAATTGAACGATTATCGGGAAATACTACTAGCTATGCTTGTATCGAAAATGTTGCATGATGATGACATAGCTTATGAGTTGGGTTCAAAGCTTACCAGTTCGTTTCAGAAAGATTATCCCGAATCAAAATACTTAAATGATTTGACTTATATACTTCCTGAACTCTTTCAGTTAAAAAGCGGGATGCCAATGAAGGACATAGAAATGCATGATCCAAGTGGAAAAGCATTCAATGTTTCCAGCCTTAAAGGGAATCTTGTGTACATTGATGTATGGGCAACGTGGTGTGGACCATGTTTGGATGAATTGGAATATTCTAAAAAGTTATCGAAAAAATATTCAAATCAATCGGGTTTGAAATTTCTTTACGTATCAATAGACGAAGACACAGAGAAATGGAAGAAATTTTTGAAAGAAGAATTACAAATTAAAGGCCTGCACGGTATCCAAAATTCTGAGTTTGTAGCAGATTCAAGTATGATCACCAATCTGTATAAATTTAGTGGAATTCCCAGATATATTCTGATCGATAAAAATGGAAAAATAATTAATTCAAACGCCAAACGTCCGTCGGAATTAGTGACTGGTAATCATTTAGATTCTCTTTTGGCTCTCTAATTTGGGTAATTTTACTTATGTTGTTTTGCTACCGTAGTTGGTGTTTTCTACCAACTACGGTAGAAGTTTGCCCCAAATTTCTAGTAAAAACGCATTCCATCAGCCAACAGGAACCGTTTTCCTTTTTAGAATCAAAGCACTAATCAGGGAAACAATGAGGCCAACGGGGAGTATTTCGGCATAGGTGAATAAAATAACAAACAGGGGGTTTTGGTACATGCTTTTGTACGTTTCCATGTCGGCTTTCTGTTTGGCCAATTCCGTAGCAGTTGCACCGCTTGTGCCTGCTTCTTTGAGCACATAATCCGTGTAGCGATCCATAAAATCAGGGATAAAAAAATAGTAATCAACAAGCCAGATTACTACATAAATTGTAGACGCAACGAGTGTGATGTACAGGCCAATCAGAAAGGCTTTTTTGAAAGAGAGCGTGCCGTCGCTGATAGAATCCCGGTAGTTTTTTACGCCGACAAAAATAAAGGCAAAAGCCAGAATCATGGAGGCGTAGCCCAGAAAAACGTTTCCCTCAAAATTGTCGCTTTGGTAGCAGGTAGAAATGGACCAAACCATAAAAGCGCTCACGAGTAACCCGGCAATTGTCCCAAAAATCAAAATGATTCGTTTCATACAGTGTAGTGTTTTTTTATTGATAAAACTGTGGGCAAAAGTGGAAGGAAATCGTCTGAAATGAGTCATACTTTCAGGTGATTTTGTATGAAAAACCTACATTCATACCAAAGAATGACAAGCCGCTAAGAGATGATTCTCAGCCGGCGGGCCTTTTCAATTGCCTGCGTTCGGCGTTTTACGTCCAGTTTTTCAAAGACACGGGACGAGTGGGTTTTGATCGTGTTGAGGGAGACAAACAAGCGCGCTGCAATTTCCTGATTGCTCAGTCCTTCGGCCATTAAATTGAGTACTTCCAGTTCGCGTTTGCTGAGCGAATGAGTCGTTTCAGTTTCATGAAAATTTGGTATTGTAGTCGTTGCTTCGGTACGTGCAGAATGCTGTTTTGGTAAGGTTAGTTTCAGAGCCAGCCAAATACCCAAAGCTGTGAAAAACAACGCCACAACTCCCATGTAAAGCTCCGTGGCGTGATGAATGATTAGCAGACGAAATTCCAGCCATTTTAACACAAAAAGTAAAACTGACAGCAAAAATGCATACAGTAAGGTGCTTTTATATGTAGCCCAAAAATGTGTCATCGGTTGAAGCCTTCTGTCAATCAATAGTTCAGGAAAACGGCTTTTCTCAGACGATAAGCAAACCGTGATTCTGCAAGGTTTTCCAGATATCAGAAGTAGCAAATGCTTCAAAACTACCCAAATCGGCGGCATTGTAGGCTGTTTTCATTGTTTCCAGCGGGAAAATTTCCGAGGTGGACACATGCAGGCGGGGAAGAATTTCTGCCAGCCATGTTCCCAAAGTGACGGACGTATGAATGGCCCATTCGTCCTTCTTGCTGTAAAAGACGAGCTCGGCCATAGCCTGCGTTTTCTTTCCCTGTTTTTCTTCAAAAAAATCAATGGTTGGCATATTTCCCAACCACACGACCTGCGCATTTGGCCGTGGGGCAGGCGTGGGTTCGGCGAGCGCTTTCTCTATGTAGTGCGGGGGAATCGACGTGGCCGGAACTTTATGCTCAAACCATTGGGAAAGCGGAAATTCAAAACACACGCCATGCATGTAATTGAAGAGCGATTTGCGCAAGCCTTCTGCAAACTGATCGTGGTCTGTTCCGAGCGGATCGTCATGAAAAAGGTCGTTGTCGGCAAAAGCTCCAGCTACCGGGCCGATGCGCTGCACGTCAAACTCGGCGGGTAAAAGACCCACCGGGCTGTGGGCCGTCATGGCAAAGCGATGCCAAAAGCCCGACTGCACGATGCCAAGTTCAAACAATTGCCGCACCATTTCCAGCGAATCAATCGTTTCCTGCGCGGTTTGAGTAGGAAAACCGTACATCAGGTACGCATGAACCATGATGCCGGCCTGTGTGAAAGCATCGGCCACACGCGCCACCTGCGCCACGGTCACGCCTTTTTTCATACGTTCGAGCAGGCGGTCGGAGGCTACTTCCAGCCCGCCTGATACGGCAATACAGCCGGAGGCTTTGAGCAAAAGGCATAAGTCGGGCGTAAAGTTTTTTTCAAACCGAATGTTGGTCCACCAAACCACCGTCAGCCGCCGCCGCAGTATTTCCAGTGCCACGTCACGCATGAGCGCGGGCGGCGCGGCTTCATCGACAAAATGAAAACCATTCTGCCCCGTTTGCTGAATGATTTCTTCAATCCGATCACAAATCAACGCCGCTGTCACGGGTTCGTAGCGCTTGATGTAGTCCAGCGAAATGTCACAAAACGAACATTTTCCCCAATAGCAACCGTGGGCGAGCGTGAGCTTGTTCCAGCGGCCGTCGCTCCACAACCGATGCATCGGATTCACGATTTCAATCACCGAAAGGTAGTCGTGTAGCCGGAGTTCGCGGTAGTCGGGCGTTCCTACATCACGTTGAGCGACGTCGCGTTCTTTGGCGCCGTTAATATATACAACCTCCCCATTTACAAGGCAATAGGTACGTTTCAACTGACTACGTTCCCGGGTACCCCGCAGGTAGTCGAGTAGCGAAAGCAGCGGAGCTTCGCCGTCGTCCAGGCAGATATAATCGAGAAATTCAAAAACCCGTGGGTCTTTCAGGCTCCGAAGTTCGGTATTGGCAAAACCGCCGCCCATCACCACTGCAATATGCGGATAGTGTTTTTTTATAAATTGCCCGCATTTCAGAGCTCCGTACAAATTTCCCGGAAAAGGCACCGAAAGTCCCACCAATGTAGGTTCCAAATGCCTGATTTTTTCATCCAGAATATCCAATAAATACCGTGAAAGCAGAGTTTCGGGCGCATGAAGTTCCTGATACAATTCGTCAAAATGTGTGGCGGTGCGGCCCAACCGCTCGGCGTAGCGGCTAAACCCAAAATGCGGATCGACAGCCTCCTGAATTAAATCGCCGATGTCTTCGAGATACAACGTACACAAATGCCGTGCTTTATCATGAATACCCATCGTTCCAAACGCCCAATCCAGTTCTTCGAGTGTCTGAAAACGGGCGGCTTCGGGCAAATAGCTGCGGTCGCAAATGCTGTGCGCAAGCGTTGGATTTCTATTTTGTAAAAATGAAATAACCGGGTCAATCGTCCTAATGTACTCTTCTTTCAAACTATAAATCCGAAAGCTATTGTCCGAAAGCTCACAGTCCGACGCTTCCAGTTCCTCAAAAAGCTGCTGTAAACCAGCCTTTGAAAATAGCCGCAGGATGACTTCAATGCCAAGATCTGCCTGATGCGATGCAATACCAACCGTATTCAAAAAACCTTTCAGGTAAGCCGTAGCCGGGTAGGGCGTGTTGAGCTGGGTGAAAGGCGGCGTAATGAACAGGGAAACAAGGGGCTTGGTCATGAAAAAGTAAGTTTATTCACGCAAAGGTACGAGGCCGCACCCTGCAATATTTCTTCTTTACAAAGAGATTTTGATTTAATTGGTTCATAAAATCATAACGAAGGCTTTGTACACACGTCCTTGCATTTGGCCGACAGGGGGTTTATATTTGTGTAAATCAACAGTTCAGACTTCTAGTTGAACCCCTTGCTCAACATACAGCGGGCCCGATTTGCCTTTCTGCGCAGCATGTCTTCCCATGTGCCGGGCATGTAGCGCCTTAGTTTTCCACTTCTTTTTCTTAGTGCGTGTTTCCGTGGTTTTGTCTTTTTAAGATATAAACCTGGCTTGTGCGTATACTTATTTTTTAATTGTTTAATGAGGCATTTGCTTCGTTTAATCCATATATTTTTCTAATTCGGCAATTCCCTATGAAAACTAACGAAATAAAGAAAATCCTGGTCATTGGCATGGGTAAAGTAGGTTCTTTGGTAGGAACTCTGCTCAGCAACCGCTTTGAAGTTGTCGGCCTCGACAAAGCTGCTCCGGCCGTAGAACTGCCTTTTCTATGTAAAAAAGCGGATGTTACTAATCACGCCGATTTAAAAACTCATCTGACGGGCTTTGACGCAGTGGTGTCCTGCATGCCTTATAATTTGAACTTACCTATTGCCCAAACGGCCTATGAGTTGGGCATACATTACTTTGACCTTACCGAGGACGTCCCCACGACGGTTGCGATTCGTGAAATGGCGAAAGATAGTCGGGGCGTAATGGCTCCGCAATGTGGACTGGCACCGGGATTTATCGGGATTGTCGGGGCCGATCTGGCGAAGAACTTTACCCGCCTACGCGATATTGAACTGCGGGTGGGTGCCTTGCCACGCTATCCAAACGGCCTGTTGGGCTACTCGTTTACCTGGTCCCCGGCGGGCGTCATTAATGAATACATCAACGATGCCGAGGTTATTCATAACGGAGTACGTAAAACGGTTTCTTCGCTTGATGGCATTGAGGTGATCAATATTGAAGGACAGGAATTTGAAGCGTTTACTACTTCCGGCGGCCTGGGCACGATGTGCGAAACCTATGATGGACGAGTTGATACGCTCAACTACAAGACGATACGCTACCCCGGTCATGCCAAACTGATGCGTTTTATGCTTTATGAATTAATCCTGAAAAATGATCGGGAGCTAATCGAACGCATTCTGACGGAGGCAAAACCTCCGGTACAGGAAGATGTGGTGTACGTATATGCCGTAGTTGAAGGCTGGAAAGGAGAAATACTGGAACGTGAAGAGTTTTACCGGGCCTATCATCCGATTACTATCGACGGTCAGCATTGGCGGGCTATCTCCTGGACGACCGCTGCGTCAATTGCCGCAGTGGTCGAAATGGTAGCGGATGGGACGCTGCCACAAAAAGGGTTTGTCCGGCAGGAAGACATTGCGCTTGATGCTTTTCTGAACACGACAAATGGAGCGTTCTTTGACGAGACTGTGTAGTTTTTTTAAAATTTATTCAAGATTATATTTATTTAAAATACTGGTAATTAATAGATTATTGGTAAAACCCATTTATTCAAAACATGCAAACGTTCTTACAAAAGCTTTCTATAAAACCTAAAAATGCTGGTGTTAGTACCGGTCAGCAGCAGTGGACTAGTACCGGCGAGGAGATCGAATCTTTTTCTCCGGTGGATGGAAAATCTATTGGCACTACCACAGAAACTACCCGCAAAGATTATGATCAGGTACTCGAAACCGCCCGGCTTGCCTTTCGGGAATGGCGGCTTGTGCCCGCACCCCGACGGGGCGAAATTGTCCGGCAGATTGGCGATGCGCTCCGGGAAGGCAAACAGGAATTGGGCCAACTGGTCAGTTACGAAATGGGCAAAAGCCTGCCCGAAGGGCTGGGTGAAGTTCAGGAAATGATCGACATCTGTGATTTTGCGGTGGGACTGTCCCGGCAGCTGTACGGCCTGACGATGCACAGCGAGCGCCCGGCGCATCGCATGTACGAGCAGTGGCATCCGCTTGGAGTCGTTGGCATTATTTCGGCCTTTAATTTTCCGGTAGCAGTTTGGTCCTGGAACGCGATGATTGCCTGGGTGTGCGGCGATGTGTGCGTGTGGAAACCTTCCGAAAAAACTCCTCTGACGGGTATTGCCTGTCAGCAACTGATACAAGCGGTTTTTGCCAGGAACGAGGTACCCGAAGGCGTTTCCTGCCTGATTAGCGGCGGGCGCAGCGTGGGAGAATGGATGGCAAACGACCCTCGCGTTGATCTGCTATCGGCAACGGGAAGTACCCGCATGGGCAAAGCCGTGGCCGAAGCCGTTGGGCGCCGATTGGGACGCAGTCTTCTTGAATTAGGAGGAAACAACGCTATTATCATAACACCGGAAGCCGATTTGGCCGTTGCCATTCCGGCCATAGTTTTTGGTGCCGTAGGTACTGCCGGACAACGCTGCACAAGTACCCGCCGACTGATTGTCCACACCGCAATGTATGATGAAATGAAGGAGCGACTGCAAAAAGCCTATGCTCAGCTCCGAATTGGCAATCCGCTCGAAACTGGCGTACACGTGGGGCCACTCATTGATCAGGATGCTGTGGGCGGTTATCTGGCAAGCGTAGAAGCGATTCGTAAGCAGGGAGGTAGTTTTGTAGTAGAGCCGGAGGTGCTTTCAGGAGCGGACTATGAGTCAGGCTGTTATGTGCGGCCTTGCATTGCCGAAGCCGAAAATCAGTGGGAGATCGTGCAGCGCGAAACCTTTGCACCGATTTTATACCTGATCCGCTACGAAACGCTGGAAGAAGCTATTGACCTTCAAAATGGCGTTCCACAAGGACTTTCTTCGGCTATTTTTACCTTAAACATGCGCGAGGCCGAGCAATTTTTATCGGCGGCGGGCAGCGATTGCGGCATTGCGAATGTGAACATCGGTACTTCCGGCGCCGAAATCGGAGGCGCTTTTGGTGGCGAAAAAGAAACCGGCGGAGGGCGCGAGTCTGGCTCCGATGCCTGGAAAGCCTACATGCGTCGCCAAACCAACACGCTCAACTATGGCCGAACGCTACCGCTGGCGCAGGGCATTACATTTGATATTTAGGCAAGCCATTTTCCTTTAAAGCGTATCCGGGTAGCAAAAACGCAGGTATATTTCTTATTTTTGCAGTAGTTAAAAAAAATTGACTACACCGGATACGTAATCTTTATTACATATGAATAGCGAAGCCAAACAAACGCAGTACAGGTTAACCTCCGATCAGGTATCGTCTAATCTGGGGGGTGAAGTAGTGATTCTGAATCATGACAAAGGGGTTTACTATGGATTGGGAGAGGTAGGTGCGCTCGTGTGGAGTGCCCTGGAAAATACCTCACATTCGTTTGAGGAGTTGTGCACCCTGGTAATGGCTGAATATGAGGTAGATCAGGAAACCTGTGAGGCTGATATGGAAGCTCTACTTGCTGAGCTTATGGAAGAAAAACTAATTGAAGTCGTTTAATTCTGATTTGATACCCTGGGTTTTACATATCAAAAAGGCAGGAAGTTTGCCGCTCGCCCGCTACCTTGCGCTCATGCAGGCGGCGAGCGTACTAATAGGTATTAAATTATTTTTGGTGATACTTCCTTTCCGAACATTCAGGCGTATCTATGGAAAATTGACCAATCCTGCCCACAAACAACAGTACACGCAGGCGTATATTTCGGACCGGATTTGGGCCGTACGAACAGCGGCACATTGGCTGCCGTTTTCGTTACTCTGTTTGCCACAGGCGCTTAGCCTCAAATTTTTGCTTAGAAAAGAGGACCAACTACCTTTACACATCGGCGTGCAAATTCAGGCTTCTGCTGGTTTTGAAGCACATGCGTGGGTTGAGAAAAACGGCAAAATTATCATTGGAGAGTGGCCAGAAAATACAACGTATAAACCCATTTGGGTTTGGCAATAAAACCTACCTGTCGGACACTTTACTTTATACATTTTAGAAACCCACTACATGCCTTCGCTGCACAGTAAGCTTCCTTCGCTCTATCATACGCTATTTCCAGAACTAGCTTCGCTGGAAGCTCCAACCGAAAGCTTTGCTACCTGCGAAAACTGTGTGCTTTGTCAAAAACCCGACAGCCCGTTTCTTGATACCAAGTGCTGTACCTATTATCCTCAGCTTCCTAACTATTTTATTGGTGGTATATTAAGTGATTCCCGCCCGGAATTGCAGGAAGGCAAACAACGTCTGCGAGCGCTGATTCAGGCGGGGCACGGCGTTACACCCACAGGTTTG
Source organism: Arundinibacter roseus (assembly GCF_004348825.1). Lineage (GTDB taxonomy): Bacteria > Bacteroidota > Bacteroidia > Cytophagales > Spirosomataceae > Arundinibacter > Arundinibacter roseus. The sequence continues at coordinate 49,518 of NZ_SMJU01000015.1, forward strand.
GTGACACCGCTGCGCTACGACCTGCTGAATACCGCAATTCGTACTGATAAGTCGCCGGCCAAAGGAAACGAATGGACCAAAGCGGAGGTAGATACGCTGCGGTGTCCATTTTACGATCAGGGAGCCTGCACCGTGTGGGACTACCGCGAACACGGCTGCTCAACGTCTTTCTGTAAATCCGTTGGCGGCGAAACCGGCACGGCTTTCTGGAATTCTTTGTCGGTGTATCTAACGGATATTGAAGATGCCCTGGCACGTTATGTACTAGTGTTCATGAATTTTCCGGCAGATACCATTTCAGCCGAACGTTTGAGTACTCAAAATTTAGGACTCGACAGCGCCGTTGGTGAGGTAAATGCTGTGGAGTATAAGCGGTTGTGGGGAAGTTGGGCAGGTAAAGAAGAAGTATTTTATGTAAAAGCATTCGAACTTGTTCGTGATCTGGATCAAACGCAGCTGAGTGGTTTGCTAGGGGTTAAAGGCGCCGTTCGATGGCAGCAGTTGCTGGCTCGTCAGCAACAGTTTTTGACTCCCGAAATTCCCGATTGGCTGGTTCTGAGTGACGAAGTAACGATCGAAAAATTGGCTATTGGTGAAGTAGAACTCAAAACCACTCAGGGTACTTTCGTTGTGCCGGGGTTGGTCTATCATTTTTTAACAAAACTCGACACAAAATATACGGTTGATGCAGTTGATCAAACCCTCAATGCGCTGGGAGTAGAGTTTAAAAAAGAGTATTTGACAATTCTTTTCCACTTGAAAATTCTTCGTCCCGGACAAACCATTAAATAATTAAATACAGCCCAACTTTATATTTGCTTGAAAATCAGGATTCATGCCGCTATACTTCGCCTTCAACCTCCTCATCCGATCCGACATCAGTTTGCCCGAACTGAATCCGGCTACCGAAACCGGACAGCCGGAAGACATTCGAATTTGCCTGACAAGTCTTACGTTACCGACCTTAAAGCAAACGCCCATTCACCGGCGTGGCGTAAGGGCTCGGAGTGGCTCCGCGGGCAGTGATACAATTTTCATGTCCTGGAAAGGTATTGCCGCATACAAAGCCGTTGGCGGTCATACACTTTTTGTAGATAGCTACACCGAAGATGCGTCCGTCCTTAGCCTGTTTACGGTTAGTGAAGCTTTGGGGTGTATTCTCTTGCAACGCGGATTGTTGCTGCTGCATGCAAGTGCGGTGCAGGTAGGAGCGGGTGCTTACTGTTTTATGGGGGTGCCGGGTGCGGGAAAATCAACCACGGCAACGGCTTTTGTGCAGGCCGGAGCGCCGCTGTTAAGTGATGATTTAACGGCTATATGGTTTAATGAAAAGAAAGAACCCTTTATTCTTCCGGCCTATCCTCAGTTGAAAATCTGGGAAAATACGGTGGAAGGCCTTTCTTTTGAAAAAACGGATTTGCAGCCGGTAAGCGAAGGAATTAATAAGTTTTCATTTAATCCTCAACACAATTTTCCGACCCAACCTGTTCCGTTGGCGCAGGTTTATTTTATTCATAAAGCCCGCAATAAACCTGCTTTACAGCAAGTCAAACCCACCGAAGTACCGATTGAACTGGTTCGGCATTTTCCGTTGGCTACACATTTGCTGGAAGGGAAAGTTTTGCACCAACATTTTTTGCAAAGTATGTGGTGCGCAGCGGCGGCTTCTATTTGGCGAAAACGTCGTCCGGCAGATTTTAAAGCGCTCCAAAATTGGGCTGAAAGCTGTATTCAAATATCCTGATGGAAACATTTATCCACCCTGCATTGCCTTCCGCAGAACTAGCGCTGATTCAATCGGCCTGTTTGGGGGTACCACTGGCAGAAGAAACCTGGACGGACGTTCGGGGAGAACGGCTTTTGGCGCTGGCACGCTGGCATCAGGTGCGTCCGCAGGTTTTTGCGGCTGTTCAGCATTTTTCTGCTTCGTGGGTTGGTGAGTTAAAACAAGAGGTCTTTCAGCTTACACTATCCAATTTGGTCAATACGCGTGAAACACTCAGTTTACTGACTATTCTTAAAAAAAATCAGATTTCGGCCTATGCCTATAAAGGCTGCGTGTGGGCCGAGTGGCTCTATGGCCAACAAAGTCGACGTGAATTTGGGGATATAGATTTGCTGGTAGCAAAAGATGATGTAAACCGTTGCCTCGACTTATTTCGATCGGTGGGGTATGCGCCCGACCCGTATCGGGAATATCTTTTAACTAATCAAACGTCGATTCGGGACGCTTTTTTTCGAACGGACTACCACATTCCCATGGAAAAAAGGGTAGGGGCGGCATCAAGTATGATGCTGGAAGTCCATTGGCAGGTGGCTTATCCTCGTTTGTGTTTTTCGTTTCCATCCAAAGAATGGAGTGAGTATAAAGTACAAATGATGATTCAGAGCGAGTCCGTACGCTGTTTCACCAACGAGTATCAACTGTTGCTGCTTATCATGCATCATGGGGGAAAAGAGAATTGGGCAAAACTAAAATACGTGGCCGATTTGGCTGCCTATATGAAGCGTTACGGTGCTGCAACCAATTGGCCGCTTGTGAAACGATTGGCGGAGAAAAAAGGCCTTTGGAAACTGGTACGGCAAAGTTTGGGCCTTTTAAAAGCGCTTGGCATGCCGTGGAGTGACGCATGGCCTGAGGTTGAGGCAGTTTCGCTGAAAGCTACCATTTTGAAAAATTGGGAGGAAATGCCCCCCGATCCTAAAAATTCTACCTGGATGTACCTGAAACAAGCCATAACGATTCGTGAACATACAGCTGATCAATGGGAGGTTGCCAAAGCTCATCTTCGGTATATGAGTGAGCTGAAACTTCTGCTGCATAAATCACGCTGGTACGCAGGTAAATCGTAGGCAAAGTTTCCTGTTTCGCAAAAGTATATTCTGCCAAAAAACAAAACGGACGATACATTTTATATGTACCGTCCGTTTTTATTAATTAATTCCTGAAAATCAGGCCTTTGATTCTTCTGCCGGGCTTTCTGCTTCGGTAATTACATCGCTTGCTTTGGCTTTTTCTTCCAATGCCTGCTTCACTACTTCTTCATGAATTGCGGCTTCTTCCCGCGAGCGGCGGTTTACGTATGCCTGATAGTTCGTTTCCTTCTCGTAAGGTCTTTTTCCAATCAAACGATCCAGGTCACTTTGGAATAAAATCTCTTTTTCCAATAACTCCTGCGCAATCGTTTCCAACTCAGTCCGCTTGTCGCGGAGAAGTGTCATCACATGCTGATACGCTTTATCGACTAACAATCGAACTTCGTGGTCAATTTTCTCGGCAGTTGCGTCAGAGTAAGGTTTGGTAAATGAATAATCCGATTGCTTGGAATCATAAAACGAAATGTTTCCAATTTTATCATTCATTCCGTACATCGTCACCATGCTGTATGCCAGTTTGGTAACTCGTTCGAGGTCGCTAAGAGCTCCGGTAGAGATTTTGCCAAACACTACATCTTCGGCAGCCCGTCCACCCAACGTCATACACATTTCGTCGAAAAGCTGCTCGGTACGGTAGAGATACTGCTCACGCGGCAAATACTGCGCATAACCCAATGCTGCCACTCCACGAGGTACAATCGTTACTTTTACCAACGGATCTGCGTGTTCGAGGTACCATCCGGCTACGGCGTGGCCGGCTTCGTGGTAGGCTACAATCTGCTTTTCTTCGGGCGAAATCAGTTTGTTTTTCTTTTCCAAACCACCAATTACCCGATCCATCGCATCCTGAAAATCCTGCATTGTCACCTCGTCACGGTCGCGACGGGCAGCGATAAGCGCTGCTTCGTTGCAAACGTTGGCAATTTCGGCACCGGCAAAACCAGGCGTTTGGGCAGCTAATTTCTGAATATCTACGTCCTGAGAGATCTTGATGGGTTTCAGGTGTACTTTGAAAATCGCTTCACGGCCAATTACGTCCGGCTTATCAACAGAAATCTGACGGTCAAAACGGCCGGGACGAAGCAACGCCGAATCCAGTACATCCGGACGGTTAGTTGCGGCTACGATAATAATACCTGAGTCCGTAGCAAAGCCATCCATTTCAACAAGCAGCGAGTTTAACGTATTCTCACGCTCGTCGTTTGAGCCGGGCATACCGCCACGTCCACGTGAACGACCTACGGCGTCAATTTCATCAATAAAGATGATACAGGGAGCTTTTTCTTTGGCTTGCTTGAAAAGGTCACGAACCCGGGCTGCGCCTACGCCTACAAACATTTCTACAAAATCAGAACCTGACAAAGAGAAAAACGGTACGCCTGCTTCGCCCGCTACGGCCTTGGCCAGCAGGGTTTTACCCGTACCGGGAGGGCCTACCAGCAAAGCTCCTTTGGGGATTTTTGCACCTAATTTTTTAAACTTATCGGGACTTTTAAGATAATCCACAATTTCCTTAATCTCCTCTTTGGCTTCATCGAGTCCGGCAACGTCGTTAAAGGTAATTTTTACCTTATTTTCGGCATCAAACAGCGTAGCTCTCGAACGGCCAATGTTGAAGATTTGCCCACCGGGCCCTACACCTCCTGACATTCGGCCCAGCAGGAAGTACATCACCAGAATCATGACTATGAAAAAGCCCCACGTGCCGATAAAGCCCGTCCAGTCGTTTCGGGTGTCAATTTTATATTCAATTTTATCTCCATCGGCGACTCCCTCCTGCATTTGTTCAAGATCTTTCTTGAAGGTTTCGGCAGATGTTACCTGAAACTGATAGTGTGGTCCTGCTTCTCCGCTGAAATAATTATTGTCTTTGGATAAAACCTGATACTTATCTTTTTTAAGGGCCTCCGGTTTCAGTGTTACCTCCACCGATTTGTCGTTCACAATCGTAACCCGTGCCACTTCGCTGTCGGTTACCATTTTCTCAAATCGCTTTTGGGTAGTCTCCCGAAGTGTAGAAGACCGATTGAGGTATGTAATTCCCAGTATCGTGGCGATCAAGGCAGCGATGATCCAGCCCTGATAGCCACGTTGCGGGCTTTTGGGATTCAATGGATTTCTTTTGTTATCGTTATCAGACATTATAATAGGGCATTAGTAGAAATTTGTTATAAAAACATATTCCGCGTGAGTAATGTTCACAGGAATATTTTAAGCAACCGACTCTTCAATTAAAGTCAGTTCTGCATCTCCCCAGAGCTCTTCCAGGTCATAGTATTTGCGACGATCTTTTTTGAATACATGGACTACAACGTCGACATAGTCAATTAAAATCCATTCGCGGTTCGTTTTTCCTTCTTTATGCCAGGGGTTTTCCTGAATTGCCTTGTGTACCTCATGTTCAATGGAATCAGCGATAGCGTCGATTTGGGTATCTGATGTACCCGAACAGATGATGAAGTAGTCCGCTACGGCATTTTTTACTTTGCGAAGGTCAAGAATTGCAATTTCCTGCCCTTTCTTTTCGATCATTCCTTTCGTTACAAGCTGGCAGAGGTCTTGTGAAGATACTTCTTTATTTTTGCGTTGTTTCATGCGTTTTGTTTACCGGTGAAAGTCCAAACTGTTCATGGCACAGTTTGGCATTGATAAAAGTAAAAAATAAATCAAAAAAAGTGTACGACTCTTGCGCTAAAACCTTGTTTATAGGTAAAAAGATTGTTTATCTGCCATCTTGTCATTCTACCAACGACATAGCGGCTGAATTAGTGCGTGCTGAAAAGTTGCCGGAGGGTTCCGTTGTCATCACCAGCGAGCAAACTGCCGGGCGTGGACAACGTGGTTCCCGATGGATTACCGAGCAGGGCGCAAATTTTACGTTTTCGGTAGTATTCTGTCCTGCTTTTTTGGCCATAGATCAACAATTTCTTCTTAGTCAGGCGGTTGCATTAGGTGTTTTGGGTTTTCTGTCTGACAAATGTGCCCATGCCCAGATCAAATGGCCCAATGATTTATACATTCAGGATTCGAAAGTCGGAGGTATTTTAATTGAAAATTCGATCCAGGGCGCGCGCCTGTCACACGCAATCGCGGGAATTGGCCTGAATATCAACCAACGCCAATTTTCTGTCCCACGGGCTACGTCTCTTTTTCGGGAAACCAGGCAATTTTTTGACTTGAAAACCGAGCTGCCCTTGTTGCTACAACATTTGGAACAATCGTATTTACAACTCAGAAATGGCCATTTTGAGGTTATTCGTGAGCGGTACAAAACGCGACTGCTGGGTTTTGGTCAGAAGCGAACTTTTGCTGCCAACGGTATTCTTTTTTCCGGAACAGTCGTAGGAATTACGCCGTATGGACAGTTACAGGTTCTGACAGAAGAGGGAGCGATTCGGGAGTTTGACATCAAGGAGATTGAATGGAAATTTACTCTGGACGAGAGCTAAGCCATCCCAGCAAGCCCATCGCCACTGCACAAATACCCAACCCAAGCGACTCGCGTGCCAATTCAATATTGAGACTTCGCATCCCTAAATCACCAAAAAAGATTCCTTCAAATTCGGGTGGCCAAACAAGAAAAGTACCAATCAGAAAAGCCACAGCCAAACCATAAAATATCCAGTAAGGCCACAGCCGTTTGTGGGCCATGTAGCAGGCAAGTGCAGCTGCCGAATAGATGGATATCCAGATTTCGGGGTCAGGATCATTGAACTGAAAGTAGGAGAAAAGCAGGAAGAGTAGTCCGAAAAGTAGCGATACAAATTTCATTTGCAGTAAAAATTACAAGGCTTAACAGGTAAAACTTTTGCAGAACAAAGAAAATTCCAGGGCCAAATTACTGATAGCGGCTACAAAAAACAGGGAGCAAAGAAATTGAATCTTTTGCTCCCTGTTTTTTTATGGACCTGTTATCTAATCAATTTTGCTTCACAATCTTGTGCGTTTTACGACCATTTGGCGTGTCCAACGTACACAGATACACTCCATTGGGGAGTGTTTCAGACTCAAAAGTGATTTTGTGCGTTCCACCGCTTTGCGGCTCGTTGGTCAGCAGTCGTGAAATGACCGTTCCGCGCAGGTCCAGAATACTAATACTTACCGAAGCCGTTTCGGGAATTGTATATTCGATTAAGGTATTTTGAGCAAATGGATTTGGATAGGCTCCCAGGCTGAAAACATTTTCTTCCCAGGTAATCAGAGACAACTCTACGGGCGCACATGCCGCAATGGAAGCGTCAAAAACGGTACCGGGCTTTACTTCAAACCCTGCACTAAGCGTTACGGACTCTCCGGCCCGATAGGCTACATTGCCCGACTGAATCACGTTGGAGGCTGTCAGGTGCTCGCTTGCCTGCTCCACAAGTGTCCCGCCTGACAGCGGCGCGGTGAGTGTGACGGTTGTAGGGCAAGAGTCCTGAGCCTGAGCGCAATAAGTAAAAGTAGCCAGGGCAAGGGATAAGAGTAGCGTAGTTTTTTTCATAGTTCGATTGGTTCAAAAAGTGAGTCATTGACTTAAAGGACAAAGACCGGTAGTTTTCCGAAAAAAGCTACGTACCAAATATACACAGGGTAAGGTGGATAAGCCACTATTTTTATCCATATTGTTCAAAAAAGTTATCAATCGGATTATTGAGCCCGCTGCGCGGCGCAATACTGATCAATGGCAATTTTGGCTTCGGCAAATCCTAATTTCTGTGCCTGCTTCAAACTCAAACATGCCAAATCCTGCTCGCCACTTTCCAGCTGAGCCAACCCCAACCCGTAGTACGCCTTCCCAAAAGACGGATCGTAGCGGGTTGCTTTTTTGAAAGCTACGACTGCTTTTTCGTACGATTTTTCACGGAAATACGTATTGCCCAAATTATACCAGGCCTGTACATTGTCTTCGTCGAGCTGTGTGGCTTTTTCAAAATCCTGAATTGCCTGCGGGATTTGTTCCATCAGGGCCAAAACCTGACCGCGATTGAGGTACACATCGGCCGTGTCAGGAGCGAGTTGGGCCACCCGATTGTAGTCGATAAGAGCAGAATCCAATTGATTTTGGGTAGTATAAAGCAGCGCACGGTTAAAATAAGGCTGATAAAAATCGGGTTTGAGCTGAATCGCCTGTGCATAGTCGAGCAAAGCATTTGGATATTCTTTTAGCTCAAAATAGGCCACCCCGCGGGTGTTGAAAGCCTCGGCGTTTTTTAGGTCTTTATCAATAGCTTTGTTCAGATAATCAATGCCTTCCCGGGTTTTTCCTTCGCGCAGCAGGGTTTTACCTTTAATCAAAAAAGCATCTGAGGATTGTGAACACTGAAAGAAAAAAAGGCTACAAAAAAATAAGATAAGCAGACGAATCATGAATTGATTTTTATTGGTTTGCACAAAAGTACGGGAGAAAGCCTTGCGAAAGTTTTCTTTTTGTCAGGAAAATGTACGTATCTTTGCAACGGCAAATCGGAACTACCAGCTCCTGCCGAATCCCCCAGGTCCTGACCGAAGCAAGGGTAGGTGGTCGTAGCGGTGAGATTCTCGGTTTGCCTTTTTTTGTTTCTTTTCAGGTCAAATCCCTTTCTTCTTTTGGATTCCTGTTGCTTTCCCTACTTTTGTATCTGATTGTTTTCACAACCAAATCCTTTACATATCAAATGAAATTCTTTATCGATACGGCCAATTTGGCTGAAATCAAAGAAGCCCATGCACTGGGAGTTCTTGATGGTGTTACCACCAATCCATCCCTCATGGCCAAAGAAGGCATTACAGGCAAAAACAACATCATGAGCCATTACAAAGCGATTTGTGATCTCGTAGATGGTGACGTTAGTGCCGAGGTAATCTCAACGGATTTTGAAGGAATGGTGCGCGAAGGAGAAGAGCTGATCGAAATTGATGACAAAATCGTAGTGAAAATTCCGATCATTAAAGACGGCGTTAAAGCGCTCAAATATTTCTCAAATAAAGGAATCCGTACCAACTGTACGCTGATTTTCTCCGCCGGACAGGCTTTGCTAGCTGCCAAAGCCGGTGCTACGTATGTATCCCCGTTCATTGGCCGTTTGGATGATATTTCTACGGATGGAGTCGCTTTAATTGAACAAATTGTTACGATCTACCGCAACTATAATTACGAAACGCAGGTATTGGCTGCGTCTGTTCGTCACCCTATGCACATTATGCAGTGTGCCGAGATTGGCGCGGATGTTATGACCGGTCCGCTGAGCGCAATTCTTGCCCTTTTGAAACATCCTTTGACGGATAGTGGCCTGGAAAAATTCCTGGCCGATTACCAGAAAGGAAATCAGTAATTCGCAGACTTCGCTACTGCAAGTCGCTCATTTTTTTGTTACGAAATGACCATTACCAACGAGCCCGTCGTTTTGCTTGAACGTGCGGATATTTATCAGGGTACAAAGCCCATTCTGGCTGATGTGAATTTTCATATCGATAAAGGAGAATTTGTTTTTCTAATCGGACGAACCGGTAGCGGAAAAAGCTCGCTGCTCAAAACCCTTTATGCCGACCTTTGGCTCCAAACGGGCTCTGCCCGGGTGGCGGGCTATGAGCTGCACAAAATAAAACGGAGTGACGTACCTTTCCTGCGCCGCAGGATTGGTATCGTCTTCCAGGATTTTCAACTCCTGACGGATCGCTCAGTGGAGGAAAACCTGACTTTTGTCCTGAAAGCTACGGGCTGGAAAGAAAAAGCCGACATTGCCCGGCGCATTTCGGAAGTGCTCATGCAGGTTGGCCTCGGCACGTCCCCAAAGAAAATGCCGCATCAACTGTCAGGCGGAGAGCAGCAGCGGGTCGTGATTGCGCGCGCGATGCTCAATGAGCCCCAGATTTTGATTGCCGATGAGCCAACCGGAAACCTCGATCCTGAGGTGAGTGAGCAAATCATGCAGGTTTTTAAAACGATCAATACCGCCGGAACGGCTATTCTGATGGCTACTCATAACTACGATTTGCTCAAAAATCACCCGGCAAGAATCCTGAAATGTGAAAATGGCGTGGTGCATGAGTCCTGATTTACAGGCGCATCTTTTGCCAATAGGCTGAAAAATAATCCTCAATGTATCCGAACGTTGCGTTGGCCGACTGAATAATTCCGTCGGCTTTTTCCGGATTCTCTTCTGCAAATGCTGCTAGTACTTCCAGAAACTCTTTCCACGAAAGCCCATTTTTTTCAGTAGCTCCGGCAAAAAAACGCCCGCCAGCCTGTGGCGTTACGCCTAGGACCTGATTGACATGCCGACCAATCACTTTTCCACCTAGTTTTGATCCTTCCAGTACGTACACAGCCCCAAAAACCTGTGCTTCGGTACGTATTTCGGGGACAGGAAGCTGCAAAGGCAAAGATTCATGAAGCGAGGGCCCGGACAAATAATCAATGTCTTCCTGTGCCAGAAAACTCCTTTTTTCAAGAGTTAAATTGGGATGATTGATTTGTAAATAGGCTGATTCACAGGCTTTTTCTAGGGAAGAAAACGCGCCATGAAACCCATGCAAAATTGTAATATATTGTGACAGTTTTAACTCCTGATGCATCAGTTGCTGACTTAGCACAGATTGTTCCAGGGCTTCGTGTCTGAATTTGGTTTGCTCCCTTAGCGTGTGAATAAAATTAATAGTCGGGGTCTTTTTGAGTTCCATGAGTTGAGTGTAGCGGCGTGGAGCCAAAGTCAATAATGCGTGATAATGGGAAAATAAGTTCAAACTGACTGCCTTCGTTAGGTTCGCTGTTGACCCAAATGTAGCCCTGATGATTCATCATGACTTTCCTGCAGATGGCCAACCCAATGCCTGTACCGGAGGTCTCAGTATTTAGTCGTTTGAATAGTCGAAAAATAATATCCCGGTAGTCTTTCTCAAATCCAATACCGTTGTCCTGAATAAAAATCGAGTAGTAAGAGCCTTCGATTGCGCCTAATTCCTTCGCCACCTCTTCTGATGGCTCGCTTGCCCAAATAGCAACATGAAGGTCTGTATCAGGTTTGCGAAATTTGAAGGAATTTGTTAAAAGATTCAGAAATAATTGCCTGATCTGAAACGGAATACCATTAATTCCAGGCAAGTTGTCCATATGAATCGTGGCTCCGGCTGCGGTAAACTCCTCCTGTTTTTCCTGGATTATTTCTGATAAAAGGGAGTTACTATTGATGACAGAAGATGGTTCATGGCCCGTAGAAATGTACGAGTAGGCCGAAATGTCGTCCAGCAGCTTCTGCATGCGCTGCGCCGAATTCTGCATTCGGTTTATAGAATCTACCAGCGTGTCCGTAAGGGTTTGGGTTTCCTGACTAAGTACCCGTGACGCCAGTACCTGAATTTTTCGCAGGGGTTCTTTGAGGTCATGCATGCTGATCCAGTGGATGTTTTCGAGTTCTTCCGTTGCGGCCTGCATGCGCTCATTGAGTGCGCGCTGCTTGTCGGCATCCTGCTGCAAGTGCAGCAATCGCAATTGTTTCTGAAAAACCGAAGCAAAGTAAGTCGTAGCTTCTACATGCACGGCAGCCCAGGCCGAACTTGTGTTTTTGACAACTTCCTGCCAGGCTTCAAACGACTTTCTCGGGCTGAGTTTTTGCCTTGCTTCCAGTAGTTGATCGGCTGCCGTGGGCCGGCCCGCCCAGGTAATCGTTTGAGACAACCCGGGCCTGAACCACAGGATACAATCTTCGCTCAAATAACCCAAAGGCTGATACATGATTCCGGAAGCCAGGTGCGCGTATGCTTCTGCCGGTGGAAATAGTGTGGCTATATTTTTACTAAAAAATGGTTCGTAACCCGTATGTTCCAGCAAAAAATTGGTTAGCTCTTTGATTGATTCCGTAGCGGGTACGTTCCCATTCGTAAATATCTGACCATCAATCAAAATGGCAACTCCCTGAGCCTGAGCGATGCGGAGTAGTTCGGGATTTGTAATGATGTCGCGTACCCGAATAGCCTCCTGCGTAAAAAAAGGAATTAAATGATTTAGACTTTTGTCTACAATTTCAACTTCCCGAACGGCCTGATTGCGCTCATGAAGGTCGATTTGGGAAGAAAGTAAAAATCCCAACAACTGCGCACTGTCGCGTTGCTTCAAGGTTAGATGCTTAGCTGACGAATGATGACACGCAATGAGCCCCCACAGACGATGATCTTTGATAATGGAAATGGAAAAAGAAGCCCCAACACCCATGTTTTTGAGGTACTGTACATGAATCGGCGACACACTGCGCAGCTGTGCGTGGCTCAGATCCAATTGTGCGGGAGCATCGTCCCATGCAGCGGGCAAACCATAAATTGCAACCGGCTCATAGGCTGTATCGTCGATCGCCCGCAACGGATTTTTGAGGTAGAGCTCGCGCGCCTGCGGCGGAATATCACTCGCCGGGTAACGTAGTCCCAAAAATGATTCCAGTGTTTCCAGGCGACTTTCGGCCAGTACTTCGCCCGTAAAATCTTCCTGATCGAACCGGTAGATCATGCTTCGGTCAAAACCCAACGTTTGCCTTACATAGTTTGCTACGGTTTGGCAAAGCTCCGTCAAATTACCGGGAGACTGGATCAAGGAAAGTAAATCGGTGAGTTGTATGCTGTAAGTTTCAGGAAGTATGTCCGCAATTGGTTCAATTTCCAGAATACGAACATTGCCCGACTGATGGGCGATCAGCTGAAAGGTTTGGTAGCTGTGAGTTACTAAAAACCGTTTGTTTTGGAACGAACTTTTTTCCTGGAAGTACGTTTCTATTTCGCTACTTTCCTGAGGGAAAAAGTCTTTAATGCTTTGTCCCAGAATGTGTTGCAAGGGAAGGCTGAAAAGCTTTTCCAGATTTTCACTTCCATAGCAAATCCGGCCATTTGCTGGATTTACCCCAATCAGGTAGCCGTGTGGCTGAATACTTCCCGGAATGTGGATAGGCTCCTCGTCACAATCCGAAATGGTTGCAACTGTATTATTTGTTAAATTAATCATCTTTTGGTTAAAAAATCTACTGCAAAGATTTCATTCGTCTACTAGTTCATTTAGATAAAAAGGGAGAGGTTTGGCAGCAAAAATCTGCTGAACTGCTATTCCGATCAGATTTTTGAGGGTTCCGAAATTGTCAGGTTTTCGGATATAAAGCGTGGCACCTTTGGCTTTGGTGGTTTCAATCATCCGTGGCGACGAGCTTGTCGAGATAATATACACTTTGGTCAGGTGGTTGCCCAACCGCTGACGAACGTAGTCCAGGCATTCAATTCCGTTGCACTTGGGCAGGTTCAAATCCAGAAAAATAGCGTCAGGCAGGGTTTCGGCATTGGACAAAATGCTCATAAGCATTTCTCCATCCGTGAATTGCTCACAATCCACCAAACTTTTATATTCGTTAATGGCGTCCAAAAACAAAAAGCGATCGTCCTCGTCGTCGTCAACGAGAAAAATCTTCGACTTAGAAGCCGAGGATTGTGGTAGCAGCATGTAGGTAAATGAGTAAAATAATACGAATTTCAGATAGTAACTAACTGATTCAGACGTGCTATTTTGGAGGGTACTTTTGGTTTACAGAGAGTAAATTAAAAGAGAGGGAAATGTGAGACTTCAATCCAGTTTTATGTGGAGGATGGAGTCTCACATTTTCTAAAAAGATGTAAATATAAGTTATTTAGCCTTTAAATCAATAAACGGAATAATGACTTCTTCCATCGAAATACCGCCGTGCTGAAATGTATCCCGGTACAAATTTACGTACTGATTATAGTTATTTGGGTAGGCAAAAAAGTAATCTTCTTTGGTAAATACGTAGGAAGTAGACACGTGCGGTTTTGGAAGAAAAAATCGCTCAGGTTTACGACAAACCAGCAAATGATCGTCGTCAAAGCCCAGGTTTTTTCCATGCTTATAGCGCAGATTGGTATTTGTCTCGCGGTAGCCAATAATTTTCACCGGCTTCTGTACCCGGATCATCCCGTGGTCAGTGGTCAGAATCAGTCGACATTTTTTCTCGGCAATTTTCCGGATCAAATCGAGCAAAGGCGAATGCTGAAACCACGATTTCGTGATAGACCGATAGGCCGCTTCATCGGGCGCAAGTTCCTTGATCATTTGCACATCGGTGCGGGCGTGGGAAAGCATATCCACAAAATTATACACCACTACATTGAGCGAATTCCCCAATAAATTGGAAAAGTTATCCACCAACGATTTCCCCTGATTCGTATTCAGAATTTTATTGTAAGAAAACTTCACCGGCAAACGATTCCATTCGAGCTGTTTTTGCAGCAGTTCGTGTTCATGCTTATTCAGCCCTTCTTCGCCTTCGGCGGTATTTTCGTCACTGACCCACCACTGCGGAAATTTACGCTCGATTTCGCTCGGCATCATTCCCGCAAAAATCGCATTTCGCGAATAGCCCGTAGTTGTAGGTAAAATAGAATAGTAGGTCGATTCTTCCTCTATATTGAAATATTCCTGCAAAATTGGCTGAATCATTTTCCATTGATCAAAGCGAAAATTATCAATCAATAAAAAGAATAGTGACTCGCCGCTACCTTTCAGATGTGGGAACACTTTCTGCTTCATCAATTGATGCGAAAGCAACGGACGATCGGCCCGGGGATCATTCAACCAGTCTTCATATTCCTCTTCGATAAACTTGGCAAAATTGGCATTTGCGTCGCTTTTCTGCATGCTAAATACCTCCGCCATTCCCTGATCCTGCGAAGTTTCCAATTCTAACTCCCAGTATATTAGTTTTTTATATATTTCAGCCCATTCTTCATGATTAATCCGGTCCTGATACTGCATGGCAAGATTTCGGAATTGCTGCTGATAGCTCAGGGTGGTTTTTTCGGTTACCAATCGCTTGTTGTCAAGAATCTTTTTTACCGAAAGTAAAATCTGATTCGGGTTGAGAGGTTTGATCAGATAATCCGCAATTTTTGACCCAATAGCGTCCTCCATGATGTGCTCTTCCTCACTTTTGGTAATCATGACCACAGGTAGGGAAGGGTGTATCTGCTTGATCTGCGCAAGCGTTTCGAGACCCGTCATGCCGGGCATCATTTCATCCAGAAATACAATATCAAAACGTTCGGTTTCTACCTTATCGAGCGCGTCTGAGCCACTGTTTACGGGGGTTACATTGTATCCTTTATTGGTCAAAAACATGATGTGAGGCTTCAATAAATCGATTTCATCATCCGCCCATAGTATGTTATATTGCATAGAGTTCAAATTAAGGAGTCTTGGTTTTATTATAGCGTATTTTATCCCTGCATAACGACAGACCGGGCAAATCTCGTATTAAACATTTGATAAACGGTCCTGAACAGGCTACATTACAGAAATTTTCGTGCCACCCGATCCAAATCCTCCGGGGTATCAATTCCGTGTGAATCGTCAGGAGTAATAACTGCCCGAATGGAATACCCGTTTTCGAGCCACCTAAGTTGTTCGAGGGCTTCTGCTTTTTCTAAGGAAGATACGGGCAACTGCGTAATTTGCGCCAATACATCCGTACGATAGGCATAAATTCCAATGTGCTTGTAAAACGTATGTGCCTGCAACCACGCCGCCGGATCTACCCCCCGCAGAAAAGGAACGGTTTGCCGACTGAAATACAGTACGTTTCGATTGGCACTTAGTAAGACTTTGGGGGTATTGGGGTTAAATAAAGTTTCCTCATCTTCAATCACTTTCACGAGCGTTGATAGCTGCGTTTCACCGTTGAGTACCGAGGCAAGACGGTTGATTTGAGTAGGCTGAATAAAGGGTTCATCTCCCTGAATATTAATTACATAGTCGTAAATCCCTTCGAGGTATTGCAGTGCTTCGAAGCAACGGTCCGTACCACTTTGGTGGTCGGGTGATGTCATTACCACTTTACCGCCAAAGGCCAGCACGTGGTCATAGATCCGGGAGTCGTCGGTAGCTACCACTACATCCGAAAGCCGGGACGATTGCATGGCCTGCTCATACACACGGCGGATCATGCTGAGCCCACCAATGTCGGCCAGCGCTTTGGCCGGAAAACGGGTAGAGGCATAGCGGGCGGGAATTATTCCTACGATTTGCACAGTTGGTTTCTTAAGAATTTTGTTGTTTTGAATAATGTTCTAAAATTAACGGTTCAAACCTGAAACTTGTGCTACTACCTGCGGAAAACCAATCTTCTTTCTCTTTTGAGCAGGCCATGGCCATTTGGCGCATTCTTCCGCACCCGCATCCCGAAGTCAATACCTGGGCGGTGGAATTGCGTGATACAGAACAAAAAACGGTTTCGTGGGTCGTGCTGGATTTTACCAGTCAAAAACTTCTTTGGCAAACTACTCCGGAAGCTACGGATTGGTGGAGTAGCCTGACCGCCTTTACCGAGTCGGCGGTTTATCTCCACAATTACCGATATCCCGACATCCCGGAACCTACTGATTTACTGTCAGTTTCGGTTGTTGATGGAAGCTTGCAATGGGCCCTTCCGGGCGTTGTATTTGTGCAGGAAGGCGAAACCGCTAATCAGATTGTAGTTGCTCAAAAAATGGGAGAGGGGGTGACCTATCGCTTGTGTGATGCCGATTCCGGGCGGCTGCAACGAGCGGTGGAGCCGATTGCCCTGCCGCCGGGCCGGGCCGAAGCCTGCCGCACCCCTGAGCGCTACTATCCTCAGGATATATACTTTGACGTACTTTCGTCGTTTTTGCAAAAAGTAGTGCGTGTCTCACAACCGTTAGCGATTGATTATCTTGAAGCTACTCCGTATATAGCGTTTTCTTATTATATTTACATCGAGGAAAAAGTAGCCCAATTTCTTTTGGTGGTCAATCAGAAACAGGAAGTTGTCTACCACCAAATCCTCTCAGAAGGCCGCAAAGGACTAAGTAGCAGTACCCTTGTCTGGAAAAACGATCACCTGCTTTTTCTTCGAACCCAAAATGAATTAATCAGTTTAAATTTGACTCCTTAAAATGAAGTATCTGTTTTGCCTGGCTCTCCTCTCTTGTGTAAGTACTTTTCTATCGGGTGCTGAAGCGAAAAATATCAGCCAACGAGACTCGATTGGTTCTGAAACTACCAATGGAAAAATTTTTGTGCTGCATCGGGTTGATAAGGGACAAACAATGTACGCCGTCATGCGGCGGTACGGCACTTCTATCAAAGCCATCAAGGACGCTAATCCGGGAATTAACGATCAGCTTCGGGCCGATCAGGTAATTCGAGTACCCTATTCGGGACCTGCCCCTTCCAAAAGTTCAGCAAAGGAAGATCGGAAAAAGAAAGAGGAGAAAAAGCCGGAAGTAACAGCGCAGCCATCTGTTGCTTCGGGAGTTCATACCGTGCTGGCCGGGCAGACGCTGTATAGCATTGCCGTTAAATACGGCGTAACAATGGCCGAAATCCGGCAGTGGAATGGCCTTGAAACTGATAATGTGCAGTTTGGGCAGGAACTGATTATCGCCGAAAAAACCTACCTGGAACGCACTAAAAATGCATTTCCTGCACCTCCTGCTACCAAAGATTCTGCCCGGGTTATTAGTTCGCCATTGCCCGAAAGGCCTAAAAAACCAGCTGCTGAACGTGCAGCTCCTCCCAAAGCGGCCACCGGCAAACGCCTGACAGAATCGGGATTGGCCGAAGTTATCAATACCGAAGAAAGCAGCAGCAAGTACCTCGCCCTGCACCGAACGGCCCCGATGGGTACGCTCATTCAGGTTAAAAATGAATACAATCAGGAAACGATTTGGGTAAAAGTAGTAGGCCGGATTCCTAACACAAGTGCCAACGAAGACATTGTGATCAAACTCTCGACAAGAGCTTTTGAGAAACTTTCTCCCAATAGCCGTCGTTTTAGAGCTGAGATCAGTTTTATCTCCGCTAACTAATTGTACATGAAGCATTCACCCGAATTTAGATCCAAACGGGAAGAGGAACGTGCAGCCGTAAAGAAAACCACCGGATATAAAGTGTGGAGTGTGGCTTTTACGATTTTCTATCCCTTTATTGCCGTATTTACGTTTCTGTTTTCCGGCCTTGTCATGGTCTTTTCCGGCATTTCGCAGGCATTAGCTTACATCTTCAATAAAATTGTCCGCAAATAATCCCGTCTCGTCCTACGTAGCCGATTTGCTCGAACGAAAGGTTGAGCAGTACAATCGACCCGTTTTTATTCCGCACGACCCGATCAGTATTCCGCACCGGTTCAGCCTTTTGCAGGATATTGAAATTATGGGCTTTTGGGCCTCAATTCTGGCCTGGGGACAGCGTAAAACGATTATCAACAAGTGCCTTGAACTGGAATCGTTGATGGATCATGCGCCCTACGACTTTGTACGAAATCATCAGGAAAGTGATTTGAAGCGCTTCTTGGCTTTCAAACACCGAACCTTTAATGCCACGGATACGCTCTATTTCCTGCATTTTTTTCATACATTCTACCAAAGCCACACCTCACTCGAAGAGGCGTTTCTGATTCCGGAATCAACAAATCAACTGACTGTTGAGCCGCTCCTGATTGCTTTTCATAATCAATTTTGTGGATTGGAAGACTTCCCGCCACGCACCGCCAAACACATTGCCACCCCGCTGCGAAAATCTTCCTGTAAGCGGCTGAATATGTTTTTGCGCTGGATGGTGCGTCACGATGACCGCGGGGTAGACTTTGGTTTATGGAAAACGATACAGCCGGCTCAGCTTATTGCGCCCTGTGATGTACATGTAGACCGCGTAGCCCGCCACCTGGGGCTGATTCAACGCCCTAAAACCGACTGGCAAACGGCCGTAGAGCTAACCGCCACGCTCCGAACGCTTGATCCGCATGACCCCGTGAAGTACGATTTTGCGCTTTTTGGGTTAGGAATTGAGGGGTTTGTGTAAGGTAAATTCCTGTTTAGAAAGCTTTTTGAGCCTTGTTCCGTTTTTCTGAAAACAAGGACCTGCCGTATACATAGAATGAACATTGAAGGCCCAGGATGGTTTATCTACTAGTCACCAATATCCTGCAACTACTTATGAAATTTACTTCATTTTTGTTCGTTCTGCTAATTTTGTGTCTGTTTAACTGTCAGAGTTCTACGTCTCAGCGTCGCCCGGAGACAAATGCTGACAGTTCAGTGTATGGCAAACAAACTGCCTCTTATGATGGCATTGGGAAAACTTATTTTGGCCGTGAAATAGCGCACGTAATGGGTTTTGGTGGGGCGAGTTGGCTCGAACGCGACGAACGGCAGGAAGAGGAAAATACTGCTTTGGCCATTCAGAAAATGCCAATTTCTGCCAATAGTGTAGTGGCTGATATTGGTGCCGGAACGGGCTACTATGCGTTCAGAATTGCAGCAGCCGTGCCTCAGGGAAAGGTGATTGCGGTAGATGTGCAGCAGGAATCGGTCGATTTTATGAAAAATAAAGCCCTGCAAGAGGGCTATAAAAATGTAGAAGTTGTGCCAGGCGGTGAGAAATCCCCCAATTTGCCGGACAATTCGGTGGACCTGGCGCTGATGGTTGACGTATATCATGAGTTGGAATTTCCGCACGAAATGTTGCAGGCCATTCGTCGGGCCCTGAAACCTGATGGCAAACTTCTCCTGCTCGAATACCGCACGGAAGATCCCAGCATTCCCATAAAAAAACTTCACAAACTAAGCGTGGCTCAGGCTAATAAGGAACTGGAAGCCAATGGTTTTCGATTAGTACAAAAAGGAGATTTCTTGCCAATTCAGCATTTTCTCGTGTATCAAAAACAACCTTAATTTATTATTCAAAAAACTTTATGGAATAGCGACACCATTTGCTTTCAGGATTTTGTGAAAAAACAGCAGTTGGTAGGGGAGTGCATTTTCCCAGTAGTCCCAGGAATGTCCGCCGGGCCGCTCAATGTAGTCGTGCGGCGTTTGATTGGCTATCAACTGCTGATGCAAATCCCGGTTGGTATCAATCAGAAAGTCGTCTACGCCAATATCCAAAATAAAGGGCAGGCCATTGGCTTTTAGCTGATCGGCCAGGGTTACCATCGTGAAACCGGGATAGGGCGTGGAGCCTGATTTCGGTGGGCCAAGCAGACGGGCAAAATTCCCGGCTCTGGATTTGGCAAACTCTTCGGGTACTTTCCAGGTAGCAGTGTTTATGTTCATCACTCCACTCATGCTGCCGGCTGCCGCAAAAAGCTCCGGGTGGCGGCTCGAAATGTACATGGCACCATGTCCGCCCATAGATAAGCCGGCAATGAGCCGTCCTTTTTTGTCTTTGATTGTCCGGTAGGTATGGTCAATTTGTTCAATCACTTCTTTGGAAATAAAAGTCTCGAACTGACTGGTTTTGATTTCCGGACTATCAAAATAATAGCTAGTAGGATCACCGTCGGGCGTAACGATCAGGATATTGTATTGATCTGCCAGGCGATGCAGCAGCGACGGATCAGGTACTTTGGTCAGCCAATCGCGGAAACTTCCTGAGCCGCCATGAAGGAGATAAAGCACCGGAAACTGTTTATTGGTAGAAGTTTGGTAGCTGTTCGGAAGCACCACGGCTGCTTTCAGCGTACGGTTCATGCTCTTGCTGTATACGTCGAGTGTGTCAACTATTGCGGCATGAAGTTGACTGGAAAACAGAAAAAGAACCAGCAAAAATAGATAGTATCGGGTTTTCATATAGATATTCAGGATTTAGTATTACACGGCAGGTGAGAAATAGAAAAGCAGATGGAAAGATATTTTCAGAAAGCTGTTATTGAAATAGATAAAGAAACAGATCAATTTTTAAAAAATGAGCGGACGTAGAATTTCCCCTACGTCCGCTCATTGAATTTAAAATATACTCCTTAACAATTACATCGCGCCATTGATAAATTCAAGGGTGCCAATGGAGTACAAGGGTTTGTTGTTGGCATTAGGATTGGTAAATACCAGATATAGGTTGCGTTGCCGGCGGTCGGCAGGAACCTGCAAGGGAATCTCCACCTCACCCATGGTGTCTTCGCTAATTTCCACCGAGCCGATTTTTGGGCCTTTGGGTGAATCTACGCGAATTTCCAACGTACCCCCTACGGTCATTCCCTTAGCGGTGAATGCGCTCACTTTCAGCTTGGTAATGCCTGTCAGATCCAGATTTTCGTAAAGTACATAGCCACCGTTTGCAGTGGCAACTACGACCTCGTTTCCGGTGGGGAGTTTGTATTTCATGAAGTCTTTGCCCGAATCAAATGAGGTTGCACTCATTTTTGCCGGGCGCAGAGCGATGGAACTCATGCCGGTCATCGGTCCAATTTCTCCATTTCCTTTGTCGGTATACGTAGCCGTAAAAATGTACGATCCTTCCTTGGCTTTTACTTCGGGCACATACGCACCTTTAAGAGCCATTTGGTTTTGGGGCTTCGTGCTTGCAAGTGACAGAATGTAGGTTACCATATTTTCGGCATCTTCCTGCTTCAGCTGCGGGTGAGCGGCCATTGCCTGTTCGCCCCACACGCCCCCACCGCCTTTGATTATTTTCTCAGAAAGTTTTTTCACGGCATTGCGGTCGCGCTGATATTTTTTTGCAACATCCAGGTAGGCCGGTCCAATAGACTTTTTGTCAACGCTGTGGCAGGCTTTGCAGTCGCTCAATTCGATCAAACGGCGGCCCGTAGAGAATCCGGTTCCGGTCTGATGGCCGAGTACCGTTTTATCAAAACCTTCCATATAGTTGACATTCATCAAAACTTCCTCAGCGGCAATCGTGCCCTTAGCCAGGCTACCATCTTCTTTATCAGTTACTTTTACCTCGTATTCGACAGGTTTTTTGTCCCAATAAAAAGACTTATTTCCCTTAATGGCGATGTCTACTTTTGGTACATCGTTTCCGACTTTTATGATAACCTCAGACGTTCCGGAATTACCGGCAGCATCCGTCACTTTCAGAACGGCCGTATATTCTCCCGGCTTGGTGTAGGTATATTTAGGATTAGCCTGTGTGCTTTTTGGGAGCCCTTTTCCGAACGTCCACTCATACTTAATGGCGTCCTTGTCGTAGTCTAGTGAGCCTTCTGACGAAAAAGCCACGGTCAAAGGAGCGGCCCCAACGGGCTTGTCTGCTTTGGTAACAGCTACCGGCGGGCGGTTTCCGGCATTGTAGGTGATGTGCGATAAGCGGGCGTCTTCGTTTTGGGCAAACCAGTTGCTGCCGTATTCGAGCAGATACAGTGAGCCATCTTTCGCAAACTGCATGTCCATCGGGTGATTAAAAGTTGTGGAGGGCATGAACTTCTCCATTTGTACAAAATCACCTTCCTTGGTCATTGTTACCGGATTAATCCAGCCCCTCATCCATTCGTAGGCAAAGAATTTGCCGTCGTAGTACTTTGGAAAGCGCACCTTGCTGTCGGCATAATCATCATAATAATACACAGGACCCGCCATGGCATTCCGCCCGCCTTTGCCTACAATTTCTCCAAATTCAGGAGAGTCGGCATACGGGTAATAAATAAATGCTTTCTGTGCAGGAGGAAGCTCTCTTAATCCGGTGATATTTGGAGCAGGATTAATCGGTTTTGCCGGATCAAAATAGGGGCCGGAAGTGCTGTCCGCAAAGTTGAAATCACGGTAGGGGCGGTTGTCAGCCACAAAAAGCGGCCAGCCAAAATAACCTGCCTTACGTGCCTGATTCATTTCATCATGTCCACGGGGGCCACGCTTGGGGTTATCTTCACCTGCATCGGGGCCAACTTCACCCCAATAGAGATAGCCTGTGCGCTGATCAACGGAAATACGGTAAGGGTTACGATTCCCCATCACATAAATTTCAGGACGAGCACCTGCTGTTCCTTTTGGGAAAAGATTTCCTTCGGGAATGTCGTACGTTCCATCGGCCTTAGGTTTGATGCGGAGAATCTTACCGCGCAGGTCATTGGTATTGCTTGATGATGTCAAAGCGCTATACTTTTCGCGGCCGGGACGTTGGTCGATTGGGCCAAAACCATTGGAGAAGAACGGATTGGTGTTATCTCCGGTGGAAAGAAACAAATTCCCTTCCTTATCCCAGGCAATAGAGCCTCCCGTATGGCAGCAGTCATTCTGACCACCGATACGATTTTCAGCAACATTCAGGATTAGTTGCTCGGTATTCATCAAAAGTTGATTGTTGGCATCATCCCATTTGATCCGAACCAACCGGTTGTTGGTGTCAGGCTTAACGGCTGAATAGTAGAGGTATACCCAGCTGTTATTCTTAAAATCAGGATCAATATTGATACCCATCAAGCCATACTCGCGTTCAAAGTGAACGGGAATATTTGTTACCAGATTTGTTTTTTCTGTCTTTGGGTCATAAACTTTTACACCTCCCTTGCGCTCTGTAAACAGCACTTTACCGTTATCAAGCACCACAAGTTCCGTTGGTTCATCCAGGTTACTTACAAGTACTTTTTTGGTAAAACGATTTTCTTCGGGCGGTACCATCGAATAGGCTTTGGAATAATCCAGTTTGGACGCCATTGCCCAATTTAGCCCGCCAGACAAATGCTTTACAAAAACGGGCTCGCTGAAAGTTTCGTCCGTATGACCAAAGTTTGTATAAAAAGCTTTTCCACCATCATATTCATGAAACCATGACATCGGGTGGTTATCGCCCATTTTTCCTTCTTTATAACTTTTCTCGTCAATTTTAACAAGAACAGTTACTTTGTCGTTAAAATTTTTGAAATCATAAAACTCATCTTTGATGGTCCATTTGTCAGGAAACCCCTCCATCGACGGATGGTTTTTATTAACCACATAGGCTTCTCCCGTTTGTACGTTCGGATTGCCCGGGTGGCTGGCAAATTGTCCGCCAGACAATTTATTGTACCACGGCCAACCATATTCAGTATCGGTGGCTGCATGAATTCCCACATACCCGCCACCGGCCTGAATATAGCGTTCAAAAGCTACCTGTTGAGTAGGATTAAGAACGTCTCCGGTAGTACTCAGGAAAACTACGGCCTGATACTTTTTAAGGTTTTCTTCTGTAAATGCAGCCGAGTTTTCGGTGGTATCTACCGCAAATCCTTGTTCTTTACCCATTTTGAACAGCCGCGCCTGTCCCGCCGGAATAGAAGCGTGCCGAAATCCGGCAGTTTTTGAAAATACCAGAATTCGTTTAGCCGGCGTCTGAGCCGCTACGAATCCTGTGCCCATTCCCCAAAAGACCACTAGCGCTGCCAGTCCTCTGAGTAAGGTTTTGTTACATGATGAAAACATACGAATAATTGGAGTTAGATTAATATTGTATCAAAATAGTACAATAAGGGTTCAAATATACTCAGGAAAACGTTACAGGTCGGGGAAAATGTATGATTCTATAAAGAACTTCCTGTGATTTTGTCCATTTCAGTAAAAGAGGAATCGACATATTTTTTACCATAAATATTTGGGGATCTTGAAAATGAACAAAAGGTTAGGATAAACTTTGTACTCTTTCAGTGAGCACTAGCTATTTTTGAGATAATGAAAGGAGACTATTGAGTGCTTTGTAAAAAAAACTCCGCAACAACTACTATCGGCAGCGATTACGGAGTTCTTTGTATGAAATTAAAGTAGCAAGAAATTCTTTCCTTACAACTTCACCCGTTTCAGTGTAAACGGTACGCAGATTTCTACCGGACAGCAATCCTGTACGGCCAGAATAATGGGGCAGCAGCCTTCGGCAGGGCAGCTGCCTGCGCTTGATGTAAAGGTATATTCGTAGCTTCCTGGCTCGGTTTCGGTGGCTGATAGCGTGTTACCTATGGCTACCTGTACAGGCTGTCCACCTTGTACTTTACGAAACCAAACCACATTGGAATACTGCATCGGAACGGCTAACTCAATGGTGCTGCTTTGTCCCCGGCATAATAAAATCGGAACGGTGAAACACTCGCGGTCGATGTCGTCTTCGCTTTCGTTGCCATTGTCGGGAGTGCTGTCAATGTCTTTTTCGTTCATTTTTGATATTTCGGCGGTGTTAAACCATACACCCTCTGCCACAACCTTTACGGCAATGGAGAGTATAGCTGTATCTCCAACGGCGAGGTTGCCGACTTGCCAGATTCCCGTTGCAGCCGTATAATTTCCCTGCGCCGTAGCATGAGTCATGTACTGCACCCCTGCGTTGAGCAGATCGGTAACTTCCACACCGGTAGCATTGCCTTCCCCTTCGTTCCATACCCGGATGGTATAGTTGATCGTTTCGCCAATCATCGCCAGTTTTTTATCAATTGATTTATCCAAAGCGAGGTCATAGCGCTTGTCGCAGGTTACGATCGTTGGGTTAATTAATGCATCAGCACTGGCGCAGCCGGTGGCAACGTTCGTCACAAGTATCACCGCTGAGCTATCGGCAAGTGGCAGGGTAAAGGATACTGTGCCCCCGTTGCCGGTAATGTCGTTGGCTTCCTGCAAAATGCCCTGAGGAATCGGTCCGTTGCCAATTGAAGACAATCCGTTGGCTAACACGACATTGAAAGTTCCAGAGGTTTGGATGGTCAGTGTAACAGTGTAGGTTGTCGAATCCACACAGACGGGCTCAGTACTCATCGTAAATTTGGGCAGAGGCAAGACCGTGTATCGCTTTTCAGCAAATGGACGGCAACCTGTGGGTAGTGCCGTTGTGTCATCGGCAATGAGGTACATATAGTAGGTCACGGGTGTCGTACCGCTATTGGCCGGGAACTGACTGCCGGGTAAGCCAATTGGCCAACTGACGAGAGAATCAATTGGTGTGAGGGTTTCGATCAGTTCACCGCCTGAGTACACAGTGGCAGATGTTTGGGGAGAGGTGAAGCGAACGAGTTTTACCGGAAGATTAGTACCGATTTTGGCACTTAACGCTTCGCCATAGTAGCCTGAACATAGAGTGTCTGATGCATTTCCGACTAAACTAAATACTGGGCAGGGTGTATCACAGGCTTGGCGTTCAACAAGAAGTGTTGCCTGACAATCGCCGTTAGTCAATACAAATGTATACATGCCAGGAATGCTCATGCCGCTGATTTGACCCGCAGGGGTTACGGTTGCCGTGTTTCCTGCGGCTGCGGCCCAGGTGCCGTTGACAAACAAGGGTAGGGTGAGGGTGTCTTCGCAGGTGGCAAGGTTGCTGAGAGTAATTGAACCTTTCAATACAAAAACCGTATCCGAACAAGTGCTGCCAAGTCCTGCGTCAAGTAGGATATACGTATAAATACCATCGTTTGTTAAGCCGGTAACCAGGCCGGAGCTAATGTCGATACTTCCTCCCGGATTTCCGGCGCCGGCAATCCATTGCTGCTCAGGTGTGGCATCAGGCAGATTTACTTCTGATGTAGGGCTGCACAGGAAAACATCGTTTCCGGCTTCGGGTTTTACACAGTCAATGTTACAATCCCGAAAAGGGATTTGAATCAGTGTATCTGTAAAACAATCTTCACTGGCAAATAACCGGATGTAGTAGGTTTGACCGGCAGGCGCCCCGGGATTGGGCAAACCACTGATGGCAAGATTCGTACCCGTTAAATTGGTGGCTGCTGCGTAATTGCTCAACTCGCCCGGCGACGTAGCATAGGTATAGCGAGCTGCATTTTGTAAACCACTCAGAGCAAACGACGCATCATTATTGGTGTTCAGGTTGGTACAGGTTGCGGCCGAAATCGTGATGGAACCTAACTCCGGCCTAATGCAGGGGGAAAGGAGCGCGGCATCTATGGTCGGGTTGTCTTTATTGAGCCCACCCAAGGCCGGATCAAGGCTTACGACATCACTTAGGCCATCGGTAGAAAAGTCGCTGTCGGTAGCATCGTTGCCTATGTTCTTTTTATCGCTGATTTCGCAGCTGTCCGGCAAAGTCGTCAGGTCAATTTGTACGATGTAATCGCCTTTGGGAAGATTGGTAAAGCCGTACGCGCCTGCAGTTGATGTTTGGGTGCTGTCGAGTTTTTGAGCTGGTAAATTATTTACTGCCGACCAGAGAATTATTTTAATGGCTTCAACTCCCGGCTCATCGTCATCCTGCTGCCCGTTGTCGTTGAGATCTTTCCAGACAAAATCTCCCAAAGAACCGGTAGGTACCAGACAATTCTGTGTGGCCGTGGTGGAATCAATGCAGCCGTTCAGGCTAACGATCAGCTTCACGGTATCACCGGATGCAATGCCGATGACGGTATTTCCTGAAAGTGTTCCTTTATTGGCGGTTACCGTTGCGTTTGGAGTGGCGGTAAAGGCAATGTCAAAAGTTAGACCGTCTGTTGAGCAGGTAGTTGCCGAAATCGAAATTTCCGGTTTTTCATTCACCGTCACGGTTATTTCCGCAGGCTGACTGACGCAATCCGAGGCTTGGTCGGTACAGGTAGCGTAGTAGGTTTTGGTAGCCGTCGGGCTGACGGTCAGACTGGCGAGGGGTTGGTTCAATGCCTGATCGGCGAAAAAGGTGACAGTTCCTGTGCATCCGCTTGCTGATAGCGTCGTGCTTTCTCCCACACAAATAGCCGTCGGTGTGGCAGCAAGTGTGGGAGGCGTAGTGGTGGGGCAATCACAGTCTTTGGTGATTGTCAGTGTATCCGAGCAGCCGTTGAGCGTAGCTACGATTTTGACAGTTTCACCGGCAGGCACTCCCGTTACGCTGTTTCCGGTGATGGTTCCTTTGTCAGCGGTAATGATTGCATTTGTGGTTGCATTAAAATTGACGGTAAAAGTTGTCAGATCACTGCTACATACCGGATCGCCCGAAATCGAAATTTCCGGTTTTTCATTAACCGTCACCGTTATTTCCGCAGGCTGACTGACGCAATCCGAGGCTTGGTCGGTACAGGTAGCGTAGTAGATTTTGGTAGCCGTCGGGCTGACGGTCAGGCTGGCGAGGGGTTGGTTCAATGCCTGATCGGCGAAGAAGGTGACAGTTCCTGTGCATCCGCTTGCTGATAGCGTCGTGCTTTCTCCCACACAAATAGCCGTCGGTGCAGCGGCAAGTGTGGGAGGCGTAATGGTGGGGCAATCACAGTCTTTGGTGATTGTCAGTGTATCCGAGCAGCCGTTGAGCGTAGCTATGATTTTGACGGTTTCACCGGCAGGCACTCCCGTTACGCTGTTTCCGCTGATGGTTCCTTTGTCAGCGGTAATGATTGCATTTGTGGTTGCGGCAAAATTGACGGTAAAAGTTGTCAGATCACTGCTACATACCGGATCGCCCGAAATCGAAATTTCCGGTTTAGGATTAACTGTCACTGTTGCCGTTGCTGTGCCTTCGCAATCGCCAATGGTACAAGTTACGGTGTACGTGGTAGTCGTTATCGGCGATACATTTATGCTTGCCGAGGTAGCAGAATTGCTCCATAACAGACTACCTGCACAGGCCGCTGCGGTAAGTGTAGTAGTTTCTCCTTCACATATTGTTGGACTGTTTACCGTCGGTTTAGGAGCCGGAGAAATGGAAATAGTCTTGGTTGTATTGGCCGAGCAACCCGTTTGCGGGTCTGTATATGAATATCCAAACGTAAGCGAGGTAAGGGTAGAGCCTGCATTTATGGTAACCACATGTCCGTTGATCGTAACTGCACCCTGAGGTAATCCATTGGGCAGGTTGAACGTGCCACCCACCGGAGAGGCCGTAAAGTTTACGGGCAGTTCACTGGCACAAACGGTTTCAGGCCCGGCAATTGTTACTACTGGACGAGGATTGATCGTAACCAACCCGCTGTCTTTTCTGGTGCAGGCTCCGTTGGTTTGGGTATAATAAATGTACACTGTGGCAGGGGCCGTGGTCCCCGACTGAATAAGTGCCTGTGCGGCACTGATCGTAGCACCGGTGCCCGTATCCGTTACCCCAAACCCACTCCATGTACCGGTAGTTCCTTCGGGATCGGTGTAGGTAGAACTTTGGTTCTCACAAAGTATGGCCGGCGACAGATTGATTTTGGTGCCGCCATTGTTAATTGTAACAGACTTGGAAGCTGAGCCACCGCATCCATTTGTTCCGGTTACTGCATAGGAAAATGTAAGTGATGCAAGGCTTGTAGCGGGATTGATGGTCAACCCATTGGCATTCACCGTAATTGCGCCTTCGGGTATTCCTCCGGGAAGATTAAAACTTCCACCCGCCGGACTGCCTGTATAGGTAACGGGCAGCTCTGTGCCGCAGACAGTTTCGGGACCGCTGATGCTGACGGTGACAGCCGGATTGACCGTGGCCGTTACGGTCAGAGGCAAACTTTTGCAAGTTGCATCATCATTTTTAACACAAGACAGGAAATAGTTGGTGGTGGAGGAAAGAGAAGGGGTTGTAAAAGAATTGCCCGACCCTACCTGATTGCTAAGGTTGGCAGCGTCAAACCACTTGGCCGTAAATCCGTTTGTACAGCCACTCGCCGCAAACGTAACCGTACCCGGCCCGCAGCGGGTTATACCGTCGGCGAACGGAGTTGGCGCATTACAAACAGGTGTTCCGCATGTTACATTTCCTTCAAACGGATAGTTGTGCATTTCCCCGTCGTCTACGAGTAAAGTTTGTCCGATGAGCTGCCCCTGAACGTTAGAATTGTTGACCGTTTTGGTAATCGTCGCATAGGGCGCCAGCACACTGCCTTCGATAGTAGCGTTGCCCTCAATGTTCAGCGTAGTTGCATTTGGGAAGTTCCAGATAATGTACCGCATGCTTCCGTTTACGTTCTGATTGGTGACGTTCCAGGAAAAAGTAGCACCGGTACTTACGTTGATTACGAGCGGTTGACTTGCCGTGGGTGTAAACGAAAACGTAATGTTATTGACGGCATTCAGATCGGCGCCTGTAATGTTAAGCACACGGGTGGTATTGGCGGGCAAGCCGTCCAACGGATCGCGCAGGTAAAGATTTTGTCCCGAAAAATTGGTTACAACATCCCCGTTGGCATTTGTTGTGCGAACATTCCCAACGCAGTTGGTCAGCGTTTGGGAGTTCGCTTTTAGGGTTGTAAAAGCCGTAGCAAAATCAATGACGTTGGGCTGACAAATTGGATTTGAGGCCGTGTCCGCCAAAGACGAATAGAATGTATTGACGTTTCCATTCAGCTCAATAAAAGAAGACGGATTGGCGTAGCCGTCCGTACTCTTGGTTATTTTTATTGGAGAAGTAGCATTGTTCTGATCCCGAAACCATACTTTCAGGGCATTCAGATCGCCTCCTCCGGCACAATTCCCAATTTTTATAAATCCATTGTTGAGCACTCGTAGCGTACCGTTTTGGAGTTTTACGCCACCACCTACCACTAAACCGATTTTTACGGTAGGAAAGGCCGGTTGGGTAAAGTCACCGGAAGAAATGAACGCTACCTGATAGTTGCCGCCTACGGTAAGATTGCCGCCGATTGCCACGGCACCTTCACTTTCATTGGAAATCAGGGTTGCATTTCCTTGCGTAAAAACGTTGAATTTCCCGGCGGGAGCCAAAGGATTTTGTGCGAGAAGTGGTAAATTAAGGAGTAAAAAAAACGTCAGCAACGGCACATACCGACACTCCATTCGAAAAAGGGCGAAGCCGCCCATTCCAAAGTACAAAGGGTTCATACATTATTTTGTTAGTGTGTGTAATCGTTTTGTGGAAAACATAGACTAGTATGTGCTACACAAAAGCGCTATAAATGTACACTAAAAAGTAATATACAAAAAGAAATGAGGTTTAAATTAGTGCTGTGAATAAGATACTTATAGGTTCTATTGAATTTTGGCTATATTTAAATGTAGTTTTTTGGGTAGTCTGACAAAGTTTTTTTTACTCAAAAAGGCTAAGTCGTTAGATTGAATATAAACCATTTAAGTAACTAGTTTGTATAATTAATTTGTAAGGTGCGATTTGTTATTCCTTCTATTTACTTTTTTGTAAACTTCTTACGACTTTCCACAATCTCGGGTAATGCATCATTGGCCCAATCAGCCAATAAGAGGGCCTGCTGAAGTAGCCCTTTTCCCAAATCAGTGAGTGTGTACTCTACCCGTGGCGGAACTTCGGGGAAAAGTGTTCGGGTTACAAATCCATCCGTTTCCAGATTCCGCAAGGTAACGGTGAGCATGCGCTGAGAAACATCCCCAATTTCTTTTTTTAACTCATTGAAGCGTAATGTTCCGCGAGAACCCAACGCCAAAATGGAAAGCAGACTCCATTTGTCGCTGATTCTATGAATAACGTCCCGAACCGGACACGCCAACTCCTGATTGCGGGCGCGCGCAAAAATTAAATGTAAATTTTTTTCGGGGTTAAGTTTTTTATCCTCTGTATTAGTTACTTCCATGGTACCAGGTATGAGTGCTGTGCCCTCTTTTAAATCCATTAGTTACTATTTAGTTTTGAGTTACTAAAAATAACTAATAATTAAATTCAAACAAAATGATGAGCAACAAAGTATTGATCACCGGTGCAACCGGAACTATTGGGAAAGAATTAATCCGGCAGTTGCAGGCAAACGACACAACGTTTGTAGCCGGTTCGCGTGAATTTTCAAAAGCAGCCCAAACCCTCGGAATAGGGCAGGAGCAATGGGTAAATCTGGATTTTGACCAACCGGAAACCTTTGAAACGCCTACATCCGAAGTGGATGCTGTATTTGTTTTAGGGCCTCCGTTGAGGTTTCATATGGAAGAAACGATGATTCCTTTTCTGGATTTTTTGTGGGAAAAAGGCATTAAGCGTGTTGTCTATCTTTCGGCGCTTGGCAATGAGAGTTTAGGCGGAGGATTGGCGTTTCATGGGATCGTGGAAGAGTATATTCAGCGAAAAGGATTTGATTTTACAATTCTGCAACCATCCTTTTTTGCTCAAAATTTCAAAAACTTTGAATACGAAAACGTAACCCAACGAGGGATTATTTATGTAGTAGCCGGAGACGGGAAAGTTGGGTTTGTGGATGTACGCGATATTGCCAAAGTTGCGGCACAAGTCCTGAATGAGGATGGACATTCTGGGAAAATCTACCGCCTTACCGGTTCGGATTTACTTGACTATCAGGAAGCAGCCCAAATTCTGACGGAAGTTTTGGGGAAACAAATTACTTACCTGAATCCGTCGGAAGAAGAGTTTCGGGCAACGTTGTCCGCCGCTGGCGCACCGCCTTTTATTGCTGACTACATGTTGCCGGTCTATGGCATGATCAAAACCGGAACGGTGAGTTTTTTGACCAATGATATTGAG
Organism: Arundinibacter roseus; assembly: GCF_004348825.1. GTDB lineage: Bacteria > Bacteroidota > Bacteroidia > Cytophagales > Spirosomataceae > Arundinibacter > Arundinibacter roseus. Next base: position 81,451 of record NZ_SMJU01000015.1, read on the forward strand.
CAGGTTACGGGAGAAAAGCCTACTTCGCTGCGTGAGGTACTGATCCGTGATTTTTCGGTGTAAAGATAAAAAAACGGGTCTCTCCAAAAACAGTTTTTTGGAGAGACCCGATCAATGAACAATATTACAAGCCCAACACCTTGCGGTTGAACGCCTCATCGGCGCCTGTTCCTGCGAAATCATCAAATGCTTTCTCGGTTACTTCAATAATATGATTGGCGATAAATGGCGCTCCCTCGGCCGCTCCCTGCGTAGGGGACTTAATGCAGCATTCCCATTCGAGAACAGCCCAGCTATCGTAATTATATTGAGATAACTTGGAGAAAATTCCCGCAAAATCTACCTGCCCATCACCCAGCGAACGGAAACGTCCGGCGCGGTCAGCCCATCCGGCATATCCGCTGTAAACGCCCTGCCGTCCATTTGGGTTAAACTCTGCATCTTTTACGTGAAACGCCTTGATTCTTTCGTGATACAGATCAATAAAATGCAGATAGTCAAGTTGTTGTAACACAAAATGGCTGGGGTCATAATTGATATTGGCTCGTTTGTGACCGCCTACATAATCCAGGAACATCTCAAACGTAGCACCATCATACAAATCTTCACCGGGGTGTAGCTCGTAGCAAACATCCACGCCCGCGTCTTCGTAGGCATCCAAGATAGGTAACCAACGGGTAGCCAATTCTTTGAAAGCGGTTTCAATCAGGCCGGCAGGGCGCTGCGGCCACGGATACAAAAAGGGCCACGCCAACGCTCCTGAAAACGTAACCGATGATTTCAACCCCATATTTTGACTAGCCTGTGCGGCCCATTTGAGCTGTTGCACGGCCCATTCGGTACGGGCTTTTGGGTCGTTGCGAACCTCGGGAGCTGCAAACCCGTCAAACATAGCGTCGTAGGTTGGATGTACCGCAATCAGCTGTCCCTGCAAGTGCGTAGAAAGTTCGGTTACTTCAACGCCAATATCCCGCAATTTTCCCTGATACTCATCACAATACGTTTTTGACTCAGCCGCTTGTTTCAGGTCAATGCAGCGGGCATCCCAGGTCGGGATTTGTACGCCCTGATAACCCAGTTCGGCCATGTAGTGCGCAATCGAATCCAGCGAATTGAACGGGGCTTCGTCGCCCATAAACTGCGCCAGAAATATAGCAGGTCCTTTTATAGTTTTCATAGTTATTGATTTGTTGTTAAGGGTAAAAAAAGCGACTAATCGCAGAAAAATCCTCTGCGATTAGTCACACAATGTGAATAAATTATACTTCTACCCACGCCTGATTCCGGTGGCTTTCCAGGATTTTTTCGCAGATCAAAAGCTCGCGATAACCATCCTGAAACGTTGGGAACGTTGGGTTTTCGGGTTGTTTTCCGGCTTCAATGGCGGCGTATACTTCCTTAAACATCTGCTTGGAGGTATCGGGAAAGCCTTCGTTGTGGCCGCCGGGAAACGAAATGACCGATTGCGCTTCGGGGTGAACGAGCGAAGGATCACGCATGAGCACTTCGTTGTAGCCGTCACGGTTGCCAATCCAAAGTTCGTTGGGCGTTTCGGAGCAGAAGCTGAACGTCTTTTTGGAGCCCGAGATTTCAAAACTCATGCGGTTCTTTCGACCAGCCGATACCTGCGAAACCGTAATGACGCCCCGGTTGCCGTTGTCAAACCGCAGCAATACATTGGCATGATCTTCCGTCGTGATGGGTACGTCCGCATAATCTTCGGGTTTGAGCATCTTGCCCGAATACGTTTCCACGGGTTTGAGTGGCTTTTTCCGGGTTTTATGAATCGTATTGAAATCGGCCATCACAGCTACTGTTTTCAACCCCGTAATGTATTCGAGAATATCCATCAGGTGTGAGCCAATATCGGCAATAGCGCGCGAGTCGCCCGATTTGTCGGGTTCGAGGCGCCAGTTGTAGTCGGTTTCGTAAAAAAGCCAATCCTGCAAATATGACCCAATGACCGAATACACATCGCCCAACTCGCCTTTTTCGCGCATCACTTTCATTTGGCGGGCCAACGGGTAGTAACGCAGGTTAAAATGCACGGCATTGACCAACCCGGTTTCGGCAGCCAATTGAACGAGTTCTTCGGCTTCGGCAAGGTCTTTGGCCAAAGGTTTTTCACAGACCACGTGCTTTCCGGCCAACAGTGCCGCTTTGGATTGAGAATAATGTAAAAAATTGGGCGTACAAATATGTACACACTGAATATCCTCCTGCTTCAACAGCTCATCGAACGTATACGAACGCTCAATTCCCAGCGCTTTTGCCTTTTCAGCAGCCAACTCGGCTGTAACTTCGCATAAGGCAGCAACTTCAACGTTGGGCAATCGGCGCAGGGCCTCAATGTGAGCGGGGCCAATAAATCCGGTTCCTACAACTCCTACTTTAATTTTGGTCATTTGGTATGTTATTGGTTAAAGGAAAAAAGTATGCGAGCGATTCAATTATTTATATCTAAACTACTGGTATTGAGGATGATTTTTGAACAGATTTTTTAAAATCTCAATCCAGAAATTTCGTCCACTTCGTTTCTGTTTTGTCAGAAGTAAGCACAGTATCAATAAACTTCATACCCCGAATGCCATCGTAAACCGTTGGGAAATCATAGAGTGGATCCTGTTTTTTTCCTTCCCAGCGAGCCCGCAACGCAAAAGCAAAATTGCGATACAAATTGGCAAATGCTTCCAGGTAGCCTTCCGGGTGGCCCGCCGGTGTGCGCGTATGCACCTGTGCGGCTTCCGACAAATTCCCCTTGCCCGTGCGCAGAATCCGAACGCCTTCCTGCGTTTTGTGAATTAGCGTATTGGGTTCCATTTGATTCCATTCCAGGCCGCCGTACTCCCCATATACGCGGATGTTCAGGTCGTTTTCTTCGCCGTTGCAAATTTGACTATTCTGCAAAATGCCCTTGGCACCGTTGTCAAACCGTAGCAGCACGTTGGCGTCGTCATCGAGTTGTCGGCCTTCTACAAAAATGGTCAGGTCGGCACAGACTTCTGTAATGCGGAGTCCGGTAATATATTCAGCCAGGTTTTCGGCATGCGTGCCAATGTCGCCAAGACCACCCGCTGCACCCGAACGAGCCGGGTCGGTGCGCCACGAGGCTTGTTTTTGGCCGGTAGCTTCCACGAGCGTCGAGAGCCAGCCCTGCGGATATTCCACAACTACCTTACGTATAGTGCCCAACGCCCCTGATTTGATCAGATGTTTCGCTTCCTTTACCATGGGGTAGCCGGTATAATTATGCGTCAGGCAAAAAATTAGTCCACTTTCTTCTACCACTTTCACGAGGGCTTCGGCGTCAGCCGTGTCGTGGGTCAGGGGTTTATCACATACGACGTGAAAGCCGTTTTCGAGCGCCAGTTTGGCCGGAGGGAAATGCACGTGATTGGGCGTTACGATCGAAACGAAATCCATGCGCTCGCCTTCGGGCAATTGTTTTTCTTTCAGGATCATTTCTTCAAAACTGCCGTACACGCGCTCAGCGGGCAGGTAAAGAGCTTCACCGGTAGCTTTTGATTTTTCGGGACTAGAACTGAAAGCACCACAAACGAGCTCAATTTCGCCATCCATGGCAGCCGCTATGCGGTGTACACCGCCGATAAAGGCGTCCATACTTCCCCCCACCATTCCCATGCGTATTTTTCTAGACATCACTAGTTAGGTTAAAGGTTTATGTTGATAAAATTTGTCAAAAAAGGAGTAGCATCACCTACTCTTACTTCTTACAAAGGTAACAACTTCAAAAAAATCGGAGAATAGACCGTACAGATATTAGTAGAAATGATGCCTATTTCTTTTTTTTACGAAGTTTTTGGACAAAACTTACAGAATCATTTCAATCAACCTATCCTTTTTCACTAAACCCTTTATTGTATTATGAATCAAAATGTCAATGCAGATCGCCTTTTTCTAGGCAGTTGCTTTGCGCTTATTACCACCGCTTTTTCCTTTGCGATTCGGGCAGGTATTTTACCGCAGCTTGGTGATCAATTTGGATTAAGTGCTGAACAGCTGGGTTTTATAAACTCCATGTGGTTTTATGGTTTCCCGATTGCCATGATTATCGGTGGGCTCGTCTATCATACCGTCGGGCCACGGATCATCATGATGGTGGCTTTTATTATGCACACAGCCGGTATTTTGCTGACCATTTACGCAACGGGCTACGTAGGTCTTCTGGTTTCTACGCTGTGTATCGGAATCGGGAATGGCTGTACAGAAGCGGCCTGTAACCCCATGATCGCCGATTCTTATTCGGGATTAAAGATGAATAAGATGTTGAGTCGTTTCCACATGTGGTTTCCCGGTGGTATCGTAGTCGGTAGCTTGATTTCTCTGGCAATGACCAAAATGAACCTCGACTGGCAGGCGCAGATTTGGATCATCATGTTTCCAACGCTAATCTATGCTTTTCTGTTTTGGGGGCAGGCTTTTCCAAAAGCCAAAGTGGAAGGGGCTACCTCTCTCTCGGAAAACCTCCGGGGAATGGTTAATCCGTTGTTTATTTTTATTTTCCTATGCATGGCCCTCACGGCTATTTCGGAATTCGGCCCTCAACAGTGGACTGCCATCATTTTGAGTAAAAGTGGTGCAGAACCCTTGTTGATTCTTGCACTTGTTACGGGACTTATGGCCGTTGGTCGCTTTTTTGGCGGTCCGGTTATTGGTCAGTTTGGCCAAACGGGTGTATTGCTTGGTTCGGCTGTTTTTACAACCATCGGAATCTATCTTTTCAGTAGCCAAACAGGCGCTATGGCTTACGTAGCCGCTATCTTTTTTGCGCTGGGTGTGTGCTATTTCTGGCCAACTATGCTTGGATTTATCGCCGAAAAAGTTCCTTTGAGCGGTGCGTTAGGCCTTTCACTCGTTGGTGGTATGGGTATGTTCTCAACCGCAATCTTCCAGCCGATTATTGGTTCATGGATTGATGAAAACCGGGCAACTTTGGCTGCTCAGGGGTTGAGTGGCGATGCGCTTGAATTGCAGGCAGGTCAGGCTACTTTGTTAAATATGACCACGTTCCCGATTATTCTTATCGTTGCCTTTACTATCCTGTTTTTCTGGATGCGTAGCCGCAAAGCGAGTAAAGCCGCGATTGCCTGATAAGTTTTCTTTAAACCTTGCTGGTTTAATTGAGTACGTTTAAGACGCCCCGAATAGCCGTTGTGCTTTCGGGGCGTTTTTTTGTATCGTACAGTTTCCAACGCAGTTTCAGAAGATAGAAATGTATTTGTAGGAAAAGTCCGCCTGATGTAATGTTACGTCTCTCCGAGGCTGTTCGTTTGGGTGATTTATTTTCCTACAAATGTTACGCCTCTCCGAGGCTTGTTCGTTTGGGTGATTTATTTTCCTACAAATGTTACGCCTCTCCGAGGCTGTTCGTTTGGTTGATTTATTTTTCTACAAATATTACGCCTCTCCGAGGCTGTTCGTTTGGGTGATTTATTTTCCTACAAATGTTACGCCTCTCCGAGGCTTGTTCGTTTGG
>NZ_SMJU01000015.1:87045-129769 GCF_004348825.1 Arundinibacter roseus
ACGCCTCTCCGAGGCTGTTCGTTTGGTTGATTTATTTTTCTACAAATATTACGCCTCTCCGAGGCTGTTCGTTTGGGTGATTTATTTTCCTACAAATGTTACGCCTCTCCGAGGCTTGTTCGTTTGGTTGATTTATTTTTCTACAAATGTTACGCCTCTCCGAGGCTTGTTCGTTTGGTTGATTTGTTTTCCTACAAATATTACGCCTCTCCGAGGCTGTTCGTTTGGTTGATTTACTTTTCTACAAATGTTACGCCTCTCCGAGGCTTGTTCGTTTGGGTGATTTATTTTCTACAAATATTACGCCTCTCCGAGGCTTGTTCGTTTGGGTGATTTATTTTTCTACAAATGTTACGCCTCTCCGAGGCTTGTTCGTAGAGTTTTAGCGAACGTACATCCAAGCCTCGGAGAGGCATTCCACGCCGGGCGAAATATTTGTAGCAGAAGTATATAAAATTCAGGAAATATAGAAAACAGGGCTTTCATAGCCTGATTCGCATAAATTGTAGTAGAATAGCATAATTCCGACTTTTTATTTCAAAAAAATCAGGAAAATTCTCCTGCGAATTCTCTTCACTCTTCATGGATTTTATGGGTATGTGGCAAAAACGTTTACAAATCGTTGTCTTGCTGGGTTTTTTGGTTTCCTGCTGGTTCGCTGCCTGTCGGTCCGGTTCAGCGACTTTTACCAATGGAAAAAAGCTGCCCGAAACCGTTAGCTATACCTACGATATTCGTCCTATTCTTTCAGATAAATGTTTTGCCTGCCACGGTCCCGACGAAAATAAACGGGAAGCGGGCCTTCGGCTGGATGTAGCCGAAGAGGCCTTTAAGGCTTTAAAAGAAAACCCTTCGGCGCATGCGCTTGTGGCGGGTAAGCCGGAGCTATCGCAGCTGTACCTTCGCATTTCTACGACTGACTCTACCAAACTAATGCCGCCCGTAGAATCCAACCTTCGGCTTTCATCTGAGGAAATTGCGCTGCTCGAAAAATGGATAAAACAGGGTGCGAACTACGAAAAACACTGGGCTTTTGTGCCACCAAAAAGACCAACTCTCCCCAAAGTGGCAGACGAGTCTCGGGCGATCAATGAAATAGATTTTTTTGTGCAGGCCAAACTGGAAGAAAAAGGCTTGAAGCCCAACCAGGAAGCTGATCGCGAACGCCTCCTGAAACGTGTATCGCTCGATTTGACCGGACTGCCGCCTACCGTCGAACTAATGGATCGTTTTTTGGCGGATAATTCCCCAAAGGCCTACGAAAAAGTAGTCGACGAACTCTTAAATAATCCTGCTTACGGCGAACGAATGGCCGTGCATTGGCTCGACGTAGCCCGCTATGCCGATTCACACGGATATCAGGACGACGGCTACCGCACGCAGTGGCCCTGGCGCGATTGGGTGATTCATGCGTTCAATAAAAATTATTCGTATAAAAAGTTTGTAACCTGGCAACTCGCCGGAGATTTGCTGCCCAATGCTGCCAAAGAGCAATTGCTGGCCACGGGCTTTAATCGAAACCATAAGATTACCGAAGAAGGTGGCGTCATTCAGGAAGAGTACCGATTGTCGTACGTAACAGACCGCAGCGATCTTTTTGGCAAAGCCCTGCTCGGCGTGACGATGGAATGCGCGCATTGCCACGATCATAAGTACGATCCATTTTCCCAAAAAGAATACTACCAACTCTTTGCGTTTTTTAACAATGTGCAGGAAGTCGGGATTGAGTCCGTCATTGGCGGGCCGGAAACCTACGCCAAAAAACCTCTGATGGAAATCAGTGACGAAGACATTCAGTCGGTGCTGCGGTTTGTGAACAAGCCCGATACCAACCGTCTGATTGTCTCTGTCATGGGCGATCTCGACAGCACCCGCAAAACGCACGTCCTGCTGCGGGGAGTATACGACGCGCCCGGCGAAGAAGTGCAACCCGGCACGCCCAAAGCTATTTTGCCTTTCAGTCCACGCTATCCCAAAAACCGGCTGGGGCTTTCGCAGTGGCTGTTTGACCCCCAAAATCCGTTGACCGCCCGGGTTTTTGTTAATCAAATTTGGCAGGAATTTTTTGGACGCGGGCTGGTCAAGACGTCGGGCGATTTTGGCATGCAGGGCGACCTGCCCACGCATCCGGCTCTGCTCGATTGGCTTTCGGTGGATTTTATGGAAAATCAATGGAATATCAAACGTCTGGTCAAACAACTCGTGATGTCGGCGACCTATCGGCAATCGGCGGTGGTATCGGAACAGCAACTCAAAAAAGATCCTGAGAATATTTACCTTTCCCGTTCGTCAAGGTATCACATTGATGCAGAACATATTAAAGATTTGGTTATGGCAAGTAGCGGGCTGCTCGTTCGAACAATTGGCGGGCCGAGTGTCAAGCCTTATCAGCCGCCGGGCTTGTGGGAAGGAGCTACGTCCGGACGCGGATTGCTGTCAATTTATGTGCAGGATCACGGATCACGGCTGTATCGCCGGGGCATGTACACGCTCATCAAACGAACCGTTCCGCCTCCGGTTATGAGTATTTTTGATGCCAGCAACCGCGATTTGTGCGAAGTCAAACGACTGAAAACCAACACGCCTTTGCAGGCATTGGTTATGATGAATGACCCCGCCGTTCTGGAAGCCTCGCGGGTGTTGGCCGCCCGGTTGTTGCAGGAAAAATCGACAGATAAAGAAAAAATTGTGCAGGCTTTTCGACGCATCGTGTGTCGGAAACCTACGGATAAAGAAACGGAAATTCTGGACGCTTTTTACCAGAAACAACTTCAAACGATGACCGAAACTGCCGCCCAAAAGGCGCTTTCGGTAGGAGAGTATCCACTACCCGAAAAACTAAACAGCCGGCAGGTGGCCGCCCTCATGCGGGTGATTTCAACACTTTATAACCTGGAAGAAACCATTACCCGAACGTAAGGAAGGGTTTTGGTAAAAATATGTACGATGGAAAAGGAAATACTCGAACACGGATTCAGTTTCAACCGCCGCCGGTTTTTATCCACCATGAGCCTGGGCCTGGGTAGTGTGGCGCTGGGCTCGCTGCTGATGCCCGATTTATTTAAAAACACAGGCGATGATGATCCACTCAGCGCCGGAATCCCGCATTTTGCACCCAAAGCAAAGCGGGTAATTTACCTGTTTCAAAATGGCGCACCTTCGCAGCAGGAGTTGTTTGACTACAAGCCAAAACTGCGGGAAATGGTAGGGCAGGAGATTCCGCCTTCTGTTCGGGGCACGCAACGGCTCACGGGCATGACTGCCAATCAGGAGTCCTTTCCGCTTGTTGGCTCTTTTGTGGATTTTAAACAATACGGGCAGGCAGGTGCCTGGATCAGCGATTTGTTGCCCTATACTTCCAAAATTGTCGATGATCTGTGCATTGTTCGCTCTATGTACACCGAAGCGATCAACCACGATCCGGCGCTGACGTTCCTGCAAACGGGCTCGCAGCAGGGCAACCGCCCGAGTATGGGTTCGTGGCTGAGCTATGGATTGGGGAATGAAAATAAGAATTTGCCCAACTTTACGGTGTTGCTTTCGCGCGGCGTGGGCAACGGTCAGGGTGTCTATTCCAAGCTTTGGTCCAATGGTTTTCTGGATTCGGTGCATCAGGGCGTGCAGTTTAGCAAAGGCGAAGATCCCGTGCTGTACCTGCGCGATCCCGAAGGCATGAACCGCCACGAACGTCGGGACATGCTGGATCAGTTGGCTGAGCTGAACGATTTGTCGTACAAGGAATTTGGCGATCCCGAAATTGCTGCCAAAGTGAAGCAGTACGAAATGGCCTACCGTATGCAAACCGCCGTACCGGAAGTGATGGATTTATCCAAAGAATCGGATGCGATTATCAAACTTTACGGCCCTGATTGCCTGGTGCCGGGGACCTTTGCTGCCAACTGCCTGCTGGCTCGAAAACTTTCGGAAAATGGTGTTCGTTTTGTGCAGTTGTATCATCAGGGGTGGGATCAGCACGGCAATCTGCCCTTTGAAATTACCAAACAGGCCATGGACGTAGATCAGGCGTCGGCAGCGCTTGTGACCGACCTGAAACAGCGGGGACTGCTGGACGAAACGCTGGTGATTTGGGGCGGGGAGTTTGGCCGGACGAGCTATACTCAGGGGAAGCTGACACCCGAAAACTATGGCCGCGACCACCACCCGAGATGCTTCACGATCTGGATGGCCGGAGGCGGTATAAAACCGGGAATGGTCTATGGCGAAACGGATGAACTGGGCTATAATATTGCTAAAAATCCGGTGCATGTGCATGACTTTCAGGCAACTGTCCTGCATCAGCTGGGTCTGAATCATGAAAAACTTACTTTTAAACATCTGGGTCGTCGCTACCGCCTGACGGATATTTCGGGCAAAGTCGTGCGCGATATTATTAGCTGAAAATCTGCCGGGTTGACTAGCTATGATCATTTAGCGAGTAGCTCTTTCATATTATTGATTTTCAGGTTATTAGAATAAATTCTTATTGTAAAATAGTTTATTTCAATTCTGCTTAATTATTTTCAGTACATAATTTGGTTTCATTAAATGATTGGCTAATATTGTTTGTAAATAATTGACAATCAAATAGATAAAAAATTAATAGCTAGTGGCCTAACAGCTATTTACCTCCTTTTTTCAATTCAATTTTATTTTTGATGAATCAAAAAATTCGGATACTGGCAGAGCAAATCCTGGTCGCAATGGGCATTTTCATTGCGTTTTTACTGCTCTTTGAATCCAAACTGATGCTGCCACTGTGGCTGCAATCGGCGGGAAGGCTGCACCCGCTGCTGCTTCATTTCCCGATTGTGTTGCTTGTGGTGGCGTTGCTGATGAGTTTTTTTGAAAATCAGTTTGATGCCGCAGGGCGTTTGGTGGTGCAGCAGTTAAGTCGAACCATCTATTTGACAGGCGTTTTTTTGGCAGGAGTTACCGTAGTATTTGGTATTTTTCTTTCTCAGGAAGGCGGCTATGCGGCAGAACCGTTGCAGGGACACAAATGGACAGGCTCAGGGTTGTATTTTGCGGGGATTGGTACCTATTTTTTGATTTATATTCGACCCATCAGTCAAACGTTCGCCCGGGTGGCGTCCGTTTTTGTAGTAGTCGGGCTGATCGTCACGGGGCATTTAGGGGCTACGCTTACCCACGGCGAAGGTTACGTACTGGCACCTTTCCAAACAAAAACTCTGACAACGACCGTCGCCCTGGAAGATGCTATTGTGTTTGAGCACGTCATTCAGCCTATTTTGGAACAGAAATGCATCAGCTGTCACAACGAAGATAAACAGAAAGGGGAGCTGCTGCTCGTAAGTCAGGAGGCACTTTTGAAAGGGGGAAAATCAGGAAAGCTTTTTGTGGCGGGAAATCCGGAAATTAGTTTGCTGCTGCAACGCATTCATTTGCCCATGAATGAAAAAAAGCACATGCCGCCAACGGGAAAAGTGCAGCTAACCGAGGAAGAAAAAACACTGCTTGCGCTGTGGATACAGGCAAAAGCAAATTTTAAACTAAAAATAACCGATCTGCCCGCTACTGATTCCCTGCGACTTGTAGCGTCCCGCCTGTTGAGTCCGGCTACGCTGCCCGAGGAACGGTATGCGTTTGAACCAGCCGACGCCCAAACCCTCGCACGCCTGCAAACCGACTACCGAACCATAGCGCCATTGGCCGTTGGCTCACCCGCGGTGGCGGTCAATGTGTACAATCAGGCGCAATTTTCCCGCAAAACTCTGGAAGAATTGCTGGAAATTCAGGAGCAGGTGGTGTCGCTTACGCTGGCCAAAATGCCGGTCACCGATGCCGATTTGGATCTGATAGCTTCTTTCAAAAACCTTCGGAAACTAAACCTGAATTTTACGGAAATAGCCGGAACCACGCTTCCCAAACTAAGCGCGCTGCCTTCTTTGCACACGCTTACACTGACCGGTACGAAGGTTACGTTCGGACAGTTGGCTAAGAATTTACCCCAACTCAAATCGCTCAAACAGGTGAGTGTGTGGGATACTGATCTGACGCCGCAGGAGCAGACCAAACTCCAAAAATTGTTTCCCGGTATCTCGTTTGCTTTGGGTTTTCAGGAAGAGAGTGCCGCACCATTGCAGCTCAATCCGCCGCAGGTTCAGAATCAAACGCTGGTTTTTAACCAAAAACTACCAGTCAAACTCATGCACCCGATTCGGGATGTGGAGATTCGATACACCACCGACGGCAGCGAACCCGATAGCCTGACAAGCCCGGTTTTCAAAAGTTTAATCATTACAGAAAACACGAAGCTCGTGGCTCGTGCCTTCAAAAAAGGGTGGTATGGCAGTTCGTCCGTTTCGTTTGATTTTTTGAAAAATTCTTTTCAGCCCGACAGCCTGCGGCTGCTCTATCCGCTCAACCGCGTTCACCTTGCAGAGGGTGCGCATACATTTTTTGATGGAAAACTCGGGGCAATCGGTGCGAACAATCCGGCTTGGGCCAATTTCTGGGCCGGTGCCCGGGCGCAGGATATGGGCGTAGAAGCCCGGTTTGACAACCCGGTCACGATTTCATCCTTTGGCCTGCACTACATGATTGAAGAGGATACCGGGATTTTTCCGCCCGAGTGGGTGGAAGTTTGGGGCGGCAACGACCCCGAACACGTGAAGCTTTTGATGAAACTAAAACCACCAATGCCCGCGAAAGGCGACAGCCCCACGCTAAAAATAGCGCAGGGCAGTTGTGTACCTGTTTCGGTCAAATATCTTAAAATTGTGGCAAGGCCATTGACCGCAATTCCGGCGTGGCACCGGAGCAAAGGCAACAAAGCGTTGCTGTTGGTTGATGAGCTATTTTTGAATTAATCGCAGTTGCTACCGTAGTTTCACAATTGTAACGCCGGCCCCACCGCGGTCGGCGTGTTCATCCTGCATGGAGGTCACTTGTTTGTAGCTTCGCAAATGATTGCGAACGAGCGTCCGCAAAATACCGTCGCCTTTGCCGTGTACCACACGTAGTTCGTCGTAGCCGAGCATCAGGGCGTTGTCCATAAACTGATCCAGTACTCCCAAAGCTTCTTCGCCACGCTTGCCCCGAATATCCAGATTAAAGCTAAAATTCAGGTGACGTTCGTTCAGGTCTACGCCGCCGGTGGCGGTACGGATTTTCTTTTCGCCCGTAACTTCCCGATAGGTTTTGTTAGAAACTTTTTCCAGACGATTCAGCTTCATGGTCGATTTAAGATCGCCAATTCTGACTTCGGCATCTTTCCCTTTGAGCGAAAGTACTTCGGCTACGGCCGTTTGGCCGATTATCCGGACGTAGCTTCCTGCCACAATTGCGCCGGTTTCGGGTTCAAACTCGACCTCATCGGGCAGGATTTCTTCTACGAGCTCGGGTTTGAGTTCTTTTTTGTTAAACTGTTCGAGCGTTTGGCGGGCTTCGCGCGTAATCTCGCGGTCGGCTTTACTTTCCTTGATTTCCCGAATCGTGGTTTCAATACGCTGATTGGCTTCACTGACCAGCAATTTGGCTTTTTGTTTAGCCTCATTGACAATCCGTTTTTCGTTGTTTTCCAGCGTTGTTTTCAGCGCGGTATATTCGGCAAGTTGCTGCGCCAGTTTGCGCTCTTTGATTCCTACTTCCAGGTTTTTTTCAGTAAACACCCGCCGTTCAATGTCCAGTTCTTTCAGCAATTTTTCAAAATTAACCTGCTGCGTTCCCAGTTTTTGTTTGGCTTTTTCGATGATAGCTTTCGGCAAACCGATTTTGGTAGCAATTTCAAACGCAAACGAACTTCCCGGACGGCCAATTTCGAGTTGATAGAGCGGTTCCAAGTGTTCGCCATCAAAGCGCATTGCCCCGTTGACAAGCCCATCGGTTTTGTCGGCCAGCACTTTCAGATTGGTGTAGTGGGTATTAATCACGCCATAGGCTCCCGACTGCGTCAGGTCTTCCAGAATTGCTTCGGCAATAGCGCCGCCCAAACCGGGTTCCGTTCCGGTGCCAAATTCATCAATCAGAAACAATGTCTTTTTCGTGGCCAGAGTCACGAACTGCCGCATGTTAGTCAGGTGCGAGCTGTACGTACTCAGATCATTTTCAAGCGATTGTTCATCACCAATATCAATAAAAATATTTTGGAAAAAACCCATTGTCGAATCTTCCCGCATCGGCACCAGCAAACCGCATTGATACATGTACTGAATCAGACCAACGGTTTTGAGGGCCACGGATTTACCTCCCGCATTCGGTCCCGAAATAATCAGAATTCGCTGTTTGGGATGTAGCTCAATGCTGAGCGGTACGACGCTTTTATTGGCTTTACGAAACGTCAGATGCAGCAGCGGATGCCGGGCGTTGTGCCAGACTACGGCGGGTTTATTTTCAAAAGGCGGGTTAATTGCGTCCATTTCGGCGGCTAATTTGGCTTTGGCTCGCAGAAAATCCATCAAACCCAAAAACTGATACGCTTTCAAAAGTTCGGGAACATACGGCCGCAGCTGATCGGTGAGACGCGTCAGGATGCGGTTGATCTCGCGGCGCTCTTCGTATTCGAGCTCACGAATGGCATTATTGGCTTCCAGAACGTCGGTTGGTTCAATAAAAACCGTTTGGCCCGTAGCCGATTCGTCGTGGACAAACCCTTTAAATTTTCGCTTATGCTCGGCCGCAATCGGAATTACCATGCGTCCGTTTCGGACCGTTAGCGACACATCTTCACTGATCCAGCCGCTGTTTTTGGCCATGCGCAGCATGCTGTCGAGGCGCTTACGAACTGACACCTGCTCGGAAATAAGCCGCCGTCGGATCTGAATCAGCTCTGGCGAAGCGTTGTCACGAATATGCCCCCGTTCGTCAATGATCCGGTCGATGGCATCCGTAACGGTGCGCTCCACCCGAATCGTTTTGGCGTATTCGCCCAGGAGCGGATAGGCGTCAGCTTCCTGATCTTCAAAAAAACGCAGGCATTGGCGGATGGTTGCCAGCGAAACTTTCAGGTCAAAAAACTCGTCCAGCATCAGCATTGTGCCTTCTATGGCCGCACGCTGAACGTACGGAGTTGCATCCAGGTAATTTTGAGAAGGGAAATCCTGCCCGATTTGCATGATTTGGCGCATTTCGGCGGTTTGTCGGACGAGTTTATCAACTAGTCCGAAGTTATCTGAAAAACGGATTTTGTCCACAAAAGCACGGCCTAGCGAGCTTACGCAGGCCTCACGCAGCCATTCGCGCAGGCGGTCAAAACCAAGTTTTTGTTCCAGATTTTTGGGATAAAGCATGTATTATGTAAAGGGGTAAACGAAAATTTCCGTTCAGGGAACGGCTTTCATGAATTAAAAAATACGTTGAATCTCTTCTTTCACAACTTTTAGTGCCTGTGTACAGGGCTGCACTTCCTGCTGAATGACACGCTCAAAAATTTTACGTGCCAGGTCGTTGGCCGGTGCTTCGGGTTGTACTTCTTCGGATGCCTGATTAATCAGCGCCTGTACTTCGTTGACGGCCTTGATGATCTGTTCCCAGGTGTCGTGGCTCATGTACAGCTGCTGCGCCAGATTATGGTTGAGTTCCTCGCGGATTTCCTGCAACAGAATTTGCTGAAATTCGAGAGCGTTGGAAGCCGAACCTACCGTACGAAGCAACAGCTGATTAGGCGTGATGCGTTCCAGAAAAAGGCACATTCGCTCGTAGGCCTGAATGCGGAGCGGCAGGATAATCTCCGTATTTTTGCTGCGAATATCCCATCTTTGCTTTTCAAAAATCTTTTCAGCCAGCGTAGTCAGAATCAGATAAAGGCCAAAAACGACGATGCCCGTGAGAATCACAAGCGTAATCATTGCATAAAGTTCCATAGTAAATTACAAAAATCAGGAAATGAGATACGTGAATGTTGTCCTGAGCCAGCACGTGAGTCAACAACGCGTCCGTTTGGGGCATTGCACCAATCGAAACGCAAAATTACGAGGAAAGGTTGTAGGATTGTAACGCTTTTGCTTTTCCGTAAAAAAACAACAGGTACGCATGACAAATCATTTGCAACAGACCAACACCGTTTTGGAAGCCCCGGTTCAGATTTCGGCCCGGGCCAAAATGGAGATTTCAGAAACACTCACGGCAAACAAAATTCCCGACAGCTACGGCCTGCGGGTAGGCCTGCGGGGCGGCGGGTGCAGCGCCACTTTTCTATTGGGTTTTGATACGGCCACAGACAAAGATCAGGTATACATCATCGAAGGAATTCAGGTTTTTATTGATAAGCGCCATCTGATGTATGTTTTGGGGGCAACCATTGATTATGAGGAGGGTGAAAATGGCCGGGGGTTTACGGTTAGCACAATCTAAATTTTGTAATCGGCGGATGCAATTTTTGGCACGATTTTAGGTCCTGAACCTATGTTTATAAATCCAGCGAAGTGTCCAAATTTTTCAAAAGATACTTTTTTTTACTCGCCGCCGCAATATCGCTATTGCTGGCGGTTGGGTTTTATTATGCAGATAAAGAGTCAATTACCGACGAGTCGTATCTGCATGGGGTGGAGGTGCGCCTCCAAAAGGAAATTGAACAGGCTCAGGAAAGTATAGCACAAGTAGCAGCTTTGCTGCCTGCTACGGACAAGCCTTTTTCTACATTGCTGGTAAAAAGCAATTATCCGTACTTTGTCTATCAGGATTCCACGCTTTTAATGTGGTCAGATAACCGGCTGATTACCAAAGATTATCTTCAAAACCAACCGCTTTCACCTCTTGTCCCTTTTGAAAGTTCACAGGGGAAATTTATTCAGGTAAGCGAGCAGAAAAAAATCGGCGAAACTACTTACCGGATTTTTGCTTTTATTAAACTTTACTCCCTGTTCAAAAATCAGACGACCAATTTGCCCTCGGGCTACAATCCGCAGATTTTCAGGGTTTCTCCGGCACTCATAAGCCTCAAAGCTACCTCGGGCAAAGGCGCGATTCGTGCCAAAGACGGTCAGGTTTTGTTTTATACACAGCCACCGACCGACCCCATGTATCGCCATCAAATGGCTCCTTTTCAGACACTATTGTGGGTGTCCCTGGCTATTTTGTTTTTGGGGATTTATATGTTTGTATCTGTTCGCTACTTCCGGATCAGGCATCGCTACGGGCTCGGATTGGGCCTGTTGGTTTTCTTTATTGTGCTGGTTCGGGGGTTAATGCTGCGCTTTTCCATTCCGTTTGCTTTCTACGAAGGAAAAGTTTTTAATCCTCAATACTATCAAGGCTCTTTTTTGGCACCTTCTCTCGGCGATCTGCTGCTCAATTGCCTGAGTGTTGGGTTTGTGATGGTGTACATCAACAGCGTTTATTTCAGGACCGTAACTTACCGACGACTAACCCGGAGCGGAATTGGGTTTCAGGCATTTTTTTCCTGTTTGATTCTGCTGGTAGGTTATGTAGCTTACTACATGTGTTACAGGGAGTTAGTTAATATTTATGAAAAATCATTTTTTACCCTCGACATCACCCTGAGTATTTCTTTCAGTGCCCTGAAATTTACTTCTCTTCTGATTTTTATTATTCTTTCCGGAATTTATTTTCTGGTAATCAACCTCGTCACGAGCGTTTTCATCAGGCTCAATCCTGAACTGAAAATCGGGCTTGCCATTTTGGCGGGTAGTTTCCTATTGACTGTTTTGCTGGCGTGGCTCCTGCGCATCCCCTTCGAGTGGATTTTCCTGGTGCACGTCGGGTATGTCCTTGTACTTTACCTGAGTCGCCTGCCGAGGGCTTTTTTCGGCTTTCGCTACGCCACTACGGTTTACTATTTCGTGGGTGCGTTGGCATGTGCCATCCTGACTACCTACGTGGTAGAAATACAGGAAAGCAAAAAGGATGTGTTGAATAAAAAGGAATTTGGGGCGCAGTTGCTGTCTGAGCATGATCTTTTTACGGAGTTTTTGCTCAAAAAAAGCAGCGATCTCATCGCAGCTGATACTCAGTTAAAATCCGTTTTTGCCAAAAATCCACCGTTGGCGCGGGAGATTATTCAGCAGCGAATTCGAAATAAATACCTCGATCAGTATCAAAATCGCTACGAGGTGGAGATTTTTTCTTTTGACAAAACCGGAAACCCGCTCGATTCGCAAGCCGGAGCCCGGTCATGGAATTATTATCAGGAAAAATACAACAGTCCGGCTAACGCCACCGAATATGCTTCGGTTTTTTTGGTTCGAGATACGCTCAAAGAGAATCTGAAACAATACGCAGGTTTCGTGACTCTTCGGCAAGAGGATGAAATTCTGGGCTATGTTCTGCTGAACCTGTGTCAGCGAGGAGAAAACACGCATGCACAATACCCGGATTTGCTACTTGACGAACAGTTTGTACAAGCCCCCGAAACCCGAGAATATAGCTATGCCATTTTTGAAAAAGAGTCACAGATGTACAGCAGCGGTGCCTATAACTACGAGCGGAAGTTTCCATCCGAATTGCTAAGTGACTCGGCCTTATACATCAAAGGCAAAGACCTGCATGGGTTTCGTCATGTTGGGCAGGCAGGCAGCGATCAGCGAAGTATTGTGGTGTCGTCAAAGTCGTGGGAATGGCGGGGCATGATGGCCAATTTCTCCTTTCTATTCCTGATTTTGGTGTTGGTGGTTACGGTAGCAATCGTGGGGCATGCGCTGCGTTACGGCTTTTCGGCTCTTCCGCTGACATACTCGACTAAGATTCAGGTGTTGCTCAATGCTGCCTTTATTTTGCCGTTACTTCTGATTTTATTCCTGATCCTGCGGGTTATTGGCTCCAACTATGAAGAAAATCAGCAGGATACATACCTAAAAGTTAGTCAGAATATTTCGGCAAATGTGCTGAGTTACATGGAAGATTTCAAGGAAGGAAAAATGAGTGAGGCATATTTGGAACAACAAATCGCCCAAATTGCGCGTGATGCGGATCTTGAAATTAATCTTTACGACACCACAGGTTATTTGCTTTTATCGTCCAAACCGCTCATTTATCAAAGTGGTTTATTGTCCGAATTAATTAATCCTTCTGCCCGAAAACAGATTATTGAGCAAAAAGAAACGCAGGTATTGCTCAACGAATCGTTGGGAAGCATGACGTACAGTACGGCCTTTGCCGGGCTTAAATCCTTTGATCAGGAGTTGTTGGGAGTGGTAGGAATTCCGTTTTTTGATTCAAAACCGAGTCTCGAACGGCAAATAATCGAAATTGTGGCGTCATTGCTCATTGTATTTACGGGCATGCTGCTGATCTTCCTGCTCGTTTCGTATTGGGCCGCACATTTACTGATTGTGCCCCTGCGGGTCTTAACCCGAAGGATCAGTACGACAAATCTTAATCAACTGAATGAGCCGCTGCCGTGGAAGTCGAACGACGAAATCGGTACGCTGATCAAAAAATACAATCAAATGCTGGTCAATCTGGAACAGAATAAGCAGGTACTTTCGACCACCGAAAAACAATCGGCCTGGCGTGAAATGGCCCGGCAGGTAGCGCACGAAATTAAAAATCCGCTCACACCCATGAAGCTGACTTTGCAACAGCTGCAGCGGACAATCCGGCGCGATGACCCCGAAGCACTGGAAAAAGTGAGTAAAGCGATGGGCTCTATTATCGACCAAATCGACAACATTGGTCATATTGCGCAGTCTTTCTCAGATATTGCCCGCATGCCACCGCCCCAAAAAGAAGTCTTTGAAGTAACTTCCGTACTAAACAAGGCGTACGAACTCTACGCAAGCGACCGAAATATTACGTTTAATCGCGACGTACAGGCCGGACCTTTATACGTAAAAGGAGATCGGAAGCAATTTGGGGCAAGTGTTACAAATCTAATAATCAACGCCAAGCAGTCAGTGCCCGAAGGTCGCCCGGCTGTGATTGGGATGAAATTGTATGTACACAAAGAAGCCGTGATGATTGAAATTCAGGACAACGGCAGCGGGATTTCCCCAACCATAAAAAACCGGGTGTTTCTTCCAAACTTCACCACCCGGGTAGATGGCAGCGGGCTGGGACTGGCGATGGCCAAGCGGATTATTGAACACGCCGGCGGCAGCATCTGGTTCGAAACCGAAGTAGATAAAGGCACTACGTTTTTTCTGTCGATCCCGCTTGAAAAAACGGAGGACGCAGCCCCCAAAAGTGCTTAATCTTCCAGCGTTACGTGTTTCCAGTTCTCGCCCGATCGGATGCGGTTGAGTTGCGTGTGCGTAATGCCAAACTGCTTGGCAATCATTTTTAACCGGTTATTCTCATTCTTAAGCAGTTTTTTGATCATCCGTACCTTCGTTTCGGTGAGTTTATAATTGCTCGTGCGGCGGGGCATCACCCGATTGATGAACGCTGGATTTTCGCGGTTATGCTCCGTCATTTCGGTTTTAGTAACCCACTTCAAGTTCTGATGAAAGTTGTTCTGTTTATCAAAATCCAGGTGAATGACGTACTTCTGTTCATCACTGGTTTTTTTTAAAAAATAATCCGCTACAAGTTTATGAACGTACCGATTTATAGTGCGACCTCCGGTTACACGAATGTTCAGCGAACGATACCCCTGAATGACCGATCCCTTGATGATTGTACCTTCTTCCGGATCGCTCTGAAAACTCTTTAACCGGCCATAATTTGATACTTCGTAGTGAGGCGCATTTTCAATTTCTTCAAAATTTATTCTAACCCACACTTCATTCCAAAAGCTTTTAGTATTCTTCGTTTCTTTCATCGGGTTATTGGCAGTTAGGTTAATGGCTGTTGATTTTTATGTTTACTGTTTATAAGACATAAGTTAAACAAAACCAGGAGTTAAGGAGATTGTTTACGTAAATTTTTAATAAAATAATGGTTGACAGCTAGCAAGAAAGGAATGCCTCTCTAAGTTAGTTTATGAAAAGTTCCACAAAATAGCATGTCTACTCACTATAAACATTGGTTAGTCAATTTATGTTGAATATTTATGAAAAAAAATAACGAATGCCTTAGTATCGCTGTTTATCCACTATTTAAAGCAGTTTTAGGTTACTTAAACCAGACCAATTGGCAAGTTCAGTATAGGCCGGGCCCGAATTTTTAGTATACATTTTTATCTTTATTTTCCTCGATACCTGAACTACTGACAAAAAGTATTTGACTAACGAAAAGGTTTATCAGTAAAAACAAAATCACATGAAAAAGACACTGATCATTGGCGCTACTACCAACCCCGGTCGCTATGCGTATCTTGCCGCTCACCGATTAAAACAATATGGGCATCCGATTGTTCAGGTGGGGCTTCGGGACGGAGAGGTAGCCGGTGAGCCCATAGAAACGCAAAAGTTGCCCTTTCCGGATGTTGACACGGTTACGCTATACGTAGGGCCGCGCAATCAGCCCGAGTACTACGATTTTGTGATTAGTTTATCGCCGAAGCGGGTAATTTTTAATCCCGGAACAGAAAATCCGGATTTTGAAGAGTTATTGAAACAGCATGAGATCGAGCCGCTCGAAGCCTGTACGCTCGTGATGTTGGCTACGGGACACTATTAAATCTCTAAACCTGTAAGGTTTCAGAACAATCTTACAGGTTTAGAATGATTTTGATTATCCAGGTGTTGAAAAAAACTACCAGCGAATCAGCGCCGATGCCCACGTAAAACCGCTGCCAAAAGCGGCAAGACAGAGCAGATCGCCGGACTGTACACGTCCCTGTTCACAGGCCTCAGCCAAAGCAATTGGAATAGAAGCGGCAGTGGTATTTCCAAATCGCTCGATGTTGTTGACCACGCGTTCAGGCGCAAGGCCAAGCTGCTGACGTACGTAGTCGCTGATGCGGATGTTGGCCTGATGCGGAATCAGCAGGCTGATGTCGTTTGCCGTGTACTGATTTGCTTCGAGTGCTTCCTCAATCACCTCACCAAAACGGAGTACGGCATGTTTGAAAACCGCATTTCCGTTCATAACCACGTCAAAGCCACCTTCGTCGACCATTTCTTTCGTAGCTGAGCGGCCCGGGCGACTGCTTCCGGGATCTTTTACGTACAAATCCTCGGCAAACCGACCGTCCGCATGCAGGTGTGTGGACAAAATCCGGTGCGTCGGATCGTCGGTAGCCTGCATGACGGCAGCACCTGCGCCATCGCCAAAAATAACGGCTACGTTGCGCCCGGCGGTACTTTTATTAATCCAGGAAGATTGTATTTCAGACCCAACCACGAGGGCCGTTTTGTACATGCCCGATTTTATAAACTGATCGGCGATCGAAAGTGCGTAGACAAAACCCGAGCATTGCTCACGAATGTCAATGACGGGTTTTCCATCCATGCCCAATTCACGCTGCATCAGGAATGCCGATCCGGGAAAAAAATAATCGGGTGTGATTGTGGCGTACACAATTACGTCTACCTCATTTGGTGTAAGTCCGGCATGTGTCAATGCCATGCGCGAAGCAGCCGTAGCCATGCTTGCGTTGGTCTCTTTTCCGTAGGTAAAATAGCGACGTTCTTTAATGCCCGTGCGCTCCTGAATCCATTCGTCAGATGTTTCCATCCATTGAGTCAGGTCGTTATTGGTTACTACCTTTTCGGGTACATAATACCCAACTCCGGTAATACGTGCATGCGGCATGGGACGGGGTTTTCAGGCCAGAAAAAAATAAAAATGCAGGAAATGATTTGAATAAACCCGATTTAGGCGGGCTGTATATCATACGTAAACTCCTCCATAATGAGGTTGGCGAGCAGCTTTTCGCAGGCAGTTTTTACTTTGGACTCCGCCTCGGCAGCATCGGCGGCTTCGAGCCGAATGGTAATGTGTTTGCCAATTCTGACGTCATCTACCTGATCAATTCCCAGGTTATGCAGTCCTAATTTTACGGCTTTGCCCTGTGGATCAAGAATTTCCTTAATGGGCATTATATTGATGTTGGCAACAAATTGCATGATAGGTAGCGCTAAAAAGTTGATCGGGTATGTTTGGATGATTTTTCGGTGCAAAAATGCAACAAAATATACGGCTTACCAATTCAGGTACTTCTTTTTCCCAAAGTTGGGCTGGTGAATGTTGCCTTTTCCATCTATGAAAATTCCCGGTTCAGGATGATTTTGCTGTATTGCGGGTACTGATCCACAGTCCGGCACTCAACAGGATGTACAGGCCAATGATCATAGGAACGGCGAGGAAGTTCAGAAAGAGCACAAGTACCGCCGATACGAGCAGAAACAGGTACCGGATTTCATTGCCTTTCCAGCCGAAAGACTTGAATTTAAGGGCAAAAAGGGGTAGTTCTGAAATCATCAAAAATGACATAACTCCTGTAAAAATCAGCAGGTTCGTAGTGTTAACAATGACCGATTCCCAGGCAGGATAAAACTCAATGATGAATGGAAAAGAGGCGATCAGCAGCCCGTTGGCGGGAGTCGGTACGCCAATGAACGAGTCGCTCTGCCGGGGGTCAATGTTGAATTTAGCCAACCTCAGGGCCGAACAAACTGCAATCAAAAAAGCCAGGTTCGGAATCCAGATATCGGCCAGATCGGGTACGCTGCGCATCAGCAATTGGTAGATAATGATGGCCGGAAGTACGCCAAAGGTAGTCATGTCGGCGAGCGAATCCAGTTCTTTTCCAATCTCGGAGCTCACGCGCAGGAGTCGGGCGGCAAAGCCATCAAAAAAGTCGAATACAGCTGCCAGGCCCATCAGTGCGCAGGACAGCAGCATGTTATTATGAAATACCTCCACAATACCCACGCATCCACAGAGGAGGTTGGCACAGGTGAGGGCGTTGGGAATGTGGCGTTTCATTGCGCTGCGTGGGGGTTAAGATTTCAAAAATGGATTATGTTTTTTCTCAAAACCAATGGTCGTTGGCTGCATGTGTCCGGCGTACACGGTGTAGTCGTCCGGCAAAGTAAATAGTTGACTGCGAATGCTTTGCAGTAAGGTTTGGTGGTTGCCACCGGGCAGGTCGGTACGCCCGATGCTTTGGCGAAAGAGCGTATCGCCACCAATGACAAATTTTTGGTCGTCGTTAACAAATGCCACGTGGCCGGGTGCGTGGCCAGGCACAAACAGCATGCGCAAACTCGATTCGCCAAAGGTAATGGTTTCCTTTACGTCGAGCCAACGTTCTACTTCGGGTTCTTCAAAACGAACAAAACCATAGTTTGGCGCGTAGGTTTTGACGGCCCGCAGGAGGGGTTCATCCGATGGATGCAGCGCAAAAGGAATGCCATAGATGCGTTTCAGCTGCGCTACACCCAGCACGTGATCTACGTGGGCGTGCGTGTTGACAATACCTACCGGCTTTAAGTTGTGTTTGGTAACAAAATCGGTCAGTTCCTGAAACTCTTCGGGTTCGTAACAGCCCGGATCAATGATGAGGCAGGCGCCGGTTGGGTCCGACAGGAGGTAGGTGTTTTCGGCAAAAGGACTAAATACAAACGAATGTATGGTAATCATAGGAAAGACAGGTTAGCGGCTACGAAGTTAATAAACTGTTTGGAAACGCTGTCTCTGAATTGTATTATTGCCTTTTGGAGTACCTGAGTTTTATACCTGACACTAAACCCTTTTTACCTATGCCTACCAAAGAAACCTCCTCTCCGCCACTGCTGCTGAATCCGGACCAATACTACTACCTCGAAGGGCCCAAGAGCCGAAGCTTTGAGTTGATTTTTGCCTTTGAAGTACTGTGGGAGTTTATTAAGGGATTTCGGGCGCTGCATTTTGTAGGACCCTGTGTGACGGTTTTTGGCTCAGCCCGATTTAAAGAAGGACATACATACTACGAGCTCTCGCGGCAGCTTGGCGCACGGATCGCCCGCGAAGGCCTTACGGTCATGACCGGCGGCGGACCGGGTGTGATGGAAGCCGCCAATCGGGGTGCTTTTGAAGCCGGCGGAAAATCCGTAGGTTGTAACATCAAACTGCCGCACGAACAATCGCACAATCCATTTATGCAAAAATGGGTTACTATTAAATTCTTTTTTGTGCGTAAAGTGCTGTTGGTCAAATATTCCTACGCATTTGTCGTAATGCCCGGCGGGGTAGGGACAATGGACGAACTCTTTGAAACATTGACCTTGATTCAAACGGCAACGGTTCACGACTTTCCGATTGTGGTGATGGGAAAAGATTTTTATGCACCCTTGATTGATATGCTGAATAAGATGGTGGTTGAAAAAACTATTGCCGCCGAGGATCTCGAACTGCTCAAATTTACCGATGATGTCGAAGAAGCTGTGGCCCACATCCGAACCTATATTCTTGGGAATTATACCATTAAGCCCATCAAAAAACCCAAGGCATGGCTCTTTGAAAAATCCTGATTTATAAATGGTTATATAAAAAAGTCTCTGCTTATTCCAATCAATGGAGTTAAGCAGAGACTTTTTTCATATCAAAAACTACTGATTTCAGTAAGTTGTTGGGCGGGTTTCATCCCAGGTATCGTGGTTCCAGTCGGTATGAATATTCTGACCGCCATAGAGCTTCCACTCTTCGGCAATTGCCCGGCTTTCTTCCGCAGATCGCGGACGAACGCCTACCAGAATCCCCCCATCTTCCAGGCTTGTTTTATAGTGTTTTGCCCGTTCTTCGGGAATACCAGAGCCCACAAGCGCGCCAATGATACCGCCCGTCAGACCGCCTGCTCCGGCGCCCGTCAGGCCCGCCACAATGGGCCCGGCAATCACCAATCCAAGACCCGGCAAAGCTACGCTTGTACCAATTGCGGCAATTGCCCCAATAATCGCCCCGGCAGTTCCGCCGATGGCAGAGCCCACGCCGGCACCTTCCATGGCCTTATCGCCCAGAGCCGAATCTTTTACCGTATCGTTTTCGTTGTCTTCACCAAAATTGGTATCCCGTGTTTCTTTGGACATCATGACCGAAATATCATCGCGGGTGTACCCTCGTCCAAGCAAATTGTCATACGCTTTTTCGGCATTTTCACGGTTCAAAAATACTGCCGTAATCATGGCTGTGTCTTCGGAATGAGTCGTTGCGTTAGTATCGGGATTTTGCGCAAAGAAATTATCTTCTCTTGTCGTTTCCATAGTTATAGTTGTTGAATATAATTCTTGTAACCAGGTTATGCAAAGAAAAAGAACCATTCCACCTTGATTCGGGATAGCCTTTCATTTGTACTTACTGATGATGGATGGTAACAAATCAACTATCGGAAATAAATGCAAAAAGCAGTGCGAAGATCATTTCAATCCTTTTTTTCGATGAATTCAGTTGAAAACATAGTAGATAAAAAGTTGGACAAAAGGTTCGTTCATTGAAAGTGGTATTTTCTTTTTACCTGTTGATTTTTTGGCAATCATGCGAGATTCCTTACCCAACTTTTATGAGAATGATTGTTGTATGAAAATAAATATATTGTAGGATACAAAAAATCCCTGCCTTTACACGAAGGCAGGGATTCCAAAAAACCTATTCTGAAAATATTACTTCTTACGAATAGTAGCCACAATGCGGTCGTAGTATAAAACCGTTAGCCCCTCAAAGCCTGAGTCAGTGCCAACACACAGCCATATTTCCCCATTGGCGTTTGGCTTCACCGTTACAGGGGTAGTGGTTGTGCGTTTCACAATTTTGTAGGCAGTACTGTCGATTCCATTGCTGACATTCCCAATCACGACCATTTCATCACCGCCAGTGGCCTGTTGGCCTTTGTCGATCGAAACTTCATAAAAACCGTCTTCCAGCTTCGTGACGGGTTCAGTAGGGGAAGCCCCGGCTTTCAGGTAAACCGATTCGGCGGGCGAGCCGCCAATGCCTACGCTACCAGCGAAATAGTTGGTTCCCAGGTCAATATCGTACGCTACAGTATAGGTAGCATTTGGATCAAGACCGGTAACTTTCCTTTTCAGATACATAAAAACATCGTCACTACGGTTGTGACTTTGTACCATCAGTGCTTTACGCGTGGTATCGAGCGGACTGGGAAGCCGGGTGATTTCGTGGTCAAATTCAAATATCGCTGTATCCTGCTCTTCACCGTACTCGGCAAAACCAACGACCCATCCGTCGGCGTTTTGCTCGAAGCCGGAGTCTACGACCACCAATCCATCCACATCGTCATTCTGATTACAGGCCGACATTCCAACCGCTACGGCGAGACTCATCCACAACACATTCTTTTTCATGCTACACTAAAAATTTACGTTAAAAAAAGTTAATTAAACTGTCTAAAAGAGACGTGCCATCCAGAAACGGTTGGAAGGAAATGACAGAAAAAATGAAAATTTTCAGGAAGCAATTGAGCATTAATATCTTACGGTCACAAAAAAACCTCAACCCGAAGGCAGAGGTTTTGTCCTGAAACTTTTATAAAAATTGTCAGTAGCCCAGCAAAAAAATGGTTGGTATTTTGTGTAAATCAAGCTTTTGTTTCCGCCATTGAAGCACGGTTCGGGTTCGGATAAATTCGGTGGGGGCAGTTAAATTACTGGCAATACAAAGGAGCGTATCAGGTTGGCAGGCTTCCAGAATCGTGGCGAGCATGTGGTTGTTGCGGAAGGGCGTTTCCATGAAAATCTGTGTTTTCCGACTTTCGCGGCTGTCGCGTTCGAGTTGCAGCACTACCTTGCGGCGATCTGCCTGATCAATAGGCAGGTAGCCATTAAACGTAAATGATTGTCCATTTAGACCTGAGGCCATGAGCGCCAGCAAAATAGACGACGGCCCCACCAACGGCACGACCCGAAAACCCAACTGATGGGCAATGCGAACGGCCACAGCACCCGGATCGGCCACGCCCGGACAGCCCGCTTCGGACAAAATGCCAATATCTTTTCCCGCCGGAAGGCGTCGCAGACGGGCGGCGGTGTCGGCCTCGGCAGTTTTTTTGGTAAGT
Organism: Arundinibacter roseus; assembly: GCF_004348825.1. Classification (GTDB taxonomy): domain Bacteria; phylum Bacteroidota; class Bacteroidia; order Cytophagales; family Spirosomataceae; genus Arundinibacter; species Arundinibacter roseus. The sequence continues at coordinate 108,839 of NZ_SMJU01000015.1, forward strand.
TCAAAAAACGTGAGATCCTGTATGACGCGCCCGAGCCGCAGGCCGCTGATGAACCGGCGTGCGGTGCGGAGTTCTTCGGCAAAAAAATAGTCAAGCTGTCCAATGACTTCCGCCACCTGCGGACTAAGTACCTGCTGAGCGGTACCTTCGGCCAAAACGGTCGGGATCAGAAAAAGTGTAGACGGGCCTTTGGTAGTAGATTCAGACATTTTATAAAAAAAATGAGGATTATTTTTACAAAAGAACCTCTTTTACACCAAAAACGATACACAAATGAATTGGAATCGAAAGATATATCAGCTGGCAATGGCTGTTGGATGTAGCATTTTTTTGTCAGCCACTGCCCCAAAAACCTCGCCTGCTCCTCAAAAACCAAATGTTTTAGTCATTTTTGTAGACGATCTTGGCTGGGCGGATTTGAGTAGCTATGGCAGCACGTTTTATGAAACTCCCAACCTGGATCGATTGGCGGCATCGGGTGTGCGATTTACGGATGCCTATGCGGCGGCCGCCATTTGTTCGCCTTCCCGCTCGGCGCTCATGACGGGCAAATACCCCGCCCGAACGGGCATTACCGATTGGATTCGGGCACGGTTTCAGAACGGGGCGGTAGAGTTTGGCGGGAAAAATAAAGCAGAATACGAACGCGATCTTACCCAAAAACTAGCTTGTCCGCCTATTCCTTTTGAACTTCCGCTTGCGGAGAAAACAACGGCAGAATACCTTAAAGAGCAAGGCTATTTTACGGCATACATTGGCAAGTGGCATTTAGGTACGGACGATTTTTACCCGGAAAAACAGGGCTTTGATGTCAATATTGGCGGCAGCGATTTTGGGCAGCCGCCCTCGTACTTTGACCCCTACACGGCACCAAACACCGGGCCGATTCCGACGCTGAAACCCCGAAAAACGGGCGAATACCTGACTGACCGCGAAACGGATGAGGTCATAAATCTGGTACGAACGCACAAAAACAAGCCTTTTTACATCAACTATGCGCCCTATGCTGTGCATACGCCGTTGGGAGGAAAGCCTGAGCTGATTGAAAAGTATACAGCCAAAACACCCACCACGCAATAAAATCCGGTGTATGCGGCGATGATTCAGAGTTTGGATGAAAATGTTGGACGAATTTATGAGGAACTTCGGGCGCAAGATCTGCTGGAAAATACGCTGATTATCTTTACCTCGGACAACGGTGGGCTGCTCGGAAATCCCAAAAATCCGATCACGGCTAACCCGCCGTTTCGGAGCGGGAAAGGCTATCCGTACGAAGGAGGGATTCGGGTGCCGCTGATTATGAGCTGGAAAGGGCAGATTGCGCCGCGGGTGTCGAAAGCTCCGGTCATTACGATGGATATTTTTAACACTGTTCTGGCAACGGCCGGGGTCGTGCCTGTGCGCAGCGTTCCAAATGACGGGGTGAACCTGTTGCCGCACGTTCAAAAAGGACAGCCTTCGCCGTTACGCGATTTGTTCTGGCATTTTCCGCACTACCGCTACGAAGATGTAACGCCATACAGTATCGTACGCAGCGGCTACTGGAAATTGATTCATTACTATGAAACCGATACGGACGAGCTTTTTAACCTGAAAGACGATATTGCCGAAACCAGAAATGTGGCCGATCAATTGCCGCAAAAACGGCAGGAATTACGCCAAAAGCTTGATGCGTTTTTGGTACGGACAGCAGCAAAAGTGCCTGTGGTGAGGAAGTGATTACAGGCAATGTTGTCAGCGCTTAGTTTCCAACGATCCGGGCTGTTTTTTGCTCCTTCAAGAAAAACATCACACAAAATGAAAGTTTTTACCTGGATTTTGATGACGCTGATCCTGTTGGGATGCAAAGACGACAGTGAGCTCAGTCCTGAGGAAATAGTCCCACTGGTAGGAAAATGGCATCAGGTTGGGTACGAAAAGGTGACGGAAACCGGACGCGAATGGGTACCGGTGAACGATACGAGTGTGTACACTACGGTAATTTTCCGCCCTGACGGAGTACCGCTGTACGGTAATGGGAAAGGCATGTGCTGTGCTCCACGCACCCTTGTTAGGGAAGGGCGACCTTTCAAAATAGTGCCCAAAAGTCCGGTTGAATTTGATGAACTCTGTACCCGGATTGATTGTATGGGTTGCGAGTCAGTAGTGATTGAAATAAATCAGGATGAGATGATCTGGACCTCCTGCACCGGTTCCAGGATCCGTTACAAGCGGATGCTCTAATTCCAGGAATGATGAAGTTGAAAATGCTGACAGCGTTTTTGAACGCTGTCAGCGTTGAGATAAAAAACTCAGAAAAAGCATCAAAAATAAAATCCCATTGCAAACGTAGGAGTAGAATACCATACCGGGCTCAATGTTTGCAGGCTAATTTAGCTGTTCAAAAATGCCAAAACCTCCTGCACAAATGCCTTAGGTTGCTCGGCATGCACCCAATGCCCGGCTTTGGGAATCGTGACGAGCTGAGCGGCTGGAAATGACTGCTGAATTTCGTCCCAATCCTGATCTTTTATATAGCCCGACGTAGCGCCTTTTACAAAAAGCGCAGGTTCTTCCACGGTTCGCCGGGGTTCGATAGCCGCACCCACGTTTTCGATTTGGGCCGTAATGACGGGTAAATTGAGGCGCCACGCAAAACCATCTGTTTCGGTACGGTACAGGTTTTTCAGTAAAAATAGCCGTACGGCCGGAATGGGCTCATAGGCGCTGAAAAGCTCGTCGGCCTGTTGCCGGCTTTCGATTTCGTGAACGGGCAATGCATTCAGGCCGTTCAGGATGGATTCGTGGTGCGGCGGATACCATTTCACGCCAATATCTACCACGACGATTTTAGAAAACGTGCCGGGATATTCCATGGCGTACTGCATCACGGTTTTTCCGCCCATCGAATGGCCCACGAGTGCGGGCTTTTGCAACTGATGATCCTGAATAAATTCGTAAAGATCGGCGGCCATGGACTCGTAGTCGAAGCGGTCGTCGTGCGGAGACCGTCCGTGATTCCGCTGATCGAGCGTATAGACATCAAATCCTGCATCGGCAATGCCCTTACTTGCCGTAGCGAGGTTGTCGAGCGAACCAAAAACACCGTGTATAATCAGAACGGATGGCCCATTGCCTGGAAAATGCTTATAGTTTAGTTTCATGGGTTATTAAGTTTCAGGCAGAAAAAATCTCTGCTTGCAGGTATATTTCAAAGGGAATGATTCCAAAAAAACTATTCCACCGAAATTACTTTTTCGCCCGCTTTGGTGAGCCTGCCAATTGGTTTTGCGTCGATGCCATAGCTGTGCAGCACGGCTTCAAGTTCGGGTTGTCCGGCAGGTTCTACCGCAATCAGCAGGCCGCCGCTCGTTTGTGGATCGGCCAGAATGTACCGTTGCGTCTCGGTCAGTTCGCTTACTTTGTGGCCATAGCTTGCCCAATTGCGCACCGTTCCGCCCGGAAATGACTTCTGCACCAGGTAGCTCTCAATATGTGGCAGGGTCGGGACTTTATCGAACTCAACCACAGCACTCAGTCCGCTGCCTTCGGCCATTTCGATGAGATGCCCCAACAAGCCAAAACCAGTTACGTCAGTAAGTGCCTTCACATGCGTCAGCGCTCCAAGCGCACCGCCGACTTTGTTGAGCTGCCGCATTTGGTCGGGGGCCAGGTGTGCATGTTCGGGCGCAAGAATTCCCTTCTTTTGGGCCGTTGTCAAAATACCTACGCCAATTTTTTTGGTCAAATATAACAAGCAACCTTCCGTGGCGGTATCGTTGCGTTTGAGATGTTCGAGGGACACGCGGCCGGTTACGGCTAATCCAAAGATGGGCTCGGGGCTATCGATGCTGTGGCCTCCGGCAAGCGGAATGCCCGCCTCGGCACAAATCGCCCGGCTGCCTTCAATGACCCGCCCGGCTACTTCCGGCGAAAGCTTGTCGATGGGCCATCCCAAAATCGCAATCGCCATCAGCGGCTGGCCGCCCATAGCGTACACATCCGAAATGGCATTGGCCGAGGCAATGCGTCCAAAATCGAAGGCGTCGTCGACGATGGGCATAAAGAAATCGGTGGTGCTGATGATGGCTTCGCCGTTGCCGAGGTCCATTACGGCGGCGTCGTCGCGGGAGTTGTTGCCGACCAATAAGGTAGAAATATCAAAAGCCGGTGTGGCCGAAAGCTGTACACTGGAATCGTTGCCGTGTAAAATCCGATCCAGGATCTGAGGAGAAATTTTACACCCACAGCCCGCCCCGTGGCTATATTGGGTCAGGAGAATTGGGTCTTTAAGGTCAGTCATGTAAAATACTGGTAAAGCGATACTTAAAATAGTTGTCTGATGATGAGTCCACGGTTTATCCTGTATGAACTACACATAAAGGTATATAAAAGTTAGAGGAATGAAGTTTTGAGATTTTAAGTCTATTCGAGCTCAGGGCAATAGAATCAGGATTTGTTGTGTGCGATGAAACCTTTTTTCCTCCCAAAAGTTCATACAGAGGAGCAAAATGAGGTAAAAAAAGGTAACAAAATGATAACATATGAAATATTGAAGTATTAAGATAGAAATCTGCATTATTTCAATATATCAAGGGGTTAGGTTCCAAAATATAGTATTTTACTAGGAACACAGTCATTGTTTGTGAACAAAAATTAGCCTTATTTTGCGACAAAATTCAGTGTCATTACTTTTTCAGTGAAACAACAAACATTTCTAACCAAATCAACAAATCCTATGAACAGGAAAGGTTTACTTTTCAAAGCAGCGTCTATGGCGTTGTTCGCGTTCGTATTGACTTTTCTGAGTGTGCAGGTGCAGGCTCAGGTAACGTCTTCGTCTATCAGTGGTCAGGTAACTGACAACAAGGGCGGAGGCCTGCCTGGCGCTACCGTAGTAGCTACCCACGTACCCTCAGGATCGCAATATGGTACAGTAACCAATGAATCAGGCCGTTATACCCTTCCTTCGGTTCGGGTGGGTGGTCCCTACAAAGTATCGGTAACCTACGTTGGGTATTCCGAACAATCTAAAGAAAATATTTTTGCTAACCTCGGTACTGCTGCAAACGTAAGCTTTGCGATGCTCGACGAAGGCACTGAACTGAGCGAAGTAACGATTTCTTCGTCAAGAAGCGACGTGTTTAGCTCGGAAAGAACAGGGGCTGCTACGACAATTACCTCGGAGCAATTGAACTCTCTGCCAACCGTAGGACGTACAATTTCTGATTTTACCCGTCTGACACCCCAAGGAAACGGTCGTTCGTTTGGTGGACAGGATAGCCGTTTGAATAATATTACGATTGACGGTTCTGTATTTAACAACGGTTTCGGCTTGGGCGATCAGCCCGGCGCGCGGACTGGCGTAGCACCTATTTCACTGGATGCGATTGAAGAAATTCAGGTAAACGTAGCGCCTTTTGACGTTCGTCAGTCTGGTTTTACAGGAGCAGGTATTAATGCTGTAACGCGCTCAGGAAATAACGAAGTTTCAGGATCGGTTTTCCATTTGTTCGCTAATGAAAAATTTGTTGGTAAAAAAGCTGGTGAAGCTAACTACTCTTCACCTGAATTTACCAAGCAGGTAACCGGTTTTCGTGTAGGAGCACCAATCATCAAAAACAAACTTTTCATTTTCCTTAACGGAGAATTGGAAAAACGTGTGGATCCAGCCGATAACAATAACTGGGTAGCCGACCGTGGTCAAGGTGGAGATAACGTGACTCGTGTAAAAGCAAGTGACCTGGATGAGCTAAGCTCAATCATGCGTGATAAATTTAACTACGAAACTGGTGGTTATGAAAACCTGAACCTAAACACTACCGGAAATAAATTTCTGGCCCGTGTAGACTGGAACATCAACCGCAACCACAAGTTCAATGTACGTTTCTCGTACCTGGATGGCGGAGCGGAAAACCTGATCTCAAATAGTTCATCGGCCGGTGCCGGTAACCGTCGTACCAATGCGAACTCAATGTCCTTCAAAAATTCAGGCTATGTCCTGAACGAAGATATTACTTCGTTAACGGCTGAATTGAGCTCCAATTTTGGCGGCAAGTTGTCCAATAACCTCATCGTTGGATTTACTTCCAACAACGAAGATCGTACGTACCTGACTCCCGGTCTGTTCCCAACGATTGATATCTTGGAAAATGGAAGCAACTACATGACCGCAGGAATGGATCCATTTACGCCATTTAACTTATTGAATTACAAGACGTTCCAGTTTATTGACAACCTTTCGTACTATGCCGGAAAGCATACGATTACGGCTGGTATCAGCATTGAACGTTTTTCTTCCAATAACTCTTTTTACTCGGCAGCTAACGGTGTTTATATTTTTAATTCTTTTGATGATTTCAAAGCTTCTGTTAATGGTGCTACCGACGTAGAATTACGCCGCTTCCAGTATCGCTACTCGTTGCAAGGCGGCGATCAGCCTCCTTTGCAGACGTTGAAAGTTCTGTATCCCGGTGCCTATATTCAGGATGAATTCCAGGCTACTCCAAATCTAAAACTAACCGCAGGCCTGCGTGTGGACGTTCCTCTTTTTGGAAACACTGCTCTTGAAAACCCTATTACGGCTAACAGTAATTTCCGTTTGCCAGACGGTACTTTGATTCAGACGAATACTGCTGATTTGCCAAAAGCACGTCCGTTGTGGTCGCCACGATTTGGCTTTAACTGGGATGTAACAGGTGAAAAAACGACGCAGATTCGTGGTGGAACGGGTGTATTCTCCGGCCGTCCTCCTTTTGTCTGGATTTCTAACCAAATTGGTAACAATGGTGTATTGAGCGGCTTCCTTGATGTTCAAAATACTACTGCATATCCTTTTACTGTAAATCCTTCTGCATACGCCCCAACTACGACCGATATTTCAAGAGCAACGTTTGACCTTGCCACTACCGATCGTGACTATAAGTTTCCACAGATTTGGCGGACCAACTTTGCCATTGACCAAAAACTACCTGGTGGCTGGATTGGTACACTGGAAATGATTTTGGACAAAAATGTGAACGCTACCATGTACTACAACGTCAACCAAAAGGACGTTTCCGGTACAACCTTCGCCGGACCGGACAACCGTCCCCGCTACGCAGGTACGGCAGCAGCCAACCGTCTGAACAACAACGTAACACGTAACATCTATTTGACCAATACGAACAAAGGTGGTACATCGATGTATACTGTGAAGCTGGAAAGACCTTCGACCAAAGGTTTGTATGTGATGGGAGCCTACACATTTGGTAATACCAAAGATATTACGAGCGCCGGTTCTATTGCTTCCGGTTCATTTGAAGGAAATCCTACTGTTAATGGTAACAACTTTGCTGATCTGTCGTATTCTGCAAGTGATCAGCGGCACCGCGCCATTGCGTCACTTTCGTATCGTATCAACTATGGTGGTAAGTTTGGTGCTTCAACTCAGTTTGGCCTGTTCTATGAAGGACGGAATCAGGGACGTTATAACTTCGTATATGCCAACGACATGAACGGTGACGGCATCTTTAACAACGACTTGATTTATGTTCCAAACAACGCCAGCGAAATGCGCTTCCTGCCTTTGACAGCGGGTGGACAAACCTTCTCGCCTGAGCAGCAGGCAGCCGCTTTTGATGCATTCATTGAGCAGGATTCGTACCTGAGCGGTATTCGTGGTCAATATGCTGAGCGTAATGGTGGTGTAGCTCCATTCCGTCATACATTTGATTTCAGCGTTGTGCAGGAAATTTATTTGATGATCGGTGGTAAGCGCAATACCTTCCAGATTCGTGCGGACGTACTACGCGTTGGAAATGTAATCAACCCAAATTGGGGAATTGGTGATAACCTCGTGAACAACCGTCCGGTTGTTTCGGCTGGTACAGCTGCTGATGGAACGCCTCAGTTCCGGATGGCTACTCAAAACAAAAATGGTCAGACTGTCCTGATTCAGGATACGTTTGTAAAAAGTGCTGGTATCGGTGACGTATGGCAAGCCCAAATCGGTCTGCGTTACATTTTCAACTAAGCCTCGCTTAACGAATAACCTTAATACGACGAAAGACCGCTCTCAGGGCGGTCTTTCGTCGTATTATCAGGAACAAAATTCTCACTTTTCCGTAGCTACCTTTGCCCGCCGAAGGGTTTCAAGCCCTACCTGATAGCCTTCCAGGATGAGCCGGGTAATGTCTTCGGAAGTAAACCGCTGCAAGTCCAGCAAGAGGGGCGTAGCCGGGCGAATAACCGTAAGTTTGATAGGATTGCCGCGAAGGGCCGAGTGTTCTGCGTAGTTTTCGGCCCATTCGATGTCGTTGTTTACAATCTGATTGACCGTCACGTCTTTTACCCGCTCAATGAGACTAATGAGATTTTGCGGGCTGAAATTCTCCCGGGTGTACAGATCTTTGGAATGACAGGCCACCAGAATTATTTCTTTGGCGCCATCCATAATCGCCCGGTGAATGGGCGCCACAATCCGCAGGCCACCATCGAGAAACATATCGTTTTTTGTGCCAATCGGCACCGCCGGCATCAGCATCGGCAGCGAACTGCTTGCCCGGACATAATCCATAAAAAACTCTTCTTCCGGCGAGGCAAACACGATGTTGCCGTGGGTAACGTTCACCGCCCCGACTTTAATTTTTACCGGACTGCTGCGAATCAGGAAAGGGTCCACGTTGGCCCGAATCAGATTATGCAGCGGCGAAGGATCCAAAAGTCCTTCGAAGCGGCTCATCAGCGTGTTAAAACCCATCGAAACTCGCGAGCGTAAATGCGCCACGTCATGCGGATGTGTAATGTTCCGAATCCAGAATGACATGAGCTGATGCCCGATTGCGGGCCAGTCGAGGGGGACTTTTTCGTGGGCATTTTTGCCGGCAGCATTTACCAGGTAGGTGGCGTTGAGGGCGCCTACGGAAATGCCGTAGATCATTTCCGGCTCAAAACCCTCTTCCAGTGCAGCTTTTACTGCACCTACCTGAAATGCACCTTTCATGGAACCTCCTCCGAGTACTAACGCTTTCATTGAGTTACTTTTTATTAATTATTGAATTCAACCCACGGGATATTGAATTTATCCCACAGGGCCACGGCGCCATTGATTGGGTCACGGTGCCACAGGGTCACAGGGCGTTACCCTGTGCTTGTTTATTTTGCCCTTTCGGGGCTGTTTTTAGGTGGTTTTTGGATATAAATACTGTTTCCTGTATCTATAATTACACCTGTTTTCAAAGAAATAACGAGAACTTATTTCCCAATCCTGCGAGATTTCGAGCTTAATAGTAAACATTTTGTCTGATAAATAGGTATAAACAGAAGATTTTATGGCAATTTTGGGTTCAGGAACCTACCAATCTGCTGCATGCGTGCCTTTTGTGAAAATATCGACAGTGCCGGTGGCCTGTTCTTTCTAAAAAAGGCTTTCCCAATAAGAATATGACCCTTTCAATACAAGAAATTCAAGCGCCAATTCAGGATGAAATGAAAGCTTTTGAGCAGAAATTTCGTGACTTTATGAAAAGTGACGTTCGACTGCTCGATCAGATTATGAACTACATCGTACGTCGAAAAGGCAAGCAGCTGCGCCCGATGTTTGTCTTTTTATCAGCCGGTGTGTGTGGGCAACTTTCCGAGTCTACGTACCGGGGTGCGGCGCTGATTGAACTTCTGCATACAGCTACTCTTGTACATGATGATGTAGTGGATGATTCCAACTACCGGCGCAGCTTTTTTTCGGTCAATGCGCTTTGGAAAAATAAAATTGCGGTGTTGGTCGGCGACTACCTGCTTTCGCGCGGGCTGCTGCTTTCGGTGGATCACGAAGAGTTTGATTTGCTCAAAATCGTGTCCCGGGCCGTTCGTGAACTGAGTGAAGGCGAGCTCCTTCAAATTGAAAAAGCCCGTCGGTTAGATATCACCGAAGAGGTGTACTACGACATTATCCGGCAAAAAACGGCCTCGCTCATTGCGTCCTGCTGTGCCGTTGGGGCGAGTTCTGTACGGGCCGAAGCGGGCATTGTGAGCCGTATGCACGCCTTTGGAGAAAAGGTCGGAATTGCCTTTCAGATCAAAGACGACCTGTTTGACTACGGCGATGCCGAAGTTGGAAAGCCTTTGGGAATTGATATTAAAGAGAAAAAAATGACGCTTCCGCTGATTTATGCCCTGGGAAAAGCGCAGTGGCTGGAAAAGCGAAAGATCATTAACATCATCCGCAACGAAAGCCACAAACCCCGCAAAGTACAGGAGGTAATTTCTTTTGTAAAGGCATCAGGCGGAATTGAATATGCCCAACAGGCAATGCTGCAATTTGTGGAAGAAGCCCGGCAGATTCTCCTCGAATTTCCCGAAACCATCTACCGAAATTCTCTCGAACAGCTCATTCAGTTCACCATCGAGCGCACCAAATAAGTGCTCTTTCATGTACATGAAGCAAACGCATGTATAAGTGGTTTAGAGCTAGTCAGCTACTACTTTTGCGGTTTGCTCGCGTGCCCTGGGCAACCGCCACCACGGTAGGTACGGGTAGGCGTGATGTTCGAGGTGATATCCAAAAAAATAACAGGAGAAAAAGGCACGTATGTGGTTGAGCGTTTGGCTGCGGGCGTTTAGGGGTGGGTTGTGGTGCTCGCCGCGATGGGGCAGAAAAGTGCCAAAGAAAAAGAGCTGAAAGGTGCTCAAAATCGCCGGAATCATCCAGAATACTACCAAATTTTCCCACGGAAAAACTATTTTGAGCAGGTTGTAAGTAACCGCCATCAGCAGCACCTGTTTCACCGAAATATATTCTTTCAGAAAACTATAATACCAAAACAGAAACGCGGGGTTGCCCTCATGGTAATCGGGGTCATCAAACGTGCCCGAATGCTGATGATGCAGATGATGTTTGCGGGAAAGAACCTTGTAGTCGTTAAACGCAAACAAGGCCGTTGCCACCCACCCAATCGCCGTGTTGAGCCGGGGCCGGTCGGGGGCCACGACGCCGTGAATGGCATCGTGTGCGGTAATGAAAACGCCCGTGTATAAGTGGGTTTGTACGAGTACGAACACATAGAGCAGCGGGTCGGTCAGGGAAAAAGGGTAGGAGAGCAGGTAAATCAAAGATGCGGCCCACAGCCCAAGAACTGCAGCAGCGGCCCAAAGACCTTTGTTGCCAATCGGGGCAGGAGCAATGCGGGGTAATGTATGCATGAAAGAGTGACGTTAATTCTCTAATTCCAAACGCATCCCGCAGGCGAATGGTTTGTACGACCATCAATTTGCTCATGTATTACTCCGTTTCGTTAGTCTTTTCTGCGTTGGTTGCAGTAGATTTACAGGAAGTTTAGAGGTAAACCTATTCAGTGAATCCCCTTCTTGTCTGAAAGTAAGGTATATTAAATTAATATAGTGAACAGAAAATAGGCCTTACCTTTATGATACTAAAAGAGTTTAAACCGTTTTGTTTTATATAATTCTTGTTATGTTCATTACACGAAAAAGAATCGCAGGTTTAATGCTGATGGCAACCCTGATTGGTACGGAGGGGTTTGCTCAGACCACTGCAAAAAAAAGTACGGCGTCGCCGCTTGCCCGTCCGAAACTCGTGGTCGGAATTGTGGTAGACCAAATGCGCTACGACTATCTGTACCGCTACTATGATAAGTACGGCGAAGGCGGGTTCAAAAGGCTGATGAATGAAGGCTACAACTGCCGCAACAATCATTACAGCTACGCCCTGACGGTAACTGCCGCCGGGCATGCTTCGGTCTATACGGGTTCCATTCCGGCCATTAACGGGATTGTTGGAAACAACTGGTACGATAATCTGGCGGGAAAAGATATGTACTGCGCCGAAGATCCATCGGTCGAAACCGTAGGCAGCACCAACGCTACCGCCGGCAAAATGTCACCTCGTAACTTGTTAAGTACAACCATTACCGATCAACTCCAAATCGCAACTAATTTTCGTTCCAAAACAGTGGGTGTGGCCATTAAAGATCGGGGTGCAATTTTACCTGCCGGTCATACTGCTTCGGGCGCCTACTGGTTTGATTCCAAAACGGGAAACTGGATTACGAGCACTTTTTATACCAAAGAATTACCGCAATGGGTGCAGGATGTAAACGCCCGGAAGCTGCCTTCGGAGTACATGAAAAAAGGCTGGAACACCCTGCTTCCTATTAACCAATATGAAGAAAGTACGGGCGACGATCAGCCCTACGAAACCCGATTGTCGGGCGCTGCTACCTCTACGTTTCCCTACGATCTGGCGGGACGCTCCGGGGATGCTTTTGGGATTATTGCCTCTACGCCCTGGGGAAATACGATGACGAAGGAAATGGCGATGGCGGCTATCAAAGGTGAAAATATGGGCAAAGGATCGCAGACAGATTTTCTGGCTGTAAGTTTCTCCTCACCCGACTATGTAGGACATGCTTTTGGCCCTAATTCCATTGAAATTGAAGATGTTTACCTTCGTCTGGATCAGGAATTTGCCGAGTTTTTTGCTTTTCTGGATAGCTGGACAGGCAAAGGAAATTATACCGTTTTTCTGACCGCTGACCACGGCGTCATGGACATTCCGGCTTTCTGGACGGAGCACCGGCTTCCGGCAGGATTGCTGGATAATTCAAAAATCAAAAATGCGATGGCCACAGCGATCAAGGAGGAATTTGGTGAGGGAGAGTTTGTGAAAGCAAACGAAAATTATCAAATTTATTTTGATCATAAAACCTTGAAAAGCAAAGGTATAGAAGTTGAAGATCTGTATGACGTAGTTCGTGAAGTGCTGTTGCCAATTCCCGGCATCGCCGATGTGGTCAATCTGAAAGATTTAGGAGAAACCCACCTGAATAGTTATCAGCTCGAATTGTATAAAAACGGAACGCATGCCACCCGCAGCGGCGACCTCCAAATCGTAACTCAACCCGGCTGGATTTCGGGCCGTGGGGTCGGCACTACGCATGGCTCTCCCTACAACTACGATACGCACGTTCCGTTGCTTTTTTACGGGTGGGGTGTAAACAAAGGCGAAACCCTGCGCCGGACGGCAATTGCCGATATTGCGCCAACACTCGCCGGGATTCTCCGCATTCTGCCGCCAAACGGCAGCGTGGGGGAACCTGTCCTGGAAGCAGTTAAGAAGTAAATTTTCAGGAAAGGATTTTGAAATATAGTGCTGTGTGAAGGAAAATGTATTGAATTCTTTTTCACACAGCACGTTGCTTGTTACTTGTAGGGTCGGGTGTTTTTGAAACAATTTCCTAATTTTTGACCCCAAACCCCATGACATTCAGTCCGGAGCTCTCTACGTTAAAACCTACCGGCATGCTATACCTCGACTGAATGGCTCGCCCTTTGAACATTGCCGGCTGCCACTTGCCATTCATTAGTTTTGCTACGCGCAGCGCTTCGGCCTCCAAACGTTTGTCGGCACTAAATTCTACTTGAAAATCGCTGCTGCTACCATCCGGATTAATCAGGAAAGTGATCAACACTCGACCCGTGATATTGTTCCGGTGGGCTTCAATGGGGTAGCGGATATTCTGACCCATAAATCGCTGCATTTCCCGGCTATCAGGTCCGGGAAATTTTGCCGGAATCATAAACTCGTTCGCATACTCCACGCGTTGATCACCCACATGGGTAATTCCTTTGGTTAAAATACCTTCTTCATAAAACTCTTCATACACCAGTGTGCTATCAGCAAATTTTCCTGTCCAACGGCCCGTTTTCTGGGTATTTACTACCTTCCCCTGCTCGTATACGTTTCTATGATTGATGGGCGTTGCTATCAGAACCGCCCATCCATTGCCTTCTTCAAGCGCTTTTTTGCCGCTGCGGTCGTACACCTCCCGTATCCGTAAACCAACGGTTTTATTGACTTCCGTAACGCTATGAAGTTGCCCGTTGTCGTGCCATCGGGTGAAAAACTGTGTGCTATCAACCAATTTCATTTCTTCCCTTAGCATGCCGCTTTTGTAATAATTCTTACTACTATACAGCTTCTTCCCGGGGTTGCTGATCGTAAGAATCGACAAAAACTTGCCGTCAGGCTGAGCGGTCACAGTTTCAGAATTACTATCCCAGTCCGACTCTTTGGCTAACAACCGAAAAGCCCGCACCGAGTTGGGGCCTGCATCGGTGGAAAGATGCGCCCAAATCTCCTTTTTCGTGTAAGGAGTAGAGGTCACGTTTTTCCAGGAATCTTTCCGTTTGCGCTCATACACGACATCACCCCGGACCATCCCGTGCTCATCAAGAGGAATCCGCTTGCGATACTGATAGTGCTCAGGGTCGGAAGTAGGAATTTGGTCTTTATCGAAGTAATACACAAGGGTGTTGGTTTCCAAATCAAAAGCGGGTATGGGGGCTGTCCGAAAAAATACGGGATAGGATGCTTCCTGACGAAAGATTGGTTTGAGAAATGGCCAAATGTAGAGATTTAAGCTTTTTTTGGAAAATTGTAGCCGGAATTTTATTTAGAAACAGGAATATTCAATACGCTTTTAACTAATGATGAAAGTGAATATTTACCAATGGGAAAAATAAGGTTCTGACGAATAATGCTGCTTTTCGGCAGTTTGCACGAAACAACTTTCTGTTGCACAGGCATGGCTCCTGTAAAGATTTTAGGAGTAATTGACCTATATAAAAAAATGACTGACAGAAAATCCTGCCAGTCATTTTTCAAGAAATCAATCAATTACTATTTTACCTTCTTCGTAATCACAAACGGTACGCAAACATCTACCGGGCAGCAGTCTTCCACCACGATAATAACCGGGCAGCAGCCTTCGGCAGGACATGTTCCCGACGTGGATGTGAAGGTGTACTCGTAAGTTCCGAGTTCGGTTTCACTTGCCGTGTAGGAGTTGCCAATAGCCACTTGTACCGGCTGTCCGTTTTGTGCCTTGCGGAACCAAACCACACCCGTGTATTCCTGTGGTACATTCAGCGTCAGAGCGCTTCCCTGTCCACGGCACAGTAAAACGGGTACTGTAAAGCACTCACGATCAATGTCGTCTTCCGTTTCATCGCCGTTGCCGGGTGTACTGTCTACGTCGTCTTCGGTCATCTTCGTGATCTCAGCCGTGTTGAACCATACGCCGGCAGCGATGATTTTTACGCTGATTTTCAGACTTACTGTGTCTCCCACAGCGAGACTATCGAAGCTCCACTTTTTGGTCAGCTGCGAGTAGCTGCCGATGTCAGCCGTACTGCTCAGGTATTGAACTCCGGCATTTAATTCGTCGGTAACTTCAATGCCATGCGCCGTGGCTTCACCTTCGTTCCAAACCCGGATCGTGTAAGTCAGCGTTTCACCCAGCATCGCCAGTTTTTTGTCAATTGCTTTGTCCAGCGCCAGGTCATAGGTCTTGTTGCAATTCAGACGAGTAACTACAATTGTATCGCTGCATTGACCATTGCTGATGATGAACGAGTAGTTGGTTGCTACGCTATTCATGCCACTGATTTTGCCGCTTGACGTAATCGTCGCCGGGTTTCCAGCCATCGCTGTCCAGGTAGCACCCGCCACGGTTGGCAGGGTTAACGTGTCAAAACAGGTCGTTTGGTTGGGCAATTCGAGCACACCCCGGAAGACGAATACGGTATCCGAACAGGTACTTCCAAGCGTTGCATCGCGTAGAATGAACATGTACACGCCATTTTCATTCATGCCGCTAGCGACTCCCGTTTGGGCCGAGATACTCACACCAACCGGGTTCATCGCCGCGCTGATCCACTGTTCACCTGCTGCTGCATTTGGCAGATCAGCGGTAGTAGTTGGTTTGCAGACGAAAATATCAGAACCTGCATTGGGCTTGACACATACGTTTGAACAGTCGCTATACGGAACAAGAATGCTCACGTCCGTAAAGCAGTCATCCTTGCCGTTGTAGATGCGGACGATGTAGGTTTGACCGGTTGTCTGCACCGGGTTTGGCAGGTTGGCTACGGTGATAGTCGATCCGGTTAACGCCGTTGCGGATGCATAGTTTGCCAGTCCGGCTACCGAAGTCGCAAAGCTGAATTTGTTTCCACCACTAATTCCGGTGACCACAAACGACGCATCATTTTGAGCCGTTTTGCCATCGCAGGTAGCCGCAGAGGCATCGGTTGCAGCAAACGTTGGCGCTACGCAGGGTGAAATCAAGCCCGCGTCAATTGTTGGATTGTCTTTGTTCAAGCCCGTCTGGGTTGGATCAAGTGTTACAACCGGCGAAAGTCCAGCAGTAGTAAAGTCGTTGTCGCTTGCGTCGTTACCAATATTTTGTTTAGATGAAATCAGGCAGGAATCGGGTAGCGTGGTTACGTCAATCTGCACGATGTAATCACCTTTACCCAAATTCGTAAAACTATACGCTCCGTTTCCAGCGGTGATGGTGGAGTCGAGTTTCGCACCCGGTGCACCGCCCACGGCTGACCACAAAATAACCTTCACGCCATTCACACCCGGCTCACCAGCATCCTGCTGCCCGTTGTCGTTCAGGTCTTTCCAGACAAAGTCGCCGAGGCTGCCTTTCGGTGAAATCAAGCCCGCGTCGATTGTTGGGTTGTCTTTGTTTAATCCAGTCAATGTTGGATCAAGTGTAACAACCGGCGAAAGTCCAGCGGTGGTAAAGTCGTTGTCGCTTGCGTCATCACCAACATTTTGCTTCGGTGAAATCAGGCACGAATCAGGAAGTGTGGTTACGTCAATCTGCACGATATAATTGCCTTTACCCAAATTAGTAAAGCTATACGCACCATTTCCGGCAGTGGTGGTGGAATCCAGCTTGGCCAGCGGCTGACCGCTTGCGTTGGCGCTCCACAAAATCACCTTCACACCATTCACACCCGGCTCGCCAGCATCTTGCTGCCCGTTGTCGTTCAGATCCTTCCAGACAAAGTCGCCGAGGCTGCCTTTCGGTGAAATCAAACCAGCGTCAATCGTTGGGTTGTCTTTGTTTAATCCGGTCAGCGTTGGATCAAGTGTTACAACCGGCGAAAGTCCAGCGGTGGTAAAGTCGTTGTCACTTGCGTCGTTTCCGATATTTTGCTTCGGTGAAATCAGGCACGAATCAGGTAAAGTTGTTAGGTCAATTTGCACGATGTAGTCACCTTTACCCAAATTAGTAAAGCTATACGCACCATTTCCGGCAGTGGTGGTGGAATCCAGCTTGGCCAGCGGCTGACCGCTTGCGTTGGCGCTCCACAAAATCACCTTCACACCATTCACACCCGGCTCGCCTGCATCCTGCTGACCGTTATCATTCAGGTCCTTCCAGACAAAATCGCCGAGGCTGCCTTTGGGTGAAATCAAGCCTGCGTCGATTGTCGGATTGTCTTTATTCAAGCCCGTCAGCGTTGGATCAAGCGTTACAACCGGCGAAAGTCCAGCGGTGGTAAAGTCGTTGTCGCTTGCGTCATCACCAACATTTTGCTTTGAAGAAATCAGGCACGAATCAGGAAGCGTGGTTACGTCAATCTGCACGATGTAATCGCCTTTACCCAAATTCGTAAAGCTATACGCTCCGTTTCCAGCGGTTGTGGTTGAATCAAGCTTTGCACCCGGTGCGCCACCTACGGCTGACCACAGAATCACCTTCACACCATTCACACCCGGCTCACCAGCGTCCTGCTGACCGTTATCGTTCAGGTCCTTCCAAACAAAATCGCCTAATGAGCCTTTCGGTGAAATCAAACCAGCGTCAATTGTTGGATTGTCTTTATTCAAGCCCGTCAGCGTTGGATCAAGCGTTACAACCGGCGAAAGTCCAGCGGTGGTAAAGTCGTTGTCGCTTGCGTCATCACCAACATTTTGCTTCGGTGAAATCAGGCACGAATCAGGTAAAGTTGTTAGGTCAATTTGCACGATGTAATCGCCTTTACCCAAATTCGTAAAGCTATACGCACCATTTCCGGCAGTGGTGGTGGAGTCGAGTTTTGCACCCGGTGCGCCACCTACGGCTGACCACAGAATCACCTTCACACCATTCACACCCGGCTCACCAGCGTCCTGCTGACCGTTGTCGTTCAGATCCTTCCAGACAAAGTCGCCTAATGAGCCTTTCGGTGAAATCAAACCAGCGTCGATTGTTGGGTTGTTTTTGTTCAGGCCCGTCAGCGTTGGATCAAGTGTTACAACCGGCGAAAGTCCAGCGGTTGAGAAATCGTTATCGCTTGCGTCGTTACCAACATTTTGTTTTGATGAAATCAAACACGAATCGGGAAGCGTGGTTACGTCAATCTGCACGATGTAATCGCCTTTACCCAAATTCGTAAAGCTATACGCTCCGTTTCCGGCGGTGGTGGTGGAGTCAAGCTTCGCACCCGGTGCACCTCCCACGGCTGACCACAGAATGACTTTCACACCATTCACACCCGGCTCGCCGTCATCCTGCTGACCGTTGTCATTCAGGTCCTTCCAGACAAAGTCGCCCAGGCTGCCTTTGGGTGAAATCAAGCCCGCGTCGATTGTTGGATTGTCTTTATTTAAGCCCGTCAGCGTTGGATCAAGTGTTATAACCGGCGAAAGTCCAGCGGTTGAGAAATCGTTATCGCTTGCGTCGTTACCAACATTTTGTTTTGATGAAATCAAACACGAATCGGGCAAAGTGGTTAGGTCAATCTGTACGATGTAGTCGCCTTTGTCCAGATTAGTAAAGCTATACGCTCCGTTTCCAGCGGTGGTGGTAGAGTCGAGTTTCGCACCCGGTGCGCCGCCTACGGCTGACCACAAAATCACCTTCACACCATTCACACCCGGCTCGCCGTCGTCCTGCTGCCCGTTGTCGTTCAGGTCCTTCCAAACAAAGTCGCCGAGGGAGCCTTTGGGTGAAATCAAACCAGCGTCAATTGTTGGGTTGTCTTTATTCAAGCCCGTCAGCGTTGGATCAAGCGTGACCACTTCACTCAAACCTGCGGTTGAGAAATCATTATCGCTTGCGTCATCACCGATATTTTGCTTCGGTGAAATCAGGCAAGAGTCAGGCAAAGTTGTTACGTCAATTTGTACGATGTAATCACCCGCCAGAAGATTTGTAAAGCTATACGCTCCGTTTCCAGCGGTAATTGTGGAATCGAGTTTTGCTCCCGGTGCACCTCCTACGGCTGACCAAAGAATTACCTTCACACCATTCACACCCGGCTCGCCTGCGTCCTGCTGCCCGTTGTCATTCAGGTCTTTCCAGACGAAGTCGCCGAGGGAGCCCGTTGGAACAAGGCAGTTTTGCGTAGTGGTGGTTGAGTCTTTGCAGCCATCAAGTGTTACAATGATTTTTACTGTTTCTCCCGATGGTACACCCGTTACGCTATTTCCACTGACCGTCCCTTTATCGGCTGTCACCAGCGTACCGGCGGTTGCGGTAAATGTAACGTCAAACGTAGTTCCTGCTACATTACAGGTTGTCCCTGTTACCGTAATACTCGGCTGCGGCTTAACGGTCACGGTTGCAATTGCTTCCCCTTCACATCCATTCACCAAACAGGTGGCAGTGTAGGTGGTCGTTACGGCTGGGCTGACGGTTTTGATCAGGCCCGTCGTGGCGTCGTTCCAGGTTACGGTTCCGGCGCAGTTGGTCACGGTCAGTGTGGCGCTTTCACCTACACAAATTTCGGGACTGTTTACCGAAGGCGTTGGTAGCGGGTTGACTGTTACGGTAACCGGTGCCGCCTGACTGGCACAGCCGCTGGCCGTGATTGTACATACAGCGTAGTAAGTGGTGGTCGCAGTTGGGCTAACGGTGAGGTTGCTCAGGGGGGTTGTCAGACCTGCATTCGTAAACCAGCTGACGGTACCTGATGCACACCCGGTGGCCGAAAGCACGCTGCTTTCACCCACGCAAATGGTTGCAGGTGTAGCGGATGGTACGGGGGGCGTTACCACGGGGCATTCACAGTTAAAGGTAACCGTGAGTGTGTCGGAGCATCCGTCGAGTTCAGCGATGATTCGGACGGTTTCGCCGGAAGGCACACCCGTGACGCTGTTGCCGCTGACGGTACCTTTGTCGGAAGTAACGGTAGCTCCGGCAGTGGCCGTGAAGTTGACGGTGTAGGTGGTTAAATCGCTGGCGCAAACCGGATTTCCGCTGCTGGTAATTTCTGGTTGCGGCTTAACGGTCACGGTTGCGGTGGTTTCCCCTTCGCATCCATTCACCAAACAGGTGGCCGTGTAAGTGGTGGTTACGGCTGGACTAACGGTTTTGATCAGGCCCGTCGTAGCGTCGTTCCAGGTTACGGTTCCGGCGCAGTTGGTCACGGTCAGTGTGGCGCTTTCACCTACGCAAATTTCGGGACTGTTCACCGTTGGTGTGGGCAATGGGTTGACCGTTACGGTAACCGGTGCCGCCTGACTGGCACAGCCGCTGGCCGTGATCGTACATACAGCGTAGTAAGTGGTGGTCGCAGTTGGGCTAACGGTAAGGTTGCTCAGGGGTGTTGTCAGACCTGCATCCGTAAACCAGGTAACCGTACCGGCGGCGCATCCTGTTGCCGAAAGCACGCTGCTTTCACCCACGCAAATGGTTGCAGGTGTAGCGGATGGTACGGGGGGCGTTACTACGGGGCATTCACAGTTGAAAGTTACGGTGAGTGTGTCGGAGCATCCGTCGAGCTCGGCAATGATTCGGACGGTTTCGCCGGAAGGCACACCCGTAACGCTGCTGCCGCTGACGGTTCCTTTGTCGGCAGTAACGGTAGCTCCGGCAGTGGCCGTGAAGTTGACGGTGTAGGTGGTTAAATCGCTGGCACAAACCGGATTTCCGCTGCTGGTAATTTCTGGTTGCGGTTTAACGGTCACGGTTGCAATTGCTTCCCCTTCGCATCCATTCACCAAACAGGTGGCAGTGTAGGTAGTGGTTACGGCTGGGCTGACGGTTTTGATCAGGCCCGTCGTAGCGTCGTTCCAGGTTACGGTTCCGGCGCAGTTGGTCACGGTCAGTGTGGCGCTTTCACCTACGCAAATTTCGGGACTGTTGACCGAAGGCGTTGGTAGCGGGT
>NZ_SMJU01000016.1 GCF_004348825.1 Arundinibacter roseus
GTAGGTTGCATACGCGTTACGCACCCGTACGACGGTGACACCGAAATGCCCCCTCGCCTTGCATGTATTAAGCCTGCCGCTAGCGTTCATCCTGAGCCAGGATCAAACTCTCCATAGTAAATTACTTATTGTATGGCCGCTATCCGAAAATAGCAACCTGTCTTTATACACTACATCTTGTGCTTCTCTTCATCATGTCAAAGAACGGCGCTTTAAGTCTCCTTAAAACTAGTGGCAAAACTCGTTCGTCTTACCCGTTTCCCCGATTGGGAGTGCAAAGGTGCAAGCCTTTTTTTTTAGATGCAAGTCCTTTGAAGAAAAAAAATATGATATTTATTTAATCGCTTGATTATCAGAAATGATTTTGTAAAAATATTTTTACTAGAACATCTCAATGGATTTGAAATACTCTAAAACATGCATTTTAAGTAAGGACTCCTGACTTAAAAGATCGCCTTGCGGCAATGCACGAACTAATTCCCAATGAGGCCATCCGTCGGCATCTGTACCCTGAAATTCATAGTATCCGGATAGGCTCAGGATGCGACAGATGCCTATATGCATGAGATCCTGCTTTTGTTCTTTACTAAAATGAAGGGCTCCTTTTCCTAATTCCTGTACACCTATAAGGAAAAGCACGCCGTTCAGGTCGCCGGGTTTTTTACCTACCGATGATTCAAGAATATTTAGTAATTCTGCCCACTGAGTATCTATAGGTAGATCGTGTCTGTTCATGAGGGGGTAGTTGCAGGTAAAGCTTCCCAATATTCAAAGGCCCGGCGTAGGTGAGGAATTACGATAGTGCCTCCTATGAGCGTGGCAATCGAAAATACTTCCTGAATCTGAGAGTCTGTGATTCCCAATTCCTTACATTTACCCAAATGATATTTTACACAATCGTCGCATCGCAACACCATGGAACAGGCAAGGCCGATCATTTCTTTGGTTGCCACGTCGACAGTTCCAGGTGCGTAAGTATTTGTATCTAAATTGAAGATGCGCTTTAGTATCAGATTGTCCGATTGCATGATTTTGTCATTCATTCGGCTTCTGTACTCATTAAAATCGTCTACAAGATCCATTGATTATAAGCTAAATTTTTGTTGCCACGAATAAGTATAACGGACAGATTTACGAAAGAGTTTATATGAATGCCAAACTTGCCCTCTACTGGAATGATTTTCTGGACATTTTATTTCCACGTTGCTGTGAGGCGTGTGAAACAGCTTTGCTTGGAAATGAAAAGCTAATTTGCACAGCCTGCAGGATTTCTTTGCCCCGCATTGATGCAGGTTTTCAGAAAGATGTATTACGAGGAAAGTTTGCTGGCAACAGCGAGGTGCAGGAGGTGTTTGCCTTTCTGGCATTTACAAAAAAAGGAAGGGTTCAACATTTACTTCAGGCACTTAAATATAAAGGGGTCCCGGAGGTTGGCATTCTTCTTGGAACGATGATGGTTCAGGAGATGCAGGAAAGAAAGTGTTTTCCAGAAGCAGACCTTATTCTAAGTGTTCCCTTGCATCCTAAAAGAAAGGCGGAACGTGGCTATAATCAGAGCGATGCTTTTGCAGAAGGGCTTTCGGAGATTTCGGGAGTTCCGTGGTCAGGAGTGGTACTTCAGCGTACGGTATATACAAAAACTCAAACCGGAAAGAGCAAAATAGAAAGACGAGAAACTATGCAGGGAGTTTTTGCGGTCAATTCACCGGAATCGGTTGCCGGGAAGAAAATAATCCTGGTAGATGATGTTTTGACAACAGGCGCAACGCTGCAAGGCTGTATAGATGTATTGATTGAATCAGGTTGCCGTTCGCTCTATATAATGACACTAGCCGCGGCTCAGTAGAGCACACGGCTAGTGTCATTATATAGGATAACAGAAAATGTTAAGTTAAAAGAACTATCGATTTCTTCCGGTAGAAATCATGGCGCAGCGAAAACCTACGGTAGCGGTAGACGAATCCTGATCCATAAACCGGCGGGTTCCGGGGGATAGCCAATAGGCTACATCCGACCACGATCCTCCTTTGTACACGCGAATCTTATCGTTTATTAAAGAATTGTTATTTTTTGAATCATAATTTTTGGCTTCATCCATGTAGCCGTCCCGACGAAGAGAGTTCAAGTCATTGAAATCCATGTAAGAAAGTGGGCGGTAAACATCCTGTACCCATTCGTTGACATTACCGGCCATATCGTACAAACCATTGTCGTTAGGAGGATAGGAACGAATTTCCTGCGTAATGATGGCGCCATCATTTGATCGTCCGGCAATACCGGCATAGTCACCCCGTCCTCGTTTGAAGTTTGCCAACATAGTACCTTGTTTGCGTCCACGAGGTTGACGAAGCGTCGATCCGTCCCAGGGATAAATCCGTTGGTTGGATTGGTTTTCGTCAGCATATTGTGTTCCGATCATACCTTTGGCGGCATATTCCCACTCAGCCTCGGTTGGAAGACGGTAGTTGGGGAGAACATACCCGCTTTCGACAGACATGGTAGATGGTGCGGAGGCAGATGCAACTTCGGCCTGAGCTTCTTTCTTTTTCTTACCCAATGAAATTCCCTTTTTGGATTTACCAGCGGCTGTTCCCTGCGCATTCATGGATTGATTTACAGCATTGGTACGCCAGGTACAGTAATCCGTTGCCTGCGCCCACGAAACACCTACGACTGGATAGAGGCGAAAACCAGGATGGCGAAGATACATATTTACATAGGAATCATTGAATGACAACGGGTTAAACCAAACGTTGGTATCAGGAAGGGCGCGGCGGTAAAATTCTTCCGAAGAGTCACGCTGTACGGCGTCCAAAAATTCGAGATAGTGAATATTGGCAACTTCGGTCTCATCCATATAGAATGACTGAATACTGACGGTACGTTCCAGGTTGTCGCGCGTGCCCATCACATCTTCTTCCAAAGACCCCATCGTAAAACGTCCTCCTTCAATAAATACCAAATCAGGGCCAGCGGGAAGCGCTTTGTATTGCTTTACCTGAAACCCATCTTTCGCATTGTAGGCCATTCCGGTTTTGGAACTAGTCTTGCCGGGTTTAAGACTTGTCGGGTCTTTTTTCTTACAGGAACTTGCCACCACCAATACCATAAGTACCAGGGAAAGCGATTGGATACCAATACTACGCATGCAAATCATTGCTTTTAAGTTGCTTAAATTTATAGTATGTCTGTTTTTATTACGGCTCGCAAAGATAGAAGGTTTCTATCTATTCAGTACGCATCGGGCCTTATCTATTCAGTTCTTCAAGAATACTTCGGGCTTCATCAATTGACTTAACATCAAAGCAACTCAGGATAAGTTTGCCTTTCGTGTCTTTCAGCGCGGTCTGTTTTCCATGTTTTTGAATGTAATCAATTACTTTGCCAAACTTAGGAGACTGAAAGAATTTGTCGTTCTGGGAAGAAACGAAGTATCCT
Source organism: Arundinibacter roseus (assembly GCF_004348825.1). GTDB lineage: Bacteria > Bacteroidota > Bacteroidia > Cytophagales > Spirosomataceae > Arundinibacter > Arundinibacter roseus. Next base: position 3,439 of record NZ_SMJU01000016.1, read on the forward strand.
TTCATGGTATTGTTTTTTAAAGTCAATTTTTCAAAATGCAGGATTTCCGCTTCCAGTCGTAAGCGCACTGTTTTCAGAAGATTCTGAACTTCAAGCGGTAAGGGCCCAAATCGATCGTTTAGCTCTGCTTCAAAAGCCAAAAGATCTGACTCACCTTTGAGATTGTCGAGCCGGGTATATAACGATAACCTTTCCGAAATATTCTTTACATAGGATTCTGGAATGAGCGTGGCCAAATCGGTTTCGATCTGACAGTCGGGCAGCAGGTTTTGCGGAACGGTAAGGGATGTTGCAAAGAGATCTTTAAATTCATTCTCTTTTAATTCTTTCACTGCTTCATCGAGCATTTTGTGGTAAAGCTCATACCCAAGGTCATTTACAAAACCACTTTGCTCGGCTCCCAGCAAATTACCCGCACCCCGAATATCCAAATCACGCATAGCTACTTTGAAACCATCCCCAAGTTCCGAAAACTCTTCCAGGGTTTGCAGGCGCTTGCGAGAGTCGTTGGAAAGCAACGATGTCGGAGGTGTAAGCAAATAACAAAAAGCCTTTCGGTTGGAGCGTCCTACCCGGCCGCGCATCTGATGCAGATCCGACAAACCAAACATGTGTGCGGAGTTGATAATGATAGTGTTGGCGTTTGGAATATCAATCCCAGATTCGATGATATTGGTCGAAACCAGAATGTCGTATTCGCCTTCAATAAATAGCATCATCACTTTTTCGAGCCGGTCGCCTTCCATTTGGCCATGCGCAACACCAATGCGCGCATCGGGTACGAGGCGCAAAATAATGTTGGCAATCGACTCAATATCATTGACCCGATTGTGCACAAAAAATACTTGTCCGCCTCTATTTAACTCAAAACTGAGCGCATCCCGAATAAATTCTTCACTAAATGAGTGTACCTCGGTTGTCACAGGCTGACGGTTAGGCGGAGCGGTAGCAATGACGGATAAATCGCGGGCGCCCATCAGCGAAAAGTGAAGGGTGCGTGGAATGGGCGTCGCCGTGAGCGTTAGCACGTCTACGTTGATGCGCATTTCTTTCAAACGATCTTTCGCCTTTACGCCAAATTTCTGCTCTTCGTCAACCACAAGCAGGCCAAGGTCTTTAAAATGCACATCTTTATTCAGGATTCGGTGCGTGCCAATCAGAATGTCAATTTTGCCTTCGGCCGTTTGTTTCAGCGTTTCTTTGATGTCTTTGGTACTTTTGAACCGATTGATATAGCCAACTCGCACCGGGAAGTCAGCAAGGCGTTCACTGAATGTTTTAAAGTGCTGCATGGCCAAAATGGTAGTTGGTACGAGTACGGCGACCTGTTTACTATCACAAACGGCCTTGAAAGCGGCCCGAATGGCTACTTCTGTTTTTCCAAAACCTACATCACCACACACGAGCCGATCCATAGGATGGCTTTTTTCCATATCGTCTTTGACGTCGTTAGTCGCTTTGGCCTGATCGGGCGTATCTTCGTACAAAAAGGAAGATTCCAGCTCGGCCTGCATATAATTGTCTTTCATGAATGCAAAACCGGGCGCTTCTCTTCGCTTGGCATAGAGGGCAATCAGCTCCTTGGCAATGTCTTTCAGTTGCTTTTTGACCCGATTCTTTTTGGCTTCCCACTCCCCTGATCCCAGCTTACTCATGGCCGGAGGTGTTCCTTCTTTTCCGGTGTAGCGGGCAATTTTATGCAAATTATGTACACTTACGTACAGCAGGTCGTTGTCGCGGTATACCAGCCTGACGGCCTCTTGTTCCTGACCGTTTACTTCCTGCCTTTCCATGCCCGCAAAGCGCCCGATGCCATAGTCTACGTGCGTTACAAAATCGCCGGGTTGCAGCGTTTTGAGTTCTTTTAGGGTAATCGCTTTGGACTTGTTGAACTTTACCTTGATCCGGTATTTATGAAAACGGGAAAAAATCTGATGATCCGTGTAGCAGGCAATTTTCAGTTGCTCGTCAATATAGCCTTCCCTCAGCGCAATACTCAGCGGGCGAAACTTGACGTAAGGATCCAGATCTTCAAAAATTCGTTCGAGTCGATCCAATTGACGAGGCTGCTCGGCCACAAGTACATTCAGGTACCCTTTGCCCTGATTTTCGGAAAGGTTTCCCAGAAGTCGCTCAAAATCTTTATTAAAAGACGGTTGAGGTTTGGAGGTAAATTGAATTTTATTTTCATTTTTGAAATAAAACCGACGGCCAAATTCGATGGTTTTAAACTCCTTTACCTTGTTCAAAAAACCCCGACGGGTTTCAAAGAGAGTGTCAGGATTTGATACAATTTGCACGCCGCCACCCGTTACTTCGGCCAGGGCAAGTTGGGCTTTTTCAAAATTGTTTTCAATGATTTCCAGCGTCAATTCTACATCCTTAAACCAAATCAGCGCTGACTCGGGCAGAAAACTCAGAAACGATTCGCGTGTTTCGTATTCCAGTTTTTTCTGAATATCGGGTACAATATTGATTTGCTGTACGGCTTCTACCGAGAGCTGGGTTTCAGGATCAAACGAGCGCAGGCTTTCGACTTCATCGCCAAAAAGCTCGATACGATACGGATATTCGCTGGCGTATGAATAAACATCTACAATACCTCCCCGAAGAGAAAACTGTCCGGCTTCAAAAACAAAATCGGTTAGTTCAAAACCATAGTTATGCAAAAACTCAGTCATGAAAGCCGGGTCAAGCTTTTCGCCAACCTTCACCGAAAAGGTATTTGCTAATAGAGAACGCTTATTGATTACCTTCTCAAAAAGTGCCTCAGGATAGGTAACGATTTGTAAAGGAGCGGGTTTGCTGACGTTCAGTTTGTTCAGAATCTCGGCCCGCATCAGAACATTGGCATTTTCAATTTCTTCAAACTGATAGGCGCGTTTGTAGGAGGTAGGATAAAAAAGTACGTCCTCCGTTCCCAGCAAACTTTGCATATCGTTCTGAAAATAAGCAGCTTCTTCGCGGTCACTGAGAACATACAGTGAAAGCTGCGGCAGGTGCCGGTTATGCACCGTGGCGGCAATAACCGCATCAAGACTACCAACCAATCCTTTGACTTGTACGTGAGCATCAGCCGGTGCCTGCGACTGAATCTGATTGACGAGCAACTGAATGTAGCTGTCGTTGGCGTATAATGTTAGAAAATCTTTTACTTCCAAGAAATGAGTACGTTAGAAACCTTTAACTAAGTAGCGATACGTTCGCTCTGACTGAAAATCAGTAAAAACACAAAAAGCCGTCGAAGGCAAAATTCCCTCGTCGGCAACCTGAATAACAACTCTTTTCCTACATTTGTTACCGGTGCTATCTGTTTGTGGATCAAAGCCGGTTTGTAAAAAAAGTGCCTTTGGACAAATATAAAGTGGTTTGTAGCAAAAAAAGAGCTTTCACTTAAATTTAATATACCCTCATACCTCATGTTGGAATGGCTGAATCAACCGCTTACACTTGCTGAGTTTGCCACGACTCCCCTCGAAATCCTGGGATTTGTAACGGGTGCTATTTGCGTATACCTCAATACCCGTCAGAATGTGTGGGGGTGGTTTTTCGGAATTATCAACGCAGTACTTTATGCAGTAGTTTTCTGGCAGGCAAGGCTATACGCTGACATGGGTCTGCAAGGGTACTATTTTTTTACGAGCATATATGGCGCATGGATGTGGCTTTATGGGGGCACCAATCAGGAAGCATTGCCCGTAAGCTTTACGCCCCGGCGGCTATATGGACTTTTTATTGCTATTTTTTGCGTAGCCACGTTGGGTTGGGGCTATTTATTAAACCGCTACACCGATGCAAGTCTGAGCTATATTGACTCGGGCCTGACGGCTGCCAGCCTGTTGGGACAATGGATGATGGCGCGTAAATATCTGGAAAACTGGCTTCTGTGGATTGTGGCCGATGCCTGCTACATTGGAATGTATATTTACAAAGAGCTGCATCTGACGGCTTTGCTTTATGCCGTTTTTCTGGGATTGGCCGTGATCGGATATTTTCAGTGGAAGCGATCTTTGGCAGAATCAGCAATTCCTGAAAGCTACTGAACGAGGCTAAACGGAATTTCCTGCTCTTCCAGAATGGCCCGAATCCGTGAGCTGTCGTCAAAGAGAATACGAAGTTCTTTTTTGGAAAAATCTTCTTCCTGATCTTCATCAAGCCACTTCCAGTCTTCGGCTGATGCCTCCAACAGGTCGAGCAAAGTGCCAAGTTTCCCATCCGATTTTTCATGAAGCAGCCAATCGCCACTGTTCTGAATGAAAATGACTATTTTTTCTTCGTCAATCCACTGCAAATCATTGAGAAGCTCATCTAAGGAATCGAGGTTGAAACCAAAATAATCCGGGAAGTCGAGCGCACGACCGAGTTGCTCATAAAAAGCCTTCAACGAAGTGGCCTGAGTGCCATCGACGGTAGCAATGTACCAATCGGCAAAAGCCGTGGAAGGGTTTGTTTGGGCGTCAATTAATAAAAAATGAGTACTTTTCATTCGTATAAAATTAGTCTTTTTCAAAAATCAGTCTTCGGGTCGCTCGCAACTTGACCCTCCGGAAAATCCTGAAATTTATTCATCTCTTCGCAACTTTCACGCATTTTTGAGTAAAAGGTAACTCACAAATTTACCCAATGGAACGCGTAAACGTATTTGAGCAAAGCATTTTATTCGGTTTCGATTTCAATAAACGTGGAATAATGATCCTTTGTGTACCACGCCCGTCCGTCCGCAGAGGTAACAAGCCTTTGCGCACCCCGATTTTTGCCTTTAACTTTCGGGTTTACGTCCCATTCCCGGTAGTTCATTGATTGTCCTGAGGCCGTCTTTTGCGGTAAGCGTTTTTCATAATTTCCAAACTTCCGTCCGCCGACATATCCTTCCGGCGCTCGTCCGTGAATCCGTACATAGTCCAGTACTTCGTAAACCTTTGCCGGAATCTGAGCATTTGCAGTCGATTTCTTTCGGCCCTCGCGACTCGCTGTTTCATCTGACAGCACAAGTGGTTTTTGGGCTGCTGCCCTCTCCTGCTGATACACCTGCGCTGAGGAACGCTCCGTAGTAGACCAACAGCCACTTAGCGATGATGTCAGGATCAACAAGAAAAAAAACGTGAAATTGTTATGGAAAAATTTCATGTTCAGGAAAGCTTTTAAGGTAAAGTTCGGGAGGATTAATTTTTAAAGAAATAATAAAAAACCCTTTCTACAATACGAAGAGAAAGGGTTTTTTGAACAAAATAAAATGTTTGTTTGCTTAATTTAAAGAAAAAAGCGGCAACCGAAGGGCCACAACATTATTGAACATCAACTCCGAAATTACAGGTTCCATGTAGTCAATCAAGGGGAATTGGGACATAATTGCCATTACTTCCAGCTCGCTGTCTGCATGTACCACACACCATAGCCGGGTGCGGTCGGCCGTCAGGGCATACGACATAAGCGTCCCCTGTTCCATGAGCTCGTTTACTTTTTTCCGTTGCGCCGGAATTTTCCGGGCAAAGTCCTCGGTCAGGACCGACGGGAGTTGTATTTCTACCATAAATTGACTCATACGGAACTAGTATTAGGTGTCAGAAAGAACCACTTGCAAGTACAGCATTAACAATTTTTAGCTCGTCATCGTTGATACTGTGCCCAAAATTTTCATAAAGTTTTGTTAAAACATTTGCATTCAATGACTTAAAAATGGCATCAGATTCCTGAACGCGCTCTTTCGGAATGTGAAAATCGACATCGCTGCATCCCAGAAAAACGGGTGTTCCAGCAAGATTTCCTCCATAGTCAGGTAGCATTCCTTCCGGTCCTATGAGTCCTCCGCTCAATCCAAAAACCCCGCCGTATTGCGTCGGATTACGCGCTGCATAATCAAGGGCAAGGCAGGCGCCCTGCGAAAAACCCAGTAAATAGATGTGCTCGTAGGCAAAGCCGTACTCGTTATGAAGTGCATCAACGATCGTACCAAGAACGCCCAAAGCCGACGATAATCCAGGTTCATTTTGTTGGGTAGGCGCCATAAATGAGTATGGATACCAGCTATTTTGAGTAGCCTGCGGAGCCACAAAAGCCAGATTTGGATCGGGAAAGTACTCTGATAATGACAAAATACTTTCGGCAGAAGCTCCGCGCCCGTGTACCATCAGCATCACTTTTTCTGCTTTGCTTAGCGGGGCTCCACGTGAAATTCTATGAGCGGGATTATGTTGTAGTTGCATATTTTTTCAAATTTACCCGGAACCACAGAAGGTCCCGGGATAAGTTCTACTCGAAAAATTTATTTTGCCTCTGCCACCAAAACCGGTAAAGCAGCTTCGATTTTTGCCCGGCGTGGCTCGTACCATTCCGGCAGTTTCAGGGCCGAACCCAGAGATTCCTGCGGTTCGTCGATTGTAAATCCCGGCGGATTGGTGGCTATTTCAAATAAAATACCTCCGGGCTCGCGGTAATAAATGCTGTGAAAATAATTCCGGTCCAGGACTTCCGTGGGCTGATAGCCTGAACTCAATAGCTGCTCTCTGATTTCAAGTTGAGTTTCATCACTATCTGTCGAAAAGGCCACGTGATGTACGGAGCCTGCGCCCTGAAGCGCCCGCACCTCGTTGGGCGAGAAAAGTACATCCACAAAACTGCCTGAACCACCCGCACCGGCCTGAAACCGAAATCGATCTTTTTCCTCTGCCACTAAGGTATGCTGCATCACGTTGGTGAGCAAAGAAACCGTACGGTCTATGTTATTTTCATTCAGCGAAACCGTGTGAAAACCCCGAATAGAAAATTCTACGGGAATTTTTCCATTATCCCAACCCGGACGAACATCGGCGCGATTGGCTACTAACTCAATGCCAGTTCCGTCAAAATCCTCGAACCGCAGGTACGTTTCGTCAAATCTTTTGTACGGTCCGGCATACGGAATTCCGAAGGAAACCAAACGATCCATCCAAAAACTCAACGATGCCTCGGGGATTGAATAAGCCGTATAAGTCAGCTGACCAATTCCTTTGCGCCCACGGCTAAGCCCGGCGTACGGAAAAAACGTAAGCACAGACCCCGGCGTGCCGTTTTCGTCTCCGTAGTACAGGTGATACACATCCGGTGCGTCAAAGTTTATCGTTTTTTTGATCATGCGCAGGCCCAGGATCCCTACATAAAAATCTACATTACGTTGTGCATCACTCGCCAGTGAAGTGACGTGGTGGATGCCATTGATCAGCGTGTTCATGAAAAAATAAATTTAAGTGTATAAACATTTAATGTATATACATATAATTAAACCATTTAGTTTCCTATTGTTTTCTTTTTTAGAATAACTTGCTGATTTACAAGATGTTTAAATTTTATTTGTATAAATTTTAAAAAAAATACTGAAAAATTAAAAAAGTACTGCCCTATCTTTGCAGCTGAAAATCTCAAAAGGGGTGCCCTACCAATCGGGCTGAGATCATACCCATTGAACCTGATCCGGGTAATGCCGGCGAAGGGATGAGACGATTCGTCGTGTTAAAATAGCTACATTTTTGAAACAATTTTCGGTTCCCCCCGGTGTGCGCAGCCCGGTGAATGGATTGGTTGCAAAAATCTAAGATTTAAACAGGCGTACGTCAGTAGTTGTACTATATTTTTCATTCAGGATAGGTTTGGCCCCTTGCCTATCGTAAACTTTATCTCGCAATGCGAAAAGTTACGACCTATCTGTTAGTCTTTGCCCTAACCTGGGCAATGCACACATTTTCGTTGGCTCAGCAGGCCACAATTTCCGGGCAAGTAGTTGATGCTCAGGATGGAAATCCTCTGCCCGGCGCCACTGTCCGGGCCGGCGAATACCGGGGAACAACCACTAATACTGGCGGACAGTTCTCTTTATCCTCAATTTCGGAGCAAGTTCAGTACCTCGACATTTCGTACGTAGGCTACGAAAAACTGCGTTTGCCAATAAGTACGCTTTCCGCTAATCCCGTTGTGAGGCTTTCCCGTTCTATTTTTACCGCCGATGAGGTAGTAGTAAACGCAACTCGTACCAACGACCACTCGGGTTTAGCCTACACGAATGTATCAGCTCAAACGCTTGAAAAACAGAATCTTGGTCAGGATATTCCGGTACTTCTCAACTTTACGCCCTCGCTTGTCAGTACGTCTGATGCCGGAGCGGGTGTAGGCTATACCGGCATACGGATTCGGGGAACAGATGCGACCCGAATCAACGTGACTATTAACGGTATTCCGTACAACGATGCTGAAAGTCAGGGAGTATTTTGGGTCAACATGCCTGATTTTGCCTCTTCGGTCAGCAGCATTCAGATTCAGCGCGGCGTGGGTACGTCTACCAATGGAGCCGGGGCGTTTGGGGCCACGGTGAATGTCAGTACCAACGAATTTCGCAAAGAGCCTTATGCCGAACTATCCAATTCCTTTGGCTCGTTTGCCACGCGCCGGCACACGGTTAAGGCCGGAACGGGTTTACTGAATAATAAATTTACGGTCGATGCCCGGCTTTCTCAGGTTGTTTCTGATGGTTTTATTGACCGGGCTGAAAGCAATTTACAGTCATACTATCTTTCCGGAGGGTATTTTGGTAAGAAAAGCTTTGTCCGGCTCAACGTTTTTTCAGGAAAAGAAGTGACGTACCAATCGTGGTATGGCACGCCCGAGTCGCGCCTCAAAGGCGACCGCGAAGGCATGCTTGCCTACATTGACCGCAACGGACTGAACAACCGCGACGCCCAAAATTTGCTCAACTCCGATAGCCGAACTTATAATTTTTATACCTACGAAAATGAGGTAGACGATTACAAGCAGGATCATTACCAATTGGTTTCTTCCCATACATTGAGCAAAAATCTCACCTTCAACCTGAATGGATTTGTGGTGCGTGGCAAAGGGTTTTATGAGCAGTTTCGGGATGAAGACGATCTGGAAACCTATGGCATTCAGCCACTTGTTTTGGGCGATCAAACCCTTGCCACGTCTGATTTAATTCGTCGCCGATGGCTCGATAATTTCTTTTACGGTACCACGTTTTCGTTCGATTATACGAATTTTAAGAAGCTGACAGCCAATATTGGCGGCGGGTGGAACACCTACGACGGCGATCATTTCGGGGAGGTAATTTGGGCGCGCAATGCCGGGAACAGCAACATCCGGCAGCGGTACTACTATAATCAAGGCATAAAAAAGGATTTTAACCTGTATGCAAAAGTATACTACCAACTTACTGAAAAGCTTAATGCCTTCGGCGATGTACAGGTTCGCAGCGTGAGACATACAGTTTCCGGAAATGACAATCAGCAGCGGCAGCATGATTTTGACCAACCGTTTACATTCTTTAATCCGAAAGCTGGTTTGAACTACCAACTGTCGGAGCGCAGCACGGCTTATGTCTCATATAGCATTGGTAACCGTGAACCAAATCGGGACGATTTTACGGAAGCTGCTGCCGACATAGTTCCCAAAGCAGAAACGCTGCGTGACCTGGAAGCCGGATTCAGGACGCAAACTAACCGACTGGCTTTTTCGGCAAATTACTATTTCATGGATTATAGAAATCAGCTGGTGCTAACCGGGCAGGTAAACGACGTCGGGAATTCTATCCGGGTCAATGTGCCGAAGAGCTACCGCATGGGGCTGGAACTCGAAGCGGGCGTTGCCTTGAACAATCGCTGGAAATGGAACGTGAACGCAACTTTCAGCCAAAATAAAATTGCCAACTTTACGGAGTACGTTGTAGATTATGACGAAGGAGGTTACCAGGAAATCAATCATGGAAAAACCGATATTTCATTTTCTCCTGCGCTCATTGTAGGTAGTCAGCTCTTGTATACGCCGGTTAAAAATGTCGAATTGGCGCTTCTAACCAAATACGTTGGCAAACAATACCTCGATAATACCTCCTCCGCCGACCGGGCGTTGGATGCTTATTTGACCAATGATCTGCGGCTTATATGGACCCTAACGCCAACCTGGGCGAAGCAAATATCGCTGACCGCCCTGGTCAACAACGTATTGGACGAAACCTACGCTTCTAACGGCTACACCTACGGGTATATCTACGGCGGCCGCATTCAGGAGAACTTTTACTATCCGCAGGCGGGGCGTAATTTCCTGCTCGGCCTGACCCTGAAATTTTAAAAAAAGAAGAAATTTTACTTAGCTATTTATCAACAAGGAGTTTAGAGTCATTCTGAACTCCTTGTTGGTAAAAAATAGAAGATGTACGCTGTACATCATTTTCAAGAAATTCCGTTGACGCCTGGCAAAGCAGCCGCCCATCTTGCTTACCTTTGCGGCATGAACTTACAAAACGATCTTTTACTCAGGGCCGCTCGCGGAGAGCGCGTGGAGCGCGTGCCCGTGTGGACGATGCGGCAAGCAGGCCGTATCCTTGCCGAATACCGGGCCGTTCGTGAGCAGGCCGGTAGTTTTATAAAGTTGGCCACCACGCCCGAACTCGCTGCGGAGGTCACAATTCAGCCCGTCGATATTCTTGGGGTTGATGCGGCCATTATTTTCTCGGATATTTTGGTCGTTCCCGAAGGCATGGGTCTTCCCTACGAAATGGTAGAACAGCGCGGGCCCGTGTTTCCGCGGACTGTCCGCACTCTCAAAGACCTCGAAAGTTTGCGAATAGCCGATCCCGAGGCCGATTTGGGCTATGTGCTGGATGCCTTGAAAATTGTAAAAAAAGAGTTGAATGGTCGCGTGCCGCTTATTGGTTTTGCGGGGGCTCCGTTCACTATTTTCTGTTACATGACCGAAGGAAAAGGCTCCAAAACGTTCTCTATTGCCAAAAAACTGCTGTACACTGATCCTGAGTTTGCACATATTCTTCTACAAAAAATAACCGACAGCACCATTGCGTATCTCAAAGCGCAGGTAATTTCAGGGGCAGATTTGGTCCAGATTTTTGATTCGTGGGCAGGCATTCTTTCTCCTGAGCAGTACCGCGTTTTTTCACTGCCTTATATCAAACAGATTTGCGAAGCACTTTCGGAGCATGTGCCGGTGACGGTTTTTGCCAAAGGCGCTTTCTTTGCCCGTAAAGAAATCGGGGAACTGTCGTGTGCGGTGGTTGGGCTGGACTGGAATATGGATGTGCAGGAATCGCGGGCGTTGATTCCCGGCAAAACCCTGCAGGGAAATCTTGACCCCTGTGCACTCTATGGAACCTTTGAACAGATTCGTAACGAAGTCAAAAAAATGGTCGATCAGTTTGGCACGCAGCGGTACATTGCTAATTTGGGACACGGCGTCTATCCCGACACTCCTCCCGACAATGTGCGTTGCTTCATTGATGCCGTAAAAGAATTTTCGCAGGTATAAAGCACGAAATTTCCAGGAAAGAAAAATGGTTGGTTAATCGGAGGATCGGCTTACGAAACTCCGATTTAATCCGCATCCCACACACCGCATTCCAGAATTTCAAGCACATGCCCATCGGGATCGTCAAAATAGAACGAACGTGTCCCTCGTGCCCATGTTTCGTGATGATACACATCAATATTTCGTTCTTTCACGGCCCGAAGTAAGGCATCATAATGGCCTTCGGGAGCTTCAAAGGCAAGATGCTGACGGCCGTAGGCATAGTGCGGGGGCGGAAATTTTTTGGCGCGCGAAACCTCCGCCAAAAAACACAGCAGCACCGAGCTTCCTGCCCGAAAAAATACATGGCTATCCGTAACGAAGGAAATTATTTCCAGTCCTAGTTGTTCTGAGTAAAAGATCTTTGTTCGTTCAAGATCCTCTACGTACAGACAGGTTTCCTTAATTTGAGTAAATTTCATGGAAATGATTCAATATATTAAAACGCAAACCGGTACTAATTCTGCGGGGCTATTTTCAGGAACCGCTCCCCTTACTCTTAAAAAAACTTTGCCATGAAAAAAACAGCAGCCTATTATGTAGAGCAATTTCAGGGAAGATTCGAGCCTGCTTTGGTAGAAGAACTTGCCGAAAAAGGCCACTACGCTTTGCTGAAAGAAGGTGACGTGCTCATGACGCCCGGCTCTTATATTCGCTCGGTACCTATAATTCTAAGTGGGGCTATCAAAATCCTGCGAATGGATGAAGAAGGACGGGAGATTCTGATGTACTACCTCGGAAGCGGTGAGTCGTGTGCCATGTCTCTGACGTGCTGCCTCAATGCCCGCAAAAGTGAAGTGCGGGCTGTGGCCGAGGAGCCTACCGAACTAATCATGCTGCCGGTTCAGAATGTAGAAGAATGGGTGACCAAGTACTCTACCTGGCGCTCTTTTGTGTTTCAAACCTACCAACGCCGGTTTGATGATCTGCTTGCCACGATTGATGGGGTTGCTTTCCGGAAAATGGACGAACGCCTGTGGCATTACCTCGAGCGCAAAGCAAATCTGAGTTCCTCGGCGGTAGTAGAAACAACGCATGAAGAAATCGCGCTTGAATTGGGCACCTCTCGGGAAGTTGTGTCGCGACTTTTGAAACAGCTCGAAAAGTTAGGACAAGTGCGCCTGTCACGCAATCGGGTGGAATTGGTAAATTAGACATGAAAAATAAATGTGTGTTTCTGGATCGGGATGGTGTTTTGAATGCCGATGAACAGTACTATACCTATCGCCTCGAAGATGTAATATTACTTGATGGAGTTCCCGAAGCCCTGCGACTTTTAAAAGAAGCGGGTTATTTACTCATCGTCATTACCAACCAGGCGGGTATTGCCAAGGGCGACTACGAGGCCGCAGACGTACGGGCGGTGCATCAACTCATGCAGGAATTGTGCGGTGTAACGCTGGACGATCTTTACTTTTCTCCACATCATCCCGACTATTCGTCGCAGTCGCTTCGTCGCAAGCCTGACTCGCTGATGATTGAAAAAGCTATGGCCAAACATCGCATTGATCCTGCCCAATCGTGGATGATCGGTGATCGGATGTCGGATGTAGAGGCGGGTAAAAAAGCAGGCGTGCGAACTGTGCTGATTCGAAAGTCGGAAGACGTTTCATCTGAGCCGGACTTTCAGGCGGCAGATTTGCTGACGGCTGCAAAACTAATTACCTCCTCTGTCGAGACTGATAGTGTTTGAAATGCTGCTAACGGTAGTGGTGGAGGTTTGTTTGAATGTAAAGAAAAGATACAAACTCAGAAGTATCACCGCAATTTCAAAAACCAATAAACCCCCGACGAGTCCGAAATAATCGGCCAAATACCCAATGCCGATGGCCGGAATCCCGAAACCGATATAACCCGTACACATATATCCCGCCACCGCCCTTGACCGCTGCACGCCTCCCGCCTGCGAAATGAGCGCCAACCCTCCCTGATAGCTAAAACCATAGGCCGCCGAGCCAATAATGGCCGTTCCTGCCAGAATAACGAAGATGTTCGTCACGTAACTCCCCAAAACCACCAACCCCATACCCAGGGGCATAAGCCAAAATCCAATGCGAAGGGAGGTCGCCGGATGAAAGTTTTTGCGTATCCAGGGTTGCAAAAAAGCCCCCGTCCAGTTGACCAAAACCAGGCAAAATCCTGCATAGGCCGTGTAGCCAAACGTAGCCAATTGGCTGGGAAGTACGGCAATCACGATTCCGCCCGTTGCCCAGCAAATCGCAATGGATAAATTGATCGGCAGAGAGCCTTTGGGAAAATAAGGCAGGCGCAAAATCTTGCCGCCAATTGGCGGAATCGCCGGCAAAGTAAAAGCTGCAAGAAGCCCTGCGAGCGTTAGAGCGCTGACAAAATAGTAGGTGACAGGCCGAAATGTGAAGAAAATCAGGAGCGCAACTGTGGTTAGAAAAGCACCGCCGCTAAATCCAAAAGCCGTAGAAAGCGAAGCAGCATTCGCCGCCTTCGAAGCCGCCTGCGGGTGCGGATGAAGTACTTCGGCAAGGTAAGCCGTGCCGGTACCCATGCTTAGCCCAAGAGCAATGCCCTGAAAAAGCCGGGCAAAAACAAGGGCATATACCGTTGGAAATGCTGTAATAATCAGGTCGGCGGCCAACGCACAGCAAAGGCTTAAGATCAGGATGGGTTTTCGGCCTACGGCATCCGAAATGCCGCCCAAAAACACGTAACAGGGCAACATTCCCAGAATATAGGCCGCAAGTACAAGCGCCGTTTGGCCGTTTGTCAGCCCTGCCGCTTCGGCGTAAGGGCGAAACAGCGGCATGGAGACATTGACCGCGAGCGTGATCAGAAAAAGTGAAAACGAAATGACGCGCGCGGGGGTCAGAATTGAATGCATGCCGTAGTGGAAAAAACCAGAGAAGTGTAAACCCTCACTGATTTTAGGCCGTCTTTGATAAAAAAGAAGCTATGAAAAAGCTGTCAGAATGTGGAAAGTAAAACCCTACGCACGCTGTGCGACGGGCGTTGAAGTAGGCTGCGAAGAAGAACCGTACGCGGGGCACTGTTTCCGGGTACAGGAGGTAGCCATCAACATTCCGCCCACAATCAAGAAAATTAAAACCTTTTTCATCCTGTTAATTGATTAAATATAGGTGTAAAACTGTACCGGTACATAGGTTCCTGACGCAAAGATAATGCCATTAAATGAGTAAGCCAACGCCCGGATACACTTCGGTATTGGCTTACTAACGAACACATTAGCCGCAGGTTGTCCGGCACGGCTAGTTTTTTGTCTCTACGAGTTCTGTCGTCTCTTCTTCTTTTGCTTCCTCAGCTACTTCGGCCCGCACGTACGACTCATCTCTGAAACCCAGAATGCGCAGCATACTTTCGCTGTCCTGCTCGTTGGCAAATACCTGCGTTGTGATGCGGCCGTTGGCGTCGCGGTCTACCAATACGTGCCGTGGGGCGGGAATCAGGCAGTGCTGAATGCCGCCGTAGCCGCCCAACGACTCCTGATAAGCGCCTGTGTGGAAAAATCCGATGTACTGCGTTTCGTCATCTCCAAAAATCGGCATGTACAAATCCGCGCTGTGCATTTCGGTATTATAAAAATCCTGTGAGTCGCAGGTAAGGCCGCCGAGGTTGACCTTTTGGTAGGGATTATCCCAATTATTGATCGGCAGCATGATATATTTCTGATTCATGCCCCACGAATCGGGTAGCTGCGTAATGAACGAACCGTCGATCATGTACCATAGCTCCTTGTCGTTTTGCAGTTTCTTGTCAATTACTTTATACACCACGGCACCACTTTCGCCGACGGTGTAGCTGCCAAATTCCGTAAAAATATGCGGAACGGGAACGTTGTTTTTGTTACAAATCCACTGAATGTTCTCTACAATCTCATCGATCATTTGCTGATAATCGTAGTTCGACTGCAACGAGGTCTGAATAGGAAGTCCGCCGCCAATGTCAATTGAATCGAGGTCGGGACACATTTTTTGCATTTCGCAATACTTAAACATAAAGCGCGTGAGCTCACTCCAATAGTACGCGCTATCTTTAATGCCCGTATTGATAAAGAAATGCAGCATTTTGAGCTTGAACCGGGGATTCGACTCAATTTTTTCTTTATACAGCTGATTTACATCGTTGTAGCGAATGCCCAAACGAGAGGTATAAAAAGCAAAGTTTGGCTCTTCGTCCGTGGCAATGCGAATGCCGAAACTCACCGACTCCGCCGTCACCGACTGCTCGTAGGTCTCGATTTCTTTGAGATTGTCCAGAATAGGAATAGCATTAAAGCCTTCGTTGATCAGCTCGCTGAGGTACTGCGTATACAGCGGGCGTTTGAAGCCGTTTGCCAGAATAAAGGTCGATTTACTGATCTTCCCGCGCCGATAGAGCTCCCGAATAATCGGAATATCAAACGAAGAAGACGTTTCGAGGTGAATGTTATGTTTCAGCGCCTCTTCCAGAATAAAACTGAAATGCGAGGATTTGGTACAATAACAATAGGTGTAACTTCCCTTGTAGTTAAACCGCTTAAACGAATTCCGGAAAAACATCCGGGCATTTTCGATATGCTCCCCAATCTTGGGAAGATAATTCAGTTTCAGGGGCGTACCGTGTTCCTTAATGATGTCCATCAGGGGTACATTGTTGAACAGCAATTCATTATTTTCATCAACGTGAAATTCCATCGTAGGAAACTCGAACGTTTGCTGAATCAGGTCAATGTAACTTTTCATTCCTTTATACGAGACACAAAATGATTAAATGGCTGATTTTTTACGGGCAGGGACTACAAATTTGATGGTAATATGCTTCTTTTCCAAACATCGTTCGGGCCTAAATCATTCCAGGCCTACTTTGTTTCATCCGCATTATTTTCTACTCCATCCTCAAAAACTTCCTGTTCGTCCTTTTCTAATTGCACACAGGTTATGCCTCCTTTTACCTTTAAGCTCCCTAACAACGATTCCCAGAAACGAAAAAACGTCAAGATTAGTATAATGCCCCTCTCTGAACACTTAATTTTTTTCAACTAATTAACGGAAAAGTACAGTATTTTATTTTTGTTAAAAAGTTGTCTGGAAACTTAATCTCTTGTTTTTATTTAATTCAGTCATATTTTCTTAAATATAAAGTCGGTATAAATTACTGATTTGCAATACGTTTTGATTTGAATGAGTATGAAAGCTATTGTCTCTCCTTGCTGACACATGAAATTTTTATAAAAACTAAGAACCTTTTTAAAGTTTCCGTAGTTCTTCGCATTAGAAAATTGCAACTTTACACCTGTGAAAGAACGAATATTAAAAGCATCCGTAGACTTGTTTTGGCGCTATGGAATCAAGAGTATCACGATGGACGACATCGCAAAAGAACTGGGGATTTCCAAGAAGACGATCTATCAGCATTTTGCTGATAAGGATGAGATTGTGAAGGAGGTGATTGAGAAAGAACTGGATTGTGAAAAAAGCGATATGGAGCGGCTGAAATCAGAAGTACGTGATCCGATTGAAGAAGTTATGAAAGCATCGGAATACATGCGGGCCAATTTCGCAACGATCAGTCCTGTGCTGTTTCATGACCTCAAAAAATACCATCCCAAAGCCTGGACACTATTTCAGAAACATAAGTACGAGCACATTGTGCACACGATCAGCGCAAATCTGACAGAAGGCAAGACAATGGGGCTCTATCGCCGTGATATTGACGTGGAGATACTCGCCCGGCTCCGGCTCGAACAAATCGAAATGGCTTTTGACACGACGATTTACCCTCCCCAAAAGTTCAGCATGATGGACGTGCAGATTCAGTTTATCCATCATTTTTTACGAGGCATTCTGACCGAAGAAGGATTTAAACTTTACAACACCTACATAGAAAAATCAGTAATTGAATCAAACCATCCATGAAACGAGTAACCAAAATACACCAAGGGCTGCTGGTAGTGGCATTGCTCCTGGGGACCTTGTCGGCACAGGCCCAAAATGCCTTTACGCTCGAAGAAGCGGTTCAGTACGCGCTTCGAAAGAATATTAATATCAAAACAACCGAACTAGACGCTATATCTGCTGAGGCTCGAATCGGCGAAATCCGCGCCGCCGGGCTGCCGCAGGTTTCAGCTCAGCTTGGCTTTAATGACAATCTGATTATTCAGCGTGTTTTTCTGCCTGCTACGTTTGTAGATCCTAATGCCTCTCCCGATGCGCCTCCTATCGCTGCGCAGTTTGGGGTAAAGTACGCTGGCAATGCCGGTGCAACGCTCAATCAGCTGATTTTCAACGGGTCGTATCTCGTGGGTCTGAAAGCTGCTTCTACGTACCGTGAGCTTGCGCAAAAGAACGTTGTGCAGTCGAAAGTAATGGTAGCTGAGGCGGTTACGAAAGCCTACTACTCCGTGCAGGTGGCCGAAGAGCGCGCCAAGGTGCTGGATCTGAACATTAGCCGGCTCGATACCCTCATGCGGGATACCCGCGCAACCTATGAAAGCGGGTTTGTTGAAAAAATTGATGTGGATCGTCTGGAAGTACAGCTCAATAATCTGAAAACCGAGCGGCAAAAAGTAAATAACCTGATCGAGCTCAGCTACACGCTTCTCAAATATCAGATGGGTATGCCCCTGACCGAGCCGGTTACGCTCACTGACCGCATCGAAGACGTAAACCTCGCCACGCTGCAAGCCGAAGTAGGCGGAAGCGTCGACTATGAAAAGCGTATAGAATATTCCATTTTGAATACGCAGGGAGAACTCGCCAGGCTCGACATCAAGAATATCCGCGCAGGTTACCTGCCAACGGCTTCGGGATTTTTGTCGTACGGACACAACAACGGACGCAACAACTTTGGCGATTTGTTTAGTACGCAGTGGTTCAATAACTCGGTGCTTGGCCTGAATATTCAGATTCCGATTTTTGATGGATTAACCAAACACTATAAATTGAAACAGGCCGAAATAACGCTCGATAAAGTCAATCAGGGCCGCGACCTGCTTTCACAATCCATTGACTTGCAGGTACAGCAGGGCTTCATTACGTTGCGCAATTCGCTCGAAACGCTCGAAACGCAACGCCGCAACGTGACGCTTGCCGAAGAAGTGGTACGTGTGTCAAAGATAAAATATCAGGAAGGTGTGGGTTCAAACATTGAGGTAATCAATGCTGAATCGTCCTTTAAAGAAGCCCAAACCAACTACTTTGCCGCACT
Source organism: Arundinibacter roseus (assembly GCF_004348825.1). GTDB lineage: Bacteria > Bacteroidota > Bacteroidia > Cytophagales > Spirosomataceae > Arundinibacter > Arundinibacter roseus. Next base: position 21,955 of record NZ_SMJU01000016.1, read on the forward strand.
CTATGACGTGCTGATTTCGAAGGTAGATTTGACCAAAGCCCGGGGCGAACTCCTGATCGACGGCACAAACTAAGTAGCTATGAGCATTTAGCGATTAGCTGTTAGCTTGCATATTTCATTGATTATCAGAAGATTGATTATATTGTTTCTGGAAAGTAATCTAATCAAAATTTGCATAATTACTTTATACATAGCAAACCAATAACTACTTAATTAAACTCAAAATTAGATTTAGCACCTATATCATGAAAACCAATAGTATCGTAGTCGTAGCATTCGCCACCGTCCTGCTGTTAGCCTGCTCGGGAGAGAACAAAGATGGTTTGGCAGCCAAACAGGAAGAGTTGGCCAAGCTGAAAAGTGAGCAAAGCGAGCTCAATCAAAAAATAAAAACGCTGGAAGCCGAAGTAGCGCAGCTCGACACCACAAGTCAGCAGCAGGAGCGCGTCAAATCGGTAGTAGTATCGCCGATTTTATCCCAAAACTTCAAGCATTATGTAGAAGTACAGGGCTCGGTAGATGCCAAAAACAGCGTGATGGTTAGTCCGAAATCCGGTGGAGTGGTAACGGCCGTGTATGTAAAAGAAGGGGATAACGTGCGTCAGGGAGCTACAATTGCAAGAGTAGACGACAGCATTTTGCGGGAATCTATCGAAGAATTGAAAAATCAGATGACACTCGCCCAAACGGTGTATGAAAAACAGGCCCGGCTTTGGGAACAGAAAATCGGAACGGAGATTCAGTACTTGCAGGCAAAAAATAACAAAGAAGCACTTGACAAGAAGCTTTCGACGCTCAATACGCAGCTTTCGCAGGCAAACATTGCTGCACCCATCAGTGGCGTTGTCGATATGGTCAATGTGCGTGTAGGCGAAATGGCCTCGCCCGGAATGCCCGTGGTGCGTTTGGTCAATTTGGGTAATCTGAAAGTTGTTGCCAAAGTAGCCGATAGCTACGCCGCAAGCGTACGCAAGGGCGATGAGGTCATTATCAAATTTCCGGATCTTAACAAAGAATTTAACGCCCGCATCACCTTCGTAAGTACGACCGTTGACCCGCTGAGCCGGACTTTTACGATTGAAGCCAACCTGCCATCAAGCAGCGGAATCAAACCGAACATGCTGGCGCAGGTACAAATCAACGATGCAAGCCGCTCGGATGCACTCGTGATTGACCAAAACCTGGTACAAACCAACGAAAAAGGACAAGTGGTGTACGTGGCCGCAGCCGAAGGTGACCGCAAGGTAGCACAGGCAAGAACTATCAAAACAGGCCTGAGCTACAACGGCAAAGTGGAGATTCTGGAAGGATTGAAGACCGGCGATCAGCTCATTACGCAGGGGTATCAGGACGTAGCCGACGGACAGCTGATAAGCTACTGAACCAACTTATAGAATGACACCTGGAAGAGGGTAACGGGACATCCGAGAACTTCGTTTTTCCCAAACCCTCTCCTGCTCACCCATTCATTATTCAAATATTCAAACCTATGAAAGCAGCAGACGATCATAAACTAGACGATCACAAGACGCTCAGCTTCACCAATTGGTGTGTAGAGAATAGGACAACGATCTATATTTTCACCTTCATCATTACGCTTGCCGGATGGCTCGTATACACCACGTTGCCGAAAGAGCAGTTTCCGGACATCAAGATTCCGCAGGTGTATATCAACACCGTTTATTTCGGAACAGCACCCGCAGATGTGGAAAATACGATCAATAAGCCGATTGAAAAACAGCTCAAATCCATTTCGGGCGTGAAGCGGATCAAATCCAATGCCTTGCAGGATGTATCCGTTATCCTCGTAGAATTTAACCCCGATGTAGACGTAACCGACGCTTTGCAGCGTGTGCGCGACGCCCTCGACAAGGCTAAGCGCGACCTGCCCCAAAAGCTCGACTCCGGCCCTACGGCGCAGGACGTAAACTTCTCGGAGTTTCCGATCATGAACATTAACATTGCCGGAAATTATTCGCTGAAACAACTCAAAGAATACGCCGAAGATTTGCAGGATGCCATCGAAGGGATGCCCGAAATCAGCCGTGTGGACATTGTAGGCGCGCTCAACCGCGAAATTCAGATTAATGTAGACCTGCCCCGGATGCAGGCGGCCGGTCTTACCTTCTATGATATTCAGAGCGCCGTACAAGGTGAAAACGTAAACGTTTCCGGGGGGGATTTGCCCGTGGATGGCGTGCGCCGGACGCTCCGCGTCAAAGGTGAGTTTTCGGAAATGCGACAAATTGCCGATCTGCGAATCCGGACAAGTACCGGAGCCGTTTTGCGTTTGGGCGATGTGGCCGACGTGCAGGATAGCTTTGAAGAGCAGCAGGATTTTGCCCGCCTCGACAATAAATCGGTAGTTACACTCAACGTCATTAAGCGTGCCGGTGCCAACCTCGTGCAGGCCGCCGATAATATTGAAGCGACAATTGAAGACTATAAAGAAACACGCTTTCCTCAGGGACTCGACATCCGCATCACAGCCGATCAGTCGGAGCGGACACGTGCCGAGCTACATGATTTGGTCAATACTGTGGTATTGGGCTTTATCTTCGTGGTACTCATCCTGATGTTCTTTATGGGCGTGGGCGACGCTATCTTTGTGGGTCTTTCGGTGCCGTTGTCGGCCTTGGTAGCGTTCGTACTGATGCCGATCATCGGGCCAATCGTCGGTACGGCTTTTACCCTGAACACCATCGTTCTTTTTGCATTCCTGCTTGGTATTGGTCTCGTGGTAGACGATGCCATCGTGGTTATTGAAAATACCCACCGTTTGTTTAACCAACACAAAGAATGGACCATTCAGCAGGCTGTGAAGGCGGCCGCCGGCGAGGTGTTTGTTCCTGTACTTTCCGGTACGCTCACGACGATTGCGCCCTTCTTCCCGCTGTTATTTTGGCCAGGAATTGTTGGTGAGTTTATGAAGTTTTTACCGCTGACGCTCATCCTCACGCTGATGTCGTCGCTCTTTGTGGCCTACGTCATGAACCCCGTCTTTGCGGTATCGTTCATGAAAAGACACGACGAAACCAAAGAAAAGCACGAAACCAAGAGCTTCAAAACCATTCGTCGGCCAATCATTATTTTGGGTGCAGCTGCCTTCATTGGCTATTTTATTGATCGCGGGGTGGGCAACTTCCTGCTGTTTATTCTGCTGTTGTTTGTCTTCAACCACTACATCCTGACGCCCAAAATCCTGGTGCCTTTTCAGGATCGGTTCCTGCCCGCCCTGCGCGATAGCTACCGTAACCTGATCTCGTGGCTTATCAAAGGATGGCGTCCTGTGTGGGCGATTGTGCTGATGGTCGGCGTACTGATTTTTACCTTCGTGCTAACGGGTATCGTTCAGCCACAAGTCATTTTCTTCCCGAGCGGCGATCCTGACTATGTGTACGTCTACAACAAACTGCCGATTGGTACCGATGCCCGTGTAACGGATTCGGTGACGAAGGTGATCGAGAAAAAAGTTTTTGATGTTTTGGAAAAAGAAAAAGCCATGGACATGGTCAATTCGGTGATTTCCAACGTGGGCAAAAACGCCGGCGACCCAACAAACCCCGACCGCGCGGCTACGCCGCATAAGTCGAAGGTAACCGTAGCCTTTGTCAAAAACGAAGAACGCGGCGGACGCTCGACGCAGGAAGTGCTGCTAAAAGTTCGGGATGCCCTCGTGGGAATTCCCGGCGCGGAAATTTCCGTAGAACGCGAAAGCACCGGACCACCCACCGGAAAACCAATTGCCGTTGAAATTTCGGGCGATGATTTTGACCAATTGCAAATCCTGGAAAAACAAGTACTGCAAAAAGTACAGAATTCTGGTATACAGGGAATTGATCAGCTGCGCTCGGATCTCGTGACCAACAAACCCGAAATCACTATCAACATCGACCGGGATAAAGCGCAGCGGGAAGGCATCAGCTCACAGCAAATCGCTTTGGCCGTTCGGACGGCCCTGTTCGGAACTGAAATTTCTAAGTTCAGAGATGCCGAGGACGAATACCCCATCATGGTGCGTCTGAAAAAAGACGACCGCGATCAGATTGAACGGCTACTGAGCCTCAACATCGTGTACCGCGACATGAACTCCGGCGGTGCCCTGCGGCAGGTTCCGATTTCGGCGGTGGCCGACATCAATTACTCGACCACGTTCAGTCAGATCAACCGCAAAGATCAGGAGCGGATCGTGACGCTGAGCTCGGATGTACTGCCCGGCTACAACGCCAACGAAATTGTAGCGCAGATTCAGGTGTTGGTAAACGAAATGGAAGTACCCAACGGCTATACCGTCAAAATGGGTGGCGAACAGGAAGATCAGGAAGAATCCATGACGTTCCTTGTAGGAGCTTTCGGAGCTGCAATTCTGCTGATTTACCTCATTTTGGCCACGCAGTTCAACTCCGTGGTGAAGCCGTTCATTATCTTCTTCACCATCCTGCTGTCGCTCATTGGCGTGTTGTTGGGCTTTATCATCTTTGATAAAACGTTCTCCGTCATTATGTCGGGCGTAGGAATTATCGCTTTGGCCGGAATCGTGGTGAAAAACGGGATTCTGCTCATTGAGTTCATCGACGAACTACGCGAGCGGGGCTATCCGCTGCGCGAAGCCATCATCGAAGGCGGTGCCATTCGTCTCAACCCCGTGTTGCTGACGGCCTCCGCTGCCGTACTCGGGCTGATTCCCCTCGCCTTTGGCCTTACCGTCGATTTCGTGACTTTGTTCCGTGACTTTGACCCGAACATCATGATAGGTGGCGACAGCGCCGTGTTCTGGAACATTCTGGCATGGACTATCATTTTTGGTCTGACGTTCTCTACCGTCCTGACCCTCGTGATTGTGCCGTGTATGTACTACGTCAACGAGCGCGTGCGGGAGAAATGGTTCCGTAAAAAGACAGATACCAAATCTCAGCCCGAATCGTTAGAAATAGAGACAGTGTAGAGTAGTTTTTTGGTTAAAGGCAAAGAGCCGGGCGGAGTTTTCTGACCCGGCTCTTTCTTTGCCCGAAAAATCCGAAGCAGGCAGATTTCCTGTTTTGTTATGGTAAGAAGGTTCTTATATTGTGCTTCTTTTGCTGTAATCCCTTGTGCATGATTTCTTTACCTGAAAATGAAAAATTAGACGTCTCATCTTTGGCGGGAGTTTTTCAAAACACGACCAACTCGTATAAATTTTACTGGTTTCTTGCCATTCTGGATATTTTGCAAGAAGATGGTACACAGCTCACTATTTCTAAAAAAGAGATTGCCCTTCGCATGCTGTCCAGAGTGTGGTACCCGCTCGATTATTTCAAACTATCCTTTGGCGCTCAGGATGGATTTAAACAGGTAGCAACGTTTATTTCTTCCAAAATAGAAATTGATAATCGTCTTAACGCTCCAAATCTTTTAGCCCAAATCAATCAAAAATTTTCGCCCGAGGAAGTAACGGATTTGGGTCGGGAAATTAACAAGAATCTGATCCGTTGGGTACCTTTCCGATTCATTCGTCCTTTCTTTTCGGCTGAAACTCAAAGGCTTTCGGATCAAAACGTAAACAGCGCAATTGAAAAGCTGAGCAATGAACTTTTTGATACCGAGCCGGGACGAGTCATGTACCGTATTTCTGCGGAGTGCATTCAGGTTAATCCATTGTGGGTAAGCTATTTCCAGAAACATTCTAGCATTTTGCGTGGATTCATTTTTTGGCATCTGGTAAAATTTATACAAAAGAATAATCCCAACGTAATTGGCTTGACCGAAAAGCTGGAAAAGCCAGTAAAACGTGATTTGAACCTCGCAAGTCGGTTCTGGAAAGGATACCTGGCCGAAAATCCAGACGTGACCTGTATCTATTCTGACCGTCCTATCACCTCCCAAAACCTGAGTCTCGACCATTTTTTACCCTGGTCGTATGTGGCTCATGATCAGCTTTGGAACATTATTCCGGTACCCAAAACTATAAATTTCTCCAAAGGAAATTGCCTGCCTTCTTTTGAATTGTATTTTGAACGATTATCGACCCTTCAATACGGTGCAGTTCAATTTTACAGAGAAAAAGAATCCATGAAAATGCTGGAAGATTACGACCAGATTTTCAAGACGGATTTGCGTACATTGTCGATAGAGCAATTTAGTGCAATCTTGAAAAATCATCTTTTACCTCATTTTCAAACGGCTAGAAACCTCGGTTTTTCGTATCCCTATATTTATGACACCTCCTTCACCAAATGAAAAATGAATGAACATCAAAATTCCAATTCACATCTAACAGCCAAAGAACGCAGCACTCCTTCTCTTCCCGTCCGAATGTTGCTCGAACGCAAGCTCATACAGGGCAAAGTACTTGATTTTGGCTGTGGATTTGGGAAAGATGTCAACCACCTTCTGATCAAAGGTTTCGACGCCAAAGGGTTTGATCCGTACTACTATCCTGAATTTCCGACCGAAAAGTTTGATACCATTCTATGCTTCTACGTTCTGAACGTACTTTTTCCGGAAGAGCAAAACAGGGTTTTGATGCAAATTTCACAGCTGTTGAAACCGTCCGGAAAAGCCTATTTTGCGGTTCGGCGAGATATTTCAAAAGATGGTTTTCGTACCCATCAGGTTCATGGAAAGCCTACTTATCAGTGTTACGTCAAGCTTCCTTACAAATCTATTTTTCTCAACGAGAATACAGAATTTTACGAATATCAACATTGGAATAAAGTTGTTGAGGCAGATTCCAAATGCCCTTTTTGTAAGCCTAATCCAGCCCTGCATTTGTTGGCTGAAACACCTTTAAGTTACGCTGTTTTGGATGGCTATCCGGTTGCGAAAGGTCATGCGCTCATAGTTCCCAAACGCCATGTAGCCAACTACTTTGAACTAACTTTTGATGAGCAAAAAGATTTGGTGCAGCTTTCTACTTTTGTACAGCAAATGCTCAAAAGCCAGTACCATACCAATGATTTTACCTTTGGAATGAATATTGGTAAAAATGCCGGACAACGGATTGATCATGCTACGATACATCTTATTCCAAGATTTAAAGGTGATTGTGCCAATCCAAAAGGAGGAGTTAGGAATATTTTAAATAAATAAAGCTACAAGGGTTCCAAAACTTTGTTGCTTTTGCATACACAAAGGAAGCTTTAACGTTTTTCCCCCCACTCCCCACTTTTTACTAACTTGCCGGCCGTTTTACATTTATCTAAATCCTGTATGAAAAATTTGAAAAAACTACTTTCTGCCGCTGTCCTGATGGTTTGTCTGTGTAGCGCAGGTCTGGCGCATGCCCAAAAAGGTACGCTCAACGACATCAAGTTTCTGGACGGCCGTTGGTTGGGTACCTACAACGGCGGGCCTATTGAAGCCGCATGGACGGCCCCGGCCGGAAACAACATCGTGGGGTATATCCGGATGATGAAAGATGAAAAGGCAACGCTCTACGAAATGTTCGTTTTTGAGCAAAATGCCGAAGGGCCCGTGGCAATGGTGAAGCACTTTAAGCCCGGCATGATTGGCGTGGAGGAAAAAGACGCATTTGACCGCTATACGTTTCAATCGGCCAAAAAAAATGAAGCGCTGTTTGAAAAAGACGATGCTTCGGTACGGATTATTTACGAGCTACGGAAAAAGGATCAGCTTGTGATTCAGCGCGGACGACAGGAAAACGGACAGTGGAAATTTGTAGATCTATTTGTCTTCAACCGAATTCCCTAAATTTTCCTGCGAAATCGGTAACACAAAAATCGCCTGAACCGTAGCAATCGGTTCCGGCGATTTTTGTTTTTAGCAGAGAAGTAGAATGCTACCTATTTCCCAACCCGAGGTTCGAGCCAAAGAGCTGTAAAACAGCTCAAAAACAGAAACAGCCACACAAAACCCGGGATTTTTTGTCGACGCAGCGGACGCGCCTCCCGCAGGTTGTTGGTCGTCGCAAGCGGCTGTTCCATCGCCTGCATGTAAGCTTGCAGGCAGGCGGTTTGGTAGCCCGTAGTGGTGGAGTCCTGCACGTAGACTTCGACCGAGTCGCCCAAAGATACCCATCCGGAAGGGCCAAACTGATAGTCGACGGTAGCCGATTGGGCATTGAGCGGCGACGGTGCCACAGCTGCCGAATCGCCACCAATTTGGATGAACTCAGGCAAGGCAGCAAAGTTATTCAGCTGAACCGTACTCGACAAACCGCTAAAAACAGGCGCATCGGCCCGAAGCTGATTGCGGGGTGCAGGCTGTCCAAATGCCAGCAGGGAACTCCAAATACGATCATAAAACAGGCTGTCGCCACTAAGCTTGACCGGGAACGTTTCGTTCAACAGGCTAACCATCAGCTTCCCCGGTTTTTTCCAGATTGCTACCGGAAATTCGCCATGCGGGAGCTGTGCCGCTACGGGCACAAACGAGTAAGGCTGCGCCGTAAGCGAAGGAGCAAGGGAAACGGAGTTTTCGGTACTGATTTTTCTGACTGCAAAACCCACACCCAATGCGCGGTTGATGCGTGCGAGGGCATCTTCCACCGGACTAAGCCCCAACACCCACACACTTTTGCCGCTGCCAAGGGCTTTTTTTACCTGCGGGTTCGTGATGTTATCAGGATCGGTCAGGATAAAATCAGGGCTGAGTTTTGTATCAGCGGAGCGGTTTAGGTCGGTGGTTTGTAAAATATTGCGCGAAAGCGTCGTCTGAATGGATACGGTATGTCCCTGACGGCCCAGCCAATCGGCCAACGTACGACTTTCAAAATCAGGAGTTTGGAGAATAAACTGAAACGAAAACGTGGGGGCTGCCTGCGCAAAAAAGCGAAGCGTATCTATCGGCGATTCGTCCAGAAAAAGTTCTACAAAGCTGCGGCCTTCCGAAAACACCGGAAATTGTAGCCGAAACGTTTGGTTTCCGGCTTCCAGCGTGGTGCTGTCCAGGGTTTTTCCGGCAAAGCGAAGCGCCAGCAATTGCTTTTTGCTCGACCTAATTGCGCCCGAAAACTCCTGCATTTCTCCCTGTTTCACCACCCCCTGCCACCGAACAGCCCGCAGCTGATCTTCCGCAACGTAGGGGTGCCACCGTACGGATGTGCTCACGAGCTGAGCTAGAAAATTGGCCGGGAAATGCTGCCCCAACAGCGCCACGGAGTCTGCCTGTTGGGCGAGCTTTTCGGTCAGAAACTCCTCTGCCGAAACACGCTCCGGCGAGCCGAGGCTGTCCTGCCACTGCCAGGCCACGGCCGCAGGTACTTCCTCTCCTACCACTAGAATTGTGGACGAAGCAGCGGTTTTGACCCAAACGGGCTGCAAAATGAACAGAACCAACACGAGCCACAGGAGCAGATGCAACAGCATCCGAACGGTTTTTCGGGAACGCGAGAGGGTTTTGTTACGCCCAATGAGCCAGCCAAAACCGGGCAGAAAACCCAGTAAGCCAACCAAAAGCAGCCAATGAAGCGGATCGGAGGAGTGAAAGGTAAAATCAAATGAAATCATAAAAGTCGGCGCCAAAAGGCTTCTTCAAGTTTTTGTTCGCCCCGAGCTGCGGCCGGAGTTTGGGACGAAGCCTGCGTAAGGGACCATAGAAAAGCGCGCAACTGCTGCTCTTCCTTTGCGGTTCGTGGTTGTCCGGCGGCGAGTTTTTGCAGCCCCGTCAGCGCCGCCCAATTTTTCAGGTTACCGTTGATAATCAGCCCGGCCATCAGCGCACCTGCATCCTGCACGTCCCGCTGCTGCGACGGCGACAGTTTTTTTAGTTCAAGATAGCCCAACAGGCGGCGGGCTTTGGGGGCAAGTTGTTCCTGCGTGTAGGTGCGTTGCTGCGCATAGCGGGCATTTAATTTGTCGAGTTCGCCCGTCAGGCGGGTTTCTTTTTCTTTCAGCGGAGGCGGATCAAACCCACTCTTTTTGACATACGAGCGCGCTTTTTGTTGTGCGGTTTTAAGGTATTCCAGGGCTTTCTTTTCAAAAGGCAGCGCTTTTTCGGGTTCGTAAAGCCGCAGATGCAACTCCGACTGCCACATTTGTTCCAGCGCCATTTTCAACAAACTACGCGTCGATTGCTCATAAAAAGTATTGACCTCGCCGTCGTCGTGGGCGTGTACGTACTGTTCCATCAGGGCCGCCAAGGGGTCCTGCGCATCGGCAGCGGCGGGGCCGTGGTCGTGCCCGTGGTCATGATCCGGTTCTTCGGCGTGGGCGGCGTGCTCTTCTTCGGTGTCGTGTTTGTGCATAAATCCATCAAGGATATTGCCGCCTTCGGCAGGTTGTGCTCCTTCTGCCGCATGAGAAGCGCCGCCAATGTTGGTTTCAAATTCTTCGCCCATAAACTGCCCATAGCGAAGTCGGAGTACTTTTTGGTCAAAACCGATTTCGTTGGAGGTACTGTTAAACTCAGCAGCGGGGATTTTTTTTCGTTTGGCAATTAGTTTTTCAGTATCAATAATGATCTGCCGCTGACTTCTGAAATACTCCGGCATGCGGTTGACGGCCATTGCCGCAAGTTCGGCTTCTTCCAGCTGCGTGGTATCCCGAAAGACAATAAAGTAGGTGTCAGATTTGGTAAAATTGGCTTCCGGCTGTCGGTTGTCGAGTGCGGCCCAGTAGTAGTAAAGCTCGTCGCCGGGAGCAAACTGCAAGGCTTTCAGATCCAGGGTTTTGGAAACGTTGGCATCTTTGAAAGAGCCCGAATGCAGCGGAATGCGCAACTCCCGAAACTTCACGTTTTCGCCCGAGCCACGCGCTACTGTGGCCACAATGAACGCTTGCTTCACGTTGAAATCGTCCGAAATACGCGCTGAAACCGAGATTTTTGTCGGGTCCTGCCGCGTGTGGTACCGATACAGTTCTTTGCTTGCCGGTACGATGCGGGGCGGAGCATCAGGCAGAACTTCGAGCCGATAAAAATCGGATTGATACACGAGCGAATCCTTGAAATAGCCTTTGAACGAATAAATACCGGAGTGCCGGACCCGATCTTTGTACGAAAACAGCCCATTATTTTCCTGAAAAGCCACCTCTTGCCCCCGGCTGTCAACCAATTGTAAACGAATAGCTTCCGGATTCTTTAACTGAATGCGCCATTGCACTACCGACCCACTCACCGCCCGAATCATCAGGTCGTCCGTTTCACGTACCGGAAGGCCCGTGTAGGCAGGCGGCTCAATCCGAACCTCTGCCGATTGTAACGCAGGAGGCAGCCACGTTCGGGTGGGTTTTTGTTGCTTTTCTAAGTTGGATATATTCTGAGAATCAGACGACCGAGCGCTGAATAAAGGCGCAAGCAGATGAATGATCAGCGCTCCGGCGACGAGCAGAAAGTAAGGCAGACTTTGTCTCAAAAACAGTCGGGGTGTTTCCTGACCGTGCAATTGCTGTCCGAGGCGTTCGAGTTGAAGTTGCTCGGCGATGTTGAGCGATTCTTTTTCCAGAAGCGTCAGGCTGTACTCCGTTCCCTGTATTTTCTGATGCAACAAAAGAACTGCCTCCTCTTTTTTTGATCGGATCATTCCCGTCAGCAGCACTCCCGCCGCTGTTGCTGCAAGTGCGACAAGCGTTAGAAGTAAAGGCTGTTGGGTAATTGTAAAAGTCAGGATACAGGCAGCTGCGGTCAGTAGTGCTGTTTTTAAAGCAGCATTTACAACTAATTGTTTTTGAACAGATTGTACAAGTTTAGTCAGTGGGTTCATGCGTATTTGGTCAGGGCTAAACTACGTTCCAGACTAATGAATACAAGGAATAAAAGCAGCAACAGCGTGTGCAGATTGCCCGCCGAAGCCTGCGCCTGATCGGGTGCGAGCTGCTTTACCCGTCGGCTAAGTTCACCCCGGCTCCACGGCAGGGCATCGCCCCGCAGCTTCCAGTGTGTCAGTAGCTTTTGACCCAGCCATTCGGGTAGTTGTCCGTTTGCCACAAGTGTCGAAGTTTGAGGCGTAAGCGGCTCTTTCACCACATTTATGTTCGGTGATGAGGTTTCCTGCGTTTCCCCGGTCAGCACGTACACAGTATTTGGATTCGGATTGGTAAGCGGTTCATCAGACACCACAAGGGAGTAAGGCTGTGATGCTTTTTGGGCAAAATCAAGTACAAGTTCCAGCCCATACACCTCTGCAAAAGCCTTTACCGCCGCAACAACCGTGGTGCGTTCGGTCTCGTTTTTTAACAAAACCAGCACGGGTAAAGGTCCCTCGGCCACGGGATTTTCAGCGAGGCGAAGACCGGTATCCAAGGGCCCGTTGCTGAGCAACTGACGGGCATTGATATGAAGTTTTTGATTGTTTTTCACCAACCGGAAATTCCGAACGACCCGATGCAGCGTATCGACGGGTGCGTGAATAAACACAGGAACTGCGGCCTGTAAAACCGGCAGTTGGGCTTTGTTTCGTTCGTTGCGGACGTACACATGAACGATCGCAGCCTTGTCAGCTAACTGATTGAGTAATCCCTGAATCAGCACCGACGACGGTACGTCCCGGCTCGGGTTGTCGGGCGTCAAAGCGTCGTTTATGGTCGACGCCTCGGGTGTCAGCCATCGTAGTTCGTCGCCGTCTTGCTGTGCTTTGGTGAGTTCAAATCGGTAGTTTTCCAGAATAAATTCATCCGGCTGAACCAGATGAACCGTGGGTAAAGTAGCCGATGAATCATTTTTTTTCAGGAAAGGCTCCGCCAAAATCATAGCGAGCAGCAGCACGAGCAGGCAGCGAAGCAGCAGGAGAAGCCATTTTTCGAGCCGCAGGCCCCGCTGAGGCGTTTGATTTTTTTCAAGCAGCCAACGCGTAGCCGCCCACGGCATGAGTTGCCCTTTTTTTTGATGCCACAAATGAATGGCAATCGGAATAGCCACGGCCGCTGCGGCCCACCACATCGCAGGATTTATAAACTCCATCAGGCTTTTCTTTTGGCTAGAAAGGTTCGGATTACGGGGGCAATCGGGTCGCTCAGGCTCAGCCGAATCAGGTGTACGTACGGAATCCGCAGGGCTTCGTCGAGCTGTTGCAGATAGTCCGTCGCCTGCTGCTGAAACGTATCGCGTACGGCCTCGGCGTTCAATTCCAGTTCTTTACCACTTTCCAGATCTTTAAATCGAATAAATCCTTTCAACTCAAAATTCAACTCTTGTTTTCCCAAAAGCTGAAAAATGACAATTTCCCGGCGCGGATTGGCGATGCTCTTCACGAGTTGAATCCACTCGTCCTGCACCTGAAGCAGGTCAGAAGCCATCACGACTACTTCCTTTTGCCGGGTATAAAATTCAGGAAATGCAGCCGACTGACGGTCCCAGCTTCCGGCGGCCTGTGCTTTTTCAAGGCCGTACAAAATCTTTTGAAAAGATTGTTTGCCCGATGCAGCCAACGTTTCAACCCGGCCGTTTTGCAAGCCATACAAACTCATCGAGTCGTTTTGTCGATAGCCCAGATAGGCCAGCGAAGCCAGCAAAATTCGGGCGTATTGCAGGCGCGACACGTTGCCTTCGGCGTAGTTCATGGAGCCCGAAAGATCCAGCACAAACCGAATGTGCAGATTACTTTCCGTCGCCGACTCGCGCACCTGATGTTTCCCGGTGCGGGCGTAAAGTTTCCAGTCAATTCGCTTGGGGTCGTCGCCGGGCTCGTAGTGTCGGTATTGTTCAAACTCCGTGCCTACGCCAGACCTTCGGCTGCCGTGAATCCCCAGCCATAGCTCGTCGCTGACGATTTTTGCTGCCAATTGCAGGTTGTTGAGTTTTAATAAATCGTTTGCCAGGTGAGCCATGTGCCGTTTTTTGTACGCTCGTCAGGGAGTTTTGTGTTAAATTTTTATTTCTTTTACTAATTCCTCAATGACCCGATCAGTCGTAATTCCTTCGGCTTCGGCTTTGAAATTCAGGGCCAGTCGGTGCCGCAAAATCGGGAAAGCCAGCGTCTTAATATCTTCCGGCAGTACCGCAAATCGCCCTTGTATCACGGCATTGGCTTTGGCGCATAGCACGAGTGCCTGCCCTGCGCGGGGGCCGGCGCCCCATTCTCCCCATTGCTTCACAAAGGCCGACGGACTTTCGTGCGGACGGGTAGCCCGCACGAGGCGATTAATATAGCCCAGCAGCTCATCGCTGATATGTACCTGCCGCGTCAGGAGCTGTAAATCCAGAATGTCGCGGTCAGTCAGGATGGTTTGCAGGCTGGGTTTGGCGGTTCCGGTGGTACTTTTGAGCACGTTAAGTTCTTCCAGTTCCGAGGGGTAGTCGAGCTTGATGTAAAGCAAAAAGCGGTCAAGCTGTGCCTCAGGTAAAGGGTACGTTCCGGCCTGTTCGATGGGGTTTTGGGTTGCAATAATCAGAAAAGGCTTCGGTAGGGCATAATCAGCACCGGCGTAGGTCACGCGTCCTTCCTGCATTGCTTCCAGCAGTGCCGCCTGCGTTTTGGGAGGCGTTCGGTTGATCTCGTCGGCCAGTACGATGTGAGCAAAAAGCGGACCTTTATTAAACTTAAAAAACTTTCGCCCCGACTCATGATCTTCTTCCAGAATCTCCGTTCCGACAATATCACCCGGCATGAGGTCGGGCGTAAATTGAATGCGTTTGAAGCTCATGTCCAGCGTTTCAGACATCGTTTTTACCATCAGCGTTTTGGCGAGTCCGGGCACGCCTTCCAGCAGGCAATGTCCGCCGGCTAGCAGCGCAATCAGGATTTCGCCAATTGCTTCCTGCTGCCCCACAATCATTTTTCCAATTTCCTGCCGCAGAATCGGGAGTTTGGCTACAAGTGCTTTATAATGAGTTAAATCGGTTGTTGCTTCCACAGGTAAATGCAATTGGTAAGAAGAGATTAATTAGAATAAAACGAACTTCATTTTTCAGTAAAAAGTCGTTTCATAAATACGCTCACAGTGAGATTTGTCAGGCCGTTAGAGCATACAGAATAATATTAACACCAAACTTCGTATTGTCTTCGGCCAGCCAACGCTTATTTCTAAAATCATAATCCCACTCACAGCCATAGTCTTTGTTGCTGTATAACAGGCCAATGCGGCCATTGATAATGATGGCTTTGAGATAGTCATGCACGAGGTCGTCGCCCCAGCCGTTGAGCTCGAAGGACGTGGTAGGCGGACCGTCTTTAAACTGGAAAAAGTTGGTGTAAATCGGGTGATTATTCGGGATTTTCTGCAACGCCTGCGGACCAAAAGTGCGGCTCATTTCCTGCTCAAACGACTTGGCAAACAGCCCGTCGATGTCATGATTGCAGTCGTCCACAAACACAAAACCACCGTTGTTGACGTAGGTTCGGAAGGTATCGCGTTCCTGCGCCGAGAACTCCACGAGCTTGTGCCCGCTTAAATAACAAAAAGGGCTTTTGAAAATTTCGGGGCTGCCCAGCTGAACCGTCTTTTCTTTTTCATCTACGGGCAGGGTGGTGTATTCTACCAACGAATGTAAAATATTGGAAGGCATGCGCTGATCGGTGTCCCAATCGCCGGATGCGTACTGTATGCGCGTGAAAAAGAATGGTTTCATGAGCGATAAAAAGCCCGAAAAAGTGCTGAGAAAGCAAAACAGACAAGCTTCTCCGGGCTTTTTTGTAAAAAAATTAGATTGTATTAAACAGCATCCGAAAGACTGGTAAACGTAAACTCCCGGATTTTCATGGGCGGAATCAGGTAGTTGCGGTCAGACTCCGTGCTCACGGTTCGCTCCGGTATGCCGAGTTCTTCCAGATTGTTGAGCATGATGATGGGGCTTTCATTAAAACGAAAGTTTTTGACCGGATATTTAATCACGCCATCTTCAATAAAGAACGTACCGTCGCGGGTGAGGCCGGTCAATAGCAGTGTTTGCGGATCTACCGACCGAATGTACCAGAGTTTCGTTACCAGAATCCCCCGTTTCGTGCTTTTAATCATCGCTTCCATGCTGGAAGTCCCTCCGGCCATAATCAGGTTGTTGGGGAAAGGCGTGGCTTTGACGCCCTTTTTCTTCGCCCAGAAACGTGAGTACGCCAGGTTTTTCACCACTCCTTTTTCGATCCAATTGGTCTTTTCCTGCGCGCGGCCATCGCCCGACCAGGGCGAGGCAGGTAATTCAGGATTGGCCGGGTCTGAATAAATCGTAACACGCTCATCGACAATTTTCTCGCCGAGTTTGGTTTTGCCGCCGGGCTTGCTCAAAAACGAGCGCCCTTCGTCTGCCGAACGGGCATCCAGGCTGAAAAAGATATTTTCGAGCAGTACCGAAGCGGCGGTCGGTTCCAGAATGACTGTATATTTTCCAGGTTCCAGCGCGCGGGCCTCCGCTGAGCCCAGGCATTTCTGAACGGCAATTTGCGTAGCTGTTTGGGTATTGAGTTTTTTAAAATCACTAAACCCACGAATCACGTAGCCGGAGCCTTTGCCGTCGGGCGTGCGGACGGTGAGAGAGAAATTAACGTTTGTACTTGGGTAATACGCAAACAGCCCTTTGGAGTTCATCATGGCATTATACCCCCGCGAATCTTCCAGAAACCCCGCGCCTACCAGATTTTTCTCCCGGGTTTGGCTCAGGCTTTGGGCCACGGCGTCAGCTCGTTTAGCGGGTGTAACATTGGCGGTAGACTCAAAAAAACCGTTGGATTTTCCGTAGGTTTGAGGTTCGAGTACGCCCATGTACTCCGGGTTTTCGGGAGCCAACATCGCTAATTCTTCTGAGCGTCGCACCACTTTTTGCAGCGATTCGTCATCAAATTCATCAATAGACGCTACCCCTACCTTCTTGCCAAATGCCGACTGTACCGTCAGGTTCTGATTGATTTGGCCGCCGCTTGTTGACACCTCGTTGCGGGCATAGCGAATATTGCCGCGCTGCTCTCCCAGCAGATTTACTTCGCATTCATCTGCTTTTGAATAACTCAATACTTTCTGAAGCAGTGTTTTAGCCTCAGTTTCAGTAAGAATGATGGCCATAAGTTGTTATATTTTTCTGCCTGTATTAATCACATTAACCCCATTAAAACGCGTAGTTGAGCTTCCGTGCGACACGGCACTCGACTGACTTGGCTGCCCTTTTCCGTCAAAAAACGAGCCGCCCAGGCGGTAATCACGCTCGTCGCAAATCTGTGCACACGAGTTCCAGAATTCCTGTGTGTTCGACTGATACGAAACATCTTTGAGCATTCCGGCAATTTTACCGTCCTTAATTTCATAGAAAAGCTGACCGCCAAACTGAAAATTGTAGCGCTGCTGATCAATCGAAAACGAGCCGTCGCCGATGATATAAATACCTTTCTTGACATCCTTGATCATATCCTCCACCGACAGCGGAGTTTTGCCCGGTGCCAGCGATACATTGGCCATCCGCTGAAACTGTACGGAGCCCCAACTATCAGCGTAGCAACAGCCCTGCGATTCGTTTTCGCCAATGATGTGTACCTGATCGCGGATTGCCTGATAGTTGACCAGCGTACCGTCTTTTACCAAATCCCAACGCTTGGTTTTTACGCCTTCGTCATCCCAGCCTACGGCTCCCAGCGACCCGGGTTGGGTTTTGTCGGCAAAAAGCGTTACTTCCTTGCTGCCATAGTTAAAATTCTTGCTTTGCCATTTATCCAGCGTAGCAAAGGAAGTTCCGGCAAAATTGGCCTCATAGCCCAGCACCCGGTCCAGTTCGAGCGGGTGGCCCACCGACTCATGAATCGTAAGCCACAGGTGCGACGGATCCAGCACGAGGTCGTACTTGCCGGCCTCTACCGATTTGGCCGAGAGTTTTTCTTTGGCCTGACGTGCAGCAGCCGTTACGTCTTCCAGCATGTCATAACCCATGTTGTATCGGGTTGTGATGCCCTTTACGCTGTCAGTAGGATTGGCCTGCAAATATTCGTAGCCCATGCCCATCGGCGAGCTCAGCGAGTCGCGGGTTGCAAACTTACCGCTCTGCGGATCAATCGCTGTGACCGTAAAATTGGGCCACATCCGGTGAATGTCCTGATCAATGTAGGAGCCGTCGGTGGAGGCAAAGTACTTTTGCTCATTGACCATAAAAAGTACGGAATTAACGTAATTGGCCCCGTTTTTCATGGCTGCGCTGTTTACCGTCAGCAGCAGGTCTACCTTTTCTTTGATAGGAACTTCAAAGGCATTTTTGGTAATAGGAGCCTTCCAGCTTACTTCCCCAAAGCCTTTTTGCGGAGCCAGAATCACGGGCTCTTTCATAAGCTTGGCATTGGCCTTCGCAATCGCCACGGCTTCTTCGGCGGCCTTCGCTGTTTGAGCTTCGCTTTTGGCATCTACCACGGCCGCAAAGCCCCAGCAACCGTCCGCAATGACGCGCACACCCACGCCATAAGATTCCGTATTGACCAGATTTTGAACTTTATCTTCCCGTGTAATGACAAATTGGTTGAGATACCGCCCAATCCGAATGTCGGCGTAGGTGGCACCTTTGGCCGTGGCCGCGTTGAGGGCTGCATCGGCAAGCCGTTTTTTGGTGGCTACATCAATAGCGTTATCAAGCAGAGCCTCAGGCGCTACATTACGTCCAAAAACCGGAATGTCCGGAAGCATGAAAGCACCTGCACTAAGGCCAGTCAGTTGCATAAAATCTCTGCGATTCATGGCTTATATATTTTAGGTTAAAGTTTTATTTTGATAAAAAGGAGATTGATTTTTTGGAATAAAATCTGCCCGAAAGAAGTTCAGACAGAGAAAGATTCGTTGGGAGGCAAACAATCACCTCCCAACAAAAATCAGATTCAGCAGTGCCTATACCGCATCTGAAAGACTCGTAAAGGTAAAGTCACGGATTTTCAACGGTGGAATCAGGTTGCCACCGATACGCTGCGGCGCGCCCATTGCTTCCAGGTTATTGAGCATAATAACCGGACTTTCATTGAATCGGAAGTTCTTGACGGGAAACTTGATCTGCCCGTTTTCGATATAAAACGTACCGTCACGCGTGAGGCCCGTGTAGAGCAGTGTTTGTGGATCAACGGCCCGGATGTACCAAAAGCGCGTGACCAAAATCCCTTTTTCTGTGCTTTTTATCAAATCGGCCAGCGACTGCGTGCCGCCCATCATGATAAAACCGGAAGGTGGCGGGACACCCTTAACTCCTTTTTTCTCGGCCCAATAGCGCGAGTAGTACATGTTTTTAACGACGCCATTTTCAATCCACGCAACTTTTTCCTGCGGGCGGCCATCGCTGCCACCCCCGCCGAAGCGTCCACCGCCCCCACCAAAAGGCGAGCCGGGAATTTCGATATTCGCAGGATCGGAATAGATCGTCACGCGTTCATCGAAAAGCTTTTCGCCCAGGCGGGTTTCGCCGCCTTTTTTACTCAAAAAACTACGGCCTTCATCGGCATTACGGGCGTCCATGCTGCGCATCATATTGCCCAAAAGATCAACGGAAGCTGCCGGTTCCAGAATGACGGTATATTTTCCGGGTTCGAGGGCACGGGCATTCACCGACGCCAGCGCTTTTTGCATCGCTACTTCGGTAGCAGCCTTGGTGCTGAGCTTTGACACGTCATTCACGTCCCGAATCGCATAGCCCGAACCCAGGCCGTCGGCCGTGCGGACGGTAATGGAGAAATCGACGGAGGTCGCTTTATTATACCCAAACAACCCTTTGCTATTTCCGATTGCTGAAAAACCGGCGGTATCTTCGAGGTAGCCTGCGGCCGTCAGGTTTTTCTTGCGGCAGGGATCAAGGCTGTCAAATGCCGCCTGAGCGCGGTATTCAGCGTTGATGTCGGCGGTGCTTTGGGCAAAAGAGGCCGTTTCCAGGTAGTTCTGCGGGCCTAGCATCGGCACATATTCGGGGTTTTCGGGCGCCAGTTGCGCTATTTCTTCGGCCCGGCGGGCGGTTTTTTCCAGCGAGGCATCATCAAATTCATTGATTGTAGCTGTGCCCGATTTTTTTCCAAAAACGGCCGTTACTGACAACGATAAGTTGGTCGTTTCGCCACTAGTAGATACCGAGTTGCGGGCATACCGGATATTGCCGGTGCGGTTGCCGCTCAGGGCCACGCTCATTTCGTCGGCTTTGGAGTACGAGAGTACTTTATCTATAATTTTCTTAGCTTCTTCTTTGGTTAAGATGGCCATATTTTTTTGTTGATTGGGGGTTAAATCTTACGTCCGGTATTGATCACATTTACGCCATTGAAACGCGTGGTAGCACTGCCGTGCGACACCGCACTGACCTGCGAAGGCTGCCCTTTGCCGTCAAAAAACGAGCCGAAGGTACGGTAGTCGTCTTTGTCACAAAGCTGCGCGCACGAATTCCAGAATTCCTGAGTATTGGACTGATAGGCCACGTCGTCGAGCATCCCTACGAGTTCGCCGTTTTTGATTTCGTAGAAAAGCTGTCCGCCAAACTGAAAGTTATAGCGTTGCTGATCAATCGAATACGAGCCGCGACCGATGATGTAAATTCCTTTTTCAACGCCTTTAATCATGTCCAGTACACTGCGCTTTTCGGTACCCGGCCGCAGCGAAACGTTTGGCATCCGCTGAAACTGTACCGAGTTCCAGTTGTCGGCATAGCAGCAGCCGTGCGACTCTTTTTCGCCGATGATTGCCGCCTGATCGCGGATCGCCTGATAGTTAACCAAAATACCGTCTTTGATCAAATCCCACTCTTTGCAGGGCACGCCTTCGTCGTCATAACCAACGGTGCCCAACGTATACGGCTGTGTTTTGTCCGCCACAATATTGACCAGTTTGCTGCCATAATTAAAGGTCCCCGACTTCCATTTGTCGAGCGTCGCAAAGCTTGTGCCGGCGTAATTGGCTTCATAGCCCAGCACGCGGTCTAGTTCGAGCGGGTGGCCTACGGACTCGTGAATCGTCAGGCCGAGGTGGTTGGGGTCAAGCACGAGGTCATATTTTCCGGGCGTGACCGACTTGGCGGTCATTTTTTCTTTCGTTTGTTTGGCTGCCATAGTCGCATCCTCAATCATATCGTAGGAGTTGCGGTAGCCTACCAGGCCATTTGGTCCCGGGATTTTCTCCGAAGCCAGCCCGTCCAGGTATTCATAGCCCATGCCCATCGGCGAGCTGATTGCGTCGCGGGTTTTAAATTTTCCGGCGGCTTTGTCAATTGCCGTTACGGTAAACGTAGGCCAAATGCGGTGAATATCCTGATCAATATAAGAGCCATCAGTGGAGGCGAAATATTTTTGCTCATTTACAAAAAATAGATTTGACGTTACAAAAGCTGCCCCATATTTGAGTGCTTCGCCATTGACGTTCATGAGCAGGTCAATTTTTTCTTTAACCGGAATCTCAAAGGCATTTTTGGTTAAAGGTGTTTTCCAGCTCACTTCGCCCACGCCTTTTTGCGGAGCTAATACGACGGGTTCGGTCTGAATTTTTGAATTAGCTTTAGCAATTGCCACGGCAGTAGCCGCACAGGTTGCAATGCCGTCGGGCGTCACATCGCTCGTGGCGGCAAAGCCCCAGGTTCCGTTGGCCATCACCCGAATCCCCACGCCGTAAGACTCCGCATTAGTTACGTTTTGCACCTGCGTTTCACGGGTAAAAATGTACTGCTGCAGGTAGCGCCCGATGCGTACGTCGGTGTAGGTTGCTCCTTTGCTGCGGGCGGCGTTGAGGGCAATATCCGCCAGTTGTTTTTTGAATGCGACATCCGCCCCGGGTTGTAAGAGCTGTTCTGCCGATACTTCTCGCCCCATGACCAGTCCTGAAGGTAGGGCAAGTGCGCCTAAACTCAGACCGGACAGTTGCATGAATTCTCTTCTTTTCATGTTGATTCGGGTGTAATTCGATAGGAATTAGGTTGTGAAAAAATTGGGTAAATCAGAGCTTTTACCAAAAATAAGTAGCTCTTTTTACTAAACGAACGGTGAAAATAGGTAAAAATGTCAATAGGGCGATAGATTGAAGATTTTTTTTGTTGTGCTAACTATTGGGCAAGCAAAATACCCTGACTTTCTGCAAGCGCCGGAAAGTCAGGGTAGGAAAATGTGACATGAAAATCTTACTTTATTTATACGTACATGCTCCTTTATCGTTGATTTGGTAGTACGATTTAAAATTGGAAGCTTTCGGGTCCATGCATCCTTTGAGAGGAAGCAGTTCAATATCTTTAAAGTCAATCGCGTGGCTTTCGCTTTGTAGCGCAATGTACCCTTCCTTCAAAGGCGTGTTGTCGAGTTTCATCCAGGATTCGGCACTTTCTTTGGTAAACTTCCCCATTTTGAAATCATGCGAAGGGCTCACAAAGCCGCCGCCTATGCGGGCATTTGTGTAGGTCAGCACGGTGTCGCCTTCTATGAGTTGATGAATGACAGAATCAGCGTACACAATCAACTCACCTTTGACCCACTGATCGCCATGATAGGTTTTGGAGGTAGAATTGATGCAATGTTCGTTGGCAAGTTTGCCGTTAATATCTACAATTGTACCTGGCGTACAGAGGTTGCCGGTGGCGCGCTCTCCGCTACCTAAACCACCCAAAAACTGCATTTCAAGCGAAACAGGAAACGTTTGATCTTTGCCGAGATTCCAGGCGGGTTCGGAGTGCAGCATAATGCCGCTGTTGCGTACATTCCAGGAGTCTCCGCCGGGCACCTGATCGCCCAGAAAGCGGTACTGAAATCGCAAGCGGTAGTAGCTAAAAGGCTGTTTGTAGTAGATGTGGCCGTATTTTCCATCAAAAGTTTTGTAGCCATCGTACTTCACCCGGATCATGCCGTCTTCGGCAACAAAGGTATTTTGGTAGTTATCGTTCAGAGCGTGCCCCGCAATTTTTATATCCCAGCCGGTGAGATCTTTGCCGTTGAAAAGTGAAATCCAGTCTGAATCCTGAGGTTGAGAACGCTGCGCCTGAGCGACCGGAATCAGAAGGAGAACCAGGAAAATCAGAGAAGCTGCTTTGGAGAAAAATCCGCTCATTGGTACGTTTGGTTTGTTTTTTGAAAAGAAGACTTTTGACACTCAATCCTACTTTGAAGTACTTTTTAATAGGAAGAGTAGAACTTTCAAACCAGACAGATTCAACCAGTTAATCACTCAAAAACAACCCTCTATTTCTGTAACCATGCAGCTAGTTCCATGGCCCAGGCTATGCCCACATGAACCAGAATGCCGCCCCAAATGCTGCGGGAATACAGGGCAATTACGCCCAAAATGTACCCGCCAAAAATAGAACCGATGGTTTCGCCCAGTGGCTTTCCAAAATGCAGGGAAGCATAGCAAACGACCATCGGTAGCACCGTTCCCGTTCCCAGCAGTCGTGCCAGGCCAATAACCAGAAACCCTCTGAATAACAGTTCCGTAGCAATAAAATCATAGCCATAGAACAGTTCATAGGCGAGGGCTGTTGCCCAGGGCGGAACACCAAAGAACGTATGCGCGGATGTGCTGCGGTAGGTTGGGTACGTTTGCAGGAAATCCGGCTGAAAAGAGGCCCACGCAAGCAGGGGCACCATGCCGCCAAGGAGTAATAAATACGGCAGAACGTTTTGGGATTTGAACAAACCGTAGAAGCGGGAAGGCTGCTTATCTATCAAAAAGTAAAAGAACGCCAAAGGTAAAAAAGTGGTCAGGACGGACGAGAGATTGGAGAGGCTATAAAAGGCATACGCATAAATCTGACCGTCAAAAAGTTGTTTACTCCATGCCTGATACCCATAAAAACCGCCGTCCCAGGCCATCACGCTCAACCCAAACAGCGAATACAGCCAAAGCTTTGGACTACGCAGGAGCGGCCACTGCCGGGTGTGCCCGATCCAGAGCAGCAAGGCGCTGTAATAGGCCGTTGCGTACAGCAAAAAGTACCAGAAAATTCGGATTGGCTTGCCGATATAACTATCAATAATTCGATCTTCGAGATCCAGGCTATAATTGATCGTGAGCAGTAGTACGAGTAGCGCGCCTATTTTTAAATAAAGCCCAAGGTCAAACTCCTGCCGCAGATGGGTTCGGAAATAATCCGCTAGTTTTTGCATCCTAAAAAATAGACGTGCGTCAAAGTTTTATTTCAAACAAACTCACCGGACCGTTCTGATAATGTGCGGGTAATCCCAGGGTGCTTTTAAGGGTAAAAATTCCTAAAAACTCAAATCCGGCTTTTTGATAGTGGGCAATCAGCCCGGTATTGTTCCCGATTGTGTCAAGCCTGACAAATTCTTTTTGATGACTTTTGGCGTATTCTTTGGCCCACTCGACAATATGAGCCACGAAATTGCGCCCTCTAAATTCAGGATTTACGGCGATGCGATGAATATAAACTACGGCATCGGCGTTTCGTTCTTCCCAAATTTCGGCATCATCAAAGGTCGTTGCCCACACGCATGCAATCTGATTGTCAATCAAAAGCTTCCATTGGCGGTTTTCGGCAATTTCGGTTTCGACGAGTTGAGTTTCAAATTCGGGCCAAACGACCACGGTCTTTTTCTTTTCCTGATAAGCAGAGGCGATTTTATACAAACGAAATATTTCAGGAAGGTCTTTCGGAGCGCTATTTTTAATGGTCATGAAAAGTATGTTTTGTTTCCCGGCAAAAGTTGCATTTTTCTCAAAATTCCAAAATCTGAATCTTGCGGATGGAGTAAAAAATCCAAAAAAATAGCCGCCATTTCTGACGGCTATCGGTTAGCGCTTTCGTCTACCTGTTGACGACGACGCTTTGCTTTTTGCTTTACTTTTCCCTCGGGCATTCCCCGACCTAGAAGAAGTGCCCCGGCGGGCGGCTTTCGTGGCTTTGGTCGCTTCGATCCGGCGGCTGCGGGTGCCTGCCTGCGGGCTGTCGGCCAGCAGAAGATCCATGCTACGGCGAGCCAGGTTTGTTTCTTTTACGCGCACTTTTACCTGATCGCCAAACGTGTATATTTTCTTGGTACGTTGGCCTACAAGGCGGTAATTTTCTTTATCAAGCTCATAAAAATCGTCGCCCAGGTCAGATACCCGAATCAAACCTTCGGAGGCAGTTTCAGTAATTTCCACAAAGATCCCGAACTCGGTTACGCCCGTAATGATACCGGCAAATTCGCGCTCGTGATCCATGCTGCTCATGTATTCGATCTGCTTGTATTTGATGGAGGCGCGTTCGGCTTCGGCGGCAAGTCGCTCACGTTCAGAAGAATGCCGGCAGGCGTCTTCTAAACTGTCTTTGTTAACTGCCTCAGCGCCGTCGAGGTATTTTTGTAGCAGGCGGTGCGCCAGCACGTCGGGATAGCGCCGGATGGGCGACGTAAAGTGAGAATATCGCCGAAATGCCAGGCCAAAATGCCCCAAATCTTCTGTTGTGTAGCGGGCCTTTGCCATTGTGCGAACAGCAAGTGACTCAATCAGATTTTGCTCGGGCTTGCCCTCCACTTCGCTCAGCATGCTGTTCATGGACTTAGCAATTTGCTTTTCATCATCCACCTCAACCGTGTAGCCCAGTTTGGCCACAAATGTAGCAAAGCTTTGAAGCTTGTCGGCATCAGGTGCTTGATGCACCCGATAAACCATTGTATTTTTGGTTTTTCCTTTGCTTAGACCAAACACAAATTCTGCTACGCGGCGGTTGGCCAGAAGCATAAATTCTTCGATAAGCTTATTGGAATCCTTTCGTTCTTTTTGATAAATACCCAGCGGTTTTCCGTTTTCGTCGAGCCGGAAACGCACTTCAATGGTTTCAAAGTTGATAGCGCCTTTTTTGAAACGCTCTTTCCGCAGAATTTTCGCCAGTGTGTTGAGCAGCGTAAGTTCTTCGGGATAATCACCAACCGAAGTTTCGAGTACTTCCTGAGCTTCCTCGTAGCTAAACCGACGGTCGGAGTGAATAACCGTGCGACCAAACCACTCGCTGATCAGCTTGCCCTTGGTAGTCATTTCAAAAACCGCCGAAAAAGCCAGACGATCTTCGTTGGGTCGCAGCGAACATAGTCCGTTGGATAACTTTTCGGGCAGCATCGGCACGGTACGATCTACGAGGTAGACTGAGGTAGCCCGCCGAAAGGCTTCATTTTCGAGTTCTGTATTGGGCAGCACATAGTGCGATACGTCCGCAATGTGAACGCCGATTTCGACATGACCATTTTCGAGGTAGCGCAACGAGAGCGCGTCGTCAAAATCTTTGGCGTCTACGGGGTCAATGGTAAAGGTTGTTACGCCCCGCATATCTTTTCGGCGGGCAATTTCGTCCTCCGAAATGACTTCCGAAATCGCCTGTGCTTCTTTTTCTACTTCTTCCGGAAAACGGTTTGGTAAGCCAAATTCGGCCAAAATAGCGTGCATTTCGGCATTATTGTCGCCTGCTTTCCCCAATACTTCAATCACCTCGCCTTCGGCTTTGCGGGTGCGGGAAGGCCACTGCACGATTTTTACAATAACTTTATCGCCATCGTTGGCTTTCTGAATCTGATCGAGCGGGATGTGAATGGGTTCGTAGAGTTTGCGGTGATCGGGCTCTACGAGTGCGTACTTGGGCCATATTTCGATTACTCCAACTACCTCCGTACGTCCGCGAGTCACGATTTCGGTTACCCGGCCTTCGAGGCGCTGTCCGCGGGCTCGGCCATCGCTAAACACCTGCACGCGTACGGTGTCACCGTCCTGTGCACCTTTCAGAAAATCGGTTTCTACGTAAATATCGGTTTCCTGTCCTTCACTGATTACAAAAGCAAAATTGCGATTGACGTGGTCTACGCGGCCTACAAGTCCGGTTTCGACGGCAGCAGTATCGGCAAGGCTGTACGTGCCGTCGTTTTGTCGCAGTAGTTTTCCTGAATCGTGCAGTTCGTGCATGAGTTCGTTAACCAGTTGCCGCAGCTTTTTATCCGTGGCTCCAAAATGATCGTGAACGTCCTGTGCACGAAAGGTGGCGGGATGATTGATTTCAAAGAAAGCCGCAATATCGGCTTTCAGGCTATCCACAAACGACAATAACGTACGATTTGGATTCGCTTTCTTTTCTTTATGTTCCCGTGGGGATGTTTTTCTTTTCATATTTTTATTGGTAAAAAACCTCAAAAGATAGTTTACTTTGAGGTTTTCATGTTAGTTGATTCGCACGATATTTGGTTCGGCAATCAAATTTTGACTAAATAATTTAAGGTATACCTGCGCCAGTACGACCACGTCTTCGCGGCAGTAGCGGCATATTTTTTCCAGGTCATTTTCTTCATAAAAAACGGGCGTGACCCGGTCGCCGCTCATTTCATCCTTACTGCTCGGGATTTGGAAAATACTGGCGAGCAAATCCAGCGAGGTGAAGTTTTTATAATCCCCGAATTTCCACATTTCCAGCGTATCCTGATGCAGGATTTCCCAGGGTTTTTTGCCCTGAATCTGCAAGACTTTTGGCAGCTCAATACCGTGAATCAACATGCGACGGCACAGGTAGGGAAAATCAAATTCTTTGCCATTGTGTGCGCACAAAATCAACTGATCGGCAGGGTATTTTTCGAGTAAGGCTTTGAATTCCCGCAGCAGCGCCGCTTCGTCGGTATTAGAAAAAGACCGGACTTTCAGCGACGGCTCGCCTTGTTCGTCCATAAAAAAACCGCCAAAGGCAATACAAACTACCCGGCCAAATTCGGCATAAATAGCACCCTGCTCATAAAACATCTCGGCATTGGTGCGGGTGTCCTCACTTTTGCGAAGCTTCCCGGCTTTCTTGTCCCAAAGTTGCTGCATGCGTTCATCCAAATCGTCATAGGACGGGCAGGCAGCTACGGTTTCGATATCCAGAAGGAGCAGGTTTTTGATTCGGCGGCGAAATTCTTCGGTCATAGGTGAGGTTAGCTAAGGCAAAAATGATACATGCAGAAGTCGGGTTGTGCAGAAAACTTACTCATGAAGTACACCCGACAGCCCCAAGGGGTCAATAGCTATCAGGTTTTCTTTAAGTATGCTGTCCGGTACGAAGATAAACTTTTTATCGTAAACCTGATTTTCAATAAAATAACTCACCCAATACTCATTCGTAAGATGAAAAACTTCGGGCATAATAGGCTCAACAATTACATGCGCACCAGATTCGATTTCGGGAAAAAAATGCCGCAGCGTGGAGGTCTTTTGCCCGGCAGAATCTCCTGACTCCGAATTGCTGTATCCTTTGGATGTTACAAAAATGGACGTAATAGTTTGCGGGTTACGGTTAATGAGCACAACCTGCCATTCGTCCGTATTTAACTCGTTAGTTTTGTGTACAATAGCTACCTGAATTCCTTCAACAGGTAAAAATGGAATATCTTTTTTCATCGCAAATGTTCTTTTTCAGAATGTATTAATTCCAGCTGAAATAGCTCGGAGAGATGTTTACTCAAAATGTCTGCCACCTGCGCCAAATCAAGCGGAGCACCCAGTTCGTGTTGCATGGACGTAACGGCCTTGTCATCAATGCCGCAGGGCACAATGTGTCCAAAAAAACGCAGATCGGTATTAACGTTGAGCGCAAAGCCATGCATCGTTACCCATCGACTGGCCTTCACGCCCATCGCACAAATTTTTCGAGGATTTTGCAGCGTTTCATGGTCGAGCCACACGCCGGTCAGGCCGTCAATGCGTCCTGCCACCAGGCCAAAATGCGCCAGGGTACGAATGATCCCTTCTTCGAGCGTTCGCATGTAGCGGTGAATATCCGTAAAGAAATTGTCCAGATCCAGAATCGGATAGCCCACCAACTGCCCGGGGCCGTGGTACGTAATATCGCCTCCCCGATTGATTTTATAAAACTGTGCCTGAATATCGTTCAGTTGTTTTTCATCGAGTAGTAAGTGGTCCTGTTTTCCGCTTTTGCCCAACGTATACACATGCGGATGCTCACAAAAAAGCAGGTAGTTGGGCGTAGGTAGCTGTTGGTCAGGAAGAAGGCCCCGATTGGCAATTTTTACAGCCACGATTTCAGCAAAAAGCTGCTCCTGATAGTCCCAGGCTTGCTGATAGCCCATGGGGCCCAGGTTGATAACCTTGGTTTTTTTATTAATTATAGAATTCATAAAGGGTATAATCAAAAGAACGCCGGACCGATGGTCGCTTTGTTTCTTTTACAAATAACAGTATTTTGAACCAAAAATGTTCGGATGGCTACACACAACGACATAGGACACTGGGGCGAGGCCCGGGCGGCAGAGTACTTACAGGAACAGGGATTTAAAATTCTGGTAAAAAATTATCGGCATCGGCACGCCGAAATAGACCTCATTGCGGAGCACAACAAGCTGTTGATTTTTGTAGAGGTAAAAACCCGCAGCGGTACGGGCTTTGGCATGCCGGAGGAGTTTGTGAACTACACTAAAGCCAAACTTATCATGAAAGCTGCCGAACAGTATATTTTTGATACCGACTGGCACTTTGATGTTCGATTTGACATCGTGTCGGTACTGATTTTGCCCAACGGCGGGCTCTCAATCCGGCACATTAAGGATGCTTTTTGCTAGGATTTCTTTATAATTTTCTTTCTAAAAGAGCCATCAGCTTTTCCAGTCCGGCTACATCTGCCGGGCCAAAATCGTCTGGCTTGTCACTATCGACATCCAATACCATGGCAACGCTGCCGTTGCGGTGAAAAACGGGAACCACTACTTCGGACCGGGAAGCCGAGCTACACGCAATGTGCCCCGGAAAAAGCTCTACGTCGGGCACCAAAATAGTTTTCTGTCGCGTATAGCAGGCCCCGCAAACACCCTTGTGAAACGGAATGCGCGTGCAGGCAAGCGGCCCCTGAAATGGTCCCAAAACGAGTTGACCTTCTTTGGTCAGGTAAAAACCCACCCAAAAAAAGCCAAACGCTTCTTTGAGCGCAGCGGCTACGTTGGCAAGATTGGCGATCAAATCGCTTTCGGAGGCAAGCAGCGCTTCGAGTTGCGGATGTAGTGCTTCGTAGATTTCGGCCCGCGAGGTGGTTGCAGGAAGCGTGAGTGTTTCGGCCATGGGGTTGAGAAAAAAATCCTTACAGGCTTTAAAACCTGTAAGGATGCATGAAGGTTCCTTAGCAACGAAACCTTTACTTATTGTTTCAGACTCTTCAAATACGCAATACTGATCGGTACAAATTCGAGTTCCTGATCGCTTTCGTCTTCAATGAAAAAGTGCTTCACACCTACCTTTTTGGCTGTGCGGATTACTTCTTCCATCGCTACCTGACCCGTTCCAAGCGGCACATCGTTTTCGGCGGGCGTGCCACCGGTCAAATCGCCCTTCACCCCTTTTTTGAGGTCTTTCAGGTGCATCAGTTTCCAGCGGGTAGGATATTTTTTAAGTAGTTTTACAGGATCTCCACCGCCAAACTGCGTCCAAAGTACATCCATTTCAAACGAAACGTATTCAGGATTGGTGTTTTGAATGAGGTAGTCCATCAGGGTACCATCACCGTGGGGTTGAAATTCGTAGCCGTGGTTGTGGTAGCAAAACGTAACGCCGTTTTCCTTTAAAACTTTACCAGCCTGATTGAAATCGGCTACTGCTTTTTTTGCATTTTCCAGCGTAAAATTTCCTCTTTCGTGAGGAATCCAGGCAACCATCACGTACGAAGCGCCCAGAATTTTGGCTCTTTTGGCCACTTCTTCGGGAGATTTTACGAGCTCGTCGTAGCCTGCTCCGGTCGATGGGATTTTGATGCCCCGATCATCGCACATTTTCTTAAACTGCTCAGGCGTAAGGCCTTTGGGCGCACCACCTTCCAGCTCGGTAATGCCCAATGACTGAATAATGTTGAGGGTTTTCTCCACATCTTTGGGGAAATGATTTCGGTAGGTGTAGGCTTGCACGCCCAATGGATGCGTGTACAGCGGTTTTCCTTTTTTCTGGGCCAAAACCTCTGTCAGTCCTCCCAAAAGGAAGACTATTGCGGCTATTGCTATGGTTATTTTCTTCATAGGTAAAGAATTTTTAACTGATAAATTTAAATGTTCGCATGTTGGATAAAGAAAGTATCGAATCCGATAACTTTACTTACAGGCATCCGTCAGCCATTCCATGATTTTTTCAGTGAAGGATTTATATAAAAAATCTAGGAGAAACGATTTCAATCCGTCTCAGGTTTTGGCCTGCTATTTTGACGACCCGGGCAATGTTGTTACTTTGTGACTGCGAACTTTTTGGCTAATAGATATTCTATGAATCACCGTCATATACTACTAATGAATGGCCCCGATCACAAAGGGCTGATTTACCTGGTTACCCGTGTTCTGTTTGAGAACAATCAGAATATCATCCGAAACGATGAGTACGTTAGTCCTTCGCGGCGTTTTTTTATGCGTACAGAGTTTGAAGGTGATGCCGACCTGACGCAACTCACCGAGACCCTCCGGGCGGAATTGCCGGAAGGAATAGAACTGAGGATTAATCCAAAAAAGAAAAAAGATATAGTGCTTCTGGTTACGCGCGAGCACCACTGCCTGGGGGAGTTGCTGATTCGGTATGCGTTTGATGAACTTGACGCCACGATTCAGGCGGTGGTGAGCAACTACAATGTGTTGCAGCCGTTGGTCAGTAAATTCGGGATTCCGTTTCACTACGTATCGCACGAGCACAAAACCCGCGAAGAACATGAAGAAGCTCTCCTTCGGACATTGGCCATTTATGAGCCCGAATATCTGGTTTTGGCCAAATACATGCGCGTACTGACACCGGGCTTTGTGGAGCAATATGCCAACCGGATTATCAACATTCATCACTCATTTTTACCGGCCTTTATGGGTGCCAATCCCTATCGACAAGCGTATGAGCGAGGCGTAAAAATTATCGGGGCTACGGCTCATTTTGTCAATAATGATCTGGACGAAGGGCCGATCATCGCGCAGGATGTGAAAGAAGTAGACCACCGCCAAACTGCCGCTGACATGGCTACGCTGGGCCGCGATACGGAGAAATTGGTGCTTTCCAAGGCACTGAAACTGGTATTTAATGACCGGGTTTTTATTCAGGATAATCGTACGGTGATTTTGTAAAAAAACAAAAAAGGAACAGCCCGTGGCCATTCCTTTCGCTACTTTTAACCCTTTGTTTTATAAATCTTATTCTTTCAGCCGCACATCGCCAAATCTGGAAACTACCTTGATGAGGCTGCCGGTACCGTTGCCTACTTTGCCCGAATATTGCCGGGTGGTATGCTGTGCTTCTGCTTTATTGGGCTGATTGGTATACAAAACTTTGACATTGGCAGGCAGGCGGAAATTACCGTTAGAGACCGTTACGTCAAACTGACTGGATTCGGCTGGCAAAATAACCGACGAATATGACGCCTGAATATGCACCCGCTCGGCAGTTTGGGGGAGTTGGTCGACGTTAAAATTGTCGGAAAAATTGAGCTTTACATTACATGATTCGCTGATGCGGCCAATAGTAGCTCCTGAGTAGTCAATGTCGGCTTCCAGCGTACCCACCTCGCCAATATGTAGCTTCCCCAATTTGTTGATAATGTTGAGGTTGCGCACCTGTGCAAGGTTCAGTGTCGAATATTTGAATTCGAGTTTTCCGGCATCCATTTTGCCTATTTTCGCATTGCCATAGACTACCTCAATACTATTTTTTGCGTTTTCGAGATCGTCCGCAAAAAAATCACCGTAGCGCGTCAGAACCGTTAGCGGAGCCTGAAAAGACGGAATGGTGGTATTGCCAAATTGATTTTTGACAATCAGGGCATTGCCTTTCGGCATCGATATTACGTAGTCGATTTGGATAAAATTCTTTTCACCCGGTTTGCTGCGCCAGGAGTTCCAGTTGTTATTGCCAAAATGCTCGCGGTTGATGCGGGTGCGGAGCATAATGATATTTCCTTCCCGTTTTTCGTCAATCGAAATAGAATTCAGATAGTCAACTGCCCGCTGATCGGTAGGCGCATTGGCTTTAATTACGATGTCTACCCGAATTTCTTTTCGATCCCAAAGATTAATTTTTACCTGTCCATACTGATTGTCCACCGAAAGCTGATCACGAGCTTGTACATCGTAGACCTTTACCAGCGTTTTGCGTTTTTCGATGAGGGCTGCTTCTCCGGCGTAGGCAGCCACTACGGGCACTACCACAAAGAGCAGGATCTTAACTGATTGGATTATTTTCATGGCGTTTGTCAGCCTGTTTAATTCGTTGTAAAATAGTTAACTGTTGGTTGAGGAGCTCTACCTGCCACTGCAAATTCTGGATCATAGCCTGAATAAGCGCTTCCTGATTGGGCGCCTGCGGCAGTTCGGACCGAAGGTTGCTATAACTTTTTTCAAGACGATCCAGATCCGTCGAGAATTCTTTATATAACTCCGGATTGTCCGTGGTGAGACGAACGAGCTCCATCCTTTTTTCGTCAATTGCCTGATTATACTGCGTAAATTCACGAGCATAGGCAGGGGCTGAGAGCGCCACCTGCGGGTCGCGGGTAACGCCGTATTTATTATTCAGGTAAAACAGATAGGAAACTCCTAGAGCCAGGATTACTCCGGCCGCAATGCGCCAGTCAAAATAAGCCTTGCCCCAACTTCCCAAGTGCCTGTTCTTTTTTTCGGACAGGGGGGGCGTCTGATTTGCTTCCCCAAGTGCGGGGGCGATGCGTCCCCATAACGCATCGGAGGGCGTCCATACGTCAAAATCTTCCCGATTATCACGTACAAATCGTTCCAGCCGATCTTTCTTGTCAGAAGACTTTTTCATTGTACATTCCTTAGTTAAATTGTAAAAAATTGTTCAAATTATATAAAGGAAATAGTGGCAAAAAGAAGGAAATTTTCCGGACGCAGTGCCGGGTAATTATTACAAAAGTTAATGGGTTTTCATGACTTCCAGCAACTTACGTTTGGCCCGCATATATTGTGTCCGGGAGGTAGTTTCACTAATCCCGAGCACTTCTCCAATCTCCTCATGATCGTATCCTTCAAAGAGGTAGAGCGTAAGTACTACCCGATACCCGGCTGGCAAAAGTTCCAGACATCGACGGATCCGCGCTACTTCAAAAGTTTGATCTTCCTGCCACTCGTGGTTTTCTTCTGCTGAGGCCACTTCCTCACCGGTCAATAGCCATTCGTCCACATCCACCCACTGCATCTTGCGGCTGCGAAGCTGATTGATTGCCTTATTGACCACAATTTGCTTTAGCCATGCACCAAAGGTTGACTGCTGCCTGAACTGATGAATGTGCGTAAAGGCATCTACAAAAGCTTCCTGCAACACATCTTCGGCCTCGCCCTCGTGGTTGAGCATCCGCATACAAACATTGAACATGGCTCTGGAATACTGACTGTACAGCTCATACTGAGCCTTCCGCTCACCGAGTTTACAGCGTTCCACCAATTCGACATGCCGGTCGGTGTACAATTTTGTTTCCAAGCAGAAGGTTTAGTTTTGAACGTTCTGGATAAAAGACACTTCCGGGGACGGGAAGTTGCACAGATGCTGAATTATTTTAAAATACGGACTTTTTTGAATCCTGCGTTTCAACGAACAAAGCCTTACGCCTGCTTGTTGTTCTGAAAGCTACCGTATCTTTGTACTAGAACGTCAGCGCAGTTATAAGTATTTGTGCAAAATTATATTATGTTTAATCATATCACAAAGTGTTGATTTACAACAACATAAGATCTGATGGCTAATAACCTAAAAGCTAACAGCTACTTATATCTTGTTTATGCTGATTTTAGATTAAAAACCCTTTGTTAGAAGGTTCCTTCTATGAAAACATTTGACATTCCTGATTTTTACAGAAGCCGTGTTATTTCTCCAATTAAAGAATTTCGTCGGAAAAATGACAAACTCAAACGGGACTTCAAGCCCACAGAGCTTGATTTTGGGCCGGTAAAATTTTTGATTGCCCGGCATTTCGGATTTTGTTATGGGGTCGAAAATGCCATTGAAATAGCCTACAAAGCGATCTCTGAAAATACCGGAAAACGGATTTTTCTACTCAGTGAAATGATTCATAACCCTGATGTAAACCGTGATTTACAGGATCGGGGCGTACGCTTCATTATGGATACCAAAGGAAATCAGCTGATCGCCTGGGAAGAGCTAACACCCGAAGATGTCGTAGTAGTGCCTGCCTTTGGCACTACGGTCGAGATTCAGGCCCGGCTTTCGAGTTTGGGCATTGATGCGTATCAGTACGATACGACCTGCCCATTTGTGGAAAAAGTCTGGAATAGGGCAGCGCAGATTGGTGAAAAAAACTATACGGTTGTGGTGCATGGTAAGCCGATGCACGAAGAAACCCGGGCGACGTTTTCGCACAGCAAGGAGTCTGCTCCGACGGTAGTGGTTAAAAACATGGAGCAGGCTCAGCGCCTTGCTGCTTACATAACGGGAGAAAGTCCCCTGGAAAAATTCTATGAAGAGTTTAGCGGGCAATATTCCGAAAACTTCGACCCTGCCAAAGACCTCACCCGGATCGGTGTAGTGAATCAAACAACGATGTTGGCTTCTGATACACAAGGGATTGCCGATTTTCTCAAACAGGTCATGATCCGGCATTTTGAGCTAGGGGCCGACGAGGTAGATGACCACTTTGCCAACACCCGCGACACGCTTTGCTATGCCACCAACGATAATCAGGATGCAACTTATGCGCTCTTGCGGCATTCGGCAGATCTTGCCCTTGTGGCCGGAGGGTATAACAGTTCCAATACCTCACACCTCGTAGAGCTCTGCGAACAAAAACTACCTACCTATTTTATTTCTTCTGCTGACAAACTTCTGGACAAAAACCTGATCCGGCATTTTGACATGCATGAAAAAACAGAAAAAATAACCGAGAATTATCTTCCGGAGAAAGAGCAGATTACTATTCTTCTTACCTGCGGGGCATCCTGTCCGGATGCTGTTGTAGAAGGCATTCTGATGCGTCTGCTTTCATTTTTTGACAACACGCACCCACTCTCAACGGTCATGACGCCTTTTGAACCCTTGTTTCAATAAAAAAATACAATCCCGGCTCAGGCAATGCCGAGCCACTGCTCACGCTCTTTTTGCTGGCGAAAATGATGACGTGCGTGAATTTCTGTGGCCGCATACCATTCCGTGGCATTCAGCCAACCCATGATAGGGTGCAGGGTTTTGTACATACCTTCATCCTGCAAAACTTGTTCGGCTAGCAATACGCCCTGCTGTAAACTTTGTGCAAATAGCTTTCGATAGTCTTCCCGGCTATGTGCAACAAGTTCAGGGCCACGCAAAGACTCCGGGACTTTTATCTTGACGGGAGGCAGGCTATTATATTTGAACATATTTTCTCCGGCGTCACTTCTTTCACCACCTACTTGCCCTTTTCGTTGTTCCAGACAGCGCTTCACATTGGCCATGAAAAAGTAGGCATTCGCCCCCAGGATGTGTTCATACATTTGTCCGAGCGACCATTCGTTTTCAGCGGGTTTAGCAAGGAATTGTTCATCTGTATAGCGATCCAATGCTTGTATATAGGATTCCATGACGGAGATGAAAGCAGTTTTTAAGTTCGAAATTTCCATGATAAACAAGAAAGAGTTAGGTTAATTTTCATGCCTACTAGCATTTTCAAAATGGATGAAGCCGGTTTTCAACGATAAGTATTCGCAAAGGCCCGGCCGGGCGGCCTTCGTTATGCAGGCGATCTACTGCCGTGACATAGTACAAATACTTCTTTTCGGCTACCGCCGTGCGATCTGTAAAGTGCCGTTTTTGGTGCGATATCCCCACAATGCGGCGCGGATCCTGCGCACTTGGCTTTTCTCCTTCTTCAAAGCGGTAAATTACATAATACCAGGCGGAATCTCCGTCCATCGCCTGTGCAGGCGCTTCCCAGAAAAGTTCTACACCTCCATTTTGCAGCGTCCCTTTCAAATTTTGAGGATTCAGTGGCGGAATGCTATCTTTCCAGGGCATAGCCGGCACGAGCGCGGGGTACTTGTACATGTCATTTTTGAGAGAGTCTACAAAACCCAGGGCATTGGCCCGCAAGGAGCGAGAACTAAAAAAAATGCTTCCCTCTGCTTCCACTTTTCTCAGATACCGTACCTGATTCGGTATTTCGGATTTGTTTTGCCAGGTTACGTCCTTGTCCTTATATCCGGCCCGATAGGCCGCCTGCCCAATGTACAGATGTCGGTCAAAACGGTTTTCGGCCCACCAATCCACCAAATTTTGAAAAGGAACCTTCTTAAATCCTGACGAAAAATAGACCTGCGGGGCAACGTAATCGATCCAGCCTTCTTCCACCCATTTGCGGGTATCGGCAAAGAGGTGGTCATAAGAGCTCAGGCCACCCGTAGTGAGAGATCCGCGAGGATCATCGCGCTGATTGCGCCACACACCAAACGGACTAATCCCGAATTTTAGCCTGGGTTTGGTTTCGGCCAGCGCATCATGAATCTGCCGGATCAGTACATCCACGTTGTGACGCCGCCAATCGGCTTTGTTTTTAAAGCCCTGACCGTATTTTTTAAATGTAGCATCATCCTGAAGCACCTGTCCGGCTACGCTGTATGGATAAAAATAATCGTCAAAATGAATGCCGTCTATATCGTAGTTTTTGGCCACATTGACGGTCATGTCCGTGATATACTGCCGAACCTCAGGAATGCCAAAATTAAATAACTTGGCTCCGTCATAGCTCAAAATCCATTCCGGATGGGTTTTGCTGAGGTTTCGCGACGAGACACTCGTAGAAGATCGATGGACCAGGCGGTTGAGGTTGAGCCAGGCATGAAATTCAAGTCCCCGCTGATGAGCCTCCTTGACCATATAATCCAGCGGATCGTAAAAAGGCCGGGGCGCCCGGCCCTGTTCGCCGGTGAGCCATTCGGACCAGGGCTCATTGCTTCGCGCATAAAAGGCATCGCCGGCGGCACGTACCTGCACAAACAGGGCATTCATTCCCAGGGATTTATAGAAATCCAAAAGGTCTGTAAATTCCTGGCGCTGCTGATCAGGAGTTAAGTTTTTTTGACTGGGCCAATCAATATTATCAACCGTAGCAACCCAAACAGCTCTGAATTCACGTTTGGGTGGTTTTGTGGGTTCGGGCGTAAAAGGCTGTGCCTGACAAGCCCCTAAAAAGTGAAAAAGTATGAAAAAAGACACAAAATCAAGACAGCTTTTTTTCACGAAAATAGAGCAGGTCAATTGTTATTATTTTTTTGGATAACGGATTTTGTCCCAAATCTAATCAACTGACTCGTGAAATTTAGAATTTGATCTCCCATCATCGGCTTATTTCGAGGAGTCAAGTTGGCCTGGAGGACGAGAACGACGACAGCGTTCACTACAATACATTACTTCTTGCCAGCACCTCTCCCATTTTTTGCGCCAACTAAACGGCCTTCCGCAGGTTTTACAAAGTTTGGAGGGTAAATCTGATTTTTTTTTCATTTGTTAGGTATATAATTGGAGGTTTTTGTGATTTTAATGAAAAATAGTACCTTTCAATCCAAACCTAAGAAACGACTAACTAGACCAGATTTTGGAAACAATAGCTAAAACACAAAAGAAGAATATCCTGTTCGAAATAGCCTGGGAGGTGTGTAATCAGGTTGGAGGAATCTATACCGTGATTCGGACCAAAGTCCCTGCCATGGTAGAGAAGTGGGGGGAAGAGTATTATCTACTTGGACCTTATTTTCACCAAAAAGCCTCTTCCGAATTTGAGCCAATTACAGATTTGGATGATTCTGCTGCCGGACGGGTTGTGGCAAAAATGCTTGAAATGGGCTACAAAGTCCATTACGGATACTGGCTCGTAACTGGTAAGCCACGGGTTATTCTGTTTGACGTGGCGGGTTCAATGGGGCACCTTGATCAGATCAAGTATAATCTTTGGGAACAGCATCGTGTACCCACCGTCAATACCGAAGACCTCGTCAATCAGGTGATTGTTTTTGGAGAAATGGTACGCATCTATCTGGCCGAATTTGCGGAACAAAATGCCAAAAAAGCCGATGTTAGTGCTCAGTTTCACGAGTGGATGGCAAGTAGCGGCTTGCCTGGTCTTCGTCGCGATAATGTCAAAATTGCCATAACTTTCACTACACATGCCACTATGCTGGGACGGTACCTGGCGCAGAATGTAGATGGATTTTATAACAAATTGCCCTTCTTTGATTGGGAGCATGAAGCCCGGCATTACGGAATTGTGACGCAGGCTACCTTTGAAAGACTCGCCGCGCTGAACGCCCACGTATTAACGACCGTTAGCGACGTTACGGCCCGCGAATGCGAAGTCTTTCTGGGCAGAATTCCCGACCTTGTGACACCCAATGGGCTGAACGTTGTTCGGTTTCAGGCTGTTCACGAATTCCAGAATCTGCATATTCGCTACAAAGAAAAAATTCATGAGTTTGTGTTGGGCCATTTTTTTCCCAGCTACTCATTTGACCTGGATAAAACTCTGTATTTCTTCACCTCAGGGCGTTATGAATATAGCAATAAAGGATATGATCTGACGCTAGAAGCCCTCGCCCGACTGAACTGGAAAATGATTCAGATGGGGATGGATATGACGGTGGTGATGTTTATCGTAACCAAGCAGCCGTATTTTTCTATCAATGCCGATGTGCTTCAATCAAGAGCTGTTTTGGATGAGTTGCAGGAAACCTGTACTGCCATTGAAAAACAGGTAGGCGAAAAGCTTTTTCTGGCCACAGCATCGGGATCGGATCATAAAATGCCTGACCTCAACAACTTTGTAGATGAGTATTGGCGGCTGCGGTTGCGTCGTACCATTCAATCCTGGAAAACAAATGAACTCCCGGCCGTAGTAACGCATGATTTGAAGCAGGAAGACGGAATTACGGACTTCTGCCGCAAAGCCAATCTTGTCAATAATGAGCGCGACCGGGTAAAAATTGTGTATCATCCCGACTTCATTTCGTCTACCAATCCGTTGTTTGGTCTGGATTACGGGCAATTTGTGCGTGGGTGCCATTTGGGAGTTTTTCCAAGTTATTATGAGCCCTGGGGCTACACGCCGCTGGAATGCGTGGTTCGCGGCGTTCCTACGGTAACGAGCGATTTGTCAGGTTTTGGTGATTATATCATGCAGATTATGCGGGATTATGAAAACCGGGGCATTTATGTCATTAATCGCAAAACTCAGAATTTCTCACAAGCCGCTGATCAAATGGCGGACATTCTGTTCAAATTTGTAAAAATGCAGCGCCGTGACCGTATCATGCAGCGAAATCGGGTAGAGAATATCTCCGATGTTTTTGATTGGACAAACCTCCGTTCCTATTATGATACCGCTCATGACCTGGCTCAGAAGCGCAAAAAACCATAAATCTGATTCAATAGAAAGCATAAAAACAGAAGGCCGCCCAATTAGTTCAGGCGGCCTTCTGTTTTTTATAAAAGTATATTACAAGAGAAAAAACTCCTGATTACTGATGTTGCTCGCGTAGCAGATCATTTACCGTTTTGACCGGATTAAAAGTAATCAGTGGTACTTCCACAAAAAGCGTGTTCCAATTGGCCATAGCACCATTCCAAAGTCCGGGGAGTTCCTGTGCTTTGAGTTCTTTGCCGTCTTTGGATTTACTTGAAATAAAGCCGGTTTGGGGGTCACGGAATTCTTTTAACTGATAAGATTGTCCATGACGATTTTTCATGGCACATACCAAATCAACGGGATTAAAGTGTGTGGCGTTTTGAAAGATTCCCTTCTGCTCGTCGTTCTGCATATCTACCTGCGCAGATTCAACGATTTGCAGAGAAGCTGAGCCGTCGGCATTATCTGCCCAAAAAGGCCCGCCACCGGGTTCGCCCACGTTTTCAACCATGCCGCAAACCCGCAGAGGGCGTTCAAGTTTTGTACGGAAATAGGCTATTTTTTCTGTTTCCGACCAGGTTTCAAAGGTTTCGGGCGGGCTCACAGAAAGCTCATGCAGGAAAAACGTATGCAGTTCGGCGAGTAAAGATTCGTCAGGCTGCGTCTCTAATTTTGACTGAAAGTCGAAAATACGTGCCTGCACTTCCAACAGCACACCTGCTAATGCTTTTTTATA
Organism: Arundinibacter roseus; assembly: GCF_004348825.1. Taxonomy (GTDB): domain Bacteria; phylum Bacteroidota; class Bacteroidia; order Cytophagales; family Spirosomataceae; genus Arundinibacter; species Arundinibacter roseus. The sequence continues at coordinate 62,762 of NZ_SMJU01000016.1, forward strand.
CGTTACGGTGGTTTCCTTCAAATGATCAGGAACCACGTTATCTACATTTTTAATAAAAATCAGATCTGCTTCAAGCACTGCCAGATTTTCGAGCAAAGCACCATGTCCGGCGGGTCGAAATAGCAAGGTATCGTCTTTTTCCCGGAAAGGAGTATTGTCCATATTGACGGCAATCGTATCCGTAGAAGCCTTTTGCTCCGAAAACGAAACAAAGTACTTTACGCCAAACATACTTTCGTAGGCAGGGAGCACCTCTACTACCAGCTTTTCAAATTTATCCCGGTGTTCCGGCGAAACGGTGAAATGCAGGTGAGCCCGTTGACCCGCATTGGCATACAAAGCGCCTTCTACCAGATGCTCTTCCAGCGGAGTGCGGGCCTTGGTGGGATAGCTGTGAAATTTTAGCAGACCTTTGGGCAAATTACCATAGCCGAGCCCTTTTTCGGTCAAAAAATAATCAGCAATAACTTCGGGCGCAACCGTCGAAATATCATGATGATCCGTAGCCATTACGTCTTTCAGATCGTCATAAAAGGCAAAGGAAGTGAGTTTTTCAAAAAACTCATCAACAGATTTATCTTTCTTTCCTTCATCCAGAAAAGTAAAGAGCGATTTGAACATCCGGGTAGCAGCACCAGAAGCGGGTACAAATTTGAGCAGTGTGATTTCGCCTTCGGCAGCACGTGTCTCAAATACTGCCACCTTATCGGTCAAATCCTGCTCGGCAAGCCGAATAATGCCATCGCCTACGGTAGCGGCTTTGGTTAAAGGAAGAAAGGGGAAACCATCTTTAAAAAACTGAATTTGTTCATGTACCAGAGCGGTTTCACTGCCGCGTTCTTTTATTTGTATCAGGTCGTTTTCATGTAGCATAATACACAAGGGGTAATTAGGTTCGAATACGTTAAACTTATTGAGTAAAGGTAATTTGGCAAGAAATTTACGTAAAACCTACCTAACTATTCAACGATTCGTAACTTGGCAAAGCTAAGTAGTAACGTTTTTTCTCCGATTCCGTCGAACTTCACAATGGCTTTTCGGTCGGTGCCATTTACATCGAGCTTGCTTACTACACCAAACCCAAACTTGGGATGTTCCACCTGCTGCCCCTCGGTAAGTCCTGAGGTATCGCTGGGAGTAAAATTATCCGAAGGCTGATGCGTTACAGGCGGGGTGCGCGTAGGCGCAGACTTGGGACCAATGTTTTTCAAAAAGCCCATAGGAGTAGCGGGTGTATCACGTTGGGCAAGGTTGCGGGTTGTTTTTGAGGTGTTTAAAAACCGTTGATCAACTTCCAGTAAAAATCGGCTTGGTTCACACATTTTCAAGCGGCCCCACTGATAGCGGCTTTCGGCATACGAAAATGTAAGCTTATGACGGGCGCGGGTAATGGCTACGTAAAACAGGCGACGTTCTTCTTCCAGATCCTGACGGCTTTCGAGCATCATCTGACTTGGAAAAAGATCTTCTTCCATGCCGACAATATATACATTTCTGAATTCCAGACCTTTGGCAGAGTGAATAGTCATGAGCGTGATGCGGTCATTGTCTCCATCATCGTCAGGTTCATCGGCGTTGGTAAGTAGCGAAACCGACTGCAAAAAGGCGCTTAATGATTTTTCTTCATTGTCAGGATTATCCACAAACTCCTTAATTGCGTTAAGGAGTTCCTGCACGTTTTCGTAGCGGGAAAGTCCCTCTACGGTTTTGTCCTCGTACAGTTCGCGCAAAATTCCCGACGTTTTGGCTACGTGTGTAGCTACCTCGAAAGCATCTTTTTGCTGTTCAAGCAAAAGTTTAAAACTCTTGATGAGGGTTGCAAACTGTTCGATTGGTACAGTGGAACGGCCGCTGACATGCTGATTTATGTTACTTACGATTTCCCAGATTGGCACCTGTTTTTCGGCAGCTAAAACCGTTATTTTGGCCACAGTAGTATCGCCAATGCCTCGCTTGGGCAGATTGATGATACGTTTAAAAGCCTCTTCGTCCTGTTGATTTACGATGTAGCGCAAATACGAAAGCAGGTCTTTGATCTCTTTCCGTTGATAAAACGAAAGGCCGCCCACAATTCTGTATTTGAGGTTCAGGCGGCGAAGCGCTTCTTCAAAAGCCCGTGATTGAGCGTTTGTTCGATACAAAATCGCAAAATCATTGTTTTGCAGGTTGTGCTGCATTTTCTCCTCAAAAATAGACGTAGACACAAGCCTTCCTTCCTCATTGTCAGAGTTTGCTTTGACTACCTCAATGAGTGAACCTTCTTCATTTACGGTAAAAACCTCTTTTTTGAGTTGGGTTTTATTCCGGGCAATGACCGAATTGGCCGTATTGACAATCGTTTGGGTGGAGCGGTAGTTCTGTTCCAGCTTGATGGTTTTAACATCGGGAAAATCCTTTTCAAAGTTCAGGATATTCTCAATATTAGCTCCCCGAAACGCATAGATACTTTGGGCATCGTCGCCTACGATGCAAATGTTCCGGTGCACGGCCGAGAGTTTACGGGTAATCAGATACTGAGAAACGTTTGTATCCTGAAACTCATCAACCATGACGTATTGAAACTTGTGCTGATACTTGTGAAGCACTTCCGGAAAATCGCGAAAGAGAACGTTTGTATTATAAAGTAAGTCATCAAAATCCATGGCATTGGCCTGAAAGCAGCGCACGGTGTAAGCTTTATACAATCGCCCAATCTCCGGCATGCGGGCTGCGTCGTCGTCTGCCTTTATAATGCTGTTATTGAGGTAATCATCTGCCGAAACCAGCCGATTTTTAGCTCCTGAAATCCGGTTAAAAACTACATTGGGTTTGTAGATTTTGTCATCCAGATTAAACTCTTTCACCAGGCTTCTAAGCAGCGACTTTGAATCGTCGGTATCATAAATCGAAAAATCGCTGGTATATCCCAGGTAGCGAGCTTCGATGCGCAGAATTTTGGCAAAAACGGAGTGAAACGTTCCCATCCAGATATTACGCGCTTCGTAGCCAACAGAATTTTCAATGCGGTGGCGCATTTCGGCGGCTGCCTTGTTAGTAAAAGTCAGAGAAAGAATCCGAAATGGATCAACACCATTTTCAATCAGATAGGCAATGCGTAAGGTAAGAACCCGGGTTTTGCCGGAGCCCGCTCCGGCAATAATCATAAGAGGACCTTCTCCGTGCATAACAGCTTGTCGCTGAGGCTCGTTAAGGCCCGTTAAATAGTCAGTCATAGTTTATCCAATATCAGCAACCAAAGGCCCACAACGCATGCCGTGGGAACTGTGCAAAACTCAAAGTTAAGGAAAAGCTACGAAACCCGGACCGACCGTGGGTACTCACTCAACGGGCGCACTTACAATATTTGCCACTCGCCATATTCCCCGGATTTCGTCAGAAGGTACCGTTACGCTCCCTCCCATCGGATTGTCGGAGTGAAGAGTGAGGTAATGTTTGGTTAAAATATCGTTTTCCCGAATCCGCTTGACCACAAAAAAATCACGGTAAATCACAGCAAATACGCCGCCGGACTGATAAATCCAGTCGCCGGGATCAAGCGGAACCGCCAATACGCGCGCACCGTGCACAAGCTGCGGGCTCATGCTGTTGCCTGAAATTTCAAGAATTACCGGTTCACGCAGGTTCTTTACAAGATCTTTGCTAATTCGGAAAGTTTCCAGGTCCTGAAACCGATAACTGTCGGTATAACTCTCTACAAAACTTGCGTGAAATTTGATTGGTACATATGGAACTTCTACGTAAGAGGTTTCTTCGGTCGACAGGATCGCGTTGGTTTGGACGCCTTCGTTAAGAATGGGCCCCTCTCCCCGAAGCAAAAAATCAGCCCTAACTTGTGGGTAATGATTCAAAATTCCGATAATTGTATCGTAGGAGGGCTTTGCGCGACCGTTTAAAATGTTGTAAAATTTTGAAGAATTTTCGTCAAGATCTTTGGCAATCTGATAGATGGTAATCCCAAGTGCCTCAAAGACTTGTTTGAGACGATTCTGAATGGAGGTGTCAATTTCTTTCATTTGTATGTTTTATATATACTATATATATTGAATTATAACAAAAGTAAATCATATTATATGACACAAAAATACTAATTTTAGGAATATGTATTCCTGAAAAATACTAAAAAGATCAATATTGAGTTGATTTTATATGTAAATCCTGCAAAATATAAATTTTTTTTGTGGAAAATAGCCAATCTAGACAGAGGAAGAAATTTGTGCTGTTTTGATGAGATCTTAAAAAATTTAATAAACTGATTCCTTTGGCAAATGGAAAGTAAACACTGCCGGATTATCATAAATGTATATCAAAAAAGAACAGAAGACTCGCAACCACCCATAAGTGTCTGAATGTCTCGATTTAGAATATTTGCAAATTAGGTAATTAGTAGTTTAGTTCAAAAAGAGTTACTAAACAGAAAGATTTTTAGAAAATGTTGAAATAAATATTTATTGAAGTATTTGAACGTAAGAAAGTACGTACCAAAGAATTAGATAAATGTGCAAAGAATGAACTTTAAGTTCTGACAAAATTGGTGACGAATACTAGTGAGTATAAAGATACCTGGGGCATGCTTTCCGCTGAGGAATTATAGAATGTGACTGCTACTCCAAATAAAATTTGCTTTTGTGTAAGTAAGGCTCTATTTTTCCGCTCGAATTCTACAAAAGGAAGGAGAATGTATGTGTGACAATAATTAATAGTACAATTTTATTTTTTGTGAATTTATTTTGTAAGTCTCTGTTTACTAACAAAATAAATGAAAATTTGGGGGGGAGCAAAAAGTAGATAAACCGTAGAAAAGTACAATTTAATATTTGAGTTTTTAAAAAAGAATAAAAAAACTGAATATTCACTTGCTTTATTTTAAAAGGAAAACTCATACTTTTGTACGGTGCGTTTTGCGCCATAACCAAAATTTTATTTTACCAAAAAGCATTTGCTCAAAATTTTTCTTTATTTAACAACCAAAATCTAATTAACCCTTTAAAAGTAAGTCTGATGGAAAAGAAAGCTACGACGCCGGCGCCTAAGGCTGCCGCTGCACCGAAGAAAAGTAAAGGAGGATTGTTGAATCCAGCGTGGGTAATTCCTTTGCTTTTTGCGATTGCTCTTGTAATCTACATGTTTGTTCTGGGCGCCCCCGAACACTTCATTGATGGGGATCATGAAAAAGGACCTAAGCCAGGTGATTATTATGGGATTGTTTACAAAGGAGGACCCATTGTACCGATTCTGATGACCTGTTTTCTGATTGTTCTTGTTTTTACGATCGAGCGTTTGATCACCCTGAGCAAAGCAAGTGGTACTGCAAGCATCGATGGTTTTGTTCGCAAGGTTAGAAGCCTGTTGGACAAGAACCAAATCGATGAAGCTATCAAGGAGTGCGACAAGCAAAAAGGTTCTATCGGAAATGTAATCAAGACAGGTCTTGAAAAATACAAGATGCTGACAACGGATACCGATCTGGACAAAGAGCAAAAATTGGCCGCTTTGTCAAAAGAAATCGAAGAAGCTACTACGCTTGAAATGCCAATGCTTCAGAAAAACCTGACGATTATCGCAACGCTTGCTTCTGCCTCTACCCTGATTGCACTTCTAGGAACTGTAATCGGTATGATCAAGGCTTTTGCAGCGCTTGGTGCTTCTGGATCTCCTGACTCTGCCGCTCTAGCAACGGGTATCTCTGAGGCCTTGATTAACACAGGTTTAGGTATCGGAACGGCTGCGATTGCAACCATCTCTTATGCGTATCTGAACAGTAAAGTTGACGACCTGACATACAGCATTGACGAAATAGGAATGAGTATTCAGCAAAATTTTGCTACTCACTATTAATAATTAATAGTATTGTTTCGTTAATATAAAAAAAACTTATATATTGCCATGGCAAAAGTAAGACCTAAGAAGCATCCACCTACGATTGACATGACGGCGATGACCGACGTTGCATTCCTATTGCTTACGTTCTTTATCATGACCGCCACGTTTAAATCACAGGAGGCTGCAGAGATTGACACTCCATCGTCTATCTCATCTATTAAGGTGCCCGATAGTGATATTATGATGATCAGTATCGGAAATAAAGGTGAGGTGTTTTTTGGAGTAGATGCCCAACCGGATCGTGTAGCAATGCTTGAAAACATTGCAACCTCCAAGGGGCTGACATTTACGGATGCGCAGAAGAAAAAGTTCTCCAATCAGGCAAGCTTTGGATTTCCATTGGCTCAGTTGAAAGGATGGCTTGACTTGGCCGGACCGGAAATGGGAACCGTGAAACAACCGGGTATCCCGACGGATTCAACCGGAGTAAGCGAATTGGCTGATTGGGTATATGCTGCCCGTCAGGCAAATCCTAAGCTTCGAATTGCGATCAAAGGGGATAATTCAGCGAAGTTTCCTACGTTCAAAAACGTATTGGCAAACTTACAATCGCAGAATATCAACCGATTTAACCTGATCACCGATGCGGAAGAACCGCCCGCAGGTTGGAAAGTTGATTAACAGAAATAGAGATTCACCTGTAAATTGTACAGTATAAGATGGCAGAAATAGTAGAATCCGGTGGTGGTAAAGGCAAAGGTGATGGTAAGGTAAGGGCCAAAAAATTGTCGACCCGGGTAGATATGACCCCGATGGTAGACTTGGGCTTCCTGCTGATAACATTCTTTATGCTTGCCACAACCCTCAGCAAGCCAACCTCTATGACTCTGAATGTTCCTGATAAACAGGAAGATAAGAAAGAGCAGGAAACAGAACCTTTGAAAGCATCCAAGGTATTGACTGTATTCCTCGGTCGTAACGATGATGTATATCTGTTGGATGGTATCGCTGCTGATGACGATAAAGCCAAAGATCAGCTGAAAAAAGTTCGCTTTGGATCTGAGCTTCGTAGTGAGGTATTTAAGGCACAGACACGTGTTAACTCTCAATTCGAAAAAGATGAGGAAGGAAACCTGCCCTTTGTGGTGGTAATTAAGCCAACCGAAGTATCTACCTATAAGAATGTAGTAGATATATTGGATGAAATGGCGATTACCAAAACCAAAAGGTACGCAATGGTAGACTTCCTGACCGATACAGAGAAGGCACTATTGGGAGATAAAGTAACTCCACGTCCTGAGGACGAAAATTAATCTTATTATTTAACATTTTTTAAATCAAACGCCATGGCAGAAAATAGCCCGAATGCAACACTGGATGATATAGTGTTTGCCAATCGTAATAAGGCGTATGGTGCATATCCTCTTCGTCAGGAATATCGGGGTGTAGTAAACCGCGCTACTTTGATGGGAGCTTCCATCTTTGTATTGGCAATGTTTGCCCCTACATTAATTGATAAGTTCCTTACAGAGGATAATTCACAGGAAGTAATGGTCAATGTGGATTTGATGAAAATTCCACCACCACCCATTGATCCTGCTGAACCACCACCACCGCCGCCGCCACCAGTTGAGCAACCAAAGGTAGAAACCGTTAAGTTTTTGCCCCCGGAAGTTAAAAAAGATGAAGAGGTACCCATCGAAACACCTCCTCCGACCGTTGAGAAACTCGAAGTAGCCATTGCTGCGGATAAAACTCAGGAAGGAGATCCTAACGCAGAGGAAATTATCATTGCTCCGGAAGCAGTTGCAGCACCCAGCAAGGGAGCCGTAGTTGAAGCAAAGGTTGAAGAACAAATCTTTACCGTTGTGGAGCAAAATCCAGAATTTCCAGGCGGGATTCAGGAAATGTATAAGTTTCTTGGTAAAAACATTAAGTATCCAAGTGCGGCTTCCCGGGCCAATGTTTCGGGTAAAGTATTTCTCACCTTTGTGGTAAATACTGACGGCAGTATTCAGGATGTCTCTGTTTTGAAAGGACTAGGTTTCGGTTGTGACGAGGAAGCTATGCGGGTTGTAAAAACAATGCCCAAATGGAAACCCGGAAAGCAGTCGGGCCGTCCGGTTCGGGTTAAGTACAACCTGCCGATCAACTTCCAACTCGAGTAAAGTAAATTATGAAAAAAAGACCATTTCATCAGGAAATAGGATTTATTACCTCGATGTTCATGGCTCTGGTTTACATAGGAGGAGGGATCTACTTGATCACCTCCTCCTTGTCTTTTAGATTCCTGCCTGCGGGTAGTACAGCACGCTATATTTTTGCCGTTGCTTTAATCGCATATGGAATTTACCGGGGATATCGGGCACGAGAATTTAGGCAAGAATAACTAAAAAAGGTATGAAAGCACGATTCAGAAAAATACGTACGAATGTTTGCCTGGTTGGTGGGTTTTTGCTTCTTTGGAGTTGTACTTCAGGGAATTTGGATAATCCCCGTCAAGGTACTATTCAGGTATCTTCCGATGAATCTTTTCAGCCCTTGGTTGATGCGCTTACGCTTGCCTATGAGGGCATTTATCCCGATGCGCATTTTATAGTCAGCTACAAACCTGAACAGGAAGCTATTTTGGCATTGCTAAAAGATAGTGCCCGGATCGCTTTCACAAGTCGAGTGCTAACAGTACAGGAAAAAGAAATTATCAGCAAGCAGGAAGGGAGCGTCAAGGAACAAAAAATTGCGATTGATGGAATTGCCTTAATTACCTCAACCGCTAATCAGGATAGCCTGATTACTCTTGCAGAATTGGAAGCGATTTTCAAAGGCCAAATCAAAGATTGGTCGCAACTGAAAGGGAGTAGCCACTCAGGGGCCATTACTTTGGTATTTGATAACTCAAATTCCAGCAATCTGAATTTTATGCTGAAACGGTTTGGTGTAGAAGATGTGACCAAACTCCCTTTGTATACATCTAACTCTAACGAAGAAGCAATTGCTCACGTACGCGAGAATCGTTCTGCGATTGGCTTTATCGGAGTAAACTGGCTCAGCGATGGAGATGCCTTGCTGACTCATGAACTCTCGAAAGGCTTGCGGGTTATGGGCATTTCAGAAAAAAGTCAACCGACCTCAATTGCCGATTACGCCCAGCCCTTTCAGCGGCAGCTGCGAGCAGGCAAATATCCATTGGCACGTTTTATTTATATTGTTAGTAGAGAAGGGTTTTCGGGCCTTGGCGGTGGGCTAATGACCTATATTGCCCGAGACGTCGGAGGGCTTGTTATTGAAAAAATGGGGCTTGTTCCCACCATTCCATACCCCAGAGATGTTGAGGTCCAAACCAAACAAAATTTTTAGGGTTGGCCTACAATTTATTATCTTTGAAACTGTTTACTAGTACAAACCAAATTTTTATTCCTTTTTCAAACCGGTTAAGAGATGAACACTAAATTAAAAAACTTAATTGGAACACTTTCTTTGAGTTTGCTTTCGCTTGTATCGGCGTTTGCCCAAACTGCTCAGGAGGGCTTTGACCATCTGAATGCTGAACGCACAAAAGAAGCGAAAGAAGTCTTTACCAAACTGGCAGAAAGTGCTCCAACCATTGAAAACCTATACAATTTAGGTTACTTCTATGTCCGCACAAATCAGCTGGATGAAGCTCAAAAGGCGTTTGAAAAAGGTGCTGCTCTGGATGAGAAAGAATACCTGAATCAAATAGGGCTGGCAACAGTGGCAATCGGTAAAGGAGATAAAGCCAAAGCACAGGAAATTATCGCCAACGCCGAAAAGAAAACGCGTGGGAAAGATGCTCAAATTCTTTTCCGGGCGGGTGAGGCCTATACATTATTTGAAAAAAATAATGATCCTGCCGAAGCCATTCGTCTATTGGATGCTGCCATCAAACGTGATAATACGCTGGCAGATGCTTATTTGGCAAAAGGTGATGCCTTGCTTTCCCGCAATGAAGGAGGTCCTGCGGTAACATCGTATGAGTATGCTTTGACCGCCAAGCCAAACTATGCCGTAGCAAACAATAAAATTGGGCAGGTATACCTCCGTGGAAAAAACTATAATCAGGCACTGGATTTTTATAAAAAAGCAATTGAAGCTTCCCCTGATTTTGCGCCAGCCTATAAGGATCTTGCCGAATTGTACTTCCTTGCCCGTCAGTACAAGCGTGCAGCTGAGAACTTTGATTTATACATTCAAAAAAGCGGAAACGACGATCCTAAGACCGTCTTGCGGGCTGCTCAATTTGCCTTTACTGCTGACGAATACAGCCGCTCTCTGGAATTGCTGGAAGGTATCAAAGGAAAAATCAATGATCCGATCACGAAGCGTATGTACGGCTGGGCTTACTACAAGACCAACGATATGGAGAAAGCCATTGAAAATCTGGAAGGATTTCTGAAAGAAGCACCAGAAAAGGTGATTTCGGATGACTATAAATACCTTGGACGGGCGTACAATAAAATGGCAACCGAAAAAGAATATACTCCGCAAGGGATGGAATATCTGATGAAAGGTGCGGAATTGGATACCAACATCACAGAAGCTGCTACAACCTTTAAAGAAATTGCCGGGATCTATTATAAAGATAAAGACTACGAAAAAGCGGCAACTGCTTATGTAAAGGGAGTTGGTATGGATACTGCCAAAGCAACTACCAACGATTATTTCCAAATGGGACTTGCTTATTTTCAGGGAGCACAGGCAATTTCCGTACCTGACTCTGCCACCGCAGATAGCGCAGCTCTTGCTCAACAAAAAAGAGAAACGTATTTGAAAGCAGATTCGGCATTTACGAAAGTAAGCGTATTACAACCGGAATGGCCCTATGGGTATTACTGGCGTGCAAGCGCACTCTATAATGCTTATGATCGGCAGGAAAATATTGATAAGGGAATCTCTGCTCCTCACTATGAGAAATTTATTGAACTCGCCGAGAAAGATGATGCAAGTAAGTACAAAAGCTATCTTCGGTTAGCCTATAGCTATCTGGCTTTCTACTACCAAACGACGATGAAGGATGAAGCCAAAGCAAAAGAACTTTGGGGTAAGCTCCTTCAAATAGACCCAAACAATCAGGCGGCTAAGCAAGCCCTTGGTGTGGCTCAGGCCGTACCGGCAGATTCGACCAACAAACAGAAGTAAGCTAGCCTTAATAACAAAGCTTATATACGAAGAAGGCCCCGGGATTTTCCCGGGGCCTTCTTCGTAAAAAGAATCAAGACTATCAACAGGTACTTTATAGAGTTAAGTCAGATACAGTAAAACAATTGTTCAAAACAGGTAAATGAACGCTGCCATAGTGCTCGTAGCACCAGACTTTTAACCGCTTTACTTCGTTTGGCATGAGCATTCGGATTGCTTTACGAAGTTCTTTTTCAAATAATCTGCGATCAAAACTTACTTTTTGCAGAATAATTTTTATGTATTCCAGCATTGAGGCCATAGTATTACGTAGTTTTGCGGTTTAGGATGAAGTTACTTCTAGTTATTTTTATTAAAGTAAAGAGTTACTTTACCAACGTATAGAACGATTTTCAGAAATGAAATTATATGTTTTTATATATATTTTTTTGTGTTATTTCTCAGCGCTCGCTCAGCAACCGGGCGGACGGGATATTTCAATAGAAACAGGAAAAAAAATTCTTGCTCTCCATGAGCCTTTTGTATTATCAGTTGTAGTTAAGAACAATAAAAATCGGCCACTCGTTACATTTCCTGAACTGGAAGGGCTGGAAAAAAGGAGTGCTTCTGCCACAAGCATAACCAATACGGTCGGTGGAACTACGGTTTTGATTCAAACGATCAGCCAGCAATACATCGCCAAAGAGGAAGGAGAACTCGTGATTCCATCGTTTACCGTAACAGTAGATGGCCTGAAAATTAAAGCAGAAGAACTAACTTTACTAGTTAAAAAAGGAGAGAAAGATCTGAATTCTACTGAAAGTATTCAGGAACAATCTGAAATAATTTCTGAGACAGATGAGGCAAGTGCTCAGGATGTTTTTTTATCCCTAAAAACTTCTAAATCAACCGTCTATATTCGGGAAGGCTTCGCTGTTCGGCTATCACTATATGTGGCTAAAAATGCGCCTATCAATATGGAGTTTTACCAGCTCGACAGACAGATGCAAAGTCTGTTGAAGAAAATACGTTCGGCTACCTGCTGGGAAGAAAACGTCGGAATCGAAGAAGTCATTCAACGGGAAGTAACGATTAATGGTCGAAAGTATTCCGAATACTTACTTTATCAGGCCATGCTTTTTCCTTTTACCCTTCAATCTGTACAGTTTCCCAGCCTTTCACTGGATATGCTGATTCCAGATGCTCAAAAAGGAAACGATAGTAATAAAAAGCGGCTGCAAACATTTACCTCCCGGGCGTTTCGGGTGCTTGTAAAACCACTTCCCCCGCATCCTCAGCGTGACCAAATAGCCGTCGGGACTTATCAGCTTCGAGAAAAACTAACTCAAAAAAAGGTATCATCCGGGGAGAGCCTTCGGTATCAGTTTACAATCAGCGGAGAGGGAAATCTTGCAGCAATTACAGCCCCGGAAGTTCCGACAAGTAAATCGTTCGATTTTTATCCGCCGGATTTAAGTCAGACTATCCAAAGAAATTATGTTACGGTACGGGGAGAAAAAACGTTTGACTACTTGATTGTTGCCAAGGAAAAAGGACAATTTCCTTTGGGTCGTTTTTTTCAATGGATATACTTTGATCCGGCAAAAGCACGGTATGATACGCTACGCTCAGTCGGAGTAATTGACGTGGTTGGAGAAAACCTGAAAACTGTAAGTTTGTCGAGCGAAGGCTCTGACTCAATTTATGAAAACATTGAGCAATTGGATACTACCCGACCCTATGTGGACTTTCAGTCAGTGGTCAGAACACTAACCAATATGGTAGTTATTGGCTTGCTGGGAATTATGATTTGGATTTTTAGAAAATAGATTAAAATGAGTAGTACCTACGGAAAAATATTTAAGGTCGCCACCTTTGGCGAATCACACGGCATTGGCATTGGCGTTGTGCTGGAAGGCTGCCCGGCCGGGATTGAATTTGATACTGATTTTATTCAACACGAACTAACTCGCAGAAAGCCGGGTCAATCACGTATCACTACACAACGACGCGAAGCTGATGAATTTGAAGTGCTGTCGGGGGTATTTGAAGGAAAAACTACGGGAACTCCTATTGCGCTCGTTATCCGCAATCAGGATCAGCGCAGCAAGGATTACTCGCACATTTCGACGCAATTTCGTCCCTCGCATGCCGATTATACTTATCAGATAAAGTACGGAGCCCGTGACTATCGGGGGGGCGGTCGTAGCTCCGCCCGTGAAACCGCCGCCCGGGTGGCCGCAGGGGCAGTGGCTAAATTGCTGCTCAAAAAGCTGGGAGTTACCGTTCAGGCCTATGTGTCGCAGGTTGGTAAAATAAAGTTGGAAAATGACTATTCCACCCTTTCTCTGGAACAAGCGGAGGAAAATGCCGTACGATGCCCGGATCCGGTAATTGCGCAGCAAATGTTTGACTACATTGATACTATCCGCAAACAGGGAGACTCGGTTGGCGGGGTAGTTTCGTGTGTCATTCAGGGAAGTCCTGCCGGACTCGGTGAGCCCGTGTTTGATAAGCTACATGCCGAATTGGGTAAAGCTATGCTAAGTATCAATGCCGTAAAAGGATTTGAGTATGGCAGCGGATTTGATGGCGTAGAGAAATTAGGGTCTGAGCATAATGATGAATTCTATACGGACGAGAATGGGCGGGTACGTACAAAAACCAATCATTCAGGAGGTGTGCAGGGCGGAATTTCAAATGGAGAGGATATTTACTTCAAAGTAGCTTTCAAGCCCGTAGCGACCATCATGCAGGATCAGGAGAGTCTGAATGAGAAGGGTGAAAAAGTGATTGTACAGGGAAAAGGAAGGCATGACCCGTGTGTAGTACCCCGGGCGGTACCTATTGTAGAAGCAATGGCTGCGCTGGTAATGGCCGACTTTTATCTGCGTCAAAAAGCCAATCAGCTTTAACTACATATTTTTACGACGCCTGTAAAGACTCAAAACGAACCACAGAGTGCCTAAAAACTCTACCGCAAGGCCAATAAAAATGACACTTTGTGAGTAGGGATTTGCCTCAACTTTTAAAACTACTCCTGTCAAAACAATCAGCATGCCGAAAGTCAGGATGAGAAATGCATTGAAAAAAGTCAGCTTCACCCGTTTGTTTGCTAAGTTGAAAATCAGACGGCATCAACACAAAGCCATCTTTTTTTATTGTATAAGTCTTCCCTGGATTCTAATCTACTTGCCGTCAGTTGGCTATGGGCAGGCAAAACGGTATAAGTTTCAAAAGATGTTGATGGGCTCGCCGTTTCAGCTTGTCTTGTATTCCTCATCGGACTCAGTAGCGCAGGAGGCAGCCCGCAAAGCCTTTGTGCGAATTGAACAGCTGAATGAACGATTGAGCGATTACCGGGATGGTAGTGAAATAAACCGGCTCTCGGCCACGGCAGGTAAAAAAGAGTGGATGGCAGTAAGTGATGACTTATTTCGAATTCTGGAAATTTCCAGAAAAATAAGCCGACAAACTCAGGGTGCCTTTGACGTAACGGTAGGGCCTGTGGTTCAGCTTTGGCGCCGCGCCCTGCGGCGCAACCACTTTCCTGAGCCGCAAGAACTGGAAAACGTCCGGAAGGCGGTCAACTATAAGTACATCCGTCTTCGTAAACGCAATCGGCAGGTAATGCTTACCAAACCCAGCATGCGGCTGGACGTTGGCGGGATCGGCAAAGGATTTGCGGCTGACGAAGCCTTGAAAATAATAAAGCAGGAAGGCATATCCTCTGCCTTAATCGATGCCGGGGGCGATCTCACACTAGCCGATCCCCCGCCTGGAAAAACAGGCTGGACCGTGGAAATTACGTCAGGAAACGGGCGCGATTCTACCGCCATTCTTTTATTGGCTAACGTGGGTGTTGCAACCTCGGGAGCAACCTATCGGTATCTGGAACACGAAGGAAAACGCTATTCACACATTGTGAATCCAAAGACCGGTGTAGGACTTCGTTTTCATGTGCGAACTACAGTCGTGGCGCCAAACGGTACTTTGGCAGATGCGTTGGCTACGGCTTGTAGCGTAGCAGGTATCCAAAAAAGCAAAAAAATGCTCCGGCGATTCCCGGAAGCAAAGGTATGGCTTCTGGAAATTCGTGATGGAAAGCAGGAAGAGTGGAAGTCTATTCCATAAAAAATCCGGCGACCAGGAGTTTTCCCAATCGCCGGATTGTATTCCTGCAAATTTTGAAATTTAAATTACACGGGTTTTTCCTGGTACTGCCACAGGATACACTCCGTTTTCATCGGGCAGTACTTTTGGCATGGCATCCCAGGCAATTTTATCCGGGAATAAGCTGATGTCTGAATTCATAGCTTCGTCCCACTTCACAAGCTTGCCCGAATAAGTAGCCATACGTCCCATAATAGCAGTCATCGTACTTTTGGCGGTACGCTCAGCATCGGCAAATTTGTACTCGCCTTTGGCAATTGCCTCAAACAATTCGTCGTGCTCAATTTGGTAGGGATTACCGTCGCCTTTGCCTTCATGCTTGTAAATAACCCCACCTTTATGATCTTTCAAAACGGTGTTATTATTGGCAAAGCTGTCGATGCGGCCTTTGGTCCCTACGAAAGCTTCGTCTACCCGGCTGTACGTACCTTCATAATGGCGGCATTGGCTGGAAATACACGTTCCGTCGGCATAGACTAAATCGAGCATGTGGTGGTCAAAAATTTCACCATATTTCTTGTCGGTCCGCACCTGCCGACCGCCTGTTCCCTGAATTTGTACAGGATAAGCATCCTTTACCCAGTTGGCTACGTCAATATTATGTACGTGCTGCTCCACGATATGATCACCGCATAGCCAGTTGAAGTAATACCAGTTACGCATTTGGTATTCCATTTCGGTCATGCTGGGCTGACGCTCTTTTACCCAAACTCCCCCACTCACCCAATAGACCTGTCCGCCAATGATATCACCAATGGCGCCATCCTGAATGCGTTTGATAGCCTCTCGGTAGTTGGGCTGATAATGCCGCTGTAGGCCTGTTACTACGTTTAGTTTTTTCTTTTTAGCTATTTCGGCAACTTCCAGTACTTTACGGATACCGGGCGTATCTGTAGCTACGGGTTTTTCCATAAATACATGTTTGTTTTGGCGAATTGCTTCTTCAAAGTGCTGAGGCCGAAAACCGGGAGGAGTTGCCAGAATCACTACGTCAGCCAGAGCAATAGCTTCTTTATATCCTTCAAAACCAACAAATTTACGGTCGTCGGGTACGTCAATCTTTGCTGATGCTTCTACTGCTTTACCGGATCCGTCCTTATATTTTTTGGAAGAAAGGCTCTTGTAAGAATCTTCCAGGCGATCACGGAAAGCATCGGCCATCGCTACAAGTTTTACGTTTTGTTTGGTACTGAGTGCTTGTGCTGCCGCTCCGGTGCCTCGTCCTCCGCAGCCAATCAGGGCAATTTTGATGGTGTCGTCTACCTGACTGTTATAGCCAAAAGAAGAAATCGGGTTCAGGGCAATGCCCCCGGCGATGAGTCCGGTTGCTTTTAAAAAATCACGTCGTTTTTGATCCATTGTATTGTAAGGTTATAAGCGTTTAAGAATATGTACAAGAAAAAATATTAATCAATAATCTTCAATGAGCGGAGGATTGTAGTACACCTCAATCTCTTCGGGAGTAGGAGTTTTCAGGGGTCTTACCAGCCTGAAACCAACAAACGAAGCACTTGTCATCCACCATTCACTTTTCGGGAGCTGAGGGTCCAGTACCTTCCAGTCTGCCGAAGAAGCTATACGTGCAGCACTCCGGGCTACGGGCGCTTCATCGTCCCAGGAACCACCCCGTACAGCGGTTGGATACAGCTCAGTAACGGGAGCGAAAGCCTCTTTCACTTCCCCTTTGCTTTTTTTGGTGTAATAGTCAGATGCATATTGATCCAACGTCCATTCCATTACATTGCCGTGCATATCGTGTAAGCCCCAGGGATTTGGTTTTTTAGTGCCAATTTTCTTATAGCTGGCATCGCTATTGTCTCTATACCAGGCATATTCGCCCAATTGGGCCACATCGTTTCCAAATGAATAGGCGGTGGTAGTGCCCGCCCGGCAGGCATATTCCCATTCAGCTTCGGTAGGGAGCCGGTAAAAAACACCCGTTTTGTCATACAACCATTTACAAAATTTGATGGCCGCATACTGCGTCATATTTATGGCCGGATAGCCTGAGCGACCCATTCCAAACGACATATCTACGTAGGGCGGACTTGGGCGAGTGCTTGCGTCGGTCTTGGCTACGCTTTTTCCGGGGTCAGGAAAGCGATTGGCCATCTCGGTTTCCATATTTTTGAAAGCATACAGGTCATAAAAATCCCAGGTTACTTCATATTTTCCCATCCAGAAAGCATCAAGTTTTACCTGATGCTGAGGTCCTTCATCGTCGTTGCGCCCAGCTTCCGTAGCCGGACTTCCCATCTTAAACTCCCCGGCCGGAATAGCTACCATATCGTACGTTAAATTGCTTCCCGGCACTGCCTGTGAATAGGATTCAGGTTTGGATTGCGAATAAACGGTGGAGCTAAACAGTACGGCAACTCCCGGAATCATCCATTTAAAATTCATAAATACTAAGAAAACAGCTAGTTTTAAATTGAAAAAACCTTACAAATTTGACTCTCCTTTAAGAAACAGCACACTATATATAAAGAGAAAGATTTGTTGAAAGTACCCATAAATTAGTAAATAATGTTCACTAGACTCATCAATTATCTCATTTTGACCAGGATGAATCCTACCTTTGCACCCGGAACTTACCCCTACTTATGAATTATCTCTCGGCAGAAAATATAGCAAAGTCTTTTGGTGACAAATGGCTGTTCAAAAATATAACCTTTGGTTTAAATAGAGGAGATAAAGTGGCGCTCATCGGTACGAATGGTACCGGAAAAACTACTTTTCTGAACATACTGGCCGGGCTCATCCCTCCGGATGAAGGAGAAGTGAGCCTGCGAAAGGAAATTCGGCTGGGCTATCTCGACCAAAGTCCGACGTTTGATGAACAGTTGCCCATTATTGAAGTCATTTTTGCTTCTTCCAATCCGGTTGCCTCGGCTGTCAAACGATATGAACAGGCGCTGGTCTCGGGCGACGACGATGCCCTGACGGATATTCTGGAAGAAATGGATAGCCTGAAAGCCTGGGATTTTGAGTCAAAAGTAAAGGAAATTCTGGGGCGGCTCGGGATTCATGATGTTGATGCCCGCTTCGGAACTTTGTCGGGCGGACAGCGCAAGCGTGTGGCATTGGCCAAAGTACTGCTCGAAGATCCTGACCTGCTCATTTTGGATGAGCCTACCAACCACCTGGATCTGACTACGGTCGAGTGGCTGGAAAGCTACCTTAACACCCAAAATACTACTTTGCTGGTAGTTACTCACGACCGCTATTTTCTGGATAAAGTATGTAATAATGTGCTCGAACTAGACCACGGATCGGCTTATACCTACAAGGGGAATTACGCCTATTTTCTTGAAAAAAAGGCCGATCGAGAGGAAATGGAAGCCGCAGAAATCGACAAAGCCCGGAACTTGATGCGTAAGGAACTGGACTGGATCCGGCGTCAGCCCAAAGCCCGGGGCACGAAGGCAAAGTATCGCGTGGATGCCTTTGAAGATCTAAAAGATAAAGCAAGCCAGAAAAAATACGATAACCAACTCGAACTAAACGTTCGTGCAACTCGATTGGGGAGTAAAATTATTGAACTTCAAAGCGTTGGGAAGGGATATGATGGCCGAGAGTTGATCCATAACTTTGTGTATACCTTCCGTAAAGGCGACCGTATCGGAATTGTGGGCCCAAACGGTATGGGCAAGACTACGCTCCTCAAACTTATTACGGGCGAAATTCGCCCCGACAATGGGCAGGTTGTACGGGGCGATACCGTGCAGTTTGGCTATTACACGCAGTCGGATCTGGACTATCAGGACGGGCAGCGGGTTATTGAGCTCGTGAAAGAAGTGGCCGAGGTCGTGCGACTTGGAACGGGCCAAACCGTGACCGTGTCCAAATTTCTGGAAACATTTTTATTTACTCCTTCCAAGCAGCACGATTTGGTAGAAAAGCTCAGCGGCGGTGAAAAGCGCCGGCTTCAGCTACTTTTGATGCTCATGAAAGAACCTAATTTTCTGATTCTGGATGAGCCTACCAACGATCTTGACATCAGTAGCCTGAATGTTTTGGAAGAGTTCCTGTCCAATTTTCCCGGCTGTCTCATGATCGTTTCGCACGACCGGTATTTCCTGGATCAGCTGGTAGATCACTTGTTTGTATTTGAAGGTGATGGGAAAATTCGGGATTTTCCCGGTAATTACAGCGATTATCGTGTGTGGCTCGAAGAACAGGAAAGTGCTGCCCGGCAGGCCGTAGCCGAAAGCAAACAGGCTCAAAAAATCGAGACGACTCCGGTAGCGGCAATTCCAAAAAGTACCGAAACAAACCGTAGGAAACTTTCCTATAAAGAGCAACGGGAAATGGAAGAACTGGAAACGGGTATGGCTACTTTGGAAGAACGCAAAAGCGCTCTGATTCAGTTGTTAAATGCCGGAGGTACTCACGAAGAATTAACTTCCTGGGCTACCGAAATCGAACAAATTTCTACGCAACTGGCTGATAAAGAAATGCGGTGGCTTGAACTTTCAGAATGGGCTTAACCTTTGATTTACAAAAATCCTCATGAACGCTATCTTTGAATTTTTTCAATATATTCTCGATTCGGAAGAAATCATCCGCACGGGCGGTTTGGTGGTCATTACCCTGATCGTATTTGCCGAAAATGGTTTATTCTTCGCCTTCTTTCTTCCCGGCGACTATCTCGTGTTTCTGGCCGGAGTATTTTGTGGCACTCACCTGCTTGACGTGCCTATTAGTTTGCTGCTTTTTTGCCTGTTTACCGCAGCGGTTTTGGGTTCTTTGGTTGGGTACTTTTTTGGAAAATATTTTGGGTATAAGCTCGAAAACCGTCCCGATTCGTTTTTTTTCAAAAAGAAAAATCTGGAAACAACCCGCGCCTATTTTGATAAATATGGTAACCGAACATTAATTATCAGCCGATTTTTACCCATTGTACGCACCTTTGCTCCTATTTTGGCGGGCCTGGTGCGCATGCCTTTTGCCAATTTTCTGACCTTTAACGTACTCGGTGGAGCAATCTGGATTCTAACACTTACGGGTGGCGGATTTTTGTTTGGCGAACGCTTCCCCTGGATCATGGATTACGTAGAATACGTCATCCTGTTTTTCCTCGCAATAACAACTTTTACCGTTATAAAAGGCTACCTGAATGCCCGGAAAGAAATGCAGTAAGTTGATTACCAGGTTATTTTACGTATTCTCTTCTTCAAACCACCCGGCATAAGTAACGTAGTTGGTGGCGGTACGGTCAATGATTGCACCTAGTTCAGGGCTCACCGGCTTAAGAAATTTAGCAGGATTTCCGGCATAAATACTGCCCGGAGGCACAACGGTATTCTGAGTTACGATGGCCCCGGCGGCAATAATAGAGCCGCTGCCAATGACCGCCCCGTCCATAACAATTGCCCCCATGCCAATGAGCACGTGGTCCTCGATGGTGCAGCCGTGTACAATGGCATTATGCGCAATCGATACATAGCTGCCGATGTGCGTTGCAAAACGTTGATAGGTACAGTGAATAACAGCACCATCCTGAATGTTGGAATAATCACCAATGCGGATGCTGTTTACATCGCCGCGCACCACGGCGTTGAACCATACCGTGCAGTGCGTGCCCATAATTACATCGCCCACCACGGTAGCATTGTCGGCCTGCCAATTGTGTTCGCCAAAAATGGGGTGAATGCCTCGTACCGATTTTATTAAAGCCATGAGTCAGGAAAGATTTTGTAGGAATTTGAAAGCAAAGAATTAGCCTCAAAAGTAATTCGGATCTATTTGTTTTTTGCAAGTAGACATTCCAATTCTGGAAGAATGCAAAAAAATTAATGAGGTAAATAGGCCGAACGAATGCGGAAGACCAGGTCAATACCTACAATTTGAGATCGAACCTCCCGGCATTTCCCCTCAGCATACGTAAAAACTGTCTTTTTGCCATCAGGCATCACGACCTCGTAGGCATGGGCCGTTAGTTTTTTTACAGCACACATTTTACCAAACCGCTCGGAGTAGATGAGTTTTAGGTGAACAGGTTCGCGGTAGTATAGACTCGTGACTGTATGATGAATCGGATGTAAAATGGCTGGTCTGTCTTTATTGGCTACTTTTGCATCCGTAAAGCGTACCTGATAGGCATTCTCCATCTTATTTGTATGCGTTTTTTCTTTAAGCCGACCGTTTACTTCCTGGCTTGACATAGAAGTTTTAAGTATGCCGTTTTCAAAGCGGTTTTCACCAATATAGACCACATCATAAAAAATAGTGTTGATGGCACCTTCTACCCGCAGGCTTTCGTGGCTTGCCCCAAGCTGAGCCGGAGTAATTTTTAACTCTCCTACCTCTCGCCCAGCCAATAGAATATCGTAAATAATGGCCTGTGCAAGAATCGATTGCTGAAAAACAGTCAAGCATACAACAAGAAGAAACAGGGATTTTATCATACGTAAAATGGGGTACTAATTGGCTATTGTTTTATCCTGAATTAATTCCCCAACTCAGATAATTCATCCTGTCACACGCAAATAAACCAGTTGATTGGATACTTCCGGCACGAAAAGAGCCCCGCCCCTATTATCACACAAAAAATCAATATCAAACGCAATCTACTACCTCAGGTGTATAACTAAGAATTAATTTTTCCCGCATTAAATTTAATTATTCGTAGGTATGTAAAAATCACATGAAAATCATGGGCTGGATAGCCAAGTTTAGGAAGGATTTTTTGGCGAAAAAAGGAAAAAGCGAATTCAATTCCTGAAAATTTTGATATATTACCTTATCATACATCAATTCAAAATAAAGTTGCTATGTCATCTGTTGAGCAAGTTTCGAAAGGAAGCCTTCTGATTGCAGAGCCATTTTTGGGCGATCCTAATTTTAACCGGAGTGTTGTGTTGCTTTGTGATCATAACCGGCTGGGTTCCTTTGGCTTTGTACTAAATCAAACCACGGACCTCATGTTAGGCGATGTATTGGAAGAAACGATCTATCAGGACGTCCCGCTGTACTTGGGAGGGCCGGTCGAAAAAAACACGCTGCATTTCATTCACCGCCGTCCTGACCTGATTGAGGGCGGAGGCGAAATATTGGACGGAATCTATTGGGGCGGTGATTTTGAAAGCGTTAAAACTCTTCTGAACATCAACCGACTTAATCAGGAAGACCTCCGTTTTTTTATTGGTTATTCAGGATGGAGCGGCGGGCAGTTGCAGGATGAGCTGCAACAGAAGTCGTGGTATGTAACGCAGGGACGCTCTGATTTTGTGTTTCAAACGCCAACTGATGGTTTTTGGCGGGAAGTCCTCAAAGAAATGGGTGGTAAATATCGCTCGATTGCGCATTATCCAACTGATCCAAGCCTCAATTAAAAAGAACTTTTTTGCGTAATTTTTTAGTCAATCCAATTCATAAAATCTGTATAACCCCAACTTTTCATTTAAAACGTCATGACACCTACGCGTCGATCCTTTTTACGTTTTACGGCCTTAGCGCTTCCTTTTGCTCAGGTAAATAAGCTTTTTGCAAAAAATACAGTTTCTAAACCCGTGGTGATTTCTACCTGGGATAGTGGCCAAATTGCAAATGGTGCTGCCTGGCCCGTGTTAGAAAAAGGTGGCAAAGCGCTGGACGCCGTTGAACAGGCCGCAATTGCCATCGAAAACGACATTAATTGCTGCGTTGGCCTGGGCGGAAATCCCGACCGCGACGGGCGCGTCACGCTGGATGCGTGTATTATGGACGAAAAGGCAAACTGTGGCTCAGTGGCTTTTCTGGAACGAATAAAGCACCCGGTGTCTGTGGCCAGAAAATTAATGGAAACCACGCCGCACGTATTTTTGGCCGGGGCTGGTGCACAGCAATTTGCAGTTGAAAATGGCTTTGCTCTGGAATCCGGTGAGCTATCAGAAGATGCCAAAAAATCGTACGAAGGCTGGCTTAAAAAAGCAGAGTATAAGCCCGTAATTAATATTGAATTGCAACAAAATAAAGCAAAAGGCAAAGCCGATAAAGGCCACGGTCCCTTTGCGCCGGCTCGGCTGGAAGACGGCTCGTTCAATCATGATACCATGGGAACTCTTGCTCTCGATGCCAACGGTGATGTATCGGGCATGTGCACAACGAGCGGAATGGGCTTCAAAATGCGGGGCCGCGTGGGCGATTCGCCTATAATTGGAGCGGGTCTTTTTGTGGATAATGAAGTGGGCGCGGCAACCTCCTCCGGGCAGGGCGAAGAAGTGATCCGGGTATGTGGCACGCACCTCGTCGTAGAATTTATGCGCTCCGGGCTTTCGCCGCAGGAAGCTTGTAAAAAAGCCATTGAACGCATCGTGAAGCCCAATCCCGAACGTGCCAAAACATTTCAGGTAGGTTTTATTGCCATCAATAAGCAGGGAGAAGTAGGCGCCTTTTCAATTCAGAAAGGATTTAACTATACCGTTACAGAAAAAGATGGCAAAGGGATTGTGTATAATGCTAAAAGCTATTTTGCCTGATTTATGAAGTACTATTGGTTCTTTCTGTTGCTTGGGATTTCGGGTGCTGCACAGGCGCAATGGAAGCTCGTTTGGTCCGATGAATTTAATGAAGAAGGCGCACCAAATCCCAAAAACTGGTCGTATGAGCGGGGATTTGTACGAAATCAGGAACTGCAATGGTATCAGCCTGACAACGCCTATTGCCGCGGCGGTTTGCTGATTATTGAAGCCCGTAAAGAGCAAAAGCCAAATCCGGGCTATGAAGCCGGAACCACAGACTGGAAAAAAAGCCGCCAAACGATCGACTATACATCTACAAGCCTGCTGACCCGAAACCTGCACAGCTGGCAGTATGGCCGCTTCAAAATGCGTGGACGCATTGACACCCGGGCGGGACTGTGGCCTGCGTTCTGGACCTTGGGCGTAGCGGGCGAATGGCCTTCCAATGGCGAGATTGACATCATGGAATATTACCGGGGAATGCTGCTGGCAAATGCCGCCTGGGGTTCGGGACAGCGCTACAAAGCCATTTGGGATGATCTGAAAAAGCCACTGACTGAGTTTGCCGACTCGGCGTGGGCGCAGAAATTTCACGTGTGGCGCATGGATTGGGATGCCTCCAAAATTGCCCTGTATGTAGACGATGAGCTACTCAACGAAATTAATCTGGAAGAGACCTATAACCGCGATTCGGAGAAAAAGAACCCCTTCCGACAGCCTCACTACCTTATTCTGAACCTGGCGATGGGTGGTATGAACGGCGGCGATATCGGCGCCATCGACTTTCCCGCCCGCTTTGAGGTAGATTACGTACGAATTTATCAAAAAGAATGAGTTCGAAAGCATAGATACATGCTGGTTTCCTGCGTAAAACCTTACAAACAAACCTAGCCGTTCAGGAGCGCCTGCGGGTTACGTAGACAAAGGCCGCATAGGCCACAACTGCCCCGATGGCCCATCTTTTGAGCAAGCCTGTTTTGTTATGTTTCCACTCAGCTTTAATGCCTTTTTCGGCAAGAATATTGGGGAAACTCCCTTTATTTATATCCTCAATCAGACCTTCCACCATATCCACCCGGTCGGCGAGCAGCAGCGGCAGCCAATGTGCGTAGCTCGACTCGCTATGTTTAAATGCGTAGCGCCTGATTTTTCCACTTAACCCCTTTGTTGGCACGGTTGATCCAAAAACAGCTGTGATGTTCGGGCGCTCGATAGAGTGTAGAACTTCCACATTAACAGTCTGTTGGGGTGGGCGTTCCCAGGTATACCCGTTATGTTCGTCATTGGTCCGTTGTTTCATCGGATAGGTCGGATCATTCTTTGGATCAGCATCTATTCCCCAACCCTTTATATGCGAATGATCGCCTCCGCGTTTGTTTTCAAAACCTTGTGTATTTTCCATAAGATCATTTGGTTTAAATGCGGGCTGAGGGTGGTATCAGCACCGTTTTGATACAATTATCAAGCTTGTCAGAAAAAATCCGGTAGGCGTCGGCTACTTCTTCCAGCGGAATGCGATGGGTAATTAGTGCCTTGGGATTGATCCGGCCTTCCTGCACGTGCTCAATCATTTTGGGCAACAGGCGCTTGACCGATGCCTGATTGGCCCGGATCGTAATGCCCTTATTGACTACATTTCCGATAGGAACCAAGTTGTCCGTAGGACCATATACACCAACAATAGATACAATACCGCCTTTTTTGACTGAGTTAATTGCCCAATGCAGCGCCGTAGCCGAGCCTGCCTGCAACAGCAGTTTTCGTCCTGTGATCGTCTGCATGGCGTTTCCGGCTGCTTCTGCACCTACCGCGTCGATACACACATCAGCTCCGAGTGAATCGGTCGTCTTTTTAATAAACACCACCGGGTCTTCAAGTGAGCGAAAATTATAGGCTTCGCACTGCGCATAATTGCGTGCAAATTCCAGCCTGTACTCAATTTGATCAATAATTATAACACGCCCGGCGCCGAAAAGCCACGCACATTTGGCGGCCATAATGCCGATAGGCCCTGCGCCAAACACAACGACCGTATCGCCTTTTTGGATGCCGCCCATCTCTGCCGCCTGATAGCCCGTAGGTACTACGTCGGTGAGCAGCACCGCATCGTCCAAATCCATTCCTTCCGGAATAACCGTTGGGCCAACGTCGGCATACGGCACCCGCACATACTCAGCCTGTCCGCCGCAATAGCCGCCCGTGGTGTGTGAATAGCCGAAAATCCCTCCTGCCGCGGTGGCCTGAGGATTTGACTCGTGGCAATTTCCATACAGTCCCTGCTTGCAAAAAGCGCAGCGGCCACAGGCAATGTTGAAGGGTACAATGACATTATCGCCCACTTTTAGTTTTTGTATCGCATAGCCAACTTCCTCAACCACACCGATGAACTCATGCCCGAAGGTTTCTCCCACGCGGGTGTCAGGTACGTTGCCGTTGTACAAATGCAAGTCTGATCCGCAGATACAGGAGCGCGTCACCCGGATGATTGCGTCTTCGGGGTGTAAAATTTGGGGTAAAGGCTTTTGATCAATCCGTACCCGTTGGGGCCCCCGGTAATTCATTGCCAGCATATGTTTCTCCGTTTAGTTTGTGATGAATTCAGCTAGTTTTTCCGCTGTTCGTGCATTATGTACTTTTGTCAAGCTCCTTAAAAACAGGGAGTTTAAAGAGGTAAGATGCTAGCTGGTCACAAAAAAAGCATACCATGCCGCAAATGGGTATGGTATGCTTTTTATTAAAAAAACAAAAAATGATGGAGCCGATGACTGATCTTACATATTCATTTTTTTGATGTTGGAATAACTCACAGCAATTGCTTCGAGCGGCGGCTGAACGGTCACATCCTGCTCGACGAATAAGTGTTTAAGTCCTGCAACTTTGGCCGCATTCAGAATCCGCTGAAAGTCAATTGAGCCGTTACCAACTTCGGCAAATTCGCGTTTGGGAGTTTTGGCCATGTCTTTCATGTGTACCAACGGAAATCGACCGGGATTCTGTGTGAAAAGCGCTACCGGATCCTGATTGGCATAGGCCGCCCAGTATAAGTCAAGTTCCATTTTTACGAGCGCCGGGTCTGTTCCTTTCAGAATCATGTCGTACGGAATCTGCCCGTCTACTGTTTCAAATTCAAAATCGTGGTTGTGATAGCCAAACTGAATACCTGCTTTTTTACACACCTCGCCTGCTTCATTAAATAAAGTAATAAACTTTTTATAGTCTTCCAGCGTCCGCTCATTGGGCATAATGTAAGCACACATCATATATTTTTGTCCGGCGGCGGAGGCATCGTCCACAATTTTGTTCCAGCCCGATTTTAATTGGTCAGGCATGTAGTGTCCACTAGGTGTAGACATGCCTAAATCTTTCAGGAAAGACTTGAACTCAGCGGGAGCCATGCCAAAAAACGTTCCGTTGGCGTAGCCAAATGTCTCTACTTCTTTGAACCCAATATCGGCTACTTGTTTCAGCGTACCTTTTGGATCTTTGGCCATGAGTTCGCGCAGCGTATACAGCTGCAATCCTACTTTACGCGGTGGTTTTGCGGAGGTAAAGGTGTTGGATAAAAAAGGCAGCGTGAGGGCGAGCGCACTGGTTTTTATAAATTCTTTGCGGGAAATTGACATGAAAAAGAAAGGTTAATTGGTATAAAATAAAAATATCCCTCGTAAATGGCAGACGGGTATCAAACTTACTTATTTCCGGGGGATTTTTCATAAATGCCAATTTCTTACTTACGTGCCTCTGTAAACAAAACATTCTTCTGAGTATAAATCTTTTTTTATACTCAGAAGAATGTTCTAAAAAATGACTTTTGAAGACTTCTGATCAAGACAAACGACATTTCAACAAAAAAAGCACCAATTACTCCACCACCACAACCTTCGCCTGACCAACGCCCGGCATACCGTTGCGAGCCATTCCTTCTGCCCGGATCTGCAAGGTAGACGTAGCATCAGAGGCAAAAAATGACACAGTAGCTTTGCCATCAGAACCGGTTCGGAGGCGGGGGGCCCATAGCAAGGTGGGGCGATAGTCGGGCCGGACGTGCTCGGGTAGCTGCTGATCGTAGCGGGGCGCATAAAACTCACGCTGTGGGTCATATCCCATCAGGCGGGTTGACAAACTCCCTTCGGTTTCCTGGTAACTAAACGATTGATTAGGATTTCCATTTTTGGTAAGAATATTAATTACCCCTCCCCTTCCCTGATCGCCGTAGACGGTAGCGGCAGGGCCAACAATCACATCCACCGACTCTACACTCGAAGGCAGGATATTCATGGCCACATCTTTACTCACGGGGCTTCCATCCATCATATACATCGGCTCAATGGTTCCTCTTAGGTTGGAATTTCCCCGAATCTGAATGATCCGGTCGGGGCCTGAACCAAGAACCTGCACGCTGGGAATACGGTTCTTAATCACGTCAAAAATCGTAAGTGCACCTACGGTGTTGCGATCAGTGAACGCAAGTGTACTGGAAGGACGCTTGTAAAGGGCGCGGCGGCTATCGCTGGTAATTGGGTCTACTTTTTTACCTTTGATTACAACCTCCTGCAAAAGTTTCTCTCTGTTTTCACGAATGGTACGTTCTATTTTCAGGTACTCCTGGGCGCGTTTAAGCATGTCTGTTGCCAGGGGCTGTGCATTCATTGCCCGAAACGGGACTTTGCCATAAGGCGGGGCCATCCATCTATCTGTCTGAATCTTGACATCTACCGCTTTTTTACTATCGGCAATCTGAATCATAATATCCGTCGAGTCCGTTACGTCCATACCATAGAGGGCAAATTCTCCCGTGGCGATGCTCTCGCCTGTAACAAACATCTGCGAACTATCTTTTTGAAGCAGCGTAAAAGTCAACGGCATTATGCCCGCAGCCCGTTTGTTTTTGCGAACCAATTTTCCGGTGAGCGTAATTCCCTGTTCTACAAAGTAGGAGGGCTCCGGAGCCTGATCTTTCAGGACGTCCTCCCACCGAAACCGTCGCCATCCCTGCGTCATCAGCAGCAGATCCAGGTAACGGGCAGCGTTAGGATTTGAGGTGTCAAAATAACTTGCCGGCTGTTCGATTCCTCCCCGCAGATCGGCTTCCAACCGAAAATAAGAAACAATATGCTGGGCGTTAGCGTCTATACTTGCCTGATTGCCATCGGTAACGGCTACCGAAAAATTACCCGCTATCGGCTTGCCATCGGCATCGCTTACTTCGAGCGTAAGGTCTACTTTTTCACGAATTTTATAGGTATTTTTTGAAGACTGGATTTTAATAGTCAATGGCTCGACCAAACGATTGTAAAGCAGGCGTTCGGCTATGGGGCGGCTGTTGGCGTCAAAAAGTGTCAGGTGCGTGATGCCGTCGCCAAGCCCTGATCTTGGAATGGTAAACAGCGATAGTTTTGACGAAATAGCAGCTTTGTTGGCGTACGTTATATCTCCCTGATTATGTGCAATCAGGGCCATTTCAACTGGGTCAGCCGAGTTGCTGCGCACAAAAACCCGGACATTTTGCTTATTGGAAAGGTTGTCTACAATCAGCACCGCACCTTCTTGTTTGACTACCGGAAAAGGAAATGAGGCCATGCCTCCATCCGGCTTTCGGACCTGAATACGATACGTTTGGTCGGCCTGTGGTTTGAACATAAATTGACCCATGCCCAGATGTTCCGTACGGAATCCGGCCAGGGTGTCGTTGGACTGATTGAGCACAAAGCCTGTAACAGGGATGCCTTTCCCTTGACTGTCGATGGCTTTAAAGGCAACTTTACTGTCAATATCTTGTATCAGATAACCGCCTTCGGGCATAAACTGTACGTCGATTTCTGACGTTAAAGCAGGGTTTGGAGCGGCCGCAGGCTCATTTGCCAGTATATGGAAGTCGCGGTAAAAAAAGTGTTCTTCCGAAAAATTTCGCATCCAATGCGTATACCCCCGAAGCCTGTATGGACCTGCCAGTAGGTCGTCGGGTAGGAATATGTCGCCCTGCCCCAAACCGTCAGTCATCCGAATGCGCCTCGTGAATAGTACCTCCTGAGTTTCGGTATTAAGCAAATCCACATACACCAACCGGCTCAGGGTATCTGCTGTGCCAGAAGCGGCAAAGGTAGCGTAGGCACTAAACCAGATCGTTTCACCGGGTAGGTAATGTGGTCTATCGATGTGTAAATACACTTTTTCATGAATAAATAATTGTTGGTAAGCATCCATTTTCTTGACGATGCGTTCCAGAAAGTCTTCTTCAAAATGAAGGGCCATAAACAAAAGGCCTGTGCTAAGGCCAAGAAGAGCGGGGAGGGTCTTTTTCATACAGAAGGGTAATTTGTGTAAGTATAATTTTTTCCGAAAATAGTAAATTCTAAAAAAAATCAGCACAAGAAGGGAAAATTCTTGTGCTGATTTTTAACTAGAACCAGTACGTAACTTTTACTGCACCGTCACCTTTCCACCACCTGCGTAGCTGCGGTATTCACCCTGATACATGGCGTCTGCCGCTACCGGACCAACAGTGAAGGTTCCTTTGGAAATGACCCGCACCTGATAGTAAAACGTTTGTTCTTTACCGGTGGCAGTCGTGAAAAAATGAATGCGGTCGTCGCGAATATCAAAGTACTCCGGCGTAGCGGCATTTTTGATCCAGGGCATGTCGCGCGGTTCGGTCAGGCGGGGATTTTCTATTTCAAATCCGGCGGGCAGCAAATCCGTAACAACTACATTTTCGACAGGTAAACCGTTGGTACTCGATACGCTGATTTTCACTACTAATAAATCATTCTGTTTGATTGTTCCCGCATTGCCGCCGGTTCGGGTCAGGTACTGCCGCCGCACCCGCAAGCCCTGATCTTCCTCGGTATAGGCTCCCGTGGCCGACATCCCTTCGGTTTGGGCAAACCAGTAAAGGTCGCCTTTTCCCTGCGTTTGTACGCTTAGTTTCTGATTGGAAATTCCCTCGCTTAGGTTTAATTCTGTTCCGTCAAACGAGGCCAACTTTTTGCCTTTGGCGTTCAATGTGGCCGTGACGGTAGAACCACTCGTGCGCTGAGCCAACTTACCCAAAGCGAGCACCGCAAAACCTGCTTCCTGCGTGTTCAGGTACGACGACGACGCCAGGGCCTGCGATAACTGCCGGGCAAGCGACGGAATCTGTATGTGGTCCGGGGAAGTTTCCAATAAGGTATTGAGCACTAAGGCCAGATTACGTAAAGGCGACGAATAGCTGCCACCAAATGAATTCTCGACCGACTCCTGCTCGTATTTTTTAGGTAATAGCGCTTCAAAACTACGCGAGTCGCCCATGAGCTGAAACGCCCCGGCCAATAAATAGCGGGTGTCGTTGGCCAGCAGTTCAGGGTGCTGTTTGTAGTAGTTCATAGCCGAGCGGTTGGGGCGGCCCGTTAGCGCCAGTACGTAGAGGGAGTACAGACTTTCGCGCTGCGCCTGAATGGTTCGTACGGTTGAGCCGTCTTCGGTCATTTGTGGCACCTCTTCCGTAGCGGTTGTACCGGTTTTGTTTATCAGATAATCCATGGCGCGGCTCATCGTTGCGGCATTTACTTCAAAGCCAGCCCGGCGGGCCTCTTCCAGAAAATGAACGGTGTAGGCGGTTGTCCACCAGTCTTCGCGGGACGCTCCCGGCCACAGCGCCAGGCCGCCGTTGTACAATTGCTGCGACTCCGCTTTGCGGATCGCCTGCTGCACGTTGGTAGCGGGGTTAAAATCGCTTGCGCCGCTTTTTACCAGATACACCGGAGTTGCCATCGCTTTGGTGAGATCGGCAAAGTAGATTTGGGGAAATGCCCGCGAAATACTCTGTTCCAGGCAACCAAACGGATAGCCAAGGAGTGTGGCAAGTGCTTTACCACCACTTTGTACCATCGGCGAGCGGCTCACCACCACCTGACTCCGGGCTGTGCCGGATATAAAATTATGGGCCAGGTTGATGGTCCCGGCCTGTCCGCCCGCAATTACACCGGCGTTGCTGGTTTTGAGTAGCGGCGAAGCCGGGCGCACAGATAGGTTGGTTTGCTGCACAAAGGTTTCTCCAAAAGCACCAACTTTCACGGTAATTGTCCCCGCTCCCAAACGAGCTCCTGCTTTTACCGAAAATACGGTTCGTGCCTCTTTTCCAGCCGGAATGGTTAATTTTTGCGTTGGTCCCGTAGCCGAAAGCGGGCCCGTGGTGCTGAGCGAAACATTCACCGTAGTGGCTTTTTTCTCCATATTGCTGATCGTAACGGGCAGCGTCAGCTCATCGTTAGGGCTCAAAAATCGGGGAGCGCCCGTGCTGATAACTACCGGGTCGGCCACTTTCATGTTGTGCGAAGCGGAGCCAAAGGCGTTGTCTTTGTAGGCTACTGCCATAATACGCAAATCGCCGCTAAATTGGGGAATCGCTACGTCAAACGTAGCTACGCCGCTACTGTTGGCGGTGAGAATGCCGCTCCAGAACGTCACAAGTTCGGTCCGGCCATTGCTAAGCGGATTGATGCGCCGTTCGAGATCGTAGCCATCGCCCCCGCTGCTGGATGTTGAGGAAAATGTCAATTCAGGAAAGAGAAACGCATACAGATCGTAGCTCCCCACTTCGAGGGCGCGTTTTTGATAAAAATAGCCGTGAATATCCGGGGTACGGAAATTCTTGATTTGTAAAATCCCTTCATCAACCACCGAAAGCGTAAGCTGAGCATTCGGTTTGGTTTGAATGGAAATCCGCTGTTTCTGTTTGGAGCGCGACTGCTCAACGGCCTTTATCGCCACAGGAAGAGCCCGGTCAAGCGCTTCGATGCGTAGCGGTGCAAAGCCGTGCGCTACGGTCAGCGGCAGGTCGGAGGCATCCAAAGGGCGTATAAGCGTGGCCGTGATGTACACATTGGGCAAATGCTCCTGCTGAATGCTGAACGTAAACTCGGCAGCCTTTTTTTCGGTAGTCAGAACGTGATGTTCAAGCACCTGATTACGCTCAACCGTTACGAGCAGACGGCCGTCGAAAGGTGTTTTGAACAAAATGCGGGCTTTATCACCCACCTGATAGCGCTCCTGATCGGGCTCCATCAGCACCCGGCCTTCGTTACTTACTTCAAAGGACGAATATTCTGTAAATCCAGCTCCGTAAGCAAAGAACGTAGTTGCCGTAAAATGACTGGCACCGGGCCGCCGAACCCGTACTTCATACTCACCCGAAACGGTGGGCACATACCTGAAACTGCCACGACCGCCCCCCAGGCTGAGCGTGTTGGAATATACACTTTTTTCGCGGCGGCGCGAGGTATAGCGTAGCTGTTCGTTCTGCTTTTCGACTACTGTTTGGTACTCCACCCGAACGACCTCTACCTGCGCTTTGCTGTTTTTTTGCAAAATCCCCTGACCATTTACACCAATAATCTCTACGGGAACAGGCGCATTGACGCCCACGTAGCGGTCGGGCAGGCGTATGCCGTACAGCGTTGCCTGCGTGAGTACATCAAAGCGATGCAGGCGATTGACGGGACGGCCGTTTTCGTCAAAAATAGTTACGTAAATTTTCCCTTCCAGCACACCAATATCTTTATATCCTGACGGAATCTGAATACGCTCCGTGGCTACGCCCTGCTCGTTGGTAAGTCCCTGCCGCTGTTCACGTTCAAAGGTAGTTTCAGCTGGAATATCAAAGGAAAAGTCCGGGAAATCAGGTGCCGAAAACGCTTTTCTTTTCCACTGAATATCCATTTCATAGGTTCGGTTGGCGGCGGGCGGTCCAAACAGGTTCAGTGCGGTGGCGGTTAGTGCCACGGTTTCACCGGTTTTGTATTCTTTCTTCGCTCCGCTCAAATCTACTTTTATACGATCGGGCATGAATTCTTCTACGCTAACACCCTGCGAAGCCAACAGCACATCGTTGCCGTTGTACACTTCCAGCGTATAGGTTCCGGTGAGTCCGGCGGCATCCACGGTAACCTCCGTTTCAACGGCGCCCTGTGCGTTGGTTGTCTTGCGCCAGGTCCGATACTCGCGGCCGTTAGGTGTAAGCATTTTGATTTTCAGGGGAATTTCGGAAGCCGTTTGCCAGCCCTGCGACCGTACCACGGTATTAAAATGCAGTGTTTCGCCGGGGCGATACATATCGCGTTCCCCATAAATAAACGCCTGCAATCCCGTAGGATTATCGCGCAGGCCTTCCACTTCGTAGCGCGAAGTTTCGACCTGTGTGTCGTTTAGCAGCAGGTAGTTGAAGTCGTCGTCGGTGCGGGCAGTAACCATCGCCATACGAAAGCCCGGCGCTTTTTCGCTGAGTTTTTCAAAATGAGCCATACCGTTATTGTCTGTTTCGAGCGTATACACCGACTGATTGTTGCTGCTCACGAGCGTCACGCTCACCTTACTCAGCGGCTCGGTAGTTTTGATCGAATTGGCAAAAACCCATACTTCGTCTTTGCCTTCTTTGGCAATCAGGCCAATATCCGAAACAGACACGAGCCGTGTAGAACCCAAATAGGCTTCTTCTTTGGAAATCACCGACACCAGGTATACGCCCTTGCGGCCATTATCATCAGGCAGGGCCACATTCAGCGCCGAAATGCCGCGCGTGCGGGGAAGATTTTCGGTGTCAACGGTTTTATTAACCACCACATCGCTATAAAAACTCTGATCGTCGTCGCTATAATTATATGAACCCGTAGCCTGCCATTCGTCACCTACATAGTCGTAATTTTCGTAGCGGCTGTTGCGTACGTAATTCAGGATATTATTTTCATAAATTTTGGCAATTTTTACCTGCACCTTCGGAACGTTCACAATTTGTACTCCCATATTTCGTGAACCTTTGGAAGTCAGGTACAGTGCTTTTTTGTGGGTAAACGTGATGCCCGGAGGCATTTTTCCAAAAAACAAATCCCGCGAAACTTCCTCATCCAGTTGTGGGCCAAGTACACCTTTGAGTGCTGTGGTAACTTTCAATACATAGGTATCCGTTTCGTTAAAATCGCCCCGAACAATGAATCCATTTTCGGTAGTTTCGGTCACGAGTTTCCCCGGAACAGGTTCCAGCGAGAAACCATTTTCTACCGCTTCGGGCGTTAGCTCCTGTGTGGTATACACACGTACATACCCCTGATTATTTTCAAAACCCGTTTGCACATCGGCAATTTCCAGGTGCAGGGGCGAAGGCAAGCTTGCCACAGTTTCGAGCGGCTGCGGAGTAGCGTACTCCTTATTTTTCATTTTGAGCCCTTTTTCAATCCGCACGGCAAGAGGCGCTGCGTTCTCGTCGGCAGTTCCGGTTTGCGTGAGCGCCACCGTTACGTAGCGGCCTTCGGACGAAGGAAGCACCCGAAACGACGTTTGGGTATCGCGCAAGCGTACCTGAAGAAGTTCGGTTACGGCCTGAGGATCAACGGGGTAATTAAAAGTGAGCCGCAGCCTGGCCTCGGGGCGGCTGTTTTCTGCCGAGCGTGTCCACCAGCTTTGAAGATCCGTCAGTTGCAGATAAGGCGTATGAAAGGCCAGATCTTCGTCCGAAATCGTGTACTTTTTGTCTTCCGGCAGATGATTCAGCAGTTCGTCCGTAAGCTCAGCTTTGTAGGTAGTGGCAGGGTCAAAGGCGCCAATCGGCGAGAAAACCAGCTCATTGGGCGCCGTCCATTTGAACTTTCCGCGCACGGCGGGTTGCAGGCGCACGTACTGCGTAGAATCCCAGATGCCGAGGCGACTTTCCTGCACCAGGTCTTTACTGAATGTAAAGACAAGGTTTTGCGAAAGCTGAATTTCGTCGGTAAAATTGGTACCGGCCACACGCACGGTATTGAGCGATGAACAGCCATTTAACAGCCAGAAAAATGTAGCCGAAAGGATTGAAATGCTGAGTAAAAACCGATGGTTTTTCATGGGGAGAGTAAGGAAAAAAAGGTAACGTTTCAGAAGGAAAAATAACTGCTTTCTTCAACGTTTGAAGGTAGCAAATTAGCCGTGATAAATAAAAAAGTATGGAAACGAATGATTGATCGATTTCATAAGACTTACTAAGTTATTTAAATGATGCATAAAAATAACCTGAGCTATTTTTTACAATAACTCAGGTTACTTCATTCTTGTAAAAACGTAGGTTTCCCCTCAGGGCATGGGCGTAAACTGCATCGCTGCTACTTTCCAGGCACCGCCCTGCCGCACGCACACGCTCATAAAACCTACCTGCGTCTGAAAGTTGTTGCCCTGTACGGCACCCTTGGTTTGCCAGAAACCATTGACCACCGCTGCTTCGCCATAGGTGCGGGTGTTCAGGCCCGACACAACGCCCGTTTCGATGACCACATACCCACCGTCCACGGCATCAGCCAACGTGGTACCGTCAATCATTTGTCCGTCAAAACTCAGGAGCGAAAAATCAGTTGTTAACACTGAACGCAGCGAGGAGGCGTCTTCATTGAGCATGGCTTTAAAAAACACTTCCGTAGTCTCATTTGGAGTAGCGGGGGCAATCGTCTGCTGCGCCTGAACCGCAAGCGACGCAAGTAAACAAAGACATGCCAGGCATAATTTTTTCATGGGAGTTTTGAAATTAGTTTTTGGTAAAAAAGTATTGAATACAAGTATTTAGCCGAAAAGTGCATTTTAATGCTGGAATTTCAAAATATCCTCTATTAACTTTTTGCGTAAGTATGTGAGGATTTCAAGTACTAATCAGTACTTTAGAAACAAATTTGACTGTCAGGAAACGTGCGTATGAAAAAGACTTTACTTTATTTTTTTCTTGGAATTTTTGCTGCTGCCAACAGCCACGCCCAAAGCCCGTGGCGGCTTGGCGTAGGATTGGGGCCGTCGCTTTCGTACAACACCTTATCGTCAGACAGACCCCTGCCGTCGGGCAAATTTGAAGCTCCCGATCGTTTCGGGGTTTCATTTGATCTCAGCGCCGAGCGCAGCCTTACCTCCCACCTGTCGCTTCGGATGGGCGTCCGAACCTCGACTTTAAAGGTTGGTACACGCACAAGTTTTATTTCACGCGATTCGACCGGCGCTGTGAGTGGTTGGGGGCGCAACAATGGTTATACCCAATTTTCTCCCGCAAATCTTAACGCAGGGTTTACCTACAACTCACGGCTGCTATGGCGGCGGCTGATTGTGAATGGCGGCGCTGATATAAATTACATCATTAATCGCTACGATGGCTACGTACGCGAAAAAAACGACCGGAAAATCGACGGTCACTGGCCAGGTGACGTGTACCAGTATACGCTCGAAAGCTCACACACCCGCAATCAGGGTTTGTCGCTATCCCTGCGTGCCGGGCTCGACTACAAAATCGGGCAATACCGTAGCCTGAGCGTTCAATGGCTCTACAATCAGGGATTTCGGGATTTGTTTACTATTTCTACAAAAGAGCTGGAACTCAACGGCGTGAAGTATCAGGCTAACGTCGTCAGCAAAGGAAGCTATCTCACCATGCAGGTAGGCTATAAGCAGGGATTGCAGTGGAAAAAGCCCGGAAACTACATGAGTCCCTACAACGCAGCGCTCGTTGGGAAGCGCCCTGCCAACCGCCCTGATTTTAAGGCGGGCTCAGCTATGGTTGGGGCGTCGGGTGTGGCTATTCCGTACCAAACGGGTGGAGAATTTGCCAATGTTGCTTTACGGGGTGGCTATTTCGTGGCTGATCGCATACTGCTTGGAGCCGTTGGCTTTGGAGCTTATTCCACGATTGTACCCGTAGAAGCTCCCCTGCGCGGCTGGGCACTGGGGCCGATGGTCCGGTATCATATCAGTACCACGGCCTTTTCGCCATTTGTAGAAGCAGCCTATCTGATGGGCGAGGAAACCGGCCAAACCTACCGCCGGGGCTGGCAGTTTGTGGCGCTGATGCCCGGGGTTAGTTTCCGGCTAAACCGCCATCTAAAAGCAGACATAGGAGTCTATATGCTACGCCCAACCTACCCCGTTTCTGAAAATGCGGTCATTTCGCTACCGCAGCTTGGGTTGCACTATTCGTGGTAAGTAGGGCTCTGTGTGCTAGCAAAATTTTACAATCGCTTCACCTCAATATAGACATCCGTATTTCGTCCTTTATCGTCGCTGCACGAAACTTTGACCCGCCCCGGAGGCGGGCTCATAAATACAGCTTCGGTGGGAGAACTTTTTTTGAAAAGCTTATCATTTATGTACCAAAATACTTGCTGCACATCATTGGCTGCCTGACAGCTCAGCAAAATCTGTTGAGGCTCGTCGGTGCGTACATAGTATTCGCTCCCGTTGTTTGGGCTGATAATGATCGGGGCGCCATCGCCAAAGACCCGCTCGCAGGCCGGATTATGCGGCGGGATTTTTTCATAGGGCAATTTCTTCAATTCATAGTAGGCAATCAGCTCCGGCGTGTAGTTTGGGTACGCCTCACGTACATAGCCCGAAGCGGGCAGGCAGGTTGGGCAGTACGACAGACTTTTGGCGGCATTGACAAACACCCACTGCCGATGCTGACACCGCCGATAGGGTGACACGCCCATGAGGTGATAATCCACAATTGGATTGGTACAAAAATCGGAAGGAATGTCCCCGCTTGCTGCACATACTTTGCGCAGAGCCACCGACTCCGGCATGTGGTACCACCCCTTTGGCGAATTGTAATCAAGGCTATTAAAGAGCGAAAAAAGGAGTGGCGTGGCTGTTTCGGCACCGCTGAGGTCGGCTACGCCTTCTCCCGAAAAATTGCCCACCCACACACCAATCGTATACTGCTTGTTGTAGCCTATGCTCCATGCGTCGCGCCGGCCGTAGGACGTTCCGGTTTTCCAGGCAATGCGGGGAAGGTGGTATGAGTTGTCAAAATTGGTGGGTAAATCCGGACGGGTTACCTGCGTGAGTACCTGCGTAATGAGAAAGGCCGCGCCGGGTGATATAATCTCAAAGCCTGAATCGGCCTTCTTTTTTGTTTGGCTCATTGGCACTGCTCCATAGCTAAGCGGTTGCAGGCGGCCTTCATTGGCAAACGCTGCAAACAAACGCGTGAGCTCTTCCAGCGTCACGCCGCATCCTCCCAAAATCATAGAAAGCCCCAGGTCTTTGGCCTGCTTGCGTACGGTTTGAAAACCCGCTTTTTTGAGTTGATCTACCAATACCGGTGTTTGTACGTCTTTCAGAACTTTTACTGCCGGAATATTGAGCGAGTTGGCCAGGGCAAATTCAACCGTAACGGGTCCGTTGAATCGCTGATCAAAATTCTCAGGCTCGTAGCCGCTGAAATTTGTCGGAACATCATTCAGGATCATTTTGGGAGTCAGCAATCCTTTATCAAAAGCAGTCGCATACAGCAGTGGTTTCAGTGCGCTTCCCGGCGAACGGACCGCCCGGATGCCGTCCACTTGGCCGCCGTCGTAAGGATTTGAAAAATCAGCCGAACCTACATAGGCTTCTACGGCTCCGGTTTCGTTGTTGACAATCAGCACGGCGGCATTGTGAATGTTCTGGCTTTTCAGGCGATTGACATAGTTTTTTACCAGAGCTTCGGCCTGTACCTGCTTCTGTGGTACAATGCCCGTACGTACCGTAGGCTCGTTGGGATATTGTGCTTTAAGTCGCTGAGCAAGGTGAGGAATTTGTGCCGGTGCTGCCCGGCGTGTGACCCGCAACGGCTCGTGGAGGGCATCGTCGATAACGGAAGGCTCAAAAAGTTGGTCTACTTCAAACCTGCGCAACCAAACATTTCGAGCAGCAAGCAGCGCCGACTGCCGGGTGTCGGGCCGCAGACTCGACGGGCGGTTGGGCACAATGGCCAAAGCCGTGATTTCGGAAAGGCTCAGCAGCTGCGGCGGTTTTCCAAAATAGAGCAATGATGCCGCTTTTATGCCTTCAATATTTCCTCCATAGGGCACAAGATTGAGATAAAACTGAAAAATTTCCTGCTTGGAATAGTGCATTTCCAGCTGAATGGCCCTGATGATTTCCAGAAGTTTGCTGCCGTAGGTTCGTCTGCGCGGTTCGAGCAGTCGAACTACCTGCATCGTGATGGTAGACGCGCCCGAGGTACGACGCCCGGTGAGGAGATTGCGCAGTGCCGCCCTTCCTACGGCCAATGGATTGACGCCCGGATGCCAGGCAAAAAAACGATCTTCTTTATGCAGCAGCGTTTTACGAAGCAGAGGAGTGATTTCGGTAGTTTCGGTATACAGCCTCCACTTGTCGTCCTGACTCAGAAAGGCGTGCAGCACGGAGCTGTCTTTGGCCAGAATTTGGGTAGAATAAGAAATTTGTGGACGAAAAGGAAAGACAAAGTCCAGTATTCCAATCAATACGATCAACAGAAGAGTCGCCTGAACCCATCGGAATTTTAGAAAAGAAAAAAAGTACGACGGCAGGGAGCGCTTCAAGAGTCAATATTTTTATGTAAAAATAAAGAATGTAAAATTCGGCAATAGCCAACGAGAATAAAAAATCAATCTGCACGTAGTTTTCTTATTTTCTTACTTTATTTACACAAAAACCAATCAAACTACTATTCCTAATGTCCAAGTACATTGCCGCAATTGATCAGGGAACTACGAGCACCCGTTGTATACTTTTTGACCGTCAGGGAAACATCGTTTCGGTAGGTCAGAAAGAGCATGAACAGATTTATCCGAAGCCCGGTTGGGTAGAACACAACCCAGACGAAATCTGGAAAAATACGCTGGAAGTAATAGCACTGGCACGAATCAAGGTGTCGGTTACGTCGGCTGACATTGCAGCCGTGGGCATCACCAATCAACGCGAAACAACCGTTGCCTGGAACCGCCGCACGGGCAAAGCCTACCATAATGCATTGGTGTGGCAGGATACCCGAACGGGCGACATGGTGGCTCAGTTTGAGAAAGACGGGGGCATCGACCGTTTTCGCCCCGTGACCGGCTTGCCGTTGGCAACCTATTTCAGCGGTTTAAAATTAAGATGGCTCCTGCAAAACGTGCCCGGCCTGCGCAAAGATGCCGAAAAAGGTGAGGCTCTGTTTGGCAATATGGATACATTTTTGATCTGGAACCTGACGGGCGGGGTCAAAGGCGGAATTCATGTTACAGATGTAACCAACGCCAGCCGCACGCAGCTCATGAACCTGCATACGCTCGAATGGGACGAGGACATGCTTCGTACCTTTGAAATCCCACGAGCCATGCTGCCTGCCATCAAGAGTAGCAGCGAAGTATATGGAACCGTAACGTCCGAAGTTTTGCCCGGTGTGCCAATTGCCGGTGCGTTGGGCGATCAGCATGCAGCTCTCGTAGGGCAGGCGTGTTTTGAACCGGGTATGGCCAAAAATACCTACGGAACGGGTTGCTTTCTGGTCATGAATACGGGCAGCGAATTGCGGATTTCGGAAAAAGGACTGCTCACAACGATTGCTTATAAATTTGGCGATCAACCCGTTCAGTATGCGCTCGAAGGCAGTATTGCGATTGCGGGTGCGCTGGTACAATGGGTGCGGGACAATCTGGGAATCATTGAGAAAAGCAGCGATATAGAACCCCTCGCCCAAACCGTAGAGGATAACGGTGGCGCTTATTTTGTCCCGGCATTTTCTGGGCTCTATGCCCCTTACTGGCGCAACGATGCCCGTGGAGTAATTGCCGGCCTGACGCGCTACGTAACCAAAGGTCATATTGCCCGGGCAGTACTGGAAGCCACGGCCTATCAGACCGTCGACGTAGTCAATGCCATGGAGCAGGATTCAGGAATAAAACTTGCCTCGCTGCGGGTTGATGGCGGCATGGTGGCCAATCAGATGCTCATGCAGTTTCAGGCCGATATGCTCGATACTACCGTCGTAGCGCCGGCTGTCGCCGAAACCACCGCCCTTGGCGCAGCCTATGCAGCAGGTCTGGCCGTTGGATATTGGGCTGATCTGGCGGATTTGCGCAAAAATTGGGCGGTTGCTCAAACCTGGGAGCCTGTGATGGAAAGCCCGCAGCGGGACGCCCTCTATAAAGGATGGCAAAAAGCAATTACCAAATCTTTTGGTTGGGAAGAATAGGACTTGTAGGAGAATGAATAGGAATCAGGCCGTCGGAAATAGAGAAACCGACGGCTTTTTTGGTCCTTATGCTGCTAAACCTGTAACTTAGCACCCTACCACCCTGAATGAATACATCATGGCACATCAACTGGTCCTGAAAAAGCCACTTGCTTTTTTTGACCTTGAAACCACGGGAATCAATATCACCCGTGACCGAATCATTGAAATATCTATCGTAAAAGCGCTACCCACCGGTGGTGAGGAAGTCCGAACCCGACGGGTAAATCCCGAAATGCCGATTCCGGGAGAGTCGTCAATGATCCACGGAATTTATGATGAAGATGTAAAAGATTGTCCCACATTTAAGCAAATCGCTAAAAATCTCGCCGTTTTTCTGGAAGGATGCGACCTCGCCGGGTTCAACAGCAACCGATTTGACGTGCCGCTGCTCGTGGAGGAATTTCTGCGCGTTGGCGTAGATTTTGATCTGAAAAATCGCCGCCTGATTGATGCGCAGCGGATTTTTCATATGATGGAGCCCCGCAACCTTTCGGCAGCTTATAAGTTCTATTGTGGAAAAGAACTTGTAGGAGCACACGGCGCCGAAGCTGACGCATTGGCCACCTATGAGGTTTTGAATGCGCAGGTTTCTCATTATCAGAATGTTGAAGTTAAAGATGCCAAAGGAAATGCTACCATTCCTATTGTAAATGATATGGATGCTCTGCACAAGCTCACCGCCTCTAATCATGTAGATTTGGCCGGACGGATGGTCTATAATGAGGCCGGAGAAGAAGTTTTTAATTTTGGCAAGAACAATGGAAAACGCGTCGAGGATGTCCTGAAAAACGAACCATCTTTTTATGATTGGATCATGAAAGGGGAATTTCCATTGGATACAAAACGAAAATTAACAGAAATCCGGTTGAGAACTCTTACACAGCGTTAGAATAATCCTATTTTTCAGATTTGAGTAAGCGGTATTTATCACTAAATTTGCCCAAATTTTTAAAAATCATGAATCCTGATTTATCCAAATTTACCCGTACGCTATGATCCAGCCCCCCGCTATACCGGAAATAATTCAACTTATTCCGCTAAAAAGTTACCTGATTCTCAGTACGGCTTTATTCGTCATTGGCATTATTGGCGTTCTTACCCGTCGAAATGCCATTGTTATTTTTATGTCGGTCGAGCTTATGCTCAATTCAGTCAATCTGCTCCTGATTGCGTTTTCTTCTTATCGGTCCGATCCGACCGGGCAGGTATTTGTGTTTTTTATCATGGCCGTAGCCGCTGCTGAAGTAGCTGTTGGATTGGCAATTATTGTGATGATTTACCGAAATACCCGAACGATTGACATAAATTTCCTGAAAAAACTCAAAGGGTAAACGTGCCGAATACGGCTCAGTAGAAACTGAGTTTATTTTCGGTAAATGATTGACAATTAACTACTAACATCACCAAATAGAGTATGTCACTTTTCTTGCTAGTTTTGATTCCTTTACTTCCGCTGATCGGCTTTGTGATCAACGGAATTGGGTTTCGTCATATTCCCAAAGGAGCGGTTGGAGTCATTGGCTCCCTGGCAGCTCTGGGAAGTTTTGCTGCCTCGGTGGCGGTGCTTTTGGCTTTTAAAGAAGCAGGCAGTCAGCCGCAAATTGTCTCGCTTTTTGACTGGATTACCGTGGGAGAGCTCAGTATTCCATTTTCATTTCAGCATGATCAGCTGTCGCTGCTCATGCTGATGATCATTACGGGTGTTGGCTCACTTATCCATATTTATTCCATAGGATACATGAAGCATGACGAAGGGTTCGGAAAGTTTTTTGCCTTTCTGAACCTTTTTCTGTTTTTCATGCTGCTGCTCGTGATGGGTTCCAACTACGTCATTATGTTCATTGGCTGGGAAGGCGTCGGACTATGTTCGTATTTACTCATCGGGTTCTGGAATAAAAATACTTCCTACAATAATGCCGCCCGAAAAGCTTTCATCATGAACCGGATCGGTGATTTGGGCTTTCTGCTCGGTATTTTCACGATCATCGCTACCTTCGGTTCGGTCGAATATACCGAAGTATTTCGGCAGGCAACCGGCCTTCCGATTGGTGATCCGGTGCTTATTACCATCACGTTGCTGCTGTTTGTGGGTGCAATGGGTAAGTCGGCGCAAATTCCGCTCTACACGTGGCTGCCCGATGCAATGGCCGGGCCGACGCCCGTTTCTGCACTTATACACGCCGCAACGATGGTTACAGCGGGTATTTATATGGTCATACGATCCAATGTGCTCTACACGCTCGCACCCGAAACGCTCGAAGTAGTTGCAATTGTGGGCGCAGCCACGGCGATTTTTGCCGCTTCCATTGGTCTTCTTCAAAATGATATCAAAAAAGTATTGGCCTACTCTACCGTGAGTCAGCTAGGCTATATGTTTCTTGGTTTGGGCGTTATGGCCTACTCGGCTTCGATGTTTCACGTCATTACCCACGCCTTTTTCAAAGCACTTTTGTTTCTTGGTGCAGGTAGCGTGATTCACGCCATGTCGGACGAGCAGGATATTCGTAAAATGGGAGGTTTGCGCAAAAAACTTCCGATTACGTTCATTACCTTTTTTATTGCTACCTGGGCCATTTCCGGGCTGCCGCCTTTTTCAGGATTTTTCTCCAAAGACGAAATCCTGGCGCATGCTTTTGAGCATAACAAGCTGCTATGGGCCGTGGGATTGGTGGGTTCGGCTATGACCTCTTTTTACATGTTCCGGCTTTTGTTCCTGACTTTCTTTGGCACCTTTCGGGGTACCCACGAGCAGGAGCATCATTTGCACGAGTCGCCTGCTTCTATGACGATTCCGTTGATGGTTTTGGCCGTTTTCTCCGCACTGGGAGGTGTCATCGGCATCCCCGAAGCATTGGGGGGAAGTCATCAGCTGGCCGAATTTATGAGCCCGCTCTTTGATAATTCACGGCAGGCTA
This sequence comes from Arundinibacter roseus, assembly GCF_004348825.1. GTDB lineage: Bacteria > Bacteroidota > Bacteroidia > Cytophagales > Spirosomataceae > Arundinibacter > Arundinibacter roseus. The sequence goes on from NZ_SMJU01000016.1 coordinate 107,248, forward strand.
ATCCGGAAGCGTTTATGCCTATCTCGCTTTCACATTCAGAAGAGTACATGCTCATGGGTGTTTCGGTACTTGTAGCGTTGCTTTCGGGCATTGCTGCGTATGTGATGTACATCAGCAAGGCGTCTGTACCGGCTCCCGAATCTGAAACCCGTCAGGGAGTGCAGCGGGCAGTTTATCATAAATACTATGTAGACGAACTATACGATGCCGTATTTGTGAAACCCATGCGTACGCTTTCAAACCTGCTGGCAAGTTTTGGCGAATTTTTCATAGACCTCTTTGTAGACGGTACCGGAAGGCTCGTCAAGGCACTTGCCAACCTGGGTCGACAAACGCAGACGGGATCTACGGGTTACTATATTTTTGCCATGGTGGTAGGAATTATGGTGATTTTATTCTGGAACCTGCTGATTAAATAATATCTTTTTAGAAGCGATTTGCAGGATTGAATTTTATAAATAACTCCTGTAAATCAAGCTAATAATTGCTCATTTACCCATTCAAAATTATATTCATGCTTACTATTCTTCTTGTTCTGATCCCAATCGTGACTGGCCTGCTGGCCCTGAGTGTGGGCGGACGTACCGTGAGGCAACTGGCGCTGCTGGGAGCACTGGCTGAGTTGGTTACAGCCGTGGTCGCCTGGACGCAGTTTGACCCCGCTGCCGGGACACAGTTCGGATTTAAGTATACCTGGATTGCCTCCGCCGGTATTTCTTTTAGTGCCGGAATCGACGGAATCAGTCTGTTGCTGGTCTTGCTAACGACTTTTCTTACACCGCTCATTATACTTTCTACTTTTGGGTACGACTATAAAAACTCCTCCGCTTTTTATGCCCTTATCCTGTTTATGGAGGCAGCTTTGGTTGGAGTTTTTACCGCTACCGATGTGTTTCTCTTTTACCTGTTCTTTGAAGCTGCGCTAATTCCCGTTTACTTTCTGGCGGCAGTGTGGGGTGGTGAAAATCGTTTGAAAGTAACGTTCAAGTTTTTTGTCTATACTATTTTTGGCAGCCTTTTCATGCTGGTAGCGTTGGTATATCTCTACTTTCAGACGCCCGGCGAGCATACATCAGAAATTACGGCACTGTACGATTTGATTCTTGACGCCAAAACCCAAAGCTGGGTTTTCTGGGGTTTGTTCATTGCCTTCGCTATCAAAATGCCGCTATTCCCCTTTCATACCTGGCAGCCCGATACCTATACCGAATCGCCCACACCGGCTACGATGCTGCTTTCGGGGATTATGTTGAAAATGGGTGTGTACGGACTCATTCGCCTACTGTTGCCTATCGTGCCGCTGGGACTGGCGCAATGGGGCGAAGTGGCTATTGTACTTTCGGTCATTGGAATCGTGTATGGGTCAATTATTGCCATTCAGCAGCGAGACATGAAGCGGCTCATTGCCTATTCATCTTTTGCGCACGTGGGCCTAATGGCTGCCGGCGTATTCTCAACCACGCTGAACGGCTTGCAGGGAGCGCTGATTCAGATGCTGGCTCACGGCATAAACGTGGTCGGGATGTTCTTTATCGTAGAAATTATTTATAGCCGAACCAAAAGCCGGTACCTGGATCACCTGGGCGGAATCACGCAGAAGACGCCTCACCTCACGGTTTACTTCATGATTTTGCTGTTGGGCAGTGTTGCCCTGCCGTTGACCAATGGCTTTGTAGGCGAGTTTTTGCTTTTGGCCGGAGTCTTTGAATATAACAACTGGCTGGGTGCCGTAGCTGGTCTTACCATCATTTTGGGTGCAGTATATCTGCTGCGCATGTTTCAGAAGGCCATGTTTGGGGCTCCCTCGGCGGCTTCTGAGTCCTTCAAAGATCTTACAGTATCCGAAAGAGCTGTCCTGATTCCGTTGGCCATTATGGTTTTCTGGATCGGAATTTATCCGTCTACGTTCCTGAAAATGACCGAGCCTGCTGTTCATCAGATTTTGAGGTTCATTAATAGCTAAATTGATTTTACCAATATTTATATGTACCCTATTGTATTATTGTCTGTACTTGGAATTGTAGTTCTCTACCTGGGTTTTCTCAAGTCCAAAAGTATACTGTTGCCGGCCACCCTGCTTTTTCTGGTGGTGGCAATGATCGGTAATTTTTTTGAGTGGAACGATGGCGAGCTGCTCTATTTCAAGGGGATGTTTGCGGTCAATAAATTGACGCTGACGTTTAATGCAATCGTGCTGTTTTCGGCGTTCATGATTGTTGCCATGACGCAGGGTTTTCAGGACAATGAAGAAGCGCAGCCTGCCGAGTATTTTGCCCTCATGCTATTTTCGCTCGTTGGTGCATTTATGATGATTGGGTTTGAAAACCTGATTATGCTATTCCTGGGGGTCGAGATTCTGTCTGTTGCCATGTATGTACTTACCGGTAGTGACAAACGGAATCTGCGTTCCAATGAAGCTGCGCTAAAATACTTCCTGATGGGCGCTTTTGCTACGGGTATCATGCTCTTTGGCATTGCGCTTTTGTACGGCGCCTCAGGCTCATTTAGCCTGAATGGTATCGAATCATTCGTAACCCTGAATCAGCGCAGCCCCTCGTACCTATTGTATGCGGGCTTGCTGCTCGTGCTGATTGGTATGCTTTTCAAAGTGTCGGCGGCGCCCTTCCATTTCTGGACACCGGATGTGTATGACGGTGCTCCGTCTATTTTTACAGCATTCATGGCAACTATCGTAAAAACAGCGGGTTTTGCAGCTCTGTTTCGGCTTTTGTCGCATTCATTTAGCGGCATCTACGATTTTTGGTGGCCAACCCTTTCTATACTTACAGTGCTGACGCTGTTGGTCGGAAATATCATCGCTGTTTATCAGGATAGCTTCAAACGGATGCTTGCGTATTCGAGTATTTCGCATGCCGGTTATCTGCTGATTGCCCTTACGTCGATGACCAAACAAACGGAAAATGCCATTCTGTTTTATTCCATGGCCTATTCCTTTGCGACCATTTGCGCTTTTGGAGTATTGATTCCGGTGGCGCGTGAAAAATCGCTCGAAGGCCGGCCCAATGAATCTTATGAGGCCTTTAACGGCCTGGCGAAAAACAACCCGCTACTGGCGTTTGTACTGACGGTATCGATGCTTTCGTTGGCAGGAATTCCTTTGACGGCTGGTTTTTGGGGGAAATTCTTCGTGTTCAGCAGCGCTGTAGAGCGTGAGCTCGTGTGGATGATCATCGTGGCGGTGTTGATGTCGGCTGTCGGGATTTACTACTACTTCCGGGTAATTATGGCCGCTTACATGAAAGAAGGCGATACGGCTACCATTCGGATTGCCCCCTTTTACAAAATTGTGCTGATTGCGGCCACGCTCCTGACAATCCTGTTTGGTCTTGCCCCCGGTTTGTTTGAAGCCGCTATGTAAGGCTTATTTCTCTTGCTATTTATATGCAGAAAGCCGCCCGAATGGGCGGCTTTCTGCGTTTTTATGATTTCTTTATTAGTGTGTGGCCGTCAGGTCAGGACGAAAAATTATCACTACTAGCTACGACATGAGATAGACATCCTATGTATAAAAAATTTCTCATACAGGATATTTAAAATCGCAGATTCATATTTCAAGTGCAACTCACCAATAGTTACTAATTTTTGCGACTAAAAAAGAGCCAACTTTTGCGAATAATACCCATAGTTTTGTGGTGTCTAAACATAAAACAATATGGAACTATACACTCAGTTGACTCTGGAGCAAAGCCGGGTAGCCGGTGCCATACCACATTCAGATTCTCGTTCAACAAAAAAAGAAACAAAGTGAAATTGCCGATTCAATAAAAGTACACAAAAGTACAATAAACAGAGAACTTAAAGGAAGCCGCTCATTGTCAGGAGATTACGTGGCTTTTGAAGCTCATAAAACATGCTCAGAACGTTGTAAGCGAGATCCCTATAAGATGAAGTCAGAGCTTAAAGAGCAAGTCCTGGGTTGCCTAAGAGAACGTTATTCTCCTGAACAAATAAGCGGTGTACTGGCACGGAGAGCGGGTTCAAAGCAAATAAGCCATGAGACAATTTATCGCTATATATATGCCAATCAATCCACTGATAATGAGAGCATTATGTCTTTTTTAAGGATTCGTCATAGGAAAAGATACAGCAAAAGAGGAAGTGTAGGGAAAAGAGGATCAATTCCAAACCGGATTGGAATCGAACCGCAGCGGCGGCCCGGATCGACCAGCAGTGGTTGAGCAAAATACCGAAATTGGTCACTGGGAAGGGGATACAATAATTGGGGCTAATCATGAAGGTGTATTGTTGACCTTAGTCGAGCGAGTAACAAAATATACTATTGTCGAAAAGTTAGAATCCAAAAATGCTGATGAATTGGCTAAGGTGCTGATTTACAGAGCAAATAAATGTGATTTACCTGTAAAAACAATTACTTTTGATAATGGGAAAGAGTTCTCAAAACATCAGAAAATTGGTGCTGAATTAAAGGCTGACATCTATTTTGCAAGGCCCTGCCATAGTTGGGAGCGAGGGCTTAATGAAAATACAAATGGCATGATTAGGCAGTATATTCCGAAGTCCTGCCCAATTAGTATCGTCAAAAAAAGTGACATAAAATGGATTGAAAATCAATTAAACAACAGACCTAGAAAAACTCTTGGGTATTTATCTCCCATTCAATGTGCTCTTAAATACCAAGTTGCACTTCAAACTTGAATCCAAGAATATAAAGTACCAAGTTACAATTCAAGCTTGAATCTAAGTTTCAATAAGAAACTCAACAATCCATCCGTACTCAATTTTAATTTCCAGCGTCGAGAACTTCACAAAACTTCGTATCCTTACTTTTTTTTGAAAAAAAGTAAGGATGTCAACTGATTTCTTTTAAACCGTAAACCCCCAAAAAATCGTTGCTTCATGATTAAAAATTTGGTGCTGATAGTAGCTGCGGCTTTACTATCCTCCTGCAACCCTACGGCCTACATCAGCCAATCGTTCAATCCCTCCAATATGAAAGGCATTGGTTATTTTGAGCCTCAGGCCTACATCAGCGTGGTTCAAAAAGGCAATCGGGCCCTTCCAAATGATTCACTATCGGGGGTGGCGCAGTACCTGTTAGATTCTATTATTGGTCACAGCCGGACCTTCAAGACAGTCAGGCGCATGGAAAGCCCCGATTTTGTGGTGCAGCAGAAAATCCACGTTGAGCTCAACAATACCTTTTCGCAGGTGATGCGAAACAAGACTATTGAGGGCGTGGCCTTACCCCTACCGTGCGGTCAGAAATGCAAACGAACAACCAACGCTTTGCCCTTGCAACAGCCACGTCGGGTTTTGGCCGTCGCAAGGGTAACTACGGAGGGCAGGTTGCCAAGGGAGTAGGCATCGGAATCCTGACCTTGGGCATGTTTGTGCCCGTACCGATTAAGTCAAGCACCACACTCTATGCACTGATTTTTGATTCCCAAAAGAATGCAGTCGTGTACTTCTCCCGTACTATTCCCGTGGAGCAGTCTCCAACAGACGCTCATGTGCTTAGGTCTCAGTTTGCCAAGCTATTCACGCACAAAAAATACCTCAAACGATAGTTCCAATTCAATCATATCAACCCTTCAAATCAGTTTAGAAAATCAATTTAGATCCTTATGAAAAAATACCTTTCCCTCATTGCCCTTGCCTTTACGCTGCAAGGCTGCCCGACTCAGGACAAAGAAGATCCCAATGCCGCCCTACCTAAGGAATATGCCTCTTGTTGCGGGGTCAAACCTGTAACCTTTGAATTCAAAACAGGCTCGATTTATATTCCCAACGCCTTTACACCCAATGAAGATGGGATAAACGATGAATTCTACCCTTTCGTAAGCGCTGACATTCACGGCACCATTGGTTTTTCCATTACGAGTGCCGAAGGAGATACGGTGCTGTACAACCGCAACGAGTTTCTTTACGACCAAATCAAGAACCTCGCCTGGAACGGCCAACGACCCGACGGCACCGTGTACCGTGGCAAGTTTAAATATAGCGTAGGAGTGATTTCCAAAGGCCCAACCAAGGAGTTGAAAATCATCGAGGGTGAAGCTTGCAGCATTCTCTGTGAGCCTGGTACGAAAGACCTCAAGGCCAGGAAAACCTGTTTCTATCCAAGCATGGCTGCAAAGAATAAAGACTTTGGCAAACTGGATGTCAAGCTGGCGAGTAACGAAAAAGATTGCGTCAAGTAAACCACCCGTCTTATGAGAGCACTTTCTACTTTTCTAATGCTCATGCTTTGCATTTCGTTTGTGCGAGGTCAGGCGTACACCTATGACAACATGGGCAACCGCACCGCACGAGTGGTGGGTGGTGGCATCACCCCCTCCGGCCTGCTTTGTAATTCAGCTACCGTCTCCGGCCTACGACCGCAAGTTAACCAACGTCAATGGAGTGGTGAAGGTAAAGCCCGGCAGTGGTGCAACCAACCAGAAATGGATTGTACAAAGCGTAGGTGGCCAGGTACGCATTGCCTCGGCAGTGGGTAACGCGGTGCTTGCCGTGCAAAACGGGGGTAATGCGGTGGGTAACCTGATCACGCTTCAGCCCAGCGGCACCGAAGACCACAAGCTGTGGACGCGTGTTCCGCTGACGGGCGGTCTGGAAGCGATCGTCCGTAAAAACTCCACCTACCTCATAGGAAGCCCAAACAACTGGGGCAACGGTGACCCCAACGATGCCGTCACGGATATCCAACTAGTGGACGATCCGGGCTACTCGTTTGGTTCTAACAAATGGCAGTTTATCAGTACGGCCTGCCCCACAGCCCGAATGAGCGCAGAAGAAATGGCCGAAGTTGCTCCGGCTGCCGAAGATGCGGAATCGTCTCAGCGGCTGACAGCGTTTCCCAATCCCAGCGGAGGGCAATTTGACGTACAGTTTTACGCTCCGCCGGGCCGTCCTGCTACGTTGACAGTAACGGACCTGGCAGGTCGTGAGGTTTGGCGCAAACCGTTGATCGGCACGGGCATTCAGCGCGAAGCGGTGCGGTTGCCTGAGGATGTGGCGGGAATGTACCTGCTGATCCTCCAAAAGGAAACCGGGTCCCAGGGCGGAGACGTCGAATCTACGAAGATTATGGTGGTGAAGTAAGGGATCGGAGAAGAGGGCTTGAAAACACCAATACATGCAGAAAGCCGCCCATTTGGGCGGCTTTCTGCATGTATTATAATACTATATTTTCACAAAATCAATCAGATTATACATTCATCAGCGACTCGCGGCGGCGCATTTTGCCGGCTGGAATTCCGAACATCATCTTGAAGCGACGGCAAAAGTAGGCGGTATCCTTGTAGCCTACGTCTGATCCAATGGCCCGGATGCTTTTCTTGGAAGTACGCAGCAAGTCAACGGCTTTCTCCATACGTTGGTATTCTATATAATCCTGAGGATTGATACCGGTTAGCATTTTGAAATATTGACCTACATAATCTTCGGAAACGTTGGCGACGTTGGCCAGGACCTTGTTCGACAAATCTCCGCCCAAATTATCTTTGATGTAGGCAAAAATGTCGATCAGGCGTGGATCTTTGAAATAGGTGCTATTGGTAACGAGCTGCTCTACAAAAAGCTTATTTTTAAGAATATAGCGGATAATCTCAATCACAACTTCTTCTGTCTTGATCTTGATGATTCGCCCTTTGCCCGGCGTGTCGGTCATATCTTCTGCCAGAATCTGATTGATCGTGATCGCAATCTGATCGTCACGCTTGATCAAAAATGGCGGTACGTCGAGCGAAGTAAAGAAGTTAACGGTGTCAAACACCTTTGCCTCAAACGAAATCAGTCCAAAGGAATTGGGTAATTTACCAATCGTGAGCGGGTCATGACCTGCCTGAATGTAGTTATCGCGGTTAGTCATGAACTCTTCATTGGAAACTACCTTTGCCAAACCCGTATTTCCGTAGGTGACGGTAGCGTGCTTTCCACCGGGAATAAAAAGCATATCCCCGATGTCAACCTTTTGTGGCTCTTCGGTTCCAAAAGAAACTTCTCCATCGTACAAAATGGTTAGCGAATTCTGTACATCGTAGTAGTTTTTGATGGTTATGGGCTGTAACATGTGAATGTGGCGTGCCTTCACAAATTTCACTCCAAGCGACTCAATGATTTTGTTATAATCTTCCATAATTTATGTGATTTGGGCGAGCGAATGCCGTGTTCTGTCAAATTTTGTACAAATCTAATAAATTGTACAAAACTAATACAAGCATGTACTTAACTAAATTTAAAAAAAAATGTGCGTTTATAGCAACATAACGCACACTTTTTTTATAAAATTTCGCAAAAAGGCCCTTTCACGCTATTTAAGCAACTCTCTGGCAATAACTAATTTTTGTATTTCTGATGTACCTTCATAGATCTGAGTGATCTTGGCGTCACGCATGAGGCGCTCTACATGATATTCTTTTACATACCCGTAGCCTCCATGAATCTGTACGGCTTCGGTTGTAGCCCACATGGCAACATCGGATGCATAAAGTTTAGCCATTGCCGCTGCTTTTGCGTAATCTTTGTTTTCATCTTTCAGGCGGGCAGCTTTATAAACGAGCATTCGGGCAGCTTCAATGCGTGTGGCCATATCGGCAAGTTTGAACTGAATAGCCTGATGCTCAAAAATAACTTTCCCAAACGATTTGCGTTCCTGACTATATTTAAGCGCCATCTCGAACGCTCCGGCGGCAATGCCAAGCGCCTGCGCTGCAATCCCGATTCGTCCTCCGTTGAGGGTGCTCATGGCAAATTTGAAGCCAAAGCCATCATCGCCAATGCGGTTTTCTTTTGGTACTTTAACATCCGAAAACATCAGGGAATGCGTATCAGACGCCCGAATGCCCATTTTGTCTTCTTTGCGCCCCACCGAAAAACCCGGAAGCCCTTTTTCCACGATCAGGCAGTTGATGCCTTTGTGGCGTTTTTCAGGATTCGTCTGCGCAATTACCAAACATACCGACGAGCTATTTCCGTTGGTAATCCAGTTTTTGGTGCCGTTTAATAAATAATAATCGCCACAATCTTCTGCCAGTGTTTGCTGTGAGGTAGCATCCGAGCCGGCTTCGGGTTCTGAAAGGCAAAAAGCTCCGATCATTTGGCCCGAGGCAAGCGGCGGAAGGTACTTTTGCTTTTGCTCTTCGGTCCCGAATTTTTCTAATCCATAGCAGACCAGGGAGTTATTGACCGACATGATGACGGATGCGGATGCGTCTATCTTTGAAATCTCTTCAACGGCAATAGCGTATGAGATGGTATCCATCCCGCCGCCACCATATTCCACCGGGACCATCATGCCCATAAATCCCATTTCCCCCATTTTTCGAAGTAGCTCCGGGTCAAATTTCTGAGCATTATCGCGTTCAATTACGCCCGGTAAAAGTTCTGTTTGGGCAAAATCGCGGGCTGCCTGTTGCACCGCTTCGTGTTCTTCGCTTAAATTAAAATCTAATCCAATTAACTCTGTATCCACAGCCATCAGTAAGTCGTTTTTTGATGAAGTAACTAGTCAAAAATAAAGAAATTGAAAGTAGTATGCAAGCATACGAACGTAATTGATTAGGTTTTTTAACGAATAAATTTAAATTTTTATTGAATAAAAATGCTGGAAAGAATCAGGCAATAGTACAATAGCTACCGATTAGTAGGAAAAAGAATTAAATGGCTTGTTATCTTATATGGGATGGTTAGATTTGTGTAAAACAAGCCCTCAGCACAACCGCCACGCATGGAACCCCAACCTATCTTGACCAATCAATACGCAGGCATTACTCTTTTTGTCCAAAAACATACGCAGAGTAAGTATTGGCTCTGGCAACTCACTGGTATCTGCACGTTACTTTCATGGTTTCTGGCCGTGCCGCCTTATACGGTTGGACTAACGTCTGACGCATGGGCATTTGTGCAGATTCAGGCTGCGGATTTGCTTCATCCGCATCATTTGGAGGTTTACATCCGTCGTGAGAATATGATCATGCGCTGGATGTTGCCCTTTGTATATACTCTTACTGGTCGCTCGGTCATTGGAGTACTGGTTCTTCAGGCGGTCTTAGGTTTTATATTTCTGTATTTGTCTTCGCGCGAGGTTTTCCGGGTCACACAGGATAAAGTGTTGACGACATTCTTTGCACTTGCTTTTGCCAATATCTTTGTTTTTTCCTGGTTTCTGATTGATCTGGCAGGCTATGGCGATAGTTTTGGGTATTTTTTTCTGCTCATGGCGATGCTCTTTCGCAACCCGGTTTTGATTTTTATTTCCATGCAGGGCGCCTTCTTTACCGATGAGCGCGGGGTAATTGCCTCGGCCTACGTGGTGCTGTGGTGGGTGGTTCAATATTTGTTCAAAAAAACCGCATCTGAACGATCGAGCCTTGTAACAATCTTCCAAAGTGCCTTTACACCGCAGGTGCTTGCAATTCTGGCTGCAATGGCTGCGTATGTTCCTTTTCGTTCGTTCATTATGAATAACTACTTTCCGGATCACGCCTACACAACAATTGGCACTCCCGTGCTTTTTGCTGATTTGCACCGTTGGGGTCTTGGAAATAGCCTTTGGACTTCTTTTGAGGGAATGTGGTTGTTGATGGGAGCGGCTGTGTTGGTTCTGTATAAAACAAGAAACTATTGGTACGCCGCAGCCTGCGCCTTCGGCTTCCTGATTCTGCTCGTAACGGGGCTACTGGTACATGATGTAGACCGGGCCTTTGGGTACGGTTTTCCTTTTATTCTGATTGCAAATCGGGTGCTTTCTTACTACGTTCCCCGGCACGAACACCGAAAACTCATGTTTATCATTGCGCTGATCTGCCTCATTAGCCCGATGTGTTATACGTTGGGGTATAACAAAATAATTTGGGCGGAGCCACTTCCGATGAAGGCATTAATGATGCTGGACAGGCAAATGGGATGGGGATGGTTTGACTAATTAATTTGTAGATTTGTGCCGTCAGACCATTTCGTATATCTAAACGTGATAGCTACTTATGCCAATTTTGACGGTATTTTATATAAAATTAGTTCTTTGCCTGCTGCTTACGGTGGCCATTTTATGGACCACAAATAAGCAAAACCTCTTCGCAAAATGGCAGCGTGAAAACGATAAACTCCTTTTTGGAATTGGTTTTTTAGCTGTTCGTTTACTTCCATTTATCGGAATTTTCCTGCTTATCGGAGAAGATCCGCGTGGCGATGTTCCCTTTTTTTTTTACAAAGCAGAAGCTGCTAAATCAGGCGGATTCGTTTACCGCGATTTCTGGTCCTATCATGCACCCTTGTTTTCGTACGTCATAAGCCTGCCTCTTTGGATTTGGCATAATGCACGCGCCATTGTGCTGCTTATGGTAAGTATGGAAACGCTCATTTTGTGGATGACCTATCAGTATTACAAGAAAAAAACGGAAAATGCCCTGCAACTGACATTTGTATATTGGCTGCTGCCCGCTGCCTTTATGTACATTCTGATTGACGGACAGGAAGAAGTCTGGTTTTGGGGGGCGGCGCTGCTAATGGTGGCCTATGCCCGCAAGCATCCTCAAATGTATGAAGCAGGAATCGGAGTGTTTTTTGCCATGGCTTTGCTGTTTATAAAGGTTACGTTTATTTTCTTTCTTCCACCACTCCTGCTGATTGTTCGCAAGCCGCTAAAAATGGTCCTTGTGATGGCTGCTATTGGGCTTCCCGTGCTGGGCTTCCTGTACTGGCAAATCGGGGATTTGTTTTTGATGCCAATTCAACATACCGAGCAGCTCATGACCCCAAACCTGTTTTCGGTGTTGCGTCCTTTTATCGAGCTTTTTGTAACGATTAATGAAAAAAACAGCCCTATGCTCAATTGGGTTGGTTTGGTATTTACGCTGCTTATTCCTTCGTATATGGCCTGGCAGCATCGAAAACAGCATATCATTCAGCTACTTCCCAGCCTGTTTGTTGCCACTTTTGCCTGCATGATGCTGTTTCAGGCAAGTGCTCCCGGAGCTTACCTAATCGCCTACCTGATGGCAGTTGTCTTTGAGCTGATTGATCTTAAAAATATGTGGCACATGACGGTTTTGCTAACTATAAACTGGCTGACGGTCGTGCAGCCCTTTGTTTATGTGTATAACAAACAGCCTTCTTACACAGATTTTTCAATGTTTGCAGTGCCGGTCTATCTCTTCGAATACCTGCTTCAGGTCATTAGCGTCTTGTGCTACCTTTGGATTCTCCGTCAGTCGTATCGTCATATCATTCGTACTAATCAATCTCCTGCCTTCGCATGAACCTGGTCCTCATCAAAAGCCTGCTCAGTGTTCTATTGGTCCTGACGGCAGGAGTGATTCTCTGGAAAAAGGAATACCTGACCCAACGGCTGAAAGATCAACGGGTAACCCGAATGCTGGCGTTGGGTTGGCTGTTATTTCGCGTTGTACCGTTCCTGCTTGTGTATGTGGCGGCAGGCTTCGCCCCGACTTCTGATGTCAATGGGTTTTGGGATGAAGGTAGTAAGGCATCTATGGGACAGGTTGTTTACCGGGATTTCTGGTCGCCTTATTCTCCGTTTTTTGCGTATTTTCTTGGAATATGGTTAAAAATCTGGTACGATCCCCGCATGATTGTCCTCACGATGACCGTCATGGATGCTCTGGCGCTTTGGGCTACGTGGCACTTATATCGATCCCGGATGTCGGCAGCGGATTTTTTATACAAAGCACTGCTTTACTACGTGCTGCCGGGTTCGCTGATCCTATGCGTGGTGGGTGCTCAGGAAGATGTTTGGATGTGGCTTTTGGTAGTGGCTGCTTACCTTTTTCGGCAGCGTACCGGCCGGGTTGAGGTCTATGCTGCCATTCTGGCTATCGGGTTGCTGTTGACCAAAGCCATTTTTATCCTGATTCTGGTGCCGTTGTTTTTTTTAGAAAAAGAGAAAATACGCTTTACGGTCATTATGGTCGCGATTGGAGCGCTTACCCTTGCCATTTTATATCCTTTGGTAGGCATGGAGTTTATGCAACCTCTCGATGAAGCGGATACCCTGCGCGCACCGAATTTACTTTCTGTGCTGAATCCCCTGTTTTTTAATAGCATCGGTGTGGGTCAAAAGTTCTGGAATTGGGCAGGTTTGGTCGTTTCTGTGGGCCTGGGAAGCTGGACGGCCTGGCGGCTCCGTACCGCCGATTTTTCAGAAATGATTTCCCGTACCTGGGTGACGCTCTATGCCACAATGATGGTAGTGCAGCAAAGCGCATACAGCAACTATATTTTTCTGTTTCTGATCCCGCTCCTATTTGTTGTGATAGACTGGCGAAATCGCACGCAGGTTGGTTTGTTGCTGGTTTTTAACATACTATGTGTAGTTCATCCGTCCTATTGGTGGCGCCTCGGCATGCCCAAATACCTTACGCCCGCTGATATCGTAGCGTCAGGTGCAGCAATACTCGACTACCTGATGCAGGTGGCGATTGTGGCGTTAACGATTTATTTTGTAAGGTTGGCGGGTATATTTTCAAAAAATCAGCACATATGATTACGAAAAAATCAGAGCCTCACAGCTCTGCTTTTTTCGTAACTCGTCTTTATATTCCAAAACTCATTTCCTAGCCAATCGTCTCAAATCCGCAGTACGGAACCAGTACTTTCGGGATTTTTATGCTGCCATCGGCCTGTTGGTTATTTTCCAAAATAGAGGCCAAAATACGCGGCAACGCAAGCGCTGAGCCGTTGAGGGTATGCAGCAGTTGGGTTTTTCCGTCTATTTTATACCGCAGTTTCAATCGGTTGGCCTGGTAGCTCTCAAAATTTGATACGGAACTACATTCGAGCCAACGCTCCTGCGCAGCTGACCACACTTCAAAATCGTAGGTCAGTGCGGAGGTAAAGCCCATATCGCCGCCACAAAGACGCAAAATCCGGAAGGGAAGTTCGAGTTTTTCCAAGAGTCCCTGCACGTGTTGTGCCATGTCTTCCAGTGCCTGATACGAATCTTCGGGCTTGCACACCTGCACAATCTCAACTTTATCAAACTGATGCAGGCGATTCAGGCCCCGGACGTGGGCACCCCAACTACCGGCTTCGCGGCGAAAACAGGGCGTATGTCCGACATTTTTGATGGGCAGGTCATTTTCCTGCACGATCACATCCCGGTACAGATTTGTAATGGGAACCTCCGCCGTCGGAATCAGGTACAGGTCGTCAGCGGCGGCGTAGTACATTTGACCTTCCTTGTCGGGCAACTGTCCCGTTCCGAAACCCGAATCGGCATTCACCAGGATCGGTGGCTGAATTTCGGTATACCCTGCGTTGGCGGCTTCATTGAGAAAAAAAGCAATCATGGCGCGCTGAATTCGGGCGCCTTTTCCTTTATAGACCGGAAAGCCCGCTCCACTGATTTTATTTCCCAATTCAAAATCAATGATGTCAAGCTTTTTGATTAATTCCCAGTGCGGCTGTGCGCCTTCGGGCAGCACGGGCTTTTCTCCTTTTTCAAGAATCGTCTCGTTTTCATCGGCAGTCCGGCCTTCGGGTACGCTCGCATGCGGAAGATTGGGAAGCTTCACCAGCTCGTCGTATAGCTCCGTTTCGAGGCCCTTCAGCTGCTCATCGAGTTGCCTGGTAGTTTCTTTGAGCGTGGCGGTTTCGGCTTTGGCTGCTTCGGCTTCAGCTTTTTTCCCTTGCTTCATCAGGCCGCCGATTTCCCGTGCCAGCGCATTCGATTTGGCCAGCGTTTGATCCAGTTCCTGCTGTGTTTCACGTCGCAGCCGATCTATTTTCAGAATAAGTTCAACGGCCTCCTCGGCGTCACGAACGAATTTCTTTTTCAATCCCGCAATAGTCAGTTCCTTATTTTCGCGGATAAATGTGGTTTGTAGCATGAGTTGGTTTTCTCGATAAGAATTTGTTGGCGCGCTACTGTGTGCGTCCAAACGGTTTAGTTTCAGGGAGCCGTAAAAATCCCTTTCATGGCGTCTTCGTAGTAAAAAAGGCGTTCATTGAGCACGTTCAGGGCTTCGGCTTTTTGTTTGGCATGAATCAAAATCGAAAGATTATGCTCCGATGCTCCGTACGAAATCATACGAATCGGGATATGCTTCATGGCGTCCAGAACCTTATGAGCAACTCCTTCTTTATCAGCACTGAAATTCCCGACGATACAGATAATGGTCTGATCGGTATCGTGTTCTTCAAGATCGGCAAATTCGCGCAACTCAGCCGTGATGGCGTCGAGGTTGGTATTGTTGTCAATCGTAACCGACACCGACACCTCGGAAGTGGTAATCATATCCACGGGCGTTTTGTATTTTTCAAAAATCTCAAACACCCTCCGCAAAAATCCGTAGGCATTCAGCATACGGGTTGAGTGAATATAAATAGCCGTAATGTTGTCTTTGGCGGCAATTGCTTTGATCTCGCGGTCAGAACTGTTGTTGGCAATCAGCGTACCGGGTGCTTCAGGCTGCATGGTATTTTTTAACCGCACGGGTACGCCTCTCATTTTGGCGGGCGTAATCGTACTTGGATGCAGGATTTTGGCTCCAAAATAAGCAAGTTCAGCGGCTTCTTCAAAGGTCAGTTCCCGAATCGGGAACGTCCGCTTCACAATGCGCGGGTCGTTGTTGTGCATGCCGTCAATGTCCGTCCAAATCTGAATTTCCTCCGCCCGGATCGCCCCGCCAATGAGCGATGCGGTGTAGTCTGAGCCGCCGCGTTTGAGATTATCTACTTCGCCGCGTGGGTTCCGGCAAATGAATCCCTGCGTAATAATCAGTTGTTTGTCAGGATGTTGCTCCAAAATAGAGGTGAGCAGTTCTTCAATGGTTTGAAGCTCAGGCTCTCCTTCGGTATCAATACGCATAAATTCCAGGGCAGGAAGCAAAATAGAGTTTTCGCCCTGCTCTACAAGGTAAGCTTCAAACATCTGCGTGCTCAGCAGCTCGCCTTCTGCCACAAGTTCTTTTTCCTGCTTGCTGGTAAACGGCTTTATCTGAACCAGCGAACGAATGAAGGAGAACTCTTTTTCTACAATCTCAGTCCCTTTGGCCAGGCCGGTATCCGTTTGGTACAGATCCTGAATAAACTCGTCGTAGTGAGACTTCAAGGCATCAATTTGCCGATTTACCTCTGCTTCGTCATTCGCTTTGGCAGCCTCGCCAATAGAAATCAGGGCATTGGTGGTGCCGGAAAGCGCCGACAAAACAACGATTTTGCGGGTTTCTGTGGAGGTAATCAATTGACGGATGGAGTGCATACGTTCGGGCTTTCCGACGGAGGTACCCCCAAATTTCCAGACTTGCATGGGAATGAAAGATTAAGCTTTAACTAGTTTTATATTAATTTTCCTTGTTCAGCTTTGTCGAAGACGAGCTGTGTAAGGATACTTTTTTCTTGCTGTTTATGACGCCCCAAATGCCAATCCCCACCCAAATGACGTTAACACAGGCCGAAGGGTAGGCTCCTACATAGGCGGTGTTCAAAATTAGTCCGATGCTGCCAATGATGTTTGCCCACAAATAAAAGGGTGCATCGGCTCGCATTCGGCCACTGATGTTGAGTCCGTAGGCGGCAACTACAAGCACGGAGCCAATCCAGCCAAGGATGTCAAACCAAATTTTTTCGTTCATAGAAACAAAAGCTTACACAAGTGATAACATCTTTATGGCTTGGTAAAAATTGAATTATGGTATAATTGCTCAATATAGTTAGCATTTAATTGAAATAATAGTTAATTGTATACAGAATATTATTCAATATTTTTTTGAAAAAAATTATTTTTCATCTGCATATTTTATCATTAATTCATCTTCAAAACCGAATATTGTCAAAGCTAGTTTTATTTTATCAAACTTTCCAATATTATCAATATTTCCTTCAATAAAGTAAGTTTCATTTATTGCAACTGCTTGTCTTATATTTGCATCTATGGGTTTTTTGGTTAATCCGATTTTTGACCCAAGTTCTGTGTTAAAGAAAGTTTCGGGTTGCAATTCAAAAAGCTGTTTAAATACTTCTGAATATAGTTTTGCAACTTGATTTACTGCGATTTTTCGATCAAAGAAAATTGCATATTCTAACTTTTTAAATTTTGGGTCTTCTGCGTCAAATATATTTACTTCATTACTATCAGATTGTTCATCAAATTGAGTGTTTGGTATATCCCAAATTTTTAATACTCGTTCTGCAATTAGATTAAATCGATCTTCGATTTCCGTTTTGCCCCACTTATCTAATTTGGCTAAATATTTATTTAGCCAAAGTCGACTATCTTTATAACCAGCATTGTACAAATCTCGTTTGTCAATAAATGACTTATTTCCAAGCCTTCCATTGTTTCCGGAAAGTGTCAAGTTACCGATAGTATTTAGATAGTTTTCTTTGATATAGTTATAATCGTCGGAACCCAGTTCAATTTTCCATTTCGGATCTGGATTTTGAGGGAAAATATGTTCGATAGTAATATTAGTATTTCCATCTATCATTACTGGTTCTTTATTAGACTTGATGCAATGCTGATTTTCAAGTAGATAAGTAAAAATTCCATAATCCAGCACATGCTTCCATGGCTGAATCGTGGTTGTCAAGATTATGTGCTCTAATACGGTCAGATATGATACGATATC
>NZ_SMJU01000017.1:0-87047 GCF_004348825.1 Arundinibacter roseus
TCAGCAGAGTGAAATAAAAATACGCACTTATAAAAAAGAAAGCCGCTGCAAAAATAATGTTGCAACGGCCTAAACAATCTAAATTAAACTAATCTTAAATCTGTATCTCTATTTTAGGACTAGTCAAAATCCTATTTTTTGACGTCTCGCCGAACGCAAATAGCGCGCAGCGAGACGTCTTTTTTTAAAACCCTTCTTCTTTCAATTCTTTTTCAGAAACAGGGCCGTATTTCTTCACTGATTCCCGGATTTCTTCGGCTTTACCTACAAGTACAAACTGCAAATTCTCTTTTGGAAAGTACGTTTTCACAATGTCGTTGGCCTGCGCTACGGTCAGTCCGTCTACTTTTTTCTGAAAGGTGTTGATAAATTCTTCGGTAAATCCATACACAAACATATCGGTCAACAAGTCGGATAACGCTCCGGCAGACTCGTAGTTGGGGGGAAAATCGCCTTTAACGTAAGCTTTGGCCGAAGCCAGAATTTCTTCATTCAGTCCCGTGCGGTGCAGGCTGTCCACCACTCCCAGCGCCATGTCAATAGCCGGAACCGTCGTAGAATTTTTGGTAAAGGTGCTGATAAAAAACGTTCCACCTTTTTTGTAACGGCCAAAACGACTTCCTGCCCCATAGGTCAATCCCGAATTAACCCGAAGTGCGTCGTTGAGCCATGACGTAAACCGTCCGCCCAAAATCGTATTCACGACCAACACCGGCACGTAGTCCGGGTTATCATACGCAATGCCCTGCCCGCCAATCAGGAATGTGGTTTCGCGGGCATCGGGCTTATTGACAAGCAACACACGGCTTTGATTCAGCGTAACTTTGGGAGCCGGCACAGGTTTGCTTGCTGATTTGGCCGTCTTCCAATCGCCCAAAAGCGCCGTAATTCGTTTCTTCATATCGGCCGTTTTAAAATCACCCACAAGGGCAATTGCGGCGCGGTCGGTGGTGTAGTATTTCTTATAAAATGCCTGCACATCAGCCGGTGTTATCTTTGAAACCGTCGAGCCGACGCCCGAAGTTGGGGTAGCATACGGGTGCGCACCAAAAAGCATGGAGTTAAAATAATTTCCAATAACTGCCCGGGGGCTTTCTTTCTGTTGTATGAGTTCGAGCAGCGTGCGTTGTTTGTGTTTTTCAAATTCTGCGGCATCAAATACGGGCGCCGTCAGCACCTGCTGCAACAGGTCAAACATCAGATCGGCGTCTTTAACGGCAAACGACATATTCACTTTGGCGGTTTCTTTTCCTGCGCCGCTGTTCAGGCTTGCGCCTACAAAGTCGGTCATCTCTTCCAGCTCTTCCTTTTTATACTTTTTTGTACCAAAAAGCAGCGCATCTGCCGTCAGGCTAGCGAGACCGTAGCTTGCCCCATCCTGAACAGAACCCGCATCAAACACCGCCGAGGCATAGATGAGCGGCACCTCGTGCTGCTCCATGAGGTAGACCGTCAGGCCATTTTTGAGCGTAAATTTTTCGTAGGCCGGAACCTTAAAATTATTTTGGGCGGAGACGGAGAACGTCAGGAGGGCAAGCCAAATCCCTAGTATATTTTTCATAGATGTATCGTTTTTTATGGAAAAATGAAGGGCTATATTATTCGCCTTTTTCAGGTAGTAAATAACCAACGGTTCGGTTGCGGGCCGTAAAGTATTTGGCTGCTACACGCTTAATGTCTGCGGGCGTAACTTTTTCATACAACTTTGGCGCTTCGTACAATCGGCGATAATCTCCAAAAAACACGTCGTAGGTACCGATACTATTGGCTTTGCCATTGATGGTTTCCATCGTGTGATAAAACTCCATTAGTTTTTGATTCTTCACTTTTTGAAGTTCTTTCTCAGGCACTTCCATGGCAATCAACTGATCCAACTGCGCCAGAACCGCCTTTTCCAACGTTTCGGCAGACACACCTTCCCCGGCTATGGCATAGATATTGAACAAATTAGGGTCGAAGCCTTCGGCCATAAAACTAAATACCCGGCTCGCCAGCGTCGTATCCATCACGAGCGATTTGGTCAGACGTGACGAATTGCCCGAACTGAGCAGGTTATTAAGCAAATCCAATGCATAGTAATCTTCGTGGCCGGTTTCGGGAGTATGAAAAGCTAATAAAATGTTTGGCGTAGAAATATCTTTATACGTAGTGACCCGCCGCTCGCCATTTTGAACCGGCTCAACCGTCCTTACTTTTGGCGGCAGTCCGCGGGCCGGAATAGGCGCCATGTATTGCTCAGCGAGTTTTTGTACCTGTGGTAAAGTCACATCTCCGACTACTACAACTGTCACATTGTTAGGCGAATAGTACGTTTTGAAATAGTTTTCAAGATCGCTCTGCGTCCAGCTTTTTATATCCGATTCAAAGCCAATCACCGGAAACATGTAGGGGTGTTCCTGAAAAGCCGCTCCCTGAACCAGTTCGCCAATTGTGCGGTAATTGCTGTTTTCGAGTCCGGTACTCCGCTCGGAAAGTACCACGCCCCGCTCACTTTCAACCATCATAGAGTCAATACTGAGATGGGCAATTCGGTCAGATTCGAGTTTAAAGATCGTTTCCAGTGCATCTTTCTGAAACCAATCGGTATAAACTGTTACATTTTCAGTCGTGTACGCATTATTTGACCCTCCGTTTGCTTCCATGACGCGGTCAAATTGTTTGGGGCCATAGTTTTTGGAGCCATTGAACATCATGTGTTCAAAAAAATGAGAAAGCCCGGTGATGCCATGTACCTCATTTTGGGAACCAACTTTCCAGAATAAGTACATGTTGGCCGTTGGAATGGAATGATCTTCCAGCACCAGGAATTTCATGCCGTTGGGCAAGGAAAACGTCTTGACATCGTCAGGAGAACTTTGGGAAACAGCGACGAACCCTGTGAGACAAAGCAGAAGTCCGGGAATAATTTTTCGCAGCATTGGCTAAATTGTTTGTTGAATGGAGGTTTAAATGTATAAAAAAAGTAACATAACAGGAAGACCGTAGGTCAGGCGTTAAACGACTATTGGCAAAACCGTCTGCTTTTGGAAACACAACCGGCAGAATTCGTGCAAAGGATGAACTTTGTCGTAAGATTATATAGTTTAGTTTTCATTAGCTATTTTACCATCTGATTCTTAACCACTCACATTTATCTGTATGCAACGTTCCTTACCTGCCCTTCTGCTACTGTCGCTACTTTTTGTAGCCTGCCAGCCCACCGATCCTGCCGAACGTGCCTTAGAAAAAGCCATCAAATTTCATGGAGGTGAGAGTTACGATTCTTTTTCGCTGGAATTCGAGTTTAGAGATATGCGCTATCTGATTCAGCGGGATGGAGGCACTTTTGAATACATTAGAATTCAGAAAGATTCGACGGGAACAGAAATTCGCGACGTTCTTACCAATACCGATACCTACCGAACCATCGGAGGTGAGCGGCAAAGTGTGCCGGACTCGCTCATGGATAAATACAAATATTCTGTAAACTCGGTAGCCTATTTTTTACTTCTGCCACAGCCGCTGCAAGACCCCGCCGTTCAGAAAGAATACATTGGAGTTGTAGACATTAAAGGAAAAAAATACGACAAAATCAAAGTTTTTTTTGCGCAGGAAGGAGGCGGAAAAGATCATGACGACGTGTTTGTCTACTGGTTTGATCAGGAAGACGGCTCCATGGATTACCTTGCCTATCTGTACCACGTCAACGAAAGCGGCATGCGTTTCAGAGAAGCCTATAACCCGCAGCGGGTAGGTGGAATGTTGATGCAGGACTACATTAATTTTGCTCCCAAAGATTCAACGCTTGCCGTAACTGACGAAAATCTGCTGTCAATGGACAAGTTGTACCTTGGCGGAGAACTGAAACAATTGTCACGGATTGAAAACAAAAACTTCATTCTTCACTAACCTTCTTTTACAAATCGATCCGTGATTGTATACGTTTTTCGATCCAGCGTATTGAAGAACGTATACCGAAGCGTCATGTGTTCGGAGGTCAGCTCCACTAGTTCGGCATTTGGAAAACTCTTGACAAAAAATTGGTGCGTCAGGGTAAAATACAAGATGCTTCCCTCGTCGTTCAGTGTACAGGTGCCGCCCTGATTAAACTGCGTGGTGAAGTAAGTGGTACATGCCTGCCCGGCCTGAAATTGAAAGGTATTGTCGGCATTGAAAATGATTTTACTTCCTTGATAACAATCTCCTTGTAACCTTTCGAGCCGAGCATGTAACGTGTCCAGCGAAACACTTTCGATGAGCCGATCGGTGGTATCTCCCTGCGCATTTACCCGATCTGACTGAATAAGTACCCACGTACCGATCATCTCCGGTTTCAGGTCAAAAGAATGGGATTTGGCGCTTGAAAGGCATAATAATGCCAAAAGCATATAGAAATAGACAGGCTGCTTTTTCACTCCACGAAATTTAAAAATACGACTGTTTTTGGGCGTTTGTAAGAATCGTGTGTGTGTTGCTTTCTGGTAATTTTCTTTGGTAGGTGGATTTTCAAATATAAAAAATTTTCTTATTTTTCTTACTGATGGTTATATTTTATTTTTATCAAAATGTCACTTTTATTTTCAAAAATAAGCTTCTCTTCCCCATGAAAGGTTTTGAGAGAAAAGTAGTTGGCTAGCGCAGGAAAGTATCTGTAACCGTATATTTTTTCTTATCCACAGGACTCACAAACGGATACCGAAGTTGAAGTTTCTCAAATGTTAGTTCCTGAATAGTAGCATCAGGAAAAGTCTTGACGCTAAAAGTGGTTTTGCCCGTAAACACAATGGATTTCCCATCTGCAAGCACCCGGTAGGTACCGCTTTGAGTAAAAAAAGAGGTGTTATTTCTGGTACAGGCACTCCCTGCAACCGTCGCAAATGTACTGTCTGGCAAAAGCAAAAGCCGGCTTCCCACGTAACAGTCCGCCTGTTGTTTTTCGAGCAAGGCCGAGATGGCGCCGCTGGAAATATCTACGGACAAACGATCAGAAACCGTTCCCTGCTCATCTACACGAGTGGAGGCGGTCAGTTTCCATTCTCCCGCAAGGGAAGGCTGCGGTTCTGCCTCCTGATCTTTTTTGCAGGCAGTCAGAATGGCGCCAAATAAAAGCACTAGACACAGAATATAGTAATTTTTCATGAAGGGTTTTTTCTAATCAAAATCCAAAACCGTGCCACTTTTGTAGCCGATTGATACCTTTGACCATCCATCCAAAAAGAATCTCCAAAACTTACGACAATTCAGATTCATGCAGTCACTCATTGTGAGTAGCCAACGACTCAGTGGATTTCTTCTCCCTTTTATTTTTATAGTAAATTCCGGTCAAAGCCCATACGTGAGCGATTGATTTTTTATTCGCCTACTTTATTAAAACATTTCATGAAACGGACCTTATTTTTTCTTAGTTGTGTACTTCTGCTTGGCCTTCCTACGCTCTCGGAAGCTCAGTTGAAAGTGAACCGAAAGTCTGCGCCTCAACAAAAAACGGCCGAAGAAAAAGAGCAGGAAGAATTGCTCCAAAAGTATCAACAGGCGATGCATCCGGATACGTTGATTAAGCAGCTTGACCTGCAACTTAGTGAGTTTAAAAAACAGGGCCTTGCCACACCCGAACTGATTCAGGAATTTGAAAAAGCCAGGGAAGAAATCCGAAAGCAGTTTGGTGGAACACGGCAACCACCCCGACAAGAGGAAGTTGCCGAATCCGAGCCTGAACCACTGGAAATAGCAGCGGCTCCCACTCCGGCCCAACCTGAATTTGAAGTTGCTTTTGATACACAGTCCAATCCCGCGTCGGAGGTTCCGCTTTCGGTACGTTTTTATACCGAAGCCGCTATGAATGCTGCAAAATTTGTGAAGTGGATGGAAAAGCAGCACAAAGTGACGCTTCGGGTGACGGATAGCCTGCAAACCGGAGACGGCCCCCGCTACGTGCATTTTCAACAGGAAGTAGATGGATATGTAGTTGAAGGAACACGATTTACTTTTACAGTTCAACCAAAAACCGGGGCGTTTGCTACGGGTATGGCCTTTACGCCCTTTACCAAAAAGAACCAGCTAAAACTCAGTGAAGCCCAGGCTTTTCAGAAAGTACAAGCGGTGGTCAGCGGTGGTTCGGCACTTAGGCTTACCAAAAAAACTACGACCGCATTTGCTGAGCCAATCGCTCTTGCTTCGTGTCAGGCAGAAGGTTTGGCATGGGTTCAGAAGGATCCGGGAATTTCCAGGCCTGAATTTTGGCTTTGCCATCGATTTTATCTCATGAAAAGTGATGAAAAAATATATATCAATGCCGAAACCGGGGAGGTTTTCCGCCGGGAAAATACCTTGCTGGAATGCCTGCCAACGATACAGCCCGAACAACATTTACCTGCTTCCGGGCCAGGCGTACCTGCACGGGTAAACACGCTTTTCTATGGTGTGCAGCCCATCGCTACGTTGCAAAAAGATACGGCCTTCCTCCTCGCCGATCCGCAAACGCCACGCATTGCGGTTTTTTATACCGATACGCTACAAGGTGTAAGGCAACCGTTTTGGGATAAATCCAATAGCTGGGCCAACGCTGCCCTGCGCGAAACGGGCTCTTTGGATGTACATTGGGCCTATCGGCAGGTTGCCAATTACTACTACACAAGGCACAACTGGATGGGTACTGATAATTTAGCCTCGGATATTCACATTTTCTATGACCCAGAGTACGTAGGTGCGTCCTTTAATCCCAATGATTTTACGTTTAAATATGGGGTAATTAGCCCGACCATTATTGATAATCTGGCGGCTGATAAAAATTGGCTGGGCGGCGGCCGCTCGGGCTGGATGAAAGGCTCATTGGGGCGGTCGAAACCTTTTGCTTCACTGGATGTGTGCGCGCACGAATTTACCCACGCCGTAGTAGAAAGTATGGGAGGAATGAACCGCGCCGGAGAATCTGGTGCACTCAATGAAGCCATTGCAGACGTGATGGCGGCAGCGGCAGAAGCGGCTATTGACCCGATGGGTTCTAATCCATGGCTAATTGCAGAAAAACTCTTTATCGGGACAGGAATTAGAAATCTTGCCACGCCCAAAAGCAGTACGATTCAGGCACAACCCGATACGTTTGAAGGGAAATTCTGGATAGAGAATTCTGGAACCTGTGATTCAGGCAACGACAGGTGCGGCATTCACGTCAATTCCGGGGTAATTGCCCGCTGGTTTTATCTGATTTGTAATGGTGGCATGGGCACCAACGATTTCAACGAAAAGTATTCCTTAAAAGACGGCGAACAGGTGAGTATTGATGAAGCCGCCAAGCTTGTTTTCCAGACGATTCCCCTACTGCATCCGGCTTCTGATTTCGAGCATTTTTCGGATATGACCCTTGAAGTTGCCAACAATCTATTTGGCAAATGTTCCAAAAAAGCACGTGCCATAGAATACGCCTGGTATGCCGTGGGCGTTCGCGAAGATCCGCCCGCCCGCTGCGGCGACTGGACGTTTGACCTGGTCATTAGTATGGAAGGCCAAAGTTCAACCATTAATTTTTTTGTGAAAGATGAACGCATGGTCATGACTACGCAATCGGAAGACGGCCCCACCAAAGTATATACCTCCCGCCACAGTGCCCTGATGACGGCGGTTGTCCGAAACGAAGAGGGTGGTTATGAGAGCCATACGTTGCCAAAAAATATCTTGAAATACAACCTTGAAAAAATGGATGAAATGATGCCTGAAATGGAAAAACAGGCAGAAGAAGAGTTTGCCCAAATGCGCCGGAGCATTGCAGCGGAAGAAGATCCGGCCGCAAGGGCCATGAAGCAGAAAGCACTGAATCAGAGTATGGCAGAATATGAAAGAATGAGAGCTGAAACTTTGCCTGAAATGCGTAAAAATATGGAAGAAGGATCCAAAGAAGTAAACATTAGCGAGTCGGAGTTTTTTGGCGCCAATAGCCGCAAGTCGCGCCGAAAAGCGAAACGTGAGTTTGACAAGCAATTCGTAAAAGGCTTTGGAGAAGTAGAAGGCTACAAATCCAAACATTATGTCATGAATGAAGGCATGGATTGGTGGTCTACGCATGAAATTCCGCTGAAATTTTCTGACCTGTCCCTTTTGGCACCGGGCTTTTTTGGGTCGGGCTCAGGCCTGCCCCTCGATCACTACATGCGGGGCTTTCCGCTGAGATTTGGACAAATGCTTAAAATCACCAAAATCCGGAATTCTGCGGCTGCCAATTTTGAACAGTTGTATTCTTCGAGCCCGGTTTTTAGGTGATGCTCACGCAAAGTCCCGGAATTTTATGCCCATGAATTCTTTTATAGCTTCGGCTTTTAGCTTAGTTTTTGTACTTTTGCGCGGTCTTTTGTACAAATCTTATTTGGCATTTATTCCTAATTAATTTACAAGCATGAACAAAATTAAAGTAGCTAATCCGGTCGTTGAACTCGACGGCGATGAGATGACCCGTATCATCTGGAAATTTATCAAGGAAAAACTCATCCTTCCTTATCTTGATCTGGATATTAAATATTATGATTTAGGTGTTGAATATCGCGACGAAACCAACGATCAGGTTACGATTGACGCAGCACACGCCATTAAGCAATATGGAGTTGGGATTAAATGTGCGACAATTACGCCCGACGAAGCCCGCGTAAAGGAGTTTGGCCTCAAACAAATGTGGCGCTCACCCAATGGAACAATCCGGAATATTCTGGACGGAACCGTTTTTCGTGAGCCAATCGTAATGAATAATGTGCCTCGCTTGGTTACTACCTGGACCGATCCCATCATTGTGGGTCGTCATGCCTTTGGTGACCAATACCGCGCGACTGATTTTGTGGTTCCCGGAAAAGGAAAACTTACCATGAAATTTGAAGGCGAAGACGGAACGGTTCAGGAGTTTGAAGTATTTAACTTCCCCGGCGGCGGTGTGGCTATGGGCATGTACAACCTCGACGATTCGATCATCGGTTTTGCCCGTGCGTGTATGAACATGGGTCTGCAAAAAGGCTGGCCGGTGTACCTTTCTACAAAAAATACCATCCTGAAAAAATATGACGGTCGCTTCAAAGATCTGTTTGAAGAAGTGTACCAAAACGAATTTAAGGCCAAGTTTGAAGAAGCCGGTATCGTGTACGAGCACCGCCTGATTGACGACATGGTTGCTTCTGCTTTGAAATGGAGCGGCAAGTTTGTGTGGGCCTGTAAAAACTACGACGGCGACGTACAGTCTGACTCCGTAGCACAGGGCTTTGGTTCATTGGGTCTGATGACTTCTGTGTTGGTTACGCCCGACGGCGGCACAATGGAAGCTGAGGCAGCGCACGGCACCGTGACTCGCCACTACCGTCAGCATCAGCAAGGCAAGCCTACATCAACCAATCCGATTGCCTCGATTTTTGCGTGGACGCGTGGGTTGGCATTCCGTGGCAAACTTGATGACAATCAGGAGCTTATTGCCTTTGCTGACGCCCTGGAAAAAGTATGTATTGATACTGTACAGAGTGGCAAAATGACCAAAGATCTGGCCATCATTGTTCATGGCAATGACGTGAAACACGGGGAGCATTACCTATATACAGAGGAATTCCTGGATGCAATTGATGAAAATCTGAAAGCTGTTCTGGCCTAAGCATCCCGTTTTTCTTTACTAAAAAAAGCCGTTGGTTTCTTTCTGAGACCAACGGCTTTTAGGTTTAAAAAATATTTATACTATCCTGATTTTAAACAAAATACAATTTAATTTACTCCATCCACATGAATTATCATAACAAACGATTCCGGCCCGTTCAGAACACAGAAAATGGCGAAACTTCTGCCGAAACTATCTTTCACTACATTCAGGAAGGAAACATCCTGACGTCAGAATATAGCGGCGGGCGCATTCGCAAGGGCCACCTCATTGGGCTAGTTGATCCACAAGGGAACATCAACATGCGTTACCATCAGATTAATGACCGGGGCGAACTACTAACCGGCATCTGCGAATCCCGACCGGAACAAATGCCAAATGGCAAAATCAGGCTGCACGAAACCTGGCAGTGGACTTCGGGCGATCACTCGGCGGGAAGCTCTGTTTTGGAAGAGATTTGAAAGAACTTAATTTCTGCCTTTCCTACGAAAAAGTAAGCGATTCTTTCACTTTTTCCAATCTCTCCTGATGAATCTGCGCTTCTTCCCCTAATTTTGGATCAGGTACGAGGGTCGGGATCTCCCGGCAAAAAGCGCTCATCTCAGCAAACAATTGCTGTTGTTGCTCTTTTTCGGGCACAGCCACAAACCACGCTGCTTCCAGAAAATTCAGGATCGTCAGGGCGCGCTCGTACGGATACTCATCGGCGGTACGCACTTCCAGCGCTTCGCGGTAAAATGTAAGGGCTTTGGTGTAATTATCGACGAGTGCAGAGTCCGGAAATTTGGTCAGCGCGTTGGCATAG
Source organism: Arundinibacter roseus (assembly GCF_004348825.1). Classification (GTDB taxonomy): domain Bacteria; phylum Bacteroidota; class Bacteroidia; order Cytophagales; family Spirosomataceae; genus Arundinibacter; species Arundinibacter roseus. The sequence goes on from NZ_SMJU01000017.1 coordinate 10,398, forward strand.
CTTGTGCAAATGCGGGCGTATTCGTACGGATTTGTTTCACGGGTAAAATAGCTCAGCGCTTCTTTGAACGAACTAACCGAAACGGCCGCCCAGATACTCTTCACTTTTACTTCGTCGGGTACTTCGCTGTAAATTACCCCCAAATGATGCTGGATTTCGGCAAAAACTTCCGGGCTTGCCTCCTTCGTAAATACCTTAATTGCCTGCTGATACGCCTCCATTGCCGGACGAAAAAACTGCGGATTTCCATTTTGCGCCCAGGTGTACAGCAGCGTTGCCTTGCGGTATTGCGCATTGGCCACCAACTCCGGGATTTCGGCGGCTTCCAGCAGCTGCACTGCCCGATTGATATAGCCCAACGATTCCGAAAAGCTATCCGAAATATTGGCCACCTGCGACGCATCAATCAGCAGCAAAGCCGTTTGTACCGGGTTATTTCGTTGCTCATTGTATTGCAAAATAGCCCACAGGCTTTCTTTAATTTTGGCCAGCAACGCTGCGTCGTACGGAACGGTGAGCTGTTTCATCCACACACCATACTGCACATTCATCAGCTCAAAAGTGGCTTCTTCCGAAATGGCAAAATCAATACATTCCGTCAGCAGGCGTTCGGCAGCGGTTAGCTCATCGGCATCGAGCAACAGCGTGGCCCAATGCTTGCCGGTAAAAGCCTTAAACTCATCGTTTGGCGCTAAATCATACGCCCGTTCGTAGTAGCGACGAATCACGCTGAAATGCACAAAGTGCGTCAGTTCGGCATAGTGCGCCATGATGGCGAGATTGTGCCAGAAGCGATATTCATCAAAAGCCGTATCAAACGTTTCCGGTTCCGGCGGCAGCCCTACCGCAACTCCATGCTGAATGCTGTTGATCCGGTCAATGTCACGCAACAGTTCCGGGACGGATTCTGCTCTTGGATAGGCTTTTTCGTAATTAAATAGCCGGGCATATACCACCGCCAGCAACGTATCTGCCGAAAACGGGATAGGATTAGGCAACAAATAAGGCGGTGCTTCATTGTACCAGTCAATGGGTACACCAATTGATTTATTTCTCAGGATCAAGTGCTTATGTTCTCCATCCGTTCCAACATCGGCGAGATCCTTCACATCGACTACTTCGTTCAAACGAAATTCAGAATCAATTATATGTTGAACGAGCGCCTTTTCGTCAGAAGTTACGTACAGGGAAAGCATACAGTAAAGGAGTTTTGATTGAATGAAAATTTTTCAAAAACGTACCCGAATTCAGGTTGATACTATTCCAGAAAACAAAAATAAGTGGCTGTTCAAATGCTCGCTTTCTTACAATTCTACCGCAATAATTGACGTATTTTTCACAGAATAAGTCAAGGGTCGGTCAGAATCATCAAGGTCATAGTCAAGCAGAATTTCCCGGACAAAAAGCGCTTTATCGCCCTGTGCATTTTTACTTTTCAGTCGCATCCATTTGGTTGCGTGCAATTTTTCAAAAAACGTTTTTGATTTACCCGCAAACAACAACTGACTGCGCTCGGGATAGTACACAAGGTTGATCTGTTCCTCGCCCTGCAAAACCTGTTCTACAAGGCTCACGGGAATAATGATATGACCATTTTTCAGTTCCATGTGCGTCAGGCTATATCTTGTAAAATGTACTGCACCACGGTATCTCCTGCTGTTTTTACTTCCTCCGACAGTTCAATTTCCAGCTTTGTATTTTCGACCGCAATCAGATAGACTGTAATATCTTCGGGGTAATCGTCCCGCATAATTTTGCGGGCGTAGCTCAGGGCCTGATCCCATTTGATACTGTGCAGGAAAACCATCGGGTCGTCAATCAAAGCCGATTCTATTTCCTGTGCAGGCACTTTGTAAAGCGTACCGATGGGCTCATTGGTATTGACAACTGCATCCACGATGATAATACGCTGATGTCCAAGCAGTTTGAATAACACCTCAAAAGCCCCCGTACCCATGTCGAAGAGACTGATCAACTCAGAGGCTACTCCCTTTTTTTCTAACTGTTCAATCACATAGCAGCCGACGCCATCGTCGGAGCGCACGGGATTTCCGAAGCCCATGATGGCCGTCCTTTTGGTAGTTATCACTTCCTGATTCATAGAGTTTACGAACTAAAACACCCGCAAATAACTTTGCGGGTGCGAGTTACACGCCGGGTGTAATGTAGTAGATTATAACTTAAATTTCGCCAATTGTTTCCCTGTTTTCTGATCGTGTGCGTGTACAGTACAGACCAGGCAGGAGTCAAACGAGCGGGCCACCATGCCTACTTCTACGGGATCGTGCGGATCTTCGATTTCGGTTCCTTCGAGGGCTGCTTCAATTGGGCCGGGGTTGTTCTTTTCATCGTTCGGGCCAACATTCCAGGTCGTGGGAGCCATTACCTGATAGTTTTTGATGACGCCGTTTTCTATTTCAATCCAATGTGCCAACGCCCCACGAGCCGCTTCGGTAGCCCCAAACCCTTTGCCATCGCGCTCTTCGGGTTTGATATAAAACTCGCCGTTGAGGTCAATTTGCCGCAGCCATTCGTCGATATTTTCATACAAACGGCAGGCTTCGTGCATTCGGGCCAACACACGGGTAAAGATATTCGGGCCCATTTTTTCCATCACATCCCCAAACAGCGGGTCGTAGATTTGGTGCGGCAGCAAATTATCAGGATTTGCATTCATGAGCACGCGCGCCAACGGCCCGGCCTCGGCGGCATAGTCCATGTAGCGGGGTGCTTTGGACCAGGAATATTTTCCGGCAAAATCCGAATGTTCCAGCGGTTGCGATACCAGCGGCGTAGGCAGCGGCTCGTCCCAGGGGTGAGCAGCGGCTACATCCTGATACCACGCATGATTGACGTGTTCTTTGATTTGGAGGTGGTCAAATTCATGGTATTTTTTTCCATCATAAAAACCGGAACGGCTAATCAGCGCGGCGTTGCGGCCTTCTATGGTTGGTTTTTGGTAATGATCTTTGTGCAGGTAGGTGCCCGTAGCAATAAATTTACCCACACCCTGACCAAACTTGTGCAGGCCAAATTCGATTCCTGCCCGTAAGAACAGCCCTAAATCTGAATTGCGCTGCGATTCATTTTCTTCGGACCAGGCCATCAGGTCATCCCACGACTGAATCTGCATATAGCGCTCAATAGAGCAACCCAGCCAAATAGATTCGAGCCAATCTTTCCGAAACTGATTCATGATCGCATGCGCCCGGGTTACATCTTTCAACGTAGGAGCGCACATGACGCCACCGGGCACCATGTAGGATGAGTGCGGCCACTGTCCGCCAAAAATAGCGTACACCTCCACCGGACGGCCTGATGCTACTACGCCCTGCTGAAACGACGTGCCGACGTAGGCTGCAAATCGCCGGACTACTTCATCGTACAACGGCTTATTGGCAAACTTTTTATTGGCCATATCCGTAGCAAAAATGGCATAAAACCAGCGCGGAATAGACTGAATCGTTTCTGTTGCCTGACCAATTGCCCGCAGCAGGAGTGCATTGGGTGGCAGGGTAGTTTTCCATACGGTATCAAGCGCCGAGGACGCGCAGTAAAGGTGAGAACCCCCACAAATGCCACAAATACGCGGCGTTACGATCAGGCCCGCCTGCGGGTCTTTTCCGGCCATAATGCGTTCAAAACCACGAAACATAGCCGCTTGCGTATGCGCACGCGTCACGACACCGTCTTCCATGTACACCTTTACATCGAGGTCGCCCTCTACCCGTCCAACGGGCGATATATTAAGTTCTTTTTTGATTGCCATTGTCTTTTTTATATATTAATTCCGTACGAATTATTTAGAACCATCAGAATGAGATTTTTCAACGCCCACCGCCACTTCCAGAGCATGCATGGTTTTTTCAAAGCCTGCGCGCATGTAGTAGCCCAGTTTTGAATTTCCCGACGGAACTTCCTGCGGCAGAACTCCCAAATACTTCATGGTTTTGAAAATACTTCCTTTGACAAGATCATTGTGCGGAAAGCCCGGTTCGGTACAGCCCAAACACGGGTGATTGGCTCGGGTTTTGGACGAATGACGGTTCCACAAAATCCGATTACAGCTTGCGCGGGTCATGGGCCCACGGCAACCGACTTCATAGAAAAGACAGCCGTTGCCACGTTTTCCAAAACCACCATCTATTTTATTGGCAAAATTGACAACGTTGGTACAGCCGGTTTGTACAAAATCAGTAAAAAACGTTTTAGGGCGATGGTATTCGTCGAGCAGTACGTCGCCGATGCGGCCGGTAGAAATTGCTACCAGAATCTGCGTAATCCAGTCGGGGTGAGCCGGACAGCCGGGAATGTTGATGACCGGAAGACCACCTTTGGAGGTGTAGCCTGCGCCCAGAAAACCACCTTTTTCTTTTTTCAAAAACTGCATTCCGGTAGATTCGGATGGATTAGGCTCCACGGCCGGAATCCCTCCCCAGGTAGCACAGTCGCCAATAGCTACCACAAAGCCCGAAACGGCGGCCAGCTCTTTTACCCAGTCTTTCATGGGGCGGTCGCAGAAGTAGTTCATGGTACCGGTGCCGTGCGGGCCTTCAATAATACTGCCTTCATAGACAAGAATATCACAGACGACAGTTCCGGCGATGATGTCGCGCAATAGTTGAGTAACCTGTTCTCCGATTTCGAGACCAATGGATGGATGCCAAAGAATGTTTACGCCAAAATCTGTAACCAGATCGATGACGGTGGGCTCTTCGGCATTGAGAAAGGACATGGTATTGCCACTACACGCGCCTCCCTGAAGCCATAAAACGTTTGCCATAAGTTGCAAGAGGGTTTAAGATGATAGCCAATCGTTATTGTACTTTGGTGATAACATTTATCACTTGTGCAATTTAGAAAATGGTTTCTAAATTTAGAAATTATTTTCTAAATATTTTGACAATTTATCTTTTCCCCGAATTCTATGGAATGACGCGTATCAGTTTTGTAAAAATTATTAGTGCAATTGCGGAAGAATAGTAGAGGTATATTCGCTGGTTCCCTCTGACGTAAAGTGCGGCTGAACGAGATTCCAGACGCTTTTCTTGTAATGCGCCAGTTCCAGCGGTTGACCAATCATATTGCATTTTGGAATATAAAATACCAGCGACATCCAGATTTGTTCTGCCAATTGCTCATACTGACCAGGCTGTGTAGCGGGTAGCATGAGGCCGTTCATGACAAAAAACTGAATCCGGCTACGCAACTGAATCATCATTTTGACTACGTACGTTTGCCATTGCTGCAATTGTGGGCTTTTGGTAAGGCTAGCTTTAAAAAATTCGGAGAGGTAAAAATGGTTTCTGGTAAAAAAGTGATAAAAATTTGTAACCTGATTATCGAAATCATGAAGCGTTGGCGCAGCCAGGTAGTTTCGGAAAATCTGATCAAATTCTTCAAATACCTGCTCGTATACGGATTCAATAATCGCTTCTTTGTTCTTGTAATGATAGGCCAAATTGCCAACACTGATGCCTACCTCCTCAGCAATTTGCTGAAGCCTGACGCTATCAATGCCATTTTCATTAAAAAGGCGAACCGATGCTTCCAGTATTTTTTGTTTGGTATTATACATTCCTGTTCAATTCTGACACATTTCCAACGATTGAATACTGACAATTAACGTTCCGCGCTGATCTTTGGCCGCCAATCGCCGCATAAATTCTGCTTTCTGCGCGGCTCTTTTGGGGCAGGGATGCGACGTAATGTAGCGCCTGATAAACTTCAAGGGATTGTGAATATTTGCAAAAATTAAATCTACGGCCCATTCGCCTTTGCTGCGGTGAACCACATCAACGACAGCCGTGTCGGCCAGCCACAAGTCATCGTAGTATAATCTGAAATCCAGAAGATTCCCTTTTTTTTCCACAAAGTACTGCTCGTTCATACCCTGCATGAGGGCAGTGTAGGCAGCAGCATCCATTTGGAATTTGGGTTTCATAGACTTTCGGGTGCGTTAAGTAAACAAAGCTAAACAATGCCCGGCTAAATTGGAAAATTTTTTCTAAACTTACCCTTGCCCATCAAATGGCAGATTTCTCATCTGCTGATATTCATTCAGGCCGGTAAGTGAAAAATACGGGGCTAGAAGTGCCCATACGGCAGATTTAAAAATTTCGGCTGAAATATCCTGCATGCTATGCCCCGACACGATTTCATAACTTAGCCAGGCATTGGTATAAAATACGTAGCGACTAGCCAGTTGCCCCAGGCTGTCGGGTTCTTTGGAGGGGAGCAACGCCCCACGCGCTACATTGAATTCGAGAAAAAGACGGGTTTGGATCGTCTGCCACTGCAAATGCTCGCGGTGCTTGCGCTTGATGCTGCCGTAGGCCCGGAGGACTTCCAGCGAATCGGTAAAGAAAAAGCTGTATTTCTGCTGAATCTGAAAGATATTTTGCAAATGTTCATCCAGGTTTACGAATAGCGGAATCATGCGCAGGTCTGAAAGCAGACGTTTTTGTTCTTCCACAATTTCTTCGTAGATATGCTCCACGATGTCATCCTTGGTTTTGAAATGATACGCCAAATTGCCCACACTGATACCGGCTTCGTCGGCAATGTGTTGCAGGCGCACATTCACAAACCCAAAGCGGTTGAATAAAAATAAGGCTGATTGAATGATAAGTTGGCGGGTAGTCATGCCACAAAGTTAGGACATCCCGCCCGCTTTTCGGCGCTCGATTGCTTCTCTTACACGCACAGCGCTTTCGTAGTCTTCTTTGGCAATAATTTTTTTGAGCAATTCTTCCAGTTCATCCAGCGTATACTCGGCGTAAGAACCTTTTTTGTCCCGGGTTTTTTCATCAAAATAGTAGGCCGATTGCTCAATGATTGCTTCTTCTGCAAAAATCGAACAGCCCATTCGTACCGCTAACGCAATGGCGTCGGACGGGCGGGCGTCTATTTCCATAAGTACAGCTGATTTTTCTAAAAAAACAGAGGCAAAAAACACGCCCTGCTCAAAGCGATTGATGACCACATGCTTCACCGTCGCATCGAGTTGACGGATTACCGTAGCCAGCAAGTCATGCGTTTGCGGGCGACCGGGCGTCATTTTTTCCATCGGAATCGCAATCGCCTGCGCTTCGGCCACGCCAATAATCAGTGGAATACGGCGTTTGGAAACCGTGTCTTCCAAAATCAGTGCGTAGCGATTGGGCACCGATTGGCTTTCTGAAAGCGCTACAATCCAAAGTTCGTGAAGCATTGGCAGGTTGTTTAGATTAGCTTGCATTGGCCTTTATGAAATTACAAAGAGCGCCAATGTCGTGAAAAGGAGAAATGACCCAACCGGCATTGGAGAGCCGGTACAAATCTTTTCCCTCAACTTCTACCTCAAAATTATTGGCCAGAAAAAAGTACTTGCCCTCCCGTTTCAAAATGGATATTCCCATTTCTTTAAAGGCATATTCGACAAAATCGGCTTCGTTATATTCCATTTTTTACAACAAATTTTCAAGTAACACCTTTCCTCCCAATCCAATACAAAGTACCGACGAGAAGATCGTCAGCGCTTTTTGCACCACCGGATTCTGCATTACTTTTTCTGAAAATGGAACGCTGAAAATCCCCGCAGCAAGGATCATTCCGGCCACCGAACCTATACCAAATATCAGCAGGTAAGCCATAGAACTGGCAGCATCGGTGAGTGTAGCCAACACGGACATCATCAGGGCCCCGCTTCCGGCCAGGCCGTGCAGCAGGCCCACGCCATAGGCCAGCGAGTGCTGGGAGTCATGTGCGTGATTGTGGCTATGGGTATGGGATTTTCGGCCCATCTGCATCAGACGAAATCCACCCAAACCAATGAGCATGAGGCCAACTCCTGCTTCCAGAAATCGAAATAATTCTTCCTGAACAACGAGCCGGCCCAACACAAATATACTGCCAATCAGTAAAAGCGTGGACGTGTGCCCAAGTCCCCAGAAAAAGCCATCTTTAACAGCCAGGCGGGCGTTGTTTCGGCGGGTAACGAGCGTACTTACCGCCACGAGGTGATCGGCCTCAAAGGCATGACCAAACCCAACAAGTGCCGCAAAAAGTAAGGGAGTTGCTTCCATTCTGTAATCAAAGTTGAGGGTTAGATTTTTGGGTTAAAGGTTAACTAAGCAGGATCATTGAGTTCATAAAGCATAATCCGGTGGTTTCCGGTATCGGCTACGCCCATCCACGACCCGGCAACGCTCAGGGAAAACGGCCAGTAAAGCTGATGTTCCGTTCCGTAGCGAGAGTTTGAATTTTCGCTGCCGGTAGCAAAATTCAGGTGCCCAATCAGGTTGTCGGCAGGCGCTGCGTTGTGCGTGGGAACCTTCTCAAACCACAGCAAACGGCTATTGCCTGTATCGGCCACGAAAAGTCCATTTTTATAAAAAAAAGCATCATACGTCCAACTGAGTGAGTTTTGTTTAGGAATAAGACTAAACTGATTCATTCCATTGGCGTCAAAATCAGGTTGGCCAATAATCACATCGGCGGGTTTCAGGGGTGCATCCTGCCAGCGATTCCAAAGCAAAACCCGGTAATACTGTGTATCAGCAATTATCAGGCTCCCTGCCTCATTGAGTCGTACAGAATACGGCCAAATGGGCTCATGATTTTCATAATCCCGTACATTAAAGGCTGGTTTTCCGATGACTCCACTTGCGGCGGTAAAATTTTGAGTCGGAATTTCTTCAAAAAACAGCACCCGCCGATTTCCGGTATCAGCGATCCACAGGCTTTTGCCATCCGAAAAAACACCATACGGCCAATGCAGCGACTGCGCAGAGGGTATACTGCCGATGCCCATCACATTGGGTTGATTTTGTTCAAAATCCGGCTGCCCCAGTACTACATCGGCGGCCTGCCCGTGAGTGGTCGGAAACGAATTCCAGATCAGCACCCGGTGATTCCAGGCATCGGCTACGATTAATCGCGTTCCGTCGGACCATACACCGGAAGGATATTGCAACGTATGGCTCGTTACACCGGAGCCGGAGTTTCGTCCGGTGTCGGTTGTATCGAGTTGCCCAAGCACCACATCGGCGGTGGCATATTCTGTACCAGGAATTTTATTCCAGATAAACACCCGATTTTGACCAGTGTCAGCCACGATCAGCCCGTTTGTGTGTAACCAAACACCCCGGGGTGCCAAAAAAGGACTGTCAGGATCACCCTTAAAAACCGTTATTTGGCGCACAACAGGAGGCAGGGTGTTCAGCGAAGCAGTGTAGGTTTCGGAAGTAATGGTCATTGATTAGTCTGGTAAAGCTCTATAAATTCATTAACCATTGGTTTTAAACTGCTGGTAATTGATATTTTCCATAAGTCCGGGGCCCAGTTCTTTATGCACCTGAATACTGGCACCTACAATGTCGTAGGAGAGTTGAGTTACTTCTTTTTTTGTCATTTGAGGAGTTTTTGAGGGTTTAATTTTTTCTTTGAAACAAGTTGTGCTTACTTTTCTTAATTCCTTAATGGTGAAAAAGACCTATTAACAAATACGCGGGAGTTGCTCACCTACCAGCATATTAACAACCCGTTTGCCGCCAATGCGGCTTGTCAGTACTACCTGTGCGGGGTGCTCCGGCACTACTTCGCCAATGATTGCGGCCTGTTTGCCCACGTCAGTTTCACGCAACTTTGTCAATACCTGATCGGCTACGTCAGCGGCAACCAACGCCAGAAAAATGCCTTCATTGGCTACATACAGCGGATCAAGTCCCAGCAGTTCGCAGGCTCCGGCGACATCGTCCAAAACCGGAATTTGCTCTTGCATAATATCAATTCCCAGGCTACAATCGCGCGCAATTTCGTTGAGAACCGTGGCAACGCCGCCGCGCGTAGGATCGCGCAGGAGATGAATAGCGGAACCAAATTCGTCCAGAAGACTCTTGACAGCATGATTCAAATTGACCGTATCACTCACTAGATCCGTCTCAAAATCAAGCCCTTCCCGCACCGACATAATGGCAATGCCATGCGTAGCCACGTAGCCCGACACAATCAGTTTATCGCCCGGCTGAATATAGGTTGTCGAAATTTTTGCCTGCGGATGCACTTGTCCGATACCCGAGGTATTTATAAAAATCTTATCACCTTTTCCTTTCTCCACCACCTTGGTGTCGCCCGTCACAATGGAAACTCCGGCTCGTTCGGCAGCAAATTTTATAGCGACCAGAATCTCCCAGAATTCGCTCATGGGCAGACCTTCTTCAATAATAAAACTAAGGGAAAGATACTTCGGTACGGCCCCGCACATGGCCAGATCATTCACGGTACCGTTCACGGCTAGTTCTCCAATGTTTCCTCCCGGAAAAAAAATCGGTGAAATGACGTAGCTATCGGTAGAAAAAGCCAACGGGCCGGACAGTTCAAAAACGGCGCCGTCGTGGTGCGTGTCGAGTAGCGGGTTTTTGAGTAAGTCAAATACACCCGCTGCAAGTAATTTGGACGTCAGAATACCACCGCTGCCATGACCGAGGGTAATCACATCAAAATCAAGCTGAGGCATGGGGCAGGTAAGAGCGATCATAGGAAGGTTTTGAAGTGGAGTTGATTAAAAGAATTTGGTAAATGAAAGCCGGGCAAAAAAAGGACTTCCTGCCGTAAAATGAATCTCTTCCACGGGTTGTGCTTCGTCAAACAATCGGCTTTCGGTCGCAAATTGAGTTTCTTTCCATTTGGTATTGAGCAGGTTATTGACCGTCAGCCCGAGCACATAATTTTTGCGGGTATAGTTGAGTTGTGCGTCACTGATCAAATACCCTTTTGCTATCAGGCTATTGTCTTCATTGGCGGGGCGGTCGGCCATGTAGCGGTAGCGCAGCGAGCCACTGAATGCTTTTTTACCCTGAATCGTGAGGCCGCCAATGGAAGTAAACGTTGGAGCAAGTGGAATATAATTTTGTCCCGCTTCCTCGCCCAAAGCGCGCGGTTTGGTCAGATTTACATCGACATCCAGAAAAAGTACCGGGAGAATCTGATAGCGGGCCGAAAGTTCTACGCCCTCCCGCCGGGTTTTTCCGCCGGGCTCCACTACGCCCGCATCGCCTACGTACACAAATTCCTGATCCATCCATAAGTACCAGGCGGCGGCATTGATATATAACCGTGGAAAAGGTTTCCAGTTAAGCCCCAGGTCGGTGCCATAGGCAGGGGGTAAAATCTGCCGGCCTCCCTGCGGCACTACCACCCGCGTATCGTTGGAGTGGTACCCTTTGCCGCTATTGACGTAAAATTGCAGCGTGGAATTGGGTGTATAATAGACATTCAGTTTGGGCAGGAAAATTCCACTCGACGCCCGCCCGGAAATTACTCCGAGTTTATCTTCATAGCGATTAGTAAAAATATCATATCGCAGGCCAATATTGACACCAAGCTGAGAATTTATCGTCAGGTTATGATCTACATAAACTCCCACAGCGGCCTCATTGACATCGCCATATTGCAGGCGATTTCGGATTTGGGTTCGGTTCAGAGTTTGCGAAAGTTCCGAATCCTGCGTCAGATCGTGGCGGTAGGTGACGCCCACGGTGCTTTCTGAACGCTTTCCCTGCACGGTGTAGCTGCCGTTGTAGCCAAAAAGGTTTCGTTTTTCAAATTGCCTGATCTGATCACCGTTGATGGGATCATCCAGAAAAAAAGTGAAATTGGAAAAAAGCTCAAACGTATAGTTGGTGTAATAAACCTGATTTTTCATTAAATGCCCCCGAGGCGTAGTCGTCAAAAATTGCAGGTTGACATTCGTCCGTGACGTTTCGCCTCCTTCGGTATCGTCAATTGCGCCATAGTGCGAGATTTGCCCGGACTCAACCGCCCGGTCCGGAATTTGTCCGGAGTGATTCCACTTGCTCCAAAAGGCCGAAAAAGAAGCGTTCAGGTACGTAGATGGGCTGATTTTCCCAAAATATTTCCCCAAAGTATTGAACCGATTAAATCGTTGCGGAGAATCAAAATAGCTATTTGAGAAATTGTATTCCGTAGCGAGAAACGCCGATTGGTTATTTTGTTTGGCTTTTTGACTCAGCAAATCAACCGCACCCAGCACGCGAAAAGTATCAAACTGCCCGATTTCGGCTTTCACAAAACTCCGGTCCAGTACGTCCCGGGTGCGAAAATCGACCCAGCCTGCGGTGGCAAAATTGCCGTGTTCTGCCGAGTAAGGCCCTTTTTTGAACGCTACCTGTTCAATCAACTCAGGGATAATAAAGTGCAAATCGGCATAGCCCTGCCCGTGCGCATGCGAAACCATATTGACCGGCATGCCGTCGGCGGTGAGTTGTACGTCTGTGCCGTGGTCAATATCAAATCCACGCAAAAAAATCTGCTCTGCCTTGCCGCCACCCGCATGTTGCCCAATAAAAAGCCCCGGTACCTGCCGAAGCACTTCCTGAGAATTAATGATCGGCCGCAGGCTAATATCAATTTTATTGATTAGCTGTCGCTGATGTGCCTGTTGGGTATGCACTTTAACCTCTTCCAGTTCAACGGATTGGGTTGTAAGCGAAAAAAGGACGGGTTGCTTTTGCGGAACACTCACACTTTTTTGCACACGTTCAAAGCCAATAAACGTTACCTGCACCTGATAAGAGCCTGCCGGAATATCCTGAAAAACAAATTCCCCTACTTCGTTGGTCGTACGAATCAAGGCCGGATCATCGTCTAGCTGAACGGTGGCTCCGGCCAAAGGCTTGTTGGTAAGTCCCTGAAAAACAATCCCTTTTAATGGAAAGTTTTGAGCGTAGGCGACCACACCAAAAAGTAAAAACAAAACTGTGGTACAACCTTTTCTCATACGTAAGTGCATCTCCTTTTAACTAGTATTTCAAGAAAAAATTTATTCATAAAACATTGACTATCATTTTATTAAAGCCCAACTCCCGAAAAGTGAAAATAAGCTGCGCAGGCTCCTTCCGACGATACCATGGGTGCGCCTAGCGGATTTTCGGGGGTACATTTTTTACCAAACTGACTACATTCATAGGGTTTTTTGATCCCTTTCAATACCTGTCCGGCAATACAATCGACGCACTCCGGTACTTTCGGAATCGAGACCGAAAATTTACGGTTCGCATCAAAAGCCGCAAGCTCAGGCCGCACTTCCAGGCCACTGTGCGGAATGGTGCCAATGCCCCGCCACTCGCGGTCGGTAACTTCAAAAACCTGCTGTATGACCCGCTGCGCTTCGGGGTTTCCTTCGGCAGGAACTACCCGACTGTATTGATTTTCAAGCGTAGCCCGTCCTGCTTCCAGCTGCCGGACGGTCATCAAAATGCCCTGCAAAAGATCTACGGGCTCAAAACCCGTGACGACCATCGGGATTTTGTGTTTTTCTACCAATCCATAATATTCGCTGATTCCCATAATAGTACAGACGTGGCCCGCTGCCAGAAAACCCTGTATCCGTACGTCTTCGTCATTCATGACGGCATCAATTGCGGGCGGCACGAGTACGTGCGAGGCCAAAATGGAGTAATTGGTGAGACCCAAACGCTGGGCGTGAACGACCGACAGTGCATTGGCAGGAGCCGTAGTTTCGAAGCCAACAGCAAAAAACACAACCTCGCGGTCCGGATGCTGCTGCGCTATTTTGACGGCTTCGAGCGGCGAGTACAAAATACGTACATCAGCCCCGCCGGCTTTGGCTTCCAGCAGGCTTTTTCGGGAGCCCGGCACGCGAATCATATCCCCAAACGAGCACATAATGACACCTTTTTCCTCCGCCAAATAGACCGCTTTGTCGATCAAATGAACGGGAGTTACGCATACCGGACAGCCCGGCCCGTGCACCATCCGTACATTTTCGGGTAGTAAATCGAGCAGGCCGTTTTTGACAAGACTGTGGGTTTGTCCACCGCAAACTTCCATGATGGTCCAGGGGCGGGTCGTGATTTTGTGCAACTCACCAACGTAGCTTTCGACCACTTCGGGGTCGCGGTATTCCGTTAAGAATTTCATAGGGTAAGGAGAAAATAAGGTTCAATCGATGATTACTGATCCAGACCGGGGCCGTCGTGGCGGTCAATTTGCGAAGCTTCCACCAGTTCGTCCAGTTCTCCGATTTCTTCCAGATACCGGAACGTCTTTTGGGCTTCCTCTTCATTGACCACACTAATGGCCACGCCCACGTGCACAAGCACATAGTCGCCGATTTCGGCATGCGGAACCATTTCCAGACTAGCCTCTTTGGTTATTCCTCCAAAAAGAATTTTAGCCATTTTTACGGCTCCATTATACTGATAATCAATTGATTTTATTTTTCCGGGAATTGCCAGGCACATACGTATAAGGGTTTAATGAGATTAGAAATAAGTAAGAAGTCCATAGGCCATTTGACCATACGAAACCGATTCATCATTGGGTGATAATTCTTTGTGAAAATAAAGTTCAAACTCCTTTCCCAGGGTAGCCAACAGCAAGTCAACCAAAACGGCATTCTGAAAAACACCGCCACTGCATGCAATTTTCGTTACCGCCTGCTGCCGCGCAAATGCTGCAATACACCCAACGAGCGACAGGTGGAATTTTGCGGCGATCCAATCCTTCGGCTTTTCGTCTGCTAAATCCTGTACAACGCCCCGAATCATTTGCTGCGTGGATAGTAGCCCGGTAGCGGTAAAATCCGGGAGGTATGAATCCAAAGACGACAGCCCGTGCGTACGAAAATAGCCCGCTGCCAGTTGTTCCAGCCGAAGGGCGGCTTGTCCCTCGTAGCTTTGGCGGTCGCCCAGGCCGAGGAGCGAGGCGACGCCGTCAAAAAGCCTGCCTGCTGAACTGGTTTTAAGCGTATTTTGTGCAAGCATTTTTTGATAAATCTGTCGTTCTTTTTCGGAAAATTTAGGTTTCAATAGTTCTGTTGCCTGCGGAATATTTTTACAAAGACACAGCGCCGAAATGCGTGGTTCGCGCGCCATTTTGTCTCCCAGCATCGACTCGAAATAATCGAAATGTGCAACCCTTTCTATTTTTTTATTGGAATAAATAAAAAACTCGCCGCCCCAAATCTGCCCATCGTCCGGGCCAAAACCGGCACCGTCCCAAACAATGCCAGCCACGGACTCAGAGATATTCAGCAGATTATTTTCGGCAAGTACGGCACAAAAATGAGCCGCATGATGCGGAACTTTATGAACCGGTACCGACCATTTTTTACCTAATTCCAGCGCCAGCTGCGTAGAAAAGTAACCTTCATGTGCATCGGCAAAAATACCTTTTACCTGTTGTTCAGGAGAAACAGCAAGAATATGCAGCAAATGAGCCAGCGATTGACGGAAACTTTGCTGCGTTTCGTAGCTTTCAAGGTCACCCATGTACTGACTTACGTACAATTGTTTCAAAGTATAGAGCGCAAAAGTCCCTTTCATAGAAGCACCCATGCTCAAAAAACAACCCGAATGATCCGGCACGCCCGCAAGGTTCAGCACAAGTGCCGCCCCGCGACTCCGGCGAACTACAATTTTCTGGCCACTTCCTTCCGTGAACCGTACCACCGAATCATCCTGCGGAACCACAATCCGGCGATTATGCGTCAGGATAAAATCCGCTACCTGCGGAAGTTGCGCCAGCGCTTTTTCGTCCTCAAACACAATCGGATTTCCGCTGAGATTGCCGCTTGTCGCTACGAGTGGTTTGCCAAAATCAGCCGAAATAAGCGCCAAAAGCGGCGCATACGGCAACATGACCCCCAACTGTTGCAGGCCGGGCGCTACGTCTTCTACCACCGTAGCTCCCGACAAACGCCTCAGCAGCACTATCGGCGCCGCCGAACTTAATAGAGCTTCGGCTTCCTGCTCACGCACAAGTACCTCTCGCTGAGCAGCTTCCAAATTGGGATAGAGTAGCGCAAAAGGTTTAGTGGGCCGATGCTTACGGGATCTGAGCTGCTGTACCGTTTCGGCGTTAGTAGCGTCACCAAGCAACAGATACCCGCCAATCCCTTTGACGGCTACGAGTTTACCCTGATTGAGTACCTGCGTCACCTGCTTTAAAATCATGTTTGAATCCTGCCCTATGGAAAGAACCGCCTCGCCATTTTGCACTTCGTACCAGGCTAGTTGAGGCCCGCAGGCCGGACAAGCCGTGGTTTGGGCATAAAACCGCCGCTCGGTGGGCGCATCGTATTCGGCCTGACATGCTGCACAAAGCGGAAACTCGGCCATCGTTGTTTGCGGTCGGTCGTAGGGTAGCTGCGTGATGCTCGAAAACCGGGGCCCGCATTGCGTACAACTGATAAACGGGTACCGAAACCGGCGGTCGGTCGGGTCGGTTAGCTCGTGTTGGCAGGCCGGACATAGCGCAAAATCGGGCGTAAGCAGGAGCGTAACCTGCGCTGTTTCGTGGCTTTGAACGATTGCAAAATTTTCAAAGAACTGATTATTAATTTCTTTTACAGTAACTTCTGTAATTTGGGCCAAAGCCGGTGCCCGGAGGACAATCTCGTCTACGACCTGTTGGGCGGCTTGCTCGTCTTTCAGCAAGAGCGTCAGACGTACGCCTTCTGACCCGTTACTCACCGTGCCCCGTAACTGCTTTTCACGCGCAATCTGATAGACCAAAGGCCGAAACCCCACTCCCTGCACAAGTCCTGAAAGCTGAATGAGGAAGGTCTTTGTCACGCTGAAAAGGAAAAATTGGAGGTTCGTTTTTAATTAAAAAAGTACACACTATGCCGGTATGAGACTCGCCTTTTTTTCCTGCACTTTTTCTTCCAGCCATGCGCACCAGGCGTCCATTCCTTCGCCTTTCAGGCTCGAAAGAGTAATTACCTCAATATCAGCATTCACAGCGCGGGCATCTTCCGTTACGGCCTCTACCGAAAAAGGAACATACGGCAGCAGATCGGCCTTGGAAACCAGCAGCAACTCGCTTGTCAAAAACATGCGGGGATATTTGCGGGGTTTGTCGTCGCCTTCGGTACTCGCCAACACCGTCACGCGGTAATCTTCGCCCAGATCAAATGCAGCCGGACAAACCAGATTGCCCACATTTTCGATGATGAGCACATCTACACCCGTCAAATCCAGGTGATCGAGCGCCTGATAAATCATCTGCGCTTCGATGTGGCACATGCCGCCGGTAACAATTTGCAGCGCATTGATCCCGACGTCACGCATGCGAATGGCGTCGCGCTCGGTTTCGGGGTCGCCCACGAGAACGGCCATATTCAGGCGGTCTTTCAGCCGTTTGCCGGTTTCCTGCAGCAGCGTAGTTTTGCCGCTACCGGGCGATGAACAAATATTTACCACCAAAATACCCGGCAGTCGGTCGCGGATAGCTTTGGCCACAAAATCGTTGACTTTCAGCAAGTTCATGGTGGTGTTGTCGCACTGCACCGACCCCACCGCTGCTTGATTTGATTTAGGTTTCATAGATATTTTTTGTAATTAAATTAGTCAAAATCAATGGTACTGATCAACAACTCTTCGCCCTGCACCACCTGTCGGCTGGGTTTGCCACAGCTGCACGCAAAGCGGTAATTATGCACTTCGGTGGTTTTGTCGCAGACGTCACAATAAATCAAAATGGGCAGAACCTCAACTTCCAGGGACGTTTTGCGATAGCGGGGTTCGTCTTCGAGCACTGCCTGAAAAGCATTTTGCATCAGAATCGGCTGCACATTGGAAAGCAGACCAACTTTAAGCCGAATGGTTCGTACTTTGTCAATATCGTTTGGAAACTCTTCTTCAAGCGTGCGAAAGACGTTTCGTACCAAAGAAATTTCGTGCATAAAAATGTAGGAATTCTGTTTCTTCAAAATTATCTCTTTTAAAAAGGATGGCGAAATAAAAAACGGCACATTAGAAAACTTTTTCTAATGTGCCGTTTAGCCTGTAAATTTTTAATAATCGTAGAAATCTACGCTATCCGCGGGCAAGCTCGCCATCACCTCAAAAGTACGGGTATGACTTTTGAACAAAATCAATTTTTACTCACCTTACTATTTTATATATGACAAATTACCTGAGAATCGACGGCGAAGACGAACTGTACAATATGGACTATATCCGCAAAATGTGGAAAGCAGATGAGCCAACGGAGGATTCTGAGACGGGTTTGGCCGTTATTTATATGGAATTGGATACAGCCACAAAACTTCACATCAAGTTTGAAAACCGCCTCAAACGTGACTCCACCTTTGATGAACTGTTGACCAAAGTCTCAGTTGTAGAAATTACCACCAAAGCCGAGGAAAGTTTTTCAATTGTTTAACTCGCGAAACCACGGCAAAACTGTTTGAAGCAGCAGGTCTTCGGGAGGTCGTTCGGTGCTGACGGTGAGTACCTGCGGCGCAAGGGAATCCGGCTCATAGCCAACCTGAAAGATTTCGGGCGAATAGTCCGAAAGCCGCATATCCGACACGCCCGGCTCCGTTTCTCTTTTTTTAAGCCGTGTCAGCACCACCGCTTCGGGAGCCGTCGTGTGCAAAATCAGCAGGCAAATTCCGTGCGTGTGGCAATTGGCGACAAGCGTTTGGAGGTATTCCTGTTGCCGAAAAGTTGCGTCCAGCACGACCAAACCTTGTTTGTCGATTTGTTGTCGGGCTTGTTGCCAAAGTGCCTCGTACACGTGTTGGGTATTTTCGGGAGTATAAAGTTTGGCGCGCAGGTGATCCGGCAGCCGCGTAAGCGGATCAAGCCCGGCCTGCTGCTTGCGAATCTGATCAGAGTTAAGATGTTGACAGTTAAACCATTGGGCGAGCCTGGCGGCAAGGGTTGACTTGCCGCTTGCCACGCCACCCATGCAAAGCAACACGGTTGGCCCCGCACCCAGTACAGCGTAGCGCAGCGCCAGTTGATAGTAGCCGTAGGCCTTCTGCCGACTTTCTTCGCGCTTTGCGGCGGGCACTTCCTCTTCAACCGAAGTCAGCCCGTTGATCTTCGCCCGCACACAGGCTCGGTACGTTTTGTAGAAAGTCAGGAGATTGGTTACGGGTTCGGTTTCCAAAGCCGACAACCAGGTGGTTTCGAGCCGCCGCGACAGGTCGTTGCGGTGGCGGTAGTCCAGGTCCATCAGCAAAAAAGCTACATCATTAAGCCAGTCTACGGTTCTTAATTTCTTGTCAAATTCGAGGCAGTCGTACACATTGATCTCTTCTGCCCAGGTAGTATGAATATGCTCCGTGCGCAAGTCGCCGTGGCCTTCAACAATCCGGTGTTGTTGTTCGCGTTGGGCAAACAGGATTGCATGCTGATCCAGAAAATCAAACAAATACTTCTTAATTACCTGCGGTATCGGCGCCGACTGAGCGGGCGTTGGCCGTAGCTCAAAGCCGTGAAAAACGTCTTCGATGGTGTGCCGAATATGCGAGTGATTTCCGTAAGGCGTTAATTCCGGTTTGCTAAGTTGAGTTTGGTAAAAGTCCAGCAGGCGGGCCGCAATGTTGTCCAGCCTGTGCAGCGGAAAATCGTCCTGCCGAATCTGATGTACGAGCATTCCTTCCTCCGGCAGGCGGTGCATCTGAATCACGTAGTCGACCAACCTGCCGCCCGGTTCAAAGCTCAGTTGGCCGTTCGCAAAATAAAGCGGCAACAGCCCTACGTACAGCTGTGGACTCAGCCGACGGTTCAGGCGGATTTCTTCTTCGCAGTAGTACAGCCGTTTTTCGAGCGTCGAAAAATCCAGAAAATCAAACAGCACCGGTTTTTTTAACTTATACACATACCGATCCGTAAGCGCTACGACCGAAATATGCGTCTGCCGGATCTCAACCGTTGCGGTAGGTTCCGAAAAAGAAGACGGATTTGTCAGAAAATCAATGCGGTCAGAAAGACTTGGATCATTCATGAGGTACGTTGGCGTAGGTGAAGCGTACCTAAATGTAGTAAAATTTGGCCGGTCAACTTATGACTTTACGATATAAGAGCGTAAAGCCCCCAAGCTTTAGCTGGGGGATATCAGCGATAATATGCCGAAGGATATTGAGGTTGTGTGCAAGCCCTCCGCGCTACATTTGGGGACTATTTTATTTTTTGGTCTTCAATATATTTTTTGATACTATCCTCTGAAATGTGTCCTATACTTTCAACATAATAGGAACGAGTCCAAAGGGTCGGTAAACGAGATTTCAGCCAATCAAATTCCTTTCTCAATACGGAAGAGGTGTAACCTTTGAGTTGGCTGACGATAAAAATAGGAGAATCATTTGGAGTAGTTTTAATGAAAATATGCACATAGTCGGGCATAATTTCCATTTTTTCAATAGTCCATCCATGTTCAGCGGACTTTTGAAGCAGTAACTCTTTTAATCGAATATCCACGCCATTGATTAAAACTTTTCTACGGTATTTAGGACACCAAATAAAATGGTAGGCACAGTTAAAAGTAGCGTAAGAATTTTTAGCCCAACGAGTATCCATCGAATTTTTAGTTATATGTATGACACAAAGATATTGTTATTTTTGTTATATTTGTGTCATGGAAGTCATACAAACCTACAAGTACAAACTCAAACCCACTACCCAACAGGCAAACCTGCTGGATAATTGGATAGGTACTTGCCGTTTTGTTTATAATTTGGCTCTTGATTGTAAAATTCAGTCGTATCAAAAAGGCGTCAGGCTTTCCAAATATGATTTGATGAAGCAACTACCCGGCTTAAAAGAGGTTGAATGGATACAGTCGGTACCTTCTCAAAGTCTGCAAAATGTCATTGAACGCTTAGATGTGGCCTATCAGAAGTTTTTCAGCGGCGGCGGTTTTCCCAAATGGGCCAAGCGAGGGGAGTACAATTCCATACTCTTCAAGTCAGTTAGTCAAACAGCTACGGGCTTTGTATTGCCCAAAGTAGGGCAGTTAAAAGTTTTCAAAGACCGAATGCCCACGGGCAAGTTAAAAACAGCAATTATCATAAAAGAATCAAATGGCTATTTCATGTGTGTAACCTTTGGCATTGAATCAAAAAATCTCTATCCTACTGACGAGAACCAAGTGGTAGGAATAGATATGGGCATTGCCCATTTTTTGACAGATTCCAAGGGTTGTTATGTTGAGAATCCGAAATATACCAAGAAGTACCAGGCAAGATTAAGGGTAAAAAATCGCTCTTTGGCACGAAAGAAAAAAGGCAGCGGTCGGTTCAAAAAGACAAAATCGGAATTAAGTCGGCTGCATTCAAAAATTGCCAACGTGCGCAAAGATTTCTCCCACAAAGTCAGCTTAAAGTACGTCAAGGAAAACACTTTGATAGTGTGCGAAGATTTGAAAGTGAGGAACATGATTAAGTTCGGTAATTTGTCTAAAAGTATCGCTGATGTAAGCTGGTCAGGCTTTTTTGATAAGTTAAGCTACAAGAGCAAGTTGTACGAAAAGAGGTTTGTACAGGTGAACCCTAAGTTCACTTCTCAAAAGTGTAATTCCTGCGGTCACATAGCCAAAGAAAACCGACTCAATCAAGCCAATTTTCATTGTGTGAGTTGCGGACACCAACAGAATGCAGACTTTAATGCCGCTAAAAATATCTTAGGCGAGGGCATCGCCTTAAATCGTCAACGTGAGGCAATAGCCTGTGCGTAGGTTTTAGAACGGCTGCGGCCGACCGTCTCATTCCCTTTAGGGATGAGAGTATGTCAGTCAATTTGCTTTCCGTTTACCTCCACATTTTTAAATGTAAGTCCATTAATGAGGCTGGGATCGTAGGCTGCATTTTGTGCCTCTACCCGCACATTCTCGAACGTAAACTGCGCTAATTTGTCATACTGCGTGATGGCAATATCAAAGAAAACCGCGCATTTCATGGTGATATTTTTCAGGCTAATGTGCTCCGAATACGACAGCGGAACTTCGGTTCGGCCTTTCAGATCAAAGAACTGTGTCCAGGGTTTTACATATATCAGACTGTGGGCTTGCCCCTTGATGTTTTCTACCGAAATATACTCATACTTCTGCGGCGTATCGGGTCGCATTTTGAGCCACAGAACCCGCATCGCCTCATTGACATAGCAGTTTCGCATCACGATATTACGGTTATGAATAGCTTCGCTGCCGCAGGTCAGGGCAGCGTGGCAAAAGCCAAATTCACAGTTTTCGATCAGGATGTTGGTATTAGCACCGTTGGCCGGGTCGGTGTCGGCCCACGGACCTTTGCCGCCTTTCAGCGCAATGGCGTCATCATTGACCGACATGTAGCAGCCTTTCACGAGCACATTCGTGCAGGCGTCAATGTCAATGGCATCGGTACTGGGAGCTTTCACAGGCGCATGTGGTGAAAAAATATGCAGATCCAGAATCTTCACGTTGGTACATTGGTAGTAGTGGCTCGTCCAGAAACCCGCATTATGCAACTTCACGTCCTGTACCTGCACGTTGGAGCAGTTCCAGACAAACACAAGGCGCGGCCGGGATACTTCCAGATTGGTGCACTGCGGGTTTTCCTTGCGGCGCTGCCAAAACGCCTCCCAGTATTTCAGGCCGTTGCCGTCAATCGTGCCCTTGCCCGAAATCGTGAAGCCATCGACCCCGTAGGCATTGACAAGCGCCGGAAAATAGTCGAGGTTTTGGCCTTCCATCCGGGAGGGGCGGCTGGGGTAATCTGCAATATCGTCGGAGCCTTTCAGTTTGGCACCTTCCGATACGTACAGGTTGGTGTTAGGTTTGAAAAACAGCGCGCCGCTCATAAACGTCCCCTTCGGAATCACGACCACGCCGCCGCCCTGCCGGGATGCCTCGTCGATGACTTTTTGCAACGCCGCCGTTTGGACGAGCGTACTATCCGATTTTACCCCAAAATCCGTAATGACATACGGCTTGCCCAGCTCTGACAGCTGCACCTTTCGGGCATCCAAAAACCATGCAGACATAGGCGTACCGTCAGGAAACACGTTTTTTTGCGCCTCCTGCGCTACTACCAACACACAAGTACTCAGGAGAAAAAGGGCAATCAGGCAGACGTTTTTCATCAGACAATGAGGTTTCTAGTAAGTGCCTGCAAATTTACGAGGGTTTTTGGGATTGATTGTAGGGCGGGGGATTTCGCTCAGGTAAAACTCAAACTGCACATTCCGTTGTTAGTAAGAATCTGTCGCCCTCAACATCTATCTTTGCATCGCAGGAAAACTTAGAATTTCTGAATCATGATTTATCTGGATAATAACGCCACTACCCGCATTGATCCACTGGTACTGGATACTATGATGCCATTTCTTACCGATACCTTCGCTAATGCTTCTTCAACGCATCCGTTCGGGTTAAGTGCAAGTGAGGCAGTTAAGGTAGCCCGGCAACAAGTGGCCACTTTACTTGGGGCAAAACCCAATGAAATCGTTTTTACTTCTGGGGCGACGGAAGCTATTAACACTGCAATAAAGGGTGTAGCCGAGAATTATGCAGGTAAAGGAAAGCATATTATTACTGTCCAAACTGAGCATTCTGCGGTTTTGGATGTGTGCAAATATCTGGAAACCAAAGGATTTGAAGTTACATACCTGCCCGTACTGCCCAATGGGTTGGTTACTCCTGAGTCCCTTCAAAAGGCGTTGCGGACAGATACCATACTGGTAGCAATCATGACGGTTAATAATGAGATTGGCGTGATACAGCCTATCCGTAAGCTAGCAGAATTGACACATGCCGCCGGAGCGCTTTTTATGACCGATGCCACACAGGCCGTCGGGAAAATGCCGCTGAATGTACACGAACTGGATGTTGACTTACTAGCCTGCTCGGCTCATAAGTTTTACGGCCCAAAAGGTGTGGGCGCACTCTACGTCCGACAGCGCCGGGTGAAACTGGAAGCCCTTCTGCACGGTGGAGGACACGAAGGCGGGCGACGGTCTGGAACTCTCAATGTGGCCGGTATCGTAGGGATGGGAAAAGCCGCAGAACTTGCCGATAACCTGCTCATGACAGACACTGAGCGAGTTGGCAGGCTTCGGGATACCCTTGAAAAAGAATTACTTACCATTGAAGGCACACGAGTAAACGGCAGTTCGGAACATCGGCTCTACAACATCACCAATATCCTGTTTGAAGGCTGCGACTCCGAAGCCCTCATCATGGGCCTCGATAACATTGCCGTTTCTAATGGTTCTGCCTGCACCTCAGCATCTCTTGAACCCTCCCACGTCCTCACCGCCCTGGGGCTGACTGAAACGGAGGCTTTTTCGTGCCTACGGTTTAGTTTAGGACGCTTTACTACCGCTGAGGAAATACCGCAGGTAGTACAAGCGGTAAAGCAGGTGGTGGAGAGTTTGAGGGCGATGGTTGGGTGAACTACTTTGTAATTCTATGGCCTCTCTGGTAATGGAATTAGTGTGCTTTCCCCTTCACCCTTCATTTTTGTATAATTTTCGATAATGTACTCATGATCGTGATCTAAATCTAAGAGGTACTTAGTGTATTCACGAGTAAATTTTAAAGAAATAGATTTTGCCATTGTCTGAGCTGCACTATCCCACAGAATATGGTTCCAATGTATACTGTCCAAATTGTCTTGTATTTTATTGAAATTGTTCCAAAATTCTTTTTTTGATCCTTTTTCTGCAATCCAATTTACATAAGCCTCTGCCATTATTTCAATTCCAACGGGCCTTAAAAGCATTGACCCACCCTCTCGGCTTCTAAAATCAGATATTTTTTTTGATTTATCAATAAAAATTTGCCTATATACTGGTACCTCTTCTATTGCTTGTGACCAAAATTCAAAAGTCTTATCATATAACGAATTTAAGATTTTCTCACTAGGTCTAACATTGTTAAAATTGTATTCAGACTTATATAAAATCTGATTTACAGATTTTAAGCAAAGAATCGTAGTAAATTCACTATCTTCTGCCCCTATCTGCTTTGTACCGTTTAATTGAATAAAATTATCTTTTTCAAAGTAATCAAATTCAGCATAAATTTTTCGAGCATTAATGTCAGAAGGATTATCTTCGTTTGTTATTAATTCATCCAGACCAGATACTCTGACAGCTTTTGTGTTAATTTCAGAAAACAATCGTCTAGTTCTTATTTTACCTTCTTTCGTGTCACGATGTGCAACAATAATCATTGGTAACTCATCATTTTGAAATTTTTCAAAATTATCATTGAGAGCTTGTTTTATACCTTCAACTCTATGCTGGCCGTCTATTGAAAATAATTTTTCATCTCCTCCCAGTTCTAGTACACCTAACGTATTTAATACGAAATCATCTATTTCTAACTCTGGAACAGCAGTTGGCCCAAATGCAAAATTATACCAGTTAGGATTTCCACCAAAGATCCCTATAACTGCAGAATTGAAAAACCTTGTTTCTTCTCTTATTAAGTAGCTTGCAATTTTCTTTGACCTTTTTGAAAGTTCACGTTGTAAATAATCATCTAAAGATTTATATTCTCTTATAGAATGATCGTTGTCAATTCTATTAACAACTTCGTAAAATGGCATAACCGTTTGGTAATAAACCCAATCACCAATAATGCCTTTAATTGCCGGAAGTAGTATTCTATTGTCCATAAGCTCCCTCTATAATACTTTGAAGTTGTTGCGGAAATCTTGAATTAATAGGTGGTAAAAAGGCTATTAGAAATTGTGTTTCTAATTCTCTTCGCTTTTTCATATCATATCCTTCTAGTTCTATATATCTAAAATGAAGGTGTTCAGGAAAATCATCAATTATAGTATACACCTTATATTGTCCAGACTTAGGACTGTCTCTCTTTCTTAAATAATCTCCAAAGCGTCGTCGTAAATTGTCTGTTTCACCAACGTATAGAAGATAATTCAAAAATGAGGCATTCAATTTCTTAGGAGAAGCCATGAACATATATAGCCCTTCTTTTTCAGGAAGACTTTCTTGGTTACTTGGCTGAAAATGCACTTCCTTCCAGTCTAATGTCTCATGTTGACCCTGTAGTGTTTCCCATTGGTCAGGACAAATAATAAATTTTCGCCTATATTTTAAGAACATACTTCTTGTATCCCTTTCTGTGGTTGGATCAAAGTATTGTATTCCCATATACTATTCTATTTTTAGTTATCAATTGTGCTAAAAATCATCATTTCTAAATCTTTTTTCAACATATCACTACCTTTGCTAGTATAAGGATACGGTCTACTTCCAGACTCATCTACAAGTCTGATATTTTTTGCTTTGCCTAAATACTCTTTAAAAAAATCGATAGAAATATTTTTGTTTTGGAGGCAAAATGGAAAAATTCTAGTCAAAATATTAATTAGTGCAAGAAATCCAATTGTTCGATGTAAAGCATTTTCTGGTGTTTGGCCAATATCCCAATAACTCTTCCCTTGTTCATCCACAAAAGTTTGTTGTACTGCAATAAAATAATTAAGAAGTGTTCTATACATATTATTATCTTTATCATTAGCATACCAATCTCTAAAAATAGTTCTTTCATTGCCACCACTTAGAAATTGCTTACGGTTATCTAATCTTTCTCTTTCTGCCTTACTAGGAGTAGGAGAGATTAAATTAAGTATTGTTTTTACAAAAATCCCTTGTGAAATAGGAGAATCAAACCCCTTTTCTTTCTTTGCCAGTAATCGAACTCTCTTAAAAAATGGCCCTTTATCGCCTTTATCAGTAATTTTCAATCCATTGAGTTGTAACACGATTGCTAATGCCGTTTTTTGGGGAGAATCCTTGGTAGTCAATCCAAATAAATCAAAGACCAAATCTTGTGAAACTTTAACAGGTGTCCTATTAATTATTGAAAAGAGCATTGCTTGAAATTCTATTTCAGCATCAATAAAATAAGAAACTGTGAATTCAAAATTTTCAAGCTGGTTTAGTTTTTCAGGATCAGAATTATTTCCCCTTAGTTCTTCAATAGCAACCTGAACTCCTCGAAACCTATGCTGACCATCAAAAATTTGAAGATACAAAGGTTTATCTGTCGACAATACATCTACTTTGCTTTTATCGATGAGTAATTCATAAAGTTCATTTTTTTGGAAAATTAACTCTGGCTCTTTAAGTAGAAGTATAGATGGTATAGAAATAAGTATATTATTAGGAAAGCAAGCTTCTTGGTCGGAAAGCAAGTACTCTTTAATACTATTTACGCGTGAGGGATTTGGCTTTCTTTGGATGTAATCATTGTATAGTGGTTGTCCATCTTCATTAAATCCAGTAATCGCACGATTAGTCACTGAAACAATAGTGATTAATTCTTTTGCTGTTATTTTCCCTATAAAAAACTCTACTGAATTTTGAATTACTTTTTGAGAAAAAATAGATAATGTATTAATTTTTGAACTCATCGTCGTCTTTATCTAGGTTTTTTTTTGTATTTGATATTGCATTAGCATAGTCTTCTAACATACTATTTTGAAGCAAAAACATCTTTTTAGCACAGGAAATAGAGTAGAAAAATAATATTAGAGAAACAAAAAATGAAACTAGATAATGCTCTGGCTTGTAATTATTAATAAAATTAGATTGAAATATATACATTATTGTAGTAGTAAATAATATAACAATTCCTACTACGCTAACTTTAAGCTTCATATTTTCGTATAACTCTTTACCTTCTTTTAAATTATCTGGAATATTCTCCATTAGGTAAAAAAAATTAGTAGCTATAATACCAAATGATAATATAGGTAAAGTACCATTGTTCAAAAAACAGTTTAAATTATCGTTGTGTAAATAAGCCTCTAAAAGTGACGCAAGAATAAAAGGGACAAGATTCAATATCACTGATACATAAAACCATTTTTGTGCTTTACTAGCATTATTAATTCTCAAAATATCAAGAATATTTTTCTGTTCAGTAGTGGGTGTAAACACCCAATTAAATGCCCAAAAATAGATAGACTTTAAGAAATCCATTATTATTCTAATATAGAATTTTGTCTTTTTCATATATACTTTTAGCTTTTAGCCTTTTACAAACTCTTCCAAAACTGTCCAACCTCAAATAACTCCCCTTTCTTGAACTCTTTCATATTTGATACTGCCTGACCCTTTTCGATGCGCTCCATGCTGCGGGCCAAAATCGTGGCGTCGCGTTCGCTGAGGCCGAGGAATTTCTGCATCGTTTTAAGGTTCTTGTCCTTGATATTTAGCAGGAACGCATTTTCGCATTCACTTGAAAAATCGAAAGTCGGTTGATTGAACTCGTCGATACCCTGCGAAAGCAACATCACGACCACTCCTTTTGAGCGGATTTCGCGCAACAAACTTTCTAGCAATGCATGGCTTTTTTTGTCCTTGAACAACACATGTGCTTCGTCAATCAGTAATACGTAGCGCAAGGACTGGTAATCGCCGCTGATGGGAGCGTTTTCCATGTTCATGAACGTATTATAAATATAGTTGATCGTCAGAAAGGTAGCGGTAAAGCGTACCGTTTTGTCCAGATCTCCTGATAGGCTGAAATAGTAGTTTTTATTCAGAAAATCGAGATTAGGATGGGGCTGAGAGTCAAACAATTCATAATCGCTAAGACTTTGGATAATCTGCGTCAAGGTATCAGGACGCTGCCCTGTGACGGCA
This sequence comes from Arundinibacter roseus, assembly GCF_004348825.1. Classification (GTDB taxonomy): domain Bacteria; phylum Bacteroidota; class Bacteroidia; order Cytophagales; family Spirosomataceae; genus Arundinibacter; species Arundinibacter roseus. The sequence continues at coordinate 38,822 of NZ_SMJU01000017.1, forward strand.
AAAAGCCGTTCTGCAATATCTTTTATACCAGGATATTCGCCACTTTTTGCATCCGCAAACGCTTCTCTCGTAGCATCTTTCAGGACCTGTGCCTGTGCCGGACCCATGCGAGGCGCATAGGTTGTTACGATGTCAACAAATTTACTGATTCCCATGAGTCGTTCTTTCTCATTAATCAGGTTAATAAACGCCAGCGGATTCAGCGGAAAAGGATCTTTGGGCGCATCAATAAACGTAGTATTAGTGCGCTCAAAAAACGGACGCATAGCAATCTCATCATCCTGTTTTAGTCCCTTGAAATCCAGGTACATAAAATTGATGGCACCGCCCGAAATCTCGGAATACTGCCTCAGGATTTCGAGGGCAAATTGCGTCTTGCCGGTACCGCTGCTCCCGGCAACGGCCGTATGGGCATTGTTGCGTTCTTCTTTGTTGTTGATTTCTACCTCCACAGGTTCTTCCGAATTGAGCTGCTTCCCAACCCGCAAACGAACCGGACCTGCAAAGGCACCTTTTTGTATATTCTGCGAGCTATTCCGAACGCTCTCCTGCACCTCGGCTTGTTCGAGAATGTCGGTTCCACGCTCTATATGTTCCATCAGAAAATCAAAGCCGCTGTACCGTGGATTATCTGTAAATATCTTATAAAGCCGTTCCAAACCATCGTCGATGTGCATTTTCAGGTATTTGGTGATGTCCCGGTCAGAATGATGCAAGCCGTAATGCTGGCATACAAGGGCTACGTACAGGTCACGGTTTGAGCCAAACAAAATATCTTCCTTGTACTCTTTTCCGCGGCTATCCTGCACCATTTCTACGGACTCAAACCGAATGCCTTTTGAAAGAGAATAAGATAATGCCACCCGGGCGACAAAGTTTTCGGGACCGCCCTGCGGAAAAAGCTTACGGGTTAATTCGGTAACTACGGTTTTATTGGCTTCGGAGGTTTTTATATTAATGAGCATGGAAAAAGGCTAAAATCAGTGATACATTTCGTCATATTTTTGAAATAGTTCCTCAGCACCTACGGGCACAAACTCGGAATGATCCGCGCTTCGGTTAACTATAAAATAAGCCCCGGCTACGCGATCCGCCAACAGCGAATACTCACTCTGTATAAGTTCTTTGTTCATAAGAGGAAAAATAACTACCTGTTCTGAAATGCTGGGATAGAAAAACTGAATGATATTCAGCGCGTGTTCATCGTCAAACTTTTGCATGGGAGAATCAATGAATACAGGAAACTCAATTTCTGATTCCTCTACCAATCCCCTAAGCAGGGCCGTAGCGTACATTTGCTGTTCTCCTTTTGACAAAGCTTCTTTTCGGATGCGTTCCCCCCGCTTGTTGAGCAAATGAATATCAATGACATCCCGACTTATCTCAACTTCTACGGCGTGGATAAAGCCTTTTTTGTGCATCAGTACCTGCAACCCTTTCAGGATTTGATCTTCCAGCGATTTCTTTTTGCGCTGCTTGAATTTTGCTAAATAGTCACTAAGTCCAGATGATAGCTGAGTGGAAAGAGCGTTCTTGGATTTATTGCGGTCAGAAATGGCGAACTTCTTGCCAAGCTCACTCAGCTGCCGTTCTTTCTGAGCAATCTCGTTATGTTTTACTCCAATCTCGATGTCAAGCGTCCGAATTTTCCCATCTATCTCAGCAATACTCTTTTCCAACTCGTTTTTTTTGTCACGATCTGCACGAACAACGGCGTCATCGGCAATTGCTTCGGCATCTGCTACCCGACGACGAACCTGTGCCAAGTCGTTCTTGACCATATTGTAACCCTGCGTTAGCCGTTTGAATTTTTCTCGGAAAGAAAATCGCAGATTTTGTAAAAGTGTAGTTAATGATTGATGCTGTGAATCAGAAAATTCGTGGAGTACTTTGAAATCAATAGGCTTGTCAATTGTATCAGGAAATAAGTGTTGTTTAACAAGTTTCTTAATCGTTGAAAAATAAAAATTCTGAACTTCAAGACTCAGAACACCTTTAAAGTTTTTTTGCTCATTCAACAAATCATTAATTATTTGATCTGCTTTTTCTTCAACATCTTCAAATCGATATTGGTTTTGTTTAATTTGAAGTTCTAACTCTACTTGTTGAACAATTTCTAGAAACTTACCCCCGGCAATTGCAAAGGGTACTATATCGTAAGATTCTTCCAATTCTCGTTGGAGCTCTCTCATAGAAAGATTCAACTCTACTTCTTCACGTTTTATCGCTTCTAATTCTTCAATTGTTATTGAGTCTCCAAGACGAATTAACTTACGCTGTATTTCATCAACGTCAAATTTTATACCGGCTCGTTTTTCCTTTAAATCATATATAAAAGATTCATTATTATTAATAATCAATCTTGCATTTTCTACATCAGCTTTTAAGCTATTGTACGCCATCTGATCCTTAGGACTTGCCGATTCAGCAGCTAATCGTAATCTAGTTTCTTCATATTCTCTTTTTAAATCTTCATACTTTTTAATTCCAAGTATTTCGGAGTATGCAAAACTAAGTTTTTTACGTTGTTCGGCTGTATTTATTTCGGCAAGAGTTACAATTTTTTCTGCATCAAAGAAGAAAAATTTTGCAATTTCAATTGGCAATAAAAAATCTCTAATGAAGATCTCTTCACCTTTAAATCTGTCTGTTCCTAAATCTGAAATTAACTGATTTTGAAAACTATCAATCAAGATGGTTAAATTTTCACCAGATCTTGTACTGTATTCTCTTTTGATTCTTATTTCTTTACAAGTCAATTCAGGGATTATTGCATCAGCAATTGTAATCTCTACTGAAAAGGCTTCGGTACCTTCTATCTTTGCTTGTCTATTCAGGCTATTTGCAATATATTTAGGATAACCTCCCTGACTTTCAATTTCTTTTGCATATAATTCATCTACATCGGGCATTTGTCTACCGTACAAACACCATACTAAAGACATTAAAAATGTTGTTTTACCAAAACCATTCTTTCCGCTAATGACAAAAATATTTTTCTCTTCACTAGTATGAAGTGCTATTTCATTCTTTCCGTAATAAATCCGAAAATTTTCAAGTACTATTTTTTGGATAACCATTCGTTTATTTCTTCAATTTGAATTTCCATTCTTATTTTTTTTCGTTCAAGCATTATATTGAAGACACCTTTTTCACTTTCTGACATTTTTAAATCAATAGCGAAAGGTTTTTCACATACTCGATCATTTAACCAATCTGATAGAGACTCTGGCAAAACAGAATCATCACGTGCTTCAAATTGATCAGTCTTATAAACCTTACCTTCATAGGTAAAGAATGGAGAATGTGGTGGTTGATCTACATCAATAATTGGCCTTGCCACTATCTGATTTTTATCTTCAAATACAGCTAGATCGAAAGGAGAGTAGGGGAAATGTAGATAAGCAAAGGTGAAATCGTATTTCTCTTTATATGCTATCATTTTTTCCTTTGTTTTTTCTTATTCAAAAATTCATCCAGAAGATTTTCGATATCATTTTGGAGGCCTCGTTTTCGGACCATGAGCGATTTGGTTTTCATGATTTTGAGGGATTTCTGGATTAATTCAACGTGGTCGGGTTCAAATACTTCGTGAAGGAGTTCTTCTTCTTCCCGAAACTTGTCTTCGTGCTTACTCATGTCAATAGGCGTCTCGTATATGCGGTTATAAATGTCGGATACTTTCTGATTAAAAATCCCGTCACGGTACCACAACACCTGAATGGCTACGAGTTCCTGATGAGAGATGAGTTGAGTAGTTTCGCCCTGCGATTGTTGAATTTCCCGCTGAGCGTTCAGTACCATTTCTAATATTTTGGCTCGATAGTCGGGTGTATAAGGTCCCCAGCTATCTTCCTCCTCGGCCTCCCTCATTTTAAGGCGGTCTTGCCGCCGAAATACTTCCCGCACCTCCCGATTATTTCTATTGAGCACCAATTCGTCCCGAAGTTCCATCAAAGGCCACATCCATTCTTCCCCATTCTCAATCAGCCCTTCCATAGATTTATCCCGACTGACAACCGTACAAACCCAGCAACCAAAGCGGCTGTTCCCACAGGAAGGTGTAGTATCATCAATTACCAACGGACAATCTCCACTGTTGGCGTTTCGGTACAGGGTTACCAATTCTTTATGCGTTCCGCCCCAGGGAGGTGGTACTTGCATGAGGTATTGCCACACTTCGTTCGTTTCAATATCCTTTATGGGTGCATAAACAAAAGCATTTTGCAGGATGTGTTTACGAAGGCGCTGTCCTTTAACTTCATATTTTTTGATGCTTCGAGCGCGATTTGAACTTTCTGCCGAACGGGTTCCCAGCAAAATAATAACCTCTCCTTTTTGACTGATCTGACTTTTGATAAAACGGGTAGTCGGATCAATTTTGAGGCGTTCGGTACACCAACGGAAAGTATTATTTGGGGCAGGATAGCCAAGCCCAAGAAGTTTTACCCAAAAAGTATCCTCCAATACAGGCGACGTACGCTGTACTTTAAAAGGTATGTCCTGAGAAACGGCTGCTTCTTCAATTCGATGCAGTGTTCGCTCCACAAATTGCACGATCCTTGGATTTTCAACCAATGTATCGTTACAAACTATATAGATATCACGCTGATAGCGAGTCCCATCCGGGATTTTTTTGAGCGCATTCCAGACCAGTTGTAATAAAAGCGTAGAGTCTTTCCCCCCGCTAAACCCAATAACCCACGGACGATTATTATCGTCAATAAGGTATTGATCGAGGATTTCCTGTTCTATGAATGGTATTTTGATGGACATGAGAAGGTACTAATTTTCGAAATGCGGTAAGTTACTACGTTTTTCTGAATTTGAGAAAATGAAACTCCTTTGTTTCTTCCACCTTTACCTTCTTCGCTTCAAAGAAATGCCACTCTCTCCCCGCCAACCCATCTGGAACAATTTCTTTAGAAATAAAGAAAATAATCCCGGCAAAAATAGGGCAGGTCTGCCGCTATCCTTTGTTTTGTAGTAAATAGGATCACTTTATGGAAACCCCACTGACACTGGAAGAAATTTTGATGTTGGCCCCCATCCCGGCTAACCTGCACGCACCCTTTTTGCGGGTGGCCAATGGGCTGGTGCAGCGGGCCAATTATCCCAAAGAAAAAGCGCTGGGCCTGCTGGCGCAGATGCTGCAAAATCCTAAAAAATATGCCTTTTCAAAGAATAAGGTTACGAATCTGGCAAGGGCCATTTATGATCTGCACAAGCAGGGCACGACCGTCCCGCTAAGCGAGGCCGGAGCGGCTTACCTGCCGCCGGAGCCGTTGCCCTATGTGTCGCAGGCGGAGGGTAGTCAGGCAACCCGGACATTTGATTTGCGGGTTGAGCAGCTGCCCTACGCCATTTTTGGCCGGGAGCATATCGAAGACGGCGCGCTCAAACAAATGGAAACTGCCGTTAGTTTGCCTATTTCGGTAGCCGGAGCGCTCATGCCCGATGCGCATCAGGGCTATGGTCTGCCCATTGGCGGGGTGTTGGCCACGGAGCCTCACACGATCATTCCGTATGCCGTGGGGGTTGACATTGCCTGTCGCATGTGCCTGTCTATTTTTGATTTATCGCCCGATTTTCTGAAACGGGAGCCGCATTTGCTGCAAAAAACTCTGCTTGAACATACCAAGTTTGGCATCGGCGGCGAAATACGGGACAAATTTGATGAGGACGTGATGGACCTGCCGGACTGGCAGGCAACGAAGGTGATTCGTGGCCTGAAAGACAAAGCCTACCGACAGCTCGGCACGTCGGGTACGGGCAATCACTTTGTGGAATGGGGCATCGTGGATGTCTATTCGGCCGAAGCAACCGACGGCTTTGACTTGGCGCCCGGACAGTACCTGGCGCTGTTGTCGCATTCGGGCTCCCGGGGGTTTGGGGGCAATGTGGCCAATTATTATTCCAAACTCGCCATGCAAAAAACCAAATTACCCAAACAAGCCGCCCACCTTGCCTGGCTTGACCTGCATACCGAGGAAGGACAGGAATACTGGATTGCGATGAATTTGGCGGGTGAGTATGCATCAGCCAATCATCACGAAATCCACAACAAAATTGCCCGGGCGCTTCGTGAAAAACCGCTGGTGATGATTGAAAACCACCACAATTTTGCCTGGAAAGAACAACTCGCCGATGGCCGCGAGGTGATGGTGCATCGCAAAGGCGCCACTCCCGCCGGGCAGGGCGTGTTGGGTATTATTCCCGGCTCTATGACAAGGCCGGGGTTTGTGGTACGGGGACGCGGCCACGCCGCTGCGATTCAGTCGGCTTCGCACGGGGCCGGGCGGCTGATGTCGCGCACGCAGGCGCTGAACAGCATCACGCAATCCCAACTAAAAAAAGCCTTGCTTGAAGCTGATATTCAACTTATTGGAGGTGATCTGGACGAAGCGCCGATGGTGTACAAAGACATCGAAACCGTCATTGGTGCCCAACGTGAGCTCGTGGACATTCTGGCAAAATTTACACCCAAAATCGTACGCATGGCCGATGCCAACCGCAAGGAAGGGCGCGAAGATTAAGAATGCCTTACCATGAATTCAATTTTTGATAGTAGCATTATTTTCTGACCGGATATAAATTGCATTATATCGGTACGTGATGTTTGGAGAAAGTGGCTGGGTAAATTTGTAAACTCGGGAAGAAAAAGTAAATTTCTAAGGAACAAGAGGCAGAATCTTAACGCTATCTAAGGTTACTTAAAAGAAAAGCGCTTTTTATGCCTGTCAAAAGGAACAAAAAACCGTGTGAACTAATCATTGGTTAAAAGCTTTCAAAGGCATTCATTTTTGTATTTTACAAGTACATTCAGCCTAGTTTGTGTGTTAGAACATATTTCGTAAATAGTCAGATTTTAAGTAAAAAAATTCATGAAAAAACAACTACTACTAACCATTTTATGTACCAAAAACTAACCAGAGCTGCCGCTCTTGTGGCCATGCTGTTGCTGGTTCAGTGCGTAGATCCGTATAGCAGGTCCTTTGAATATGAAGACACCCTTCTCACGGTAGAAGGCTTTGTAACGGATGATGGGCCTATTCGGATAATCCTTCAAAACACACGGAGCACCAAAAGCACCAGTTTTCTGCAAGCCGTTGGCGGTGCTAAAATAGAAGTACGGGCCAAGCAAGGTCTGGTGATTCCGCTGAGGGAAACCGCCGCCGGCGTGTATGAGTCGGCCCCGGATTTTCGGGGCAAAGCCGGTGAAACGTACAGCCTGCATTTTGAACTTCTGAATGGGCGCGTGTACGAATCTACCGCGGAAACCCTCGTGCCGCTCCGGTCCCGGTCGAGCTATTCAACACGGTTTAATCCACGGATTTCGGTTTCGTTTCAAAATTTTAGCCAACAGACGATGTCTTCGTTGGATATCTATGCTAAATTCAACGACCCGGCTGACGAGGAAAATTACTACCTCTGGCAAACGCGCCTGTTTGAGCAACAGCCCATCTGCCTGACTTGTACAAACGTGGAGTATAACCCGCGCATTCAGGATTGTAATCCTCCTCCTCCCAATCCTCCGCAGCCTTCTGTATTTTATGATTATCAATGTGATGGCGACTGCTGGGAAATTTTGAGCGACGAACGTATCAATATATTTTCGGATGTACTCATCAATGGTAAGGATGTTCAGGATCTTTTGATACGGCAGGCTCCTTTTTATAATGGTCGGGGTGCCTTACTTGAACTCACGCAGTATAATCTCTCCGTGGGTGCTTACCGCTATTTTGAGCGCCTCAGACAGCAGGTAGAAACCTCCGGAACATTTGTCGATACACCTCCGGCACCTCCCATTGGCAACATCCGAAATATAAATGATCCGGGCGAACTGGTAACAGGTTTTTTTGGGGCAGGAGGCATTGATGTACAGCGTATATGGCTGGACAGACGGAGCTATCCCAGTCCGTTTATTGTGCCTCTGCTGGGACGGGGTGTTCTGGAAGCTCCTCGATTTGATTTTGTAAAAGTTCCGTGCAGGGCTTCCAGTACACGCACACCCAACAAACCCATCGGCTGGCAATGAAACAGACTTTACTTCTTTGTGTACTATTCATTTCCTGTAAGAACTTAGCCTGCGCAAAATATGGTTAGAAATTTGCATATAATACTACTATCGTTATGCTAGTAGAAGAATCAGTACTCTACCCGATTATTTTTATTAGTTTTTGATAATGAGATAGTTGCATTTAAATCCGCCGAATAAAGGATTGAACTAGGCTCTTGGTAAATATAGTTAAATCACTAGAAAATCAACTAGGTACGATGGAGAAGCGATTTAAATGTTTGACCTTATTTGAATTTCAGGAAAAGTTTCCAGTTGATGATAGCTGTAAACTCTATTTGGCTAATTTAAAGTGGAGTAACGGATTTTCGTGTTCAAAATGCGGACACACCAAGTATAGGGCTGGAAATGGCCCCCATGATTGTCCTGGCAATATAAATGGTCAACTTAAATTGAAGAGAATACTTAGTTGCAATAATTTTCTCATTTGACTCCGCCAAATGTAGGCTTTTTCAGTCAGTTGAAGAGCTATGCAACAAAGCCCATAAGAACTACAAATTTCAGCCTTTTTTTTAATTCAAATTTTTCATCGGGTAGAGTAAAAGTAGGCCTAAGTTTTTACGAAAAATTTATGAAGGAACAACTACTACTAACCATTTTATGTACCAAAAACTAACCAGAGCTGCCGCTCTTGTGGCCATACTGTTGCTGGTTCAGTGCGTGGATCCATATAGCAGGTCCTTTGAATATGAAGACACCCTCCTCACGGTAGAAGGCTTTGTAACGGATGATGGACCCATACGGATAACCCTCCAAAACACACGAAGCACCAAAAGCACCAGTTTTCTGCAAGCCGTTGGCGGTGCTAAAATAGAAGTACGGGCCAAGCAAGGTCCGGTGATTCCGCTGAGGGAAACCGCCGCCGGCGTGTATGAGTCGGCCCCGGATTTTCGGGGCAAAGCAGGTGAAACGTACAGCCTGTATTTTGTACTACCTGATGGCCGTAAGTACGAGTCCTCAGCCGAGCTACTGCTTCCCCTTAGGGGTAGAGCCAGTTATACCACAGAGTTTGTACCACGTACGCAGGTGGCTTTTGAGAACTTTGGCCAGAAAACAATGTCTGCCATAGAGGTTAAGGCCGACTTTGACGATCCGGCTGATGAGCGAAACTATTACTATTGGGAATCACGGCTTTTTGAGTTTCAGACTATTTGTTTAACATGTATTAATTCCTCTTTGAATCCTCGTGCGGGCCAGTGTGGCACACCTACACCAAGTGCCCCATCCATCATACGTGATTATCAGTGTGATGGTGACTGCTGGGAGATTCTGGGAGATCCTAGAATTACGGCCTTTTCGGATGTATTCATCAATGGAAATCAAGTGCGGGGCTTGCTAGTCCGTCAAGTCCCTTTTTACGATGAGCGTGGGGGGCTGCTTGAGCTTTCGCAGTACAATCTTTCAATTGGAGCTTTTCGATATTTTGATCTGCTCAGACGACAGCTAGAAACTTCCGGTACCTTTGTAGATAGTCCGCCCGCACCACCCATTGGGAATATCCGAAATGTGGATAATCCGAAGGAACTTGTTTCGGGCTATTTTGGTGCCGGAGGCAAAAATATCCAGCGGATCTGGATCAACAGGCGTGGTTTTCCTTCGCCTATTATCATACCACTTTTAGGCAGGGAACCAGCTATCAGCGCAGCTTTTGGATTTAGTCCCCCCTGTCGGCTTTCTACTACACGAACACCCAACAAACCCATCGGCTGGCAATGAAACAGACTTTACTTCTTTGTGTACTATTCCTATCCCTGCTGAGTACCGCAACGATTGCCCAAAAACGCCCGCCCGGCAAAAGCCACATGGTGCGGTGCGTGTTGTCTGATTCGCTCTCGGGGCAGCCAATTGTGAATGGCATTGTGCAGTTCAATTATAACCGCATGGGCCTTTATACCGACAAAAACGGTGTATTTGAGATTTTTCATCCCGAAGGCGAAGTGGTGCTTACCATCCGAAATCTGGGCTATCGGACATACTTTTCCAAATTTGACCTCACGCGCGACACGACCCTGACGGTGCGCCTGCTGGCCGTAGCAAATGAGCTGGACGAGGTAACAATCTCGACCCAAAGCGTGGATCAGACCATCCGCAAACCGCTGCTTGGGGTTACACGCCTCAACATCAAAACGATCAAAAATCTTCCTGCCGTCATGGGCGAGGTAGATATTCTGCGTAGTCTCCAGCTGCTGCCGGGCGTTACGTCGGTAGGCGAGGCTTCCAATGGCGTAAATATCCGCGGAGGCACGGTCGATCAAAACCTGATGCTTTTTGACGACGCCCCGATTTTTAATCCAACCCACCTGTTCGGCATGTTTTCGGTATTTCCGCCGGATGCCGTCTCTTCCATGGAGGTCTACAAAGGCACTACACCTGCCCGCTATGGAGGCCGTGCCGCAGCGGTCATGGATGTAGCTATGGCTAACCCCAGCCTTGACCAGTTCAAAGTACAGGCAGGTATCGGGCTCATTTCCAGCAGACTTACGGTAGAAATGCCGCTTCTCAAACAGAAAATAGGTCTGCTGGTGTCGGGAAGAGGATCGTTTAATGATTTTTTGTTCAAATATGGCCCTCCACGGATTCGGGGTATTCGGGCCAACTTTGGGGATGCTGCCGCCAAGTTATTTTGGGTGATTAATCCTAAAAATACGTTATCCGTTTCCACCTACTTCAATACTGATTTTTTCCAGACGGAGCTGCTGGGAGGTGTAGACAACATTGTGTCGGAGTCCACGCAGTTTCAGTTCAAAACCCTCAACTTTTCGGCGAAGTGGTTTCATGCTTTTACCCCAAAACTCGACATGCAGGTGGTAGCTACTCAAAGCGACTACGCCCCCAGTATTCTTTTGCCGGAAACGACCGGCGACAATACCGTCGAAATTATGTCCAACGTGCTGCACCGGCAGCTCAAAGGCAATCTCAACTATACGCCCAACGAAGCGCACAAAATCGAAATCGGGCTTGGCGTGGTTAACTACCTGCTGCACCCCCCGGGAAGGCTCAATCCCGGCAGTAGTCCGTCGGTCAATGCCATCAACCTACCGCAGGAAAATGGCCTGGAACTTGCCGGTCACATTGAAGATGAGTTTAAAGCAACCCGATGGCTGACGGTTATGGCCGGGCTGCGCTACTCTTACTTTCTGGATCTCGGCCCCGGCACGGTGCAAACCTACCGCCCCGGCTCCCTGCGGGAGGAGTCGGAGGTAACGGGCGCTACGCAGTACGGCCGGGGAGAAGCCAAGGCTACCTATGGCGGCCTCGAACCCCGGCTCGGGCTCAGCCTCAAACTGAACGACAGGGCTTCGCTCAAAGGCGGGTACTCACTCATGCGGCAGTATATGCAGGTGATTTCCAACACCACTACGCCCCTGCCCACCTCCCGCTGGAAAACGAGCGATGCGTACATCAAACCGCAGGTAAGCCAGCTTACTACGCTGGGCTATTTTCAGTCGTCCAAAAGTTCTATTTTTGAATACTCCCTGGAAGCGTACTGGCGCGAAACCAACAACATTCTGGAATATAAACCCGGCGCAGATTTTTTACTTCGGGAAAACGTCGAAACCCAGCTCCTGCAAGGGCAGAGCCGCGCCTATGGTATTGAAGCGATGGCCACGAAGAAAAAAGGGACAACCACCGGCTGGATCAGCTATACCTACGCACGTGTGCTCAACCGTGTGGACGAGGGGCCTTCGTTTATGGAGCGTATCAATAATGGGGAGTGGTTTCCGGCCAATTTTGACCGCCCGCATTCGTTCAACCTGTCGCTCACCACGATTCCCAACAAAATCACTACGTTCTCGGCGACCTTTACGTACTCTTCCGGGCGGCCTTTCACGGCACCCACGGGAGTTTTGCGCTACCAAAACCGGAGCATTCCGTACTTTACCCTGCGCAATCAGGACCGGATTCGGGATTACCACCGACTGGATTTTTCGCTGCAACTCAACAACCTGACCGAAAAAGACCGCCGCTGGCAGGGCAACTGGGTTTTTACGCTCTATAATGTGTATGGCATTGATAATCAGTATTCGGTCTTCTTCAAGCAGGTCGGGACAGGCTTCCGGCCTTACCAACTGACGGTTTTTAATGCCCCGATTTTTTCCGTGACGTTTAATATCAAGAATATTCGGTAGGGCTGGTTGGTACAAATTTTTTAAGCAAGAATAAGAATCTGTTGTTTCATCACTAAACAAAAAACCGTTTGCCAGTATCTATTTATATTTGAACTCATGACTTGATTCCTTTGGCATAATGAAACATCTGATTGCTTTTACAGCTATACTCCTTCAACTCGTTTACCTTTTTAACTCGGGTCAAGTTCTGGCCCAAAAAACCTACTGCAACCCCATCAACCTGGACTATGGCTATACGCCTATTCCGAATTTCTCGGAATGGGGCCGCCACCGCGCCACGGCTGATCCGGTGATTGTGAACTACAAAGGCACCTTTTTTCTGTTCAGTACCAATCAGTGGGGCTACTGGCACAGCAGCAATATGTCCGACTGGACGTTTCACTCCCGCCGGTTTTTGCGCCCCTGGAACAACGTCTACGACGAGCTGTGCGCCCCTGCGGTAGGAATTGTGGGCGATACGATGCTGGTGTTTGGCTCTACCTATACCGGTGAATTTACGATTTGGATGAGTACCAATCCCGAAGCCAACGAGTGGAAACCGCTTGTAGAGCGCTTCGGAATTGGCGGCTGGGACCCCGACTTTTTCACCGATACCGACGGGCGGTTTTATATGTACAACGGGTCGAGCAACCGCTACCCGCTCTACGGCATTGAGCTGAACCGCCAAACGATGGCACCTATCGGCACGCGTAAGGAAGTATATCTGCTGGAATCTTGGCGCTATGGATGGCAGCGCTTCGGCGAGCACATGGACGATACCTTTCTGGATGGTTTTATGGAAGGTGCCCACATGACCAAACACAACGGAAAATACTACCTGCAATATGGCGCACCCGGTACCGAAGGCAGCGGCTATGCCGATGGCGTGGCCGTAGGCGACTCTCCGCTGGGAAATTTCAAAAATCAGAGCGATCCGCTGAGTATGAAACTGGGTGGTTTTGCACGCGGTGCCGGGCACGGGGCTACGTTTCTGGACAATGACAAAAACTACTGGCATGTGTCTACGGTGGTAATGAACCGCAAAAATAATTTTGAACGCCGCCTCGGAATCTGGCCCGCAGGCTTTGATCAGGATGACGTCATGTACTGCAACACCGCCTATGGCGACTACCCGCATGTTCTGCCCTATGCCGATAAGCCCGGCGTATTTACAGGCTGGATGCTGCTCAACTACCAAAAACCGGTGCGGGCGTCGTCGTCGCTCGGTGGGTATCAGCCTAATCTCGCGGTTGATGAGGACATAAAGACCTATTGGAGTGCAAAATCGGGAAATAAAGGCGAGTGGTTTGAAACGGATTTGGGCGAACTATCGACCGTGCAGGCCGTGCAGATCAACTACGCAGATCAGGATGCTGGCACGTTGGGAAAAGTGACCGATCAGTACCATCAATATATTCTGTATCATTCCAAAGACGGCAAAAAATGGGAAGTGCTGGTCGATAAATCAGCTAACAAAAAGGACGTACCCCATGACTACGTGGAATTGCCAACGCCCGTATCAACCCGTTTTTTGAAACTCGAAAATATCCACATGCCGCAGGGAAAGTTTGCGCTCAGTGGTTTTCGGGTGTTTGGCAAAGGAGCCGGGCAACGCCCCGATGCCGTGAAGCAATTTATGGTTTTGCGTACCGAAAAAGACAAACGCAGCGCCTGGATTCGCTGGTCGCCGGTGGATGGGGCCTACGGCTACACGATCCGCTACGGCACGCATCCCGACAAACTCTACAACAATATTATGGTGCTTACCCATAACGAATACTGGTTTAAAGCCATGGATAAACTCGCCACGTACTACTACACGATCGAGGCCTTCAACGAAAACGGTATTTCAGAGCAGTTTCCACTGGTGAAGGTGGAGTAGAGCTCACCCCCCTACTTCCCCCACTGCTCCACCAATTTCACAAATAATTCCTGAATTTTCAGCGTTCGGTTTCCGGGCGTGCCGTTGCCAATTGTGTGCTCGCCCACCTGTACAATGGGCATCGCCCATTTGGTGGTGCTTGTAGTAAAAACCTCGTTGGCATGCAGCAGTTCATCAAGAAGAACGGGACGTACCTGCACATCAAAATGCGGAGCGGCGAGTTCCAGGACGGTTCGGCGGGTGATGCCGTTGAGAATGTTGCGGTCGGGCGTAATGAGGCTATCTCCCTTGAAGAGGAATACATTGCTGCGGGTCAATTCGCTGATTTCGTTGTCTTTATGAAAAAGTAAGTCTGCCGCCTGCTGCTGTTTCATTTCGTCCGCCATCAGAATCATGTGGACGTAGTTGGTGGTTTTTATTTCGGGCAAATCGCGTACGTAGTCGTACGGAAGCACTTTGATGCCTTTGAGCAGTCCCGCCGGATTGTCTTTGGGAAGTGGCTCGCAGCGAATCAGGAAATTGGGCTGTACCACGCTCACGCTATCGGCCGAGTAGCCGCCGGTCAGCACAAACCGAAAGGCCACTTCGGCTTCACCCGCACGGGTGTGCAGCTCGGTCAGAATAGCGGCGGTTTCTTCCTGCGACACCGGAAGCGGAAGTTTTAGCAATCGGGCTGAGTTTTCGAACCTCGCCCAGTAGTCATTCCAGCGAAACGGTACGCCGTTGTAGGTACGGAAATAGTCAAACATCCCGTAGCCACGCAACAGGCTAAGGTCGTTGGTTTGAAACAGGGCCGACTCAATCGGCAAAATCTGACCATTGAAATACAGGTGGTACGACATGAAAAGGGACTTTTTGAAAACGGATACTTTCCAAATATGGCAAGAAAATCCGACAATAAAAGCCCTTTATTTCACGAATTCAGCCACATTTTGCTTTGTCACAAGCTGAAAAGGAATGAGAACTTCCTGTTCGTAAGGTTGTTTGTTCAAAATCTTTAAGGCCGTTTCAATCGCCTGCGAACCTTGCTGCTTCGCATTTTGATACACGGTTGCGTCGAGCGTCCCCTTTTGTACGGCCTGCAATGCGTCTGGAATGGCGTCAATACTTACCACCAGTATCTTGTCTTTCAGGCCGGCGTCGGTCAGGGCTTTCATGGCTCCCATGCCCATTTCGTCGTTGTGGGCAAATACGGCATTGATTTGGCTGCCGTACGACTGAATCCAGTTTTCCATCAGCGACATAGCCTTTGCCCGGTCCCATTCGCCGGTTTGGCTCGCCAGAAGTTTGAGGTCAGGATAATTTTTCAATATTTCCCGAGCGCCCTGTTCCCTCTGAATTTGCGCCGCCTGACCCATATAGCCGTGAATCATGATGACATTTCCTTTACCGCCCAATTTTTCCGCAATGTATTTCATGGCGATGCGCGCCGATTCCACGTCGTCGGAACCCACAAAAGCCGACGGTTTTGTAGCAGTTGCAGAGTTGACGTTGATGATCGGAATACCCGCAGCCAGCGCTTTTGCCACCGCCGGTGAGCTTGCTTCTACTTCGCAGGGATTCATGATGATGGCATCGACGCCCTGTGCAATGAAGCTTTCGACCTGTTCGATCTGTTTGAGGGCCGAGCGCTCGGCATCCACCGTAATGAGTTCCACGCCAGCTTCCTCCGCTTTTTTATCGATTTCATCGCTCACATTGACGATGAACTCATTCTGCAT
This sequence comes from Arundinibacter roseus, assembly GCF_004348825.1. Classification (GTDB taxonomy): domain Bacteria; phylum Bacteroidota; class Bacteroidia; order Cytophagales; family Spirosomataceae; genus Arundinibacter; species Arundinibacter roseus. The sequence continues at coordinate 54,611 of NZ_SMJU01000017.1, forward strand.
ACTGAGCATCGTGACCCCAATGACGGGTTTGTCGCCCGAGGCGGTGTCTGAACCGGATTGATTGCAATTTGTAAGAAAAAATGTACTCAGGAGAAAAAAGCTAAACGCTGAAAGACGGTTCATCAAGGAATTATTCATTTTGAATTATTTATAAAAACAAGATTATAATGGTTCAGGAAGTGCATTTTTGAGAAATTATTAAATTCTTTTCCTGTCAATTTCAAAAAACAAAAAGTATACAAACCTACTAATTAAGCTGCTTTGCGGTTGAGGCCATCGAGAATGACGGCGCCAATGATAATGACACCCATAACGACCTGTTGGTAGTACGACGTAACGTTGAGCAGGTCAAGACCGTTGCTGATGACGCCAATGAGCAACGCACCAATGAGTGTGCCCGTCATGCTGCCGCTACCGCCCGAGGTGCTAGTACCGCCGATAATCGCTGCTGCAATCGCATCCAGCTCAAAGCCCTGCCCGGCGTTAGGCTGACCGGTCGTGATGCGGGCCGTCAGCACGAGGCCCGCCAGTCCGGCGAGCGTTCCACTGAGCATATAAACCAGCATTTTGATTTTTTCAACGGGAATTCCCGAGGCACGAGCGGCTTGTTCGTTTCCACCGACGGCGTACATATATCGGCCCCAGATGGTTTTGCGCAGCAGTAAAGAGCAGGCGACAAATACGATGAGAAGAATAATGATCGGAAACGGAATGCCCAGGATTTTTCCTCCCCCAATAAAATTAAACGAATCGGAAAGATTGGAAATAGGTCGCCCCTTGCTCAAAATCAGCGCCAGGCCACGGCCAATCGTCATCGTGCCCAGGGTGACAATAAAGGGCGGAACTTTACTTTTGGTAATCACCAGGCCATTAAACCCTCCCATCAGCAAGCCGGCTCCAAGTGCAAACACCAGCGGAACAATCAGCGGGAAGGTATCGGGATGGGCAAACATAGCCGCCACCACACCCGTTACCGCCACGAGCGAGCCCAGCGACAGATCTATACCTCCGGTGATGATCACGAACGTTACACCAAACGCCAGCAACGCATTGATAGATACCTGTGTAACGATGATCGTCAGGTTGGAAACCGTCAGAAACCGGGGCGTGCTGAGGGCAAGTGCTACGCAGATAACAATAAACGCCAGCAAAATACCATAGGTACCAATACCTTGTACACGTTTTTTGTAGGAGGTTCCGGCTTGATTATAAAGAGAAGTAACGAGTTGTTTCATGAGTTAAAATCAGGTTTTGAGCGCATGAGTGCTTACAATTTCAGGCAGGTACGGCATATTGCATGATTCGTTCCGGGTTTGCTTCCTGCCCGGAAAGCAGAGCCGTTTGCCTTCCCTGCGAAAGAACCAGTACGCGGTCGCACAGGCCAATGATTTCGGGAAGTTCCGACGAAATCAGCAGCACGGCAATTCCTCGCGCGGTTAGTTGACGGATCAGTTTATAGATTTCGTGCTTGGCACCAATGTCAATCCCGCGCGTGGGTTCGTCGAACATCACGACGTCCGGGTTGGCCAGCAATACTTTGCCCAGCACGACCTTTTGCTGATTGCCCCCACTGAGCTGCATTACGCCCTGATCCAGTCCAGAGGTTTTTACGTGTAATTCAGACACAGTGCGCCGGGCGGTTTCCTGTTCGTTGGTCGCTTCAATAAAACCCCAGGTGGCAAAACGCGCCAAGCTCGATAGCGTGAGGGTATGCTGAACCGACATACCCGGAATACAGCCCAGCGCTTTACGGTCTTCGCTCAAATAGCCTATGCCATGACGAATGGCATCCTGAGGCGAATGAACAGCTACTTTTTGGCCTTTCAGAAAAATTTCTCCGGCTGTTGCGGCATCCAGCCCATAAATAACCCGCGCCACTTCCGTACGCCCGGCCCCCATGAGCCCGGCCAAACCCAGAACTTCACCGGCCCGAATATCAAAAGAAATATCGCTGAAAGCCCCCGCACGGCTGAGGTTGCGGACCGACAGCACCGTTTCTCCTTTTTGGGTGGTAGCTTCCGGAAACAGCTGATCGATTTGGCGGCCCACCATCAAGGCAATCAGCGATTCTTTATCCAGTTCAGCGGCAGGTTTAGTAGCGATGTAGCGGCCATCGCGCAGCACCGTGATGGTATCGGCAACTTGCGCAATCTCTTCCATTTTATGAGAGATATAAATAATGGCCACTCCCTGCGCTTTCAAATCGCGAATGATTCGGAAAAGCGTTGTTACTTCCTTGTCCGAAAGTGCCGAGGTCGGTTCGTCCATGATGATGATCCGGGCATTGTTAGATATGGCCTTCGCTATTTCCACCATTTGCCGCTCGGCTACGCTCAGATATTTCATTTTTGTCCGGGCACTGAGGGTCAATCCCAGCTCTGCCAACAGAAGATCCGTTTGGTGATACATGTGGCGATCATCAACCCAACCGGGCAGCCAACGGGTAGTTTCACGGCCCAGAAATATATTTTCGGCCACGGTCAGTTCCGGAACCATTAGAATTTCCTGATGAATCATCGAAATACCCCGGTCCAGCGTCTGTTTCACGTTGCTGCTTTTGAGGGGCTTTCCTTCAAAAAGTATCTCGCCGGAATCTGCGCTTTCCAGTCCGATCAGGATTTTCATCAGGGTAGATTTCCCCGCGCCGTTTTCACCCATCAGGGCCAGTACTTCGCCCCGTTGCAGCGACAGTTGCACGCCATCCAGCGCTTTGATGCCCCCAAAGGATTTATGCAGGTTGCTAACTTGTAGAATATACGTTTGTGGAGCACTCATGTATGTAGCCCAAATTGTACACGCACCGAGGGTAATTTTTTCCGCTCAGCCCGTTTTTTCTAATAAAGAACTGACATCATCAAGACTACTACCTGAATCAGGAGTGAAAATTGGCTTGTGCAGTGTGATTGGGGAATATATGGTATTTTTTCGGCAGATTAAATTATAATCAAACTTAGTTTTGAAGTGAATTAACTACCCGATACGTACTTGAATTCAACGTTTGCATGGCACTGCCCATTACCTGCGCCGTAGTGGTAGATTCCCGCATCAGTTCCGCTTTATAAATCAATCCTGTACGAGCGTCTACTTCAAGTTGTCCTTCAAAACTTGAATCTTCTGTCGAGCCCGTTACTCCCTGACTAAGCGCCGGAGTTTTTGGTTTAGTAGCCTGATCCTTTTTTACAAAACTTGCGGCGATTGTCCACCGATTGTTTTCCAAAGCAACCATCCGATACGTATTTTCCCAGCGCACACCTTCCGCCGTCAGGGTATCTTTACGAATAGCACCTGTACGTGCACCCTGAAAGATATACGAGTTCAGAAAAATACATGATAACTCTACCGCAGCGTGGGTTTGAGGCAATCCTCCCACCCAATCCGCAAGAAAATCGGGTGAAACCGCCTGCCCGGTATTGGCATGTGGTGAGGTATGAATGGTTTTCTTCATGGGTTTATCAATATTTTGATCGAGCCTGTCATACATTTCCTGCAAGGCGGGATTTCGTTCAAAGGTATTTTCTGAATCATACTGCAAACCAGCTTTACCAGTAGCTTCCAGTTGAATCCGCTGGATGAGAAACGTACATTGGTACTCATCAGCCGACCCCAGCTTTCGAAATGTCGTTTGGCGGGTAGTTCTACGAGTGGTTTTGGTTGCTTTTACTGTGGTGGGTACACCATTGATAGTAGTACTATTTTTGCCTTCACTTTTTCGCTCCGCTTCGCTGACGGTCTTGATTTTCTTTCCTGCATAAACATCCCAAATGCCTGGATTTTTTTGAGAACTAGCCGAATGTGCCGCAAAAAGTGCTAAACAGAACATGAAAAACTTACTCATAATTTAAGTCAATTAAAAAGTTTAAATTTTTCTTGCATAATAACAATAATAGCTTTCAAGGGGGTTTACTGATTATTTTTTTTGAACTATTTTTTTACACCTAAATAAACCTAAACATGAAAAAAATTGTAAATTTTATCCTCCTGCTTTGCCTAACTTTTGGCATATTTGAAGCTTATGGTGAAAATAAGCCATCGAATCTTTTTTCTACCGTTGTCGATTATTTATGTAGTGTTAGCTATTTCTCCTATTATGAGGATGGCAATCTTGCTGGATTTGGAAGCGTTAGTACTTATTGTGACGCCTATGGAAATACTACTAGTCAAGAAATAGAGATCCATCGAATTAACGAAATGTAACTCAATCATGTAGTATTCATCAGTAAACCCCACCTTTACTTTGAGAGTTTCTTTTGGCCTATTTTCAGTTTTCTATTTTTTTGTTAGTTTCCTTGCCAAAGGTCAGAGAATTCCTGTTTGCCTATCTTTTTCTGATTCTTCCAAATTTACAACCCCTCGATCAGTTGCTATCAAATGGCAAAAAAATATACACACATTTTATGTAGTCAGCGATACATGTATTGATCTTTTACTAGAAAAAAATAAAGCTGAATTTACATTTTCTATTTCTGCGCCAGGTTACCTTTCTTTTGAAAGAAAAGTAAAAACTGATTCGTTGGTAAGCTCAGGAAGTGTTTATGTAATTTTAAAAGAAAAAGTAATTGAACTTGCACCACTAACGATTAAACCCATTCCGCGAGTTACTATACAGGGCGACACCCTCATCATCAAAACGGAAGGCATCGAAACCCGTCCATATAGCGATGCCGGGGAATTGATGCAAAACATGCCGGGGGTCTATTTGGACAATAATGGCAGGCTTACGGTTATGGGTAAGACAGTAAGTCGTATCACAGTAGATGGAAAACTTCTTTTTGGGGGAAATGTTAAAGCAACGCTAAATGCCCTAAAAAGTGATATGATAGACCAGCTCGAAGTTTCGGGAGTCACCTTAGGGACGAATTCACAGGGCGTACATCTAAACTTAACAATAAAAGAAGACCGGAAAAATGGCTGGTATGCCGACCTTCCGGCAGGATACGGAACGTCTAATCTTAAAAGTATCGGTGTAAAGGTAAACAGAATTAATCCTAACTATTTTTTCAGCAGTTTCATCAATCACAACACGATCAACGAAAATCCGATCAGTCGCCAGGAATCTACCTCCATTCATCGTTTAAGTTATAATCACAGTACACAGGGTGCATATTCGGTGGTAGCAAATGCTGAGAATAGTGTCATGAAACTACCCGACACGCGGCTATATACACTACCCCTTGCAGCGCTTGACGATGGAGAAAATGTGCTTACCTCTGCCGGAGGAAATTATTCAAAATCAACGGAAACACTCGAACTTAACGTTTATTTGTTTGCCACGCAGCTACGGCAAGTGGTTGTGCATCAGCAACAAATCTACCGACAAGTCAATAACCTTAGGCAATCCGTCGAATCAGTGCGTAGTAATCAGATTCAGGAGAAACAGATTTGGGGCGCTGTAAGTGGCACGTATCGGCCTGATCAAAAGAATTCCATTAAGTTTTCACACCAAATCTCCTGGAATACCAACCGTAGCCATGGATTTGATCAACAGCAAGTTGTACAAGAAACCACAGCTCCAAGGAGTTTAGAACAGTACTTTACTAATTCACAAATTCCCCGGTTGACGTCAAATAGCCTGACCTGGACTCGTCGCTATACCAAACCTGCGCTTGTTTCGTCGGTGTATGTCAGCCAATTTACAACCTCGTCTGCGGTACAACAGTCTTACAAAAATGACTATGAACAAGTAGTTTTTGACCGAAAAATCAGTCGAAACTTTCAAACAAAATACCTGCAACTTCAAGGAATTCAATCATTCCCACTTTCCAAAAAATGGCTTTTGGAGGCAAACCTAAATTGGGTCAAAGATATTACCCGGACCGATCAAACGGCATTTCAACCCATAATCGGTAGTATTAATCAGGCTATTCCGACCCAAAATCTGGCAGATTTTCGGGTTTCTGACCGGAGTTTCAGCACAACTGTTTCAGCTTATTATAAAACCAAAAAACTGACTTCGAGTTTGGGTTTTGGTGTTTGGAATGGAAATTTAGTCCGTTCGGGTTATAATTTAAATAAAACTGTACTTTCTGTGGGCTTACCCAGGCTTTATGCGAGCTATTATCTCAAAAAAAGATTGACCGTATTTGCACGCTATGCACATCAGGTAGGGTTACCATCGGCGGGGCAGTTATTTCCACTTCCCGATAGTACCAGTCTTCAGGTGATTGAACAGGGTAACCCGGCATTGACAAATTATTTAATCAGGACATTTGATTTGGGCATGAATTACAGTTCCCTTCATGGGAAAGTCCTTATGGGAAATTTTACTATTAACCAGGAAAATCAGGGAATTATTCAGGTAAATAAAATTACCGAAGGTGGCTTACTATTTAGAGGTTTTGGTCAAACGGATTTGCAACAACCTACCTATTCAGCTACATTCATTTATTTGGTATTACCGCAAAAAAAGTGGTCCTATAACTTAACAAGTTTTATTTCAGAAAAACGAGCCTTGGTGCAATCGGGTGAATCGCTTTCAAGATTTAGTAATCAATCCGGTTTAGCAAGTTTAGATTTTCGTTGGAATATCAAATCATTTACTTCATTAAATTTTATCAGCCGAGTGCAACTATTTCGGCAGAAATCACTTAGCACAGGTACTTCAACTTCTTCAAATAGATTCGAATTAATTATGCAGGGAAAACATCGCTTTTCTTCACGTTTATATGGCGATTTTTCTTCGCGACATATTTTAGCCCAATCCACTAATACACATATTACTCACTACCCATTTGCTGATATAAATTTTGACTATTACTTGCTAAAAAATCAGCGTGTACGCCTTTCATTTTTAGTAAATAATATTTTTAATTCCTCACAACAAGCAGCTATTAGTAGCCAAAACAACGATATTTCCCGAACCTTTTCTAATCAATTGTCTCGCTATTTTATGATTAAGTGTACCATATTTTCACAAAAGTGGTACTAGTTTTTTTTTTAAAATTTCCCTCTCCCAAAAAAACAAAATCGTCGCCAACCTGCACTTTCAAAAAAGTACGGATTGGCGACGAATGACTTTTCAACTCAAAAAACTAGCTTATATCGTTCTCTACACCCGTATCTTTCCAGCTACGCGAGGCGGCAGAGGCTAGTACGGCTTCACATACTTTCTGGGTTTCGAGCGCATCCTGAAACGTCGGGGCGCAGGGCTCTCCGGTTTCGAGACTTTTGAAAAAATCGGCCACTTGATGCACAAAAGAATGCTCGTAGCCGATGCTCGTACCGGGAATCCACCAACGGCCCATGTAGGGTTGGTCGCTATCGGTCACCAAAATGGAGCGCCAGCCACGCACGATGGCGTCGTCGTCGTGATCAAAAAATTCCAGCCGGTTCATATCGTGCAAATCCCAGCGAATGGAGGCATGCTCGCCGTTGATTTCGAAGGTATAAAGCGCTTTATGTCCGCGGGCATAGCGAGTGGATTCAAACAGACCCAGGGAGCCATTTTTAAAATGACAATGGAAAATACAGGCATCGTCAATGCCGACTTTCTGCACCTGTCCGCTTGCCTGATGCACGCGTTCTTTGATGAAGGTTTCGGTCATTGCCGACACGTCAGTAATAGCACCGTTGATCCACATAGCCGTGTCAATGCAGTGCGCCAGCAAGTCGCCGGTTACACCCGATCCGGCAGCGTCGGAGTCCAGGCGCCATAGCGCCGTACCGCCCTGCGGCAGGTCGGGGCTGATGGTCCAGTCTTGCAGGAAGTTGGCACGGTAATGGAAAATTTTGCCCAATTTGCCGGAATCGACGATTTGCTTAGCCAACGTTACGGCAGGTACACGGCGGTAGTTATACCACACGGTATTTTTTACACCTGCTTTCTCGATGGCATCTACCATTGTTTGGGCTTCGGCCAATGTACGGGCAAGGGGTTTTTCACACAAAATCATTTTTCCGGCAGCCGCCGCTGCAATGGCAATTTCGGCATGTGTGTCGTTGGGTGTACAAATGTCGATTGCGTCGATGTCGTCACGGGCCACGAGGGCTTTCCAGTCGGTTTCGTACGACTCGTAGCCCCACTGTTCGGCAAAGGCTTTTACCTTGTCTTCACTTCGTGAGCAGGCGGCTTTCAGGACGGGGCGGTATTCGTATTCCGGGAAAAAATCTCCGAGTCTTTTATAGCCATTGGTGTGCGTGCGGCCCATCAAACCGCAACCAATGAGTCCAATTCTAATCTCTTTTTTATTGCTCATAGATGTAATAGCTGTTTAGGTAACCCAAGGTTCAATCAGTCGTTTACAGTTTTTTAATGTAATTTTTTCCGCTTTTAGACCAGAAAAGATTTTTAAATTGCCTTTGCTGTTCGCTGATTAACTTGTGGTTAAAGATTATTTATGTAAAAGAAAAAAGGTTAAAAATAGCTATCAGGCTTCATACCAGCCGTGGGCATTCCGAACCTTAATGAGCATCGCCAGAATGTCGTTCCAGGTTTGCTGCATGTGCATCACGCTATTCGGGAACATACATCCATCCCAGCAGATATGCTTCATTTTCTTGGTAAGATTGCCGTTTTCATCGCGCAGCCAGAAGCCGGCGTCCGCCGCAACGTCCAGCTTTCCGTTAGGATCTGTCGCCAGACAGTGGCGGCCCGTTTTGTCGTGCGAGCCGGTGCCATGCACCGTGCCGTCATTTTGCGCAACGTGAAAATCAATGGTCCAGGGACGCAGCGCATCGGTCAGCGTTTTGAGCGCGGCAGTCAGCGTTTCGCGGTCGTTCCAGTCAAAGTCTACGGGCAAAATACGGTCTTCCGGGCGGTTGTAGCCCATCGTATAAAGCAAGGTATGCGACATATCAGCCTGAAAACCAATGTTCGGACGGTCTACCGCTTCGAGCGTATCGATCATGGTTTTCCAGCTATGCATTCCTCCCCAGCAGATTTCGCCTTCGGCGGCGAGCTGCTCATTAAAATCGGCGGCTACGTCACAGGCTTCGCGGAATACGCCGGCAATAATTTTGGTATTGGTGGCAGGATCTGCCGCCCAGGACTCAGGACTTGTGGCTGAGTCGATCCGAATTACACCGGATGGGCGAATGCCCGCTTCGCGGAAAATCTTGCCAAAATTACACGCCTTACGCACCATTTCGACAAACGTCCGGCGGTCGTCATCAGTACCGAGTGTGGGCCCACCCCAAATCGGTGCTACGAGGCTTCCTACATTCAGGCCGTGTCCGGCGATTTTATCAGCCAGGCGTTTGATGTCATCATCAGAGCTATCAATATCGACGTGCGGACCCAGCAGACCGAGGTCCACTCCGTCAAATTTGACGCCGTCTACTTCGGCATTTGCGGTCATTTCGAGCATCGTGTCAAACGGAATCACGGGCTCTGAGTCGTCGCCTTTTCCTACAATACCCGGCCAGGTGGCATTGTGGAGTTTGGGATAATTATTTTCTGGCATGTTCCTTAGGTTTTTAGGTGTTAGGTAATTAATTAGTTGTTTTTAATTTTGACAGGTTTGGTCAGAGTCAAATTACTAGCTAAAATTTAATCCTGACCATTTCTTACTGATTATAAAACTAAATCGGGATTATTGGGGCCAAAGTGTTTGAGCATTACGAGCGGATCTACTGACGAGTGATTGGTAATCGTTACACCGGCCTGCGCTGCGCTTTCTGTGACAAAAAACTCATCGTTGGTCAGTTGCCCGTAGCGAATCAGCGCGGGGGTTTCGACGTTCCACTCGCCCATTTTGCCGTGCCCCTGCATCATAATCAGACCATAGGCAGCGGCGTCTTTTATGGTTACGGTAGCACCGGGAGCAACCGTCAACTCTTTGGCACTAAACGCATCCGATCGGTAGCATACCCAATTTTCCACATAGCCTTCGGCCTCCATTTCGGCCAGGTCACGCACGGGTTTTGGCCGCATAAAGCGGGTTTCGAGCAGGTTAGGATTTGTATTTAACTCCCAGTCAATCACCTCCATCAGCTGATCGTAGTCGCCCATGCGGTCGGCAGGCGTACCATTCCACAGAAGTTCTTCGGGAATAATGGCCTCATTGACCAGCGACTGATACATGGCAAACACGTCAGAAGCCTTTTGAGGCTCGTAGGTACACAGGCTACCGGGCGCGTGCAACATTCCGGGAGGCACGTCCCAGCCGGTGCCGGGAATCAGCGGAAAGGCCTGCGAGTACATCGTGATTTTATTATCACCTTTGGTAAAATTCATCAGGCATTCTTTAATCTCCTCTTTGGTAGTTCCGGGAGCAATTCCGAAAAAAGTGTAGGGAAAATCACCGCCGTGGTTGTTGAGCTGTGGGGGGAAATAGTACGCTTCCGGCTTGCCCAACTGCCCGATTTTGGCAGCATGCTCGTCGTTGTGGTGAATATGGTGAGGCAACGGACCCATGTTATCAAAAAACTTGGAATACATTGGCCAGCTTTGGTACTCATCCCACAGCCGATCACCGATGACCGCGCCTTTGAGTTCGTCGATGACGTCTTTTAACAAAATCTGCTTTTCTTCTCCACCATCCTGTACCACTACGGCACTTAGTCCTTCGTTCTCACCGGTTAGCGGACCATTTTTTGCGGGAGTTGTAGAAGACAGCCACCGCTCGTCAATACCGCCGCGCACACCGCCGAGTACATAGTAATCGTCCGGATGGAGTTTGATCCGGCGACCAGGTACACAAAAAGAACGAGGTACCCACGTAGGCGCAAGGCGCAAAATCCCTTTGCCCTGTTCGAGTGCCTGTGCGGCTAAGCTGCTTTTATTTAAAGTTTCCATTACTTAATTAGTTATTTGTTAGGCTCGATTGATTTAAAAAAGAAGAAATAGTTTCTGGTTGGTGTAGTACCTCCATCCGCAGGTTGTAGCTACGGCTTTCGCCAGGCGCCAGCTCAATCAGCGTGCCGAGTTCGCGGGCTTTGGCCTGCCCGATTGGCGGATGCGTACCCGGTTCGAGTCCGGTGACGTACTCGCCTTTGCCCCAATGTTGCCAGTTGGTCAGGCTCGGAAGTTCATTTTTATTGAAATGCACAGCAACGGCAAGGCCGAGCATCGGATTATAAATCCCGCAGTGGCAGTGCCCGGTTTCGTCGGGTGTTGGGTCAATAAATGCTGCTTCTTCGCCCGTTCCGGCGTGTGCATCAAGGGGAGCCGGACAGGTTTTGAACGTACCGCCTTCATGAAAAATCGGATTGTCCGGATTTCCGTCCCGCGACTTCCAGCTTCCGTTCCAGACGATAGATGCCCCTTCGTCTACCAGCGGATAGCCAAAATTGAGATGGTACAGCAGCATGTGTGAAGCGTTGGTATTGCCCCGGTTGATCACCTCATCGTGAATGTGCAGGTACGGTTCGCCCAGCGTTCCGGAAATGGTCCGGCGGAGTTCGAGCACGGGACCAAAAACGCAAACTTCACGGATTCGCCCGGTGATGCTCATGCTCAGGCGCCCCCGCTGCGGGTCAGGCTGAACGATGGATTCCAGTTCGGTACTACTGTTGCTGATGCGGCCATGCAGCCCGCGAGTTCCATAAGCGTCCGATTCGGGGCCGCCCACGTGCGATAATCCGCAGGTAGTAAGCAACCCGCCGCCAAAGGTTCGCAACCAGTTGATGCCCGAATCTGAAAATGGCGCAGGAGGCGTTATGCCAACCTGACTAAGCCAGGCCAGGCTATGTTGATTGTAGAAGGCATCGGCAATGTCCATGGCCCGATCCAGCACTACTTTGTAGCGCAGGCCGGTGCCCGTGTTGATCCAGGCGATGCGGGTACCTCGTCCGGAGCCATTGTCCAGCGTAGCGGTTTCGATTCCGCCAAGTTGCGCCGGATTTCCTGCTTTGTTGTTCCAGTGGATTACTGTTTCTTGATCCATAGCTAGTTAGATTTGGCTCAGTGTACACTTAACCAATCCAGAATTCGGGAATTAAAATCTTCGGTAGCTTCAAAATGGAACGCGTGTCCCAATTTTTCGTATAAAAACAGCTCAGCGCCCGGAATCGCTTCGGCGATTTCCTGCCCCATCCAGGCGGGAGTAAAAATATCTTCCCGGCCACCAATCACAAAGGTCGGAACCTGTATGGAAGGGAGCTGATCCAGTACGTCATGATTGATGCAGGCGGCCGCCTGTCCCTGCAGGCCGTGTAGCGGTTGCGGAAAGGCCGGATTTACCAGCCGTCCTGCTTCCAGTTCGGCACGTTTTTCGGGATTGTCCCAGCTGGACTTAGAAAAAATAAGGAGTTGTATATAAAGACTAAATTCCGCCGGAGTAAAACGTGCCTTGCAGTGCATCATGTGTTCAAAAATACCTTTGGCCATGGCGTCGCAACGCGCCCATGGACACATCAGCACCAGTGAGCGTACTTTTTCGGGATGCCGAAGGGCCAGTTGCATGGCAATGGTACTTCCCATGGACACGCCCACAACCCGTACTTTTTCAAGATTGAGGTGATCCAGTAGTCCGGCATAATCGTCGGCCATTTGTTCGGTGGTATAGGGTCCGTCGGGTTTATCCGAAAAGCCTACGCCCCGGTTGTCGACCAGGATGCAACGGTAATGTTTTTGCCATTCGGTGGCGTGCGGCTCCCACACGGATCCGGCGGCGGTAATACCCATGATGAGCAGCAGCGGCTCACCTGTGCCTCGTTCTTCGTAATACAGGTTGATTCCGTTGGTAGGTATGGTTGGCATGTGGTATTTGTCAAAAATCACTTTGGACGATACAATTCGTTTAGTTTTTTAAAGCCGGAACAAGTTCCTGATTGATCCACTGTCCATCGTGCAGCGTAACAAAATCAGGATCTTCCAGCGCTTCTTTTCCTTCATCTTCACACACAATCCAGCCACTATATTGGATGTCTTTGAGCCATTGCGTGATCGCCAGCAGATCTACTTTTCCTTTACCCATGAGGGCAAATTCCGGCTCGCCGTCCCAATCTTTATAGTGCATGTGGTTGATAAGCGAAGCATATTCCTGCATTTTTTCGAGCGGGTCCATGCCGCCATTGATGATGTGCCCTACATCGGGCGTCCATCCGGTTACCTTTGTATCCAGGCCTTCAAGTACCACTTTATAATCATCTGCCGTGCGGATAATGGATGTATGCGGAGAGTTAGGATGGAAACTACACGGAATACCTTTGGCCACCGCCCTTGCTGACACCGCATTGACAATTCGGATCAGGTTTTGCTGACGCACGTCGAGGTCGTGCCGACCGGTTGGAATTTGAACGGTACACAAAATAGCGCCCGGAAAATGAGTCAATAGTTCGATGGCAGCATCTGCTTCGGCCCGCTCAGTTTCGGTTTCTTCGGCACCGTTCCATTCGAGCGCTAGCGAGAGGGCGGCCAGTTCCAGGCCCTGCTCCTGAAGCTTTGCTTTGAGCAACCTGGCGTCACGCAGCTCGCCCATCCATGAAAAGATGGGCTGAATACCTGTAAAACCTGCCTGAGCAATAATTTCTATCATGTGGCCTAAGCGCCCTTCGTGGGTTTTCCCGTTTCCGCTCATATACCAGGTATAGACCTCTGAACCAAAACGAAAGGGAAGATTTGTACTCATGAATTACTAAAAATTTTGACGAATAACCGCCGTGATTAAAAAATGGTAATAGAACTAACTACGTATGTATTTGTATCAATTTACTTTTTCTTTACTACTACTTCTCCCGGCATAATCAACGCGTCCCAACCTGCCAGCATGGAAGGCTTTACTTGTGCTTTGTACCCATCAAAATTGAAGGTAGTAGGTGTGTAAGGCCCGACAAATGCAATGGGATTGGAAGCTTTAATCTGCTTTTCCATGCCCATTGCCCAGAAGGCCGCGTTGATAAGCATCCGTCTGAATCCCTCATTCAGAATATCTTCCGAAGCACCATGTGTAGTTGTAAAAGAGCGTCCGCTTTTGCCATTTTCTACCTGATAATTTTTGGTCCAGGCTACGGGTACGGGCTTTTTTGAAAGATCAGCGGGAGAGTCGGGCTTCATGCCATTAAGGGGTTGGTCGTAAGCCAAAACGGTGCCTTTGGGCTCAGCCGTGTAAGCCCCCGACTGCACCCACATATCTTTTACCCCTTTGAATATAGGATGATTTTTCTGCGATTCATCAATAATCAGCCGTGACGATTGCTTATGATTGGTACCATAGTGGCTCACCCAGGTTTCGCCCAGAATATATTTACCAAACCCATCTTTCCATTCTGTTTTGGGGCCGTTGTAGCGATAATCGTAATGTTGCCATTTCGGATTATTCTTGATATTGAACGCATGTGTCGACGTACGCAGCGCTACAATAGGCCCGCCCCGCCTGACGTAGTTGTCGATCTGCTGCATTTCCTGATCCTCAAAATCAGAAAACCGGGTAAAGAGTACCAGCAAATCTGCCGTTTCAAGGGCACTAAGTCCTTTGATAGCAGACCCGCCCGGCAGGATGTACCCTTCGTCGTCGAGGGCAAAAATCACGGTACAGGTAAATCCGTAGTATTTAGCCAGGATTCGTGCCAACGCGGGTAAACTTTCTTCGCCGCGGTATTCGTGATCGGAGGCAATGAAAACAATATTCTTGCCCAGACCGGGCCCTTTATCTCCCCGATAAACCACCCGAAAATCGCCCGCATCCAACTCGCTCGTCGGTCGGTTTCGGGCTGATTGTGTAAGGCTCAACGAAAAAAGAGCCACACAAAACGGCAGTATCCGACTCAGTAATTTTTTCATAGGGGGTGGTCAAAAACTTTATTTAAAAAACAATGAAGACTTACAGCCCGTACTTTGCGCTCATGCTTTGAATGAACGTAAATCCATTTTCTGCAATGTCCCACGGATCATTATATTCCCTCCACACGCCAATAGAATTGGCAAAATTTGGGTCGTTTCTGGAAAAAGCTTCAATCGTTTGCCAGCCCGAATACGAAATTGCCGCCAGGCCAGCATAGACCTCTTCCCAGGGAATATGTCCATCGCCGGGGGTCCCCCGGTCGTTTTCGCTGATGTGTACATGCGCCAGTACGGGTTGAATAGTTTGCAGCGCCGGGCCATATTTTTTTTCTTCAATGTTGGCATGATGTGTATCAAACATTGCCCGCGCATGCGGATGATCGATGCGCTGCACCAGTCCGGACAGTTGGTCCATCGTATTGCAGAGGTAGCATTCAAAACGATTCAGGGCTTCCAGCGCCAGCAATACATCAGCTTGTGCAGCATACTCAGCCGCTTCACGAAGCACCTCCGCCGCCCAGCCCAGCTCCTGCTCCTGTGCAGGATGTTGAGCAAAAACGGCATGCGCCGAGTGGAACGGCCCACACAAAATGCGCGCGTTGAGGTCATGCGTGCGATCGATGCTCCATTTGATACGGTCGAGGGCCTGCGCCCGGATGGTAGCCGACTCACTAATAGGATTTGTATCAGGGCCAACTACCGTAACAGCGGTTGTTTCCAGCCCAAGTTCAGCGGCATGAGCCCCGAAGCGTTTGTAGGCCGATGGGTCTTCGGCTGCGCCCACAAAACATTCTACGCCGTCATATCCAATTTTTTTCAGTCGGTCAACGATTGGAAATAGTTCATCTGAGACAACCGCCGACCAGGCAAGCACGTTAAAACCAATTTTTGTCATTCAATTTGTAATTTTTAAAATTCAGGAAAAGCTAACTTTCCTAAATATATTGCCTTAATTCAAGGCCTACAATAAAAATTTTGGAGAAAGTTAAAAGGATATTTATTGTTTGATTTGCAGGTCGCGATACTGCACCTTCATGGGCGGGCCTACATGTACCTGCACACCGAGTTTGCCTTTATTTTTGCCATTAACGGTATCATTGTCCGTTACATCGCTCATCAACTTTCCATTGATGTAATGCTGCAAACGATTGCCTTTGGCGATGATGTGAAAGGTATTCCAATCTTCTTTTTTGATTGATTCTTTCAGCGCATCCGACGTGCCCAACGAGCCGGTTACCTCACGGTTTGTCCAATTATTTCGGGCAACTTTTGAGCGTACAGCCGCAGGATCGGCATCTCCATCGTAGGGTTTTATTACCGATATTTCGCCACGATAGGCCAGCGTTGTGCGCTTGCGTTCTTCGTAGTTTTGCCCGGTATAATTTATTTTTCCATCAATATCGGCCTGATAGCCCCGAAGCGCAAACGGTACGTCCGTTAGCTGATCGCTGCGGTAATTGATGCCGGAGTTTCCTGCTTCGGTAATTTTGAATTCACCTTTAAACTCAAAATCAGCGGGCTCGCCGCCTTTCCAGATAATGAAGGAATTGGTTTTGAGCAGCGTCGTGGGGGTAATTTCTCCCACCAAATTGCCGTCTTCTACCCGCCAATAAGTTGGATCACCGTCCCATCCTTTGAGGGTTTTTCCGTCAAAGATTTTTACAAATCCGTCTTTACTCTTTTTTTGTCCGACACAGGCAGTAAAGCTGAGAAGAACCAAGGGCAGCAGGAAGCTTAGCGAAATAAGCGAAACAGTATTTTTTTTCATGAAATGTATTATATAAATATTTTTTTGAAATAAACCCGATACTCACAAGCTCCGTGTTTCTTATTTATTCTTCACCTAAGTTTCAATTGTTGCATAAAAAAAGGACAGGAAACCCCGTGAGCTCCCTGTCCTTCTGTATAGTGTTACTTACCTCCCTGAGGTTTTGCAGCCTGTGCAGAGAAGATCGGATTTTTCTCGTTTCCACCGGCTTTCAAATAGGCCACGAGGTCTTTCAGTTCTTCTTCATTCAAGCTGTTGATGAGTCCGGGGAGCATAATTGATACACTCGAATACTTGCTTGAAACGACATCTTTTTTGAGCACTTTTTCCACCATGTCAGGCGCAAATGGATTTTGCGAAACGTAGTAAGCCGTTTTGTCTTCATTAGTTATCCGGCCAACGATTGACTCCCCGTTTTTGAGCACGAGTTGCGTAGCTGCGTACTGATCGGAGATTACCTTGTTAGGCTCAATGATTGATTCGAGGATGTCTTTGGTAGAAAAACGGGTGGCAAGCTGCGTCAAATCGGGACCAATATTTCCACCTTCACCTGCCATCACGTGGCAACGACCGCAGGTAATGGCATTGTACATATCTTTTCCCTGCTGAAAATTCCGGTTCGCCAGGTTTTCCACCAACGGCAAAGCGGTTTCTGTTTCCCACCGTCTTCCGGGGCCTTTTGGATACACGCTTTGGGCGAGGTCGTTGCCATTTTTGGTCAGTAGATCTCCACCTGACAATTTATCATACGCTTCGCGTTTTCCTTCGGGGACATTCGCCAGCGCCATTTTACGGGCTTTATCCATGAAACCAATGTAGCTTCGGCCAGCCTGATACGAGAAGGCCTTGCGGAACCATTTCATGTATTTCTCCTGGGTTTGGGGAGTCCAGCCGGTTTTGGCGGCGCTCAGCATCGTAGCCAGGTAGGTTTGCTGAGCGGGCGGCATTTTTTCAAGCGTTTTGGCAATATCGAGTCCATACTGCGGGTTCCGCATGATGAGGTCAGCTGAAGACGTAGCCGTTTCGCCACCCGGCATGGTATTGCCCTGATCGTCCTTTTTATCCATCAGCGCCAGTGTTTTTTCAATGACGCCGGGCGCTTCTAGTGTAATCAGGATTCGGGCAAGGGAGCGATCCAGTTCGGCAGAATTCGACGGGTAACCGGGATTCAGGCTAGCCACAATTTTGCCTTTTTGTGCAGCGTCAGGCTGTCCCAATCGCAAAATCACCAGTTCATAGGCACGGATCAAATCAATTTTCTGTGATTCGCTCAGGCCTTTGAAATTAATTTTCAGAAGATTTTCATTGAGCGCACTTTTTACACTTGCGTCGCCGGCACGGGCCAGCGCAATTGCTGCCTGAATAGCCGTCACGGGATCTTTTTCCTGCAACGCTTTATCTTTCCACTCACTAACGGGCTGATGCTCCACAGCAATGCGGGCCGCATAGCGGATAAAGCGATCGGGGTTTTTGAGCTCCGGCCAGGCTGCCGCCAATGCTGCGCTGTTGGGGCCTTCATGAAATTTTTCGAGGCTTCTTCGTAGTAGATTTTCCTTGTTTACAGGCGGTACAGGTGCCGAAGAAAGCAACGGTTCGTTACCGGTATAGTGTACCCGATACAGGTCTGATTCGAGACGACGGCCGCCGGTCAGGAAATAAAGCGCCCCGTCAGGACCAATGACACCGTCGGTGAGCGGTAGCGGCACGCCCGACAAAAACTCTTCACGCTCGGCAGCAAAGGTCGATCCCGAGGGTTTCAGGTGAATAGCATGTACAATACCAAAGGACCAGTCGAAGGCCAACAGGGTATTTTTATATTTTGCAGGAAATTTGGCGTTGCTTGCGTGCAGCATGCTCGTGGGTGAGCCTTGCCCGATATTGATAATAGCAGGAAGGTTGTCGGGCAAGGCAGGTGACCACTTGCTATTTCCGGTACGCCAGCCAAACTCGCTTCCGCTCGTTGCGTGAGAAATACGCGTAGGGCGATACCAGGGCGAACCAATGTCCCATTCCATGTCGGCATCATACACAAACAAGTCGCCGGTTTCGTTAAATGCCATGTCAAAGGCATTACGGTAGCCGGCACTTACGAGTTCCCATTTTTTACCTTCGGGATCAACATTAGCCACCCATCCACCGGGCGCCATGCGGTCGTTGGCGTGGCCACGGGGATCTTTGATAAGCGGAAACAGGTTGTCTTCCTTCCAGGTTTTTGGCAGGCGGTAGGCATCCATTTCGGGTGCGTCGGTATGGTTTCCGGAAATTACGTACAGCGATTTTTTGTCGGGAGACAAAATTATGCTGTGCGGGCCGTGCTCGCCATTTCCTTCCAGTTCTTTCAGCAGCGTAACTTTATCATACTGATCGTCGCCGTTGGTATCCTGCAAGCGATAAAAACCACTGTGCCGGGGAAGTTCAGGCGTTACACGGTTGTTGACCATCACATACAGGCTATTAAACGCATATAGCAATCCATGAGCCGTACCCATGCTTTGGCTAACAGAACCGTCTCCAATTTTCAGTTTTTCAACCTTAGGCGTTGTGGATGCTGCACCAATCGCCGGAATCGTGATGCGGTACAAAGCTCCATACTGATCGGAAGCAATCATGCGGCCTTTGTCGTCAAACGCCATAGCCACCCATGAGCCTTGTCCATTTTCCGAAGGGCTGTACAAATGCTCTGCTGTAAAGCCCGGTTGCAACTTTAATTTATCCGCTTTGGAGTCATCCGGACGGGGATGTGTCGGTGCAAACGGCGCCATTTTTGTGTAAAAGGCTCCCAGCAGGACCACAATTCCTAACCCCAAAAGAGCTTTGGACAGAAAAGTACCAGCTGATGATTTTTTGTTAAACATGTGATTGTTTTTTAATTGGTAAAAAAACGCTTGAAAGAACGTACTGATTTTGGGCTCGAATTGGACAAAACCTTAATTTTCTAAAACTTGTGTGAGGACTTAGTTCTGCTAAAAAAGCGTAAAAATGTGGATACATACTTGTTTTCAGGAGGGCGATTCCGAGAAACCTTATCTTTGGTTATTATCTAATTAATGGCTGTTTACGAATAATTTAATCCTTCTTTTGTCAAAAAAAACCACGTTTTTCTTATAAGGGAGAGAGCCTGATTTCAGATTCTCTCCCCCAATCTCCTAAAAATTAGGACTCAAATCAGCCTCTGCGGCAGGAAGTCCGTAGTACAGATCCAGATTCGTGAATGCATCGCCCGGTACAAATCCATCCTTCGGATAATAGTACTTTGCTTTGTCGGCTTTGACGCGGTTTCCATAGGCAGTAATTACTTCCACGAGCCTTCCGGTTCGTACGAGATCGTGGAGACGCTTGGCCTCAAAAGCGAGCTCAACCCGGCGTTCCTGATATATTGCGGCGCGTAGTTCGGTTTGAGAAGAAGCCGTTGTGTTTTCAAGACCCGCACGGTTTCGTACCTGATTCAGAAACGGAATGGCTTCACCCAATTTGTTTTGCTCCATTAAAGCCTCCGCCATAAATAGTAGTACTTCTGAGTAGCGGTAAACGGGCCAGTTCATGCCGTGGTTGTTATGCAGCGAATGAGGCTTGGCGTATTTCTTAATGTGAGGAAACGTTTTGTTTTCATGCAGTGCGCCCGAAAGCGTAATGAAGCCGACCGATACATCTTTTCGCTTATCACCCGGCTCGTACGCAGCGATGATATCGGGCGTAGGTATATTGTTTCCTTCGCCTGTAATTGGCTGAGGGTTAGACGTTCCTGTAATCGTCACCAACTCATTTGGCGCCATTGGCGAAGGCAGCATTCCGTACAGAAACGTACCGTTCAAACCCTGTGCGCCTTCCAGATACTGTACTTCAAAGACTGACTCGCTGTTGTTTTTATTTCCGGAAGTAGTTGAAAATACATTTGCATAGTCCGGAATGAGACTGTACTGATTACTGGTAACAATAGTTCTCAGCACGGCCTCGGCTTCGGCCCATTTTTTCTGAATCATATAGACATTAGCCAGCAAAGCCCCGGCCGATCCCGACGTAGCCCGGCCTGCTTCCTGCACAGATTTCGGCGGCAGTAACGTCAGTGCCTCCTGAGCATCTTTAATTACCTGAGCGTAGAGTGCTTCTCCTGTTGCCAACGGTAGGGCAGCTGCACTGCGTTCGGCTACAGGGGTTAGATGCAGCGGCCCCCGGTTGAAATACCGCACCAGATCAAAATAGGCAAGTGCCCGCAGAAACAGCGCCTGACCTTTCAGGTTGTTTTTGGAAGCCGCCGGCATATCTACCCCATCAATCAATGCCAATATTTGGTTGGTCCGGGCAATGATCTGATAGTTTTGTCGGTATACATTCAGTACGTGAGAGTTAGTCGTAATGCCATTGGCTGTCGGTACGTTAAAGTCTGCGAGGTTTCCCTGATTCTCGGTTGCGCCAAAGAGGATATTCCGCACATACCGGGCATTGTCTGAATGCTGCTCACTCAGCAACATCGAAGGTCCATTGTGTATCGCCCGCAGAGGCACGTAAGCGCCATTGACGGCTTGCTGAAAGTCAGCTTCGGTTTTGAAAAAGGTAGCTGAGCTGAGGGCGGTTTCGGGCGTAATGGTCAGAAAGTCCTCTGTGTCGCAACTTGCCAGTGCGAAGCTCAGGAAACAGGTTAATATAAGTGCTTTTTTCATTCTATATATTCGTTAGAATTAGGAAAGTAAAGAGTAAGTAAATCAGGCATTTTGCCTAGAAATTGAGGTTGATACCAATGGTTGACGTACGTGGAACCGGGTAGTTTGATAAATCTACGCCGGGACTCAGGTTGCCACCATCGCCCTGTCCATTTTGCTGAGCACTCGTTTCAGGATTTGGTCCACCCCAGTATTTGGTAAATACCGCCGCCTGCTGAATAGACGCATAGAGACGGGCTGATTTGAAAAATTTATTTTCAACCCCAATCGTATAGCCTAACGTAATGTTCTTAATCGTAAAGAAGGAAGCATCGGCCACGAAGCGGCTGTTTTGCCAGTCACGCTCGATACCCGTCACAGTCCCGCCACCGACAGTCGTTCCAAAAAATCCTTTCCCGGGATTCTCCACCGAACGGAAGCGGTGTTTTACTTCTTTCATCAGGTTAAACACGCCGTCAAGATTGGTCGTACTGTATAGGTGACGAACCCACAGTTGATTGCCATACGAACCGGAACCTACAATGCTCAGGTCAAAGTTGCCGTACTGAAAGTTGTTGGTAATACCGTAGATGAATTTTGGAAAAGGATTTCCCAGGATCGTGCGGTCGTCGTTGTTGCCACCGTTGGTGAGTACCCCATCTCCGTTAACATCAACCAGCTTGATACTACCCACCGTTGAGCGTCCCGGCACAATGGGTGAGTTTCTCAAATCTTCTTCATTGAGATATACTCCGTCGGCCAAATGCCCGTAGAACTGCCCGAAGGGCTTGCCAACCTGTGTAATGTGGTGCAGGCCGTACACCCGATCAATGCCATCGGCCAGGGCAATTACTTTGTTTCGGTTGAACGAAATGTTGGCGTTGGTTGTCCACTGAAACTTTCCGGTGGTATTGCGGGTCGTAAGGGCTACTTCGTGTCCCCAGAATTTAATTTCTCCAATATTGTCATTGAAGTTCCCAAAACCTGATTCCTGTGGAATTTGCACGGCATAAAGCAGGTTGGTGGTGTTTTTGGTGTAGTAATCGTAGCTCAGCTGTATGCGGTCGTTCAAGAGCCCAAGGTCAAAACCCAAATCAAGCTGTCGGGTAGTTTCCCAGCCAAGGTTGGCATTGGCCAATGAGGTAACCACGGCACCGGCCGCCACGTTGTTTCCAAATACGGCATTGACCGTATTATTGATCAGAGCGTATTGGGTATAATTTCCGATGTTGTTATTTCCGGTTACTCCAAAACTTGCACGTATCTTGGCAAAAGAAACTTTTGTCTGATTTTGCATGAAATTTTCATCCGACAACACCCATCCGGCCGACACGGATGGGAAAGTTCCCCAGCGGTTATCGGACCCAAAACGCGAGGAGCCGTCACGACGAATGGAGGCCGTAAACAGGTATTTTCCTTTATAATTATACGTCAGGCGCGAAAGCAGCGAGGTAAGCGCCCACTCCTGTACGCCGCTATTGGTACCTCCCCGGTTGACGTTGATCGCTCCCTGAATCGTGGGAAGACGGTCGTCAGAATACGTATCGGCCTGAATCCGGCTTGACTCTCGGCGGTATCTTTGATTGGTATATCCGGCCAGAATTTCAAAGTTGTGGTTATTAATGCTTTTGGCATATGTAGCCAGGTTTTCGTTCAACCAGCCAAAATCCTGAATATATTCCCGAATAGAAACCGCCGTGGTAGGTACGGGCGTATTAATGGCGCTCGTAGCCGTAGAAGGATTAAAAAAGAAGAAATTGGTATTTAATAACTCCGCATTAATGGTCGATTTCAGTGTCAGTCCTTTGATAGGACGGTATTCTACGTAGCCATTTGAAAGAATGTTGGTAGTTGTGGTTTCGTTAATCAACTCGTCGGCGGCCCGCACCCAGTTGGCATAGGCAAAGATATTACCCGTACTTGACGGGAAACGGTTGAACTTGGTCAGCTCTCCATTGTCGTCATAAATAGGCATAACAGGCCAGGTATGCAAGGCATTAAACAGAATACCCGTGCCCCGGTCGCCGTCTGTTCGGGGAGTGTTGTCGTAGATGTATGAAGGAGCAATATTAAAACCAACCGTCACTTTATCGGACACTTTGTAGTCCGAGTTCATCCTGAGCGAATACCGTTTGTACGAGTTATTAAGCACTACGCCCTGCTGATTGAACACCCCCGCTACAACGGCAGTGTTCAGGCGCTCTTTGTTGGAAGTTAGCGTCAGGTTATAGCTTTGGATGGGTGCACGGCGCAGCAGAGCATCGTACCAATCGTTGTTTTTCCCTTCATAACTCGACGGATTCTGAAACTCGGCGGGTACGGGTGAGCCCTGATCTTCGTAGTATTCTTTTTTGAATTGGGCAAATTCCACGGCATCCATCATCTGCAACCGTCCTTTCATAGGCACAACCTGCGTACCTACGAAGGTGTTGAAACTTACGTTGGTTTGGCCACTTTTTCCACGTTTGGTTGTAATCAATACTACACCATTCGCCGCTCGTGAACCGTAAAGAGACGTTGAGGCCGCATCTTTCAGAACCGTAATGTCCTCAATTTCATCGGGGTTAAGTGCACCGATATTTCCCGCAATGGGAAAGCCATCAATGACGTACAAAGGTTCGCTTCCACCTGAAACCGATAGCTGACCACGAATCCGGATGTTCATTCCCGTTCCCGGCTTTCCGGTGGTTTGGTTGATCTGAACACCGGCCAGGCGTCCCTGCAATTTCTGACCGATTTGCGATACCGGAATATCCATTAATTCCTTCCCGGTTATTGTTTGTACGGCTCCTGTCACCTCCTTTTTCGTCTGACTACCGTATCCTACCACAATCACTTCCGAAAGCGCTTTGGTGTCAGTGGCCATCGTTACGTTTACGGTAGTACGACCGCCAATTGCTTCCTCAATACTCGTAAAACCAACATACGAAAACACAAGGGTTCCGGTAGTAGCAGGAATCGTTAACGTATATACGCCATTGGCATCGGTGGTGGTTCCGGTAGTTGTTCCTTTCAGCACTACACTTACGCCGGGAAGTGCCACACCGGCTTCGTCTGTTACTTTGCCCGTTACCGAGGCAACGGAGGCCGATACGGGAATCGCTCTTAAAGTACTGATTGACAACGGAATTAGAAACAAAAACACAAGCATAGTCTGTAAAAACCGGGATGGCAACGACTGACGCCTGACTCCAAATAATTGGATAGGTAGCAATTTTTTCATAATTTTGAAAGTTTTGTTTTGGTAAAAATGGAACAAATCGCCCTGCATGCTTCTCCCCAGAAAAATGCAGAATGACGGGTGAACAACGCAACCGGTAGTGGTGGAACACTATCGGTTGTTTTTTTAGGTACTCATAAAAAGTTTAAGTTTTAAAGTGAAACAACTTCATAAAGTACAATTAATTAAGGGTTAGGAATAGTCAAATAATTATTAATAAATGGGTACAAACTGATAATTTAAATTGAGTGCCGGATACAGTTGAGAGCTTACTACCACAGCTAATCACTTATATTTTATTATAGCGGTAAAATATATTTTGCAATTATTCAATTGTTACCATTTAAAATTTACTAAGTGCAAATCTAGAACAATCCCACAGGCAACTGTCCTACACTGTCTACTTTTTCAATCTTTTTATTAATAAAAAATCAAGATATAATATAAAAGCTCCCACTCACTTTGTATGAGGCTGCGCAAGAATGAAAAATAGGTAGGCATATATAGGACAACCCTCCAAAACTTACAGTAAAGGAGGGTTTCGAAGCAGTAAAAAGACTTTTCTACTTGTTTTAAGCGCTATTTTGAAGAAAACAAATAGCCATTGGTTAGACCAATAAATCCAGCACGGCTTTTCCTTTCCCGTCAGGAGTTGTATAAAAGGGCCGCTCTTCGATTTCGTAATGTGTGTCGGGCGCAATGCCCAGCGCATGGTAGATGGTTTGATGAATTCCGTCAATTTTCACCGGATTCTCAATCGTCTTACAGGGGCGTTCATCAGCTGTTTTTCCATAGACCGACCCACGTTTCACGCCCCCGCCAAACATCAGTATGGAGCAACCATCGGTGAAATGTCGGTGCATGCCATAGAATTTCATGTCTGTCAGAATTTCGGGTTGATTGACCTGCTCCTGAACTTTGGCATCCGGGCGGCCTTCCACCATCATATCGCGACTAAACTCACTCGCCAAAATAATCAGCGTGCGATCCAAATGCCCGGTTTTGTCCAGGTCCTGAATAAGTTGGGCCACCGGGCCATCGATCATTTTCTTCATATCAATCAGCCGCGTATGCCCATTTTCGTGCGTGTCAAAACCCATAAAAGGTTCATATTCAGTAGTTACACTTATAAAACGGGCACCTTGCTCGGTAAGGCGACGGGCCAACAGGCAGCCGAGTCCAAAGCGACCTGTGTTATATTTGTCATAACTTTCTTTGGGTTCGGTACTCAGGTCAAAGGCTTTGGCCTCCGGAGAATTCAGAAGCATGTAGGCCTGTTCCATGGAGCGCCGCAGCGACTCTTTCTGATAATCACTCCCAAACTCCCCCACGGGACTATTGCCGATGAGCTCATTGTATAATTGATTGCGACGTTCAAAACGCCGGGCATCCATCCCCACCGGTGGCCTCACGCTATCGAGCCCCTGCGTCGGGTCGGGGATAAAAAACGGACCGAATTCATTGCCCAGAAAACCAGCTGTATGAAACGCCTTCAACTCTTCGGCTTCGCCTACCGTAAAGCGCTGCCCAATGTCAACGAAAGCGGGAATCACGGGATTTTTTGGGCCAAGCTCCTTAGCAATCCACGAGCCAATATGCGGCGCAGCCACGGTTTGCGGAGGTTCGTAGCAGGTATGCCAGTTGTACTGATGCCGCGAGTGCAGAATATGCCCCAAATCCGCAGCGACGTAGGACCGAATCAACGTACCTTTGTCGAGTACTTTCCCGATAGATTCGAGCCCTTCTGAAAAATGAATCCCATCGAGCGCGGTAGGTACCGATTTGAATGTACTTAATACCCGGTTACCCTCCATTCCTTTTTCGAAAGGCGTAAAGCGCTTGGGATCAAAGGTTTCTGTATGCGCCATACCACCGGCCATCCAAAGCAGAATCACGGTATCAGCGGTTCCGTTGGTCTGTCCGGTTTTCCGACATCCTGAAAGCAAATTAGATACAGGCGCACCAGCCGCCAAAGCTGCCAGGGTGGCAGCACTTGCACGCTGCAAGAATTCACGTCGATTCCAATGATTTTTCATACCTGATTAGTTGTATAGGCAACACGGATTGTTGGGATGCTGCATTTTTCTTTTTGAATACTATTTTCAATAAATCAGCTGAAATTCAGGATGTAACGCCAGCGCCCACATCAAATCCTGTACACCTTCTTCGCCCGGCCCCAGCAGGCGTTTGGCGGTATCCATTTCTTTGGGAAGCGGGTTTCGTCCCAGGGCTTGCAGATACAGATTTTGAATGAGTGCATGCTGATCTGAAAAACGTCTTTTCCATATTCGGGAGCCTGCTGCGAGCGCTTCATTGAACTTGATGCCGTTGGTTAGTTCAAGGGCTTGCAGTAAGTTCGCCTGTGAGGTACGGTTCGTGCTGACGGTCT
The DNA here is from genome assembly GCF_004348825.1 of Arundinibacter roseus. GTDB lineage: Bacteria > Bacteroidota > Bacteroidia > Cytophagales > Spirosomataceae > Arundinibacter > Arundinibacter roseus. Next base: position 81,284 of record NZ_SMJU01000017.1, read on the forward strand.
CGCGATTGGGACGCCCAAGTGCTGTCAGAAACGGATCATTCTTGACCAGAGAGGCCCGTGCGAAAGCCAGCTCAGTGGGCAATCTTTCAGGAAATAATTTATACATCACCGCCGAATCCGGATAAATAGGTGCAAAGGCTACACTGACGGCATCCGCAAACTGCTCAGCCGTGAGACGGCGGCGGGTCATGCCTTCAAACACGTAGGAAGGTGAGGCAATGAGCTCAGGCTCCTGAACGCCTACGGAGGGCAGTTGATACGTTTTGGAGGTAAGAATGATGTAAATAAGCCGCTTGATGTCGTAGTTGTTTTGCACAAAATCGTAGGCCAGCCAGTCGAGCAAATCCTGGCTCCACGGCAAATTGTCCATCGCATCTACCGGCTCCACAAGGCCACGGCCCATCAACTGCGCCCAAATCCGGTTGACGAGCGTACGGTACAAACGGCCATCTTTGGGCTGAACCAGAAAATCGGCAAGCTCGCGAAGCCGCTGTCCGATGGGAGCATCTACCGAGATTTCTCCTAGTTCCTGAAACAAAATGGCTCGTCCGGCCATTTTTCCCGTAGGTTTATCGCAGCGATTTATTTCCAATAATGAATCCGAAAATACATTCGCAAACGCGTAGGCATCAGCTAATTTCCAGTCGCTGATGAAGCTGTCGTGGCAGGATGCACATTTTAAATTTAACCCTAAAAATACCTGCGCCACGTTTTGTGCTGCCTGCATTTCCGTCCGCTGACTTGAATTAATAGTACCCCGCCATTTGATTCCTTTCACAAAGCCTTCCGATTCTTTGGCAGGGCTAATGAGCTCACGTACAAACCAGTTGTATGGTTTATTGGTTTTCAGAGAGGTATATAACCAATTCGTAATATCGCTGCGGCCACCCGTAATGTAGCCCGTACCGGAATAATCGTTGCGCAAGGCATCGTTCCAAAACGTGATCCAGTGCTGCGCGTAGGCGTCGTTTCGGTTGAGCAACTCTCTGACCAGCTGCTCGCGTTTGTCGGGACGGCGATCGGCCAGAAAAGCGTTAACGACCTTTGGCTCGGGCAGCAGACCGACTACATCCAGATACACGCGCCGCAGGTACGTGCGGTCGTCCACTGATTTTTTCCAGGAAATGGAATTTTGTTTAAAATAAGCATTTACAAAGCGGTCTATGGGCTGTGAAAACTCTGCCGTTGCCGGTGGGATTTCGGGCAAACGCGGCGCAAGATCAGCCACGCGGTAGATACTTCTTTCTGCACCATCAGGCCACGGGGCTCCTTGCTCAACCCAGTAGGTCAAAATCGCTACTTCTTTTTCAGTTAGTCGTTTGCCTTTGGTAGGCATCGCTTCTTTGTGTCCATCGGGCAGCGAAATACGTCGAATCAACTCACTTTCCTGCGGCCTTCCGGGCACTACTACTACGCCATGCTCGCCTCCCTGCATGATGAACTCCCGCTTGTCGAGTCGCAGCTCGCCCTTCATTTTTGTAGCACTATGACAACTATAACAGGAATGCGCCAGAATAGACCGGACTTCCAGATTCAAGTCTTCGACCTGCTGCCCGGTCAGGGGCTGACCGTTGGAAATGAAAGAAACGGGCAACTCAGACGAAGGCGAGGGATCATCAAATGGAAGCACTTCGGTGAGGTAGCTTTCGCCATGCGTAAGCATTGCGCCATAATGCCCCGCAACTATTACTCCGCTAACGGCCACCAGCAACAAGCCCCGGTAAAGGCGCTGCCGATGAGTGCGCAAGGCCCAGGCCGTAGCGAGTGTAAACACGAGGGTAGCAATTCCTGTCCATTGATGAATCTGCACGGTATCGCCGCCATAGTCTTCCTGATTGGCGAGAATCAATCCAAAGGCTACCGAAACGAAAGCAGAAATAGCGCTGATGAATACAAGAGCCGGAACGCCCGCCCGAAGACCAGCCCAGGCTTTTCGCCAGCTGAGCACTTCGAGCAGCAACGCTACACAAAGCAAACTCACCGGAAAATGGACAATCATAGGATGCAAACGGCCTAAAAACTGCCAAAGCCAGAACGAGGTGGTTGGTTCCTGCACGGGTACAAAAAGATAAGAAATGAAGGGTATTTTTTACATACAGAAAAAATCTGTTTTCAGGCTATTTGGAGCTGACAATTCCCCGGTAGGGTACCTGAATATCTATCTTTCCTTTCCATTTTTTTGGCACATTTTTACCTAATTCCCAATGAATTGCATTAATTATCAGCCGCTGAAAAGCTTCTACCTGAAAATCTTCGGGATGGCCCAGCGTAGTCATAAATACGCGCGCACCGGCGGGGTTTTGCCAGGTCCAGGCTACGGGATTATCAATAGCTTTCTCCGTGTTTGGATTCACAGATTTTCCCATGAGCAAGGGCGAAGCACCCGCTGCCGGGTAGGCGGGCAGAACCTTATAAAGCCACGACGCTACGTGAAAATCAGATGCAACGCCCCGAAGAATCGGGTGTTTGGCAGCGGCTTCAATCACTTTTACGTCGGTAGTGCTTTCGTGTCCATAGTGCGTGTGGTTGGCTTTGCCGCCCCAACCGGGAGGTGCACCAAACGCCCGCTCGCCGAAGGCGTTCCAGGCTTCCAGTTCGTGGCCTTTGGGATAATTAAAAGCATGCGTACTGGTTCGGAAACCCATCACAGGTTTTCCTGAGTTGAGGTATTCATCTATGTAAGCCAGCTGCTCTTTGGGCAACCGCCGCCAGCGCAGAAAAAATACGGCGAGGTCAGCCTCACGCAGGACTTCCAGCCCGGGGATATTCTCTTCGCTGTTCTGATCGGGTGACGAAGAGATCACTTTTGTTCGGATGTTATAGTTTTTTTCAAGCTCTGCTGCCAGCAAAGGCAAGGTTTGTTCACCGCTATACTCATGATCGCCCGCCACAAATACAACAAGGGGCCGCTTGTCTTGGGCAGACTGCGCTGAGGATAAAGTACTAGCGGTTAGAAAAAAGGCAATTAGTATGAAAAAGTACGAGCTAAGGCAAAAACCACGGGCAGGTCCGGGAGAAATACAGGTTAAAAACGAGCGAGTGCGTTTCATAATTGATTCTTAGGAGTTCAGAAAGACTATTTTTTGTACATAAAGCCACAGGAAATAAAAACATACCCAAAAGCCCGGAATTACAAGGCGGGCTGTATCCTGACAACTTTATCAGATGCGCCTGCCGGACTTTCAAGCTGAAACTCAGAACCAGGTAGTTTTTTCTTTTCTGTTGATAAAACCTCTCCTGTACGGACATCGGTCCATACCAGCTGATAGGTTCCCGCCGGAAGTTTTACAGTAAGCTGAGCCGGAGTTGCCAGAAGAGGCTCAATGTAGGCAATCCATTGACCGGCGTCGCGCATGCCATAGGCAAATGCACCCTGTGTATGTATCAACCAGGACTTGTCGGGTTGAAGTGTAGATAATTGTAAACTTTCCAGATAATTTTTCAGGATTTTAAACTGCCTGCGCAACGCAGGGCTCCCACCTCCGGGGGCGTTGTTGGTGAGGTCTGTTCCGGCTTCACTTCCCACTGAGAATGAATAGTCAAGATGATTGAATAAGCCTCCGCCAGCCATCATAAAACGCCAGGCCTGCCGACGGTACGTTTGATCGTCTTTCCCGGCAAAACCTGTTTCATTAAACCCAATGACTTTGTTTAATCCGTAATTCAAAGATACCGCCTCGGGCGAAGCATAATGAAATGTGTACAAAGAAATGGCAGGATCAGAAATGGATACCGGAAGTTTGAAATTGGCAATGTTGTGCGAAATCAAATGCTTTTTAGGGAGTTTTTTTTCTTCGTCTACAATCCAGCCCGAAACCGTCTTATGCCACTCGGCAGAGGCCTGAGAAGCTATTTCCAGCGTATTTTTCCATTGGTTGCCGGGCTGTTTCAAATCAGTAGCAGCGAGGTAGTCATTCCAGACCAACGCCGTATCTTTTCCTTCGGCCCAGGGTTCGTTCTGAATTTCAAAATAAAAATTATCAAAAGCATTTAGCTTTTGAACCAACTTTCGGGTATAAGCTTCCTGAAAGCCCAGGATAGAACCATTGTTTAGTGTATTGACCAACTGAGGCGCCAAATCAGCGGGTGTATTGTTGCTGTTGTTCGCTCCATGAAACGGATGATAAGCCCAGCCTGCGCCATAGTACGCAGAGAAAAGCGTGATTTCGACGATAATTCCCCGTTGCTGCGCTTTGTTCATAAAGTCTTCCAAACGACTGAAAAAGGCGTCATTCCATTGGGTAAGGTCGTAGGTTTGTTCCAGCTTTTTCCAGGGAAGTACCAACTTTTCTTCGGCAGGTGCCAGCGTATTTTTTTCTATCCCAAAAGCCCCGGGCCGCTCGTAGTAGGCGCCTGTAAACAGACGCGTGGTATTTAATCCGTCATTTTTTAGCGTAGTGAGGTAAGTGTCATAGTCAAAATCAAGGTTAAGAACGGCTCCATAATGCTCGCCCGAGCCAACAACCACCAACGGTTTGCCTTTGTACTGAAAGTAATGCGGGTTTTGTGGCAGGAGTGTGAGTGTCTGAGCAATGCCTGTAAATGCTAGAACAAGCAGCAAAATGAGTAGAGATAATGACTTTTTCATGAATAACCTAAGTATTTATTTCAATTTGCAAGTACATCTATTTTCAAGAAAAAGCCTGAATGTGATCTAATTTCCTTAAAAAATCTTGTACCGGATAATGCCATTTTACAAACATCTTGCTTTGTATGAAGCTTTATGCGCTACATCAGCCTCGGAGAGGCGTAACGTTTGTAGTAGTAAACAATATTTCAAATCAACCGACAAGCCTCGGAGAGACGTAACGTTGGTAGTAAACAATATTTCAAATCAACCGACAAGCCTCGGAGAGGCGTAACGTTTGTAGTGAACAATATTCCAAATCAACCGTCAAACCTCGGAGAGGCGTAACGTTTGTAGTAGTAAACAATATTTCAAATCAACCGACAAGCCTCGGAGAGGCGTAACGTTTGTAGTAAACAATATTCCAAATCAACCGACAAGCCTCGGAGAGACGTAACGTTTGTAGTAGTAAACAATATTCCAAATCAACCGACAAGCCTCGGAGAGGCGTAACGTTTGTAGTAAACAATATTCCAAATCAACCGACAAGCCTCGGAGAGGCGTAACGTTTGTAGTAAACAATATTCCAAATCAACCGACAAGCCTCGGAGAGACGTAACGTTTGTAGTAGTAAACAATATTCCAAATCAACCGACAAGCCTCGGAGAGGCGTAACGTTTGTAGTAAACAATATTCCAAATCAACCGACAAGCCTCGGAGAGGCGTAACGTTTGTAGTAAACAATATTCCAAATCAACCGACAAGCCTCGGAGAGGCGTAACGTTTGTAGTAAACAATATTCCAAATCAACCGACAAGCCTCGGAGAGGCGTAACGTTGGTAGTAAACAATATTCCAAATCAACCGACAAGCCTCGGAGAGGCGTAACGTTGGTAGTAAACAATATTCCAAATCAACCGACAAGCCTCGGAAAGGCGTAACGTTTGTAGTAAACAATATTCCAAATCAACCGACAAGCCTCGGAGAGGCGTAACGTTGGTAGTAAACAATATTCCAAATCAACCGACAAGCCTCGGAGAGGCGTAACGTTTGTAGTAAACAATATTTCAAATCAACCGACAAGCCTCGGAAAGGCGTAACGTTTGTAGTAAACAATATTCCAAATCAACCGACAAGCCTCGGAGAGGCGTAACGTTGGTAGTAAACAATATTCCAAATCAACCGACAAGCCTCGGAG
>NZ_SMJU01000017.1:87144-116754 GCF_004348825.1 Arundinibacter roseus
GAGAGGCGTAACGTTGGTAGTAAACAATATTCCAAATCAACCGACAAGCCTCGGAAAGGCGTAACGTTGGTAGTAAACAATATTCCAAATCAACCGACAAGCCTCGGAGAGGCGTAACGTTTGTAGCTAAATTGCCCAATACGATTCAGGCAACCCTTCTTTTTTTGCAATTGATTTAGCTACTTTGCACCTATCAAACCAAACGTTTTTTTCCTTTTTGTAAAACCCTACCCGTGCAAATCCGGTTGAAGAGAGCAGAAATATTCCGCGAATGACAACACCTGACCAACTGCTGCAGATCCTGCAAAACGAAATTGAGAAGAATTCGTACGGCGAACACCCGATTGAATTATACGAGCCGATTCGGTATATTATGTCTCTTGGAGGCAAGCGATTCAGGCCTTTGATGACGCTCATGGCTACTTCGGTATATACCGACGACTGGCAAAAAGCCCTTAAACCAGCTCAGGCAGTGGAGGTTTTTCACAACTTCACGCTCATGCACGACGACATCATGGACTGCGCGCCCCTGCGGCGAGGTAAGCCAACTGTACACGAAAAATGGAACGCTAACATTGCGATCCTGTCGGGTGATGTCATGCTGATTCGTGCCTATGACTTATTACTTGACATTGAAAGTGATCGCCTGCGACGGGTACTTCAACGGTTTAATCAGACGGCAGCCGAAGTTTGTGAAGGGCAACAGCTCGACATGAATTTTGAAACCCGTTGGGATGTTACCGAAGCTGAATATTTAACGATGATTCGGCTCAAAACCTCCGTCTTACTTGGGTTTGCTCTCGAAATGGGCGGGATTATCGGGGGAGCTGACGCTCAGGCTACCACATTACTTTACGAAGCGGGTGTCAATATGGGCATAGGTTTTCAGCTAAAAGACGATTTGCTCGACGTATATGGCGATCCTGCCAAGTTTGGCAAGCAGGTAGGCGGAGATATTATTGCCAACAAAAAGACATTTCTACTAATTGAAGCCCTGGAAAGAGCCGAAGGCAAGGCTAAGGCTGACTTGGACCAATGGCTGGCCTCTGAAACCTTTGACAAAGTAGAGAAAGTTGCAGCTGTGCGCGGGATTTATGACTCACTCGGAATCCGGGATTTTACAGAACAAAAAATAAGTGAGTACTTTGCCACGGGATTCGACTGCCTCGAACGCCTCGAAGCGGAGCCTTCACGAAAAAAGCACCTGATGGGTTTTGTCCATCAGTTGGTCGAGCGGGAGGCCTGAGGAACGGTTTGTTTCCCTGGTATATTTTTCAATTTTTCCCTGTAACATGTCTCTAACGCTCATTCTCATTTTGGTTACGGTTGGCATAAGCTACTACGCCTGGCAAAATCCGTTGGTTCTCGAAAAGCTGATGCTTAATCCCTATAAAGTCACAAAAAAAAATGAGTACTACCGGTTTGTCACATCCGGTTTTATTCACGCAGATTTCGGCCATTTGATTTTTAACATGCTGAGTTTCTGGTTTTTTGGGGAAGCGATTGAGCGCTTATTTGGAATGCTTTTCGGGCAGTATGGCCAGGCTTATTTTCTTGCGCTGTATATTTTGGGTATCATCGTTTCGGATATTCCGACTTTTTTAAAGAACCGTCATAAGGCCAACTACAATTCTTTAGGCGCTTCGGGCGGTGTTGCGGCGGTACTTTTTGCGGCGATTTTGTACGCCCCACTCTTGGAAATTTGCCTGTACTTTTTCATTTGTATGCCGGGCTTTATCTTCGGTCTGCTTTTCCTGGGCTATTCATTCTACGAATCGCGACGCGGCGGCGGTTTTGTCAACCACGACGCCCACATGTACGGAGCAATATTTGGCATGCTGTTTATGGCTGCCGTGTATCCGGGTGCGGTACCAGGTTTTTTTGAGCAGATTTCGACCTGGCGTATTTTTTAATTTTTGATAAAACTGTCTGTTAAAAAGCGAGGCCTCTGCCAGATCAAATCCGGTAGAGGCCTCGCTTTTTTTGGAGGAAAATTTATGAATATTTTTTGTAAAAAATCAGGCAGGTAATTCTGCTAAAACAGTCACGCTACCTACGGTTTTATCGTTCAGATTTACATTAATTTTTGCATCAAGAGGTACAAATATATCCACCCGCGAGCCGAATTTTATAAAACCCATCTGCGTACTTTGCTGCACGGCATCTCCCTCTTTTATGTACCACCGAATCCGACGGGCGACAGCTCCGGCAATCTGACGAAAAAGAATTTCCTGTCCCTGAGCAGTTCTGATTACGGTAGTCGTACGCTCGTTATCAGTACTGGATTTAGGGTGCCATGCTACGAGATATAAGCCCGGATGATACTTAAAATATTGAACAATTCCGCTGATTGGATTCCAGTTGACGTGTACGTTCAGGGGCGACATAAAAATACTGATTTGCCGCCGTGGGCCTTTAAAGTATTCACTTTCCACAACTTCCTCAATCACAACTACTTTACCATCACATGGCGCCACGATGCGGGTTTCGTCGGTAGTTACGACGCGTTTGGGAACCCGGAAGAACTGGATAATGAGTATCAGAAAAATTACGCTAATGGCTAAAAACAGCAAATGTAGCCACTCAATAGTGGGCATAAAATGCTGAATTGCAGCATTCAGAATCAGGAGAAGCAGCGTGGCACCGGCAATAATCGTGTAGCCTTCTTTATGCAAAGTCATAGGAGTAAAGGTTTTTTCAATGGCGTAAAAGTACACATTCGATTTTTAAATCAGCAAGTCGTGGTAGTCAAAAGCCCGGCTCCATGAAAACTTCACGAGTCGGGCTTTTGTATTATTTTATGAAAACAGGCGCGAGTGGCATTTAGGCTACCACCACGCAGGTACCGCTTTCTACATCCTGCTCTACTTTCTTATATTTTACATCTTTCAGCACCCGTCCGTCACGGTATTGCACCGTTACCTTCTGATTGCGATCGGCAATTTTTATGGCCTTAACGGGTTGCTGCCGCGTGGTAGATTCCATCGGCGGGCGTCCCTCTGATGAGTTATTGTTTACCACAACTTCTTCCTCTTCGTCTCCCCGGTTGGTTTGGAGGGCGGGCGTTGGCTGACGCCGCACGGGTGGCTGTTGCACACGCTCGGGCGCTGCCTGTTCCTGCGGAATATCGGCTTTCATCAGGAACGCAATCATATCAAAATTAACCTTGCTCAGAAAGCGTTTGAAAAGCTCAACGGATTCAAATTTATAGATCAGCAACGGATCTTTTTGCTCAAATACAGCATTCTGCACCGACTGTTTCAGGTCGTCCATTTCGCGCAGGTGCTCTTTCCATTCCTGATCAATGAGCGAGAGCACAATGGCTTTTTCCATTTCCAGGATAATCTCCCGGCCTTCGGTGTCGATCGCTTTTTTGAGATTCACCACTACTCCGGCCTGACGCAAACCATCCGTGAATGGGATCATGATTTCGATAACCGTAGCGCCACGCTCTGCATAAATGGATCTTAGGATCGGCAGAGCTTTTTCGGCAATCGCTGCGTTCTTTTCCTGATAATTCCGGAAAGCCGCCTGATACAGCCTCTGCGTCCGCTCAGCAGGTTTCATTCGGCCAAACTCCGCTTCTTCAAATGGAGCTTCAATCCCCAACGTGGTGAGGGCGGCGAGTTCCAGCTCGGCAAGACTTGTGGATGTATTGGCCACAATTTCTTCGCACACATCAAAAAGCGTATTGGCAATATCCACGGCCAAACGCTCACCAAAAAGAGCATTGCGGCGGCGGCTATAAATGGCATCCCGCTGATAGTTCATTACGTCGTCATATTCGAGCAGACGTTTCCGGGTGCCAAAGTTGTTTTCTTCTACCTTCCGTTGCGCACGCTCAATAGACTTAGTAATCATGCTATGCTGAATCACCTCTCCTTCTTCCAGCCCCATGCGGTCCATGACCTTAGCCATACGATCGGAGCCAAATAGACGCATCAGGTTATCTTCCAGAGATACAAAAAATTGCGACGAACCGGGATCTCCCTGACGGCCCGAACGTCCGCGTAACTGCCGGTCTACCCGGCGACTTTCGTGGCGTTCCGTACCGATAATCGCTAGCCCGCCCGACGCCTTTGCTTCGGCAGTAAGCTTAATGTCCGTTCCGCGTCCGGCCATGTTGGTTGCAATCGTAACTGTACCCGGCTTACCCGCTTCTGACACTACCGAAGCTTCGCGCTGATGTTGTTTGGCGTTGAGCACCTGATGCCCGATTTTACGCATCGTCAGCATTCGGCTGATAATTTCGGAGTTTTCAACCGAAGTCGTACCCACAAGTACCGGTCGGCCATTTTGCACGAGTTCTACAATTTCATCAGCTACGGCATTGTATTTTTCACGTACCGAGCGGTACACCTTATCTTCTTCATCTTTCCGGCTGATCACTACATTCGTCGGGATCGACACCACATCCAGCTTATAGATTTCCCAGAATTCACCCGCTTCGGTTTCGGCCGTACCGGTCATACCCGAAAGCTTGTGGTACATCCGGAAGTAGTTTTGCAGCGTAACGGTGGCATAGGTCTGCGTAGCATCTTCCACTTTCACATTTTCTTTGGCCTCAATTGCCTGATGCAGCCCGTCGGAGTAGCGACGGCCTTCCATAATCCGTCCGGTTTGCTCATCAACAATCTTGATTTTTCCGTCCATGATGACGTACTCCACATCTTTTTCAAAAAGATTGTAGGCTTTCAGCAGCTGATTCACGGTATGAATTCGGGCTGCCTTTACGGAATAATCCCGAATCAATGCCTCCTTTTGCAGGATTCGTTCCTGTTCGTTGAGGGCCGTATTTTTTTCAATGGCATTGAGGTCAATCGCAATATCAGGCATGATAAAGAAATTGGCTTCTTCGGATTCTCCTGTCAGGAAGTCGATTCCTTTTTCGGTGAGTTCAATGCTATTGTGTCTTTCGTCAATTGTAAAATATAAAGGTGCGTCCGCTTCGGGCATCAGTTTCTGGTTTTCGGCCAGATAGATTCCCTCCGTTTCCTGCAAAATCGCCTTCATTCCTCCTTCACTCAAAAACTTTATAAGAGGCTTGTACTTAGGCATTCCTCTGAAAACCCGGAAAAGAGCCAGGCCGCCTTCTTTTTTATCGCCCGCCAAAATTTTCTTTTTGGCTTCATTGAGCAAATCCATGGCCAATTTTTTCTGAACCTCAACGATTCGTGCTACGCGTGGTTTGAGTTCCATGTACTCCTGCTCATCACCGCGCGGCACGGGGCCGCTGATAATCAAGGGTGTACGAGCATCATCAATCAAAACCGAATCGACCTCATCGACCATTGCATAGTGATGCTTGCGCTGCACGAGTTCATCGGTCGTGCGCGACATATTGTCGCGCAGGTAATCAAATCCAAACTCATTGTTGGTTCCGTAGGTCAAATCCGCTTTGTAGGCGTTGCGGCGGGCGGTTGTGTTAGGCTCGTGGCGGTCGATACAATCCACGCTCATGCCGTGAAATTCAAAAAGCGGTGCGTTCCACTCGGCATCACGCTTAGCCAGGTAGTCATTGACCGTTACGATATGCACTCCCAGGCCAGCCAGGGCATTCAGGAAGGCAGGGAGAGTAGCCACCAGCGTTTTTCCTTCACCGGTTGCCATTTCAGCAATCTTACCCTGATGCAGTACCACGCCACCAATCAGCTGCACATCATAATGAACCATCTCCCACTTTATAGGCTGCCCCATTACGTCCCAGGTACTATTCCAGTAGGCCTTGTCACCATCAATCGTAACGTGAGATTTGCGGGAGGCTACTTCGTGGTCAAAGAACGAAGCAGTAACTTCGAGACGCTCGTTTTCTTTGAACCGGCGGGCAGTTTCTTTCACCACCGCAAAGGCTTTGGGAAGAATATCAATCAAAACCTTTTCAAGTTCTTTATTACGTTCCAGAGTCAGCGCATCAATCTGCTTGAAGATTGTTTCCTTGGAATCAACATCCAGTTCTGCTTCGGCAGTTTGACGAAGTGTATCTATCTGATCGTCAATTGATTTTAATTGCTGCGCAATGTGTGCTTTCAGATCCGAGGCCTTTTGGCGCAGCGCATCGTTTGAAAGGGAGGCTAATTGAGCAAATTCAGCATTGATCTTCCCGACAAAAGGAGTTAGTTCTTTCAGATCACGGTCTGACTTGGTGCCAAATAGCTTGGTGAATAATTTTATCATGATAACAGGTAAACAAGTATATTATCTAATGGCTTAATACATAAACGTTTCAGGCAGAAACCCGACGTATGTGAAAACGTTTTCTTTCACTATTTTTTTCTATAAATAACAGACCGGAAAACGGATGAATGCCAGATTGTCAGTATAAATTATAAGTGAGATGCTGCAAAGTTAATTTTTTGCCATCAGTTTAGTAGCAACATTTTAAGAATACTGCATCAAGTATAAAGATCAAAAAAGGAATTCACCGGGCATAGTTTTTTTTGGTGAATCTTAAAAGCGGCAGAAATGCCCGATTTCTTTGTTCATTTCAACCATGTTTTTATCCATTCTTCCCTCTACGCATCCGTTTATACCAAGCACAATTGACTACTTGGCATAACCTAGTACCTTTGAAACAACAATAACGCAAAAAACCATTTATAGCCATGAATAATCGTAAATTAGTTCGCAACATGAATCAACGGGTCATTGGAGGAGTAGCCGCCGGTTTGGCCGATTTTTTTGAACTCGACGTTGTCCTTGTACGGGTTCTCTTCGTACTCGCCATCTTCATTCCGGTACCCACGCACGTGATTTTTCTGTACATCATTCTGTGGGCCGTAATGCCCAAAGGCGTACCATCACTACCTGAATATCACTCAGAAAGTCATACCCGTAGCTAATCTCTGCGGAATACATTTTTCAGAAACCGTCGCCCGAAAACTTAGGGGCGGCGGTTTTTTGTTATTTATAATTAATTTGTACTTTTACAAATGGTATGCCTGCATACTATTATTAGAATCAGCAATTCATATACTATACTAAAACCAACTTCACCTACTATGAACGCATATATTGTAGCCGGTTATCGATCCGCCGTTGGCAAAGCGCCTCGGGGAGTTTTTCGTTTTACACGGCCCGATAACCTGGGTGCTGAGGTAATCAAATACATGATGGAGCGGCTCCCGGACCTCGATCCGGCCCGGGTTGATGACGTAATTGTCGGAAATGCCGTTCCCGAAGCAGAGCAGGGCATGCAGATGGGGCGTTTTGTTTCGTTGCTTTCCCTACCTCAAAGTGTATCGGGTTTGGTCATCAATCGGTATTGTGGCTCTGGCATTGAGGCGATTGCTATGGCTGCGGGAAAGATTAACGCAGGCATGGCCGACTGTATCATTGCCGGCGGCACCGAGTCGATGTCGATGGTACCCGTGATGGGTTGGAAGACTGCTCTAAACTATGACATTGCCCACAGCCACCCGGATTATTATTTAAGTATGGGACTTACTGCCGAGCAGGTGTCCAAAGAGTACGGCATTTCGAGGGAAGATCAGGATCTATTTGCGCTGGCATCACACCAAAAATCTCTTGCCGCTCAGCAAGCGGGCCTTTTTGATGATGGGATTGTGCCAATTTCTGTAAAGGAAACCTACTTTGACAGCGAGTCAGGCAAGAAAAAGACTCGTGAATATACTGTTACAAAAGATGAAGGCCCGCGAGCCGATACTACCTTTGAAGCGCTTTCGCGGCTGCGGCCTGTATTTGCGGCTGGTGGGTCCGTTACGGCCGGGAATTCATCCCAAACTTCTGATGGTGCCGCTTTTGTGGTAGTTATGTCGGAACGTATGGTTCAGGAGCTTGGTATAAAACCCATAGCCCGCATGATGGCTTACGCCACGGCAGGTGTTGAACCTCGTATCATGGGCATTGGCCCCGTGGCGGCAGTGCCCAAAGCGTTGAAACAGGCAGGCCTCCAACTTACTGATATAGAACAAATTGAATTAAATGAAGCCTTTGCTGCTCAGTCACTTGCTGTGATGCGCACGCTGGATATTAACCCCGAGCTCGTCAACCCAAACGGTGGAGCAATTGCTCTTGGGCATGCGCTTGGCTCAACAGGCGCACGGCTGTCGGTGCAATTATTTAATGAAATGCGCCGAAGAAACCAAAAATACGGAATGGTAACCGCTTGTGTCGGTGGTGGTCAGGGAGTTGCAGGAATTTACGAACTTCTTTCCTAACACCTAAGTAAACCGATCGGTAAGGTTTTTAAGAATCTCCACGGATGTTATGGAAGCATCCTTGGAGATTTTTTTATTTTTGCTCCTCCAATCACTTAGCCCGGCATGGATGTATCCATCATAATCATAAATTTTCGTACGCCTCAACTGATCATAAATTGCCTGGCAACGATTTATGAATACACCCGTAAATATAGTTTTGAAGTACTTGTAGTCGATAATGATCCTGCGAATGGCGGAGGAGAACTGGTAAGAGCGCAGTTTCCCGACATCAAGTGGATCGACATGACCTACAATGCGGGTTTTGGACGAGCCAACAATGCCGGCATGGCTCTCGCACAGGGGCGATATTTTTTGCTACTCAATGCCGACACTTTACTGACTGACAATGTTATAGACCGCTGCATAGACCGCATGGACAGCCGGGCCGACATTGCGGCCTGTGGCGCTATGCAATACTATCCGGACGGTACGCCCATGCCCTTTTATCAAAGCTTCAATGAGTTTAGAAAAACGTTCTTCATTGTGCCTCCTTCTGGTTTTTTTCAGCGTGTTCTGGATAAACTCTTTCCCGAGCCTAGCTATTCCGATCCGGAGCAGTATGATTGGCTCACCGGAGCGTTTATTGTGGTGCGGCGTACGGTAGTGCATCAAGTTGGTGGATTTGACGAAGACTTTTTTATGTACGGTGAGGATGTAGAATGGTCTTCGAGGTTGGGAAAGGCGGGTAAACTTTGTTACTTTAAGGATTGTACATTCATTCATCTGGAAAATAATAACCCCTATCGCCGGACAAATATCTCCTGGATCAACCGATTCAGCACGCAAATGCAGGTATCTAACTTGCTGTGGGTCAGAAAACAGTACGGAGCAGTGGCGTATTTTTTGTCCATCCTTTTCAACCTTTTCATGATTCCGGTGATCTTACTTTGGAAGATTATCATAAACATCCGAAATCAGGGAAATCCTTTGGCCGATTTACGAACGCAGCGCATTTATATTAAAAAAAATCAGGTACTGCTTCGCTACTTTTTCAAAACCCTATTCAAAGAAAAATACTTGTTTAAAATAAAAGAATCCGAAAATATAGACCTCCATTTCACACCTTGAAAAATCGCATAAAAATTTTATTCTTCACCCCTTACGCTACTCGCACGGGTTCGGAGATGATGCTCCTCTATATTCTCAAAAATCTTGACAGGACTCGTTTCGATGCCGGACTCGTTAGTTTTGCCCAAGGTGAACTTCTCGATAATATTCCGGCAGATATTCCAATTTTTATCGGTCCAGGCCACTATTCACTGGCTCAGAAAGTAGCTTTTCACCTGGGATTTCACCCAATGGAGCGCTTTCTTGAAACAGTAAACCGGAAGTTCAAAGCCGATGTGTGGTATGTCAATACGGTTATGCTCGCCGATGTGATCAAAGGAGCAAAAAAAATGCAGGTTCCGGTCATAACTCATATTCACGAATTGTCGCACATGCTATCTTTCGTGAGCCGCACAGATTATGAACGGATTATTACACAATCCGATATGCTGATTGGCTGCTCAGAAGCCGTCTGCAAAAACCTGCGGGACGCAGGTGGGAAAGAAGTAAAAAAGTTATTGTCTTTCATTGATCTTAATACAATTCATTCCAAACCGGAACGAGTAACCGCTCTACGAAAAGAATGGGGGGTACAACCCGGCGACTTTGTCTGGATTATGTCCGGTACAACCTCCGAGCGCAAAGGCTTTGATCTTCTGCCCGATCTCGCAGAAATTATCAATGATCCAACGGTACATTTGGTTTGGGTAGGCAGGGCCTCTCCGGATGGCATGGTGTATCTGACCGAAAAACGGTGTCAGGGCATACAAAATACCCGGGTGCATCTGGTTGGTGCCCAAAAAGGCGACTATTTTTCGTACCTGGCTGCTGCTGATGGGTTTATGCTTACCTCGCGACAGGAACCCCTCGGTCTTGTGATGGTAGAAGCTGCCTGGCTGGGCAAGCCTATTGTTGCTTTTGACTCAGGCGGACCCACTGAATTTATAGAGCCCGGCATTGGAACTATTATCCCCAATCTCGACATGGAACAGTTTGTTCAGGCACTTGATTTCTGGCGTAAAAATCCCGGAACTTTTGACTCTGAGCGGGCGAAAAACCGTGCCAAAGAATTTGGTTCCTCCACCGGCATGGCGGCCTGGGAGACGATCGTCGACGATTTTTGTAAACAAAACTGACTTATACCTGTTATTTTTACCACCAAAAGAGATGTTTGCAGGTGGGGATAACGGTGTCGTGATCAGGAAAAAATCTTCTTTTCATAAAATAAAAATCCTTTTTTGAAGCCGGGGCATGCTATTTTTGAAATCAAGATTGGTTCATCACTAAGTCAGGGTATGGGATGCAGAAACTAGTACAAACAGTCAGGAATGGTAGTAAATCAGGAATTTGGTACCTGATTTTTGGTTTTTTTTTGCTACTGAATCCGGCAAAAATCAATGCTCAGGTACTTAGAGACGGCACCGAAAACCAACGTTATCTCGCGCTCCTTTTACTCAATCTTTCCGAAGAAAAAGACTTTGAATTAGAGGTAATCAGGCAAGCAGCGGCTGCGGGTATGAACTCCGTGGTGCTTACCATCTACTGGGACAAGGTATACCGAGCCTCACCTACCGGCCCTGGCAATTGGTCTCAATTTGACAATCAAATCAAACTTGCTACTGAACTAGGCATGAAAGTCGGCATCCGGATTCATGTCGGGCGCAACATGGCTTATCTTAACGGATTCTGGACGGAAGCCGAAAGCGCCAAAGATTATCGTCAAAATCCCCTTCGTGAAATTTATAACTATACGCATTTCAGTTTTTTACATCAACCTTCTGTTAATAAAGCGGCTGACTTTGTAAAACAAGTGACCGATCGCTACAAGTTTTTGCAAAGTGATAATAAAATGCTGTTTATGTCGGTCGTTACTACACCAACGCAGGAGGCCGGCTACCACCCTACGAATATTCCACCCGACGGCGAGTACAAAGACATGTACCTGACGGCCTACGACTATTCAGATTTTTACAAAAAGGGGTTTATTGAATGGCTCAAAATAAAATACAAAAAACTGATCCGGTTAAATTTGCTCTGGGGCGCTGAATACAAGACATTTGAAGAAGTGCTTCCACCCGTAACCCCCTGGGATACAAAAGAGTCTTTTTTTGGCAGACGAGGAAAAGATTGGTACATCTACCGGCATATTGTTCTGAAACAGTTCAATGACCTGATGATTCAGACTGTAAAAGATGTCAATCCAGCGATTCCTTATGTGCTGGAATTCGGTTCGGTCATTGACAACATGAGTGCACTACGGGCAACTTTGGCGTTCCCTGATCTGGGCCAAAAAGCGGACGGTGTTAAAATTCATGATTCGGAACAGTATGATCATCGTTGGACAATGGACGTGCTTCGGGGCAATTCACGACCGGACCAATGGATCATGAACGAAGTTTTTTATGCGGATTATCTGGCCCATTCAGAGTACTACGAGCAAATTGACGAATGCTTTGATAGTGGGGCAAAATTGGTTGCATTCGTATTATCAACCCCGGGTCATGTGGCTGCGGTACGTGAGGTCCTTCGCAATTCGGCATCCAAATGGCTAAGCCAACCCATGCAGCCCCTTGTCACTCAGGATACAGTTTCGTATCGTCTTTCCCGGATCATTGATAAAACGATACATGACTTAGGTACGTATGAGGCCTGGCGAAAGGCAGCCCGCGGCAGCAACCCGCCCCGCCCGGTTCATGTACAGCTAATTGAAGATTTGTTACAGGATGACTATTGGCTGCCGGCAGCCAATGCCGCTCCCTATATACAGAATCCTATTCCGATGCAGATTATTGCGGTTTCCCGCAATTTCACCTACCGTATCCCAACAAACACCTTTGCCGATACGGACGGTACTGTGGTTAAAATAGAAGTAGATAAAACCACGCTGCCCGCCTGGCTACGCTATGAAAATGATCAACTTATTGGTCTTCCTTCGGCACTGGGCGATAGCCGCCTGCTGGTACGGGCAACGGACGATGAGGGCGCTACCACCGAAGCTTTTCTGACTATTCGGGTTGACACGCGAGAAAACGCAAATAAACCACCTACCGTCAAAACAATGCTGGCCAATGTAGTTACGGCTCTCAACGAAAGTTTTGTTTTTACGATTCCGAAGGATCTGTTTGTAGATGACGACGGCACCGTCACCCGTATTGAAGCGAGTGAGTTACCCGCATGGCTTAGTTTTAACAATGGCGAATTTCGGGGTTTTCCGACAAAGACCGGTGAATATCGGGTAGCGCTTAAAGCCTACGACGATTTAAATGCTTTCGTAGAAATTTATTTTATCATTCGGGTAGTTGAACCCCAATTTCTGAATAATCCTCCTTTTGTTCAGGCTACTATTCCGGTGCGGTTTGCCAAGGTAAATGAGCCGTTTAGCTATGTTTTACCTGCCAATATTTTTGGCGACAGCGATGGATATATTACGCTGATAACGGCCCAAAATCTACCTTCATGGCTATCTTTTTCTCTCAACGAATTTTCAGGCATTCCGCCGGAGGAAGGAGAGTTCAGGATTATCATGCGTGCGTATGACAATGTAGGTGGATATGTCGATACTCCGCTGATTATTAAAGTTGAAATTCCGGCTTTTACTTTTGACCTGCTTCGTTCGGGACGGGCCATAGATCGTCAGTTGATTCAAAAACTTACGGATGGCGACACGCTGTCTGTTCAATCGCTGCCTGATTTAATCAATATTTATGCGTACGGAAATTTTGATTTTGATCGCGTAACCTTTGCAATGACCGGTCCTTTTAAGCATAGCAATGCCACCGAAAAATTTCCGCACGCCTTATTTCGGGACGAAAGCGGATTTGCTCCGTATATAGGTGGCTATACACTTACAGCTCAGGCCTATAAAGAAGATTCTCTCGTACTTACCAATACACTTCGGTTCAGTATTTCGGCAGGAGATTCTACCCGGCTCAATACCCCCCTTGCCGATTGGCTGGGCTATCCCAATCCATTTAACAGCGTCTTCAACATTCAATTGCCCGAAGACGAATCTCAGGCGCCCTATTCTTTCACGCTCGTTACTACACAAGGCCAACGAATCCCGATTCCGGCAAACCGGATTACCGTCCATTCAAAAATTGCCCAAATTGATGTTACAAGTTTATCTCTGTCTTCCGGCATGTACTTCGTTCGGGTCGAGTCGGCTGGCGAACTTCTACAAGTTTTCAGAGTTGTCAAGCGCTGATTGATTTATTTATAGTATTTCTGGAAAAAATAATTTGCTCAACTAATGGTATGCTTGCATACTATTAAGGAGTGTTGTATATTTGCAACTGACTGATTAGTATGCAAGCATACTACTTGAAAGAGATTCTTAAAACCCAAAAAAATATAAATCATGGCACTTGTAGAAAATCAGGCCTCTATTCGCGGAGGCGAGTTTCTGATCAAAGAAACGGAAGCGGCGCAAATTTTTATCCCCGAAGAATTTACGGAAGAACAACGCATGATTGCAGACACTTGCCGTGATTTTCTACGGACCGAAGTTCACCCGATTTTGGACGAAATCGACGCCGCAAAATCTCCCGATTTAATGGCTTCTCTTATGGATAAGGCCGGTGAGTTAGGCTTATTGGGAACGGCTGTACCGGAAGAATACGGTGGATTTGGGATGAATTTTAATACCTCAATGCTCGTCGCTGAAAGTCTCGGAACGGGTCACTCGTTTTCGGTGGCTCAGTCGGCACATACGGGTATTGGCACCCTGCCGATTTTGTACTACGGCAACGAAGAACAAAAGGCGAAATATTTGCCTAAACTGGCGTCCGGCGAATGGAAAGCTGCCTACTGCCTGACTGAGCCCGATTCGGGATCAGACGCCAATTCGGGTAAAACCAAAGCAGTTTTGTCGGAAGATGGTACTCACTATGTCATCAATGGTCAAAAAATGTGGATCACCAATGGTGGTTTTGCTGATGTCTTTATTGTGTTCGCAAAAATTGACGATGGAGCTGGTGAAACGGACAAAAATCTTTCGGCATTCATAATTGACAAAGATTTTGGGGGAATTACGATGAATGAACCCGAAAAAAAACTTGGCATAAAAGGCTCAGATACCCGTCAGGTATTTTTTAATGATTGCAAAGTGCCTGTCGAAAACCTGCTTTCTACCCGTGGAAATGGGTTTAAAATAGCGGTAAATATCCTGAATATTGGTCGAATCAAACTGGGAGTTGCCGTTATTGGCGGTGCCAAAGGTTCGCTTGAAAATGCCATTCGCTACGCCAATGAGCGCAAGCAATTTGGAATTTCTATCGGTCGATTTGGCGCAATCAAGCATAAAATCGCGGAAATGGCTACACGGATTTACGCTTCTGAAACAGCCTGCTACCGCGCCGGACAAAATATTGATGATGCCATTGAGGACCTGAAAGCCAACGGCATGAGCGATGCTGAGGCTAAACTGAAAGGTGTGGAACAATTTGCGATTGAATGCGCAATCACCAAAGTCCATGGATCAGAAGTACTTGATTATGTGGTAGATGAAAGCTTGCAAATCTATGGCGGCATGGGCTACTCTGCCGATGCACCCATGGAGCGCGCCTATCGTGACTCGCGGATTAACCGCATATTTGAAGGTACCAACGAAATTAACCGCATGCTGACGGTTGATATGCTGCTCAAACGAACCATGAAAGGGGAGCTTGACCTCATGGGCCCGGCTACGGCAGTTTCCAAAGAGATTATGTCGATTCCTGACTTTGGCGCCGAAGAAGAAGAAACGCTTTTTGCCAAAGAAAAAAAGGTCTTGAAAAACCTGAAAAAAGCAACGCTAATGGTTGCCGGAGCAGCCGTGCAGAAATTCATGATGAAGCTTTCACACGAGCAGGAAATCCTGATGAACGTGGCCGATATGATTATCGAAATCTATGCTGCTGAGTCGGCCCTGCTGCGGGTTGAGAAACTCATCGGAACTCAGGGAGAAGCCGCTACTGCGCTACAAAAAGACATGGCGCTGATTTACCTGCATGGCGCAGTTGACAAAGTGCAGTCGGCGGGGCGCTCGGCAATTACGTCCTTTGCCGAAGGCGATGAGCTGCGTGTGATGTTGATGGGACTCAAACGCTTTACGAAAATTGAACCGCTGAATCTGAAAGATGCCCGCCGCCGGGTGGCTGACGCCCTGTTGGCAGAGAATAAATTTATTTTCTAAATAAGCTATTTCAGGACGGAGCAAAGATATGTTTCTGTCTTAAAACAGAAACCAAGACTGTTCGGGTAATTTACCCGCGCAACTGAAAACCAATACGACTACTACGTTAGTGGGAAAGCCGATTCTGTATCAGAGTCGGCTTTTTTGTAAAAAGTAGGATTCGGTCTAAATAGCTTTTAATTTGGGCGAAACTTTACCAGCGGAGAAGTGGTTTTACAGGCAATTCTTTGACGGCAAAACGCCCTTCCGGTGGCTCCTGACTTGTAAACTATTGTTCATGAAACTTCATTCCCTTGCGCTGCGTACTACGGGGCAGTTCCCCGCTCTATTGCTGGATTACCTGGATCAAAAAATAGAATTAAAGGAGTTTTATAGTGTTCTTCCTTCGGTAGAAGGAGCCTTTGAAGCAATCAAAAACCGCCAGGAATTTGATCCCGAAAAGCGCAAAACCCTCGTGCAGGTACTTCAAAAACAGTACGAAGGCCTACCGAGCACACCCGATCTGGAACCGCTTCTTGATGCAAATACATTTACCGTAACAACCGGTCATCAACTCAATATCTTTACCGGACCGCTGTATGTGATCTACAAAATCGTCACTACGCTCGCACTTGCACGGCAGCTCAAAGAGACTTATCCTGACTACAATTTCGTGCCCCTATACTGGATGGCTACCGAAGATCATGACTTCCAGGAAATTGCTTATTTTAATCTTTTTGGAAAAAAATATTCCTGGAAAGGGGACTATACAGGTGCCGTAGGGCGCCTCAATCCCGCAGGTTTGGTTACGATCCTCGACGAACTGCCTGAACCACTTTCGCTATTCAAAAAAGCATATCTTGAAAATGATACGCTGGCCAATGCCGTCCGATGTTACATGCACGAACTTTTTGGTGCAGAAGGACTTGTTTCTCTGGACGCTGATGATCCCGCGCTGAAACGCCAGTTTTTACCAGTCATTGAAGACGAACTTTTTGTTCAGACCGCCGGCCCGCTTGTATCCGAAACCACCGCCCGCCTCGCTTCTTTGGGCTATCATACACCCGTTCATCCCCGCGACATTAACCTTTTTTACCTGATCAACCACAGCCGGGAGCGAATCGTACAGGTGGAGGACAAGTTTCAGGTACTCAATACCGAACTGATTTTTACCCCCGAAGAAATACGGCAGGAAATGGAAACATATCCCGAGCGGTTTAGTCCAAACGTAGTACTGCGGCCGTTGTATGAAGAAGTAATTTTACCCAACTTAGCTTATATCGGCGGACCTTCGGAAATTCCTTACTGGATGCAATTAAAGGGTGTTTTTGATCATTTCTCTGTTCCATTTCCGATGCTCATTCCCCGCAATTTTGCGCTCTATGTACCCACGGCAAGCCGCAAAAGAATGGAGAAACTGAACCTTTCTTACCTTGACTTTTTTCAGGATCGGGCATTGCTCAAAAAGACCATGATTGAGCGATTGTCTTCGCACACACTTTCGCTGGATGAACAAAAAAATAAGTTTGACGGCGTGTTGCAGGAAATTGTAGCAAAAGCACTTGCCGTAGATAAAACCATGGAACCCGCCGTATTGGCCGAGCGGGCTCGTTTATTTAATTCGCTTGAAAAACTCGAAAAACGAATCCGTAAAGCCGAAGAACGAAAGCATGGCATTCAGGTAAATCAATTGGACGATCTGCTGACTACGTTTTTTCCCAACGGTACTCCGCAGGAGCGGCACGACAATTTTCTGACCTTTTACCAGTCCAACCGTCAGTTTATTCAGGTATTGCTCGAACATTTCAAACCACTGGAATTTCAGTTTAATATTCTGGAAGAATCCTGAAAATGAAGTAATCAGGCAGATTTTCGATCAAAAGAAAAGAGTTCGGCATCTTCATTTTTCTTTTGCAATATTCCATCACGGATAATTTCGGCGGCAATCACACTGTACAAAATACCGTTTCCGCCAAAACCCAACGCAAAGTAGGTTCGTGAACGCTCATCTGTGGTACCAATAAACGGCAGACCGTCGGGTGTTTCGGCGAAGGTACCGCACCAGCTAAAATCTGTGGTAAACGGAAGATGAGGCATACACTTTTGGGCACGGCTTTCAAGTTGTTTTCGCTTTCTTGTCAGAAGTCTGTCACGCTTGCCTGCGCTTTGGAAAGGCTCGTCTTTTCCGCCAATCAACATGCGCGAATCTTCCGTTGTGCGCATGTATAGGTAAGGTCTCGCCGATTCCCAAAGCAGGCATTCGTCGGGCCATAGCGGTTTCAGGTCGGGCATAGGTTTGCTAATAATGGCATAGGTCGAATGCAGCACCGATACAGGCCGCCGCAAGTATTCCTGCGACTCGTATCCGCAGGCAATGACCAGGTATTTTGCCGAAACTTCATGACCTGTATTCAGCGTAACTTTGACGCTTCTTGCGTGATGAGTAATGGTTTCTACTGCTACGGTGTCATAAATCTGCAGGCCGCCTTTTTTCAGATCCGATTGCAAAAGTCCGTGGGTTAGCCGGAGCGCATCTACCTGCCCGCCGTTTTTGGAATAGATAGCTCCGCTTTTCTGTATTCCTGGAAATGTATCACGCATGCGGGATTTATCCCACCACTCCACGTCAATGCCTGTACGCTGTCGTGCCTCAAATTCTTTTTCAAGGTCGGGAAGTTCTTTTTCTGAGGAAGCATAGTACAGACTTTTCCGAAGAGAAAAGTCTGCCTCTATTTTTTCTTTTTTGATCAGTTCATGCAATTCTGAAATTGCTTCAATGCATCGGATGTAGCATCGTTCAGCTTTCTTTTTTCCGATCAGCTCAGTCAGTTTATGCAAATCGGTATCAATCTCATACTGCAAAAGTGCCGTGCTTCCCGAAGTGCTACCAAGTCCAATATGGCGTTTTTCTACCATAACTACCCGTAAACCGGCCTTTACAAGTGCATTTGCAATAAGAGCTCCCGTTATGCCACCTCCCATGAGGATCACGTCGGTCGTTGTATTTTCGGGTTGGTTGGGGTAGGAATGAATAATTCCGTTTTTGTAGAACCAATACGGTTGTCCGCTAAGTAAATCCATGAAAATGCGAAAGGAAGTGAAGGGTGAATTGAATCATTTTTTGAATCTTTGAAAAACAATCAGGCCAGATTTCAATGCCTTATACCAAAAGAAATATCAGAACGCAAGTGCTCAAAAAACGCAGCCAAATGCGTTTGGCGGAAAGAGAAACACTGAGCCATAAAATAGCTAATAATCTGATGGACAGACTACTGCCATCTCCTGCTGCTATAATTCATTCATTTATTTCCCATGATCTGCGACAGGAAGTAGACACGGTGCTCATTCAAAGAATAGTGGGTAGTAAATTACCCAATCTGCGTTGGGTTGCTCCCCGAATTATTCCCGGAACACGCCGTATGGAGCATTTTTACTGGAATGATTCCACGACACTCCATACGAACAAATGGGGGATTCAGGAGCCTGATCCATTGTTGGCTACTCGCGTGGAAATCCTGGATATTGACATTGTGTTGGTTCCCTTACTCGCCTGCGATCGACGGGGGCATCGGGTAGGATATGGCGGTGGATTTTATGACCGATTTCTGGCCGAATGCCGACCGGAGGTTCAAAGAATTGGACTTTCCTTTGAGCAGCCTTTGGATGAAATCACGGATGTGAGCGCCTGGGATATTCCGTTGCACGCATGCATTACACCCGAAAAGAGTTTTACTTTACCCTATTGATTTTCAAGGAAAGAGCCATTTCATTGAAAAAATCTTTGTATTTTTGCGCCAATTTTATAAAAACCATACTTAGTGTTTTATTTTAATCACTTGTAAAATGAAAATTGCAGTAGTAGGCGCCACCGGACTGGTAGGCGGCGAAATTCTCAAAGTGCTCGAAGAGCGCAATTTCCCTGTGACAGAACTACTCCCCGTTGCTTCTGAGCGTTCGGTAGGTAAAGAGATTACGTTTAAAGGTAAACAGGTAAAGGTAATTGGGTTTGAGGATGCAATAAAGGCTAAACCAGCTATTGCAATTTTTTCAGCAGGTGGGGGCACTTCGCTGGCATTGGCGCCGAAGTTTGCCGAAGCGGGCATTACCGTTGTGGACAACTCCTCGGCCTGGCGCATGGATCCTACCAAAAAACTGGTTGTTCCTGAAATCAATGCGCATACGCTGACACCCGAAGATAAAATTATAGCCAATCCAAACTGCTCAACTATTCAGATGGTACTGGTGCTAAATCCTTTGCATCAGAAATACACCATCAAACGAGTGGTTGTGTCAACGTATCAATCTGTTACCGGAACGGGCAAAGATGCCGTAGATCAGCTGTTTGCCGAGCGCATTGGCGATCACAGCATCAAAAAAGTCTATCCACACCCGATTGACCTGAACGTACTTCCTCACATTGATTCTTTCCTGGATAACGGCTATACGAAGGAAGAAATGAAAATGACGAATGAAACCATGAAAATCATGGGCGATAACTCGATTGCCGTAACTGCTACCACGGTTCGCATTCCGACTATTGGCGGGCATTCAGAAGCGGTTAATATTGAATTTAAAAATGAATTTGATCTAGCCGAAGTCCGGGCAATTCTGGAAACTACGGATGGCGTGGTAGTACAGGACGACCCCAAGAATTTTATCTATCCTATGCCTCTGACGGCCCATGGAAAAGACGATACATTTGTGGGGCGCATTCGCCGGGACGAAACACAGCCCTGTACTTTGAATTTGTGGATCGTAGCCGACAACTTGCGCAAAGGAGCCGCTACCAATGCTGTACAAATTGCTGAGTACCTGGTAAAGCATGCGTTGGTAGAAGTGACTGAAAAAGTGTAAGTTTGCACCCAACAATCTGACACCCAATAATGTTGAAAGCACCCGCTGCCAGGATCAGCGGGTGCTTTTTTTGTTTCTTCCGGAACTGATTTTAGCGATCTACTTCGCCCATCACGACATCAAGCGAGCCAATTACGGCTACTAAATCGGCCAGTAATCCTCCCCGGCTGATCTCGCCAATAACCGACAGATTATGAAAGGAACAGGCGCGCGCTTTGCACCGCATCGGTACATCTGAGCGACCGTCGGTACGAAAAAAATAGCCTAACTCACCCTTGGGGTTTTCTGCCCGCATGTAAAAATCCATGGCCTTGGGCCGGATTTTTTTGGGGACCATCGCCTGTGGATCAAAGGTTCGGGTACGGGTATGTTCTTTGGTCAGTTTTTCGAGACACTGTTCAATAATCTTTACTGATTCGGTACATTCGGCTACTCTCACCCAATTCCGATCCCAGCAATCGCCCACTGTACCTACCTCGCCTTTTCCAATCGGAATCTCAAAATCCAGGTCTGGATATACTGAATAGCCATCTACTCTTCTCAGGTCGTAGCGAAGCCCGGCACCGCGAAGAACGGGGCCGCTGCATCCAAAATTGATAGCCGTTGCCAAAGGCAAAACTCCCACATTGGCAGTACGCAGTACAAATATTTTATTTTCAATAACCAATTGCTGCAACTCGGTCAGTTTTGGTTTAAGATAGGTCACAAATTCAGCACAGCGCTCTTCAAAATCTACGGGCAGGTCATAAAACAGACCGCCAATCCATATATAATTATAGAGCATTCGTGCGCCACTCACCCACTCCAAAAGCCGCAAAATGTGCTCCCGGTCGCGCATGAGCCACAAAAAAGGCGTGTACGCGCCAATGTCCAGAGCATACGTACCGATGGCTATAAAGTGAGAAGCTAACCGATTGAGCTCAGCTACCAACACCCGAATGTACTCTACCCGCTTAGGAATTTCGTGTTCGATCCCCAGCATTCGTTCTACTCCCATTACAAACGCATGCTCGGAATTCATGGCCGCTACATAGTCCATACGATCAACGTAGGGAATAATCTGATTGAAAGGGAGCGCCTCGGCGTGTTTTTCAAAACAGCGATGCAGATAGCCTATATGCGGGATTACGTCTACCACTACCTCTCCGTCCGTAATTACTTCCAGCCGCAAAACGCCGTGCGTGGACGGGTGCTGAGGGCCCATATTCAGGATCATTTCTTCCCGACGAAGGTCGCCGGACTGGTATTTGTTAGGCTCCGAATTGGCAAGATGCCCCGGCTGAAAGTCGTATTGTAACGTAGAATTCATAAGGTACAAAAGCTCCTGTTTGAGGGGTAAAGGTACAAAGCAAATGACGCAATGCAATTAGCGCAATGACAGCTATCCTGGATCAAGTTCCAGCCCAATACTCTCAAAATGCACTTCCTTCAAGACCCGTAATTTTTATAAAAAATGGCCTTTTTTGGTTGGTATGTAAGTATGAATTAGTTGCCCCGAACTTCCTACACTAAAAAAAACACAATGCTAAAAAAAACGCCTATCCTCCCGTTTATCCTCATCACCAGCCTTTTTCTGATGTGGGGCCTCGCCAACAACATGACAGACACGCTTCTATCGGCTTTTAAGCGGATCATGAGCATGACTGACTTCCAGACTACGTTTGTGCAGTACGCTTTTTATGGTGCGTATTTTTGTCTGGCCATTCCGGCAGCTATTTTGATAAAAAAATACACCTACAAGACTGGTGTTTTGATGGGACTCGCCTTGTTTATAATTGGGTCGCTTCTTTTCTATCCTGCCAGCATAACGATGGTTTACGGGCATTTTCTGGCAGCATTGTTTATTTTGGCGGGCGGTCTTTCCATTCTTGAAACCTCCGCAAACCCGTACATTATTGCGATGGGCCCCGAGGAAACCGGCACGCAGCGACTCAATCTTGCTCAGTCGTTCAACCCCATTGGATCAATTATTGGTGTTTTATTGAGCAAAATATTTATCCTCTCTCAATTAAACGTGGCCGGAGAAGCCGAACGGGCGAGTATGTCAGCGGAGCAGTTAACGGCCATTCAGTCCGAAGAACTTACTGGCGTGATGGGTCCTTATGTAGGTGTTGCCGGATTTCTGGTTTTGCTATGGCTCCTGATATTTTTTAATAAAATGCCCACTGCATCTGATGAAAATAGTACGTTCAATTTTGGAGAGGCTTTCGGGCGGCTCCTGAAAAAACGGCACTACGTATGGGCCGTTATTGCGCAGTTTTTCTACATCGGGGCTCAAATAGGAACCTGGTCTTTCACCATACGGTATGTCATGCAGGAACTCAATCTAAACGAAGAGCAATCGGCAGACTACTATTTAGGCGCATTAATCCTATTTCTGGTTTCACGTATTATCTGTACATACCTCATGAAATTTATCTCACCCGAACGTCTTCTTGCCGGATTATCGCTTCTTGCCATACTACTGACAGCTCTGGTGATGTTTACGGGTGGTCTTTTAGGCGTATACGCACTAGTAGGCATCTCAGGCTGTATGTCGCTGATGTTCCCGACCATTTATGGACTCGGATTAAGGGGATTGGGCCAGGACACGAAAATTGGCGGCTCAGGATTGATTATGGCCATATTGGGTGGCGCAGTACTTACGGGCATACAGGGTCAGATTTCAGATGCTACTCAGAGCATCAATACCGCCTTTATTATCCCCTTACTTTGCTTTGGTGTGGTGCTATATTTTGCCTTAAAAGAAACTAAGGTTATTGAAAATAAAGCTTAAAACTTTCTTCTCCGAAACCAAAAAAGGCTGCTCCCGTCGACAAGGAGCAGCCTTACGTATTTAATACAAAATAATCTTATAGTGAATTAATCCACTTGGCAAGCTTCGTTGCGTCTTCTTTTGGAACCTGAGTCATAGGAGCCATCGGTGGATAGCCGGGCCAGTTTTCGGGTTGAGGTTTGTAGACCAACTCCACGATTTTCTCAACTGAATAATTTTTCTTGGCTACGTCCGCATAGGCAGGTCCCACGACACGGTCGTAGGGACGGTGGCAGGCAGAGCAGGTGTGCTTATTGAGCAAAGCGGAAATATCAGCAGGCACAGGCTTTTGTTTGGGCGCTTCTTCCTCCTTTTTTTCTGAAACCTGTTCAATTGTCTTTCCGGCAGTTTCTGGAATACCATTAACGGTGGCATCGCTAGCCAACACTTCCCCGTCCATATTTTCGGTTACTGAAAGAGAATTAATAGTATCGGGATCCACCTTTACTTCTTCGGCACGCTGCTCGGCTCCTTTATTCAAAGCGGCTTCTTCGCGGGCTGCCCGACCGCTTCCGTAGTATTTGTCGTACGAATCCTGATCTTCTTTGGAGGAACAACTCACCCCAACGTATCCTACGATGGCAAATGAGACAATGAGGCTTAACTTTTTGAGTACCATGGGTAATAATAAAAAAATGGACTAACTATTTATACAAAATTCATCCCAAATAAGCATGCCACTCTATCGGAACGAACCTTTAAATTAAGCACAAAGCGTTCTGATTATCATACGTTCTGAAAAAAAAATCTTCGGAATGCTCTATTTTCGGGCCAAAATGCCTGCGTGAAAGGCTAATACTCTGAAAAGATTACTTTTTTTCAGGAATTCTTTTGCTAATTTATAGAGAAGCATTACTTTTGCAATCCTATTTGTAAAACGAAGTAAAGTAATGGCTAAGAAAGGCAACAGAGTTCAGGTAATATTGGAGTGCACCGAACAGAAAACATCAGGTGTGCCAGGTATGTCGCGTTATATCACGACCAAAAATCGGAAAAATACACCTGCGCGTATGGAATTGAAGAAATTTAATTCTTTTTTGCGTCGTTATACTGTACACAAAGAAATTAAGTAATATTAATCTTTGTTAGTTGATTTCAGGGGAAAGGTTCAGATGAATCGTTGCTTCTGAGGATCATTTAACATATAACTATACCCAAAAAATGGCAAAGAAAGTAGTTGCAACCCTGAAAAAAGAAGGTGGCAGAACCTTCGCCAAAGTTATCAAAGCGGTGAAATCACCCAAAACCGGTGCTTATACCTTCAAAGAAGAGATGGTAGCAAGCGACGCCGTTCAGGATTTGCTGAAAAGCTAAATTTTTGAATGGTTGCGTAAACCGATTTTAGTACCGAATACACGAAAAGTCCCTTTTGGGACTTTTTTTGTTTTAATTTTGGGCTAAATAAGACCAAAACCAGCAATAACCTTCAAAATTTGCTGGTTTGTTTGCTAGAAATACGATTAATCTTTAATGGTGGAAACCCACCCGACACATGGGCCTATTTGATTTTTTTTCAAAAGAAAAAAAAGAAACATTAGACAAGGGACTCGAAAAGTCCAAGGAAAGCATTTTTGGGAAACTCTCCCGCGCAATCGTTGGTAAGGCCACCGTTGACGAGGAAGTTCTCGACGAACTGGAAGAAATTCTGATTAGTTCGGATGTTGGCGTTGGTACAACAGTAAAAATAATTGAACGGATTGAAGCACGGGTTGCCCGCGATAAATATACGTCTGTCAATGAATTAGACCGAATCCTTCGGGAGGAAGTAGCAGCTCTACTGTCCGAAAGTTCCAGTGTAGGCGTTACCGATAGTTTTGAAACTGAGCACCTGCCCAAGCCTTACGTCATTATGGTTGTTGGTGTCAACGGAGTCGGCAAAACTACCACAATTGGCAAGCTTGCGCATCAATTTCAGCATCGGGGCCACAAAGTGGTTTTGGGTGCGGCTGATACCTTTCGGGCCGCCGCTGTGGCTCAGCTCAAACTTTGGGGACAGCGCGTGGGCGTGCTCGTCATTGATCACGGCATGAACACCGACCCCTCAGCGGTTGCCTATGATGCCTTGAAAAAAGGCGTTGAAATTGGCGCTGACGTAATCATTATTGATACAGCCGGACGCCTTCATACCAAAGTAAATCTGATGAACGAGCTTGGGAAAATCAAGCGCGTAATGCAGAAAGTCCTGCCCGATGCCCCGCACGAAGTCATGCTCGTTTTGGATGGAAGTACTGGCCAAAATGCCGTGATTCAGGCTCGTGAATTTACCAAAGCCACAGAAGTCACTTCTCTTGCCGTCACCAAACTCGACGGAACTGCAAAAGGTGGCGTGGTGATCGGCATCTCGGATGAGTTTCAGATTCCGGTAAAATATATTGGCGTTGGCGAGAAAATGGATGATTTGCAGGTTTTCAATCGCGAAGAGTTTGTGGACTCGCTATTCAAGAAGTAAAAGTAAGAGCGCGCCAAAATTCTAGCGAACAGAGTAAGACAGAAGATGATTTTATTTAGCGTTATTTTTGACATTTAGAATAATTGGCTGTTTAATTAATTCAGGATAAAAGTTTCCAGTATAGTATTAAGCACATTCTCGACAAATCAAGCATCACAATTGCCCGTTTCCAATACCGGACTAACATCGCTATTCTCACATTTTTTCCCGAACTTTGCAGCCCGTTTCTCCGTTCAGTATCAAATCTTTGCGGAGAAATACTTGTAAAAACCCACGAAAAGCCGAAGTCTAACCGCTTTCGGCCCAAAAACTAATGAAAACCAAAGGAACGCGGAAAAGTAAAGTAAATATTGTAACCCTGGGCTGCTCAAAAAATCTGGTAGATTCCGAAGT
Organism: Arundinibacter roseus; assembly: GCF_004348825.1. Classification (GTDB taxonomy): domain Bacteria; phylum Bacteroidota; class Bacteroidia; order Cytophagales; family Spirosomataceae; genus Arundinibacter; species Arundinibacter roseus. Next base: position 113,073 of record NZ_SMJU01000017.1, read on the forward strand.
GCTTTATACTCAACTCAAAGGGAATGGGTATCGAGTGGCCCACGAATCCAAAAAAGACGACGCACAGATTGTGGTAATTAATACCTGCGGATTTATAGATGGCGCCAAAGAAGAGTCTATTGACACAATTCTGCGCTATGTAGAGGCCAAAGAAGCCGGTGTGGTTGACAAAGTGTACGTAACGGGCTGTTTGTCGCATCGCTACAAAGATGAGCTTTCGGTGGAAATACCAACGGTAGATGCCTGGTTTGGCACCAATGAACTTCCCCGGCTACTCAAAACCCTGAAAGCTGACTACAAGCATGAACTGGTGGGCGAGCGCCTGCTGACTACTCCAACGCATTACGCATATCTTAAAATTGCCGAAGGCTGCGACCGTCCGTGTAGCTTTTGTGCCATTCCGCTTATGCGGGGCGGGCATGTGTCGCGCAGCATAGATGAGCTGATTACAGAAGCAAAGTCGCTGGCACGACGCGGAACGAAAGAACTGATTCTGATTGCGCAGGATTTGACCTATTACGGACTGGATCTATACAAAAAAAGAAATCTTGCCGATCTGCTTTCCCGACTTTCTGACGTAGAAGGTATCGATTGGATCCGGCTGCAATATGCCTACCCGTCTGGTTTTCCACTCGATGTACTGGATGTCATGCGCGAGCGGCCAAATATCTGCAACTACCTGGACATGCCCTTGCAGGCGGGCTCAACCGAACTTCTTAAAGTAATGCGACGGGGAATTACCCGCGAAAAAACGGAAGATTTGATCCATACTATTCGTGAAAAAGTACCAGGAATTTCGCTCAGAACCACGCTCATTGTGGGGCATCCCGGCGAAACCGAAGACTTTTTTGACGAAACCTATGAGTTTGTTGAAAAAATGCGGTTTGACCGCCTGGGAGTCTTCCAATACTCGCATGAAGAAAATACCCACTCGCATAGCTTTGTAGACGACGTGCCCACCGAGGTGAAGCAGGAACGGGCCGATACGATCATGGAATTACAGCAAGGTATTTCGCAGGAGCTTAATCAACAAAAATTAGGACAAACGTACCGGGTACTTTTTGACCGAAAAGAAGGAGGATATTTTATTGGCCGAACCGAAGCAGACTCTCCCGAAGTCGACAACGAAGTCCTGATTCCGGCTACTAGCTACGTTCGCATAGGTGATTTTGCCCAGGTAAAAATTACATCAGCCGAAGAATTTGATTTATATGGAGAGCTCGTCAGCTAAAAAATGTGGTTAATTCGGGCTGTCTATTTAAATTTGCCCGCTATCAAGCCTTCCTGCTGATTTAGTTAAAACTTATTAATTTACTCATGTTACAACGCATTCAAAGTTTATTCCTTGCCATCACTACGCTAGGTATGGGTGGATTTATTGCTCTGCCTATCTGGCAAAAAATCGCTACCGATGGCGTACAGGAAGCTTCTATGACGGCTTTTTATCTGACACATCAAACCACTGCTGTTCAATCCACGGTTCTGCCTGTTTTTTATTTGGCGGGCATGGCTGCACTCGTAGCGGTACTTTCGGCATTTGCGATCTTTAAATACCGTAACCGTTTGTTGCAATCTGCGCTTTGTGCGGTCAACTCCATATTCATGACGGTTATTCTGGCCGCCACGGTGTATCAGACCTTTTACAAGGCCGCCAAATGGTTTGATCCTGAGGTTACGGGCGACTATCTGACGGGATTTTATGCACTCGTAATAGCAATGTTAGCCAATGTGCTTGCCAATCGATTTATCCGCCGCGACGAACGACTTGTCAAGGAATCGAACCGGATGCGCTGAAAAACCTCAAAGCAGGCCTTCTTTTAGCAGGTCGTGCAGGTGAACAAATCCTTTAAGCCGCCCCTGATCCACCACCACAAGCTGCGTGATGCTTCGATCCTGCATCAGTTGCAGCGCCTTCACCGCAAAAGCATCCGATTCAAGGCTGATTGGCGAAGGCGTCATAATGTCTCGGGCAGTAAGGTGCAGCAAGGAGGCTTCAGGGTGCTCGTTGAGCATGCGTCGTAAGTCCCCATCCGTAATGATGCCACTCAGCAACTCATTTTCAGGATTCAATACGGCTGTTGCTCCCAGGCGTTTGGAAGTGATTTCCAAAATCACTTCTTTCAGCGTGGCATTTTCTGGTACGGTTGGTAAGGCATTGTAAGGATAAATATCGCTCACGCGCAGGTATAATTTTTTACCCAATGAGCCTCCCGGATGATACTTAGCAAAATCCTGACGGGTAAATCCACGGGCTTCCAACAGGCATATAGCAAGCGCATCTCCCAACGCCATGCAAACCGTAGTGCTTGTAGTTGGGGCAAGATTGAGTGGATCGGCCTCAAAAGGGACAAATGCATGCAGAATAAAATGGGCATTTTTACCCAAATATGAATCCCGGTTACTCACCATAGCGATGATCGTCACCCCGGTTCGTTTGAGTAGCGGAACCAATACTTTAACCTCGGGCGTATCACCGCTTTTGGAAATTGCCAGCACAATGTCGTTTGGCTGAATCATGCCCAAATCCCCATGAATAGCATCCGCAGCGTGCATAAAGAGCGCCGGCGTACCCGTCGAGTTTAGTGTAGCCACAATTTTTTGTCCGACAATTGCGCTTTTCCCTATGCCCGTAATGACCATGCGCCCACCCATTTGAAGGATCGTTTCTACACATCGCTCAAATGAATCGTCAATATATTCAACAAGATGATGGATTGCCTCGGCTTCCTGCACCAGCACATCTTTTGCTATTGACTGAATATTTTTTACTAATTTCAAACTTGGAATAACGGTTATGAATGAACTATTTTTAATATTGATTACTCCAAGCAAAGATAAAGAACTTTGGAATAACCCATTTGGTGATAAAAAATGATACAGCAGGTTGATAAAATCGTGTTAGACACCCTAAAAGAAAAGTTAAAGGAAATCTTTGGATATAGTCAATTCAGAGGCGATCAGGAAATTATTATTCAGAATATCCTGAATAAGAAAAATACATTTGTCATTATGCCTACCGGCGCGGGCAAGTCACTCTGCTATCAGCTGCCGGCCATCGTAAGTGAAGGAATGGCTATCGTGATTTCTCCGCTGATTGCACTGATGAAAAATCAGGTAGATCAGATGAACGCATTCGGCATCAATGCGCAGTTTTTAAATTCAACCCTCACAAAGGCAGAAATAAACCGGGTCAAGCGAGACGCACTCGACGGCAGCCTGAAATTGCTCTACATAGCCCCTGAATCTTTGACAAAAGAAGAAAATCTGGACTTTTTACAAAAAACCAAACTCTCTTTTGTAGCCATCGACGAAGCACATTGTATTTCTGAATGGGGTCATGATTTTCGGCCTGAATATCGCCGCATTCATGGCATTATTGATAACATTGGCGATTTGCCCATCATTGCCCTGACCGCCACGGCAACCCCCAAAGTACAGCAGGACATTCGGAAAAACCTGCAAATGGAAGAAGCTGAGACATTCAAATCCTCCTTTAACCGGAAAAATCTGTACTATGAAATTAAATCCAAAAAGGACGCCAAGAAACAGCTGATCCGTAAGCATCCTATGAACTACATATTTCTTGGCTAGAATTCGGTTTCTACTTTTGACCTAAAAAGACAAGCGAATGAATCAGTCAGAAGAAATGTTCAAATTAGTACGTGAGTGGCGCAAAAGCAGC
>NZ_SMJU01000018.1 GCF_004348825.1 Arundinibacter roseus
TATCGTATCATATCTGACCGTATTAGAGCACATAATCTTGACAACCACGATTCAGCCATGGAAGCATGTGCTGGATTATGGAATTTTTACTTATCTACTTGAAAATCAGCATTGCATCAAGTCTATTAAATATACCTCTTCTCACCTACTATTCTTCAAACTAGTACATTCCAGAAAACCGGCTGCAAAAGCAGTTTACTATATTTTTTATTGACTAATTACAGCACATGAAACCAACTCTTTTGATTTTGGCCGCCGGCATTGGCAGTCGTTACGGAGGCATCAAACAAATTGATCCTTTTGGACCCAACGGCGAAACCATCATGGATTATTCCCTTTTTGACGCCATTCGTGGTGGTTTTGGGAAGGTCGTATTTATTGTTCGTGAAGAAATTAAGGCCGAAGTTGAAGCCATCTTTGCCCCTCGTCTGAAAGGACTGATTGACTACGATTTTGCAATTCAGGGCGTGCAGTCGTATGTACCTGAGGAACTCGGCACGATTGACCGTGTAAAACCCTGGGGCACCGGCCACGCAACGCTCTGCGCATGGCCACATACAGATACGCCCTTTGCCGTAATCAACGCCGATGATTTTTATGGACGCGAGTCTTTCGCCACTATGGCAAAGTTTCTGATGGAAGATGCAGACCCCACCCAACATGCCATGATTGGCTACGAATTGAAACGGACGCTTTCCGAAAACGGGACCGTTTCACGCGGCGTTTGTATTGTGCGGGCTGATGGAAACCTGTCGTCTGTGGTAGAGCGGACAAAGATTTTTGAGGATAAAGGAGTAATTTATTTTCAGGAAGAGGAAACGCTGACCGAACTTGCGCCGTCAACGCCGGTTTCCATGAATTTCTGGGGATTTAAGCCGTCGGTTTTCCCGCTTATTCAAACTCTTTTTGAAGACTACGCACGAGCCAATTATATGACTCCAAAGGCTGAGTTTTATATTCCTACGATTGTTTCTCACCTGATTTATAATCAATTAGGACACTGCCGGGTTTTTGGCAGTCAGTCCGACTGGTTTGGCGTAACCTATCCCGAAGACAAACCCGGCGTGCAGGCAGCACTTGATGCCCTTCACGCCTCCGGCGAATACCCCGCGCAGCTTTGGGGATGATTTTTGATTTTAACAAGAAAATAAGAAACGGGTCGTTCCTACGGAACTTTTGAGTTTTGATACAGATTAACCAAAATTCAAAAAGTCCTGGCAGGACGACCCGTTTGTAGAAAACGACAGAGCGATTACTCCACCACAATTTCATCCAGCGCAAACCAGGTTTTGGCACCAGCATCGGGATGCGAAGGAGGACAAGCGCCAGCGTTTTTGGCACGAATCCGAACATAACGGGCGCGGGAGGTCCGAAAATCGGCCACGGCGGGCAGCAATGTCCACGGGCCTTCCAATTCGTAGGTGATGGGCTGAGAAATCGCTTCTTTAAAGTCTTTCCCGTCACGCGAGACAGCAATTTCTACGGAGGTAGGCGGAAATCCTTTTTCCAGAATAACCTTTAAAAAATTTACCTTCACCTTCGAAACAGGCTTTACCTCACCCAAATCTACCACCACATCCAGATCCTGATCATAAAGACTCACCCACTCCCGCCGACTTTGCGGGCTGCGTCCCACGATGCCATCGGTCAGCTTATCGGCTTGTGCGTCGGAGGTTGGTTTAGCTGCGTAGGTATATTTTTTTCCTTTGGCTTTATGAATAAAAAATGTTTGCTGCAACTGCCCGCCGGACGTTGTCATGGCCCGAATCGTGGTTGTTTTTTTCAGCGTAATCGGCATTTCGTACAGCGTTGAGGAGCGTGTCGGTTCGCTGCCATCGGTGGTGTAGTACATTTTGCTATCCGAATCCATCTTTTCCAGCCTTACCTGCAACTGATCCTCCCCCGTAAACTGCGTATCGGCTGTTACATCAAAAAGGCGTCGCGAATAATTTACGCCTACATGATCAAGCCGTTTGAGATGATTTTTAAGACGGTACGAAAAATCCTCAAAATTACGCGGCCCTTTGGGCATCCACGTGAGTTCGGCCAAAGCCACCGCTCTTGGAAACACCATGTATTCTACCTTTTCGGGCGTAGGCATGTACTCCGTCCATACATTGGCCTGCGCACCCAGAATATACTTTTCTTCGGCAGCCGTTAGCTCGGCAGGTACGGGTTCGTAGCCATATATTTTTTCGAGGGGTAAATACCCGCCAATCGCCAAAGGTTCGGTATTGGGATCTCCCTGATAATGATCCAGATACATAAATTCATTGGGAGTCATAATGACATCGTGCTTTTGCCGGGCCGCGTCAATTCCGCCCTGCACGCCGCGCCAGCTCATAACGGTAGCTTTGGGAGCCAGGCCGCCTTCCAGAATTTCGTCCCAGCCAATAATTACCCGGCCTTTGGAATTGACGAATTTTTCGATTCGTTTGATAAAATAGCTTTGCAGTTCGTGTTCATCTTTGAGTTTCAGTTTTTTGATTAAACTCTGACAAAACTCACTTTTCTTCCAGGCATCTTTCGGGCATTCGTCGCCACCAATGTGGACGTATTTGCCGGGAAAGAGCGTAATTACCTCCGTAAGTACATCCTGCAAAACCTTAAAGGTGGTTTCGTTGGGGCAAAAAACATCTTCAAAAACTCCCCATTTTGTAGCTACTTCATACGTTTTTTTGGGGTCACAGCTCAAATTTGGGTAGGCGGCCAAAGCTGCCAATGCGTGGCCGGGAAGTTCAATTTCGGGAATGATCGTAATGTGCTTTGTTTTTGCATAATTAACCACATCCCGAATCTCAGCCTGCGTATAAAACCCTTCGTGTGTCTTACCATCAAACTGCATCGGATAGTTCTGATAGTACTGCCCAACCAACGTTTCAGCCCGTTTGGAGCCTATTTTAGTAAGATTTGGGTATTTTTTGATTTCAATTCGCCAGCCCTGATCATCGGTCAAATGCCAGTGAAACGTATTGAGCTTATGCAGCGCCATTAAATCCAGGTATTTTTTGATAAACGAAACGGGCATAAAATGCCGGCTTACGTCGAGTTGCAGCCCGCGGTACGAAAAACGCGGTTTATCCAGAATATCACAGGAAGGTACGTTCCAGGAAGTTTGGGTCGTGATTTTTTTGGGGCTGTAAATATCCGTAGGAAGAAGTTGCAGGAACGTTTGAACGGCATAGAAAAACCCCGCTGCCGTTTCGGCCTCTACCAGCACGCGGTCCGTAAAGACCCGCAATACGTAACCTTCTGGTCCGCACTTTTTTTGAGTATGTGCCTGAAAAACAATGTTTTTTCCCTTGGCAGCGGCAGCCGTCCAGGCCGTAGTTTTCAGCGTGAGTCCGGCAGCACTTTTCAGATAATCGGCCAGTAGCAAAACAGCTTGCTTTTGACGAATATCTTTCAGATTATAAACTAATTGGGTAGAGTTCTGAATAGAAAAATGCCCTTCACCACCGGCAAACTGAGCAGGAAAAGGAAGAAGATTATACTCTGTTTCCTGGGCAAAAGAAGGGGTTAAACAGGCAATAAAAAGAAAAAAGGCAACAATCGGCTTCATGTAATAAAGTATGAGGTGAAGCCCGCAAGATAAGGAATCCTGAGAATACCTGCTTTCCGGATACTCGAAACTTTCGGAAAGCAGGTACGTACAGTTGTTATTTTTGTAGCAGCGCGGCCATCATTTTTTCGGCCAGAAACGTATTTCCGGTTTCGTTCAAATGCACCCGGTCGGTCGTTAGAATTCCTCGTTCGTCGTTATTTGTATTATTTTTTTCAAGATATGCCTGAAATTCTGCCCGCAAATCCACTAGCCCGAGGCTGTGCTTTTTGGCCAGGTCCCGAATTTTGGCAGCGTACAGATTCAGGTCGCCATCCTGTTCATTGCTGTAATCCATACGCTCTCCAATGACGGATGGAGTACACAAAATCGGGCGTATATTATTATCTTTCAGCTTTTTAATAATCGCTTCATAAAATTTAACGTACTTGTCCAAATCGGTACCTGTGCCATGCGAGCGCTTGTGCCACACGTCGTTGATTCCTACGTACACAAAAACTACGTCCGGTTTTTTGGCCAAAACGTCATCTTCAATTCTGAGGTAAAGATCATACACCTTATTACCACCGATTCCGGCACCCATCAGTTCATACTGATTGCCCAGCCCTTTGGCATCAAGCATCGACCGAAGTTGAGTAATATAGCCTTTTTCACTCACGCCCTGCTGCGTTATAGAATCACCGAAGAAAACAACCCGCAGGGGTTTATCCTGCTGCATGGCCAGAAAAGGCAAAGTAAAGAACGTGAGACGGAGATAGTTGAAGAGTTTTTTCATTGAACTAAAAAATAGTATTAATAAAAAGGATGGTTGATGCATTTCAAAAGTCGCAGACAAAAAAATCTACCGATTTACTCCTCTTCAAACCACTTTCTGAATTGGGCAGCTTTTTCTTTACTTACCGTTATTTCCTCTTCGGGGCAGTTGGAAATGACTAGTTCCAACTTACCTGTATAATGCGTCCGGTAGCCTTCAAGCGCTATTTTGCGGACGGTATGTTTTCGGCTTGCCCGAAAAAACTCAGTAGGGTCCAGCAGTTCGTCCAGCTCGTCCAGCGAATTGTAATCGGTAATCAGCCGCTGTCCGTCGGTAGTTACCAGCCAAATGACTTCATCACGCACAAAAAAAGCAACGCGTTCAGCGGCAACCGCCACGACGGTCCGGTGAAAATTTGCCAGAAAACGACGTTTGTATGCGGGTACCGTCCGCTGTTCGAGTTGTTCCAGGAGCGTAGCGAGCGGATTTTCAGTCGCAGGAATTGATGCGGTATGTAAGCGATGAAATTTTTCGAGCGCTCTCTTCAACTCGTCAGGATCAATGGGTTTCAGCAGATAATCCACGCTGTTTAGCTTAAAGGCCCGCACGGCGTAAGCGTCGTATGCCGTACAGAAAATGAGAGGGCATTGGATATTTCTTTGTCTGAAAATATCAAAACTAACCCCATCAGAAAGCTGAATATCAGCCAAAATCAGATCAGGCTCGGGGTTTTTATCAAACCAATCGAGGCTTTGCTGCACGCTGTCGAGCGGACCCAGAATCCGGGCATCAGGTTCGAGGGTTTCCAAAGCTAAAATTAGCGAACGAGCCACGAGTGGTTCGTCTTCCAGAAGCAGGATATTCACAGGATGAAAAGGGTTTTAGCGTACAACCATAATTTGTGGGGAGTCGAGCGAATATCGGAGCAAAAACAAAGAACCCGGCCGCAGTTCCGCAGCCTGCCCGACCGATAATCGAATGGTATGAATCCGTTGGTCAATCAACGCTTTCACGGTTACTCCGTCAGCCTCAACGTGGCAGGAGAGCACTTCTGCCAGCAGTGCGTTTCCGTCTGCGGGAAGATACTGAGAAGTAAAAACGGCCTCCGGTGTTCCCTGAGTTTTTATTTTTCCCTGTTCCAACTCTACTACCTGATCGGCCATGCGAAAAATTTCGGCAGGATCGTGCGTCACTAGTACAATTGTCTGCTGATATTTTTGATGAATTTCCAGTAAAAAATCCTGCATCCGCTGACGCATGCCCCGGTCGAGCGCCGAAAGGGGTTCGTCGAGCAGCAAAAGTGGCGGACGCCTCGCCAACGCCCGGGCCAAAGCTACGCGCTGCTGCTGCCCACCCGACAGCTGTTGCGGTTTTTGATGAGCCAATTGACTTAGTTCCATTTCTTCCAGCAAGTCATCTACACGTGTCGAATCGTCGGCAGGATTCAGGCCAAAGGCAATATTCTGTTTTATGGTCAGGTGCGGAAAGAGTGCATAATCCTGAAAAACCAGCCCCGTATTTCGGTTTTGCGGCGACTTCCATACACCTTTTTTGGTATCGAGCCAGGTTTCATTTTTCCAATGAATATAGCCTTGCTGTGGTTTTATTAAACCTGCTAAAATCCGTAGAATAGTGGTTTTACCTGCACCCGACGGGCCCGTCAAAGCCGTAATGCTCCCCGATTGGAGCGTCAGGCTCAGATCCAGCTGCATGGGCCCGAGGGCCGTGTGCATGGCGTGCAGCACCTGTATGTCAAGCGGGGTATCGGACACGCAGCAAACGGTTATTGACAGAGTAAACGATCAGTAGAACAATAAAAGTAATCACAAATAGCACCAGGGCATACTGATTGGCAGCGGTATAGTTCAATGCTTCTACCTCATTATAAATCGCTACGGAAGCAACCTTGGTGACGCCCGGAATGTTTCCACCGATCATCAGCACCACGCCAAACTCGCCAACGGTATGCGCAAAAGTAAGCACCAAAGCCGACAGAATAGCTGATTTGCAATTGGGAAGCAACACTTTATAAAAGGTTGTCCAGCGGCTTTTTCCCAACGTATACGACGCCTCACGCAGCGAAGCAGGCAGTGCCTGAAGCCCTGCCTGCAAAGGATATACCATAAACGGCAGGCTATAAATAATGGAAGCAACCACCAAACCGGGAAAAGAAAAAACGAGCCGTAAGCCGAAGGTAGCTTCTATCCACGCCCCAAAGCTGTACGAAGGACTAAACGCCAGCAGCAAATAAAAACCCAGCACCGATGGCGGAAGTACAAGCGGCATACCAATCACTGCCTCAACGAGTACGCGCCCGCGAAAACGGCCAAAGGCCAGCAAGTACGCCAACGGCAGCGCCAAAACAAAGAGAATGAGCGTGGTGATGGAGGCTAGTTTAAACGTAAGCCATAGCGGTTGGGTATCCATAAAACTCAGCGATTAGCGAACGGTATAGCCATATTTTTCAAAAATCGCCCGGGCTTTTTCCGAAAAAAGAAAGTCATAAAACTGCTGACTTGGCTGCCGTTTGGGTGACGATTCGCTGTGAAGAAGCAACACAGCGGCCTGTTCAATAGGCGCATAGGAGGTCGTATCCAAAAGTGTCCACCGCCCCGCATTTTTTAACGAAGGAGATAAAACCATCGACAGTGCCGTAAACCCCATATCGGCTGCGCCGGTGGAAACATACTGTGATGTTTGGGCGATGCTTTCACCATATACGAGCTTGGAATTTACGGATTCATAGAGTCCGGCCTTTTGCAACACCTGCACGGCTGCTTCTCCATAAGGTGCCGTACGGGGATTGGCGAGAGCAATTTTACGTACAGCAGAGGTTGTTAGCTGAGAAAGCTCAGGCGCAACCGTAGAATCGCGTGACCAAAGGACAAGTGCGCCTTTTGCATAAATTTTGGGAGGACCTTCCGTGCCGCCATTTTCGAATAATTCCTGAGGATACCGCGTATCCGCCGAAACAAAGAGGTCAAAGGGTGCTCCTTCGCGAATTTGGGCGGTCAGTTTTCCGGAAGAACCTACTATGAGTTCCGTTTTGATACCTGTATCTTTCTCAAATGTTTTTTGCAATTCCTGCATCACAAACTGCACATTGGCAGCGGTGGCAATCACCACATTTTCGTTGGGAGTGGCACAGCCCGTCAGCAGGGCAAATCCCAGGGTTGCACTTAAAACTATGTTGATCGCTTTACGCATAAAAAATTACCTTTACTTTTCCAGGTCGGGGAAGGTAAAGGTAACACAGGGCCGGTAAAAAATGCAATGAGCGAGGGAAAACTATCCTCTCATAGTTTCCATCAGATTTTGTAAAATAGAAACCACTTTTTCGGTTTGTTCTTTGCTTGGGGTCGTGTCCCAATTGCCGACAATGCCGTTACTGCCCAGATAAATCCCGTCTTTTCGTGCAATGAAATTGGCACCTTTGGTGCTTAGTTTATACTGCAAATCACTTTGAGGAATCAGGCACGAAAGCTGCCCGGACACGGGCGTGAGTTCTTCATCATTAAAAACCGGCTTGGCACCAAGTCCCATGCAGTTGACCACTACCTGTTCGGGAAGCGCGTCAATATCTTCCAGCTTTTTGATTTCGTGTATTTTAACCTTGCCGCCAAAAGCCAGAAAATCCTGCAAATGATGGTGCAGATAGGTAGGTATGTTGAACATCAGATTGGAACGTCGGGTCACGTAATCAGCGGCAAAGGGATGTTCTTTTCTGGTCAATTGCATGCGCTCCGGCAACAACCCCGGAATATCGTAGACTTCTCCCCCAGCGCTATGCTCCGACCGTTGTTGCGGTGCTTCGTTTTGTACATTATACTCTTCAACCCAGCAGGCAATGTCGTTCATGCCCAACAAAAACTGAAAGCGTTTGAACGAAAACATCGTGGCATCTTCCCAAATGCCTTTAAACTCCGGTTTGGCAACTGCCGGATCGCACACCCGCGACGCCGGAGACCATGTGCCGGTTGCAAGATTGCTTGTGACATTGGGCGGTACATCTTTGGTATAAATCGTAACTTCGTAGCCACTTTCCTGCAACAGGCGCGCAGTCGCAATACCCACCGTACCACACCCCAAAAGTGCTACTTTTCGGTCAGTAGCAGTAGCCATGACCAGCTTGCGGGCCATGTTGCCCGTTCCCCACGACAGCGACCAGCCGCTGCCACCGTGGCCGTAGTTGTGGACAATCGTTTTGTTGCCCAGCTTTTCGGTTTCGATGCGAGGGCCCGACGGACGAAACGGCCGCAGTCCGACGGTTTCTTTAACGATCCGATCCATCGACAACCGGAGTTTTGGAATTTGATGGTAGCCGCGATTGATGTGAAACTGCTTGTCGGCATAGGTTGTCGATTTGCTGGTGTTACAGGACGCCAACAGGCCGGAAGAAAGTCCTACACCGCTAACTACTGCTTTTTGAAAGAAATTTCTACGATCCATTGATAAGGAGAATGTTAAGGAGAAGCGTTGCGTAAAATGTTTGTGTTTAAATTTAAAAATGAAAATTATTGCTTACAAACAAAATCCTGCATTATTTCATAAATTCAAAATATAATTTTTATTAATTCCATTTTCTTACAATTTTTAATACATAAAATACAAAAATTCAAAATTTATGAAAAAAATCTGCCTCATTGTATTAATGGCCGCTTCGGCTTTTTGTGTGCGTGCCCAATCCGTCGAGTTTTATGGTTCGCCTAAGTCTGTCATATCTGCCGGGGCGCTGATTCCGGAAGGGAAAAAAATGCTTTGGACGAGCGGGGCCACAGGCGGAGTTGCGGATAGTACCGCGCAGGAAGACAGTCGGGCACGCTTTGGCGACACAAAAACGCAAGGGATAAGTATCCTGGCGAATTTTGAAAAAACGCTGAAAGAAAAAGGGCTTAGTCTGAGGGATGTACTGATGCTGCGCGTATACCTTGCTCCGGACAAACAAAGCGGACAACACGATTACAAAGGTTGGTACGATGCCTATGCCATGTACTTTGGAACCGCCGCCAACCCGACGAAACCTATTCGCTCAACAATTGGGATTGCGGGTTTGGCCAACACCAATAAGTTTATTGAGATCGAACTCGTGGCTGTTTATCCCTAAATTGAATGTGCTGACCAGCTAAAAAAAGTATGTGCAGGTACGACTGCTTTCATCTGAATTTTGGTGTAGATTTCGTTTTGATTCCAGTCTGACAGCTTTGTCAGGCTGGAACATATTTATGCACTATATTTTACTACCTGATGCGCACGCTCATACTGCTATTTTTCTCCAATCTATTTATGACCACTGCCTGGTATTGGCACCTGAAATTTAAAGAAACCCAGCTGTGGAAAGTCATCCTGATCAGTTGGCTCATCGCTTTTGTAGAATACTGTTTGGCGGTACCTGCCAACCGCATCGGCTCTTATCAATTCAATGCATTTGAGCTCAAAACTATTCAGGAAGTGATCAGTTTAGTAGTTTTTGTTGGGTTTGCCGCCTTCTACCTCAAAGAACCCATTCGCTGGAATTATATCGTGGGTTTTGTTTTCATTATTCTCGCCGTCTTTTTTATATTCAAAAAATGGTAAACGTCTGTTTGCACTGAATATAAACCGCTTGTCCAAAATCCGGGTTTTTTTGAAACCCCCTATTCTTGTTTCCTGTTTTTCTGTTCATGTAGTACAATTCAAGCTATCAATCTGAATTGCACTACATGTAAGGCATAATTTTTATAGTCTTTGGTTAACGACTAATGAGTCGGGTGTGGTCAGTAAAACCAGAAACAGGAAGCGGATATGAAGCGTGAAGATTTTACAAAAAATGAAGTGAGTTCATCAAAATGGCAAATAAAATTTAAGCAAATACAGCACATTTGCCGGGCGTTGATCATTCACCGGTCTTTTTACGTTTCTCGCCCTTCATTGCTACTGAGCAGCCTGTTTGTAACCGGTATTATGGCGTGTTCTGACCCTTTTCAGTACAATCCCAATCAGGTTATTTTGGATAAAAACCAACAAGATCTGAATGCAAAAAACATTGCCCGAATCCAAAAACGGATTCCATCAGATACTGTGCGCTTTATTCTTATGGGCGACTCGCAACGCTTTTATGACGAACTCGCGGATTTTGTAGAAAGCGCCAATCAGCAGCGGGATATATCGTTTGTGCTGCATGCAGGTGATATTTCGGATTTTGGCCTAACACAGGAGTTTAAATGGGTACATGAAATTATGCAGGATCTGCGGGTGCCATACTTGACGGTTCTCGGTAATCATGATTTAATTGCCAATGCATCAACGGCTTACAGAAAAATGTACGGCGATTTTAACTACTCTTTTGAGTTTGGAACCAACAAGTTTATTTTCATCAATACCAACTCCCGCGAGTTTAATTTTGATGGCACAGTGCCGGACTTGCCCTGGCTGAAACAGGAACTTGCCAATAATCCGCTGCAAAACAATGCCTTCGTAATCGCACACATTCCGCCTTTTGACGCTGACTTTGATCCAAAACTGGAAAAAGAATATGCAGAAATTCTAGCGGCAGATCCGCACGTAAATCTCACCCTTTATGGACATCAACATACGTTCAGAAACGGAACGTTCTATAATGATGGTGTTGAATATTATCTTACCACGAGCATGCAGGATCGGGGTTATCTTTTGATAACTACCTGGAAAGGAGGCTATTTAGTAGATCGAATTAAGTTTTGACATCCTATGAAAAAGCTTTGCGTACTGTATTTGGTAATGGTTTGTTGTTCGCCTGTGATTGCGCAGGATAACTTTCGCCCTCGACTCAAAAAATGGTTCATTCCAGATCACTCAACCGTACAATTTGCAGGAAACATTGGATTTCTCGCTGTCGGCCCCGGTTACAAATCAGCAAATCAGAAACTGGAAATAGATATTTTATTGGGCTATCTGCCTCAAAGTATCGGCGGCACCAACCTTACGACCCTGACTGTCAAATCATCTTACTCCCCATGGCACATTGAACTCAATGACACCTATGAAATTACGCCTCTTACTGTGGGAGCATTGGTAGGATATACCCCTGGAAATCAGTTTTCTATACGTTGGCCCGGACACTATCCGCGTGGCTACTATTGGTGGTCAACGGCATTGCGTCCGGCGGCGTTTGCAGGAGGCGCAATTGAACGGTCAGGCTCTGCTCATCGGAAAGTAAAACATATTAAACTCTACTATGAAATTGGTAGTTATGACTTACTCCTAATTAGTTACATACAAAATAGAAAAATTTTACGCCTCTCTGACGTCACAAATCTTGCTTTGGGAATCAAGATGGGCTTTTAGATCAATCGCTTTTAAGTCGGCTTCTCGGTGCCAATTACGCAGCTCAAATAGTTTTATTTACTCATTTTCAACTAGTTAAATAATTATTGACTAGTAATAATTTTATAGTACCTGAGTAATTCCACTCTTCGTCATTCTTTTAAAAGTAGCTATTCTTCTCCTGCATTATTTTACATCTATACTATATTTTCTACAAATTTTTAAGTTAATAGAAAAATGCTGGTTACAATAAAAATGATGAATTCGTTTTCATTTCTGCGAAAAATGTCGTTATTTTATGTGTTTATACATATATGTACACACACTAAAATTCAATCTCTTCTTAAATTCAGTTATTGACTATCAACCACTTAGTACAAATACCAGCAATTTATTCTACTTCAATTAATACTTAACTGATTGGTGCTCAGCAGAACTACCTATTCTATATATTCTTAAACCCTACGAATAAACCCCTATGAATGTTACCAAAATTAGTAAACCTAACGACGGCCTTCCACGGTTCATGCTGTTACAAAGCCCGGAAAACTCTTCTGACACTATCTTAGTTTACAAATCACGTTACCCAAGTTATATAATTGAAATCAGTTCCAGAGCGCTTACTTCGGCAAGTTTCAAATATATTTTTAAAGGCTTCGATCTTTATGTGACCGTTCGTAAAGATTTTGACTCCTGTGGAAATCCTTCAAAAAGTCATTTAGATGATCTGTGTACCTGGTACACCAAAAATGGTACTGAGCCATCCATAAAGAAGATTTCCCGCTAGCAAATCCAACTTCAACCCACAATATTTAAGTCTGATAGTCAGCACTTTGTCATGTTTGTTTACCAACCTGACATTCTCAAACTCTGCTATCAGATTTAATTCTTTTCCAACTGATTCATATCATTTTTTAGCCCGGACCGAAGCGCTATTTTTGGGTCTATACCCTTGTTTGTGGCAGTTCTTAATGAAAGTATGTATCTCATTTTTAAAACCCTTCGGTTACAATGAAATCATCCCTGATAAAAAAAGAAAATTCCGGTTTACCGGAATGGTTGGTCATGAAAAGCCAAAAAGAGCAGGAATCCACCAATTTGCTGATTCTCAAAGGCACCTTCCCGATGTATATTCTGGAAATAAGTCCGAATTCATTGAGTCCTGAAAGCATCCCTGTTGTTCTAAAAGATCAACCTTTTTTTGTCACCGTAAAATCCGATTTAGATCGTTTTGGAAAGCTTTCCAAAACTCATCTGATGCAACTCTGCAATTGGTATAAGAAGGTAAAAATGCAGTAAAATGACTGCGGGATTCTTCCAGAAGTGATAGCCTGATTCAGGAGTATTTTAGTAAATATGGTGCGTATAGTTTTTCTCAGAGTTTCCAAATGCATTCCAATACTCTAAATTATTTGAATCTATTTGCTATATAAGTTACATGTTTTTACCAAATAATCAATATTTTTTGAAACTGAATTGATCGATCGGTTAATTTTTTAAAATTTGTTTATTTTTGGAAACTCATTTTGGTAAAATGTTAGAATAGAGCTTCATTCTACCGGAAAACTGACGTATATTATATACGTTATAACTCAATTATAAGTGAAAAACCAAGATTTAAATAAATATTAGCTGCTCTACGACCCTGAGACAACCACGCATACCAAATGGATTCTGAGAGATGGGGAAGCAATATATATCATTAAAATCAGCAAAACATACGAGGAATTTTGTCAGATTGTCAAGCACGACGGACAGCGCTATTTCATGATGACCGTCCTGGACGAAAAGAACTTAGGGCCACTTACTCAGGAAGAATTAGTAGACATGTTAGTTTGGTATAAAGAAGCCTTTCAGGATCCTGATTTCTAGGTTTTTAAAAAAATACATTTCAGAAATTCAGCTGATCCCGATCATAATTTAGCGAGTGCACAAAAGGTATTTTTGGGTAACATTGAATCGTATTCTTAGCCCATTGTTATCTCCGATCGCTATGAGAAACTCCCTGCTGCTTTTCCTGCTGCTCAGTATTGTTTTTTCCTGTAAAGAAAAAGAAATCACGCTGTATACGCTCAAAATTGATGTAACTCCAATGGGTGGCGGGACGGTCACTCCCCTGGCCGGGGAGTTTGAAAAAGATAAGCAGGTACAAATTACGGCTACCGCCGCCCCCGAGTACATTTTTAAAGAATGGCAAGGTGCCGTCAATGGCTCAACTAACCCGGTCATTGTAACGATGACGGGCGATAAACAACTGATGGCGGTCTTTGAAAAAAGAAAATATCCGTTAACGGTAACCGTTGAAGGGGAGGGAATTGTGCAGGAAAAAGTCCTGAAAAACGGGCGCACAACCACCGATTACCCGAGCGGAACGGTGGTGGAACTTACCGCCGTAGCCGCCGAAGAATGGCTGTTTAGTCATTGGGATGCAGACACAGCATCAAAAGCTAATCCGCGCGAGATTACGATTTCTACGCCACAAGCCGTTAAGGCAGTTTTTGTTAAAAGAAAATATCCGCTAACGGTAACCGTTGAAGGTGAGGGAATTGTGCAGGAAAAAGTCCTGAAAAGCGGGCGTACTACTACCGATTACCCGAGCGGAACGGTGGTAGAACTTACCGCTATTCCTGCGGAGGGTTGGCTGTTCAGGCATTGGAATTCGGACACTTCACAGACGAAAAATCCACAGGTTGTTACAGTCAATAAACCCGAAACTATACAGGCTGTATTTAAAAAGGACGAGCCAATTGGCATGGATGTCAGCGGGCTGGATCAGGATCTGATTATTTCGCATGAATATCCGATCACAGTAAAACTGATCTACGAATCAGGAAAAAAAGTAGAGGTGCCGACGGATTCATTTGTGGTTAACTACGTTGCGGGAGACGGGATAGCAATTCGCAATAAACTAAATTTTCTGGCCATAAAGCGTGGAAATTTAACCTTACGATTTACCTCAGGCAAGCTAAGTAAACAGGTTTTTCTACGGGTGTCGGAGATTGACGATGTGAGTCAATTTGATGAGTTTCTGAAAACACCTGCGGCCGGGGCTAGCGTAGAAATCCCGGTGGTTGTGATCAATTTTTTGCCTACCATAGATGGCTATAATCTTGACATGATGCGCGCACCGGACGACTACTGGACGCTAAGAAACTCGACGCTTGCCGAAGCCAAGCAGCGGATCATGGGCGAGCTGAAACTGACAAAATTCGGGATTGAAGAAGGTACCCGATTTCGACAATTTACCTCAAATGCGCGCGTCAAACCGTATGCCGGGATCAAAGTCGTGAAGTACTTCAATGTATATGAAGTGGAGCTGGTTCAATGGGTAAATAATCAGAAAACCATTGATTACAAAACGCTTTTTGCCAAACTAAATATGAAAGATTTGGTGAATAATCAGGGCGTAAAAGAAGTTTGGTTTACTATTTTTCCGAAAGATGCCTACCCATCGGTGGTCAATAGTCCGTACAATGATCCGAACACCTACTACGGGATGCCCGAATCGAACATGTCGAGTCCGCTGACGGGCGATATATCCAACAGCTACCGCATTTCGACCGATCTTCCTGTGTATGAACATACGTATGTGGTGTATGGCAACAGCGGGCACCGGGGCTTCGACACCAATCTGCACAATCGGGGTCATCAGATTGAGGCTCAACTCAGTTATATAGAAAAACGAACAGACAACCCGGCGCCGAATTTTGAACTATTCTACAACAAATTTGTGGGAGTAAATCCCAAAATGGGAAACAGACCTCTTCACCGTGCCGGAATGACGCACTTTCCGCCAAATACATTTGTCGATTATGATTATGACAATCCAAAATTTCTGGAAAGCGATATTCACACCTGGCAACCCTACGGCGGTGAGTTTATCATGGTTAATAATGCGTACTGGAAAAACGTCGTGTATACTTTTGACCTGAAAAATACTTTTTACCAAAATGGCTTGAAGGTTGTAAATGACTACACCAACGATGCGCATTCCAAATGGCTCATGTACTGGTGGCAGGCGATTCCGGGCGAAGGCAACTCCATTTCGTTTGACGGTAGACCACTCACGAACTGGTGGGACGTGTTTTATAACTGGGATGATGCAATTCGGGCCAATCGTGGGCTGACAAAAGGTGCTGGTAGCGGACGAACAAGCGCCAAAACATGGTCCGTACCCAAAGTCAATCAGCCGGAATGCGACCTGTATCCTAAACCAAAAAATAAGTAGATCTCTTTTTTGTACGCGAATTTTTCGGTGATTTAAAGTAAGTTATTCATAATGCCTGCTCTTTCATTTATAGAAGGAGCAGGTATTATGATTTAACACGAACCGGCCGGTATGAAAAAATTTGCAGTACTGTTTTTGCTTACGTTAGGTTACGCAGCGACGGCTTTTGCCCAAAAACCGAATATCATAGTTATCATGGTTGACGACATGGGTTTTAGTGATATTGGCTGCTACGGTTCCGAAATCAGCACACCGCATTTGGACAAACTGGCTCAGAACGGTGCTTTATTTACTCAATTTTATAATGCCGCCCGCTGCTGCCCAAGCCGGGCATCACTGCTGACGGGTGTCTATCCGCATCAGGCTGGTATGGGAAAAATGGTGGTCTCAAACCCCAAAGACCGCAGCACCGAAACACCGTATCAGGGTTGGCTGAGCAAAAAAACGGCCACCGTTGCCGAAGTGCTGAAAACTGCCGGATACAAAACGTACATGTCGGGCAAATGGCATGTAGGCGAGCAGCAGCCCGATTGGCCGTTACAACGGGGTTTTGACTCCTATTTTGGATTAATCAGCGGAGCTTCAAGCTACTATGAAGTATTGCCCAATCGGCTGATGCTGAATGACAATGAGCCCTACACTCCACCTAAGGATTTTTACCTGACGGATGCCATCTCGGATCGTGCCGTTGGGTACATTGAGCGGGGTGCGGCAAGCAAAGATCCGTTCTTTTTGTACGTAGCTTACACGGCTCCGCATTGGCCGATACATGCACCGGATGAGGAAATTGCTAAATACCGCGGCAAATACCAAAAAGGCTGGGACGTACTGCGGCAGCAACGCTACGACAAACAACTCAAACTTGGTCTGCTGCCCGCCGCATCGGCGCCTTTGTCTGTCCGTGACTCCACGATTGGTACATGGGAAGAGGCACAGAACAAAGACGAGTGGGATTTAAGAATGGCTGCATATGCCGCAATGGTAACGCGTATGGATGCCGGAATTGGGAAAATAGTGGAAAAACTAAAAGCTACCGGACAGTTTGAAAATACTGCTCTGATGTTTTTGTCCGACAACGGCGCCTGTGCCGAAGTTTTGGAAGGCCGGGCCAAAAAGGATTTGGGCGAGCCCGCCTACACCGCTTCGCTTACCACACCGGCCGGCAAGAAAGGCTCGTATGTAGCGTACGGAAAAGAATGGACGGCGCTGAGCAATACGCCTTTTCGGCTCTATAAGCAGTATACCCACGAAGGCGGCATCGCTACGCCGCTTATAATTCATTATCCTGATTTAATTAAAAAAGGATTTAAAACGCCGCAGGTTGGACATATCATGGATCTGATGCCCACCTGTCTGGAACTGGCCGGTGTAGTGGCGCCAAAAACTCACAAAGAACTGGCTGTCAAACCCATGGAAGGCAAAAGCCTGGTACCGATATTGAAAGGAAAGAAGCGACCCGGACATGATTTCATTGCCTGGGAGCACTTCGATAGTCGGGCAATTCGACAGGGTGACTGGAAGCTCGTGTGGTCACGGGAGACCAAAAAATGGGAGTTGTATGATTTGTCGAAAGACCGTTCGGAAACCAACGATTTGGCAGCTGCCTTCCCGCAAAAAGTTAGAGAATTGGAACAAAACTATTCGCAATGGGCCCAGAAAATGGGCGTGGAATAATCTGCGGGAAGTAGCAGGTAGTGGAAAGTCGTTTCAGACAAACTGCTCTTCCGGCTGCTTGGTTTGTGTCGGGACGGTTATGTTGTCATTTTTCTCTTTCCGCATCCGGTCAATCCTTCTGCTTTTGATGAGTTTCAATACCCGCAATCTTGAATAATCATAGGCGAGAATGATCAGAATTACGAA
The DNA here is from genome assembly GCF_004348825.1 of Arundinibacter roseus. GTDB lineage: Bacteria > Bacteroidota > Bacteroidia > Cytophagales > Spirosomataceae > Arundinibacter > Arundinibacter roseus. Next base: position 17,686 of record NZ_SMJU01000018.1, read on the forward strand.
AACGACCACATAAAAAACCCGGAATTGCAAACGACCATAAAGTAAGCCCGAAATAATGCCGCCTGACAGGTAGGACACCGCAATGGAAACCAATAGTTTGGCGCGTCCAACGAGTGAGTCGTTGGTGCGGTATTTTTTTTGGGTAAACATCGAAAACAGAATTGCAAGGTCGGTTGTGAGACCGGTAAGATGGGTAGTTTTGACGGTAAAATTAGAAATACTCGCCGTCAGACCGTTTTGTAAACCCATAGCAAACAGCATGAGCGCTACCATAATTTCGGTTTCCGTGAGCGTTTCCTGATAGTAATATTGTCCATAAATACCCACCGTGAGCAGACAGCCGATTTCGAGAATGAGCGGCAAAGAATGAGCGATATATGCATTCTTTTGATTGAGATTGATGATTATAAAATTGGATAAAAAGTTACCTGTAAAGAAGAGTACGATCCAGCCCATCACCACCGCCACCTGATACCACTGTCCGCTCGCTATTTCCTCAGCCAAGATAGCGTAGTGCCCCGTTACATTAGATGTAAACGCAAAAAAGATAATCAGCGAGGCAACGTTGACCATCCCCGCTGAAAAAGCCGTCAGGGCTCCCAGTTGAATATTATCTTTCAGACTTCGGCTATTGCTAAATTTTCGTAGCATGGATTATCGTATTTTCTTAAAGGTAATTTTTGCAATGCCCCGTGCCTGCATCTGCGTATGAAAATGAAGGACAAGTTCCTTATCGGTTAATTTGGCGATGTCGTAGCTTTCCTCCACGGTCTGATTGTGCTGCATGACGAGCACATGCCCCCGGCCTTTCATAGTCCAATGAATGGTCTTGTCGGGCTTTTGACGCGAAGAAAGCTGCAGGGTACCATCCTTCCGAAAACGCCATTTCTCAGATTGATGAATAATCAGATTTTTTGCAATTTGATTTTTTAAAGTCTCGGAAATTTCCTCTCCGGAAAAAATCGAATCATCCTGACTTTTATCCACTTTTTCATACTTCCAGGTCACCTCCTCCCACGTTCCCACGATGAGCTGATCGGGGCTTGCAGTGCTACTGACAAGCACGAAAAACAGGCATATCGTGGCGGCAAGGCCACCAACGTATACAAACGCCTGTCTGATATGGAAAGGAATCCTACGCATGATTGGAGACTAGAAACAACTCGGACACATGATCCTTTTCGTGCACAAACGGCCCTTCGTTCCAGCTGATTTCTGTTTTAGGCAACTTACATTTCTTCAAAAACGGCAGGGGATTAAAGCTGCGCTTGTGCTGCAATTTGAGCGTGTAGTCTTTGGGGATAAAAACCTCATCTACCTGATTTGCTTCCAGAAAATTGGCAAAGGCATTTTGCGTGTAGCCACTAAAAAGCTCTACCCGAAATGAATTGATCTGGGAATCGTAGGTGTTTTGAAGAATTTGAAAAGCCTCCGCAAATTTGCCGCTCTGCTGCGAAGCGATGAACTTTTCCTTAGAGAAAAAAAGCAAATCCGTAATTGAATCTGACATGCCAATGGCATACAGCAAAATCAGATTTACCTTCTCCTGGGAGTCTCGTTTGAAAGCACCTTTTACGGTATTCAGTGATTCAATCGTAAAATCAGTTGGGATAAGTATCGTTTTCATAGTTGCGTTAGCGATGTTTTTTTTACTCTACAAAGCTACGGCAGGGGTATTAGAACGATTTAAGAGGGGAATTAGAATGCGCTGTGAACAAAATTAGAATATGTTGAGAATAACGTTAGAATGGCATGAGAAAAAGATTAAAAACACATTAAAATCACTATACGTATAGTTATTATAAACTATAATTTCCAATCGGAAGCTTAATTTCGACCGTAACGCCCTGATTTAATACTGAGCTCACGATGATTTCGCCCGAGTGCATATTAACTACATTGCGTGTGATTGGCAGCCCGATGCCGTAGCCTTCGTAGGTGTTGGTGTTACTGGCACGGAAGTACGGATCATAAATAAACTTGATTTCATCAGCCGGAATCCCAATGCCTAAATCTTTTACTACAATTACTATCTGTTGTGACGATGCGCCCAAAGAAACCTTAACCGTGTTATTATTGGAGTATTTACAGGCATTCATGATTACATTTGAAAGTGCCAAATGCAGCAATTGCTCGTTACCTTTTACTTTCAGTTTTTCAGGATTCTCGGGTAAAAAGCTAAAATCCAGCACAATCTTATTGTTCGGATAAATCTTATCCACCGTTTCCTTCACATCCAAAATCAGCTGATCGATGCGTACTTTGTCAAATTTCTGCACCTTCCCGTTGTAGCCCGTCTGCGCCAGAAAAAGCAATGCTTTGGTTTTTTTGCTCAGTTTCTCAGCCTCTTCCAGAATCGTCATAATAGCTTCCTGGTATTCCAGAATGGTGCGGGGTTTGGACAAAATAACGTCCGCCTCGCCAATGATGGACGTCAGCGGCGTGTTGAGCTCGTGGGAGGCATTGCTCACAAAGTTTTTCTGGGTTTCAAAAGCCGCTTCCAGGCGGTCGAGCATGCCGTTGAAGGTACTTGCCAAGGTTCGCAGTTCATCTTCGTGCGAAGATACATTGAGCCGCATTTGCAGATTTTCCGAGCTGATGTCTTCCATTTTAATGGTAATATCCTGCAACGGCTGAATGATTTTGCGCGAAAACCAGAAGGAAATAACCAACACGAGCACCATCGCAATCACGAGCGAGGAAATCAACAGGTTGCGCAAATACACAATGTGGTGCGTGTGGTAGTAGTTCTCAGCCGACACAATGACGAGGTAGTTTTTACCGGAAGTAGTGTAGCGAATGCCCGAATAAAAAATATTCTGTTTACGCAGATTGGCCGTTCCCCGGCTGTTGATTTCCTGCATGTATTCAAGCGGCACATTAAGTCGATCAGCAGCTTTGCGGAGCGAGTCGCCCGAAGTCGCCGGAAGAATAATGATTTCCTCCCGGGGGAGTTTTTCCAGATATTCCTGCTTTACTTCTTTGATGGCGTTCAGATCCTGCCGGTTTTCCAACTGAATCTTTGCCGTTGTGATTGCCCTGATTTCCAATCTTTTATAAAAATCTTCAAACGAATAACTCGCCGATGCATAGTATATAAACCCACTGTACAAAAAAATCAGCGAAAGCAGAATGACACTTAACAGCAGAATAATTTTGGTTTTAATTTTCATCTGTTTATCAGTTTTCATGGCTTTCTTTCAGGACGTAGCCCATGCCAATGACGGTATGAATCAGGCGGGAAGCTCCCGATTTTTCCAGTTTTTTTCGTAGATAATTGACGTATACATCCACCACATTGGTACCCAAATCAAAGTTTACGCCCCAAACTTCTTCCAGAATCTCCACTCGTGAAAGTACCCGCCGGGGATTATTCATAAACAAAAACAACAGGCGGTATTCAGTAGACGTAAGCGAAATATCAACTCCGTTTCGGCTTACTTCTTTGGTGTAATCATTCAATTTTAAATCCCCAAACTGAATGATATTTTCTTCCGGAAGGGTTTCAACTTTTACGGTGTCTTTGCGCCGGAGCAACGCCCGAATCCGAGCGAGGAGCTCAATGAATTTGAAAGGTTTGGTCAGGTAGTCGTCTGCACCTGTATTCAGGCCCATGACCACATTTTCGGTACTTCCAAGCGCTGAGAGCAACAAAATAGGCACTTCCGGATCGTGACTTCGGATCATTTTACACAGATCCAGTCCGCCAATCGAAGGCAGCATAATATCCAGAATAATGAGATTAAACTGGGACGAAACCGCCATTTGCAGGCCAATGTTTCCGTCCATCGCCACGCTGACCTCAAAATCTTCTTCACTCAACCCTTTGTTGATAAATGAGCACACGTGGGCGTCGTCTTCAATCAACAGAATTTTCTTCTTACGGGTTGGCAGCGAAAAATCCTGTATTCGTTTATCCTGAATCATGGGGAGAATTAAGGTATCAATTAATTACTTTTCTTATCCAGACCTTATCAAAGGTACGTTGTTCTGACTTATAAGCTAGTAGCATAAACCATTTAAAGGTAGGTAAATCAGCGAAATTTCCCGGGATTATGGGTAGGGTTAATTATCTGATTTTTCTTATTTATTCTCCACAACCTCCTACTCAATCCTCCAAACTATTTGTGTTTTCGGCTGTACTGTCCGAACTTCACCCAAAAAAATATGATACTGACCCCGAGATTACGCCTCATTCCGTGCGACGATACACTTTTTGACGCCATTCGCATGGGAAATAATATATTGGCACGTGTATTGGGTGCCAATGTACCTAAAAAATGGACTGATTTTCGTGATACCTTTGGGCCAATGTATGTTCGGTGGAAGGCGCATCCGGAACTTCATGACTGGTGGACACACCTGATCGTGTACCGTCCAGACAATATTTTGATCGGTGTGTGTGGCTACAAAGGAGAGCCCGATGCGGAGGGCGTGGTAGAAATTGGCTACGAAATACGTGATTCTCATCGCAGCAAAGGGCTCGCTACGGAAGCAGCCCGTGGCTTGGTCGAACATGCATTTAGCCATGAGGCGGTCCAAAAAGTAATTGCGCATACCGTCTCTGAGGAAAATCATTCGTCGCTGCTTTTACAAAAACTAGGCTTCACCAAAATTCCTGAGCCCATCGAAACCGATGGTCAGCAATTTACACGATGGGAAGTAATTCGTCTCACCTATAAATCCGCCTGAAATGTTCGATTCTTCACGACCTGATTCTGCAAAAATTGATCGAAGTCAAAAAGATGATCAACTCCTGAGCGACATTCGATCTACGCTGTCAGTTTCCAAAGGCTTTCGGGTATGGTGGCTGGGACAAAGTGGATTTTTGCTGCAATGGCAGGGAAAACACTTGCTTTTTGACCCGTATCTTTCTGATTCTCTAACGCATAAATATGCCAAAACCGATAAGCCTCACACCCGCCTGCGCGAACGGGTGATTGACCCTGCCCGACTGGACTTCATACAAGTCGTAACGAGTAGCCACAACCATACCGATCATCTTGATGCCGAAACGCTCGGTCCGCTTTTCACAGCAAACCCGGACATACAATTTGTCATTCCCGAAGCAAACCGCGAATTTGTAACGGAGCGTTTGGGCTGCGCATCGGATTTCCCCATCGGCATGACCGACGGATTTGTCAAAGATATAGGTGGCTTCCGTTTTTTTGGAATCCCGGCTGCCCACAACGAGCTCGAACGCGACGGGCTGGGGCAATGTCGCTTCATGGGTTTTGTGGTAGAATTTGGCGGATATCGGGTATATCACAGCGGCGACACGCTATGGTTTGACGGCCTGGCTGATCTGCTCATGCCGTATGCTTTGGATTTGGCCTTTTTGCCCATCAACGGCAACCGGCCCGAACGTCGGGTGGCTGGCAATCTCAGCGCCGACGAAGCCGCCCGCCTTGGCTCGGTCATTGGTGCGGGCTGCGTCATTCCGCATCATTTTGACATGTTTGAGTTCAATACCGAAGATCCGCAGGTTTTTGTAAAAGCTGCGCAACAATACCAAACCCCGCATTATGTACTGGAATTAGGTGAAAAGTGGACAAAAGAGTAGTTATAGGAGACTAAAAAAAATATTTTTCCCGAAGGAAAAGCCAATTTTTGATTCAAAAATGGTATTCAACCAATATTTTTTTAACTTGAAACGCTATTTCTTCGTTATCTTTAAAAAGCAAAATCAACCTACTAACCTCCATAAAATATCTTATGTCCGTCGTCAATCAACAAACATATCCGTGGCTAAGCGCCTATCCTAAGGGAGTTCCCTATGAGATAAATCCTGATGCGTATCCTTCGCTGCTCGAATTAATGGAAGAAGGTTTCCAGAAATATGCCGGGCAGGCAGCCTATTCAAATATGGGTAAAGAGCTGACATTCGGTGAGATCGACCGCCTGTCGCGCGATTTTGCGGCATATCTGCAAAGCATCGGCATGCAGCAGGGCGACCGTATGGCGATTCAGATGCCCAATGTGCTGCAATATCCGGTAGTAATGTTCGGAGCTCTGCGTGCGGGAATTACTATCGTTAACACCAATCCTCTTTATACGTGCCGCGAAATGCTGCATCAGTTCAAGGATTCGGGTGCCAAAGCCATTGTAATCCTGGCCAACTTTGCCAATAATCTTGAAAAAATACTGCCCGAAACAAAAATTGAGCATGTAATAGTTACAGAAATTGGCGACTTGCTGGGTTTTCCTAAAAAACTGATTGTCAATACCGTAGTAAAATATATCAAAAAAATGGTTCCGGCATATAGCCTTCCTACGGCGGTTTCTTTTGGAACGGCCCTTAGCAAAGGCGCTGCTGCGAGCTACAAACGCCCAAATGTTTCTAACCTTGAACTAGCCTTCATTCAGTATACCGGCGGCACCACGGGCGTATCCAAAGGTGCAATGCTCAACCACCGCAATCTGATTTCTAACGTGGAAGCCAACAACGAATGGCTAAAACCGCTGATGGGCGAAAACCTGCACAATCCGGTAATTGTAGCAGCGCTACCGCTCTATCACGTATACGCCCTGACGGTTAACGCACTATCAGCCCTGAAAAGCGGCGGCATGAATCTGTTAATTACCAATCCGCGCGATATGGATGGGTTTATTAAGGATTTGAAAAAATATCGGGTAACAATCTTTACCGGCCTGAATACTTTGTACAATGGCCTGCTGAACAACCCAAAATTTAGCGAAGTTGATTTTAGCCTCTTAAAAATCACTTCGGCTGGCGGCATGGCACTGCAAAGCGTCGTGGCTGAGCGTTGGTACAAAGCCACCGGCTGTTTGCCCGCCGAAGGCTACGGTCTTTCGGAAACATCACCGGTGCTTTCTTCCAACCCGCTTGTTGGCGAAAACCGCATTGGATCTATCGGCATTCCCTGGCCAAGTACCGAAATGCGTATCATGCGGGAAGATGGCACCTGGGCCGACGATGACGAACCCGGCGAGATTTGTGCCAAAGGACCGCAGGTAATGCCCGGCTACTACAACCGCCCCGACGAAACCGCCAAGGTTATGTTTGAAGATGAAAGTGGGCGATGGTTCAAAACCGGAGACGTGGGTGTCCGTAGTGCTGATGGTTATTTCAAAATCGTGGATCGCAAAAAAGATATGATTCTGGTCTCAGGCTTTAATGTGTATCCAAATGAAATAGAGGAAGTTATAGCCCAATGTCCGGGAGTTCTGGAAGTGGCCTGCGTGGGCGTGCCCGACGAAAAGTCAGGGGAAGCTGTAAAAATATTTGTGGTCAAAAAAGATCCAAACCTGACCAAAGAGCAGGTAATGACCTATTACAGAGAACACCTGACGGCTTATAAATGCCCCCGTCATATTGAATTCAGGGACGAACTACCCAAAACCAACGTAGGAAAAATCCTGCGCCGGGCGCTACGTGATGAAACATCGGCCTAGCCCTCTCTTTTGCGGGTAGTTTACTACTTCCCGATTTTTGTTCACAAAAGATTAATCATAAAAAAGCGCGTTGATGTTTCAGACACAGCGCGCTTTTTTGTAGTTTTAACCTAACCCTAACCAACCGACGCCTCATGGGACTTCAAAGAAAAACACTTGTACTACTGCACGGCCACGGAATGGATCATACCATTTGGGATGAACTTTGCCCTCTGCTTAATGAGTCGTATACCATTATTCGGCCCAATATTTCGTTTTTGACGAGTTGCCATTCCATGGACGACTATGCAGACGAGCTGCATCGCCTGCTCACCAATGCCAGTATTTCCCGCTGCACGCTCATCGGGCATTCTATGGGCGGATATATTGCCCTGGCTTTTGCGGCAAAATACCCAGAAATGCTGGAAGGCTTTGGCCTTTTTCATTCGTCGGCACTTGCCGATCCGGATGCCAAGAAGCATCAGCGCAACCAAATGATCGATCTGCTTCGTACGCACGGAGCCGAAGCTTTTATTAAACATACAACTGGAAATTTATTCGGAGACAGGTTCAAGGAAGTTTTTCCTCAGAAAATTCAGGAGCACAGCAAGCGCTATGGTCAGCTATCGTCGGAGGCCCTTGCCGTGGGTATGGAGGCGATGCGCGACCGCCCCGACCGTACGGACGTACTTCGGCAGCTCCCTTTTCCGGTACTTTTCGTGATTGGCATGCAGGATCAGCTCGTGCCCTTTGAGAAAGTCATGGAGCAGGTACGGCTTCCCCGTCAGGGCTACCCGTTTATTCTGGCCGAAGCCGGGCACATGGGAATGGTCGAACGGCCCGACGCCGCCGCACGTATTCTGCAATGGTACATGGATCAGGAATAAAGTAGCTGTTAGCTTTTGGTTATTAGCTTTTTCATCTAATTGATTTTCAGACTATTAAAATGTTTTTTGTAAAATAGTTCATTCTGATTCTGCTTGATTACCAAATAAATTGAATTCAATTAGAATACCAATCGCCATTAGACTTCCAGAAAGTTTGATGGCGGTTGCATGTATGCAGGATTCCTGAGCAATTTCATTCCATGATCTCACCTTAGATTTTCTCCCTAGTCAAGATTCAAGCAGACCTTTTCCACGATTATGCGTAAGATTTACTGGAAAAATAAATTTCTCTGAATCGAAAATCAGCCTGCCCGTACATTTACAAACCAGGAACTCAAACGAAAACCACCGACCCTTCGTTATAGCTCACATACACAATACTATTTTGAGATTTTTATGAAACAGCGTTCTGAACTATTTATTTTTAGAAAAAGTCTTTGGCTACTGGCTTGGAGTTTATTGATAATTACCTCCTGCTCACGCGAAGATTCCCCCACCCCACCCCAAAATAGCTATCTTGTTGAAAGTAGCGTCATCACTGAACTTTCCAGTGAAAACATCATTCAGCAAGTCAGCGGTCTTAATCCGCTCTTGCCGGGATTTATAAGAAATGGCGTCAAAGCGTATCGCCTCACGTACAAAACAAAAAATACGGACGGCACCGAAATCCTGGCTTCCGGTGCGCTCATTATTCCGATTACTACTCAGCCCGCCGCCCTGATTAGTGTGCAACACGGTACCATTACAAGCGACGAGCAGGCACCATCCAACTTCAATGCAAACAGTGAAGCCTACCTTGCCGGATCGCTTTTTGGCGCTTTGGGCTATATTATTGCTTATCCTGACTATATCGGCTATGGTGCTTCCAAAGATTTGCCGCATCCCTACGAACATCGGGCAAGCCTGGCTTCGGCATCTTTGGATATGTTGCGGGCGGCCAAAGAATTTCTGGCCAATCAGGACGAAATCGACTGGGACGAGCGGCTGTACATTGCAGGTTACTCAGAAGGCGGCTATGCCACGATGAGTTTGCAAAAAGAAATCGAAGAAAATGCGGCTACCGAATTTAACCTGCGGGCGTCGAGTTGCGGAGCGGGCGCCTACGACAAAACCTCGTTCATGAAGTACCTGATCAATACGGAAACTCACAGAATTTCGGGCTTCAATCGCTCCTATCTGTGGGTAACGCTGACCTACGACCGCGTGTACGGCCTCAACCGCCCGGCGTCGTACTATTTCAAGGAACCGTACGCAAGTCAGATTCAACAACAGGCGGAGAATGCTCCTATTCCGGTTTCGTTCAATACCATTTTTACAGATAGCTTCAAACAGGCAATAAATTCGGGAACGGACACCGGTTTTTTGAACGCCGTTGCGGACAACGATGTGTTCGACTGGAAACCCCGTACGCCCACTCAATTGTACCACGGCACTGCTGATCGGCTGGTTTTCTATTTCAATTCTGAGAATGCTTTCAATGCGATGAAAAATCGCGGTGCTACGAATGTCTCCCTGATTCCAATTCAAAATGCTGATCACGATACCGCTCTCGACGAATTTTTGTTGGGTACGCTTAGCTTTTTTACAACCAACCCATGATCGCATTTTTGTTTCTGACTAAGCTTTGAAACCAATGATATTCCAATTCATTCTGGCTCAGGCACAACCTGCACTTGAAAAAGGAGCGCAGAAAATCAGTCGCGGGCTTCCCCGGGAGGTACAGCGCTTTCTGGAATTTGATTTGTTGAAAATTAAAAACTATCAGATTACGGTTTTTGATGTACTCCTGATTCTGTTGCTGATTGTGGTGGCCCGGTTGCTGGTTTGGGTATTTAGTAAGATACTCCGGCAGGGCTTTTTTCGTCGCAAACAGGTGGATCAGGGGCGGCAGGAAGCGGTCATTCAGCTGATCAAATACTTCATTTATGTGCTTGTCATTATCTTCGGCCTGGAAGTCATCGGCGTTCAGCTCTCGCTGCTTTTAGCAGGTTCGGCGGCGCTGTTGGTGGGCGTCGGGCTTGGCTTGCAGCAAACATTCAACGATCTGGTATCGGGTTTGATTTTGCTTTTTGAAGGAAGTATCAATATTGGCGACATTGTTGAACTTGACAACGGACTGGTAGGCCGGGTAACCGACATCGGCCTGCGAACGTCCAAGCTCGAAACCCGGGATTCGATCGGATTAATCGTTCCGAATTCAAAATTTATCAATGATAACATCATTAACTGGTCACATAATCGTTCCCTGACCCGGTTTATCATTACCGTTCGTGTAGCCTACAAGCACGATCCGCGGCAAGTGGAAGCACTCCTGCTGGCAGCCGCACAAACTCATGCGGAAGTAGCGCAGAATCCGCCGGTAACCGTTCGGCTCATGGATTTTGGAGAATCGGGCATGCACTACGAATTACTTTTCTGGACGTACAGTGCCTGGCGGATTGAATACGTGAAGAGCGAAATTCGATTTGAGCTGATTGAAAAGTTTCGGGAAAATTCCATTGAAATTCCGTACAATCAATTTGACCTAAACCTAAAACAGGGTTGGGAAGGCTTTGTAGAAAAATGGCAGGAAAAAAAGTCTGACCTCTAAATTTTAAAAGAACCTTTTGATAGCTTTGCTGCGTTAAAAGTCTATTCAATTACTATACTATCAGGCGTTGCTACTCCTGCAATTTCCAACCGAACACTACATGGCCTCTTCAATTCTTGACCTCGTTGGCAACACGCCACTTGTTGAATTAAAACGCATAAATCCCAATCCAAACGTAACTATTTACGGAAAACTGGAAGGGAATAATCCCGGAAGCAGCGTGAAAGATCGGGCAGCATTCAGCATGATTAAGGGCGCTTTGGATCGAGGGGAAATCAACGCCAAAACCCGCCTCATCGAAGCGACAAGCGGAAATACGGGTATTGCACTTGCTATGATTGCGAGTATTTATGGAATTGATATTGAGCTCGTAATGCCCGCGAACTCAACCCGGGAGCGTGTATTGACCATGGAAGCGTTTGGCGCCAAAGTAACCCTGACCGACGGCATTGAAAGTGCCCGTGACTACGCCGACGCAAAGGCGCAGGAACCCGGCTATTTTATGCTTAATCAGTTTGCCAATCCGGATAACTGGAAAGCACACTACCGCACCACCGGACCGGAGATATGGCGGGATACGGCCGGGAAAGTCACTCATTTTGTTTCTTCAATGGGCACTACGGGTACCATCATGGGCACGTCACGTTTTTTGAAAGAGCAAAACCCTGACGTTCAGATTGTCGGCTGTCAGCCTACGGATGGATCGAGTATTCCGGGTATACGGAAATGGCCCGAAGAATATCTGCCAAAGATTTTTGAACGCGAGCGGGTAGATCGGGTTATTGAAGTTTCGGCTGATAATGCTACTGCCACAACTCGCCGCCTTGCTCGTGAAGAGGGCGTTTTTGCGGGCATGAGCAGCGGAGGCGCTGCCTGGGCTGCCGTGCAACTGGCTCAGGAACTGGATTCAGGCGTCATCGTGACGATTGTCTGCGACCGCGGCGACCGCTACCTGTCGAGTGATTTGTTTGGGTAGTTCAGCTTTCAAAAAGAGTTGTCGGAAAATCGGTTTGTGCGATTTTATATTTCCGCCGAAGTTCATTTACAAAAAGGTGCGCCTGCCGTGTTGGTTCAGGCAAGCGATAGCCCGTGTAGCACTGTAAAGTAAGCGCCACCGAGGTCGATAAATCAATCAAATGACCGGGAGAAATAAACACGGGATTCACTTTGTTTTTGGTGCGGAGCGCTGCGCCAATCGTTTCTCCCCGATGGATCATCGGTTCCCAGGAACCTCTTTCGGGCGCCGGGTCTGCAAATTTTCCTACTAAAACTGATTTTCCAAGAAAAAAGCGTGCCATTTTACATGAAAATAGTTGCGTACGATTATTCTACCATCACTTTGTGGCTCTCTTGACGGTCCGGGTAACGAGCCCGAAAAATATACAGCCCCGGGGTCCATTTTGACACTTCGAGGCTTAGTTCGGTAGTAGATTTTAGCTGTAAATTTTCTTTCATTAGCCTTCCATCGGAGGTAAAAATATCCAGAAATGCTTCCTGCCTACTTCGGATTTGCACATAATTTCTGGCTGGGTTGGGATACACGACCAGCGTAGCTGCGGGCGAGGGCTCCACCGACGTGATGCTGACTGGGAGAATATTGCGCAGCAGTCGCACGCCCCCGCCGTAAGTTCCAACGGCTACATCGGGTTTGCCATCTCCCGAATAATCAGCCGTGGTGGCATGAAGATAAGCACCGAGTTTTGGGGCAAGGGTATTGGTTCCAAAGCCAACCAGCAAACTATCACGGCGGGTCCATTGGCCCCAGGCTCCCGAATGAAATATACGTACCATGCCTGTTTGGTCGGCAGTCAGCAAATCGGGCCGCCCGTCCAGGTCCATATCTGCCACTGAAATGGAGACAAAGCGTCCGGCAAAATTTGAACGGACCTGCGCAAGTGACTCGGTTTGCAGGTCAAATACCGGCTGACGGACAGTTCCTGTGTTTAGATAATATTCAATATTTCCCTGCGCTTTTCCCACAATCAGATCCAGATCACCATCCTGATCAGTATCATAGAAATAGGGCGAATCACTCGCCTGCACACCCGCCGGGAGTCTGACAACAACCGCTTCGCTCATGGTCACCCGAACGGCAGCGCCTTGTGGTGCACGATTGGGCAAATAGCGATATTCCAAACCCTGGAAAGAAATTCCGGCAAAACCCAGATCAGCCACGCCATCTCCATCAAAATCGGCCCATTGGGGTTTTACCTGCGTCAGTTGAATACTTTTGGAGAAATCCAGATATTCATCGTTTACCCATTCAAAGCGAGGCTCCTGTGCCGTGCCAACATTACGAAACAAGAGCAAACTCCCCCTAAAACCGGTTGCACCGCGCACTCCGCCCGTGCCCACCAGCATATCCTGATCGCCATCACCATCTATATCAAAAAACGAAGGAGCGGCATTTTCACCCACATCAATCATCTGATCCTGCAAAAAATCCTTTTGACGAAGCACGTACTCCGGCAGGTTTTCGGTCCCCGCATTGTGATAGTACCAGGCAGAAGCCCGAAAGTCCATCAGATTGCCTTCGTTGGTGTAGACATTTGGCGCGGCGAGTAAATCTTTTTTGCCATCAAAATCAACATCTTCGGCATATACAGCCGGAAAAATCGTAAAGTTGATGGGATCTTTGGCCGGAAAATTTATATCAAAACTTGTAAAACTAGCGACCCGGTTGGTACCCGTATTGACGAGCCGGGCTACGTTGTCGCAGGTGACGTGCCCCATGAGCATATCTTTTTTGCCATCTCCATTCAAATCCTGCAAAAGAATAGAATTCCCGGCGTGCATGATGCGCCCGTTGGGAAGCGGGTCTTTCAGATTTTCGAGCGACCCACAGTCTACTCCCAAACTAAAATCGTTGCAGTGTTCTTTTACAAAATTACCCCAACACAATCCATTTCTGACAAATTCGAGGCTATCGGGCACGCCATAGCGCTCCATGCTCATGTTTTGGTGCATTTCAGCAAAATTCCCCAGAATCTCAAACGTCACAATATCCATATCCCCGTCATCGTCAACGTCGATTAATGCAGGAATATCCGTAGCAACTACCAGCAAATTGAGAGGCCCGGAAAAACCGTACGAATTGAGTAAAGGTTTGTGCAGTTTCCAGGTCCAGTTTGTGGCGGTTGTTGTTTGTTTGTATACCCGAATTCCCTGTGGCGTGTGGGTAAAAAGTTCTTTCTGACCATCGGCATCAAAATCAACCAGCAACATCCAGTTTTCCATCGACGGAAACAGCGTTTCAAAGTAGGGAGCGTGCCGGTAGGTTTTAGTGGCTGCATCTCCCACAAACGTACTGACGCGGTTGGTGGTGCGATCAAAAACGACCAGATCCGGCACACCGTCTTTGTTCAGATCCATGGTCGAAAATTGCCCTGCATTGAGCCCTCCGGCCCATGGATTTTGCAACGGAACCGCGTTGCGGATCACGGGGGTAAGCGTATCGAGCTGAAACCACGCCTGCTGCGCTCGAACCGGAGATGCAGCACTTAGGCCGATGAGACACGCAAAGTATAGGTACAGATTCCGTTTCATTGAGGATAATTTGATGTAATTTTGGAGCGTTTCCTTCTAAATCAGGCAATGGTTCAGAAAAGAATCCGCTAATAGCTGTACACCCCTGTGCAGATGCAGTGGTGTACTAAATTACAACGAATTCCAGCCCCTTGTTGTCATAAGAAAATTAAAAAATCATGGAAATTACACTTGAAGAGCTGTATACACTTTATTCTAAAAACTTTTTGGTCAGTACTGACACCCGAAAAATAGAACCGGGCTGCCTGTACTTTGCCCTTAAAGGAGATCATTTTGATGGCAATGCCTTTGCCGCGCAGGCGCTGCAACTGGGCGCCGCCTACGCCGTTGTGGATGATCCTTTGGTAGTACAGGGAGATCAGTTTTTGCTGGTTGAAAATGTCCTCACTACATTACAGGACCTTGCCCGGCACCACCGCCGCAGCTGGACAATCCCGGTGATAGGCCTGACGGGCTCCAACGGAAAAACGACAACCAAAGAACTCATTGCGGCGGTGCTTGCCCGTAAGTTTCGGACCTACGCTACACGGGGAAATCTGAACAATCACATCGGCGTTCCACTCACGCTTTTGGCTGTTAATCCGGCTGACTATGACGTGGTAGTGGTAGAAATGGGTGCCAATCATCAGCAGGAAATTGCTCTTCTCAGCAGCATAGCACAGCCTTCGCACGGCCTGATCACCAATATTGGGAAAGCGCATCTGGAAGGTTTTGGAGGAATTGATGGCGTCAAAAAGGGCAAAGGAGAGCTGTATGACTTTTTGGCCAAAAAGAAAAAAGTGGTGTTTGTAAATGCCTCAAACGATACGCTGATGGAAATGGTAGCCCGGCGGCATTCCTTTGGTGAAATTGTATTTTATCGCTCCGAAAATGCAAAATCAGAGCCTGTTTTGGTGGAAGAAAATCCTTTTGTAGTGTACGAAAAAAATCATGAAGAAACCATCGTCACGCACCTGCCAGGACAGTATAATTTTGATAATATCTGCGCTGCACTTGCCATTGGCCGGTATTTTGGGGTAGACGAAACGGACGCACATTGTGCCATTTCGCAGTATGAACCCGACAACAATCGCTCGCAATTATTCAAAAAAGGCAGCAACACAATTTTGCTTGACGCATATAATGCCAATCCGAGTTCGATGAAAGCGGCTCTTGAAAATTTCATAAAACGGCAGGCTGTCCGAAAAATGGTTATTTTAGGCGACATGCTTGAATTGGGCACCGAAACCGAGGCGGAGCATCTGGCGCTGGGTCAGCTGATCGCTTCGGGGAATTTTGACATCGTGATTCTTTCAGGAAACCATATCAGGCACGCGTTAATGCATTTACCAAAGGCGTACTATTTCCCGGATAAATTCTCTCTGCACAACTGGATTATGGATAACCCACAGGCAGAGACAGACATTCTGATTAAAGGCTCTCGTGGCATAGGGCTCGAAAGTGTCGTTCAGTTTTTATAATATGCTCATAATGTAGTATTTTGGGGAGTAGATCGTTCGATCTGCTCCCCATTTTTTTATCCTTAACCTCTTTGTACGCATGAAAAAAGAAATTACCCGTTTGGATGTAGGCTCCGTTGCCATGATGTACGGTGCTATACTGGCCACGATTGGTCTGGTTATTGGCTTATTTGTGGCTGCCTTTGGATCTCTGTTTGGGTCTCTTATTAATTCGGAGCAATCTGGAATGTTCGTCGGTGGAGGCATTTTTATGGCCATCCTTTTCCCGATTATGTACGGGGTTCTGGGGCTGATCGCCGGTGCGCTTGTGGCGGTTATTTACAACTTCTTAGCCGGTCGAATCGGCGGTGTGAAGGTGTATGTACGGGACTAACAAGCAATCGGCCCGGTGGAAACACCGGGCCGATTGCTTATAAATTAAAACCTGGTTCTACCTAAAATCAGATTGAAAATGCAGTTTTGATTGCGTCTACGTAATCTAGTTTTTCCCAGGTAAATAGTTCTACTTCCAATACTTTTTCGGTTCCGTCAGCGCCTTTAAAGGTTTTCGTTACCACTTCATTTACCCGACCCATGTGCCCGTAAGCAGCTGTCTCTGAGTAGATAGGATTGCGAAGTTTCAACCGCTCTTCGATTGCGTAAGGACGCATGTCAAAAATCTTTTCAATTTCACGGGCAATTTGTCCGTCCGTCAAATCTACCTTGGCTGTACCTTTGGTATCAATAAAAAGCCCACAGGGCTTAGCCACGCCAATAGCATAGGATACCTGTACCAACACCTCATCACACAGACCGGAAGCAACCATATTCTTGGCAATGTGCCGGGTAGCGTAGGCCGCCGAGCGGTCAACCTTGGAAGGATCTTTGCCCGAGAAGGCACCGCCACCGTGGGCACCTTTGCCACCGTAGGTATCCACAATAATTTTACGGCCCGTCAGACCGGTATCGCCGTGGGGCCCGCCAATAACGAACTTGCCCGTGGGGTTGATGTAGTACGTAATATCTTCGGTAAACAGCGCCTGCAACTCCTCGCTAAGCGTCGCTTTTACACGGGGAATAACAAATGAAATAATATCAGACTTAATTTTTTCGAGCATTTCTGCTTCGCTGGCAAAGTCATCATGCTGCGTCGAAACCACAATTGTGTCAATCCGCTGCGGTACATTATCATCGCTGTATTCAATCGTTACCTGCGACTTGGCATCGGGCCGGAGGTACGGAATCAACCCTGATTCATGATTGCGAATATGCGAAAGCTCTTTCAGGATTTTATGGGCCAAATCGAGCGCCAACGGCATGTAGTTTTCGGTTTCACGAGTGGCATAGCCAAACATCATGCCCTGATCTCCGGCTCCCTGTGCATTGGCCTTGGACTCAAAATCTTCGCTTAAGGCTGCCCGGTCAACTCCCTGATTAATGTCAGCACTTTGGTCATGAATGGCCGAGAGAATGCCGCAGGAATTGGCCTCAAACATGTATTCACTTTTGGTATATCCAATTTTGCGAATCACCTCCCGCGCAATCTTCTGCACATCAAGGTAGGTATTGGTTTTTACTTCTCCGGCCAAAACTACCTGCCCAGTGGTTACAAGTGTTTCGCAGGCTACTTTACTGCTCGGATCCCACGCCATGAAGTTATCAATGAGGGCATCCGAAATCTGGTCGGCTACTTTATCGGGGTGTCCTTCCGACACAGACTCCGAAGTAAATAGATAGGGCATAAAAAGATTTTTTGAAAATAAATAAGTTGGATTGATACAGTATTTCTATCCAATGAAGAGGCAGGAAGATCGAACTTTTTTGGTTGTTAAAAATCCGCACTGGACTAGCGGAAATGCTCCGTGCAGGACTTAATTCTTTCAAACCCACATCGTTCATTTTACCACCGTGGTGTTCTAACCCGGTTGGCGCTTCTGCCGAAGCTTCTGGATGCTGGCACAAAATTGAATTTTTTCGGGAAATTAACCAAATAAGTTTTCGCCACCGGAACAGTAATTTCTAAAATCGCCTGACGAGGGAATCAAACATACCTTTGGTAAACGGAGCAATCGGAACCGTTGACATGATTTTGAGATCTTCCCAAAAGCTCGTTTGCTCGTCCAGAAAAGCCAGCAAACGGGGTGTAGGATTGTGTTTATACAAACGTGTAAAAACCGCTTTGCCCGAATAGCGTTGTTTCAGCAGCACGTTCAGGAGGGTGCTGTCCAGTAGATTTTTGAACCATTGAAAGAGCGTTCTTTTCCGGCGCAACGGCTTTCCCACCGTCAGTAGCTGACTTACCAGTTGCTGTGTAAACCGTTGAGTACGCACAAAAGCGTAGCCCGTAGAGGCCTTCACAAATCCTCCCGACGTTCCAATACGAATCACGCGGTTGCGTTTGGAGGTTTTGGGGTGCTCGTCGGTCATAGGAATAATCCCGAATTCCTCAGCTTCGATGGTAAACTCTGTGATCTGCAAAACATCGCGGATGTAGCTGTGCAGCTCTCGCACATAGTCTTGCGGCTCTAAGAGTTTGTCTGAAAAAACGGTGTATTCTACCATTGCGCGGTGCTCGTCAACGGGCAAAACATAACAAAAGCGAACACCCGGCCCTTCCTGCGGTACCCGATAATCCATCATAGTGGGGCACAGCGGATCAAAAGTGGCGTGTGGTGTAGAAATCTCCCAGCCCTTAAAATGCTGAAGCATGTTGTGGCGATTGTCCTTGTCAATGGCGAGCGGAGTAATGCTGTCAAATACATAATCTGCAATAAACTGCCCTTCTTCGGTAATCACAAAACCGCCGTCAGCCGTATCGGTGATGCGCTCAATAGACGTGTACAGGAAGGTAATATTGGGATTGGATGCTAGATCAGTGCGGACGAAATCGTAGAAATCAATTCCCCGAATCCATTTGTACATATAATCGCCAAGATCCAGTTTTTTTTCAAAATTATCGCTGCCAAAAAACATGACCTTCTCCCAGCTACGATACACAATTGGATCAAAGGCACTGGGCAAATCTTTCTCCCAAAAACACCACGTACGGTCGTTTTTCTTTTTTTCTTCTTTATCAATAATTAAAATGGACTTGTTGCGCAGCACCGATTGATTCATGTAATAGGCAAGGCTCAATCCGGCGAGTCCGCCGCCTGCAAGGATATAATCGTAACGTTTCATAGGCCTGTAGAATCCTTTGCCGGGCAAAGGGAAGTGTATCAAGTAAATAGCCCCCGCCAGAAAAATGACAGGGGCCTATGATCCTAAACAGAATATTCCTGATCTGGTTTACCCAAGGATAAAATAAATCGTGCCAGCGCAGCCGGCAGCCCGATCAGATCGGCACATTCACGTGTCGCTCCGCATGATAGCTCGACCGCACCAACGGGCCGGATTCTACGTATTTTAGTCCACGTTTCAGTCCTTCTTCGCGGTAAAGTTCAAACAACTCGGGCGTAATCCACTCGATTACTTCGTGGTGCATTTTGGTTGGTTGCAGGTATTGGCCCAGCGTCAGAATATCCAAACCGTGCGCAACGAGGTCGTCCATTGCCTGAAATACTTCTTCCTTTGTTTCTCCCAAACCAAGCATAATGCCGGATTTTGTCCGGCAGCGAGCCTCTTTGGTTCGGCGGATCTGTTCCAGGCTACGGCTATATTTTGCCTGCGGACGCACCCCACGGTACAGGCGTTCCACGGTTTCGACATTGTGCGACACAACTTCCTGTCCGCCCTCGATCATTCGATGCAGAGCATCCCAGTTGTTTTTCACATCCGGAATCAGCGTTTCGATGGTCGTTTGCGGGCTTTGTTCTTTTACCAACCGCACGGTTTGGTACCATATTTCGGCACCCCGATCTTTCAGTTCGTCCCGATTGACAGACGTTATCACGGCGTGTTTGACGCCCATAAGCCGAATCGCCTCGGCTACGCGTTGCGGCTCGTCGGTGTCGTATTCGTTGGGGCGGCCCGTAGCTACGGCACAAAAACTGCAACTTCGGGTACAGACATTCCCCAAAATCATAAAAGTAGCCGTGCCAGCTCCCCAGCATTCGCCCATATTGGGACAACTGCCGCTTTCGCAAATCGTGTGTAATTTATAGGTATCCACCAGCTGACGCACCCGAAGAAAATCAGGCCCGGACGGTAGTTTTACGCGAAGCCAATCAGGACGTTTTTTACGCTCAGAGGGTATTACAGGTAATTCGATCATGTAAATTTTTAGTAATAATTCAAAAAGAAAATGCCCGGAAACCTAGTGCAGAAACCGGGTGCTGCATCCACTATTTTTTATTTCCAAAGTAAAGCGTCACATAGCCCGAAGTAAAAAAACTACGGTTATCGGCAAAAGGCATAATGATGATTTGCCGTGAAAAAGCCTCGGCAATAAAGCCAATTTCCAGGCCCGTCATGTTTTCCCGAAAAGCGCTCAATTCAAAACTGAGGGCGGTTTTCAGATGTAGGCCCGGCACAATTTTCATTTTATCAAAACCCGAAAAAAAGCTTCCCGATCCCACAATCAGTTCCGTTTGGCCATGCTTGGCCGGATCATACGGCTCGTTGACGATTACGCCCGGACGCGACTGAAACTGAATCATATACGGCTTTTCGAGTCCAATAGACGGCCCTGCTGCCACTATTCCACTAATAGAAATCCCTTCGTCTGCGTGGCGGTTGAAAAACATGATCTCGCGGCCATATTCGGGACGTAGCACAAACAGGTAATTCTGTTTTCCATAGGTAAATCGCGAGCCGGTCACAAAATTTTGTGAGGAGAGCTCTTTGGGATGCTTTACATTTACGAGCTCAACGGCCAGGTATCTAAACTGCTGCTTGCCCAAAAAGGTACCCGAAATGGATTGTGAATGCCGGGCAACAATTCCGCCCAAAATCCCCGAATTAGTGTTAGTTGTTACTCCAAGCGAAGCCAGGGAGTTGTACTTTTCTATATCTGCGTCCGGCTCCGTTCGCCGTTGTGACCAGGCTGTGTTGGCCAGTAAAAGCAGCAAACTCCCCACCAGTAAAATGTCTTTATGTTTCATAACCCTCTGGATTTCTCTGATCTAAAAGTAAGTGAAAATAGAGAAATTTGTTTAATTCCTACCTCTCTAACGTATCACATTAACGGTTTTTTATAAATTTATGTTCTTTTCCTACATTAGATAATCTTATGCCAACGATTACCACCGAATACCTGGGCGACTTGCGCACCCGTGCCATGCACGTGCAGTCCGCTACCCAACTACTGACCGACGCCCCCACCGACAATCAGGGAAAGGGCGAGGCATTTTCTCCCACGGATCTCGTAGCAGGCGCTTTGGGGAGTTGTATGATGACCATTATGGGCATTGTGGCCCGGCGCGACGCCATTGACCTGATAGGTTCTTCGATGGAAATTACGAAGATAATGACTTCCGAGGCTCCGCGCCGCATTCACCGAATTGAGCTTCTGATGACGATGCGCACGGCTCAGCCCATTGCTGAATCCGATAAACAAAAATTAGAACGAGCGGCATATACCTGTCCCGTAGCCCTGAGCCTTCACCCGGATATTGAGCAGGCCGTGGTGTTTTCGTGGGAAGTTGCCTAGTTTTTAAAACCAAAAAAAGGCTGGACTTCCCAAAAAAGTGAGAGGTCCGGCCTTTTTTATCAAAGCTAAAATTCAGGCTTCGATGCCACTCAACTGTTGCTGAATTTCTGCAAAATTAATGTCAAAGTGAGAGGCATCATAAATGCATTCACCCCTGGAAATCAACAGAATTTGCGGCGATTGGTGAGGAATATCGAAGGTTGCGGCTACTTTGGCAGATACTGTGCGGTTGGCAATCAAATCCAGGTAGTAGGGTACGGTTCCGGCTACGTCTGATTCTTTCCAGTTTCTTTCCAATCGCGCCAACGAGGCTGAACTGATGGAGCACCGTGTGCTGTGTTTAAATATCAAGACCGGGTGTTGCTGAGATTCTTCCCGAATATTTTCCAGTTGAGACTCCTCCACGAGTGATGTCCAATTCATAGGTATTTTCCTTAAAGTTCTTTTCTAAACGGAGTGATTATTTTCTCCCTGATTCCAAAACCGAAAGCCATTCCTAAAAAGTTTCCCAGGTCTCGACGAGGCAGAATTCTGAATCCCAAAAATTTATCAAAAAATACATAAAGATAGCTTTGACCTGCCTAAGCAAACTGTCTTTTGGGTAGCTAAAAAAATGTACACAAAAACAGACAGGTCGGTGAGGTATTTCTTCCGGGCAACAAAGAATGATTTATGATCCTTACTTTTGTGCAACTTTTACGATCTGCTTCTTGGCTATTTTACTATATCGACTGTCTATTGAAGGCTACGCACTGCTGATGCGGTTTGCAGCCTTGTTTCATCCCAAAGCCCGCTTGTGGGTGCAGGGCCGCCGGGGCTTGCTTGCGCAGCTTCAGGCCGAACTTCCGGGCCGTATAAAGCATCGGCCCGTGGCGTGGTTTCATGCCGCTTCGTTGGGCGAGTTTGAGCAGGGACGCCCGGTCATTGAGGCCTTTCGGTTGCAGTATCCGGAGTATTTTATTTTCCTGACGTTTTTTTCTCCGTCGGGTTATGAAGTTCGGAAAAACTATGCGGGCGCTGACTACGTAACCTACTTACCCATCGACTCTCCCACGCATGCCCGACAGTTGGTTCAGCTGTTGCAGCCACAAATTGCTTTTTTTATTAAATATGAATTCTGGCATTTCTATTTGCGCGAACTACGCCAAAACCACGCTGTAATTCTTTCTTTTTCAGCGATTTTCAGGCCGGGCCAACTGTTTTTTAAGCCCTATGGTCAATTTTACAGAAATATCCTGCTTTACTTCAACCACTTATTTGTACAAAATAAAGAATCGGAAGAATTGCTAAAAGATGCTGGAATTCAAGATGTTACCATAGCCGGAGATACACGCTTTGACCGTGTCGGTCAACTTGCGGAAGCTGCCCGCAAACTCCCTGAAATCGCTGCTTTTGTTGGCAGTTTGCCTTGTCTTATTGTCGGCTCAGCCTGGGAAGCTGACCGTGCAGTGCTTGTTTCGGCGCTTTCAGGATTATCTTTTCCAATAAAAACCATCGTAGCGCCTCACGAAATTCATGAGGCAGATTTGCAGCGTTGGGAGCAAACCCTGCCCGGCAAAACGCTGCGCTACTCTGTATATACGTCCCCGCAATTTGATGTTGCATCGCTTTCTTCGTACTCCAACTTATTGATTGACAACATCGGGATGTTATCGTCGCTGTATCGCTATGGGCACGTCGCCTACATTGGTGGGGCTTTTGGGGCGGGTTTACATAATATTCTTGAAGCAGCCACGTACGGCCTGCCGGTGCTGTTTGGCAATAGAAATTACCTGAAATTTCAGGAAGCCGTCGATCTTTGTTCGCAGGGAGGCGCCCTTGCGCTGCCTGATTCGGAAGCTTGCCGGGCCGCACTTACGGAGCTTTTAACCGATTTGGAACTACGTACAAAGCGCGGCAAAATCAATCAGGCCTACGTGCAGGCACACAGGGGCGCTACCGCAGCCGTGATGAAGCAGGTTGAGAAATTATTGAAATCCTAGAAGTACGAAAAGTTGATCTAGCTGAATTCTTTTGACACCAAATGTTCAATCAGGTGAGCCTGAATTCCCAACAAACGAGCTTTACTTCCCAGCTGTGAAATTCGGACGGTCAGTGAATTTTTGAAATCTGACAGGCAGTATTTATGAATTGCCTGCTCGACCGGATTGGAAATGAATGGACCGGCTTCGGCTAAAACTCCGGTTACAATTACTATTTCGGGATTAAAAAGATGTACCGCAGTTGCGATTCCCTTGCCGAGTTCCATGCCCAGCCTGCTCAAAAGATCAATGCAAAATTCATCGCCATTATGCGCTGCCCGGATGATATGATGGGTTTCGAGCCGCTCACCTTCCTGCAAAAGTTGTGGCAAAATCGTAATGCGACCCAACCGAATTCCTTCTTCGGCCTGCCGGATTAGGGCAAATCCGGAAGTAACCGTGTCAAGACAGCCAATCTTTCCGCAGTGGCACAGCAGACCGTCTGATTGCACCTGAATGTGCCCAAGCTCGCCGGCAAAACCCGACGCTCCGGTAAATACTTCTCCATTGACCAAAATACCCAAACCAACGCCCCAGTCGATATTTACGGTCAGTACGTGTTTTTTTTCTTTGGCCAAACCAAAGCGATGCTCACCAATTGTGGTGGCGCGGGTATCGTTGATAAGCGCTACCGGCAGCTGAAAATATTCGCTCAACCGAGCTGTCAGCGATTGGTCCGCACGCGTAAGATTGGGGTAGGTTTGGTTGATTCCTATTTGTGCATTGATCAGACCCGGCATTGACACACCAATGCCCCAAAGTTTTTCAGGTTTGATGCCATGAAATTTTAAAAATGCGTCCGTTTTTGAAAAAAGTGCATCCAGAAAACCTTCGGCATCTTCCAGTTTCAAATCCACCTGACGCCTTACAATCAGCTGATTGGCAAGATCAAATATGACTAGCTGCGTATCATGACGGTTGATGTCCATAATAAGCGTAAAATATTTCTGAGCATTGAGCCCGTACAGCACTGGCGGGCGCCCGGCGCGCGCAGGGCCGGTACCGGTTTCGTGGATCCACCCTTCCTTGATAAGATCGTTAACAATGCCCGTGGCCGAAGGAATGCTTGCGTGAAACAGGCGGGCCATTTTATTAATTGATGTCTGCCCTGCTTTGTATAATTCCAGAATCAGACTACTTCTCAGGCGATTTCTTCGAATATCAATGACGGAATTGGCTTCCTCGGAAATAGTTGTCATAAATGTGTATAGCGGGTTTAGAAAAGTATTTTTTGGTTAAAAAAAGGTTTTAGTGCCAGGCCAAAAAAGGTTGCACAATCTACTTTTGCGCACTTTTGTAAAGGTAAAAAAATAATTATTAAAAAATATTAATAACCATGAAGATACATAAACAAGTAATAAATTTTGGTTTTCTTTCTTATTTTCCACCCATTATTTCTCTTTTTTGCTTTTTACCTATTTAGTAAAGAACAAAGTTCTGATTTTTTATCCCTTTATTTTTATTAAAAAAATCTTTCGTTTAAATGTTTTTGAGGTTTGATTGAAAAAGATCATCAAAAATCAATCCTAAACATCTGTTATCTTCGTGTTAGTTATAAAAACACTCAAAACCAGGAGAATTTGAAAAAAGGACTAGTGATGCGCTCAACCGGCTCGTGGTACGACGTACGCGACGCTGACGGGCACATGTGGCAATGCCGTCTGAAAGGTAAGTTTAAAATTAAGGGCTTAAAAGTTACCAACCCAATTGCTGTTGGCGATAAAGTACAATTTGATATTGAAGATGCGGTTGAAAACACGGGCATCATTCTGGACATAGATCCGCGTGAGAACTACCTGATCCGGCAGTCTGTCCACAAAACGGCGCATGCGCATATGTTGGCGGCGAATATTGATCAGGCGATTTTGGTGGCTACACTTTACTTTCCCCGTACCTCTTTGGGCTTTATAGATCGCTTTCTGGTCACGGCAGAATCGTTCCGTATTCCGGTGATTCTGATCTTCAATAAACAGGATCTGCTCAATGCCGACATGCTGGAATTTGAGGCTGAACTCAGGGAACTATACGAGAGCCTTGGCTACACCTGCCTCGCAACCGAGGCCCTCAGCGGAAAGGGGATCGAAGAGGTCCGGGCGCTTCTGCGTGGGAAAGTTTCGGTGCTTTCGGGGCATTCGGGTGTAGGCAAATCGTCGTTGATTAATGCCATTGCACCCGATCTTGCTCTGCGGACAAAAGAGGTGTCGTCCTTTGCCAATAAAGGCGTTCACACGACCACTTTTGCCGAAATGTTTGAGCTTGAACCGGACACCTACCTTGTGGACTCACCGGGCATTAAAGAGCTGGGATTGGCCGACATTGCCCCGGCAGAAATCAGCCATTATTTTCCCGAAATGCGTGAGCTCCTCAATCAGTGCCGCTACCACGATTGCCTGCACATCAATGAGCCGGGCTGTGCTGTCAAGGAAGGTATAAACGAAGGATGCATTGCCATAAGCCGCTACGAAAGCTATTTGAGCATGGTGGGCGGACAGGACAATCGCCGTTGATTTTTTTGTATAATCTCCTAAACCATTCATCGTTTTGTTTACCAACGTAGAACATATCGGCATTGCCGTCAAAGACCTGAGCGTTGCGGATGCGCTTTTTTCTACCCTACTGAATTCGACTCCTTACAAACACGAGGAAGTAGCGACAGAAGGCGTTAGAACATCTTTTTTTAAAATCAATGAAACCAAAATAGAACTTCTGGAAGCAACCCGGGACGATAGTCCGATTGCCCGATTTCTTGAAAAAAAAGGCGAAGGAATCCATCATCTTGCGTTTGAGGTAGACGATATTCGGGCGGAAATGGCTCGACTCAAAGCCGAGGGGTTTGTCCTGCTCAACGAGGAACCCAAACCCGGGGCGGACCAGAAATTGGTATGTTTTTTACATCCAAAAAATACGCACGGCGTACTGATTGAGCTTTGCCAGTCGATTCGGGAATAAGGAGCCATGAGCGTTAAAAGGGATACGCCACGGCAATATTAAGAATCAGGTTTTCCCGACGCCAGTTTTTATCTCTCAAATTAAATTCGTTGAATACCCACGGATTTTTGGGCGTTTCCAGGGTTGGGTACCATGGCTTCCGAAAGGGTGTGGCAAGGTCAAGGCGAAAGACCAGAAAAGAAAAATCCAGCCGCAGGCCGACGCCCCCCCCCACGGCGATTTGCTTGTAAAAGTCTTTGGAAAATGCAGCTTGCTGTCCATAATCCTCCGTGTTGCCATAGGTCCAGATGTTTCCGGCATCGACAAACAGTGCACCGTTGATGAGCGATGAGAACTTGATTCGCAGCTCAGAACTCAGTTCCAGCCGTATATCTCCAAACGAATTATTACCAAAAATAGACCGCGTTACGGAGTCAGCATAGAAAGCGCCCGGTCCCAGCGTACGGGCTCTGAACGCCCGGATGCCGGTGCTTCCTCCGGCAAAATACTGCTTAAATTGTGGTAGTAATTTTGAGTTTCCATAGGGAATTCCAAGTCCACCCACGAAGCGACTTGCCCATCGCAGACTTGGCGAAATATCGCGATAGTACCGAGCCTCGCCGTCAAAACGGGCAAATTGTTCAAAAGGAATACCAAACAATTGGCCGTCGTCTCCGCCCAGAGTTTTGTCAAACAAACCGGCTATATTCCCGGCAATGTCGATACCGCCACTTAGAAAAAACTGATTTTTGGAAAAAAGGCCGGGGGTAGGTCGATAGGTTATTGTATAAAGTCCTTCAAAGATCAGGCGATTTTCCAGGATTCTAAGGTATCGTATGAGATCGTTTGGATTATTACTATCAAAAATTCGCTCAATAAACAACTCACTGATATTTCGTGGTCGAATCACGTTCAGGGCAAAAGGCGTCAGGCTGTGTTCTACTTCCGCATTTCGGCGCCACACGTAGCCCCACTGTCCCCGAATGGAGGTTTGGGTAAATAGCCCCTGCTGATTCAACGTTTCATAGCCGGTGGTCAAAATGGTCTGCGGCAGCGACTGACTTTCAGCCGGATTAGGCTTGTAAAACGGGATAATGAACCGGGGAAACGACAGCTCGCCCTGCACGTTGAACCGCACAAAGTCATTGGCGGCCAGGCTGTCACCTCCTCCTGCATTGCCTCCTCCTACCTGAAAGTCGATCCCGCCAATGGCGCTGATTCGCAGAAATTCTGCGGCACGAAATAGATTTCGATTGCTCCACGACAAATCAACCTGCGAACCTGCCAGGTTGTTGGATTTGGTTACTCCGCTAAATTCGGCTCTCAACGATTTTTTCTGAACAGGCGTGAGATAATAAAACACATCGAGCATCGCCGAGTCAGAACGGGTTACGAGTTCAAAGCGGTTTTTAACAAATTTAAAATTTTTGAGATTAATCAACCTCGACAACGACACATCGTGAATCGAGCTGTTGTACATGCTCCCCCGGGTAAAACCGATGGCGTCATCAAAAATCCGGGGCCGATAGAGCCGCTCCGGATCCACAATTCGCAGCCCTTCACTCAGTCGTGCCTGCGATGGCATCGTATCCGGTGATAGAGAATTATAGTCGGCGTAAACGTATACATCCCGGATAAAATATTGCTTCAAAGCCAGTTGCGAGGTTGTTGGTTTTACTTCCAGAAATACATTGACTTTGCGCTCTCCGATCGTCGAGTCGATTTTGGCAATCAGGTAATCGGGGTTAAAATAGTAGTATCCTTTTTCTTTCAGAAGGCGGTCTACCCGCCGACGCTCAGCTTCTATTGCTTCCAGCCGGTAGGGATCCCCCTTTCTGAGAAGCGTCCCTTTTCCTTGTTTTTGGGTAGTCAGAAAATCCCGGTTGAAAGTATTGATGGTATCTTTTGTAACAAAAGTCAATTCATTTAAAAAATAGCGTGGCTTCACAAATGCTTCGTAGTAGGCTTCTGCCGTACGATTTTTACCTTCGCGCAGCTCCCCCGTAGCAGTCGAGCGAAAGTACCCGTTGTTGTTCATGTAGCCTGTCAAAATTTCACTATTGGCCGATACCACCCGTTGCGAAGCGTAGACCGGCGGCTCTCCGAATTTCTTCCGAAACCAGTTTCTAAACCCTTTTTCTTTCCGGGGCTCGCCCATTACATGGTATAGCCAAACCTTATGAGGAAAACCAAAAATGGTAGAGTTGGGCGTAGGACGTAGCAAATTTTCCAGTTCATCTTCCAGATCACCCACATCTTTTTTGGCAGAAGAATCCGGAATTACCTTCACATTTCCGCCCACATACAGACTTTCCCCGGCCGGAACGTATTTGGAAACGGAACATCCGGTGGCAAGCAATCCGGCCAAAACACAATAGATTACGGCTAGTCTCATTCTACTTCTTTTTGAAACAACTCCCTAAACTTGTCATAGTCGAGTGTTACGATAAAACTTAGGCCTGTTTCTACAATAAACCCTTGCAAAACTGCCTGATATTGATTTTTTCGATAGGCCCGGAACAAGTACCGTCCATCCTTGGTAAGTGCGTAGTTAACGGCTACATTGTCAAACAATTCGGTAGAAGAAGCGTCGGAGCCATTGCTGTTTTCCAGTTCAAAATTACGTCCCACCGATACCGTGAGCCGATCGTTTAAAAAGGCTTTGCTCAGGCCTACGTTCAGATCGGTTCGGGCGGCCGAGCCTTCGGCTGTTGAATTAAGATTAAAGTTCACATTTACGCCTTTGATTAAGTCCGAAGCCAGCAAGTTGAGCTGATCGCTCAGCAACTGACTTACGCTTTGCCGCGCAATTGCCTCCGCACTAACGCCCGAAGTTGAACTACCCGTTGTCTGATCGGTGATGAAACGATTCAGAACCAGGAGCGCAAATACCTGTTTATTAAGTTCAGCCGTGTTGTTGCGCAGGTTGGTCAATACGTTGCTGCGTTCCACCCGTTGGGCATCGTCTTCGCCTAAACGCTCAGAAACTTCAATGTCGAAGGACACGACGGGACTACTCAAATTCCCGTTGATTTTGAGTAGTACATTCAGCGGAATTTTTCCCAAATCAGTCTGCGTAGCATCAAGGGCTACCAAATCGGCATTAACAGCATATACAGCCGTAATATCGACCTGTGCTTCCAGCGGATCTCCTGTCCAGAGAATTTGACTTCCTTTCTGAATCGTAAACTGTTTTTTCAACACCTCAAAAGTCAGGTCATAAGAGCCTTCGGTGAGCTCGTAAAGTCCCAGCAGATAGAGCTGTCCGTTTGGCGCAATACCTGCGTTTAGCTGAGCGTTTCCTTTGACCTTGATATTATCTCCATTGAGTTCATCAATCACAATCGTTAGCTGCGATTCGTCATCAGCTTCAATGTTCAGGGAAAGTTCGGAAGCAAAATCGACTCGTAAACTGGATTCAATGTCACTGCTATCGACGGTTGCCACAGCGCTGGAATCGCTCATGTCTACAAACTGCACGATGCCTTCGGTAGAACCTGCGCCCTGCGCATCATCCGGCAAAAGCACCGTTATATCGCTTCCGGGCCGAAGTTTGATGGTTCCGTCAATAATTGACTCTGCACCCTTTCCTTTGACATTCAGGACCATATCAATAATACCTTTGCCGTAGAAGTAGTCGTTGTCTTTTCGGCTGGCATTGAGCACCGTAAAATCGTTGGCACGCATGCTCAAATCGTAGCCCACATCGGGCAGCGTAGCGATAGAAACGTTGCCATTGATTTCCAGTTTTTGATTCAGCGTATCCTGTATAGTAAAGGAATTAAACAAAATTCGCTGCCGGTCGAAAGTAATCGCCTGATCGTTGAGCCGGTAGCGGGCACCGAGCTGCGTCACGTCAAAAGCCACGCTGTCAAATCGCAATGCGCCGTTTAAAATGGGGCTTTCAGCAGTTCCGTCCAGCGAAGTTTTGCCGGTAAGATTTCCGCGTGCGTTGCGCAATTCACCGAAGCTGAATGCCTCGATCGTACGGGCACTGAGTTTGGCTATATCAAGATCAAAATCAAGGGACGTTTCTCCATTGGTGATATAGTCTCCGGTCAATTTCAGATCATTCAGGTCGCTGATAAGATTTACATCCAAAGAAATACGGTTAGCTTTTTCGTTGGTGGCGTCAAGGTTTACATCACCAATCGGGATGTTGGTAACTGTCAGGTTTTTTATGTGTAAATCGCCGGTAAAGGATGGCGTTTCCATATAATTTCTTAGTTCAATATCGCCGTCCAGCTTACCATCGGCCAGCGTAGAATCGCGCGTTACCAGGGCTATGAACTGCCCAATGCCGACACTATCCACACTAATTTTCAGCGGGCCGTTGGGTTGCTCGGTTTGTGATTGAACCAAAATACTTTGTCCCTCCCGATTAATACCAAAATTCTGAATCAGAATGCCCGCAGGCGAATACTGAACATAGCCTGCCGAATCAGTCTGCCAGATGCGATAGTCGAGTTCCAGCGGGTCTCTCAGCGAAAAACGATAGGCGTTGTCGACCTGCGCCAGGCGCATGCCCACGGTATGTTGTGGATTATCGACGGAGTCTCTGACCAGCAGCGTGAGCAGCGCCGTATTGTTGGCCACAGTACCATCAATAGAAGCATTTCTGACCCGAAATGCCGCTGATTCTACCTTTTCAACCTGCCCGGAAACGGTAGCTTCCTGTCCCAGCCCAACGAGATTTAACCGTGCGTTGTCAGTCCTTATGCTATCGTATTCAAGCAACGGTACGCTCAGTGTTGCCAGCAAACTACTATCAGCGTCGCTATCAATTCTGGCGTTCAGGCGGACGGTATCCATACGCATAAGCGCCGGCACAAACTGCTGAATGAGCGGATG
The DNA here is from genome assembly GCF_004348825.1 of Arundinibacter roseus. GTDB lineage: Bacteria > Bacteroidota > Bacteroidia > Cytophagales > Spirosomataceae > Arundinibacter > Arundinibacter roseus. The sequence continues at coordinate 48,933 of NZ_SMJU01000018.1, forward strand.
ATTGGCCAAACGAATATCTACGGAAAGCTCGTAAGGCGTGGGCGCCGGAGCAAACAGGCTGTCGGGGAGCGTGAAATAAGTGTTCAGTTCTGAGAGAACGATGTCGCCCAAATGTTCATAATCAAAGGTGCCTGCAACGGTAGCTTTTAGGAACGGCGATTCGACACGGGCGGTTTTTATGGAATTTTCGCTGCTCAGCTCCACTACTGCACTATCGATCCGAACAGGCTCACCGGTGGTGGTCATTACCAAATCTCGGATTGATACGGTGCCCAGCGGATTTGCTGGATCCGTTGATGTCATATTGGCATCAATAGCACCCGAAAGGCTTAGCTCTTCTGCATAAAGATTTAATGCTTTTAAATCAAGTTTCTGAATAGTGCCCGAAGCTGTTACGGTTGGAAATTCAGGATTTAAATCGACTTGCGCGTTGAGCGCCAAATCGACATTTGGGTCCGTAATTCCTGCTTTAAAATCGCCTCTTCCGTTTTCCAGCGTTCCGGTCAGATTAAGGTCCTGGTACGTATAGCCTTTCACAGAAGCGCTTTGCACAGTTCCATTGATGCGAGTTTGCATCGTTTTGGGATCGTAGCCCTGCCCGTCGACGTCGGCCCGAAGACTTAGTTTCCCCAGCTCTTCGGGAGGCTGTTTGAGAAATTTCCCCAAATCAAATTCTTCCAGGCTCAGCTGTCCATTGTACATAGCCCGCACTGAATCCGTGGCATTTTTGATAGCACCATCAAAGCTTGCGTTACCCAGGGAAGTTTCGATCACGGCATCCATCGTCAGGTCTTCCAGTGTTCCGTTTAGTTTTCCACGCAAGGCAAGGCGCTCAGGAAGTTCGATAGAAGACGGCAGCGAACTATCCGGCAAAATTTTCATAAGGTCCTGTCGGGTCGTAGAAAATTCACCCAAATCAATTTCCATAGCCAACCGATCCGTGTCCGGTAGTCCGCGAATGCGGCCCGTGGTACGTAGAATCGTGCCATCAAGCGTACTGAAATTTGCCTGTTTGATTTGTAAATTATTGACAGTCCCCGTAATCAGCGCATCACCTTTGAGTACACCCTCTGGATTTTTGCTAAAAGGCGGGGTGTCCTTTAAATCCGGAACGAGCAAGAGTACATCACGAAACGCCAACTGACTGGATTTGAGGCGTACCGACACGCCTACCTGTCCGAGTTGCTCGGTAAGTTGTTCCTGATTTTTGTAGCGAAGCACAAGCTCATCCTGCAAAACGGTAGAAGGAGTTTTGAGATAAAAATTGCGCAGATAGGTTTGGGTGGAGGCATAGGCAAAATCTGCCTTTGCCTGCTGCAACACAAAACCACTTTTTTCGCGGAAAGCGGCTCGTTCCAGCGATCCGGCGATGCTGTCTGTACTGAAAATAAAGTTGGTTAAATCTGCCGTAAGACCAGTAATTCCCAGGTGAGCATAGTCCATTCCTCTCGGAATTTTTGCTTCATTCTGATCGTCGTAGGCGGCGTTTACATCCGTCAACTTCAAACTCCCGACCCGAATCGTCCATCCGGGCGACGCTTCGCCGGGCGACGCTTCGCCGGAAGTTGATGGTTCATTTTTAGATACAACTTTGGCTCTTTTGGCAAATTCAACGGTAGCCGAAGTCTTTTCCAGATTTACGGTATTTACCGTGATTTGCTGACTATTCACAAATACCTGTTCCAGCTTTCCATTGAGACGACCCAACTGAACCGCGCTCGAAAGTCCCAAAACATCATCGACAAACGTCAATCCAAAATCACGAATATCTACATCGCCTACGTTTACATCGAGTGTATCTGCGACATTTTGAGCGGTAGCTGTGGATGATGAAGGCGTGGCCGCAACCAACGGCGCATACATTTTCAGATTTGCACGAACGCCCGTCAAAACGGTCCGTTGGGGATGGTAGCGGGAATAGGAAGGATTGAAAGCACTGAAAAGAACTTCACCCGAAGGAATTCGGATTTCGGCATCCGTACCCGAAACAACATCCTGATAACTTACATGGACACGTTTGAGTGATATTTTATCCAACCGCATGTCGAGTGGAGCAAACGCCGTGTCTTCCGGCACGGGTTCTTTACTGGCAAAAGCATCTACGATGAATTGATAATTAAACACCGTATCCGGCAGCGTTCGGCTCACGTTTGCCCGCAGACCTTCGGCCTCAATTTCGTTAATCCCAATGTTGCCTTTGATCAGGCTGAACATATCAATGTTTACGTACAGCCGATCTCCGGCTACAAGAGTATCGCCGGCTTTATCTTCAATGTAAACGCCTTCCAGAGCCACCCAATCGGGAATACTCAGGCGGATGGCCTTAATATCAATGCGTGTATCAAGTTTTTTGCGCAGGTAAGCAGTCGCCTGTTTCGTAAGGAAATTTTGCCCGGCCGGAGTTTCGAGTGCCCAAAACACTCCCCCAATCAGCAAAAAGAGCACCAGAAAGATGATAGCCAATACGGTTACTGCTTTCCTCATAAAGAGACGCTTGTCAAAAAGACCTTAGGAATAATTTTACCTACTCCTGAATGATGCTGGTTTAAAAATGAGATTTCTCTGTTCGGGTAATTCGTTTTGCCGGCAGAAAATCCCACCGGCAAAATCAAGATTTTATCTCTTAAAAACTTCGGGCTTAATAGCTTCATTTACTGCAAGCTCGGAAGTAATAGTTACTTTGGATTTATCCTTGCTTGATGTTTCAGTGATGGATGAAGGGTACAAAATGCCGTATTTGGATTTGACATATTTGCTGTAATCCCGCGTAATTACTTCCGTACCCTGCGTTGCTTTTTCACGGATCAGCAAGCCCGAACCTACGCCAAAATGAAGATTATATTTTACACCTTTCCCCTGTAATTCAACGTGATATACACTTGTAGTATCGATTTTCTCCGTACCAACCAACGTACCTACAAGACCACGGGTTTTGAAATCAATGAATGGTGCCAGCAGATCATACATTTCCATGCGCAGGTTGCCCTGCTCGGCCTGACTCAGATCTTTCACTTGGTATTTGGTAACTTTATCAGAGCTTCCGAGCGGAATTTTTAGCCATCCTTCATTCCCTTTCACAGCGTAAACAAAGTCACGTTTCAAAATAATTTTAGACTTACTAATGGCTTTCTCCGGCATAGAGACATAGATTTCTGCATCATAATCTGCAGCAGAACCTGATTTATAGGAGCGTTTGATCGTATAGGTTTTGAGTCCATCCCAAAGTGCTTTTCCGCCGGTGGCTTCGTAGTAGCGGGCAAACACCGAATCGACAGGCATGGGTTTTTGAGCAAAGGAGCTAACTACTACGGCTAAAATGAGACTACAAACAATGAGGAGCTTTTTCATGGTATTTTAAAGTATAATGAATAAAAGAAGTAAGGGCTTGACGCTTTTTTAATGAAACGCTAATTTTCAACAGAATAGTCGTTTTTTGCAAATTTCCTTTCTGATTGTTTAAACTATTTAAGTATTACAAAAACTGTTCCAGCGTCTGAAACTTGATTTTTGACTGACAACCGCCTCCCGTTTCTATGGATAAAAAAGGCTATTTTTACACAAGAACTTCATCAATTTAATCCTATGAACTACTATAAATCAATCATTGACACCATTGGAAATACTCCGTTGGTGCGGCTCAACCTAGTCAATAAAGGTATAAAAGGCACAATCCTCGTGAAGGTTGAATACTTCAATCCCGGCAATTCGGTCAAAGATCGGATGGCGATTCGGATGGTAGAAGACGCCGAAAGAGACGGCAGCCTTAAACCCGGCGGCACGATCATCGAAGGCACGAGCGGAAACACCGGCATGGGCCTTGCCCTGACGGCTATTGCCAAAGGTTACTCCTGTGTTTTTACAATGGCCGATAAGCAATCGCAGGAAAAAATTGACATTCTGAGAGCCGTAGGTGCCGAGGTAGTTGTGTGCCCAACCAACGTACTGCCCGACGATCCTCGCAGCTACTATTCGGTGGCTAAGCGTCTCAACCGGGATATTCCAAACTCTTTTTATCCCAATCAGTACGACAACCCGTCCAATTCACTGGCACATTATGAAACAACCGGGCCCGAAATCTGGGATCAAACCAAGGGGAAAATCACGCATTTTGCCGCAGGCGTAGGGACGGGCGGAACAATGAGCGGCATCGGAAAATTTCTGAAAGAACAGAAGTCCGAGGTCGTTACGGTAGGCATTGACACCTACGGTTCAGTTTTTAAAAAATATAAGGAAACTGGAATTTTTGACGAAAAAGAGGTTTTCCCTTATCTCACCGAAGGAATCGGAGAAGATATTTTACCTGAAAATGTCGATTTTTCAGTCATAGATCATTTTGTAAAAGTTACTGATAAAGACGCAGCCATTATGGCTCGCCGACTTGCCCGCGAAGAGGGACTTTTTGTGGGTTGGAGCTGCGGTTCGGCGGTGCATGGAGCGCTGGAATACGCCAGAACTACCCTCACGGAAGACGATGTGATGGTGATCATTTTACCAGACCACGGCACCCGCTACCTGAACAAAATCTATAATGATACCTGGATGAAAGATCATGGGTTTCTGGAACGAACCTACGCAACGGCCCGAGATATTGTGCATCGAAAAAATGGGCTATCGCTCCTGCTGACTGTTACGCCCGATACGCGGGTAGCGGAAGCCATCCGGCTTTTGAATCGGGAAAGTATTTCGCAGATTCCGGTGATGGATGCCGAAGGCGAGGTAGTGGGCAGTCTGACGGATTCGGTCATTTTGCACCGACTAATAGAAAATCCCGAGGTGAGTACGCAACTCGTGGCCGATGTGATGGATAAGCCGTTCAAATTTGTAGCGCTTGATAGCACGGTTGATACACTTTCGTCGCTTATTGACCGGGAAAATAAAGCGTTGCTCGTTCGGGACGAAGGCAATCAGGTACATATCATCACGCAGGCAGATTTGCTCGCGGCTATGACTACTTAGACTGAATCTGAAAGCTGAAATGGAAAATTAAAGGGATAAGGTTTTTGAAACCTTATCCCTTTTTATAAACAGAGAAACTAAGCGTCGGAACCTTCTCCACCTGAGCCGGAGATTTTTCCAAAACGATAGTGGAACGTTACCCCCAAATAGCGGTTGGTTCGTTGCCAAAGCGAGTTTTGAACAAAGCTGTCGGTGCTTACTTCGCTTTTATACATTCGCGACAGAAGCAAATCCTGCACATTGAAGGACAGCGTTCCTTTGCGCTCAAAGAAATCTTTACGTAAGCCCATATTGGCCACAAACACACCCTGCCGCGTGCCTTGGGCAATAGCCCGGGGGCCGTCGTAGGTCAGGTAGGCAGAGGCTCGAAGCGCGAGGGGAAGTTCAAGAAATGCGTTGAGATTGCCCGAATAACTCCAAATCTGATTGTTAATATTCGCTGCTACCGACACTACTTCACTTCTAAATACCCGTCCGCTCGCGTTGAGTTTTAATTTTTCACCTACTTTCTTAGAAACGTCGGTTTCAAAACCATAGGACAATTCACGGCCCACGTTGTCAAACCTTGAATACGAAATACCGGCGTCGTCAATGGTGCGAATGCGGGTAATAGAGTTGTTGGAATAATCCAGAAAAAGCGAGGGTCCCCAGCCGCCTTCCTGCTTGTACTGTGAATAGCCCACTTCGGCTTTGTGGGTAAACTCCGGTGTCAGATTTGGGTTTCCTTCCCGAATGTTGCGCGGGTCCGAAATATCTGTGAACGGATTGAGCATATCGGCCTGCGGGCGTTGTACCCGGCGGCTGTAATTAAGCTTAATCTGCGTTTCTTCGTCGAGCATGCGGGTGATAGCGAGCGAAGGAACCAACATCAGAAAGTGCGCCGAAAAGGCTGGCTGACGAATACTTTGGTCGATGTTTTGCGTGGCATCGGTCAGGCGCAAACCTCCGCGAATTCCCCACGCGTCCGACTTTTGGGAAAAAGTCATGTAACCCGTATGAATGGCATCCGAGTAGCCAAATTCGTTGCTTACGTCTTCATCAAACTCATAAACTTCTGTTTCCAGATCGTACAGAAAAAAAGAATTGGTGCTTGTCCGGCGGTTCAGGCGGGTGCGCACGCCCACTTCCAAAGTAGAGTTGACCGTGATGGGCCAGGTATAATCCGTATCCAGAAACAGGCTTTTGCGGTCGCTGTTGCGCAGGTTGCGCTGACGACGCACAAGCGCAGGAAAATCGCTCGTCTGATCAAACTCTGATTCGCCTTCGGAGTCACCTTCGGAATAGTTAGCCGTGAACGTAAAAACCTGCCGCTCTTTATCGAACGTTTTGCGGTAATCCAGATTCATGTTGATATTATCGCCGGAGGAAGTTCCGTTGGTGTAGCGGTCAAACTGTTCGAGCTGTGCTCCTGACTCTGAACGGGTTTCGTTGAAATTCCCGTTTTGGTTCAGGCCTTTGTCTTCGGAATAATTCAGCGTAAGACCCAGCGTATTTTTTTCATTAAATTCATAATTTACCCCCAAACGGCCAAACAGATTTGTGTTTCGGTCTTTTCCGGTTCCATTTTGCGTAAAAAAAGTGGAAGTATCTCCCGGAAAATTTTCCCGATTCAATTCCCGCCGAAAGTACCATTGCCGGCTCTGCGCGCTGCCCGAAGCCCGAAGAGCCCATTTACCGGTTTTGTAGCTGATGTAACCGGAGCCGTTGTTGTTTTGGAACGTACCCAACGATGCCCGTACGCTCCCGCTAGTACCCCGAATATTGGTTTTTTTAGTAATAATGTCAATCACACCCGAAGCGCCTTCGCCTTCATATTTAGCGGAGGGCGTAGTCATAACCTCAATCCGTTCAATCAACTCAGCCGGAAACGATTGCAGCACGGTAGCCACATCGTTGCCATACAACGTCGAAGGCTTCCCGTCGATGAGCACCACTACGCTGCCTTTGCCACGGACCATCGGAGTTCCGTTTTCGTCCAATGAAACCGACGGCACTTTTTCCAGCAATTCACTTACGTTGCTGCTTGTGGCCAACAGGTCTTTTCCGACGTTGACAATCTTTTTGTCAATGTCAGAAACAATCATGGTTTTCTCGGCCCGAATCACCACTTCGTTCAGATCCTGCGAAGTGGAAGATAGGCGTATAATACCTAAATCGGTAGTAGTTACTTCGGTAGGCATCGTGACGTTTGGCACAAAAAGGGTGGTATAGCCCAGCAGAGTAATGCGAAGCAAGTAGTTGCCCGGTGCTACATTTGCCAACAGAAAAACACCGTTTTCATCAGCCGCCACGCCACTGACAACCGTGGAATCCAGGTTCATGAGGGCTACGGTAGCAAATGCTGCCGGGTTTTCATCGGCCGCATCCAGTATTTTTCCAAGTATCTCGCCCCGGTCTTTGGGAACTGTCAGATGCGTTTCCAAAAGAGTTTCTGCTGCATTTGTTCCACCGTGCACCGGAAGACTCAGCAATCCGGCAAGACACCCGGCTACTATCATCACATTTCTCACTAGCTCTTGATTTTTTTGTTTTTATAAAAAAATAACCCTGCAACCAAACCGACTTCCATCGCTTTGGTTACATTAAATAATTAAAAATAGGTATGAAATTTTCTTAGATGTGTACATAAGACAAGTATACACTTTTTTTACCTCAAAACCAGTAGAAAATTGAATAATAGTAAGATAGATAGTATTATATAAAGAAGTTGTTTTACTATATGTACGTCAGATAAAAAAATCTTACTGCGTACATGACTTTATGCAGTTAATCTTTTCAGTAATTTTTTTATTGTTAAGAATAAAAGCACCCATTTTTTCAAAATACTGATTTGTATGTTTTGAAAAACGTGGATTTATTAATCACTAAAAAAATTATGCATGAATTGGAATGATGTTATCGAATATGCCGCCAAAGGCAATCCTCAGCCACCAAGCCGGGTACAGCTGAGCGAAGCGGAATGGAAGGAGCGACTTTCTACGGAAGAATACCACATTCTGCGTCAGAAGGGAACAGAGCGGGCCTTTACCGGCGAATATTGCGAGCGCCACGAGCCGGGACTTTACGGCTGTCGGGGCTGCGGCACACCACTTTTTGACTCCACGGTGAAGTTTGAATCAGGTACAGGTTGGCCGAGTTTTGCTGCTCCCGTTGCTGACAATGTCATTCAGTATATTATGGATACAAGCTACGGCATGCGGCGCGTGGAGGTGCAGTGTAATGTATGTGATGGTCATTTAGGACATATTTTTCCGGATGGACCAAAACCGACAGGTTTGCGGTATTGCATCAATTCGGCTTCCATTAAAAAGCTGGACGAGGTGTAGCCAGGAAAACAGGATAATTCGCAGGTGCGCTTTCCTGGTACAGTAAGTCCACCTGCGGATTTATTTTCAAAAAAATAGGATTAATGGCTTTCCAGTGCACAAATCTCCGGGGGTACGTAGCGATAATCATCCGGTTTTTTAACAAACCCCTCCCCTGCTTCCTGCCTGGCGCGGCTATTGGTCCCCTGAGGCACCCAAAGTCCGTAGGTCAATGTGTGGCGAATGCGTTCCCGCTGCTGACGGGTAAATGAGTTTTCGTAGGAAAGATAATAATCCATGATATTGTTGCTCTCATAACTGACGCCATTGCAGGCTTGTCGCCGCTGCCGAAGGTTTCGGTAGTTATCGACGTAGCCTTTTCGATCATAAAAAGGCGTATCGGTGCAGTAGTCAGGGTCTACTCTGCTGCAACCGTTGGACTCATCTCCATTTCCATCAAATACATGATGCAACCCCAGCACGTGACCGGCTTCATGAGCCAGGGTACTTGATACAGTGCTGTTAACCTCGCTTTGATTAAAGAAAATTCCGTAGGGAAGATCCGGCGATGTGCGTGCGGCAGATACCAGCCGCGAGCCCGGCAGGGAACGTGTCACAGGGGTGATATAGGCAAAGCCACTGACACTCTCGGCCCGGGCAATGTTGAAAACCCATATATTCAGAAAGTTCTTAGGATTCCAGTACGCATTCCATGCTTCCTCTACGGCCTGTTCCGTCGTAAAAGTCTGCCGGGTTGCTTTGATTGCGTCCAAACCAGCAACTGCTAGCGTGCGCTGGGAAGGGTCGGTGGGGGCGGCGTAGAACTCTACGAAATTATCAACCGCATGGGCATCTTTTGCGCCCCTGTATGGATTCCATCGATTTCGGAAAGCATCCGTCAGGTTATTGACCAGCCGATTTATTTGCGCAGCCGACAAGGTAGAATTAACCGTATGAAATACCACGGGAATTCGTACAAGTGCGTAGGGCAAAACATTCACCGAAATAGTATTGCTGACTTTATCGCCGACTTTTACCTGTAGCGTATAAGTTCCGGCGGTGGTGGCAGAGAAAACGGAAGAGGCCAGGGCATTCTGATTGGCCACTACCCGAATAGCCCGAGTGGGTAGCGAAGCCGGCGTTTGATTTTCTTTGTACGTAATTGTCAGTAAATCCGTAAGATCCAGCGTAGACCCCAGAGGCAGTTCTATGTCCGTAGAGCTTGTCAGTTCAAGCGCTACAATTGAATTTTGGTATACTTCTTCGGGAGAAAGATCCATAGGCTGACAAGCCGTGAGCAGCAGTGCGCCAAGGGTACTAAGGATAGGTGTGTTTCTCATGATCAGCAAGATAGGGTACGGGCAGAAGTTCTATCAAATTGCTTGTGCAGGTTTGTCTGATTGCAGGTATTGTGAATGCTTACAACGTTGTTTTCGGTGGTTTTAGTGTATGATTTTCGGTAGGTCTAAACCCATCATGTGGGGATGACACCCTTTCTGAGGCCTGGGGAAGGATGTCAATCAAAAATAAAAATCCGGCTCTTCTGCCGCTGCTTGCCGGGAACCTCCTATTTTTGCGGAATGTACAAACGACTTCTTTTACCACTTCTGTTTTTTTTCGATGCCGAACAGGTACATCATTGGGTGTGCGATATGCTCCGCTTTTTCTATAAACTTCCTCTTGTTCCTGGTATTTTAAAAAAGCTTTATGTGTATGAGCACCCCTCACTCGTGCGGGAAGTGGCTGGTTTGCGTTTCAAAAATCCAATTGGACTGGCGGCAGGCTTTGATAAAAATGCCGAAATGGTGGACGAGCTTGCGGCCCTCGGTTTCGGCTTTGTCGAGATCGGCACAGTAACTCCCCGTCCTCAGCCCGGCAACGATAAACCGCGTTTGTTTCGGGTAAAGGAAGACAAAGGATTAATTAACCGGATGGGTTTCAACAACAAAGGGGCCGCTGTTGCGGCTGCCAAGTTGCGTGCCCGGCAGTCGGATATTCTGGTGGGGGGAAATATTGGTAAAAATAAAACCACATCCAACGAAAAAGCCCTGGACGATTATCTAAGCTGTTTTGAAGATTTGTTCGAAGCTGTCGATTATTTTGTTGTAAATGTCAGCTCGCCCAACACGCCCGGCCTGCGCGATTTGCAGGAAAAAGAGCCCTTGACGCATCTGCTGCGTGAATTGCAGAAACTGAATACTTCTAAAAAAGCGCCCAAGCCAATTTTCCTGAAAATTGCTCCCGACCTGAATAATAGTCAGCTCGATGATATTATCGACATTATTCGGGAAACAAAAATCGCCGGAGTGATTGCCACAAACACAACGATCAGCCGGAAAGGGCTGAAAACTACGGAAACGGAAGTAGAAAAAATCGGTGCCGGAGGCCTCAGTGGGCAACCGCTCCGCTATCGTTCAACGGAAGTGATTCGGTATCTTTGTGAAAAATCAGGGAATGCTTTTCCGGTCATTGGCGTGGGAGGAATTGCTTCGGCACAGGACGCCCGCGAAAAACTGGAAGCCGGTGCCGCTCTCTTACAGATTTATACGGGCTTTATCTACGAAGGTCCGGGACTGGTCCGTCAAATCTGCCAATCGCTGGTTAAATGATGATTTCAGCTGGTTTCTTTTTTTAAAAAGATTAGCAAATTCACAAAAGATTTTCACTTGCTCAACGTAAGATAACTGAATACGTTTGTCTTTTACTGCTGTACACACATTGGAATTTTAGTCTACTTATTGCTGCAATCATGGCCGAAAAACCGCTTCGGGGAAATACCTATCGTACCAAAAATAAGCCAGAAACTTCTGCTTCAACTGCCTCTCAACCTGCCTTTGACTGGCCCGCGCTGGACTGGGGGGCGGTGGCATCAAGCCCAAAAAATATTCTTATTTCCGGAGTCATTCTGATGGTGGTAAGCGCACTGCTGGAAGTAGCTTTTCTATCCTATATCTTCACAGGAACCACCGACCAAAGCGAGGTGGCGGCTCTGGGCTACGAGCCCGCCCGGCAGGTTGGCGCCAACACGCGCAATGTTCTCGGACTTTTCGGTGCTTTTGTTTCGCAGGTTTTTGTGTACCGCTGGTTTGGCATTGCCTCCCTGATCATCCCTCTTATTCCTTTTTTGGTAGGTTGGAAGCTTGTGTTTAAAAGCGAATTACTGAACCTCAATCGAACTACCAAGGAAGTTATTTTTTATACCATTTGGGTGAGCATGCTCATGGGCTATGTCGTAATGGTAAGCAATAGCGCCACAAGCCTGAGTTTTTTGCCGGGAGGATTTGGCTACTACATCAATGATCTCCTGCGGGATCTGCTCGGCTACGGTAACATTATCTTTATCGCCATTGTGCTTTTTATTTTCGTGGTGTATTTCTATAATGTTGATCCCGTAGAACGCTGGAAAGCCGCTCCCGCGCCTGCCAACGAAACACTGACCGATGCAGCAATCGCCGAACCGGAAGAAGCACCAATTGAAGCGGAACCCGATTCTCCCAAAAAGACGCATTCTGTACTTGATGAAACGTATGAAGATGAAGTAATCGACGAAAAGCCTGTTCCTGAATCTGAGCCCGTTATTCTTCCAGTTCCTGAGCCAATTGCTGCCTCAGAACCAGAGGTTCCGCTCGAATTGGAGTTAGAAATGGCCGACATTGCGCCTATTCCACTGCTGGTTGATGAGCCTGATGTAGATTCTGTAAGTGAAGAAATTTTACGCAATTTTGGTCAGTATGACCCCACGCTCGACCTTCCCTCTTATCAGTTTCCTCCGCTCGAACTCCTGAACGAATTCAATGAAAATGCCCTGGAAAAAGTCTCTCATGACGAATTGGAAAGCAACAAAGAGCGCATTGTAGAAACCCTGGGAAGCTATGGAATCAACATTTCAAAAATTAAGGCAACGATCGGCCCTACCGTCACGCTTTATGAGATTATTCCGGAAGCGGGAGTCAGGATTTCAAAAATTCAGAATCTTGAAAAAGATATTGCGCTGAGCCTTGCCGCATTGGGTATTCGGATTATCGCGCCCATGCCGGGTCGGGGTACGATTGGGATTGAGGTGCCCAATAAAAACCGCGAAACAGTTTTTATCCGGTCTGTATTGGGTAGTGAGCGGTTTCAGAAATCGACGTACGATTTACCCGTAGTTTTGGGAAAAACGGTTTCCAACGAAATTTACATTGCCGACCTTGCCAAAATGCCCCACTTGCTGATGGCGGGGGCTACCGGTCAGGGAAAATCAGTAGGACTAAACGTGATTCTGGCTTCACTGATCTATAAAAAACATCCTGCCCAACTCAAATTTGTGCTCGTAGATCCCAAGAAAGTGGAACTTACGCTTTTTAATAAACTCGAAAGGCATTACCTCGCGCAGCTACCCAACAGCGAAGAAGCGATTATTACGGATACCAAAAAAGTAATTCATACGCTCAATTCGCTATGTATTGAAATGGATAGCCGCTATGATTTGCTGAAAGAAGCAACGGCGCGAAACCTGAAAGAATACAACGCCAAGTTTGTCCAACGTAAATTAAATCCCGAAAAAGGTCACCGCTTTCTTCCTTATATCGTATTAGTTATTGACGAGTTGGCCGATCTGATGATGACCGCCGGAAAAGAAGTCGAAACGCCCATTGCCCGGTTGGCGCAGCTCGCCCGGGCCGTTGGAATTCACCTCGTGGTAGCTACGCAGCGACCTTCTGTAAAAGTTATCACGGGCCTGATAAAGGCAAACTTCCCCGCTCGCCTTTCCTTTCGAGTTACTTCCAGCATCGACTCCCGTACCATTCTGGACACGGGCGGCGCCGAACAATTGGTGGGACAAGGCGATATGCTGTTGGCCATAAATTCGGAAATCGTGCGCCTGCAATGCCCATTCATTGATACGCGCGAAATCGAAGATGTCTGCGACTTTATCGGGAGTCAGCGCGGGTACGACGGCCCCTACCCGCTGCCCGAATATGAAGGCGACGATGCAGCCGATGGTCGCGGAGAAATTGACACCGACGATTTTGACGCACTGCTTCCCGACGCAGCCCGACTGATAATTACGCATCAACAGGGAAGTACATCGCTGATTCAGCGCAAGATGAAATTAGGCTATAACCGCGCAGGGCGGATCATGGATCAGCTCGAACAAATCGGCGTAGTGGGGCCGTTTACGGGAAGTAAAGCCAGAGATGTGCTTTTCCATGACCTGGAAAGCCTGGAACAACACCTGAGAAGCATGGGTCTTGGCTAATTCCGGGGAACGCCTCTTTTGCAGGAAATGTTAAACCTTTTATACCTGAAATTGTCTTATCCCAACAGCTGTTTTTTATATCAGCCTTTTTGCTAAAAAAACTTTAACCCAACACATAAAAAATATGAAAAATAAATTCAGAATTTTTTTGACCCTGTTAGCCGGTCTTAGCCTGAGTGTTTATACACCTGCCGCCGCCCAAAACGACAAGCGAGCTGCCAGCATTCTGGACGCAATGAGCAATAAATATAAAAGTATGACCTCGTTCAAAGCGGTTTTTACGTACTCGCCGGAAGGTGGCCGGGACATGAAAGGCGACGCTACAGTAAAGGGTACGAAGTTTCGCCTGAAAATGGCCGGACAGGAAATTTTCAACGATGGCAAAACCATGGCTACGTACATCAAAGAAACCAACGAGGTTAATTTGCAGGATTTTGATCCAAATGAAGTAGGCGATTTGAACCCTACGCGTATTTATACGGCTTACAAGAAAGGGTATAAGTATGCATTTATTAAAGAAAATACCGAGGGTGGACAGGTGTATGAGGTAGTGGAGCTTTCGCCAACGAGTGCGTCAAGTCAGGTTTCGAAGGTAGAAATTAAGGTACACAAAAAAGACAAGTCGATTAAAAGCTGGAAGATAACCCAGAAAAACGGACAACGCGTAACCTACCGCGTCGATCAGTTTCAACCGAATGTTCAGGTGGCCGACAGTTTTTTTGCCTTTAATTCCAAGCAATATCCCGGTGTTGAAGTAGTAGATTTGCGGTAAGAAATTTGACAGATTTCATACATACTGCACAAAAAATGGGCGTGTTCATTGTGAACACGCCCGCTATTTTTATGTACTTATAACCGATTTCAGCTTTAACCAACGGTGCTTAAATCAGAACTGTACTTACCAATTGTTCGAGAATATAGCGTCCATCGATATTGCCCAGGGCTTCATCCGAAGCCCGCTCGGGGTGCGGCATCATGCCAAACACGTTGAAAGTTTCATTGCTTACTCCTGCAATATGATCAATACTTCCGTTTGGATTGGCCTCGTCCGTAAAAGACCCATCGGCTTCGCAATATCTGAAAAGTACCTGATCCTGATCATTCAAACGTTTGAGGCCATCTTCATCAATAAAGTAACGACCGTCGCCGTGTGCAATCGGTATTTTGTAGGCACGTTGCGGCAGTTCAGCGGTCAAAAGTGCTTTTTTGCTTTGGGGCAAAAGATGCACATTTCGGCAGCTGTATTTTTGGGATAAATTTCTGAGCAGCACACCCGGCAGCAACCCGGCTTCTACCAAAATCTGAAATCCATTGCAAATTCCCATGACGTAACCACCGCGGTTGGCATGCTCAATGACCTCGTTCATGATGGGAGAAAAACGGGCAATCGCACCGGTGCGCAGATAATCTCCATAAGAAAAACCACCGGGCAGCAGGATAAAATCGCAGCCTTGCAGATCGTGGTCTTTATGCCACAGTTTGACGACATTCTGTCCCAGATTGTGTTGAAGCGTATAAACCGTATCATCGTCACAATTGGAACCGGGAAAAACAACTACACCAAATTTCATAGCGTACGTATTAGATAAATAGAAGCGATGTGAACCACAAAGATACGGCTTTTGGCTAAACGAATGCCACCCAAACGGGCAAACAATTCGCTTCGGCTGGAACAATATGTGCAGAGGAGCGTTAAAAAAGGTAGCTGTAACTATTTTAAATTAGTTAAACCAAAGCGTATGATTCTCCAAATAACCGATTTTGTAACCCTTATTGGCAAAAAGCTTTCCCGCTGGTACGAAGCAGCAATCCTCACAATCCCCAATCTCTTGCTCGCCCTCGTGGTGATCATTTTTTTTAGTTTTATTTCAAAATACATTGCCCGAATCATTGCCCGCATCATGGGCAAGCTTTCCCATAATATTTCACTTGTGGCGATGGTTTCTACGCTTGTACGGTTGGCGATTGTAGCCGTCGGGCTGTTTAGCGCACTGAGTATTTTGGGGCTGGACAAAACCGTTACTTCACTTTTGGCTGGTGCCGGGGTCATTGCACTTGCGGTTGGTTTTGCCTTTCAGGACCTGACCGCCAATTTTATTTCCGGAACATTCATTACTCTGCAACGCCCCATTAAAGTTGGCGATGTGGTAGATACCAACGGCTATTTTGGCAAAGTAAAATCAATCAATCTGCGATCTATTATTATTGATAATTTTGGCGGGCAGGAAATTGAGATTCCCAGTAAAGAGATATTCCAAAACCCAATCACTAATTTTTCTACTTCCGGCGAACGCAGAATGCAGGTCGACTGCGGGGTTTCGTACTCGGACGACCTTGCCCTCGTGCAGCGCGTGGCCGTGCAGGCGGTGGAAGCGTTGAATTTTGTGCGGGACGACAAGCCCGTGGAGCTGCATTTTACCGAATTTGGCGATAGCAGCATTAATTTCCTGATGTGGTTCTGGATTAAACAGGACATAGCCGGACCTCCTTTGGCCAAAAGTGAGGCGATCAAAGCCATTAAAGTAGCTTTTGACGCCCACGATATTTCGATTCCATTCCCGATTCGGACGCTGGAATTTACCCCAAACGCAAACAGCGTGGAAGTTTCGATGCTCAACGGAATGAATTAATGAAACCTGTATTTTGCCCATAAAAAATACCCCGACTCAAACAGCCGGGGTATTTTACTATATACATTACTTTGAAACCTTTCCGAATCAATAGCGGTAAAACTCAGGCTTAAATGGACCTTCATACGTTACGCCGATGTACTCCGCCTGCTCAGGATCGAGGGTGTCAAGCTTTGCACCTACGTGCTCAAGGTGCAAACGCGCCACTTTCTCGTCAAGCACTTTGGGAAGTACGTATACTTTCTTCTCGTAGTTTTCTGAGTTTGTCCAAAGTTCGATTTGGGCAAGCGTTTGGTTAGAAAACGAGCAGGACATCACGAAAGAAGGGTGTCCCATGGCACAGCCAAGATTTACCAAACGACCTTCGGCCAATACGATAATATCTTTGCCGTCGATTGTGTACATGTCAACCTGTGGCTTAATCTGCGACTTGGTGCTGCCGTAGGTAGAGTTCAACCACGCCATATCGATTTCATTATCGAAGTGGCCGATGTTACATACGATTGCTTTGTCGCGCATTTTCTTGAAATGACGCTCCGAAATAATCCGCAGGTTTCCGGTAGCCGTTACGAAGATATTGGCGCGCTCGGCGGCCTCGTCCATCGTCACTACTTCAAAACCGTCCATCGCAGCCTGCAACGCACAAATCGGGTCGATTTCGGTTACCATTACCCGGCAACCTGCCCCCCGAAGCGATTCGGCAGAGCCTTTTCCTACATCACCATAACCAGCCACAACGGCTACTTTTCCGGCAAGCATGAGGTCAGTGGCGCGGCGGATAGAATCTACCAACGACTCACGGCACCCGTACTTATTGTCAAATTTTGACTTTGTTACCGAGTCATTTACATTGATTGCAGGCAGGTGCAGCGTTCCTTTTTTGTAGCGCTCGTACAAGCGGTGAACGCCGGTCGTAGTTTCTTCCGAAAGACCTTTAATCTCTGAAATCAATTCAGGATATACGTCAAACACCATGTTGGTGAGGTCGCCGCCGTCGTCCAGAATCATGTTGAGAGGCTGACGCTCCTCGCCAAAAAACAATGTTTGCTCAATACACCAGTTAAACTCTTCCTCATTCATACCTTTCCAGGCATATACCGGAATACCGGCAGCAGCAATAGCAGCCGCGGCGTGATCCTGCGTAGAGAAAATATTACATGATGACCAGGTCACCTCAGCACCAAGGGCTACAAGGGTTTCGATCAGCACGGCAGTTTGAATCGTCATGTGCAGGCAACCGGCAATACGTGCGCCTTTCAGCGGCTGTGCCGGGCCATATTCTTCCCGAATTTTCATCAGACCGGGCATTTCTGCTTCGGCCAGGCCAATTTCTTTACGGCCCCATTCGGCCAGATTAATGTCTTTTACTTTGTACGGAATGTACGTTTGTGTTGACGTTGCCATAAGTATGTTTGTTGTTTAAAATCAAAAACAGATAGGCAAAATTACGGCTTTAAACTCTTTTTTTGAAGAAAAGCAGATTAATATTGGACTTTGTTTAAAAAAATTAGATATTTTATCTACAAATCTCCTGTATTTTCCAAAAAGAAAGAAATTAAACCTCTTAGAGCCTTCACTTAAAGATATTTTGTCTTTCATTTTTTCTATACCCATTCTGCTTCTTCGGTTTCGTGCGCAATGCGTTCAATGTTTTTCATACGTTCAAAATTTTTGGGGCGAGATAAAAACGTGTACATCGCCGGAATTACGTAAAGCGTCAGAACGAGTGAAAACAGTAGCCCGCCCATAATTACAATTCCCATCGACATGCGGCTGCGTCCGGCCGAGCCCAACGCCAGCGCTATGGGCATGGCACCCAGCACCGTAGCGAGGCTCGTCATCAAAATGGGCCTAAACCGCAACACCGCCGCCTGCCGGGCGGCTTCCTGAATCCCCATGCCTTTTTCCCGCAATTGATTCGCAAACTCGACAATTAAAATCCCATTTTTCGTAACCAGTCCAATCAACATAATCATTCCGATCTGACTGAAAATATTGAGCGTTTGGTCAAAAAACCACAGCGAAAAAACCGCTCCACCAATCGCCAGCGGCACGGTGAGCATGATGATAAACGGATCAACAAAACTTTCAAACTGCGCGGCCAGAATAAAATAAATCAGAATGAGCGCCAGAAAAAACGAGAAAAGTGTGTTGGAAGAGCTTTCGGCAAAATCGCGCGAAGCACCGCTTAGCTGTGTATAAATACTTTCGTCGTTGAGCTTGTCGCGGGCAGCGTCCATGACGGCAATGCCGTCGCCGATGGTTTTGCCCGGAGCCAATGACGCCTGCACCGTGGCGCTCATGTAGCGGTTGAAGTGAAAAAGTTGCGGAGGGCTACTTTCTTCTTCGGCTTGTACGATGTTGTCGAGCTGCACGAGATTTCCCTGTGAATTTTTGACAAACATACTTTTCAGATCGAGCGGTTCGTCGCGGTTGGTGCGGTCAAACTGTCCAATCACCTGATACTGACGTCCATTCATGGTAAAATAGCCAAAACGCTGTCCGGCAAAAGCCAGCTGCATGGTTTGGGCCACATCGGCCACAGACACGCCTACGGCCTTTGCTTTTTCACGGTCTATCCGGATTTCGAGCTCAGGTTTACTGAATTTCAGGTTCACGTCCGTCACCGCAAACGTGGGATCATCAGCAATTTCTGCCATGAATCTAGGGACGTACTCTCGCAGTTTTTCAAAATCGGGTGCCTGAATCACGTATTGCACGGGTAGCCCGCCCCGTGAATCGACAGAAATAGTTTGTTGCTGCACCACAAATGACTTGGCATCCGGTAGATTTTTGAGTCGTTTGGTAATCCAGTCGGCTATCTCCTGCTGACTCATATCCCGCTCTTTTTTATCCACGAGCGCAATCCGACCGTTGCCATTATTGACCGCACCCAGGCCCGAATTGCCCGGAGCCGTAATGAGCATGATGCCTTTTTTTCCGGGCATCGAATCCATCAGCATCTGACTCACCGACTGCACGTAATTGTCCATAAACTCAAATGAAGAGCCTTCGGGAGACGTCATTGAAAGCCTGAACCAGTTGCGGTCGTCGAGCGGCGCAAGTTCGGATTGAAGATTTTTACCAAAAAACCAGATCATCCCCAACGTGAGTAAGATCAGCGGAAACGCTACCCAACGGACGTTCATGAAGTTATTGAGTGCCCGCCCGTAGCCGTTGGTAAGACCTTCAAAGAATGGTTCGGTTTTGGTATAAAACCAGCTTCTTTTCTGGTCTTTTTTGGCAAGATAGGCATTCAGCATGGGCGTGAGCGTGAGCGACACAAAGGCTGAAATGAGTACGGCCGCCGAAATCACAATCCCAAATTCCCGAAACAGTTTACCCACAAATCCCTCCATAAAAATAACGGGCAAAAACACCGACGCCAACGTTATGGACGTTGACAAAACGGCAAAAAGGATTTCGTTGGACCCTTTGATTGCGGCTTCAATGGGGCTCATGCCCTCTTCTATTTTCTTAAATATATTTTCGGTGACCACAATTCCGTCATCGACCACCAAACCGGTGGCAAGTACAATAGCGAGCAGCGTAAGTACATTGACAGAAAAACCCATGAGATACATCACAAAGAAGGTCCCGATCAGCGAGACCGGAATATCGATCAGCGGCCGGAATGCTACTACCCAATCCCGGAAAAAGAGATAGATAATAATGATTACGAGCCCAATCGCAATCAACAACGTTTCGCCTACTTCTTCAATGGAGCGACGGACAAAAATGGTATTGTCAATGAGCGTTTCGAGTTCAAAATCTTTGGGAAGCTCGCGCTTGATGTCGGCCAAACGACGGTTTACTTCATCCGAAATTTCGATATAATTAGCGCCGGGCATGGGCGTAATGGCAAGGCCGATCATGGGTACGTTATTGAGCCTCAGAACCGTTTCTTCGTTTTCGGGACCCAACGTAGCGTACCCTACATCCCGCAAATGAATGGTTTGGGTGGCGGTATTGGCTACAATCAAATTATTAAAATCCTCTTCCGAGCGAAATCGCCCGATGGTTTTTACGGTCAGTTCGGTGTTATTTCCGGCGATTTTTCCGCTGGGTAATTCCACATTTTCCCGGTCCAGGGCACGTTTCAAATCCTGGGTCGTAATGCCGAGCGCTGCCATTTTTACAGGATCCATCCAAATCCGCATGGCGTAGCGCTTTTGGCCAAAAATCCGTATATCACTCACACCGTCAATTGTTTGCAGGCGCTGAGCAATCACGTTTTCGCCGTAGTCGCTCACTTCGAGGTGCGAGCGTGTAGAGCTTTGAAGCGTCAGCACAATAATCGGTTCGGAGTTTGCGTCGGCCTTGCTCACAATGGGCGGGCCGTCAATATCAAGCGGCAAACTCCGCACGGCTGAGCCCACTTTGTCGCGGACGTCGTTAGCGGCACGTTCCATGTCGGCACCAATATCAAATTCAACCGTAATCTGACTGGCACCCTGACTACTCGTTGAATTAATGGATTTTATTCCTTCAATGCTATTGAGTTGTTTTTCGAGCGGCTCCGTAATCTGCGATTCGATAATGTCGGCATTGGCTCCCGTATAGCTTGTGCGGATCGAAACCACGGGCGGATCAATCGACGGAAACTCACGCGTACCGAGGTAGGTAAAACCCAGAAAGCCAAACAAAATGATGAGCAGGTTCATCACGATGGCTAATACCGGCCGCTTAATTGATAAAGTTGAGATACTCATAGTTTCGTGAATTACCTAAGGTTTAACGGTTGGTGGTTTTGGTGACCTTCACCGGAGAATCTGCTTTAATGGTCATAATTCCCGACACAATCAGCGAGTCGCCGGGCATCATCCCTTCTGTTACCTGAATCCGGTCGTCGGTGCGCAGGCCCGTGGTCACGAGTACTTCCTGCGCTTTCCCGTTTTTCACTACGTATACTTTTTTCCCTTTCAGAATCGGCACGATAGCTGCCGTTGGAATCATGAGTGCATTGGCATTTCCGCTCAAATCGGTCAATACTTTTACGAACATTCCCGGCACAAACAACCGACCGGGATTTTGAGTAATGGCCCGCACGCGTTGCGTTCGCAGACTTTCGTCTACTTTGGGGTCAAGCGCAATGACGCGGGCCGAGTAGCGCGCCGCATCGCCGTCGAGACTCAGCTGCACGGTGCTTCCCAGGCGAATATCCCGGGAATATTTTTCAGGAATTGTAAAATCTACTTTTACCGGATTGGTCTGTACGAGCGTCACTACCGAAGTGCCGGGCGACATGTACGCGCCTTCGCTCACGTTTTTCAGGCCGATCGTTCCGGTAAAGGGCGCCCGGATTTCGGTTTTTTCTAACTCTGCCAGAATAATCTCTTTATCGGCTCCCAGCGTTCGGACATTATTCATCGCAATTTCATACTCCTCTTTACTGATCGCCTCAATTTCCATCAGCTTTTTCTGGCGTTGTTCAATATTTCGTGAAAGTGCGGCATTGTATTCGAGCTTGGCAAGTTGCGCCTGCAAATCTTTGTCGTTGATCTTGGCAATAAGCTGCCCTTTGGCCACCACGGCTCCTTCCTTAATATTCAGTTTGACAAGCCTTCCCGCAATTTCGGCTTTCAACTCTACTTCTTCGTTGGGTACTACCGTACCGGAAGCATACAAGATATTATCGATTTTTTCAGGCTTGGCCACGTACACTTCTACCGGCACCGCTCCGCCCGATGATTTGCCAGCAGCAGGTGCTGATTTTTCACTATTTTTTTTTGAGGAAGAAGAAGGAAAAAAATAAATCTTGCCAATCACGAGCGAAAGAATGATTCCAACCAAAATAAGAATGGGACGCATGAGTAGTTATTTGTGAAATAAAAAACAAAAAAACTTCATATAGTACAAGGAAAAGAAGGTTCCTGCAACTACCTGTAAATCTATAAAAAACAGAAGTAGCTTTTGTTCTACTACCCGGTCAGGTTCCAATTTGTTTTGACCATTTGCAGCTCTACCAAACAATCATTTGTGGTTAGTTAAACTCTTTTACCCAGTTGATTTGTAACCGTGCGAGTAAAAAAAACGAAGCGGACAATCCCTGAGGATCATCCGCTTCGCGGGTATTTTATCTAAACAAAAAGGCTTGCAGCCGTTAGTCTTCTATCTCATTTTCTTCTGCTTCTACCAATTCCGCCACCTCGGGGAGCCGGGGCGCCCGCGTTTCTTTTCGTTTATCTTTAAATTTTTTAACCTGCATTTTCAACGATTCTACTGCTAAATCGGTGGCTTCCTCAAAGGTAGTTCCCTGCTCTTTCACAAACATTGTTCCGCCGGGCACATACAGTTTTACTTCCAGAAGCTTGGTATGAATCTTATTCGTATCACTTCCATCCAATTTAAGAAAAACCTCTCCACTCGTGATCCGGTCATAGAACGTATCGAGTTTGTCCATTTTCTGTTGAATAAACGCCAGCAAACTTGCGTCGGCGTCGAAATGGATGGCTTGCATTTGCAGTCTCATAAGCACTATTGTTTAAGGTAAAACATACATTCTGCCGTTCTTCATTCCGAAGACCGGAGATAAAATAGCGCTTCGGGATCGGTGATTTCATCCCGAATCGCTACTCGTCCCGGTCAGTGCCGGATGACGAATCGGTAGACTAAATCAAATCATTTTTAGTCAGAATGTCAAGTGGCCTGCCTATGTTTTTTTCCTTATAAAATTCTATTGACCCCAGGAATCGATCAAATTTCTTCCAGCAATGAGCGGAACGAAACGTAGCGCTCTTTGTATCTTTCGTGGAGTTTTTGTTGTAAATCAGCCTGATACTCGTCCTGATAGCGCTGAAAATCTTCCAGCGAATTAAATTCAAACTGAATGGAATAAGTCGTTCCTTCGTTTTCAATTTCGGTTAAAAGTCGCAAAACCTTGTGCGAAACCGGCAGGCCCGTGGCCAGGTAATCGGGAATGTGTACCGTACGCATCCAATGCAGCCACTCCTGCTCGGCCATTCGGCTGATGTTGACGGTGATGTTGTATAAAATCATAGGGGTAAATTTGATGCAAAACGTTTTTTACAGCCCCAAAGGTAATTCCTTTCTTTCGTTCCTCCCTTTCGCTGTATTTGTACAGACTCTTTTTCGGGACTACCTTTGCGGGCAGAATCATTCATCCTTTTAATTTTCACCAACATGAACATTCTTGTACATGCGCATTCGGGCCTACGCTATGTCGTGCTTGCCCTGCTGATTGCCGCTATCGGCTCGGCCTATTCCAAATGGCAGCAAAACGACGGCAACGACAACAAGCTTTATTCCTTTGCGCTCATTTCCGCTCATATTCAACTGCTGATCGGTCTGATACTGTATGTGATGAGCCCCAAAGTTGATTTCAGCATGATGGCCGACAAACTGTATCGTTTTTATACCGTTGAGCACAGCCTGATGATGATCGTGGCGCTTGTGCTGATCACCGTCGGACGGGTTCGTTCGCGCAAGGCCGTGGCCGGTTTGAAGCACCGCACCATTCTTTTCTATTATGGCATGGCGCTCATCCTGATTTTGATTTCGATTCCCTGGCCTTTCCGCAATTTGGGAGCAGGCTGGTTCTGAGTAAGTTTTAGTTAGTAAGACAGGCCGGGTAATTACTTTTTATGTAAAAAGTAATTACCCGGTTTTTTTATGAAAATCAAATACTACCTCCTGTTATTGACGGCTGCTGTTGCGGCTGCTCTGCTGGTCAATTTTACACAAATTTCCTCCGTCGGTACTTCCGAATGGCGCGAGTATCTGGGTGGTCCGGACCGGGCGCATTATTCTCCACTCAAACAAATTACGCCCGAAAACGTCAGTCAGTTGACGATGGCCTGGCAGTACCAAACCGGTGACAGCGGACAAATGCAGTGCAATCCCATTGTGGTGGATGGCGTTTTGTTTGGTACTACGCCTTCGGTGCAGGTCTTTGCGCTCGATGCCGCCACGGGCAAACAACTGTGGCGCTTTGCCGACTCCCGCGACCCGCAATGGTACAACACAAGCCGGGGCGTGACCTATTGGGCCGATGGCTCCGACAAACGAATTCTGTTTACCGCCGGGCCGTGGCTCTATGCACTCAATGCCCAAACCGGGCAAATCATTGAGTCGTTCGGCGACGGTGGGCGGGTGAGCCTCCGCCTCGGATTGCCCGAAAATGCGCAGGATAAGTTCATTTGCTCCAACACACCCGGCACAATTTATAACGATCTGATCGTAATGCCCGTTCGGCTTTCGGAAGGCCCCGATGCCGCCCCCGGCCACATACGTGCGTTCAACGTGCGCACAGGTGCTCTGGCCTGGACATTTCGAACGATTCCGCATCCGGGCGAGGCTGGCTACGAAACCTGGGGCAAAGACAACTGGAAAAATACCGACGTAGGCGCTGCCAACAATTGGGCGGGCATGGCCGTAGACCGCGAGCGGGGTATTCTGTATGTACCCACGGGATCGGCGGGTTATGATTTCTATGGCGGCAACCGTCCCGGCGACAACCTGTACGCCAACTGCCTGCTGGCACTGGATGCCGCTACGGGAAAGCGTAAATGGCATTTTCAGTTTATCCATCACGACGTCTGGGACCGTGACCTGCCCTCGCCGCCTACGCTGGTGCAGGTGCGGCGCGGAGGCAAAGTCATTGATGCCGTAGCACAAATCACTAAGTCGGGTTTTGTGTTTGTGTTTGACCGGGTGACGGGCAAATCGCTTTTTCCTATCAAAGAAATACCCGTCCCGACCAACGGACTTCCGGGTGAGTTCCCCTCGCCTACCCAACCCGTACCACTCCGTCCGGCGCCATTTTCCCGCCAAACGATCGGCCCAACTGACGTAAACCCGTACGCAGAAGACAAAGAAGAATTGCTGGCTAAGCTCCGGACGATTCGACATAAAAACCAATTTGAACTTCCGTCCGAGGAAGGAACGCTCATCTTTCCTGGCTTTGATGGCGGCGGTGAATGGGGCGGCCCGGCCTACGATGCCGAGTCGGGAATGCTGTATATCAATTCCAACGAAATGGCCTGGGTCATGAAAATGGAACCCGTTCTGCAAGCCAATGAACTCGCCGACCTGACGCCGGGGCAGCGGGTGTACCGCATCAACTGTGCCGCGTGCCACGGCGTCGAACGTGCCGGAAATCCTCAAAGTGGGTATCCTTCACTCGTAGACATTGGTACCCGCCGGGACCGGGATTATGTGCATACGCTGGTAAAAAACGGGAAAGGCATGATGCCAGGCTTTGGTTATCTCAAAGAAGAAGAACGAGCGGCTCTGATGGCCTATTTATTTAATGAAGAAAAAAAAGAAGTAGGGAAAAGCGTACAGGCGACCACGTTTCCGCTGCCCTATAAAATGGATGGATATAACAAGTTCCTGGACAAAAACGGCTACCCCGGCATCAACCCGCCCTGGGGACAGCTGAGTGCCCTGAACCTAAACACCGGAGAATATGCCTGGAAAATTCCGTTGGGGGAGTTTAAAGAACTTAGCGCAAAGGGCATTCCGCCGACGGGCTGCGAAAATTACGGCGGACCGGTGGTTACAGCAGGTGGTGTTCTATTTATTGCTGCCACCAAAGACGGCATGTTTCGGGCGTTTGACAAGCGCACTGGTAAACTGCTTTTCCAAACAGAACTGCCCGCAGGTGGTTTTGCCACTCCGTCAGTCTACGAAGCCAACGGCAAACAATACGTCGTGATTGCCTGCGGCGGCACCAAACTTGGCACCAAAAAAGGAGATAGCTACGTGGCTTTTGCACTTCCCTGAAAGGGTTTAGGAAAGAGGGTAAGTATCCAAAACAAGATCTACCATGAATACCTACGGTTGGTTCTGTATTCTTCTGAGTTGTTTGGCTACTTTTTGTTCAGCACAAAACAACCACACGAGCGAGCCGAAGGCTTTGCCGATTGCCCTTCCGTGTACCGCAGGCCCAAAAATCATGGGCATTGGCGAAATTTCGGAAACGGGCGCGCGGGTGCAGTTTCATGGAGAAAATATCTTTGGGCTCAGCTACGAAATCCAAAAAGAAGGACGCTCCATTCATTCCGGACAGGTAGTGCCTGCTTCTAATGTTATCCGCATTCACTATCCAAACCAATCGCCGGGAACGTATCAATTGGTTCTTTCTGGAACAACCTGTACCGGCACCGATCAGCAATCGTTCACGATTTCCCCTCCTGCTGTTAATGCTGCCCTTACGCACGTATCCAAACGCAGCAAGGCGCGGGCGGCTTCCCGGGATTCCTACGAATTATTTCTGAACACTACCGGTTACGGCTACGAGCCTGATGCCAAAAATGGTCTTCATCCCGACTGGCCCGAACGCATCGAGGCCTTTCGGTTTTCCTGGGGCTACGGCATCACGGGCATCCGGCTGTGCGTTCGCTGGAACGACTGGGAGCCGACCGAGGGGCAGTTTACCAGGGAAGGCCTGCAAAAAGTGATTGCCTACTGCCGGACCCGGGGGTTGAAACTAAGCGTATTTTTCTGGCCATGGCGCATGCAGGGAGACGGCTTCATTCCCGAAGGGCACCAAGTGACCGGACACCGGGGCAGGCCGCACGAACTGGATGGAACCAAACGCATGGGTTCGCTGGCGTCTGAACCTGTAAACGCCAAACTTTACCGGGCCGTACACGCACTCGCTCAGGAACTAAGTGCTTATGAAGGAGGCTATTACATGAGCATTGGCACAGCAAGTGCCGAGGAATTTACCAACCCGGTGATTGGCGAAGGATCCGGCGGGCCCAAAGAAATTACCGGTTTTGAACCTGTTTTTCAGGAAGGCTTCCGGCTGTTTCGACAGGAACGCGGGCAGCCGTACGTCAGGCCCACTATTCGCGAATGGGACGCCGGTGCCGCACTCGACATGAGTGATGAGGCAGGCAAAGACTTTGCCCGGTATATTTCGCTCAACCTGACCCGTTACTTTCAAAACTTTGCCCAGGCGGTCAAAGAAGGTTCGCAGGGAAAACTGCTGACGGTATTTATGTATCCCGACGTAGGCTCGCCCCAAAATGCCTGGTATCTGCACGCCAACCTGGGACAACAAGCCGCCGAGGCCGACGCCCTGTTTGGAACCGATGGCATTGACCGCACCGACAACCACCGGAAGTTACTGGTCAATGCGGTCAATTTGGGCATGGAAAAAATCAGCATGAACGAGTACGACCCGATTGACCTTGGAAGCGACGGCCCTTACTGCTCAGGCATTGACCTGACTCAAATGAACCGGGAATTTCAAAAAAGCTACACGGCCGGCGTGCAGGTTATTCACCTGGCGATGTCCTTTTGTCCAGCCGAAATTAAAGGCATGGAGCCCCACCTCCGAAACCTGCACCGACGCTATTTTAACAAACCTTACCTACGACCTCAACGGCGCGTTACGCCCGTTTCCATCACACCGGCGTTCTGGCAGGGAGAAGAAATTTTTGCCCCCTCCTGGACCGGCAATAACTACCTCAAACCCATTAATGATGATTTTTGGGGAGAGATTCGGAAGGATTAGAGGTTGACAAAATGAGCTGTCTTGTGTAAATTTTACCGAAAAAATGGCCTGGCCAACTGCTTTTTATAATCCAGATTAAAAGGTGGAATTAAAGAGGTAAAGTTTGCTTTCTTGAATCTGCGATAGCATTGAAAGTGTCACCTTCATGAATTAAGAAGAAGGTGGCAAATAGGTAAAAAGAGGTGGTACTTTGTAAAAAAAGCGGCCAAATCTAAATGATTTGGCCGCTTTTGTGGTCTCGTAGGGATTCGGAGAATCGCTATTTTGAACACACAAGTACCTCAAAATGAGCCCGCTACCATTAAGGTGCAAGGAGTGTACCCGAATTTGTGACTTGGAGTCCCAAAAAAAGGAGTTTTTGCCCCCTTTTTTGAACTGAATTTTGGATCACAAACCGGCTCTGTGGATACACCCTCAGACTTTCCCAGAGCAATTTTTAACATTTCATGCAGGTGCTCGATCTGCTCATCTTTTTTCTCGAGCTGCTCATCCTTTTTCTCCAATTGATTCGCTAGCTTAGAAAAGTTGTCCTCAAGACGTTTGATATGATCTTGCAAATAATTGTCTGGTGACTGATCTATCAAATTCGATTTTGATGAAGATGCAAACATTTCTCCTTCACCTTTTAAGAGCCACCCAGCGTTCACCTGTGGATAAATCTCACAAATGGCTTCAAGTACATCAAAACTGGGTTTATTTCGTCCATTGACAGTATTATAAATTACTGTTGGAGACTTACCGATTGATTCGGCAAATGTCTTATGATTTTTATTTAATGAACTTATCAGCTCATTAATTCGGTGATTCACTGTTTTTTCCATTCCAATTATTTGATTTATAAGCTATAATAATTTGTCGAGTCAGGTAAAATCTTGAAAATCTACATGGCATAAATCCTCGTCTGGCCCTCTCTTGTTTTCCAATCGCCTCTTGCAACTAAATATTCCGATTTAGAAATATCAAAAAACTGTCATTTGGTAGACTAATGCCTGCAACACAATCAATTGCGCCATTAAAACCTAATCACATCATCAATTTATAATCGTCTGATTATTAGCCAATTGTGAATTATTAGCAATTTAAATCTATCAAATGCTTGATTTTATAAATCATTTGATATATTATTGCATCAACAATTGCACAATTCTACAAAGTATTTGATAGAAAATCAATGCAAATGTGCAAATGGTAAATAATACAAGGCGATGGGAAAACCAAAAAACAAGCTCGGATTGCTTTATAAGCGCCAACTAAGATCTGTAAAAGCTAAGGTTTTAGAAGACCTAGCTGCCGCTGGAATTAGTCATCAGAGGTTCTATAACTGGACAGTCAAGCCAGATCATAAGATGGTTGAAATGCCAACGATTTTGAAAACCATTATATGTAAGAATATCCCAAAAGCAGAAGAACTCTTCAAAATCAAAAACACGGCAATACCAGCACTATTCTCTGATTAGGTAATTCACATGGCTTTGCCATCTACACACACAGTAAGGGCCTGATGCTGCAATGGAATGCATGAGGATTGAGGAGCGCAGCACAGGCCCATTTTAAAATGAATTCAACTACATCGAGAAAATGATTTACATATTCCTATACATCTTCCTATGTCTGGCAATCCTTGCCTGGGGAAGGCAAATAGCCAAAGGACTGAATAATTCAGATCCATAATGAAAGCATTTTAGAGTCCAATTTTCAACTATACATCTAAGCAAATGATCACGATTGAAAATCAATGTACCGTCCGGGTGGACGGTAGACTGGTGGGGTATATCCCTACCTCAAAATGGAACGATGCCCTACTTGCACTTGGCGCAACCGGTGGTTTCCGAAAAGAAGCAAAGGTATATACGGCAACGCCCATGTTGCGCTATAAACCAAAGTTGGTAAAAACTCTGAAACAGTTAATGCAATGCATTTAATATCCTACTACAAGGAAAAACTGGAAAATCACTACGAGCGAATGCTTGAATGTGAGGGAGATATGATTCAGGAATACCATCATCTGACGGCTATTGCACGGCTATGTCGGAAGCTTATGTTGGCTCCCAACAGCTGGCTAGTTCAAAAGGCAGAAGAACGCCGGGGAAATCAACTACCAATAAAAGCTTCACAAGTTGATCCAGGAAAAGTCACTGATATAGCTGGGCTATTTGTCTGCCCCGATTGTGGGAAAAGATTTAACTCTAAACAGGCTCGTGGAGCTCACGTCCGCTTTTGTGGGAAAGGAGGTAGTCATGAATGAATACACCATCACTTCCACGCCCATTCGCTACGAAAATTTGATCCAGGGTAGATTGAAGTTCCTGATTATTGAACAGGTTTTTTTTGATGAAAAAGTTTGCGTTGGTGACAGACTCATGATCAAAGAACGGTGCGCAATAAAGGGCGAATTCACCGGCAGATCTGCTGAATTTATGATTACGAGCGTCGAAAAATCATTTACAATGAAAGGCTTGCATGAAGCATTTCTTGGCCTTTCGATAACGAAGATTTCAGAGAAATTGAATGGCTCAATCTGACAATTATTATGAAGCACGAAAGCAAAACAATAGGCCAAAGTCGTACCTGGGCAGCGGCCTTGTGCGGGCAATTAGAGGACTCCTCCGGATTAGAAGCATCAGCAGCGCTTTTCGTTTTTTGGGAATGGGCGGTCCGGGAATCAAAAAATAAATATCCCTGGCTGGTGTATATGCGCTGGGGATGCAGCCGGTCAAGGCTCATCAGGAAACGAGATGATGCGATGAAGGAGTATTTGAGAAAAGCAGGAAAGTGAGTAAACGTGAGAACGGGATACTAATGTAAGGTGCTGTCTGCTTACTCAGGCATGAAGAAAGCCGCTGGAGCCCTCAGAGTGGAAATTGAATGTAGGTATTGGTGAGGCCGGGTTCGATTCCCGGAGCTTTCACAGGGTAGAGCAGAATTCTACATGAGTGCCCAAACCACGCCGGGGTAACGCCTGGCGTGGGTAAGGGAAGGTTTGTTTAAAATTTTATGCAATTGTCAATTTGGTATGAACAAAATGAAGTCACTAACCCCACTCCTACGCCTGTATGCTACCCAGAATTGAGATATCAAATGTAGTACGGCGGGCCTATAAGGCCATTGATGAGCATAACAATAGCTGCCCAATGCAAGCTGTTGAACGAAGGATTATGACAGCAGATGGCAAACCAGATGTTCAACTCATACACCGCAGGGTCGGTTTGATTCCGGAAGCAATCAGTACCACCTTCCACGCTTTGGTAACCGAGTATGTACGAAACTATAACCGCACGGCTTCCATGATGGCTGATGGAGCCTATACCAAAGATTCACCGCCTGGTCTACGTACCAATAACGTACGTCTCGCCCCCTTTTGTCGATGCACCGATCGAACCGTCAGAAACCATCTTTCCAGGCTCCGGGAGCTGGGCTATATCCAAACAAAATTTCATGGGACAAGGAAGGATTTTGAAGTGTGGATAAGCCCAAAATTCCTGTTTGAGCCCGAATCAGAAGCCTCTGTCAATGAGTTTAAAAATGCTCCAAAACCGCAATTTGAAGGGGAAAACCCGAAAAATTTTCCGCTTAATAGTACCTACATAGAGATAATAGAAAAAAAAGAAACAAGGAAAGTGGATATGTTGGTTGAACACGGAGAGAACGTTCAGGGACAGAGGGGTCGAGCAGAAACCACAGCTGTCGGCCAGCAACCCCTCAATACTGCCGGACGGAGAGAAGATCAAGTTGGGGGCGGCGGCGTGCGGCCCCGGCAGGCGATGACCTCCCTACGGCTACCAAAACCCACAACACCTCGTCGTAACCCTAAGGATCTCGCCCCAATGCATCTCAAAATGCTCGTTGAGTTCTGGCTTTATGCATGGCGAGTGATTTATCCGGGACGCGATTTCAATGATCAGGAGCAGGAAGCAGCCCTATACGCCATAATGGCAGGTGTTTACAACAATTTTACCGATCCACTTTCGGATGCAGAATGGCTAAACGTACAAGTCTATCAGCTGAGCAAACTTGACAAAGCCGGACGCTACTTTGATCGACACCCGGATGCCTATCGACCGGATCCATACGCAGTGGTCATCGCCGGAAAAGGCTATTTTGACAGAGAAAACCATCTCGGATTCATTGGCATTGAAGCCTGGATGAAGAAGGATAAAATTGAGCAGAAACGGCAACGAGATGCGTATGCTCACCGAAAACGCTGTGATCGATTGCTCATTACTGCCCGTCGTGACTTCCTGAAACTACGAATGGGGCTACCACCCCGCAAAGAGGTGGCCGGCAAAACTGAACTCGGATTGTATCAATACTATGATGCTTTATTCGCAGGCCTGGGCGCCAAATACCGGGAACGTTTTGCCAAACAATATCTTGATCGCCAAACCCATAATTTTCAGTCACCACGCTTTCAGGCCGCCCAACGAACCCGCCGGGCAGGTGGAGAAGTGTCAAAGGAAGTAATTGTGTATGTTGAAAATTACATGGAAGGTGACGGTATGGGGTATTATACCGATTGATTAAAATTTAAGCAGTTATCCATTTATAAACACATCTAAGCAAATGAAAGATCGTCGATTTTTAGGACAGCAGACCTCCAAGCGTAAACCGCTGACCCAGGAGCAGAAAGATAAGCAACGAAAAATGGCCAGCTGCTACATGGTCGTTAAATTCCACGATGGCAATGAGTGGTCCAAGTGGTCCAATGAGTGGGCTCAGCCCCGGATCAGGAATATTGGCGATGCTGTAAACGAAATGTTCCGGATCATGGAGACCTATTTCAGAGGGAAGGTGCATTCTGCCGCAATCTTTGACACCAGAATTAATAAAGATACCGGGGCTGATAACAAAATCTACCAGTTCGAGAATGGGGTCTGGAAAATGGAGAAACAGTTTAACTGGTAAAAAATGGAGCCATTACGAATTAAGCTCAACCTGCATGAGCTCACAGATTTAAGAAATTATGTGCAAGTCGCTGAGCGAATAGCCCAAAACCCTCAGGCGCGGGAAGAACTGATTGTATTGGCCGAATTTTCTTTAAAACTGGAAGTAATGTACATCCGAGCTTCCCGAAAAACAGACAAGGGAAAATCTTACCATTACCAAATACCGGTTTCGGTTTCCAGGATTTTGCATCGAAGATTTCAACAGGAAGATATTTCGCCGGAATTACAAATGGTGTTATGCGGGATAGATTATGAATTAACGAAACGTGGATTGAAGCCCAATCCCATAAAGCCAGAGCTATTTTAAAGCTTCGGTATTTAATGAAAACCAAATATTCTATGGTTGGTATCTGCGAAACATTGGAAAGTAGCCATTTAGCCTGGTCGAAATGGTCAAGATCATGCTCCGCAGCATCAAGTGCAGCAGCTGTCCCACCAAATTATCTTTTGTTTTCGATTTTTAACACGTAAACTTTTCCATATTGCTAAACAGTCAAACGTTTTGGAAAATGGCAGGCAACTATTTAGGTATAAACCTTGCTGATGGGGTAGAGACTGTTTCAAATCAAATTTTGAGACAGTCTCTTTCATTTTAGATTCAGAAAGTTTCAAAGCCCTCTACAACTTTACATTTTCAAACTCCTCTCTAAATAGCTCATATCGCTTCTGTGTATAGAAATTAGGCTCTTCCTGCATTTCTCGTAATACCTGATACAATTCATAAATCTTACCATTGTGATCAGAAAAAAGCTTCCTACGAGAGAATGCATCACATTTAAAGAATGCAATAACCGATTTCAATTCTTCGGGCCTCAAAGAGAAAAATAAACCAGGTTTTATATAATTACCCATTACATAAATTAGAAATGAGCCTTCAACAAATAAAATATGATTTCTTCCACGTGGGCCCCCAAATGACAATTTTCTTCTCATGAAGCCTGGATCAAAACCTCTATCCTTCATTTGCTTCGCATATCCAGGATAGGGTATATGCGTAGTATCAACAAAATCATTCTTTAACAAGATTTCACATAATGCCTCTGATGCTCTATATTCCATTTGGGAAGGGTTAAAACATCCCAATTTTAAAAAAAATCCATCAAATATGACTGAACACCTTCATTATCAAATAATTAAATTGCTAACTAGCCATTTGATTCTAATTGCATCAAATATTAACTTAGTGATTCCAATAAAATACAATTCTTCAATAGTTATTTTCATCTCCATAAGACCAAAATCATTTGTAACCCCTCCACCTCCCTACTTAGGCGCCCTCCCAAAACGGGAGGGTTTTTTGGTCTTTAGACAAAAAAATTACAGATATATGTTTTATTTTTATTATAGTTGCAGAAATTATAATATAATTAAAATATATTTTAGAATGACTGATACCTACAAAATAAGTCTGCCGTTGTACACCTGCCCAGTTATGGCTGGTTTCCCGTCTCCTGCGGACGATTATGTTGAGTTGGAACTCAACCTTAATGAATACCTCATTCAGAACCCTGCGGCCACATTTTGCGTACGGGTAAAAGGTAATAGTATGGAAGGTGCCAACATCAAAGCTGGCGATATCCTGCTTGTCGATCGTTCAAAGCCTGCTGTTTCAGGAAGTGTGGTTGTAGCGGTCCTGGAAGGTGAATTTACAGTTAAACGATTAGCATGGACTGAGAAAGGCACTTATCTCATACCTGAACATCCAGGTTACGAGCCAATTTATATTCCAGAGGATTCTGAATTTCAGATTTGGGGAGTGGTCACCTATACAATACATAAGCAATAGGCATGTACGCATTAATAGATTGCAATAATTTCTACGCCAGTTGCGAACGGGTGTTCAATCCTAAGATTAATGGAAAGCCCATTGTTGTACTTAGCAACAACGATGGATGCGTCATTGCCCGCTCAAATGAGGCAAAGGCACTTGGAATAGAAATGGGTACGCCAGGCTTTCTGAATGAGGAGCTATTCCAAAAGAACAATATTCATGTCTATTCTTCAAACTATGCGTTGTACGGGGATATGTCAGCTCGGGTAATGCAAGTATTATATTCTATGGTCCCAGCTATGGAAATATATTCCATTGATGAAGCATTTGTGGAACTTGGAAACATGCCTTACACAAATGTCACAGAACTGGCCCTAAACATAAAAAATACTATTTTTCAGTATACTGGTATTCCTGTATGCATTGGCATTGCGCCTACGAAAACACTTGCAAAAATTGCCAATCGCTTTGCAAAAAAGCGTTCAGATAATGGAGTGTATATCATTGGGAATGAAACCATTCGGGAGTATACTTTATCCCAGACCCAGGTAGATGATGTTTGGGGAGTTGGAAGACAGTACGCCAATTTACTCCGGGAGTATAACATCAATACAGCACTGGAACTGGCTAACGCTAACTTAAATTGGATCAAAAAGCACATGAGCATAGTAGGTGAGCGCATGGTACGTGAATTGTGCGGCCAGTCATGTTATCAACTTGATGATCAGCCACAGCCTAAAAAAGGCATTTGTACCTCAAGATCCTTTGGCCATCCAGTTACCGAATTTAAAGTTTTGGAAGAAGCCGTTGCGACATTTGCAGCTAGATGTGCAGAAAAACTCCGAAGGCAAAACTCAGCTGCAAATTTGATTCACGTTTTTGTATTTACAAACCGCTTCCGCACTGATCAGCCACAATACCATGGCAACCGAGTTATACAGTTTCCCGTTGCGTCAAATTCTTCTATTGAAATGATTGCCTATGCTTTGAAAGCATTGAAAATTATATTTCGTGAAAAGTATAATTATAAAAAGGCTGGTGTAATGGTGAGCGGAATTGTACCAGAGGGGCAAATTCAAACGGATCTTTTTGCATTCGACGAAAAAAAACGTGCAATTGATCGTAAAGCAATGATGGCGCTTGATAAGTTAAACCGTCGCATGGGTCGTGATTCTATAAAAGTTGCAAAAATGGGTTATGATCGAAGTTGGCATCTCAAGCAAGAAAGGAGGTCGAGACGGTACACAACACGCTGGGAAGAACTGCTCGAAGTATAATACCTATTGCATAATTATTTTTTATACAAATAGGGCTTTATATAAATAAAATGATATATTGAAGAGTATTGGTAGCAAAAATGAATAGGGCCTTGTGAGAAGGCCAGGTATCAGTGATGCCTGGCCTTCTCAATGATTCAAATACAGAAATTTAAGGGTTGGCTCCACTCAGTAAAAATAAGTAACTAGTACTTTGGCCGGGGCTAATTTACTATTTTTTCCTTAGAAGCGATGCAACTCGAAATTCCTGTGAAACCACATGTCAAAACTTTTTTAGAGCACCCGATCAACCTGGGGCCGGGACCTTCCGACATCCGGAAGGATCACTGGCTGGGCGAGATCCTACTGGCGGTCCTGAGCTTTCACCCGCTCGATCGTAATGACCTCGGGGTTGATTACATGCCTGCGCAAGTCAGCAAGTACTCAACCATTGTCATTAATCCAACATTTAAGATAAACTATCAGCTGGTGACCGATGGGCATTTGGCCAGAATCGGTATGGGCCTGGAAGCATGGTTCAAAATGGCAATGGTCTTCTATGTACAGGGCCGGATGACCCTGCTTCTATCCGAACAGGGTGCCGTACGAAAGTTTTATGAGGAATATGGCATTTCGAGTGAAGATTACGATCTGGATGCAGCCTTCAAAGTAGCCCAACGGGCAAGAGCACATTTGTAGAAAGTCTCTGAATAGTTGTAAAGCCTTCTGAAAACAGGAGGTTTTTTTATGTCCTGTTTTCAAAGAAAGCTGTCCTGATTTATAGGTTTTGTGTCCCTTGCTGTATGCCCTTCAAAAAAGGTGTCCTTGTAAGGGATTAGGGCTATTGCCAACTTGCTATGTATGATTACAGTTCAGGAAATTGGTGGATTTGATCAGGACACAAACGCTGGCTTTGTGCGGCGGATCAGGCTATTGAGAAAACAGGATGTATTCAGCGTAATGGATCCTGTCCGGTTCCCGGGGTACGGGCCCTTGTACGAAATTCCGTTTTCGGGTCTGATCGTTAAAGAGGGAGCTCAGGGATTTACTTTTTCGCTGCCTCCCAAAACCATCCGTTTTTCTGAAAGTGCTTTTGAAAATGAACAGGGCCTGGCCTTTGACACCTCTTTTTCATTTGAGATCCCAAAGCCATCCACCAGCCTGCTTCAATGGCTGATCACTCATCAGCACCAAGATTGGGTAGTGCTATGGGAAGACTATAATGATATAGCCTGGATCAGTGGTAATGAAGAGTTTGGCCTTAGGCTGCAAAGGAGCCGGACAGCAAGCGGCCAAAACATTCTTCTGGTAGCTATTCAGGGTAGTTTCTCTTTCCCCTCCTATAAGATTACCAGTTTCGAACTTCAAGAGCTTTTTCCACAGGGACAGTTCTCCTACCACTTTGGCCTACATTTCAATACTTAATAACTCTCGACAATGGCTTATTTCGCAAGTCTCCAACAATTCATTGACAGCATAACCGCCAGGTTGATCAGGCCCATCCGTGGAGTTGGCGGCTCCGAAGGTGTAAGCAACCTGGATGTTCTTGAAGCACTTTCTGATACTGGCAAGTGGGCAGATGATATTCGGGTACAGGCCAATGGTTTAATGGCTGACTACCCTACCCGGTTTAGTAGCCTGCAAACTACTATCTATATAAATCCAGTGTCGGGCTCGGATATAAATACGGGCGCAGTGAACTCCCCCATTGCTTCTTTGCATAGACTAGCTGCAATCGTTTCGGACAAATTCAATTTGGTCATTGTCCAGATCCAGGGCGGAGTTGTTGAAGTAACGCAGGACGTGATGATCAATGTACCGTTCATTGCCTTTGCATTCAATGCCGGAACGGGTCTGTATTTCCGGAAGAAAACGTTCGGATCTGGACCGACTGCTTATGAACAGCCCTACAAACTAAGTCTATTCAGTTTGAACGCTATGTTTACACCAAACTCCGGCGTTCCGACCCTTCAAACTGAGAACTGTAATCCGGTAGGTGGTGCCAACCTCACTTCCTATATGTTGGCCCAGGGAACAATCAATTTGGTGCAACGTGGTGCCCAGGCCTGGATGAGTTACACCAAACAAAATATTTCTATTCGAGGTATAAATCTCAATATAGGGAATAATACCGTTATGTTCTCAGGAACAAATTCGGGAAGCGTGATCTATAATCCGCTGGGCGGAGACTCGAATTATACCCGGAACAGTGGTACTGTTACACTTGGGGAAAATGCTTTTGAACAGGTTAATTTTCTGGACAAAGTAATTTTTACGCTCAATGGACGAATTGTAATTTGTAAACAGTCCATGAACGACATTGAATTTACATTTCCAATTACATTTCAGGGAGATGGTGCCAACGCAAAAATAGCTTACGTAGAGTTCCTACCAGGTATGGGCATTTATTGCGATCTGGAACTGAGTGTGGGTTCTGGTTTTGCCGTTGGCTGGGTGATGCAGAAAATGGTTACGAAACATTTTTCTTTTTATTCCGGAGCAGTCGGAAGTGCTTCAAGCATCAGGCAAAGCAAGGTTGTAGGCTATCGAAACACCGGTGGTGCAAGTAGTTATACCGCTATTATTGGAGCAGCCTCACCCGCATCGGCTGTTGAGAATATAAAGATTCCGATTCAGCGACCGGCTAATTCCTATACTAATCACTTTTGGGTAAGTCTAAAATTCACTGGCAATTCCATTAGTACAGCTGTCTCTATTGTCCGGAACATAATCAATTATCTCAAAATTATTGATCCGGTAAACGACGCCTCTCCGCAGTATGAGAATGTGGATAGCACCCCGCAAACATTGATGCTAAAAGCGGGAGATACCTACACGATCAATCGACCGTGGCCTTTTTTCTATTCAATTTTGCATAAAGATGCGGCTTGTACCGTAGGAAGCACTACGCTTTCAACCACGCTGATTAATGCGGCAAATACGAGTTTCAGCCTGCCGTTAACCGGATCAGGCTTTTGTACCATCCAAATAACTCCCTGGACGTAATGAAAATTTCAAATCATCCTGACGCTCCCTCAGTTGAGCGCTTTGTAGAAATATTGGCGCGGGTAGATATGCCCAATGAGCGCCGGGGCTCCTATACCCTACGCATCTCGCATGTAAAAGATGGAGCACCCTGGTACGGCATTGAGTCGCCGGCCATAAACCGCACGGTTGAAACGAGTGATGATAAGTTGGTCGATTCGTTAACAGGTGCTCGCGTTTATCCAGATTCCGAAGGAGCCATTCCCGAAGGTGCCGTTGGCGAATATTCATTTTTGGCTGCGTTTGTCCCCAGAAATCCTGAAACGGGTGAAGCCCTGGCCCTTGCCTTGGGTCAGATCCATCAGATCCTGGACGAATTTCTGATTCAACGCATGGATGAAAGTGGGGTGTTTGACGATTTTAGAAGCCTGGTATGACGAAGTATCCTGACATCCGGCTCCGGAAATGCGTAGAGCCCCAGGCAAAGATTGATTGGTTTGAAATTGTGGAAGATTGTGACTGTGGAAAGATGATCATTTCTGCCGGCTACAAAACGGACTTCGCGTCAGTACCACGGATTTTGTGGAGTCTGTTCCCACCACATGGCCGGTGGACCAATGCCGCCATTAAGCATGATTGGTGGTATGACCAAAAGGTAATGGAAAATGAGCTAGGACCGCAAGAAGCCAGGTACTGGGCCGATCATGACTTTTTGTTTGATATGCTCCGAGAGGGTGTACCGAAGTGGCAAGCCTACCTTTTTTACGGTATTGTACGTCTTTTTGGCCGTAAATGGTGGGTCAATTGATTTGGATTTTTTTAAATTAGCACTTTAATGGTGTGGATATATGTCAATACAGCCCGACTGCTCTTGCGGTCGGGCTGTATTTTTTGCATACCCATTAAAGAGTATTGCAAACATGAATTCTTTGCATACATTGCACCATTAATTTTAGAGGAGGGATATTCCAATCAGCCTGGTTGCTTTGCAGCCGGGCTGACTTTTTTTTGTCCTGATCTATTGACTTCTTATTCTGCTATTTCGTAGCTGACGATTTATGTAAAATCAAACGTACGCTAGTGTGACGGCAGAAACTTTTTCAGGCATGTGGTTTATTGATGAGCCATTTGCCTCACGCATGCAGGGAATTATTCTCCCTCGCCTGGTGGCAGGCAAAGACCCCATTCCAGCGCATTTAAATCAAGTTTCCACCCGGCTTCGCTACGAAATTTCTCCCTACGATGAGAAAGGCGGATGGAATGAAGACAGATGGTATCTACGGAATTTTCTGAGAACGGGCGGTGGTGATGTTGCCGTCATACCGGTGGAAGGAACCATGAGCCGCTACGGCTTTTGTGGCTACGGCAATGAACGCATTGCCAGTGTTTTGCAGGAAGCTGATCGAGAGCCGGAGGTCAAAGCCGTAGTGTTGAAGCTCGACACGCCGGGCGGTACGGTCGATAGTACCGACATGCTGGCGGATAGTATCCGGAATTTCTCTAAACCCATCATCGCCTGGACCAACTACTGCGCCAGTGCCGGATATTTTGTGGCCAGTCAGTGCGATGAGATCATGCTGGAAAACTCCATTTCCAGTGAGGTTGGCTCGATTGGAGTCCTGATGGTTTACGTCGATCAAAGTGCCGCACTTGAAAGAGAAGGCTTGGCAGTGACTATTTTTCGGGCCAAAGGATCCCACGAAAAGGCGTTGATCAATGGCATTGAGCCTTTGACCGCCGAGCTGGAAAAACAAATTCAAACGGATCTGAATGAAGCCATGGTAGCCTTTCACGGCTACGTCCGGCGTGGACGTGCCGGCAAACTTAAAAGTGATTACGTACTGACCGGCCGGATGTTCAAAAAGAAAGCTGCACTCAAAGAAGGTCTTGTGGACCGGCTCGGTACCTTGGGAGATGCCATCACGCTCGCCCGAAAAAAGGCTGTGTAGTATTCAATTTCTGCGATAATTAAGTATCAATTTTTTCAATTAGCCATGACAAAACCAATAACTCTGGGAGGACTGCTGGCCAGCCTGTTCCCAAAATCCAACCGGGCTTTGAGTGAAAAACTCAGCACCGAGGAATTCAACGAACTTACCGAGGATGTCCAGGCCATTCAGGGGCGCCTGGATACGGAAGCCACTGCCCCACCCTCGCCCACTACTTTGGAAGCCGGTGATGTACAGGTGGATGACAAAAAACAAGAAGTGCCGCCTGCCAATGAAGAAAGCGCCGCTGCAGATCCTGAGCCGGAAGCATCCCAGGAAACGCAGGAGGATCCCGAGCCAGAAACGCCACTGGAAGAAGCGGCCCTGGCGGGTGTACAGATGGAATCCATTGCCTCCCAGGAACTGGCTCAGCTGCGTGCTGATGCAGGAGCCTGGAACAAGACCAAAGCCGAGTACGGCGTACTCAAAAGCTGGTACGAACACGCAACCTCCGAAATAGGAGCCGGTAGTTCAGCAGACGCAGTAGATGTTGGTCCCGCCGAAACCAAAAGCTGGCAAAAGGCGCCCTGGAACAACTAGGAATTGCCGGTCATTTAACGAGTTTTTATCAATTATTAATTTTTCTATTAGCTATGGCAGATTCAGTAGATTTATCACTTTTGGCCACTACGGCGACAGACTACGCCCGGGACAATAAGGATCACATTTTTTCAAAGATTTACAGCGGCGGTCTGGCTGGCCGGCCAGGTACGCCCATCAAACCCATTACGGATTACATGATGCCCGTAGTGGGCAATGATGAAGTGGTCCTGACGGAGCTCTACATCGACAGCGTGCTTCAGCCCGGAGCCAAAGACAGCTTCAACCCCAAGAACAACGCCGTG
The DNA here is from genome assembly GCF_004348825.1 of Arundinibacter roseus. Taxonomy (GTDB): domain Bacteria; phylum Bacteroidota; class Bacteroidia; order Cytophagales; family Spirosomataceae; genus Arundinibacter; species Arundinibacter roseus. The sequence continues at coordinate 90,342 of NZ_SMJU01000018.1, forward strand.
AAGCTCAAACCCCGCAAAGCGAAGGTGAAGCCCTGTAAGGTGGATTTGCTCATGAAGGAAACCACGATCATGGCCATGTACAAGTCGTACTTTGGTCAGATCCGCGGCGGAAAGATTGACCGGACTACCTATCCGTTTGAAGCGGAAGTGATCAAAAAGGTGTTCGACCGCCTGATGACAGACCTTCGGAACATCGCGCTGATCAACGGCGTGCGGAATGAAGCTGGTACCGCTGCCGTGGATACCATGGACGGTTTGTTCTTCAAGCTTGCGACCGAAAAAGCATCGGGTGGAATTACAGCTGGGCAGATTGCCACGATCAATGCCATCACGGCCGCCAACGGCGTGACCGAGATTGAGAAGATTATTGACATGGTGCCTTCCGATTATTTTTATGAGGATCTGGTTTGTATTACGCCCCTCAAATACAAGCAGGCTTACGAGCGCCATTACCGCGAACAGTACGGCACGAGCCCCTACAATGCGGGTTTTGATAAAATGCAGATTGAGGGTACCATGATTGAATTTGTGGTAGAACCCGGCATGGCCATCACCGGGGCCACCAAGTTTGAGTCGCCGGTGATCACGACCCGTGAGAATCTTGCCTGGCTCTATGATGACGAAGGCGATCAGACCCGGTTGGAGTTCGACTACGACAAGCGTACCCGCTCACTGGCCTACATGGTCGATTTTCAGGTAGGAATGGACTGGGCCATCAGTGAACTTTTCTGGATGGGCGATGTCGCTGAACCGGAGGAATAAAACTCTACGCCCCAAAGCATCAGCTATGCTTTGGGGCTTGTTTTCAAGTTGTTTCATCTATTTTTTACAAGTGATTTTATGAAAAAAGTATTGAATGTTTTAGTGGCTCTGGCAGTATTTGCGGTGGCCATCGTACTGCCCAATGAGGTATTGGCCCACGTAATAGGCGATCCCGCTGCGAGTGGCCTGATGCTGGGCGCCGTTTTGAATTTTGCGACTCTGGATGCTACCTCCCATCAAACGGGAAACCCTGGAGGTACGCGTCAGCTGCTGGTAGCTCTGGCAAAATCCATCACCGGCGTATGGCCCAAACGATCGGATATTACGGGCGGAGAAATCACCTCAGTTCCAACGCTGGATCCGGAAGCAACCAAGTGGGCCAGGTATGAATGTCCGGATGGAACCATCGAGGTGAGTTCAGAAAAACAGGGTGATCCCGGATTTCAGAGCTATAAGCACGCGATTGAGTTTATGTTCTCCGGATTTTCCAAAGCGATTCAGGCTGAGCTTGAAAAATATATGAATGCCGGCGCGGTATTCATTGTCGAGATGAATGACGGAACCTATGCCGTGGTAGGATCGAGCGACAACGCGATTTTTGTAAAGCAGGCCTTCAAGGGTGGAAAGAAAGGGAATGACAAGCGCGGTTTCACCATGAAAGGCGAGCAGGACGGTTTTGTGTGGGATGTTCTGCCTTTGGCGACTGCTCAGGTAGCTGAACTCGAAATTGCAACGGAGGGCGTTTAAAGTTTAATCCCTTATTCCAAAATTTAAGGCAAAGGCAATGAAGCAAAGAAAATATGTGATCATGGGTGTTCCCAAAGAAGGAATCGGGCATTGTGTGCCAGGTTTCGGCTTTGTGAAAATCCATGATCAATTGCAGGACAAGACGATTGATGCCCTGATGACCTTGGGCTTTACTCGTTATTTCAAACTTAATACTCCTACAAAAAGCGATGAGCAAAACTCAGCAAGCACCAAAGACGCAGCCGATACCACCCACTCAGGAGGTAGAGCAAGCAGCGACTCCAATACAGACGGAAGTGGCGGAATTAACTCCGGAGCCGGAACTATCGCAAGATCCGGCAGTACCCGACGAGAGCCAGAATCTGTCTCCATTGCCGGATCAGCCACAGGAGCCGAAGATGATCCAGCCACAGACGCTTCCAAAAGCAAAGACCTGGGAAGAACAAATTCAGCAAAAAGCAAAAAGGCAGCTGCAAGCGCTGAAAAACCAGATGCAGGAGTCTGATCCTGACCCGGTTGATAGTGCCATCAGTGACCCAAGAATGCGCCTGACAGACAATGAGTAAGGAATTTTCCTGAATTCAAATGCAGATTAGAACCAGAATCTCGCCCAATCAGGCGGGATTTTTGCGTATATTGCCACCGCAAAACTCAGGGGTAATACTTACAGGAACGTATCGGCAAGATCTTGCCGGTTGGCATGGGGATGAAAGTTCCCCATCGTTCCTGTATTATCCAGGGAGTTTTGCAGTGACCAACCGGTATCTTATGCTAATTCTTACACAAGAGCTTCCCTTTGAAGGGGTTAGCCCCTTTCTCAGATCAAGGGGTATTGATGTAAAGGAGCTAAAAAACGCCCTGCATGAATACAATGACTACTGCGCCGAAATGACCGCCGAAAAGGATCACTATGAAGATCCTGTGGGCTGGCTGGAAGCAGTGGGGTATCGGCAAACGGTTGAAGATTTTTTAGGATTGATTTAATTCGTGTTGTTTTATAGGTGATATGCTCCCTCCATTCCAGGATCGGGAGCATTTTTTTGTCTTGGCAATTGCCATTTTTCCGGATGATTTTTGGAGCATGGACGAAAAGAAGCTTCTGGAAGAACGAATCAAGGCGAAGGCAAACTGGGAACTGTTGAAATTACGTCATCGGGCAGGAAAGGCTTCGTCTGAGGAAGTAGAAGCTGCCTGGCAGGTGAGTTGTAAGCTTGGAAAACATACTCCTTCCTCAACAGGTAAAGCAAGGGAAACAACCGAAAAACCCTATGTCCCTGGGGCTACGAAGGTGGAACAGGTAAATTCAGCACCGGAAATGGTCCTCAGTCTGGAAATGACCCGCCTCATTCAGGAGCTGGAAACACAGCGGTCTACCCTGGATGTGGAAAAGCGGAATGTTTCCATGAAACTCCAACAGGTACCGGCCTCGGTGCCCTGTCCCGAGCTTACCGAACGGATCATGAATTTAAGGCGGCAATGGGAAGAACTGGGCGATCGGATTTGGTACGTGAAGAGAAACGGGCAATTGCCGGAAAACGCACCTCCCCAGGATACGGCCTTGTTCCCCACCAAATTTACTGCCGAGCTGCCCCGAGATAAATTCGAGCTCGACCGGATGATCAAAAATTTGGCGATCAATGTGCAGCACAAGTGGCCGGCCAAAGTGTCAGCCGCTAAGACCTCAGCCAAAAAAGCGGAGTATGAACGGAAAATTGCGGTGGGGCTGGCAAAACTGGAAGTAATGCAGGCGTTTTTTGTGACCTTATAAATCTTAGAACCCACTAATGGTAAATCATTTAATGAATGTACGGGTACAGACCCAAAAGCTGCCTAAGGCCGTTTTCAGAGTTGTCAACGCCACACCACTCCCTCGTCGGGGACAAGTGGTGGTTCGGCTCAAACGGTTCAATCAGGAAACTATCACGCACCGGGTGACGCCGGATCTGGTTCAGCCCGGCCGGGCCTGGCTCTTTGTCTTTGATATTCCGGAAGAAATGGATAATTTTTTCATTTTTGAGTGGTGGTGGGTGACGGATGATGATGAACTGTCTGGAAAGGGCGGAAACTCAAACCTGAAAAAATCCTTCAAAGGAAAAATTACCAATGGCTCTTCAACGGATTGAAGGGCCATTTTTTGTCCTTATGAAATTCAGTGGTGCAGGCTTCCTTTGAGGCAGTACACTAACTGAGTCTTAAAAATGAATGATCTTTTTCAGATTGGGCAGCGGCGCCCAAACGAGCTTTTGCCGTACGCCAGGAATCCGCGGAAAATAAAGTCTACCCGCAAAAGAGAACTTGAAGAAAAGCTAAAAGCCTATGGGTTGATCACGCCACCGGTCATTGATTCGGACGGAACGATCATCAGTGGCCATCAGCGCCTGACCGTCTTGCAGGAGCTGGGCCTGGGCAATGAACCTATCAACGTAAACATTGCCAGCCGGAAACTGACCGAAAAGGAATTCAAGGAAGTGTCGATCATTGAGAACAGCCACTTTGGAGAATGGGATTTGGAACTATTGAAGGCTGAGTTTTCGGAAGAAGTGGATCTTGCTACCTACGGGATTGACCTTGGCAGCCTGGATGCGGCACTGGAAGAATTGTCCGACTCCCACTTTGAAGAGCCTGAAATGCCCATTGTGGCTAAGTTTTCTGAAAAATACGATTCGATCGTGATCATTTGCCAGAATGAAATTGACTTCAATCACGTCTCCGAAAAGCTCGGGCTCGACCGGACCAAATGCTACAAAAGCTCCAAGATTGGGACCACCCACGTGATCCACGCCAAACAGGCAATTGCCGCTCTCACCAAATGAAAGACATCAAAATAGTGATCCCGAGCCACAAGCGCTGGAACCGGATCAGGACGACCAGCGCGGTATATGGCGCTACCCTATGCGTGGAAGAAAGTCAGGCGGAGATTTATAAAAAATGCAATCCGGGGGTTGAACTCATTGTGCATCCTGATTCTATAAAAGGTCTCAGCCGCAAGCGCGACTGGATTATTAAGCACGTGGGAGATTGTTTCATGTTAGACGATGACATTGACCATTTGTCACGGATCTACACGGAGAAAGGGGAAGAATCTGTGGTGGATCCGGAAGTGGCCTACGAGATTATCCAAATGACGGGCTATGCAGCCCGAAAGGCGGGGGCATTTCTATTTGGGTTTAGCTCCTCTCCCACGCCCATTTCATTCAACAGCCTCAATCCTGTCCAATTGAGCGGCTACGTCACCGGCTGTGCCCACGGAGTTCTGGAAGGATCAAAGCTTTGGTATAGTCCGGATATCATCTGTAACGAAGACTATTGGATATCGCTTCTTAATGCGCACCACCATAGATTGATCTGGAAAGACACCAGGTTCTATTGGGCCCAAAAGGATACGTTCGTGAACCGGGGAGGACTGGCTGAGTTTAGAAACGTGGAAAACGAGGAAAAGGACTTTTTACTACTACAAAAGGTGTTTGGAAGCGTAGTGGAGTTGCGGAAATCGACTGGAAAAAGTAACTTACGGCATCCGTTTCAAAAAAGTCTGAAACTGCCATTTTGAAAATTTGCATCTGAAAAGTTTTACACTGTGCATCATGTCAATTATATATAAATCGAACTATCATTTAATCAATTAGGAAGTTAATCTTCATAAAATAAAAACCTGGCAAAAATGATATCTAATCTATATCCTAATGGCCTTAATTATCTGTCAATCAGTAAACTATATCCACTATTTTAATTTTCGATTATGCTAGTCTTTCGACTTCTCTGGTTATTTATCATAATCTCTTTTTCAGTTTCAGCGCAGCAGCGTAGGTTGGAGATTGATAGTATTACTAATCAGTACAAGGTTATAACTACGGTAGAAAATACTCAGGACCTTCGAATAGCAAATGATGGTATTGATATGGAAGTTACACTTAATCCACTTAAACCAAGTACAGCTGTTGATATTACGCTTCATTTTTCAGATCAAATAGATTTATCATTGATCGATAACTTTTATTTTACGGCCCAATACGATTGCTATCCGATTCAATCCTGCGGAATTTTTTCAGTTTACCTATCTATTACATCCAACCTAATAGACCATGATAGCCGTTCCATTAAGTGTACAGTTGAGGGTTTGAAGCCCGGCATGCGCTTTAGAATTACCTCAATTATTTGGGGTCTAGACGGAGATCCGTGTAGCTCTGAACATGTTTATTATAGGTTTATAACCACCCTCCCCGAATCCGAGGGAGTTCAAAAAAAACTGTTATTAGTAATAAATGAGGAATGGGAAAACCATGCTGGGATCAATGTAACAATAGATCAATATAGCCAAGACCTGAAACGAACTATGAATATGGAAATTGAGAAGTATTATATAGGTACTTCCATTCCTGAAAAAGTAGAACTGTTAGACTATGTGAAGAATAAGTATTTTGATGACAACCTAACCCATCTTTTTTTTATTGGCAGCAATGCAGCAGTACCAATTGCCACAATTGTGTACGATGAAGCGAATCAGATAGGTGCTAAGTATACAGGATCTTCATTCACTTGGTATACAAATTTATGGTATAGCTCCTACGTTTTGGATCCTGTTGGTAATGAATTTATCTCTTCAAGATATCAAAATACTTGTTATCGGGCACCTGAAGAAATTAGAAATCCAGTCTTTCAACAATCTTCATCAGCCATATCTTTTGGAATGCTATTACCTAATCCAGCGCATGATCAGCATCAAATGGCCGATAAAATTATTGCTTACTTTGATAAGTTGCACCGATATAAAAATTATGAAATTGAATTTGATAAAAAAGTTTTGACCTCCGATGGATTTGCAAGTGACTTAGAATCAGTCCAGAAAATCCACAATGGCCGTTGGACGGCAGTGGATACAGTTCAATTCGGGAGAGTAAAAGATCTTTATTATTCTGGAAATGACTTCATCTGGAAAGAAGACTATTTCAAGAAAATTCAAAGAAATTCATACGAGATTTTTAACTTTAATGGTCATGGAAGCCCAAATTACCACAGTTTTGGGGTAGGCAACTCAGAGGTTTCCGGATTAGATACTCTCAATATTCAGATAATGAATTTTCATTCCTGCGAGATAGGAAAATTCAACAGATCCTATTATTTAGCCAATGAGTATTTGGAAAGAGGGAATGTATTGGCGGTGCATGCGTATAGTCAATTATTTTTTCAAGCTACAATAGGTAACGAAAGTGCGCTTGCCAGGGATTTTAGGGTCTATGGCCCATTTGGATGGATGGCGAATGGTTCTTCAATAAGTGATGCTTTTCGATATGGGAATGGCTACAATGACTCTGAAATCATATTAGGTGATCCATTATTAAAGCTTCGAGAATTCTGCGGCCCTGTTGTTTATAGCCAGACCTCTGGCAATTGGCATGATCGCACAACCTGGGTCTGCGGTCATATCCCAACCATAGTTGATAATGTCCATATTTTACCTGGGCATGTTATAAATCTAGAAAATCAAGGTGAAAGTAGAAAAATCACTATTGAGGGCACACTTAACATATCTCAAAATGGTACTTTATCTTATTAAAAATAGGACAGGATATTAACATTTACTGTTACTTTTTTAGCCCTATACTTCCCCATGTAGCGCAATTCTCACGGGTGTCATTTCCTGAAAAATCAAGTAAAAAAACCTCATTTTTTTAGTAAAAAAGTGAGGTTTTTGCGTTGTAAATCCGTTCTGTCGGGAGATCTTTATATCAGTTAAATAACTCATATAAAGCCAGTTAACTATCTAAGCACGATGGAATTAGCAGAAATTAAAGTTTCGTATCAGCCACCAGCCAAACAAGACCGGGTCAAAGTTACGTGTAGTAAGGATGCCGAAAGGTTCCTTCGAAATGTATGGTCGGATCAAATCGAATTTCAGGAGGAAATGTACCTCGTTATTTGCAACCGGGCCAACGAGATTGTAGGCTACAAAAAGCTATCCAGCGGGGGAATGTCAGGATGCATCGTGGATTTAAAAATTCTTTTTGGCATCGCGCTCAAATGTGCCGCCTGCGGGATTATTCTGGCTCACAATCACCCATCAGGAAACCTGCAACCCAGTGATGCGGATATCAGGCTGACCAAACAGGTAAAGGAGGTTGGAAAAATGATGGACATACACCTGTTGGATCACCTCATTGTTACTTCAGGTGGGTTCAATTCAATGTCAGATTGCGGCTTTATTTAACGACTGTTTTACTATGCCTATCAAGGCTCCGTTTCAAGCGAAACGGAGCCTTTTTTATGGTTAAAAACAACTAAAAAAACTTTAATTTTTTGGAAAAATAAATGGACTGAGGTGTTGTTAATCCGTTCTGTCGGGAGATCTTTATATCAGTTAAATATCTCATATACAGACAAATAAACTATGAAAACGCTATCATTCGGAAGTTGGGACAGCCCCCGGGCCATTGAGTTTATCAAGCAAATAAGAGCAGAAGTTTGCCAGCATGCAAAGGTTAAGAACAACGACAAATCGGACAGTCGATGCCTGGTTTACCTGGGGAAATACAAGGTACTTGCCATGTATATGACCGACTTTTCAATGTCTCGCGAATTTGGGCAGGAGCCTTTCCAGCAAGTATACGTTCAGAAGGGAATCGAACGAGCCGCTTTGAGGATACTTGAGAAGGAAGCACCGGCTATTCCACAGGAAGTTCGTAAGGAAATTGCCGCCAAATTTATGTCTAAAAATGACCATGATTACACGTGGTTCCGTACAAAGTATGGGGAGTGCGTCTATTTCACGTTAGAGATTTCTTTGAAGGCCATACTTGCCAAATAATTTTCAGTTTTCAATCCTATCAAGGCCCTGTTTCAAGCGAAACGGGGCCTTTTTTTATGGTCAAAAAACGGCAAAAAAAACTTTAATTTTTTGGAAAAATAAATGGACCGTGGTGTTGTTATTCCGTTCTGTCGGGAGATCTTTATATCAGCTAACAATCACATATTCAGTCAATTAAACCAACTAAGCAAGATGGAAAACATGCAAGTGAATGCCCCGGTAGCAGCCAAATCAAGTGCTCGCAAAGTAAAAAACACCCTGGTGGTTAAAGCCAAAACGCCAAAGAAAAAAGTGGAGAAAAAGGTATCCGCAAAAGTGGTGAAAGAGAAAGTTGCACAGACTCCAATTGTTCAACCAAAGCAGCCCAAAGTGGCTACCCGCCGAAACATCGACCGATTTCTGGAAGCCACGGGCAAAACTGAAAAAGACTACTTTGACTGGGCAACGGAGGTAGGACGCCGGATGCACATTAACAAACTGGATGCCCTGGTTTGCGCCAAACTGGAACTCTACACTGTGGCTCACCTGGCCAACCGCCCCACGGAAATTCCGGAAGGCATGCCCGAAACCGAAATGGATGAGCACCTGGTTGCAAACAGCGAAAATCCATACGAACTGGCCTGTCTATGGCAACGGGTAACGGCCAATGCAGAAAATTGGGTAAGCAAGGAAACAATCCTTAATGAATGGCTGACCGGAATAAGCAAGGAAGACTTCGAGCGCTGGGGAGACAAAAATCATCTGGGAGACATCAACAAAAAGTGGTGGAATAAAGATGCAGCGGCTTTGGATGTAAAATTGGAGGAAATCAACAGCATGAGCCTCCTCAATCAACCGCTGACCTTTGAGGATGCCATTGACTTTATCAAAAGCCACAAACCCGGCACCTACGTCAATCCCGCCCAGCTGCTGATCAAGCGCATCGAGGAGCGGTTCAAGGCAGTGACCACCTTCCGAATCAAGGATTATTACGTAAGCCACCTGATGAAAATGTGCCATCTGGTACCGGCCAGTGAGGAGTTAGCTGACCTGCCGTTCTGATCCGCCGAGAGCCCCGATTATCGGGGCTCTTTCATTTCTAATCCAATTTCATTTTTACAAGTAAATATCTAAGCAAATGGAAGTTCAATTTGATTTAAACGAAAGGTATCAGCAGTACTGCGGTACCGAGAATCTGTACCAGCATTGGTTGCCCGGGATGTGGTTTACCGATGGGGCAAAGGCCGTGGCCGAAGAACAGCAATGTTTTTGGCTACTGGATATCATTGCCAGCCACCAACTCACACAGGGAGTGGTGGGAAACTATTTCCAGGTATGGAAGCTCCTGCGGCAAAAGCAGGGTGAATTTGAAGTCAGGTGCGATGACGGCAACGGGAAAACGCTTGTCTCCCAATGCGTATGGAGCCCGCATTTTGATCATGACCTGCTCACGCTTTGGTGCGTGGATGGAATCATGATGGTTCCCTCCGAATACTGAGTAACGGGCCCCGAGCGATCGGGGCCTTTTTTGTTTCATTTCAATCCAAAGACACAATGCATTTACCTACCAAAAATAAAGCAATGCTATTTCACGGCATTGCAACCGAACCCAGCTCCATATACAGCCATAGCTTTCTGCTAGCACAGCAATGGCATAAACGAGCAAGCACCTGCAAAATGCATGCTATTTCCGGCTTCAAGGCTTTTTCAATCCTCCAACTTACCAAGCAACTATGAGCTATTTAATGGATGCTCCCCGAAGCGTTGAGCCAATGATCCGGGTCCTGCGGGAGATGGGAAAATACCGATACGATCCCTCCGAGGTATTCAGGGACTGGATTGATTATGCTATTGCCTGCTTTTTAGTTGAAGGGGATAAGGAGCTGGCTCAGCGCCTGGAAAAGAAGTACGAAAAGACGTACCCCAAAATGCAGGAACTGCTGCTCGCCTGGTTTAAGGTCATGGATCAGCGGGTGACTGATAGTCCTACGAGCTGGTTTGATGCCCTGGGAACCATCTACGAATATCTGGCAAGCCAAAGCAAACGCAGCTGGATGGGGCAGTTCTTTACGCCACCGGACTTGTGCGATCTGATGACTCAGTTAACAAGTGACAGCAAAGAGCGACCGGTCGGAAAACGAGTCAACGATCCGGCCTCAGGCAGTGGCCGGCTATTGCTTTCCTTCAATGCTTTTAATCCCGGCAATTTTTTGTTTGCAGAAGATCTGGATGCGATTTGCGCCAAAATGTCTGCACTAAACATGGCCATTCACGGCTGTCAGGGGCAAGTGTGCTGCCTGGACTCCATCGCCCTGGACAAGTGGTGGTTCGGCTACCAAATCAACTATTTCCACCAATTCGGGATACCTCCCATTCCTCACCTGCAACCGATCACCAAAGAGCAAAGCGAAACTATGCAGCACTGGGAAAGAAGGCGACAAAAGCTGGAAGTAAAAGCCGAAATAAAACCCAAAGAGCCAGTATCCAAATCAATAATTGAACCCATACAAACCGAGGTTCGGGCGGGTCAGCTATCCCTGTTTTGATCGAAATAGCCTTCCGGACTGGAAGGCTATTTTATTCTATAAAACGCTGAAAATAAACGGATTGTCGCTTTTTATATCCGTTCTGTCGGGAGATATTTATATCAGTTAAGTAACTCATTTTTAATCAGTTAATCAGTATGAAAACGATAACAGATGCAAAAGTTGCGCTTGATGAATTAAGATCAGCAGGCTACAATTTTATTGATAAACCGCCTGTAAAATGTAATCAGGTAGAGAAATGCCGTAACATCATTGTGATGAGCCAAAGGGAAGACTTTGCATTCGGGATTTGCTTTTATCGCGGCAAACCTAAACATTTTATCTGCTTCACTGAAAAGGAGGTGTTTTTCATATGAAAAAGGATTTCAATGAAGGCCTGCCGGATGCAATAGAAACCCGGCAGGATGTGATCAATTTTTTACAGCAGATAATCATTATAGAAAAGGCAAATTACCACCCTGACGATGATTTTGAGGACTACGAACGCTATGGATCAGGAAAACCCATGTACAGCCAGGGCGAGTTAGCAGAACGAAACAGGCTTAATGCTCAGGCGCTGGATCTGTTGGGTAATGAGCTGTACGATATGGCCATCCAAATGATCAAACGGTATTTTGGGCTACCGACCTGATTGTCAGATTTCAATCTTGTTTAATTGGCCATACGCTCTCCCGGTTCTTCGGGAGAGCTTTTTTGTGAAGGTCTACATTCTTCCCAAAAAATAGAGCCCTACCAACCCCCACGCAGCGCAATTCTTATGGGCGAAAAAACCCACTAAAAAATTGTTAAATACTTGATTTTCAGGGAAAAATAATTGGACTGACGCTTTTTAAATCCGTTCTGTCGGGAGATCTTTATATCAGTTAAACATCTCAATATCAGTCAATTAAACATCAAAGCAAATGGCACATGTAAACGTCGATTCGAGTAAGTACAAGCGAGTACACGGCAAAGGGCCCCGCGGATTTGGGTGCTGGGCCTTCCAGATCCAGGACGAAGTTTTCACTTTCATTGCGGTGTATGGCAAAGCCAAACGCTTGGCCACCCGTAAAGCCCGGCAACTGGGAGTATCCTACCTGCAAACGCTCAGCTGATGCGAAATATCAGTGAAAAACTACGAGCCAAACTAAGGCTGATTATGCAGCGAGCCTGGGGGCTTTTCCACCGGGGAGTAGTCAGTTTCTCCATGAGTTTAAGGCTCTCCTGGGGAATTCAGAAAGGTAAAGTAAACGAGTCTACCCTACTATCCAAACTACGTAAAAGAGGATGAAAAAGAAAGATTTCAAAAAGTTAACGCCAGTGGAGCAGGCAGCGCTCCGGGAACTGATGGTCGAGCAACCCAATTCAGTGGGCGGAGTCAGGCGTGATCAGAAAAAGGGTTATACGGATCTTCCCCTCTTTTTCAGGGACGATCAAACCAAGCTGTTCTAAAACAAAAGAACCCGCCTGACGGCGGGCCTCCTGTGAGTCTAATTTTGCAATTAAACATCTAAGCGGGACAAATGTAGGCATTATTCGGATGCATGCCAAAGAGAAAATAGAGTATCAATCAATACCAAAAAATTGAATAAATGGGCAAATATGATATTACGACTGCGAACGGGTATGACTTCTTTGAAATCAGTTCGGCCATGCAAAAATGCATTCGCCGGGGCCTGGAAGAAGAAGCTTTGTACTGGGCGGTTGAGCTGTACAATTCGGGGTACAGTGAATATGTATGGAAAAGGTTACGGATCATGAGCTCGGAGGATGTGGGCCTGGCCAACTCATCCATTTCCTCGGAGATTTGGGCGCTGTACTCCATGTTTAAAGAACAGGCCAAGAAGAAAGAAGACAAGAATGAGCCGCAAAGACTGTTTATGACGCATGCGATATTTATCCTATGCAGATCCCGAAAGAGCCGGCTGATTGACTGGGCTTTGATTTGGGCGTGGATGAGCCACAAAATCCGAAGGCTGGACGTTCCTGACTTTGCCTACGACAAGCACAACGAGCGCGGCCGAATGCTAAAACGTGGATGGGGACATTTCTTCCGGGAAGGCGCCAAATTAGAGAATCCTGCGGATGTGTATCTCGAAGACGAGTACAAACGAAGAGCGATGAAGGCCATTGAGGACCCGGATGGGATGGGGTTGTTTTGATAGATTAAATATTCCAATAAATAAAGGGGCTATATGCCTCTTTATCAGAGTTTTCTTCCACAGAAGTAACCGTACTAGATTCAATCGGAAACTCACTTTATTCCAGATTTATTGCAGGTGATACGTTGATTTACCAATCAATAGAGAATTTCAAATCAATGGTAGAATTAATAAAATCATCTTTGCATAGCAGCTAAGTTGCTTTCAGGACCTTCCTGATAAGAACTCTTTTGCTAATTTTAGTGAAATAATACTCCATACAGAGGGCACATGAGAACAAGATAAAAGCAAGTTCTCGGCTAGGCCAAAATCCGAAACTGCAGCTCAATCCGTATACATTTTTAGATTCTAAAATTTTTGACACAATAAAATGGAAAAAAATTTGTGTAGCTAAATAACTACACTTAAATTTGTAGTCAAATAACTTCACAATGAATTTAAGAAGAGACGTATTTCAAGCCATTGCTGACCCGACGAGAAGGAACATCCTAATTCTACTCGCCACTCAATCCATGACCGCAGGGATTATTGCCTCCAATTTTGAAACGGCAAGGCCGACCGTTTCAAAGCACCTTCAAATTTTGACAGAATGTGAATTGCTAAGACAAGAACAGCAAGGACGAGAAATCTACTATCACCTTAATGCTGAAAAGATGAAAGAGATAGCCGACTTCTTAGAACCATTTAGAAAACTATGGGATGACAGATTTAACAAATTGGAACAAGTAATGAAAAACTATCAATCAAAAAAATAATATCGTGGAACAGAAAACAAAGCTTTTAGCCGAAGGAGGCAAACAGGAAATTTTAATCACCAGATCATTTGACTTGTCTGTAAATTTACTATTCAAGGCCTACACAGAACCTGAATTGGTTGAGCAATGGATGGGGAACAAAGTCATGAAGATGGAAAATCAAGCACACGGAAGCTATCAATTTGAGACAACGGACGGCCATGGAAATGTTCTTTTTCGGGCTAATGGCACTATTCATAAAGTGATTGAAAATGAAAATATAACAAGGACTTTTGAAATGGAAAATACAGGATTTCCAGTTCAGCTTGAATTTATAGATTTTGAACCAATCACATCAGACACAAGCAAACTAACTATGAAAATCATTTTTAAATCAGTTGCAGATAGAGACAATATGCTCAAACTTCCTTTTGCACAAGGCATAAATATGGCTCACAACAAACTTGAAAAAGTAATCAGTAAACTCTATAAACAACTATGAAAAAGAGGGGTAAAATCATTTATTGGGTGGCTACCATATGGCTGAGTTTAGGAATGGTTTCCACAGGAATAGTTCAACTACTTCAAATGGAAGATGAAGTTCAAAAAATGAACACCTTAGGCTACCCGTCCTATTTCCTAACAATCATAGGCGTTTGGAAAATCTTAGGTGTAATTGCAGTTCTTGTTCCAAAATTTCAATTAGCAAAAGAATGGGCTTATGCAGGTTTTTTCTTTATTATGTCAGGAGCGATTTTTACACACCTTGCCGTAGGTGATAAAGCTGTGGAATATTTTGGTCCTGCACTGTTACTAGTATTAACTATTGTGTCTTGGTATTTCAGACCAGAAGACCGAAAATTAATAAATAGTTAATTATAAAAATTGAACTTAATTCACTTGTTTACAAATATCTGATTGTTGGCTGTATCCCGTGCAAATTTGTAAATGATAACCAAATCCTTCGAGAATTTGCCGACTGGGGAATTCCGAAAGCGATTCCTTATTGACCTGCTGGAAATAAATTATCAGGATCTAGGAAGGAAGTAATAAATTCAGAACCGTCCACCAGTTAAACGAAGAAATCATCTTTTAACTAGCTATTTTAGACCCTATATTTTCAATCTTAATTAGCATTACGAAAGCACGGCTCAAAATAATCAGACCTACTGCTATTGTTGATTTCTTTTCTTGTCCTATTACTCCAAAAAACCACATTGTATCTAGCAGTGTGGTTTTTTAATAATGATGCATGGGAAATGTAAAGAGCATTGGCAGGCTCAAACGAATACTGAAAATTGATGAAGGCAAGCTGGACATCTACCTGAGATACTACAATCAGGAGGTAGACACGGCCGATCTGAATGGAACTCAGCTGAATATGCTGGAAAAGTACCGCAAAGCATGGAGCTGGTACTGCATGGGCCGAACCGAAGATATGGTGCGGGCCATGCTGATGAAGGATTACAACATCGAGGAGCGGCAGGCCCGGTATGTTTTTGAGGAAGCAAAATTCATTCACGGCAAACTGGATCAGGTAGACCGTGATGGTCGCCGGTCGGCCTCCATTGCCTTTTATGACCTGATTGCCAATATGGCGCTGAAAGAGAAAAATCTGGAAGCGGCTGTAAAAGCCCGGGAACGTGGTGACGATCTGGCCCGGCTCAATGAACCCGAAGATATTGGCCTGGACCCGAATGATTTCATGAAGGCCTCCAAATTCGTTTTTGTGAATAATGTGAACGTGTACAAGAAACAGCTCGATCTCGATGAGTAAGGAACTGGTTCGGAAAGTACACGCCAACGACAAGCAGATCAAGTTTCTCAGGTCCAGAGCCAAACGCAAAAGCTTCATCGGCGGCCGTGGATCCGGGAAATCAACGGTGATGGGCATGGCCGTAGGGATTTTGTTCAATCATTTCCCCAAAGCCACCTGGGCAATGGTCGGGCTGACCTACGTCCAGCTCGACCTGATTGTGATTCCGTCCATTCGCGACGCGCTTGGCATGATGGGCCTTACTGAGTTCAACGCCAAAATCAATCCTTCCGGCACCTATGTCATCGGCGTCAAACCGCCTGATCACTGGGTGTCTCCCTACAAAAAGGTGGGGCGGCTGGGTTATCAGTACTGCATCACCTTCATTAACGGCTTTACGCTTCGGCTTATCAGTCAGGACCGGCCCGAAACCCACAGGGGGCTGAATCTGGACGGTTTTCTGGTGGACGAGTCGGCTACCATGAATCCGGACTTTATCAAGAAAGTCATTCAGCCAGCCGTGCGTGCCAACAAGTACGCAAAGTTTGCCAGTCATCCCTGGCACCACGGCTTCTTTGATTTCTCTTCGGCTTCATGGAGTCAGGAAGGAATGTGGATTTATGAGGTGGAAGAACGCTGGATGCAAATGCTCGAAGAGCGGGCTACCCTGTCTCATGATCAATTGCAGGAAGTGCCCCCGCAGTATCTTTTTCTGGAAAGTACCTTCAAGGACAATCAGGAGGTTCTTCCGGATGACTATGAACAGCGGCTCAGCCAGGAATTGGAGCCGCTTGAATTTGAGGTGGAAGTACTGAACTTCCGTTTGGGAAAACTACCCAACGGATTTTACCACGGCTTTTCATCAGCCAAACATTGTTACTCAAAATCCTACACTTACCAGGATGATGATAAGACCGGTCTGGTCCTGTTTCGCTCCAACGATTACCTGAGCGATATGCCCCTTGATCTATCGCTCGACTTCAACTCAGACATTGTATGGGGCATCGTCGGTCAGGAAATAGGTAAGGAACTACGGGTCATCAACTCCAAGTACGTTAAGCCCACCGGCAGCAAGGAGGATCAGGACACCAGTATCATTGAACAACTGGGCGCCTGGTTCTGCGATACCTACGAAAGCAATGAGGTCAAGGACGTATACGTATACGGTGATCCGGGCGGGCGATCGACCAGCGCCGCTACCTCCTACAAAAACCGCCCCTTCTACAACATCCTTTGTGACGTGCTGCACAAAAGAGGGTGGCGTGTATTTCGGCGTGAGCTCACCCATTATCCCAACCATCAGGAAAAGTATACCCTGATCAATCTACTACTGGAAGAGAACAACCCACGTGCACCCAAACTGCGATTCAATCAGAACACCAACAAAGTACTGGTCATCAACATTCAACAGACACCAGTCACTACCGACAAGACCTTTAAGAAAGGCAAAGGCAACACGGCAAAGAAAGACAAGGCAAGTGAGACCAGGGCACGCAACCGAGAGTACGCGACCGATGGTACCGACGCGCTGGACTATTGGCTGTGGGTCAAGTGTAAAAAGTATCTGAACATGCAGCGCAGGCAACGCAATTTCATCCATTCGAGGTAGGGCCGCTGGCCCGATCGCCAAACCTATATTCCCTTTTTTGTTTTTGGCAATTGCCATTTATGGTAAAGTGCGGGCCAGCTTACTCTGCGTCACTGGTTAAAAAAACGGTTGATTTTTAAGCAAGACCTTAAAAATCAACTCACTACAAAAAAAAGGACTGCAAAAAGTACCCAAAAACTTGTGTCCTACCTTAAAATAAAGGCCGGAAGTATCATTGCCGTATCAAAAATGTACGAAGATGATCCAATTGAGCGCCGTACTGTCCGAAGTCAATAAGCCCGGAAGTGTTTTCAACATTACCTACCGAAAGGTCGATGGAAGCTGGGGAGAGAAAAAATCCTGCATGCTACGGACATCCACCCACTCGGCAGGCGGAGAACGTAAACGGATGAACCGGTCGGGTACGCTCAAACTGATTCAACAATCCAACAACCAGCTGCTGGATGTGTACATAGACTTTCTGTTGACTTTCAACGGCCAGGCCATTAACCACCTGTACTGATGAGTTTTAAAAAAATTTCGAGAAATGTGTACGTGGCAAGCTACGCTCCGCAGGCGGGTGTACTGGTAACTTTTGGAAAAGATGCCTCCAAAGCGGTGGATCTTGCCAATGGGGAAAAACCCTCGACCACCCAAGCGGCAAATGAGTACATCAGGCGCGGCGAACATGATGACAAGCTGCTGGTCATGCACCGGCTTGCTACCGAAAGCCCTAACAAGTGGCAGTTCATCACCACCCGCCGCAACTTTATTGGTGGACTCGGCATAGGGCCCCACCGCAAGGAAATTGTCAACCGGGAATTTAAATACGTACCGGTACTGGATCCTGCCTTCGATGAGTGGCATGAGCGCCTGGATCTGGAAGTGTACCTGGCGGCGGCCTCCTATCAGATTGCGTTTTGTGGCGAGCTTAACGTACTGCTGACACTGACCACGGACAAGAAAGTGAAGTCTCTGGAAGTGGTGGATGCCATGGAAGTGCGGGCGAAAAGGCCCGAAGCCAAATCAAACAAGGTAACAAAGTATCTGATCAGCCCCCGATTTGGCTACGAGAAAAAGGTACCCAAAGCCGATTACAAGGAAGTCAATGCCTTTGATCCATCGGCCCCTACCAAATTTGCTCAGGCGCTGATCCATGTGAAGCATCCTCTGCCGGGTCAGAAATACTACGGATTTGAGCCGTGGTGGGGCTCGGCCAAATGGACCTCCATTTCCAACCGGGTCACGGACTACTACGACGCAACCTTTGAGAATGGCGCGTTCTTGACGCACCATGTAGACATTCCGGATGACTACTTTGATCAGGACGGCTCCACGCAGGAAGAACAGGACGAGCTGAGAAATAAGGTTCTGGATGAAATATCCAATACCCTCATTGGACTCGACAAGGCCAACAAGATCCTGTTTACGTTCTCCAAAATCACCATCGACGGCCGCACGATTCAGGGAGTGAAGGTGACGCCCATTCAGAATCCAATAAATGACGAAGCGTTCATCAAAATGTTTGAAGTGGCCAATCAGGTGCAGGCCAGCGCCCACGGTGTTCGGCCTGATTTGGCCGGCATCACCATTGGCAATCAGCTGGGTACCAGTGGAAAAGAGATTGTGGCTTCTGCCAATTACATGCAGGACTATATGACCATTTTTGACAAGAAGCTGCTGTGCAAACCCGTGCTGTTCGCCATGCGAATTGACGGCGTGGCCGAAAGCCTGATTCCCTACGTGTACCGAATCACTTCCTACACGCAGGACGTAACGCCCAAGACCTCCCCGGACAATCCCAATAGCGAACCCGAAACCAAAGAACAGGATGCTGATAAATAGTATTGAGCAGCTGAAAGAATCCATCGGAGGGATTCAGCAAACCATGAACTGGCGGACGTGGAAGCCCTTTGTGCAACAGGCCGAAATGCTCTACATCCTTCCTGCCATTGGCCAGGAGCTCTACGACGAGCTGTCAGAAGCCCAGACGCTGAGCGATAAACAAAGGACGCTGTTGGACTGGCTCCGAATGGCAATTGCCGAATATGCGGATCTTCTGGGCGGCATGCGGCTGGTGCTGCACACCTCCGACGCCGGTAAACAGGCTCCCTCTGGTGCCAACATGCAGTCGCCCGGCAAATGGATGATTGTGGCCGCCCGAAAGGAAGCCATCAACAAGGCGGATATGGCCCTTGAACAGGCTTTGCAGTATCTGGAAAGCAACAAAGCCAATTTTACCACGTGGAAAAATTCGCTGAGCTTTACGCTTTCCAAGGAACTTTTCATTGGCTCGGCCACCGAAATGACCGCGTACTTTCCGGCAGCCCGCCACTCTCGACGGATTTACCTGGCCCTGCGGGATTACCTGCGAAAAGCCGAAAAGTTTTACATCAAACCGCTCCTAGGCGATGCGCTGTATACCTCCTGGAAAAACCGATTGGTAGCCGACAATCCCGGATGGACATCTGCGG
>NZ_SMJU01000019.1 GCF_004348825.1 Arundinibacter roseus
GGCTCACCTCATCTAATCACCTCTTCCCATCCCGAACAGAGAAGTTAAGGTTGGTCGCAACCCCGGCCTCACCGCCGATGATACTGGTTTCATAGCCGGTAAAGTAGGTAGCCGCCATACTATTAATCCCCAAGCGGGCTCAGATAATCCCCGAGCCCGCTTTTTTTGTTGCTGATCGCTTCAAAGCCGGAACAGGGAAGGTAAGGGGGAGCAAATCAAAAAGTTGTGGAGCAAATTAGAAAGTTGCGGAATTGATATGCTTAATCAAGATGGTTCATAACATTTGGTCTTAATCCGAAATTAAATCCACGAGGCAGTTCCGGGGAGAGTCCGGCTAAGCTTTACGCAGGCTATATTTCAACCATTTTTCTACATGATTTTACTTCCAGACCAAAATTTCTTTTCCTATCAAGCCCAGATGATGAGCTGAATGTCACAACCAACATTTATTTGTCTTGACTATGCAAGCCTACTCAGATCTTAGAGCCTGCCATATCCTGACTCATCTTATAAAGGTAACAAAGTACCATCGCATGTGGTACAATAGGGAGACTTAACCAGACTACTACCAAACGTATGGGCTTATTTAAAGGAAACAATAGATAAAGAAGGTTAGGAATCGAGAGGCTGTCAGTATTATCTAAAGCCTGAGGCCCAGCTATCGGCTATTTTGGGATTAACCTTACCGAAGAAAAGCCTCAAAGTTTCCTTTAAAATATTTGCCTGATCAAGATCCCCGTAGGAATGGGTTGCCATTAGGCACTAATAATAACATCATCCTCAATCTTTTCAAGCGACGTGCCTTTTGTTTCCGGCATCATTTTCCAAACAAATAGTAATTGTAAAATCATCATGCCGGTGAAAAAGGCAAAAGTAAGCCCGCCGCCAAAGGTTTCGGCAATAAATGGAAATATAAAGGAGATAATTGCCGCAGCAATCCAGTGGGTAAAACTCCCCAAAGCCTGACCGTATGCCCGGATGTCATTTGGGAAAATTTCGGAGATGAACACCCAGATGACTGCACCCTGAGACATGGCAAAAAATGCAATATAAACGAAGAGAAAAACAGGTACCTGTATTCCTCCTAGGCCTATGAAGAAATAATAAGAAACCATTGCCAGGGATCCAATTAAGCCAAAAGAGCCAATTTGCATGAGATATTTCCTGCCAAATTTGTCAATTAACGTTAGGCCAACAAGTGTGGATATCAGATTTACCAGGCCAATGCCAGCAGAAGAAAGTAGGGCAGACTCCTTACCTAATCCTGCCATTTCAAATACCCGTGGTGCATAGTAAATAATGGCATTTATGCCGGAAAGCTGATTGAACAACGCAAATAGAACGGCTAATCGAACAGGAGTTTTGTAGATAGGTTTGAATAAATCTGTAAAAGAGGTAGTTGAATCTGATTCCCGGTGACTATTAAGAATCGCCGTTACAACTGTGTTTGCTTCATCTTCATCAGTTGTACTTAAAATTGCACGTGCTTCTTCAATTTTGCCCCGTTTCAAAATCAGCCAACGTGGACTTTCAGGAATGAAGAATAGGGAGGCCATGAAAAGAATTGCGGGAAACGCTTCAACCCCGAGCATCCATCGCCATGCATTTTCACCTATACCTTCAAGTGCGTAGTTTGAAAGGTATGAAACCAAGATTCCTAAAACAATATTGAACTGAAAAAGAGCAACCAGGCGTCCACGCCTGCTGGGTGGTGCAATTTCAGAGATATACATGGGTGCTACCACCGATGATATACCTACTCCTACTCCTCCAATAAATCGGAAAATCAGGAACAAAAACCAATCAGATACCAGCGCTGAGCCAATAGCAGATACAAGGTAGAGCATAGCTACCAGGAAAAGACTATTTCTACGACCGTATTTATCCGCCGGTAGTCCGCCAAAAAGTGCTCCGATCACAGTTCCTATGAGCGCAATTGATACTGTTAATCCATGTTCAAATGCGTTAGAATTCCATAATGCCTGAAGAGTTTGCTCTGCGCCAGAAATTACGGCTGTATCAAAGCCAAAGAGAAAGCCACCAAGTGCAGCCGAGAGGGACCAAATAAAAATTTTGAGTGATTTATTCATTAGTAAAAGTCAGGTTTGGGTTCAGCGCAACAGAATTTGCTTTGACGCAAAATCAAGGTAGTACATTTTTTTGGTATACATCTATTCCATTTTTTTGCAACCACAGGCAGATACTGGCACCAATAGTGTTTAGTATTGCCTGCAAAAGAAAAGTTGAACTAATAACTGAAAAAGAAATAAAGATCTTTCTCGGTTGTTATCTCATGAATTGCCGCGCAAGTTATCTATTTCCAATGTAAAATTGGATTGAATCAATACTTTTTTCAGTGAAAAGATGCCTTATATTCTTATACAATTTTTGTTGAGTTACATATATTCAGTGTCCAGTTTGATTAAACTTGGCTTGTCGGAAAATAGTTAGATCTGATGCTTAACCGAGTTTGAACGATCTATCGCAGGTTAGGCATGTATAGACCTGGGGGAACAGATAACACGTTTGGGTTAGAAATGACGTCTTTGGATGATGAATATTTTGGCTGGCAAAAGATTTTTTAATTCTTTACAAATTGATGAGCTAATTCATTGAATTTAGGTAGATAAGGACTGTGATTTTCCTCTACATTTGTATGACTTTGGAGCATTAGTAAGGTCTTAACGTTGGTTTGTTTTCAATTTCAACCACCTGTAAATCAAGTTGTATTCCATATATCATATTATGGCTACTTATATAAGGGTAGAGAGTTTTAATATGTGACCCATCATTTAATAAAAGATTCATAAAATGTATGTAAACATTATTTAACTAAACATTTGAAAGTCTTGACTTAGTTACTTAATTTCACCCGAAGATGGATTTAATTCGATTTGTTGCTGGTACACAAGTACTGACGATACAGCTTTTACAGGCTACTAAGAAGCAGCGTATTGTTATCATTACTCAGAAAAAAGACCAGTAATGTAAAGTGCACGAAATTTTGATGATTCTAAACACTGCATTAATTGCTGAAAATCATAGGAAGTTATACCATAAATTGTTCAACTTGTATGGGCTCAATTTTTTACATGTAAGAAATCCTCATGAAAAAACTACTAATTATTGACGACGAACCGGCTATCAGTAAAATTTTGGAACATTTTCTGAAAAAGGAATACCTGATAACTACCAAAAGCGACGGAAACGAGGGCTTACAGTGGTTGGAAGAAGGAAATGAAGTTGACATTATAATTGCCGATCTCAATATGCCCAACCTGAATGGAATCGAATTTCTGAAAATCACTAAGGCAAGCAATCTGTACGCAGATATTCCGGTGGTGATTCTTTCGGGTTCGGATTCCAGTAATGACAGGATTCAGTGCCTGAATTTGGGGGCAGATGACTTTATGGTTAAGCCCTTCAACCCAATGGAAGTTCAGGCAAAAATTAATGCAATTCTCCGTAGAACTAAGCGTTTCTCCTGACTTTGGAAAACCAAACTACTGCGCAGGGACAAACGTTGACGGAGATCAACCCCCTCGAAGAGTATTTTAATGTCCTGTGTTTAATTCGCGACATTCAGACCTGCAAGCGTTTTTATGAACGATTCGGCTCTCAGTTTTCTATCGACTATCTTGATAGTATAGAAGAAGTGCTGGAAGTACTGGAAGAGAATCCTTCGGTAGACGTGGTGGTGGCAGACGAACGTAGTGATGGTTGGATTCTGCTTGATGAAGTTCGTAAGCGAGGTACGATTGAAAATATTCCATTCATTATTCTGGTCAAAGAGCTTTCCAAAGAAGTCATCCAAAAAGCCAAAACAAAGCGAGCAGACGATGTATATTCGCTCTACGATCAGGAAGGAGATCTGTACGTCAGGATGCAGTATTTGGCCAAACGGCAGCTTCTTAGAGCAAAAAGTGCTTCGGAAAAAATAGAAAAAATAGGCGTCGAAACTCCCTTCTGGAAGCGGGCAATGGATGTAGCGGCTACGTCATTTGCGCTGCTGTGCCTATCGCCAATTTTGTTGTTGGTAGCTCTTTTGATTCGCTTTGATTCCCGAGGGCCAATCCTTTATAAATCTAAGCGGGTTGGAAGCGGTTATAAGATTTTTAGCCTTTATAAATTCCGAACCATGCGAACGGATGCTGATCAGCTCATTTCAAAAATGGCCTCTCAAAGTATGTACAGCCGCGCGTCGAAAGTAGAGTCGGATACCTCCGGAAGCGATTTGTGCAGCGAGTGTCAGTCGTTGGGAAAATGTCAAAAGCTACTTTTCTTTGATAATAAGGAAATCTGTGAGCTTAAGTACAAAGAAGAAAAAGAACAGGCAGCAGCCTTTATGAAGTTTCAGAATGACCCACGAATCACTCGCGTTGGGAAATTTTTGAGAAATACGAGCCTTGATGAATTGCCTCAGTTGCTGAATATTCTCAAAGGAGATATGTCGTTGGTCGGTAACCGTCCGCTGCCATTGTATGAAGCTGAGAAATTAACTACTGATGATAAAATTCTGCGATTTGCCGGACCGGGCGGATTGACAGGCCTTTGGCAGGTAACCAAACGTGGCAAGGGCAAGGAAGATATGTCAGAAGAAGAGCGGATTCAGCTTGATATTGAGTACGTAAAGAACTTTTCTTTTAAAATGGACATGAAAATTATTTTCATGACATTTCCGGCTCTTTTTCAATCCGAAAACGTGTAATGAACTGGTTCAGATGCTCGATTACATGTTAAGAAAAGCTCACTTTTTCCTTTTCCCAGGCGGATGTTTCAGCATTGTATCGTTTGAGAATTCGGGCAGGATTGCCACCAACTATACAGAGTGGAGGGACGTCTTTTGTAACCACTGATCCGGCTGCAACAATCGAATGAAATCCAACCTTGACTCCTGCCGTAATGACCACATTTGCACCGATCCAACAATCATCGTTAATGCAAATAGGGCGTGTGTACGTACCCTGATCTTTAATCGGAATCGTGGTGTTTTCGTAGGTATGGTTCAGCCCGCTTACAACTACATGCTGCGCCATGATTACGTTGTTTCCGATCGTTACCGGACCGATAATCACATTACTTAACCCGATGAGGGTATTTTGGCCAATAGAAACATCGCCCACGCCATTATTTATCGTACTGAATTCCTCAATTGTGGAATGATCACCAATTGAAAAATGATTAAACGGCAGCACATCCATCCTGACACGTCGCCGGATTTTAACTGATTTACCTCTCTGATGTATAAATGGATTAACAAACCATTTGACCCAAAGTCGCGGACGAGCTTCATCTTTTGGAATCAGCATCCGGTGAATCAGCTTTTTAAGCTTTGGATTTGTTTTTATGTACTCCGCCACCGACATACGCTTAAAAGAT
Organism: Arundinibacter roseus; assembly: GCF_004348825.1. GTDB lineage: Bacteria > Bacteroidota > Bacteroidia > Cytophagales > Spirosomataceae > Arundinibacter > Arundinibacter roseus. The sequence continues at coordinate 5,380 of NZ_SMJU01000019.1, forward strand.
TAGGGTGTAAAAATGATGCCAACTTATGGATACAGGTGAAAAGTACGAACCATCAGTGACAAAAATAGATTGTATTATTTGTATACGATAAAAAAGAAAAATATTTCACGAATATACAGTGCAAATTTAGTTGCACAGAACATTTTGGTGTGATATTTGACCTACTTTCAAAAAGTGCAAAATGAGTAACCGTTGTAAGAAAAATTTATGTGTCCTGGGCCTGCTCCTTTTTTGGGGTGCTCCTCTTCATGCGCAGGAAACACTTGCGGACGAGATGTCTATGCCTTTTATGGAGCGGTTGATTGGGATTGCCAAAACGAATTATCCAACGGCCAAACGGTACCAGGAAAATGTTACGATGGCCAATCAACTCCTGAAAAAAGCACGGCTATCGTATTTTGATCTGCTTTCATTTTCGTACCTGTTTAGTCCTACCCAAACGATTGCGGCTGTAAATCCCTCCTTTTTGAACGGGTATCAGTTTGCGATCTTTATCAATATTGGGGCCATTTTACAAAAACCCTACGTCATTCGACAGGCCAACAGCGAATTTAAAATTGCGCAGTACGATCAGGATGCTTATTTGCTTAATCTGGAAGCGGAGGTAAAGCGACGCTACATTCAGTATATACAGCGTCGCTCGGTTTATCGACTCAAATCTGCTGCTTTTCTGGACGTTGAAAGCATGTTGAAAGAAATTAAATATAAGTACCAAAACGGAACGGAGACTCTCGAAAATTATAACAAAGTATTACTGATGCTTTCTGATCATACGCAGGGAAAGTTGGCGGCTGAAAGTGAAATGCTGATTGCCCAAAGCGACCTGGAAGAATTGATTGGACAAAAACTGGCGACGATCCGATGAGTGAATTGATGCGTTATGTGAAGTTGCTGTATCGGAACAAATTCGTTCTGATTCTATTGCCATTGGTCGCAATGGTTGTTGTCTATTTTTTGGTAAAAGAAATGCCCGGTCAGTTCAAATCGCAGGTGAGAATTGCCACCGGGTTGGTCGATAAATCCGCACAGGTACTCGACGGTAATCAGTCTGAACTGGAATCGGAGATCAATCGCCGGTTTGACACGATGATTCAGATGATGCTTTTGAAAAAAATGCTGGATCAGGTTTCTTATGCCTTAATGCTGCACGATTTGAATGCTTTTGAAAACAAGCAACCCACAGCGGCTTTTCAGGCAAAATCCGAAATATTACAAACCATGTCGACCAAAGACCGGAGAGAGGCAATCGCAGTTTTTAAGGAAAAGTATAAAATGCGCGACGAACTCTCACAGTCAACCGAACTGGAACGAAAACTGCGCTGGTGGCTCGAACAGCTGGAATATGATGATGTTTCGCTTCAAAAGAAACTGCTCATTTACCGGAAAAATAACAGCGACTACATTACGAGTGAATTTGAAGCTCATTCGCCCATTATGTCGGCTTTTGTGCTTAATACCCTGAATAACGAATTCATTACGTATTACTCTACCAGGATTGTCGAAAATAATAACAAGGCAGTGGAGTTTTTGTACGATGTGATGATGCAGAAACAGGCTGCTCTGGCAGAATCCATGAACACGCTCAAAAATTACAAGATTCAGAATCGCGTCCTGAATCTGAATGAGCAGGCCCGTAGCTTGTACGGGCAACTTGCAGATTTTGAGACCCGCCGCGAGGTTATTCAAAAAGATATTCAGGGCTACTCGGCCGCCATTCGATCCATCGATAAAAAGTTTAACCCAGCCGACAGGCGCTACCTCGAAAGTGCCGTAAGCGATATAAATCAGGGAATTGTTGGCCTTAAACAAAATCTGAAAGCCGCAAATGATGCCTACGTACAAAGCAATTTTGATCCGGCCATGAAGACACGTGTTGACTCCCTCAAAAGTCAGCTTGATCGGCAAATAAATGCAGGAAGTGATACCTATGCGTATAGCCCTTTGGCCGTGAAGTCAAACCTGGTGACCCAAAAGCTAGGGATGGAAACCTCGCTTGATATTGCCGTCAATAGCGCCGGAACCATTCAAAAAGAAATTGATCGGTTGAACCGAAAACTTGATGGATTGGTGCCTAACGAGGCCAAGGTGCAGGAATATGAAGCAAATATTGACATTGCCAGCAAGGAATATATTGAAGCTCTGCAACGCTACAACGAAAAGCGGATGGGCGCAAGCTTTCCGATGCAGTTGCAAATCATTGAAAAAGCAGTGCCCGGAACCAAGCAACCCTCCAAGAAAAAAATCCTGATTTTAGTAGCAGGTATTGCTACCTTCTCGCTCAGTCTTTTGGTGTTTTTTGTTATTTATTTTATTGATAAATCTCTATGGGATTCCACTCAGCTGGCTAACGCGACCAATTTGCCCGTTCTTGGGCATTTGAACGATGTACCCGGTGGCCTGAGTCCCGAAAAAATCTGGGAACCTGATCCCCCCCAAGCGCCTATGAAACTGTACCACAGTTTGGTGCGGTCTATTCGATACGAGTTGTTGAGTCAGGAGGAAAGCGAGGCATCTCAGATTATTGTAGTATCGAGCCTTGGAAATAAGGAAGGTAAAACCAGCGTAGTGCTGGGTTTGGCGTGGGCCTTTGCCAAAGTCAGCAAAAAAGTGCTGATAATTGATGGAAATTATAACCACCCCGAACTAAGTATACTGGGGAAAGGCAAGGATTTTTCCCACCTTTCTATTCATGAACCTGCCCCTGTGAGTTCAGGAAAAGATTCCAATTATATACATATCGTCGGAAATCGAGGTGGAGATATTTCGTTGCTGGAAACGGAAAGCGGGGAATTTTTGCAGAAAAAATTTCAATTTCTGCGCACGCAGTACGACATTATTCTTGTAGAAGCAGATGCTATGAATGCTTTGAATAAAGCCAAAGAGTGGTTTTCCTTTGCTGATCATGTACTGATGGTATTTGAGTCCGGGCGTACAATAAAAAATGCGCATCAACCTGCAATCAGCTATCTGGAAAGTCTGGGAGATCGTTTTTCCGGATGGGTGCTGAATAAAAAATCCAATTTCTCCTAGACCAGCATCTGTCGCTAACAAGGCGAGCCACCCGTTTTTAACAGTATACAGTAACCGTTCTCTTGCTTATAGAAATAAATCTGGTGCGCACATGAATCTATTCTACTATATCTGGCTGGGAGTTCAGCTATTTTTTGGTTTCAATCTCATCTTTCCGTGGCTGATTGGGTGCCTGTTTTTTTTGCGAAAAAAAAGTAGCAGCATCACGACAAAAAACCTGATAGACCCAACCGAGCCCGACTACGCCATCATTGTGACGGCCTACGAACAGATGCAACAGATTCCGGATGTGCTGGCTTCGTTGCTGAAACTCAACTATTCCAACTACCTGATTTACGTTGTCGCCGATAAATGTGATGTTTCGGGCTTCAAAATTCCTGACTCCCGGGTTATTCTATTGCGCCCCGAAGAAGTACTCAGCAGCAATACCAAGTCGCATTTTTACGCAATTTCCCGCTTTCAGCGTCCGCATGAGCGCCTCACAATTATTGACAGCGACAACCTCACTGACCCGGACTATCTTAACAACCTGAATCCATTTTTTGACCAGGGCTATCAGGCGGTTCAGGGATATCGAAAAGCCAAGAACTTAAACACAACCTATGCCTGCCTGGACGCTGCGCGGGATATGTACTATCATTTTTTTGATGGAGAAGCGTTGTTTGGCGCGGGTTCTTCGGCAACTTTGGCAGGATCAGGCATGGCATTCACCACGGCTTTGTATAGAGAATGCCTCGAACACCTGACCGTGGAAGGAGCAGGTTTCGACAAAGTATTGCAGTACGAAATCGTGCGGCGAGGCCACCGCATAGCTTTTGCCCCACAAAGTATTGTATACGACGAAAAAACCACCGGCACCGATCAGCTTGTGAAGCAGCGCGCGCGGTGGATTAATACCTGGTTTCGATATTTTTCCTACGGCTATTCGCTCATTGGACAGGGAATCACCGGTTTCAATTGGAATAAATTACTTTTTGGCCTGGTTTTACAACGCCCGCCCCTCTTTATCTTTTTGATTCTATCGGTACTTTTTTTGATGATTAACCTCTGGATTGCGCCGTGGGTGTCGTTAGTTTGGTTGTCAGGTTTGATACTCTTTGCCACTAGTTTTTTTGCAGCCTTGGTGATTTCGGGTGCAGATGAGCGCATCTATCGGTCGTTGCGCAAGGTCCCGTCGTTTATTTTCTTTCAATTACTGGCATTGGCAAAAGTTCGAAAAGCCAATCAGGTATCGGTGGCCACTCGTCATGGACAAACCGAATAAAAGGGTATGAAGATTAGTTCAATTAACGTCAGCAGTCAGTTCTGATTATGAAAGTACTTCCCAAGAAAAAGAAAAGAACCAATTCCGAAGAGGGTATTCAGGAGTCTAATCCGCTGGATCCAATCACCCGGAAGGTAGCGCTTGCGCTTGTGTTTGTCAGTGTATTTGTATTCTTTTTTAAAATCGTCTTCTTTTAGTGAATAGGGCTTCGCTTTCATCTCCTTCCGGCATTCTCACGCACGATGGTAAAAGCAAATTTCGGCTTTGGCCGGAAGCTACACGCACCTACGAGCGTACCGGAATTCTGATTTTGATTGCCGCATCCATTCTCATTGGCATTTCGAGTGCGGTTTGGGGCATTTACCCGGGCGTTTTGGTTATTGGCTTGTGGGTAATTCCGGGTGTTTATTCGATTGTTGCCTATCCTCGTTTTGGAATCACGGTTCTGCTACTGATGGCCTACATGCTCTTCATGATCATCCGGTTGGGAATCAACTTTCCGTGGGGAACCACACTCGACGGCATACAGCTGCTACTCATTCTGGGCTTTTTTGCTCATCAGAAAACCGCCCCCGACTGGTCTGTTTTTCGTGGGCCAATTGCCACCTGGGTCGGTATTTGGGTGATTTATAATCTGTTGCAGTTTGGAAATCCTACTGCCGAATCCCGCATGTCGTGGCTCTATACGGTCCGGACAACAGCAAGCGTCACGCTTATGTACTATATTTTTATGTATCATATTCGGACGGTTTCCTTCATTCGGTTTTTAGTAAAAATGTGGTTGGTACTGGCATTTATTGGCGCAGCCTATGCCTTCAAACAGGAATATTTTGGTTTTTCAGCTGCCGAGCAAGCCTGGCTCAACTCTGACCCGCTCATTGCTGATTTGCTGTTTATTAATGGACATTGGCGTAAGTATTCGATCTTTTCTGATCCGGTATCTTTCTCTTATAATATGGTTGTTTCCAGTTTGTTATGCTTAGGTGTGTTAAAGGCAGCCCGACAGTCCTGGAAAAAAATTGTGTTGCTTTGCCTCATGGGATTTTACCTGTTCACCATGCTTTTTTCAGGAACACGCGGTGCCTACGTACTCATTCCGGCGGGGTTTGCCCTATTTGCCATTCTGAACCTCAATCGGACTATTCTGATTCTGTCAATCATTGGTGCTGTTTTTTTTATAGGTTTAATTTTTGTACCAACTTCAAATACAACACTTTACCGTTTTCAAAGTGCATTTAAACCCTCCAATGATGATTCATTTAACCTCAGGTCCTATAATCAGAAAAGGATACAACCATTCATTCAGTCGCATCCTTTTGGGGGCGGGTTGGGCGCTACCGGCGTATGGGGGCAGCGCTTTGCACCGCATTCATTTTTGGCCAATTTTCCACCGGATAGCGGCTATGTGCGCGTGGCCGTAGAACTTGGTTGGGTCGGGCTGTTTATTTTTTGTATGCTCATGTATACCATTCTAAAAACCGGTATAAATAATTATTATAACATAAAAAATCCTGAACTTAAAGCGTATTGCCTGGCGATGACGCTCATTGTGTATGCACTCAATGTTGGGAATTATCCGCAGGAAGCGCTTGTACAATTTCCAACGAGTATCTTTTTTTATGTGGCCGTAGCGCTTATTAATTGTACGTACCTACTGGATCAAAAGGAGCAGGAGGCCGTTGGCCAAGGCCTGTCCAAAACAGTATAATATACCTTGTAACACCTAGATTTCCATGACTAGCCCTTCTATACACACACGTTTGTCTACCGATTTTATCATTACAGGTCAGCAGCCCTGGGATGTTGAAATTGGGAGTAATTGTAAAAACATTGCACTTGAACTGAGCAAAAAGCACCGCGTGCTGTATGTAAATTCTCCCCTCGACCGGGGCAGTCTTTTACGAAATGGCTCTGACCCCAAAATCCTGAAAAGAAAAAGGGTTATTGATAAAAAAGAAAATGGTCTGGAACAAATAGGAGATAATCTGTGGGTACTATACCCTGACCGACTGGTTGAATCTGTTCACTGGATTTCGTGGCACAGCTTATTTGTGGTGCTTAACAAACGCAACAACCGAATCTTTGCAGACTCCATCCTGAAAGCCGTCTCTTTGCTCGGGTTTAAGGATTTTGTGCTGTTCAATGACAACGATATGTTTCGGAGTTTTTATCTGAAAGATTTCTTAAAGCCCAGTGTTTCTGTCTACTATTCCCGGGATTTTATGCTGGCGGTTGACTACTGGAAAAAACACGGAACCGAACTTGAACCACAGCTGATTGCCAAAAGTGATGTCTGTGTAGCCAATTCTGTATACTTACAGCGCTATTGCCTGCGGTACAATCCCCGCTCGTTTTATGTAGGGCAAGGCTGTGATCTCTCGCTTTTTGAAGCTGGATTGACTAGCCCCGTTCCCGCAGAGCTTTCGGTAATTCCCGGCCCGCGAATTGGTTATGTAGGGGCTTTGCAGGCGCTGAGGCTGGATATTGACCTGCTGAAATTTATTGCGAAAACCCGCCCCGATTGGCAATTGATTTTTGTGGGCCCACCAGACAATCAATTTCAGGCAAGTGATCTGAAAGATTTTCCGAATGTACACTTTACGGGGTCGCGGGATGTCAGCGAGTTGCCTGCCTACATCAACGCCTTTGATGTATGCCTGAATCCGCAACTCCTCAACGAGGTAACGATCGGGAATTATCCACGAAAAATTGATGAATATCTAGCAATGGGTAAGGCTACCGTAGCGACTCGCACCGAAGCTATGGAGGTTTTTGAAGAGCACGTATATCTTGCCGAGTCCAAAGAAGATTACGTTCAACTGATCGAACAGGCGCTTGCGGAAGACAATCCGGCCCGGCAGGATGCCCGCCGTTCTTTTGCGTCGCAACATACGTGGGAAAACAGCGTGGCCGAAATTTGTTCCGCTATTGCTACGGTAAAACCTTAATTATTAGCCCCTAAAAAAAACGTAATCAGCATTAAATTTCAGGTGCCGATACAAATGCCGCGCCCACACGATAAACACCTGATCGCTCTCTCTGAGCATATTGCGTTTCATGGTGCTGGGTTCGTCTTCGCTGTTTTTTTGTATAAATAAATCCTGAAAATCTTCATAAAAAAGCGCTTTCCCTTTTTTTGTCAAAAACGACATCATCATCTGATATTCCGTCACATCGCCTTTTCTACCTTCTATATATCGCCCGAATTTTGCAAAAAATGACGAACGACGAAGGTGCGGGTGATCGCTATACACATAAAATTTTTGATAGCCCCACGAAAGCAGACTAAAACGCATGTAAGAAAAACCCTCCGCCAAAGGCCGCAGGTAGGGATATTTGAAGTAAGCGTAGTAGCGCACCATATCGAGCGAAGGATCCTGCTGCATAAACTTTATGGACGATTTTAGTTTGGAAGGAAACAACTCCGTTGGGACAAAGTCTTCCTGCACATACAACGTCAGCGGAGTATTGACCGCATCCTGACCTTTGTTGAGATTATTGCCGAGTCCTCTATTTTTTGGGGTACTGACGAGTTTAAAAAAATATGTACGCTGTAATTCACTCAATTTTCGCTGATGTTCCGGCTGACTTCCATCGTCAGAAACAACAATGCTTCCAAACTGACACCGAAGATCCGAGAACGCTTTCAGGAGTCGTTCGAGTGAGGCGCTGCGGTTGTAGTGCGTAATGAGGAGCGTTACGGTCGGGAATGTATGGGGGGAAATCATGAGGATGTCGGTCAGTTTTGGGTTTTAAAAAAAATGAGCTGAGCGGTGTTTTTGAGCCAACGCACCGGGAGGTACAGCATTCGAAGTCCCTGAATCAGCGGGTTTTTTCTCGTACGCCAATCGGGCCGATCGATGGTGCTTGGTTCAGAAGAAGAGTTTTTTTGATAGAACAACGAGCTGTAATCTTCAAAAAACAGGGCTCTTCCTTTATTTTTGATAAAACTCAGTGCCATGTGAAACTCGCCGTCGTTCATGTTGCCGAGCTCAGCGTAGCGACCAAATTTTTCAAAAAAAGTACTTCTACGGAGGTGAGGATGGTCGCTATACACGTAGAATTTCAGATGATCGGGATCAAGCCATGAGAAAATCATTTCCGAAAATCCGTACGTATGCGGTTTAAGGTTTGGATGTTTAAAATAGGCATAAAACCGAATCAAATCCCATTCGGGTTCGGTGCGCATGAGGGTAAGGGCGTGGTCAAAATGTTCAGGAAATTTTTCGGTGGGCTGAAAATCTTCCTGGACATAAAGCGTCAGCGGTGTTTTGACGGCGTCCTGACCTTTGTTAATATTATGACCGAGGCGTTTGTTGACCGGAGTTGTAACAAGTTCAAACTGAAACTCTTTTTCCAGTTCCTTAACTCGCAGAAAATGTTCAGGTTTACTATTATCGTCCGAGACGACAATCGCTCCAAACTGGCATCCTAATTCCCTGAACGTTTTCAGCAGCCTTTCGAGCGATTGGCTGCGGTTGTAGTGCGTAATGAGCAAGGTGGTATCGGGGTAGGAGCGATTCATACTAAAAGGAAAGTAAAGCTTGTTTCGGACAAATGGTCAATTAAATAAATATTCACGCAGGGATTTCAGCTGTCGTTTAGCCCGGTTTAGAAATGCTTTGGTGAGGCTTCCGTCGTCCATCAGTCGGCGCGGCGAAGTAAACACCACCGCCCGGCGGTCGGTCACGCGCTGCAATCGCCCGACTTTTTGCAGGTTGAGCGCCATGCGTCCGTCTTCGGCTTCATTCTCATAGTCGCTGCCTACAATGTTGGCATAAATCCGGGCACCGCCTACTTTAAAACCTCCTGTGGTGCGGCCCACCTCCGTCACAAAGCCCATGTTGAACCCGTACACGTTTAAGAACTCCCGGTTACGCTTGCGAATTTGGATAAATATCTCGCCAAAAAACTCATACATACGCAACCCCAGACGGTTTTGACCTTCTGGCGGAATAAACGAATAACTCCCATACACCCCCGTAATTCCTTTGTCAGCAACCATCGGTGCCACCATCAGATCAATCCACTTCGGGGGATAAAATGTATCCGAATCTGCGCAAAGATGAAACCGACCACGAGCATTGTCCAATCCCATCTGACGCGCGTGCGGCGTACCTTGCACCGGCTGAAGGTAACTGCGGACACCTAAGGCGTCAAGTACAGCCTGGGTGCCATCGGTGGAGTTATTGTTGACTACCACAATTTCTACCTGGTAGGAGGTTTCGGAGGACGCAAGTGAAGAAAGCGTCCTGAAAATATTGTTCTCTTCGTTCCAGGCCGGAATCACAACAGAAATATCAGGAGACTCAGACTGAAACCGGCTGAGTTTTTGTCGTAGGCTTTGGAGCTCTGCCGGCGAGAGATCCTGATATTTTTTATTCGGAAATAAATGGGGCAACACCCATTGCGGCAGGCCAGTCAGGTTCATGAAAGGAAGATCTGTATTTGTAGTTAAAAGTAAAGGGTCGAAACGGTTTCACCTAAATATTGTAACTAATATAAGGTGTTTTTTTAAGGTCCCATCAAATAGGCATATTTTTTAGTATTTTGCCCCAAAAATCAACTAACTCCCTGGTTTTGTATCTTATCTACCGCTCTTCTCTATGTGGCAAAGTTTACGGCAAAAAGTACAGAATAAACATTTCCTTTCTTTGGCAGGCAACGGCGTCATGTCGGTATTGGGCATGCTCACTATGATTCTGCTCTATCGGGCTCTTTCGGTGGCTGATATTGGCCTTTGGGTATTTTTTTTATCTACCTATTTGTTTGTCGACACGTTTCGTTCCGGGTTCATTACTACTGCCTTTATCAAATTTTATGCCGGATCTGACGAGCGCCGCGCCACCGAAGTAGTTGGCTCGGCCTGGATCGTCGCTTTGAGTATCACGGCCATTCTGGTTCTGCTCAATTCACTCGCTTTTCTTTTTATTGATTATATAGAAAACCCCGCAATGGTGCTCTTTGTCCGGTGGTTTAGCCTGGCATTTATCGTCTCTTTGCCTACCTTCGTAGCCTCTTGCGTGGTGCAGGGCGAGCAGCGTTTCGATCGCCTTTTGGCCATTCGTTTTGCTACACAGGGTTCTTATATCCTGATAATAACAATTTTAGTAGTGATCAAATGGACAAGCCTTGACACTATTCTATATGCTTATCTCGGTAGTTTACTTTTTTCCAGCCTATTTTGTCTGCTGACCGGCTGGGCACGGCCTGCATCTTTTCGCAACCGAACCGCAAAAGGAGTGCGTGAGCTGTATGATTTTGGAAAATATAGTGTGGGTACAACCCTGAGTTCCAATCTTTTTGGAACGTCCAATACATTCATTATCAACTTCATGCTGGGTCCCGAAGCTCTCGCAATTTATAATTTGGGCCAACGGCTCATGGAACTCATCGAAATTCCGCTGCGGAGTTTTGCCGCTACCGGTATGCCCGAACTTGCTGCGTGGTATAATCAGGGCCAAAGGCAACGGGTTATTCAAACAATGAAAAAATACATCGGGCTCATTACTTTCGCTCTTGTGCCAGTCTGCCTTGTGGCAGTTCTATTGGCAGATGTTGCCATTGCCATCATTGGTGGCAGCAAATATGTGGAAACAGAAGCGGCCAATATCATGCGTATTTTTATGCTCTTTGCCTTGCTTTATCCTTTGGATCGTTTTCAGGCGCTTACCCTGGATGTCATTCATCAGCCTCGAATCAATTTTATCAAGGTACTCATTATGCTCGTGGCGAGTGTCAGTGCCTCTTTTTTGGGAGTATATTTAACCGAGAGTATTTACGGCGTTGCCATCGGAGGCATCGTGCCTATTCTGATTGGTGTGGGTATTTCAAAATGGGCACTCAATCGGTACTGCGGGTTTCGATATGTTGATATTTATAAGACAGGATTCATGGAAGGGAAAGCGTTGCTTGCCAACTATTTGCCGGGATTTTCGGCAAAATAATCCCGGGATTAACTTCTATTTTTCGGTAAGGAAACAATACCGCTCGTTTTTTTTGACCGACTTTTTTCCAAAGCCTGAAACCGCATTTCGATGTGTTTGAAGGTCCAGGCCGAAACCAGATAGACAAGTGCAAAATTGAGAATGAAAAGATACGAATAAGCCGAAGGTGGAAAATGAAGAAGTCTGATGAATAGCACGTTAAAGCCGCTGATGACCAAAGCGTGGGTCATGTAAATGGAATACGAGTATTTTCCTAATGTATGTAAAAAAGGGATTTTTCTCAGCCATGCAGAAACGATTCCTTTTTCAAAGGCAAAAATAAAAATTGCCCCAAAAAACAGGAGGTCGTACACCAATCCGATGGGTTTGAGAAAATTGCCCCAGCCCACTGCCAGCAAAATACCGAGTAATGCCAGTGCTTCGGCAATGCTGAAAAAAGTAAAAGAAGCCTGAGAAAAAATAGGCGAAAATTGATGAAAAAAGTAGAAACACAGCACCCCGCCAAAAAAACCAATAATGGCACGAATGAACCCATAATTGAAACTATAATTCAACTCAAAACCACCCGTAAGTCCAATAAGCGTACCCGTGGCCAAGGCAATCACAACGCCATATATCCACGCCCGGCGCGTAGCCTGACCGAGCGTATTGACCAGCAAAATGACACATCCAAAAACCAGATATGCAACCATCTCGGCGCTGATAGACCAGCTCGGAATATTCCAGCTTACATCTTTGGCACCAAAAATGGGGGTAGAATTGAGTAGAAGTAATGAGGAAATAAAATTAGAAAGTGAGTTGTGCGGATTGTTGAGTTGGTTGATCTGAACATAAGGCGCCACCACAAGTTTGAGCCCTTCGAGCCCCAGAAAAACCAGCAACATGAACAAATGAAGCGGATAAAGTCTAAAAAAACGTTTTCTGAAAAATGAAGAAAGAGCGTCCGTATCGGCAATGGATTCGTAGCGGTAGGCAATAACGAAGCCGCTGAGCACAAAAAAGAAATCGACGAACATATCAGAATTTTCAACAAATTGATTTCTGATTAATGCGGTTTCTGCAAAAGGTGCCAAATGAAAGAAAAAAACCATCGAGGCAAATAATCCCCGGAAAATATCAAGTACTTCAAAGCGATGATTCATAGTTTTTTCTTTGATTGGGCAGAAGGGTTATAGCAAAAATAAGTCCAAATTCCTGGGACGGGAACTTTAATAAATTTATGGTTACTAGTAAATTTTAATAAATAGTTAACCTAAATGTTCAAAAATAGAAATTATAAGTAACTTGAAAAAGAAATAGCTGAGCAAACAACCTTTTATTTTTGGCGAACGATTTCAACGAAGTGAACCTGGGTGCGGATAGGGCAGAAAAGTAGTTGTAATTTTTTATAAAGAATTGATTTTACCTTTTTTATGAGTCCCTGCGCATGAAAGTCGTGTCGATCATTACGGTTAATTTTAACCAACCGCTGGTAACTGAGTTACTAATCAAATCTATTCATGAAAAATGCCGCTATCCGGCGCTCGAAATATTAGTGATTGATAATGGAAGTCGGGTTAATCCTGTACCTGACTGGATTTTGCAGTATCCTGAGATTCAATTTATTCGCTCAGATAAAAATCTTGGGTTTGCCGGAGGAAACAACCTGGGGATTCGTCAGGCCACGGGAGACTACCTTTTTTTGGTCAATAACGACACAGAGTTTACAGAAAATCTCGTGGAATGGATGGTTGAGGAAATGGAGCAAAAACCCAATATCGGCCTGCTATCGCCTCGTATCAACTATTTTGATCAACCTACGATGATTCAGTACGCGGGTTATACGCCCATGAATTATTATACGGCCCGCAACGCTTGCATCGGACAGTTTGAAGAGGATAAAGGTCAATACGATCACGTGAGCGGTCCAACGGCCTATGCGCACGGGGCGGCAATGATGATACGAAGAGCTGCACTGGAAAAGGCTGGACCGATGGCCGAAAACTATTTCCTTTACTACGAAGAGCTCGATTGGGCCGAGCGCATCCGTCGGGCGGGTTACGATGTACACGTACATTTGAAACCGTTGATTTACCACAAAGAGTCGGTTTCAGTGGGCAAACAAACTGCCCTGAAAGAGTACTTCATGAACCGGAATCGCATCCTGTTTATCCGCAGAAATACTTCCACGGGTACCTTCCTGATTTTTTTATTTTACTTCCTATTTTTGGTCGCTCCCCGAAACCTGATCAGCTACGTGGTTGGTGGGCATTCCGAATTTATTCCTGTGTTTTTGAGAGCTGTGACGTGGCATATTTCGCATGATACCGAAAGTGAAGATTTGGGCTATACCTTACCTTAATTTACGATGGAATTTCTTTTTTGGCTAAGTCTCTTTATTGTGTTTTTTACCTTTTTGGGTTATGGAATACTCCTTTATGTTCTTGTAAAACTGCGCAAAAAACTAGTGGGCAAGCGACCAATTCCTATCCTTGCAGAGCCCGCTCCTTCGCTTACGCTTGTAGTAGCGGCCTACAATGAGGAAGATCTTATTGAGGAAAAAGTACGAAATACGCTCGCACTCGACTATCCACGGCATGCCCTCCGAATACTTTTTGTGACCGATGGTTCGTCTGATAATACGCCTCATCTTCTGGCAAAATATCCCGAAATCATCACGATGCATTCGCCGGAACGTCGAGGGAAAATTCATGCTATTCATCGGGTGATGGAAACGATACAGACCGAATTGGTCGTCTTTACGGACGCCAACACGCTGCTCAATCCGCAGGCGCTGCGCACAATCGCCCGGCATTACAGCGATCCGACCGTAGGAGCAGTAGCTGGCGAAAAACGGGTAGCACAGGAGGATGTCTCAGACGCAACAGCCGGGGAAGGGTTTTACTGGAAATACGAATCTACCCTCAAAAAGTGGGATTCTGAGCTTTATTCGGTGGTTGGCGCAGCCGGAGAACTGTTCAGCATTCGGCGAGAGCTCTATGAACCTGTGCCGGCAGATACAATTCTGGACGATTTCATGATTTCCATGTTGATTGCCCAAAAGGGTTATCGCATCATTTATGAGCCGGAAGCATACGCTACCGAGTTGTCGTCCGCAAATATTGAGGAGGAATTGAAACGCAAAATCCGAATTGCTGCCGGAGGCATTCAGTCGGTAGTCCGGTTGCGAAGTATGCTCAATCCTTTTCCTGCGCCGCTGCTCACCTTTCAATATATCGGCCACCGGGTTTTGCGTTGGACCGTTACCCCGTTTTTTATGCTGCTGGCTTTTGTATTAAATATACTTCTGGTTTTTGAAACCGATAATTGGGTGTACGGTTTGCTATTGGCCGGGCAGGTTCTCTTTTATGGAGCGGCTTTGACTGGTCATATTCTGCAAACCCGAAAGATCAAAGTAAAAGCGCTTTTTGTGCCCTACTATTTCTGCGTCATGAATTATGCCGTTCTGGCCGGAATAGCCCGTTATTTGCGAGGAAATCAGAGTGCGGTTTGGGTTAAAGCCAAAAGAAAATCTTCCGAATAATTCTTTGAAAAATATTATTAATTAGTTACAAATTTATTCTATATTTCGCATCAATTCTGATAACATATCAGGAGATGCCATTGTCCGTATTTGCCGAAAGTGGGCATACTACCCCTAAATGGTTTGCTTAGCGGGCAACCGCTTATTCGCCTTTCATACACACACAAAAACTAGTTCTGAATCCTGGTATCAGTCCGATTTCCACGCCGGATGTCGTAATAGTTTGTAATCTCTAACCCAAAAAGGATTGTGTATGAAAATTTTTCTACCCTCTATTTTATTTTTCGGATTCATTTGGAGTGCTTACGCCCAAACCGAAGAAAAACTGACATTTTCGTCCGTATGGGCAAGTCAAAACACAGGACAGGATTACTCGCCCTGGCTGACTGATAGTATCGTTCAGAGTAATTGGGATGCTGCTAATTTTACCTATGTGGACGTAACGCTCAAACTCACCACTCGCAGCCGCATCAAGCGCCTTAGTCTATTTGATGGAGAAGGCGTTTTTACCGAACATCCCGCCCTTATTTATGCACTCGATGGCGAACAGAAAACGCTGATTGGAACATTTACAGGTCAAACGTATTTAACATACGTTGATTTCATTTTACCGGATTCTATCCCGGCTCAGGCCATTCAAATTCACAAATACAGCAATAACATTCCGCTGAAAGTATTGGTCTATGGATATTCCGGTGCAGACTGCCCATGTCCTGACCCACTCGAAGAACCACAACCGGAGCCTGAACCCGAACCCGAACCAACACCTGAACCCGAACCGACAGCTCAGGTAAAAATTCCGATTGATCCTGCCCGTTGGTATCAGCTCAATTCGCCCAGTTATCCAATGACTGCCTTGTTTGATGGTGTCACGAATGTAAATGTAGAATTGGGTTGGGGGAAAATGTTTTCAAATTACGATGCCTACTATGCCGTAGAAGAGGGCGAGTCGATTACGCTGGAAAGCATTAAATTTTTTGACGGAGAAGGTTCCCTCGGACCGTTCCCGATGACGCTTTCGGTGGTTACAGAAAATTGGGAGAAGATTCCCGTAGCAACTTTTACCGGCAGCCGTTACATGAGCTGGGTGGGGCCCTATCCTGAGCGGGATTTGAGCGGAGATTCTCAGTTCAAACTGGACTCAACCTATACCAATATTAAATTCCTGATCCTGAATTTGTGGTACATGTTTCCTACCGAAATTGAGTTTTATGGGCAATATACCGCCCCGGCCACGCCTACCGCTGCTACAAAACCGCCCGTCAAGTTGTCGGATACCTTTGGGGTAAATGCCTTCGAATGGGATTTCCTGAATGTTTATAATCCGGTGGAAATTAACGAACCTGCGTTTGAAGCCATCAAAAGTTTTCGGGGCGTGCGTCATTATATGGACTGGGAAAAACTGGAATCTAACGAAGGTAGCTACACGTTCAGCCCTGTGCACAGCGGCGGCTGGGACTACGACCTGGTGTACCAACGCTGCAAGGATGAAGGAATTGAAGTGCTGGCGTGCCTGAAAACGATTCCGGCCTGGATGCGGGATACGTATCCCGAAAACATGCGTGATAATGAAAATGTACCCGTGCGTTACGGTATGGATCTTTCGGACCCGGCTTCGTATATCGAACAGGCCAAAGTCGGGTTTCAGTACATAGCCCGCTATGGAAGTAATACGCAGGTAGATACAGCGCTGCTGAGTGTCAATCCCAATCCCCGATGGACGCACGATCCGATTAATACGGTTAAAGTAGGGTTGGGGTTAATTAAATACATTGAGTGCGACAACGAACGCGATAAATGGTGGAAAGGCCGCAAAGCTTACCAAACTGCCTACGAATATGCCGCTAATTTGTCGGCCTTTTATGACGGACATAAAAATACACTTGGGCCGGGAGTGGGTGTGAAAAATGCTGATTCTACGGTACAGGTAGTGATGGCCGGGCTCGCCTCGCCCACGGTCGACTACGTGCGGGGGATGATCGACTGGTGCAAGCAGAATCGGGGTTTTAAACCTGATGGTAGCGTGGACTTGTGCTGGGATGTCATTAATTACCACTATTATAGCAATGATTCGGACGTTTCGCAGGGTGGCTATCCTACCCGTGGCAAGGCGCCTGAGCTGTCGTTAGCCGGGCAAGTAGCCAGTCAGTTTATCGAAATGGCGCACCGCTATGCCAACGATATGCCCGTATGGATGAGCGAAAGTGGGTACGATCTCAATCAGAGCAGTCCGCTGAAAGCGATTCCGATTGGCGACAAATCTCCCGAACAGGTACAGGCCGACTGGACTTTACGTACATCGTTGCTCTATGCCCGCTCGGGAATTCAGAAAGTATTTTTTTATCAGCTTTACGACGACAATCCATTGGCACCTATTCAGTTTGGTTCTTCGGGTTTGATCAACAGCGACCGAAGCCGTCGGATTGCAGCAGATTATTTATTGCAGACCAATAAATTGATGGGGAACTATACCTTTACAGAAACGATCAATCCGGATCCGCTTGTAGATAAATATGAGTTTGAAGGCAAGACTGCCTACGCTCTGCTTATTCCGGATGAGGTAGGCCGCACAGGCAGGCATTCGCTTTTTGTAGGTGGTACCGATTCGGTGCGGATATACACCCCGCAGGCAGGCAGTGACAGCATGTCGTTTAGTACGGTGGCACCCGCCAATGGTTATGTGCAGGTGGCTGTATCAGAAACACCAATTTTTGTGATGAAAGCCCCATCATCCCCATCGCAGGCACGGTTGGGCGTTCCCGAACTTCCCACAGCCGAAATTTCCATGCAGATTTACCCAAATCCTACAACTGATTTTGTAGAAATTATAGCTCAGAATGATGAAAGTGTGCCTTTTCAAATTTCGGTCTATGAAACTAATGGGAGGCTTCATAGACAGATTACCTCAAAGGCCCCGACCTCTTTCATTAAAGAAAAAATAGATTTGTCGGATGCTCCATTTGGGGTATACATTCTGGAAGTTGTGCAGGGACAGCGCCGCACGACCCGGAAGATTCTGCGCACGCGTTAGTTTTTGCTGGTTTGCTTTATGTAAAAGCCTGGGAATGAATCACTCATTTTCAGGCTTTTTTTGTAAAGTATAAATTGACGTAGGAGTGAGGAAATAGATTCCCTGTTTTTAGCGATTGAAGTTAGTTTCAGCAATGGTACTTTTTTAGTATGTATTTTTCTGAATCAAAATACATACAGTAAATCAACCATCAACGAACTATGAAATTATTCATCAAAAAAATAACAGGGCCAGTCCTTTTAAGCGTACTGATGCTTGCGAGCTGTTCGCCGAGCGAGAAGAAAGAAGCTCCTGACAATAAATACGACGAAACCGTTCAGGATAGCAACGACGAAACCAAAAGCCGCAAGGCAATGGGAGTAGGCGAAGGCAATCAGAATGAAACGGAGGATTATCCGCTCAATCAGGGCAACTTGTATCCGGATTCGACCCGTGAGGACACCATAAGGTAGCTAAAAAGTGCTAAGACAGGGGCCCTTAGGCTTCCTGTCTTAGTACTTCTAGTGGTGAGCGCGAGAGGATTCCGCGGCTATTGGCTAAACCAATGGCAATTGTCAGCCCAATAACGGAGAAAATTACCGTGAGAAGAGGTACAACCTGAACCGTAAACTCGGTTTCAAAACTAAATCGAGCCAAAGCATAGCTTCCGGCTAATGCCACCAAAAAACCGGTAACTGAGGCCAACGCACCAAGGAAAAAATATTCAAGAGCGGTAATTGCAAAAATTTGCCGTCGACTTGCTCCTAAGGTCCGGAGTAAAACGCTCTCCTGCAACCGTTGGTATTTGCTGATTAAAACAGAAGAAATAAGCACGACCAATCCAGTCAGGATGCTGAATCCTGCCATAAAGCGAATCACGAAACCGATTTTCTCCAATAGTTCATCCAGAACTTTCAGTACAAGTCCGAGATCAATAATTGAAATATTGGGAAACTGCCGCACTACGGCTTGCTGAAACGTAGCCGAACTTTGAGTCGAGTTGATTCGGGTAAGCAAAACATGAAACTGCGGAGCTTCTTCCAAAACTCCCTGCGGAAACACAACCAGAAAATTAGTCCGAATGCCATTCCAGTCTACTTCACGCAAACTAGCGATTTGGGTAGACATGGGAGCGCCCTGTACGTTAAACAGCAGCGTATCGCCAATGTCAAGGTTATTTCGTTGGGCAAAACCTTCTTCCATCGAAATCGGAATCGGGCCGTCAGCGGGTGCTTTTTCTATCCACTTTCCTTTCGTAATCTTCTCAGAAGAAGTCAGAGAGTCACGGAAGGTAACCCGGTACTCACGGCCAAATACCCGCTTGGAAATCCGGAGCGTGGTATCTTTTTGTACATCAGCCATGGTGTAGCCATTGATTTGGTCCAGCCTCATATTCACAATCGGGACGCTCTGAATAATGGGCAATCCGTAGCGTACTGCCAAATCAAGCACAGGTTGTCGCTGTGTACTTTGAATGTCGAACAAAACGACATTGGGCTGATTGCCACTTGTAGACAAAGTAACCCGATTGAGAAGCAACGATTGTACCAGAATCAAGGTACAGATAAAGGCTGTACCAAGGCCAATGGAAATGACCAGTATAGCTGTTTGGTTGTTAGGCCGGTACAAATTGGCAAGTGCCTGTCGCCACACATATCCCCAGGATGTTGGGAAAAATCGGCGAACGAGCCGCATCAACAGCGTGGCCATGCCCAGCAAAATCAAAAATGCACCCAATACGCTACCCGTAAAAGCGAGTGCTTCTTTAAAATCACGGGTTTGCAGGTAGGTAAATCCAAGAATAAATAGCCCGATGACCAAATAGATCAGCCAACGCAGCGGGTCGTTAGCATCAGTGGATGTTTCGTAAGATGCCCGCAAAACCCTGAGTGGCGAAATATTACGAATCGAAATAAGCGGAAGAAGTGCAAAAAGAATGGAAATGAGCGTGCCCAATACAATTCCCTGTGCAACTGCTGCCCAGGAAAGTGAGGTGATGAGTTCAAATGGTAAAAAATCTTTGAGAACGGCTGGCAGAAATTGCTGAATGACAGCACCTAAAATGGCTCCCAAAACCGACCCCAAAAAACCAACGCCTACGATTTGGATGAGGTAAATCATGAAAGCCTGCGTGGATTTTACCCCCAAACAGCGTAAAAGAGCAATGGCATTCAGTTTCTCACGAATGTAAATATGCACTGCACTTGCGACTCCGATGCATCCCAAAAGCAAGGCAATGAAACCCACAAGGGATAAAAATCGGGTTAAGTCTTTGAATGAGCGCCCGGTTTCTTCTTTTTGGCTTTCTACCGTTTTGGAATCCAGATCTTCGGCTTCCAGGCGAGGCTTTATTTTTTTTACCGACTCCTCTACATTTTCTTTGATACCATATTTAAAAAAATGCAGATAGCTAATCCGGCTGCCTTTTTGTTCCAGTCCCGTTTGTTCCAGATAGGCAAGCGGAATGTACACAGCGGGTGCAACGGTTGTTGAAATACCGGTTTGGCCGGGAGCTTTCAGCAATACGCCCGCAATGACAAATGTGACATCTCCCAACTTGATAGAATCCCCAACGTTAGCCTCATACTGAAGCATCAGCGTTTGGTCTACCAACGCTGCCTTTGCATTTCTGAACGCCCGCCCGGCAGCTTCCGGCACGGTTTCCAGCTCGCCATAGTAGGGGTAGTTTCCCTGTAAAGCTCGAATTTGCGCCAACCGACTACCACCATTTTTTGGGAAATAAACCATGGAGGCAAATCGCCGCTCTTCGGAGCGGTCCGTTCCCAGGGAGTCGAGCATTGGAAGGATCGTTTCAGGAATTGGACGGCCGCTGGAAATTTCCAGGTCTGCTCCCAGGAGTGTCGCTGCCTGCCGATTGATATTTTCGGTTAGGTTGTCGCCCAGAGAATAAATTGCTACCAAAGCCGCAATGCCGAGAATAACCGATGATATAAAAAGCAACAACCGCGAACGGCTGCGTCGGCTGTCGCGCCAGGCCATGATCAGTAGCCAACGGAAAGAAAAATAGTCGTTATTGTTTTTCATCAGAACTAATCTTACCGCCTTTTATTTTAATAATTCGTTGAGTTTGAGCTGCCAGATCCAGATCGTGGGTTACGAGTACGAGCGTGGTTCCCGCCTGCCGATTCAGGTCAAAAAGCAGTTGGATCACGATTTCACTGGTTTCCGCATCGAGATTTCCCGTGGGTTCGTCAGCAAAAAGAATTTGGGGTTGATTAGAAAAAGCCCTTGCCAGCGAAACCCGCTGTTGTTCACCACCGCTCAGCTGCGTAGGGTAGTGGTGGGAGCGATTGGCCAATCCTACTTTTTCGAGCAGTTCAAGTGCCAATGGACGGATATTCTTTTCGCCCCGCAATTCCAGAGGCACCATCACGTTTTCGAGCGCTGTGAGCGTGGGCAGGAGTTGGAAGTTTTGAAAAATAAAGCCAATCGAACGGTTTCGCAGCGCTGCCAGTTGATTTTCATTCAGATCGTTCAGCCGGGTATTGTTCAGCTCTACACTCCCGGAGGTAGATCGGTCGAGCCCGGCACAAAGGCCAAGTAGCGTAGTTTTGCCGCTTCCCGAAGGACCCACAATTGCCATTGTGGAGCCTGCCTCAACCGTGAAGCTTATATCGTCAAGTACTTTTAAATCCCGGCCACCGCTTTGGTATATTTTATTGACCTGTTGGAGAGTGAGTATGTTTGTCATTCAAACCTGAGAAAAAGAAATGAGTAAATTAGATGTAAGTTTTCTATTCTTTGCAGCAATCGCTTACATTTAAGCCTTATCAACACGTTATCTGCCTGTACTGTTCCACTTTACTTATCTTACCCCTGTATGCGCTTCCTATTCCATTTGCTGTCAACCTGCCTGCTGACCATCGGTCTGTTGGCCTGTTCTGAAAATAAATCGTCGGATTCTTCCTCTCAGCCATCTGCTGCTACCGAAACAGATTCCGGTTCGGTCGAAAAGAAGAGAAAAACTATCCTGTTTTTTGGAAATAGCCTGACCGCAGGTTACGGCCTTGATCCATCAGAGGCTTTCTCGGCCTTGATTCAAAACCGTCTTGATTCGTTGAATTTACCCTATAAGGTAGTTAATGCCGGAGTAAGTGGAGAAACAACCTCCGGCGGCAACAGCCGGATTGAATGGGTGTTGCGACAGCCGGTTGATATTTTTATTTTAGAGTTGGGGGGAAATGATGGCCTGCGTGGTGTTCCGATTGCCGAAACCCGGAAAAATTTACAGGAGATTATAGATAAAGTACGAGCAAAATATCCTGACGTAACCATCATTTTAGCAGGGATGCAGGTGCCGCCAAACATGGGCCGGGATTACGCTACCGAGTTTAAAGCATTATATACCGACCTTTCCGCCAAGAATAATACAAAACTTATTCCTTTTCTGCTCGAAGGTGTAGGTGGAGAACCTTCCCTGAACCTGCCGGACGGAATTCATCCTACGGCCAAAGGGCATACGATTGTGGCGGAGAATGTGTGGGAGATTTTGGAGGGAGAATTGTAAGAATATTTTAAGAAAAAAGCCGACGAAATGAATCGACGGCTTTTTTCTTAAAATACAGCATCAATTAAATTAGCGATTTTCTTCATCAAAACGATCTGTAATTGCTTTCCGAATCGCCTGATGCGGCCGCATACCGGAGCTCCGGCTGCGCGACACCGCCCGGTCTGTGACCGACGATTTGGCCCGAAGTGCCAGATTGGAAACTGTCAGGTGGCTGTTTCGCCATTGTTCATATTCTTCTTCATTCATAATATTTCGTGCCACTTCGCCCCGGGCGTGGCCGTCGTTGTAGGCATGAATCCGTGTATCGGTCAGGGCAAGTTTTCGCTCTTCTTCCAGGTTTTCAATTTCTTTTAGTAATGCCTTTTCCTTTTCACTTAACGTGTCCAAAACAGGCAATACCGAAAGATCATTTTCCTTGATATTTTTCTGAATCAGTTGTTGGGACAATACCTTTTCTTCCAGCACAAGTGCTTTCATGAGTTTTTTACGCCGTCTCCGGAGCCGCCCCAAACGGGGGTCAATTTGCAGCCAACGAAACCAGAAACTTTGTAAAACCGGAAGTGCCATACCAAGCGAGACCGCTCCCGCAATAGCAAACAACACACCACTGAGTACAAACGACAGCAACGCCCACGGACTATTCACGAGCATCATGTTCAGGTTGTCAGAGTCTCGCAGCGCCTGTTCAATTTTATTGGTTAGCTCCGGGCTGTTTATTGGCGCGCCCGTCAACGGGTCTACCGCATTGAGCTGTAAGTTTTTTATGGATTTATTAATCGCTTCTTTCAGTTTGTCTGTACGGTAAGCTTCGTATCTGAACCAGCCCAAAACCAAAAGCGTAGCTATCGCAAAAAGCGCCAAAGCGACCTTGAAACGTCCGTATCGCTTCTTGATTCGGGGCGAATCATCGGTTTGATACGGACCTTCGATCAAACGGTCGTAGGCAGGTTTGAGTAAAATAGAGACCATTGCCAGGCCTACCGCAAACGCCCACGCCTCGTTGGAGTTGCGAATATTAAGTGCATACGCAACAATTTCGTGCGAAATAATGAGGTCACCAAAAATGAAGGCAAGTCCGGCCAAAAGAAAGATAAAACCTGCCAAGAGCGAGTAGTGCGTAGAAGCAGCTGCACGCTTTTCTTTCAGAGTAGCTGTTTCCTGATCCGTTTGTTCTATATGACCTTCCAGTTCTTCTACCCGCCGGGCCGTTTGGTTTAGGCCAAGAAGATGCTCCTGCAAAGAGTCAAAGGTGGTTTTACGCCTGGCGATTACTTCCTGCTGCTCGTTTTCGAGCGCATGCAAAGCGGCTTTTTTTTCAATCAACTGCTCAGTTGCCCATTCATAACTAACCTGACTCGACAGATACGCTTCGTAAGCCTGCCGATCGAGGCCTTCAATGCCACTTGTATATCCGTGTTGATGATCCGGATGTTGTCCGGGAAGTTGCTCGTCCATAGTGAACCTGTGGTTGAAATCTTTATACTTAAAAAATAGAATTGTCTAATCGAAAGCGAGGAAGATTAATTTCCCTGTATTTCTCTAAGCTGCCGGTCGGTCAATCGGCCTTTCATTTTTCGGGCCAGATAAAATTCACTTTCAAAAAGCTTTATCAGCATGTCGCGACGGGCATTGAGGCGGTTTCTTTCGCTTTCAGAGGTACCTTGTTCACGAAGGATTTGCCATTTCTGTACGCGCAAATCGTCCATTTCCTGGTTAAGGGAAACGATTTCTTCTTCCCACTGCTGGATGTGATCCACTGCTTCCTGGCGTCCCCGAACGGTACTTAGCCATACCCGCAGGTCATTTCTCAGAACCGTGATATTGCTCAAAAACAATTTGCCGGCAAACAGAAAAAGGAAAAAGACAAAAACGAAAAGGGACGTAGCCTGCCACCACGATTGCGTTTGCCAGGCTTGTGCAAAAACAAACAGGGCCGCTGCCAGCGGCATGCCTACTTCTTCCAGCAGGCGACGCCCGGAAACATTGCTTTCCGTATCATGAAAAAGAGAAATACGTCCAAATAGATTAAACATCCCTGCCAAAAACACACCTAGGGCTACAAAAGAACTCGTGGCAAAAGCGGGGCGCAGGGTTTCTTCAATCAGAAAATAATTGCCCACACACATAGCCACAGAAAGCGTAAGCCCAACCAACGTACGCGGGAGCTGATGCTCGCCTTCGGGATGCGAATTTTCCTGAATATGTAGTTTTTCCTGTAAATCCTGAATTCGGTTTTCTTTTTGTCCGATAAAAAGATTGAGCTCCTG
Organism: Arundinibacter roseus; assembly: GCF_004348825.1. Lineage (GTDB taxonomy): Bacteria > Bacteroidota > Bacteroidia > Cytophagales > Spirosomataceae > Arundinibacter > Arundinibacter roseus. Next base: position 29,952 of record NZ_SMJU01000019.1, read on the forward strand.
CACGCGCTCATTTTGTTGTTCAATATTACGCGCATGATCGGCTACCAGATGCGCAAAGTAATTTCTGATAATATCCGTTTTTTCGGTAGGGTCTGATTCGGAAAGCCCAAACAAAACGCCTTCATCGCGGAGGGTGTCTTCGTCTTCAAGCCAATAAGGAATGTTCATTCGATGTTTTTCAGGGTAAAATTGTTCAGTTTCTTCGGAATGTGCGAGGGATTCATTGGTTTGTATTTCCTGCCGATCAACCGCTTCAATGGATTGGGGTTGAGTTGGGCGGGGTGGTGTTGAATAGGAGCGACCGATGGGTTGGGGCATATGCCGACGCGTGGGTTCTGCCTTCACAGGCGGTGGTGTTGGCTCTGTGGCAGGCGGTGCTGGTGGAATAGTGGGTTCAACTGCCGTACGAGTGATTACGGGCGGAGGTGTTTCGGTAGTCGTATACGTTATCGGAGTTTGAAGCACCGGAGGAGTTTGTATCAGAGGAATGTTTGCTTTTGGCAGCTCAGCCTTCGGTTGCGGCAGCTGCGCATCGGTAGTAGCTACAGGCCCTGCAGCAGCAATACCACCGGTCAAACCTGACTGGGAGGCATCATCTTCATAATAATCCAAATCCTCAGGGCGTGAAGATTTGACGAACTGCGAGAAACGTTCCCAGATTGTAGCCATGATTTCCTTTTGATTTTCCTGCGATTATCTACCAAAACTGCTAATTAACTAACAATATTGTGATGGTCGGTCAATATTTTCGGGGAGCTGGAAGCCGGTTTTATGCCAATCCAAACATTTTTTGAAGTGCTTGCCACAGTCTCTTTTTCAGCATCTTATCGGCTTCTATTGTTGCGAGCGGATCTGCCAGTAAGAACCAAATGCCCTCTACCTGCTTGGGAGTGTAGGGGGGAAGTAGTAAATCAATTTGAAGGCGAATAAGCGGTACTCCAAAGGTGATAAAGTAATTGGTACTTTTTTCGGCCAAAACTGAGCGGGCATCTGCCTTGGGGATATAGCTGAAATTGAGCAGATCAGTTTCAGCACTTGCATGTCCCGTAGCTGCCAGAATTTTATCCAGTAGCTGTGCTTCTGCCGGAAGTAATTCTGGCTGTCGGGGCTCATCTACAAGCACCAATATACGATGTTGAAGGGCAGGAAATACCTTTACTTCTGGTATTGATCTGGGTTTGGGAAGTGGAACCACGGGCGCCAGAACGACGGTTGGTGGTTCTATTTTTGGAGTCATCAAAACCTCCGGTTGCTGTTGTTCTGCAGGGGGGTCTACAACGGGTGATTCTAATTGGGGTACCTGACTTTTTGCCACCGTATCAGTGACTTTGAAAAGTGTGTCGTACTGATAGAATGTTTGATAAAATTCAGCCGGGTACCCCATGAATTATTGAAAAATTAGAATAATTATACTCTCAAAAATACGCTTAATCAACCAAGCGTGCTGCTTCCCGGAGAATCAACGCATCGCGGTCGGGGCCGGTAGAGATAAAGCTGATGGGCAATTTGAGTTCCTTTTCCAGATAGGTTACATAATTAGCCAATGCCTCGGGTGCTTCGTCAAACGCACGGATGCCATCCAACGACTGCTCCCAACCGGGGAAATCCAGATAAACAGGTTCAACTTCTTCGTTACACAAGTCATACGGTAGCTGATCCGTCAGCGTGCCGTCGGCCAGGCGATAATGCGTACAGACGCGAATCGTATCGAAGATATTGAGTACATCCACCTTCATCATTACGAGCTGCGTTACGCCGTTGATCATTACGGCGTACTTCAATGCGGGCAGGTCGAGCCATCCGCAGCGACGGGGGCGCCCGGTAGTAGAACCAAACTCACGGCCTTCCTGCCGCATGCGTTCGCCGGTTTCTTCGAGTAACTCAGTCGGGAAAGGCCCGCTGCCAACCCGTGTGCAGTAGGCTTTAAAAATTCCGAATACCTCGCCAATCGTGTGCGGCGAAACACCCAACCCAGTACAGGCACCAGCCGTCATTGTGGTTGAGCTTGTAACAAATGGATACGAGCCAAAATCTATATCAAGCAGCGAACCCTGTGCGCCTTCGGCCAATACGGCTTTATTTTCGGCGAGTGCGTTATTCAGCAAATATTCACTTTCTACCAGCTGAAATTCTTTAAGAAAATCAATTGCGGCAAAGAAACGGGTTTCGGCCTCCGCGAGGGCTTCCTGATAATCAAATTGATAAAAATCCAGAATTGCCTTGTGGCTGTCGACCAGTTTGCGGTATTTGGCATCAAAATTTCCCAGCAAAATATCTCCCACCCGCAGCCCAAGCCGGGCTACTTTGTCCTGATACGTAGGCCCGATTCCCCGAAGCGTGGAACCAATCTTGGAGTCTCCTTTCGATTTTTCATAGGCAGCATCAAGCAGGCTGTGCGTTGGCAATATCAGCGAGGCTTTTTTGGAAATATAAAGGTTCCCTTTCAAGTCGAGATTGAATTTTAGCAGGCCTTCAATTTCTCTCCTGAATACGATCGGGTCCAACACCACGCCATTTCCAATAATATTTTGAATATCGGATCGGAAAATTCCGGATGGGATTTGATGCAGCACGTGCTTTATATTATCAAATTCGAGGGTGTGACCCGCATTTGGGCCTCCCTGAAACCGGGCTACTACCTGATAATGCGGCGCCAGCACATCCACAATTTTACCTTTCCCTTCGTCTCCCCATTGGAGTCCGAGTAATACGTCAATTTTCATTCCAGCAACGGTTAAAAATAAAAAATGCCCATTTTAATCCTGTCAGAGGGTTAAAATGGGCTGTAAAAATATAGCCTTACAGCTTCGTATCCTGATTATAAAATTCTTCCTGCGGCAGAACTTTCCGGTTTTCGCAATTTTCTCGCGTGCAGCCACCATAAAAAATCAACGAGTGATGATCTACTTTGAAGTGCAGCATTTCGCCTACCATGTTTTGAATGGACTGTATGCGCGGATCGCAAAACTCCATTACTTTGTGGCAGTCGGTACAGATCAAATGATCGTGTTGTTTAAAACCGTACGATTTTTCATACTGCGCAAGATTTTTACCAAACTGATGTTTAGTAACCAAATCGCAGTCTACCAATACATCCAGTGTGTTATAAACCGTCGCACGACTGACCCGGTATTTCTTGTTTTTCATGCTGATGTACAGTTCATCTACATCAAAATGATCGCTCCGGGTATAAATTTCTTCCAGGATCGCAAAACGCTCGGGCGTCTTGCGGAGGCCTTTGTTTTCCAGGTAGGCCGTCAGAATCTTCCTGGCAGATTCCAGATTGTCTTTACCGATTTGTGACATAGGTTGTTTCGAAATCAGGTGCAAATATCGGGGTTTTTAAACGTAAATCACAGAAGACATAAGTTTCTATAACGGCACGACCGCCCGAAGGGTTCAGCAGGTTAGTGTACAACGTTGAGATTGGCATCAAATCGGAGTACCTTAAATACGCCATCAACCCGTTCGAGTTTATTAATGAGCATGTCCAAATGACTCGTATCGTGTACGTAAAGTTTGATGTCACCTTCAAAAACTCCATCCTTGGTATCAATCGTAAGCCCGCGCATATTGATCAATAACTCATTGGAAATGATACGGGTTACATCATTCACAAGCCCCACACGGTCGGTGCCGGTGATTCGCAGGCCCGCCAAAAATGCTTCGGCTCTTTGAGATTCCCACTTAGCCTTGATGATGCGGTTTCCATGTTTGGACATCAGCTCGGCGGCGTTGGGGCAGGTAGTTCGGTGAATTTTAATACCTTCATTAATGGTTACAAATCCGAAAACATCATCGCCCGCAATTGGATTGCAGCAGGGCGATAATTTGTAATCAATCTTGTCCATATCCTCCCCAATGAGCAGGGTATCACTATCCGTACGCTCTCCGTGAATATTTTTGAGAAGTTTTGTGAAAGACTTTCCGTCCTGCGTGTCGTCTGTGTTTAGTTTTTCTTTCCGCTCTTTGCTTTCCTTATGTTTTTTAAATTTTTTTAGCTCATCCGGCTGAATGTACCCTTTACCCATGCGGTAGAAAAAATCAGCCGGCGTTTTGCATTCAAAGAATGCCCGCAATTGATTAAAGACTTCATAGGAGGCCTCGATACCCAAAATTTTGAGTTTCTTTTCGACAATCTGCTTGCCGTCGGTTTCGTAGCTGCGGCTTTCTTCTTTGAGATATTCTTTAATTCGGGCCCGGGCTTTGGAGGTCACCACAATCCGCAGCCAGTCTTCGTTAGGCTTTTGTTTATTGGAAGTAATTATTTCAACCTGATCGCCATTTTTGAGAACGTAGCTGATTGGCGCAAGTGTGCCGCCTACTTTGGCTGCCATGCAATGCGCACCTACTTCTGAGTGAATGTCAAACGCAAAATCCAGCGCTGTGGCGCCTTGCGGCAGTACTTTTAGTTCGCCTTTGGGCGTAAAAGCAAAGACTTCTTCCGTAAACAGGTTGCTGCGAAATTCGTCCAAAAATTCAATTGCTGCGGTACGGTCGCCCGATCCGTTTTCGAGGGTTTCGCGCACGCGGCTGATCCACTGCTCAATATTTCCTCTCACTTTGGTATCATTGCCTTTGTACTTCCAGTGGGCAGCATAGCCTTTTTCGGCAATTTCGTCCATCCGTGATGTACGGATCTGAACCTCGACCCATTGACCGGTTTTGCTCATAACCGTTGAATGCAGCGACTGATAGCCGTTGGCTCTGGGCGTACTCAAAAAGTCTTTGAGACGGTCAGGATTGGGTTTATAATGATCCGTAACGATAGAGTAGGCTTGCCAGCACAGCGCTTTTTCCCGCTCAAATTCAGCGGGAGCGTCAATCATGATACGAATAGCAAAGAGGTCATAAATTTCTTCAAAGGGCTTGTTCTGCTTCCGCATTTTATTCCAGATGGAATAAATGGATTTGGGTCGACCTTTAATTATATATTTAAAACCGGCTTCCTGTAAATCGTTTTCAATAGGTTCAGTAAAGCGGGCTATAAATCGATCGCGAGTCGTTTTGGTTTCACGGAGCTTTCGCGCCACGTCGCGGTAGGCTTCGGGTTCAGCGTATTTCAGGTAAAGGTCTTCTAATTCAGATTTTATGGCGTAAAGCCCGAGCCGGTGCGCTAGGGGAGCATAAATAAAAATGGTTTCAGAGGCAATCTTCAACTGTTTGTCGCGCGGCATGCTGTCGAGCGTTCGCATGTTGTGCAGGCGATCGGCGAGCTTTACCAAAATCACCCGTACATCGTCCGACAGCGTGAGTAGCATTTTCCGAAAGTTCTCGGCTTGCTGCGACGAACCATATTCAAACTTGCCTGAGATTTTGGTAAGCCCGTCAATGATCTTGGCTACCTTTTTTCCAAACAAACGGCTGATGTCCTCAATCGTCATTTCGGTGTCTTCCACCACATCATGCAGCAGCGCGGAGACAATTGCGGTTGTACCCAGCCCGATTTCTTCCACCACGATCTGCGCCACAGCCAAAGGATGGTAGATGTATGGCTCGCCCGACCGCCGACGCATGTCTTTGTGTGCTTCCACGGACGTGTAAAATGCCTTTTTTATCATTTTGGCATCTGTATCCTTCAGGAAGGGCTTGGCTGTACGCAGCAGTTTTCTATATCGTTTCAGGATGTCTTTGCGCTCCTGTTCAAGGTCAATTAGGATTGTCTCCACAGATTCTTTTTCTTTTCGTAACTCTACACCAAATTAATTTATTACGCAATGATTATCAACAATACTTTATCAAACTATATTTCTTGAAAAAAAATTAGGAAAAAGCAGAATTTAATAATTACCTTTGCACTCCCAAATTTAACTATTCCATACGGGAATACACTGACTACGCGGGCGTGGCGAAATTGGTAGACGTGCCAGACTTAGGATCTGGTGCCGCAAGGCGTGGGGGTTCGAGTCCCTCCGCCCGTACGATTAAAAAAGGGAGAAGCCCTCAGGACTCGCTGTTTTGAGGGCATTTTTTTTATAGGACGCGATCAAAAGAATACCTGGTAAAGGAAGTTCTATCATTGACTCATTTAAAATTCATAACGACAGCAAATAGATATGGAAGTTCTGTTAGAGAAGAGCTCGCCTACCACGGCTTCGCTCAAAGTAATCCTGACTAAGGAAGATTATCAGCCCAAGGTAGATAAAACACTGAAAGATTATGCCAAAAAGGCTACGCTGAAAGGTTTTAGACCAGGCAAGGTGCCCATGCAGGTTATTAGCCGCATGTATGGCAAAGGCATCATGGTTGACGAAGTCAATCAAATGCTGAGTCAGGCCGTCAGTGATTACATCCGTGAGCAGAAAATTCAGGTCGTAGGCGATCCTATCCCAAATCGTGAAAAGGCTGATGCCATCGACTGGGATACGCAGAGCGAATTCGAGTTTGTGTATGATCTTGGAATGGCTACCGATTTTGAGGTAGATTTTACAAATATTCCGGCCATTCCTCACTACACAATTTTGGCGGGCGAAACGGAGCTTGAATCAACTCTGGAAGATCTAAAAAAGCGTTTTGCCGAATCGGCTCATCCCGAAACTTCCGAAGCAGGCGATATGCTGTTTGGTGAATTGAAGCAGGAGTCTTCTGAGTTTACCACCAAAACCGCAATTCCGACCCGTCAGGTGAAAGAAAGCGAGCAGGCAAAATTTACTGGTCTGAAAGCAGGTGACGAAATCACGTTTGATATTCAAACCACCTTTGAAGACGAAGCGGCTATTGCGCACGTAACCGGAAAGAAAAAGGAAGACGTTGCTGAGCTTGCCGGCGAGTTTACATTTGTGCTGGACGACATTACGCGCTCGGCTCCGGTAGAAATGAATCAAGAGTTTTTTGATAAGGTTTTGGGACCTGGCGAAGTTGAAACGGAGGAGCAATTCCGGGAAAAAGTTCTGGAAATTATTCAGAGCAACTACGCCCGTGAATCCGAAGCGCTGCTGCGCCGCGATATGGAGCAAACCCTCCTGGATTCGATTGCCATTGATGTGCCCGCTGATTTTCTGAAAGATTGGCTGGAACGCACCAACAATGGTAAATTCACCCGCGAACAAATTGAAGAGCAGTTTGCTGATTTTGAAAAATCATTGAAACTGAGTCTGATTAAAAATAAAGTTGCCGACATTTTTGGCGTGAAGGTAGAGTATCCCGAAATTCTGGAATACACCCGTCAGATGGTACGTGGGCAGTTTGGAATGTACGGCGGTGACCCCAGCATGGACGAAACGATCGACCGCATTGCTGCCGGATATTTGGCTGACCGCGAGCGTGATAACTATTCGAGCATGTTCAATCAGGTATTTGACAATAAAGTACTTGACGTCATTCGTGGACAAGTGGCAACGGACGAAAAAGATATTTCAGTGGCTGATTTTGAAAAATTGGCCAAGAACGGTGCTGCTGAGGAAGCAGAAGCCTGATAAGTTACTAGTCGGATTAATACACAAAAAACTCCCGCACCGATAGGTGCGGGAGTTTTTTGTTAAAAGAGCATTTTTTATAAAAAATTATCTTCAAAAAGGGCGAAACTGATTTTTCTTAAAAGCCAATACGTTCTCTTTGCTGCTGCATTTGACGGGCAATTTCCAGGCTGACCCACTCGCAAAACTTACTTTTCCACTGCCCGATTTCCTGATGTAGTCGGGCATTTTCGGTCCGTAACTCTTCGTTTTCACGTCGTAACCACTCCGTTTCAGTCAGTGGGCCTGCTTCCAGTCCCAGCAGGTCGGGGAGAGTAGTTTCCAGAAAACCGGCAATCGCTTCCAGCCGCGAAAGTGGTGGCTCGGTACGGCCGCGTTCAATATCCCCATAGGCTGACGTAGAGATTGCCAGCATATCGGCCATGTTTTCCTGTGAAAACCCTTTTTGCAGTCTAAGATTTCGGATGCGTTCAGATAAAGTCATATGCGTACGAATCAGATAGTTAATGCTGCATATACAACAGAAGAAAACGGAAAAACATCCGTATTTATTCAAAAAAAGGAACGCCGGGCGTTGCATATTTCCGCATACCTTCCTCGTTGATTTCCACACCTATTCCGGGTTTTTCGGATAGCGTGATAAAGCCTTTGTTTATCATAGGTCCGTCAAAGCTGACAATTTCTTTGTACATCGGGTTTTCGTCAAAATACACCTGCCATTCCAATATCAGAAAGTTAGGCACAGACGCGCATACATGGCAGGAGGCCATTGCTCCTAAAAAAGAAGCTACCATATGCGGTGCAAAAGGTACGTAATACAAGTTGGCCAGGTTGGCAATCCGCTGAGCTTCACCCAATCCGCCTGCTTTTTGCAGATCAGGCATGACAATATCCACCGCTCCGATTTCAAGCATACGCCTGAATCCGTGAGCGAGGTAGTGATTTTCACCGGCGCAAATCGGTGTGTTGGTACCTTCGGTAATGAGCCGATAGGCATCGGGGTTTTCTGCCGGAATAGGTTCTTCCAGAAAAAGGAGTTTCAATGGCTCCATCATGTGGGCAATGCGTTTTCCGGTGGTCATGTCGTAGCGGCCGTGCGCATCTACACATATGTCGATGTAAGGCCCAACCGCTTCCCGCACGGCCGCAATCTGATTATACATACGGTCGAGCTCGCCCTGACTTGCCGTCCAATTGTAGGGGTCATACTTGGCCGGGTCGTTGCGCTCGTCTATATCAAACTTTACGGCCGTGTAGCCTGCCTGTACGGCATCTTTGGCGCTCTTGGCAAAATCTTCGGGGCGCGGGCCTTCGGTTCGGTAGGCAGCGGTGTCGCAGTATACGCGGATCTTATCACGAAATTTTCCGCCCAATAATTGATACACAGGCATTCCGTAAGCTTTACCTACCAAATCCCAAAGGGCAGATTCGACGGCAGTTAACACGGCAATGTACATACCTGATTGTGCCCCTTCAAAAAAACCTGACCGTCGTATGTCTTCAAAAAGGCGATGTACATTGAGTGGACTTTTACCTTTGATTCGCTGACCCATAAGTTTTACCAGGTGGTAAGTACCGGGCGTAGCGTCAACGGCTTCGCCGCAGCCCCAAATATCCTGATTGGTATAGACTTTAACGAAAAGACTGTGACCTCCCCGAATAAAACCGCACTTGATGTCGGTAATTTTCAGGTCAGAAGGCTTGGATGATTGGGGGGTACGGTCGACGGCCTGGATCAGGCCTTCGCCATAAGAGGCACTTGCATAGGCCGCCAAAGCACTTGCGAGGGCTCCTTTCCGAAGGAAATTGCGCCGGGAGCTTGAAGATTGAGATGGATTCATAGGTAGAAATTTATTACAGAAGTAAGGATGGATTTAGTAATCGTTGAAACAATTCAGCAAGAATTTACCAGGTTCGGGTTTTCAAAAAGTTTTGTACCTGTTCTTTCGGTACAGGAAGCTCATCCAGGTGATCATTAAGCCATTTAGAAAAGTCTTTCTCAATATCTTCGGTCCAGCGGTTGTCGATTTGCCCTGCCGTATATTTTTGTTCGCGCAGGCGCAAATGCCCGAACATATCCCGCAAACGAACGATTTCGGAAGTTGTAACTACTTTTTCGACTAAATGCGGTGGGATGAAAATAACGCCGCCGTCACGGCCGAGTACGGCGTCACCGGGCATCACCATCGCTTGGCCAATACGGGTAGGTTGGTTAATTCCCACGAGTGTTGTGTTCAAATCTCCGCTGGGATTGTTGAGGTGGTGGGAAGGATGATAGGTTCGGAAGAAGGATGTAAAAGAGCCGATTTCACGCAGACCCGAAATGTCCCGAATCGCTCCGTCATACACAATGCCATTGCCCGTTTTGGCATAAATAGAATTTCCAAGATTATCCCCAATCGTGGGCCCGTCTTCGTGCATGCCGTGCTGATCTACCACGTATACGTCGCGCATCACGAGCAGATCAATGGGCCAGGCATTCTGCGACTTAATCCGGCCATCTTTGGTGTGTCCTTTTTCATCGAGTACCCGGTGAATATCTGGTCTTCCGGGCATAAAAATAGCCGTTACGGCCCGTCCGACGAGTACGCTGTCGGGATTAATTGTCATCCAGTTGTCGGTATATTGGTGCCGGAAATTCTGTCCTTTCAGCACAGCCCATGCTTCTTCAAGTGTTACTTTTTTTAATCGATCGAGCAAGGCGTCCGGTACTTTGGGGCGGCCATCCGGAAAGCGTTCGCCTTTCCACTCGGGCGTGTACAGGATAAGGTCAGCTTTGGAAATTTGCTGTGCCTGAATTAGTGATTCAAAACCAGAAAGTAAAAGGACCAGAAAAAGAGAGAAAAGAGTCTTCATAGGAAAGCGAGTTTAGTAAAGTGTAGGATTGACAGCTATCGTTAGGTACAAAAAGTAGGAAGGCACTTTTGATTTACTTATTGGTATCTATCATTCAGAAGTCAGAGAAAAGAGTGACGAGGCGTATTTTCACAAATTCTGATAATTTCTCACCAGAATCGACTAGGATAATGCCTTGAAATAATCAAATTTGTGCAGACGCTTTTCTTAGCCGTAAGCAGTCATGCGAAACTAAGCCCCGGGCGTTTTCGTTGTGTAACATGATGCAAAGGTGATGAGAGGCCCTTTTTTCTATTATTAACTCATTCAATTAATATACTTACCAGTAATGAACTACGGAGACGAATTCAGAAAATTTGCTGTGCATCATATGGGCCTGAATGGCTTGACGGTGGATGGCTACGTAAAACACTCAGTTGAAAATATGACTCGCGCCGTCATTGAAGAGCGCCCCATGAACTTCCGTGAGGTAGATGTATTTTCACGACTAATGGCCGACCGGATCATTTTTATGGGTACCGGAGTCGACGACAATATTGCTAATATCGTTGTGGCGCAATTGCTGTTTCTGGAATCAGCGGATGCCAAGAAAGATATCCTGATGTATATCAATAGCCCCGGCGGCTCGGTGTATGCGGGTCTGGGAATTTATGACACGATGCAGTACGTACGGCCCGACGTAGCGACGGTCTGTACCAGTCTGGCCGCTTCGATGGGGGCTGTGTTGCTGGCTGGCGGTGCTGCCGGAAAGCGCTCAGCATTGCCGCACGCCCGCGTTATGATTCATCAGCCTTCGGGTGGCGCGCAGGGGCAGTCTTCGGACATTGAAATCACGGCCCGCGAAATCGTAAAACTTCGTGACGAACTTTACGAAATTCTGGCGGTGCATACCGGTCAAACCAAAGAAGTAATTGAGCGTGACTCTGACCGGGATAAATGGTTCAGAGCCTATGAAGCCAAAGAATATGGTCTGATTGACGAAATTCTGACTCGGGAAAAGTAATTTCCGTTGAATAAATTGTACTGGCCGATAAGTGTTCTTTTGAAACCTTATCGGCTTTTTTATTGTACATTATACAGAACCAAACTTGGTTTGTGAAGCAAAAAATGAGACCTTTGCAGATTGGTTCTGCCGCGTGTAGTGGCTTGAACAAACATGGATTTTTGCACAAACCATTCACCCTGAAAGTGCAGAAGTCAATCACGCAAGTAGCGGATTTTTTTTACCAATAAATACCTAAATTAACCCAATGGCACAAGTGAGTTGTTCGTTCTGCGGACGCCGAAAAAATGAAGTAGAGCTGCTTCTGTCAGGCATTGACGCCCATATCTGTAATCACTGTATTGTACAGGGAAACCAGGTAGTTACGGATGAACTGAGTCCGAAAGACAAAAAGGATAAAAAACCAAAACTCCCGAAGCTCAATCTGATCCCGCCCGTGGGGATGAAGGAGTTTATGGAGCAATATATTATTGGGCAGGACGAAGCCAAGAGATCCCTTGCCGTGGCCGTCTATAACCACTACAAGCGGTTGTCACAGCCGGATTCGGAAGATGATGTAGTCATTGAAAAATCGAATATTATCATGGTGGGCGAAACCGGCACCGGTAAAACCTACCTAGCCCGCACCATCGCCCGCATTCTTCAGGTACCTTTTTGCATAGCTGACGCCACCACCGTAACCGAAGCCGGCTACGTAGGAGAAGATGTGGAAACGATTCTCACGCGCCTGTTGCAGGCTGCTGACTACAACATAGAAGCTGCCGAGCGGGGCATTGTTTATATTGACGAAATTGATAAAATATCGCGCAAATCTGACAATCCATCCATTACCCGCGATGTGAGCGGTGAAGGTGTGCAGCAGGCTCTGTTGAAACTGTTGGAAGGATCTGTTGTGAACGTGCCCCCACAAGGCGGACGGAAGCACCCGGATCAAAAGATGATTGCACTGAATACTGAAAACATCCTGTTCATTTGTGGAGGTGCTTTTGATGGCATCGAACGCCACATTGCCAAACGAATCAATACCCGGCCCATCGGATTTTCGGGAGATAATCGGATCATCGAAATTTTTGATAAAGGAAATCTGATGCGCTACGTGACGGCTCAGGACCTGAAATCGTTTGGACTGATTCCCGAAATGATTGGCCGCTTGCCTGTGCTGACGCACCTCAATCCGCTCGATAAGGAAACGTTGCGCCGGATTTTGACCGAACCGAAAAATGCCTTGGTAAAACAGTATCAGAAGCTATTCAAAATGGAAGATATCGACCTGCATTTTGATGAAGATGTTATAGATTTTATCGTTGAGCAGGCGATGATCTATAAACTTGGTGCCCGTGGGTTGCGCTCCATTTGTGAATCCATTATGACCGATGCAATGTTTGAATTGCCTTCCCGCAAAGACATCAAGGAGTTTACGCTTTCGCTCGACTACGCTCGGGAGAAATTTGATAAGTCATCCCTTTCATTGCTGCGCTCAGTAGCCTGATAATCAGATAGATAAATTGAAATCCGGGCAAATAGAACCACCTCATTTGTGATTCTGTTTACCCGGATTTTTTATGTTTACAGGATAAGGTATTGCTACTTATTTGGTTTCACGATTCGCGTGGCAAGATCCAGTTCTAATCGTTGAATAGTTGCCAGCACCAACTGCGCCATTTTTCGGGCACCGAGTTCACTGAAATGAGTATTGTCTATTTTCCCTTCCGGATAATTGGGGTGCTCGCCGGGTTCGAGGTGTAAAAACAGCAGTCGGGAGGTCTCTTCACCCATATCCCGGAGCAGTTTCTGACTTTCCTGATCCAGATCAATAAGCGGCGTTTTATAATCTTTTGCTACATTTCTTACCAGTTGAGAATACTGCGCATGGGTATCAATCAGTTGGCCCGAAGCGTCAAAATTTCGCCGTGCAACCGGCGTCAGAAGGACGGGAAGTGCCTTTTTTGCGCGAGTTTCGGTGACGAATCGAATGAGATTCGCTGTAAATTCTGCTTCTGTTGTAGCGCTTTTCTTGGTTTGAATTTCGTCATTATGTCCAAACTGAATAAGCACATAATCTCCTGCCTGCAAGCGATCGAAAACAGGCTGCCAGCGGTTTTCTTCAATGAACGTACGGGTACTTCGTCCATTCATGGCACGGTTATCAACAGTAACAGTTTCGTCAAAAAAGTAGGTAAAAGGCATACCCCAGCCTGTTTCAGGATAAAACTTCGTTTGCTTGATTGACATTGTAGAATCACCGATCAGGTATACAGTGATTGGGGCAGGCGGTGCTGAAAAAGCAGTGAGTACAAGCAAACTCAGAAGAGTAAACATTTTTGTGTAAAACGATTTCTTCACAGAAAATAAATAGTTTAGTGTCTTAAAATGTTGTTGGGTACAAGGTGCGTATAAATTAAAAAAGCCTCAAAGAACCTTGGACATTTAAGTAGTCCAAAGGTTCTTTGAAGCAGCATATACCAGGAACAAACGAATTCTAATTCCTTAAAAACGCCATCGTACAAAGGCCTCCATAGCTTCATATTCCGACAACCCGAGCTGATCGTATAGCAAGGCCGTGCCCTGATTGCGTTCTTCGGCGCGCTGCCAAAACTCCCGCGAATCGTCGCCCTGAAACACCACGCCATCCTTTTGCGACTGATGTTTGAAAATTCCCATCCGTTTTTTAAGCACCTGATCGGGGCTCATCGGTACGGCCATTTCAATTTCATGAATATCCCATTCGGCCCATGCGCCCCGGTACAGCCACACCCAGCAGTCTTTCATGAAATTTTTGTGTTTAAGTCGCCCAATAGCGGCCTCAATCGCATCCCAGCAGACCTTGTGCGTTCCGTGCGGATCGGCAAAGTCTCCGGCAGCATAAATCTGATGCGGTTTTACTTCCTGAATCAACTTTTCAATAATCTTGATGTCTTCCTCACCGATCGGTTTTTTCTGAACCGTACCTGACTCATAAAAAGGCATATCCAGAAAATGAATGTTTCCATTGGGCACGCCCACAAAGCGGCAGGTAGCTTTGGCTTCTCCCCGCCGGATGAGTCCTTTCACGTGCCGAACTTCCGGTGTATCAACTTCGCTATCTTTTTTGGTTTTCAGGAATTCTTTGGCATCGTGAAAAATCTTATTTGTAATCGTAGTATTTTCAATGGCAAAGCGCTCATTGAAATCAACGACGAAATCGATAAAGCGCAGAGCTTCGTCGTCGGCCACGGCAATATTTCCGGAAGTTTGGTAAGCTACGTGTACTTCATGTCCCTGATCGACGAGGCGCTGGAAGGTGCCGCCCATCGAAATAATATCGTCGTCGGGGTGGGGGCTGAAAATAATGACGCGTTTGTGGGCAGGTAGTTTCCGTTCCGGACGGTTGGAATCGTCGGCGTCAGGCTTGCCTCCCGGCCAACCCGTAATGGTATGTTGCAGCTGATTAAAAATATCAATATTAATTTCATAACCGGCTCCCGATTGCGCCAGCAAATCGCTCATCCCGTTGTCGTTGTAATCTTTGTCGGTAAGTTTCAGAATAGGCTTTTTAAGCATTTGCGAAAGCTGCGTAACGGCTTTCTTGATCATCTGATTATCCCACGTAACCGAATCAACCGCCCAGGGGGTTTTCATGCGGGTCAGTTCAGAGGCGGCCCGCTCGTCGATAATGAACGTAACATTTGGATGAGCCTGTAAGTAAGAAGCCGGATTTCGCTCGGTTACCGGGCCTTCTACCGCTCCCCGAATCACGGCAGCTTTGCGCTCGCCCCAGGCCAGCAGCACAATGCGGCGGGCGCTCAAAATTGGCGCAATTCCCATAGTAATGGCTTTGCGCGGCACTTGCACCAATCCTCCAAACTCCATGGCAGCGGCCGCACGGGTCGAGTGATCCAGCGTAATGAGGCGCGTGCGGGCATTGATGAGCGCGCCCGGCTCGTTAAACCCTACGTGGCCATTTCCACCGATTCCCAGCAGCTGAAAATCCAAACCTCCGACGGCGTTGATTTTGTTCTCATACGTACGGCAGTGCTCCTGCAACAGTGCGCTCGGAATGGTGCCATCGGGCAGAAAATAGTTTTCTTTCGGAATATCAACAAGGTCAAAAAGCTGCTCTTTCATGAACCGATGATAGCTATGAATGGAGTCGGGCTCCATGGGATAGTACTCATCGAGGTTAAACGAAATCACATTTTTAAAACTCAAACCTTCTTCCCGGTGCATCCGCACCAGCTCGGCATACACCGTTTTGGGCGATGAACCCGTGGCCAAACCCAGCACGCAAGGCTTGCCTTCTTTTTGTTTTTGACGAATCAGATCGGCGATTTCCCGTGCCACAGCACTCGACGCAGCCTTGGAGTCGGCATAAATATGCGTCGGGATTTTTTCGTACGTAATCGGTTGACCAATACTTCCGGTGTTCAACACTACTTCCGCATTATCAGCGGCTTGCATTAATATGGCTTCCGGACTTAATGTTTGAGGATCCATGCGAGTTGGTTATAGGAATAAATAAAGTTTCAGAGAAAAAATTTGATACGTACAAGTGCTTTTCAGCACACAAAATTACAATGTATTCGGCTTGTTCTTAAATTATTTTAAAAATTAATATACGTCTGTGCTTCACTTGATATACTCAATTTTGATTAGTAAAGACTCCTTTAACGCTAAGTTAATCAATGAAATGAATGAACAAAGATTTTAGCAAGCGTTTCATTCATACTTTTTTAGGGCGTATTTTTGTGGCCTGATTCAAAATCGACACGAATTTATCATCCGTTTACTACAACAAGCTCATGTCAACTCTTACTACGATTGCCCGCGATGTGCAGGTATTTGATCTGATTGGTCAGGAATTGCACCGACAGGAATCGGGCATCGAACTGATTGCCTCTGAGAATTTTACATCAAAGCAGGTCATGGAAGCCTCCGGGAGCGTTCTGACCAACAAATACGCCGAAGGCCTGCCGGGCAAGCGCTACTACGGTGGCTGTGAAGTAGTAGATCAAATCGAGCAAATTGCCATTGATCGGGTAAAAGAGTTGTTTGGTGCTACCTGGGCCAACGTTCAGCCGCATTCAGGCGCTCAGGCCAATACCGCCGTGTTTTTGGCGTGCCTCAATCCGGGTGATAAAATCATGGGTTTTAATCTCGCCCACGGTGGCCACCTGACACACGGCTCTCCGGTAAATATTTCCGGTAAATATTTTCAGCCCATTTTCTACGGTGTAGAGCCTGATTCAGGAGTAATTGACTGGGACAAAGTAGAAGAAACCGCCCTGCGTGAGCGTCCCAAACTGCTCATTTGCGGAGCATCTGCATATAGCCGTGACTGGGATTACATCCGCCTGCGCGCCATTGCTGATCAGATTGGCGCTCTTTTGATGGCCGATATTTCGCACCCGTCCGGTCTGATCGCCAAAGGGCTTTTGAACGATCCGATGGAGCATTGCCATATCGTAACTACTACAACCCACAAAACCCTGCGCGGGCCCCGGGGTGGTCTGATTATGATGAAGCATGACTTTGAGAATCCGTTCGGTATCAAAACTCAAAAAGGAAACTTACGGACAATGTCTTCCCTGCTAGATTCCGGCGTTTTTCCCGGAACACAAGGCGGACCGCTCGAACATATTATTGCGGCGAAAGCCATTGCTTTTGGTGAAGCACTGAGCGAAGATTACTATACGTATGCCGTGCAGGTGAAGAAAAATGCGCAGGCAATGGCCAAAGCTTTCCTGGATAAAGGATATTCCATTATTTCTGGCGGAACAGACAATCACCTGATGCTGATTGACCTGCGTTCCAAAGATTTGAGTGGAAAATTAGCGGAAAATACCCTCATCAAAGCGGATATTACGATCAATAAAAACATGGTGCCGTTTGATGATAAATCACCCATGGTAACCTCAGGAATGCGCGTGGGTACAGCCGCTATGACTACCCGCGGATTGCTGGAAAATGACATGGAACGCATAGTTGATCTCATGGATGAAGTGCTGATGAACCACGACAATGACACAAAAATTGCGACCATAAAACAAGAGGTAAACAGCTGGATGGCAGCGTATCCGCTGTATAGCTGATAAATTGTTTTCCCAGGAAATGATACAAAAAAAGCAGTCGTTCGTATGTATACCGACTGCTTTTTTAGCTTTTGTGTGTAATTTCACACATTCAACGATTTCATGATAAAAACCGCATACCCACAAGATGGCCTTAGACCAGGAATTTGAAGAAGAAGCAGAAGAAGGAAAAGAAATGACTTTTTTGGAGCATTTGGAAGAGCTCCGATGGAATATTGTCAGAGCCGTGAGCTCCATTCTTGTATTTGCTATCTTAGGATATATTTACATTGAAGAAGTTTACCACTACGTAATTATTGCTCCTGCCCGCACCGATTTCTGGACGTATCGAATGATGTGTAAATTGGGCAAAGCTGTTGGCGCCGAAGGATTGTGTATCGAAAAAATTGATTTTGAACTGCAAAGTTTAGGTGTAGGCGAGCAGTTTACAATGGCGCTTACGTCGTCCGTGATTCTTGGACTTGTATTCGCTTTTCCGTATGCATTTTGGGAAATATGGCGTTTTATCAAACCCGGCCTCAAAAGTTTTGAACGGAAAGCCGCCCGGGGGGCTGTCTTCTATGTGACTTTCCTGTTTTTTATGGGCGTGTTTTTTGGATATTACATCGTAACTCCACTCGCCCTGAATTTCCTTGCTAACTTTAAATTGGATCCATCCATTATTAACGAGTTCAGTATCAGTTCTTACATTGGTACAGTTGCCACGCTGACGCTGGCGTGCGGATTAGCGTTTCAGTTGCCGATTGTGGTTTTTGTGTTGTCGCGCGTTGGTATTTTGACCCCCTCTTTTATGCGTGAGTATCGTCGGCATTCCATAGTTGTGATTTTGATTGTTGCGGCAGTCATTACACCTTCTCCTGATATTTACAGTCAGATTTTGGTAGCAATGCCCCTAACGATCCTATACGAAGTAAGTATTTTTGTATCAGCACGCGTAGAACGCGCCAAACTAGCCGAAGAGCAGCGTTTAAGTAAAATCTCCTGATAGAGATTATTCAGCTTATTTTTTCATAAAATATTCCTCACAGACCTCGGCCACCCGGTCGAGGTCTGTTTTTTGATGGGCAGCCGAAACAATCAGCCGGGTTACCGCCGGATCCGTAGGGTTTGGATAAGAAAAGCAGGAGGTAAGGATTCCGTTTTTGTATAGATATAGATACAAGTCTGCATCCCGACTGCAAAATGCGGGATATTTTTTTGCATGTGTAAAGTGCTCACCAACAGTTAGAGTTTCAAAAAAATGCTGAATATTAGCCTGCAAAATCGCATTCGTTTTCTGATAAAGCTGCGTAGAAATATTTTGCTTCAAGGCATAAAGATAGGCCGGAGCCGCGGGCGAACTACCTGCAAACCAGGGCATCTTACGCAGCTCACTTAGCGTGTCGGGCTCACCAAAGATAATGCCCGCCGGGATACCCATCGCTTTGTTCAGCGAGGAGGTTACGAGTACGTGCAGTTTGTCTTTTTTGGGAAGTTGTGAGAATATGCCCCGTCCCTCAGTTCCCAATACCCCCAAGCCATGTGAGTCGTCTACGATCAACCAAAGGTTTGCGTCCTCGGGCAATGAATGCAGCAATTCCAGCGGAAATGTTACCACCCAGGGTGAGCCAATAGAATCGGTACACAAGACATGCCGGGTTTCTGGCGCACTTTCACCAATAATTTGAAGCGTGCGATCAAACCAACTCTTCCAGGAATCCAGTTGAGGATGATAATCTCGACCCCATAGTGCCGGGTGTACGCCGGGGGCATAGTGAAAGTGGGTGGCTGGTTGATCCAGAAATTTCATCACCAATTGCCCGGCCCACATACCGGAAGACGTAGCAAGTGCGCCGGGCGCTCCCACAAAAGCTGCAAGCGCCGCCTCTGCTTCCTCATAAATTGCCAGTCTCAGGCTATTGTTTCGTGAACTGCCGTAGTGCGTGCCATAGCGATTGAAACCTTCGAAAAGGTGCTGCTGAAAGGTCTCGTGATGGCCCATGCTCAGATAATCTGTACCGCTAAACCACAGATGTTCTTCGCCACTTTGGGTAGATACCGTCCGGCCGGGCAAGGAATATGTCAAAAAAGGTTCGTTCATGAAAATACCGAAAAGGATTTAGGAAATAAGCCGCGCACCCGTACCCGTTCGGTTGGCGTAGCGTACTTGTCCATAGTCAAAAGTAACTCCTGTGGCCGGATCGTTGGCGATGAGTAACGTGCCGTCCATGTCTACATAGTCAAGCAGAGGTAATACATGAGCAATGGCCGAAATGCCCACACTGCTTTCGTTCATGCAACCTACCATCGTTTTCATTCCCAGAGATTTGGCTCGGGCAATCATCCGCCGGGCCGGCGTAAGGCCGCCGCATTTTGTCAGTTTTATATTGACCCCATGAAACAACCCGACACAAGCCTCGACATCATTTTCGACGATGCAGCTTTCATCGGCAATGATGGGCAGCACACTTTCGGCAAATACCCGACGCATGTCCTCACGAGCGTGCGCCGGCAGGGGTTGCTCAATAAATTCAACGCCCAACGCTTTTAGTTCGGGTGCATAGGCCAGCGTTTGTTCCGCAGTCCAGGCACAATTGGCATCTACCCTGAAAACGGCGTCGGTGTGCTGCCGAAGAAGCCGGATTATACTCAGATCATCGGCTGTGCCGAGTTTTATTTTATACAACGGCCAGGGCATTTCCTGCAACTTTTCTACCATTTTTTCAGGTGTGTCAATGCCAATGGTATAATCTGTAACAGGATTTTGGTCAATTATAAGTCCCCAGTGCTCGTACAACTTCTTACCTTGCTTTTGAGCAAAAAGATCATGAGCCGCTTCATCAAGCGCACAAAGGGCAAATGGATTGTCTTTCAAATGTGGAAATACGAGCCCCCATAGCACTTCGGGACTTCCCCATTGGTAGGCTTCCACGAGCGGCCGCACGTGGTTGAGGGCAGCCTGCATGCTGTCGAGCGTGATGCCATAGTATTTATTGGACGTAGCTTCTCCCAAACCACTGAAACCTTCGTCGTCGCGAAGTTCTACAATAAGCGTGGGCTGCACATTTCGGGAATCGTGTGCTATGGTAAACGTATGTTTGAGCCGAAGGTCAAACGGGTGGAATAGGAGCTGCATGTGGTAAAAAATAAGTGTAAGGGTGTGCTGACCGCTAATTTCGCATATCGAGTCCCCAGGAGAGTTTGCTGCGCAGTGTATTGAAAAAATCGTCGTCAAGCATTTTTATAAGCCTTGCTACAAACGGTGCTTTTCGGACCGTAAATCTAACCGATGAATCGACTACCCGAGAGCGCGCATCAAGTGAAACCATAAAATTATTGCTCCGGCTTTTTACCTCAAAACTCAACACCGACGTATCTTCAACCACAAGCGGACGTACATTGAGGTTGTGTGGGCTGACGGGCGTCAGAATGAAGTTTTGGGAGTGTGGCACAAGTACCGGCCCGCCGCAGCTAAGCGAGTAGCCTGTGGAGCCCGTAGGCGTCGACACGATCAGGCCGTCGGCCCAGTAGGAATTCAGGAATTCGTCGTTGAGGTAGGCGTGAACCGTAATCATCGACGAGGTATCGGTTTTGGTAATTGTGAAATCGTTCAGACCAAAATTTAGTCCGTCAAACAAATCTACGTCCGATTCAATGATGACCATGGAGCGCTCGTCGATTCGGAATTTAAACTCTTCGAGTGCTGAAATCATATCCGGAATGCGCTCGGGAGGTACTGTTGCCAAAAAACCCAAACGCCCAACATTGATGCCAACCACCGGAATTTGCCGCGCACCCACCAGCGAAACTGCTTCCAGCAGGGTGCCGTCGCCGCCCATGCTCACCACAAGACGGGCATCAAAAAGTTCGTCTGCGGTGTTGTACATTTTTTCGGAAAAATGCAGTACCTGCATGCTATCCAAAAAAAGCCGGAAAGGCTCAAAAATCTGTACCTCCGTGTTTCTTTCCCTCAGGTCGTTGAACATAGCTTGAATAAAGGGGCGGGCTGATTCCGAAAAGGTACGCCCGTGAACCGCTATTTTCATAGTCAAAGGGATGTGTTAAGGCAATGGTTTGAAGGCGAAAGATAGCTGCATGAACCCAAAATTCAAATTGTTTTTGATGAACGTACCTTTGATCAAAATCAAGATCGCACAAAAAGGACGATTGGATTTGAAACCTTTTGCAACAAAACGAGGCAGAGAAGTTGCCTTTTCTGCCTCGTGGAAGTGTTGTTAAAAAAAGATTTTGTCAGAGTTTGGGTTCCCAGCCAGGCTGATATTCGCGGCTCCAGTATTTCATGGCTTTTTTGTCCATGATGTGCCCATTTTTTGGATCGATGTCCAGCGATTTATTCATGCGGGATGAAATATTTGCCAAATGGCAAAGCAGCACACTTTTGGCGCCTTCATCAATCGGTGAATTCAGTTGGTCAGTTCCACGAACGGTATTGAAAAAATTCACCACATGCAGCGTAGACATATCGCCGCCACCGCCCAGGGCCGTGCCTGCTTCGTTGCCTTTGCCCTGATTGCTCCGAATGAGCTTTCCGGCCCGGTCAAAAAGTTTGTAGCCGCCGCGGTCTACATACACAGTTCCTTCGGTACCGGTGATAATCGTACCCCGGTCGCTGCCATAGGTTTTGTAGCCATCACGGCTTTGGCCTTCCCACTTGATAATTTTTTTGTCGTTAAATCGGAACGTTGCGTCCATCGTATCGTACATTTCCCAGCCATCGTTTGGAAAATACCGCTTTTCGGCTTCTACTTCTACACGCTCAGGGAAATCTACCTGCAAAGCCCAGCGGGCTACGTCCAGTTCGTGCGTGGCGTTATTGCCCGACTCCGCGGTGCCATACAGCCAGCCGTACCAATGCCAGTTGTAGTCCCAGGTTTCACTTGTGTACTCGCGCCGGGGCGCCGGTCCCTGAAAGAGCTCCCAGTCCAGCCCCGTGGGAACGGGCGCTTTTTTTTGTAAGGGCACTTCGCCACGGGCGCTTGCGTAAAAAGCAACAGCTTTGTAGGCTTTGCCAATAATGCCGTTGTGTATTTCTTTGATAATTTCGATAGACTCAGGCGCTGAGCGCTGCTGATTGCCCATCTGAATGACCTTGTTGTATTTTTTTTGAAACTCCACCAAAAGCTCTCCTTCTCTCGGATTGTGACTACAAGGCTTCTCCACGTACACGTGCTTACCTGCTTTTACGGCCATCCAGGTGCCGGGGGCGTGCCAGTGGTCGGGCGTAGCATTGATGAGCACATCTATTTTGGGATCTTCAATTACCTTCCGAATATCGTTTTCGAGCTTGGGTGTGTAGTCAATGTATTTGGAGAACTTTTTTACGGCTGCTTCCCGCTGACTCTTCATTACATCGCACAGATACACCAGCTCCACATTGCTGCTTTTTAGCCCGATAGGCTCATAATACGCACCCAGGCGGCGGCCAAGTCCGGCGATTCCTACCTGAAGGCGGTCGTTGGCACCCATGATTTTCCGGTAGCTTTTGGCAGACATGCCGTGCGCCACTCCACCGAAGGTTACACCCGCCGTGCCAAGGGCAAGTTTTCTGATAAATTCTCTTCTTGAATCGTGCATTTCCATGAACTATAAATTGAAATTTGAAAAGCTTACTTTAACTTTTTCGTGAGGCTTCCAGCACGCCCCTGAAATAGCCCATCGACTCCGCAATGCCATGCAGGGGTTCCTTCATGTCTTTCTCGTATTCGAGGGCGCACACGCCGCTGTACTTTACTTTACGCAATACTTTGACCAATGCCGGAATATTAATAACTCCCCGACCCAATTCACAGGTTTTGCCGTCATGAGTAGCAGATGTGACATTTTTGAGGTGCATGTCAAATATCCGCCTGGAATATTTCTGAAAATCTGCCAGCGGATCGTTGCCGTAGCGCATGTTGTGGCCAATGTCAAAGCACATGCCTACCCGGGCATCCAAATCTTTGATATGTCCATGGAGGGTGTCGGCGTTTGGATACAGCTTATCACCGGGGCCGTGGTTATGAATGGCGTACCGGATATTATATTCTTTTACTTTTTGATCGACGTAAGGCAAATCCTCGGGATTCGGAATGCCTACAATCAAATCCACGCCCACGCGTTTGGCGTAGTCAAAGGCCTGATCAATAGCTTCCCGATTTTTCATATATATGGGTCCAACGGCGTAGCCGGTTACGTCAGACTCTTTCAGTTTGGCATGAAAAGCGGCAATCTGTTCGGGTGTACTTGCCAGTGGCAAGTGGAAGTCTTTGATACAAAGGTAATGTAGGTCTGTTTTGCGCATCATATCAAGAGCTTCATCAAGCTTGAAATGGACAAAACTATAACCCGCAATGCCTTGCTTAAACGATTCCTGCGAAGCTGTGGGTGACATGTGTGAATCATTGGCGGAGGTAAACCCTGATCCAAGTAAAGAAAGAGCCATCGTGCCGGATGCTCCTTTCAAAAAAGTACGACGTGTATTCATGGGATTAGTACGGTGATCTGACTGATACGTTTTCTATTAATGATAAGACGAAAAACGCACAGATTACCCCATCAATTATTCCAAAATTGAAAATTAGGCGAAAAATCTTTTACATTTTCAAGAAAAGAGAACGGGAAAAGGGAGACTTTTTCAGAAGTACCAAAGGCTAGGTAGCAAGGTAGCGCAGGAGCATGTCGAGGCGTTCCTGATCGATACTTTCGATGGGGTCATTGGCATGCGCTTCTTCAATAGAATAGCCGAAGCGTTCGAGGGTAGCCACGATAGGGTTGATGTTGGTCCGGTTCAGTTTAAGCGTAAGCCGGGCTTCATCGGGGTTGTCATAGGTAGCGGATGAGCTGTAATAGCTGCTGATGACCTTGGTGCCGTTGGATTCGATCAGGCGACTGACTTCGGAAAGGGAATAGTCGCGCTCTGAGATTTTAAGCACCAGCACAGCTCCTTTTTCCTGAATCCCGAGAACATCAGCAAATCGTTCCAATAGCTCCTGAACCAGCACTGTGCCCATCAAAAGGCCATCTTCGCTGATTACCGGAACTACATACAGCCCGTATTGATTGATGAGCCGCAGGAGCTCGTACACATGCTGATCTTCGGTGGCGAAAACGTCTTCGTGCTGCCGGATGATTGTGGTCAGCAAGGCGGAATCATCCATCGAGTCCATCAGGATATTTTCCGAAACAATTCCTTTGTAAAGATCCTCGTCCGCTACTACAAGCTGCTGCGTGTGGTACTCATGCATCCAATCCAAAGCCGTACTTACCGAATCGGTAAGTTTCAGCGTTGGTATCATTGGATTTATTAACGTTGCGGCAAGCATAGGATTTGTGTTAGTCTTTTGCGAAAACTAAATAAAAAAGGAATGACTATCAAATAACCCGGGGAAAGATTTTAGAGAAAAGTTATAAAAAAAGGCCGTTGCCGGCCCGATCTATTCTTTAAGCAGTGGCGTTACGCCCACTCTAGTAACGGATGTTTCGCTAAAAATTGTTCCAGAATGGCATTGAATTTCTGCGGATGCTCCATCATAGGTGCGTGGCAGCATTTATCAATAAAATGTAACTCCGATCCTTCAATGAGCCGGTGGAACTCATGCCCGACATACGGAGGTGTAATAGTGTCGTTGAGCCCCCATACAAGCAGCGTAGGTACTTTGATACGATCGAGTTCGCGGGCAAGGTTGTGCCGTTGTGCCGACTTGGCAATCCCCACAATACTCATGCATTTGGCAATGCTTGAAGTGGTTTCAAATACTTCGTCGATTAGTTCTTTGGTGGCTACCTTGGGGTCATAAAAAGTATATGCAACGCGCTCAGCAATGTAGTCGTAGCTGCCCCGTTTGGGAAATGACCCGCCCATGGAGTTTTCAAATAGTCCTGAGCTACCGGTCAAGACCAGCCGTTGTACATTTTCGGGGTTTTTCAGGGTATATAGCAGGCCAATGTGGCCACCAAGTGAATTGCCAAGCAGAGTCAGGTTTTTAAGATCTTTAAATGCAAGGAACTCTTCCAGAAAAGCAAGTAGAGCTTCGAGGCCTGCTTTTCGGGGGGGGAGTTCGTAGATAGGAAGTACCGGAATAAGTACCCGGAAGCGGTCAGAGAACCCGTCGATTACACCGTCCCAATTGCTGAGAGCGCCAAATAATCCGTGCAATAAGAGCAGGTTTTCACCTTTTCCTTCATCAATGAATCGAAATCCTCCCTCCTGATGTACCTGGTATTTCATCCGTTCAAAACTGGTTTAGTTGTTAATGTTAGCAGGGTATACATGCAATGTATTAGAAAAAGCAAACAAGTTTCCTCCTTAGTTGTATAAAAATATATCTATTTTTCGAGAAATGAGCTTACTTCTGTTTGCAAAGCTAAGCCTTTTTTCAGCAATCAGGACGGAGAGTCATTAAATTAATTGAAAGATTATTCTTGTAAATTTTATATAATTAGTAAATAATGAGCACTATAAACATGGAAACGTCCTATCCGGTAGTTATTATTGGAGCGGGTATTTCGGGCCTTACCTGCGCCCGTTATCTGCATCAGCGCGGGGTTGAATTCCTGATCCTGGAAGCTTCTGATGCTGTAGGCGGGCGTGTTCGGACAGATATACACGAAGGCTATCGGCTCGACCGGGGTTTTCAGATTTTGCTGTCAGCCTATCCCGAAGTTCGTCGGTTGATGAATTATCCTGCGCTCAATCCCTGTGCGTTTCGGTCGGGAGCAATGATTCGCCGAAACAATGGTTTTACTCAAATGACTGACCCGCTCAAAGAGCCTCTTACGGTATTTCAAACCCTCTTTTCTTCCGTAGGTTCTTTGACCGACAAGCTTCGGCTGGTTCGGCTCATGAAGGAGGTAAGTACGGTTCAAACGGCAGATTTTTTTCGGGATACGGACCAAACCACCCACGATTACCTGCATGAATACGGGTGGAGCGACGAAATGATCGCTACCTTTTTCAGACCTTTTTTTGGAGGAGTTTTTCTGGAAAATGATCTGGAAACTTCCAGTAATTTTTTTCGGTTCATTTTTCGGCAATTTTATGAGGGAGAAGCTGTTATTCCGGCGAAAGGCATGCAGGCAATTCCCGAGCAGCTTGCTGCGGGTTTGCCCGCAGCGAGCATTCGCCTAAACAGCCCCGTGGCCGGTCTGCATGGGCAGGTAGTTGAGCTGTCTTCGGGTGAGCGCATTCAGGCAGAACAAATTGTCGTAGCTACTGATGCCGACACTGCCGACGCATGGCTCGGCCGGTCTGAGACCCGAACGTATAACTCTACGACCTGTACTTATTTTGCAGCAGATGAGTCACCGCTTCCTCAAAAAATGCTGATTCTGAATCCTAATCCGCTTTCAGTAGTGCATCACCTGTGTGTTCCGACGGATATTGCGCCTGACTATGCGCCTGCGGGCAAAAGCCTGATTTCGGTTAGTACGCAGGGATTGGATTTGGTAAGGGAAGAAAAACTGACGAACGATATTCGTCTGGAATTGACAAGCTGGTTTGGCGAGCAGGTAGCTACATGGAAACATTTGCGAACCTATCATATTCCCAAAGCATTGGTACGATACGAACCCGGGCAGTCTGACGAGAGTCCGCAGGTGCGGCCCGGACTTTACCGCTGTGGTGACTACACGGCTTATCCTTCGCTTAACGCCGCCATGCAAACCGGGAGAGAAGTAGCAGAATTGCTCCTTACTTTAAAACAAAATTAGTCTGAAACTAACGATCGGATTTCGGCCCAACGCCGCCGCGAAACCGCCACGTGACTGCCGTCCGTCAGGATTGCGACCCGATTCAAATCATTCAGCGTATCAAGATAGCCGAGATTAATTATGCAGCCTTTGTGCACGCGAAGAAAATTTTCCGGAAATATGGTCTCGTACACGCCCAAACTTCGGGAGGAAAGAAACTGAGTACCATCTAGTAGTGAAAATACCGTATAATTACCCTTTCCATCCAGGCGAATGATGTCCTGAATGGAAAAGGGTAAGTGGTGCTTGAAACTAAGATGAGGGAGGGGTAAGGTCGTATTCATTCGATGGGACAATAGCGGAGAAATGTCGATGTGATGAATTTTCTCTACAAAGTAGCCGTTTTCTTCCTTTATTCTCAATACTGTATTTATGGTATTTTTTTTAATGGAAATGCGTAAAAATACGCGTATGACCAAATAAAAATAGGTAAATACACGTATATGCCTCCTGCTTATAGGGAAAATTGCCTACGTTGCCAAATCGAGGCCTTGGCCATTTTCTGCCTGAGTGTGTAGCCATACACCGGGCCGAAACCGTTCCCCATAAGTATCTGCAAGGCGGTCGCATTCGGCTACAAAGGTGTCACTTCCTATGAACTCAATAAACGACAACGCCCCGCCGGTATAGGCCGGAAATCCCCAGGCCAAAATAGACCCCAAATCGGCGTCGAGCCGGGTGCGAATAACGCCCTCTTCGTAGCAACGGGCAGCTTCGAGGGCTTGTCGATATATGAGCCGTTTTTTTATCTCATCCATAGAAGGTTGCTCTGCCGCCACCGGGTACAAGTCCGACAGGCCGGGCCAGAGAAATTTGCCGGCGTTTTCGGGATACTCATAAAAACCTGCCCGGCTTTTGCGCCCACTTCGACCCAAATTTACAAACGTTTTACTTAACTGATAACTCGTATCGGTTTCATTGAGCGCGCCGTCTGCAATCGCCTGAGCCGCAATTTTATGCACAAGATCCAGCGCTACTTCGTCCGTAACGGCCAACGGCCCCACGGGCATTCCAGCCTGTTTGGCGGCATTCTCTATCAAAACGGGATCTACGCCGTCTTTTAGAAGTTCCATGCCTTCGGTTGCGAACGTCATAAAGCAGCGAGTGGTATAAAAACCCCGCGCATCGTTGACCACAATAGGTGTTTTACGAATCTTCCGTACGTAATCTATCGCCACGGCAAGGGCGTAGTCAGAAGTTTTTTTACCCATGATTAATTCTACAAGCGACATTTTGTCGACTGGGGAGAAAAAATGAATGCCGATAAAACTTTCAGGGTTTTGGGCCAGTTCAGCAAGTCCGGTAATCGGCAGGGTGGAGGTGTTGGAGCCGAATACTCCGTTTGGAGCCAGGTATACCTCAGATTCCCCGATTACCTGCGCTTTTACCTCTCTGTTTTCAAATACAGCTTCCACAATCAACTCACAGCCTTCCAGATCGGCGGCATGACTTGTAGGCGTAATCAGCTTTAAAATGTCCGTAGCCTTTGCCGGGCTCATGCTTCCCCGACCAACGGCCTTTTCGAGTAGTTTTCCAGAATATTCCTTACCTTTTTCAGCAGCTTCCAGGCTCACATCTTTCAGAATGACCTCTATGCCGGCAAGCGCAGAAACGTACGCAATGCCTGCGCCCATGAGTCCTGCGCCCAGAATTCCCACTTTCTTCACATCGGTTTTCTCACTATTTTTTGGTCTGCTTGCTCCCTTGTTGGCACTGTTGAGGCCCAGAAACATCGTTCTGATGAGATTCCCCGCTTCCTTGGACCGGGCCACTTGTACAAAATACTGCGCTTCAATTTCAATGGCCCGCTCAATATTCACTTGGAGGCCTTCGTAGACACAAGACAAAATCGCACGAGGTGCCGGGTAGTTACCTTTGGTTTTTTCCATAACCTGCGCCGTTGCGATGCCAAACAACCTGCGGCCCGTGTCGCTTTGTACCGAGCCACCTGGCACCTGAAAGTTGTCGAGGGCTTCAATTTTACCGCTCTTTTTATTCACCTGATCCCACGGTTTTAGCGGAGCCGGATTGGCCTCAATCCACGCTTTGGCGGCCTGCATCAGTTCTTGCGTAGTAGCGGCAAGGCCGTCTATAAGGCCCAGTTTCAGCGCTTCCTGCGGGGTTACATCCCGGCCTTCCAGCAGAAGTGGCAGGGCGGTTTCCATGCCGATCATGCGGGGCAGGCGCTGCGTGCCACCGCCGCCGGGCAGCAGGCCCAGCTTTACTTCGGGCAGCCCGATTTTTGTTTTGGGAGTATCGAGTGCAAGCCGGTGGTGGCAGGCCAGGCAAACTTCGTAGCCGCCTCCCAGCACGGTGCCGTTGATAGCAGCCACAAGGGGCTTCCCGTTGGTTTCCATGCGGCGGAAAAGGCGGTTGAGGCGCATCGAAACTTCCAGCATCTCGCGCGGGTCTTTGTCCTGATTGCTCAGGATCATTTTCAGATCTGCTCCGGCAATGAACTCCGGTTTGGCGGAGGTAATAACGATACCCTTTACGTCTGTATCGTCAAATGCTTTTTGTAAAGCAGCCTCAAATTCCGGAATTGACGTATCGTTCAAAACATTCATTGGCGAGGACGTCATATTCCACGTAATGACAGCTAGATTCTGTTCGGTTTTATAGTCTATTTCCATGTTGATTTAGTGTTTTTTGATCGTGCAAAATACTGTGGAATTTGTTTTGGTACGTCTATTTACCTCTTTTTCTTAATTCTAGGAAGGAAAAAAACTGCTTTACGGACGACCCGATAGGTAGTGAAACTACATCTATCTGACATTGGGTTTAATCTAAAAAGTTGAAAAATGAAGCTAATGTCAGGAAAGGATTCTTTGATACTAATTTTATTAAAAATATAATAATATTAAGTTTAAAATGCATTATTTTTTCATGCATTGTACAGATTCAAAACTGATCCTATCAGCTCAATCCTTCGTATGTCTGAGCTAGAGGTCAGCCTTTTATTTACACTTTTAAAAATAAACCCTATGAAAGACTTGCCATGGCTGAAGGAAAAAATTGGACGGCTTTCAAAGTCCGGTTTGGGTACCTGTGCTTATTTTCAATCATCTACAAAAGAAAAAGAGTCTTTTGGTTATATGCTTCTGTATCTTCCTCCTCTTTCACAACCTTTCGAACACGTGATGGAAAACGCAGATACATAGATGATACGGGGCTGATGGATGAAGAGACGAAGAGATTTACGGAACTGCTTCAAAATGCGAAATTGGCCTGTCCATATCTGATATGGAATTCTGATAGATTTCAATAGTATTATGATTGCCCGTAAAACTAATTCACATACACTTTTAAAAATAAACTCCATGAAGTGTCTGTCTGTAATTCGCTATTTATTTGTCTTTGTTTCTTCTCAAACATTGGCACAGCAGAATAAAATTATTCTACCTTATAATGGGAAAGGTGCCTACCTTTTTTGTTAATGCTCCCTCAGGCACTTCAAGAGTTGGTTGATTAAAGGTCGAAATGGTAGGTCTTGAAAATTGTGTTATTTTTATCAATCACTTTTACCCAACCCGCTCAAACACCGTGGCAACTCCCATCCCTCCACCGATGCAAAGCGTAGCGAGGCCGGTAGTAAGGTTGCGGCGTTCGAGCTCGTCGAGCAGCGTAGCGGTGATGATCGCTCCCGTAGCGCCCAACGGGTGGCCCAGGGCAATTGCACCGCCGTTCACGTTTAGCTTGTGGGAATCAACTCCCAATTGATCCATAAAATACATGGGAATTGCCGCAAAGGCTTCATTTACTTCAAAAAGATCAATATCATTGAGGGACATTCCGGCTCGTTTCAGAACTTTGTGGGTAGCGGGTACCGGGCCACTGAGCATGAGCGTAGGTTCGGTGCCGATGACCGAAAATCCCCGGATGCGCGCACGGGGTTTCAGGCCCAGTTTTTCGCCGATTTCTTTGGTGCCAATCAGGATACCAGCGGCTCCGTCTACAATTTGTGAAGAGTTGCCTGCATGATGTACGTGCATGATTTGCGTGAGTTCGGGATACTTCATGAGTGCCAGCGCATCCAGTCCCATCTGTCCGATTTTTTCAAAAGCCGGATTCAGCTTGCCCAGTGATTCTACCGTAGTTCCGGGCCGAACGCCCTCGTCGTAGTCAAGTATGGTAACACCTGATGATGGGTTCTGAATGGGCACGAGCGAGCGGGTAAAACGATTTTCCTGTTGCGCCTCCGTGGCCCGGCGGTACGACTCCGCCGCGTAGGCGTCTACATCGCTGCGGGAGTAGCCGCATTTTGTAGCAATGAGGTCGGCAGAGATGCCCTGCGGGACGATTTTATGCGTAGCTATAATCTGTGGATCCATGAAAAGGGCACCGCCATCCGAGCCCATCGGAACCCGCGACATGCACTCTACGCCTCCGGCAATAATCAGATCTTCCTGCCCGGACATGATACGGGCAGCAGCCATGTTGATGGCTTCCAGTCCCGACGAACAAAAACGGTTGAGTTGCACCCCGGCGACGCTTTCGGCGTAGCCGGCCTCCATTACGGCGGTGCGGGCGATGTCTGCGCCCTGCTCACCGATGGGAGTTACACAACCCATAATTACATCATCTACCAGACGGGTATCCAGCGAGTTTCGGTCACGAAGGTGTTTTAAAACCTGGGCGAGCAATTGAACGGGCGCCACCTGATGTAGCGATCCGTCGGATTTGCCGCGACCGCGAGGTGTTCGCACGGCATCATAAATATAGGCTTCGGGCATAGGGATTTTATACGTAAAAATGTAAAAATCAGCGCGGATCGGAGATATCTTCCTGCAAGTGATCTAGCTTTTGAAACTCCGAATTTTTGCTGATATATTCAGGAATAACCGTTTTCAAGAGAGTTACCATGGCATCCGCATCTCCGGTTTTTAGCGCGGTTCTCAAATGTAGGAGCGTTTCCTGAATTTGCTGAAAAGATACCACTTGCAGCCGGGCGATAAGAATTTTTGGGTGGTGCGTCGGCAGATTTTGTTCGTGATTGCCAAGTAATTCCTCGTAGAGTTTTTCGCCGGGGCGCAAACCCGAGTACGTAATCTTAATGTCGCGATCTGCTACAAAACCCGATAGCTGAATCATGCGCCGGGCAAGGTCTTCAATTTTGACGGGCTCGCCCATATCAAAGACAAACACATCGCCACCGTGTCCCATTGCACCTGCTTCCAGCACCAGCTGACAAGCCTCGGGGATGGTCATGAAATAGCGGATCACCTCCGGGTGCGTAACCGTAACCGGACCGCCCGATTGAATTTGCTTTTTGAATAAAGGCACAACGGAACCGTTGGAACCCAGAACATTACCAAAACGTGTGATAATAAAGTCCGTAGAATTGGCCAAATGAGAATTCAAACTTTGCACATACATTTCGGCCAGCCGCTTGGTGGCGCCCATGACGTTGGTTGGGTTAACGGCTTTATCTGTGGATACAAAAACGAATTTTTCTACGTGGCACTGAGCGGCGAGGTCAGCGACAACCTGCGTCCCAAATACATTGGTTTTGATGGCCTCATAGGGATATTTCTCCATAAGAGGCACGTGTTTGTAAGCAGCCGCATGGAACACGATTTGGGGCTGATGACAGGTAAATACAGCCCGCATTCGTTGCTCATTGGTTACGTCAGCTACTATCGAAACAAGCTCTACGAGGCTATTGTGCTCGGCAAGATAGGATTGAAGTTCAAATTCCAGATCATACAAGCCCGATTCAGACTGATCGATCATCAGTAATTTTTCGGGCTTGTAGTGCAGCAGTTGCCGGGCAATTTCACTGCCAATAGAACCCGCTGCACCCGTAATTGCCACCACTTTTCCGCCGACCTGTTTGGTAATGTTCAGATTATCAAGTTCAATCGGTTCGCGTTCCAGCAGGTCTTCAATCCTGATTTTTCTAATTTGTCCGCTACTCAGCGTACCTTCCAGCCACTCGTTGGCGGTTGGGACAACCTTTACGACAATGGTACTTTGTAAAAAAAATTCCAGAATCGCTTTCTTCTGCTTCGAGCTTATATTTTGAATCGCCAGTACGATTTCCGGTTTTAAGGGGTTATTGACAATGTATTTTTCAAAAGCACTCTGCCGATCCAGCACCCGTACGCCTGCGACGGCTTTGTTGATTAGCGTAGGATTATCGTCAATAAAACAGACAATGTTATAAATCCGTTGAGGATCTTTGAGTAATACGTTACGAGTCAGTATGCCAAGCGAACCTGCGCCATAGATAATGACATCCTGCGGGAACGTTCGATGGCTTTTACTGGAAATATCCAGATACATGGATTTTACAAAAAAACGACTTGCTATCATCAGAAATAAACAGATGAAATAGTCGATCAAAAGTATGGAAACCGGAATGTACAGCGCAATTTGACCCGATACATAAGCAAGAAGCGTAGAACTGGCAGCTACCAGCAAGCTGCTAACGGATACCGTTTGAAAAATCAGGTTAACGTCTTCCAGGCTCGTGTGGCGAACGATGCCGTGGTACGATCGGAATTTAAGAAAACAAAGCCACCGAACGAGCACCAGAAAAACAAGGTAGTAGCGATAGATTTCCCAGTTGATTTCGGTAAAGTCAAAATTGAAGCGCAGGACGCAGGCAGCTACAAAAGAAAAGACAACGATTGTTAAATCGATGGCGAGAATTAAGCGTCGGGAAACAAACCGATGGTGATAACTATCAAGTACGCGCTTGAAAATTCTTTCAATCATTGAATCAAATTGCCCTAGTGTGAGTGTATAACTTCCTTTTGCTGGGACAACACAAATTGCATTATCCTAAGCTTTGCTTTACCTTGTACCTGACAGACAAACGGTTGTTTATCAGGCTTTGGAATAATACGCTAACTTACATTTATTTTTTGAATTATGTATTTTACCAGCAAAGCTTTGTTTTTTCGGTAGATCACACATCCGGAAAACAGATGGTTTTCGACTTATTTCTTAGAAAGAAGATTTACCAGTGCCTGAGTCAGTTCTGGAAATTCATAGCGAAATGAGGACTGTTGTACGCGGGTGTTTTGTACATAAGAACTCCCCAACACCACATCGGCCATCTCGCCAAAGGCTAGCCGCAAGGCAAATTCAGGAACATTGGGTAACCATTGGGGTCTACCCAACACCTTGCATATCTGATGGGTAAGCTCGGTATTTGTCACAGGCGTAGCACTCACGCCGTTGTAAACGCCTGTCCAGCTGTCGTTTTCGAGGGCTTCTATAAAAAGTCGACACATGTCGTCGAGGTGAATCCACGACATCCATTGCGTACCGCTTCCCAGTGGAGCCCCGGCACCCAAACGCGCCGGTGTAGCCATTTTGGCGAGTGCGCCTCCTTTTTCACTAAGTACTACACCCGTTCGGAGTTTCACCGTTCGTATATTCAGAGCAGCTACTGCGTCGGCGGCATCTTCCCATTTTTTTGTTACGTCAGCCAAAAAATCATTCCCGGCTGGCGATTGTTCCGTGTGCTTTTGTTGACCGGTATCCGCGCCATAATAACCTATGGCTGAGGAGGAAACAAAAGCCTGTGGCTTGATTTCCTGAGCTTTCATCAGTCGGGCCAGCAACTCAATACTTTCGGTACGGCTGCTGATAATTTCTTTTTTACGCGACTCCGTCCAGCGTTCATCGGCAATGCCAGCTCCTGCCAGGTGAATCAGATAATCCATGGAATCGAGCGCCCGCGGATCTACCATACCTTTTTTTATATCCCATTCATAGACCGAGATATTGGGTTTTGGCATGCCTGAGCGGCTCAGGTGTGCAACCCGATAGCCCCGTTCCAGGAGCATGTCGGTCAGGCGTTGGCCAATCAGTCCGCTTCCGCCCGTAATCAATACTTTTTTTGACATAATTCTTTGAAATTTTAGTGTGAGTCTATTGAGGAAAAAGCGCTGGGATTATCCATAAAATCAATCATCTGATGGTAAAGCGGATTCCATGGAAAAATGAATTGTGTAATCATCGGAATATGTTTCTTGCCTTTACAAATAAAATAATCAGGCGAAGGTACCTGCTTCCTGAAATCCTCCATAAAAGCTTCGGTACTTACTTCAATGGATTCATACGTTTTTTCTCCCCGATAAATCAAAAAAGGGGGTTGATCGGGATTCAAATGGTACCGGGGCGAAGCCTTTTTCCAGGTAGCCGGGTCGGTGCCAAAGGTAGCGAGATAGGTGTGGCCGCGCTGGTATTTCTTTTCCATTAGGTAGCTGTACATATCAAGCCCGGCAGCGTCGATCAGGATTACACCAGCCAAAGGATTTGATAGAGAAAGCGTCGAAAAATACGCAGAGTCCAACGCAATCAGCGCCGCCAAATGC
Source organism: Arundinibacter roseus (assembly GCF_004348825.1). GTDB lineage: Bacteria > Bacteroidota > Bacteroidia > Cytophagales > Spirosomataceae > Arundinibacter > Arundinibacter roseus. The sequence goes on from NZ_SMJU01000019.1 coordinate 65,350, forward strand.
CCGCCTGCCGAATGCCCCGACACAAACACCCGCTTCGGATCGCCGCCGTAGGTAGTGGCGTTCTGTACCGCCCACTGAACGGCCCGAGCGGAGGCTTCGGCCATTTGCTGATAGGTAGCCTGCGGGCTAAGTGGATAGTCGATAATCAAGGTAACGATTCCTTTGCGGGCGAAGGAATTTCCTAAAAAACGATACGTAGATTTTTTGCCTGAATTCCAGTTTCCACCGTGTATAAAAATCAACACTGGTTTGGGTTTATTCATCTTTTTGGGCGCGTACACATCCAGTCTTTGTTCCGGCTGACCAGAACTGGCGGGCTGATATAGAATGTCTTTTTTACGTAAAACACAGCTGCTGACGAGCCCGGACAAGCACAGGAAAAGGAAAATTCGCATAAGGAAGAAGTAAATGAAAAATGATTTTCCACGCTATACGTAACAGCGAAGAACAGGTAAAGTTTTTATGGGGATAGCCCAAACAAAAAAGCTTGTGCCAGTTCCGAACCATTTGTTGTACGTTGCCTGTTACGTCTTATACGCTTTTACTGAACCTTACGCCTATATGAATTTCGAACTTATTTCTGAGTACGTGCCTACCGGCGATCAGCCACAAGCCATTCAACAGCTTATGGAAGGGTTTAAAAATGGCGACCGCGCCCAGACGCTTCTTGGAGTCACGGGCTCTGGAAAAACTTTTACGGTGGCCAATGTGGTCAACCAGCTCAACCGTCCGACGCTGGTACTTAGCCACAACAAAACTCTGGCAGCACAGCTATATGGCGAGTTTAAGCAGTTTTTCCCCAATAATGCCGTCGAGTATTTTATCAGCTACTACGATTACTACCAGCCCGAAGCGTTTATTTCAACCACCAATACGTACATCGAGAAGGACCTGATGATTAATCAGGAAATTGATAAGCTGCGACTTGCCACGGTGTCGTCGCTCATGAGCGGGCGTCGTGATGTGCTCGTGGTGGCGTCGGTGTCGTGTATTTATGGTGCGGGAAATCCTAATGAGTATAAAAAAAGTATTCTGAAAGTAGCCATCGGCGAGCGGACCAACCGCAACCAGTTTTTGTTTCGCCTGGTCGAAATTTTATATAGCCGTACAGACGTAGAGTTTTCGCGAGGTACGTTTCGGGTCAAAGGCGATACGGTGGATATTTATCCGGGTTATGCCGACTTTGCGTACCGGATTATTTTTTTTGGAGACGAAATTGAGGAAATTCAGCGGATTGAACCAACCTCAGGGAAAAGGATTTCGAGCGAAAAGCTTATCGCTATTTTCCCGGCAAATCTTTTTGTGACCGGGCGCGATGTGCTCATGCAGTCGATTCGTGAAATACAGGATGACTTGCAGGCACAGATTCGCTACTTTGCCAAAGATGGCCGCCTCATGGAAGCAGAGCGGATTAAAGAACGCACCGAGTTTGATATGGAAATGATGCGCGAGTTGGGCTATTGCTCCGGTATCGAAAACTACTCGCGTTACTTTGATCGCCGTCAGCCCGGCCAACGGCCTTTCTGCCTGCTCGATTATTTTCCGGAAGATTTCCTGATGGTTGTAGACGAAAGCCACGTCACGATGCCGCAGATTCGGGCGATGTGGGGCGGCGACCGCTCCCGCAAGGAATCGCTGGTAGAGTATGGATTTCGGTTGCCTTCGGCGCTGGACAACCGCCCGCTCACGTTTCAGGAGTTTGAAGAACTGACCACCCAAACCCTTTTTGTAAGTGCTACGCCCGCCGATTATGAACTCCGGCAAACCGACGGCGTGGTTGTCGAGCAGATCATCCGCCCGACCGGCCTGCTTGATCCCGAAATTGATGTACGCCCCAGTCTGAATCAGATTGATGATTTGCTGGCTGAAATCGACATTCGTGTCAAACGAAATGAGCGCGTGCTGGTTACGACCCTCACCAAGCGTATGGCGGAGGAGTTAAGTAAATACCTGGACCGGGTAGGGGTGAAGGGCCGCTACATTCACTCGGAAGTAAAAGCGCTGGATCGCGTGGAAATTCTGCGTGAACTCCGCCTCGGGGTTTTTGATGTGCTGGTCGGGGTCAATTTGCTGCGCGAAGGCCTGGACTTGCCGGAGGTGTCACTTGTGGCCATTATGGATGCTGACAAGGAAGGTTTTCTACGGGATATTCGTTCGTTGATTCAGACGATTGGCCGCGCCGCCCGAAATGAAAATGGCAAGGTACTCATGTACGCCGACCGCATTACGGGCTCCATGCGCATGGCAATTGACGAAACCAACCGCCGCCGGGCTATTCAGATGGAGTACAACGAGAAACACGGCATTACGCCCCGCACGATTCTCAAATCAAGAGAAGCCATTATGGAGCAAACCATGGTAGCCGACTCCAAAACCAAACGCATGTACGTAGAGCCCGACGAGATCAACATCGCTGCCGACCCGGTGGTACAATACATGGGTAAAAGTGACCTGCAAAAGCTCGTCGCCGAAACCCAACGCAAGATGGAAGCCGCCGCCAAAGACCTCGACTTTCTGCAAGCCGCTCGCTTCCGTGATGAGTTGGTGCAGTTGAAAGAGCGGTTGAAGGGGGAGTGAGGTTTTTTTTGGTTTTGTTTATTTTTCCTTTTTACAAGTGAATTGGACATATGACTCGACACCTTTTGTGATTGTAGTCTCTGTCTCAGCCCTGATTGGTCACTTTGTTAAAAACGAAAAAGAGTACAGATGGTATAATATGTTCCCCTACTGATTCATCTACTCCGTAGACTCTGTCCCCACAGACCTGCTACCATACAGTAGTACAATAACCTATGCAACCGATCAATTTTTATATACATAGTTAAACTCATCTCTTGGAAATAGATCGTTATTGACTTCTTGATCTGAATGATACTCTACTTTCTTAAAATCAAGGACACTTTTTTTCCAGTCAATCGGTAGGGCTTTAAACTCCTCCTTAACGGGGCTATTCAAATCTATCTCAATTTTGGAAGTACTTCCAATAAGCATAAAGCCATTGGTGTAAGCGTAAGGGAATACTTTGGCAAAGGTATTTGTAACTCGCTCAGTGGCAGCCCAGCTTACGGCAAACCCGCCCGGACTCAATTTGGATTTGAGCAATTCAAAGTACTCAACTGAATAAATATTGCCTGAATATGGAGAGTCGGCCCTAAGCGCATCTGCTTCAATGATATCGTATTTTTCATCGGAATTCAGTAGCGCTTTTCTGCCATCTTTAATATTCAATTTGATTCTATCATCATTGAATAATCGATTTATATCTTTATCATCAATCATTTTGCCATAGGTACTGACTAAATCATATTGATTGGTAGATATCTCAAAACAATCTATATGGTCAGTTTTTTCTGATTGGCTGGCTGCATACAAGGTTCCCCCTGAGCCAAAACCGATAATGGCAATTTTCTTTGGATCAGGATGGATAAGAACCGGTAAATATCCCAGTTGCACGTGTCCTAAATCTTGCTTAAATGGAAAATAACTCTGTCCCAATCCGTTTAGAAATATCACATCGGTTTTAGAGTCTAAAAAATTCAATTTGATTGTAGAAACGCTTGATTTGTCTTCCAGTACCAATATCTCTTTGTCATGAGAACCCTGAAATACTTTCCACATGGATTGATTGTCCGGAAAAATAGCCATGCAAATCAACGTAGTAACAATAAGCAGGGAACTCTCAGTTTTGTGTATGTAAGACGTATCTATATAGAGTATTTTATAAATAAATAGAATAATTAGTAGTATCGAAAGAAAGAATAATGACTGACTTGTACCCAGGTATTGAAATAAGAAAAAGGTAGTTATAATCACAGAGATAGATGAAAATCCGATGTTGAAGAACAATAATGTCCCTAATTTTTTTCCAAAAGAAACTATGGATTTATTAGATGCCTCCTGTAAGGAAACAAATGAAACTCCCATAAGAATAGTGGGAATTGCGACAAAGAAGGAAGTCAGGAAAAATGTCAAAAAATTCATTCTAAATCCTCTCCCTTTCTCATACCTGTATAGATAATCGTTAAATGATTCAATGAGTTCACTATTCTTTATCACAAAAAACAGGACTATATACGAGAGAAGAGTCGATAGTACGATCAATCCCTGTAAACGAAAAAATAGATGAGTAGGATTTTTTATTTTCTTCAAATACATTAATCCAATGATTGAGCCTATGGCGATACCTACAAGGTAAATGGATAGAAGGACAGGAAAAGTAAAACTATTTCCTTTTAGCATGATGTGGAGTGTTCTAAACCAAATCATCTCTAAGGATAACGCGATAAATCCAGAAACACCAAATAACAGATACCAATTTAACTGCGTAGTTTCTTTAACTACCAGCTCCTCTTCTTTTTCACTATTTGAAGTACGATTATGAGGTATATGTTTAAGAGATTTATACATGAGAATGGTCACCAAAACACAAAGTAAGTTCAATAGGGCTGCAAAATAAATTAACCCATTAAAACCGAGCCTTGGAACAATAATAAAAAATGGTATAAATGCACCAAAGGCTGCCCCAAATGTATTGAAAGCATACAAATAATACGTATTGGTTTTTATTTCGCGCAGGGAGGTTTCAAACAGTTTTGAAAGCAAGGGAAGGGTAGAGCCCATCGCTACGGTAGGAGGAAGTAAAAAAACAAAAGAAAGGAAAATCGATAATAGGAGATTTTCTGTGGAAAATTTCTGATAAAGTATATCATAAAGGAAAAAGCTGCTCAGAACGCCAAAGACAGCAATTACTATTTCTATTATGACGTAAAGCCCCAATCGTTTCAGATCGTCCAGACTATCAGATATTTTACCGCCCAGGTAACTCCCCAAGCCTAACCCTAGCATGAAAATGGAAACTATGATAGTTGTAGAGAGGGTGTCGGAACCAAAGGAAAATGTGAGATAACGTTGCCAAACTACCTGATATACGATCGAACTGATTCCGGAAATAAAAAATAGAACGATTATTACAATTTTAAGCCTTTTGTTCATAAGTTTCTGAAATAGTGAGTGATACTCGCGTTTACAGCTTGTGCAGCTTTACTGTTGGTAGGGTTTACTGACGAGCAATTGCTTTCTTAGCCACTAACTTACGTGACATTTTTTAACAATTCAGTCTTGCCTGATTAAAAATTGCCATATTTTATAATCAACAGACTCTGTGGACTTTGTCTCCATAGGTTAATTGATTCGTGCGATTGAGGTGTGGATAGCTGTGCCTGCGTCGGGTCGGAGCTCGGTTCGTTTCAGTATTGCGCGCGGCAATGGCATGCGTAGGCTTCCGAGAGATTGTGGAAAGAAGTAGCTCGCTTTTTTTCCTTAAGATTAAATCAGAAAGAATCCCTAAAAACTTTAAACCACGATATTTCCTATTGAATAGGCGGAGTATCAAGCCGATCATCTAATCCATAGATTTTCACGGTGCAGGAATTGATACTCTACGTAAAAGAGTCAATTTGGTCGAATAATCGGTGATAAAACCTTCACCGAAAGAACGAATTTTAGTAGATGGAGTGAGAATTTATGGGTAGTACACAGAAGCGAGACGAATCATTTCCAGCTGTGGGACAAGGATATTTTTCCCGTCAAGCGTGCCCTGTGTAGCCGTTGGCACAAAACGTGCAAATAACTCTTCGCTATACCAGCCTCGCTGCCGGGTTCGGTGCACGATTTCTTTATGACCCGTAGTTTGATAGGCAAACTTTTTCAACGATTCTACACTGTCCCAAATACTGACCGTAGCCTGCTGTGTGATTGGATTTTCTCCAATGCCCATGGCAAGCAGTACCCCCGGTGACTTTTTGAGTGAAGCATGAACCTGCGGAACATGCCGCCAGAAATCCAAAAGCTTGGTTACATGAATTTTGGCCCGCGTCAATACTACGACCGGTCCCTGATAGTTTTTTCCAATTCGCTCGGACACGCTAAACGGTTCTTTTCCGTCCCAATGCCCGTGCACCTGCATCGGCTGCATTTTGATGGTATAGTGCTCTGTGGCTCTGGAAGCATAGGTTTGAAACGCAGGTGAAGCAAAAAAATCGTTTGCCTGACGGTCGTTTTCCCAACTCGCAAGAAAGGTGTATTTGCGAAAATTGGGCATCAGATCAAAACCTTTCCGACCGCTGCCAAGCATTTTACTAAACGTAGCTCCCGCAGATTTTTCTAATATTTTGAGTCCCATTTGCCTCAGCGCCCACCAGGTTTTGTTTTTGGGGAAATTAAAGATCGTAAACGTAATGACCGGCCGGGACGGATCCTGTGGATATAACGAGGTAAATTTCATGGTGTTTACTGATAACTTGTTGACTGATCCTGAAAGGTGAATTAAAAAGGTTGTACCAGGCGCAGAAAAATGTTTTGGTCTTTGGACTTTAAGGTGCGTTGAAAAGTCCGGTAAATCTCCTGAACTTTGTACAAAAACAACTTACAAAGGCTCCATGCACCTTTTTACGATTCGACAAGCCACCGTAGCGGATGCCCCGACGCTTGCACAGCATCGGGCCGACATGTGGCTTGCCATGAACGACCTTTCTCCGGAAGGCTATGACGAAATGTATAGACAAAGTGTTTCCTACTTTGAGGAAGCAGTGGCAGATGCGTCTTTTGTGGGTTGGCTCGCAGAAGCGGAGTCAGGAGAAATAATAGCCGGTGGAGGGCTGCTTCTGCGGCGAATTGCTCCTTTTCCGGGAGCAGATAAACGAGTGTGCCACTCCGAGAAACAGGCGCATATCCTGAACGTATATACCGAACCTGCTTACCGTGGGCGCGGCCTGGCCAACAGCCTGATGCATCACATGATGGCCTGGTGCGAGGCGCAGCAGATCGCGCTCGTTACGCTCAATGCCTCGACTGCGGGCAAGCCTATGTACGAAAAACTGGGGTTTGAGGAAGTTAGGAATTACATGAAGTGGAATCAAATAAGTGAAAAATAATGAGGGAAGAAAAGGGATTTAATGCCAAACTCCTCCATCCTGAACTCGTGTTTCAGACCGCTCGAAGCGGAGGAAAAGGCGGGCAGAATGTGAATAAGGTAGAAACAAAAGTAGAGCTGCGCTTTGACGTACAAAACTCCGCCCTGCTGACCGATGAACAAAAGCAGCGGCTGTTGCACAAACTGGCCAATAGAATTACAGAAGACGGCATTTTGCTGCTCTATCACCAAACCGAACGTAGCCAACTGGGCAATAAGACAAAGATTATTCAGAAGTTTAACGAGTTGATTCAAAAGGCTTTTGTGGTGCCAAGGCAACGCAAACCCACCAGTCCGACTTTTTCGTCGGTGGAGAATCGCAAACAAACCAAGAAACGACGCGCAGAGGTAAAAACCATGCGCCGCAAGCCGCCGGAAGAATAATTTCCGGCGGTTTTATTTTTTTGTTGAGAATTGATTTTCTTTGAATACCCGGTTCAATTTCTGCTTTCAACCCAACCCTTTATCCGTGCACTTTCTGCTATGAACTCAACGACTACGACTATTCCTGAAAAGACAACGTTCCAGCATTTGTCCAGTCTGCCCGTTGTTGTGGCGGCGCTTGGCTATTTTGTGGATATTTATGACCTGCAGCTGTTTGGTATTGTGCGCATTCCCAGTTTGCTTAGCCTGGGGCTAACTCTGGATGAAGCCGATGTTGTTGGAATTGAAATATTGGATTTTCAGATGATAGGTCTTCTCCTCGGAGGAATTGCCTGGGGAATGCTGGGCGATAAAAAGGGTCGGTTATCCGTTCTTTTTGGTTCAATCATTACCTATTCACTGGCCAACATCGCCTGTGGATTGATTCCCCAAATAAACTTTGTTGATAAAATTGAAGCCTACAAGTGGCTTCGCTTCATTGCAGGATTTGGTCTCGCCGGAGAACTTGGAGCGGGCATTACGCTGGTATCTGAAATTCTGCCCAAAAACCTGCGGGCGATTGGCACATCGCTGGTGGCTGGCATCGGTCTTATGGGAGCCGTGGTAGGCACCTTCACCGTACGCCTTTCAGGTGACTGGACTATCGCCTATTTTATTGGTGGCGGGCTGGGCATCATGCTGTTATTGCTGCGCGTTGGGGTAATTGAGTCAGGAATGTACAAGGGGCTTTCTCAAAAAGGCGGGATCTCCAAAGGCAATTTCTTTGCGTTCTTTACCAACAGAGAGCGTTTCATAAAGTATATGAAATGCATTGGTATCGGCCTGCCGACCTGGTTTTGTATGGGGATCCTGGCCTATCAAAGCAATCAGTTTGGGAAGGCGCTGGGTGTAGTGGGAGTAGTAGAGCCCGGCCTGTCTATCATGTGGGGTTACATCGGTGTATCCGTAGGCGATCTTTTGAGTGGTTTTATTAGTCATCGATTGCATTCCCGCAAAAAAGCCATTGCCTATATGATGGCTTTTGCACTGGCAGGAGTGCTGCTGTTTTTGTTTGGCGGCTTCAAAACACCCGAAGCGCTCTACGCCCTGTGCTGCTGGCTTGGGCTGGGCACGGGCTATTGGGCTATGTTTGTGACCGTCGGGGCAGAGCAATTTGGCACGAACTTACGAGCTACTGCTGCTACCACAATACCCAACTTTGTAAGGGGCGCATTGGTGCCAATGAACCTGCTATTTCTGGCCTTTAAACCCTCTCTGGGAGTCATCATGGCCGGAATGCTGGTGGGCGTTCTGGTCTTTTCAATCGGGTTCTATTCAACCCTTACCATCCCTGAAACACATGGGAAAGATTTAGATTTTCTGGAAGAGTAGAAGGATTTTATATGCGAAAGCATATATTTTTCATCTTAAAGATATAATTATATTTAAAAGCATATAAAATAGCTATATTGGACTAGGATTATATTTAAATACATATGATTAGAACTTTGGCTGATTTTGTAAAAGAACGTCGACGAGGGGTTAACCTTACGCAGGAGGAGTTTGCCGAAAGAGCTGGCGTGGCGCTAACCGTAGTACGTAAGATCGAACAGGGTAAAACCAATCTGAGTATGGAAAAGGTAAACCTCGTTCTCCGCATGTTCGGTCATGAGTTGGCTCCGGTCAGTAGTAAAGAGTTGATTCAATGAGACACGGAAGAGTATACTACAAAGATCAGTTGGCCGGTATTATCACCGAGACAAATGAGGGAGAGTATGTTTTTCAATATGAAGAGCAGTACGTCATAAACCATCCTGAAAGTTTCATAACCTTTACCATGCCAGTAACCCATAAGCCCTATACAGATAATCGGCTGTTTCCATTTTTTGAAGGATTAATTCCGGAAGGGTGGCTATTGGATATTGCTTCCAAAAGCTGGAAAATCAATCGAAATGATCGCATGGGGCTGTTGTTGGCCTGTTGCCAGAATTGTATCGGGGCCGTAAGTGTTGAACCCATACCAGCATAAGATGGAGAATAAATGTTTGTACTGCTATATGTCGCTAGGGCAAGAGAAGGATTTTCATGAAAAATGTTCAATGGCGTTTTTTGGAACCCCGAGAGCCCCGGTTCTAGACTACTCGCTTGACAAAATGGATGAACTGGCCAAAGCAGTAGTGGAGCGGAGTATCGCAGTACCTGGTGTTCAGGCAAAAATTTCCATGTCGGTAGTGAAGGCAGCAAAAGAAAAATCGGATGCCAGGCTGACTGTGATGGGGGCCCTGGGGGGGCAGTATATTTTCAAGCCACCTTCTGATCGCTTTCCCGAAATGCCCGCAAACGAACATGTAACCATGTTGATAGCTAAAACATTCGGAATTCGGGTGGTGCCTTCTTCTCTGATTCGACTAGCTTCTGGTGAACTTTCCTACATAACTAAACGAATTGACCGCACTGAGTCAGGAGATAAAATCCATATGATCGATATGTTTCAGATAACGGAGGCATTTGATAAGTACAAAAGCTCTATGGAAAGAATTGGAAAAGCGTTGGACAGCTATTCCGGGAATACATTACTGGATAAGGTTCTTTATTTCGAATTAGCGCTATTTTGCTTTCTAACCGGGAACAATGACATGCACTTAAAAAACTTTTCAATGATTGAGAGTCCCTATGGGTGGGGATTATCTCCGGCCTACGATCTGTTAAATGTCTCAATCGTAAACCCTGATGATGATGAAGAACTTGCACTTACTTTGATGGGTAAGAAAAAAAAGTTGAAGCGGGAACATTTTGAGCAATTAGCCAACGGATTGGGCTTGACCAAAAAGCAGATGGAAGGGGCGTTCAGGCGAATGAACAAGAATAAAATTAAGGCCTTTGACTGGGTTGACCGCTCCTTTCTTTCAGAGAAGATGAAAGAGGCATACAAGCTTGTGATGGAGAAGAGGTATGCGCAACTCGCATAAAAGTCCGGTTCGCAATCATGCCCGGCAGCGTCCGACTGTGGTCGGGGCTCGAAGTCACGAGCCCCGCCTTTCATTCGCCGTGCGGGCGGACTCCTCACTCATTCAAATTTATACAACTGCATCCCACAGAATCTCCACGGGGTGCATCGCCTTTCGGCCTGTTCCGTCATGAATCTGATGCCGACAACTTGTACCGGGTGCGGCGATCAGCACTTCTTCGGGTTGCTGGCGCACGGTTGGAAAAAGTACGAGTTCGCCAATTTTCATAGAAATGTCGTAGTGCTCAGCTTCATAGCCAAAGCTCCCGGCCATGCCGCAGCAGCCGCTGGGGATTAGCTGAACGGTATAGTTTTCGGGTAAAGAGAGCATTTTCTTAGTCGGAACCATACTTGCTATCGCCTTTTGCTGGCAGTGCCCGTGCAATTTGATGAGGCGTTTTTCGGTGGAAAAAAGGTCTTTTGAGATTTTTTTTAGATCAATTTCCCGCGCAATAAATTCATCAAACTGCAAGGCATTTTGGGCAATTTTTTTAGCGTCTTCGATCAAATCTTCCTGCACGAGATCCGGATATTCGTCCCGGAAAGTCAAAATAGCTGACGGTTCAATGCCGATCAGCGGTGTATCGTGCGAAATAATATCTTTCAGAAACTGAATGTTCTGTTCCGCAATTTTCTTAGCATCTTTCAATAAGCCTTTTGATAGCTGCGGCCGTCCGCTGGGAGCATGTTTCGGGATCTCGACTTCGTAGCCAAGTTTTTGTAATAATAGGATGGCCTTTTTGCCAATTTCTACATCATTAAAATTGGTAAACTCATCACAGAAAAGGTACACCTTTCGACCCGGTTCCGAGGATGCTTGTGGGCGTTTGGGTTGCTTTTTAAACCAACTCAAAAGCGTTTCTGTGTGCAGCAGCGGCATGGTTCGCTCGGGGTGAAAACCAACTGCCCGATTGGCAAATTTGCGCAAAGGCGCATTTTTAAAAACCATATTGTACGCCCAGGGTACGTAACTGGCCAACTGAGTCAGTTTAGAAAAATTACCCACCAGCCACGAGCGCATCGGCACGCCGTGGACGTCGTGGTGCTGTTGCAAAAACTCCATTTTTAATTTAGCTACATCAACATTTGACGGGCATTCGCCCTTGCAGCCTTTACACGCCAGGCACAGGTCAAAAACCTCTTTGATTTCGGCATGATCAAACGGGTTTTCTTTGGGTGAGCGAGTAAGCATCTCGCGTAAAATATTGGCTCTGGCGCGCGTGGTGTCCTTTTCATTCCGCGTTGCCATGTAGCTAGGGCACATGGTGCCGCCGCTCATTTCGGTCTTCCGACAATCTCCCGAGCCGTTGCATTGCTCGGCATGTTGCAGGATAGTCTGATTCGGAAATCGGAAGTACGTTTTTACCTCCGGGGTTTGCTGATCGGCCTCGTAGCGCAGAAACGTATCCATCGGCGGCGAGTCAACTATCTTGCCGGGGTTAAATAGATTGTTCGGATCCCAGGCACGTTTAATTTCTTTAAACAACGCATAATTATGCTCCCCCACCATCTTCGGAATAAACTCACCCCGTAGCCGCCCGTCGCCATGCTCACCCGAAAGCGAGCCGTCGTATTTTTTAACGAGCGTTGCAATTTCTTCCGCAATCATCCGAAATTGCTGATGTCCTTCCCGGGTTTTCAGGTTGATTATCGGCCGCAAATGCAGCTCGCCCGAGCCCGCATGTGCATAGTGCACAGCCGACATGTTGTGCTTGTGTAGAATCTCATTAAAATCCCGGATATAGGCCGGTTGATCGAGTACATCCACGGCAGTATCTTCAATCACAGCCACCGCTTTCTCATCACCCGGAATGTTTCCCAGCAGCCCGAGGCCGGCTTTCCGCAGCGTCCATATTTTTTTGGTATCCTCACCAAAAAGCAGTGGAAAGTGAAAGCCCAGCCCGGCGGCCCGCAGCTCGGTTTCGAGGTCATGCGCCAGCTGTTCTACCTCTTCCTTCGTTTCGCGGGAGAGATCGACCACCAGGATTGCCGGGTAAGTTCCTTCGTCTGTATTTTTTACAAAAAAAGCATTTTTTCGTTGTTCCGAATTACTTGCGGCACATTCAAGTACATAGCTATCAATGAGTTCTACGGCCTGCGGCTTATAGTTAAGTGCTACAATAGTTGCCCGAAGAGTTTCGTCAATCGTATTAAAGTGTGCACAAAGTAACCCCTGAGTTTTGGGTGGAAGGGGCACGAGATTAAGTTTTATTTCTGTAAGTAAGCAAAGCGTTCCTTCTGACCCGGCAATGAGTCGACACATCGAAAACGCGGGGCCGTTTTCGGTAAAAGGGGCGCAGTCCAGTAACAAATCCAACGCGTAGCCGGTGTTGCGCCGCTCGATGGATTTTTTTGGAAAATTCTTCCGGATTTCCTCCTGATTTGTTGAGTCGCTCAGAATTTTTTTTGTGGCCTTATAAATCGTTTTTTCCAGATCGGACGCACCGGCCCGTAGCCCGTCAAGGGCAGCCAGTCCGATTTCGGCAGAAAAAATAGCTTCCGAGCCATCAGCAAGTAAAGCTTTTACTTCCAGCAAATGTTCACGCGTAGAGCCGTACACAACCGAGTTGGAACCACAGGAATTGTTACCGACCATTCCGCCGATCATAGCGCGGTTGGCAGTGGAGGTTTCGGGACCAAAGTAGAGCCCGTACTGCTTCAAGGCCATGTTGAGCTCGTCCCGCACAACGCCCGGCTGTACCCTGACCCACCGCTCGGCGGCGTTGATTTCGAGTATTTTATTGAAGTGCCGTGAAACATCCACCACAATCCCGTTTCCTACAACCTGCCCGGCAAGAGAGGTACCGGCGGTGCGGGGAATGAGCGAAATTTTCTTCTGATTTGCAAAAAGAATGAGCCGTTTCAGATCCGCTTCTGTGCGTGGAATAGCCACAGCCTGAGGTACTTCACGATAAGCCGATGCATCGGTAGCGTAGAGCGTCCGGTAGGTAGAATCGGTAAATAATTCGCCGTCAAGCTGACGCGAAAGTTCATCAAAATGAGCGGTTGTTTCGGAAGATAATCCTGTCATTATGCAAAAATCAAAGGGCTATTTTCCTGCAAATGTACAACACAGTACAGGCAAGGCCACTCTGTTTTTCAGATAAATTCTACCTTGTGCCGGGGCCAGCCTTTGGTTTCGGGCAGGATCGTACTTGTGCTATAAAGAAGGGTATCAATGTCTTCAAAACGGCAAACCTGATAGGCTTCCACGTTATTAATTTTCTCAAAAGTAGTACACACAACTGTTTTGCCTGATACCGCCATCATTTGGCGTTTGAGTTGTGATTCTTCGTAATGCCGGATCGTCAGCCCGGCGGTGGGATGAATCCCGACAACGCCCATAAAATATAGATCGGCCTTGAAATGACGAAGTTGGGCGGCGGTTTCGCTACCCATCGTAATCTGATAGCGCTTGTGAAACGACCCCCCCAGCAAAATCACCTCCACGGAGGGGTGATTTGCCAGAGAGATCGCCAGAGGAGGGCTATTAGTGATTATCGTTAATTCAAGAGTCCGGGGAAGCTGCTCTGCAATGTACAGATTCGTGGTTCCACCATCCATCATAACGATTTGTCCATTATGGAAAAGTCGCTGAGCTTTTTGGGCAATGATTGAAATTTCAGAATTAGGAATACCCATTGCCTGCCTGACCCGCATCGGGAGATAGGAGTTGGAGATTGCCCCTCCATGTACCTTTTTAAGTAGTCCTCGCTCTTCAAGCTCAATGACGTCCCGACGAATGCTATCGTAGGATACATCCAATTCCTGACTCAATGCAACCAAAGAAACCTTCTTATCCGCGCTTAGTTTATCTAAAATCCAGTGTTGTCGCTCGTCTTTTAACATACCAAGAGAAAATTGCACTATGCGTGCGATTTTGTGCAAACTTTACTTGTATAATTTGTGCAAATATGCATATATTTGCATTCATTTGAAACATTTCACGAAAATAATGGATTTTTTTCTGTGAAATTTCAGAAAGCAGAGTTTGCAAATTTTTTACTCAAAAATAGTTTCTAATTTCTGTGAAATGTTTTTGTATTATAAAAACTAATTATTGAAATTTGCTCACTTCTTTTGGGTTTATTTGCAATAACACGAGAAAGAATTAGATTATTTTGTGTTGTTGCTAATATTAACAAAATAAATTTGTCCGTTTTTTTAATAAAGTAAGTTCGTTTAACCAATCAATCAATTAACCTATGATGAATTTTTCCTACAATGCTGACCGCAAAAACGGTCATGTGGGCATTACCCGACTGTGGCAAACAGTACTGGCACTGTTGATTTCGGCAGGCATGGTAATGGCGCAGGAAATCACGGTAACTGGCGTCGTGACCGACGCGTCCGGTTCAGGCATGCCCGGTGTAGCCGTGACGGTGAAAGGTACCTCGCGCGGTGCCAATACAGATGTAGACGGAAGATTTTCTGTGTCTGCTCCCGGAAGCGCAACGCTTGTATTTAGTTTTGTGGGCTATGTTGCTCAGGAAATTCCGGTAAACAATCGCTCTACGATTGATATTAAACTTGCCGAAGATACCAAAGCTCTGGAAGAAGTGGTGGTAGTAGGATATGGTACTCAAAAGCGGAAAGAGATTTCGGGTACTGTTTCGAGCATCAGCAGCAAAGAGTTTAACAGCGGTTTTAATGCCAACCCATTGGCAGCTGTTCAGGGTAAAGTAGCTGGTTTGGTTATCAGTCAAACAGGTAGTGACCCTAATGCCACTGCGGTAGTTCGTCTGCGCGGGGTAGGTTCGCTTTCGGCTGGTTCTGATCCACTCTATGTAGTAGATGGTGTGCCAGGTGTACCCATTCAGAACATTTCTCCGAATGACATCGAAACTATTGACGTACTTCGCGATGCTTCTTCGGCAGCGATCTACGGTTCACGTGCGTCCAATGGTGTAATCATCATTACGACAAAACGTGGTAGAAGTGGGCGTGCAAGTGTGGATTACAACGGTTTCGTTGGGGTAGATCAGATCGCAAAAGCTCCTGCCTACATGAACGCAGAAGAGTACCGCGCAGCTACCCAAAAATTTGGTTTCAATGTTGGAGCTGATGACAAAGGTGCCGATACCAACTGGTTTGAAGAAATTACGCGTAAGGCAATCATTCAAAGCCACAACCTGGCATTTACCGGTGGAACAGAGAATTTTAGCTACCGTGCATCTTTGGGTTACCTCGGTCAGCAGGGAGTTGTAAAAAAATCAAACTACGAGCGGATCAGCGCCCGGATTAACCTGGATCAAACGGCTTTGAATGGAAAGCTGAAAATTTCCACAAGCCTCTCGGCTATCCTGGGAAATCGTGATTTTATCAACTACGAAGCATTCTCTTATTCTATTACCAACCGTCCTACGGATCCTGTTTACACAACTGATCCTGCATTTCAGACTCCTTCACGCGCAGGCTATTTTGAGCGTTTGGGAGATTTCTCCATCTTCAACCCGGTAGCTTTGATTGATAATACTACCAATGAAGGCAAGTCAGTTGAGTATCTTGGAAATATGAATCTTCGGTACAATCTGACTAAAGACCTGGTGATTGGTGCCAACGGTGCTTTGAAAGGCTATCAGCAAAATACATCTTACTACCTGACCCGTGTTCCTAAGTCAGGCGTAGTGTCACAGGGCTTGGCACAAATCTCCAATGGTCCGGCATACAATGCACCAACGGATGATAAGCTGCTCGAACTAACCTTGAACTACAACAAAACGCTGGGTAATTTGAACATCGGTGCTTTGGGAGGTTACTCGTATCAGGATGTGTCCTTTGCTAGCTTCTCTGCTCGTAACAGTAATTTTATTTCGGATGAAATCGGATTTGACAACCTTGGAGCTGGTGCAGGACTAGCGTTGGGTCAGCGTACAGATGCAGTTGGTTCTTTCCGTTCCAATTACAAGTTGATCTCTTTCTTTGGTCGTGTAACGGCTGCTCTTAACGAGAAGTACTTTGCAACTATGAGTTTGCGTCGCGACGGTTCTACTAAATTTGGTGCCAACAATAAATGGGGTCTTTTCCCTGCCGCATCGGTAGGCTGGACCGTTAGCAACGAAGAGTTCCTGAAAACTGTGCCCGCAATTGATAACCTTAAATTCCGAGTTAACTACGGACAGACAGGTAACTCCGAAGGTATTCGTCCGTACACTACCCTTGCTTTGCTAGGTGCTGGTGCACGCTACTATGACAACGGAAACTGGCTGCCTTCGTACCGCCCGATTCAGAACCCTAACCCTGACTTGAAGTGGGAAGTAAACGAAAACTACGGAGCTGGTATCGACTTCTCGTTGTTCAACTACCGTCTATCTGGTTCGATGGACTACTTTATCCGGAATACAAGAGACCTGTTGTACGAAATCGCTGCGCCACTTTCCATCCGTCCTATCGTTCCTAATATTCTGGCTAACGTAGGTTCTATGAGAAACCAAGGGTTTGAATTGTCTTTGGACGGGTTGATTATTGATAAAGGTGATTTCAAGTGGCAGGGAATTATTGCCGGTGCTACACTGAAAAACGAGGTAGTTGCTCTTTCAAAAGGTGAGTTTCTGGCCTCCGATGCTATTTTTATCGGTAGTGATTTAGGTGCTGCTACCCGCGGTACTTCCAATGTACCTTTCTCAATTATCCGCCCCGGCTATCCGGTAGGTGCGTTGTGGGGTGCACGTGTACTTGAAATTGATGATCAGGGTAAGTATGTACTTGAAGATATTAATGGAGATGGTGTTATCGACGAAAATGCCTCAGACCGGACGTTCATCGGAAACCCGCTGCCTAAGGTAACTGCGTCTATGACCAACAACTTTACCTACAAAAACTTCAACCTGAGCTTCCTGTTGAATGGTAACTTTGGTAATAAAATCTACAATGCCGAGCGTATGCAGTATGAACGTCAGGTAGGTCGTATTCCCGCAGAAAATACACTCAAAAGCGCTGTGGATTCTCCTATTCGGGATGACCGTACCGGTTCTATCGACTATTTCGTAGAAGATGGTAGCTTTGTACGTCTTGCCAACTTCCAGTTTGCTTACAATATCCCCGTAGAAGGTAAAACTTTCACAAGAGCACAGGTATATCTATCAGGTAACAACCTGTTTGTATTAACCAAATTCAAGGGTGTTGATCCTGAATTGAGCACAGGAAACAGTAACTCCGGTATTTATACCAAGCAGCAGTTCCCCAAATCACGCGGGTTTCAGCTAGGTGTAAACCTTTCATTCTAAGGTAAAAGGTTTGGTGGAAATAAAAATTTTATTTCCACCAAACACCTCTACCAAACAGACGGTTCTATCAAAATTATAGTAAAAAATCATACTAAAATGAAAAAATCATTCACCTATCTTGCCTTGGCAGGAGCTATTACGATGGCTTCCTGTACCAATCTGGAAGAGTCCATCTATGGGGTAATTCCTCAGGAAGGATTTGGAAATACGCCTGAGCAGTTGGCTGCTCTCCTGGGTCCTGCTTACTCCAACGTACGTGATGCCTCCTGGAACTGGCACAACCATGAAGTAACAACCGATGTCATGTTGGTTCCAACTCGTGGAGCTGACTGGTACGATGGCGGTAACTGGCTAAACTACCACCGTCACACCTGGTCGACATTGCACGGACCTATCAATGACATGTGGGGTTGGATTTTCGAAGGTGGTATCAACACCATCAACCAATTGATTCCACAGGTAGAAGGAAATGCACCTGCTACTGCCGAGCTAAGAGCCGTGCGGGCATTTTACTATCTGTTGGCACTGGATCTTTTCGGAAACGTACCCATCATCACGGAATCTGGTGCTGCTTCTGCTGCAACCAAGACTCGTGCAGAAGTGTACGCTTTTGTAGAAACTGAGTTAACAGCTGCTTTGCCAAACCTTTCAGAAGCAAAAACGTACGGACGGATCAACAAGTGGGCCGCTCAGGCGTTGCTTGCTAAGTTGTACATCAATGCGCAGGTTTACAAAGGGTCTCCCGAGTGGGCTAAGTGTGTTGCCGCATGTGACGCAGTGATCAATTCTGGTCAATACTCATTGGAGTCTAATTTCTTCAATAACTTCTCGATCAATAATGAAGGCTCTACTGAAAACGTTTGGGCTATTCCTTTTGACAAAAATCAGGCAGGCGGTATGACTATTGCTTACCGTACACTGCACTATGCAAATCAGGCTACCTATGGCCTGGCCGATACCCCCTGGAATGGTTTCTGTTCGTTGGCTGATTTCTATAACTCATTTGAAAACAATGATTTGAGAAAGCAGATGTTCATCACAGGCTTACAAAAATCAGCGTCAGGTGCTAATTTGAAAGACGCGCTTGGTAATGACCTCGTATTTACGATTGATGTTCCTAAGGACGAAATGACCGCTCAGGACGTTACGTATCAAGGCGCAGGTGCCCGTTTGGGTAAATATCAGATTCAGACAAACAACGTACGTACAGATCAGGATAACGACTGGGCAATGCTCCGCCTGGCAGATGTACACCTGATGCGTGGTGAAGCAAAGTTCCGCCTGGGCGATCAGGCTGGTGCATTGGCTGATGTGAACCCAATTCGTCAACGCGCAGGCTTAGCACCAGCTACCTCGCTTACTCTTGACAGCATCCTCGAAGAGCGTGGCCGTGAGCTCGCATGGGAAGGATGGCGTCGGAATGACCTCGTGCGTTTCGGTAAGTTTACCGAAGTAGGAGGCAAGTTTACCAGCAAGTTTATGAAGAATCCAGCTGCGCACACTGCGTTGTTCCCGATTCCTCAGCAGCGGATTGATGCCAACCCCGGCTTGAAACAAAACCCCGGCTATTGATTTAACCCGTTATATTTGAATACAAAAGGGGGTCGAAAGGCTCCCTTTTGTATTTTACAGACAGACCAGGTTTCATGAACCTGATATGCGCGTTTCTCCTTACTTTTGTGTTTTTGTCATTAGCCCCAATACCCATGCGTATTTTTTTCCGGGGAATCATCGCCGCCGCTTTGTTTTTGGCAGGTTGCGAGCGTTCTACCGATAAGCAACTCTTTGAAACTTTGTCCGCTGAGGAAACTGGACTCGATTTTGAAAATAGAATTCTTGATAAAAAAGAATTGAATATTTTTAACTACCGCAACTTCTATAATGGAGGAGGGGTAGCTATTGGAGATGTGAACGGCGACGGTCTGGCCGATATTTACCTGACCTCTAACTTTGAAAGTAATAAACTCTTTCTAAATCGTGGCGATTGGAATTTTGAAGATGTAACGCAAGAAGCGGGCGTTGGGGGCAATAAGGGCTGGTCTACGGGTGCCACTTTTGCCGATGTGAATGGCGATGGTCTGCTTGATATGTACGTTTGCAATGCCGGAAATATTCAGGGCGATAGCCGGGGTAATGAACTGTTTATTAATCTGGGAAATAATGAAAAAGGCATCCCCACCTTCAAAGAATCCGCAGTACAGTACGGATTGGTTGACGGCGGGTTTTCGACTCACGCCGCCTTCTTTGACTTTGACCGTGATGGCGACCTCGACATGTACCTGCTGAACAATAGCTTTACGCCTGTTGACAAGCTGGCTTATCAGAATTTTCGCAACATGCGCGATAATCTCGGCGGCGACAAGCTCTTTCGCAACGATGGCGATCACTTTACGGACGTAAGCAGCGAAGCAGGAATATACGGCAGTCTAATTGGCTTTGGCCTGGGCATCACAATCGGTGATGTAAATAATGATAACTGGCTGGATATCTACATTTCCAATGATTTTTACGAACGGGATTATCTCTACATCAATCAAAAAGACGGCACATTTCGGGAATCTCTCGTAGACTACATGCCCCACATCAGTTTGTCGTCGATGGGTGCCGACATTGCGGATATCAATAACGATGGCAACCTGGATATTTTCGTAACAGACATGCTGCCCGAAGGCGATGTGCGACTCAAAACGACTTCCGTATTTGAAGGATATGAGGTTACAGAATTGAAGAAAAACCGCGATTATTGGCATCAGTACATGCGCAATATGCTACACCTCAACAACGGCGATGGTACGTTTACCGAAGCCGGACAAATGGCAGGAGTGCACGCGACGGATTGGAGCTGGGGAGCGTTGATTTTTGACATGGATAGCGATGGACAAAAAGATCTTTTTGTAGCAAATGGCATCGTCAAAAATCTGACGGATCAGGATTATGTTGCTTTTCTGGCCGACAAAAATAATATTCAGGCGATGATTGAAGGCCGAATGAAGTTTGATTACCGCGAATTTGTGGATATGATCAGCTCTACGCCAATTCCAAATTACGCCTACCGAAATAAAGGGAACCTTGAATTTGAAAATTCTGCCAAAACCTGGGGACTTGGAAAGCCCGGCTTTTCCAACGGCTCCGCCTATGGCGATCTGGATAACGACGGCGACCTGGATTTGATCGTGAACAACAATAATGACAAGTTGGGCGTATATCGAAATCATTCGGTGGAGCGCTTCAAAAAACATTTTTTACGGGTAAAATTGAAAGGCGATAAGGCCAATCCTAATGCCATTGGTGCCAAAGTTTATATTCATCAGAAAGGTTCTATCCAATATTTACAGCAAATGCCTAACCGAGGGTTTCAGTCGTCGAGTGATCTGACGCTTGTGTTTGGTCTGAATGCAAATCCTGTGATCGACTCCCTGCTTGTGATTTGGCCCGATGACCGGCAGCAACTAATTAAAAATCCGGCTGCTGATGGTACGCTTACCCTTGATATCCGGCAGGCTACGGGCGTCTGGAAAGCAGCTGTGCCTTCTGTGGAGCCGCTGCCCGTTCAGGATATAACGGCAAAGGCTGCTCTCAATTTTACGCATCAGGAAAATGAATTTGTAGACTACTACCGCGACGGCCTTCTTAAACAAAAGTACTCGACGCAGGGCCCCGCACTTGCCGTGGGCGATGTCAATGGCGATGGCCTGGATGATGTGTATCTTGGAGCTGCTGCCGGGAAAATCAGTCAACTATTTATCCAAACCACTGCCGGGACCTTTCAGTCGCCACAACAGGAGAGCTTTGCCCAGGCTGCGGCAGTTGAAGAAACAGCCGCTGTATTTTTTGACGCCGATGGCGATGGTGACCTCGATTTGTACGTCGTAACAGGTGGAAATGAGTTTTTGGATGAAAACCCCGTGTTGGTGGATCGATTGTATTTCAATGATGGACGGGGCAATTTTACGTATCAGGAAAACGCCCTTCCCCGGCTATTCGACAATGGCTCCTGCGTAACCGCTGCCGACTTTGATGGCGATGGCGATCTGGATTTGTTCGTGGGCACGCGGCTTATTTCCGGCCAATACGGAATGGATCCTCCAAGTCGGCTTTTGATTAATGGCGGAAAAGGCACATTTACGGATCAGTCGCAGGGCAAAATTGCACAATGGAAAGACTTGGGTATGGTTACCGATGCCCGATGGGAAGATTTGGATAAGGATTCGTTTCCCGATTTGGTGATTGTGGGAGACTGGATGCCCGTGACAATTTATAAAAATGAAAAAGGAAAAAAACTAACCCGGTATGACATTCCTACGCTCATAAAGAGCAATGGCTGGTGGAATTCTATTACGGCAACGGATATTGACGGCGATGGAGATATGGATTTTGTGCTCGGGAATTTAGGGAAAAACACAAAAATGCTGGCTTCCGAATCTCGTCCAGCTCAGCTGTATACCAATGATTTTGATCGAAATGGCTCTGTTGAACAGGTCATTACGTGCTATGCGGCTGATGGTCGAAGCTACCCGATGGTCATGAAATCGGATATTCAGAAAGTACTTCCGGTCATCAAGAAGAAGTTTGTGAAACATACAGAATATGCCGGAAAAACGATTGACGAGCTTTTTACCCCCGAACAAATGCAGGGAGTTGTAAAGAAAGTTGTATATACTTCTACAACCTCTTTGCTGATCAATAACGGCAATTTTTCATTTACTCTGACCGCCCTGCCGCAGCAGGCGCAGCTTTCCCCCATTTTTGGTAGCAGTGCCTTTGACTATAATCAGGATGGCAAACCTGATCTGTTTCTGACCGGAAATTTCTTCGATGTACTCCCCGAAATCGGACGTTACGATTCAAATTATGGGCAGGTATTGCTTGCCAAAGGAGGCAATCAGTTTAGCCATGTGCCGCCTGCACAAACCGGTTTTCGGGTGCGTGGGCAGGTACGCCGCATGGCGTTGGTACGCGGGAATAATGGCCGGCAAATGCTGGTTCTGGCAAAAAATAATGACGCAGCGCAGCTGTTTTTACTTCCCGCCAAGACTTCCCGATAACCCGATGTATCTGGTAAAAACCGCAGGAATCATTTAACCTATGTTACAGAAAATTATTTTGAAAAAATACCTTCATGTGCTTTGCCTGACCGGTCTGTCAGCCATTTTTCTGGCTGGTTGTCAGGAGTCAGGTTCCGATGAGAAAAAATGGGAGGGCGAACCTCTATTTAAGCGTCTTCATCCTGATTCGAGTGGCATTGCCTTTGTGAATGAAGTAGCCAATACCCCGGAATTTAGTTTTCTTGATTACCTCTATTTCTATAACGGGGGTGGTGTGTCTGCGGGTGATATCAACAACGACGGACTCACGGACCTGTACTTTGTTTCCAATCAGGGGAAAAACAAGCTGTACCTGAACAAAGGGAATTTTAAGTTTGAAGAAGTAGCCGAAAAAGCTGGCGTTACCGGAAAAGCCACCTGGCAGACGGGCGTTACGATGGCCGATGTCAACGGCGACGGCTTCCTGGATCTGTACGTGTGTGCTGTTAGTAACTACAAGGGGCTGACCGGAAGCAACGAGCTATATATTAATAACGGTGATGGAACCTTTACCGAACGCGCCAAAGAATTTGGTCTTGCCTTTGAAGGCTTTTCAACGCAGGCCGCCTTTTTTGACTACGACCACGACGGCGATCTGGACGTATACCTGCTCACGCATGCGGTACATACTTCTCTTTCTTACGGGCGGGTTTCTACCCGTGCCCTAACCCGCGACACCGAAGCGGGCGATTATTTGTTCCGAAACGAAGGCGGCAAACGCTTTACGGACGTAAGCGAGAAAGCCGGAATTTATGCCGCTCCCATGGGCTACGGGCTCGGGATTTCGGTAGGCGACCTCAACGACGATGGTTGGGATGATATTTATGTTGCCAACGATTTTCATGAAGATGATTATTACTACATCAATAATCAGGACGGAACATTTACTGAGGCCCTGCGCAGGCATTTTAGCCATACGAGCAAATTCTCGATGGGCAACGATATGGCCGATCTCAACAACGATGGTCTGTTGGATGTATTTACGGTAGATATGTACCCCGAAGACCCGGCCGTCGAAAAAGCAACTGCCGGAGAAGATCCGTTGGATGTCTATTTGTATAAATTACAGTTTGGATTTTATAACCAATATACCCGCAATACCCTGCAGCTAAATTTGGGTGGTGAGCGGTTTGTGGATGTGGGCGCTATGTCGGGCGTGGCCGCAACGGATTGGAGTTGGTCGCCTTTGCTGGCCGATTTTGATAACGATGGCATCAAAGATATTTTTGTTTCCAACGGAATCGTGCGCCGACCCAATGATCTCGAATACCTGAAATTTGTATCAAGCCCGGAAGTTACGATGCAGGTGGTTCGGCGGGAAACGCTGGACCGGGAGATGATTTCACGCATGCCCGATGGGCGGGCGCACAATTACCTCTATCAGGGCACCGACAGCCTGCCCTACATCGACCGTTCGTTTGACTGGGGTTTTGGCGATGCCAATTACGCCAACGGGGCGCTTTATGCCGATCTGGACAATGACGGAGACCTGGACCTGATCACGAATAATATTAACGAACTGGCCGGAATTTATGAAAATCAGGCCAACCGCACACAGGCTAATTCGTACCTGAAAGTTAGCCTCAAAGGCGATCAGCTCAATACCTTTGGCGTAGGGGCCAAGGTGTACATAAAAACAGCCAAAGGCTGGCACTATCAGCACAACATGCCTACGCGCGGCTTTATGTCGTCCGTAGAACCAACCCTTACTTTTGGTGTTGGTAAGGCTACAATCCTGGATTCGGTAGTGGTTGTTTGGCCTGATCAGAAGGCGGAGATTCGCACGGCAGTAAAACCAAATCAACTGCTTACCTTTCGGCAGACAGCAGCAACTACTTCCTTCTCGTTCAGGAAACCCAAACCTCCAATTTTTGAGAATATCAGCACCGCTACGCTTCTTGACTATAAACACATCGAAAATGCCTACTACGATTTTACCCGTGAACCGCTGATGCCCTTCAAGGTGTCTACCGAGGGGCCCGCAATGGCTATTGGAGATGTCAACGGAGATGGGCTGGATGATATGTATCTGGGCGGCGCAAAGTTACAGCCCGGTCAGCTATACCTGCAGCAGCCCGGTGGAACCTGGATGCGGAAGAATGAAATGGCCTTGCAGCGCGATACGCTGTATGAAGACGTAGACGCTATTTTCTTCGATGCAGACAACGACAAAGATCTTGATTTGTACGTGGTAAGCGGAGGAAATGAGTTTTTTGGCGAAGCCCCGGCTTTGCTTGATCGTCTGTACCGAAACGACGGCAAAGGGAATTTTGTACAGGATGCCAAAGCATTGCCCGCAATGTTTGCCAATAAAGGCTGCGTAGTACCTTTCGATTACGACAACGACGGCGATATTGATCTTTTTGTAGGAGGACGTGTCACGGCTTATGCCTACGGGAATATTCCGGATTCGTATTTGCTGATCAACGATGGCAAGGGGAATTTTTCTGACGGTACTGCCACTTTCGCCCCCGAACTGCGCAAAGCAGGGATGGTTACAGATGCCGTTTGGAGCGATTTTGACGGCGATGGGGACGTTGATTTGCTGGTTGTCGGCGATTGGATGCCCGTTCGGGTTTTTAAGAATGAAAAAGGGAAACTTTCTCCACAGGAAACGTCGCTTAATCAGCGAACGGGTTTTTGGCAGGTAATTGAAAAGGCCGATCTCGATGGCGATGGCGACGATGACTATGTGGTGGGCAATATGGGTACGAACACTAAGTTCAGGCGGGGTGCCGGAGGAAAGCTGAGAATGTATGCCGGTGATTTTCTGAATGTTAACAAAATGGATCACCTGTTGGCATATAGCGTGGAAGATAAGTTTTACCCGGTTTCGCTGAAAGACGAGATCAGTAAATCCATTCCGTACATCAATCAGCGGTTTCCAAACTACCGTGATTTTTCAGGAAAAACCATTGAACAAATCTTTAAATCCAATGAACTGGACGCCGCTGAACTTCGGGAAGTCAATACGTTTGAAAGCATTTGGATTGAAAATAAAGGAAAAGGAGAGTTTGTGGTGCATCCGCTTCCTTTTCTGGCGCAGGCTTCCAAGGTCTTTGCCGTGGAGATTTCGGATATCAATGGAGACAAAAAACCGGATATAATTCTGGGCGGAAATTTTTACAGCGTCAGTACCTATCAGGGGCGCTACGACGGCAGTCACGGGCTTATTCTGGAAAATGCCGGTAAAGGTCAATGGAAAACCCTGCTTCCTACGGATACCGGATTTTTGCTCGATGGCGAAATCCGGCATATCAAAGCAGTACGTACGCCAACGGGAACTGTCTTTGCTGTCATTCGGAACAACGACACGCCGCTCTTTTTTAAGCCCAAGCCCTAACTCCCTATGCGCACTTCTGTACTGCTCGTTTTTGTGGCTTGCCTGATTAATTTTACGGCATGTTCTCCTCCGGAGGAGCCTACGCTGTTTGAGCGGCTCAAAGCGGGAGAAACCGGCGTTACGTTTGAAAACCGCCTTACCGAAAGCGAGCAGTGGAATATTCTGGCTTATGAATATTACTACAACGGGGGAGGAGTGGCCGTGGGAGATTTTAATAACGATGGCAAGCCTGATCTTTACTTTACGGGCAATCAGGTAGCGAATGCTTTTTATCTGAACAAGGGAAATTTTCAATTTGAAGACATCACGCAACAGGCCGGATTGGCGGGCCGAACCGACGGCTGGGCCACCGGCGTAACCGTCGCTGACGTAAACGCAGACGGATTTCTGGATATTTACGTCTGTTATTCGGGACCGCTTCCGGCGGATAAGCGCAAGAATCAGCTTTTTATCAATAATAAAAATCTAACCTTTACCGACCACGCCGAAGCCTATGGCCTGGCCGATACGGGCTATTCTACGCAGGCCGCTTTTCTGGATTATGATCGCGACGGCGATCTGGATTTGTTTGTGATGAACCACAACCTGCGCAACTACGGCCGCAAGGAAGCTGCATTTCTTAAATCAGCCCGTGACCCCGATGCGGGAGATAAGTTGTACCGCAACGATACGCCAAAAGATAGTCCGAATGCTATTCGATTTACCGAAGTAAGTGAGCAGGCGGGCATTCGCAGCAATGCGCTGGGCTTTGGTTTGGGTCTTGCGGTCTCAGACCTGAACCACGACGGCTGGCCCGACCTGTTTGTAGGAAATGATTATGTGGAAGAAGATTATGTGTACATCAATCAGCGGGATGGTACTTTTCTGGAAGCAGGAAAAGACCTGATGGGGCATTTCTCGTTTTCAACGATGGGTGTTGACATCGCTGACGTGAATAATGATACCTGGCCGGACGTATTTACATTGGATATGTTGCCCGCAGACAACGAGCGGCAAAAGCTCCTGGCCTGGCCCGACAGCTGGAACGTGCAGCAATCGATGCTGGAAAATGGCTTTCACTGGCAAAATATGCGCAATATGCTTCACCTGAATCGGGGCGTGTCTGAACAGGAAAAGGGGATGGTACATCAGCCCTCGTTCAGTGAAATTGGTCAGCTGGCCGGCGTGGCCGCTACGGATTGGAGCTGGGGCGGCCTGTTGGCTGATCTGGATAACGATGGGTTGAAGGATATTTTTGTTTCCAACGGCTACGTGCGGGACTATACCAACCTCGACTTCATTAAGTACTATGCCGATGAAAAAATGAAACAGGGAGGGACGGGTTCGTTGCTGAAACATCTTGCAAAAATGCCCGCTACCCCAACGCATCATTTCATTTTTAAAAATAACGGTGACCTTACGTTTACCGATAAATCCAAAGAATGGGGATTTGACAAACCGGCGATTGCGTGTGGTTCGGCCTACGCTGATCTGGATGGCGACGGCGATTTGGATTTAATAACCAATGCGACCAACGAAACCGCCGGAATTTATAAGAATACCCAACAGGAAACCAATCCACGTACTTTTCTGGATGTGGAGTTAGGGCACTCAGCCGTTCATTTGGGTGCAAAAGTGGCGCTTTATCCCTCCGATTCGGTCGTTCAGTGGTTGGAAAATTACCCCACCCGCGGGTTTGAATCGTCGTCGGCAGGGCGGTTGCACTTTGGTCTGAACACCGCCCAAAGTATTGATTCGGTACAGGTACTTTGGCCCGATGGACGGATACAAATCCTGAAAAATCCGGAGGTCAATCAGGTACTTTCTCTGAATATAGAAGCGGCAAGTCAGCCCGGAAATATTCTTTTGAC
The DNA here is from genome assembly GCF_004348825.1 of Arundinibacter roseus. GTDB lineage: Bacteria > Bacteroidota > Bacteroidia > Cytophagales > Spirosomataceae > Arundinibacter > Arundinibacter roseus. The sequence goes on from NZ_SMJU01000019.1 coordinate 93,193, forward strand.
GGATGCTTCATCAGTACTCACTTTTGTTTCCGGTCCGGAATTTTTTCACCGCGAAAATGCCGTTGTGGATTTTAACCGCCAAATTTTACTTCCCCGCCAATATTCCTACGAAGGCCCTCGCCTGGCCAAAGCCGATGTGAATGGCGATGGTCGGGAAGACTTTTTTGTGGCAGGCGCTACCGGACAACCGGGCGCACTATTTATCCAAAAACCCGATGCCGGATTTGTGCTCTTACCTCAGTCCGTATTTGAAGAAGACAAGGCTTTGGAAGATCGGGATGCGGTTTTTCTGGATGCTGACGGCGACGGCGATTTCGATTTGTACGTGGTCAGTGGTTCGTTTGAGCTTGCGCCTTTTGATCCTCGTCAGGAAGATCGACTGTATCTGAACGACGGAAAAGGGCATTTTTCCAAAGCGCCGATGGGTTCTTTGCCGGGTTTTCTGCGTTCGAGCAGCTGCGTGGTAGCTCTTGATGCCGACCGGGACGGCGACACGGATCTTTTTGTGGGCGGTGCCGCAAGTCCCGGCGAGTTTCCGTATGCAGCTGAGAGTTTTCTTTTGATTAATAATGGCAAAGGCCGATTCACCGCGCAGGAACCGTTGGCACCGCTCGGGCTGGTGACGGATGTCTGCACTGCCGACATCAACGGCGACGGCTGGCCCGACCTGCTGGTGGTGGGCGAGTGGATGCCGATTACCTACATTTTGAACCAAAAAGGTACGTTTGACTTTACTCAAAAGAACATCGTTTCCGGCACCGATGGCCTGTGGCTGCGGGTAACATCGGCAGACCTTGACGGCGACGGTGATGCCGATTTTGTAGCAGGAAACTGGGGCCTGAACAACCCATTCAGAAATGTATCTGCACAACAGCCGCTGACGCTCTATGCCAATGATTTTGACCGCAATGGCACCGTTGACCCGTTTATGTCATACTACATGCAGGACAAAGAATATCCGCAGGCCGGACGCGACGAAGCCCTGGAACAATACCTGCCGTTTCGCAAAAAATTTACGGATTATGCCTCCTACGCCCGCGCTACGTTCAGCGAATTATTCAGCGAAGAGGAGTTGAATAATGCCGACAAACGATCGGTGTCAAACCTTCAAACGGGACTGATCCTTAATGAAAAAGGTACGTTAACTTTCAAAGCTTTACCTCTCGTTGCCCAACAATTTCCGGTAGCGGCCATTCTGGTAGACGATTTTGATGGAGATGGTTTGAAAGATATATTTTTAGCAGGAAATTTACGCAATACCCGCATTCGTATCGGCAAAATGGATGCCGGGCATGGCCTGCTCCTGACCGGTACGGGTAAAGGAACATTTGAACCGTTGCAAAAAAGAAAGCTAGGTGTAGAATTACAGGGCGAAATAAAAGATGTTAAAAAGGTAGGAACAACCTGGATCGTCGCGCAAAACAACGGTCCAATGATTTTTCTTAAACAGCGCTGATCGGCTTAAATCGTTGATTCAACAATTTACCTGAGATGACACAAGTCAGTTGTCCATTCCTGTGAATTCAGTTATATTTGTGGATAATTATCCTGTATTTTAGAAATATTTAGTGAAACAAATCGTCGCCACCGGATTCTTTTTTCTGCTTCTGCTCAACATGCTTGGGCAGTCGATGGCGGTGTGGTTTATTGAGGAATTACACGAAAATCCGACCGCGCAGCAGTTGGGCGACGAGTTGGTGGAAATAAAAATCCCGTTGTCGATTCCTTACGGCACCAACTGGCAAAACGACGCTCCTTCGGGGCTGATTCGGTACGGCGATGCCTTCTATAATATCGTCGAACAGCGCTACGAAAACGATTCCTTGTATACGCTCATGCAGGCAAACCTGAGCGCACGCGAACAGTTTTTTGCCCTGGCAGATCGCATTCAGCAGGAGTTTGGCCACGATACGAAAGCCGACGGCCCGATGCAAAAAGGCGTTAAACTTTTTTCAAGTGCCTTCAAACACTATTTGTCAGTCGGCAACCACGTTACTTTTTTTGTATGGGAATTGCTCCCACAGGTTTCTCATGCGTGGCAGATTTCAGCTTCCTTTTCTTCCCTAACGCCCGGTCCGCTTACTCCTCCGCCCGACGTAGCTACCTGCTGATTCCTTCCCTTTTTGCAGGTTTCTTGTCGGAGCCTGATTTCTTCTATCTATTTATTTTTTATAAAAAAAGAGTGTAATCGTTTATCCCGGATGGTATATTTCTGTGGATAAAATGGGTCGCATTCTACTCAATATCTGTACGTTACATGAAAAAGATTATATACAGTCTGGTAGTAATAGCTCTTGCAGCGTCCCTGCAAAACTGCCGGAAAACTACGACTCCTGAGGTGTACAACGCCGCGGCGTCTGATCCTCAGATTTTCCATGAGTTGGGCATTCATCTGACCGACGTCATTATTCACGATATTTTTAAACCACCCGTCGCCAGCCGCATTTATGGCTATTCGTATTTGGCCGCTTACGAAGCGCTTGCACCCGGCTATCCCGACTATCAGTCGCTTAGCGGGCAACTCAACGACCTTGGTCCGGCGCCAAAACCCGAAGCCGGAAAAGACTATTGCTACCCCTTGGCAAGTGCCAAAGCCTTTGCGTTGGTGGGGCGCACGCTGACGTTCTCCGGGAATTTGTGGGATGATTATGAAAAAGAGCTCTTCAAAAAATATGAAGAAATGGGCATTCCATCAGACGTTTATGAGCGCTCGATTGCCTTCGGTGAACTGATCGCCAACCATATAATCGACTATTCATCCAAAGATAACTACAAGCAAATCAGGGGTTTTCGGTATACCGTAACCAATAATCCCGGTACGTGGGTGCCCACGCCGCCGGCCTATGCCGATGCCTGCGAACCGATGTGGAATACCGTGCGGCCTTTTGCGCTTGATTCCGTGCGGCAGTTTACCTGTCCGCCACCCGCGCCCTACGATTTGAACGAAAAAAGCGAGTTTATGAAACTGACTCGTGAAGTGTACGAAACAGGTAAAAACTTGACGGAAGATCAGCGCACAACGGCTTATTTCTGGGACGACAATGCCTTCGTGACCAACGTCGTAGGGCATGTCATGTTTGCCAACAAAAAAATGACCCCTCCCGGTCATTGGCTGGCGATTACGCGGACAGTAGCAGTAGACAAAAAACTCTCCCTGATAGAGTCCACCGAAGCCTACGCGCTGGGAGCGATTGCGTTGTACGATGCCTTCATTTCGTGTTGGGATGAAAAATACAAAAGCGTGCGGATTCGTCCCGAAACGGTCATCAACAACGGCTGGGATCCTGAGTGGCGGCCTTACTTGGAAACACCGCCGTTTCCGGAATATGTGAGCGGCCACAGCTCTATTTCTGCCGCCTGCGGCACGGTACTTACGCATCTTTTAGGCGATAATGTAGCCTTTACCGATACGACCGAAAAGAAATATGGTCATGGCGTAAAGTCGTTTAAATCGTTTGAAGAGGCCTATTGGGATGCTTCATACAGCCGCATGTACGGCGGCATTCACTACCGCGATGGCGTGGAAGAAGGCACGCATCTGGGAGAAACCGTTGGCAATTGGGTGTGGAAAAAAGTAAAAACCCGCAAAAACCGTCCCGAAGGAGTAGCGCTGCGGTAGTTTTGCTAAGTTTTTGATACGAATAGATGCCTGTCCCGGTTTGTTGGGGCAGGCATCTATTTTTATGTCGTCGCTGGTGTTTTTTGTTAACGACATTTCCTTAAAATGTTCTTATATCAGACGGTATAACTACTTATACTATTGGTTTTACCTGCATTTGGAGGAGAATTACTCAGCACATGTGAGAGAACAATCAATTTTGCTTAAACAAACCACATACCCACTTGGAGTTGATGTTGAAAACATCAACGAAGGCTGAAAATATTTGTCTATAATGTTTTTAAAAATCAAAAATTCTATCAGAAATGAGTATGCAAATGAAAGAAACGAACTATATATTTGAGTATTCTGATGCGTTTTTTGCAAAAAAAATGGTACAGCTCAGTTAAATGATGATTCCGTTGAATTTGTATTTGACAATAAAAGTTCTACTATTAAATTTGAAAACATTATATCTTATGATATTTTGTACTATAATGGGGTAAGCTTGCAATTTAAACTTGCTAATGGAAATAAATTTAAACTAAAAGCATTGAGTGCTTTCTGTAATTCAAAGCAGTTTGAGATTTTTTGTGAAAATTTAGAAGACTCATTGACGCAGTATGCGATAGATTACGATACTGACTTAGCTCGGGAACCTTCTATTTTTTGAGCATAGATTAATGCCTTGGTTTCTTACAGTTGGCACAATTATAATTATTTGGCTTTTTGTCCGTACTATTCGTGCTGAATATAGTATAATAAATCTTTTAGTTCCAATAAGTATATTTATAGGTTTATGGTTTGCATTCTTTTTATCAAGGTTAAAGTTAAAAGATAAAAAATAATGATTTTGCGTAAAGGTTCAAACGGATTTATTACACCTTTGTTGGTGTTTTCACCATAGCCGTCAGGCTAACGGCCTCGGAGAGGTCTAATGTTTGTAGAAAAACCAATAAGGGTTATAATTAAGCTTCGTAGAAGCGGAACATTACGCTTCTACGAAGCTTTGTAACTCGCTGATTATGAAGAATTTACAAACATTTCGCTTCTCCGAAGCAATTCTTAAGCTGACGGCTATGGTGTTTTCACTAACAAAATTTCCTTAATAGTTTAGCTGTAAACAATCTTATGACATAGGTTTTACTACTCATTCTATTGGGTTTAGTTGTATCAGTGTGGGGATTAATCAGCACAAGTGAGAAAACATTCAAATATGCTGAGACAAACTACATACCCACTTGGAGTTGATGTTGAAAACATCAATAACGGCTGAAAAATAAAGACAAAAGATACGCATATGAGGAAAGTCTCAATAATTGTATTTTTGATTTTTGTTATTGGATGCACTAACAAAAAAATAGATATGGAAAAAAACTTTGATGTTAATTTTGAAGGATTTCCTTATCCAGATAAAATATATTTGAAATCAAAAAAATTAGAAAGAGTTTCAGGCGATAGTATACTTGTTGCGGAATTAGATTTGGATTCCCTGGAAATTAGAAACATATTCAATAATATCCGAAAAAATGATTTATTTTCTTTACCGGATTTTTATAAACCTGAACCAGAATGTGATGGTTTTCCAATTAGAGAATTGAACTAGGCTCTTGGTAAATATAGTTAAATTTCTTAAATTACTTGAAATTAAACTAGTTAGTATGGAAAATCGCTTTAAAAGTTTGACGTTATTTGAATTTCAGGAAAAATTCCCTGACGATGA
>NZ_SMJU01000001.1 GCF_004348825.1 Arundinibacter roseus
ACCTACATTGGAAACAGAAACAATCATACTTATTTGTGCCTTGTAACAGATGCTTATTCCAAGAAAATTGTGGGTTATGATCTCTCTGACAGCTTGAATGCAGGTGGTGCAGTAAGGGCTTTAAAAATGGCCTTGAAACAAAAGGGAACAAAAGAATCGTTAATTCATCATTCGGACCGAGGCTTACAATACTGCTGTGATGACTACCAGAAAGTACTTAAAAAACACAAAATAAGATGCAGTATGACAGAGTCTTATGATCCTTATGCTAACGCAGTGGCAGAAAGAGTAAATGGAATTTTGAAAGATGAATTTATGCTCGAAGAATATCAGGTTGATTTGCAAACGATGAAAAAGCTTGTCAAGGATAGCATTGAAATCTATAATTCCATGCGCCCTCATTATTCTGGTTTTATGTTAACACCAGAGCAAATGCATCAGCAGAGTGAAATAAAAATACGCACTTATAAAAAAGAAAGCCGCTGCAAAAATAATGTTGCAACGGCCTAAACAATCTAAATTAAACTAATCTTAAATCTGTATCTCTATTTTAGGACTAGTCATAAATAAAAATTTATGAATTGCTTATACTTTATAAGTCCACCCAAATGTATCGGCCTCTTTGCCAGTACGCAAGTCAGAAAGAAAACGGCTTACCCGCGCCACAAACGAATTTTCTTCTAATTGTGGAAGAACATACTCTTCACCCTGATACCCAATGACAGAAAATGGCGAAACAACCACGGCTGTTCCGGCACCAAAAGCCGCTTCAAGGCGCCCTTCTTTAATGGCATCAATCACCTCCGTGATATTGACTTTCCGTTCTTCCACTACCATTCCCCAGTGGCGGGCAATCTCTACAATACTTTTACGAGTAATTCCATCAAGAATAGTATTCGAAACAGCGGGAGTTACCAGCTTGCCATCAATTACAAACATGACATTCATCGTGCCCGACTCTTCTATAAATGTATGCTCTTTGGCATCTGTCCAGATCAATTGGTCGTAGCCCTGCTGCTGAGCCAGTTTGGTAGGGTAAAGCGATGCGGCATAATTTCCGGCGCACTTGGCAGCGCCCACGCCACCTTCCGCTGCCCGAATATACTCCGTTTCAACCTTTACCTTGGGTGGATTGGAATAGTAAGAACCTACAGGAGAGGTAAAAATTATGAAGTAGTAGGTTTCGGAAGGACGCACACCGAGGTACGGATCCGTTGCAAACATGTAGGGACGCACGTATAATGAGCAACCGGGCTGCGAAGGAACCCAGCCAGCATCAAGGCGAAGTAGCTCCGTAAGGCCGCCCATAAACAATTCTTCGGGCACTTCGGCCATGCACATGCGTTGTGCCGAATGATTAAACCGTTTCCAGTTGTCGTGGGGCCGGAAAAGCAGCACTTCGCCTTCGTCATTTTTGTAGGCCTTCATGCCTTCAAAAATCGCCTGTCCATAATGCAAAGCTGCCGTAACGGGGCTTAGTGAAAGATCACCATAAGGTACCACGCGGGCATCCTGCCATTGGCCATCGCGATATTCGGCAATAAACATATGGTCGGAAATATTCCGGCCAAACACAAGGTTGTTAAAGTCAACCTCTTGCAAACGAGACTGTGTCGTTTGCTGAACCTCAATTTGCAACGTATCAGCTATCATAATTACTGGTGTTATTTCTGACTATTTCGATGGCCTGCCTATCCGAGTTATAAACGGTCGTGCAATTTAATCATATTTAATCATATTTTGCCAAACCCTTAGTACAACAATTAATTCATTATTTTAAACTAAAAATCAGATTCTGGGCTTCCATATAACCTCCTCTACGGCAAGCTCAACCGTCATTTTCCGGCATAGTACAAAAAGATAATCAGACAGACGATTGAGATATTTTATCAAAATTGCTTCAACGGGCTCATGCTCGTGCAGGTAAATGACGGCCCGTTCGGCCCGCCGGCAAACGGTGCGGGCTACATGTCCAAACGAAACGGAAGGATGCCCGCCCGGCAACACAAATGCCCGCAAGGGAGGCAAGTCAGCATCCATCTGATCCATTAGTTGTTCCAGCATTTCACTATCGCTTTCATGAAGATCTGGTAACTTACTGAAATTCAAATCATTTTCAGCAGCTAAATGTGATCCGATGGTAAAAAGCCGGTCCTGAATTTCTTTCAACTCCTCGCGTCGGTGGGCATTTACGGGTTGATCGCGCAACAGGCCAATGCAGGCATTAAGTTCATCAACGGTACCGTAGGCCTCAATACGCATGTGTGCCTTGCTGAGGCGGGTTCCTCCCACAAGCGATGTACTGCCGGTGTCGCCGGTTTTAGTATATATTTTCATGAAAACTCTGGTTTAAATTCTTTAATTATTACAACAACCTTTTTGAGCGATATTAGGTTTTAGGAACCGTCCCCCCTAATTTTGCCCCCACTATTTTTAACCCATACAGGGCTGATATAGATTTAAAAATTATTTTTATTATAGTATTTCATGAAAGTTACAACATTTGCTATAAAAGTTTGGCGCTGGTTTTCGGTCGTTTTAGTGATCGGGGCCCTCGCCTGGACCTACTCTTTACTTCCTGACCTCGTGGCTGTGGGCTACGCTGCCTCAGGAATGGCCGATCATTATGTAGAAAAAAGCACAATTTTCTACATCGTGATGGGTCTCATTATTTTCAACAATGTAGTCATAATGGCTACCGCGCGTCAGATTCCCAAAGTTCCGGCAATGATGATGCCCATACCAAACAGGGCTGCATGGGCGGCTAATCGGGATGTCCTCAACGAACATCTGACCAATTGGCTGCTGTGTTTGGTGGCAGCCATAAACACGATTCTTGCGCTTAGTTTATTTTCGCTCGCTACGGTAAACAGCTCGCAATATAAAAGCGATATTTTTGATTTTGCCTGGCTGTTTTATCTGGGCTTTGGCATGTTGACAAGTATAGTGCTGGCATTGCCCATTCGACTCATGCGTGCACCTGCACCAGAAATCTCCCTGGATTAATTTCACGATCTTTGTATGCAAGAGAACTGGCAATCACAAGCCGATGCACTGCTTTTAAGTGAATTCACGTACGATCTTCCTGATGAACGCATCGCACGGTATCCGGTTAGTCCCCGGCACGATTCCCGCCTGCTTATTTATGAGCAATCAAATATTGAACACACTCATTTTCATCAACTTACTAACTATCTACCTGCGCAAAGTCTGCTGGTTTTTAATGATACGCGGGTTATTCCGGCACGGGTATATTTTCAGAAATCAACCGGAGCTACCATTGAAGTTCTGCTCCTGAATCCCGAAGCGCCTACGACAAATATCAATGAAGCGATGCTTGCAAAACAGGCTTCGGTATGGACCTGTATGATCGGAAATAAGAAAAGATGGAAACTTGCGGATACCCTTTCAAAAATCTTAACGATCAATAATCAGTCTGTACTTCTTCGGGCCGCCTATGCAAACTATGAGCAGAATCAGGTGGAGCTATCCTGGGATACAGACGCTACTTTTCTGGAAATTGTGCAGGCGCTAGGAGAAATTCCGCTGCCGCCTTACCTGAATCGAAACACCGAAGAGCGCGATTTGGATACGTATCAAACCGTGTATGCGCGGCAGGAAGGTGCCGTGGCCGCACCTACCGCCGGCCTGCATTTTACGGAAACTGTTTTGAATCAGCTGGAAGCCAAAGGAATAAAGCGCTCGTTTCTTACCCTGCACGTCGGTGCTGGCACCTTTCAACCAATCAAGGTAGAAAACGTAATAAACCACTCCATGCACAGCGAGCAGATTGTTTTTACGCGTGCATTTATTGAACAACTGCTGGTGCAAAACGGGCCGATTGTTGCCGTTGGCACAACGTCTATGCGTTCGCTGGAAAGTCTGTATTGGTTTGGAGTAAAGCTCTATCGCAAAGAATCAACAACATTTTGGATCGAAAAACTTTATCCATATTCTATTTCCGAATCAGATGCTCCTTCGCTTACACAGTCTTTGGAGGCGATTCTGGAACAAATGATGTTGGAAAACAAGGATGAAGTTACCGGCCAAACCGAGATTTTTATTTTTCCCGGCTATTCATTTAAAGTTTGCGATGGACTCATTACAAACTACCATCAGCCGGGCTCCACCCTCATTTTGCTGGTAGCTGCTTTTGTCGGTCAAAACTGGAAACAAATTTACGAAGCGGCCTATTTACACGGCTATCGCTTTCTGAGCTACGGCGATTCGTCACTTTTATGGAGGAATCAGCGCTCCGTTTGAAAGGCAAAGTAAGTGGTTTAGAGCATATTCATTTTACGGAAGAATTTCATTTTTCCAACGTATTTTTGTGTTGCTTCGGCCCAATGAATCTAAACCAACCCTTCCTTTCAAGCATTTATGAACAACCGTTTACTATCTCTCGACGTACTCCGAGGGCTCACCATCATGATGATGACCATCGTGAACAACCCCGGCGACTGGGGGCATGTATACGGCCCACTGCTCCACGCCGAGTGGCACGGCCTGACGCCCACGGATCTGGTTTTTCCAACTTTTCTCTTCATTGTCGGCATCACTACCGTCCTGGCAACTCCCCAAAAAATACTCAATCAGGAAACCTTGCAAAAACTCCTGACGCGCTTTCTACGGTTTTTTACCCTTGGGCTTTTCCTTAACTTTTTTTCAAAAATTCAACCAGGTAGCTTAGAAGGTACGTCGTTACTTTTAGTTCGGCTTGCCTTTACCGCACTCATCGTAGTTGCGCTATTCGGAAACTATAATCGTCGCTTACAACTTTTTGTAGCAGCAGGTATATTGGCTGTACTACTTGTACTGGCCTTTGGCAGCTTTGACGCCTACGCATCAGTACGGCTTCCGGGCGTTTTGCAGCGCATTGCGTTGGTTTATTTGGTGGTTTCATTACTTTATCTTTCCAGTTCGGTACAAACACAAGCCGTGGTTGGGGTGATCGTCCTGCTTCTATACTGGGCACTAATGGCTCTTATACCCGTGCCGGGAATAGGTGAATCCTCTTTTGAAAAGGGCGTAAATCTCGCGGCCTGGCTCGACAATCTGCTATTGCCCGGGCATTTATGGGCTACTTCAAAAACCTGGGATCCGGAAGGAATTCTGAGCACACTACCGGCTATTGGCACAGGCATTGCCGGACTGCTTGCAGGCGCACTTCTTACGAGTACCCGAACACCTGCTCAAAAAACGGTTGGACTACTCGCTGCCGGAATCGCAGGAATCTTGATTGGGGTTTTATGGGGAATAGTCTTTCCCATAAACAAGGCGCTTTGGACAAGTTCATATGTGCTCCTAGCGGCTGGAATTGCACTAGTTTTACTTGCTGTCCTGTACGCGGTGATTGACTGGAAAAATCAAAAAAGCCGGATCCTGCCATTTCTTGTCTTTGGTGTAAATCCAATGGTTGTATTTTTCTTCTCAGGCATTATTCCCCGAGTACTCAATGGCATTAAAGTACCTTCACCGGATACCCCTCAGGAGATCATTGGCCTGCAAAGTTATCTGTATGATTTTCAGATTGCACCTCATTTTTCAGATCCAAAAAATGCCTCACTTGCTGGCGCACTGATTTATCTGTTGATCTGGTTCGGGATTTTGTATTTTTTTTATCGTAAAAAACTAATTTTCAAAGTATAAGATCATTTTCCACTTTTCTCAATTTTATCATTTTCTGTAACACTAACTCACGCATGAAAAAAAGCTTACTCCTACTGTTTTTCTGGCTTCCAGGCTTATTTTGTTTTGGTCAGTCCTTGCCTCAGCGCAGCTTTGAGGGGACAATTATGGGCAAAATCCCTATTACACTTACCCTATCGGAAGACGGAGATGCGATCTTTGGCACCTTGATTTACAAGAAAAAAGGGATTCCAATTACGGTCATTGGTTCCAAATACGACGGCACCTATTTCCTGAAAGAACATATGCCAAACGGCGAAGTTACGGGTGTCTTTTCGATCTCTCCCAAAGGCACCGGCCTGGAAGGAATATGGTCAGCACCAAAGCGCGACGCGAAAGAATTGAAAGTCAGCCTGAAACAAACATCCCGGAATACGGTGGCATCCAAACCTTTACCTGACCTTACAGGTACTTATTACTATTCCTTTGGGGCCGAAGACGGCTCAGGCGAGTTGAAAGTCCAGCAGGCAGGACCCGGCAAACTAGTGATAGCGCTCAGCGCGGTGACGGGAGGGCCGTCGTTCCATATTGCGGACCTGGAAAAAACGACGATTAGTTTAAAAGGGAATAAGGCCATTTACGAAAATAAAGAGTTTGGCGCCTGCAAACTGCTCTTCACTTTCGGCAAAAATTCCGTGCAGATTGACTACCTCGACGATGCCTACGAATGTGGCTTCGGAGCACGCGCCTCTGCGGCGGGCAGTTATGTCAGAATCAAAGCCAGTAAACCTGATTTTTTGTAGAAATAAAATACAAAAAAAAATGGCTCCCGATTCCTTGAAGGAAAAGGGAGCCACATGATTATTCCTGCCGATTGGCAAATTAGAATTGCTCGGTGGCAGAAAAGAAGAAATTTCCTTCAATGGCAGCATTTTCGTCCGAGTCAGACCCGTGAATAGCATTAGCCTCAATAGAACGGGCATAGAGCTTACGGATCGTGCCTTCTTCGGCATTGGCTGGATTGGTAGCACCAATCAGTGTACGAAAATCAGCTACAGCATTTTCTTTTTCCAGAATCATCGGCACAATAGGCCCCGACGACATGTACTTACAAAGATCTGCATAAAAAGGACGCTCCTTATGAACTTCATAAAACTGACCCGCCCGCTCAGGCGTAAGTACTGTTTTTTTCATGGAAACAATCCTGAATCCAGCCTCTTCGATCATTTTAATAATTGCACCTGAGTGACCGTCAGCAACGGCATCAGGTTTAATCATAGTAAAGGTTTTATTGCCTGACATACAGTTCCAAAATTTTATTTTGGCCGCAAAATTAGCCAAGTTTCCCCATAAAACCGATAACACTCAACAAATCTCAACAGTTTTGTTAATTTTGTGCGCTAATCAGGAAACCTAAGCCAGGTGCAAGTTTTTATACAACGGATCTATCGGCAGGTAAATAGCCTCATTAACTGACTACAAATAGCTGTGATTCAAGATCTGGAAGCCTTAAAAACTTTACTTTCTACTCCCCAAAAAATCGTGGTAACGATGCACCGGGATCCCGACGCTGATGCAATGGGATCTTCGCTGGGCTGGGCTCTCTACTTACAAAAGAAAGGGCATCAGGTAACGGTCATCAGTCCTACTGATATGGCCGCTAACTTGCAGTGGCTGCCCGAAGCTGATACCGTGTTGACTTATGAAGGTAATGCCGCCAAACCGCGCGAATGCCGGGTGCTGATTCAGGATGCAACGCTGATTTGCTGCCTGGATTTTTCTGCTTTGTCGCGTTTAAAAGAATTGGGCAAACTCGTCAAGGAAGCCTCAGCCGTAAAATTGCTCGTAGATCATCATCTCGAACCCGAAAATTTTGCCGATTTGATGGTATGGAGCACCAAGGCTGCTGCAACGGCTCAGCTGATTTTTGAGCTGATTCGTGACTTAGGCGATTTGGAACTGATTGATGTGCCAATGGCCGAATGTTTGTACGCAGGCATTATGACTGACACAGGTTCATTTCGGCATGGCAGCACTACACCGGAAGTACACATGGCCGTTGCTCAACTCATGCATACCGGCTTTGAAGTAAACAAGGTACATCGGATGATTTTTGATAATTCTCCGATTTTACGAATGAAACTTTTGGGGCATGTACTATGCAACAAATTGCAGGTTTTGCCTGAGTACCGCACTTCCTACATGACCCTAAGCGCTGCCGAACTCGAAAAGTATCATTCCGAAGCCGGCGACACCGACGGGATTGTCAACAACGGGTTGCAGATAGAAAATGTGGTCATGACTGCTCTTTTCATTGAGCGAAAAGGCGAAGTCAAAATCTCGTTTCGCTCGTTTGGAAGCTTTTCAGTACGCGAACTCGCCAACGCACATTTTGATGGAGGCGGGCATTTTAATGCGTCCGGCGGGCGCTCCAGTCTTTCCCTGGAAGAAACCGTCGAGCATTTTTTAAAACTGTTACCTTTTTATAAAACTCAGCTTTTAGCCGTAGAAAAGTAAGTCTATTTTCTTACCTCAAAACATAAAAAAGCCGCAGGATACGTTATAAAAAGAATTATTTAAGACAAAAATCAATCACGTAACTACGAACTACTCTAATTTATATTTAATCAAGAACCAATGAATCTTAAATCAATCGGTATTGTGCTGGGTGTCTGTTTCCTGGCCGCCTCCTGTAACCAACATCGGGTGCAGGTAACAGAAAGTGGGCTAAAATATCAATTTCACGAACATGATGATGATGCACCCAAATCTAAACTCGGGGATATAGTTTCCTTTCATCTGCTTTTGAAAAACAGCGAAGACTCTGTATTACGTGATACGTACAAGGAAAACCTGCCCGTTAAGCTCGTACTTCAGCAACCCCCTTTCAAAGGTAGTTTTGAAGAAGGACTTGCCATGCTTGCCAAAGGCGACAGTGCCACGTTCTTTGTCAGTGCCGATACGCTCTTTGCAAAAATGATGCAGCCACTGCCTCCGATGGTAAAAAAAGGCACAGATCTTACATTTACTGTTAAGGTATTGAACGTTCAGTCGTCAGAAGATTTCCAGAAAGATCAGGCTGCCAAGGGTGCTGCCCAAAAGTCAGTGGATGCCAAAATCATCAGCGATTATCTGGCCAAAAACAAGCTAACTGCTCAAAAAACCGAATCAGGCCTTCATTATATTGTTCAAACTCCGGGCTCAGGTGCTACACCTGCCCAAGGCGATGTTGTGAAAGTACACTACACAGGCAAACTGCTGGACGGAAAAGTATTTGACAGCTCTATCGGCAATCCTCAAACAGGTGGCAAACCCATCGACTTTCAGGTTGGCGTAGGCATGGTAATTCCGGGTTGGGAAGAAGGCATTATGTCGATGCGTAAAGGCGAGAAACGCACCTTAATCATTCCGTCAGGATTGGCCTACGGAAGCGAAGGCTCCGGACCAATACCTGCCAATGCCGTGTTGCTTTTTGATGTTGAATTAGTAGATTTCTCAAAATCTGGTACAGGAAATACTCCGGCTGGTAATACCCCCTAAGGACTATGAAAGTGGTGAATACAAACGGTTGGATAGTAGCCCTCGGGCTATTGGTGGGTGGTCTTCTGTCGGCTTGTAATGATCAATCAAATATAATTGGTGATCAGAAAAAAGCTCAGAACGACGAGGAAATCAGAACCTATCTGTCAGAAAATGGAATTACAGCTCAGCGGACTACCGAAGGCCTGTATTACTCCGTAATCTCCCGCGGCACAAGCGGGCAGAAGGTTGCTGTTGGTGACGAAGTGAAGGTAACGTATGTAGCCACCCGCCTGGATGGAGTTTTGGTAGATAGTAGCGAGATCACGCTCAACAAGCCTGTCCGAGCAATATTTGGTATATCCAAGCTTCCATTTTTTTCAGATCAGGCCATGTCGCTTGTGTTCGGAACGCCGCTGCTCACAGAGGGGGATTCTGCTGTACTTTTCCTGCCTTCGTACCTTAGTTTAGGAGCAACAGGTACTTTACTTTTTCCAGCATATAGTCCCGTCAGGATTGATTTGAAGGTAACTAGTATCAGCACCGAAACAGAACAAATGGATGCTTTCGTGCGTGATCATGCCGTAGTCATTACCGAAACAACTGAAAGCGGACTGCGGTTTGGAAAATTAGTTTCCTATCCTGATTCCGCAGAGGTAAAAGACGGAAGCGTTTTGCAGGTAAAATATACAGGTCGCCGGATGGATTACACTATTTTCGATTCAGGGACTATTAGCGTAACCGTAGGTAGTACAAGCCTTGTACGTGGATTTACGGAAGGTCTACTGAAATTACGAGCGGGCGAAAAAGCGAATTTGCTTTTCCCATCGGCCCTCGGGTACGGTACACAGGGAAACAACAATATTCCTGGCTTTGCACCGCTTTATTTTGAAGTAGAAATTGTGTCAAAATCCAATTGATCGCACGCTTTCAGTTGGTATAAAAACGAAAGAGGCCGTCCCGCTAGGATGGCCTCTTTCGTTTTTATATCTGTCTTGTTTCCGTCAACTTTTATACCTTGTGCAGGCAAAAGTCATCGATCATCCGTAAACTTATCTGCATCAATTTTATTTCGTGAACTTTACAGGAAAAACTATGGAACTTTGTTTTGCAACAAATAACCTGCACAAACTCGCCGAAATTCAGGATCTTATGGGTGCTGAATTTCGTCTGTTAACCCTCGAAGATATTGGCTGTTTTGAGGATATTCCAGAAACTCAACCTACGATTGCGGCTAACTCGCACCAAAAGGCCGAGTACATTTGGGAGCATTTTGGAGCCAATGCTTTCGCCGACGATACAGGCCTGGAAGTGTACGCCCTCGACAATGAGCCCGGTGTGTATTCGGCGCGCTATGCCGGCCCGCAACGCGATGCCAACGACAATATTGAGCACCTGTGGCACCGACTGGCCGAAACCGGAAAAACGCTCCCTTCGCCGGCTCGCTTTGTGACCATCATTACGCTGGTGCATCGTGGAAAATACTATCAATTTGAAGGAATCATGGAAGGCTCAATTATTGCTAAAAAAAGAGGAACCAATGGCTTTGGCTATGATCCCGTTTTTTTGCCTTTGGGACATTCACGCACGTTTGCCGAAATGAGCCGGGAAGAAAAAGGGCAGCTGAGTCATCGTGCCAAAGCATTTGAAAAACTGGTTGAGTTTCTTAAACAGTCGCCTTTGGAATAAAGCAGACTTGTAAAAATGCGTTCGTTTTTTTTAACTATTTCATTTTCATCAACATAGAAACCTATGCCCCATTTTGATCCTGATTTCTTCCGCTACGATGGCTCCCGACCGTTCAATATTGCGTCAACTGATACCAAAATTCCTGACATTTATGATACAAGGGAAGAATATGAAGAATTGTTAAAGGAATCTGCGCAAAGTCTTGATGTACTGCAAAGCATGATGTACGCCCACAATCGGTACGGACTTTTGGTCATTTTGCAGGCGCTTGATGCCGCCGGAAAAGACGGTACGATCAAACACGTGTTATCGGGTGTAAATCCAATCGGGCTTAAAATTCATTCGTTCAAACGCCCCACAGTAACTGAGCTTGGACACGATTACATGTGGCGCAGTTCGGTACTTTTGCCCGAACGCGGGTCAATCACAATCTTTAATCGTAGCTATTATGAAGAAGTGCTTGTGGTGAAAGTTCATCCTGAGATTCTGCTGCAAACGCAAAATTTGCCTGTTGAACTAACAGAAGATTTGGAGAAAGTTTGGAAAAACAGATACAAGGATATTCGAAATTTTGAAAAATATCTGTATCGAAATGGTATTCGCGTGATGAAAATATTTTTAAATGTATCCAAAAAAGAACAGGCAGAACGGCTCATTGAGCGCATTCAGGACCCATCTAAAAACTGGAAATTTGAAGAAGGTGATGTAAAAGAACGAGGCTATTGGAACGAGTATATGGATGCTTACGAAACCTGCATCAACAAAACAGCCTCTAAACAGGCACCGTGGTATGTAGTGCCCGCGGACGACAAGAAAAATGCGCGATTGATTGTTGGTAAATTAATTGCCGAAGAACTTCAAAAAATGCATCTAAGCTATCCGAAAGTAGACGACAAACGCTCAGAGGAATTACAGCATTTTATTGATTTAATCAATTCTCAAAACGAGGAGTAAAGCCAGGCTACCACATAAAAATAGCAGGAAGCCTTTCAGGACTTCCTGCTATTTTTACACAATACATTTTTGATTATTAACGAATTACGAAGTTTCCACCACCAATTCGATATCCTTCGGCATATAGTTCAATGCTGTATTTGCCAGGGCGGAACTGTGATGAATTGTCGTAGATCATTTCCACTTTCTGATTATTGTTCAGGTATGCAACTGACTCACGCGTGGTGAATTTTGTTTCCTGACCATTGACTTCAAATTCTCCCGAACCAACGGCATCATCAGAAAGAACTGCGCCTTCCGGATCAAGTACGCGCACATAAATATCCTTCGTATCCTGACGGGTCAATGGATTTTCGGGCAAATCAAACACAACTTTAATTTTATCAACCCGCTTGGCTTTGTACGCATCGTCCTCTCTGGTTTTTCCTTTGTTTGTAACAGCCAATACTTTCAAGTTCTGTGCTTTAAGTGCAGCCGCACGATTTACCTTTTCCGAAAGCTCCTGATTTTGAGCCGTATAGGTCATCACAGAATCTGCCAATTCGGTTTGACGCTGCACGAGGGTCTCACGCTCACTCCGCAACGAACCTACCTGAACATTCAGCGAGTCATTGTTAGCAGCCAATAGCTGATTTTCTTCGCGTAATTGCGCAATTTCCGTGTCCTTTTCAGTCAGGTAATTTTCGTATTCCTTAATCTTAGCCAGGTATTTACCTGTTTCTACTTTCTTACTTCTGGAAAGAGCTACTTTATCGGCTTCCAGTTGGGCCTTCATTTTGTTTAGTTCTTCAACATCACCGCCCAACTTTTCTACTTCTGCAATTTTCAAGTTAAGAGCAGTCGACAAAGAATCCAGCTTCGTGCGGGTAGAGGCTACCTCCCTTACCTTTTCCATAACAACAGCCTCCTGATTGGTCAATTCGGCTCTCTGTTGGAAAAACAGAAACCCTAACATGGCCGTGGCAATTGCCAAAACTACCACAACTGCCCATGCCGTACTTTGCTTTTTCTGTGCTTCGTTTTGCATTTTGATTTACGTTTAGATTGAAATTAAGTTAGAAAAGAAAAAAGTACAGATTCACACATCCATCCACATTTAGTTTTACAATCTCTGATTCGTTTAAACTTTTCTGTACAGACCTCAGTCTGTAAAAATCCAATTTGGTTTTCCAGCAGTCATTTCCTGCTTTCTGAACTTGCTGCGTATTGAACGTTATTCGTGTCCTGTTTAATATATAGTACTACAAAGACTGTTCTAAGCAAAAAGGAGAACAACCTGGTTGCTCTCCTTTTTAACCATTTGATTATTAATAAATTACATTAATTATTAGCTTCACGAACCTTTTGACTAACCAATCGTCTGAATTAGTGAACGGCAAAAGAAGCTATTTATAATTTAAGAAGTGTAGAATAAAATACACGACGCTCAGAAATCAAATCTATAAAACGTCCTATTTTCTCCCATATTCTGTCAGAATTTGTCCGCTATTTTTGTTGACCGTAGAGTTTAAATGATGCCTCCTCATACTTATCTCCGGCTACCCATTTTGGCGCAAGGGCACGATCAGCAATGAGCCGGGCTGCATAGGCATAGGCTTGTGAAAATTTCAAAAGGTAATTAAAATCAATGGTGTCAGGGTTGTCTGAAACCTGATGGTAATTTTTCATCAGCTCTGCATCAAATGCTCTGAAACCAGGCGTCATTGTTGGTGCCGGAATCCCTTTGGCAGCAAAACTTACGTTGTCCGATCGATCGAATAATCCCTGTTCCGGAGAAGGATCGGCTACAACGTCTAAACCAAAAGCCTTGCTTGCGGTTTCTATTTCGGCACGGGCGCCGGTTCGATCAAGGCCAATTACGCTCAAAATACTGGTATCATTATAGCCAGCACCATCCGAATTAAGATTAAAAATACACTGTTTCCAGGGTAATAGCGGGTGGTTGGCCAGGTATTTACTACCTAACAACCCAACTTCTTCGCCGGTCAGGGCTACCAAAAGAACGGAACGCTTCGGCGGATTTTGGGCCAGCGCCTCGGCAGCTGACAACAAGGCTACCACTCCAAACGCATTGTCGCGGGCACCATTAAAAATACTATCCTCAGCAGTATACGGCTGCCCTCCTTGCTTACCCACCCCAACGTGGTCATAATGGGCAGTCAGAAGCACATATTCGTCCTTTAACTTTGCGTCCGAACCCTGAATATAAGCGGCTACGTTAAAACCATTAATCGGCTGAACGAGGCGTCCATCCGTTTTGATTTGCAGCGAAGTGGCTGCACGCAAAAGTTTGGTAAGGGCGGCTTCGCTACCATTTACCCATGCGTGAGGAAGTGTCACAGGAGCTGTTCCATCTGCAAGTGATAGGCGTTCCCCAGAGAAATAATTCACCACAAAATTCCACGGAATGGGAGCTTTGAAAAGCTCAATTACCGCAACAGCTCCTTTTTCAGCAGCAATTCGGCGCTTCTGCGTGGATGCACTAATAATGTCGGAGGGTGTAGTTGCTTCTGATGAGCCGCTTTGTACCAGCACGATTTTCCCTTTGACATCCAGTCCTTTGTAATCGTCCCAGCCTTTGGCTACATCTTCCAACCCAAATCCTGCATAGGCAAGCGGTGCATCGATATTCATCGTCGAGCCTGCCATCAGAATCCAGTCTTTCTTCTGAACTAGCGTATCATTTCCGGCGATAAGCATACCCTCGCCCACACTCCCCAATTTTTCAAGCGGTACGGGCTGCATGTAGCCTGACTGCCCCGATTGCCCCGGTGCGGGCGTAAGCCCCAAACGCCGGAACTGCTCCGCGATATAGCGGGCAGCGACCAGATTGCCGGGCTCTCCCGTGCGTCGCCCCTGCAACTCATCTGACGCCAGGAAACGCATGTGAGCTTCTCTTTCTACTTTTTGGAGGTTAAACTCCGGAAGGCTTTTTCCCTTTTGACCAAACGCCGGGCTGATCAGCAAAAGTCCGAATGAGCATAGGTATAAAATCTTTTTCATGTGCAGAGAAAATTGAATAATTGGAATAACACGTTACTATTGAATATTTACCTTCACATCGAACGGCTTTCGTTCGCTAATGATTAACTCCTGAAATCCATAGATATGATACGAGCGCAACCTCCACTTTCCGTCAAGTGCGGCGGCCTGCATTATCAGATTTTTTTCAGATTCATATAAAGGATTCTTCGAAACGATTTTAGCTTCGATGCGTGCAGGTTGCCGGTTTTGGTCATCAAGAATCACTTTTAAAAATTGTACGGGTAAATCTTCTCCATTTTTTAGTACATAAGTAAAAGTCAGAGAATCCGGGCGGCTTACTTCATAGCTTTGCCGATAGGCCGGCTTATTGATGTCAGCCTGAATAAATAATTCAAGTTCTTTTTGCCAGTCAATGGCATCAGAATTTCGGCTTTCGGATTGTTCCCCAACAATCATCTGTTTTTCTACCGCAGGCTTTTGCTGATTCAGAATCTCAATTTGCTGCTCCATAAAGCCTTTTACGTCGTAATAAACGTTGGCTTGCGTTTTAGATTCTTTTTGAGACTCACATGAAGAAATAGTCCACACGATACACATACTCAAAAACCAGACAGCCCGGGTCGGTGTCGTTCTTTTGGTGTGTAAATGTTTTTTTGTAAAGATAGCGTACACTGTACAGGGGAAAAATGAAGGTTTCAATCGAATATAAAAAAATTCAGAGAGCCAATGTGACTCTCTGAAAGGCTAACACAGGTCGTGCGTATATAGTTTATAATAGGCTTTCTCCGGTCATTTCTACGGGCTTTTCGACACCCATCAGCGCCAGAATAGTAGGAGCTACGTCCGAAAGCTTACCGTTTTTGAGCGGCGTTGTATAGGTATTGTCCACAAGTATACAAGGTACAAGATTGAGCGAGTGTGCCGTATTGGGCGAACCGTCATCATTAAACATATAGTCCGAATTGCCATGATCAGCAATAATAATAGATGAGTAGCCATGAGCGAGTCCGGTTGTTACGACGGCCTGTGTACATTTGTCGACTGTTTCGCAGGCTTTTACAGCAGCTTCAAAAACACCGGTATGTCCAACCATATCCGGGTTAGCAAAATTCAAACAAACAAAATCAACTTCCTCTTTTTCAAGCGCCGGCACAATAGCATCCCGAATATCGTAGGCAGACATTTCAGGTTGCAGGTCATACGTAGCAACTTTGGGTGAAGGGCACATTAAGCGACTTTCCCCTTCAAATTCGAGTTCACGCCCGCCTGAAAAGAAGAATGTTACGTGCGGGTATTTTTCGGTTTCAGCAATTCGGATCTGTTTTTTACCTGCTTTTGCCAGTACTTCGCCGAGGGTGTTTGTCAAATTATCTTTATCAAAAATTGCTTCTACGCCTATGTAGGTATCATCATAGTTGGTCATTGTGATATACCTGAGGTTCAGCTTGTGCATATTTTGCTCGTGGAAATCCTGCTGAGTAAGCACCTCGGTAATTTCCCGGCCACGATCGGTACGGAAATTAAAACAAATCACGACATCATTTTCCTCAATGCAGGAAACGGGTGTTCCTTCTGCTGTAACGGCCACAATTGGCTTGATAAATTCATCCGTAATTCCATCCTGATAAGACGCTTCTACGGTTTGAAGCACAGCGGTCTCCGGTACGTGCTGCCCTACTCCATGGACCATAGCGTCGTAGGCAAGTTTCACCCGTTCCCAGCGCTTGTCGCGATCCATGGCGTAATAGCGGCCTGTAATACTGGCAATTTTGCCGGTAGTAACGCCCATGTGCGTTTCCAGTTCTCTCAGAAACCCAAGACCACTTTTTGGGTCGCAGTCGCGACCGTCAGTAAATGCATGTACGAACACATCTGATAAACCCGCCTGATGCGCAATTGTACAAAGACCTTTGAGGTGATCAATGTGCGAATGTACCCCACCATCCGAAACAAGTCCAATAAAATGTACCTTGGTACGATTCGCTTTGGCATAGGCAAGAGCCTGCGCCAACACGGGTTCGTGAGCCAAAGTACCTTCCTGAACGGCCAAATTAATTTTTACCAAATCCTGATAAACCACTCGTCCGGCTCCCAGATTGGTGTGTCCTACTTCGGAGTTTCCCATTTGTCCATCGGGTAAGCCAACGGCAAGGCCACTCGCTTCCAGCTTACTATGAGGATATTTTTGAAGAATGCTATCGTAAAAGGGTGTTTGAGCGGCCAAAACAGCGGAACGGTTTTCTTCTCCGTTTTTGGCGATCCCCCAACCATCCATGATGATAAGTATGACTTTCTTATTCATTGTTTTAATTGATTCTTTTGGATTAAAAATTCGAGAAACTGTACTCCGCATCTTTCGACCATACGGAACACGTCTTCAAATACAGAAATATCTTCGTAATAAGGATCAGGAACATCAGATGAACCATCCTGAACAGGATCAAACTCCCGATATAAAAACAACCGATCTTCGGGATAAAAGAATCCACTGCTCCGGTAACTCTGATTTCGAATGTCGTCAAAGTTGATTTCATCCATAGCCAGGATATAATCGAAGGTATAGAAGTCATCGCCATTGAGTTTACGGCTTTTGTGAATCAGTTGAATGCCATTCTGAGCAGCTACCTGACGCATACGGCGGTCCGGAAGATTTCCGATGTGATACGAAGCTGTACCTGCCGAGTCGCACTGAATAGCGTCCGAAAGCCCGGCATCCTCTACAAGTTTGCGAAAGACGCCCTCTGCCACTGGCGAACGGCATATATTTCCCAGGCAAACAAAGAGTACGTGTATCATGCAGGAAGGTTGTATTTGCGAGAGAGATTAAAGAAAAACAGGCCCAAATTGTACCAGTTGGCTTGAATTACTTCTTTTCGATGTATTCTCCGTTTTCATCAACTATGACATATACATCTTCGGAAGGCTTCCTCATCATGTACTTTTCGCGTGCCCACTTTTCAAGCAGTGCTTTACTGCCGAAAACTTCATCATGTTCTTTTCTTACAAGTTTTACCTGCTCGATAAAATAGCTCCGGTCTCGCTCCAGGTCCAACATTTTCTGACGGTTTTCCCAGACCACAAATAAATTGTTATCGTCAATGACAAAGATCCAAACCAGCCAACCAATAAATGTTGCTGCGTAAAATTTTCGTAAAAAAAGGAAGGCCTTGCGAAGCCATGCAGGAATTGTGACCATACGAAAACGGAAAAGACCGGAGTTATTAAACAACTCCGGTCAGGTATACATTTGAGATTCTTGTTAGAATTTCAGACCTGGGAAATAGGCAGTTTCTCCAAGCTCCTCTTCAATGCGCAATAGTTGGTTATATTTCGCCATACGGTCGGAACGTGACGCCGAACCGGTTTTGATTTGCCCGGTATTCAACGCAACCGCAAGATCGGCAATTGTAGAATCTTCGGTTTCGCCCGAGCGGTGCGACATAATGTTTTTGTAGCTGTTGCGTTTAGCCAGATTAACCGTATCAATCGTTTCGGTCAAAGATCCGATCTGATTAACTTTAATTAAAATAGCGTTTGCGATGTTTTGATCAATGCCCTGCTGCAGACGATTTACGTTCGTTACGAACAAGTCGTCCCCTACGAGCTGACATTTGCTGCCAATACTATCGGTAACAGACTTCCAGCCATCCCAATCGTCTTCGTCCATGCCGTCTTCAATGGAAATAATTGGATATTTATTAACCCACTCTGTCCAATATCCAGCCATTTCTGCCGAGGACAGCTTACGACCATCTGATTTTTTGAAGTGATAAACACCATTTTCGTAGAACTCTGACGCAGCAGCGTCCATAGCGATAAAGATATCTTCACCAGGCTTATAACCGGCCTTTTCGATAGCCTGTACAACGATTTCAATCGCTTCTTCATTGGATTTGATATTGGGGGCAAAACCACCTTCATCCCCAACATTGGTTGAATATCCTTTGCTTTTCAACACTTTTTTCAAGGTATGAAATACCTCAACACCCATTCTCAGCGCTTCGGAAAATGTATCAGCCTTGGCGGGCATTACCATAAACTCCTGAAAATCAATTGAATTATCAGCATGACTACCTCCGTTAAGAATATTCATCATCGGTACGGGAAGGGTATTCGCATTTGTACCGCCAACGTAGCGAAATAGCGACATTCCAGCTTCCTGAGCAGCAGCTTTTGCAACGGCCATCGAAACGCCCAAAATTGCATTGGCGCCCAATTTCCCCTTGTTATGGGTACCGTCCAGTTCAATCATAATCTTATCGATTAGATTCTGCTCATAGATCGAAATACCGATTAGCTCAGGATATATGATATCGTTAACGTTTTCTACCGCTTTCAAAACCCCTTTACCTACATATACATTATCATCGTTGTCGCGTAATTCTACGGCCTCGTGCTTACCTGTTGAAGCTCCGGAAGGTACGGCGGCCCGGCCTAAATAGCC
This sequence comes from Arundinibacter roseus, assembly GCF_004348825.1. GTDB lineage: Bacteria > Bacteroidota > Bacteroidia > Cytophagales > Spirosomataceae > Arundinibacter > Arundinibacter roseus. The sequence continues at coordinate 19,220 of NZ_SMJU01000001.1, forward strand.
ATTTTCGGTACGGACATCCACTTCTACGGTAGGGTTTCCTCGTGAATCCAGAATTTGTCTTGCATGTACTGACTGAATAGTACTCATGTGCAGCTTTGGGTTTGTTTGAGTTATTGGTTAAATTTAACGAAGCAAAAATAACGTAAAATTTTGGGAACCGTTGTGTCCCTTCTTTTTTTAAAACCTTTTCTATAAATCCTTTACAATTGATATACTATGCGACGCTTACCAATTCTCCCTCTGATGACACTCCTGTTACTTTCTCTTTGCGGAATGGGCCAAACGGTTTTGGATGCAGAAATTTTTAAAAATAAACTCTCCTCAACTCCAAACGGTCAGTTACTTGATGTGCGCACATTTGAAGAATACGCACAGGGCCATTTAAAAAATTCACTCAATATTGATGTAACAGGGTCTTCTTTTGAGCAAAAGACGCTGGCATTGGATAAATCCCAACCTGTTTTTGTATACTGTTTGTCCGGAGCCCGAAGCGCAAAAGCCGCAAAACAGCTTGTAGATAATGGTTTTAAAGAAGTATATGATATGAAAGGAGGCTATCTGAAATGGTCTTCGGCACAGCTACCTATTGATAAAAATGAACACCTTGCCAAGGGAGTAGAAGAAATAAGTCAGGATGATTTTGAGAAACTTATTGCTTCTGACAAACCTGTATTGCTTGATTTTTTTGCTACATGGTGCGCACCCTGCAAGCAAATGATGCCTACGATGCAAAAACTCACAAAGGATTATGAAGGCAAGGCGGTTATTAAAACCATCAACTACGATAAAAACAAAGCACTTACCCAACGCCTTCAAATTGACGAAATCCCTATTTTCTTACTTTACAAAAATGGGAAACTGCTGTGGCGCGGCATGGGATTAATGCCTGAAAAGGAGTTTAAAGAAATAATCGAGGCAAATTTGTGATAAAATGACTTAACCATTAAGAGTGAAGCCTTCCGGCAAGAGAAAAGTTCTCATGCAGGAAGGCTTCATTTTTAATCAATAGGTTGAATTTACTCAGCTTCGGTTAACAACTTGGCAAATTCATCAAACAAATAGCGCGAATCGTGCGGACCGGGTGATGCTTCGGGATGATATTGTACTGAGAACGCCGGTTTGTCCTTCCGACGAATACCTTCAATAGTTTTATCGTTCAGATTAACATGCGTTACCTCTACATCAGGATGACTCAAAATCTCGTCCGGGTTAACAGCAAACCCGTGATTTTGTGAGGTCACCTCACAGCGGCCTGTGATAAGATTCTTAACCGGATGGTTTAGTCCCCGGTGTCCGTGGTGCATTTTGTAGGTAGAAATACCACTAGCCTCTGCCAAAAGTTGATGTCCGAGGCAAATTCCAAAAACTGGTTTGCTGGTATCTACCATCTTTTTGACAGTTTCAACGGCATACAACATGGCGCCGGGATCTCCCGGACCATTTGAGATAAAAAATCCGTCGGGCTTCCATTCCATTACCTCTTCAAACGATGTTTGGGCGGGGAAAACTTTACAATAGCATCCTCGCATTGTCAGGTTTTTGAGGATACTTTTTTTAATGCCATAGTCCATCACCGCAACTCGCCAGCGACTTTCCATTTCATCGCCAACAAAGTATGCCTGCTCTGTACTGACTTCCGATGATAATTCCAGGCCAGCCATAGAAGGTATCTTCTTCAACTCCTGCATCAATTCGGTTTCATCCAGAATTTCAGACGAAATAATGGCGTTCATTACGCCTTTTTGACGCACATGCCGTACCAAATGCCGGGTATCAACATTACTAATCCCGACAATATTAGCTCTTTCAAAGTATTCCTGAAGAGAAAAGTCGGCGGTATGCCTTGAATAGACATTTGAAAAAGTGTTACAAACCATGCCTTTAATCTTTACATGATCTGATTCTTCTTCACTTCCCAGTTGCACGCCATAGTTCCCAATGTGCGAGGTCGTGTTAACCACGATCTGACCATAATACGAAGGATCTGTATAAATCTCCTGATAACCCGTCATGCCGGTATTAAAGCAGATTTCACCTCCCGTAGTACCAGATTTTCCCAGGGCTGTGCCTCGATAGGCCGTACCATCTTCCAGTAGCAATAGTGCTTCCTTTGTCTCAGTCATTTTTATCGTTACAAGAGTTAGAGATTCAAAAGTATTAAATAATGCCCAAAAAAAGGGGTTAAACGATAATCGCCTAACCCCTTTCTCAATTTTATTCTATCATTTCTGATATATTTTCTATCAATTCTCGCGTCCTCCGTTCAATTCGTCCTGCCAGGTTTTCAGCTCTTCCCACTGACCTGCGGCGGCCAATTCAGCTTGCTTAGGCCAGGTTGCAGGATCATGTGAAGCAAATTGTGAACCTGCATTGTCCAGGATTTCACGAATAGCCTCGGGAGTTGTTTCAGCCAATTTAGCGAAAGAGTCAATACCGGCAGCTTGCAAAACCTCAGCAATTTTTGGTCCAACACCTTCTACTTTTTCCAAATCGTCAGCTTCGGGTGCAGCTGTTTCTTCCAGAGCTACGGGAGCTGCTTGCGCATCATCCGCAGTTGAAGTTTCAGACTTTTTACCACCACGACGGCTACGACGCGTTTTGGTTGCTTTTTCAGTTTCTGCGAGAAGTAGTGTTTCGTTGAAATCAACCAATTCCATCAAACAGGTTTCGGCGGCATCTCCAAGACGAGTTCCCAACTTTACGATACGGGTATATCCACCCGGACGGTCAACAATTTTATCAGAAACAACATTGAAAAGTTCTTTTACAGACTCCTTATCATGGAGGTAAGAAAAAACGATCCGACGATTGTGCGTAGAATCCACTTTTGAGCGAGTCAAAAGAGGTTCAACATACTTTCTGAGTTCCTTGGCTTTGGCAAGTGTAGTCTCAATGCGTTTGTGTAAGATCAATGAAGAGGCCATGTTTGACAGCATTGCCCGACGGTGTGAAGCCGTTCTTCCCAGGTGGTTATCTTTCTTTCCGTGTCTCATTTTTTTAATTGTTTAGTAGCTTCGAGCGGCGGGTTAAAACGCGCTACAGAATACTGACTTATTTAACTTACTTTTCAATCCTCTTCAAGACGGTACTTTCCAACCTCCATGCCGAAGGTAAGGCCTTTCTCAGATACGAGTTGCTCCAACTCGGTCAATGATTTCTTTCCAAAATTGCGGAATTTCATCATGTCTGAAATTTCTAACTTCACCAGATCTCCCAACGTTTTTACATCTGCTGATTTCAAACAGTTGTAAGCCCTAACAGAAAGATCAAGTTCAGACAAAGATGTTTTCAAGAGCTTGCGCATACGCAACATCTCTTCGTCTACCTGATTATCTTCTTCTGCTTTCTGCTTCTCAAACGTCATCGTTTGGTCAGAGAAAAGCATAAAGTGTTGAATCAATATATTAGCTGCTCCTTTCAAAGCTTCCTCGGGATGAATAGAGCCATCTGTTTGAATATCAATCAGAAGTCTTTCATAATCCGTCCGTTGCTCTACACGAGTATTTTCAACGCTGTATTTAACATTTTTGATGGGCGTATAAATAGCATCCATCGCAATATGGCTGAAAGGCAATTCGGTAGCACGAGGCTCATCCGCAGGTACATATCCGCGTCCCTTATCCAAAAGAATTTCCATTTCGAATTCCTTCTGATCATCGAGGTGGCATATCACCTGCTCAGGATTCAATACCTGATACGAACTTGTGAATTTACCAATATCACCAGCCGTTACAACTGATACATTTTTCAGATTAACTACAATTCGATTCTCAACAAGATCAACAACTTTCTTGAATCGTACTGTTTTAAGATTGAGGATAATTTCCGTAACATCTTCAACCACACCCTCTATGGTAGAAAATTCGTGGAGAACACCGGGGAATTTCACGCTCGTAATGGCGTAGCCTTCCAATGATGAAAGCAATATGCGGCGTAGGGCATTGCCTATGGTCACACCATATCCTTTCTCCAAAGGCTTAAATTCAAACAACCCGTGAAAATCGTCAGCTTTCTCCATGACGACCTTATCAGGCATTTGGAATGCTAATATTGACATAGTCTTTGTCTCCTTTTTGTGTAGTAAATGACGGTTGATCAGGCCATCGTTACCTTTGCGATCGCAAACGTTTCCCGTTTCAGGGGTACAAGGATGCCCCGGACGAGCCGGGGCTATGTAGATGATTAAGTGTAATTACTTAGAGTACAACTCGACAATGAGTTGCTCGTTGACATTCTCAGGAATCTGATCCCGCTCAGGATAAGAGATAAACTTACCCGTTAGCTGAGAACCTTCCCATTCGAGCCAGGTAAAACGCTTGGACGTATGTCCAGCCAGGCTATCAGATATTGCTTCCAGAGACTTAGACTTCTCACGAACGGAGATTGTCTGACCGGGGCGCAAAGAATAAGATGGGATGTTCACGATTTCACCATCCACCATCAGGTGCTTGTGAGCAACCAATTGGCGGGCAGCCCGCCGGGTTGGTGCGATACCTAACCGATACACTGTGTTATCGAGTCGAGCTTCACACAATTTCAGAAGATTCTCTCCCGTGATTCCCTCTTTTACAGAAGCTTTCTGGAATATATTTCTGAATTGCTTTTCCAAAATACCGTAGGTATACTTCACCTTCTGCTTCTCCATTAATTGAAGTGCATATTCGGATTTTTTGGAACGTCTGCCGCGGCCATGAACGCCGGGAGGATAGTTCTTTTTAGTGAGAGCCTTACTTGGACCCATAATGGGTTCACCATAACGCCTCGAAATTTTTGCCTTGGGACCTGTATAACGTGCCATTTTCTAAATTTAAATAATGCTGTAATCAATTAGATAACCCCAGTTCCTAAATTATTAATTGATTACCCGCGGCCTAATGAAAAAAATTATACTCTTCTGCGTTTGGGAGGACGACATCCATTGTGTGGAAGTGGTGTAATATCCCGAATTGAAGAAACTTCAATACCTGCGTTCTGAATGGTCCGGATGGCAGATTCTCTTCCGGAACCCGGTCCTTTAACAAAAACCTCAGCTTTACGCATTCCTAAATCAAAAGCAACCTGTGCGCAGTTTTGAGCCGCAGTTTGTGCTGCATACGGCGTGTTCTTTTTGGAACCCCGGAAGCCCATCTTTCCCGCTGATGCCCACGAAATAACCTGACCGTTATTGTTCGTGATAGAAATGATGATATTATTAAAGGTAGCTTTAATATGAACCTGACCAACAGATTCAACGACCACTACTCTTTTCTTTGCTTTGTCTTTTCTCTTATTTTGTGCCATTGTGCTATTGCTGAATTAATTAAGCATGAATTTGACTTCAATGCCTAAGTGTTATTTCGTGGCTTTCTTTTTATTTGCTACCGTCTTACGCTTACCTTTCCGTGTACGTGAGTTATTCTTCGTTCTTTGCCCACGAAGCGGCAAGCCTTTCCGATGGCGAAGCCCGCGATAGCAAGCAATGTCCATAAGCCGTTTAATACTCAACTGCACCTCTGACTTGAGCGCACCTTCAACTTTGAATTCGTTCGCAATTACCGAACGAACCGCACCTGATTCGTCATCCGACCATTCTGCAACCTTCTTATCGAAAGATACACCTGCCTTTTCTAAAATTTTCCGCGATGCACTACGACCAATTCCGTAGATATAGGTAAGGGCGATTTCGCCTCTTTTACGATCGGGAATATCAACTCCTGCAATACGTGCCATAATGAATTATCCTTGTCTTTGTTTGTACCGAGGATTCTTTTTATTAATTACATAGATCTTGCCTTTGCGGCGGATCACTTTGCAGTCAACACTGCGCTTTTTTACTGATGCTTTAACTTTCATTTTTATTCAGGATTTTCGCGTAAATTAGTAAGCGACTGTCTCAAACATTTATTTGTAACGATAAACGATTCGCGCCTTTGTCAAATCATACGGAGACATTTCCAGTTTGACACGATCGCCAGGCAAAATTTTTATATAGTGCATCCTCATTTTTCCTGAGATATGCGCAATAACTTCGTGCTTATTTTCCAACTGAACACGAAACATCGCATTTGACAATGCTTCTACGATTACTCCGTCCTGCTCAATGGATGCTTGTTTTGCCATTATATTTTTATCAGATGTTTTTGTTAGTGAGCAACAACCATTAAACTGGTATTGGCTGTTACTTCTTCTATATATTCAAACGTGGTCAATATCTCTGCCTTCCCTTTACGGATTGCTACTGTATGCTCAAAGTGCGCAGATGGCTTGCGATCAACAGTTCTGATTGTCCAGCCGTCACGCTCCTGTACAACTCCTTTTTTTCCGAGGTTTATCATAGGCTCAATCGCTATCACCATACCCTCTTTTAATTTTATTCCTTTTCCTCTTTTTCCATAATTAGGAACTTCCGGGCCTTCGTGAAGGTTTTTGCCAACGCCGTGACCAACAAGTTCTCTGACAACGGAGTAATTCAGTTCTTCTACATAGTTTTGTACAGCAAATCCTATATCTCCTGTCCGTAATCCATCGATTGCTTTATCGATTCCTTCATAGAGCGAGCGCTTGGTATGGCTCAATAAAGCAGAAACTTCTTCTGAAACTTCTCCAATCGGATAGGTGTAGGCACTATCGCTGTGAAACCCACCTAATTTAACTCCGCAATCAATAGAAATAATATCTCCTTCAACTAATTGGTAGTTGCCTGGTATTCCATGTACTACAACCTCATTAACGGAAATACAAAGCGAGGCAGGGAAATTATTATAACCTTTAAAGGAAGGAACTCCCTGATGATCCCGAATAAATTCTTCCGCAACCGAATCAAGACGTTTTGTGGTAACACCGGGCTTTATCCATTTGGCTACTTCCGCGTGTGTTTTACCCAGAACAATGGCGCTCTTTTTAATGAGCTCTATCTCCTGATCTGTTTTCAGGTAGATCATATATCTAAACTGCTATACTTTCTGTGCGTCCTTTAATACGTCCGGACTTCATCAGCCCTTCATACCGACGCATCAGGAGATAGCTTTCAATTTGCTGCAATGTATCCAACACCACACCAACCATAATCAGAAGAGATGTCCCTCCAAAAAACTGTGCGAAAGAACTGGTCATTCCGACTAAACTAGCTAATGCAGGGAGAATCGCCACGATAGCTAACATGATAGCTCCCGGGAAAGTAATACGATCCAATACTGTACTAATATAATCCGAGGTCTGCTGCCCAGGTTTGATGCCCGGAATAAACCCACCCCCGCGTTTCATATCATCTGCTATTTGCTGTGGATTTACTGAAATGGCCGTATAGAAAAATGTAAAAACGATAATGAGTACACCGAACAAGACATTATACTGCCAGGTAGTGTAAGTAGCAAAAATAGTCGCTACATTACTCGCGAAATCGCTTGTTTCGGCAAAAAGAGAAGCTACTAGAGAAGGAACAAACATTAATGCCTGCGCAAAAATAATGGGCATCACGCCAGCAGCATTTACTTTCAATGGAAGATATTGCCGCTGTCCGCCTCCAATAGCCCGATTTCCGACAACTTGTTTGGCATATTGAATTGGTACCCTTCGGACAGCCTGAGTTAACATCACTGCCCCCATGATCACAAAGTAAAGTGCGACTAATTCAAGAACAAAAATCAGAATCTGCGAACTTCCACGTGAGGCAAATTCCTGATAAATAGCACCGGGGAATCGAGAAACGATTCCAATCATAATAAGCATTGAAATACCGTTTCCAACACCTTTATCCGTGATACGTTCACCAAGCCACATACAAAACATGGTGCCGGCAATCAGAATAAACACAGATGATACTGTAAAAATGCTGCGGGAGACTAATAATGCCTCATCAGGCACGGTGGTTTTCAAATAGGTAATGCCCTGGGCAAACGTAACAATGATGGTCAGAACCCGTGTAATCTGATTTAACTTCTTACGACCGGACTCCCCTTCTTTCTGCATTTTTTGAAAGTAAGGTAGTGCCATTGTCAAAAGCTGAATTGCAATTGATGCCGAAATGTAGGGCATAATCCCTAAGGCAAAAATTGACGCTTTACTGAATGCGCCGCCCAAAAATGTATCCAATAGGCCAAGTAGCCCCTGCGCTGAAAAATTCATGCGGTCAGGTTCAATACCTGGCAGCACTACAAACGACCCCAAACGGAATATCGTTATAAACAAAAGAGTGTTGAGAATTCGTGTTCTCAACTCCTCAATTGAAAAAATATTTTTGAGCGTATCGATAAATCGTTTCATATGAAAAGTCTTGTATAACCTGGGGATCGTTCAAACTTTAACGGTAGTAAGATACCAACAGGATTTACAATTTAATTGCCTTACCTCCGGCTTTCTCAATAGCTTCAATGGCACTGGCTGAAAACCCATGCGCGTGAACTTCAATTGCAGCAGAAACTTCGCCGCGATTAAGGATTTTCACAAGGTCTTTCTTGCTCACGAGTCCGTTATCCCGAAGCAGTTCGAGCGTAATAACGGCTGTTCCAGTTTTTTCTACCAGAGCCTGAATAGCATCCAAATTGAGTGCTTTGTATTCAACTCTATTGATATTATTGAAACCAAACTTAGGCACACGACGCTGAAGGGGCATTTGACCACCTTCAAAGCTGCGCTTTGCGCTATATCCTGAACGGGACTGTGCTCCTTTATGACCTCTTGTGGAGGTACCGCCTCTTCCCGAACCCGTTCCGCGTCCTACTCGCTTGTTGGCCCGAACCGAACCGGCAGCTGGTTTTAATGAACTAAGATTCATAGCAATATATAATTAAATTTCTTCGACTTTGACCAAATGGCTCACCTTACGGATCATTCCCGCAATGGAAGAGTTATTTTCTTTCTCAACAGAGCGATTGATTTTGCCCAACCCAAGCGCCTTTACTGTGCGCTTCTGATCTTCGGGGCGATCAATTGTGCTTCTGATTTGGGTAATACGTACTTTTGACATGGTTTCTTCTAAGTAAGAGATCTATCTGTATTGCAGATTATCCGTTGAATACTTTTTCCAACTTAACTCCCCGCTGAAAAGCAACCTGATGTGGAGCTCTCATTTTCATTAGGGCATCAATTGTGGCTTTTACCACGTTGTGCGGGTTGGATGATCCTTTGGACTTGGCTAGTACGTCGTGAATTCCGGCAGCTTCAAGTACCGCACGCATCGCACCACCGGCAATTACACCTGTTCCTGGTGCTGCGGGCTTGATCAGGACAAATCCACCGCTGTACTTACCTTCCATGGCATGAGGAACGGTTGTTTTCAAAAGAGGTACCTGAAAAAGGTTCTTCTTTGCATCGTCAATACCTTTGGCAATTGCATCTGTTACTTCGTTTGCTTTACCAAGGCCGTAACCAACAACTCCTTTTCCGTCTCCAACTACCACAATTGCGGAGAAGCTAAAACGACGACCGCCTTTCACTACTTTGGCCACTCGATTGATGGCAACAACACGCTCTTTGAGCTCTGATTCATTGACCTTTGAGGGTCTGTTGTTCGTATACATAATCGTGTTTCTTAGAATTTGAGACCACCCTCACGGGCTGCTTCGGCTAATGCTTTAACTTTACCATGATACAAGTAGCCGTTCCGGTCGAAAACTACCGCAGATACGCCAGCTTCTACTGCTTTTTCTGCAATTTTCTTACCTACCAATGCAGCAGCTTCAATGTTGGTATTCCATTTTTTCTCTCCTAAATCCAGGGAAGAAGCACTTACTAATGTTACGCCTGTTTCATCATCAATTACCTGAGCGTAAATGTTAGTGTTTGAACGAAAGACCGACAAACGTGGGCGGTCAGCTGTTCCATGCACCTTTTTACGGATATGATATTTGAGGCGTTGTCTCCTGTCTGTTTTTGCAGTCGCCATTGAATTATCGAATGTACTTGTTTAAAAATACTCCCCGAAGGGATTTTATTATTTCTTGGAAGCAGATTTACCCGCCTTACGACGAACAACTTCCCCAACAAACCGAATACCTTTTCCTTTGTAAGGTTCAACTTTACGGAGCGACTTGATTTTTGCCGCAACAGCTCCAATCAGTTCTTTGTCAATGCCTTCGAGAATTACCTTGGGGTTTTGACCTTTTTCGGTAATTGTAGACACTTTAATTTCCTGAGGAACAGCCATAAAGATGCTGTGAGAATATCCAAGGCTTAGTTCAAGAACATTATTGGCGGCAGTTGCTTTATAACCTACCCCAACTATTTCAAGTTCTTTACGGTAGCCTGTATTTACTCCAATAATCATATTGTTGATCAGAGAGCGGTACAGGCCATGAAGGGCCTTGTGTCGTTTTTGTTCGCTTGGGCGACGAACCTTCAATTCGCTGCCCTCTACCTCAATGCTAATATCTTTATCAACCACTTGGGTTAAGGTTCCCTTAGGTCCCTTTACAGATACTATATTATCGTCGTTCACGGAGACCGTGATTCCGGCGGGTAGTTCAATTAATTTGTTTCCTATTCGTGACATTTCTATCTAGACTTTACGATTAGTACACGTAACACAACACTTCTCCACCGACGTTCATCGTGCGTGCTTCCTTATCGGTCATCACGCCTTTTGATGTAGAGATAATGACTGTCCCTAATCCGCTCAAAACGCGGGGTAGAGTATCAGCACCTGAGTATTTGCGAAGACCTGGCTTGCTCACACGCTGAAGTTTTACGATTGCGGGTTGTTTGGTTACTGGATTATATTTCAAAGCAATTTTGATGGAGCCTTGTGGGCCGTTATCATCAAATTTATAGCTTTGAATGTATCCTTTTTCAAATAGTACCTTCGTAATTTCCTTCTTTATGTTTGAAGCAGGTATCTCTACAACCCGGTGCTTCGCCTTTATGGCGTTTCTGATTTGAGTCAGATAGTCTGCTATGGGATCCGTTACCATTTTAGTGACTTGTTTAAGCACTCCTCAAAAAGGCGTGCAAAGTTAAGTAATTGAAATCAGAATTAAAAGGGTTCTTACCAACTTGATTTAGTAACACCAGGAATTTTTCCTTGTGATGCCATATCACGAAATAGAACACGGGAAATTCCAAATTTGCGCATATATCCGCGGGGACGTCCAGTGATTTTGCAACGATTGTGCAGACGCACCGGTGAGGAGTTTCGGGGTAATTTATCGAGAGCAACCCAGTCTCCGGCTTCTTTCAACTTTGCACGCTTGTCAGCATACCTAGCCACCAACTGTTGTCTTTTTCTTTCCCGGGCTTTTACTGATTCTTTTGCCATTGTCAGTGAAATATCTTAATCTGAGAATTATTGATTACTTCGTTGCGTTCGTAAAAGGCATGCCGAGTGCTTTTAGCAATTCGTAGCTTTCCTCGTCCGAATTCGTTGAGGTAACAAACGTGATATCCATTCCCGTGATCTTATTTACTTTATCAATACTGATTTCGGGAAAGATAATCTGTTCTTTTACGCCAAAGGTATAATTACCACGTCCATCAAACCCTTTATCGCTTATCCCACGGAAATCACGTACCCGAGGCATTGCGATTGCAGTAAGACGATCCAGGAATTCGTACATGCGATCTCCACGAAGCGTAACCTTCGCACCAATCGGCATATTTTCACGGAGTTTAAAGTTCGAAACGGCTTTCTTTGAGATGGTAGCCACCGCTTTCTGTCCTGTGATTAGAGTCAACTCTTCAACTCCTGTATCCACCAGTTTTTTGTCAGCTACCGCTGCACCTATTCCTTTATTAAGAACGATTTTTTTCAGGCGAGGAACCTGCATGATAGACTTATACTGAAACTTCTCTCTCAGTTGATCTACAACATCGTTATGGTATTTTTCTTTTAGTCTTGGAGTTGCCATCTGAAAATTACACGTTCGTGGATTACCGACCCACTTGTTTATAAATAGTTATATTCTATGCGTAGAATCAGATAAACTTATCTGATTTCTTGGAGAAGCGCTGCAACTTGTTCTTATCGTTGAGACGACGGCCTGTGCGAGTGGCTTCTCCCGTAGCTGGATCCACAACCATCAAATTGCTGATATGTATGCTTCCTTCCAACTTTTCAATGCTTCCCTGCGGGTTTTGTGCATTAGGCTTTACGTGTTTGGTAATCATATTGGCACCTTCAACGATTGCACGTTGCTTAGCTATAATGACTGACTTAACCAAACCAGTTTTTCCTTTTGAGTTCCCGGCAATTACCTTAACAGTATCTCCTGTCCGGATGTGCAACTTTGGCTGCTTTGTTTGCTTTTTTTCCATGATTGGTATTCTTTATCGGTTCAAAGAATTACGGGTTGCCGTTCAGACTTAGAGAACTTCCGGTGCAAGAGAAACGATTTTCATAAATTGCTTTTCACGCAATTCACGGGCAACCGGTCCAAAGATGCGGGTTCCGCGGGGCTCATCATTGTTGTTAAGCAAAACAGCCGCATTGTCTTCAAAACGGATATAGGTTCCATCTTTCCGGCGCAACTCCTTTTTGGTACGCACCACAACCGCCTTTGATACTGTCCCTTTCTTCATGTTGCTTGAAGATAAGGCTGATTTTACCGTTACGACAATTTTGTCGCCTACTGTTGCATAGCGCTTACCAGTTCCGCCAAGCACCCGAATTACGAGTACTTCTTTGGCTCCGCTGTTATCTGCTACGGACAGTCTTGATTCTTGCTGTACCATTGTTACTTCGCTCTTTCAAGGATTTCTACTAATCTCCAACGCTTATTTTTGCTAAGCGGGCGAGTTTCCATTATACGGATCGTGTCGCCTACTCCACATTGGTTACTTTCATCATGCACCATAAACTTGGAAGTCTTTTTCATAAACTTACCATACATTGGATGCTTGACCTTACGTTCGACAGTGACAATACAAGATTTTTCCATCTTGTTACTAACCACCTGCCCTACTCGTTCTTTACGTAAATTTCTTTTTATTTCCTCCATGATTTCTTACCTGCTAATTATTGCTGTTGGGAAGATTTTGCCGTCAATTCGGTCATCAAACGTGCAATTTGCTTACGCGCAGCACGAATTCGGATCGGATTCTCAATGGGAGAAACAGCATGGGCAAACTTCAAACGCAGCAAGCGCTCTTTCTCCTGGACGATTTGCTCTTTCAGCTGATCTGCTGACAGGGCTTTTATTTCTTGATTATTCATTGCTCTATGAATTTGTATGGTTCAGAAAACGCACAAAAAATGCTTTCTATTCCTGATAATCGCGACGCACGATAAATTTGGTCTTGATCGGCAACTTCTGAGCGGCTAAGCGCAACGCTTCGTTTGCAGTATCAAGGTTCACACCGGCTGCTTCAAAAATGATTGTTCCGGGCTTAATCATAGCTACCCAATATTCAGGGGCGCCTTTACCTTTACCCATACGTACTTCGGCAGGCTTCTTTGTAATGGGTTTATCTGGAAATACACGTATCCAAACTTGCCCTTCACGTTTCATTGCACGAGTTACTGAAATACGTGCTGCTTCGATCTGACGAGCGGTAAGCCAACCCGGTTCCAGTGCTTTGATGGCAAATGATCCAAAGGATATTTGATGCCCACGCGATGCAACCCCATTGAAGCCGCCTTTATCTTTCTGCTGCTTGCGAAATTTGGTTCTTTTCGGCTGTAACATGATTCTGATTTATTTTTACCGACGCCTGGCGCCGAAAATCGTTCTGATTACTTCTTCTTGTTGGTATTGGTAGTACCCTTGCTGCGTTTGCGACGGTCACCGCCACGATCAGCACCACCTTTATCGTTTTCGCCTCCACGGCCACGACGTTCGCCTCCACGGGCACCGCCACGTTCGGTCCGGTCGTTACGATCTGCCTGTGCAGTTGCTGCGCTTGGCGTCAAATCACGCTTTCCGTAGAGTTCTCCTTTGAAGACCCATACTTTGATTCCGATCTTACCATAAATGGTTTGTGCCTCAGAAACTGCGTAATCAATGTCAGCACGAAGGGTGTGCAATGGAATACGTCCTTCTTTGTACTCTTCGGTACGGGCCATTTCTGCACCGCCCAAACGTCCGGAAAGACGAATTTTTATTCCCTGCGATCCTACACGCATAGCCGATGAAATGGATTGCTTCATGGCACGACGATAAGAAATACGAGCCTGCAATTGTTGAGCGATTGCCTCACCCACTAATTTTGCATCAATTTCGGGACGTTTGATCTCATAAATATTGATCTGTACGTCTTTTCCCGTAATCTTTTTCAGCTCTTCTTTAATCTTATCTACCTCGCTTCCGCCTTTTCCAATCACAATTCCGGGGCGTGCCGTATGAATTGTAAGGGTGATCCGCTTCAGCGTACGTTCAATGACTACCTTAGAGATAGAGCCTTTTGGGATACGAGCCTGAATATATTTGCGGATTTTTTCGTCTTCAACCAATTTGTCAGAGAAGTCTTTTCCACCATACCAGCTCGACTCCCATCCTCTAACAATTCCTAGTCTAAGACCTATTGGGTTTACCTTTTGTCCCATTCGTATACAGATCGTTTATGATTCGGTGTTTGTTTCTTCTGCTTCTACAAAATTTGCCTCTGTTGAAGCATCGTCAATCACAATTGTGATGTGGTTTGACCGTTTACGGATTCTGTGAGCTCTTCCCTGAGGGGCAGGGCGAAGGCGCTTTAACATACGACCTCCATCCACAAATACCGTTTTTACGTATAAATCAGCATCTTCAATTTTGGCATCTTCATTTCCCTGCTGCCAGTTTGCAACTGCTGATAGCAGTGCTTTGTGAAGTACAGGAGATGCGCCATTGGGCTGAAATTTCAAAAGGGCCAAAGCTTTACTGACTTTTTGACCACGAATCATGTCAGCTACCAGTCTCATTTTCCGAGGCGAGGTAGGTACATTTTTTAGTATTGCTTTTGCTTCCATGTTCTTTCAGATTAGCCTTTCAGGGATTGTTACCCTGAGTCGGCGGTCAACAAAGTTTATCGTTTTCCCTTATCTTTTTTCGCTGTGTGCCCACGGAAATTCCGGGTTGGTGCGAATTCACCTAATTTATGTCCAACCATATTTTCAGTCACATATACAGGAATGAATTTATTCCCGTTGTGAACCGCAAACGTATGTCCGATGAAGTCAGGTGAAATCATTGAACGCCGTGACCAGGTTTTGATTACCGATTTACGGGCCGCGCTATTCATCGTCTGAATTTTATTCTCCAAACGAAAATCTATATAAGGTCCTTTTTTTAATGAACGTGCCATGTAGCTATCTTACTTTTTACGTCTGCTAATAATCAGTTTTTCAGAATGCTTGTTCCGATTTCTCGTCTTCAATCCTTTGGCGAATTGACCATTCCGTGAACGTGGTTGTCCTCCTGATGCACGTCCTTCACCTCCACCCATTGGGTGATCGACCGGGTTCATGGCTACACCTCTCACACGGGGACGACGTCCCAACCAACGCTTCCGACCGGCTTTCCCAATGTTCACGTTCATGTGAGTTGAGTTAGAAACCGTACCTACCGTTGCGATACAGGTAGAAAGGATCATACGCATTTCACTGGATGGAAGTCTCAAAACAGCGTATCTTCCTTCACGCGCTACTAACTGAGCGTACGTTCCGGCGCTACGGGCAAACTGCCCGCCCTTTCCAGGAGTTAGTTCGATGTTGTGAACAATTGTACCAATCGGCATTGAGCCTAGTGGCAAAGCATTCCCAACTTCGGGGGCAACATTTGATCCGGCTACAATCACCTGACCTACGTTGAGGCCATTTGGTGCCAGGATGTAGCGCTTTTCACCGTCTTCATATTGCAACAGGGCAATACGTGCTGAACGGTTGGGATCATATTCTATGGTCAATACCGTAGCGGGTGCATCCACGCGATTTCTCTTGAAATCAATCACACGGTACATGCGCTTGTGGCCACCACCAATGTGACGCATGGTACGTCGACCCTGATTATTACGACCACCCGATTTTTTGATCGGTTCGATCAGGCTGCGCTCGGGCTTGTCTGCCGTAATCTCCGAAAAAGAAGGAGCGATACGGAAGCGTTGACCGGGGCTTGTGGGTTTTAATTTTTTAACTGCCATTGCTATACTTGCTCGTCAATGTTATGAATCAGTCAACTATCTTCTAGGCTTCACCGTAGATATCAATGATCTCCCCTTCGGCCACGGTTACGATAGCTTTCTTATAAGTTGATGTTTTACCCGAGATAAACTTACCGGCTGAAATGCGGGTTTTGGCTTTTCCGATGCAGCGCATTGTATGCACGCTTCTAACCGTAACTCCATACATTTTTTCAACAGCTTTCTTTATCTCCACCTTATTCGCATCTTTTGCTACTTCAAAGGCATACTTTCCAAGGCCCGCCTGTGCAGTTACCTTTTCAGTTATGATTGGACGCTTAAGTACACTCATCATTATTTATTCAATAAGGTTTCCAGTACAGACAGTGCAGGTTCGCTTATCAAAAGACGATCTGCGTTCATAAGATCATACGTATTAACCATATCAGCCGTTGTAATTTTGGCCTTCGGTACGTTACGTCCTGACAGATACACATTTGCATCATTTGCAGGCAAAATCAGCAATGTTTTGGTACCTACGAGCGAAAGTGCATTTAACACATTCAGGTAAGACTTTGTCTTGGGGGCATCAAATGTAAATGCTTCCAGAACCGAGATAGAATTTGCATTAGCCTTCACTGCAAAAGCAGATTTACGAGCCAATGTCTTCACTTTTTTGTTCAGTTTGAAACCATAGTCGCGGGGTCTTGGACCAAAAATACGTCCACCACCTACAAATACCGGCGACTTGATACTGCCTGCACGTGCTCCTCCTGTACCCTTCTGACGCTTGATCTTCCGTGTAGAGTAGCTAACTTCTGCACGTTCTTTTGCCTTGTGTGTACCCTGACGCTGATTGGCCAGATATTGTTTTACATCCAAATAGATTGCATGCTCGTTGGGCTCCACGCCGAAGATATCTTCCGAAAGACTGATCTTCTTACCGGTATCTTCTCCTTTTATATTAATTACGGACAGTTCCATCGGTATTATTTCTCAATGATTACAAATGAATTCTTTGAACCTGGTACCGAGCCGCTAACCACTAAAAGATTTTGCTCGGGAATCACTTTCAGAACACGAAGGTTCTGAATTTTAACACGATTATTTCCCATGCGACCACCCATTCGAATACCTTTGAATACGCGGGAAGGAAATGAACATGCACCGATTGAACCCGGGTGACGTGCACGGTTATGCTGTCCGTGAGTTTGACCACCCACCCCGGCAAATCCATGACGCTTCACTACCCCCTGGAAACCACGTCCCTTGGCATTTCCAATTACGTCCACAAAATCACCTTCAATGAAGAGATCCTGAATCGATAGTGTAGTGCCTAACTCGTGATCTACCTCGAAGTACTTAAACTCCACTACTTTTTGCTTAGGAGTCGTGCCAGCCTTTTTGAAGTGACCGAGCATCGGCATCGTGGTATTTTTTTCTTTCTTTTCGCCAAAGGCCAGTTGCAGAGCCTTGTAGCCATCTTTTTCTTCGGATCTTACTTGCGTTACAACACAAGGACCAGCTTGAATTACAGTACATGCCAGAGCCTGCCCGTCAGCATTGTACAAACTAGTCATTCCGATTTTCTTTCCTATTAAACCAGACATCTTTATTGTTTTAAAATAGCAGGATTAAACCTATTTTTTGAAACGGACTGCAAAGTTAGTGAAATGTTCCTGACTTCCTATGTGATTCCGTTTATTATTTTTCTGATTATCAATAAAAAAGGTCAGATGTGGGATACATCTGACCTCAGTGTCGTTAGCAGAGTAAATATCAGGCAAGGCGCCTTCTCTGACGATTCGAGCTCAGATGTGGTTTCCTATACTGGACCTTCATCCGATTTATGTGTTTCAGGATAATTAGCGCAAAAGAAAAGGTATCAACCTGTATTCTTTTGCTCTCCTGAATTGCGTATTTCTAAACTTTAATTTCTACATCAACTCCACTAGGAAGTTCAAGTTTCATCAGAGCGTCAACCGTTTTGGCACTTGTCGAGAAAATATCAACCAAACGCTTGTAGGTGCAAAGTTGAAACTGCTCGCGTGACTTCTTATTTACGTGAGGTGAACGCAATACGGTAAAGATCTCTTTTTCCGTTGGCAAAGGAATAGGTCCACTGACCACAGCGCCGGTTGCTTTCACAGCCTTCACGATTTTCTCGGCTGACTTATCGACCAGGTTGTGATCGAAAGATTTGAGTTTAATGCGAATTTTTTGATTCATTGCTTTTTTACTTGTACAGGTTCCTGAAAAATATGCCCGTTCCCGACAGGCGTCACTGATGAAAGAACCATTTGCTTCATCAATGCTTTGTATCAGTTTTCAGGAGGTTTTTTGAATTTCTTTAAACAACCTCCTGAAATGAATTTATGCGTTTACTGAGCCACCTTTTGCTTTGGCAATCACTGCATCGGCAAAGTTTTGTGGAAGAAAATCGTAGTGAGAGAACGTCAGGTTGGCCGTTGCACGACCGGATGTGATTGTCCGAAGGTCTGTTACGTAACCAAACAGTTCAGAAAGAGGTACGTCAGCCTTAATTACCTGTGAACCTGCTTTTGTATCCATTCCTTTCATGATTCCACGACGACGGTTGAGGTCACCGGTGATTGGTCCTGTGTATTCTTCGGGCGATACAACCTCAACGGCCATAATCGGTTCCAGAATTTTAGCACCTGCCTGACGGGCCGCTTCTTTGAAGCCAATCCGGGCTGCCATTTCAAAAGAGAATGAATCTGAATCCACATCGTGGAATGAACCGTGGAAAATACGAATCTTCATGGAATCAAGCGGGTAGCCTGCCAAAGGACCGTTTTTCATGGCTTCGTCAAAGCCTTTCTGAATGGATGGAATAAATTCTCTTGGAATTACACCACCGACGATATTATTGACAAATTGTAGCCCCTGATTTTTTTCTTTGCCTTCTTCGTGGTCGTCCCGTGGTCCGATTTCGAAAACGATGTCAGCAAATTTACCACGACCACCCGTTTGTTTCTTGTATACTTCGCGGTGCTCGTAATTTTTGGTAAGTGCTTCTTTGTAAGCAACTTGTGGCGCACCCTGATTTACTTCTACCTTAAATTCACGACGCATACGGTCAATGATAATTTCAAGGTGAAGTTCTCCCATTCCACGAATAATCGTCTGACCGGTTTCTTCGTCTGTGTTTACCTGCAAGGTTGGATCTTCTTCGACTAATTTGGCAATTGCGTTACCAAATTTATCCTGATCAGCTGTTTTCTTAGGCTCAATTGCGTAGCCGATTACAGGCTCAGGGAACACCATTGATTCGAGAACAATTGGGTTCTTTTCATCGGAAAGGGTATCACCCGTTTTAATATCTTTAAATCCTACAACAGCACCAATATCACCTGCTTCCAGACGTTCGATCTGATTTTGCTTATTGGCGTGCATTTGGAAAATCCGCGAAATACGCTCTTTGTTTCCGGAACGGTTGTTAAGTACGTACGAACCTGACTCCAACGTTCCTGAATAGGAACGGATAAAGCACAGACGACCTACATAAGGATCCGTTGCGATTTTGAATGCAAGGGCGCAGAAAGGATCAGTGCCTACGGGCTGACGGGTAATTTCCTGCTCAGTGCGTGGGTCGGTACCTACTATGCTTTCACGATCTTGTGGTGATGGTAAAATTGCCATCACATAGTCAAGCATTGTTTGAACACCCTTGTTTTTGAACGACGAACCACATACCATCGGAACGATTTTCATGCTGATGGTAGCGGCACGAAGAGCTGCCAAAATTTCGTCTTCCGAAATTGAGGTAGGATCTTCAAAGTACTTTTCCATCAAAGTATCGTCGAATTCGGCTACTGCTTCGAGCAATTTCTCTCTCCACTCGGTAGCTTCTTCCAGCATATCTTCCGGAATCGGTACCTCACGGAAGGTCATTCCTTTATCTTCTTCGTTCCACTCGATTCCCCGGAAGTTCACCAGGTCAACCACGCCGCGGAAAGTATCTTCGGCACCGATTGGCAATTGAAGAGGCACAGCGTAGCTGCCGAGCATTTCTTTTACCTGCGCACAAACTTTCAGGAAGTCGGCACCCGAACGGTCCATTTTATTCACGAATCCAATCCGTGCAACGTTGTAGTTATTCGCTAAACGCCAGTTGGTTTCAGACTGTGGCTCAACACCGTCAACCGCACTGAATAAGAAAACAAGTCCATCCAATACCCGCAACGAGCGGTTTACCTCCACCGTAAAATCTACGTGACCGGGTGTATCGATGATGTTGATATGGTATTTCTCTCCACGGTACATCCAATCTACGGTAGTAGCAGCCGACGTAATCGTGATTCCACGCTCCTGCTCCTGCTCCATCCAGTCCATTGTAGCGGCGCCATCGTGTACTTCACCGATTTTGTGGCTAACTCCTGCGTAGTATAAAATACGCTCTGTGGTGGTGGTTTTACCTGCGTCAATGTGGGCAGCAATACCGATGTTTCTTGTAAGTCTTAAATCACGTGCCATGATGGATGGTGAATTTTAGTATATCTGTTGATAATCAATTATTCTCTTCAAAAGAAGGGGTCCGATTGGGCCAAAATGGCGGCACCTCCCCAAAAATCAGACCGCAAAATTAGACTAATAATTTTCTAAAAACAATAGGGAGCTTTTTTTTTCTTGAAAGATTTTTTGGGAGTGTCAAAAAGTAATAGCCGATCGATACTTTAACGTTACATACAAGTCTTAACCTGTGTTTGAAAAGTGCACTATTCAGCATTTCAGGGTCTAAGCGTAACTATAACTAATGAAGCCTTATTTGATAAATACTTTACTCCTGCTTATAGGTTTTGTCTGCTACTCCTGCACTACCCCCTGCGAAACTCAAACGTTTCGTTTCGGGGAGCATACCATCGAATTTCCGGTAGATGTGACAACTATTAAAAGCAGGATACCCGATGTACAGCTGATTCCTAATAGTTATTTACTAACCAAAGCTATGGAAGACACCCTAATACGTATATGGTAAAGTTCTTATACTGACCATCGGTTTACACCCGACGGAGAAGATGGCCATATACTAAATAACAAGGGAGTTGAGGTAATTGATACTCTGGGTAAGGGAATATACAATTATTGTTTTTATCTGCCTGAGACAACCTATGACAGCACCTTTCGCTACTTAGAACAAACCTATGGAACTACGTATGTTAAACGGATAGGACGCTATTCCCTAATTCCCTATTATGTTTGGGAATTAAGCGATTGTACGAAGCTAGTTTTTGCCTGTCTGCGGAACTATTATCCTGAACAAACAGCTTTGGGCGAGAATGTGACTTATGTGGCGTTTTCTCATCGACTGACAGATACTGAAATAGACCTTTCGATTGAAAATTCAGGGTTCAAAGGAAAACCCTTTGATTAATACAATTTATTCCGTGACACTCCAATGCAGGACAGCTACGCAAGTGGCCGTCCTGCATTAGTTTAGTCTAAATTCGGACAATAACTAAGTACCTGATATTAAAAACCTTCAAAAACCCTCCAAACATGAAAAACCGGATAGCAATCATTTTAGCCCTTATCATCACGTGCTTCTACGGCTGCATTCCCAAACAAGACTGCCCGCCTACACGTAGCCTCACCTTCCGGGGTGTTGAAATCTCTTTTCCCGTAACGGGATTGCAGGTTTTGAAAAAGCAAAAAGACGTTTTTTTTGTGAGCAGCCTTTTGTCTACCAGTAAAACCTTATATGACCCTTCTAAGAATACCACTATTTGGTTTTTGGAAACTACTGATTATCCATATCCTACGGTAGATACTGTTGAATTTCTACGAGAAAGGGAAGCCTACGGGATCACTTTTGCACTTTTGGATGAACGAAACCTTACCGATCAGGAAATGGCTGAAAAAGTAAAGAAGGAACTGAATCTGCCGGGCGAGTTTGTACTAAAAACCAAACCGGGGCGGGCGTTCTATCATTATCAGGAAGGATGTCTCTCTATTATTACCAGTTTACTTGCAGATAGTATCAGCCCGTATCCGCAGGTTTCGTTTTGCTATGGTTTCAAAGAGGACGAGCTGTTTTACTACTCTTCCACACCAGGTCAAAGAGCATCTGATTAAAAAACAAAAGCTTTCCCACTAAAAAAGCCTGCCTCGGTGTACGAGGCAGGCCATCCAATTTTTTCCTGAAAGGAACGCTGACTTAGAAGCGGAAGTGCGAGAACGCCTTGTTGGCTTCGGCCATGCGGTGCGTATCGTCTTTCTTTTTCACGGCAGCACCTTCACCTTTGGCAGCCGCAATAATCTCAGCAGCCAAACGATCCATCATGGTTTTTTCACCCCGCTTGCGAGCGTAGTTGATGAGCCACTTCATGCCCAACGACTGCTTGCGCTCAGGACGTACTTCGGTAGGTACCTGAAACGTAGCTCCACCTACCCGGCGGCTTTTTACTTCTACCGAAGGCGTTACGTTGTTCAATGCTTTGCGGAAAAGTTCTAGTCCGCTTTCGCTTGTTTTCTTTTCTACCAGTTCAATGGCATCATAAAAAATAGTGAACGCGGTGCTTTTCTTGCCGTCAAGCATCAGGTTGTTTACAAACTTGGTTACCTGCACATCACGAAATTTCGGATCGGGCAGGATATATCTTTTCTTTGGTTTGGCCTTTCTCATTGTCTTGGTTTGTTTTTACGTGAGGTTTCGTTTTGCAACTCATTCATCCCGACCGGTTGGTGCAGGATTACTTCCCTTTTATAGATTCAGTTATTGTCTAATAAAAAGTAGAGAGAGTTACTATTTTATTTTTTCTTTCCTTTGGTTGGTGCTGCTGCAACCTGACCTGGCTTCGGACGCTTGGCTCCGTATTTTGAACGACGCTGCTTACGGCCGTTAACACCGGAGGTATCCAAAGCACCACGGATGATGTGATACCGAACACCGGGAAGATCTTTTACACGACCCCCACGAATCAGGACGATGGAGTGCTCCTGCAGGTTGTGGCCTTCTCCGGGAATGTAGGCGTTTACTTCTTTCTGATTGCTCAGACGCACACGGGCTACTTTACGAAGCGCCGAGTTTGGCTTTTTAGGCGTTGTGGTGTACACCCTCGTACACACACCCCGACGCTGCGGGCAGGAATCCAAAGCCGGAGACTTTGATTTCCAGGTCATTTTCTCTCTCCCTTTACGGACTAATTGTGAAATAGTTGGCATTTAACAGATTGATTTTGAATAGTTAATCAACTAATCGGTTGTATTTATACAGTATTTTTGAAAAAATCGGACTGCAAAAGTAAGCAACCTCAACTGATTTCCAAAAGGTTGGTATCGTTTTTTTATGTTCTGCCCATTAACAAAATCTATGTTTGTATACTTGTACTTCGTATTTTCTTTTGCAATTCAATTGATCAATCCCTATGTCATCAACAAAAACACCCATTACCGTGGCCTACGGCGACGGCATCGGACCTGAAATCATGGACGCCACGCTGCGTATTTTGACCGCCGCCGGCGCCCGCATCGAACCCGAAATAATTGAAATCGGTGAAAAAGTGTATAAAAGTGGAAACACCGCGGGCATTCAGCCTTCCGACTGGGAGTCGCTGCGGCGCACCAAAGTTTTTTTGAAATCTCCCATCACGACTCCGCAGGGCGGCGGCTATAAAAGTCTGAATGTGGCTGCGCGTACCAGTTTGGGCCTTTTCGCCAACGTCAGGCCGTGTCAGGCCTACTCGCCTTATGTAGAAACCAAGCATCCGCTGCTGGATTTGGTCATTATTCGGGAAAACGAGGAAGACCTGTATACGGGCATAGAACACCGGCAAACCAATCAGGTGTATCAATGTTTAAAACTGATTTCGAGGCCGGGCTGTGAAAAAATCATTCGCTACGCCTTTGAATATGCACGCGCCTACAACCGTCGCAAGGTGACGTGTCTTTCCAAAGACAATATCATGAAAATGACTGACGGACTTTTTCATAAAGTTTTTGATGAAATCGCTCTTGAATATCCCGACATTGAAAAAGAACACTGGATCATCGACATTGGCTCGGCACTCCTCGCCGACACGCCCGAACGCTTCGGGGTGATCGTTACGCTTAATTTATACGGAGACATCATTTCTGACATTGCGGCCCAAATCGCCGGGTCGGTGGGTATGGGCGGCTCGGCCAATGTGGGCGAGCAGTGCGCTATGTTTGAAGCTATTCATGGCTCTGCTCCCGATATTGCCGGGCGCGGCATTGCCAATCCGTCCGGGCTACTTAATGGTGCCATCATGATGCTGGTCCATATCGGGCAGGGCGATGTAGCCGCAAAGGTTCACAATGCCTGGCTCAAAACCATCGAAGATGGCATTCATACGGGCGATATATATCAGGAAGGCATTAGTGCCAAACGCGTCGGTACCGCCGAATTTACCGAAGCTGTACTGGAACGCCTTGGTCAGCTTCCCGAGCATTTCAAGCCGATTAGTTATGCAGCCGCGCCGCGCCCCATTCAAATCAGTACCGGTAGCGAAACCCGGCAGCAAAAAACACTAGTGGGTATTGACATCTTTCTGGATTGGACACAAGGCACTTCACAGCAGCTGGGCGAAACCCTAACCGCACTGGAAAATGCCCCGCTTCAACTCAAAATGATCACCAATCGGGGGGTACGGGTTTTTCCGGACGGTATTCCTGAAACCTTCTGTACGGATCATTGGCGGTGTAGATTTGTGAGTAAAAATGGCCCCGATGCCCCGGTTGATCGTGCCGCTACGCTCGCCATGTTGGCGATGCTTCATGAACAGGGCTTTGATACTATCAAAACCGAAAATTTATATTTATTTGACGGACAACCAGGTTTTTCATTGGTTCAGGGTGAGTAAAAACATCAGGCGGCAGAGTCAGCTCAGTAGATTCTGCCGCTATTCTTTCAATTTTTAGTAAAAAAAAACGTTTGATCCACGTAGAATTTCCTTTACAAACGTTGTTTTAGTAGTATTGTCATCAGATAGTACCACTTTTATGGATCGGTATATGAGATTGTTTTTAGCTACACATATGAAAATCAAAAGGAGTCGTGTATTGGGCTTGTTGCTTATCGGCATTTGCCTATGGTTGCAGGCCTGCAACCCTACGATGCAAGCGTACAAGCAGGGAATCAAGAAATTTGACAATGGCGAATACGACCTTGCCATTAAAGATCTTCAAAGGGCCGCTGCGGGTGGCTACGAAGCTGCTCAAACCAATCTTTTACTCGCAGAAGCGTACCGCCTTTCCAACCGATTTCGGGAGGCTATCCCCTATTACAAAGCAGCTTTTGAGGCCGGCTCAACCGATGCTGACGCCCGTTTTCAATATGGCTACGCACTAAAAGCAGCAGGACAGTACGAAGAAGCCAAAGCGCAATTTGCACAGTTTGTTGATGCTCCCAATGCCAATAAAAATTTGCAGGAACGGGCATTTCGGGAAATAGAGACATTAAAAATTACAGATCGGATCAGTCTGAAAAAACAGGAAGTTACCGTTCTCAATCTTCCATTCAATACTCCCGGCGCCGAATTCGCCCCCGCTGTTCTCGGAAATGAACTAGTACTATCGGCTTCCAAAAAAGAAAAAGTATATAAAAATAACGGGCAGCCGATGCTTGGTTTATACAAAATCAAGGTCGGTGAAGCGCCTTCCGAAGCGAGCGGTAGCCCTACCCTATTTAGTTCTGCTGTTTTTGCGGAGGATGCCAACGAAGGTTCTCCTGCCTTTACACCCGACGGCAAAACGCTGGTCTTTGCGCGCGGAAATACCGGAAAGCGCAAAGGTACCGTAGACGTGGACCTGTACATGAGTCGGCTGGTGAATGGTCAATGGACTGAGCCACGCTACCTGCCCATCAATGATTCACTGGCGTGGGATGGTTCTCCGGCCTTCTCACGTGACGGCAAAACCCTCTATTTTGCTTCAAATCGCGCGGGCGGTTCGGGCGGCATTGATCTTTACCGAACCAACATGGATGCTTCCGGGCGGTTTAGCAAGCCCGTCAATATGGGCAAAGACATCAATACTGCGGGTGACGAAATGTTTCCGTATGTGTCTCCTGAAAACAAACTTTATTTTTCTTCAGACGGGCACCCCGGCCTTGGCAAGCTGGATATCTTTGTAGCTACGCGTACGCAGGGAGTCATTTCCATCGAAAATCTGGGCATACCATTCAATACGCCTCAGGATGATTTTGGGTTTGTGTTTTTTGAAGATCTGGACAATGGATTTTTCTCTTCCAACCGGGAAGGTGGCAAAGGCGATGACGACATTTACTTTTTCTCAAACCCCGTCGTGGACGAACCTGACTCTACCGTTATTGCTGCCAATGATCCGTCCAACCCGAACAACCCAAATAATCCTAATTACATCAAAGGGCAACTCAAAGTAGTCCGGTACTTCCTGGCCGGCACTATCCTGACCAACAACCCTACCGCACTTCCTCTGGACTCGGCTACGGTGCGTATACTATCGGACAGTGCCGATGTAGAACTGGCCAAACTAACAACCGCCGATCAGGGTAAGTTTGGAAATTACCGCCTGGAAGAAGGAAAGGATTATATTCTATTGGTCGAAAGAAAGGGCTACATCAGCAAGCGGGAGCCATTTTCGATGGATGGGCGTAGCATCCCTCCTATTTTTCTGGATAAAGTCCTGACCGATACTACCTACCGGGTAACCGTTCGGCTGGATAGTCTCGAATTGAACAAAACATTTGTGCTGGACAATATCTATTACGATTTGAATAAGTATAACATTCGACCCGATGCAGCCGCAGAACTGGATAAACTCGTTCAGATTTTGAAAGATAATCCTTCTGTCACGATTGAACTTGCCTCGCATACCGATGCCCGGGCTACCGATGCCTACAACAATACGCTTTCTCAGCAACGGGCCGAGTCTGCGGTGAATTATCTCGTATCCCGGGGAATTGATGCGAGCCGCATGACCGCCAAAGGCTACGGGGAGCGTCAGCTGATTGTTCAAAATGCCAAAACCGAAGAAGAACATCAGCGCAACCGCCGGACCGAATTCACGATTTTGAGCTACTAAATTGGTTTCAGCCATTAGTTAGTTAGTTAGTTAGAACTTATCTTTATTTATAATAATCTTCGCAAGCAGCCCAACGCCAATGTTTGGGCTGCTTTTTTTATGCATTGCATGAAAATTCGTATTCGGCACAGATTTTTATGAAAGGTTGATAAAGTCTTATCAATCCTGAAATCCATGAAAATTTCCTATGCACTCCTTCTCGTTTTATTGGTACTTCTTGGCACCCTTAGCTCCTGCGAAATATTCGGGCCGGGACAGGGTATTTTTGCCCCGGCTTCTCCACATGAGCAATATGCACGTTCGTTAAAATCAGCCAACCTGGACCAAACCGCCCTTGGAACCCGATGGCTGTCTGCCTCAGAAAAGGCCCTTCAAGACTCTGTTTCCCTGTCCGTTCCTTACCGCGAAAGTGGCTATTTCCCGGCGCATACGCCCGTAGCCGTAGGGTATAAACTGGCCGTTGAGCGGGGCGATGTAATCCTGCTTTCGCTTACCATTCAAAGCGAAAATCCTGCCCGGGTATTTTTGGATGTTTTTGAATTTGATGAAGAAAAAGGTACCACCAAACGAGTACTCTCCGGACAGGCCGACTCCACGCTTCGCTGGGAGGTTCGCCGCTCCCAAACCCACCTGATCCGCATACAACCCGAGCTCCTTCGCAGTGGCCGCTACACCTTGTCGGTCAGCCGTCAACCGCTCCTGGCATTTCCAGTGGAGGGGCGCAACAGCAAACAAATCAGTAGTTTTTGGGGCGCCAATCGTGACGGAGGCCGGAGGTCGCACGAAGGCGTTGATATTTTCGCCCCTCGCCAAACCCCCGCACTCGCCGCAACGGATGGCCTCGTGACAAGGGTTGGAGTCAATACTTTGGGCGGAAATCATGTATTTCTTTCCAGCATCAAGCACGGCCTTAATCTATACTACGCCCATCTCGATAGCTGGAATGTGGCACAAGGCGCACGCGTGCAGGCAGGAGACACCATCGGGTTTATTGGAAATACGGGCAACGCACGCACCACTGGCCCGCACCTGCATTTTGGTATTTATGAATCAGGGAAGGGAGCAATTGATCCACTCCCATTTATCAGAATTGGCTCCGGCGAACCTACCCAAGCCCTTTTAGCAGCAGAGCTTTTGGGCGATACCCTCCGGCTAACCTCAGCTTCGCCTTTGCGGATAGCCCCTACATCCAAAGCCGACCGTCTGCAAACGCTTCCCCGATATCAGATCGTGTCGGTCATTGGCGGTACTGCCGAATGGGTACGGGTACGGACACCTGCCAACCTCGAAGGTTACGTGTCACGCAATGCACTCAGCCCCATTGAAAAATCGCTGCGGGCGCGCACATTGCCTCCCCAAACTGTAATTCTGGATAATGCTTCGACTTTGGCAACTGTAATGGATTCACTAAAAACATCCGGTAAAATTTCTGTTTTGGGTGTTCACGATTCCTTTGAGCTAGTGGAAAGTCCGTCCGGCGGTTCTTTTGGTTGGGTAAATATGGAGGTTTCAAACTGAATTTGAAGCCAACCGGCTACTTCGTCTAAAAAACCTTTCTGTTTTGGCGTATGTTTGCAGATAGTATCAACAGGCTATCGCATTTCATGTCCAATCGCACAATTTACTGGTTTCGTAACGATCTGCGCCTTCACGACAACGAAGGTTTTTTGAAAGCTTCCCAAAGACCCGGTGAAATTATCCCGGTATATGTTTTTGATCCCCGAATTTTTGAATTATCACCGCTTGGTTTTCGGAAAACAGGGATTTTTAAAACCCGTTTTTTGCTTGAATCCGTAGAAGATTTACGTCGGTCTTTGCAAGCAAAAGGCGCCGATCTGCTCATCCGGTTTGGGGAGCCTGAAAAAGTACTTGCCGAACTGGCCCAACAATATGACGTCAGCGAAATTCACCTCAGCAAAGAAGTTGCACAGGAAGAAACCGACGTAGAATCTTCGCTCAGTAAGCGCCTGAAAATCCTGAATGTGGATATGGTTTTTACCTGGATGGCCACCCTTTACCATGTGCGGGATTTACCCTTTGGGTTCAATAAATTACCCAACGTTTTCACCGATTTTAGAAAAAGCGTCGAAAAAAATACGTCGGTTCGCCCAACCCTGGCCGAGCCATCCGCTCTCAACTTACCTGAGGAATTCGTGCCTGGTGAAATTCCTTCATTCCAAACACTCGGCTATGAAGAAACGGAACTGATACAGGCAGATGGCAGGGGCGTTCTTGATTTTAAAGGCGGCGAAACCGCCGGTTTGCAGCGCTTGCATGCATATCTCTGGGAAACACAGAACTTAGCTACTTACAAAACTACCCGAAACGGTCTGCTTGGCGCTGATTATTCCTCCAAATTCTCCGCCTGGCTGGCAGTAGGCTGTCTTTCTCCACGAAAGGTTTATGAGGAAGTCAAACGATTTGAAACGGAAATTATAGTCAATGACTCAACTTACTGGCTGATATTTGAGCTGCTGTGGCGCGACTATTTCCGCTTTGTCATGCTGCGCTGGGGCACTCGCTTATTCAAACCCTCAGGACTAAAACTCGACAAAGACAAAACCTGGAAACAGGATAAAGCACTTTTTGAACGCTGGACATCCGGCCAAACCGGCGTACCTTTTGTAGACGCCAACATGCGCGAGTTAAACGCTACGGGCTTTATGTCTAACCGGGGCCGGCAAAATGTCGCTAGTTTCCTGGCTCATGATTTGGGTATCGACTGGACCTGGGGTGCGGCTTACTTTGAAAGTCTGCTGCTAGATTATGACGTATGCAGCAATTGGGGCAACTGGAACTACATTGCAGGCGTGGGCAACGATCCGCGCGAAAACCGCTATTTCAATACTTATTCACAGGCCACCCGCTACGATCCCGACGGCGCTTACCTGCGGCATTGGCTGCCTGAGCTTGCGGAAGTGCCTGCCGATAGGCTAAACAAAGTATGGCAACTGAGCAAATCGGAACAGGAAACCTACGGCGTCTCCTTAGGCAGTACATATCCGTTACCGATCATCCCGGCCGACAAATGGTTGTAGGCCCTAGGCTACCGATAATGTAGTTTTATAGTTAGAAATAATTAGATTTGAATAATTTTATACCAACATCAACCTCAAATCAAAAACTGTTATGTCAAAGAGTGTAATCGTTATAGTAGTCGTTCTTTTGCTGGGTGGCATGTTCGGATGCAGTACATACAACGGACTTGTCGGCAAAGACGAAACCGTCAATGAAGCCTGGTCAAAAGTGCAAAGCCAATACCAACGCCGGGCGGATCTGATTCCCAATCTTGTGAACACAGTTAAAGGAGCAGCCGATTTTGAAAAAAGTACCCTTACGGGTGTAATTGAAGCGCGTTCCAAGGCAACTTCCGTACAGCTAACAGCCGATCAGCTGACTCCCGAAAATATGCAGAAATTTCAGGCTGCACAGGAGCAACTGAGCGGGGCATTGTCGCGACTACTGGTATCCGTAGAGCGGTATCCTGAACTAAAAGCCAATCAGAATTTTCTGGAATTACAGGCGCAGCTGGAAGGCACCGAAAACCGAATTGCTGTGGCTCGAAATGACTTCAATACCGTAGTGAAAGACTATAACCAATCGGTCCGTAGCTTTCCGGCCAATATATTTGCGGGCATGTTTGGCTTTCCTGTCAAAGGATTCTTCGAAGCTTCTCAGGCAGCACAAAACGCTCCAACGGTACAATTCTAATTCTGAGGATTCCGACACGTACCTTACTGGCGCCACGCTGCTTATTTTTGGTGGTGTGGCGCCTTTTTTGTTGGCTATTTAAACCAAATTCCCGCTATGTCTAAGGCACACCCTTTGTTTGGAAAAGAAGAACAGGATCAAATTGTACAGGCCATTCAGGAGGCAGAAAAACAAACCTCCGGCGAAATCAAAGTACATATTGAACAACACTGCCCGGATGCCGACGTCATGGAACGCGCCAAAGTCGTGTTCGGTGAGCTAGGCATGCATACCACTCAATTTCAGAACGGCGTACTTTTTTACCTCGCCTATCAGGATCGTAAGTTTGCTGTTCTGGGCGATAAAGGAATTTATGAAAAAGTACCCCACGACTTTTGGGAAAGCACCAAAGACAAACTGCGCTTGCATTTCAAAGCCAGCGAGTTTTCCATTGGCCTGTGTGAAGGCATTCTGGAAGCTGGTTTGCAATTGAAAAAATACTTCCCCTATCAATCAGATGACACAAATGAACTCCCCGATGATGTATCATTTGGATAACTTAAAGCCATGAATAAATTTCGCTGTTTTCTTCCCTTCCTGACACTTTTTCTGCTGGCCACTAGCCTGTTTGCGCAGGACATTCCCCCACGGCCCAGCCCGCCCCGGCTCGTCAACGACCTGGCCAATCAGCTCAACGGCACCGAAGTAGCCGCTCTGGAACAAAAACTGGTAGCCTACAACGACTCAACGTCCACGCAGATTACGGTCGTGATTGTACCAACCGTGGAGCCCTACGCCATTGCCGACTATGCCTTTAAACTTGGGCGTGAATGGGGTGTAGGTCAAAAAGGAAAGAATAACGGAATTGTCCTGCTTTGGGCGCCCAACGACCGCAAGGTATTTATTGCCACCGGATACGGCATGGAAGGGGTCGTTCCGGATGCGATTGCCAAGCGTATCATTTCTCAGGAAATTATCCCGGAATTTAAAAATAACATGTTTTACCGCGGACTCGACCGGGGAGTTGATGCCATTATCCGGGCAGCGGCCGGCGAGTATGAAGCCGAAGCTACGAACTCCGACGAAGGTTTTCCAGGAGGCTTTGTTGTCTTTATTTTTATTCTGATTATCATTCTGATCATTATTTCCCGCAACAAAGGCGGCGGCTCAGGCGGACGCGGATTCCGAAATACGAGTGCTGGTCCTGTCATTTGGCCATATAGCACGCACACGGGCTGGGGCAGCTCCTCGGGAAACTGGGGCGGTGGCAGTAGCAGCGGTGGAGGTTTTGGCGGCTTTGGTGGTGGTAGCTTTGGCGGCGGTGGCGCTGGTGGAGATTATTAATTATCTCAGTTTTTCACAAAAAGTCAAATAGAAGTAACTTGTATGAACGCCTCATTCTGCCTAAATTTATAGGCAAAATGAGGCGTTTTCGCCTTCACCGCACACGAACTAATCCCGATGAAAGGGCATGAAACTCCTCATTGCATCGTTTTGGGAAAATAAGTTTAAAATTATCAACGTATACACTTCATGGAAAACAGAGTTAATGTGGGTTTATTAATCGGTTTTCTGGTCATGACGGTGGTTTCGGTAATGTTTGGGTACCTCTACTACCACGAAAGGGCAATAACCCGGCAGCAGGAACGAGCGCTTGACACCCGGGTGAATGAACTGGCACTTACCGAAATGAAACTTGACTCAATTTCCCGACAGTTGACCGAACAAATTACACAGGTACGGCAATTGGGAGGCAATGTTAAAGAACTGGAACGCATTAAAGCCCGGCTTGAAGCCGACCGCGCCGAACTCCGCAAGGGCAATATTGTGCTCGCTTCTACGGTTAAGGAATATGAAGATTTTTTAACCAAAAAAAATACAGAACTCATCTCTCTGCGAAACGCAAATAAAAGTTTATCCTCTAAAAATCAAGAACTTGACTCGACCAACATAATGTTACAGCAGGAACGCCAACTGCTTGATGATTCGCTGGCACAGGTGCTTTCCAAAACGCAGGATCTGGAAGCGAAGGTGTCATTGGCGGCCACGCTGAAAGCCCGAAATTTGAAAGTTGTGGCGGTATCTACGAAAGGTAAAGAACGGGAAGCCGCCGACCTCCGCGCCCGACAGGTAGATGACCTCCGGGTAGAGTTTGAGCTGGAAGCCAACCCCCTTGCCGAACCCGGCACCAAACGTATATACATGAAAATTCTCGACCCGCGCGGAGCCACACTTTCTGATGCAAGCCTGGGATCGGGCGTATTGTCCTACCACGGCAGGTCGGAGCTGTTTACGCTGAGTAAGGATGTAGCCTACACCAACAGTACGCAAAAAGTCAACATTATTTATAACCGCACGCAACCCTATCAGAAAGGGACCTACTCGGTGGAGTTGTTTGCCGAAGGACAAAAAATCGGGGAAGGGGGCTTTTCGATTCGGTAGGCAGGCAGTTTTAGTACAGACACTTGGCCTTCATGAAGTTACTTCTACTAGTTTCTAAATCTTTATAAAAACGAAGAAACCCTCATTCCAGAACATGAATGAGGGTTTCTAAGCTGTAAGAGACTAAGGACTATTTCAGATCAAAGCGATCCAGGTTCATTACTTTGGTCCATGCGTTCACAAAATCTTTGGCAAATTTTTCTTTATTGGTAGTGCTTGCATACACTTCTGCCAATGCTCTCAATTCAGAATTGGATCCAAAAATCAAATCGTTTCTTGTGGCCGTCCATTTCACCACACCTGTCTTCCGGTCTTTTCCCTCAAAAATTTCTTTTGAATCGGCCACGGGCGACCAAACAGTACTCATATCTAGCAAGTTAACAAAGAAATCGTTGGTTAACTTGTCCTTCTGAGAAGTCAAAACACCATTTTGCGATTGGCTATAATTGGCATTCAGTACACGCAATCCACCTACAAGAACGGTCATTTCGGGAGCGGTAAGTTTGAGCAATTGAGCCTTGTCTACCAACAACTCCTCGGTAGGTATTGTAAACTGATTTTTTGAATAATTCCTAAAACCATCGACCAAAGGCTCCAAAACTGCCATGCCTTCAATACTTGTTTGCTCCTGAGTAGCATCTACTCTGCCCGGTGTGAAGGGCACAGGAATTGCTAATCCTGCATTTTTGATGGCTTTTTCAACCGCAGCTGTACCACCCAGTACGATCAGGTCGGCAATAGATACTTCTTTTTTATTTTCTGCTTTAAAATCATTCTGAACCTTTTGCAAAGCTCCTAATACTTTTTCAAGTTGTTTGGGGTTGTTTACTTCCCATTCTCTCTGAGGCAGCAATCGAATACGTGCGCCATTGGCCCCCCCCCTTTTGTCGGATCCTCTGAAAGTACTCGCAGATGACCATGCCGTATAAATCAACTCATTGGCAGGTATGCCGGAGTTAAGAATCTTTGTCTTCAACTTTTCAATTTCGCTGGCATTAAAAGTTACCTTGGCCGGTGCCGGAACGGGATCTTGCCAAATGAACGTTTCCTTCGGAACCTCAGGACCTAAGTACAACGAACCGGGACCCAAATCTCTATGCGTCAATTTGAACCACGCCCGTGCAAAAGCTTCATCAAAAGCCTGTGGATTTTCGAGGAATTTGCGGGATATTTTTTCATATACAGGGTCAAATCGCAGCGAAAGATCGGTTGTCAGCATGGTTGGCAGGTGCATTTTGGTATTGTCAAATGCATCAGGAATAATTTTCTGACCGTTTTTAGCCACCCACTGATGCGCTCCTGCCGGGCTTTTGGTTAGCTCCCATTCGTTTCCAAACAGAATAACAAAAAACTGATGCCCCCAACGGGTCGGAGTTGAAGTCCAGGTTACTTCAAGGCCCGAAGTAATGGCATCCGTACCTTTACCCGATTTATACTTGCTTTTCCAGCCCAGGCCCTGCTCCTCAATTGCAGCCGCTTCGGGCTCTTTACCTACGAGTGAGGCATCACCGGCACCGTGGGTTTTTCCCAACGTATGTCCACCGGCAACCAACGCCACGGTTTCTTCGTCGTCCATACCCATTCTTCCAAATGTTTCCCGTATATCAATCGCCGCCGCTACCGGATCGGGATTGCCATTTGGTCCCTCGGGATTAACATAAATCAAGCCCATTTGTACAGCCGCCAGCGGATTTTCCAGCTTACGTCCATCCGAATAGCGATTATCTTCCAGCCACTTGGTCTCTTTTCCCCAATATACATTCGACGCCGGCTCAAATACATCTTCACGGCCACCGGCAAAGCCAATAGTTTTGAAACCCATTGATTCAAGCGCAACATTCCCTGTCAAAATCATCAAATCTGCCCAGGAAATTTTGTCACCATATTTCTGTTTTACCGGCCAAAGCAACCGTCGTGCCTTATCAAGATTGCCGTTGTCGGGCCAACTATTCAGTGGCGCAAACCGTTGTTGTCCTTCATTTGCTCCGCCTCGTCCATCACCTGTACGGTACGTACCGGCACTGTGCCAGGCCATGCGAATAAAGAGCGGGCCATAGTTTCCAAAATCCGCCGGCCACCAATCCTGAGAATCAGTCAGGATTTTTTCTATATCTTTTTTAAGTGCGTAATAATCCAGCGTCTTGAACTCCTTCCGATAATCAAAATCTGCACCCATCGGATTCGACAATCCGGAATGTTGGCGCAGCACTTGCAGGTTCAACTTGTTAGGCCACCAATCTTCGTTTGCCGTACCTTTCACGGCAGAGTATTCGCCTTTGGGTTTGGTTGAATGACCCATCGGGCATTCGGCTGCCTGTTCCTGAGCGAATGTTGTTCCACTCACAAATAGGGCAAGCACGATTAAAACTTTTTTCATTGTACTAGTTTTTAGGGTTATTAATTCAATTTCTAAATACCTGGCTCAAAAGCATAGGCAATCTGCGTGTGGGTTGAGAAAAAGAGGAGGGATATTCTAAAAAATTCAGTATATCGCTTTTTCCTGTTTCAGCTTAATAAATGCCTCACTACTACGTAAAACACCTTGCAGAAGTAGCGAACGGCTATTTGTTCAATATCTTCTCAGCTACTTGCGACACGGCAAAACTAGGACATCCAAACTCATTTACACAGACAATATTTTCAATACTTACTATTGACAGCATCAATAGTAAAAAACAGGCGAAACATTCTATTGTACATAAAATTTTTCCTGTTGATAATCAGATACTTAAAGAGTTTATTTTGATCTGACGTAAAGATCAGGAAGGAGAAGACTGCACAGAAAATTCTTACTTGCCCAATAAAATAGAGTATTTTCAGGAAAATGATCAGGCAGAAAGCAGGTAACTGACACCCGTCAAAACGTGCAGAATTTTATACCTTCGCAGGAGAAATGCAGGTAGCTAAAGACCAACTGCCCGACAAAAAACGTTTCACCCGGATTTATCAATAAAATGAACTTACAACAAATACAATACATCGTTGCGCTAGATAAATTCAAGAATTTCAGTCATGCCGCTGAATCCTGTTTTATAACTCAGGCTACATTAAGTACGATGGTTAAAAAATTAGAAGAAGAGCTGGATATTGTAATTTTTGACAGAAAAACCAACCCAATTTTAACGACAGAATGCGGGAAAGAGCTAATTGAAGAAGCAAAAAAAATACTTTGGCACAGCAATAACCTAAAACAACTTTCTTCCACCTTAAAGGGGAATATTGAGGGCGAGTTAAGAATTGGAGTTATTCCGACAATTGCAGGGAATTTATTGTACCGGGTTATTCCTGATTTGATCTTGAAGTTTCCTAAGCTAAAATTGTTCATCTCAGAAATAAATACTTCATCAATTATTCAAAAAATTAAAATGGGAGAACTCGACGCAGGAATCGTTTCTACTCCATTGAACGTCGATGGAATAGACGAAGAAATTCTATACTATGAAAAGCTGCTGGTCTACGGAAATCAAAACAGAAATAAGAAATACCTTATCCCCGAAGAAATTTCTACGGAAAAAATATGGCTGCTTGAAGAAGGAAATTGTTTGCGGGAGCAAGTGATAAATTTTTGTGGGCTAAATCCAAAGAAAATGCATGAAAACCTTCATTTTCAGCCCAATTCCTTTGAAACCTTACTAAGCTTTGTTGACAGATTAAATGGTCTAACTCTCATTCCGGAACTCTACTTCATGGACTTACCACTTGAAAAAAAATCAAAAGTCATTGATTTTCAAACGCCCGTACCCGTCCGGGAAGTAAGTGTCATTTATCACAGACCCTATGCAAAACTTCGGCTGGTGAATACCTTAATTAAAGAAATAAAAGAAACGATCTTACCACTATTGAGTACAAGTACTTTAAAGAATAATGAAATTGTGATTGCCAAAATTTAGCAAATAAAAAACAAATTAAATGAGTAGTTATTCAGATTTCAAGTGCAACTTACTAATCCTTACTTGTTTTTCAAGAACTCAAAATCTTTATCTATTCTCTAATTTTCCATCAAAAAAGCCGGATTAAAAAGAAGTGTTTCTTTCTAATCCGGTTCGGGTAATATCTATTAAAATGAAGCTTTATTTCCTTAACTATCGGTGGTTTGTTTTTTCACGGCTTCTCTTGCATCGTACACCACACACGGAAAACCAAACAAGCATTTATCCTTAATAATTTGGGCTACATTTTCGGGGACGAGTTGCTCCCATCCGGGCTCGCCGCGCTTCACCATTGCCAGCACCTGATCGGTCGTCCAGCGCATGTGTTCTACTTTATAATCCCGAATGTCCTCAATTTTATCGTTGATTACCAAATAGCTATATAACGGTTTGAGATTGTCCGGTACTTCAAAATTCTGGCAGTTATAGATCGTTTCATCGGCTCGCAGCGTGGGGTAAATCAGCAGCTTTACTTTTCGGCTAAACAACGTTGCAAAAGATTCGAGAATACCGCCCGGCAAAAAGTCGTAGTGTTTTTCTTTAAAAATATCCTGCAAACTCGGAATCCCGAGCAGAAGACCGATTTTGAGCCGCGTCAGTTTGGACAGATAAGCCACAAGGTGAAAGTACTCGTGGTAGTTGGAGATCATCACTACGTGCCCCATGGAGCACAGAATATCCACCCGGTCCAGAAAATCCTTTTCGTCAATGTGCTCATCATCTGCCTGTTGCAGGTTACGCAGCGTCAGCTCCGATACCATCAGCACGCGGGCAGGGTCCACGTCGGGCTCGGCCAAAAACTGCCGCGTACCATTTTCAATGAGGTCTACGTGTACGTTGGTAATAGGCCGCAGGCGGCCGCGCATCATCAGAATGTGCTTTTTATAAAATGCTTCCGACGGTTGCAGCACGCCCCCATCGGCGCCAAACAGGGCGGCATTGGTAAAGCCATTTTTGACCAGATGCAGGCTCATCACACGGTTGTCGACCTCCATAAAATCCGGGCCGCTAAATCGGATCATGTCGATTTCGATCCGCTCGGGGCTCAGGTCGTCCATGAGCGAAAGCAGCAGGGTATCAGCCGACATCGGGTAGTAAAAGCAGCCGTAGATCAGGTTGACGCCAATGACGCCGAGTGCCTGCTGTTGCAGTACATTTTCGTTGTCGAGCATGCGCACATGAATGACCACTTCGTTGTAGGGGCCCATCGGGTGCAGCTGAAACCGCAGGCCAATCCAGCCGTGGGGTTCGTTGGTTTTCTGGTAATTAAGCGCCACAACGGTGTTGGCAAAGGCAAAAAACAAGCTATTGGCGCCGCGTTTTTCGGCCAGGCGTTTTTCCATCAGGCTATACTCTTTGTGCAGCATTTTGATCAGCCGCGACTCGCATACGTAGCGGCCGCTCTCTTCGGTGCCGTAGATCGCATCGCTAAACGTCATATCGTAGGCAGACATCGTTTTGGCAACGGTGCCGGAAGCTCCGCCTGCTCTAAAAAATATGGAGGCCGTTTCCTGCCCGGCACCGATTTCGGCAAATGAGCCGTAAATGCGCGGGTCAAGGTTCAGCCGAAGTGCTTTTTGTTTGGTTCCGAGTGTTTTATCGTGTGAGGCAGACATGAATGTTCTTTTTTGGTAAATATAAAAAAAATACTACTTCTTTCGGTGGCTTATTCCTCCTGCACTTCACTTTCAAGGAAAAACACAAACCACCTGCGGTGACATTTTACCTTCATCTGTACAGAAGGTAATTTCTAAAAAAACAGTAAAAAATTCTGTTTCCATCCCTGTTCCTGGTTATCTTGCCTGTGGATATACTACACCAAACGAAGTTTTTCGAACCTTAGGTGTTTGTTCCGATGCCTTTTTTTCAAGCCATATTCTACGTACTCTTTGCAGTCGTCCCAACATCCGAAACAGGAATGAACAGAATACTTTTTGAACGGATCAATTCTTGAAAAGAGACAATTTTTACCCCTTAAAACACGAAAAAGACTATTAAAACTAATACTAAACCCAACTCAACTTTGTGAAAAAACAAGCAAACTACCTTTTTGTGTATGGCACCCTCATGCGAGGTTTCAACAACCCTTTTGCCGCTACACTTCGGAAGCATTCTTCTTTTGCTGGTTTGGGGCATTTTACCGGGGAATTATACCGCATCAGCTGGTATCCCGGAGCACTTTACCTTCCGAAATCTACCACTTCTGTCCATGGAGAAGTTTACAAACTCATTCATTTTGAAACACTTATTGAACAGTTGGATCTCTATGAAGAAATTGACTCCAACGAAGCACAAAGCCTGTATATCCGGCGCGAGGTACCCGTTATGACCGAACGGCAGGAAGTGATTTCCTGCTGGACATACCTCTACAATCAACCCGTTTTGGCCGCCGATTTAATACCTTCCGGACGATTTACGGCCTGATTTTTTATCTTTACATACCCAAAAACTACCCATGCATGTCTTTTAACTCTTAGTACTCCTTTTTCAACCATTTCAGGCTACCCTTAACTCACCCGTACTATGCCTACGCCCATTCAGGTTTTGCTCGTCGACGACCATCAAATCATCTCCGACAGCCTTTCGCTATTGTTTGGAACCATGGAAAACATTGAGGTAATCGGCAGCCTGAACGACAGCCGGAAAGTGATGGATTTCCTGGAATTACATCCGGTGGATGTACTCGTAACCGATCTGAACATGCCCTATCTCAATGGAATTGAACTGACGGTGCGGGTACGAGAGCAGTATGCCGACATGAAGATTTTGATGCTTACCGTCAAGGACGAACTTGACGTGATTCAGGATGCGTACCGGGCGGGTATTTCGGGCTATGTCATGAAAAAAGCCGACCGCGCAGAGCTCGAACGCGCCCTTCGATCGGTGGCCTCGGGTCAGAAGTATTTCAGCGAATCGGTGATGCGGGAATTAATGATGGGCGCTCGACCGGACACCGCCACCGAACATACCGACGAGTTTGTGCAACTGACCCGCCGCGAGGTAGAAATCGTCCGGCTTATTGCGCAGGAGCTGTCTACGACCGAAATCGCCGAGCGACTTTTTATCAGTGTGGGTACGGTAGAAACACATCGGCACAACATCATGCGAAAATTGGGTGCCAAGAATGTCATCGGGATTATCAAATATGCTATCCGGTATAAGATGCTGTAACTAACGTCTCGTTCATCGGGATTTCGATACTTACGCGGGTGAGCTGCTGTGGGGCACTTTCGAGCGTCCAGGTTCCGTGCAGTTCATCTACTCGATTTTGGATATTTCGCAAGCCAACTCCTTCTTTCGTAGTATGTTGCGACTCAAACCCCACGCCATCGTCACTGACCGAAAGCACGACGCGATTGGACTGAAACGTGAGGCTGATCCAGGCATGCGATGCCTGCGCATGTTTCAGAATATTGTTCACCAGTTCAAGGGTTATGGTATAAAGCTGATATTCTACGGCAGGATTCAGGCGGGTTTCAATCCCATCAAAGACGAAGGAAAACGACGTTTTATCGTTCCCGTTCAGCGTTCCGACCAGCTGCTGAATCGCAACTTTCAGCCCCTTGGTTTCCAGAGCTTCGGGCAGCAGATTGTGCGAAATCAGCCGAATATCTCCATACACATCCTGTACCATGCCTAGCACATCATTCAGAATTTTCTGATCTGTGGCCAGCCAATCGCTGCGATCCAGGGCTTCAAGTCGCCAGCGTATCGCCGCAATTTTGGTGTTCAGATTATCATGAAGTTCAGAAGCCATGCGCTTTCGCTCCATAGACTGCCCCCGGGCCAGCGCTTCTTCAATCTCCCTGTTTTTTGTCAACAGTTCATTGTTGCTGCTGCGAAGGCGGCGGTTTGTCCAGATAATGTACCCCACAGCCCCCAGCCCCAGCAAGAGCATGATAATCAAGAAATTACGTGTTTGCAACAAACTCTGATTTTCCAGGTTTTTAATCTTATTTTCCCGAAGTTCAGCATCGTAACTTTCCCGCAGTTCCATATACTTTTGCTGTAACTTATAGCGTTGCAGGCTGTCCTCGCGGGCCTTGTGCTTT
The DNA here is from genome assembly GCF_004348825.1 of Arundinibacter roseus. GTDB lineage: Bacteria > Bacteroidota > Bacteroidia > Cytophagales > Spirosomataceae > Arundinibacter > Arundinibacter roseus. The sequence goes on from NZ_SMJU01000001.1 coordinate 60,381, forward strand.
TCCAAAAATAGGAGCGCATTTTTGTAATCTCCTGATTTTTTATAGGTCAAATACAAATTACCTTCCGCACGTGACTGCATCTCGTTCCAGCCCGACTGCCCCGCAAAATCCAGGCTCATGTTTCGGTATTCAATTGCCTTTGAAAAATCTCCTTTGGCCTCGTGTATATCAGCCAAATCGGCATAAATAGCAAAAATAACCACCCGGTTGTTGGCTTCTTTGGCTATTCGAAGCGCTTTGTTTCGGTATTCCGCCGCAAGCTTTTCGTTGCCCAGCTTTTGGTAGCAATTGGCCAGGCCGTGCGGGTTGTCGGCTTTCAGGTTTGGGCTCGTCGACCGGGGCAATAGTTTTTCTACCTGAAGGTAATAATCCAGCGCTTTGGGATAATTTCTGATGCCGAAGGAATCGTAGTAATTATAGTCTCCAAAAAAATCAAGAATCCAGCATAAATTATTGGTATTACTGCTTTGACGAGCCAGTGGGAGCGCTTTTTGGAGGTAAAGAATGCAGCGCTCGGGCAACCCGTTGTTGTTAAGCACAAAGCCCGCCAAAATGTAGGTATACGTAAGGTCATACGGATCAATCGGCAGCTTTTCAAAGTGAGCAATCGCTTGTGTATAGGCCTGAAATGCCTTCGTATAGTCGCCACGCACGTCATATTTTTTTCCGGTAGCCCGCCAGTACAAACCTTCACCCCATTGGTTTTTATAAGTTTCCGATAGTTGCAATAAACTGTCCAGATACGCGTCTGCCCGACGGTCATTCTGATTAAACAATCGCTCTGTCAACAAACTTGTAGTGGCCAGCAAGAGGCTGTCTGTTTCGGGAGAAGCAACCTGTTGTAAAAGTAACTTTCGTTTGGTAACAAGCGTATCCAGGGCCATATTCTGACCAAAAACGGCTGCATGCACCAAAAAACAGAGCAAACTCCACCCGATTTTGCGTATCCACTCTCGGTTACTTTTTTTGTATGTGGAGCAAGAAATTTTCAATTAATTTATTGGGAAAATGATGTTGATAAATCCTATAAAAGGTAGCAAAATTCAGACCCAGAATCAAGCCTTAAAACCTATGAAAGCAACTATCTTCAATAAAGTTTTTTTGAATTAATGAAAGAAAAAACTCAACCCTACCGTCGTACGCAACGTACGCATATCGGGTCGATCTTCAAAACCTACGCCATTTCCCAGAAAACTACTGATTTTACCGTAACTTCCACCTATGGAAGCGTTTATTGCCAGGTTTTCAATAATAAAAAAATTCAGACCTGCCGAGCCCATCACGGCAGGGCCTCTCATTTTGAATTCGTAGGCATCTCCATTCAAAAATACCGGATCAATCAGAAAATCCTGGCTGCAAACGCCGAGTTCCACAAAAGGTCGGAAAGCCTGCAACGTGCCGCCCAAATTGAGCCGCAGCCCCGCTCCCAGCGTGTTGAGCCGATAAACATCCCACTCTTCGGGCGTATTGAAACGGAACGAGTAACCGTCAAAACTGGCAAATACTTCGAGACGCTGATTGAACCCATACCCTACCCGAACGCCTCCACCGAGTCCGTTAGGCTCTGCTTCGTCGAGCTGATTAAAGTAACTGGATGACCAGTAACTATAATTCCCCGAGGCCCCCACGTTGAACCCTTCTGTGTTGGATCGAACGTCCTGCGCGTGTAGCGAACTATGAATTGCAAAAATTACCAGAACAAGAAATACAGGCGTTTTCATAAAAGTTTTGGGTAAAAGTGATGGATTTATCAATTATGTAAATTATTGATTTTCAATTATTTAGATAAAAATAAAATGATTTCATTGTCGGAGAACCAAATTGGTACGTACTACTTTCAGGCCATTGACCCGGCGACTTTGCTCAAATACTACCCGCTGACTATCCTTGGTGCTATACTCAGGAAACCGGATCGAAATCCACTGTCCATTGACTGCCTCCACCGCCTCAAACTGCACCGCCAGGTACGCTTTTTGCGCATTAGTAGCTTTTCGTGCATCCACGATTCGGCCCCGCACGCGCGCACCAGCCACAATGACGGGCGTGCCCTGCACCACCACGGGTGCCAGCGTTCGTAGCCATATCACCTTCCCGCTGCGGTTTTCCTGATCCGAAGAAATACTTTCCGTAAACTCCACCGGGAAGGTTTCATTTCGAAGCTCTACGGCAATCGTCCGGCTAGTAACTTTTGGCAAAACAGGGGTTTCGGGCGTTTTTTCTTCTTTGATTTTTTCAGGTGTTTCCGGCTCGTTCTTTTTGGGCTCAGGTTCTTCTTCCTTTTTAGGCTCAACGGGGCTCTTGCGTTCATCGAGAGGCTTTTCAGTTTTTTGCTTTTTCTTTGGCACCTGCTCTTTCTGGCCAGGCGGCGTAGCAGGTTCGTCCGTTGGATTTGAGGGTGGCACCTGCACCAACCGCGGATCCAGCACAACGGCAGTTTGATTATTCAGCGGAGCCGGGCTATCCGAATCCCGGATCGTTGAAGGTGAAACCTGCAGAGAATCTGCCAGAAGCTGTCCGGGAATATCCAAATCTTCGGCAGTTGGCGCTGGATCGGATGACCAAAATCCGAGTAGCATAATTACGGCTACCAACAACAAAGCGCCCATCAAAATCAGCCCTTCCAGCGTCAGCACAGACTCTTTGATTTTTTTCCAACCTTCTGATCTTTCACTACGAATAGACGAGTCGGCCAGTCGGGTGGGTTCTACCCGGGGCTTGTCGGCGGTTACGGTGGTTGGTTTTATGGAGGCAATGCGGGTAGGTTGCTGAAAATCAAGCCAGTTCAGCAGTCCCGGCGCCACAACTGCGGTAAGCGCCTGCCTGAGTTCGGGTGCAGAAATGAATCGTTTTTCAGGTTTTTTATGAAGTAATTTTTCAAGAATCTGTTCAAGATTTTTGGGTAGTTCTGCCCGATGCTCCCGAATAGGAATTGGTTTCTGACTCAGAATATGGGTGATCAACGTTGAATCCGTACTAGCTCTGAACGGCATTTTTCCCGATAACAGCTCATATAGCAAAATCCCGACGGCATACAGATCGGAAGGAACCGACGGCTCGCCACCATCCAAAAGTTCGGGAGCCATGTATTCCAGCGTGCCCATCACCCGGTTGACGCGTGTCAGGCGCTCGCTACCCACGAGCCGGGCAATGCCGAAGTCCATTAGTTTGACGAATCCATCCCGGGTCAGCATGAGGTTGGCGGGCTTAATATCGCGATGCAGAATGCCCTTCGTATGTGCATGATGCAGGCCGTCCAATGCCTGAATAATCGCCCGAATGGCATGTTCTACCGAAAAAGGCCCTTGCTTGCGAAGGAGGTTTTCGAGCGTAGCGCCATCTACAAACTCCATCACCATGAAATTATCGTCCTGATCCCGGATAAAGTTGTAGAGCGTGGCTACATTGGGATGATTAAGGCGGGCCGAAAGCACGGCTTCATTCCGAAATCGCTCAAAAAAAGTGGTGTCCCGCAGCAGGTGCGGATGCAGCATTTTGAGCGCTACCGGGCGCTGCAGGAGCGTATCGGTGGCCTTATAGACCGTTCCCATGCCGCCCTCGCCGAGCAGTTCTTCGACTCGATAGTTTTGAATCAAACGCCCGATCATAGCAAGTCAAGAGTTTCGGTAGGACGAATTTCCGCTGACTCATCGGGCTCAATCCGCTCTACAATCATCACCGTAATATTATCATGTCCGCCGCGCTGCCGGGCCAGGTCGATCATCTGCTGGGCGGCCTCACTCACCATTTCCAGGTTAAGAAATTCGGCCATTTCATCGTCGGTCAAATAATCGTACAATCCATCGCTGCACAAAAGCAAGCGGTCGCCGTCTTCAAAAAGGTAAGCCGGTTTTTCTACATCAATTTCTACCTTGTTGTGCGTACCCATCGCGCGCGTCAGTACATTGCGTTCGGGATGCGTTTCGGCATCGGCGGGCGAAATAACCCCCTCTTCTACCAGTTTCTGCACGTAGGTATGATCCGTGGTAAGTCTTACAAACTGACCATTTTTGTAGAGATACGCCCGGCTGTCGCCCACATGCGCCACAAAAAGCTGCGCGTCCCGAATCACCACCGTGGTGCAGGTCGTGCCCATGCCTTTTTGCCGGGTATTGCGGCCCGCCGTTTGCCAGATCAGCCGATTGGCTTTGGCCAGGGCAAAATAGAGGCTATCCTCAGGACTTTCTTCCCTCTGATAGTAGGTTTTGGCCACTATTTCGGTAGCCATTTGGGAGGCTACTTCGCCGGCCGCATGTCCGCCCATGCCATCGGCAACAATGGCCAGATATCCCTTTTGGAGTTGCACTTCCCGCGTGGCCGGCCTGATAAACCGCGTGGCATCTTCGTTGTTGGTCCGTACGCAGCCTACGTCCGAAAGTGCCACGGCACGGAGTTGGTTCAGGCTTGGTGAGATTTCACCGTCAGGACTGGTTGATATCCATTTTTTCCAAAACATAGGTTTCGATGGGTTCAGTGGGGCTTTTCAATTATGATTTTGGAATAAAACCAGCGAGCCATCCCGATAAGCGGGCCAATGGTGTTTCTTCCGGGTTTCGTAGCAGGTCGAGCAATTCGGCGGCAGTCATTCGATTTTTGGGCTGATGCGTGAGCAATCGTTTGATGAGTTTTCGGGAATGTCGCGAGAGTTCAGGGACAAGCAGGTCGGGCGACATGTACATGCCTCGTTCTATCTTTACCCGGATTTCGGTTTCCGTTTTTCCATCAAACGGACGGTAACCCGTCAGCATTTCGTACAAAAGCACCCCCAGCGACCAGCAATCCGAGTGCTCGCTCACGCGGTTCTGAAACTGCTCAGGAGCCATCGAATATGTAGTCCCGATTACGTAGCCTTCCTGCGTCAGGCGGGGGGTGTAAGCCGCCTTGGCAATTCCAAAATCCAGCAGCCTGGCTTCTCCTTCGGTGGTTATTTTAATATTGCAGGATTTAATATCCCGATGAATAATCCCGTGTTCATGCAGCAGCACAACGGCCGAAACGAGTTGCTCCAATAGCTGTAAAGCATACGCTTCGGGTAACCTTCTATGGCGCATAATCAGTTTTTCGAGCGTCGGACCTTCTACATATTCCATAATAATACATGGAAGCCCGTCTTCGATTACGTACTCATACAGAGCTGCAATATTTGGATGCTTCACTGAGGCCTGAATGTAGGCTTCGTTCTGAAAACGAGCCGCCTGATCTGTGCGCGAAAGAATCTTGATGGCTGCGGGAAGGCGGGTAGAGATGTGCTCTGCTTTGTAAACTTCACCCATTCCACCCGACCCCAACCACTTGGTCAACATGTACTTTCCAATTGTTCGGTTTGACAGCCCTCCACGCATAGCCTTCGTTGATTAATTAATGACTTTCTTACTTCCCATGAGTTCCATTCCGTAGTGAATCGGCACCGCAAAGGTGATGCGTGCGCCCTGCTGATCGGTTTGGCTGGCGGTAAATATTCCGATCGCATTGCCGTCTTTATCAAATACCGGCCCGCCGCTGTTGCCTGCTCCCGTAGCCGAAACAGTCAGCTGATAGTAGTCGCCCATGGTGCTGTAATAGCCCGCAACCCCGCTTTCGAGTGAGCTGCTGGTGGTTCCACGAATAATTTTTCCAATACTACCGTCGGTTACCGTTGGATCTGGCACAGTGATTACCTGCGTACCCCGATTAGAAAAATCGTTGCCATTGTTTGCCACGACTACATCGGGCGAAATTCCTGGATAACCCATCACCACTACTTTCTGGCCCGGCGCCATGGTAGCATCAGCATCTTTCAGGCTCACGGCTTCCATTTTGGTTGGCAAATCAATTTTAATCATAGCCACATCGTGCTTGTTGGAAATCCTGACCACCTTGCCGGGTGTACGCTGATCGTTCTTGGCGAACGTAACTTCCATGTAGGTATTGACGCCTTCAATAATTTTTCCAGAAATAGGCTTTTGTCCAAAGAAGGATGTTTCGGCAGGCACCCAACGAATCGGATTATCGACCCGTCCGCTTATTTTCCATTGATTACCAGTATTTTGTAGTAATAATCCAGGAAATGCATCCTGAGGAAACGAGTAGTAGGAATTCCAGCTCGCTGCTACATGTCGGTTGGTTAGAATAAAGCCATTTTCATCCACAATAAACCCGGAGCCACTTGCCCCCGAAACGGCGATGGGCCGCCCCACAGGCGTATCTTTTTTCAAGCCCAGCAGGGGTTCAATTTTCCCTGGCTCTACTTCGATATATAGCGGAATCTCGGTGATTTGGCCCGTTTTTGGGTCTTTTTGCTGGTAGTACTGATGGTAAATATCATCTCCCGTAGGCGTGTAAATCAGTTTATAGCCAAATTCGATAAATACCACTTTATCCAAATTTGCCTTGGCAATGGCCTCCGGATCAAAAGCTTCTGATTTTACCTGCTGAATAATCGTCGTGTCCGTTTTGACATAGGTAGTAGCCGGACGAATTTTATCTTTAAATACATAGCCAAGGGCGGTCAGTACGGCCAAAGCACCCACCAGGCTTGCTACGAGGGTACGCTGCGATTTTTTACGCTCATAGGTAATCACGCGCTCAAAGGTCTGCTTGCCGATTCCGCTCTTTTCCGGCGAAACGGTGTCGGGCATTCCGGCAGGCACAAACTCTTCGGTGGCTTTGGAAGGCACTTCTACCAGGCGCGTGGCGGCCATAAGTTCCTGCGGGCGCGGGTCCAGATCAAACACAAATACGGGACCGTTGGTACCCAACCGGATTTCGTCGCCCGGATTAATCTTAGCGGATCCTTTAACCCGGTTTTTATTAACAAAAAGTCCATTGCGGCTTTCATGATCTACCACGCTAAAACTCAGCTCCCCGTCTTTCACAATTTTGCCGTGCTCACGGCCCACAACTGTATCCAGGTCAGGATCAAACTGAATGTCGTTGGTGGTAGCACGGCCAAAGGTAAGCTCACTATGTTTTTGAAAATCAAACTCTTCGATTTGATTGGCTTTTGCACCAGCCAGGTGACGAATGACAAAGGTTTTGATGGTAGTCATGATTTGAAAGGCTTTTATGTTACTGGTTTTGTTTAGTGATTTGTTGTACGTGCATGTGTTGTTTGTACGATACAAATTTCTTTAAATGTGCTGCGCAGCACCATCCCGAAACACCTACATTTAAACTCGTGGAAGACCTGTAATTCATAGGTATAGGTTTACCTGTATAGCGTGCAAAAACTGTCTTTGAGCATGAATTTAGCCCAGCACCGTAGCCGCAAGCCGCCCCAAATTGAGCGTACGCGCATTGGAGTCAATAATCTGACGGTACAGTCCACCGGCTTTATAAAGCGACTCGTGCGTACCCTCGCCCACCACGACTCCCTCGCTGAGCACGTAGATGTGGTCTGCGTCCATGATCTGACTGATGTTGTGCGAAATGATGACCACCGTTCGGTCTTTTTTGATGGCGTCGAGGCTGTCTTTGATTTGCTCCGCCGTAATTGCATCGAGGCTTGCGGTGGGTTCATCCAGAAAAATTACGGGGGGATTTTTAAGAAAAAGCCGCGCAATAGCTATGCGCTGCTGCTGCCCGCCCGAAAGCGAGCGGGCTTCTGAGTCGTACTGATTGGGCAATTGCATAATCTGTTCGTGCAAACTCGCCTGTCGGGCGGCTTCCCGGATGTCTTCGGGAGTGGCATCCATGCGTCCGTAGCGAATATTTTCTTCAATGGAGCCGGAGAAAATATGGTTTTTCTGCATCACAAGCCCCACTTTTTCGCGCACCCAATCGCTATTATAATCTTCCAGCGGAAGGCCGTCCAGCAAAATGCTACCCTGCGTCGGGCTGTAAAAACCGGCCAGAAGATTCATCAGAGAGCTTTTGCCCGCCCCCGACAAACCAACCAAAGCCGTGGTTTGCCCCTGCCTGATTTCCATCGAAACGTTGCGTAGCGCCTGCGTGCCGTTGGGATACACAAAGTCAACTTCTTTGACCTGAAAATTTCCTGAAAAGGTTTCTCCACGCAAGGCCTTCGGTGTCGGTAAAAAGCGGTCGGTATTGATCATGTCAAAGAAACCTTCGGCATACGAAAGTGCCTCCGAGTATTCGTCGTAAATGCGGTGGAGGTGCCGCACGGGAGCAGATACGTTGTTGAACAACATGAGGTGAAGCAGAATGGCGCCAACGGTCATTTGCTGATTCAGCACGAAGTAAATTGTAACCACAAAAACCATCACCACACCCAGCTGCTCAGCAATAGTTTTTAGGCCATCGAACAGGTAGTTGGTGCGGTGATGTCGGATTTCGGTCGTGGAGAGCGACAACCCAAGGTGGCTTTGCCGACCCGATTCGTAGGTTTCCCGGACAAACGATTTTACCACAAAAATAGATTCCAATAAACTAAACAGCGAATTGGCTTTATCTTCTCTAAACCGCTGAATATCATGTCGCACCTGTTTTTGCCGCCTTGATTGTTCGCGGCTAATGAGCGCATAAAGCGGCATGATAAGCGTAGCGCAAATACCCACGTAGATATTTTTCTTGTACATCAAAGCCAGCGCCAGCAATGCATTGGCGAGCATCGGCAAAATATCCACGAAAATATTCTTGACGGTTTTTGCCAGACTTTCGATGCCTTTATCAATGCGTTTTTCAAGCCGACCCGTTTGATTTTGGGGTAACGCAAAAAAGGTGAGATGGTAGCTCACGATCCGGTTGATGGTGTGTGTGTACAGATCAGCAGAAAGGTTAAACCGCAGGCGATCGCTCAGGTACTTTTGTCCCAGTTGTACGAACAGATTCAGAATTTCTTTTCCAAAAAGAATAGCCGCCAACCCGCCCACAATCAGCCATACTTCCTGCTGATCGGGCAGGCCGGTATCGAGCATGCCTTGCACGGTATTTACCGAATACTCCATGACGAGGGGCGTAACCTGTGCCAGCAAGGCGCCCACGACGGTCAGGCTGAGTGTCAGAATAAGTGCTGTGCGGTAGACTTTTACAAAAGGCCACACTTTTTTTATCAGAGTGAGCGTGTTCATAGAGCTATTTTTTCAGAGTACGCGCTTTGGAAAAATCCGTCGGAAGTGCCTGCATAATCTCATGCGTCAGCAATTTTCCATCCGCTTTGTAGTCATAAAAAAGCTCCGTCATGGAAGCAATAATGTGTGGGTCATCTGTCAGGAAAGCCGTCAATTTTGAAGAGCGCCCACTTGAACTCAGCCCACTGCCCAAAATACATACGCATTTACTGCGCGCAAGACCGGGTTTGTTCTCCTGCGGGGAGCTGATGAATAGCTGAATGGGTAAAGTTCTGTTAATTTTTGTAACTCGAACACCTAAGTCCTGCATATCCAGAATCGCCTTGGCGTGTTGGTCGTACAAGAGACGCACAAGCATAGCCTGCGGGTCGGTGTCATCTGCCGACTGTTGCGCCGGAACCATGAAGCGGTTGTGGTGAGGCACGGTTTCCTGCGCCGAAAGCGGCACGTTACTTCCTGTACGGTAGGTTTCTACCTGCACGTGTTCGTTAAAAACTTTGCCCAGATATTTTAAAAAAGCGTGGTTGGCGCCTTCGTTCTGGTCGTTTAGTGTTACAAATTCTACCTGGGCATCACTGCCGATTTTTTGGAGATAAAGCGCTGTTTCGATCAGTTGCGCTTCCACATCGGTGCAATCGCGAAGCAGCGCTTCGGCTTTTCTGGCATAGTCAAACTGTGTGGCGTTGCGCAATTCGTGCGGTTTGAGATCAGCATGTTTGGCTACATAGTCCATGCGATAGGGTGAAATCCCTTCGATTCGGGCCGTATTGGACAACACCAACAGATTGTTTCCCTGGGACTTGGCCGATTCAATTACCTGCGAAATACCATTCAGCGTTTCGCGCGTACCTTCCATGAGCTGCACTTTTTCGTTCACCTTCCCACTCACATCAATCATGATCGTGTTCAACGATTGTGTAGCCTGCACGAGCAGCCCGGTTTGGGTTTTGATTCGCTCCATTTCCTGTTGATTGAGGCGATCTTTTAACCGATTGAGTTTTTCGGTCGTAACGGTCAGGTACAAACCAATAAAAATCCCTACGAACCCACCAACTAATCCGGCAATATCGAGTTCGCGGATGTACTTATCCATGCCGGGAGAAAAAAACGGATGGGTATCGGTCCACCGTCCGTTTTCCATTCGGAAGTCTGTCAGATAGTGTGTAGTATCGTAGAAAAGATAAAACCATTTGAGCCCCAAAGAGACAAACAGAATGGCAAATGGAATCAGGAAAAAGAACGTAAACAGCAACGGGTGCTTCTTGGTAATATCCAGCAGGACGGCAAAAAAGCCTTCGTCGGTTTCAGGAGCAGTAAGCGAAACATCGGTTTCGTCCTGAGAATGCAGGGTTGGTTTCATGGGGCAGGAAATCGTTATGGGTGATTTGGAACGTTAGTTCAGGAAGAGAATCAAGGAAATAAGAATCAGGACACCGCCCAGAAACAGCCCTCCAAAAGCAATAAGCAGGGCATAGTCTTCGGCCATTTCAGAAAGAATGCGGCCCGGCGTACGGTGATTGTAACGCACCGTATGGTCCTGACCTACTTTGAGTTGTCCTTTTTCAAACAACTGATTAACCTTAGCCACCAAAATTTCGCCCGTCGTGTGGTACCGAAACGTTGGTCGTTCCATTTCGTAGGAAGCTCCGTCGGTTTCAATCTCCACTTTTTCCAGCTTAATCACGCGTGCTTTTGCCTTTTTGGATTCGCTGAGCCATTGTGAATGCAACGAATACTTGTGCCAGCCAAGGGCCATACAAATCGCTCCCGACACGAGCGCTACCAGGGCATTTCCATACTCTGCTACAAAATTTTCCATGTGTTACGTTTGGTTGATTTTATAGAACAAAGTTCGACATTGAACGCCCGCAGCTCAATTGGCATTTCCCTACATTCGGAAACAGAAAAACCTGTATTTTGACATACAGGTTTTCATATAGAAAGTGGCTTTACGAGATTTTTTCAGGAAATATTTCTAAAAAAGGAGTCTAAAAATGAAGGAATTAACGGAGTTTTATCAGGAAAGCCGCTCACCGATTAGCCGAAGGCCATCGAGTGTGAGGCTGCGGTCAATCTCTACAAATTCATCCTGTAAGGTTTGGATAATAGACGACAGACCGCCCGTCGCCACGGCAATGCAATCGCCGTGCAGCTCTTCGCGGATACGCCGGATCATGGATTTTACCAAACCTTCATAACCCAGCAAAATGCCTGCCTGAATCGAGTGAACGGTATTTTTACCAATGGCCGAGGCGGGCAATTGCAGCGGCACTTCGGGTAGCTGAGCGGTATTGGCAAAAAGCGCTTTTACAGCGGTTTTTAAACCGGGCACAATCGCAACACCCAAAATTTGCCCAGCCGCCGAAACTGTCGTGAAGGTAAGAGCCGTGCCAAAGTCAACGATGACGCAATTTCTGGCATAGCGGGTGTGCGCTGCTACGGCGTTGGCAATGAGGTCGGCGCCGATTTCGTGGGGATGGTCAATGGCAATTTCCAGCTCCGGATAACTTTCCGGGCCGACCAGTATGGGGTCTTTTCCAAAGAGTGACAGGAGCATGTGCCGCAGCACCGGGGTAAGATCCGGAACTACACTACTCAGAACTACCGTACTGACGCTTTGCAACGAAAGGGAGGCTTCCAGAAAAAACAGCCGAACCTGAGATTCGTAATGAACCACCGACTCGGAGGTTGCTGAGCGTATACGCCACACGTGCAGGAGACTTTTTCCGTCATAAAGACCAAGTACAGTATCTGTGTTGCCTGCATCTACGGCTAAGAGCATAGGGTAGTTTTTTTGGTGAAAGCGACAAATTAAATGCTTTATCGAAATAAATTAGTCTTTGGGGCCGTTTTTGACCTGACAAACCTTGTTTTTTTTGCCTTTCTACGAAAGATAAAGTACTTTCCAGATTCAATAGTGTTGGTAAAACTTACTCTTCGTGCTTGATTTTTGATTTAATAATATGTCCTTATATACAATTAAGCGCCTCTGCTTCGGCCTTGGCCTCACCCTCTTCACTCCACTTTTACACGCGCAGACGGCGCTGCCTGACTGGGAAAACCCCGAAGTAATCAGCAGCAACACCAAGCGTCCGCGGGCACATTTTATTCCGTACTCCAACGAAGCTGACGCCCTGACTCCCAACGGCAAATCGAGCCTGATTCAATCGCTCAATGGTACCTGGAAGTTCAAATGGGTGTCGCATCCTTCCAAAGTTCCAGATACATTTTTTTTGCCCACAACCTCTACCAGCACCTGGGACAATCTGCCGGTACCGTCGCATTGGCAGGTGATAGCCGCCCAGGAAAATCGGCCGTACGACCGCCCTATTTTTTCCAACATCAAGCATCCGTTTGAAGCCACTCCACCCCGGATTACAGCCGATACCAATTCCGTAGGTCTTTACCGAACTACTTTTACCATCCCCCAGGCCTGGCAACAGAAACCGCTGGTCCTTCACTTCGACGGGGTGCAATCTGCCTGCTACGTTTGGCTCAACGGTCAGCTGCTGGGCTACCACGAAGATGGCATGGCGCCTTTTGAATTTGATATAGCGCCGTTGGTACAAACCGGGGTCAATCATCTGGCGGTTGAAGTCATCAACTGGTCGGATGGAAGCTATCTGGAAGATCAGGATTTTTGGCGACTCTCCGGCATTTTCCGGGATGTGTACCTGATTTCAACGCCACTCGTGCACATCAGCGACTACTTTGTCCAGACGGATCTTGACGAAAATTACCAGAATGGTACGCTGAAAGTCAATGTTTATACCCGCAACGCTACCGCACAGGCCCAATATGGCTATCAGCTCATTACGAAACTGTATGACGCCACCGGGCAAATAGTAGTCCCCGCCATCAAGCGTACTCTTGATATGCTGGAACCCGGCGCAGAACTTACGGTTCGGGAACAGATTCCGCTGCCCGCACCCAAAACCTGGAATGCCGAACAGCCCTATTTGTACACGCTCACGATGCAGATTGTGAGCCCCGACGGTCAGGTTCAGGAAGCCCTTCGGCAGCGGGTTGGTTTTCGGAAAATTAGCCTAAAAGGCGGGCAGCTACTCGTCAATGGAAAGGCAATTATGTTTAAAGGTGTCAATCGCCATGAGTTTGATCCCGAAACGGGGCGTGTCATCAGCCGGGAATCCATGATTCGGGACATTCAGTTGATGAAGCAGTTCAACATCAATGCCGTGCGCGCTTCGCATTACCCCAACGTACCCGAATGGTATGATCTGTGCGATGAATATGGGCTGTACGTAGTAGATGAAGCCAATATTGAGAGCCACGAGCTTTGGTATAAAAATATAATTCTGGCCGATAAGCCCGAATGGAAATCAGCTTTTCTGGCCCGTGGCCGGGCGATGGTAGAGCGCGACAAAAACCACCCGTCCATCATTATCTGGTCGTTGGGCAATGAAGCAAGCAACGGAGCAAATTTTGAAGCCCTGGCTGATTTCATTCGCCTCGCCGACCCAACCCGACCGATTCACTACGAAGGCCGCGCCAACTACGGCCCCACCACCCTGAGCAGTTTTGATATTGTGTCGGTAATGTATCCGTCCATTGACCACCTGATTGAACTCGTAAAAAAAGATGATACCCGGCCCATGATCATTTGCGAGTATGCCCACGCTATGGGCAATAGTGTCGGCAATTTGCAGGAATACTGGGATCTGTTTGAAAAATACCCCACGATGCAGGGAGGCTTTATCTGGGATTGGGTCGATCAGGGGCTACGACTCAAAACCGCCGATGGTCGGCCGTACTGGAACCACATCAATTATATCGACGGTGCCAATGCAGGCGACGGGCTCGTCAACCCGGATCGTACACCACAACCCGAGCTCCACGAAGTAAAAAAGGTATATCAGGCAGTGAAATTTGTAGCCGCCGATACCCTTTCAGGGAACTCTCAAACCATTAAATTAAAAAACACCTACGATTTTCTCTCGCTGAGCCCATTCAAACTCGTGTGGAAGGTTCAGGAAAACGGGCGAACGATTCAGGAAGGCATGGTTCCGACCCTCTCGGCAGCAGCCGGAAAAACACAGGACATTTCCCTGGCCTATACTCTTCCCGAAAATCCTCCGGCGGGTGCCGTCTATTTTCTAAACCTCAGCATTCAAACCAAAGAAACTACTCCATGGGCAAAAGCCGGTCACGAAGTAGCCTGGCAACAAATCCCGATTCGGCTGGCTACTCCGCAGCCCGAAGCGATTGTTTATTCAAAAAGTACTCCTTTGAAGCTGGGGCTCATTCGAGGAAAAGGCATTACGCTCACCGGTCAGGATTTCTCCGTTAGTTTTGACCGAAAAACCGCCCGAATGACGTCCTTTATCTACAAAGGAACCGAACTGCTCGAAAGCGGTCTGTATGCCAATTTTATGCGTGTGCCTACCGATAACGACGAAGGCGGCGGGACCGAAAGCTTCGCTGCCCGCTGGCGCGCTGCCGGGCTCGATTCCATGCGGCTGATGGGCTCTGATTTACGGGTCGAAAAAATTAACCCGCATGTGTATAAAGTAAGTTTGATCAAAAGCCTTCAGGGCAAAACCGGAAGTTTTGTAGTCAGTTCTATCTATACCGTTTACGCTACCGGCGATATTCATACCCAAAATACCTTTACACCGGGCGGTACGTGGCCGGCCTCTTTGGCCAAAATCGGGTTTCAGTTTCAAATGCCTGCCGCCTTCAACCAAATTTCCTGGCTGGGGCGCGGGCCTTTTGAATCCTATTCCGACCGCAAAAACAGCGCCTCTGTCGGCTTGTACAGCGGCTCCGTCGACGAGCAGCATTTCCCGTACATCATGGCGCAGGAAAACGGCAACAAAACCGACGTTCGCTGGGTGGCCGTAGCCAATGCCGATGGCCTGGGACTGCTCGCGATGGCCGACTCGCTGCTGAGTGTTACTGTTCACAACTATACAGACGAAGCGCTGCTTGCTGCCAAACGACCCGGTACACCGCTGCAAAAAGACTCCGTGACGGTGGTCAGTCTGGATATGCAGCAGATGGGACTCGGCGGTGACGACAGCTGGTCGCCGCGTGTGCATGAAGCGTATTTGCTTCCGGCTCAGACATATAGCTATTCTTTCCGGCTCAAACCCATCGACTCGCTTTCGGCTATTCAGGCTATTACAGAATCTTCACTACCCATTATTGGCCAGAAAATGAGCCCCGGTGTTGGGAATGATTCCGCTGAGCATTGAGCTGAATTTTGCCTAATGCGCACCATTCAGTTTATAATGATTGGGATTGATCAGCGGATTTAGCTTTGTGGTATGCGGGTTTGATTTCTTAAAGAAAATCCACCCACGCCGCCGGGCATACTTGGGCGTTTCGTGCGGAACTGTGGGCGCAGCCTGATGCGTGGAACGGGGCACAATGCCAACTTTCGAGCCGTAGCGCCGGGCTTTGGGCGGCTGCATTTGGCGTGCCTGTGCCGCTTTATTGGGATGCTTGTAATTATGTACAGAGACGCCCGGATCTACTTTTACTTTGGCGCGATCTTGCGCTTCGGCCTCAAATAAACCCAACATCGTGAACAAAGAACTTACAAAGAAGGTACGGATTGCTTTCATGATTATTTGCATTTTTTGACTAAAAATCAAAAATATACCAGGACTAAACTGGCGTTTGAGCAAATCTACGAAATCACAAATAAGTGGTATTTTGATAAAAAAGAGGGGAAATGCTTTGATTTAAATAAAATTATCAAGAAAAAATTGTAAAAAATCATTCCACACGTTTGCCAGGAAGCTACTTCTATAAAAAATGTAGACGATTTGGTAAAAACAGGATAAAAACGAAGGTGTTCCTTTTATTTTAAACTTTGTAAAAAAAATATACCCATCGCACTACAACCGAAAAGCCAACGGCATCGGTAGCAAGCCTGCCGCAGCTTTGCTATCTTGCACCAAACTTTTTTACGAAATTATCAGCACGCTATGTCCATTGTTGTCTCCAATCTTACAAAAACCTACGGCACCCAAAAAGCCATCGACTCGCTTACGTTTGAGGTTCGCCCCGGCGAAATCGTCGGTTTTCTGGGGCCCAATGGTGCCGGAAAATCGACAACGATGAAAATCCTGACGGGCTACCTGTCAGCGACCGACGGACAGGCGCAGCTCATGCAGCACAACGTAGCCACGGCCCCTATGCAGGCCCGGCGGGCGGTTGGCTACCTGCCGGAGCACAATCCGCTGTATTTGGACATGTACGTCAAAGAGTTTCTTCTGTTTATCGGCAAACTCTACGGCCTGAAAGGGAATGCGCTCAGCCAACGGTTGCAGCAAATGCTGGACTTGTGCGGGCTGACGCTGGAACAACACAAGAAAATCGGGCAGCTTTCCAAAGGGTACAGACAGCGCGTCGGGCTGGCGCAGGCGCTGATTCATGATCCGGCGGTGCTGATTCTGGACGAACCTACCACCGGCCTTGATCCAAATCAGTTGACGGAGATTCGGGCGCTGATAAAAACCGCCGGAAGCAACAAAACCGTACTTTTTTCTACGCACATCATGCAGGAAGTAGAAGCCCTCTGCGACCGCGTGATTATCCTGAACCGTGGCCGTCTCGTGGCCGATAGCTCCCTGTCCGACCTGCGCCGGGAGGGTGAATCGCTGGAAGAAGTTTTCAGGAAATTAACAGCCTGAGGAATTAAACAATGTGATTACTAATTACCCTACAAAAACAGCGAAGCCCTCTTCATCGGAGGGCTTCGCTGTTACAAAAAAATATAGTTTTACTTTACCGTCCCATTTCCTCGGTATAGCGGCGGGGATCGTAGCCTTTGGCAAAGAGCGGGTATTGGTCAAAAATCCGTCGTACTACATTTCGGTAGTAGTTGTTGGGGTTATCCTGCCCGTTAAAAATCCCGGAGGCGTACCCGCGCCACACCACCTGATCCGAATCTGCGTCAATCAGCGAAACGATGAGCGTGCCTTTGTCGAGGGCATATTTGATGGGTTCGTAGCGGAAGCCGTCGTTTTCGGTATCAACCCAATTTTTGATCACAGGCTGCATGTAGCCCTGATACCGCAGGTTATCATAAAAAATACCGTAGTTCACGAGCAGCGTAGGTTTTTCAGCGGTCAGCTTGTAGCCGCGCGCCTGCATTTGCCGGCGAATGGACTCATAAATCTCTGTACACAAGTTGTTGGTATCCCTTTCACATTCAAGAAAGGTATAGGTTGAATAGTCCTTGAAATTGGTTTCATAACTGTAATCGTGCTCCACGAAAACTTTACGACCAAACGAACAACCCGCCATCACAAAGGCGATTAACACAGAAAAAAGCAAGGTAGCTGACTTAACCATACACGTAGCAGAATTTTACGGATTGAAAAATGAAATATATAGTATTAAACAGTAATAGTCAACACTTTACGCCATTAAAATAAAACTTTGTACTTAGTGGCCCATATAGTAATGGACGGCTTTTTTCATTTCGGCAGGAGTAACTACAACATCGTAGGCACAACTGCCCGCGCCAGTGATCAATGAAAAACGTATTTCATTGCCACGATTTTTCTTGTCCTGACGTGTTAGGGAGACGATAGCATCCAAATCGGAGGTTTGAATGCTGACTTTACCAAAGATCGAAAAAATAAACTCTTCAACCTCATCAAGTGTTTTGCGATCAATCATATTTTTTTGAAAAGCCACAAAACTCTCCATAATCATTCCGACGGCAATTGCCTCTCCGTGCAGCAGGCGTTGCCGGGGCGGTTTGCTCAAAAAGTGCGTTTCAACGGCGTGGCCGAGGGTATGACCAAAATTCAGGATTTTCCGCAATCCTTTTTCGGTCGGGTCCTGCGCCACTACATTTTTTTTGACTTCTACCGAATGCTGAATCAAATCGGGCCAATTTTGCTCGCTCAAATCCCGGCTTTTGATCTCGTTCCATTTGTCGGCATCCGCAATGAGGCAATGCTTCACGATTTCGGCAAAGCCTGACCGCAACTCCGACTCGGGGAGTGTTTCCAGAAATGCCGGATCAATTAACACGGCAGCCGGAAGCTGAAATACGCCCAGGTGATTTTTAAATCCTTGAAAATCAACACCAAGCTTCCCACCCACGCTCGCATCTACCTGCGACAGGAGCGTTGTAGGTACTTGTATAAAATCTATACCACGCTTATAAACCGACGCACAAAATCCGCCCATATCGCCAATCACCCCGCCGCCCACGTTGATAACCAACGCATGACGGTCCAGCTCAGCACGGGTCATAGCGTTCCAGATGATTTCGCAGGTGGCAAGGGTTTTGTGGCTTTCACCCGTTGGGACGGTAATCAGCGTATGCCGGGGCAAAAACTCCCTGATCCGATTGTAGCAATGCGTGCGGGTGCGCGCGTCAGCAATGACAAATATCTTTGAATAGCTTGCCTGTTGCATAAAACCTGCCAGGCTGTTTTGGAAAGAATCTATGCGTACGGAATTGTCCATAAGTCAGAAAAACAAAGTAAATAGTGAGAGAGAATAGGGGTCAAAGATACGAGGGTTGTCTCAAAATAGGCGGAAGGCACATGTACAACTCACCCTTTTTTGCATACTTTTAGTATTTATTTCGTACAATTGTTTTTCAGTTTTTGGAGAAATAACGTGTAAAATTGACTCGAAGCCACCTGTATGCGTATCAGTGTAATTATTCCGACCTATGAGGAAGAAAAAACGATTGGTCGGCTGATCCGCGAATTGCAACAGTTTGGCGGGTCACAGCTGCACGAAATTTTGGTGGTTGATTGGCCCGGTTCTGACCAAACCGCCCAACGGGCCCGGGAAGCAGGTGCTACTGTACTGACGGCAAACAAAGCAGGCCGGGCGATTCAGATGAACTGTGGGGCAAAGGCTGCTACCGGCGATGTTCTCTATTTTGTACATGCAGATGTAGGCATTCATCTGGAATTTGTACAGGATATTCAGCAGGCGCTAAGTGAAAATTTTACGTTGGGGTGCTACCGCTACAAATTCGATTCTGATAAAACCCTCCTGAAATTTAATGCTTTTTGCACCCGCTTTGACCGTATTTGGTGCCGGGGTGGCGATCAGACCCTGTTCATTACGCGCACTGCCTTTGAATCGCTCGGCGGTTTTCGGGAAGACCACCTTGTTATGGAAGATTATGAGTTTATCTTGCGGGCAAGGCGGAAGTATCAATTTCGGATTATCCCCAAAGAGGTGGTCGTTTCTGCCCGGAAGTATGAATTTAATTCGTATCTAAGGGTTAATTTGGCTAATGCGGTTGCTTTTGTTCTCTACTTTTCGGGAGCACCGCAAGCTCAAATTATTAAGACTTATAAATCTATAATCAGGACTGAAAAGTACGGGGTCAGTGGCGAAAAATCAGCTTCTTTCCGTACAGCAAAATAACCTTAAACCTATACTCAACTTAATTCCATTTTTTGTTCATGATGAATACTCCTCTTATTTCCGGCATACAGCAAGTCGGTGTAGGCGTTTCCGATGTCACCAAAGCCTGGCAATGGTACCGACAGGTGATGGGGTTTGATGTGCCCGTTTTTAATGATCAGGCCGAAGCAAAGCTTATGATCGACTACACCGGAGGTGAAGTACATAGCAGACATGCCGTGATGGCCCTTAATATGGCCGGAGGAGGAGGTCTGGAAATATGGCAGTTCACAAGTCGTGAACCGGAAGTATGCGCTTTTCATCCCGAACCCGGTGACCTGGGTATTTATGCCATTCGGTTTAAAGCTCCTGATATTCAGAAAGCGTACGAATGGATGCAACAAAAAGCACAGGTAGGGCTTCTAAGCCAATTTCCCGATGCCAAAGGTTTTTGGGGTGTTGATCCCTACGGAAATGCCTTTCAGGTAACCGAGGATTCTTCCTGGTTTGGACAAACCGATAAGCCTATTGGCGGTGTTGCCGGGGTAGTTATTGGTGTTTCGGATGTTGATAAAGCCTTGCCCTTTTATCAAACTTTATTGAATCCGTGCGAAATAGTGTATGACCAAACGGCTCAGTTTGCCGACATTCCGGCGTCAGTGCCCAATCAACGCTACCGCCGGGTAGTGGTCCGCAAAAAAGCGATTCGGCACGGAGCATTTAGTCAGCTGCTTGGCAATGTTCAGATTGAACTCATTCAAGCCCTTGACCGCGAACCCCGCAAGCTCTTTGCCGATCGCTATTGGGGTGACTGCGGCTTTATTCACGTATGTTTTGATACACTCGACATGCCTGCTCTCAAAAGCCTGCTTACGGGCAAAGGCTATCCCTTTACGGTAGACAGTGGCGGGTCGTTTGGCATGGAATCAGCAGCGGGTCGCTTTGCTTACGTAGAAGATCCCGATGGTACCTTGATCGAACTCGTGGAAACCCACAAACTCCCGATTCTCAAAAAAATCGGCTGGTATCTCAACCTGCAAAAGCGTAAGCATCAGCGGCCTTTGCCCAATTGGATGCTACGCATGCTGAGTATCAGCCGGGTGCGCGACTGACGTCGGCTGAGGTCGAAATTGGTTTCCGGCCCATGCTCCCAACGGAAAAGCCAGAAACACTCCAAGACCCACGGCCCAATGGGTCACAGCCCCCACCAACAAAGCCAGCAAACTGACTAATACAGGATACGTATACATAAGCAGTCCAAACAAAACCGAATCGTAGAACACGGTTCCTTTTGTCTGGGCTGCTACTTTTTTGGTATAAAGCCGATACAAAGGCCGGTTGATCGCCCGCCCCAAAGCGCCTATTCCCCGCAAAAAGGCCGAAGGCTGAAGCGGTGAGCAGGCTGCAAAAAATTGGGTAGCCTCCGGCTCTTCGGTGGAGGATTCGAAAATAGTCCGGCACATTTCGTTGCGCAGAAGTGCGTTAAACTCCCGAAGCCATTTTTCATATTCAGCGGGATTTGTAGTTATATGTGAGGGGTAAATTGGCGGTCGAAAGTCGAGAACGACCCGTTTATTAGCCCCTCTGAAATGTTCGTAGGTAACACCCGTGGGCACGACTGGCAGGTTGTGCAGCGCCGGGTCGTTGCCAAACCACGCCTGATAAGCCATGCGCGCCGTGCCTTTGCCCAACGGGCGCAGTTTCCATTCGTTGACACAAACTCCTTCCGAAAAAATAACCACCGTACCCTGATTCCGCATAATCGAAAAACATTCATCCAGGGTAGTATCTATATTTTTCAGATTTTCACGCCCTTCTGTTCCGCGAAACACCGGGATCAGTTTGATCCCTCGCAGCAATCGGGCTATTTTAGGTTTACGAAAAACATCCCCGCGGGTAAGCGTATGTATGGGCTGAGAAAGTACGCCACCAATAATTACGGCATCAAAAAAAGAACCCGAATGATTGGACGCCAAAAGTATCGGCCCCTGCGAGGGTACGGCAGATTTGTTCCGTACACAAAGTTTTGTAACATATAGTGGCAGAGCCAATCGGACCAGAAAGCGGGAGAAATAGTATAACAAGCGAAATAGTTTAAATATGAAATTGAATAACCGAAATAACGTTTTTTTACGTATGTTTAAAAGTGTAGCCGGGCTTTTTGCCGCAACTTATCACTAAACTATTCATCAAAATACTTAGCGATGAACCCCCACTATGATCCCCAAGATTTAAAAATCGCTCATTTTGCAGGTACTACCCGAACCATTTCGTGCTGCGCATCCGCTTTTAAAAATGAAAACGAGCGCCTTGATTCAGGGGTTAAATAGTTTATTTTTGCAAATTACCTGTTTCCAATCCATACACTCTTACCCCCCCTCAATTGTATGCTTTCCAAAACATTTGGTAGCGCGGTATTCGGCGTCAATGCTGCCAGAATCACGATTGAAGTTACCGTTAGTCAGGGACTTCGCTTTTTTATGGTTGGCCTGCCCGACAGCGCCGTGAAAGAAAGTGAGCAACGCGTAGAAGCTTCCCTCAAAAACTCGGGCTATCGCATGCCCCGACAAAAAGTAGTAGTCAACCTCGCTCCTGCCGACATTCGCAAAGAAGGCTCCGCCTACGATCTTCCCATTGCCTTGTGTGTACTCGAATCTTCCGAACAGATTACCTGCCACCGGTCGCTGGAAGACTACATCATTATGGGAGAACTCTCGCTCGATGGCAAGCTCCGGCCCATCAAAGGCGTGCTGCCCATTGCGATAGAAGCCCGCAAACAGGGCATGAAGGGATTTGTACTACCAACTGAAAATGCCGAGGAGGCCGCAATTGTCAATAACCTGGATGTAATTGGTGTTGAAACGATGCAGGAGGCGGTCGAGTTTTTTGAAGGAAAACGTCAAATCGAACCTTTGGTGGTAGATACTCGGGATATTTTTCAAAATACGCATACGCACTATGACGCCGACTTTTCGCACGTTCAAGGACAGGAAAACATCAAGCGGGCGCTGGAAATTACGGCAGCCGGTGGTCACAACGCCATCATGATTGGCCCGCCCGGAGCTGGTAAAACAATGCTTGCCAAGCGATTGCCGTCTATTTTGCCCCCGTTAAGTTTGCAGGAAGCACTCGAAACTACCAAGATTCATTCTGTGGCCGGAAAACTAGGCGCACGCTCTACGCTCATTTCCCGGCGTCCGTTTCGGGCGCCGCACCATTCCATCAGCGATGCGGCTTTGGTGGGTGGCGGGAGTTTTCCACAACCGGGCGAAATTTCCCTGGCGCATAACGGAGTTCTTTTTCTGGACGAGTTGCCCGAATTTAAACGAACCGTGCTGGAAGTGATGCGCCAACCGCTCGAAGAGCGCAAAGTGAGCATTTCCCGCGCCAAAATGGCCGTAGAATTCCCCTCTAACTTTATGCTCATTGCCAGCATGAACCCCTGTCCCTGTGGATATTACAATCATCCGGAGAAAGAATGTGTGTGCGGACCCGGCGTGGTACAGAAATATTTAAATAAAATAAGCGGCCCTTTGCTGGATCGAATCGACCTGCACGTAGAAGTAACCCCGGTTTCATTTGATCAGATTTCCTCCACCCGAAAATCTGAAAGCAGCGATGAAATTCGTCAGCGTGTGATTAAAGCAAGGGAACGGCAAACCGAACGGTTTAAGGACCGCAAAGAAATTTACTCAAACGCTATGATGCCCCCGGAACTTGTGAAAGAATTATGTGAAATAGGCGAAGCAGGCAAAGCGCTGCTGCGCACAGCGATGGACCGACTGGGTCTGTCGGCCCGTGCCTATGACCGCATTTTGAAAGTATCACGCACGATTGCCGATTTGGCCGGAAGTGACGATATAAAAATCGAACACCTGGCCGAGGCGATTCAGTACCGCAGCCTGGACCGTGAAAACTGGGCCGGCTGATGCAACTACGCGTTTTTCCCGATAATATTCTGGAATGGCTGGCGCTTCGGCTAAAACTTGTTCCACTTCCGCTGCTGCATGCCCAGATTTTTCCGGTCGTGAGTAAAGCCGTACTGGAAGCCGTCGATGCCGGAATTTTTGAAGCCATTGAGGCGGGGCACGGCTCTGCGGAAAGCATCGCTACGGCTTGTCAGCTACATCCACGCGCTACCGAGCAGCTATTGGGCGTTCTCACATCCATGCGCTACCTGCGCTTTCGTAGACAGACCTACCGCCTTACCCGCAGTACTCGCAAGTGGATTCTGGCTCAAAGTCCAGACACCGTACGCGATCTGGCAATTTACAACAACCGCGTCGTTTGGCCGTGGCTGGATCAAATGGGCCACTACCTGCGCACCGGACAGGGCATTCAATACCACGATTCGTTTGGCCCCGACGAATGGGATCTTTACCAAAAAGCAATGAATGGCGGGGCCATTTCGGAGGCGCGCGAGTTTGCCCGTAATCTACCGTTGTCGGCCAATGCGACACGCATGCTCGACATTGGTGGGTCGCACGGACAACATTCGGTAGAAGCCTGCCGACGGTTTCCGTCCCTGCAATCTGTAATTCTGGATTTACCAGGTGCTATCGAAAAAGCGGCTCCACTCCTCGCCCGGCAAGGCATGGGAAAGCGGGTGGTTCATCAGCCGGGCAATATCCTGAGCGATCAGCTGCCGGATGCAACATATGACCTCGTGCTGATGTCGAGTTTGGCGCATCATTTCACCACTGAACAAAATCAGGAGGTTATCCACAAAATCAGTCAGTGCCTACGGCCGGGTGGAATTGTCGTAATTAATGAATTTATCCGCCCTAACCCACAGGATGCCCCCGAGCTGGTAGGCAGCAGCACGGATCTTTTCTTTGGTCTCACGAGCACGTCAGGCAATTGGTCCGTTGATGAAATTCACGGCTGGTACCGAGCCGCCAATCTACTTCCCTACAAAATTTTGAGCTACCGGGCCATTCCCGGAAGGTTTCAGGTTGTTGGTCGAAAACCTTTCTGAATTAATTGCCGCACAGCGGCACAGGGTGCACCCTGTGCTGGTAGATTACACCCTTTCAGGGCTGGACCGCACCTTTGCAACACATCTACACAGGCCTACCCTGCGCTAATGGATTGTGCCACTGCAGGGCTGGTCATGGTAGATATATGATTTTGCTCATATTTCAAAAAAATTTTTTTGTAAAACCCCTATTCCAGTCATCAGATACATAAATCAATATATTTCTTTGTTACTATTTATTTTATTTCAGTTAAAATATAATGAACGGTACATGATTTTAAAAATTATGCATTTATATTTGAGAGCATAGTTTTTCTATTATTTATGGCTTTAAAGATGCTTTCAGGGGTAAAATGGATCGTGAATAGAGTTACATGTAGTATCGTTTTAGTTAGTGTTTTTTTTAGTATAACCTCCGCTGCCAATGCATACGCATTCACTATTTCAGGTCCTGAGAGTGTCTGTATTGGCGCTACGGCAACTTTAACGGCGTCGGGTTGTACCGGAAATCTGCGCTGGTCGACCGGTGAAAGTTCGAATAGCATACAGGTTTCGCCCGTAGCTACTACCCTTTACTACGCAGTCTGCAACACGCCCGCCGGGCAAAGTTCCGCGTCGCATGTTCTGGTCGTGTTCCCAAAACCTTCTATTGAAACTAATACCTCTACCCTATGCAGCAATGCACAGGTGCTCCTGACCGCCCGCGGACTGTCGGCGAATACTCCCTTTGTGTGGAAAAGAGATGGCGTTGCATTACCCGAGACGTCTCCAACGCTATTGGCAAAAGATGCAGGAACATATAGTCTGGAAACTGCTCAAATCAGCCAATGGGCGTCTTTTGCTCCCGTTCCCTCTGGCACCGAATTCAGGGATATCGCCTTCATTGATAGCCTGCTTGGATATGCCGTTGGGCGTGAAGGAAAAGCTTTCAAAACAACAGACGGCGGACAGTTCTGGTCACCGCTGGCATTGCCCGTCCAAACAGATCTGGAAGCCGTATTTTTTGTGGATAATCTGACCGGATGGATCGTATCTGCATATGCAAATGCCCAACTTTTTAAAACTACCGATGGTGGACAAACCTGGTCGGAATCCCGGCTGAGCAATGCTTCGGGAATACAGGCCATGCATTTTGCCAGTCAGACCCACGGCTGGATTGTGGGGAATAATGGGTTGATTTTGAGAACAATAAATGGTGGAACTACCTGGACTCAGCAGAACAGCGGAACTTCCAACTGGCTGTATGGCGTCCATTTTATCAGTGAAACAACCGGGTACGCGGTTGGCGAGAATGGTACCCTTTTGTACACCACCAATGGCGGAAATACCTGGACTTCACAGACTGGCGGCGCCGGAGGTTTTTTTACAGCTGTCTCTTTCCATACTGCCACTTCCGGCTGGGCCGGTGGGTACAACGGAGCGCTGCTTAAAACCACGGATGCGGGTCAGACCTGGATACCTGTGACTTTGCCTTTTACCGAAAATATTTCAGCTATTGCTTTACCCAACGACTCAACCCTCTGGATCAGTACGCTCGAAGGGAGTCTCATGCAGAGTACAAACCACGGAGAAAGCTTTACCTACCAAAACAACCCCGCACAGTTTGGCCAACTAAATGCTTTGGCCTGGAAAGGACAAACCGGGTATCTGGCCGGTACCGGAGGCCGATTACTCCGAACCACCACCAACGGTAACCACTGGATGCTTTATGGTTCTCAGCTACGAAACGACCTTTTGGGTGCTCATTTTCTTAATAACAGTACAGGCTGGGTTGTGGGCGCCGAAGGTTATATTGGAAAAACTGACGATGGTGGAAAAAGCTGGCAAACGCAGGATTCTCAAACTCCTTTTAACCTGCACGATGTAAACTTTGTGAATGGAAATCAGGGATGGGCGGTCGGCGACGGTTCTATTCTGTTTACAAACAACGGCGGAAACAGCTGGCAAATGCAGATTTCAGGGTTATTTAGTTCTTTCCGTGATATTTTCCCTTTCGATGGTTCACTGGCGTGGGTCGCTGGCAGCGAAGGGACCATTCGCCGGACTTTCAATGCCGGGCAGGAATGGCAGTTTATTCAAACGAGTACTACACAAGATTTGAACGCCATTCATTTTGTGACACCACAGACAGGCTGGGCCGTCGGACGGAACGGAACAATTATAAAAACAACCAACGTTGGGTCTAACTGGACCACCCAAAACAGCGGTTCGCTGGCTGATTTGCAATGTGTCTTTTTTGTAAATACGTCAATTGGAATTGCCTCCGGCGGCGGACAGACGCTAAGAACTACCAATGGGGGCGATACCTGGGAAAACCTTAACATCAATGCCGGATTCCGGGATGTATATATTTATCCCGATGGGACAGGCTGGGGACTCACCTCTTCCACGGCCTACTACACCGCTGATTTTGGTCAAAGCTGGACTTCGAGTGGTTCTTTTTCAGCTGATTTTTCAGCTCGTGCGGCAAGTATTTCGCCCGCCGCAGGGTTTGCCGTCGGGCTGCATGGTTTTTTGGCGAGGCTTATTCCGCCGCAAAGCTGCGCGTCGGCTTCTATCACTATTTCTCCTAACCATTCCCCTGATTTTCTTTTGACATCTTCGGTTACAAATTATATTTGTAACAATGAGTCAATCACACTCACGGCGGCAAATTGCAACGGAACGGTACGCTGGTCTACCGGACAGACCTCATCCTCAATTACCGTTTCACCACAGACTACTACCGTCTATCAGGCTACCTGCGATATGGGCGGTAACTGCCCTCTGGAACGTTCCCTTACCGTAGGTGTTCAGTCTAAACCCTTACTTTCTGCATCTGCCGGACCGTTGTGCGCAAACGATTCTGTCATTCTCCAATCCTCTGTCCTTCCGGTGATTTGGAAAAAAAATGGAGAAATGCTCCCGGCTCATACTGCAAGCGGGCAGCTTTTGGCTTTGCAGGAAGGAACGTATACTGCCGAAAATACACCCGTTTGGTCAGCCATTCTTCCACTACCTTCTACACAGGATTTTCAGGCTGTTTTTTTCAGTACAAGTCAAATAGGATATGCGGCTGGCAAAGAAGGAACCGTCTACAAAACTACCAATGGCGGTGCGCTGTGGCAAAAGTTGACTGCTCCTTCCTCCGAGTCATTGATTTCTCTGCATTTCATTTCTCCCGATACCGGTTGGCTTTTGGCAAGTTCGGGTACGGTTTACCGCACTACCGATGGCGGTCAAAACTGGGCATCAGCGCCGGGAAATGTACTGACTCCCGCTCAAAAAATCTGGTTTAGCGATGCCTCAAACGGCTGGATCACAGGCAGCAATGGTTCCATTCAACGCACGACCAATGGCGGACAGGAATGGACCTCTCAGGCGAGCGGAACTACCCGCTTATTGCGAAGCATGTTTTTTTTGAATCAAAACAAAGGCTGGGCTGTGGGCGTCAATGGCACGTTCCTGAAAACGTCAAACGGAGGCGATACCTGGGAAAATCAGGGGGACATTACCGGACAGGATATTACCGCTGTACAATTCTTATCAGAATCAGAAGGCTGGATTACCGGCAATAATCTTCTTTTACATACCACCGACGGAGGTACTACCTGGACTTCACCTTCGGCAGCGCTGCCGGCGCTGTACTACCGGGACCTGTATTTTACCAATAGCCAACACGGGTGGATTATGGCGGGTGAGGGTATTATTTACACCAAAAACGGTGGCGAAACCTGGGATTTCTATTCCAATGAAACGCTTAGTTTTTACCCAAAAGCCATTTTCTTTACCGACAACCAAAAGGGTTTTATGGTTGCCGAAGCAGGCAAAATCCTGCAAACAACCAATGGTGGAATTTCCTGGGCTTTGTATGGCTCTTCTCTTCGGGAATCTATCATTTCCATGGCTTTCGCTACGGAAGCAGTCGGCTGGGCCGGCACCCAAAACGGCACGCTATCCAAAACCATCAACGGCGGGCAATCGTGGACAAGTCAGAAACGCTTTGAACATCCTATACTGGACGTACAGTTCAATGACGTCACTACCGGCTGGCTGACTGATGGTCAAATCTGGCGGACCACCAACGGTGGAGATAGTTGGGAACTGCGACAAAATGATTTTGGCCATTCTCATCTTTTCTCAACCGATTCGCAGCACGCCTGGGCAACAACTAGCACTGGTAGTGTGCTGCGCACAACCGATGGTGGACAAACCTGGCAGACTAGTAATCTGAACGGTAACCCCGTACCCGGAGACCTCTACTTTGTGGATAATCAGACGGGATGGTTTGTGGGGAATCAGGGTAAAATTCTCAAAACTTCGGATGGTGGCGCTACCTGGAATAGCCAAAATAGCGGCACAACCCAATTTCTTACCAGCATTTCCTTTATGAATAGCTCCGTAGGGATAGTCGGTGGCGACGGCGTTTTGCTCCGAACTACCAACGGTGGTGCTACCTGGACACAGGTTAGTGCCGCTTTTAACCAAATTCCTTTTCTGCACCTTTCCGCAGAAGGACCCGCGTGGCTTTCTAACGGAACGGGCATGTATATTTCCACAGATTTTGGTGCTACCTGGGCGGCAGTGACGGGCGCAGGTAGTCCGGCGATGCCACTTTTTACAGGGACTTTTCTGGCTAACGGCACAAAAGGCTGGGTGGCAGGCTTTTCGGGCTATGTAGCAGGTCTCACGAGTGCCGCCGGAAACTGTCGAATATCTGATCCGATTTCGCTTATCCCCCCACCGGTCCCACCCATTTTGTCAGCTTCTGATACTTCAATTCCCTTACCCGGAACGGTAACGCTTACAGCCTCCGGCTGCGACGGAAGCGTGCAATGGTCCGATGGCGTCGTTGCCACTGAGCGCAGTGTACTCATTACGAGCACAAGCATTTTCTCAGCCATTTGTACCACCGCCAATGGATGCACAAGCCTGGCTTCCGATACACTTACCGTCTCGGTTGGTGGGCCGGCAGTTGCCGTTCTATCAGGAAGTCAGTTGATTCAGTCCGGCCAAACCGCCACGCTCACGGTGACGTTGAGTGGCATTGCTCCCTGGACGCTGCAATTTAATGGCCAAACGTACAGTAACATTCAGACGCCCACCTTTGAACTGACGGTTATGCCCTACACGACTACGACCTATACCCTGTCAAGCGTGAGCAATAGTTTGGGCACAGGTAGCGTGAGCGGCAGTGCGACCATCTCGGTATTTAATATTTGTGACGTACTCGAACCGAACAATGCGGCTGCAACGGCTTTTCCTATAACTTCAAATGTATATACAAGCCCCCCCATCTGTCTGAATACGACGACTGATAACGATTGGTTTCAATGGCTCTATAATGGCAAAGTGTACTACATTCTGGTACATCCTTATGCCTACAATAGTACCGGAAATTATCAGCTGACACTCACACTGAATCTGGCAACGGGTCAGGTAGAAATCGAAACCCGCTCGGTTAATGGAAGCCAAACAGACACGTTTTTACGGCTCTTTGATTCAGACGGACTTACTGAACTGATGGCTGACGACGATGGAGGCGAAAACGCATTTTCCAAAATCGTGTACACACTGCCGCCTTGTTCTCAGGATGTTGTGCAGACCCAACGCTCAGGCACCTGGAATGACCCCTTTGTGTGGGCTTGTGGCGCAATTCCAACTTCTCTCGACAATACACGCGTCAATGTCGGGCATGAGATCACGCTGCCCGCAGGTTACATGGCAACCGTCAAAAATCTGGAAATGAATGGAGAAATAAATTATCTGCCCAACTCCGGTTTCAGTTTTGGGCAGTAGCAGAATATTTTTAAAAAATTGGCTTTACAATTCCTCGACACTCACACCAGCCAACTCCTGGAAAAGCGTCTGCCAATAGTGCGTGACGTGCGGATTATTTTCTTTGGTAGATGCCGTTGCCTCAAACGGAGATACAACCGTTACCTGTGGCGCACCGATGGCATATTGTTCAAACTTTTTACTATCCGTTTGCGCCCATCCTTTGGCCTGCGCGTCGTCGGTTGGAGGGGTAGTATGAAAATCGCGGCGATCGGCTCCTTTCACACTTTCGATCATATCGCTAAAATAGTACACACGAACCTCGGCTCCGCTTTCGGCGGCTTTGGCAATAATCGGCAGGCTTGCCCAAATATCCGTCGCCTGATTGGAAGATCCCGTATTTTGTTGATTTAACTTCACAAGCGACTGCCGGAGAAAAATCCCTTTCTCTCGTTGCAGCGAAAGTTGAAAGGCGGTTTCGATTGCTTCCTGATCGGTGGCGTTTGCGTTTTGGATTCCTTCTTTTTCGGACCGAACCGTCAGTGAAAGAGCCTTGGCTTTGGATGTATTCTCATGTATAAAATAGACTTCCAGCTTATCCCCTTTATTGGTCATATTTTGCTCCACAATGTCCCCGAGTGCCTGCCGGTACTTTTCCTGAACGAAAGCCTGATTCACATTTACACTTTGTGTTTTATCCAAAAAAACCAATGTATGAATGGGTGCAGGCGGTGTGCCGGGAGTTTGTTCTGCCGTTGGACCGCAGGCGGTGGCTAGCCACGCTAAACTTACAAAAAAAACGGGAGCTGGTGCTAAGGGAAATCTCATGAGGCACAGTAGAATTTTTGGTCTGATACAAAGCTACGGGCAGGCTCAATAACCTACAACGCCAAACGGACGAACGGATGAAATATTGTTTAAAAAACCAAAGCCCCACTCAGGAGCGGGGCTTTGGTTAAAGGGCAAATTCTGTCGCTATCAGGCATTTTTCTGAATCATCGCCATCAAGTCTTCCGAAATTCCGGTGGTAGAATAACCGCCATCGTGGAAAAGATTTTGCATCGTAACCATGCGCGTCAGATCCGAGAAAAGCGTAATGACATAATTGGCGCAATCGTCAGCCGAGGCGTTGCCAAGTGGGCTCATTTTATCAGCAAACTCAAAGAACGAATCAAACCCGCCAATGCCGGTACCCGCTGTGGTTGGCGTAGGTGATTGTGAAATGGTATTTACACGTACTTTTTTGGCTTTGGCGTAGCGGTAGCCGTAGCTTCTGGCAATGCTTTCGAGCGTAGCTTTGGCATCGGCCATATCGTTATAAAAAGGAAAAGCGCGCTGCGCAGCAATGTAGGAAAGTGCTACAAAAGAACCCCACTCATTGATGGCGTCCACTTTTTCGGCTACCTGCATAAATTTATGAAAAGAAAGCGCCGACACATCCAGGCTTTTCATGTACCATTCGTAGTTCAGATCGCCATATTGCTTTCCTTTTCGAACATTGGGGCTCATGCCTATAGAATGTAGCACAAAATCAACCTTCCCGCCCAACACGTCCATCGACTCGGTATAGAGTTTTTCCAGATCTTCTACCGATGTAGCATCTGCCGCAATTACTTTGGCATCGCACTGCTCGGCTAGTTGGTTAATCGCCCCCATTCGCATGGCAATCGGAGCGTTGGTCAGGGTAAAGGTTGCACCTTCTTCCTTTGCTTTCAGGGCTACTTTCCAGGCAATGGAGTTTTCGTCCAACGCACCGGATATAATCCCTTTTTTTCCTTTCAATAAACCGTAAGACATCTTTTTTTTGAATTTTCGATTTTAAATTCCGTTGGTTCAGACCTACTTACTTTGGGCCTTTCAGAGCCGCAAAGTAACGGATTTTTGGCAGGGAAAACTACTGCTGAGCATTTTCCATTTTCAGTACCTGTTATTTATTTTTCCGAAATCAGCGTTGTTGCTCAACCGGCGTCAGGTGCAGCACTTTTTCCAAAAACTGTTCGGTGGCCTCTTGCACGCCCTGCACGTCTTTGGAAGTAAAATGAGACGCAATGACGTGATCGCCACTTTCGGGAAAAGCCCGCTCAATTTTTTGTGTTTCAGGTGTACCCAATTTCGGAAACATTTCCTGCATCGCTTTCACCGAAACCACCTTATCCTGTTCTTCTTCATTTTTGTAGTAGTAGCCCAGAAAAACCGGCATTTTTATACGCTCATATACCTCCGGCCTTGCCACGGCGTCAATCGTTTGTTGCAGGGCAATCAGCCCGTTGGAGTCGTAGCTCGTCAACCAGTAGTTGGCCCGTCCGCCTTGCCCATAGTCTGACGTACGGCGGTCGCCGGCTGCCTGTTTCAAAATTTGCCGTCCCCACGGACCCGTAGTCATTTTGAGCGAGCTATTATATACTGCCATGCAGGGCGAATACAGCACAACGCCTTTCAGGTCAGGATTGGTAGCCGCCAAATACACCGTCAGCAAGCCTCCTGCCGAAGTACCAATCACGATTACACTGTCGCCCAGGGCTTTACCAATCGCCAGCGCGCGCTTGGCACCTGCCATAAAATTTTCGGGAGTAAGGTCATCAAAAGCTGCCGAATCGCTGATTCCTGCATCGTGCATACGCGCCAGGTACAGATTAGCCCCGTAGCGTTTGGCCAGGTTCCGGTGTACGGGGTCGCCCTCCGCCCAGCTCGCCCCAAAGCCGTGGATGTAAACAATGCTGTACGGTGTTTTTTGCCGATTGGCCGTATCTGCCCACACAATGCGTGCTCCATTGTCGGGTTTGAGATCGGGTACTGCCGCTTCTGTGCGTTGTACTTCGGCGGCCAATTCCGTCAGATTTTGGGGTACTGCCGGCAATTCAGGGGTGAGGTCAGCTTCTGGCACGTCGGGCCCCAACACAAACCCAACGGCCAGAAAACCAATAATTCCGGCCAACCAAAGAAGAAATTTTTTCATGAGTAAAGGGTTTTTAGAGATGATTTCCGAAAGATACACCTTTGCGCAAAACACTACAACCTGTCTTAGACTGATCCGATAATTCTCTTTACTAACCTTACGCCACTTCGAGGCATTGTGTATGGATAACCGAAAGTGGCTAAATTTTCTGATTTTTAATCTTTCTCAAACTGATCAAACAAAACTCTCGTTTTGAGATAATTCACAACAGAAATCGTTAGTACAAGAGGAATGTTAAAGAATAATCTCCAATTCTCAGGTTAGCCGTTATGCTTTTAACCTAACAAATCAATCCGTATTCCTGCTGAGGCCGGTGCTATCATTGCTAGGTGGTTTTCTGTATCTTTGCGCCTTAAAACAGGCCTGCCACCGGGCGGTGGGGCCTTGTTGTCAGTCAACCCGATGTAGCAAAACTCATGATTTCAAAAACGTATTCCCCCCAGGAAATCGAAGAAAAGTGGTATGATTTCTGGATTGAAAACCGCTTTTTTAGCTCCACTCCTCATCCCGACAAAGAGCCTTACACAATTGTGATTCCACCTCCGAACGTAACGGGTGTGTTGCACATGGGCCATATGCTCAACAATACCATTCAGGATATTTTGGTACGCAAGGCCCGCATGGAAGGCAAGGAAGCCTGTTGGGTGCCGGGCACTGACCACGCCTCTATTGCCACCGAAGCCAAGGTGGTGGCGATGCTGAAAGAACGGGGAATTCAGAAACGCGACCTGAGCCGGGACGAGTTTCTGGACTATTGCTGGGAGTGGACGCACAAGTACGGCGGAATTATCCTGCAACAGCTCCGCAAACTGGGTGCTTCCTGCGACTGGGACCGCACGCGTTTTACGATGGAGCCTGATTTGTACGACTCGGTAATTGATGTATTTATTGATTTATATACAAAAGGAGATATTTACCGCGGCCACCGCATGGTGAACTGGGACCCGCAGGCGCGGACGACGGTGTCGGACGAAGAGGTGAACATGAAGGAGGTAAATCAGAAATTGGTGTACCTGCGCTACGACCTGGAAGACAACTCCGGAAGTGTCACGATTGCAACTACCCGGCCCGAAACGATCATGGCCGACGTGGCGATTTGCGTCAACCCTACGGATGAACGCTATCAGCATTTGATTGGTAAAAAAGCGTTGATCCCGCTGATTGGCCGGGCGATTCCGATTATTGCGGATGAGTATGTAGAAATCGAGTTTGGAACGGGTTGTCTGAAAGTGACACCTGCCCACGATACCAACGATTATGAGCTGGGCAAGAAACACAATCTGCCAATTATTGACCTGCTGGCCGAAGACGGAACGCTCAACGAAAAGGCGCAGATTTTGGTAGGCGAAGATCGGTTTGTGGCGCGCAAGAAAATCATCAAACTCCTTACCGAAGCCGGAAATCTGGTGAAAGTAGAAGAGTATCGCTCCAACGTTGGTCATTCAGAACGCACCGATGCGGTGATTGAGCCACGGCTGTCGGAGCAATGGTTTCTGAAAATGCAACGCCTCAGTGAACCCGCCCTCGAACATGTCATGAATGATACCATTCAACTCATTCCGCCTAAGTTTAAAAATACCTATCGGCATTGGATGGAAAACGTGCGCGACTGGAACATCAGCCGGCAGCTGTGGTGGGGACACCGGATTCCGGCCTATTACCTCAGCGATGGCACCTGCATTGTAGCCAAAAGCAAGCGTGAAGCTTTACGGAAAGCGCAGCACGAGTTACAGCTTTTTGCCTTAACCGAAGAAGATTTACGGCAGGATGAGGATGTGCTCGATACGTGGTTTTCGTCGTGGTTGTGGCCAATTTCAGTTTTTAACGGTATAAAAGACCCTGAAAACAAAGACATTAACTACTACTACCCGACCAATGACCTGGTAACTGCGCCCGAAATCCTGTTTTTCTGGGTAGCCCGAATGATCATTGCCGGTTATGAGTACAAAGGAACGTACCCGTTCAAAAACGTATACCTGACGGGCATTGTGCGCGACAAGCAGGGCCGCAAGATGTCGAAGTCTTTGGGAAATTCGCCGGACCCGATTGAGCTCATCGAAAAGTATGGCGCCGATGGCGTGCGGACAGGCATGTTGTTTAGCTCACCGGCCGGAAATGACCTGCCTTTCGATGAAAAACTGGTGGAACAGGGACGGAATTTTTGTAATAAAGTATGGAATGCCTTCCGTTTGACGCAAGGCTGGGAAGTGGTAGAAACCACCACACCAAACGAAGCCTCGCTGCGGGCGATTGCGTGGTTTGAGTCACGGATTAATCAGACGCTGACGGAAGTACTGGATCTGTTTACGAAATTCCGAATTTCGGACGCATTGAACGCCGTTTACAAGCTTATTTGGGACGATTTCTGCGCGCAGTATCTCGAAATGGTCAAGCCTGAATATGGCTCGCCAATCGACGCCGCTACGTATCAGTCAACGCTTCAATTTTTTGATACGCTCATGCGCCTGACGCATCCGTTCATGCCGTTTATTACCGAAGAAATCTGGCAAAATATGGGTCAGCGGGCCGAGAAAGAAACGATTTGCCTGGCACCTTACCCACAACCCGGAGCGATTGATCACGCTATTCTGGCCGATTTTGACATCCTGTTTGAGCTGGTGTCTGCCATACGAAACTTGCGAAATACCAAAGGGATCAGCCCTAAAACAGCTCTGCCGCTTGCTATCCGAACGGATTCCGAAACGCGCTACCAAACACTGGAAGCGTTGATTCGTAAGCTTGCCAATGTGTCGGAACTCACGTTTGTGCAGGAACAACCCGAAGGCATGTCGTTTTTGGTACGCTCCGACGAGTTTTTCATCAATCTTTCCGGCGAAATTGACGTAGACGCCGAGCGCGAAACGCTGCGTAAAGAGCTGGAATATACGGAGGGCTTTTTGCTATCGGTTTCCAAAAAACTCTCTAACGAGCGCTTTGTACAAAATGCAAAGGGCGATGTTGTCGAAAAAGAACGTCAGAAACAGGCGGACGCCGAAGCTAAAATTGTGACCATCAAAGAAGCGTTGGCACGACTGGGCTAATCAAGTATATTTTCAAAAATAGCCAACAAACAAAACAGCCGGAGCAGGAGATTTGCTTCGGCTGTTTTCTGTTAAAAAAAATCTTTACCTGTACTTTCTGATTGAAATTGTCACTTTGGCAACAGGCGATAAGCTTTGTTTGCTTCCGTGGATAGTTCCTGTAAATAACTGGCCGAAATGGGCATTGTCGCAAGTGCCGAGCTGTCCTTAATTAAGGGCGCTCCTGCTTGTACAAAATCAAGCAAAGGATTGGGATTTTGCCCGGATGCCGCCTGTGCCTGTCCCCCGATTAGCTGCATCGGTTCATTGGTTTGAATGCGGCACACACCACCCAACGTAGACCGCACCTCCGCCTGAATCAGCCGACCATCGGCCCATTCCATATCAATTTCAAAACCGCCTCTTGCCCGCAAACCTTTGATTTTCCCGGAGTTCCAGGCTTTGGGCAAGGCAGGCAACAAATGAATTTCTCCGGAATGACTTTGCACGAGCATTTCGGCAATGCCAGCCGTGGTGCCAAAATTGCCATCAATCTGAAACGGCGGGTGCGCATCAAATAAATTGGGATAGGTGCCACCGCCCTGCATGCTTGACTTAGTGCTGCGCACGAGGCTAAACAAATTTGTCATGAGTTTGAGCGCCTGCTCTCCATTGCGCAGGCGAGCCCACACGTTTACTTTCCAACCCATAGACCAGCCCGTGGCGGCATCGCCCCGGCGTTCCATGACGCGCTGAACGCCCGCCATGAGTTCAGGAGTGGTTTCAAAATTCATCTGATTGCCGGGATGCAGGCCATACACATGCGAAAAATGCCGATGCTGTACCTCACTATCTTCAAAATCTTCCTGCCATTCCTGCAACTGCCCATACTTTCCGAGCTGATAAGGCAGCAGCTGTCGCAGGTTATCGGCTACTTTTTTACTAAAATCATCATCAATGCCCAAGGTAGTACAGGCTTCCAGATAGCGGGCAAATGACTCCCGCACAATAGCCATATCCATGGTTGGGCCGGGGCTGTACGTGGCTTGTTTGTTTCCGTCGTACAGAAAGTTGTGTTCCGGTGAGTGGCCGATGGGCGTTACCAAATAACCCCGCTCGTTTGGCACCAGCCAGCCCATATAAAATTGCACCGCACCTTTCAGTAAGGGCATGACGTCATTTTTCAAAAACTCTTTATTTCCCTGAAACAGATAGCGCTCCCAGTAATGACTCGTCAGCCAACCTGCGGCCATTGGCCAAAAAGAACACGGACAACTATCAATTGGTCCGGCATGCCGCCAGATGTCCATGTTGTGGTGCGCCACCCAGCCATCGTTTCCGTACATGGTACGAGCCGTTTCGGTGCCGTTGATTGCCAATTCTTTGATTGCCTGTAAAAATGGCTCCTGACACTCCGACAGATTGGTGAGTTCGGCTGGCCAGTAATTCATCTGTGCGTTGATATTGATGGTATAGCCTCCATTCCAGGCCGGCACACGCTGATCGTTCCAGATGCCCTGCAGGTTGAGCGGCTGCCCGCCCGGCCTGGAGCCCGCGATCATGAGGTAGCGTCCAAACTGAAAGTACAAGGCCGCAAACGATGGATCCTGCCCATTAGCAAAAAGCTCTACCCGGCGGTCGGTTGGCATAGCCGACTGTGGCGTAGGCTGCCCCAGCTGCAAAGCTACCCGGTTAAAAAGCCGTTGGTAATCTTTCAGATGACTTTGATAAAGCACGTCATAGCTTTTCTTAGCCACGGCTTTCAGGTAGCCATCTACCGTTGCTACCGGGTCTACGGCTCCGTCTGCCGGACTTTTATCAAATCCATTAAAACTCGTGGCTGCGGTAAGTACTACAATCACTTCCTCGGCATTTTCGATGGAAATAGTCTCCCCCGAAGCCACAACTTTCCCTCCTGCCGTGCGCACATCTGCACGGGTTTCAAAAGCCATTCCCAAACCATCAATAGCCTCTCCGTATAGTTGATTAAGAGCCGTTGGTTTGCGCTCCCCATTTTTTTCATACAGTTCAGGATATTTGTGTTGATCGCCTAATTTCTCGACCTGCTCAAAGGTTCGGCGCAGGGCAAAGCCCGGAACTTTGGCCCGCACAGATAGCTGTTTGCCCCGGCTTTGGGTTTGGGCGGTAGCTTCATGAGGTGTAGAAAATCGCAGCTTACAGCTTATTTTGTCCGGTCCCTGTTTCGTTATTTTAAGCACCATGCAATGGTCCGGATAACTGGCAAAAAGCGACCGCCGATACGTTGTTTGTCCAACCCGGTAACTTACCGTTGCGGTTGCGGTAGATAAATCCAGCGTTCGTTTGTAATCCGTGATGATGTTTTTTGGATGGGAAAAATCTATCCAAAAATCACTCATAGGCTGATACAACTGATGGTTACGTCCGAGCCACTCGCTTGTAATAAGTGCCTGCGCTTCCTGAAATTTCCGCTCACGAAGCAGCTCGGTTGCTTCTTTGTACTGCTTGCGAATGTCCGTGCTTTTGTACGTGCGGGTTGGGTCTCCGGTATAAAGCGTCCCTTCGTTGAGCTGAATATGTTCTTTTTCAGGCTCACCAAACAGCATGGCGCCCATATAGCCGTTGCCTAACGGAACGGCCTCTACCCATTCCTGAGCCGGTTTTTCGTAGTAAATAAGTAAATCCTGCTTCGGAATTTGAATGGGTGAAGTGTTGTTTTGAGCAGCCGTTTGCTGAACTATGCCTGCGGCCAGGAGAATCAAATATAAACGTGTGTACATATAAATCAGCCTAACATTTAATAGTAAAGTAAAAAGCCGAGGCCTTCTCTTGAATTTTTTGACAAATCCTTTGATTTCCATAAACTTACTTCGATTACAAAAATTGCTTTTAGATAAATATTTATTGTTTATCAATAATTATTTTACCTTTGTCAAAAATAAATCATTTTAATCTATGAAAACAGAACACATCTTGTTCGGGCTTAGAATAGTAGCCTGGGCGGTATTTCTTGGGGCCATCGTTCGCACGGCCCTTATGATTGGCTATATTATTGCCATTTTTGTATTTCCTGACAACCCCATTAAAAACAATGCTCAACCAAGCGACCTGGCCGCATTTCAACAAACTCACGAAGTAGAATTTTGGATGCTGATGAGTCTGATTATAGCCATTGCGCTATTGCATATTCAGCTTTGGGAAAAAATAAAAGATGCGCTCGAAACCATTAAAATTTCAAATCCCTTTACCGTACAAATGGCTACGCTTTTTGAAAAAACCGCTTACCTGCTGATTTCGATTTGGGTTGTTAGTTTTATTGGCAGCATCTATTTTCGTCAGGTCAGTAAGCGAACGGAAGGGCTGGAACAGATTATTGATCGGATATCCGTGGGCATGGTAGATGGCGGTGGATTTGATGCGGGCGGTGTGTATCTGCTCAATGCGGGCATCGTCTATATTATTTCGCAGATTTTTCGCCGGGGCATAGAAATGCAGCAGGAAAACGACTTAACTATTTAGTAATGAGCATTATTGTAAATGTGGATGTGATGATGGCCCGTCGAAAAATGTCGTTAACCGAACTGGCCGAAAAAGTAGATATTACGCTGGCTAATTTGTCTATTTTAAAAACAGGTAAAGCCAAAGCCATCCGATTTTCTACGCTGGAAGCGATTTGTGAAGCCCTCAACTGCCAACCCGGCGACATCCTGGAATACGTACCGGACGAAGCCGAAAAGGCGCTATCGTAACGGATCCGGAACTGCTGCCGGTGGCAGTAAAGTTTTCGTACCTTTGCGACATGGAAATACAACCTAATCTTTTTGAGGGATTTAAACTGAATCGTCAATTGCTTAACGCAATCGACGATGCCGGATATACCGCCCCTACGCCCATACAGGAGCAAGCCATTCCGCTGGCGATGGCGGGGCATGATGTACTGGGAATTGCCCAAACGGGCACGGGCAAAACGGCGGCTTTTGTGCTGCCGTTGCTCATGAAAATTAAATTTGCGCAGGGTGATTCGCCAAAAGCGCTGATTTTAGCACCCACCCGTGAGTTGGTGATGCAGATCGCCGCCGCCGTTGTGGAACTGAGCCGCTATACCGACATCCGGACAGTGGCGTTGTACGGCGGCATTGGGCCCAAGTCGCAGATTGAAGCGCTTCGGCGCGGTGTGGATATTCTGGTAACTACCCCGCAACGATTTCTGGATCTGTATGCCAAAGAAGAAATCATTCTTAAGCACATTCATACAATGGTGCTGGACGAGGCCGATAAAATGCTGGATATGGGCTTTATGCCGCAGATTCGCCGCATTTTGGAAGTGATTCCGCGCAAGCGCCAAAACCTGCTTTTTTCGGCTACATTTCAGGAAAAAGTCGAAAAATTCTCGTTTGAATTTCTGGAATTCCCGATGCGGGTCGAGGTTTCGCCGCAGTCTACTACTGCCGAAATGGTGACGCAGTCGCTGTATGAGGTGCCCAATTTTTTAACC
The DNA here is from genome assembly GCF_004348825.1 of Arundinibacter roseus. Lineage (GTDB taxonomy): Bacteria > Bacteroidota > Bacteroidia > Cytophagales > Spirosomataceae > Arundinibacter > Arundinibacter roseus. Next base: position 100,933 of record NZ_SMJU01000001.1, read on the forward strand.
AAAATACACCTGCTGGAATGGATGCTGGCCCAAACGGAGGTATTTAGCCGCGTACTGATTTTTACCCGAAGCAAAGAAAATGCGGACAACGTGTATAAATTTCTCCTGAGAAAGGTAGTAGAAGAAGGGGATGTTCGGGTTATACATGCCAACAAAGGCCAAAATACGCGCATCAACGCTATGGAAGCTTTTAAGGAAGGCAATGTGCGCGTGTTGGTCGCTACGGATGTAGCCTCGCGGGGAATTGATGTGACGGAGGTCAGCCATGTAATAAACTTTGACGTACCCATTATCTACGAAGATTATGTGCACCGAATCGGGCGAACAGGCCGGGCCAACCACAGCGGCGAAGCGATTACGTTCCTGACGCCTGCGGATGAGTATCACATCAAATTTATCGAAAAGCTGATCCGGGCGGAAATTCCGCGTAAATCTCTCCCGGCTGAGCTTGAAACTGTGAAGACTCCTTTTGATGAAAATCAGGACCAATTGCGGGAAATTGACCAGCAGAAACGACGCGAAGATCCTACTTTTCAGGGGGCTTTCCACGAAAAAAAGAAACGACCACACATGCGTCATACCAATAAACGCGACACACGCAAGAAAGGGCAGACCAAACGGCGGAGCCGCTCCTGACACAATAAACCCTCGTTTTGGGGCGTTGGGATATACACCCGTCCTCGGCTGGAATGCTTGAATCCGTTATTAACTCACTATGAAGATTTTAGTTCGTTTATTTTGCCTTTTGGGAGCTGCGCTGCCCGGTGTGTGTCAAACTACGATGCAATACGCCAGCACTACGCCCCGTACGCTGGACTCCAACCTGTCGCAGGCCCGAACACTTTCATTGACGGAGCGGCACGTACTTCCTTTGTTTGGTGAGCAACGCAAAACCTCGGAGCAGATTGAAGAAGAAATTCGGTTTTTGAGCGATTGCGACAAATCGTTTGCCAACCGGGAAGAAGCAAGCGTATTTTTTGCGACCCGTGCCTGGGAATATGTTCAGGAAGGGCAGCTTGACACGGCTACGTATCGATTCAATCTTGCCTATCTTCTGAATGAAAAAAATGTGGATGCATTTTGGGGATTAGGCGTGGTTTCTTTTCAAAAAGAACAGTTTGAAGCAGCCGAACGGATGCTCCGGAAAGGCGTGGAGATTGCTCCCGAAAATGTGCCGCTTATCGTAGATTTATCAACGGTTGAGTTAAGGCATTTTTCCCAGACAAACGACCGCGCAGATCTGGACGAATCGCACCAATTGCTGGTTCATGCAGCGAGACTCGATTCTACCTATGCCCAAACGTTTTATAACCTCGCTATTGCCGAATTTCATCGGGAGGATTTTGCAAAATCCTGGGAGGCTTTACACACAGGCCGCCGGTTGAATTTTTCTCTCGTTGACTTTCAGTTTGTAGAACTGCTACGGGCAAAACTCCCCGATCCAGAAGGCTTCTTTAAGTAAAAGTTTTTAAACCATAATATTGCAAAAAAGAAAAAGTGCCAACCCAGAAGGTTGACACTTTTTTACATTTACACACACATTTTTCTTTAAACTAAGCACTTATTTAAACACAAAACCCGAAGGGGAAATATCCACCTTGATGGAATCAACTACGCTCGCATCGGTTCGGTAGCGCACTACGTAGCCCGCTTGCTTGAAAGAGGGCGTAACACCTCCGTAAATAAGCCCCTGCGCAGGGTCCACGCCAAGGCCTGACACTACCCGGCGCAGAAAAGGTGTATCGGTACGAATCGTGGTATCGTCGATGCCAAATCGGTAAATCTCTCCTTTTTGGGCATAGTTGGCGGCAGGATCATAGAACGAGTACAGGAAGTAAAAGCTCCGGCGGTCAGGCGTAATGGCGAAGTTTGACGGAGTCTTTAGCGCGTGATTACCCACGCGTACATTTGCTTCAATGGCATCCGTAAGTGGATTGATTCGTACTACATTATAGTTTGACTGAATCCAGAGTTTTCCATTGGCGTCTACATCAATGGGATCAGGCGAAGCGCCAATTTTGATAATTCGCTTGACCTGATCTGTGGCGGCATCCAGGACGGTCAAGTTTTCGGTTCCGCCTACGGCTCCCAGATAAACCTCATTCCCGATTTTCACCATTCGCTCCGCACCTTTGGGCACCGGAATTTTTTTGGTTACTGTCTGTGTAGTCAAATCCACGACCGCTATGTAGCCCTGATTTTTGAAGAAATCGGAAAAATCACCCGTCGCATCCCAACACGAAACATAAGCTTTTGTGTCGTTGATACGCACGACATAGCGTGGATTTTCGATGTCGGGTGCCGACAACGTAGCTTCGGACTTGAAGGTGCCTACATTTACTATTTCTACCTTATCCTGACCAGCCGTACTGTTATCGACCAAAATGAGTGAATACGCGCCAACTTCCGCCATACTCTGCACATTTCCGGTCAGTGAACGACCGTTTTCCTGAAAGAACAGGTCATTTTGCGCCTCCGACTGCTCGCGTCGGAAGAAGGAAATGCTTCCGTTATTATCCAAAAAATTACCGGCATTCAGCACCATAACTCCCTGTTCATACACTTCGGGATCAGGTGTTTTTTCCCGGCACGCATTCATCCCCACGACCACGCATACGCCGGCTACTACTTTTAAGAATTGTTGTTTCATTTTGATTCAGAATTATATGCAACTAAAAGAGTGAACGAAAAACTACGGCCCGGCATGGCGTTCCGCTTTACATTTAAATAAAAGGCATTGGTCAGATTGTGTACCTGCGCCTGCATGGTAGCCTGCAAACGAGCCAATGTCAGGGTTTTTTCACCCAAAAGCGACACGAAAACATAGCCAGGCAGGTTTCTGGAATTGTCAAAGGTATAATAGCTTCGCTTAACGGCCCGGCCAAGCGCTGTGAGGCGCAGGGTTCCGCGCTGGGCGAAAATCGTTAAATTTCCCTGATGTACAGGAACATACACCAACTGCTTGCCTACAATATCAGCAGCATATGCGTCGTATAGGCGTTCCTGAGAGGCACGGGTGAGAGCATAGCCCGCCGTTGCTCCCAGCTGCCAGCGAAGATAGGTAGTTTGGTAACGGCTCAAAAACTCAACGCCCCGAGCTACAACCAGTTGCAGGTTTTCGACCCGGTAGTTTCTTTCCGGATTCCAGTAGGTCCAGTCGTCTACCCGATTATGAAAAGCTGTTAGTGACGCTGTAAGAATTTGTGAATCAGCAATATTTTGTTTTAACTCTACGCCTATTTCTTTGTTCCAGCTTCGCTCGGGACGGATGTCCGGGTTTCCGAGCGTTTTCCAGTAGCGCTCATTAAGCGTAGGCACGCGGTAGCTTTTTGCAACGGCGCCTTTGGCTTTAAGTGTAGTTTTTTGGGTAGTAAAAAATACATAATCGACCCCTACCGAAGGCGTCAGTGGCGGATCAAAACGAGTGACAAACGCCTGCCGAAGAGCTGCCGAAAACAGCAGGCGCTCGGTTGCCTGCCAGCGACTCATGACAAAAATATCAGCACGATTTTCGGTAATCAGCGGCAACGTGTAGCCTTCAACCCGTGTCCGATAATGCGCCAGCTCCGCCCCCATGCGGACGGACAAAGGTGATCCGTTTTTGGACAAGTTCCATTCTTTTTCTTTTTCCAGGCGAGTCACAAAGCGATCCGTGCCGGTATGTTCGGGCGTAGAAAAATCTCCTTTTCCAAACTCAATCAAATCCCGAATCCAGGCTGTGCGCCAGGTCCAGGAAGGCGTTTGATACTGTACCATAGATCGGTACGACTGCGTGCGGGTTTGCTCACGAGCTACTGGGTTTTCGGGCGCCAGCACCACGCTATTATCTGTAAACCAGGCATGTGCAGAAATTTGCCGTTGCTTTCTCAGGTTCCAGGTCAGATCCTGCACCAGTCCTCGCTGTCTACTTTTGGAAGGTTCAAACAGGTAATTTCTCCGTTCGGTTGTGCCATAGTTATTATTCATTTGGCCGTCATACACGAGCGTTTTTCCAGAAAAATAAGAAGACGCTCCTGCTTTACCTCCGTACGTGGCACCGGCCTGTGTTTGAAAATTGTTAAAACTTCCCTGCTGCCGGCAGAGCTGCGCCCGAAGCCCCGAGGGCTGTCTTCCTGCACTTTCCAGAAGGAGACTTCCTCCCACGGCATCGGTACCAACGACACTGGCGGAAGCACCATATTGAACTGCAAGGCGCTCAAATCCGGCGACTGGAAGTGTCGAAAAATCTGTTTGACCCAGGTTTGGCTGATTGATGTTCAGGCCATTCCACAAAACGGCCGTATGCATAGATGACGTCCCCCGAAAGGCAACAGTATTGAGTTGCCCCGGTCCGTAATTTTTGAACGCCATTGGGCTATGAAACGCCAGAAGTTCGCTGATATTCTGAAAGCGAAACTGCTGTATTGTCACAGAATCAATGCGTTGCACTTTGAGCCCAGCCATAAACCGCTCGGGCGCAAACCCTCTGACTGTCAGTGGATTCAACGAAATTGTGTCGTGCTGTGCATGCAGGGAATTTGATCCTGAGAGGATCAAAAACAGCAGCATCACCAACCACCAAACCTGTGGGCGAGTAACCAATTTTGTAATGAATAAAGTATTTTTAAAAAAAGTCCGAACATCGAAATGCAGCGGACGCAGTATGGGTTTTTCCTCCGAAAACCGATTCCGCGGATTATTTCAGGCAGGTCTCCTGACTTGTCTCGCTGACTCGGGCCTTCCCGTATCTTGCTGATGGATACAGTGGCTGGGGTTTGAGCCAACATCTAAACTATGGGTGAGACGTACAGTTGCGGGGACAGTTTCCGCTTCAAACGGAATTCCCTATTAAGCCTTAAAAACTCTCCTGAAAGAGCATGAGGCACCTGAAACTGACACAAAGGTAAAAAATATGTAGGGATGCGCTCTATTTTCGGGTATATTTTTTAGGAAATTGCCAAAGGGTTCGGCCACGGTTTGTCGGGATTAGTCAGTTAATCCACGGCATTCATCCTTTTCATTCGACCAAATGATTTCTGACCCATACCTTTGAAATTTTACAAGATACATATGCTCCATTCATGACACACTCTACTGCATCAACGGCAACCTCTCAGCGCCCGGCCTGGCTGATTTCTGCGTTGGGGCTTCCTGTGACCGGTAGTCTGTACGTGGCTTTTTTGTGGGATTACTTCGGAATTTATCAGCAATGGAATCACATCGCTATTCCTATTTTTGTAGCCTCTGCTTTTTTGCATTACATCTATTTTTTAGAATTAGGCATCCCTGCCCTTCGTCAAAAAAATTATACGGTTTTCTCGCTACACATTTTTTTAAGCCTGCTGTGTTTGATAAGTTTTTTCTATTTCATTCACATTACGTTTACTACTCCCGAAGAAATCGAAAAGATACTGGATCTTTTTTATCAGAATAAAGGAAAAGAAATTCTTAAAAAAAGGGGGTTTATTACCTTTATTCGGCTATTCAGTTCTTTTCTTACGGTTCTGTTTATCTTAACTTTCAACGGGCTTCTGGCCAATTGGCAGCTCAACGCGCTCAATCGTACATGGGTAGAGAAACCTTCACTTCTGAGTAAATTTCCGGCAATTGAGCCATTCCGGATCGTCGTATGGCATATTCTGGGCTGGGCATTTTGGACCTACATCAATATTTTCGATCAGATCGTCAAAGGCAAACCGATTGACTGGAGCCTTACCTTGCTGCTTGTTTTGCCCTCGATTGTCTTTTTTTATATCAGCCTGCGTACAAGTTTTCGGCTATTGGCCCGCAATCAGCTTTTTCTGGCTATTTTGAGTGCTTTGCTCCTGTGGTTTGCTTTGTGTGCGATCAAGGGTTTGTGGTTTGCCAGTCTTGTCCATTTTTTTGATTTCCCTCCGGTTTTTGATGGAAAAAATATTTTGGAGAATGAAAAATATAAGGCTGCTTCGCTAAATAGTGTGGGCACTGTGGGATATTTCGTAGGATTTGTGCTGGCGGCAGTTGGTAACAAAGAAGCCTACATTATTCTGGTCAGTTTTATTTATGGATACGCCCGGCGGGCAATTCGCGATCAGCGTGAACTCACCAAACTGGCTGAAATCCGGCAGAAAGAAGCGTTGCATCAGCAGGAACTGCAAAAGCAGGTGGTTGACGCACGGCTGCAATCGTTGAAATATCAGATAAACCCGCATTTTTTGTTCAATAGCCTTAACTTTTTATACGCCCAATCGCTGCCGCTCTCCGAAGATCTTTCGCGGGCTACGCTCCTGCTTTCGGAGATGATGCGCTACGCTCTGAACGAAAACAGCGATGAGTCGAAAGTACCGCTCGAACACGAAATCAAACACCTGGAAAATTTTCTTGAATTTAATCAGCTGCGTTTTTCCAACCGACTACAAGTCAATTTCAGCACCGAAGGCAACATTCATTTTCGCCGCATTATGCCGCTTTTGCTGATTACGTTTGTTGAAAATGCGTTTAAATACGGCGAATTACATGACGCACAATATCCGTTGATAATCAATTTATTAGTCACGGAAAACGCACTTACATTTTTTGTAAAAAATAAAAAACGGAGCGGTCCCAAAGAAAATTCAACGGGCATTGGCCTTGACAATATTCGACGGCGGTTGCTGCTCGGTTATCCCGAACGCCACACGCTTACGATTGACGATACCGAACATTTTTTTACAACGGAACTGGTGATCGTGTTGTAGATTTTGAGGGTAAATCCACAAGAAATCAAGAAAATGTAAGCACAAAAAAATCAGTCATGTTTACCAGAAAACAACCAAAACTATGTCCATTAATTGCCTGATTGTAGATGATGAGCAGGGTGCGCTTGATATTTTGACGCACTATATTCAAAAAACGCCTTTTCTGAATCTGACAGCCGCCTGCCTCGGCCCGATGGAGGCACTCGATAAGGTGTATTCTGAACCCGTGGACCTCATTTTTCTGGATATTCACATGCCCGAACTGTCCGGGATTGATTTTATAAAACTATTGAAAGGCCGCGCCCGGGTGATCCTCACGACGGCTTACAGCGAGTATGCGCTGGAAGGCTACGAACTCAGCGTGCTGGACTATCTGCTGAAACCGATTTCGTTTGACCGATTTCTGAAAGCCGTACAAAAAGCCCGCGAACAAATTGAAAGTACCTCCCTGCCGGTCTCGGAGAATGCGCCCGCTGCTACTACGCTGCCCGTTCCAGAAGAAGAAGACTATATTTTTGTAAAAGTAGATGCACGGGTACAAAAGGTAAAATTTCAGGATATTTTGTACGTAGAAGGGCTGGGAAACTACGTCAGTATTTACACGCCCTCGGAGCGGATCGTCACCCTACTGACCATGAAAGACGTAGAAGAACGCCTGCCTGCACGGCAATTTATGCGGATTCACCGCTCCTATATACTTTCGCTGGATCGAATCAATTACATTGAAGGCAATCAGGTTTTTATTGATAAAAAGACGTCCTTACCTTTGGGAGAAACCTACCGCGACCGTTTTTTCAAAGCTTTGGAAGAAAAAATGATGACCGGAAAGCGTTGACATTCCCTTTTTTCAATCTTTCATTCTTCTTTTGGCAACGATTACTACCACAGAAATTCCGCCGGTTTCGCACAAAGGTATTCTCTACATGCTTGGCGCGGTGGTCTGTTTCGGAACCGTGGGTGCCATGGCCAAATGGCTCAGTCGTGATTTTGATACCGTCGAGCTGGTGTTTTTCCGAAACCTCGTGGGAGTTGTTTTTGTACTCGTAAGCCTGCTGAACCGCCCCCTGCAACAAACCGGAGGACGCGCCGGATTGCTGGTTTTTCGGGGTGTCATAGGCACGCTATCGCTCTATTTATTCTTTTACGCCGTTCAAACACTCGGCCTTGGTGCGGCAACTACCTATCAGTACAGCTACCCGATTTTCCTGGCGGTTTTTTCGTGGCTATTTGTCGGCGAAGCGCTCAGCAGGCGCGAGTGGGGCGCTATTTTTATTGGTTTCACGGGCATCTTGTTCATTTTCCGTCCCGACCTCACCGCACCGCTGGGGCATCATGCCATCGGACTCAGCAACGCTATTTTTACGGCAATTGCCTACCTTTCTATTCGACAACTAAGTACTTTTTACGACACCCGGGCAATTATCTTGTCTTTCATGCTTTCGGGCATTCTGATGCCGGTTGCCTCCATGCTCGCCGGCGAATACCTCCACATCGACGGCTATGACTTCCTGGTCGGGCACTTCGTCATGCCCACTACGGCCACGCATTGGGGCGGGCTGCTGGCTTTGGGGATCATCGCAATGCTTGGGCAATATTTTTTGACCATTGCATTTACCTTCGATAAAGCCGGACGGGTGGCGTCGATTGGCTATTCCAACATCCTGTTTTCGGGTTTATTAGGACTTTGGCTCGGCGATCCTTTTCCCGAACTACTCACGCTGATGGGGATGGCGCTAATTATTGGCGGCGGCGTGCTGGTGTCGCTGCGTAAGCCAAAACGCCGGTAAAGAATTCAAAGGCAAATTCCCTAGCACTGTTTACAAAAACCCATTTATGGAAAGAATAGAGGCAATTAATGTAAACCGTTTTTTCACCATTTATCGCAGTATAAAAAGGATGAACGGTTATGCATGTTGAAGAAAAACCAGAAAAAATCAATACTTTGTGAGGAAGTGGAGAGGATGATTTTTCAGTTCGATTTTTGTAATCTAAAAAATGAAAAACTTTGTAGAAAAACAAGCCTTATGTTACCAAACAGAATAACTTTTGACCCAAATCAATGTGGCGGAAAACCTTGCATGCGTGGTATGAGAATTCGGGTAACTGATGTACTTGAACTCCTTGCTGTTGGTCTCACTATTGATGAAATAATCAAAGATGAGCTTCCTGATTTGGAATATGCTGATGTGGTCACATGCTTACAGTACGCTGCAACAAAACTCAACCACCCCGTATTGATAGCTGCCTAGTTCGAGGAATTTATGTTCGGTTCTCATTGTGAGCGCAAATAATAAGCCGTCACCGTTGGTTTGGATTAATTTAGTTAAATTTGATAGGTTTGTAAAAATCAAATAGACTATGGTTGTAGAAAGACAGAAAATACGGGCTCGGTTGGCTGCTATCAAGCCCATACTCGCCCAACGATATCCCATAGACAGCCTGGCGTTTTTTGGATCTGTAGCCCGAAATGAAGCAACCAACACAAGCGATATTGATATTTTGGTTGAGTTCAATAAGCCTATCGGTTTTCAGTTTTTCAGTTTGGCCAAAGACCTGGAAGACTACCTCCAAATGCCGGTTGATTTGGTCTCTCGCAATGGTATCAAACCAGCCTATTTTGTTGCAATCGAACCTGACCTGATCTACGTCTAAACGAGATCCTCGGCTACTGATCAACGATATGCTTTTGGCCATTTCCAAAATCAAAATCTATACGCAGGGCCTTGATTTTACAGCTTTCATGGCAGATATTCGTACAATTGATGCCGTAGAGCGGAACTTTGAGATTATCGGCGAAGCAGCAAATCAATTACCAGAAGCTTTTCGAGACGACCATTCAGAAATAGTATAGCATAGTGTGATAAGTTTTCGTAACAGGCTCATTCACGGATACTTCGGTGTTGACTATCAGATTCTTTGGTATATTGTCCAAAACGATTTAGCTGAATTGGAAAAACAACTTTTACAGCTTTAATTCCGCCTTTACATACGGTCAATACATTCATTTTGAGGGGAGATAAAACACTTCCTGCGTGGAAAATCCCTAATCCATGAATCCCTTTCCCACTTAATTTTCAAGTCGCTGTTTCAGCAGCGAAATCCGCACTTTCCTTTTCACAAAAAACTGTCAAAATCTGTAACTTGCCTACGCATCTTAACCTAACCTACCCTTCTGCGTATGCAACGAATTTTTCTGCCTCTTTTGGCTGTTTTTTTTCTTGTTGGAAATTCTGCCTTTTCACAAAAACGAAAAAAAGCACCTGACACTCCTGCGCCTTCTGTGGCTGTTGCTTCTGATAGTCTCTATAAAAGTTTGAAATGGCGAAATATCGGCCCGTTCCGTGGAGGACGAAGCGTCGCGGCGGTGGGCGTGCCCGGCAATCCGCTGCTCTACTACATGGGAACCGTGGGCGGCGGTATCTGGAAAACCGAAGACGCGGGCCTCAGCTGGTCTAACATCACGGATGGATTTCTGAAAACAAGCTCTGTTGGAGCCATTGCCGTAGCCCCTTCTGACCCCAACGTTTTGTACGTGGGCATGGGCGAACACGCCATTCGGGGCGTGATGACCTCGCATGGCGACGGTGTGTATAAGTCCACGGATGCGGGCAAAACCTGGAAACACCTGGGCCTTCCGGCTTCCCGGCATATTGCGTCTGTACGCATTCATCCACAAAATCCTGACGTGGTGTACGTTGCCGTGCAGGGTGCTGCCCATGCAGCGACCGAAGAACGGGGCGTGTATAAAACCGAAGATGGAGGCAAAACCTGGACGAAAATCCTGTATGTGGATACCAACACTGGCTGTGCTGATTTGAGCATGGATGCTACTAATCCACGCATTTTGTACGCAGGCATGTGGGACCACCGCCGCCTGCCCTGGAAAGTAGTAAGCGGAGGGCCCGGTTCTGGCCTTTATAAATCGACCGATGGAGGCGAATCTTGGACGAAACTCAGCAAAGGTCTGCCTAAGGAAATGGGTAAAGTCGCTGTGTCGGTCTCGCCCGCAAATCCTCAGCGGGTCTATGCCAATATTGAGGCAGAAGGTGAAAAAGGCGGAGTGTATCGCTCCGACGACGGTGGGCAAACCTGGACACAGACCACAAATGCCCGGGTAACGGTAGCACGTGCGTGGTATTACATTGAAATAGAGGCCGACCCAAAAAATCCCGATGTGGTATACTGCATCAATGCGCCACTTCTGAAATCCATTGATGGCGGCAAAACATTCGTGACGGTTCGTTCTCCGCACGGCGATAACCACGGGCTGTGGATCAATCCGCAGAATCCACAAAATATGATCAATGCCAACGATGGCGGTGCCAACATCAGCTTCAACGGTGGCGCTTCGTGGAGTACACAGGAAAACCAACCTACCGCACAGTTTTATCGGGTTATTGCCGATAAGCAGTTTCCATATTGGGTATATGGCGGGCAGCAGGACAACAGCTCCGTGATGATCACGAGCCGCACGACCGGGCCCGGAATCGGCTGGCAGGATTTTGCCAGTGGCCCCGGCGGTGAAAGTGCATTTATCGCCTTTGACCCCGAAAATCCTGAACTGATCTATGGTGGCTCGTATCAGGGCAATATTTCTGTTTTGGATAAAAAAACGGGAGAGCAAAAAGACATTATGGCCTACCCCACCATTGGCCTGGCCGAAGTTCCAAAATACCAGAAATACCGCTTCAACTGGAACGCCCCAATCGTTGCTTCTCCACAAATCCCCTCCGTGATTTATCATGGCGCAAATGTCCTGCTGCGCTCGCGCAATCAGGGTCAAAGCTGGGATGTTATCAGCCCGGACCTTACCCGAAACGACACCACCAAACAGGAAGCAGGCGGCGGGCCTTTTACCAACGAAGGTGCGGGCGGTGAAGTCTACAACACGCTTGCGTACGTGGCCGTATCACCGCACCGCTACGGCGTGATCTGGACCGGCAGCGACTGCGGGCTGGTACACGTAACGCAGGACGATGGCGCAAGCTGGCAGCAAGTCACTCCACCCGACCTGGGCGAATGCCTCATCAACAGCATTGAAGTATCGCCTCACAATCCGGCGGCAGCCTATGTGGTAGCCACCAAGTACCGTTTCAATGATTTTTCTTCCCATATTTTTTATACCAATGATTTTGGAAAAAGCTGGAAGAAAATCGTTCGAGGCATTGCTCCCGAATCCTACGCACGGGTGGTGCGTGAGGATCCCGTTCGCAAGGATTTACTCTATGCGGGTACAGAAACCGGCCTGTATGTATCGTATGACGGCGGTGAAAACTGGACGTCTTTTCAGCTGAATCTGCCCGTGGTGCCCATCAACGATCTTTTTATTCGGGACAATGACCTGTTGGCAGCTACGTCGGGGCGGGCATTCTGGATTTTGGATGACCTGAGCCCCCTGCAACAGGCAAATACGCCTTTCCAGACTGAGTTAAAAGCCAGGCTGATTACTCCCCGCACCACTATTCGCCTGGATGGGCCTTCGATTCCGGAACCGATTCCTGGCTATGGGCAAAACCCAATGGCGGGTGTGCTGATCAGCTATTTCCTGCCCAAAGATCTTGATAGCGCAACCGTTACGCTTGATGTACTGGATGCCGGAGGGAAGCGTATGCTGCGATCTTTTACCAACCAAAAAGACCTTACCTACCAAAAATATGAAGGAGGCCCGGCCCCGCAAGCGCTTTTACCCACCAAAAAAGGCATAAACCGCATGGCCTGGAATCTCCGCCGGGAAGCCCTGCCAGGCGTTGATAAAGTGTTTGTCAATGGGGATTATCGGGGAAGCCTTGTAGGGCCAGGCACTTATACTTTACGATTGATAGCGGATGGAGATACCTCCACGACCTCTGTGAAAATTTTGCCGGATCCGCGCCTGAACGCTCTGCCAGCCGACTTTGAAGCGCAACAACTCGTGCTGACTCAGGCCGAAGATGCCGTACGGGAGATGCATCAGGCCGTCAATGCCATGCGACGGGCCAAAGGACAAATTGAAGCTCTGGAAAAACCCTGGAAGGCAGATTCGACCCAAAAAGAATGGATTGCTTTGGGCAAAGAAGTTGTAGATAAAATTACAGCCTGGGAAGATCGGCTCATTAGCCCGAAGCAAAAAACATTTCAGGATGTAATCAATTTTCAGAATAGACTCAATGCCGAGCTCCTCGACCTGCGCGACCGCGCCGGAACCCACAATCCCGCTCCCACAGCAGGTATAAACGCCCGCCTGAAGGAATTGCTGGATCAATGGCAGGTACACAAAAACGCCATGCAAAAAATTGTTCAGGAAGACATTGAGCGTTTCAATGCTTTGTACAAAGCCCGGCAACTTCCAGCAGTAGTTGTAACGGACGAAAAATGAGGTAATCTGTATTATCTTTGACATGAAATGGTTAATAATCGACAGGCTAAGGCTTTTTGATTATTAACCATTGTAGAAAATGTGTTACTTTAATGAAATATATGTAGCACATTGCCCGTACAGTTAAATAGAATCCTCCCAATTTTCTATGAAGGACATTTTTGAGTTCTTTTATACCCATTCAACAGAAGGTCTGATTATTACGGATGCCGAGTTCAGGATTTTAGGAATAAATCCGGCAGCGGAAGACGTTTTTCAAATAGCCGGATCAACCTGCATTGGTAGCTCCCTTGTTCAGACCATTCCCTTTCAATGTATTGATTTAACTTTTGAAAATATTTTTGAAACCCTAACGCTCGAAGGTTCGTGGAAGGGACGGGTAAGTCATCATTTGCCGAATCAAACCATTCAGTTACTTTCCTGTAATTTTTATCAGCTCAGGCAAGAGCTTTCTGAACAGACTCACTATGCGTTTCTTTTTGATCTGATTTCGGATTCAAAGCTTTTATCAGCCTCGCTGCTTCTACAACAGGAGCAGTACGCCTCTTTCCTGAAATCATTATCCGAAGGTATCACCGTTCAGACAGAAACCTCAGATATTATTTTGTGCAATCCGGCAGCTGAGCGTATCCTGGGGCTAACGCGCGATCAAATGCTTGGGCGCTCTTCGGTCGATCCACGCTGGCGCTGTATTCATGAAGACGGAAGCCCTTTTCCCGGCGAAACGCACCCGTCTATGGTTAGCCTTGGCACGGGACTTCCGCAGCGAAATGTAGTGATGGGTGTGTACAAGCCCGATGGTGATCTTACCTGGATTAGCATTAATTCTGAGCCTATTTTTGATAATAATTCAGCGATTCCAACGGCCGTCATTACGTCTTTTAATGACATTACGGAGCTGAAAAGTATTGAGCAATCGCTCAAAAAAACGGAAGAACGCTGGAATTTCGCCCTCGAAGGCTCCGGCCTGGGTGTGTGGGACTGGAATATCGCCAAACAGGAAATTTACTTTTCGCCTCACTGTCGGCGCATCCTCGGGTTTGAGCACTACGAATTACCCGATGATATTGATACATGGCGAAGTCGTGTCCATCCGGATGACCTCCCGGTCGTAAAAGCACAACTGATTCAATATCTGAAAGGACAGCAGGAAAGATTTGAAGTTGAATACCGGGTTCGGAAAAAAGATGAAAGCTATACCTGGGTTCTGGATCGCGGCATGGTCGTCGATATTGATTCCAATGGCATGGCACGGCGTATGATTGGGACGCATGCAGATCAGCAGCAACGCAAACAGATGGAAGAAGCCGAGCGGCAGATTTCGCAGCGCTTTAAGGCCGTATTTAATTCCATGTACCAGTTTATCGGCATCATGACTCCCGACGGCTTACTGGTCGATGTCAATGAAGCCGCCCTTGCTTTTGCGGGGATTACAATGCAGGATGTGGTCGGCAAACCGTTGTGGGAAGCTCCGTGGGTGTCGTATTCGGAAACCATTCAAACGCAGATTCGGCAGGATATCGCCCGGGCTGCCAAGGGTGAGTTCATACGCCATGAACTGGAAATTGCCGGGAAACAGAATGACAGTACGATTATTGACTTTTCGCTAAAACCCGTCCGGGACGAAAACGGAATTGTTACGCTTATTATTCCCGAAGGTCGAGACATTGGAGCGCTTAAACACACCGAGAAACTGTTGCAGGAAGCCAACGAAGCATTGGCCAAACGCGCCGAAGATCTAAGTGTTTCCAATGCCGAACTGGAACGCTTTGCCTATGTCGCCTCTCACGATTTGCAGGAACCGCTCCGCACGGTAACCATGTTTCTGGAACTGCTCGATGCCCGCTATGGCGCTCAACTTGACACGACGGGCCGCACCTATATTGCCACGGTTACGCGCGCGGCCAACCGCATGAAAACCCTGATTCAGGATTTGCTGCAATATGCCCGCATCGGCAACGACAATTTTACGCTTAAATCCGTTGATAGTCAGGCGTTGGTAACGGCCGTAATTGAATCCTTCGGACAGACCATTCAGGAGACCGGAGCAAAGATTATTGTTCGTGATTTGCCACGATTACATGCCTCTGAGACAATGCTCTACATGGTTTTTCACAACCTTGTGGGCAATGCACTCAAATATAAACAAGGTGCAGAGCCCATCATCGAGATTGGCTACCGCCTGGAAGATGCTCATTACGAGTTTTTTATCAAGGACAATGGCATCGGGATTCATAGCAATTACTTCGATAAAATATTCATTATTTTTCAACGTCTTCATAAAAAAGAAGAGTATTCAGGTACTGGACTGGGGTTGGCTCTTTGCAAGAAAATTGTAGAGCGTCATCGGGGTACGATTCGGGTAGAGTCTGCGCCAGGGCAAGGAAGTACCTTCTATTTTACAATTCATAAAAAAATCAAACGGCTGCATTGATCATGTCTGCGGCACGAAATTTGATCATAGACTGTTAGCAATTAAAATTTATTTTCTAAAAAACTCTTGTATGGTACGCTTACTCACCGGTGCTGTTCTTGCCATTGTTCTGATCGCCCTATTCATGGCGTTGCGCGCCGAAACCGTAACAGAGCGTCCCAAACCACCCAAGCTCGAATGGCTGACCGTTGAGCAGGCCTATGCTCTTTCACAAACTCAGCCACGCAAACTGCTGATTGACGTCTATACCGATTGGTGCGGATGGTGTAAAGTGATGGACCGCGAAACTTATACCGACCCGCGGGTGATTGAGTACATCAATAAGAATTATTATCCGGTTAAATTCAATGCTGAGCAACGGGAGGACGTGGAGTTTGGCGGACAAAAATTTGTGTTCGTTGCGCAGGGGAACAGCGGCGTTCATCAGTTTGCGGCAAGTCTGTTACAAAACAAACTGAGCTATCCGTCTACGGTTTTTCTGGACGAAAATCTGCACATGATTCAGCCGTTGCCCGGCTATTTCAAGGCTCGTGAATTTCACGAGATCATTACTTTTTTTGGGGGAGATTTTTATAAAAATGTTCCTTTTGAAAAGTTTAAGGCCGAAACCTACCCCCAACAATTTGCAGGAGAATAATTTAGCGAGCATCTTTACTATATCAACCTCCCCTGCTTAGGCGGAGTTGTTATACCTTTTGCTCGACGTAAACTTCTCATGAATAAAATTCTTTTTCTGGCAGGAATCCTCTACCTGTGTACCGCCCTGTTCTGCTTCTCAGCAGCGCAGGTTCCTGACTCTTTGCAGCGTATTCCCGACGATTCGGTGCGGGCGCTCGCCATCGGAAAACTGGCAGCCAATACAGCTTTCAATCATAAAGATTTTTCCAAAGCATCTCAACTGCTGCGCTCCGCTCTGACCCTGAATAAAAAGCTGGGATCAGCCTATATTGACGCCAAACTTTGGCGTGAAAGCGGGATTATTGAACAAGCCCGCGAAAATGGTACCGGCGCTGTTGCGGCTTATCAAAAAGCATTTGAAGGATTCAAAAAACTAAATAATCCGGAAATGCAGGTAGATGCCCTGCTGCGTATGGAGCAGATTTATTTTGACCAAAACGAACTGGAATCGGCCCGAAAATATACCATGCAGGCGCTCAAAATCCTGGAAGCTACGCCTGGCTTGTCCGACGAACTATACGGTAATGTGTATAATGAACTTTCCAATATCAATGGAAAAGGAGGAAATCAGCCGCAGGCCTTTCACTTCATAGAAAAGGCCCGGCAGGCTTATCTGAAAACTGGTAATGAAGAGTCGGTTCAGACGGCTAATTTTAACTCAGCCATCATTCTGCGTAAAATGGGCCGCTACGACGAATCTTTGGCACGACTCCATGAGGTGCAGGAATTTGCGTTGCGTACCAACAACAATTACTTTCTGCTTTTTGTACGGATGCATCTTCCCAAAACCTTAAAAGACAAAGGCAACTATGCCGAAGCCTTGCAACAAAACGACGAAGCACTCCGCATGGTGACGACGGACGCTTCGCTCAAACAGTTTAGTTTTCTGGAAACAATTTATACAAACTACCACGAAATCTACGCCAAACAAAACGACTACAAAAAAGCCTACGATTTTTACAAACTCGCCATTCAAAATCGGGATAGCGTCATTGACCTGGAAAAAAAACGGGAAGTGGCCCGGCTTGAAACACAATTTGAAACCCGCCAAAAAGAAGAGAAGATTCAGGAGCTAGGCACCGACAATGAAGCCAAACAGCAGCAGTTGGGGCTTTTGCTGGCCTCTCTGACAGGTGTGCTTGCGTTACTTGGATTACTTTTCTGGCAGTTTGTGCGGCTGCGCCGGAGCAAAGCAAAAATCACGCAGCAATCAGAACAGCTGAAATTGCTGATGAAAGAACTTCACCACCGCGTCAAAAATAACCTGGCGATTGTGTCGAGTTTATTAAAATTACAGTCCAACCGCATGGAAGAAGAGTCGGCGGCGCGGGCCGTTCGGGAGGGTCAGCAGCGGGTAGAAGCCATGTCGCTTATTCATCAGCGGCTGTACCAAACCGATTTGCTTACAACTATTAATATGCGCGACTATTGTATTGATCTGATCGAAAACCTAATGCTGGCCTATGGCTATTCGCGAAATAATTTTGATTTGAGACTCAGCATTGAGGAAAAAGAACTCGACGTTGATTTGGCCATTCCGGTGGGACTAATTCTCAATGAATTGCTTACCAATGCATTCAAATATGCCTACAAAGACGTGCAGGTGCCCATGCTTTCTATTTCTCTCACCCGCCAAAATGGCCTGACGCTCGAAATTGAAGACAACGGTCCGGGTATTAACGAAGCACAGTGGATGCAAAACACAGGCTCTTTTGGCAAACGGCTGATCAAAAACCTCAGCGAGCAAACCGGAGGAGAATACCAAATCGGCAATAAAAATGGCACCTATTACAAGCTCCACATTACCGAACAAGTTTTACGTAAAGCGGCCTGACCTATGATGATGAACCCCGCACCTATCCGAATTTTACTCGTAGAAGATGAGGCAATTTTGGCCATGGAACTCAGCGAAACCCTGGAAATGGAGGGCTACACCATTGCGGGCACAGCCAACAACGGGCAGCAGGCGCTCACCATTTTTCAGCGAGAGTCGGTGGATTTGCTGATTTGTGACATCAATATTAAAGGAGACTGGGACGGCATCGAAACCGTGCGCAGGATTATTGCCATTCGGGCAATTCCGGTCATTTATCTCACTGCCTTATCCGATCAGGATACCATTGAGCGAGCCAAAAGAACCTACCCGGCGGCGTATATTCCCAAACCTTACAACCTCAATAGCCTGCGTCTTTCTATCGAAATGGCGATCAATAATTTTGCCCTGCGCAATAGCCCTGCGCAACTCATGACAATTCCGGCGGACGCTCCCCCGGACCGAGTAACCGAAAACCGCGAAGGCCCCACACGGGATTCAATCCTGTTGGTTGATGATTATATTTTTGTAAAAAACAACTACCGATTTGTCAAGATTATTCTACGGGACATTCTGTACATGGAAGCTGACAATAACTATACGGTCATACAGACCAATCATCAAAAACTCGCCATCCGGCAGTCGCTGAGCGCAATTTTAGATCGGTTAAATATGCCACGCCTGATCCGGACGCATCGCTCGTTTGCGGTCAACCTCGACCGGGTGGAGTCGTTTAATGACTATGAAATCAAGGTTGGAGATCATGAGATTCCTTTGGGTCGAAATTACAAAGATGAATTTCTTCGGCAGTTCGATTTTCGTTAAGATTTCGTCCGATACGTGCCGTTTTCTGCCATTGACATACATGGTTAACTCTTTCGCTACTATTTGTCACTTGCGAACACTATTCTTTTTGTATATTAATCCCCAAAACATGTAGTATAAAAAGGATGACTTATCCCTTGCCTAGCTTTCTCAATTCCAGCGATGAAACCATCGAACTTGTGGAAACTACCCAAAATCAAGGTGGGCAATTTACCACTTTGCGTCGGGTGGTGCGGCCCGCACTCGTACTTCCTCAGCCGTACCTTCACGCGCACTGTGACGAAATAATCGATGTTTTGTATGGTACACTTTCGTATACGCTCGGAGGTGAAACAGGACAGATTCGGGCCGGAGGAAGGATCATATTTCCCGGCGGGCTGCCGCATGCGCACGGCAACCTGAGTTTTTCGGAGGAGTTGATTTATTTCCAGATGTTTGCCCCTTGCCGGTCAGCAGATATGCCAATGCCGGAAATGCTGACCGTCATGGATTCGGGGAAAAATACGGGCAAAGGATTTTCTGTTGGTATTCAAAAAACAATCATTTTCTTCTTTGCCCGTCTCAGTCAGCAGCTTTGTGGTCGCGCACCTGCTAAGTAATTTATGCACCTGCCAGAAGACACAAGTACCTGATCTGCAACAACTAAAACTAACTGACTGCAAATAATCCAGTTGCAGGAAACTCGTTAAATAGTATCTCCTTCCTGCATGCGTTCGGCGTTTTCGGCCATGCGTAGCTGCTCAATAAAATCACCTATATCCCCTTCCATTACCATCGGCAGGTTATATACTGTGTAGCCGATGCGGTGGTCCGTCACCCGGCTTTGGGGATAATTGTACGTCCGGATTTTGTCGGAGCGGTCGCCACTGCCTACCATCGACTTGCGATGTGAGCTAATGGCGTCGTTACGTTTCTTCAATTCAATCTCATATAACCGCGACCGCAACACACCCAACGCCCGGTCTTTATTTTTTAACTGTGAGCGTTCGTCCTGACAACTGACGACCAAACCCGACGGAATGTGCGTGAGCCGTATAGCCGAATAGGTCGTATTAACCGACTGCCCGCCGGCGCCCGACGACTGAAACGTATCCACGCGCACGTCGTTCATGTTAATTTCTACGTCAACTTCCTCGGCTTCGGGAAGCACCGCTACCGTTGCCGCCGAGGTATGTACCCGTCCCTGCGACTCCGTAGCGGGCACGCGCTGTACGCGATGAACACCCGATTCAAATTTCAGTTTGCCATAAATATCATCGCCTTCTACCTTGCAGACAATTTCCTTGTAGCCTCCGTTAGTTCCTTCGGTATAGTCCATTACCGACAAGCGCCAGCCCATGCGCTCACAGTAGCGCTGATACATCCGGAACAAATCTCCGGCAAAAATGGCCGCTTCGTCGCCACCGGTTCCACCTCTGACTTCCAGAATAATATTTCGGCTATCGTTGGGGTCTTTCGGAATCAGGAGTTCTTTGATGGCCGTTTCGAGACTTTCTTTTTTGGGCACCAGTTCGGTAAGTTCCTCCTTGGCCATTTCCCGCAGATCTTCATCTTTTTCGGTGGTAATGAGCTCCTTGGCTCCGGCAATATCTTTTAGTACTTTCTGATAGGCATCATATTGTTCCACGATCCGTTCCAGGTCTTTGTATTCTTTGCTGAGTTTTGAATACCGCTTCATATCGGAGACAATTTCCGGCTGAATAATCTGCTGGCCAATTTCCTGGAATCGTTCTTTTAAGGCTTCTAATTTATCAAGCATCTTTTTTCTGTATCGTTTCGGGACGCAAAGATACGTAATTTAGCGTCACGAATGCGGCGGGCTTCTGTTTCCAACTCTGTATAAAACAATCGCCTGACGAAACCGTGTTACCTGTTTACATTCCAAATCTTCACTACATAGAGTTATGGTAAATCGCTTATTTCTTCCTGTCTTAGTTCTCAGTATCTTCCTGATTGGCTGTAATTCCGAAGATCGCGTCGGCAACACGAAGGAGCTTGCTCAGGAAATGAAAACCATGCAAATAAAACGTGTAACCAATACGCAACTCATCGCAACCCTTGATGAATGGGGCAAGCAAATGACGGCAGTGGCGCAAAAATCGCTTGAAAAAGAACTGAATCAGAGCCCCGATCAGGCATTCACGATTTGTGCAGATTTAGAAAAAGTACCACTCATTGCGGCGTTGAATCGAGAGTACAGCGTACAAATTGAGCTTGTAGGCCCAGCCGATATTACCAATCCAAAGCTTTCACAAAAAGAACGGGAACTGCTTGATGCCTACCTCTACAATGCCGAAAATAACCTGCCTCAGTCTGATAATGTACAAAAACTGAATGATACGTTACTGGTTTACAATGCGCCGGTAGCCGCTACAAGTCCGATTTGTAAAAGTTGCTTTGAAAATCAAAAAGTACCCTTCGCGGTGTGGAGGGTACTTTTTGATAAAAAAGCCGTAATAAAAAAGCTGGACGCGAAAAAATTAAACAAATAATACCTCTTACGACAAACTCAGGGCATCTTTCCAGCGTGCATACGCCTCCTGATAAGCATCTTTATTTTTAATGTCAGGCTCAATCGTATGCACAGCAGAAAGCCCTACGAACGCTTCGCTACGGTTTTTGTAGTAGCCTGCGCCCAATCCTGCCGCCCGGGCGGCACCTTGTGCACCGTCGGTATTATACAGCTCGACGGTAGCGCCCGAAACGCCCGCAAACGTATTTCTGAAAATAGGGCTCAGGAACATATTCGCTTCTCCTGCCCTGATATTTTTCAGCGACACACCAAGCGTTTCCATCACCTGCATGCCATAGTAAAGCGCAAATACGATGCCTTCCTGCGCCGAGCGAACCACGTGCCCCAGCGAATGACGACTAAACTGCAAACCTTTAAAGGTAGCGCCCGGATCCTGATTACACAGCATACGTTCGGCACCGTTGCCAAATGGCAAACACAGCAGCCCGTCGGAGCCAATCGGGGCATGCGCGGCCAAATTGTTCATTTCGGGATACGATACACTACCTTGCAGCAACGTATTGCGCATCCAGCTATTCAGAATTCCTGTACCATTGACACACAGCAAGACGCCATAGCGCGGCGTTCCTAATAGGTGATTGACGTGCAAAAATGTATTGACCCGCGACTCAGCATCAAATTTGGACTGATCGCTCACGCCATATACAACGCCCGAAGTGCCCGCCGTGGCGGCAACTTCACCCGGTTCGAGTACATTGAGCGAAAACGCATTGTTAGGCTGATCGCCTGCCCGATAGGTAACAGGAGTGCCTTCGGCCAAACCCAGCGCTTCGGCTGCCTGCGCCGTCAGGTGCCCCTGATCGCCGAAGGTTGGAAAAACCTGCGGGAGCAGGTCGGCTTCAAAGCCAAAATGATCAAGTAGAAAACCAGCGGGTTGCTCGTCCAGAAAATCCCAGAAAATACCCTCAGACAAACCCGAAGGTGTAGTGGCTACTTCGCCCGTCATGCGGGCAGCGAGGTAGTCGCCGGGGAGCATAAATTTATGTACTTGCGCGTAAATATCCGGTTCGTTTTGCTTAACCCAGGCTAGTTTGGAAGCAGTAAAATTGCCGGGTGAATTGAGCAAATGCGGCAGTACTACCTCCGATCCCAGCGATTCAAAAGCGGCTTTCCCCACGCCAACAGCCCGGCTGTCGCACCAAATAATGGAAGGCCGAAGTACCTGCATTTCTTTATCTACTACCACCAGGCCATGCATTTGATAGGAGATACCTATGGCCTTTACTGCGTCGGGTGCGACGCCTGACTTATGCATCACGGCCTTACTTGCAAGGCAGGCATTGTGCCACCACTGCTCGGGTTGCTGCTCAGCAAAACCCGCCTGAGGCGCATTGATTGGCATTTCGGTTTCGGGAAAAAAAGCAGAGGCAACCACTTGCCCCGTATCAGCCGCAAGCAGGCACGCCTTTACGGAAGAACTGCCTACGTCAAATCCAAGAAAGTACATAAGAATTGTGGGGTTATAGGAGTGTAGATCGTAAAGGTACAAAGCCCAACACGCATTTTGCAAGCGATTGCCAGCCTGCCAGCCATTTTGTACCTGGCTTTTCCTTCCAAAACCAGATGTAGGACTACTTCCTGCAAAAACAAAACTACCCAACTATCCTGCACAATTTCTATGTGCTGCGGATAGTTGGGTAGTTTTTTATTTAGAATTAAAACAGGACAGGCTTCTTAGTTTCCTGTATTAACCATCATAGATTCCTGAATCGACATGGCTGTTTCATGATTTTCTTCAAGAGTATTGATTCGGGCATCAACCCAGCTTCGGAATGCCGCACTTGTGGTAGAATCACGGTGTGATTTCAGAGTAGCAATGCTTTGCTGATTTGAACGGACGGCCCAATCAATGTACGCAGAATCAAACCGTGCGCCCTGTAAGCCCGAAAGCTGCGTGTACGCCTCCTGATTCATAGTTCCTAATGTTGTAGGAAGTGTGATGGCACTTTGCTGAGCCAAAGTTCCCAAATCCGTAGTCGCCATGTTGTAGTATTCCGACATGCTGACTCCATAGTCTTTTACATCCTGAGATTCTGCATTGGTCGCTACAAGCTGTCCGGTGCGAACACCCATCAAGTTGGTTTCTGCTGCTGCCATCGCAAACTCCCTGTCAACCTCTGATACCATCATGTCGTCGTTGTCATCATCCTTACAGGAAACGGCAACAAACATTCCGGCCAATAGCAATAGATTCCATTTCAGCTTTTTCATACTTTTTTCTTATTAATTTGAACGTAATAGGACATCGATGCATCACTTGGGGTGCATCAGCTATTAAGTTTCATAAATAAGTATGCCATCAACGTATATTGATCCTGCAAATCAAAATACATGTGCTTTTAAAGGGAATCAGACTATTGAAAGCACAGAAAACAAGTAACTTTCAAAAATTTGATGACATTTTTCAACATGACTATGGAAGAAATCTGTACTGAAGAATCTACGATACAGCTACAATGTAGCAGGCAAGCACTTATCAATCAGAATAGTATGGGCAAAAACAGCCCCTTACTTTTTCAAGATCGTAAATTCAACCCGGCGGTTGGCGGCCTGACCTTCGGGAGTGTCATTGGTCGCTACGGGACGGCTTTCGCCGTAGCCTTTACTAGCTACGCGGTCAGGTTCAATGCCTTTTCCAATCAGGTATTCGCGCACTGTATCAGCTCGATCCTGCGAGAGCAGCAAGTTTGCAGCATCGCTCCCGACATTGTCGGTATGTCCGCCCAGCTCAATGATGAGTTTTACATTTTGAGTCATAGTGAGGGCAATTCGATCCAGTTCGGGAAAAGACTCAGGTCGCAGCGCAGCTTTACCAAATTCAAAAGAAATATTGTTTAGGCGCACAATCTGCCCTTCCTCAATAGGGATAAGTTTTAATGATTTATTGGCAATTTCCCTGAACCCTTTTCCCTGAATAGCGGCCACCGAATCCGTTAAATCTACGTTTTCTCCTTCCGCAATAAAGTTGGGAGCCACGGCCCGCATGCTGTATTTCTTGCCATAGGGAAGCACTAGTTTATATTCGCCGGTAGTCGGATTAGTCGTAGCCGTGCCTGCTTCTTCGCCATTGGCCATGTCGTCATAAATAATTGTGGCTACGACAGGTTTTCCGGTTTTTGAATCAATCACTTTTCCACTGATAATCACCACCGGATCCGGCGCAGGCGTGGCAGGTTGTGCCGGATCTTTTGTTTCGTTGCCGGAGCCCCCTCCTAGTTTAATCCGTACCACATCACCCTTACCGATTGTGCCTTTGAAGGAAGTAAGGTAGGCATAATCTCCTACGGCAGACACGGTGTAGTAGGCGTCATAGCCGTCCGTATTTACTCCCGGCCCCAGGTTTACCGGCTTCGACCAGCGTTTCCAGGATTTGTCGATACGTTTGGTAAAGTAAATATCGTTGCTGCCCTGCCCGCCGGTCCGATCACTTGAAAAATAGAGCGTAACGCCATCTGCGGCCAGAAAAGGCGTTGTTTCGGTAAATTGGTCGGTATTAACTTCCGGACCGAGATTCTGCGGTTTGGTCCAGGAACCATTTTTTTGTTTAAAACTTACGTAAATATCATCCTGCTTGCTGTTCTTTTTTTCGCTAAAAGCCATAATCAGAACCTTGCCGTCATTCGACAAAAAGCCACAGTCAAACTGCCCTTTACTCATTTTTTCGTAACCCGGAATATCAAGTTTTTGTGGCGGTGCCCAGCCTCTCGCCAGTCGCTGACTCGTCGAAAAGCCCCGGGTTTCGTAGCGCCCGTTGGTGTAAGCACCCTTAATCAGCATGGTATTTCCGTCGGGTGTGATGCTGTATAAACTGTTATATTCTTCTTTATTGATCGGGGTCGGAATCCGTCGGGCCAGGCTCCACTGCCCATTGACCGATTCGGCAAACCAGATATCCTGACTTCCTTTATCACCAAAAGAATTTTGCGGATGACTGATTCTTGAAAAATAGAGGGTTTTGCCATCCGGTGAAATTACGGGCGCAATTTCGTTGTACTCGGTATTTACATTTTTACCTAAATTTTCAACCATTCCGGTTTGGGCCAGAAGTGGCAAAGAAAGACATAGGACAGCGGGCAAAAATGTAAATACCGAAATTTTCATGAGGTCAGGCATTGGGCTTTGTAACATACAACGTATGGTCGAGCGGCTTATTTTCTGCTTTTTGCAGGAAGAATGTCTCCATCTTTTCGAGCAATTCATCGACCGTATCTGCCACAAGCATCAAGTCGCGGTTTTCGGGCCGCAGAAAACCTTCTTCGGTCATTTTGTCTACATGCGCAATCAGGTGATCGTAAAAGCCATTCGTATTGAGCACGCCAACCGGACCATGAAAAATCTTTAGCTGAGACCATGCCAAAATTTCAAACAATTCATCGAGTGTACCATAGCCGCCAGCCAGCGCAATGACACCGTCCGACATCGACACCATTTTCGCCTTACGCTCGTGCATTGTATCTACAAAGTGCAGCTCAGTCAGGGTTTTGTGGGCAACTTCCAGTTTGGCCAGAAAATTCGGGATAATGCCCGTTACCTGCCCGCCGTTTTCGAGCACGCCATCGGCCACAGTTCCCATCAGGCCCAGGTTTCCACCGCCGTACACTGTGAGTATTTCTTTGGCTGCCAGTTTTTTTCCTAAATCATAGGCAACGTCTTTATATACAGGCTTATTTCCAGGATTGGAGCCACAATATACCACAACTGATTTCATCGTATTTTTTATTTTTTATAAGTAAATATCCTCTTCTTTGAAGTAAAAAGAGAGTTAATTTTAAGCTTCCTCAGAGATTAATTCCTGAGCCAGTTTTTTCAGATCCAACCCGCCAAACGTTCCTGAACTCATCATCAGCAGGTTCGTATTCACCCATTTTTGTTCTTTCAGAAAACCAACCAATTCTTCGGGTTTTGTAAAAACAAAAAGGTCGTCCCGTTTAAATGCCGCACGAATATCCTCTGCCGATATAGGCTCCAATCGCTTGTGTTCTACTACGTCGGGGCTATAAAAAACAACGGCAACGTCGGCTGCTTCCAGTTTGTGACGGTACTGTTTGAGAAAGGTTTTATTAAGACTGCTAAACGTATGCAGCTCGGTACAGGCCACAAGGCGGCGCTTCGGAAACTGCTCCTTTACGGCCCGCGTGGTAGCTTCTACCTTTGAAGGTGCGTGGGCAAAATCGCGGTAGGCATTCACTCCCGGTGCTTTGGCCAGCATTTCCATGCGTTTGGCCGCGCCTTTGAAAGTTTGAATGGCACCGTAAAACTCTTCATCCGTTATTCCCAAACGCTCACAAACGGCTTTTGCACCGCTGATATTTTTCATGGTATGCTCGCCAAAAATATAAAGCGGCACTTCGCCCAAAGTTTTGGTAAGTAAATACGTGTGACCGTCGCGTACTTTGTAGGGATGCGCTTCGTAAGGAATTTTAGTAACGTCCATCCGCTCTTTCTGACCGATCACGTCCAGCATATTATCCGTTTCATCAAACACCATTACGCCCGCCCGAGGCAACGAATCAGCCAGGATTTCAAACTGCCTGACGTACGATTCCCAGGTTGGATATACATTGAAGTGATCCCACGCAATGCCACTCACGAGTAAAATATGCGGCTGATAGTGCAAAAACTTTGGCGTGGGGTCGTCAGGAGAAGTAAAATATTCGTCACCTTCAATAATGATGACAGGTGCATCGGCATCGAGCCGCACCATGTGATCAAAACCTTCCAACTGCGCACCAACGAGGTAATTGAATTTTCGCTGACAGAGCCGCATGACGTGCAGAATCATAGACGTAATTGTCGTTTTCCCGTGACTTCCGGAAATCACAACTCGCTGCTTATCAATACTTTGACTAAAAACAAATTCAGGATATGAATAAACAGGAATGCCCAACTGCCTGGCTTTGAGCAGTTCCGGGTTGTCGGGACGAGCGTGCATACCCAAAAGAACCGCATCCAAATCTGCCGTAATTTTTTCTGGAAACCAGCCCATTTCGGCAGGAAGCAGCGCCTGATTGGCTAATCGTGAGCGGGAGGGTTCGTAAATTTCATCGTCGGAGCCCGTAATTTGAAATCCTTTGCGGTTCAATTCCAGCGCCAGGTTGTGCATAACACTGCCACCGATGGAGATAAAGTGTATTTTTTGTTGACTCATAAGTAGTAGGAAACAGGAAGATTTGAAAAGGGAATTGGACGGATGATTTACCGCTCTTGCCCACTTTCGAACATTCATTCTTAGATTAGGAGCCGAAGTTATAAAGATTTTTTAAGATGGCGCTCTAATTCTACTGCACAGAGCCGCGCTGAAAAGGAAGTGCGTAAGCCCCTGATTTCGTCCACTCTCAATTTTTTGATTATTTTCTTAACCAATTCTGCTTCTACATATATAAAAAACCAGTCAATAATTAAACAGATCAAACGGACCTTTCTCTCATGCGACTAAAATTACATTTCCTTGTCGGTTTCTTAGTTCTGTTAAGCACGCTGGCTCAGGCTCAGTTGCGGGTGGCCCGTATCTTTGGCGATCACATGGTTTTGCAGCGCAATAAACCCATCGAAATCTGGGGCTGGGCTTCCAAAGGTGACAAGGTAGAACTTACTTTAAACCAACAAAAAGTGACTACCCAAGCCGCCGCTGATGGTAAGTGGAAGGCGCAACTTCCCGCAATGCCTGCCGGAGGCCCGTACGAATTGAGCATTAAAACAAAAAAGCAAACCGTTCTTTTCTCAGACATTCTTTTGGGTGAAGTGTGGCTGCTATCGGGGCAGTCGAATATGGAGTGGCGCGTCAGGCAGGCAGATAGCGCCCGAAGCGAGATGGCGAGCGCAAATTTTCCGACAATCCGGCACGTAGAAATACCGCATACGTTGAGTTTTGTGCCCGAAAGCGACGTTGAGGCAGGCAGCTGGCAGCTAACTACTCCCGAAACCGTGGGCAGTTTTTCGGCAGTGGGTTATTTCTTTGCGCGCGAATTGAGTCAGAACCTAAACGTACCCGTGGGCCTCATTCACTCCTCCTGGGGTGCTTCGCAGGTAGAGGGCTGGATTAGCGAAAAAGCCATGGCCGATTCTGACGTATTAAGCGAATACCCAAAAACCATGGCCCGAACCTGGGAGCAGGATGCCCAAAATCAGGAAAGGAAACTTATTTCGCAGCTGTACGGAAAGGCCGATTTTGATATAAATGCTATTGACGAATCTGCCTATACTACCCCAATTTACGACTTTACTTCATGGAAAGTAACGGTTGATCCGGCGACGAATTGGGACTGGCAGGGCGTGTGGGCTTTTCGCGGAAGCGCCTACCTGCAACGAACAGTGGACATTCCCGAGGAGTTTGCCGCCATGGAAACAACCTTGAACTTTGGTCGAATCAACCATCGGGTTTCGTTTTTTATCAATGGAAAAAAAATGCAGGAAGGGAATTTTACTCAATCGATTGAACTGAAAATCCCGGCTGGTACCTGGCAAAAAGGATTCAATTCGTTGGTGCTGAAAATTGAACCTACTGAAAATTCTACCGGACAACAAATGGCCTTCTCGGGCTCAGGAGCAGATTTTTCGGTGGCAGGTGCCGGTAAAAAAGTTTTGCTGCAAGACAAACGCTGGCGCATGATGCCATCCTGGAAAGCCCCCCGCTCCTACGTTCGTCTGATGAATAATGTGGGGACAACCCTGTACAACGCCATGATTGCGCCGCTCATTCCGTATACAATTGCAGGTGCGCTTTGGTATCAGGGCGAGAGCAACGCCGGGCGGGCCTACGAGTATCGCAAGTCTTTTCCATTGCTGATTAGTAGCTGGCGCAAAGACTGGGGCTATGATTTCCCCTTTCTTTTTGTGCAGCTCGCCACCTACGGACCTTTTCAAAACAGCAATCAGGGCAGCGAATGGGCCGAACTGCGGGAAGCCCAAACTATGACGCTCAGCCTGCCCAATACGGGCATGGCCGTAACAACCGACATTGGAAATCCCAACGATATTCATCCGACTAATAAACAAGACGTGGGCAAACGTCTGGCGCTTTCGGCATTGAAAGTAGCCTACGGACAAGAGCTCGTCCACAGCGGACCGATGTATAAAGAAGCGCAGTTTGCCGATGGCAAAGCCGTTATTTCTTTTGAACATACGGGCAGCGGACTCGTTATAAAAGATCGCTATGGGTATCTGAAAGGGTTTGAGATTGCGGGTAAAGATCAAAAATTCTACTATGCTCCGGCCCGCATCGAAGGCAACAAAGTAGTGGTATCGCATCCCGACGTGCCACAACCCGCTGCGGTGCGCTATGGGTGGGCCAATTCGCCGCTGGATAATAACCTGTTTAATGTCGAAGGCCTGCCGGCGGTGCCTTTTCGAACCGACAATTGGAAAGGTAAAACAGAAGGTGTGAAGTTTCGGTAAAGCGTTATAATCAATTAAAAGAACTTTCTATGAAGCCAATAATTACGAAACTTTTGCTACTGATTTCTGTACTTATAGTCCAGCAGAAAGCAGTTGCGCAAGATCCTGAAAAAGAAGTGATTCAGGTAGCGCACGATTTTTTTGCGGCTTTGGAAAAAGGCGATTCAACTGCTTTTCGAGCCCTGTTTATTCCTTCGGCAAAAGTGTACACGGTTCGTGAAAAATACGCTCAATCTGTCATTAACCACCGGTCGCCTTTTACAGATACCTTTCGACCCGGAACAGTTATTAAAGAACGCATGAAAAGTCAGGGTGTGGTCGTGCAGGTGCACAACCGTACGGCGATGATTTGGGCACCGTATGATTTATGGGTCAATGACGTTTTCTCGCATTGCGGCATAGATATTTTTACGCTGCTGCTCACTCCCAATGGCTGGCGCATTGCCTCGCTTGCATATAGTATTGAAAATGAGGGCTGTACGCCTCCCTGAGCTAACTTATTTGCTTAATTTTTTTATTGGGGTTAAAAGTACCTTCCGAAACTCAACTTCGGAGCCTTCGGCTTGCAGGGCAATTTGTCCGGTAGCAGCGGTCGCATTATATCCGTAGTTTACAAAATCATCATTCACCCAAACTTTAATAGTATTTCCAAGGCACTCGATTGTCATTTTGTTCCACTCGCCTACCGGCTTTTCGGAGCCATCAGTCAGGTTTGGAATGCGCCGGAGTTTGTCTCCATTTACACCCCACTTCTCACGTGGACCGCGTCGTTTTTCCATATCGGGCACTTCAATATCTTCCTGTATACACCAAAAATCACCGGCATTGGTGTGCATCATCTGTACTTCAATAGACTTGGGAAACATCTCGTACAGCGCTCTCGGCGTAGATACAAACACCAACGCCCCGCAGTTGCCGGGTTTTCCGGCAAACCGATATTCCAGTTCAAGGCGGAAATTTTGGTAACTAGCGTCCGTAATCAGGTGCCCGCCGGGCGTGCCGAGACTAACAAGCATACCGTCGCGAACCACGAACGGCAGCCGTGCTTCCTTATTTTTGTCCATTTCCGGCACATCCGCATGCCAGCCTTTTAAGTCTTTTCCATTAAATAGACTTTGAGATTGAGCCGATGCATTTTTGGAGGAAAACAAACAATAACCAAGGGCTATCAGCCCCAATAGGTATGATTTTTTCATAGATATAAAGATTCACAGATCATGAGATACCCGTAAAAGGGCATTAGGCAGTTGGTATAATGTAAATGAATGAGTCTTGATCTGTCTATGATAAATTGGTTAAGGCAAATCAGTAATCATCTATCCTGACATTCAAGGCAATAACAATTCATCAGGAAACACGTTTTTACAAATATAAAGAGAGAAAAATATGACATACCTAATCAAAACCGGCGCAATTTGGGCAGCACTAGTTGCTCTGATAGCCTGCGGCAACAATGCACCGGAAGATACCACACCAACGCCAACCGGCCCGGCGCAGTTTTCGGTACAAGAAGCTTTTCAGGGACTTTCTTTCAGAGATCCCGTAGAGCTTGTGCATGCGGAAGATGGGAGCAATCGACTGTTTGTGATTGAGCAGCGCGGCCTGATTCGCTCGTTTTCTACTACCCAATCCAACCCTTCGGCCAATACCTTTCTGGACATTTCGGGCAAGGTGCAAAGTGGCGGAGAGATGGGTTTGCTTGGGCTGGCTTTTCACCCTGATTTTAAAAACAACGGTTACTTTTTTGTAAATTATACACGAGATAATCCCCGCGAGTCGGTCATTGCGCGTTACCAAGTGAGCAACCCGGCCACCGGTGTAGCTGACCCGCAAAGTGAAACGATTTTGTTTACCTACGCTCAGCCGTTCGGCAATCACAACGGCGGTTCGGTGCACTTTGGCCCTGATGGATTTTTGTATATTGCCACTGGTGACGGCGGCAGCGGTGGCGACCCGCAGAATAATTCTCAAAATCGAAAAAATTTGCTGGGTAAAATCCTGCGTGTAGACGTAAACTCCACAGCAAAAGGAGCTTATGGAATTCCGTCTGACAATCCTTTTGCAGGAAATCAAGAGCAATTTCGGGAAGAAATTTATGCATACGGGCTACGCAATCCGTGGAAAATCAGTTTTGACAAAACCCAAAATCAATTGTGGGCGGCCGATGTTGGGCAAAATGAAACCGAAGAAATTGACCTCATTGTTAAAGGCGGGAACTACGGATGGCGTCTGAAAGAAGGCGACGACTGCTACAATCCATCATCAAATTGCGAGCAACCCGGGTTGATCGACCCCGTTTGGGAGTACGCCCAATCCAACGGCGACCGCTCCGTTACGGGCGGTTACGTATACCGCGGCGCGCTGACTCCGGATCTTACGGGCAGGTACATTTACGGCGATTTCGTTAGTGGACGTATTTGGGCACTTGATCCACAAGCCGATGGAGCTAACCGAAACGTGCTATTGGTAGAAAAAGTCGGGTCGATTTCTACGTTCGGTGTCGATGAAAAAAATGAGCTGTATTTCTGTAATTATCAGGATGGTAAGATTTACAGAATCGTGAAAAAATAATGTTTCTCTGCTAAATTAGTTTCAATGAATGGCACTGTCTCCGCGTTGGAGGCAGTGTTTTTTAGGTCTATCGTTAATATCTAGCCTGGGTGCAGGTTTTACCAATAGATCGTTATCCATTTCAATAAAACTATACGTTTAACTTTACTACAAAAAATGGAAAGCAAAAGACCACGACGAAATATAGAAAAGGAGTCATTCCTGACAATTGGAATGACTCCTTTTCTATATCTACAAAAACCTGCTAATCAGATCATTGACGTGCCTTCACGATTTCTGTAAAATCACGGGATTTAAGCGAGGCGCCTCCTACAAGGCCGCCGTCCACATCAGGGCAGGCAAAAAGCTCAGCGGCATTGCCGGCACCTACACTTCCACCATAAAGTATTGAAATTGAGTCAGCTACGGCTTGGCCATATTTTCCTGCAAGATGTGCCCGAAGGGCTGCATGCATATCTTGTGCCTGTTCGGCGCTTGCGGTAAGGCCGGTGCCGATGGCCCAAATCGGTTCATAGGCAATCACAACTGCCTGCAATTGCTCTGCCGACAGGTGAAACAGGCTTTCGGAAATCTGCGTTTTTACTACTTCGATGAAATCTTCGTTCTGCCGTTGTTCGAGCGATTCGCCACAGCAAAAAATCGGCGTCAGGCCGTTTTCCAGGGCGCTGTCTACCTTGGCCGCTAGTTGAGCGCCCGTTTCGGCAAAGTACTGCCGCCGTTCGCTATGGCCCAAAATGACGTAAGGAATGCCAATTGCTTTCAGCATCGGAGCAGATATTTCTCCTGTAAATGCACCCGAAGCTTTCTCGTGGCAATTTTGGGCACCAAGAATTATTTTCGGAGCGTTTTCAACGTACTTGCTGAGCGTGGTAAGGTAAAGAGAAGGTACACATAATACGACCTCCACGTCGCCAAGTACTTCATCATTAATCATATGTACTACCTCAGATGTAAGCGATAGGGCTTCATCGAGCGTTTTGTTCATTTTCCAGTTTCCGGCTACTATTTTTTTACGCATACTCAGGCGGGTGATTTGAATTTTGACATAAAGTTTACTCCCAAAATTACCATTTTTTCCCGGGAAGCGTCGGAGAATGTTAAGGTTCTAAAAAAATGTAGCTTTTTTGACACTTAATAAGTTTTTTTTGTGTTTAATCAAGACCAAAGTATATACTTTTGTATAAAGAATAGCACCTGAGGTAGTTATGAGAAGAATGGAGTTTTACATACTCGCTTTTGTGAGTCTGCTCCTGTGTGAAACCGGACAGAGCCACGCTCAGATACTGAAAGTATCTGAGGAAAAATTTGGCTTTTTTTTAGACAAAAATAAAAAAACTGTACGCGTACCTTTTGAATTTTATTCAAATCTCATCATTGTACCCGTTCAGATCAATGCCTCCGATACGCTTCGGTTTATTTTGGATACAGGCGTAAGCGCTACGCTTATTACAGACCCCAAAGCCCTTGGCAATCAAAACCTTACCATGGCACGCCGGGTGCTGCTTACAGGTGCCGGCGAAGGCAACCCCGTGTATGCACGGGTTGCGCTGGACAATTCTCTTTCGATGGGTATGATGAAGGCCGCACACCAAAACCTTCTGGTTCTTGAAGAAGATTTCCTTCATCTGTCCGAATACGTTGGCGTACCCGTACACGGCATTTTTGGGTACGAGATTTTCAATAATTTCGTCGTTACCATCGACTTTCACCACAAAGAATTAGTGCTTCAAAAGGCAGAGCATTATACCTACCGCAAACGAAAAGGCGAGCAATATCCCATTACCATCGAAGACACCAAGCCGTTTACAAATGCCGTGGCGCTTGTAGCCGATGGTCGCGAGCACCCGATCCGGGTTGTAATTGATACAGGCGCCGGGCACGCATTGCTGCTTGACCAAACCTCTCGTGAGCAGATTCCGCTTCCAGAAAAAGTAATTCGGACGCAGTTGGGCCGTGGCCTGAACGGCGTCGTAAACGGCAGTTTGGGCCGCATTGAGCGTCTCAAATTTGGTAGTTTTGAACTGGACAACATCGTAGCTTCTTTTCCGGATAGCATTGCGTTTGGCGCTAAAATCCCCGAACAATCGGACCGTCAGGGGAACATTGGCTGCGAGCTGCTGCGGCGATTTAAGGTTACGATGAATTATCAGGATCATTACATGGTACTGAAACCGATCAAAAAAAGATTGCGCGAGGCCTTTGAACACGACATGAGCGGACTGGAAATCAGGTCATTGGGCACGAATTTGCAAAGCTATTTTGTACAGGCGGTGTTGAAAGGATCTCCGGCACATGCGGCGGGGCTGGCCGAAGGCGACGAAATTTTGTTCATCAACGACTATTCGCCGCAGGAAGTAAGCATCAGCGAAGTATATAAAATGCTCCAAAAAGGCGATGGAAAAGTGGTGGAATTACTGGTCAAACGCGACGGTAAAATCTTTTTTGCCAAATTCGTCCTGCATCGAATGATCTGAAGCACGAACTTTGTGCCATGGAACATTCAGCAGATTTGCAGGTCATTCTTACCAAAGACGGTTCGTACTCTTTGTACTCTCCCCATTTTGATCAGTTCTATCATTCCATTCACGGCTCGCTGCAGGAGTCTTTGCACATCTACATCGACCTGGGGCTTCGACGATTTAAAGGACCTGAAACTCAGCCTTTACGGATATTCGAGATGGGTTTTGGCACCGGCCTGAATGCGTTGCTAACTTTGCAATGGGCTCATCAGCACCAACGAAGCGTTCAGTATGTGTGCGTGGAGGCCTATCCCCTGCTACCGCAAACCGTAGAAGCGTTGCACTACGAAAATCTGACGGGACAACCGGGCCTGCAGCTTTTGCAGGAAGCCGCCTGGGGCGTTCCACTTCCCGTTTCTCCTTTGTTTGAATTCACTAAAATTGCAACACGTTTGCAGGATTTTACCTGGAACGAAGCGTTTTTTGACGTCATTTATTTTGACGCGTTTGCACCGAGAGTGCAGCCCGAGTTATGGACGCATGAGATTTTTGCACAGGTTGCGGCATTTACGGCTACGGGCGGAAATCTCGTGACTTATTGCGCCAAAAGCATCGTGCAGCGGGCGTTGCGGCAAGCAGGATTTGTGGTAGAAAAACATCCCGGTCCGCACGGCAAACGACATGTGCTCCGGGGTATCAAGGGTTGAGGTCATAAAAAAGGCGCTTCTGAAAGCGCCTTTTTTACCAGTACTGTATCTTTTACTTTTAAAAATCAACTCAACTGACTCGCCGCAGCTTCGCCTCGATCGTTTGTTGCGTATGTGGAACGACGCGTAGCCGCTCTTTGGGAATCAACTTTCCGGTATCAATACACACGCCGTAGGTGCCATTCTTAATGCGTACCAGTGCATTTTCAAGCTGAGTGGCGTACTTTTGAAGGCGTGCGGCCAATTGGCTCAGGTTTTCGCGTTCGCTGGCGTCGGCTCCATCTTCAAGCAATTTGGCGGTACCTGCCGTTATATCCGTACCGCTGTCATTCCTTTTACTAAGAGTCTCCTTAATGTAATTGAGTTCATTTCTCGTACCGTCCAGCTTTCCGCGGATCAATTCCTCAAACTCTCTCAATTCATCCTCTGAGTACCGGGTTCTTTCTTCTTGCATGGTCGTAAATTTTGAAAGATAAAACGTCGTGCGCTTAGTGTATCAACAAAATTAAGTGTAATTGTTCACAATTCCCCTAAACAGTTTCTTTAAAAAATTAAAAACAAATATTTTTTTAGCATTCGTAATTTGTGCCAAAACACCATGTAATATTCTGGGTTAAGTACGCAGAAACATGGATCATTTCTGTTTATTAATAAAGTAAAGAAGATTCTATTTTTTCGAATCAAATAAGATAATTTCAAGAAAAAATAGATTTTTGTTTTTATCGTTTCAAAAGATGTAAGTTTGTGTATTAATAGTTTAGATACTTCATTAACTTACTAAAAGTCAATTTATTAACGACCATATCAATGATGTCTTATATAGAACCGGCTCCGATCAAGGATAAAGAGAATCCGTTGGAGTCTATGATGCATCGCTTCGACAAAGCGGTTCAATTGCTCGGAATTTCCGAAGAAATGTATCACATCCTGAAAACACCCCGGAAACAGGTGATTGTGGGCCTGCCTGTCACAATGGACAATGGGGAGATCAAAACCTTTGAAGGCTACCGGGTGATTCACTCCACTATATTGGGTCCAAGCAAAGGCGGCATCCGGTTTGACCCCGGCGTTAATCTCGACGAAGTGCGTGCTTTGGCCGCCTGGATGACCTGGAAATGCGCCGTAGTGGATATTCCCTACGGTGGTGCCAAAGGCGGCATTGCCTGCAACCCACGGCAAATGTCGGCGGGCGAAGTAGAGCGTCTCATGCGAGCCTACACAACCGCAATGCTCGATGTTTTTGGTCCGGATCAGGATATTCCGGCTCCCGACATGGGTACCGGACAACGTGAAATGGCCTGGCTAATGGACGAATATTCCAAGTCCAAAGGCATGACCGTGCAGGCGGTTGTTACCGGAAAACCCCTGGTGCTGGGTGGCTCGCTGGGCCGAACCGAAGCTACCGGACGCGGCGTAACGGTGTCGGCCCTGGCCGGTATGGATAAGCTTCGCCTCAATCCGTACAAAGCAACGGCTGCCGTGCAGGGTTTTGGCAACGTGGGCTCTTTTGCGGCATCATTGCTTCATGAGCGGGGAGTAAGTATTCAGGCGATCAGTGATATTTCAGGAGCCTATTATAACGACGGCGGTATTGACATTGAAGCAGCAATCGCCTATCGGGATAGCAATAATGGTACTTTGGAAGGTTTTGCAGGTGCCGAACGTATCGGTGGCGACGAACTGTTTAGCCTGCCGGTAGATGTGCTGGTTCCGGCGGCAAAAGAAGATGTCATTACCCTGAAAAACGCAAGTTCGATTCAGGCACGCATGATTGTGGAAGGTGCCAATGGCCCTACGTCTGCCAAAGCAGACGACATCATCAACGAAAAAGGAATTATGGTCGTGCCCGATATTTTGGCTAATGCCGGCGGCGTGACGGTTTCGTATTTTGAATGGGTCCAAAACCGCATCGGTTATAAATGGACGCTCGAACGCATCAATCGACGCAGCGACCGCATCATGAAAGATGCCTTTAACAAAGTATATCAGGTATCGCAGCAATATCAGGTATCGCTTCGCATTGCTGCCTACATCGTGGCAATCGACAAAGTAGCAAGTACCTATAAATATCGCGGCGGATTCTGATTTGACCTTCCCATGAAATACCCTTTGCCCGGCAGAAAAGCATGTTTTCTGCCGGGTTTTTATGTTTTAGTCAGGAATACCAACTTTTTCGGTGCCCGTATCCCGCTCAGGACAGTATCTTTGTTTTCGGTAGCAAAACTATAATTCCCAAAAACCGTTCGTTCATGTCACTCAGCCCGCGGTTCATTGCGTTTGTTCTGGCCTTTTTGATCTCAGCAATCACTACTTCTTTTCTGACCTTTGTGCAGGACGTCACGAGGAGTATGCTCTTCGTAACGTGTGTATCAAGTTTTGTCGGTTCTTTTTTTCTGGTGCTCTATACCATCGAAATTATCGTATATAGAGAAGTCAATAAAATGTACCGGACAATTCACAAACTGAAACTGAAAGATTTCAACATTTCCCGCAAGGTATTGATCCGGGAAAGTAACCCGCTCAAACGTCTCAACGATGAGATTTTTGTGTATGTAGCCAAGAAACAAAAGGAGATTGAAGAACTTAAAAAACTGGAACAATTTAGAAGAGAATTTTTGGCAGATGTGTCTCACGAGCTCAAAACGCCCATTTTTGCCGCACAGGGTTTCATTCACACGCTGATAGACGGAGCCATTGACGACGAAAAGGTACGGGATCGTTTTTTAAAAAAAGCCGCAAAAAGCCTTGATGGTCTCGACGCTCTTGTGAAAGACCTTGTGACACTTTCGCAAATGGAAACCGGAGCCATTAAGATGAATCTGGACCGGGTTAATTTACGAGTCCTGACGGAGGATATTCTGGATCGCCTGGAAAAAATAGCGCAGGATCGGAACGTAACCTTGAAAATAAAACCGGATAAACTAACCGAAGTTTGGGTAAAAGCAGACGCCATGCGAATTGAACAGGTCATGATTAATCTGATCGAAAATGCCATAAAGTACAACAACGACGGCGGAAAAGTGATTATTCATTTTGACGAAGACAAAAAAAGTTACGCTGTTTCGGTGCGCGACAACGGCCCCGGTATTCCGCCCGAGCACCTTACCCGTATTTTTGAACGGTTTTA
This sequence comes from Arundinibacter roseus, assembly GCF_004348825.1. GTDB lineage: Bacteria > Bacteroidota > Bacteroidia > Cytophagales > Spirosomataceae > Arundinibacter > Arundinibacter roseus. The sequence continues at coordinate 139,524 of NZ_SMJU01000001.1, forward strand.
TCGGGTCGAAAAAAGTCGCTCCAAAGAACGAGGCGGCACCGGGCTCGGGCTTGCCATTGTGAAGCACATTCTGAATGGGCACGGCTCAACGATTGCGGTAAAATCTCAGGTAGAAAAAGGAACAACTTTTACCTTTAAACTGGAAAAAACAGATGAATTTTAACACAAGTATAGTCATTCTTTCCCTTTGCTTTCTGGCCTGTGTAGCCGAGCCAACGCCCGCACCGCCACCTGTGCCTGAACTAAATGATTCAACAGGTGTGGCCCGATTTTTGTCTTTGGGCGACTCCTACACGATTGGCGAGAGCGTTCCCGAAAACGACCGTTGGTCTGTACAACTTGCCGCCTTGCTGCGCAAAGATGGTATTAATGTAGCTCCACCAGAAATTATCGCCCGCACCGGATGGACCACTGCTGAGTTAGCTTCGGCCATTGAACAGGCCAACAAACCCAGGCACTATCAGTTGGTATCGTTGCTAATTGGTGTCAATAATCAGTATCGGGGACAAAGTACCGAGCGATTCAGGACGGAATTTAAAGAATTACTCACTACCAGCATTGCCTTTGCACAAGGCCGCAAGCAGCGGGTTTTTGTACTGTCAATTCCTGATTGGGGCGTTTCGCCTTTTGGAGCCAACAGCGATCGTGCCAAAATTGCCCGCGATATTGATGCCTTCAATGCCGTAGCCAAAGAGGAGTGCGAGGCCGCCGGCGTTTTATTTATTGACATAACGCCTTTGTCTCGTTCGGGGCTCAATCAGGCAGATATGTTTGCTTCGGATGGACTGCATTTTTCAGGAAAAATGTATGGTCTTTGGGCCAGAGAAGCCCTTCCGGCAGTAAAGGCATTATTGAGTAAATAACTTTGGTACATCTTCTTTATCTATTTTCAACCATCCTTCATTTTTATCCATGTTTGTACATACTGTATTTTTTTGGCTTAAAGAAAAAGAAAATGAGCAGGCTCGGCAGCAGCTGCATGCAGGCCTAAAAGAACTGGCCACCATTGATGAAATTCAAACGGCTTATGTAGGCGCGCCTGCCGATACGCGTCGCCCGGTTATTGATCATACTTTTGATTTTTCGATCACGTTTGTTTTTTCGGACGACGCTTCGCAAGAGAGGTATCAGGTACATCCCGAACACCTCGCCTTTATTGATGCCTGCAAACACTTGTGGGAACGCGTTCAGGTCTATGACGCTGTTTCCTGAAAGAAACGGCACTACGAAGAACGGCTGACTCAGCATACAGAGTCAGCCGTTCTTCGTTTTAAAAGCAAAGACCGTTACAGGTTTAGCTGCAACGGTCTTTACTTTTATTTTTAAAATTTAATTCTCACTACACAAGACTCGAAGTGATTTTTGAGCCTAGGTACTCCCGATTCAGGCGGGCAATATTGTCCAATGAAATTTCCTTGGGGCATTCGGCCGAGCAGGCACCGGTGTTGGTACAAGCGCCAAAACCTTCTGAATCCATCTGAGCAACCATTTTCTCTGCCCGAATTTTACGCTCGGCCTGTCCTTGTGGAAGCAAAGAAAGCTGCGAAACTTTGGCCGATGTAAACAACATAGCCGACGAGTTTTTGCAGGCCGCTACGCATGCACCGCAGCCGATGCAGGCAGCTGACATGAAGGCTTCATCAGCCGATTCTTTCGGAATTGGCAAACTGTTGGCGTCGCGTGCGTTGCCGGTATTGATTGATACAAATCCTCCGGCAGAAATAATGCGATCAAAGGACGTACGATCTACCACGAGGTCTTTCACCACCGGGAACGCTGCCGCGCGCCAGGGCTCAACCACGATTGTGTCGCCATCCTGAAACGAGCGCATGTGAAGCTGACAGGTCGTTACACCTTTCAGCGGGCCGTGCGGACGTCCATTGATGTACATAGAGCACGTTCCGCAAATACCTTCGCGGCAATCATGATCAAATGCAATGGGTTCTTTGTTTTCAGAAACCAGTTTTTCGTTCAGTACGTCGAACATTTCCAGAAAGGACATGTCCGGTGAAATTCCGTCCAGAGAATAGGTTTCAAAGTTCCCTTCGGATTTTCCATTTTTTTGTCTCCACACCTTCAGGGTGAGGCTCATATTTCCTGCTGACATGAGTTGAAATTTTTAAGTGGTTGGTAGCAAATCGCTTACCAGATAAAATTTCGCCAGTAAGCGATTTTTTACAAAACAAACCGTTATTATTTATAGCTTCTTTGAGCAATTTTTATATTGTCGTACACGAGTTCTTCTTTGTGAAGTTCCCAGTTGCTTTCATCTTTAAACTCCCAGGCAGATACATACATGAAGTTTTCGTCGTCCCGTAGTGCCTCGCCTTCTTCGGTTTGGTATTCTTCGCGGAAGTGACCTCCGCAGGACTCGTTACGGTCGAGTGCATCGTGACACATCAGCTCGCCCAGTTCCAGGAAGTCAGCTACCCGGTTGGCTTTGTCCAGTTCAGGGTTAAAGGTGTTTTCTTCACCCATGACCTTTACATCTTTCCAGAACTCCTTACGCAGCGCCTGAATTTCGGCAATAGCTTCTTTTAGTCCCTGCTCGTTGCGGGCCATTCCGCACTTGTCCCACATGATTTTTCCCAGTTTCCGGTGGAAAGTCTCAGGAGACGTTTTACCCTGAATGGTAAGCAACTTTTTAATTTTCCCCTGAACTTCGGCTTCTACCTTCGCAAATTCTTCATGCTCGGTCGAAATAGCTCCCGTCCGGATTTCGCCGGCAAGGTAGGCCCCAATCGTATAAGGAATTACAAAATATCCATCGGCCAATCCCTGCATCAGGGCCGAAGCGCCCAGGCGGTTGGCGCCGTGATCCGAGAAGTTTGCTTCACCCAGGGCATACAAGCCCGGCACGGTGGTCATCAGGTTGTAATCTACCCAAAGGCCGCCCATTGTATAGTGCACCGCCGGATAAATCCGCATCGGAACTTCGTAAGGATCTTCGCCGGTAATCTGCTTGTACATATCAAACAGGTTGCCATATTTCTCCTTTACGACCGCTTTACCCAATTGCTGAATTAGCTCAGGAGTAGCATTTTCGATATTATTTTTATTAACCTCTCCCCGGCCGTATCGCTCAATAGCAGCGGCATAGTCCAGGTAAACCGCCATTTTGGAAGGTCCTACACCATATCCGGCATCACAACGCTCTTTGGCTGCACGAGACGCAATGTCACGAGGTACGAGGTTACCAAAAGCAGGATAGCGACGCTCGAGGTAGTAATCACGCTCTTCTTCCGGAATATCATTGCCGGGGCGGTTGTCATCTTTCTTTTTGGGTACCCAAATCCGACCATCGTTTCGGAGCGACTCCGACATCAGCGTCAGTTTGGATTGATGATCTCCCGATACAGGAATACAGGTTGGGTGAATCTGCGTAAAGCAGGGGTTTCCAAAATAAGCGCCCCGCTTGTGCGCGCGCCATGCGGCAGTTACGTTACAGCCCATGGCATTGGTTGAAAGGTAAAATACGTTTCCGTACCCACCTGTACATAACAAAACAGCGTGTGCTGAATGCCGTTCCAGTTCGCCCGTTACCAGATTGCGGACAATAATGCCCCGGCATTTGCCGTCGATATTGACCACGTCCAGCATTTCGTGACGGGTATACATCTTGACAGCTCCGATACCAACCTGCCGCTGCAAAGCTGAATAAGCTCCCAACAGTAACTGTTGGCCGGTTTGTCCGGCTGCATAAAATGTACGCTGTACCTGTACTCCACCAAACGAACGGTTGGAGAGCAATCCGCCGTACTCGCGGGCGAAAGGAACACCCTGCGCTACACATTGGTCAATGATACTGCCCGAAACTTCGGATAACCGGTAGACGTTGGCTTCGCGCGAGCGGTAGTCGCCCCCTTTTATAGTGTCATAAAACAAGCGATAGATTGAATCGCCATCGTTCTGATAATTCTTGGCTGCATTAATTCCCCCCTGAGCGGCAATGGAGTGAGCCCGGCGTGGGGAATCCTGAAAGCAAAATGCTTTGACCTGATAGCCCAGCTCAGCCAGCGAAGCAGCGGCAGAAGCCCCGGCAAGGCCTGTACCAACGACGATTACCTCGATCCGGCGCTTGTTGGACGGATTGACCAACGGAACAGACGAGCGAAACTTGGTCCACTTGGTATCCAGCGGGCCGTCGGGGATTTTGGCATCTAAATGAGATGAAGTTGCCATTATATATTAGGGTTTAATGAATCAATTAATTTTATTGCATCAAATGTTGTACGAAAAAATAGATCGGCATGGCGGCAAAAGCCACCGGGATCAGGATTGCAAACAGCCACACGCCCACAAAATCAAAAAGTGGGTTGTACTTGGGGTGATTGGCGCCCAAGGTTTGCATGGCACTTCTAAATCCGTGAATCAGGTGCAACGACACCGCAACCATTCCCAGCACATAGAACAAAACCAGCAAAGGGTTTGAGAATGCCTCCTGTGCTTCTACATACAAGTCTTTGACAATAATTGTTTTGGTGGTATTGTCATCATTCAGCTTTTCTTCCATTTTGCTGTTCAACACGAAGTCTGCGGGCATGTTTTCCGTGTTTACGACGGTTCCCTGCGCCAGATCGATGGTGTAGCTTTTGTAGGGCAGATGGCCAAACTTGTACTCATACCAAAACTCGCTCATGTGAACAATAATGAAAACGAGCAGGACGGTACCCAGCACAGCCATGTTTCGGCTCGACCAGCTACTTTGATTATTGATCCTGGCGTAATTGGTGGTTCCACGTGCTTTCCGGTTAACGTAAGCCAGGTAAAACCCGTAAAACGCATGGATCAAAATGAAGGCATACAAACCATACGAAATGGTCTTAATCAGTGGGTTAGTGGTCATAAAGACCGTGTACATGTTAAAAGCCAACCCTTCGTCCGATTTAAAAAGCTGCAGGTTGCCGACAGCATGAACGATCAGAAAAGTACATAGAAAAAGGCCCGTAAGAGCCACAATTAGTTTTTTACCAATAGAACTTGATAACGTTTGTGTTAGCCACGACATAGCAAAACGCGTTAAAATTTGTGCAATAAATAGATGAGATTATAACCTTTCAAAGGTACACGACAAACCTGTCCGACACAATAAAAGCCTTTCTATTTTGCACAATTGCCAATTATTTATAATGATTTTAAGTTTTTGAGGAATTAACAGTTTGTACAAAATAATTGTTTGGTTTGTGCACGGACTCAAAAGCGAGTTTTTACCAGAAATCGGTATATTCACTTTTGCAGGGAATAAATACATATTTTTTCCCTGCTTGTTCGTTCAAATGTATATTGAAACCGTTAAGCAGCCTTCCCATGCGCCCACTACTACGTTTTATATTTTTTTCACTCTCTTTTCTTTTACTTGTCTCTCAGGCACAGGCTACGCACGTAAGAGCCGGTGAGATTACAGCACGGCGAATCTCGACGACTTCCCTGACTTACGAAATAACTTTTACCGGATATTTTGATTTACAGAACGGCAGACCCGCGGCTGATGCGCAGGTAGACGTCCAGTTTTTTGTGGGCAGCACCGGGCCAATCGTCGTGCCAAGGCTGTTACCTATTGCCGAAATTGGAAATAATACTTCTCGAAACGAATATACATTTACCTACACCTTCCCGGCTCCGGGACGATTTGACATTTCGGTAAATCTTGACAAACGAAATAATAATGTACTTAACATTGGTCCTCCACCTACTCAGGAGCTTAGTTTTTATATAAAAAGTACATTGGTCATTAATGCGAGCCTTGGCCAAAACCGCACGCCTGTGCTGCTGAATGCGCCTATTGATCTGGCAGCAGTCGGACAGCGTTACATACACAATCCGGGCGCTTTTGATGCCGACGGCGACAGCCTTGCCTATCGTTTGGTAATTCCTCAGCAGGGAATTGCGGGCAGGCCCAACGGCAGCAATGTCCAGTATGCTGACCCCAATCAGGTGCAACCCGCCGGTCCTACCGAAAATGGCACCTTTCCGCCAACATTCGGTATTGATGCTCTCACCGGTGATCTCACCTGGGACGCTCCCTCCGTGCCCGGTTTTTATAACGTAGCGTTCGTAGTAGAAGAATGGCGAAACGGCATCAAAATCGGAGAAATTGTGCGCGATATGCAGATTATCGTAGTAGAAGCCCGCAACGACCGCCCCCGGCTCGATTCTATTCCTGACCTGTGTGTAGAAGCCGGATCCTTGATTCAGCAGGCTATTAGAGCCACTGATAAAAACGGAGATCGCCTTATTTTGACTACAAGTGGCGGGGTTTATCGGGCCGATCTGATTGATCCGCAGGTGGCAATTTTCCAGCCCAATCAACCTCCGAATCCATTGGGCGAAGCGGGCGGTGTATTCAGGTGGCAAACCAGTTGCGACCATATCCGGCTGGAACCTTACGATGTATTATTTAAGGTAGAAGATAATGCGGGGCCTAACTTTCCTAATCCCAATTTATTCAGAAAACTAGTTGATATTAAATCTTTCCGAATTCAGGTATATGGCCCCAAGCCCCAAAACCTGACGGCTGAACCAATCGCTGATGCGGCCGGACGGGCCTTTCGCCTAACCTGGGATCCGTACCAATGCCAGATACCGGGTGCCCAAATCGTCATTTATCGCAAAGAAGGATGTTCTGATTTTGAGGCAAATGCCTGTCAGCCTGGTCTGCCTGTTTCGTTGGGCTATCAGGAAGTAGGGCGGGTAGCGGTGGGTGCTATCAGCTATGTAGATAACAATGATGATCAGGGGCTTCGCCGGGGTGTACTGTATAGCTACCGTCTCGTGGTGGAGTTTCCGCGTCCGGGTTCTAACATAAATGAGCCGGGCTATCTGAATGGCGGCGGCAGTAGTTTACCGTCTTCCGAATTTTGCCTGGATTTGCCTCTGCTTATTCCGGTAATTACAAACGTAACCGTAGACTCAACCGGTACTACAAACGGACAAATTACGATCAAATGGACTCGGCCCATTGGTCTTTCCCCTGACGCCCTTAACGGCCCTTCACAGTATCGGCTTTTCCGCGCAGTGGGTCTTACCGGCACTGACTATACACAGATTGCAACGATCAATACACAGCTAGTACCCGGCGCTGCTGATACTCTTTTTGTAGATAGAAATCTCAACACAACCCAAAATGCTTATCGGTATCGTCTGGAATATTATTTTACTGAAAATAATGCGCTGGTCAAACTTGATGACGGCGAACCCGCAAGCAGCGTCCGACTGGAACAGGGCAATGCGGAATCCCGACAAATACGATTGCAGTGGACGGCCAATGTGCCGTGGATGAACACCAACCAAAGGCACAAGGTGTATCGCGAAGACCCTGCCAACCCAGGTGTATTTAATCAAATTGCAGAAGTACCCGTACAAGGCCCCGAAACGTTTTCATACATTGATGACGGCACCGACCGATTTGCGGCAGACGGTGATATTTCGTTGCAACTATCTGCCGATTCGACCTATTGCTACAAAGTAGAAACGGTTGGAACCTACGGGAATAATCGAATTCGTCCGGCTATACTTTTGAATCTTTCCCAAATTATTTGCGTCACACCGCTCGATACCATCCGCCCCTGCCCACCAGTGCTAAGCCTTGACACCCTGGATTGTGCTACTCTGGAACCTGATGCGTACTGTGACCAAACAACATTTACCAATAATTTATCGTGGATTTATCCGGCTCAGAACGCTCAAAATGAAGAGTGCGATCCTAATATTGTTCAGTATAACATTTATTACGCACGCTTCGCCGATGAGCAACCTGCCTTGCTCACATCCGTAGTGCCCCCTCCTACGCCACCCTCTACGACCTTTGCTCATACGGGCCTGACGTCTTTTGCCGGATGCTATGTGGTAACGGCTGTCAATCGTTTTGGAAATGAAAGTGCGCCCAGTAATTTGGTATGCAAAGACAACTGTCCGCAGTTTGCATTGCCAAACGTATTTACTCCCAATGGTGATGGACGAAACGACGTATTCCAACCGCTGAATTGTCCTGCCTTTGTCGAATCTGTTGAATTCAGAGTCTTTAATCGCTGGGGAGTGAAAGTGTTTGAGACAACTGATCTGGGTATTAACTGGAACGGTAAAACCAACGGTGGGCAAGACCTCGCCGCCGGACAGTACTACTACGAAGCGATTGTTACGTTCACATCAGTAAACCGCCCCTCGGAACCGTTGGTGTTGAAAGGCTGGATTCAACTTTTGCGCTAGCTCATGAACGTTGTCTATTTTGATGGAGTCTGTAATCTGTGCAATAGTGCCGTCAACTTTTTGATTGATCGGGATAAAAAAAAGCGGCTATCTTTTGCATCCCTTCAATCGGAAGCAGGCGTAGCAATTTTACGAAAGCAAGGTTTACCGACCGATACCTATGACAGTTTTCTGTTCCTGAAAGGAGATCAACTCTATACAAAATCGGATGCGGTACTTGAAGTGGTCCGTATCCTGGGTAGCGGCTGGCAACTGCTGTATATCTTTAAAGTAATTCCCCGCACTTTACGTGACCCGCTCTATACATGGGTTGCGGCCCGACGGTACCGGTGGTTTGGAAAACGAGCGGAATGCCGCCTGCCTACTCCGGAGCTGCGGGCAAGGTTCCTGTGAAGCGCTTATTTCCTGAATTGCCCCGTAATGCTTTTCTTTGTAGCCCGATTCACCTTGAATCGGGCTTTTTTTGAATTCAATACGTACAAATTTCTTTAACCAGTCATCAATCTATGAACGCATACGTTTTTCCGGGTCAGGGTTCACAATTTCAGGGAATGGGAGCCGAACTATACAAAACCACTCCCCTGGCCAAAGAATTATTTGACAGAGCTAATGAAATCCTGGGGTTTGACCTCGTCCGTACGATGTTTGAAGGAACCGACGAAGACCTCAAACAGACCAATGTTACCCAACCCGCCATTTTTCTACATTCGGTAGCTCTTGCGAAGGTTACGCCCGACTTCCAGCCTGATATGGTAGCGGGACATTCCCTTGGCGAGTTTTCGGCACTAGTTGCGGCGGGTGGTATTTCTTTTGATGATGGACTTCGGTTGGTGGCACAACGTGCCGACGCTATGCAGAAGGCCTGTGAGCTCCGCCCCTCCACAATGGCCGCAATTTTGGGACTTCCTGATGCCATTATTGAAGAAATCTGCGCATCAATAAAGGATGATGTGGTCGTTCCGGCAAATTTTAATTGCCCGGGACAAGTCGTAATTTCTGGTACAGTTGAGGGTGTGCAACTCGCCTGCGAAAAACTAAAAGCAGCCGGCGCAAAGCGGGCATTGATCCTTCAGGTTGGGGGTGCTTTTCACTCTCCGCTGATGGAACCTGCCCGCGAAGAACTCGCCGGAGCCATTGCACGAACGGCATTTACTACGCCTCAATGCCCTATTTATCAAAATGTTACTGCTATGCCTTCACAAGACATAGACGTTATTAAAACTAATCTTATTGCCCAACTCACGGCCCCTGTTCGCTGGACGCAGTCGGTAGAAAAAATGGTACAGGATGGTGCCACGCATTTCATTGAATGCGGACCCGGGAAGGTACTACAAGGACTGGTAAAAAAGATTTCGACGGGTATTGAAACAGCAGGATTATAATTTTTTTTCAATTAATACTTGACAGGCAATTCCAATAATACTACTTTTGCACCACTATTTAATTGAATGATTGGCAGGTGGTGTAAAGGTAGCACAGGAGATTTTGGTTCTCTTAGTCAGGGTTCGAATCCTTGCCCGCCAACGGAATGCCCCAAAAACCTCGTTTACGCACTGTAAACGAGGTTTTTTTACGTTGCAATATCTTCCCAATTTACAACAGGGGCCATTTGTGGCCACTTTTATACGTATTACTTCCCAGTCTCTTCCCAATTTACAGGCATACAAAAAACCAGTTCAAGCGCTATATCACATACCTACAAATCAAAATTCAATACTATCGCCCACTTGAATATCATGTAAATCGCAATATCCGGCATTTACCTCTACTACATATTGTGCCTCGCCCAGCGATGGGAGACTTTCTTCCGAAAAGGGTTGAGCATTTTTTTGAATGGAAACTATTTTCCGGGCCTGATCTACATAAATTATATCCAATGGCATTTGGGTATTTTTCATCCAAAATGCCTGTGGTTCGGCACGCTCAAAAATAAACAACATGCCCGTGGAGTCTGGCAGGTAGGGCCGGTACATCAATCCTTTGGCGCGCTCAGCTTCATTTTCAGCAATTTCAACATCAATTTTTTTTAGAACCCTTCCATCCCGAACAAAGCGCAGTTCGCCTTCTTTTACAAATACAGGATCGTTGGTCTTAGCCGTTTCGGAATCACCAGAAGAAGGCTCATTCCTGTCCTTTTTAAGGAACGGAACTAAAACATACCCAAGACCGCCAATGATAAAAACGGTTAGCAAAATATAAGCAAAGTAAGACTGTTTGGTACGCATACGTATATAATTAGAAAATTCTCAATCAAAAATTTAAGCATTTGATTATCAATAGTTTGAATTTATTTAAAGCCTGAAAAGTTCATTGAAGGTTGTAGGATAATCAATATTTTGCGTTTAAGGTATGAACATTACCTACAATATTCCAGGCAAAATCTTACACCCTAATCAGTACGATTCATACATGATTGACTTCATGTGTATCAACTACTTTCGCACCTCAATTTGAAAAATGACTTCGTTTTATTGAAACAGAACGTCTGCTTTATCGCTCCTGAAATAAAAATTGAACTATAAAAAACTACTTCGGGCAAGGGAATATAACGTTTATCTTCAAGGCAATAGTTGAACCAGTGTGGAGAAAGCAAAGAGCTCCTTTTAAAGAATCACCTGATAATCAAATAATTAATTTACTCAGACCACGGACATCATCTCTTAATTCGATACAAGTAGGGCGCTTTGTTTGATGCTCCTGTGTATTTTTTCTCCAAACGCTCCAAAACCTTCAAATCTAAAATTTTCTTCTGAAAGTTATTTCGGGCGTAGGTCTCTTCAAAAATGGTTTCGTACAAATCCTGTACCTCCTTCATCGTAAAGGATTCGGGCAGAAGGTTTAGCACAATACTATTTGTGTTAAGATTTAATCGTAAAGATTCGAGCGCTTTGTTAATCATTTCCGCATGATCCATCATCAGGACCGGTAGCTCGTGTACATTGTACCACTCCATTGATTCGTCCAAGGCTGTTTTTTTTGGTGTAACTTTATTAATATCTACCAAAGCGTAGTAACCCAAAGAAACAAATCGGTTGGTAAGCCATTCAAAATCTGCCTTCGAAAGTGTCATTTCACCGATAAAATGCTCCTGATTGAGCTCTATCACTTCTTCCAGAAATTCTCTGTTAGTCCGGTTTGCCTGACCAAAGTTTTTAAAATGCGCCAGAAAGATGTTTGACATGCCCGTTCGTTCTTCCAGAATCCGATGCGCTGCTTCGTCTATCCCTTCTTTTTGAAGAATAAATCCGCCCGGTAGCGCATAGAAATTTCCTTTAAAATTCAACTTCGAAACCAATATTTTAAGCGTTCGTTCCTGATAGCCAACTATCACACAGTCAATGGCAAGCTGGGGAATATATGTTTGATTATTGAATAGATTCATCAGAAATACGGCAATAAGTATTTAAGCAAAATTATATTAGGTTTATAAGTATCACAAAGTATTGATTTACAACAACATAATCCCTAATGACTAATAACCTAATAGCTAACAACTACTTATGGTTTAAGTAAAGGTACTCCTCCTCCTTAAAAAACACCATTTGCATTTTATAAATATTCAAAGAAAAAATAGTTAAAAACTTTATTGTCTATTTTTGTAGACTATATACAAATCTCCTTACCTTTGTTTTATAAAATATAAAATTAAAGCTAAGGACTCACCAACCAACTAATAAAGAAAGCAGACATCCTTCCCGACACGCTATTTTTCAGCATTACTTCCATGATTTTTTATAAGCAACTAGATACATGAAATATTTCTTCGTTATAACAGCAATTCTCTTCGTGGGTGTATTAAATTCCTTCGCTCAAAATGCAAGTACTACAAAAGCATCAGAAATCATCAGGTTAGAATCTATCCCATCATCATCAGATATGATTTGGGAAGGAGGAGAACGCACATTAATTTCGGAATGGGACAAATTGCCAACAGTTTCTAATGTATCAACTCCAAGCCTTGCGGCATTCTTACCAGACCCCTCAAAAGCCAGCGGAATGGCTCTAATTATTGCACCGGGAGGCGGCTTTCATTCTTTGAGCATAGATAATGAAGGTAATTTTTTGGCTCAATGGTGCGTCGAACATGGTATTGCAGCATTTGTCTTAAAATACCGCTTAGTTCCAACCGGCGAAAATCCTGGTAAGGAATTTATGGAAAAACTGGAAAAGGGTCAGGAAAAATTAGATGCCGATATGGCCCCGTACATAAAATTGGCCAACGCTGACGGATTGGCGGCGATAACGTATCTGCGGGAAAATGCGGCGAAATACACAATTAATCCAGCAAAAATCGGAATTATAGGATTTTCGGCAGGTGGCACAGTGGCTGCGAACGCCGGACTAAACTATACCTCTGAGAAAAATAGACCCGATTTTTTTGCACCGATTTATGCGGCTATGCATGTATTGGATTTGACAAAATTAGCCCCTAAACCAATGCCATTATTTATGGCCGTTGCGAGTGATGATTTCTTCGGTTTTCAAAAGCAGTCTATTGAGCTATACAAAACGTATAACGTAGCCAAACAGCCGGTAGAATTGCATATTTACGAAAAAGGCAATCATGGATTTGGTATGAAAAAGCAGAATCTGCCAAGTGATGAGTGGATTAATGCATTCAGAAAATGGTTAGAGTCACAAGATCTGATTTGAATAAAATAGCTTTAAATTAACTCAATAGTATTGTCAAAACCACCTGCGTTCATGAGCTTTTGAAACTGGTAAGCAGCTGCCCACTTACCAGTAGTTCTATTCCTCGTAGGCCCAGTCGATGCGGTGTTTCATGTCCCGAATTACGAGCCCCTGATTTTTGAAGTACGAACGTATTTCGTCAACCTTGTCGTACTGCTGCGCTGCTTTATGTTCGCGATACAGGCTAAGCATTCCCGTCAGCACCGACTCTCCCTGCGTGGGTTCTTCCTGTAAACCTAAAACCTCTTCGAAGAATAGAATAAAATTGTCTTTCAGGAGGTTAAATGTTTCTTCACCCAAAGCTGCCGACCGTACCTGATTCATGTAGAGCATGTTCACGTACTTCAATAAATTAAATAGATGAGCGATGGCTACGGCCGTATTCAGGTCGTCGTTCATACCGTCATAAAAGCCCTGAATGGATTTTTTTATATCCTCAATCTTCTTCTCATCCAAAGGCACATCTGCCTCAGTTACAAAGGCTTGCATTTTTATGACGCGTAAACCATTGGCTAATCGTTTAAATCCTTTCTGAGCCGCTTTAAGGGCTTCATTGGAAAAATCGAGCGTGCTGCGGTATTGACTTTGCAGCATAAAAAACCGCACGGTCATGGGACTATACGGCTGTTCGAGCAACGGGTGATTGCCGCTAAACAACTGTGCCGGCAGAAAAGAATTCCCCAACGACTTGGACATTTTCTGTCCATTGACCGTCAGCATATTGGTATGCATCCAATACCGAACCGGCTCGATGCCCGTAAGGCCGGTACCTTGCGCAATTTCGCATTCGTGGTGCGGAAATTTGAGGTCCATGCCGCCTCCGTGAATATCAAACCGATTGCCCAGATATTTGGTACTCATGCAGGTACATTCGAGGTGCCAGCCCGGGAATCCGCGACCCCAGGGTGAGTTCCACTGCATGATATGTTCGGGGGATGCATTTTTCCAAATCGCAAAATCCAGCGGATTTCGTTTTTCTGATTGGCCGTCGAGCTCGCGCGTTTCGTTAAGCAAATCTTCCAGAATTCGGCCCGAAAGCTTGCCATAATTGTTTCCTGCCTGATTGTAGGCATTTATATCAAAATATACCGAACCATTGGATTCATAGGCCAACCCCTTTTCGATCAGCAACTGCACGGCTTCAATTTGCTCAATGAGGTGTCCCGTGGCGGTAGGCTCAATGCTGGGAGGAAGCGTATTGAAGTCCTCCATGACCTTATGAAAATCGTTGGTATAGCGCTGCACAATTTCCATGGGTTCCAGCTTTTCGAGCTTAGCCATGCGTCCGATTTTGTCTTCGCCTTCGTCGCCATCGCCTACCAAATGACCTACGTCGGTAATATTGCGCACATACCGAACTTTGTAGCCACAATGTAACAAATACCTGAACAGTAAGTCGAAGGTCATAAACGTGCGTACATTTCCAAGGTGCGCATTGTTATAAACCGTCGGGCCGCATACGTACATGCCTACGTACGGTGGAGCAATGGGTTCAAAGAGGTCTTTTTGACGGGTAAGCGTATTATAAAGCTTCAGCGGCTGTTGTGTTGTCATGAAAGGGATTATGTTTTGGTTTTTCCTGACGGAATTGGCGGCACAAAAATAGGTAATTGCCAAGGATTGACCGCCAAAAATTGCATCTTACCGCCACCGCCTTCATCGGGTTCAGGGGTTTTCCTTATCTTCGCAGAGATTTTTTTATTCAAAAATACTGACGAACCGTATTAGTAACTGCATGAAAATTGTAGAAGTAGGAACCGATTCTTTTTTTCGTAGTGAATTTCTTCAGCTTCCCGTGCGGATCTACCGGCACAATCCTTACTGGATTCGTCCTTTGGATAAAGATATTGAGGCAATTTTTGACCCTCACAAAAACAAATTATTTTCGACCGGCGAATGTGCCCGATGGCTCGTTATTGATGGGAGCGATCAGACGGTGGGCCGGGTGGCGGCATTTATTAATCAAAAAACGGTGCACGCCGGCAATGAACAGCCCACGGGAGGCATGGGCTTTTTTGAATGCGCCAACAGTCCCGAAGTCGCACGATTATTGATGGATACCTGTCGGAATTGGCTTGCCGAACGAGGGATGGAAGCGATGGATGGGCCAATCAATTTTGGCGAGCGCGACAGTCGTTGGGGCTTGCTTGTGGATGGCTACGACAAAGAGCCTACCTACGGCATGGACTATCACATGCCCTACTACCGGGCATTTTTTGAGGACTACGGATTTCAGAATTACTTTGAGCAATACACTTATTACCTTCCCATGCGGGAAGAAAAAGTACGTCCGCTGCTACATCCGGCCGTTTTTGACCGCGCCCAAAGAATTTTTGCTACACCGGGCTATGATTTCCGGCATGTAAAGAAAAATGAACTGGCAAAATTTGCGGAAGATTTTCGGATCATCTACAACAAAGCCTGGGCCAAAAACCTGGGCACAAGCGATATGAGTACCGAGCAGGCACGGGCGTTGATGCAGCGCATGAAGCCGATTCTGGAAGAAGAGCTGATGTGGTTTGGGTATTACAATGACGAACCCATGTCATTTTTTATCATGCTGCCGGAGTTGAATCAGATTTTCAAGCATGTAAACGGAAAGCTGGATTGGATCGGGAAATTAAAGTTTTTGTACCATACCTACCGCAAAACCAATCATCGGGCTTTTGGGGTGATTTTTGGGGTGATACCCGAATTTCAAAAGAAAGGAATTGAATCAGCTATTGCGCTGGCCTATTCAAAAGTAGCCTGGAAACCCGGCTATCAATACACAGATCTGGAATTGAACTGGATTGGTGATTTTAATCCTAAAATGCTGAACTTTGCCAAAATGCTCGGGGGAGTCATTCAAAAAAAACATCTAACCTATCGCCTTCTATTTGATCCTTCAAAAGAGTTCAAAAGGCATCCAATAATTTGATTGACAAGCTACTATCTACGACTATTTATTTTACGTTTTACTTATAAATCGCAGCGGCAGACCGCTTTCTATTTTCAATCTCTATGAGTTTACTTACTGTTGGATCTGTGGCCTTTGATGCCCTCGAAACGCCCTTTGGCAAAACTGATAAAATTATTGGCGGTGCCGCAACTTACATTACGCTGGCTGCTTCTTACTTCACAAAAGCCAATAATCTGGTGGCAGTTGTAGGCGGAGATTTTCCTCAGGAAATGATCGACCTTTTTGTCTCACACGGCATCAATACCGAAGGTTTGCAGATAAAAGCTGATGGAAAAACTTTCTTTTGGTCAGGTAAATACCATACGGATATGAACACCCGCGACACGCTGGATGTACAGCTTAACGTTATGGGCGATTTTGACCCCGTCATTCCTGCTTCTTACCAGGGTTGCGAATATCTGATGCTGGGAAATACCGCCCCGGCCATTCAGAAACAAGTACTCGACCGCATGGAGAAACGCCCCAAACTCGTGATGCTCGACACCATGAATTTTTGGATGGATATTGCCATGGACGACCTGAAAGCGGTTTTGCCATTAGTTGATGTCCTAACCATCAATGATGAAGAAGCCCGAATGCTATCGCAACAATATTCGCTTCGCAAGGCAGCGGCAATCATTATGGAGATGGGCCCCAAAACGCTCATTATCAAAAAAGGCGAACACGGCGCGCTACTGTTTCAGGGTGACCGCATTTTCTTTGCTCCCGCTTTGCCTTTGGAAGAAGTTTTTGACCCAACCGGCGCCGGAGATACGTTTGCAGGTGGCTTCATTGGCTACCTCGCCAGTACCGATGACATTTCTTTTGAGAACATGAAACGGGCCATTATTTACGGCTCAGCCATGGCTTCTTTTTGCGTAGAAAAGTTTGGCAGCGAACGTTTGGTAAATCTTACCGAAAAAGAAATTGATAACCGCGTACTTGAATTTGTAAGCCTTGCCAGCTTCGAAATCCGTTAACTATTTGCGAACGCAGATCGTGCTTTACCTGCGGTCTGCGTTCGTTTTTAATTTTGTAAAAATCGGACAATCCGCCGAATGGGCACCGGGCAGATAGCCTGTACTCATCAGAAATTCTCCTACGATTTCGCCTCCCGTAAATCTAAAATTTTTCTTAAAAAGCTTGACCCATTCTGGCTTAGTCAAGGGATGATGCGCATCGAGCCAACCCTTCCATGATCCGTAGTCTTCCCGAAGCGCTACAATACGCTGAGCATTAAAAATAGCAGCATTTATTTTCAGTCGATTACGAATAATTCCGGCGTCATTCAGCAGGCGCTCAACATCCTGAGCGGTGTAAGCGGCCACTTTATCAATTGAAAAACCATCGTAGGCCTGCCGAAAATTTTCTTGCCTGCGCAACATCAGCGTCCAGCTTAATCCTGCCTGATTAATTTCCAGAAGCAACCTTCCAAACAACTCGTCGTCCTCCGCAATCGGGAAACCGTAGTGGTAGTCATGGTAGTGCTTATGCAACCGAAAATCAGCTGAATCCAAGGCGTCAGGATCATTTACAAAAGAACAGTACGACATAGTAAATTGGTGGCTCGCCAGAGCGCATTAGTCAGTCATTCGTTTATTTTTTCTGCGAATTTTACTCTTTACCCAGGGGTATCCCCAATAAACAAGATGCGTTGCGCCAATGCCGACGCCTGCTCCAAACAATACATCGGATAGCCAATGTTCATTTTTCATAATTCGTAGGGCACCTACCGAGCTTGCTACGGCATATCCTCCCACGCTATACCACATGCTGCGGTGTCCATATTCCTTATGCAGAAGTGTGGCCGAAGTAAAAGCCGCCGTAGTATGCCCCGAAGGAAACGCATCAAAACCCGACGCATCAGGCCTGGGATAACGTGCTACAAGTTTAAGACTTTGAGTAACACCCTGTGCGGTAACGTTGGCCAATAAGGTTAGAAGCAGTTGTTGTCCGGGCATGTGCCTCCCTTTGACACCAGCAGCTCCCAGGCCTAAACTTAGAGCTGCCGGGGCAAATGGCAGAAATTTATCGGCCTGAGTATGTATACCACCGGGATACCTGTCCACAACCTGATGCTGCAACTGACGACTTATTTTTCCCTGCACCAATAGCCCACTCGTAGCCAAAGTTGCCGGAATAATAAGTGCTTTGACGGGAAAAGCCTGCCGCAACGTATCGTCCTCCGACTGCCCCTGAACCGGAGTCATGCAGGCAAGCAATATCCAACACAACCCAAGAAATTTCTTCATAAAAACAAATGATCCAGCTTCCCAGGAAACATAATTAGCCGATAGTTTGAACGGACTTTTTTAGTATAAATTTATTGTTCAAGAATGCTGCACCGCTTCCTGAATCCGAATTAATTGGGTAAGCAGACCTTCCAACTGATCAAGCGGGAGCATATTGGCACCATCAGACTTAGCCTCGGATGGGTTAAAATGGGTTTCAATAAACAGCCCATCAGCCCCTACGGCAATTGCCGCTTTGGCGATCGTCGCAATGAGACGCGGCTTGCCACCCGTAACACCGCTGCTTTGGTTGGGCTGTTGCAGGGAATGCGTACAATCCATCACCACAGGTACTTCAAATGCCTGCATTTCGGGAATATTCCGAAAATCAACGACCAGATCTCCGTAGCCGAAGGAATTGCCCCGGTCGGTCAGGATTACAGCTGAATCCGGGTTGGTGTCCTTTATTTTTTCAACGGCAAACTTCATAGAGCTTCCCGACAGAAACTGACCTTTTTTGACATTAACCGCTTTTCCTGTTTGGGCAGCGGCAACCAGTAAATCGGTTTGGCGACAAAGAAAAGCCGGGATTTGTAATACATCCACATACTCAGCGGCCATCGTAGCTTCGTGCGCCTCGTGCACGTCAGTGACCGTCGGTATACCAAAGGTCTGACCTACTTCCTGTAAGATTTTCAGGGCTTTCTCATCACCAATGCCCGTGAACGAATCAAGCCGGGTCCGGTTGGCTTTTCGATACGAACCTTTAAAAATAAATGGAATTTTGAGACGATCCGAAATGCCGTGTATGTGCTCAGCAATACGCAGAGCCATATCCCTGTTTTCAATGGCACAAGGGCCGGCCATCAAAAAAAAATGGCCGGAATTGGTATGTTTTATATTCGAAATTGGCGACATAAACGTAGTTGTCCTGACGTTAAAAGATTTTTCAAAGATAGCGTTCTCTGCCTTCTTCTGTGTTTGATGGGAACCTTTGACCGCTCAATATTTTGTAAGCGACTGATTTTCTGATATTTTTTTAATCTGTTAAGACCCTGACCAAAAGCGTGCCTTTAAAATATTGTTTGACAAAATGATTTGAAATATCTTTCTTTGTGGCGTTTTTAACCAAAAAGCGTTCAAAAAATGTCAGAAATCGCAGAAAGAGTTAAGCAGATCATCGTCGAGAAACTTGGCGTAGAAGAGTCGGAAGTTACGACCGAAGCTAGCTTCACCAATGATTTAGGAGCCGACTCTCTTGATACCGTAGAGTTGATCATGGAATTTGAAAAAGAATTCAATATCTCAATTCCGGACGATCAGGCTGAGAACATCGGTACGGTAGGTCAGGCGGTAACCTATCTGGAAGAAAACGTGAAGTAATTTATTGTTTTACTATCCGTATCATCTTCACCCTTAATCTATTTTATGAGTTTCAAACGCGTTGTAATTACTGGTATCGGTGCCCTTACACCGGTCGGAAATGATGCTCCCACCTTTTGGAAGAATTTAGTGGCTGGTGTCAGCGGAGCTGCCCCAATCACCCGATTTGATGCCGAGCGGTTTCGTACCCGCTTTGCCTGTGAAATAAAAGGCCTTGATATCAATGATTACATTCCGCGTCAGGAGGCTCGTAAAATGGACCCATTTACCCAATATGCGGTCATTGCGACCGATGAGGCTATGAAAGACGCCGGCTTTGATACCGATAAACTGGATCTGGACAAAGCCGGCGTTATTTGGGGTTCGGGAATTGGAGGTTTAAAAACCTTCGAAGATGAGGTAATGAATTATTCGGAAGGTGGGCGCAATCCACGCTTCAATCCGTTTTTTATCCCCAAAATGATTGCCGATAGCGCCTCCGGGGTTCTATCAATCCGGTATGGGTTTCGTGGCCCAACCTTCATCACCGTTTCTGCCTGCGCTTCGGCCACCAATGCCCTCATTGACGCCTACTATTACATCCGGTTGGGTGTAATGAAGGTATGCATCAGCGGCGGCTCAGAGGCTGCCGTAACCAATGCCGGCGTAGGTGGTTTTAATGCTTTAAAAGCGCTCTCCGAACGCAACGACTCTCCCGAAACCGCTTCACGGCCTTACGATAAGGATCGGGACGGATTTGTCCTTGGAGAAGGCGGCGCAGCACTTATTCTTGAAGAATATGAGCACGCCAAAGCTCGCGGAGCAAAGATTTATGCCGAAATGATTGGCGCGGGCATGTCATCGGATGCCTATCATATTACGGCCCCGCATCCTGATGGAATCGGTGCATTTAATGTGATGAAAAATGCCCTGGAAGATGCTGGCATTCAGCCGGAAGAAATCGATTATATCAACACCCACGGCACGTCAACACCTATTGGCGATCCGCAGGAAATCAAAGCGATTGAGCGGTTTTTTGGGGATCATGCATTCAAAATGAATATCAGTTCCACCAAATCCATGACAGGCCACTTACTCGGAGGTGCCGGAGCCATAGAAGCGGCTGCCTGTATTATGGCAATTCAGGATCAGGTAATTCCGCCAACGATTAATCATTTTACAGACGATCCTGAAATCAACCCTCGTCTGAACCTAACGTTCAATACGTCTCAAAAGCGTGAGGTCAAGGTTGCTCTGAGCAATACTTTTGGTTTTGGTGGACATAATGCATCCGTTATTTTCAGAAAACTGGAAGATTAATTACTACTAATTCTATGCATCTTGGCTAAGCGAATTTTATTACCGATCCTCTCGCTTTTCAAGTCAGATAGTAGCCCTGCGGAAAAGAGTTTCAAGAAATCCATAGAATTAATTCTGGGAGAGAAGCCCGCCAATATCCGTGTGTATCAACTGGCTTTCAGGCATACGTCAGCCTCTCGCGAAACTGCCATCAAGGGATTCAGAGAGTCGAACGAACGCCTTGAATACCTTGGAGATGCCGTGTTGGGCATGGTAGTTGCCGAATTTCTTTTTACCAAATATCCCTACAAAGACGAAGGCTTCCTGACCGAAATCCGCTCCCGCATTGTCAATCGGGAAACGCTCAATCAAATTGCCCGCAAACTAGGCCTGGATCGGCTCATTGAGTACGACGGCAACCG
Source organism: Arundinibacter roseus (assembly GCF_004348825.1). Taxonomy (GTDB): domain Bacteria; phylum Bacteroidota; class Bacteroidia; order Cytophagales; family Spirosomataceae; genus Arundinibacter; species Arundinibacter roseus. Next base: position 160,676 of record NZ_SMJU01000001.1, read on the forward strand.
CCGCGGCATGTCGCCCCGATCGTCTATGTATGGCGACGCCCTCGAAGCATTTGTGGGCGCTATCTACCTGGATAAAGGATTCCGTTTCACCAGAAAATTTATTCTCAAAAAACTTCTTGCGCACTACGATCTCGAAGATATTATTCAAAATAATATCAACTTCAAAAGCCTCATTATCGAATGGGCACAACGTGAAGGCAAAGAAATCAGGTTTGAAGTACTGGAAGAAAAAGGCAATCGGCATCATCGCGAATTTATCTCGCAGCTAGTTGTTGAAGAAGTAGCGTTCACTACCGGCAACGGCTTCACCAAGAAAAAAGCCGAACAGGCTGCTGCCGAAAAAGCCTGCGAGCAATTGGAGCTCAAATAATCTTTTCCTTGTGCCGCTGTTGCACAAATTACCCCTTCTTTCGTATTTTTTTATCTGAAAACACCCGTCTGAGGTATAATTTCCCATCTTTCGTAAAAGGTGTGGAATAATTTCTCGCTACTACTCGTGTCAACTTTTCACACAGAAACATGCCACTATGTCTGTATAAATTGGTAATCTTTAACCAATTCGGACATTTTGACAGAAGTTTTTATGTAAAAGGATCATGGAACAGGAATTTAAAATAGCGTATTGTAGTGTCAGAAAAAACACCGTAACAATACGCTAACCTTTAAATAGTATCACCCATGAATACCTTAGTAAAAAACGGAAATCATCAGTATCCTGGATTTTTTAATGGCTTTGTAAACAAAAGTCTGATGAATGAGCTGTTTGAACCAGCCTACAACGGTACTGCACCAGCTGTAAATGTGGTCGAAAATGAAAATAGCTTTCGTATTGATGTAGCAGCACCAGGGCTTCAAAAGTCTGATTTCACCATCAACCTTGACCAAAACCGGTTGACGATTGCCTCCAAGAAAGAGCAAAGTGAAGAAGAGAAAAATGAGAAATACACCCGTCGTGAGTTCCGCTACGCTTCTTTTCAGCGGACATTCACACTGCCCGCAACCATCGATAGCGAACAAATCAGCGCAACCTATACGGATGGGATCCTTCATATAGAGCTTCCCAAGAGAGAAGAAGCAAAGGCTCGGCCCAATCGCACGATTGAGATCGGTTAATGCGTTTGAACCCAACAGGCCAAAGGCGATTTCTCTGAACCGAAATCGCCTTTGGTTGTTATAGTATGTAAGGTGATAGACGTAGGCGGATGTGGTATGATTCTTTTTTTAACAATGAGTACCTTTGTTAAAAATTGTTAAAACCCCTCCACAAAGGAATGATAAACGATAGCACCTGCGTTTCTAAGATACATTTTTAAAACCCGAAGTAACAACTATGAATACAAACTGGAAAGCATTAATAGTGGTGGGTTTGCTGTCAAGTGCCACCACCATTGCCGGTTTCAAATTATTGGAATCAGGCAGTGAGCAGGATGTAATATTGAAAGAAGCTCCCGCCGAAACGTTGGCTCGTTTTACGTCCACCGGTGCGCCTACGGGTATGCCCGGAGACTTTACGTATGCTGCCGAGGCCACCACGCCAACGGTGGTACATATCAGATCGAGCATGATGCGCCAGGCAAGTGCTTCCAACGCGCAGATTCCTGAATTTTTTCGCGATTTTTTCGGTGATAGCTTTGAAAGACAACGAGGCCCTCAACGTGCAGAAGCAAGCGGCTCGGGAGTCATTATCAGCAGCGAAGGCTATATCGTGACCAACAATCACGTGGTGGAAGGAGCCGAAGAGCTTGAAGTGACGCTTTCTAATAAAAGAAAACTAAAAGCCAAAGTTGTAGGAACGGACCCATCTACGGATATAGCAGTGATTAAAGTAGAAGAGTCCAAATTGCCGTCGATTATTTTTGGTAATTCTGATGCCGTAAAAGTCGGCGAATGGGTGGTTGCTGTTGGAAATCCTTTTGATCTCGAATCAACCGTAACCGCCGGGATCATCAGCGCCAAAGGGCGTGGCCTGGGTATTATCAGCAACGAATACAAGAAGAAATACGGCAATAGCGGCAACTATGAGGGAGATTCGCCATTGGAATCATTTATTCAAACGGACGCCGTGGTAAATCCGGGAAACAGTGGCGGAGCGCTCGTTAATTTAAAGGGTGAACTGATTGGAATCAATACCGCTATCGCCAGCCCTACGGGTAGTTTTGCAGGTTATGCGTTTGCGGTACCTGCCAGCATTGTCAAAAAAGTTTCTGGTGATTTAATTAAATTCGGCAATGTACAACGTGGTTATCTGGGAATTGTACTGGACGACCTTGATAGCCGCAAAGCCGAAGAATACGGTGTGAAAGTGAACGAAGGTGTCTATGTTAGCAAGTTTGCCCCAAATAGTGCCGGAGAAGCTGCCGGAGTTAAACAAGGCGATGTGATTGTGAAAGTAGATGGACGCACGATTAACTCTGTTCCTGAGCTTCAGCAATCCATTGGTTTGCATCGCCCTGGCGATAAAGTCATGGTTACGGTGAATCGCGATGGGAAAGAAAAAGATCTGTCAATAACTCTGCGCAACCGTGAAGGTGGTTCCGACGTGTTGAAACGTGAGGAAGCTTCGGTAGCCCTAAGCGCCCTGGGCGCACAGTTTGATAACCTGACTACACAGGAAAAGCAGAGCCTTGCCCGCTACAAAATTCCGGGAGGTGTAAAGGTAATGTCTATCCAAGGTGGGAAATTGACCAGAGTTGGGGTGGAAGAAGGCTTTATTATTACCAAAATTAATGGCAAGCCTGTGTTGTCGGTAAAAGAACTCCAACAGGCATTGGCCGGGAAAACAGACTCAATGGTTCAGTTTGAAGGGTTGTATCCTGATTCTCCTGCTGAAATCTTTACGTTTGGATTTCGACTATAAGTCATGAAATTATAATTTCCTTTTTACCGAGTTTACAATAAACGCCAAATGCCCGAATTGCTTCGGGCATTTGGCGTTTATTGGCTAGTAACTTAAATATAAATAAAATTATTCAAAATAATTCATCACCCGGTGGCCGCTATTTTCCAGCAATTGGTCTTTTTTGAACAGTTCTACATCGGCAGTAACCATATCGTTGACCAGCGCTTTGAGATCATACTTTGGTTTCCAGCCTAGTTTGGTTTGAGACTTTGTTGGGTCGCCAATCAAAAGCTCTACCTCTGTTGGGCGGAAATAGCGCTCATCAATGGCAACAACCTCTTTTCCTATGGGCAACTGGTACGCAGGATTTGAGCAACTGGCAACGGTGGCTTTTTCGTGTACGCCCTCACCCGTAAACGTCAGTTCTACGCCTACTTCGGCAAACGCCATGCGCACGAACTCCCGGATGCGGGTTGTTTGTCCTGTCGCAATCACAAAATCCTCGGCAACATCCTGCTGCAAAATCAGCCACATGGCCTCTACATAATCTTTTGCATGCCCCCAATCGCGCTGAGCATCAAGATTCCCGAGATACACTTTGTCCTGCAAGCCCAGGGCAATACGGGCAACGGCCCGTGTGATTTTGCGGGTTACAAAGGTCTCTCCCCGAAGTGGAGACTCATGATTAAAAAGTATGCCATTGACGGCAAACATGTTGTAGGCTTCCCGATAGTTAACGGTGATCCAGTACGCATATAGTTTAGCTACTGCATACGGAGAACGCGGATAAAAAGGTGTCGTCTCGGACTGAGGCACTTCCTGCACAAGCCCGTACAGCTCAGAAGTGGAGGCCTGATAAATCCGGGTTTTTTGGGTGAGTCCCAGTAAACGAACGGCTTCCAGAATCCGTAGTGTACCGATTCCGTCAACATTAGCGGTATACTCGGGCTCTTCAAAACTAACCTGCACGTGCGACATTGCTCCCAGGTTATAGATTTCGTCGGGCTGTACGTCCTGAATGATGCGAATAATATTGGTCGAGTCGCTCAGGTCTCCGTAATGAAGATGAAACCGGACATTCTTTTCGTGGGGATCTTCGTAAATATGGTCTATCCTTTGGGTATTAAACAAGGAAGTACGGCGCTTAATCCCGTGGACTTCATACCCTTTGCTGAGTAAAAGTTCGGCGAGGTAAGCTCCATCTTGTCCGGTGATTCCGGTTACTAATGCTTTTTTCATAAAAGATTCGATGCACTGCATCCATTTTGGTTATCGAATCACAAAAATAGATAATCTAACTAAATCCACGACACCCATTTCGTATTCGTTTGAAGGCTAATACTTTGGAAAGTCGGTAGAAGCGCGAATTTGCAGTCCCTTTTTTATTTCAACGCGTTCGGGCAAAATGACTGCTGCCGGGTATTGCTGCCTGATTTGAGCCAGGTAGTTATCAGCATCCGTCCGGTACATAAAGTCTCCGGCTTTGACCCGATACGTAGGCTGTGAATAACTCACATAGGGGGCCAATTCTGAAAAAGATTGATAAACAAATGCTTTGGCGGCGTCGGCTTCCTGACGAATGTTGCCGACGTAAAGCTGAATTCTGAAACCGCTGATGTACCGAATGGCTTTATTTTGCTGGGCCATTGTATCCAACACCGCTTCCAGTTGCCGATTGATATACAGGGGCTTATCGTCCGGAGAGGGACGATAGCGTACAGGTTCTTTTTTTTCGGGTTGTTGTTTTTTTTCCGGTACAGGCTCTACGTACGAATAGTGTGGCCTGACAGACGCCAGGTTTTTCTCAAAACTTTCAGCAGCAGACCCGGGAGTCGTTTTCCTGGCACAGGCAGACAGCCCCAGGAAGATTGATAGAGCAAGCGAGTAACGAAATACTTTATAAAAATTCATGTGTCGGGGTAATTCAGGAGTACATACAAACTTAACCAAAAACGAATTAACATCCTTATTTAGCGCACACAGGCGTTATTGTATACCTTTGTTTTTCAATGTACGTAACTATGCTGATTCAGGAAAACATCTCGCTTCTTCCTTACAATACCTTCGGGTTTGATGTAAAAGCCCGCTATTTTATTTCTATATTTTCCATAGACGAGCTCCGGGCGCTGCTTAATTCTCCCGAATGGTCCTCTGTTCCAAAGCTGATTTTGGGAGGGGGAAGCAATGTTTTGCTAACTGCGGATGTTGATGCGCTTGTGATTCATATAGAAATCAAAGGAATTGAAGTAGTGGCCGAGGAATCCGGGCATGTAGTGGTACGAAGCGGGGCGGGCGTAAACTGGCATGCATTTGTGATGCACTGTGTTGAAAATGGCTATGCAGGTGTTGAAAATTTGTCGTTAATTCCCGGAACTGTTGGGGCTGCGCCCATGCAAAATATTGGTGCGTATGGGGTTGAAATAAAAGATGTCTTTGAGCATTTGGAAGCCGTAGAAATAAAAACCGGGCAGCTCAGAAAATTTTCAGCCGAAGAATGCGCCTTTGGCTATCGGGAAAGTGTATTTAAACGAAGCCTGAAAGATCAGTTTATCATCACGGCTGTTACCTTTCGCCTATCAAAAAAACCGGAGTTTCGGGTAAGCTACGGGGACATTCAGCAAACGCTGGAAGAAATGCAGGTGAAGGAGCTTTCATTGAAAGCATTAAGTGCGGCCGTTTGTAAAATTCGTCAAAGCAAGCTTCCCGATCCCAAAGAGCTTGGGAATGCCGGAAGTTTTTTCAAAAATCCGGAAATCCCAAATGAACATTTTACTGCCCTAAAAGAGCGGTTCCCTACCCTTCCGGGCTATCCGACGAGCCCGAATCAAATCAAAGTTCCGGCAGGATGGCTCATTGAACAGGCAGGCTGGAAAGGTTTCAGAGAAGGCCCGGTGGGTGTGCATGCCCGGCAGGCATTGGTGTTGGTTCACTATGGAGATGGCCACGGAGAACAAATTTTGGCACTATCGCGCCAAATTCAAGCCTCCGTTTGCGATACATTCGGCATTCTGCTAAATCCGGAAGTAAATGTGATTTAGAAAACAAAAAAGCAGGAAGCCATTAACGATGGAATCTTCCTGCTTAAAAATAGCTGCCAGCAAGTAGCTTTTGAGCTATAAAAATTTATACGAAAATTTCACACAACTACTCAAAACACAACGAAGCGGCGCCCAATAGTCCTGCATCATTGGCGAGCGTGGCTCTTTTTACCACGAGATTTTTCAGGTAATAGGGCGTGAGCCAATACTCCAATTGCCGCGTTACGGCGGGCATGATAAAATCAAAGGAAGCAGAAAGTCCGCCGCCTATCAATACCGTAGAAATATCAAGAATACGGATCATCGCTACGAGTCCATCGCCGAGCATCGTGCCTACTTCATCAAAAATCAGAAGCGCAAGTTCGTCACCTTCGGCAGCCGCCGCCACGAGCCCCGTGGTAGAAATCGTGCCATCTGCCGGGAGAGTTGTTTCACCGGTAAATCCTTCGCGCATGTCGTTTGCCAAATTGAGCAACTCTACTTTGCCGATGTTTCGTTCAAGCACCTTTCCATGCTTAGAAGGAATATGGCCGGGCTCCATAGCGTTGCCGCTTCCACCTTTAAACACCTTCTTGTCGATGATCGCTGCACCCCCAACACCCGTTCCGAGAGTAACAAAAATATAGTCTTCCGGTAGTTTTTCTTCTCCAAAATAATATTCTCCCAAAGCAGCGGCGTTGGCATCGTTTTCCAGAAAAAACGTATGATTGGGAAAACGGGCGTTCAGATCCGGAATAACGGGTGTCCCATCTATTTCAGGAATCGCCGTTATTTCGATCAGCGTGGTACGATCGCGGGTAATAAGCCCGGGAACGCCAATTCCGATGCGTTTAATCTGCGGATGTTCAATGAGTTGAAGAGCGATGGCATCACCCAGACGGTCAACAAAATGGCCAGAACTGCGCCAACTGGCAGTATCGTGGCTGTAAAAGTTGGAGATTCTTCCATCAGTAGCGTCCACGAGTCCCATTTTTACGTTGGTACCGCCTACGTCTATGCCGAGGTACTGTTCCATGAAATGTATGAAAAGAGAAGTAAAGAATGTTTTATTTTAGAACGGAAAGTTAATCATTTCTCCTGCAATCTGCATAAATTTAGATAATATCCCCCAGTTGTGGGCGAATTATCAGATCTTCTATCACGGCGGAGGCTGATAAATGGGCTGCCGACCAGATATTTTCGGCAATATCTTCGGCTTTCATAAACCGGGTCTCGGGCAAATCGGTGCCTGCCCAACTGTCGGTATACGTTGCTCCCGGCAAAATCGCTGTTACCTTAACGCCATGCGGTTTCAATTCTTCGCGAAACACTTTGGTCATGCCATAAAGTGCAAACTTGGAAATACTATACGACCCGCCATTTGGATAGGCCATAATGCTGGCCGTAGAACAAATCATGAAAATATGGCCCTGCCTGCGGCTAATCATTGTTGGCAAAAGCCCTCTTGTTATGTGATAGGCGCTGTAAACATTCGTTTCTATGGAACGTTCGAGTATTCCTTCGGGTTCTTTGTGAAGCTGACCCGGAATAAAAATCCCGGTATTGTTTACCAGAATATCCACCGCACGCTGAAACCCCAGAACGTACTCAATAAATCTCTCGGTTTCAGTACGTTGAGAAAGATCCGCTGAACAGGTATACAGCGTTACTCCGGAATAATTTTCCTGAACAAATGCTTGAAGCTCAGCCAGATTCTGATTGCTGCGCGAGCAGGTGATCACATCATAGCCACCTGATAAAAAACGTAAAACGGTGGCTCTGCCTATTCCTTTGGTTCCACCGGTGACTACAACAAGAGGATTCATTTTTTACTTTGGGTCAATTTTTTCTAAATTTCCCGAAATTATCGAATACAGTTCAGATACCATGGCTATTATAGGAAAATACTTTATTTTTTTGGGAACCCTCTTTACACGAAGAGAAAAACTGAACGTGTACTGGCGCCGTTTTATGGAGGAGTGTGTCGGAGTTGGTGTAAATTCAGTTTTCATTGTCGCCATTGTTTCTACATTCATTGGAGCTGTATCCTGCATCCAAACGGCCTATAATCTCGTAAGTCCGCTGATTCCGGTTTCGACGGTTGCACTCATTGTGCGGGATATGGAAATCCTGGAATTGGCTCCCACCATCACCTGCATTGTGCTGGCTGGCAAGGTAGGGTCCAACATTGCGGGCGAGCTAGGCACCATGCGGATTACTGAGCAGGTAGACGCACTCGAAGTTATGGGAATCAATTCGGCTTCGTATCTGGTACTTCCCAAAGTATTGGCCGCTATGTTTACCTTTCCTATGCTCGTAATTTTAGCGGCATTTTTAGGTATTTTGGGCGGCTATCTGGCTGGTACCCTAACGGGCGTAATTACCCCGCGCGACTATGTATATGGAATTCGGGATTCGTTTGTGCCCTACAATATCTTCTTCATGTGCGTCAAACCTTTCGTGTTTGGTTTTCTTATTTCTACTATTTCTTCTTATCAGGGCTATTTTACCAAAGGAGGTGCCCTCGAAGTTGGGCAGGCTAGTACACAGGCAGTTACCAATAGCTGTATCGCTATTTTGGTTGCGGACTATCTTTTAGCTCAATTATTCCTGTAAGCTATTTCCACAATTTTATGATTGAGATAAAAAACATTGTCAAATCGTTTGGCGATAAAGAAGTTCTGAAAGGAGTAAGCTGCATTCTCCGGCAAGGAGAAACCAATCTCATTATTGGTGGAAGCGGTACGGGTAAAAGTGTACTTCTGAAATGTATCATTGGCCTGATTAAGCCCGACGAAGGGGCGATTCTCTACAACGACCGCGATTTTTATAATAGCAGCCTTGAAGTTCAGCAATCGATCCGGCGGGAAATGGGGGTACTATTTCAGGGTGGAGCTTTGTTTGATTCACAGACCGTCCATCAAAACATTCAATTTCCGCTCGATATGCTCACGACCATGTCCGAAGCCGATAAGCGGGAGCGCGTGGAGTTTTGCCTGCAGCGGGTAGGGCTTGAAGGAACCGGCAAACGAATGCCCTCGGAAATAAGCGGAGGGATGAAAAAAAGGGTGGGCATTGCCCGGGCCATCGTCATGAATCCAAAGTACCTTTTCTGTGACGAACCTAACTCCGGCCTTGACCCGCTGACGGCCGTCAAGATTGATGAGTTAATTAAAGAAATCACGCAGGAATATAACATTACTACTCTCGTGATTACTCACGACATGAATTCGGTGATGGAAATTGGCGAGAATATCATTTTTCTGCACAGCGGTCACAAACTGTGGGAAGGCGACAACCAAACGCTGATGCATTCGGATGTGGCAGAATTGAATGAATTTATTTTTGCCAATAAACTACTCCGTGACCTTCGCTCCTAGATAATTTTCAGGCAGATGCACCCAAATAGCGCCTCAGTTGCGGCGGCAGCGTCTGCCGTTCAATCAGAAGTGTGGTTATGATAAAGACCAGAAACAAGAGCGCTTTAACTACGAAGGTTTGCCAGAAATCGGGCAGGACGATCCAGGACGCCGCATAAATAAATAGCCCGCCTACGCCAATGTAGCCCAAAGCCGAACTCAGGTTGTAGGGAACCGGGTAAAACTTTTGTCCAAAATAATAACACAGCCCGGCCATTAAACTACCCGAACCGGCAAAAGCCAAAGCACACCCAAAATAGCCCAAATGCGGCACAAGCAGGATATTTAGCAAAGCTGTGGTTGAAGCACCCGTCAGGGTCAAATAGGTGCCATAGTGCGTTTTATCGGTCAGCTTAAACCAGGCAGCGAGGTTATAGTAAACTCCCAGAAACAAAAATCCGAGCAGCAGCCAGGGGACTACGATGAGTCCTTCGTGGTAAATTTTCTTTCTCAAAAATAGTGTCGCCAGCAGATCAAGGTTCAGGCAAATGCCGACCCACATCAGCACGCACACGATGATAAACCACTTCATAATTTGTGCAAAAACGGCCGGTGCATTTTTGTCTTCGGCTTTGGAAAAGAAAAAAGGTTCAGCAGCGTACTTGAATGCCTGAATTGACAAATTCATAAAGATAGAAAGCTTAAAGGCCTGCCCATAAATCCCGATTGCGTCTTTGGTGGTTCGTCCGGCATAAAAATTCTCCGGCAGTAGATATTGCAGAAACATTCGGTCGAAGAGCAGATTGGTGGCTCCGGCAATATTCATGACCATGATCGGGAAAGCATATACCCACACAGGCTTGAAAATCGAAAGATTCCAGAGAAATGTGAAGTCCCGGATTTCCTGCCGTAAAAACCAGAAGAAGGTTAAGTTGGCCACGAGGTTAGCCATTATGATGTAGGCGGGGGCAATTGCCGGATTATAAAACAGGGAAACCACGGGCTGAAAAACGGTCAGATATTTCCCGTCAATAATATCCTGACATATAACAAGAAAGAAAATATTCAGGCCAATATTCAACAGAATATTAACGACCCGAATACGAACAAATTTTTTCGCTTTCTTTTCCAGTCGGAGCCGCGCAAAGGGAATTGCCACGATGCTGTCGGTAGCCATAATAATCGCCATCCAGCGTACTAACCGCACTTCTTCGGGATATTGAATAAAGCGGGCGATAGGCTCCGCAAAAAGCAGAATACTTCCCGAAAAGACCACACTAACGAGCACAACGGCGCTCATGATGAGGTTGTAATAGTGAGTACGGTCGGTTTCTTTTTGGGCAAATCGGAAAAAAGCCGTTTCCATGCCAAAGGTATACAGCACAAAGGATAACCCGGCGTAGGTGTAGAGCTGCACTTGTACAGCCAACTCCGCTGGAACAAAGAGTTGGGTGTGTAAAATAACAAGCAGGTAATTCAATAATCGGCCCAACATGGTACTGACGCCGTAAGTTGCGGTTTCGCCAGCCAGTTTTTTCAACACACTCATACTAATTCAGGGTTCTTGATTGCTTTTCTTCATCCACCGAAGCGGGCAGCAAATATACTTCTTTGGGTAGGGTTTGCACAAAAAAAGTCCTTTTCCGCCGAAACGAAAAAGGACCCCGGAAGTAACTTTCTCAATCGATTATTTATCGAGTGCAGCAATAATGTCTACCAATGTTTTTTCGATCCGGCTCCATCCTTCTTCGGATTGCAGGTCAATCGCCATGATTTTATCGCGATAATCGGCTGAAACTGTCAAATGGTAAATCCCGCCAATTAGAATTGCTATGAGCGCCTCTGTGTCAGGATAGCCTGGGATTTGTCCGATTTTTTCCGACATTTTGTTTCCCACATCATTGCGGGCATCAGAAAGCACGGGTTTTCCTGCGCCGATTTCCCAACGAATCAGATCCCGGGTTGCTTTACGCTCCCGAAGGTCTTTCAGGTTGGTTTTCATGATGTCAGTCCACACTTTACCCCGATCTTCGGGTGCAGGTGTTGGTAGATTTTCGATAAATTCCAGGCTGGAAGTTGTCGTATACTGACCGGTTTTGACAAACTGTTCCATCAGGCCATCTACGCCACCAAAGTATCTGTAAATCAGAACCTTGTTAACGCCTGCCTGACGAGCAATGAGGTTCACACCAACTTTCTCGGTGCCGTATTGCTCAATCACTTCGCCTACTGCCTTCAGAATTTTACCTTTGGTGCGCTCACGATCGCGCTTCTTTACTTTTGCTTGTGTAGCCATTTAGCGGGGTTATTTAGGAGTGTATAGTAAAAAAATAAAATGCACAGAATGAGGACTTATACTACAATGTGTAACTTTTTCTCGTGTCTCAAACCTAATTGAGAACGCATATAAACGGTGAATTCAAAATTGCTGAGTACGTAAATATGTAACCCTGTATAATTGAAAGCGCTGGTGCGGAGTATATGTAGAGTATATTGATATTTCGGTGACGAATATACAAAAAAAGATTTCGGCACCAATTTTATTTTCAAAATAAGTTACTAAAGAAACTTAGGGTTTTTAACCTCAGGAAAATTGACCAAAGAGTATTCTATTATAAAATACTGATAAACAATTATTTAAAAAACGGAATGAACACGATTGACGACAGAAGATCAGAAAATTAAGATAAAAAAAATATTTAATTGTAAACTTCAATGAAGCAATTTCGTTTAACCCAACTACTCTTTTTCTGAATAGCTTACCGAAGAATCTGCATTCGTTCAAGCCATATGCATGTAAAGGTACCTGTTAAAAAAAGAACTTATGCCTACTTTTACCCAAAAATCAAGCTAATCCATAATGCGACCAAGAGTAAAAATTTGCTGCATCAGCAGTATCAATGAAGCAAAAATGGCCATCAACTATGGTGCAGCAGCCCTGGGACTCGTTGGCCATATGCCCAGTGGGCCGGGAATAATTGAAGACGATCTGATCCATGATATTGCGAGGATTGTTCCACCGCCCATTGCTACATTTTTATTGACCAGCGAAACAAAGCCACTCGAAATAATCAATCATTTCAAACGCGTTTATACTACCACGATTCAGATTGTGGACGCACTCGAAGAAAGAGACTATGAGATGCTGCGAACCCAACTGCCACAGGTAAAATTAGTACAGGTAATTCATGTACTTGATGAGCGTTCGGTACAAGAAGCCATTGAAGTATCAAGGTTTGCAGACGCCATTTTGCTCGATAGTGGAAATCCCAATTTGTCTATAAAAGAATTGGGCGGAACCGGGCGAACCCACAACTGGGAGTTGAGCAGAAAAATTCGGGACGCAATTTCAATCCCATTGTTTCTTGCTGGTGGATTAAACAAGGATAACGTAAAAAAAGCTATTGAAACCGTGCAGCCTTTTGGCATTGATCTTTGTAGTAGCGTTCGAACGAACGGAAGACTTGATGAACAAAAATTAAAAGATTTTTTTGAAGCTCTTTCCTGAAATATCATACAATTTCTACGACATGAATAAATAAAACTAGGCAATCGCTGGCAAAGTAATCGTAAATGTACTTCCGGTACCGAAGTCAGTTTCTACCAAAATTTGGCCTCCCTGCGCTTCGATAAACTCTTTGCTGATGGCAAGCCCCAGCCCGGTCCCCTCTTTTTTGGAGCCCGGCACCCGAAAGTACCGATTAAATAGTTTGTCGATATATTGAGGAGCAATGCCCTGCCCGGTATCTTTCACCGCAATTTGAATGAATCCTTTTATGTAAACCAGCGACACATAAATTACCGATCCGTCGTAGGAGTACCGAATTGCGTTGGATAGGAGATTAGTTAATACCCAGGTTGTTTTTTCAACGTCTACCTCTGCGTAGGGCAACTCGTCGGGTATGGAAAATTCAAACGTAATACGTTTTTGAGCGGCCTGCGTTTTGACGGCTTGCACGGCATCGGCAACGAGGACTCCGGCATCCGTTGACGTTGGTATAATTTTTATATTTCCGCTTTCAATTTGAGTAATATTTAATAACTCGGAGGTAATTTTCAATAGCCGGTCAGCATCTTGCCGAATACCACTCAGCAGATTCCGCTGTTCGCTGTTCAATGGGCCGATCTGTTCATTTTCCAATAATTGCACACTCATTTTTACCGACGAAATTGGCGTTTTAAATTCATGGGAAACCGTTGCGATGAAGCTTGTTTTCGCAAAATCCAGTTCCTTGTAGGCCGTTACATTGCGTAGGATAATTACGTGTCCGATGAGTCGCGTGGCTGTTTCGCCGGGCGGAACAATAGAAATGGGGTGCGTATCCTTTTCAAAATAACTTTCCTGATGATTCGCATAAATCTTGATGGATTCAGACGCAGCATCCGACGATTGCTCAGCAGAAGTAAGCAGGTCTTCTATCAATCTTCGAACCAAATCATTCCGAAGTGCCAGCTCACGAGTTTGATGCCCAAGCAATTCGGAAGACGACAGGCCGAGAATATCCAGCGCTTTATCATTGGCAAAAATCACTTTTAAACTTTCATCCAGTCCAATTACCGGATCGGACATGTTGCTGATCAACGTCTCAATCCGTTTTTTTTCCATATGCAGCCGCGCCACATTGCTGTCTTTGTATTCTTCCAGCTTTTCGGCCATTGTGTTAAAAGACTGAGCGAGTTCACCAAATTCATCATGGCTCTCAAAATGCAGCCGTTCGTGGTAGTTTCCCGCAGCAATTTGCTGAATACTCTGTGAAAGCTCTCGTATCGGGTCGGCAATTTGGGAAGGCAAATTGATGAGCAACACAAACGCAGTAAAAAAGCAAAGCGTGGCCGTTAGAGCGATCCAAAATACGGCTTTTTCGGCCCGCTCACCTGCCAATTCGCTTTTCTGCTGAATGGCCTGCATGTTCATTTCCATAATCTTGAAAAGTCCGGCCCGCAAGGTGACTTTGGCCAGGCTATCGTTCCGGTTTTTTTGAAGTCGAACGAATGCTTCCCGAACCTGCCTCGTTACTTCTTTCTCCCGGATTTCGGTCAGATTATTCTCCTGCCGAATAAGGTTGGAGTCAAAACCCATGAGCGAACGATCCTTGCTGTTTTCCAGACTCAGAAGCATGTTTCGGCTATATTCCAGGGAGTTATAATTGGCTTTCAGGATATTTTCCGCATCCGATTTGAGCGCCTGAATGTAGCGAGTTCCCACACCACCAAGCAGAACAATCAGGATAAAGAGCAGCCCGACCCCCAGAGTTAATTTGGTTTTTATTTTCATCAGGACAGAATAACTAAGTCTATTTCGCTCATGGATAGTTTTTTCAACAGCTGATTAAAAACATTGGTAGCCAAAATCACCCGAATCAAATTGAGGTGCGGCTTGCCAACACAAATCGTAGTTATTTTTCGTAGTTCAGCCTGTTCAATAATAGCCGCCGATACTCGTGAATTTTTCACCTTGATTATTTCTGCCCCCAGCTCGGTGGCCAATTTAAAATTATTAATCAAATGCCGCTGCTTGTCCAACGGAATCCGGTCGGCACTTTCACCGGGAATCTGCACATAGAGTACGTACCATTTACTGTTGTAATAATTGGCAAGCCGGGCAGTTTTCCGAATCACCACCCGGGCAGTTTTTTCATTACTGCTTATACAAGCCATAAAACGCTCGTGCCGCACCGCTTTGGAATGGCTGATTTCCTGTTCTACCTTTCTTTCTACCTGTGATGCTACTTCTTTCAGCGCCAGTTCGCGCAGTTGTAAGATTGGCTCCTTTCGAAAAAAATTAGTCAGCGCGAGTTCAATTTTATCAGCCGAATAAATTTTCCCTTCCCGCAACCGATTGATCAGTTCATCGGCCGTGAGGTCAATGTTAACTACTTCGTCTGCCTGCGCAAGCACGCTGTCAGGAATGCGCTCCCGCACTTCAATGCCGGTGATGCGCTTTACTTCCTCGTTTAGGCTCTCAATATGCTGGATATTTACGGCCGAAATTACGTTTATACCTGCTTCCAGAATATCCAAAACATCCTGCCATCGTTTTTCATTCTTGCTCCCTTCGGTGTTGGTATGGGCCAATTCATCTACGATCACTACCTCGGGTCGAAGATTGATGATCGCCTGCACATCCATTTCTTCCAGCTCTTTGCCGCGGTAAAACAACTTTCGTCGGGGCACAACCGGCAAGCCCTCTACCAACTCCTGAGTTTCTTTTCGATTGTGTGTTTCGATATAACCCAGTTTTACATCAATCCCATTTTTTAGTAATGTATGGGCTTCCTGCAACATCCGGAAGGTTTTTCCCACGCCCGCACTCATCCCAATGTAGATTTTGAATTTTCCCCGACGCGACTTTTTGATTAAATCGAGAAATTCTTCAGCAGAGCGTCTTGTTTCTTCCATACAAGAGTTATTTGTGCATGTAACTAAGGTGCTTTGGACTAAAAGCGAAGCGAAAGCGATGTACCCACAAAGGCGTTTGTAGAAGATGGCGCATTTTTATAAGTAAACAGCGCATCTCTACTGGAAAAGGTTCTGCCTTCTACCCGCCACAAAACTTCCTGGCTGATGTGCACATCAAGATTCACTGAATACCCAAACGTCTGAAATCCATTGGGCGTATTGGTTGCTATGATAACCCCATTCTTATCAGCAAAATACTCTGCACGAGCACCAACCGACACAATACCGGAAGGCGTAAAACGAGCCATCATAATGGGTGCATACCACGGATTGTACGCTGCGCTTCCTTTGAACTTTTGTTCAATTCCTATATCAAAACCAAGGATAAGACCAAATTTCTGATGAAGTTGAAGTTGGGCATAAAGATTATGAAAATAGCGCATTCTACGCTCAGACTCAGGGTAGTCATTCCCGACAAATGAGCTGCTGTTGATCAGCAGGCGGTCGGTTGGCGTCCAGCTGACCTGATGCCCGAAGGCTGGTGACTGATTGCCCGGTTGGCGCTGAATTCGCTGCCAGCCATTTAACACAAGTCCGCTCAACAGCCACTGTCCGTCGGCAGAGGTATACGTAAGTTTCGCTCCTGACAAATAGTACGGCGAGTTTTCGGCCATCAGGCTGCGGGTCATCGTCCAGCAGTTGGCACCAATGGCACTTTCAAAACCGATGTGTGAAGCAAAAATACCCATATCGAGCCACAGCGATTTTTTTGCCGACAGTTTAACTCCTACATTGGCTTCAAACACATTTTTGAGTACTCCTTCCTCAGCCGCCAAATTTGCATTGGCGTAGGTACCAGCCATCACCGCCAACTTTCCCCGAACGCGCTCAGTTTGTACCTCGGCCTGTAAAAAACCAAGGTTAAGGTTTACTTCATTGTGCCGATTGTAGGAATACAGAAACGCTGGTCGTGTATGGTTCTCAGGATTTGAGAAATCATAGACATAGTAGGTTTCCAAATAGCCGCTGACCGTTAATTTACGAGCCTCGGTATTTAAAGAATCTGATTGCGCCCAGCTGCGGGAGTTCAATCCTGCGCATAGGAACAACCCGAAAAATATCAATAGTTTTTTCATTACTATATGCTTTCCAGCATGTCAAGTTCATAATTCAGTTCCAATGCATGAATATACTCAGGGCCCAAAAATCCCAGCAATGGTTTTTGGGTGTGTTTTTCAATCAATTTCAGCAGATTTTCTTCCGAAACCTGACGAACTTTTGCAATACGCTTTACCTGAATCTGTGCCGCTGCTACTGACAGATGCGGATCCAGTCCGCTGCCACTAGCAGTTACCAATTCGGCAGGCAAATCAGCTCGCTTTACTTCCGGGTTATGGTCAAGAAAATGCGTGATTCGATCTTCTACTTCTTTGAGATGCGCAGGATTTGACGGGCCGTGGTTACTCCCACCCGATCCTGCCGCATTGTAATCAGTAGCCGAAGGGCGTGACCAAAAGTAGCGGTCTTCGGAAAAATCCTGACCAACGTTCATGTATTGTACTTTTCCATTATAGATACGGGTATGTCCCTTTCCTTTGCCAGGAACTACCTGAGCAACACTCCATACGGCTAATGTATAAAAGACTCCAAAAAAGAGAACGCACACAGCCGTGAGTCTGATGGCAGGTAAGATGTTGGTTTTCATTGGTTTATAAAATTCGTTTAAAAAATAAATGATAAGGCAGAATCAATAAGCTTGATTCCGATAAATGGAGCGACGAGTCCACCCAAACCATAAATAAGCAGATTTCGACGCAGCAATGCGCTGGCACCAATTGGCTTGTACGCTACCCCTTTCAGCGCGAGCGGAATGAGAAAAGGAATAATGAGCGCATTGAAAATAACTGCCGAAAGTATAGCACTTTCCGGACTCGCGAGCTGCATGATGTTCAGACCTTGCAGGGAAGGAATGCCTACCATAAAAAGTGCCGGGATGATGGCAAAGTACTTGGCAACGTCGTTGGCAATACTGAAAGTCGTCAGCGTGCCGCGGGTCATGAGCAACTGCTTGCCAATTTCTACAATCTCAATCAATTTGGTTGGATCGTTGTCCATATCTACCATATTTCCGGCTTCCTTAGCCGCCTGCGTTCCGCTGTTCATGGCTACTCCTACATCGGCCTGAGCCAGGGCCGGGGCGTCGTTGGTGCCGTCGCCCATCATGGCTACCAATCTCCCCTGCGCCTGTTCGTGCCTGATGTAGTTCATTTTATCCTCCGGTTTGGCTTCGGCAATAAAATCGTCAACGCCCGCTTTTTCGGCAATATATCGGGCCGTCAGCGGGTTGTCGCCCGTTACCATCACTGTTTTTATACCCATTTTTCGCAGACGTTCAAATCGCTCCTGAATACCTGGTTTGATAATATCCTGAAGCTCGATTACGCCAATGACGCGCTCGTTTTCGGCTACTACCAGCGGCGTGCCGCCATTGGCAGAAATGGCGATAACCTGTTCGTGTATTTCTTCCGGAAAGTGATTTCCAGCTTTTTCACTCAGCGTGCGAATGGTATCCACCGCCCCTTTCCGAATCCGCGTTTGTCCGACATCAATACCCGAACTTCGGGTTTCGGCAGTAAATTTTATGAATCGGAAATTATCCAGTTTCAGGTTCGCCGGAACACCTCCCACCAGTTCAATAATAGACTTGCCTTCGGGAGTTTCGTCGCTTAGGGAACTCAACAATACGCTATGGGCAAATTGCTTTTCATCCACTCCGTTTGCCGCAAAAATGCGGGTCGCTTTTCGGTTGCCAATCGTGATGGTGCCGGTTTTATCCAATAATAAAACATCAATATCGCCCGCCACTTCAACCGCCCGTCCGCTCTTGGTAATCACATTGGCACGCAGCGCCCGGTCCATTCCCGCAATGCCTATGGCCGACAGCAAGCCGCCAATCGTCGTTGGAATCAGGCATACAAACAGCGAAATGAGTGCCGTAATGGTTACGGGAGAATTGACATACTCGGCAAAAGGCGCAAGGGTACCCGTAACCAGAATAAAGACAAGCGTAAAACCGGCAAGCAGAATGGTCAGCGCTACTTCATTGGGTGTTTTTTGCCGGCTTGCGCCTTCTACCAGGCCAATCATTTTATCCAGAAAGCTCTCACCCGGCTCGGTCGTAACCAACACCCGAATCCGGTCAGACAGCACCTTAGTTCCGCCTGTTACAGAACTCTTGTCGCCACCGGCCTCCCGAATCACCGGGGCACTTTCGCCGGTAATGGCACTTTCGTCAATCGTGGCCAGGCCTTCTATAATTTCTCCGTCGGAAGGAATTATATCTCCGGCTTCACACAGGAACACATCGCCTTTCCTAAGCTGTGAAGAGGAAACAGTCGTATACGAAGTACCCTTTTCAACTCGTTTTGCCGGAGTTTCTTCCCGGGTTTTACGCAGGCTATCTGCCTGCGCTTTGCCGCGGGCTTCGGCGATTGCCTCCGCAAAATTGGCAAAAAGCAGCGTGAGTAACAGAATCAGAAACACGGCAAGATTATATCCTAAACTGCCTTGTGAATTCTCTCCCGCAGCTATCCAAATGCAGACAAAAAACAGAATAACGGTACCGATTTCTACCGTAAACATGACGGGATTCCGAAATATGATCTTCGGATTAAGTTTTATAAAAGACTCCCGGAGCGCCTGACGCACCAGATCTTTTTGAAATAGAGATGAATTTTGGGATTTCATATGGAAAATAAGAAGTGGATCCGAATTAGTAGTAAAGAGAAAAGTATTCGGCTAGTGGCCCCAAAGTGAGCGCCGGGAAAAAGGACAAAGCCGCTACAAGTACAATGACCGCAAATACGAGCAGTCCGAAAGTGGCAGTATCGGTTTTTAATGTTCCTGCACTTTCAGGAATATATTTTTTGGAAATCAACAATCCCGCAATCGCTACCGGGCCAATGATGGGCAGAAACCGCGCCAGCAGCATCACAAGCCCACAGGCTATATTCCAAAAAGGCGTATTGTCGCCAAGTCCTTCAAAACCACTGCCGTTGTTGGCACTTGCGGAGGTAAATTCGTACAACATTTCGCTGAATCCGTGAAAGCCGGGATTGTTGAGCCAACCGGCATATTCGACCGGATCGGTCACGTACAGATGACTTGCCAGGGCAGTGCCTCCAAGGATCAGAAGCGGGTGTACCAATGCTATGCACATGGCGATCTTTACTTCACGGGCCTCAACTTTTCGGCCCAGAAACTCGGGCGTACGACCGACCATGAGACCGCCCATGAATACGCCAAGAATGATGAAAACAAAGAAATTCAGAAAGCCGACCCCTACTCCACCGTAGAAACAGTTGACCATCATGCCTACCATGGCAAACATACCCGTGAGCGGCGTCATGCTGTCGTGCATGGCATTGACGGAGCCGTTGCTCGTAACCGTGGTATTGATGGCCCAATAGGCCGATGAAGCAGCACCAACCCGGATTTCTTTTCCTTCAAAACTCCCCAAACGTTGATCAATGCCAAGAGTTGAAATCACCGGATTACCTTTCAATTCGTTTAGAACCGAAGGAATTACCAAAAGCAAAAAACCGAGAGTCATTACGCCGTAGATCATCCAGGCCAGTTTTTTTCTCCGAATTACATATCCAAAGGCAAATACCATGGCAATCGGAATCAGAAAAATGAAGGCAGTTTCGAGCATATTAGTGAGGTAATTGGGATTTTCCAGGGGATGCGCTGAGTTGGTGCCATAGTATCCTCCACCATTCGTTCCCAGTTGTTTGATAGGCACAAATGCAGCAGCCGGGCCCCGACTGATTTCCTGAACTGCTCCTTCCAAAGTTGTAGCCGCTGCTTTTCCCTCGAAAGTCATCGGTACGCCATTTAGTAGCAGGACTACCGCTCCCAGAAAAGCCAGTGGAAACAGAATACGCGTAGCCGACCGGACCAAAAGGCTGTAAAAATTTCCCAGGCGAGTAGTAGTATTTGGGCTAAATGCTAAAAAAACTACTGAACAAATAGCCATTCCCGTAGCAGCACTTACAAATTGCCATACCATGAGTGTGAGCTGTCCAAAATACGACAGCCCACTTTCACCGGAATAGTGTTGCAGATTGGTGTTTGTCACAAAACTTACCGCCGTGTTGAAGGCAAGGTCGGCCGACATCGAGGGATTTCCGTCAGGATTCAGCGGCAACCATTCCATATTGGTCAGGACAAACAGGGAGACTGTAAACCAAACCAAATTAATGGTCAGAAGCGCTTGCAGGTGCTCTTTCCAGCTCATGGGAAGGCGCGGGTCAATACCTGACAACTTAAAGAATAGACGATCCAGGGGATTGAAAAGTACGTCCAGCCGCGTGGGTTCGTAGCTGAAAACTTTGCCGATGTACCTTCCCAAAGGAATGGCCGCCGCTAATACGAGTAAGTAGGTACATAAAATTCCGAGTATTTCCGTAGGCATGATTTCTAAAATTTTTCAGGATTAATTAATACATAGCTCATGTAGCCAAAGACAGCCAGAGCAATAATCAGCAGTAGGATCATCATGGTGTTTTTTGAATTTTTTAGTAAAAATTGGTTGCAGAAAGTGGTTTCCACCCTCAGATTTTTTCGAAATAATCAATGCACTTGAACAGGAAGAGAAAAATCAGCAGTCCAAGAAAATAGAGTACGTAGGTCATAGCCGTAATTTTTGATGTTTCTTACCTAGAAGTAATTGCTATGCCACAAATTCAAGTTTCAATTCAACCCTTTGATTATTAATTATTTACGACAAAAAACTTACCTATACCAAACAAAAAACCCTTTCAAAATGAAAGGGTCGTATTGGCAAAATGAAAGGGTACAGATTCTGCTAGCTCAGGCGATACTCGGCCAGTTTTCGATACAGGGTCGTGAGCGCAATGCCGAGAAGTTCGGCGGTTTTGGTTTTATTTCCCTGCGTATAATTCAGGACTTTTTGAATATGAATCTTTTCGGCACTTGCCAGTTCGAAAGCCGAAAGTTGCCGGGGTGCCGACGCACTCGCCAGGGCAGGCTGCATGTCTACCGGCAAAAGGTCGGGCGTAAGTTCGGGGCTGTTTGAAAGAATGACGGCCCGCTCAATCACATTTTTCAGTTCGCGGATATTTCCATTCCAGGGATGGTTTTGAAGGGCTTTTAAAAAATCCCCTGAAATAGCCGTAACTTTTTTATTGGTTTTAGCAGAAAACAGGTCTAAAAAATGAGCAGCCAACTGCGCTACATCTTCGGTGCGCTCGCGCAGGGCCGGCAGCCGGATCTGAAAAACGGAAATGCGGTAGAAGAGGTCTTCCCGAAAATGTCCGGCCTCAATTTCATGCCGGAGATCCCGGTGCGTAGCAGCCAGAATGCGGACGTCTACCCGCGTGGGTTTACTTTCGCCAATGCGGATAAACTCCCCGGTTTCCAGCACACGGAGCAACTTGGCTTGCAGTTCGAGCGCCATTTCTCCGATTTCATCCAGAAAGATAGTCCCGCGATTTGCCTCGTCAAACAACCCTTTATGGTCTTTGATGGCACCCGTAAAGGCCCCGGCCCGGTGGCCAAACATCTCACTTTCGAGCATTTCTTTCCCAAACGCCGAGCAGTTGATCGCCACAAAATTATGGGTACGACGAGCGCTTTCCTGATGAATCGCCTGAGCAAAAACTTCCTTCCCGGTTCCCGTTTCTCCGGTCAAAAGAACCGTCGTGTCGGTTTGCGCCACCCGTCGTGCCAAATCAACGGCCTGCATCAAGGAAGCAGACTGACCGACAACCCGCGCAAACGAATACCGCTCGCCCAGTTGTTTTTCCAACTGCCGAACCCGCTTGGCCAAAGCGGCTTTTTCAACAGCCCGATAGAGCAAAGGAATAATTCGACTATTGTCATCGCCTTTGGTTATATAGTCGAAAGCGCCATTTTTGATTGCCTGAACACTATCCGGAATATTGCCATAGGCCGTCAGAAGGATGATTTCTACCTGCGGAAAGCGTTCCTTAATAGTAGCCGCCAATTCGACGCCACTAGCGTCGGGGAGTTTTACGTCACAAAGCACAACGTCCACATCTGCCTGTTTCAACATAGCGAGCCCCGTTTTGCCGTCGCCCGCCCCAAGTACCTCAAAGCCTTCCAGACTGATTATCCGGGTGAGCAGCGCTCTGAGCTTCTCCTCGTCATCAATGATAAGTACCGTTTTCAACGTTTTCTCTGTCTGTTCCTACGCAAATGTAGTGGTTTTGGGAAGGGCAGGGAAATGTTGGGCGGGACAAACTTTCTGATGATTAATCCACGAACATTGAAGCCAATTCTTTCACAATTGCGTTTATTTTTGGAACTGCAAACTACTCCTTACCTTTACAGCATGATACACTCCTGCCCCCTGTTGCGCTCGCTGACGCTCCTCCTGCTTATGGCTGGTCTTACCTTTTCCTGCCAAACCAGGAACTCATCCGACAACACCACTGAACAAACCGCCGCTCTGCCACCCGCTCCGAACTTCAATGCCGACTCGGCCTATGCGTTTGTAGCCCGGCAGGTAGCGTTTGGGCCGCGCGTACCCAACTCAGCGGCACACGTACAGACCGGAAATTACTTGGTAGAAACACTAAAAAAATACGGGTTTACGGTTACGGAACAACCGTTTACAGCCACCACCTACGATGGCAAAAAACTCAACGCCCGAAATATCATAGGAAGCTATAATCCGCAGGCTTCCAAGCGTATCATGCTTGCCTCGCACTGGGACTCGCGGCCGTTTGCTGATGCAGATTCTACGCAAAAGAATAGCCCCGTGCCCGGCGCCAACGACGGCGCAAGCGGTGTAGGCGTGCTGCTCGAAATAGCCCGGGTGCTCAGTCAGGATTCGACAAAGTTGTCACTGGGAGTTGATCTGGTATTTTTTGATGCGGAGGATTGGGGCAACTCTGCCGTCGCAACCGACGCCTACGCAGGTTTTTGTTTGGGCTCGCAATACTGGGCGGCCAATCGGCATATTCCAAACTATACGGCTTACTTTGGAGTTTTACTGGACATGGTGGGCGCCAAAGGGGCTACGTTTCCGAAAGAGGGCTATTCCACCAAAAATGCCAACGAAGTGGTGCGGAATGTCTGGACTACCGCGAGCCAATTGGGATACAGTACCTATTTCATTGATCAACAGGGGCCGTCGATTACGGACGACCACGTGCCGGTTAATGAAATTGCCAAGTTTCCGATGATTGATATTATTCACATGCAGGTCAATAATCTGAGCCAAACGTTTTTTAAAGAATGGCACACCACCGAAGACGACATGGACACTATTGATCCGGCAACGCTGAAAGCCGTAGGGCAAACGCTCATTCAGGTACTTTACAACGAGGCTCAGCCCGTGATTTAACAAACCAATGAAGACAACGTATTTAGTAATAATTATTTTTTTTATACTGACCGCCTGCTCCTCTGCTCCTGAAAAACTGGGTTCGCTGGATTTGGTTAAATGGCGGCAGGATCGGCGGGCGTGCGAAGGTGTGCGGCCTGGCCTTGTGGAAAGCTTCAAAGCCGAGCAGGCACAGCTTATGGGCAAGTTTGCCGATGAAGTGGGCACGATGCTGGGCAAACCTGACATTCATCAACTGGGAGGACGCAATCAGAAGTACTACGTGTATTTTCTGGAAAAAGGCTCACAGTGTGAGGATATTACCAAAAAATCGGAGGCTTTAAAAGTGATTCTGAGGTTTAATGCAATCGGTCTGCTTACCGAAATTACCTATCAGAACGATTTGCCGCAGGAATAAAGAAAGGTTTATACAAAAAACTTCTTTCGGATAATCATCTCTTCCACAACTTCCGGCACCATGTAGCGCACCGACCTGCCGTGGCGTACCGCATCACGAATATACGTCGCCGAAATATCAAGCAGTGGAGCCGAAACATAGGTTACACGCGGGTGATCCTGAAACACATGCGGAGCCGCATGCGGGCGAGGGTACACGTACAAGCCTACGTATTCCAAAATCTTTTCATGATTTTTCCAATTAGGAAACTGTCCCAGATTATCCTCACCCATAATGAGTTTGAACTCATGTTGCGGATATTTTTCCAACAACCGGATCAGCGTATCAATCGTATAGCTAGGCTTGGGCAAATGAAATTCAAAGTCGGTTGCTTTGAGGCGGGCATTGTCTGCAATAGCTCGTTCGACCATATCGAGGCGGTCAAATTCGTGTAGCAGGCTTTTATTTTTCTTAAAAGGATTTTGCGGACTCACCACAAACCATACCTGTTCCAGGTCTGTGGCCGTAGCCATAGTATTGGCAATAATCAGATGCCCGATGTGAATGGGGTTGAAGGAACCAAAAAACAGGCCTATTTTCATGCGACAAAATTCTTCACGAGCTGTTCTGCTTTCAGGAGCGTAAGCGCAAGGTCATCGTTGACAAGCACTTCGTCAAATTCCTGTTCAAAGCTCAGTTCATACCGCACTTTGGCCAGCCGCGTAGCCATTGTTTCGTCGGTTTCGGTGCCCCGGCTGTTGAGCCGCCGCTTGATTTCGTCTTCCGAGGAGACTTTCACAAAAATGGCGAGGGCTTGTTCTCCGTAGGCCTCTTTGAGTTTCAGGCCACCTTTTACGTCCACGTCAAACAATACGTGCTTTCCTTCGGACCACAGTCGTTCAATTTCTTTTTTGAGCGTACCGTAATAATTTCCGGCGTAGACTTCCTCCCACTCGGCAAAGTCGTTATTGGCTATGTGCGCACGAAAATCAGCAACGGACAAAAAGTAGTAGTCGTGCCCATCCACCTCATACTCGCGGCGGGATCTTGTACAGGCCGATACAGAAAAAGCAAGTTGGTTTGGAAATGTGTCGAGCAGGTGCCTGACGATCGTAGTTTTACCGGAACCCGAGGGTGCAGAAAAGATAATGAGTTTTCCTTTCACCAGAACCGATCAATTAGAGAGTTGTGCTTTAATAGCCGCGACAAGTTTTTCGGGGCAGGGGCGTCTTTCAACTTTGGAGTGGAGAGTTTCTTTGATACACTTTTCAAGATGATAGGTTTGAATACAGGGCATACACTTGTCCATATTCTGCCTGAAATGTTCTTTTTCCGCCTCATTCGCTTCGCCATCCAGTATTGCCTGAATCATTTTCATGCACTCGGCATGATGCTCGCAGTAATGCTTCAAGGTCTGTTCCTGCTTGTCTCCGGCAGCCTCAGATGTGTTAGATGATACATTCATCGCTGTTGGGTATTCGTAAAACCAGTGTAGTTATACAGTTGTACCTTATAACCGCAATGCCCGCAAAAAAAGTTTCACGGCTTAGGCATCATACCCCATCGAACTTGCATAATTTTTTAGTTTTTCTTTCAATAAATTCCGGGCGCGGTGGAGGCGTGAGCGTACCGTTCCGATTGGGATATCGAGGATTTTAGCCATTTCTTCATAGGTAAATCCTTCGATGTCACACAGGATAATAACCGTACGGAAATCTACCGGCAGGGCATTGAGTGCATTAGCGACTTCATCCCCGATCATGTCCTGAACGGCATCCGCGCGCAGGTCTACGGTATGCGTGGTATCGGCAGCGTCTTCGGAGTTATAGGTTGTTTCAACTTCCTGATAATCAACCTTTGAGGGCTCCTTGCTTTTTTTACGATAGTCGTTAATAAAGCTATTTTTCAGGATTCTGAACAACCACGCCTTGGCATTTGTCCCCTGTTCAAAAGACGAAATGAAACGAAAGGCTTTAAGATAGGTATCCTGAACCAGATCATTTGCATCGTCTTCATCGGTCGTAAGCCGGAAGGCGAAATTATACATTGAATCTATATGCGGCATAAATTCACGGTTGAAGACCTGATACTTCTGTTCGTCCGTGTAGCCTTCTTTCATAGGTGCTTCTGACATGGTTACTGACATAGAAATGCACAATTTACGAATTTAAAAAATAGCGCCAAACTCAATTCACACAACTTGATGAACGGCAGCTGGACTCAATCGGTAGCAGTTTTGGGCAGGTTAGCCTTGGGGGAGAGTATTCTTTTACAAACTCAAAACTCCCAAAATGGTTTAACAGCAAAAAAGCTGACAATTTTGTTAAGTAGTGAAAAAGTCGAGCCAGCTTTTGATGAGACGGCCAAATTGTCAGACAAAACGAAATTATCGCCTGGAAAATAGCTGAATGAGTACGATCAGCAAAGTAGTAAAAAGAGTACTTGCCACGATCCTAAGCAGGGTGTAGCCAATCATGCCGAAATGGCTCATTTCGATCAGAAAAAGTACGCTGTGATGAACGAAAATCAGAGGAATAAGGTAGGCCAGATACCCGCCAACGCCTAGTTCTGATAAAGTAATTTCCAGCCGTTCGGTTGTTCCTTTGGTTTCCAGCTGCAATTGAATCCAAAAAGGCCGCAGGTACGCAATGAGAACGGTGGCTGCGGCATGAATACCGAGCGTATTGTAGAACACATCGAGGATAAAGCCCGTCAGAAAACCCATAAAAAGCAATGCTGTACGGTTTACTTCGGCAGGAAGCAGCACGATGCCGGCTACGTAAATGAAGCAGAAGCCGTAGTCAAACAGTACGACATTACGTAATATCAGGATTTGCAATACCAGATAAAGCAAAAACCAAAGCGAATACTGTATGATTTCACGCAAGCTCATTGTCTCTCCTCTTCAATAGGTTTTAATAATTGGTCTTGCTCCGTTTGCAGGCGATTCTGAACGACATACACGTAGGAAAGGCTCCGGAAATCAGTTGCCACTTTCAGATCGATATCATAAAAAGTCTGATCGGGACGGATCTTTGTGCTCTTGACGGTACCTACCATGATTCCGGGCGGAAAAACTGAATTATAGTTGGAGGTGACGGCAGAATCTCCTTTGAGCACTTTTTTATAGCGGGAAATATCCATGAGCGAAATGGTCTCAGGGTCTTTACTCTGCCAGCGTGCCGGGCCAATTTCGCCACTTCGTACGAGGCGGGACGAAACCATAAACTGCGAATGAAGAATAGACGTAACGACCGAGTAATGTTCTGAACACGAACGCACTTTGCCCACTACCCCGGTAGCCGAAATCACTCCCATGCCGGGTTTGATGCCGTCGGCGCTACCTTTGTCAATTGTCAGGTAGTTATTAGTCCGGTTTGTTTCGGTCATGATCACTTTGCTCACAATGAACTCAAACCGATTGGCAAATACCGAATCAGGCGTGTAGGCGGCCGGTGCCTGAACCGGATTCAATTCTTTTAGTCGCGCAACCTGCTCATTCAGCGCGAGATTTTCGTGGGCGAGTTGCTCATTGATATCTTTGAGGTGCATGTACTCCCGAATAGAGTTCGAGAGGGTGAGCGTTTTTGCCACGTAATAGTTAGACGTATTGAAGTATTTGGCACCCCAATAGGAATTACTCTGCGTAATCAGCCAAAAGCTGAGAACTTCGAGCAGGACAAAAAAAATGAAGTTCCGGTTTCGGGAAAAGAACTCAACAAGTTGCAGCATGAACCAATATGACACACAAACCATTTACAGGCCGTCGGAAGCTCCGAGGGCCTGTAAAGAGTATTTCAATTAATTGTTCCTAGGTAATTAAGACAGGCTTATAAAGCTCTAAATTTTTGAGCACATCGCCGGTTCCGATAACGACCGCTTTCAGGGGCTCGTCTGCCACGTGAATCGGCAGTTTTGTTTTGGCAGCCAAACGCTTGTCCAATCCGTGCAAAAGTGCTCCTCCACCGGTCAGGTGAATTCCGTTCCGGTAAATGTCCGCAGAAAGTTCGGGTGGAGAAATTTCCAGAGCCTTCATCACTGCTTCTTCAATTTTGGAAATTGATTTATCGAGCGCATAGGCAATCTCACTGTACGTAACCTTGATCTCCTTGGGAATTCCCGTCATGAGGTCACGGCCCCGGATTTCATAATCTGCCGGCGGATTTTCCAATTCGGGCAACGCCGAACCGATAGCGATTTTGATCATTTCCGCAGAACGTTCACCAATAAGCAGGTTGTGTTCGCGGCGCATGTAATCGACAATATCGCGGGTAAAAACATCCCCCGCAATGCGGACGGATTGTTCACAAACAATACCTGAAAGGGCAATAACCGCAATCTCGGTAGTTCCACCGCCAATATCAACGATCATTACGCCGTTTGGCTGGGTGATGTCGATCCCAATGCCGATCGCGGCGGCAATTGGCTCATGTACCATGTACACTTCTTTGGCACCGGCATGCTCGGCAGAATCCTTTACCGCACGCTTTTCTACCTCGGTGATTCCCGAAGGGATACAAATTACCATCCGGTGCGAAGGAGTAAAAAAACGATTTCCGGTGTCGATCATTTTGATCATCCCCCGAATCATCATTTCTGCTGCGGTAAAGTCAGCAATTACTCCGTCTTTTAGCGGACGAATTGTTTTTATATTTTCATTCGTTTTTTCATGCATTTGCATAGCCGTGTGGCCGATCGCCAGCACTTTTCCCGTCGCCTTGTCTATCGCAATAATCGAAGGCTCATCCACCACCACTTTATCCTTGTTTATAATCAGAGTATTAGCTGTACCCAAATCAATCGCTATGTCACTCGTTAAGAAGTCAAACAATCCCATGTTTTAATTTAGTAAAAAAATCAACTCCTGATTTCAGATTCGCAAAATTACAGATAATTACACACAAACAAAGTCATTTGTAGAAATTACCTAATTATTTGGTAGTCAGTTAGTAAGCCTATTCAGCTACTTATTTCATATCAGGAGTTTTGTAAATAGTCGCTACCTTTACAGGATTATGGGAATTAGAGCATTACTGAGCCGGCCTTTGGCTCACTATATCGTAGAAAAGCAGCTTCGCTGGATCGCCAATAGCCGGGCTATACAAGAGCAATGGCGCCAAAGTTTGGTTACAAAAGCAAAAGATACCCGCTTTGGCAAAGACCATTTCTTTAAAGATATTCAAACCTACGCCGACTTTCGGCAGGCGGTTCCGGTGCGGGATTATGAAGAGCTGAAACCGTACGTAGAACTGATTTTGCAGGGCGAAAACGACGTTCTCTGGCCGGGCAAACCTGCTTATTTTGCCAAAACTTCGGGCACTACCTCCGGTGTGAAGTACATTCCCATTACGTCCGATTCTATTCCGAATCACATCAATTCAGCCCGGGATGCCCTTTTAACCTACATTCACGAAACAGGCAAAGCTGAGTTCCTGGATAAAAAATTAATCTTTTTGTCAGGAAGCCCGGAACTCGATCAAAAGGCAGGCATTCATCTTGGACGGCTCTCCGGAATTGTCAATCATCATGTACCCGGCTACCTGCGTACCAATCAGCTGCCTTCTTACGAAACCAACTGCATGGACGATTGGGAAGCCAAGCTTGAAAAAATCATTGACGAGACCATTTCTCAACCGATGTCGTTGATTTCGGGCATTCCTCCCTGGGTGCAGATGTACTTTGACCGTATTCGGGACCGAACCGGCAAAGACATAAAAGATGTTTTTCCTGACTTTTCACTGTTTGTGTATGGCGGAGTAAACTTCGATCCGTACCGGGCAAAGTTGTTTGAATCCATCGGTAAGAAAATTGATTCCATTGAAACATATCCGGCTTCGGAAGGTTTTCTGGCGTATCAGGACACCCAAACGGAGGAAGGACTTTTGCTTTTGCTCAACAGCGGTATTTTTTTCGAGTTTATTCCGGCTGAAAATTACTTTGATCCAAATCCTCCGCGATTGTCAATTGCGGAAGTTGAGTTGGGTCAAAATTATGCCGTAATTATCAACAGCAACGCCGGACTTTGGGGGTATTCGATTGGGGATACCGTCAAATTTGTCTCGCTGCATCCGTACCGAATCCTTGTTACGGGGCGGATCAAACACTTCATTTCGGCCTTTGGCGAGCACGTCATTGGCGAGGAAGTCGAAAAAGCATTGCATTATGCCATGGAAAGACATCCGGAAGTAGAAGTCACAGAATGTACCGTGGCTCCTATGGTAAACCCGCCCGAAGGCGGTCTGCCTTATCATGAATGGCTGATTGAATTCAAAACACCACCAACGGATGCTGAGGCTTTTGCGAAAGCAGTAGATACAAGGCTTACGCAACTCAACGTCTATTATCAGGACTTAATCACCGGTTCTATTTTGAGGCCACTTGTCATTACGGCACTCCCAAAAAATTCATTCATCAACTATATGCGCTCGAAAGGAAAGCTGGGTGGACAAAATAAAGTACCGCGTTTGTCGAACGACCGGCTCATGGCCGACGATCTGCGAAAAGGAGTATGATTTTTTGACCCCTCCCTTCTTCACCAAAAGTAGTTACCAGTTACAGTATATGACAAAGAAAAGAATCGCCCTCCTGGGTTCCACCGGATCAATTGGTACACAGGCACTTGATGTACTAAGCGCTCAGCCCGATGCATTTACGGTTCAGGTATTGACGGCTCAGCATAACGCGGATTTACTAATCCAACAAGCCATTCAATTCCGCCCGGCAGAAGTCGTGATTGGGAATGAAGAATTGGTTTCAAAGGTCAAAATTGCCCTTGAACCGCTCGGGATTAGAGTTTACTCCGGGCCGGAAGCGTTGGCCTCGGTGGTCGAATCTGACTCGGTTGATTTGGTTCTTACGGCCTTGGTGGGCTATTCGGGTTTATTACCTACGCTTCGGGCGATTCGGGCAGGCAAGGCTATTGCATTGGCTAATAAAGAAACGCTCGTGGTTGCAGGCGCACTTGTTACGCAGCTTGCCCGGGAGCATCAGGTGCCGATTTTTCCCGTCGATTCGGAGCATTCAGCTATATTTCAGTGTTTGGTTGGGGAGGAAAATAATCCGATTGAAAAAATCATTCTGACAGCCTCCGGCGGACCTTTCCGCGGAAAAGACCGGGCCTATTTGTCTACGGTCACACGGGCGCAGGCGCTTAAACATCCCAATTGGAGCATGGGAGCCAAAATCACGATCGACTCGGCCTCGCTCATGAACAAAGGCCTGGAAGTGATTGAAGCCAAGTGGCTGTTTGATCTGGAACCTTCTCAGATTGAGGTCATTGTTCATCCCCAAAGTATCATTCATTCGCTGGTACAGTTTGAAGACGGCAGCCTGAAAGCCCAACTTGGTTTGCCCGATATGCGTCTGCCGATTCAGTATGCTCTTGCGTATCCTCAACGCTTGAAAGCTGACTTCCCACGGTTTGATTTTGCCCAATACCCTTCGCTTACCTTTGAACCGGCCGACACCCAAACATTTCGGAATTTAGCGTTGGCCTATGAAGCTTTGGCCAAAGGTGGCAACAGTGCCTGTATTATCAATGCCGCCAATGAAGTTGCCGTAGCGGCATTTTTGCAGGATGAAATCAGCTTTTTGGATATGTCGGATGTGATCGAAACCTGCACCGCAAAAGTGGCTTTTATCGAAAATCCTCAGTACACAGACTATGTGGAAACCGATCAGGAAACAAGACGGATTGCCGCCGAACTAATTCATGAAAAAGTATGAACAGCGGTCTGTTAATGAAGTACTTTTCCGTAGTCATAGCCGCCTCGTTAAAGTTTTTTGCCGGTCCTATCACCGGATTTGCCGTTGGACTTAGCTGGTACGAAACGGCCCTCTGCTCCGCCGCCGGCATGATGCTCAGCGTGCTGATTTTTACTTATTTGGGAAAAGGCCTGCAAACTTTGATGGGTCGGTGGCGAAAAGGCCCCTCCAAACGATTTAGTAAATCGAGCCGAATGGCTGTGCGGATTTGGCAAAAGTTCGGAATTATTGGCATTGCCCTGCTGACGCCCTTTCTGTTTACGCCCATTGGCGGAGCTATTTTGGCCGTTGCGCTTCGCGTGCCGCGGCAATCCATCTTTTTGTGGATGCTCATCAGCGGTTTGTCGTCAGGCTTTATCTTGTCCTACCTTCTGTACCGCATGACTTTTCTTCAGGAATGGATCAGTAAATAAACCCGGGGAGTTTTGGCAAGATGTATTTTTAATGGGTATGGATATATGCTTACTTTTTGAGAACTGCGGTCCGTCGTGGGAAGTAACCGCAGTTGCTCACGCCCTTGTCATATAATTCAGTCGTTCATTAAATGACTGAACAAAGATAAGGAGTACCAATAGCCCGGATTAGAAGTATTGGGACATAAACTGTCGGATTTGGGACATAGTATTTTTGTGGTGACAAAGTCGAGAAACTACCTTCCAGATTCAGGCCGAAGTTTTGCCTACGTATTCCATGGGAGTCAGGCCATATAATTCTTTGAAGCACTGCCCAAAATAGGAAGGTGTTTCAAATCCAACCATGTAAGCGGTTTCGGAAGCCGAGTAGCCAATCTTTAATAAATTCGTAGCCTTTTTGAGCCGATACTGCCTAATAAGCTCATTTGGAGAAAGTTGAGTAAGTCCCTGAATCTTACGATACAGCGTTTTGCGACTAATGGCGAGCATTTCTGCCAAACTTTCAACCGAAAAAGCAGAGTCATCCAAACGCTCCTCTATTAACTCATACACTTTGCGCAGAAATTTATCCTGCACGGTTTCCACCGGCTCTGAGGCTTCTTTTCCGATAAGTTGCTGCTGATAAAAGAGTTGCAACTTTTGTTGACGCGTCAATAAATTTCGGAGGCGCAGGTGCAATTCTTCCAGATGAAAAGGCTTGGGCAGATAGATATCCGCTCCTTCTTCAAGACCTTTCAGAATATCCTTTTCATTGGTTTTGCTCGTCAATAAAAGTACCGCAATATGATCCGTTGCGGGATGTTTTTTGAGTAAATTAGTCAATCGAAATCCATCCATGTTGGGCATAGCCACATCCGAAATCACAACGTCCGGAAGCTCAGTTTGGGCTATTTCCCAGGCTATTTTTCCGTCTGCGGCCGTCAGCACTTCATAGATTGGGCGCAACTCATCGGCAATGAACGTTCGCAGTTCGGCATCATCTTCCACCACAAGCACTACGGCAGCCTTTTCGCTCGACCGTTTCTCCGGTCGGGGCTCGGTGGGTTCGTGCCAATCCAGAACAGGCAGCGTTGGAATGGAATCCGGTCCATGCTCTTGTTCAGAGGCCGGTTTCAAAGGAAGTTCCAGCGAAAACACCGTTCCCTGATTGATAGCGCTGCTTACCGAAATGGTACCTTCCATAAGCTCCGTCAGCTCTTTTATGAAGGCCAATCCAATACCCGTGCTTGGTTGAACAAGCGCTACATTGGGTCGTAAATCTTTTGGATTGAGCGTATGAAATCGATCAAAAATATGCGGCAATCGTTTGGGTTGAATCCCGATGCCGGGATCTTTGACCAGCAACCGAACCCCCTCCGAGTCACTGTCCGACGGTTGCGGTTCCAACGTTCCTGTATGCGGAGAATACGAGTGAATGGCATGCTCAGCCTGCGGGTAGTCCGTCAGGAGAAGGGGCGGAAGCTGATGCCGCGGAAGCAGCAGAATAACGATTTCTTTCGGGCCGGAGGAGTCCTCTACCAACGTGAATTTGAGGGCATTGGCGAGCAGATTATGAACGATTTGCTCGATTTTTTCGGCATCAAAAAAATAATTCTGCGTCAGCTGATTTTCAAACCTGATGTGCAACTTCCGGTCTTCGGCAAGAGGTTGAAAGGCTTCAACGAGTTTTTCTATAAATTGCCCCAAATCGCCCGCTGCTTCATGAACGGTTAGATTGCCGGATTCGAGCCGGGCGAGGTCGAGCAACTGATTGGTGATCCGAAGCAACTGACGCGCGTTTCGCTGCACGAGTCGAAGTTTTTGCCGCGCTTCTTCCTGTTTTTCGTCCCGGAGCAATTTTTCCACCGGCCCCAAAATCAGCGTCAACGGGGTACGAAATTCATGGGTGATATTGTCAAAAAAACGGCTTTTGAGCTCGTCCAATGAATTAATATGTCGTTTTTCCCGGCTCTCTTCCAGCGCGTTGGCCGTTCGAATCAGCGTAGCTTTGAGGTCCTCAAAATTCAGGGGTTTGGGCAAAAAATCAAACGCGCCCAAATTCATGGCTTTGCGAATGGACGAAAGGTCGGTTTGAGAAGACATGCCCACCGCGCGAAGGGCCGGATTTAGCTGAGGGAGTTCTGAAAGTAACGAAAACCCTCCCAAACCGGGCATGTGTAGATCCAGCAATACCACATTCAGCTCCGGTTTTGAGCGGATCTGATTCATGGCTTCACCGCCATCTTTTACAAAAAAGAATGTATAATTATCTGTCCCGAATTTACTTCGGAATAGCTGTTCAATTTCGGAATCTGCGTCAACTATTAAAATCTTCATTTTATAAAAATAAATAGTTTGAACAGATCTTCAAAAGGTAGCCGAACGACTTGTTTGCAACCAGCCTATTTCACAAACTGATCGGCATCTAACGGCTGACAGACTTTTGCGGAGCAGCGGTTTTTTTCTTGAAATCTCCCTGAGAAAAATACTTTTCAATGAGGCAATACATCAAAATAAAAAAGTAGCGGCTACCCATTTCTTTTATTTTGAGCTTTGATTCGCCGTACTTTCGGTTGGTCCAGCTGTTGGGCACCACCGCATACGAGTAGCCCCGCACGATTGCTTTCAACGGTAGCTCAATCGTAAGATTGAAATGAGGCGAAAGAAAAGGCTTGATGCCTTCCATCGTTTCTCTTTTGTACAGTTTAAAAGCGTTTGTTGTGTCGTTGTAGTTGATCCCCATCACCATTCGCACGATAAAATTGGCTACCCGATTGATGATTTTTTTGACCTTCGGGTAATCAACCACCTTCCCTCCTTTTGCCCATCTCGACCCAAATACGCAGTCATAATTTCCTTCGAGCATCTTGAAATAATACTTTACAAGATCTTCGGGGTCGTCTGACATATCGGCCATAAACACCGCCACGCAGTCGCCCGTAAAGCGTTCGAGACCGTAGCGAACGGCGTAGCCAAAGCCATTGGGACCGAGATTGGTATAGTAAACCAGCTCCGGAATTTCTTCTGACAGCTCATCGAGTACGCGCAAAGTACCGTCTTTGGAATTGTCGTTAGTTACACATATTTCGTGTGGAACGTTGTATTTTTCCAGCGTGCTGTGCAAAGTCCGAAGCGTATGAGGAATGGATTCTTCTTCATTATAGGCCGGTATAACTACGCTTAACTTCATGTAAATCTGCTGTATGGTAAAGTGACAAATTTGACTATTTCACTTGTAATTTCCTGGTTTTTCAACCAGCTCATGGCTTCATTTCTCTCAGCTGGGCTGCATATTTTTTTACAGTCTGCTGCACCACCGAATCGTAGGCAAAATTCAGCCATTCGTTTACATTTTCAAACATCTCTTTCCGATTTTGGATAAAAAACGCATTGGTAGTAGCCTGCACGTTACTGAGTCCGCCGCGGTGTTTTCGATACACGCCCATTGGCTCGGGCAGGTAGGCAATTTCCCCACGAGCAGCCAACTGTAACACGAGTGCCCAGTCGCCGGCAGCGGCTTTGGCATGCCAGGGAGCAAAGTCTTCCTGCAAAAAATAATTACGGTACAAAATGCTTGCCGTGGCCATAAACCAGTGATCCCGCAGTAAATCTTCTATGTTTGAAACTGCTTTTTGCGAAGGACTATTAAAAAAATGACTTTCTGAGCCATCTTCATAGATTACCTCCACGTTATGATGACAGATAGAAAAGTCGGGGTTGGCATCGAGCATTTCTACCTGTTTCTGCAATTTATACGGATCGGTCCAGTAATCGTCGCCTTCACACAACGCTACGTATTGACCCCGGCAGGCTTTCAGCAGAAAAAGGACGTTGTTTCGCCCGGCAAACTCACGAGGCTCAGCCGGACCCAAATTCTGCGGGTGCAGGTAGGCCCGAATGAGGTCAGGATGTCTGTCTGCAAAAGTTTGAATGATGTCGGGGGTGTTGTCCGTAGAAGCATCGTCACCGATGACAATTTCAAACGGAAAGGTTGTTTGTTGCTGCAACGCTCCTTCGAGCATTTGGGCAATGAAGTTCTCGTGGTTATAAACAGGCACACATACCGAAACCTTCATCATAGCGAACCTCGGAATCGGTGGGGCAACAGCGCAAAAAAACTATATACATTCATCATCCATTTGGGCAAAACAAAGCACCGCAGGATTTCCCGCACTTCCAGCGCCGACGGGCGGCGCAGATAGAGGTAGTACAAAGCAAGTGCTGCACGCCGAAAATAGCTTTTCTTGTATTGTCGGGCATCCAGCAGCATGCGATAGTAGCGCGAAATGTTTCGCCGGAGTGCAGGGCTGTACTCAAACTTGGTTTCCTGATCAATGCCCTTGTACATCATGATGCGGTTTTGCAAAAAACGGGCATCCCGATAATGATCCTTGAAACTTGCGCCGGCAGAATTTTTACGATACACCGACATCGTCTCGCCGATATAGCCAATCGGCCCGTGCTGTGCCAGAATTACGTAGCGCGGAATATCGCCACTTGTAGATTTCAAAAACCAATCGGGATAGTGCATCAGTCCGTTGCGAAACAGCACGGCCGAGGTAGCCATAAACCATATTTCCTCTTCTCCAATCAGGTCTTTTACCTCAATCACTTTCTTCTGATCTGCCGCATTTACCTCGTGAGCCGGCGTACCGTCTTCATAGGTCACGAGGGCATTATGAAAGCAGGCGGAAAAATCCGGATGCGCATCCAGAAAATCCACCTGCTTTTGTAGCTTGTGAGGGCTTGTCCAGTAATCGTCCCCATCGAGCGGAGCGATGTAGGTTCCTGTGGCCAGTTTCAGGGTTTCGATGGTGTTGAAAAGCCCATTTTGACCAAGATTTCGTTCATGCAAAACCGCCTTTACTTTACCGGGATAGCGTTTTTCGTAGTCCAGAATCACCTGCTGAGCGCCATCCGTGGAGCAGTCGTCTCCCACCAGGATTTCGTAGTCAAAATCCGTGATTTGGTCAAGAGCGCTTTGAATGGTTTTCCCAATAAAAGCAACCTGATTGTACGTAAGTATGGTAACGCTGACTTTCGTCATGGAAATATCAATCGGTTTTTCAATGAATCACTTGCCTGCCTGCGGTGGCAGTTAGGCGTACAGATCCCGTAGCTGCTGTGCCGTAGGGAAACCTGGCGTGATAAGCTCTGATTCAGGTTTATAGATATAGGCCATAGGGTAGCCTCGCTCGATGAAGGTAGGCTCGGCCAGGTTGTTATACCGCAACTGCACCGACCAGCGAATGTTGCGGGTAATGTTGTTGCCGGACTGATGAACCAAAAATGCGGAGAAGATCAGCACGTCGCCGACCTGAAACTCCGTTTGCACGAATTCATCTTCGCGCAAAGCGGCCGTAATTCCTCCCTGATAGCCCGACGTACTCGATTCGAGCAGGCCCGTGGTGTGGCTTCCCGGAATCACCTGCAGGGCACCGATTTCGGCGGCAGCGTCTACCATCGGAAACCAGATTACCGTGCTGTCGAGGGAGCCTTGTCCCGTCCGCCAATCCTGATGCGCATCGAGCTTCCAGTGTTTACTGCCATCTTTTGATAAAAAACGGCTGTTGAACTGCATAGCCGGGCGTGCGCCAATGACGGGCTTTTCGATGCCCACTTCTTTCAGTAAGCTGATTATTTTTTCATCCAGCGCAAAGCGATGCAGCGAGATGGCGTGCTGTACGGTTTTTCCGGTATTGACAAAGGCCGTAAAGTCTTTTTCAAAAAAGTCAAACATTGCATTTTCAAAGGCATCCCGGTCTTCAATGTCTACCGTACGGCCCGTCGCCCGTTGAATTTGGACGGCAAAGATTTCGCGTGCTTCGCGGTAAATCCCCGCTACGGCTTCTTTGTCAAGATAATTCCGTAGCAATAAAAACCCATTCTGATTAAATTCTTCTTTAAGCGTTGCCATAGTTTTGTTCAGATATATGTGAAAAACATCGCTAGTTAGTCTTCTTTTTTAGTCAAACGAATGACCTGCCTCAGCCGTTGCCTTGATCTTCGTGAGTGGTGCTAATCCTCCCAAACGGCATAGGCAAATCCGGCAGCGCCAAATCCGTTTCCATTGTAGAGCAGGTATTTTTTGCCCTTATGCTCGTAGCGGTGCGCATAGTTGATCATCATGTAGTCAAAATCCTCGGGATTGTCTGATTTCCCTATCCCCACCAAATGATCTTTGCGCTCCCAATGCGTTCCATCAACGGACTCGGCGTAGCCAAGCCGGTAGCTTTGGTTGCGGTCGGTGCGGTAGTCGCGGGTGTGGCGGTAGGAGTAGTACATTTTGTAAAGCCCGTCTTCTTTAAAAACACTGGGCCGCCCTACGGCGTGCAGAAAATCGTCAAATTCGAGCGTCGGCACATCGCTGATTTCCCAGTGAATGCCATCTTTTGAAACCGCCGACTGTCCCCGATAAAAAGGCTCCGGATAGCCGTGAATGTACTCGCACTTGTGCCCCGAGATGTACCACATGCGCCAGGTTCCGTCGTCTTCTTTGATCACCGACGGCTGCGCTGCCCAAATAGGATTCTGAATGCTGCGATCCATGATGGGGCCTTTGAACATTTTTTCAAAACTTAACCCACCATCCTGACTTACGGCAAGGCCCATGGAAAGCCGGTACGAATTGTGCGTTCGGTTCCAGCCGGTGTAGTACAGCCAAATGTCGCCATTGGGCTGATCCACAAACCAGGCAGGCATGGCGCCGGTTTCGTCGTACTCGCCCGGTCCGCCCAGTTCAAGCACGGGCCTATCGTGGATGTAGCGGATTTGGGAAGGGTCGTCGTACTCTACATCAATAAATGTAGGGCGCGATTGTCCCTGCGCATCGCGCGACGAGAAATATATTCTTAAAAAATCTTCGTGCTTGTAGGCAAACGGAACCTGCGCGTGCGACAGGCTGTGCGGCAGTGTTCCGTCCGGTTTATATACTACTCCTTTTTTGATCCACATAGTATGGTTAAGTTTTGAATGAATCTGAGTGTTACGTTCATTCAACTTTTCTTTTGTATTGAGATTACCCTTCGGCCTTTTCGGCTCTCAGACGCCAGTTATCCACAAAATCTTTTCCGGGAATCGGCAGATCTACGTCAATCTCCGGTGCGGTGGCGGTTACGGTATATTCCATGACATAAAAAGCGTTGCCAAAAATCCAGTGAAGTTTGAAGTTTTCCAGATTTGCAGGCAGGTCTTCCAGCGGTACTTCGGCTCTGAACAGCGGATTGGCTTTCAGAAGCATTTGGTAGCTTGGCCGGGACCGCAGCCACGGCGCTACACTTTCGTCGCCGACTACCACTTTTCCGCCCGGACGAACGACGCGGGTCAGTTCGGCAAAGGCTTTTTTGCGCTCCGAAAACGTATTGATTCCTCCAAAATGAAAAACAGCATCGAAGGTATCGTCTGCGAAAGGCAGGTAAGAGCCATTTCCCAGAAAATAATGTACGTTTACCTCTTCGGTTGACAGTTTATCCTGCGCCAGTTTTAACATATTTGGCGATAAATCGGAGAGTACAGCCGTGCCGCCGGGTTTTATTTTTTCAAGAATCAGTGCCGAGTCTTTTCCCGTACCGGCGCCAACTTCCAGAGCCGTCATGCCGGGTTTGAGCCCCATCAGATCAATCATAAACTGCCTGGTTGCGGCTTCATCCGAGTGGTTGAGGGTTTCAAAAACCCACGAAACGCCCCTGTCGTACCGCAAAAATGCCTGGTCGTACAAGTATTGTTCGCGGGCATCATCGGGCAGTAACTCTTTGGGATAAAGCATATTAACTATACCTGTATCGCCTACGGAATATACCACGCCATCCTGGCTGATCAGCGATTTTCCGTCCTCTGCCAATTCGAGAGGAGTTTGAGTAAGCGGGCAAACCAAGGCATTCAAAAAGTCCTGATGAGTCATTCTTCGGAATATTAGATTTTTTTTAGTCGGCCAAAATTAACCATTTTCTGCGAAGTCCTTTCATTAGCCGATAGGTTCTTCGTGAGCGTTTGTACAACAATTTTTAACCATTGGCATTTATTCTGAGTTAATTCGGTGGAAATAAATCCTGCATTTTTGTACGCTTTCTCTATTTTTTCATGGCAAAAAAATTACTCAAATTCAAAAATTACGACGTCCATTCCATTACTACTATCGGTGCAACCGGTGTGCTGAACGCCAACATTGCCACCTGGGTGATGCAGGTAGCAATGGGTGGAAAAATGCTTTGCGTGGCTCTTTACAAAATAGATTATACGCTGGAATTGGTTCAACAGACCGGAATTTTGAACGTAAATCTTTTGGCCGAAGACCAAACCCGGCTCATCGCGCGCCTGGGCCGAAAAAGTGGCCGACAAACCGATAAACTCAAAACCGTCCCCTACGCTACCGATGAGCGGGGCTGCCCTTACCTAACCGAGGCGATTGGCTACGCACAGTGCCGGGTGGTGAGCTACACCGATGCCGGCGATCATCTGTTGGTGGTGTGCGAGGTGCTGGCGCAAACCGTTCTGCATGCAGACAAAAACGTGCTGACCAATAATTTTTTGCGTGAAAAAGGGCTAGTGAGAGGCTAAAACGGCCGTTCGGCGTCGGTAAAAGCGAACGCCATCAACGCTCCCAATGGGCTCGTACAGCTGCCGGATGCAGGCGGCAATTGCCGGAAATCGATCGTGAGGCAGGAGCATATTTTCCATAATTGAAATGCCTTTGACGGACGCATCCACAAACAAAGCGGGACGATTGCGCTGGATGTCTTCCAGAAATAGTTTTTCACGAAACGGATATAAACTACTGGTTTTCATAAACAAATGATGCGTATGTGAATTTCGATAACCGGCCGCGCGGCGCGTCTGCACATACAGGCGATCGGCCCAGCCCCACACCACGAGCCGGTCGTTGGGCTGTCCGTTGGCCCGAATCATGGCTACCAGTTTTTTGTCCAACCGATGCGAAACGGGAGTTTCAAGCGGCTGCCGGGTATAGAGATTAAAACTCCCCTGAACGACCGCGCCCGCAAACGCCATCGCAAGTATGAGCCGTTGCCGGTTGCCCGGGGGCTGCACTGTACACAGCCATGCCGCCAAAAAAGTAAAGGGCACGAGCAGGTA
The DNA here is from genome assembly GCF_004348825.1 of Arundinibacter roseus. Lineage (GTDB taxonomy): Bacteria > Bacteroidota > Bacteroidia > Cytophagales > Spirosomataceae > Arundinibacter > Arundinibacter roseus. Next base: position 202,307 of record NZ_SMJU01000001.1, read on the forward strand.
CAACAGGTAATGATCAAAAAAATTGCCGGATTGCACACTTGCATACACGCTTGTTCCCAATAGCAAAACGGCAAAAGAACCCAGTCGTTTTTGCGTTTTGCTTAGCAAACGAAACGACGGCCAAAGAAACAAAATCCCGGCAAGGCAGGCGGCCAAAAGCGGAATGAAGTAGAGCCCATGAAACCTGCTCCTGAAAATAAAGTACCCTATCCGGACCGGATCGAAGCGGGCCGTCATGGACTGCGAAGAAAACTCGGTGGAATATGAATAGTAGTAGTAGTTCCAGAAATAGCCGTTCCAGAAAGTAGCCACGCTGTCGTGCCAGGCATAGTACAGGTGCACGCCAAGCGTGGGCACGATGCCGCCGGCCACAAAGGCGATGAGCGAACCGTAGGCCCGCCGATAGGCCAACAAATAGGCCAGGTACGTAGCAATAACCAAACCCATGGGTATATTTTGGAATTTTGCATACAGCAAGCTCCCCAGAAGCATGCCGAGCAGAAACGCCCAGAAACCGGATAGCTTTTGCCTGAATTCGTAGCGTAAATAGCCGTACGAAGCCAGGCTGATCATGAGCACGCTGACATGCTCTGAATTGTAGCTGATGTAGTCGAAGTAGCCCGTAGTGCCGATAAAAAGACAAAGAAACCAGCTCCACAGCAGAGCGAGCGCAGCGGATGTCCACAACCGAAGCATCGCATAGAACACGCCAATAGTGCCAAGCCATAGGCTTACGCCCAGGAGTTGAGCGCTGGCGTAGGTTGGTACTACGCCGAGTTTGGCAGCTATAAACAAAGGAAGTACGGTAAGCGGACGCGAATCAGAGAAGTTCAGGAGTGTCCACCAGGTATTAGGGTAGTGTTCCATACTCAGCACGCTGGCAAGCCAGGTACTTGTGTCCTCGTTCCCTTCGGCGTTGTTCAGGTTCAGGACTCTGAAAATACTGGCAATGAGCAGAATAACCGCCAGAAAGACCGGTGAATAGCGTTTGGCAAATGGAGAATTTTTCCAATATACCAGCCAAAGCACACCGCTCGTCAGCGGCACTACCAGCAAAAGTAGAGCTGTTTCCATTGAGTTTTTTTTAACGTTGAGTTGAGTTTGTCCGACACGAGCACGTGGCTGCGCCGGTTTAGGCTGTTTCTATAATTTTTATTTCTTCTTCCGTCAAGTCGTACAGTTGATACACTAATTGGTCAATTTGGTTTTCTAAATCGGTTGTGTCGGCTTTCTGATTACTACTTTTTTCCTGAATAGCTCTCTCAGCTAATTCGATCAATTTAAACTGAGATTCCTCATCAATAAATGGAATTGGAATTTGTTCAAAATATTGTGGTTTAACCTCGATATATCCACCACTTCTAATTACACAAATACTTTTTAAAAAGTGCCAGACAACTTTTGAATTAAGAATAGCTAGTAATGATCTATCATTTGAAGGCAAGAAAACTGCCGGAGCATTTAAGTAAACCCCTGTATCATCAAATGCAAACTTGTTTGTATTTTGAAGGTTAGGAAAAATTATTTTGGGCTTTTCAAATAAATCGTAATAGGCACAGTTTCTCAATTCCCACCAAAATTCACCTTTATCAAAACGCTTTTTGGCTTTCTCTTTAAAACATTCAAGATGATTAAAAATTTCCGGATAAGATTCCTTCATTTTTCCCAATGCTACGTCCTCAGTTAGTTTACCAAAAGTCTTTGTTGTTGATTTACTTTCAAAGACAATCATTTTTTTAAATGGTTGAGGCGTTGTCCATTTCTTTAAATCTTTCCCATCATAAACATGTTTCAAAACAGCGTAATTTCCTAAATTACTTTCAATTACAAAACCTTCATTTAATCCTGTAATAATCCCTCGAAAACACTTTCCATATATTTCTCCAATAGTTTTATATTTTTGAATTTTAGCTAAAATATTTTGTTCAAATGGATTTATGAAATTCCAGGCAGACGAATTTAATTTATCCTGTGCAACTTCTGTGTATACTGATTCATCGCTTAATAAATCTTTATTGTTGAAATTAATTTTTGTGAATTTGAAAAATTTAAAATTGCTCTTATGCTTGTTTTTTTGAGCTATAAGTATAACTGGATAAGTTGTTGCTTCTTCAAAAACCGTAACATCTGTAAAATCAATGTATCTTTCAAATCGAAAATTATTTTCAACAAAATTTCTTAACGTTTTTCCTGCTGTTGTTTTGTCAAAAGTGTTATTAATAAATGAAAAATAACCCTTCTCTTTCATTATACTATGGCTTAACTCATAAAAATATGAAAAAATATCACCTCCTGATGTAAATACTTTATAGTTAGAAATAAGATGATTTTTAAAATCTCCTAACTCTTCCTGCCTGATATACGGAGGATTTCCAATCACCACATCAAAGCCTACAAAATCGCCTTCATCGTTCAGTACTTCGGGAAATTCAAAGCGCCATTCAAAGGCATTTTCAAAAATTTTATTGGCTTTTATTTCTTCTATTTCTGTTTCTATCTTTTTTGTTTCAACGGTCAGTTGCTGCACTTTTTTGTTCCAGACGGCTTTTTCTTTTTTACTCATTTCAAAAAGTTGCTGCTGATTGGTCATTTGAAACAACTCGCCCGATAGTTTGCGCAGTTTTTTTAGTTTTGGGTCATTCAAAGAAATTTCACTTCTAAAATCCGACTTAATGTCGGCAATCAGCCGTTCCATTTCTCTTTTTTGTTCCTTACTTTCGGCATTTCGGTACGTATCCACGGCTATCCGGTAGCTGTCAATCGTCCACTTGCTTTTCTTTAACGCCTGCTTAATGTCGGCATCAATAGCAAACCGGCTCACCAGGGAATTCCCGCATTTGATGTTGATGTCAATATTGGGCAATGTTTCCAGTTCGGTGGCATTTTTGTAATAGGCATTTTTCAAAAGTTCAATCCACAAGCGCAACCGACAAATCTTTACTGAGTTGGGGTTAATATCCACACCAAAAAGGCAATTTTCAATCAGCGTCTGCTTTTCGTGAAAAAGTGTTTCCTGTATACGCTGACTTTCTTTATTGGCCGGGTTATAGTCAAATAGTTCACCTTCTTCGTCCGTAACGATCAACTCATCATTCACTACTTCTACCTCGTACCTGTGCAGCGACTTAGCCTGCCTGTCTTCCAGTATTTTCAGATCGTTTTTTACCGCAATCATTTCATTCAGAGCCGAAACCAGAAAATGCCCCGACCCCACCGCAGGATCACATATTTTGATGCTGTTGACTACTTCATTGGCTTTCTTTCTTGATATTTTATGCGGGATCAACTCATAAATATCCTCAATTTTTCCAATCCCCAAATCAGGAAAATTCTGGTCAAATTTCTGCACCACCGCCTTTCGGATCGTTTCACGGCACATGTACATCGTAATGAAACCCGGAGTAAAAAACGAGCCGTCTTTGTAGCCATTTATTTTTTCAAAAATCAACCCAAGAACCGACGCATTGATCAGCGTTTTGTTATCTTCCTGAATTTCTTCGGCTCCTTCATTACTAAAATCATAGGCATTCAGAAATTCAAACAAATAGTCGAGCGTGCTTAGTTTTCCCGTTCTTTTTTTACCATACTGATCTTTCAAAACGGTAGAAGAAATGATTGGAATCGTTTTCTCGTCTTTCAAATTGCTGATAAACAAAGTAAGCTGCTCCAAATCCGTTGGCTCAAAAAGCGAAGAATTCAGGTAAGGTACTTTCTCAAACGCCTTTTTTACATCGTCGTTTCTTTTGTCATATTTACGTGCCAGCACCTGAAAAAACAACCCGTTCAGATCGTCATAGTTTTTGATTTTATTCAGATTCAAAAACGAGTACGATTGGTCGCCTTTGTGGTACGTAAGCAGCTGCGCTTCCAGCAACTTCAAAAATAAAATCCGATTGATCCACGTAATTGTGAGTTCCAGGGCTACATTGAAGAGTCGTTCCTCCTGCGTATTTCCGTATTGTCCCGGTTTTTCCAACCGGCTCAATTTATCCAGACTATCCAGCTGAATAATCGCATCTTCAAGGATTGTTCCCGTATTTCGTTCACCCGCCTTGTTGCGTTCAATCAGCTTTTTGCTTCCTTCTTTGGTTTCGGTCAGGCCAATAATGTGTAGCAGCTCACTATAAAACCGTTTGTCGAGGCTATTGCTATCGTTAGTAAAAGGTAATTTTAACAGATGCTCCGGCGACAGCAATTTGAACAACGCAATCAGCGCCGTATCGTCGGCCTTATCCGCATTACGCAGCGGTTTTTGATACTCCTGAATATTGAAATAGGTAAATTCAATTTCGCCGGTGATGTTACCGATAAACGGCTCCGCAATTTGTTTGTAAAAAAAATCGGTTTTGGTATCGGCCAGCCGTCCTCCTTCAAAATCGTTGAATTGTTTTACAAGGTTTTTATTTTGGGCAAAAAGTTTGTCAAATGTAGTCGCATCAAAAATGAACCATTCGTTGATATTGGTTGCTATGAGGTATTTTACTTCAAGATTTTTGTAGGTAATTCGCTCCCTCAAATAATACAGCACCAATTCCTGAAACGCCTTCACGTTCAGCTTTTTGGAGGTTAGCATTTCTGCTTTGTTGGTCGGTTTTTTCGCTTCAATAATTACCCCCACCGAAGTATTGGCGTGGGGGCCGTTATGAATCACAAGGTCGTTCCGGCCTTTGGTATTGATGAAGTGGTTTTGTTTGTAATAGGTATCTTTTAGAAAGTCCGAAACCAGGTTTTTATGAAACTCTTCGCTTTCCGTGTCATTTGTGCGGTCGAGTAACGAAATAAGATTGGTTTTGAAACGTTCAATTTCATCTCTGTTGGGCTTTACTTTCAGGAAGGCTTTGTTCAAAATCTTCCTTGGCTTGAATTCTCTTAATTCCATTCTACGATTTATATCCTTTTAAAGTAGGTTAAGCAGGCAAATCCGTGGGCCAAATCCGTGGGCTGTGTCGCACAGCCCCAAAGGCCCAAATCCGTGGGCTGCGTCGCACCATAGCCGTCAGGCTAAGAATAGCTTCGGAGAAGCGGAACGTTTGTAGTATCTCATAATCAGTTAGTTAACAAGCTTCGGAGAAGCGCAATGTTTGCAGCTAGTTCAAACTCGGACTCCATTGCCAAAGTGTAATATTGCGCTTCTCCGAAGCTTTTTTATAACCACAATGGCTTTTTCTACAAACATTGGGCCTCTCCGAGGCCATTAGCCTGACGGCTATGGTGTCGCACAGCCCCAAAGGCCCAAATCCGTGGGCTGTGTCGCACAGCCCCAAAGGCTGCACATCAATCTACGATGTATTTCTGTGAAATAGAAAAGTAAATCGGGGGAAATTATTGATCGTTTGCTTTTCACAGCCAAAGTGAATACCGGATTGTAAGATTTTTGGGCCGCTCCCAACGGAGCTCAAACGAATAAATATTCTAAGTTGCTACAAACGGATTGCTCCTACGGAGCTTTTTCTCTCATCCGTGGGCTGTGGTGGTACAAAGCTCACGGAAGAAAGTGGGTGAACAAGCGACGAAATACATTCAGCTACTTAGCGCGTAGCCTGCTCCAGCAATTCTCTGATTTCCTCAATATAGACCCGGTCGTTGCTGAGTCGTGGTACTTTATTTTGTCCGCCAAGTTTTTTACGGCGCCCCATCCATTCGTAAAAAGTACCGGGCGCAACCACCTGAACCAAAGGTTTGAGCAAGGCAATATCCTGAAACCGTTTGGCATCATAGTCCGAATTCAGCCGCCGCAGGGCTGCATCAAGTGTTTCAACAAAAACGGACAGATCGTTTGGATCATTGGAAAATTCGATGATCCATTCGTGCCTTCCCCGCGCGCCATCCTCCATGTACACGGGCCCGGCCGTAAAGTCCCGGACAATTGCCCCTGTCTCTTCGCAGGCTTCGGTCAGGGCCATTTCGGCATTTTCAACAATCAGTTCTTCACCAAAAGCATTGATGAAATGCTTGGTGCGGCCGCTTACTTTCAGACGAAAAGGAAAGCGGGAAGTAAATTTTATGGTATCTCCGATCAAATAGCGCCACAAACCCGAGTTGGTAGACAGAATAATCGCATAGTTTTTATCCAGTTCTACTTCATCCAAAGTCAGCGTTTTTGGAAAAGGTTTGCCTAATTCTTCCATGGGCATAAACTCATAGAAAATGCCATAGTCGAGCATCAGTAGCATTTCGCCGGGATGAGCGAGGTCGTCCTGCAAGGCAATGAAACCTTCGGAAGCGTTGTAGGTTTCGAGGTAGGTAACTTTGTCGGACGGAAAATATTTTTTGGAAAAAAGCTCACGGTAGGGTTGAAACGCAACGGCCCCGTGAACAAATACCTCAAAATCGGGCCAAACATCCAGCATAGACTGCGCGCCTTTATGCTCCATGATCCGATCCAGCAGCACGATTGTCCAGGTAGGTACGCCCAGGATACTCGTGACATTTTCCTCGGAGCATATAGCGGCCATTTTTTCCAGCTTTTCTTCCCAGTTTTCCAAAAGGGCAACTTCCAGAGGCGGCGTGCGCATAAACTCGCCCCACGCGGGCAGATTTTGCATAATTACCGCCGACACATCGCCCACCTGCGTTTCCGAATTATAGGGATTTGTATGAATCGTGCCGCCAATCGAAAGTCCTTTTCCTTCAAAAACCTGCGTATCGGGCCGATTGGCCACGAGGAGCGTCATCATATCTTTTCCGCCCATGTGGTGGCACTCTTCCAGCGACTCCGGCGTGACGGGAATATACTTACTGCGTGCGTTGGTAGTGCCCGACGACTTGGAAAACCATTCGGTTGGCGTGGGCCAAAGCACGTTGGGCTCGCCTTTCAGCACCCGCTCGATGTACGGAAAGAGATCTTCGTAGGTTGACACCGGCACTTGCTCCCGGAATTCCTGAGTGGTTTTGATTTGGCCATAGTTGTACCGAATCCCCCATTCGGTATAGCGGGCCGTTTGGATTAATTCGTTAAAAATACGCTGCTGAGTCTCGACCGGATTCTGCATAAAATCCTGAATACGCTGAAGGCGGCGTTTCAGAAACCAAACCACTACGTCGTTCACCATGCTCATAGTATTTCTTCGGAGAAATTAAATTTTAACGTATTCCAGGCTTGCAAGTTATCTGCCTGATACAAACATACCAAATTATTGATTGAATTGGAGAAGTGCCACTTCGGTTGGGGAATAGCTACTTAAAAATACGCCCACTAGTACATTTTTATGCAAATCTTATTCCCGCAGAAACAACCTGAACCAGGTTCAATCAAAAGTAAAAATATGTTTTCCTGTATGTCAGGGGTAAACATCAATTTTTTTATGCTAATTATTTGGAATTTTAGTCCCTTCCATTTAGCTTAGAATTAGAGAGAAAACACTGATACACAATAATGTAGCATAGTATACACACACATTTTTTTATAATTCAGTGTATTTTAAAACAATGTTCTCTCTCTTCTACAATGGTCAACGGGCGCTAGATGCGCCCGTTTGGCATGCACAAAATACTTTTTCTGAAAGAATCCTGTACAAATAGCTATTTGATCTATTTTTTCACTTAAATGAACGCTTACCTATACTTATTTTAATCTCGCTGTTACCATCTGACTAAATCAGCGTCTAAAACCACAATAAACGATATTGCCGTACAATAGGGACGTCGGACAACTACTCTACACACACTAAGTAATTTGAGTCAGGCTCAAAAAAAGCCTGTACTTTATTTTCTTAAAGAGTAACCCTCCCCTATATTAAGTATATTAAGTAAAGCAGGTTTCTATATGGAAACCTGCTTTTTTTTATGGTACAATTTACATCACTCATCTTTATGTAAGTTGCTCAATCAGAGCACTGTGTTGTGGATAACGACCGAGCAAATCGCTGCGATCGGCCAGTTCGAAATCTTCGAAATCGAAGCCGGGTGCCACGGTACAGCCCACAAGGGAATAGCTACCGCCCGCCATAGGTTTGGAACCGAACCACATCCCGGCCGGTACTACGGCCTGAAAAACCTGCCCGGCTTCGGGGTCATTGCCCAGCCGAATGATGCTGAGCTCTCCGGTTTCGGGATCAATTACAAAAACTTCCAGCGGATCGCCCGTATAAAAATGCCACAACTCATCGGCCTGAATGCGGTGCAGAGCCGAAACATGATGCCCTTCGAGTAAAAAATAAATAGCCGTACCAAACGAACGTGCACCGCCAAACCGTGACGGCAGCGCCTGCGCTGAAATCAGCTCCGCAGCGCGGTAAGTTTCGGCAAAATAGCCGCCCTCAGGGTGCGCCTGCATCGTCAGTTTTTCGACCCAATACGCCGCACTTTTCTTTTTTTCTGCCATAATTTTAGTTGTAAACTATTGGTCAACTATACTGCTCTTTTCAAACGTAAAAGTATTCCAAATTCTATCGTACTGATCTATACGCGCCATTTTATTAACTTTTGAGTATAAAAACCTGCGAATTTACTCTTTCCTGATAGACCTGAAACCGGTCAATTTTTAACAAACAGTAAGAATTACTATCTATGAATTTAAAAAAACTCTACCACTCCCGTTTGTTTCTGTACCTGATGGCAGCAGGTATGGTTGTTTCCTGTATGAAACTGGCGCCTACGGGTTCGTTACCCATTGTGGTTAAAGAAGATGCAGCCACGGCACGGGCAACGGAGATTCGGGACAATAGCTCCATTAAATTGGCTGATGGCCTGAAGCTCGATTTATGGGCTTCTGATTCGCTGGCACCGGACCCAATCGCCATGTCGATTGACGATCAGGGCCGGGTGTACCTGACCCGGACGAACCGGCAAAAAAACTCAGAATTTGATATTCGCGGGCATCGCAACTGGATGACGCCCTCCATTGCACTCCAAACGGTGGAAGAACGCCGGGCCTTTTTGCGTGAGACGTTTGCCCCTGAAAAAAGTGCCGAAAACGAGTGGCTTAAAGACCTTAACGAAGACGGCTCCCACGACTGGAAAGACCTGGCCGTTGAAAAAGACGAAGTTTGGCGGCTGGAAGATACCGACGGCGACGGCCTTGCCGATGTCTCTACCCGTATCCTCAGCGATTTTTTTGAAGAAATTTCGGACGTAGCCGGAGCGCTGCTCGTGCGGGCCGAAGATATGTTTGTGGGCATTGCCCCCGATATGTGGCGCCTGACCGATACTAACGGTGACGGCCTGCCCGATCAGAAAACGTCGATCAGCCACGGCTACGGCGTGCACATTGGCTTTGGCGGCCACGGCATGTCGGGTGCCATCGAAGGTCCCGACGGGCGCATTTACTGGGGTATTGGCGATATTGGCGCTTCCTTAACCGACAAATCCGGCAAAAAACACGAGTACCCCAATGAGGGAATCATCGTACGGTCGGAGCCGGACGGCAGCAATTTTGAAGTCTTTGCCGCCGGACTGCGCAATACGCATGAGTTTGTGTTTGATGAGTACGGCAATTTAATTACCGCCGACAACGACGGCGACCACCCCGGCGAAAGCGAGCGATTGGTACACATTGTGGACGGGCATGATGCCGGCTGGCGCGCCAACTGGCAATACGGAAAATATACCGATCCGAAAAACAATAGCTATAAAGTCTGGATGGACGAGCAGCTTTTCAAACCTCGTTGGGAAGGACAGGCTGCCTATATCATTCCGCCCATCATGAATTTCCACAATGGCCCCACAGGTATGGTTTATAATCCGGGTACGGCGCTGGGCTCGGAGTGGAAAAATAAATTCTTTTTGGTGGAATTTGTGGGAAATCCTGCCCGCTCGCCCATTTGGTCGTTTGGTTTGAAACCACAGGGCGCCTCGTTTGTGCTCGATGGCGAAAAAAATATCCTGAACGGTATTCTCCCCACGGGCATCCGCTTTGGCCCCGATGGCGCATTGTACGTGGCCGACTGGCTCAACGGCTGGAACACCAAAGATGCAGGACGTGTATGGAAGCTTGACGTAACGGCTGATAAAGATGATTATAAAGCCCTGCGGGAAGAAACCAAACGCCTGATGCAGCTCAACTACGCTACGCAGTCAGAAGATGCATTGCTTGGATTTTTGTCCAATCAGGACATGCGCATTCGGCAAAAAGCTCAGTTTGAATTGGTAAAAAGAGCTGCGCCGGGAGCTGCTGTTTTTGAAAAAGCGCTCGCATCCTCATCCCCTCAAATGGCGCGGATTCATGCCGTGTGGGGCTTAGGCCAATTGGCCCGTCAAAACAAATCGTATGGCAATCCGCTGTTGGCTTTGCTGAAAGACGCTGATCCCGAAATCGTAGGACAGGCCGCCAAAGTTCTTGGCGATGCGGCAATTGCTGAGGCAGGCCCGATGCTTGCTCCCCTGCTCACGAGCCAAAACGACCGGGTAAAATTCTTTGGCGCGCAAGCCATTGGCCGCGTAGGCTACACGGCGGCGGTTCCGGCTTTGTTAAAAATGATTGAGGCCAATCAGGATAAAGATGTGTACCTGCGGCATGCAGCGGTTTTGGCACTCACCCGCCTGAACCAAACGGAGCCAATTATAGCGCTTGCTAAAAGTCCTGACAAATCGCTGCGACTAGCCGCCGTGCTGGTGCTACGCCGCTGGAAAAATGAAAATGTGCGCCTGTTTCTCGCCGACTCCGACGAGTACATAGTAGCCGAAGCAGCCCGGGCCATCAACGACGACCTGTCGATTCCGGCTGCGCTGCCTTCCCTTGCCGCAACGCTCAAAGAAACCCGTTTTACGTCAGAACCCTTGCTTCGCCGTGCCATCAATGCCAGTTTGCGGGTGGGTGGAAACGAGCAGCTTGCTTCTCTGATTGCTTTTGCCAAACGCCGCAACGTACCCAAAGACCTCCGCACCGAAGCCCTCGCAACGATTGCTTCATGGGCGTCGCCTTCGGTACTCGACCGCGTCGATGGCCGCTATCGGGGCGTTGTGACTCGTGATCCAGCGTCCATTCAGGCATTGGTAGAGCCGCATCTTGCTACACTATTGGCCGACAGCGAGCCGCAGGTACTGATTGCCACTGCGGAAATCATGAGTGCTTTACAAATCAAAAGCCAACAGAAGGAACTGATCCATATCCTGAATAATAATCCGTTCCCTGACGTCCGGTCTGCTGTACTTACGTCGCTTACAGCCCTGCAATATTCCGATTTGGAATCGATCCTTAAAAAAGGAATGAACGATAGCAACGAAGATGTACGCACACGGGCTCTTAGCCTTGTAAACAGCCAAACGCTTTCAGAACAGGCACTTTCAGATATTGTAAATGTGATTTTTGCCAAAGGTTCGGTAAAAGAACAACAGCAAATGCTGCGAATTTTGAGTGCAGCACCCGCCCAGAAAACGACCACCATTCTTGGCAATCTGATTAGCCGGGTAGAGAAAAAAGAGCTATCGCCCGCGCTCAACCTCGAACTGACCGAAGCCGTAGACTCTACGCACTCAGAGGCGTTGATTAGCCGCCTTGCCGCGGCAAGGCCCAAAGGTACGGGCGTAGCCGACTATTTGGATGCCCTTTACGGTGGCGACCGTCAGCAGGGACAGCGTTATTTTTACACCAATTCTACGGGGCAATGTGTGCGTTGCCACGCTGTCAATGGCAGAGGTGGAGAAGTAGGGCCTTCGCTTACAACGATTGCCAATGAGCTTAGCCGCGAGAAAATCCTTGAAGCCCTGATTGAACCCAGCGCCCGCCTTGCCCCCGGCTATGGCACCGTGACGCTGACCCTCAAAGATGATCAGATGATTACAGGAATTTTGATGGCCGAAACCAGCAGCGAACTCACGCTGAAAACCTCCGAAGCTGAGCCGCTGAAAGTACCAACCGCACGCATCGCCAAACGGGAAAACCTTCCGTCGAGCATGCCGCCGATGGGCTATATTATGTCTAAAAGAGAGATCAGAGATGTCGTAGAATTTTTGGCAAGTCTTAAAAAGTAATTGATACTTGTTGCTTCATATAAACCAAGGCCCGCAGGTTCTCTGCGGGCCTTGGTTGTTTTAGTGTAGTTGGTGAAAACATCAAATGTATTTAGCTGTAGTTAGTGTTTTTCATCAACTACACCGAATATAAGGCTTGAAAAATAATAGCCATGAAGCATTACCAGAAACTCTTTTTATCCTGAGTTTGATTTGGCAGGCTTGTGCTTGAGTACAAATATGAGGTCACAATTTACCTGCTTAGATCCGATTCAATCACGTGCGAGATATAAAACATATACTCAATATCAGGTACTTTCAGAATGAGTGAGTTGAACTCGAGCAAAAGCATTAATTCACCTTCGGGTTTCTCCATGGTGTTTTTGTAAACGGGTGCAATCAATAATTGCTCAGCGACCCGGACAGCAACCAAATCATCTGGCTTTAAGTCCTCGAACTGATCGGCTGATAATAAATAGCCAACCAGCAAAGTTCCTGGCTTGAATTTCACATAGTCTGATGGTATTGTTTCAAAAACGACGGCAGAAGCCAATTCTTCATCAGTGAGCCGTCCTCGTCGCATAAGCCAGCCATCGGGTTGGGGGTTTCTGTCATCGAAATGAAGTAAAGTGTCTACGATTTTCTGCAATGTAAGATCAGTCCGGATTTGTGGGTCTAATTTGGGTAGAACGACAAACTCTTTGTATACAGGCTGATTTACAGACGATAACCGCGTGGTGAGTAAATTTAGATTCTTCTCTCCAAATACAATTTCTTCAGGAACGTTTAAAGCATGAAGAATTTTTTCTTTCACATCGGATCTGAAACGGGAAGTATTCAAATATACATTTATCATAGCCCGGGTAACGCCTATCTTTTTAGAAAGATCAGCCTGTTTAATATCCTTACGTTTTAGATAAACTCTGAGACTTTGGCCTTCGTGCTCATCCTTCGTTTTCTCTAACAGTGGATGGCTAGGCATAAAATGAGTTTTGCCCAAAATGTAGGCGGTAGAGCCGGGAATAGCCTTTTCTATCTGACTCAGCATGTATTCTGAGGGCTCAGTCATTTCGTTTTCGACTCTTGAAATGGTGTGGGCACCTAGTTCTACCAGAATAGCAAATTTAGGACGGGACAAATTCATTGCGACTCTTAAATCAGCTAATCGTTCAGCCGCCAAGTTTGAAGTCATTTCCGTATCCATGATTATTTGTTGAATGTAGTTGTTTGTATCTAATGTAATAGTATTTATGAAGAAGATTTAAAAGTACAAAAGTTTAATTTATTGGTCCGTAGTTGGTGAAAAATCCCAACTACACCGCAAACTAGGGCGTAAATATTGTTGGTGAATTCACCAGGCTTCGGAGAAGCCCAATGTTTGTAGGAAAAGCTGGTTTTTGTAACTAAATAGCTTCGGAGAAGCGCAATATTATGATTTTATGCTTCTTCGATGACTTTAAGTGACCGTCAACATTGCGCTTCTCCGAAGCTCCATAACTTGCTGATTATGAATTACCTACAAACATTTAGCTTCTCCGAAGCTATTCTTAGCCTGACGGCTATGGTGAAAACACCAACAAAGGCATTAACAAAATACCAATGATGGCATTCTAGCTTCCCTTACTTATCATTCAAAATCAGCGGAATTCCGCCTTTTCCTCCACCCAAAATGACAATTTTTGTATTCGGCGATTCTGCCAGTTCTTTTTGGGCTTTAATCAACTCATACTGCAACTGCCGGTCGGTAAGACTTGTCGCAATGATGGTTTGGTAATCCGAAATACCCTTGGCCTCTACCCGCTTCCGCTCGGCTTCCTGCTGTTCTTTTTGCAGGACAAATTCCATTTTCTGCGCGTCCTGTTCTGCATTTATTTTTGATTCAATGGTTTTCTTCACTGATTCAGGCAAATTAATGTTCCGAATCAACAGCTGTTCCAGAATCAGGCCACGTTCTTTGAAATCCTTGTCGATGGTTTTGTAAATCCGATCCTGAAACTCATCGCGTTTTTTGGAATAAAGTGAAACCGCATCATAATAAACAGCATTGTCCCGAATCCTTGTACGCGTAACGGGCCGAACGATTTTATCCTTATAATCTCGGCCAATTTGTTGATAAATCGTCGGTGCAGAGCTTGGGACAATTTTGTACAGAACCGTCAGGTCAATGACCACTTCCAGACCGTCTGCCGACAGCACCCGGATGGCGTCATCGCCCGATTGCTCGCCTTCCGCAGCCGTGGCCGACATGGTGTAGTTTTGGGTTTTGGTGTCGAAAACGGTAACCTCGACCAGCGGATTGACAAAATTCAATCCATTTTCAAGCACATTGGTACTTACTTTTCCAAACAGCGACTGAACGCCAATGGTCCCCGCATCAATCTGCCGAATACTCGCAGTAAGTGCACCAACGAGTGCCACGAGAATTCCCGCAATTTTGACGGGCCGTGAAAAGCGGGAGATATTCAGTGAGGGGGTATTAATCGCAAAACCCGCCACAACAAGCAGCAGACCTAAAATTATAAAAAACATAGGGATGGTAAATTAGGTGAAAGTTTGCGTGTGTTTCTGAAACCGAAGACAGGTACATATCCACACGCAGGCACATTCTGTGCTCTCCTAAATTACGGAAAAACCCAACGCCATACAAGAATTTTGATAAAAGGACGCCCCGAAGGATGTAACGTCTTCGGGGCGTTTGATTAGTAGTGGAAAAGAGGTTCAAATCTATTCCCAACCGCCACCCAACGAACGGTAGAGATCAATGAGTGCCGAAAACTCCCGTTGCCGGATCGTCGTTTGTTCCAGTTCGGCAGAAAGTACCGAGCGCTGCGCGGTGATTACTTCGAGATAGGAGGCATATCCCGCCAAATACAAATCGTTGGAAATAGATACGCCCTGCTGCAACTCCGACGTTTCCTGGGTTTTCAGAGCCGATATTTTCTTTAAATTATCAATAGTTCCCATCAGCAGAGCGGATTCCTGATACGCTTCCAGAATCGTTTTATTATAGCTGTACAACGCTTCCAGACTTCGGGCCTGCGCACGATTCTGATTGGCACGCAACGCCTGTCGATTCAGAATGGGAGCCGTTAATCCTCCCAATAATCCAAAAGCCAGCGAACCCGGATTCAGAAGTACGGCGCTCCTGAAAGCGTTTAGGCCGGTGTAGGCCGTAATGTTCAGCGAAGGCAAAAACGACAGCCGGGCTGCCTGCAACTCTTCCTGATTTGCTTTGAGTTCGAGTTCGGCCTGCTGCACATCCGGTCTCCGTCGAAGCATTTCGGCAGGAATACCCACACCAATACTTTGTGGAAGCTTTTGATCCAAAATAGGATTTCCGCGTACGATGGGCTGAGAGAAACGTCCCATGAGGGTATTGATGCGGGTTTCTATTTCCAAAATTTGTTGTCGAATTTGTATTTCCAGGCTTTGGGTATTGAGCAACTGAGCCGCAAATTGCCTGACGGCCAACTCATTGGCCCGGCCACCCTCTTTCTGAATAATTATAGTTTCCAGAGCTTGTTGCTGCAAAACGGCATTTCGTTGAATAATTTCCAACTGATTATCCAGCGTCAATAACTCATAGTACAAGCGGGCAATATCGGCCACCAGGGTAGTTTGAACCAACTGACGGCCATTTTCTGTGGCCAGAAAACGCAGGTAAGCAGCTTTGCGGCGGGTACGAAGTTTACCCCAAATGTCCGCTTCCCAGGTACTTCGAGCCCCCACAAAATAATCGGGAAGCGGGTTAGTCATGCGTTGATCGGGGTTGATATTGTCCGAAAAATTGGTATCATAATTTCCCACACCATCCATCGTATATTCACCAAATCGGCGAACACCGCCCGAAATCTCAGCATCTACCGTCGGCCACAACGCCCCGGAGCGCTCCTGCAAATCGGCCCGGGCCTGAGCAATGCGCTGCTGCGCAACGGCCAAATCCGGATTTCGGATCAGGGCTGTGTCCAGCAAAGCCACCAAATACGAATCCGTAAAAAAATTACGAATGGTCATCCCTCCTACGCTGGAACTATCCATGCGTTCCAGAAAAGTCCGGGGCGCCTGCAGCGACGTTGGTGCGGGCAAAGGTGTCATCATTTTACACCCGTTCAAAAACATAAGCACGACCGGAAGGAGGTATTTTATTAGAGGTATGTTACACTTCATATACGTAAGATTGTACATAGAACGCCGGGTGTTTCAGAAGCCGAAGAAACACCCGGCAGGTAGCTATATCTATTGATTGATTAAATTTTCTTCGGTTTCTTCCGTAGGCGCAGGCTCCACAATTTCAGGAGTTTTTTTCTCGGTAAGACTTGCAAAAAGTACGTAAAGACCCGGAATCAGGATAATCCCAAAGATCGTCCCAATGAGCATACCGCCGGCAGCGGCAGTTCCGATGGAACGGTTGCCCAGCGCACCTGCACCCGTGGCAATACACAGCGGAATAAGACCCGCAATGAACGCAAAGGAAGTCATCAGGATGGGACGCAGACGCTCGGTAGCTCCTTCCATAGCCGCTTCCAGTACCGAAAGGCCTTCTTTTTGTCTCAAAATAGCGTATTCTACAATCAGAATGGCGTTTTTACCCAAAAGCCCAATGAGCATAACCAAAGAAACCTGCGCATAAATATTATTTTCCAGCCCCAGAAGTTTTAACCCTAAAAAGGCCCCGAAAATACCCGTTGGCAACGACAGAATAACAGGCAACGGCAGCAGAAAACTTTCATATTGCGCCGCCAGCAGCAGATATACAAACACCAGACATAGAATGAAAATATAAATGGCCTGATCGCCCGACAGGATTTCTTCGCGCGTCATACCCGACCACTCGTAGGTAAATCCTTTGGGGAGTTTTTGGGCCGCCACTTCTTCTACGGCTTTGATGGCATCGCCACTACTGAATCCCGCAGCAGCGTCGCCGTTTATCATCGCCGACGTAAACATGTTGTAGCGCGTGAGCTGTTCAGGGCCGTAAACTCGTTCGAGTTGGGTGAAGGTAGAATAGGAAACCATTTCGCCCCGATTGTTTTTAACGTACATCTTGATGATGTCTTCGGGTGCCGCCCGGTAGCGCGGATCGGCCTGCACCATCACTTTGTACATTTGCCCAAAGCGAATAAAATTTGATGCATAGTAGCTCCCGATTAGCGTTTGGAGCGTACTCATGGCATTGTCGACGGTTACGCCTTTCTGGGCAGCCATGTCCTGATCCACGTGAATCAGGTACTGTGGAAAACTCGCATCAAAACTCGTGAAAGCGTTATTGATGGCCGGTGTTTCTTTTAGGGCCGCAATAAATTCATTCGTCACCCGGGCGGTTTGTTGCAAATCTCCGCTTCCGGTTTTATCCAGCAGGCGGAGCTCAAACCCGCTCGAATTTCCAAAACCGGGCACCGTAGGTGGTGGAAAAAACTCAATGCTTGCATCATGAATATTTTTTGTTTTTTCCTGCATGATCTCAATGATATCCTGCACCGACCGATTGCGGTCGTCCCAGGCTTTGAGGTTAATCATGCCCATGCCGTACGAAGCGCCTGCCGACTCGGTCATGAGGCTATAACCTGCCAGCGTAGATACTGATTCAACCTCTTCAATTTCGGCGGCCACCCGCTGCACTTCATCCAAAACGACCTCCGTCCGCTCGACGGTAGCGCCTACGGGTGTGGTCACGTTGACATACAAAACGCCCTGATCTTCGGTCGGAATAAAACCCGCCGGTAAAATAGAATTGATCCCCCAGGTAGCTGCACAAAAGGCTACTAACAACAGAATCGTGATAACCCGCCGCCCTGCGATTACTCCTACCAAAGACTTATACCGCGCAGCTACGGAGTCATAGCCGCGGTTGAAGGTGCCAAAAAAGCGATTTAGAATCGTCTGCTTCTTTTCTTCATGATGCGTATTTTTCAAAAGAAGAGCGCACAAAGCAGGCGTTAGGGTGAGGGCGTTGATTCCGGAAATAACAATGGAAATGGCAAGCGTCAGGGAAAACTGTCGATAAAAAACGCCCACCGGACCCGACATAAACGCCACGGGTATAAACACCGCCGACATCACGAGCGTGATGGCCACAATGGCGCCGCTGATCTCGCCCATTGCGGCAAAAGTCGCTTCCCGGGCACTCATATCGCTTTCGGCCATTTTGGCGTGCACGGCTTCTACCACCACAATCGCATTATCGACCACAATTCCAATAGCCAAAACCAGAGCAAAAAGGGTCAACAGATTAATCGAAAAACCCAGCATTTGCATAAACGCAAAGGTCCCGATCAGGGCCACAGGAACGGCAAGGGCCGGAATGAGCGTGGAGCGGAAATCCTGAAGGAACAGGTAGACGATCAGAAAAACCAGAATAAATGCTTCAAACAACGTTCGTACTACCTCAGAAATGGATGCATCCAAAAAGCGTGAAACGTCGTACGAGACCGTGTAGGTCATGCCGGGCGGAAAGGACGTTTCCTTCAATTCGGCCACCCGCTTCTTTACGTTCGCAATTACCTCACGGGCATTCGAGCCGGGGCGCTGTTTGAGCATAATCGAAGCCGACGGACGACCGTCAGACTTTGACGCCATGCTGTAATCCAGCGAACCAAATTCAATTTCGGCCACATCGCGCAATTTGAGCATCGAGCCGTCAGGCTCCGCCCGAATCACGATGTTTTCGTACTGTTCGGGCTCGTACATTTTGCCCGTGTAGCGCAGCACATATTGCAACATGGGCGAAGTCCGTCCTGAGCTTTGACCTGATTTTCCGGGGGCTGCTTCTACATTTTGCGCTCGAATCGCCTCAATCACTTCCTCTGTTGATACTTTATAGCTCGTCATCCGGTCGGGTTTGAGCCATACGCGCATGGAGTAATCACGGCTACCCATAATTTCAGCAAAGCCTACGCCGTCAATTCGTTTCAGCTCGGCCAACACGTTGATGTCAGCGAAGTTATACACAAACTTTTCACCAATTGTCGAATCAGAACTCATGATGTCGAGGTACATCAGCATGCTGTTTACCTCTTTTTCGGTCATAACGCCCGCCTTGATTACTTCTTCGGGCAGCTCATCAATAACCGACTGCACGCGGTTTTGCACATTGACCGCCGCGAGGTCTGGATCGGTGCCTACTTCAAAAAAAACCTGGATCAGCGTCGTGCCGTTGTTACTTGACACCGACGACATGTAGGTCATGCCCGGCACACCGTTGATGGCACGTTCGAGCGGAGTTGCTACTGCTTTGGTACATACCTCCGCATTGGCCCCTGTATATTTGGCCGTTACTGTCACCGACGGCGGAACGATTTCGGGAAATTGTGTGATGGGTAAGCTGATCAGCGCCAAACCTCCCAACAAGGTAATTAGTAACGAAATAACCAATGAAAGCACGGGTCTTCGTATAAAAAGATTAAACATGAATCGGGGCGAGTTAGATAAAAAAAATAGACCGCATACTCTTTTGATAGCTTATAGCGAAAGTCCTTCGTCAATCGAAACAGACTTCCCCGTGTCAGCTTTTACGAGCTTGGGCAGGATTTTTACATTATCCTTCAACGACTGAATCCCCTCGTACACCACACGGTCGCCTTCTTTCAAACCCGACTGCACCAGGTAATAATCCGAAAACCGGGACTTCGGCACAAAGCTTTTTACCTTCACCTGATTATCCTTACCGACTACATACACGTAGCTTTTATCCTGAATTTCAAAAACGGCTTTTTGCGGGACCAAAATAGCATCCGTAACTGCATTGGTCAGACGAATAGTACCCGAAGAGCGGTGTTTCAGGAGTTTGCCTGGATTGGAAAACTGCGCCCGAAACGCAATGGAGCCTGTTCCTTCGTCAAATTCTCCTTCCATGGTTTGTATTCGTCCTTTTTCAGGAAATTCAGAACCATCGGCCAGCTGTAATTCTACGATGCGGTTGTCGGTATCGCCAGTCTGTTTGCGGGATTTTATAAATTCGAGGTATTCATTTTCTGAAACATTGAAATAGACATACACAAACCTGGTATCCGAAACCGAAGTCAGCAGCGTTCCTTCGTCAATCAAACTTCCAACTTTGTAGGGAATCCGGTTGATGACTCCATCAAATGGCGCTTTGATTCGGGTACGGCTCATGTGAATAGCGGCATTCGTTTGGGCCGAGCGCGCTTCTTCAATTCGGGCCTGAGAGGCCAGCAAACGAGCTTCGGCTACCTCCCACTCAATTTTTGAGATCACTTTTTTATCCACCAATTGCTTGATCCGGCTTACTTCCAGCTCAGCAGCTTTGGCTTCGGCAATGGCACTTTGCAGATTTGCCTTGGCTTTGGCAGCTTCGGCTTCATATTCTTCATCATTGATACGAAAAAGTAACTGACCTTTGCGCACTTCCTGCCCTTCATCCACATATATTTGTTCCAGATAGCCTTTCACACGAGCGTAAATTTCTACATTTCTGACCGCATTGATATCTCCAACATATTCACGGTGTAGTTCTGCTTTTTGTGCTGTTAGCTCAATGACTGGAAATTCGTCTACCGTAATTTTGGGAGCATTTTTATCCGCATTTTCTTTGCTGTTCACGGTGCATCCTGCCAGCAGGAAAGCACAGATCACAGCCACATATCCGGGGGCGTTTGTTATAGTTTTCATTGATTAAATATTTTGATGGGTTAAAGTTTTTTTGTGCATAAGTTTTCCTTCCGAAATAAATCAGCCATTCACTGTCTGAATTATTCTGAAAATATTTATGTAACTAAATAAAACTTAAATAATTTAACGTGAAAATAGTGTCCTGACTATCAGGCATTCACTACACGCAGAAAAGAGGAAAATCAACCCAGTTCGGGTGGAGGTATAGAATAAGGGAGAAAAAAACTTAACCAACGTTTTTCTTCACTGAGAATAGGCGCGGCCAGCGTTTTTAGAGCCCGAAAGCAGATGAACTGCGTCACACCGTCTTCATAGTGTGTTTCCAGGGTATCTTCAAAATCAAAGTTCCCTCCTTCTACTTCTTCATTGTCAAACTCACGAGAAGAAGCATTATGAGTAACTTTTATCTTTTTTACTTTTTTGACATACGACGAAACCGGCTTGCAGCGGGTTTGCTTCAAATAACACTTTGATTTAATTAAATTTTTTGCAGGTATTGTACTATTAGAGCCATAAGAAAGGGCCTTACTTAGCGTCAGCGACAAAATCAGCACCAGCATGTAAGCCACTCGTATCATGTAGAAAAACTCAAATCGGCAGAAACTTCACTAGTAAGTAAAGACGAAGCAAAGAAAACCTACTTCTTTATAAAAACTAAAATAGTTCTAATAAAGTTTGCATAAAAATATTTTATACTAATAATCAAAATATTATTTCAAGATATTTAAATATTGCCAAATTATCAGGAGCATTCTTTTGCAAGGTCAGATTGTTCTCTATTTGTATTTTTCTTTGAATAATTTTAAAAAGAACGGATTTTTTGTAACTAAACTATTTTAATATACGTCAATCCGTCCAATTTTTAATTCAGGCTATCGAGCCATGCCTGAACGGTTGGTCCGGTGATTGAAAAAACGGTATTCGGGAATAAGCCCAGCAGCAACGTGGCCAACGCAAGTACCATCAACAGGCTCATTTCTCTTGGAGATAGGTCTGTAAGCAACGCCGCATCTTCTGACTTCCGATACCAGAATTCTCCAAAGAACATGCGCTGCAAAGTCCACAGAAAATAGGCCGCAGCCAGTACAATACCAACGGTAGAAACGGCCGGAATCCAGATCGGAATCTGCCCTGCGCGAAAGGCCCCCATCAAGGTAAATAACTCTCCTACAAAACCAGAAAAACCCGGCAGCCCCAGGGAAGCAAAAAAGGCGATACCGGTTAAGACCGTATACCGGGGCATTCGGCCAATGAGCCCGCGGTAGTGATCGATTTGCCGGTTATGCGTCCGGTCTGAAAGAACACCAGCCAGTAAAAACAACATCGCCGACAGCACCCCGTGGCTAACCATCTGATAAATAGCGCCGTTGAGTCCTTCGGCAGTTAGTGCCGCGATTCCCAGCAACACAAATCCCATGTGTGAGATTGATGAATAGGCAATCATCTTTTTGAGGTCGTACTGCGCCAGAGCATTAAAGCCACCGTACACAATGGAAATCATAGCCAGAATCGCCAGTGGAACGGAGCTATCGAGGGCTTCATTTGGAAAAAAACCATGCACGATTCTGATAAACCCATAGCCGCCAATTTTAAGCAAAATTCCGGCCAGCACAACCGAAATCGGCGTGGGCGCTTCGACGTGGGCATCGGGCAGCCAGGTATGAACGGGCACAACGGGAAGTTTGACGGCAAAGCCGGCAAACAACAGCCAGAAAGCCAGCACTCGTACCGAAGTTTCGCCCAGAAAAATACCGGAAATTGGATTGAGCCAGGCATCCGGCAGGTAATTGGCCGGATCGGCCAGGTACTCAAACCGGAATGTGTGCACCAGCTGCTCAGGCAAAAGTACGCCCTGCGCCAGGGCCTGCTGTACTTTGGAAATCAAACCTTCGGAAGGCAGTTCGCCAGCCAGAAGCCAGCCCGCCGCACGGGCCGTTTCCAGCGGATCAATCGCTGAAAGATACAGGCCAATCATCACGATAAGAATCAGTAAAGAACCGAGAAAGGTGTACACAAAAAACTTGATGGCGGCGTATTCACGCCGGGGCCCTCCCCAAAGTCCGATCAGGAAATACATGGGAAGCAGCATGAATTCAAAAAAGAGGTAAAACAAAAAGAAATCCTGCGCCAGAAAACAACCTACGACCGTGCCGCTCAGAAGCAAATACAACGCAAAGTAGGCCTTAGGGCGGGCCGTGATGGTCCAGGAACTAATGGCACCCACGAGCATAATACTTGTTGCCAGCAGCACGAGCGGCAGGCTGATTCCGTCTACGGCCAACGCGTAGTCGATCGAAACCGTGCCAAGCGAGCCCAGCGGCAGGGTGATCCAATCATAGAGCTCTGAATAGGGATAGCGACCCGTGCTGAAATCAAAGTTTGTGTATAAAAACCCGCTCAGGACAACTTCGAGCAGGCAAATGCTGAGGGTCAAAAGGCGGAGATTGCGGCTGCGGTGGGCAGGCCACACGAGCGCCAGCAAAGCGCCGGTCAGAGGCAGAAAAATCAGTAGGGTGAGCAGATGTTCACGCATGGACAGTCGATAGAGGTTTGGGATTCGGTTTCGAATCAGCTAATTTATAGTAAGTACTTGAACATATTTAGTTTCATTAAATGGACAATCAAACAATGGTACAAACATTTGATTATCAGTACAATAAAAAACTAATAACCGGGCGGCGTTCCGCTAATAACCTAACAGCTAATAGCTACTTAAATCACAAGCACCCACAGAAGCAGCAAAAGCACGCTCACAAAGGTGACCAGAAAATAGGATTGTATTTTTCCATTTTGAAATTGCCGAACTACTGCTCCTGCGCCACGCACCGAATAACTAACCGCCCGCACGCCTCCGTCGGTCAGATAGCGGTCTGCCCAGCTTAGCACATGCGCCACAACAACCATATAGCGGCTCAGGCGGTTTACGAGCGTGTCGATGCCCCGATTCTCGATGTACGCGCATGCGCGGGCTATTTTTTGCAGCGGCCCCAAAAAGAAAATGTGCTGTTGGGTTTCTTCGCTGTGCTCTGCCAATAGCCGAAGGCGATTGAATATCTGTTGTGCCAAAAGCCGCCAGTTTGGACTTTCGTCTTCTCCTGCATCGGCCAGAAAATTTCGGGTACCAGTCGCTTTTTGCCAGGCAAAGCCAATGCCGGAAACTGTTACGGCTACGGAAACCATAGGTACCCAAACAGAATGAACGTCAGGCGCATACTGCAATACCCGGAACAGCCAGCCTGACTCTGCTTCAAACGGATTAGACGAATACCAGAAAAATAACGTCCCTACTGCCAGAATCGCCATGGGTATCCACATCAAGGCAGGCGACTCGTGCGGATGAACGCTTGCAGCTGAATACCGTTTTTTTCCAAAAAAGATTAGCCACACCTGCCGGGTCATATAGTAGGCAGTGAGTCCGGCGGCCAGAATTGCCAGTGCAGCAAAGACATAAGCCACTGAACCCAAAGAAGCCGTACTCGCAAAGGCCGCCAGAAAAATAGCGTCTTTTGATAAAAATCCCGACAAAAGCGGAAGCCCCGAAAGTGCAGCTGCACAAATCACAAAACACCAGAAGGTACGAGGCATAACCGTCCGAAGGCCACCCATCGTACGCATATTTTGAGGATCAAAGTTGGTTTGAGTTTCGGTGGGATGCAGGGCATGAATAACCGAGCCTGCTGACAAAAACAACCCGGCTTTAAAAAATGCATGGGTAAGCAGATGAAACATAGCCGTTTGCCAGCTACCCAAACCAACCGCAACGACCATCAGCCCCAGCTGCGAAATGGTAGAATAGGCCAGCACGCGCTTAATATCCCAGGCCCGCAGCGCCAGCCAGGCACCGTGCAGCATTGTGATGGTACCAATGCAGGCAATGACTACCTGCGCTGTCGGGGTCAGGAGAAAGGAAATACGGGCCAAAAGAAAAATCCCGGCGGCAACCATCGTAGCGGCGTGGATCAAAGCCGACACGGGCGTGGGGCCTTCCATGGCATCCGGAAGCCAGGCCGAAAGCGGAAATTGCGCAGATTTGCCGACGCATCCACCAAAAAGACAAAGCCCGATTGCGGTCAATAAGCCCGGTGAAAGCACCGACAGGGCCGAGGGAAGAGCAGTAAAATCGGTGGTGCCGGTATGGTGCAACAAAAGCAAGATACCCGTCAGAAAGGCAGCATCGCCGATGCGGTTGAGAATAAAAGCTTTTTTGGCCGCCCAAACCGCCCGTGGTTTATGATGCCAAAAACCGATGAGCAGGTAAGACGAAAGCCCTACGAGTTCCCAAAATATGTACATTAACAGCAAACTTCCCGAAAGAAGAATGCCCAGCATTGAAAAAATGAATAGTTGCAGAAAAGCAAAATATCGGCTCCGGTTGGGGTCGTCGTGCATGTAGGCAATGGAATAGACCTGCACCAGCAGCGCCACCGCATGCACGAGCAGGAGCATGATGCCCGCCAGCGAATCAACCCGAAGCGATAAGGTAAGAACATAGGGCCCGAGCCTGATCCAGTCATACTGCATCTGAACGGACTCCGGCGAAAGAAAAAGCAGTAAACTCAGGCCAAGCCCAGCCGCTGTAAATGCGGCGGCTACCCATCCGACTGAGGCTCTTAGAAAACTGCCCATGCCTGCAATTGCGCCGAAAGCAAGAAAAGGCAATGCCAGCAGAAGAAGCACGGGAAAGGTTAAATCGGTTGAAGACATGTACTACGTTGGGTATTTGGCTGGGCAAATATCTTTAATTCGGCCCCCAATTCAAACCGAACTTACAGGTCTTTCTCAATATCATCGGTCTGTACCTGCCCATGCAGGATGTCCAGCAGTTCTTTGATCTGATAGACCGAACGATTATACGAATTACTTAAAATGATAATAATGAAGTCGTCCGCAGGATTCATCCACATCATGGTATTGTAACCTTTCCACCACCCCCCGTGATAAATATAGCGGGCTTCTTCGCGTTCGTCCAGGTGCATTCTGAATCCATAGCCATAATTTTTCATGCCTTTTCGTTCAAAACTTCGGGGAGAGAACGCTTCCCTCATGGTTTTTCTACTAAGCAAACAATTGGCTGTCAATCCTTTATAAAAGCGATACAAATCTCCGGTGGTGGAATACAAACCTTTATCACCCACTACTTCGTCGTAGTAATCCTTGGGCACCTCGCGCCCGTACTGATGCCCGACCGTTCGGAATGGCAGCGTTGAATCGGCAGCATTGGTGTTCAAAAAGGTATGCGTCATGCCGAGCGGAGCCAGGATTTGCTTTTGGAGATAAGCCTCAAAAGTCACACCTGATACTTTTTCAACAATTGCCGCCAAAACCAGATAATTGGTATTACTGTAATTGAACGAACGGTTGGGCCGATTGTAAGGTACGGGAGTCGGTTTTACAGTTGCAAACCAACGCATGACGTCCAGATTAGACGGATACTTTTTGCCGTGCCGCACGCTGTCCATGAAAGCGTAGGTGTAGTTGGGCAAGCCACTTCGGTGGCAAAGCAGATCCTTAATGGTAATGGCGCGGTACGGGAAATCAGGAAAAAAATGCTGGATTGAATCTTCTAAACGGACTTTTTTCGCCTCGTATAATTTAAGAATAGCCACTGCTGTAAAGGGTTTCGAAAGGGAGGCCAATTGAAACGCATGCTGCGAACGGAGCGTATCTTTATCTCTTAAATGAGAATATCCAAACGATTTTTCATACAGAACGACTCCTTTTTGAGCAATCAGGACATTGCCATTAAATCCTGAAAGGCGCTTTTTCCTGAAAATTTCCTCGATTTGACCGACTTTATGTGTGGCATCAATTTTCAATCGAATGGTCGCTTCCTGTTCCGCTGTCAACGGACTTCCGACACACTCGGTATACCAGTCGTTCGGTTCCTTCACTTTGCTATGTTGCGTCCGCTCACAGCCCTGCAACCCAATGAGGAGGGCAAAACCCAGCACCCATTTGGCTTTCTTCTTCACGTTTTGTATCACCAGCTCACTACCAATTTTGTGTCAAAAAATGTAATTTTAGGTAAAGAGTTTAGGAATAAGTCGTCTTTTTATTTACATCTTTGTGTAAAACGCCTAACAAAGGTACGGAGGAAAGGCTTTGAGTTCAACATTTTATGGAATCCAATTAAAGTTTCAGAAACGCTTATTGAACCAAAACCCGTAGCGACAGCGGTATTCCGTTTTCTTTCAGTGTTAAAACGTAAATATCAGGTTTAAGTATCTTTTCCGGGATAAGTTCCAGAAGTTCGGGGGAAATTCGCTGCTGTTTTAGACCAATTTCGACACCCTGTAACGAAAATAACCGAACCTGCGACATATCCTGAACAGGTAATGCAAGATAGATTCGGTTGCCCGTAGCGGGAGAAGGGCTCACGTAGGCCGACGGGTTTTGATGCGGTGTAATGATATCCTGAATGGGCGAATATTCATACGTTCCGTCCCAATCCACTATTTTCAATCGGTAGTAACTTGTGCCGGGCCTTGGGTCTGTTTCGGCAAATTCGTAAGCCTGCGGAGCTTCCTGTCCACCCGAGGCCGGCATACGGGCGACATCTACAAATCGCTTTAAATCGGTACTTCTCTGAATCACAAATTCGCGCGTATTCACTTCCTGAGCAGTTTTCCAGGAAAGATGAACTTTCTGATTGATTTTTTGAGCTTTAAAATCAACGAGCCTTACCGGAAGAATGAATAACGTGCGCTCGCCGTTGATTGTCAACTCATCAAACCACAGCGTTCCGCGACCGCTGATCGCTCCATATGCGTATATCCTGAGCGTGACTCCGGTAGATAGATTTGGATGGGCAAAAGGAATGGTCGGTTCAACAAAAACAGAAGCGCTCGTCAGCTCTACTGCCTGAATAACAGTCGAATAATTATCCAGACTACTTTTAAAAAGCACCCATACGGGCCCTTCGCCAGAGCGCTTAAGACGTACGGAGATGGACGAAAGTGTGTACTCATATTGGATTGGTGTGAATGAAATCTGCATGTAAAATGATTCATCGATTTCTGTTGGCCAACGCTTGGTAATCAAGGCCTGATTGACCGCATCGGTGATACCATATGGGCTGATTTCAAGCTGACCTACATCCGCAGAAAAGGAGGCAGCGCTAATCGAAAAATTAGTAGATCCGGACTCCCCTGAGAGTGAGTTGTCAAAAGGCCATCTGATCTGAAACGGAGTTGTTTGTGCATGAGCAAACAAGTGAGAGAAAAGCACAAAAACCAATGTGCGAACAACGAGAATGCAGTGACATAAACGCATGGAACAGAGAAGTTAAGAGGAGTAATTTCAACCCTGTTTTTCATACCTACGCTGAGCACTAGTGGTGTATCTGATTTTAAGTTAATTACTATTTAAATAAAAAAAAAGCTCTGGCGAAAATTTACGCCAGAGCACTAATTAGAACTGTTTTTTTGCTAAAAATACTTTTAAATCAGTAAGGAACAACCAGTTGGGAGCTGTACCGGGTTCCATTTTTTATGGTAGAAATAATATATAACCCTGGTGACATAAATGAAAGTGGCCGAAGTTCCAGCGTATTGGGTTCAGTCTGTTTCATGTCAAACGGAATGGTCTGTCCGAGCAAGTTAACCAACTGCAAAGACGAATCGTCAAGTAAAAAAGTACGCAACCGAACCACCTGATTCCTGATTGGATTGGGACTAACCAACAGCTGCGGCGCATTAGGATTATTGACAACATCTACCACCTTTGAGTATTCATACGTATTGTCTTTATCGACCTGCCGCAGGCGATAGTAGTTCGTTCCCAAAGCGGGTGACGGATCGGTAAATGTGTACTGTGTTTTTCCTTCGGTTTCACCGGCGGCTGCAAGTTTGCCAATATCTCCAAACTCTTTGAGGTTCGTACTCCGTTGCACCACAAACTCCTTACTATTGCGCTCCCAGGCAGTTTCCCATTCCAGAGCAACTTCTTCGCCCAGTCGCTGAGCGCGGAAATACGTCAGGTTTACAGGTAAAATTCCTTCAATTTCACGAATTCGGAGAGGACCAAACTGAATAGAACCAACTCCCAGCCCGAACCGAAAGTCAAAGTCCGTAATGGGAAGATCATTATTAGACCGCACATTTTCTGAAATCAACTCTGTTCCTGCCCATAGGCTGTACGAATTGAGTGCCAACGTATCATACGTACCAAGTGGAGTCAGGTATGGAAAAGGCTCATCTCGTCCGTTTGTCACCAGCAGGATAGCGGTTGGACCGCTCAGATTAGCCGAAGTTGTGAAGTACCTAGGATCGTATATCCGGTAGGTATTGTCACCATTAAAGGCAATCGAAAAGCGCGCAAAAGAATTTCCGGGTGAGGTTGCTCCAACTGCGGTAGTTGAGTAATTTGTACCAAAAGAAAAAAGACCCGCATTATTGCTTGCACCTGAGTTATTAGGCACATTTACGGTAAACTCAATATACAAACTCCGCAGGTTAACGCCTATGTCTGTTGAGCGCACAATACGGGCTTCGCCGCTTGTTGATGGACGATTAAACTGCAAATAGCCATCGCCGGGGCCGCTCGTCAGCGTGAGTGGAGGCGCAATACGGATAGTATCAAACTGCTGAACGGTCGGTGTGGTAGATGCGTACTCAGCCTCATCCAGAAAATCCTGTTCAAAATATACACGTTGAGCATGAACACAAAAAGGCAATCCCAGAACTGCAAGTCCCAGAATGAGTGCTGATTTTCTTATTTTCTTATAAAGATTTTTCATTTTACATTAAATAATAACACGGGTATGTTGAAAACGTGTGGTCGCTTTTTACATTTTTACAAAGGTAAGGAAATGAGCTTCGTATCTCTAAAACTTGAATAGATAAACTTCTTCCTGGATTTTATCATTTTAGGTAAAAGCTATTCTCTGCCATCCAATGTTGATTTTTCCTCATGGTTTGTTTCTGATGAAACATTTTGCGGAATGCGTGCCAAAACCAGGCCATACTTTTCATACAGAACATCCATGGTTTGGAATGATTTCAGTCGGTGTTTTTTTGTAAAAACCAAATCTCCGGGTCGGCTTTCGCGCTCCTGTGCAAACCTGCCCGAATAAAAGTGAAAACTTGGTGTGTAGTGATCGTTGACTACGAGGAGCTCATTGGGCAATGTTTTGGCGATTAACGCCGCTTCTTTTACGGGTTCCTGAAGCAGGGCACCCAACCGCGGCATCCAGAGGATGTTTACGGTTACGAGCAATACGACACCCATCAGTCCCAACCGGAGCTGCGGGGGCCAGGAGGTTTTGAAGCCTGTCAATCCAAGAAGTAGCAATAAAAATACCATGGTAAGTACATACCACACATCAAATTGTTCAGCTGCTCCACGCATGACCTCCACGGCATACTCGTCGTTTACGTACGGAATACCTGCGGGCAGAATAAACGGAATGACTGTCAATACAATCAGTAAACTCATGAGCGGGCCGACGCCAACCGGCCGTCTGCTTTGCGAAGCATACCAACCGCCTAACACAAATAACGGACTGTATCCATAAATGATGTAATGATGCAGTTTGGTACCCGACAGCGAAAAGAAAACAAACACAAAAGCAAACCACAGCAACAGAAAGGAAAAGTAGCGGTCGTACCACAAAAATCTGGCTTTGCCGAGAGCCCGAAGCATGAGACCTGTAAACGGCAACAGCCCTACCAATAGAATAGGCACAAAGTAGAGAATGCCGCCATAATGCCCTTCAAAGGCTGTTTGGAAGCGGTTGAGGTTATGATTCATGAAAAACCCCTGCAAAAACTCGTCGCCATTTTTTTGGTATTGAAGCACATACCAGGGCGTTGCCACTAACAAAAACAACGCAATTCCGCCCGGATGCAGCAGTCGAAGCAACGGTTTCCAGGTGCGCCATCGCAACAGGTAGAGTATCGTGACGGCTCCCGGCACAAGCACCGCAATGGGACCTTTGGTCAAAAACCCAAGCCCGGTCAGGAAATAAAACAGCAGAATGTAGTTTAACTGCCGGTGAGGCGCAGCCAATAATTCAAACAGACAAAACATAGCTCCTGCCAGCGCGGCGTTGAGCAGGGCATCAGCCAGGGCTGCTTTGCCGATAATCGTAACTTGTAAGGCGCAGGTAGCAAAAAGCGCGGCATACCAGGCAGTCTGATGGTTTAGTTTTCTTTTGGTAAAAAAATAAATTGTCCACATCCAGGCAATAGCCGCCAAGGCAGAAGGCAGCCGCATCGCCGCTTCGGTCCAGCCGAGCAATTGTGTAGCGGCATATTGCAGCCAATTGGTAAGGGGCGGTTTGTCGTAGCGGGCTTCCTGATTAATATAGGTAGAGATAAAATCCTGCCGAAGGACCATTTCACGGGTTCCTTCGGCAAAGAACCCCTCGTCTTCATCGAATAGCGGCGCATTGGAAAGCCCCCATCCGAAGCCAAAAAGCATGAGAATCCAAAGAACAATCTGTTGGTTTTTGTCGGTCAAAAGCATTTGAATAACGTTGAAATTTAACTCGCCATCATTCCGCCATCAATTGGCAGCGCCAGGCCGGTTACGAAGGAGTTGCCGGGGTCGCACAGCCATAAAATAGCCTGTGCTATATCGGCAGGCTCGCCGTAGCGCCCAAGCGGAATATTTTTAACTAGTTTTTGTTCATAATCAGGTGCCAGAGCAAACATTTGGTCCACCATACCGGTGCGGGTAAAAACCGGGCAAATAGCGTTGATACGAATATTTTTGCGGGCATACTCCATAGCGGCGGCCTTGGTCAATCCTACGACGGCGTGTTTTGTAGCCGTGTACACCGAGCTGTTGGGCAATGCTTTCAGGCCAGCCACCGAGGCAACATTCACAATACAGCCACCTCCCTGCGGCTGCATGTGCCGAAGCTGATGCTGCATACCAAAAAATACGCCCCCCAAATTAATGTTTACCAGCTGATGAAACTCAGCCTGCGGTACATCGGCCACTTTGCCCAGATTACCCGCCACGCCCGCATTATTGATGGCAATATGCAATCCGCCAAAGTAAGCTACCGTTTGCGAAACCAGTGCAGCAATTTGCTCAGGATCAGCCACATCACAGTGAATAAAAATAGACTCTCCACCTATTTCCTGCACCATAGCGACTGTTTGGGCACCGCTGTCATCGTTGATGTCCGAAACGGCGATTTTCCCGCCTTCACGCGCAAAAGCGAGCGCTGCCTCCCGGCCAATGCCCGAGCCTGCTCCGGTAATGAGTACTACTTGTTCTGCAAATCTTTTCATGTGCTTGGGGGGAGTGAGTGAAGGAAAAAGTATGCAGGCATACGTTTAAACACAAACCTATAAAAAACTCAACGGTTGAAAGCAGAAGTCAGGATTCTTTTTTAGAAAGCAACTCTCGCAAACCCCGATTTTCCCATGTATCCAAACGCGGCAGCACCTTTTTTTCTGACAGATAGTACAGCAATGCGGCGGTGCCGGTACCCAGAAATGCCCCCATGTGTACATCCAGAAGGTAATGCTGCAGCAGGTACATGCGTGAGTAGGCTACAAGCAAAGCCAATAGCAGAAAAAACAATTTGTATGGCATGGAGGAATTAAAAAAAGCCAGCATAGCAAATAATGCAAAGGCCGAAGTGGTATGCCCTGAAGGAAAGCTGCCATTCTGATACATTGCAACACCGCTCACGGTGTGTAGCCACGGGAGAATGTTTTCCATGACGCGGGCCGGTCGGTGTGCATCAGGAAAAACAAAATGCTTGCTGAGCTGCACAATGATTCCTGAAAATACATATCCTGCCAGAATCAGAGTACCTTTTTTTATGGAAAACCAGGCAAACAACAGCACCATACCGATCACAAAAATACCATCTCCCAAAAACGTCATGAAACTGAAAATCCAGTCCTGAGCCGGTGTCCACAAACGATTGATACTAACGATGATGTAATTTTGGGAATAAAAAAACTGTATATAACCTACGCCCAGCCAAAGCAGGCCAAAAGGCAAAAAAAAGGCGCGATGCCGATAGAAAAAGGAAATCATGCTATACCAGAAATTAAAGGTCTGTGGACGCCAGGAACCGGACTCCCTGCTGCCGGGCAGTCTCATAAATCGGATCAGCCAAATGTCCCAGGCCCGGCACGTCGGATGTGCAGTCGGTTAACAGGGTAATTTTTGGTGCCAGCGCCGGAGCGTGCCGAAGGATTTGTTTCAGGCTTGTGGCTACGCAATGCGAGCGGGCTTCTCCTCCAATCCAGATTTCTTCATAGTGGGTCAGGTCGTTGAGCAGCGCCAGATTTAGTTCCGTTTCGGGTGCATTTTCTACGGGGATTTGGGCTTGAAAAACCCCAAAATGCTCCGACAACGGGTTCTCGCCTTTTGCCAGGGTTCGGTAATTTTTCTGCGTCTGATGCGTCCATTGTACAAGTGCGGTTGCAATTGGCTCGGCCAATGCAGCTCCCCTGCTGCCGGCAAGACAATGCTCGGGCCAAATAAAATGGGTAAACTCTCCCTGTTCTTCCAGCTTCCGAACGTACGTTTTGCAGTACTCAGTCTCAAATCGAGGGAGCCACTTTCCTGTGCAAATATCGTCATAAGAAATCGGCGTAAAGGCCGCAGGTGGCTGACCATCAGCATTTTCCCAAAAACCCGGATGGGCTATATCCAGTACCTGATGCGTATCAAGAGTAGCAATTATTTGCCCGATTTGATCAGCGTGAGTGCTAATCAGCCTGGCAAGTCGTTGAATGTCCTGCTCGGCACCGGGCACAAAAAGTGCACCCTCCGGCGAACAAAAATCAACCTGAGCATCAATAATCAATAAAGTACAGCGAGCGGTGTTTTCCATGTACACAAAAGTAGGCGTTTGGGGCTGATCCGACAATTTTTTCTATCGTTCTCAGGGCCACTGCCGGGGCAAAGCAAGCTGTGCTGCGTACATTCGGGTACAGTGGCTATGTATATACTGCAAGAGTACATTGACCTCATTTTCAAAATCGACGTAATATTCTTCATCCAGTTTAGCGAGTCGAGCCAGTACAAGTTTTACCTTCTTTGCCATGTACAGCGCACATTTGTCCGTCCGTGAATTGTAGTTGCTCAGCTGCTCGCTATGTGTGGCAAAAGCCGTGGTGAGCATCCGGAGTAACAGCTCTATTTCTCCGTATTTATCTTTGGTTATTTTCACATGATAGGTTATCTCTCCGCTAAGTGTGCGAAGATCCATCATTAGCCATCCGGCCGAGGAATGATTCGTTTTGCCCAGGAGGGCTATATGCTCAAAAATCACGCTTTTCCGCTCTTCGACCGTTGCAGAGCCTTCTATTAGCTCAAAATGAAGTTTATCGGCAAGCACCCGGTCTTTTGTAATCAGACGCAGCAGCAGTTTGTCTTTCTCCCGCGTCGGCAGGTTCAAAATCGCCTTTTTAAGCGGATCATTTAATGCCATTTTATCTCTCCGTTTACTAACTTTTGGTTTACTATTTACTAAAAAATCCCTTATTTTATTCCTGTAAGTCCTACTATAAAATCATACCTTAAAAGCATGAATCGAACAATATCCCTAGTGATTATTACCACTGTCTTGTGCGTTTTTGCAGGCACTCTCAGCTATTTTATCTGCAATATCCCCTCGTATGATGACTACGCAGCCACCCTGATTTTCATCAAAAACCATTACTACCAAAACCCTGATACTGCGGAGAAAATACGGGCCTTGCTCATTCCTCATGGTGAGCATTACATTTTACTCTCCCGTGGCTCAGCAGCGCTTTTTTACACTATTTTTGGCACAATCAATTTTTCAGCGCTGGTTTGGTACCAAAATATTTACCTGCTCGCTATATTCGTTCTGATTCTTTTTATTATCAAAAATCAGAGAATTTCCTACTTCCCCGTTCTCGTTCCTATAACCCTGTTTTTGTTTAACCTTTCGCATTGGCAGGTTGCGCTTTACTACTGGGGCGGAATCCAATATTATGCCGTATTTTTCTTTTCTTTTTTAAGTTTGTTTCTGTTACATATTTCGGTTACTAAACCGTCTCATTTCTATTTTTTCGGGGCACTATTTTTTGCCGCAATCGCCCTGGTCTCCTTCGGCAATGGTATACTGGTTTTACCGTTGGGGTTTTTCTTTCTGGCCGTAAAAAACAAACGAAGTTACCTGACCGTCTGGACACTTTTCAGCCTCTTGGGAGTAATTTTCTTTCTTTCGGGTTTTCATGGGTCATTCAGCAACAAGCCACCTTTTAATCCTTTTTGGATGGCAAAATTACTCTTCACTTTTCTGGGAAGTTTTCTTTATGTGAATCCTGCTGCTCAGTTTTGGTCGCACGCCAATATCGTGCTTTGCTTTGTTGCTGGATTGGGGGTCTTTGGGTTTTGGCTTATGCTTTTATTTAAAGGATATGCCTTTAAAAATCCATTTTTGTACTGTCTGCTCTCGTTACCAATCCTCACCGGAATCCTGATTGCGATGGCTCGCTACGACTCCAAAGCAGCGGGTGGCATTGCGCCGAGGTACATGTTTTTTTCGGCTTGCCTGCCTATTTTCCTACTTTTAATTTTTCAGGATATTAAAAAAACCAAATTCCCCGTAATTTTACCGACCCTAAGTCTGATTATGCTCCTTTGGATGCTAAGCTTTGTGAACAATTGGCGGGATATTCAACGGAATAATAGAGAAATTTCCCAAACCCTGGAACAATGGCTTGAAAACCCTGCGACCCCTTTGGTGTATTACAACCCCGACCCACGATACGCAGAAGCTCTTCAATGGGCACTTGAACATGGTGTATATAGCTATTCACCTGCTGGTCAACCGTCAGGCACAATACGACTTTCCCAATCCCCACCATAAAGTTCTATTTTGAAAATAGTATTAACACAAAGGATATTTGTTTTACAAATCACATACACACATGATTTCAGTGGCCCTCTGTACGTACAACGGGGAAAACTATTTGCCCGAACAGTTAGAGAGCATTTTACAACAATCGCTACCAATAGACGAAATTGTTGTATGTGACGATGGCTCCACGGATGGCACCCTTGTATTGCTTCAAAAATTCGCAAGTCAGGTCAACTTTCCTATTCGCATCGTTCAAAACGAAACAAACCTGGGCTCAACCCGGAATTTTGAAAAATGCCTTTCGCTGTGTTCGGGAGAAATTATTTTCTTGTGCGATCAGGACGATGTATGGCGGGTAGATAAAGTAGAAAAGCAAGTAGATTATCTGCAAACTCACCCAGAAATCGACGCCGTTTTTTCAAACGCACAAGTTATTAACGACGACTCACAGCCGACCGGATCTACGATTTGGCAAGAGGTTGAGTTTACAGAAAGCTCGCAGCGCCGCTGGAAAGCCGGAAAAGCGCACGAAATTTTGTTTGGTGGTTTTGTCGTTACGGGTGCTACGCTGGCCTTACGTCGCTCATGCCTGGCTCGACTTACGCCCTTTCCGTTACATATCCCGACGCTTATTCATGATGCCTGGATTGCCCTGGCGCTGAGCCTGGAAAAGAAGATTGATTTCATTGCCGAACCGCTCATTTCTTACCGCATGCACGCAAGTCAGCAGGTTGGGTTTGGTGCAAAAACCGACCCCGTTCGGTTTTCGGATCGCTTTCGCCGCGATCGGGCCGAGAAACTTACGCCAATTCTGGAAAAAGCTGATCATGCCCAGAATATGTACGCTCTGCTCCGCGAACTGCCGTTTGTTCCGCACGAAAAACTCGTGAAACTTTACCTCCGGCAAAGGCATTTTCGCCGCCGGGCAACCCTGCCCGATAACCGTTTGCAACGACTGCCGGGCGTCATGAAGGAGGTCGTTTCGGGGCGCTATTTGTTTAGTAGTAAAGATTGGTGGCTACCGGCTTTGGGTGATATTTTTGAGTAAGAAGTAGCTGTTAGCGATTAGGTTTTTAGCCATTAGAGCGATTCAATTATACGTGCATTTAGCATTCATAGAGTATATTTCAAAGTGAAAAATTATTCTAAAATCTGAAAGTCAATTAGATAAAAAAGCTAACAGTTGGGCGACATTCCGATAAATGTTCATTACTACTTATCATCTACTTTTGTATCTTTTTTAGAGAAATCGTATTCGTCTAAACTCATGAGTTCGCTACCTGTTCCCTCCGTTGCCGTCCTGATTCCGATTTACCAAAACCATTTTTCGGAAGTAGAAAAAGCTGCATTAAAGCAGTGTTTTCGCACCCTTGACACTTATCCGATTTACTTCGTAAAACCCCAAAGTCTGGATATAAAAATACTCCTGAGCGAGTTTCCGATGGCCCGTACTCAGGCTTTTGCAGACGACTATTTTACGGGCACCGACAGTTATAACAAGCTGATGATTTCGCCCGGTTTTTACCAGCAGTTCGACGCATTCGATTACCTGCTTATCTGTCAGCCTGATGCCTACGTTTTTCGGGACGAGCTGCCCTATTGGTGCGCTCAGGGGTACGATTATTTGGGAGCGCCTACGCTGCATCAGGAAGAATTTGACGCGCTGCCTGCGCATCAGCATCAGGACTTTGCCCGGGCGCTCGCTACGCATCGTTTGGTGTTTAATGGCGGACTATCGCTACGCAGGGTAAAAGGGATTTTACGCTATCTGCGCATCTACAACACACTTTTTCCGGCCTGGATAGGCAACGAAGACATGCTTTTTTCACGCGAAGCAACCCGGCTTCGTTTGCTGAAGCCTTTCATCAAGCTTCCTTCCTGGGAAGTAGCCCTGCGTTTTTCTTTTGAGAAAAGTCCGGCTGCAAGCTTTGAACTTACGCAACATTCGTTGCCCTTTGGGTGTCATGCCTACGAGCGTTACGCACCTGATTTTTGGCATCCGTTTATCCCATCGCTCTCCTGACAGCCTGCCGTTTAACAAATTTTAACATACTAAACCGCACCAGAATGCGTTGTGGCGATGTTACAGAAAAAGTACCAAACTACTCCGACACCTATGCGTTTCGTATCGTTTATTGTTTTGTTGGCCACCTTTTGCCTGCAAATCGAACCTGTGAGCGGGCAAGTGACCCGGCAGCCTTACGTAGAAGAGCGCTACTCCCGCTCTGTGCGTATTCTTCAGGTAGAACTCACCGACCGCTACACCATCATCGACATGCAGTATGGCGAACCTGCCACGCAGCAGATGTTTAGAATGCAGCCCTTTTCTACGGGTGGATCCATTGGTTTTGATCCCCAAAGTCGTCTGTATAAACCCGGTGATACCAGGCATCGGTTTAATTTCATAAAAGCAGAGGGCATACCGGAGTCGCCTGCATCCCTGAAAGTAAGACCCGGCGAAGTGGTGCGTTTTAAGGTGTATTTTGAGCGCCTTGATCCGGGCATTGAGGTGTTTGATTTGTACGAAGGCCGTAATCCTGACCAAACTGAATACTGGAATTTTTACGGCGTTCATATTACCAATCCGGCCCGAAAAAAACCAGTGGCCAAAGCACCCGCACCCACCAAAACCCCGCCACCTGCCAAAGTACAGGAACCAGAACCCACACCAACTCCTGCTGAACCGCCTCTGCTCGACAAGGTTCCTGACGAGCTCCCCGTTCAGGAGCCGGAGTTTATCACCTTGGCCGGAACTGTTTTTGACGCCAAAACCAATAAACCCCTGTCTGCCCGCTTGTACTACCGGGAGGAAACTGACACACTGAGTCTGAATACGTCTTCGGGTAAATATCGGCTGGGACTCAATAAAACCCAACGCTACACGGTTGGAGTTCAGGCCAAAGGATACCTCAACGGCAGCTTGCTGGTAAGTCCGGCAGACTCTGCTGCCAATCCATCGCTTCGGCATGACTTCTACCTGACGCCGTTGGCCGAAGGAACGAGCGTCACGCTGAACAAAATTTATTTTGCAACTTCTCAATACCAGCTTTTATCCGAATCTTTTGACGAATTGAACGGATTGGTGGAATTGCTAAAAGAAAACCCTGGCCTGAAAATCCGGATTGAAGGACATACCGATAGCGTGGGCGATTTTGAAAAAAATGTGGAGCTCTCGCGCAACCGGGCCGATGCTGTACGTACGTATCTGATCGAAAAAGGAATTGACACCTCGCGCCTGGAAGCCAAAGGTTACGGCCCTACGCGTCCGGTTTCGAAGGGCAACAGCGAAGAAGAACGTCAGAAAAATCGCCGGGTCGAGTTCGTGATTTTGGGAACCTGATTTTTTATAGAAAGATAGTTTAGTTAGAAAAAAAACCTAAAAAAGCGGAGTCCGGCACCGAGGGACCTCCGCTTTTTTGGTGCTTTGCCTACCTTTGCCCTGCTGCCTGTCCATTTGCCTGCATCCTGGCTTTTCAAAAAACGGCACTCCTGCACAATGAATCACGTAGAACTACAACTTACTCTTTCGCCAGACTATACCGACATCCTGATGGCCGAGCTGGCCGAACTTGGCTATGAATCCTTTGTTGAAACCGACGAAGGGCTGCATGCGTATATCCTGGAAGAAGATTTTGATGAAACCCAACTCATAAGCCTGCTGGCCAAATATCAGGCTTTCAGCGCAATAGGCCATTCGTGGAAAACGTTAGAAAGAGTGAACTGGAACGAAGAGTGGGAACGCAGCTACGAACCCATTGAGGTGGGCGAAGCCGTACGGGTGAGAGCTTTGTTTCATGCGCCCGACGAGCGTTTTAAGTACGAACTGCTCATCACTCCAAAAATGTCGTTTGGCACCGGACACCACGAAACTACCTGGCTGGTCATGAACGAACAACTCAGCCTGCCGCATCAGAATCTGGACGTACTTGATGTTGGTTGCGGAACGGGGATTCTGGCGATTCTGGCCAGAAAACTAGGCGCCAAACGCCTACTTGCCTTTGATATTGACGAGTGGGCCGTAGAAAATACCCGTGAAAATTTTTCGTTAAATTCCATCACCGATTCATTGGCAGAAGTCTTTCAGGGAACCATCACGGACGTTCAACCTGAGCTGCGCTTTGGCGGTATTCTGGCGAACATCAATCGCAATATTTTATTGAATGAAATCAAAACCTACGTTCAACATTTGCTGCCCGGTGGCTGGCTTGTGGTGAGTGGGTTTTATGAAACCGATGCTCCCGACATCATTCAGTGCACTGAAAAAGAAGGACTTATCTTTGAACGGATGAACACCCGCAATCAGTGGGCAACGGTGGTTTTTAAGAGTTAAACCAAGGAATTTTTACCTGCCTTATGCATAGCAGCTATATTCAATCCGGTAGAAAAATCGGAAAACGTCCGGGCGCTCTTTGCGGCCTCTGGCTTATTTTGTGGGCATTTTTGGCGCTGCCTGCGCTTCATGCGCAATCGGTTTCTTTTTCGGAAGATCCCGGTACGTTTATCGTAGAAGTAAAAAAAATAATGGAAGCCAATGCTGTTCCTGCCTACGGACAAGCTGCTCGCGACCTGGAAACCGTCTGGATGAGCTCTGCTTCCTCAGCCCAACAAACGCAGTTTGTGACGCTCATGCGCCGCCTTGCCGGCAAAGGCCAAAAAGCAGGTCCGGTGTTTTATTTGCTGCTGCGCAATTTTCATACGGCCCTCACGCAGGAAGGCGCTGACGTAAACGGCTTGCTGACCATGCTTTCCAAAGCAAGTGAACGTTATGATGCAAAAACGTACCTGAAATTGCTGGAATCGGTTCAACTGGTTTTAGAAAAAAAACAACTCTACGCTTCTAACTATTATAAACTTTATCTAACCGAAGGAAATATTTCTTTTCGGTTTGATGAGGCCGCTGCCCCAACCCCAACAGCCAATAGCGCCGTCGCACCCACTACGAATGACGGCTGGGACGATGTACCTGCCGATACGGCGGCGGTTCTTATTCCCACTTCTCAGGCACTTCCTGTGCTGACGGGTGCTCTTCTGACCTTATCGAAAGGCCAATTTGCTATGGTAACGGCTTCCGACTCCGTAACCTTCGGGCCAAGTGAAGGAAGCGTTGCGCTGCGCGAAGGGCTTTTTGCAGGAAAAGGCGGGAAATTTTCCTGGGCTTCGGCAGGTGACTCCACTATGTATGTCGACTTTGCTGACTATTCTTTTGGAATTTCAAATCCCAAACTTAGCATCGAAAACGTAACCCTGCACGCAACCAATCGGCTTTCCAAACCTATTGCCGGTGCTTTTGAATTTAGAAGCGTTAAGCGGCAGGCAGGTAAACCTGCTACCTATCCGCGATTTGTATCAAAAAAAGACGATGCCGAGCTACGCAATACCCGCCAAAGCATGACCTACCGCGGCGGGCTGAGCCTTGTGGGCACCACGATGTACAGCACATCCCTAACCAATGAGCCTGCGCACGTATGGGTAACTTACCAGAAAAAACCCGCTTTCAGGCTTTCGAGCAAACGTTTCGTCCTGACAGATTCAGTAATCACCGCTGCTTTGGCTTCTTTTTCTCTGCCCCTGGGACAAGACTCCATCTATCATCCCGGCGTGCATTTTTATTACAGTGATGATGCCGGATATTTACGTCTCGAACGCGCCGACGGTACTTCATTTGCAGATCTTCCGTACGCAGACAGCTACCACAAAATGAATATTTGGGCCGAAGCCATGCGCTGGAATCTTGCTCAGGAAAAAGTAGAGTTCTACATGATTGTGGGTAAAAAGGAGGTTCCGGTACGGCTCGAATCATACGATTATTTCCGGAAACAGCGCTTTCAGGGCATGGCCGAAGAGTTTGGTTTTCAACCGCTGATTATGGCGGCCAATTATATTCAAACCAAAAAAGTCCAGGCATTTTCGCCCTACGACCTGGCCAATCAGTACCGGCAGGATGCTGCCATTATGCGTAGCGCTCTCGAGCGCCTTAGCTTGCAGGGCTATTTTGAAGCCAACGAAAAAGCAGATTTATATCGCCTCACCCGCAAAGGCGTTATGTATATTCTGGCTAATACGGACAAAAGCGACTACGATAATTTCCAGATAATTTCTCAGTTTGAAGCCAACAGTGAACTAGCCAACGCCACTATTTCGATGAAAGATACCCTCCTGACAATTCGGGGCGTGGAGCGGTTTGTGGTGAGTGATTCGTTGAAAATAATGGCCGTGCCATCTGATAAGCAACTCGTAATGGGCCGCGGGAGGGATTTTGTCTTAAATGGCCAACTCAAATCAGCTAATTTCAGGTTTACTGGTGCAGATATTAAGTTTAATTACGACAAATTTTTCGTCAATCTCAATCAGGTAGATTCCATCACCTATGTACCGCAGGAGCAATACGCCAAAGGTAAAGGCAGCGAAGTGGGCGGGCACGTGAAGTACGAAAAAGGCGGGACGTTTTATCTGAGTGATCCTAAAAATAAATCGGGCCGGCAAAAAGGCGGCAAATCTCCCCGATTGGTCATTCCCGAAGGGATGACTGTGTTTTTTGATCAGCCCGAACGAGGAAAATTAAAGTATCAGCGCGAAGTTTTTTTCAAAATACCCAAACTCGATTACGACAGCCTCGACCAACGGGACGTTGTTTTTACGGGCACGTTTAACTCCGGTGGCATTGTGCCCGCTTTTCAAACTACGCTGAAAAGCATGGAT
Source organism: Arundinibacter roseus (assembly GCF_004348825.1). GTDB lineage: Bacteria > Bacteroidota > Bacteroidia > Cytophagales > Spirosomataceae > Arundinibacter > Arundinibacter roseus. The sequence goes on from NZ_SMJU01000001.1 coordinate 244,332, forward strand.
GATAATTCCCTCGGATTTGAGTACAAAGTCCCCGCTGAAATGAAATTATATGGCGGAAAATCATCCGCTAAGTTTGACAGTCCGCTCGTGATGGACAACAGCGGACTTCGATCTACGGGTACGCTTAGTCATTTGTCGGCTGCTATTGCAGCAGAAGAAATGCTGCTCACAACCGATTCCCTGCTTGCTTCGGGAACGGAGGCCTCCATTAAAGAAGCAACAATCGGCAAGGGTTATTTCCCAAAAGTTGAGTTGAAAAATTACTCCCTGCGCTGGTTTCCCAAAGCGGATAGTATGTTTATCGTGACCAAGGGAAATTCATTTAATTTTTATGCCGGAACCACGCAGCTCGAAGGCGGGCTGATGCTACGGTCGGTGGGACTTTTTGGCTATGGAAAACTAAAACGTGCGGATTCTGAACTTGCTTCGCGCGAAATAAAATTTAACAAAGAAGGTTTTGTAGCCAATCAATCGCAGTTTAGCGTAACCTCCGGGCAGCAGCAGTCGTTCAGGCCGATTCTTCTGGGCAAAAATGTCAATGTTGATTTCAATATTGCCAAAAACATGGTGGACCTGGCTACGGCTGCAAGCGGCTTTGGCACCGACTCCTCCACGCTCGAATTCCCGTATGCCGCCTACCGCACCTCTATAAGCAAAGCCCGATGGAATATTGCGAAAAAAACCATCGCCATGCAGGGCGACGTCAATAACTCGACCTTTACCTCAACTGCGGAAGAACAGGAAGGGCTGGCTTTCAATGGCTCGGCAGCTTTGTATGAGATTGAGAAAATGATGCTCAATATCAGCGGTGTACCCTTTATTCGCACTGCGGATGTAAAAATCATACCGGATAAAGGCCTTGTGAGTGTTCGGCGCAATGGAGAAATGAATCCTTTCAAAAACGCCCGCATCGAAATTGATACCCTCAACAGCAGCCACCGTCTGCGCGATGCATCCATTCAGATTGTGTCCCGAAATCGTTTTGAAGGTTCAGCGACCTATGAGTACATTACGGCACGCAAGGATACTTTTGATATAAAAATGGAAAACTTTGAGCTTCGCGAAACCGGTGGAGCTGTTGCTTCCTCGCGCCGAAACAAAAACGCTCCGACCCCGCCTGCCGGCACGCACTACTACACCACGGCCCGCGCCGAAGTAAGCGAAAACGACCGCCTGTTGCTCTCGCCCCGCATGCAGTACAAAGGCAAAGTGCACCTGATCGCTTACGAGCCCAAGCTGCAACTCGACGGTTTCATCCGCCCACAGCTCCGGCCCCGGCCTGAGCTGTCGAGCTCCTGGATTACCTTCAAAGAAAACGGTACGGATTCTACCTCCGACGGAACAATCAGCATTCCGATAAATAAAGATCTGAAAAATGAAGTAGAACAGCCGCTCTTTGCCGGGCTGCACTACCGCTCGGGCGGAGGCATGTACCTGTCCTTTCTATCCCCAAAAGATACGGAGCGCGACCGCGATATTTTTGTGGCACAGGGCAGTTTGCGCTATGAAGAAGACAGCAAGCTTTTCCGCATTTTGCCGCCTGCCGGAGCCGACGGCCTGATCAACGAAGCAAACGCGTTTATCTTTGACGATCAGAAAGGAGTCGCTTCCTTTGCGGGCCCGCTCAAACTGACCGACAGCGAGCTCGTGCGGGCAGCGGGGCTGGTGGATGTGCAGGTTGACAGCGCCCGGTTTGAATTCAACACACTACTGCTGTTAGATCTACCTGCGCTCGTGCCGGTAACGCCCGAAATGGCCACCAAGATTGTTCAAACAAATCTTGACGAACAAAACAGCGAAGCCGCCGAAGACGACGCCTCCCGCCTAACGCTGAAACTTGCAGCGCTGATCGGTCAGAAAGCAGCGGACGAGTACCTGACCAAAACGGCCGGAGAATACAAACCGCTGTACGAAGCCTCTAATCTGCTGGATGTTCCGCTCGTGATTTCCAATCTGGCGCTGCGGTGGTCTGACGTACACAGTTCCTACTTTTCGATGGGTAAAATCGGCGTTTCAAATATGGGCCGAAGCGACATCAATGCGCAGATGGACGGCATGTTTGAGCTACGAAAAACAGACCGGGGCGACGAGTTCAGCATGTACCTCGAAGTGTCACCGGATGTGTGGTACTATCTGGATTATTCTCAGAAACAGCTCGGCCTGGTTTCTTCCGAAATGGACTTCAATGATCAGATTCTGGCCAAATCCAAGAACGTCAAAACCAAGGATATGGAGCTGATTCAACTGGGGTTTGAGGAGAAAGCAATGTTCATGGATCGCTTCTACGATTTTTATCAGCCCGCCCTCAAAAAAGCCCGTCTTGTGAAGGCCGCCGAAAAGAAAGAAACCAAAAAGAAACCGGAGAAGAAGAAAGTCGAAGCAACCGAAGGTTTCTAACTAAAAGGCACGGAATCCGTGCCTTTTAGCGTTAATTACTAAACTATTAAATTATCTAGTTCGGGATCATTTGGTAAATCCGAATAGAATCGTATTTTTGTTCTGTTAAGTGTCTAATTACTCATTTATTTCTTGAAATAATCCTAAAAATGACAATCACCTTGTTTCTTATTTCAGTTATCGGTGCCTATCTATTGGGCTCAATTCCAACATCAGTCTGGTACGGAATTGGCTATTTTGGGGTAGATGTGCGGCAATACGGCAGCGGAAACGCAGGAGCAACCAACACTTTTCGGGTACTTGGCAAGCGTGCCGGGACAATCGTGATGCTGATTGATGTACTGAAAGGCTGGACAGCGACCTGTCTGGCGCTACTTTTGTACTATTTTAATACAATAGATGCCGGTGAACTACTTACTTATAAAATTATCTTTGGAATAATTGCCATCGCCGGGCATATTTTCCCGGTGTTTGTCGGCTTCAAAGGCGGCAAAGGTGTAGCCACACTGCTGGGCATGGTGCTTGCGGTGCACCCCGAGCTTGCCCTGCTCTGCATTACCATTTTTATCCTGACACTCCTGACGTCTCAGTACGTTTCGCTTAGTTCTATTTTGGCGACTCTCGCCTTTCCGGTGCTCTCGCTGTTGCGGGTGTTTGGGCAGCCCGATACGCTGTTGGTTGTTTTTGGATTTGTCATGTTTTTATTGGTGGTCATTACACATCAGAAAAACATCGTCCGGCTCTTTAAAGGCAGCGAAAGTCGCGTGAAACTTTTTGGAAATTCCCGCTCCGGCAACTGATTCATCCGCCTGTAAATAGCATGTGTTTTTTCATACCAAAAGCCCGGAAGCAGTAGATCGCTTCCGGGCTTTTGGCTAAGGAGCGTTTTAGCGCTCCTTCTATTTTTCATGGCTCTATGTAAAACAACTCAGGTAAGGGGACGGCGATTATGTTTGTGTGTATACTATGTGTTCATTTTACTTTACCGTCAGGCTCCGGGCGTGCTGAACCGAGCTGAGGCTGTCGAAAGCCCGGCTACGCCCAAAACAAAACAAGGCGTGGCTGATGCGGTTGCCTTCCAGGCGGGCAATGAGCTCAAAAGGCGTGGATTTGAGTAGACGATTGTTGCTTTTCAGTCGGAGGCAATCGGCCTGTACGTACACATATTTGTCGCGATCTATATCGCCAAAAACGCTGAAAACTGCCGAATGCCGTACGTCGAAGCGTTGATGCACGTACTGCGAACGAGTACGCTCCCAGTCAAAAAGCAGTTCATCGGCAGTACTGATTTTGTTTTCGGCGGGTTCGTGCGCTCTGAATTCCGGGCTGAGCAGCGCCTTGACCGCCTCACTCTGCCCTTCTGACAAAATCCGTAAAAAATCAAGCACGAGTCGCTCGCCCTGCTCAGGTGCGGGCTTGGCCGGAATTCGTTGTGCCACAGGAGACGAAATCAATCCCCAAAGATTCAAAGGAAAGCTAAAATTTTTCATAACGTTGAGTAAATTAAACAGCACCTTGTTTGATTGTCTGACGTGATGATACAAAGGTCATCCAAAACATCGCCGCTGACTTCCTGTATTTGGCCAATTTCTATCGGATTTGGGACACAGGCGTCGATTGGCTAAATTCGTGAGCCCAATCAACCGGGTTCAATTCATATTTTAAAGCATTTCATTGCTATGCAAACTTATCTGGAAAATCATAAAGAGCGTTTTTTAGGCGAACTCCTTGACCTCCTGCGCATTCCGTCGGTAAGTGCCGACTCCAAGTTTAAAGAAGATACCCGCCGGGCCGCTGAATTTGTGCGCCAAAGCATTGAAGATGCCGGGGCCGATTGGGTAAAAATTTTTGAAACACCGGGACATCCGATTGTCTATGGCGAAAAAATCATCAATCCCGCCGCGCCAACCGTCCTGATTTATGGCCACTACGATGTACAACCCGCTGATCCCTACGAACTTTGGGACTCGCCGCCGTTTGAGCCCGTCATTCGTAATGAGCGCATTTATGCCCGGGGCGCCTGCGACGACAAAGGACAGTTTTATATGCACATCAAGGCGCTCGAACTGATGCTTGCCACCAACACGCTGACCTGCAACGTAAAAATCATGATTGAAGGTGAAGAGGAAGTGGGCTCAGACCACCTCGGCGAATTTGTGAAACAGCATCGCGACATGCTCGCCTGCGACACAATCCTGATCTCAGATACGAGCATCATTGCCAACGACGTACCGTCTATTGAAGTTGGCCTGCGCGGACTCACTTACCTCGAAGTAGAAGTAACGGGCGCCAACCGTGACCTGCACTCGGGTGTGTACGGCGGGGCGGTGGCCAATCCGATCAATGTGTTGTGTGAAATGATTGCTTCTTTGAAAGACGAAAACGGGCATATTACCATTCCGGGTTTTTACGATCAGGTAGAGGAACTTTCGGCAGCAGAGCGCAAGGCCATGAACGAAGCGCCGTTTAGCCTTGAAGAATACAAAAAAGATCTTCATATCGAAGACGTAGCCGGTGAAGCCGGTTACACCACAGTTGAACGAACCTCAATTCGGCCAACGCTCGACGTAAACGGGATTTGGGGCGGCTATACCGGCGAAGGTGCCAAAACCGTTTTGCCGTCCAAAGCCTACGCCAAAATTTCAATGCGCCTTGTACCCCACCAAACGGATAAGGAAATTGAAGAGAAATTTACCAGGCATTTTTTGTCCATTGCGCCTCCTTCGGTTTCGGTACGCGTGAAGCCGCATCACGGCGGGTTGCCGTATGTAAACCCTACGGATTCTATTGAGTATGAAGCAGCGTCCATGGCAATGGAAGAATCGTTTGGTAAAAAACCTATTCCGACGCGGGGCGGTGGCAGCATCCCGATTGTTGCACTTTTTGAACAGGAACTAGGTGTTAAAAGCATCCTGATGGGCTTTGGGCTCGACATCGACGCATTACACTCACCCAACGAAAGCTACGGGTTATTCAATTATTACAAAGGCATCGAAACCATTCCGCTGTTTTTTAAACACTATGCGGCTTTGAAAAAGTAACCTATTTCGGTTTTAGGCTTATCCACCCGAAGAGTAGCACCTGTTTTGATACAGCCACTCTTCGGGTTTTTGTTGTTTTGAGTAATCACTCTTTAAGTAAAACTTACTTGTATCTTTGGGTTAATAATTGATTATAATAAATAGTTATCCAAAAATTAAATATCTGACTAATAGATTAGTGTAAATTGTTGAGAAAATCCATTACTTTTTCATGACATTAAAGTCAACCTCCCTATATACTCTGTTTTATTCATGATAAAGACGCTTGTACTCATCCTTTCTTTGAGTATCATTTTCATTGCCGGTCAGGCTCAGGATTATAAAAAAGAAGCGCTTGCGCTTTTACGTAAAAATCAGGCGGATACTCAACTACGCTCATTAAAGAATATTCAGATTACGGATGCATTTCCCAATCAAACTTCGGGTACATTTATTGTGTATGTACAGCAGGTAAAGGAAGACATTCCGGTAGCGAATGCCATTCGTACGCTGGTTTTTAAGGATCAAAAACTTATTTCCCAATCCGGAGATTTTGTACAGCGTTTTGCTTCAAAAGGCGTAAAGAAAGCACACCAAATACCAGCAGAGTCGGCAGTTAATCAGGCAATTAAACACCTTGGCCTATCCAAAGCCCTGAGAGCAAGTCCCGTTGGTTCAGATACTTTGGCGAATGGTCAGCAAATAACCTTTGCCGCAAATGCTATCTCGCAAAAACCCATTCCTGCTCAGCTTCTTTGGGTCAAAGACTCTTCGGGCGTGGCGGTGCTATCCTGGGAAGTAGGAATAAGCCCGCTGTCGAGCGACGATCATTGGCTCGTTCGGGTGGAGGTAAGCTCGGGAAGGATTGTCAACAAAGTAAACCTGACGGTTTACTGTCAGTGGGTCACGCCGCATAGTCACCTACCGGATGTTGGGCATCAGGCCGATGGCAGTCACTCGTTTCATTCACCCAACCCTGTCGTTTTACAGCCGTCAGCAGCTGTTGATTCAGTAATTTACCGTGTAATCCCTTTTCCAAATGAAAGCCCTTCGCATCTAAACGGTGCTTTTGCAGAGGTTGTAAATCCCTGGCAATTGGCTGGCGCAGGCCACCCGGCGGTAACGCTAAACTGGCACAATGACGGCACCACCGAATATTCCTATACCCGTGGAAATAACGTATATGCCTATGAAGACCGCGATGCGAACAATTTGCCCGGCCTCGCTGCCACTTCGAGTACTTCGTTACCAAACCTTACGTTCACGAGTGTATTTGACGAAAACACTGCCCCTACTGCTGCAACTAATCAGCAGGCCGCTATAACCAATCTTTTTTATTGGAACAACATCATTCACGATGTCATGTATCGCTATGGATTTGATGAACTGCGGGGGAATTTTCAGAACAATAACCTGGGGCGAGGCGGAGCTGGCGGAGACTACGTATTGGCCGATGCACAGGACGGAAGCGGAGCCAACAACGCCAATTTTTCGACTCCACCCGATGGCAGCCGCCCCCGCATGCAAATGTATCTTTTTGATCCACCTTCCGGCTCTTCAATCCAACGTGACGGCGATTTTGATAATGGCATCATTGTTCATGAATACGGACATGGCATTTCTACCCGCCTGACGGGCGGTCCCTCGCAGGTTACGTGCCTGAGCAACGCTGAGCAAATGGGCGAAGGATGGAGCGACTACTACGCGCTGATGTTTACGACCAATTGGGCCAATGCGCTCCTAAGTCAGGGCGCCGACCTGCGTCCTATCGGAACCTACGCCCTGGCACAACCTGCCACCGGAAGCGGCATCCGAACGTATCCCTACACAACCAACATGAACGTAAACCCAATGACCTATGCCTATGTAGCCAATTCGAGCAGTGTTCATTACATTGGATCTGTTTGGTGTACTATGATTTGGGATATGACCTGGGAAATCATTCAGCAAACCGGACAAATCAGTCCTAACCTCTATGAAGCAGAGTCGCCGGGCGGAAATACGATTGCGATGCGGCTCGTAACCGAGGCACTTAAAATTCAGCCCTGCTCACCCGGATTCGTAGATGCGCGCAATGCAATTTTACTGGCCGATACACTTCTTTTCAACGGTGCGTATAGTTGTGCCATTTGGCGGGCTTTTGCCCGGCGCGGACTGGGCGCAGGGGCATCACAGGGAAATAGTGATAGTTATACCGATCAGGTTGCCGCTTTCGATACGCCTTTTGCTCAAATCACTAAAACGGCAAACGTAAGCTCCGCACGGGAAAATGGAGAATTTTCATACACATTAACAGTTACATGTAGCTGCGAAGCTTTTTCAAACTATGTCATACGCGATACGATTCCATCGACGCTTACGTACCTCAGCGGTGGAGTGTATGACTCTCTCACGCGGGAAGTTACCTTTGGTCCTGTCAGTCTAAATCCCGGGCAACAGGCATTTTATTTTCTGGAAGTGAAGAACAATATGCCTTATGATAAAGTCATTCATTTGACTTCTGATGGCAGCACGTTGGCTCCTTTTACTACTTCTACCCTTTCTGGCATCAATGCGTGGGGCGTTTCAACCAATCGTTTCAGAAGTACCGGCAGCAGTTTGCGCGTTCTCAATACAGGTTTGGTGTCTACCGTTGCCCTGACATCACCCGCCTACACGCTCGGCACCGGTATTTCGATGCTTTCCTTTTGGCATTTCATTGACCTGGAAGACGGATATGATGGTGGCGTCGTGGAGATTTCTACGGATAACGGTAACAACTGGATGGATCTGCAACCATACATCATTCAAAATGGCTATAACTACATGCTCAGTTCTGACTATGCGAATTATCTGGGCGGAAGGCCGGCGTTTTCGGGTTACGTGCCTTTTTTTGTAAATACTCTGATTGACCTAAGTTCATTTATCAATCAAACCATTCGCATTCGATTTCTCTTTGGGGAAGATGAATCCTTTGGCTATGAAGGCTGGTATCTGGATGACATTGAGTTAAAATCAGAAACTTCCCTAATCAATAATGCTTACCTGATGAATGGGGCAGCGGTGGCCGGAATTGGGCGAAATATTTTACCGATTCTTCCCCCGCAGAACATCCTGAGCGTCTCGTCCGGCACCTGGACTGACCCCACAATCTGGTCGTGCGGGTGTGTCCCTCAATTCACGGATAGCGTTACTATCAATCCGGGACATACAATTCAGATTAATCGAATCAACGCCCGGGTAAAAGAAATTATGTACAATGAAGGAACAGTTGAGATGATAAATAGTGGCAGCCTTCAACTGAACTAAGACGTGCAAATGCGGTCCTAAAAATACTTTCGCCGCCCCATCGGAATGGTATTACTCAGGGTTATGGATGTAATATCAGGATTGAACGGAGTAGTTACGATGTGTTCAACCTGAATTTTCAAATCACCAATTACAACCCCGGCTCTTGGGACTATTGTTAAAAAAATATCCTGATCTTTTCGACGTAAAAAGTACGCTTCGTCAGTTTGCAGATGCCGTGCTTCAAGTTTCCCGATATAAGTACCTCCGCCACCAAGTCCTATAAAAAATCGGGTATTTCGTTTGCCGGGTGCACCAAAATAATAATCACCGAAAAGCAGTCCATAGGGTGTAAATTTCCCTTGTAACTCGCTATTGGATTCCAGATCTGTAAATTTAGGTCTAAAAACCCCGCCAAGCCGCAGGCCGAGGTTGATTCGGGGCGATACGATTACTTGTGGAGCGAGAAAAACCTGCCAACCTAATCGTGTATTTTCAAGAAATAATGGTTTAACGGTGTAGGCGGCACCCGCTTTGGAAGCTCCTGCACCAACGCCAATTTCCATGTAAGCCCGGCGTTCGTCCTGATAGGGCCGCTCAAACGACTGAGCCGTGGCCGTTTCGGCAATGAAAAAAATAAGCAAGAGGTACCATTTCATGAGTTTCATAATCCTGAGCGAGTAAATTTGTGTTTTCAATAGCCAAACCTTTTGCGCAGGAACACTTCTTCTCTCTCGCTCAAAAATTACCGCACACCACTCAGAAATCTTCCTACTGTTCAAACGTTATCCAATCCAGCGTTACTACCGGATCGGCTGCATCTTCTTCTTTCCTGACACCCACAAAATACAGCTTTTTCAGCCCGGGTGTTGCCTGAATAGGTGAAGATATTTCGGCAAATGTTTCCTTACTTCCAGTTGCTGCCAGCTCCACAGAACCTATCACCGTACCCTGAGCCGATCCTTCTCTGACTTCCATCGTCAGATTTTTTCCAGGCAACGCATAGCGGTAGGTTAGATTTTTAATGTTTTTCAAATCAATAGACTGAAAAACAATAATCGAGCCATTTTTAAGACCTGTGAGTCCATTGCGTTGTTTGGTTGCTTCAATTACCTGATCGGCCTGCTCCGCTTCTACTTTGGCCGAACGCAGCCACAGGGAAGTTTTGCCCGTCAAAGGACGAATCGCGCCCCCCGCATCGGTGTAGGAAGCCGTCAGCTGATAGACGCCTGCCTTTTTTTCTTCCAAATGCTCTTTCAGGATTTTTGTGCCTTGCGCCGGTAGCGAATTTTGGGTTTCGCCCAGGGCCAGCACGTACTTTACAATTTGCGTAGCTTCTTCTTTGGAAAGCTGCGGGTGGGCGTTCATTGCTATTTCGCCCCACACACCACCACCACCCGTAATGACCTTGTTGGCCAGGCGCGCCAAAGCTCCTTTGTCGGCCCGGTATTTTGTAGAAACATCGGCAAAAGCCGGGCCAACCGAAGGTTTATTTAATTGATGGCAAGCTTTACAATCGCTTTTTTCCAGCAGACTTTTACCCAAATCTACATTTTCGTCAGTATCCTGATGCCCAATAAGAGCGGCCTGATTGGCAAGCTGCGGAATGAAGTTAAACTGTACCTTAATACGCTTTGGGTCAATGACTTTATCTTCCTTATCTTTTACTTTGACTGCATAGTTAAACGCTTGATTATCGAAATAGAATGTTCGATTACCAGCCGTTTCAATACTAACCTGCGGGAGGGTGTTTCCGACGCCAATCATCAGCGTATCGTTGTGGCTCAGGCCTACCCGATCTGTTACCGTGAGCACCACCGGAAAAATGCCGTTTTTCTTAAAGGTAAAAGCTGTTTTGGAATCAGTAGATGAAACCGTTTTTCCATCAAATTTCCAGGCATACGTCAGTTCATCCTGATCCAGATCATAGCTTTTGGCTCCTTCAAACCGAACCGTCAGCGGCGCAGTTCCCAGCGTATCACTTGCCGAAATAACGGCCACCGGTGCGCGGTTTCCGGCATTGTAGTCAATCCTGACCAGCCGGGCATCATCGTTATCAATGCCATAGACCGAGCCATATTCGAGGGCATACAGCGAGCCATCAGGCCCAAAGGTCATGTCGATAGGCCGACGAAAGTCTCCCGTTTGCGGCATAAATTGATCCATACCCTGATAATCGTGGTTTTTGTCCAGCCGTACGGCAAATACCCAATTGCGCATCCACTCGGTAATGAATAGCGCTTTGTCGAAATAGGCAGGAAATTTTGTAGCCGATTTCAGCGCCGGATCAAAGTGATACACCGGGCCAATGATGGCACTGCGCCCGCCTTTGCCCAGTTCAGGAAACTCCGGCGATTCGTCGTAGGGATACCAGATCAGTGCTTTTTGAGCCGGGGGTAAGTTCTTGATTCCGGTATTATTTGGCGAATCGTTTACGGGATTTTCAGGGTCAAACGCAGGACCGATTTTTTCGGTTGCAAAATCAAAATCGCGGTAGGCTATGTTGTTTCCAATGAAGTAGGGCCAGCCAAAATTTCCCGCTTTTTTTGCCTGATTAAACTCATCGTACCCGCGGGGACCACGATCGCCGTCTTTGCCGCCATCCGGCCCGATTTCACCCCAATACAAAAACGATGTCAAAGGATCGACCGTAATTCGGTACGGATTGCGGCAACCCATAATATAGATTTCGGGACGCGTACCGGGCGTATTTTTCGGAAAAAGATTGCCGTCCGGAATCGTGATGCTCCCGTCCGGTTCGGGATGAATCCGCAGGATTTTCCCCCGCAAATCATTTGGATTAGCGGCTGAGCGCTGATCGTCAAAAAGCGTTCGGTCGGGGCGCTCGTCTATGGGTGTGAAGCCATTGGAAGCGAACGGGCTCGTATTATCTCCCGTAGAAATGTACAAATTTCCGTCGGGACCAAATGCCAGCGAGCCGCCCGTATGTCGGCTTATTTCGTAGTCAATCGGTATTTCAATCAGGATTTTTTCAGACTCAACATCCAGCGTATAATCGTCCCGCATAGTAAAGCGCGACACGTGCTGTTTGGGTGTTTCGGAAATAGGTGTGTTATAAAAATAGACGAAATGATTTTTCTCAAAATCAGGATCAAGCGCCAGGCCAATAAGTCCATTGCCGTATTTGGTTTCCCAAAAAACCGGAAACTCACGAATCAACCGCGTCTTTTTTTCGGCGGGGTCATACATATAGAAATTCCCTTTTCGCTCCGTAAAAAACACCTTGCCATCCGGTGCGATAGCCAGCTCCATCGGCTCGTTGAGATCGTTGGAAAGGACGGTTTTGGTAAAACGGTTTTCTTCGGGAATCGAATCTGCCGGGACTTGCACAGCCTGCACAGGCCGGGAAATCACTAAACCAAAACATAAAAATAATCCTACAAGAAGGCGGGTACGCAAGATGGTATTCTGACTACACATGAACGGAACAGACAGGTTAGGAACGGATGGATCTGATAAAACGAAACGCTCTTTTTAAACGAAAAAAGCCAATTTTTCTGGTAACTATATTTAAACTAAGACGAGTAATCCACTGAATTACCGTAAAGCGGTACCGCTATTTTTTTGGCAATTATTTCTACAAAAAAACGTAACCCGTTGTTTCCAGATTCTGTTCAGGGTTTTAGCCACAAACTATCCGTAAAATAGCGATTGGAATCCAGAAAATGCTGTTCTGACACAAACCCGCTTTCCCGCGCCAAAAGCTCTATTTCGTCCAGCGTATATTTTTTGGAAAGTTCGGTCCTGATTAATTCATTCTCCTGAAAATCAAAGGCTTGATCCAGTTCTTTGATGTACACTGTTTGCGCAGTTTTGCTCACAAGCATGCTACGGACTTCTCCTGTATACGGGTTGTAATAGCTGTAAAAATCGAAGGTTTCGGGCCGAAACTCAGCGCCCAGCTCCCGATTCATGCGATGCAGCAAGTTTAGATTAAACGCCCGGGTAACGCCCTGCGAATCGTCGTACGCTTTTTTTATAAGATCCGGATTTTTACGTAAATCAAAACCCGTCAGCAACCGATCGCCCGAATTCATGCGCTCCCAAAGCATGTGCAGCAAGTCCAGAGTTTCGCCTTTCTCGTAGTTTCCGATATTTCCTCCCAAAAAAAGAAATAAATTAGGAATGTGCTCAATATCAGGCTTTTCCAGCACTTCAAAATAGTCGCCTACCAACGGATTAACTTTCAGATTGGGTAAAGCTGATGCAAGCCCGGCGCGCAGATGTACCATCGCTTCTTCCGAAATATCAATTGGAATGTAGGTGAAATCTGCCTGCTGCTGCACCAGAAAACGAAGCAACTCCTTGGTTTTCAGTCCATCTCCGGCACCTAATTCGATAATATTAAATGAACCTCTAAACCGCAAGGCAGCGGCAATTTCTGTCGGCTGTTGCGTTAAGATCTCCATTTCGGCGCGCGTAGGATAGTACTCAGGCAGCTCCATTATTTTCTGAAAAAGCCGACTTCCCTCATCGTCATAAAAATATTTGGAGGAAATATATTTCTGCTTTGCCGACAGCCCTTTGGCTACTTCTTCGGCAAATGGGTTTCTGATTTCGGTGGATGTTGATTGCAACGTTGAGAAATTTTTAGAAGTAAAAAAAATGAATTCCAGGCGTCAACGCACCAGTCGTATACCCGTGCATTGCCATTGCAAATGCGGGTGGAAAAAATTGCGGTAGGTAGCCCGGCTGTGGCCCGGCGATGTAGCCGATGACGCTCCCCGCAACACCATTTGATTGATCATAAACTTGCCGTTGTATTCGCCGATAGCGCCCGGAGCTTTTGAAAAACGTGGATAAGGTAAATAAGCACTCTGCGTCCATTCCCAACGCTGCCCCCACGGCATGTGTGCAGAGCCAATTTCCCACTCAAATTCGGTAGGCAAACGCATGCCTTTCCAGCTTGCATAGGCCGCAGCTTCGTAATAATTGATGTGGCAAAGTATCTGACCGGGCTGTACTTCCTGCAAACCGCTGAGGGTATACTGCTGCCAGCGATTGTCTACCCAATGCCAGTACAACGGTGCTTCGGCCCGTTGGGCAGTGACCCACTGCCAGCCTTCGTCGAGCCATAGGTCGAAGTTACGGTAACCACCATCCTGCATAAATTCCATGTATTCGCCATTGGTAACCAGGCCGTTTTGTATCGTAAATTCTTCGAGAAATACTTTGTGCCGGGCGAGCTCGTTGTCGTAGCAAAAGCCTTCTCCTTCAAACCCAATGTCATACAAACCTTCGGGTATCACTACTTCTCCCGACTTTTCATTGACCTGATTCAGCAATGAAAAGCCCTGCTTATACACAGGAAAAATAGGATTATGCCCCAGAATAAATTTTAGGTCTGTAATCAGTAATTCCTGATGTTGTTGCTCATGATTTAACCCAAGCACGACCAGTTCGCGAAGGTCAGCAGGCAACACAGGAGTAGCCAATAGTTGACGCATGGCATCATCCACATAGCGGCGATAGGTGTAGACTTCTTCCACACCGGGCCGGGTAATATTCCCCCGGTCGGTACGCACCACCCGGCTGCCCACGTGGTTGTAGTAACTATTGAACAGGTAGCTGAAATCAGGGTGAAAACGCTCATAGTCCGGAAGGTTTTTAACCAAAATAAATTCCTCAAAAAACCAGGTTGTATGCGCCAGGTGCCATTTGGGCGGACTCACAAAATCGACGGGCTGAGGGATATAATCTTCCCTTTGGAGCGGCGTACACAAGTCTACGGAATAGCGACGAACGACCTCATATTCAGCGGTAATATCAGAAGTTGCAGGAGAGTCTTCGGTTAGTACAATCGTAGGATAATTCATGAGTCAAATTTGTATTTTCAAGATTTAAAATAAAAAATCTGTGCCCCGCATGGAATGCCCCGCATGGAATGCCCTGCATGGAATGCCCTGCATGGAATGTCGGGATAGAATCGCATGGATAGTAAGTATACGGAAAAGCCCGGCGGAAAATTCCCGCCGGGCTTTAAAGCTTTTTTGAACTAAAAACCAATAACGACTCAGGTCTTACCGCAGTTTCAGCGTTACGAGGGTCATGATGGCTAAAATGATGCCTACAATCCAGAAACGAGTCACGATTTTGGATTCGTGGTAGCCTTTTTTCTGGAAATGATGGTGCAAGGGCGACATCAGGAAAATCCGTTGCCCTTCACCGTATCGTTTTTTGGTGTATTTAAAATAACTCACCTGCATAATGACCGAAAGATTTTCTGCCAGAAAAACTCCACACATAATCGGAATCAGCAATTCTTTCCTCACGGCCAATGCCAGCACGGCAATTACTCCGCCGAGCATCAGGCTGCCCGTATCGCCCATAAAAACTTGTGCAGGATAGGCATTGTACCACAAAAACCCGACACAGGCCCCCACAAAGGCCGCACAAAAAATCACGAGTTCTCCGGAATTGGGAATGTACATGATGTTAAGATATTGGGCAAACTTGGCGTTTCCGGACAAATACGCCAGTACCCCGAGCGTCAGGGCAATAATGCCCGAAATACCCGCTGCCAGTCCGTCGATTCCGTCTGTAATGTTGGCGCCGTTGGACACAGCCGTAATGATAAAAATAGCTACAAGGGTGTAAATAATCCAGGTATACTCGGGTGGCAACCAGCCAAACAGCAAGGCGCTGTAATCAAATTCGTTATTTTTTATAAAAGGTACCGTAGTAATTGTCGGATGCACAATATCCTGATAGCGTTGTACTTCGCCCAGGGTAGAGCTGAGCAGCGGCTGATCGTAGACCCGAATGCGTACGTGGTCGTTGAAAGAAAGCGTCAGTCCAACAATTACGCCCAGGCCGATTTGTCCGATTACCTTAAACCGCCCGTGGAGGCCTTCCTTATTATTCTTGAATTTTTTGATATAGTCATCTAAAAAACCGATCATTCCGGTCCAGACGGCCGTAATAATCAGCAGGACTATGTAGACATTGGTAAGTTGGGCAAAAAGAAGCACCGGCACCAGCAGCGACGCCAGAATAATGAACCCGCCCATTGTGGGAGTGCCTTTCTTTTCGAGCTGACCTTCGAGACCCAAATCCCGGATCGTCTCCCCTACCTGCTTGCGTCGCAGCAGGTCAATCATTTTCCGGCCATAAACCGCCGCAATCAGCAGGGACAAGATGGTACACCCCAGCGCGCGAAAAGAAATGTACTGAAATACACCCGCTCCGGGGAAATTAAATTGTTTGTCGAGATAGTCGAACAAATAGTAAAGCATGAACGCGAAAATTGAAAGTGCGGGAAAATGATTCGCAAAATTGCTGTTTTATCCAATACCTTTATCATGTGGCTCCCGGTATTTTCTTTTTTCGGGTAAGCCATTCGCTACTCCGTCACCAAAAATACGGATGGCGTTCTAGCCATTTTCCGGCATTCCGAACGCCCGGCGCACTTCGGCTTTATCGTCAAAATCAAATTTTACACCTTTGATTTCCTGATACGTTTCGTGCCCTTTTCCGGCCACCAGAACAATATCTCCCGGTTGTGCCTCGGCACAGGCGCGCTGAATAGCTTCGCGTCGGTCGGCCAAAACCGTTACCTTGCGGTATTCCTGTGGTGGTACGCCTTTCAACATCTGATCCAGTATTTCCTGTGGTTCTTCGTGGCGCGGATTGTCGGACGTTAGAAAAACCCGACTGCTTAATTCGCAGGCGATAGCTGCCATTTTAGGGCGTTTTTCCGCATCCCGATTTCCTCCGCAACCTACCACCGTAATTACCTCAGCCATGCGTTCGTTTTCATTGGCAGTCCGCAAGTGAGCAATCGTTTCCAGTACATTTTGCAGCGCATCGGGCGTGTGGGCGTAATCCACAATCGCCGTGACATCCTGAGGCGAGCGGATTTGCTCAAAGCGACCGGGCGCACTCCGAAGATCAGAAGCGATCGATAGCACCGCGTCGGGATCCTGCCCCAGCAGAATAGCCGCACCGTACACGGCCAGCAGGTTATAGGCATTGAAGCGGCCAATCAGACGAAACCATACCTCCACGTCATTGACATCCATGTGCATTCCAAACAGAGTTTCTGCGTGGATTTTGCCTTTGAATGAAGCCATTGTCTGTAAAGAATACGTCTCTACCCGAGCCGCGCAATTTTGCACCATTACCGTACCCCGACGGTCGTCGATATTTACCAAAGCAAACGCATGTTTAGGCAGTTGGTCAAAAAAGCCCTTTTTAGCCTTTATGTAGTGGTCAAATGTTTTGTGAAAATCGAGATGATCGTGAGAAATATTGGTAAAAATACCTCCGGCAAAGGTTAACCCGGCAATACGCTGCTGCACCACGGCATGACTGCTCACTTCCATGAATACATGCGAGCAACCATTTTGCTTCATTTTTTCCAGCAGAGCCTGCAAGGTTAGGGAGTCGGGTGTGGTGTGCGTAGTGGGTATAACCTCGTCTTCCATTTGATTTTGTACCGTCGACAACAGCCCGCAGCGGTAGCCCAGCTCACGAAAAAGATTGAACAGCAGCGTAGCAACGGAGGTTTTGCCGTTGGTTCCGGTGACGCCCACAAGGGTAATTTCCCGGGACGGATGCCCGTAAAATGCCGATGCTATCAGCCCCATAGCAAGCGCTGAATTTACTACCTGAATATATGTTACGTGGGGCAGAGTTTGAGCAGGCAAAGCCTCACAAAGTACGGCCGCTGCGCCTAACTCTATGGCCTTGGGAATGTAGTCATGCCCGTCGGTTTGAGTACCCGGCACAGCAATAAACAGCGTGCCGCTTTGGACCTTCCGGGAGTCAGCCGATAGAGCCTGAATAGACTTTTGTGTGGAGCCTACCACCACCGCATCAGGGATTGCTTCGAGCAGAGTCAGGAGCTGTATTGTCTTTTCTGGATTTTCCATAGTCTATTGTAAGCTTAGCATAATACTTTTTTGCCCCGAAACCGTGGAGCCCGGCGTCAGCGATTGCGACACCACTTTTCCTTTTCCTTTGAATGTTACCCGAAAGCCTTTGTTTTCCATGATAAACAACGCATCCCGCAGGGGCATTCCGCGCAAATCAGGCACGTCCGATTTTTCAATAGATTGTGTCTTATACCGGGTTTTCCCTTTGGTTCCTACGCTGCCATGTACCCATTCGTCTTCGGTGCCCGTGATAGGGCTGAGGTGCAGGGTTTCGGCCAACAGCTGCATATCGGTAGCTTTTCCGGCAAACTGAACGGTGGCTGCTGTTTCGGAGGTCTTTATCTTTGCCGGCTCGTGAAGGCTGAGATCGTAGGCATAAATGCGGTCGGCTACTTGTTTAAAAACCGGGGCTGCTACTTCACTTGCATAAAGTTCCGTTCCTGACCCGAGGGAATTATCTACCAGCACAAAGCAACTATACTTTGGACGGTTGGCGGGGAAATAGCCCACAAAAGAGGTACGTAGGGCCCGATTTTTTAAATATTTACCATTGACCGTTTTCTGTGCAGTACCTGTTTTGCCAGCGATCAGATACGGGCTTTCTTTAAGCAGTGGCGCGGTGCCCCGTTGCACAACGCCTTCCAGCATGGAGCGTATCTTTCGCAGGGTTTTTTCTGAGCATAGCGGACTGGAATCCACGTAGGGCTCAAACTGATCAATGACTTCGGCGGAGCTTCTGACCTGCTCCACAATCATGGGCCGCACCCAGTAGCCGTTGTTGGCAATGGCGTTGTAAAGTGCCAGAATCTGAATCGGGGCCAGGCGCATCTCGTAGCCGTAAGACATGTAGGTCAATGATGATTTACTCCATAACTTGGAACTCCGGTCGCGGATCAACGGCGCGGTTTCTCCCTGCATCGCCAGGCCCGTTCGGTCTTTTAACCTAAATTTATCCAGGTATTCGAGGTATTTATCGGGTTTTTTATAAAAATACTTTTGCATCAAAAGATGCGTACCAATGTTGGACGATTTTTCGAGCACCTGGCTAGCCGTGATTTTTCCAAATCCGCCTGTATGCGAATCTTCAATGGAAACTTTGCCGTAGTTCATACGGCCATTTTTTGTGTCTACCCAGATTTCGTCAGGATTGATGCCGGTTTCTTCCAAAATCGCCATCATGGTAGCAAGTTTGAAAGTAGAGCCCGGATCCGCACCAAACGTCAGTGCGTAGTTTTTATCATCGCTAAATTCATTGGGGCCTTTGCGAGTCAGGTTAGACATCGCCTTGATTTTACCCGTAGCAACCTCCATCACCACGACACAACCAAAATTTGCCTTATAATTTTCCAGGGCCTTTTTCAGCGCAGATTCGGCCACATCCTGAAAATTAATATCCAGCGTACTATGAATGTCGTAGCCCGCTTCGGGGCGAATATTCAGTTCGTCGCCCACCGGAATTTTCACTCCTCCGGGCAGTACTTCTACCCAACTAATGCCATCCGTACCGGCGAGTTGTTTGTCAAAACTTGCCTCCAAACCTACCCGACCGTGCCCGGTTCCGGGATCAAGCGCGCCGATAGTACGGTCAGCCATGGGCGAAAACGGACGATAGCGGCGGTATTCGGGATCAAATTTGCCGCCTTTGGATTTCTTTTTTTGAAAAAATGGCCAGGTTTCTATTTTTTCCCGTTCCAGATAATTGACTGCCCGGCTCAAAAGCGGTACGT
The DNA here is from genome assembly GCF_004348825.1 of Arundinibacter roseus. GTDB lineage: Bacteria > Bacteroidota > Bacteroidia > Cytophagales > Spirosomataceae > Arundinibacter > Arundinibacter roseus. The sequence goes on from NZ_SMJU01000001.1 coordinate 263,640, forward strand.
ATCGCTTTTTGGCTGCCCGCGCGTTCCGGATTCGTTCCAGGTAGTAGCCCTTGGAATATTCTCCAAACTGCGTAGCAAAATAACCCGCCACCTGATCCAGATGATCAGCAAAATAGGCGCTATCGGCCACGCTCGGGTCAATGCCCACTTTATAAAAAGGCAAAGAAGTGGCCAATAAACTACCATCGCTTGCATAAATATTGCCCCGCATGGCTTCTACCGTATCCAATTTCTGATCCTGCTGCTCAGCATGCTGCGCCCAGGTTTTTTCTTTGTATACTTCGTAGTATTGCACCCTGACCAACTTTATCACCACAAATAGGGCCAGCACCACAAGGCTCCCCGCAACCAGGTAGGCCCGGTTGATCAACGCTTGTTTTTCGTTTGTTTTTGGTTCTTCCTGGCGTTTCATAAAACTTTTTAGACTTCAAAAATACGTGTAGTGTGTGTGAAATGGAGGTAATTTAATGATCCCCTGACTATTTCATGGCTATTTTCTAGTTCTATTTTTTGCAAAAAATCCACCTTTTACTGAATGTAAGTTTTGGAATCTTGTGGTCATAGTGAATTATTCTGGCGTAAAAGTTTTTATTTTGCCCTCTACACTAATCGCTATTTACTGACGATTTCTTTTTTTGGTTTCTATGAGTTTTTTAGATGCTATTTTCAAAGCTTCTACAATTTTATTTTGTAGATCTTCAATGGTATTAATCTCCATATTTCAATGAATTAAATAATTGATTATCAAATATTTATCTTCTTCAAAATGAAACCCGATTTTATATTCCTCAACTCTCTTAACTTCCTCCTTCTTATGGCACGTATGTAAGTGGCAGAATAAAACTTAAAAACCCTGTTGTCCTGAATAATGCCGATTTTCACTCCTGCACAGGTGCGACTAATTTATGCGGTGGCGTCAGGTTTTCTTCCAGACCCGTGCCCTGTACCTTTTGTACTACCTCCGACTGCTTGCCGCTTTTCATATACTCGGCTTTGATGGTTGTATACTCGGCCCGAAGATCTTCTACTTCCTTTTTCAGAACCAGGCTGCGCCGTACGTATTGCTCCGAAAGGTAGCCGATTCGCTCATAAACGAGCAGCAAAAACACCACCCACAAAAAATAGTAAAAATACCGAATGGGAATCAGGTCTTTGTTGGTTTCATTTTTTTCACCAAATACTTTTCCCAAAGGCAAAAACCGGCTCAACCATTGAAACAACGAGAACTTACGTTTTGGAGGAGGAGGAGCGGGTTTGGAGCGATCTATTCTTTTATTTTCTGCCATAGATTTTAAGGGTAAAGGGCGCTGTTTTGAAATAGAAGAAAAGGTGTGGGTGGATCCTGAAAAACTCAGGGCAGGCGCTCGGCAATGCGAAGCTTGGCGCTTCGGGCGCGTGGGTTTCGGGCGGTTTCTTCGGGCGTAGCTTCCAGGGGCTTTCGGGTGATCGAGCGGAGGGGCTTGATTTCGTTTCCAAAAAAATCCTTTTCTACCTCTCCATCAAATTTTCCCTTGTTGATAAAATTCTTGACCAGCCGATCTTCCAGCGAGTGGTACGACATCACCACCAACCGGCCGCCGGGCGCCAGTACGTCGGGTGTCTGAGCCAGAAATTCTTCCAGCACCAGCAACTCATCGTTGACTTCAATGCGCAGTGCCTGAAAAACCTGCGCAAAGTATTTGTTTTCACGATGACGGGGAGCAAAACGGCCCGCCACATCTTTCAGATCATTGACGGTTTCGATGGGCGTATTGAGCCTTGCGGCATAAATAGCCTCGGCCAGGGTACGGGCATTGTGCACTTCTCCGTAGCGCCCAAGGATTGTTTGAAGCTCAGCAGCGTTGTACTCATTAAGCACCTGCCGGGCATTTTTTTCGCTTTGGCGGTTCATACGCATGTCCAGATCAGCTTCGAAGCGGGTCGAAAATCCCCGCTCGGCGGTGTCGAACTGATGGGAAGAAACGCCCAAATCGGCCAGAATGCCGTCTACTTTTTCAATTTTATGAAGTTTCAGATAGCGGCGCAAATGCCGGAAATTGGCGGCCACAAACACAAAGCGCGGGTCGTCTTTGAGAGCTACGGCATTGGCGGCAGCGTCGGCATCCTGATCAAAGGCAAGCAGGGTGCCCGTAGTCAGGCGGTCCAGAATGGGCCGGGAATGCCCGCCTCCCCCAAACGTTACATCCACATAGATGCCGTTAGGACGGATCGCGAGGCCTTCCAGGCATTCGGGCAACATGACGGGGGCGTGATAGTTAGTTGGGGATTCCATACTTTAATTAGCAACGTGGCGAGGAACTTATTCTTGCGGCAAGTCCGTTACAAACTTAATGATTTTCCAGGGTACCCCCGTTTCCTTTTTTCGGATTTAATTTTTAACAAAACCTCTATAATAACTCATAATTCATTGATTATGAAACACCTGAGCCGCTGGTTATTGGTTATTTTCAGTACTTCTTTTGTGGCATGTACTTCTTCTCAATCTCCCGAACTTAAAACCGGAATCTGGCGCGCTACTCTCCTCCGTGAGGCTCATACCCTGCCTTTCCTGCTTGACATTCAGCCCAACTCCGACGGCAAAACCTATACGGCTTTTGCGCTTAACGGCAGCGAGCGGCTTAAACTTGATACGGCATACATCGCCAACGACTCTTTACACATTCCGATGGAGTTGTTTGATTCTGAACTGATTGGAAAAATTGATGGTGATCAGATCAAGGGTGTTTGGCGGCGCTACCGCGTCGGGCAGTTTGCCGGCGAGCTACCCTTTGAAGCCTCTTTTGGCGAAGAGTATCGATTTTTCAAACCCGACCCCGCTGCTAAAACTCCGTCTGTAAACGGAAAATGGGCCGTAACTTTCCAGGGCGAAACGGGCAAAGATTCTGCTGTGGCCGTCGGAATTTTTGACCAACAGGGCGCTACCGTTACCGGAACATTCCTGACTCCCACGGGCGATTATCGCTATTTGGCCGGAGATGTTCGGGGCGACAGCCTGTATCTTTCCTGCTTTGATGGCTCGCATATTTTTTTATTTAAAGCAAAAATTCAAGCCGACGGCTCACTGAAAGGTGGTTTTTGGGCCGGAACGACCTGGTACGAAAACTGGACTGCTCAGCGAAACGATAACGCCACTTTGCCCGATGCCAACAGCCTGACCTACCTCAAACCCGGCTATGAAACCCTCGATTTTAGTTTTCCAGATGCCAGCGGTAAGCAGGTATCGCTGCAAGATCCTGCCTATAAAAATAAGGTAGTGGTGGTACAGATCATGGGCTCGTGGTGTCCAAATTGTATGGATGAAACCAACTTTTTGTCGCCCTGGTACAAAAAAAATCGGGAGCGTGGCGTGGAAATTATCGGCCTTGCCTTCGAGCGATCTGATAAACTGGAGGTTTCTGCCCCAAAAATGAAGCGTATGGCCGAACGCTATCAGGTAGAGTATCCTATTTTGCTGGCCGGACTTAGTGATAAGGATTCGGCCGCCCGCGCCCTGCCCATGCTCAACCACGTGATGTCCTTTCCGACCACGCTGATTGTGGATAAAAAAGGAAAAGTGCGTAGTATCCATACCGGGTTTTCGGGCCCCGGCACCGGCAAGTACTATGATGATTTCGTAGAAGATTTTAACCGACTCATTGATAAATTAGTGAGCGAATAACGGAATTTTGATTTCTTTTCCGTCGTGTCGCTTTTCTTTCCTGGTGTTTTATGACTCGTGCAGAAAAGGTATTATTATTTGTTTTAGCCTGTATCAATTTCACTCATATTGTTGATTTCATGATTATGATGCCGCTCGGCCCTCAGCTGATGCGGCACTTTTCTATTGGTCCTCAGGCATTTGGCTTTATAGTTTCCTCGTATAGTTTAAGCGCCGGAATTTCCGGTTTTCTGGCCGCCTTCATCGTCGATCGCTTTCCCCGCAAGCAGGTTGTATTGGCAGCTTATACCGGTTTTGTGATTGGCACGCTGGCCTGCGGTCTGGCTCCAACCTATCCGCTACTGATTGCCGCGCGTATTTTCGCCGGAGTTTTTGGCGGCATTCTTGGCTCACAGGTCTTGTCCATTGTCGGCGATGTATTTGCGTACGAGCGGCGGGCGCAGGCCATGTCTATTGTCATGACGGCCTTTTCGGCAGCCTCGGTCGTTGGGGTTCCATTTGGACTCTACATCGCTACGGAGTTCAGCTGGCATGCTCCATTTTTGTTTGTTGGTTTTTTGGGAATAGGCGTTTTGGCGCTTATCTGGCAGTTTGTGCCCCGCATGGACGCCCACCTCGTGAGCAAGCAGCTGCGGCCCAGTCCTATTGCTGTTCTGACAACTATCCTGCGAAATCCAAATCAGATGCGGGCGCTATTCCTGACAACAACCATTATGGTGGGGCATTTCAGCATTATCCCATTTATTTCTCCCTATTTGGTCGCCAATGTTGGGTTTAGCGAAACTGACATTTATCTGATTTATCTGGTCGGCGGCGCTCTGACTATCTTCTCGGCGCCATTGGTTGGCAAGCTGGCTGACAAACGAGGCAAGTTCCCGATTTTTGTAGTGTTTGCGCTACTTTCGATGCTACCCATTTACCTAATTACCCACATGCCTCCGGCACCGTTGAGCTATGTGTTATTTGTTTCAGGATTATTTTTTGTCTTCTCCAACGGACGACTTGTTCCGACGCAGGCAATGACGACTTCGGTAGTATCTCCTCAGCAGCGGGGTGGATTTATGGCTATCAACTCGTCTGTACAATTGCTGGCACAGGCACTTGCTACTTACGGAGCGGGTGTGCTCATTGGCAAAACCTCTACCGGTGAGCTGACTGGCTACGGCACCGTTGGTTTTTTGGCAATGGCGGCTATTTTTGCCAGTATTTTTATCGCCCGCATGGTTGTTCCCATTGATGCTGCTTCCGCAAAAGCTATTCCGAAAGCGGAGCCTTCCGTATAAAAAAAGTCATTACCTTTTTGGGGCAATGACTTTACTTTTGTTCTGTTTATCAATTATTTATCGTAAAGCATCAAGTTCTGTTTTTACAAAATTCATGAGCTCGGTAATATGCTTTTTGGAAAAATCGAAAGGTACCTGAGCAGCTTCATAAATTTTGCCAATGGGTGCCGTGTAGCCAAGTTTCAGAGCATTGAGGTAGCCCTGCAAACCTGCTTCCGGATTTTCCCGGTAGTTTTTCCACACCCCAATGGCCCCCAGTTGTGCAATGCCGTACTCGATGTAGTAAAACGGCACTTCATAAATATGCAACTGCCGCTGCCAGCTGTACGCGCGATAGGCTTCCAGGCCATTCCAGTCGGTCACAGAATCGGCAAATTCGGTATAAATTTTTACCCAGGCTTCCGAGCGCTGCTGCGCTGTGTGGGCAGGATTTTCGTACATCCAATGCTGAAACTTATCGACCGTTGCCACCCACGGCAGCGTTTCGATGATGGATTCAAGATGCTGGATTTTAGCCCGGCGGAGGTCTTCCTCATTTTCAAAAAACTCATCCCAAAAATCCATTGTAAGTAACTCCATGGACATCGATGCCAGCTCAGCAACCTCGGAAGGCGGATGTTTGAAGGCATTCAGCGCCAGGTCGCGGGTAAGCAGCGAATGCACGGCGTGGCCACCTTCGTGGAGCAGAGTCACCATGTCGCGCAGATTAGACGTGGCATTCATAAAGATAAATGGAACACCAATTTCATCCAGCGGATAATTATACCCACCGGGAGCTTTCCCTTTTCTGGATTCCAGGTCAAGATGTCCCATGGTTTTCATAATCCGCAGGCAATCACCTAAATAGCTATCCAGGCGGGAGAAACAGCGGATCGTTTTATCGAGCAATTCCTGGCCGGATTCAAAGGGTTTCAGAGGCGACCGTCCTTCGGGGTCTACCTTGGCATCCCAGGGACGCAGCGCATCGACTTGCAACGAATTTTTCCGTTGTTGTGCCATATCATCCAGCATCGGCACTACGGCCTCGCATACTGCATCATGAAACTCAAAACAGTCCTGGGGAGTATAGTCAAAGCGCCCCATTGCCGCAAACATATAGTCACGATAAGTAGCGAAATCCGCATTTGTCGCCACCTGATCCCGCAGTTGAATAAGCTTCTGAATGAGTTCGTCAAGCGTTTCGTGGTCCTGATAACGGCGCTCGCTGATGGCCCGCCAGGCTTCTTCACGCACGGCCCGGTCGGTACTTTGGAGGCGGTCGGCGGCTTTTTGGAGAGTCATTTCCTCCCCGTCGAGCGTAACCGTCATCGCTCCGGCAATAGCGCCGTAGCGGCGTTCTTCGGTTTGGAGTTGCGTTTGAAGCGCCACGTTTTCTTCCCGGAAAATCTCAATGGATTTCATCATTCCCCGAATCGCCACGTCAAAACCCTGATCTGTCAATTCTTTCAGGAATGGATTGTCGGCGGCTTTCAGGTCAAGATCGTTGCCGTACATGGCGAGCTGCGGTTGAATTTCACTGATAAAAAATTGCAGCGATTCGATCAGTTCTTTGCTCGTGGTGTCGCAGGTTTGCCGAATGTAGCGCCAGGCAAAGTTTTCGGAAAGGTAAGATTCCAGCTCACTGCGATCCAGAAACCACTGCCGCAGGTCCGCTGCGTTACTAATTTCTCGGGTTTTAAGATTATCAAATAACGGCTGCACATCCTCCCAGCTCGTAAGCGCAAACTCCTCCCCGATAAATGGCCGGGGATGGCGCTGAGGAATGGCTATGTTTTCAGGTTGATTCATAAGGCTTTTCGTTCGACAGTAAAGTTGTTTTTGTTTTCTATTTATAAAAAATAAAGATAAATCAGTACCAGGCTTTCATTAGATATTCCTTAGCGAAACATGCCTACCCGTTCGGCTTCGAGTTGTAGCCGTGCCTTGTCTATGGGCACCACGCCTACCTGCTCGCAAACAAGGCCCCCGCCTAAATTGGACAAACCCGCAATGATTTGCGGAGACAAACCAAGTGCCACGCAGCAGGCCGCAATGCTGATGACAGTGTCGCCCGCCCCCGAAACATCCGTTATGCTGCGGCGATGCGCCGGAAGGTGGTAAGTTTGATCCTGAAAGTCAATATAAACGCCATATTCTGACAACGTAATGAGCGCCCCTTTTGCTTCCAGAGTCGTAATTAAATGCTGCACTACGGACTTGAACGCTTCTTTATCCTGAACATCAACCTCTACTTTGAGCCCTTCCCGGAGTTCTTTCAGGTTGGGTTTAAAAAGCGTGGTGTGGCAGTAGGCCAGAAAATTTCTTTTCTTGGGATCTACTACCGTAGGAACGTGATGTTCGTTGGCAAAAGCGGTGATTTCGGTGATAGCCTCGGGGCTAAGCACGCCTTTGTCATAATCTTCAAAAATAACTACCTGACAAGTAGGAATGAGCTCCTTTGCCTTGGCAATCAGCTGATTGCGTTCGGTGTCAGAAATCAGCGCGTCCGTTTCGGTATCAATGCGCACCACTTGCTGCGAGCCCGCAATGATCCGCTCTTTAATGGTAGTAATCCGGTCCTCACTCCGAATCAGGCCCTGACAGCTAAGCCCGCGCCCGACCAACTCCTGCTGCAAACTATCGCCGGGACCGTCGTTGCCAATTACGGTACAGATAATGGCCTCAGCTCCAAGCGCCTGCACATTCAAAAGTACGTTTCCGGCGCCGCCAAGGCGGTATTCGCGTCGGCCAACGTTAACTACCGGAACGGGCGCTTCGGGTGAAATCCGCTCTACTTTTCCCCACACGTAGGAGTCGAGCATGACGTCTCCTACGACGAGTACCCGTAATTTTCCAAAATCTTCAAAAACCTGGTCTATGGTCATTAGATATAAATATGCAAGTTAGCAAGTAGCTCAAAATCCTGATTAATTAGCGCTAGTTCAATTCTTAAAATGCCTAACGAAAAACCTGGGGCTACGACTTGTAAAGTTCTGAATTTTTATCAAAATGACCCTATTTGATCTTTATATGTCATGAATAGCAATCAAATGGAGAATTAATTATTCAAAATATACTATTTTTGAATTTATACAGTATGCAAGCATACCAAATTTATTACCCAAAACGGTCCTTGCTTTTACCCTTTGACCAATCTCCAAACCTATATTTATGGAAAATTTATTTGCCACCGAACGCCTGCGCCACCTGCTTCCCCGGATTCAGGCATTCGTTGAAACGGAATTGTATCCCCTGGAAACTACGGATTATTTAAGTGGAAACTTCTCTGTTGTTGAACCGCTACTTTTACAAAAAAGAGCACGGGTAAAAGAAGCCGGGCTCTGGGGATTGCACCTTTCGGCCGCTGATAGCGGGCTGGATCTGACGCTGTGCGAGTTTGGTCAAATCAGTGAAATCCTGGCTCGCTCACCCTTTGGGCATTTTGTATTTAACACACAGGCACCCGACATTGGCAATACCGAACTGCTGCATAAGTACGCACCCGAGGCACTTAAAGAACGGTACCTCAAACCTCTGATGGCTGGCGAAATCCGCAGTTGTTTTAGCATGACCGAGCCGGAATTTGCCGGGTCAAACCCAACCCGCATGGGCACTACGGCAATCAAAGACGGAACGGACTACCTGATCAACGGGCATAAATGGTTTACGAGCTCAGCCGATGGCGCTGCTTTTGCGGTGGTAATGGCCGTGACCAACCCGGATGCGGCCCGGCACCGACAGGCGAGTCAGATTTTGGTACCGATGGACACTCCCGGCGTAACCCTCGTGCGGAATATTCCAATTATGGGCCACAGCGGTGACAGCTGGGCAAGTCATGCCGAACTGCGCTACGAAAACGTACGCGTTCCTCAGGCCAATCTCATCGGCGCCGAGGGTGCAGGCTTTTTGCTGGCGCAGGAGCGGTTGGGGCCGGGGCGTATTCATCACTGCATGCGTTTTATTGGCATTGCCGAGCGGAGTTTTGAGCTAATGTGCCGTTACGCCGTGAGCCGTGAGCTGGAAGAAGGTACCGTCCTGGGCGACAAGCAATTTATTCAGGGATTTATTGCCGATAGTCGGGCCGAAATCGATGCCGCCCGCTTGCTGGTGCTGCGCACCGCCCGCCACATTGACGAACTGGGTGCGGCGGCTGTGCGTGAAGAAATTTCCATGATAAAGTTTTTTACGGCCAATACCATGCTGCGCGTAATCGACCGCGCCATTCAGGTACACGGTGCGTTGGGCATGACGAGCGACATTCTGCTGTCGTACTGGTACGTACACGAGCGCGGCGCCCGGATTTATGACGGGGCCGACGAAGTTCACAAATCAGCCCTGGCCCGATCTATTCTGAAAGGCTACGGACTGGATGTTAAAAGAAAGGAAACCCGCTAGCCATGAATCTAAAAATCGATGCACCGGCGGCCGTTCGGGCAGGTGAAGAAATAAACGTGAATGCACTGCAGGACTATCTGCATACGCAGAAAATCCTGCCTGCTGCTGTACTTGACGTACGGCAATTTCCGGGAGGCTATTCCAATCTGACGTACTTGCTCAAAACTCAGGATCAGCAGGAATATGTTCTGCGACGGCCTCCTTTCGGTGCTGAGCACATCAAAGGGGGCCACGATATGGAACGCGAGTTTCGGGTGCTGACGATGATTCAGCAGGCGGGTTTTACCAAAATTCCGAAACCTATTGACCTTTGTACCGACCTGCAGGTAATGAATTGTCCGTTTTACATCATGGAGCGGGTGCCGGGAGTTATTTTGCGGGCACAGTCCGACAACGCCAGGGCCCTGCCGGCAGCGGCACTGAGAACTACCTCCGAAGCGCTCGTGGACACGCTAGCTGATTTACACAAAATTGATATTTACAAAACAGGCCTGAACCAAATCGGCAAACCCGAAGGCTACATCCGGCGGCAGGTTGAAGGCTGGTACAAACGCTACCTGGCTTCCCAAACCGACGACCTTCCGGCAATGGAGCAGCTCTACAACTGGCTTAATGCCTCGATGCCTGCCGAACATGCACCCACGCTGATTCATAATGATTTTAAGTACGATAATCTCGTGCTGAATCCCGAAAACCTGAGCGAAGTACGGGCCGTACTCGACTGGGAAATGTGTACTGTGGGTGACCCGCTCATGGATGTGGGCACGGCACTCTCCTACTGGTCCGAAGCCGGCGATGGCGCTTTTGAGCAGAGTTTTAATCTTACCTGCCTTCCGGGCAACCTCAGCCGTCAGGAGTTTGCCCAACGTTACGCCCAACAGAGTGGCCGGGATGTATCCGGCATCCTGTATTACTATGTGTTTGGGCTTTTTAAAAATACCGTAGTCATGCAGCAGATTTATGCCCGCTGGAAAAAAGGTCTGACGCGTGACGAGCGTTTTGGCCGTCTGCTCGTGGGTATACAGTCGCTTTCGGATACCGCCCGTAAGGCCATAGATCGGGGTACGATGTAGGTGTACTATCATATTCATCGCATCGCATCGCATCACAGGGCTTCACCCTGCGCTTGTAGATTGCGCCCTTTCAGGGCTGGAATTAGGATTTGTACAATTAGAGTTGTTTTTCAGAAAAAACAGATAATTAAATACCTCATTTACAGACTATTAAATAAAATATTTTTTTATAAAAACTACTTTACAGGATTAATTCTATAAACAAATTTAACCCAGTCATTCACTCATGAAAGCTATTCTTTGTACGCACTTTGGCCCACCCGAAGAACTGACCCTCAGTGAAGTTCCTTCTCCCAAACCGGGAAAAGGACAGGTGACGATAGCCGTAAAAGCCTGCGGCGTCAATTTTCCGGATACACTCCTGATCCAGAACAAATATCAGTTTAAGCCGCCGTTGCCCTTTTCTCCGGGTGGCGAAGTAGCCGGAATTGTGCTGGAAGTTGGTGAAAACGTAGCGCATGTAGCTGTGGGTCAGCGCGTACTTGCCCTGACAGGCTGGGGAGGTTTTGCCGAAGAGGTAGCTGCCGATGCTGCCACAGTGCTACCTATTCCGCCGGACATGGACTTTGTGGCTGCTTCCAGCATGATGTACACCTACGGCACATCTTACCACGCCCTCAAAAACCGCGCACAGCTCCAACCCGGCGAAACCCTGCTCGTGCTGGGTGCCGCCGGAGGCGTGGGTTTGGCCGCCGTACAATTGGGCGTTCTGATGGGCGCCCGTGTAATCGCTGCTGCCTCGTCTGATGAAAAACTGGCGATTTGCCGGACGTTGGGTGCCGCTGAAACCATCAATTACTCCACCGAAGATCTGCGGGAACGAATCAAAGAATACACCGCCGGGCGGGGAGTTGACGTAGTGTATGACCCCGTGGGCGACCGCTACACCGAGCCCGCCCTGCGGTCGATTGCCTGGAAAGGCCGCTATTTGGTAGTGGGTTTTGCGGCGGGCGAGATACCCAAAATCCCGTTGAACCTGGCGCTGTTGAAAGGCTGTCAGATTGTGGGAGTGTTTTGGGGAGCTTTTGCCAAAAATGAACCGAAAGAAAGTCAGCAAAACTTTAAAGAATTACTTTACTGGATGACCGAAGGAAAACTTTCGCAGCATATTCATAAGATTTATTCACTGCCCGACGCACCCGCTGCCCTGCGAGACATGATGGAGCGGCGAGTGGTTGGAAAAGCGGTGGTGGAAGTTTTTGGAACCACATAGTAACTTAGAAAACATAGATTTTTGCGCTATTGTGACCTATGTGCCTATGTGGTAGAAGTTTTTTGGAACCACATAGTAGCATAGAAAACATAGGGTTTGCGCTATTGTGCGCTATATGCCTATGTGGTGGAAGTTTTTTGGAACCACATAGTAGCATAAAACATAGCGTTTGCGCTATTGTGACCTATGTGTCTATGTGGTGGATGTTTTTTGGAACCACATAGTAACATAGAAAACATAGATTTTTGCGCTATTGTGACCTATGTGCCTATGTGGTGGAAGTTTTTTAAACCACATAGTAGCATAGAAAACATAGGGTTTGCGCTATTGTGACCTATGTGGTAGAAGTTTTATGAACCACATAGTAACATAGAAAACATAGGGTTTGCGCTATTGTGCGCTATGTGGTGAAAAGAAAAAGTCAACCCTCAGGCAAGGCTCTAAACAATTCAGTTACAAAAGTCCTTTGTCCATCTTTGAAGAGATTCACGCAATTAAAATTGATAAGTATGCCTTTGGGGGCATTGAGTAGTTTCATGTAGGTCATTAATTGAGCCTGGTGAATTGGCAAAATACCTTCAACCGATTTAAGCTCTATTGGCAAACAGTTTTCTACGAATAAATCACACCGCAACTCTGCTTCAATATCAATGCCTTTGTAATGAACAGGCACTAACATCTCGGATTTAAAAGCAATTTTTCGTAGAAAAAGCTCGTGTTTTAGACATTTATGATAAACGCTTTCGAATAAACCTGGTCCGAGAGCTTTATGAACTTCTATTGCGGCACCTACTACCGAGTAGGTCAGTTCGTTAAAGTATTTTTTTGTCATACATTTTATTTCTTAAACATATAAGAGATATATGTCTGCTAAACATAGCCAAAAGTCAGAGGAATAAAACAATTGTTAGTAGTAGAAAATCCACATTTTTCACCTTTTACTTCCTTCAAAAAAGCAACTAATATAAAGCCTACATGACCAATTATTCAAAATTTTCAGTTTTGATATGCACCCTCTTGTAAATAACTGTTTGTCAGTAATTTATCTACAATTTCAATCTTCTTTCTCTCCTCAAAAAGAAAAACTTACACCCGCCAAAAGGATGCGTGGCTGCAGATACTGCACCTGCTGACCCACAAGAATATCTGAAATTTCAGTTTGGAAAATGGCCTTTTCATTAGCCAAATTGTTCAGCCATACGTTGTACGTCCAGCGGCTTTTGTTCGGCGAGTAGCTCCACTGTGCATTCAGAAGCATTGAGGTAGCAGCTGTGGCAAGTTCTTTTTCGGGGAGGATCGACATCGGAATCAGGTATATTTAAAGGAGTAAATAGAGTCTTTAAATATAGACGTTTTTCCATGAATGAGTCACTTCTGTTAGAGTATATATTTTAGCCTTGCAAAGCGTACAAATTGCAGCGAGGATTTAAAAGAAATAACTAACTTTCCCATTCGTCAATCCATCAAAAAAAGCTAAAAACCTTTCAATTCATGAAAACTTTTGAAACCCTTGCTGAATTCTGCGAACAGGTCGGTCAGGAAATTGGCGTGAGTGCCTGGGAAACGATTTCGCAGGCGCAAATTAACGCCTTCGCAGACGCTACCGGAGATCATCAATGGATTCACATCGACCCCGACAAAGCCGCTACCGACTCGCCCTTCAAAACCACAATTGCCCACGGTTTTCTGACGCTTTCGCTTGCCCCTAAGCTCATGGCTGAGGTCTACGAAATTCGTTCCGTAAAAATGGGCGTCAACTACGGGGCCAATAAAGTTCGCTTCACGAGCCCGGTGCCGGCGGGTAGTCGGGTCAGGATGCGGATGACGTTGCTTTCCACGGAGCCACAGGCGCCAAACGGTATTCGGGCCACGGCAGCCTGTGTGTTTGAACTGGAAGCTCATGAAAAACCCGCCTGCGTAGCGGAACTCGTAACACTGCTTTTTGAATAAATTAACCCCCTATCTTAACTATTTATTTATGAATCGATTACAAGACAAAATAGCGATTATAACCGGCGGAGCCCGGGGCATTGGCAAGGCTACGGCCCTACGTTTTGTGCAGGAAGGCGCCAAAGTAATTCTGTGGGATATGCTCGCCGCTGGTGAAGAAACCGCCCGTGAACTACGCGAGCAGGGCTACGTGGCCGACTACATGCAGGTAAGCGTAACCGATGTAGCCGCTTTGGAAGCTGCCACGAAGTCGGTCATCGATACCTACGGGCGCATTGATATTCTGGTCAACAACGCGGGCATCACGCGGGATCGTTCGTTGCTCAAAATGTCGCATGAAGAATGGAATCAGGTGCTCGATGTGAACCTAACAGGCGTTTTTAACTGCACCAAAGTGGTGGTTCCGCAGATGGTAGCGCAGGCCTGGGGGCGCATTATCTGTACGTCGTCGGTGGTGGGTATTACGGGTAATTTCGGCCAAACCAATTACTCAGCGACGAAGGCCGCGATCATCGGAATGGTGAAAACCTGGGCGAAGGAATTGGGCAAATACAACATTACGGCCAACGCCGTGGCCCCGGGTTTTATATTGACCGACATGACGGATCAAATCCCGGAAGAGGTTCGTAATCAGACCATTGCCGGTATTCCTTTGAGACGCATGGGCCTGCCCGACGACATCGCAAATGCCTATTTGTATTTGGCTTCTGACGAAGCATCGTACGTCAATGGACATACGTTGAGCGTCAATGGCGGCGTTGCCTGAAAGGAATTAATGTAGCTGTTAGCTTTTAGGTTATTAGCTACTATTCGTGTATATAACTCATAATCAATTAATTATGCTATCAATTGATAGTCAGTTAATGATAACTAATTTTCGCAAAAATTTATTACAATAACCTGAAAATCAAGTAGATAAAAAAGCTAACAGCCGGGCGGCGTTCCGCTAATCGTTAAATGCTCATAGCTACCTACCAATTAATAATACCTTTTTCGCCCAGACCCAGTTTCCCCATAAACTTGGATGAAAACTTGGAGCGAGACGTCAGATAGCGCACACTCACGCCTACGTAGGGCGTAGCCGGAGGAGCGGTTGAGGTCAGATTTTCGCGGGCGCTGTTGAAGGTTCGCAGCTGCCGAAATCCGGCTAAACCTGCCTCCACGGATACATTGAACACCGAGAGCGCGTGTACGTTGGCAGCAAGGCCGAGCTTTACGTGCTGATAGTTTTGCCGCCGGAGAAGCTTTTCTTCGGCGGTTTGTACCTGAAATCCACCGCTGTACCCGCTGACGCCCGCCAGCATATCTACGCTAAACCATTTGGTGGGATGGTAGTTGGCCGTAGCCATAAACGGCAGCAAAGCCGTAACCCGCCACTGCTTGCCCAACCGCTGATTGATGCCGAAAATGGGAATAAACCGAAGTTTTTGGTTATAAGCCAAAATAGAACCGTAGGCAATTTGACTCCTCAGGCCAATGATCCGCATGCGGGCACCGCCGCCCCAAAAGAAAGGTTGAGGCGTAAAAAACGTCTCGTTCGACTCCGTGACGCCCAACGCTGCTCCATATACCCACAGCTTGTCTTTCACGCTTGCCTGCATCCGAATGGCACCCACAGAAATGGTTTTGTAGCCATTGTCAGGAAATTTGGTTCCGTCAAATGTGGGCTGAATCTGCGTAAACTGACCGATCATGACCGTGTGGACGGCACGCAAATCAAATTTTTTACGAAAACTGAATCCGGCCTGAACTTCACTTTGTATCGGAATAATGCCCAAACCACTCGTACGCGTCAGGCCAAATTCCTGACTTCCAGCCGCCTGACCCGGCACAACGTAGTCGGCCCGAAGGGTAACATTGGGATAAAAAAGCCGACTCAGACCCAATTGCTGCGCATGTACAGAAAGCAGGCAGGTTAGGCCAAAGAAAAGTAACAGAAAAGATGTAATTTTCATGCGGGAGATCGTTGCCATTTGAAGTAGCCAATAAACGACAAAAATACGCAGCTATTGCCCATTTCCCGGTTGCTTTTGTTACAAATCGTCGTCCGCTGATTCCAAACGCACGTTTAAGTTTTTAAAACCACATCCATCTATGCTTCGTTTGCCGTCTGTTAAAAATCTTATGCTGGGCCTCCAACAAGTATTGACTCGTTTTCCGTGGGTCGTATTTGCCGCAGCTCTGAAAGTTTCAGCTGTAATTTTCCTGGTTGAAAATTCCGTAAAACACGAATTTTACTTCCTTTTTGTACGGTTGACGCTGCTGTTATTTCTGGCCATTCCTCTTTTTCTGAGTCTCACGCTTGTGGCGGAGCGACGGCAGTGGAAAGCCGCATATCAGATCCTGGCCGGGCTCGGAATAGTGGCGCTGCTGGTGCTATTTTTTATGACCATGGAACCAACGCCCATTCAGCGCGACTACTACCGATTTGGCATGTTTCTGGTATGTGCGCATCTGCTGGTATCTTTTGCACCATTTATTGGTTTTGATGAGCCTAATGGTTTCTGGCAATTTAACAAAACCATGCTCCTGCAATTTCTCACCGCTACGCTCTACGCCGGAACGCTCTTTCTTGGGCTCATCATTGCCATTGAAACGGTACGTTTTCTGTTTGATGTGCCTTTTTCATCAACCTTTGAACTGAACCTATTTTTGATAATTGCAGGATTTTTTCACACGATTTTCTTCCTCAATGGTTTTCCGGCCCGGCTCGAAACTCTGGAAAATCAGACTACTTATTCGAAAAGTGTCAAGCTTTTTACGCAATATGTACTTCTACCGCTGGAAGTAATTTACCTGATTATCCTGTACGTATATTTCGGTAAAATCCTGGTTCAGTGGCAGTTGCCGCAGGGCGGTGTGGCCTACCTGGTCATGGCGTTTTCGGTAGCGGGTATTCTGGCGCTTTTGTTACTATTTCCGCTGCGCAATCAGGCCGAAGAGCGCTGGATTCGCCTGTTTACAAGACGCTTTCATTTAGCGCTTTTTCCATTAATTATCCTGCTCTTTGTGGCCATCTTTCGGCGTATAAACGACTACGGTATCACCGAAAACCGCTATTTGGTAGCAGCACTTGCTGTTTGGCTGGCGGGAATTTCATTGTATCTTTTGTTTAGCAAAAAAGACGACATACGCTGGATTCCGCTGAGCTTATGCGTCGTTAGCTTTTTGCTGGCCGTTGGGCCGTGGAGCATTTTCAGCGTGTCACGGCGTCATCAGGCACAGCGTTTTGAAAAAATCTTAAAAGAGTATAATCTATTGAGTTTCTCACAAAATCGCAATGGAAAAATAGACCTAACCACGGAAAAATACGAACAGCTGATTTCAGGGATCCACTATTTCCGAAATCGCCGTGAACTGTCAACTCTTACGCCATTCTTTACCTCCTTACCAGCCAAAAGTCAAGAGGCCTTTACTGTCGCCAATGCCATGGAGGCGGAGCTGAGCGAGGTCGTGGACGTGAAAACTCCCGTTGAAAAAACTCAAACCTTTCAATACTATGGCCTGGCTGGTGCCGATCAGGAGGGTTTCACGATTGACATCAAGGGTTATAACTATCTATGGGGTGTGGAATTTAACGGGGAAGAATCATTTATTTCTAATGAATGGACCATTAAAACCACTGAAAAAGGGGCTTTGGTAACGGTTTTGTCTAAAGGTTCACCGGTAGTAGTTTGGAATGTAGCCGAACGCCTTGCCCAACTACAACCACAATATGGTGATTCGTCTTATGAGCTGACACCCGAGGAGCTGACTTTTTCACATACCGGGCTGAAATTGGTACTCAAAAATGCAAACAAGCAACGTGATATTTATAATTTTCAGGGCTTTCTACTACGAAAAAAGTAAGGCCGTCAGAAGCAATTTTTCAGGAGAAAAGATAGCCTTTTCACCTTTTTGAAGAGTATTTAGTAGAGGCAGGAAACAACTGTCTCACGAGCCACATCTATTTAATTTAAAACTCCATTTTCCCTAAATTTTAAGGTCATGATTCGTCTGTTTTCTTATTTCCTCGTTCTCGTTACGTGGTTTCCTGCCGTTCTGGCGCAGGGGCCAACGCCTACTTACGCCGAGCAGCTGGGTTTTCCGGCTGGCAAAAAAGTCATTATCATGCACGTGGACGACGTGGGGATGTCCTACGATTCCAACGAGGGTGCTATTCAGGCTATTCGTAACGGGGTGGCTACCTCTCTGAGCGTGATGATGCCCTGCGCCTGGGTGCCCGGCTTTGTGCATTATCTCAAACAAAACCCGGATCTTGACGCGGGCCTGCACCTCACAATGACTTCCGAGTGGAAAGATTACCGATGGGGACCGCTTGCCGGAAAACCAACCGTCAAAGGTCTGGTAGATACCGAAGGAGCGCTTTGGCCGAGTGTGGCTGACGTAGTAAAAAACGCTTCGCCTGATGAAGTTGAAACGGAGATTCGGGCGCAGCTCGAACGTGCCCGTACCATGGGTTTTGAACCTACGCACATGGACTCGCACATGGGAACGCTCTTTGCCACACCGGCTTTTCTACAACGATATATTAAGGTTGGAATAGAAGAAAAAATTCCGGTGATGTTTCCCGGTGGCCACAACACGGCGATTCGGGTAGACGAGCGTATGTCGGGCGATATGTACGCACTCACGCAGACCGTTGGAAAGCAGCTGTGGGCAGCGGGACTTCCCGTTCTCGACGACCTGCACAATGTCAGCTATGGCTGGAAACTCCCCGAAGATCCGGCACCGTCCAAAGAGAAATTGCAGGCCTTTAAAACTCAGAAATACATTGACGGCCTGGCGAGTCTGAAGCCCGGCCTCACGATGGTCATTATGCACTGTACGGATCCAACAGAGGTATTCCCGATTATTTCTGGCTCTACGCAAACCCGTGAGGGCGATTTACTCGCCATGATTGACCCAAAACTAAAAGCGTATATTGAAAAAGAAGGCATCATCCTGACCACTTTTCGGGAAGTCATGCAGCGGCGGCAGCGTGTAAAGTAAAAGTTTTAACCATAAAAAAAATGGGCGATACGGAATGTATCGCCCATTTTTTTTATGGATGTCTTACTATTTTATAAAACCGTCACCGACGTAAGTCCGGCAGATTCTTCTCTTTCCTTTTTCTCCTCCGGAAAAACAAACCGCATCGGATTGGAAACCGTTTCGGGAAGCAGCGCAGCGGCCAAAACCTCGTCAACCGTATCAACGTAGTGAAAGCTGAGGTCTTTTATATAATCGGCGTGCACCTCTTCTACGTCCTTGCGATTTTTTACACAAAGAATAATCTCTTTCACTCCCGCACGACGGGCCGCCAGAATTTTCTCTTTAATTCCGCCAACGGGCAGTACCTTTCCGCGCAGCGTTATTTCACCCGTCATGGCAATAAACGGCTTCACGCGACGCTGCGTAAAAATGGAGGCCATGCTTGTAAGCATCGTAATACCAGCCGAAGGTCCATCTTTGGGCACCGCTCCGGCAGGAACGTGCACGTGCAGATCGTAGTGATTAAAAATGCGGTAATCAACTCCCAGCCGCTCGGCATGCGCTTTCAGGTAAGAAAGAGCCGTTATGGCCGATTCTTTCATGACTTCGCCCAATTGACCCGACAGCGTCAAGCCACCTTTCCCACGGCTCAGGCTCGTTTCAATAAACAGAATTTCTCCACCAACCGATGTCCAGGCAAGGCCCGTTACAACTCCGGCCAGGTCGTTGTCCTGATATAAATCTTTGTCAAAAATTTCGCCTCCCAGAAATTTCTCAATATGGTTTTCTTTGATAGCCTTGATATATTCCTGATCCATCGCAATGGATTTGGCAATTTTTCGCAGAACAGTACCCACTTTCTGTTCCAGGTTTCGGACGCCGGATTCGCGGGTGTAGCCTTCAATAATTTTTTGAAGCGCTTTGTCTTCAATTTTTACATCATTTGCTTTCAACCCGTGCTCTTTGCGCTGCTTCGGAACGAGGTATTTCTTGGCTATCTGCAATTTTTCTTCCATCGTGTAGCCCGTCATCTCGATAATCTCCATGCGGTCACGCAGGGCGGGATGAATCGTGTCCAGTGCATTGGCCGTAGCTACAAACAGAACTCTTGACAAGTCGTATTCGACTTCCAGATAATTATCGGTAAAAGACGAATTTTGTTCAGGATCAAGTACTTCCAGCAAAGCAGAAGCCGGATCGCCGCGGTAGTCAGAGCTTACCTTGTCGATTTCGTCCAGAATAAAGACCGGGTTTGACGAACCGGCTTTTTTGATATGCTGAATAATTTTTCCGGGCATAGCGCCAATGTAGGTCTTGCGGTGTCCCCGAATTTCGGCTTCATCGTGTACGCCACCAAGGGCCATCCGGATATACTGCCGATTGAGCGATTTGGCTATTGATTTTCCGAGAGAGGTTTTGCCTACACCGGGAGGGCCATACAAGCACAGAATTGGCGCTTTCATGTTGTTTTTGAGCTTCAAAACGGCCAGATATTCCACGATCCGTTCCTTCACTTTTTCGAGGCCAAAGTGATCCGTATCCAGTATTTTCTGCGCACGAACCAGATCAAAGTTATCCTTTGTGTACTCGCTCCATGGCAAATCGGTCATCATTTCAAGGTAATTGAGCGTGACCGGGTACTCGGGAGCCATCGGATTGATCCGTTGCAACTTGTTGATTTCTTTATCAAAATGTTGCTGAACGCTTTGGGGCCATTTCTTGCCAAGCGCATTAATTCGCAAATCGTCCAGATCACGTTCGGGGCTATCAATGCCCAGTTCGTCATGCAGAACTTTGATTTGCTGACGCAGAAAATAATCCCGCTGCTGTTGGTCAATATCAGAGCTCGCTTTGGACTGAATCTCTCGTTTGAGTTCCAGCATTTCAATTTCGCGCATCATGTATTGCAGTAGCAAATTGGCCTGCTTATGACTATTGGGTTCTTCCAGCAATTTCTGTTTATCCCCAACTTCCACATTAATATTGGATGAAAGGAAATGAATCAAAAATACCGGGCTTTCGATATTGTCCAGCGCGATGCGTGCTTCCTGCGGAATCTCGGGATTCAGGCGCATGATGCGGTGGGCGCCGTCGCGAAGCGAATTTAGCAGCGCTTTCGATTCCTTACGATTGGCATAGGCAAAGGAGTCATCCATGCCTTCTATCTGCGCCGTGATGTACGGGTCTTCGCGAACGATCGATTTTATTTTGAAACGCTGTCTTCCCTGAACAATAATGGTGACGTTTCCATCCGGCAGCGTGATCATTTTCAGAATATGAGCCACGGTACCAACCTTATGCAGGTCTTCGGCGGTAGGGTCCTCCTTGTTTGGGCGTAACTGCGTAACCGCACCCATAATCCGCTGATTGACATCGGAATTGCGGTAGATTTTCTTTACCAGTCGAATGGCTTTTTGCCTGACAACTGTAACGGGTATTACCATTCCCGGAAACAGAACGGTCTGTCGGATTGGCAGAATGGGCAGTTCGTCAGGAAGGTCAAAGGGTTCGTCCACACCTTCCGGTCCACCGAGAGGTACAATTTCGAGGCTGTCTAGATCAGAATCTGACATTAGTAATCGACTATATAAGTCTGAGTTTTCAAAATTCATAGGCATTCTGTCAGTTTGACAGATATTCATTCCCAAAATACAAAAATATAAACATGTGCGGGGGTTCTATGCAGGTACAATACTTATGCCAGTCTGTACGTGTCAGTTTTTGGCTGTTTCCGATTTCGGCTATTTTACAAAGCCTGCACAGGCTTACCTTTTTTAAACAAATAAGTTTTTCGCTCGCTTCCCCACTTTGCATTGACCATATTTACCTGATCATCAAACACTTCCATTAGAAAATCATGCCGCATGACCCAACCCTCCGGATTGCCGGAAAAAGGGACTTCGAGGTAGATCCACGTGGCATCTGCCTCCTGTTCTTTTCCGATGAACTGAAACGGCTGAATCTGTCGGGCCGGGTTAGCCAAAGCAACATGTTTTTTGAGGTACTGTTCAATGTAAGGGCTATTTTGATCGCCATTTTGCAGTAAAAATCGCTTGTTATTATTGGCCAAAGATAGCCCCTTTTCCAAGTCGTCTGTAAAGGTACGAATACTTATTTCCAGCGTTTTTGACTCAGGACTGTACCGCAACTGCGTGACACTTACGTGGTACTCATGCCGAAATCTGACGGATGACAGCACGAGAAACAGGCCGAAACAAAGTAGCAACAGAGGTACGTTTATTCGTTTCCTTAGAAAATTCATTAGAATACTGCTTTCCAGACATCGTTAAAAATGGCAAAGGCCATGAGCCCCAATAGAAGCACCATTCCGACTTTCTGCGCATTTTCCAAAAAGCGATCGGAAGGTTTTCTTCCTGAAACAATTTCATACAGGAGGATCACCGAGTGGCCACCATCAAGTGCCGGAATTGGCAGGGCGTTCATGAAAGCCAATACCATCGACAGCAGGCCGGTCAGGAACCAAAACCGCCCCCAATCCCACACTCCGCCAAACATACGGGCAATCCCGATGGGACCGCTAAGCGCTTTGGATGCTGATACTTCGCCTCGGAAAATCTTTCCAAACCCTTTGATATTATTATATACTACTCCAAAAGCGTCTTTTGTACCTACCGCAGCAGCTTCCGGCAACGAATAACTTACAGTCGTATAGTTCAGTTCGCTTTTGGGATAAAATCCTATGGTACCTTCGGGCGTAATACTAACCGAAAGAGTTTGGGGTACGTTATTGCGAGTGATTGAGAATGGTACCGTCTTGCCTTGCAATGAATCCAACGCCTCCTGCAATTGGTGAAAAAAGGTAATGGGTATGCCATTGACAGCCGTTATGCGATCTCCGGTTTGGAGTCCGGCTTTTACCGCGGGCAGGCCCGGCACAAGTTCTCCAACTGTAAAGGGTTCCGCCGGGCGGATAAAATTCCCCCGTTGATCGGGTTCAGAAAGTTTTTCGATAAAGCTATTGGGAATATCAATGTCAACCTCTCCTTCTTCCGCACGTTGGACGGTGTAATAGCTATTGCTCCCCAGAAAAACATCAGAACTGACGGCTTCATCAAAATTTGTAAAGCTTTTTCCGTTGACGGCTACAATTTTATCACCCGTTTTGAGGCCAATTTCCTCGGCTAATTTTCCGGCCACAATCCCGTAGCGGTTCACTTCCTCCCGGGAAAGAAAACGGTCGCCGTTGTTATAGGCAATGACAATGAATATAAAAACTCCAACAACAATATTGACAAAAATTCCTCCCAACATCACTACCAATCGTTGCCAGGCGGGCTTGGAGCGAAACTCCCAGGGCTGAGGTTCCTGATTCATTTGATCGGTGTCCATAGACTCGTCAATCATCCCGGAGATTTTCACAAAACCTCCGAGCGGAATAGCGCCAAGGCCATATTCTGTTTCACCTTTTTGAATACTCCATATTTTGGGAGGGAAACCAATAAAGTACTTTTCGACCCGCATGCCAAACATTTTGGCGGCGACGAGGTGACCCAACTCGTGCAATCCAACTAAAATAGACAAGCCCAAAATGAGCTGTCCGGCCATTATCAAAATTTCCATGTAAGCTGTTATTGTAATTAAATGGGGGGTAATTTCACGAAATAATCCTTTTTCCTAACAAAAATTTAAACCGTAAAGTTACGCAAAAGGTGGTTCTATACCCTCATCTTTTTCATCTCGCGTTCAATACCGGCCTTGTAGGGGTAAAAGTCCACTTGTAACGTATGCCGGGGCGAAGGATTGTAGCGCTTCTGCACTTTTTTGGCATCCTGACTTATCTCCTGCTGCATCTGCTCCCGAGTGGGCAGGCGGCATTCACCCGAAATGAGCCGGGCAATCCATATTGCCTGCACTTCGGCCAAAGGCATAATGGCGCCTAAGGGCTGGATCAATCCCTGAAAAAACAGATTGGGGTAGTTGGGATGGACCACTTTCTTATACAACCGGATGTCGTTTTCTTCGCTATTAGTAAAAATAGGTTCTTTCAAAAAAGGAAACGAGATTTTATAACCTGTTGCATACACAATCTGATCATACGCTGCATGCGAACCGTCTTCAAAATACACTTCTTTTTCCTGAAATGCTTTGATGTTTGGCTTAAATTCTATGAGCCCCCGGCCGGCAAGCGTCAGTAAATCCTGTGAGAGCGTCGGATGTTCGCTCAGAATCGGTCGTTGTGGTGTAGGCACACCGTAGGCCTCCTGATTGCCCCGGGCAAGAAATAGGGTAGTTTTGAGCAGTAGCCGCTGCATGAACAGTGGCAAACGAGCCGTCAGGGGATTGGCAAGGCTGTCCAGCGGTTTACCCATGATCCAGTTGGGGACAATATATGCGCCACTCCGGCTACTGATTGTCACACGGCCCTTATGCAGCCGGGCGACCTCGCAGGCGATATCCACGGCTGAGTTTCCAATACCTACTAGTAGGAGGTCCTTCCCCTGAATTTGCTCCGGCACGCGGTAATGATGCGAATGAAGTACATCGCCGGTAAATAATCCCGGGAAGGGCGGATCCGGATACCGGGGGTTCCAGTGGTGGCCATTTGCTACAATTACGTAGTCGTACAGGTACTGATCACCCTGATCGGTACGAACAAGCCACCGTCCATCGGGCTGATGCAACAGCTCTTCCACAGAAGTTTGGAAACGAATCAGTTTTCGCAGCCCAAAATGATCGACGTAGTTGTCGAAGTACTGAATGATTTGTGAGTGATGCGGAAACATCGGCAATCCTCGGGGTAGCGGGTAATCGCTATATCCCATGATGTCCCGATTGGTGTTGATGTGTAAGGAATTATAGGCCGATGACCGTCCGTTATCGTTGTTATAGCGCCAGTTTCCTCCAATTTGTGATCCTTTTTCAAAGCAATCAAAGGAAATCCCGTATTCTTTCAGCGTTTTGGCTGCTGAAATACCCGACGCCCCGGCTCCTACTATGCATACTTTTTTTTCTTCATGTTCCATTGTGTTCTTTCGTAAGAGGGGGAATTCTATTTCTTTCTTGCCGTACTTTCTGCGTTACAAGCTGGAAGTTTGGCTGTTGGCCTCCTCGGTTTCAAAAACCGGCTGAGATTCTCCGGTCAAAAATCGTTCCACTTCTGTGGCAACAATCGCCGCTCCTCGGGTGGTAAAGTGGAGATTATCGTGTGTGAGGTCGTTGCCATGTATCTGAGCAATGCTGTTCCAACTTTGGCCGAGCAAGTAATGCCTGACCATCGAAATACTAATCAACGACCTTGTCTTGTGAAAACCATGCCTGATAGTTTTGGGATTTTGTAACAAAAATGCTTTCATCACCTCCCGGACGGGCAGGTAAGTCAAGCCCTTTTCCCTCGCCAGTATTTTAACAAAATGGCTGTACCGATCAGCTAATTGATTGGCGGCGCAGGAACTATCTTCGCTCATGACCGGAATGGACAACAGCGCAATTTTAGCCGAAGTTTCGGTCATGAGCCGCTCCACTATTTGTTCATAATTCGCTTTAAAAGTGTCAATAGAAGGCCGTGTACCGGGACTCAGCCGACCGATTTTATAGTAGGTCTGCAAGTTGGCAGAATCGAGTATTGCATTGATATCGTTGGTGCCGATCAACAAGGTAATGTACTTTGGTTGCAGGCGAATAACCACTTCAAGGCGATTCAGAACAGTGTAGGTCAGGTCGCAGTTTCTGCCGGCATTATAAAAAAAATGAGACTTTCCCAGCCACCCTTCGAGCAAGGGCACATAGCTTTCACCCATGTTGCCATGCGTGAGGCTGTCGCCTACACATACTACAATGGTCTTGTGGGATGCCTGTGCCAGGGTGGAAGCATTTTTTCGGGGATAGTTTTTAGGATAATGATAGACCACCCTTGCCCTCAGCTTCCAATAAAAATAGAGTACAATCAGTATGAAAATACTGATCAGTATAAAACGCAACATGTATTTACTGTCAATTAACGTTGATTCTGTAAAAAGAAAAATTTGCACTGCTTTACCGTTTCATGAGGTGTATACATGCATCATCTATTTGCTAATGTACTCACAATCAAGCGCAGCTTGGGTACCGTATACAAAATATACGTTATAGACTTCATGTATGGTTTAAAAAAGCAGGAAAAGTTTGAAGGGGCAGGATTTTTTATACAAAAAAAACCGGAGACAAGAGGCCTCCGGCTTTTCGACAATCTGACACCAATTTTAAGAATCAGGGGTTCCTTTGGACCCTATAATTATTTTCGGCTAACCCATTCGTGGATGCCTGTATCGTAGACCAGCGTTGCATCCGGCCATTCGATATAATGTTTCATTTCGAGTAAATGTTCGACGTTTCCTTTGGCGATCATTTCTTTGAATATATACTTTCCTCGTTCCTGAATAACCGTCTTTTCTTTAAAATGAGGCGTACACCACATTTCTTCAAACCCGGTAGGCATCAAAGAACCGGGCTTCAATCGAAACCGTCCGCCTACCCCTCTTTGGTAGAGATTTCCTCCGCCAACGGGCCGGCTTACAAAGAAATAGTGGGTAGAATCCGGAGTTATGTAATAATTTTCGATGGTATACTTCGTGGCCTGATTTTGGTAAAACGCTCTGAATTTTTCATCAAAGCGGGTTTCGTTGGTAGCTCCGGGTGCATAGGCATGCATGTAGGTTACCATATTTGTCAATAAAGTATCTGCATCCTGGCCGGAAAAATAGGCCGAAACTTTATCGTCAGAAGCCCCACAGCCGGTGAGCCATGCGGCCAGTATAAAGAAAAAAAATATTTTGAATTTCATGAATAAAGGTGTCGGTGCACTGGAATTAAAATGTAGAAAAGAACCCGAAGGTTTCGGGTTCTTTTCTGTGAATGGCATTGGTATTTTAACGGTACGTTTGTGCCTGTGGGTTAAACTCAGCCCATCCGCTCGTCCAGTCGGTATCTTTGAAAGCTCCGATGTAATCAACGGCCTGGAAGAAAGCACCGGAAGGCGCTGCTCCACCTTTGGTCAAAGATTCCGCTGCGGCTGCGTCTACCAGGAAGTTAGGACTGTTGGTAAAAATGGCAGGATTCAGTCCAAGTGTTTTATAATCAGCTACAATCTTATTTCCTGGCTGAGCTATAAACCACTCAGACGGCTTTTGTGTACCGATTGTAATAGGCGCTGCCGGACTTGCGGTGTTTACGTCACGAACGGCAAAACCATTGGGGACACCTGCTCCGGCACCGAAGTTGTTGGAGCCCCAACCTACTACACCTGCCACAACCACGCGGTTCAGTACGAGCTCACCATTCGCAGCATGTGTTTGCGTAGAGCCACCGTCAATATAGATTCCATTGGGGTAACCAACTACCACGGTATTGTAAATTTTCAGTTTATTTGAGCGACGCAGGTGCATACCATTCTGGTAGTTATTGCTGATCTGAGTCGTAGGGTCAACTTTGGGTCCGATAATCGATACATTGGAAAACGTACCCGAAGTATAAGGCTCTACCAATAATCCTTGTCCGTTATTGTCTACTTCAAAGCCATTGGATCCTGACTGATCTGCCAGAAGATTTCCACGAACTGCTACTGCAAACTGAACATTTCCAGAATAGCCAAAATCAACGTCAAAACAGTCATCCCAACCTTTCCAGGCTACGAGGTACTTTCCGTCAACATTTCCACCAAACCACTCAAATGAGTCATCGTTTCCAAAAGAAGCCTGCAGGTATTCCATCTTGGTTCCTTTTCCTACCGAGCCAAATGTAAATGAGTTTACTTCCTGATTTGGGTTAATCGGTACACCAGCATATTCAACACGTACATATTTCAGAGATCCTGAGTTATCGTTGTCATCCGTACCACCGCTAAATCCGCCGTATCCGCCTTCCAGCTGAAACACGCCATTGGGCTGGTTGTTGCGAGCTTTTCCACAAATTACCAGTCCACCCCAATCGCCGGGCTCACGCTCACCAGGAGCACGCTCAGACGTCATAATAATAGGTTCTTCGAGAGTTCCTTCGGCAACAATCCGGCTACCGCGCTGTACGATCAGTGTTCCTTTGCTGGCACGATCGCCGATGATAATTGTGCCGGGCTGAATAGTAAGTACGCCTGTTTTGGTAGGTTGACCATCAATCGTAGGATCTTCGCCTACACGTACGTAGCCAATCAGCTTATAGATTTTATCTTTGGTCCAGGTTACGTTACCTTCCAGCACACCGGTAACGTCTACTATTTGTTTAGCCGGAACAGCCGAAATCGTTACGATTTGGGTCGCAAGTGTAGAAGCCTGATTCTGAGAATCTGTTGCCTGGAATGTAAAGGTAACGGTACTCCCCACGGGCAGATTTTCGATGACGTAATCTTTAGTATAGCTATCGGTGGTGGTTCCGGCGGGATAGGTTTTAGAATCCCAGGCCTGACCATTTTTCAGTACTGTCATAGACTGAATTCCTTCCGGGGCATTGACAGTAGCTGTAATCTGCACGGTTGCTCCTACGGTTCCCTGTGCGGCAGTTCCTGCCGTAATAGTCGGAGCCGGGCCTATTTCCTCATCTTCCTTACAGGAGTTAAGTACGAACAGAAACGACAGGGCCGTCATGACCAGGAGTCGGGCATTGATGTGTGTTAAAAACTTCATGGGTTTTACTGTTAAGTTAAATTACAATCTGACGTATATTAATTTACATGGACTATGTACACAAGAAAATTCAACCCCTCATCGACCGCCAGGCCACCCGACTACCGGGCTTATAAAATGCGGTACGAAAGCCCCAGCTGCACCGTACTGCCGGGCCGGAAACTTTGGATAATCTGATCGTTGCGGCGGTCAAACTTTCCGTCCAGATTTCCATCCTGCAACAACAAATTGGTTTGGTTCAGAATATCCGTTACACCCCCTTTTACTGACCAACGCTTGCCGATTCCTTTGGAGAAAGTAAGGTCAAGTACGTTGCGGGGCATTTCATAAATATCAGGATAGCCATCAAAGCCTACGGCAAAAATCCGTTTGCCAATCACGTTATACAGCGCATTTACCTGAAAATCGTGCTCCTGATCGTTGTAGTTCAAGCCGAGGTTAACAATGTAGGGCGACTGTCCCTGCAAGGGTCGGTTATCGGATTGTCCAACGGCCAGGCTGCCTCCCAAATCGACCTTGCTGTAAATAAGCGCCGTGTTGAAAAGCAAACTCATCCGGTCCATGAGGGTAGAACCGGTAAGACCGTTCAGGCTCTTTTTGATTTCAATTTCTACCCCGGCAGAAGTAGCCGCATTGGCATTTCCAAAATTGATATTTTTGATTCCCTGTGAGCCAGCCCCAGCATCGAACAGCGCTTCGATCGGATCTTTGAATCTTTTATAAAATCCGGCAACACTGATAACTTCTGCAGGCGTTGGGTAGAACTCATACCGGAGGTCGGCATTCTGAACAGTAGCCGTCCGCAACGTAGGATTTCCTGCATATACGATGTTATAATCAAAATCAAAAAAGGCAAACGGCGCCAATTCGCGGAATTCAGGACGATTGACGGTCATGCCGTAAGCGAAGCGAAGCAAACTTTTTTCGTTGAAGTTGTAGCTAACATTTGCCGAAGGCAACAGCTTACCCAATGGGTACGATACCGCAACCGGCTGTCCGTTTAGTAACGAGCTGTTCAGTGCCTGCGTGTTGTGCTCGTAGCGGGCACCGACAATGGCATTCAGTTTTTTGGTAAGTGGAATGTTGACTGACACATAACCCGCTCCAAGGGTATTGGTAGCATCGTAGGAGTCGTTCGGGTTGGTTTGCTCGTCAATACGGATTCCGTTGGTATTGTTGATATTTTGGGGTTGAAAAAGGTTAGTAACCGAGCCCAAAAGAATATCCTGACTTGTCGATAGTGTTCGTACATATCCCAGGTTCCGTGCACGGAACGCCCGATCTTTGGCTTCATAGAAAGCACCCGCTTTGAGTTCTATAAAATCTTCTCCGCGGAAAGCAATTTTCTGAGTCAGATTCAAACCACCCGTATAAGCATTTTCATCCATTCTCGACGAAAAACGTCCAAGAAAGAAAGCTACTGCCGAGCCTACGGGTACGTACAATTCCTTTCGTCCGGTGGCAGGATCTACGATGTCGGCCCGGTAGCGGCGGTAGTCGGGTTGCTCACGGTACGAATTATTGTAGCCCGCCACCCAGTCAATAGTTGTTGCTTTTCCAAACTGATGCTTGCCCGTAAGTTGTCCGGTGTAGATGCCCCGATACACCTGATCAAAGCTGTTGATATCTGCCGAGAAGTTTCCTTCAATATTTTGGCCCGTCCGGTTTACGTACGTTCCGATGCTATTTTGATTGTAGAGGTTTTTGAACTCAATAGAATGGTTCTCGTTAATTTTAACGGCCCAGTTGTGGATAATTCCTACGCGGATGTTACGGCTCGACCGGCGGTCGTCGTAGTCATACACTACCTGTTCCTCATTATTTACGTTAGCATTGAACTCTTTACGATCCACATTGAAAACTGTACGCGAATCACTATAATTTACAGCCGTTACGTTACCGATTTTGAGTTTTCCGAGATTCATACGGAAATTTCCGGTAAGCGCAAAACGCTGATCGGGCGTAGCCGTTTGGCTGGTAGCGTCCCAGTTATTGCGCAGCATACGTCCGGCCTGTTCGAGCTGAGCACCGGAAATATTTTTCAAACTTGCCGGAAAAAACTTCGGCAAATCCTGATAACCATTGTTGAAGCCTGTCCAATAATTGGGGCCGGTTTCGGCCTGGTCAAAATCTGAGAAGGTAGTTCCCTGCCGAAACGTCGTGCTGTAATCAAATACAATAGAGTTTTCGTTGGGGATATTTTTAGTAAATATCTTGACAATACCTCCCGCAAACTCACCGGGAAGCTCCGCTGCGGGGCTTTTATAAATGAGCAGGCGGTCAATTTGTCCACTTGGGATTATATCAAAAGAAAACGCCTTTACGTCCGTTTCCATACTTGGCGTAAAAGCGTTGTGCAGCATTACATTATTATAGCGCTGATTGAGACCGCGAATCGTGATGAAGCGATCGCCAACGATTGTAATCCCTGGCACACGCCTAACTACCTGTGACGCGTCGCGGTCGAGGGTGCGGGCAATTTGCTGTGCCGAAATTCCGCTCACAATTTGCTGAGCAGCCTTAATTTCCGAAATCATGGAAATCTCCGTGTTGGTTTCACGGGCCGCTACTACACGAACTTCTTCAAGAGTCGTAGATTCTTCCAGAAGTGCTGTGTTGACCTCCGTTATTTTGTCGGCCTGAACCTCCACATTGGCGATGGTTTCGGTGCGGTAGGAGACGAACGAAACTTCCAGGGAATATACACCCGCTGAAAGTTTGGGGAGAGTAAAGAATCCTTCTACGTCGGTAGAAGCGCCGGTAGTTGTACCAGCCACGCGCACCGTGGCGCCAATGAGAGCTTCCTGGGTTTTGGCATCTTTGATGGTTCCCCGGATGGTTCCTTGCTGTGCGTTTGCCTGATAGCCAAGGCTGCAAAGCAAAAAGAAAGAGATTAAAATGTGTTTCATGAATTGGGTGTCAGTAGTACTTTTTACGTCAGCAAAAGTACTCCGACAATGTTACCCCAATGTTAACCCAGGATTACGGATGAATTATTTAAAAGAAATCATAAACTCACTGATTTTCAGGCATTTGTAAAAAAGAGTGACACGAAATTAAATTTGCACACTAGCTTTGTACGCATAATTTTATAGCTGCAAGTTCAATGAAACACACATGATTATTTGGCATTATTCCACAATCCCATTTCCTTTTCTAGCAAAAGGTTTTTCAAGATCATACACAAAACCATTAACAACAATGTAACGGATTTTACCATTTTTCTTCAATAAAAAAGTGGCCGTTTCGCCCAGTTCAGGCGCACCCGCAGGAGCCGCGCCATTGCGCAAAATATGGAAAGGCTGAGCCGTAAAATAAACGCCCACCGTGCGGCGTGGCGCATCTGAGGCCAGTTTTAGAAACGTATACCCCTGCTGCCACAGCGAGATAGGGTTCAGTTTTGCCGCTTCACTGATTGACTTTATCAACGTAGGATATACTTTCCCCGACTCCATTACATAGCCCTCGCCGTTGAGCTCTTCCGAGCCGTAGTGGGTGGAAAGATCGCCGTATTCTTCTATTTTACTATACTGAAAAAACTGCGTGGCATTGGCATAATTCACTTCGTTTCGATTGATGCCAAGATCCGTCTGATAGGTTTTTCCACCTTTTTTCACCGTCACATTTCGCACCAAAAGATCAAACAGGTAGCGCCCATTTTCGGGAATCGTGTAATAATCCTCCCGATCTTCCTCTACAATAGAGCCGTCGGCCACGGCGGAAAGGCCTGAAAGTAAGGCTACAAAATTCAGTTTTCGGATGTACTGCTTTTCAGGATCGCCCACATAACCACCCGATTCGATCAGGATTAAGGTCGTGCCCCATTTCTGAATATTGTCTCCAAATGCCCTTGGCTCGTGCTCGTCGGTGTAGCGCGCCACCTGACCGGGAATCATCACCTGCAACAGACGATTCATGCGTACAATCATTTTCATGGATCTTTCGCGTACCGGGTTAATGGACCGCTCGTAGTCGTAGGCCGTGGCCAAAAACGAAATAGTAGCCACCCGCCCGCTTTGACCAGCCGAGTAGCGTGGGCTTTGGTCGTGCAGGTTAAAGCCGTACTCGGGTTTCAGGCTTTGCTGCAACTCTTTCAGAATGCGCCCTTCGGGAGTTTGCAGGTACAGCGCGTCGCGGTTCATATCAATGCCCTGCGCGGTGCGCCGCTGATAGCGCTCGGCTCCATCGGGGTTGAGCATCGGCACAAAGTAGAGCGTGGTGCTGTCGAGCAGTTGCTTGCGCAGCGCATCAAATCCATCGTTTGAAGCTTCCAGAAAATTCAGAATATCGAAAACCGCCATTGTTGCGGTGGGTTCGTCGCCGTGCATTTGGGTCCATAGCAGGGCGGTATGCGGGCCGTGGCCTACTTTCAGCATCGTGATGTCGCGGCCTTCATACGACTTCCCAACATTTTTGATTTCGTACATTGGATTCTGTAAACGACTGGCAATGAGTGCCTGTACATCCTTATGTTTGAAGCGACGGTGGGCAAGTGCAGTTTCGCGGAAAGAGTCGTGCGCCTCGTGAAGTGCCTGAGCCAATACAATCGGTTGAGCGGAAAGCATAGAATACGTAAGCTGAAAAATAAAAAACAAAGCCACTACCCTTTTCATGATCTTTATTTTAGAGTGATTTACCCAACCGCAAAAGTAAGCAGATTCGGTAGTTTCCGAAGGCAGGTTTTCAAATGGCTACAAAAATTTGAGGTTTCGGTAATTTGGAGAAGTTTTTCTTTGCTTTTAAGAAAAGTCATTTTGTCAAAAACTCCCGCTGATTAGCAGTCGAAAAGAGCGTTGGGGAGCATGAGGAGGAAGGGTAAGGCCCGGTTGTACTCTAACTCAGGATATTCGAGACCTAACATTCGCAAATTTTTATAGTAGGTTTGATGCTGCTGATAGTACATTCTTTCACTTTGAATAAACCACGCTTTTTCACCCAATTTTTGAGCTAAGAACCATTTTTCCAGAAGTCTTGCGCATCTCCCATTTCCATCATTCCAGGGATGGATTTTCACAAAAACCAAATGAATCATAGCTGCGTAGAAAAATATTTCTTCACTACTCAACTGCGCATCAAGCAAAATGGAGACATCGTTATAAAACTTTGCCATTTCGGATGCCACCTCAAAAGGCGATACTGCCACGTACTCAATTCGTCCATCGGGCGTAGAAACATACATATTCATGTTCCGATAGTTGCCCTGCCACTGCCTTGCTACAATGTTCCTGCCCAATATACGATGGGCCTTTGCCACATTTTCATTATTCAGGATCTTTGATTGGGCAAAAGTATAGGCGCTGTATAAATCATCAATTTTGCGGGTATAATCTGGCAAAAACTCAATGCCAAATTTTTTATGCTTCACAAAGCTGTCCAGTTCAATTTCCTCACCTTCAATTTTGCTACTAAACACAGCAGATACCGACCTATAAAAGCTAAACGTATCGGTCGAAATCTCTGCATCCTGCAAGGCATCAAAGGCCTCCTTCAACCCGTTCGGAATCTGCTGCAGATACACGGGAAGCAATTCGGTTTTCAGGAGAGAGAGGTTTGAAATCATGGGGGATAAGGTATGTATTTGATTTGAAATGCTGTTGATAGTTCCTTATGTTGCAACTAAATAAGTATGCACTTTGGCCTGGAATCTCTTAAAACCGGATTGATTCCTTTTGAATTTTAAATCATATCATTTCATAAACAACTATAAATCAATTAGTTATGACTTAAACTCTCTTAAACTCTCTTAAACTCTCTTAAACTCTCTTATTTTTTTCAATTGATTACTCAGGCTTCACAGGTTCCCAGGTTCCGAAACCTACACTCTTGATTTTTCCCTGAATTCTTAAAGCAGAAAGCAAATTGCCCACTTTGTTTTTTTTTCGATCCTCTGAAAGTACATCGGAGAGTTTATCCCAAATAAGGTTTTCAATTTGCCTTCGGTTCGCCTTTCCCCATTTTGCGAGGTATTCTAAGATTAGATCTTTACAGTATTGATCATCAAAACCTCGATTGCGAATGTATTCTTGCCTTAGATTCTCGTTATTAATAGGCGCAATAACTTTTTCTGATAGATAGATATTTGGTTTTCTTCCTGAAATAAATTGTTTCTTTTTTAAATAATTATACTCTTCATTAGTTAGCGGCATCTTTTTTTGCACTTTGTCCATTGCAATGATCTCCTCTAAGCTTAAATCGGGATTTTGAACTAGGATATTTGCAAATTCTTCATCTAATACCTTCCCTAGAATAGTTACTTTCACCTTACCATCACTGAGGTCATAGTCAGGCATTGGGAAAAAGCGTTTTCGCTGAAAATTAAAGATTTTTCGGATACCTCCTCCTTGTGTTTCAATCATATCCAAATTCTTCATGGCCTCCACCAGATATGGATTTCGATAAACTTCCTCAGGTGAATCACTCAATACTACTTCTTCTACGGATTTAGGTAGAAAGGCTCCGTAATTGGAAAATACAAGATGGTCGTCTTCAAATTCAACGACATTAATTCTGGCCCCTTTGGTATAATCCTGGTGCGCTATGGCATTATTAAGAAGTTCCCTAATTGTAAAAGGCGCGTAACGTAATACTTCGTCCGGGAATAAGGTACCAGGTCTGAGATAACGATATTTTAGATTTCTAATTTTAGTAAATACCTCATCCACAGCCAGAATAAGAGGAATAGAAAAGACTTCGAAATCTTTGTCTTGGTTATCCAGAGTTCTCAGAGTCCATCTGATTTTCACTGTTGAATTAAGGAAATGCTCTTCCTCTTCCTTCCCCAGCAGCATCATACAAGCCCGTGTGATCTTACCTTTTATGGTGAGCCGGGCTTTGTCAAGAAACTTTACATCGTCCCATTGATCCAGCTCTGGAGCATATTTGGGGTTTCGCTTTTGAAACTCAAATCGGGCTTTTTTTAATGCCTGGACGTCAAGATCTTCAATAGTAGCCTCAGGCAAAATAACAGCTGACCAATCGTCGGTTGGTTTGACTTCGTAAAGGATAGCTTCTTTTCTTGCCTGAGTAAGTTCCACAAGGCTATCTCCCAGCCGCTGCCAGGCTTTTTTGTGTGCATAAACTGGCTGCCGAAATGGATGCTTTGGAATATGAATAACCCAAATCCACTTGCTACTTTCCAATGTCTGAAACTCCTCTACCAGTAAACCCTCTGAAACCAAATTTGGGCAGTCATTAATTAATCTTATCTTGATATTCTCTGGATTGTACGTATGAAAGTCTTGAATACCAACAATTTCCAGGGTAGTATCCTTTACTCCAAGGACCAAATGCCCACCTTTCATGTTTGAAATAGCCGAAACATAAGAGATAACGTCTTCACCAGCCTGACTCGCAATGGAATGTTTTAGGTTTTTGAACTCTTTCCATTCACATCTTTCATTTTCTTTCGGAAATTGTTGGAGTAAATACTCTTGTAACTCCTGTTCAGTAAATTTTTTCATACCCAAGATGTTAGCAGCCGTCTCTTTATGCGTCCAATTAAGCAACAGGCAGGCAATAAACAGGTCAATTCCTCTCTTGACCCAACAAAACTCTTTCTCGTAAAAAAGCATCTTTTTTATAGAAATTCAGCGTGTTCCGTAGATTTTTGTTGGACCACATGAGGTTACAGCCATTTCTGAATGATTCTGACAAAACATCCGACCCATGCACCTGCACGCAGGCAATACCAAGGCTTTTTGGTGGAATCTTCCGACCTTTGTCAACAAGTCAGATCTAACTATCAGCAAATACACACCTTCACAGGAAGGCAACAAGCTATGAAACTAAATTTTGCAGATTTAATACTTTTTGAGAACGATGATTTTTTGATTGTCAACAAACCTCCACATTTGGCTACGCTCGACGAGCGCACGCTTGACCGTGGCGGCAGTGTGTTGCGGTTGGCCAAAGAGTATAATCCCAACCTGCAGGCCGCTCACCGTCTCGATAAAGAAACGTCCGGAGCGCTGGCTTTTGCAAAAAATCGGGAAGCGTACCGGCATTTGGCGATGCAATTTGAGCACCGCGAAGTTACCAAGCGCTACCACGCCGTAGTAGGCGGCATGCACGACCTCGAAGGTGTGTCGGTTTACCTGCCGATTTTGCCGCTCAAAAACGGCACCGCCGTAACGATTGATCGGGTGAAGGGAAAATTGGCCGAAACGATCTTCAATACGCTGAAAGTGTATCGGGGTTTTACGCTCGTGGAGTGCATCCCGATCACCGGCCGCATGCACCAAATCCGGATTCACTTGTCGTGCCTGAAAGCTCCGATTGTGTGTGATCCGCAGTATGGCGGCGTACCGATTTTTTTGTCGAGCCTGAAACGGAAGTTTAACCTTAAAAAAGAAACCGAAGAGCAGCCGCTTATTCAGCGCGTGGCTTTGCATGCCTATTCGTTGTCTTTTTCTTTAATGGACGGAGAAGCTATTCAGGTGGTGGCGCCCTATCCCAAAGATATGGATGTACTCATTAAGCAGCTAAACAAATGGGGTGTATAAGCCCTTCGGCCTGTACACCCCATTTGTTTTCTCAAACTAAAAAACCTTACACAAATCCGTAAGAAGCCACGGCAGCGATGACGATTAGGCCCAAGAGGGTAACTAACCCGCCAAAAACTACGCCCAAAATAGCCATCGTACGGGAGGAAGCAGGAGCTGTGCCTTTACGGATTTTGCTAAGCCCTACAATACCCATCACAAGCCCGGCAAGGCCCAATAAAAGTCCGAGGCCGGTTCCGGCCAATAGAAGTAGTAAACCGGCGCCGCCAAAAATCAACGACAAAAGCGCCACGGTGTCCGGTTTGGCTTTGGCACTTTTGGCTTTTTCGGGAGACTGTGCCTTTTCTATTTTCTTCTGAATCTTTTTTGCCACTACTTTTTCCTTCCATGTAGTCTGGGCAGGAGTTTTTTTTGCTACATGCAGCGGAGTAATCGCCTCTGCCGGAATGGGCGTTGATTGTTCTGTCGCTTCTACAACGGCTGTCATATCTTCCGATGCGCTGGCTGTCAGTACAGAAGCGGTGGCAGATATTGGTACTTCTGCCGCTGGTTTGGGGGCAGTTTTGGCAGCAGTATACGATTCAAAATGAGGGTTATTAATAACAGGATACTGGTTTTTTTGGCACGCCTGGAAAGCAACGGCCACTACGAGCAAAAGAAGAATTTTTTTCATACGTGTTGATTTGGAAATAAGAATTGATGTTTAAATACATAAAAGCTTCATACTCCCAAATATAAAAAACGTGTCGTTAATTCAGGTATAACCTTTACCTATTTAGTAAAAGGAATTTGCTTTTGGACAATATTACCTTTCACTAATTTTTGCTGATTTTTTCAAATAGCATTCATCCAAAGAGGGAGCAACGAACGTATGTACCTGCTGTAACTATGTTTAACAACAAGCTCTAACTAGTAGAAGGTATGAAAAAATGTATGAGAAATCGGCTCAATCAGGCATTTCTGAGCCTGGGCGTGGTGCTGCTAGCCTTTTTACACCAATCCTGCGAAGACCATCGTCTTCCCCCTGCTGCTCTTGATCTACCCGATCAGATGTTCTACGCATTGACCAGCACTAATCAATTGTACGAACTAAACGTTCAGAACACAGCCACACCTTTACGCACAATTACAGTTTCGGGTCTTCAATCGGGCGAAACACTGCTGGGTATTGATTTTCGGCCAGCCACCGGGCAGCTTTACGGAGTTGGCAGCAGTAGTCGGCTTTACCACATTAACCTCGGCTCAGGGGCTGCCACGGCTCTAGGAGACGGACCATTTTCACCAGCGATTGAAGGTACAATGGTAGGTTTCGATTTTAACCCTACGGTAGACCGTATCCGCCTCGTGACCAATACAACGCAGGATTTGCGGCTGCATCCCGAACTCGGAACGGTAGTAGCCGTAGATGGAAACCTGAATGGATATCCCAACCCGATGGTGGCGGCAGTAGCCTATACCAACAGTTTTGCCGGGGCTACGACTACGCAACTATTTGATATTGATGCCAGTACCGACAAACTTTACTTACAAGATCCGCCCAATGACGGTGGACTAAAAGAAGTAGGGCTGCTGGGATTGGATATTTCGGCAGTTGGTGGTTTTGATATTTCGCCCGACAGCAACTACGGCATTGCCTCCGTGCTGTTTAACGGCACCTGGGAACTCAACTACGTAGATTTGTCGACTGGCCGCCTTCAAAAATTAGGCGATTTGCCCGCCGGAACTATCACCGGAATCGCAATTCCGGCCCGGCCCGTGGCCTATGCGGTGGATATGTCCAATACGCTCCACATCTTCAATCCTGCGGCTTCTTCCATTTCAACCATCACCCGTTCTATTGGTGGGCTGCCAACCGGCGTCACCATCGAAGGCATTGATTTCCGTCCGTTTAACGGTCAGCTGCATGCGCTTGGAAGTAACGGTTCTCTCTATACTATCAACCTGGCCAACGGTATGGCTACCATGCTTTCTACGCTGAATGTAACGCTGAGCGGATCAAGTTTTGGTGTGGATTTTAATCCCGTAGCCGACCGGCTACGCATTGTAAGCAACGACCGTCAGAATCTTCGGGTTAATGTTACCACGGGCGCAACGCTTACCGACGGCACGCTTACGCCGGCGATGGGAGTACCGTTTATAAATGGTGCTGCGTATACCAATAGTTTTGCGGGTACAACGTCTACGGTTTTGTATGACATTGATAGCCAAAGCGGTATGCTCTTTAAGCAAGACCCGCCAAATGATGGTGGACTGCAACCCATTGGCAGCCTGGGCATTACCATTGATGCGGCCAACGGATTTGATATTGGCGGTACGTCTGGCATTGCCTATGCGCTTTTGACCGTCGGTGGAAACACCGGTTTGTACTCAATCAACCTTACTACGGGAGCCGCAACAAAGATTACGGATTTCCCGGCAGCCGTGAAGGGTTTTGCGCTGGGTTTTGAGTTGTAGGGAAATAGAATTTAGTAAAGAATGATCAAAAAAAAGGTCGTCGGCAGGGAATACCCACCGACGACCTTTTTCTTTTATACGAAATGTTCTTTAAATCAGAACTTGAAAGAAAGACCAGCCTGCAACGTACCAAATCCGGAACCGAGCTCAGCAAATACACCTAAATTAGGTTTGAAGTAATACTTACCGCCAATGTGACCCAGGAAAAGAATACCGCTTCCGTAGTTGCTTCCACCCAAACCGATGCCATCATAATTCCAGCTGATATTACGGTATCCAAGACCTAAACCAGCATATAAATCAATCATATCATTGTCGAGATTAAGAAGCTCGTTGAAGTGATACGAACCGCGAGCACCAATCGTAAGTACTGACCAGCGAACACCAGAACCCAGGTAATTGGAACGGCCCGAAAAGCCACCCAACGCGCCCACGCTGATCGCATCATGAATACCTACCTCAAAGGAGCCACCCAAGCCAAGGCCACCAGCACCATAGGTACCAAGTCCAACCCCTACATTGAGTAGTTTATCACCTTTTTGATAGGATTGAGCCATTACGCCTTCGGCTGAAAACACCAGAAGAGCGACTAAAAACAGGGAAGAGAAAATCTTTTTCATGATCAATAGAGTAGTTACGTGAAAAAATTGTTGGCACAAATTAATGCGTTTATTTCCATGCCGCAAAAGCCCAAAATCCGGAACTTATTATTCGGTCATGAATATCAAACAAACACACCATTCGAGTGAGTAAAAGTACCAATTTTGAAAACAAAATAACTGACTACAATTAATTTCCTCTATGTTTTCTATCTTTTTTTGAAAGATCTACCCGTCACCACGTATCTTTTTTTAACAGGTATACTGGTGATTTTCAGGGAATCTATTCGCAAGTACCCGACAGATAATTAAAACAAATAAACCTACGGATACTTTCTCCCTCATTAGGGATTGACATATTCTTTTTTTAATTTTTCTTTAAACACCTTTTTAAACTTGTCCAGTTTAGGCGCAATCACATACGCGCAGTAGCCCTGATCCGGATTCCTGGCAAAGTAATCCTGATGATATTCTTCGGCTACAAAAAAAGGTTCTTCGGGAGTGATTTCCGTAACGATCGGGCGGGGATATGCACCCGATTTGTTAAGTTCGGTGCGGGCCGCTTCGGCGAGGGCTCGCTGTTCGTCGGAATGGTAAAAAATGACGGAACGATACTGCGTTCCAACATCATTGCCCTGCCGGTTGAGCGTGGTCGGATCGTGGCTACGGAAGAAAGCTTCCAGCAATTCGGTGTAGGTAACTTTGGCAGGATCGTAGGTAATCTGTACGCATTCGGCATGTCCGGTAGTGCCTGTACATACTTCTTTATAACTTGGATTGGGTTTTTCACCGCCGGCATAGCCCGACACTACATCGGCGACGCCTTCCATGGTTTCAAAAACCGCCTCGGTGCACCAGAAGCAACCCGTCCCGAAGGTGGCAATAGCCATTCCATCGGCAACATTTGTGGCTTGATTTGTCATCATTTTTTTCTTTTTGTTGGTTTGAGCAATTACCCGTTTCGCAGAAATTGCAAGGAATAAAGCCGCAAAAAATACGGTAAAGAGAATCGTTTTCATGAGCCGATCTGGATGTTTGGAAAAGAACTGTGCCTGGTTTTCAATCAGAACTTCACATAGCCCAAAGCTCGTTGATGAGCGATTCGTAGTAGTCCTAATTGTCGTACCTTTGCGGCTGGTATCACTACTTACTTAAACCATTCAGCCGGACAGAAAGTTTTTGATTCGGAAGAAGTAAACACGCATGGCTTATCTCTATATAAAGTCGCTTCACATCATATTTGTCGTCAGTTGGTTTGCCGGGCTGTTTTACATGCCCCGGTTGCTTGTGTATCATACCGAAGCCAACGCCCGTCCCGACGCCGAGCGGGCGATTCTTTTTCAGCAATTTATCAAAATGGAAGGCCTGCTTTTTCGGGCCATTATGGTGCCGGCCATGTGGCTGACGCTGCTCACCGGAACTGCCATGCTATACCTGATGCCCGATTGGCTCAGTCAGGGATGGATGCACATCAAGCTGACGTTTGTGCTGGGTTTGGTGGGGTATCATCTCTATACGCGCCGGCTGC
The DNA here is from genome assembly GCF_004348825.1 of Arundinibacter roseus. Lineage (GTDB taxonomy): Bacteria > Bacteroidota > Bacteroidia > Cytophagales > Spirosomataceae > Arundinibacter > Arundinibacter roseus. The sequence goes on from NZ_SMJU01000001.1 coordinate 304,858, forward strand.
TGTATGAAGTAAAGGCCGGACGTTTTCGGTTTTCGTCGTTTCAGCTGCGGCTTTGGAACGAAGTTGCCACAGTTTTTCTATTCGCTATTGTCTTTTTGGTTATTTTGAAAAGTACAGTTCAATGGCTGTGGGGTGTAGGTGGGCTTGTGCTGTTTGCGGTTATTATCATGAGTGCCGTGCGCATAGCCCGAAACCGACGGGAAAAGAAGCAGAATTAGACATAACAAAAAAACCTTCGGAAGTTTCCGAAGGTTTTTTTGTTATGTGACGAAGGCGAGACTCGAACTCGCATGTCCGTAAAGACACACGCCCCTGAAACGTGCGTGTCTACCAATTCCACCACTTCGCCGTTTTCTGATTGGGCTACAAAGATAAAAGTATCCGGAGCAGTTCTGCAAGCATTTAAAAAAAGAAAATCCAGAACGTTCAAATGGTAAACTCCGTGCCAAATTTATCCCGCGCTAAACCACGAAGCTTTCGTGCATAGCAGGTATATGAACATGCTGAAAACCAGCTTTTTGAAGTTTCAGTTTGAAGGCAACCTGCGTTTCGTATTCGCCATGAACCAAAAAGACATGCTCGACTCTCGACGCATCCTGACAGGACAAAAATTGCAGCATTTCGTTATAATCGCCGTGGGCGGAAAACGAATTGAGCGTTTCTATGCTGGCATTCACCTGATATTCTTCGCCAAAAATACGGACCGTTTTGTCGCCGCGCTTCAACGCTCCGGCCAATGTATTAGGTGCCGCATAACCTACCATCAGAATGGTAGTAGATGAATCTTCAATCGAGTTTTTGATATGATGCTTGATGCGCCCGGCCTCCGCCATGCCCGAGGCCGAAATAATAATGCAGGGTTCTTTTTTGGTATTCAGCGCTTTGGACTCTTCTACATCGGAAATATAATGCAGGTAAGGAAAGGCAAATGCATCGCCATCCCGCTCTATGTATTCCAGAATATCCGGGTTAAAATACGCTTCATTTTCTTTCATAATCTGCGTAGCTTTTATGGCCAGCGGGCTATCAATATATACCGGGATTCGCGGCAACCGTCCGCTGCTCGACAGCTGATCCAGCGAATAGATCAATTCTTGTGTACGGTCGACGGCAAATGCAGGAATCAGCAATTTTCCCTGATTTTCTACACAGGTCTTATGGACAATACGTTGCAAATGTGCCTGCAAGTCGGGCTGAGGCTCGTGCAGGCGGTCTCCGTAGGTAGACTCACAAATCAGGATGTCAGCTTGTGGAAAAGGGTCAGGTTTGCGTAAAATCTGATCTTCGGGCCTGCCAATATCTCCTGTGAAGGTTACACGTTTGAACGTACCATTATCCCGAATCGTTAAATGCACGGCGGCACTTCCTAAAATATGGGCCGCATCGGTAAAAAACACGTCTACTTCATCGGCACCAAGGTGAAACGTTTGTCCGTATTGTACTGGTTTAAATAATTTGAGGGCACGCTGCGCATCTTCCGAATCATACAGCAAATCGAGCAGGTTGCGTCCTTGACGCCGCCGCCTGGCATTGATGCGTTCGAGGTCTTTTTCCTGAATGTAAGCACTGTCCATCAACATAATACCACATAAATCTGCCGTAGCGGAGGTACAATAAATGGGTCCTTTAAATCCCTTTTTTACCAGACGAGGAATCAGCCCGGCGTGGTCAATGTGCGCATGAGACAAGATCAGGTAATCTATTTCAGAAGGTTTGAAACCAAAATCCTGGTTGAGGTCGTCGGTTTGAATGCCCTGAAAAAGCCCGCAATCCAGCAGAATTTTCGTGCCTTTTTCGGTAGTAATCAGGTGTTTGCTTCCCGTAACGGTGCGTGCGGCGCCAAAAAACTGTATTTGCATAGGAATTTGAATAATAATCTGCCAGAGGAACTATCTATTTTCTAATAAAGCCGACCACCAACCTACGTATACTTGCATTGCAGGTTATTCGGCCAATACGTAGATCGAATCCAGGTTTCTACCCTGCTCATCGTAGTCGAGGCCATAGCCGACCACAAAACGGTTCTCGATTTCGAAGCCAATATACCGAAGGTCAACGGGTTGTTTAAGCGCATCGGGTTTGTGTAAAAGCGTAGCAACTTCTACGCTTTCAGCGCCTTTTTGCCGGAGCTGCGCTACAAGTTGGGCCATTGTCAGGCCGGTATCCACGATGTCTTCCACCAGCACCACGTGCCGGTTTTCTACGGATTCTTCCAAACCCATAATCTGTTTGACCCGCCCCGACGACTCCATACTTTCGTAGGACGCAAGCCGCACAAAAGTGATTTCGCAGGGAATCGTTACGTGTTTGAATAGCTCTGCCGAAAACATAAATGCGCCTTTGAGTACCACTATGAACAAGGGCATTTTACCTTTGTAATCCTCGTTGAGTTGGTGGGCTACCTGAGCGATGCGCGCTTCAAGCGCGGCGGGAGAAAGGAAGGGTACAAACGTTTTGTTTCGGATGGTTATCATAGTTCTAATTCTCAATTCGGGCCAAATTAAACCATTTTTTAAAAACCCACCGTACAACAAACGGAAAATAAGAATCCGGCGTTACTAATGACATATTTTGAGTGAGTTATGAACATGCAACGAATGACCAAAAAAATAATTCAATTTCTTTCTTTTGCTCTCCTGATATTTCCGGCGCAGGCGCAGCTATATTCGGCGTCGGATCTGGACAAAAATTATGATTTATTACTGAAAAATCCAGGTGTACAGATCGAAGCTACGGAAGCGATTAATCTGCTGTACAACTATAAATTTGAAGAAGCCGATAAAGAATTTCGCTGGCTCAAATACCGCTACCCCAAACACCCGATGCCGCACTTTCTAATGGGATTGGCCGAGTGGTGGAAAATCGTGCCTAATACCGACAACACGGCCTACGACAATCGATTGCTGGCACATCTGGATTCGTGTATTGTGTTGGCCGAACAATTGTATGAAGAAAAGGAAAATAAGGTAGAACCTTCGTTTTTTCTGGCCGCTGCCTATGCATTCAAAGGAAGGCTGTACTCAGAGCGCAAGCAATGGACCAAGGCAACTTTTGCCGGAAAAAACTCGCTGAAATACCTTGAAAAAAGCAAAGGCTACGGCGATTTAAGTCCCGAGTTGCTTTTCGGAGATGGTGTGTATAATTATTATTCCGAATGGATTCCGCAGGAGTACCCCATTTTGAAGCCGGTCTTGATTTTCTTTCAGAAAGGAAATAAAAAACTAGGTACAAAACAGCTCGAAACGGTGGCCAACAATGCTTTTTACACACGGGTAGAAGCGCGCTATTTTTTGTTGCAGATTTACAGCATGGAAAATCAGCATGCCAAAGCCTACGATATGGCCAAGTATATGTGGCAAACGTTTCCGGACAATCCGTACTTTGAGCGCTACTTCTGCCGCTCCGCTTTCGTAACCGGCCACATGGCTGAGGCGCAACAGGCCGCCCGTAACATCCTGTCAAAAATAGATCAAAAAATGCCTGGCTACGAAGGAGTTAGTGGACGAAATGCGGCCTATGTACTGGCTTATTACGCACACAACTACGCCCGAAACTATACCGAAGCAGCGGAGTTTTACCAAAAAGCAATCAATTTTTCGGCCCAAACCAATTCGCTTAATGCCGGCTATTACGTGTCATCGCTGATTGGTTTGGGTAAAATCGCCGAAGTTCAGAAAAACCTGACCGAAGCGCAGCGCTACTACAAATTGGCTCTCGACAAAGCTGACCGCAAGTCTAACCAACATGACGAAGCAAAAAAGGCGATTGATAACCTGAAAAAAGCCCGGCGGAATGACCGACGGGCTAAGCGTAAATAAGGAAAAGGCAGGAAAGTACTGATTCAGAAACGGCTGCGCGCCTGCTGATATTTTTCAGGGAAGGGGCAGCGTTTTACTTTCTTTAAATGTAGAAAGGATCACCATCGTTTGGGTGCTTGCAACCTCTTCAATTTCGTTTATCTTTTCCAGCATCAGTTTTTGATACGTGCTGATATCTTTGGAAATTACTTTCAGCAAAAAATCTCCGGTTCCGGTAATGTGGTGACATTCAATAATATCGGCAATCGAATTGACTTTTTCCACGAACGATTCCGTCACGACTTTCTTATGCCCCACAAGCGTAATTTGCACAAATGTGGTTACACCAAGTCCTACTTTCTCAGGATCGAGCTGTGCATGATAGCTTTTGATTATACCGGCCTGTTCCAGTTTTTTGACGCGTTCAAGGGTAGGTGCGGGAGAAAGACCGATTTCTTTGGAAAGTTGCGCGTTAGTAATTTTTGCGTTGGATTGTAGTATTTCTAGTACCTTCCGATCTATCTGATCAAGTTTTAATGTAGAAGACATTGCTCTGCAACGGATTAAAATTAGTCTGTAATTGAATCCCGCAAAGCTAGTCAGTTTCCAGAAGATTACGACAAATAAATAAGGGATTTTTCACCAAAAATAAAATTATCGTGGGTAAAAGCTCTTTTTCACCCACAATAATTAGGTTTTACGCTCAAATACTTCACCAATTAATTTTTCCTCTTACTTATTTTATTGAGCGAAATTGAACGTTGTCGGTCGCACTTAAAGCGGGCATCGGTCACATTTGCTTTGGCCAAATGCTTGGTGGCGCGCCCTTGTACCCGGGCTCGCCACCTGCGCCACGACGACGCTTTTAATTCTCTTCGCATAAGCTCAATAACCCCTTGTTCGGGCAGACCAAACTGCACCAAAATAGCATCAAAGGGAGTACGATCTTCCCAGGCCATTTCGATGATCCGGTCAATTTCGGCGGGTGTTAGTGGGTTTTCCAGCGGCGATTTAGTCATTATTAATCATACGGCGTAAGCCTCCATTTTACTCAAAAAATCCTGATACGTGGCTTTTATTCCAGTTTCGATGTCAATTTTGTGTTTCCAGCCCAGACCATGTAACTTACTCACGTCCATCAGCTTACGAGGCGTTCCGTCAGGTTTTTCGGTATTCCAGTGAATGCTGCCTTCGTAACCAACTACCTTTTGAATTAATTCAGCTAATGCTTTGATCGTCAGGTCATCGCCCACACCAATGTTAATGAGTTCGGGTTCATTATAATTTTCCATCAGAAAGCAGCAGGCCTCCGCGAGGTCGTCGGCATGCAGAAATTCGCGCCGGGGCGAGCCCGTTCCCCAAAGTTCAACAAAAGGATTACCGTTTACTTTTGCTTCATGAAACTTCCGAATCATAGCCGGCAACACGTGCGAATTGGCCAGGTCGTAGTTATCATTTGGGCCGTAAAGGTTGGTGGGCATCACTGAAATGAAATTACTTCCGTATTGGCTGCGGTAGGCTTCGCACATTTTTATACCCGTAATTTTGGCAATTGCGTAGGGTTCATTGGTAGGTTCGAGCACGCCTGTAAGCAGATATTCTTCTTTCAGCGGCTGTGGAGCCATTTTTGGGTAGATACACGACGAACCGAGGAACATCAGTTTTTTGACGCCCGTGCGGTGTGCGCTGTCAATTACGTTATTTTGAATTTGGAGATTATCCAGTAGAAATTCGGCACGATACGTGTTATTAGCCATAATACCGCCTACTTTCGCTGCCGCCAGAAATACATAGTCAGGTTTCTCTTCCTCAAAAAATGTACAAACGGCTTCCTGATTCCGCAGGTCCAGCTCGGCAGAAGTACGGACTACAAAATTGGTGTAACCCTCGCTCAGGAGTTTCCGGTAAATGGCCGATCCCACCATGCCCCGGTGCCCGGCAATGTAAATCTTTGCGTCTTTTTCCAAGATGAATAAAAGTTTATTAATTTGTAAATCAATATCAATGAGTCGTTTTCGTTACAAAGGTAACAAACATGACTGTAAGAAAAACGTAACTATGGTACAGAAAACCGCCTGTTTGGCGTGTATTTTGTGGATAGGCCTTTCGGCAACCGCCTGGGCCCAAACCGAAAAGCCCCGAAAGTCGGGAAAGGAACGTCTGCAAAACTCGCAGTCTAAACTCGACACCCTGCGGGCCAAGGTTCAAAAATCGACCGGCCTGGATGCACAGCTTCCCGGTCTTGATCCGTCAGCCTCGCTTTCACTTCCGGGCGGCAAAGGAAAATCAGCGAGTCTGTCGCAGCTTTTGGGAGAAACAATCCCTGATTTGGGTCTGAAAGCGCAGGAACTCAAAAGCCGCCGCTCCGAGCGCCGCCGCAAGGTTCAAAAAGCCAAACTTGCGCGCGTGCAATACGAAGAAATTCCGATGCAAAAGATTCTGGTCAAATTTGGCAGTGGCGACCGCGCCACGATTGAAGAATTTCATGTATTGAAAGAGTACACCCCCATCAGCGCTTACGTACGTGACATCAGGTGGTACGATACTAAGGCCAAAAAACTGAGCTCATCGGTCATTAAGGATAAAGAAAGAGCCCTGCCGCTACATGGTCCCTACAAGCGCTACGTTGCGGGAAATCTGATGGAAGAAGGATACTACTTTATGGGAACCAAAGATGGGCGTTGGGTAAGATACGATGCGAAATATACGCTTTTGGACAAAACGCACTGGTACCGGGGTTTCCCGGCTTCGTCGCGCATTTCGTACTATGATTCTTCTCACACAAAAATCAAAGAAGTAATTCCTGTTTTTTATGAAGATATTGAAGGAGAATACTTTTCTTTTTACGAAGAAGGACAGCTCTCGGCCTACGGAAAATATGAACACAATGAGAAAATAGGCCGTTGGGTAGAATACTATCAATATCGGCGTCAGCGCAAAAAAGAGACGCAATATCCCAAATCCTGCTGGGATGAAGATTTTGAACCTTTTGTGCTTCGCGAGTGGGATGACAAAGGAAAATTGCTCTATGATTACACCAAAGATCCGCGCGCTACAACCGAAGTCGACGACCAAAACTAAATGAACGGCCTGCTTACAGAAAATCTTTCCTAATTTTGGCGGCAATTCAGTGCTTTCATTGACGTCCATTTCATGTACTTTTTTCGTTCTTTTCTGATTTCTCTTCAAAAACAAACCTGGCTCGCTGCGCTTTTGTGCGCGCTGCCCGTGTTTTTATATCTATTGACTTTTGTCAAAATTGCCCTCAATGTAAATTACGTTGCCTACGACGACATCCTGATTTTGGGCGTTATTCCGGGCTTTGAAGACGCCACCTGGCTCGAACGCTGGCACAGCCTCACCGATCCATTTCCCGAGCATAGACTGGTTTTTTCTCGCTCGCTGGTGCTGGCTTCTTATTTTTTGTTTGGAAAGGTCAATTTACTTAGCCTGATGGTCATCGGCAATCTGTGCTGGCTGGGTTGTGCAGGCGTTTTCTACGCTGTTTTTCGTCGAATGAGGCTCTCACTCTGGCACTTTGTGCCTGTGGTTTGGCTTTGGTTTACGATTCACTCCTTCGAGAATATATTCTGGGGCGTTAGTTCGCTGTGTAATTTTGGCGTGCTGCTATTTGCCATGATGGCTTTTTACTTCATCAGCCACTCGCAAAATTTGTTGGCCGCGCTGTTGTGCGCCCTGGCGGCTACATTTACCTACGGAAATGGCATTACCGTTTTTGTCATTATCGCTTTTGTTCTTTGGATTACCGGTCGGCGCAAGGCATTTTTTCTTACGACTGCCCTTTTTGTACTGACCGCCTTCCTTTACTTTTCCGGCTTTCCACAAAAAACCGAAAGTCTTGACTTCTCAGACCCGGAACAACTGTGGCAGGGCCTGGCCGGATTTTTCGGATTCATTGGCGCAATCACCGCTTTCGACGCTTACTCCGTAGACCCCATTCCGCTGGGAATGGCCGTAGTTACGGGGCTGCTCATGGCGGTGATTTTTGTTGCGATTTTTGGCAAAAAACTACCCTCCTTTTTTCAATCTCTTCTGGGCCGTCCCATGCAGCTTAGTCCTGCCGGGCAATTTGCCCTGGCGCTTTTGCTCTTTGTGGCAATCTCTTCGTTCGCCGTTTTGTATAAGCGAATACCGCTGGGTGGTTTTGAATCGCTCTTCAAAGGCCGCTACCGCATGTATTCTTCCCTCGGCTGGGTGATGTTGCACCTGGGTGCCCTAACCTGGCTCCGCAGCCAACGCCGGCAACGGTGGACGATCACGCTGGTTATTTTTGGAATATTAATTAATCTCACCCTCTTGTATGTCAATTTTGCGACAGCAGTGAACAACCGCCGGGCAGCCGTGGTGCAGGAGTTTAATACCCGCTACAACTCCGATTGGCTGGGCCTGCGTATGTTTCAGATGAGTCAGGCGCATTTTGAGACGATTCGGTCTTACTACCAATCCGACGATCCGCTGGCCGAAGGCTGGAACCCACGCACCGCCACCGATTCCCTTCCCTGCGTTGGTACGTACGAACTCGATTCGGTGCTACGCTACAAAGATGAGATTCATGCCTACGCCATGAGTGATTTTTTTGATGCCGAAGAAAGCTACACCGACGGCCCCTACGTTTTGTTGAAATCAGCGACTCACGTATATGCGTCACCTCCCAATCAGTTTGCGGTACCGCTGCGAACCATCCTGCGGAGATTTCGCTACTTCGCCCGCGGTTTTCAGGGGATTTTCCATGAAGATACCGTTGAGCCGGGAGTTTATAAAATCTATGTTTTGATGCGTCGCAATGGAAAAAATGAAATTTACTGCACCAACCAAACCTGGATTGAACCTAACTAATCCAGCCTAGTACTTTTCGTGCAGCCCCGTAAGTACGCGCGCTACTTCCTGACGGATTTCGGCAGTAGTTTTGGTGTAATTATTATTCATAAAACTAAAATAAAGCAGTTTTCCCTTTTGGGTAATCAGGTAGCCGCTCAGGCAAAAAACATTGCTCAAACTCCCCGTTTTGGCAAATACAAAGGCGTCTTTTCCTTTGAACATATTGCGCAACGTTCCCGATTGTCCACCTGCCGGTAAGATCATGAAGAGGCGCTCCTGCGGGATTTTCTCATGAATTTTATCCAACAAAGCTACCATAGTACGAGGTGTAAACAGATTATAACGCGACAGCCCCGAGCCGTCACGCCATAAGGGCAAATCCGGCAGATCGGCTAAGAGGTTTTCCTGGGCATGGGCAATGGCTTTTTTTGTATCCAAAGGCAGTCCATTGGCCGAAGCATACACCAACATGAGTTGCTCGGCCATCATATTATCGCTCACTTGCATCATTCTCCGATACAACGAATCGGACGGAATGCTGTATACTTTCTGAAAAGGGGGAAGCATTACTTCATTTTTCACCAAAACGTCTTTCTTTAAAGCCTTTGTCAGCAGTTGCGCCGTCAGCGCATCCGACGTCCGGAAGGGTACATCCTGTTCCAGCCCGGCTGGCAAAGCATTGACCGAGCGGCGAAACTGATTGCTAAACTGCGCACGGTCTATTCCCGAAATGGTAGTATCCAATGAAACCGAATCCTGTAAAAACTCCGGCTGCACGCGCACATACAAACCCGAAGGGCTGGTAAAGCGGGCAATGTTGCCATAGACAGGCAACGGCGAACGCTCGGCCTGGTAATAATCGCTGTAATCGCTCCATGCCCATCCTGGCCCAAAGGCAGTAGTTTCAAAGTTTTTTCCTGAAAAAACTAATTTTTCCTTTCGGTTTTTCAGGAAATCAACCACTGCACTTGGGGGTAAATCGGGATGAAACAGAGATGGGTCGCCGGTTCCCCGAAAAAACAAAGTGCTGTCCCGGAGCTGGTATTCAAGCCCCGGAACGGAGTCTCCCAAAACCGATAATCCGGCATAAAAACTAAATAGCTTGGTATTGGAAGCCGGGGTGAAATAATGATCATCCTGGTAAGCGGCAAGCGTTTTTTTACGAGCCGGATCATACACCGAAATCCCGACGTGATGCTGCGATAACACCGAAGATTTTTTTACTTCCCGATGAATATACTGAGAAACGGAACACCCCAAATTACTCAGAGCCAGCAAAAAGATAACAAACCACACTCGGGAACGAAGGAAGAAACGGGGCATTTTCCTGAAAAAAATTAGATGAATACAAAAATTGAAATGTAAGCCTGTAAACCACTTGGTTATTTTATGGCTGACGCAGGTTCGGAAACCTTTTTTTACGAATATAGCATAAATCATTCAATGCAGGAAAGACGTTCTTTCTGTGTATTTGCAGCAAAATCACTACTTTGCAGGCTACCGATTTTATCTTTTTTTGCATGAAAGATCTCCTCCTGATTCTTAAACAATACTGGGGCTACGATGCCTTTCGGCCCGTTCAGGAAGAGGCCGTCCGATCAGTTTTGGACGGCCACGACACCCTTGTGCTTTTACCAACCGGCGGAGGCAAATCGCTCTGCTTTCAGGTACCTACCCTGGCTATGGATGGGGTTTGTATCGTTGTTACGCCTCTCATTGCGCTCATGAAAGATCAGGTTGAGCAACTCAAACGGAGGCATATTCCGGCAGCAGCGATTCATGCCGGTATGAACCGCCGTGAAATTGACATTGTGCTCGACAACTGCATTCATGGCAACCTGCGGTTTTTGTACGTGTCGCCCGAGCGTCTCCGTACCGACATCATGATTGCCCGCGTGCAGCGGATGAACGTAGTCTTGCTGGCAATTGATGAAGCGCATTGTATCTCGGCCTGGGGCTACGATTTTCGCCCGGCTTATCTGCTGATTTCGGAGTTTAGAACTCTCCTGCCCGGCGTACCCGTGATGGCGCTAACGGCATCAGCCACACCCGATGTAGAAGCAGATATTCTGGAAAAGCTGCTAATGAAGCAGCCCCGGATTTTCAGGCAGTCTTTTGCCCGAAAGAATCTGTCGTATTCGGCTTTTCAGGAAGACAACAAGGAGCGAAAATTGATGCAGGTGCTAACCAACGTGCCCGGTACTTCCATTGTGTATGTTCGTACCCGCAAACGCACGCAACAAATCGCTGAATGGCTCGGGAGGCAAGGCATCAAAGCGGATTTTTACCACGCAGGCTTGCCCTTTCGCGACCGTACCGACAGGCAGATTGCCTGGCAGCGCGGGCAGCTGAGGGTCATTGTGGCTACCAACGCTTTCGGCATGGGCATCGACAAACCCGATGTTCGCTCCGTAGTACACCTTGACCTGCCCGATAGTCTTGAAGCCTACTATCAGGAGGCGGGCCGGGCCGGACGCGACGGACAGAAAGCCTACGCAGTGGCTCTGTATAATGACAAAGACCTGGACGACCTGCAACAGGCCGTGGAGCGCAAATATCCTACGATTGACCTGTGCCGAAGGGTATATCAGGCTTTGGCCAATTATTTCAAAATCCCGCTTGGGGGTGGCGAATTTATCAGTTACAGTTTTGATATGCACGAGTTTACCGGAACTTTCGGTTTACCTGTTTCGGAAACCCACTTTGCCCTTAAACTCTTGCAGGAAGAAGGGTTTATTCAGTTGAGCGAAGCATTTAATGATTCTTCCAAACTACATTTTCTGGTGGATAACCGTCAATTATACGATTTTCAAATACGATACCCCGATTATGATTCGTTCCTGAAACTGATTCTGCGGATGTACGGCGGCGAGTTGTTCTCGGAGTACGTTCGTATCTCGGAAGGTGAAATTGCCCGGGCATTTTACGTGCCGATTCCGGAAGTCATGACCCGTCTGCAATTTTTACAGGAAAGAACCATAATTGATTACGAAAAGCAGCGAAATACTCCTCAGCTTACGTACCTCACTCCGCGCTTCGATGCCGAACTTTTACCTTTAAATACTTATGAAATTGAGAAAAGAAAAGAACGGGATTTTAGAAAAGTAGCCGCCGTCATTCACTATGCGCAGCATCCGTCGCAATGCCGGACATTGCTGCTCCTGAATTACTTCAACGAACAAAATGGTACGCCCTGTGGCGTGTGTGATGCTTGTTTGAAGCGATTAAAATCGCAGGCCGTTCACGAATTAAGTACCGAACTTGTGGATGATCTCCTTGTATATTTACAAAAAAATGGCCCGCTGCTTCCTCAAACTTTCCAAGCTGCTTTTGAAAAAATTTCAGAAAAAGAATTGCTCGCAGCCGTACGAAAACTGCTGGACGAAGAACGAATTATATACGACAATCAGGGAAAAATAGGAATCAATCCCGCACACAATTCATGAAAAAAACGCTTCAAACGATCATTTGTTTTTTGCTTGCTGCCCTCGCAATGGCGCCTTCCGGATTGGCGCAGCAGGTTCCCGGTCTTGGCCTCAGCAACTACGGTGGGCTGTATCGCAGTACCGTTAACCCTTCGGTTTTAGGCGGTTCCCGCTATAAATGGCAGGTAAATCTCGTGACAGCGGGCAGTACGATCAACAACCGCTACTTTATTTTTTTTGGACGAAACGCCTTTTTATATCCCCAACTTGTACCCCACACGACTGACGAACTATATGGACGGTCGCGCACGATGGGTTCCATCACCACAGGCAACCCAATGTACGTAGCAAGTGAAATCCGGTGGCCGTCAGCGATGTGGTCTGTTGGTAAAAATCACGGATTTGCCTTTCAGGTTCGTTCCCGGGGATTTGTGCAGGGACAAAATATTCCGCAGGATATTCGCACGCTGTACTACAAACGGCTCGATTCGCCCGCCACTCCCCTGGCATCAGATACATGGGGAGACTTTGACCTCACGCAACAGAGTTTCACCGAAGCAAGCCTGGCATATGGTCTGCAACTCATCAATCTTCGGGCGCACAAATTAAAAGTTGGGGCAACCCTAAAACGGATGTTCGGCGCGCGTGCCGGCTATCTTCGGGGTGCTGTGGATACCTATCAAATCCGGTCTGTGGCGAGAGGTGAAGCCGATGAAAAAGAGCTGGTTCTCACCAATTTTTCCTACGAAGCCGGGTATACCTATCCGACTCAGAAACTTGCCATTGGAGATTTTTTTAAGTCCAATACCTACGGTTCCGGCTGGGGCTATGATTTGGGCGCTACCTATGAGCTGGGCTCTTACTGGAATCGTCTTGAAGATGACGACGACGCCCGCCCCGGCTACCTGATCCGGCTGTCAGCATCGGTAACTGACCTGGGCATGATTCGGTACCGTAGCACTGAAAGCCGGGTTGTTTCGGGCAATTTATCCCGGTTTGTTATTCAACAAAACGATTTGGAAATTCTGGGAAATGAAGGTGCTGATGGCTTTATGCAGGTAATAAATGCTCAAAACGCAGTTCCAATGAATCAAGAAGCGCAGCTCGCAACGGCAGTTCATCTGGAAGCTGACGTACAGCTTGTCAAGTCTTTTTTTATCAATCTTTCCCAAACCAAACGCTACGGTGATCCGCCTCAAAATGCGTTGGATATGACGCAGCCGGATCTTTTCACGATTACCCCCCGCTTCGAAAACGAGGATTCTGATTTTTCGCTACCTCTCACGTTTATTGAAGGAAACAAGCGCGTGTCGATGGGTGCAATGGCTCGTTTTGGTCCTATTCAGGTTGGGTTTAGCAATCTAAATGGACTACTGAACCGTAAAGATCCTGATGCTAACCGAGCCACCTTCATGTACGTAGGCTTTTCGGTATGGCGGTTCAAAGATCGGATGCAGGATAAGTAAATTAATCCTTTATGAATAGTTGAAATCTTACGCCATCGCCATGCATTCGGCGGCGCAGGTACGGCAAGCTTCGGCACAAGCCTGACAATGAGCGTGGTTGTGTTTTTCACATTCAGCGGCACAGGCATTGCATACATCAGCACACATCTCACAAAGTCGCTTGGCATAAGGCGAATCCGTAGCACTGAAACGGGCGCAAAGGCTGCAAAGCTCGGCACAGTCCAGGCAATTTTGTACGCAATCGAGCATGTGCTCGTCGGCCATTTTTATACATTCATGCGCGCAGTCGAGACACAATTTGTAGCAATTCAAACACGCATCTACACAGGATGTTACTTCATTTTTCATAGTTAGAATAAAATTTTAGGTTAGGTTATTTATTTCCTAAAATTTCATTCCAACCGGGAGAAATTCCGTTTTAAAACCTCTATTTGTAGAAAAAGCCCCGCGTTCCTGAACAAAAGGAAGCAATTTTATGGTTGAGGTTCTGTATAAAAATTATAATCCATGGAAACTCCCCTCAACCAAAACTATTGGGATACGCGCTATGCGCAGCAGCAAATCGGCTGGGATTTGGGCACGGTATCACCGCCTCTTCAAGCGTATTTTGATCAATTACCCGACAAAACCATAAAAATTCTTATTCCTGGCGGCGGCAACAGTTACGAGGCCGTGTACTTGTTGCAGCAGGGATTTACGGATGTGACGGTCGTAGATCTATCGGCGGTAGTGATTGAAACGCTCGGGAAGCGATGCGCAGAATATTTGGGTAGCGGCCTAAATCTGGTTCATCAGGATTTCTTTGAACATACCGGCAAGTATGATCTCATTGTGGAGCAAACCTTCTTTTGCGCCCTGGATCCCGCTCTTCGGGTGCAGTATGTGCAGCACATGCAGAAGTTGCTTAAAGTAAATGGGAAATTAGCAGGATTACTTTTTGACCGCGATTTTGTAGGTGGACCACCCTTTGGAGGACACGCAGCAGAGTATCAGGCTTTGATGAACACCTCTTTGTCTGTTCTGAAAATGGAGCCCTGCTACAATTCCATTGGGCCTCGTCAGGGCTCGGAGGTGTTTTTTATAGCAGAGAGATTGGAGGAAATTCATTAATACCACCATGTAGCTTCAAAACTTCCTAAAAAAAGGATTGACAGATATATAACCTATCTGCACAAAAAAAACAGGCACGACCAATGGTCAGTGCCTGTTCTCCCTCTTTTCAAAGTTCATGGCTATGTTTTATACCTATACTTCTTTCCTTACTTTTACAGCAATTTCCGCATGGGTGTATTAATGTAGGAAAGAATATTTCCGGTCACACCGACAAAACTCGCGTGAGTAGGTAACTCTTTCTCTACTTCATCGCTTGTCGAAAAAAGCGACACCAGTCGTTCGCCCAGCACCTGTCCGTTTATGGTCAAAATCCGAACAATCCAGCGGGCGATGTACTGAGAAAAAGACGCCGCCGAAGTGTCGGGTCGTAGGGATACTTCTTCCCTTTCCGATTCCTGCGACGTTGGGCAGGCCGTTTGCTTTACAACGGTTGGCGTTGTTTTCAGTTGGAGCGACTCTGTTTTTACTTCGCTTTTCTTAACTGCTTTTTTGGTCTTAAGCATTTTCTGTGCTACCAGCATATTGTGAGAATATCCGGTGGCATTTGCCTGCACGCTTATCAAAATCAATACGAAGAGTACTTTTAATGCTTTCATGGCTCTATGGTTATATCGTTGAAGGTATGGGCATTAGGTCGAATAATTCCCTGGTTTCAATAAGATGTTACAAATATATGGGTTTTGATAGGTATCTTGCAATACATAGTACCTTGTTTTTTGTTAATTTTTCTAAAATTTTACAAAAAGCTTCTTTTTCATTGAAAAAAGTGCCTTGAATTGTATGGATACTAACCGTCCAGCCTCTACTTTTCTTCCAAATGTCAGCCGCTGATATACAGCCTGCGACCACTTGTAAGTAAGTAGATGTGAATTACGTCAGAAACGTTGCATCCCGCAATACAAAAAAGATGAACAGGTGGTTTTGTGAGGACGAACTGTCTTAAAAAAAGGATGAACCGAAAATCGAATTTGCCAGATTTCTATCGCACAAATTCAAGTCGTTGTCCCAGAGCCGATTCATCGAGCTTTCCTTCGGAATAGGCCAAATGCCCCGACACAAACGTATGCCGTACCTGCGAATGAAACGTAGTGCCTTCAAATGGCGACCAGCCACATTTAGAAAACAGCGTATCGGGCGTCACCAAAGTAGACTGATCCAGATCAACCAGCACAAGGTCAGCCCAGTAGCCTTCCCGGATATAGCCTCTTTCTTTTATATCAAAGCAGTCTGCTACTGCGTGGCTTGTTTTTTCAACAACCCGCTCAATCGATAGTTTCCCTTCCCGGACCATTTCCAGCAGCACATGCAGCGAGTGCTGCACCAACGGAAGCCCGGATGGGGCGGGCCAGTAGCTCTGAGCTTTTTCGGCCTGCGTATGAGGAGCGTGATCGGTAGCGATTACGTCAATCCGATCGTCAAGCAGGGCGTTTAAAATCTGAGCTTTGTGGTGCGGTGCTTTTATCGCCGGATTGCACTTGATTTTAGTACCCCAGGCGTGATAATCTTCGGCATCAAACCATAGATGATGTACGCAGGCTTCGGCGGTAATTCGTTTAGGACTGCCATCTGCCAGCAGAATTTTCCCATTTGTACGCGTACCGACTTCAAAAAGCGAGGTTTCGTCGCCCGTAGAAATATGCAGAATATGCAAGCGTGTAGCATGTTTTCGTGCCAATTCCACCGCAAAAGAAGACGATTTGAGGCAGGCTTCTTCATTACGGACAATGGCATGAATATCATACGGTACATTCTCTCCATATTTTTCCTGAAAAAACGCCATTCGCTGCCGAACGGTCGGTTCGTCTTCGCAGTGCGTGGCAATCAGGCAGGGCGCATCGGCAAAAAGTTTTTCGAGTACCTGAGGCGCATCTACCAGCATGTTACCTGTGGATGAGCCCATAAAAATCTTGATTCCACAAATCTGCCGTGGATCGGTGCGCATCACTTCCTCATAATTATCGTTGGATGCGCCCATATAAAAGGAATAATTGGCCAGCGATGTCCGGGCAGCAATGGCATATTTATCTTCGAGCAATTGCTGCGTAAGAGCATTGGGCACCGTATTGGGCATTTCCATAAATGACGTAGTCCCTCCGGCTACTGCCGCTCGTGCCTCGCTGCCGATTGTAGCCTTGTGCGTCAGCCCTGGCTCCCGAAAATGTACCTGATCGTCGATCACTCCCGGCAATAGATGGCAACCTTTGGCGTCGAGTATTCGGTCGGCAGACAAATGCTGTAAATCTTTGCCGATTTGGGCAATGCGGCCTTCTTTTAGTAAAACATCGGCGTCAACTATGCGGCCCTCATTGACCAGACGAGTATTGAGCAGGAGTATAGATTTCATAGAATACAGAAGAATATCGGGAATCGAGTGAGGCTACAAAAGTACATGCTGCGGTTCATTACTAAAAGCAACCAAGGGATTTACGTGATGAGTTAAAACGCAAAAAGCGAGGTCTTTTTTACTCACAAGATTTGTTTCCCGAATTGGTATGCTTTTAGTAAATGGCTTTCGTAACCATCAATCCATCGTATACTATGAGAATCGCAGGAATTATACTAGCTATCGTCGGAATCGGCATGTTGATCTTTAACGGCTTCAACTACACACAAAAAGAAAAAGTGGTAGATATTGGGCCCGTAGAAATCAATGCTGATAAGAATAAAGAAGTATCGTGGCCAACCTATGCCGGTGCCATCGTTTTTATTGCGGGCATCGGGCTGGTGATCATGAGTCGGAAGCAGAAGTAATTATAAAAAACAGGCTGACTCAATTGCAGAATTGATTCAGCCTGTTCAGCATTTTTTACAAAAAAGAAAAATCCATTGGTTAACCGTTTTGTACCTGCGCCACTTCTTTGGCAAAATAGGTCAGGATAGCTTTTGCACCGGCTCTACGGATGCTCATGAGCACTTCGAGCATGGCACGTTCGCCTTCAATCCAGCCGTTTTGAGAAGCGGTTTTAATCATGGCATATTCTCCCGAAACATTGTAGGCCGCAATGGGCACATCGAAGGTATCATTCAGCAATTTGATAATATCCAGGTAAGACAAAGCGGGCTTAACCATCAGAAAATCAGCACCTTCTTCCAGATCAAGCTGTGCTTCAACCAATGCTTCCCGAGCGTTGGCGGGGCTCATCTGATACGTTTTTTTATCGCCAAATCGAGGCGCTGAGTCGAGTGCATCCCGAAAAGGACCGTAGAAAGCACTCGCATATTTGGCCGTATACGACATAATACTCACATCGGTATAGCCTTCGGCATCAAGAACCGACCGGATATGCCCAACCCGACCGTCCATCATATCACTGGGTCCGATGATATCGGCTCCGGCTTTGGCTTGTGCAACGGCCATTTTACCCAAAATTTCCAGCGTAATATCGTTGATTATCTGGCCGTTTTCTACGTAGCCATCATGCCCGTCGCTGCTGTACGGATCCATAGCTACGTCGGTCATAAGTGTCAGATTTGGAAATTTTTCTTTAATGGTCGACAGCGCCTGCAGGTACAATGTGCCCTGCTGATAACTCTCAGTGGCCAATTTGTCTTTTTTATCTTCCGGATAATTTGGGAAAAGACAAATCGATTGTATTCCCAGGTCGGTCACTTCTTTTAATTCTTCCAGTAAGGTATCGAGCGAAAACCGATAGATGTCAGGCATCGACTTGATTTCGCTTTTGATACCGGAGCCTTCGACAACAAACATGGGAAAAATCAGATGCGAGACCGACAGGGTTGTTTCCTGCACAAGCTCACGAATAGCTGCCGTGCGGCGGTTGCGACGCGGGCGACGAGGTATTTGAAACATACGTTGATCGTTTTTTATTGATAATTGATGCTGCATTTTTTTGGTTAAAACATGCAACATTGTTTAGAATTTATGAATTAGCCAATAGCCTGCTGTAAATCTGCAATCAGATCGTCTATATCTTCAATGCCTACGCTTAGTCGGATAAGGGTGTCTTTCAGCCCGGCTTTGGCGCGTTCTTCTTTGGGAATGCTGGCGTGAGTCATGCTTGCGGGATGCGTACAAAGCGACTCCACCCCACCGAGCGACTCGCCCAGCGAAAAAACGTGCAGATTTTCCATGACAGAAACGGCCTCTTGGTAGACGTCGCCTTTCAATTCAAAAGAAATCATTCCCCCAAACCCTCTCATTTGTCGGGCGGCTAGTGCATGTCCCGGATGCGTGGGCAAGCCCGGATAATACACCTTACCTACTTTGGGTTGATTTTGAAGCCATACGGCCAATTTTCCTGCATTTTCACAATGCCGCTGCATCCGAATATGCAGCGTTTTTAATCCGCGAAGAACCAGAAAACAATCCTGCGGGCCCGGAACGGCCCCGCTTGCATTCTGAATAAAAGCCAACTGCTGCGCCAGTGCGTCGTCGTTCAAAACCAAAGCACCCATCACCGTATCCGAATGTCCGCCCAGGTATTTTGTCACAGAGTGCATCACGATATCAGCACCGAGGTCGAGCGGATTTTGTAAGTAGGGCGAAGCAAACGTATTATCTACCACGCTCAGCACATTTTTTGAGCGGGCAAGTGAAGTGATTGCTTCTATGTCAATAATTTTGAGCAATGGATTGGTAGGCGTTTCAATCCATATCATTTTTGTAGCCGGCGAAAGCACCGCTTCTACCGCTACCGGATCGCTCATATCCACAAAATGAAAAATAAGTCCAAAAGGCTCAAATATTTTTTTCATGATCCGGTACGTTCCGCCGTACAAATCATTGGTAGCAATGATTTCATCGCCTGGCCGAAACAGTTTCAGCACGGCATCCGTGGCGGCAAGGCCGGAGGCGTAGCAAATACCGTGTTGTCCATTTTCGAGTGCAGCCAACGCTTTTTGCAAGGCCGTTCGGGTGGGATTGTGCGTGCGCGAGTACTCGTATCCCTTATGTTTGCCGGGGCTTTCCTGCACATAGGTGGACGTTTGGTAAATAGGCGTCATGATGGCCCCGGTGGTTGGGTCGGGCTCTACACCCGCATGTATGGCTTTGGTGGCAAACTTCATAAAGTTGATGAATTAAGTGCTGCAAAAATTAAGATGCAAGGTACGTAAACTCTTTTGGCGGGATACCGTGTTTTTCCTACAAAATACCATTCCGATAGTCATTTTAACGGCACCTGATACCCTTGGAAAAAGCCTTTATAAAAAAATATCCGCTCCCGGTTTTAACGAGCATCGTCCTGACAATCGTTCCGCTGTTTACGAGTTCTCTTTTGACCGGCTGGGCCATAACGCATGAACAACTCCTGGCCGAATGGCCGCTGGAAACCTGGATGCTGGCAACTATTGGCCTGGCCGTGGCGTCAGCTCTTGCGCTTTCGCCGCCCACTTTTCTGGCACTGGTTTATGGCTATTTTTTAGGTTGGATCGCGCTTCCGTTCCTGTTTCTGCTCAATCTCATGGCCATTTTGGTGGTATACACAGTAGCGCGCCGCATGCGTTCAGGCAGTATGCTTCTGCATTTACAAAGAGCGTATCCACAGGTGCATAGGTTGTTGCAGCGGTTTGAAGAGAACCAACTGCGGCTGATTTTTTTTGCCAAGCTTTCACCTGTATTGCCCTTTGCCGTTACTAATCTCTTTTTTGTTTTGGCGGGCGCACAGCTCCGGCAAGTACTTTTGGGAGGAACGCTGGGAATGGTTCCGCGTACGGTGTTGGCCGTTTGGGTTGGGCTGGAAGCCCGCGAAATCAGCTATCTTTTGGCACATCCAAACGAAGATCTGGCCAGTAAACTATTGCTGATTGTTCTCATCATTGCCTCGACGCTCGGGATTGCGTGGTTTTTTAAAAAGAAAAAATAGCCTGACGGAAAACTTTTCCATCAGGCTACCTATGATTTTTCTTTCCTTAGTCAACATTTATTTAAAGGCACTCTTCAAATATTCTCCCGCCGGGCGATTTCCCACAAAGGTAGTTCCAAGATAGCGGGCGATGGTTTGGGCCACCTGATTTTGGTAGAGCTGACCAGGCGATTTTACTTCACCCAACACGGGTGTATCCGGTCCAATCACCGCCATCCATATTTCGCCCGCATCCTTAATTTCGTCCCCGTGGCCAGTCCATTGGCTTTTAATTATATCGCCCCGACCGTGGTCTGTGGTCAAAATCAGCGTAGTTTTTCCTTTGTACTGTGGCTGCGCCTGCAAATAACCCCACAAATCCCGAAGGATGTCGTCCGTCGCTTTGGCCGATTTCAGGTAATGGTCATAGCGGGCATCGTGGGCAAAATCGTCGGTTTCGCCTAATGCCAGAAAGAGCATTTTAGGCCTATGTTTTTTTAGATATTCTTTGGCGAGCTGATACGTCAGAGCATCGAAGCGTACTCCCTCCCACTCGCGCGGCAGCGTTTCCTGCAACTCGTTGATTAGTTTTTCCCGGTCGCTCAGGGGTTCGTCTTTGGACAATTCATAGCCTGCATTTACGTACACGCCGCTACGGGCGTAATTTTCTATAAACGGAAAAACATCCCAACTCCCAAAGGCCGCTACTTTGCCTTTCCATGCAGGCTGTTTGTTCAGAAACTCTAAAATAGTCGTGTTCGGATTGGGGGTTTTGCTATTGCTTTTGATATGCTCATCATCGTGGCTGCCGGTCAAAATTTCGTTGTATCCAGGATACGAGAACCACATACTATTGGTACAATTCACATAATTATTTTCCCACCGATTTCCGTACAATTGTCCCTGATTTTGAGCTAGTTCCCATAGAAAAGGCATCAGTTTAGTCCGACGACTCACCGGATCAGCGGCCCAAAACTGGCGAATCAGTGCACTCGTATCGGGCGTGTACTTTTTGGTGCGAATCAGGGTAGAATCCACTCCACCAAAAACCTCCTGCCAGCGCATGCCGTCCATCGTCACTAAAATTACATTTTCGGTTTTGAGTTTATTCTGTGAAAATACCTGAGAGTTGGTCAAACCCAGAAATAGAAAAATAAAACAAAATTTTCGTGTCATTGGCTATCGAGTTTAGTACTGATTTTTTTGTTAAAATACATCAAAACCAGGTAAGCGGGCTATTTTTCATCAATATGATCCTGTAAAATCATTCTGTTGAAGTAGATAGCGGGCAGCTTTGGCTACCAACTGTGCATGGCCACATTCCAAAATTACTACCTGATTTTTGGGCAACAGCCTGGCGAGAGCCTTTACCTGTCGGGCCGGAAGAATAGTATCCCTCGTACCCACAAAAAGCCAGAGTTTGACATGGTTGGTTTGCAGGTGTTCATATAATTCTGGAATTGAAAAGCGAAGCCGACGAAAGTGTACCCACGACTGATAAATGACATCTCTTTGCGTCGGGGTTTGCAGCATATTTTTTACAAAACGAGCCGTACTGACCGGTATCAGACTCATTTTCTGAGCCAGGCTCATGGCGCTAAACATGATTGCCGGGTGCTGCATCACGTACCGAAAAACGGCCCGAACAGGCGAAAAACGAGTAGCTAGTCTATACAGGGGATGTTCGGAAACGCCATCGGGTGCGAGCAAAAAAAGTTGCCTGCATTGTGCGGGAAATCCCTCGGCCGTTGCCAACGCAAAACGCCCGCCCATACTGAATCCCACGAGGTCAAAGTGTGTAAGCTTCTGGGCGAGGATAAATGTCTGCATCAGCTGCTGCCAGCGTTCTTTGGTTAGCGGCGAGAGCTTTGTTTCAAAGTTAAGTTCATGGTGCGTTACGTTACTTTTTCCATGAAAAAAAAGGTCAAAGGCATAGATCGTGTATTGATGCCCCAACAGTTCGGCCCATGACTGAAAACAGCCGGCGCCATCCTGCCCGATGCCATGAAAGGCCAGCAGCACCTTTGGTCCATTGCCTAGTCGGGTCACATGCAGGGGGAATTCGTTCATGCGGGTTTGCTTAAAAAAGAATCCCTCCGGAAAAATATCCGGAGGGAACATACACGATCCGTTGGTTTCTGATTAGGATTCCATCAGGTAAGCTTTAATAAAATCGTTGATTTCACCGTTCAGAACGGCTTCTGTATTAGACGTTTGATGATCCGTCCGGTGGTCTTTCACGCGCCGGTCGTCGAGTACATAGCTGCGAATTTGCGAGCCCCACTCAATTTTCCGCTTAGACGCTTCTACCTCAGCACGGGCAGCATTTCGTTTTTCGAGCTCAATCTGATACAGCCTTGATTTCAAAAGTCGGGTAGCTACTTCTTTGTTCATGAGCTGAGAGCGTTCCTGCTGACAGGCGATCACGATGCCCGAAGGTTTGTGATGAAGCCGCACGGCGGTTTCAACCTTGTTCACATTTTGCCCTCCGGCTCCACCTGAGCGATAAGTATCCCAGGTAATGTCGGCAGGATTTACCTCAATTTCAATATCATCATTCGCCAGCGGATACACATAGACCGAGGTAAAAGACGTGTGCCTGCGGGCGTTGGAGTCGAACGGCGAAATACGTACCAGCCGGTGAACACCGTTTTCGGATTTAAGATTGCCATAGGCATACTCTCCTTCAATTTCCAGCGTCACAGACTTTACGCCTGCTACATCGCCATCCTGCAAATCAACTTCGCGTACTTTATAGCCATTTTTTTCGGCCCACATAATATACATCCGCATCAGCATAGAAGCCCAGTCCTGCGACTCGGTTCCGCCGGCACCGGCGTTGATTTCAATAACGGCAGGCAGGTCGTCGCCTTCTTCACCCAGCATTTTCCGAAACTCAATTTCATCGAGTTTTTCGGCGAGTTTTTTACCTTCCTCGTCTACCTCTTCTTCGGTAGCTTCGTTGGCTTCATAAAATTCCCAAATCGTGTCCAAATCATCGCGCCTGCGGGCGAGTTCTTCGTAGCCATTGGTCCAGAACTTCAATCCCCGGATTTCCTTCATCACCTTTTCGGCGCGGTCAGAATCGGTCCAGAATTCTGGTTGAGCGGTTTGCTGCTCTAATTCGTCGAGTTGTTTTTTACGATGACCGTAGTCAAAGATACCTCCCCAAGGCCTCAACTCTGGCCTTCAAGTCTTTCAACTGATCTTGTGTCATATCAGAATAAAAAGTTTAGTGATACGCCTGTTTGCTGTATACAAAACATACAGGAGCGAAAATAAAGTCACAAATATAGCAACTTTTACGGGACCGTTGGCGGGAGTTTCTAGTGGGCATTCGGGCAAAACCTATTACCTTTGTGACGTTTTAAAAGTAAAACCATTTTTACCCAAACCTAAAAGGAAATGGCTCAAACATACGACGTTATTGTGGTTGGAAGCGGCCCGGGGGGCTATCCGGCGGCTATTCGTGCTTCACAATTAGGATTAAAAGTTGCAATTGTTGAAAAAGAAAGCCTCGGCGGAATTTGCCTTAACTGGGGCTGTATCCCGACCAAAGCGCTGCTCAAAAGTGCTCAGGTTTTTGAATACATCAAGCACGCCAAGGATTATGGCATCACCGTTGGCGACTATTCTGCTGATTTCTCGGCAGTAATCAAACGCAGCCGCGGGGTAGCCGACGGCATGAGCAAGGGCGTAGCCTTTTTGATGAAGAAAAATAAAATTGACGTCATCATGGGCTATGGCAAGGTGATTGGCGGCAAGAAAGTAGAAGTAACTGATAAAGAAGGTAAAAAGACAGAATACGCAGCAAGTAAGGGGGTTATAATCGCCACTGGCGGTCGGGCTCGTGAATTGCCAAACGTAAAAATCGACGGCCAGAAAGTAATCGAATACCGCAAGGCCATGAGCCTTGAAAAACAGCCCGAAACAATGCTCGTGATTGGTTCAGGAGCCATTGGAGTAGAGTTTGCGTATGTATACGCAAGCATGGGTACCAAGGTTACGATCGTGGAGTTTTTGCCAAAAATGGTTCCGGTAGAAGACGATGATATTTCGAAAGAACTCGCCAAGCAATACAAAAAAATGGGCGTTGACGTGCTGGTCAATTCATCTGTTGAAAAAGTTGACACAAGCGGCAAAGGCTGTAAAGTAACTGTAAAAACACCCGATGGAGAAAAAACTTTTGAGGTAGACGTGGTTCTTTCGGCAGCAGGTGTAGTGGCAAATCTTGAAAATATTGGTCTGGAAGAACTAGGCATCAAAACGGAACGCGGCAAGATTCTGGTAAGCGAGTGGTACGAAACCAACGTAGCGGGTTACTATGCTATTGGCGACTGTACGCCTGGCCCGGCGCTGGCGCACGTAGCCACGGCTGAGGCGATTATCTGTGCAGAAAAAATTGCCGGTCACAAAACCGAAGCTCTCGACTACAACAATATTCCCGGCTGTACGTACTGTCAGCCCGAAATTGCATCCGTAGGGATGACTGAAGCCAAAGCCCGTGAAGCCGGATATGACATTAAGGTTGGTAAATTCCCCTTCATGGCATCTGGTAAAGCGTCAGCGGCGGGTGTTAAAGATGGTTTTGTAAAAGTAATCTTTGACGCCAAATACGGCGAATGGCTCGGTGCCCACATGATTGGCGCCAACGTGACGGAGATGATCGCAGAGGTAGTAGTAGCGCGCAAGCTCGAAACTACTTCGCACGAAATTCTTCGCTCCGTTCACCCTCACCCCACGATGTCGGAAGCTGTAAAAGGCGCTACCGAAGCGGCTTACGGTGAGGCGATAGATTTGTAAAAGTTTCTTTCATTGCAGAGGCGTATAAATTTTAGTACGTCTCTGCAATGACTTTTTAGTATACTTTCTCCTCCAAATTATCATTTTCAGGCTACTCTCCACTGCCTGCGAAGTTCTTCCAATAACGTAATCCGATGCGCAGATGACAGCGGGACGAAAGTATCTGACGCAACTTTGATTTGATGCCTTTCAATTTTTTGAATGTGCGTCAGATTAATCAGAAACGATTTGTGAGTTCGTACAAAAAGATTTGAAGGGAGCAATTCCTGCGCTTCAATTAGTGTCATTCGGGTAACAGTCTGCCGTGTTTTCTCCTTGAATTTCAAATAATTCCCATCAGATTCTACGTATAACAAATCGGCAAGAGTAATGCGCACCCAATCGTAACCGTATTTTACAAAAATATATTCACTAACAGCCGCTTCCTTTTTCACAAATCGGTACCCCTTTTGACAAGCCTGAAGAAATCGGTGAAAATCAAAAGGTTTGATCAGATAATCTACCGCATTGAGTTGAAAAGCTTCTACCGCAAAGTTTGAGTAGGCCGTAGTAAATACAAATCCTGACGTGGGTGGCAATAGTTTTGAAAAATCCAGGCCGGAAATATCCGGCATATTTATATCCAGAAATACTAAATCAACAGGGTGTTTGTGAAGAAACTGCAAGGCATCCGTCGCGCTTTCAAAAGTCGCAGCCAACGTAAGAAAACTCACTTTTTCGGCATATAACCGAATGACTTCCAAAGCCATCGGTTCATCGTCAAGGGCAATTGCCTGTATCATGTGAGGTTGAGAGTTAGGGACACATCATAAACTCCGTTGTCAGAATTAATATCTAAAAAATGTCGATCAGGATACAAAATTTGTAAGCGTTTGATGGTATTTTTTAGCCCCATTCCTGTTCCTTTCTCTACTTGGATACGCGTCACGATACTGTTTCGGCAAGTCAAAGTAAGTCGCTTATTTTCAACAAGTAATGACAGATCAATGAAACAATTCTGCTCAGGATTTATTCCGTATTTAAAGGCATTCTCGACAAAAGTCATCACGATCAACGGTGCAATCCGGGCCGGGGTTTCGTCCCAATTTAATTTTGTATCAATTAAAATATTTGGTCTTCGGGGAATACGCACTTTTTGCAGTTCTATGTAATCTTGTAAAAACCGGATTTCTTTCTCAATCTCAATTTCTTCCAATTCTGAACTCTCTACCGAATGTCGCATGATTTGGGCCAATTGCAGGATTCCTGTGGCTGTTTTTGGGCTTTCTTCCACAAGTGCGGTGCCATAGAGATTGTTGAGGGTATTGAACAGAAAGTGAGGATTTATTTGTGTTTTGAGCATTTCAATCT
Organism: Arundinibacter roseus; assembly: GCF_004348825.1. Taxonomy (GTDB): domain Bacteria; phylum Bacteroidota; class Bacteroidia; order Cytophagales; family Spirosomataceae; genus Arundinibacter; species Arundinibacter roseus. The sequence continues at coordinate 331,455 of NZ_SMJU01000001.1, forward strand.
GTGCCCTATCTCTTTCTTTTTCAATCGCTTGTCGTATTTCTTCCGATTTTTTATAATCATAAATAATTGAAAAAAGCAGGGAGGTAATCCAAATGGCCCCTGCCATCGAATCTTTATCTTCGATTTCGCTGAACATGTATTTAGCAAGAACTATATCGTAGATCAAAAAAGAAGTCAAGACATATAAAACCAAATTAGCAATTCTATAACTCTTGAAAATGGGCTTATAAATAAACCAATAATGGAGTTGACCCAGTACTATTCCTACAAGAACCATAAAAAAAAGTACCATAGGAAAAATCAAAAAGATGGTAAAAGCAAGGCTTGTAGATGGGACGGATGGGAAATTTGAGTCCGCAGAGGCCTTAGAATCGTAGGAATAATTTTTGCCCTGACACGAATCCTGCCAGCCTCTGTACATGTCGTCAAGGGCATGTGAGGTCAACATCCATAGAGTAAGTATCAGCAATATCCACAGCCAAATACCCCATTTGCGCCAGTGTTTTTCTCCATTTTCCTGCCACCAATTCCTCCCTATTGAATATATAGAAGATAAATTTACACCTCGATATTTTTGAAATAGTAGTGTACTCATCGCTCTAATTCGCAGATTGTTTCTTCAAATCTCTACGCCGGGCGAGGTAGGTCACTACGCATGCAGCAAGTATTGATTTGAGTATAACACTCAAAAAATTGACCGAATGCAGGCATTCATTAAAGATCAGGGCGTGGTCTGCCTTAGAATCGAACAGACTTTTAATAAATGGATAAAAATCTTTGAGCGCAAGGCCGAGAATAAAATAGACCACGCAGACTTTAAGCGCATAGCCAAGGTAGTAGCGATTGGTTTTCATAGGTTTTGCTGAATTAGAGGGTTGTTTTGGATAAAGGTAGAAAGATCAGCATAAAAAAACTTTTGCCTGTGTCCACGAGCGCCAACAAAGTGATGATATAGGTTTACTTTGGGACAAAACAACGGAAGATTAATATCCCATAACCTTATGCATCAACTAACCGTAAGGGTTCAGCCGGCAATTATCCGTCCTTTACCGTACCATACGTTCCGGTATATAATCTAACGTTCAACCAACAGTAGCCTTTCTACAAAACTCGCAATGAATACGCCTCAACTGACACCCGCTTTGTTACAGCAGCGCCCAGAACTTTGTCCGGATGCGGCAAGGCTGCTTGCTCTTCCCGAAAAAATAATTCAGTTTGGTACGGGCGTATTACTCCGGGGTCTGCCCGATTATTTCGTTCACAAAGCCAATCAGGAAGGTATTTTTAATGGGCGAATCGTAGTCGTTAAATCGACGGACAGGGGCGGCGTGGATGCTTTTTCGGATCAGGAAAACCTCTTTACGCACTGCATCCGGGGCGTTGAGGATGGACAGGTTGTTGAACAGACTTTTATCAATACTGCCATTAGCCGCACCCTCTCGGCCCGAAGCGATTGGGCCGAAATCGTGCAGTGCGCCCATAATTCAGAACTTCAAATCGTCATTTCCAATACCACAGAAGTAGGCATTCAGCTGGTGGAAGACGACCTTACGGCTTCTCCGCCAACTTCATTTCCGGGCAAACTTACGGCATTTTTGTACGAGCGTTTTCGGGCGTTTGGTGGCTCAGCAGAAAGCGGCATGGTGGTTATTCCTACCGAACTTGTGGTTGACAATGGCCCTAAGCTGCGCGACATCGTGCTCGAACAGGCCCGCCGACATACTTTGGGAGACGAGTTTATCCAATGGCTTACCAACCACACGCATTTTTGCAGCTCTTTGGTAGACCGCATCGTGCCCGGTTTGCCCGATGAAGATACTCAACGGACGCTCATGGAAAGTTTGGGATATCAGGACGAGCTGCTGATTATGTCGGAAGTATATCGGCTATGGGCTATTGAGGGCGGCGACCACGTAAAATCTGTCCTGAGTTTTGCACAGGCTGACACTGGCGTAGTCATTAACCCGGATATAAATCTGCATCGTGAGTTGAAACTTCGCCTGCTCAACGGTTCGCACACGTTCAGTGTAGGATTATTTTTTCTTTCGGGGCTACAAACCGTCTGCGAAAGCATGGAAACTCCGGCAATGGAACAATTTATTACGGACCTCACGCTGAATGAACTCGCCCCGGCTATTCCGTACGAAGTAGACCTGGATCGCGCACGTACCTTCGGCAATCAGGTGCTGGATCGTTTCCGAAATCCGTACATCAAACATCAATTGATTGATATTACAGTGCAGTATACGGCCAAAATGCGGATGCGAAATATCCCGACTCTACGATCACACTATGAGAAATTTGGCACCGTACCTGCACGAATGGCGCAGGGTTTTGCTGCTTTTGTCCTTTTTATGAAAGCGACCGAGAATCGTGACGGTGCGTATTTTGGTGAATTGAATGGAATAAAATACCCGATCCGTTGCGATGCCGCAGGTTACTTCTACGAGCTCTGGGAAAAGTACCCGTCAGATCCTGCGACGCTGCTTGCCAGCCTGCTTGCAAATGAAGAACTTTGGGGCGTTAATCTCTCCGAACTCCCTGACTTTCAAGATACTGTTCTTGCCAACATGGAGGTAATTCACTCCGAAATGGCAGGGTAATTTCCACTACTTTATCTATTGGCATTATTTTTTAAAGGTTCTAGTTAATCAACGGAGTTCCAAAAAATTGGAACTCCCTTTTTTTCATTTAGATAGAACCGCTTTGAAAAAGTCTGTAAAAATTTTTCTGGGAATACTCGTCGTTCTCATCATCGCGCGCTTGATCCTGCCCTATTTTGTGGTACGATATGTAAATAAAGTACTTGCCGATATGGATGGTTACACGGGACACATCAGCGATGTACACATTGCACTATACCGAGGTGCCTATCAGATCGACAGCATCAATATCCGGAAGATTAATGGTAAAATTGAAGAGCCGTTTCTGCTGATTCCCAAAATGGATTTAGCGGTTCAGTGGAGCGCGTTATTTAAAGGAGGGTTGGTTGCAGAAGTGACCTGTTTCCGTCCTGAGGTAAATTTTGCTTTCAGTGAAGATGAAAACGCCAGTCAGACCGGAGCTGAAAACGACTGGACGCAGGTAGTTAAAGATCTGATTCCGATTCAGATAAATAAATTTTCGGTGGTAGATGGCACCATCAACCTGACCAATATTGTGAGTCAGCCCAGCACGGATCTTTCCATGAAAAACTTTCAGCTGGAAATTGAAAATATTAGAAATGTAGATGACAATTCCGACAGTTTGCCCTCTCCTGTTCGAGCATCGGGCGATTTGCCGGGCTATGACGGAAAGTTGACTTTCGACGCCCGCATGCAGCTTCTGAAACAAATACCTGATTTTGATTATAATCTGAAACTAAGCGGCCTGCAACTTCAAAAACTCAATACGTTGGCCAAACGCTACGCAGGTATTGATTTTGAAAGTGGCTCACTTGATTTGATCAGCGAAATGAAACTTACTGATAATCAGATTCAGGGATATCTAAAACCTTTGACTCGTGACATGCAGATTTTTGAATGGAACGAAGGCGATCAGCGAACAGTTACGCAGTTTGTCCGAGAGCTGCTTGCCGAGGGTGGAAATAAAATCCTGGAAAACAAACTCAAAGATCAGGTCGCTACACGTATTCCGCTTGAAGGCAACATTGAGAACATAGAAACTGATTTTTGGCCAATATTAATCGGGGTTCTGCGTAATGCTTACGTTTCCGCACTGACCGATACTTTTGATAATACGCTAAGTGTGAAAGAAGCATGGGAACTATACCGGGAAGATCGCCGCAACAAACGGGAAGAGAGAAAAAAAGAACGAAAAGAAAAGCGGCAGGAGCGCAAAGCCGAACGGGCAAGGAACTAAGTGCCTGCGATTCACTGTATTTTTTGCCATATTGGGAAGCCTGTTTTTCTGAAAGATATTTACCGGAAGATTCAATTTCCGGAAAAAGAATCTAAAAAACGGGAAGCGACACCTCCCAAAGAAGAAAACTAGGACAGGATTTATAAGCAAAAAGCGGAACCCGATGGGCTCCGCTTTTTGCTTATAAATCTATTTACAAATACTCAAATAATAGCCTCGGCCAACACCAACACTTTATTATTGAGTACTTCTACTACGCCTCCGTCAATGGTAAAAACCTGCTTTGCAGCTGACGTTTCTACCACAACCTCTCCTTTTCCGAGCGTACTAACGAGCGGGGCGTGGCTATTCAGTACCTGAAATTGCCCTTCGGTTCCAGGAAAAGTAACGGCAGTTGCCTCTCCGGCAAATACCTTTTTATCAGGCGTTATTATTTCTAGAATCATGAGTTTGCACGTGATTTATTTTGCAGCATCTGCCATCATCTTCTCACCTTTTACTTTGGCGTCGTCGATCGTACCGACCAAATTAAAGGCCATTTCGGGAAGGTGATCCCACTGTCCGTCCATGATTTGGTTAAAGCCTTTGATAGTATCGTTGATATCTACCAAAACTCCTTTCAAACCTGTAAACTGCTCAGCCACAAAGAAGGGCTGCGACAAAAAGCGTTCTACCCGACGCGCCCGTGATACGGTGAGTTTATCTTCGTCGGAAAGTTCTTCCATACCAAGGATGGCAATAATATCCTGCAATTCTTTGTAGCGCTGCAAAATATTCTTAACCCGCTGTGCACAGTCATAGTGAGGAGCACCGAGGGTTTCGGCAGTCAAAATACGTGAGCTTGAATCGAGTGGATCCACCGCAGGATAAATTCCTTTTTCGGCCACTTTCCGGCTCAATACCGTAGTGGCATCAAGGTGGTTAAACGTCGTAGCAGGTGCAGGGTCAGTCAAGTCATCCGCAGGTACATATACTGCCTGAACCGATGTGATAGACCCACGCTTGGTAGATGTGATCCGCTCCTGCATAGCACCCATTTCGGTTGCAAGTGTCGGCTGATACCCTACCGCTGAGGGCATACGTCCCAAAAGAGCGGATACCTCTGAACCCGCCTGTGTAAAGCGGAAGATATTATCAATAAAGAAAAGAATGTCACGACCTTGTCCTTCACCGTCTCCATCGCGGAAATATTCGGCAATTGTAAGACCTGAAAGTGCTACACGGGCACGGGCTCCGGGAGGCTCATTCATTTGACCAAACACAAACGTAGCCTGAGAATCTTTCAATTGCTCATAGTCTACTTTGCTAAGATCCCAGCCACCTTCTTCCATGCTATGCTTAAATGCGTCGCCGTATTTGATGATACCGGCTTCAATCATTTCACGCATCAGGTCGTTTCCTTCGCGGGTACGCTCACCAACACCAGCAAATACAGAAAGACCTGCATACGCTTTGGCGATATTGTTGATCAATTCCTGAATCAATACGGTTTTTCCCACACCGGCACCACCAAACAAACCAATTTTTCCTCCTTTTACATAAGGGGCCAACAGGTCAATTACTTTGATTCCGGTAAAAAGAACTTCGGTAGATGTAGCCAAGTCTTCAAATTTGGGTGCTGCCCGGTGAATGGACATCCCCCCGACTTTATCTACGGGGCTAAGACCATCAATGGCGTCGCCCACTACATTGAAGAGGCGTCCTTTAATAGCTTCGCCAATGGGCATACGAATTGGAGACCCATAGGATTTAACTTCCATGCCACGCTGGAGACCTTCTGTACCGTCCATTGCGATGGTACGTACCCGATCTTCGCCCAGGTGCTGTTGACATTCGAGGATTACTTTCTGACCGTTCGGTTTTAAGACTTCTAACGCATCGAGAATGGAAGGGATGCGCTCGCTGTTTTCAAACGATACGTCAACTACTGGTCCAATTACCTGCGTAATTTTTCCTATGTTTGTCGCGTTTGCCATTGTAAAAATATGATTATCGTCAAGAGGTTATTTTCAAGACCGCAAAATTAGAAGATAATTTGGTCAGTACCAAGTGGCTCGTTCTTCATTTATTGGATATTTTTTAGAAATCGTCCCCCTTTCCTGGAAAAGCGTATAGAATTTTTCAGAAAAGTCGTTTTACAGTACCTATGGAAAAACTTTTTTTTTGGAAGGCCTGGTCTATGTCCGAACAACGGCTGGCCTTCGGTGCGCTTGGCCTGCTGGCTTTTGCCCTTATTCTCTTTGTAATTCAACTCGGTGATCCGCTTTCTCACAGTGTGCAGTGGGATGTCCTCAGCGAGCTATCGGAGATTCCGGTAGTGGTAGATTTGCTCCCGCTGGAAGGCTGGCAATTTGGCGTCACAGTTCCTGCCTACCTTACGTCTGAGCAGTTTGGTGCCGGACTTATGGAACTGGATTTAACCATGATCCGCCTCTTTGGTGTTGTGGCTTTACTGGGCCTATGCCTGGTTTTATCTGCTCTGCCGTCTTTGCCTCGGTTTTGGTACCTGGGTGCAATGATCCTTTTTATCGTTTTACTAGCCGCCTGCCGGCCCGACACCCTGGGTGTAGGTGGCGAAGGTTCCCGGCTATTTTTTCTGCTGGCCGTGGCGGGGTATGGTGGGATAAGCTACTATTTTCATGCTTTCCGGCCTGATATGGGCATCCTGCTTCGCTTTTTTCTCTTCGGACTCTTCACAGCAATTCTCGTTCTGGTAGTAAGCTTTTCCTCGTCATCTTCTGAGCCACTCCTTACTGCCGCAGTTTTCAGCTTACCTATGGGCCTTGGCCTGACGCTGGTCTTCATTCTGATGTCGTCTACTGAAATCATGGCCGGATTGGTTTGGGTAAGCACAAGCGGACGGGCCGGAAAATCATCGCTGATACCTTTTCTGGTTATCAGCAGCTTTTATCTTCTCAATCTGCTTTTACTTTTTTTGCACAATACCCGACGGATAGATGCCGACCTTTCGTTCGTCAGCCCGTTGTTGCCGGGGCTTGTGGCGGGACTGCTGGGCATCTGGGGGTTCAAAAAACGAGCCGATGCTTCGCAGGGCGTACTTTCGTTTCGGGGCATGGGCTTTTGGCTCTACACAGGGCTTTTTGTAGTAGCACTTGCCTTTTCGGCGTTTATCCTGCATACAGCCAATGACCCTTTACAGGAAGTACTGGAAGATGCCGTTACGAATAGTCAGCTGGCGATGAGTGCGTTATTTTTATTTTATGTCCTGGCCAATTTTTATCCACTGATGCAGCAGGGCCTTGCCGTACATAAAGTACTCTACAAACCTCTGCGTTTTGACCTGACCAAAAGTCGGGTATTCGGCTTTGCCGGATTCATTGTTCTGATCTCTACCCAAGGCTTACTTCCGGTATATCAGGGCGTAGCGGGCTATTTCAACGGTCTCGGTGATTTGTATACGCACACCCGCGAGTATGCCTTGGCAGAGCAATATTACAAGATGGCTTTGCAGCAGGAGTTTCAGAATCATAAATCAAACTTTGCGCTGGCATCCCTGGCGCTGCGGCAGGATGACAAAACCGCCGCTGCATATTATTACAAACAGGCAACCCTCAAAAACCCTTCGCCACAGGCATATATTGGTCTTGGAAATGTTCTTTTTCAGGAAAATCTTTTCTTTGATGCCGTGTACAGTTTGCAGGAAGGCATCCGGCATTTTCCTAAAAGTAGCCATTTGCTTAACAATCTGGGCATGCTATACGCCCGGACCGATGTAGCCGACTCAGCGTACTATTACCTCGAACAGGCCGCCCTTGCATCCCGATCCAACGAAGTTCCAGCCAGTAACTTACTGGCACTTTGGGCAAAAAACGCAGATTTAACGTTACTTGATTCTTTGGTCAAAGATTTACCTCAAAAAAATTACCCTTCCTGGCAGGCCAATTGGCTGGCTGTTCAGAGTCTGCGTAAAAACTTCGCCAAGACTACCTTTTTGTCAACCGCCATTCGTCCTGATTCATTACTTAATGTGTCAGGATTAGCCTATATCGTTAATTATTCACTCAATCAGGCCCGGCACGACAGCCTGCCTACGCGGCTTATTCCTGCATTGGCCAATAAAAATCCTTTCCTGGCCGACGACCTTCTGCTGGCATCGTTGTACACGGAGTTTTACTCGGGAGACCGGGTGCGCGCGCTCGAAATTATGCAGGCGCTGGTAGAAGAAGGCGGAGAAAAAGTGCCCTTGTACCGCAAAATTTCCGGACATTGGCTCATGCAACTTGGCCTTTACGAACAATCTGCTCAGGCATTTTCAGAAGTACCTGGTGCCGAAGGGCTCATTGGGCAAATTCTGGCCAATGCATTTCTTGGACAGCAGGCCGCTGCGGGTATTTTGCTGGAACGTCTGCCACAGGTAGGTGCCGAAACCGCAATTCCGTTACTCCGTAAAGCAATAGATTCAGGCAAAAACCCGGCAATTCTGGGAGATTCACTTCTCAACGAAGCCCGAAAAAAACCTTCCGTAGCGGCATACCTGCGGGCTGTTCAGGCAAACCCAGTGGGTGGACCGGTCGTGAGCGAGGCTTCGGCTTATTTGAGAAGTCAAAAACAGGCAGCAAAAGCCTACGAAATTGTACTGAATGCGCTCCGGTTTAATACTTCCTCTCCCTTACTTTGGGAACAATACAGCTTCATGAGTGTTGAACAAGGACTGCTGAGTCAGGCCACCGAAGGAGCCGAAAAGGTCCAGCAATTGGCGTCAGAAACCGACTATCAGTCGTTTATGAGTCGCTATCAACCCATGCGGGCACTCATCGAAAAACAACGGGAAGATTTTCGATGATGCCTTATTTTTGAACTTAACTATTGATCACCTCATGAGTGTACGCTGGCAAATGCTGGGCACAGCGCAGGAATACCGTCTGTTTAATGAAAAACAGTTGATGGGAATTCTGAAAAATAATTTCTGGAATCGAAAGGCATATAGTGAATTCAAGGGGTTTCTTGTCCGGTTTGAACACTCAGGAATTGGTAAAAAAAAGGCCCGAATTCTGGATATTGAAGGCACACAGGAGCTAGGAACTATCGATTTTTCATTTTTCCCGGAATCAGCTATCATTCAGTACGAAGCCCAGCAGCATACCTGGCGTTTGGTCAAAACAGGGAGGCAAAAAAAATGGATTGTACAATCCGAAGAGGAACAAGCCGATTACTTGGCAAATGACCGTGTCGGTAGTACCGGACAAATCTCTGATTCGTATCTGCCTCCGGTTGTGGTGGTTGCCGGGTTGTACATTCACGGGTTTTTCTTTAAGCAAAGACTCCTGAGAATCATTGGCTTATGCCTTGTAATTCTTTTGACCGCTTTTTTACTTTACTAAACTAATTTCCGCTTATACATGATTTTTACAGCTCCGGTTTCATGAAAGTTCTTAAAATTGTCGGCATTGTAGTAGGGGTTCTGGTACTGGCTTTTGCCGGTATTGCCACGTATACTTACTATAAATATTTTAATGTAGAAGGAGATTATGTAGCAAATTTTATTGCCAAAAATCCCACCAAAAGCGCCATCTACTGGCTCAGAAATGATAGCGTACAAATCGAAAAAAACGGTGATCAAAAAATGCCGTTGGCGAGTACCGTCAAAACGATCATAGCCATTGAGTTTGCTCAACAGGTAGCCGCAGGCAAAATCCGCCCGCAAGACCTTATCCCAATTTCCGAACTCTCCCGATTTTATATTCCAGACACCGACGGAGGTGCGCATCCGGCCTGGCTGAAACATTGTCAGGAAAAAAAACTCATCACGCAGGGACAAGTACCCCTGCTGGAAGTGGCCAAAGGCATGATCCGGTTTAGCAGCAATGCCAACACCGAGTATTTAATGTGGCGCCTGGGGCTCAATTCCATCAACGAAAACCTGGGAAAACTAGGCCTAAGCAAGCACGATTCGCTCTATCCGTTTGTGTCGGCGCTCTATGTTTGCTCGGATGAAAACTCCGCCAAAGGGCTACGGCTTATGCCCATGAGTATGTACAAAGAGCGAGCGGACAAGTACTTTGAAATGCTAAAAGTAGATTCGACGGTAAAAGAAAAATTCACATTTGCGCACCTGAGCGCCTCGGTGCAGCGGGTGTGGTCCGACCGCCTGCCGGGCAGTACAGTGCAGGAATATGCCGGATTGATGGAAAAAATTCAAAGCCGCGCTTACTTTGACTCCACTACGCAGCAAACGCTCGAAACGGTAATGGAATGGCCGATGGAAGCTTTCGACAGCAATCGTGAAAAATATGCCCGACTGGGAGCCAAAGGAGGTTCTACGGCATTTGTGCTTACGTATGCCTTGTACGCAACGGATAAGCAGGGGAATCGGACGATTCTGGTGTTTTTCTTTGACAATCTTACTTTCGTCGAGAACCAGATGTTGCAGGCGCAGCTTACGACGTTTCAGCAAAAAATCATGTCGGGCAGCGCCGCTGAGCAAAAAGAAATTCGAGAAATTATTAATCAGGTTGCAACGGTCGATTAAAAGCTATCTGGCTAGTTTAACTATGAAAAAGCTTTTACTTTATCTCTTCTTTATGGGAATTGTCTCGCAGGGAATTGCCCAGGAGAATGTGGGCTACCTAACCGAAATACAACAGAAATGGGCCAATGCCAAAACCTATACGCTCGCACTCGCTGACTCAATGTCGGCAGATCAGTATGATTTTCGTCCGGTGCCCGATGAAATGACTTTTGCTGAACAATTGACTCATCTATCCGGCAATATGATTTGGCTGTGTTCGAGCTATTTGGGAACGGAAAAACCTCCGTTTACAGCCAAAGAACTGGCAGGATTTAAGGATAAATCAAAGTCTGAGATTATAGATATTTTAAATATATCTTTTGAGTACACCCAGGGTGTATTAAAAACTGTTCAGCCAGGCGAGCTAAATGAGGAAGTTAAGTTTTTTGCCGGCCCCATGACCAAACGTCAGATTTTGACGCTCATGAACGACCACCTGACGCATCACCGCGCACAGGCAATCGTTTATCTTCGTCTCAACGGCGCAACTCCACCCCGCTACGTGGGTTGGTAAGCTGAGGCGTTTAACTTTTAAAATTCAACTTTACTTTACATATTAGATAGATACAACTACTTATTCCTACTTATTCACCTATTTTTAACCCCTTGGCCATCAGCTCATGAAAATCATTGAAACTACCGATATATCCAAACGCTACATCATGGGAAGTGAAGTAATTGAAGCGTTGAAATCTGTCACTATTTCTGTAAATAAAGGAGAATACGTAGCTTTTATGGGCCCTTCGGGCTCTGGAAAATCTACGTTGATGAATATAATCGGTTGTTTGGACACCCCTACCGCCGGGCGCTATGTACTTAATAACAAAGACGTAAGCGACATGACGGAAAGTGAGCTGGCCGAAATCCGAAACAAAGAAATTGGTTTTGTATTCCAGACCTTCAACCTGCTGCCCCGCATGTCTTCGCTCGAAAACGTAGCTTTGCCGTTGATTTATTCAGGATTAAATAAAGCCGATCGGACCGAAAAAGCGCAACTTGCTTTAAAAAATGTAGGTCTTGACAATCGGGGAAGCCACAAACCCAACGAACTCTCGGGTGGGCAGCGCCAACGCGTAGCTGTGGCCCGGGCATTGGTCAACGACCCCAGTATTTTGCTGGCCGATGAGCCTACCGGAAACCTTGATTCAAAAACATCCTACGAAATTATGGATCTATTTGATCAGCTGCATAGCAAAGGAAACACGATTGTGATGGTTACGCACGAAGAAGATATAGCGCAATATGCCCACCGGATCATTCGCCTTCGTGACGGGCTCGTGGAGTCAGATGTCGTAAATCCTAATCCTACGAAAGTGAGCGAGATGGTGCATCGTTCCTAGGATTTTCTGTCGGTTTAATTCAAAATTTTTCTTCTTTTTTAAAGCTAAAAAAGCAAAATATAAACAGGCAGCGTAGCTGTGCGGGATTTTCTTATTTTTGTCAAAACAACTTTTGTTTCTTTCAAAAATAACTGAATTTACCCTTCCAGTTCTATGCTTCGATATCTACTTCTTGTTTGCTGGTTCTGTTCATTTTCTGTGCTGCATGCACAGGTGATAGACGCCCCCGCCCGCACCGAGGGCAACGGCCCTTATGCCCGTCTCATTATTCGTGGAGTTACGCTTGTCAATAGCACCGGGGCACCACCGATTGGCCCCGTGGATATTGTGGTTGAAAAAAACCGCATCCGCGAAATCCGGCAAGTGGGCTATCCGGGTGTGCCGATTGATCCCAAACGCCGGCCACTTGCACAGGCAGGCGATCAGGAGCTGAACTGCGAAGGAATGTACCTGATGCCGGGCTTTGTAGATATGCATGGACACACCGGCGGGCGGGCGCAGGGCACTCCTGCCGAATATGTATATAAACTTTGGCTGGGCCACGGCATTACGACAATCCGCGATCCTTCGGCAGGAAATGGCCTGGAATGGACGCTGACTCACAAGAAAAAAAGCCTCGAAAACAAAATTACCGCTCCCCGGATTCTGGCCTATACAGCCTTTGGTATGGGATCCAAGGAAGCCATTTCTACGCCCGAACAAGCACGTGAATGGGTGCGTCAAAATGCAAAAAATGGGGCCGATGGCATCAAGTTTTTTGGCGCAGAACCCGAAATCTTTAAAGCAGCTCTTGACGAAAACAAAAAGCTGGGCCTTCGTTCGGCTTGTCATCATGCGCAGCTGGAAGTCGCGCGCATGAACGTGCTGGCAACTGCCAAAGCCGGACTAACTACGATGGAACACTGGTATGGACTACCGGAAGCGATGTTTGAAAATAAAACCATTCAGAACTACCCGGCAGATTACAACTACAACAACGAACAAAACCGATTTGAAGAAGCAGGAAAGCTTTGGCAACAAGCCGCCAAGCCGGGCACCGAACGCTGGAATGAGGTCATGGATGAACTAATTGCCCTGGATTTTACGATTGACCCTACCTTCAATATCTACGAAGCCAACCGCGAGCTGATGCTCGCCCGCCGGGCCGAATGGCACGATGAGTACACGTTGCCTTCTCTTTGGCGTTTTTATGGACCAAGCCGTATTTCGCACGGATCATACTGGCACAATTGGGGCACCGAACAGGAAGTGGAATGGAAACGTAATTATCAGCTGTGGATGCAGTTTGTGAACGAATACAAAAACCGGGGCGGGCGCGTGACGGCTGGCTCAGACTCAGGTTTCATTTATCAGCTTTACGGCTTTGCCTACATTCGGGAGCTGGAATTATTGCGCGAAGCGGGCTTTCATCCGCTGGAAGTGATTCGGGCCGCCACGCTCAAAGGAGCCGAAGCCCTGGGAATGGCCGATCAGATTGGCTCCGTGGAGGTAGGCAAACTGGCTGATTTTGTAATTGTAGAAGAAAATCCGCTCGCTAACCTGAAAGTACTTTACGGAACCGGCGCGATTCATCTCAATGAAAACAATGAAGTTACCCGCATCGGCGGTGTGAAATATACGGTTAAAGACGGTATAATTTACGACGCAAAAAAACTTCTGGAAGACGTTCGCGCGATCGTAGCCAAAGCCAAAAAGGACGAAAATTTTGAAATTGTGCAGCCGGGTCTGCCGCAGCCCGCCGGAAAACTCGGATCAGGCAAGGAATAATTTTCCGGTATTGGCCCGTTGCCGAGCATTGTAAAACGACATTCAAACAAAGAATATGAGTATAGAAAACATTAGACTATTCATAAAGGAAAAAGCGGAACAATTCGGTGCCAAGACAGACAACGAATTCAATAAACCGTATGTTGACCGAAACAACACCGGACAGGAAGCACTTAAAGACAACGGAGCGTATTTTGGATTTATACATCCCGAGGAAGAAGCGTCTGGACCATTTCACGACTTTTCGTTGACAATTTTTCCAAACGACCAAAATAAATCTTGGTTAGTATGTCTTGGTATTGGCTCTAGTGGCTTCAAAAATGACTACGAACTTGCAACCTATCCAGGACTTAGAAGATTATTTTCAAAATTGACTGATGAAAGAGGATTTTGCAAATCTGACTTTTCAGACATCGAAACTAGTCTACCAAAATCAATCACTGGTAGCTTGGACTTACAGCACATAAAAAATACGATTAAAACTTACACCAAAGTTTTACCGACCTGCCAAATAGTTGAAGACCCAGAAAGCATAGAAGGAAAGCAACTTATTGCAGCTTTTGTCGCAGGTTATGCTAAGCTTAGAGATTGGCCTTCTAACAAAGAACATCGAAAAGCAGTTTCAGAAGCTTTAGGGCCATTTCTAGAGACAGAAACAATTGATGAAACAGAGGAATTAAAAAATCTTTTAAACGAAAGAAAGTACATCGTTCTGCAAGGCCCTCCTGGAACTGGAAAAACAAGGACTGCTAAAAGTGTTGCCGAAAAAATAGGTGCCAAAACCTTCTTCACTCAATTTCACGCAGAAACAAGTTTCTCCGATTTTATTTTTGGAATTCGACCTGACACAGAAAAGGAAGAACTGAAATACAAAGAAAATTTGGGCAGCTTTTCAAAGGCTTTAAAATATGCAATTGACCATAATAATGAAAAAGTTATCTTAATCATTGACGAAATAAACAGGGCCAATCTCTCCAATGTATTGGGCCCAATTTTTTATTTATTTGAACATAAGATGGACGTTTCGAATGTTGAGATTGAAATTGCTCCCAATTTCAAAGTAAAGCGATTACCCAAGAACTTTTCTGTAATTGCCACTATGAACACTGCCGACAGAAGTTTGGCCGTTGTTGACTTTGCACTAAGAAGACGTTTTGCATGGTATAATAAATCCCCTAAAATCATTGATGGACGAAGTAGAAAACTCGATAATATAACTGTCAATGAAATATCAGAACAGGAGTTTTTTTTCAAAGAAGATTTTGCTATTATGGAGGAAATTTTTAATTGGTATGCTTCAAGTACTGAATTAAATCTTCAGCCTGGTGAAGGTTACTTCATCGCTAAGTCAGAAGAGGAAATGAAAAATCGTATTCGTTATGAAATATTTCCTCTGATTAAAGAATACCTCCAAGAAGGAGTTTTACGAAATGCTAAAGAAGAGTTTAACAACTATTTCTCGAATAGAATAAACCTATCTCTTTTCGAATGACAAAGCCATTAGATGTTTTTTGCGAAATTCCTTGCCTAACTGAACAATCAAAACAGTTAGGTGGAGTTGCTTTGCAAAAAAAGTGGTTTAAGTCCGCAGATAAAAGAATTATCGGGCAATACCTACAGAAATTCATTGATTACAATTCTGAGCAATTTAAATTTCTTGGTGTTCAACCATATATAAAAGGCTCAGACCAAAGTACAGCACTAATATTCCGTTCATCTGGTTTCATTGGCTCTATTCCTTTGAGAGCTTCCGACACTGGAAAGCAAATTGGTGATTTTGTAGTTATGCCTAGGTTTACCGGGCGTGACAGATTTGAGGACTATATTGAAATTCTGAACCTACTAGGCACGGAAATCAGTCCAGAGGTAATTGATAGCTTACCACTTGCATCAGGCAAGAATTTTAGACCGCCGTTGTATTTGGAAGCAGTCAAATTTATTGCCTCACTTGAAAAACTGAGAATGAGACCTTGGAGAAAGTTTGACAATGTTGAAAAGGTATCAAGTCAGCCTACTGGTCAAATCAATTGGACAAAATATATTAACAATGAATACAAAGTAGAAAACAGATTAAAATTTCCGGCAAGAACAAATGTATTAAGTGAGTTTCATTCTGAATATTCAGAAATTAGATATGTCTTTGATATTTGTAAAAGTGAACTGCTTTCAGCAAACACACCACAGAGAATTAAGAATACTTTACGAACCAAATTGAGTTTCCTTGAAGAGCGTTTATATCATCATAAACCAAAAGCAATCTATAAAATCATAATTCGATTTTCCGATAGTCCAACTGTGAAAGCTTGTAAGGAACAAGCCAATAGGATTTTAAACTTTAACCTTGTAGATAGCACTGCTTGGCGGGTTGACTTTTCAGATGTATTTGAAAAATTCATTCAACATATTTTTAAAGAAGCTGCAAAAGAAACTGGCGGACGACTTTATTCAAATTTTAAGTTTCATTCTAGGACCTCGAAGCATTACTTATGGGAACTGAAACATATCGAACCGGACGCAATCTTTCAAAAAGAAAATGTTTTGGTATTTATTGACGCTAAATACAAATCTAATTTATACAACAAGTTTGACCAAAGTGAAGTACTGAAAGAAGATCATAGACACGACTTACATCAAATAATGGCCTACTCTTCATTCAGTATGACAGATTTTAAATATGGATTTCTGTGTTACCCATCAGACCAAATTGAAATAAAAAGTATTCAATATAAAAACGGTATAAACGAAACGACAAATACAATATTGATTTTAGGTGTCCCTTTAAGGAAAGGCAGCATTAACGAGACAAAAAGACTACTGACAAATGAACTTAACGAAATTGAAAGAAAAACAACGAACCGGTAACATCAGCTATACGCAAGCTGGGATTTCGTGCTTCGCAGGACAGGAAAGTTTTTCGTAGGAAGTTTAGTGGTTAAAATCCTTGCCTGCGTGTAACTGAAAATCTTTTATTTTACGAGCAGAAGTAGCAGCACTTCTGCTCGTTTGGCCTTTTAGAAAAACACCTAATATTTCTTTATGGATTTTGGTAAAGTAGACGACTTATCAACCATTGATTTTACCTTACCGGCGCCACATCCGTTAACTGCGCAGGTTCTGGCGAACTCGCCGAAGGTAGCTCAGCCGCAGATTTTTGTGGGCCCGCCGGTATGGTCCAACAAAGAGTGGGTCGGCAAGATATATCCGTCTACTGCTCGCGAAAAAGATTTTTTGTACCATTATTCCCGGCAGTTCAATACTATTGAGCTTAACGTTACGCACTACCAAATTCCTTCCGAAACTACAATTGCCCGCTGGCGCGAAAGCGTTCCCAATCATTTTCGGTTTTGTCCAAAATGGCCACAATCTATCAGCCACGAGGCGCAATTGGTAAATGTTATGTTGCCGTCTACTCAGTTTGTTGAGGCTGTACAGGGATTGGGACCTGCCCTGGGCACTACTTTTTTGCAGCTCGGGCCTTCGTTCGATACGTCCAAATGGGCGGCTTTGGAAAATTTCCTCAAAGTCATTCCCGAAGGATTTCCACTGGCGGTGGAGTTTCGACATCCGGGCTGGTTTGAGGATCAGGCTCAATGGCAAAAAACAATGGACTATTTTCGGCAGCACAACATCGGAACGGTCATGTCTGACGTAGCCGGCCGCCGTGATGTGCTGCACATGTGCTTACCTACGCCCACGCTCGTGCTGCGATTTGTTGGCAACGATCTTCACCCAACCGATTACAGCCGCACTGACGCCTGGATTGACCAACTAAAAAACTGGTTGAAAGACGGTTTACAGACTGCATATATATTCATTCACTGCGGTGAAAACACGCGCGCCCCGGAGCTAACCCGCTATTGGATAGAAGAATTAAATGCCAAAACAGGATTATCAGTAGAATCGCCAATCATTCGGCCACAGGTTGTTCAGGGGAGTCTTTTTTAATCTGAATTTTCTATTTTCCTTAGGAAACTTTACTTACCTTTGCGCCATGATCACAACAACTACATACCATCATCGTCCGCATGTTATCTTTGGATAGGGTTTGGGCACCTTGGTATTTAAATTGAATATGGTGTAATAAGGTTGAATACATAGTACCCCAGAAGCCCGATTCTTAACCGAGTCGGGCTTCGTTTTTAATGAGTTCAGCAAGCCGCACTACTCTTTTTTAAGCGGTATTTGTAAAATTTAACCCCCATTACTAGTGCCAATAGTGAAGAAAAAAACTCTATGAAAACTGTCATCATAAAATATAATGCAGGCAATGTGCAGTCGGTCATGTATGCACTTGACCGACTGGGCATTAGCTATCTTTATACCGACGAAGAGGAAGAAATTCGTTCCGCCGACAAAGTAATTTTTCCAGGTGTCGGCGAAGCTTCAACGGCTATGGCTTACCTCAAAAGCAAGAAACTGGATCAACTGATTCCTTCGCTCACCCAACCGGTGCTGGGCACCTGCGTAGGTATGCAGCTGATGTGTCGCTATTCGGAAGAGAACAACACAACCTGCATGGGTATTTTTGATGTGGATGTACAGCGCTTTCCGGTTGAGCCCGGCATGAAAGTACCCCACATGGGCTGGAATAATATCTTTGATTTCAAAGATCCTATTACTGC
Source organism: Arundinibacter roseus (assembly GCF_004348825.1). Classification (GTDB taxonomy): domain Bacteria; phylum Bacteroidota; class Bacteroidia; order Cytophagales; family Spirosomataceae; genus Arundinibacter; species Arundinibacter roseus. The sequence continues at coordinate 349,574 of NZ_SMJU01000001.1, forward strand.
TCAGATTCCGACCAATGCGTACGTGTATTTCGTACACAGCTACGCAGCGCCGGTTTGCGCCCATACCATTGCTACCTGCGAGTATATTCAGCCATTTAGCGCAATGCTGCACAAGGACAACTTTTACGCGGCGCAGTTTCACTGCGAAATCAGTGGAAATATTGGTGAAAAAATCCTTCAAAATTTTCTGAACATGTAATCCTATGTACATCATCCCGGCTATTGATATTATCGAAGGAAAATGTGTTCGCCTGACACAGGGCGATTACGGCCAAAAAAAGATCTACAACGAAAAGCCGCTCGAAGTAGCGATGCAATTTGAAGATGCAGGACTCACACGCCTGCACCTTGTGGATTTGGATGGAGCCAAAGCACGGAAAATAATCAACTGGAAAGTGCTGGAAATCATTGCCTCCAAAACTCGCCTGCACGTCGATTTTGGCGGTGGCGTACAGTCCGAAGAAGACATTCGGGTGGCGTTTGAATGCGGTGCCAAACAGGTGACGGGCGGCAGCGTGGCCGTTAAGCAGCCCGCACTTTTTGAACAGTGGCTTACCGAATTTGGCAGCGAGAAGATCATTTTGGGCGCAGATGCCAAAAACGAAAAAATAGCCGTTAGCGGCTGGGAAGAAGGAACGGAGCTTTGGATTTATGATTTTTTAGAAAAATACGTAGAAAAAGGCGTCCGCTACGCTATCAGCACGGATGTTGCCAAAGACGGCTTGCTGCAGGGCCCTTCGTTTGATTTGTACCGTACGATGCAGCAAAAATGCCCCGATCTGCACATCATTGCGAGCGGCGGGGTGAGCAACATGAAGGATATTGAACAACTAGCCGAGATGAACCTGTACGGTGTCATTGTCGGAAAAGCTATATATGAAGGACGTGTAACGCTGAATGAATTACGTAAACTGAGCTACTGATGCTGACCAAACGCATTATTCCCTGCCTCGACGTCAAAGACGGACGTACCGTAAAAGGAGTCAATTTTGTTAATCTGCGTGACGCCGGAGATGCCGTAGAACTCGGTGCGCTCTACGCTGAACAGGGAGCCGACGAACTCGTTTTTCTGGATATTACCGCTACCGTGGAAGGCCGCAAAACATTTGCCGAGCTCGTCAAACGGGTGGCTCATACCATCAACATTCCGTTTACGGTAGGCGGCGGGATTTCGTCGATTGCGGATGTATCGACCCTGCTGCATGCCGGAGCCGACAAGGTATCCATTAATTCGTCTGCCGTACGTACGCCCGAACTGATTGATCAGCTGGCACTTGAATTTGGCAGTCAATGCATTGTGGTAGCTATTGACACCCGCTTCATTCCTTACATTGAAGACTTTCCCGAAGCAGGCGGAGACCACATCGTGCACACTCACGGAGGCCGCACCCCTACTGAGCTACGTACGCTGGCCTGGGCCAAAGAAGTGGAGAACCGCGGAGCTGGCGAGCTTTTGCTTACTTCCATGGATACGGACGGCACCAAAAACGGGTTTGCGCTCGAACTTACCGCTACGGTTTCGGGCAATGCCCGTATTCCGGTGATTGCCTCCGGAGGTGCGGGTACTATGCAGCATTTTCGGGATGTTTTCACTACCGGCAAGGCCGATGCTGGCCTGGCTGCCAGTATTTTCCACTTTCGTGAAATAGACATTCCCGATCTGAAAAGCTACTTACAGCGGCAGGGACTGCCGATGCGCATGACCATCTAGTTATTTTTATTACTGATAAGTAGCTGTTAGGAATTAGGTTTTTAGCCATTAGGAACTATGTTATTGTAAATCAACATTTTGTGATACGATTAAACATAATATAATTTTGCACAAATACTTAAGTATTTGTGCATATTTAGTTTTCATTAAATAGATAATCAAATAATGGCACAAATATTTGATTATCAGCACAATAAATCACTAACGGCTAATAACCTAAAAGCTAATAGCTACTTACATTCCTTTACCTGTATGAATATAGACTTCAATAAATCTCCCGACGGACTCATTCCGGTAGTCATTCAGGATAGTCAAACCAGCAAGGTGCTTATGCTTGGCTACATGAACGAAGAAGCGTTGGTCAAAACGCAAACCGAACAAAAAGTTACCTTTTTTAGCCGCAGCAAACAACGCCTGTGGACCAAAGGCGAAACCTCAGACAACTTTTTGTTTGTAGAGCAAATTCTGACGGACTGCGACGGAGACACGCTTTTGATCAAAGCCCGGCCCGCCGGCCCCACCTGCCACACGGGTGCCGATACTTGTTTTGAGGAAACAAACCGCGGTCAGGCTCAGTTTTTGAACTACCTTCAGCAGCAAATAATTCGTGATCGCAAGGCCAATCCTTCGGACACTTCTTACACAACTTCCCTCTTTAATAAAGGAGTAAATAAAATTGCGCAGAAGGTAGGCGAAGAAGCCGTGGAAGTAGTGATTGAGGCGAAAGATCAAAACCACGACCTTTTCAAAGGTGAAGTAGCCGACCTGCTGTTTCATTTACTGGTACTTCTTGAACACAAAAACATTGATTTAGACGAAGTAATTAGCGTACTTCGTAGCCGTCACCGTTAATTATTCAACTATCCATGAAACTATTAATACGATTAGTAATCAGCACTTTGGCCATTATCGTAGCCGCAAACCTACTCGATGGCGTGGTGGTTTCTGACCTTACCAGTGCTGTTGTCGCTGCCATTGTGCTGGGTTTGTTAAACACTTTTGTGAAGCCGGTTTTACAAATCCTGGCGCTTCCCATCACTATTCTTACCCTCGGCTTATTTTATTTAGTCATTAACGTACTCATCATCTACTTTGCCGCAAGCCTGGTTGATGGGTTTGAGGTAACTGGATTCATTACAGCTTTGCTATTCGGATTGATTGTTTCGATCATTTCCGGAATTTTAGGAATGTTTCTGGATTAAAAAAACCTTACCCAAAATCATCCTGCCGCCTCCTTGGGCTCGGCGGGATGTTACCCTCATTAAAATCTGATTGGCATGTTTCGACAAATCGAAGAAATCAGAGAAACTCTTTTTAAATATCTCGAAACCCGCATTGAGCTGTTTCAAATTGAGACCCGCGACCGCATTGAGCAACTGATTATCACCCTTTTATTTTTTTTGATCGGGGCTAGCTTCCTGATTGTGGTGTTGATTCTGAGCATTCTGCTGCTTGTGGCTTTGCTCAATCAATGGCTCGATAGCAGGTATGCAGGATATTTGATCATGATTGGTTTTTTTGCCGCCCTCGCTGGAATTTGGTTTGTCAAACGAACAGCTGTTCTGCTGTTTTTACGAAGAATCATTACAAAAGCAATGCAGGAAAAAGCCGGGACAGAGCTATAATTTAAGAGTTCAAAAGAAACGTTTAGGGGCAATTCATTACTTTTGACTAAATTTAACGATCTGTCCAACCCGGATTAATCCTTTGAAAAATGAGCTTATTGAGCAAACATACGCAGCCATTTTCGTCTGATACGCACCGACAAAAGGAAGAATTAAAAGCCGAAGTCGACGAATTTCGTCAGCGGCTGGACGCTCAGTGGGCCGATTTGCAGACCAATGCCCTGCACTATGGCAAACAGGCCCTGGTGATTGGAGGAGTCATTGCAAGTGTATATGTATTGCTGGAAGCCCTGCTTCCAAACGAAGAAGAAACCCAACCCATCCCTATGCCTGAGCGGCCTGCCCGTGTACAGAATCGGGATGAATTTCAGATTGGCAGTGCTCTGCGTAGCCTTGCCTGGACGCTCGCCGTTGGCTGGGCCCGTCAGCAACTATCTCATTATATTGAAGCAGAGAATAAACCGGATGCAGCAAGAGAATCATAAAATAGCGGATCTAATTCAGAAAAAACGTACGGAACGAAAAAAGTCGTTTGCCGTTCTGCTGGATCCAGATAAAATTGACCTTCCTTCTTTTCCCGAGTTTCTTGGTCAGGCGGTGGCTTGTGGAGTAGATTTCTTTTTTGTAGGAGGCAGCCTCGTGACCCGATATGCAATTGATGACATGGTGGCCGCCATTCATACGCATACGTCCATTCCAGCCATCCTGTTTCCTGGCAACAGCCTGCACATTGAACCTTCGGCAGATGCCATTTTATTGCTTTCTCTTATATCGGGCCGGAACCCTGAGCTGCTCATCGGGCAGCATGTGGTAGCCGCACCTTTGCTGCGCCAAAGTTCGCTTGAAATCCTGCCAACGGGCTATATGTTGGTAGAAAGCGGCAAACTTACCACGGTTTCCTACATGAGCAATACCATTCCAATGCCTTCCGACAAACCTGGTGTAGCTGCCTGTACGGCTATGGCAGGCGAAATGCTGGGCCTTCGCTACATGTATCTTGATGCAGGAAGTGGCGCCCAACAAGCTGTACCCGAAGCACTTATTGCCGCCGTAAGAAGCGCAACCAACACCCCTCTGATCGTCGGTGGTGGCATTAATACAGGTGAAAAAGCATACCTGGCACTCGAAGCCGGGGCCGACATTATTGTGGTAGGTAATGGAATAGAGCAAAATTCATATTTACTGCCCGAAATTGCTCAATGCGTAAAGGCATTTAATCAAAAAACGCTCAAAGCAATCTAAGTCATTCTTATTTGTAGACGCTTTCTATTGTACAAAAACAAGCCATTCCATTATTTTCTAAGGAAATTCTAAGTTCTTAGAAAAATACAATCACAATAGCTTTGTAATTCGATATTAAGTAGTAATTTTGTTGCAGAAACCTTAAAAACACCGAAAAAAAATGAAAAAAGTACTTGCATTCGCATTCGTAGCTGGTATGATCACTTTCGCATCTTGCACAAGCAAGCCTGCTGAAGAAGAAGCTACAACAGACACAACAATGACCATCGAAGCTGACACTACAATGGCAGTTGACACAATGGCAGTTGACACTACAATGGCAACAGACAGCTTGTAAGAAGCAGTCGTCATTGGCGAAATCAAAAGATAGTCCTATGAAAATAGGGCTATCTTTTTTTATTTAGGGGTATGAAAAACAGTACATCCCTGGCGCAATACCTTCCGGCAGCAGCTTTGCCTTATTGCCTTATGCTTTGGGAAAAACATGGCTTTGAGCTTCGGGTAGTTAAGCCCCGCCGCACCCGATTGGGTGATTTTACAAAAAAGCCAAATGAACGCCCACGCATTACCCTTAATGCAAACCTGAACCCCTATTCATTTCTACTCACGTACTTACATGAAGTGGCGCATCATGTGGTCTATTCTACATACAAAAAACGAGTAAATCCGCATGGCTCCGAATGGAAAAAGTGCTTTCATTTGTTGCTGCTTCCAGTACTGAACGAAGATTGTTTTCCTGCGGATGTACTGCCCGCCCTGATCCGGTACGCAGCCAATCCCAAAGCGTCTACCGGTGGAGATCCGAATTTGGTGCACGCACTGGCACGTTACGATCAGGCAGGATTGATTTGTAGTAATAAAAAAATCCTTTCACACCTTATTGAAGGAGTAAATTTCGTTTTCCAAAATAGAGAATTTATTCGCGGTCCCCTGCGACGAACCCGAGTGCTGTGTGTAGAAAAAACCTCCAACCGTCGCTATACAATTCCGGCCCATGCATTGGTGGAAGAATGTAATCCATAACCGGCTCCGGCCCGCTTTCTTTGCGCTCCTTTTCTTTTTTCAGGGAATTACGGGACTGCCCCTGCCGGCTTATGCCCAATCGCAACCTTCGGTATTGGCTACCGGCACCTGGTACAAAATAGCCATTCCAAATTCTGGAATTTATAGGTTAGATGCTCAATGGTTTAAAAAACAGGGACTTGATGTATCAGGACTGAACCCGAAAAGATTTCAGATTTACGGCAACGGTGGCAGCATGCTCCCACAAAGCAATCACGCGCTGCGCCCGCAGGACTTGCGTCAGAATGCTATTTTAGTCATCGGGCAGGAAGACAATCGCTTTGATGCCACGGATGCCGTCTTCTTTTATGCCGAAGGTCCGCACGTTGTTTCTTATGATTCGCTGACTCATTCTTTTACTCACGAAACAAACGCCTACTCCGACAGCAGCTACTACTATTTCACTATTGGTCAGGAGCCCGGCCTGCGCATCGCCACCCGCTCATCCCAACCAAACAACGCTTCACTTACCACGCAGTTTGATGACTATTGGTTTCAGGAAGATGAAACCGTCAATTTGCTGCAATCCGGGCGCGAATGGTGGGGAACTTATCTGGGGCTTTCCGGGCAGCATCGGATTCAGCTCGAACGCCCCGGCATTATTCCCGGCTCGGCAGCACAGCTGCGCGTGTCGGCTATTGCGTCCGCACAAGTACAAACATCCTTAACCTCCCGCGTGAACGGAACGGAACTCGGTCAACAGACCTTCGGAACCGTGAGCACCTATCGCTACGATTTACAGGCACAGCGAAGTAGCAAATCATATCCATTTACTATTCCTGGCGCAGCTCCTGCATCGCTCGATCTTCAATTTACCTTCACCAAAAATGGCCAGACAAATGCACAGGCCTACCTTGATTTTGTAGCCCTGCATCTCAAACGGGAACTGAGAAGGTATGCCGATCAGCAGCTATTTCGCTTCCTGCCCACCACAGATTCTTTGGTTACCTATGGTTTTCAAAATATTACGGAGAACTGGCAGGTATGGGATTTATCTGATCCGCTTCGGCCCGTCGGCGTGCAGCTTGACAAAAAACCGGATGCTTCGGCCACTTTTGGGGCATCTGATGGTGCAAACGCACGCTTGTACGTAGGGTTTTCTCCTGAACAATCGTGGGAACCCGTCTCCTGGCAAAAAGTTTTGAACCAAAACCTGCATCAGCTGGAAGTCCCGGAACTGCTGATTGTAACACCAGAAGCCTGGAAGCAGGAAGCAAACCGTCTGGCTGAATTTCGGCAGACAAACGACCTGCTGACCACCGCAGTCGTAACTACTGAACAAATTTTTAATGAATTTTCAGCGGGCAAGCCTGATCCAACGGCCATTCGGGATTTTGTGAAATGGTTGTACGATCAAAATCCAGCAACCTTTAACTATCTCTTGCTTTTTGGGGACGCTACCTATGACTATAAAAACCGTAGCGGCAGGCAGTCGGCTACCCAACAGCAGCAATGGGTACCTGTGTATCAAAGCAGGGAGTCGCTGCATCCGGTGTATACCTATTCGTCGGATGATTATTTTGGATTTTTAGAAAATCATGAAGGTGAATGGCTGGAATCAACCGCCGGCGATCATACGCTGGATATTGGTGTAGGAAGGCTGCCAGCCAAAACCAGGGAGGAAGCACGTAGGCTGGTTGACAAATTAATTCGGTATGGCTCAGCAGGAAAAGCGCTTGGAAAGTGGCGAAATACTATTCATTTTGTAGCAGATGACGGAGATAGCAACATCCATCAGCAACATGCAGACGCCCTTGCCAAACTCGCCGGGGAACAGTTTCTGACCCAACGTCTTTTTGTTGATGCTTTTTCAGGAATTTCGTCCGCCGAGGGAAATAAAAAACCAGAATTGAACAGAACGATCCGGCAAAAAATTAACGACGGAACTTTAATTCTAAATTATACCGGACACGGCGGGGTATCGGGCTGGGCTGAGGAACAGATCCTGACCCTGGAAGATATGCAAAACGTCCACGGACTGCACAACATGCCCCTGCTCCTGACGGCCACCTGCGAGTTTGGGCGCTACGACGACCCCTCTGTGGTGTCGGGCGCCGAATTAATGGTCCTAAGCCCGCGCGGGGCGGCTATTGGCGCTCTGACAACCACCCGCCCGGTATTTTCAAGTACAAATTTCTCCCTAAATGAAGCTTTTTATCAGGCTTTAAACCAACAAGGGCGAACTGCCCGGCTAGGCGATCTCATCAAAAGCACAAAGAATAATAGCCTGAGAGGCAGTCTCAATCGCAATTTTGCGCTCCTCGGTGATCCGTCCATGCGCCTCGCTCAGCCTGAGCACGAAATTTACTGGACTTCTGAACAGGATACGTTGCGCGCTTTGAAAAAAATAACGCTTCATGGTTCAATCCGAAGCCCGCAAGAAGACCATGCCGATGAAACTTTTGACGGAACTGCCTTTCTTTCAATTTATGACAAGCCCAAGGAATTCCGAACGCTGGGCCTTAACGGCCCTTCTGCCACTTATCGTGAACATCGAAACAAGCTTTTTGAAGGAAAAGTAAGTGTAAAAAAAGGCCAATTCAGCTGCACATTTATAGTGCCACGCAACATTGACTACCGGCTGGGCAAAGGCCGCGTCGACGTGTATGCTCTCCGGCAGGATAGTCTTGCGGATGCCGGGGGACAGCTATCGGTGTGGGTAGGTGGCGATTCCGACGCTCTCCCCGACCGTGAGGGGCCTTCCCTGCAAGCGTATATTAATGATCCTGATTTTCAAAATGGCCAGGCTGTTCCGTCAAGCTCCGTTTTGTGGATCAAGGCCTACGACCCTGGCGGAATAAGCGTCTCTTCGGCAGGACTGGAACAAAATCTGACCGCTACTCTGAACGACTCCGTAACTTTTCTGTTGAACGATTACTATCAGGCAGATTTGAATGATTATCAGCGTGGGACAATCCGGTTTCCACTCGATCAGCTTCTTCCGGGAAACTACGTCCTTCGAATAATTATTCGGGATATTTATACTAATCCCTCAGAACTAACGTTGCGCTTTAGTGTTGGTTTGCCTGAGGGTATTCGCCTGAGTAATACAACACTGTTTCCTAACCCATTTTATGATCGGCTTTCATTTTCACTGACCCATAATCGCCCACAGGAAGATGTAGAACTAGTTTTCCAAATACTAAGTTTATCCGGTCAAATTCTGCAAACATTCAAAAGATTATATTATACTAGCGATTCCGAAGTAAACGAAACGATTGAATTTTCTCCTGCCAACCCCTTACAAACCGCTCAGGCGCCAATATACTTGTACATGATTCAAATACGTTCTTTAAAAGATCATAGCACAGACCGAGGATCAGGGAAGCTAATTCATGCAGGCCGATAATCGTTATTTCACACAAATATTTTAATAATTCTAGTACTTTCGTTGTAAATTTGATCCCTACTGTCTGAGCCATCCCTGTCGCTCTTTACAGCCAAACCAAGGAAATATGAACCGTTTTTTCGCTAGTTTATCTTCTCTCTTAGTACTCTCAGGCGGTTTTTTGACTGCACATGGTCAGCTTGTCACTGGACAAGACACCACTAACCGTATCATTACCACACCCTTAGCCTTTTTAAATTTTGCCCCTGATGCCCGTAGCGCTGCTTTGGGCGATGCAGGAGTAGCGCTTAGTCCGGATGCAAATGCTACCTACTGGAACCCGGCCAAGCTACCTTACCTGGAAGATGATTATGGTGTCTCACTTTCGTACACGCCCTGGTTACGTAATTTGGTTGATGACATGTACCTTACGTACCTGACAGGATACAAAAAAGTGGCTAAGGGACAGGTTGTTGCATTGTCTGTAAATTATTTTGACCTGGGCGTTCTGGATTTTCGTAACAATCAGGGCGTGAATATCGGCACTTTCAATTCGCGGGAGTTTATGTTTGGTGCCACCTATGGTCGTCAGCTGGGCGAAAACTTTTCCGTAGGTCTGACCCTGAAATACATCAATTCTAATCTTGCCGGAAGCTCGATTATTAACAACGTCTCTATACGTCCGGCATCTACCGCAGCAGGTGATATCAGCGCATATTATAAAAAAGAGTTTACCAATGAAGAAACAGGCAGCAATCTCCTTTGGAGTTGGGGTTTAATGATTTCTAATTTGGGAGGCAAGGTGTCCTATGGAAGCGATGACCGGTATTTTATTCCTACCAATTTTAAACTTGGAACCGGAATTTCCTACACCGCTGATGGCCGCAACCGCTTCAATTTTGTGATTGATGCCAACAAACTCATGGTGCCAACACCACCAGTTTATACACTCCAAAACAATGAATTGGTTGTAACCCGTGGTGTTGATCCTCGCAACTTGTCGGCATTGAGTGGTATTTTCGGCTCCTTTGCGGATGCGCCCGATGGATTTAGTGAAGAGTTAAAGGAAATTATGATTTCTACGGGTGTAGAATATTGGTATAACGACGTATTCGCTGCTCGTTTTGGGTATTTCAGCGAAAGCCGCATGAAAGGCGATCGCAAATTCTTTACCATTGGTTTTGGCGCACGTTTTCAACAAAAATACGGAGTTGATTTTGCCTACCTGATGCCTCAACGGCAGGGAAGCCCACTGGCACAAACGCTGCGGATTTCTTTGTCAGCTAACTTGCAAAAGAAAGACCGTCGGGCACTTGACGAAGATGGCGAAATGAACTAAACATACAAATTCATGCTTTTCTGAATGACGTCCCTACGCAGGATGTCATTCTTTTTTTATACCCTATGCATTTAGATCGAACAATTGCCCCACCCTATCGGGTCATTCAGCGGATCAACCTTCCGCCTATCGAAACGTTTCCGTTAGCCAACGGCCTGCCTCTACACGTAATCAATATTGGGGAGCAGCCCGTGGTCAGGCTTGAATGTATATTTGAAGGTGGTGCCTGGCACGAATCTACACCCGGCGCCTCTTACTTTGCCATAAAAATGCTGTCGGAAGGCACACATGCGCACAGTTCTGCCCAAATCAGTGCTGCTTTTGACCGGATAGGCGCTTTTCTGGAACTAAGTCATTCTTTTGACCGGGCCAGCCTTGTCGTGTATTGCCTGACCCGCTTTTTGCCTGAGGTTCTGCCTTTGGTGCAGGAACTGATTCAGGAAGCGGCTTTTCCGGATAAAGAATGGGAAGATCTGCGCAATATAACGTTGCAAAATCATCGGGTCAATTGGGAAAAGAATGCCTTTCGGGCGACGTCTTTTTTTCGTAAAAATATCTTTGGTGAATCTCATCCCTATGGCCGAAGCCAAACGGAAGTTAGCATTACAAATCTGGAAAAAGCGAAAGCTATCCAGCATTACGATACATTTATTCGCCACAAACCCTACCGGATTGTTTTGGCAGGGAAGGTAGGAGAAGCCGAAATCGGCCACGTAAATGCTGTGCTTGGCAATTCAAATGATCTGATCACTCCCATTCAGCCATTATCAGCCCCCAATTCCCTGGTACCTGCCGACGAAGCAAAAAATCTGTTGATTGAACGTCCGGAAAGTATACAGTCATCGATTCGTTTTGGAAAGCGGCTGTTTACCCGAAATCATCCTGATTACTTCAAAATGTTGGTCACAAATGAAATACTCGGCGGGTATTTTGGCTCTCGTTTAATGAAAAATATTCGGGAAGAAAAAGGACTTACCTACGGCATTTCATCCAACATTACGACTTTTCGTAAGGAAGGTTATTTTATGATTGGTACGGATGTAAAAAAAGAATTTACCCAGCAAACCCTGGACGAAATCTATAAGGAAATCAACATCCTGCAAACGGAACCCGTACCCTCTGATGAACTGCAAACGGTCAAAAATTTTATGGCCGGTGAGTTTGCCGGATCACTCAATACAGCATTTGATGTTGCCGACCGACAGAAAATATTAATTATGGATGGCTTGCCTAGTGATTTTTTTGAGCAATATGTAGATCAAATCCATGCAACTACCGCCGACGATGTATTGCAAATTGCCCGGCAATACCTGGATCCTGAGTCAATGACCGAAATTGTGGTTGGAGGAAAATAGCTAAAAAATCAGGGGAGCGAAGTTGATTTCTCGTTCCCCTGCTTTATCCAAAACCACATCAGTTCTTCTTTTTATTACAAACCAAAAATTCCAAGGAAAATGGCTGCCAAAGCCGCTCCTAAAAATGGACCCACGATCGGAATCCAGCTATACCCCCAGTCTGACTCTCCTTTGCCTTCGATCGGCAGCAACGCATGGGCCAGCCGAGGACCCAAATCCCGCGCAGGGTTGATGGCATAGCCCGTTGTACCACCCAAAGACAACCCAATGCTCCAAACCAGCATACCGACCAGATAAGGCCCCAAACCAGTAGCAATTTGTTGTGTTTTTCCCAAAGCAACTACACCAACAATGAGCACTATTGTCCCCAAAATCTCGCTTATCAGGTTTGGAACAGTAGCACGAATGGCCGGGCCGGTAGCAAAGCAAGCCAGCTTGGCACCTGCGCTCGGGGTTGCTTTCCAGTGGGGTAAATAGGACAACCAAACCAGCGTAGCTCCAATAAACCCTCCAATGAGCTGGGCAGGAATGTAACTTGCCATTTTGGAGAAATCGCCTGTACTGACTGCAAAAGCTAACGTAACCGCAGGATTATTATGAGCGTCGGCACTACCGAACGCATTGGCCGTAAAAATTCCCATGACCACGGCCATTGCCCAGCCCGTAGCAATGACAATCCAGCCAGCATTATGGCCTTTGGTTTCATTCAGTACCACGTTTGCCACAACACCGTTACCCAACAATAGTAGCACGAGCGTTCCCATGAGCTCGCCAAGAAAAGGAGAAGTAGACATAAATCAGAAAAGGGTTAAGAATCTTATAAAATCGAAAATAAAGAAATTATTGTAATTAATCGTTGATAAATCCTACCTGAACATTTTCGTAACTATTACGAAGGCGTAAAGGGTTAATTCTCTTAACTTTGCGCCTCTTAAATCAACATACAGTTAAATTATGAATTTGAATCAGCTTACGGCAATCTCTCCGGTAGACGGCCGCTATCACAGGCAGGTAACCGAGTTGTCCTCGTACTTTTCGGAATATGCGCTCATTTATTACCGGGTGTTGGTCGAGGTAGAATATTTTATTGCCCTGTGTGAACTGCCGCTTCCTCAGCTAAACCATATTGACGAGACTTTTTACCCAAAGCTTCGGGATATATACAAAAACTTTTCGGAGGCTGATGCTCTTCAAATTAAGGAAATAGAGAAAGAGACGAACCATGATGTAAAGGCAGTTGAATATTTTTTAAAGGAAAAATTTGAAGCCCTCGGCCTCGAAAAATACCTGGAATTCATTCACTTTGGCCTTACTTCACAGGATATTAACAATACAGCAATTCCGCTTTCGCTAAAAGATGCCCTCGAACGACAGGTAAAGCCTCTCTTTCGGCAGGTACTTTTTGTACTAAAACGGATGTCAATCGAGTGGCGCAATGTACCAATGCTGGCTTTTACCCACGGGCAGCCTGCATCTCCTACACGGGTTGGGAAAGAGTTTCTGGTGTTCGTAGAAAGAATTGAGCGGCAGTTTGAGCTATTGGATCAAATTCCCTACTCAGCAAAATTTGGTGGTGCTACCGGAAACTTCAACGCTCACCACGTGGCTTATCCAAAAATTCAGTGGATGGAATTTGCCCATCATTTTGTAGAAAGCCTGGGACTGAAACGCAGCCGTCATACCACCCAAATTGAGCACTACGACAATCTTGCCGCCACTTTTGATGGACTGAAACGTCTGAATACTATTTTGCTGGACTTGAACCGGGATCTGTGGACGTATATTTCGATGCATTATTTTAAACAAAAAATCAAAGCAGGCGAAATTGGTTCTTCGGCGATGCCGCATAAAGTAAATCCAATTGACTTTGAAAACTCCGAGGGAAATTTGGGGATCGCCAATGCTCTTTTCGACCATTTTTCATCCAAACTACCCATTTCCCGGCTCCAACGCGACCTCACGGACTCTACCGTACTGCGCAACATTGGCGTTCCAATTGCGCATCAGGTCATTGCCCTGCACTCTCTGCTGAAAGGCCTGGGGAAACTGGAACTCAATGATCAGGCGATTCGGTCAGAACTGGAAGAAAACTGGGTGGTAGTATCCGAAGCGATTCAGACCATTTTACGCCGCGAAGGCTATCCAAAGCCCTACGAAGCCCTGAAAGAACTGACCCGTACCAACGAGCATATTACCCACGAAGCCATTTCACGATTTATAGAGACTCTGGATGTAGCCGAAAATATCCGGGAAGAGTTAAAGCGCATTACGCCATTCAACTATCTCGGAATTGTGGAAGAAACCCGCTAAGCGGAACGCTATTCTATCCGTTTGAAAGTTCCGTAGCTCTTTGTTGGGCGGCATGAATGCCTCGTATCAGCGAGTCGGCCGTGCCGCCTTCTTCAAATTGCCGCAAAGCTGCCTCGGTTGTTCCTCCTTTGGAAGCGACCGCTTTGATGAGTTCATCCAACGAACGGTCGGCAGTATTGATCAGGTGAAAAGAACCCAACATCGTTTGCTTGACAAGCAGCGAGGCAACCGATTCTTCAAAACCCATTTGCTTTCCGGCTTCAATCATCGCTTTTACGATGTAGAAAAAATAAGCGGGACCACTGCCACTAAGCGCCGTAACGGCATCAAGCTGCGCTTCATCTTCCAAAAACACCGACCGCCCCGTAGCGTTAATCAGGTTTTCAATCTTACGCAGCTGATTCATGTCTACTTCGGGAGAAGCCGCATAGGCCGTAATACCCATGCCGAGCATTGCGGGTGTATTGGGCATCGCCCTGATAACCTCCTGATGATTAAGTGTTTGTTGAATCAGGCTTATGGGAATACCCGCCATAATGGAAAATACTACCTGACCGGGCTTAATGACGCTCCGCAACGACTCCTGAACAAGCGAATAATCCTGAGGTTTTACGGAAAGAATCACAAGGTCATAGTCGGCAATTTGTGGGCCGATGATTCCGGTTAGGACGCCCGGCTGAAAGCCCCGGAGACTTTCCATGCGTTCAGGACTTTTTTCTACTAACAGAAAATCTTCTTTTTTGACCAGATCAAATTTCAGAAAGGCACGGGCAAAAGCCATACCCATATTTCCACAACCGATTATCGCAATTTTCATGAGCCAGAAGGTAGGTTTGAGGCAGTTTGAGACATAACTATTTGTTAAAACAGAACGCAAGTTACGAAGAAAGCCCGACGGTCGGTCGGGCTTTCTAAGGTTTATCACCACCTGCAAAACTACTTTTCTCCGTCTAATAGCTCAGCCAGTTTGTTTTCAAGTGATGGGCCGCGCAAATTTTTCGCGATTACTTTTCCGTCTTTATCCAACAAATAGGTAGCCGGAATGGCATTGACACCGTATAATTGGGCCACAGCTGAGCTCCAGTATTTGAGGTCGGAGCCGTGGGTCCAGGTCAGGCCGTCTTTTTTTATAGCGGCGGTCCAGGCGTTCATATCTTTGTCCAGCGAAACGCCGTAAATGGCAAATCCTTTGTCTTTATACTTTGCGTACATTTTTACCACGTTGGGGTTTTCCATGCGGCAAGGGCCACACCACGACGCCCAAAAATCGAGCAGAACGTATTTGCCACGCAACGACGAAAGACTCACCTGCTGACCTTCGGGGCTATTGAGTGTAAAATCCGGCGCTTCGTCGCCAACGGCCACTCCTTTGATCCGCTTAATGTAGCCAATATAGGCCTGTACAATTTTTGGGGAAGGATTTTCTTGGGCAAAGCGCTGCGCCACGGCTTCCATGTCGGCAAGGTCGCGCTGAGGATTAAGCAGATTATTGGCGGCAAAAATAGCCACGAGCGAAGTTCCCATTTCGGGAATCAGGTTTTTGATTTTTGTAACGTGCTCGGCTTCTGCCTGCTGAAAATTAGTCTGAATTTCCTGAATTTTCTTCGTGTCTTTTTTCTCGTTAGCCTTAGCGTATTCGTCATTCCATTTGTTCACTTTGGAAACCATCGCCTGATTCATATCGATCAGTTGGGCATAGTACTCCATATTTTTAGAGCCCTTGACCTCTGCTTTCCCGGCCACGCCTTTGGAGTCGGCCTCGTAGCCATCGGCCAGAACGGTCAGTTGCTCGCCGCCTTCAATGAGCAGGATTATTTTTTGGCGCTCAGCGATGTTGAGGATATAAAAATTGCCTCCATCTTTTTCAACACCTTTGATGGAAAAATTCCCGTTGGCATCCATCGTAGTGGAGTCCAGCGTAGTGGGCGGATTGGTTGAAAATTGCAGATAAATTTTTTCTCCTGCATTCCCATTTTTTACTTTACCCGAAACCGTAAACTCCTTTGCCACAGGAGTCTCCTGCGCCAATACCGACAGGCTAGTTGCCCACAGCATCAGGAAAAATGTCATCTTCTTTATCATATATCTAGTTTAAATTAAGCAGTCTCAACTTATTTATAGTTTTTCGGCCAGCAGCTGATTTATCAGTTTGGGGTCAGCCGTGCCTTTAGACTTCTTCATGACTTCTCCTACAAAAAGTCCCATCAGCCCTTTTTTTCCTTTTTTATAAGCCGTTACCTTATCCGGCATTGCATTTAGCACTTCATCTACCAACGTTTCCAGTTCGTTTGTATTGCGATTTTGCAACCAGTTATTGGTTTCGGCCAATTCGCGTGGCGAACGATCCGGGGCTTGTAAAAGAGCGGGGAAGGCTTTCTGTGTAGCCGTTGAGTGGCTAATGACCTCCGTTTCCACGAGTGTGATCAATTCCGCAAGCACCTGTGGAGTCAGGCTAAAATCGGCAATATCCGTACCACTTTCGTTCAGGTACGATTTGACGGGCCCCATCAACCAATTGGAAGCTGTTTTGTAAGCATTAGTATGGCTGCACAGATTCTCAAAATAGTGCGCCATTTCGCGGGTATCGGTCAGCTGTTGGGCATCGTAAGCAGGTATGCCGTAGTGCGACACAAATTTTTCACGAAGCTCGCGGGGCAAGGCCGGCATTCGGCTGCGTATTTCCTGAATGGTCGCTTCGGGCAGCACCACCGGGCACAGGTCCGGGTCTGGAAAGTAGCGGTAGTCATTCATGGTTTCTTTTACACGCATGCCATAGGTTTCGCCCGTTTCGGCATCAAACATACGGGTTTCCTGAAAAAGCGAATCGCCGTTTTCAAGCGTAGCCACTTGCCGCCGCCGCTCAAATTCTACGGCCCGCATAATGTTGCGAATCGAATTCATATTTTTGATCTCGACCTTCGTACCCAACTCGGATGCTCCGGCAAGGCGCACCGACACATTGACATCGCAGCGAAGCGAGCCTTCTTCCATGTTTCCATCACTTACGTCGAGGTAGCGGGCCAACCGGCGAATCTCGGTAACAAAAGCGCCTGTTTCTTCGGCTGAGCGCAGGTCAGGTTCGGTTACCATTTCGATCAGGGGCGTTCCGGCGCGATTGTAATCCAGCTGCGTTTCGGTTTGGTTGCCATCGTGAACAGATTTCCCTGCGTCTTCTTCGAGATGAATATGATGAAACCGAATCGTTTTCTCGGTCACTTCATGGTCTTTTCCTTTAACCGAAATAGTGACAGCCCCACCTACACAAATCGGTGCTTTATCCTGCGAAATCTGATACCCTTTGGGCAGATCGGGATAAAAATAATTTTTTCGGTCAAAAATCGTCCGTTCGCTGATGGTACATCCGCAGGCCAAACCCATCCGCACGGCGTATTCAACGGCTTTTTTATTCAACTTCGGGAGCGTACCGGGCAAAGCGAGGGTCAGCGGACTGATGTGCGTGTTGGGCTCGCCGCCAAAACGGTTGGTATCAGACGCAAAAAGCTTGGATTCCGTGAGGAGTTGGCAATGTACTTCCAGGCCGATGACGGTTTCGTAGCTGCCAAGAAGCTCGTCAGGGATGGTCGTTGGTGTAAGTTTTGTAGAAATCATAGAAGCAAAGGACAATATGTACAAAGATAGGCAGATAGGACAAAAAAGGGAAGGATTGGGGCGAATTGGCAGCAGGCCGGTATTTGTGCGGGTTGGCTTGACAACTTATGTTAGAAGTAGTACCTTGTCGGTAGCAGCTTTGTCAGAAGAAATCTGTAATCAATAAAATTACGTTTTTTATGCAACCAAAATCATCATCTGCCCGCCCTTCGATTTCGAAACTGGCGTTTTGGGATGTGCAATGGGAATCTATTGACTTTGAAGCGGATAGTTTGTTTGTCATAGGAAAAGTACTCAACTACGGCACCTGGGACGACATTGTTGCCATGCTTCGATACTATGGGCTGGAACGCGTTCGTGCGGAAGTTGTGCATGGAACGTACTACAAAAAAACTGCTTTATCATTTCTCTGCCTTCTTCTGGAATTGGAAGAACAGGACTTCGTAGTATATCAACAACGTCAGGCGCGCCGCCCTGCCTGGAACCACTAAGTTTTATGTTACATATCCAAACAGTACCCCCTGACACGTGGATACTATTGCAGCAATTAAGCGATATTCTGCACATACGCTGTGTTTCAACCCCTTATATTTCTACCCGATAAATAGCCAACTCCCCGATTTCCCCTTTCCATTCAGCAATCAACTTTTTCATTTTTTTCTTCAATCTCTTTTTTTGATAAAATAAATTTATAGTTTTGCAGTGTACTATTATACTAATACACTATAACTAAACTCTATGCTAACTCTCCAAGATGTATCTTTTGGCTATAACAAGCGCAGGCTGCTGTTTGACAGGCTGTCCATGCAGCTTGAACCGGGAAGTATTTATGGACTTCTGGGAAAAAACGGAGCGGGAAAGTCCAGCCTGATGCGCTGCATGGCCGGACTGCTTTTTCCGCTCAATGGAAACATTGACATCAACGGGCATGCGCCCAAAAATCGGGAACCGGCCTTTTTGCAGGACATTTTCTTTATTCCCGAAGAACCCTACCTGCCCAATTTGACAATTGACAAATTTGTAAAAACACGGGCACCCTTTTTCCCGCAATTCGATGATGCGTTGTTTCTACATTACCTTTCTGAGTGCGAGATTCCGACAGCAGGAAAGCTTAGTGAACTGTCGTTTGGCCAGAAGAAAAAGGTGCTTATTTCCTTTGCTTTGGCCACCAATGTGCGGATAGTTTTGATGGATGAGCCCACAAATGGCCTCGACATTCCATCCAAAAGTCAGTTTCGGCGTATGGTATCTCATGCCTTGCAGCCGGATCGCCTGATTCTGATTTCGACGCATCAGCTGCGGGATCTGGAAAATCTGATTGACTATGTTCTGATTCTTCATGAGCATAAAATGGTCATGCAGCACAGCTTGCAGGAAATTTCGGAGCGACTGCATTTTGGCGTTCGCCCTTCTCTTGACGAACACGTGTTGTACTCGGAGCCGTCCCTACAAGGCTACAAAACGGTACGTGTCAATCTACATCAGGAAGAAAGCCGCGTAGAATTTGAGGCGCTTTTTCAGGCCGTGGTGGCGCAGCCCGAACGCATTCAAACCTTATTCCAAAACCCCATGCTACAACCCGTTCAAAAATAAAAATCATCTATGAATCAGACATTTAACCTTCATCGTTTCGGGCTGATGGTTCGGCTTGAACTGGCTGAAAAAGGACAGAGTTATTTGCTGTCCATACTACCTATTTTGCTTTTTCTCTTTGCAATGATGGTACCTATCACCTTTTCCAAAGAGTATAACTCAAACTTAGAGGGACTGCATCCTGCAGCACTATTACTGTCAGTATTCCTGGGCGGAAGTTTTTATACGAGCCTGGCATTTAATCAATATGGGGCACCTGCAAATGCAATTTCTGAGGTAATGATTCCGGCTTCGCGCCTGGAAAAATTTTTCTGTGCATGGTTTCTAAATCTGCTATTCATTATACCATTATTCGGTCTATTTATACTTCTCTCCGACTGGA
This sequence comes from Arundinibacter roseus, assembly GCF_004348825.1. Taxonomy (GTDB): domain Bacteria; phylum Bacteroidota; class Bacteroidia; order Cytophagales; family Spirosomataceae; genus Arundinibacter; species Arundinibacter roseus. Next base: position 369,130 of record NZ_SMJU01000001.1, read on the forward strand.
CAACCAATTTTGCCAACCATAGGCTTTCTCAATTAGGTATTCGTGAGCAATACGTTATGCTTCCTGCTGAGATGCGTAACACATATTTTCTGTTTTATATAATTATCAATGGATTAGTTTTTCTGGGATCTATATATTTCAAAGAATCTGCTTACCTGAAAACTCTCGGACTCACGATTGCGCTTTTCATTGTTCTTCTGGTAGGAAATCAGTGGTTTGCCCGTTACCTCACCTCTTTTCCAAAAAATAGTCTTCACATATCTCCATTCGAACCGGGCTGGCAAATAGTTTTAGAAGAATCTTCTACATATCACAATATAATGCTTGCACCGGCAATGCAGACCTATGTAAATTTTCTGCCCTTTCTGGTCCTAGTAGCCTTGTGGTACATTACGTATATCCGCCTTACCGAAAGAGAAATTTAACCCCGTAGCCTCATGGAATTTAAAGATAAACAATCCATTTACCTCCAAATCGCTGACTATGTGTGTGAGCAAATTCTGCTTGGCCAATGGCCTCCGGGCGAGCGTATTCCGTCGGTGCGCGATTTGGCTGCTGCGCTGGAAGTAAACCCCAATACGGTCATGCGTACGTATGAATTTTTACAAAGTCAGGAAATTATTGCCAATAAGCGCGGCATTGGATATTCGGCTGCCGAAAATGCCCGTCAGCTTATTGTGGCCTTCCGGCGGGAGCGTTTTTTAGAAAATGAATTGCCTGAGTTTTTTAAAACGCTGTACTTACTGAACATCTCTATGGATGAGCTGCAAACGCGCTACGAACAATTTGTCGCCCTCGAATTTCCATCAACACCTTAACTCGTAACTCCCATGAAAACCAGCAACCTACTACTCCTGTCCCTGCTTGCCTTTGTCTTACTGTCAATGGTTGGGGCTAATCTTTCGTTGAAACAACAATTTGATGCCATCGATTGGAGCAATCCGTACCGAGGCTACACCCGTGATTCGCTTCGGGCATTTAAATATCTCAAAATAACGGGCATACCTTCCCGCTATGTAGCGATTGAGTCCGGCGAAACATTCGAGCTCTGGAAAGCCAATAAGGAGAACCAACAGTTTACGCTTGGCTGGGAACTGCATGGGGATACCTTGGTGGTAGTTCAAAAAGAAGAACCGTCGGATTTTAGTTATAATTCGGAAAGTATCTTTGAATGGTCGCCGGATGCCTATATTAAGGTCCCTGATATTCAAGGAATTTATTCAAGTTCACGCCTCAGGATAACAGCTTTAAAGGGACCTTCATTAGATGTTTTTCAAGAAGGAAACAAAATGCTTTTCAACCGAAATGCCCTGGATTCTTTGCGTATTTTGGGTACATCCAATAGCCTTCTGACAGTAGACAGTACCAATCAAATAGGCGTGGCTTCCATTCAAATGCGAAACACAAGCAGCCTGACTATTGGAAAAAATGCAGTAAAAACACTTCATTTACAGGCTGATAGCACTACACAAATTCGTGTACCTGGCTATTTACTCAGGAATAAAGTTAATCTGTAACTAAAAAGGCGTGCAACTTCGCAGCTGCACGCCTTCTATGTTTGAGTAAATGGTTTAGGGTTTTTAAAAGCTAAACCCAACTCCGTTTTTTTACATTTCCTTCAACTCTCCCACCATTTTGGTAAGTGTCGATTTGGCATCGCCAAACAGCATCAGACAGTTGGGGTAGCCAAAGAGTTCGTTTTCAATACCGGCGTACCCGGCTGCCATGGAGCGCTTGCTCACAATGACGGTACGGGCTTTGTCGGCGTTCAAAATCGGCATGCCATAAATCGGGCTCGCCGGGTTGGTACGCGCGGCGGGATTTACAACGTCGTTGGCACCGACCACGAGCACGACGTCGGTATTACTAAAATCATCGTTAATTTCTTCCATTTCGATGAGTTTATCATACGGCACATTCGACTCCGCCAAAAGCACATTCATGTGGCCGGGCATACGACCCGCTACCGGGTGAATGGCAAACCGAACGTTGATGCCTTTTTTCTCCAAAAGATCCATCATCTCGCGCACCACGTGCTGTGCCTGCGCCACGGCCATTCCGTAGCCGGGCACCACAATCACCGACGACGCAGAGTCAAAAATCATGGCGGCTTCTTCTACACCTACTTCTTTAATAACCATATCGCTCGCACTGCCGCCGGCCGCAGCCCCGCCCGAAGTAGCGCCAAAGCCACCCAACAATACGCTGATGAGCGAGCGGTTCATGGCTTTACACATAATTTGGGTCAGGATAATTCCCGAGGCACCCACGAGTGCTCCCGTGACGATCAGTACGCTGTTGTTGAGCACAAAACCCGTAGTACAGGCGGCCATTCCGGAGTAGGAATTGAGCAGCGAAATAACCACCGGCATGTCTGCGCCGCCGATGGGAATGACGACCAAAATCCCCAACACCAGCGAAATAACCCCCATCACGATCATCGCCGTGACGGAGCCCGTTTCGATGGCGACCAGTACACCGCAGGCAACAGCCGCAAGCAGCAGCACAAGGTTGAGCATATGCTGTCCTGAAAACACAATGGCATTTCCACTGACTTTCCCGCTGAGTTTTCCGTAGGCCGTCAATGAGCCGGTGAAGGTAATACCGCCAATAATCACCGACAATAGAATGCTGATGATGGTAATGAGGTCGGTGGAAAGGCTGGGTTGTTCTACGGCCCGGGTCCAGTAGTCAGAAAAGGCAACGAAGAGCGAAGCCGCTCCTCCAAATCCATTGAAAATAGCGACCATTTCGGGCATTTGGGTCATTTCTACCCTTCGTGCCCACACCAGGCCGATTGCCCCACCCAGCAGCATGCAGCTGAATGTTTCGATGGGTGTAAGCAACTGTGACTCTACCAAAGTGGCCAGTACAGCCAAAAGCATAGCTACGGCCGAGAGGATATTGCCCTGCCGGGCTTCCTGCGTGCGGTTCAGTTTTTTGATCCCGACAATAAACAGGATCGTAGCTACGAGATACGTAATTTGTATAAGAATATTCATGGAATGCTGTTAGAAGTTAAACCGTAACGAACGGATCATCATTTTTTCTTTTTGAACATTTGGAGCATCCGGTCGGTAACGGCGTAGCCTCCCACCACGTTGATAGTCGCCAAAATCAGGGCTACCATTCCCAGGTATTTGCTGATTTCGCCTTCGCGTACACACAAAATAGCCCCCACGATGGTAATACCCGAAATGGCATTGGAGCCCGACATCAGCGGCGTGTGCAGCGTTGGCGGTACCTTGGCAATGAGCTCAAAACCACAATAACTGGCCAATACCAGGATGTACAGCAGGAATATGAAATTTTCTAGTGACATAGTCTTTTGTTAAATAGTTGATTGGAAAACAGGTACCTGAGTTTTCTTACGATTTCGTTTTGGCCAAAATCTCTTTGGTAAAAGCATGCACCAACTCTCCCTGATGCGTAATCAGGCTTCCTTTGGTGATGTCCTCTTCCATTTCCCACTTCAAGCCATCTTTGGTAGCCAAATGAAGCAACAGGGTGGAGATATTTTTGGCGTATAACTCACTGGCGTTGATCGGCAGCAACGACGGAATATTTGGCTCTCCTATAATCGTGACGCCGTGCTTCACCACCGTTTTTCCAAACTCGCTCAGTTCGCAGTTTCCACCCGATTCTACTGCCATATCGACAATCACAGAGCCGGTTTTCATGGTTTTGACCATTTCTTCTGTAATCAAAACCGGTGCCTTGCGACCAATCACGAGCGCTGTGGTAATGGCAATATCTGCCTCTTTAATCCGCTCTTTGATCAGCTTTTGCTGTTTTTCCAGATAATCTGCCGATACTTCGCGGGCATACCCGCCTTCTACTGTTACTCCCTCGGCACCTTCCACGGTCAGGAAGCGGCCACCCAGCGACTCCACCTGTTCTTTGGTTTCGGGGCGCACATCGGTGGCTTCTACCACCGCACCCAGGCGCTTGGCCGTAGCAATTGCCTGCAAGCCAGCCACTCCTGCTCCAAACACAAGTACCCGCGAAGGTGTAATTGTACCTGCGGCGGTCATCATAAGCGGGAAGATTTTTCCCAGGGCATTGGCTCCCAGAAGCACTGCTTTGTAACCAGCAAGGTTGGCCTGCGAGCTGAGTGCATCCATTTTCTGCGCCCGCGAAATCCGCGGAACGGCATCCATCGAAAAAGCCGAGATTTTCTTTTGGTTCAGGGCCTCCACTACCGTCGGAATCGTGTAGGCATACAGGTACGACAACAGCACACTTCCTTCTTTCATTTGTGCTACGTCGCTTTCCGTAGGTGCATTGACTTTCAGGACAATGTCTGCCTCCGCGAAAGCCGCGGCTGCATCAGGGGCAATGCTGCCACCGGCCTGTACATAGGAAGCATCCGAAAAGTAGGATGCCTCACCGGCACCGGTTTCGATCACGCAGGAGAAACCAGCTTTTTGAAGAGATTTTACCACATCGGGTGTAAGAGCCACGCGCCTTTCCAAAGGCTTGGTCTCTTTGGGAACTGCAATTTTCAAGGGTACATGAGGTGATTTAGTGAACTATACGACTACATAACGGACGACAAAGGTAGGGCAAACAACCCTATTCGATCCATTATTTTTTTAGTATAGAGCAGTAAAGGACTGAAATATAATGATGTACCCTGCATTTAGGATTGTTGTAATGATTGATTCTACATGTAGTGGCTACTTTATTGAAACTGAAAAACTCTACTGTTAGAAAAGCCTTCCAAATTTCTTCCCAAACGCCTATATTTATGCAGCCACAAGATAAACAACTCTATGTCTACCTTAACAACTACCTCCACTTCGCATGTTATCAAAAATTTAGGCACTCAATTTAATATAGTTGAGAGACTTCTCAACCCTCAGCATAAGTTTTGGAAAGAACTTCTTGATAAACTTTACGCTGAACGTGACTGGGACGCCTTATACAAAGTAGCTAACAAATGTATAGTGGCCCTACCCAAGTGGGAAGAAGGCTATCTATATCGAGGTATAGCAACCGGCAATTTGAACAAAGAAAATTTACAAGAGATCTTATCGGACTCATCCAAAGCGATAGCAATAAATGCAAAGTTTGGTAGGGCGTTTGCTTTAAGAGGCGTAGTTAATGCGTTATTAAAGGATTACGACAAGGCCGTGTCCGATTGTGATTACGCAATCAAACTAGATCCAAATTCAGCATATGTTTTCCATTACAGAGGGAACGCCAGGAAGGCAATAAATGATGTCCAAGGTGCAATCAACGATTACGACGAGGCAATTCGGTTAGACTCAAAGTATGCCAATGCATACATTAATCGAGGGGTTGCTAAGGAAAAGCTAAATGACTTCGTGGGGGCAATCAAGGATTATGACGAGGCTATTCGATTAGATCCAAAATATGCAATTGCCTATAATAACCGAGGAAATGCAAAGAAGGCCCTAAAAGACCACGAAGGCGCAATCAAGGATTATGACGAGGCTATTCGATTAGATACAAAATATGCAGCAATTGCCTACAATAACCGAGGCAATGCAAAGAAGGCCCTAAAAGACCACGAAGGCGCAATCAAGGATTACGATGAGGCTATTCGATTAGATCCAAAGTACGCAAATGCCTATAATAACCGAGGAAATACCAGGAAAGCACTAAATGACTTCGAAAGTGCAATCAAGGATTACGATGAGGCTATTCGGTTAGATCCAAAGGAAGAAACCTACTTCAATAATCGAGGCAATGCCAGGAAAGAGTTAAAAGACTACGAAGGCGCAATCAGGGATTACGACGAGGCTATTCGGTTAGGGCCAAAAGAAAAAGTCTACTTCAATAATCGAGGCAATGTCAGGAATGAGTTAAAAAACTACGAAGGCGCAATCAAGGATTACGATGAAGTCATTCAGTTAGACCCGAAATACGCATACGCCTACAATAATCGGGGAAGGGCAAAGTACTACTTGAAACACTTTGAGGGGGCTATTCAAGATTTCGACATGGCCATTCAATTGGATCGCAATTATCCGAGTGCATACAATAGCCGAGGGGTTACAAAGAACGAGATAAAAGACTACAAAGGCGCAATCAATGATTACGACGAAGCCATTAGGTTAGACCCAAAGAATGTGCTTGCATACAACAATCGCGGCCACAGCAAAAATAATCTAAAAGACTTCAAAGGCGCAATCAGAGATTGCAACGAGGCCATTCGGTTAGATCCAAAATACGTGAATGCCTACAATAACCGAGGGAATGCCCGGAAAGAATTAAAGGACTACGAGGGGGCAATCAGGGATTACGATGATGCCATTCGATTAGATCCAAAGTGTGCAATTGCCTTCAGTAATCGAGGTAATACCCGGAAAGAATTAAAGGATTATGAGGGGGCAATCAGGGATTATTTGCAAGCAATTGAACTTTGTAGTAGTTATGAAAATAAATGGTTTCACGTGGCTTGGTGTTATGGAGAATTGAATCGTTCGCAACAGGCAATCGACTATTACTCCCGGTACCTTAAAAAGGATCCATACAGCACTTCTGCCTTGAATAATATCGCCGTACATTACGAAGACGTCGGTAACTTAGAAGATGCGTTTCTGCTTAGCAAAAAGGCATATGAACTTGATCCAGAAGATGAAATGTACGAACGAAACTACCAGCGAATAAAAGAAAAGTGGAAGCAAAGTGTCTAGTGCAAGGACGTTTTAGCTTTTTAAAAATAACCAAACTATCATTCCCATATTATCCAACCATGTAGACCCATGCCTTCACAAGCATATTTCGACAATATTCAAAGCCACATCAGCAAGCGACTCCACGTGGCCAAGCATTCTATCCGGGTAGTGGTAGCATGGTTTACCGATCCTGCCTTGTTCGATATTCTGCTAAGTAAACAAAAGCAGGGAGTACAGGTTGAAGTGCTGATGGCAAACCACCGCTTCAACCATGAGTCTCGCCTGGACTTTGAGGCACTGATTCAGCGAGGGGGCTTGGTACAGTTTGTGGGCGATGACGACGAAAGTTCGCCCCTGATGCACAACAAGTTCTGTATCGTTGACGAAAAAGTGTTGCTTTTTGGGTCCTATAACTGGACGCGCAAAGCACAAAGCAACCACGAAAGCATTACAATCATTGACGACGACCGCGCACTTGTTGTTGATTTTCTACAAGAATTTGCCTCCCTAAAATTGAAGCAAATGGGAGAAGGAACGGTTCAGGCTGATTGGGGAAAAATCGTAATCCGACTCGAAACGTTGCTAAACTTGATTCGGCTGGAAGACCAGGAAGATATAGATTATCAGGTTTTGAAAACCAAAGCACTCCTTCCTAAGGAGCAATTGCCCGACTCACTGATCGAGGTTTCGATATTATTAGATGAAGTAGAAAAGGGCCACTACGCCGAAGCCGTCAAGAAAATACAGGCGTTTCTGAACCGAATGAAACAGCTAGTGCTACAAAGCGATGTAGAAGTATCGGCATTGCAGCTGGAAATCAGGGCTTTGGAATGGCAGATAGCCACCTTAGAAGATGAGTTTACCGAACTGGAAAAATTAGTGTACCAATTCTCGGTAAAACATAGCACCGAGCTGGGCGAACTGATACTGATGATCTTGATTCTGAAAAGGCAGATTTCGGAAGCAGAAAAAGATCAGGAAGCCGCAAATGAAGCGGAGAGAGACTACTCACAATACAAGCAGGCCCACGATAGCACTAAAACGAAAGTCGTCAATCATTTGCGGCCTGACGAGGTCGTATTTATCAAGGATATTTACCGAAAGGCTTCAAAGCTGTGCCATCCTGATAAAGTAGGTGCAGATCCTGAACAAAAGAAGGTAGCGCACCAGGTTTTTATTGATTTAAAAGATGCGTACGAAGCCAATGATCTGAATAAAGTAGTAAAGATTTATCGTGATTTGCAACAGGGTATTTATCAGTTTGGTGGAATGATATTAACCCAAAAAAGTAAGCTTTTACAAAGGCGTACCGTCTTACTCGAAAAACGAGAAGCAATAGAAGTTGGTATTCAGGCCCTAAAAGAATCGGAAGAATACCAAAAGGTGGTGCAGGCCGGAGACTGGGACAACTACTTCGCAGACATCAGGAAACAGCTTCTTCAACAGAAAAAGGAATACGAACAGCAGTTGGCGATTTTATCGGCTGTTCAATTTCAGCAACAGTCTTTGGCCAACTAACCAGTTCACTGAAATCATCTCACCAAAAAGACGCCAACAACGCATTCATCCTGAATTTCACGTAAGTCTGAGCAAGCAGGGCGAGTTTGCGGCTATCGGGCACCCGAATGCGCTCATGCTGAATACGGGCCGCAGGCAGGCGTTTTATTTTATCAAATAACGTGCGGTAATATACATACGCCAGGTACACGCCCTGCCGGGCACCTTTGGGAAGTTGCAGAATTGCCTGATAGGCCGCGTCGAAGTCTTCCTGAATATCCTGTTCAATTGCTTTTTTAGAGGTAGGGTCAAATGCCTTAAAATCGACTCCGGGAAAATACACCCGGCCCCGATCCTGAAAATCACTTTTCAGATCACGCAAAAAGTTCACTTTCTGAAAGGCCGAACCCAGCCGCCGGGCTCCCTCGCGGAGGTGATCATATTGGGCTGTATTTCCTTCACAAAAAACCCGCAGGCACATCAGCCCTACCACTTCTGCCGAACCGTAGATATATTCTTCGTAGCAGTCGTTGGTGTAGGTTTGCTCGTACAGGTCCATTTCCATGCTATGCAGAAAAGCTTCAATCAACTCATGATCAATTCCGTATTGATTGACCACCAGCTGAAAGGAGTGCAAAACAGGATTCAGGCAAATTTTCTCCTCAATGGCCCGGAAAGTATCAGCCCGAAACCGTTCAAGCAGACTCTTCTTGTCAAAATCATGAAAGGTATCCACGATTTCGTCGGCATAGCGCACAAAACCATAGATGGCATAAATAGGCAAGTGGAACTTTCGATCAAGTGTACGGATACCCAGCGTAAAAGAAGTACTGTAGTGCTCCGTAATGATCTTACTGCATTGCAGCGTTGTCTGATTGAATAGTTCCAGCATTAGAATAAAATCGTTTTTTGTATTTCTCTGAAATAATATTTCAATATAACCGGATTTCCCAAATTTTGTTAAAACCAGCGTTTGTATGCTCTAAGGTACTGTTTTTTACAATGGAAATTCCTTAGCTACTTCTTCGGCCACTACCAGGCCGGAAATAAGCGACGGCGGCACGCCCGGACCGGGTACGGTCAATTGGCCGGTGTAGTACAAGTTCCCTACTTTTTTGTTTTTCAGGCCCGGTTTCAAAATCGCCGTTTGTTTCAGCGTATTAGCCAATCCATACGCATTTCCTTTAAAGGCGTTATAATCCTGAATAAAATCACGGTGGGCGTACGAACGCTTATACGTTACATGCGGGCGCACGGGCTCGCCTACGTAGGCTTCGAGACGCTCCATTACCAGGTTATAGTATTTTTCACGCACGGCTTCCGTGTCGTCCGTCAGGCCGGGCGCTACCGGAATCAGGACAAAGAGATTTTCGCAACCTTCGGGTGCAACCGTTGGGTCAGTTTTGGAAGGTGCTGATACATAAAATAACGGTTTGGAAGGCCACTTGGGGTTTTCGTAAATCTCGTCGGCATGAAGCGTAAAATCTTCATCAAAAAACAAATTGTGATGCAGCAACTTTGGCACACGCTTGTTGACCCCCAAATAGTACAGCAACGACGAGGGCGCCATTGTGCGGCTGTCCCAGTACTTTTTGTCATAGTTTTGATACGGCTCATCCAATAGCTGACTGTCTACGTGGTGGTAATCAGCACCGGCCACCACGACATCCGCCTCAAAAATCCCGGCGTCCGTTTCTATTCTACGCGCCAGCCCTTCTTTGACTTCAATATGCGTAACTTTTTGATTGTAAAGCATTTTTACACCTTTTTCCTCCGCCAACTTCACCATTCCCTTTACAAGTTCATGCATTCCACCCATCGGATACCAGGTTCCCATGGTCATTTCGGCATAGTTCATGAGGCTATACATAGCGGGTGTTTTTTCGGCAGTAGCCCCCAAAAACAAGATGGGAAACTCAATGAGTTGCAACAGACGCGGGTCCTTAAAGAACTTACGCACGTGAGACGAAAACGATTGAAAAACGTCCAGACGCGTTACGTCATAAAGCAGTTTCAGGCTCAAAAACTCAGAAACTTTCCGACTTGGCTTCCACACAAAATTATTAATTCCGACGTCGTATTTATAGGCAGCCTGCCGCAAAAACTCGTCGAGCCGTGCTGCGCTGCCGCTTTCCATAGATTCAAACAGGGCTCTCAACTGCTGCATGTCAGCGGGCAGGTCTACATCCTGCTGTGCATCAAAGATGACTTTATAGGACGGATCAAGCCGGATGAGTTTGTAATAATCAGCGGGAGTTTTGCCGTAGCGCGCAAAATAATTTTCAAAAATATCGGGCATCCAATACCAGCTTGGGCCCATATCAAACACATAGCCTTCTGCCGAAAAGACCCGCGCCCGACCGCCGGGCCCGCTGTTTTTTTCGAGAATAGTTACGTCATATCCTTTGTGAGCCAGCTGAGTAGCCGCTGAAAGCCCGGCAAAACCGGAACCAATTACAATAACTCTGGGGGAACTTTGCATAGAAAAATAAAGAGAATGCTGCTTTTGAGAACCGATATTAAACAAAAAAGTTAGACGGAAGCCCATCTAACTTTCTCAAACCTTCCTCTTTTTAACCAAAATCTTTCATTGATGCTCTATCTGAGCATGCACCTCCGCTGCTTTAATCCATGTGTGAGTACACACGCAGCATATCTTTAAGTTCTTTCCGGGCAATGTGAATCCTGTTTTTGACCGTTCCGATGGGGATATCAAGTTTGGCGGCAATTTCATGGTATTTGAATCCCCGAAAATGCATCATAAAGGGCACTTTGTACGCCTGATCCAGCGAATCAATCGCCTTTGTTATGTCTTCCATCGCAAAGGCGGTGTATCCTTCGTTGTAGGTACTGTTTTCGGATGAATTGAGGTAATGTAAATTATCAGTAGTATCAATGAATGTATTCTTCCGAATCATCCGCTGATAATTAGTGATGAACGTGTTCTTCATGATTGTGTACAACCATGCTTTCAGGTTTGTACCATCCGTATATTTGTCCCGATTTGTAAAAGCTTTTAGTAAAGTGTCCTGTAAAAGATCGTTTGCATCTTCTGAGTCACGAGTGAGACGCATAGCAAAGGGTTTCAGTGTTTTGGAAACCCGATTGAGGTTATATGTGAATTCAAGAGCGGTCATAGGAAACGTTGGTTTGTTGTGATGTTTTGTTGAACCAAAATAACTAAATCTTAAACAAACTTCCAAGGGGTTCTACAACTATTTATCAATTATTTTTCTGCTTTTTTAAATACTTTGCCTATTTTTAGTATTATTTCTTTAATTAATATGATTAAAATTAAATTAAACTACCAAAAAGCGTTCAACTGCTTAAACAAAATGAAATGGACTGGAAAATTGCGGGCATCCTTGTTTAGTGATGTTTAAACAAACTCAATTCAGCTTAAACAAGAACTGTGCCTGCTCAAGTAGTTTTGTCCGGAGCCTGATACAAAAAATGAAGTGGATCAGGAAAGCGAAAGGTATAGTGGAGATAATCGGTCAGTTTTTCTCCCGAAATAATTTTAAAAGATTCTGGTTCAATCGGTTCTGCAAAGGTTGGCGGCGTCCATCCAAAGGCCTGACACGACTGTACAAACACCTCCTGCCGCGATGGATGCTGAGGCGCAACCACATTGAAGGTATCAGCGGGCAATCCTTCAACAATCAATTGGGTGATAAGGCTCACGACATCATCCTGATGCACATAATTGACCGGCGTGCTACCGGTTGTCAGGTTTGTCTTGCCCTGCACATATTTTCCCGGAATGCGGTCATAGCCCATCAAACCTCCACAGCGCAGGATTGTCACCTGTTGTCCTTGCGCATGCCTTGCCCGCAGGATTTCTTCTGCTTCAAACATAAAAGAGGATGCCGCCTGCGCTTGTGTCGTTACATCCTGTTCAGTCAGAATCTGACTGGTTTCCGGATATACCGATGTTGAACTTATGTATAGTATTTCTTTGGGTTGAGTATTTGTATTTAACAATTCAACCAACTGTTGCATCTGCTGTGGATGAAACTCCCCTCCCTGCCGGGAACTGCGGGGCGGAATATCCACAACAAATACATCGGTACTCAGAAACTCTTTCCAGCCTTCACCCTCTGGTCCGGGGTTCAGACTCAGGCAATAAGCATCAATACCCAACTCCCGCAATGGCTGTACTTTTTCGGGAGTAGTGGTGCTCCCTTTTACGGTGCCAAATCCACTCGCTAATAAATGAACGGCAAGAGGCTTGCCGAGCCACCCACAACCTAAAATACTAATCCTCTTTTTGAACTCGTTTTGCATACTGGCTTTACTTCATGAAAAAAACAACGAATTCTTAAACTATACTTTACAACCCTGACCTCCAAATGAAAACTCGCTTTTGCAACTTTTTGCCTATTTTTGCATGTTTTGTCAACGTGTCTCCCGACTTTGAGCGAATGTATGTAAAGCCTTTATCTTTCTTTTTTGTACTACTCGTACTTATTTCCCTAAATGGTTGCTCTTTTTCTTCGGAGAAAACGCCTGACATTTCGGACATAGCGCTGGAAGTCAAGGTAGAATCTCTCGAAGATTCGCTATTTGGCTGTACATCAGAAGCGGAGGTGCGGGCATTTCTGAATAAGCACCCATTCCTGGGTCAGGTGTTTTTCTCAAACATCCCCAAAAATGACTCCCTTTTGGCCAATCTTCTGTATGAACATATACGTAATAATGCGCTTCAGGGATTCAAAAAAGAGATAGATTCTTTGTATAAAAATCGGGACGAGCTCATAAAAAAGCCTTTGGAAGAAGCATTTCGGTACGTTACCTATTATTATCCCGATTTTACCCCTCCACGCGTCGCCACAATCGTGACCGGATTTATGGGCAACGACCTGTACATATCTGACAGCCTGATTATTATCGGACTGGATTATTTTGGGGGACCACAGGCAACTTATCGGCCGGACGTGTACGATTACCAATTGAGACGCTACCAAAAAGAATATCTGATTCCTTCCATTCTATTTTTCATATCCGATCAATTTACAGGCAAAGATCCACAAGACGCCACCTTGCTGGCACAAATGGTTGACTACGGCAAAGCTTTTGAATTTGTCAAACATACACTTCCCAACACACCCGACAGCCTGATTCTTGGGTTTTCGCAGCGCGACCTGGACAAGGCTGACGTAAGCCAAACCCAACTGTGGGCCTACCTGATTGAAAATCGGCTGTTATACGAAAAAGCACCTTTACTAAAAGATAAGTACATCGGCGAGCGTCCGTTCACTCCTGAAATAGGTCCGGACGTTCCGGGTGGTATTGGCCGTTGGATCGGCTGGCGAATCGTGAATTTATACCTGAACGAACAGCCCGAAGTTACGCTTCCTGAGCTGATGAAAAACCCCAATGCCCGGCAGATTCTGGAACAATCTGGCTATAAAGGGCAGTTGGATGATGAATAGAACATAACCCTACACAGGATTTTACACAACAACATGGCAAAACGCAGATTTGGCAAAAACGACGACGACAGCACCGACACAGAGTCGCCTTTTGCCGTAAAAAAACTAAGCTGGAAAGGCTTAAAAAACACCTTAAAAATATTCCGGTATACGCTTCCTTATAAGAAGTACTTCATTGCAGGTTTTATATTCCTGATTCTTTCCACGGGCACTTCGCTTGCTTTCCCCAAACTTGTGGGCAGTATCATCGAAGTAATTGAAGGCAAGTCGAGCTACACCATCAACCAACTTACGCTGCTTCTCATCGCTATTTTGGTTTTTCAGGCCATCTTTTCCTTCTTTCGAATCTATCTGTTTTCGCGGGTGAGCGAATGGGCCATGGCCGATGTGCGCCGGGAGGTGTACAGCAAGATCATTACGCTACCGATTGGTTTTCTGGAACAGCGCCGCGTGGGCGAGCTTACGAGCCGCATTACGTCGGACGTAACCCAGCTTCAGGATGTGCTCTCGTTTACCATTGCGGAGTTCTTCCGGCAAATTGCCACGCTTGTGGTTGGCGTTGTGCTTATCTCGCTGACTTCCTGGAAACTTACCTTATTTATGCTGGCCACATTTCCGATTATGGTGGTGGCAGCCATGTTTTTTGGCAGGTACATTCGCCGACTTTCCAAGAAAGCACAGGATGAACTGGCTGCGGCCAATGTCATCGCAGAAGAAACCCTGCAATCGGTGAATGTTGTAAAGGCATTTACGAACGAGCAACTGGAAGTCAATCGCTATAAAAGTGCACTTGATAAAGTGGTTGACAATGCACTCAAAGCGGCTACTTTTCGCGGAGGTTTTGTGTCCTTCATCATCTTTGCTCTTTTTGGAGGCATCGTGGGTGTGATATGGTTTGGCGCTACGCTGGTACAATCGGGCGAAATGAGTATCGCCGATCTTTTCACTTTTGTGTTGTATACCACTTTCATTGGCGGGGCAATGGGCGGTTTGGGTGATATGTACGCTCAGATTAACAAAACGATTGGCGCTTCTGAACGCCTGCTCGAAATCATGAGCGAAACCTCAGAGGTAGATTTGAAAGCTCCCAGCACAGAAACGCACAACGTACAGGGTCAAATTACGTACGATTCCATCGAGTTTTCGTATCCTGCACGGGCAGATGTTAAAGTGTTAAAAGGCATTTCTTTTAAAATTGATGCCGGAGAAAAAATAGCACTTGTAGGATATAGCGGAGCGGGCAAATCGACCATTGTGCAGCTCTTGATGCGCTTTTACGATCCACAGGGCGGACAAATCCTGATTGATGGATTGCCGCTGTCGGCCTATTCGCTTACCAGCCTGCGTCGGATGATTGCCGTTGTGCCGCAGGAAGTAATGCTCTTTGGCGGAACAATCAGAGAAAATATTGAATACGGCAGGCCCGGCGCAACGGATGCCGAAATAGAAGAAGCTGCCCGCAAAGCCAACGCCCTGCAATTCATTGAGTCTTTTCCCGAAGGGCTTGCAACGGTAGTGGGTGAGCGAGGCATCAAGCTTTCGGGCGGACAACGCCAACGGGTGGCCATTGCCCGAGCCATTTTGAAAGATCCTAAAATATTGATTCTGGACGAAGCCACGAGCTCACTGGATGCCGAGTCGGAGCAGTTGGTGCAAGTAGCCCTGGATGAGCTGATGAAAAATCGTACGACGCTGGTCATTGCTCACCGACTGGCAACTATCCGTAAGGTTGATACTATTTATGTAATTCGGGAAGGACAAATTGTAGAATCAGGTTCGCACAACGAGCTGGCACTGATTGCCAATGGCCTTTATGCCAATTTAATTAAACTCCAATTTGAAACAGCTGAAACCCACTGATTCTGTGCTCAAAGAAACCTCTCCTGCTGATTTTTTTGCGGAGCAACTGCGTATTGCGACTGAGCAGGAACAACGCGCGCAAAGTCGTTTTAACGGATTAGCCATTGGGCGTTTGGCTATTTTTGGAGGTATTTTATTTTTTCTGTGGCTCTGGAATTCACAAGCCGAGCCGCTGTATGGCCTCGTAGCGCTGGGTTTGAGTGGTGCTTTTGTGGTTGTGATGAAATTTCAGCAAACCGCCCGCCGGCAACGCAACTTTTTACGAAATCTGCAAGCCATTAATACCGACGAACTAGGACGCCTGCGCTACCAATTCCAACGCCCCGAAACCGGTGAGGCCTTTGCGCAGCCCAACCATGTATACGCGGTTGATCTGGATATTTTTGGCAAGCATTCTTTGTTTAGCCTCATCAACCGAACCCGCACCGACGAAGGCAGTCGCCGCCTGGCGCATTGGCTTACTCAACACGCCGCACTCGACGAGATTCTATTGCGGCAGGAAGCCGTGGCTGAGCTGCAGGCAGACCCCACCTGGCGCCAACGCTGGGAAGCCACCGCTCTGCTGCATACACACGCTGCACAGCAGGTGGGCGCACTTCGGGAGTGGGCCAACGAGCGTATGGACACAACCCTCCAAAAATCGTTCCTGTGGCGGTGGTGGCCATTGCTAACCGCCCTGCTCGGTGGGCTGGCGTGGGCAAGCCTCCTGCCGGGCTGGCTGTTTTGGCTCAGTTTGCTCTGGCATCTGGTTCTAATCAGGCGTTTTCAGGAACCCATTCAAGCGTTAAGCTTACGTACAACCGATCTTGGTCATACGCTTATTGCCTATGCCGACCTGATTGAACTGGCCAATGAAGTACCGTTTCGGTCGCGTTGGTGGAAGCTCCGGCAAACACCTGCACAGCAGGCAGGACGGGCTATACGTCAACTGGGCGATTGGTTTGCTCGTCTGGACTACCGACTGCATCCGTTCTTTATGGTACTTATCGGCATTCCGTTTTTATGGGATCTTCATTGCCTGGCAGCTCTCGAATCCTGGAAAAAAGAACATGGCGCTGAGCTGGAATCCTGGCTCGACTCTCTCGCAGATTTTGAAGCCCTCAGTAGCCTGGCCGGATTTGCCTTTGCGCATCCGGACTATCCCATGCCGCAGGTTGCGTGGGAAGATGGCGTGCTTGTGGATGCACAGCAGCTGGGACATCCGCTTATTCCGGGAGATAAGCGCGTACCAAATGATTTTGTGCTTGCCGGAACTGGACACACGACATTGATTACCGGCTCCAATATGTCTGGAAAAAGTACTTTCCTGCGTACCGTCGGAATCAATCTGGTGCTGGCGCAGATGGGCTCGGTGGTATGTGCCCAAAAACTGACATGTTCGCCCGTGCAGGTATTTAGCAGCATGCGTACGCAGGATTCCCTGGAAGAAAGTACTTCGTCATTTTATGCAGAACTCAAACGCCTGCGACAGCTTCTTGAACTGTCGGCAGCAGCTACCTCTACGACTCCTATATTCTATTTATTAGATGAAATTTTGAAGGGAACCAACTCCGCTGATCGGCATCGGGGAGCCGAGGCACTGATCAAACAACTGCATCCGATGCAGGCCTCCGGTTTGGTTTCTACCCACGATCTGGAACTCGGAAACTGGGGAGCAGAGCAGGCTTTTGTTCGTAATTGCCATTTCAGGTCAGATGTGCAGGATGGCAAACTTCAATTTGATTATTCCCTGTACGAGGGCATTTGTCGAAGTTTTAATGCCAGCGAACTCATGCGGATGATGGGAATTGCCGTTCCTGAATCCTGAGAATTTCGTAGAAAACAGCATACGAAAAGCGCCCGATTATGTAATTGGAATCATAGCGGGCGCTTTTTTACTGGTAAAGTTTTTTGCATACTATACCAAAACTGAGTTTTGTGCTTTTTTTTCCAGCTTCTTTTTAGTTGCTTTCTGGTTCGCAATTTCCTGCAGCGTTGGCTTGGCTTTTACCTGCGTATACCATTTCAACATTTCTACAAGATAACGCTCGGGTGGCTCACCGTTGTCGTTGATTGCCTTTCGAACCATTACGTAGTGTGTAGCGCCGGCAAAATCCACTTTCAAACATTCAGGATCTTCATTGGGAGAAACAATCTCGAAGATGTACTGTGGATAATGGCCTTTGAGTACGAGTCCCGAATCTTTTTTTGCGAGAGGATCGGACAACAACATCCATCGTGAAAGCCCATTTCCAGGCTTCTTGATGATTACAGATTTCATTTCCATTGATACTAGGGTTAATTGATATAGAGAGGGTTTGTAATGTGCGTGCGTACTTTCAATTTTCAATGGCTAAAATTTCTGCATTATGCGTTTCCCCTCAATGTCTTTTGCTCCATAAATATGTAGTTTCCCAAATGCGTAAGAAAGTTACAGTTTTTTTATTATATTCTAAAAATAAAATCCAAAAAAATGATGTCTCTTTTGTAAACCAAAATACCATCGTGAAAAAAAACATGGAAATTATGGCTAAGTTGAAGCCTGAAAAAGGTGTTTATCTGCCCAAAATGTGCCAAATGGAATAATAGAAGCCAAAAATGCCAGAGCCATTCGCTTAAATTTCCAATTGTGCTCCAATCCTACCTGAATCACCAGAAAAATATATAAAACAAAGAGTACTCCGTGAGCCATCCCCACAACTTTGTTAGCCTCAGGATAATCGAAATAGTACTTTAAAGGCATGGTTATAAACAAGATAACTAAAAAAGATACCCCTTCGGCGAAGGCTAGGATGCGTAATCTTCCGAGGGAAGTCATGAGGAGTTTTTGCATTTGTTCAGGGTCATAAAGAATTCACCATAAAGTTACGAATAGTGTCTGCTACTTATATAAAATCAACCGAAAAAAGAATAGTTTTTCTTTATTTTACGACTATTCCTATATAACAAATAGAATAATAACCTCATTAAAAAAAGGCATTTTCTTCACTAATGAAACTTCCTGTGCAGGAATAAAAAAGCTAACGATTCATTAAATCTTCAATGATCCGTTCGAGTTTGGCGACGGGCATTTTTTGTACAAGGTAAAAATGCCCTTTCCCCGCTGAGTTCCAGGTATTGCTGCCATCGTCTTTACACACAAAGCGCCCTTCTACCAGATCAAAATACTTTTCGTGCCCTTTGATTGCCACAAGCACGGCAGTTTGATCCCAGCTCATGCGTCCGGCAACGTCCTGTTTGCTGAGCGGAATGCTGATAGCAAAGGCATCCTTTACGGGCGAATTGCGAATTGCCTCGTTCCGCATCAGCGGCAGACCGGTATGAATTGCTTCCCCGATCTCGAAACCGCTGAAAATGATGGGAGTATTCCAGCCTTCAAAAACGATTTTGGACGAAACCGGATCCCGGTCTACATTAAACTCTTTCCCGGAAGGAAAACGCCCGGCCATACTCACCAGTTTTTTTACCTTCTTTCGTATCAACTCCCGACCGCTCAGGTCAGAAAACTGATCCGGCCCCGAAAGCAGTAAGTCTGCCAGATTTGTCAAAAAACCAACCGTAACAATCGTCACGCTCTGATCGGGCTGCTGTGACAGCGTGCGGCGGTAGAGCGACAGGGCATCTTCGGCCTCAGCGTTGGAGCTCAGGCTGTGCGGATAGCGGGCAACGAGCAGCGAGTCCCATTTCTGCCACGCCTGAAGCCTGACGCCCCTCCCCCGCACCACGCCAATAGGGAGGTCCGGACGCTTGAAATAAGTATTCATCACGCTCAAAACCGCTGCAATATAAGGCGACTGATTGGAAGCAACCGTTGCCAAAATGCGTACCTGACCACTGTCGGCGAGTGAATGAAGCACGGACATTGCGCCTACATCGTCATAGTCCGGACCGATGTCCGTATCAAAAATCAGGTTAACTGCCCTCTCTTCATTGGCTGTCTGCGCATACACCGATACACAGCCACTGCCAGTACTCAGGGCCATGAAAAGGTACAGGGCGATTATTTTTAAAGTGAACTTCAAAGCGTACATACAAATGGTTTGATGACAAAAGATCCAACGGCCTCGGTTCGGGCTAAACCTATGGGATTTGTAGTAAAAGGCGGTTTGCCTCAAAGCATCCTCAAAATGATTTCAAAAGTGGGGATGTTTAGAGTTGCTGGGCTTTGGAAAGGCGGGGGGAGAAATTTAATCAGCTGTCCCGGCGTGGAATTTTGCGGTTATGGGTATATTTAGGTGGTTGAGGGGATTAGCGAAAAAACAAAATCAGGTAACGACCCTAAAATAACAAGCAACTATGATTCCAGATTACCAATCGTTAATGTTACCAATTTTAAAACTTGTTTCGAATGGACAAGAGCACAAGTACAGAGATTTAATTGAAAGATTAGCTATCGAATTTGAGGTAACGGATGAAGAAAGAAAAGAGCTGTTGGCCAGTGGAAATCAGGCGATATTTGATAATAGAGTCGGATGGGCAAAAACCTATCTAAAAAAAGCAGGATTACTTGATTCACCAAAGCGTGCAACCTTTATAATAACCACTAGTGGCAGGCAAACATTAGCTCAAAATCCTGATCGAATTGATGCAAAATATTTGAGGCAATTTCCTGCTTTTTTAGAATTTCAAAATGCATCACGGAACGATAATCAAACGGAGGAAGAAATAACAATTAATACAACAAGTGAACAGACTCCCGAAGAAAGCCTGGATATAGCCTATCAAAGAATAAGAAAATCATTAGCCGCTGAACTACTAAACAAGGTGCTCGAACTATCTCCTGCATTTTTTGAGCGGCTTGTGGTTGAACTTTTAGTAAAAATGGGGTATGGAGGTTCTATAAAAGATGCTGGAAAAGCAATGGGCAAAAGTGGTGATGAAGGAATTGACGGCACAATCAAGGAAGATAAATTAGGACTTGATATAATTTACATTCAAGCCAAACGCTGGAAGCCGGGAAATGTAGTTGGAAGACCTGAACTTCAAAAATTTGTTGGAGCACTTGCCGGACAGGGAGCGAAAAAGGGTATTTTCATTACTACCTCAAACTTCACTAAGGAAGCTTTGGAATACACACCAAGAAACGAAACAAAAATAGTACTCATACATGGCGAACATCTGGCTCAGTTAATGATCGATTATAGTCTTGGGTGCACAACACAGCAAACCTACGAACTTAAAAAAATTGATAGTGACTACTTTGGAGAAGAGTGATTTGTACGAGCGTCACACTACGTATAAAAAATAAAAGACAGGGTGTATTAAAAAAAAGATAAGCAGGTCAAACATCATCGAACGTCTTATCCGCATTTTTCAAAAACTGTCTCCCAAACATAAAAAAACCCGTAACTAATTAATAGTCACGGGTAATGTGGTGATGGACGAACTTCACTAACTCCTTGATTTAGACCGATTTGACCGCTTGGGCCAACAGGGTGCCACCGAACTTTCAACCGCAAGGGCAAAAAAAATTATCCATGCTGCTGTTGAGCAACAGGATAAAGCTGTATTACCTTGGTAGGATAAAGTTGGTCAACGTTGGCACCCTCAAGCTTTCCCAATAGATCCATCAGCTTTTCAATTTGCCTATCCTTTGTATCAAGCTGATTCAAGAGTCTATTAAATTGATCCTCTAATTTTATCAGATGCTCAAGTAGGTAATCTCTTTCAGTAATTTTCTCTGGTGCAGCTTTCATGTCTCCTTCGCCAGTAAGCAACCATCCAGTGTTTATCTCTGGGAAATTTTTTTGTATTCCAGTAAGTACCTTATGACCAGGATTATTCTGGTTATTTACAATACCATTTATTACTGTTGATGAAACCCCTATCTTATTTGCAAATGCATATTTAGATAAGCTCATGGATTCCAGCATTATTTTAAACCGCTCGCCTGTCGTCATATATTTTATTGTTTAGTTATTTTGTAAAATCTTTAACTATCTGATAGTTAAATAATTATCAGAATTTATTTCGTAGGCCCATGTAATAAGTAAATTTTATGAGTTGAAGAACTATGGGCTTATTACGCACTCCACATGTAACTCAATCTGTTATTCTATTCTGTTTTTCAATTGTCTTTTTGAAAAATGGTCCCCTTCCTAACTATCTGGTCTTGGTAACGCCATCTTCCTTATTTGTTCCAAGTCTCATTGATTGCCCATTACTAGAGGTATAATCTTCATAAGCTCCACATAAAGTTCTGGGATAGTTCTAACCTGCTTCTTTACTCTGCGCACTAAATCAGTAAATCAAAAAGAAATCTCACCAATCGGAGGAATAAAGGATTCTACACCTTAATAATATATATAAATATTTTCAATAAAAGATTCTGATTATCAGATAATTAGAAATTTATTATAAATATTTATGTCTAACATGTTGACATATATAGAAATATATATTTATACTTGCATAGAAATCTTGACACAATGATATAAATATTTGATAAATAATTCAAAGTTATTGTGCAAAAGGTTGCAACAACTAACACAATGGGAAAGGAAAATTTTAACCAGCTAGGCAGGCTTTTCTATCGACAACCCGGATCGAAGCAGCTTAAAATCAAGGAAGACTTAGTATTGTATAACCAGAAATGGGGACGCTTCAGGTATTGGTTTACGGTACCTGATGAAAGGCTGGTTGAAATTCCGACCATTTTAAAGACCATTGCCTGTAAGAATATGCCGCAGGCAGAAGAATTCTTTAAACTGAAGAACACGGCAATACCAACGCTTTTCTCTGATTAGGTATTCAAATGGCTTTGCCAACTACACACACAATTTGGGGTCTGCAGGAAGCAGGCCCCATTCCTAAACCTCAAACCTGTAATACGCATTTATGAAAAATTTAGAAAAGGAATTACAATCTCTTGAAAAAGTTTTGATAGGATACTTAGCAACTAATCTAGAGACCTGTCAAATAGCTTTACCCTCTCGCAGCAGCGCGCTTGAAAACAGAACCTCTCACACAGTACTAAATTCTTTGTTGGAAGATTTGAGTAATCTGGGTTTCGAGTATGTAAACTGGGAAGTGTTTAGTTACCGCTGTTCGATAAAAGAATTAGCCATTGATGACTGGCCAATGACAGAGGTACTTGGTCCACAACATGCAAAAGCCTCCCCGGTCGAAATCCGAAGTTTACTCCCCTTCTTATATGATCTGCAAAATCTACTAATAAAGCATGATTTGTTACAGCCTAGTTTAACTAGCTCCATGCTTTGGCATGATGAATTACTGCGGATTTTTAGTCTTCCATTGCACAGTATAGTTCCCAAAATTGAACTGGACTCCTTACATGTAACTGGCATATTGGATAAACTCTCAATTAGACCTGTAAGAATCAAGTATACTATTCCTCAGAAAGATTTTGGCTGATCAAGGCAATTGAGATTATTCGACTACCATCAATTCTAGGGGTAATCTTGAAATGATAGGAGGTGTTGGCAGCTAAGTAAATTGGCTCTTCTAAACGAAATGAACCTCCATCCTCCAAATCTTGCATCGGGCCTTTGATTCTAATTTTATGTATCCCTTTCGGTTGTGGCTTATGAGAATTAGTAAAAAAAGACGGGAATTGCTCCCGAAATAAAGGAGGCAGTTTAGGATGTACATGAAAGCCGAGGACTTCATTGCTTGGACCACGTTCAATAACTAAAAGATTCAAGGTTTCAAGGGATTTGAGACGATCCCAAATTTCCTCTCCATGTACAGACTTGAATGGGGTATCCTTAAAAATCTTTGGATAAATTCTCTGGGGCTCACTTCCAGATTCACAAATGACACACAGGTATTCAATATGTGGCAAAAGAGGTAGTGCTGTCCAACGCCTATTTTCAAAACCCTCGTCAAGTCTTGAATGGATTGGAAGATTTTTATCAGTCATCAATATGGTGTTTTTTACTCCAATAAAGCAACTAAAAAATGAGTGGATTCGCAACTAATCGCTTGACTTCCTTAATCGTCGATTCAATATGATTTACATAATTATTTATATCGGATTTTATACGATCATGCTTGCATGGGGCCGTCAACTGGCCAAAAACGTGAATTCCAAAAATCTAAATCCACGTGCTCATGAGTAAAGTCTATCGTTTCCAACGCATTGAACAGGCGTATTCACGTGCGCTGGCGAATCCGGATAATCAATCAATCCAAAGGGATTGTTTATCGTCGGTATTTCGGGATGCTCAGCTGGTGGGAATCACCTTGTCGGAGCTTGTATCTTTCTTCCAAAACAAAGAGGTCAGTCCACCTGCTGAGTCCTCTCACTTCATTGACTCTCCTATTTTCAAATGTCCCGTTTGTTCGCGTGGCTTCAAGACACAAGCCGCCCTGAGCGCTCATGGGCCTGCACGCTGTGCACAAAAGAAGAAGGGAGGTGTTAGCCATGCCTAGACAACGACTTTGGTTTGAATCTCGATACAGCTGGGGAACCCACATCTACGTGGAACTGATGGAGATAGAAGCTTCGGACGGAATGCCCCGACAGGAAACTCAGCTCTTAGCTTCGGTCTATCAGAACAAAAAAACTTTTGAAGCCGTAATCCGACGACCAGAAGATGATGAGTTCTTACCCGGCTTTTCGAGCCTGGAAGCAGCGCAGACTGCTGTTTGCAACATTCTGAGTAAAAATCCGCCAAATCATGCCACATACAGACAACTACTATGAAGCACGAAAGCAAAACAATCGGGCAAAGCAGAACATGGGCTTCCGCTTTGTGCAGGCAATTAGAGGACTTTTCCGGCTCAGAAGCATCAGCAAGGCTTTTCGTTTTTTGGGAATGGGCCGTACGGGAATCAAAAGATAAACCCATTTGGCAGGTTTACTCCCGCTGGGGATGCAGTAAAACCAGGCTCAAAGCAAAACGGGATGCAGCGTTGAGAGACTACCTAGAAAGAAAGTGAGAGATAGATAATGGGTTACTAATGAAGTCTGCCTGCTTACTCAGGCATGGAGAAAGCTGCTGGTGCCCTCGTGTTGGTGCGGGGCCGGGTTCGATTCCCGGAGTTTTCACAGGGTAGGGCTGAGATTCCTGCAAACCTTTGACTTCATGCCGGCTAACGACCGGCATGAGGGCTGGGTAAAGTATGTATAATTAAATCTGATCGACTTTGTTACCACGAATAGAAAATGGAGAAGCCTTCTCACGGTTTCTGACACTGTATCGACAGCACAATGCCAACTGTCCGACGTATACGCTCACACGTACACGGAAAACGGCTGATGGGCGTATCTACCATCAGGAAATTATGCGCAAATCCGGTACGATTACCGAGTCTGTCAAGACTACCTTTTACATGGTTTTAAGGCAGTATGTGGACTCCTATAATCGGATTGCATCTACCATGCCTGCGGGGATGTATACACAGGAAGATCCGCCAAGTATGCTAACAAATTGCGTGCGTATGGGTGAATTATGCGATTGCTCGGATCGGACAGTCAGAAATCATTTGAACAGACTGCGGAGCCTGGGGGTCGTAAGGACAAAGTTTCATGGATCAAAACATGATTTTGAGCTGTGGATAAGTAAGGAAATCTTATTTGGTGGCGAAGGTGAAGAAGCCGCCAAACCGCTCAAAAAAGTGCCCAATTCGCCGCTTCCAGAAGGGTTTTCTAAAATTTTTCCGCATAGTAATACCCACAGAGAATTTATCGAAAAAGAAAATGGGAATGCGGATTTTGTTAATTGTGGATACGGAGAGAACGATTACAGAGAGAGGGGTCGGGCAGAGACAGGAGATTCCCTCAATGAAATGCTGCCGAATGAGCCGACTGGGCAGGAACAGAGAAAAATGATTGGGGGGGCGGGCGGCGCAAAGATCGCCAAGCCAGCAATACCGCAGGTACGATTACCACAACTCCCAAAACAGTATCTCGAACTATTGATGGAGTTTTGGCTTTATGCCTGGCGGGTGATTTATCCCGGTCGGGATTTTAGCCGGGATGAGCAGGAAAAGGCACTTTTGGCCATTGCGGCTGGGGTTTATCGGCAATTTTCGGAAGAACGAACGCCAAGAGAATGGGTTGACTTTCAGACTCGGCAGCTGGAAAAGCTGGACAAAGCAGCCAAATATTACGACAATCACCCGGAAGCCTACCGACCAGATCCATTTGCAGTGCACGTGCCGGGTCGTGGATATTTTGATGCAGAAAATTTACAAGGGTTTACAGGATTAGAAGCCTGGATGAAGCGCGACGAAGTCAAAGGTGCTCACCGGAAACAAGCTTATGCAGAGACTCGGGAGAAAGTACAAAAACGAGCAGAAGCCTTGCTTCGTACAGCCAGACGCGATTTTGAGAAGCTTCGACTCGAAGTAAAACCTCGTAAAGAGGTGGCCCATATGAATCAGATTTCACTCTTTCAATATTACCGTACCTCTTTTGAAGGCCTAGGCAAAACTTGGACAGATAAATTTTGCAAGCAATACCTGGATCAGCAGGCTGCCGATTTTCAACCACCAAAGTATTACAAGTCTCGCAAAACCAGACGTCAGGCCGGAGAAATGACGCCGGAGGTGATCATTGAGGTAGAGAGCTGGATGCAAGAAGGCGAAGGCTGGTATTCAGAAATTTAATTTTCAACCATTTTACAAAACCCATCATGATTAGAGGAAGACAACAGTATGGCCAGAAACAACGTAAGCCACTGACCGATGAGAAACGCCAGCAAATGATAAATGAAAGCCGGGCCTGCATGGTAGTTCAGTTTCATAACAACCCGAAGCAAATGAAAATGTGGTCGAAGTGCAATCAGCGTAAGCACCGGAACATTGGGGATGCCATCAACTACCTGATGTGGCTGGTTAATGAATACAAAAATTGGAAGGGATGCGTATGCTCTGCGGCCATTTTTGATACCCGGGCTACCAAAAACACCGGAGCGGAGAACAAAATTTATCAATTTGAGCGTGGCCATTGGGTTCTGGAAAGCTCGAATATCAGCTGGTAAGGTCATGGAACCCATTAAAATTAAACTGACCTATTGGGAGCTAGTCCACCTTCGGGACTATCTTTTCCAGGCTTTTCAGATCGCTAGAAACCCACAAGCACGTGAGGAACTGATTGTGCTGGCAGAATTTCTACCCAAAGCTGAGCAACAGCTGATCACCGCTGGCAGACGCAGCCGCTCCAAGGCATACCTCTTTACTCTACCCCTTTCTGTCGCCCGAATTCTTCATCGGCGTTGGCAGCAGCAGCCGATCACAGCGGAAATGCAAATGATTCTGAATGCCCTTGATTATGAGTTGACTCGGTGTGGGATGAAATCTGCTACTGGTAGATTACAGCTTCTTTAAAGCTAAAAATAAAAATATTCGCTCTACTAAGAGTAGAAGGTTTGCGGTTTATGTATATTTAGAAAGTATACATGAAATATACCTTTCAATAGAGAATTCGGAAAATTTTTAGAATATATATCATAAATAGTTTAGCTTTTGGAAAAGTTACATATAGAATATCTAAAAACAGACTCGATAGAGGAAGAATTTGAAATTGAAAATTTTTGGATTAATATTAGAAAAGAAATTTACAGTATACATGAGGACGACTCTCTTGTATATTTTAATATTAGGAGGGGTCATGCATCTGCCTATTTAGGAGAATATGCAGGAATATTTTTTCAAGTGCTAATTACTATATTACCCCTATTAGAGCCGACATTATTTTTATGGAAAAAAATTAATGATCATATAAAAATCAAGAGAGAAGAAGGCAAGATAATCAGAGTACTAAATTTATCTCTTTTAGAAAATCTATGTAAATATGATTTAATCATTAATAAAAAAGTAAAGAATGCAGAATTGATAAAATCAGAAAAATTAATTGATAAAAATATAATTGGAGATGACTTAGATATAGATTTTCCATATGAAGAAACTCTTAACAAAGTAAATTGCGCTAAGATTGAATTTGAAAATAAAAAATACCAATTTTTATATATTATATCCTCTGATGGGGAAATTTCAAATTTTGAAAGAAAAAAAATCGATTTCCATTAAAGCAGTACAAGTACTAAATAAATATTTCCAGAAATTAAGAAAAAAAAATGACTAATCAATTAGAAGTAAGCAATCTCCTTAATCCCATCATTGAAACATACAAAGCAATTAGTGATGAAATGAAAGCCCTATTTGAGTTTGGGCTTGATGATTACCTTAATACACAAACCGAAAAATATTATTTTACATATACCTTCATTCATCGTGGCGAAAAAGTAAGGTTTAATGATATTTATTTTCCTGTGAAATCTAAGTACAAAAATCTTATAACTTCATTCGAAAATATTGAAAGTATATTCGAAGAATATAATAAAATCACGATTATTGGCTCGGCAGGAAGCGGAAAGACTACATTAGTAAGACATATTTTCCTTAACGCTTTAAAAACTTCTAAAAAAATACCAGTTTTAATCGAATTAAGGAATCTTAATGAATTTAATGGGCAATTTGAAGATTTACTTATAAATAAAATCCTCAAAACCAAAGTAATGCCTAGTAAACTAATATTTAATCGTGCCATTGAAAGTGGAAAATTCTTGTTTTTATTTGATGGTTATGATGAAATATATTCCGACAAAAAACAAGAAATAAATAGACAAATAGAACTGTTTGTGGATTCCTATCCTAAAAATTATTTCTTAATATCAACTAGACCAGGCAGTGGGATAGAAAATTTTCCGAGGTTTAATGATTTTAGGATGCAAAACTTGAATGATAAGGATGTTTCTGGATTTATAGAAAAAATTGTTGATAATAACGAGAGGAAACATCGTATAAGAAAAAATGCATTTGATCCTCAAAATAGTAATTATATACAATATTTACGAAATCCACTTCTTCTTTCAATGTTTATAATGGCATTTGAAAATCATCCAGAAATTCCAAATCGTAAAAGTTCATTTTACAGAAATGTATTCGACACTTTATATTCAAAGCATGATGGTATCACAAAAAATAGTTTTCCAAGGGAAAAAAAGACTAAACTACAAAGAGATGAATTTGAAGAAATTTTATCTATATTTTCATATTTAACACTGTATGAAGGAAAATATTCATTTACATTAGAATACCTGTCAGATTTAATTTTAAAAATACAAAAAATAACAGACCTTTCTTTTACAGTAGAAAATTTGATTTACGATCTACATACTTCCATTTCAATATTGATTTTGGATGGATTTGAATATTATTTTCCACATAAATCCATCCAAGAATACTTTGCTGCATTGTTTATTAGTAAACTACAAATAAATAAAAAACAAAAAGCTTATGATAATCTATCAAAAGCTTTAGAATATTCTAGTAACGATTTTAGTTTTAATTTTTGGAGCTTATGTAAAGAACTAGATGAAACAACATTCATTTCTTATTATTTGACACCTAAGTTAAATGATATTTATCTTAAGTTGGAAGGGAAAATAGGAAAAGAACTTTTAGAAGCATATTTTAATATAATAGGACCATCATTAATGATTGTAAGTCCTGATAATAAACATATCTCAGAATTTAAAATATATAGATTTGCGTCATTTAACAATTCAATTCTTGAATTTTGTAAAGCTTACAACTATGATGAAATTTGGTCTTTTCCAACAATTGCAAATATTAATGAAGAGTTACTCAATATTCAGAAAAAAAGAAAATTCACTAATTCAGGAACGGAAGATTTTGGCGAATTTATGTACGATAAAGAAGTAATTGATCTCTTTATTAAACATGGGTTTAATGAAAAAGTTGAAAAAATAAAAAATCAAATTATCGAAATAATTAATAAATGGGAGGCAGATGTAAATAGGAAAAATAGTTTTATTGATATACTACTTGATGAGTAATAGATATTTTTGAAAATTATGTGAATCAATTGAATATTAATTTCAATTCCCCTAGTAAAATTAAAACGATAGACATGATTATAACTAAACTTATACTAAAATAGCAAATTTTCAAATAATCAACTCTCCGAAATCCCACCCCAACACCTTTCCCCAAATCTTCGTATTTTTAACATAAAGAAAATTCCCCGTGTGGGCGACACGGGGAATTGATGTCTTCAACCGATCAGGCGATGACATGGAATTAGGAATTGGCACCTCTAATATAACGTAAGTCACACAATTTTCCTGTTTTCGCCGCATGAAATTGCTTATTCCCGTAGAACCCCATGTATTTGAGTTTTTGACCTCGCCCGAGCTTCACGGGCCGCCGCCTTTGTCTGTCCGGAAAGATAGCATGATCGGGCTGCTGATCATTATGCTTGCCAGCAAAGGACCCACCGAACTAAGTAAGTTTTACGAAGATCGGCTAGATCCTCGCGAAATCGAAAATCCTAAGTGGCTAGAAGTGGTAACTGAGTTCCCACTTCGGGAGGAGTTTGTAATGGAAGACAATCTGCTCTATGTTGGCAATGCCCTGTCGATGTTGTTTGATACCAACGCTCTGTTTTTTACGATGGGCTACATGCGCCGAAACGGAAGTGAGCGTGGCGGCTTCTTTGAATTTTACCGCCGCTTTGCCATGCAGGACGACCCTGACAAGCAGGAAGCGCTGCGAGCGATGAGCAAACGGTTTCGTGCGAAAACTCGCAATCTGCCAACACAAAAAGCGTCCCAATTTAGCCAATAATCGTCCAGAGCCACTGAAAGAGTGTCCCAAAAACTTACTTTTTGTCCCATTTTGAAATGATCATCCAACAAGCAAATTTAGGGGGGTATTCTGCCCCAAATGTGGGGTATATACGACAACTTTTTTTACTGGATATAGAGGAATGCGTATCCGTTCTTGATCCAATCAGAAACCAATTTGCCGGAAGTACGCCGGGGATCATTCCAATTGGCGGAATTACGGTGATCCTGGGAGCGATACTACATCGGATGGCTTTCCCTCCAAAAGGCTGCACGATGTCTATCAACTATGCAGGATTAGCGTGTAGCTATGCTCTATCCTATGACTTACCAGGAACAGACGTCAGCCTGATGAATTTTTATAGTACTGCTAAAAATCGGCAGTACTTGTGCCTGATTGAAGATAACAACGGTCGCTGCTACCTGATCGGGAATGAAGAGCGAGGTTTACGACTGAGCCTGGCACAAAGCATAAGTGCAGCAGCAAATTCAAACCTGAGTCTGAGCGGACAGCTCAATGTTCCGCCGTTTCAACTCTTGCTGACCAATGGTCTCGTCCTTGCGGATGTATTTCCGGAAAGCGAATTTTCGATTGGATTCAGTTTAGACTTTAACGCATAACACCGATATAGATGCCTTATTTCAGCAATCTCCAACAATATATAGATAGTATCACGGCCAGGCTCACGAAGCCTAAACGTGGTGTGGGTGGTTCGGAGGGTGTAGTGGCAGCTGACATGCTTGATGCCCTTTCTGACGTCGGAAAATGGGCGGATGACATTCGGGTACATGCCAACGGTTTGTTGGCAGATTATCCCAACCGGTTCAGCAGTTTGCAGACCACCATCTATATTAACCCATTAACGGGTAATGATGCAAACCCCGGAACTTCCGGCTCCCCCATTGCTTCCCTGCATAGATTGGCGGCAATCGTATCCGACAAATTCAATTTGGTCATTGTACAAATCCAGGGCGGAGTAATCGAAGTAACCCAGGACGTGATGATCAATGTACCGTTCATTGCTTTTGCATTCAATGCCGGTACTGGACTGTATTTCCGGAAGAAAACGTTTGGATCTGGACCCACTGCCTATGAACAGCCCTATAAACTGAGTCTATTCTGTCTGAATGCCATGTTTACACCTAACTCCGGCGTTCCGACCCTTCAAACTGAAAACTGTAATCCGGTAGGTGGTGCCAACCTCACTTCCTATATGTTGGCTCAGGGAACAATCAATTTGGTGCAACGCGGTGCCCAGGCATGGATGAGTTATACCAAACAGAATATTTCCATTCGGGGGTTGAATCTGCTTGTTGGAAACAATACCATTATGTTCTCAGGAACAAATTCGGGCAGTGTAATTTACAATCCGCTGGGCGGAGACTCGAACTATACCCGGAACAGTGGTACTGTTACACTTGGAGAAAATGCTTTTGAACAGGTTAATTTTCTGGACAAAGCTGTCTTCACACTCAATGGTCGGATAGTGATCTGTAAGCAGTCGATGAATGACATTGAGATCACCTTTCCTATTACCTTTCCGGGTGATGGTTCAAATGCTAAGGTGGCTTATGTTGAGTTCCTGCCAGGTATGGGCATTTATTGCGATCTGGAAATGACGGTAGGATCTGGCTTTGGCGTTGGCTGGGTCATGCAGAAAATGGTTACGAAGCATTTTTCATTTTACTCAGCAGCGGTTGGTAGTCAGTCGAGTATAAGACAGACTAAAGTAGTGGCATACAGAAATACCGGAGGAGCGAGCAGCTTTACAGCCATTATTGGTGCAGCAACTCCGGGGGCAGCCGTTGAGAATGTAAAAATCCCTATTCAACGCCCAGCTAATATTTATACCAATCACTTTTGGGTGACACTAAAATTTACTGGAAACTCAATTAGTTCAGCAGTTTCAATTGCTCGGAACATTGTCAATTTCCTGAAAATTAATGATCCGGTAAACGACACCTCTCCGCAGTATGAGAATGTGGACAGCACGCCGCAGACGCTGATGTTGAAAGCGGGAGATACTTACACGATCAACCGTCCCTTTCCCTTCTATTATACGATTTTGCATAAAGATGCGGCTTGTACGGTAGGAAGCACAACGCTTTCAACCTCGGTGATCAATGCCGCCAATACGAGTTTCAGCCTGCCTTTAACTGGATCAGGCTTTTGTACCATCCAAATAACTCCCTGGACGTAATGAAAATTTCAAATCACCCTGACGCTCCTTCGGTTGAGCGCTTTGTAGAAATATTGGCGCGGGTAGACATGCCTACTGAACGCCGGGGCTCGTATACTTTGCGCATTTCGCACGTGAAAAATGGAGCGCCCTGGTACGGCATTGAGTCGCCGACGATCAACCGCACGGTTGAAACGAGTGATGATAAGTTGGTCGATTCGTTAACAGGTGCTCGCGTTTATCCAGATCCTGAAGGAGCCACTCCCGAAGGAGCCGTTGGCGAATACTCATTTTTGGCAGCGTTTGTCCCCAGAAATCCTGAATCGGGTGAAGCCCTGGCTCTTCCGTTGGGTCAGGTACATCAGATCCTGGATGAATTTCTGATTCAACGCATGGATGAAAGTGGGGTGTTTGACGATTTTAGAAGCCTGGTATGACAAAGTATCCTGACATCCGACTCCGGAAATGCGTAGAGCCCCAGGCAAAGATTGACTGGTTTGAAATTGCGGAAGATTGTGACTGTGGAAAGATGATCATTTCTGCCGGCTACAAAACCGACTTCGCTTCGGTTCCGCGGATTTTGTGGAGCCTGTTCCCACCGCATGGCCGGTGGACGAATGCCGCCATTAAGCATGATTGGTGGTATGACAAAAAGGTAATGGAAAATGAGCTAGGACCGCAAGAAGCCAGGTACTGGGCCGATCATGACTTTTTGTTTGATATGCTTCGGGAGGGCGTACCCAAGTGGCAAGCCTACCTGTTTTACGGTATTGTGCGTCTTTTTGGTCAAAAATGGTGGGTAAATTGATTTAGATTTTTTTTAAATTAGCACTTTAATGGTGTGGATATATGTCATTACAGCCCGGCTGCCTTTGCGGCCGGGCTGATTTGTTTTTATATAAGTATTGTAACAATCAAATCTTTACATACATTACACCCATCATTACTACACACACATCATTTCTATAATTTAGAGGAGGGATATTACCTGTCAGACTGGTTGCTTTGCAGCTTGGCTGACTTTTTTTTGTCCTACCCTATTGCCAGCCACTCCCCTATGTTCGCATCGTACAATTCTGTTTTTCGATGCTTCACCGATTCCTATCCGGCCATTGGGCCATTGAACCTCGCCTTCATGACCGCCTGGCTCCACTCATCCTGAGTGGCCGGGTGGACATCAATTCTGCTAAGCTTGCCCGAGAGCGCCGCTCGCCCCGATTTGAAACGGTCGTATTGGATACTCCAAACAAGAATGCCGTCGGCAGTGGATCTGCCTATAAATACCTACCAAAGATGGGGACGAAGGAAGGAATTGTACCGATTATTCCCATCATTGGTACCATGAGCCGGTATGGTGACCTGTGCAGCTATGGCACTGAAGACATTTCTCAGTGGATTTTGGAAGCAGAGAATGATCGCTCCGTCGTAGGAATGGTTCTGGAAATCGACAGTGGTGGCGGTGAAGTCAACGGCACCGAACTATTAGCAGAAGTTGTGCGGCAATGCTCCAAACCCGTAGTGGCTTATGTGACAGGAATGGCCGCAAGTGCTGCCTACTGGGTGGCAAGTGCGACCCGCTGGATTGTGATGGAAAGTGCCACTGCCTCGGAGGTCGGCTCTATCGGAGTTTTGAGTGTCCACGTGGACATGACAAAAGCCCTGGAAAAACAGGGAATGCAGGTCACCATCATCCGTGCCGAAGGCTCCGAAAACAAGGCTCTTTACAACTCCGTCGAACCAATTGATGAAAAGCTCGTGGCCTCTCTACGAGCTGAAATGAAGCCTATCCGGGAAGCTTTTGAAGCTTCCGTCCGCTCTGGACGCCCCAACATCAGCGAGAAAGTTTTTGAAAGCAAAGGAGGGATGTATCCTGCTTCCAAGGCCATACGCCTGGGCATGGCTGATGAAATTGGCTTTATGGGAAATGCGGTCGCAAAGGTGGTAAAACTGCAGCGGCCTGATTGATCAGTATTCACTTAATATTTTCATACACATGGATTTACAAAGAAAAACCCTTGGACAGCTGATGAGCTCTGTGTTTGGCTCAGGCAAAAGTACGGGTGCGGATACGACCGCAGATGTCACAACTGAGCAAACCGAGCAGGAAGATGACACAGATGAAGACGAGTCGGAAGAAGAAGTTGCTTCCCAGGAAGGCTCCCAAAAACAGGCCAAGTCTACCAAGAAAACAGCTACAAAGGATGCCGATACTGCTGGTACCGTAACCCTGAGTCTGGACGATTACAATACGCTAAAAGCTCAGGCTGATCAGGCGCAGGCATTGAAGGCGGGTCAGGCCGATTTGAAGAAAAAAGCCGATGCCTGGGATGCCCATCAGAAGGCCATCAATGCCGCAAATCCTGCGGAAGATTCAACAAATGAAACCAAAGCTGCGGACTCGGAAGAGAATGCCGAAGCCAAAGAATTGAAACGCTTGCAGGCCCGCTATCCCGGTCTTTTCAAGGAATAACGGCCTAAGAAAAATTGTATCATCTTTTAATTTTTTTGCAACATGAGTAATGTAGTAGATGTTTCGGCCCTGCGGACCGAATTGACCAAAGACACCAAAGACTTTGGCAAGATCTTCGGCTTGAAGCTGGCCGATGGATGGGCAGCCAAAGCCGACTTTGTGCGCCTGGGCATAAACGAGGAAGTCTCGCTGGTACGGGATGAGCTGGGCAATCTGACCCAACCCGGACGCACGGGCTCCACGAATTTTACCAATACGTTTCTCAAACAAAAGGAACGGATCGGCAAACTCAAACCTGCCAAAGTAGACCTGAAACTAACCGAAGACGAGCTTTACAAACTTCGGCTCAGCTACCTGGGAAGACGCGAACCCGGCAACCCACGCGACATCAACAGCCTACCCGGGAGAACATACCTGATGAATCGGGTAATGGCCGGTATTGGCAAGGAGATTAACCGCGCTATTTTTAAGGGCGTGGAAAACCGCACGACCGGTGTTCAAGGAGGAATCAACTTGTTTGATGGGCTTGATTTTAAACTGACCGCAGGCTATACCACTGTGGCCTTGGGTGGAGTAGAAGATATTCCTGCAGGTAATAAGGTGGCCTCTCCGGCGGCCTCGGTAACGGAAGCGAACATTCTGGGTGAGCTCAAAAAAATGGTTTCTCTGATTTACGAATCGGAAGATCTGATTGAGTATAAGGATGAAGATGCCTCGTTACTCATTCCGCCAATTTGGTACCAGTTTATGGTCAACGCCCTGGACAGCGCCCTAAGTAACGGCAGTCAGGTGGTTAGCAAGAAAGGCGATAATTATGTATTTAACCTGCTGCCTAACACCGTGATCAAACCACGCACCTACATGATTGGGGTGGACAATATGGTATGGACACTGAACGGAAACCTGTTCTGGCTGCATCAGGATGTAGACGTTGATATTCCCCGAATCAAATTCCAGGAGCAAGATCGCGATCTGAAAATCTTAATTGATTTTGAGCTCAATGTTGACTACGCCGATGGTCGGGTGATCGTGCTTTATAAGTAAGTTTTTAACCCTGGGGCAGATGCTGATCAGCCCCAATTTTCAATTCATTGTATGGCTGGTAAATTCAAAAATCTAAGTTATATCGCTCGGGGCAACAGTAACCTGGGCGGGATTGCCCGTATGGTGGCCTTTGCCGAAAGTGATTTCGAGGGAGGTACCGGATGGCCCAAACGGGCAGATCTGGGCGAAACGGGCGAAGTGACCGTGGCTCCTCCTCTGAAAGATGCCGTAATTGGAGCTGAGCTCAGCTTTGATCATGGCAGCTGCCGGGTCAAAAGCAGCAAAAAAGGAGCCCTGGGCTATCAAAACCATGACCACGAAGTGGAAGCCAAGTTTGCCGGAGTATCCCCAGCGCAAATGCCGGCCGTGGAAGCGTTCTTTAACGAGGGCGGAGTGATTGTGGCCTACTACAAAAATGGCAACCGGCGGGTTTTTGGCGCAAGTTGGAACCCACTCGTAATAGAGGAATCGGACGATTCAGGAGCAAAAGGAGGAGATCCAAACGCCATTAGCTTCAAGGGTAAAGCTACGGATCTGGATTTCCACGCTCCGTTTTTGGCTAGTTCTGTGACCCTACCTACGGATGCTATGGCAGTGAAGGCAATGCCCTTTACGGTAGGTGCTTAATTGAGTAGCCACGATGCGAAAGAAAAAAGAATGGCGAGTACTGCCCTCATATGAGGGTAAAGTCTCGCTGGAACAACAAGGAACCGGCGTGGTACTCTCCAATGCCTTGTCTCAGGAGCAGCTGGCCGAACTGGCTAAGCTTCCCCTGGCGGCTGGATTTTTGGAGCGTATCACCGTAACCCCTACAAACGATGTCAAAGACGAAAATTAAATCTGCCCTTAGTTCTTTGGAAAAGGCAGCAGCTGATGCATTTAAGGTGCTGAACAATGTGGCCGAGCAAACCTATTCAGGTAGTCCGGCAGAAGCCAATCCTTTACGTTTCTCTTATGAGATTAGTCAACGGCTCAATAAAGAGCTGGAACAGATTGAAGCCAGGACAGCCTTTGATGGGATGAGTGAAGAAGAAATTGCGGAGAAAAAAGCAGCGGATCTGGCCGCTATTCGACAGGAGCAGGCGCAGGCCGCCGCCGAAAAGCTCAAATCACTCAAACCAAAAGCAGAAGAGCCGGAGCCGGAAAGTGAGGAAGATCCGGAGGATTCGGAAACAGAAACGGATGATCCTGGATCAGATCCGGAAGTCTAAAAAGGTAGCAGAGAAACGAATAGCCTAACCGCCCGGTTGGGCTATTTTTTTGTCCATTGGATGCGAAGGCCGATTGGCTATATTTGTGATGCTAAAAGTTAAGTCTTATTGGAATACAGGAGCGGGCGTGCTGGAATTAGGGCATGGCCGGTAAGCGTGCGGTTGAAAGTACCGCATGGCTCTTGTATTCCATTTTTTGGAGACTTGACTTTTAGCAGCGACTTACCGGCTTTTTTCTCTTCCCCATGCTGCCTGCTCCCAATGGTTTCCTGGATCTGCGTACGTACCTGCATCAGCGCAAAATAGATGCAGCCTGGATCAGAACCGTTCTGGATAAATACCTCAAAGAATATGCGAACCAACAGACCGATTGTGATCTGGATCTGGATCACCAGGTATGGGAATACCGCCGGGTGATTGTGGATTTCAAACAATTGATTGAAGATGACAACCAACCAGATCAGGCAGACTGAGGCAGCCATTAAACTCCTGGAATTGCAGGTTAAAGCCGGTCGGGCCAGAGTAGAGCAGCTGGAGCCGCTCCAAAAGCAGCTTTCTGAGCTGAAAAAAGCTGATAAGCAGCTAACTCCTCCACCCCCGCCCAAAGCAGCTACACCTACAAAAACAGCCAAAAAACCTAACGCCTACGCTGAAAAGCAGGCAGAGCTAAGCAAGCAAGCCAACGAGCTGCGAAAGGAGCAGGCCAAGTTGAGCAATCTGCTGCACAAGGTGCCTCCTCATCAGGACTGCCCGGAGCTGACCCAGCGGATTGTGGATCTGCAAGTTCAGATTGAAGACCTATGGGATGAAAAGAAGTTTATAGAACGCAATGGACTCGAACCAGCTGGAGAGTTTAGAGCGCTGCCCGAAAAGAAAGCCCGGCCCCTTGATGATGTACAACATAAGGCCGTACTGACCGTCGAGCTGCAACGACTCCGGGAAAAGCGCTCCAAGCTGACTCGAAAGCTCGAAAACCCGAAGGCAGCTGACAGCAAGAAAGCTGAATGGAGCACCGAGCTGGCCAAGATTTCCAGCCAAATTGAGCAGGCCACCGCTGAGCGATATGTGCTTTAATGAAGATTGAATATTTATTAATTACCTATTAGCCATGATTAACGAATTATTTAAAACCGAGCGGGTAGCCATCAGCTCGCTGGTACCCCACGTAAAAAATCCCCGAAAAATTAAGGCCTCCGAAAAGCAAAAGCTTTGGGAGAGAATCCAAAAGTATGGGATGATTGGTATCCCGGTAAGGGACGCAGATAACACGCTGCTGAGCGGTAATCAGCGATGTGAAATTTTGGCATCGCAAGGGCTGGGCGATTATATGATTGATGTTCGTTCTGCAGTCAGGAAGTTAACGGAGGAAGAGCTGCGCGAGGTGATGATGATTGAGAACAGCCATGCAGGAGAATTTGACATGGAAATCCTGAAGGCGGAGTTTGAGCAGTACGTGGATCTGGATAGTTTTGGTTTGAGCCTGGAAGAGCTGGCACAAGAACTGACCGAAGCTGGCTCCGAGCTGGCTCAGCCGGAAGCAGAGCTGCCGATTGTGGCGAAGTTTAGCGAAAAGTATGACTCCATCGTAATCATTTGCAAGAACGAAATCGATATGAATCATTTGTCGGAAAAGCTAGGCTTGGACCGTACACAATGCTACAAAAGCAGCAAGGTTGGAACTACGCACGTATTGGATGCAAAGCAGGTGATTGAAATACTGTCTAGATAAAAATTTATCTGGGATCCTTCATATCGTTGATATAATCCTTAATTGATTCAACACGCTCAATGGTTTGAATAGTAAGTAAAATAACTTTCTTCAAATCATTAATATCCTTACCAATCCATTTCTTAAGATAATGTACTTCGTCATTTCCCAACCAGGACGCTCTCTTAGAAATATTGAGGAGTTCCTCATCAAAAGATAAATAATTATTGATTACAGTTCCTAAAGCAGTGGAAGCAATCGTTTCTGCTTTTTCAGAATTTAAATGCATTGCATATTCTTTGACCAAGAATTCAATGGCTTTGCGATATCCCATACCAGCGATTTGACCAAGAGAGTTACTTTCTGCTGTAAAGGCCTCTTTGTAAATATCAATGAATGACTTATAAAATGGTCTTTTTTTAATCATTTTTTCATAATACTCAATTTCATCAGGATATTCTTCATATTCACTATAATAATATACCCCACTAGTACTATAAAAATATTTTACGGGTCCAATTTTTCCCGACGAAGAAATTTCGATTTTGTATTCTGCTAGAAAAGAAGCTTTGCAGTTTTTCTGAGTACAAATGACAAATAATACTAATGGATTTTCAGCATTCATTTCAAGTATGCTATTAGGGCATATGTATCCAAACAAGAATTTTGGAACCATATTCGTTTGGCAATGTGGACATTCCAGTGCGTCCTCAGTAAAATATACATTGTCCAAATTTGGCACTTTTGAATAATTTTCCATCATACTTCATTTATTTATGAAAGATATAAAGATAGTAATTCCCAGCCACAAGCGCTGGAATCGGGTAAGAACTACCAGCGCTGTGTATGGTGCTGCCTTGTGCGTTGAAGAAAGTCAAGCAGATATGTACCGGAAGTGCAATCCCGGCATTGAGATCATTACCCATCCGGATACTGTCATAGGGCTGACCCGCAAGCGGGAATGGATGATCAGGAATTTGGGGGATGTCTTTATGCTGGATGATGATATTGATCATTTGAGCCGTATCTACACTGAAAAAGGTGAAGACTCGGTGGTTGATCCGGACGTGGCGCATGATCTAATCCAGATGACCGCGCACGCAGCACGGCAGGCCGGAGCGTTTTTGTTTGGGTTTAGCTCTTCTCCCACACCAATTTCTTACAATAGTCTCAACCCTGTTCAACTCAGCGGGTACGTCACCGGCTGCGCCCACGGCGTATTAGCCGAATCGAAGCTCTGGTATAATGGCGATATTCATTGCAACGAGGATTACTGGATTTCTCTCTTAAATGCGCACCATCACCGGCTGATCTGGAAAGATACTCGCTTCTATTGGGCACAAAAAGATACCTTTACGAATCGCGGTGGGCTGGCTGAATTCCGGAATGTGGAAAATGAGGAGAAAGATTTCCTACTGCTTCGAAAGGTGTTCGGAAATGTGGTGGAGTTGCGTAAGTCTACGGGAAAGAGTAATTTAAGGCACCCGTTTCAGAAAAGTTTGAGATTGCCATATTGAAGAAATAAAGAAATTGTTTGTAAACCTGGTCTGATGTGATGTGATGCAGTCCCCAACTAAATGTTGGGGACTTTTTTATAGAACCCCACATTTCCCGCTACTTTCTTGTCTATACTACCTACCATGTAGCGCAATTCTCACGGGCGTTTTTCAACTAAAAAACTCATCAAAAAACTTCATTTTTCACCAAAAATAATGGGGCTGTGGTGTTGTATTTCCGTTCTGTCGGGAGATATTTATATCAGTTAAGCAATTCATTTTTAACTACTTAAATATCTAAGCCTTATGCAATTAATGGAAATTAAAGTCTCCTATCAAGCCCCGCCACCACAAGACCGGATTAAGGTGGAATGTAGTAAAGATGCGGCCAGATTCCTCAAATCTATCTGGTCAGATCAAATTGAATACCAGGAAGAAATGTACGTGGTTCTTCTTAATCGGGCAAATGAAATTATTGGGTACAAAAAACTATCGTCCGGCGGGATGTCAGGCTGTTTGATAGACATGAAGATTCTATTTGGTATTGCTGTGCAATGTGCCGCCTGTGGGATTATCCTGGCTCACAACCATCCGTCAGGGAATTTAGCGCCCAGTGAAGCGGATATCAGACTTACCAAACAGGTAAAGGAAGCATCAAAACTCTTGGATATCTGTCTACTGGATCACCAAATTATTACCGTGGGCGGGTACAACTCTATGGCTGATTGCGGCTACATCTAAAACTTACTTTTTCACTCATTTCAAGGCTCCATTTCAAGCGAAACGGAGCTTTTTTTATGCGTTTTTCTGGCTAAAAAAATCTTTAATTTTTTTCAAAAAAAATGGGACTGCGGTGTTGTTTATCCGTTTTGACGGGAGATATTTATATCAGTTAAGTAACTCACAATCAAACAAATAAACTATGAAAACCCTATCATTTGGAAGATTTGCCAGCCCCCGGGCCATTGAATTTATTAAGCAAATAAGAGCAGAAGTTTGCGCGCATGCAAAGGTTAATAACAACGACAAAACAGACAGTCGATCCTTGGTTTACCTGGGACGAAACAAGGTACTTGCCATGTATATGAGGGACTTTTCAATGTCTCGCGAATTCGGGCAGGAGCCTTTTCCCAGAGTGTATGCTACCGCGGCAATTGAACGAGCAGCTTTAAGAATACTTGAGAAGGAAGCCCCGGCCATTCCGGAGGAAGTTCGTAAGGAAATTGCAGCCAAATTTATGGATAAAAATTACCACGATTACACATGGTTCCGTACACGGTATGGGGAGTGCGTCTATTTCACGATAGAGATTTCTTTGAAGGCCATACTTGCCAAATGATTTACACTAATCAATCCTTTCATGGCTCCGTTTCAAGCGAAACGGAGCTTTTTTTATGCGTTTTTCAGGCCAAAAAAAACATTAATTTTTTTCAAAAAAAATGGGACTGCGGTGTTGTTTATCCGTTTTGACGGGAGATATTTATATCAGTTAAGTAACTCATAATCAAACATTTAAACAATCAAAAAACATGGAAAATGTACACGTAAGTGCCGCCGCAGTAGTAGTAAAATCAACCAACCGCAAGCGCCGGATCATTGAACCAACACCAACGAAAAAGAAGGTTGTAAAAACCAAGAAAGAAAAGAAGGTGGAAGAGAAACCAGTCGAAGTAAAGGAGGTTGTTCCAGTTGCAATTAAGACACCAGCTCGCAGAAATATGGATCGATTTCTGGAAGCCACTGGCAAAACCGAAAAAGACTATTTCAACTGGGCTACTGAGGT
Source organism: Arundinibacter roseus (assembly GCF_004348825.1). Taxonomy (GTDB): domain Bacteria; phylum Bacteroidota; class Bacteroidia; order Cytophagales; family Spirosomataceae; genus Arundinibacter; species Arundinibacter roseus. The sequence goes on from NZ_SMJU01000001.1 coordinate 411,058, forward strand.
TGGACGCCGGATGCACATCAACAAACTGGATGCCCTGGTATGTGCCAAACTGGAACTTTATACTGTGGCTCACTTGGCGAACCGCGCCACTGAAATTCCGGAAGGTATGCCCGAAGCTGAAATGGATGAATACCTGGCCATTCACAGCGAAAATCCTTATGAGCTTGCAGGTCTTTGGCTAAGAGCAAAAGCCAACGCAGAAAATTGGGTAAGTAAGGAATCAGTCATGAATGAATGGTTAACAGGTATCCGTAAAGAAGACTTCGAGCGCTGGGGGGATAAAAACCACGTGGGAGACATCAGCAAAAAATGGTGGACTAAAGACGCTATTTCCTTAGATGTGAAATTGGAGGAAATCAACAGCATGAGCCTGCTAAACCAGCCGCTGGCCTTTGAAGATGCCATTGACTTCATCAAAGCCAACAAACCCGGATCATACATTAACCCCGCTCAGCTGCTGATCAAGCACATTGAGGAGCGCTTCAAAACCGTGACCACGTTCCGGATCAAGGACTACTACGTGGACCATTTGATGAAAATGTGCCACGTGGTACCGGCAAATGAAGAGCTAGTAGATCTGCCATTCTGACGACTGAGAGCCCCGAGAGATCGGGGCTTTTTTGTTTGACTTTAACCTTAGAAACTATGGGATATATGATGGACGCTCCCAGGAGCGTGGACCCGATGATAAAAATACTGCGGGATATGGGGCACTACCGATTCGACCCCGCTGAAGTGTTCAGAGACTGGATTGATTTTTCAGTTGGCTGCTTTTTGGTAGAAGGTGATCCTGCACTTGCTAAAAAACTACAAGAAAAGTACGGCAAAGAGTACTCAAAAATGAATGAGCTGATGTTGGCCTGGATGCAAATAATGGATAAGCAGATTTCGGATAGTTCGAAGAGCTGGTTTGACGCACTGGGGACGATTTATGAATACCTGGCTAGTCAAAAGCAGCGCAGTTGGATGGGGCAATTTTTTACACCTCCCGATCTTTGTGACCTGATGACTCAGTTGAGCGCTGATACGGATATTCAGCCGGTTGGAAAGCGGGTGAATGATCCTGCCTCCGGCAGTGGGCGACTTCTTCTTTCATTCAATGCCTACAATCCTGGGAACTTCCTTTTTGCAGAAGATCTGGACGCAGTTTGTGCTAAAATGTCAGCGCTAAACATGGCTATACATGGCTGCCAAGGGCAAGTGTGCTGCATGAACACCCTTACCATGGAGAATTGGCAATTTGGCTTCCAGATCAACTATTTCCACCGTTTGGGATGGCCTCCCATTCCTCACCTACAACCCATCACCAAAGAGCAAAGCGAAACTTTGCAATCCTGGGAAATCAAGAAGAAACAATTGCAGTCCCAGCCCGCTGCGCCTACACCCAAACCAGTTGCCAAGCCTATAAAAACAGAGGTTCAAGCGGGGCAACTGACCCTGTTTTGACACTAAATAGCCCTCCGAATTAGAGGGCTATTTTTTTCATAAAACGCTGAAAATAAACGGATTGACGCTTTTTTATTCCATTCTGTCGGGAGATATTTATATCAGTTAAGTAACTCATTATTAACCACTTAAACGCTAAGGAAATGCGGAAAATTAAAGAACAGTGGCGCGCGAGACTACGGATTATCATGCAAAAAGCCTGGGGACTCTTTCGCCACGGCATCGTGAGCTTTTCGCTCAGTCTGCGGCTGTCCTGGTCGATTGCCAAAGGCCAAACCAATGAATTTGATTTATTAAGAAAACTAACCAAAAGGAAATGAAAAAGAAGGATTTCAAAAAGCTGACACCTGTGGAGCAGGCAGCACTCCGGGAATTAATTGCGAATCAGCCAAATGCCTTGGGCGGTATACGAAGAGAGCAAAAGAAAGGATACAGCGATCTGCCGCTATTCTTCCGGGATGATCAGACCAAGTTGTTTTGAAACGGAGCAGCCCGACTAAAAGTCGGGCTCTCCAACGAGTTTAAGTTTGCACTTAAACATCTAAGCGCAGCAAAGTTAAAAAAGTAAATATTGAACACGAAATTTTTGGAATAGACGAATGGGAAAGTATGATATAACCACGCAAAATGGATACGATTTTTTTGAAGTCAGCTCGGCCATGCAGAAATGCATCCGCAGGGGTATGGAGGAAGAAGCTTTGTATTGGGCGGTCGAGCTGTATAACAGCGGCTACGGGGAGTATGTATGGAAAAGGCTGCGTATCATGAGCAGCGAAGATATTGGCCTGGCGAACCGCACCATCAGCTCGGAAATATGGGCGCTTTACAGCATGTATAAAGAACAGGCTAAGAAAAAGGAAGATAAGAACGAGCCGCAGCGGCTTTTCCTGACGCACGCCATTTTCATTTTAAGCCGATCGCGCAAGAGTCGGCTAATTGATTGGGCACTCCTGTGGGCCTGGCTAACTCACAAGTTCAGGAAATTACCAATCCCTGATTTTGCTTATGACAAGCATAATGAGCGAGGACGCCAATTGAAACGTGGATGGGGTCATTTCTTCCGGGAAGGCACCAAACTGGAAGATCCTGCGGATGTATGGAAGGAGGAAGACTACCGAAAGCGGGCGATGAAGGCAATTGATGATCCAGAAGGGATGGGGTTGTTTTGAAACAATAACTATGGTAGAAAAGCATTAGCTCAATTTACAGGAAAAATTTCTATCTTGACTGTAAATTGAGCTATGAGCAATACTTTCCTACATTTATAGTTTTATCCAACTTTAACCTAAACATTAAATGATCAAAATTCCGGTTACAATAAAGAAAAAACCATTAGGTAATTTTAGAGTCAATAGAGAAATTTATAGTCAACTAAAAAAGGGGCTCTTGGATTATGAAAATACTTCTAGTACAATAAGTATTCTTATCAGAAATAAAATTGAAAATTCATATGATATATCTAGGGCGATAAAGGAAACTTATTATAAAATTAAAGGGCACTATCCAAGTGTTGATAACTTTAAAATAAAAATTCACTTACAAGTTGCATCAAGCTTTGATATATTAAATATTGATAACGTATTTCCTCAAGAAGTGTTTTTTGATAAATGCACAGGTAAACAATTAAATGTTAAGACGGACTCTTTTACATATTTCTCTCAAGAATTAGAAAACCCAATTAATTTGCATTTATTTCAATGCAATATTGAGAATATTAATATTGAATCTAAACTCAATATATTAAATATAAATGATTTAAAGGATTGTAACAAATTCATATTTTTATCAAAAAATTCTACACCAATCAAAATGAAATTTTGTGTCATCAGTGGCAATTTTAATGAAATAGAAATCAACCAAATATTCTCTGAATCTATTTCATTAAAAATCAATAAAGACAATAATGATTTAAAAAAAGAATCAGTCTTAAAAATAGAAAAATCAAATTTAGAAAATCTAATCTTAGAAAGTGAGGTAAACTTATCTATTGAATTAAACAAAAATGACATTAAGAAAATAGACTTCTCATCGCTACATCAAGCTAAAGAAATTAATTTTAAAGAAAATAACATAAACACACTAAAAATAATAATACCAAAATTAGGGATAGACAAAGTTTCATTGGAAGAAAATATTGATTTAAAACATATTACTATTCGTGGATTAAAATCTGATAGAAAAGATTACAACTTAAATACTTTATCAATTAATAATTGCTCATTTTCAAGTGATTTCATTGGCAGTTTTTCAGATTTAAAAGTAAAAAGAATATCATTAAATCATTTGATAAATAGAGGAGAAATTAATTTTACTAATATTGAAATTGAAGAACTATTTGAAATTAAAAACTCAATTATAGGAAAATCAATATTCTTAAATTCAAACACAGGTAAAAAGTTAGAATTATTAGATTCAAATATTGAAGACATTAAGTTATTTTCAACCGATTTATCAGAAGATATTTCTTTTAATAAAAATGAAGACTTAAAAAAAATTAAAGATGGATATAGACAATTAAAAATTATATTTGACAAAAGCTCTAACAATGAAAAAGCAATATTCTTTAGGCATAAAGAGCTAAAAACTTATTACTTAACTTTAAGTTTTTTTAAAAGACGACAAGTATTGGAAAAAATAACTCTATTATTTAATAGATATTCAAATAAGCATACACTGAACTGGGGGTATCCAATTTTTTGGATATTTATTGTAGGAACGATTACCTTTTTTTCATTTCTATTCTCATTAAATGCTTTTGAGTTTTATGAGGGCAAGGTATTTATAGTTGATTCTAGAATATATTCCTCTTACTTTGACTGGTTTATACCTAGTTACCTCTATCCAACAAAGGCCAAGTTTAATCTTTTATTGGATTGTTTCAATTACAGTGATTTCTCAGCTTTACCTTTTGCAAGTAAAGCCATCACCATTATTAATGATACACTTCTTATGCCATATCTTATTTATCAATTCATAGCTGCTTTCAGGAGACACGGCTCTAAATGAGTTAATACCCGTCCAATTAAAAGAGTAAGTCACGCCGCAGATTGCAGCGTGACTTACTCTTTTTTATCGAATGGACAGACTAGAAATATCACCATCCAGCGAGCTTAAACCCGAAAAGGGCACCCACCGGATGGATAAATTCAAAGATCATCTAATTGCTAAAACTCCATTAGGCCCCAGAGATCAGGACTACTTTGAAAAAATGAAGAAAGCCTGGTCCTGGGCTACCAAGATGTTTTCACCGCAAAAGGTGGTGGAAATGCTGCATACTGAATACGGACACGAGAAAACTCACGCCTACCAGATCCTGCGGGATAGCTACGCCCTTTGGGGAGATGCGTATGAATTAGACAAACGAGGTGCGGCCAAGGTTCTGGTCGAGTCCGCCTACGTGGCTTTACAAATCGCTGTTCGGGAGAAAAATGGCGAGCTGATCCTGAAAGCCGTTAAGGAGCTGCGCGAATTACAGCAAATTGACAAGGTAGAATCTGCCATTCCACCCGAAGCAGCCATGCCTGCCGGTACGCGGGTTTATGTCTTTAATGCTCCAGTAAATGTTGGTGAGCAGCAGGCAGGAAAGGAGGTGGAAGATGGCTCATTCAGCTTCGAATAAAGAAATCCGTTTGCAGGTTAATCAGGCTCAGGGCCGTTTTCTTTATGCCCTGATGGAAAACACCGCTGACTTTGTGGGCAAAGATGGCAAAGCCTACCAAACCGGTTTTCGAGCTACTTTTAACGGCGGTCGCGGATCTGGGAAAACCAACACGCTCATGCGGCTGCTTTGCGAGGTAGCCTTTGCCCTTCCTCGCTCCAAAGTCGGCCTCGCTTCCATGACCTTCCGCCATGTACAGGACGTGGTGCTTTCCCAAAGCCGCAAGGTTTTTGAAGAATACGGACTCTTTGAATATGACCCTAAAGTCCGTCCCTGGGGACATTACACCATCAACCGCCGCCCGCCGGAAACCTGGTGGAATCCTTACGAAGGAATCAATACCTACGAAAACTGTATTTGCTTCAAAAATGGCTGTACCATAGTATTTCTTTCCGCAGACCGACCTGATACCGCGCGTGGTCTGAACCTGGACGTGTTGTTAATGGATGAGAGTTTTAAACTCAAAGAGGACTTTTACAATACGGTACTACGTAAAACGGTACGGGCTAACAAGTACCTCTATGCTGATCCACGCCCGCACCGCAAGGGTTTTAACCATCCCCTACACTGGCTAATTGCTGATTTTACGTCCGCAGCCTGGACGCCTGAACAACAATGGATTTACCGCACAGAAGAACTCATGAAAAAAGATCCCCAGCGGTATTACTTTCAGGAGGCTACTGCCTACGATAATCTTGACAATTTACCAGGTAATTTTATTGAGACTGAACGGGAAAGCTGTGCGGACGAGCTAACGTTTGAAGTAGAGATCCTAAACCGTCGTGTCGTACGGCTCAGTAATGCTTATTACGCTGCTCTGAGTACCAATCGACACACTTACAATCAAATGTATGACTACCAGTTTGATGATCAGAAGCGCCTGTACATTCATAAAAGGGTAGATTACGACCCTTCCAAGCCCCTTGAAATCAGCTGCGATTTTAACGCACGTTTCACTTGTATGCTCGTCGCTCAGGAGTTTCCTTCCGAACTACGATTCATCGACAACATCTTTGTTAAGCGCGCTGATACAACATTGGTAGAAGAACTGGCTAATCAATTCTGTCTTAAATACAGTGCCCACAAAAAAAAGGTCTTGTATCTGTATGGTGATAGTTCCGGTAAAAAGGGAGATCCTGGCCGCGTTACTACCCACTACCAACAACTCATAGCCGTACTACGTAAAAAAGGGTGGTCTGTCAAAGACTGTGTACAGAATTCCTATCCTCCTTACAAAATACGTTACCGGGTAGTGAATACTATCTTATCTGAATCAAGACCATCTATTCCTCGTATCCGTATCAACGAGTTAGAGTGCAAGTCACTACTCATAAGCCTCCAGCATGCACCAATCATTAGTGACAACTTCGAAAAGGACAAACGATCAGAATTGGACGAAAAACTTGATCAGCAATACGCAACACACTTGTCTGATGCTTTTGATTATATCGTCTTCAAGAAATTTGCTCGAATTGTCCCGTTAACTGGCTCAGGGCGAGGGCCGGTTCGTGTCTCGTCAGCAGCCTAGCATATATTCAAAAATCCGTTTTGGCAATTGCCAATCCGATATAGGGCGGGCAACCCCTTGATAGAGTAGCGGAATAAAAAGGTTGTTTTTCGGGCCTAACTCGCAGATTATCAAAGAAAAGACATTTTCAAACACCGGAATGATGTAAACCGGTAAAAAGCGTCCTACCCAAATCAAGTTAGAACCCTGAATATTGATCCATGCAAACGATTTATGTCAAAGATGTCAGGCGTCAGATTGACCTGTTGACTCGGATGGGTGATCAAACTTTTTCCATCACCTACCGCAAAAAGGACGGGACTTTTGGCGAAAAGAAAAATTGCCGTAACCGCTCCGGCAGTGTACCCAATCAACCCAAAGCTGACCTTTTGAGCGTAAAAAAAGAAACTCGGCGGGCAGGGTACCTGCGTTTTGAGTTCCGGGATCAAGGAGGTCGGTGGCTAAAACGGGAAATCCTTTTTTGCTTGCTGGTAACATTTAATGGACACCTAATAGACCATAGTTTCTAATGTCGATAACCAAATTAAAAGGCGGTAGGCGAAAGATTGCCTTCGCCGCTCCAGTTAAATCCGCTGATACTGGCCAACGGGATACGACCGGCGTAAAACCAAGTACTGAAAGAAGCGTCAATGTAAATAAGAAAAGCTACATCTATTACCCGTGGGGAGATAACAACCTGCTTCCAAATGATCGGGTAAAGCTGCTTCGGAGTAATGGCGATGCACAAAACCTGGTTCAGGCCCGGATCGATTTTTTGTACGGCGGCGGGTTTGGATTCTTCAAACACGTGAAGCGCAACGGGATTTTACACCGTGAGCCATTTACGAACAGCGCCATTGAAGAATACGAGGATGCCTATGGCCTTCCGGATCTGGGTGAAGTGGTAGATCAAATCAATACTGCTTTGGTAGAAACGGGCAATGCATTTGTCCGCAGACAATTGGTGGATGGACTGCCTATCTATTCTGTAAAGGATTCTTTGGTGGTACGGGCAACAATGGCTGACCCAATCGTAAAGGCATATCTGCTTTGTTCTGACTGGACGAATCAGGAAACAATAGAGAAAGGCTGTTCAATCCTACCGGTCTATGATCCTACAAACGAACTGCTCGAGGAATCGCTGATTCACCTTAAACCATATCAAAGTGGGCAGCCGTATTACGGTTATGCTCAATACTGGGGCGATCAGTCGGTACACTGGATTGAAGTAATGAATTACATCGCCCAGTCTATGATCGGTACGGTAAAGCACAATAAAAATTTGGCGCACATTTGCCGGATTGCCTCCCGTTACTTTGATGAAATGGCTGCAAGCGTACCCGAAGACGAGAACTCAGACGAGCCAGTCGATTTTGAAAAACAGAAAGACAAAGTCCGCGATCAGTTTTACAAGAGCGTGGAAGAAATGTTCTCAGAGAAAAATGATACTGGCCCCCGCATCATTTACGATGAATGCGATTTGGCACCTGATGGAAAACTATCCGGATTTATTCAGTTTGAAGAAATCAAACGGTCTTTGAATGCGAAAGAATTGCACGAAGCCTATCAGATTGCCCTATTGGCATTTGCGAATGCATCCCGAATCCTTCCTGGATTGGCCGGCGTGAGCGATGGAAAGATGCTTGGTGGATCTGGATCAGAGCTGAAAGTATCGGCAAATTTTCAACAGCATTTCCGAACTGCTCGAGAGCGGAAGTTAACCTGTTCAATCTTCAATACGGACGTCAAGAAAGCGCTCAAACTTCCTCGTGACGTTTACGCAGGGTTTCACGATATTTTGTTGGTATCGGATGATAAGAACCCTGCCGGAAAAGAAACCAAAACCACGTCAGCTCCCAACTCAGCTGACCCAAAAGACCCAAAGGATGATACTGAGAGGAGTAAATGATATAATTGCCTACCTGGGGCGGGCCGTAATGGCGGCTACCTCAGATGATTTTTTGGCTCCCTACATTCAGCTGGCGCAGGATGGCGAATTAACTCGTGCCCTGGACAGTGCATTTGTGTCAGAACTTGACACCCAGGTTGAGCAGAATAATCTAAGCCCGGAGAATCAGGCTCTTTTGCCTTATGTTAAGAAAGTGCTGGCCTGGTTTGCCTATCAACACTATTTGCCCTTTTCCATCGGGAATGACGGCGACAACGGCTTGCAGGAAGTGGGTACCGAATCAACGAGCCCTGTCCGGATCGGCGTACTGGACAAGCGGATCAGAGAAACCGAGCGAAATGCTGTGGAAAGTCTGGAAGCCTTGTTACAGTACATGGAAAGTAAACCCGTAACCGACTATCCGACCTACCATAACTCTCCAACCGGGAAAAGAACCCGTACGCTTTTTTTAAGCTCGGCCACCACCATGAGTGAGTTTCTGCCGGTGATAGAACGAAATCACCGCTTATTCATCAATCTGCGCCCCTACATTGTGTTGGCCGAGCAAGATTACATTCTTCCTCGCCTGGGACAAGCTCAGTTTGATGCGCTCAAAACGACCTTGCTAAACGGTACAACCTCTGATCCACAAAAACTATTGCTCCAAAAAATTGGCCGAGCTCTGGCCCATACCGCTTATTGGATGGCCTTGCCAAACCTGCAATTCGTGGTCCTCCCATCAGGCAATATTCGCGTTCTTTCTGACTTTGACGGTATTTACAATCGTAAGAATGCCCCTTCCGAAACCATCACATATCTGGTCGAACAGGAGAAAACCATGTCGAAAAAGCACCTGAATGCGCTGAGTACATTTCTAAGGAAGAATGCAGAAGATTACCCGCTTTATGCGGCCAGTACTGCTGCCGGGCAGGAACCAACAAACCGCCTTCCAGACAACTCCAAGTATTCCAAAGTATTTAGAATGAAGTAATATGGACTACCTAGCAAATATTACGCATCAGAAACTGGTACTGACCCGAAATCCGGTGGTGGTGTCTGTCGATCCGGTAGTTTTGCCAGAAGGGCAAAGCCGGATCGATCTTCGCTATTTCTGTGAAGTGATGGTTCAAAAGGGTTTTCAGGGAAGTAGTTTCGAGCTGCTTTCCCGGCACGAAGCCAGTGAGCAGCCGCCGACCGCAGGCAGTACTACATCTGCCGGTGCGTACTTTGAGATTCATACCCGGCTGGACGATCTGCTATCGACCGAACCGCCGGAGTTTGGATCGAACAAGGTGCAGGTATGCGCCAACCTGACCCGGCAGTACTACACCCGGATTGAACGCTACGACGGGGATACCTTGCTGGATAGCGAGCAGCAAACGAGCTGCTGGGCGATCAAAGCGGGAGTGGCTGAACGGGATTATGATACGTACCACGATCTGTTTTTTACGCGGCACATTGGGGACGGTCGCCGTTTTTTGACCTGGCAACCTGACAATAAACTTGTGCGGGTGGATCAGCCGGAATGGCTGTATTTCATCACCAACTTTGACCCTACTCCTTCGGAGCTTCGGGTGCGGGTGCGCTGCCTGTATGATGATAACAGCCGTGAAACCTATACAGCTGGTACGATCAGTAATGTAAGCTTCATGACGGTGTATGCCTTACCTGTCTCTATGGAAGCTTTGGGGCTGCTTAACCGCCCCAAAACGGTAATCCGGTATGAGGTATGGCTGAGCAATGAGGCTCAGGAAGTGGTGTCAGAAACTCGCTCGTATCAGGTTTGGAATGAGCATTTTGAAACGGTAAAGTACTTGCTGTATCAAAACGGGCTTGGCGGATATGATACGCTGGCTTTTGTAGGAAATCTGGTTGAAAGTGTAAAAGTGAGCCGGTCATTGGTAAGCCGTTTTGTGGGCTATGATTACCTGCCCACTGTTGCCGAAGATCTTATAAATGAGGTGACCGGCGAACGGCAGCTGTCGCTGACGCTGGGTGGCCGCATTAGCGAAAGGCAGCGAAGCTATCTGCAGGATCTGCTGTTTTCGCAGGAGTTTTACCTGGCCGATGGAGAATGGATTCCGCTCATGCCGCTATTTGATGGGTATGTTACTGAGAATGTGGACGAGTGGCCAATTGACCGCACATTGACTTTCCGGTATGCCAATGCTCAAAGCCGGTACAGCTCTCTGCCCCGAATTGCAAAAGAGAGCCGCCCAACGAGCTGGCGGGAATGGACTACTTCGTGTGAGATCGGTGCCAATGGCCTGAGAACCGGACGCCGAATCGTGAATGAATTGGTAAAATACTACCTGGACAGTGGAGAAAATGTGCGTCCGCTAATCACCAAAGCCAATACTCCCAACACGGAAGGGTACATTTCGCCCTGGCTAACGGAGGACTGCGCGGCCACAACAACACCATACCTGAGCACATCCGTAGAGATTTCGTCAACGCTCAAACGCACAGGCTGCGGACCAGGTACCATTGGCTCTGTATGGACGATCACCCTACCGGCCGGAGCGTACGGATCGGAGCTCAGCCAGGCTGATGCAGATGCCAAAGCATTGGCAGCCGCTCAGGCTTTGGACACTCAGGCAGCAGCCAATAGTAATGGCTCGTGTGTCCCAACAACCCCGATACCACTGGCGCTTCAAAATACGACCACCGATGTGCCTGGGGTTTTTGACCCAGTAATAGCCTTGCTAGTTAATGACGTGGAAGTCGTGCCGAATACGGATGTTGAAAGTAGTGTGCGCTATGCCGATAATGGTCTGGCAGCTGGCACCTATAATATTGACGTCCGGATTAGCTACGGCGGCTCTCCATTTCAGGAATTCAGGTTGTCTATTCCTTCTAAAAATTTAACATCAGCCATTTTGTCCGGTAATCAGACCTACCGATTTGCTAACGTGGTGGTAAACTGGGGGGATGCCGAATTACTTGTAAAAGCCTTACCACTATGATCATTATTAGATACCGAAACAAAACCTGCATTGTGCCGGAAGGTTGGCACGAGTGCAGCTCGGAGCACTGGGGAAGCCTGATAGCATTTAGCCGGCTACAACCCGATGAACGGACTCCGGAAATTGTTGAGCTGGCCGCACAATATTGGTTGATGCTCACCCCTCAGGAATGGAGTAGCTGGCTACTGGATGCCTGTCAGTGGGAAGCTATGCAATCTTTATTTGCCTGGGTATTCTCACCGCCTACTACCCGCCCCTTTGAGAGCTTTGTGCATGAGGGTATCAGCTACCATGTTTTTGAAGAAAACTTTACGGATACCAAGGCTCTGGAACTGAGCGTAGCCCTGATGGAATACATGGCACTGGTAGATCCGCACGAACCAGACCTGAGCGCCTATGAGCGAATCCTGGCCACACTTTGTCGCCCAACCCGCCGAGATCTGATTGACTTTCAGCAATCGGATGATTGGGACGGTGACGTACGGGAGCCATATAATGAAGCTCGCACTGCCGATCGGGGAAACAAGCTGACGAGCCTACCGGAAACCATCAAGCTGGCGCTCTTTGATTATTTTGAACGTAGTATTCTTGAATTTCTGAAAAATTACGAGAGGATCTTTGGCGGCTCAGCCACCGAGGAGCCCCGCTACCCGGACGGACGTGGATGGATAATGCTGCTAAAAAACGTAGCCAAGGAATCTCACTTTGGCGATTTTGATAGGGTTTGCCGCCAACCTGCACACTTGGTTTGGGCAGCAATGTTAGATGATGTTTTGAACACCGAAGAAACCCAAAACGCCAATGAATAACCCCTTGCATATCATAGATCTGCTAACGCTCAACGCTTTTTTTGAAGCCGCTGCTGCCAAAATTGATGGCCTGGATGCATACCATTTTGTGAGCTCAGGCGAAGATGGCGCTCAGGAGATTCAACATCTTTTTGAAAAAAGTATCACACCCGGACAAAGGGTGCTGATTGCTCAAATTGCCGAAACGCCCCTGACTGACAATGCTACCGGCCTTACTCGTGCCACGTTTGCCTGCTCAGTGATGGTTCTGCAAAAAATGGCAGGTATTGGCCTTACGGCACTTACCAAACTGGAAGCTCGAAACTCCACATGGAAACAGATCCTCCGAATGATTGGCTTTGTGCGTACCTGTGCCGAGTATACCGCCGCAACGGCTACCGACAATGACGAAGTAGAATTCAGAATTTACCAGGATCGGCTACTACCCATTGGTCGTATAGCCAATGCCCAGGTACAAGGCTGGCTGATTGAAATGGATGTTACCATTCCTGTAAACGCTTATTTGTTTTCTGAGTGATGGATGTTCAGGACGAAATAAACAAACGCTTTGAAAGCGAAGTGGTAGAAGTATGCGATCGGATTTTTACCGAAGGCATCCGCCAAATGCGCTATGCAATGGAAAATGCTGGCCTGGTGCTGACCGAAGAACTAAAACGCTCGCTTTACTCCGAAAGAACTTTTGTGAGTGGGCAGCTGGAAGCTCAGTTTCGGATGGGAATGCGCGGCTATGGGCGCTTCAAAGACATGAAAAAAATTAGCTATGCCAATTTCCCAAACGTTGATAGCCTTGTAGAATTCATCGAACAAATTGGGATAGAAAAATTCATCAACAATGACACTGTCACGATTAGTGGCAAAGCTATGACACTATTTGTGCCAGGATATTATATCAACTCTCGCCGCCGGGTAGCGATCACCACAGAGCGAGCCACCACCCGATTAGCCTACGCGCTGGGCCGGAGCATGCAAGACCGAAACACCCTCAAACGCTCCAAAAACCCCTTTTACAACATCAACAAAGGTGATATTTACAATAATATCAGCCAGTATCTCATGCAAAAACTCCCTTCCGACATGATGCAGGCATTGAAAGAGTACTACGAAAGGCCGTTTTATGAGAAAGATCAGTGGTGGGGATAGGGTATTTTTAAAGTGCATTTGGCTTTTACACTACTCTAAGTACTTAAACCATAAATTCATATGAAGATAAAGAGAATTTCAATAAAAGGTTTCAAAAGATTTACTGATCTTACAGTGGATCAATTACCTGAAACCACTAAATTAGTTTTATTAGTTGGTCCAAATGGTAGTGGGAAAACATCTCTATTTGAAGCTTTTTCTTTATGGTATAAATTAAACGGTTATGGTAATACAGGAGATATAAAATATTATTTTAAAAAAGATGTAAATAACAGCACTAATTGGTCTGGTCTTGTAGATATCGAGTTTCATCAACCACAAATTATAGACCATATTAATTTAAAAGGTAAGTTTTATTTTAGAACTGCCTATAGGAACGAACCAGATTTTAGTATTGATCATTTAATGGCTCAAAATGACCCAACAGACACTTTAAAATTAGGGACATTAATGCAAAATGATTTAACTGTTTCTGAAAATTATCAAAGATTAGTGGCTTCTTCATTAAGCGAATTATATAATACAAGTAATAATGAAAAAACAGTTGAAAATTTAAGAAATGAATTAACTGGAAGAATTAAAAACTCATTGGCTAATATATTTGATGATTTAAGTTTTACTTCAATAGGAAATCCTCTTACAAATGGAAGTTTCTTTTTTACAAAAGGAACGTCAAAAGATTTTCATTATAAAAATTTATCTGCTGGTGAAAAGTCTGTTTTCGATTTGATATTGGATATAATAATTAAATCAAATTATTATAAAGAAAGCGTATTTTTTATAGATGAGCCTGAAGCTCACATGCATACTAGATTACAAGCTAAACTTTTAAAGGAATTGTTTAATTTAATACCACAAAGTTCCCAACTTTGGATTAGTACCCATTCAATTGGCATGCTAAAGCAAGCTGAAGAATTGGAATTAAGTAATCCTGGAAGTGTCGTTTTTTTGGATTTTGATAACCGTGACTTTGACCTTACTGAGAATATTCAGCCAACTAAAATTGATAAAACAATCTGGAATAAATTTTTTGATTTAGCAATTGCCGATTTTTCACAGTTAATTGCCCCAGAGATAATTGTTTTTTGCGAAGGTAACTCTCAGGGTAGAAAATATAAAGATTTTGATGCTCAAATATATGGAAGGATATTTGAATCAGTTTATTACAATACAAAATTTGTTTCAATTGGATCAAGCTCAGAATTAGAGAATATTGAAAATCAATCAATTAATGTTGTTTCAAATATTCTTAAATCTTCTAATATTATTAAATTTGTTGATAGAGACGATAAAAGTCAACAAGAAATCTCTGAGTGCCTTCTCAAAAACATAAAGACCTCGAAAAGGAGACATATTGAAAGCTACTTATTAGATGATGAAATTATAAAAAAACTATGTATATCTGTTAATAAGACTGAATTATTCGAAGAATGTATTCAAATAAAAATAGATGCCATAAATAACAGTATAGCAAGGGGAAATCCGGCAGATGATATAAAATCCGCAAGTGGTTCAATTTTTACGGAGTTAAAGAAAAAATTATCACTAACTCAATGTGGAAATAATAAATGTGCTTTTCTTAGAGATACATTAGCACCTTTGGTAACAGAAGACACTACGGTCTATAAGGAATTAGAAATTGAAATTTTTTCAGATATTTAACCATTTATATTTATAAGTGTTAAAACAATTAAATGTATAAAACTCGTCCTATCGCAATAAAAAGGTACGCTGCATCTTCGTAGCGTACCTTTTTCTGTGTTAGGATGCAACTCGTCGAAAACTCAATCTGGAACCTGGATATCAATGGTAAACCAGCCCTAAATGCTCTGGGCGAATTGGAGCAGAAGCTACTGGAAACCAAAAAAGCTCAGGAAGACCTCAAACGCGGCACCAAAGAATGGGCCGAATCTCAAAAAGAAATCAAGGCTCTTGAAGCCGAAATCAAGAAAGTCCGTGAAACGATGGGCCTGGCAGGTATGACTGTCAAGCAGTTGGAAGGCTATGCCAAGCAACTTGGCAAGGAAATTAAGGATTTGACGCCGGGTACGGACGATTATATCAAAAAGACCGAGGAGCTGAAACAGGTCAATACCCGACTATCATCTGTTAGGAAAGATGTACGGGCGGTTGCGGAAGAAGCCGATAATTCAAAGGGTACCTGGGGCAGGATGAAGGACTGGATCATGGGTGCCTTTGTGGTGACGGCCATTGTAGAAGCGGGCCGGATGATCGGGCAGTTTGTTGGCGATTCGATTGAACACTTCAAAAAGTTTCAGAGTGCTTCGGCTGAACTTTCAGCAAATACAAAAATTACCGGCAATGAACTGAAATACCTCGAAGAACAGGCTAAAAAGCTGGGCCCGCAAATGGGCAAGACCGGTGATGAAATGTTGGCGGCCTATCAGCTGATGGGTTCGGCGAAATCTGACCTTACGGAAAATGCAGAATCGCTGGCAGCTGTAACCAGGGAAGCGATCATTTTGAGTCAGGCAGGTAAGATTGAGCTCGCACCAGCTACCGAGCTAATGGCTGGGGCACTCAACCAGTTTAATGCACCGGCGTCGGATGCTGGCCGCTTCATCAATGCCATTGCGGCTGGGGCGCAGGTCGGATCAGCTGAGATTTCAGACATGACCAGTGCGCTTAAAGCTTCTGGTACCGTTGCAAATGCGGCAAATGTGAGCTTCGAGCAAACGAATGGTGCGCTTCAATCGCTTTCGACGATCAACATAAAGGGCGAACAGGCGGGAACAATGTTCCGGAACACCTTGATCAAGCTGATGTCTTCGGCGGATGATTTGAACCCACAGATTGTGGGGCTTGATAAATCACTGGAAAATCTTTCAGCTCGAAAAATGAGCACTGCGGAGCTGGCCAAGATGTTTGGTACGGAAAACGTGGTCGCCGCCCAACATCTGATGAATCACCGGGATCAGGTAGCCGAATTTACCGAAGCTTTAACCGGTACGGACGAAGCGTACAAAATGGCGGCGATCAATAACGAAACGCTGGAAGCCCGACAGAAACAGTCGGAAGCTACTACTGCCAATTTGGGCGTTGCCCTGGGCGAAAAGCTAAATCCCTTCATCATTAAGGCCTATGATGCTTTTGGCGTTTTTCAGGAGGTGATGGGGAATGTAATTGACAGCTCTACCCCGCTCTTTGATAGCTTCATGATGCTTTGGGACGTACTGAGCAATCTGTTTGGCAGTGTTGGGAAAGTGATTTCTGCCTTCTTTGGCCTGGACGAAAAGACCAATGGTACCAAGGTGGTGATGCAAACCCTGAGTGTGATTTTCGGGATTGTGGCCGCAGCTGCTGCCGGGTTGGTGCTGGTACTGCAGACGATCATCGACGGCCTGTTGTTTCTGGATGGGAAGATCACCTTTGAACAACTCAAAACCAATGCTGTCAATAGCTTTAATACGATTAAGGCCGGATTAAAATCTACGTTTGTTGATCAGTTTAAGGAAATTGAAGCGCCGGCCGTAGCTGCTCAGGCCGACCTGACCAAGAAGCAAGGTGACGCCCGGGCCGAAGAAGAAAAAAAGACGATTGATAAGATTGTCAATACGGAAACCGCCACTCATGCCCAGGGACTGACCAAAAAGGAAGAAGCCGCTCAAAAGCACCGGGACTCGGAGCAGGCAAAAGCCAAGGCCAAAGCAGAAAAAGAAGAAGCCGACCGGGTAAAAGCCAATGAAACCGCAAACAAGGCCATTGAAAAAATGGCGATTGACGCCATTACGGACGATACCGCCCGTAAGAAAAAGCTGCTGGAATATGAGCTAAATGAAAAGCTGGCCAACAACGCCAAGTCCAAGGCGGATGATCTGACGAAGGTCAACTACGAGATTGCTCTGCGGGCAAAGTTTAAGGCTGATACTGAAAAACTTGAAGCCGATGCCCGTGCCAAAGCGCTGGCCGAAGAAACCAAAAAGCTGAATGCCATCAGCAGACTGGAAGAGCAGCTGCGGACTGAGCGACTGAATCAGGAATATGCTACGACAAAATCAATTTTGGAGCATGCACTTACCAACGAGCGGCTGACGATCCAACAACGCCAACGGCTGAAACTAGACCTGATAGAGCTGGAACGCCAAAACGAGCTACGCAAGATTGAGGACATTGCCCGCGCCGAACGAGCTAAGGCCGTGGAAACGAGTAATCAGCTGATTAAACTGGCCGGGGACGACGCGGACAAGAAGAAGCAAATCCTAAGCGAGCTCGATACTACCATCCGGGGCATTGATGCGAAGCTGATTGCGGATAAGAATGCTGCCAATGCCAAGCATAATGCTGAAACGCGCGATACTGAGCGAAAGAGCCTGGAAGAAAGGAAAGCGAATCAGGAAAGCTTTTTTAGCATGCTGAAAGGTTTGTTGAAAGGTGATTTTGATGCTTTCAATGATTTTCTGAATAAGAAACTCCAAAACGAGAAGGCGATGCAGGATGAGCGCCTTCAAGGCTGGACGGGCAAAACAATGGAAATTCTCAATATTGTGAAGGGGGGACTGGAAGTGTTAAGTGCAGCGAATGAGCTGTATTTGACGATGCAGATTAACCGAAACAATAGGGAAAGGGACGATAAAATCAAGAAGCTTCAACAGCAATATCAGAAGGGCCTGATTGATAAGGTGACCTATGAAACGGGGCTTGCCAATATCAACGAACAAGCCGATGAAAAAGAAAAGCAGCTAAAACTGAAAGCCTGGCGGCGTGACCAGGCCGGACAGATAGCAATGGCGGTGATCAATGGGGCAGCGGCCGCATTGAAATCACTGGCGACCATGGGTTGGCCACTCGGACTTGTAGGGGTGGCGGCCGCAGCAGCTACGACGGTAGCTCAAATTGCGATGATCAAACGACAACAACCGCCAACCTTTGCGCAAGGTGGCAAGATCCGGAATGGCGGAGTACCGGAAGGTCCTGCCCACGGCAGTAGCTACGGGCAATCGGGCATTGCCCTGATACGTCGAGACACCGGTGACGAAGTGGGCGAAATGGAAGGCGGAGAGCCTATATTGATCCTGAGCCGCAATACTTACAAGAACAATGGAAAGGTGATTGACAAACTGCTGAACTCATCGCTACATAGAAATGGTGCACCGGTGTTTGCCGAAAAAGGTGCCTTGTTTGGCTCGGATGGTGGAGATTATCGGGATTTTCTGGAACCCATGAAAGCCGGGCAGATGTACCTGTTTGGCTCCAAAAAGCGCAAAGAATACGACAAAAAGATGAAGGAACAGTATGACGCAGACATGGCCGCCAAGGCTGAAATGGAATCATACATGAACTATGATTATGGCGATTATGGAGCTGATGACTACGGAGCCGGAAGTGATTATGGCGATGGAAGTGGGTTTGATTCCGGAGTAGATTTTGGCGATGGGGGTGATTACAGCGAAGGATTTAACGGAAACGAGTACCAGGACGTGGGCGATGCGGATGCTACCGTTGGGGCTACCAACGCGCAGATCCAGGCGAGCCAGAACATGATGGCCGCAATTGCCCGAAACACTGCCCAAACTGTAAAAGTGGTAACCGAGCTGGCCGATGCCACCAAAGGTATGTCTGGTAAAATTGATCAGCTTATTGGAGCTGCTAACCGTACGGCTGACAATGCCGGAGCAGCTGCTGCTGCCTCCAACCGGGCAGCCGAAGCCTCGAACCGAGCCGCTGACGTAACGAGTATGGCTATTAAAAATGATTTGTAATGAAACGAATGATTGATATAAGGCTTGATGGCACCCCGCTGCACCTGGCTCCCGGCACTGCCTTTACGCTGGAACGCTACAACCCGATCTTTGCTTTTGGCAGCGTGCAAGGCTCTAAGGTCTACCGATTTACAGTACCCTACTCGCCGGTAAACAACCGGTTGTTTCAGTATGCAGCAGACCCGGCAGCCGTATGGGAGCCGAAGAACTACCGTACCGAACAGTATGCGGATGGGGAGCTGATTGAGCGGGGCTTTACAACCCTGGAAGGTGTAAAGCCTGATGGATATGAGCTGAGTTTTGGCAGTAATCTGGGTGATTTCTTTGGTGATCTGCGGGACGTGCCGCTTAATCAGATTGAGTTTGGCAATGAGGTTCTCCCGGCTGATCATGCGGATATTGTTCCGGAGAAAATCGTGGCCGGCCAAACGGTTTATACTTTACCTACGATTTTGAACAATCAATTTTATGGGACTAACACAGTTGCTGGTTTTTCGGGAAAAGTGAACGAATACCTTGCCGGTACCGGCTACGTGGCCGGAGCGCCGAAGGTACCGATGTTCAATCTACACTGGGTGCTACGCAGATTAGGCGAGCTGTGTGGCTTTACATTAAGCGGTGAGTTTATGCAAGATCCGGACGCGCAGCGCCTGATCATCTACAACACTTTTGCGCTCGATGGAGCCACGACCCTGGACTATCGTAACCACCTGCCCGCCGAGCTGAGCCCGCGGACATTGATGCTGGCACTGACGCTCCCGC
The DNA here is from genome assembly GCF_004348825.1 of Arundinibacter roseus. Classification (GTDB taxonomy): domain Bacteria; phylum Bacteroidota; class Bacteroidia; order Cytophagales; family Spirosomataceae; genus Arundinibacter; species Arundinibacter roseus. The sequence continues at coordinate 430,954 of NZ_SMJU01000001.1, forward strand.
CCTTTGGCCTGAGTGTGTTTTTTGATGTGCAGCGCCGGGCCGTGATGTTAAGCTATACTGAACAAAAGCTGGCCACGCCAACCAGGCTGGATCTAACGCCTTATACTTTACCAAGTCTGTATCCGGGAAATATGACCGACCGACGTCTGGAATTGGATTGGGAGCTGGATGGGGATGATGGCCTGATGAAAACGATACCGCCTGCGGTGGCAAAATATACCGGACCGGAGTATCTTGAAACTACCTTGTTGACATTAAAAGGGAAGTTTAGCACGCTGATCATGGATGAAGCAACCGGACTTCCGAAGGCCGAGCAACAGGGCATAACGCCCTTGACCGGACAAATGGACAAAAAGTTTAGGCCCAGATTCTTATTTTGGGAAGGCGTGATTGAAGATGTGCCCAGGGCGTCAAGCAGCTACGGAACCACAAGCCTAAGCTTTGTGGGCTCCAACAATCTAAGGGATAAGTATTGGAAGCGATTTGAGGAATTTCGGCTCCGGACTTTTCCGGCGCAGATCCAGGTAGCAATGACTGCGAGCCAACTGGCTCAGCTGGATTTTCACCGCCGCGCAGGTGAAGATGTGGCCGTCCACGTTCGGGGGCTTGACTACTATGTGGCAGCTGTAAAAGCCAGATTGCCGCTCGGTGGATACAGCACCCTGGACGTTTGGCGTAGGTAAATTACCGTCCTAGTATAACCCTCCAAATGAGGAGAGATTTGGCTCAAAGCATACCAAACAAATCTTTTCTTCTTATGAAAAAGCTCTTTTCTATCGGTCTGTTGCTAGTGCTTTGGACCAGTCAAATTCAGGCTCAGCAACGTCTCTCATTAACCATTCCTGGTTCAGGAACCGTGGCCACACAGGAATGGGTACGTGCCGTTCTGGATTCAGCCCTGGGTACCCAACCACCCATTGTTCCGGTAACGCCCCCGGTGGTGATCAGCCCCACTCCCTGCGAGGCTGGGCCGGAGATACGAAGTATAACCAATATCACGACTTCGGAAGCCCGAGTGCAGTTCCACGGTAAGAATGTGTTTGGTCTGGATTTCCAAATCAGTAAGGCTGGTCAGGTGGTCCGCTCTGGACAGATCAAACCAACATCAAGCGTGATCAGAGTGCAGTACTCCAATTTGGAGCCAGGAATTTATCAGTTAAAATTAGCGGGTAATACTTGCACGGGTTCTGATCAGAAGGAGTTTGTCATTCCGGGAAATGAAAGCGGAGTACTAATTCCGGATAGAACTGATCCAGGTACAGCTACCTACGAGCTCTTTATGAATCTGACTGGATTTGGTTACGAACCTGGTTCCCAAAACGGTCTTCATCATGACTGGCCTGAAAGAATTGAAGCTTTTCGCTATGACTGGGGATACGGCATTACAGGTATTCGGCTCAATATTCGTTGGAACGAATGGGAGCCAACCCAGGGCAATTTTACCCGACAGGGCTTGCAGAAGGTGATTGCATACTGCCGCGCGCGCGGGTTAAAACTATCCATTTTGTTCTGGCCTTGGCGCAAACAAGGTGACGGATTTATTCCGGAGGGCCACTACGTGACAGGACATCGAGGGAAGCAGCACGAAATCGAAACGGATAAGCGGATGGGCTCACTTGCTTCTGAGCTGATGAATGCCAAATTATACACTGCTATCCGAGAGCTGTCCGCAGAGCTGAGCAGCTATGAGGGTGCCTATTACCTAAGCCTTGGAACGGCAAGTGCCGAAGAATTTACCAACCCAGTTGTTGGTGAAGGATATGGCGGAGCTAAGGAAATCACTGGTTTTGAACCTGTATTTCAGGAAGGATTCCGAAAATTCAGACTGGCTAAAAACCTTCCCTACGAACGACCGTACATTGTTGAATGGGAAAATGGTGCTGCACTTGATATGAGTACAAATTTGGGAAAGGACTTTGCCCGTTTTATTTCCCTAACGCTCACTGGCTATTTTGAGAACTTCACAAAAGCAGTAAAGGAAGGCTCCGGAGGAAAAGTCCTTTCTGTGTATTCCTATCCAGACGCCGGATCACCCCAAAACGCTTGGTACCTGCACGCAAATTTTGCAAGCCAGGCAGCGGGAGCGGATGGCTTGTTTGGAACTGATGGAAATGACCGTTGGGATAACTCCCGCAAACTGCTCGTAAATGCAGTGAATTTGGGCATGGGAAAGATAAGTATGAACGAATATGACCCCTTTGATTTGTCAAGTGATGGGTATTGCACCGGGATAAACCTTGGCCAGCTTGAACGTGAGTTTGAAAAAAGTTATGCGGCCGGCGTGCAGGTGATCCACCTAAGTATGTCCTACTGCCCAGCTGAAATTCGGGGAATGGAGCCGCACTTGCGCTACCTAACAAAGTATATCGGCAAACCCTATGTTCGCCCTGATCGACCAGTTACCGAAGTTTCCATTACCCCCGCCTACTGGCAGGGGAAGGAAATTTTTGCGCCAGCCTGGACAGGAAGTAATTATCTGAAACCAGTCGATGATGAATTTTGGGGCGACTCCCGCAGAGACTAAGCCTATGAAACTGATTCGATTTTTGTTTTTGCTGGGATTATTTAGCCTGTTAACTGATTGCCGAACCATCCATCGACTTACCAGCAGGTCAGACAGTTCGCACTATCGCTCTTCTGATATGGGGGAGCAATGGCAACGGGAGATAATACGAGAGTATTTACCTGGTCAGGTACGATATGATACCATTTTTCGCCGTGACACCCTACCCGTCCCCTACGTGATCCGGGTTCCTGAGCCTTACCCCGTCCGGGAAATCGTACGTGAGTCGGGTACCCGGCAGCAAAGCGCTCAGGAAGAAACGCAAGTACAAACACTCACCTCTGAAAAAGATAAACATACGCCACTGATGATTCAGGCCATGATGCTCTTATGCGGATTATCGGTTTTCGCAGCAATTTTTTTGGCAGCTATAACTCTACTACGAAAATGAAACACTTGATTTTGGCTCAGGCAGTCGAGCAGAAGGTACTGACCGAAGGCTTTAACCTTGCCCGCGATGTAACACCCGCCTCAATGGCCGGCTACGCGTTTGCCGTCATTGTGCTAGTAGTGGGGTTATACGTTTTTTACAAGCTCTATTCCAAAGAAAAAGACTACAATAAAGAGGTCACCAAAGCAATGGGCGATTTTAGCCAGAAGTCCATTGAAGTACTCGTAGCCGTAAAAGGTCGCCTGGATGATCAGCAGCGAATGGGCGATAACATCACAGAAATCCGCCATCAAGTTGATGGTCTCGGAGCTAAGTTTGATGAGCTTAACCGTAAGCTGGATCGGGGAACCAAAACCGTACTTGGCTAATGGAATGGCTACCCATTTTCATTTTAGCCTTGCATGGAACGCTGGGCTATTTTTTGTTTCAGGCATTAAAGGAAAGAAAAGAATGGAAATCTTAGTAAACCGTTTTGGTTTCAAATCGAACAGTACCCTCAGTCAGTTTTTTGTAAATGGTAGCGCACGGGAATACATCCTGGAAGATAAAGACCGTGGCCTACGAAGTGATATGACTCTGGATGAAATCCAAAAGATCAAGGTATGGGGACAAACGGCTATCCCGACCGGTCGCTACCGGGTTACGATGCGTTACTCACCAAAATTTAAGCGGTGGCTCCCTTACCTCAATAATGTTCCTGGGTTTGAGTATATCATGATTCATCCCGGGAATTTTATCAAAGACACCCTTGGCTGCCTGCTCCCTGGGCAATCTTATTCCGTATTTAAAAATGAGTACCTGGTAAATAATAGCCGGAAGGTGGCTAATCCGCTGATCCGAGAGATCAATGATGCGTTGGAGCGTGGGGAAGAAGTTTGGTGTGAAATTTCACAAGCTTGATTTCGAAAAAGCCCGTAGGTGAAAAATACCAAATCGGGCTTTTTTACATTAATTCTACTAGTACATATTGAATTACATTTCCTCTAATTCTAACCTAATCAACCGCTCATCTTCACGAGCATAGGCATCCAGGCTGCGATCTGTCCGGAGTCCAAGAATCACCTTAACAGCTCCACGACGCCAGCCGAGTGTATTAAGCAGATAACTGCTAAATGTTTTCCGACCGGTCTTAACGCTGATTTGGGACGCCAGCGGTTCCGGGAATTTCAACTCCATTGCTACGAGCTTCAGGTAATCATTCATCTTGACATTGCTGGTAAAAGGCAACTTATGCCAACCTCCATACTTTTCCACTATTTCTACTACCTCTGGAAATATTGGAACACGTGCCATGATACCGGTTTTTATCCGTCGCCATTGAATCCACTCCCGACCTTGCTCGTCAATATGAACAGCTTTCTCAAAATTTCGGGCAAGTGCTCTGAGATCTTCATAGTGAAACCCGGTACGGCAGTAAACAATAAACACATCTGCCGTCCGCTGAAGTCTGGGATTCTGGAAACGATGGGCCCTAAGTTTCTCAAATTGCTCTTGGGTTAAAAATATAGGATCAGCCACTTCTTCCATTTTTACTTTAAATCCTTCCAAAGGATTGTTTGGGCTCAGACCGTGTAATTTGGCAAAGATGCAGACTTGCTTTACTACACTCAAATGTTTACGCTTAGTGCTTTCAGCATATTTTTTTTTATGAGTCAGGAAATTTCGGTAAGCCAAAAATTTGGGTAAATCGAATTCTGATACCAACACTTTTGTTTGCCGGACATTACCAAGATGCTCCAACAATGCAGCCTGAATACCTCGATAGGATTTAAGTGTATTGGGCTTTACTCCGGAGTCGACAATGAACCGCTCGAAAGCATCTGCTAAGGTGGCAATTTCATCCGACTCGGCTAGATATAACCTCTTGATTGTATCTGCCGTAAAAGGCTGACGTTTTTGACAGAGTGTATTAAAAATTGTCAGTAACTCGTTTTCAATGTTTGAAAGGAGTTGATTGTAGGCAGTACCATTCCCGGAGGTAGGTTTGAAGCGGTTTCGGCCAGGATCAAATTCATCCCATAACGCACTGATTCCCACTGATCCAAGATCAGCGCGATCACCGGAAACGGTAATCCGGCAATAAATGTTTGTGTAACCTTTACGTTTGGAGCGATGTCTCCAAAACAAAATGTCCATTCTTTTTTTTCATTATTAGAACAAGTTTGGTTTGAGCCCGCCCTTGTTCAAATGTTTGTACCAACATAGTTATTTTTAACTATATGAAATTTTGTCACCCTGACAAACTTACATTGTGCAATTTTGATGTAGGGTGCCACCGCAGAGTATACCAGGGTGCCACCTCTGGTGCCACCGCAGTGTAAGGAATTGAGATTTCGGTTTTTGAAAGGCTTAAAAAGCAGAAAGCCAACGTAGTATATACGTTGGCTTCAAAGCAAATCGGTCAGAAGTGGTGATGGACGGAATCGAACCGCCGACACAAGGATTTTCAGTCCTTTGCTCTACCGACTGAGCTACATCACCGGATCAGTTGGCCCCTTTTGGGACTGCAAAAATAGAAGGCTGTTTTGGGTTTCCAAAACTTTTTGACAAAATCTTTTAAAAACTTCGCATTTACCCGCTCAATCCCCCTCCTGAATCCCTCAGGCCTGATTTTTTTCTGAACATTTTTACAAATAATCTTACCTTACTACCTTGTGTCCCTGCCTTTTTTTTAGATATTTGCATAGTATGCATGCATACTATTTGTCGGGCTGAATTTTCAGCCCGCAGACAAACTAAACTCGTAGCAAAAGGAAATCTCTATGGAAATCATTCAACAGCTGGCTTTTATCGCCACTTTCGCCGCTCTCCTTTGGCTGGTATCCCGCCGCATAGGCATTATCAAAAAGACAATTCAACAGGGCCGGGCCGAAGATCGGACCGATCAGCCTTCCAAACGGTGGCTGATGATGCTGCGCGTGGCGTTTGGTCAGAAAAAAATGTTTGATCGCCCGCTCGTAGGCATCATGCACTTCGTAATTTATGCGGGTTTTCTGCTGATTAATCTGGAAGTTCTCGAAATAGTGCTGGATGGTCTGCTGGGGCAACATCGGTTGTTTGCGCCTTTTCTGGGCGGTTTTTATACATTTCTTATTAGTTTCTTTGAATTTCTGGCCATCAGCGTACTATTGGTTTGCGTGGTGTTTCTGCTGCGCCGCAACGTCACGAAGGTCGAACGACTACAACCGTCGCGCCACCGGGAGATGAACGGCTGGCCCGAATTAGATGCCAATTTGATCCTGATCTTCGAAATTGTCCTGATGTCGGCGATTCTGACGATGAACGCTGCCGATTTGGTGTTGCAGGATATGGGAAGTGCGCATTACACCCAAACCGGAAATTTTGCGTTCAGCCAATGGCTTACGCCGCTGTTTACCGGGTGGAGCGAAACGAGCCTGATTGCCCTGGAACGCACCGCATGGTGGCTGCACATTCTGGGCATTTTTGGATTTGCCCTGTACGTCACCTACTCCAAGCACCTGCACATTGCGCTGGCGTTTCCCAATACCTATTTCGCCCGGTTGATTCCGAAAGGCGAAATGCATAACATGCCCGAAATTACGAAGGAGGTAAAAATCATGCTCGGCATGGAGCAGCCTGATGCGACCGAAGCGCCTGCCGAAATCGGACGTTTTGGGGCACGCGATGTCATGGATCTGAGCTGGAAAAATCTGATGGACGCCTACTCCTGCACCGAATGCGGACGATGCACGGCGGCTTGTCCTGCGAATATGACGGGTAAAAAATTATCGCCTCGAAAGATCATGATGGACACCCGCGACCGGCTCGAAGAGACCGGGCGAAACATGCAGGCCAATGGAGGGACGTTTGTAGAAGATGGAAAAGCACTGCTCGGCGACTATATCCTGGAAGAGGAGATTCTGGCCTGCACAACCTGCAACGCCTGCGTACAGGAATGCCCCATTCTGATCAATCCGCTGGATATTATTTTGCAGCTTCGCCGCTATCAGATCATGGACGAAGCCAAAGCGCCCGGTTCGTGGAATGCCATGTTCGGGAATCTGGAAACCAATCAGGCACCCTGGAAATTCTCCCCCGGAGACCGGTTCAACTGGGCCGAAAGTTTGAAATAAACACAGCTAAACCCGTTGAATTGCTAAACAGAAACAACAATGGAAATTATTCTCATTCTTGGATGTGTAGCCATTTTAGTAGCAGGTTTGGGGATTTATATCTGGAAGAAAGAAGCGACGAATCTGCTTTCTAATTTCCCGAAAGACCCCTCCAAAATCCGCGATCGAAAAGGCCTGGCTCGCTGGGCCGGACAATTTCTGCTCGTGCTATCGATACTCCTGTTTTTGGAAGGTGTAGCCATTTATACCTACGACAACACGCCCTACGAATGGCTGCCAATTGCAGTTTTTATTCCATTGACCAGTCTGCTTACCATTGGCTTTCTGGTGGGAGGCCAACGCTTCATTCAGGATTAATCCTTTGGTTATTAACACATTATTTTATATTCTAATTTTATTTTTTGTAAAAAAACGACATCTCCTATTCTCATGACAGAGCAATCATACAAGGTTCCTACAATGGCCGAAATGGCCGCCGGGGGCGAGTCGCCCGAAATACTTTTTTGGGTCGGTTGCGCCGGTTCGTTCGACGATCGCTACAAGAAAGTGACGATTGCCTTTGTTAAGATTTTGAATAAACTCGGCATCAAATTCGCCGTTCTGGGTACCGAAGAAGGCTGTTCGGGCGATCCAGCGCGTCGGGCGGGCAATGAATTTCTGTTTCAGATGCAGGCAATGGCCAATATTCAGGTACTTGATATGTACGGGGTAAAAAAAATCGTGACCGCCTGTCCGCACTGCTTCAATACCCTCAAAAACGAGTATCCCGAGCTGGGCGGCACGTATGAGGTCATCCATCATTCGGAGTTTTTGCAGCAACTCATCAACGAAGGTCGTTTGGCCGTAGCTGGTGGAGGTACGTTTAAAGGCCGCAAAATTACCTTCCACGACTCCTGCTACCTGGGCCGGGCCAATGACATTTACGAAGCTCCACGGGCAGTACTGGAAGCTTTGGATGCCGACCTGATCGAAATGAAACGGAGCAAAGCCAAAGGACTGTGCTGCGGTGCGGGCGGCGGACAGATGTTCAAAGAGCCGGAATCGGGCAAAAAGGATGTGAACATTGAGCGCATCGAAGAAGCACTGCATACAGGCGCTGATACGATTGCGGTGGCCTGTCCTTTTTGTATGGTGATGATGACGGACGGAGTAAAAAACAAAGAAAAGGAAGACTCCGTTCGGGTCTTTGACCTTGCCGAACTGATCGCTCAGGCGGACGGACTATAAAATTTTACGCATCAGATCGTCGGTTTGGCGGTCGTTTCCGAGCATAAAATCAGCGGTTCCTATTTTTTCAAATCCTTCTTTTTGATAAAACCGGACAGCCCGTGGATTCTGCGGCCATACACCCAGCCAAACTTCCTGAAAGCCCTCCTGCCGCATCCACTGCTGGCAGTGGTGCATCAGCTGCCTGGCAAGGCCTTGTCCCTGAAAAGGAGTATCGATATAAAAACGGGCCATTTCGACCCCGGATAAAGTTCCACCTGGCGAGGGGCTATTGAGAATCAGCTTGGTATAACCTGCCAGAACATCATCGTTCATGGCCAGCCAATACCGTATATTTCCCTGATGAAATTCCTGGACAAAATTTTCTTCTGAAAAGGCTTCTGCACAGTAGAGCGCCATGTTTTCGTCCGTATTTAAAGGTGCGTAGGTTTGCTTAAAAAGGCGCTCACTAAATGCCCGAAGCGTGGAAAGATGGGATATTGTGGCCAATTGAAAAGAAAACATTCGGTCGAAGCGTTAGTAGATTGAATTTTATTTCTCGTAAAAAAACACCTGTGCAACTCAGCAGCAAAGCTGGCGAGCTTTAAAAATACGAACCACCCACCAAAGTTCCGTGTTTTGGTACATACAAGTTAATTAACAAACCGATTCTGGCTATGTATATTCCTTTTGACAAAATTGATTTTAACGCTCGTGTGTGGATTTATCAGGCAAACCGCTCCCTTAGTGAGCAGGAAGTAAGCCTCATTACCGAAACTCTTTCGGCGGCACTCGACGGCTGGGAAGCCCACAACAAACCGCTGCTCTCGTCTGGAAAAGTGTTCCATAATCGCTTTGTTGTCATTGCCGTTGACGAATCGCGCGAACAACCCAGCGGCTGCGCTATTGATAAATCGGTCCATTGGCTGCAGGAAATTGGCCAGCAACTATCTATCGACTTTTTTGACCGCTCGGTGGTCTATTTGACTGAAAATAATATACTGAACAGTCTACCCGTCAGCGAAGTAAAGCAGGCCATTGCTGACGAAGCTATTACTCCGGGAACGCTGGTTTTTGACAATTTGGTGGCAACCAAAGCCCAGTGGATGAAGCGCTGGAAGGTTCCGGCTGGCCAAACCTGGATGAAACGGTTTTTTAAGGAGCAGGTCTTCTGAGAGTTTTTTTTTTTGAAAGGCCGGGTGACTGCCGTAATTTTACCTCCTATTTACTACGCAATACATGAACATTTTTCGTTTGGCAGCCCTCACGTCCGTGCTGTGTTTTTGCCTGAGTTGTGATTCTACTACCCTCTACAAAGCGTATGAGGATATTGACGAAGGGCAATGGTTTCTTGACAAAAAGTATACGTTTTCATTTGAAGTAAACGACACCACGCAGCAGTACAATCTCTACTATCTGATCCGAAACGGGCAGCAGTACCCTTACTATAACTTGTACATAAACCGCGAGATGACCGGACCTGATGGTCCGTGGATGACCCCACGGCTGGACGAAGTGTACCTTTCGGATGAAAAAACCGGAAAGCCTTTGGGAAGTGGTTTGGGTGATCTGTTTGACCACAAAATTATCTTTATGCGCAAGTACCAATTTCCTAAAACCGGAACCTATACCCTGACTTTTTCGCAGGCGATGCGGCAAAATCCGCTGCCGTTTGTGCTGGGAATTGGGCTAAGCGTTGAAAAAGTCGAATCTGAACAGCCCTAAATTGTTTTAAAGAATGTCTGCTTTTTTACCTCTATTTCCACTCAATCTGGTCGTTTTTCCAGGCGAAAAACTCAATTTACACATTTTTGAAGACCGCTATCGACAGCTGATTAGTGAATGTCTCGAAACCGGAAAGTCGTTTGGAATCCCGATTTATCTGGACAACAAGCTGACCGAACTCGGAACCGAAGTAAAGGTGGTAGCCCTGCACAAACGCTACGACGATGGCCGTATGGACATATCAAGCCAAGGGATTCGGGTTTTTAAAATTGATTCTTTCGTAAATCCGGTTAGTGATAAGCTCTATGCGGGAGGCGAGGTTTCGTTTCTGACCGAAGACACGGACGTTCAACTGCCTTCGCCCCGCTTGCTGGAACTTCTCCAAACCCTGCATACTTTACTGGATACACCCGTTGAGTACGACAAAACAAAAGCTCCCTTTTCGTTTCAGGTGGCGCACAAGGTAGGGCTTTCGTTATCCGACGAATACAGGCTGCTAGCCTTACCCAAAGAAAGTTTACGGCAAATGTATTTAGTTGAACATCTTCAAAAAATTATCCCGGTTGTTTCGGAAGTTGAGCGGACCAAAGCCCGCATCCGAATGAACGGCCACTTTAAGAATCTTGATCCGCTGGACTTTTAGGAGCATCAGCCCCACCGGTGTTCGGTTTTTTGCGACGACGCGACGGACGGCGACGTTTTTTTACTTCGCCCGATTCGGTGGTCGCTTCGCTGACGACTACCACTTTCTTTACCTCTGTCGCAGGTTCCGGACGCGTATAAGATTTAAGTGTATTAGCAGCTTCCCGTAGTTCTTCTGACTTCTTATTCACAGGCCGGGCATTGGGTTTGCGCCTTTGGCCGGGCCGTTCCTGAATCCGCTCCCTCACCTGCTTTTTTTCCATTGCTTTTTCTTCTGCCACTTCCTGACCCGGTTCTCCCAGCAAATATCCGTAGGGTTCGAGCGATGGGCTGGCATCCAGAATTACTTTAAGAATTGCCGTCAGGGGCAAGGCCAGGATTAGTCCCGGCAAACCCCACAATTGCCCGCCCAGCAACAACATCACAATGGCTGCGAGCGGATTGATACTCACCTTTGAGCCTACAATATTGGGGGTTATAAAATTTCCTTCCAGAAACTGCACAAAGCTCATGACCCCAATTACTCCCAATGCATACCAGGGCGAATCTTCGGTAATAATGCTCATCAAGGCCGGAAAAATAGACCCGATCAAAATTCCGATGTAGGGAATCAAAATCAAAAAGGCGGCCAGAAACCCAAAGAAAACTGCATAGTCAATCCCTAAGATAAGTAATCCAATCGTGTTGAGCACGCCCACAATCCCTATCACCAGCAGCAAGCCCGCCAGGTAACTCCTGATAACGCTGTAAATTTTACTCAAAATACTATCCAGCGCCTGATTGGGAACCTGGAAGAAAGCTTTATGAACAAATCGCCTGAAAAAGTCGCGGTAAAGAAGTATAAAGAATACGTAAAGAGGTACTAATGTGGCAGTTGTAAGTGTACCGGTTGTAGCTACCAAAGTACCTAGCAACATGGCACGGCTGTCGCTGAGAGCCGTAATGAGGTATTTTTTGGCTTCACTTACCTGTTGAGTTCGGCTTACATTCAGGTATTGTTCGCCCATCGAGAGCAGTTGTTCGAGCAGCGCTTCGGCCTTTTCAGTAATCCGGGGAAGCTCGTCGGCAAAGCTCGCAACCTGAACCGTTACCAAATAGATCAAAACTACAATTACAACTATAAACAGCAGTATGCTGAGCGTAATTGCCAGAATACGGGGAAATTTCCATCGCTCCATTCGTACACACACGGGGTGTAACAAAATAGAAATCAGGGCCGAAAATGCCAGCGGAATCAGTGTTTCCCGCAGTGCGTGTAATATATATACCCCGGCAATCAGCGAGATCATCACAGCCGCCGATTTCAGGTATACAGGCGTTTGATTACCTTTGTTTTGTACAGACCCCGAAGAGACATTCATGGTAAAGTTGGTTTATGTTTGGTTTGCGTTAAAGGTTGCGCTTTGCAGTTGCCAGTCCGACAAGCGTGAGAATGGTTTTCAAAAGGCCCGTTCTGACTACAAAGTTAGTAAAATAGGCACGCTTCCACAGGTTGCGAATGAAAGTTCGGGACTTGCCTGGAATGAAAGAAACAAAACATTCTGGACACATAATGACAGCGGCGGAAAACCTGAACTCTATGAAATTGATTATCAGGGCAATTTGCGTTCTACCTGGGTGATACCATCTGCCCAAAATGTGGATTGGGAAGATTTGGCCCAGGCACCTGATGGAACCGTTTACATTGGCGACATCGGGAACAATGCCAACAAACGCAAAGATCTTGCCATTTATATAGCCCGGCCCGGAGAGCCTGTCACCTCAAAAATCACGTTCGATTATCCAGATCAAAAAGCTTTCCCACCAGCCCCGGACGAGCTTAATTTTGATTGTGAGGCCTTTTTTTACCAAAAGAACAACCTCTTTCTCTTTTCCAAAAATCGCAGTAAAACAAACCCGTACGTTAAGTTATATCAACTCCCGGCCCGGCCCGGCCACCACAGCGCTATGCTTCTCGATAGCATCTCAATCAATAGTCAGGTAACATCCGCTGATATAAATCCATCGGGTACCCGCTTTGCGCTACTGACGTATGGCAAGATTCTCATCTTTGATATAACCGATGGAGTCATTAACTTTAAAAAACCAACCGACTGCATTAAAGTCGCCAAAAAACAAATGGAAGCGATTTTGTTTGTAAACGAGCAGGACTTATTGATGACAAATGAGCAGCAACAACTATTCCTGATTACTCACCGGTGATATTAAATTTATGTTATGATTAGCTTTTCGTAGATAATCCAACTAGCACATCTGCTAATTTCGAGCCGGAAAACAACACCACAAATACGCAAACATGAGCGCCGCAAAAGCAACCCAGGTAATTCAGAAAATACTCGTGGTTGACGATGATCCCGATATTGTTGAATTGCTGGAATATAACCTTCAAAAAGAAGGCTACGAAGTAAAAACCGCTTCAAACGGAAGAAAAGGCATTGAAACTGCCAAAACCTTTATTCCTGATTTGATTTTGCTGGACATTATGATGCCTCAGCTCGACGGCATCGAAACTGCCCGGATTTTGAAACAGGATGCCGAGCTTCGCGATACGTACATTCTTTTTCTGACGGCCCGCTCCGAGGAATATTCCGAGATTGCTGCCTTTGAAATAGGCGCCGATGACTACATTACCAAGCCCATTAAACCCAGAGCCCTGATGAGCCGGATCAACGCTCTGTTCAGGCGCGAGGCCCAAAAATCGGATCCGGGCGAAGAACTCTCGATTGCCGGTCTTTCCATCAATCGCAAGAATTATTCGGTTACGCAGGATCAAAAATCCATTATTCTACCCAAAAAAGAGTTTGAATTGCTATTCTTCCTGGCTCAAAGTCCCAATAAGGTTTTTAACCGCGAAGAACTTCTTCAAAAAATCTGGGGCGCTGATATTTATGTTCTCGAAAGAACTGTGGATGTTCACATTCGCAAACTACGCGAAAAACTTGGCGACGGGTTTATCAAAACCCTGAAAGGCGTGGGCTATATGTTTACCGATCAGCCTGACTAAATCAAGTTTATGAGCTAGGATTTGCTTTTCCTGCCCGCTTTATAGGCATCGTATTCTTCCAGCAATTTCACAATATCGTCCTCGGTTTTGAAATTGAGTTGCTGTTCTTTGATGGCAAATTCCATTAGATTTTTCTCATCACTCAGAATTTTCAGCAATCCTTTCTTATCGTTGCGCTTCATGGGGTGCATCGTGCCGTTTTTGAGAACAAACATTTCTTCGGCAAGATCAAACCGCTGCGTAGTGGTGGCCGAATTGTAGGCACGCTCTTCCCGTTTTTTTGTGGAATATCGCTTCAAGAGCTTGGTATTTCCATCATAAAGTACTCTGTAAAAGTTTTTGTCAGTATGGTTTCCAACTGCCGGATAGCCTTTTTTGAAGGAGTAAAGACTCGTTCCGGTCGGAATAGAAAACTCCGTGATTTCGGGCCCGAGCCGATACAGTTTTCCTTCTTTTTCATATTCCACTTCGTCTGTATAGGCATCGTACCGAATCTTTATTCCATCGTGTACTTTTCCCTTAACATCCTTCACAAGGCCCGAGTACCACGTATCAAACAGATAAGGCGATCCTTCCACGTTGGTATATTCCATTTCGTTGATAACCCGGCCGTTGACATCGTACATAAACTGCGCCTGAGCCGCGGGGGCAAGTAGCCACAAAAGGGCCGGTACAAGGATTAATAGCTTTTTCATGAATTCAAATGGTTCAAGTGTATGGGTTTAACCTTCTTTCAAATCTAATGTAGCCGATGGGAGATTACTACGAATGTCTCAGAATAATTCGTGAAGCCTACCATCTTTGTGTACTTTTGTCAAAAAAATTGTTCCATTGATTTTGTCTCTGAACGACCAACTCTCCCTTATTGGCCAAAGCATCTCAGGAATTGTCCCTGAATTGTTCCTGACACTGTTTTTTTTATTATTTCTGGTAGCCGAGTTGCTGTTTACACGCTTCGGCAGTCAGGCCACGATGCGTCGGTGGTTATTTATTCTGGCCCTCTCGGGTGCAGGTATTTTTCTGCTTCTCGTGTTGGGGCAGTGGAATGCACCCCCTGCTTTTCGCTTTGAAAAATTATTATTTTTAGATCAAAAAGCCGTTTTCTTTAAACTCCTGATTGCCGTTTCGTGGCTCTTTGCCCTGATGCACATCCGGTTGGTACGGTATCATTTCCCTGCCGAACTCAACAGCCTGCTCATCGCCGCTGTGTTGGGCATGTCGCTACTGAGTATGGCCACACATTGGCTTACCATTTATCTGGCCCTTGAACTAATCTCGCTGAGTTCGTACCTGCTGGTGGCGATTTCTCCCTATAAAAAAGCGGCTGAGGGTGGATTAAAATACCTGCTCTTTGGCGCCATCAGCTCGGCTGTCATGCTTTATGGTATTTCGTTGATCTATGGCCTCACGGCCACCCTTGAACTAACCGCTCCCGGCCTTGCCGAAGCGTTGGCGGCTAATTCGCCGCTCGTGCTCCATGTAGCGATGCTCATGACCCTTGGCGGACTCCTTTTTAAGCTCTCACTTGCGCCTTTCCACGTGTGGACGCCGGACGTGTACGAGGCCGCTCCTACGCCCCTTGTTTCTTTTTTATCGGTTGCGCCCAAAGTCGCCGTACTGCTTGCGCTCATGCGGGTAGTTTCGGCATGGCCCGCAGAGTTGCTCCAACTTCTGGGCGGAGTGGCCCTACTGAGCATTACGCTGGGTAATGTAAGTGCCCTTTGGCAGCAAAACGCCCGACGACTGCTCGCTTATTCGTCTATTGCTCAGGCAGGATATCTGCTCGTTGGCCTGGTGGCATTTAATCAATTGGGGTTTGAAAGTGCTACATTTTACGTAGCTGTTTACCTGCTATTAAATATGAGCGCTTTTTTGCTGATAGATTTCATCCTGCCCCGCACCGAAACCACCCTTTCTGATTTTGAAGGGTTAGGGCGCAAGCATATTTTTATGTCGGTTATTCTGACGGTCGTTTTGGTTGCGCTGGCCGGGCTCCCCCCCACCGCCGGATTTATGGCCAAATGGCTGATTTTTTCTGCCCTTTGGGAAGCGTACGAGATTCAGGGACAACCGTGGATGCTTTGGTTGCTGGTCGGTGGTATACTGAATGCTGCTATTGCGCTCGTGTACTATTTGCGGATTCCGTATTTGCTTTTTTTCAAAAAACAAACAGTATCCGCCGCTACGACTACTTACGGCATTGGGGCCAAAGTGATTGCCGGATTGGTACTGATCGCTATTTTGGGACTTTTTTTCAAACCCGAATACCTCATGCAATGGATCAGCGCGCTGAGTAGTATGTAGACTGACGCAGCGCCCTGAAACTTTATGCGATTACCTGGCAGAGCGGTTTTGAATGGGCGTTACCAAATAGCCTTTTGCGCGCAGCAATTCCAACAGGCCTTCTTTCCCTCCTAAATGGGCTGCACCTACTGCAATAAACGTCGGCTTGTCGGCTATTTGCTTCTCAATCAGCGGGATCCAGCGCCGGTTGCGGCCATAGAGCAGTGTTTCCTGATGATCTTTTAGTTCAAATTCGCTTTCAAACGTCATTTCGTGCAGCTTCTCTACGTCCTGTTGCTTATATACAGACACCATTTCAGCAAATTCCTGTCGGGCTTTGGGCAGGCTATCGAGTAATGTAAGCAGCATAGCGGCCTGTTTTGGGTAGGGAATAGAGTCGAAAACGCTCATTTGCTCCTGCACGGTTTCCAGCCCAAGTACCTCGATCTGCTGCTGTTTGGCCAGATTCATGAGCGAAAGTTCGTAGGATTGTGGTTGACAAGCTAATACCCGGTTGAGCAGCACACTTACTAATACAAACGGCTTGGCCTGCCCAAACATGGCAATGTTTAATCCCACTGAATCCTTGAAAAATCGCTCCATGCGTTCATATTCCTGGCTGCTGACGAGTTCTTTAAGCTGCACACCGTCGCGCATGATCATGTTTTGGGCCATGCTCATCATCAAGTTGGGCTCGTCCATATCCAGTTCCAGAGTCAACTGCTCCGATTGCTTTATACAGGCTTTCAGGGAATCACTTACCGAAAAATCGGCTGGACAAATGAGGTGAATCGTCCCGAACAAAAATGAGGGCTTTGCGTTTTGAGGGCTTTCAATTTTCCAGAGAAGCGACGATTCCAAAGCCTCCTGACCCCAGGCAGAAGTAAAATGACCTCCCTGAGAGAGAAGTACCAGCAGCAGTAGTCGAAAAAAAGACGTGGATTTCATAACGGTATAATTTTTGATAATTTCATTAGCAGGGAAGTATTTCTAATTCCTGTTATTTATAACCCGGAATTTTTAAAAAAAATACATGAACTACCGTTATTTAAATCAACGATAAACATATTTTCTCATCGGGACAATTCGTACTTTTGTACTTTCACTACCGAACTAAACCTAAGTCGAAAGAGTTTACAAATTGACGACCTCACACTACAAATTTTGCAACAGGCTGATTTTCAATTTCATACTATAACACTTTCAACTCATCATGAGCGACGCCATTAAGCATGAGTGCGGGATCGCGCTCATCCGTCTGCGCAAGCCTTATCAACATTACATTGATAAGTACGAAACACCCTTATATGCTGTTCACAAGCTGTCAGTGATGATGCAAAAACAGGTAAACAGGGGGCAGGACGGAGCCGGAGTAGCCAACATCAAAATTGAGGTACCTCCCGGTAAGCGTTACATTAGCCGATACCGATCCGTTGAACCACAGCCGGTAGCGGATATTTTCCAGAAAATTCACAAGAAATTCAGGAAAGGCTTAAAAGATCATAAAGAAAAGACTTTTGACGCCAAGTGGTTACAAGAAAACCTCGCTTTTACCGGAGAACTTTGGCTGGGACACCTGCGCTACGGCACCCACGGTTCCAACGAAGTTGAAAACTGCCACCCGATGCTCCGGCAAAGCAACTGGCGCAGCCGAAATCTGGTTATGGCCGGTAACTTCAACATGACCAACGTGGATGAGCTCTTTGGAAAGCTGGTTTCGCTGGGGCAGCACCCGAAAGAAAAAGTGGATACCGTGACCGTAATGGAGAAAATCGGTCATTTTCTGGATGAAGAAAATCAGCGGGTATTCGAGCGATTCAAAGGCATTTGGGAAAATCCCACGCTATCCGATATTATTGAAGAAAACATAGATTTACAGCGGGTTCTCGAACGTTCATGCCGCGACTTTGACGGAGGCTACGCCATGTGCGGCCTAACCGGACACGGTGCGGCATTTGTTATGCGCGACCCGGCGGGCATTCGCCCGGCCTACTACTATGCTGACGACGAGGTGGTGGTGGTCGCTTCTGAAAAACAAGCGATTAAGGCTGCCTTTGACGTGGAGTATCAGCAAATTCAGGAAATCACTCCGGGGAGTGCGCTGATTATCAATAAGGAAGGCGAATATAGCGAAATGTCAATTTTGCCTCAGCTTCCTAAGCGTTCGTGCAGTTTTGAGCGGATTTATTTTTCACGAGGAACTGATCCTGACATTTATAATGAGCGCAAGCAACTGGGTAAGTTGCTGATTCCCCAAATTCTTGAGGAAATTGATTACGATCTGGAAAACACAATTTTTTCCTACATCCCCAATACCGCCGAAACTTCATTTTTTGGCATGATTGAAGGACTGGAAGAATACCTTTCCAAAAAGCGTAAGCGCGCCATCATGGAAGGAATTCTGTTTGAAGAAGAACTTGATCGGGTGCTTTCCTTTCGCCCCCGAATTGAAAAACTAGTTACCAAGGACGTTAAATCACGAACGTTTATCACCGCAGACAATCTCCGCGACGACATGGTGTCCAGCGTGTATGACACTACGTTTGAGGTGGTTCGGAAGGGAATTGATACCGTGGTGGTAATCGATGATTCTATTGTGCGCGGAACCACGCTGGAAAAAAGCATTCTTAAAATGCTGGACGGTCTGGGGCCCAAGAAAATTGTGATTGTATCTTCTGCTCCTCAAATTCGTTTTCCGGATTGTTACGGCATTGATATGTCCAAAATGAAGGATTTCGTAGCTTTTCGGGCTATGCTGAAACTTCTGGAGGAACGAGGGCTGGACTACAAGCGAGAAGAAGTATACACACAATGTGTAGGAACGCTGGCTTCAAAAAATGCCTATAACACAAATTACGTAAAGGCACTGTATGAGCACTTTACGGATGAGGAGGTCTCAGCCAAGATTGCCGATATAATTCGTCCCGACGATCTGAAAGCAGACGTGTCAGTTATTTTCCAGACGGTTGACAACCTGCACGTTGCCTGCCCAAATCACATTGGCGACTGGTATTTTACAGGAAATTATCCTACCCGTGGTGGTAATAAAGTGGTAAACAAGGCCTACGTCAATTTTCACGAAGGTAAACTCGTACGAGCGTATTGATCTAGCCTGTTTTTTATATTGAAAAAGGCTGGGAGCTTATGTAGCTTCCAGCCTTTTTTAGTAGACAAAACTACTTTCAGCTGATCAATTCGTCAGTCTAATCACTACCCGGCGGTTCCTTGCCCGGCCTTCGGGAAGTACATTATCGGCTACGGGGCGGGTATCGCCATAGCCAACGGCCTGCATTCGGTCTTCCTCAATTCCTTTTTCCAGTAAATAACGCCGCACCGCCTGCGCCCGATTTTCAGACAAAGCCTGATTTGCCGCTGCATTTCCGGTGTTATCGGTATGCCCTTCCACCACAAACCGACTTTGCGCATAGCTATTCAATACCTCCACGAGCTGATCCAAAATCCCGAACGACTGACGGTCAATAATGGCTGTTCCGGTAGCAAAACGGACAGGAACCTGCAATAATGAATCAATTTTCTGCTGCACGCGCTGACTTGCGGAAACCACAGGTACCGGGCAACCATTTCGGGAGGCAGGCCCGGCTTCGGTTGGGCATTGGTCAATTCCATCGTGTAGTCCGTCTCCGTCGGTATCCGGACAACCGCCGTTTTCGTACGTTCCGGGCTTATCGGGACACAAATCACTTGGGTCAGGAATATTGTCCCCGTCGGTATCCGGACAGCCCCCAAAACGCACGAGTCCTTTTACATCAGGACAGGCGTCATAATCATCCCTAACGCCATCGCCGTCGCGGTCGGGGCAGCCATTGAGCGTACCGGCCACATCGGGACAGTCGTCCAGCCGATCTACTACGCCATCACCGTCGCGGTCGGGACAGCCACGGGTTCCGGCAGGTCCGGCAACATCCGGGCACCGATCCACATAATCTGGGATGCCGTCGCCATCAGAATCAGGGCAGCCAAAAAAACGAGCACTGCCCGGCACATCGGGGCACCGGTCACGGTCGTCAGGAATACCGTCTTTATCGGTATCACGAGGCTTAACGCTGATGCGGTGAGTCAGGGCTACCGATAAAAAGCTAAACATATCGTTGGGCGTGTCGCTGTACGACTGAGCCTCTTCGGGGCTAATCAATCGTCGGCCCGAGGTGGCATCCAGCTTATCATTTCTGGCAAAGTAAAACCGATAATCGAGCCCAACCTGCCAGGAGGGCGAAATGTGATAGTTGAAGGTAAGCCCCAGCGGAATTGTCCGTTCGCGGGTTTTTTTTACGCCGATTCGTCCTCTTGGATTGCCCCACCGCAGAAAAAGCGGAGTCCGACCACTGACGTCACTGTTGGTAAAACGGACTAGTTGCCCGGTGGTCAGGTCGTAAGCGTCGGCAGTGAAATACATCATCCCCAAGCCTCCGTATAGCCCCACGTGGAGTTTGTTATCATCGTATCGACTAAACTGCTCGGTCAGGTCCCATCGGGCAAGGAGCTCAATGGAATTATATTCATTAATAAAATAGGAGTTAAAAAATTCAATTTTTTCACCACCGATTTTCCCGGCTGAAAAATCGAGACTCATGGAAAAGGCAGGGTTCACATGCTGAGTCAGGCTGATGCCCCCCATAAATTGCATATCCTGCGTGTTCAGTTCTCCAAAAAACTGCGTAAGTCCGCCCCGAACCGTTACAGAATAGGGTGTCAGCACGCGTCGTGTTAAGGATTTGACTACCAGCGAATCCGTCGACTGCACGCTGATTCGTCCCTGTGCCTGCGCAACGAGCGAGGCGGTCAGTAAAATTAAGATGAGTATATACGAACGGATCATCATAAGCATACGAGTTGGTAGAATTAACAAAGATAAAAATCTATGCATCAACCTTCGTACCATAGCGCAATTAAATCAGTAGGTTAGCTGAACTTTCCCCGGATGCGGTAGTTTACCAAAGGGGATAATCCCTACTTTTGTTACTTAATTTACGAATAGACAGAGCCAAATGAGTGTTGTTCCCTATAAAGACAAAGAAGGCAGCAAGCGCGAGCAGGTTGCCGAAATGTTTGATACCATTTCTCCAAAATATGATTTTCTGAATCATCTGCTCAGCGGTGGTATTGATATTTACTGGCGCAAAAGAGCGATTAAACTCCTGCGAAAAGAGCAGCCCAAAATCATTTTGGATATCGCCACAGGTACGGGCGATTTTGCCATTGAAGCCCTTGCTCTGAAACCCGAAAAAATTGTTGGCGTGGATATTTCGGAAGGTATGCTAGAGGTAGGACGTCAGAAAATCCAAAAAATCGGGAAGCAACACATCATCGAACTCCGCAGCGGCGACTCGGAAAGTTTGCCCTTTGCAGACAATTATTTCGACGCCGTAATCGTTTCGTTTGGAGTACGTAACTTCGAGAACCTGCTGGCAGGTCTTACGGACATGCAGCGCGTGATGCGTCCCGGAGGTACGTGCGTGGTGGTTGAGTTCTCAAAACCAAAATCGTTTCCTTTCAAGCAGGTTTATAACTTTTACTTTAAGCATATTTTACCGCTTATTGGTAAAATGGTTTCAAAAGACACCTCAGCGTATACCTACCTACCGGAGTCTGTTCAGGCATTTCCGGATGGGGATGACTTCCTGAGTATTTACCAAAAAGCCGGTTTTATAAACACTAAATGCATACCACTTACGTTCGGCATCTGTTCCATTTACGTTGGCCGCAAATAGCGGCTACGTTTTTCATTTGTTTTCTGGCGGCACAATCTGTGCAGGCGCAGGGCACGGGCTATGTCAGGCGGCATCTCGAATTTTATGACGACAAGCCCATTCACTACGGGTTTTTGTTCGCTTTGCCCGTCACCCGCTTCAACCTTCGTCACAGCGATACCTTTCTGGAATCGGACTCGGCCTATTCCATTCAGTCGCCTGCACAGGGAGCCTTTCGTATGGGATTTACGGTTAATGCTTTTCTGACGGATCATTTCGATCTGCGGTCTACTCCATCGGTTTCTTTGTACGAGCGGCAGGTCAAATACCGCTATCCGGGAGGCACCGAGCGCATCGAGCGACGTGAGTCAACCTGGGTGGAGATTCCGCTGCTGCTTAAATACAAATCGGTGCGCCGCATCAATACCCGCATGTATCTGCTGGCAGGCGTAACGCTCGCGATCGAAACCAACGTGAAGCGCAGCCGCGGGAATGTAAGCGCAAACAATCGGCTTGATACCAAAACTTCTGATTTTACGCTGGATTATGGCGTTGGCTTTGAGCAGTTTTTCCAGTATTTCAAATTTGCTCCCGAGCTTCGTTTTTCGCACGGCCTCACCAACCTTTTGCAACCCGCCAACAACTCCGTGAGCGTGGGCCTCGACCGCCTGACGACACACACGGTCACGCTCTACTTAAATTTTGAATAAAGCCCTTCTGATAGTCAGAGGCTTACAATTTTATTGAAAAATATTTCAAAAAAGAGTTGGAAACCTAAAAACACTCCTGCATATTTGCATTCCTAAACGGAAACGAAAGGGGCTCTTAGCTCAGCTGGTTCAGAGCACCTGCCTTACAAGCAGGGGGTCGGGGGTTCGAATCCCTCAGGGCCCACATTGAAAATGCGGTATCGCCGCTCCGAAAGCACTTAGCATTAATTTGTTAGGTGCTTTTTTCTTTTGGTGCAATATAAAGCGCAAACATATCCAGCTTATAGGCTAAAACAGCGCTGTTACGAAAAAGCTTCTTGGGATAGTTTTTCTGCTATGGTTGCGTCAGCTTTGTTACCCTGATCAATTAAGATGTTGACGAAGTAGAGCTTCATAAACAAAATCTTGCTAATTTACAGCTACAGAAAAAAGGACTAATGAAGAAATTATTGACGGTTGAGGTGAGAGTTAAGGTCGATAACGTATAATTTATAGTCATGACATTAGCAGAGTTAAAACAACTAAAAGAAAGCGAGAACAAAGTCGAGTTCAAAGAATCTAAGGGAGGAAACTATAGTGTCAAGGGGGGCACAAAAGTTGATCCAAAGGATAGGCGTAAATGCATAATCGGGTATGTAGTTGCTTTCGCGAACGAGGGAGGTGGATACCTTGTTTTTGGTGTTCATGATATGCATCCGCATAAAATTGTAGGCACTAATCAGTCGTTGGGTGCAGTTGGCAAGCTTGAGCAGGATATTTACCGCGAAAAGCAAATCCGAGTTGATATTTCAGAACTCTACGAAGACGATAAAAGAGTTTTGGTTATCAAAGTCCCTGCACGACCCGCGGGTAAAGTTTATAAGTTCGAAGATGTTCCCTTGATGCGTGTAGGAGAGGAATTGCTGCCTATGCCTGATGAGCATTATTTGAAAATCATCCAGGAGCAAGAGCCGGACTTTTCAGAAACTATGTGCGAAGCTTTGAACCTTAGTGATTTGAATGAAGAGGCCATACAGAAGATGAAAGAAGCATATGCTGAAAAACAAAGAAATCCTTTATTTCTTACACAATCTAACGAGCAATGCCTTATTGATCTCCATTTGATAAAAGGTACTAAAGTAACCTATGCAGCTCTCATACTTTTGGGAAAAGAGGAGGTAATTCGTCGCTTGCTTCCCCAGGCTGCCATTTTCTTGGAGTACCGGAAAGATATCGGTCAAATAACATTTGATGATCGCAAACTTTTTTACCAACCCTATTTTCTCGCCATCGAAAAACTGTGGGATGCCATCAATTTAAGAAATGGCAACGTGCCGGTACAGCAAGGACCCTATATTTTTGATATCCCATTCTTTAACAATGAGGTTATTAGAGAGGCCGTCAATAATGCCGTTGCTCATCGTGATTATCGTCGGTCCAGCGAAGTGGTAATAAAGCAGTTTACACAGGCATTGCACCTAATTAGTCCAGGAGGGTTTCCGATAGGTGTAACTATTGACAACCTTTTGACAGTAAGTAGTACTCCCCGCAACAGGCTTTTAGCAGAAGTGTTAGCAAAAACAGGAATAGTGGAACGTTCGGGGCAAGGTATTGATAAAATATTTTATCAAAGTGTTGCTGAGGCAAAAGGCTTACCGGATTACTCCAATACGGATGATTTTCAGGTCGAACTCAGGTTATCGGCGATTGTAAAGGATAAGGCTTTTGCATTGTTCATTAAGCAACTGCAAAAAGATAGACAAGATGATAAAAAATTAAGTGTCAAAGAAATCTTAGTGCTCGAAGCGGTAAGAGAAGGCAAGACAAAAACGGAATTAGATAGAAATATAGTAGAAAAGCTTGTAATAGAGGGTTTACTAGAAAAGCAGGGTAAGACATCCAATCAAACAATTTGCCTTTCCAGGGCCTATTACGCCTTTACCAACAAAGAAGTTGATTATACGAAAAATATACCGGTTGATGAAAGCTATGTAATGATGAAGATAAACCAGTACCTAGCTGCATGGAAGAAAGCTAAGATGGGAAAATTTGTTGAATTATTTGATGGTCACTTAACAAGAGACCAAGTAAAAAGCCTTATATACAAACTTTCGGATCCTAAAACTGGGTTTTTAGAATTTACGGGTACGGGTTCTGGAAGAGAATACTTTATCAGCAAAAAGGCGGTTTCAGGAGGGAAACTGATAGAAAGAGCTATCAGATTAGGATTGGAAGTGATGGAGAAGTCTGGCGAGATAAAAGTAGAATCCACAAAAAAAACACAAGATTTACACAAAAAAGAGGACTAACACCAATCCTAACCAACCAAAAACACCTGATAATCAATTAGTTATATCACAATTAAAGTCCACAAGTTTTCCACAAATTTTCAAAATTAAGACATGAAATACTGTGCTTTATAGCAAATAGCTTTGGCCGCCCTTGTTCTTTGTGCCGTATTCTCTACTACCATCTATGGCTTCAAAGCCAGAAGCCGTTAATAGTCCGAAAAATGTATGACAAAAGCCACTTTTGTTTGGCAAGTGCAACCAAGCATCCCCTACACTTGCAGGCCGGGAAACCTCAACTCTCCCAACAGGATTGTTCGGCGGTGGTTTGTGCCCGGAAAGTAGTGGGACGCCTGCTTACTTCGGATAATAACCTTAGAAAATTTGCTGTTTCCAAAAATCCAGACAGCGTCTGAATAATGAGAAATAAGTCAGATACTGTCTACCCAATTGAGCTGGAGACATTATACTGAAATCCTAAAATCTGATAACCGATTGAAAATCAGGAACTAAATCCAAAAATTGTGGGAAGTGTATTGTTCCTAATAAGCTTACTATACGAACAAGGAATCATTTATCTTCAATAGTATATGGGCTTAAAGGATTTCTTATAGTTTATTAATTCTTAACCCTCTTTAACTCGCTCAATACGCACTTGCAATCCCACCACTCCATAGAGGCAATCGAAAAGGTCTTTCAAACTCAGGAACGTCCAGTTCTGGTCAGTTGCGAAGATTATAGGGACTATGTTTGCAAGTATAGATACACTGACAGGCAATTTAAAGAACTGATAGCATGGGCATTCTTAAATCAATGGGGTCTATCGGTACCTGAGGCAGCCTTAATAAGTGTCAAACGAGATCATGTTTCTGATGTAGCCTTGAAAGAGGGCGCTAGATATAATTATTTTGAAAGGCCAATATTCGGATCATTGTATCTTCCTTCTGCTAACGAAATAAATAATTTGACATATGCCCAGCCTGACAACAGGATAGATTTATTAAAAATTGCACTATTTGATTTATGGCTGGCAAATGAAGATCGAAATCATAATAACTATAATCTGCTCCTGGTATCCCAATCGAACGGGAAGAAGATGATCCACCCAATCGACCATGGATTATGTTTCAATTCCACTAGTATTGGAGTGGGGAGCCTATCAGTACTGACAGAGGATGAAAGCCTTTTATCATCTAATTACTGTAAAACATTGTATGCCAACAGTAACGTAGTTGCTAGAGATTGTGAGACAGTTCTGGATTCATTTCGTAAAAATGTTCGACTTTGTAAAAAAACTTTACCAGAAATCCTGAACTTTGTGCCCCCTCCTTGGCGTATAGACTCACAGGAAGTACAGAGTTGGATGGATGAAAATCTTTTTAGTGAAAAATGGTTGAGTTCAACACAGAACACCTTCAGGCAATACGTACAACTTTACCTGCATTAGCAGCGTTCATATACAAATAGTACAACTGAATATTCATTATGTCAAGTTTTTACAGCATCGTATACGTAAACATTCGCCCTGCGCTGGGCGAGAGGGTAAGTATTGCCTTGTTGTTACGCGACGAACAGAACCTACTATTTCATCAGGCTCCTGAAAAGTTAGAAGCCCTGAAGACTATTCTGCCCAGTGAAGCTTATAACCTGGCTCGTACACTGATCAAAAACTTAGATAGTCTGCTTTCCGATTCAGGCATTGAGGATACGCGTTCTGAGTATCAGATTAATTTAGGATCTGATAAACAAGCTTTTACAGAAAAGAGCTATCTATCGTACCTATCGGCCTATGGTAATAATTTATTGACCTTTTCAGAGCCCCGGACAATTGATATACCTACGACGCAGGAGACCTTTACCCGGTTATTCCAAAAGTATGTGCATACCGGATGGGAATCTTCACAACGCCAATCAACGCGTACGAGTCTTGTAAAGTATGTTCGGGAAATGCTTTACCCAAAAGTAAAGGATCGGGTTAACCTGGATGCTGTTATAACGACGGAAATGGTCCCTGGATTGGTAGCCCCGACAAAAGTGAACCTTGCAGGCAGGAATGAGGTGAATATGATTGGGCAAATAGTTGATTTTGAGAAAAAAAAACCCGGTTCACTCGCAGACGATATCAATCGCGTTCTGGCGCTTGTGCGGGCCTTTGAGGAAAAGAATGATAAGGGCAAGTATTTTATTATCGGGAGAGAGCCAAAGAAAGAGCTTTCTGAGCAGCATGCTATATGGGAAAACGTTCGTGACCTCCCAACTCTTGACTTTGTGGCAGATACTGAAACAGATCGGATTGGTGAATACATCGAAGAACACAACGTTCAACCTCTGATTCCGGTTTCTTTCGAATCCTAAGAATCGGAAAAGTATTAATCACGCCAATCCTGAGCGCCGTAGAAGCAAAGTCAGCCGTTGGGTACTTTTTGGAATGATGTCCCCAAAAACCCAGGCAACCACACACATTCAGATTTTTTTCTTAACATTGAGGTACAAAACCTTCTCCCTTTTGTCCACAATGAACAGTACCCAAATCGAAAGCAACGTTCAGCAGCTTATCCGCGCACATCAGCCCGATACCTTTATTTATGACCTACTCCTGGCCTACGGGCAACCAAAGGCCTCCATCAAGCGCTTACAGATTGGTTCGCTCAATCTGGCAAAGCAGGCCGGCGAAATAGCCTGGAAGAAAAAACTCTACTACCGCGAGATTCCCGCCGGAGACGATCTGAACGCCCAACTCGACGAGCTGCGGGCCGATGCGGCCGTTACCAAACATGATCCGCGCTTTATCGTGGTCACGGACCACAGGTCCCTCGCGGCCTGCGACCGCAAAACTCAGGAGACAATCTGCTGCACGCTGACCGAACTGCCCCGGCACTTTGATTTTTTTCTGCCCTGGGCGGGCATGGAAAAAACGCAGCTCCAAAACGAAAATCCCGCTGATGTAAAGGCCGCCGAGAAAATGGCCCGGCTATACGACGAAATCCGGAAGGACAACCCCACCGATACGCCCGAAGCCGTGCATGGCCTCAATGTGTTTTTGTCGCGGCTGCTGTTCTGCTTTTTTGCCGAAGATACCGGCATTTTTGAAAAGGCACAGTTTACCAATGCCATTGGCAGCCACACGCAGACCGACGGCAGCGACCTGCATGCGTATCTCGACCGCCTTTTTGAGATCCTGAATACGCCCGCGCGGGCAGCAGACCTACCGGCCTACCTCACGGCTTTTCCGTACGTCAACGGTGGGCTGTTTCGCAACCGCCACCACGCACCGGTGTTTACGCGCCGCAGCCGGCAGGCCGTCATCGATAGCGGCGAGCTGGATTGGAGCGCCATCAATCCCGATATTTTCGGGTCTATGATTCAGGCCGTGATTACGCCCGAGCACCGGGGCGGGCTGGGTATGCACTATACGTCGGTGCCCAATATCATGAAGGTCATTGAGCCGCTGTTTCTCAACGAGTTGCACGAGGAGTTTGAGGCGGCACAGGGCGCGCCCAAAAAACTCAACGCCCTGCTCACACGCATGCAGCGCATCAAACTCTTTGACCCCGCCTGCGGCAGCGGCAATTTTCTGATTATTGCCTACAAGGAACTCCGGCGGCTCGAAATGAAGATTTTCCGGGCCCTCAACACGCTCGCACTTTCCAACATCAGTCTTAGTAATTTTTACGGCATTGAGCTCGACGACTTTGCGCACGAGGTCGCGATTCTTTCGCTGTGGCTGGCGGAGCATCAGATGAATCAGGAGTTTTTCCGGGAGTTTGGCCGCTCCAAACCTTCCCTGCCCCTCACGAGCGCCGGGCACATTGTACACGGAAACGCCTGCCGACTCGACTGGGAATCCGTTTGCCCCAAACTCGAAGGCGATGAAGTGTATATTCTCGGAAATCCGCCGTATTTGGGATATAGTATGCAAAATAAAGTGCAAAAAGAAGATATTGATTTAGTTTTTAAGGGGTTAGATAACTATAAAAACTTAGATTACATTGCCTGTTGGTTTTTGAAAGGAGCTAATTTTATTCAAAATTATAACGCTCAATTCGCATATGTAAGCACAAACTCTATTTGTCAAGGGGAGCAAGTGGCATGTCTATGGAGACATGTTTTTATTAGAAATCTCGAAATAGGATTTGCACATACCTCATTCAAATGGGCAAATAACGCAAAGTCAAATGCAGGGGTTATTGTAGCTATAATTGGAGTTAGAAATTTGTCGAATAAGAAAAAATTTATTTTTAGAAACTCTACAAAAAAAATAACTTCCAAAATTAGCCCATATTTGATTGAAGCAGGCGATTTTATAATTCAGAAAAGAAGTACTCCTCTTTCACAATTTCAGCCTATACTTAGAGGTAGCGGTCCCATTGATGATGGAAATCTAATTTTAGATAGTTTTGAAAAAGATGAATTATTGGCAAAATATCCATCAGCGAAAAAGTTTATTAAAAGACTATTAGGAGCTCATGAATTTATTAATGGATTTGAAAGATGGTGTTTGTGGATTGAGGACAATGACTTAAATGAAGCAAAAAGTATACCTGAATTTCAAACACGCATCAAGAAAGTAGAACTATTTAGACTTTCCAGTAATAAGAAAAATACTAGAAATGATGCGATAAATTCCCATAGATTTAGTGAAAATAGATTTAATAATACTCATGGATTATTTGTTCCAAGAGTATCATCTGAAAGGAGAGTTTATATACCATTTGGTTTTGTTGAAAATACTGTAATAGTTGATTCTGCCCAAGCTATCTATGATCCCGATCCATACCTTTTCTCCATCCTAACCTCCCGCATGCACATGACCTGGGTGCGAGCTGTGGCGGGTAGACTAAAAACGGACTATCGTTATTCCAACACCCTCTGCTACAACACCTTCCCCTTCCCTCCCATTTCCGAAACGCAGAAGCAGGAGCTGGAAGGGCACGTGTATAATATTTTGGGTGAGCGGGAGGCGCATTCGGAAAAAACCCTGGCGCAGCTCTACGACCCCGAAAAAATGCCCGCCGGCCTGCGCGAAGCCCACCGCCAAAACGACCTCGCCGTGGAGCGCTGCTACCGTAGCCGCCCTTTCGAGAGCGACGAAGAACGGCTCGAATACCTCTTCAAACTCTACGAGCAGATGATCGCGCGGGAGCAGGAAAAGGGGACGTTGTTTGAAGGTGCCGGGAAGAGGAAAAGGTCTGGAACTTTGATTAGAAAATGATTAAATGAAGACTATGAGATTGTAGGGTTTAGATTTTGTGTGTGCTGTGATTGGGATAATTAGATTGTTTTGATTTTTTGATTGACTTCTTTATTATATTTTGGCTGTTTATTATTTAATTAACTGATTATCATGGAAGAAAAGCCTATTTATCCGTTGT
The DNA here is from genome assembly GCF_004348825.1 of Arundinibacter roseus. Taxonomy (GTDB): domain Bacteria; phylum Bacteroidota; class Bacteroidia; order Cytophagales; family Spirosomataceae; genus Arundinibacter; species Arundinibacter roseus. Next base: position 460,919 of record NZ_SMJU01000001.1, read on the forward strand.
CTGATCTGACTGGAAAAATAATTGGCTGTGCGATGGAAGTACACCGAACTTTGGGTAATGGATTTCAAGAGGTAATATACCAGCGGGCATTGGCTATTGAAATGAGTGAACAGGGCTTGAAATTCAGTCGTGAGCACGAAATGGATATTTTCTATAAAGGTGAAAAGATTGGATTACGTCGGGTTGATTTTTTTGTGGAAAGCAATATTATGCTGGAACTAAAAGCCGTCATTCAACTCGATGATGTTCATCTTGCACAAGCAATCAATTATTTAGAAGCCTCGAAAATGCCGATTGGACTTTTAATAAACTTCGGCAGTACAAGCCTCCAATTTAAACGAGTTATGAAACCTACCAGAAAACGCACTAATCAGAATCCAAAATAATTACAACCATCAATCAGTTAACCAATAAAAAATTATAATTTCACAATCCTCAATGATAAAAAAGCACGGACTAATGGTCATCAGTCAATCATAAAATCATAGTCCCACTCCCCGAAATCGTCAGCGAGTTTACTCGGGTGGCAGTGACGGTGTATTCCGGCATAGTAGATACGGAGGTCATCTCCATTCTTGATTATATAGATAAGCACTACCGGCTGACACAAAAGGAGTTCATTGCCCTGGGACTGATAGCAACAGAGAAGAAAATACTTTCTACTCAATTGGCCACCAAACTGCAACTGGCTCAGGAAGACAAAATGCGTTCGTGGGTAGGCCCACTGATTGAGAAAGGGGTTATCATCAGTCAGGGCGTCAAAAAAGGAACAGAATATTTATTAAATCCTGAGCTGTTTTCACAAGCGAGATTAGACATAAAGCCCTCGTTAAAGACCATTGAGCCTTATAAGCTAGAAGCATTGATTATCGAGGACCTGCGCTATAATGGTAAAAGTACAATGCAAGAAATAATGAAAAGATTGCCAGAACTATCCAGTAGTCACATTCAAAAGGCTGTATATCAACTTGTTGAAAGAGGGGATTTGTTACCCGAAGGAGGCAAAAGAAATAGGAGATATACGTTGTCCAAAAAAAAATAAATAAAAGTAAAATTAGAAAATAAACTACATAACTAACTATAAATCAGATATATATATTTTCATTTATAAAAAGTAAAAAGAAAATAAAACACAGTTTAGTCAGCAATTAACCCTTTTCTTAATGCCCGATATAGTCCACGTCACCTACGCCCAAACGGGCCAAAGCGCTACCACTGATCCGCTGGGAATGCGCGAAATGCAGCAGAAAGTCTATCAGGCCCGCGATGCGCAGTACCTTTTACTCAAAGCCCCGCCTGCCTCGGGCAAATCGCGCGCGCTGATGTTCGTGGCCCTGGACAAGCTCATGAATCAGGGCATCCGGAAGGTCATTGTGGCCGTGCCGGAGCGCTCCATTGGGGGGGCATTTGCGGCCACCCCGCTCAAAGCGGACGGTTTCTACGCCGATTGGTCGCCCAATCCGCTGTACAACCTTTGCACGCCCGGCATGGACGGCAGCACGAGCAAGGTGCAGGCCTTCAAAAACTTCCTGAACAGCGGCGAGCAGATTTTGATCTGTACCCACGCCACACTGCGCTTTGCCTTTGAGGAACTCGACGAATCGGCCTTCGATACCATCCTGCTGGCTATCGACGAATTTCACCACGTATCTGCCGACGGCGACAGTCGCCTGGGCGAGCTGCTGCGGAGCATCATGGCCAAGTCCAGCGCCCACATTGTAGCCATGACGGGCTCCTACTTTCGGGGCGACAGCGTGCCGGTGCTACTGCCCGAAGACGAAGACCGCTTTACCAAAGTCACCTACAACTATTATCAGCAGCTCAATGGCTACCGCTACCTGAAATCACTGGGCATTGGCTACCATTTTTACCAGGGCAAATACACCTCGGCTATTCTGGAAGTGCTGGACACCAACAAAAAAACCATCCTGCACATTCCGAACGTCAACTCGGGCGAGTCTACCAAGAAAAAGCATGAGGAAGTAGACACCATTCTGGATGCCGTGGGAGAAGTAGTTTCTGTCGATCCTGACTCCGGCATCATCCACCTCAAACGCCATACCGACGGCAAAGTATTGAAAGTAGCCGACCTGGTAAACGACACCTCCCGCGACCGCGAAAAGGTGGTGGCTTACCTGCGGGGCATCAGCTCTGCCGACGAGCTGGACCTGATTATTGCCCTGGGCATGGCCAAAGAGGGCTTCGACTGGCCCTACTGCGAGCACGCCCTCACGGTAGGCTACAGGGGCTCGCTCACGGAGATTATCCAGATCATTGGCCGCGCCACCCGCGACAGCGCCAACAAAACCCACGCGCAGTTTACCAACCTGATTGCCCAGCCCGACGCCGCCGATGACCTCGTACGGGTGTCGGTCAATAACATGCTGAAAGCCATCACGGCTTCGCTGCTGATGGAGCAGGTACTGGCGCCCAACTTCAAGTTTAAGACCAGGCTGTCGGACGACGATCGGACGGAACCCGGCGAAATAAAGGTGCGTGGCCTGAAAGAACCCAGTACACAGCGGGTGCAGAACATTGTGGAGTCGGATCTGAATGACCTCAAAGCCCGAATTCTGCAAGACGACACGATGCTCAAAACCATCCCCGGCACGGTAGACCCGGAGGTAATCAATAAAGTACTGATTCCAAAGATCATTCAGGCCAGGTACCCGCAGCTCACCGAAGAAGAAGTGGAAGAAGTACGGCAGTATGTAGTGCTCGACTCCGTGGTGAAAAACAACCTGATGGTAGACATACAGGAGCTCAAAAAGGCGATTCAGAAAGACGAAAGTATTCAGAAAGCCATACAGGGCGGAGTGCCGGAAAGTCAGATTAACAAAGACCTGGTGCCCAAAGTAGTGCAGGCGCTATACCCCGACCTGGAACAGGACGACCTGCGGAAGTTCAGCGAATTGGCCGTTGCGGAGGACAATCCGGCCTACTCAGGTTCAGAAAGTGGCGATACACGTTTTATTCGCATGGCCGGACAGTTTGTCAATATAGATGACCTGCACATTGACCTGATTGACCGCGTCAACCCGTTTCAGAAAGCCTACGAGATTCTGTCAAAATCGGTGACGACCAAAGTCCTGAAAGTGATTCAGGACAGCATTGAGGCTACGCGCATTCAGATGACGCTGGAAGAGGCTTTGCTGCTATGGCCAAAGATTCAGGATTTTGTAAAAACCTTCCGGCGAGAGCCCGGTTTACACGCTTCCGATCCTCTGGAAGTACGCATGGCGCAGGCGTTGATCTATCTGAAAGAACAAAAACGCAAGGCACAGTATGGACAAGGATAAGCTACTGCGGGCAATTTTTGAAAACGATCCGCTGGGCCTGCTCAACATAAAGCCGGCGGGCCATCCGGTACGTAATGAAGACGAACGGCTGGTCGCAAGTTTTCAGGAAATTGTCGATTTCTTTGAGAAACACAGCCGCCCGCCCGCCTCCGGTGGCGGTATTCAGGAGCATCAGCTCTATACCCGACTGGAATCCCTGCGGAAGAATCCCGAAAAAGTAGCGGTGCTCCAAAAACACGACCCTCATAACCTGCTGCAACCAGAGAAAAAGGAACTTACCTCGCTGGAAGATGTGCTGTCAGATGATATTTTGGGCCTACTGAATGACGACGCCGGGGATTTATTTGACCTGCGCCACGTACCCAAAGAAACCACAATGCCCGACTACGTGGGTAAGCGCACAGTCTGTGAAGATTTTGAGCAGTTTGTACCCTTGTTCACGGCCTGTCAGGGCGACCTGAAAACGGGCAAACGGAAACTGCTGCCTTTCCGCAACGAGCAGCAAATTGAGAAGGGATATTTCTTTGTGCTGAAAGGGATTTTGTTGTACGTAGCCGACGTAGGCACCCGCGAACAGGACAAGGGGAAAGTCAACGCCCGCCTGCGCTGTATATTCGAGAATGGCACCGAGTCGGACATGCTGCTGCGCTCTTTGGCTGCCGAACTATACAAAGACGGCCGGCGTGTTACCGAACATCAGGATCGCTATCTGAATGGGCTCCGGGGGATTGGGCCGGAAGACGAAAACACCGGATTTATCTACATTCTGAAATCGCAGAGCCAAAATCAGGCGATTCGAAGTATCCAAAACCTGTACAAAATAGGCTTTACGAAAATGCCCGTAGAAGACCGAATCGTACAGGCCCGACAGGACCCAACCTTCCTGATGGCTGACGTCCGGATCGTGATGACCTACCAATGCTACAACCTGAACCCACAGAAACTGGAACAATTGCTGCATAGCTTCTTTGGCAACTCCTGCCTCAACCTCGACGTATTCGATCAGGCCGGTCAGCGCCACACGCCCCGCGAGTGGTTCATTGCACCGCTGCACATCATCGAACAGGCCGTGCACCTGATCCTATCAGGCGAGATTGTGCACTATCGGTACGATGCAGAGAAGGAGGAGATTGTGGGGAGGTAAGTGGAGATAAAATTTAGATTGTATTCACCAACACTTTGGCTGAGTCGTTCAAAATGAATATTGAAGCATATATAGCCAGTTCAGAGGCTTTTGAAATGTTTAATTCTTTTTTTACCCAATGACTCGAAGTATACTAAACTAGATTGACTCCGCAATATTTAGTCTTGATCTTGGAAGACTAAGTATAACTATACAGTAGCCGTACACTTTTTCAGTTTCTTTGTCTACCAATTCACTATTTTATTACCCTTAATTTCCAATTAGTAAGTATTTTTATTAATTTTCAAGAGATCGTACCGCGCTGATCTAGTGATTTCTTATATTGTCGCAAAAAGGAGATAGTTTATGACGAGAAGTACTAACCCTGTATCTGATTTTAATGTAGAGATTATTGGCGAGAAGAAAGTAGAGAAGCCATATGCAGAAACCCTTCAAGTCTTCACCTTTAAGGTTTCAAACCTGTTGCCAAAGGAGAGAGAAATAGAATTCATGCCATGTATTTATATCACTAGTAAGCAAGAGCAGTTAGAGACTAGGGATTTAATAAATACATCAAGTCTATGGTCTGATAGTCTTAAACCAAATGTATATAAAATCTATGATTTCTTATTCAAGGAAGAGCAGCTATCCAAAATTGTAAATGGTGACCAAATCTTTATTGCTCTAATGCTAGAATCTAAATCCGTACAATTAAAATATGAATTCATCCGGGAAAAAGGTAGTTGGGTTTTAAGTAATTTCACAAAGATCGATTTCATATTGACCAAAAAGTTGATCCAAAATAGTCTTACAAAAAAACTTGAAAGGCTTGAAGTTTTTGAAGAAAAGTATAAAGTCACTTTTGAAAGTTTAACCATAGAAGTAAAAAGTAATGATTTAATTACTGTTGTTGGGGAACTTCATTCAAGCGAAGGAATGTATTTAAAAAACACTTCATTCTTTGTTTATGCTATTGCTTATGATGAGGAAGGAATAATTATAGCTCAGAACAGAGATCGTATCCATAAAGAACGTTTCTATGGTTTCGAAATTATTGACTTTAATTTAGCAGGTCACGATATCGTCAACCGGGTACGAAAAATTAGAGTTTATCCTACTTAAAAATTAAGCTTATGTTTGCTAAAACCATTCGAGAAAAATTATTAAGTGAGGCTAAACAATCACCAGACCTTCTCTCAGATTTGGCTGGCTTGGAGAACTACATTGCTGAAAGCTATAATAATCGATCCTTTATAGAGCTTTTACAAAATGCAGATGACTCTGGTTCGACTAAGTTTAAGATACTCAAAGTTGGCGATCTACTATATGTCGCAAATAATGGCAGACTATTCAATGAATTAGACTTTGAGAGTCTGTGTAGAAGTGCTGCATCATCCAAAATCAGAACAAAGTCAATAGGTTATAGAGGTATAGGTTTCAAGTCAGTAGTAGGTTTTGCGCAGGAAATCCATATCATAAGTGGAGAACTTGAAGTAACCTTTTCAAAAGCCAGAACCCAAATAGAAATACCAAATGCAACAAGAGTACCATTGATAAGGGTTCCTCACTTTTTGTTAGAAGAAGACAAAATCAAATTAACAACAACCATTGAACAGCTACGAAATGAAGGGTTTACCACCATTTTTGTATTTACTGGCATCCAAAATAGTAAAATCGAAGCCGAGTTTGAAACTTTTAATTACCGATCTTTGATTTTTCTTCGCAATGTTACTTTTACAGACATCTCCATATCACAACCTAATATCACCTACGTAGTTAAAAATAAATTTTCAGATACTAAAACTAAGATTATAATTACCCAAAATGGTATTTCTTCTTCGTGGTTATTATCGGCAGTTAGCAAGTCTACTATTGCTTTCCAATATAAAAATGAGGAAGTGGTGAAAATACCGGGGAATGAAGCATTGGTTCATTCCTTCCTTCCTACTGAGGTTTCTAGTGGGCTCGGCGTACTATTAAACTGTGATTTTAGCACTGACCCATCAAGACGGCATCTTATATATGATGACCAGACTATTTCGTCGATTAAGGAATGTGCCTACCATATCATGGGTATAGTGAATGATTGCCTGAATACTCCTTCGCAGGATTCTGTGCAAATAATCAATGCACTGATCCCCTACAATGACCCAAGAACTCTCTTGCTCAAAGCTCGCTCCTTTGAAAAGTATTTACTTGAAGAGCTTCAACTTTGTAGTTTGAATACATTTGACTCCATTAGACTTCCACCTAGTTGGCTAAACCCTAAGGATTATTATTCAATTGTTGATAATAATTTCAAAACGTTTGAGTGGGCTTTCCTTCAACTGCAAGGCTTTAAATCATACTCTTTATATCTCGGCTCATCTGAAAGTCACCTAAACGACTTCAAAGAGTATATAAACAATACAGAAATAACCACTCTCGGGTGTGTCCAAATATCTAAGTATATATTTAAAATACTTATTTCCGGCAACCTAAGTAACAAAGAAGAACTTTCGGACATACGGGTAATTTACACCTCACAGGGAAGACTTTCGCTTATAGAGTTATCCTCGCCATTAGTACTTGATGAGCGTTATTTATCTCTGCTCCTTGAAAATGGAATTACTCAAAGTGACATAAAATACACTTTCTCCAAGTTTGTAGCTGATTTTAACTTTATAAATAATAAAAGTGGCATTGCTAATAATACACATACTAAAGTGCCTAATCCTGATTTGTTAGTTGATAAGAGTAAGCCATTAAATAAGATCGAAGCTAATTCGCAAAACTTAACTTATGGTGGAAACCAATCACGTTCCGAAGGGTTAAGTAATACTTATAAAAGTAAGCCGTTTACCAATGCTGCAAAATGGAGAAGTGCCGAAGAATTGACTCTTCTAGTCTTAAATGCATATGGCTATAATCTCGAAGACGTTAGCAAACAAAATATCGGGTACGATATTTCAGGTACTGATCCCAAAGGTAATCCAATTCAAATTGAAGTGAAATCAATCAATTTACCAGGTCAGAAGTTTAAGCTTACCAATAATGAGATCGCTGTGGCTCAGGAGAAACAAGATTCCTACAACGTAGCTGTAGTTCGCCAAATTAATCACACACTAGAAATTTGTCTTATACCAAACCCCATTAACAATTTGTCATTCAACAGGCAATGTGTTCAGTGGATATGGGAGTGCGACCACTATGATTATAACCCCGTCATTTTTAATATTGAATAATTCCCCTAATAGAGGTTTTACTTAGAACTCCCATCCACCCCATAAAACGAATCGCCCCCGCTGTTCGTTTTTTTTTATGTCTTCTATCGTAACTTGCGATTGCATTTACTTTTAAAACATATCCTTCACCAACAATCAGTTGACTTTATCAGGTAGAAAGGCAAAACCCCTGCTCGCTATGAAACAACTTATTCAAAATCTAAAAAATGGTCAGACCAGCCTGGAAGACGTACCCGCTCCGCAGGTGAAGCCGGGCACGGTGCTGATTCAGACACGCCGAAGCCTGGTGTCGCTCGGTACCGAACGCATGCTGGTGGAGTTCGGAAAAGCAAACCTGCTGGACAAGGCCCGTCAACAGCCCGATAAGGTAAAAATGGTGTTTGATAAAATCCGGACAGACGGCCTGAGGCCCACGCTGGAAGCCGTTTTTAGCAAACTGGATCAACCCCTGCCACTAGGCTACTGCAACGTCGGTACGGTACTGGCGGTGGGTGCAGGCATAACGGATCTGCACGTGGGCGACCGCGTTGCAAGCAACGGCCCGCATGCCGAGGTGGTGTGCGTGCCCCGCAACCTGGTGGCGTCGATCCCGGCAGAAGTATCGGACGACGAAGCCGCATTTACCGTCATTGGCGCCATTGGTTTGCAGGGCATTCGCCTGCTTAATCCTACCCTTGGCGAAACGATCGTGGTGGTGGGCCTGGGTCTCATTGGTTTATTGACTGCTCAAATGTTGCGGGCAAACGGCTGTCAGGTCATTGGTATTGACCTCGACGAAAGCAAATTGGCCCTTGCCCGGGCGGCGGGTATCAGCACCTGCAACCCCTCCGCCGGCGATGATCCGGTGCAGGTGGTCGAAAGCCTCACCCGGGGCGTTGGCGCAGATGGCGTGATTATTACCGCTTCGGCCAAAAGCAACGACATTATCTCACAAGCCGCCCGCATGTCGCGCAAGCGGGGTAAGATTGTGCTCGTGGGGGTGGTGGGATTAGACATTAGCCGGGCGGAGTTTTACGAAAAAGAACTTTCCTTTCAGGTATCCTGCTCTTACGGGCCGGGCCGCTACGACGACACCTACGAGCAAAAAGGGCAGGACTATCCGCTGCCGTTTGTACGCTGGACCGAAAATCGAAATTTTCAAACCGTGCTTCAACTGATTGCCTCCCGGCAACTTGACGTGCAACCACTCATTACGGAACGGGTGCCGCTGAGCGAGTACCACACCATCTATGACCAAATCGGCACGTCGCGAGCGATTGCGTCGCTGCTTGTGTACCCTGAGCAACTCGCCTCGCCGGGAGCGGTGCAGCATACGACCGCAACCTTTGACGGGCGTCGGGGCATTGCCGGGATCATAGGGGCCGGTAATTTCACCAAAATGACCTTGCTTCCTGCCCTGAAAGGATTTGAAATAAAATACATTGCCAGCGCAAACGGCCTCTCTGGAACAACCCTCGCCAAAAAGTTTTCGATTGCCAACAGCACTACTGACCCGCAGGAAATTCTTCGGGACCCGGAGGTTGACCTTGTGCTCATTACAACCCGACACCATCAGCACGGCACGTTTGTACTCGACGCGCTGCAGCACCGAAAACATGTTTTTGTAGAAAAACCGCTGACTATTTTTGAAGAAGAACTAGACGAAATTGAGCAGTTTTTTATTCAAAATAATCCTTCTTTATCGCTTACTGTCGGTTTCAATCGTCGGTTCTCGCCGCATGCCGTACAGATGAAAACGCTGCTTGGGAGCGCGCCCATGAACATTGTGGCTACCATGAACGCCGGCTTTATTCCGGCTAACTCGTGGGTACACGACCTGGCCGTGGGCGGTGGGCGGATTTTGGGCGAAGCCTGCCATTTTCTGGATTTGATTACCTATCTGACTGGAAGCAAACTAACGGCTGTTTGCATGAACGCAATGGGCACGCAGCCCGACCAAACCACCGACAACGCCAGTATTTTGGTTCGGTGCGAAAACGGCTCCACGGCAACGATTCACTATTTTTCCAACGGTAGCAAAGCCTATTCCAAAGAACGTGTGGAAGTGTATTCCCAAAACCGAACGCTGGTACTGGACAATTTTCGGCTCCTGACCGGGTATGGTTTTAAAGGATTTTCCAAATTAAAAACACAGCAGGACAAAGGGCATCGCAATCAGTTTCGGCAGCTGTTTGAATCCGTTCAGCAAGGTGGGGCAAGCCCGATTCCGCTGGCAGAAATTCTGAATGTTAGCCGGGCTACTTTTGCGGCTCTCAAAAGCCTGCAACGCAACGAGTGGGTAGAAATAAACTAAAAAAAAACGATGAGTTCTCGGGCAAAAGACATGATTCAGCTACTACGCAACATGGGCTTGCCCTACGTAGCATTTCGGATTCAGCACGAAATCCGTCGACGGTCGGGCTGGGCCAAAAAGAGATTTCCGGTCAATCCACCGGCTCAAACCTTCGGCTCACTGACGGAGTGGCGGGCGCTTCCAGTTGCCTTTTTTAAGCCTGTTCCTAAATTACCTTTGCCTCCTGCCGAACAAATTTTGCTCAAAAACAGAGTCAATGCCCAGCGTGAAGGCAAGGTTTTGTTTTTTAGCTCCCAAACTCATCCTGTCTCCGATTGGCTCACGCACCCGCTCACGGGCTTTCGCTACGAACCGACGACACATTGGTCAGAAGTCCCTGATTTTTCGCCCGAAGCCGGGGACATTAAGTATGTATGGGAAAAAGCCCGGTTCACGTTTTTGTATGATCTGATCCGGTATGACCATCATTTTCAGGAAGACCAATCAACGTTTGTTTTTGAAGAAATAAACAGCTGGATTTCTGCCAATCCGATCAACTGCGGCCCGCATTGGCGATGTAGTCAGGAGATTTCGCTTCGCCTGCTCAACTGGACTTTTGCGCTTCACTACTACCGCAACTCCCCTGCCCTCACGTCGGAGCGCTTTGACCAAATCATGCACAGCATGTACTGGCAGTTGCGGCATGTGGAAGACAACATTCAATTTTCGCGCAAGGCCGTGCGCAACAACCACGCCCTGACCGAAACCCTCACGCTGTATCTAATGGGGCTGCTCTTCCCCTTTTTTCCCGGAAGTGCTGCACGCAAAATCGCTGGTAAACGCTGGTTTGAACAGGAAATCGAGTATCAGATTTATGAAGACGGTACGTTTCTGCAATTTTCCATGAACTACCATCGGGTGGTCGTGCAGTTGCTTAGTTGGGGCATTTCGCTGGCGCATCTCAACCACGAGCGCTGGGCACCCGTGGTGTACGAGCGTGCGGAACGGTCGCTTCAATTTCTGCGGGCTTGCCAGGATTCGTATACCGGCTGGCTGCCCAACTACGGCAACAACGATGGCGCCTTGTTTTTCCCTTTAACGGCCTGTCATTTCCGTGATTTCCGGCCACAGCTCAATGCCCTTGCCGCTGCCCTTGACCAAACCTGCCCTGCGCAAACGGAACTTTGGGCCGAAGAAGCACAATGGCTGGGATTGCTGCCTCATGAAAGTGCCGAAACAGCACCTTTAGAAGGTTTTTTCACCTTTCCAAAGGGAGGTTATTCTGTATTCCGTGAAGGGCCCATGCTACTTTTTATGCGGTGTGGCTCCTATGCAGACCGCCCGTTTCAGGCAGATAATCTTCATCTGGATCTTTGGATGGATGGCGAGAATCTATTGCGCGATGCGGGCTCGTATCTATACAATACGGATGAAAAATGGACCCGGTATTTTGCCGGAACGGCCTCCCACAACACGGTCATGCTCGGGGATTTTGATCAAATGCGCAAAGGTCCGCGCTTCATTTGGTACGACTGGATTCGGGAAAGTAGCCTGTCGGGCTGGTTGGCAGACGGCGATAAGGCCGTGTGCGAAGAGCAATTTACGGGTTTTAGGGCCCTCGGGTCGGGAATCGTTCACCGCCGACGGGTGACAAAGAAAAATGGGGAATTTTCCTGGGTCATCGAAGATTGGCTCCTGAATGCTCCACCCGCCCTGCCGATGCATCAGCGGTGGCATCCGTCGGCGGTTTTTTTGAAAAAATATAGCTTGCGGGCTTTTGATAAAATGCATAAAGAAATTGCGGCTACTCAGGCCGAAGGTTGGTATTCGGAGAAATACGGTGAAAAAGAGCCTGCACCTCAAATCATTTTTACTACCTCTCAGCGCTATATCCGAACAGAAATAAGGCGAATTCCTTAACTTCGCCGCACTATGCGCATCCTTCTCATTCATCAGTTTTTTCTGGAAGATAACGACGGTGGCGGCTCCCGCTGGAACGAAATGAGCCGAATCTGGACTCAGGCCGGGCATGAGGTGACGGTCCTGGCTGGTATGGTCCACTACATGGGGCAACGCCCTGACCGATACAAAGGCCGCTATTTTCACAAAAGTACCAATCAGGATGGCGTACGGGTGATTCGCTGCCATGTTTCCGAAAGCTATAATTCAAGTTTCCTCGGAAGGCTTTGGGCCTACTTTTCGTTTACATGTTCCAGTAGCTGGGCCGGGCTTCGCTATGCAACCGATCGGTACGACTGCCTGGTGGTAACTTCCCCACCCTTGTTTGTGGGCATCACCGCCCTGCTGCTTTCGTGGGGAAAGCGCATTCCTTTTTTGTTTGAAGTCAGAGATTTGTGGCCCGAATCAGCTATCGCCACAGGCGTATTGACCAACCCAACGGTGATCCGGTTTGCTTATTGGTTTGAAGCGCTTGTGTATCGACGGGCCAAAACGATCAACGTACTGACGCCGGCCTTTCGGGACGCTTTACTGCAAAAACACGTACCTGAGGAGAAAATTATCTTCATACCCAATGCCGCCGATTTTGCGCTTTCAGAAGAACTTCTCACCACGTTTGATGTAGCTGCTTTTCGGCGTCAACATGCCCTGGATTCCAGGTTTGTTATCACGTATGTTGGCGCTCACGGGGTGGCCAATCACCTCGAACAAGTACTCGAAACCGCCGATCTGCTGCGCGATACCAACGTACTTTTTTTACTTATCGGGGACGGAATGAAGAAAAAAGAATTGATGCAACAGGCACAGGACATGAACCTTAGCAACGTGCGGTTCATAGATTCTGTACCCAAGCGGACGGTTTTTACCTATATTCTTGCCTCCCAAATGGGAGCTTCGGTTTTGAAAAAAACAGACACCTTCAAGACCGTTTATTCCAATAAAACATTTGATTATTTTTCGTGTAAAAAGCCCGTTTTGATGGCTATCGACGGTGTTTCACGGGAATTGGTCGAAACTGCCGAAGCCGGAATATTTGTAGAACCGGAAAATCCGCACGATTTTGCGCAAAAAATCCGCCTCTACCTGGCTCATCCCGAATGGCTGGCCCAGCAGGGCGAAAACGGCTATCAATATGCCCGCACGCACTTTGACCGTGACGTGCTGGCGCGTCAGTATCTGGCTCATCTGGAATCATGGGACGCTCGCAAAAGTCTTTAATTTTTCAAAAACAAAAAGAAGATTTTAACCAACCTTCAACGCTTCATTTCCATGCAACCACGCAAAATTCTTTCCCGCAAGCGAATTGCTCTGGTAGCTCACGACAACCGCAAAGCCGAGTTGATGGACTGGGCCTACTACAATCGCACCACCTTATCGAGGCATCAGCTCTATGGCACCGGAACCACCGGAAAAATGCTGGAAGAGGTTTTGGATCAATCAGTTACTAAACTTTTGAGCGGCCCACTCGGGGGTGATCAGCAAATTGGCGCAATGATTGCCGAAGAACGAATTGACCTTCTGATTTTTTTCTGGGACCCCATGGCGGCCCAACCCCACGATCCCGATATTAAAGCTTTGCTACGCCTATGCGTCGTATGGAATATCCCGATGGCATGCAACCGGGCTACGGCCGATTTTTTACTTACATCACCCCTGATGTACGAAGACTATGACGCCCGACAGGTTGATTATTCAGGATATTTGAAGCGAAAAATGTGAACTGAAAACCGATAGGCAAGGTTTTAGGTACTAACATTACTCGATTTGTCTATGAATGCTCCACAGACTCTTTTTTCTTCTAAAACAATCCGCCAAACGTATACATATACCGAATACCTCGCCCTGATGGATCAGGTGGTAGCACAAAAACAAACCACAGGCCCGAAACAATCGCCGGAACTAGCTGAGTATACCCGTCTGAATCAATACCGGATGCATCGCCTGGATAAAACTCTGGTGCTTGATCCGGTGTTGCAACAACTGGTGTTTCAAATTGCCACGCCACAAACCTGGTACGTACTTACCGAGGCCTGGTGTGGAGATGCCGCGCAAAATCTGCCCGTTATTGCCAAAGTAGCTCAGGTGAACCCAAACATAACACTAACCCTGCTGCTCCGCGACGAACACCCGGAGCTGATGGATGCCTATCTGACGCACGGTGGCCGGTCGATTCCTAAACTCATTGCGATGGACAACTCCGGACAGGAACTTTTTACCTGGGGACCGCGCCCACAGGCGTTGCAGGAGCTCGTGGAAGAGCATAAAAAGAATCCTGTCAAATCGTACCCGGAGTTTCTGGAAGATGTGCAGCGGTGGTACAATGCCGACAAAACGCAGTCGGTACAACTGGAATTGACCGAATTGTTGAAAACCATTTATGTGTAATAAACTACTACTTTTGTAGAGACAGTAGATTAATCAAATGCCTTCGAGCTATTTTCAACATATTGCCTCCGGGATCAAAACCACCCTCAAAGGCATGAGCCTGACGTTTCGCCATGCCTGGGCTGCCCGCAAACGCCGGATGCCGGGGGATGTACGGCTGCCTTCGTTTTTTGAGCAGGCCGATGGCATGGTCACGATTCAATACCCGCTGGAAACAATCCCAATTCCTGATAATGGCCGTTATCGATTGCACAATGAAATGGATGACTGTATTGTGTGCGATAAGTGCGCCAAGGTTTGTCCCGTAGACTGCATTGAAATTGAACCAATTAAGGCTATTGAAGAAGTAGGAAAAGCCTCCGATGGCTCGTCGATTCGGTTGTATGCGGCGAAGTTTGACATTGACATGGCCAAATGCTGCTATTGCGGACTTTGCACGACAGTTTGCCCTACGGAATGTCTGACGATGACCCGTACCTTTGATTATAGTGAGTTTGACGTTCGGGATATGGTGTACGAATTCGGGAACCTCACCTCAGCCGAAGCAGAAGAGAAAAAACGTCTGCTCGATCAGTTTCAAAAAGAAAAAGAAGCACTTAAAGTAACACAGGCTGCTCAGAAAGCAAGCGTTCCGACAGAAACTGCGGCGGCGCCGCGCCCGGCGTTCAGACCCGGCATGAAACCGAAAACAACGGCTGTTGCGCCAGAAGTAGAGACTCCGGCTGAGACTACGACCCCGGCGCCAAAACCCGAATTTAAACCGGGCATGAAACCAAAAACTGCCACAGAATCACAAGTCGAAAAAACAGCCGAACCGCAGCCCGTGACCGAAGAAAGCCCGAAACCCAAGGCGCCTTTTCGGCCTTCCATGAAACCCAAAACTGCCACAGAACCACAAGCCAAAAAAACAGCCGAACCGCAGCCCGTGACCGAAGAAAGCCCGAAACCGAAGGCACCTTTCCGGCCTTCAATGAAGCCGAAACCGGCCACAGAACCGGAGGCAGAAAAAGCAACTGAACCGCAGGCCGTTCCCGAAGAAAGCCCGAAACCAAAGGCACCTTTCCGGCCTTCAATGAAGCCAAAATCGGCCACAGAACCGGAGGCAGAAAAAGCAACTGAACCGCAGGCCGTTCCCGAAGAAAGTCCGAAACCGAAGGCACCTTTCCGGCCAACAATGAAACCGAAACCTCCTCGTGAGTAAACCTCTTTTTGTATAAATTAATCAAAAAAGTCCTTTCCATTGGAACTAGCCGTTTTCTATTTTTTTGCTTTTCTGGCGCTTGGGTCGGCAGTTTTTATACTTCTGACCAAAAATCTGATGTATGCAGCCTTTGCGCTGTTTCTTTCTTTGGTAGGCGTAGCTGGTTTGTTTGTACTTTCGGGAGCTGACTTTCTGGCTATTACGCAGCTCATGGTGTATGTCGGAGGAATTCTCGTACTAATCATTTTTGGTATCATGCTCACCCGAACGCCCGATAAAACGGATGATTCACAAAGCGCCAACCGCATTTTGCTCAACAGCCGCCGCCGATTTTGGGGCCTTACGCTCAGCATTTCTTTATTTCTGGTATTGATCGCCACGATTACCCAGGCTACGTTCCGGCTTAGTGGCATGCCTATCAAAAGCCGTTCTACAATCAAAACGTTGGGCGTAGAACTCATGACAAGCCACTTGTTGCCTTTTGAAATTGCCGGAATCCTGCTGTTGGTTGCCCTGATTGGTGCCGCTTACCTCGCCCTAAACCGAAGCCCATCCTGATGCAAACCCCAATTCCACTTTTTCATTTTCTGATCGTTGCAGCCGCACTATTCAGTATCGGGCTGGCCGTAGCTGTTACCAAGCGGAGCGTCATCGGGATTTTGATTGGGCTCGAACTGATGCTCAATGCCGTTAATCTAAACTTGATTGCATTTAGCCGCTATGATCCGGTTCTGCTGCGTGGCCAGTTATTTGCCCTTTTTGTAATCGTCGTTGCGGCTGCCGAAGTTACGGTAGCGCTCGCCCTCGTGCTGCGGGTATACCATCATTACGGCAGCATTGACCCCGACGAAATGAATCAGCTTAAACACTAAAAGTCAATCAAAACGGGTATACGCCATTAACATTTTTTCTTACTCATGAACTGGATTTTCCTTTTTATTGCGTTTCTGCTTGGGGTGGCCAACACCGCCCAATCGGGAATTAACTCTCAGCTACGGGTATCGCTCAATAATCCGATTCTGGCGGCAATCCTTTCCTTTATGAGCGGCCTGATCGTACTGATTGGAGCTTATGCCCTGTTCAATCAATCGGCCATTCCGACGTTGGATTCCTTTCGTCAAATAACCTGGTGGAAGTTTACCGGAGGACTTTTGGGGGCTTTTTATGTCGTATCGGTGATTTTTATTGTACAGGATCTGGGTCCGGCCAACATGCTCTGCCTGATTGTGGCCGGTCAGCTTATTTCTGCTCTGATAATTGATCACTATGGCTGGCTGGGATTTTCGGTTCATGCCATCAATCTCCCCCGAGTTTTGGGTAGTGTGCTGCTGATTTTGGGGGTTTATTTAATTCTGAAATATTAAGCAATAAATGGCGGAACCTATTCATTATCAGCTGTACCCTACCCTGCTCAATACCTTTGCGTACTTTCAAAAAGGGTACCTGAGTGAGCAGGAACTGCTGGATCGGATTAACCGCGTGCCAATACCCCAAACAGCGGCTCAGGCAAGGGGCGTTTCTTTTGAGGAAGCCGTAATTAAGGGGACGAACGAGGATGCGTTTGACGTTGACATTTTACAAAAAGCCCGAAAACTACTCCCCCGCCCCATGGTAGCTACGCAGGTGTACTGTCAGTTTCAGTTACAGAATGTACTGATTTATGGCTACGTAGATGTATTGGGAAAAACTTTGGCGGCAGATCTAAAAACAACCGCAAAGTATCACCCCGGGCGCTATGCAACCGATCACCAAAATTTTTACCTGCCTGCTCTGAGAGCCAAAGGCGTGCGTAATTTGCGGTATATTATTACTGATTTCAAGGAAGTTTATCAGGAAGACTATTCGCTGCAAACGGACTTATCCGTTCAGATTTCTCAACTTGAAGAATTTCGGCTTTTTCTGGAAAACCATCGGTCTGAAATCACCGATGCCAAAATCTTCCGAAAGTCCTAAACAAGCCTTTCTCAGGTTCATAACTGTCACAATCCGCTTAGGGAATACTACATTTGCCCTTCCTTTTTGTATTTTTGCCCCTCTATTGAGCGTTTAAGCTTCATGAAAAAAAGTATCCTGCGATTTTCCTTTCTTCTGATTGCCCTCGTCGGAATCAACTGGCTGAGCTCCTTTGTTGCACTCCGCTGGGACTTGACCGAAGATAAACGCTACACGATCTCCGACGCGAGTACCCAACTCATGGAAAGCCTGGATCGTAACGTGCACGTAACGGTCTACTTGTCAGGAGATTTCCCCCCCGGTTTTGAACGACTCGAAAAGGCGACCCGAGAAACACTTGACGAGTTTAAGGCTTCGTCGCGCGGACGGCTGACCTATCAGTTTATTGATCCGTCTGTGGCTACTTCGGAAGAAAAAAGACAACGTCAGTATCAGCAGCTGGTGGAAGCGGGCCTGGTACCAACCAATCTTTTTGCCAACGAGCAAGGCAAGCGCACCGAAAAAATCATCTTTCCGGGCGCACTAGTAGAAGTCGATACCCTGGCACTGCCGGTGCAGATTTTGAAAGGAAATAAGAGCGGTACTCCCGAAGAAAAACTCAATCAATCGTACGAAAATATCGAGTTTGAAATGGCATCAGCTATTCGGCAGCTTTTGCCCACAGACCGAAAAAAAATAGGATTGGTGGTAAGCCACACAAGCAGTTCTCCGGCGCTTTTTTCGGATTTGGTAGCCACTTTGCAGCTTAAATACGATGTATTTCTGGATGTCAATAACCCTGAGACATACGACGGCCTCGATGCACTACTGCTGTTAAAACCCGATCAGCCATTTACCGAAGAAGAAAAATACAAGCTCGATCAGTTTGTGGTTAATGGTGGAAAAGCGCTCTTCTTTACCGATGGTGCCCGCATCGACAGCGTTGGACTGGATGGTACCTATGCCCAACCGCTGGATCTTAATCTGGGCGATTTGTTTTTTAAATGGGGACTCCGGGTCAATGCGAATCTGGTGAAAGATCTGAATTGTGCACCTATTGTACTAAACGTAGGCGCTATGGGCGACGAGCCGCAACTCAAACCCCTGCCCTGGCGTTTTTATCCGTTGCTCAACCGCTTTGGCGCACACCCGATTGTCCGAAACATAGACGCCGTGTACACCCGCTTTTTAAGCTCCATTGATACCGTGGGTAGTGAGGCTGGCTTACTCAAAACTCCTTTGCTAATGACCTCACCTTATACCCGAACGCTGACGGCCCCCGCGATGGTAAGCTACAATGAAGCCCGTCAACAGCCCGATCCGGCTGATTATCAGGGAGGTGAAAAATTGGCCGCTGTGCTGCTGGAAGGCACTTTTACCTCCCTATTTCAAAACCGACTGCTACCGCAGGATCCACGACGGGCAAACTTTCAGGCCTCCGGCACTGACGGAAAAGTGGTCGTCGTTGCGGATGGAGATGTCGTTCTCAACGACTTTGACTACCGCCGGAACACCCCTTTTCCGCTTGGCTATGACCGCATTACGCAAAATATATTTGGCAATAAAGACTTCATCCTGCATGCCCTGGATTATATGCTCGAACCCGAAGGTCTGATTCAGGCACGCTCCCGACAGATTAGCATACGCATGTTGGACAAAATCAGGATTCAGGAAGAGGGCACACCCTGGCAACTACTAAACATGCTCGTGCCGGTAGGACTTGTCGGACTTTTCGGGGCCATAAGATATGGGCTCCGGCGGCGAAAATTCGGAAAGCAAGCGTGATGGGTTCGTTATTTTTCTTACTTTTGTTTTTTACAGAGCATTTCTCTAAAAAGGTACATAAGAGTCAATTTTTGTTCTCTATTCTACCTGAAAACAATTATCATAAAACCTTTGTAATCAACGGGTACAGGTTACAGCCCTCGCTTTTCAACAGCCGGGCCTGTACATAAATCTGCCGTAGATTGCATCTAAAATAGTACAGTCATTTTTTAAAAGCTACCAACTCCTATGAAGTTTGTTGTATCCTCTTCGGTGCTCCTGAAGCAGCTATCGGCCATAAACGGAGTCGTTTCGACTAACCCCATCGTGCCCATATTAGAAAATTTTCTGTTCAGGTTAGAGGGAAACATCCTGACCGTAACAGCCTCTGATTTACAGACTGTTATGATTACAGAAATTGAAGTTGAAGGAGGCGACAAAGGCGCAATAGCCGTTCCGGCGAAGCTTCTCCTCGATACACTGCGCGGCCTTCCCGAGCAGCCCATTACCTTTAATGTTGACGAAGAGACATTTGGTACCGAAATCGTGTCGGACAATGGCCGATATAAGCTTTCGGGCGAAAACCCCATTGATTTTCCAAAAACACCAACCGTAAACCGGGGACAAGCCGTTGATTTTTCTTCGGCTTCACTCGGAACCGCGATTGCCAATACTATTTTTGCCACGAGCACGGATGACCTTCGCCCGGCTATGACGGGAGTTTTTGTGCAAATCGGCACCGAAAACGCAACGTTTGTGGCTACCGACGGACACCGGCTCGTGCGGTATCGCCGCACCGATATTCAATCGAGCGCTGATACGTCAATGATTATTCAGCGCAAGGCGCTCAATCTGCTCAAATCGTGTTTGCCTTCCGACGATGTTCCGTTGAAAGCTGAATTTACAGCATCTAATGCTTTTTTTAGTTTCAACAACATCCGGATGATTTGTCGCCTGATCGACGAGCGCTTCCCGGATTATGAAAATGCAATTCCGACCAATAACCCCAATACGCTGACGATCAACCGGATGGAGATGCTCAATTCGTTGAAACGGATTTCGATTTACTCCAACCGCACGACGCATCAGGTACGGCTCAAAATGACGCTGAACGATCTGTCGATTTCAGCCGAAGATTTGGACTATTCCAACGAAGCCAACGAAAAACTCATGTGTGAGTACAATGGCGACCCGATGGAAATAGGCTTTAATGCTAAATTTTTGATAGAAATTTTGAGCAATCTGGTCAGTAAAAATGTAACCTTTGAACTCTCTGCTCCAAATCGTGCCGGACTCATCATTCCGGTAGAACAGGAAGAAAACGAGGATATTTTGATGCTTGTGATGCCGGTGATGCTAAATACGTATGCCTGATAATTTGGCTAATTTTAGGTTAGTTTTTTCTATGATATAGCCTCGATTTTTACCACTGAGTTTCGATTGTGGTGCTGCGAAATGAAAATTAATTTTCATTTCGCAGCACCACTTTTTTTTTCAAAAAGCATCAAATTTTAGTAACCTTTTATTTTAAATGTTTTACTAAAATAGTGCTCTTACTTGTTACCTGAATAGGTAAAATAGAGTCCTACACACTTTTAGCCAGCATATAGAGATTGGCTTTGCATGTATGGAATAGTTCTTTCTTTGCACGCATTTAAATAAATCAACCCTCCACATGATCCATTTAGATATGCATCGAATTTTATGTTTGCTCTCTATTGCAGTATTTCTTTCGATAGGTGATAGCTTCGCCCAAAAGTATCCCATCGTTCAATATACCCCCAAGGACGGTCTCTCCCAAAGTCAGGTAATGAGCCTTTTTCAGGACAGCCGGGGCTATATTTGGGTAGGTACCAAGTATGGATTCAATAAGTTCAATGGCGAAACTTTTGAGCAGTATCCCCCTGATTACAAACACTTTACTACTCAGATAGGCGCATTTGCAGAAGATAGCAAAGGTCATCTGTATATTCAATCAGATCCAGGAGTTCTAAGCTACTTTGATGGCAAAAACTTCGCTCGTATAGGTGCGGAATGGCAGATGTACCACAACCTAAGCATAGATGATCAGGACCGCATCTTTTGCGTCAACGACGAGGGCACCCTTTATACAGTAGATGCAGATACTTTGGTAGCAGCCGATTGGCCTTCGCTCGAAAACCAAAAAGTAAAGTATATCTTTTACGACAAGAGCAGCCGGTCACTTATTGGGCATATAGATTCCGTGGGGCTTGCACGCATCAGCCCTCAACGGTACGAACTCATTGACCCCATTTTTGAAACAAGAAATAAATCCTTTGATGAAAAAAGTTTCTTGTGGAAGTATGCCCCTAATGATCAGTCTGTCATAGAAGAGCTATCATCAGGCCAATATACCTTCTATGTGCAGGTAAATGGCAAAGAGTGGCTGCCGTTCTTACGTACCAAAGGCAACCGCTGTGAGGTGCTGCGCAAGGTGCCTTTCGACTGGATTTTTGGATTTCAATCCCAAACCTACCTGCTCGAATCCAATACGTCAAACTTCATCTCCCTGTTTCCGGCAGTTCTAAATGACAATCAAAGTGTCCTTTACACCCCTCAGGGGGCCTGGTTCGGCACGGAGAAAGGACTCGTACATGTCTTGCTCAATGGCTTTCGGTACTTCCCTGAAAACGAGGTGCCTTACGCATGGTCGGTGGTAGAAGACGCCAAAAAAGATATATGGATAGCGAGCTATGGCTACCCTCTTCAACGGTACAATGGCCAACGCCTGCATCCTGTGAAAGGCTATCAGGAGGTTATGCGGCAAGAAATGTGGAAAGCACAAAAATTTATCAGTCGGCATAGCGTCCATTACATGTGGTACTATCAGGCGCTGCGCGATAAGCTCGGACACTTGTGGCTACCGGAAGGAGGGGGAGTTTTATGGCATGATGGTAAAAAGTTTGAATTTATCACGCGTTCCATTCCTGCTATCAGTGCTCCAACGTCCATTGCTTTTTGCCTGCTCGAGGACCCTGACCGCAACCTCGTGCTGCAAGGCAGCCAAACTGCGGTCCATATTTTTGAAAATCGGCCGCCCTTCCGCAGCCGCAGCCTTACCCCCAAAGAAGGCATGAACGTAGAAGGTTATGTATTGAGCATGGCCCTGGAAAAGCCCGGGGTATACTGGTTTGGGGGCTGCAATATGATTAGCCGCTACGATGACAACATAAAGCAATGGAAAGAGTATAGCGCTGAAAATCAAAAATATACTGGAAGCTGCACAGGAGCTATGAGCTTCGATACGCATGGAACGCTTTGGCTTGCCACGATACGGGGCGGCCTGATGTATTTGGATAGCCGCCGCGACAGCACCCGCACACTGCCATCGGGTGTACCAGAGCTCGAAGGGAATACGTTCATTAACTCTGTGGCGCTCCTGGACGATGATCACCTGCTCATTGGGGCTATGTATAACTTGTACGTGCTGGATCTGAAAGCCTGGTATGAAAGCCGTAAAGTGGTGTTGAAAAGCTACAATCATCGCAATGGTTTTATGGGTATAGAGACCGGCCAAAACGGAATTTATAAAGATAGTCAGGGAAAAATGTGGGTTACCTCAGGTACAGTGCTGTCGGTGATAGATCCCAAAAAACTCAATCTCAAACCACAGCTTTCGCAAACATACATTACCAAACTCAACCGACAGCCGGTACCTTTTGTCCAATTTGCGCGCGACAGCGTGTTTCAGTTGCCCTTTGGCACCAATACTTTCCGGGTAGACTTCGAGTCGGTGGGCGGCGATAAGCCCTTTCGGTCGCAGTATAGTTATTATGTAGAAGGCCACAGCGAACAGTGGTCGGCCTGGCAGAAAGAGCCCTTCGTCACACTTTCTAATCTGCCGTCAGGTACGTACAAGTTGCTGGTCAAATCACGCATGGGAAGTTCTGATGGTAGCGATAGCCCGGCGGCAGCGCTGCGTTTTGGAGTAAAGGTTTGGCCGTGGAAGTCGCCTTATGTGCCTTACTATGCAGCAGGTCTGATGCTTTTGCTGGGGAGTGTAGCAGGTTGGTACCTCCTGCGGCAACAGAAACAGCTGTTGCAGGAACAACAGCGCAGCATGGAGCAGGAACAAAAAAATACCCAACAAACCTACGATCTCAAATTACTGGAACTCCAAACGGCACAGGCCCAAATAAATCCGCACTTTATTTACAATGTGCTGAATACCATGAAAAATCTGGTGTACGAAGGCAAAATACGGCTCATGATTGACTCTATCGTCAATTTGGGCGATTTGATGCGTAGCTATCTGTCGGCTTCTATGAGCTTGGATGGCACCCGCCAATCCTTAGCGGAAAGCCTGATTACGCTCGAACAGGAAATAAAACTACTCAAAATGTATATTGAGTTTGAGCAATTGGTGTATCCCAATCGCTTCCATGTACTTTTTGAGGTTTCGGAGGAGCTACCCGTAGACTACATACAAGTTCCGCCCATGATTATTCAGCCCTTTGTTGAAAACGCCATTAATAAAGGCTTATTCCCGCTAACAGGCAATGGCACTTTGACCGTGCGTTTTTGGCAGGAAACCGACGAAACGCTGGTATGTCAGGTAGAAGACGACGGTATAGGCCGGGAGGCATCGCGGCAGATGCAGGCCACTGTGCTACAGGCCCATCGCTCTGCCGGAACCAAACTTGTAGAAGCCCGCGCTGAGGCATGTCGTTCCTTAGGATATCTTATAGATGTTCAAATAGCTGACAATGTACCACATGGAACCATTATAACCATAAAATTCCAGGATCTGGATTCTTAAACCAATGAAAAAACTCCGTACCATTGTAGCCGATGACAGTGAACCGCAACTCAAAACGCTCTGCCATGAACTGGAAGAGTTCTGCCCGCAAGTGCAGATTGTTGCCAAAACGCTCACCCTTAGCGCCACCTACGAAGCCATCAAAACTTTTGAGCCCGATTTGCTGGTACTTGATGTAGAGTTTCATGCCGAAAGCGGAACGGCCTTTAATCTCATCGAGAGGTTACAAATCGAAGGCGACATTCAGTTCCTGCTTATATTTGTTTCGGGTCATGCGCGCGAAAAAAACTATGCAACCCTTGCTGCCGACTATTCGGCGTTACAATGCCTCCAAAAACCCGTAAGCCCACAGAAGCTTCAGAAAGCTGTTGAACTGGCAGAGGCGTGGTTTGGCTATCAGGGAAATCAGGAGGTTTACAATCAGCAAATCAAATCGATGATGGATTTGCTTCGAACCAAAGATTTCAGGAAGCCCTTTTTTATTAAAAGTATACGAAATCAGTGGATAAGCCTTGATCCGGAAGAAGTGCTCTATCTTGAATCTGACGGCAAACAGACCATTTTTTTCCTGACTCAGGATCGCAAAGCGATAGGCATGGAGTCGATTGGGGACTATGAATACCTCACCGAAAACTACTCCTTCGTTCGCATACATCAGAGCTATATCGTCAATCTTGACAACGTAAGCCTGTTTCATTCGCAGGAAAGATATTTGAAAATGAAGAACGGGAAAATTATCAATACTTCCCGTTCGGGCGCTTCCTTACTACGTGTCCGCTTCTCGCAGCGATGAGTCTAATCCAAAAAATGACCAAATATTCCAAAAAACTACCACTTATGCCGGAGACTCAGGAAAAGTAACAGGAAAAAACTAAACTTGTGTTTGTGAGTATATTTTGTCCTTTACACACAGGATGATAACCTCATAAACTTTCTAACTTGCTACCTTTCAGCTGCATGCGAAGTAGCAAATAAACTCACGTTATGAAAAAGGAATACCTCTGACTGACTCAAAATAATGAGCCGGAAAGGCATCTATGTTGCACCCTTAATTGACGTCCACTGCGCAGAAAACAGTTAGCATAGAAAGAGAATATTCCGAATAGCTATACACATTTATAATTAGACTCTGACCGCATTTCTATTTATAGTAAAAAAAATAATTTTTTTTACTATAAAACATGTGATTCAAATTAATAATAAACGATAATAAAAGCAATATCTAGTACTTTAATTCCTGATTATTTAGTTATAAAATATTAGGCATTAAATACTTGTAAAATCTTGAACCAAATAAACAATTATTACCATAACAAATACCCCCCGAACTATGAAATCGTTACCAAAATTATTAAGTGGATTTTTTTTACTAAGCACAGTTGTAATAGAAGGCTGTAAAACAGCAGCACCCATCCTTACACTCCCAACAGCACCTGGAACTACATCTAATGCTGAAAGTTTAACGCGAGAAACAAATGAACCTAGTCAGGAATTTTATCCAAAAGTGAGTCCTGATGGAAAATACCTATTATACTTTGCCGCAGAAACAGAGAGAGTTGAGGTTCAAAGTAATCCAAATAGTGGTTATTTTACAAAGCTATTTGAACAATCAACAGCTCCATCAAAAGTAAAAGCATCAGGCACTATTGTAAAGAAAGAAATTGGCTCACAAATAAGAAGTCCTTTGATTCAGGATGCCAAGGATGCTATATGGTTGCCCGATGGATCCGGAGTTATTTTTTCGTACAGGAAACCAGCCCAACCTGTTATTGTAAAGACAAATATTAATGGAGTAGGCTTGAACTATGTTTCACAGGGTGCAATGGGTTCAAATGATTCAGAGCCAAATGTAACAAAGGATGGCAGTAAAGTGATATTTAATACTTTGGTGGGAAGTAGTAAAATGATATGTTCAATGAGTATAAATGGAGGAAGTTTTACCGTCCTGACAGAAGGTGAACACGTCTCGATAAATCCACTCAATAGTGACCAGATTATCTATAATCTAACAGTAAATGGAAGAACTCAAATATTTACAATGAACTTAAGGTCTGGCCAAAAAACACAGTTAACATCGGGAGAATTTGATTGTCGTGATGGGGCATTTTCAAATGATGGTAACTGGCTGGCATACAGTTCGAACCAGGAAAGTCCAAATACAAATAAATATCATATTTATATGATGAAAACGGATGGAACGGATGTGAGACAACTTACACAGGGAAGTACAAATGAAGGTGACCCCTGTTGGAGTCCAGATAATTGGGTTTTCTTCTATTCAAATGCTGCCAGTAATTATAACATCTGGAAGGTCAAGCCAAGGTTTTAAAATTCACCAAGCTGGAGAAGATATAGATTCTCCAGCTTAATTTTATTTATGACTAAATTTAACTGGTATTACTTATGATCTTTCGAGAGGTATGTTTTCCAAAATTAATATCTTTATTAATTATAATTATTTTCAATAATGCTTGTAATCAAGGAACGACAGATAATCTAATACCTAATGATAAGTTTCTTATTAATGAAGACCCAAACGGATACTCTCTATACGGATTTGGGGAAAATCAAGTCAACGAGTTTGGAAATACAACTTTAGGGTTTTTCAATAAATCTAAATTCCTAACTTCTAATGTAATAAAAGTACTTACTTATGGCAATTCGACAGCGATAATAAAATCTGATAGTAGCTTTTGGATTTCTGAAAATGCTGAATTTAAAAAACTTATTGAAAAGGTTAAAGATGCAGCTATCAGCTCAACTAATATTTATTTCATAGATATCCAAAATAAGCTATATGGACTAGGATCAAATAGTAGGGGGCAGCTAGGCAGGGATAATTATGGAGGTAATTTTTCTAACCCAAAATATATAGATTCAGATGTAATTTCCGTTTCAGCTGGACTAGATTATCTCATGTATATTAAAGATGATTTTACATTATGGGGTCTTGGAGATAATTTTGGTAATCAAATTCACCCGGAATTTGTTGCAGATTTTATCTACCCTCAAAAGGTTATGGAAAATATTAAGAAAGTTCGTTGTAGTAATTACCTTACATTATTCCTAGATAAGAACAATAATATGTATGGAGTGGGAGATAATTATAATAATAGGTTTGGGATTAAAGATATGAAAGATAATAGTTCAATTAAGGAGCCATTTTTGATTAAAGGTGATATTAATAATTTTGCCATTGGAGACGGATTTTTATTGTTTGTAGATAATAAGGGAATATTATATGGATGTGGAATAAACAGTCATGGGCAACTAAACTCAAAACCTAGTGAACACTACTACAGAGAACCAATAAGTCCTAAAATAATAACTGAAAATGTTGCAAATATTGCAGCAGGTAATTCTCATTCTCTTGTATTAAAAAAGGATGGTTCATTATGGTCATGTGGAAAAAATTCAAGTGGACAACTAGGAGATGGCACTTTTTTTCAAAGCAATAAATTGATCAGAATTGATTCAAAAGTGAAAAATATATTTTCTTCATCTGAGCATAGTCTCATTTTAAAATAAAGAGATGAAATCACTAAAACTATTTCTGTTTATAATTTTGGGAATAACAATTATATCATGTTCAAAGCTGAATGATATAACTCCCAAAAATTTTATCAAAATAGATAAAGACACATATAGAGTCAAGACCGGTCTGTTTGAAGATTTTGGATATGATTCTAAGTATAAAGAGTATAATATGGAATTTGCTCTATCAAGTTTAAACCTTAGTGAGATTAATAGTTGTAATGGTGATTGTGATGCAGCAGTTATTTCCTTGGATGTATATGGAGATAGTAAGATTTTATCAAATGCTATTTATGAAATCGATGGTTTAAATCAAAAATATGCAACGGTTATAGTAGAATCTGTCAAGAGAGGTCGTGGATCTCACGACTTTAGAGTTACATCTGGTACTGTTGAGATAATAGGAAATTCTATTCCCGATTTAACAATTAAAATTAACGGTTTGGGAATGAAGGGAGAGATGATATCAGCAGTATACAAAGGGAATTTCATAAAGGCGGAATTATAGTTTTGATTCAATTTTTTCATCATCCTGTGGTAGATATTTATTATGAGAAATCTGCTTTTCTTATTCTTGGCACTCGCTCTCACACCAGCATTTTCCCAAACGCCTGGCTGGCAAAGCTTCGCCTTGAATGCTCCCGCCGGTGATCTGGTCGATTTTGATTTTGATAAGGATGGGAAAATATGGCTCATAAGTCGAAGAGGTACAGGTGGTTTAATGATGTTTGATGGCAAGAAAGTGACCCAATACTCCATTACTGATCAAGCCCTTAGAAATGAAAATTTTAGATCCATAGCCGTGGACGATGCGGGTAATAAATGGATAACTACTTATGACAAATTATTACAGTTTGATGCCAAAAATACCTTGTTTGTTAATTACATCACTTTTACTAGTACTGCAAAGAACCTAGGATTGACTTCTGCTGAAAGTAGTAATGGAATTACCTGGGTACATGACAGTAACTCAGGAGGTTTGCTTCGCATTGAGAAAGGCGTGATTGTCAGGCATTCCTATCAGAGTATTATTGAAAAGATAAAAAGCAAGGCAAATATTTCTCAAAATGGAGATATCGAATTAGTGTTATTGCGAGAAAATCCAACATTAAAACTTGATAAAGCAGGAAGAATTTTCTTAACGTTTGCTGAATGGCGAAGTACTGGATTTTGTTTTTATGATGGCAAAGACATCACAATTATTCAGCAAACGGATGAAGAAAAATTAGGTAATCTATTGAATGCGTCCTATAATGCCGCACTTACTCAGGGTAAAGCTGATACCGTTTTTTTAAGGTCTGAGGGTGGGGCAAGGGTATATTTTGGCGAACTTACCAGAGAGAGTATATTCGATCAAAGCGGTTGTGTGTGGACTGCGGGTAGTGGCAACAGGCCACTGCTGTTACACCTTTGCTCAGGCTCATCCAAACTCTACTCATCCCTCATTAAGAACTTCCCCTCTCACCGCTTATTTGAAGAATATAGAGAAGATAGGCCCACTAGCTTTCTAATAGATGGAAAGAACCGTCCGCTTGTTTTTTATGGAGGAAAACTTGCGCACCTGGTCGATCAAAAATGGCACGTCTTCGACAGTTCCAATAGCCCCATACCTGACCAGTATTCAATTATCAAAAAGAAAATTGCACCCGATGGTAGCTTATGGATGTTGTCTTCCAATACCTTGACAAGGTATTCTACCACGGAACAACCCGATTATCTACTTAACGTATCACCCGATCTGATAAATCCAATTCCGAGAACAGGCGGAACCTATGTACTTACGGTAAAATCCAATGTAAGTTGGAAAGTTTCTTTTGAAGGATACTTAAATGCAAAGGTAAGCCCCACCGAGGGAAAAGGCGATGGCAAAATAACGGTTACAATTGATCCTCGCGCGAGCATACTTGAACAGCGCTTTCCAGTAGAATTCGGAATGGTGTCTATTATAGGACAAGGCCAAATCGCCGAAACTGTTCTCCGCATGACCAATCAGGCCCCGGCGATTTTTGTCACTTCCAGCATTCCCTCGCCCGTACCCGATGCAGGAGGAACCTACAATATAGCCGTCTCCTCTCAAACCAATTGGGAGAGCAGTAGTGCGGATAATTGGATTACGCTTGACACCAAGAGCGGAACCGGCAATAAGTCCATTGAAGTAAAAGTAGCTGATAACCCCACGTCAGTCGAGCGCACAGGTAAGATTACCGTTAGTGCCAAAGGTGAAACAAAGGACCTGCTTGTGACCCAATCAGGTAAGCAATTCAAAATATCGTTTTCAGCAACTACCATTCCTAACCCCGTACCAGAGCTGGGCGGTACGTATAGGCTGGATGTTGCGGCGAATACTCCCTGGGAAATTGTAAGTTCAGATAGTTGGCTGGTACTGGATACGAAAAGCGGGACGGGCAACAAGCCTATTGAGGTGAAAGTAGCTGTTAACCCAACCTTTACAGATCGAACGGCAAAAATTACGTTAACCTCCAAATATGATGTCAGGATAGTAAATATAAGGCAGTTAGGAAAAGTTGCCACTATTGATTTTTTTGGAAATATACCCAGGCCTTTTCCAGGTGAGGGTGGGAAGTACGAGATAATAGTAGATGCCAATAGCGACTGGAAGGTAACGACCCTATCCAACTGGATGAAGTTCACGCCTATGTCTGGCCCGAGCGGTAAAACTACGGTAAGCCTGGAAATCCTTATGAACCCCAGTACAACCCAAAGCCGGAAGGGTGGATTTGGAGTCACTCCTACTGGCGCAATGGGGGAGACATTTGTGACCCTGGAACAAGGAAAACTCATTGTCACGGCCCTCGAACCGGATGCTGCCAACGAGCGGTACAAGGTTTATCCAAATCCGGTCGGTAATGAGTTGACGATAGAAATCAACACCCTACGTCCTGATATTCGGTGGAACATTTACGACATGAACGGGCAGGCTGTGCAGTCAGGTTCGGTAGAAAGTACTAAGACCACTATTAATACCCAAAAACTTCCGGCTGGAGCCTATGTGCTATCTATGAGCCATGAGAATGAGATAATGCGGAGCGTGCGGGTAGTGAAAGAGTGAACAAACGAAGCGGAATTTGAAGCCTATCGAAAACTCCCCTCCATAGAATTAGCCCCTTTGCTTGCTTACTATGATACACAGGGCTCTGCTTATTCAACCATAAAACTAAATGTAGAAGGAAGTGCAAAGAAGAAGCGAATACTGACCAATCCCGGCAACCCATCCGCACATGATATTCTGGATATATCGCTTGTAGAACTACGGGACGATGAAGCACTCGTCAAAACGAAGGAATATTGGTACTTACGATGGTATGATATTGCCACGAAAGATTACATCAGCTACGTGTATAAAGAGACCAATGAACAAATTTATTTGCTCGTTTGGAAAAATGGACATTGGCTCATCAAGTCAAATGCTTATCCTCCAAGCAGTGATAATGACACAGAGAATGAGTGATGAAAGTAATTGCAAAACGTCTTGCAAAGTCTGCTAAACGTTTTGCTAAAGATATTCTGGCAAAAAAAAGAACCTTTGCTTATTCACTGACATACCCCCCCATCCCAATGCAATCATCAATATCCCCACAGTCAAAACACCTAACTATCTATTCTCAAAAAACAGCATACTCGGCAGAGGGGTTGTTTCTTCCCTATCCACATGGCAAGGTTTGTGTGCCTTTGTCCAACATTTTGGTGATTCAAAGTGAGCGAAATTACACTCGGTTGTATTTTCGGGATGGAACACAATTCCTCTATGCAGTCACACAAAAAAAGCTTTTGTCGAAGCTCCCCACAGCACTCTTTGATAGAATACATCGGGGATATGCTGTCAATCGCATGCATATTTCCAGGATATGCCCTACCTGCGTACAACTCATCGACGGCTCAGTGTGGGCTATTAGCCGACGAAGGAGAAAAACGCTGAATAACGAAGCCTAAACATTGATTTTAGTTATATAAATTTCAAATTTTTCCCTATTCCCTTTATACCAGACTACTGACTTTTATAACAATCACTAGTTTTTCTTTCATTTATCAGTTTTAATACGCTATTTTGTTGAAAAATTAGTGTTGTCATCCGTACCCATTTAGTTACAAGCTAACAACTAATCTTTAACAGAATCTCTATCGAGTGAAACGTCTACTGATTCTTGGCTCACTTTCGCTGCTTTTGCTCAATGCATTGGGATATTATCCCGTGTATCTCTGCATGCAGTTGAAAGCACAGTTTGAGATGAAGCAGCGCCTGGATTCTCGTGCTTTTGGTGAAGATGAGCTTTTTAGCATCAAAATCCCGCTTAATCTTCCCTATTGGACCGAAACCCGACAGGCCCCGGAGCGCATCGAAGGGCAGATTCGCTACAATAATGAGTACTACAAGCTATATCAGCAGGAAGTCATTGGCGATACTTTACTGGTTTTGGCCGTTAAGGATCATTCCGAAAAAGCGATTCTTGACTCGATGCACGAATGGGTAAAGATGACGATTTCGGGCCTGCCCGGTACCTCCCAAAAAGCCGCGGGCTGGGTGAGTCATTTGATTAAAGATTATTTTTCTTCTCAAAACCGTACGCACTTTTTCCTGTATGAATGGGTGGCTGATGCACCGCCGTCTGCCGAGCCTGTAACCCCTGTTTCTTCTGATTATTTTCTGATTCTGAGTCCACCTCCCGAATTCCAGGTCTAATCTTCGGATATAGCCTTACTGCTGCGCCAATCCTCTTTGGAGGCTGGTTCATCCTGATTTTGTGTAAATTCCTATTTTTTTGAAAATAAGATTTTACTACTCAGTCCGGCTGTATCTGCATTTCTCCTTCTTTTTCCTGTTTGCTCAGACCAATCGCTTTTGTGGTTGGAGTAGCTGTTATTTCTATTTTCTGAAAAATAGAATATCCGTGCTGTGTGCGACAGATTTTATTCATCAGAATCATTTATGTCAGAACTCATGAAAACATTTATCTATACATTACTCGTCTCTATTTTCTTTATTTCGGCGGCAGCCGGACAAGGCTGCGTAGCCGTACGACACATGAGCTGTGCCGCACCGGGGTTGTCATCTTCTGACCTTTTCAAACAGAAGCATGGCAAATGGCAGGTCAATACC
This sequence comes from Arundinibacter roseus, assembly GCF_004348825.1. Classification (GTDB taxonomy): domain Bacteria; phylum Bacteroidota; class Bacteroidia; order Cytophagales; family Spirosomataceae; genus Arundinibacter; species Arundinibacter roseus. The sequence goes on from NZ_SMJU01000001.1 coordinate 493,508, forward strand.
GGGTATCGTTATTTCCGGTCATTCCGGCATTTTCGGGGCGATGTTGAAGAGCACGAGCGTATCGAAAACAACACCGAAGTCGTCAATCTTTCACACGCGCTGGATTTAGGCCTTAGCTTTCAGCCTACCAATCGTCTTTCCTTTGCAGTCAATGTACCCTTGCTCTACAACGACCGCTCTTCGCTATACGAGCACTATGGCAACAGCCTGACGGCCAACCCGGAGCAAAAGCGATTTTATACACATTCAGCCGGAATTGGCGACGTTCGCGTCTCGTCGAGCTATTGGCTGATTGATCCTATGAAATTGAAAAAATATAACGTAGCGCTGGGATTAGGAGTAAAACTTCCTACCGGAAATTACCGGGTTGAAGGTGATTTTCATAAACTGGACGCCGAAAAACAAGATTATATCATTCGCCGGCCGGTCGATCAATCCATTCAATTGGGCGATGGAGGGCTAGGTTTTAGCCTGGAATTACAAGCATATCTACAATTGGGAAATTCTACTTCTCTGTATGCCAATGGATTCTACTTATTTAATCCGCGCGAAACCAACGGTGTGAGCCGCAATCCGGCGAGTAACTCTACGGCAGTGGATGCAGAATTTTCGGTTCCCGATCAGTTTGCCGCCCGATTGGGAATCAGTCAGACGATTCTACCGGGCTTGTCGGTGATGCTTGGCGGGCGGGCCGAAGGTGTGCCATCAAAAGACCTGATTGGCGGCAGCGCGGGCTTCCGGCGGCCGGGCTATATTGTGTCAGTTGAGCCGGGAGTTGCCTACATGAAAAATGGATTTTCGGCGGCTGTAACGGTACCCGTGGCGCTTTATCGCAATCGTACCAAAAGTTTTGCCGATTTGCAGGACCCTACCGGACAACGTCACGGCGATGCAGCCTTTGCTGATTACCTGATTTCGGTCAATGTCAGCCGTTGGTTTTAACTTGCCCGTTTCTCCCTTTTAGCCTGCTGACGGCCACGTCCAATGGTAATTTGTTTGATCGAAACAAACAGGCTGTGCCAGATTAGGTTAAAGAAAGATTCGTCTGCTGCGCGTTCAATTACCGCCTCGCCAACTCGGGCGGGGCGGTTGCCACGCGGGTTATTTTCATTGATGATTACATTATTCAGGATGCGGGAAAGCAGCGAGCGCTTTTTCAAATCGTCCGAGTCTTTGTCCATTTTCAAAATATCTACCTCCAAATCATCGTAGTGCAGTTCAGTTTTGATACTCGATTGTGTATCTGTGGCCTGAACAGAAAATTCGAGACGAGATACTTTACCTGAGCGAATCGACGCCAAAGCAAGGGCTTCCGTTACTTCGTTGAGGTGGGTCATCTCAAAATCCTTCATCACACCTCCGCACCGAAATGCCCCGCGAGGCGATGCAAGATCAAAATCAAAATAGGTGGCAAGACTTCCCTGATTCATAAAGCGGGTAGACACCTGTACCTTGCAATGTCCATTGCGGCGAATCCATTCGGGATCATTGGTCAAATTGGTAATTGTGCCTTGCGTGCCATCAAAAAACACCGCACCGCTACGATTGGTCTTTTCGTTCATTTCGCCGTAGCGCACCCGAGTACTTTTGAGATGAACCTTGTCAAATCCAACCCGAAGCTTCGATTTCAGTAAAATTTGATGCGGATATTTGCCCATCTTGCTGTTATCAATTTGGGTATAACGCTTGTCTTTATAAATATCCATGAGTCCCGCATCAATATACAGATTCCTGGCAAAAAGCTGCCGATCAGCCAAAAACCGTTTCATGTCTACCTGCGTTGCCTTTATATTTTTAAATTCCAGATCCAGCCGATCCACGGCCCGGCCCAGTTTTTTGCTAAAATCTGCTTTCGAAAAAAGCGGTTGATAATGTACGTTTTTTACCTGTAGCGTACTGTCATGAGTCGACAGGCTCAGCTGAGCCATTCGGAACACATACATGGCATTTCCCGAGGGGAGTTCCAGGCCTTCGGCTTCGAGAGTGATATTTTGAGAATAAAAAATACGGCTGGAATCCTGCTCGGAATCTTCATTTATTAAAAAATCAGATACATCCAGAAATACCTTTTTGAGATAGCTTTTCTGCGGTTTTTGCGATTCCACCGAATGGTTTACATAGGTAAAATCTACATTATTCAAACTGATTTTATCAATCCGAATAGACTTTAACACTTTACTTATAAGCTGATAAGGCGTTTGCGACTGTTTTTTTTCGTTATACGATTGCGGATCATGCACAATCTCAGCTACCGGACGATCAATTAGAATTTCCTGAATGGATAAAGAATTAAGAAAAAATAACCGCATAAGCGACACGCCCGACAGTCGGATGGTTTCGGCCCGAAGCAAAAACCGGTGATTGGGAGCTGTATTATTTTTTAGCAGGTACTCATATCGGGTCGAATCGGTGGTTAGGTTTACGCCCTTTACTTCTGCATTTCCCAGGGGAATATTTATATTTATTGACTGATAATCAATCTTGTACAATCCATCCGAAGCGTCAACCACTGATTTTTTGAGGGCGGCATCCAGTTCATTTTTGAAGTAGGTTGGAAGCCAAAGCGAAACCAAAAATGCAAGCAGAAGTAAGCTGCCGGCAATACCGGCGAACCAGAAGAAAATTTTGATATAACGTGGAGCACTTCGTTCGGGCATGGGTCAGGAGAGGCTAAGGTATCAAGTCGAAATTGATAAAAATTCCGTGCCACTGCGCTTTATGTATGTGAGCAATGGTAGCCTGCCTGGTTATTTATAAACCATTAAGAAAGTAAGAAAAGTAAGATTCCCTGAATAAAAGTACTTTTGTGTAAACGAAAGTTTATTTAACAAGGTGGTATTATTAGAAAAATTGCTTCTGTCCTTCCAACCTTTTGGCTGACTTACGTCTCTAAGAGATAATTGAGGAAGAAAATCGGAATGAGATTGGGTGTGAAACGGATGAGAAAGCGGGAATCTCTCTCATTCTGAACTTCCTGACCCAAGCAAAAACGAAGGATAGCACGAAATAGATCCTAAACCACCGAAGCCTACGAAGCACCCCTACCTTAGGATGACAGTGAACGAACATGACCTGGTAAATGGTTGTCGACAGCGCGACCGAGGCGCTCAAAAGCGCCTATACGACGTTTTTGCCGGGAAGATGTTTGCCCTATGCCTGCGGTATGTTAAAAACAGAGCCGATGCGGAGGATATTTTGCAGGAATCGTTCATAAAAATTTACGAAAATATCGATTCCTTTCGGGGCGATTCTCCGCTTCAGTATTGGCTAAAATCTATTGTTGTCAATACCGCCCTGAAACATATTCGGAAGCAAAAACCATGGATGGATCTGGACGATGTGCAAAGTCACGAAGCAAACGTAGCTGAGTCGGCAAATCCGCTTTCGGGCTTCCAAATGCAGCAGTTGCTGGAATTTATTCAGGAGTTGCCCCACGGCTGCCAAACTGTTTTCAACCTCTATGCTATTGAAGGATATCAACATAATGAAATTGCCGAGTTAATGGGTATTTCCGAAGGGACTTCCAAGTCTCAATATTCGAGAGCCCGCACGCTATTGCAACAAAAATTGAATAAAGAACAACGGTTCGACAATGAATCAGTCAGAAAAACACAGTTTTGAGGAAGAATGGCAGCAGCTATTTGACTCTGCCTCCGAAACGCCCCCACCGGCTGTTTGGAATGCGATTGAGCAACACCTTGACGGGGAGAAAGGCGCTGCCGTACTCCCACTTGTTTGGTGGAAAAATCCACGGATTGCGTATGCCGCAGCGGCTGTCATGGCCCTGTTGCTCGTGAGTTATCCTGTATTGAAATGGGCCCGTCAGGACTCTCCCGCGGGAGTTGTCGCCACGACGCAGCAGTCCATGTCAAAGAAAGGTAGCGAGTCTTTGTCTTCGTCAGAAGAAAACGGTTCGTCACCTTCATTTAACGAGGAGGCTGGTATTTCTAACGAAACGACACTTTCCAGCGCTACCGAAGCCGGGGCCTTGGCTCAGCATGAAATTCCTGCTACAAAAGTGCCGTCCGTTTCAGAAGAAGAAACTCCATCAACTATCGAACCTTCCGCACACGACCTGATGCCTACGGGAGCGCAACTTGCTCAGCAGTCAACAGTAATGGCCCTCACCAAAAGTAGCCGAAGACCATCTTTGGCTGACGACGGACCGATTATTACGGGCGGGGCTGTTTTACCCGAATTTCATGCACCTTCCATAGCTTCACTTGCTCTGCTTTCTCCCCGTGAAACTACCGAACTTGCCATATATGTGCAGAAACGCTACGTGCATTTCTCCCCCGCCGCTACGGATGCCGCAATCAGCGAGCCGCCCACCCGCTCCCGCGAATATTGGGCAGGAGTTGGGCTGATGCCCGCTTCCTTTAATCCGGGGGTACAGGTTACAACGCCTCCTGCGGCCTTTGCGATGGCAAACGCAAAACGGGAGTCGCTGACCAATTCCAGCAAAGCAGGGCTTTCATATGCTGTGCAGATGCAGGGCGGCATGAAACTCTCTAAACATTGGTCTCTTGAAACGGGCGTCAGCTATTTGCAGGGAAATTCTACCTTCGAAAGCGATGGCTACGTGCTTGATGCTTTTACAAATCGTAGCGCAAACGTATTGGAAAATGCCCTTTATTCGAGCAGTTCAACCTCGAAAAGTGCAGATATGAGCCCGAGTTTTATTGGTAATCCAAACAACTCCGCTGTTTTTTACATAGATCTGGATCAGCAGGCTACTAACGACTATCAGTATGTTCAGCTACCCGTGCAGGCGGGCTACACGATCAATCCGGACGGGAAATTGAACTATACTGTGCTGGGTGGGATGGTTGCTAACCTTTTCCTGCAAAATGAACTCGAATCAGCACCCGGCTACACATTTACGAACTCAGCGTCTGACGGCCTGTACAGAACCCTGAACTGGTCTGCGGCTACGGGAGTGCGGGTCAACTATCGGCTGTCTGATCACTGGAATGCAAGCCTGACGGGGGCTTACCAGAAAGCCCTGGCTTCCGGCCTGCGCAACAACAACAGCGTAGAATCCCGACCGCAACTTTATGGCCTTTCGTGGGGGGTTCGATACGTATTTTAATTTTTTTGGGCAAAACATTCCAACCTATTTCCTGGAATAAGTCTCTTTATTCACACAGGACTTCTACTTCCTGTAAATTGACTATTGTTTAAAATTGACCTTTATTAGCCATGAAACAAAACTTTTTTGTCCTGCTTGGAGCTACCATTTTTACCCTTTTCCTGGGAAGATGTACCACCGATGACTCCATCACACCACCCACCGGAACGCCCGTAGAGATTGCCCCGCAGATAGCCGGTCGCACTAATGAATTTGCTTTTGATTTTTTTAAAAATGTAAAAAATACCCAGCCTGCGGAGGATAATGTTTTTGTTTCACCCCTAAGCCTGCACATGGCGCTGGGAATGCTGCTTCACGGAGCCGAAGGCGAAACTGCGGAGCAAATCAACCAAACGCTCAAAATGGCCGGTGTCTCTGAGGCAGACCTGCGTACGGCTTATCAGGCATTGCTCAAAGGTTTACCAAAGGCAGACTCCCGGGTCAATCTGGGTTTGGCCAATTCGATGTGGTATCGCAATACCTTTGCCGTTCAGAATGATTTTCAAAATGTATTGCGCGAGTCTTTTGATGCCGAAGTAACGAGCCTTGATTTTAACAGCCCCTCGGCCAAGGATAAAATTAACCAATGGGCAAGCGACAAAACGTATGGAAAAATCCCGCAGGTTATCGAAAAAATCGAGCCGGAACACGTGCTCTTTTTGCTCAATGCTCTGTATTTCAAAGGAGACTGGAAATATCAGTTTGATGCCTCAAAAACGGGAGATGCTATGTTTCGCCTGGCAAACGATCAGGAGAAAAGCGTGAAAATGATGCGTTTGAAAGAAGATTTCAGAGTAGCACAACGCCCCGGTTATTCGGCTATTGAGCTGCCCTACTCTACCGGACAGTTTGCGCTGACACTTCTGATTCCGAATGAAGACGCAACGGCAAACGACGTGATTCAGAACCTGAGCGCAACAGCCTGGGATGAACTTCAAAAAACGTACCTGCAAAAAGCGAACGTGGAAGTAGGATTACCCCGCTTTACGCTCGATTATGAAATTAATCTGAACAGTACGCTACAGGCAATGGGCATGACCAAAGCATTTAGCAGCGCCGCTGAGCTAGGCAAAATCAACCCGAGCGCACCTTTGGCCGTGAGTTTTGTCAAACAGAATACGTTCCTGGGTATTGATGAAAAAGGCACTGAGGCCGCGGCCGTAACCACAATTGGCGTGGAGCTAACGTCTGCGCCGATCAATCCGTACATCTGCGACCGGCCTTTTGTCATGATTCTGAGTGAAAAAACCTCCAATACTATTTTGTTTATGGGGCGAATCATGAATCCTGAATCAGGTAAATAAGAGAAAATGACGGATAAAAAATCAATCTGTTCACCTCCTTGCAGCTTTAAAAATACCTTTTATTAGCCATGAAAATTTTGTAAAAATTAAGCCTAATAATTCTGATTTTCAGTAGACTACTGATGATAAGCGATAAAAACAGGATGCGATTAATGTCGTGGATACGCAGTTTACAGCTACCTGGTACTTTAAAAACGATACGACCTATCAGGCTTACGAAATCAGGGAGGGACGCCTTTTTATGCACCAAAGGGCAGAACAGGGCGCGGTATTGGCCGACGGCTCTACCTACGAATACAAACGTCAGTAGTCATTGACGTTTCGGGGTGCGTGATCGTCCGGCAGCTTTGCTTCCGGACGATTTTGTTTGCTCACTTTCCAACCTTTTTTTCTGCGAATGAATCTAAGAATCAAATGGATATTCCTAAAAGTAACCTTTTAATAACCTACTTCGCCATGAGAAAAGCTATACTTCTTCCGGTTCTGCTGCTGGCATTGAGCCTGTGGTCGTGCAACGACCGCTGCACCGAAACCCGCGTAACCAAACAGTTTACGCCCGTCACGATTTCGTTGATGGAAATCCGAAAATCTGTAACTACACAGGCACCACGAACGCTCGAACATCCGGGTAAAATTTACGTACGTGGCAATTACCTGTTTATCAATGAAATAAAAGAAGGTATTCACATTGTAGACAACAGCAATCCGTCAAATCCACGTTTTGTGGCTTTCGTGAATATTCCGGGCAATGGCGATATGGCCGTGCGGGGCAACAATCTATATGCCGACAGCTATACGGATTTGGTCACGCTGGACATTTCGGACCCGGTTCAACCCAAAGAAATTAATCGGGTAAACGAAGTCTTCAAAACCGGGCAGTTTGACGGGGGTTGGTGGAACTACAACGAGTCAATCGGTGCCATAAATGGTCAGGATGTAACGTATGTAACCCAGGAAATCGAAACAAACTGCGAAGAAAACCCCGTAGTCCCCGGCTTTTGGTGGTGGGGCGGCGGCTTTTTTCGCACCATGGATGTTGCATTCAGTGCCCAATCGATGGCCGCACCCGGTGGCGGCGGTGGCGACGGGCAGGGCGGCTCAATGGCACGTTTTGCGCTTTACGATCAGTATCTGTATACCGTTGGACAAAACGACCTGCATCTTTTTGACATCAGTACACCAACCAAGCCTGCCGACTTTGCAACGATCAATCTGGGCTGGGGCATTGAAACCATTTTTCCTTACAAAGACAAACTTTTCATCGGCTCAACCACCGGCATGCATATTTATGACAACGCCAATCCGGCCAAACCCGAAAAGCTTTCGGTATTTCAGCACATGATGGCGTGCGATCCGGTGGTGGTTCATGACGACGTAGCCTACGTGACGCTTCGCTCCGGTACCAACTGCCGTGCGGCCCAAAATCAGCTTGACCTGGTAGACATCAGCGACCTGACCCGCCCACGGCTAATTAAAAGCTATCCGATGCAAAATCCGCACGGCCTCGGCATCGACTTCCCGACGCTCTACCTCTGCGAAGGAGCCTTTGGTATGAAAGTATTTGATGTACAGGATCGTTTCGCGGTGGATAAAAACCTGATTTCGCACTTTAAAGATATGGATGCTTATGACGTGATTCCGCTGGGGAAAAATCTGATGCTCGTAGGCAAAGACGGCCTGTATCAGTTTGATGCCTCCAATCCCCGGCAAATTCGTCAGTTGAGCAAGATTCCGGTTGGCTCTCTTTCTATCTAAACTGCCTCGCTCATGAAAGTTTCAGGACTATTTTTGATTCAGTTGCTGCTAATTTTACCGGGATTTTCCCAAAGCATTTCACCCAAAAAAGCCTACGTCAACCATACCGAAGTTGGTTTGCTTTTGGGGCGTGTGAGCTATGATGGAAACTACGGATGGGGCGGCGGTAACCCCAACCAAATCGTGAAGAATCGTACCAACCTGAGCATGCAGATGTTCAACGGCCTGCAGTACAACCACCGGCTGGCCGTTGGCCTTACTACCGGGCTCGACTGGTACACGGCGGCTTTGATCAACCCGTTGGCGGCAGGCGCACGCTACGACCTGACGGGCAAAAAAAACGTCCGGCTTTTTGCTACTGCCGATGCAGGATACGGCTTTGCATGGTTTCATAAAAATTCGGAAGGCTACCACCTGACCGGCGGCACGATGCTAAATCCCGGTTTGGGACTGCGCTTCGGCAAACCTGATGGAACGGCTTTTACCTTGTCTCTGTCGTATAAATATCAGCAGGCACGCCTGGAAATCCCGACCGCCAATGACATAGAATCGCGGGTAGAAAACCGGGAATATAATCGGCTGGCGCTGCGTATGGGGCTGCTTTTTTAACAAAATAATTAGTACTAGTTGCCATGAAAAAAGTTCTTTCCTTACTTCTGAGTTTCGGTTTTCTTTTGCTCTTTTCTTTTCAGTGTGAGCAAAAAGAATGCTGCGGCCCACCACCGGCAAGCTGCTTTCCCGGCGCTTCGCTGAGCGGAACGTGGCGGCTGGAAGCTTACCAAAACCTGTCGACCAACCAAAAGGAATCCAATCCGGATGCGGACGGGCGGGGTGTGCAGCTTACTTTTGCAGAAGAAGGCCGAACTGGTACGATTACCGGACATACGGCCGCCAATACGGTTTTTGGAAGTTATACCAAAACGGATTCCTGCGCTCTAACAAACGTAACCTTTGGCGGCACCAAAGTGGGCGAGCCCAACCCGTGGAGTGCCAACGTATGGTCGGCGATGCACGGAGCAACCGCATTTGAGGTCGGAGGTAACGAGCTTTTTATTTATTTCAATGGTAAAACAGAACGGATGATTTTTCGGAAAAATTAACAATCACGCGTGAAGTACCATTCGGGGTTCGAGGGAAGCATAAGCTTCCTGCTGAGCAGTTTCCATTACTTCTTCAAGCTGTTTGATAAACACCCGCTCGCTCTCCTGGGCCCATGCCTGAAACTCCGCCTGCGGACTTTGGTAATACGGCAGAAAGTCGGTCAGGATGGATAAATCAAACGTGGAAGAAGAAGCGCCTGCTCCTGACAAAACGCCGTCGATAGCGTTGCAGGCCTGCTCAAAGTGATTCGGGACGGGCACCATCAACACGGGCTTGCCCAAATACATCGCCTCACACACAGACTCAAAACCTGCCGTGGTTACCAACGCCCGGCAGGTTTCCATCATGCGCAGGTATTTGGGGCCATGAATGCGGTGAAAGGTCAACGTTTCATCTACCTGCCATTCGTCGGGCGCTCCGGGATTGTCCCAAAAACAATGCAATGGTACATCTGGATTTTTCTCATGCCACGCCCGAACCTGACTGCTCAGACCGGGGTGCGTCATGTAAACGAGCACAAAGTCTTCGGCTACGGGTTGCAGATCTTTGATTGCCTGACGAAGCAGCGGCGGCACCACGGTAAGCGATTCGGAACTATGCTGAGGTATTTTTCGGAACGAAAGTGCCAGTTTTTTCTTTGCACCCAAAGCCGTCAGTTGTGTATTAAAATTGACCAATTGACGATCCAGCCAACTGTTTTTGGGAAAAGGAAACTCAGGATGTAGCAGCAAATACTGATGCGCTACACAAACCATTGGTGTAGCCGGACGATACATAAGGTTGTAAAGCCCGCCGAGAACTTCGTAGAAATTAACAAGTATATCCGCTTCTATTTCCTGTACCTGCTCATGAATCCAGCGCAAACTAGCCACGTAGGCAGGCGTGCGCAGCAGATGCGTCCGTACCGTTTTTCCTACACAAATTCCTCCTTTTTTTGCATCATACAAAAGGTTGGGACTACGAAAAGAGCGCACCTCCGTTTGAATTTGTTCGGAAAAAAAAGAAGGAATACTGCGCCCCGGCGATGTACCCACCAACACCGCTGCTACCTCATGCCCGGCTTTTGATAGCAACTGCCTCAGCGAAATAGCCTGCGTTAGGTGCCCACGGCCTTCTCCCTGTACAATGAATAGAACTTTCATAGCGTATGAACGTGTAGATTAGGTACGAAACGTAGTATTTCCCAGGTCTGAGGGAGGCGGGGCAGAAAACGCAACCAACCGCTCTTTCCGGCCAAAAAACTCTGAAACTATGGTATCTTCGCTCATTTCGGGGTCAGCGTGTTTGGATTCGTTATAATAGAGCAGGCTCCATTTTCCGTCAAAATCTTCAACCAACGCGCTGAGCGATTCTACCCAATCGCCCGAATTCATGTAGGTGATGCCGTCGATTTCACGGATAGCGGGTTGGTGAATATGCCCGCAGATAATGCCGTCACAGTTGCGGGAACGGGCCAATTCGGTTAATTTTTCTTCAAAATCCGAGATATAGCTCACGGCCATTTTGACCCGTTGCTTTATTTTTTGAGAAAGCGAGTAATACGGCAGTCCGCGCCAGGCCCGGTAGCCGTTGTAGAGTTTATTGAGCCACAGCAAAAACGTGTAGCCAACATCGCCCAGATAGGCCAGCCATTTTAGATTGGAGGTCACGGAGTCAAAAACATCTCCATGCGTAACATAAAACCGTTTTTCGCCCGATTTGAGGATATAATCTTTCCGGATTTGAAACTGCTTTCCGAGGCGCAGCGGTAAAATCTGATCCAGAAAATCGTCGTGATTTCCCCGCAGATAAATAACCTTTGTCCGGTGCTCATCCATCATTTTGAGCATTGCCTTAAAAAAAGCCGTGTGCTTGCGCTTCCAGGCACCGTACTTTTTCAGTTGCCAACCGTCAATAATATCACCGTTGAGGATTAGTTTGCGGCAGCTATAATATTTCAGGAAACTCGTTACTTCCTTGGCCTTCGAGCCGTTTGTACCCAGGTGGAGGTCAGAAATAATGATGGTCCGGAATTCAGTCTGTATTTTCATACTACAAATAAGCACAGACTGTATTACCTGATTATTAAGGCGTTATCACTTTGCTGTCAATAAAGCATCAGTGCTTATGTGTATACGTAACATAGCGTTAATATCAGGGGCAGAACCTTGTTGGAAGATTATTAATTTGCAGGCAGGGAAATGGATTTCGGCCTAGGTTAAAGAGAAGCGTACTATTTATTGAGAAATATCACGAATCAGGAAGGAATTTGGAGAAGACAAATTTTTAGCTACGGGTTTTGATTATTGGTTGTTGTACTTGAAATATGAATCTGCGCTTCAAAAAAAGTTAATTTTTGTGTACTACCGTCACATCATACATTTGAAATTTTAGCAGATTTTAGTTACTTGGTGAAATTCTGAATTTTGAAATCCTTCTCACCTTTAACTCCTTACATGATTATGTATCCGACCAACCTCACCCTCTGCAAACTCCGGGAAGAAAAAGGGTATTCGCAGGAATTTGTGGCTGCGCAATTAGGTACCTCACAGTCAACCTATTCAAGAATTGAATCCGGGCAACGCCCGCTGAAAGCAAAGGAATTGGTTGCAGTTTCCAGTTTGTACAATATATCCATTGATAAGTTACTTGATGGGGGGGGGTAAGTCGTTCCTCCTGAAAACATAGCGCCAACAGCCCCGGAGGTGCGCCACTATCAGCCGCCAAACTTAATTCGTTTTCACAACTACATCGCCTATCTTTGCAGGCAAAATTGCCTGATTACTCATGAAAATAGATCACGAATCTTTGCATAAAATCGCTCATTTGGCGCGTTTGGAAGTAAAACCCGAAGAAGAAGAAGCCCTGCTGGAAAGTATGGAAAACGTACTGACGTGGATGGAGCAGCTCAACGAGCTCGACACCACGGGCGTGGAGCCCCTTACGCACGTAACCGACGAGGTCAATAATTGGCGTGAAGATGTGGCCCAAAACACTTTATCGCGAGCCGAAGGCCTGCAAAATGCTCCGAGCCACGACGAGCAGTATCTGAAAGTACCAAAAGTGATTGAATAATTCCCCTTTAATTCTTGATGAATAGTCACTATTTCAGGTTTCCCTATATGTAACATATTGGCAAATGCTCCGTAGGAGCTAACTGTTTGTAGCTCCTGTATTCACCAGATGCACCTAGCTCCGTTAGGAGCGGCCCATTGGCAAGTATGCGAGGGCAAATAGGAATTTAACCAATTATTGATCTTACAAATAGGTTGTTTTCGGCATAAAATGCACCTTCAATGCACTTTTTAGTTTGAGGTACTCAATTTACGTTAATTCGCCAGCCTCTCCCTTTGCTACTCAGGGACGAATGTCAAACGAATCGGCATCCAAATGCGCCGGAAACCGCTGACGGAAGACATTCAGTGGTTCTTTTTCCAGCTTCACGACCTTTATCGTTTCTGCCTGCCCGAGGTCGGTGATGAGCTCTCCCGCAAAATCGACCGCAAGTGAGCCGCCCGTATAGTCGAGGCCGTTGCCATCGGTACCGATGCGGTTCACGCCCAGGCAGTAACTCAAATTTTCGATGGCGCGGGCTTTTAGCAGCGTCTCCCAGGCATAGGTACGAGCCGACGGCCAATTGGCTACATACAGCAGCACATCGTAGGGGTTTTGGGGCGACTGCCGGCTCCATACCGGAAACCGCAAATCGTAGCAAACAAGCGGACAAATCTGCCAGCCTTTCCAGTTCAGCAGCAGCCTTTCGCGGCCCGGATGATAGGTCTGATGCTCCTCTCCCATCCGAAACAGGTGACGCTTGTCGTAATATTGATAGGTGCCATCGGGACGCATGCCCAGCAAGCGGTTGTAGAAGGCTCCACTTTCTTTAACTGCAAAACTCCCCACCACCAGCGCCTGCGTCTGCGCCGCTATCATTTTCATCCAGCGGGTCGTGGTGCTATTGAGAGGTTCGGCGAAGTGAGCCGCATTCATGCTGAATCCGGTTGTGAACAGCTCCGGCAACACCAGTACATCGGCAGGCTCGGGCAAATCTGCAATTTTTTCTTCCAGATTCGCCCGGTTATAGGAAGGATTTTCCCATTCCAGCGAAGTTTGTACCAAAGCTACCCGCAGCGTGTTCAAGAGCGTTTTTGTCAGAATTTGGGTAAAAAGAAGGTGTATTTACTTACGCGCAAAAAACTTCATACGATAATCTACATCCACAATTCCTTTGGAAATATCGCTTAGTTTACGTTTCAAAAGTTGCTTTTTCAGCGTAGGCAAATAGTCCGTAAAAAGTTTGCCCTGCAAGTGGTCGTACTCATGCTGAATGATGCGGGCGGCGGTTCCGTCATAGGTTTCTACGAGCTCATTCCAGTCCAGGTCGCGGTATTTGATTTTGAGTCGTTCGGGTCTGAAAACTTCGCCCCGAATGCCGGGAATACTCAGGCAGCCTTCTTCAAAACCCCATTCTTCACCGTCTTCTTCCAGAATTTCGGGATTAATAAACACCTTTTTGAATCCTTCCAGCGAAGGCTCTTTGTCTTCTTCTTTTTCGCCTTCGTTCATTGCCGTGCCATCCACCACAAATACCTGAATGCCCAGCCCGATTTGCGGAGCGGCAAGGCCAACGCCGGAGGCATCGTACATAGTCTCAAACATATCGTCGGCCAGTTTTTTCAGGTCCAGCTCGTCTTTTTCAAGGGCTCTTGTCACTTTGCGTAAAACGGGGTCACCGTAGGCTACTATGGGGTAAATCATCTGAATTTTTACTAATTGGTCAATTAAAAAAATGGGTATCTATTAGTCTCGACTCGAAGCGTTGCCCAGCGGGTTGATTTGCTGACTTTCCATAAAAGACTGTAAAATAATGGTAGCGCTTACTTTATCAAGGTTTCCTTTTTCGCGCCGCTCACTTTTTTTACTCCCTCCGGCAATCATCGCCCGAAGCGCCATTGAGGACGTAAAGCGTTCATCGTGAGGGTAAACAGGAATTTCCGGAAAAGTGTTCTCCAGCTTTTTTATAAAGGTCCGCACAGGCTGCGTGTTGTGCGTATCGGAGCTATCAAGTTTTCGGGGCATTCCGATGACGATCCCCGCAATATCTTCCTTCCCAATATACTCTTTCAAAAAGTCGAGCAGCAGGTGCGTCCGCACGGTTTCGAGCGCCGTTGCGATAATCTGCATCGGGTCGGTAACGGCCAGGCCGGTACGTTTTGAACCATAATCAATCGCCAGCAAACGGGGCATACGCAAGGGGTTTCCAGGAGTTTTTGTGCCGCAAAGATAAGACCTTTCCATAGCTTTTCGATACATGCGCCTAATCTACGGCCTGAGTTAGACTTGCTAAGTTTTAAAGTTTATCGCTAATTTTGATACATAAAGCGGGTTGCCTGGCTTTCCCTCTTATTTTTTTGCCCGGTTTGAACACAATTTCCACCGGATACCTTTCTCTTCTTTCCTATGAACGAAAAACGTTGGATTCCTTCCTCAGCACTTACCGCCCTTGAAACACAAACCGTTGCCGAGCTGGCGGAGGCTATTCATGTCAGCCCTTTTTTGGCTACTCTTTTGGTGCAGCGCGGCATTCATACCTTTGAGCAGGCACGTACATTTTTCCGTCCTGAGCTAAGCCACCTCCACGATCCTTTCCTGATGAAAGACATGGACAAGGCCGTGCAGCGGTTGATTCGGGCGCTGGATTCGCAGGAAAAAATCCTGATTTATGGCGATTATGACGTAGACGGCACGACCTCCGTGACTCTTGTGTATGACTTTTTAAGTACTTTCTACCCCCACCTCGACTACTACATCCCGGATCGGTATACCGAAGGCTACGGTGTTTCTACGCAGGGAATCGACTGGGCCGCTGCACATGGCTACTCGCTGATTATTGCGCTCGATTGCGGCATCAAATCGTTGGATAAAGTTGACTACGCAAATTCTCTGGGCATTGATTTTATCATTTGCGACCACCACCGCCCCGGCGACCAACTGCCGCAAGCCGCCGCCGTGCTTGATCCCAAGCGCAGCGATTGCGCGTATCCGTACAAAGAACTAACGGGCTGTGGCGTAGGATTTAAGCTGATGCAGGCTTTTTGTATCCAAACCGGTCGCAAGCCCGAAGAGTTGTACCCCTACACCGATTTGCTGGTCGTGAGCATTGCGGCTGATATTGTGCCGATTACGGGCGAAAACCGCGTGTTGGCGTTTTTCGGATTGCAGCATCTGAATGCTACACCAAGAATTGGCCTGAAAGCACTCATAAAAATTGCTGGTCTTCACTCCAAACTCGATATTACAAACGTGGTATTTGGCCTTGGGCCCCGCATCAATGCCGCCGGACGCATCAAACATGCCAAGGAGGCTGTTCGACTGTTGCTGTGTCAGGATGAAGAAGAAGCCACGGAATTTGCGATGGGTATCAATACCCACAACAACGACCGCCGCACGTTCGATTCCAGCATAACCGAAGAGGCCCTTGCCATGATTCAAACCGACGAATGGCTGGTAGCGGCCAAAAGTACGGTGCTTTTTAAGGAAGATTGGCACAAAGGCGTAATCGGTATTGTGGCAAGCCGCTGCATTGAACATTTTCATCGGCCAACTATTATTCTCACGAAGTCGAACGGAAAAGCGGCCGGTTCGGCCCGGTCGGTGCCGGGTTTTGATGTCTATGAAGCAATTGAAGAATGCGCTGAACTGCTGGAACAATTTGGCGGGCACACATTCGCCGCCGGGCTCACGCTGCCGGTCGAAAACATTGATGCGTTCCGGCTGAGGTTTGAAGAAATTGTGAGCAGCCGTATTTTACCTGAGCAGCTCATTCCGATGATCCGGGTGGATCTGGAAATTGCGCTGGACGAAATTTCCTGGAAGTTTTATAACGTCATGAAACAAATGGCACCCTTTGGTCCCGGCAATATGACGCCCGTTTTTGTGAGCCGGGCCGTGCAGTTGGCCGGACGCCCCACAATCATGAAAGAAAAACACATAAAATTTGACGTTTTTCAGGGTAAATCCCCGGCATTTACAACCATTGCTTTTGGCATGGCGCATCTTTTGCCGGATCTCACAAGCGGCAAACCCTTTGATATTTGTTATACACTGGAAGAAAACAACTTTCGGGATTCGAGGACGTTACAGTTTATGTTGAAAGATATTAAATTCCAGTAAATCAATTTTTACAAAAACAGTTTTCTGCCTCCCTGGAAATTTTACACACAAAGCCTGATTTCCCATACTTTTCCATGATACTAAGAACCGAAAATCTTGTCAAAAAATACGGCGCCCGGCTCGTCAACGATAATGTCAGCTATCAGGTAGCGCAAGGCGAAATTGTGGGATTGCTCGGGCCAAACGGCGCCGGAAAAACTACGTCGTTTTACATGGCGGTAGGTTTGGTAAAACCCAACAGTGGTCACGTGTACCTCGACGACCGGGATATTACCAAACTGCCGATGTACAAGCGGGCCCGCTTGGGATTGGGCTACCTGGCGCAGGAAGCGTCGGTGTTCAGGCAGCTTACGGTTGAAGAAAACATTCGGGCGGTGCTGGAAATGACGGATTTACCTAAATCGGCTCAAAAAGAAAAAGTGGAAGAGTTGATGGAAGAGTTTAACCTGCATCATGTACGCAACAACAAGGGTATGGTGCTGTCGGGCGGGGAGCGCCGCCGTACCGAAATTGCACGAGCGTTGGCCGTTGATCCAAAGTTTATTCTTTTGGATGAACCTTTTGCGGGTGTAGACCCTATCGCCGTAGAAGATATTCAGTCGATTGTGGCCCGGCTCAAACACCGCAACATTGGCATTCTGATTACTGACCACAACGTAAACGAGACGCTTTCCATCACGGATCGGGCGTATTTGCTGTTTGAGGGAAAAATCCTTAAACAGGGAACTGCCGAAGAACTCGCCGAAGATGAGCAGGTTCGGCGAGTGTATCTGGGACAGCATTTTGAACTAAAACGAAAAATATAAGGAGCTGCGGGGGCTTATTTGATTTTCTCCCATACTTCATGAATCGGATCGCCTTTGCTGCTTTTGCCGGAGTGGTCCCAACGACCGTCTTTGAGTGCCCAGTTAAACGAAAGTTCGGCTCCTACCCGGTGGTTGTCGCGAGAGAAAAACTCGATTTTTTCGGTGTACTTTCCATCCTTAATCGTGTAGCTGCCGCCGCCCGTGCCATAAAACCCTTTGACTGCCGGATCAATCGCTGCCCACTGAAACCGCGTTCCTGACAAAATTTTAAGCGTTTTGCGCGTACCGCTCTGATGAATTTTCACCAACTCGCCCGCATCTCCATTGGCTCTTTCGGTGATGTGCCACGTACCTGCCATCGGCACCGAAGCGGCATCGTCTACGAGCATCCACACAAGGTCTTCGTCCTCGCTTCGCAGCGTCAGAATGCTATCTTTCCGATCCACCTGATACGTTACAGTTTTGTTGATTTTGGCGGTATCTGCTGAATGGAACTCCCGGTTATAGGTAAGTTTCCCATCTTTCATAGTAAATGTTCCCCCTTCGGTTCGGTCAAAATATTTGTTCAGGATACTGAACGAGGAAATCATCAGGTAATCGTCCGCCAAAATCATCACGGCGGTGCTGTTGTTTGGCTGCTGCGACTTCCAGGCTCCTTTAAGGGATTGTGCCGATACGTTTATTGCCATCAGGGTGATTGCCAGGTAGAAGAAAAAATATTTTTTCATGAGTTCTAAGGATTTATGAATAATTAGTGATGCTACACAAAGCTACTCAAAAATTGTTCCTCATCCTTTTTGACTACACGCCAGATAGAGTAAATCAACCATTAAGAAACTAAGAAAGTTAAGGTCTCAATTTCCCCTTACTCACAAATTTCCTTCAATCGGTTTTCCACGGCTTCGTCCAGCTTGTCGCGTTGCTCGGGTGCCTGATAGCGGGCTTCAAAAAGACTATCCATCGCCATCGTGATTCGGGTGGCGAGCGCTCCGGTCTGTTCCGTCAGTACCTGCCTGATCGAGTCATTTGTTTGGCGTTGTGCGGCAGTCAGCGGACTATTGCTTTTTATCAGCGAATCTTCCATCAGCTGCATCTCGTTGGCAATGCGAAACCGCTCGTCTTTTAGTTTTCGGGCCTCGCATTGGAGCTCCGCCATCAGGTTCACGTCTTCGGTTTCGGGGGCTTGATTGGCCGTGCAGTTCCACAGCCACAAACTGCTTAGCAGCAGGCTACCAATAATCTTATAGGAAGTCATAAAAGAAAAAAAATCATTTAATATTTTGGGGCCAGCGAATCGCCCTGCTTACCACGTTGTCACCAATAGCACGACCCATATCGAGCCCGCGCTGATTGTCCATGTCGTAGTGAATACCTCCAAAAAGACGCGAATCAGCGCATTCTTTGGACATTTGTTTAAAGTTGGTAAACTTACGCACCGAAAATCCGTGCTGAATCTGCGACCGATCTGTAAAATTATAGGCGCCGTCTCCATTGGTAAACAACTTAATAAACACGCGCTCACCCACGGCAGCTTCGGTAGCGTGCCCCGACGTATAAGCAGGGAAAGGTGGCGTGCCAATTACCGTTTTGAACGACGGATCGATATATTTCTTGATATACGAAACCGGACGAATCAGCGAGTAATCATACTTGATTTTCCAGCAGGTTATGAAGGCATCGTTTTCGGCAATTCCCAGCATTCCGTAGCCTACCGATGCTTTTTCGAGCGTAGCGTTGGTTTCTTCCAGGAGTTGCGTCAGGATATTGAATGTATGTCCGGTAGGTGTACAGGTAGCAAAAGGATCATCGGCCCAAAACCGGGTAATTTCCTGTTCTTCGGGCACTTCACGCTTTACTACTTCATATACTTCCATTGCCGCTTTATAAAAATCGGATTCGGGCTGAGTTGAAAATGGAATGGGTTGCGGGGGCAGTGCATAAGCCATATTAGTGGCCAACATGGGCCGGCATTTTTCCCAGTGCGGGCTCAGGGGCGTCAGATTGTTGGCGTCGGTGGGCACCCATTTGTCTACGCCGGTTACCGGCGTATAAGGCTTCGAAAACGGGTTGAGGTACGACTCGTGACCGCCGTCGGATTTAGAGTATTCAAAAATGGCAGCAGCAATATCTTTGCCCAACTGCACCGACAAATTAGCTACGGTCTTGCTTGCAGCTTCCGGCCTGAATTGTTCAAGATAGGTTTGCTCGGTTTTATTAATGGCGTCAAGATTTTGCTTACTGATTTTCTTTTCAAACATCATCCGCATCATATCGGCAAGGGCTGCGTTAGCTACGAGGCCCCAATGATATTTAATACTGAGGGGGTCGGCCTGAGGCATCATGCCGGGCGTCAGCCCTGTAAGCTGACCTGCCAATGATTCGGCTTTCGGAATGCCTCTGTATACAGCCTCGTAGGCGGTAATACCCGAATATCCGAAAGCACGCGCTGCCTGTGGCGGCGGAAATGACGCCTCTTTTACGATCTTGCATTCGAGCTTAAACCACTCCCGCATGAAGTCAGCGGAATAGCCTGCCGCTACGTTCGCCTGTGGCGGAGCGGAGGGATTGATTTCTGAGGTTGGCGTACAGCTCCAAATGAAGGCTGTAAGCATGGTTAAGTATAGTATTTTTTTCATAATTCCCTGGAAGGCAACGACAAAAGTTTTCTTGTTTTTAGCAATTTGAACAAAAATAATACCAAATTTATTTAGCGTTACAAAAATATTTTTAAACCTTAATTTTACATGTTACTACTCTACTACTTACCACTCTTAAATGGTTTTTTTCTATGAAAAAAGGCTATTTTGATTCGATTTTAAGTAAACTATAAGTTTCATAAATTTAAACAAAATCAATTTCCAGATTCAAAACAAAAACTTTGGCACGAGCCTCCACTACCCTTTCCAGGCACTCAGCGGAGACTGCTAGCTGAGTACTTCGTGCAATACATCCAAAGATTTAATTTCCCCAAGCGAATCCAGATGTATTTTATAAAAAAACAGCAGCATGTTCAGGAGTGAAATTCGCCGGGGCCGGTCCAATGCCACTACCACGCCAAACGGTGCGGTAAGCCAGGAATGCAACGCTAAGTTTTGAGACGCATCAGGGCTTTGCGGGTAATGATTACTTCGCAATTCATTTGAAAAATCGGCGGTTGTTTCCAGACCAAAACCCAGGTAAAACGCCAGCTGTGTCAGTACATGCAGGTGGAAGTTTTCGAAACCACTCTCGGCTTCATCCAAATACACAATGGCACGTTGTAAAAAATCAAAAAGCGGAAGGTTCTCTTCTTCCTCGCGAAGGCATTTGGTCAGAAGTTCGGTAAGAAAAAGAGCCAAACTGGATTTGATGACCAAAAATGGGACGCTATGAAACGGATAAAGACATTTAAGCTCTGAAATTCGGTGAAGGCTATCGGCTTTATTTTTATGATATACGACCAGGTCCAACAATGTAAGAGGCTGAAAAAGAGCTATTTTATTGGATTTGGAGCGACTACTGCGGACGCTGTTCACAATATAACTCTGCATCCCAAAACTTTCCGTGTAGATTTTGGCAATGATGGAAGTCTCCCGGTAGCGGATATAACTTAACGCAATGCCTCGTGTTTTATGTAACATCCGGTTGTTGTTTCGGTACATTTAGCTATTCGCCCTGTCATTAATCAGGAGTAACGAGTTTACTAAATTTCTCCAAAGATAAAAAACCCTCCTGACAAAATCAGGAGGGTGGGTTCAAGGGCATTGATTCACCGGCAAATAGTTACAAATCCGAAAACACATACTTCATTTCGGTTGCAATTTGCCTACACCTCTCGTCGTAGGTTTGGGTTTCCAGCGGCGAATCGTCAGCAGCTTTCGGATCTTCGTACATCACGGGTAAGCGGCACTCCGCTCCGGGAATAAACGGACAGTTTTCTTCCGCATGACTGCACGTCATGATCGCCGCAAAACCCGACACAGGATTTGGAGCCTGATCGTACACTTTTGAAAACGCCTCCACCGGCGGCATTTCATCGTCGTACCACAGCGCATACACCGGATTTTCTCCTTCCGTAGTCTTTACAACCCGCACGCCTGCTCGTTCAAGCGCTGCAATTGTTCGTGGATTGCAGGCTGTATTTTCGGTGCCACCCGAAAAGCACTGAACATCCGATAGGCCAAAGGCATGCGCCGCCACCTGCGCCCATACTTGCCCAAAATGGCTTCGGCGCGAATTATGAGTACAAATGAAGGTAAGGTTTATTGGTTCGTGCGCGGCTATTTTTTCCTGAATATACCCTCGGAGCGCATTCAGAGCAGGTAACCTTTCAGGTGAAATCTTCGCCGGATTCAGCGATTCAAAGTACATGGCAAGTGCAGGCAGCATAGGTATACGGTGTTTTTTTAGGGTCAAGATTTGTTTGTGATTCTTAGCAACAACCGCCTCCCGGTGTGCAGCAGGACGTAGCGGCTGCTCCGAGTTGTACACGGGGTTTACCGATTCGCTTGTGGAGCGTTTCGGCTGTGGACGGACACAAGTTGGAAAACTGCGCCGTTGCCTGAACTTCTGCCGGAACTTCTGTACGGTCGATAGTACTAAACCCTGATTTCTCAAAATACTGCCCTGCCGTAGTTGTTATAAGATACACATCCTCAACGCCTTCTTGTTTTGCTTTGGCCAGTAATTTTTCCTGCAAACGATTCGCCAATCCGTTGTTGCGTTGCGATTGATCAATAGCCACAGACCGAAGCAAGGCCTTTTGTCCCAGATTCTCCAATCCGGCTACGCCTACCAACTTTTTATTCAAACGGGCAATCATAAACGTACCCAATGCGGGTGTCAGATCTTCGGTTGGCAGGCCGTTGGCTTGCAGCAATGCGGAGATTTCGTCAAAATCTGTGGCTTTGGCTTCGGAAATTTCGAAAGGAATTTCCGTTGGTTTTTCAGCATAAAGCGTAATGCTTTCGATTCCCGAAACACCAGTCCGAAAGTCGGCTATTTGCCCTGCTGACAAGTACTTTTCCAAGATATCATCCGGAATTACAATGGGTTTCTGCTTCTGAACCGTCAGGTTTTCAAAACCGGCCTGTGCGGCAAGCGACAGATAATCGTCTTTCATAATGGCGCCTGACACGCAGCCTGCATACATTTCAGCCGCTTGTCGGAGGTTTTCGGGCAGTTCGCCCGTCAGCACAATGTCCGAAATACTAAAATGCCCGCCGGGCTTCGTTACCCGAAAAATTTCCTTAAAAACATTCCGTTTGTTAGGCACAAGGTTCAGCACGCAGTTGCTCACAACTACATCGGCCACGTTGTCGTTGACGGGCATTTGCTCAATGTCGCCCTGCCGAAACTCTACATTATGGAAGCCCAGTTTCTCAGCATTGGTGCGAGCCCGCTGAATCATTTCTTCCGTAAAATCGACACCAATCACCTTCCCTTCGGCTCCCGTTTCGTGGCGCGCGACAAAGCAATCGTTACCTGCTCCCGAACCCAGGTCAATGACCACATCACCTTTTTTAATATGGGCAAACTGCGTAGGCAACCCGCAGCCTAAACCCAGATTCGCTTCTGACGCATAGCCTTCAAACTGACTATAATCGTCGGCCATGATGTTGTACACTTTGGTTGATACGGGGCCGGAGCCACAGCAGGAAGCCGCATTGAGGGCGGGATCTTGTCCGGCTATTTCGGCATATTTTTGACGAACTATTTCTTTTAGCGCCTGCTCTTGATTTTCCATTGAAGATAATTTTTAGTAAAAAAGAGATAGATTTTTCAATTGTAATATTGCGATCAAAAGGAGTAAATTTTTTTAACAACAGCCTTGTTTCTGAATCTTAATAGCCTCGAATAATACTCCAAAAGCTACCTGTGCTTCTTCCCAAACGGGTTCATTGATGCAGTAACACACTCGTGGCGGGTCGATTTCTCCTTTGATGATACCGATGCGTTTGAGTTCTTTTAGGTGTTGTGAAACAGTGGC
Organism: Arundinibacter roseus; assembly: GCF_004348825.1. GTDB lineage: Bacteria > Bacteroidota > Bacteroidia > Cytophagales > Spirosomataceae > Arundinibacter > Arundinibacter roseus. The sequence goes on from NZ_SMJU01000001.1 coordinate 516,725, forward strand.
CTGCGACAACGGAAGCTCATCGACCAAATCGCCGCAAACACAGGCTTTGCGCTCGGCCAACAGCCGCAAAATAGCTACGCGGGCAGGATGTGCAAACGCTTTGGCTAGTTCGGCGGTACGGTTGTCGGCAATGGTAAATTCTTCGCTTTTGGTAAGTCCCATGACAATTATTACTAATACATCGCAATATTACGATTAATAGTTGTCGAAATCTACTTTTAGACCATTTATTTTCTTTAATGGTCAAATTTTAAATAAAATCCGTGTGGAACAACTTGCTCATTTCGTTGGAAAAAGTGCCAGTTACAAATTTGCTTCTAATTGATTTACAGGCTTTTATTTTATTTTACTTCAAAAAAAATATTGATTAGACGGAAGTCGGGCATGAACGGTCCTGGTTTGGTCCGATAAGCAATCCGGGAAGGAATGAAATTTTTAGTCTCTACTTTCTATTCAAAATTTTTCAAAACTTTTTCCCCTGAAAACAAGTCCTGTTTAGGAAAAAAGATAATCCAACTATTCATGAAGCAATTAATTATCAGTCTATTATCCTTGTTCGTAGTCCTCATCAGAACCACAGCATCTGCACAAAGTATACCTGCTGCCGATTCTGTTCAAACTCAGCAGCAGTCAGCTGTGGAAGGGTTGCTTCAAGGGTTGCTGACCTATGAAGATGACGGAAAAACGCTTCCCGTGGAATTTGCCAGCGTAGCGCTTTTTCGTTCGGCTGACTCAACGGCTGCGGGCGGAGCTATCAGCGATGAAACAGGAGTTTTTCGCATAACAGGCATAGCCGAAGGGAGTTATTATCTGATGGTTCAAACGCTTGGATTCAAAGATTTTATCAAAAAAAATATAACTGTTTCTACTACCAAGCCAACCATTAATCTTGGTACACTGAATCTCACCGAAACCGCTCGCCAATTGGATGCCGTCACGGTAACCGGCCAAAAGGAACTGATTGAGTATTCGCTGGATCGAAAAATTATTAACGTGGATAAACTCCCGGCCACGCTCGGAGGAAGTGCGCTGGATATTATGCAAAATGTGCCTTCGGTAACGGTAGACATTGACGGAAATCTGAGCCTGCGAGGCAGCGAAAATGTGATTATTCTGGTCGATGGAAAGCCTTCCGGCCTGACGGGTCTGGATCGGCAGGCTGTGCTGGATCAGATTCCGGCAAGCAGCATTGAAACTATTGAGGTAATTACCAACCCTTCCTCCAAATTTGACGCTGATGGAGCTGCCGGGATCATTAATATTGTTTTGAAAAAAGAAAAAGCCGAAGGTTTTAACGGAAGCGCTGACCTGAATATCGGTACCCGTGACAAATACAACGCCTCCGTCAATCTGAACAATCGGTTCAAATCACTCAATATGTTTGCGAGTTATAACTTCCGGGAAACGCGCCGGTTTTCGTATCGGGACAATTTTCGCGATAATTTCAATAACGACGAACTGCGTTTTCTGGAACAGCGACAGGACGGAACGAGCCGTGACCTGAATCATAATCTCCGCCTCGGATTTGACTGGGATATTGGCAAACAACTCCAAATGACCGGGTCGATCCTGTACCGTCCTGAGTACGACCGCGACCGCGACACCGGAACATACCGCTACTATAATTCTAACCGCGAAATTTCACAACTGATTAATCGTATTTCAGACGAAGAAGAAACCGGCGACGGGCTTGATTATGTAGTAGGTTTTCGCAAGAAATTTGATAAACCCAATCGTTTGCTCACGCTCGACGCTACCCTATCAACTTCAAAAAGTACGCAGGTATCGCTGTTTGAACAAACCACAACCGATGTTTTTGGCAGTCCACTAACGGATGATTTGTACCAACGAAACAACCGCCTCAACAACAACCGCGTGGGCGTAGTTCAGCTGGATTTTGTAGAGCCACTACAAAACAAGGGCAAAATTGAAACGGGTCTGAAATATACCAACCGTTTTCTGGATGGAGATTTTCAGTTTGAAAACCGCCTCGGCGACTCTCCTACGTGGGTCCCTGATCCGTTACTATCCAACCGCTTTGTGTACGACGAACACACCACAGCGGCCTATACCAACTACGGAAAAGAACACGAAAAATGGAGCTATCAGGTAGGGCTTCGGCTCGAAAATACCTCGCTGATAACTGAGCAACGAACCACAGGCGAAAAAAATACGCAAAACTATACCTATCTGTTCCCAAGTGCTTTCTTGAATTATAACCTTAGCAAGGCACAAAAAATGCAGGTCAACTACACGCGCCGGATCAACCGGCCGTGGGTACGTGCGCTAAACCCGTTCGTAGATATCTCGGACCCACTCAACATTCGCTTCGGAAATCCCGACCTGCGGCCTGAGTTGATCAACTCCTTTGAACTGAGCCACCTGTGGTATGGAAAAACTACTTCGCTTACATCCACGGCTTTTTATCGGGCAACAGTCGACAACGTGACGCGGTATCGTCGTCTGCGCGACGATGGCGTGACGGAACAAACCTACCTGAACCTGGCGCGGTCGTATTCGTACGGTCTCGAATTTGTGGTCAATCAGGACATTACGCGCTGGTGGAAAACCAATGGAAATTTTTCGTACTTCATGGCGACGATTGAGGGCGACCCCGGCGTACCCGACGTGCTGACGCAGTCTAACCGGAGCTGGAGCGCTCGTGTCAACTCTAATTTTACTTTTTGGAAAGGTTTCGAAAGTCAGGTCAGCGTCAACTACCGCTCGCCGTTTATTATCCCTCAGGGAGAAATTCAGTCGTTTTTCAATGTAGATGTAGGTTTCAAAAAGGACGTATTGAAAGGTCGGGGAGCCATTAGCCTGCGGGTGAGTGATATTTTTGACACCTTGCGATTCCGAATCAACACTTTTGGCGAAGGTTTTACGAGTTCTACAACTGCCAAGCGCGAAACGCGCATTGCCTTTTTGGGCTTTACCTACCGATTCGGCAAACAGGTACAGCAACTACAAAAAGAACGTCAGCAACGCGATGGCGGAGATGGCTCGCCCGGCGGAGAAGATTTTTAAAATCCCCAAAAAAAGGAGTTGCCGGCACAGGCAGCTCCTTTTTTCTGTTTCTCAAAGTGAACATAAAACAAAAAAAGTTATAAATTTGACTTAGTAAACCTCTCTCAATCTCGTCTGCTTTTGGCAGTTTCCAGTGCAATTTTTCAGTTGTTAAATAGCCAGAATTTTAATATTTCACTCGAATTATAGGTACATGATTTCCAAATTATATGGAAATAAATCGTGAGCATAGGGTTGAAAATCTGGCAAACAAATCAATCGACAGCCGGGCGTTGTTTGCCCTGGAAGCGGTTGAAATGGGTATTTGGGATATTGACCTGACCGATCATTCGTATTGGTGCAATGAGCGTTGCCGACAGCTGTGCGGCATGAGTTCCGAAGACGTGTGGTCGTATAAACAACTGCTGAAAAGCCTGCATCCGACGGACCGCCTCCGGCTCAACACCCGGATTCAGGAAGCGCTTACCAATCCGGCGCAAAAACGATTTGACGTGGAGTTCAGAATGTCTTCTGAAAATGACCAAACAGAATCGTGGTTTTACGGCAGCGGACAGGTATTTTTTGATACAAATGGAAATGCCTGCCGACTCACCGGAACGCTCCAGAAAAAGACCGAATCCTGCCTGGATCAGCAAACGGCAGTGCAAAGGCAAGTAGAAGTTGAACAACAGAAACTGGTTGCCATTCTGGATGTTAGTCATGAGTTTATTGGATTGGCAGGCGTAGATTTAACCATTCAATATCTCAATCCGGAAGCGTTACATATGCTGGGATGGGACAACTGGCAAGGCAAAAAAATGCTGGATTGTGTATATATCGACGACCTGCCCGTAGCCCAAAAAGCATTGGCTGAGATTTGGGCAGAAGGACATTCCTCGCTGGAAATACGGTTTGTAAATACCCGAAACAAAAGGCCGTTTTGGCTGCACTGGAACATAGCCGTGGTCAGGGATTCGTCTTCGGATGCGATTATTGGCCTGGCTACCGTAAGTACCAATATCAATGAGCGTAAAAAAAATGAACTGGCTTTGCGCGAAAGTGAGGAGCGCTTCCGGGCCGTTGCCGACGATTCGCCCGCCTTTGTTTTTATTGCAAGCCCAACCATTGAGATTGAGTTCTTTAACAAAACATTCCTGCATTATGTTGGGCTGTCGCTACACGAAATAAAAGCAGCTACCTGGAAACAATACACGCACCCGGAAGACATTCAGCGGATTCAGGTTATTTATTCAGAATCCGTACGCGACAAGAAACCATTTACGCTCGAAGTACGTCAGCGCAGGGCCCTTGATGGTGAATACCGCTGGATTTTGTGGAAAGGAATTCCCCGCTTTGGCTGTAATGGAAAATTACTGGGTTTTATGGGCAGCGGTATAGACATTCACGAACATCAGCTTACCGCCGAAACCCTCAAATTTAATGAGTCACGGTTCAGAACCTTAATCGAAGAAGCCCCTGTAGCAACCTGCCTGTTTGTGGGCAGAGACATGATTATTGAGGTAGCCAACGAAATCATGATTGGCTATTGGGGAAAAGATGAATCCGTGATTGGAAAACCCCTTGCAGAGGCAGTGCCCGAGTTAATTGGGCAGCCTTTTCTGGATATTCTGGATGAGGTATACACGACCGGCCTTACCTACGAAGCCAAAGCCACCGAGGTACAACTGGAAGTGAACGGCACCCTGGGTACCTACTTTTTTGATTTTACCTATAAACCCCTGCGAAATGACGCTGGCGAAGTATATGCCATCATGGACATGGCGATTGATGCTACGGAGGAGGTACTGGCAAAACAAGCTCTTAAAGCAAGTGAAGAACGCTACCGCAGACTAACGGCTGATTTGGAATTACAGGTACAGCAACGGACCCGCCAATTGCAGGAATTTAATGAAGACTTGAAGCGATCCAACGAAAACCTGCAACGCTTTGCCTACGTTGCGAGCCACGATTTGCAGGAGCCACTACGAAAGGTGCAGCAGTTTGGCAGCTTACTTAAAAACCGCTACGCAGCTAATCTCGGGGACGGAAGCGAATACATTGATCGCATGCAACTTGCCGCTGAGCGTATGTCAAAGTTAATTGATGACTTGCTCGTATTTTCGCGTATTTCTACACATCGGGAAGAAAGAACCGTCGTTTCTCTGCCTGATTTACTTCAATTGGTAATCAATGATCTTGAATTAAAAATTCTGGAAACGAACGCGCAGATTTTTGTGGGGGCATTGCCAACGGTACAGGGCGACCGCACCCAACTAGGCCAACTGTTTCAGAATCTGCTGAGCAATGCTCTTAAATTTCATCAGCCTGAACGGCCCGTTAAAATTGAAATTAAAGCAAGTACCCTGCTCTTTACAGAGCTGCCGCCCGGCGTTAAGCCTATTCGGGTAAGTCGGGCTTACCAGTGTATTGAAGTAATTGATAATGGTATTGGGTTTGACGAAAAATACCTGGATCGAATTTTTCAGGTTTTTCAGCGGCTGCATGGCAAAGAAGAATTTGCCGGAACGGGCATCGGCCTGGCTATTTGTGAAAAGGTGGCAACCAACCACGGCGGGGCCATCACGGCAAGCAGTCAGCCGGGGCAGGGCGCTACGTTTCGGGTATATCTTCCGATGCAGTAGCGCCCGGCGAGGCCTCTAAATTTCGCGAATATCCATCCGGATTCGCCAGTCTTTGGGTAAATAATTGTTGGTTCGGTTGCCCAGATTTTTCATCCATCCCAGTCCAAGGCCCTTATGCTGTGCCAACAGCCACCCTTTGGGCGCGTCGGGAAGCAGCAAACTCTCTTTTTTCAGAAACTGCAGGCTATTCACTCTGTTTAGTTCTACGGTCGGCACTGCGGTGTGAAGTGCCGTACTCATGGCAAGGCCCTGCGCCGGAATGAAATCTTTGCCTTTAAACTCCCCTGCTTCGCGCAGCCACACCCCCTGCGGCAGCGCTGCGTCCAGCATCATCAATTCTTCATGAAGATTTTTGGGTGCAAAAAGTACAGTACCGTCCGGGCGTTGCAGGTAAAAAAAGTCTTTGGGATTTTGCACCCAATCCTGAATAGCCGCCGCATTTTTTTTGGGAACATCGTACAGCTTGCCCATGTAGCGCGAGGGCTTTCCCTGAAACGTTATGCCTTCTTTTTTCCGAAAAGCCGCCAGATAAAACCCTTCACCCGACAGCCGATGCGGATAGCACTGATAGCCTTTGGCGCGGGCAGTCAGCCCCCATTCTTTCGGAAAATCAAGTAGAAGGTGCGTCAGGCCCTGCGCCGTAGCGAGCCACTCGGCATTCTGATCATTTTCAAATTCATTGTAGGTGCAGGTGCTGTACAGCAGCACACCGCCGGGCGCCACCAACGCATTGGCCGCGGCCAGAATCCGTTGCTGACGAGCGGCACATAACTGCACGTGCTCCGCTGACCATTCCTGAATGGCATCAGGATCTTTGCGAAAAAGCCCTTCGCCAGAGCAGGGCGCATCGACCAGCACCACATCAAAAAAACCGGTAAGTTTTTGAAACGAATCCGGGTCGTAGCTACTTGTGAAGGTTCCGGCATGCCCCCATCGTTCCAGGTTTTCTTTCAGGACCGTTACCCGGCTGCGAATCACTTCATTGGCCAGCAAAAGACTTCCTTCGGGCATCCACGAAGCCAGGAGCGTCGATTTTCCACCGGGTGCAGCGCACAAATCGAGAATCCGCAGCGGATGCTTTCGCGACACGCATTGCGACAAAGCCTCATGAATTATCATGGAAGATGCCTCTTGTACGTAATATCCGCCCGCATGAAACACGGGATCAAGCGTAAAAACCGGTCGCCTGGGCAAATAGAACCCGTCCGGGTGCCAGGGCACCCGGCTTAGCCCGGACGGGTCGTAGGCGGCTTTGGCCGGATTGAGCCGGATACTCACGGGCGACTCGTGCGCGAGTGCGTCAGCAAAGGCCGGGAAATCGGCCCCAAGCTGCGCTTTCATCGACTCCTGAAATGCCGGAGGTAAAGAAGGTTGGTGGTTTGTCAAAATAAGAATCGTTGGATAAATCTCCCGTTCAGCTTAGGGTTTGTTACTGTCAACCTTGATCCGGGCTTCGCGGTTGGTAAGGTCCCAGGCGGTGTAAAATACGAGCTGAACAATGGGTGCCTGTTTTTCAAACATTATTTTCTCGACATCATCACCCGGCCGGTGGTAATCTTCATGAACACCTGTAAAATAAAAGATCACCGGAATACCCTTTTTGGCAAAATTGTAGTGATCTGAGCGGTAGTAAAAACGATTCGGATCCTTGGGGTCGTTAAACGTATAGTCTAGATCGTACTTAATATATTTCTCGTTGGCAGCTTCACTAATGGCGTGCAACTCTGACGAAAGCTTATCAGAACCAATCAAATACACATACTTAGGATCCTTTTCGTGCGCCGTATCCACACGCCCGATCATGTCAATATTCAGGTTGGCTACGGTATTGGCCAACGGCAAAAGCGGATTTTCGGAATAGTAAGCCGATCCAAACAACCCCTTCTCTTCACCCGTTACGTTCAGAAACAGGATACTGCGGCGCGGGCCGTGGCCATTGGCCTTGGCTTTGCTGAATGCTTCGGCCAATTCGAGCAGCGAAACCGTACCGGAGCCGTCGTCGTCGGCACCATTGTTGATTTGTCCGTCCGCCGAAATCCCGATATGGTCAATGTGAGCCGAAATTACCAGTACCTCGTCTTTTTTATCTGTACCTTCCAAAAAGGCCGCAATGTTTTCCGTTTCGATGGTTTCGCTGTTGCGTTCTACCCGCAGCGCAACGTTGCCTTGGGGAGCTTTGCTTACCGGCGTTCCTTTTTTGGAAATATCGGCCTTTAAGCCCTCCACTTTTTTTAGCGAGGTTCCCAGCAGTTTGGCGCCCATTTCGCCAGACACCGTAAATACGGCCACGTTGCTCAGCGACTCATCTACGGGCTTCATCGTCAGGCGGCTCACACGTTGTGACATCACGGCCCGCTGCCGAACGAGCTGCTCAAAATCGTTACCGCTTTTTTCAGAAATCATAAAGACATATTTAGCTCCTTTGGCAAAGGCCGCCGTAGCTTTGCGTTGCCAGGCCGTCGGATTATTCCAGCTTGACTTTTCTTCGTTGCCATTCACAAGGTATTTTCCGTTGGCATCCTGCGGCTCACCTTCCAGAATAACCACCGCTTTCCCCGTCACATCCAGTTCTTTATAGTCGTTATACTGCGCGGCGTCTATCCCATAACCGGCAAAAACCGTGGGTACCGACACCTCGCCATCGGTGGTAAGCAGGCCATTCAGAAAAAAATCTTTGTTGAACTCAAACGATTTCCCTTCGGCCTTAACCGCCACATCGCCCCAGGTTTTGCGATAGAGATTATATTTCTGGAAATAGCTTTTGGACCCGTCGGCTTCTGTCACAAGGGGAGTCAGGCCGTAGGATTTGAAATATTTAGCTACATACTCTGCGGCTTTTTTCTGTCCGGGCGAGCCCGTATCGCGGCCTTCGAGGCTGTCAGAAGCAATAATTACCAGGTGCTTTTTGAGATCTGCCGGCGTGATGCTTTCGGCATATTGGGTGGCCACATCCTGCGCCTGTCCAAGTGTTGCGGTCAGAAGCAGACCACCCAAGAGGTATTTGTTCATTGAAAAGTGTTTGATTTAGATGGTTAGATCCACAAAACGGTGGCTCATTATTTGTTTGTATGACAAATAACGTAATTCTGCCCGTGAATGTGAAATGAGCATGTAAACAGCACCTGACTTACGCGCAGCAAACGCCAATGCCTCTGCAAAACTTTGTGTATCTTTGATTTGTTAGATCTAAATGGTGTAACTGGTTAAACGTGATTTCTTATGAGAGTGATTGACAAAGTAATATTCAAAAAAGCACTCATTGAGTTAGCAAGTAATGATCCTGTGTATTTGCGGGAACTATTGCTGGAAGTAAAGGATGACTTAAAAAAGGCAAAACGTAAACGACTTGAAGAAATCGTAAATGAAGATTTCGAGGAATACGAGGAGGTATTTAGAGCATTAGCATGATTGTAGATTATCTTGATAAAGACGACATTGTCTTCATAAATAAAAGAACAGTATCAGAGCATGGAGGCAATTTTATGCCTCCGGCAAATTTCCTCCATGAAGAAAATCTGGATTACCTGTTGGAAGCCGTACAGGCTGAGATGTTTGGCGAGCCGCTGTATCAGCTGCGTTGTACTGCCTCAACATCATTGGCAATCACATATTCACCGATGGCAACAAACGTACCGGGCTTGGGGCAGCTCTTGCATTCCTAAAATTGAATGGAATGCGTTTGGATAAAAGCATGTCTAATGAATATCTGTATGAGTTTATCATTCGGACCGCCTCCGGCCAATCGAGCCTGGACGAATGCCGATTCTGGTTTGCATCGCATGTAGTAGCTACATCCTAAGTTTTTCAAAAACAATTTCTTCTGAATTTTCAAGTTTTTTGTACTAACCTTGTAATAAATTATAGGTTACTTTTTATACAAATAAAATTGTATACAATAGATACTTATTTTTTCATAAAAAACACTTTTTACTCACCTGATTTTAGATCTATTTCCTAAGTACCAGATACATAATTTTTGTTTTATTGAATTAAACAAATAAAAATTATCAATAATCATTTAATATAAGCCAACAAACCTACGCTACATTTTGTTATTTAAGATAAAGATAAATAACTTACATTTACATATTTTTTAAATCAAAGCACTCACTAAATATAACTTACCGGTGATTTTAGATGATTCGATCAGTTCTATTCTTAATTACTGGGAAACGCTCAATCCTCGTTTTTCAGATCAGGAGTTAGAAAAGGCCATTCTACCTTTAAAAAACTTCGGGCAGTTGTCGCAGTTGACAGAAGGCTACAAAGCTTTTCTGAATACCCGCAGCAAAAGTACCCTGATAGCTTTTGGTGAGAGTGATTATCTGTTGGGTATCCCTACCTACATTTTTCATAATGACCCAATCCGGATATTGGTAAGTAAACTGAGTAGCTCTGCCCAACAAGATCTACATTTTCTACTCAATGAACTAGGCCGCCACCTTCATCAAAAGCAACTTGCTCCGTCTGCGATGCAGGAGATAACTCTGGGTGGAGTGGAGATATGGAGTAGTCATCTGGTTAAAAAGAAATTGCTCATCAGGCTACGTTCGTTAATGAAAGATGCAGATCACACACCTGCGCTTGCGCTACTTTCTATATGGGATGTTTCTCATCTGATGCGCCCTGCTGCCTGTTGGGGAAAGTTTGTTGTGAAGCAGGGCGCTGATACGCAGCTGCTCTTTTCGAGAGAGGGTAAATCTTTCGAGAAAAACATTTTCACAACGCGGGAATCAGCCATTATGCAACAGTTCATGAAGCAGAAAAGTAATGAATACATTGCCCGAAAATTTGAAATCAGCCTTCATACGGTGTGGCAGCATCAAAAAAACATGATTGCCAAAACGGGTACGATCAATCGTACTTCTCTGATATCCTTAGCTCAGATTGCCGATATTGCCTAATCAACTAACTATACACATGCCCGACAACTTCGCCATAAAGCAGAAACGTTTCCCGATTCCTCCCGAGAGTGGCTTGACTGGTATGATCCCTATACCTAAGGAGTCTCAAAAAGTCATTCCCATTTCTTACCCTTTGCCCGAAGGGCTCGACCTGCCGGGAGAATTTTCGACTTTTCAACTAACAGATATACTGCACGGGGCTGTGCTATTGGCAGATAGCGCTACGCTGCACGTACATCCAACGTCCAACGGAACAACCCACTTTTTGGGAAGAACCCTGGATGAATCTATCCTGACTTATTTATATAAAAATGCCACAATTGAGCAATTTCATGTAGTCGACCAGCTGGCTCAATGGCTAGACATGCACAAAGCACAGATTCCCTTTTTTTATAAAGACAAATTTGAACTTATCGTGAGCGGCATCAAAATTCAGCATGCAGACGGGCATTGGGTAAGCCTGCACGCACATGTGATTCCGTATCATGGTTCCAAAAAACCAACAGCAACTTTCTGCATTACGCTGCGCGAAATTACCTACCTTCTAGACTCGCGGGACGTGTGGGCGCGGCTTAGCTTTGGCGGCCTCGAAAAGACAGCCTTTGCCTGGCATTCGTCCTACGAAATTCAAAAGAATAAAGACCTGCTGAGTGACCGCGAAAAACAGATTTTGTTTTTGATCCGGCAACAAAAAACCGATCAGGAGATCGGCGACCTCCTGTATATCAGCAAACATACGGTGCATCAGCATCGCAAAAACATGATTGCACGGCTGGGAGTCGTCGACTCTACTGCCCTGATTGAACTTGCCCTGCTGACTCGCTTACTGAACTAACTCTCTAAAAATAACCGCAGACGACGGAATACTCTCCCGGAGTTTTTTCAGGCATTTCTTTTTCATCCGTATGGTAGCGGGAAGATTGTAGATCCGCATTTTACGGTCAATTTCACTATCGTTCAGGTTGTCGATGCATATCAGATGCAGCATTTCGCGGTAGTGCGGTTCCTGCTGTGAAATATGCTTCATGAGCAGCTTTTTGAGAGCAATGCTCGTTTCTTCGGGCAGATCGCTCGGTTCGGTTTCTGCCAAAGTATCGCTTACTTCTTCAATGGATACGCAGGGGTTTTCGCTGAAAAACTGAATCGTTCGACGAGCTTTATTTCGAAAAATTCCGCAAAAGTAGGTTGCGAGCCGGGCATCTTCCCGAAACTGATCCTTTTGAAGGTTTTCAATCAAGGTCAGAAAACTATCCATAAACAAATCCTCAAAGAGGCTGTCACGGTCGGGGGCGTCAATCCGGAACTGCATACTGAGAGCCTGACGATGCTTCGTACAGGCAGTAAATAAGGCCTCTATTGCCTTACTACGGGACATTTCATCTCCTTTCAACGCCTGAATAAGGAGTTGATCCGGTGGTATCGGTGCGTTTTTCATTACTTAAAAGGGCGCTATTCATTGGGAGTTTACATTGGCAACAAAGGTAAGTCCCAATACGGAACCATAAACTACCCAAAAAGGGTATTTTGCAATTCAGTTTACATACATATGTGCAATTTTTAATACCTTATACATCAGAACATTAACCCGTAATTTCTATCATTTGGCTTTTTTTCTGCCTTTAAAAAAAAGAACTGCCTGGTACTAAAGAACAGAAGGGAATATTTAACTCTCTGATTACGTATACATTAGGATACAAATCAGAGGATCTATATTACTTTATTAGTGTGTGTGTAGTTCTTAAAGGTGTAAACGACAAATAGGTGATCATAAGCACCATGGGTTTACACCTTTTTTGTTTTTCCAGGAAAGCGCTAACGGGTCAGGCTGATAAACACAAAACTCTTTTTTGTAAAGAAAAGAGCTGTGAAGGAGAACGATACAGGTAAACCAAGCATGGTACAGACTATACAAATACTATATATTCAGCAGACTCCACCCCCTCGGTTGGATGAGCTAATGCAGGAAGCTGCTCCTGAGGCAACTTTACAGTATCAGCAGGTACTTAATTTCCAGGAATTGCCTGATACGGATGCAGCCCTGATTATTTGCTACCAAGAGGCCGCTATTACCAAAACAACTTTTGCATCAATTCCCCGGCAACTTCTGATAGCTGTACCGCTGATTCTGATTACGCCTCATCCACAACCCTACATTCAGGAGCAGTGGCCCGCCTTTGGGTTTCAGGATTATCTTTCGCTCCACACAGCTACCGCATCTCAGGTAAAGGCTACGATACATGCTGCTTTGGGCCGGATTGCCTGTCTCAGGCAGTTGGCACAGGAGACAAATTCACAGGCTAAATCTACGGGCGAGCACACATTTCCTGGCAAAAGTACCCTTGAAGAACTTGTGGCAAGTATTTCCACCGAATTTATCAGCCTTCGAGCCGACGGACTGGATCGTACGATTGATAAATCACTGGAATTGGTAGGCCGCGTAGTGGATGTCGACCGCGTGTACATTTTTCTCTATCATACCAAAGCAGCAACGATGAGCTGCATGTACGAATGGTGTGGGGAAGGTATTTCGGTCGAAAAAGACAACCTCAAAGACCTTCCGATTGATCTTTTCCCCTGGTGGAATGCACAACAGCACCTGGGCAATATTATTAATTTATTTGAACTTGACGATCTTCCGCCGCAGGCAGTTCAGGAAAAGGAGATTCTGGAAGCGCAGTATATTCTTTCCCTGCTGGTCATGCCGCTCACTTTTGAAGGCCGTGCCATTGGTTTTGTGGGCTACGATTCCGTGAAACATCACCGCCGGTGGGTTGAAAAGGAAATTCGACTGTTGAAATCTTTTTCAGAAATAATTTCAAACGCACTCAAAAGGCGTGAATATGAATCTGAACTGAAAAAACACGGCTTTGAATCGATCTTTTTTGCTACGGTTGACCTCCACGCAATTCTGGATCATCAGGGCGAGTTTCTGATGGTAAATAAATCCTGGGAAACCGAACTATCTGAAAAAGAATTGGTTGAAAAATACATTTGGGATTTCCTTCCGTCGGTAGCAGCCGGGCAAATGAAGCAACAATGGCAGGAAATGCTCGACTTGTCGGAATCTCGGTTTCTGGTTACAGAATGGGTCGGAACTACCGGAGAAAAGCGACTCATGGAGTGGAAAATGGTACCCGACGAAAACTCCCTGGTTATTATGGTGGCCCGCGATATAACCACAAGGCAGGAAGTAGAGAATCAACTAGCGCTGGCCGGGGAGCGGCTCCGATTGGCTACACAGGCAGCCAAACAGGGCGTGTGGGAATGGGACATCAAAAACAATCATCTCATTTGGGATGAGTATATGTTTGAACTTTACGGGGTTCTGGAAAGTGAATTTTCATCAAACTTAGAAGATTGGCTTCTTACTATTCATCCCGACGATCGTGATGAACAGGTTCAGGAGGTCTCCAAAACGCTGGAAGACGGATTGGGCGTATTTGATACAGCCTTCCGAATTATCAAATACGGGGAAATCCGGCATTTGCTCGGCAAGGGCATGCTTTTATTCGATGAAAATAAACAACCCGACCGGCTCATTGGTATCAACTGGGACGTAACCAATGAACATCTGACCCGGCAAAAGCTGAGACAGAGCGAGGAAAAATACCGCGCTCTGGTCAACAACCTGAGTGAAGTCGTATTTCAGACTACGCCCGACGGCCGATGGGTATTTCTCAGTCAGGCATGGGAACGCTGCATGGGCTATGCGGTAGAAGATACCCTACAGCGCCAAGTGGAAGACTTTCTGATGTATCCCGAAGAAGACAGCCTGGGGCTACACCACCAAATTCAGACCATTAAAGATGAGCGCCTTCTGAACGTAAAAATTGAGGTGAGGTTTCGCCACAAAAACGGTCATAAGTGCTGGATGGAGGTCTTTGCCAACGCAATTGAGGAACAGGGAAAAGTGGTCGGAATTGTGGGTACGATGCTGGATATTTCGGCACAGAAAAAGGCACAAAAAGAACTTCATTTAACTGAACAGCGTTTCAGCGCCATTTTTCATTCGTCTATTCATTTCATCGGACTTATGGAGCCCGACGGGCGAATGATTGAGGTAAACCAAACGGCTATGCGTTTTGCCGGCCATGCGGATGCAACGAGCATTATTGGCAAACCGTTCTGGGAAGGGCCGTGGTGGCGTCACAAGCCAGAACTTATTCAGCAACTTAGAAAGTCCGTAGAAGAAGCAGCTCAGGGAAAAACCGTACGCTATGACATGGAGGTTATTGGCGTACACGATATCGTCCGTACCATCGACTTTTCGATCAAGCCCATGTACGATCAGGGGGGTAAGGTATACATGCTCATCCCGGAAGGACGAGACATAACCGAAATTCTCCAAACCCAACAAAAACTGGCGACCAACGAAAATATACTTCGGGAACTTACCGAAAATGTAGATGAAATCTTTTGGGTACATTCCAAGCGTCCATTCAGGCTATTGTTCGTCAATCGAATGTATGAAGAAATCCTTGGCCGGACGCGTCAGGAACTTTATGACGACCCTCTTTCGTGCATGGCCGATATTGCCGAAACACATCGCCAACTCGCTCAGGATACGCTCATGCGCTATGTTGCAGGTGAAAGCATAGACGAAGAATTTCTGATCGTTCCGCCTGCTCAGTCACCCCGTTGGATCAGACTCCGCACGTTTAACATTACCAATGAGGACGGACAAATCGTCCGGCAAATGGGCATAGCCACTAATATTTCGGATCGAAAAGAAAAAGAGCTGATGTTGCAAAATGCTCTTGAACAGGAAAAAGAACTGAACCGCCAAAAATCGCAGTTTGTGGCCACGGCTTCGCATCAGTTCCGGACACCGCTTACCTCCATTCAGTCGAGTGTAGAAATTCTAAAACTTTTGTCTAAACAGCAACTCAACAGCCCACCGGACCTCATTGGGCATTATTTGCAGGTCATTGAAGGAGAAATAATAAAATTCCGTGAACTCATGACCGACATTTTGACTCTTGGCAGCATCGAAAACGGAAAGGTTCCGTTCACACCCAATTATCATCATGTGGTGCAGATATGCCGGGAAATTGTGGAATCTTACTTTATGCACGAGGAGGAATGCCGAATCGTGTGCCATTTCCCGGAGGAAGAAATTCCGATATTTTGTGATCAAAAACTAATTCGGCACTGCGTCATGAACCTGCTGTCCAATGCCGTAAAATTCTCCAACGGAAAAGTAGAGTTAACCATAGAATTTGATGAAACAGAGGTTTCCATTCGTATTAAAGATCAGGGAATCGGAATCGATGAGCTGGAACTTCCGTTTTTGTTCGATTCCTTTTACCGGGCCAAAAACGCCACCAATATTCAGGGGACCGGGCTGGGGCTAACCATCACCAAACAATTTGTAGAAATTCATGAGGGTAAGATATATGTAGAATCCGTTCTCAATCAAGGTACTTGCTTTACCATTGTTTTGCCTATTCTGCCGATCCACGAAAACCCTCCGATGGATCAGTCTTTACTTTACGTATAAAAATAGTTACACAATCGCACACTTTTAAAACATCCATTCTTTCCACACATTCCCAGGGGGTATGTGTGGAAACCCGTTTGTATGCATGTAAACTTAGTTAATTAGTACAATTAAAAATTCTCCAACAACATGAAAGAGAAAATACTCATAATCGAAGATGAAAAAGTAATTCGTGAGAATGTAGCGTTTTTGTTAAACGCCTCCGGTTTTGAGGTTAGCACGGCACCAAATGGCAGCGAAGGCATCAAACACGCCTCGCAATTTCAGCCCGATTTGATCCTGTGTGACATCATGATGCCCGAAATGGATGGCTTTGAGGTAATTGATCAAATTCGTCAAAATAAAGCTCTGGCCATGGTTCCCTTTATTTTTCTGACCGCCAAAAGTGAACTTTCGGATATGCGCAAAGGCATGATTTTGGGCGCCGACGACTACCTGACCAAACCCTTCACACTCGAAGAATTGCTGGGGGCCATCGAAGCCCGGCTGCGCCGTCGCATTGTCATTGATCAGGTCGTTCAGCAACGCATTCAGCATATTTACAACAACCTCAACAATAACTCGACCCATGAATTTAACACCTCGCTCAACAGCATCATGGGGTTCACGGAGTTTCTGAAAGACCACTACCCAACCCTGGATGAGAGCGAGATTCAGGAGATGTTTGACATGGTGCTGGTCTCATCCAATCGTTTGAAGCGCAACCTGGAAAGCCTCATGATGTTTTCTGAAATTCAGGCACTCACTTCTTCACCAGACACACCAATTCCTTCCTTAGGAACAAGTACCATCAATCAGAATTTTGTACAGACGGTCTGGCAGGAAGTTTCGCATTCTTTCGAAAACGTTCATCCTGCGTTTGAGCTGCATGTAGAAGAAGCTGATTTGCCATTGGATGCGCGATTTCTAAAAAAAATTCTGGTAGAAGTATTCGACAATGCGATTCGTTATGCCCAATCGGAGCCCGTTGTACAGGTTACAGGGCGTCCTACACTAGCGGGCTATTTACTTTCGATTCAGGATAACGGGCAGGGATTTGAAGAGGAAGAGCTGTCAAAAATCCTTCCTTTTCACCAGTTTGAGCGTGTCGTTCAGGAAAAACAAGGCCTTGGGCTAGGGCTCTACCTCAGTCGATTACTCATAGAAAGCATTGGCGGAAGTTTAGTCATTTCAGGTAAAACAGACGGAGAAACCCAGGTGCAGCTTTCGTTTCCCCGCACATCCTGACCTTGAATTAAACCAAAAAGCTTTGGGGAAAATCGACCGGCAAAACCGCAAGTTTCGGATTGTGAGCCTTTGCGCAGGGCTGTATCTTTGCTGAAAATCCTGTTGTAAAAATGGAAGAGCCCCAAAGCTATTTGGCCGATTATCAGCGCATCGAAAAAGCCATTCGTTTCATAGAGTCCAACATCAAAAATCAGCCGGGCTTACGGCAAATTGCAGAGCACGTAGGGCTGTCAGAATTTCATTTTCAGCGGTTGTTTACCCGTTGGGCAGGCACGAGTCCGCATCGGTTTTTACGTTTTCTTACCAAAGAATACGCCAAACAACAGCTGGCACAATCGGCCAACCTGCTCGACGCCACGCTCGAATTGGGCCTTTCGAGTCCCAGCCGTCTGCATGATCTTTTCGTAACCTACGAAGCCATGACTCCGGCTGAGTTTCGGGCGCTGGGCGAGGGCGTCACGATGCGCTACGGCCTGCACAACACGCCTCTGGGCACTTGCCTGATGGTGGTCACGGAGCGCGGCCTTACCGACCTTCGGTTTTTGGATGAGGCTGAATCCGGCGAAACAGCGCTACAAAACCTGCAGACCGAATGGCCGCAGGCCCGTTGGCTTGCCGACCCGGGCGCCGGCCTGCCCTACCTCCAACCGCTTTTTGACGTCTCTTCATCCGCTCAAACCCCTTTGCCGCTGCTGCTTAGGGGAACTAATTTTCAGATCAAAGTCTGGGAAGCGCTGCTACGGATTCCGGCCGGAAAACTCGTCAGCTACGACGACATAGCCCGTACTATCGGACAGCCCACCGCAAGCCGGGCTGTTGGTACGGCAATTGGCAGCAACCGCATTGCCCTGTTGATTCCCTGCCACCGGGTGCTTCAAAAAACCGGTGGATTGGGTGGCTACCGCTGGGGTACGGCTCGCAAACTGGCATTGATTGGCCGGGAGGCTGGCCAACTCGCAGAAATCTCTGATCCTGAATTGTTCTAGCTTTTATACAACTCTCGGTTTTCACGAAACAGGCTAATTCAAAGTTTTTTTTGTATCTAATTATCATACAAAAAAACATTATTTATGTGTGTACCTTCTTTTTTGTACTTCTTTTAGTCAGATGAACGTTTTTTCGTTGTTTACGATTATTTAATTGTAAAAAACTGTTATTCAGGTAAAAAGTCCGTACTTTTGCGGTTTGTTTTGCAGTAAATAACCGAAGCTCGGTGTATGACCTCTGCGAACTAAAAATATAAACTGTTGACTTTAAAAAGAGATGCAATCCATTCGTAACATCGCAATTATTGCGCACGTTGACCACGGTAAAACCACATTGGTTGACAAAATCATTCACGCTTCCAAGCTGTTTAGAGATAATCAGGAATTTGACGACCTGATTCTGGACAACAACGATCTGGAACGTGAACGTGGCATTACTATCGTTTCCAAAAACGTGTCAGTTCGCTATAAAGATGTAAAAATCAATGTAATAGATACACCGGGCCACGCCGACTTTGGTGGAGAAGTTGAGCGTGTACTCAAAATGGCCGACGGCGTGTTGCTGCTTGTAGATGCCTTTGAAGGACCAATGCCACAAACCCGCTTTGTACTAGGCAAAGCAATTGAGCTTGGATTGAAACCTATCGTGGTTGTAAACAAAGTAGACAAAGAAAATTGCCGCCCCGAAGAAGTTCAGGAAAATGTATTTGACCTGATGTTTAACCTCGGTGCTTCGGAAGACCAGCTAGATTTTGTAACTGTATACGGCTCTTCCAAGCAGGGCTGGATGGGGGCCGACTGGAAAACTCCAACGGATAACATTACGTTTTTGCTCGACACCATTATTGAGCAAATTCCATCTGCGCCAATCAACGAAGGTACTGCCCAAATGCAGATTACCTCCCTTGATTATAACGCTTTCGTTGGCCGGATTGCCATCGGGCGTGTGTTGCGTGGCACCATGAAAGAAGGGGTGCAAATGACGCTTTGCAAAGCAAATGGCGTGATGAAAAAGGTAAAAGTAAAAGAACTGCAAATTTTTGAAGGACTGGGACGTCAGAAAGTGTCGGAAGTAGGCGCCGGAGATATTTGCGCCGTAACGGGCATCGACGACTTCGAAATCGGTGATACGCTTGCCGATGCCGAAAACCCCGAAGCGCTGCCCCGTATTGCGGTAGACGAGCCAACAATGAACATGCTCTTTACCATCAACAACTCTCCGTTCTTTGGTAAAGAAGGCAAGTTTGTTACTTCACGCCACCTGCGTGACCGCCTGATGAAAGAAACCGAGAAAAACCTCGCTCTCCGCGTAGAACAAGCCGGAAGCGAAGATAAATTTTTGGTTTATGGCCGGGGTATTCTTCACTTGTCAGTACTGATCGAAACGATGCGTCGCGAGGGCTACGAATTGCAGGTAGGTCAGCCACAGGTACTTTTCAAAGAAGACGAAAACGGACAGCGCCTCGAACCAATCGAAACGATGGTTGTCGATGTGCCTGAAACAACAGCTGGTAAGGTAATCGAACTGGCCACTCAGCGCAAGGGTGAACTGCTCGTGATGGAGCCCAAAGGTGATTTGCAACACCTGGAATTTGAAATCCCATCACGCGGGTTGATTGGTCTGCGCTCTAACGTACTGACAGCCACGCAGGGAGAAGCCGTGATGACACACCGCTTCAAAATGTTTGACGCGTTCCGTGGTCCGATTGCCGGCCGGAACAGCGGCTCAATTATTTCTAAGGGAACAGGCATGGCTACGGGCTATACCATTGATAAATTGCAGGATCGCGGTCGCTTCTTTGTTGATCCGGGTGAAGAAATTTATGGTGGACAGGTGGTTGGTGAGCATAATCGCCCGAACGACATCGTGGTAAATTTGCAGGAAGCTAAAAAACTGACCAACATGCGGGCTTCGGGCTCAGACGACGGGCTGCGTATTGCTCCGAAAATCAACTTTTCTCTGGAAGAATCCATGGAATACATTCAGAAGGATGAATACCTGGAAGTAACTCCACAAAGCATTCGGATGCGGAAAATCTTCCTGGAAGAAACTGATCGCAAGCGGAACGCCGGAAAGCTTGAACTCGTGTAGGAAACTATCAGGTCATATATTTTAATAAAACGCTGTCGGGGCTTCAAAATCCTGACAGCGTTTTTTTATTACTCCACATAGGGCTGATCTATTTTACCCAAATAGGTACCGACGGGCTTACCTTCCAGAAAAGCCCGGATTTCCGGCCCCACATTGGGGTACATATGAGTACTGAGCAGCTCCGAAAGCGAAAGCCATTTTACGTCCAAAGCACTCGTGTGCTCCGGATTCAGTACAGGCATACCCGCAATCAGGTGTACCAGAAATATGGCATGCAGCGCATCCTTGCGGCCGTCTTCTCCGATTACTTCTCCACAAAGCACAAGTTGATCTACCTCCGTCTCGATGCCCAATTCTTCCCGCAATTCCCTCACAATCACTTCCGAAAGGCTTTCTCCTGGGTCAGGATTTCCACCGGGCAGGGCATATACGTCTGTGTCGCCGTATCGGTATTTCATCGTCAGCACGCTATTCCGTTCTATAATCAGGGCACAGGGTCTTACTCGCATAGGATATTTTACTTGTTAAATCAGAATGAGTGAAAACTGAATAATATTCAATGCTATAAATAGGAACATTATCCGCAGAATTCAACGTTTAAAATTATTTTTTTCAAATCAATAATTCTACACCAGGGTAAGTCTACACTTGTTTTTATTGTCTAAAAAAATCATGAAACAGCGCTCATGAAGCCGTAAACAGCTTCTTTGGCTCAGGCAAGTAGAGTTTAACTACTACATTCTTTGGCTTTCAGCTTTTACATAACCTTCTATCTTTATGAAAAAAATTTCCTTTCTGATCTGCTTATTCAGCTTTCTGATTCTTACTTCTCAGGCAGCTCCCGTTCGGGATGCTATTCTGGTTTTTTCAAAAACCAAAGGCTTTCGGCATGCGTCTATTCCGGCAGGAAAGCGGGCGCTCATGAAACTTGGAACTGAAAATCGGTTTCGGGTCGATACTACCGAAGATGCTTCGGCTTTTACGCTCGAAAATTTGAAAAAATATAAATCTGTAATTTTTCTAAGCACAACCGGCGATATTCTAAACCCTGAGCAGCAAGCTGCGTTTGAAGCCTACATTCGTGGCGGCGGTGGCTTCATGGGGATACATGCGGCAGCTGATACGGAGTACGATTGGCCCTGGTACAATAAACTGGTTGGCGCCTATTTTTTGCATCATCCCAAACAACAAAATGTCGATATTGACGTCTGGAACAAGACGCACCCTGCCACAAGTTTTTTGCCCAATCGCTGGCGGCGATTTGACGAACTTTATAGCTACAAAAGCATTCAACCCGGCATTATTGTGCTGGCCACGCTGGACGAAGGCAGTTACGAAGGTGGTCGTAATGGACGGATACACCCGTTTATCTGGTACCACGAGTTTGAAGGAGGTCGTGCTTTTTATACCGGTGGCGGCCACACCGATGAGTCATTCGAAGAACCGCTTTTTGTCCGGCATTTGCTCGAAGGAATCAAATGGACAATGAAGAAGAAGTAAGAGACGCAACAGGTTGAAAAAAGCGTAGAAACGAAATTTTTTCGTCTCTACGCTTTGGTATTATTTTTCAACAACCATCTTTTCAATCAGCAAAATAAAAATGTGAATCACCTTAATATGTATTTCCTGAATCCGGTCGGCGTAGCCACTATGCGGCACCCTGATTTCTACATCGGCCATTCCGGCTAGTTTTCCTCCATCTTTACCAGATAAAATCACCACTTTCATTCCTTTTTGGCGAGCCGCTTCTACTGCCCGGATAATGTTGGCTGAATTGCCGCTCGTACTAATTCCCAACAGCACATCGCCGGCTTGTCCCAGGCCTTCTATAAATCGGGAAAAAACGTATTCATAGCCAAAGTCATTGCTGACGCAGCTTATGTGGCTTGGGTCCGAAATAGCAAGGGCCGGCAAAGCGCGGCGGTTGTCGCGGTAGCGACCCGAAAGCTCTTCGGCAAAATGCATCGCATCACAGTGCGAGCCGCCATTGCCGCAGGAAATAATTTTACGATCCTGACCAATCGCCTCGGCCATAAGCGTAGCGGCTTGTTCGATGACCTGACTATTGGCTGGATTTTGCAGGAAGTCATCCACGACCTGGCGGGCTTCGGTAAGCTCCTGTTGAATGATAGCTTGATATGTCATGAAGTAGTTGATAGCTGCTGTACGCAGGAATTTTGATCAAAAAGTTTGCTGACGATAGGGCAGATTATAGCGCAGCGCCAGCGTACTCAGGCGGGTATTTTGCCGCAGCGTGTAGCGAGGCGACTCTTCCTGTCGGCGCAAAACCCGGCCTTCCAGAAATAGATTGTGGGCGAGCATGTACGACACGCGCAGATCCAGAAAGCGTGTAAAGAGCGGCACTCCCTGCGCAATGACGTTGCCCAAATCGCCAACCCGGGTTTCATAGTCGAGCAGCAAATTCCCCCCCCAGTTTTGTCCGTCAAAATCCATACCCTGTTTGGTCCACATAATGGTTCCATAGGTGGTGAGACGAGGCGTAATTTTATAGCGGATAATGCCGAGAAACTCCCTGAAATTTGCCCCCAAAGGATGTGCCAGTGGCTGCCGGAAATGCGTGTAGTTGCGGGCGCCATCGCGGTGCGTATAGGTGTAGGGCCTGGCAACGTTGTACTCGCCCTGCAAGTCAAAATTCGGAATTCCGAAAGCATCTACGTACTTGAAGCCAAGTTGTCCGCCATATTTTTTGGTCCACGAACCTTCGTTACTAAAAAAATATTTAGTTAAAAATTCATCCAGCATAAACTGCCCGTAAAGCGAAACGCGGCGCCCCATGAGCCAGCGAAAATCCACGCCAAGCAGGGCGTTATCTTCGCTACCGAGGTAAGATTCAACGAAACGATAGAAAATTATAGGATTGAGGTAATTCAGTTCATAGCCTCCACCTACGCTGTCACGATTAAACACTTCGGATTCAAAAATACCCACATTGAACTTATCGCTCAGATTGACGCTCAGGTGGTGCATTGCCGTATACTTCTTCCCTCGCAGCAGATCATTGCCAAAAAAATTCTGGTAATTGATCATGCTCGTAAACAGGTTGGTATACTGAAACTTACCCAAATGCGTATCAATGCGCATGAACAGATACGGGCTGCTGTTGTCCGATAAAATCATGGAGCGGTAGCCATTTCCTATAAAATTACGGTCGTGGCCAAACTGTATATTGATGCTTTTCAAAGGTCGGAATGTGATATACCCTCTCCCCGAAAAGAAATCGACTCCGGTCCGGCGCAGGGTTTTGGCCAGCCCTTCGTTGGGAAAGTTGTAACGATCTGAATACTGACGTACGTAGTTGGCGAAGGTGCCCTGATTGTCCGAAATAAAGGTATAAAAGCCTAATTTTTGATTGATCAGCCCCCTGATTTCAACCCCTCTGCCGGTAAACCACAAACCGGTTTCGGTGTTGTTTTCCCGTCCGACATAATTATTTGTGGCAAAATTCACATGCAGATCCAGATCTTCCGTTTGAAGGCTATACAAATCGGCAGGATGGCTGAAAAATGTTCGTTCTTTTTTAACAGGCGCCGTTTTAATGGTTGGGATAGACCCCATACGGGACAGGTTCAAGGGTACGCTGTCCTCCGCTGTCAGGGCGGGCGCAGGTTCTTCAACAATCCACTCGCGGCTATCCTGCCGCAGGTAATTGATTGTGGCGCGATCTACCCGTGTAAGTTTTATTTTATCGTCCTTCGCAATGCTATCGGTAAGTGCCACTACGGCCTTTCGTTCGTAGGGCTTCAGGGTAGCATGAAATCCTTCTGAAAACATACCCCTCTTGATTTCAAGGCGATCTATAAGATGGTAGTAATCATCATTTAGTGGAATAAACGTACTTTGTCCAAAGCTGTGGGAAGACCCTAAGACGGCAAATATAATACAGGTAAAAAAAGCAACACTATGTTTACTCATGACAGCAAAAGGTCCAGAATTCGGAATAAAGAAATAACCACACAAAAAATGCCAAACAAAAATTCCGTAGCTTTAAAAGTGCCAAATTAGAGAATCAATTTGTATAATCGTTACAGTTTTGATCAAAACCTTTCCCGCTATGTTTATTCTTTCCCAAACTCCTTCCATTGCAAATCATTTTCTGGCTGAACTTCGTGACGTTTCGGTCCAAACCGACCGCATGCGTTTTCGTCGGAATCTGGAACGTTTGGGTGAGTTGCTGGCATACGAAATATCGAAGTCTTTGTCGTACCGTACTGAAACTGTACAGACTCCTTTGGCCGAATCAAAAACCTTTTTACTGCGGCAGCCGGTGGTATTGGCCACCATTCTTCGGGCAAGTTTGCCGTTTCATCAGGGTTTTTTGAACATGTTCGATCAGGCCGAAAATGCCTTTATCGGGGCTTATCGCGGGCATCATCTCAACGACGATACGTTTGAGGTAGAAATGGACTACATCACAAGTCCGAACCTTCAGGGCAAAACGCTCATTCTGATGGATCCCATGCTGGCTACCGGGCGCTCGCTCGAAAAAGTATACCATGCGCTGCTTCGTTTTGGTGTACCGGCCCAAACCCACATTGCGTCCATCATTGCCAGTCAGGAAGGAGTCCGGTATCTTAAAGCCCGAATGCCCGAGTGCAGACTATGGCTGGGGGCCGTTGACGATACCCTCAACGAGCATTTCTACATTGTGCCGGGCCTGGGCGATGCCGGAGATCTTGCCTTTGGCCCAAAAGAGTAAAAATAGGCGGTGGAAGAGATGGTTTGGGGATTATAGATCAGGATTACTCACAGGCCCTGGCATTGTTTTAGTGTCTTTCGGAAGTAGAAGCATGTTACATTTAAACGCTGATTCTGATGAAAACCGAAGAACTTAACAAAGGGCTTAATAAAGTACAAGAGTTGATTGACTCCATTGAAGTAGCCATGATTACATCTATGGAAGCAAACGGCGACCACCGGAGCCGCCCCATGCAAACCCAAAAACTTGACGCAGACGGTTGTCTATGGTTTTTGACTACCAAAACTTCCCATAAAACCGAAACGCTTAAAGAGTTTCCTCAGGTAAATGTGAGCTATGCCGACAAACAAAATCAATCCTACCTTTCGTTAACGGGTACGGCCTCGCTTACCGACGACCCGGAAATTAAAAAAGAACTTTGGAATCCGATTGCCAAAGCATGGTTTCCAAAGGGTCTGGAAGACCCCGATCTGACGATTTTGAAAGTACAGATAAAAGATGCCGAATACTGGGATAGCTCCTCATCAAAAATGGTACAGGCTTTTGAAATTGCGAAAGCACTCATTACGGGCGACACCTACGAAGAGGGTGAACATGGAAAAGTAACGCTTTGAGTTACGTATCTCATAACCAAAAAGCGCTGCCCGAGACCGGGCAGCGCTTTTTGGTTATTCAGGCAGTAAAGCTTGTGAAAAATTAATTCAGAAGCTCGTCAAAAGTAAGCGAGATGTAGTACATAGAACCAACTGCTGCGCTTCCGTAGGCCTGCACGTAAGGCTTGCCAAACAGGTTGGTACCTCCTACTTTCAGAATTGACTTAATACCGGGCATCTTCATGCTTACCTGCGCGTCAATGTTGTTGATTGCCTGCACGGTGGTGTTTGAGAAAAGCGGTACGGTGGTAGTTGTAGGCTGTACAAATCCTGCTTCCCACACGAATGCATCCTGATGACGGTACGATACCGTAAATCCAACCTTATTGGCAGCGCCAATGCGACGACCGAATTTCAGGTTATAGCGGTTTGTCGGCGTGTTAAATCCGGCGTACTGCTGCTCAGGCGTGGGCACAAAGCGTCCCAGTTCATTATTAGCCATATTACCACCGACGTAGTAGCCTTTCGCAAGGGAATAATCAGCGCTGATGGCAAAGCCCTGTACATTGATAGACTCGTTGGTATTGGCCGGCCGCGAGTACGCAATACGTGTGCTCGCACTTCCTACACCCGATTCAATGGGTAGTCCGGGACCAGCCGGAGCGGTGGGTACGATAATTACGGTTGAGCCAATGAAGTTGGTGTATTTGCTGAAATAGTAGTAGGCATCTACAAAAAGTTTCTTTCCGATCACACCTTTATACCCAATTTCATACGAAGCAATGCGCTCGGGTTTTAGCTCAGGTGCCTGATACTTTGGAACTGCGGCCAAAGCAAAGGCAGGCAATACCTGCGCTACAACTCCCGGCAAATTTGCCTGCAAAGCGCCCGGTAACTGTGCGGCTACTCCCTGCTGAATAGCTCCGGCAATGACCTGCGGATTATTCGGAATTTGCCCTGCAGTAACAGCAGCATTGACGGCGGCTGTTACCGCGGCGTTTACCTGTTGTGTAATGGCAGCGGTGGCATATTGCTGAGCCTGCTGCTGAACAGCCGGCTGCGCGGCATACTGAGCAATTACGGCAGGATCAAGATTCTGACGCAGTATTCCATTTTGCAGATTATAGCGATTATTGAATTCATCCAAACCACCAATCAAAATGGCGTTTGGTGTACGAAGATCGATGTACTGATTCTGCGTGGTCGGAATCCGGAATCCTGACTGATACGACAGGCGGATGTTGTGATTTCCGAACGTAGTCACGGCTGACAGACGCGGGGTAAACTGTCCGTCAAAATTCTCGTTTTTATCATAGCGCAACGAACCGGACAATTTCAGGTGATCTTTGAAAAGTTGCTTACCTGCCTGTACAAAGGCACCGTACTCCGTAATACCAATGCTGCCATCGCGGCCGTCTTTGGTATCGGCAAACAGCGTTCCGTTGGAGCGCAGCTGATACTGACGTACATTGGCACCTACCAACAGCTCAACGACCTTGATTTCATTCTTGAAGTTATAAAGACCTTCAGCATGATACATATTCGTCCGATCCAGGAAGTTACTGCCATTTTCCGAAATCGGCGTATCACGCCATTTATTCAATAGTGAATTAAACCGCTCTGAACCCGGTGCGGGCATATCCCGATCAGCAAACTGACGAGCCAGCAAAAACGCCTGCTCCTGCGCAGCACCCTGCGCACGTGCCTGTACAAAAGCTCCGGCATATTCGCCAAACCAGGTGGCGTGCGGTTTGATTTCGTTCAGCATCGACACAGCCGCCAGGCCTGCAAGGTATGAGTCGCCGGAGCGCTCCTGTGTGGTGTAGGCACGAACGGTGAAGTTGTCGCCCCGAAGTTCAAGTTTGCCTTGTGCCAGATTAAAATTACGCAACGAGTAGCGACCCGTGCCCGTGTACACTGTTGTACCGTAGCCGTAGTTAAACTGCCCGATTGCCTCAATTTTATCATTAATCCGATAGTGTAAGGCAAGGTTTGTTTTAAAAGACTTAGTATTATAATCTACCAAATCCCGCTCCGCAAATCCTGTCCGGCTCACGTTCGTGCTTGGTAACAGTCCCAGGGCATTGGCAGGAAGCAACCCGGCACCGACGAGGCTTTGCCCTACGGTATTGAGGTTGGCCTGTACTTCATCCCCGTAGTAGTTCATGCCGTCGTAGTCGTTGTTGACACCTGCGCCGCGGGTTCCGTCCTGCACACCGCCTACGTTGAGGTTGGTGGCGTCGCTTGCCTGCCAATCCTGCGCCTGTATGTACGAAACGTTTACCTTGTAGGCCCACTTGTTATTGAACGCTTTGGCATACCGAATAGAGGCATCGTAAAATGGCGTGTTGACTACATCACGGTTGTTAGCGCTCATAATTCCGGTCTTAACCGACGCACTTAGTCCCTGATACAAAAACGGGCTTTTGCTATTCATCAAAACCAAACCATTGATGGCGTTTGGGCCATACAATGCCGAAGCAGCGCCGGGCAATACATCCACGCTTTCGAGGTCGAGTTCGGGAATTCCTACGATGTTATCAATCGGGAAATTCAGCCCCGGAGCGGAGTTGTCCATTCCGTCAATCATCTGTACGGTCCGTGGGTTTCCGGTTGCGCCAAAACCCCGCATGTTGATTGATTTGAAGAGCAAACCCTGCGTGGTAAGGTCAATACCTTTAAGATTGGCCAAACCGTCATAAAAACTGCCCGCCGGGTTATCCCGAATTGCCCGGATGTCCATCCGTTCTACAGCAACCGGCGACTTCATGACGCTTTCTTCTACCCGTGAAGCCGATACAATGACTTCCTGTCCCATAATCGCCTGCTCTTTCAGGCTAATTTCCAGATCCGACCGATTACCCGAAATCTCAACTTCCTGGGACTCATACCCAACCGAACTGATAATGATCTGAAACGGAGGGCGAGTAGTAGTGGTCAGTTCAAACGTTCCGGAAGCATCAGTAATTGTTCCGATTACTTTTCCTTTAACCTGAATACTCACGCCAATCAGACCGTCGCGAGTTCCTGCATCCAACACTTTTCCGGCAATGGTAACAGAGCCATTCTGACCATATGAAAATGAGGAGTTCATGAGAATTAACAGCACCGTGATGTACGATACTGTCTTTTTTAATACTTTCAGCATAAATTGTTTAGTGGGGGTTAATTGTTTGTTGTTCGCATATAAAATGTAATATTAAAAATAAGTATTATTATTATACCATTTTTTCTCAAAATCATCAAAAAATTACAATTCAGCCGCATTAAAATTATTTAAATAGTACAAAATCAGCCCTTTGCTTTGTAACTCAGGTCCCTAGACGTAAAATATATGTAACTGAATTTAAAGTTGTTTCTAAAAAATCTATTGAGATCGTTTTCTAAAAAACAACAACCTCCGACAAGAAAAGTAATAGATTTGTTTTATTAGTCCTTATCATCAAAATGCACTTCCAATCATGCAAAATACCTATGTAATCATTATGGCCGGTGGTGTCGGAACCCGTTTCTGGCCTTTTAGCCGCACCAACTATCCTAAGCAATTTCATGATGTACTGGGCACCGGAAAATCAATGCTCCAACAAACCGTTGAGCGATTTGAAGGAATATGCCCCATCGAAAATATTTATGTAGTAACCAATCATGAATATGAACAACTGGTTACGGAGCAGCTTCCATTGCTCATGCCGGACCAGATTTTACTGGAACCTCACCGCCGCAATACCGCTCCCTGCATTGCCTACGCCTGCTACAAAATCGGGGCCAAAAATCCCGACGCTAACATTGTGGTAGCACCCGCCGATCACATTATTCTGAAAGAGGAAACTTTTCGCGATACGATCCGGGTGGCTTTGGGAGCCACGCGACAGGAAGATATTCTGGTAACATTGGGGATTCAGCCCACGCGGCCCGATACGGGCTATGGGTATATTCAGTACATTCCGGATAAGCGAATGGTAAAAAAGGTAAAAACTTTTACCGAAAAGCCCCACCTCGACCTGGCTATTCAGTTTCTGGAAAGCGGTGATTTTGTCTGGAATGCCGGGATTTTTGTCTGGAATGTACGTGCACTGAAAAATGCCGTCACGAGCTTCCTTCCTGACATTGCGGAGTTATTTGGAGAAGGGGAAAAGTACTATTATACGCAGGAAGAGGTACCTTATATTAACAAGATTTACTCCCATTGCGGCAATATTTCCATTGACAACGGCATCATGGAAAAAGCTGATAATGTCCACGTAGTGCTTAGCAGTTTTGGCTGGTCTGACCTCGGTACCTGGAAGTCGTTGTATGAAGTTTCGGAAAAAGACGAAAACCAAAACGTCACGGATGGAAATCTGATTCTGCACGATACGCAGGATTGCATCATCAAAACGCCCGCCGATAAGTTGGTAGCCATCAACGGTCTTCATGGGTTTATCGTGGCTGAGTACGACGACGTTTTGCTGATTTGCCGAAAAGAGGAAGAGCAAAAAGTGAAAGAGTTGGTGGCCCAGGCCCGCGAACTCAATCCAAAGTATAGCTAAGCCTAAAAAAGGGAATAGATCAATCGTTCAAAATTGAGTAACAAAAAACCTCCGCTGGAAAGAACCTGTCTACAAAACGGGCCTACCCTCCGGAGGTTTTTCATTTTATTTTTGTAATTATTGATTAAAATGATTCCAGCCCTGCGCCGTAATGGGTAGCCGGTTGCCTCCTTTGGTGGCAAGCTGAATTTCAGCAGGCTTGTCGGTCATGTAGCCAATGACGCTAATATTGGGGCTGTTTTTTACACGATCATAGTCAGCCTGTTTGATGGTAAAAAGCAGTTCATAATCTTCGCCGCCGTTCATAGCTGCCGTAATCGGGCTTAAATTCAGCTCGGTTCCGATCAGGTAAACCTGTTCGTCAATTGGAATATTTTCTTCAAAAACCAACGCTCCTACCCCCGATTGGCTGCACAAGTGCAAGAGCTCCGAAGCCAGGCCATCCGATACATCAATCATAGCGGTAGGCACTACGCCTGCGTCCCGTAGTTCGTAGATCACGTCCATGCGTGCCTCCGGTTTGAGCTGCCGCTGAATGATATATTCATTTCCTTCGAGTTCCGGCTGCATGCCCGGATTAGCCATGTATACCTGTTTTTCTCTTTCCAGCACCTGTAAGCCCATATATGCTCCGCCCAGGTCACCGGTCACACAGAGCAGATCATTGGGTTTTGCGGTCTTGCGATACGTAACTTTTTCCTTAGCAACCTTGCCAAAAACGCTCACCGAAATCAGCAAACCCGAGCGGGAAGCCGACAGGTCGCCACCCACGAGGTCAACTTTGAAATCGTCGCAGGCGGCTCGCATTCCTGCATAAAGTTCTTCCACCGCTTCTACCGAAAAACGATTGCTTAGCGCCAAACCCACCGTCACCTGCCCCGGAATGCCGTTCATGGCGGCAATATCCGACACATTCACGGCGATAGCTTTATAACCGACGTGTTTTAGTGGACAAAAAGCCAGATCAAAGTGTACACCTTCGAGAAGCAAATCGGTGGAAAGCAGGCCATATTCGGTGCCGAGGTCGATCACGGCAGTATCGTCGCCGATGCCCAGAACGGAATCGGGAAGTGTTGGGGTAAAATTTTCGCTTAGACGGCGGATCAGGCCAAATTCTCCCAGCGAGGCTATTTCAGTACGGGATTGTGTCATATACAGAACAGAGTTGTTAAAAACAAGAAGAAGCCGATTCAGCGTAGAACCGGCTTCCTATAATTCCTTTTGATGCTCTTTCTACGGATTTGAAAGAGTGTATTGGTTGATGGTTCCTCCGGTTTTAACGCTTGCCGTAGTACGGGCCAGCGTCATCATGGTATCTTCAAAGGACGAAATAGTGAACTCTATGGTTCCGTTGGTTCCGGTAGGAATTGGATTCAGGTTTTTAAGGATGAGCCGGGTATCCCCGTTTAGCTCCCATTGGCCGGTAAAAACAGTTCCGTCTACTTCGGTCAAGGTAGCTGCGCCCGAAGCGTTGAGCACAAGCTTGAAGCCTGAATAGCCGGGCTTGGTGTTGTTGGCGCCTCCTTTGGTGAATACAACGGTACTTCCTTCACGTACAGACTCCGCGGACCAGGCTTTGGCAATTCGTTCTGTCAGGGGCGGTGGATCTTTTTTACAACTCGTAGCAAACAAACCTATGGCGACAACTAAGCTCCAAAGAATAGGTTGAAATTTTCTCATATCCTCACGATCAATTATTTTTCCTCAAAAGAACGAATTTTTTACGTTTTTTTATACTCAAATTTACACCTAATTCCGAAAACTATACACATTTGCTTTGTTACACTCCATTTATAAATGTATCCAACTATATAGTCAACGACTTTTCCTTTTTCGTATGAAAGAATATACCCGAGCCCAGCTTGCGCTGAGAAACGGACAGGATCGTGAGGAGATTTGGTGTGCTTACCAAGGCCTCATTTATGACGTATCGCCATCGCGTCTATGGAAAAATGGGAAGCATTATGAGCATTGGGCTGGTCAGGACCTGACCCAGGAACTGTCGGCAGCTCCCCATACCGACGGTGTTTTTTCTCGTTTTATTATCATTGGAAAATTAAAATGATGCTCCTAGCCGATAGCGGCTCTACCAAAACAGACTGGCTGTTGGTGGGGCCCGAACTTATTTCTTTTCAATCCGCTGGTTTTAACCCGTTTTATCAAACGTACGAGGCCATTCTGGAAGGTCTGCAAGTGGGCGTAGCCCCACAGGTGCAGGGCGAGGAGGTTTCCGAAATATTTTTTTACGGAGCAGGCTGCGCCGACCCTGTTTCCTCCCGCCCGATTCGGGATGCTTTGGCCGCAACGTTTCCCGACGCGGCCACAATTGACGTCCAAAGCGACCTGCTTGCAGCGGCCCGCGCCCTTTGCGGCAGGGAGGCAGGCATTGCCTGTATTTTGGGAACGGGCTCCAACAACGCGCAGTACGACGGGCAAACGATTCAGAACAATATTGGCTCTCTGGGTTTTTGGCTGGGTGATGAAGGCAGCGGTGCTTACCTGGGCAAGCAGCTCGTATCTCAGTACCTGCACAAGGTTCTGCCCGATGAGCTTCGGCTTGACTTCCAGGCGACTTACCCCGAGGTTAATCGCCTGATGGTACTTGACCGGGCTTATAAGCAACCATTTCCAAACCGCTTTTTCGGCACATTTACCCCTTTTCTTTCCCGACATATGGAGCATCCTGCGGTTCAGAAATTAGTAAAGGATGCCTTTCGGACTTTTCTGAATTTATACGTACGCCCGCATCCAAACGCCTTTTCTCTACCTATCCACTTCACCGGATCCATCGCCTGTGTTTTCGGGAAACCTCTGCTGGAAGTAGTAGCCGAACAGCAGCTGCAACCGGGTAGAATCCAAAAAAGCCCCATGGAGGGGCTTCTTCGGTATCATCAATAACATTTGCGGTTCAATTCTAGGGCATTTTTACAATCTTTACGGCTTTTTGCTTTCCGTTGTCTTCGGTGAGGCGGAGAATATAGGTGCCGGGCGTCGGTGTGGTTTGGGAGAGGTCGAGTTCCAGCAAGGCCCCTTCCACGCGCCAGTTTGATGCGGGTAGCGGAAGTTGGGCACCTTCAACTGACCATACCTCCACCGCTTTCAACGACGAATATCCTTCGGCTGCAATCTGAACCTGTACCCGGTTTGTGTAAGGATTTGGGAATGGTTTCCAAAGCTCAGCCGCCGGCGCAGGTATATACTCGACCACGCCTTCGCGCACCGGTGTGTTACTAGCCACAATAATATCAAACTGTATGGTACGACTCGTGACTACCGTAGTATTGCGATAAGCGGTCACTTTAAACTGATAAGTACCAACCCGGGGTTTAAACCCAGACGTTCCAGGATATAATCCAAAGGGGGCTGCCTCATCCGAACCTTTATAGGTTACAGGTCCCGTCATTTCAAACATAATGGTTGTAATGTTCGCGTTACTTTCAATAAATATGTTGACAGTATCCGAGAGTGTACTTAATGCTATAATGTCGGCATTGGCAATTTCCCGAATAACGCCCGACGCTCCTCCTGCCTTGTGGAGCATGACGCGGAGTTCGGGTTTTTGAACGATAATCCTGAACTCAACTTCTGTCGTACCTCCTTTACTATCTCTTGCGATGGCTTTCATTGGATATTCACCAACCGCCGTCGGATTTCCGGAAAGCCTGGAACCGTTGGCCGTAATGCCGGGTGGCAAAGCTGATGCATAGCTAATCGTGAGGGTGCTGGTTTGAGCATCTTTAAAATATTGCAGGATATCAAAATAAAAGACCTGACCCATGACTGCCAACAGATCGGGTATGCGGTTGAATGCCGGAGGCGCTACATTTTTCCTGACTGTTAGTTTGAACGAGGTTTGTACAAAGGCCTCTTTATTATCAAACGCTTTTACAACAACCAAAAACTCTCCTGTCTGCGTAGGTGTCCCTCCGATGGTTTTACCCTGAGCAGTTAGACCGGCGGGCAGGCCAGAAATTTCCAGGCGGGTAATCTCCCCATCTGTATCCAGAAAAGTATCGTCCGGTAGTACATATGAAAACACTGCGCCACTATCTGCTACCTGATCGGTCAGAGCCTTTGCGACAAGTGGCGCTTTATTTTCAGGGAATACGGTCAATTGAAAAGTTAGTTGAACAGAAGCATTTTCATTGTCGGTCGCAATAGCAATGAGCTGAAAAACCCCGACTTTTTTTGGAACCCCTGATATCAAGCTTCCATTGCCGCTCATGCCCTCCGGCAAGCCCAACACGGTAACAGAGCTGATCTGACCATCGCTATCGGAAAAGATATTACCAGGGATTGTGTAGCTAAATGGTTTGTTGATCTCCGCCGACAAATTGGAAAGCCTTCCGCTTACGTAGGGCGGAATGTTATCTGCTGATATCGTAAATTTAAATTTCGTTTCCGAAGAGCTTCCTCCATTGTCCGTGGCGCGTACGTTTACTGTATAAATACCTTTTTGGGTGGGGGTGCCGGAAATTAACGTACCATCTCCTCTCAGCCCGTCCGGAAGTCCGGTGATGGTAAATGAGTTCAAAAAGCCGTCAGGATCTATAAAGGTGCTGTCCGAAAGCCGAAGGGCAAAGGGCTGCCCCGTCTTGGCAAACAAGTCTGCCGGAACCTTATGAAGTACCGGTGGAAGATTTTGGTTTTGACTGTTTTCCACCACCACAAACCGCAGGACTTGCTCACTCAGCAATGAGCCTTTCAGATTGGCTTGTACATATGATTTTATAGTAAGCGTATAGTTTCCGGATTTCAACATCACTCCGCCATTATCTCCAAACAACCCGTAGGGCGCCTGACTATCTTCGCTGCTGATCGAGTAGGGACCCGACATGGCAAACGAGTAGCTTCCCACTGCACCGCTGCGCGGAGAAACCAGAATATTACTCGTTTGCCTGATGTCCTCGCCCCGTAGCGTATCCCCCTCCTGAATGTACCGCACAAATCGGCGGGTCAGGAAGTTACCGGCTTTGAAAAGACTTACTATATTCCCGCTGGAAGTTCCGGTGACGGATAGTTTGAACGTCGTTGACACTTTCGCTCCCGAATTGTCAGTAGCCGTAATCGTAATCGTATGCTCGCCGGTGGCAAAAGCCTTCCCTTCTATCCGCCAGCCCGAAAGGCTAAGTCCGGTGGGCAGGCCGGTAGCGGTAATACCGGTGATAAATCCGTCGGGATCGCGAAATGCCTGCGTCGGAATTTCGTACTGAAACCATTGGCTAACCGTTGCCAGTTGGTTCATCAGGGGCGTTTGTACAACGGGCAATTGATTTGCAATGGTCGTTTCGCCCAGCATATCTTCCAGCAAAAGGACTTTCACCGGTCTTCTTGTTTTGTTGTACTCTGTGCGCCACCTTCCCTGCACACTGGAAGTCCCACCCTGAGAGACTGCCTCAGAAAGTGTGTAGCTTACGGTTTGGGTTGTCTGAATTTGTTGAACGGGAGAATTTAACCACTTGGCCGCCATTTCCCGTATCAGATTTTCGCCAGCCGGAAAGTTGAAGCTTTGATCAAAACCAAAAAAATTAACCCAATCGGCTCCGTGTTCAAAGGCTTCATTGATGTGTTCTCGCCAGTTTTGTTCGCCAATTGCATTTACGTTTCCTATTTCCTGTCCAACGATTTTGCCGGGCAGGTTACTCCGTACAAGATCCGTCGCAAATCGGTGCGGATACTCGTAGTTATCATTAAGTTTCAATCCATCGGTATTTTCACACAAATCTTTGAAGCCCAGGGTAATCCGCAAAATACTTAACGGATCATAGCAGCTCCCCATATCGTTTATGTACTTGTAGCTGGGATCTACACTTTTGGTTGTTGCAATAAATTTTTGAATGATATTTTTAAGTTCATAGTGTCGAAACAAATACCAGTCCTTCCCGATTGCTCCGTAGGTGGCACTCCACACGTCATTGTAGATGTAGGGGGGTGAAATGTCCGAAAATCGGGAAAAGTCTGAGTTCCAGGCCTGATTCAGATTGCTGAGGTTTTTGTATTTATTTTGAACCCAGTCCTGAAAGGCGCGCCTGGAATGATATGAATAATCAAAAACCATGAGGCCATGTTGCTGAATGGCAGAGTTATATCCATCAATATTGAAGCCTATTTCGGCATGACTTGTGTTTATTACCGTTACAAAGGCAATTTGTCCGGCCTGCTGACGGCCTTTAAAATGCTCCAACACTTCCCTCACAAATCCATTTGCTTCTTCGACGGCGTTCTGATCCGAAAAGCTAAATCCTCCGAGCAACCCTTTTTTATCGCCATTTCCCGAAATTGGCCGCGTCTGCTCGGGCCACCATCCTTCATTTCCGTCATCATGCCTTGCTACCCAAATCCGGAGCATGATTTTACAATTCAATTGTACGGCTAAGGCGGCTTGCTTATCAATCTGATCCCAGTTGGCAGGAGCACCTCGTTTGGAATAAATCCGCTCCCAGTTTACATTAAGCAAAAATGAATTTATCCCCGCCGCTGCGGCTCGTTCCATAATCGGGAGATAATTATCATTACTCTCGACATTCATGATCGATAAACTCAAATATCTCGGGTTTCCGGGAGGGGGCAAAGCTGCGTTTCCAGTAGCTACCACTTTCAAACTCCACATGCAGGCAAGAAGTATGCATCCTGCGCCAAACACTACCTTTTTGGGTGTGTAAAAAACATTCATACGCGGTAACTTTATTTATAAAAAAATGTAATTTTTTCTTGTATAATTCAATTTAACATAACCTCCTGATAATTATCAACAATCAAGCCAACTAAAGCACAGATTCCCCCCTCTCAATACCCTCTATATACTCCAAAAGGTGCATTTTGGTTAAAAATACGTATTGCTCATTTTAAAAAATAATCTTTTTACTATAAAAAGTTACTTATTTTTTAATAAAAAAATAAAACCAAAGGATACATATTATTTGTACATGCTTCTTACAAACGCTCCTTCATTTCTTGGAAACCAGGAGAAATTTTGAAAAAATGATTTAGGTCGGAGTTTAAAGAAAAAGCCAAATTCCCGATTTTGTGGCGGGAATTCCACAATAACGCTTTATACAAACCTCACTATATCAATAAGTTGTGTGGGAGAGAAAAAATGATTACTGATTCAGGCCATGCAAAAACCTCTGGAATCGATGGCTTGTAAAATTTTGGAGAATTAATCCAAATAGTGTGTAGAAGCCTGACTTATGGTGGTGAAAGATAAGAAAAAGTATTTCCTTGACGGTTTTTCTGGTCTTTTATCTCAGCGAAGGTACAAATTAACTGTATTCAAGAACCCTTTTCTGAAAAAATTTAAAAACCTCCGGCATTGATGCTGCCGAATGACTAACGAAGATATGATTTTAAAACGTTAACTACCACATCAATTATTGTGCCACAGTTTGTAGCTCTTTACTAAAATATAGTTTCATATTTTTTAATAATCCTTATGTACGTCGACGATTTTGTCTCAGGATTTGGTCGTTTTCACTTCGTATATGATCGAGGTATATGCAGGAAAAACATACTTTTGGAAGCCTTTCTCTGTTTTGTTACTATTAGTTGAAAGTTACACTTTGCAAAGATCTATCCTGAGAGGATCTTGTAAATAAAAAGGCGATGAGGGCTAAGTTTGAATATACTATTTATATTTACGCCCGAAATATGCTACGGATATCCCACAACTAATTTCAGACATTCTAACCAACGTTCTCCCGGAATGAAAATCGGAAAAGTAGACGTAAGTATCAATTACTACGGAAAACCATATCAAACACTTGTAACTATTTTGACGCTATGGAAGCACTCGGCTCATCATATTGACCGCATCTTTCTGGTAATAGAAAAAGAACAGCCTTATCAACAATACGGCAGTATCAGGATACTACAAAATGCCTTGAAGGACCTGCCGGTCACCTACTATTTTTCGTCTAGTTTCTATTACCATGGTTCACCGCCCTTGGAGTTTTTGCAGATACCTGAAAAACGATATGGGTTGAAATATCAGTTTGGACTCGAAAAAACGGATAAACCCTACCACTTTTTGAGCCATAATGATTGTTTGTATCAGGCAGATCTGCTTGGTATGATGATCAGGCAGGTAGAAGAGGCGCCGACCGAAGCAGAAGTTGCCGGCATTGGTATGATTGGTCAGTGCTGGAACTGTCCGGCGTTCTTTTCCAAACAATGCGATGGCTCTCGATTCGAGCAGTTTAAACCCACTGCGTCCGAATTGCTGCAACTTGTCGAAAACTACCCGCCACCGCGGGCTGCCATCCATCATCGCCTTATTCAGGACGGCTACGTGCACCCACTTCCCGAATGCCGCCTCAACGAATATGCCTGCCTGGTAAATGCAGAAAAATATAAGGCCCTAACGATGCCCAAAGGAGCAATACTGCCGCTGGGGGCGTCCTGGCACGGGAGCGACTGGGGAGCGGTTTGGTTTTATCAGATGTACCACCTGGGCTACAAATTCATACATTTTCCGTTTGAGCCACACATGCAACACGCTCCTTTTAGCGAGGCTAAAAGCGGGCACATGAGTGACCACAACCGGGTCGAATACTTTGAAACAGAGTCAAGAGCACGGAATTTTTTAACGACTAATTTCCCCGAACTACGCTTGTCTACACTGGATGTTCGGGTACGGGCCGGGCTG
Organism: Arundinibacter roseus; assembly: GCF_004348825.1. Classification (GTDB taxonomy): domain Bacteria; phylum Bacteroidota; class Bacteroidia; order Cytophagales; family Spirosomataceae; genus Arundinibacter; species Arundinibacter roseus. The sequence continues at coordinate 555,565 of NZ_SMJU01000001.1, forward strand.
TTTCAGGCACAGCAGCAGGGACGCCGCCTGCCGGGAAAGCTGCGGTCACAGGTAAAAGTATTGTTAAAGAAATTTCGATAATCCCCGAGTGGAGTGTTGACAATAGCTATTTTTCTACCTAAGTTTGCACTCCCAATTCACATCAGTTCGGGATGTGGCGCAGCCCGGTAGCGCACACGCCTGGGGGGCGTGGGGTCGCAGGTTCAAATCCTGTCATCCCGACAAACATAAAAGCCTGATAATCAAACGATTGTCAGGCTTTTTTTGTATATCTTTATTTGAGATTCATTTTTGGTTTAAACAGGGTTCAAACATTTGAATACTTTTTGAGCAGTGCGAGTTTGTTACGATGCGTATTATACTTTAAATATACTGCGGGGCGTGGGGTCGCAGCCGGAAGCCCGGAGGCGTTCAAATCCTGTCATCCATACAAATATAAAATCCTGATAATCAAACGATTGTCAGGATTTTTTTTGTATATCTTTATTTGAGATTCATTTTGGGTTTAAACAGGGTTCAAACATTTGAATACTTTTTGAGCAGTGCGAGTTTGTTACGATGCGTATTATACTTTAAATATACTGCGGGGCGTGCGGTCGCAGCCGGAAGCCCGGAGGCGTTCAAATCCTGTCATCCCGACAAACATAAAAACCTGATAATCAAACGATTATCAGGTTTTTTTTGTATATCTTTATTTGAGATTCATTTTGGGTTTAAATAGGGTTCAAACATTTGAATACTTTTTGAGCAGTGCGAGTTAGTTACGATGCGTATTATACTTTAAATATACTGCGGGGCGTGCGGTCGCAGCCGGAAGCCCGGAGGCGTTCAAATCCTGTCATCCCGACAAACATAAAAATCTGATAATCAAACGATTGTCAGATTTTTTTTTGTATATCTTTATTTGAGATTCATTTTGGGTTTAAACAGGGTTCAAACATTTGAATACTTTTTGAGCAGTGCGAGTTAGTTACGATGCGTATTATACTTTAAATATACTGCGGGGCGTGCGGTCGCAGCCGGAAGCCCGGAGGCGTTCAAATCCTGTCATCCATACAAATATAAAAGCCTGATAATCAAACGGTTGTCAGGATTTTTTTGTGTGTAAAACTTTCTTAATGATACGTGAGTAGATTCGTAATGAAAGTATAAAGTTTAGGAAATTTGTCAGGCTGAGCGTAGTCGAAGCCAGTCTGCCAACGGGCTTCGACCGCCAGGCGGCCCTGTACGCTCAGCCTGACATTCAAAATTATTTACATTTCAATTCACTCATCAATAATGCTTTCTTATTTAACTCAAAAATCACTTCCTACTCAATACAAAAACTCCCCAAACTCTGACCGGATCGTCAGCTGTTTGTGGGTGGAGGCATCAACCCGGCCTACAATCTGTGCGTCAATGCCAAACGATTGCGAGATTTCGATCACCCGGGCAGCGTACGCTTCGGGCAGGTAGACTTCCAGCCGATGACCCATGTTAAATACCTTGTACATTTCCTGCCAACTCGTTCCGCTTTCTTCCTGAATCATCCGGAATAGCGGCGGTACTGCAAACAGATTGTCTTTTATTACGTGTAGATTATCAATAAAATGCAGGATTTTGGTTTGGGCTCCGCCGCTGCAATGTACCATGCCGTGGAGTTGGGGGCGGAGTTCGTCCAGCAGCGCTTTGGCTACGGGCGCATACGTACGGGTTGGCGAAAGGATCAGTTGCCCTACGTTGAGCGGCGTGCCTTCGACTGCGTCTTGCAAGCGACGCGTACCACTATACACCAGGGACGCATCAATGTCGGCATCATAACTTTCAGGATACTGTGCTGCCAGGTTGTTGGCCAATACGTCGTGCCGGGCAGATGTGAGCCCGTTGCTTCCCATACCTCCGTTATAGGTTGTTTCGTAAGTAGCCTGTCCGTACGAGGCCAGGCCCACAATGACATCACCGGCAGCAATTCGGGCGTTGTCTACCACATCAGCGCGTTTCATGCGGGCAATCACCGTGCTATTGACTGTGACCGTCCGCACCAAATCGCCTACGTCGGCAGTTTCGCCACCTGTGCTGTATATTTCGACACCAAAGCGTCGGAGCATGTCAAGGACCTCTTCGGTACCGTTGATGATTTCGGCGATAACTTCTCCCGGAATTTTATGTTTGTTACGGTCAATCGTTGAACTTAGCAGCATCGGCCCGGTAGCGCCCACGCACAACAGGTCGTCGGTGTTCATCACCACCGCATCCTGCGCAATGCCCCGCCAAACCGACACATCGCCGGTTTCTTTCCAATAGAGATATGCCAGCGAGGTTTTTGTTCCGGCGCCGTCGGCGTGCATAATTGTACAGTAGTCGGGATCGCCGGCCAGCGTATCGGGAACAATTTTACAAAAGGCTTTGGGAAAAATACCTTTGTCCAGTTTTTCTATGGCCTTGTGGACATCCTCTTTGGAAGCCGAAACACCTCTTTGCAAATAGCGGTCAGTCATTGTATCAGTTTTGAATGAGAGAGTAAGTGAATGTGGATTGGCGCACAAAATTATTCAATCAATCACTCATTCACACATTTTTATTCATAGACAAGCCCAATCTCTTCCCGCACGCCGTCCAGCAGGGTCATCAGGTTGAGGCTATCCCTAAGCGACCAGTCGGGTGTTTCGGTCAGACCGGCCCGCAAGGCTTCTCCAACCGCCTTAATTTCAAAATCGTAGCCATGCGTGCTTCGGGCAAAGTCAAAAACCTGCGGCTCCTGATCGGTCAGTTCCAGCGAAAGGGCTTCGCTTTCGTGCCAGCGACCATGCACACGAATACTGCCCAACTCGCCATATACCACAGCTTCGCAATCCGTTTTGGCCAAAAACGTAGCGTCCAAAAACGCAAAAGCACCGCTATCATACGTCAGCACCATGCCCGTAGCGGCATCTACACCCGTTTCGCTAAAAACAGCCGAAGCCTTCATAGTAGCAGGCATGCCGAGTATTGCATACGACCAGAAAAGCGGATAAATGCCAATATCAAGCAAGGCTCCACCACCTAATTTTTTATTGAACAAACGCCCCTCAATATCATAAATTCCTTTAAAGCCAAAGTCGGCCCGAACGCCCAACACTTTGCCAATAGCGCCTTGCTGAATCAGTTCAAGCGTTTTGAGTGTGGTTGGCATAAAGCGGCTCCACAGCGCTTCCATTAAAAACAGCTTTTTTTCACGGGCCGTTTGTACCATTTCCTGCACGTGGCCAAGATTCATCCCAAAGGGTTTTTCGCACAGTACCGGCAGACCGGCGTTCAGGCAAAGCAAGGTATGTTCGTGGTGGCCCGTATGCGGAGAGGCAATGTACACGATGTCGATGTCGGGACAGGCAATTAGCTCTTCGTAGCTGCCGTAGGCGTAGGGTGCATTGTACTGCCGGGCAAATTCCTGCGCACGTTCGAGACTGCGGGAACCTACCGCCACGAGGGTAGCGTCGGCTACTGTCAGCAGATCCTGCGCGAATTTATGGGCGATGCGCCCCGGAGCCAGAATGCCCCATCGAATTGGTTCCATGGATGTCTATTTTTTAGAATTTATTTATTATCAATACTTTATCAATATAAAACATCAACCCTGATACGCCCACACCTCTTCCTGATCGGGGCATTGGGCCAGTAGTTCGGCATTGGTTTTGTGAAAAATCGGATGTACAAAATCCGGGGCAATTTCTACCAAAGGTACCAGCGTGAACCGACGCTCGTGCAGGCGCGGATGCGGAACCGTGAGCCGGGCGGTGTCCATATGCAAAGCGTCAAAATATAGTAAATCAATATCCAGATGCCGGGCGCCCCAGCGTTCGTAGCGGACCCGTCCCAGTTCGTGTTCAATGTCCAGGGCGAGCCTTAGCACTTCTTCGGGCGCAAGGGCGGTTTCTACTTCCAGCACCTGATTCAGAAAAGCAGGCTGCTCAATGCCGCCCCAGGGCGCGGTTTCGTATAGCGCGGAGGTGCGTTTTACGGTGCCAATCTGAGTCTTAATCAAAAGCGCCGCCGCCTGCATCTGCAAAGCGCGGTCGCCGAGGTTGGAGCCAAGAAGCAAATAAACTGTACTCAAAATAGGAATCGATTCGTCAGCAAACAGGCGGGAATTTAAGCAGCTATTCCGTAGTTTTGAAACGAATGACCAAACTATTTTTCATTAATCCCTCATCTGAGTTAGATTCAAAATTTTCATGCCCATGTCGCTTACCAAAGAATACGCCCTCAAACACCACTTCGGATACGATACCTTTCGTCCGCAACAGGCAGAAATCATTGACACCGTTCTGAGCGGGCAGGATTGCCTTGTGCTCATGCCTACGGGCGGGGGCAAATCGGTCTGTTATCAGGTTCCGGCTCTGCTCCTAAATGGCCTTACGGTGGTTATTTCGCCATTAATCGCCCTTATGAAAGATCAGGTAGAAGCGCTGAGGGCCAATGGCATCGAAGCCGCTTTTCTTAATTCGAGTATTTCGGGTTCTGAACAGGATTCGGTGCAGTGGAAAGCCAAATTGGGCGAACTCAAATTGCTCTATATTTCTCCGGAAAGGCTTTTTTCAGGAAATACGCTGGACAATCTTCGGCAGTGGAACGTCCGGCTGTTTGCCGTTGATGAGGCGCATTGTATTTCTTCGTGGGGCCACGATTTCCGGCCCGAATACCGGCACCTTACCAAGCTGAAAACGTATTTTCCCGATGTGCCCGTCATCGCCCTCACTGCCACCGCCGACCGCGTGACGCGCCGCGATATTCTCAAACAGCTCAATGCCCCCGCCGCAATTACGTTTGAGGCGAGTTTTGACCGTCCTAACCTGAGCCTGACGGTGCTGCCGGGGCGGAAGCGAACGCAGCAAATCGAGAGTTTTCTTCTCAAACATCCTACCCAACCCGGCATTATCTATTGCCTGAGCCGCAAAACCACCGAAACCGTGGCCACGCTGTTACAAAATCGAGGCTACAAGGCCAAATTCTACCATGCCGGACTACCCGCGCCGGATCGCTCAAAGGTGCAGGAAGAGTTTCTGAAAGACGACATTCAGATCATCGTGGCTACGATTGCCTTTGGTATGGGGATCGATAAATCCAATGTGCGGTGGGTGATTCACTACAACCTGCCCCCCAACGTCGAGAGTTTTTATCAGGAAATCGGCCGGGCCGGGCGTGACGGCGCTACGGCCGATACGCTGCTGTTTTACAGCTATCAGGATATTATCATGCGGCAGGACATGATCATACAGTCGGAGCAGTCAGAAGAGCAAAAAGAGCTTCTGCACGCCAAGCTCAACCGCATGAAGCAGTATGCCGAAGCGGACTTGTGTCGTCGACGGATTTTGCTCAGCTATTTCAACGAAGCCGTGGAGCAGGACTGCGGCAACTGCGATGTGTGCCGCAACCCCCGCACCCGTTTTGACGGCACGCTCATTGCCCAAAAAGCGCTCTCGGCCATTGCCCGCACCCGCGAAAACGTGGCGATGGGGATGCTCATCGATATTTTGCGGGGCAGCCGCAACCGCGCCATTCTCTCCCACGGCTACGACCAACTACCGACGTTTGGCGTCGGCAAGGATCTGCGTGGCGAAGAATGGGCCGAGTATATCAGCCAAATGCTGAACTCGGGCGTGATGGACATTGCCTACGACGAAGCCCACGCCTTTAAGCTGAACCCCACGAGCCGGCAGATTTTGAAAGGTGAAAAAAAGCTGGAACTTGTCAAGTTTATTCCGCTTGCCGAGCGCAAAGCCCGTGAAGAAGAGCTTATCCCCAAAGAAAAACCCAAGCAGGAGATTATCCGCGATGCACTTTTTGAACAGCTCCGCCTGCTTCGCAAGCAAATGGCCGATGCTCTGAATGTGCCTCCCTACGTTATTTTTTCGGATCAGACTCTCTCGGAAATGGCGCAGAAACGGCCTATTTCGGAGGCTCAAATGAAGGCCGTGTCGGGGATTGGGGATGAAAAATACCGCCGCTACGGAACGGCCTTCGTGCAGGAGATTGTAAAATTTGCCAAAGAAAATACCAAACCCGGTACGCGTGTGGCCAAGGGCATGACCTACATTCAGACGTACGAATTGTACAAAAGCGGGTTTACGCTCGACGACATGGCGCAGCAGCGCGGCCTTGCAACCTCTACCATTGTGTCGCACCTCGTGAAACTCCGGGATGAAGGCCACGAAATCGAACTCCGCCCGCTGATTTCGGACAAAATGTATAACGAAATTATAGCAGCAGCTACCGAACTAAACTACCAACCGGGAGAACCCCTTGCGCCACTGTTTGAGCGCCTCGGCGAGCGCATTGAGTACGGCATGATCCGCCTGGCGCTGGCAATTCGGGGAGGGGAGTGAGGGCTGTGTTTTATAAAAACTGATTCAATAGCAAATGCTAAAAATCGCTTGTAGCTTATTATTTCTCTCAAACCTCTGCCTAAGTCAGGAAAAATGTGGGGTAATTTTGGATGGATCAACTCGTCAAAGTATTCCATATGCTACAATTTATATTCCGGCTACCAAACAAGGGATGTATGCCACAGACAAAGGGACGTTTTGCATGCCATTGGACGAAAGAAAGCCTGATAGTCTGCGGATTTCGGCTATTGGATATACATCCAGGACTATTGATTTTCAATTGATTACTACGCTGGATACTCTGCTGCTTTGGCCAACTCCCATTGCATTGCAGGAAGTGTTGGTAAAAGCTGACCGGCAGAAACTACACGCCAAATGCCCGTAAAACCCCTACAACCATTATATTTCCTTCAAACTGCCTTTCTTTTGTATAGATCACAGAAATCAGTTTGAAACAGCCAATGAAAAAGCACGGGTTTACGGTTCGGAACATACTTCTCAAAATTGCTTTTGCAGGCTTGTTGCTGCCGGGAGGCGTGGTAGCGCAAACGGCCTCTGACGCCATTCGGCTCAATCAACTTGGTTTTTACCCACAGGCCAAAAAAATTGCCGCGGTGATCGGTGCCGGGGCGGGGACGTTCCGTATTCATGCACCGGGGAGTCAAGAAGCGGTTTTTTCGGGTACGCTCAGCGAAAGCCGTCGTTCCCCTTTTTCAGATAAAACAACCCGAATTGCCGATTTTTCGGCCCTTACAAAACCCGGGAAATATGTACTGGAAGTACAGGGAGTCGGAGCGTCGTATGTTTTTGAGATAAAAAATAATGTGCACGAGGCCGCCGCCAAAGCTTCTGCCAAAGGATTTTACTTTCAACGAACCGCCCTGGATCTCGAAGAAAAATATGCTGGCAAATGGGCACGCCCGGCGGGTCATCCCGACCAACAGATCATGATTCACCCCTCAGCTGCCGGGCCGGGCCGTCCGGCGGGGAGCGTTATTTCCAGTCCGTATGGCTGGTACGATGCCGGAGATTACAACAAGTATATCGTCAACTCAGGCATTACAATGGCCACCTTGCTGTCGGCCTACGAAGATTTTCCGGACTACTACAAGCAACTGAACCTCGCTATTCCTGAAAGTAACAACCAACTGCCCGACCTGCTCGACGAAGTTCGCTGGAACCTGCGATGGATGCTGAGCATGCAGGACCCTGCCGACGGCGGTGTGTATCACAAACTCACCAACGCCTCGTTTGACGGCATGGCTGTCATGCCACATCAGGCTACCAAAACCCGCTACGTGGTGCAGAAAAGTACGGCTGCTGCGCTTGACTTCGCTGCCGTGATGGCGCAGGCGAGCCGGGTGTTCAAAGATTTTGGCGTACAGGTTCCGGGCCTGGCCGATAGTTGCCTCATTGCCGCTCAGCGTGCCTGGGGCTGGGCCAAAGTACATCCGGCGGTTTTGTACGATCAAACGTCCCTGAATAATGCCTTTGACCCTGACATCTCAACGGGCGCTTATGGCGACCGACAACTGAGCGACGAGTGGATGTGGGCGGCTTCGGAGTTGTACATCACCACCAAAAGCGACGAATACTATACGGCTGTTAATCTCTTTCCGGATACAGCCATGCCGCTCCCTTCATGGGCTCAGGTACGGTTGCTGGGCTACTACTCGCTGCTACGCCACGCCGAAGGCCTTACCCAAGTGGCTCAGAAAGATTTACCTATCCTTCGGCAGCAGCTCATTGCCATGGCCGACTCGCTCATTCAGGGCAGCGAGTCGCATTACCTCAACACCATGATGGGCCACAAAAAGTCCGATTTTGTGTGGGGAAGCAGTGCCGTAGCGGCCAATCAGGCGGTGGCGGTGTTGCAGGCGTTCAGGCTCACAAAACAGGTTAAATACCTGGATGCTGCGCTCATGAATCTGGATTATCTGCTGGGGAGAAATGGCACGGGCTATTCATTTTTGACGGGTTTTGGCAGCAAACAGGTCATGCATCCGCACCACCGGCCTTCCGTTGCCGATCAGGTTGCAGCGCCTGTCCCGGGTTTGCTGTCGGGCGGGCCCAATCCCGGCAAGCAGGACAAATGCGCCACTTACACCTCGGATGCTGCGGATGAAGCCTTTACCGACGACGATTGTTCCTATGCTTCCAACGAAATTGCCATCAACTGGAATGCCCCCATGGTGTACCTGACCGGAGCCCTGGAAGCGTTCCTGGGTAAAAAGTAGGGGGATTTTTAATATCTTGCCTTATAGAATTAGCGTCCTCCCAAAATTTGTAAAACATCGAAATTTATCAACCAAACCCCTACTTCATGAACTACCGAAAATTAGGAAAAACCGGATTCAACATTTCAGAAATAAGCCTTGGTACCTGGCAGGTGGGCGGCAAATGGGGTGATGCCTTTGACCACACCCTGGCTGAACAGATTCTACACGAAGCCGTAGATGGCGGCGTCAATTTCATTGATACGGCTGATGTCTACGGTGCCGGAGAAAGTGAAAAAGCCGTGGGTAAGTTTGTAAAAAGTCGATCGGAGCGTATTTATGTAGCTACCAAATGCGGCCGTCAGCTCAGCCCACATGTCAACGAAGCGTATCAACCCGCCGTGCTGCGGAAGTTTGTGGAGGACAGCCTGACCAACATGGGACTCGAAACGCTGGATTTAATTCAGCTGCACTGCCCGCCAACGGAGGTTTACTACCGTCCCGAGATTTTTGAACTTTTTGACCGCCTAAAAGACGAAGGTAAAATTCAGAATTTGGGTATCAGTGTCGAGAAAGTAGAAGAAGCGCTCAAAGGCATTGAGTTTGACAACGTCACGTCGGTTCAAATTATCTTTAACATGTTTCGGCAGCGTCCCGCTGAGCTTTTCTTTGCGCAGGCTCAAAAGAAAGACGTGGGCGTGATTGTCCGTGTACCGCTGGCAAGTGGCCTGCTCACCGGTACTTTCTCCCAAAATTCATCTTTTTCCGAAGGAGATCACCGCAACTTCAATCGCCATGGCGAAAAATTTGATAAGGGCGAAACCTTCTCCGGCATCGACTACGAAACCGGCCTGGCCGCGGTAGAAGAGCTGAAAGCGGTGTTTCCTGGCTATGAAAACCTGGCACCCGTAGCTTTGCGCTGGATTCTGATGTTTGAGGCTGTCAGCTGTATCATTCCGGGCGCTTCTCGGCCCGCGCAGGTAGCCTCTAACCTGCACGCAGCAGATTTGCCCCCGCTGACGGAGGAGCAACAGAAAGCAGTGAATACTATTTATAGTCAATACATTAAGCCTTCGGTGCATCCGTTATGGTAGTCAACCGAGTCGTTTAGTAAATGGTATATTTTGTTCTAAAACTTCCCTGACCATACAGCGATGAGCGTTTCTAAAAAAGGCAGGTACTTCTTCGGGAATAGTGCTAAGCTCGGCATTCGGCAGGGAAGTTTTTTCGGCGACTCCTTCCCGCAAGTTAGGTGTGGCACTGGTTGGTTTGGGCAATTAATAGTACCCGGCAACTGGCAGCCGATTCGGGAAAAATGGTTGAAGTAAATTAGACTTCCTAAATGTATTTTAAAATTACTACTCTGAATTTCATCGAAACAGCCTCAGATTGACGATCTGCTTGTAGCTATTCAACCATTATTTCCTTTAAGCTCCCTAAGGAGAGACCCATTTATGGCAACATGGGCTGCGTGTGGTTTATCGCTTATTTCCCAATTCCCCACCCTACTTAACTTCCGTAAAGATCAGCTTAGGAAGTTCCATCGCATTTTCAATAAGTTTGATTTCAAGAGATAAAATACCCGCCTCGGCTTCAGCATTTAGCTTTTCCGGATCGTCGGTTGGTGTATGATAATCGTCGTGGCCGCCCGTATGAAAAAATAGTACGGGTATCTTTTTAGCGTAAAAAGATCCGTGATCCGAGCCACCGCTTCCTGCCCGATCGGTAAAGAATTTAACATCGCCCGTTACATCTTTAAATACTTGTGGCCACGCATCCGACGTGCCGTAGCCGCCAATTCCCACGCCACGCTCGGAGTTATAGCGGCCAATCATGTCCATGTTTAGCATAAAATGAATGTTTTCGAGCGCAAGCGTAGGATTTTCTACAAAATAACGCGAGCCCTGCAAACCTAATTCTTCGGCGCCAAAGGCTATAAACAGAAAATTAAAAGGCTCTGTACGACTGTTTTGGGTAAAGTACCGGGCCAATTCGAGTAGCCCGGCTACGCCCGAAGCGTTGTCATCGGCACCGTTGTGAATCTGTCCTTCGGGTTGTGGCGCTTTGGAACTTCCCTGTCGGCCCATTCCCAAATGATCAAAATGTGCTCCAATAATAATGGTATAAGGCGCCTGATTATTCAGAAAACCAAGCACATTTGCTGATTTACGAACGCTATCCGGCACCACCACCCGCCGGACTTTGGCCATAAAGGGCTGACGGTAGCCGTCGGTTCCCCGAGGTGAAAGGCCCATTTTCTTGAATTGTTTTTCAATATACTTCACCGCTTTTTCCTGCTCCCGGCTACCCGTACCCCGGCCTTTCATTCGGTCAGAAGCCAGGTAATTCACATGTTGACGAATACGCTCCGCCGAAGGAACCTCGTTTTGTGCATGTAGGACATAGGGAAACCAAAGGAGAAAAAAGAGGTATTTCATGAAAAAATATAGGATGAGTAATTTTTGAATAAAGATACTTCCCGGCAAGTTGCAGGCCAACGGTCTGCACTACCTAAACTCTATACTACAATATGCTCCAACACAATTAATTTACTGATTATCAATTATTTAATATAATTTTAAAAAGTTGATTTTAGCTACAAAATACAGGAAATAAAACCATGCAATAGAAACTACATCCTCAACTTATGAAATTCTTTTTACTGGTTCTGTCAGGGAAATACCTGTTTTCCTGCGTTTAAAATGGATGAAAACATATGGAAATTGGTTTTCCATACGGTAGTTTAGCACCCCGAAATTTCCTCCTGCGTAGTTCAGATTGCTTCCTGAAAACTCCTCGATTTACCTAACTTACTATAAAAAAGAACGTAAACATTTCCATAAAACACTACTTATGAACAATTTACAGTACGAATTTGGGATGGTTGGGCTCGGAGTTATGGGCCAAAATCTCATGCTCAATATTGCCGATCATAATTTTTCGGTCATTGGCCTTGATTTGGATCCATTCAAAGCCGCTGCCGTAGAAGAGGAAGCCGGAGCAGACAAGCAGGTGCGTGGGACAATTTACGTGGATGAGTTTGTCCGGTCGATACGCAAACCTCGGGCAGTTATGCTGCTGGTACCTGCGGGTAAGCCCGTCGATGCGGCAATTGCAACCCTGCTGCCGTTGCTGGAACCCGGAGATATTGTTGTTGACGGGGGCAACTCCTACTTTCCTGATACCGAACGACGTGTGCTGGAACTGGAAAAAAAGGGCGTGCATTTTTTTGGCATGGGCGTTTCGGGCGGTGAAAAAGGCGCCCGCTTTGGGCCTAGCATGATGCCGGGCGGAAACCGCGAAGCCTACGAACGGTTGCGGCCCGTATTTGAGGCCATCGCGGCCAAAGTTGACGGCGAGCCTTGTGTAGCCTATCTCGGAAGCGGATCAGCCGGGAATTACGTAAAAATGGTTCATAATGGCATCGAATACGGCATTATGCAACTTATTGCCGAAACCTACGATCTGCTGAAACGGGGCGCCGGATTCAGCGACGACGAACTCCAAAATATTTTTCAGGAATGGAATAATACGGAATTACAATCTTTCCTGATTGAAATTACGGGTGAAATTTTGAGCAAAATGGACGACGAAACCGGGCAAAGGCTGGTCACGATGATTTCGGATCGGGCCCGGTCGAAAGGTACTGGAAAGTGGACGTCCCAAAATGCTATGGATTTGCAGGTACCCGTTCCGACGATTGACATGGCGGTGCTCATGCGCGACATGTCTAAGTATAAAGAAGATCGCGTAGAAGCTGCCAAAGCTCTTCCAAATGACGCGCCCGTCCTGGACGTAAATCGCACCGAACTGGTCGATCAGATGCGAAATGCGTTTTATTTTGCCATGATTTCTACCTATGCGCAGGGACTTGCGCAGCTTACCGCTGCCTCAGAAAGCTACAAGTATGGGCTGAATTTGCAGGATGTAGCAAAAATCTGGCGCGGCGGCTGTATTATCCGCGCAGCCTGCCTGAGCGATATTCGGGCGGCTTATGCGGCTAATCCGCAGTTACCCACTCTTTTGCTGGACCCCAAAATCGGCAGCGATCTGCTGGCCCGACAGGCAGATCTACGAGAAATACTCAAAGCGGCAATTGATCGGGGAATCCCTATGCCAGCATTTATGGCTTCTTTGGCCTACTTCGATGCCTACCGCAGCGAAACTCTTCCGACCAATCTGATTCAGGCACAACGCGATTATTTCGGTGCCCATACCTACGAGCGTGTAGACCGGGAAGGAATTTTTCATACCCAATGGAATTAATTTATTTTCAATAATCTGGTGTTAATCCGTTCGTCTTATTTTTCCATCCACCGCATACATGAACTCAATTAAGAAAGTTGCACCAACCATCGCCGTTATTTTTGGAGGAACGGGCGATTTGACAAAAAGAAAGCTGATTCCTGCTTTTTATAACTTGTTTCTTGATGGCTGGATGCCTGAGAAATTTGCCGTGATCGGCCTGGGGCGTACGGCCTCGGATCATTCAAAGTATAAGGTCCACTTAAAAGAGGGTTTGGATGATTTTTCGCGCAGCGGAAAACCCAAAAAAGACCCATGGGAAAAGTTTAGTGAATCCATTTATTATTTACAATCCAATATCAACGACCCCGCTTCGTATCAGGCACTGGCCGAGCAGATTCAGGCTCTGGAAGAATCCTGGGGAACACGCGCCAACCGGGTTTTTTATCTATCCGTAGCACCAAATTTTATTGAACCCATCACGCTTCATCTCGCCAAAGTTGGCATAGCAGGCGATGTGCAGAAAGATCGGATTGTGGTAGAAAAACCCTTTGGTCATGACCTGAAATCGGCCAAAGCCCTGAATCAGCTGCTGACGTGCGCTTTTCAGGAATCGCAGATTTATCGTATTGATCATTATTTGGGTAAAGAAACCGTTCAGAATATTCTCGCCTTACGGTTTGCCAACGCACTTTTTGAGCCGCTGTGGAATCGTAATTATATTGATTATGTACAAATTACAGTAGCTGAGGAAGTTGGCGTAGAAGACCGCGGCGGCTACTACGAAGGTTCGGGGGCGCTGCGCGATATGATTCAGAACCATTTGTTGCAGCTGCTGTGTATGGTGGCAATGGAGCCTCCCATCACGTTTGAAGCCGAAGAAATCCGAAACAGAAAGGTTGATGCTTTGAAGGCAATTCGCCGCTACTCGCGTGAGGATGTTGGCAAATTTGCCGTTCGTGGGCAATATGGCCCCGGCTGGATGAAGGGTAAAAAAGTAGCCGGCTATCGGGAAGAGAAAGGCGTTGATCCTAAGTCGGGAACAGAAACGTACGCCGCGGTTAAGTTTCATCTGGACAATTGGCGCTGGCAGGGCGTTCCGTTTTATCTGCGGACCGGCAAACGGATGCAGGAAAAAAGCTCGTCTATCACCATTCAGTTTCAGCCCGTTCCGCACCTGACGTTTCCGACGTTGATGTCTGAGAACATTTTACCCAATCGCCTGGTGATAAATATTCAGCCGCAGATGGATATCAGGCTTCGGTTTATGGCCAAAAAAACTGGTCTCGAAATGGCTCTGACTCCCGCAGAAATGGTTTTTGATTTTAATGGGAATGATTCTGACGGTCAGTCGCCCGAAGCCTACGAAACCCTACTACTTGACGCCATGAATGGCGATGCGACGCTTTTCATGCGCTCAGATCAGGTAGAAACGGCCTGGGAGGTAATTACGCCGATTCTGGAAACCTGGGAATCGCGCCAATCCCTGGAATTCCCAAATTATCCCGCAGGTATGTGGGGGCCCGAAAACGCCGAAGCGCTCATTGCCCGCGATGGACACACCTGGACCGTAACCGTATCACGTTGATATTCTTCTTTCTTTATGATTCAGATTTTTCAAAATAAAGACCTGCTCAGCAAAGCAGCCGCCGATTTCTTTGTGCAAAAAGCACAGGAAGCTATTCAGCAGCACGGACGATTTGTGGTAGCCCTCACGGGTGGTTCTTCTCCGGTAGAATTGTACAAACTCCTGGCTCAACCTCCGTACACTGAACTGATTTCCTGGCCGCAAACCTTCATTTTTTGGGGCGATGAGCGCTGGGTTCCGTTAACAGACGAACGGAGCAATGCCCGAATGGCGCACGAAACGCTTTTGGATCATGTTCCGATTCCGGCAGAAAACATCTTTCCAATGCGCGCAGAAAGCATTGAACCTGAGACTTTTGCTTTACTTTATGAACAGCATCTTCGTGATTTTCTGGGCAATGAATCTCCCGCATTTGATTTGATCCTTCTAGGCATGGGCGACGATGGACACACTGCTTCGTTATTTCCGGGTACAGCGGTGCTACATGAGGAGTCGCGTTATGTTCAGGCCTATTTTTTAGAACCTCAGGCTATGTACCGTATCACGCTCACAGCGCCACTAATCAATCTGGCCAAAGCTGTTTGTTTTTTAACGTTTGGCAGCAACAAGGCTCCGGCTTTGTTTGAAGTGCTTGAAGGCAAATCAAACCCAGAGCACTATCCGTCGCAACTCATTCGACCTGAAAATGGCGAGTTGCTTTGGCTTGTAGATGAGCAGGCTGCTTCACTTTTGACATCTGCGAATTCTGGCAATATGTAGAGATTTTGGTTGAATAAATAGGTTAGTTGTTTCATTTTAAGCTGTTTACTTTGTGCAATTATTGATTCTGTACAGGTCAATTGCAGGAAACTAAAACAGTAGAAATAATACTGACAACCCTGCGTCTGGACAAGGTCAATCAGGTACTCGACATGTTTGGTTGTGAAGCCGGACCTATTGTAAAGGAAGAAAATTATGTATAGGGCGGGGAAAGTGCATTATCAGGAGATCCTGACAAAGTGTGAGATTACTCAATTATCTACAATATCAAAGTACTCATAACCAACAACGGCCCGAAGGATAAACCTCCGGGCCGTTGTTGGTTATTCAGATCTTTACAAAAATCACTCTGCTGTTACTACCTCTGCATATTCCTCCACCGGAATACACGAGCAGATCAGATTCCGGTCGCCGTAAGCGCTGTCGATGCGGCTCACACTTGGCCAAAACTTATTGAAACGCAGCGCAGGTAAAGGGAAAGCAGCTTTTTCGCGGCTGTACGGGCGCTTCCAATCAGCGGCCAATACGACACGAGCGGTGTGTGGAGCATGTTTCAACACATTTTCGGCCCGATCAGCAATTCCTTCTTCTACCTCCCGAATCTCGTTTCGGATGGCAATCATAGTATCGCAAAAGCGGTCAAGCTCGGCTTTTGACTCCGATTCGGTAGGCTCAATCATCAGCGTACCTGCTACTGGGAACGACAACGTTGGTGCGTGATATCCGTAATCCATTAGACGTTTGGCGATGTCTTCGGCTTCCACTCCAACAGTTTTAAAGGAGCGACAGTCCAAAATCATTTCGTGTGCACACCGACCGTTACTTCCGGTATAGAGCACATCGTACTGGCCTTTCAGACGTTCTTTAATATAATTTGCATTCAAAATAGCCATTTTGGTGGCGTTGGTCAGGCCTTCGCCGCCCATCATCGCAATGTATGCATACGAGATGGTAAGAATACTGGCACTGCCAAAAGGTGCAGCAGATACGGCTCCTGCTTTGCCTACCTTACCGTTTTGATTGACGTGACCAGGTAAAAACGGCACCAATTGCTCAGCAACCCCGATGGGTCCCATGCCGGGTCCGCCTCCACCGTGCGGAATGCAAAACGTTTTGTGAAGGTTGAGGTGGCACACATCCGCACCGATCATTCCGGGGCTTGTCAGGCCAACCTGCGCATTCATGTTGGCGCCATCCATGTATACCTGTCCGCCATGCTCGTGAATGAGCGCACAGATTTCTTTAATACTTTCTTCAAAAACTCCGTGCGTTGATGGGTACGTAACCATCAGACAGGCCAGTTCGTTGCTATATTGCTCAGCTTTGGCGCGAAGGTCGGCTACGTCAATATTGCCCCGCTCGTCGCACTTGGTCACGACGACTTTCATACCTGCCATGACGGCGGAGGCAGGGTTAGTTCCGTGGGCCGACGAAGGAATCAGAGCTACATTGCGGTGGCTTTCGTTGCGGCTTTCGTGGTAAGCCCGAATCACCATCAGCCCGGCATATTCGCCCTGCGCACCCGAATTGGGTTGCAGCGACATAGCAGCAAAGCCCGTGATTTCGCATAACCAATCATTCAATTGCTTAAAAAGAAGCTGATATCCACGCGTTTGCTCAGCCGGTGCAAACGGATGAATCGCTCCAAACTCAGGCCACGTTACGGGAATCATCTCCGTGGTTGCGTTTAGTTTCATGGTGCAGCTCCCTAGAGAAATCATGGAATGCACCAGCGAAAGATCCTTGTTTTCAAGCATTTTGAGGTACCGCAGCATTTCGTGCTCGGTATGATGCGAATTGAAAACCGGATGCGTCAGATAAGGTGTTTGGCGGGCGATGGCGTCAGAAAAGGTAATTTCCATTTCTTCCTCAATCATCATTTCACCCTGAAAACCAGATACTTCGGCAAAAAGATTGAGCAATTTAATTACATCCTCAAAAGATTTTCCCTCATCAAATGAAACCCCAACGCGGCTATCAGGAAAGGTATAATGACGCAGATTGATGCCCCATTTCACCGATTCTTCTTTCAATTTCCGGGCAAGCGGCGTTTGAATAGTAACTGTATCAAAAAATTCTTCGGTAACTACCTGAAAATTGAATTTGCGAACGGTATCGGCAAACAGTTTAGCCAGGCCGTGGGTACGGGCAGCAATTGTTTTGAGGCCTTCGGGGCCGTGATACACAGCATAGGCTCCGGCCATGACGGCCAATAATACCTGTGCAGTACAAATATTTGAGGTTGCCTTTTCGCGACGAATATGCTGCTCACGCGTTTGGAGTGCCATACGAAGTGCGCGATTTCCCTCGGCATCTACGGATACCCCAATGATGCGACCCGGCAACTGTCGTTTAAATGCCTCTTTGGTTGCAAAAAAAGCCGCATGCGGCCCACCATAGCCCATCGGTACGCCAAATCTTTGTGCCGAACCAACCACAACATCAGCTCCCATTTCACCGGGTGCTTTGAGCAATGTAAGCGCCAATAAATCAGCGGCTACGGCTACAAAAAGATTGAGCTCATGCGCTGTGGCAATAAAATCGGTATAGTCGATTACGGCTCCGTCGGTTGCCGGATATTGCAGCAATGCACCAAACAGGCTTTCGTCCGTCAGGTCAACGGTGCGGTGATTTCCCACTTTAATTTTGATCCCAATCGGCGTTGCACGAGTAAAGAGCAGGTCAATAGTCTGAGGATGACAGAGTTCAGATACAAAAAATGTATCCGCTTTCTTTCGGGCAGCCGGACGTGCGCTGTGCAGCATCGTCATTGCTTCGGCAGCAGCGGTGGCTTCGTCCAGCAGCGAGGCGTTGGCAATTTCCAGTCCGGTGAGGTCAGTCACGACGGTTTGAAAATTAAGGAGCATTTCGAGACGTCCCTGCGCTATTTCTGCCTGATAGGGCGTATAAGCTGTGTACCAGGCCGGATTTTCAAGAATATTTCGTAGAATAACAGGTGGTGTAAGCGTATCATAGTAGCCCGTGCCAATGTACGATTTGAAAATGCTGTTTTGCCCGGCAAGCATCTTGAAATCTTTCAAAAACTCATGCTCCGACTTAGGCCGGGGGAGTTTGAGCGACCGGGGAAGCCGGATAGCCTCAGGTACTGTTTGGTCAATAAGCTCATCCAGGCTCGAAACGCCTACTTTTTCCAGCATTTCGCTTAGTTCGTGCGCGTCTTTTCCGTGATGACGGCTCTCAAATAACTCTTGGGATTGGAGATTGATTTTCATGCTTTGGGCTAAAAAACCACTAGGTGTCTGATGAATAAAGTACAAAAATATGGAAAAGAATTCGATTCGGGACAGAATCGTTCGTGTGCCAACAATTAATCTCTCAACATTTTGTCTTTTAAAGAAGTTTAAAAAAAATCGGCCTTACACAGAGTGCAGGCCGGGAATGACTAAGCTACCATTATTTGGGGCAATCACACGAGCTTTTTCGCTTAAAAATCCCAAGAAATTTTTTACTTCTGGGTTTTTTGTAACCCTTATATCGTTTCCGTTTTTTCTTCTTACCACCCAGGTCCATCTCCGTTTTTGTCAAAGCTGTGGGTGTAGCTGGTATATTCCGTGCTTCGAGTTCCAGCGTCGGCATGAGCCAAACGGCTAGAATCAGTAGCAATAGTTTACTTTTCATCTTTGTGTCCAGTTTCAATCAACAATCCTTTCTAGTTCAACGAGTTACTTTTGGTTTTATTCCTATTTCAGTTGTAAAATCGCAAATCTGAGAATTAATTAATCACTGCTTAATGTCCTTTTAGAACATTTTCACGAGCAGTATTCATTTTATTCAAATTTGAATAAGCATCTAGTCAATAATTCTTTATGTTTGGATTTGAGAATCAGGTAATAGTCTATTTATTAAAAACAAATTATTTCATTCCTGGATTTTTCATTTTTTTCTGATCTCTACTTTCAATTCACCATGATCCGCTATTTATTCCTCGCTATAAACCTGACTCTACTTCTGGCAAGTCTGTATGTACTTTACAGCTTACTGATACTAAATGAAGAACTTGACATCCCGGGAAAAGTCATTATCCTTAGTACTTGTATTTGGAGTATATTCCGTTGGTATGTCAAAAAGTATCAGGAATCCTAAGTAAAATCTGGGTGGGAAGTTACTTGATTATAAAACAAAAATCACCCGCGTACCAACTCCAAAATCGTAATTTCCGGCAAAATACCAACACGCCCGGGATACCCGATATACCCAAAACCCCGATTGACGTACAAAAACTGATCGTCTTCTTTATATAACCCCGCCCATTCTTTATAACGATACTGCACAGGGCTCCATTTAAAACCGGGGAGTTCTACGCCAAACTGCATGCCGTGTGTATGTCCGGCAAGTGCAAGGTCTATGTCCCTGAATTGTGGCCGTACCTGCGCCTGCCAATGACTTGGATCGTGCGAAAGCAGAATCTTGACCGGATATTCTTCCGCTCCTTTGTAGGCTTTGGCCAGGTCGCCGTACTTGGCAAACCCGCCTGCGCCCCAGTTTTCAATGCCGATCAGTCCGATTTCGGCACCATCTACCTTGATTCCACGATTTTGATCGAGTAGCAGGTTCCAGCCCATCAGCCGGTGCGCTTCTTTTACATCGTTCAGGTTTTGCTGCCGGGCCGCGGGAGAGGCAAAGGGAGCGTAGTCGCCATAGTCATGATTGCCGAGCACGGAATACACTCCCAAAGGAGCTTTTACTTTTTCAAAAATAGAGATATAGTCTTTCACCTCAGTGGCCCGGTCGTTGACCAGATCACCCGTAAAAAAAGCGAGATCCGGTTTTTCTTTCATCAATAAGTCAATCCCGCCTTTTACCGCTGTTTTATTAAAAAAACTTCCTGAATGAATATCTGAAAGTTGAGCAATTCGGATACCTTCAAACTCTTTGGGGAGATTTTTGAGCGCAACCTTTACCCGACGTATCCGGTAATCGTGCGCCCCGGAAATGATTCCGAAGGCAAAAGTTCCTAATAAACTTCCCCCCGCTACGAGCGCTGTGGTAGCCATGAACTCCGAACGCGGAATACGTGGCCCGGACGGATCGGCAGATGCCGGAGCAACCGATGGCGCAAATAAACTAATGACCCACTGAACTAGCCGACGGAGGTCATCAACGAATAGTACCAAAACGGCAAATAGCTTAGCAAAGTAAGGAAGGGCGATGCTTGCAAAAATAAAGTTGCGCACGATGCGACTAAACATGTCGGGCGGCAAAAGCTGAATGAGTACATAAGCCGAGAGTGACAGAATAGAAAAGCCCCAATAAAGGCCGGAAACCCAGCGTTGCGTCAGTGGCGATGCAGTACGAATGACGGTACGTAAAGCCTGCCACACATACCAATCAATGGCAAAAAGGACGAAAGCAAGGACAAGAAATATTATTGAACGATTCATTTATAAAGATTTGAATTCCGTTTTAGGTATAAAAGCTCATTGGCTTAGTGAGTAACGCCGGATTGTTTTTTCTTGTTCAACCAATTCAGCGAAGAACGTATCAAGGGTGATAATTAGGGATAAGAGTTGTAGGTAGAACCGCAAACGGCTACTTTTGGCCTGTAAACATGTTATTTTGAATCTATGGCAGAGTTTAATTTTAGACAATACCACGTCCGCTCGATCAATGCCGCTACCGAAGAAGAGCGTGCGGCTATCAACAGCGAGCTGAAAGAGTTGTATCAAACGCTTTCAGAGGAAGATAAAAAAGATTTTAATGATCAGCTTCAACGATTTATGATTACGGAACTTGGCCGTTTAAGCAATGATTATGAAGCAATTAAAGGAATAGACAATCCAAATTAAATGTCTAAAACGTAACAAAACCCGTGAGCGAAAACTCACGGGTCAGCATTTTTCAGGGCTAAATAGTTCGTTTACTCAAAAACTTCTCCATGGATTTTTAGCACTACCACTCCGGTTTCTGCGTTGGATGTGACGGTCACTGATTTGGAAAAAGGTCCAACGACCGCCGCATTAAATGTTGCTTTAATGCTGCCCGTTTGGTTAGGCAGGATTGGATCTTTTGAAAATTCTACGCCTGTGCATCCGCAAGAGCCAACCGCCTGACTAATCACAAGTGGCTGCGTGCCTGAGTTTTTAAATTCAAAGGAGGCTACCACCGGTTTTCCTTTTTGAATTTTCCCAAAATCATGACTCGTTTCGATCCAGGAAAAAGAGGCAGCGGCATGTGCAAATACGGCAGTTGCCAGGCAGAAGGCCACAAAGGCAAGAGAGAGTTTTGTTGTTTTCATAGCTTTACCAGCGAATAAGAGATTAACAATTGATTTGATTATTGATTGGATCAAAAGTATAATTCCTGCGCATTGGTGCTTGTTAACAGACTGTCAATAGTTGTTAATGCGGTGTTAATCAAGCCGTGTCGGGATCTAAAAACGTATAAATTGGTCAAAAAATTTATTTTAACTAACTCCTGAAATTCATGTCCCGCCGTACGATCCGATGGCTTGTTGTTTTGTCTGCTTTGTCCATTATCGGAGTTCTGATTATGCAAATGTATTGGGTAAACCGCACGCTCGAATTGCGCAATCGTCAGTTTAATCAACGAGTGCATGTGGCCTTACACGATGTTGCCCAGCAGCTTTCACAGGTTAGTGGCGTGATGCAAAGTGCAAATCCTGTGGAACAGCTTTCTCCGGACTATTTTTTGGTCAATACCAACGCTACCACTCAACCCGAGGTACTGGAACACTACATTCGGGAATCGTTTCAAAAACATAGCTTGATAACAGACTTCGAATTGGGTATTTACGACTGTACCACAGATCGCATGCGCTACGGCATGCTGCTTAGTACCCGCAATAGCGATAAATCGCCCGCAACAACTGCCGATTGGATCAAAACTGACAAATACCCTTACTACTTTGGAATTCGCTTCCCACAGCAGGAAAATTACATGGCCGGCGACCTGGAAGGCTGGATATGGTCCTCTGTAATCGTACTCATTGCCGTCAGTTTCTTTTCCTACGCTCTGTTTGTTATTTTACGGCAAAAACAGCTTTCAGAAGTTCAGCGGGATTTTATCAACAACATGACGCACGAGCTTCAGACACCAATATCAACGCTACGCATTGCCGCTGATGTGTTGAATACACCAACAATAATCAATCAGCCCGAACGTCATCGCCGCTATGTCCGCATTGTCGAGGAAGAAATCACTCGTCTGCAACGGCAAGTCGAAATGGTACTCAATATGGCAAAGGCAGAACGAAATAAGCTTGCTTTGGACCTGGAATGGCTGGATGCCCACGAAGTAATTGCAGCCATATCGCGTCCTTATCAGGATCGCATCACAATTTTGCTTGATGCTTCATCATCCTATATAGAAGCGGATAGACTGCATTTTGGTAATCTGGTAAATAATTTAATTGATAATGCGCTTAAATATTCACCTGAAAACCCCAAAGTGGTAGTAAAGACTAGTAATTCAGGCACATTGTTTGTACTTGAAGTGGAAGATAATGGGATCGGAATAGCACCTGAATTTCAAAAAAAAGTATTTCAGAAATTTTACCGGGTACCTTCCGGAAATATTCATAATGTGAAAGGATTTGGTATTGGTCTGAGCTACGTTCAACAGATTGTAAAGGCACATCGCTGGAAACTTTCGCTTCTAAGCAGCGAACAAACTGGCAGTAGATTTACCATTCAGATGCCGCACAAATGAAGCAAATTGCTTGTAGTTATATCTTATCATTTAAAAACTAAACCTTTTACGTCAGAATAATATATATAGATGAAAGCACGCATTTTGTATGTAGAAGATGATCCTAATTTAGCCTTTGCGACAAAAGATAATCTTGAAGCGTATGAATTTGAAATCATTCATTGCACCAATGGCCGGGACGGATGGGATACTTTCCAAAAAGAGTATTTTGACCTTTGTATCCTGGATATAATGTTGCCCGAAATGGATGGTTTTACGCTCGCAAAACATATTCGGGAAGTAGATAAACACGTTCCGCTTTTGTTCCTTTCTGCACGCTCCTTATTGGATGATAAACTGCATGGTTTAGAGATTGGTGCCGATGATTATATAACCAAACCATTCAGTATCAAAGAATTGGTGCTTAGAATTGAAGTCTTTCTGCGTCGTTCTAAATTGGAAAGCCCCGCCACTCAGCCGGGACAAACGTACCAAATCGGGAACTATATCTTTGATTTTCAAAAACTTACGTTAAAAAACAACGAAAAATCCAGTATCCTGACTTTTCGGGAAGCAGAAGTATTGAAATACCTCGCAGAACGTTCTTTGGAAGTTGTCAGACGAGAAGATCTTTTAAAGGCAATATGGGGCAATGACGATTATTTTATGGGAAGAAGTTTGGATGTCTTCATTTCAAGATTACGCAAATATCTAAGTGGAGATACTACCATCCGAATTGATAACGTACACGGCGTTGGTTTTAGAATGAGTTGGGAAAAATAGAGTCAGCGGGTGAAATTTGCTATTCATAGCCGCTGACTATACACATGAATCTGAATTTCAATTAATTGAATGGAACACTTACCTTCGTTTTGTCCCAAAGTAGATCCATTGATGGGGTTGTTTTATCAAAGGCTATGGTAAATTTCTCCATGGGGTTTGAGGAAATTTTTTGTACAGGCACAACAAGGGTTAAAACATCTGCCTCGGGTTCACGACTAGCTTCTGAATCGAAATTAACACCCCATGAATAGTTTTTATTGTTAAAAATTACCGTCCATTTATCTGTTTCCGGAATAGTCCAAAGTGTATAGGTACCTGCAGGAAGCAGTTTTCCATCAATTACAAGTTCATTTTTTGTAGTAAAGGTTGTTGCTTCATTGGCACCTGTGCGCCACACTTTACCATAAGGGACAAGGCCACCAAAAATCTCCCGGCCTTTTTTGGAAGGCTGCGAGTACACCACTTTTATCTCTTTTTCACCTTCCTGATACACAGCCGTAGTTTCAGGGCTAGCTTTTTTTGTAGTTGCCTGCATAAACTTAAACGCTATAAAAAGCACAAGTGCCAGCGAACCAATCACTATGGCACTCCATTTTACAAACTTGTTCATAAGTAGTTAGTTGATTATGGTTTATGGAAAAATCATATAAAAGTAAGCATTTGAATTATAGATGCTTATCTTTTTCCCTAAACCGCTCTTAAAGGTGAGCCACAAAAAAAGCGGGCTCAGGATTAGCTGAGCCCGCCTGGGGAATTAATAGTATGGCGGCTACCTACTTTACCGGCTATGAAACCAGTATCATCGGCGGTGAGGCCGGGGTTGCGACCAACCTTAACTTCTCTGTTCGGGATGGGAAGAGGTGATTAGATGAGGTGAGCCACAAAAAAAGCGGGCTCAGGATTAGCTGAGCCCGCTTGGGGGTTAATAGTATGGCGGCTACCTGCCTGTGCCCGCTATGAAATCCCTATCATCAGCGGTAAGGCCGGGGTTGCGACCAACCTTAACTTCTCTGTTCGGGATGGGAAGAGGTGATTAGATGAGGTGAGCCACAAAAAAAGCGGGCTCAGGATTATCTGAGCCCGCTTGGGGTTTAATATTGTGGCGGCTACCTACTTTACCGGCTATGAAACCAGTATCATCGGCGGTGCGGGGCTTAACTTCTCTGTTCGGGATGGGAAGAGGTGATCACCCGCCCCATAGCCACCATCAAGGTCGTTAGAGGGAATGTGTTTATCAACATGCGGAAAGAAGAAAAAACGAAGAGTTGGGAGAGTTATGTAAGTTCTTGGGCGATTAGTACCGCTCAGCTCAACGCCTCTCAGCGCGTAGACCTGCGGCCTATCAACGTCGTAGTCT
>NZ_SMJU01000020.1 GCF_004348825.1 Arundinibacter roseus
TATCGTATCATATCTGACCGTATTAGAGCACATAATCTTGACAACCACGATTCAGCCATGGAAGCATGTGCTGGATTATGGAATTTTTACTTATCTACTTGAAAATCAGCATTGCATCAAGTCTATTCCAATACTCCTTTTGCACGAATGTGAAATTACTCAAAAGCAAAAAGTAATTTCCGATAACTATCGAAACGAAATAATTGCCTTTCACAAGAAAAGAGCCGAATCATATTTTAAAAAACAAATAACAAAAATTGGCGGTTTACCAATGTATTCAAAAGTGAAATTTCATTTAATACTCTTTCCAGTACCATTGAAAAAAGTAATTATTGATAAATTTGTTTCAATAGCGGATTTCTACAAAAAAAATTAATTATGGAAATATTTGAAACCTGCCAAACAATTAATGAATACTTAAATTCTGAAAAAGAGGTTCAGGCTCGAAACGAATTAATAAGACTTCTTGATTTTCACGATATAAATAAAATCGAATATTCACCATTAGTCAACCATTTAATTCGTGAAACAGGTCTGTATCCATACATAAAGCCAGAAACTGCGAACTGGAGCGACAGGTTTGTTTATGAGGTATTTAAAGTTGACATTGGTGGCATTCAATCAACTTTACATAGGGAACAATCATCGCTACTCAAACGGTTAGTTTCTGGCGAAAATATTGTTGTAAGTGCTCCGACTAGTTTTGGAAAGAGTTTTGTAATTGACGCTTTTATTGCTATAAACGAACCTATTAATGTAATAATTATTGTACCTACTATTGCCTTGACAGATGAAACAAGAAGGCGTATTTATAAAAAATTTGCTCACCAGTATAAAATCATAACAACAACAGAAGCGGAACTTGGAGAAAAAAATATTTTTATTTTTCCACAAGAGCGAGCTATGAATTATGTTAGTAAATTAGACAAAATTGATATACTGATAATTGATGAATTTTATAAAGCAAGTTCAGTCTATGATAAATCGAGGTCACCTTCGTTATTAAAAGCCATTATCAAGTTAGGTCAAAAGGCTAAGCAGAAATATTTTTTAGCCCCAAACATCACCTCAATTGGCGACAATATTTTTACAAAGGATATGTCTTTTGAGGATAAATTAAATTTCAATACTGTTTATCTTGAAAAATTTGATTTGTATAAAGATATATCAGGAGACAAAATTGAAAAAGAAATTCAAAAAGGAGAAATTTTGTTAAAGATTTTGGAACAGACAAAAACAAAATCTTTGATTTACGCAGCTTCATACCCCCAAATCGACAAAGTATCAAATCTGCTGAATGAAAGTCTTCCAATATCTGACAAACCACTTTTGGTAGATTTTGCTAACTGGCTGACAATAAATTACGGTGCGAATTGGAAGTTGACAAACCTTGTAAAACGAGGAGTAGGAATACATAATGGTCAACTACATCGTTCTATTAGCCAAATACAAGTAAAATTATTTGAAGAACTGGATGGATTGAATAACATCATTTCTACTTCATCGATTATTGAGGGTGTTAATACCTCTGCAGAAAATGTCATTATTTGGAGGAATCGAAAAAGTGGTGGAAATAGCATTTTAGACAGTTTTACCTACAAAAATATAATTGGCAGAGGTGGAAGAATGTTTAAATATTTTATAGGGAAAATATACTTACTTGAACCACCGCCACCAGAAGGACAAACCCAATTGGATATTCTATTTCCTGATACAATCTTAGGTGACCTAGATGAAAAGGTCTATAGATCAAGTTTAAATCATGAACAGATTTCAAAAATAATTACGTTCAAAAGTGAAATGTATGATATACTAGGAAAAGAAACCTATGATAGGCTATTGAAGGAAAATATATTTCAATCAAACGATTCTGATTTTGTCAAAGAAACAGCTAAACAAATGAAGGCCAATCCAGAAGAATGGAACGGTCTTTCATATCTTAACTCAAACGAACCAGAATCATGGGATAGACTTCTGCGGAAAATAATAAGCCTGCAACCAGGTGAATGGGGAGACGGACCTTATGGTATCCAGCACAAAAAATTTGTCGAATTTGTCAAGATTTTGGCTCAAAATTGGGGAAGTACAATTCCTGAATTATTAGATGAGATTGATGAATTTGATATTGATATCGAGCAATTTTTCAAGCTTGAAAGAATAGCAGCATTCAACTTGTCTTCTCTCATAAGTGACATAAATATTTTGCAACGAGAAATATTGAATAATGGTACTGATGTGTCTCCATTTATTTCAAGAGTAGCCCATGCATTTCTTCCCTCGGTAGTTTATCAACTTGAAGAATATGGTTTACCACGAATGATATCATGGAAGCTTCATCAAAATGGCATAATTAACTTCTATGATGAAAATTTAAACATTCATAATACAATTGAAATATTTCATCGAATTGGGAAAGAACAAATAAATTCATTTCAATTTTTCGACAAATTTGACAAATACATTGTTGACTATTTTTATGATGGCATAACGATTAATCAAAATTAATCAAGCGCCAATCTTATTGGTATTGCTACAAGTGTGGCTCAACGTTGTAACCTTCGGCTGTAGTTCTCTATCAGCAGTGGTTTCGACGGACAGAATCCTGTTTGGCTTTTAGGTTCTATCATGCACTTTTAAATCTTTATTGAGCAGCAGTTCAGGGCAGTACCAGAAATGAATTCCACACTTGTAGTATTACCTATTCGTTACCCCAAGCCCGATCTACACCATCTTAGCGAAAACCAGACGCTCATCCAAAACAGCCAGACATCCCCCCCACAAAACAGAAATTTCTCCTTTGAAGCTGAAAAATTGACCGTGGTCAAGTATCTTGTGACCCCTACAAGATTTTTAACTAATTCCACGATATGCCTACCCTTCATTGGATCGGAAAAGATAAGGTGGTTAACCATCATCTGGACGTTCCCTACCGAGATACGGCTCGGTAATACCTGGGCCGCTCGTGCCGGTCAAAAGTTTAATACTACATGGTCTTCAAAAAAAACAGCATCGACGGAGCCTACACCTAGGATAGGTTTAAGGAGCTGATGGAGGGATTGTAAGAAAAGCAATAATGTACATTCAATTAATTTCAACTTAACTCAAATTCAAAATGACCCTTATTCAGTTCAAAAAGCTTACAATTTTCTGCTTTCTCCTTATTGGATGCTCAATTTCAGGCACAACGGCTCAAACAGTCAATGATGTTCCTATTTCTGAAATTAACGTCGAGTACATTCAGATTGTGGGCACATCCAGACTATTTAGCAACAAAGCTACAATTGAAATTGATTTTGGGCAGCGCAATAAGGCATTAGTTCTTAAGGATACCCAGGTTAGAGACTCTGATAATAAGTTGGTCGAATTTAACTCAATGATTGATGCACTTAATTTTATGAGCACTAACGGGTATGAGTTTGTACAGGCATTTGCGATTACCGTAAATAATCAAAACGTATATCATTATCTGATGAAGAAAAAGAAGGAATAATTTCAGTCCATAAAGCCATACCTTTATGAACCCTACTAAATGACACTACCCATGAACCAAATCTTTGGATACGCTGGCAGCGGCCAACCGTCGCGTATCCACCGCAGACCAAAACATAGACACCCAAATTGAAGCCCTCCAAAATTTCGGCTGCCATCGCATCTTTCAGGAGAAAATTTCCGGACTTGCCACGCAGCGCCCCGCCCTGGACGAAATGCTTTCCTTACTCCGCGAAGGTGATACCGTTGTAGTCTCCCGTTTTTCCCGCCTCGGGAGAAACCGGGATCACCTCATAAATCTAATTGTAGAATTTGCCCAGCGAGGCATAATTTTCAAAGCCCTAGATTTGGGCATAGATTCCAGCACGGCAGCAGGCAAATTGGTCATCGGCATCTTTGCCCCCTTAGCTGAAAATGACGGCACCAACCGCCCGGCGGGAAATGATCCTGGAAAAGACCCGCACCGGCCAACTATTGGCCAAGGCAAAAGGCAAGCACATTGGCCGGCCGTCCGGAGCAAGTCAGGATAACTCCATCAAAGTGAACAAAGCCATCGACAAAGATTTGTCCGTATCCGAAATTGTACAGTTGACTGTCATCAGCATTTCCAGTGTAAAACGGTACCGAAAGGAACTTTCCAGATGCTACGATTTCAGATAAATATCTGTAATCTGTACAGAGTTATGACGGAGCAGGCTTTGCAGCTGCATATTACATTATCATTTGAGCTTCGTTATCCATAAGATCTTGAAGAAAAATACTGAGACGTATCTCTATTGTATTTTATTAGAAATTCCTTCTTTTGGGATAATTAGGATCTACTTAGAAAATAGAGTGAAGATATAATTTGTCTTTTTGCCAATTTGAGCCGGGCAACAAACGCCACTGGAAAGACCATCATGCGTATAATCAAAGTCCTTATATTTTCTGCTTAGATCAAGATCCCACGAAATACCGATTGTGACACGCTTATGCTCTTTTGGTACATCAACAACAAGGGTAAAATTGCCTTCGGCGTCTGTAAAAGTACCATCACCTATTGGAATTCCGCCATTAAGAAACCCGATAGATGTCATAAAAATCCTTACGTTTTCCACAGGCTGTTGCGCCTCATCAATAACACGACCCGTAACAGTTGTAACGCGCTTGCCGGGGCCACCGAGTTGGCACCCAATAAGACATAAAATAATCGTTAAAACAAAGAAAGTAAGCAATAAGCCCAGAGGCAGTTTTAATTTCATACTAGGTGGATTTTATAAACTTTGTAAATGTAAAAAATTGGGAACTTAGGCAAGTTACAAAGAGTAACATTATTGAAACTTTTACTTCATTTGATGCAATAATAGAAATATAGCGCCTCCTATGTCACCATCTTACTCAACACTATATATATAGTATTAATTTAGCTGGTGAATTTGAAGTAGGCTTTCAGTTGACCAACATTCGAAGTACAGCTTCACGACACAAGGTAGGCTGCATGTATCAGAGCTCTAAACTAAATACGCCATTTAAGAGGCAATGTGAAGAATTATGAAAACTTTAATACACAAAAATATGGCACGCAATGCCCTCAGTAGCATTTTCCTGATTTCGGTAACATTTTTTTTTGGATGCTCACAATCAACGAAAGAAGGTACCTTAGAAACAAAGGTCAAAGAGTTTAAATTTGATTGTGGGTATGAATGCACCTTGGAAAATTGGTTAATGGATAGTGTTTATTCTAGCCAACCTAAATCAAGTCAACCGACTTGGGCTTTCTTTTACTTTAAAGTAAATGCTTCCGGGGGGGTTGATAGTTTGTTTCATCGAGGAACTATTAATGAGCAAATTGCAGATAGAATGAAGTATAACATCAAAAAAACAAGTGGTCATTGGATCATCCCTGAAAAAACTCATCAAACTGAATATCAATGGTTTGTCGTTCCCATTTTTAATTTTGGGGAGATTCCCTGCCTAGGATTTCCTAACTGTAACGAGTGCGATAGTACATTGCAGAGGTACATGGAAAGTTTTTATTATGGTATGAATAATATGCATACTTTAAACGAAAATCTTAATGTAAAAATGATGAATTCAATGGGCTTTGGTGGTGGATTAGTAAAAATGTAACTATTGATTTTATAATAAATTGTTGGAAGATTACATTATAAAAAATAATTTAATGTAAAAATAATTGACTTTCTTTTTTAAAGGCTCTCCGACCGAGGGCCTTTTTCCAGTCCTATCCAGACAGTTTTTTACCTTTAAAATTGCTATCGTAACCTAGTGTACGACAGCCATGAATTTAGAGGAAGTAGCCCGGCTGAGGCTCGTAACCCTGGGTGATGAAGCCCCAAAGACCGTTCAGAGCCTGGAATCAGGTCTTAAAGATGTCAACTCCGAGCTCCGTCTTATGGAACTCAATGGGCAGAAGGGCTTCGATGCTTGGAAAGAATTCAAAAAGGTTCAGGCGGATGTAAAGGATGAAATAAAAGACCTCACCAAAGCCCTTGACATCAATGATGCCACCTGGCGTGAACATTCCAGCATGTGTTGAGCGTAACACACCTGGTATATAGTTCATTCGGGAAATTTTTCTAAGCAAGAATCAGTCAATCCTCTTCTTAATTCCAACAATGGTTAAATCAGCAGTTTATGCTTGCATACATCGGTACAAGGCATAATTTTGCTTAAACAAAACATTCCTAAAATTTAAAGAGATACCATGAAAAGGCTCTTCCTACTGGTAATGCTGATAGTATGGCACTTTCAATGCCCTGCGCAGACAACAAAACACCGCGTGTTTGTCTTTACCGACATTAATATAGGAGGCGGTGATCCCGATGACAGGCAGTCATTGGTTCATTTGTTTTGGTATGCCGATGAATTAGAAATTGTGGGTATCGTTCCGGACCGATGGAACAAACAGGGAATGGATGCTTGTCAGATGGCTATTGATGCATTCAGGAAAGACTATGATAAATATAAATTTGTGTCATTTGGATTTCCGGATGCCAAAAAGCTGGAAGAACTCCTGGCGAAAAATACAGCTGATGCCATTGAACGATTAAGGAAGGCAGCCGTTGAAAGCAACGAACAACCCTTGTATGTTTTGGTTTGGGGCAATATGGCCAATTTTGGTAAAGCGCTTAAACAATATCCTGAAATCAGTGAGAAAATTAGATTGATTACAATTGGTACCGGTCTTAAATATGGGCCTAAGGATGAAGTAGCAGGAGAAGAATGCAATGTCCCCAATTGGAATGGTGATGGTAGAAAT
Source organism: Arundinibacter roseus (assembly GCF_004348825.1). Taxonomy (GTDB): domain Bacteria; phylum Bacteroidota; class Bacteroidia; order Cytophagales; family Spirosomataceae; genus Arundinibacter; species Arundinibacter roseus. Next base: position 6,749 of record NZ_SMJU01000020.1, read on the forward strand.
GAGATTTATAATGATCCCCGGTTTAATAAAATGTGGTGGCTGGAAATAAATTGGACCTACAATGGCATGTTTTCGGGAGAAGGTCCCAAAGAAATGTTTAAGCAGTTATCCAAATTTGGAGCAATGGGCGAGCACATCGAATTTGTTACCCGGGACCACCCCTGGGCTCAGTATTTCAGAGTTGGTGATACCCCATCCGTGTTGTACCTTTTGGACCCTTCCCATAATCCTGACGATCCAACCCTAAGCAGTTGGGCAGGAAAATTCAAAAAACCGTTTGAACAGGAAAGGCCCAACTACTATACCGATGACAATGGTACCATTCCCTGGAATTATACTGACCCTTGCGCCAGTTGGAACCAGGTAAAAGCTATGTATGTCTATAATAAGCAGACCTTGGAAAATGAAAGACCCGGAATGTATAAGGCGCTAATAAAAAAACTTGTAAAGATTTACGGAAAGAATTAGTGCCATTGGTGGAAATATCCCTAGGAGCGTAAGACCAAGGAGGTTAAATCGCTTTGGGCAAGGTCCGGTATGATTTTCTACGAGCCTTTTTCTTTCCGGGCCACCTTCGCTAGTCTCCTGATTAGTTTTGCCGTACTTCTATAATTATTTTTTATACAAATTGATCATTCAATAAATAAAAAATTATAGACTAATCTTCGTAGCAGTAATGAATAGGTCCCATTAAAAAGTCCAGGTATCACAGTTACCTGGACATAGCAGAACTTTAAAAACTGAAATTTAAACAATTGGCTTCATTCAGTAAAAATAAGTAACTAGTACATGGGAGAGTCTAATTGGCTATTCTTTCCATTGCAGCAATGCTACTTAAATTCTTTTGAACACCCGGTCAACCTGGGGCCGGGGTCAATGGAATTTCCAAAACCGATTCAATCCCCTACTTCTTTTACCTATACGCACGATGAACGACTCGAATGATAAAAGTATGAATCTCATCATTTGAAATTCAACAAAGCAAAAATTTAAAAAACAAAAGTGACAGCGTGTCACTTTTGTCCCGTGTTAATCCATCCGCTCCAAAAGGGATTTTGCCTTGTTTATGATTTCGTAAAGCACTTCTTTCTGAGAGAGATCCTTCTCCACCAGAGCTTTTAAATCTATACGCAGGGCCTGAGTAGCCTCCACCATGGAAGGTGCCTTCCCTCCTACCGGATCCTTACCCTTTGAAAGCTCTTCCTGTACAGCATCCTTAATCAAAACATCCATATGCCGGGATTCTTCATCCTTTGAATTTTCTGACTGCTCGTGCAAATCATCCAGGCCTGGCAGAGACCTGGGTTGTTTTTCCAGGAAATTGTTCAACTCTTCCAGCGACTCAATCGGTTTTCCGGGTTTATCGCGGGAAAGTACTTTGGCGGCTGTTTTGGGCAATTTTGCCTTACCCGCCAGTACCTCGTTCTTCAATCCGGGAGAAAGGCTGTCTACCCCTTTGGCGTAATCCGCATCTCGCTTAATGGTTCGGGTACTGACGTTGTATTCCTCCGCAAGCTGTTGGGCTACATTGATACGGTCCGACCGGTTGCCTTCCTTCAACTTGTTGTACCGTAGTCCTCGCAGATAGGAGGCCTGTTCGGGCGTAAGGTTTCGGCGTCCGAGCTGGAAATCAATCATGTAATCCCGAACCTTTTCCAGATCCTCAAAGTCAACGATATTAATCCGGTAATCAAGCTGGTGAGCACTTGCCAGGTCGTAACGGTTGTGGCCATCAATAAGCACGTAGACCTTATTGGCAGTATTCAGGCCGGATAGCAGCTCATGGGAAGGACTGTCGGCAGAAAGACCGGCGGCAACTGTGGAGGAGGTAGTCTCCCAGATAGTAAGCGGGTCCTTAATCCCGTGAGCCAGCAGATTACTTTCCAACTGCTGGAATTCTTCCTGCTGCAAAGCAGGAATCAGGTTTCGCAGTTCTGGCAATACAATCAGGTTTTCCTTGATATAAACCTGCTGGGTGAATACGGTAGGCTTTAAGTCAGCGGTTTTTTCTTTTAGTTTATCCAGGGCTCTTGTCTTTGCCATGTGTTAAAGGTTTAAGAGTTCGGTAGCTAATGTCTTGTATTGAGTCCAGGGTACGGAAGTAGGATCACTGGTGAATAGATCCTCTTTGGCAACCTGGGATTCCTTGACGGCTTTGGACTGGCTGATAACCGTATCAAATATATGAACGCCTTTAAAAGAGTTTTTGATGTGCTCCATCATGTCAGCGTGCAGATTCAAACGCTTGTCAATCATAGTAAAGACGAACCCCTTAATGTTCAGGATTGGATTGGCGTACGTCCGGATGTCGGAGATATGGTTCAAAAGGTTGGCTACTCCGTGATAGGCAGAGGCTTCGGCCTGAATCGGTACGATACATCCATCCGAGGCCACCAGCGAGCAGGTGGTACAAATACCCAGGCTGGGCGGACAATCGATGAGTATGTAGTCGTACTGATCCCTGATCTGGTTGATCTTGATGGTCAGCCTGCGCTCAGAGCCAATGGAATTAGTAAGGTCGCTCTCCCGGGCAGCCATCCGGATATCGGAAGGAGCCAGGTCAAGGTTGTCATCGATAGAAACGATGGGAATGTTCGCATCCGATAACAGACTGTCAATGACCTGCTGCTTTGGTTCGTGGACATTGTAGCACTGGGATAGGTTACCCTGTGAGTCCATATCAATCATAAGTACCTTAAGGCCATACAGGCTTAGCGCCTTGGCCAGGTTAATGACGGTCGTGGTTTTCCCTACCCCACCCTTATGGTTAACGATTGAAATAACCTGTGCAGGCCGATGCCCTTCGCTGAAATTATCCGTGTAGCCGTACTGTCTGAGTACCTTTTCAATTGCAGGAAGATGCTTGGCGGGAATTTTGCTGGCATTCGCCAACAGGGCCTTGGAAAGGGTTTGCGGGGGAATACCTGCTTCCTTTTCGAGCGGAGGAATTTTTAGTCCGGGCCTGGACCTAATAAAATCAACGATCTTTTCCTGAGTAATCATATAGGATATAAATAACTCTTATTTTTTACCATATAAAGGTAGTTAGGAGTTATTTATATCCAAACCTACCAGTAAAAAAGTTTTACAAAAGTGACACGGTGTCACTTTTGTAAGAAGGACCAACGGAAGTTGTTTTTCCGATATCTGTCCACCACTCGTTTTCCTTTTTCACCGCGGCGTGCCAAATTACGCACCGAAATGAATTACTCAACCACCCACTCCTACAGGTTTAGCTGTGATGATGTAAGAAATAGCTTTTTGGTATAACAAACTAATCAAAGTACTAACCGCCAAATCCGTGGGCTCTGCATTGACTAGCCCTTTTGATTGTTTATTTCATAGACATCTTATTCTTTCCGAGGGTATTCGTATCAACTGCCTGACCAGGTATGTCACATTTTACCCAATCTAGCAATGTTACGCATGGGCCAAAAATACAATTCAACTGCGCTTTTATCTAAAATGACATAACTACCTGTAATCGCCTTGACTGAATTTCAAAAATAAACCTTGAATACCCACTATGACGTCCAGAAATTGAAGGAATTTCTGTCGCAGCAGGACCGCCATCCCCTACTGAATTGGGCCGCCAATGAAACAGCCGGCAAACTCAGTAAATACCGGATCAGGAATTTATGCCTTGGACGCGGTAAAGCACCCTTGCAAGAAGCAGTAACAGTCCTTAATGACGTAATTGGTATCATTAAGAATCTGAATTACTGACCTTTATAACCGGTTCTATATCAATGGCATTTTGTCTTGCAACAAATTCCAGCTTCTCAGGCCGACGCCACTTCATGGCTTATGAATATTTCGTAAGGTCCTGTTTGTTACTCTTGGTCTCAAAGAATAATTCTGCCAGCGAATTCAGATTTCTGGATGTTTGCTCAATTTCCCGTAAAACCATTTGCACATGATCCATGCCTATGTATTGGTTTTATACATAACTGAAAGGCAGCACCAATCCTACCGGGTGAAGTCCCGCCATGTATAATGACTAAGCAACTTATTCGCCTTTTGATTGTTCGCGCTGATAGGCCTGATCAAGCAATTCCAGCAGGTTATACAGTACGTGGTTCATGGTCTTTTCGTGGTTAAAGGCGATTCTCCTAAGCAATTTGTGGTGACTTTCAGAAATTCGAACCTGCCGGGGATACGGGTCACTGGGCGGTTGTGGTCCAACCACATCCTCGATAGACAATCCCCCACTCTTTCGTGTCCGTGCAGCTTTTGCAGCGGTTGATTCCGGGTGCACGGGTGTTAGCTGGGTTTTTTCAGCTTCTTTTTTCTGTTCCTGTTTCACCACTGGCTGCTGGATCACGGGCTCCTCCACCGGTTCGGGAGGACGGGCCACAACTGGCGGTTCAGTTCGGTTGATCGGAGGCGTAGGGATCATTACAGCGCTGAATTTACTAGCTCTGGCAGAATTGGCCTGACGGGTAACGTCCGACAATTTGGGACTACTCTTCTTTTGACTCATGTGTTTCAATAGTTGGTATCAGTTCTAATATTTCATTAAAAAGGTCTTTTAGACCGCTGTTTCGCAGGTAGGTAGCGGGCATTGGGAACAGCGTCGAAAGATTACTGGCATCCTGGTAGGAATCCCGCTGGGGAATCCGGCTTTTGAGACATTTGATTCCATACTGCGCGAAACGCTCTTCCAGTTGGTCGGCAATCTCACCATCGCGCGACGGCCGGTACTTGTTCCAAACCACTTTGCAGCGGTCAATGGGCAAAAGCTCAATTTGGCGAATGGCGTTCAGATAGCTAAATCCCGTACTTACAGCGTATCGCGAGGTTTCCATGGGAACAATGAGGTGGTCCAGGGTGGCAATTGCCGTTTCGTAACCATCTACATCAATACTCCCCGGCATGTCAATCAACACCAATTGTACATCAGGCGCCAGGTTCGCAAGCAGCGCCGGTACGTCCGCCGGGTTTCCGGCGTGAATGGCATAAGGTTCAATGTCCTGCTTATCTAACCGAAGCGCTGTTTCCTCATCCATATGCTCGTGCTCGCTCAAGCGTTGATTATAAACCGAAAGTTGGGATCCGTCCACATCAAGTATGGCCACCTTGACTCCACATTTATAATGTAACCAGGATGCGACCAAAACGGATAGTGTCGTTTTACCCATTCCACCTTTTTGCGTGGCAAATGCCAGAACGACCGGTGCAGTTGGCTGACCGGCACTAGCCTCATGTGATGATTCCAGGGATTGAGTTTTCATAGGGTTATTTATTTTGATGGTCAAATTAAAGGATTAATTTACTTAATGACAACATAACTTATTGATTGATCATTTAACCAATTGATTAACAAATCATTTAATTGACAAAATAATTAATCAACTCATCAATTTGTTATGTAATCATTTGATCCACTAATCATTTTGTCAACTTGTCAACAAATTATTAAATCAACTAATAGATTAAGAGACTTATTGATCAAGGGGTTGATGAACCGTTTGATCAACTTCAAAACCTAATAACTAGTTAATCTCATAATCAATTTACAAGTTAATTCCTCCACTAAATGACTTGTTGACATAATGACTTCATGACAAGTCACATAAATGATTAATCAACAAAGTGGCTTATACAGAAAAAAATGACTCATCACATAGAACCCAGAAAGGATACGCTGCGAAAATGAACTGCAAGGAAAACAACACGAGCTACCTATTCTGGTAGTGTAAGGTAGCGTAGCACTGTAAGCAAAGAATCGGCATAGTAAGATGTGTTTTTGTAGACACAAGTATAGGCGGGGTTAGACTGAGACAGGTTTAAATTAAGAAACAATGAAGAAAGAAATGACAACCAATCATACATTCTACAAGGGTGGGAGGCCAGCATTACCCAAAGAACAGAGAAGCGAAAAGATTATCAAAGTACGCTTTACAAAGGATGAGTACGAACAACTGCAAAAACGAAAAAACACGACAATGTCCATGGATGTAAACAAATTTATCCGGGCAATTTGCCTGGATAAACCCCTGTTGGCTAGGCCCAAAAGGGATGACTTTCAGGTAAGGATGCTATCACTAATTCGTGAAATGAGGGAGGAAATCCTGCGAATGGGGGTAACCCAAAAACTGATTACACAAGGTCTGGAAAGAGGGGATGAGCTAACATACCGGTACACGCCTTTTCATTCAATGGTCAATGAAATCGAAGGTAGCAGCAGGCAGCTGGAATGGGTTAATGCAAATTGAGGAAGATAAAAACAGGAAACTAAACGGGAATACTCAGGGCAATCCTAAATTTCTTACCAACTTTTTGATATGGAACGTTGTCATATTCACGTAGTCTCGGTAAGAAAAAACGAACAGTCCTGGGGTTTGTCCTGCTACGTGACAGAACAGCATGGAAATCAACTGAGCGCTGCCGTCAAAGCAAACAGTTTACCTTATAGCCCCATAGGTGAAACGGTTGAGAGAAGAATAAAAACCGGAGCGAAAATCAAAGGTAATCAGCTAGGCAGACCACGTGCTACCATTGGAAAGTAGCTGGCACAAAGCACTGGATGGAATGAATTTAAGAAAGGACTCATGGAGCTGGAAATAGAAATCATTCCGGGCCGGGAAAGGATAACAGGACGCTCGACATTTCGTACCTTGATCTAAAAAGAGTATAATTTACCCGGGTCAGAAGCTGGGCAAAGGTTTGGCTACGGAAGCGTAGCGAAAAGTCCTGCGAGAATTAAATTTCGAAAGTAGGGGAGGGGACAATTTTTAATTAGAGGCGTTTGCAAATAGGACTAAACAGAAAATGGTCCCAGGATTTTAATAACATCCTTTCAACAGCAATTGAGTGTATTGATCGATGTCCATGGTAGTAGACTTTCCAAATGGGAAAAACAGGAATTAATCCAGGAAAGGTAAATTCTTAGACATTTCCTATTTGCTGTAAAAGGGGAAAGGGTTCTTGCCTGTCCGGGTGTAGATGAGTAAACCAACACAATAGAACTATGGCGGATTAATACTGAATTACTGCTGACTAAAATGTGGGGTACTGATCTGAACAAAATCAACAATTTCGTTGGAACACGTTCAGGCTCTGGATTTTCAAAAAAAGGAAAAACTACAGCATAGTTTAAGCCAATCCACTTACAAGCGCCCTCAGGAAAACCAGATAAGGAGAGGGGAGTAGCAGTAAATTTTTAGATTTGAAGCCTTTTAAGTCACCGCCACAAGCTGCTCAATCTCTGTGACATTAGTTAAACCCAACTTACGCCGGATGCGCAGTCGGGCTTGCCGGATAGTCACCAGGCGAATGCCAGGCGTTTCGGGCATTGAAGGCGCTGGAAACACAGCTGCCGGATCTGTAAATCAGGTAAAAATTTATTCTCCTAATATAATTTTTGCCTGTGCTGATTGCCCCACTTTTCCATGGCTTTCAATACATCATTCAACGTTTGGCTGTAATCCGTTAATTCGTACTGAACTGTAACCGGTTTGGTATTACATACTTGCCGGCTTACCAATCCGTTCATTTCCAGCTCCTGCAATTCTTTGGACAAAATACGCGGAGATATTCCCGCTTCTCTTGAAAGTTCATTGAACCCTTTTTTACCGCTTCGCAATACCGAAACCAAAACCAATTTCCATTTTCCACCCACCACATCGAGCGTATCCCTTATGGCAAGCTTTGATTTAGCGCAGGTTTCTTTTGTATGTTTTTCCATATACTATCCTTTTTGTAAGTACTATCCTTTTTGTAACAAATAACAAAGCTATAGTATTAATCCTGAAATTTGCATCACAATCAAAAATTAAATTCATGTCACAAAAAACAATCAAAATCACGGGCTGGGCATTGACCATCCTTTTGGCACTTCTGTTTACGATGAGCGCCTTCATGAAGCTCACCCAAAACCAGGCGGCCATTACCCAGGCATCATCCATTGGAATTGATGCAGGTACGTATTTGTTCATCGGAATTATCGAAATTATTTCGTTGATCCTGTTTCTAATCCCACGAACTGCAATTTTAGGAACGCTCCTGCTAGTTGCATATATGGGGGGCGCTATTGTCACACACCTGCAACATCAGGAATCAATAGCTATGGCTGTCATTATTCAAATTGTTTTGTGGGTAACGGCATTTATCCGCTTTCCTGAACTAAAACAGAGATTACTTACACCAAAAAATTAAGGTAATGTTACAAAGAACCATATCAAGAATCACCCAAAGTCCCTGGCATCAGGGGTTTTTGGGCACTGGTCACAGGGCTTCGGCGGTATTGAACGGAATGCCGTATTCCGAATCCGATCCATTTATCTTATTCATGGATGATTTACTCAATCTTTCAGGGGGTGAAGCTGTTGGCGGTGCTCATCCGCACGCAGGATTTGAAACACTTACGCTGGTTTTGAAAGGAAATGAAAAAGATTGGAAGACGGGAAGCTTTGAATTGATGACTGCAGGAAAAGGGATTGTCCATACCGAAGAAATTACTTCTGAACAAAACCTGCACATTCTGCAAGTGTGGTTGGCTTTACCACCCCAGAAACGGTGGACGGAGCCGTTCTGGCAAAAAATAGAATTGGAAGATGTACCTACTATCCAAACCGATGATTACCAAATCCTGGTGTATAGCGGAGCAAGTAACGGATTGGTTTCACCCCTACAAAACCATACACCGCTAACGTTGGTGGATTTTAAAATAAAGGCCAATCAAAGCGTTTCACAGATATTGCCGCCAGGTTATATTGGTTTGATTTATGTATTAAGCGGTGTCGTATGTGTAGGATACAAAACCATTGAAGCAGGTCAGGCAGGATGGCTGGACAAACCAGTGGGAGCGTTGGAGAGTGAAATTACGTTTACTTCCACCTCAGACCAAACGCATTTTATCGTGTACGCTGCCAGGGCACACCAAGTCCCTATTGTCTCTTACGGGCCTTTTATTGGCGACCAGATGGAAGATATTGCACGTTTGTACAAAGAATACAGAAATGGTGAAATGCCCCATTTGAACAACCTGCCCACCAGGCAAAAAATCGTCTATGCTCAGAAAGTTTGAATATATAATCACGCCATATAAGTAAGCGGACCTTTGCAGGAAAATTATGCCCTCAGACTTGCTGTTAGCCTGATCTTCGCAAATGCTACAGCCTTCTGCAAAACTCCGCTTACTTTACTTCAAATCTGTTGAGCAAAATTGGGTACTACAAACAACATCTTATTCGGCATAGTTGGCCGAATAACTTAACAAAACCACCGACTTTCGGGCAATCTGCCTGGTGTCATAATTTTTCATTTATCACACACTCACCAAATCGCAACCTTTAGGTGGTAAGGCTTGCAGAATTTGCTTCGACTTAGGTTCAAAAAAGAAAGACAAATTTCAAAGCCTCCTCAGGTCATTTCCCAATTTTCCCTGGGATACCGGCGGATTTGGAAACAAAATGGACAAAGGCCTGTACCTTTAATTTTATCAAAAATTAAGAATGGCCGAAAGAATTTCCTAATCAACAAACATTTCCTGTAATACCTGCTTCAATTCTTTCATCTCTATTGCAGATAAAGTGCAGATTTTAGCACCCAACCTGGTCTTGTCTACTACCTGGATCAGATCTGTTGCAATGGATCCATCCTTATTTTGAATGATACAATCCACACGCCACGGATATTTTTTTATGGTAGATATAATGGGTATTATGATGACAGTCCGTAAAGAATGATTCAGTTCATCAGGACTGATGATAACACATGGCCGAGTTTTGGCAATTTCACTACCCTGTGTAGGATCCAATGAAATCCAGTATACTTCATACTGTTTTACCATGTCCATTCCTCTTTATTAAAGTCAGTCATACTATCTTCTAATAAAGGCTTGTCATCTTCGGCTACGTTCATTTGAATTGCTGCTTCTGCCCAACCTTGCCTTGGAACTGGTTTAATAATAATTGAACCGTTTTCAACTTCCACCTCAACACTCGATTTAAATGACAGATTGAGCTTTCTTAGTAGCACTGAGGGAATAATTATACCCTGGCTATTTCCAATATTTATGATATTTGTTTTCATAATGTTATAACATTAACTTAATAATAGCTCAAATTTATAAAAAATAGTTATAACATTTGATTCCAGGAGACTATCCTTTTCAACAACAGATCTTTATCGTAAGTTGAATTTAAAGAAAGGACAGGGGCGGCTGAACACAAAATCTACACAACTTTTGTATAAGGTTTTTCATTACCATCAGCATAGTATCTTCCCATTTCCCTAATGGACCTGCAATTAATGAACGTATACTAAGATTTAAATTTACGAATTTATGGAGGAAATTATAGGAATATAGAGCCTGGCAGATAAACTGGAAACGGACAGACACCACGGCAGGACGGTTTTTGAAGATCCAAAGCGTCAGCGCCGCTTCGAAGTGGAAAAGCGCAAACGGAAGAACTATGCATCTGGATTTCATTGAAAGTAGGGTGGGGTGTGACATCTTTTACAGAAAATTGGGTATTCGATTTTTCACAAGATATCTACATTCAATGCTCACTAGCGCAAGTATATGAAGTCAGAATTTGACCACTTCGGCTGGGTTTTCCATGCCGGTGAAGCCTGGATCGATGGATATTTATGAATGGGTTGTCGAGATCAACAGGTTATATATGTGATACTTACCATATGTCTTTTGAGAGCAGTCAGGGAAATATCTGAATAATGACGATAAACAATACCGAAAATCAGAAAGGTGCTTACCGTGCAATTTGCCGATTTACAGAAAATACCGCTGCATCAACTATAACCAATTTCACGGAGAATGAGTGGGGCTGAATTTACCCGATTTATAATCAATTTCACGGAAAGCAGTAGGGGAGGTATGCACGAACTATAACCGATTTCACGGAGAACGGCAGGATACATTTTTACGAACTATAACCAATTTCACGGAAACTGGCAGGATATATCTTTTCGAACTATAACCAATTTCACGGAAGGCAGGCAGGATAGATTTTCGTGAACTATAACCAATTTCACGGAAGATGATCGGGTTGGATTTACACGAACTATAACCGATTTCACGGAGGACTTTCAGGTTAATTCTGCCCCAACTATAACCAATTTCACGGAGGATGAGAAAATTAAATTTCACGAACTATAACCGATTTCACGGAGAAACTACGTGTTATTTTTCCCTTCGTTTATGAAAATAAAGATACTTTTAGATTAATTAGGATTTTTTCGGGCTAAAAATTTAAAAATTGCTACACGATCTGAAATTTTTTCTTCCTAATCTTTTTAGTAAACCAACAACGCTGTTTTGTTTTTTTTACATTTTGTTCTTTTTGTCTTTAGAGGCGCTATATCTTATTGATAATGAGATATATACAAGGCTAACTATAACCAATTTCACGGTAACTATAACCGATTTCACGGAGAACTATAACTATTTTCACGGAGAGCTATAACCGATTTCACGGAGAGCTATAACCAATTTCACGGGACAATCTTAACTATAACAGAGTACAATATTTGTTATAATAAAAAGATCGCTATTTTTGTAAAGCGTTGGACAATTTTGACCACAGCAGGTACATGGCTAGAAAGAAAAGTAACTTACAGGATCGCTACCTGGTAAGAATGCAGGGAGGGAATCGGGGATTGGTGGAAGCCACTTCCCGAATGGATATTCATGAATTCCGTGTGTTTATGACCATGCTGACAATGGTTCTGCCTGAGGATAAGGACTTTGAGGAATACGAAATCAGAACGCAGGATGTTATCAAGCTTTTTTCACTGGGCGATGACGGCCGGTATTATGAAGCGGTGCGGGAAGCAGCTGATCGGTTGTTCAATAAGAAATTTGTCATTTTGGAAACCAAAGCAGATGGTCAGGTTTACAAAACCACGATCCACCTGATTGACGAGACAAGTGAGCCAGTCAAAGAGAGTGAGCAAAATCGTATAATTGTCAAGTTCAATCCAAAGTTAAAACCGTATTTGATTCAGCTTCAGCGGGAATACCTGACTATCGACATTCGCAATGTAAAGAATGTGCAAAGTCCCTATTCGATGAAACTCTATTTCATCCTTAAGCATCAGTATAATTTGGGAAACCGTAAGAAAAGCTATACCGTGGAGCGACTTCGGGAGATTCTGGCCATTGAAAAGCATGAATATCCGATGTATGGAAATTTCAAACAGAAGATTCTTAAAAAGGGGATGCTTGACCTGGAAAAGAACACGGACCTGAAAATTGTGCGCCTGGAAGAATTAAAAAACGGACGTGCGGTAGAATCTGTTGTCTTTCACATTGAGGGCAAGGAAAGTACCAAGATTTCAAAAACCCGGACTAGTAAAAAGTCCGAATTGGATTCCAGCTCCGGGGAGGAAAAGGAGGAAGATTTTCAGGAATTTGAGGTTGTGCAGCAGCAGGAAAAGCATGACAACCTGTTGCAGGAAATACATCAGCCGATCCGTCAGTATGTTTCAGAGACAACGGTCAGTCATTGGATTGAACACTATTCGGTTGAGCAAATTCGACGTGGGGTAGCATACGCACTTCAACAGGTGGAACGGGGGAAGGTAAAAAACGTAGGAGCATACCTGCAAAAAATGGTTGCCATACCGGATTTGGTGGAAACAAAAGCCGAAAGTACTAAACCCAGTCATAAGCAAAGTGCAAAATCCCGTTCCGTTTCGGGTCCAAATGCTGCAACACAAGAACCGGACCTATCTCGTGCCGAAGCTCACCGGCAAAAAGTTTCCCGATTTGAGGAGTTGATCGAAGAGAATCAGCAGGCCACGGTTGTTATTCTTGAACATTTGAAGCGCGGTTTATTTGGTTCCTACTATAAGGATCATCTTTCATTGACGGAAAATATGGCAGATCCCGCTTTATCTGGTATTTTGGTCGATATTGCTGCATCGCTGTTTCCGAAATTTTTCGAAAATTTGCCTCATATAGAAGATTAGTTTCATTTGAAGTGAGGAGGGAGCGAGCGAGATTACTATATAATAACTTTATATCGTTATTATTTCGTTACTATTTCCTTAAAGATTTGGCAGTTTCTATTATTTCGCAGCTTATCTGCATACAGTATTTGGATAGTTAGTACGTCTAAATTAATTCAGCTCGCGATTATTTACATATACCTAGTGACTGGTCATGGAAGGACAATGGAAACTTCCTCAGACGGAATTGCTCTACCAGGTCTGAATCCAACGAAGTTAAAGTCCAATTGAATACGCTCCCCGAAGGTTCGCACCCTCCACACTTCATGAATACAAATTTCCATGTAGAAAACACGTTTTGAGGAAATATCCTTGTAGCTGATCAGCCGTAGGTGTGTCCAGCTCAATTGTATACACACTGCGTATACAATTGACTCATCGGAAAAAAAAGCCGCAAACTGCATGCATTTCCGCAGTTGTTTCTCGCCGCACCCTTTGCCATACGCTTCGGTAAGCTGCCCGGCCAGCGACTTGGCGACCTGTAACTCTCACAACTTAGAGAACTATCCAAAATTAAAATTTGCCGCTAAGCTAGCATACAACCACTCTGTACCACCCGTAAAAACATACCAATTTTTAACGTATTGTTCAATCCCTCGCCCCTGTGTTGTTATAACCCACAGGGTTTTTCCCGGATTTCCTCAAAGCCGGCATCAGGAACCAGATTCCGGCCCAATAAATTGACAGGAATACACAGTAGGCCAGTTAAAACGCCCTTCCCACTGATACCAAAGGACACTGGATTTATCTATTATCACGCGTCAGCTACCGCCGTATTGGATTCCCTTAAATTCTCTTGTAAGGTCCAAAAGGGATTGCTCTACGCCCATGCGTTCGAGTGAGGATGCACCCACAAAACCATGAATATCGGTTTTACTCAGGATATCTCGCACGTCCTGTGGTGTATTGACCGGACCGCCGTGGGCAAAGAAAAAGATGTCCTTATTCACTTCCCGGCCAGCATCGGCGATTTCCTGTGTCCGCTCAATGGCGTATTCCATTGAACAGGAAGCACCCGTTACACCGATGGAGCCGCCGATGGTGGTGCCGACGTGAGCTACAATGGCGTCTGCGCCTACTTCCGCCATTCTGCGGGCTTCATCGGGCGTGGCGACGTAGACAATGGAAAACAGATCCATCATCGTTGCCAAACGAATCATTTCCACTTCTTTGCTAAACCCCATTCCGGTTTCTTCCAGGACCTGGCGAAACTGTCCGTCTACAATACAGTGAGTAGGGAAGTTATTGACCCCCGAAAAGCCCATTTCTTTTACTTTCAAGAGATGATGCCACATCCGGCGGCGGGGATCTGAACCGTGCACCCCGCAAATCACGGGGATTTCGTCAACCACGGGGAGTACTTCAAACTCTCCAATTTCCATTGCTACGGCATTTGCATCTCCATAAGCCATCAGTCCTGCCGTAGAACCGTGGCCAGCCATTCTGAAGCGGCCTGAATTGTAGATGATGATCAGGTCGGCGCCACCTTTTTCAATAAATTTGGCGCTGATACCCGTTCCGGCACCTGCCGCAATGAGCGCTTTACCCTGATCAAGGGTTTGACGTAAACGATCCCGTACTTCCTGCTTGGTGTAGGGATTTCCCTTACCAGTCCATGGATTAGGCATAATAAATGATGATATGTTTTTACTGGTTAAATGTATTCTTTTTAACTAAAAGTTCAAGCAGAATGTCCACAAGCTTTTTGGCAAATGCCGTGTCATTGATGTGCATGTCTAATTCATACAGGCTGACATGTTCTGCCACGTGTTCCCTGATCGAGCGAAAAAGTGCCGCATTTGCCTCGGGCTTATAGAAAATACCCCCATGTGAATCGACCTGTGAGAGGCCACGTAGCGGGATGACGATCGACGCCGGAGCCTTTGATTCGCTGACGCGTACAGCGAGCTTTTGTCCCAAAATCAGGTTCTCTTCCACGCTTGTCCGCATCAGGGTGACGTCCGGTGCCCAGCTATACAAATGCCGGTTCTGGTAGTGCGCGGGAACCGTATCAAGCTGCGCAAAGTTAACCATGTCCAAACAACCGGGTACGACTACCTGCGGCAGGCCCATTTCACTTGCCGCTGTGAGCCTTGTGGGCCCGGCGCTGCATATACCTCCACACAGATCATCGGCTAACTCGGTGGTGGTAACATCCAGAACCGCATCAAAACTACCTTCACGGATGAGTGCCTCCATGGTTCTTCCACCTGCCCCCGTAGCGTGAAAGGCCATGACTTCATACCCGGCCTGTTTCAATAATACCGTGCATTTATCCACGCAGGCCGTTGTATTACCAAACATGCTGATGGCAATTGAGCCGATTGATCCAGGATCCTTATTAGGTGGCACGTTCGCCATGGCGCAAACCGCAGCAGCCGTTTGTACCACCAGGGCATTGAGGATGTGATTAGTGCCTGCCACATCCACAACCGAGGAAATTAAGGTAACATCTTTATGTCCAACCTGACGTGAGAGGTCTTTGGAGGCTACCGTGCTCAGGCACACTTTGGGAATGCCCAGGGGAATCGGCTGCATGGCAGCCAGGACAATATAAGTACCTCCACCTCCTCCCATTCCCACGGCGGCCTTTACTTTTCCTTCGGCAACTAACCGGGCAACAATCACAGTAGCACCGCGGCCCATCACTTCAATGGCTTTTCCACGATCCCCTTCGGATTGAAGGTGAGCCAGCTCGTACCCGCCTTCCCGGGCAACAGTATCCGCTTCATAATCAACCCTAAATGCATCATTTGTCCCGTAAACTCCGGTATTGATGGTAATGACCCGCTCCTGATACGAAAGGATTTTTTCGATCAATAGGCTAAAAATGTCACCTTTTGAATCAAAACATCCCAGAACAAGCACGTATTTTTCATTTGAAAACATAACTTTAATCCGGTTTTTTAAACAATTATGTTACAAAAACCACCCGTTCCGGAAGAGGGAACTACAATCGTTTTTGCGTGCTCATCTACGGGATGGGGGAGGTAGTTGTTACTGGATGTCAGACGATCGAAAGTCATCAAAGAACCACAGGTAAATCCATCCTTGAGACCTTCCGGGCTGTTGGAAAGGCCAAATTCCCTCTCCTGCAGGCCGTATTTATGCCCTACCATTTCCTTCATAGTATTAAAACAAAATAGGATTTCCTCTTACAAAACCGGCCTGTCCGCATGCCATAAATCAGTAGGTATTTTGCACCTGGATTATTCATTCTATGGTTTTGTAAATGTAGTACCAATCCTTGAATTTGACTCAGAATAGGCCTTGCTTCATACAGATAAAAATCTAAAACGTATTCTCTTTTAAATATACCGTTCAGGACTTCACTAATTCGGTTTGACCGGAATAAATAGGTTAGTGTATGACAATCAATCATACACGTTACTCTTACTTGTTTCAATAAATTTATCAACCCATTACTTGCAGAGGTTTTATAAGCGGCCCTCCGCGGCGGAGGTTCACTTGTAACGAGAACCTCTAAAAGCCAGGCGTGTCCAAGAACGAAGGCCGAAAATGTATGGCTGGATTTTCTCTTGTTTTTCTATTTTATCAGCCTGGAAACAAGCAAGTCAGTAAAATACAATTTGGCATTGCCACGTTTAGCTTTAACAACGAAACTCCTGCCATCATGAGCATGAATCGAAGCTTCGCCTTATTACTCCTTGTAGTCAGCCTCACCATCAGTAGTCAAGCCTTTGCGCAGGTACGTCTTGGCGTAAAGGGAGGCGTCAATGCATCTAAAATTCGATTTGCTCTGTTTGACACTGATCCTATACCAGGATACGAACTCGGGCTGCTTGCAGATTTTGGTTTAAGTCCCCATTTTTCAATCCAACCCGCCCTGTTGATCAATGCCAAAGGTTTCAGCGTGGATCTTGATACTCGGGATCAGGCTGGGTAAAGAACGGGGAATACTATACTAATTTTCAGGCTTGTCTACACCGAAATACCCGTCGTGTTGCTATACAAAGCGAATATCGGTAAATCCTGGCGGTGGTATGGTGGCGCAGGTCCCTACGCCGGAATCGGCATCACCGCAAATACAAAATCAGATTCAGATGATTGGGAAGACCGAAAAATTCAGTTTACTTCCGAAAACCAAGATTCATACATACTCAAGGCCTTCAAGCGCATGGACTACGGGCTGAACGCCGTCTTAGGCGTAGAGAAGGATAACATACAGGTTGGAGTTAACTACAGCTACGGATTGATGCGCATTCTCCCCGAGGGAAACAACCCGGATATAGGTAAAGCTTACAACCGGACGCTCGCCCTGACGGTAGGCTATTGGTTTGGGGAATAGGGATTCCGCTAATTTTCAGGCACCATCTTGAAGTAACTGATTTATGCCCTATGAGGAAACCAATACTAAATTGGTCCACTAACGCCGCATTTCTCCCATGTGGCAGATAAACCTCGTCTATTTCTCCGCAACAAATAGTATTTGCGCCGAATAGGTAGCCGCAGGAATAAGTACCGAAACTCCACTTAGCTGTATGGATACAGGAATATCCGAATAAGTCACAGTTGTGCCAGGCTCCGTTGATTGGTCATTCCAGATTAAATCGAAAAAGGGTACACTTGTCGCTCCGGGGATTTCAACATAAGGAAAGCCGCCAGAGTAACTTGCAGCCGCCAGCGAAGCACTTCCTCCATTTCGTTGTGCGTAAAGGTGAAGAGAGGGATCCCATGTGGTTGTTGGATCGTACTGCATCTTTACCTTAATGCTGCCACTTTCAAACAGGTCAGCGCCGGGCGATGAAAGCATATCATTGTCAAAAGTATAATTCAGGATTATTGGGTTACCGTTAGGCGTTGGCATTCCATAATCGTTTCCTGCTTCTGTAATCGTTGGGATGGTTACGGAGTTTGGGACATTGTTGACCGTTACAGGGACTATTTCTGAGGGAAAGGCTCCATCGTCACTAATGGTGTAGATAACGGAAAGGGTATGGACGGAAGCCGTAATATCGGCGTAGTTGTTGGGCACAGCCGAGAACAGAAGTTGATGCCCATTACCGGTACCGTTTCCTGTATAACCTCCCCCAATACCACTGATAATTGTTTGCGGATTAGTGGAAAGAGTAACCGGCAATGCGGGCGTTCCGAGAGTTCCGTTGCCCCCCAGCGCAGCAACCGGTTGCAATTTTATATCAAGCCCGGGAATCGTTTGGCTTATCGAAACAGCTACGCTGCGCGTACTGCCAGCTGCCACGGCAGACGTATAATTGAGCCACTTTGCGTTGTTTGTTGGGGTTACAATGGGAGCTCCGGCATTGGTTGGTCTTCCAAATTCCAGGGTAACGTCTGATCCTTCTACATCCAGCATAGCAACCTCGGGTAAGCTTACACTAACCATTTGCATGTTTGTTTGTGAAAAAACATTGGCATATACACCAATTAAGAGCAGAGTGAGTATGAAGACAATGCTTTTCATTTATCGCCTTGGTTATACCCCACCTTTAAGGATTCCTGCTGATATTTTATCTCTCGCTGCTGTCTGATGATTCTGATAGTAAGAGCCCTGGTTTCGTCCGGCTGCAAGTCCACATCAAACAGCTCGCTGGCAATTTTGTAGCGTTTGTCGAGTCCGTTTCTGTAAACTTTCACTTTCCAGTTGCCCGGGCGCAGATAAGTAAAATCGAACTCCTGGCCAATAGTTACTATTTTTCGGTAGAGCTGTGTACCATTGGATGCCTCAACTATAAGGCTCTCGGCTCTCTTTGGATCATTCTTAGCCAGAAACGGATCATAGATAGATTGTCCTTCGTTGCCGGCTTGGTCCACCTGCACGGTTCCTGCAATTTTGGCAGCTTTGGAAAGTCCAAAGTTAAGAATGGTTTCTTTATTGGTCAGATGTATTGCCAAAGGCAACAAGGTATCGGCAATGTCGGTCAGGCCTGTCGTTATTCGATCAATTTCCAGATAATACTGGCCGGGCGGAATGTTTTTGAAGCGATAATGTCCATTGGAGTCGGTAACGGCACTTTGATTGCCAAGCCATAATTTGATGCCATCCGTTTTGGCTGTACCCAAATTGGCAATGGTCCCTGAAAGCGTTGCGTATTTGGCAATTTTTTTTATGGGAACATTTATGCGCCATAGATACCGGAGTGAAAGAATAAAATCCTTGTTGTTAGGTTGATTAGGTTGCAGGGTGTACCTGGCTGTTACATCCAGTTCGTGGTTTTTTAGGATTTGCTGATGGTACCTCATTTCAAAAAGATTACGGTCTCTGTACGATTCTTCGGGCATATAGTTGTTTTGGTAGAAAATACTCAGGTTAGCATTTCTCCCAAAACGGTTTGTCAGCCTGGCTCCATAATTGATGTTTTTCTGGTCTTTGATCTGGTAGCGGGCAGTCTGTGCATAACTAGCATAAAAGTTGACGCTGGTCGTTAATTTCGCAAAGCCAATGTTTGTGAAATACTGTTTGGACAGACCGGAAAATTCCGAGAGGTAATTGTTGGTTTTACCAACTTGTCCGCCCATATCCAGCCTAAACATATTAATTCGCTGGTCGAGGTTTATTTTTAGAAATACTTCGTCGTAATTGTACTGTTTTACTGGCATTTGGTCTTCGTATTTTTGAAAACCGCCAAAAAATTTAAGTGAGCTGTTTTTTAGGTAATTGTACTGCAGGCCCGTTTGAAAATGGTTTCGGTAAGGAGCCACGCCATACAAAGTATCTTTTTTATAGTTTCTGGCATCTTGTCGGTAATTTGCATACATATTTACCTTCTTGGAGGCTCTAAACGCCACATTGGCCATTCCGGAATGGGAATTTGAGAAATAGCCGGCGAAGTTCGTTGAGGCCTTCATAAACGTAAGGCCAAAGAGAAGTTTTTCAATCGACCTTTGAACTTGCGTTCTAAAAGCTACCCCTTCGGCTTTGCCATTTTTGCTATAGGCAAGCTCTCCCTGCAATTCTGTATTTTTTAGTAATTTGGTTGTGGCGGAAATGGAAGGCAGATGTGCTCCCACTACGCCGGTTACAGGCATTTTGTAAAGATAACTTATCGTCATTTCGGTCTGCCTGTTGAGCTGATATTTGGCGTATACCGACGCTTCGTTTTTAATATCCCTGAAAAAGCGGGGACGATTGTAGAAACCACCCAGAATAACTTTCCCAAACGTGTAGCTAAGTTCTGCTCCCCGTCCATACCGCGCATTTTCGGTTAGGTAGGAGGCTGTATAGCTTTTGTCACCAAGGTACGCATACAACCCGCCTTTTTGGTAGGTTACAAAATATTGTTCGTAGGGAGTAAATGCGTTGAAGGGCACCGGACCAGGAGTTACCATGTGAAAGGATAGCATATCTTTGTTTTCTTTCGAAAGGCTGCCATTTCCGTACATTTCTACCTGGTACCCTCCCTGATAACTCCCCCGATTCCGGCTTCCAATGTAGCTGAGGGAAAGTGATACCGGCAGACGGAAAAATACGTCATTTTCTTTTGCGGCAATCGGTATGATTCGCACAGTACTATATGCATCGTAATGCGTTTTGGCATCGACCTTGGCAGAAAGGTGCAGAACCTGATACATTGTGGCCTCAATAGCGGCATCGGTACTTTTGGAAACCATAATAGTTTTTGATTCTCCCGGCAGCAGCGTCATCTCCGCGCCACTGTCTATACTTGCGTGATCTGCCGTCAGGGTGAGTTTTTCGGGCATATTGCCGCTATTTTTTGCCAGAAAACTTGCCGTTATCCGGGCGCCGGCTTTCACATAATCGGACGAGTGGGTAGGAGTAAGCGTAAGTTTACGTACCCCCGCAACGGCTAATTCCTTCGATTGGATGGATTGGACTCCATCTTTATTGGTCCTTTTTAGCCAAACGGTATAATTGCCCTGGGGTACCTGCTGCGCAATACGGATCGGTACAATATACAGTTTTTCCGTGTGTGCTTCCACCACAATGGTACTGCTACTACGCAACGCAGTGATGCCGTCAGCGGAGCTTTCCACAGTAAGCAGGTAAGTCATATCAATTGCCAAGGCGTTCTCCAGCTTAAACGAAACCGACGTGACCGTACCCGGTTGTACGATTTCGTTTTGACTGGTTTGCGCAAAAAGAAACCGCGAGCATAAAAAGAAAAAACAGAATACCCAGATTTTAAACACCTAGTTAGTGAAGCACTTGTAGCTTTTGGTTATAAATTTTTATACTTAGTTTATTCCTTTGACAATTACACCTTGGTGAAAGAGATACCTTACTCCTTTAATTCCAGATCTATATTCATCGCAAAGGCATTATCGTTTTGGTCGGAAAGCAGCAGTACGGCAGAGTAGTTGCCGGGGTTCACGGCGCTGATGTCAATCGTAAACATTTTGGAGGTACTGGGCAGCAATCCCATTGGCCCGCTTTGAAAGGACCCGACTTTACTGCCGGTTATGCGGTCAAAGATTTCGATGCCAGCAACCGGTCTGGTGTAGAGTGTCCCCTTGTTGGCAACTGCCAGTTTCACTTCCCGATTTGTGCCGTTTATTTCTATGTCTACCCGTTCAAAATTCAGATCTGTTTTTGCTTTTTCGGGCTGAACATTCGTAATCAGCTGAATAGCATACCGCATGGTATTGGTAATGGTCACCCCCGTTTGTTTGGCAGACTCTATTATTTGCGTTGGCTCAATTATTAGCACACTCCAATAGGTACCTATATCGGTCACATTCTGCGGAACGGTAATTTCGTAGAAAATGTCGAGTTTCTCTTTGCCTTTCAGGGTAATAAGGTTAGTATTCAATTTCACCCAGCCAGCGTTGCTTTTTTCGTTGGTTTGCGGATCGATGTATAAAGTGCGGCCATCGGCAAAATAGCTAAGGTCCTGCAAATAAATTTTTACGTCCTGCGGATGGTCAGCTGTATTTTGTATTTGTACCTTCCCTTTTAGTACCTGTCCATTTTCTACTTTGTACAAATGGGTAAGCCCGTTGAGCACAAAAATGCCTGCCTTTGCAGACAGAACCGGCACGGCTAAAAAGAAAAGAAATAGGATTCTCTTTGACATAGTTATTTATCTAAATTATATTATTCAGCTACAAATTTGCATGTTTGCTGGACCACACGCCCATCGAAAAGCATTAGTCAGAAGTAACCCGTAACCACCAATCAGTTAGTCTTTCTGCTGTCTCAAAACGCAGCCAGGCTATTCAAGCAAGAAAGTTACAAATCCGCAGAAAGTTAGATTCTTTAAAGTATTGAAGGTGTAATGCAGCTATTCTCAGTCCAATGATGTAACTGAATTGGGCACGAGGTAAAATCCCCTTTCTCGGGGGGATTTTACCTCGTGTTATGCTTAAAAACCGATTGACCAGCTCGACTGAGAAAAAAAATGCTTAGTTGTCTGAAATAGTATAGACAACGTTTGTACCAAATGTTCCTTGTTCCAACTGGCTATAGTTAGATCCACGGAAACTAAGCGAGTAAGTAAGCTGATGCCCGTTGCTGGTGCCATCTCCTGTATACGAACTTCCTATTTCGGTGATAAGATCCTGGTCGTTCTCAGTCAGCGTTATGGGGTTGGCCTCAGGTGTTCCAAAGTCTCCTGCACCTGACCCCGTGTAGGTAGCAGCAGCCAGGAGAAGATCAACACCATAGGTAGTACCATTCAGCTTTACGGAAATTTTACGTGTAGCTGGTCCGTCCATAGTATAGGGTTGACTAATAGTAGAATAGTTCAGCCAAAGCTGAGTGTTGGGGCTAGGTGCCTGAATCGGCAGACCGGCTTCGGTAGGTGCCGTAAAGGCGAAGGTGATGGCAGTGGTACCGGATGACTCGATATCCAAAAGTGCCACCTCAGGAATGGAGATGTCCACGTTGTGATTGGCAGTTATTCCATCCTGTGCATAGGAATTGACTGCCACACATGCAAATGACAAAGCTAAAGCAAAGAGGGTAAATTTTTTCATAAATAGATGATGGTTATACGCAGGTAAAGTTACGGATTGTTATATAAATCAAAATCATTTTTTGTATTTATTTGTTACAAATGGCTTCACTAAAAAGTGGGGCAGAATTAGAGTTCGGACGGCTGTGGTCTGAGCAATAGGTCACGGGTCGGAAAAATCTGGCCTGGTACAGTTCAGCTGTATTCAAATTCAGCGCCATCCTTAAAGATTTCTTCGGTATCCTAAGCCAGAAAATCTTAGGCATCCGTTAATCCAGCTTTATTTTTGGATGGAATTGGATTTTTTGCCTGACTGAAAAAGACAAGCACAATGCATTAGTCAGAAAAAATGTTCAAGTGTAATCAATAGGCCATCTCCCGTTTGCTATTATATTCTGATTGTCTGACACAGGTTATGTAAGACTATTTCTAATTAATATTTTTTTTGATTTAATTTAGATCTGAAGGTCTGCTAGAACACCTGGAAAAGGGTGAAGTGAATCTTACCATCGGCCAGGTCTTTGGTTTAGATCAGAACCAGGCCGACTAGTATCTGGAAAACAATCTGGGTGCTGGTAAAATTGCTGGCTTATCCTGGTTGAATGTTTATGAGTAATTATATAATCCAAATGACAAAAATCCTGTGTATTCTGACCTTTAGTCTGCTATGTATTTCTATCCAGACTCAAGCGCAACGCATTTTGCCCTCCAAGGACAGACTGTCGCCCATTCAGGTGTCGATGTCAATTGAGCGAATACTGGGTAAAGAAGCTATCCGGGTTGTCAAAGACAGTGCGGTACAAAAGTTTGACGAGCCCACCTTTGTGCGGCTCAACGGTGTCGATTTTACCAATGGTACCATTGAGGTGAAAGTACTGAGCCGACTCCTGAAAAATGCACCGGAAATGGCCCGTGGCTTTATCGGAATTGCGTTTCGGATCAACCAGGCCAATTCCAGCTTCGAGAATATCTATATCCGTCCCACCAACGGTCGTGCACCAGATCAGGTACGTCGCAATCATTCCATTCAGTACTTCTCCTACCCCGATTACAAATTTGATCGTTTGCGGAAGGAATCACCGGAGCGTTATGAATCGTATGCCGACATGGCCCTGAACGAATGGATTACGATGAGAATCGTAGTGAACGGCTCAGAAGCCAAACTTTTCCTGAACGATGCTAAACAACCGGCACTGCTGGTTAAAGACCTGAAACATGGCCCAGGAACATCAACATCAGAGCCGTCAACAGGCATTGGTTTGTGGGTTGATGTGGGTACCGAAGGCTATTTCGCCGATCTTAAAATTACCAAACAGTGAGATCTACCAGGGGCTGACGGGTAAACGCCTGAAATCACCGTAACAATTCGATGTAGAATGATGAATCAAGTTCCACCACGCACCCATGCGGTTGTTAACAATCGAATCGTTTCAATTGATGTAGTCCGGGGGATCGTGATGATTCTGAAGGCCCTGGACCATGTCCGGGATTTACTCCATATTTCCTCCTTAACCCAAAGCCCGACCGACCTGGCTACCACCACACCCGTGCTGTTCTTTTCCCGCTGGGTCACCCATCTTTGTGCACCAATTTTTCAAGACCTCAGCACGCAGCCTGAGGCGCAACAAATTTTTTTCAGGCATAAATATTCTTGGTCTTTCCATCAGTATGTCTGTCGGGCTGTTACTAATTGCGTTTGTGCATGATTTGCTAACTTATGATCGATTTAATGAAAATGGTAAACGGATTTATCGCATTACCAGCATTGCCAAATTTAAAGCAGAACAGGACGGCAAGTACTCATCCACCTCAAAGCTTATCCGTCAGAAAATTGCCGATGTTCAGCAGGTAACAATCGTCCGCAGGGACTTCGTGCAGGACGCAAGCGTTGGTGACAAAGTACTACCCATCAGGGGAATGTGGGCCGAACCGTCTTTGTTTAGAATCTTTACATTTCCGATGCTGGAAGGAAATCCTGACACAGCCCTGAAAGATCCTTACACAGTTGTGCTGACCGAGTCTACTGCCCGAAAAATCTTCGGCAGCAGCCAGGCCATGGGCCAGATCATCAGGTTTGATTCAATCGATTATCAGGTAACCGGGATCATGAAGGATGTTCCTTTCTTTTCGCATATCAATTTTGAAGCGCTGGTCTCGCTTTCCACGGCCCAACAGCTCCACAAAAACGACATGAATTTTGAAAAATGGTCGAACATGTATGGGAATTCGGTTTACCTTCTACTGGCTGAACATGCAAATGTGGATGATATTCAGTCCAAGCTCAATGAAATTGCAATGGAGGAAAATCGGGCCGAAGAAAGAATGGAGATTCAACTTGAATTACTTCCATTGCATAAAATCGTAGTGGGTGAAAAGCTTCATTCGGGCTCAATGAGTGGTTCAGAAGGACCTCACATTTCTGGATCTCTCCTATGGATCCTTGGGGGGCTGGCTTTCATCGTTATTTTGTCAGCCTGTTTCAATTATACCAATTTATCGATTGCCCGGGCTATGCGACGGTTTAAAGAAGTGGGTCTGCGGAAAGCCATTGGTGCCGGCAGCGGTCAGGTCTGGCAACAATTTATGTCCGAAGCCATCTTGATCTCTCTGTCCGCACTACTTTTTTCATTTCTTTTTTTTCTTTTCCTGAGGCCAAAGTTCATCAACCTGGCTCCCCAAATGCAGCAAACAGTAAAACTCGAACTTACGCCGTCAGTGGTCGCAGCCTTTCTTGTTTTTTCGGTACTTGTGGGCGGAATGGCCGGATTGTTACCTGCCCTGTTTTTTTCAAAAATCAGTGCCCTTCAGGCGCTAAAAAATGGCAGGTCTGTAAAAATGTTCTCCTACCGGGCGCTTAGACGCTCGTTGGTAATTATACAGTATACCGTAACTCTGATTTTTATTACTACAACTTTTCTAAGCTATGTGCAGTACAAAAATATGCTTGCCTTCGATCTGGGTTTTAACACGGAAAACGTATTGAACATATCCATGCAGGGAAACCAGCCCGATGTGCTTTTGAAAGAACTGAATGAGATGCCGGAAGTTACGGCATTGTCCAAATCAATGATTATCACCAGCGTTGGGAATGCCTGGGGTGGCTATATAAAGTACAAAGATTCACGTGACTCAGCTTTGGTGATGACCAATCACGTGGATGAAAACTACCTGCCATTGCACCAATACAAACTAGTTGCCGGAGAAAACTTTATTGCCAGACCCAATACCCCCGAAGGGGTTCGGGAAATTATAGTTAACCAGCAGTTTTTAAAACGATTCAACATCAGCGCCACCGATCCAGGCCAGGCAATCGGAGAAGAAATAACCTTCAGTAATTATAAAGTACGTAGCCAGAAGATGACCATTATCGGGGTTATAAAAGACTTTCACTATGGAAAGCTTGAAAACATCATTGAGCCTGTGGCATTCATGTCCTGGACACCACAGGATCAGGCCATAATTAATGCAAAAATAAAAAACTCGGACCTTGCCTCCACGATGAACAAAATTGAGTCCACCTGGAAAAAAATTGATCCGGTGCACCCTCTAAAAGCCGAATTTTATGAAGATGCAATAAAAGAGGCTTACAGTGAATTCTCCACGATGATCCAAATTATAGCATTTCTCTCATTCCTAACAATTTCAATCGCATCCATGGGTTTATTGGGAATGGTGGTATTTACAACCGAAACAAGACTCAAAGAAATATGTATTTGTAAAGTGATGGGAGCCAGCTCAGGAAACCTGATTATATTACTGAGCAGAAATTTTCTAATCTGCTGTCCATCTCCGCATTGGTCGCAATTCCTGTAACGTACCTGTTCTTTACTAACGTCGTGCTTACCAATTACCCGTATCATACCCCGGTACAATTCATGGAGCTGTTAGGTGGTGTATTGGTGGTTTTTCTGATCGCTTTCCCCCTAATTGGCATACAAACCCTGAAAGCAGCAAAGAGCAATCCTGTGAAAGTCCTTAAGGGAGAGTGAGACAACTACTTTTGCTCACGTAAATCTACTGAGTAAGAGTGAGATGGGAATTGTTGTTGGAAAGCTTTGCAGTGTCCCGCTACAAACGGCGTCATGCATTAAGAGTATTAAATCTCTCATTTCCAGCAATTGAAGCTTAGTGGTGGGCTATTCATTGGATTTCTTTGTAAATGTGCATCAGTCAAGCAGGTTATCTTCTGGTACCAGTAGTTAAATAAATTGAACTTCAAAGAATTGCAAACTCAGCTTATACTGAACGAGGAATGAATCCTGGGTACAAGTCATGTTTTCGGAATCTACTTTGGGCTGCCAGCTTTCAAATGTTGATTTGTGCAAATGGTGAGAAAAATTTTGAAAAACCAACTACCTTATTTCATATTTCTTTAGTTCCCGCTAGGGACCAATGCCTGTATTTATGCGGGGGGATGTTCATTATCTGTTTAAACTGACGGTTAAAATAGGACAGACTATTAAAACCTGATTCGAAGCAGGCGCTCGTTACACTGTAATCCGCTTTTTGAAGTAGTTTGCAGGCGTAGGCTACGCGAATTTCATTCAGGAATCTGGTAAAATTTTTCAGGGTTCTGGTTTTGAAATATCGGCAAAAGGCAGTTTCACTCATATTGGCTACCATAGCGACATCAGCAATGGAGATTTTTTCGGTAAAATGCGTGTAGACGTACTGATTGATTTTCCACATCCGTTCCTCATCCCGGCTGTAATCAAAGTAATAGTTTTGATTGGTCAAATACCTGAACTCACTACTTTCCGACAGCCGGAGCAAGGACAGCAGCAGGCTCAGCAGCTTCATGGGGTCAGACTGCTGAGGCATTTTTCTTAATTCCTGGCAAACCATAGCGTTGGTTTTTCCGCCAAACTGCAGGCCTCGCCTTGCCCTGGCAAATAACCCCGAAATTCCTTTGAATTCTGGTTTTGTCAAAAAATCCTTTCCGAGAAAATCTTCGGTAAACTGGATAATCAACCCCAGTGGTTTTGCCTGTTGGTTGTACTTTTCAAATTCAGGATTTGGCTGCAGAACGTGCGGGAAATTTGAGCCCAGCAGCACCAAATCGCCGGCATTGAATTCACAAAATCCGTCACCTATGACACCATTGGTTTTTCCTTCGATAAAATAGATTAACTCCAACTCGGGGTGGTAGTGCCACCGGGTGGTCAGATCAAAGGGTTCCCATTTAAAAACAAAAGACCGATTGGCCTGCGGGTTTATAAGTCGGTAACTCGGTGTACTCATGCTGATCAATTAATTGCCTATTCTCATAAACCGGAATAGGTAGTATTCTAACGTTTCTGAATGAATTTTTTTGAAACAAGGTAAAATAGTTCAAAAATTAGCAAAGACTGTGAAAAAGTATGAGCCTACAAGTGATCAATTTTGCATAAAGAAAATAAGATAAACTTGGACTTAGGAATTAGCACCTATACGTTTCCCTGGGCAGTGGGAGTACCCGGATATCTGCCGGATACGCCGAAGAGCTGGTCGGATCTAATGACATTCTGTACCCAAAATCAGGTTCAGCGCTTTCAGATTGGCGATAATTTTCCGCTCCATGCCCTGTCATCCTCCGTTTTGACGGAGTATATTCGTCAGGCAGAAGATCGGACAATCCAGCTCGAAGTAGGTACCCGGCGACTTGAAAAAGTACACCTGTTAAACTATCTGTCAATTGCCCGTCAGGCCCGTTCACCATTTTTGCGGGTTGTTATAGATGACACGGACTATGAACCCGATGAAGAATCTGTAATTGAAATTATAGGGGAAGTCCTGCCGCATTTCAGGTCGGAAAATGTCATGCTCAGTCTGGAAAACCATGACCGTTTTTCATCCAGTTCCTTATTGAATATAATTTTGGAAACTGATCCTGAGTGGGTAGGTATATGCCTGGATACGAGCAATTCTCTGCGGGCGGGAGAAGGAGTGGAACAGGTCCTTCACACGCTGCTGCCATTCATCCTAAACCTGCACTACAAAGACATTCAAATAGAGCGTGTCGGCCACAAAATGGGCTTTATGGTTCAGGGGTGCGAGCCGGGCACCGGAATCATCTCCCTGGATAGTCTGATTCAAACCCTTGGCAAATCAGACCGCTGTCAATCCGTAACGCTGGAACAGTGGCCGCCCTTTGTGGAAAACCTTGATCATACAATTCAGCAGGAAAGAGACTGGGCCTTGAAAGGAGTCCATTTTTTGAGACATACGTTAAACTTTTATTCACAACACATATGACAAATGTAGCTTTGGTAGGTGCCGGCGGGAAAATGGGCTGCCGCCTGACGGATAATTTTCTTAAATCAACTGATTATGAAGTAAAATATCTGGAAATCAGTGAAAATGGAATGCAGCTACTGGCCCAGCGGGGCGTAACGGTTAGTTCACCCGAAAGCAGCATTCACCAGGCCGATGTGGTAATTCTTGCCTTGCCGGATGTCGCTATCGGGGCTTTATCGGAGTCAATTATCCCGCAAATGAAGCCTGGTGCACTCGTGCTGACGCTGGATCCTGCGGCGCCATTGGATGGAGTTATTGCCCACCGCGATGATCTGGGCTATGTCATCGCTCACCCTTGTCACCCGTCTGTGTTCAACTGGGAGCCAACCCAGGAGGCTTTCCGCGACTTTTACGGGGGAATTTCGGCCCGGCAATCCATCGTGGTGGCGCTCATGCACGGCACAGAAGAACATTATAGTCTGGGCGAAAAAGTGGCACAGGATATGTATGCACCGATTTTGGAAACGCACCGGATTACCCTCGAACAAATGGCGATTCTTGAACCTGCCATGGTCGAGACACTTGCCCAAACCTGTATGGAAGTTGTTAAGGAAGGATTCGACCGTATCGTAGATCTTGGCGTTCCCGAGGCTGCCGCCCGGGATTTTGTCCTGGGACATTTACGGATTCAGATTGCGGTACTTTTTAAGGAGGTCAATGGTACTTTTTCTGACGCTGCCTACAAAATCTCCAAACGTGCCAGGCCTATTTTATTCAAAGAAGGCTGGGAGCGAATTTTTGAAATGGACGACATTCGTCAACAGGTCCGGGACATCACCCAAAAGTGAACCGGATGTCTTTCCGCTGCCTCGTATTATAAATTATACTTCCTATGAACAGAACCCTTTCCATGAAACGTAGTGCCCTTTGGTTTTTATCCTATTGTCTGGCAGTTTGCCCTCTGCTGGCGCAAAATCTGGCAGAAAAGGGCCCATTAAAGGTTAGTGCCAATCAGCGGTATCTGCAAACGGCCGATGGCCAGCCCTTTGTGTGGCTGGGCGATACGGCCTGGGAACTTTTCCACCGGCTTAACCGTGAGGAAGCGGATCGCTATCTGACCAAACGTGCCCAGCAAGGTTTCACAGTGGTGCAGGCAGTGGTACTGGCAGAACTTGACGGGCTGCATACGCCCAATCCTTACGGGGAGGTTCCGCTGGAAAATAATGACCCAACCAAACCGCGCGAAGCGTATTTTAAGCATGTTGATTATATTATCGACAAAGCGGCTTCTCTGGGGATTTATATAGCCCTTCTGCCCACCTGGGGTGATAAACTTTTTAAGGACAACTGGGGCAAAGGACCGGAGATATTTAACGAGTCAAACGCACAAGTCTACGGTGCGTATTTGGGAAGACGTTACAAAACCAGAAAAAATATTATTTGGGTTTTGGGTGGTGACCGTAATCCCCGGAATGAAGCAGACGTAGCCGTTTGGCGGGCCATGGCCCGGGGTGTTGCCGAAGGCTGCGGTGGTTTGGAAAATGCCCTGATGACCTACCATCCTCAACCCAATAGTCTGGAAGATGCGGGGTCTTCGAAATGGTTTCATGCGGACAAATGGCTGGATTTCAATATGTTTCAGACCGGGCATTGTCGTGAAATCAATGTGTGGGACCGAATTCAGGTGGCTTACAACAAAACCCCAATAAAGCCCGTGTTGGACGGGGAACCGATTTATGAGGATCATCCGGTTTGTTTCAATGCCAAAGATTTAGGAACATCCAGCGCATATGACATCCGCAAGCATGCATATCTGGATTTTTTTGCAGGCGCCTTTGGACACACCTACGGGTGCCACGGCGTGTGGCAAATGTATGCTCCCGGTCGGGAAGCTGTCAATGGGCCGCACCATTTTTGGTACGATGCCCTGGATTTGCCGGGGGCAAATCAACTGAAATTTGTCCGGAAATTGATCGAATCCCGACCCATTTTTGATCGTGTGCCCGATCAGAGTCTGATAACGGATGCTGGCCAAACGCACAACCGGATTCAGGCGACGCGCGGAAAGGACTACATTTTTGTGTACAGCGCGCAGGGGAATGACATTACGGTAAATCTGGGAAAAATAGCTGGCAAAAATCTGCAGGTCCGCTGGTACAATCCTAAAAATGGAGAAATAAAAACCCAGAGTCCGGTGGAAAATACGGGACAAAAGACGTTTGTCCCTCCAACGCGCGGTTACGGACAGGATTGGGTGTTGATGCTGGACGATTCGGCCAAAAATTATCCAAATCCCTAAGCGAAAGCCAGGTTGGAACGAAAAGCAGGCATTAGGGCGTGGCGGCCTTTTGCTTTTTAGTCAAGAGCCTGGAATGATGTAAAACGCCATAGAAAAAACCCTGTGTAATGATGCTCATGACATCAATCCCTGCGGCATGCCTCATTCCGGGCCAGGTATTATTTACTCAAATGAATTTCCAGGGAGGCATTAGCTGAATAATCCGAACCAATGAAAAAACGAACCTGTGCGATCATCGGAACCGGCTTTTGGGCCAACTATCAGATTCCCGCCTGGCAGGAACTGGACGGGGTTGAAATCGTGGCGGTGTATAATCGCACGCTTTCGCGAGGGCAGCAGGTAGCCAAAAAATTCGGCATCGGACCTGCTTACGATGACGCAGCCCGTATGCTGCAGGAGCACAAACCTGACTTTGTGGACATTATTACCGACGTGGACACGCATGCCGCGTTTACAAAACTGGCTGCGACGCACCGGGCGGATGTCATTTGCCAAAAACCGATGGCACCTTCGTATCACCAGGCCAGCGAAATGTTGCAATTTTGTGAGCAGCAGCAGGTTAAGCTATTTATTCACGAGAACTTTCGTTGGCAGGCGCCGATTCGGGCACTCAAAAAAATCCTGGATTCTGGCCGCATCGGAACGCCCTTCAAAGCCCGGATTTCTTTTTGCTCGGGCTTTCCGGTATTTGAAAATCAGCCATTTTTGGCCGAATTAGAGCATTTTATATTGACTGACGTCGGCTCGCACGTACTGGATGTCAGTCGGTTTTTGTTTGGGGAAGCTCGTTCGGTTTACTGCCAAACCCGGCGGGTAAATCCCAACATTCGGGGTGAAGATGTAGCCAATGTCTTTCTGGAAATGCAAGGTGGTCTACATTGCTTCGTAGAAATGTCCTATGCATCTATACTTGAAAAAGAAAGCTTTCCTCAGACACTCGTACTGGTGGAAGGCGATAAAGGCTCGGTCGCATTAGGTCATGACTTTGAACTGAAAATGACTACCAGGCAAGGTACGACCTGCGAAATAAGTCGTCCCGTGATGTACCCCTGGCTCGATCCCGACTATGCGGTAGTGCACGCAAGTATAGTAGAATGTAACCGAAATATCCTGCTCGGACTAAACGGTGGAAATGCCGAAACCACGGGTTCGGACAATCTCAAAACTGTGGCGCTGGTGTGGGCCAGCTATGCATCAGCAGCAGAGGGAAGAGTTATTTATTTATCCTGAATACCAAAGCAAGGCCTGTCTATGCT
This sequence comes from Arundinibacter roseus, assembly GCF_004348825.1. GTDB lineage: Bacteria > Bacteroidota > Bacteroidia > Cytophagales > Spirosomataceae > Arundinibacter > Arundinibacter roseus. Next base: position 39,391 of record NZ_SMJU01000020.1, read on the forward strand.
CCGAATTGAACATGTTTCCAAAACATTTCCTGGTGTAAAAGCCCTTAACAAGGTATCTCTGGAAGTGCATGCCGGCCAGGTACACGCCATTTGTGGGGAAAACGGAGCCGGCAAAAGTACCCTGATGAATTGTCTGGTGGGTGCTGTTCAACCGGACGAAGGACAATTGTATTGGGAAAATGAACCGGTGAGCATTCGTTCGTTTCAGCAGGCGGCTCGATTGGGCATTTCAATTGTTTATCAGGAACTTAGTATAATCGATAGTCTAAGCGTGGGCGAAAATATTTTTGCCGGACATCCACCCCTTACACGCTTTGGGATGATCGATTTTGCCGAACAAAATCATCAGGTAAGAAAAATGCTTGTGCGCCTTGGAATGGCAGCTCTTGATCCCGGGCAAAAAACCGGACTTCTTTCGGTAGCCGCCCGGCAGATGATTGAGCTTGGAAAAGCATTGATCGTTCGGCCCCGGCTGCTTATACTGGATGAACCAACCGCCTCGCTGACTGACAAAGAAAGCAAGGTTCTTTTTTCAATAATTCGGGAGATAAGCCAGCAGGGCACGGCGGTGGTGTATATTTCTCACCGAATGCCGGAAATTATGCAGATTTCTGACCGTATTACGGTTCTCAAAGATGGAAGCTATCAGGGTACGTTTCCTACAAACGAAATCACGGTTGATCAGCTCATTCAAAAGATGGTTGGCCGGGCCCTTACCACCTTTCAGGCAAAGTCCCACGCCACCTCAGAGGTAGTGCTTCATGTGCAAAACCTATCGGGTAAAGGGTTCCAGAATGTGAGTTTTGAGATAAAAAAAGGAGAAATTGTAGGCTTTGCCGGGCTTGTTGGCGCCGGACGTACCGAATTAGCTCTGGCAATTTTCGGGGAAACTCCCGCCCTAAGCGGAACAATTGAGCTCGAGGGTCAACCTTTTCTACCTCAATCGCCCCGAGAGGCTATTCAGAAAGGAATTGCCTATGTACCCCAGGAACGCAAGTGGCTAGGACTTTTTATGGAAAAATCAATTGTTGAGAATATTGCTTCCTCTCAGCTTGAAAAAGGCTGGTATCGAAAACATATTCATGAAAAGAACGCGCAGGAGCTTTGCCGGAATCGGGCCATCCGTACCCCTTCTGTCTGGCAGCAGGTTCGGAAATTAAGCGGGGGAAATCAACAAAAGGTGGTCCTTGCCAAATGGCTGAATACCAGGCCCGAATTGCTTATAGTCGATGAGCCAACGCATGGGGTTGACGTTGGGGCGAAAGCTGAAATTTACGAATTGCTGAAAGAACAAACCAAGGCCGGAAAAAGTGTTATGCTGATTTCCAGCGAATTACCCGAATTGCTCGCCCTGTCGGATCGGGTGCTGGTGATGTATCAGGGGCAAATTGTAAAAGAAATAACACGAGAGCAGGCTACCGAAGAAAACCTTCTGCACTATGCTTCGGGCCGTACCGATTCCATTTCCTCACCCTAAAAAACTTGATGCCCATGAACCTGACCAAACACTTACAGGACCGCGTTCTGACCCTCGGTTTTACTACGCTGCTGCTTTGTGTACTTATGACAATTGTCTTTCCTACGCAATTTGCGACGGTTGATAATTTTTCTCAAATTTTGCTGAATCTCTCCATTGACACCATCGTCGCGGTTGGAATGATGATCCTGATGATTGCCGGAATGTTTGACCTCTCGGTGGGATCCACGGTTGCTTTTTCGGGAGGTATGGCGGGCTATCTGATGTACTATCACCAAACCCCCGTTTTTCTGGCAATTCTTGCCGGACTACTCGGCTCGCTGGTGATTGGGTTTGTAAACGGATGGTTTATTGCCAAAGGGGGAATTAATCCGATGATCCAAACCCTGGCCATGATGGGCATCGTCAGGGGCTTTGCCCTCATGCTGAGCGGTGCAGGAATCCAGAATTTCCCCTACGAGTTTATTTACATCGGTCAGTCGCGGCTTCTAAAATTACAGGCACCAGTCTGGTATATGATTGGCACTGTGCTGGTCATGGCATGGCTGGTCAATAAAACCGTGTTTTTTCGGCGCTATTATTTTATTGGTGGCAATGAAAAAGCGGCCCGGCTATCGGGCATTGAAGTTGAAAAAATGAAGATATGGGCCTTTGTTATTTCTGCTTTGCTGGCAGGTATTGCCGGAATCCTGCTTTCTTCCCGCCTCGGAGCCGCCCTATCCACCTCTGGTCGAGGTCTGGAACTACGGGTGATTACCGCGGTAATTTTGGGAGGGGCCAGTCTTTCGGGAGGCTATGGCAAAATTGGCGGAGCCTTCCTGGGAGCTCTTTTTATGGCCATTGTGAACAACGCGCTTATTATTGGCCGAATATCGGGCTACTGGCAGGAGGTTATTCTGGGAAGTATCCTGATTACTGCCGTCGGTCTGGATCAATGGCTCATTCGCCGAAGTCAGCGGGTAAAACTCAAATCATAAGCAGCTATGAATTGTATGAACTATCAAAAACTATACTGGGTTAGTCTGTTTATTTTCTTGGCCTGTGAACCCCCTCCGCGCTCAGGCCAAGTGTCTGCTACACAAACAGCAGGTAAAGAGACATTTATCACTTCCGAAACCGTTGATCCAAACGAAGAGTATGTGATGGTGACCACCGCCGTGAATTTGCCCTTATATGTCAATCACGATCAGGCTGCCTTTAAATCATGGGGAGAAAAAATGGGGGTAAAAACGACCATCCTTGGGCCTTCCGAATGGGACGTGCCAGCCCAGATTGCTACTATTGAACAGGTAATTCCATCCAAACCTGCCGGCCTGCTGATCAACGGTACTGACCCTGGGATTGCCCAGGCAATTCGAAAAGCCGTTGAGGCCGGAATACCAACGGTGGTTTACGATTCTGAAATTCCAAATTCTAATCGTCACAGCTTTATTGGAAGTGATTGGTACGAAATGGGCCGTTTGCAGGGCGAGCGCATGGCCAAACTCATCGGTGGGAAGGGGAAGGTTGCCGTCATGGGTATTTTGGGTATGGAAAATATGGAAGCTGGTTTCTCTGGCTTCCAGGATGCCATTAAAAAATTTCCAGGCATTGTATTCATTGGCAAATATGATGACAAAGCCAACGTAGAAGTCGCCGCCCGCGTGGCCTCGGATCTGCTGTCCGCCCATCCGGATTTGGCAGGGATGGCGGGATTTGATTCCAATTCCGGACCCGGTATGGCCCTTGCCGTCAAAGAAGCCCGAAAGGTCGGAAAGGTTAAACTAACCACCGTTGATGCCGAACCTGAACATATTCAACTCATCAGGGATGGCGTGGTGCAGTATCTTGTTGGACAAAAAAGAAAGTTGTTCACCTATTTAGGAGCCCAGTTTTTGTTTGACATGCGCCATAAAACCCTTCCATTGTCGAGCAACGATGCCGCCACCGGGATCATTCCGATCCCGCGTTCGGTCACAACGGGTTCGATCGAAATTGACAGTACCAATGTATTTGGGTTTTAACACCTACGCTATGAATTCATCAGGATATTTTGGAACCAAAGATAAATTACCACCCCTGATTTCCCTGCGGGCAGGCCCGGTGGTGTGTACTTACGAGCTGGGTAAACTACGGTATATTTACCACCAGGATGAAGAGCTTTTACGTATGGTTTACGTGGCGGTTCGGGATCAGGAGTGGAATACCATACCCTATTCGATTGAAAAGGAGAACATAGTTAATACTCAGAATTCTTTTTCCATTCGCTATACAGCACTTTTTAAACAGAAAGAGGTAAGCTACCGGGCAGAAGTTGAACTGATTGGTAATTCGGATGGGGAAATTAGTTGTAGTTTACAGGGAACAGCCGAGAGTGACTTTCTTCGCAATCGCATCGGCTTTTGCGTGTTGCACCCAATAGACTCCTGCGTGGGGCAACCTGTCGAAATTACGCAGCCGGATGGGAAAACGTATGCAGGTACTTTTCCCGACTTAATCAGCCCCCACCAGCCATTTCTTAAAATAGCTGCCCTGGGATGGCACACTCGCACCGGGTTCGAGGCCCAACTCCGTTTTGAAGGCGACGAATTTGAAACCGAAGATCAGCGCAACTGGACGGACCATTCCTTCAAAACGTATAGTACCCCTTTGCGTCTTGTCAAACCGGTGGCGATCAAAAAAGGCGATCAGATCTGGCAAAAGGTGGTTTTCCAACCAGTATCTAATCTGCCTTTTGTAAGCCAGGTAAAAATCCAGTGCATTGACATTACAGAACACGGAACTGTTCCATTTCCAGCACTCGGACTGGCGCGAAATGCTCTTACTCTTACTCCCCAGGACATTAGCAGACTCCATCAGGTGCCTTTTGATCACTATCGCTACACTATAAATCTTGCTGAGGTTGACTGGATCCAGGATTTTCGCAGGGTGTATGCCGATGCCCGTTTACTTTTCACTTCGCTTGAACTAGTGGTTGAGTTTGGACATAACGTCTGGCAGGAACTGGTGGAACTAGTCACGGAATTAACGGCAAAGAGCACACAAATTAGTAGTATTCTGGTAGTTCCGTTGTGGGATGGAAAAAATTCAGGTCAGTTTGAAATGGTGTACGATGTTCTGAAAAAATACTTTCCGGCTATACCTGTGGGATACGGGACCCAGCAGTTTTTTGCGGAACTAAACCGCAATCGGCCCACGCATGAAGCCTTTGATTTTGTAAGTTTTTCGGTCAATCCCCAGGTCCATGCCTTTGATTTTCGGACAATTATTGAGAATTGTGAGGCGCAGGCATACACCATTCATACGGCTCAATCTTTTGTAGATTCGACCAAATCGATTCATTGCTCGCCTCTTACATTTCGGGTGCGAGATTCGGCTTACGCCCACGATCCTCGGTTGCATACCGACTTTGCCGCAGCCTATATGCTGCTTAGCCTCCGCTATTTGGCAGGAGTCAGTCAGCTGACACTATTTGAAACCCATGGGGAGAATGGTCTGATGCCTGCCGCAGGGGATGAATCAAGGAGAAAAACCTTCCCAGTCTTTGACTATTTGAAACAGATAAAACTGTTTAAACCTACTTTACTGGGTCTTACCCACTCTTCAAATCCCAGGTGTTGCGATTGTCTTCTTCTTCAAAATGAAGCTGGCGAAAAGCGATATTATGTCATTAATTTTTCTACTCAAAAATGCAAAATTCGATTAAACGAAAGTGATAGAATCCTGCAACTTTTGCCCGAAAGCATATCGCTTTGGGATGGAAAGGAGCATCGTGTCTGTTAATGTGGAATTTAAATTCACCGTCCAATGAATGAATTAGTAATATATGTGGCTGGCCCATGCCTTGGTTAGCCACATTCTGAACATTACGCACTGCCTCGAAAGTTTCATCACCCTTTACAATACCTCTGAATTCCTTGTTCCTTACCGAATATTATCGTCAGGCCTGAGATCAATCATCAGGTGGTTTGGGTCGATTCCACCGCGTTCCGGCTTTCGTGGCAGGGTCACTCGTATGGTCTGCTCACCCGACCGGATGCGGTGCATTTGCAGGTAGATTGGTTGGTTCAATCCTTTTCCTTCTTCGTACATGCCAATTTCCAGCCAGTCATTCATGGGTACTTCCTTTTGGCGACCCGTACCATCGACGATCACCTTTTGAGCCTGCACCTGCATGGTTACCAGCCATTGACCAGTTTTGGTTGGCTGGGATGAAAAATGATTCGTTTTAAGCCGCCAGTAGGTGTTGGTTTTGAACAGGTCGTCAAGCAGGTAATTCAAAGAGTCAGGGGTAACGTTTTGTAGTTCCCGATAAAGATCCAGGGTATTTGGCAAAGGAAGTACTCCTGACGTGCGTTTATGGAGCAAACGCCGCAGTGCCCCATTGACCTTTTGTTTCCCCATGTACTTAGCCAGCGCATGCATGGCGATCCCACCCTTTCTATAGTATAGAAAATCTTCATTTGCCCGAAGCAGGGAAGCCGATGCGAGTGAGCGGGGCATTTCGTAGGAGGAATGCAGAAAGTTCACGTATTGCCGCAAATGGCCATCCCCATAGTTCTTTTCCAGTACCTGCATGCCCGAGTAAACAGCAAGACCTTCAATCAGCACACCGGCACCTTCGAGATAAGCGGGTGTTAACCGGGCCATTCCCCACCACTGATGCGCCATTTCGTGGACCATAATGTAGTAGGGAAGATCAAAACCACCCGGCCTTTGGTCGGGGTTCATCAGTGAATACTGTTCTCCGTAGTATATGATGCCTGCATCCGCCGTTGCTCCACCTCCCAATCCAGCGCGTTCGGCGATGGTTAAATACTCGTATGGGTAAGCTCCAAACTGTTCGGTATAATACCCCAGCGATGCTACTGCGCTTTGAAGTATCTTCTCAATGTGATGCGCATGGCTGGGGTGATGGTAGATCCTGATTGCGACTCCCTTGTACTTGCTTTCCCGCACCTGATATTTCCCTGACAGGATGGAGTACTCGCTTCCAATGGATGCATCGGTTTTGTAGTGGAAATAGCGCCGGTTCCCTTTGGACCAGCTTTGGTGCAACTTTCCAGGTGCTATGGCTACTTCATCTTTTGCGGTACCAATGATGGCCTCAAAGGTCGTCTGATCGGTAATGAATGGCCTTTTGCGCGCATCCTGGTCATCGAGGGAAGGCAAAGAAGGACGCTTTGTAAGCTGGTACTTTTTCCGCAGCACCGCATCGTTAATTTCCCGATAGCGCTGGTAGCCAATCGTGGGGAGCAGGTCGTAATTTGTGAAGTAGGTGCCATTATCCACCACTAGTGCTTCAATGCCCCTGGGCCGAAAACCTTGCTCTTTATACCTTACTACAAAGTTTACATGTAAGGAATCTGCTGGCCTCAGGGGTTGCTCCAGTGCATATATGTGGTGGTTTAGTTTTTTGTCAATCAGAACAGCCACAGCTGGTCGATTAAATTTTACCTCGCTGAACGCTATTCCCACAGCACCGCCTATATGGATGGAGTCAATTGAAACCGAACCCTTATTCACCAGAGTATAGGTGGCCCGTATCTGGGCTTGCTGCCATTCGGGGTAGAGCTCAACATGCAGCCGGGTAGCCGTTAATTGGGGTTGTGGCCTATGGAGGTACCTGCCGTAACGCCGTTCGTATTCAGCCTTCCGCTCCATGTTATCAGAGCTAGACAGGTATTCGTTCAAAAGGTTGGTGTTATAAAAAATGAAGCTTCCTACGGTAAGCAGAAGCCCGCCACCGAGTATGGCAAGCCGCCCGGTGGAGCCCCTGAAACGGTACTTAGCGAATCGAAGGCGGTTTTTCAGACTCTGTTCTCTTCCACGAGGCCAAAGCAATCTCGCGACTATTGCCAGCAGAAAAGCCCAGGCTAACCAATACACCTTAAACCACAGCCAGGGCCCTGGTGTTTGTCCAAAACCTCGCATATCGGTGTACCACCATCCCGGATCGGCTCCAAAAATGAGCATTGGATGCTCGATGCCAAAATGGGAAGGGAAGGCCATAAAGCAAAAAGCCAATACCCCCACCAGGTACCCGATCTCTTTTTGATTCACCAAGAGCTGTACCACATAGACCAGCATCGTGAAAAGCAGATAATCAACAAGCTGGATTCCAAACAGCGTTTTTACGTACAGAGGAATCTCCAATTTCTGGTAGCCCAGGCCCAGCTGCATCCCGATGCCTCCTGTCATCAGTAGGGCCATCCAGAAAAAGAGAAGGAGTCCCAATCCCAGAAATTTACCGGTAAACAGCGCCCACTCGGGTATCGGTGCAGCATCAGCCAGATCACTGAGGCCGGCATCCCGTTCCTGCCAGACAAGTAACCCAGTCAGGTACATCATCAGAAGCGGAATGACCACCCACGGGGTATTGATACTGCTGACCGGGGCGGTCAGGTAACCTAGTACCTGCTGGGTGGTAGGGTGCAGCGGAATTCCTAATTCATTCATGATCTTACTGCCAAATAGCGCTGATCCCAGGGCCATTGCCCCCACCAGGGTAAGTCCAAGAGGGTGTCGGGCTAGTGTTGCAAAAGATGCCCTGGCAATCATCAGGGTCTGATGGATATGGGTTTCAGTACCAAAATTTCGCTGTGTTTGCGGAATAAAGTTTACTTTCGATGCAAATGGCGGAGTTTGAGCTGCAATTTTGTCCTGTACGTTTGGACACTTTTTGAAGCCACTCCCCCAGCGGCTGGATACAGGCTGTGCAAAGCTGAAACGGTGGTAGGTAAGCCACAACGATCCCACAGCAACCGCAACCCACAAAAGCCGGTTCCACAGAAATATTCCTTCCAGTGAAATGAGTCTCGTATTTTTCTGGGTGGGCGTCCAGGTTTGCAGTTCGCTGCCTACGATCCCGGCAACTCCAATTGGATCCAGTACTTTCAGCAAGTCCCAGTTTCCAGGCAATTTTACTACCGCCAAAGCAATCAGTTGAGGAAAAACTGCCAATAGCAGGCTGGCCAGATAGCCAGAATGTACCTGCCGGCTCAGCGCCGCAAAAGAGAATTGGATCGCTGTGGCAACAAAAACCGTCGGTAGGGAAATCAGGGAATAGACACTCAGATAGACTAATGGCCTGAATGGCTGTAATTCTTCCTGATTCATACCCGGAACGTAGAAGGAAAGAAGCAGTCCGGCCGGCAAAGCAAGTACCAGTCCCGCATTCAGTACAAAGGCGGCCAGAAATCGTCCGCCCAAATAGTCAAGTTTCCTAACCGGAGTAGAGTAAATTAGCGGATGCATACGCATCTGAACGTCCCGCGCTGCCGCCTGACCGGCAACGGCCGCGCCTATAACTAGCCAGATCAAGCCGCCAATGACCGTAATGGCCGTGATGTGGAAAGTATTGTTAGGGTATACCCCGTCGCCAGGTGTGGTAACGACATTCATTAAAATTGTGAAGGCCAGAAGGGTTGCCAGGTAGAGCCAGGTAGAAATGCGCCCTTTCAGGTAAACCAGCTCGTATCGGAAGATTTTCCAGAGAATCATTGGGCTGCTTGCGGTTTATTGTTTCCTAAATGTCCTGCCATGGTGGCGAAGTATACATCTTCCAAATCAGGCATCAGCATTTCAAATCCGTTGCCGGGATCTACTTCGCTGTAAATATGGACCACCGTTCGACCTCCCAGAAGTTTGGTGGAGATTACGTTTTGCTCCCGCGCCAAGGCTGGTAATCCACTTTTCTCCACCACGCGGCACCACACCCTTCCATGCAGTTGCTTTACGGCTTTTAAAGGCGCGTCTTCCAACAGTATTTTACCTCGGTTGATGATGGCCATTTGGGTGCAAAGCTCGCTCACATCTTCTACAATGTGGGTGGATAAAATGACGACACTATTTTCACCCAGCTCACTCAAAAGGTTGAGAAAGCGTACCCGTTCGGCCGGGTCCAGGCCCGTCGTCGGCTCATCGACGATCATAAGTTTCGGATTTCCCAACAGTGCCACGGCCACCCCGAACCGCTGTTTCATCCCCCCGGAGAATCCGCCCAGTTTTTGCCTTCGTACCTGCCAAAGGTTTGTTTGTTTCAGCAGGGCCTCTACCACTTCTTTGCGGGAAGCCCGATTGGTAATACCTTTGAGCACGGCGAAGTAATCAAGCAGGTCCTCAGCCTTTGCCTTCGGATAGAGCCCAAACTCCTGCGGCAAATACCCCAGTGTCTGGCGCACCTGCTCCTTGTGGCCAAGTACATCTAATTCTCCCAGGTATATGCTACCTTCGTCGGGCTCCTGCAACGTAGCCAGGGTGCGCATGAGCGTAGATTTGCCAGCACCATTCGGGCCAAGCAAGCCGTACATGCCCGGTGGTATGTGAAGGGAAACATTGTCGAGTGCCCGCACCGCACCATTCGCGTAGGTTTTGGTAACATTGCGGATAGAAAGGCTGATTTGAAGATTTTTCATGGCTTTACTTTTTGGTTGATCCTGGATTGTGAAGGCAGTAAGAAGATGTACTCAGAAATCTTTTAACTCATCAACAAAGCAGCAGCAACCAAAGCAGAATACAAAAACCGATAGGCTACTGTTGCCAATTGATCGACCAGTGGCGGCTTTTCTTCCGCCAAAACACTTACAGGTTCAATTGGCAGGTTGGTAGATTGGAAGTGGTTTCTGGCAGAGTAACTAATAAGGGAAGAGCCCGGAATACTACCTTTGATCTATGAAAAGAATAAAAAAAGTTTTCACACTCATTCACCTGGTCGTTTGGAAGCTGCTCGCGTTGTTAATAGGCCTACAGCTGTGGACGGAGGGTGATCCCAACTGGCGGGCATTGACGGTGAGCACCCTTTTGACGTGTTTGTATGTTTTTTATAGTCATTTCTATATTCTGACCCACTACCAGGGGAAAGCAAGAAAAGTAAGCTATTATTTCAGGCTGCTTTTCGTGATTTTGACTGGACCTTTGCCCTTTGTGCTCTTCCATCCGCGGGCTTTTGCATCGTGGGGTAATTTCTCGGATTACTACGCCATGACCCTGGCCTCGGCTGTGCCGCTCTTTCTCTTTCTTAGCTGGCTGGCCAGGATTACAGAGAATCTGGTATTGAATACGATCCGGAAAGAACAGCTTGAAAAACAGGCAGTCGAGGCAGAGTTGTACTACCTGAAATCTCAGATCAATCCACACTTTCTGTTTAATACCCTCAACAACATTCATACGCTGGTGTACAAACAGGCTCCGGCTGCGCCCGAAGCTGTGCAACGCCTTTCCTCCCTGATGCGTTATATGATCTATGAATCAAACGCTGCTTTGGTTCCACTTGTACGGGAAATTGACTACCTGCGGGACTATATCGGACTTCAGCAGCTGCGGTACAAGAATAGTCCGGTCGTGGATTTGAAAGTGCAGGGAGAATTCGCTTCCTGCCACATTGCTCCGCTGCTTTTCATTCACCTGTTGGAAAACGCTTACAAACATAGTCCGGCCCGTCTGGAAGCCGGCCAGGTAAAGGTGAAGGTGGAAGTAAATGACAATACCCTTATTTTTAGCATCCAAAATCCGTCAGCAAAAAACCCAGGAAATTCCTTGGAAGAACCCGGAGGTATCGGTCTTCCCAATGTCCGAAAAAGGCTGGCTTTGTTGTACCCTCAGCAGCATAGTCTGGAAGTCAGTCATTCGGACGAATTGTTTACGATTGTTCTACATATCCAGGGTCTAAAAATGCAGTCTCATGATACGAAAACTTACCTGCTACATCATTGACGATGAGCCTTTGGCTCAGGAAATACTGGAAGAATATATAGCCAAGGTTCCCTTTTTGGAACTGATGGGCAGCTTTGTGAGTCCCCTGGACGCAGCCGCGCAACTGGATCAGGACAAACCTGCGCTTCTTTTCCTGGACATCAATATGCCCGACCTGGATGGTCTGAGCTTTATTCCGATGCTAAAACCCCGGCCCATGATTATCCTTACTACTGCCTACGACCAATATGCGCTGAAAGCGTTTGATCTGGAAGTAAAGGATTATCTGCTGAAGCCTTTTTCTTTTGAGCGGTTTTACCAGGGAGTCCTGCGCCTTTATCAGGAGACAGGGTTTAAACAGCCACCGCATATACAGATGACTTTGGCGGAGCCCAGGTATATTTTCCTGAAAGTAGGCCACCGGATTCAAAGAATTTCAACGGTCGATATTTTGTTTATTGAAGGGATGAAGGATTACCTCAGGATTCACACCATCAAGGAAAAGATCATGACTCTGTTGAGCTTTGCCCAACTGGAAGAACTTTTGCCTGCGCAGGATTTTGCGCGTGTACACCGGTCTTTTCTGGTGGCCATCAACAAGATTGATCATATAGAGAAAAACAGAATACAGATAGCGGGGCACACCATTCCCATCAGCGATACCTACGGCGATGGTTTTTTTAAGAAATTAAAAGGGGTGGGATGAGTGTAGTATGCGCCAATCTTTTTACAGAGTTCGGAATTTTTACCCAGGTCGGTAGTAGTTTTCATTATGGCATTTAGGCCCTGGCATTGGCAAGCGAAATTTTAGAGAGCCCTAGAGCTAAATTGAAAACTGCTTGTACTTAATTTGCGATTGATCCAAGATCTCGAAGGCCATGAAGGATCACAGGTAAAAAAGTGCCCCCATCCAAATTCTCTTATACTTACGCCGCTTTTGCGCCCCACACGTAGCACTTCGAAAACTTCTGCTGACTGATCCATTCAGCTTGACTTTTTTTAATATAATTAGTCAAGCCTTAAAAAGTGTTGTTGATATCTTGCCCGGCAAGCAAATTGATCCATACTTCGAAAAATTGCGACAAAAACCTCCTTCCAAATGTTGATCATTCTTTTGAAGTTCATCGGTGCGGCTGCTAACATGACATTGATTACATCTCCTTTTATCCCTTTATAAAAATTTCTTGATAACCTGTAATTGGCTTTCAAATGGCCAATTACAGGTTAAATGGCTGCTCTTCTTGAAAATCCTTTTCTTAATTTCGTTTGCTTGTAACGACTTATCTTCTTGTTAAAGGTCGATATAATTATTTAATAATCGAATTATCACGTTTGAAGCAGACAATCAGCGCCTTTTTACCCTGGAAGATGGATTTGTTGATGAAGAATTTGTGCCCGTCGCTACTAATACCTTTACATCCAATGACCGCAATGTTTCTGTGACCTTCACTGTTGACGCTAATGGACATGTGACTGGCTTCACGCTTAAAGATAAAGACCAGGGCTATGAGCGGGCTGTACCACGTATCGGGCCGCTTGTTGATGCCACTAAAACCTATGCCGACCCGGATCCATCACGCACACCAAAAATCCTGTTGGCTTTGCAGGCTATGATACAGGGGGGTAAACAACTGGAAGAAGCATCAGGCCTCACCTTGGGAGCAAAGCGTGATTTTGCCGGAGGAATACCAGAGCCGCAACTGTTGAATTCATTAACGTTTATTCATTCCGAAAACGTCACCGGCCGGGGAATTCAAGGCCATGAAAGCGACGTAAGCGAAATAGTAACCTACCAATTGAAGTCCAATCTGCCGGACACCTATATACTCGTCCATCTGACCACTGACAGCCTGGTTACGGATTGTGATCTCGTGGAAAAATAATGGCTAGTTGAAGCGAAGAATGCAGGCATTTGGTTGCTGATGCTTCTTTCACCAAAAATACATTTCAATTTTCAGAATTGAATCAATTGAAAGTCACACAAAATTAAAGGCAGCCAGTTCATTAAAAGTGTCACACACCAGATTACTTCTCCGGCCAAATGGAAAGTTCAGGCCGGATTTTTTTGCTATCAACAAACAGGCAGTTGTGGTTGGACTCGGAAATTAGATTTGTTGACCTCAGAAAGTGCAATTTAGAACCATGAATTTCATCCCGTCTCTAATGATCAGCCTGGTTCTTTCGGGTTTGTAAAGAGTAGAGGTAATTTGTCCAGGCTTATTCGATTGCCCCAATTCCCTGAGCTTCAAGTTGTGCTATTGCTTGTTTCATTGCTTCAATTTGGTCAGGGGAATGGCTATGCCAGACAGTTACTTCACCAACTACTCTGAGAGGATGCTGCGAACGATAGGACATCGATGGATTCCCGTTGAATTTTTGGTTGGTTAGATTTGGATCATCTTCGATGGGACCCGTCGGCTCAATCAGGTAGATTCTCTCCCGTCCATCGCCTTTGGCCAATTCAGCTCCCCAAACGGCGGGATCTAAGGTAGCCGTGAAATAGATGTATCTGGCTTTATTTTGTTTCCCAAAGTTCGAGTTGTATCCAGCCTCCAATAGTTGCCCCAGTTTCAAATCAGCCTTTGTTCCATGTAAGTACGTCTGAATGAAAGGGGTATGGGCTGTGTGGGCCATTTGGGGTTCATTTTTGTTAGACATGTTGTATGCTTAATTAAGTTTTTCAATGGTTTGATTGGCCAATTGCAAAGATTTGTTCAGATAAGATTCTATTACCTCTCTTTCATTATCTGAAAATGAGGCGATAATCTTTTCCGTTTCATTTTGAAATTCATCATAAAAAGGTTTCAAAAGCGCGATTATTTTCTCGCTCTCTGGGACGATATACACCTTCCTTCTATCAGCCGAATCGGGCTCCCTTTTCAACAAACCCTTTTTTTCAAATCTATCAATCAGTGCGGTTACAGACCCTGTTGTCAGTCCGGTTACTACTGCCAGCTCTCCGGCAGTCAGCTTACCTTTCAGAAAAAAGCCCAAATATTTGTGGTCCGTGCTGGCAAAGCCCATTTTTCTGGCAATTGCCTCGTGCATTTGAACCGAAGTGTAGGCGTACTTCTGACCAAGTTTTCTGATCGCCTGGACTTGTTCACTTCTCATAAATTATCTTGTTTATCAATTATCTTGATCACAAAGATAAATAAATAATTTAAAATTTCAATCCCGTCAGTTCTTTGCGAGCCAGCCAAGCTGACAACTGCCAGCAGCTGACGGCTGTCCTTCACGAGTCAGAACAGACCGTTTCCTGAAAAGTTGATCGTTACTTTCAAAGGCCTGACCATCAAGTAGAAAAACATTTATCCGGCTCCAAGTCTGGTATTTAGCCGGCTGACTGACCAGATTGTATCCTCGGCTCCTTCCTTTGTATTTTAGATAGACTTTTATAACTTTAATTAACTTAATTTTATCTCCATGAAAAAATGTGCTTTCCCTTCTGATTCTGCTCGGAGTATTAGCCTGCAATAGGAAAGAAACAGACACGGTAAAACCCGAGAACCAGAACTGGTATACAATAAAGTCACCAATTGACCAGGTGATTGAGGGGTTATGGGGAGTCCGGGAAAAGACCCTTTTCTTTTTGTAACAGCAGGGAAGGAAGAGGGGGCGTCTATATTTCAAAGAATCAGCTGCCGTGATGTTTCCCCCTCATGTTGTTAGCTGTTTCAAAACCGATTGTTTACCCTGCTCAGGCTATTAATTAGCAAGACCTTCGACCGATTTAGTAGGAGAGTGGGGTGGTTAGTGGTGAAAAATTTATGGATGTAACTATATTTTTCTATATTGCCAGCATTTTCCACCCTTCAACTGCATGAACCACACAACTCAACCTGAAAAGGCATTTCAGAAAGCGGTAGAGTCGCTGATGGAGTGCTCACCGGCTGTCCACACGACCATTCTAAAACGGCTGCGCGTCCGCACTTTTTCCCGCAAAGAAATTTTTGCCACCCTCGACCCGTTCCAACAAGGCCTGCATCTAATCTACGAGGGCTTGGCCCGGTGCTACTACCAGGATGCCAAAGGCCGCAAGACCACGGCCTGCTTTGTTTGTGAAACGCAGTTTCTACCACTTACTACCGGGGCACCTGATGCTACCGGTGGGGCGCTTACCCTCGAATTTCTGGAAGAAACAACGGTAATGACCCTAACAGCCGAAGATCTCGCAGAGCTGTACCGACAGCATCCGGGCCTGTCTCAATTGCCCTACCTCGTAGCCCAACGGCAGTTGGTTCGCCAAGAAATGTGGCTCCGGGCCTTCCGGTTGTACAGCAGCGGGGAGCTACTGATGTGGTTTCAGCGGGAGTATCCTTGTTTAAAGGACCGCATTGCCAACAAACACCTCGCCTCTTTCGTGGGCCTTGCCCCTGAAAGCCTGAGCCGCCTCCGGGCTAAGAAGAAGTGACCGAAAAGTTACTTTTTGCGTCGGTTTTAAGAAACTCAGTATAGAAAAATGGATAAAATCACTAAAAAATTAACATTATCCGGTACGAAGTTAACCTGGGTTAATTTGTTTTCTCAAAAATATGTCACTCTTTTGCAATAAAGAAAGCCCCGTATAGGAAAAATAGTTCTATTCCAACTTTCAAGGCAGGCTTTGACTCCTTATATGGAAAGGAATTACCTTACCTGTAAGGGGTCAAAAGTATTTTTATGGAGGTGAAGGAATTATGCAACAATTTGAAGTTTTCAAACCACCACTTATGAAAAAAGCCTGTATCACTACCTTCGTCATTCTGGTAATATGCCACACATACTCCCACGCCCAAATCCCTGACAAATTCGCTTTCGGTATCAAAGCTGGTCTAAACTACATGGATACCCGTCTGGCCCAACGCCCGAAAAATCAAATTTTGTACCTGACGGGAGTGCGTGGCTCGGATGGGTATCAGGCAGGGGTATGGGCAAGTTTACCCATACGCAAGTGGATCTTCCTGGATACGGATCTGGAATTTTCAAATCTGGGTCAGGAACGCTACATTCCCCGTACAGATACAGTAGTCGGTCGCAATCGTTACCACTATCTGGGGCTAAGTACCCGCCTGGGAGCCACCTACCGGGGGGCTTTTGTAAGCCTGGGGCCTCAAATAAACCTTCAACTGAACAGGAATACCTTTATATCAGAGCCTGTGCCTGTTTTCTGGGGGCTGAATGCCCGGATGGGCTATCAATATCGCCAAATCAGGGCTGAAGTATTTTATACCAAAGGCTTGAGCCATTACGATGTGAATACGGAAAATAAAGAACTTGGTCGTAAAATTCTGTTTTTTGGAAAAACAGTAGGTTTCTCTCTGGGCTGGCAGTTGCTGGGCGGAAAAAAAGACAGTAGGTAGGTAGTAGAGATGATGATTTTTTCGATGCGCATTATTCAAATAACTATACTGGCCTGCCTGCTGGCATGGAGCTCCGGGGAGGGCTGGGCGCAGCCCCAAAAAATCGTCAAGGGGGTTGTTATTGAGGTAGGTTCCGGGGAGCCACTGGCCTCTGTGGCTATTTCGGACAGCAGCCGGCGGGCCCTGGGCATCACCAACCGCTACGGGTATTTTAGCCTGATTCTGGATGGTTCAGCCCGGTCTGTGGTTTTTTCTGCTGTCGGCTACGAGCCCCGGCGGATAGTGTTGGCAGGTGATACCGTGCTTTCGGTGGCATTGAGCCCGCTAACTTTACAAACCGTAGAGATCAAGGGCAGCAATCAGCAGCTTCTCAATATCAATCATCTGACCATCACGCCCAGCCTGCTTAGTAATCTACCCAGCATTGGCGGGGAGCGTGACCTGATCAAAGCTATCTCGCTGTTTTCGGGCGTGGTACCAGGCAGCGAGCTGGCGTCGGGCTTTCAGGTGCGCGGCGGGGGCAATGACCAAAACCTCTTCTACCTTGACGGGGCACCGATTTACAGCACCGGACACTTATTCAATTTTCTCTCGCTGTTCAACCCCGATGCCATACAGAAAGTTGATTTCTACAAGGGAGATTTTCCGGTAGAGTTTGGCGGACGCCTGTCGTCGGTGACCGATGTGGCGTTTCGGGAAGGCAATAAAAATTGCTGGGAAGGGCAGGCTGAGCTGGGGGTGATCAGCTCGAAGATCACCGTAGAAGGGCCGCTGGTACCCAACAAAACCTCCGTACTGGTGGCGGCCCGGTCGGCCTACCTCAATTTGTTCAATCTGGGCAAGGAAAAAGCCGTTCGCAACCATAAGGCGGATAACTTTTTCGGCTATAACTTCTACGACCTGAACGTCAAGCTTAACCATGCTTTCAATAAAAATCATAAGGTTTTTCTGAGCTACTACCGGGGTGTTGACGACTACCGCATCCTGCAAAACAACCCTACGGGCCGATCCCGTGACCAGAACTACCGCCGACTGACCAACCAACTGCTCTCGGCCCGGTCGTACCACGTGCTGGGGCCGAGGCTGTTTCTGCAAACGGGTCTACACGCCACGCACTATTCGTTTAGGTACATTGAGGGGAACACGCAGTTTCAGGTAGAGTCGCAGCAGGCGCAACCCTGGCTGATTCCCGAGCTGATCTACACTAAAACGGATGAAGCGCTCAACCGAAGCCGCGGGGCTATATCTGACCTTTCGGCCAACCTGCTGGCCGAGTGGCTGGTTAGTGCCCGGCTCCGGGCCAAAGCCGGAGTCGAGCTGATCCGTCATCGCTACCAGCCCATCAATTACCGCCTGCAAGGTACTCTGGGCGACTCGCTGATCTTGCAGGAGCCCACCCGCATGGCTTTTGAAAGTGCGTACTTCGGTAGTCTCTCCCTGGACCTGTCGCCCCGCTGGCAGTGGACGATGGGCGGGCGCTACTCCGGCTTTCAGTCGGCGGGGGTTCGCTACGCAGGCTTTGAGCCCCGCACCTCATTGAGTTTTCGGGACGGGGAATCGCACCTGCAACTGAGCGCGTCGCGCACCATGCAGTACAACCACGCGCTGGTGCAGGAGGGCGAGCTGGTGGACAAAACCATGTGGGTACCTTCCACGGCCCGCATCCTGCCGCAGTCTGCCTGGCAGTACGCAGTTGGGTGGTCGCAGATCCTGAAGGGATTTCGCTACAATCTGGGGATATTTTACAAGCAAATGCACAACCTGAGTCAGTATCAGTACATCATCGGCGTTCCTTTTGTGTACTATGACTGGGAGGCCAACACCCTCAGCGGAGGGCGGGGGCGTGCCTACGGGGCCGAACTGGCCGCCAGCAAAACCCTGAACCGATGGGACCTGGGCCTGAATTATACCCTGTCATGGAGTCAGAGGCGGTTTGAAGCTCTCAACAACGCACAATGGTTCCCATACATCTACGACCGACGCCATTCGTTCAACGCCAACGCACTTTTCCGGATTTCCGGCAAAACCCGGCTGTCGCTGCTGTGGCTGTATTATAGCGGTCAGCGCTACCATGCACCGGTGGGACGCATTGCTGATAACCCACTGGGGTATGGCTATGTGGTTTATGATGACCTTAATGCTGGCAAGGTGCCCGACTACCACCGGCTGGATGCCTCCTTAACCAGGAGATTTGACCGGCCAGAAAACAAGTACTGGGAAGTAAGTCTTAACATATACAATGTGTACAGCCGCCGCAATACCTACCGGCTGTACCCGGCCCGGCAGATCGTGGTGGATAGCCAGGGTAACCGTGTTGGAAATCGGTACGTGATGCGATCAGCGGCGGTGTTTCCTATCCTTCCTTCTCTCAGTATTCGCTACAAATTCCTATGAAAAATGTCCTGATAGCATTTATGGCTGGTATTTTACTGGCTTCCTGTGAAATGGTTTCCCAGAAAAATGTGGATTTGCCTCCGGCGGTCGAACGGCTGGTGATGATCGGACTGGCTACCAATCAGGGAATCGGGGTGTATGTGTCCCGAACGGTACCCCTGCCCATTACAGCCAGCAGAGACGAATTAATCGAGGCTCAGGTTCAATTGGTACAATCGGAAACCTCCATCGCCCGACTGCACAAAAATTCCCAGCTCTACGAGTCAGATACCGCCTTACATTTTGATAGCAGCTACCAGCTGAGGGTGGTGCATCCTACGCTGGGAGAAGCCTCGGCCCCGCTCGAAGTTATTCCGGGCCGGATCGCCATTCAGGCGGCCAGCCTACGGGGAGAAGCCTCAGATGGCGAGGCTTCGGTATCCTTTATGTTCAGCGACCCTCCCGGCCCGAATTACTATGCCTATCAGTTTATTCCCCTGAAAGACGGTGTTCCATTGACAGACATCAACCCCTATTCCTTCCGCGTGGTGCTGGATGACACCAATTTTGAGGGCAAAACCCGAACCGTAACCGACCGGATGCTGAAGACTTTTTCGCTGGCCGATGGTACCCGGGTCTTTGCCAACGGTGCCCTGATCTACCTGCATCATCTGACAGCTAATACCTACCGCTACCACCGCTCGCTGCAAGAGTACGAGGGCTATTCGGAAGATACCTTCGCCAATCCTCCCCCGGTCCTTTCCAACGTCCGCAATGGCTTTGGGTATCTAGGGGTGAGCTATGTGGATACGGTGCGGGTGGAACTGGTAGATAAATGAGCATTTTTAATATCCTGGAAACTTAATATTTGCCGGAATAAAGTTAACCGGTGTTAAGTTTTTTGTGAGAAATATTTCACTTACTCTTTTGGCAGTGTCTCCATCATAACCCTTTCTCAAACGAAACTTTCGGTCGGGAGAACACCAGGCAAGCTGAATCCGTTTAAGAATTTAGATATAAAGTAAACCTTAGCCGCACAAACATAGCCCCCACAATTTGTACAAGCCTCCCCTATACAAAGTCCTGGTATATGGGTAGCTTTACGATAGTAGCGCGCCGGATGCGTGTATTCACCGATATTTTCCCGAACACCATGACTCTTTACGAACAGATCATTCAGCAGGAATTGCAGCAATGGCAGCAAAAAATACAGAAGCCGCCCTCGGCCGGCAACCGGCTGGCGAAGAACATTCAAAGCCGCATCAATCGCTTTATACCCGAAAAAATACATCAGGCTGTCACTGCGACCATCAAACAAATGACCCGGGGCGTACTTTACGGAGCCGGATTCACGACCCGTATGCCCGCAACAGACCTACCCCTGCAGTCGCGGGAAGTAGTGGTAAAGGAGCGCATCGGATTCTATAAGAAAACGGGTGCAACGGAGGGAGCCCTGACCGGAGCCGGGGGTTTTTGGCTGGCAGTGGCAGATTTTCCCTTGCTGTTGGGAATCAAGATGAAGATGCCATTCGAAATAGCGGCTCTCTATGGGCACCCCATTGACGACTACCGCGAGCGGCTCTTTATCCTGCACGTATTTCAGCTGGCTTTTTCGAGTCAGGAGCGGCGGCGTGAGGTATACCGGCTCATGGAAAATTGGGATGAACAAAGTAAACAATTACCAGAAGACATCCATCAGTTTGACTGGCTCACCTTTCAGCTCGAGTACCGCGACTACATTGATCTGGCCAAGATGGCGCAGCTGATACCGGGTGTGGGAGCGGCGGTGGGGCTGGTGGTCAACTACCGGCTCATCAACAGCCTGGGGACTACGGCCATGAATGCCTACCGGATGCGCTGGCTGGCGGCCAGGTCAAAAGAAGAAAAGCTACTTCCTCCACCCGATAAAGAGCTGCCGGGGGCGCAAACCAAATTGTCGCTTATGCAAATTTTCTAATTCCCATTTTTAGAGCAATTACTTGCCTTACGTGTATTCTTTTGTGACTTTTAAAAATGGCACGAATATTCAGTACAGCGGTTAGTCCTTTGGTCCATCGTTGCCCGACAAGTTTGCATCTTTGCTGAACGACTGTGCTAATGGCGGATTCAATAGCACCGCTTCCAATACAGTATCCTGCAGCCCTGTATTCATGGTATTTCATCCTGTATCTATTGTGTTCATAGTACCTGATGAGCCTATCGGCCTGTTTCCTGATAGCCCTGTTCTTGCAGGTGTTTTTCTTGTGCAATATGGCCAGAATCACCTGGTCAAGCTTTCCGCCCACAAGTAGTTTTGAACAGCTTTCAATCCAGTTCGAGCAGGCGCGATCGTCGTTGAAAACTGCTTTGGCAAAATCGGCCAGATGCTCGGTGGCATGGTAAAAATCAAGGATGACAACCGCATCGGCATGTTTGTTGGCCAGCCATCGGGCGATCCATTCAGCCCCGTCACTAATGGCTACCAGTTGCAGGTTGGGGGTTTGGCTGCGATGATTTGCGATTAGTTCATCGAAGCGTGCAGTAAACTCGGTGCTGCTACCCAATTGGGCAATATAATCTGATTTTTCCAGGGCCATCCGAAGAGTAATACCTTCATAATCAGAAGACTTTTTAACTAGTTGATGGGCGCCAAACAACCTGCCAACCTTCGTCTCACGGAAGCCTTCATCGGTTCGAATATGACCACCGTCTGTTTCTACATAGAGTACCGAAGGAGCATCGCAGGTCGTCGGATCTGACTGCATAAAATCGAATCCCGGAGTTGTTAACGCGTCTTCAACTTCGGGCAGAGTCCCAAAGTATTCCGTTAGGCGCTGGCATTGAGAAGCACCAATGTCGGCATGTGGAAGGGCCGTGTTGAGTAGTTGAGAGCCTCGTGCAAAAGGCAGGTCACTACTAAATTCCAGCATATGACTTTGTAACAAAGGGCTAACGGCAAAGTTGTGCTGCATATCCTTAATGTACGGATGGCTTTTATCTATTTCAAGTAGGCCAAGGGTGCATTTAATCTTTTTTTTTACGCCGGTCTTTACTTTTGACCCCTAGATTTTTCTGGGCTACCGACCTGCCAAGATCCATCCAAATATCAACGAAACCCTGCTCGTACTCCAGAAGCCCAGGCAGCTCGTTTAAACGGTTTATCTCCAAATATTTTGCGCGGGCAAGCTCTATGAATTCTTCTTCTGTCATCGGTTGGTCGAGTTTAAAATAAACACTATCTCAAAGATATAAAATATTCAGGTGCGACAATTTGAATTGCGCCCGCTGATTGTATGTTTTACCTTCTGCCAAATGATTAAGTATTTTTAATTCTTTTTTACTGAATTGACTCTTATATTTATTGTCCTCTATTAATATCACAGGATTCATATTTAAGGATTTAACAATGCTAGTTGGTGCCTGATTACTAATTAATTTGTTTTGTTTGGATATGAGGTCCATAAATCCATCCTCTTTAATAGACTTGTTGCAATGGAAAAAAATCATAAATTTGGCACATGAAAATATCAATAAATGATCTAAAAAATGAGCGTCAATGGCGTTCTGCAACTGGGCTTAATAAGGAAAGATATATTAAACTGTTGAAATTATTTGATTCTTCATATCAAAACACTTTTGGTTGTACACTTCCAGAAAGACAAGCACAGAGTCCTATGGATACAGTCATTACTTCAATTGAAGATCTACTTTTTTTTACTCTTTTTAGTTTAAAATGTGGATTGACGTTTGATCTCCTTGGCTTGGTAACAGGGATGGATGGATCGACAGCAAACCGTAATAAGATATTTGGCGTAAGTATTTTGCAATCAGCACTTTATGATAATGGCTATGCGCCTGCACGGTCATTTGATACAATCGAAGAATTCGAAAAACATTTTAAAGAACATAGTACTGTGATTATTGATGCTACTGAAAATCCTATTCAAAGACCAATAAATGAGTATGATCAAAAAGTAAATTATTCCGGCAAAAAAAAAGACATACGATAAAGAATATGGTAATTACAGATTTATCAAAAAAGATTCTTTTTTTAAGTAAATACTGGGCTGGAAAAACACATGATTATACAATTTTAAAAGAAGAATTACTTCCATTACTCAATTGGTTTAAAAATTTAGAAGTGTATTTAGATTTAGGTTATTTAGGATTTGCAAAAGATTATTGTTGTAAATCTATTTTCATGCCATCAAAATCTAAAAAGTCTAACCCACTGACAGAAGATCAAAAACATTTTAATAGACAACTATCAAGTCAACGTGTTGGTATCGAGCATGGTATAGGTGGGATGAAAAGGTATCGTATCTTATCTGATCGTATTAGAGCGCATAATCTTGAAAACCACGATTCAGCCTTGGAAGCATGTGCTGGATTATGGAATTTTTATTTATCTACTTGAAAATCAGTATTGCATCAAGTCTAATGATAATATAGAATTTTGGTTGAAGAAGTATAATTATTGTTTCTAGTGAAACTGAAGAATCCATTCGTAATGTAAGTTCTTTCATATATACGGTGATTTAAATTTTCTACTTACAATGAAGAATAGCAGTCGATAAGTAAAAAATCAAATTTATAATGTAGATGTATTTGCTAAGCTATATACTTTGTATTGAATATATATTATTTAATTGCTTTTCAATTTTAAGCATTTGGTTGAATAACTTGTATATTCGAGTATTTCTGCGTATGAATTAATAATAGTAATTAGCATTTTTTGATTCAAAATAATATGAATTTAGTGTTTAATATTAAACATATAATATATAGTTTAATAAAGTCTCTCCTTGAAATAATGTATTGGTTTTTCAAATATATGCAATTCGTCTAATAATATTCTGGTTGATTCACATGAGAATAAATTGAATATTCAATTCTATTATGAAAATTTAAAGTATAATGAGCAAGAATGGGTTAAATTTTGGACTTTCTAAGATGTAACACTTACATAACAAAGTTATTCCAAATTCATGCCAACTTATAATCCAAATTGGTACATAATAATGTATCACTCAACACTTATACATCATTATGTATAAAAAATTGATAATTTTACCATAAACTTAGCCCTGCTTTACCTATGATTAATATTGCCATTGTTGATGATAATGATTTTATCCTTTCTCAATTTTCTGATTTCCAAGGCTCTTTGGAGAATATAGCGGTTTTGTTGCTTGCAGGAAGTATTGAGGAGTTTGAGTTGCAACTTTCAGAAGTAGATACAATTGATATCTTATTTTTGGACATCAATCTTCCTAACCAAACAGGCCTTGAGGCGCTGCCAAATCTTAAAGTCCTACTTCCTGATACCAATATCATTATGTTTACGGTGCATGAAGAGGAAAAATACCTTATCCAGGCTTTCTGTAATGGTGCTGTAGGATATTTGTTGAAAGATATTGATATGCAAACCTTGAGCGAATATATTCATATTGTTCAAAAGGGAGGCTCTGCAATTTCAGCCAAAGTAGCCCAATATATCGTCAAGTTAGTGTGCGAACAACAAACACCCTTAAAAGTTTTAAACGATAAGGAATACGAAGTGCTTCAATTGTTGTCCGAAGGTTGGAGCTATAAACTAATAGCTGATCGGACAGGACTCTCAACCGACGGAGTGCGTTTTTACATCAAGCGGATTTACCGCGCTCTGAATGTCAATTCAAAAGGTGAAGCTATTCGTATCTTCTATAAAGGTATGTAGCAATTAAGTTGGTAGATCAAACCCAAATTTGGCGCCTAAATGGGGTTTTCCAGAAGCATAAACTTTACCTCCATGTTTTTCAACAATTTTTTTGACGATCAATAATCCAATCCCTACGCCCTCTACCTGAGGGTGTAGTCTTCCAAATAGCTGGAAAAGTTTATCACCGAATTGATCGTCAAACCCCAATCCGTTATCAGATACCTCAAAGCTCACTTTATTAATGGTTTGAGTGGCACAAATTTGTATGTGTGGCTCTGCTTGCTGATCAGAATATTTAATGGCGTTTGATAATAAATTAACAAAAACTTGTCTAAGTAGTCTCACGTCAGCTTTTACAATTGGCAGTGAGTCTATGGTAATTGTTGCATGAGTGGGCATTTGCTCCAAAACGTCTTTAATGAGTAATTCAGTATTTACTTCGGCAAGCACTAGTCTACTTCGCTCAATGGATGATAGGTCAAGCAGGCCCTCAATAATGCCTTTCATGTTGTTCACTGATTTATTCGCCTGAGCAAGCAGATGAATTTGATTTGGGGCAGGGTCAGTACGGTGTAATTGTTTCAATGCGTATTCGATCCCATAAATTGGTTGCCGTAAGTCATGTGAAACGGAATAGTTGAAAGACTGAAGTTGCTTGGCGGTTTGTTCAAAATCACTTTCGATTTGCTTGATTCGCTGGCTATGCTGCCAACGATAAAAAACGAATGCGACACCGATTATCAAAATAGAAAGAGTCCCCAATAAGGCGGTTTGAGTAAGTTGCTGGCGGCGGGTTAGAAGTTCTATCTCCTGATTGGCGAGTTGAGCATCCTTCTTTTCAGTCTCGTACTTTACGGTAAGCTCTTCTGCCATTTGCTTATTTTCAATTAAATCTAACGAATCGTTTAGTGCTTGAGAGGCTAACTGGAGCCGAAATGCGTATTTATAATCTTTTAGGTTTTCTGCACACTTAATCATTAGTGAATAATTTTGAATTAATCCCTTACTGTACCCAATTGATTGATGAATTTGGTTACTTTTTCTGTAATAATTCAGTGCTTTTTGATATTGCTGTTTTTTTGATGATATAGCCCTTTCAAATTTAAACAATAGCCAATACACGGTTGATCGTCATATTTTATAAAAATAGAATACGCCTCTCCAATTAAGCTCGCTACATTTTTAGTTTTCCCTTGATTAAGTAACGCATTAGACACACCAATTAAGCCATAGGCTCTTCCATAGTTGTCACCTAATTTTGTATCCAAAGAGATTCCCTTTGAATAATATTCAAAAGCTTTCTTAAAATTATTTTGATTTTCATAAAGGGCCGCTACTGATTGATAGCATTGTGGCAAATGAAGATTGATTTTCAATTCATCTTGCATTTTAATGGCTAATTCAAAATAATGAAGTGCCTGAATATTTTTTTCAAGCCTTTCATATACACGTCCCAACATTACATAAGAACCAACTAACCCAATGGAATCTTTTTGGCTTTCAGCCGTATTTGCAGATCTAATAAAATGAGTAGTCGCCAAATCATTCTTATATGTGTCAAAATAAAAGTTTCCCATAATCCGCCAATATCGAGCATCGCGTTTTTCTGGATATTGGTTTCCATATAATAGCATTTGAGATACATAAAATTCTACTTTCTTGGTATCCTGTCGATAACTATATATGGATGCCAACCCTCCTAGAGCATTTATTTTCCAAATAGGCGCTATATTCTTTTCAGCGACGAGGTATTCATATGCCACAATTGCGCTATCAGGCTGTCGAAGTGCTGCAAGGCATTGTCCTAACCAAAAAATATTATGTGCTTTGTTATTTTTGTCACCTTTTATCGATTCTACCCTGAAATAGGAAGTTGCATCTTTAAATTTTCTCTGATAATAGAGAGTTTCACCTATTGAATCTTTTGCTTTTAGTTGACCTGAGGTTACAAATAAAATTAAATTGAGTATAAAGCAAATCTGATACTTGTACATATTTATGTATATAATTTTAATAATTTTTGGCTTGATTTTAGAATGAATTCTAGATTTGAAATCATTGTAAAGAAATCATATTTGATATTTTATTACCCACATATATACTTACTTGAAATGTTATTTTCATTATTTTTTGACGGGTTTAAATTAACAATTATATATAAAGAATCCTAAATACATATTTATGTACTTTCAAAATAATAGTATGGCATGATGAATGATAATAGTTTAGGAGAGTGAAAATCTACAAATATTTTAATGCGCTTGTCTTTCAATTAACAAATTCTATGCATGCTTATGAACAATTTTATACCCTTTACAAATATTTGGTTAGGTACCCGTGTCCGTTTCAATATTGGTTTTATACGAACCTTTTTGTATTTAGGTCTCTTTTCACTTCTTCATTCACAAACCTATGCGCAGGTCTCCGGGACAGTTTTTAGAGACTTTAATGCAAACGGCATCAGAGAAACCACAAGTCCCATTAATGAAGTTGGCATGGCAGGTGTAACTGTAATTGCTACTGATGCAGGTGGTGGCAGCCTTGCTGTAACCTATACAGGAGGTGGCACAAGTACCGATATAACTGGAGAGTATTCGGTAGCTTCTGCAACGCCGGGGGCTATCCGATTGGAATTTGTACTGCCTGATTCCTATACATTTGCTTCAATGGGAAGTTTAGGGGGGACAACAATCCTGTTTCCGAACAGCACCACGCAAAATTTAGCAGTAAACTATCCGGCCGATTATTGCGAAGGCTCCGCTGATGTGATTGTTCCATGTTTTGTTTTTGGTAACTTGACCACATTTGGTACTTTTGAAACGGCTGTTTCTGATCCATTTTCGACTCGCGTACCACCCGGAACGGCCCCTGCTCACGACAAATCCTGGTCTACTCATTCACAGACGGGATCTGTTTATGGAACTGCGTATTCGCGTCATACAAAAAAAAGCTATTTTGCTGCATACTACAAACGATACGTTGGGTTTGGTCCAGGCAATGGCAATGCGACAGGTTCAACAGGTGCTATTTATGAAGCAGATGGGACAGGTAATGTTAATGTCCTCATTGATTTGCCTGACTCAGAAACAGGTGTTAATCCACACCCCAATACAGTTGATTTTCAACGTGATCCCTCCTGGTGGGAGTCCGGCAAAATTTCATGGGGAGATATTGACATCTCTGACGATGGAAAAACACTCTATGCCATGAATCTTTTTAACCGAAAATTATATGAGATAGATATTGCTAATCAATCAGTTTTAAATTCAACATTCATTCCAGGAATTGCTGGTGGAATTGCTTTTACAGGTCCTACATCTGACAACGATACCGACCTGCGACCCTTTGGTGTTAAATATTATAAAGGCAAGGTATATATTGGTGTAGTTTGTACTGCCGAGTCAGAAATTACAACCGATCCATATCAAGGGAAAAACCCCAATTTACAAGGTATTGTATTCGAGTTCACTCCTGGCACCGGGTTTACCCCAATACCAGTGACAAATTTTCAGCTCAGCGGAGATAACACGGTCTACACCTACTTGAAGCCTATAAAATCATTTGAATATGGCTACCAAATGTGGGGAAATCAAGCTAGTTTAAATCAATATTTTGGTGGTAGATTTAAAGATTTTGACTATTTCACACGTCCGGTTATTTCTGATATTGATTTTATTAATGATGATATGATCATTGGTATTCGTGATTTGTCTAAGGATCAGGCGGCTAATCAATCAGGCACTTTCTACCCTGATGGTACTGACGCAACGGGCTTTGGTGCTTCAGGTTCAAACAGTCTTTTATTAAAGGCCTGTAAAAATGGAAGTGGTGGTTTTACAATTGAAAATAACGGTCAGTGTGGAGGGATAACAGGAGCAAACGCTAATAACTTTTATTCCCAATACGTTACCCATTCCACCGGAGATCACATGGGTGGAATGGGCGTATTTCCTGCTCAACAAACGATTATTACCAATACGCTTCCGGGAGGAGATAAAGGTGCCATTGCCTTTATTAGCGAAAGTACAAAAACGTTTAATTTGACAAATGGTGTAAACATAATTTATGATTATGATTACAGTGCTCCTTTGCCCAATCCTCTGTTTGGCAAAGCAAATGGCTTGGGTGATATTGAAATTGCCTGTTCGGTCCAATCGATCGAAATTGGGAACCGCATTTGGAAAGATACCAACAATGACGGTATCCAGGATGCGGGAGAAGATGGCATTGACGGTGTTGAAATAGAACTTTATGAAGGAACTGCGGCCACAGGGTCGCCTGTACAAACCGTAATCTCGGCTACATTGGCCGGTCAAAAGGG
Source organism: Arundinibacter roseus (assembly GCF_004348825.1). Lineage (GTDB taxonomy): Bacteria > Bacteroidota > Bacteroidia > Cytophagales > Spirosomataceae > Arundinibacter > Arundinibacter roseus. The sequence goes on from NZ_SMJU01000020.1 coordinate 68,256, forward strand.
CTCTTGGTACTTTACAAATCTTAAAGCTAACCAAGACTATGTTATCAAAGTTAAAACAGCCTTAGGCACGGGGGTGTTGGCTTCTTGTACTGCTTTCTCACCAACGGGTGCAGGTAACGTACTCACAGACAACAATTCTAGTTCAGGTACTATCTCATTGAAAACCGGAAATGCTGGCGAAAATAATCACTCTCTTGATATTGGAGTAAGCGAAGCTACTTGTACCATTACTTTAAAACCCACTGTATCGGGCTGTTATCAAAACGGCGAAGTGTCCAAAGCCACTGTGAGCGTTGAAGTGGCCTGGGCAAATGCCACGGTTAGTCCCACGGCAAATGATGCGTCTGATAGTATTTCGGTTACTTTTGCAGGTCAACGAAGGACCATCAATCCTGGGGCTTATACTTCAACAAATGGAAACGGCTCGATTTTGAGTCCGCAAGTTGTGGCTTTTGAAGTGGATGCTAATGGGTCAAGTACAGCAGATATTCAAGCTTTCATTGGTGCAACTTATGCCGCAGCTACCTGTAAAGCTGAAATACCTAATATTGTTTTGCCACCAGCCTGTCCACCAACAGTATGTACCGCAGGACAAACGGGTGGTACCGTTTGGAACGATTTTAATGCAGATGGTATCAAACAAGCGGGTGAAAGCACGGGTTTAGTAAATGTGATAGTGAAAACATTCGATTGCAATGGCAATGAAGTAGGTTCTACTACAACCGATGCCTTTGGAAAATATGTCTTTTCAAACATAGCATCAGCTGCTTACCCGATTCGTGTTGAATTTTCAGGCTTACCTACCTTTGCTGGTCATGGGACTATAAACGGTACAGACGGACGTACAACTACACAGTTTGTAACTTCTGCCGATTGCAACGTGGATTTAGGTATTCTCAATCCTACTGATTTTTGTCAAACAAACCCATCCATAATTATTCCATGCTATGTATATGGTGATCCTATCCCAGCCAACTCCACATCTGGTAACCGTGATGCCTTGGTTAAGTTTGCCTATGGTAGTTCTGGTCTTTATAATGCCAGTCAGATTACCGAAGTTGGCAGTGCCAAAGAAGTTGGGACGGTTTGGGGAGTGGCATACAACAAATTTACCAATAAGACCTTTACAAGTGCTTTTCTCAAACGACACGCAGGTTTAGGGCCATTGGGATTGGGAGGTATTTATATTACCGACATGGTTACCAATACCTCAACTCCTTATGTGGACGTTGCTACCATTGGCATCAATGTTGGTTCGCTTCCTGGTGTAGGTTCTCCTACTAACCCCAATACTGGACGAGGTCTTAGTACAAATCCAGCCGATCCAAGCCGTGATGAAGCTGCTTTCGCCAATGTCTTAAAGGTAGGTATTGGCGACTTAGAGATTGACGAAACTGGCAGTAAGCTTTGGTTAGTAAATTTGGCTGATCAGAAACTATATTCTATCGCTATTCCCAACAGTGGAGCACCAACAGCGAGTGATGTTGCATCTTTTAGCATCCCTAATCCAGGTTGTGAAGGTGGAAATTGGCGACCATTTGGTTTAAAAATTTATCAGGGCGACATTTATATAGGTGGGGTTTGCGACGCAGCTGTTAGCAAGAGTCAGTCAAATTTGAGGGCTACCGTATATAAGTACACAGTTGCCACCAATACATTTACTTCAATCCTTGAGTTTCCCTTAAATTATCCAAAAGGTTTTGGTTTGACCGATGTGCCGAATAAATCTCAGTGGCAGTTTTGGACAGATAATTTTACTGATTTAATTACCAATGATGTTAGCGGTAGTGGTAAAGTTACACTTTCTAACCCTCAGCCTATTTTGACCGATATTGAATTTGACATTGATGGATCAATGGTTTTGGGATTTGGCGACCGCACGGGTATCCAAACAGGATTTGATAACTATGCACCTACAGGTACAGCCACGACACTGTACAATGGTATCAATGCAGGTGATATATTACGGGCGTTTTTCCTAAACGGAAGTACATTTGTATTGGAGAATAACGGTAAAGCAGGACCAGCGGAAGGCTACGGGCCGAACAATAACCAAGGCCCAGGTTTTGGGGAATTTTATAATGATAACTGGTTTAATTTTAATGTAGATACTCCAACCAACAATATTCGTCATGCCGAACATGTAATGGGTGGATTAGCTCTTCGTCCAGGCTCTGGCGAGGTTATCGTGGGTGTAATGGACCCTTTAGATGTGCCGAAAGGAGCTAATTCAAACTTATATATAAACACTGGGGGGGTTCGGTTTCTCAATAACACGACTGGCATTAGCTCACGTGCTTTCCAATTGTATAGATCCACTACTGGCTCAGGCACGTTTGCCAAAGCCACTGGTCTAGGAGATATAGAGATAGCATGTAGTCTACCCACCTATCTCGAAATCGGAAACCGCGTCTGGAATGATACCAACAAAAACGGCGTGCAGGACCCCTGCGAGAAAGCACTGTCAGGCGTTAACGTATCACTCTACAAAGGCACAACGAAAATCGCCGATACCAAAACCAATGTAAACGGAGAATACTATTTCTCTACCGCTTCTAAAATCGGTGCAGGCTGGATAGGCACGGGAGCAGATACTACGCTTTTACCAAATACCGCTTACAAACTCGTCTTCGGCGAAGGCCAACTTTCAAGCGGTAAACTGACCGTAGCGGGCTTAGGTCAATTTGATCTGACCATCAAAGATGCCACGGCCAACAACGGCAACGACCAAAATGACAGCGACGCCGAAGTCATCGGCGGAGCGTTTTGCATCACCCTTACCACGGGAGTATTGGCGAGTGTAAATCATACGTTTGATGCGGGCTTTGTCTGCACCAATCCGCCGATTGCAGCTACGTTTACCGTAGTGCCTGCAAGCTGTAACCTAACCACCGAAAACAACGACGGAAAGATAACACTGGCAGCAGCGGTAACCCCTTACGATAAATTCAGAACCCGTCTAAGCTCCGCTTCATGGGGGGCGGATACAAGCTACGCCACCGCCACGGTCTTGGGCGCTACCTTCCCGGCTGATCTGGTAACAGCTATCCCAAATGCGGGCGGAACGTATGTAATTCGTTTCTATACGGGCGAATGTTGCTACAAGGACACGACGATTACAGTATTGCCAACTGGATGCACAGTCGGCAGCCTAGGCGACTTTGTTTGGAAGGACCTGAATGACAACGGACAGCAAGATGCCAGCGAACCGGGTGTGAATGGCGTGAAGGTGATTTTGTGGTCAGCCGTAGGCGGTGCACCGGGTGCGAAACTCGACTCCACCACAACCGCTGGAAACGGAGCATACAGCTTCTCGAATTTGGGTAAAGGTGATTACATCGTGCAGATTGACGTAACCACACTTCCCGATTCGTGCCTGATTTCATCAAAGCAAAATATCGGTGATGACGCAAGCGACAACGACTTTACTACTGCTGGACTATCTCCGGTGGTAAGTCTGGACCCCACGCTGACGGGCTTGAATAAAGACAACCCAACAATCGATGCTGGTCTGATTTCACCCAAAGGCTCACTGGGCGACTTCGTCTGGAAAGACCTGAACGACAACGGGCAGCAGGATGCAGGCGAACCGGGTGTGAATGGTGTGAAGGTGATTCTGTGGTCAGCCGTGGGAGGTGCACCGGGAGCAAAACTCGACTCAACGACCACTGCCGGAAACGGAGCGTATAGCTTTACGAATTTGGGTAAAGGCGATTACATCGTGCAGATTGACGTAACCACGCTTCCCGATTCGTGCCTGATTTCTTCAAAGCAAAATATCGGTAACGACGCAAGCGACAACGATTTCTCAACCGAAGGTTTGAGTGAAGTTGTTACACTTGATCCAACGCTGACAGGTCTGAACAAAGACAACCCAACAATCGACGCGGGCTTAATTTCACCAAAAGGTTCACTTGGCGATTTCGTCTGGAAAGACCTGAACGACAACGGGCAGCAGGACTCAGGCGAACCGGGTGTCAATGGTGTGAAGGTGATTCTTTGGTCAGCCGTAGGTGGTGCACCGGGTGCGAAACTCGACTCAACGACCACCGCCGGAAACGGAGCGTATAGCTTTACGAATTTGGGTAAAGGCGATTATATCGTGCAGATTGACGTAACCACACTTCCTGATTCGTGCCTGATTTCACCGAAGCAAAATGTCGGTGATGACGCAAGCGACAACGACTTTACCACCGCTGGACTTTCGCCGGTTGTAACGCTTGATCCAACGCTGACGGGCCTTAACAAAAACAACCCAACAATCGACGCGGGCTTGATTTCACCGAAAGGCAGCCTCGGCGACTTTGTTTGGAAGGACCTGAACGACAACGGGCAGCAGGATGCAGGCGAACCGAGTGTGAATGGTGTGAAGGTAATTCTTTGGTCAGCCGTAGGCGGTGCACCGGGAGCAAAACTGGATTCCACCACAACCGCTGGAAACGGAGCGTATAGCTTTACGAATTTGGGTAAAGGTGATTACATCGTGCAGATTGACGTAACCACACTTCCCGATTCGTGCCTGATTTCATCAAAGCAAAATATCGGTAACGACTCAAGCGACAACGACTTTACCACCGCTGGACTTTCGCCGGTTGTAACACTTGATCCAACGCTGACGGGCTTGAATAAAGATAACCCTACAATCGACGCGGGCTTGATTTCACCCAAAGGCAGCCTCGGCGACTTTGTTTGGAAGGACCTGAACGACAACGGGCAGCAGGATGCAGGCGAGCCGGGTGTGAATGGCGTGAAAGTGATTCTTTGGTCAGCCGTTGGCGGTGCACCGGGTGCAAAGCTCGACTCAACGACCACCGCTGGAAACGGAGCGTATAGCTTTACGAATTTGGGTAAAGGTGATTACATCGTGCAGATTGACCTAACCACGCTTCCCGATTCGTGTTTGATTTCTTCAAAGCAAAATATCGGTGATGACGCAAGCGACAACGACTTTACTACCGTTGGACTTTCGCCGGTTGTAACGCTTGATCCAACATTGACTGGATTAAACAAAGACAACCCAACAATTGACGCGGGCTTGATTTCACCCAAAGGCTCATTAGGCGATTTTGTCTGGAAGGACCTGAATGACAACGGGCAGCAGGACAACGGCGAGCCGGGTGTGAATGGCGTGAAAGTGATTCTTTGGTCAGCTGTTGGCGGTGTACCGGGTGCGAAACTCGATTCCACAGTGACTGCTGGAAACGGAGCGTACAACTTTACGAATCTTCTGGCAGGTGACTACATCGTACAGATTGATGTGGCGATGCTTCCTGATTCGTGCCTGATTTCTTCAAAGCAAAATATCGGTGATGACGCAAGCGATAACGACTTTACCACCGCTGGACTTTCGCCGGTTGTAACGCTTGATCCAACATTGACTGGATTAAACAAAGACAACCCAACAATTGACGCGGGCTTGATTTCACCCAAAGGCTCATTAGGCGATTTTGTCTGGAAGGACCTGAATGACAACGGGCAGCAGGATGCCGGCGAGCCGGGTGTGAATGGCGTGAAAGTGATTCTTTGGTCAGCTGTTGGCGGTGTACCGGGTGCGAAACTCGACTCAACAGTGACTGCTGGAAACGGAGCGTACAACTTTACGAATCTTCTGGCAGGTGACTACATCGTACAGATTGATGTGGCGATGCTTCCTGATTCGTGCCTGATTTCTTCAAAGCAAAATATCGGTGATGACGCAAGCGACAACGACTTTACCACCGCTGGACTTTCGCCGGTTGTAACGCTTGATCCAACATTGACTGGATTAAACAAAGACAACCCAACAATTGACGCGGGCTTGATTTCACCCAAAGGCTCATTAGGCGATTTTGTCTGGAAGGACCTGAATGACAACGGGCAGCAGGATGCCAGCGAGCCGGGTGTGAATGGTGTGAAAGTCATTCTGTGGTCAGCCGTGGGAGGTGCACCGGGTGCGAAACTCGACTCCACCATCACCGCTGGAAACGGAGCGTATAGTTTTACGAATTTGGGCAAAGGTGATTACATCGTGCAGATTGACCTAACCACACTTCCTGATTCGTGCCTGATTTCACCGAAGCAAAATGTTGGTGATGACGCAAGCGATAACGACTTTACCACCGCTGGACTTTCGCCGGTTGTAACGCTTGATCCAACGCTGACGGGCTTGAATAAAGACAATCCGACAATCGACGCAGGCTTGATTTCACCCAAAGGCAGCCTCGGCGATTTTGTCTGGAAGGACCTGAATGATAACGGTCAGCAGGATGCAGGCGAGCCGGGTGTGAATGGTGTGAAGGTGATTTTGTGGAGCGCCAACGCAAGCGGTCAGCCGCTGGCCAAGCTGGATTCCACCACCACTGCCGGAAATGGTGCGTATAGCTTTACTAATTTGGGTAAAGGTGATTACATCGTGCAGATTGACGTAACCACGCTACCCGATTCCTGCCTGATTTCATCAAAGCAAAATATCGGTGATGACGCAAGCGACAACGACTTTACCACCGCTGGACTTTCGCCGGTTGTAACGCTTGACCCAACGCTGACGGGACTCAATAAAGACAATCCAACGATTGACGCAGGTTTGATTTCACCAAAAGGCAGCCTCGGCGACTTCGTCTGGAAAGACCTGAACGACAACGGGCAGCAGGATGCTGGCGAGCCGGGTGTGAATGGCGTGAAAGTGATTCTTTGGTCAGCCGTGGGAGGTGCACCGGGTGCAAAGCTTGATTCAACGACCACCGCTGGAAACGGAGCGTATAGCTTTACGAATTTGGGCAAAGGTGATTACATCGTGCAGATTGACCTAACAACTTTACCTGATTCGTGCCTGATTTCACCGAAGCAAAATATCGGAAATGACGCAAGCGACAACGACTTTACCACCGCTGGACTTTCGCCGGTTGTTACACTTGACCCAACGCTTACAGGTCTGAACAAAGACAACCCAACAATTGACGCTGGTTTGATTTCACCCAAAGGTTCCCTCGGCGATTTCGTCTGGAAAGACCTGAACGACAACGGGCAGCAGGATGCTGGCGAGCCGGGCGTGAATGGTGTGAAGGTGATTTTGTGGAGCGCGAATGCAAGCGGTCAGCCGCTGGCCAAGCTGGACTCGACGACCACCGCTGGAAACGGAGCGTATAGCTTTACGAATCTATTGGCGGGCGACTACATCGTGCAGATTGACGTAACGACGCTACCCGATTCATGCCTGATTTCATCAAAGCAAAATATCGGTGATGACGCAAGCGACAACGATTTCGGCACCAACGGATTGAGCAATGTCGTAAGTCTTGACCCAACGTTGACAGGTCTGAATAAAGACAACCCAACGATTGACGCTGGTTTGATTTCACCTTGTGTAGCGCCAACGTTTGCTGCGACTGATGCATCAATGGCAAGCTGCGATGGCAAAACGGCTCAAAACGATGCTTCGTTTGTGGTCAGTGGAATCAGTGGTGGAAACAAATTCAGCTTTGCGACTTCGGTGTCCGGACTGGCAAACTATGCATCCGCAACGACGTTGACCGGCACAAGCATTACTGTAGCCAACCTGCCTAACCCCACGCAGACGACTGGACAGACCTACATCGTGCGCATCTACAACGGCAAGGATGACTGCTTTACGGACGTGAGCATTCTTGTTCCGTATAGCGACTGTTCAAACGTATGTGTCAAGCCCAATGCAGGTTCTGATATTTTCGTCTGCAAACCAACTACTACCGCTGATCTGCCAAATGCAGCAGCAGGTGCACAGTGGATCAGCGCGGCGATGAACCCGGTTGGTGTAAGTATCTCGGCCCAAACGGGAGTCGTTAGCGGCATGAATGAAAATGGCGTGTACATGTTCATTCTACGCGATGCTACGCTTGGCAGTACGTGTTCGGATACGGTATTCGTCTTCCGGGGTGTGCTCGAATTGCCCAACCAAACCACCTGTTTTGACACGTTAACCCTGCCAACCGTGGCGGGTGCTACCTGGACAGCGATGGCTGGAAACCCGGCGACGATTACGTCAAGCGGCAAAATCAGTGGCATGAATAGCGTAGCAACCAACTACTCGTTCATCATCAGCAATGGTCAATGCAGCGATACGATTGTAGTCACTCGTCTGAATTGCAACAAGACCTATGACCTGGCGCTGGACAAAGCAATTGACAAAAAACTGGCGATGCTGGGTGAAACGCTGACTTACACGATCCGGGTTTGGAACGAAGGTGAAGCCACGGCGCATGGCATTGAAGTTACCGACGAATTAAATGCCGGAGTTCAGTACCTGAGCAGTACGGCTGACATCGGCAGCTACTCGCAGCTGACCAAAAAGTGGAGCTTCGATAGCATGATGGTAGGGGATACAGTAAGTCTGCAAATCAGCGTAAAAGTCATCGCTGCCGGTGTATGGTTCAACACGGCTGAGATCACGAAGATGACCGAAGAAGACGTAGACAGTACACCCGGCAACGGCGACGAAACCGAAGACGACATTGATCGTGAGTGCTTTACAGTGCCCATTCTCTTGTGCCGCGGACAAAGCAGCGGGATCGAATTAAGCGTCCCTGAGCAGTACACGGGTGTGGTTTGGTTCCGGCAAGTGCAGGGTGGACAGCCGGTACAGTTAGCAATTGGTAATACCCACACGGCAACCGAAACCGAACTTGGAAGCTACGAATACACCTTCACATCTACCTCGGGCACGTGCCCGGCGGAGGGTTGCTGTCCGGTGGTTATAGTGGTAGAAGATTGCTGTCCGGCAGAAATATGTGTGCCGTTTACGATTACGAAAACCAGGAAGTAGAGAGTTAATGTCGAAAGCAATCGCCTCGAAAACTAACAAGGCCAAAAATAGTTTGGCTAAAAGGTCTTGAGACAATTTTAAAAAATAGAATCAATAAAAGAGGCTGTTTTGGAGTGGAATTGATACGATTCCGTTCTGAAACAGCCTCTTCTATTTTTGCCATAGTATCTTACCTCATTACCAGATATGTTGATTAACACTGCGATACTATGGTACGAATGACATTTTTTTAAACAAGTTAAAAACCCCTTTCTCCTTTTGTTTCAGTCCTTTTTGTGATGGGTTATCTTTACTCCCTTTTTCGGGAATTGGATTACATGCCTAGTATTGCCAGACCTCCAAATCAGGGAATTAAGGTCATGAATTTCAATGACGAAGTTTTCTTGATGAGCTCTTAGTAAGTTCTAAAATGAACAGATGGCTATATCAAGAGAGTGACCAAGCGATTTGTCCATGTATTTATAATATGCATAATCAATAACTTATCTACATGGTAAGCATCCGATGAACTACATATTTCTTTGCTAGAATTGAATTTTTACTTTTTACTGAAAAAGAGATGTTGAATGGATCAGTCAACAGAAATGTTTAAATTAGCACGTGAATGGCGCAAAAGCGGCCTTAGTCAAAGTAAATTTTGCAAGCCTCAAGGAAAAAAAGTAGACAGGTTGCTATTGGGTGAGAAAAGAAAAATTATGCCGCGAGGGGGATCGCCGAAAAGTCTTCGGCTTTGTTGTGTTATCCGGCCAACAGCCAGCCTCAGGTGAAACCTATTAGGTCATTTATACCATGGAAAATATCACACGTTCGCTGGTTCTGGGCCGAAAGAATTATTATTTCGCTGGTTCCCATGATGTACAACAATGCGTGCTGCCATGATATACTCCTTCTTTGCCATTCCGCCAGCGGACCGCCTGCCCACCCCTCACAAAACATCGTTACGATTAATCCTAAAAAGTTTGTCGATCTGTATCCGCTAAATTTTAGCAAAGTCCAGCAATTAACAAATATGAAGTTGATAGGCCGGATACCATAGGGCATTGGTGTACTCGCGGTGTACAATCAAATTGGCAATTACTTCCAGAAAATATTTTGCTCCGCAAGCTGACACGTTGTGCACCTTCGAGGTAAAACGGATCAGGAAGGTGCTTAGGTACAAGGTCCATCATCTTGTCGTAGGCATCAATGAGATTGGATTGAAAATAAAGGCCGTGGTCGTAGCGCACAAGTGGCCTAAGCCCCAAGTCAAAGTTATTTGTCAGCTTTCCTAATAATAGCTATAATGCAGTTCCGACAAGGTACAGTTTGTGAATAGGCTGCTCGACCACACTATCGTGCATCAGATTAAGGACAGAGCTTTGTAACAAAAACCGGAGACACATTCTGCTTTGCGTCTCCGGTTTTTCTAAACTAACCTGATTAGTGTAAAAACAAAGATGTAGTTGCCTATGCCTCCTCATCCTCACTTTCCTTACTTTCTACTACATCACTTTCAAAGGTCTGGCTGGTTAAGTCATCCTCGCTGAGCCAGTATTCAGAGGTGATCAGTTGGTAGCCCGAATTTCCCTGGCTTTTCAATTCCCACACAATGGCATCCGCTTCGGGAAAAGGCACCTTGCCCACAAGTTGATCAGCAAATAGCCTATTTAGCAGGCTGCGGTCAGAAAGTCCTCCGGACAGCGCTTTCAGCGCCAATTCTTTGGTGAGCTCGGGTTCCTCCCCGTTTTCGGACTTCGTCTCGAACGCAATTAGGCTGGCTTTGGCGTGGGGGAATTTGCCGTTAAAGGCTTTGTACAACAGCTGATTGATGTTAAAAAGAGGGTGGTGCAGGGGGATTTCGGGATATTCTTCCGAAATTTTATCCAGCTGCATATTGTGCGAAATCTGGCTGATTTGCCCCTCGTTCAGGTGTTCCGATAGCTTGTACTCCAGCAGAATGGCCGCTGCCTCCGTAGGTTCCTGGTCGGCAATTGCCATGTAGAGAAATTCCTTCGGATCCACGTTTTTGTAGTCCTCCTCTGAAAAGCCATACCGTTTGAGCAATTCTACGTAATCTTCTTTCGTCCAGGCACCCTCAATCTCGTCTACGCTGGTAATTTGGCTAATCGTGGTTTGGTATTTCATATTGGTTATTTCTTTTTAGTTTGTTTATAGCAAGTTACACTTTAAGCATTCTATATACTACATATTTCTTAGATAGAACTCGGTTTTTACTTATGATTGAAAAAGACTTTGGAGAACATGGCTATAATTATTCATAAGAGATTGCCGATCTGTAACTACAAAATTGTAGCAAAAGCCACCAACTAACCAATAAGTAGTTGATTGGCCGGATAAGTTAAACAGAAGTATTAAAAAATAAGAGATGCATTTAGTGCATTGATACAGAATTTGAATCTGAAAACTTCAAGAAAAGGAGCCCTTCTGGCTATCCAAATTTTTGTAACTTGCAAAAGATTAAAAGATCCGCCATTTCTATTTTTTTCTATGAAACCTGCACTACGCCTACTCAGCTGGCTGCTCATGGCCGCGATGCTCATCACCTGCCGGCCCGACAAGGTAGAGCCCGATCCATTTACCGATGGGAAGCCCCGCATAGTTTCCATTCGGTTTCCGGGTATCCCTGAGAAGAATGTGACCATAGACCAGAAGAACCTCCTGATTACAATCAGGGTGCCCTCTGTCTTGCTGAAGGATATGGTCCCTGTTCTGGAACTGACCGAGAATGCAGAAACAATGGGAAAGGCATTTTATACCATTTTTGCAGGACCAGAAAGCTGCATGGGATGTAAAGAAATTTGGGTAAGGCGCCTAGAAGATCAGTCTAACACCTCTGTTGTCAAATATAAGGTAAAACTAATCCCCAACGGCCCCCTGGAAATGGGGGTTATGAAGGAATCCCTCCATTATATTTTGCATGATGATCCTACGGGAGTACTCCTGGTCCCGATGATCAATTTGTACGGCAACACGGTGCCCATTGCTGCTGAATTGGTTGAGCGCACCACCAAAGAAAAGATTTTGATCGACGAGAGTAGTCGGATATATCCAGGTGCAGAAACTACTACAAACCACCTGATTCTTTATATGTATGCATTAAAAAACCAATTACCAGGGACTTACGACATTGATCTGAAAATGGCTGATGGCCGGACTCTACGCGCTCCCCAGCCTGTCGTTATCGAAAAAGGCCCGGCATATATTGCATCCTATCAGCAATTCTTTTATTACGGACTGGATGCACCGATAGGAACCACCGTTCTCGTGGAAGGCTACAACTTGTTTTCGGGGGACATCACCCTGGAAATCACGGACCGGACAGGAAAAACGTTTTCACTTGGTAACCTGGTATTTGAGCGCTATGGCCTTAGGATGGGCATACCCATCCCCGCTGATTTGCCGACCGGCCAATACGTGATGCGGATGTACCAGTTTGGGGTAGCGCGGCCAGCCTGCTTCCGGCTCAATGTCCGGAAAGGAAAATCGTCTGATGCGCGCATAGGTACAATCGGCGACGATCCAATGCCCTGCTCGGTCCGGGAGCCCGTCCGCATTGGCCGCAACATACCAACCAATTTTACGTATAGCCTCACCTTTGAGTTACCCAACCGGCCCCGGCTGAAGCTGGTCCCAGCCGACGGGAATCCGGCTGTTCACTACGGTAGCGTAGCACCCTATGTTTTGCAACCCGAGCCTATTGGTCCGGCAAAGCTTATCATCGGCAGCGAAGTACCCCCAGGTCTCTATATAGCCACGGTACAGTATCTGGATATAAATGGTCTGGTGGTAGCCGAGAGTGATCCCTACGGGCGATTGTTGGAAGTTTACTAATGCGAATTTAACTCTGGCAGATGCGCTTTTGAGTTATTTACTCATTTCCATGAAACCCGCACTCCACCTACTCTGTATGCTGTTCATGGCCACGATGCTCATCACCTGCCGGCCCGACAAGGTAAAGCCAGATACGTACCGTATGTTCTTTCAAAACAGCAGGTAAAGTCTTTTCATTGGCTGGTAAAGTAACTAATTGTATACTTATGTATCTAGTTAAGCTCAAAGCATTTAGATAACATTTTTTGAGAAAATCCGATAGAGCATAAATCTGCCAAGGACTATTAAATGCATTTTTTTAATAACAATATTTTATTCAACATGAAAAAAAATATCTCTTTTCTATTTGTATTATCACTTCTTAGTTTAACAACTTTGGCTCAGACAAATAAGGGAACCTGGCTAGTGGGAGTATCAGGAAACGGTTGATTTAAAGGTAGTGGTGTAAGAAAAGACTCGAAGCTTCAAGTTACGCCCCTGTTGGGCTATTTCGTTGCCAAAAATTTAGCCATAGGTGGTCAATTTAATTTAAGTAATAGCACAAAATCACTTAGTGGCAGTACTTCTTATAAGGAACGAAATCGGAGTATACATGGAATGGTCCGTTATTATGTTGGGGACAGGAAAGTTAAACCATACCTAAATCTTATGATTGGATTCAATAGGGATTCATATTTTTTGAATGGTGTTAATGGCATGCTGGTATTGATGGAATTCAATAAGGGAATGAATGCCTCTTTAGGCGCCGGATTGGCTTACTTCGTGTTGCCCAAAGTGGCACTAGAAGCAGAAGCCAACTACCAAAATTATTTTGATAAAGATTTTGATGATAGTAGAGTTAATAATATGAAGCTTCGCCTAGGAGTATCATTCTATCTAAGGAAATAAAATTTTGTATTGCCAATATGATGTACTCCTAAACACCAAGTTGCACGTCAAACTTAAATCCAGGATTTACCTTTACCCCCCTTCATCCCGGCAGCAATCAGATCGCAAATGAGATGAATATAAGTATAAATAGTATACGCTACTACATAAAAAAGATTTATCGAAAATTAAATGTTTCAAGCGCACGTCATGCTATTAAGGTTTATCACCAATAAGTAGGAATGAATAAACCGAATGAATTATTATTTATTCATTTTCTATATTTGATCAGGATAAATATTCAGCATTAGAAGATCAGCAATTCAAATAGTTGAAATCACTTATAGCAAAGTTAGTTAATACGTGAAGTTTTTTAACACAATTAGTGGAATCACTAATTACTATTTACTTTCATAATAATTATAAATTATGACGTGGAATAACTGTAAGCATCCTATGAACTACATATTTCTTGGCTAGAATTCGGTTTCTACTTTTGACCTAAAAAGACAAGCGAATGAATCAGTCAGAAGAAATGTTCAAATTAGTACGTGAGTGGCGCAAAAGCAGCC
>NZ_SMJU01000021.1 GCF_004348825.1 Arundinibacter roseus
TAACAACTTAATATATCTTTCCTTATTAAGTCCGGTTGCAGAACGCCATTGACGCTCATTTTTTAGATCATTTATCGATATTTTCATGTGCCAAATTTAAGACTATTTTTCCATTGCAACAAGTCTATTCTCAAAGTTCTCCAAACGTTCCAAAAAGTAAGTTCTATTTTTCGATTTGATATTATAGACGTCCTTTATTTTTAATGCGTCAATTACTTCTGCATTATTAGGGAATCGTTGTACACCAGTTCTTTGTATTAATGACTTTTGAATTGAATACAAATAGTTTGCTGGCTCAACTTTGTCATAAAGACTCATGAATATTTTATTCAAAGCATTAGTGGGTAAGCCAAGAATAAAACGTCTCCAAGTAAATGTTTGAACCAAATCCAAAATTTTTATAAATGTCGGCTTATCAATTACTGAATTTGAATAATCATCGTAAACTTTCATTAGAAAAGGATAAGCTACATTTATTTCTAGTCTATTTATAAATTCTAATTGGGTTCTTAATTCTTTGTCGCTTTCATTTTTGGGATTAATTAATTTATTGTAATGCTTTACCAAAGACTTTATGCTTGATAAATTAGCTTCTAACCTATCCAACGTCGATGTAGGATATTTAGATTTGAACTCCAAATATACTTTTCCTTTATTAGGTATATTCTTGTTTTCAAGAGTTAAATAATCTCTAATAAAATCAGAAACTCGACTTAAATTTAACGTTTCATCTTTGGCAAGTTTTTCAATCACCTCCCAATAGCTTTGATAGATTTTCTTTTGATCTTTTGGATTAAGACCCATTAAAATATAGTTCCGAATTAAGTCTGCTTGAGCAAGCTCTAAGCCTGTTGAATTAAGGCTTTCAAAAATTCTTTGTGGATTGTCTTTTTCTCTATCAAGAGAAACTTCGACAAACATTAATTTTGAAAGCCCTTTCAAAACGGTTTGATAGTTGTCTTCTGTAATCCTACCTTTGAAGTAATTGAAATTATCGATTAATTTTGAAAAATCTAAATATTCTTCATTTTCATCACATCTTAATAAATACTTTAACGCTCTGTCATTATTATCGGTTGGTCGTAATTTTAATTTTTCTTCGTCCGGCAAAAACTTGTTAATAAGGTAAGTTTCACTAATCTCATTTTCAAGTCCTTCGTTTTGAATAACTTTTGCAAGACGGTGAAGTGCCAAATATATAAGTGTCAAAGTCGTAAGCCTTTGTTGTCCATCAATAACTGTTAACTCCTTGACTCTTGTTGCTGTATAAACGTCATCGTGTACATAAACGATACTTCCAATAAAGTGTGCGTTCATTTTTTTGCTTTCCCCAACTTCGAGTATATCATCCAAAAGCTGTTTGCACTGTCCAGTTGTCCAATCGTAATTTCTTTGGTAAACGGGTATTACAAATTGTGTCTTGTTAGAGGACAAAAAGTCTTCTACTTTGGTCTCATTTGCCTTCATAATTTTTTTCGTTCATAGCCGATCAGAAACAAAAGCTTACACAAGTGATAACATCTTTATGGCGGTCATTGCGGCTTCGTCGCCTTTATTGCCATGCTTTCCACCGGCGCGGTCAAGCGCCTGTTCCTGCGAGTTGGGGGTCAATACGCCAAAAATAACCGGTTTGTGATAGGTCAGACTAACCTGTGTCAGTCCGTGAGCAACGGCATGATTGATATAGTCATTGTGTTTGGTTTCGCCCTGAATCACGCAGCCGAGCGCGATGACTGCATCTACTTCAATTTTTCGGGCAAATACCTGTGCACCAAAACTTAATTCATAGCTGCCGGGTACGTTGGCACGTATAATATTTTCGGGCTTGGCGCCATAGCGAATCAGTGTGGCGTGAGCACCTTCAAAAAGCTTTTCGGTAATCTCGTGGTTCCATTCTGCCACCACAATCGCAAAGGTTGCCTGACTGATGTCGGGAAGGCCGTCGGTAGAAAATACGCTTAAATTTTTATCAGCACTTGACATAGGATATTCAGCTTTGAAGTAGGTAGAAATAAAACGTAGGCCACTAACTAAAAAAAGGATAAAACCAGAGTCGGCTTTATCCTTTTTCAGGGGCTAAGTGTAATGAATGCTCATTACTCGCCGACTTGCCCTTCGAGGAGTCCCTTAAATTTCTTGGCATTTGTTACTTCTGCCGAGAGTGGGTGCTCGTCAATGATGCGTTTATAGGAAGCGATAGCATCCTTTGGAAGCTTTGCTTTTTCCTGAGCTATTCCCAACTTCATGAGGTAGATGGGCGTAAATTCGTTTGATTGATAATCAGCAGCTTTCTTGTAGGCACTAATGGCTTCGGCAGGCTGATTTTTTTCCATGTATGCATCACCAATCAGAGCAAGTGCACGTGCCTGAATGACGAGATCGCTGGCGCTGAATGATTCCAGACGATTGATGGCGTCATCAAATTTGCCTTGCTTCATCAGAGCAATACCAGCATACAGATTGGCCAGGTTGGCTGCGTCAGTACCGCTATAATTATCTGCAATGCTAAGCAGACCCTCATTTCCACCACTGCCGTTTAGGGCTTTTTGGGTTGAATCGGCCTCAAAATCATACACCACGTTTGAAAGAGCTACCTGCGCACTGCTTTCCTGACCGTCCATATAAAACCGATACCCGGCAAAAGCCAGCACGGCGACCACGATAGCCCCGCCGATTGCGATCAGTACTTTTTGATTTTTGCGGAAAAAGGATTCAGCCTTATTAATTTGCCCCGCCAGCGCGTCCGGATCTTCGATAATGTCCAACCCGGAACCCGCAGTATTTTTCTTGCTCATACTATTGGTTGAAATTTGGAGTGCAAAGTTATGAAAAGTTATGAAACTCAAACAAGTAAAAGGCTATAATTTCAAGCCCGGCAAGTACTGATTCTCAATAATCCTGCCAATTTAAACAAGTTGGACCTCTCTTTGCCCCTGTAAAAGCAAAACGCCTGCCGAAATCTGATCCCGGCAGGCGCTTTGGTGCAATGTATCTTACTCTGTCACAAACGGATAGTCGGCTTGTTCGTACACATCCGTATACGCTTCTTTGGGATCGGGGAAGGCCGATTCTTCGGCAAACTGAACGGACTCAGCGACGATTTCCTTAATTTTCTTATCTATATCAGATAATTTTTCTTCGGTGGCAAAGCTATTTTTCAGAATAGTATCTTTCACCATCTCAATTGGGTCACGTTTTTTGTACTCTTCAACCTCTTCTTTGGTCCGGTATTTTTGGGGATCAGACATCGAGTGTCCCCGGAACCGGTACGTCCGGAATTCGAGGTACGTAGGGCCATCGCCTTTGCGGGCGCGCTCAGCGGCACGGCTCACGGCTTCATGAATTGCCTCTACATCCATCCCGTCCACGGGCTCAGAAGGAATATCGTAGGCTTCACCCAGGGTGTATAGTTCGGTTACGTTAGACGTCCGTCCTACGGAAGTTCCCATGGCGTAGCCGTTGTTTTCTACTACAAAAATCACGGGCAATTTCCAGGTCATAGCCATGTTGAAGGCTTCGTGAAACGCTCCCTGACGAACGGCGCCATCGCCAAAAAAGCAGATGCACACGTTGCCGGTTTCATTATATTTTTCGGCAAAGGCAATGCCTGCGCCCAACGGAATCTGCGCGCCCACGATGCCGTGACCACCCATAAAATTGCGCTCCTTATCAAAGATGTGCATGGAGCCTCCTTTTCCTTTGGTGGTGCCGGTTTCTTTACCAAACAACTCTGCCATAATAGCGTTGGGACTTGTGCCAAGAGCGAGCGGCATGCCGTGGTCACGGTAGGCAGTAATGTACTTATCGTCAGGAGTTAAAGCCGTAGCGGTGCCCGAAGAGCACGCTTCCTGACCAATATACAGGTGGCAGAAACCACGGATTTTTTGCTGACCATACAACTGTCCCGCTTTTTCTTCAAAACGACGTTGCAACAGCATGTTCTCATACCAGAACATGTAGCGTTCTTTGGAGTACTGTACTTTTTTTGCGGTTTCTTTCTTTTTTTCTTTCACGGTAGCCATACGGGAAGATGGGTATGATGTACGAATTACAACTTAATGCTTGCTTTCTTGCAAATACGACCGAATATTCTGTTTTCTGGTAGTAATGCAAGAACTTTACGCGTTGATTTTGGGCAGGACTGGACTTTCAAACAGATCACGTCTCCCGTTTTATGAAGTGCGAAATTAAGAATAAACTCCCTAACAAAGAAGCTCATGTGGCTTGAAAAACTCCATCTTACCTATTTTAAAAGCCACGAAGAAGGAAGTTTTACGTTTGGCGAGCGTGTAAACTGCCTTGTGGGCGAAAATGGAAGCGGCAAAACAAACCTGCTGGATGCCATCTATTTTCTGGCTTTGACCAAAAGTGCGTTCCAAAATCAGGATGCGCTGGCGATTCGGCACGATATGGATTTTCTTGTGCTGGATGGGTATTTTTGGGAGCAAGCCAGGCCATTACAAATTACATGTAGTTTGCAACGAGGTCAACGTAAAGTACTTATGGCCGATAAAAAACCCTATGAGCGTCTCAGCGACCACATTGGCCGTTTGCCCGTAGTGCTGATTGCGCCCGACGATACCGACCTGGTGCGGGAAGGAAGCGAAGAGCGGCGGCGTTTTTTTGATGGAGTGCTTGCTCAGCTCAACCCGCGCTATCTGGATGATTTTCTGCAATACAATAAATTTCTGACCCAACGCAACGGCCTGTTAAAGCTTTTTGCGGAAAGGCATGCGCTTGATGAGGTACTGCTGGAAACCTACGACGAACCACTGATTGAACTCGCTGTTCGGATTCATGAGCAGCGGCAGGCGTTTATGGAACGCTTTCTGCCTATTTTCCGAAAACACTATGCCTTTTTGAGTACAGCCAAAGAACGAGTAGAGGTGGTTTATGAAAGCGAAGTAGGCGCCGCAGATTTCCCGGCTCTTTTCAGAAAAAACCGCTCGCGCGACCTGCATGCGCAGCGCACCGGGAAAGGTATTCATAAGGATGACTACGTGTTTGAGATTGATGGCGTAGCGCTCAAAAAATTTGGTTCGCAAGGGCAGCAGAAGTCATTTGTGATTGCCCTTAAACTCGCGCAGTACGAGCTGTTGGCGGAGGAAAAAGAAACGAAACCGATTCTTTTGCTGGATGATATTTTTGATAAACTGGACGATAAACGAATTCAGCAGCTCATTCGACTTATCGATGACGGTTCCTGGGGGCAGGTGTTCATTACCGATGCCCGGCCCGAACGCTCCGAGCGAATCCTGGAACATGTGAAAGCAGAGGTTCGCTTTTTTCAAATTGGCTTCTAAAATCTGATATTTTCCAAATTTTTGTAATGTATTGATAATCAATTAAATAATTTGTTGAGCAAAATAACCCATCCTTTACTACGAAATATTTCGTAGTAAAAATTTGCTTCTACGAATTCTTTCGTACATATTTGTTACGAAGATCTTCGTACATAGTGCAGGGTCAAAAATCCTGTGGTTTTTAAAAATTTAGTTAAAAAAATATACGTATGGCCAATCATTCATCTTTTCCCCCAAAACCTACCGACTCAGAGTTGGAAATTTTGTCCTTCCTCTGGCAGCATGGGCCCTCTACCGTGCGGCAGGTACACGACCACCTGGCCGAAACCAAGGAAGCGGGTTATACTACCACGCTTAAACTGATGCAGATTATGCACGAGAAAGAACTCCTCAGCCGTACCGAAGAAGGACGCTCGCATGTCTACACGGCCAAGGTTCAGGAAGCAGAAACCCGGCAAACGCTGCTCGACCGATTTGTTGAAACCACTTTCCGTGGCTCGGCGGCGCAGCTTGTCATGCAGGCCCTGGGGAATCACAAAACGTCGGCCCGTGAATTAGACGAAATCAGGCAATTATTGAACAACCTCGAAAACAACCATTAGCCATGAATAACATACTTGATTTGTTACCAGCTTCATTCGTCCCATCTCTGGGCTGGACACTCCTACACGCCCTCTGGCAGGCTACGGCGCTGTGCATGGTAGCGGCAGCAGGCTTTTATTTACTGAAACACCGCAGCGCGCAAACCCGTTACGTGCTGGGAATCACTCTCCTGGGAGGGCAGGTTTTGGCCTCAATCGCTACTTTTATGTACTATCAAGCTGCCTTTCGGCCATCCCAAAAGGTATTCTCTTCTACGCTTCGCATGCAGGCATTGCCCGAAAATGCACTTTTATCTACAACTTCTGCCTCCGTATCGTTTTCCATGCAGGTTCAGCTTTGGCTGTCGATTCACATGCAGGAGCTCGTTGTGTGCTGGTTCATCGGCGTAGCGGTGCTTCTTGTGCGGTTTCTGGGAGGCTGGCTGTATCTGGAACGGCTGCGGCTGGCCTCCAGCCGGATTCAGGATAACGGCTGGAATCTGCGGTTTCGGGACCTTATGAATCGGTTGCGCATTCAGCAAACGGTCGATTTGCGGGAGTCTGTACATACCCTAAGCCCGATGGTAGTTGGTGTGGTGCGGCCGGTAGTTCTAATGCCGCTTGGACTACTTTCCGGACTTTCGCCGCAGGAATTTGAGGCAATTTTGGCGCACGAGCTGGCGCACATCCGCCGGCACGATTATCTGGTCAATCTGCTGCAATCGTTTGTAGAGGTCATCTACTTTTTTCATCCCGGCTTGTGGTGGCTTTCGGGCCGCATCAGAGCCGAGCGGGAGCATTGCTGCGACGACCTGGCGCTGAGCGTATGCGATGACCGCAGTGCCCTGGCACATGCTCTGTTGCGGGTGGCAGAGTTTGGGCAAAGTCCGGCGTTGGCCGTAGCCTTTGCCTCGCGTAAACCGTTGCTGTTGCAGCGAGTGCGCCGGGTATTGGGTGTGGCCTCACCCGCCCGCCGACCGGGTAGTTACTTTCTGGCTACTCTTTTGCTCCTTTCGATGTTGGCCGGAGTTTCGGTTTATGCGATTCAGGCTGACTCTAAGGAAGATAAGTCTAAAACCTCCAAAGCAAAAGAAACCAAAGAGACGTTTGTCGCAGCCTCTGCGGTGGACGACACAACTAATCGTGTAGAAGAAGAATTAACCCTGATTCCCGGGTTGGATCTCGACGTTTTTCATGCCCAGTCAATAGAGCTGACACCTTCGGAATTTGTGGCAATGAGCGACACCTTGCGAGAAAAAAGAGCGCTGATTCACGAAAAAATGAGGACGCTGCATGCCGAAATGAAACCTCATCATGCTGAAATGCAGGCATTACAAAAACAAATGCAGCCACTAAATCAGCGCATGCATGAAATTCATCTTGCCATGGAAAAGCATCAGTTTGAGGTAGAGCGGTATCAGCGCGAAGAAGAAAAGATTGAATGGAAGAAACAGAGCGCCCACGATGAGCGGCAGAAACTGATGGACAAACGCTCAGCGGTGATGTATCCCAAAAGTGGACAAAACACAGCAAACCCGGCAGAGACAGAAAAGAAACTCGCGGAATTTGAAACACAAATTAAGGCAAAAGAGCAGGAAATCTCGGCCTTAAACGATCAATTGGCACAGGTTCAGAAGCAACAAGCCGAAGCTGAAAAACCATTGGATGCTCTGAATGCCGACATGGAAAAAATAAATCAGGAAGTAGAAGCCCTCAGTGAAAAAATGGAACAGGTAAGTGAAAAAATTGAGTTGATCGGACAAAAGCTGGAACTGGAAGCGAATCAACTGGAAAGTTACGTACCCGCACCGCCTGCGCCACCACGACCGGCCAAGGCGCCAAAAGCCCCCAAAGCTCCGGGTGCAACCTCTTTGAAAGGTGCAGTAGCTGCTCCGCCCGCACCCGCAAAAGCTCCCCGCGCGCCAGCTGCTCCTAAAAAACCATAAATCGAAAAAGTTTTTGGGGATACTTCTACAAAAGCTGTTGTCAGACATCCTGGCAACAGCTTTTGTAATTTATGCTCCGAGAAGTTATTTGATAATCAACAGAATGTAGGACATTTTCATTATTTAATTATTAGTAACCAAGAGCTATATCCGTGATGAAGCATTCATAAACATTCAGTAACATTGGCAAAATACTGAGCTAATCCTGCGTAGGGTACTTTGCACTCCTGTTTTTTAAATATCTTTACTAACTATTAAACAAACATAATTTTTTCTTAAAAAATGACTAAAAATTTACAAACCCAATCAATTGGCTTTCTGATGCTGATTCTGATGCTCCTTGGGCACGGACAGGTACAGGGCCAATCGGCGGTCACGGGCAAGGTGGTCGCTTCGGATGGAAGCGGCGGGCTGCCGGGTGTCTCTATTTTGGTAGAAGGTACCCAAACTGGCGTATTGACCGATGGAAATGGTCAGTATTCCATTCCCACTAAAAACACAGATAAGCTCGTGTTTAGCTATGTGGGCTATGTGCCACAGACAATTACCGTTGGCAATCGGTCGGAGATTAACGTAACGCTGGAAGCCGATGTAAAAACGCTAAGCGAGATGGTAGTAGTAGGCTATGGCACGGCCCGCAAACGCGACGTGACCGGAGCTGTATCGTCAGTAAAAGCTGAAGATTTTAACCGGGGGATTATCAATTCGCCCGAGCAGCTATTGCAGGGAAAAGTAGCGGGTGTTAACGTAGTTTCGGCAAGTGGCGAGCCCGGCAGCAATCAAAGCATTACGATTCGTGGGCCGGGAGGCGTGCGAACAGGCAGTACACCTTTATTTGTGATCGACGGGCTGGCACTTGACAACTCGGGTACAGGCGGAGCGATCAATCCGCTCAACTTTTTGAACCCACAGGATATTGAGTCAATTGATGTGCTGAAAGATGCCTCCGCAACGGCTATTTACGGATCACGAGGAGCAAATGGAGTAATTTTGATTACGACCAAAAAAGGCAAGTCCGGTACATCTTCCCTTACCTACTCATCGAGTTTGGGTATTTCAACACTGGCTCGGGCGCTACCCGTTTTTACGGCGGATGAGTTCAGAAAGAATGTAAAGGAAATTGGCGGAGCTTTGGAAGATTTTGGCGGCAATACCGATTGGCAAAAGGAAGTGATGCGTACGGCTTACACCCAAAACCATAACCTGACGTTGGGCGGTGGTGCTGATAAATTGACGTATTACGCTTCGTTGGGTGTTCAGAAGCAGCAGGGTATTTTGAAAAATAGTGATCTGGATCGGTATACCGGCCGTATCAATGTTACCCAAAAATTCTGGGAAGATCGGCTTGTGGTTGATGTAAACCTGAATGCTACCCAAACCAAAAACAAACGCCCGCCTATTGGCAGTATGCTTGGCGGAGCAATTGCAACCAATCCGACGATTCCGGCCTACGATGCTGACGGTGAACCTTCGCGCTACGAAAGTGGCACCAATCCGCTCGTGACGATGGCTCTCCAAAAAGACATCCTGACCAACAACCGCATCATCGGTAGTATATCTCCCTCGCTGCGAATTCTGGACGGGTTGGTATATAAACTCAACTATGGTATCGACAACTCCAATTCAACCCGCGACCTCCAATCACTGTCAAGCACCGTGCCGCAGCAGGATGGCCGTTTGGAAACCATCAATACCTACAACACCAATAGCCTGATTGAGAACTACCTGACCTATACCAAGGAAATTGGGGCGCACAGCTTTTCGGCCTTGGTGGGGCATTCGTACCAAAAAATATTTTTGCAGGGACGTTCGTACTCCATCAATAAATTCCCAATCACCAACGTAGAACCAATTTATAATCCTGGATTAGGACAAGAACTGACACTCGCCAATAACAAACCTACGGGCTACGCCCTGCGCAACGAATTGCAGTCGTTTTTCTCACGGGTAAATTATCAGTATAAAGATAAATACCTTGTAACAGCTACAGTACGGGCCGATGGTTCTTCCAAGTTTGGTGCCAATAACAAATACGGCGTGTTCCCGTCGTTTGCATTGGGCTGGCGCCTGTCCGAAGAAGACTTCCTGAAAACCTCGTCGGCAGTAAGCAACCTGAAACTGAGAGCGGGCTGGGGACAAACCGGAAATCAGGAGATTCCATCCAAAATTACACAGCCGTTGTTTACCTCGCAGGTTTCGGCAGGCACAAGCTACCCGCTTACGCCTACCGGGCCTTTTCCGGCCGGAACTACCTTCTCGCGTTTGGCCAACCCCAATATTCAGTGGGAAGTTTCTACGCAGTCAAACATTGGCCTTGACTTTGGTTTCCTGAATGGCGCGTTGAGTGGCTCAATTGATTATTTCAATAAAGTAACAAGTGACATCCTGCTGGAAGTAATTCCTTCGGATCCTGTGCAACCTGCTGGCTCTTTCTGGACCAACGTGGCCGATATGCAGATTAGAAATCAGGGATTGGAAATGGAGCTGAACTATCGCTTTGTGAAACCTTCGGGCATTACGTATAATGTTGGCGGTAATATTACTTTTATCAAAAATGTAGTAACCAATTCTCCTTATTCAGTAATTCCCTCGGGTAGTGCGTCAGGGGCCGGACTTACGTCAGCAACGATCAACGGCTATATCAGCGGAGAACCAATTGGTACTTTCTTCCTGAGAGAATTTACAGGCTTCGACGAAAAAGGACTAAGTACCTTCAAAGATGCGAACGGCGACGGCATTGTGTCTGACAAAGACCGTGTAGCAATGGGAACAGCCCTGCCCAAAATGCAGTACAATTTCTTCGGAAATGTAGCTTATAAAGGATTTGACCTAAACGTAAATTTCAATGGAGTAAGTGGCAACAAAGTCTATGACAACACGGAAAATGCCAATTTCTTCAAATTGCGCCTGTCTAAATCGCTCAATACTACGCCTGCTGCACTGGAATTCCCCGAGGAGTCCATTAACAATGCCGCTCCGGTTTCGTCGCGCTATCTCAAAGACGGCTCTTTTCTGCGCCTGAACAACATGTCGCTGGGTTATAACATCAATACAACAGCCCTGGGACTTTCTAAATGGGTATCGTCGGCGCGTTTGTCAGTTACGGGGCAAAACCTGTTTTTGATTACTTCTTACGATGGCTACGATCCGGAAGTAAACACCGACCGCACCATCAACGGCATTACCTCGTATGGGATTGACTATCTGAGTTATCCAAAGGCTCGTACCGTAATCTTTGGTCTAAATGTTACTTTCTAATTTTATGAAAATGAAAAAAATAATCTATTTATTCATTATTGGTGCTGGCTTTCTGGGCGTACAGAGCTGTACTGATCTGAACGAAGAGTTTCTGGATGAAGCCTCCGCAACGGGCCTCACCGACAAGCAGGCCGCCGATGGCATTATTGCGCCGGTGTATGCACGTCTGCCTGATATATTCCTGCATACCGGATATTTTGCTTTACAGGAAATAAGTACCGACGAAGCCATTCTGCCCTATCGGGGTGGTACGGATTGGGGCGACAACGGTATCTACCTGGACCTTCACCGTCATACGTTCCAAAGTACAAGTGCCAATGTGCGCAATACCTGGAACAATATTCTTCAGGGAATGTCACGGGCGATTGCCGCTATTAACGAACTTCCAACCATCAATGACGCCAACGCCAAAGTTTATCTGGCCGAAGCAAGAGGGATGCGGGCGTACTACAACATGCTGACGCTGGATTTGTATGGAGTTGCTTTTGTAAAAGAAAATTTGGGCGCAACCTCAAAAATTATTCGTCGCGACGAAGCCGTTGAATACATTAAGAGCGAATTGATGGCCATTGAAAATGACCTGTCAACCACCGTTGGCCCCGGCCGCCTGACCAAAGGCGCTGTGTGGGGGCTATTGGCGCGTTTGCATCTCAATGCGGCGGTGTATCGGGATCCTTACGCAGCAACGTTTACCTTCAAACCGGAAGACATGGATAAGGTGATTGAGTATAGTGATAAGATCATTACGTCCGGGCAGTATCAACTATCGCCTGATTATTTCAAAATTTTTGATTCCGACAACAACACCAACAAGGAGCTGATCTTTGCCGTTGATCAGCGTGCGGAACTCAACGGTCATAATCGTCTGATGTACTTTTCGCTCTCAGGAGATCAATTCCCGCTGCCTGCTTTCCCGGCTGCCAATGGTACCGACGGCCCCGGCATCACGTCTGATTTTTATGATACATGGGTGAGTGCCTATGGCTCCGACGATCCGGCCACGATGGATCCACGGTTTACCAAAACTAATCAGGCAATTACGGATACTTGTGTTGCGGCAGAAAGTTATAATTTTAACCGGGGAATTCTTCGTGGGCAACAATATGGCCTCATTCGTCGCAATGGCGCTTTTGTGCGCTGTTCAGACGGTCGCTACAAGATTGGTCCGCTCTTCAACGATAGCCGCAACCGCCCAACTACCCCCGTGATTTTTACAAAAAATGTTGATTTCTCTGTCGCCGGAAGCGATTACAGCACGGGCTATCGGGTATTGAAATATGAGTTTAGTAAAAAATCAGCCAGCGGACGAAACTTTGGCGATGCCGACTATTCCATCATTCGTTTGGCAGATATTTATTTAATGCGTGCCGAAGCCAAACTTCGTAAAAGTAACGACGCTGCCGGAGCATTGGCCGACGTAAACCTGGTGCGGGCTTCACGTACTGCTACAAAACCGGCCCCTGCCTTGACCCAAATGAGCCTTGATTTGCTGTATCGTGAGCGAGGTTTTGAATTTTACTGGGAAATGCTCCGCCGGACGGACATGATCCGTTTTGGAAAATATGAAGGTACATGGACTGAAAAAACAAATTCAGATCCGCAAAAACGTATTTTCCCGATTCCACAAACGGCTATTGACGGAGCTTCTAACCTACCTGGATATCTGGTCCAAAACCCCAGCTATTGATTAGTAGCTATTAACTTGCCGAGTAACCAAAAGAAGCAGCAACCATTCGGTGCTGCTTCTTTTGGTATTATTCTAAAAAGTCAACTCTTTATTTAGCTGAAAAAATAGGCAACTATGGGCGAGTCGCACTTGAAATCTGAATCTGCGCTAATTATTCATAATGCCCTTTGGCGGCAATGATAACCACAATTACATCGCCATCAACTTCATAAATAAGCCTATGTTCGTTGTTGATTCTTCGAGACCACAGCCCAGACAAATCATATTTTAATGCTTCTGGCTTGCCTGTGCCAATAAATGGGTGTTCAGTTAGTTCTTCTAAAAGCGTGTTTATTTTTTTGAGAACTGCCTTATTGCCCGACTTCCGATGAAAATCAATGTCATTTTGGGCTTGTTTGGTAAAAACAAGGCGGTAGCTCATTGAATATCTAAAAACGCTTTAAAGTTCTCTTTTTCAACTGTTACAAAATTACCATCTGCATATTCCTGACGGCTTTTTTGAATTTTAGCTACAAATTCTGAGTTGTATTCACTCGGAGATTCAGCTACTTCAACAAAGTTTAGTGAGCGAACCAACTGCATAAAAAAAGAGAACTTATTATCGGGAATATTGAGCGTTACTTGTTTCATGATTAAGCTTGTATTAAAGTTTGAATCCTCATTTTTCTATCAAGTTTAATAGTTTGGCTTGCAACAACTACCAACTCTTGCAGAGTTCTTTCAAACGTTATGCAAAAGTAATCGTCCCAAACACTTGCATTTACTCATACATTAAATTTAGCGCAAAAATCAAGTATAATCAAAACAGCTGGTAAATGTGTATAGAAATGAAACATTGAGGATTGTTTTTTTATTTAATATATAATTGATCTACTCAGTCGAGCTATCTCCACCTCTGATATTTGTTATTGATACGTGAGTAGATTTGTAAAGAAAGTATAAAGTTTAGGAATTTGTCAGGCTGAGCGAAGCGGCCGCCGCTGCGGTCGAAGCCAGTCTGCCAGCGGGCTTCGACCGCCAGGCGGCCCTGTTCGCTCAGCCTGACATTCAAAATTATTTACATTTCAATTCACTCATCAATAATCAAAAGAAGAATAATGCACTGGAACTAAAATAAATAGTCAGTAGAAAAGCGAAAATCAATTTCATGACAAAATAAAAACGTACTAACAAGCACTACTCCAATTCCAGCACGACATCGTCGCTCATGGGATGAGCCACGCAGGTCAGGATAAAACCGGCTTCCAGCTCAGCCTTCGACAGCGCATCTTCTTCATCCAAATGTACCTTTCCCGACACGCACCGCCCCATGCAGGCCGTGCACATGCCTGCCTGACAGGAATAGGGCAAGTCAATGTCAAGATCAAGGGCGGCTTCAAGCACGGTTTGGTGAGGTTCTACCCGAAATTTATATTCGGAGCCTTCATACAGTACTGTTACCTCATGTCCTTTGGCGCCTTCTTCGGCATCGTCGTCGGCAGCAACTACCGCCACGTCTCCCTGTGCTTTGGCGGTGGTGGCGGTCAAAAAGCTTTCTTTATGAATTTGGTCGGGATTAATTTCCTGAATATCAAGCGCCCGGCGGGCTTCTTCCATCATATCATCGGGCCCGCACAAATAGTAGTCCGTAACGGCCGGGTCCGGCACGGGCAGCGTTTCCAGAATTTTCAGAATCTGCGTTTTATTCAATCGTCCCGTTTCGCCCGTCCATTCGCCTGTTGGCTGACTGAGTGTATAAACCAATTGAAAGCGATCGCCATACTTGGCTTTCAGCGCATCGAGTTTATCTTTAAAAATAATACTTTCCTGGTTTCTGTTGCCATACAGCATATACACCACGCTTTCGGGCTCAACCATCAGCACCGACTTTGCGATAGAAACCAGCGGCGTGATGCCACTCCCCGCTCCGATTAGCACCACCGTGCGGGCTTTTTCGGCATCTATTACAGGACCAAAATGCCCCATCGGTTCAAGTACTTCGAGCGCATCGTCCACTTTCAGGTGGTCGTTGAGGTAGTTGGAAGCAAAGCCACCGGGAATGCGTTTGACCGTGATTGCGAGCGAAACATCTGTATAGGGAGAACTCGACATGGAGTACGAGCGCCGGACTTTGGTTCCTTCGTGCGGCAGCAGCAATGTCAGAAATTGCCCCGGTTTATACTTCACTACCTCATTGATTGGATGCCAGAAGTGAATCGTTACAGCGTCGGGGGTTTCGCGCTCTATTTCTTTAACTTTTAAAAAAAGATATTTGCTCATTGTTTCTGAAATCGCAGTTCAAAGGTATTTAAAACAGTTTTTTACAAACTTAGCAGATAAGACTTTACGCCCTGTTGAGTAAGGTTGTTTTTATCAGAATGCTATAACCGAGAGTGGTTGAGGAAAGTTTACAGCGAAAGGCAAATGTGCTAAACCAAAGAAGCCCTGCAACGGTCGCTGCAAGGCCTCTTTGATTCTATACTTATACTATCAGGACAAAGTTGCCACGGCATCTTTTATGCGGGTAACGGCTTCTGTGAGGGCTTCGTCAGACGCTGCCGTCGAAATCCGAATGCAGTTTGGCGCACCAAAGCCTGAGCCCGCTACGGTTGAAACAAAGGAATTGTTGAGCAACCACAACGAAAAATCGTCCGAATCTTTGATCAGATTTTTACCGTCAGATTTACCAAAATAAAAACTTACATCAGGAAATGCATAGAACGCTCCCTGGGGCACATTGACTTTGAAGCCAGGAATTTCTTTCAGTAAACCAACCACCAAATCCCGGCGACGGGCGTAGGCTTCGGTCATTTTTTTGGTGGCATCCAAAGGTCCGTTGAAGGCGGCAACGGCGGCCTTCTGCGCAATAGAATTTGTACCCGAAGTTACCTGTCCCTGCAATTTCTCCACCCCTTCGGCAATCCATTTGGCAGCACCAATGAAGCCGATGCGCCAGCCCGTCATGGCAAACCCTTTGGCTACGCCATTAACCGTAATGACGCGTTCTTTCATGGCCGGGATAGCTCCCATGCTGAAATGACCTTCTTCGGTGAAATTGATGTACTCATAAATTTCGTCCGCCAGCACGTACACATTCTCGTGTTTTTCGAGAACATCCGCCAGCGCCCGAAGCTCTGCCTCCGAATAAACCGACCCCGTGGGATTGTTTGGCGAAGCGTACATAACCACTTTTGTGCGTGGCGTGATGGCAGCTTCCAGTTGTTGGGGAGTAACTTTGAAGTCGTTGTCAAAAGCACCTTCCAAAATAACCGACTTGCCTTCGGCCAGTTTCACCATTTCGGAATAACTCACCCAATAAGGAGCAAAAATCAGTACCTCATCGCCCGGATTGACCAATACCTGAATGACATTGGCAAGCGAATGTTTGGCACCGGTCGAAACCACGATATTCTCGGGTTTCCAGTCTATATTGTTATCACGTTTCAATTTATCGGCAATTGCCTTGCGCAGATCGGGGTAGCCTGCTACGGGCGAGTACCCGTGAAACCCATCGTCGATGGCTTTCTTAGCGGCTTCACAAATGTGTTCGGGGGTTTTAAAATCGGGCTCACCAACACTCAGGCTGATGACCTTGTGGCCTTCGGCGGCCAGTTCCCGGGCCTTTTTTGTCATCGCCAGGGTCGAAGATTCTTCGAGGGCGTTGATGCGGTCGGCCAATGACCGGGTTTGCTCTGTTACTGCGTACATTGCAATAAAAAATTAAAGTAATTGAAACGGTTTCAACAAATTGCCCGCAAAGTTACGAGTTTTTTCAAAGGAGTTGTATTTAGAACAAAAAGAAGTTTTTGTATGGCAAGAGATATTTTTATTTTTTTTAGCGTTTCCGCACCGACGATTGCCGGACAATCAACTCGCCCCGAATCTGCCGTGTGATGGGGACAAAATCGTCTGCCGCCAGAATTTGTTCTAAAAATAAAAGAGCGGCCTGACGGCCAATTTCAATTGGGTGCTGATGCACGGTAGTCAGGCCGGGTTCAATAACCGCGGCCAGTTTGTCTTCACCAAAACCCGCAAAGGCCAGTTCCTGCGGAATTTGCCCCCCGTTTTTTTTCATTTCCATCATCATATCGATGGCGTTTCCGTAGTGCACACAAAACACCGCTTCGGGCGGTTGCGGCAAGGTGCGCCAGCTGTGCAAGGCGTGCAATGCCTCCGCCGGTTTAAACTGACTGTGACAAATCATGACTTCTTCCGGGGCGATTCCCTCCTGCTTCAAAACGTGCAAAAATCCATCCACCCGGTGCCTGCTGATAAGCAGATTTTCGGGGCCGGCCAAAATCGCAAATCGACGGTGCCCTTCCTGAATCAGATGTGTAGCCACGGCTGCCCCGCCGCCAAAGTCATCCTGCACTACTTTCGAGGTATCAATATCTTCGCACACCCGGTCGAAATGCACAATCGGGATGCCTTTGCGGTGCTGAAGCCGGATGTGTTCAAAGGTGGTGGTTTCGGTAGAATGGCAAATCAATAATCCATCCACGCGACTCGCTACCAATGCCTGCACGTTAGCCACTTCCACCTGATGCGACTCGTTGGATTGGCATACCATCACCCGGTAGCCCGACTCGGAAGCTACCTGCTGAATACCGCTCACTACGGATGCGAAAAAAGGACGTTCGATGTCGGGAATAATTACACCGATTGTGTGCGTTTCCTGGTTGCTCAGACTTTGCGCCAGTAAATTTGGCTGATAATCAAGCTCTTGTGCAACTCGTAGCACCTCAGCGCGCGTAGCCTCACTAATCCCGTAACGGTTGAGCAAAGCCCGCGAAACCGTTGATGCCGAAATCCCCAAAAAGGCGGCTATGTCCAGAATCGTGGTTTGATGCCGTTTCTTCTTGGGGAGTATTTCCGACTGCACCGTAAAATGATAGCGACAGGCGCCACAAAAAAAGCGCTGCTTTCCCCGCACAAATCCAGCCCGCTGAAGACCTTCTTTTCCTGAACATTGGGGACACGAGACCATGTTATTGAATTGTACTTAAAAAATAAACTATCCGGTTTTTCAGACTCCTTTTACAATTACTCCTGAAACTAAAAAGGCAACTACGTATATTTTTACTACTAATTTTCTTGCCTATCGGGATCGTTTTCGTTAACGATCCCGATAGGTTTTCCTTGTTTTTTATTAAAAATAGTACGATTAGACTATTGATTTGCATTTAAATTCCGGTATCTTTTGACATAATGAGCTGATTGAATCATGCTTGATTCGAACTAAGGAAGAACTATAAATTGTAATTTTATAAGAATGAGTTTTAAACAATCTATGCGGTGGTTTGGCCCACACGATCCCGTTTCGCTGATGGACATCCGGCAGGCGGGCTGCGCCGGGGTCGTCACGGCACTGCATCATATTCCGGTAGGAGACGTGTGGTCGGTTGCCGAGATTACTAATCGGAAAGAACTGATTGAGCAAAACAATGACTTTTTTTCACCACTTCATTGGGTAGTAGTAGAAAGTCTGCCGGTTCACGAAGACATCAAAAAAGGGCTGCCAGGTCGGGATATTCTGATACACAACTATCAGGAATCACTACGTAATCTGGCAGCCTGCGGCATCACAACGGTATGCTACAATTTTATGCCTGTACTTGATTGGTCACGTACAGATCTGAACTTTGCCATGCCCGATGGAGCAGGTGCCCTGCGTTTTGTATGGCAGGATTTTGCGCTTTTTGATCTCTTTATTTTGCAACGTCCCGAAGCAGAAAAGGCGTACAGCACAGAAGTTCAAAAGGCAGCCCGGCATCAGTTTGAGCAGCTTACACCCGAACAGATTCTTGAACTAACCAACACTGTTTTGCTTGGTTTACCGGGTTCAGAAGAAGCCTTTGAGTTACGCTCTTTCCAAAGTTTACTGGATCAGTATCAACTTATTGGCGATGCCGAACTCCGGCAAAATCTCTACTATTTCATTCAGCAGGTGGCACCTTTGGCAGAGGAATTAGGCCTGAAACTATGCATACATCCCGACGATCCGCCGTTTCCATTGCTCGGACTGCCGCGAGTCGTAAGTACCGAAGAGGATCTTGCCCAACTCCTGGAAGCCTGCCCGGTATCGGCCAACGGTATTACGTTTTGTACCGGCTCGCTCGGCATTCGTCCCGACAACGACCTGACGGCCATGATCCGGCGATTTTACGACCGAATTCATTTTGTACACCTGCGTACCACCAAACGCGAGGCCAATCCCCGGAATTTTCATGAGGCCGCCCATCTGGAAGGTGATGTGGATATGTACGAAGTAATTAAAACATTTGTGATGGAAGAAAAGCAAAATACGACCGACGGTGTTGCTGCCAAAGCATTGCCTATGCGGCCGGATCACGGGCATCAGATGCTGGATGATCTGCATAAAAAGACCTATCCGGGCTATTCGGCCATTGGCCGGCTTAAAGGGCTTGCCGAGTTGCGTGGGCTGGAATTGGCCATTCGCCGTACGTTTCTGACACTTTTGCTGCTGGGCGGATGCCTGTTGTCGGCCCTTGCCGACGATGGCTACCGGCTTTGGCTAAAATACGATCCGCTTCCGGTGAGTGCCGTTCAAAAAGAATACACCGCGCTGCTAACTGCAATTGCCCCTCCGCCATCGGATTCGCCCGTTGCGCAAACGGCAGTGAAGGAATTGAGAAAAGGGCTGGAAGGGCTTTTAAACAAGAAAATAACTCTTCAAACATCTGTGTCTATTTCTGAAAATGGAGTTGTATTTACGCTAAACCCTTCTGCCAAACTGGACGCAGAAGGCTACCACTTGTATCGCAAAGGGAAGCAAACGATTATTGAAGCAAAAACAGAAAAAGGATTGCTCTATGGCACATTTGGACTGCTGCGCCACCTGCAAACCCTGGGCTCGCTGACGGGGCTTGATCTGGTGAGCAATCCAAAAATTCAGCTGCGAATGCTCAATCACTGGGACAACGTGCTGGGGACCATCGAGCGGGGCTACGCAGGCTCGTCGCTATGGAAATGGTATGAACTGCCCGAGCGCATGGACCCACGCTACGAAGATTATGCCCGCGCCAACGCTTCCATCGGAATCAATGCCGTGGCGGTCAATAACGTGAACGCTAGCGCCCGATTTATGACGGCAGAGTACCTGATAAAAGTGAAGGCGCTGGCAGATGTGTTTCGTCCGTATGGCATCAAGGTGTTTTTGTCGGTTAATTTTGCTGCTCCGCGTATTTTGGGTAAATGGGAAACACCCGAACTAAAAACGTCTGATCCGCTGGACCCGCAGGTACAGCAGTGGTGGAAAGACAAAGCCAAAGAGATTTATACGCTCATTCCGGACTTTGGAGGTTTTTTGGTGAAGGCAAATTCGGAAGGAGAGCCCGGCCCGCAGGATTATAAACGCACCCACGCCGATGGCGCCAATATGCTGGCCAAAGCCGTGGCTCCACAGGGGGGCGTGGTCATTTGGCGAGCTTTTGTGTACAGCCCCAACCCGCAGGGAGATCGGTTCAAAGAAGCGTACAATGAGTTTAAACCGCTGGATGGACAGTTTGATTCAAATGTGATTGTACAGGTCAAAAATGGCCCCATCGACTTTCAGCCGCGCGAGCCTTTTTCGCCGTTGTTTGGCGCAATGCCCAAAACGCCCCTTGCCATGGAGTTTCAGATTACGCAGGAATACCTCGGTTTTACTACCAATCTAACCTTCCTGGCAAGTATGTATAAAGAATGTCTGGAAAGCGATACCTACGCCAACGGAAAAGGAACAACCGTGGCAAAAGTGATTGATGGTAGCGCTCATCAGTACCCGCTGACGGCTATTGCGGGCGTGGCCAACACGGGCTCTGACCGCAACTGGACGGGGCATTTTATGTCGCAGGCCAACTGGTATTCTTTTGGCCGACTGGCCTGGGATCATGGCCTTTCGGAAGAAACACTGGCTGATGAATGGATCAAAATGACGCTGACCCGTGTGCCTTCTGCTGTTAAAACGATCCGAGAAATGTTGCTCGTTTCGCATGAAACCTACGTTAACTTTACTACACCGCTGGGCCTGCATCACATCATGGGGCAGAACATTCACTTTGGACCCGAGCCCTGGCTCGAACGGAGTCGGCGCCCCGACTGGACGTCGATTTACTACCACCGGGCCGACTCGCTGGGGCTGGGGTTTGACCGAACAGCCTCCGGTAGTAACGCCCTCACGCTCTACCGTCCCGAAGTACAGGCGCAATGGAACAACCCCGCCACTTGCCCGCTGCCCTACCTGCTGTGGTTTCATCACGTAGCCTGGGACACCCGCTTGTCTACCGGGCAAACGCTTTGGAATGAGTTGTGTACACGTTACTATGAAGGAGTCAACGGAGTAGCAGACCTGCAAAAGCAGTGGAAAAGTGTTGAAAATCATATAGATGAAGAGATTTTTGACGATGTAGCCGGTCGGTTGGCCGTGCAGCACCGCGAGGCTCTCAACTGGCGGGATGCCTGTGTGCTGTATTTTCAAACCTATGCTAAAAGACCAATTCCGGCGCCTTATCCTACGCCTGAACGCTCACTCGACGAACTGAAAAAGTTGGTAGAAATTTATCAGCTTCGCTAAATCCAATTCAGGAAAAAGAGTCGTATTAAAACTAAACCAAACCTTTTGAACCAATGGAGCGTAGAGATTTTTTAACCAAAACCCTGGCCGGAGCCACGGGGGTAGCTTTGGGTTTTCCAACGATTGTTCCATCAAGTGTTTTTGGAAAAAATGCACCGAGCAATAAAATAAATATTGGTCAAATTGGCTGTGGGCGCATTGCCCGTGATCACGACTTGCCCGGTACCTGGCAACACGAAATCGCCCGGATTATGGCCGTCAGCGACGTTGACAGCAATCGCATGGCTGATGGCAAAAAACTGATCGAAGGCTATTACACCAAAAAAACCGGCAGCAGTACGTATGTCGATGTACAGATGTATGGTGACTACCGCGACATGCTCCTTAACAAAGACATTGACGCAGTTATTATCAGTACGCCCGATCATTGGCACTCGCAGCCAGCTATCGAGGCCGCTTTGGCGGGAAAAGACGTCTATCTGCAAAAACCAACTTCACTTACCATTGCCGAAGGCCGGACGCTGAGCAACATTATCCAACAAAAAGGAACGATTTTACAGGTAGGAACGCAGCAGCGATCATCGCCCCAGTTCCGTTTGGCCGCAGAACTGGTGCGCAATGGCCGTATTGGCAAGCTGCATACCGTGCGGGTAGGATTGCCTGGTGATCCGTCGGGGCCGGATGCACCGACGATGCCTGTACCCAAAAACCTGAATTTTGATGCCTGGCTGGGCTCAACTCCCGAAATCCCCTATACCGAAATAGCCGTTCATCCGCAAAAAGGCTACGGCCGCCCGGGTTGGCTGCGCATGGAACAGTTTGGAGCCGGTATGATTACAGGTTGGGGGCAGCATCACTTCGACTCCGCCGCCTGGGGCATGGATACCGAGCTGACGGGGCCGATTCGGGTGGAAGCAGTGGCCGAGTTTCCGCGCGCCGGTCTGTGGAATGTTCACGGGGATTTTATGGTAAAAGCCGAGTACGCCAACGGCATTACCATGTATACAAGTGGAGGCTATCCCAACGGCATTCGCTACGAGGGAACTGACGGCTGGATTTTTGTTTCAAGAGGAAATTACGTCGCCTCATCAAGTGATCCGGTGAGCCAGGAAAATAGTAAAAAAGCGCTTGATGCCAGCGATCCGCGGATTCTGAAATCAGAAATTGGCGAAAAGGAAATTCACCTCTACAAGAGCGACGAACAACACGGCAATTGGCTCGAATGCATCCAAAGCCGCAAACAACCGATTTCGCCAGTAGAAATAGGGCACCGGGCTTGTTCGGTTTGTCTAATTAGCCACATTGCCATGAAATTGCCCCGCGCACTCGAATGGGATCCTGTTGCGGAGCGTTTTAAAAATGACACAGAAGCTAACGCCATGCTGAGCCGCCCGCAACGAAAACCCTACGGTACGGAGCATATTAAGATGAAATAGTTAAAGAGCTGTTAGCAATTAGTTTATTAGCTATTAGGGTGTTATCTTGCTCATAATCAAGTATTTGTTCCAGTATTGCATGGTCTTTTTAATGAAAACTATATAGGTGCAAGTATTTATCAGTAATTAAATAAATCAATTTGCACGATTACTTATTTAACCCAAAATTAGAAAGTGAATACAGCAGAATTGCCCTTTGGATTGAATGGGAAACTAGCGCTTATTACGGGTGGTGGCTCGGGCATTGGCCTGGCCTCAGCCCGCTGTTTTGTAGAAGCTGGCGCGCGGGTCGTCCTGACGGGCCGCCGGGAAGAAGTCTTGCAGCAAGCCGTGGCTGAGCTGGGTCCAATGGCCTCCTACATCGTCAACGACGTAACCAACCGTGCCGGATTGCCAGCCCTGGTACAGGAGATTGAGCAAACGCTGGGAGCGATTGATATTCTGGTAAATAATGCCGGGATAAACATGAAAAAACCCGCGTTAGACGTTACTGACGAAGATTTCGATCGGATATTGTCTACCAATCTTCACGCTGTGTTTTCGCTCACCCGCGAGTGCGCCCGGGGGATGATTGCCCGCAAAAGTGGAAGTATTTTGATGATCTCGTCGATGGCCGCCTACTATGGCATTGACCGCGTAGTGGCGTACGGAGCATCCAAAACGGCACTGGAAGGCATGATTAAGATTCTGGCTTCTGAGTTTTCTCCGCATAATGTCCGGATCAACGCCATTGCTCCGGGTTTCATCGAAACGCCCATGTTTCTGAAAGCGATGGGCGACGACCCCGACCGCCTGCGCCGCGCCATGAGCCGCACACCAATGGCCCGTTTAGGTGCGCCACGGGACATTGGCCTGGCAGCCGTATTTCTATGTTCCGAAGCAGCCGCCTACATCACAGGCGTATCCTTGCCGGTGGATGGGGGTAACTCCATTGGGTTTTAGAGGTATTATTTTCCATGACATACAGCAGGATTGATCGTTATGCGGGTCAATAAATTCTCCATAGCATTTGTGTTTGTTCAAAGTTACCAATTTTCAAGGCGTTTTTAATACCACTATTTTTGGTTATATGTACATACGATAGGTATCCCATTACAAACCTTCCTGATATTTAATTTAACCGCTACAATTTTCATAGAGCACGCGGGGTACGGAATGAAAAACTGATCGTGACACAATTAACAACTAATTTTTTAGTTATATTTGTGTTCTCTATTTTTCATCTAAAAATATCCCCCATGAAACCACTTCTCTGGCTTCTGTTTTTGGGGCTTACCACAAGCGCCCTGGCTCAGCCTCGCGTGGTATCCCAAGAGTCTATAAAAGACCGTGATCAGCTTTATCAAAAGTACCCGGCCCGCCTGACGGATGCATCACAGATTCAGCTTGGTCAAACCATTAGTTCAATAGCCCGACAACTGCTCACAGAATACAAACTGACGGACTACGCGGTAAGTATTCAGTTATTTGTCAATGAATCAGGAAAAATAGATTTGGCTCTGTATGAGGTAGATGCGGTGGCCGGTAAGAAAGATTCAGTTGGGGTGTTGCTGGAAAAGTATCTGCCGGAACGGGTGGCAGACTGGCAAATAAGGAGTACGGGCGGCAAAAAAATACAATTTTACGCTTACTTTATGAAAGGGCGCGTCCTACAATTGCGGGAAATCCGCAGAGGCGATAGTCTGCTGAGTACGATTGAGGATGCGCTGAAAATTATAGATACCCTGAAAATAAAAGCGCTGCATTTTCATCAATTGGATCTTAGCCAGGTACCGGACGTTATCTACCGATTCCCGAATCTGGAATTACTTGATTTACATAGCAATAATCTTCGTAGTCTTTCGCTGAATATGAAGCGTCTGCCAAAGCTGAAACAGCTCGATCTTCGCAGCAATGGACTGCATCAGGATTCGCTGCATCTCACAAAAAACCGCTCGCTGAAACTGCTAACCCTTCACAGCAATGAGCTGACCGACGTACCTTTGGCGGCTCGCGCAAGCCGCCGTCTGCAAAGCCTGTGGCTGGGCGGAAACATTGCGTTGCAACTCAGCAACCGGAGTTTTGGCCGTTTGCGCCGATTGCAGGATCTGAATTTGTACGGCTGCCAATTGACAACCCTGCCCAAAGGTTTACGAAAACTGCGCAAACTGGAAATTCTTGATCTGTATTACAATCACTTTTCGGAGTTACCTGCTTCCCTTACCTCACTCAAAAACCTGAGTCAACTCGCTGTTGCCAACAATGAACTCACGCGCCTGCCCGACCGGATGGATCGCCTGAAAAACCTGCAAATTCTGTACGCACACCACAACCGCCTGAGTACTTTGCCCGACCGCATGGGAGACATGCGAAATTTGAAACTTGTAGATA
This sequence comes from Arundinibacter roseus, assembly GCF_004348825.1. Taxonomy (GTDB): domain Bacteria; phylum Bacteroidota; class Bacteroidia; order Cytophagales; family Spirosomataceae; genus Arundinibacter; species Arundinibacter roseus. The sequence goes on from NZ_SMJU01000021.1 coordinate 25,136, forward strand.
TTGGATACAACTGGTTCAGTACTTTTCCCGAGGAAATCTCCGGCCTGCGCAACCTGAATGAACTGGATATTTCGGGTAATAACTTTACGGCTTTTCCGCAAAGTCTGGAAGAAATTCCGCAGCTGCAAACGCTGCACCTGCGGGGGAATCCGTTTTTGAGGCTGGAAGAAGAAAAAACGTATTTGCCACACATCCAGAAAATTGAAAAAAACAATACAGAGGTATTTTATTGAGTTTTATTTTAAAATTCATAAGCTCAGCTGTTCCTAAAATTACGGATGCATTTTTCCGATCAAAAATCCGTATTTTTGGAAAGATAAGCCCGGGCAAAAATCCCGGAAACAACTGTACAACAGATGCGTAAAGACTATATAAGTGGCGAAGGAGAAAGCCTGACCACCACCGAAAAAGAAATAGAGCGGGCGCTGCGCCCGTTGTCGTTTGAAGATTTTACGGGTCAGGAAAAAATTTTAGAAAACCTGAAAATATTTGTGTTGGCTGCCCGGCAACGGGGCGAGGCGCTGGATCACGTCCTATTGCACGGCCCTCCGGGCCTGGGCAAAACCACGCTTTCGCATATTGTGGCTAACGAGTTGGGGGCTAATATCAAAATTACCTCCGGCCCGGTGATGGACAAACCCAGCGACCTGGCGGGGCTGCTCACCAATCTGCAACCGCACGACGTGCTGTTCATCGACGAGATTCACCGTCTTAATCCCATCGTGGAAGAGTATCTGTACTCGGCCATGGAAGATTACAAAATTGACATCATGCTGGACAGCGGTCCTAACGCCCGTTCGGTACAAATCGGCCTGAATCCGTTTACGCTCGTTGGCGCTACTACCCGGGCAGGGCTGCTGACGTCGCCGCTACGCGCCCGCTTCGGGATCAACGCACGGCTGGAATATTATGATGCCAAGTTGCTTACAACCATCGTTTTACGCTCGGCACAGCTACTGGGCTCGCCCATTGATGAAGAGGCCGCCTATGAAATTGCCCGCCGGAGCCGGGGTACCCCCCGCATTGCCAACAACCTCCTGCGCCGGACCCGCGACTTTGCGCAGGTAAAAGGCAAAGGGCGGATCACGGTGGCGATTGCCGAAATCGCACTCGTGGCGCTGGATGTCGATCAGAATGGGCTGGATGAAATGGATAACCGGATTTTGAGTACAATTATCGAAAAATTCAAAGGAGGTCCCGTGGGGCTATCCACAATTGCCACGGCCTGCGGCGAGGAGGCCGAAACGATAGAAGAAGTGTATGAGCCTTTTCTGATTCAGGAAGGCTACCTCAAACGAACAGCCCGTGGCCGGGAAGCCACCGAAAAAGCCTACCGACATTTGGGAATTTTGCCCAACTATCGGTCCGGTGAGTTGTTCTGAAAAAGCACTGCTTTCTGAAAAACCTGAACAGATTAAAAACTTAATGTGGGTGTAACGAGTAGTTGTAGTACTTTTGCACCGGAAAATTCAGGAAAGAAGATGGTTGTGTCGGAGATGATTTTTAAGCCGTTAGTCAAAGTGCCCTGTGCTATACTGGAACGGGGCGGCAAAGTTTTGGCTGCACAACGCAGTGAAGGCGGCTCTCTGGCGCTAAAATGGGAGTTTCCCGGCGGGAAACTCGAAGAAGGAGAAACCGAGGAAGAATGCCTGAGACGAGAATTACAGGAAGAATTGAGCGTTGAAATAGCGATCGGCGACCGCCTGCCTGTTACTGACCGCGACGACGACACCCGCACGATTCGATTAGTACCTTTTGTTTGCAGCCTTACAAGTGATACAATTGTGCTGACCGAACACGAGCAGATTCTGTGGCTCACGCCCGAAGAACTGCCCTACCTCGACTGGGCCGAAGCGGATCGCTACGTTCTTCGCGATTATTTTGCCTACAAAGGAATTGACATGGATTCGTTTGTACCTTAGCCTTAGTGTTTAAGGTAGAATGTATTATTCTAATAATCTGATAATCAAATAGATAAAAAAAACTAATAGCTAATAACCTAAAAGCTAACAGCTACCTACCCTTTTTTGCCTTTCCATCCAATCCAACATACACCGGCGAGTACCAGAAAAGTACCCAATCCCTGCCAGAAATCAATCTGCTCGTGAAGTACAACGCTCGCCAGCACAATAGTAAAAATGGGTCCAATGCTTGCCAGAATGGACGCATTGCCCGAACCAATCCGGCGGATTCCCTCAGCCAGCAGAAAGGTGGGGAAAACTGTTACAAAAACTGCCATAATTCCGCTAATGCCATAGACCGGAGCCGGATAACTCAGAAATACGCGCCATCCGTGCTGAATCAGGCCGTGCAAGACGGTCGGAACAGTGGCGGCTATCATGGCATAACAGGTAAACTTCTGTGAACCCATACGCGCCATGATGCGGTCGCCTCCTACGAGATAGACGGCGTAAACCAATCCGCTCAGCAATACCCAAAATGCACCCAGAAATACATCTTTTTGCTGATCTGAATTGATATTCGGCCAGAAAGCCAGCGCAATGCCTGCGTAGGTGAGTAGCAAGGCGCCATACTGCATGGGTTTAATTTTTCGCTTAAATACAACCACGCCCAATCCCAGAACAAAGGTAGGATATACAAACAGCAGGACTCGTTCCAGGCTTGCAGTGATGTAGACCAATCCCAGGAAATTCAAATAGCTGGCAACGTAGTAGCCCGTAATGCCCACAAGCGCAAGAAAGAGCCATTCGCGTGCGCAAAGGTGCTCGCCCGGGGTGGTTTTTGATAGCCACCAGGCCATAGTTACATAGAAAGGCAACGAAAACAACATCCGCAACGACAACAGAGCAATGGCGTCAACGGGATATTCCTGATACACCATTTTAATTAGAATTCCCTTGCAGGCAAAGCAAAAGGCAGCAACCAAAACCATGAGCGCCCCCATCCAATAGTAGGAACGGGGGCGCTCGTAAGGTGCATCAGCAGACAAAATCATACAAATTATTTTTCCCGGAAAAACAGCGTGATAGGTGCTCCCGTAAAGTCGAAATGCTCTCGCATGCGGTTTTCGAGGTAGCGCATGTACGGTTCCTTGATGTATTTGGGGTGATTACAGAAAAACACAAACGTTGGTGAGGGCGTCGGTAACTGAATCATGTACTTGATTTTGATGTGCTTGCCCCGGTGTGCCGGAGGCGGGTACTTCGTAATTTCCTCCTGCATCACTTCATTCAGACGTGAGGTCGTAATGCGACGGCTCTTGTTTTCGTAGACTTCCATGGCTTTTTCCATGACCTGAAAAATCCGCTGTTTTTCGAGGACAGACGCAAAAATCACGGGCATGTAGTTCATGGGTGCGAGGCGTTCCAGCATTTCCTTTTTCATCTGATCGGCAGTTTTGGAGTCTTTTTCTACCAAATCCCACTTATTGATCATTAGCACAATGCCTTTCTTGGCCTTGTCGGCCTGTCCAATCAGCGTCATATCCTGTCCTTCGAGGCCTTTTTCGGCATCGAGCATAATGATACAGACGTCCGATTCTTCCATTGCCTTCACCGAGCGAATCGTGGAGTAAAACTCAATGTCTTCTTTTACCCGTGATTTACGCCGGATACCTGCCGTGTCAATCAGAATATATTCTTTTCCAAAAGCCTTGTATGGTGTATGAATGGCGTCGCGGGTTGTGCCGGCAATGTTGGTTACGATGCTGCGCTCGGTACCCGTAAGTACATTCAAAAATGACGATTTGCCGACGTTTGGCCGGCCCACGATGGCAATTCGGGGAATGCCTTCTTCGGGGTTCTCGATGCCAACGGTTTCAAAATGCTTTACGACTTCATCCAACAAATCACCCGTACCAAAGCCTGTTTGGGAAGAGATGGGGTAAATGGCGTCGCCAATGCCCAATTCATAAAACTCCGCTGCGGATTGGTACCGTTCCGTTGTTTCAGCCTTGTTGGCCACCAGAAATACCGGCTTGTTGTAGCGGCGCAGTACATTGGCAAACTCTTTGTCGAGCTCGGTAAGCCCGGACATCGTGTCTACCATAAAGAGCACCACCGTAGATTCTTCAATAGCCAGTTCAACCTGATCGCGAATGGCGCCTTCAAAAATATCTTCCGAGCCAACCACATAGCCGCCCGTGTCGATCACGGTAAAGTAATGATTGGTCCATTCGCCATAGCCATAGTGGCGGTCACGCGTGACGCCGCTTTGGTTGTCCATAATTGCCTTTCGTTGTTCGATCAGGCGGTTAAATAGCGTAGACTTACCCACATTGGGGCGTCCTACAATTGATACAATATTTGCCATGTGTTCATGAGAGAATGATAGGATGAGTGAATCAACAGGAAAGCGGGCTGTATGCGGCTTTCCTGACACTCATTCAAAATTTGATTATTCGGAGTAGCCAAACTGCCGTAGTTTCGCTTCCTTGCTGCGCCAGTCCGGCTCAACTTTCACGAATTGTTCGAGAAAAACTTTCTTGCCAAAAAACAGTTCGAGGTCGTGCCGGGCCTGAGTTCCAACTCGTTTGAGCATTGAGCCTTTATCCCCAATCAGAATGCCTTTCTGACTGCGGCGCTCGACCATGATTTCTGCCCTGATGACGATAATATCCTCTTTTTCTTTAAACTCCGTCACTACTACCTCGCTGCTATACGGGATTTCCTGACGGTAATTCATGAAGATTTTTTCGCGGATAATCTCTGAGGCAAAAAAGCGCTCCGGTTTGTCGGTCAGTTCGTCCTGTCCAAAATACGGTTCGTGTTCGGGCAGGCGGGTTACGATGGCGTCAAAAAGTGTTTGGACGTTGGCGTTAAGCAGGGCCGAAATCGGAATAATGGCAGCGGGCGCCAGAATATCCTGCCATTCCTGCATCTTGGCATTTACCTCTTCTTCGTTGGAAAGGTCGATTTTGTTCAGCACCAAAACTACCGGAGCATCCGCGCGTTTGAGCAACGGAATTACCTCATGATCAGCGGCCTTTTCGCCAATTTCCGTTACAAAAAGTACCACATCGGCATCTTCCAGCGACCCTTTTACAAAGGTCATCATGGACTCGTGCAACTTGTAGGCAGGAGTTACTACGCCGGGCGTATCCGAATACACAAGCTGATAGGGAGTGCCGTCGTGCACGCCATTGAGGATACCCATAATCCGGTGGCGGGTGGTTTGGGCTTTGGAGGTAATGATCGATAGTTTTTCGCCGACCAGCACATTCATCAGCGTTGACTTTCCTACATTAGGTTTGCCGATGATACTTACGAAGCCCGCGCGGTGTGCTACCGAGGGGCTTTCAGGAGAAGATTGTGACATAGGTGATCTGGATTTTTATATCCAAGAAAAAGTATAAAAGATGTTTTTTTACAAAGGTAGTTGTTTTTTACAAAAAAGGCATCTATATTTGCACTCCAATTCAACAACACCGCGGGATGGAGCAGTTGGTAGCTCGTTGGGCTCATAACCCAAAGGTCGCTGGTTCGAGTCCAGCTCCCGCTACTACGAAAGCAAAACAAAGCCCTGTAAGCTAATCACTTACAGGGCTTTTTGCATGTTTGGCCATAAAAAACAAGAAGGATTCCTTTTGTCTCTAAATTATCTTCCCAATCTCACACAGCTGAATCAGCGACGACATATCCCTGGCTCCCGTAAACTCAATCATGTTCTTCCGATGCTTGTCTACGGTATGAGGACTGATGTGTAATTTTTCTGCAATTATTTTTGTGTCATTTCCTGTTTTAACCAGTTCCAGAATCTCGCTTTCACGTTTGCTCAGGATGCTTCCTTTCTGAAATTTTTTTTCATTCTGATGAAAAACGTAGCGATCGTTTTCATTGATCGTAAATTCAGCCCACCAGGGACTGTTTTCTTTTATAAGCATTTTTATATCCTTAATAATCAGCATCATAACAAGCATGCTTCCATCGGGCATGAGTTCGAGCCCTTTGCCTGTCAGACTTATATGATGCAGTTGTCCGTTTGGGGGAGTCAATAGAAAATTGTGCATGTACCAGGTAAGTGCTTTCTTGTCCTGAGCTGCTTTGAGTTTAGGTTGAACGGTATTTTTAAAGAAAAGCGTCATTTGAACAAAAAACCAGCTCTGAGCGAGGGGTAAATCGCGCATCCAATACAGCGTAGACCAGCGTTTGTAGTCTTCTTCGGTGCAAGTATAGCCCAGCACATCCAGGTAATTCGGACTCATGTACTCTACGCTCTGCGTTTTTGTATTGAAGATAGAAATGAACTGATTGTTCAGGGCTGCATATTGGCCAATCAGTTTTGAAAGTTCGCTGTACTTAGTGCCAGGATCTTTATCCCAAACCGGACGGTTCATATCCTGCCACATCTGCACATAATCCTGATGAAAGGGTAGTTCATCCATTGGTGGTTTTTCCATATCCTGCATCAAACGATTTTGCCCATTTCACATATTTGCAGGAGCATCGTCGTGTCTTTTGCACCCGTGCGTTCAAGCATATTTTTGCGGTGTTTGTCAATGGTGTGTGTACTTAGGTCCAGCTTTTCGGCAATGCTTTTGGTTTCCAGGCCCTTTTTTATGAGAAGGAGAATCTCAATTTCCCGATCAGAAAGAATACTTCCTTTCTCGAATTTGCGATACTCTTCATGATAATGATACCGCTCCTGCTTATTGAAACAAAATTCAACCCACCATGGACTTTCCTCCTTGATGAGATTATCGACGTCCTGTTTGGCAATTAAAAAGATGACGGGACTTCCATTTTCGGCCATTTCCAGAGCTTCCACAATCATGCTCAACCGGTAAGATTTTGAGGCAGATGGCGGGCGTGGTGAAAAGTTGTGCAGGTAAAGCTGAATGGATTTTGCCCCTTCAAATTTTCTAATCCGGGGCTGAGCTACTTTCTTAAACCAAAGGGTGGTTTGCATAATAAACCAACTCTGAACAAGAGGCAAGTCTCTCAAAAAATAGAATGACGACCATTTCTGGTATTCTTCCAACGTACAGGTATAGCCCGATACACTGTGGTAGTTGCTGCTCATATACAACACCTTCTGAGTCTTCATGTTGTAAATGGTAATCATCTGCTTGTTCAGGGCGGCATATTGCCCCAAAACTTTCGAGCTTTCTTCGTACGTATGAACCTTATCTTCCTCAGGTGTATCTGTAATATTTTTCCAAAGGTCCAGATAATCACTATGTAGGGGAAAGGAAGGCTTGTCAGAAAAGTTCATGGGTGAGTGTATGTATGTCTGGCTAATTTACAAAAAATACCCTTACTGGTTATTTTTTGTAAATGGTCTAATTTTTTCAGTGCTGAATATAAAAGTAATGGTCTGATAATCAGCATTGTAATAAAGCAAGCTTTGCCAATAACCGTACACTCAAAGGTCGGAAAAATCCCCCAAATGGTTATTGATGGCCGGAAAGGCTACTCCTAGCTTTGTAGAATCAACTCTATTCTACAAACAATGAACAAACTCTTGATCCTTCTCATAGTCATACTTTTGATGGCTTCTTGTACAAAAAAAGAAGACGTTACACCGGAGGCTCCCCCAAGTCTGATTGGTACGTGGACAATCAAAGCGGCTAAAAATCTTTCGGCCACTATGCTAACAGCCAAAGCTAACGCAACGATTGTATTTACAGATACCAAATATACGGTCAACCAGGCGCAACCTTTTGCCAACTACAAAAACACCGCTAATCTGACGGAATACATTCGGTTCAAAAGTAACTCTACGTATAAACTCTTGCCCATTGAAGAAACCCAACCTCTCGTTGAATCTGATTTGAAACTCTTTTTTGGAGAAAATATCACCAACGCATCCAAAAATATATCCGCCGTAATTGCCCTATACAAAAAAGAAGGAGTCAGGTATGTAGCCATGTTGGAAGGGGCAACAGTCGTGGCGACCAATACTGCCGGTGGTACCGAAACGACGGATATTCCGGCTTTTGGCATCGTCAACTTTACTGCCAATGGAGTCACGCTTGAAGAAATCAGTTTTGGGGATGTTTTTCAAATCAATAGCGCCGCCTACGTTCCGCAACTTCCTGCCGCCAATACCCGCGCTCAGATTCTGCTGGAAAAGTAATATCCGTTCATACATTCTACTACCCGATGTTTACTCTTTATTTTCTATACCCATGAAATCTACCTTTATTTTTTGCCTGGTTTACTCAATTTTTTCTCTGGCAAATGCTCAGTTTGCACCACTGAACAAGTCCTCCAAAACGGCAGTTTTAGCAAAGGCAAGCAAGCCATTTGCGATTACGAGGACGTCTGTACCACCCAAAATTACCCGTACTAATGAAGCCAAAAGTGTTGATGAAAACGGTCGCTATTGTACAACTGCCCTTGTGAGCGAAGAAAAAGGGGATTTTGAAAAATTAGTTTTGGGTATTCAAAACGATAAGATTTATCCCGGCGCTATTTACTACGACAATGCCCTCGTAGAAGGCACTTACAATGCTCCAAGTGACCTCATACGGCGCCCTTACGAGATCGTAACGGATATGTTTTCGGCATCTACGAGCGGGCGGCGACCAGTTGAGCCTGTGCAAGCGGACAGGGGAAGCGTCTATGGTGGAATTAGCAACCTGATGAGGCGAGCGCAAAATGTCCGGAATGCCTCAAATGTATTTGTAGATGTAAAGTCACTGAATAGTAATGAACAGCTGGAATTTGAGCTCGGTGCCGGTTACGAGGGTTCAGGCGTAAACTTGCAGGCTAGTTTTAGTTATTTTAAGCAGTCGCAGAAAAACGTATTCATAGCGAAGCTAAAACAAGTGTATTTTTCGGTAACGGTTAATAGTAACTACCCCGGTAGGTTGTTAGTCACGGGAGCACCCTCTCCAAATCTTATGTATCTGAGTAAAGTGAACTACGGCCGTGTAGGGTATTTGATCATCGAATCGGACCAGAATAGTGAGGCAATCCGGGCAGCCCTTAATTTTCGATATAGCGGCTCAGGCAATTCGGTGAACGTTGATGCACGAGTCGCTTACGAAAAAACCTTAGCCACGATGCGGGTTCAGGGGTATTTCCTTGGGGGAGATGCCAACAACTCCGTACAAATTACGTCACCCAATCAGCTGGGTGAGTTTAATAGCTATGTCCGAAATGGGCTACGGCTTGACCCCAACGTGGCACCAACCCCCATCAGCTTTGAAATGAAATTCTTAAACGATGACGCAACCGCTGGGATACGCGCTACCACAACCTACACCGAGCGTCAGTGTGAGCCGGGCAAGGGAATAAAGATAAAACTACACAATGTAGCCATTGAAGATATTCACGGCGGCGACTGCTCCTATGCCTGGGGAACGGCCCAGGTGGAAGTATGGGAGACGGACGCTCAGCGCAGATTAGTCCGAACCGTAAATCCTGCACCGGATTTGGCTGGGAATATGTTTTGGAATCAGCCCGATGGACGCAATCCCCTGCGGGCAGTGGTTAACTTCGCCACTGTCAGAGGGCAAGGTTCAGTAGAAAGTGGATTGCTGAACGCTATCGGAACAGAGCGTACTTATTTTCTAGACCCTAAGGTGGTGGCGGATGGCCGCGTTTTGATAAAAATATCCCTCAACGTAAATACAAATCATAAAGACAACGACTTTGCTGCCTTGGGCTACCATGGTATGAATCGAGTCGAAACAAGGGATTACTGGCTGAAAGATGTCGTGAAAACCAGCGAAGAAGTAGCGCGTGGCAGTTCAGGTACCTATAAATATGGTACGCTACAGGTCGGGAAGTTTTGTTCCAATACCGATAGGCAACACTGTTTCTATGGATTATTCTCCATCACAAATACAAATTAATAGGTCTTGCTAACTGTGAGTATCGTGACAGCACACCCACCAACAGTACTCAATAGCAGAATAAATCAGCTTATCAAAAAACTTACGACCCATGAATGGAATGAAATTACTCAGTATTTGTGCAAGTATCAGCCTGACTCTTATGGCGGGTACCTGTGGCAAAAAGACGGAAGATGTGCCACCTGTCCAGAGCGGTGTTACGATGAAAGTGGATGGAGTTAGCTGGTCAGGCCAGGTCATCGCCCAAATGATTGATAGTGAAACATTGGTAGTGAATGCCATTAATGCCTCGGCTTCCAGTCAGGAAACAGTAGGAATTGTTATTGAGAAAGTAAATAAGACGGGCAGCTACCCCATCAAAGTCCGTACCGGAAACGGATTTCTGTTTTCGCGAAATGCGGTTATTTACTCGGGCGATGCCGATGGACAGGTGGAGGTAACAGCCATCAATACAGCAGGCGGAAAAACGGTGCCCAAAGGTACTTTTAGGGCTACCTGTCTCTCAAAAACTGGTGCAAAAGTGGTCATTACCGACGGAAAATTTTAAGTCAACCAAGCGTTTTCAGCGATCTTAGGTCATAGATAAAAGTCCATTTTCCGGTTACCAATAAGCGGATGAATAATTTGAAATACAATCTCAATGAAACTACTGACAACACTACTGTTTATCTTTTTACTTACCCATACAGCTTACGCCCAATTGGGTACGGGCGGTTTGCCTCATTCCTCTGCTGCACTCGACGTACAGGCAACTGATAAAGCCTTTTATCCACCCCGATTGACAACCGCACAGCGAAAGGCGATTGCAAACCCGCAGGCCGGTGCGTTTGTCTTTGACGTCGATAAAGGCACGTTTTTCCTTTTTGATGGACAAAACTGGCTTCCCCTGGCGCTCACAACCAATAACTCTCTCAACCCTATTGAACGTACCGCCTCCGATGGAGAAGCTCGGGATGAGTTTGGCTCGAGCGTGGCTATTTCAGGCGATTATGCCCTGGTAGGTAGCCCCTCTGATGATATAGGGGCCAACGTTGATCAGGGATCAGTTTATGTGTTTATGCGATCGGGTAATTCCTGGACACAGCAGACCAAGCTGACTATTGCGGGTGGTAGGGCCGGTGATAAGTTTGGCAGTAGCGTGGCTTTTTCGGGCAACTACGCCCTGGTTGGCAGTCCCAATGCTACCGTATTTGCCAATGCAAACCAGGGAGTGGCCTATGTGTTTGAGCGCTCAGGAAGCGTATGGAGTCAGCGACCGGTCCTCTATGCTGCGGACGGCGAGACGGGCGATAATTTTGGAGCAAGCGTTGCCATTTCGGGCATTTATGCCCTGGTAGGGAGTCCAAAAGATGACATTGAGGCAAATGCCAATCAGGGATCGGCCTACGTCTTTGTAAGGTCCGGCAGTACATGGTACCAGCAGGCCCGGCTCCTTGCGGGCGACGGTGCAGCCGACAATGAGTTTGGAGCCGGCGTGGCCATTTCGGAAACTCATGCCGTAGTGGGTAGTCCGCGCCAAACCGTTGGGTCTAACGCAATTCAAGGTGCGGCCTATGTCTTTGTGCGGTCAAGTACTACCTGGCCTCAACAGGCTAGACTCCTGGCGAGTGACGGCGCGGCTGAGGACAGGTTTGGCTACAGCGTATCTCTGTCAGGTGACTATGCGCTGGTAGGTAGCTACTCAAAAAGTATTTTTAGTATTTTCGGTCGCGGAGCAGCCTACGTGTTTGTTCGCCTGGGTGGTGGCTGGTCTCAGCAGGCCAGGCTACTGGCACCAAATGGAAAAACCCTTGATCATTTCGGTACTAGTGTGGCTCTTTCGGGCGATTATGCCCTGATCGGTTCACCGTTCGCCGCTGTCGGAGACATTGACCAGCAAGGTGCGGCCTATTTGTTTAAACGAGAGGGTACTGAATGGCTATTTATCAGGAAGGTTACCGATAATTCTACCGGTATCACACGAAATCATACGTGCGGCATCAGCAATGGCAGGTATATCATTGGTGGATTTGCTTTTCAAAACTTTCAGGGGAAGGTGGGCTTTGGCACCGTGGAAGACTGAGTTTTTATAAACTACTAAATAGGACTTAGTAAAAGCAAAAGTCATTGATTGTCAATTAAAAAGTATCTCCGATTTATGAAAATATTTGTTTACTTTCTAACCATTACCTCACTTTTTTTCAACTCCGCCCGCGCCCAACTGGGTATGGGCGGCACGCCTCACCCATCCGCTGCACTCGACGTACAGGCAACTGATAAAGCCTTTTATCCACCCCGATTGACAACCGCACAGCGAAAGGCGATTGCAAACCCGCAGGCCGGTGCGTTTGTTTATGACCTTGACCAACATACATTTTTTTTCTTCGATGGGGCCAATTGGGTTCCACTGGCCAGTACTACTTCTTCTAATCTCGCCCCCATAGACCGCTTGGCTTCTGACGGAATTATTCGTGATTATTTTGGTCAAAGTGTCTCAATTTCAGAAAATTATGCTTTGGTTGGTGCGTTTGCAGATGATGTGGTCAGCAACCAGGATCAGGGATCCGCCTATGTGTTTGCACGCTCAGGAAGTAGCTGGACTCAACAGGCTAAACTCTTCGCTACCGACGGAGCTGTCAGTGATCAGTTTGGTACTTCTGTGTCTAATTCCGGCGACTTTGTTCTGGTAGGCAGTCCTTTGGCAAATGTAGGGGGCAACCCTGATCGGGGCGCGGCATACGTATTTATGCGGTCAGGGAATAGCTGGAACCAACTGGCTAAACTCACAGCATCCGATGGTGCGGCTTATGATCGCTTTGGCCAGAGTGTTGCTATTTCCGGAAGCTACGCTCTGGTTGGTAGCCCGGCTGACGGCATAGGCACCAACCTCAGCCAGGGTTCGGCTTATGTATTTGCTTTGGCAGGTTTGGGCTGGATTCAGGTCACCAAATTGACTGCTTCTGATGGCTCAGCTAATGATTTTTTTGGTCGTAATGTGGCTATTTCGGGCGATTACGCCCTGGTAGGGAGTAGCGCTGATGATATAGGTGCCAACGCTGATCAGGGGTCAGCCTATGTGTTTGCCCGGTCGGGTGGTAGCTGGATACAGCAAGCCAAACTGACCGCTGCCGATGGCGGACCAAATGACGCATTTGGCAGGAGTGTTTCACTATCTGGCAATTATGCGCTGATAGGCGCACCGGGTGATATCGTAGGTACGAATCTGGGACAAGGATCGGCTTATGTATTTGTACGGTCAGGAAGTAGCTGGACCCAACAAGCCAAACTCATCGCAGAAGACGGCGCACCGAATGATCAGTTTGGTAGTAGTGTAGCTATTTTCGGCGATTACGCACTGGTAGGTAGTCACCTGGATGATGTATTGGATGATGTCGATAAAGGATCTGCGTACCTGTATAAACGCGAGGGGGCCGATTGGGTATTCGTACGAAAAATTACGGACCATGCGTCAACCAATACCTACAATGGTACCAGCGTGGGCATCAGCAATGGCCGGTTTATCATCGGTGGCCCAGGGTTTCAAACGCAAAAAGGGAAAGTAGCTTTTGGTGCAGTAGATAACTGAATAGCCTTTTTACCGTTTTGCTAACTTCTCCATCAGTGCTGGAATGCATAGAAAGTTGGCTTTTGGTGCTAAGGTGTGAAAATTACGGTAGAGGGAGCTTTGCCTTATTGCATCGTATAGGCTCAACGGGCATTAACTATGGAAAGTAGCGGTAAATATCTTTTCGATGGGCAACGAGTATCAAAACAAGCGTATCTGGTGCGACAAACTCAAACCCTACTCTATAATCCCCTAATTTTAGTAGATAAAACGTTTTATATCCTTCCAGTTTCTTGATGTTGGCAATATCCCTTTAAGAAGCCGATTGTTCCAACATTAGAATGGTTTCCCATAGCTTCTGTTGAATGTCTGTTTTTTATACTTTTTTTATACTCTTTTCAAAAGAGGAATCAAAGATTACGTTCATTGTTGGTCATCGCCATGCTTTATTTTCAGGGCTTCCATGATGGCTTCCCGGCTCGTGTACGTTCCGGTTTTGGTTTCTTCCATCATTTTACCAAATGTGAGATCCTCTGCTTTTTCAGGAGATACAATCTCGACACTTTCTCCAAGTTGTGTGGCCAATTCTTTCAGGAGCCTAAAATTTCGTTTGCTCTGCGTTCTAATAATTAAAGTTTCCATACTTGTTTGATTGGGATTCTTACGTAAGGGAAAATGCGCCAACTGCACTACTATGATAAATTGGTCAATGATCACTATACTTATCCAAAAATAACATTCTATACCGTTTTCTATAACTAAATATTTATAAAGAAATTCTAAAACATACCAAAAATGCCACCACATCCTCCCTACCATTTGCCAATACCTATTTCTTCGATAACTTGCCGGCAGCGTGGCTGAGGGTGTGTAAACTGAAATCTCTGAATCGTCATTTTTGACTATGGCAAAATCTCCAAACTGGACCCGGGAAGAACTTATTCTGGCTTTCAATCTTTATTTGAAGCTGCCTTTTGGGAAAATGCACAAAGGGAATCCGGAGGTAATTGAGCTGTCGCAGCTGATGGGTCGGCGCACGCCGGACTCCGTAGCGATGCGGCTCACGAACTTCGCCAGTGTTGATCCGTATCATCAGCAACGAGGGGTCAAAGGTATGGATGGAGGCAGGAGACAAGTAGAACCGATTTGGAATGAGTTTATCCACAATCAGGAAAATCTGGTGTATGAAAGTGAACGTATCCTTGCCGAATTTCGACACCAAACAATCGAAGAGCTCCATCCTGAACTGGTCTTTGACTGGCAAAATCTGCAAGGCGAGGTTCGCGAGCGTGTAGTAAAGACACGGGTCAATCAGAGCGTATTTCGACAAATGGTTTTGAAAACCTATGCCAATCAATGTGCCGTTTCCGGGATTTGTTTACCCGAGTTATTAGTTGCAGGGCACATCGTACCGTGGGCAATCGACGCCCAAAATCGATTAAATCCCGAAAATGGAATTTGCCTGTCAAATCTGTACGACAAAGCCTATGAAAACGGCTTGATTTGTATTGATACTGATTTTAAATTATTGATTTCCAGAAGGTTAAAGGAGGAGTCAGCAAAAAGCTTTTACCAGAATTTCTTCGGGCGTTTTGAACAAAAATCTATTAGTTTACCCAATGAATACCGCCCGCGCAAAGAGTTTTTAGAATTTCGATTAGAGCGTTTTCAGGAATAGTTTCTTACTCATCATCCTGCTCTATAAAAGTGTATCCATCTTTTTCGCATGTATGAATTGCGCCTTTATAATTTGTGTGAAAGAAAACTCCGATTTCCAACGTCCTGGCCCCACACTTTGGGCAGGTTGTTGGTTGGTCATTCATCAAATATATTGGCAACTCTTCTAGAATCTTCATAATGCTGGGCCTTTCAAAAAGATGCTGAAAGGATTTAATATAACGGTGATATTTTTCCAATTCTCTCTTACTTCTCTAAAAACACCTGAACAATCCGCAGACTTTCCTTTGGACTTTCTTCCATAGGCACATGCCCAACGTTTTCCATAATCACGAGCGTGTCGTTAGGTAGGTCGTTTTGGAATCGCCGGGCCACGTCCACCGGTATCAGCATATCCTGTCCGCCCCACAGAATCAGCGTAGGTTGCTGAATAGACTTAATTTTTGGAAAAGCGGTACTATCGAGCGGCACCTGCATCCGATCCACAAGCGCCCGCCGATTTCCTTTGCGGAGAGTCAGTTCAAAATAACGATCCACCAGCTCATCCGAAACCTTCGATTTGTCGGCATATACGTTTTCCACACTTGCTCGTGCCATAAAGCGGGGCGTAACAAACGTAAGGAGATTGTTGAGGATGGGAATTCGGGCTATTCGAAAAGCAATTGGCGCACTTTTGGATACCATCGGGTAGCCCGCGGCGTCGATCAGAATAAGCTTGTCTACCATGTGCGGGTACTTGGCGGTAAATTGCCAGGCAATATTTCCGCCGAGGGAGTTTCCACCCAAAATACATTTTTTTATACCCCTTGCAACCAGAAAATGCTGCATGAAGTCGACATACTGATCAATCGAATAATTCCGGTCGGGGAAGGGGCCCGTCAAACCAAAGGCCGGGAGGTCCATCCGAACGATTCGTCTCTGAAATTTCAGTTCGTTCGTCCAGGCATCAAACGTATGCAGACTAGACCCGGTCCCATGAATCAGGACAATCGGGAGCAAACTGTCACTCTTCGAACCTTCGTCGCGGTAGTGTACCTTCATTCCGTCTATTTCAACAAAGGAAGAAGGATAGCCGGCATATTTTTCTTTCAGATCATCAACGGAACGGTCGGAATATCCAAAAAACAGCAGCAGCAAAGAAACGAGTGCAGCGACGCCAATCAGTAGCTTTTTCAAGGAATAGGGTTTTTTTGTTCAGGAGAAAGGTAGGGAAAATTTTTGATTTTGGAGATTAAAGCATACTCCTAGATCAAGGGTGATGCTAGGTTGTAGTTTATAGGAATAATTTCTTACCCCCCCCAAAAAACCAAAAAAGGTGACCTGTTGCCAGGCCACCTTTGTATAGGTTAGGGGGTTACGACTGAAATCAGGCGAGCTCGAAGCGGTCAAGGTTCATTACTTTGGTCCATGCGGCCACAAAGTCCTTTACAAACTTCTCCTGCGAGTCTCCGCAGCCGTATACCTCGGCAATCGCGCGCAACTCAGAGTTCGATCCAAAAATAAGATCCACGCGGGTTCCGGTCCACTTCACGGCACCGCTGATGCGGTCGCGGCCTTCAAACACGCTGTCGTCTTCGGAAGTTGCTTTCCAGGTAGTACCCAAATCCAGCAGATTCACGAAAAAGTCGTTGGTAAGCGTCTCGGGACGGAACGTAAACACGCCGTGCTGCGAGCGTCCTGTGTTGGCATTCAATACCCGCAAACCACCCACGAGGGCCGTCATTTCGGGTGCATTCAGCGTAAGCAGCTGCGCCTTATCAACCAGCAATTCCTCCGCCGTCACCATCGAAGGCGTTTTGAGGTAGTTACGGAAACCATCTGCCACAGGTTCGAGTACTGCAAACGACTCTACGTCGGTTTGTTCCTGAGTAGCATCCGTACGACCGGGAGTAAACGGTACCGTTACTTCGTGTCCGGCGTTCCGTGCTGCCTTTTCAATTCCTACGCAACCACCCAAAACAATCAGGTCAGCGATTGACACCGCTTTGTTTGTTTGGGCGCTGTTGAACTCCTTCTGAATTCCTTCCAGAATTCCGAGTACGTACGACAGCTGCGCGGGGTTGTTAGCTTCCCAGTTTTTTTGTGGGGCAAGGCGCAGGCGGGCACCGTTGGCACCTCCACGCTTATCGGATCCACGGAAGGTAGAAGCAGAAGCCCAGGCCGTTGAAACGAGTTGTGAAACTGTCAGACCGGAGGTCAGGATTTTTTCTTTGAGTGTAGCAATGTCCTGACCATCAATTACTTCAAACGTAACTGCCGGAACGGGGTCTTGCCAGATCAGCTCTTCGGCGGGTACTTCGGGTCCGAGGTAACGAGCCCGTGGGCCCATGTCGCGGTGGGTCAGTTTGAACCACGCGCGGGCAAAGGCATCCGCAAATTGATCGGGGTTTTCAAAGAAACGTCTCGAAATTGGCTCATAGATAGGATCCATGCGAAGCGCAAGGTCCGTAGTGAACATCATCGGTGCATGACTTTTGGAAGGGTCGTGCGCATCGGGTACAGTTCCGGCTCCTGCGCCATCTTTGGGTCTCCACTGCTGAGCGCCGGCGGGACTTTTGGTCAATTCCCATTCAAAACCAAACAGGTTTTCAAAGTAGTTGTTGTCCCACTGTGTGGGGGTAGTAGTCCAGGCACCTTCCAGACCACTTGTGATCGTATCTCCGGCGTTACCGGTACCGTAGGTGTTTTTCCAGCCCAGGCTCTGCTCTTCTATACCGGCACCAGCAGGTTCTGCACCCACATACTGACCCGGATCGGCTGCACCGTGGGTTTTACCGAAGGTATGTCCGCCGGCAATAAGCGCAACGGTTTCTTCGTCATTCATAGCCATACGGCCAAAAGTTTCGCGAATATCGCGGGCCGATGCTACCGGATCAGGCGTACCATTTGGTCCTTCGGGATTTACATAAATCAAGCCCATTTGTACAGCTGCCAGCGGATTTTCGAGTTCGCGGTCGCCCGAGTAGCGCTTGTCGCCCAGCCATTCGGCTTCGGCACCCCAGTATACATCTTCTTCGGGTTCCCAGATATCTTCCCGTCCACCGGCAAAACCGAAGGTCTTGAAGCCCATTGATTCGAGGGCGCAGTTTCCGGCCAGAATCATGAGGTCAGCCCATGAAATTTTACGACCATATTTTTGTTTGATTGGCCACAGCAACAGACGCGCTTTGTCGAGGTTGGCGTTGTCGGGCCAGCTGTTGAGTGGTGCAAAGCGTTGCGAGCCTGAGCCTGCTCCGCCCCGGCCGTCAGAGATTCGGTAGGTACCTGCACTGTGCCAGGCCATCCGGATAAAGAACGGGCCGTAATGACCGTAATCTGCTGGCCACCAGGCTTGTGAGGTAGTCATCAGGTCAAAAATATCCTGTTTTAGGGCGTTCAGGTCAAGAGACTTAAATTCTTCGGCATAGTTGAATCCCTCGTCCATTGGATTGGAAAGAGTCGAATGTTGACGAAGGATGTTCAACTTCAATTGGTTGGGCCACCAGTCACGATTTTGCGTGCCGGCGCCAGCGCTTTGTTTCAAAGCTCCACTAGTAAACGGGCATTTGCCTTCACCATTCATGGTGTAGGCTGATGTACCTGAGGATAGGGTATGATCCATTTTGTTTTATTGATTATTAGATTACTTGGACAAACAGTTTTGGTAATTAGTATTGGTATTAAACGTAATTCAAAATGCGAGCGCAATTTACGCAATTATGTGCATTCTCTAAGGTGCCGATCGTGTGTCTGAGGAATCAAAACCACAAAGGGTAAAAACCCCGAAAACGGCTGGATTGTTTCATTGCCTGTGTTAATCTTATATGACCTTCCTCATGTAGTGTCATTTTCAGCAGGTTTTTCAGACTTCGGCTTTGTCTTCCAGGCCCAACAAAAATGTGTATTCGAGGGCAATGTCGTGCAGCCTTTTAAAACGACCCGAAGCGCCGCCATGTCCTGTTTCCATATCGCAATGCAGCAAAATGAGATGTTCGTCCGTTTTCAGCTCCCGAAGTTTAGCCACCCACTTGGCAGGCTCCCAATACTGCACCTGTGAATCGTGCAGACCCGTCGTAACCAATACATGCGGGTAGGCCTGTGCGGTCACATTATCGTAGGGCGAGTAGGACATCATGTAGTCGTAGTAAAGCTTTACGTTCGGATTTCCCCATTCTTCATATTCGCCCGTTGTGAGCGGAATCGTGTCGTCGAGCATCGTTGTCACCACGTCTACAAACGGAACCTGCGCTACCATGCCGTGGTAGAGGTGGGGCCGTAGATTTGCCACCGCTCCCATGAGCAGCCCGCCTGCGCTGCCGCCCATTGCATACAGGTGTGCAGGCGAAGTCCATCCTTCCTGAATCAAAAACTCCGAGCAGTCAATAAAATCAGTAAAGGTGTTCATTTTGTGTAGCAGTCGCCCCTGATCGTACCAGGCACGGCCCATTTCCTGTCCGCCCCGAATATGACAAATGGCAAAAGCAAAGCCCCGGTCGAGCAGGCTGAGGCGGGCTGCGCTAAATACCGGATCCATCGACGAGCCATAAGAGCCGTAGGCATATTGAAGCAAAGCTCCCGACCCATTTTTTGTAAAATCATTTCTGTACACCAGCGAAATCGGCACGCGGGCCCCGTCGCGGGCAGTGGCGTAGAGCCGCTCGGTTGTGTAGTGGGTTTTATCAAAATCGCCCACAACTTCCTGTTCCTTACGCAGGATTTTGGTGCGGTGAGCCATGTCATAATCGTAGGTGGAGTTGGGCGTCGTAAGCGACGTATACCCATAACGTAAGACGTCGGTGTCAAACTCCGGATTTGCGCTTAGGTAAGCAGTATAGGCCGCTTCGCCAAAATTCAGATAATGCTCCAGACCCGATTCCGGCTCCATGATGCGTATCCGAAGCAGACCTTCGCGGCGCTCCTGTACGACCAGAAATCGGCGAAAAATCTCGATTCCTTCCAGATATACATCGGCCCGGTGCGGAATGATCTCCTCCCATTTGGTTTCATTGAGTACGTCGTTTTCGGCCACTCGCACGAGTTTAAAGTTTTCGGCATACCCCTGATTTGTAACCAGATAAAAGGTGTCCTGAAAGTGTTCTACTGCGTACTCGTGCCCCCGCCGACGGGGAATAACGGTCGTGAATCCGGCGGTGGGCTGATCGGCAGGCAGAAGTCGATACTCGGTAGCCACGCCGTTATGGTCGGCTACGAGTGCTACATATTTTTTGGATTTCATGCGGTACAGCCCCAAATAATACTGGTCGTCGGCTTCTTCATACAGGAGCACATCCTGACCGGGGTCAGTACCCAGGACATGTTGCCACACCTGATAGCCGAGCAGCGTTTCTTCATCTTTACGGATGTAAAAAACGGTCTGATTATCAGCAGCCCAGGCGTAGTTTCCGCCTTCTGTGTTTGGGATCTCGTCGGCAAACCATTCGCCCGTTCGTAGATTTTTGAAGCGTAGTGTATAGAGACGTCGGCTGACGGTATCCTCGCCAATCGCTGCCACAGATTCGTCGTCACTAATTTCCGGAAATGTAGCCTGATAGTACGAATGTCCCTGTGCACGTTCGTTCAGATTGAGCATCAGCTCTTCCGGGGCTTCCATCAATTCTTTTTTTCGACAATAAAATGGATATTCTGCTCCTTCTTCGTAGCGCGAATAGTACAGGTAGCTCCCGTCACGGACGGGTACCGACTCGTCTTTTTCCCGAATCCGGCTTTTCATTTCCTGAAAAAGTTTTTCTTTAAATGCCTGTAAAGGAGCCATAACGGAATCCGTATAGGCATTTTCCTGATGCAGGTAGTTCAGCACGACCTCACTTTCCCGTTCCCGTAACCAATAGTACACATCGTTGCGGGTTTCGGAATGTATGGTGAGCGCAGTGGGGCGTTGCCCGGCCCGAGGGGCGATTTGATCCGTTTTAAACAGCGGCATTCGATTAGGTTTATGTAGGATTGACAGAAAGTACCGTCAAGATTAATCAATAAATGAATTTCTTAGCTAATTTAGTTTCCAGAATCCCTCGCTTTATTCAGCTGGAACCAGTCCATTTGAGTACCTTAGTAACCATCAAAGCCATTTATTTTTTAAAATCAAATATTTTTTGTAACTATCTGAATATAATCCGCATTTTACTGTAAACTATGAGAAAAATTTTACTGGCAACCCTTACGGGAGGACTATTACTGGGGACCATGAGCTTTCGAAGCGAAGGGGATGAGTGGACGAAAATTTTTAACCGAATCAATACGGAGGTTAAGCAAAACAGCAAGGCATATCAAACATTGAGCGACGCAACCCGGCAAATCGGCCACCGCCTCACCGGGAGCCCTCAGGGTATGCAGGCCGAAGAATACACGTTTAAACTGCTGAAAAGTTACGGATTTAGTGATGTCAGGTTCCAGCCTTTTGAGGTAGAATCGTGGAGTCGCGATACCGTAACGCTGAGCATTGTGCCGAAAAGCAGCGATAACTTTCGGGACATACCCGTGGTTGCGCTGGCACATTCGCCTGTTTCGGCTGATCTGAAACTGGAAATTGTAGACGTTGGCAATGGTCTTGAAGAAAATTTTGAAGCAGTAAAGGAAAAGGTAAAGGGCAAGATTGTCCTTTCAAATATCGGCCTTGTAGGTGTAACGGGTAAAAAGAATCTCCACCGCTCCGAAAAAACGGCTTTGGCTATCAAGTACGGTGCTGCCGGAATCATTATGGTCAATCAGGCGCCGGGCAAAATTTTACTGACTGGCACTGCGTCCGTAACCGGGAAGTTGATTGATATTCCGGCGGTCTGTATTTCGAGCGATAGCGGCCGCGAGCTACGCAGCTGGCTGGAAGACGAAGGCCCGCTGGAAGCCCATGTCAACATGCGTAATTTTTCGCGCCCTATCAAAGCCCGCAACGTAGTGGCTACCCTGAAAGGAAAAAGCAACGAAAAAATTATAATCGGCGGTCACCTCGATTCCTGGGATCTGGCCACGGGAGCAATTGATAACGGCATCGGATCATTTAGCGTGCTGGATATTGCCCGTACTTTCAAGGCTCTGAAAATCAAGCCTGAACGTACCATTCAGTTTGTTATGTTTATGGGAGAAGAGCAGGGGTTGCTCGGCTCAAAGCACATGGTGAAAGAACTGGTTCGAACGGGAGAAATCAATAATGTTCACTACATGATGAACCTAGACATGACCAATGACCCCAAAGGTGCCAATGGCTTTGGGCGGGCCGATATGGAAGCATTTTTTACGAATGTGGGTAATTCAATCAAAAAAATAGATCCTTCGTTTGGCAACAGCTACGTCAGCCGGGCAGGTCTGCACAGCGATCATCAGCCGTTTATGCTGGAAGGCGTGCCCGTAGCTGGTTTATCGGGCAGCCTTACGCCATCGGTGCTGCAATGCTACCACGCTGACTGCGATAATTTTGAGCTGGTCAACAAAGAGCAACTGGAAAACACGGTTCGAATCGCTTCCATGTATCTCTATGCACTTTCCAATGCCCGAACCCTTCCGGCCCGTCGTCTGAGCAGTGAACAAAACCGCGACTTTTTGACGACTCAGGGACTTAAAGAAGAACTTATTCTGGGGCAGGACTGGCGTTGGGAGTAAATCCTTTTACACCGGAATTGGACGGAGGGATTGTCCGGCCAATTCCGGTGTAGGTACAGGTTAATTTTACAGAAAAAAATCAGGCATAAGTTCCTCATCGCTCAGGGTGGTGTCCACTCTGTACTTTGCGAAATCCGTCACCCCTTCGGCAGTAAGCACGTCTTCGTCGACAAAGAATTGGCCGGTACATTCCCGGCTATTTTTTTGTAAAATAGCGAAAGCCGCATCCGCCATAATTTCGGGCGTACGGCACCGCCGCACCGATTCCTCTCCCCCAAGCAGGTTTTGAACAGCCGCCGTAGCAATAGCCGTGCGCGGCCACAACGCATTGAAAGCCACTCCCTGTTTCCGAAACTCGCCCGCCATGCCGAGTACACACATACTCATGCCAAATTTAGCCATAGTATACGCTACATGCGGTGCAAACCAGCGGGTTTCCATGTTGAGCGGTGGAGATAGGTTAAGTACATGCGGGTTGTCTGATTTCAGCAAATGTGGCAGACATAGTTTTGAGGTCAGAAACGTACCACGCGTATTGATCTGATGCATCAGATCGTAGCGCTTCATATCCGTATGCAGCGTGGGAGTAAGCGAAATTGCACTGGCGTTATTGATCAGAATATCTATACCTCCGAAAGTCCGGACGGTTTCGTCAACCGCAAACTGTACTTGTTCTTCTTCGCGGATATCTACTTTCAGAGGCAGGGCGCGTCCTCCGGCGGCTTCAATCTCTGCGGCAGCTGTATAAATTGTGCCCGGCAGGCGCGGGTGCGGGTCGGCTGTTTTGGCAGCAATAACAACATTGGCGCCGGCACGAGCCAGCCGCACACCAATGGCTAATCCAATGCCCCGGCTCCCACCGGTAATAAATACGGTTTTGTTTTTCATGAGATATGTACTTTTGTTTTTTTAAATTTTATAGGAAAACAAACAAGAAACGGCATTTTTTCCACAGGATGGCCAGAAAGCGTGGCATGATTTATGCTAGTTATTCGACTATCTGGTTAAGAATCCAGTGGTTAAAAGGTGCCCGCAAGATATATTATTTTTTTTAGTATAAATATCACTTAATCATTTGACCAGGCTATTGGAAACTTGGCATGAATTTGGACTTATCAACGGTTCTGCTTTGTTTTTTTGTTTATATAATAAAAATGATTTCGTTAGAAAAGAGGGTGCATGAAAAAAAAACTACGCAACTATATTTCTATCCTTTGGATTTTGCTGGTATTGCCCGGCCTCACATCGGGGCGAGGAATAGCAGAAAGCGTTGATGACACTTGTCAGGTCGCCGCACCAAAACTATCCGCAGCAAGTGATACTTCCTGTGCGGGGCGTCCGGTGTTGCTATGGGCAACAGGCTGTGATGGGCAGGTGCTTTGGTCCAATGGCCTGAAAGGAGATACGATTGTTTCCCGACCGGCTACCACCCGCACGTACAAGGCGGTTTGCCAGACGGGTACCTGTGTGAGTGATAGTTCCGCCCCGATTACTGTAACAATTCCGATTCCTGACATCCCTACTATACACACACTTACACCTGCTATTTGCGCCGGAGGTAGCGCAACGCTCCTTGCGAGTGGCTGCCCCGGAGAGGTCGTTTGGTCTAATGGAAGCGTGGGGAAAGAAATTACGGTACGTCCTACCCAATCTACGGTCTATACTGCAATTTGCCGAACGGGTACGCTGCAATGCATCAGCTGCTTTGCCGAACCTCTCGAAATCAAACTCGTCGATTCGGTACGTCCGCTGTTGGTTTCGTCCAAAAGCACAGTCTGCGCCAACGACAGCCTGTCGTTGCGAGTCATTGGGTGTCCGGGCACAATTCGCTGGTCAGATACTTCCGGCAATACGTCCTCTGTCCGAAACGAGCGTCCCCTAACTACCACTACCTACGAAGCCGTTTGTCAGGTTGGTACGTGTAGCTATGCCACTAACCTCGTGTCGGTAGAGGTAGCGCCACCGACCGCGCCAACGATTGAGGCTACTAAATATGTAATTTGTGAAGGAGAATCAGTTGCGATTACGGCTACCGGCTGCTCCGGAATCGTTGAATGGTCAAATGGACAAACGGGGACTAATCTAGCGCTTGTACCTACTCAAACAACGACCCTCACGGCAAGCTGCCGGGTAGGTAGCTGTAGCAGTGGGCCTTCTGAAGCGCTGACGCTTTCGCTTAGCCCCCAAGCGCCCAAGCCGCTCGTAACCAACCGAACCAACGAGTGCCCCTATCAAACGCTGGATCTGATGACGACTCTGACGACTACGCCTCGTACGCCGGGTGGACAGTTTGAGTTTCGGACCGCGCCCTCCGTTGAAGCGGACCTCGTAGCTCATCCCGCCGTGTCGGGAGCGGGTACGTACTACGTTTTTGAGCGTACGCAGGCCAGCTGTTATAGCGAGCCCGCGGCTGTGACAGTCACGATAAATGCCTGCGTAGCGCCGGTGCCGGTTTGTTCCTATTTCCCGGCTACGGTGGCTATTGTTCAGGATTCGACGCGTGGTTCCAACAACATTCAACTCCGGGCAATTGTGGGCGGAATGGCTACAGGTGGCCTGTGGTCTACAACCGGAGCCGGAACGTTTGGGTCGGCGGACTCTCTGAAAACTACGTATATCCCGTCCGAAGCGGATCGGCTCAATCCGTCTGTTTCTTTCACTTTTACCACGCAGGATCCCGATGCAGAAGGCCCGTGTCCGGCGGCACAGGCTACGTTGCAAACCCGTATTCCGGCGCAGATCATTCCGACGGTTGAGATGCTGGGCCTAAGCATGGAAGTACATAAGCAGACACCACTTGCAGCGCAGCTCCATGAAGTTACCTACCGACTGCAAGTGAAAAATATGGGTACGTCCCGCCTGACTGACGTTCAGGTGCGTACGGATCTGGGGCAGGCGTTTGCGGGGGCTATCATGGTGGGAAAACCGCTTGTGAAGACAGTTGCCGGGTTTATGCCTAATACACAGTTTGATGGTCAGCGAAATACACAGTTGCTGGATTCCACAGGCAGCGACCTGCCTGTGGGTACAACCCGGACGATTGACCTAACGGTGCAGATCAATACAAACGGCCTGCAAAATCGGGTATTTGCTACGCAGGCACTGGCAAGTGCGCTGGACGTAAACGGAACTGTATGCCGGGATTTGTCGACCAATGGATTTTTGGTGGATCCCGACCTGGACGGAGATCCCGGCAACAATCAGGAGCTGACTTTCCTGACACTTCTTAGCCCCGAATCAGAAGATAATGAACTATTTATACCAGAAGGGTTTTCGCCTAATAACGATGGAATAAACGACCTGTTTGTGATTCAAAATGTACCGGAACAAGTGGATGTGGCGTTGGAAGTATACAATCGCTGGGGACAAATGGTTTATAAAAACGACTCCTACAAAAACGATTGGAATGGGAAAGCAGATCGCGGTGTTTTGGCAGGAAGCCAGGAAAAAGGCCTACCTGACGGTTCTTATTTCTACCTGATTCGCCTGAGCAATGGCCGTGAATATATCAGGTTTATGACTATCACACGTTAATATTTTTTAAAATGACTAGTTTAAACTGCTCTGCAACTACTCCTTATAGATTTTTAATACACGCAGGAATCCTCGTTTTTCTGATGTGTAGCCTGACTGGATATGCACAGCAGGCTCTCCCTCAGCAAAAAGCCGATAGCTACTACTATGCACAGTCGTATCCGCTTGCAATTGATGGCTATACCGAATTGCTTAAAGATGCGTCGCTTCCCTCGGATACAAAAAAAGATGTGCTTTTTAACCTGGCCAATGCGTATCGGCAGGTGGGTGATTTTGTAAAGGCAGAAACAAAATTCAGGGAATTTCTGGAAATGGGTGAACCCATGGAAAAACATGCGCTTGCCTATTTGCACTATGCGCAGACGTTGGGAAATAATGGTAAAATTCAGCAGGCGCAGGAAATGTTTGAACGCTACGAAGCAATAAAAAAACCATTGTCGTATTCGGGAATTTCTCCTAATCTTTCAGCGGCGGGCGCTGGAAAAGAAAAGGTTACGTACCGCATCGAAAATCTGGAAATCAACAGTAGTAACGCAGAGTTTAGTCCGGCCTATTTTCGGGATGGACTCGTGTATGTAGCCGGAAAGGGTTCCAGTTCTGTGTCGTCGCCCGACAAAGGGTATCTTGATCTTTACTACGTACCGGAACGTAACTCGCTTATTACAACCGGAATCATTGGAGCAGACGGAAAACAGTTAGCGGGTACAAATTCCTCACAAACAAGGACCGGAACTGCAAATGTTGCCAACCGCCGGTTAGGTCGAGATGCGTCAACGGCCCCTACCGCCAACGATTCGCGGACCGTTGGATACGCCCCCTTCTCCTTTTCGGAAGGGCTGGGACTGACCTCCAGTAAGGCAGCAAAAAGTACAGCCCCAGAGGGATTTAGCAAGGAGTTAAATACAAAATACCACGAAGGTCCGGTCACGTTTTCGGCAGATGGCAGTACTATTTACTTTACCCGAAATAATTTTAATGAAGGTAAATCCCAGAAAAGCAGTGATAATGTCAATAAGCTAAAACTTTATTCCGCTGTATTGCAGGATGGTGGCTGGACCAATGTGCAGGAACTTCCCTTCAATAGCGATGAATATTCAACCGGACATCCTGCGTTGAGCCGCGACGGTCGGTCGCTTTACTTTGTGTCGGATCGGCCGGGAGGGCTGGGCGGAACAGATGTGTACGTAGCTCGGCAGGAAAATGGTTCCTGGTCTCAACCTGTAAATCTCGGCGCACCAGTCAATACCAAAGGTGACGAAATGTTTCCGTTCATTGACGAATCGGGCAATCTTTACTTCGCATCGAATGGGCAAGCCAACGGTCTGGGGGGGCTGGATATTTATTTTACTCAGTTACCGCTCAAATCAACCACAGAGGTTACGCATCTTGACTCACCCATTAACTCAAAAGCGGATGACTTTGGCCTCATTACCGATGGGCGCCGGAGTATGGGCTTTTTGAGTAGCAACCGCCGAAATGGAGACGATGATATTTTTCGGTTTGTGCGGGAAAGCGCTTTGTCGGGTTGTCGAAATCTGACTTTGCGGGTGTTTGAAGAAGGAAACTACGCTTCGCTTGACAGCGTAGAGGTAACAATAAAAGCCCGGGGCGAAGGTCGGGATGAGCAAAAATTGTTTACGAATTCGGACGGTGTTGTGGCCCTTTGCCTGGAAGCTGAAAATGATTTTCTATTTGAACTAGCCAAAGATGGGTATGTCTCAGGAACGCTTGGGTTTTCAACTACCGGCCTGACCGA
Organism: Arundinibacter roseus; assembly: GCF_004348825.1. Lineage (GTDB taxonomy): Bacteria > Bacteroidota > Bacteroidia > Cytophagales > Spirosomataceae > Arundinibacter > Arundinibacter roseus. The sequence goes on from NZ_SMJU01000021.1 coordinate 53,000, forward strand.
CGACAAGCCCACACAGATGGGGGCATCTCTTCTGAAATTTATAATAGAAGAGGCGGATTCACTTCCTTCCCGGATGTCTTCGGGCGCAGAGGATACCTGGGAAAGTGACGCTATGCTGTCGGTTTCGACCTTGCGTGGAACGGTTACAGGGGAGCCCGGAAAAAGTCCGATTGAAGGCGTAAAATTAATTTTGAAAAATGAGTGCGACGGAAGCATCAAGCAAACCGTAACCGGACCCAACGGGCGCTTTGAGTTTGCACTCAAAGAAGGCTGTGGCTATACGCTCGTTGCTTCCAAGCCTTCGTATGGAACCAATACCAATGCTATTACAAAAATTCCTGCCAAATCAACTCCAAAGCTCGTTTCGGCCAATTTACAAATGCTCAAAGCGGGCGATTTGGTACTATTGGATAACATTCTGTATGATACAGGAAAATGGGATATTCGTAAAGATGCTGCCCGTGAGTTGGATAAAATGGTAACCACGATGCGGAAATATCCGTCGCTCAAAATAGAAATTGGCTCACATACCGACAGTCAGGGGAATGATAAATTCAATCAGTATTTGTCAGAACGTCGGGCAAAAGCAGCTCTCAACTATCTGGCTTCCAAAGGGATTTCCCGAAACCGCATGACGGCCCGTGGGTACGGAGAAGAGCAGTTGCTCAACCAATGCAAAGATGGGGTGCTGTGTACAGAAGAGGAGCATCAGCGTAACCGCCGAACTGAATTTAAAGTGATTTCTATTCGCTAGGCAAATACCTGCAAAACAATACATCTGCGGAGACCGTTCTTTTTGGAGCGGTCTCTGTTTTTTTTGCCACGCAGCTTTTACACCTTTGCGAAATAGATTACTCATTGATTTCTACCTGACTGCCCCTGATATGGTTGTTTTTCCCAATGCAAAAATCAACATCGGTCTCAATATTGTCGAAAAGCGATCCGATGGTTTTCATAATCTGACGTCCTGTTTTTATCCCGTAGGCTGGTGCGATGCTCTGGAAATCCTGCCTGCATCTGCCATCAGATTTGAATCTTCGGGTTTGCCCATTCCGGGCGATAGTACCCATAATCTGTGCCTGAAAGCCTATAAACTACTGGCGCAGGAGTATAGCCTGCCACCGGTTTCGATTCATTTGCTCAAAGCAGTGCCTATTGGGGCCGGACTCGGGGGAGGGTCTGCGGATGCGGCCTTTACGATTAAGGCGCTTTCGGAAATTTTTTCATTAAATTTATCTGTTGCCACACAGCAGGACTATGCCCGTAAACTCGGCAGCGATTGTGCTTTTTTTATAGAAAATAAACCAAATTTTTGCTTTGGCAAAGGAGATGAATTTGAACAAATCGATGTTCGCCTGACGGGGATGCATCTCGTACTTGTGCATCCCGGTATTCATATTTCTACTGCCGAAGCCTACGCCGGAATTCGCCCAAAACAGCCTGCCCATGATCTTCAGGAACTGTTGCAACAGCCCATCGATCAGTGGCGTACAGGAGTTGTAAATGACTTTGAAGAAGCCCTTTTTTCTACTTATCCGCTTTTACCAGCTATAAAAACGGAGCTTTATCAGCAGGGAGCAGTTTACGCAAGTATGAGCGGATCAGGTTCCACTTTATATGGAATATTCCGGGAAGCGCCGAACCTGTCGAACAATTTCGTTGATTTCACCGTTTGGCAGGGAGAACTTACCTGATGGCAAGGTTTTTATACCTCCTCCCGTAGCCTTCGCTGAGTAGCATCCGGCCTATAATTTTGATCTTATTTATCTGAGAGACCTGTGAGATAGTATGCCAACAAAACCAACTATTCGTCCAAAAGAAAATCCATTTACTAAGCGCAGGGAGCCGCTTAATTTTATGCTTTGGCTGGGAATTGCCGGCAGTATCCTGATTTTTACAATTCTGCTTGGTATATACATTGTACGCAAAGCAGGCCCAAACTGGTCTCAAACGCCACTTCCGGGCGTTTTTTGGCTAAGTACCTTTGTGATCGTTCTGAGTAGCCTAAGTATTCATGAAGCAGGGGTTGCTTTCCGCAAAGAGCGTTTTGTGCTGTATCGCTATTGTTTGGGAATGACTTTCGTGGCGGGGGCCTTGTTTGCAGGAATGCAGGCCTACGGCTGGATGGAACTGATTGCGCAGGACATTCAGATGAAGAATAACCCTTCTGCCGGATTTGTTTATCTGCTCACAGGCCTGCACCTGCTACACATTGCGGGTGGACTGGTTTTTCTGGCCATTCTGATGCGCGAATCGATCAAAAATAAAAGCTATGTGGATTCATTCGTTTATAGTGTTAATCCACCCAACCGGCTAAAATTGAAACTATTGACCACATACTGGCACTTCGTGGACGTTTTGTGGATCTACCTGTTTCTGTTTTTGCTCTACCACCACGCCGCCTCCTGAACGTTCGGTTTACGGCTTTAAGACAACCTTAAAACTACGATACGCCAGCACGGTGCTGATGAGCGTAAGTACAGCTCCCATCAATAAAGGCGCCCCTGGAAAATACAGACTGGTAGAATCCTGCGTAAAATAGGCAAAAAGTCCTGCCATGAGCGGTGGTCCTATAATGGACGTTACGCTTTGCAGGCTCGTGAGTCCGCCCTGAAGCTCGCCTTGCTCATTGGCCGGTACCTGTGTAGAAATCAGCCCCTGAATGGCCGGGCCGGCAATGCTTCCCAAAATGTACGGAACCATAAAAATGTACATCATCCAGCCTTGCGAGGCAAAAGCAAATAGCGTAAAACCAATGGAATAGAGCAACAGACCCATGTACACGCTTTTTTCCTGACCCAATTTTGGAATAATGAGGCGAATCAACCCACCCTGAACCAAGGCACTCAGCACGCCAACAGCCCCGAGCGAATAGCCTACCTGCGCTTCATTCCACGAAAATTTTTCCATGGTATAGTACGACCACACGCCTTGCACAGCGTGCGACGCTATGTACACAAGCACCAACGAAGCAATCAGACCGGAGATTACCGGGAATTTGCGCAAATGCCGCAGCGAGCCCGCCGGATTTGCCCGTTTCCAGTTGAACGGACGGCGGTTTTCAGGTTTTAGAGATTCAGGTAAAACAAAATATCCGTACAGCCAATTTAATAATGAAAGTGCCGCAGCGGCCAGAAATGGCACCCGGGAGCCGTACTGTCCCAACAGCCCACCCAATACCGGGCCAATGATAAATCCCAACCCGAAGGCCGCACCCAACAATCCGAAATTCTGCGCTCGTTTTTCAGGGGTACTCACATCGGCAATGTAAGCGGCACCGGTGGTAAAACTTGCACCCATAATTCCTGCAATAATTCGCCCCACAAAAAGCCACCCGATAGTGGGCGCATAGGCAAGAAACAGGTAGTCGAGCCCAAACCCAAACAAAGACGCCAGCAATACGGGCCTGCGCCCGAACTGATCGCTGAGGCCGCCAATGATGGGCGCGCACAAAAACTGAACAAAAGCGTACGTAAAAAGCAGCCAACCACCATAACGCGATGCATCGCTCAGGCTGCCGCCGATGAGTTCTGAAATAAGTTTGGGAAGAATAGGAATGATGATTCCGATACCGGTAATGTCTAAAAGCAGCGTTATAAAAATAAAGACAAGCGCAGCAGGGCGTTTTTCTGACATGATCTTCTAAAAAATTTTACAAAAATACGCTTAATTTTTCAGCACAGAACCCCGCTTCGACGGCAATTTATTTGGCGTGGCGTCTGCTACTGGTTTTGTGTTGGGAGTAATTTCCTGATTTTTCGTCTTTGTTTTAGTACAAAATCGAACGAACTGTCAGACAGTGACTTTATATAAGTAACCCATTTATGCCTTACCTGAATCTGGAATCTCAAAAAGCCCGCACCTACGATGCCATCGTGGTCGGAACGGGTATAAGCGGCGGATGGGCCGCCAAAGAATTGACCGAAAAAGGCCTCCGCACGCTGATTCTGGAACGCGGGCGTGACGTAAAACACGTAACGGACTACCCTACGGCCAACAAACAGCCCTGGGAATTTGAACACCGGGGCTTACCGCCGCTTGCGCTTCGTGAGCAAAATCCAATTGTGAGCAAGCACTATATTTTTCGGGAAGATGCCATGCATTTTGTGGTTCGGGACGCCGACCATCCCTATGTGCAGGATAAACCCTTCGACTGGATGCGGGGCTATCAGGTGGGTGGGCGGTCGCTGCTGTGGGCACGACAAACGCAGCGCTGGTCTGAGTTTGATTTTGAAGGCCCGGCCCGCGATGGATTTGCCATCGACTGGCCGATTCGCTATGCCGACCTGGCACCGTGGTATAGCTATGTAGAAAAGTTCGCCGGGATTTCGGGTAACAAAGATGGTCTGCCACAACTGCCCGACGGCGAGTTTTTGCCTCCGCACGAAATGACCTGCGTGGAAAAGCATTTTAGCCAGCAAATGCACCAACATTACAAAGGCGCACGGCCCGTCATTATTGGCCGGGCAGCACATATTACTGATCCACAACCGATTCATACAGAGCAGGGAAGAGCCAAATGTCAGCACCGGGTGATGTGTCAGAGGGGATGTCCATTTGGCGGATATTTTAGCAGTAATTCGTCTACCTTGCCTTGGGCTGAGCGTACCGGAAAACTCACGCTTCGGCCGGATTCGGTGGTGCATTCCATTATGTATGATGAAAAAAAGCAAAAAGCCACGGGCGTTCGGGTGGTAGACAGGCATACCAAAGAAATGACGGAATACTATGCCCGAATCATTTTTGTGAATGCGTCAGCCATTAATTCAAACCTGATTTTGCTGAATTCCCGCTCGCACCGCTTTCCCAATGGTCTGGGAAATGACAATGAACTGATGGGAAAATTCATCGCTTTTCACAACTACCGCGGGCGGGTGTCGGCAGACTACGACGGCTTTCATGATAGCACTACCGACGGGCGGCGGCCCAACGGCAGCTACGTACCCCGATTCCGAAATGTTTTTAAACAGGAAACCGACTTCCTGCGAGGGTATGCCACTTCTTTTTCTTCTTCCAAAAAAGGAAATTCTACCGAAGGCCTTACGGGCGAAGCACTCAAAGCGCAACTCCTGGCGCCCGAAAAAACCGGGTGGAGCATCAACGCCCAAATGATGGGTGAAACGCTGCCTAAGCAAAGCAGTTCCGTGCGCCTGCACGAATCCCTGACCGATGCGTGGGGCGTTCCGCAATTGCGTATGTCCGTTGAGTTTGATGATAATGATATGAAAATGGTGCAGGATTTTTATGATCAATTTTCTGAAATGTTTCAGAAAGCAGGCTTTACCAACATCAAACTGGCAGACACGCAGCGCAATCCGGGTAGTGAGAACCACGAAATGGGTGGTGTACGCATGGGGCGTGATCCTAAAACGTCGCTGCTCAATGAATGGAATCAGCTGCATGCCTGCCGAAATGTATTTGTGACGGATGGCGCTTGTATGGTGTCTACGGCTACCCAAAATCCTTCGCTGACCTACATGGCCCTCACAGCACGTGCCGCGGACTATGCCGTGAAAGAACTACGCAAAGGAAATTTATGATAGCTCGATTTGTTAGAACTTTTTATGGAAATCTCACTGATGAACCCGTATGAGAAAGGCGTCGCTGGCACTTCCATCAAATGGAAGCAAGCGGCCATCCGTATTGGTGATGCCGCTATAGGTCCCGCCCGAAAAAACATCAGATGCATGTACAGCAATACAGGTTCCTTCTGAGCTACCTGGGCCACTCAGTTTTTTGACCCATTGACATATCCCTGCAGGGTTGAATTTTGCAACAAAAGCATGTCTGTCTCCTGTATCATTTAATGAAATATTGCCAAAGGTAATTGAGCCCTCAAAATAGCCTGAAAGGTATATATTGTCCTGGGAGTCAAGTGCTACGCTGGAGGCGGTTTGCCCGCCTGGATCAGTATTTTTAATCACCCATAGTGCATTTCCCAGATTATTGTATTTGGCAATAAATACATCAAATCCGGTAGAAGCAGGCACGGCTATTGTATCGAAACTGGTAGTTCCCAGGATAAACCCCGTCATGAGTATATCTCCATTGGAGTCAATTGCCAGATCGTAGGCAGCTTCATTTACAGTACCTCCGGCTTTTTTAAGCCATAGTATTCCGCCATTCGTATTTAATTTAGCCAGAAAAATATCATTTAATCCTGAACTGATGATACTTAACATACCGATTTTCAGTGTATTAGAAAATCGTCCACAAATGTATACGTTATTATCCTCGTCTGTGGCAATACCAAATCCATAGTCGTTTCCAATATCTCCTGCAGCATCAATCCATTCAAGGTCACCGGTTGAATTATACTTAGCTATAAAAATATCATTTCCACCTGCTGAGCTAAATGGTTTTTTTAGTACAAAATCCTCAGAAAAACTACCCGTTAGATACACATTGTTAGTTTGATCTGTGGTAATATCGAGCCCCTCCATATTGGATGCACTTTCGGCTTTGCGAACCCATTGGGCGGTACCATTATCGGAATATTTGACAATAAAAAAATTGTAACTGAGAGGGCTAGAAACTGTAATGGTTCCAAAAGTAACAGTATTCGTAAACGTCCCGGTAACGTACACATTTCCAGCGTTGTCGAGCGCAATGGCGTTTCCTCGTGAGCCAACGGCTGGTGAGACTGCGTTAACTGCTATACGAACCCAAAGACGATTTCCTGATTTCGAGTATTTTACCAGAAACATAGAACTGGCTCCGGGTGAAGTGAAGCTTGTATCTCCAATAATAACCGTACCAGAAAAAAATCCGGTTGCATATATATTGCCTAAGGGATCAGTCACAACGTCCTGAATTCTTTCTACTCCGGTGCCGTTGATAGTCCAGGCAGTAGCTTCTACCAGGCTTTCGCTTGCGTCCTTATTGCTGCATACCCAGCCCGACCGTAGATATGTACGCAGGCAATCGTACGTTTTGTCATAGGCAAGGTCGCCTTCCTTTGGGAATGGCAGCGCTATAATTTCGTCGTAGGTAAGCCGGGGAGGAAAGTTGTTCAGGGCACTGCTAAGGCATTCCCAACCTGTACTTTTGTAAACTTGCAGGCAGTTAAGCGTAGTGTTAAAAATGACCATACCGTTGGCAGGTGATGCAATCGAATTTCGTTGCACAGTAGTCATGCGGGGAGGCAAAAATCCTTTGTTCGTACTTTGCAGATCCAAAACCGACGAAGCATTGGGTACTGCGGCACCATCCCCCATTTTTATTTGTGCAAGGGCAGTTTCAAAAAGAAAGCATGCACCCAAAAAAAGCACGACCGAAAAAGTAAAATTTCTTTTCATACAAATTATTTTAAATGATTACCGAAGTTTTGAGATATGGCAGACTGGTGGTTTATGTGTTTGGTTTTGAACATCAAGAACTTTAATTGCCTGATAAAAAACAATTTGGATTAGTGAACGGTCAGGAAGTAGTTTATTCAAAAGGTTGGACGAATCACTGGTATTTAGGTAAAAAATAGTTTCATAATTTTTTACAAAGGGCTATCAAAATCAAATAAAACTGGTTTATTAGTAGTAAAATCGTGCAGGAAATAGACCAATGAATTCATATGTCAATAACCAAAGAAGAAGAAATGGCGGGTATGAAAGCCGCTAGTCGGGCAGTGGCAGTTACCTTGCGTGAAATGAGAAACTACGCCCGACCGGGCATGACTACTCAGCAATTGGATGATTTTGGTGGCAGCGTCCTGAAAAAATTCGGCGCACGATCGGCCCCAAAACTTGCCTACAAATTTCCGGGGCATACCTGCCTGAGTGTCAATCAGGAAATTGCTCACGGAATTCCGTCAGCCCGAAAAGTATTGCAGGAAGGAGATTTAATAAACATCGACGTATCGGCAGAGCTGAACGGATTTTGGTCTGATAACGGAGGTTCGTTTGTGTTAGGAGAAGATCATCATGTTCATCAGCCGCTGGTCGAAATGTCCAGGCAGATTTTGAAAAAGGCAATAGCCAACATCCGGGCAGGCGTCAGGATTTCGGAAATTGGGCGATTGATCGAAACCGAAGCCCGCAAAAACGGCTTTCGGGTTATCAAAAATCTGACCGGACACGGGATTGGCCGAAGCCTTCACGAAGAACCTCACGAAATTGCCAATTTTTGTGATTCAGGCAACCGGACCCGATTTCGTAAAAATAGCGTCGTAGCCGTGGAAACCTTTATTTCGACGGCCTCAACGATAGCACTTACACAAGCAGACGGCTGGACTCTCGTAGGCAACCGAGGCGGGCATGTGGCCCAACACGAACATACCCTGGTAGTGACCGATCATAAGCCGCTGATCCTGACCGAAGAAAATGAAATTTGGCAATAAATAGCCGGTTACTTTAAAAAAGTAAAAAGCAGAATCCTAAACTTTCTTTGTCAACAAAGCGTACCAATTTTTTATCCTTGATTTTATAAAAATGAACGAACACATTCAACGGATTCAGCAAACTATTGAGCCGCTTCGGCAGCAGATTATCAACCACCCGGTTTACGCCGCTGTGCAGAATGTAGATGATTTACAGCTCTTTATGCATTACCATGTATACGCTGTCTGGGATTTTATGTCGCTTCTCAAAGCGTTACAAAACAAGCTGACGTGTACGACTGTGCCGTGGTATCCGGTGGGATCTGCCGAAACTCGCTACCTGATCAACGAAATCGTGACGGGCGAAGAGTCTGACGTAGATCAGGAAGGTATGCGCAAAAGCCATTTTGAACTGTACCTCGAAGCCATGCATCAATGTGGAGCTACGACGGAGGCTATTGAAACATTTTTAGAAAATCTACAACGGAATGGTAGCTTTTCAGAAGCATTTGACGCCGCCGCCACTCCTCAGGCTGTTCGTGAATTTGTAACCTTTACCTTTAATATTATTCAAAGCGAGAAAGCGTACCTGCAGGCGGCTATTTTTACCTTTGGCCGGGAAGACCTGATTCCGGACATGTTTCTTTCAATTGTGAACGACCTGCACCGAAATTTCCCTGAGAGTGTTTCTATCTTCAAATATTATCTCGAACGACACATCGAAGTAGACGGCGGTCATCACAGCCAACTTGCGTTGCAAATGACTGAAAATCTGTGCGGTACAAATGAAACCTATTGGCAGGAAGCCGAAGCGGCGATTGTGGCTTCCCTCCAAAAACGGATTGACCTGTGGGATGGCGTTTATCGGGAATTATCGGTTGTGAGCCAGTAGGGTTACTTTCAAAATCACGGGGTGGGCAGCCCTCCCGTGATTTCTTTTACTTTATTAAAAAAGCCTTTTTTCCGTTCAGAATTGATGCCCCAGTCTGCCGGAATACTCTGATAGCCTTCCTCAAAGCCTTCGTCTTTCATGCGGTAGTCAAAATAGCCCCAGGAAGCGTAGGTTTTGATGGCCTGAACGAAGTTGTTGTCGGGCTTGTCAAAGTCAAAATGATCGTCTTCGTTAAACACAATCGGCTGTCCGCGAAAGCCTTCAACTTCGCGGGTAGTTTTGACCATTTTCGCAATTTTTGCCGGATCTTTCACCCCGTTGCCGTGTAGCAGCAGATAATCTGACGCAGCCACTACGTTGGGCTTCGGAATAGTGCCACCGCCATAGCTTGTACTTACCAAAAACCGATACCCATTTTTTGACTTATCTTTTATGCGGGAAATCAGCTCATGCACTCGCTCAGGTTGCAAAATGGCGTGGTCATACTTTACGTTACATTCATTATTTACCTCAATCAGCACATTCCGGTAGCCCTTTTTGAATAGCCAATCCGTAGCTTTATCAACGGCATTAAGCACCGCCGCTTCATCTTTCAGATTCTGATCCTGCCCGAAATAAAAATAGCCGAGCATTACCACCATGTTTAGCTTATCGGCCTGATTCAGAATTTTTTCCAGGCGCTTCATGTAGTCCTTGCGCAGGTTTCCTTTTTCATCAAAAGCAGAATTAACCCAACTACTATTGCCGTAGCCGGTAGGACTTCCGCCTTGTAAATTCATTGTAAAAGAGTTGAGTCCGTACGAGCGCCACACAGGCATAGCATCTACAAACTCCTGCGTGTTGCGGTCGGGATCCCACTTTTTTGTGTCAGGGTAGGCAAATTTCGTCCGTGTTTCGGGGTTCAGATCGTCAAAAATACCCTGCACCATGCGGGAGTTCATCAGCAATCCTTCGATTTTGTAGCCGTTCCAGTTTCTGCCTTCGTACGTAAGGCGGTCATTGATATAGAATTGACCGTCTTTGATCGTCACGACCGTTTGGCGTTTTTGGGCGTATAGCTTTTCGGAACAAATGCCAACCAGAAAAAGCAGAAGTACGATGTATTTTTTCATGTTAAAAATTCTAAAAAGTAGAGTCGTGAATTAGTGGTAAAAGAAGCGTTACAAAAAGCCCTACTTACTGCGTCTGTGAGTTTAGTGAAAATAGCCGCTCGCCGAATCTTTCAAAAGGGTCCTGATTGGATCTGTTCCGAACAAGGGCATTTTAGCCATAGGAATAGAGTAAAAGTTTTCTTTTTATGTAAATTAAGTTAACTTGTTATTCCTTCATTCGATCTTCCCCTGCCGTCCTGGCACAACTTTTTCACCGATTGTTTTTACCAAAAAAACATAAACCTGACTATGACCCAACCAACCGGCCTACTCGACGATCATTTGCATTGGTATAAAGATGCCATTATTTATGAACTACACATCAAAGCTTTTCGTGATGGAAATGGGGATGGAATCGGGGATTTTCAGGGAATTATGGAAAAGCTGGACTATCTCGAAGACCTGGGTGTAACGGCAATCTGGCTCTTGCCGTTTTACCCTTCTCCCCTGCGTGACGACGGCTACGACATTGCCGACTACTACACCATTAACTCCTCGTATGGAGATATTGATCAGTTGAAAGCATTTTTGGATGAAGCGCACAACCGCAATCTAAAAGTCATTATTGAGCTGGTAATCAACCACACATCCGATCAGCATCCGTGGTTTCAGCGTGCCCGGCAAGCACCCAAAGGTTCGCCCGAGCGGGAGTTTTATGTCTGGACCGACGATTCGAGTCAATATAAGGATGTACGCATTATTTTTCAGGATTTTGAAACTTCCAACTGGACCTGGGATCCGGTGGCGCAGCAGCACTACTGGCACCGCTTTTTTCATCATCAGCCCGACCTCAATTACGATAGTCTGCTTGTTCAGCAGGAAGTTATGAAAATCCTGGATTACTGGTGCAGCATGGGTGTCGATGGTTTTCGGCTCGATGCCGTTCCGTATCTGTTTGAACGGGAAGGAACGAATGGGGAAAATTTGCCCGAAACGCATGATTTTCTAAAAAAACTGAGGAAGCACGTAGACATGAACTACCCCGGTACCGTGCTGCTGGCCGAGGCTAATATGTGGCCGGAGGACTCTGCTTCGTACTTTGGTGACGGCGACGAATGCCATATGAACTACCATTTTCCGGTCATGCCCCGCATGTTTATGGCCCTGCAAATGGAAGATCGGTACCCCATTACAGATATTTTTGATCAGACTCCCGATATTCACCCGACCTGCCAATGGGCGATGTTCCTGCGAAATCATGATGAACTGACGCTCGAAATGGTGACCGACGAAGAGCGTGACTACATGTACAAAGCTTACGCCAAAGATCCCAAAGCCCGGATAAACCTGGGTATCCGACATCGACTGGCACCGCTGATGGACAACAACCGACGCAAAATCGAACTCATGAATTGCCTGCTGTTTTCGCTCAATGGCACGCCTGTAATTTACTATGGCGACGAAATCGGCATGGGCGATAATTTTTACCTGGGCGACCGCGACGGCGTGCGCACCCCGATGCAATGGTCGCCAGACCGCAACGCGGGCTTTTCTGAAAGTAATCCGCATCAGCTTTATTTACCCATAATTCTGGACCCCGAATACCACTATGAATCCGTCAATGTAGAAACGCAGCGTCGCAATACGTCTTCGTTGCTGTGGTTTATGAAGCGCATGATTACGATGCGCAAAAAATACCGTGCTTTTGGGCGGGGCGACATGAAGTTTGTATCGGTCAATAATTCAAAAATCCTGGCCTTTACCCGAACCTACGAGGACGAAACGATTTTGGTGGTAGTCAATTTATCGCGCTATTCGCAGCCTGCCGAACTTGATTTGAGTGAATTTAAAGGGTATTTGCCGGTTGATGTTTTTAGTAAAAATCGTTTTCCGGTTATTCGGGAAGAAGGCAGTTATTTTTTCACGCTTGGCTCGCATGGCTATCAATGGTTTGTACTCGAAAAGGCGCATCCGGAGGTAAGCGATACGCATCAGTTGCCTGAATTTAAGCTGAATTCCTGGGAAAGTATTCTTCATAAAAACGCGCTTAAAACGCTCGAAAACAAGATTTTAAATCAATATTTAGTTCAAACGGGCTGGTTTATCGGGAAAGAGCGCTCTATGGTAAGTCTGGAAATCGTGCAGCATGCCGAGATTGCTGTTTCGGATAAAAAAGTGTTTTTACTACTGCTTGAAGTGCAGTATGAAAGCGGGCTACCCGAACTATATCAGTTGCCTTTGGCCTTTGTCAAAGGGGATTCTTCCCGCAGAATTTCTGAAAATTGTCCTCCGGCCATTATCTGCTCGCTCAAAATCGGAGAAGATGAAGGCATGCTCGTTGATGCCTATTACACGACTGAAATGCACCGCCTGATGTGGTCTCATTTCAAAAATGAAGAAAGTTTGAAAGCCAAAGGAAGCACTCTGCTTTTTTCAGGAACTCCCACTGAAACTGCCGACGAAACCGACGAGCTAAAAGTACGGCTGCACGCCACCGGCCACGAATTGATCATTACCTACAACAATGCCTTTGCGCTGAAATTATACCGTAGGGTTGAAAGAACCACGAACCCTGATGTTGAGTTGAGCCGGATGCTTTCGGAAGAAGCGCATTTTGAGTGCATGCTGCCTTACGTGGCACGGATGGACTGGAAAATAGGCAAGGAGCAGATTACGCTGGGGATGCTGCAAAGTACGGTTGAAAACCACGGCGAAGGCTGGAAGTTTATGGTAGAACAGCTCAACAACTACTACGAACGGATTTTGTCGCTGGAACCCGAACGTTGGCCGGATGTATCGTCGTTGCGGAATATCTTTAATCCGCTGACGTATGAAGAAATTCCGGATACATTTAAAGACCTGCTGGGTGGCTCAGTAGTACAGGCAGCTCAACAGTTGGGCGTGCGAACGGGCGAAATGCACAGGGCGCTGGCAAGCAGCAAGTCTGAATACTTTACCCCCGAAGAATTTTCGTTGCATTATCAGCGCTCACTATACTCAGGCTTGCAGGCACTGGTGCGGGAAACGTTTCAGAATCAGTCGCAAAATCTGGATCGATTGCCCGAAGAACTTCGCCCGGAAGCGCAGGGGCTGCTTGCCCGGAGGCAGGAAGTTCTTACGCTGCTCAAAAGAATATATCGTAAAAAGCTGGACGTAGTCAAAATCAGAATCCATGGCAATTATCAACTGGAACAGGTGTTGTTTACGGGGAAAGATCTGGCAATTTGTAATTTTGGAGGAAGCCCGGAGCGAAGTTTCAGCGAACGGCGGCTCAAACGCTCACCCCTGCGCGATGTAGCGGGGATGATCCATTCTTTTAACTATGCGGCCTATGCCGGGCTTTTGCTCAACAATCAGATCCGTCCCGAAGACATTGCCCGCCTGACACCTTTTGCCGAAATGTGGATTCAGCAGGTTTCCGGTTTATTTATGGAATCGTACCTCAAAACGGTCGAGGGAAGCGCCTTTATTCCAAAACAGGAAGAAGATTTGAGCATGCTGTTGCAGACCTTTTTGCTCGAAAAAGCACTATCAGATCTGAATCAGGAACTTACTTCCCGCCCCGATTGGGTGATGGTTTCGCTGCGGGTTATCCTGTCTATGCTTAGTGAAACAACTGTGGAAGAGTTGACGTAAAGACATTTTTCCTGACCTGTTGAACACATCAGTTTATTTGAAGAAAATATACAAAAATGCGAGTCCGGTGCTACTAAGTACCGGACTCGCATTTTTGTATAATCAGTAAATTTTTTCAAATAATACCCTTCATCGAATCACCATCACCGACCCGCGGAGAAGATTTCGGGCACGTTCGGGATAGTATTCGCTGCCGTATCGAATGACGTAGGGATAGGCCCCCGGTTGAACTTTCTGGCCTTTATAGGCTCCATCCCATTTTTCATTAATATCCTCCGAAGCAAAAATTACTTCCCCCCAGCGGTTGTACACTTTTATTTCAAAATCAGTAAAGTACAAACCAAAGACATCCAGTTCGTCATTTTGTCCATCGGCGTTTGGCGTAAAAGCATCGGGTACAAAAATCCGGGGCTCACAGCCGTCTACTACCTCAGTCGTGTCCGAAATAGTACATCCTTCCCGATTGGTCGCAATGACCCGATACAGGCCGAGATTTCCTACCCGAATCTGCCGGGTGGTATCGCCGGTTTCGGGCCAGAAATAACTTTGGTTGGCTCCTCCGCGGGCATCTAGTAATGCCGTGCCATTTTCAGCCACACACAAGGCCGACTCAGGCGCAAGATCCAGCCGGGGAGAAGGTAAAAATATGATTCGGATGGTATCGCGATTGCTGCATCCGGCGAGCGTAGCCGTAACGGTATAAGTACCCGTAAACTGTGGCGTGATGGCTGCCGTAGTTTGGCCATTAGACCAGCTATACTGCGCTTCGCTGATGTTGCTGGCCACAAGTTGAAACGTGCCGTCGTAGCACAGCGTTGTGTCCGGTCCCAGCCGAACCACCGGCACTGGCTTAATGTCTACAATTCGGTTGGCTGAGGCTTCGCAGCCCTGATTCGACACGGTATACACGAGCGTTTGGCGACCTACCAGGCTATCCGCCGGAATGAATAATCCCACAGAATCAACGCCATTTCCTGCCCAAAAGCCATTGGCAGGTGTTGCTCCTGTGAGCCGTTGCGGGCGTTGATTGGAACAAAAGGCCAGCGGCGAGCCCGCATTTACCTCGGGTTTTGCACTAAACTGCACCCGTACATCATCAGTACCCGTGCACCCGTTGTCGGCATTCGTGACCGTGAGGGAGTACGTGCCAGCCTCCCGCACAATGAGCGTGCGGGTAGAAGCCCCGTTACTCCACAGATATTGATTTCCGTTAAAGTCGTTGGCAAGCGGCGTCAATTGAATAGTATCTCCAATGCATTTTCCCCGATCCGGCCCGAGCAGGGCAAGGTTGTCTTTGTCAAGTCCTACGACAATTCCTGTCAGGCTAAACGTACATCCGCCCGCATCGGAGGCTTCGATGCTGTATGTTCCGGCAGCAAGGCCAACGGCAGTTTGCTCCGTACTTACCACTTGCCCGGTGGCGTTGCGCCATTGGAAGTTCGTGGGTTGTCCACCTGTGATGGTCAGCCCGATAGATCCTGAATCGGGTTGTGTACAGGCTGCATTATCAATTATCGGGCTCATTTGCAGCGGATTGGCAGGAGAGCGAAGCACAAAAGAAGTATCGGTTGTACAGGCCAACGGATTGCCGCTTACGCGCAGCAGGTACGAACCTTCGCGCAAGCCTGTGATTTGGGGCGTATTCCCCAGCGAACTACTGTCCGGTCGTATCCAGGAATAATTGTAAGTCCCGGACGGAACGAGTGATGTAATCTCAATCTGCCCATCGGCGGTAGTACAGCCGGTGGGCGGCAGCAGGTCGGCGGCAATGCGCGCACGGGGCCGGGCTACCACCTGAATCGTGTCTTCGTTGTAGCAATCGTTCCCGTTTTTAACTTCTACAAAATAGGTTCCTTCCTGCGCCACGGTGATGCTCCGGGTGTTTTCTCCGGTGCTCCACGTAAACTCGCGCCAGGTGAGGCCGGGGGCGGTCAGGACAATGGAACTGTCGTTGCAAACGGTCGTATCGGGGCCCAGTGAAAATGGCGGAGGGCGGCGGATTGTAAGCTCAATGGTATCGGCCTGAAAACATAAACCCTGCGGCCCGTTGGCAGCTACGGCCACATATTGGCCGGTTTGGGTAGCTCTCAGGGTTTTTTCCCGTCCAACCAATCGCCCGTTCAACAGCCAGAAAAACTGCTCGGCTTCTACGTTTGCTTCGAGTTCTATGCTGTTGCGGCACTCGTCACGGTCTTGCCCGAGGTCAAGAGGAAGAGGCGTAGCAAAAATTTCTACCTCCTGAAAAAACGTGGTGTCTTTGCATTGATTGGTTGCCCGCAGACTTACGGTATAAATACCCGGCTCTCTATAAGTATGCTCCACCTGATTTTGCTCGCCGCTCACGGGCGCACTTCCATCGCCGAAATTCCAGGTGTAAGTATCTTTAAGCGGATCACAAAGCGGGCTTGCCTGAAACATCGTAGGCGCACCCGTACAAAAACCGTCAGCCTGAAAGCCCGGGCCGTCCTGCTGTTGCGTAAAATTCTGAACAAGGCTTGGCAGTCCCAGATTACTTTTTTTACCTCCCAGGTTTATCCCCTCAGCTTCGTAGTCGATGGCCATGACGGAATTTCCCTCGGGTTCATTGATGACACCCAAAAATTCACTGCCTTCAATAGCCATATAAATCTTTCCATCCGACCCAATCTGCAAAGCCCCGAACCGCTGCGAGGTGGTGCTGTCGATGAGCAGCCGGGAGTCGGCAATGAGGGCGGAGTCGCCCAGAGTGAGGTCATATTGAACCAGCTTGGAGGCCGTAGAATCGCCATCACCCAAAAAAGAAATGTACATTTTTTCTCCCGTTGGCGAAAATTCTACGCCATAGGCTTGCGGAGGAGAAGGGCCCAAATCAATGGTGCGTTCGTAGGTAAGGACTCCGGTAGAGTCAGAAAAGCTAAAAAGCTCGACATAGTTTCGTGGCGGACCGGGCACAATAACAGCCAGTCGACGTTGCCCGGAAGCGCTGTCCGGGGCCGAGAATTTCATGTAACCTTCGGCCTTGCTTTCGGCATCATGCGCCATTCCCAACGGATATTCTCCCGCCTCAATAAGTCCGCCTTCGGTGGCATGAAATACCCGGAAAACGTTTGTTCCGAAATCGTGGGTAACGATCCAGTAAGTACTATCAGCCTCATTCCGAACCGACGCCAGCCGCTCGGTAGTAGGCTGCTGCAAAATAGTGTTCTGCTCCACCACAGCGCCTTTGCCATTGTTTCGGCGCATGTCTACGACGCTCACGGTCAGGAGTTTGGTTGAGTCGTTGATGTCTGAGGTTGTAAATACATTGTATAAATATTCGCAGCCTTTGCAGGTAGGCTGAGGTACAATCAGGGCCGATTGGGTAGAGTTTGGACTTCCCAAAAGCGGCCTGCACGTATCGGCCAGGCATTCGAGCTCGGTGCCGTCCCGGTCAAATATTTTGATTCCGTCGGTATAAAACAGTAGTTCTCCTTTTGAGTTGGCAATCGCTGACGTTCCTTCGGGGGTTTGCAGCTTGCCGTCGGTGATAGCCTGCGGCGAACCGTTGGCAAAATCGAGCCCGGCATTATCGCCAAAATACCATTTGGCTCCTTCCTGATTGGACGGTTCAAGACAGATTTTTACATTGACAAGATCCTGAATTTTACATCCATTGGGCAAAATTACTTCCACCGAATAGCAACCCGAACTATCGACTTCCAGCGCCTGAGTGGTATCGCCTTTGGGGTACCATATAAATTTTGCACCTTCGGGTGCACCGCCGTTGGGGTAGGGATCCAGCGTAATGGTTTGATCCGGGCAAATGGTCGTATCCGTTTTCCAGTTTTGAAAGGGTGGCGGAAGCTCGCCAATCTGAATGGGTAAGCTGAGCGAATCGACCTCTCCGTTTTGCCGGGTACGTTTCAGGCTCACCACGTAGGTGCCCGGCGCCTGATAGGCATGACGCGGGTTGCGGGTAGTAGCCGTATTGTCGGTACTAGTGCCATCACCAAAATTCCAGGCCCAGGCTGTGGCCGTTTTGACGGTATCTTCAAAAGCCGTGGCGTCGTCTTCGCAATCCGGGTTGAGCATACATTGCCCTTTAACCACGAATTCCTGCGCCTGACTCACAGAAGCCGTGAAACACAACCCAAGGCTGAGTATCCAAAAAAAATAACGATTGTAAATATTATAAATCCGCCCCATCTTTCGTTACTTACACAAAACACTACCGTATTCTTTTAACTTGTATTCAATCAGCATACTTTTAACGAAAAATACTTTTTTAAATTTTAGCCCATGTTGCTACAAAACGTGCTGATGGTTGCTCTTTACTACGCAAAATGTGGATAATTTGTTAATTTCATCCGAATTAAATTTACTTTACCTCCTTTTGGCAGACTGTTTGCGGGATTATCACTCATGATGAAGAAAATAGCTTTACTTGTCTTATTGACCCTCTGCGGCCTGAAAGGTTGGAGTCAGGATCCGCAGTTTTCGCAGTTCTATGCTAACCCGCTGTATCTCAACCCCGCCCTCGCAGGCGGAGCCTTAGCTCCACGCATGACGGTCAACTACCGCAATCAGTGGCCCGCGCTGTCGGCCAACTTCGTTACAAGTTCGTTTGGGTTTGATAATTATTTCTCCCGATTCAATAGCGGCATCGGCGTTTTTGTGTTGTTGGACAGTCAGGGACTGGGCAACCTCAAATCTACCGAAGTGGGTGCGCAGTATTCCTATCAGCTTCAACTCAGCGAAGAGACTTTCCTGCGGCTGGGTTTGCAGGGCGGATTTGCCACGCGCACGCTCGACTATTTTGGCCTGACTTTTGGCGATCAATACAGCAATCAGGGCTACACGGGCAATCCGACGCAGGAGCCGATTGTACAAAATGGCGTTCCGCAAGTATCCTATGCCGATTTTTCGTCGGGGCTCATGGTCTATTCCGACTGGTATTGGGCGGGGCTGTCGGCGCATCACATCAACCGCCCCAATCAGGCATTTTCGAATCTTGAAATTGCCCGTCTGCCCATGAAAGTCAGCGTTCAGGCCGGGCTACGCATTCCTTTTGCGGGCTACACGTTTCTTGGCGATGAACTGGACCGGGAGAAAACGATTTCTCCTGCCATTATGTACAAGTCGCAGGGCAAGTTTGATCAGTTCGATGCCGGGCTTTATGTGACCTATTCGCCCATGGTTTTTGGTGCCTGGTACCGCGGAATTCCCATCAAAAAATATGCGGAAAATATCAACAACCACGAGTCACTGATCTTTTTGGCGGGTTTCAGGCAGGACAAATTTTCGATTGGGTACAGCTACGACGCCACTATCTCGACCCTTGGGTTTGGCAGCGGAGGCGCTCACGAAATCTCGCTCTCCTATATTTTTGAAGAGTTTAATCCCGGTAAGCCGCGCCCCAAACGACGCAGCAAAGAGCTCTCCTGTCCGAAGTTCTAAGTCTTACATATATACGAAATTCACGATCAGCGCAAAGCTCTTTTGCGCTGATTTTTTTATAGGGAAAAACGACAAAACCTATAAATTTTGACGATTTCGTCATTAGACTTGTTGCAATGGAAAAATAGTCTTAAATTTGGCACATGAAAATATCGATAAATGATCTAAAAAATGAGCGTCAATGGCGTTCTGCAACCGGACTTAATAAGGAAAGATATATTAAGTTG
>NZ_SMJU01000022.1 GCF_004348825.1 Arundinibacter roseus
AAATCATTTCTTAAGGTATTTGTATTGAATATTACTGTTTCCTTTGGAGGATCGCTATTCTTAATATGTTTTTCGGAAGAAATCTTAATATTCTTTTTGAAAGAAAATTTCAAGTATGAGTACATTACATATTTTTCAATATTAGCAATAATTTTTGGAGTATATACAGTATCCGTAACAGGTCATTATACACATTTAGGTTTTGGTAAAGCAAAAAAAGTAATGTACGTAACAATAATATCAGGATTAATTTCAGTAATAGCAATTTATATATTAAGTCTAAACTTTGGGCTACTAGGTGCGGTAATAGGAAATGCTTTCTATGCCTTAGTATTAGTATTATTAATTGACAGTTTCAGATTATTAGAAATAAATAAACAACAATTCAAAAGTAATATATATAACCTATTTATCCCATTAATTACATATATACTTTTTGGTACATTATATATAATATACGACATAAACATAACTTTTAGAATTATTCTATTAATTATCTTTTTTCTAATTTTATTAAACATTAACTGGAAGTTAAATTCAAAAAGAAATGAAATACATAATAACAAATATTTTCAAAAAATTAGGAGTTGATATTAAAAGATATCCAAATATACATCAAAGGAGAAAATTAAAGCTTTTTAAAAAATATAATATTTCGTTAGTTCTAGATGTAGGAGCCAATGTAGGACAGTATGGGAAAGAAATCAGAGATTTAGGATATAAAGGAAAAATTATATCATTTGAACCATTATCTAATGAATTTCAAATTCTAAATACTTTAACTAAAAAACATAAAGAATGGAGAGCCATTAACGTGGCATTAGGTGATATTGATGGCGAACTCGAAATTAATGTTTCAGAAATGTCAGTAACCAGTTCCATTTTAGATGTAAGCAATAATTATATGAATGAAGCATATTCAAATGCCCATGTTATAGGCAAGGAAATAGTAAAAACAATGACACTTGACACATTCTTCAATAAAGAACAATCGTTATTAAATGAAAATATTTTTTTAAAATTAGATGCACAAGGATATGAAGATAAAATAATCTTTGGCGCAAAAAAATCATTAGCTAACGTAATGGGTATTCAAATTGAAATGTCAATAGTGGAATTATATAAAGGTGAAATATTATTTAAAGAAATGCTAGAAAAACTAAATAACCTTGGTTTTGGTCTTATCGATATTAAACAAGGCTTTTATGATCCGAAAACACTTGATTTGTACCAGATTGATGGATTATTTTTTAGAAAATAGTATTTCAAATGAAAATTGCAATAGTATTTCCAATATTTAATGGATTAGAATTCACAAAAGTATGTTTAAAGAATTTAAAAACATGCCTAAAAGATAATGATCTTAACAATACTTATGATATTATAATTATAAATGATGGGTCGACTGATGAAAGTAGTTCATGGATAACAAAAAATTATCCAGAAATTATATTGATTCAAGGAAATGGAAATTTGTGGTGGAGCGAAGGAATGAATTATGGACTAAATTATTCATTCAATGTTTTAAGAGTTGATTTCGTACTTTGCTGGAATAATGATATAATTGCGGATATAAATTACTTTAAAAATTTAAATTATGAATTATCACTCTTAAAGGAAAATGAATTTCTATGCTCTAAAATATATTATAAAATTAACACCAATTATGACAAAAAATTAATATTTGCCGCAGGGTGCGGATTTAACAAAAATACAGGTAAGATAACAATTTATGGCAATGGTCAAGATAATAATTCAATATACGAAGCAAAGAGATATGTAGATTGGAGTGGTGGAATGGGTATGCTAATTTCGCAAAAATTATTTTCACTAAATGGCTTATTTAATAGCACACAATTCCCACAATACAAAGGAGACGCAGATTATTGCCTAAGAGGGAAAGAATTAGGATTCAAACTAAAATTTTGCCCTAATTTAGAAATCTATAATGATGCAAAAAATTCAGGTATAAATAATAATTATAATGACATAAATAATTTGATTAACTTACTAAGTAGCAGAAGGTCAATATATAATTTAAGATTAAATTATAATTTCTACGCACGGCATTGTGGAATATTGGGATTCATAAGTGGTTTTAGTTTAACCTATTTAAGATACTTAAAATTAGTATTAAGGGCAATATTTTACACAATATGATCACTATTCCAAAAAGTAATGCAGTACTTGGATTCTTATTTGGTATGCCAACAATAGTACTAGGAATTTATCCTGATATTTCTGGAATATCGTTATTACCTGTATTAATATTTTTTATTTTGGTGTTATCAAAACGTAAGTCAATAATTTTACCTGTAAAACTAGTAGTTTTTATTTTTCTCTTTATTTTTTTTGTTACGTTATCATATTTCTATTCAAATAAAACAGATTATTCAACCTACAAATTATTTATGATATATATTAAGGTCATACCCTTAATTTTTATTCCGATATTGCTAGGTAAAGATTTACCAAATTTTATTAATGGATATGTTCTAGCTGGTTTCATTAGTGTGCTTTTTCTATTTAGTACTTTATTACTTGGAGCAAACTCAAATGCTTTAAATAATAGGATCTATATAGGAAAGTTAAATCCCATTTGGATTTCAAGAAATTTATGCGAATTAATATTATTAGTTGGGCTAATTTTAAATAATCGAAAGGGAGCTATTATTATTTTACTTATTGGTACACCTATAATTTATCTTTCAGGGTCAAAAGGGCCAGTTCTATCCATGATTCTTGTTTTCTTTTATTCAATATTTAATCAAATTTTTTCTCTTCCAAAAGAGAAAAAAATATTTTCACTCATTATAGCTATTTTATTTTTTGGTTCAATAATGTTTTTTTCATTTGAACTAATCAATAGATTAGATACAAATAGCTACTTGGTTCAAAGGTTTTTTCGGGCAGTACCAGATTATGCGAGAGGTGAAACATATGAAACCAGCAGGGTTGTTGTATGGCCAAGAACAATATTTCTAATTATCGAGAATTTTCCTAAAATTCTCTTTACTGGTTTTGGAATGGGTGATTTTTCATTTTTCTATTCAGGAATTATTATTAATGATAGAATATATCCACACAACTTAATTCTTGAATTAATTGTTGAATATGGAATATTGTTTACATTATTTATATTCGCTTCCATATTTAATATTTGGCACAATAATAATAGTTCATTTAAGTTTTTGTTGCTATATTTTTTTTTAAATTCCATGGTATCAGGTGATCTTATTTTGAATGAATTCATATTTTTCTATTTGAGTTGTATGACCGTATCCTCAATTTGCAGTATAAGTAATAAGGCATTTAATAAATAAATCAAAATACTATGGATTCAAAATTCCCATATCTGGAAGAGTTTAGTCGAGAAATTAATATTGAAGATTATAAATTAGTAAAAGCCTTCGAAATTGAGAAAAAGTTTCATGAAGAAATCTGTAATGAACCCATTAAGGAAAATCGTCTAAAATTATATGAATGGGTCTATTCACAGGTTCATTCATTATATGGTAAAGATCAAAAATATGATTTCAAAAAGAATATTAGAGAGAAAAAGAAAAATGCATTCCTATTCAAAAGAGAATTTAAAAATAAATCAATAATTGATATTGGGTGTGGAGATGGCGCCCTTTTACATGCAATCTCATTGAGTTATCCATTTAAATCACTATTAGGGATAGATATTTCGACTATCACTCCGCAAATTGATGTTGAAAACATGCATTTTATAAAGTCAGATATAGTTAATTTCAAAGTCGAAAATCGGTTTGATGTTGCGATACTTGACAATGTTTATGAGCATATTTCAAAATTCGATACTGCTGATTTATTGGATTCTATTACAGATTCAATTCATGAAAATGGCAAGGTTGTGTTTTTAGTACCAAATAGACTTTTCGGACCATGGGACGTCACTAGAATATTAGATTATACGTACTCAGGTATTACACCCTCAATGGGTACTCATCTTAATGAAACTACATATACTGAATTAATTATTGAGTTAGAAAAACGTGGTTTCAATATTTTCAAGACACCGATCCCTCTTAGAAAAATTAAATATTTATCCTTTTTTTTAAGATTCCCTGCTAAATGGATGTCAAAAATTGAAACCAGTAGAATTGCTATGAAACTAATAAAGAAAATCAAATTCGAAGGGAAACCATTTTTTAGATTTGAAGTGATTTTAATTGCCTCAAAAAAATGAGATAATTTTTAATTCATATGCAAGTTAAAGAAAAAATTCTCTATTTAACCTTAGAGAGCCTTGAAAAAGATCCTATAATACAAACTCAGGTTGTAACACTAACCAATTCTTTAAATGACAGTTACGACATTGATATTTTGACATTAGAGAACTCAAACTATATAAAAAACAATACAAAACACTCAAATCATATTTTTTTGGAAAGGAAATCTTTTCTTCTCATTTTGATAAATCTTTTTATCTGGTTAATGAAGAATTCCAAGAATTATGATATTATCCATGTTAGGAGTTACTCGCCCATGTTTGCAGCGGTTCCATTTTCATTCATAAAGAAAAAACCAATTATTTTTGATATGCGTGGCGTAATGGGTCACGAATTTTGGGCGCGTGCAGTAGTCGTCTCCTCTCCCCTGCAAAAAACCAAGTACTATTTGTTAAGTCTAGTTTTTAGGGTCTTTGAAAATGTATTCTTACGGTTTTCCTCTCGAATTGTAGTTGTTTCTAATTCATTCAAACAATATGTTTTAGATAAAGGAATCACTAATAAAAAAATAGCGGTCATTCCTACTTTTTCTTCAAGTAAACAAGTTCATAATTATTCAATAAATATTACTTTCCCTTTCCCTATAACAAATTATCCTGTTTTTGTCTATTCTGGTTCTTTGGATATTTGGCAACAATTTCCAAAAACCCTCGAACTTTTTAATGTTATTTTAAATGAAATTCCAAATGCAAAGCTCTTGATACTTACCTTAGATACAATAAATGCCAATACAATAGCCCAGGAAGTTATTCCACAACATAGTTTTAAAGTCCTTTCTGCTAAAAGTAAAGATGTTCCATTCTATCTCTCCAAATGTGACTTTGGTTTGTTGCTGCGTTTACCTGATACTGTAAATCGAGTAGCTGCGCCTATAAAATTTGCTGATTATTTGTCTGCAGGATTGAAAGTCATTATTACAGAAGGTATAGGAGATACATCGGAACAAGTTAAACTTCATAACTTAGGATTTGTTCTGCCTAATCTTTCCTACTCCTCATTTAAGAATTTCGTTTCGGTAAATCGTAATTTTCTAAATACACGAATTGAAAGAAGCAAAAACGATTCGACTATCGAACAATTTCTAGAAGAAAATTATAGATTAGACCAGGCTTCTGAAAAATATAGACTTCTTTACCAAGGTTTATTAAAATGAATCGACCTCCCATTTCTGTTTGTATGGCAACTTATAACGGATCTAGTTTCTTGCGTCAGCAAGTAGAATCTGTTTTGTCACAGCTGAATCTTCATGATGAGCTCATTATTGCCGATGATCACTCAACAGATGATACATTATTTATCCTTAAATCATATCGCGACGATCGTATAAAGATTTTACCGTTACCAGAAAGCCCATTTCGAAATCCAATTTTCAATTTTGAATATGCCATTGAAAATGCTCAAAATGAATTCATTTATTTATGTGATCAGGACGATATTTGGTTACCTAATAAAGTAGATACCTTTCAAAATACTTTTTTATCTACTAATTGTGATATGATACTTTCCGATTGCACGATAGTGGACGAAAACCTAAGCGTTCGGTATGAATCTTACCGCTCAGTTTATCAATTCAGGCCAGGCAAATTACAAAGTTTCCTGGCTAATCCTTATCTTGGCTGTTGCATGGCCTTTAAAAAACGTGTATTGGCTAAATTGTTACCTTTCCCGAAATATATTCCGATGCATGATATTTGGATTGGAATTATTTGTGAGTTTTTTTACAACGTTGCAATTATTGAGGAACCTCTCATGCTGTACAGGCGTCATTCCAAAAATGCTACGCCTTTTACTGCGTCCGGCAAGAGTCAACACAGTTCTTTAAAGAAGCTAACATTCCGTTTAAACATGGCTCGTGGTCTGCTTCTAGCGTATTTAAGATAATTCAGTCAAGCGCAATACACCTAATTTATGGAGAAGAAAAAGGTTTTATTATTATTTGGTACACGCCCTGAGGCCATAAAAATGGCTCCGCTAATTCCTGAATTTCAAAAATTTGCTCGTATAATTGACTTAAAGATTTGTATTACCGCACAACATCGACACATGTTGGATCAGGTTCTTAGGTTTTTTGATATTGAAGTTGATTTCGATTTGAATCTAATGAAACCTGGGCAAAATCTACACTCATTAACCTCTGACATTATTCAGGAAACAAAGAAGATTTATGAAATTTTTCAACCAGACCTGGTACTGGTTCATGGTGATACTACAACCTCTATGGCAGCTGCTTTGTCAGCATTTTATCTTGGGATCCCGGTTGCACATGTTGAAGCAGGATTACGAACATTCAATAAAAAATCTCCATTCCCAGAAGAATTGAATAGAAATATAACTGGCAGAATTGCCGATTATCATTTTGCTCCTACCATAGAATCGAAAAATAACCTATTGGATGAAAGAATCGATCCATCAAAAATCGAAATTACTGGAAACACTGTAATTGATGCCTTACTTTTAGGGTTAAATAAAATTAAAGATCAAAAACCTGATTCAATTAAACTTTTGATAGATACTCTACCCTTTAATCGCCCATTTATACTTGTAACAGGCCATCGTCGGGAGAATTTTGGAGAAGGTTTTGTTTCTATATGTAAAGCTTTACATACCATATCTCAAAGTTTAGATGCAGATATAATTTATCCAGTTCATTTGAATCCAAATGTGCAGGATCCCGTATTTAAGTACTTATCAAATAACCCTGCCATTTTTCTAATTGAACCTCAACCTTACGAGGCATTTATCTGGTTGATGAATCAATCAAAACTAATTATTACTGATAGCGGAGGTGTGCAGGAGGAGGCTCCTTCCCTTGGAAAGCCTGTACTTGTTATGAGGGATACTACTGAAAGACCTGAGGCTGTAAGTGCCGGAACTGTTATTCTAGTTGGTACCGATTATGAAAAAATTGTGACTGAAACAATTTCATTATTTCAAAATGAAAAAAAATACGAACAAATGAGTAAACTTTCAAATCCTTATGGAGATGGGAATGCTTCCAAACGTATTGTTAATTTTATAGTTAATGAACTTAATTAATTGATTTATGGCCAAACATAAAGAGTTTAACGAGATCTGTATCATGGGTCTTGGTTATATTGGTTTACCAACAGCTGCACTATTGGCAAATAGAGGTTTTAGTGTAACTGGCGTTGATATTCAGCAGCATGTTGTTGATATAATTAATAGAGGTGAAATACATATTGTTGAACCTGAATTAGATGCATTTGTTATGGCTGCAATTAATTCTAAAAATTTAAAGGCAACAATACTTCCAACCTATTCAGATGTTTTTATAATTGCTGTTCCAACACCTTTTCAGGGTGATTTTCAACCAAATTTGGAATATGTTTTCAATGCTACCAAGGCCATAGCGCCCTTTATAAAGCCCGGTAATCTTATTATTTTGGAATCTACATCACCAATAGGTACCACTGAAAAAATTGCTGATATTCTTGCTTCTGAAGGTGTTGACATCAGTTCTGTTTATGTAGCTCATTGTCCTGAAAGAGTTTTGCCAGGACATGTGATGAGAGAATTAATTGAGAATGACCGTGTTGTTGGCGGCATTAATCTTGCCTCTACTGAAAAAGCCATTGCCTTTTACAAATCATTTGTCTCTGGGGAAGTTCTTGCGACAAATGCTCGGACTGCTGAGTTATGCAAACTAGCTGAAAATTCTTATCGAGATACAAATATTGCGTTTGCGAACGAACTATCCATAATTTGTGATAAAGCAAATATAAATGTATGGGAGTTGCGAAGGCTGGCAAACCGACACCCCAGAGTAAATATCCTGCAACCGGGCTGTGGTGTTGGAGGACACTGTATAGCTGTGGATCCATGGTTTATTGTAGCTGATTATCCAAATGAGGCTCAACTTATTCGTAAAGCGCGTGAAGTAAATAATTATAAATCGGAGTGGGTAATTGAAAAAATTAAAACAACAGCTTTGGAGTTTGAGATTAAACATGCAAAAAAACCCTCAATCGCCCTACTGGGTCTATCCTTTAAACCTAATATTGACGATTTAAGAGAAAGCCCGGCAGTATATATAGTCCAATCAGTGATTCAAAGTTTTGCTCCTGATTCAATTATTGTTGAGCCTAACATTGAAAGTCATCCAACCTTCAAAATTTCTGCTTTTGATCATGCTTCACACGATGCAGATATACTTGTAGTTCTTGTAGCGCATAAGGAATTTGGCACTATAAACAATTCTAAAAAATCAAATTCTATTATTCTTGACTTTTGCGGTGTAATTTAATTTTGATATAGCATTCTCACTTTCCATATGCCAACCTTATCCATCATCACTGTCGTCTACAACAACGTTCATACGGTTGGAGACACGCTTGCGTCAGTAGCTGCGCAGAAGGTGCGGCAGCTGGAGCATGTGGTGGTGGATGGAGTTTCTACGGATGGTACGCTTGCGGTTATTGCGGGCTTTAATTCTCCCGTTGTGCGGCTAACTTCCGAGCCGGATTCAGGGATTTACAACGCTATGAACAAGGGCATCAGACTTGCCACCGGAGACATTGTCGGGTTTTTGAACGCTGATGACGTTTACGAACATGCGGAGGTGCTGACACAGGTGCAGCGGGCATTTGCTGAGAACCCGCAGGCAGATGTTGTTTTTGGTGATTTGGTGTATGTCAAGGAAAATGACCTTGGAAAGGTGGTGCGACGCTGGAAGAGCAGACCTTACGATGCCGCCTTTTTTGAGGAAGGCCACGTACCGCCTCACCCGGCGTTTTTTGCCCGGCGAAGTGCCCTGCTGGCGAGCGGGGGATTTGATGAAACCTTCCAACTCGCCGCCGACTACGAACTCATGTTCCGCTTATTAAAAATTGAGCAACGCCCGTCTGTTTACATGCCGGAGGTGTGGGTGCGGATGCGGTTGGGGGGAGCCACCAATCAATCGACGCAGAATATCCGCAGGGGGAATCAGGAGATTGTGGCGGCCTGGAAAAGGCATCAGCAGGACATTCCCCTTCGTTTTTGGCTGCTGCGCTATCTTAGAAAAGTGAAACAATTTTGGTAAAATGACTTCCCGCCGTATGCGTTCTCCACTGCGCAAATGATCAGGAGATTACACATTTATGTAAATAATTTTCACGAGTGATAAGCTCTCCCCTTCATGACTATATTTTGACCTTTGGCTCAGTTTATTTTGTAGGCAATTGCATATTGTTTAGATTTACAAGCACATCCCGAATATTAACATATTGTTTCCCGTATGAATAGGAAGTTTTCTTACCACCATACTCCTGCGAAGTCATACGCGCATCGCCTGAAAAGCAAGACCGCTATCTCTGATGAGGTACTCATTATTACTAGTTTTGATTACTTTCTGGACAAGAATGGCTTAAAGCTACTCCTGAAAAAATACAAGGAGATAATCCTTGTCCCCCGCATGGTTGACGATGATTATTTACTGAATCAGACGATCCGGCCACTACTCGAAAAGTTCGATAAAATTCATTTGGTAACCAACCCGCAGTACGATTCCCGCTATCATGTCATATATGAGCTTGTCATCCGCAACAACAAGTCGATCCGCATTACGACGGTGTATGACTTTTGTGAGAATGTACTGAAAAAGGTGTACATCCCGGATGACATAGCAGAGGAAAATCCCGCAATGCCGCGTCGTTTGTCTTTTGACGGCAAGGTTCGGGCGGTTAAGAATATCATTGATCTGGTACTTTCTATCGTGCTATTTGCGCTTAGTTCTATCTTGTGGCTTGCGAGCGCATTTCGTATTCGGCAGGAGTCTCCGGGGCCAATTTTTTACTTTCAGGAACGTACAGGTTTGCATCAGGCCGAGTTCAAGTGCATCAAGTTCCGATCCATGGGTACGGATGCGGAAGCCAACGGAGCGGCTTTTTCAAGAAAGAAAGATTCCCGAATTTTTAAATACGGCGCGATTATGCGTCGCACCCGCATTGACGAGCTGCCACAGCTGATTAATATTTTTAAAGGAGATCTGTCGCTGATTGGTCCACGCCCGGAGCGTCCGGTATTCATTGACACGTTTGAAGAAACCGTCCCTTATTACAACCTCCGGCACGGAGTAAAACCGGGCATTACGGGCTACGCGCAGGTCATGTATCCCTACGGAGCAGGCGTGCGCGATGCGCGGCACAAACTGATGTATGACCTCTACTATATCAAGCACTGGAGCATTCAGCTGGAACTGAAAATAATCCTTGTAACGGCAATTGTCGTATTTACCCGCAAAGGACGGTAGTTAGCTGTTAGGTGTTAGGTGTTAGGTGTTAGGTGTTAGGTGTTAGGTGTTAAAAAATTCAAATTTTGATGGTTAAGTTCCTGGTTAATAGATTATTAGAAACTATTTTTTCAGCTACTTATGTAATCAGACAGAATTAAATTATGTTTAAAAGTATCACAAAGTATTGATTTACAATAATATAGAACCTAAGTGCTAATAACCTAAAAGCTAACAGCTACTTAAGTACTTAAGCATATTTAGTTTAGTTAAATAACATTACAAACACTTGATTATCAGCGTAATAAATAACTAACAGCTAATAACCTAACAGCTAACAGCTACTTTGGGCGCTTTTTGAACCTAACCCCACGTTGCATGCGTTTTTTACAGACGGGATTTTTTTTAGTACTTCTGGCGCATGTGGCGCACGCACAGGACTCAACCTTTACCTACTCAATTGCCGCACAGGCTGCGGCCACTACCTCTCAAACCCCTTTTTGGCTTCGGGCCAATCAGTTCGGGATGTTCCCCGCCGAAGGATCCTTTGGCAGCGCTCAGGCAGGGCTTTATAAACGCTATTCATCTTCATCTTCCTTTATTAAATGGTCAGCAGGTGCCGAAGTGGTAGCCTTTGGCGGGCCAAAAACCGATCTTTTTCTGACGGATGCCTACGCGGCGATTCGTTTGGGCCCGCTGGAAATCAGCGCCGGGCAGCGCAAAGAAACCGTTGGTTTGCAGGACACAACCCTTACGTCCGGTTCGTTGGCGTGGTCGGCCAATAGCAGACCGATGCCCCGGATTCAGGTAGCGCTGCCGCAGTTTGTATCCCTGGGATTTACGGGTCACTTTCTGGCCTTTAAAGGAAGCTATTCCGACGGACTCATGGGAAGCGCAGCCGTACAGTACGGGAACGTAACCGAAGTGCCCGATACTTACATGCACCACAAATCCCTTTACCTACGACTGGGAAAACCGACTCACCGGCTGCATCTCTTTGGCGGATTCAATCATCAGGTCATGTGGGGTGGCGAATACCTTATTTTTACGGGTGGGCTATCGCCTGCGGAAGCTTATAAGTACTCCATTTTAGGTAAAAGTTGGGCGAGTAGCCGGGTGGGAAATCACTTTGGCACAATTGATTTAGGCGCTAAATGGAAAGGGAAAACCTGGACGTACTTTCTGTATCGTCAAAACATCTACGAAGATGGTTCCTTATCCGAACTCACCAATATTTCCGATGGGCTGAACGGGCTGAGCATCCTACGCAATGAACCCGGGTTTACAGGGAGCAGCTGCCTGAAAGCATTTTTGGTAGAGTTTGTTGCCACTAAAAGTCAGGGCGGTAGAATCTTTGATTTCCAAAACGGGATTTTTGGCCGCGACAACTACTACAATCACTACGTGTACACGCAGGGATGGTCGTATCGGGGCAACAATTTGGGTACGCCTTTGGCGCCGTCGCAGGATGTCCTGCGGGAGGATCTTCCCCGGAGCGATTCTTCCTTTACTACCAACAACCGTTTTCTGGCGCTGCACCTGGGTGCCACCGCGCAGGTGCAGGCAATGGAAGTACAGGCAAGAGCCACGCTGAGTCAAAACTTCGGAACGTACTCGCTGCCCTTTACCCGTACGCAGCTCTCGCTACTTCTGCGTGCCGAAAAACCCGTCGCCTTTGCCGGAGGAAGTTTGCTCAGCATTCAGGCAGCGGCAGATATGGGCGGCTTGTACCCGCAATCCTTCGGATTGATGGTGGGCTGGCGAAAACGCGGAGTTTTTCAATAGACCGGAAACCCGGTAAACCTATTGGAGATTTATCAGATATACTTACATTTGCCTTCCGGGTATGGCTTTTTTTCTAATCTTTCCATAGAGCCATCCAATTTCTTACGATACGTTTTTTTTCAATGATACGTCACCGCTGCACACTACTGGTTCTGATTTTCCTTCTTCCTTTTTCAGGCATTGCGCAGGTAGACAGTACAGCCGTTGATTTTATTCCCAATTATGTAGAGGTAGGCGGTTTGCTGACCAATGGATCCCGGACGCCCTTTTGGCAGCAGAGCAATCGATTTGGCACAATTCCCCGGGATGGCAACGCCCTGATGATTCGTGGCGGCATGCAGCACACCTGGGCGCTGGGAAAGTCAGATTCAATTAAAGAGTGGCGGCGGGTTATGCGCCCTACTTACTTTGCCAAAGAGTGGCGGTTTCAGGTTGGGGTTGAGGGCGTAGCGAATGTTGGAAAAACAACCGACTTTTTGCTGCCGCAGGCCTACGGAGCAGTTCAGTTTGGCAATTGGGAGCTAATGGTCGGACGCCGCAAACAGTGGATCGGAATTGCGGACTCTACCCTCAGCAGTGGTTCCTACGCCTGGTCGGGCAATGCCTTGCCACTTCCAAAAATTCAGTTTGGCCTCAGCCGGTACACAGCGGTACCCTATACTAAAAATTGGGTGCAAATCATCGGTTTTTATTCCGACGGATGGTTTGAAAAAAACCGGCCGGTAACGAGCGAATTAAAATTTCATCAGAAACAACTGTATGGCCGCATCGGCAAGCCGGACGGGACATTTAAACTACTGGGCGGAATTAATCATCAGGTTCAGTGGGGCGGGAAGTCGCCCTATGAAACAATTAATGGCCAAATGCCCAAGGGATTTGAAAACTATATCCGAATGGCTTTGGGACAGCCGTCTGCCGGAAAGCTGGATACGGCTACTTTTTTTGATAATTCAAACCGCGTAGGCAATCACCTTGGAACGCTGGACGCAGGTTTTGAAATTACAGGCAGGAAAATCCGTTGGTTGCTCTACCGGCAAAACATCTACGAGGATGGGTCGCTGTTTCGATTGACCAACATCAAAGACGGATTGAACGGAATCAGCCTTACGCGCCTCACGGAGTCTGATGCTGATTTTCAAATACATAAAGGAGTTTTTGAAGTGTTATACACCAAAAATCAGGGAGGAAGCCAATTTATTTTTAATCAGGCTATTTTCGGAAAAGACAACTACTTCAACCACGCACAGGTTCGGGATGGCTGGGGGTATTTTGACCGGGGAATCGGCACACCCTTCATTCCGCCCACCTCCGAAACGGTTTGGCGCTACCCCAACTACGGCGATTCTTTCACAAGCAACAATCGGGTGTGGGTATTTCATACAGGCCTGCAAGGTTCCCTGCTGCAAAAAATCGAGTGGTCTACCCGGCTGTCGTTTTCGAGCAATGCGGGCGTGTATGACCTGCCGTTTTTGCCAACCGCTTATCAATTTTCAGGAGTCCTCAACCTCCGGGCCCGCACGTCCTGGCTGGGTGAAAACACCTTTGTTCAAGGTTCACTTGCCGCGGACATTGGCGACCTCTACCCCAAAAGCTACGGTCTGATGCTCAGCATCCGCAAAGAAGGGCTTTTTTGAATGTTGATTCTGTTCATAAATTATTGTAGAATGAATTCCATCCCGGGTATTCCATCCCGGGTATGAGATGCTCCGTAAGAGCTGACTGTTTGTAGCTAATATATAGATAGTATTCACACTAGCTCCGTTAGGAGCGGCCCACTAGCAGTACTCACGGGCCGCTCCTAACGGAGCTCATGAGAGATTAAATGGACATTATTCTACTAACGGTAAGCCTCTACGAGGCATAAGTAGCACTATTATTCAAGAGATGCCCATTAAAAAATTATACTCTAAACTAAATTTGCTTAATTACTTATCAGGAAAAAAACCAATGACCTGATAACTAACCGCTACTCAATCAACTGATCAATTTTCTGCTTCCAAAGCCTGCCGAATCTTTTCTGTTGTTTCGGCAAGTTCCTCCGAAGTCATTTTTAGCTTAGACCCAAAATCCATGTCGGCCATGCTGTTCAACGGGATCAGGTGTACGTGGGCATGCGGAACTTCCAGCCCGATGACGCTGACTCCGATGCGTTTGCAGGGAACGGCCTTTTGCAGGGCCGGGGCTATTTTTTTGGCAAATTGCAGGAGACCGGTATACAGGTCGTCATCCATGGCAAAGAGGTAGTCAATTTCCTTTTTGGGAATGACGAGCGTATGCCCCGGTGCTACCGGAAACACATCAAGAAAGGCCAGGAAGTCTTCGGTTTCGGCGATTTTGTGGCAGGGAATTTCACCTGCAACTATTTTTGAAAAGATGGATGCCATGAGATTTACGAATTACTATTCAGGAAAAGTATAGGCTGCAAGTTGTGATTTTTCTTTGTCACAGGCAAGTTTCTGTGGCTCAGGCCGGGAGAAGATGCCCAATCGGACAGGTTTGAAAAAGTAAACGGGTAACAAGTAAAAATCGGGTAAATTCCCGAAAAAACTATCTTTGCATGAAGGAGGCGGCAATAGAAAAGTTTACCTGCCGTTTTATCCAGCATAATCTTTTTTTAACTGCTTAGATCATTCGTATGAAATCTACAAAAATGGTTGTTGGTGCATTGCTTGCACTGTGTATTTTGGGAGGCTCTTCGGCCTATACCACTTTTTCAAAGAAAGGAAAGTGGGAATCTCTTTTTGATGGAAAAACCCTGAAAGGATGGAAAAAATGGAAAGGCGGCGAAATCACCAAATGGAAGGTAGAAGATGGCGCGATGGTCCTGATGGAAAAAGGCGGCGGAGATTTGCTGACTGAGAAAGAGTACGGAGATTTTGAGCTGGAACTCGAATGGAAGATTAGCGAAAAAGGCAACAGCGGCATTATGTACCACGTACAGGAAGGCGAAAAGTACTGCTGCCCCTACTCTACCGGACCGGAAATTCAGGTACTCGATGACGCCAAACACCCGGATTCATTTGCCGGAAAAGAAGGAAATCACAAGGCAGGATCGCTGTACGACTTGCTACCCCCCTCTGACCTGACGGCCGTAAAGCCTGCGGGTGAGTGGAATAAAGCCCGAATCGTGATTAACAAAGGAAAAGGAGAAAGCTGGCTGAACGGTAAGAAAGTGGTGGATTTCCCAACCCAAGGCCCCGAATGGGATGCAATGGTTGCGAAAAGCAAGTTTAAGGGA
Source organism: Arundinibacter roseus (assembly GCF_004348825.1). GTDB lineage: Bacteria > Bacteroidota > Bacteroidia > Cytophagales > Spirosomataceae > Arundinibacter > Arundinibacter roseus. Next base: position 15,509 of record NZ_SMJU01000022.1, read on the forward strand.
TGGGATGGTTTTGGCTCGTTTGCCAAAGGCTCCATTGCCTTGCAGGATCACGGCGATAAAGTATGGTACCGCAATATCCGAATCCGGGAATTGTAAGATTCTCTAATCACTCAAAAACCCTCGTACCGATGAAATCATCCCGTAGAGATGCTGTCAAACAAATGGCCGGGCTAGCCGTAGGCATGCCCGTGGCCAATTCGCTCAAAGATCGTATGGACGCAACTGAACAAGCCCTTGGGTCTGCGCTGAAAGGCCGGATCAACCACTCGGTGTGTCGGTGGTGTTATGGCAAGATTCCTTTCGAGGATTTGTGCAAAGCCGCCAAAGAGATTGGCCTCACCTCCATCGAACTGTGCGGTCCCGAAGAATGGCCCATCCTGAAAAAATACGGTTTGCACTGCGCCATGCCGTGGGGAGCGGGCAAAGGAATTGTGGAAGGATTTAATAATCCAGCTTTTCACGACGAACTCGTGGCAAGCTATGAAGCGCATTTTCCCAAACTAGCCGCCGCCGGTTATGACAAAGTGATTTGTTTTTCGGGCAATAGAAACGGCATGAGCGATGAGCAGGGCATGGAAAACTGCGTGAAAGGCCTGCAACGCCTGATGAAAAGCGCTGAAAAATATAAGGTCACGCTTGTGATGGAGTTGCTCAACAGCAAGGTCGATCACAAAGACTACATGTGCGATACTTCCAAATGGGGTGTGGAGCTGTGCAAGAAATTGGGTAGCGAAAACTTCGGACTGCTGTACGATATTTACCACATGCAGATCATGGAGGGGGATGTGATCCGCACCATTCGGGACAATCATAAATACTTCTCGCATTACCATACCGGTGGCGTGCCGGGCCGCAACGAAATTGATGATACGCAGGAACTGAATTACCCTACGATCATGAAGGCGATTGTGGACACGGGCTATAAAGGGTACGTGGGTCAGGAGTTTATTCCCAAAAGAGACCCGCTAACGTCTCTTAAAGAAGGAGTTTTGATTTGCGATATTTGATTTTTCTGAAATTGAAAACCGTTTAGGTTTATAAGAAATTTTGAAGTACAAAAAGAACCTGCAAGGATTGAGAATATTCTTACAGGTTCTTTTTGTTGGGATTCCGCCAGTCATTGGGTCGCTCCTAACGGAGCTAATGGGCATTTCCTAGGGAACGATTCTACAAACAGATCGCCTCGCTGAGGCTAATTCTGTAAAAAATCCTTACAGGTCCTTTTTGTTGGCATTTCGCCAAAACTCGCGGCTGTATAGGCGCAAAAACGGCCAGTTTTTTTTCTTCAAAATAAGCGGCAAATAGGCATGCGGCTCTTTGGCAGACGTGCTGCCGTAGTACAAATCATCGTCTGTAAGCAGCAGAGCTTCGTAGCGTCCATCAGCTGATTGCCGGGTAAGGTCGGCAAAGGGTAACTCCGGCTGATACTCCGGCTGCCGCACCGATATCAGGTCTTTGAGCAATGCCTTGCTGCGGTAATTTCCCATTGGAGCAGGCTGCGGACGGTAGCGTCCTTCGGACACTTCCCGGGCGTAGGAAAGATAGGCTTTCAGAAGCTTTGGCCCTTCGTTGGCGGTTTGGTCCGTTTGCAGTTGCTCGGGCCACAAACTTGTGACTACGTACACTTTTCGGCGCGCCCGGGTGATCGCCACATTCAGCCGGTTTTCGCCCCCCTGCGTGTTTAGCGAACCAAACTGCATCACAAGCCGACCGTTGGGATCTGGCGCGTAGCCCAACGAAAAGATAATTACGTCGCGCTCGTCGCCCTGTACATTTTCAATATTTTTGACAAAAAGCTCCGGTGCCTGCACATTTTCCTGGTCGAGAATATCCTGAATCAGTTGCTGCTGATGGAAATTGAACGTCACGACACCCACGCTCAGCGCCTGCCCCGATAGTTCCGTGAGGAGCGTCACAATCTGCCGGGCTTCGGCCAGGTTGGTATTTTTCTCCCAAACGCCCTCCACGTGCAGGTAGTGAATGCCCGGTTCGGCATCGTTGATCTGGTGAAAATCGGGCAAAAGCCGGAGCGTATTTTTATAAAAATGTCGATTTGAAAAATCAATCAAATCCAGCGAACTACTACGGTAGTGCCCGGTCAGTTGCTGCTGTACGAGCGATTGGGCCGCCAAATCCAGCAAAGAATCAATTTCTAACGCCACCGGATTTTCGTCCTCCGCCTGATTTTCTTCAAAACGAACCTTGTATAAATCTCCCGGCGGAAGCTGCTTGCTATCGCCCGTAACCACAAGTTGCCGTCCCCGATATACGGCAGGCAAACCGTATTCAGCATAGCACTGCGATGCTTCATCAAAAATCACGAGGTCAAACAGATTGCTTTGCATCGGAAAGAGCGTCGAGACCGCCTCCGGTGAAGCCATCCAACAGGGAATCAATCGAAACACTTCATCCGAAAAGCCTTCGAGCACTTTTCGAATGGGCCACAGTTTCCTTTTCTTGGTTACCTGATGGTACAATTCACGGTAAGTCGTGCGGTTTCCCAACCGGTTATTTTCCAATCCCTGATAGGTAGCTTCCCGCAGTTGCATGAGTGTTGTATCCCGACTGAGGGTTTGTTTACGGCCAATGCCTGCCTGCAACTGCTCCTCCCAATGTTCCATTTTTAGCGACGAAACGGCCCGCAGCAGGGGGTGTTTGGCTTCGATGTGTTCGATCCAGGCCAGGCGAAGGCTGTTTTCAAACAGTTGCAGCAGGTTTTCGGTCTGTGCGGTTTCTCCCGCAGCGTGTTCCATCAACAGCGCCACGACGCTTTGCTCAACGGACGAAAATTGGAGCGTAATTTTGTCCATTTCTACCAGAGAATCAAAATCCTGCGTCAGTTCATGCCGTAGTTTTTCAGAAAATTCCAGGGGTTCTTCCAGCAAAGAATCCCATTGCGGTGTTGCTAAAAAAGATAGCTGCTTTTCCCGTTTTTGCTGCCAGGCCAGGAGCCATTGGTAAATTTCCTGAAACGTGTTGGTGAATTTCCCAAAATCAGTATTTTCCAGACTAATGTTTGTCAGAATGCTTTGCCAGGGTTTGAGGCGTAGTCGTAGGACGGCATCTGCCGCCCGCTCCACTTTTTTCAGGTAGCCTTGATACTCCGAAAGTGTGTTCGTATGAGCAGGACGTGTAGCCCGCAACAACTGATTTTGAAGCCATTGTTCGAGCTCCATGCGGTTTTTAAGCCGGATATTCAATTGATGAAGTTCCTCAGGAGTTGTCCCCAATCCATTGGCATTTGCCACCCGCGTCACGGTAGCTTTCTCTTTTCCAAACCATTTCCAAAACGTACCGCTTACTGCTGAGGCGTTTGCCTCTATTGCTTTGGCTAGCTGTGCCCGAAAAACAGGCAGTTCGTTGGCCGGCAAACTTTCCTCTATGGCACTTCCATCGGCAATCCAGCCCTCGATACTTTGCACCACCTGCCGGGCAAACGCCAGTCGGGCCGGGGCCTGCGGCTCGTCCTGTAAAAAATTTTGAAATAACGTAAATGTTTCAAAATCAGCAATATCCGAAAGTACATCTTCGATTCTCTCCGTGCATTCCGGTATATTTTGAATAAAATCAGGATGGAAAGCGACCGATGTCCACGCGCCAAACTGACGAATCTGTTCCTGAAAAAACGGAAAAAATTGCCGCAGTTCGGTTTCCATGCGCTGCAAATCGGGCAGGTGATAGTTGGCAAACGACAGCCGCTGAAGCCAGCTGTGCTCCGGCCCCAGGCGGTAAGCGTAGGTACAATAGCTGCGTAAGTTTCGGCGAAAACCATCCAAAGACGAAAAGGGAAACGAGCGGTAATAAGGACGGAGATTACAATCAGGTTCCGTAGGGTCACTTGACAAGTAGAGTTCTTTCACCGAAATTCCGCATTCAGATTCATCAAATAAAGCCGCACGAAATAGTTCAAGTTCGTGCACAACCTGATCAATCAACCGGCTTTCTCTGGTAAATTCCCGATCCAGAAACACGGCATCCAGGCTGTAATTTTCTTTTCGATATTCGTCAACTTTCTCGATATGAGCAGCTAATTGACGAAAAAGACCGGAGCGGTCATTTTTGAAATCGTGAATCAAGGCCACAAAGGGCGCCATACCCAGTTCATGAAGCCGGTGATGTACGACATCCAGAGCGGCTCGTTTCTGACACACAAGCAATACCCGTTTCCCATGTGCAGCAAAATCGGCCATTAAGTTACAAATGAGCTGAGATTTTCCCGTACCCGGCGGCCCCTGCACTACTACCGATTGTCCCTGTCTAACTAACCGGATGACTTGCTCCTGCGAAACATCAGCGGGTAGCGGTGTCAGAATGTGCTCTTCTTTCAGCGTATTTTGTGGAAGTGGTTCAGCCTCTGGATTTACTTCCGAAGCTTCCACTGCATCTACAACCTGTTCATTTTCAACTAAAAACAAAGGCATTTTCAAAACGCCCTGCTCCGCCTCCCGCAAGAGGTGGTGATAATCGGGCACGAGATATGAGCCAGCCTGTGGAAAAATCCCGAGGATCAATTCGGGGTATAATTTCAATTCACCATTCTTCTCCAACAGTTGCAAATCACTGCTCTTTACTTTATCAAAAGGCAGTAAAGTATCTTCAAAAAGTTTTTGGTTAAAATTGATTCTAAATGGCGTTTCTTTCAGCCACTCGTAAAGTGCCGTTCGGAATTCCAGCGGATCGCGGGGAAAATCTTCAAACGATTTTTCGAGAATTTCATCGGGTACTTTCACCTCATTGAAGTGCGCATAGGCCAAAGCAAAGCTGCGGTTGAGGGAGATTTCGGCATCATCGCGCCCGAAAAGGCACCACTGTTCGCGGTCAAGGCGGAGCGTTACCGGAAAAAACAAGAGCGGCGCATGAACGACCGAACCATCTGAAAACTTTCCGCGAACAAACGGATAGCCTACGTACAAATCGCGCGCGCCGCGTTCTTCTTCGATGAATTGTTCCGTTCGGGCAATTTTTCGCAACTTTCGGCTCAGTTCGTTCACCCGATCGTAACGAGGATCCTGCATATCGCAGAGCGGAATCCGGCTCTTTCGCTGAATGAGCTGGGTGATTACTTCAAAAGAAGATTTAGATAAAAGGAAATCGGTTTCGTGTAAATCGAGGAATTGCTCGGCAGGTAAACTACTGAGCAGCAGAGATTTGTTTCGACTGCTAAGATTGGTCAGGCGTTTGAGGTACGCTTTCAGGATTTTATTCATGCTTTTCTAAACGAAACGGATCGGAGTCCCGTACATGCGGGTGCTAACTCCGATCAAAAGTAGAAAAATAATGGTTCGTTTAATATACGTTTCGTTTGTCTATACTATTTTCAAAAGTGCGGTTTCGGCGGTCAGGCCGGGGCCAAAAGCACTCGCAAAAATCCATGAACCGCCCGACCGGCTGTTTAGCTCCCACAGTTTTTTTAGAACAAATAGGATAGTTCCTGACGACATGTTGCCGTACTCCTGCAAAATCGCATAGGCAGCGGCATTGTCTTCATGCGTCAGATCCAGAACCTGCTCAACAACTTCCAGAATTCGTCGCCCGCCGGGATGAATCGCGTACAGACTTATATCTTCCGGCTTGATGCCTTGCGCCTGTGTAATGCGCTGCAAAACCGCCGGTAAACCCGTTTTAAGAACATCAGGAACGCGGGAGGTCAGTTTCATTTCAAACCCAAAATCATGAATATGCCACGCCATATCTTCGCGTCCTTCGGGCAGTACTTCGCAGGCAAAGTCCATTATTTCCAATGCTGACGCCCCTGATTCCAGGCTACCTTCTATCAGAATACCCGCGGCACCGTCGGCAAAAAGGGCATTGGCCAACAGATGATCTTCTTCCTTTTTTTTCTGAAAATGCAGGGTACAAAGTTCCACACAGACCATCAGCACTTTTGCCGCAGGATCGGCTTTCACCAGCGCTGCGGCGGTTTTCAATCCATTGAAAGCTCCGTAACAGCCCATAAAATTTACGGCAATCCGATGAACCGAACTCTTTAAGCCCAAACGTTCAATCAGCTCAATATCCGGCCCCGGTGCGTACATGCCGGTGCAGCTAACCGTAATCAGATGGCTGATTTCGCCGGGTTGCATATTGCGGCTTTGCAGGCACTCGCGCAGAGCCGTTTCGGCCAAACCCACAGCATATTCGCGGTACGCTACCATCCGTTTTTGCACGGTAGGAAAAGGTTCGAGTGTGGGTGTATTGGGATAAAACGTAAATTCACCGGGTTCCAGCCCATAATCCGGCAAAACCGAGTAGCGCTGCCGAATGCGCGTGCTGCGATACAACGCACGTAGACGTCGCTCTTCCACAGGATTTAAGTCCATTGCGGCCGCCATAAAATCGGCGATCCGACTTTGGTCAAAGCGGTGAGGCGGTACAGCCGTACCAAAGGCCGTCAGGTATGCGGATGCGGGTATGGGATTTGACACTCAATTAAAATTTAGAAGAAAGTAGCTACATTCACGTAGGGGAATATGACTGGTAAACGACTTTTTGCACAACATGTTCTGATCCGTTTTCCAACATTCTCTTACCTTCCCTGTTTTAGGGTTAGTTTTTCTTTAACAAGGTATAAATTTCTGTGCCAATAGCGTATGAAAAGCGTTCTTTTACACCTTCGGATTCCATTTTCGGTTTTTTTGTTACCCGTCTTCCTGTTTGCCATCAGTCAGGCAGAACCCCTTCTGGAAACAAATGCGTGGTGGGCCTTTTGGCTCATTCACCTGTTTCTGTACCCGGCAAGCAATGCCTACAATAGCTACTACGACAAAGATGAAGGAAGCATCGGACTGCTCGAAAAGCCCCCGCCGGTGCGTTTTGAGCTACTTCTCACCGCCTGGGCATTGGATAGTGCGGCTGTTGTGCTGGCTCTGCTGGCCGACCTCGGCCCGGTGTTTGTAGGTTATTTGCTTCTGTATGGCTTCATATCCAAAGCGTATAGTCATCCGGCCATTCGTCTCAAAAAATACCCTGTGCTTAGCTGGCTCGTGGTCGGTTTATTTCAGGGGGCTTTTACCTACCTTGCCACGATTCAGGTCGTCAGCGGGCTCGACCTCTCTGACCTGCTCAATGTAAAATATCTGCTGCCGGCGCTCATTACCACGTCGAATCTTTGGGCGGTGTACCCCTTAACCCAAGTGTACCAACACGAAGAGGACGCTCAACGCGGAGATCTTACGTACAGCCGCCTGGTAGGCATCCACGGCACGTTCCTGAATGCCGCCGTATTTTTTACACTTTCCTTCGCCGGGTTTCTTTACTATTTCCTGAATTTTGGAAATTCAACCATGCTTTATATCCTTACCGTTTGCATGGGCCCTGTGCTTGGCTACTTTGCGGCCTGGTGGTGGATGGTCAAAAAAGATTTAAAAGAGGCAAATTTCCGGCATACCATGCGTATGAACGTACTGGCAAGCCTTGGACTCAATATTTTTTTCGGGATATTATGCTTCTACACCCTCTGATTACCAATTATTTATTTTTTCATTAACTTTTTTACTGAAAATTTTTCCGGATAACACTTGCGTGCAATCGCTGAAGCCTCTACATTTGCATCACCAAATATCAAAAAGGTCAACGCAGAAGTAGCTCAGCTGGTAGAGCGCAACCTTGCCAAGGTTGAGGTCGCGAGTTCGAACCTCGTCTTCTGCTCAAACAGGCTAAGCACCTTCTCAGGTGCTTTTCTTGTTATACGGACAGCAGGCCGAAAGGTTTGCAGCTCGGGCCGGGGTGGTGGAACTGGTAGACACGCAGGACTTAAAATCCTGTGAGCCGAAACGCTCGTACGGGTTCGATTCCCGTCCCCGGTACTGATTATCAAGGAGTTGCGATGAAAATTGCGGCTCCTTTTTTTGTGGTCCAATCCGATAGAATCCCAAAAATATTGTAAGCAAATCAATAAATTAATCTGATCAATGGATCCCTTACTTCCTAAACACAAATACTACCCTTTACAGCAAAAGATCAAAGAAATGAAGCTTAGCGGTGTTAATGACTTTATCCTAACTATTTCAGAAATAGATCAACTTTTAGCGGAAAGCAATAAAGGAATGTTGCCACTTTCTGCATTCAAATATGGACCGCTATACTGGGGCAACGACTTGAAAAGTCCCACGCATGTATGGAAACCTGCTTGGTTAACCAATGAATGTTATATTACCGAAGTGAATAATTTGAATAATGTAAGGCGATGTGGGACTATTCATTTTACTTTTAGATAGACATTAATTTCTTAAAAATTAATCCTTTACGATCGTAGCAATATATCAATTAGACTTTACTATTCAATTAATTGCCCACTACTCCCCAAATACCTCCCCCACTGAAACACATACCGCTGCTTTAACGTTAAAACAAAACCCGCTGATACATGTGTTGAGGCAGGAAATTACTTCAAAAGCAAATACCATGAATCGATTGAAATCGCTACCCTTCATCTGCCTGAGCCTTGCGTTGGGAGCTGTGGCCTGTACCAATGGCACCCATCAAAAACAAGATACCGCTGACGTACGAATTGTACCGTTGGCAGCTCCCCAAAACCGGGCGGTGGCGGCTTTTGCTGCCGGTTGCTTTTGGTGTACAGAGGAAATATTTGAAGCCCTGCCCGGGGTTGATTCGGTCGTTTCGGGCTATGCGGGTGGCACGGTTCCTAATCCAACCTACGAATTGGTCAACACCGAAACCACCGGACACGCTGAAACCGTGCTTATTTACTACGACCCTACTCAGATAAACTACGAAGAATTGGTGCGGGTATTTTACCTTTCGCACGACCCGACTACCCTTAATCGGCAGGGACCGGACCGGGGTTCTTCGTACCGTTCTATTTTATTTTATAATTCGGAGGAAGAGAAACAGAGTGCCGAATCCATCACGCAACAAATGAACACCGAGCGTTTTGACGGCAAGATTGTCACGGAAATTAGTCCGTTGAAGGCTTTTTACAGGGCCGAGGGTTATCATCAGGATTATATTGAGCATAATCCGGGCAATCCGTACGTCCAAAGTGTGTCGATTCCCCGCTTTGAAAGATTTAAAGAAATCTACACCGGAAAACTTCGGGAAGACAAAAAGTAGATGGATGCTCACAAAAAAATCGGAGGCAAACCCGTGATAGGCTTGCCTCCGATTTTTTGTTGAAAATTTTTCAGTCAGGAACCAAATAATAGATTTGACTCTACCGTCCCAAAATCATATTACTGGTGATTTCCTGCTCAAACGTAATATAGCCGGGATAATTTACCTGACGATCACCAACGGCAAGCGTTGGCTTAATTTTAACGGTCAGGCGCGAAGGAGCCGTATCAGATTTTCCTGACAGCGATTGTACCATCGTGATAAAACTGTCGCGGGTTTCGTCATTCATGAGCAAATCATACGCATTTGTGCTCAGCTGAACGGGTACTTTGGTGCTGCCGGTGCCGGGATATACCTCAATCCGGCGATTTAAAATTCCTTTGAAGATTTCTCTATTGGAAAGTAACACAATGTATTCCAATTGATTAATGGCAGCCAATTGTTTCGTTGGGTTATTGATATCAAGATTAACCCGCAAATCCAAAGGCACCTTTTTGCGCATCAGGGCAAGGCCAAGGGCCGGATACTTCGTAGGGTCAAAATCCTTGATACTCTTGATGTTACGCAGCTCCCGAACGTCCGTTCCGGCGAGGTAGATGCTGTCGATGGAGGTGATGGCATACTTGCAATCGCCAAAAGCTTTGGCCTCTTTAATCTGCTTGCTGACGGTACATTGGCTAAATACAAAAGCAACGGCTAACAATCCGAAGATGGTGATACTACTTCTCATGGGGAGTAAAATGTATAATTTGGGATGCAACTTACTGAACAGGTATTAAAACGCCAACTTTGATTTCACATTACACGTAATAAGGCAATTTTTATCACGTCAAAAACCGGGCCCACGCTGGTCTGGTACGAAAATTTAGCATAGGAAAAATTGAACCAAACATATCTGGACTATGCCCTGGACCAAACAAAACTATCCGCCATCGCTGAAAAACTTTATGGCTCCTGTGCGAGTCAAGGCTATTGAGATTGCCAATGCGCTGCTCAATGAGGGCTACGACGAAGGGAAAGCCATTGCGATTGCCACGGCGAAGGCCGAAGAGTGGGCCGAAAACCGAGGAAAGAAGGTAAAGAAAACGCGTACAAGTTGAAAGTTTCGGCTCCTTTGAAAGTCGTGGGTAGAGCTCAAAACTAAAAAAGTACGTATCATTGCAGAGGCAACTGCGGCGCTGACGGCTCCCGGTTGCCTCTATTTTTTAGTAAACATAACTAGTAAATTTTATTTCATGGCAAGCTGGTATTTAGGTAAAATACGTTACCAAAAAGAAGATGAAACCGGAAAACTCAAAACAACCAATGAAGCCTATCTCGTAGATGCGCTGACGTATACCGAAGCAGAGGCGAGGCTTTACAAGCAGATCGTGACGGGCGTCACAGAATTTAGCGTAACGGCCATTAGTCGCATGCGACTGGCAGATTTGCTGGCCTATGAGGATGGAGATAAATGGTTCAAGGCTAAGGTTGTATATTATTCGCTCGACGAAAAAAGTGGGAAGGAAAAAAAAGTGGTTAACTATATGCTCGTCAATGCCGAGGATTTGGCGCAGGCTCTCGAACGTCTGACCGAAAGCATGCGAACGATGCTCGTTCCCTACGAAACCACGGATATAAATCTTACACCAATTTTGGATGTATTTCCTTATGAGGCTGAGCAAACCGAAGAAGCCATTCCGGCCAATTTACGGCCGCTCTCGGAAGTATTGGCGGAACGGGCCGGAGAAGCCTGAGAAACGCTTTGAATTTGCGATTCTTCCAAAGAAAAATCGTTTGTGCAGCCTGCCCAAGGGTAGCTACACAAACGATTTTTTATTTTCTTTTCTTCGAAAGAATTACGCTGGAATATTCAGATTTATTTAATGATGACGATCGACACGGGCACGCACAAGGTATTGCAGGGAACACCAATGGGGAGCACCGTCACCGTGGCACTTCCCGATACCGTACCGGCAGTACAGTTGTCAGAAACCGAGACAAGGCTGTAAGTCGTTGTTGCTGCGGGAGTAACCGGAATTAGCAGTGGGCTCACGTTGCTTGTATAGTTAACCGTGTTTGACAGTACTACATTCCAGGGTGCCTGACCCGTTAATGCTACGCTCAAATTTGCCGTACCGCCGGCATTGATCGTGGTGGTGCCCGACAAGGTCGCTGTTGGAGCCGCACTCACCGAGAAAGGTCCGGAAGGATCGCCAATCGTTGCGGGATTGGAGGCTACTACCCGTACCCGGTAGCCGCTTCCGGCAGGCGTATTAGCCGGAATCGTGGCGGTTAAAGGGCTTGTGGTGCCGGTCGTGGGGATGTTGACAAAGTTGGATCCCGATGCATCTGAGAGCTGAACTGTAAAGATATTACCGGCGGCAAAAGCTGTGGTGGAAGTAAATCCAACACTCGTAGCCACACCCGGACAAACAGTTGGATTAGTCAGATTTTGGGTCGTGATGCCGGGACTCAGAATTGTTACAGTAGCGCTGCCGGAAACGGTTCCTTTCCCGCAGGCATTACTCACGGAGTCAATAGTATAGGTGGTAGTCTGATCCGGAAAAACATTAATCATGACCGGGCTTTGCGAAAGGTTACTATATGAAATACCATCCACAGAAATCGTTTGGGGCAGCTCTCCGGTAAAATTAACTTTCAGCACAGCCTGTTCACCCAGAAAAATGGAGGTATCACCCATGATAGATGCCACGGGTAAACCGGCAGCAAATGCACAGGCCGTATTTACCTCAAAGGTGCCCGATTGTGCTAAACCTTCATTGGCACTTCCACCACTGATAACCACTTCATTCACATCCGCACTTGGGAAGGCATTTTCATCATTCCAAACCAAAGAATAACAGCCATCAGAACCGGATGGAACATCAAAGGTAATTTGAGCAATAGACTTCCAATCCGTAAGAACATTATCAGGATCTTCAAATGGCGCCATGCCCTGATACACAATATTGAGGGTCAGAACAGAACTCTGTTGCGTCATAGTCAGCGTGGTGTAGCGCCCGCCCGAAAAGTTCTGAATGGACGACAACACAGGAGTGGACAGCACGCCTGCCGGAAATGTGAAAGGCAAACTCGATGAACCCATAATAAAGGTACTGTCGGGATGTGCCGCCCGAATCTGAGCACTGAAAACTACCTTTCGTGCCACACAGTCATAGGACTCCTGCACGAAACGCAAATCATACCGACCGGTTTGTGCATGGGAGACAAGAATGGCAGATGCATAGAAAAATACAAACCAAAGGATGGTAAGTATTGATGTTGGGCGCTGTAAACTTTTTAGCATTATCCTACTTTTTTAACTTTTCAATTATTTCATTGTCTGCCAATCATAGAAAACTTACTGTTGTTGGCATTCCACTGAATTTTGTCCGAAGCCGATATTTGGGCATCCATATTGAAGTCAGCGGGTGAATAAAGATCAAATTGCCCGTTGGAAGCTGTCCAAAGGTTATAATCATTTACGTTAATCACAAAATTTTGATTGGGCAAGGTCTTATTTCCATCAGCAGAATGCATCGCAAATATTGTACCAATTTGCTTTTGGCCAATCGAAACAGGTACCGTGGCAGTATATGAGTTTTGGGTTGTAAAATCGTAACTCAACACATTGTTCTGAACCGTCACCGACTGATGGGACAGCACGCCCAGATGATTACGGTGTTCAATCACAACATAATAGCTCTTTACCGCCGACAGCTCAGGAGGAGGCCCAACAAGTACTACCTCTCCATTCGTACGGACCAAAGCGGCAGTTCTGTAAACCGTTTCATCCACCGAAGGAGAATTTTCACGTAAGGATAGTAAAACCCAATCAACAATGTTGGATTGATAATTGCTTACCGCCTCGCTTCCTGAATAACTCCACGGACTACCACCATACGGCTGACCCGCAGGCGTTGGTGCCACCTCCGTATTGACCGGCGTCTGCCCGGGCAACAGGCCCCGTTGGTTCAAAACTGTTATCATTTGTCCGGTATTTGTGCGGTAAGGCCCTTCCATAAAAACTTTGATCTGCAAGGTCGTTGCGACAATCGGATGTACCACAATTGTGGCCGAGCCGCTGCCGGTTCCAACGCCGCATTCCGTATTTTGTACGCTGCTTAGCGTATAGGTCGTGGTGGAAGCGGGAGCAAGATTTATTGAAATTTCAGATTGACTATTCGGAAAATACGTCACCGAGTTTGAAAGCGTAAATTGCCATGGACCATTACCCGACGTTCGTGTGATTGTGAGCGTGGCACTGTCTCCGGCCGCAACGGCCCCTCCACCACTGAGTACAGCCTGCACTTTGGGCAAAATCAGGACTTGCTGCGCTGAAGTACTGCCGGTTGTTTGAGGGAGCGAAGCCACCACCCGAACCAAATAGGTAGCTCCGGCGGGTAAATTGGCCGGAAACTGAGCCGTTAAAGGACTACCGCTGCCAGTGGTTGGCACAGAAACAAATTGATTGTCAGACGCATTTGCAATCTGTACGGTATAGGCATTTCCCGAGCTGAACGTACCGATTGTTGTAAAAAACACCTGTAAACTTTGTCCCGGACACACAGAGGCCGCATTTACAGAAACCGTTTGGATCGTTGGAGCGAGCGCCGTGGATTGTATGTGCAGGGTATAATCTTCTGCCTCGCCAAAAGATAATTGCCCACACGGCTCTGTTACGGAGCCTGAGGTGTAGTATTGAGAACGAATCCGCATCCGGGTCGGACCGGCGGTGGCAGTAATCGGAATAGTTATTGAGCCTGTAATTGTAGGCGACATGGTAGTTCCGCCCGACGACTGATACAAACGTTCACTTACTTCAAAAACACCATTTTGATTGAGATCAACCCAAATGGAAACATGCTGTGGGAAAAATGATCCATTTCCATTGGTGACGGCCCGCGCCGTAAAGGAATAGCTCTGTCCAGCGTTTACAGTTGCTACAATCGACGAATAATCGCTGTAACTATTTGTTCCACAACCTGTATTGGTATTATTGATCAGGTTGGTCCCGCTTTGACTAAGTACAAAATCAGCAATAATCATCGGAGAGCAGGCAGACGAATAGGTTGGTTTGCAATAAAAAAGATTGACCATCGCCGTATCGGAGGCACTGTATTGAATGCCATTGGAGGCCCGAACCCTGTAATAATACAACGTGTTGGTTATCACCGATGGGTCTACATAAGAGGTGGTGTTGGCTTCCAGCCCGGCGATTGCAAGGTAAGGACCATTGGGGTCTGTGGCACGTTCAATGATAAATCCACCTTCACCGGCTCCGGGGTCGGAAAAATTCACCTGAACGCCTGCCGAAGTCTGATTAGCCACCACCTGACCAGGAACTCCGGTAAACGCCGGGTAATTGAGTGTGTACTGATTGGCCGGTGCGGTACGCAAAACAAGCCCTCCTTCCATTCGGGAATATTGCCCATCGGTAAACTGATTGCCACATAGAAAATAGTATGACATCATATTCACCAGTGAGGGTACAAACAAATCGCCGTTGGCGTCTGTAACCGTACCGGTGTACGAACAACCTGACGTAGTAGAATTGATCAATCCGTAGGGATCTGCGGGAGTATCACAGACAAGATCGCCGGCTGTGGTACAGTTAGCTCCTGATCCACGGGTTACCAGCTCTCGCAGAGAAACATCCGGATTGGAATTATTATGAAATGTATGAAGTAAATTAAAATAGTGTCCCAGCTCATGAGAAAGGGTTCGCCCATCCGTTACACGATCTGTTCTGATAAAGATTCGGTTACTACTTGCAAGGGTCGAAGGATAATAGGCATAGCCGGTCACGTTTCCTGACTGAAAACTCAGCGTACCTACCATATACAAATTAATTGCATTTGTGACGTCATTCCCGGCGGTTAAGGCAGCTTCCTCGGAAAAGTCATAGTCGTAGTACACATCACTGTCAATGTAATGTGGGGTGCTGCCAGCCATATAAAACTGAATCCCCGACTGCAAATACGCCGTATTAACATGCGCCAAAGTGGTGTTTAGTTGTGCCAGGGTCGCTCCTCCTGTTCCATTGCTTCGACGAACCACATGAAAGCGAATCGGAACAAAGGTAACAGCGCTACCTTGTAACTGACTCTGATTCCGTTTAAGTCTGCGAAGTTCCGCTTCCCTCTGCTTTATTTCTTGTTCCGTTGGCTCTAAACTCCCACACTCCAATATTTGACCAAACCCTTGATAAGCAACCAAAAAAAATACGATAAAGTAGAGGAAAGATGGAATCAGTATTGGAGATGAAATTCTTGCCGCTTTCATACTCTTTACTTTAAATCTATCAAAATGTTAGAGAGAATCGCAAAGAGCATGCCAAAATTAAAGGTCAGAGTACAAGGCCTTTAAAAGACAAAGTTTCTGATCCCTAATTCTCCTTTTTAAATCTGATTTTTGGGCTCTTGGGTTACAATGTAAATCCAAAAATTTGTAAATCAAAATACTTTATGTGTTTTTTTCTTACATATTTATAAATACCTGAATGTGTATAACTTAATAAATATGCACATATTTTCTTTAAATAATACCAAAGACATAAGAACATGTTTATAGCAATTTGGACATTTACAATAGTTGAATCCAGAGCTTTAAAATTAATTCTAAATTATTTATACTTGGATAAATCCAAATAATAAGGGTTACTTTCGTAGGCTACAAGCTTTAATGTAACATACGGATCATTTAATTCAGTAATCAATTGCCGGGGTCCTAATACATAGCTAAAACTGAGAGCAACGGGCAATTGTGCGTCTCCTTCCCATTCATCAAATGTATATAATGGATACACATTAAACGGAACGGTGGCCAGCCACAGGTTGGTTTTTTCATTTGTCTTGATATAAGACAAGGTATATTCGGCACTTCCCCAGCCAAACTCTTTTCGGGTTCGGCCGGTGGGGCTACATTGTTCCCGGAAATTATCTTTTTGAAATTTTATGTCGTCTGGATGAGGAGTTACAGCACTATTCATAAATGTAGTTTTTACATTTTTTCCGTGCTCATCCTGCCCGCAGGCAATCATTTTTCCCGACGGGAAAGCCACAATTGCTTCATTCATTTCGTCGGTCAGGCCAAAACTACTTTCACGCTGAAAACACATGGTTCCCGTGACAGGATCGATAAAAACCCACAATTCGCCCTTCGTTTGATCCGTTTTTTTCTCAAATTCATAAATCAGCGCATGACTGAAATAGTATTTGCCCTTATCAGGCTTCCATTGCGCATTTCGTTGGGGATCTGCCGGGGTTTTGGCAACGCGGGTATTTTGAGACCAAACGGTGGACTTTGTGAATACAAGTAATCCGAGCGTGCACAGAAAAATGAATAGTTTACGGTTCATTGTGTCTTTTTTTGATAAATATTTGATTTAAAAGAATGTTTGGCACAAAATTTATTGATCCACCTTTCCAGCCTTATTCAGGTAGAACAATGCTTTGAACTTAGCAGTTGTAAATCCGCAACTGTTTTGATCAAATATTTAAATTTATCCGGAAAGGTTGACCAAGTTACCTATCAATTTACTTTATTTAGCTTGTCAACAGGATTTTTGAACGAGTAACCAGATGAAAGCGTAACTCCTGGCAAATCATAGACCCTGAATATGTTAAAAACATTCGTACTTGCTTTTTTAGGAGTAGTTGTCAGTTCTGTACTCATTGCCCAGCCCTCTGCTACACTTACGGTATCAACCCTGGGGCAGGATAGTCCTATCAAAAAACAGGTGGCATGGTATGTTACACCTGCCAAAACGATCTCAGACGATACGCTTTCGCCCGCAGCTTTTTTCGCTTTTCCCGGCTTAGTCCGCCTGTCACGCGACAGCACGTACTGGGTTAGGTTTGACATTCGGAATGATTTACCAACGGCACAAAAAACCCATATTCTTACCCCATCAGCCAACGATAACGTAACCTGCTACGTGTCGTTTGATGAATTTCGGACAACCCAAACCTTCAAAATCGGGGCCGACGTTTCCATTTGGAAAGTTGCCTATCAATACAGCAATTGCCTGCTGCCGATTGATTTGAAGCCCGGACAACAAGCTTCTTTTTTACTCAAAATTCAAAATAGCTATCAGCCCTCCGGCAGTCCCGATCTTCGGATTCTGTCGTACGATGGCGTTAAAAATCAATTTTGGAATGACTACGCCAACGCCTTCAATGGAGTCTATATCAGCGTATTAATTCTTGGGGCGGTACTCGCCATTTTCCTGTTTGTCGTTTTTCTTTACATCACCACCCGCGACCCGCTGTACCTCTACTACGGACTTTATTTGGGTGGAGTTGCGCTCTATTTTTCTCTTAAAACCGATTCCCTGTTTTTTATAGGCTATTGGTTCTACGGCTTTCCGGCATTGATTAATATTCTGAATGAGCCCATTCAGATGATGTATACGGCGCTATACATTCGGTTTAGTATCGGGCTGTTGAACATGAGTATGTACGATCCGGGCCTAAGCCGTTTTCTGAGCAGGTTCTGGAAGTGGCTCCTGCTGTACGGACTGCTTATGTTAGTTGTGTTGTCCGTTTTCTGGCAACGCGAACTTCAACAAACGCTGCTTGCGGTAGACCGGGTTATTTTGCTGATTTTCAACGCAGTCATGCTCGCCCGGATTATCCAGAAAAACCGTTCCCCGCTCCTGCCCTATTTTCTGATTGGTAACGTGTTTTTCATTTCCGGCGTCGTTATTTCTACGTTGGGGAGTTTGTTTTTACTTCCCCCGGCTTTTACAGAGCATCTTTTTCCGATCAACTATTTTCAGCTTGGCGTCATTGGCGAAATCATGTGTTTTTCTTTTGCCCTCGGGTATAATGTTCGGCTACTTGAACGAGAACGCACGAAAAATCAACGAGCGTATATCAACCAATTGCATGTAAATCAGGAAATTACCGAAAACTCCAACCGCGAGTTACAGGAAAAACTCAGCGAACGTACCCGGGAAGTAATGGCTATGTCGGAAGCCTATCAGGCCGAAAAAGAGGCCTTTCTGCGTTCTGAATTCGAGTTTCAATTGGGCGAAATGGAAATGCAGGCGCTGCGGGCGCAGATGAATCCACATTTTATTTTTAACAGTCTCAACACGATTCGATACTTTGTACTTAATAATGAAAACGAAAAGGCGAGCGATTACCTAGGTAAATTTTCCCGACTCCTGCGCATGGTGCTCCAAAACTCCCGGGAAAACACCATCAGTTTGAGTGAAGAACTCGAAGCGTTGCGGCTTTATCTTGACATTGAATCGAGGCGGTTTGGGGACAGTTTTAGGTACGAAATTCTGGTACCGGCAGACATGGATACGGATGGGATTCTGGTCCCGCCGCTTCTGTTGCAACCTTTTGCCGAAAACGCAATCTGGCACGGTCTGCTGCATAGCGATGAACCGAAAAAATTACTCTCCGTGCGGATCAGTGAAGAACCTGACTACTGCTTGTTTGTGATTGAAGACAATGGAATCGGGCGTGAAAAAGCCCGGGAAATGAATAGCCGCTCAGCACAGGTTAAGAAATCGTTTGGGATGCAGATTACCAACAAACGAGTAGAGCTTTTTAACAAAAATTTCTCCTCTCAAATCCGGATTAGCGTGCGGGATGTCGTCCGGCCTGATGGAGAAATCGGTGGCACTTCGGTGGAGATCACTTACCAATTGCCCGACTGAAAACCAGTCACTTGTACCGGGTTTCAGTCAGGAAATCTACAAAATCCTCGGGCTTATTGTGAGGGCCTGTGTGGCACAGGCCCTGAAATCACGGCTACATTTTTACAAATTCTACCCGTCGGTTGTTGGCTTTTCCTTCGGGTGTTGTATTGGGTGCAGCGGGTGCGGTCTCGCCTTTGCCGTCAGTTTCCATGCGGCTTTTATCAATACCAAATTCCTGTGAAAGTGACTCTTTCACCGATTCTGCCCGCTTTTTTGAAAGTTCGAGATTGGCTGCATCGTCGCCATCGGAATCCGTGTGCCCTACAATCTTCACCTTTACTGATGGGTTTTCGGTTAATGTTGCGGCAATATCTTTCAGCACGGCATACGATTCGGGCCGAATTTGAGCCGAATTAACACCAAAAGTAATACCGGTTGTCACAAATTTACCTTCCGTAATCAGCTTGGAACGGGTATCCGGGGCCCCAACGGCAAGCCGAAAATTAGAAACAAAAACCTGCTCTCCCTCATTGGAAACTTCCGAATGCAACCGTAGGGAGTTAAGTTTTATATCTTCTGGAAAAATACGGGGCAAATCAAAAACCTTCATTTCATCGACATAAATGCGCAACCGCGATTTTTGCCGCCACATCGAAACATGGAAAACCTTGCCATTATTTTCGGGATTGATGTACCCTTCCATCTCTTTTGTACCCGTCAAATCGGTATATCCTCCACCCGCTTTGGTTTGCATGAGCCGCACCTCACCGGTACCCATGCCGCCTTCAAACTGAAACGTAGCACCACGCCCGGCGGCTTGCTGCTGAATGCGTGCGTCACTCTTTTCTGTTTCGTGGACAGTCACGTAGAGACGCCTGTGATACGCATATTTCTTTTCCCAGTTGTTATATATCAGGTCAAATTCCAAAGTAAAATTTTCCGGCAGATCTTTCACAAAATCAGGGATATAAGAAATATTCTGGGCATTTTCCATCATGAGCCATTTTCCCGGAATACCCTCAATCGTAACAACTTCGGCGGTACCGTTGGTATTCCACTTGGCCGGAAAATCGCCCACGGCATCCTGAGAGAAGTCTTCGGAGGCCACAATTTTTTCTCCCTGAATAAAATCATACTTGCTGTACGACTTCAAACTTGCCTTTTCTGGCTTGGTCGCAGCGGTTTGCCCACCTGATCCGGCGTTGCCACCCGACACACGTCCGCCTCCATTGCCGGCGTTTTCTTCCTCGTTTGTTTTATTCTCCGACGAGTTTTTATCTTCTTTGGCGGGCTTTTCTTTTTTCTTGAAAATACTGCCAATTCCTTCTTCCAATTTATCAAACCCTTTGTCAACGGCCTGATCAATCTTCCGATTTGCCCGGTTTTCGGCCTGTCTTTCTATTACTTTTTCAGGTTTGTTTATTCGTATCTGACCGTGCGCAGAAAGTGAAAGCAACACGCTGGATAGCACTAACAATAAACTGATTTTCAAATGGTTCATGGTACCTAAATTGTTAAATGGAACTCGGTTTTACACGTAAATATACTAAATATAGGGATGCTCTTTTGGTTGAATGAGCGAGTGGTTCGAGGAGCTAGTTGCGAAAAGAGCGTACTTTCAGAAGGTTGTTCAGCACATCTTTCCGACTACGCGACACGGCCACTTCACTCCCGTCGGACATTACGACGTAGCCACCATCCGATCGGACATATTTTCTCAAATGATCCAGATTGATGAGGTATGAATGATGAACACGGGCAAAATTTGCACCTTCCAGCAACTCTTCTACCTCTTTGAGCGTCCGGCAAATTAAGGTAGGTACAGGATCTTTCAGGAAAATCCGGGTGTAGTTGCTATCTGATTCGCAACGGATAATATCAGCAACATTGACGTATTCCAGGCCCATTGTGGTGGGTAGAGCGATTTTCTGCGGTGCCTGCTGATCTTTGACGAGGAGCGTCCGAAGAAAATTGAGCTGATTCTGCAAATCTGAATGCTGCTGTTTTTCGGACAGTTTGTCCACACAGGCTTTAAGCTCCTGTCCGTCAATGGGTTTCAGCAGGTAATCAAAGGCGCTGTATTTGAATGCTTTCACGGCAAATTGATCATATGCAGTGGTAAAGATCACCTCAAAAGATTTATTGGTCAGGCGATTTAGTATATCAAATCCATTATAAACCGGCATTTCAATATCCAGAAACAGTACATCGAAAGTAGATTCATTCAGCACGGCAAGGGCTTCTTCCGCGCGATTATATTTGCCCACTACATCAACATGCGGACAATATTGCCTCAGTAAAATGGCAAGACTTTCGGTACAATGAACTTCGTCGTCTACTAAAATTGCTTTCATAACCCTGTTTTATTCGCGAGATATTGCCTCGGATTTAACTCCAACTACTACCAAAAACAAGTACGTCCGGTTCTAAAATTACTGCTTAGGTTTAGTAAAAGGGATGGGCTCAAACTCAATTTCCACCCGTCTGCCAGGCTCCCCGCCAGCTATTGGCACCTCAACAACCTGCACCTGAATATCGGTTCCGTGTCTTTGGTTTAGTAAAAACACCCGTTCTTCGGCCATCTGCAATCCGGCTTCATCCTGCGTCATCAGGCGATGTGCGTGCGTCTCTGACCGATGTATGCCGTTATCTTCGAGCACAATATGAAATTTATTCAACCTTCTAAAAACCCCCAAACGAATTTTACCGTCTTGTGTAAGTGGCAGCAAATGATTCCAGATTGCATGTTCAATATACGTATGCAACAGCAGAGAAGGAAACATAATCATCTCAGGATCAATATTTTCCCCATACACAGGTTGCAGTTCGATGGGATGATTAAACCGCATACTTTCCAGTTGTACATAGAGCCTGAGGGTTTCTATTTCTTCGGAGAGCTTGATGAAATCACGCTGCGAACCAGCCATAATTCGCCGCATCAGGCGAGAGAAAAGGGTCAGGTAAAAGGAGGCTTTTTGAGGATCTTTCTGTAAAATATAGAAATTAATGGCGTTCAGATTATTGAACATAAAATGCGAATTGAGTTGCGCACGGAGCAGCTTCAATTCCAGTTGTGCCATTTTTCGGTCCAGGTCAAGTGTCATATACTAAGGGAACATGCCATTCAGCTGATCGGTGGTGCAGGTGTTCTTTAAATCGAATATACATACATACCTCTAAATGGTTTTTAAGTAATGAGTCATTGACAAATCCGGACAACTAATTGGAGCAAATGGACTATCAATCCGTAGGCGGGTATTGGATGGCAGCGAAGGAAACTCGTAAATTGCACCTCATTTCAGATTTCATGAGCACAACATTTCATACAGAAAACCTATCGTTGAAGAGTGGCAGGAAACTTTATTTTGCCTCAGATTTTCATTTGGGAGCTCCCAGCCCCGAAGCCAGCCGCTACCGCGAACGTACGATTGTGCGATGGCTCGAAAGTATTCGGGCCGACGCGCAGGTAATTTTTCTGGTTGGAGATATTTTTGATTTCTGGTTTGAGTACAAACATGCCGTTCCCAAGGGTTACGTACGGCTTTTGGGCGCTTTGGCCGAGCTTGCCGACGAAGGAATTGAGCTAGTTTTTTTTACCGGAAATCACGACATGTGGATGTCCGACTACTTTTCAACGGAGCTGGGAGCTACCATTTTCAGGCAGCCCGTACGTTACGAAATCACGGGTGTTCAGGGTTCTATTCAGCATTTGCTCGTTGGGCATGGCGATGGACTCGGGCCGGGAGATGCCGTGTATAAACAACTCAAAAAAGTGTTTGCAAATCCATTGGCTAAGTGGTCATTCCGACAGCTTCATCCCGACGTGGGCATCCGAATTGCGAATGGCTGGTCGAGAAGAAGCCGTATTTCAAATATCAAAAAAGGAGAAGAAAAATTTATGGGCGAAGACCGCGAGTGGCTCTATTTATATTGCCAGGAAGTGGAACAGCTCCTGCCTCACGACTACTACATTTTTGGCCATCGGCACCTGCCACTCGACCTCCGGCTAAACGCCACAAGCCGATATATCAACCTCGGCGAGTGGGTCAATCAACAAACGTTTGGAGTGTATGATGGAAAAAACCTGGAATTGTTGACCTTCAAAGGCTGATAAATTGTGCCTGATTTACTTCCTGATATAATCCTGACGCGTCATGTTTTCCCGGGGAGTTTCACCCAAATCTTTCCGGTATTCTTTCTTTTTGAGATCCCCATTTTGCACGGATTTGATGAAGCTCGACCAGGCAAACGGGTTCAGGAATGGAAAGGTGGTAGCAAAGCCCTTGTTAGCAGCCGACTCCCGTCCAAAAATCTGCTGATCCATGGTATAGCGATAGTTGGTTTGGGCATTGTTGGGCATTTGGGCCGCCATTCGATTCAAATAATTAATGTCTGTATTGCGGGCAAGTGCGTCTCTGTCAGCCTGATCCGGCAATTTCAACTCCAAAAATGCCCGTTTGAATTCTTCTTCCGTTGCATAAGGATACACCTTCACTTCCGCGAGCATCGTCACAGATTCCTGCATGGCAATGATGGCTGAATAGCCTTCGGCATTGTATTGCCGGGGAACTACGTGGTACTGCGTTTTGTAGCCCACGTAACTATACACAATGCTGTCGCCGGGAAATACCGGAATTGAAAAGTACCCTACATTATTGGTAAGTGTGCCGCGTCCGGCTTTGGGGATAAAAATATAGGCACCGGGCAATCGTTCCGTAGATTTTCCGGCAACGACTACACCCGTAAAAATAATGGCTTTTTGTTCTCCCTGCGCGCGGGCGTCAGGACCAAACAGAGCCAAGAAAAGAAATAAAGCTATATAGGGGAGACTGTTTTTCATGGTAGCAATAGAAATTTTCGATGGATTAAACAGGGTGGCTGGTAAGTCATTTTCTTTTAACCAAGAGGTCTTTCCAGCTACAAAAGTAACGACAGGGCAATGGTCTAATTGTTCCTTTTTCAGGATAAAAGGTTGGATCATTCAGGAAAATATTTTCAGGAATGTTACGATAAATGGAGCTGAAAGCAACAGTCCGTCAAAGCGATCCAGAAAACCTCCATGACCAGGAATCGTACTTCCAGAATCCTTAATGGCGATGCTCCGCTTAAAGAGCGACTCCACCAAATCGCCGTAGGTGCCGGTTACGACGATTATTCCCCCGATACAAAACCATTTCCAGGGCTCGAATGTACGGAAATAATGACCAATGACAAAGGCAACGCAGGTTGCAAGAACGGCTCCGCCAACGGCACCTTCCCAGGATTTTTTGGGCGATACCCGCTCAAAAAGTTTACGTTTACCAAATTTTGTACCGGCAAAATACGCTCCTATATCCGTAGCCCAAAGTAAGAGTAAACTTCCAAGTATTATTTCAAAGTTGTAAATCCCGCCCCGCATTGCCATGACGATAATGAGTGAAAATGGCAGCGCAACGTAGATTAGCCCCAAAAAAGTAAAGCCGATATTGGTAAAGGGTTTCAGGTCATTTTTTTTATACAGTTTTATGAAAAAAATCATGGCCAACAGCGGACTGATCAGGAAGTAATTTTCAAAAGCAATAACTCCCTTTTCAACCAGGTAGGTAAGTACCACAAGCACTACTCCGCAGAGAGTGCCATAAAATGTCAAAGGCTGATTGCCGTCAAGGCCCAGTAATTTATAAAATTCGAGCTGTGTGAGCATACTTATGGCACAGAAAAGCAGCATAAACGATACATCGCTATACAGAATACTCGTCACAATGATGCTCACACCAATTACTCCTGCAATTACACGCTGTTGAAGATTGCTAAGGCTACTCAGGCGTGATCTCATTCGTCAAAATAGTTTTTGCCCGCTCTGCATCTTCCAGAGGCACGTATACTTCAAAAAACCCAAAAACGGGATAGTTACTATCTTTTTTGTCCATAATGACTGCATGAATCTGCTGCTCCTGCAAAATGCCTTTGGCAATTTCGGCCCGGGCCGAGTCTTTGCTACTCAGGATTAGTTCCCAATTTTCCATAATCAATTAACTGCTCAAAAGGTTAGGTTATTCTTGTTGAATTCAGTTTTGAAGGTGGCCAATACCCACAGTTTGGCATAGGGCCGGGCATCAAAATCATAAACAGGAAGGCTATATTTAGATAAAAAACTTACTTAACTAATAAAACACTACTGCTATTGCCCAACCTTTTTGCCAAACTGCTTTAAAGCCCCAAAGTTAGTACTAGTATCTCGTCTTTAATACAATATTTCCCAGGTCACTTAATTCCTCCTGTGAGGTAAATATCACTCTTCCTTTCTTTGAAATTACTTCCCATGCCACTATACTCGTAATGTCATCAATTGTATTTGGCTGTGTTGCATCCTCTACCAAATCAAAAGTTCGTTCATCTTTCATTACAACTGCTTGTGAAAAATCCTGATGAACTATAAGCAGATCAGCGCGACCATCGATTGATGCCTGAAAAATTTCCTGGATGTCTGTTAGTACTCTCCCGTGTGCCACAGCCTCTTGCATTTCACTAATCGATTCTGTTCTACGCTGTTTCTGTTGCTCCTTAACAAGCTCCCACGATTGGGTTGCGATGTGATGGGGTGTAGTGTTATTATAGTCAATAGGGCTAAATCCTAAATAAGCAATGGGCTTATCAGCTACTTGCTGTAATCGGCTGTAGTTATCTTCGGTAGCTATAACCACACATTTTAGCTCAGTCTCGTTATACACATTTACAAGTGCTTTATCTACCTTGTTTGAAAACTCACGCACCAAATCGTCAAGATGTTTGGGGTCGCTTCCTTTGTCAGAATGTGTGTTGTAATGTCTATTTTCTGAAAATGGAAAATCATCGTTTTTCAGTTCTTTAACAATATCATCGTTCACAGCCTCAAACAATTGAACACCACTTTGTGAGAAAAGCATCACTAAATAATTTTCACTGCGATTGTAATTTTTGATCAGCGAACGAATGGCAAAACTATCGGAGATATGAACCTCATTGTTGCTGGTTTCCCAGGATGATTTTACGATCTCAAAGGTATCGTTTGAAAGAAAAATGTGTAAACTATCTAAATTTTGGTTTACATCAATTTCTTCGGCTGCCAATTCAATTTTTTCTAAAAGTTGCGATACAGGTCTTTTACCAAATTCATCTATCACCCGCTCCTCTGCTTCTTTTAAAAGGTTTTTGAGTACTATTTCATCTTGCGCGTTATCAGGATGGGTACGATGCGTATTCATCGAAATGGTAACGCAGGGAGAATTTTTCTCTGTGGCAAGTTTTTGTAATTGTTCTTTTAAAGCCATAATGTTTTTCGCTTAGGATTTCCTACTCTTTTGAAATTTCGGATCTCTTATAAAGTTATATGTAGTTGTTAAATTTTGACGGTAGTCTGACCGCCGCCAAAAAGTCTACTATAATTGTACCACCGCCTTATTTCTTTCTTTCCAGATTCGGTAGAGGATTGCGCCCGTGACAAACGCTGACACCACTACCGCGCCCCAGGGCATAGCATCTGAGTCCTCAATGTCCATGTCTACTACTTTTAGCTGATGAAGATAAATCATCAGGACCATGAAGCCATTGTTCACAAAGTGGGCAAAAATGGTCAGCGACAGGCTGCCGGTCCAGAAGTAAAGGTAGCCAAAAAGTGCGCCTAGCAGCATGCGTGGAAAAAAACCGTAGAACTGAAAATGAATGGCACTGAAAATGGCTGCTGAAACCCAGATTGCCACGTGGACATTGGCCCAGGCTTCGGCAAATTTGCGCTGCAAGACCCCTCGGAACAGCAGTTCTTCGCCGACTGCCGGAATAACAGCAATGACCAGCATCGCCAATAGGAACTGTCCGGGAGTATCAAACTCTGTCAGAAAATCGGTCATTCCCGCCATTTGATCTTCTTTATCGCGCATCCATTTCTCCACGCCCTGCAAAAAATCGGGCAGATGCATGTTGGCATTCCATTCAATAATCAGGCTATTAAAAGGCATAAACGCTATCACAACCAATAGCACAAGTACCCAAATCAGCGGCTGAGATAAGGGGCGAATTTGAAAATGAGCAATGGTTTTACGTTCGATATAGGTCCAGTAAAGCAAGGGTGGCAGCAGGTACGTGCACACATGAGCCGTAGCTTGAAGAATCATGAGGCCATACCAGCCGTTGGGTACATCGGCAGGTGACTGAATCAGCTCAGTAAGCACATTCACCGATAGTTGGCCGTCTTCGCCGGAAAGGAATTTCATCAGGATTAGTAGCGCGAGCATATTGCCTGCGGACATCCCTACAAGGATAAAACCTACCAAAACCAATAGGCTTCGCCAGGTGTTTGGTACACGAGATCGTATGGGAAGTGGGTTAGATTCTAGCATAATTCCTGTAAATTTACGCCTAATTTCGTATCAACGAACATGTTTATTGCCTATTCTGGTACGAATCCAAAAACCACCACACGTTCATAGCCCCCTGACGGGCCTTCGTTCAAACTAAAAACCGGAAAATAGATATGGTAAGAATTGGATCAATCGAGTTGAATGACTTTCCCTTATTGCTTGCCCCGATGGAGGATGTCAGCGACCCGCCTTTTCGGGCTGTATGCAAAGCGAATGGAGCGGACTTGATGTACACGGAGTTTATTTCGTCCGAAGGGCTGATCCGGGATGCTGCCAAAAGCGTGCAGAAATTAGATATTTTTGATTACGAGCATCCAATCGGAATTCAGCTTTTTGGCAGCGATATTGAAACGATGCGCTCCTGCGCCGAAATCGCCACCCGCGCCCGCCCCGACCTGATCGACATCAATTATGGCTGTCCTGTAAAAAATGTGGCCTGCCGGGGTGCCGGAGCAGCGTTGCTGCAGGATATTCCCAAAATGGTTAAAATGACCGAGGCCGTAGTGAAAGCCACGCATTTGCCCGTGACGGTGAAGACCCGCCTGGGCTGGGACGAAAGCACGAAAAATATCATGGAAGTTGCCGAGCGTTTGCAGGACATCGGGATTCAGGCCCTCAGCGTGCACGGCCGAACCCGTGTACAAATGTATAAAGGTACCGCCGACTGGACACTGATTGGCCGATTGAAAGAAAATCCCCGGCTGACGATTCCAATATTTGGAAATGGCGACATCGACAGCCCGCAAAAAGCGCTGGAATATAAAAATCGCTACGGCGTTGATGGGGTCATGATTGGCCGGGCCTCGATTGGCTATCCCTGGATTTTCAACGAAATAAAGCATTTTCTGCGCACCGGCGAGCAGTTGGCGCCCCCTACCCTCGCCGACCGCGTGGAGGTTTGCCGCAAGCACCTTGATTTTTCGGTACGCTGGAAAGGAGAAATAACAGGCCTGCTGGAAATGCGCCGACACTATACCAACTATTTTAGAGGAATGAATCATTTTAAACCCTACCGCATGCGCCTCGTGGAGAGTTTGTCACTACCCGAAATCCATGACATTCTACACGAGATAGCCGAAGTATATGGCGCCGAAGAACCTGCTGCATTATGAGAAAAAGTACGGTTTTGATTACGCCATCACCAACGCAGACTCCCCTGGTTTGGGGATTGCTGGTACTTTTGGCGCTGGTGTGGGGAAGTTCCTTTATCATGATCAAAAAAAGTCTCCTGGTCTATTCGGTCACGGAAGTTGCTGCCGGACGGGTTTTTCTGGCTTTTGTCTTTTTTCTTCCGATTTTACTCAAAAGCCGCAAAAGCATTCCACGCCCATTGCTGGGCTACTTTTTCTTGTCGGGTCTGCTTGGCTACCTGCTGCCCGCCTTTCTGATTGCCTTTGCCACCACGCAGATAAGCAGTGCCCTGGCAGGTACACTCAATGCGCTCAGCCCGATGTTTACCATGATTATCGGCGTGCTTTTCTTTACGCAACGTTCCACACGACTGCAAACGATTGGCCTGCTGATTGCGCTGGCAGGCGCTTTGATGCTCGTTTTTACCCGAAACGGAAGCGTGTCATTTACCGGAGTTAATTCGTATGCGCTGTTGGCCGTGTTGGCTACTGTATGTTATGGCACCAACATCAATCTGGTGGCGCGCCATTTTGGAGGGCTGCCGCCACTCGTTTCTACTGCCTGGATTTTTGCGGGCGTAGGCCCCCTTTCGTTCGGAATATTACTGGCAACAGATTTCTTTCCAAAAATGTCCAATCCGGACAACTTGCTCCCCTCCCTATTTATGATTTGTCTCGGAGTACTGGCCTCCGGCCTGATGTCTGTCCTTTTTAATAGGGTCATTCAACTGTCCAGTGCCGTTTTTGCCGCTTCTGTTACGTATCTGATGCCTATTGTAGCGTTGTCGTGGGGCTTACTGGATCACGAATCGGTTGGAGTTTTGCAATGGATCGGTACGCTCATTATTCTTGTGGGTGTCTATCTGATCAATCGCCGGAAAAGAAGTCAGGAGAACACGTAATCGTATATTAATTTCAATAAAAAAACTACCCCCTACATCCCATTTCAGCACCTCTTTTCTTCATAGCTATATGTTAAAAATTTCGATCAATGACGCACCACCGCTTGACGTAAGTCAGGAAAAAGGTCAATGGATTGTAGACGGCACAGCCTTTTCCGGCGATCTTCTAAGTTTACGTCCCAATCATTTTCATGTCCTGCATAATCACCGTTCGTATAATGTAGAGGTGATTGAACATGATCCACAACAGAAAAAAAGCACCCTGCGCATCAACGGGGCCCTTCTGCAAGTATCGGCGCAGGATCGTTTTGACCTCCTGCTGGAAAGTCTTGGTATGAGTCAGGCCACAGAAGTACGGATCAATGAGGTCAAAGCGCCGATGCCCGGCCTGATTCAGAGCGTAGCTGTACAGGCCGGAGACTCCGTTAAGAAAGGAGACATTCTGCTGGTACTCGTAGCCATGAAAATGGAAAACGCCATTAAAGCTACCGGCGACGGAACCGTGAAGACCGTCAAAATAACGCCCGGAAGCAGCGTTGAAAAAAACCA
This sequence comes from Arundinibacter roseus, assembly GCF_004348825.1. Lineage (GTDB taxonomy): Bacteria > Bacteroidota > Bacteroidia > Cytophagales > Spirosomataceae > Arundinibacter > Arundinibacter roseus. Next base: position 45,177 of record NZ_SMJU01000022.1, read on the forward strand.
GGTCCTGATAGAGTTTGAGTAATTTTTTTGTAAATCTGATAGACCAACCCTTATTTTTACGCTCTCAATTCCAACAACTTCATCATGTCAACACCCAAATACAAGCGTATTTTATTGAAACTCAGCGGAGAAGCCCTTAATGGGGGTGACAAAACGCAAGTCATTGACTTTAATATCCTGGATCAATACGCCCGCGAAATCCGTCGGGTATATGATGCCGGCGTCGAGATTGCGATTGTAATCGGTGGAGGCAATATTTTTAGAGGCGCTTCCGTAGAAAAATCAGGGATTGACCGGGTGCAGGGCGATCATATGGGCATGCTCGCCACGGTGATTAATGGCATGGCGGTACAAAGTTCCCTGGAAAAACACGGCATGTACACGCGTCTGATGTCGGCCATTAAGATGGAGCAGGTCTGTGAGCCTCTGATTCGTCGGCGGGCGATTCGCCACCTGGAAAAAAAGCGCATTGTTATTTTTGGTGCCGGAACGGGTAATCCCTACTTTACTACCGACACAACCGCAAGTTTGCGGGCGATTGAGTCAGAAGCTGAGGTAGTTTTGAAAGGTACACGTGTAGATGGAGTATATACGGCTGACCCAGAAAAAGATCCTTCGGCAGTTAAATATGACCACCTTTCGTTTGATGAAGCCTTAGCCAAAAACCTGAAAATCATGGACTTGACCGCTTTTGCTTTGTGTAAGGAAAACAACGTCCCCATCATTGTGTTCGATATGAACAAACCCGGCAACCTGTACGATCTTGCTATGGGAGGACAGGTAGGCACCCTGGTTTCCAACGAATCATAAGTTTAGTTTCTAACGATAGAACGGATAATCTATCAGTCTTTTAGTCAATTATTTACACGCAGTATGGAAGAAATAGAGATTTATCTTGACTCAGCCGAAGAAACCATGGACGGCGCTATCAAACACCTTTCGATTGAACTGGCAAAAATCAGGGCCGGAAAAGCCTCTCCTCAAATGCTTGACGGAATTCAGATCGAGTACTATGGCTCTATGTCGCCGCTTTCCAACGTAGCCTCAGTCAATACGCCTGATGCCCGCACGATTGCAATCAGGCCATTTGAAAAACGGATGATTGCCGAAATTGAAAAGGCAATTCGGAATAGCAATATCGGCCTTTCGCCTAATAATGACGGCGAGCTGATTCGCCTGTCGGTACCGCCACTGACCGAAGAGCGCCGCCGCGACCTGGTGAAGCGTGCCAAGCAGGAAGTTGAAACTGCCAAAGTAAACATTCGGAATATTCGGCAGGATGCCAACAACTCGATCCGGAAACTTACCAAAGAAGGCGTATCCGAAGATGAAGTAAAGGTAGGTGAAGAGCGCGTTCAAAAACTGACCGATGCGCACATTGCACGCATCGAGCAAATTTTTGCAGCCAAAGAAAAGGACATCATGGAGGTGTAGATTTCAGTAGAAATTCTTTATTTCATAAAACAAAAAAACGGCTCCCTTTATCAGGAAAGCCGTTTTTTTATGTCAATTGGTATTTAATTTTACTGATTCAGAACAATATCATATTCGTCAAAAATCATGTTGGCAGCTTTCGCAACGTGTGTAGGATCCCGATCAAACTTTTTGTCGCCATCCAAAACACCACTTGCATATCCCTGCCATACTACCACCCCTTTTTTGGCGTCTACAATCTGTACGAGTAAGGTACCTGCGTCAAAGTAATAATCAGTTGTGTTGTCGTTTATACCTGTTGAGGTACTACGGGGGAGCATTCCCAATCGATTGTTAGTGACTTCGTCAGTTCCCCAATACTCCGAATCACGGAAATATCCTTCATACCCTGTCATTTCTACCGGTTCTTCAAATATCCGGTAATTTACCAGCAAGTCCGGGTTGTTAGTCTTCATTTTGTATCCGCGGGCTGCCATTTCATGATCAATCGCATCCTGGATTTTGGCTTTCAAAATAGCATCATTTATGGCATAGGCAAGGCTGTTTGCGGTGCGTACCTGCTTAGCCCATGAGTAGGTTTTATACGAATCAAATGGTGCTCCAAGATCTTTGTCCGACGTTACCCGATAATCCTGCGCCATGAGTGGTGTTGTACAAACAGCTACGGCTAATAAAATTGTTTTCAGTATCTTTTTCATAGTTTTTTAAGTTAAATAAAACATCTTTTTGAGGTTTAAGACAAGCACAACAATCTCATATACAGTCCTTATTCCTCTGTACTATTTTGAAAAAAAGTCATTCCCCGTCCTTTATTCCAAAATTTATCCGATTGTATGTACACACTGTCCCGACTTCTCCCCACAGGTGTTGACTAAACTAAACTATCAGCAGCAGGCACAAAGCCTGAGTCGGTTTTTATGGCCTGCTTACCAAAAACCGGGAGCCATTTCCACAGATGGAAATGGCTCCCGGCCCTAAAAAACATCTTTTCTATTTAAATCAATACTTACTCTTTTTTAAACGCGTCAAAAGCCCGGTGGCCCGATTCTTCATACAGCCGTTCGGTAGGCAGACTTTTAAAATAATCGTAGGTAATCCGGAGGCCTTCTTCCCGAAGTACCTTTGGCTCCCAATTCAGGATTTCCCGGGCCTTGGTGATATCCGGCTGCCGCTGCTTGGGGTCGTCCTGAGGCAAGTCTTTGTAAATAACTTTTTGATTGGTTCCAGTCAGTTTGATAATCTCTTCGGCAAACTCCTTTATCGTAATTTCCGAAGGATTTCCGACATTGACCGGGTACGGATAATCGCTCATCAAGAGACGGTAAATTCCTTCTACCAAATCAGAAACGTAGCAAAACGAGCGGGTTTGCGAGCCATCGCCAAAAATCGTGAGATCTTCGCCACGAAGCGCCTGACCAATAAAAGCGGGCAGTACCCGTCCGTCGTTGAGGCGCATGCGTGGGCCGTAGGTATTAAAAATCCGGACAATCCGCGTTTCCAGGCCATGATAGCGGTGGTAAGCCATCGTGATCGCTTCCTGATAGCGTTTGGCTTCGTCATAACAGCCGCGAGGACCAATCGGATTGACGTGTCCCCAATACTCTTCGTTTTGTGGATGCACCAGCGGATCGCCGTACACTTCTGAGGTAGAAGCGATTATGAACCGGGAGCCTTTGACCCGCGCCAAACCCAGCAGATTGTGTGTACCCATTGCGCCCACTTTCAGCGTCTGAATCGGAATTTTCAGGTAGTCAATCGGGCTTGCAGGCGACGCAAAATGTAGAATGTAGTGCAGTTCTCCCGGAATGTGCACGTACTTAGTAACATCGTGGTGGTTAAATTCGAAGTTTGGATGCGGCATCAGGTGTTCGATATTGCGCATATCGCCCGTAATCAAATTGTCCATGCCGATGACATAAAATCCTTCCTGAATGAACCGATCACAGAGATGAGAGCCTAAAAATCCTGCTGCGCCGGTAATGAGAACACGCTTCATAGAGTTTGGTTTTGGAGTCGGTGGTTACTCACCGCTGGTAAATTTTTGGGTAATAGGTTTGTAAAGGTAACTATTGTTCGGCTTAATTTACAGCTTCCCGCCCAATGCTATAATAGGTGTACCCCATTTCGCGCATGAGGTCGAGTTCATACAGATTGCGGCCATCAAATACTGCCTTATTTTTTAGTAATTTATTCATTTTCTCAAAGTCCGGGGTTCTGAACTGTGGCCACTCGGTAAAGATCATGAGCCCGTCGGCATCGTCAAGTGCGGCATACGGCGTGTGGCAATAGGTGATTGAATCGCCCATTACTTTCTTCACGTTTTCCATCGCTTCGGGATCATACACTGTGACGTGCGCACCTGCTTCCAAAAGTTCCTTAATGTTTTCCAGAGCAGGAGCTTCGCGAATGTCATCCGTATAAGGTTTAAAGGCAAGGCCCCAAACGGCGATTGTTTTTCCTTTCAGATCATTTTTAAAGTAATCATTCAGTAAAGGCATCAACCGTTTCTTTTGATCTTCATTTACTTCCATGACAGATTTCAGAATCCGAAAATCATAGTTGTAATCTTCTGACGTTTTGGCCAAAGCCTGCACATCTTTTGGAAAACAACTGCCGCCGTAGCCGATCCCGGCAAACAAAAAGCGCTTGCCGATGCGGCTATCTGTCCCTATCCCGCGACGAATATCGTCCACATTGGCACCTACTTTTTCGCATAAATTAGCGATTTCGTTCATGAAGGTAATCTTCATGGCCAAAAATGAGTTAGCAGCGTACTTGGTCATTTCGGCGGAGCGCTCGTCCATAAAAATCACCGGATTTCCCTGCCGCACGAGGGGTGCGTACAGCTTTTCCATGGTCTTTTTGGCTTTCGCAGAAGTTGTACCTACCACAACCCGGTCGGGTTTCATAAAATCTTCTACCGCTACGCCCTCCCGCAAAAACTCGGGATTGGATACTACGTCAAAATCAACTTTGGCATTTTTGGCAATTGCCGCCCGCACCAGCTCTGCCGTACCTACGGGCACTGTACTTTTATCCACAATTACCGCGTAGTGATCAAGCAAAGGGCCCAAATCGTCGGCAACTTTCAGGATATATTTCAAATCGGCCGATCCGTTTTCGCCGGGAGGTGTGGGCAATGCAAGAAAAATAATCTGCGCCTCTTTAATTCCTTCGGCCAGATTTGTGGTAAATTTCAGACGTCCTTCGGCTACGTTGCGGTCAAACAGCACGTCAAGGCCGGGCTCATAAATCGGGATGTCACCTTTGAGCAATCGCTCTACTTTTTTTTCGTCAATGTCTACACAAATGACCTGATTTCCGGTTTCGGCAAAACAGGTACCCGTCACGAGTCCTACATATCCGGTGCCTACTACTGCTATTTTCATACGATTGGGAAGATTAGTGTAAGGTATTTTATACGATTGATTCCGAAATTGTACTTTACGATGAATTTTCGCAAATGGAGCCCAAAAATAGTTCTTTTTCCAAGAATCAATACCTACTCGTATAGATAAATTAGGGAACGATTTAAGGTTACACTTATTTACATAAAAAAAATGTATTTTTCTGTTACTAAGTTGTATACAGTCCCGAAACTGCCATTGAATAACATTGTCTGGGCTAAGTCGTTAAACTAGTGTACCTTGTTGGTACAACTTCACTTCATCAGAAAAAAGATAAAAATCATGCATACTGAAACCGCCGAAAATCAGGCACTCATCGAACAAACCGTTCGCGATTTTGCCGAACGTCATATTCGTCCGCACATCCGACAGTGGGATGAAACCCAGTTTTTTCCCATGGATATTTTTCATCAGCTTGGCGAGCTCGGCTTGCTGGGCGTGCTGGTACCGGTAGCGTATGGAGGTTCGGGACTGGGTTATCGTGCCTATGTGGCCGCCATCATTGAGCTTTCCAAAGTAGATCCTTCCATTGGCCTTTCCATGGCCGCGCACAATTCGCTGTGTACCAACCATATTTTGATGTTTGGCGATGAAGATCAAAAAAACACCTATTTACCGCGACTGGCAAGCGGCGAGTGGATTGGTGCATGGGGTCTTACTGAGCCAAACACGGGTTCCGACGCGGGAAACATGCGTACCGTGGCCGTTCGGCAGGGAGATCATTGGGTACTCAACGGCTCCAAAAACTTTATTACTCACGGCAAAAGCGGGCATGTAGCGGTAGTCATTGCGCGCACAGGCGAGCCCGGCGACAAACACGGCGCTACCGCTTTTATTGTAGAACGGGGAACTGCTGGTTTTTCGGCAGGCAAAAAAGAGGATAAACTGGGCATGCGCGCTTCCGAAACCGCGGAAATGATTTTTCAGGATTGCGTACTTCCCGACAGTCAACGGCTGGGTAAGGTCGGCGAAGGGTTCATCCAATCCCTGAAAATTCTGGATGGCGGACGCATTTCCATTGCGGCGCTGAGTATCGGTACGGCGCTTGGAGCCTACGAAGCAGCCCTGGCGTATGCCAAAGAACGCAAGCAATTTGGTCAGTCAATTTCCCGGTTTCAGGGAATTGCCTTCAAACTTGCCGACATGTATACCGATATTGAAGCCTCCCGCCTGCTGACAGAACACGCCGCCGACCTGAAAGACAGTGGACAAAAGGTAAGCCTGGCAAGTTCTGTGGCCAAGCTACACGCTTCCGAAACCGCCGTGCGGGTAGCCAACGAGGCCGTTCAGATTTTTGGCGGCTATGGCTTCACGAAAGATTATCCGGTAGAAAAATTTTACCGCGACAGCAAACTCTGCACCATTGGCGAAGGTACAAGCGAGATTCAGCGCCTGGTCATTTCCCGCGAAATCCTGCGCGATTAAGTGATTATTCGTTCCCGCCTGCACCAATCCCCGGCAGGCGGGGCAAACTTTCTCTGCCATTCATCCGCTACCCTTACCGACAGCCCCGCCCCGCTGAACGCTCGTCCGACAAGTATTGCACCCTGGTTTATACCTGCTTACATTCGTAAAAAACCTTAACCATCTAATCTCATGATCGCATTAGTTGTTTTACTTGTCCTGGTTGTATTGGCCGTCCTGATGACGGTAAAAGTTGTACCGCAGCAAACTGCCTACGTCGTGGAGCGTTTGGGTAAATTCTACGCTGTGCTTCAACCCGGTATCAATTTTATCATTCCGTTTTTTGATCGGGTTGCCTATAAATACACCCTCAAAGAATCAGCAATTGACATCCCCGAACAAATATGTATTACCAATGACAACGTACAGGTACGGATGGACGGGGTTATTTTTATTCAGGTAATCGACGCAAAAAAGGCCGCCTATGGCATTGCAAACTATACTTTTGCCGTTACACAACTTGCCCAAACGACCATGCGTAGCGAGATTGGCAAACTGGCGCTTGACAAAACCTTTGAAGAACGGATGACCATCAACCGGGCCGTGGTTGAAGCGATTGACGAAGCCGCTACCGGTTGGGGCGTGAAGGTGCTGCGCTACGAAATAAAGAATATTACCCCGCCCCAAAGTGTATTGATGGCCATGGAAAAGCAGATGCAGGCCGAACGGGAACGTCGGGCCGTCATTTTGCAATCGGACGGTGAAAAACAGGCAGCCATCAATGTGGCCGAAGGCCAAAAGCAAAAGACCGTTCTGGAATCGGAAGGTTTGCGGGAGCGGCAAATCAACGAGGCACAAGGCGAGGCTTCGGCGATTTTGTCGGTAGCCGAGGCAACTGCCGAAAGTATCCGTTTGGTGGCAGCAGCCATTCAAAACGAAGGCGGCCTGGAAGCTGTACAGCTGCGCGTGGCAGAAAATCTCGTGGATCAATTTGGGAAACTGGCAAAAACCAACAATACACTCATTTTGCCCGCCAATTTTGCCGACATGGGCTCCATGATTGCCGCCGCTATGACCGTCATTAAAACCGACGTACCCAACGCGAAGTAACTGCACTTTAAACTTTCCTCCCCATGGATTTAACATTGCCACAAATTTGGCTCATCATCGGACTCCTCATGCTCTTCGCTGAGCTACTCAGCGTGGCGCTTGTGTTTGTGTTTTTTGCGGTAGGCGCATTGCTTACGGCCCTGCTGGCAAGTATCGGCATTTTGCCCGACCTCAACGCGCAGCTCTTAGCTTTTTCGGTTATATCCGTCCTTTCGCTCTTGCTGTTCAGGAAACAGGCGCGCCACTTGCTTGATCGTCGCAAACGAACCGATGAGTACAACGAATATTCCGGCGAAACCGCTATGGTTATCAAGGATATCCCGCCCACGGGTGAAGGTAAAATTTACTACCGGGGCGCCGAATGGATTGCGCTTTCGGCCCGGCATTCGCTCATCGAAGCAGGAAGTAAGGTCATTATCCGTAAGACCGATGGGATTAAACTTATCGTGGAAGAAACCTGAGGTTGACGGAGGAATGTAACGTACAAAAAAGAGGCTGTCAGAAAATTCTGGCAGCCTCTTTTTTGTAGATGATTGGGCAACATCCAAAAAGTTTTTGTCATTTACCCAAAAGCAATTCATTCGTGCCACACCTGGTCCAGCTCTTTTTCAGAAATCAATTGCCATCAATCATTACTCTTGAAACTCATTTGCAGGATAGCTTTGAAGGTTTTTATGGCATTCGTGGTACCAGTTGGCTGCTTCCCTCGCATTTTGTACATCCAATGCCTTATATAGCTTTTTAATGTAATAGCGCACCCCATTGAGAGAAATTTGCAGGAACGCGGAGATCTGCCCATAACTATATCCCCTTGCCAGCAATTTAAGGATTTCAAACTCCTTTTTCTTTAAAGAAACGGATGCCTGAAAGCTATTTGTAGCATCCTGAAATTCTACCGTATGGAACTCTGATTGAGGAACGGGGTTCCTGGAAATAAGTTTAAAGCTGTTTACTTCTTCGATTTCAATAACAAAATTTTGTTGCAAAGCTTCAATCAGTCTTTCTAATGGAACATTCAGAGGAACGGTCAGGATAATCTTTCTTTCGGAAGTAGGCGAAGGGGCTTTCATAAAGTTTAGTGTTTAGGTGTATAGCAACTCTTTGAAACTCATCCAAACTCGTGTACTGACAAGGAAGATACCGCATCTAAGCTGAATGAAAATGTTTCGACCTGGGAAATTTAATGTAATTACTCATAAAGAATCAAGGATTTTGACGTATCAAGGTTTGAATTCGCGGATGAATAACTTGAAAAGTATACGACCGACAATGGTTTATCACAAAAAAATCTGAGATAGATTTAAATACCTAGGCTATACAAGTTACATATTTACCCTTATTTTTAGGGTAAAAGAAAAAAAATTACCCATTTATGTAAACAATCAAAATTCCTGTTCAGTCCTCTGTACGTCTCCTAAAACTAACTGAGAAATACTCTATTAATTCAATAATTGATTGACAAGTAATGTATTTAAAGTGTAGTCATTCTCAAAGTCATTTTCTTTCTAGCATATACTAATAATTTATCTATCTTAAATAAACTACGGCTTTTTATTTACATTTAAATGCATCATCAACAGTTACATGAATTTATTAATACTTGAAGATAATCCAGCATATCAACGGCAGTTGGAAAATATGCTCCATTCAATTTCTGGCTTACAAATCACCTTTGCAGAAACACTTGAAGTTGCTCAAACCTACCTTGACGTTTCTTCACCGGCATTACTCATAACGGAAGTATACCTCCCAGACGGAGAAGTGTTCTGTATGTTGAGAAAGATAAAACCTTCGTTTCCCATTATCTTCATAACCGAAGATACTCAGCCCGATAACCTGGACCTTAGCCTTTCAATTTCTCAACAAAGCATCCTGTTAATCAAGCCTTTTCATCCTCTTACACTTCTTGGTATAGTCAGAAAATTTCTTGGACTATACCCTTCCATAAATGTGGTAAACAGTTTTTTGATATATGACAAGTTCAAGAACTTAAAGGCACTTCCCTTTTCGGAGATTCATTATATAAAAGCCGAAGGTAACTACATCACGGTCAGGACCAATGAGGGCAGTTACACGATGAAGTATTCCCTGAAACGTGCGCTCGATGTCCTGGATGAGCGCTTCATACAGATTCACAAAGGGTACCTTGCTAACCTTGATTACTTCAATCGCCTGAATCTCTCCCTGAATCAAATCATCATACACCAGCATCCTTTGCCAGTGGGGCGTTCGTTCCGGAAAAATGTGATTGAAAGAATATGTTGAAAAGATTGCTGGCCGATGCCGATTTAAAGCACTTTACACAATTTTCTATTAGTTACATTTTAAATTAAAGATCATCCAAGACTTCGATAATACGTTAAACGAATTCCATAAAAATGCACCTAAAAATGATTATATATTTATTATCTGAATTACTACACATTTTGGCAAGATATTTGATAGAAGGTCTTCTCTTCAATAATCTACTGTCAATATATTCATGTAGGATGTCATTTGCATACGTATCGTGTCGTTGATCACCGAAATCGGCATTTCATTTAAATTTTAGCATGAACATTGATCATTCAGAATAGTGATTTAATTTCCAATGTCAATATTTTTAATCAGGATTCATGCACTATTTTTACTTAAAATATGAATAACAAACCTATACACTTAAAGTACATAAACTACATAAGGCTATCCACTTTCCGGTGGATTTCTACTGTCGATGATTAGTTCCTGACGGTTTAAAGTAGTTTAGGATACGATCACAACCATCGAAGTTGTGACATGGGTCTTTTCATTGAATCTCTATCTTTTTCACTTTACCCATTCAGGAAAAACGCATTTATCTGTTGGCCAAATGTTGAATACACCGCCATTGGCACTATCCGAAACACAATAATTAAGCTACCACAAAGCCCCTTTTAAGTTCTGTTATTTTTAAAGCTTTCAAAAAATGATACACCACTACTCTTTTCGCATTCTACGTTTCTTGCTTTTTCTTACACTCTTAGGGGCTCATATGCAGGCTGAAGCCCAAACGCTCTGTCGTATTCAGGGAAATGACGCATCGCCTCCGGGCATTCTGGATTGTAATGGGAAGCGGGTGTGGTGCATTGAGCAGGGAAAAGAATGGTGCTTCAATATCAAGCACACATACAACAGCGTTCCCTGGGATGAATTGTCCACTGATCAGGAATGTCAAATTGGCTACCTGATGGCCTTGTATCAGGAATATCAGGGAATTGGCGGATACAGTGAAACCGATTTTCAGGATGCCATTTGGACTATCCATACACCGGGTTATTCAGGCTCAGCAGAAAGTGCCTTCCTGGTAGCTGCTGCACAAGCCTATTGTAACGGAGATAATACATCCTTTAACTATACGATATATTGCAACAGAGCTACCCTGGAAATTACTACGAATCAGAATTTTGTGTATTTGCAGGACTTTAGCTCACTAACACCATATCTTGAATTATCCAGCCTACCTGCGGGAGCTCAGCTAATTCCTCGTGGAAATACGGGTTTTATGCTTATACTGGAAACCCCCGGCACCTTTACTTTGGAGTTTGAATTCGGGCTTACAGCCGACTGTACCCCACAATATAGAGAACTAGAATATTGCAAGATTACAAATACATCTATCGAGTATTGGAAAGATATTGACGAAGCAGACCCTGATGCTCCGGGCTGTCAGGTACTTGGTTCGGTTACTTACAACATCTCCTGTCAGGGAGTGACCGTAAACAATCAGTGCTCTACCTGTCAGGGGGATTTTACGTTTACGGTGGAGCAGGAATGTACGAACGGTTTTTGGACAGGGCATACAATTGTATTCCCAAATTACTTTAACCCAAATATCCTATACAAACTATTTACCCAAGCCGAAGTAATTGGTGGAATAACCTATACAGATCTAAACTCCTGGACTCCACTACTCAATGGAAACCTGACGATTTCTACCCTTGAAAATGGAAACGTGGTTCTTGTATTAGCAGAGCTTGATGGCAATGGAAATGTCACCTGTGTAAAATGCATACCAATTACACTTCCCGAAATAACAGGCGGCCCCTGCGGCCCTGTGTGTGAGGTTGAAGCCGGACAAAACCAGACGCTTCCCTGCACCAATGGTGTGCTCACCACCACCACGACGCTTACTGGCTTCACTCCTGCTGGTGGCACCTGGACGGCGGCTGGTGGGAATCCTGCCAATGCTACCATAAGCAACGCCGGTGTTGCTACGGGCATGACCGTGGCGGGTAACTATACCTTTATTTATACCGTTAGCCCTGGCTGCTCAGACCAGGTGACCATAACCGTACAGCCTTGCGGTAGCTGTGTAGTTGATGCCGGACCTAGCCAGGCTTTGCCTTGTACGAATGGCGTACTTACCACCACCACAACTCTCACAGGTTTTAGCCCTGCCGGTGGCACCTGGACAGCCGCTGTGGGAAACCCTGCCAATGCCACAATTACCAATGCAGGTTTGGTTACAGGCATGACTGTCGCGGGTCAGTATACATTTATTTACACCATTAGCCCTGGCTGTTCTGACCAGGCAACCGTAACCGTCGTGCCCTGCGAGACGGAATGTGACGTTTTTGCCGGAAATGATCAGGACATTTGTTTCCCCCAATCAACCACAGCCATTACTGATTTTAGCCCGGCCGGAGGAACCTGGACGGTCTCACCCCAAATTTTACAGCCTATATTACCCAGCATTGATAACAACGGAAACGTGACGGGCATGACAGCTGTGGGTACTTACTACTTTATATACACACTTGGCGAATGTTCGGATACCGTTGCTGTCACGGTTAGAGTGTGTGACGAAGAGTGTGTCAAGCCGAAGGCGGGCCCGGATGTGGAGATCTGCCAGCCGGAACTAAAAGCTCAGCTACCTGCTGCGGGTACGGGCGAAATGTGGATACCAGGAATAACCGTCCCTGCCAACATTTCAGGGGCAACTATTTCGCAAAACGGCATGGTAACGTTTGACAACAACAGCGTCACCGGTTTCTTCCAATTTATTCTTATGAATGAAAAGGATAAAACCTGTGCCGACACTGTTTGGGTAGCTCGAAATCGAAAGGTCAATGCAGGGCCTGATAGTACCATTTGCGAACCTACCAGCTCGATAGTTATTGGCAGCAACGGTCTTTCTTTTGAGGAAAGCTGGCAGGTAGTACCCGGAAATCCGGCAGCCGTAACGCTGAGTGTAAATGGTACAGATGTAGTTGCCAACGGGCTGACCGTAAACGGAACGTATAAGTTTATCTTAAAAGGACAGCCCGATTTCATATATCCTGAGGTTCCCATTGAACTACAAAAATACTGCCCTGATACCCTTTGCGTCATTAGAGAAAATTGTTGTACAATCACAGTGGCTATAACCGATACTATTTGTGTAGGCAATGGCACCCCTGACGACCCTTCTGATGACATTTGGGGCTTTACGCTTACAGTGAGCAACCCAAATAACCCAAATGGGACCTGGACCAGCCCCAATCCTTCGATTGGCAGCGGAATCTATGGAGTCCCCAAAGAGATAATCATGCTTACCGGGCCTATCACTTTCTCAATAACGGATGATACTGACCCCCAATGCAGTGAGGAATTTAAAGTTCCCCCCCCTGAAAACTGTGAATGCTGTTTAAAGCTAACCATAGACAGCGTCGAATGCGACAATAAAGGCACTGCTGATCCTGATGACGATGAAGCCGTAATCACAGTAACCGTTTCGTGTTCGGAAGGTGCCGCCTGGGAGCTAATACGAAAGGTGGATGACAATGGAACTCAAAAGGTGTTAATTGGAGAGTATACAGGCGATCAAACCATAACCTTCAATGTCAACATTAAAGATGCTGTGAGCGGATTTACAAATCAAAATGGATTTGTATTATGGTACATGATTAAAGACGACTATAAATGTGTAGGAGACGCCTGGATATTTGCTCCTGATTGCGATGCATGTATCAAGCCTGATGCAGGAGATGATGTCAGGCTGTGTAGCCCCACTTCGACTTATGACCTACCCGACGCACCGTCAGGCCAGGAGTGGATAGCCGCAGCCGGGAATCCGGTAGTCGCCACAATTACTGCTACTACGGGTCAAATAAGCAATATGACTGCCTTAGGCAACTACAAGTTTGTACTACGCCACCTAAGCGATCCTACTTGCGCAGATACTGTGTCAATTTTTATAGACAGCAAACCTACACCGGTTATTACACCAGCCGCAGCTAGTATCTGTGTGGGTGAATCCGTAGTACTTACCGCATCAAATTGTGTGGGTCCGGTGGTCTGGTCTACGGGTGCCACATCTCCATCAATCACCGTATCCCCTGGAACGACTACTTCCTATACAGTGAGTTGTCAAGAAGGGGAATGCACTGGGGATGCAAGTGTTACCGTGACCGTTAAACCGCAACCCGAAATTACCAGTAGTGGAAATCCCGTTTGCGCCAGCGATTTAACCACCTACACCGTTAACTTCACGGCCACTGCCGGAGCTACCGTTACTGCCGACAAAGGAACAGTAAGCGGCAGCAGCGTCACGGGTGTGCCTTCCGGCGAAACCGTCCGAATCATTGCTGAGCTCGACGGATGTTCCGACACGCTCACGGTTACCTTTAACTGTGAGTGCCCCGTGGTAACGCCGCCCGTACCATCCGCTACACCTGCAACCATTTGCGTGGGTGAAAGCAGCACGCTTTCGGCCACCGGGTGTGCATCAGGTACCGTCAGCTGGTTTACGAATGCTGGTTTGACAACATCCCTGAGCAACCTAACTGTTAGCCCAACTACGACCACCACTTACTACGCTGTATGTACGATCACGGCCAGCGGCTGCGCCAGTCAGGCGGCTCCGGTTACCGTAACGGTCAACCCACTGCCCACACCTGCGGTGAACAGTCCCGCAATTTGTGTAGGTGAAAGCGCCACACTGACCGTGACCAACTGCGCGGGAACCGTAACCTGGAACGACGCCACGACGGGCCTGATCAAAACCGTCAGCCCAGCCGTAACCACCACTTACACGGCTACCTGTTTGGTGAATGGATGCGAAGGAGAAACCACCGCAACCGTGACCGTTAAGCCGCAACCAGAAATTACCAGCAGCGGAAATCCGGTTTGCGCCAGCGATTTAACCACTTACACCGTCAACTTCACGGCTACTGCCGGGGCCACCATTACAGCCAACCTGGGAACAGTAAGCGGTAGCAGCGTCACGGGTATACCCTCAGGTGCAACTGTCCAAATCATCGCCGATCTGAATGGATGCCGGGACACTTTGCTACTAACACATACTTGTGTAACAATTTGCATTGAGCCAACAATAGCTAATAGTTCCTCAACCGCAGCAACCTGTATAGCAACCGTTTCCAATACTGACGCAAGTATCACATTAACAGGCATCAGTGGAGGAAATCGCTATGCTTATGCAACCACAGTTGGAGGCTTAGCTCCCTACTCAGCAGCAACACCCCTGGCAGGGACAAGTCTTACAATTAGTAACTTGCCAAATCCTGCCAATCCTGCCGGACAGAGCTATGTCGTGAGAATTTATAATGGAGCCAACGACTGTTACACAGACGTAGTAGTTCTGGTTCCTGTACGGGTGTGTAGCGAAGACTGCGTAAAGCCAGACGCTGGTGAAGATCAATTGATCTGTGCACCGGTTTCAAGTATTGACCTGGTAGATGCAAACCCTAACGAAGAATGGATATCGTGGTCAATGAACCCCGCAGGTGTTAGTATTACTGCCCAAACCGGAGTGGCAAATGGCATGACAACCAATGGAGTATATGCCTTTATTTTGCGCGATGTAACACTAGGAAGTACTTGTTCGGACACCATATTTATATATCGGGGTGAACTCAATTTAAGCAATAGCAGTACCTGCGAGAGTACTTTCCAGCTTCCCGCTATTGTTAACGGTAGCTGGTCGGTAGCGATTGGAAACACAGCTTCTGTTACGCCAACAGGTACAGTCACAGGTATGAATTTGCCCGGTCCGTATAATTTTATTCTGACAAACGGTGTATGTACAACCACAGTAACTATTGAACGATTGGATTGCACACAGCCAATTTACGATCTATCGCTAAGTAAGGTAGTTAGCAAACAAGTGGCGATGCTCGGCGAAACTATCACGTATATGATCCGGGTGACAAACGAGGGAACGGCACCGGCCACGGGCGTGACTGTCAGGGATGTGCTAAACGCCGGAGTACAATACGTAAGCAGCAGCGCAGACGCAGGTGCTTATGAATTCTCCACAAAGACATGGACAATTGGCACCGTTGGCACCGGGCAGACCGTCACACTGACGATACAGGTTAAGGTTATAGCACCGGGAGTATGGTTTAACACAGCGGAGATTTGTACTATGAACGAAGACGATACCGACAGTGAGCCCTGCAATGAAGTGGAAACCGAAGACGATATTGATCGTGTGTGTTTTACGGTACCTTACCTCCTGTGTCGTGGACAAAACAATGCCCTGGAATTAACTGTACCCTCGGAATATACCGGTGTCGTATGGTTTAGAAAAGTACAAGGTGGTCAACCGGTACAAGTTGCTATGGGCAATTCTTATACGGCAAGCGAAACCGAACTCGGCAGCTACGAGTACACTTTCACATCCACATCTGGCACGTGCCCAGCCGAGGGTTGCTGTCCGGTTCTATTGGTAGTAGAAGACTGCTGTCCAAAAGAAATCTGTGTACCGTTTACGATTACTAAATACAAAAAATAACAATTTATTGAGTGAATCGTGAGCAGTAGCTGGCCTATGGCTTACCATTCACTCATATGCTTCTCAATGCGCACATAATAATGTATTTTATACATTATTATGTGCGCATTTTATTTTTTATCAGTACTAAAAAAATAGAATTATGTAGAAAATTTAAAAAACTAATTTTATCGTAGACAACTTCGCCAGGTGTATGATTTTTAAGTATATTATTAGTTATATTTTGCTTGTTGTATTTTATAAAAATCAGCAGAAATAAATAGTTTATTTATTCAGAATAAGTTTTTTTTAAATTTAAAGATACTTTTATGTATGCACTTCTACAGTTGGTGATATATATCTGATTATCAAATATTTAAATAGTTTAGAATAAACTAATACTTTAAAAAAACCTAACTGGCATTTCTCCTAAAATCTTTCCTTACCCGATTATACTGAACGTATATTCAATCATTATTTTTAATTATAAGTTACATTTACCAAATAAATATTTGCCACACCTTCCTACTTGAACACTAACTGAAAATAAAAAAAACAATTTGTGTCCCCGAACAAATTATTAATTACTACTTATTCAAGGAATATATTTGCATTTTTTATGATTTATACATACCACTATATGGATAATTTGGTACATTTTTTGTCATAAAAAAAGAAGCATAAAATCGTTTTCTATATGAATAACTTGTACTCAAAAGTTGTAGTCTATTTACTCCTAAGTATCGGAATAGTAACAGTACTGACAGGAGTGGAATCAGTTCTAGCTGGCACTCCTACGCCAGAAAAGGGCAAACCTTCTAAAAAAGAATTTGAAAAAATATTGACCCGGAACTATGAGACTGTGCATTTTGAAAAAAATGCCGGACAATTCCAGCAGAAAATCTTATATGTAGGCAAAACGCCTCAGGTTCAAGCCAGATTCCTGGAAAAGCAGGTGAGTTTTGTAGTTCAGAAAAAAGACAATCTGCACAATCAGGCATTTGTTTGGAATATGGACTTTTTGGGGGCAACTCCCAAAAGGATATATTCTCAAAAAACACAAAGTGGGATCCATACATACTTAAACCGGGACTTAACTGCACATACAACCCAACGCTCGGGTGAGTTGTGGTATGAGCAACTCTACAATGGGATAGACCTACGCTTTTATGGTACCAGCAATGGTCTTATGGAATATGATTTTGTGGTAGCGCCCGGAGCCTCACCAGCAGATATTGCATATAGATTAGACGGCATGATCGGGCTACATATTGATGACAAAGGAAACCTTTTGATGAAAACTCCTTTCGGGGAAATTTCAAAAAACAAACCTTATACCTATCAGGTAATCAATGGCCGCAGGCGTGAAGTAAAGTCTCACTTTACACTAGACAGCAATACAATTGTACGGTTTAAAGTGGATGAATATGATAAGACAAAGCCCTTGATTATTGACCCCCTGGTTATGGAATGGAGTACCTTTCTGGGAGGAGAAAATGCCAGACTCATTGATATGAAAGTAGATGCCCTGGGCAATACATATATCATGGGTGTGGTAAAAGACTCAGAACCCTTTCCCATAACGCCCGGAGTTTATCAGGCAAATGTGGGTGGCGGTTTTGATATTTTCATTTCAAAACTGAGTCCTGACGGTAATTCTCTGATATACAGCACATACTTTGGCGGGACTAGCGATGACGAAGGAATTGGATTAGAAATAAATGCGGCTGGTGAGGTCTTTTTCATTTCTCGCTCTTCCTCCACCATACCTATAACATCCGGCGCCTTGAATAGCCTGCCGGCATTGGGAGAAGCAGTATATTTTTCAAAACTTAATGCCACAGGTACGGCTCTACTCTACAATGCCCGTTTTGGCATAAGCGATACAGAAATAACCAACATGTTGCTCACGTCCAACGAAGAATTGGTCATTGCGGGCAATACCCGTTGGTCGGGCTTCCCGACCAGCTCAGGCGCTATTCGCCCCGGAAGTGCCTTTGCAGGGACAGGAGATGCCTATGTAGTCAAGTTAAACAGCTCGGGATCCGGGTTGGTTTACAGCACATTGATGGGCGGCAATGGTGACGATCGCGCTGAATACATCCGGCTGGACGCCTCCGACAATGTGTATGTGTTTGGGAGCACTACCTCAAACGACCTTGCCACCACGGCCGGGGTTATTCAGCCGTCAGCCGGAGGCGGTGCGCAGGACACCTACCTATATAAGCTACTACCCAACGGTTCTCTGGGATTTGGTACGTATCTAGGAGGCAGCGGAACGGGAACCTACGATGCCGAAAAGCCAGGAGATCTATTGGTTACGGCAGCTGGTGAGGTCTACGGTATAGTATTGAACGCTTCGGCCAGTTTGCCCACTTCGGCGGGAGCAGTACAGGCAGCTCGTTTATCCAATGGTACTGCTACTTCTTCGAGCTATGTTTTCAAACTAAACACGGGCGCCACAAACCGGGAAGCTAGCTACATGACTAGTTCAACGGCATCGGTTGGGCAGGTTGTAACCCGCTTTAAAACCCTTGAATTTAAACCCCATATTCGGGTTTCAACGGATGGTTCAATAACAGTCCAAAATTATATTTCCAAGCCAGCAGCGGATGAAGTGGCTCTGGAGACTCTGCTTTCATCAAATAATATGTCTGCTTATATTTCACCCACAGCCGGTGATTTGGGTGGATTTCCAATCACCGCCAATGCGATGCACAGCGTATTGGCCGGAGACACCCTTACTGTGGGGTATGTTTTAGGTTGTAAGCTTGCCCAAGGTGTTGCAAAATTGGGCTACAGTGATATTACACTAACCCGATTCAACCCTTCGTTTACCGGACTATTATACAGTACACTTCTGGGCGGAGTAGGCATTGAAACGGTTGTGAATTTTGAATTAGATAGTGAAGGAAGAGCCTACATTCATGGTGCTGACGCTGGAAGATACGGCTGTGATGAGCGCTACCCTACTACTCTTGGGGCGGTCCGAAATGATTTAAAAAACATTAATGTCTCTGAAATTGATGTAAGCTCGTTCATTTCCATAGTTGATGAAACAGGAGGTGGACTTTGCTATTCAAGCATGCTGAGCTTATACCCAAATGGAGAAGGCTACCTTCCTAAGTTGATGAAAATGGAGGTACTACAACCCAATGAATTTATTCTCGGAATCAGTGACCCTTTTATGTCTCACTTTGGTACAACAAATGGATTACAATCAACCCCTATCGGCGGTGCAACCTCTGGCGGATTAGCGATTAGTAAATTTAGTTCTGTACCCGTTGCGAACAACACCGTATCCCCAATTTCGCAGGTGGCATGCAGGTTTGCTTCTCCTGAACCAATCATTGGGGCAACCCCTGCACTCACAGCAGTCCTTCCCGATGTAGTCTTGCGTGGTGTAACTAGCGGCCAGCCAGACCCCCTAAGCAGTGGCGCCATAGCATATCAGTGGCAATTTAGACAGGGCGCAAGTTCCTGGACCAATATTCCGGGGGCAACTTTAAAGAATTTTATTCCCGAGCCTACCACGATTACTACCGAGTTTAGACGCCTGGTGATTGTTAACTGCGACACAACTATAAGCAATATTCACACGCTTACCATTGACCAGGCACGTACAGCACCAGTCGTAAATCCTGGCGAGGAGAATATATTTGCCTGCACACAACTGGATAAAGGTATCCCCGTACCAGTTGTAGTACAGCTAGGGGGAAGTCCAACTGCCTCTGGTGGTATGGGGGCGCCTTACACTTACTCCTGGTCACCAAATACAGGATTAAGCAACACGGGCACTTCTAACCCGACTGCCACACTTTCGGATGGCGTGCTATTTACTCTGACCGTAACAGATGCTCAGGGCTGTATAAAGAAAGCACAGACTAACGTAAAGATTATAGTTGCAGATGCTGGTCCTGATGTTTTTGCCTGCCAGGGATCGTGGGTACAAACCACTGGTGCAAAAATCGGAAAACCTGCTATACCTGGCATTACATACAACTGGTCGCCGGCCACGGGATTGAGCAATCCGAACATTGCGCAACCTATTGCAAATCCATCAACAACAACTACTTATACGCTTACCCTTACCGCCCCAAATGGTTGTACTTCGATAGATCAGGTAACTGTAACGCCTTCTGTCATCAACGTATCCATTCCAGATGTACGGGTGTGTGCGGATTCTCCCTGGGCTCCTGACCATGTTCCCGATCCGGCAATTGGGATATCTACACCCACAAATTACTCCTATATCTGGTCCCCTGGCAGTTTTTTGACTAGTGTCACCAGCCCAAATCCTTCCTTTTCAGTTACACAATTTCAAATGACAGGCTTGTTGCCAGGCTATAATTCGGCAGACTGGAGCAGCTACATTACCTACCAAATCACCGCAACCGATCCACTTACAGGCTGTGTAGCCTATGACACCATGCGTGTAACGGTAGATCCTCTGCCACGTGCTGCCGGCCCGACAGTAGGAGTTTGTCCTACGACAAACGGTCAGACTATCGGCGTATTTGACCCATCGGCTAGCCCCCCCGGGACTTCCTACGTATGGAGTAATGGTAATTTTTTTGGTGCATCAGGTAGTACTGCTGCTACAGATCTAAGCAATCCAACTATTTATAATCCTACAATAAGCAACTTACCATGGAATTCAGCTAATTCTCCAAAGTATTTGGTTGCAACCACACCTCGTGGCTGTAAATATTATGAAATCACAGGTTGCCTCCCTCCCTGTGGTGGAACTACTAATGTATTTTTGTGCAATGGCGCTCCCCAACAAATTGGTTACGCAGGGGCAAATGGTTCTACATACACATGGACAGGTCCTAATGGATTTAGCGCTTCCTCTGCCTACATTACAGTTTCAACACCAGGAACTTATACCCAAACGATAATCGATCCGCTGAACAATATATGTACAAAGGAATATGTAGTTTCCCCAACCACTGTTTCCCAGGATGCTCCTGATATCGTAACGTGTAGTTCTAGCCTACCTGTGACTATCGGATTGCCCCAGATCTCTGGATATAGCTATCAATGGTCGCCTGGTACAGGATTAAACTCACATACAGTAGCTCAACCGCTAGCTACTCCTTCTGTATCAACTACATACTATGTCAGGGTTACCGAAACCACCACCGGTTGCTATTTTACAGATACCGTTAGAGTAGTATTGAACGATCCGATAATTGATGCAGGTCCGGATTTAGAGTTTTGTGAAAATGTAATTGTTGAATTAGGAACACCGGCCATTCCGGGTCAGTCATATAGCTGGCAACCTAATACAGGCCTATTGCCTAGCGGAAATGTAGCGCAGCCCGAAGTTACACTATTTACTAGTCAAACGTTTATTCTGACGGTTACAGATAACGCCACGGGTTGTTTCAAGCGAGATACCGTAAAGATGGTCAGTAAATCAAAACCATTGGCCGATGCTGGACTATCATCGGTCAATATCTGCCCGGGAGGAACTGTGCAACTAGGTACCGCTCCCACTGAACCAGATTTGGTATATTCATGGTCTCCTGCTTTGGGTCTCAGCAGCACATCAATCGCCCAGCCTTTTGCTACACCTACTTCCAATACATCCTACGTTTTGACGGTTTCGAGACTAAATTCACAAGGATGTGATAACACAGATCAAATTGTTGTTAATATTGGGGGAGCCACTCCCCCCCCGGCCAACGCAGGCC
The DNA here is from genome assembly GCF_004348825.1 of Arundinibacter roseus. Classification (GTDB taxonomy): domain Bacteria; phylum Bacteroidota; class Bacteroidia; order Cytophagales; family Spirosomataceae; genus Arundinibacter; species Arundinibacter roseus. The sequence goes on from NZ_SMJU01000022.1 coordinate 66,962, forward strand.
CCGATAAAGCCTTCTGCCCTACTGGTTCGCCAGTTACAATTGGCACAGCGGCACAAGCTGGATTGTTGTATTCATGGAGTCCCGGCACCGGCTTATCAAGCACCACTGTGGCACAGCCAACTGTGACAGGTCCAATAAATAGCCTAGTAACCTATACACTTACTGTAACCAACCCTGAAACTGGATGTACGGCCGTGGATCAGGTTTTGGTATCTCCCAGCGTAGTGTCCAACGCCGGAGCACCTAAATCTTTCTGTGTAGGGGGAACGGCTGTTCAAATTGGCACACCAGCCATTAGCGGACTAAGCTATACATGGAGTCCCTCTACCGGCCTAACTAATGCTGCCATTGCACAGCCCCTTGCCAGTCCTTCTAGTACCACTACTTACACCTTGACTGTAAGTGGCGGTGGCTGTTCGGCTACATCAACAGTGACGGTGTCGGTCAACTCCCCCCCTACAGTCAACGCTGGTGATGATGTAATTATCTGTCAAGGTGGCTCTGTTCAACTTTCGGGTTTGGTATCTGCCGGTGTGAATATATCATGGTCACCTGGAACAGGACTTTCTTGTACAAATTGTCTTAATCCAATTGCTTCACCAACAGCAAACACGATCTATACATTAACCGCCACGTCGCAAAATGGTTGCGTTTCTTCTGATGAAGTACTTATAACACTTAGTCCATTACAGGCTCCTGTTGCAAACGCCGGACCAGACAAGTTGGCTTGTATAGGTGGAAGCATACTAATCGGCACCCCCGCACAAAGTGGATTAACCTACTCATGGTCACCTGGTACAAATCTGAGTAATCCAAACATTGCCCAGCCTACGGTATTTTATCCAGGTAATAGCAGTAGTATACTCACATATACCTTAACCGTATCGAATGCTAACGGCTGTTCATCGACAGATCAAGTTTCCATATCCCCTTCACAGGCAACCGCCGTACCTGGATCCGACGCAACTATATGTATTGGTTCATCGATACAGCTTGGCGGCCCGGATATTGCTGGTTATACCTACACCTGGGCGCCAGCAGATGGTCTGAGCTGCACCAATTGTTCAAATCCTATTGCAAATCCAACAACTACTACGACCTATAATCTATCTGTCACAAATAATGAGGGATGCTTTGATAGCAAGCCTGTTACAATTACTGTTCTTAGTACTCCTATTATAATTAACGCTGGGTTTGATCAGTCAATTTGTGAAGGCAGTACGGTTCAAGTTGGCAGCGCTGCCCAACCCGGCTACACTTATCAATGGAGTCCAGCAACCGGATTAAGTAATACATCAATATCTCAACCCCTTGCTTCTCCAATAAGTACGACAACTTATACTGTAACCGTGAGTACGGGTTCGTGCACCGCTACGGATCAGGTAACTATTGCTGTCACCCCCCCACCTTCTGTGGATGCTGGACCGGACAGTTTACTGTGTGGTAGTGGACCTGGTATTCAGCTTGGTACACCAGCTGTTGCTGGTTTCTCATATGCATGGAGTCCATCCAGCGGTTTAAGTTCTGCAACAATTGCCCAGCCCCTGGCTTCTCCTACGTCTACAACCTTTTACATTCTCACTGTTACAAATAATGCAACTCAGTGTAAAGCTACTGATAATGTATTAATTACAGTAAAGCCAAGTCTGTCTGTAAATGCAGGGAATGATCAGGATTTATGTGGGACAACTTCGTCTATGCTCTCAGCTGGTGCACTCTCTTCTGGTGAAACAGGTTCCTGGACGCAGGTAAGCGGACCTTCGCCTGCTACTTTTGGTAATTCAATCAGTAGCTCTACAAATGCAAGTGGTCTTTCAGATGGTACTTATGTTTTCAGGTGGACGGTTTCAAATGGTGTATGCTCCTCAGCTGATGATGTAACGATCATCGTGGCAACTACTTGTTGTACTTCTCCAATAGCCTCGGTCAGTCCAAAGAAACAGGTTGTATGTGTTGGTTCTCCGGCCATAGCTTTCAGCGCCACCCCTGCTACCGGCGTAGAATACAATTGGTACGGCCCGTTGGCTGATACCACAAGCGCTGCCTTGGGTTCCAGCATTGCTACAACTTCAAGCTTCACGCCCACCGGCGCGGCACTTGGCACAGCTGGTACAAAATACTATGCGGTGGTAGTCAACACTACCGGTGAATCGACCTGTGCTGATACCGCATTTGTTATATTAACAGTCAACCCGCTACCAACGCCTTCGGTCAACAGTCCCGCAATTTGTGTAGGTGAAAGCGCCACGCTTACGGTGACCAACTGCGCCGGAACCGTAACCTGGAACGACGCCACGACGGGCCTGATCAAAACCGTCAGCCCAGCCGTAACCACTACCTACACTGCCACCTGTTTGGTGAATGGATGCGAAGGGGAAACCACCGCAACCGTGACCGTTAAGCCGCAGCCAGAAATTACCAGCAGCGGAAATCCGGTTTGTGCCAGCGATTTAACCACCTACACCGTCAACT
>NZ_SMJU01000023.1 GCF_004348825.1 Arundinibacter roseus
TACAATTGGCTGAAAAACACCCTGCAAAACATCGCTACGATTAATCATAAAGACATTGCCGATCTGTTTCCGCAAAATTTTAGCAAAGGTCAGTAATTAACTATTATGTAGTTGGTAGGCCGGATACCTTGTAGCAGCCGCTTACGTTAAATATCCTAATGCTAAGAGCAATTTCAGTTAGCGAAGCCAGAGGTTGATTTTGTAGAAGCCCCTGGTCTGGTATTTGATCTGCGGAGGAGTGATCCGCCCGACCCGTATAAATTGGAGTCGGAGTCAAATCGTACCGTTCGTCACTAGTATAGTTGTCAAGTTTCAGGGCTATTGTGGCGTTGGATAAATCGGTTCCATTACATAGTAGTTCTGCTGTTACATTTGATTTATTCACACATTTGAACCCAAAATCCAAATTAAACATATTCTCTCCTTGAACAGGGGCAACAAACGGAATTACAGCATGACCCATTTGTTCAAGTGCATCATTATCAATATCTTGTCTTAGTTCTTTTGCAGATGGAGCAATTTGTAAAAGACCATATGGCTCTTGCTGTAACGGAATACGAAGTTCATACTTTTCTCCTGGGTTTAGACCCCTGGTTAAAAATCGGCTGTCAAAGTAATAAATACCAAGGCTATCGGTTTGTGTCGTTGCAATTAGATTCGATTCTCGCCACAAACCTACTTTAACATTTGACAAACCAACTTCATCCGCATCCTGTAAACCGTTTTCATTACAGTCCTGCCATACCCGGTGGCCCAAAAGTGTAGGTGGAGCTGCCCCTAATACCTCTACATCACCTATATGATTACTCTTGCGACCCACAAATTCCGTTGTAGAATTTTGTTGATATGCTACTAAACTACCCACTTTCTTACCAGTTACGTTATCATAAGCGCTAATCCCGGCTGAATTGTACTCGGCTATGGGCTCGCGACTACTGACTAATACCAAGCCGTTATTAGGTAAAATGGCAAGGCCACCCATCCCATTCTCCTGGTGATAAGTCGTCTGACCTACGGAAAAAATATCTTCAAAATAGAATTCGCCCCCCTGTGGCCCCTGTTCATTATTGTGCCCTTTGCTTTCATTTCTACCCACGCTGGCATTTGCCTCCAAGCTGAAATTTTTTCTCTTGGGTGTTGCTCTTAAAACATCGCCTGCTGAAATAACTATGGTTTGTTTCCACTGACCATCAGATGTACCCTTGCCAGAAGCCATTTGATGACCTAGACGATCCATCAGGCCAATTATAAGACTACCATCGGAGTCAAATTCAATATCTGAAAGGATGGGTTGTGGATGTACTGCCCACCATGCGGGCTCTTTAAGCATAACCTCCTTAGGATTGTCAGTCCATGCAAACCAATTTCCTATCCCATATTCAACTGTCCCTCTTTCATAGTTAAGAGGAAAAGAAATCACTTGGGCCATTTTCCTGGTCTCGGGGTCAAAAGAATGAACATAACCTATCAAATCCTTGGATTTACCTGAACGTTGAGCATCGCACACACCACCAACATAAACCTTATCTTTATAAGATTTGACCGCAAAAGGGCGGTAGGTTCCACCCCTACATCTGGGTACCGCAAGATCAAAGCTGTTAAGATCTTTTGAAGTAGGAGCTTTGTCATTGTCTGGTAATTGAAGGGAATACAATTTTCTATCAAATAGACTAACGGTATATAATATACGTTTGTTTTTGGATAAATCAATTCCCCCAAGTCCCATCTTTCCCACGAGAGGAAACATTAAAGAGTCATTCATTGGGCTCTCGAATCGGGAGGATAAATCACGTACTAAATCTTTTGGACCCGTGTTTCCTCCTAAGGAATCTAAAGAAGCAAAAGGAATAGTTTTCCCTGTCAAAAGATTGGTCTTGTAGATTCCACCTGAACCTAATGGTCCAAACCCACTGTGTCGCTTAGCTAGCGCTGCAGAGTAGAGCAAATTGTGTGACCTATCATAGGTGAGCCCCCAAATACAACCTGTATACTTGGGGCTAATTTGTATTCTATCATCTCTTACTAGGGAATCAGACATGAGGATACGGATAGTACTTATTCCTAATGAATCTATTCTGCTGTCTGTATGATCGCCCATTGGCTGTATACTAACGGCAATTTTTGGCGACTCACTTACATAAGCAGTTGGTTGATACAAACCTAGATCTATTACCTCTCTCCGCCTTCCATCAATGAATCGGTTAAGATATTGGCCAATTGTAGGATGGAAACCTACTGGCAAACCTTCAAATTCAATTCGGAGTGGCTGCGGTGGTATACCCGAAAGAGAATAGAGCCCAATTGTGTCCGTTAAGGAAGTTCCTAACAATTGGCCCATACGGTCGTACGCTAAAACCTTTATCTGGCTAATGCCTTTTTCAGATGGACTATCGTATTTCCCATTTGCGTTTAAGTCCTGGTAGGCACGCCCCCCCACTTGCGCCAATGCATTTTGGCAAAGTAAGCCCGCAGCAACCGTAAGGATGCAGGGCAAAAGTTTTTGTTTCATAAAGATTATGCGATATGAAAAGAGTTATTGATGGAAAATCACAATAGAAATTCGGAAATGAAATATATAATTAATATAAATTGTATCTAAAATTATTTTTCAAGGGAATACGATATGTATTGATATATGTAGCTCCTTAATAAATATTATTACAAAATGCTATCTTTAAGCATTTAAATACTAAAACCAAAATTTTTAATAACTATCCTTTATTCGTTTTAATTTGCAAGTATATAAAATACTTGCCTACTAAGGTATGGTTAAGTGCACAATCTACTGTACCTTGCTAAAATGCAAGATATTTTTAATTTAATTATCATATAATGCCTCATAATCAATTAGTTATGCCTTAACTATTTTAAAATATCGCAAGAAGGGACATATATGTATTTACAAGTCCTTATTTATCTAAATATCTATTATTCAGATAGTAAATTAAAAGGTATTGGCTACCCATATTACCGTCAAATTCATTAGTACACTTTTAGAATACCTAATCAATACTCATTTTTTTGTATAATTTTGGCACATTATAGAAACCAAAAGTTAATATGGGTTTCACAACTCCAAAACTGAATTTAAAGGATTGATATTAAAATTTCAGCCTTTATTTATGACAAAATTAGGTTATTCGCCACATTTGATGCAAGGGTAAAAAGACCTCAAAAAGACCTCAAAAATTGAGGTCTTTTTGAGGTCTTTTTACCCTATCTTTAAAAGATACTCAATCACCAAAATTTTTATGATGGTGATTTACCAGTGTGCTGCATGTATAATTCCCTCAAATAATTGCGATTACGACGAGCATAACGAGCTAATACATGCGGGCCTTTTTGTTGCAGCCTGTCACTAATTCGGTTTCGATAGTTTTTGACACTCTTGATTGATACAGATATTCTTTCAGCAATATCTTGGTTATCAAGGTCGTCAGCTAGCAAAAGTAGCACCTCCCATTCTCGATGGGTGAGTTGATGCCAACTGGATGAGTCATAATGTGGAACTGTAAAATCACGCATAAAAGTACTATTAGGTTAAAAATTAGTGAGGCTCCTAAATGTTTTAGTATGTGTACCTTTACCTTTGCGCACAAGCATTGGTTACAATTTATGATAAATCATCAATAACAATGCCAGTTTGTCTGTTTTGTGTCCATTATTTACTTCTATTAACTAAATTCTAAACAGATCACAAATAACCTTCGGTTCTGAGCAGTTGCATTTGAATACTTTATAGTTGAATGATCCTCATGCTATTGTAATAATGGCCAGTGATTTCAAATAGATAAGGATTTAGTTCTTTTCAGACACTCGATTGAGGTTTTCTTTTAGATGTGCGGAATACTGCGTAACTAGAATAATTACATAGCTCTAAGCCACATAAACTATTAATTTTGAGTCGGTTGCAGCTATTTAGGGAGTAAGTAATATCGGATGATATGTGAGGCATTTGATTTTTCGAATTAAATGCATAGCAACATACAATGTTCACTTTTGCCCCATCGCTTCCGAGGATACTGTTAGATTGATGACTATAATTTCAGCAGCAGTTTTCTCCTCTATATTGAGCATTATTGCTATTTCAGCTTTCAAGAGTGCTCTCTAGCTAGGTCTTTTCTATCCCCAGTGTACCCTTTTATACTTTTTGCACCCTTCCTCGCTACGGTCCAAAAAAAACTCGTATAAATTTGTCAGGTGATTCAAGAGTAAAGAAAAATGGCCCTAAGAAGTTAGAGTATCAACAGTGCATCTTCAATTTCCATAGTCGTGTTATGTTAAGTAGAATAGTCACTGAATGTCTAAAAAAATCACTTAGAAGCTTAAACTTGGCCTGCCTGCGCCCAGAAAGGTCCATACCGTGATCAGAAAACCAAATATATACCTGCAGCAAGGCACGAAATAGTATTCTTACTTATCCCAACATTTACTTAAATAAGTAAATACTTACGTTTTACGTCATAGTAGAAATGCTTCTCCACGTAACACTCCAATTTTGTTGTTCGACATAAAAGTGTTTACGTTAATCCAACCAACAAATACTTATTTAAGTAAATAAGTATTTGTTGGTTTAAGTATTTACTTACCTTTACACCCACAAGCAATCTGATTATCTAATGATTATATCTGTAACTAGCCTAAAAGGGGGTGTTGGTAAATCAACACTATCACAAAATCTTGCCGTATGCTTTGCTCATGCGGGTTATAAAGTGTGTATCCTGGATGTTGATACGAACCAAAGTGCTATACGCTGGTCAGGTTTGCGCCCGGACGACGCTCCTGCGATTCCTGTATTTGGGCAGCCGGATGGTATAGAACTTTCAAAAAATGCGAAACATTTGAGTAAGGACTACGACATCATTCTCATTGATGGTACTCCTTCGCTCAATAAGGTAACTAGCAAGATTATCCTACTGGCAGACCTGCTGTTGATTCCAATCTTGCCTAGCGGTCTCGATATATGGGCAACTGAGCAGTTCTTAGAACGATACCATGATGCAGAAGCAGAACGAGAAAAAAAGCTACCAGCTTACTTTTTGATGAATCAGTTTCAGCCCAATACAAACCTTTCAAAGGAGGTTCGGGAAGTCCTGGAAGACACGGAAATTCCAGTCTTGAAGAATACACTAAAAAATCGTACAGCTTATCGAGAGGCCGTAATTAAAGGACTTGGCGTGATTGAATATAAAGACAAGAAAGCCCAGGAAGAGCTTGTAGCTCTATACAATGAAATTTCAAAAATTATGAAAAAGATCAAGTAAGCACCAATTAAAAAGACAAAACCATGGCAAAGGAAAAATTAGGCTTAAAAGAGACGCTGGGCCTGAGCCCCAGGCAGAATATAAAAAAAACAGTTATTGATGTCGAAAAAACGGAGAAAGCAGTGAAGGAGCTCCATTCTACCGGTAAAAAGGAGATCACCCGCCTAAGCGTTGATATTGACAAAGAGCTTTTCAAAAAAATGAAAGTAAAGCTGGCGCAAGAAGGTATGACAGTCCGTGATTACGTGCTGAGTTTGATTGAAGCAGATATACTTAAATAAGTAAATAAGTATATGTGTGTTTAAGTATTTACTTAAACACACATATACTTACACTACCTTTTTATATTTATATACTTGGTTATCAGTAATTTTAGCTGGTTAAACCCGCTCTGATTGCTAGAATGAAACCAAATAAATCTATCAGTTTGCCATCGTACAATCCTCAATTCAATATTGCTTTACTCAATTTATGATCAGTTATTTCTTACTTCAAGCAACGAGATACGCCGGTTAGGATTTGAATATGAGAACAAATGCTAGAAAAGTCAGATATAGAACTCCATGAAAGAAGGCCAATAAAGAGAAAACAAATATACATATAAGACAAATAAGTAAATTTATCACGTCAAGAAATCTACACTGACTACATGAAATAGCCAATAAATTATGACCCCATAAAAGTCGTTTTTAGCATAAAAACGGACAAAAGAACCATAATTCGGACAAATACAGGAAAAAACCGACAAACTGCGACAAATACCGACAAAAGGAGTGTTTATCAAAAAATCTTTACTCCGCAGGCCCAAAAAAAGTTTTTTTTTAAAAAAGTGCCTCATTTTGGAGCATGATAACGTAATCGGCTAATTATCAAGTGATTATGTATTATGATATTCTAACTGCTAGTTTGTCATTCACAAATTTTGATTGCGAAAGTGTATCCAATACAAACATTTAAATCATAATGTATTGAATATCAAAAGATTATAGAGACAAAAACGACTTTTATGGGGTCGGCGCAAAAACTTTCTTTCTTTACAGACAGTCAAAAGGAAGTCCAATGACTGTGTCAATTGTGATCGATTCTTGAAAAAGTACTAATTGGATCGATTCTCTTCAACAGCTAAATTTTTATTTTTTTTACTAAAATTTTAAAAAAAACACTGTTTGTTTCTTTCTTTTACCTTTCCTCTCTTTCCTAACTTTCCTCCTTCGTAACCTATTGAAAATCAGTATGGTTAACAGTGTTAAAAACGACTTTTATGGGGTTAAAAACGACTTTTATGGGGTCAAAAACGACTTTTATGGGGTCAAAAAACGACTTTTATGGGGTCAAAAAACGACTTTTATGGGGTCAAAAAACGACTAAGAAAAAAATAAGTCGTTTTTCTGGTATTAAATAAAATACTCTCTTACTTTTGTTCTACGACTACCGATGAGTATGAGTCGTTTTAAACACATCAGGATTCATGGAAGAAAAAAGAGATAAGGCATTACTTTCAATTGCGAACGATCCCCACAGATTAATCAAAACCAATCCAATCATCAATGCGCGGTTTGATATAACTGCTGTGCAGCTAAAAGTCTTCTTAAAAATTATTGCTAGCATAGATCAAAGCCTGGACGATATTCCGGAGATAAAGCTTTCGGTCAAAGAGATTACGAAATTCATTGGGAGCGGCTCCAAAAACATTCATACTTACTTGCAGGAGGAGCTTAGTAAGCTCCGCAAGAAAGACATCAACTATGAGGATGAAAACATCCGATTGGAGTCTAATTTTATTAACACAATTGTCTATCACAAGAAAGAGGGATACTTTACTTTCGAGATTCCCAGCAAGATCAAACCCTTCATTTTACAGATCAAAGAGAACTTCACGGTGATAGATATACGTAATATTATGCACCTGGATAGCGTATATTCCATACGCTTCTATGAGTTTTGTAAGGAGTACGAACGCTTTAAGGGCTTTGAGTATGAGCTGGAGGAGTTGAAGAGAATATTTGGAATTGAGAATAAGTACAAGAACTACTACGATTTCAAATTAAAAGTACTTAACCAAGCGCGGAATGAGCTTATAAAAAACTCAGAGTTGTACTTTGACTATGAAGAAGTAAAGGCAGGCAAAAAAGTAATCAAGCTGCGTTTCAAGATAAGGAAGAATAAAAAACAAGTACTAACCGACGTAGATCCGCAGATACAGGAGATTTTAGAGCTTGTAAAAGAGTACGTCCCGGAATCCGTGGTAAAAGCCTGGTTCGACAAGTACTCATATGAGCAAATAAAAAAAGGGGTAGAATATGGGCTAGGAAAGCTCAACGGAGGGAAGGTGAAGGATGTGGCCGCGTACATGCAGAAAATGGTCTCTATGCCCGAATTTGTGGATAGTGAGAAGGTATTGAAGGAGCAGAAGGCAACGAAGGCCAAGCAAAAGAAGGCGGAAAAGGAAATTTCACAACTTAGTCATGAGAATGTTGAGAAACTAAAAGAAATGGTCTACCAGGAAAAAGTGGCTATTTTTAGAAGCCTCACTCAGGAAGATTTGAGTATTCAGGAGCAATTGATTGTTAAACTCCGGGGAGGCTATTTTAAGTCTACGTACAAGGATAATCTGAGCTTTTCGGAAAACCTGAAAGATCCAATGTTGGAGGGAATGTTGGTGGGAGTCGCTCAGGACCTTTTTCCACAAGCATTTTTATCAATTGCTTCACGGGAGATAGAAATAAAAAAAATGGAAGATGGGTTTTAGCATTTGGTTGCCCCTAATGTAGTCATTTAAAACGTTAAAATTTGATTTTATATCGTTTTAAATACGTTTTAATTACTTTAATAGAGATTGTAAAACGAATTTCCTGTTATGAAAAGATCAGGATTGACTCCATCTCTAAAACAAGCCTTCCCTGCTGCTCTCCCACATCAAGGAGCTATCCCAAATCTGTATTTTGGCACCGGGAGAGATCTCTGACATTAAGCAATAAAATCTCCTCACAGTGAATGACAAGGTCTGGAATGGCAATTGAGCTCAGAGAGCCGCGGGGAAAATTGCACCTTTTAATAGTTAAGCCTCACCTAAGAAAGAGTGGCAAGCCAACTTGGCTTGCCACTCTTTCTTAGGTATTATCAAAACAAAATTTTAATTTAACCCCTTTATCCGCAACCCGAGTTAGAATAATGATTCTCAAAGTATTCTTGCGGAACCTTCTTATAAGGCAATCGAAATTTTGGATGAGTCAGGAACTCCCACCAAAGCCAAAATTTAAGCGGATTAATCCGGAATGCTCTGTACACGATGGCATCAGGCTGTTTGCATTCTTTCTTGTAATAATCAAACCATCTAAGTACCTCATCATAATTTCTTCCCTTACTCTTGATCTCACTCTCAATGAACACGAGATCATCTGAAACATAGATATATTCGTAGGAAAAAAACATTTCCAGCAGCGGCTTGATTGGGGGTAGATTTGAAATAATCAAAAATAATCCCAAGATCAGTAACAATTTTTTATTATTTCTAAACATGATTAGTGTTGATTTAACAACCACCCTGTTTTTGGGTTGGATAGCCAGCGGTTGTACTGCGTGTCATGTTTGGTGCCAGAGACATACTTCTGATGTCTTCTCCTAAATCCGAAGGGTTGAGACCACCTCCACCCCACCAACTTCCTGAGGTTTGAGGAAGTGAGATTTGGTAGGAGGAACATGCATCCAAAACGTAATCTGTGCAGTTGTTGTTATTGAGATTATAAGTGTTTTCAGCAGTTGCGATAAGTTGGTCAACTATTCCATCAAACTGATTTTTAGACACTTGAATTTCAAGTTTGACGTCATATCCGCGAGTGTCAGCTCTAACATGTCCAGATACACTAGGATTTAAGGGAGTGACTATTCCATTGGGATAGAATCCTACATTCCTCACGATCTTCTGGCCACCGTACATCATTTCGAGACCAATAAAAACATGGCCTGGTGAGGAGTCAGATGAACTTAACCCTATAGTTCTTGTGCCTGGTCTTACCTGATCTACGTAAACGACTACTTTGTAAGCGCTTCCTGAACTTGAATTCATTTTGAAGCAGTCCAATTCTGTCCTAATATTGATTCCAGGTCCACTACCATCTATCTGATAGAGATACTGCCCATTGGTATTGTAGTTGTTGGTTATGTATGAAGGGCTGGACACTGTGGGAGGGGGCGTCACGCCATCAGAACCATGATCGCTTTGTTCACAAATATAATAGACCTCCGAATACATATAGGTTGGTGCGTAACAGTTTCCATTTACGCATGCAATCGACCACCACTCAACCTCGTATTCATGATACTGAGAGCTTCCGCAGGGGTTAGAGACTACCCTTGCATTTTTTAGTTTCGGACTGAGCTTGCCCGTAATTTTGCCATTTTTATAAGTGAAGCCTTCTATAAAGTTGCCATCGAGGTCAGTAACCGTAAGCATTCCAGAAAACTCTTTCGTGAGGGTCTTTCCGTTTTTCTTCTGGTCGTTTTCATCAGGCATAATATTGTGTACCTGGTACTCGAATCCACCCAGTTTGTTCTTCCATATTATTAGTCGGGAAGAAAAATTGATTTCTTTTCCAGGAGTCTTTTTTTTCTGCTTAGAATCACCAAATGAAATTGCTGGGATGTCGTTCATATATTTTAGAGGAACGATCACTACTTGCCCAACTTCTGCCGTATTTCGGGGTACGGCAAAATTCCAAACGGCCTCTTTATTCCAGGCTCCGTTGGCATTTGTGCGGGCGTTTCTTTTGGTAGCTGTAACGACAGAACCTTGAAACCAGGTTTTAGCTTCAGCTACGGTAAATTCTTTGGCGTTGGCTTGATTGCCAACCTGGACGGGAGACCTTGGTTCAAGGTCTTTGCAGCTCAGTAGTGAAGCCACAGTAAGCAGGACGACAAGAATTGCATTGAGTGCTTTCATTTCCTCTTTTCGTTTGGTTGATAGGCAAATATCGGCTAATCGAAATGCCTGCTACTTGACAAAAATCAAAAAATGATTAGTAAATCAAAAAAATCAGGATTTAATATTTCGCCCTGATTCGACTCAATGTTTCCTGAGTGACATTTAGGTAAGAAGCAATATAGCTCAATGGGATTCTTTGCAGGGCGCGAGGTTCCTGGCGAAGTAATAACTGGTACCTTTCCTCGGCAGAATGGAAGATAATCATTTTCATTCTCTGGTCAAGAAGAAGATAGTTTTGGGTGACCAGTAGTCGACCCAATCTTTCGAGTAGGGGGTAATCCAAAAACGATTGTTCGATTATATCATATTGAACGGTGTGCAGAACCGAATCTTCGAGTAACTCGATATTGTAGATTGTCTTATCTGCCGTGAATAGACTGTCAATACAGCTGACAATCATGCCTTCAAGGCCAAACCAGCCCGTAATTTCTTTATCATCTTTATGATAATAAACACGAGCGCATCCTTTTTCAATAAAATAAAATTTCCTGCAAACAGAGCCTTCCCGCTGCAGGATGGTTTTCTTTTTGATTAATCTTTTGCTTACAGCGCTTTGAACAAGGATACTTGTTCGCTCGTCGAGTGGAACAAGTTGATTCAGAAATTCTAAAAAAACACTCATAAAAAAATAGGCATCATTCGTTAATCTAGAAATACTATTAATTTTCCCCTAGTTTATTATATAGGTTGTACAATAGGCTGAAAGAGATTTTTAAATAAACTAAAAAATCAACCAATTATGCTTAATGTAAGAATATGTTAATGTTAATTTTTTTCAAATTTTCTCCACACATCTGCTTTTTAATTCGGTAATTTGAGGAGCACTGTATATAACGAATTTTGGTTTCAACTACCCATTCGTGTCAAAAGTAAAATAGGAATTCAAAAATGGCATTTGATTTTCCGAACTGAGGGTTAAATTAAAAGAAAGGAAAAAAAGGTCACGACTTCCACGTAGACATTTGTTTTTTGCCTGTGGTTGTATGCCGGAACCTAATGGCTCAGAAATCTACCTGTCAGCGTTATTGTGTCAATCCATTTAAACTTTACTATTGATTTCAACGCATAGTTAGCAACTATTTCATATTCTATTCTGAATTCGTGCAAAAGCCGGATGCACAATCACTTCGGCCCCCTTTATTATCCACATGGGCAGCAAGGCCTGAGATAGCTGCCCATCTGCTTATGATTTCGTCAAATGATAACACTCCTAATTCTGTATTCTATGATCCTTCCAGCTAAGGAAACAGGGGGTGTTACAGGGGTGTTACAAAGGTGTTACAGGGGTGTTACACCTGCCGGTTCAGGGTGTTACAAGGGTGTTACACCCCCTGTTACAATTGAATAGCCCGATTTAGGCAGAGTAATTGGGCTTTTAAGGGTATTTTACACGCAATTTTCGGTACATACGTATCACATTTGCCTTCGTATGGGCCTATTCACTGGGCTTGATCTTCAATTCTGCCTATACAATTAGCTGAAACGGGTCAGGAGATGGGAGAGGAGCAACATCAGCAGCACATTTTAGAATGAAAAGGGCCTCAGATTTGGTTTCTTTTTTAGTGGCCGGGGCTACCTTAATAGGTTATCTAAGTGTCGACTCCTCCCGGAAATTCTCCACAGCTAGTTTAAAGCTACTTTTTCTAAAAGTTCTTACCGGTATTCCCGTAAAAGGCTCTGAATTTACCCTGAATCAGAGAAATGAATCCATCCGCCTTTTTAACACGGTCCGAATCTGTTGTGATTCATTGCAGAGAATATAACTGACTGCTTGTAATCTCGGCTGTGAATCACTGTATTCGCAGCTCCGACTCACAGACGTGGTCCAATGAATCAGTGCTATAATTTGTGTATTCGTTGCGATCCAAGCAAAGAGTGGTATTTCCGGTCCGAATCTGTTGTGATTCATAGCTGAAAATACAACCGATTGCTTGTAATCACAGCTGCGAATCAGAATGAATTCGCTACCTGCACCTCTTTCTGAGCGAAATACAGTAACTACCTATAAACCAGCTGTGAGTCACTGTATTCGCAGCTCCGACTCACAGCCGTGGTCCAATGAATCAGTGCTAAAATTTGTGTATTCGTTGCGATTCGAACGAAGGGGGGTATTTCCGGTCCAAATCTGTTGTGATTCATAGGGTTTGTCTGCTCTGATTCTCTATACGCCAGCAATGAATCAGAGGGCAAAAGCCATCGAATCAGGAAGCGAACCAGTACTTACGAAGAACGGATCGCATTGCTGCATCAGTCAGCGATGTAGTCAAATGAGATTTCACCTTGTAATACAAAAAATGGTAGGGGGATAAATAGCGAAGTTCCTGTATGGCCACCCGGCAGATGGAGCATATCACCCAGTTGAAACACATCAAATTGGTAATTCTTGCTATCAACGGACAAGTCCCCTTTTCTCTCTCCCAACGAGCTTTTCAGCATTGAGTAACTCTCCAAGAAGTCTATCTTTGCCCCTTTACGTACCTATTGCAAAATACCCAACTCACTTACCACGACCTATGGCCGTTAAAAAATCCGAATTATATAGCTCACTCTGGGCAAGTTGCGACGAACTGCGGGGTAGTATGGACGCCAGCCAATACAAAGACTACGTGTTGGTGATGCTGTTCATGAAGTATGTTTCCGATAAGCAGGACCCTCTTATTGAAATTCCTGCCGGAGCAAGTTTTTCCGACATGATTCAGCAGAAAGGCAAGCCCGACATCGGCGACAAGATCAACAAAATCATCGGCGCTTTTGCCCAGGCCAACGGCCTGACGGGCGTCATCACCGTAGCCGATTTTAACGATCCCGAAAAACTGGGGCGAGGTAAAGAAATGGTAGACCGGCTTACCAATCTGGTTTCTATTTTTGAAAAACCTGAATTGGATTTCAGCGACAACCGTGTTGAAAACGACGATTTACTGGGCGACGCCTACGAGTATCTCATGCGCCACTTTGCCACTGAAAGCGGCAAGAGCAAAGGCCAGTTTTATACACCCTCCGAGGTTTCGCGGGTGATGGCCAGGGTTATTGGCATTGAGAGGTCTCAAAGTCAGTCAGAGACAATCTATGACCCTACCTGTGGTTCGGGTTCGCTGCTGCTAAAAGCCTCTGATGAAGCCCCGCACGGCATCACCATCTACGGACAGGAAAACGACAATGCTACCCGTGCCCTGGCCGTCATGAATATGTGGCTGCATGGCAACGCCGACGCCGAGATTGTGCAGGGCAATACGCTCGCGGCTCCGCAGTTTACCGACGAAGCCAATAGTCAGCTCAAAACCTTCGACTACGCCGTTGCTAACCCCCCGTTTAGCTATAAGTCATGGATGAACGGGTTGGATCCTACTAACGATCCCTACGGCCGCTTTGACGGTTACGATGCCGCACCACCCAAGAAGAACGGCGACTTCGCTTTTTTGCTCCACCTGATCAAATCGCTTAAATCTACTGGCAAGGCCTGCATCGTTTTGCCGTTGGGGGTACTCTTCCGGGGCAATGCCGAGGCAGACATCCGAAAGAAGTTGATTCAACGGGGGTACATCAAAGGCATCATCGGTCTGCCGCCTAACCTGTTCTACGGCACGGGTATTGCGGCATCGCTCCTGGTGATTGATAAATCTGACGCCGCCCGCCGGACGCACATTTTTATGATTGATGCCAGCCGGGGTTTTATCAAGGATGGGAACAAGAACCGCCTGCGCGAGCAGGATATTCACCGCATGGTGGATACTTTTAACCAGCAAATCGAAATTCCGAAGTATTCACGGCTGATTCCACTGAGCGAAATTGCGGATCCAAAAAACGACTATAACCTCAATATTCCTCGCTACATCGACAGCCAGGAAGAAGAAGATGTGCAGGACATCGAAGCCCACTTGCTGGGAGGCATTCCTACACGTGACGTGGATGCCCTGCAAAAATACTGGACCGTCTACCCGTCTCTGAAAGCTGAACTGTTTGAGCCCATACCCAGCCGTGCGAACTACTATCAGCTGACCACCCCCATTGCCGACATCAAAAACCGGATCTTCCACCATCCGGAGTTTACGGCCTTTGGCGAGCAGATGAACGCCGTCTTTGAACACTGGAAACAGGAAACCATTTCCTACGCTAAGGGGCTGAATACGGGCTTCAAACCCAAGGAAGAAATTCATCAGCTATCGGAAAAACTACTGCGGCAGTATGCCAACCGGCCCCTGACCGACCCTTATGCCATGTACCAACACCTGATGGACTATTGGTTTGAGATCATGCAGGACGATTTCTATGAGCTGACCGCCGATGGCTGGCAGGCTGGAAATCAGGTAAAACGCCTGGAAAAGAAAACACAAAAGGGCGACAAGGAGGTAGTAAAGCAAATACCAGGTATGGAAGGCCTCGAAGGTCGACTCATTCCGCCGGCGCTGATGGTGCAGGAATACTTTGCCGCCGAGCAGGAAGCTATTGACGCGCTGGAAGCCGAAGCTGAAACCCTGAACGCCAGCATGGACGAACTCCGCGAAGAGCACGGCGGCGAAGATGGCCTGCTGGCTAACGCCGTGGACGACAAAGGCAAGATAAGTAAGGGTAACCTTGCCAGGGCTATCAAGGAGCTGGGCAAGCGTACCGACGACAACGCCGACGAGTATGACCTGCTACAAACCTACCGCAAGGCCATGGAGGCCGAGAAAAAGGTACAGGACCGCATCAAGCTGGCGCAGATTATGCTCGAACGCCAGGTGATTGAACAGTATCCACAGCTGGAACTGGAGGAGATAAAAACCGTAGTAGTGGAGAAGAAGTGGATGGCAAGTATTGAGCAGCGTATCGGTACCGAGATGGACAACATCAGTCACCGTCTTACGCAGCGCATCAAGGAGCTGGCCGAACGCTACGAAACGCCCCTGCCCGACTTAGAAACATCGCTGGGCGAGATCGAGCAGCGGGTGAAGGGGCATTTGACAGCGATGGGGTTTTAGGGATATTCTTTTCATAAATTGTCTACGCAGTGCGTAGACAATTGAGCGGGTCTTACCCTCGAATGTTTATCTATCTGTTTTGACGAGCTTAACCCTAAAACCTTACCAATGACTTTCGAACAGCTAATCAGCACCTTAGAGAGCACCCATTACGACCTTTCGGCGCGAGCCAGCCAGCAAGTGAATACCGCTTTGACAGTACGCAACTGGCTGATTGGTTACTATTTGGTCGAGTTTGAGCAAAACGGTGACGACCGGGCCATGTACGGACAGCGGCTTATGGAACGTACTGCCGAGCGGTTGTCGGCCATCAAGGGCATGACCATTACGAACCTGCGAAACTTCCGACAGTTTTACCTGACCTATGGCTGGTTTATGCCCTATGTGGTTCAGGAAATGAAGTTGGGACCAATTCACCAGACGCCGTCTGGCGAATTGGGAACTGCCCAAAACAAAGAAGATGAACACTTGAAAATGTCGCCCAGCCGGTTACTGAATACGCTTGCCTTCTCGCATTTTATTGAGCTGATCCGTTTGGACTCGGAACTAAAACGAAGATTCTACGAAATAGAAACCATTAAAAACGGCTGGAGCGTGCGGGAGTTAACGCGGGCGACTACCACCCTGTTGTTTGAACGCACGGGGCTTTCTACCGACAAAGCTGCTGTGATTGGTCGTATAGCAGAGGGACAGCTCGGCATCCCGTCCGACCAGATGCGGAATCCTTATGTGCTAGAATTTCTGAATCTGACTGAGAGAGCCGAGTACTCCGAGAATGATCTGGAAACATCGATTTTGAATCACTTACAGGAATTCCTGACCGAACTGGGGCGGGGGTTCTGTTTCGAGGCTCGTCAGCGGCGCATCACCTTCGGCAACACTCACTACAAGATCGACCTGGTTTTCTACCATCGAATCCTGAAATGCCACGTTCTGATTGACCTCAAAATTGGTCGGTTCGATCATGGCGATGCGGGCCAGATGAACCTCTATTTGAACTACTACCGGGAAAACGAAATGACCGAAGGCGATAACCCGCCCGTAGGCCTTATTTTGTGTGCCGACAAAGACGACAGTCTGGTGCGGTACGCCACGGGCGGAATGGCCAACGAGTTGTTCGTGTCGAAATACCAGTTACAGCTTCCTGATCGGCAGACGTTGCTGAATCTGATTCAGCAGGATCTCGAAGCGTTCGGTGAAGTTTGACGAGCGTCGCAAATTAGTACCAAATGTGCGACAGAAACGGCAAAATAAATGTACTTATAGGTTTGATTATCAATAGAGTACAAAAAACAAAAACGCGCGGGGGTACTGGCATATTTAGTGCCGATGAATGAGCTTGAATTTTTGAAAATAGAAAAACGTATCAATAGCCTGCCATGGTAGAAAATAGAGTAGTACAAGCTGAATTTAAGGAAACCGAAGTGGGGTTAATTCCGAGTAATTGGGAAGTAAAAAAATTAGGAACATATTTAATTCAAAACCCTGATTACGGAATCAATGCAGCAGCAGTAACTTACAATCAAGGATTACCGGTTTATTTGAGAATTACAGATATTTTAGAAAATGGTAAGTATTCAAAAGCAAACGTAGTTTCGGTTGATAGTGTTGACTCAGGATCATATTTTCTAAATGAAGGAGATCTTGTTTTTGCGAGAACAGGAGCAAGTGTTGGTAAAACTTATCTTTATGATAAAAAAGACGGTGAACTTGTTTTTGCTGGTTTTTTAATTAGAGTTAGAACTAACCAGAAAATCCTTTTACCTACATATCTATTTTTCTTTACACAAACGAAGTACTATTGGAATTGGATTGCAGCGAATTCAATGAGAACTGGGCAACCAGGCATAAATGGTAAGGAATACAAGGAGTTACTAATCCCCCTGCCCCCCACACTAGCGGAGCAAACGGCCATTGCCACGGCCTTGAACGATGCCGACGCGCTCATTACCCAACTGGAAAAACTCATCGCCAAAAAACGAGCCATCAAGCAAGGCGCCATGCAGGAGCTGCTCAAACCCAAAGAGAGGTGGGAGGTGAAGAGGTTGGGGGAGATATTCGAGTCAAGTCAGAGCAAGCCTTCCATTAAAAGTGAAACACCAGTTGTTTTTTTGGGAATGGAGGATGTATCAGAAGAGGGAAAAATTCTTAATCAACATATATTTTCTTATTCACAAGTAAAAAAAGGGCTTTCTTTTTTTAGAAAAGATAATGTCTTAGTTGCGAAAATAACTCCATGCTTTGAAAATGGTAAAGGCGCTTGTTTGGATACGCTTAAAACGGACTTAGGATTTGGTAGTACAGAGTTCCATGTACTGCAAATTAATGAGAAATCCATACCTAGATTTGTTTTCTATCATACGCAAACCAAGGAATTTAGAAATCAATTAGAGTTAGAAATGACAGGTACAGCTGGTCAGAAGAGGGTTCCAATCAAATCAATCATTAACTACGATATTTCCCTGCCCTCGCTTGCCGAACAAACCCAAATCGCCCAAACTCTTTCCGACATGGACGTAGAAATAGAGGCTTTGGAAAAGAAACTAGCCAAGTACCAGCAGCTCAAACAGGGCATGATGCAGAACCTGCTCACGGGAAAAATCAGGCTGGCATAAGCTACCATTCCCCAGCAAACCCTAAACCCTCAACGAAAAACCACCTACCCCCACCATGAGCAGAATCGGCAAAATAGAACGGGAGACGCAGAACCGGCTGGTCCGGCTGTTTCAGAGCGAACTCGGGTACCGCTACCTGGGCAACTGGGAAGACCGCGCCCACAACAGCCACATAGAAGCGGAGCTCCTCACCGCCCACCTCAGCCGGCGGGGCTACCCGCCCACCCTGATCACCAAGGCCCTCTACGAGCTCGACAAGGTAGCCAACGACCAGGGCAAGAGCCTCTACGACGTCAACAAGGAAGTCTACTCCCTGCTACGCTACGGCATCAGCGTGCAGCCCGAAATCGGCCAGAACCGCCAGACCGTCTGGCTCATCGACTGGCAGCAACCCCAGGCCAACGATTTTGCCATTGCCGAAGAAGTATCCGTGGTTGGCAAACACAAAAAACGCCCCGACCTGGTTCTGTATGTCAATGGCATTGCGCTGGGCGTCATCGAGCTCAAACGCAGCACAGTATCCATTTCCGAAGGAATCCGGCAAAATCTCGATAATCAAAAGCAGATTTTCATCAAATCATTCTTCTCTACCATTCAGTTGGTCATGGCCGGCAACGACACCGAGGGGCTTGCCTATGCCGGTATCGAAACCCGGGAGAAGTACTTTCTGCGCTGGAAAGAAGTAAACGAGGAAGAAAACCGGGAGCATCCCTACCTGCTGCAACTAACCCAACCCCTGCGCCAACGCGCCGCCACCTACGCCTACCCACTCGATCGTAACGTGGTGGAGCTGTTGAACAAAGAGCGCTTTCTGGAAATCATCCACGACTTTGTGGTCTACGACCGGGGTCAGAAGAAGCTTTGCCGACCCAACCAATACTTTGGTATCAAGGCCGCCCAGGACTTTGTAAAACGCCGCGAGGGGGGTATCCTGTGGCATACGCAGGGCAGCGGCAAAAGCCTCACCATGGTGTGGCTCACCAAGTGGATCCGGGAGTATAACCCCAACGCGCGCATCCTGATCATCACCGACCGCGACGAGCTCGACGAACAGATTGAAAAAGTGTACAAGGGCGTACAGGAAGACATTTACCGCACCAGCAGCGGGCGCGACCTGCTCACCAAGCTCCATGCCACATCCCCGCTGCTGATGTGCTCGCTGATTCATAAGTTTGGCGGAAAGGAAGAAGTGGACGAGAACGACATGCAGAAATACCTGGCCGAGCTAAAAAGCAGCATTCCTACCGACTTCCGGGCCAAGGGCGACCTGTACGTATTTGTGGATGAATGCCACCGCACCCAAACCGGCAAGCTGCATCAGGCCATGAAGCAGTTCATGCCCAATGCTGTATTCATCGGTTTTACGGGTACGCCTTTGCTCAAATCCGACAAACAAACCAGTCTGGAAGTATTTGGGCGGTACATTCATACGTACAAGTTCAACGAAGCCGTCAAGGACAAGGTTGTACTGGATTTGCGTTACGAAGCCCGCGACATTGAGCAAAAAATTAGCTCCGAAGAGCGAATAGACGAATGGTTTGAGCTCAAAACCCAGGGCCTTACCGACTACGCCCGGGCAGAACTCAAACAGAAGTGGGGTACCTTAAAAAAAGTGTTCAGCTCAAAGTCTCGTTTGGAGAAAATCGTGATGGACATCGTGATGGACATGGCCCGGAAAGATCGCCTGCAAAATGGTCGGGGAAATGCCCTGCTGGTATCCGACAGTATTTACAACGCCTGCCGCTACTACGAGCTGTTCCGTAGCGCCGGCCTGAAAGAGGTAGCCATTGTGACATCCTTTGTGCCTACGTCAGCCGATATTAAAGGAGAAGAAACCGGAGAAGGTTATACGGAGAAATTGCAGCGCTACGAAATCTACCGCCGCATGCTGGCCGACTACTTCAACGAAGACGCGGATACGGCCCTGGGAAAGGTGGAGGAGTTTGAGAAGCAGGTTAAGAAAAAGTTTGTGGAAGAACCCGCCCAAATGAAGCTATTAATTGTGGTGAACAAACTTCTCACCGGTTTTGACGCACCTTCGGCTACCTATCTGTACATTGACAAGAAACTCCGCGACCACGGGCTGTTTCAGGCCGTATGCCGCGTAAATCGTTTGGACGGAGACGACAAAGAGTACGGCTATATTGTTGACTACATGGATTTGTTCAATAGTCTGGAAGCAGCGTTTTACGATTTTACGACCGAAGCTTTGGGCGGCTACGACAAGGAGGATATTGAAGGCCTGCTAAAAAACCGCCTGACCAGCGGCAGAGAACGACTGGACGAAGCCCTGGAAGCCATCAAAGCTTTGTGTGAGCCCGTTGAGCCGCCCCGGGGCGATCTGGAACACAAGCATTACTTCTGCGGCAACAGCAGCAATCCAGACGACCTTAAAGATACCGAGCCCCGCCGGGAGATGTTGTACAAACTCACCGTGCAGCTCATTCGTGCCTACGCCAACATTGCCGACGAAATGAAGGAAGCAGGGTACAGCGAGCGGGAAATTGAAGCCATCAAAGCAGACGTAAAACACTTTGAAAACCTACGCCAGGAAATTCAGCTGGCCAGCGGCGACTACATTGACCTGAAACAGTACGAGCCCGCCATGCGGCATTTGCTGGATAGCTATATTGGCGCAGAACAAAGCCGGATGCTGGCCAACTTCGACGATTTTAGCCTGGTAGAGCTGCTGGTACAACGAGGCGAAAAAGCTCTGGAAACATTACCTGACGCTACCCGCAGGAACAAGGAATCGGTGGCCGAAGTAATAGAGAACAACCTGCGGTCTGTAATTATCGAAGAAAGCCTGGCCAACCCCGCCTACTATGAAAAAATGAGTACCTTGCTCAAAGAGCTCATCCAGATGCGGAAAGACGCAACCCTTGAATACGAGGAATATTTAAAGAAAATCATTGCCCTGGCTGGTCAGGTAAAAGCTCCCGGTAGCACTAACGCCTACCCGCCTATGGTAAATACGGATGCCAAGCGGGCCTTTTACGATAACCTCGGCAAAAACGAAGAACTGGCCCACGATTTGGATCAGAAAATCCTGACCACTAAAAAAGACGGCTGGCGAGGCAATCCTCAAAAAACCAAAGCCGTAAAATACGCGATTGAAGAAGTACTGGATAGACACGAAGTACAGGAGCCCAGCGCCGATTTTGTGCTGGACCTGGTGATGAAACACAAGAATGAGTACTAAAAAAAGCATTGATCGGGAGCAGATCACCATCAGCAATATTACGATTGACATTGTCCGAAAGGACATCAAAAACATCCATCTTGCGGTATACCCACCCTCGGGGCGCGTCCGGATTGCGGCCCCTTTGCAGGTGAAGGACGATGCCATCAGGCTATTTGCCATTTCAAAACTAAGCTGGATTCGTCGCAATCAACGCAAGTTTGCCGAGCAGGAGCGCCTTCCGGCCCGGGAATACAAGCAGCGGGAAAGTCATTACTTTCAGGGCAAGCGCTACCTGCTTCGTATCCATGAAGCCGACTCCCCGCCCAGGGTTGTTCTCCGCAACAAAACTTACCTGGATCTATACGTTCGTCCTGGGACTCCTCCCGAAAAGCGACACGAGGTCATGACACGCTGGTACCGCACCCAGCTCAAAAAGCAGATTCCGCCCCTGATTGAGAAGTGGGAGAAAATCATGGAGGTATGCCTGAACGGCTGGCAGATTCGGCAGATGAAAACCCGCTGGGGCTCCTGCAATCCCGACCAAAAGCAGATCCGTCTAAATCTGGAACTAGCCAAAAAGCCCGACACCTGCCTTGAATACATCCTGGTCCACGAAATGGTCCACCTGTTGGAGCGCCACCACAACGACATATTCGTGGCCTACATGGATAAGTTCCTACCCAATTGGCGGCAGTTAAAGGTGGAGCTGAACAAGCTGCCAGTTCGGCATGAGGAGTGGGGGTATTGAAGGAGGGTAGAAAACACACTGAGTGATTTTAAAAAGAGGAGTGGCTCATATCCGTACGATCCGAGTGCCGAAGCGAATGTGGACCACTCCTCAAAGAGCTGATAAAAAAATTTAGGAGATTAGAAAAGAAATGCAATCGCTTGTCTAATTCTTTCAGAAGAAGGAAGTCAATTTCTTTACAGGATAATTCACTTATCAATAAAAAACTTACTCTAATGAGTGATGATATTGTATCTGCCAGGGGTGAACGGGCTGCAATGGGCGGCTATGTACCACAGTTTAATGAATTCGCACGCTTCGCGTACCATGAATTGGTAAAAAACAACCTCGAATGGATCAAAATTGCCGACCCCGACGCTGAAAAACTAGACGACATCCAGTATGCAACCCGCAATGAGGTTCATGCCTATCAGGTGAAATGGACAATTGCTAGCCAAACTATCAGCTATAATAATTTCACCGACTTGTTGCCCTTGCTCCTGTCGAGCTGGCAAAAGCTGACAGCGATCCACACAAAAGACAAGAAAAAAGTCATTGCACATTTACTGACCAATAAGGCGCTCTCCAAACATGATGCGATCATGTCCGGCGAAAAAGAAGTTGGGACTTTTGCTGATTTCTATGAAGAAGTTTGGCAGAAGTGGAAGCTTGGTCTGCCTATCGCAAAAAAATGGAACCCAGTCGTCAAAAAATTGATGGCTGACCTAAAATTAAACGATGCTGATTTCAAGGCATTTATCTCCCATTTTGAATTCCATCCTGAGCATGTAGGCGCTGACCTAAGAGTCGGTTTGCGAATGCACTCAAGCGAAGTAGAGGACTCATTGACTTTCAGGTCGTTTTTACTTGAAAAGGTTGCTGACCCGGAGCGAAAAGTGCCCTTTACTAAACAAGAAATCATTGATGGGCTGGTCTGGGCAACAAAGTTTAAGACAACATTTAATCATGAATTGAGCGTAGATATTAACCGCTATCAATCCATTGCCTCTACTGTCGATGACCTGAATGAAAAACTGGTGGCTCACGGTAGCGGTTATGTCTTTCTAGTTGGCGGGCCGGGAAGCGGCAAATCCACGCTTCTGACAGAATGGATGAAAGGTCGTACGGAGCGCGTTATCAAATTCTATGCATTTGACTTTACCAATCCATCATTTTCAGTCAATTACCAGGAGCGCGGGGATGCAACCAATTTGTATTTCGACCTCGTTTTTCAGCTTAAAGAGGAGGGTGTATATCTTAAGCCGGTGCTGCCTTATAAAGACCTAGTCTTCTTAAAATCTGTATTCGCGGAACAGCTAGAAGAGCTTGGTCAGGAATATAAAAATCATAATAGAAGGACTGTTATTGTCATCGACGGCCTGGACCACGTACCAAGGGAATATAGATCCGTCAAACAAAGCTTCCTGCGAGACCTGCCTCTACCGGCGGATCTGCCGGAAGGTGTCTTCATTGTGCTGGGCAGTCAGTCCTATGAACTGGAAGACCTTAGCCAGGAAATCAAAGCAGAGTGGAAATCTGGTACCCGTTCTGTGCAGATGAATCCCATGGGCAAAACAGAGGTGATAAAATATGCTGAAGCCTCGGAAATTGAACCCGCCTTGACTCCGGAGCAGCAAAATTTGCTCTTTGAAAAGTCACAAGGGCATCCGCTGTACTTATCCTACCTAGTGGAACGTTTGAAAGCTTCGGAAAACATGGATGAGGCAATAAATGGCTTTATTTCCATTGATGGGGATATACTGATATACTACAACAAGATATGGGAACCGATTAGTAGCAATGTGGGATTGCTAGAAATGCTTGGGCTCATGGCCCGGATCAACGACAGCATAGTCATTGCCTTCGTTAAAGAATGGAACCTCGGCAGACAGACCTTGCTAGATTTCAAAAAAGACGCCCGCGTATTATTCGACGAAAACCAGAACGAATGGACTTTTTTTCACAACTCATTCCGCCTGTTCTTGCTATCAAAGACGGCTACTGATTCACTGACAGACGAATTTGACAGCAGTCAGGATATCGACTACCACCAGCGCCTGGTAACACTCTACAATAACTCTGCCGTGGAGCCTGGCTGGAAACAAAACTATCACCTGTTTGCGTCCGGCGATTTTGATCAGTTCATCGCCTGGACCTCCGCTGATGAGTTTTTTTCACAACTTATCAGCTTCAGGCCGCCTGAAGATATAAGAAGAGATATCAAATTGGGTATCGAAATCGCACAAAAAGATGGCAATGTTCATACCCTACTCCGTTACCTGTTCTCCCTCGCTGAATTAGACCGGCGGACGTTTAATGTCAATCCTGCTTCTTACATAGAGGAATTACTATTGTTGGGTAAAACAACGGAAGCTAAACGCTATGCCAGAAAGGGTGCAGCGCTGCTGATAACGAAGCGGTATGCCCTGGAGGTAGCCAGGCTGTTTGACAAATTCGGCCAAAGCTCTGAAGGCATGCTATTGTTTAGCCTGGCACAGCCCGAAATGGTCATGCCGGACAGCATTGTTTTAGACTACCGCGGAAATACTGATAACTCTACTTATCAGCTCTTACAGGAATGGGTTACCTCTGCTGCGATATTCCAGAACCTTGATATCGTGTTACAAAAGATCAAAAACCTTACGGCAATTAACCTGTCGGAAGAGCACGAACTATTGATGAAACCGGAGTTGATCCAAAACCTTCTGCTTCGTGACCTAGCCATCGCGCTGATGCACCAGGAAAAATGGCCAGAAATGGAGCATGTGTTCGCAGAATATGATCTAACAGAGGATTTACAGAAAAATTATTTCTTCCAGGTACTTCACATTGCAGTTAGATCCAATATCGGACGAAACAGGGATCAGGCTAGAGAATACCTGAAGGTGTTACTCTCCAACTTTTCACCAGCAGAAACAAATGATAGCCAGCGGATCTTCATTGCGGATCTGATCATCACTCTGGAAAAGGACAAAGATCTGGCGACGAATTGGGTTAGCGGCATTGAGCAGCCGTTAATTAAATGCAGTGAAGACTTGGGCTTTGAGTCTAGCGTTGATGTATTTCAGCCATTGATAAAGCTTAACAAAGTGCTGAACCTTATTGGCAAAGGTGTGGCTGTACCGGATGCTGTTCCCACAGGCACCTACACGTCCAGCGATTGGGTTGTTGGCGAATTCCAGCGCATGCTGTGCCTTACGACGCAGCTTTTTTGTGAAGAAATAGAGAATAAGACCATCTTGAATCTCACCCAGCGGATACAGCCGATTATTCAATTTTACAATCGAGAAGCTCCTGCATACAATACCTACTGGCACCGGCTCACCAAACTGAAAACGGATTATTTTGATTTTCTAATCCGTGCAGTGGCCCCATCAGGTGCGGAAAATGTGAATGAATTAGTTACCGCATTGGAGGCGGATATTGTACATCACGCCAAATACTGGAGCAGCGATCAAATTCGCGGGATTGCCGATACTCTGCTCAGAAACCATATTGAAGTCGATCGCGCCCTCGCCCTGCTGTCTACATTGGAATTAAACATGCTTATCGGAAAAGACATCAACGGTAGGATCACAGAATGCATGCAGCAGGCCAAAAGCTATCTATTAGCCAATGACAAAGCAAAAGCGGAAAAATGGATCAAAAGAAGTATTACAGAAGGCATTGGCGTTGGCTACCGTAAAGACTACCAGTATAATACTTGGCTGGACTGGTTGCTTCAAAGTATCAAAAGACATCCCGAAACAGCTGCACAGGAAATCTGCTGGTTCCTGTCCCATTTGCATCATTTGAAGGAATCTACCGAAGGGCGTGCTGCTAACTCTGCTGCCAGAAAGCTATTGGGCATTACACTGGGCTGGAATCTGGCTGCGGGTATAACCCAAATGAAATGGATGCTGGACAACGGTTTGATCCACTTCGAAAACGCCATCGGTACCTTTTTGGAGACCCTCCTCATTAAGGATATCGGTCAAGCGGAGTATAAACTACTAATCGGAATTTACTCAGACCTTTACTTATTTTTGGCAGATTCTCCGGACGACAGTCTACTCGTGCTCTTCTTGCAGAAAGGCGAATCGCTTTACGGTGAGGAATTTGACGTCACTTGGGTACAGGCTATTTACCGAATAATCATTACAAAAGCCCTTGATGAACAACGCCCATCGATGCTGATCGCACTTGAAAATTTTCTGTTGGACAAAGGAAAAAAAGTACAGGAACTGGTTCCGCTTTTTGCCATTCCCGAAGAACCTGACCATCGACAGTCTAGGTCGAGCTCTTCATCAAATTCACTGGTTCTCCGTCCCGGCCATGAGAGTATTTCCCATGAAGAGGTCATGATCAGGGTAAATACTTATGAGGAGTTTAGAGATTTACTGAGTCAGGAAGACAAAGTCAATTCCCGCTACAATTGGACAGAGGTTTTCAGGAAAATTGAATTATCAATCGATCTAGCACGAATACAGGAAATAGAAGGCATCATAATCGGTACCCGAAAGTCAATCGAATTACTTGTTTTATTAAGTGAAAAAGCACAGGAACTGGGCGATAATTTGCTCGCTGAGCATTTAGTGAATGAGGGTATTGCGCAGTCCAGTGCAAGCGGCTGGGTAACGTTTTATGACGGCGGTTCCCGCATCAAAACATTTACAACACTTGGCAAGATCAAAGGCGCTGAAGGGACCAAAAAAGCGTTCGACGTGTTTTGCTATGACTTGCTGCATGGCGATTCGGCAGGAAACTATGCCGAATCACTCGATGAAATATTACCGGTAATCTCGCCGGGTTATAATGAAGATGAGGTCTGGTCGCAGCTGTTTACTTATTTGCAGAGGTTGATGTCCACTAGCACTCCTTCTGACAATTTACCTGACCTGACGCCGCAGGATAAAAGCCTGTATGACAATATCATTGACATCCTAAATTACCTTTCAACCTATACGGTGACTCTGGTTTATACCGCAGCACAAAGATTATTAGCCGAACAATTAAATGGTAAAATACTATACCCGCTTCAAATAGTTGCCTCAATACAACTGGATGATGATTCTAGCGCAGAATTGTTTACCGGGCTACTCCTATTAAGCCAGGAATATGGTAATGATCTGTCCACCTTTTACCCGCAATTGGAATCACTTGCAACATCGTCCAATTACATGATAAGAACAGAAGCGATACATTTGCTGAAACTTAATGATCAGCGGGTTCCTATAATTGCTAAGCAAACATTATCGCCATTCTTTCAAATGGATTTTGACAGCTCCAATTCGGATGTCATTACCTTAAGCATGGAAGGTCATGTTCACCCGATCGGGCAAATTATCAAACTGATAACGCCATTGGACCGAGACTTGAAGATATTATCCAAAATATCAGGAATTGCCGAAAGAACACTGATATACCGAACATACATGGAATTAAGAAAGGCTGGTATACCTAGCGATTGGCAGGCGGCTGACGACGGAGGCTTTAGCAAGCACCTAGAAAAGATACGGTTGAGGTATGGTTACGCCAAGCCGCGCGCGATCGCCGTAAAACGAGCTATATCGAGGGTAGTTTCTGAATTGGTCGATGCCGGAGTACTCGAAGAGGAATCTGCTATTCAATTTTTTGGGCCCCGTGACAAAGGAACGGATATACTGTCTGTGAGCATGAGACCCAGCTTTATCAATCCGCTAAGTGAAAAGAAGTTTATGCTCGATACCGAGCAATGGCTGAATGATATTAAGAATAATCCGCGGTTGAAAGAAACAGTCTTAAAGAATGATGGACGGAACATTATCGGCGAATACACGGTGCTGACAAGTTTAGATTGGGGTAAGGCACAGCAGATTTTCATGAGTCAGATAAAAGGCAATCAGGAACCAAATGGAAAATGGTTTATTTTCGGGGGGGTAACCAACGGGCAAACAAAAGATTATTATGACCTGAATAGTACAGGTAAAAGCCTAATAATTGTGCGGGAAGAAACCCATGTTAATTCTAGTTCCTTATCTAATTGGATCGCCATCAATCCGGTACTGGCAAGGCATCTTGGATGGCACCCGCTTCCGGAAAGGTTATTTGCCTGGGCAGATGCAGAGGGTAATTGCCTTGTAGAGTCTGTTTATTGGGTGGACGGTAACATCAGAATGCAGCCGCCACATTTATACAGTGAAGCAGGTGAAGGCTGGTATGTACTGGCAACAGACCAGGCGCTGGCGGAAATAAGGGAGGCAGAACCCTATATATACCAGGAAAAATTCATTTATCGCTCAACAGAGTATGGTGGCAACTCCGCACAACATACAACTATACAATTGATCAATGAATGATGTGTAAAGACCATTTCTTTTCTGTTTCTAAAAAGCTTGATCTAACCCCCTATTTCCTGGAATCTGATTCTACTATTTGGTCCAATAAGCCATACCTTTCTGAACCATGCCAGCAAGCACGGTCCCCTATCATCATATCAGCCAAAAACAGGGTTCAAAAAGTAGGTTCAGTTCAAAAAGATGCACTATCTTTATGAACCTAACTTTATGACCACTTCTGCGGACCTGACCTATGAACCAAATCTTCGGATACGCTCGTGTATCAACAGCTGACCAAAATACAGACACGCAAATTGATGCTTTACAGAAATTCGGTTGCGACCGCATTTTTCAAGAGAAAATTTCCGGACTTTCCGTTCAGCGCCCAGCCTTGGACGAAATGCTCTCGCTCCTGCGGGAAGGTGATACTGTTGTGGTTTCCCGCTTCAACCGATTAGGCCGGAGCCGGGATCACCTGATTAGCCTGATCGGCGAGTTCTCTAAACGCGGCATCATCTTCAAAGCCCTGGATCTGGGAATTGATTCTTCCACACCCTCGGGTAAGCTGGTCATTGGCATCTTTGCTGCCCTGGCCGAGTACGACCGGGAGATGATTCTGGAAAAGACTCGCGCCGGCCAATTGTTGGCAAAGGCAAAAGGCAAGCACATTGGCAGACCCAGCGGAGTGAATGAGGAAAATTTTCAGAAGGTGAAGAAAGCTATAGACAGGGGGCTATCGGTTTCTGAGATTGTGCAGTTGACTGGAATTAGTATTTCAAGTGTGAAACGGTATAGGAAGGAGATCACAAATTATTAGATTCGGAAAATGTCTATATTTTAATTCAGCACATAGGGCGACATAAACTCCTGAGCCTCGGCCAAGGGATCTACACTCAGGAAACGCGCAAGGGTTGGATCGTAAAACCGAGCTTTCAAGTCTAGCCAACCCGTTTCCTGCTGCAACTCGCAGGTAAGGTAAAGATACTTGTTTTTTGCGCGGCGGCTCACTTTGTGGCCAAAGGCGTAGTACTCGATTTTCGGTATGACTTTTACACGCTCGTCGAAAGTTCTCCGATTACCTAGTGTGATCTTTCAGGTAATACTAACGTGGCCGCCAAGGGCCTGCAGGGACTCAGGTCACGGAGGAGTACATGCCATGGTGAGAGTAAAAATCAATAATAAACTACATTGTAGTGCGTAATTATAATGATCCTATCCATTACTGGGAAGAAAACCCCAACAACTTCATCAGATATACTAAACCAGATATCCTCCCAATATCTTATCAAATAGCTTAAATCAAACTTATCTATTTCATCTGGATAATTCCAGATCAAAAAAGCCTCTGAGTCATTTAGAAGCGCTAAATCTTGCAAAACAGTCTCTATTTCACTTGATGAATTAATACCTTCGTAATCCTTTTTATATGACAATTTATCTTGTAGAACTTTAAAGAAATTACCATTGATAGATTTATTTATACCATATCGCTGAACTAATAAACCATTTAAATATAGCATTTCGTTATCAGATATTGGCTGACAGGAGATAGGAGCTTTATGTTCTAAGAAAAAAAGTTCTTTTTTAAAATGTATCATTCTTTAAACTTTAAACCAATTTTATTTAGGATCTACCAAAGGGATAGCTCCATATTTGCCGCCTCTATCTTTTTTCCCATTAGTCCAATCCCAATAATTAATGTGGGGTACGGATTCTTCGTGTCCTTTTGGTCTATCCGGATGAGCAGGGTCAAGCCTGTACCCTTTTTTTGAATCACCTGCTGTTGGACTTCCAAATTTACCTTTTTCTCCCTTTGGCAATGATCCAGATATTCCTAGCTTATCATAAACCTGTCTTAAAGCCCCTTTAACATTAGATATTTTAACCCCTGAACTGCTTTGGGCAACCTCCTTTCCAGCCTTTACAACCTGTGATTCTACACTGGTTTTAGAAAGCAAGTTACCAGGGTTGGCTGGGCTTGCTCCTGCTGTAGCTACCAAAGCTACATCACCAACCGTATTTACTGCTTCCCTTACTTGTCCTAAAAGTGAATTGTCAACGACTTGTTTACTAATTTGTGTCTCGAATACCTGCTGCCCGCCTTCCACTTTATATCCAGCACGAATATCGGAACCAAATGCCCTTGCAGCAGTATTTATGATGGCATGTTTTGTATCAAAAAATGCAGTTGCTGCCAATCTCGCAATAAGGAAAGGATCATCTCCCGGCCCATCCGGCATCTTCCCATTTGGGTCTGAAAACCGTATCGGATTGTTGTAGCCATAGTGATAGGGCGACATAAACTCCTGAGCCTCCGCCAAGGGATCTACACTCAGGAAACGCGCAAGGGTTGGATCGTAAAACCGAGCTTTCAAGTCCAGCCAACCCGTTTCCTGCTGCAATTCCCGGGTAAGGTAAAGATACTTGTTTTTTGCGCTGCGGCTTTGGCTATTGGCCTAAGGTGACTCAGGATAAGTTAGAGGTTTCGGGAGGAAATGTGTAGACTACAAGTAAAAGCAACTGGGCGGCGGCCCACTCATCAGTAAAATCCAGGTTAACGGAAATGAAAAAGGGGTCGAGAAACTCCCTCCCCCTTTTCAAATTCATATTTTGAGTAATCCCAAAAAACTCAGAAGTCAAATCTAGTGTTGGCTAATACACCTAATCAGGAGGCTTTTACATTAAACTAGCTACCAATCTATTCAGATTTGAAAATAGTCCATTTTGAAAATTTATCTGGTCTTTCTGCTTGATATCCCAAAGGCAAATCTGCCAACTCTAAAATACTTGAATCGTGTGCAATCATTTCTTCAAGTGAAATAATCCTGGCATCTTCTTCTTCGGATTTGTCATCACTCATAAATTGCCAATCCCCGTCTTCATCATGAGAAATGAAAGTAACTTCTGATTTGTTTTCAATGACAAAACGGGTAGTGAAA
Organism: Arundinibacter roseus; assembly: GCF_004348825.1. Lineage (GTDB taxonomy): Bacteria > Bacteroidota > Bacteroidia > Cytophagales > Spirosomataceae > Arundinibacter > Arundinibacter roseus. Next base: position 30,965 of record NZ_SMJU01000023.1, read on the forward strand.
ACATACATTTGTAAATCTTCATCGAATTTTTTTTCGCTATTCATAAGTTTCATTTTAATTTTCCCTGTTTCCTTTTCTTAAATTCTCTTCTTTTGAAATCACACGAGCATTACTATTACTGTTACTTCCACCTTTGGATTTTGGTTTAATATGGTCTATTTCTGCCTGATTCATGTCTGCTTTCTGTCCTTTTTTACTTTGCTGTGGTGAATTGAGGTTATTTCCACTTTGATCACTTTTAATATTGCCTCCGTTTTTGGCTCTATTCTCTTCTAAAATACGCTTCTTTTGCGCAGGTGTAAAGCTTTTCCCATCACCAACATTTCTAGGTTCTTTCAGGCCGGAATATTTCCCCTCCGCGTTCACCCTACCCTTATCATTTCTGATATTATCAATGGCATTCATTGCCGTATTGCCACCGTGCGTTACCAGTGCCACTGATCCTGTCGCAGTTGTTGCAACTACGGGTGTTAACAATCCTGCGCTTCCCAGTTCTGCTCCAACCGATGTCCCCAATCCCAGGGCACCACCTGCTATTTCGGCTGCACCTGCTACTACTGAGGCATAATGCCCCACAGTTCTTCCCGCATTATAGGCACCAACATAACCCGGTTTGACAATTGCCGGATTGCCCCAGCCCATGTTCTCATTTAGAGCCTGTCCTACGCCAGAAAAGAAATCACCAATACCATCGCAACAATCCGGCATCCTCCCATTTGGGTCTGAAAACCGCATCGGATTGTTGTAGCCATAGTGATAGGGCGACATAAACTCCTGAGCCTCCGCCAAGGGATCTACACTCAGGAAACGCGCAAGGGTTGGATCGTAAAAACGAGCTTTCAAGTCCAGCCAACCCGTTTCCTGCTGCAATTCCCGAGTAAGGTAAAGATACTTGTTTTTATCCCGACTAGCCACTAGATCAGATGGATTTTTCGGAATCGCCAACCCAAAGGGATAATAATCAGTCTCTTGCACCACCGAGCCGCTTTCATCAAGTACTACCCTTACGTTACCCAGGTGATCTTTCAGGTAATACTGCCACTTCCAGGCCCCGTCCACTTTTACAAGCTGACCTTCATCGGTGGCAATACGCGTCAGCAGGCCATTACCACCATATTCAAAGTTACCCTCATAACTCGTTACGGTACCGTTTACAGTCATGCGGTGCTTCTGTCCACTGGCGTCATAAGTATAATCCATGTTCTTGCCAGGCAGCGTTACACGGCGCGGGAGGTTGAGGTAATTATACGCTATGCTACTAATCTGACGGTCAAGATCAGCTGTTAAATTCCCGTTTTCATCGTATGAGAAATCATTGCCCGATGTATTGCGATTGTTGTACCCCAAATTACTTACAGGGTCATAAATAGACATCAGCCGATTGCCGTTGTAAGAGTACGTCAGTTGGTCAATAGCTGTCCCGGCGGCATTGTAGCGATGTAGCCCATTTATATTTCCATTAACATTGTATGCAACTACTTCCCCCTGCCCACTATTTAAGCCCGTGCGGCCACTTTTCATCCGGTTAAGTTCATCGTAAACAAACTGATAAGAACCCGCTGCGGAAGTGGGAGTCTTCCAGTACATGTCCTTAATATTGCCGTTGCTCTCATAGTTCAACGTAATCTGGTATGGTCGGTTGACGTTCGTCCCCTTGTGTTCCCGCAACCAGCCACGTACATTATTTCGGTACGTGAGCCGCTCAATAGCACCTGTTCCTGTGGCATCATTGGCGTTTAGATATTTATCGGTCAATTGTCCTACCTCATTATAGCTCAAAGTGTTGACGTAAATATCTTTTGCCATGCCAGCAGCTGTACTGCTGGTAATATAGCGGGTGGACGTTAACCGGTCAGCTTGATCGTAAGTAAGGATACGCTCCAGTGTGTAGGAATCACTGCTCCAGCTTTGAGTTGTTTTTTCGCGCAGGGGCTTACCCAGAAAATCATATTTATAACTTATACGCTCAAGACCATTACTGCCCATAGGCATTCGCCGAACAGTTTGTACGATACGCTCACGGTCATCGTAGTAGGTAACTGAGCAATCCCACTCGGTACTCAAGGAACCGTCAGGGCTCAATAACCGCGAGCATTGGCCTGTTGGCAACCCTTTACGGCTAGCAGTACGCACATTGGCTGGCAGGAAATCATCGCCCGAATTGAGCGAATAAACATTCTCAAAACCAAAACTACCGTCACCCAGCTTCACGTTGAAAGGGGGGAGAATGGATTCATAATTATCGTAATAAGTAAATGTAAGCGGATTATTGTTAGGCATATTACCGGGGGCTGTTAACGTACAGCCTGCCCCAAGGCATACACCCATTTCAATTTGTCGATTCAGAACGTCATACTTATGATAAAAAACCTGATTAGTGGCATCACGAAAACTGATAAGTAGGTCGCGGTCATTATACAACATTGTTGTTTTTCCGCCTCCGGGGATTTGTTTTTCAATGAGTCTTCCCCGACTATCATATAAATAAAGAAAAGCGAATTTATCCAGATCGGTGCTAGTAGGCATGGAAATCTCATCATACTTAGGTTGTAAAACAGCACGGAGTCGGCCCAGGTCATCGTACACGTAATAGGTGTCAGTCTGATTAGGAGTACCACCAGCCATTCGTCGGAGCAACAGGCGGCCCTGATTATCATGATATTCCGCCACAGCCTTGCCATTTTCATCGTTAATGCGTTTGACAGTCAATAGGTTAATATCATAATAACCAATACGGGTAATCGACGTCAATCCCGGACCAGCCCAGTAGTTCCATATCCCATGATTATTAAGTTCATAGTTAATGGTTGTCGGAACAGTTGTCCCGGCGGCTACATTTTCTTTGGGTCTTCCCAAAGGAGAAGCCTCGTAGCGTGTTTCTGTATACACCCTGCTTGTAGGATCAGCAAAGCGTACTGCACTATTATAATAGGCAGATGCAAGAGAAGTAGCATTGCTCGTATATGAGCCATTTTGTTTGTCGGTAGATACAGGGAGAAATAATTTGCTCTGTCGGCCAAATGCATCGTACTCAATTGGAACGACAAGATCCTTCCGACCTTTACCAGCCTGCACAGCAATGGTTTGCTGGAGTCGACCCAGGCCATCGAAGTAACCTACCGAAAGGTTAGCCTCACCCACCGAAACGGGAGTATCAAAGCGGTCTGCCGAGGTCTTTACCTTATAGGTTCGAGTCAGAATGAAATTACGAGTCTTGTCCTGTGCAGAGGCTGACGGTACCCATGTGAGCGAAAATATAAGGCTTACGCACATGTAAATACCTACTAGTTTACGGACAATAGTGATGATTGACATTGGATATGTATGATTAAGCTATTGTTTGAACAAAAAGTGTAGGAACTGGCATACAGCTATTGGGACAAAGTCATAGTAGCAGTCACTGCCGGGGACTTAATGATTTGATTATCCGGGCTTGTGGTTACTTCCGCCCAATACCAAAAATTTGCGTTAGGCGCTAATGGTCCAAATTGGGCACCTGGGTTTATAGGATATTCACCAGCCATGGGAGGAAGCCAGCCACCAGACTGACCATTAGCCACCATAGATGCATTAACTCGGTATGTTCCAGGGCTTCCGGGTACCGGACTGGCAGTTCCAATACGTCGCTGCACGACGGAGCCGCTAGTTGTTCTTGCGACAATGTCTACACGTGTAATAGTTTGTCCTGCCGGTACTTGAGTTACAACCGTTATGGGCATAATGTACAATCCGCTGTATCCCTGGGCTGGACTGCCCACAACTGAAGAACCATTAGTAGGTGTTGTAATGGCTGATGTTGCGTTAGATTGGCCTTGCGTGTCGAGCATAATCCAGTTTTGACTTCCTAGACTCACACCGTGCCAGAAGGTGGACGAGTTACCGTCATAGGCATTAGTTAGGGGATAAGAAGCTCGATCATCAAAAGCTCGCCAGGAACCTGTAAGCTTAGTTGAACCATTATAGAACTCTATTTCGGCCAACTCACCATACCCGCTTCCTGATGACTTAAAGCGTAAATAGCGATAGGTTTGAGTATTGCCTGTGAATTCGTACTCTTTGTATGTAGTCCATGACGGTAAATTAGATGAGTTTATAGCGACCAGCGTTTGCCATGGACCAGACAAACTAGTAGCACCCTCGAATACTGCCCCATTAAAGCGGTTCGTATAATTGAAATCTTGTCTCGTAAGTATCCTGGCCTTTGTTGCAACGGAGGCAGGTGGGGTCATAAGGATAGAAACCTCAGGAGACTCGATAGGTGTACCGCCAGCAGACGTGACCAGCTCAGCCCAGTACACAAAGGTTGCATTAGGTGCCAGCGGACCGGTTTGTGCGTTGGGGTTGCCGGGGTAGTTATCTCCTCCTATGGTAGGCAGCCAGCCTCCCTCTACTCCGTTGCCGACCATCACTGCGTCGATGCGATAAGTGCCGGGACTACCAGCCACTGCTTTGGCTATACCTACCCGCCGCTGCACCGATCCATCGGGGGTCTTAGCAATTACGTCTACCCGTACTACACTCTGACCCGAAGGAAGGCTGACTGACATAGTTATCGGCATGATCAGCCCGCTGTTGCCCGGGATAGTCGTACCCGGGACTGTGCCCTCAATTGGAGAGGTGATTGTTACAGATGCTGCTTGAGGAGTGCTTCCCCCCTGCGTGTCGAGCATAATCCAGTTCTGGATACCAGCGCTATTCCCATGCCAGAAGGTAGATGAGTTGCCGTCATAGGCATTGCTGAGCGGATAGGCTGTTGGATAATCTGGATAAGTACGACCAGGTGATCCTGTCCAGGAGCCCGTAAGCTTAGTTGAACCATCATAGAATTCTATTTCGGCCAACTCACCCGCACTAGTACTACCAGCCGTGTAACGTAAGTAGCGATAAGACTGGGGGTTGCCTGTAAAGGGGCAGTCTACCCATTGAGAGAGTGTGGGTCGCGGCGTCACTGGGATGGTGTACAGCAATTGCCAGCTGTTTAGGTCGTTAGAGCCTTCAAACTTACCACCACTGTAGCGGTCGAGCACAAAATCGTGGTCACCACGCACCTGTATCCTGGCCTTGGAAGCAATGGAGGTAAGTGGGGTCATAAGGACAGAAACCTCAGGAGACTCGATAGGTGTACCGCCAGCAGACGTGACCAGCTCAGCCCAGTATACAAAGGTTGCATTAGGTGCCAGCGGACCGGTTTGTGCGTTGGGGTTGCCGGGGTAGTTATCTCCTCCTATGGTAGGCAGCCAGCCTCCCTCTACTCCGTTGCCGACCATCACTGCGTCGATGCGATAAGTGCCGGGACTACCAGCCACTGCTTTGGCTATACCTACCCGCCGCTGCACCGATCCATCGGGGGTCTTAGCAATTACGTCTACCCGTACTACACTCTGACCCGAAGGAAGGCTGACTGACATAGTTATCGGCATGATCAGCCCGCTGTTGCCCGAGACAGTCGTACCCGGGACTGTGCCCTCAATTGGCGAAGTTATGGTTACCGTTGCTGTTTGAGGAGTGCTTCCCCCCTGAGTGTCGAGCATAATCCAGTTCTGGATACCAGCGCTATTCCCATGCCAGAAGGTAGATGAGTTGCCGTCATAGGCATTGCTGAGCGGATAGGCTGTTGGATAATCTGGATAAGTACGACCAGGTGATCCTGTCCAGGAGCCCGTAAGCTTAGTTGAACCATCATAGAATTCTATTTCGGCCAACTCACCATACCCATTTTCCGATGACTTAAAGCGCAAATAGCGATAGGCTTGAGTATTAACTGCAAAGGGGCAGTCTACCCATTGGGAGAGTGTGGGTCGCGGCGTCACTGGGATGGTGTACAGCAATTGCCAGCTGTTTAGGTCGTTAGAGCCTTCAAACTTACCACCACTGTAGCGGTCGAGCACAAAATCGTGGTCACCACGCACCTGTATCCTGGCCTTGGAAGCAATGGAGGTAGGTGGGGTCATAAGGACAGAAACCTCAGGAGACTCGATAGGTGTACCGCCAGCAGACGTGACCAGCTCAGCCCAGTACACAAAGGTTGCATTAGGTGCCAGCGGACCGGTTTGTGCGTTGGGGTTGCCGGGGTAGTTATTTCCTCCTATGGTAGGAAGCCAGCCTCCCTCTACTCCGTTGCCGACCATCACTGCGTCGATGCGGTAAGTGCCGGGACTACCAGCCACTGCTTTGGCTATACCTACCCGCCGCTGCACCGATCCATCGGGGGTCTTAGCAATTACGTCCACGCGCACTACACTCTGACCCGAAGGAACGCAGACTGACATAGTTATTGGCATGATCAGCCCGCTGTTGCCCGGGATAGTCGTACCCGGGACTGTGCCCTCAATTGGAGAGGTGATTGTTACAGATGGTTCGGTGCAGGCAGACTGATTGGCGGAAGCATTTTTATTTTCCCCCAACAACTTACCCCATATCCGGTCTGCAATTTCCATCATACCTACATCACCGGGGTGTATGTCATCTATATTGTTTGGAAATACAGTTAATACAGCCGGATCATTTCCTGCTAGAAATACAGGATTATAGTACATGTCGCTCAAATCCACAAAAAGGAAATTTCGCTCATTAGCCACTTCCTGAATTTTTGCATTTGCCAGGGGTTGGTCGGGCCAAATTGAGTTAGTAAGCAAGACCTTAGCTCCCGGCGTACTCACGGCCAGGACATTGTCAATTAGTGTATTTAGTGCCCCTTTAAAATTATCAGACTCTACGGTTGTATTCAAAATATTCTCTCCCAGCCGAATAATCACCAAATCAGGATTTGCTAATCCAAAACCAAGGGTGATCCGATTTTTAAGGCCTGCATAATTATAACTAATCCAGCCAGCAGTATTGGATACATAATTCCGCTCAAAAGGTGCTTCCCAAAGTGGAAGTACCTGAGCTGCTGGGTTAAGTTGCTTGAAACGACTTTCAAGAATGTGGGCAAAGTCATTATTCAGCGTAGAAGATGCACGCCCCCAGCCCCCCGATGCGCTAAGGGCTGGCGACTGCCATCCATCAGTACCACTTTGTGCTTGTAGCTTAGTAATACTATTTCCTACAATTACGATTCTTCTGAAATTGGGCGATATAAGTGTGGGATCATCGATACTTCCAGTCAGTCCGTAGTTATAGTGAAAGGTTTTGACAAGATTTTGATTATGATCCTTTATTGCACTTAATCGGTTGAAGGAGTCATAGTTGTAATACGTATTCAACCCAGCATTGTCACTTTGGGAGCTAATACCTACCAATGGCTTGTGAGTAAACGTCGTTACAAAAGCTGTACTGAACAGCGAATTATTGCGAATTTTGTTGTTCCAAATATTGAGTACGGAATTATCAGGTAATGTCCCAGTTGACAAAAGGTTATAATCAGACCCTAAGGCACTTTTTACTTGATCGTAAAGTGCATTTTTAATCTCCCCAGCTAGCAAAGCTCCATCATGGCTCCATACGTAAGCTGTGGGAAAATCGTTCGTCAAGCGTTGCTGGGCAAGATTGCCATACTCATCGTAACGCTCAAATTTAATCAACTCACGATAGCGCGAGTCTTTCCCAACTGTACCATTACTCTGTACAGTAATATTACTCCAAGTTGTTAACGGATTAACTGTTTCAATTTGCCATACCGATTCTTTCAACCCAATTTGATCAGATTTGAAACTTGTGTAAGTCCCACTAATCAATATTTCAGTGGAGGAGTTTTTCTTTTTTAGAGTTTGGGTCTCTTCTAAGATAGCATTGACTACGTTTTTTTCCTGCAGTTTTTTAATAGCAAGCAATTCCGATGATGGAGAGGGAAAAGCCGAGATTACCAGGTTCTGTGGGTATACATATCGGGTAGTTAGTTTATCCTCATTACTAAGTGTTTGTTGACGAGAAAGAATTTGAAGATTTATAGGGCTGTATGTGAATTGAGTTTCACTTACCTGTGGTTCAGAAGAATCATATAGTTCTTCGGTTTGACGATCCAATTTAACCCATGTACGACAAAAGCCGTAATTGCTTACTCCTACCAGTGATTGATAACTCCCGCCAGGCGATTTGAACGAAAACATCATCTTAATGCCCAGAACTATATTAATCTCCGAAAAAGTATAAAAGTTATTTTTCTTACGAAGGGCTCGGAAATTATTATTCTCATAGATATAATCAATTGCTTCCAATTCAAGCCCACGAAAGGCATCTTTACTAGTCGGTGGAGGAAATGGTAACTGATCTGCACTACCCTGCGGATAAGTATCCGGGTTATCCCGATAGGTCGTAAACCTATGCCAGGTTTTTCCACCACTGGTCTGGTCTTGCCCATGGTAAACAGTAACTTCTTCATAACCAATATGGCTTCCCTGAGTTGATCCCAAATAAGCCTGGCTGTTGGAGGAAGCAGCTCTGAATGTACAAGTTACATCAAATGGAGTAGTATTTTCACCAGAGGTATATAAAGTAGAAGTCGTATAATCGTATTGATATGCGAATTGTTGAATCAGCACGCCACTTGATCGGTCTGGTTCGTTCCTTATTCGGTATTCGTAGGTGGTATATGTATCCTTAGATGGGTCATCAGATGATTTATCAATGATTCGTTTAATCCGAACCCCACCTGCAGCTGCTGCTTTAACTGCACCCGTCATGAGAAAAACATATCCATAATCATGCCCCTCATAGATAAAATCCGTTGTCCCTCCGGTGGGATACTTTATCTGGGTCAAGGTGCCAAATTTACTTTTTTCAGCATCTGCCTCTCGGTTTGCCCAATTGTAGCCACCTGGATTACCCGGAAGGTTAATGAACGGGATCATTGTACTTGCCGTGTTGGAGTTATAAAAGCCCCAATGATCCTGGGCTTTGGTATTACGGGCTGGCAGATCGGAAAAGCGATAGTAGGAGAATTGATGCCTGGGCCCGGGTCTGGTCGGATCTGTCGTTTCTATAATATCGGTCAAGGCAAATCGGGTGTTTCCTCCACCATACAAGTAAGCTAACTGGTACTGCTTAATAATCAATCCAAGCTTGTTAGTCACACTAACGTTTTTGAGTCGCTGACCAGCAGGGCCCGTATCTACACGATTTTCATAGGAAAAGCTAATCTGTCCTAGATCAAAGGTTATAGTCTGAATCAACTTCATAGTTGATTGGAAGCTGGAAATACAAGTAGTAACCGGGGTATCCTCACAATAGGGCAAAGGTCCACCAATTTTGAAGCTACGATTCTCGTTGATTCCCTGATCGTAAGTTACATTTGACAAAGTCTTGTAACTAAATATTACCGAATTTCCCACCAGTGGTTTAACCTCAGTAAGCCACCAGCCAGACGTAGCTGTGTACGTTGGTGATGAGGTACTTACACAGCGGGTGATGGGTCTAACTGTTTCGGTCTCAGTAAAACTATATATCGTTCCCTGCTCATCTGTAATAGTGAAGCTAGTTCCGTTGAAAGCAATTTTCATCATGGAATGATCCAATAATATTGGTTGCCCATTCAGATCGAAAACCATCCTGCCGCTTCGGCCCAGAAAATTATAGAAATACTCGTCAGGTTCAGTATCATAAATACCATCTGCGACTAAAAACTCGAATTCCTTACTTTCTGCAGTACTCATCTCCCCATTTCGGTATCTACTAATTCTTGCCTGCATTTGAGAAGTTTGATAACCTTCCGGTTGCTCATCGGGATTTCCATGAACAGTTCGTGTAATAACCCCCCCTGCCTGCAATGACCATCCAATTCCGACACTTGATGATAGTTCATCAACCTTTACACCACCAGAATGGTAGCTTAGTCCAATAGATACCTCTCCCCAGCTCCGAGAAAAGCTGTAAAGTGGAATATTGATTGAGGGAATACCTGAGTACAAGCTTACCGGTACAGCGCCGTATTTACCCAACGACGCTGCTTCGGGCGAGGGAGGAATGACATTGACAATTGGGGAGGGCTTTCCTTCGGGTATAATGTTTGCCGCTGGAACTTCCGGTGGAGTTTTTGTTGGAAGCTGGGCATTCACTAAATTGCAAAAGAGCAAGAGTAGGATGGTGTAAAAAATTTTCATACAATTAATTCTTGGAAAGTAGGCTAACTATTTTTTCGTCAATGTCTTAGGAATAAAGAGATTATCGAATCAAAAATGATTACACTCTGTTATTGCAGGAGTCGGTATATCAGGCCGTTTCAACCCAATATAGATTTCTATATAGAAGCAGGTTTTACAGTTTGTTGGCACTGAATGCCTACTAAGCAAATTAGTGACGTATAATCTTCTTGGTGATTATAAAAGACCCATGCTGAATTGACACAATATATAATCCTGAAGGGTGGCTCGATAGATCCAGCGTAGTTTCTAATTGACCATTGGACGAAGGAAGTAAGGTTTCCTGATATAATAATCGGCCATTGGCATTAGATAAATGCATAATAGCTGGTGATTCTACGGAAGAGCTTTTATAATTTAGAACAGCCTTACCTGTGGTAGGATTGGGAAAAATATTTAGGCCACCGTTCTCCCCTATTCCACTTTCAGTTAACAATTTCATACAACCAGGACTTTGTGTCACATTTACAAATAAGTCCTTGTAGCGTAAGCATCCTATGAACTACATATTTCTTGGCTAGAATTCGGTTTCTACTTTTGACCTAAAAAGACAAGCGAATGAATCAGTCAGAAGAAATGTTCAAATTAGTACGTGAGTGGCGCAAAAGCAGC
>NZ_SMJU01000024.1 GCF_004348825.1 Arundinibacter roseus
ATCATCGTCAGGGAATTTTTCCTGAAATTCAAATAACGTCAAACTTTTAAAGCGATTTTCCATACTAACTAGTTTAATTTCAAGTAATTTAAGAAATTTAACTATATTTACCAAGAGCCTAGTTCAACTAAGAAAATTAGTTATAAATAATCTTAGATACATTTTATTTAATAATACCAAATGATTTTTCTTTCAATATTGATACGTAAGTAGATTTGTAAAGAAAGTATAAAGTTTAGGAAATTTGTCAGGCTGAGCGTAGTCGAAGCCAGTCTGCCAACGGGCTTCGACCGCCAGGCGGCCCTGTTCGCTCAGCCTGACATTCATGTTCTTTACGGGCCAATTCATCCATCAATAAATATACCAATAATCGCCAAACTACGCTTCCTGCCCGCTTTTAGAAATAATCAAGAACCCAAATACCACTGTTATGGCTCTGCCCTGGCATTGAAATTTTGTTCAATAAGACCTATGCAATAACTAATGAATCACCAATAATTCATGGAAAATACTGCACAACAGACTGCTTTTGGATTAGATCGTTTTGGAGAGAACAAGACGATTCCTTCGTTGCTTTCGGAAGAAATACTGCTGGCGCTTTCATATTTTCCTGATTTGCAGGCGGTTCACATTGACTTTGAGCTGCATGCAAACATACGAAAGTCGGTCATGCTGGCACAACCACGGCCGGGCTCACTGTTCAGGCGTGCAGATCGGCGTCGGTACGTGATAAAAATCAGCCGCTTTTTTCAGGTAGACGGCCCGGCTATTCCGATTGAGTCGGTACCCAAAAATGTGTTGATTGGTTGGATTGGCCACGAATTGGGGCATATTATGGACTATCTGCAACGGTCGCTGCCCGCATTGGCGCGCTATGGAATTGGGTATCTTTTTTCAAGAAAATACCTGATGATCGCCGAACGGACAGCCGATTTGTACGCCATTAGTCACGGTTTAGGTGAGAAAATCGTGGCGACGAAATATTTTATTCTGGATCATGCCCACTTGCCCGAAACTTATAAAGACCGCATCCGCCGCCTCTATGTTTCGCCCAAAGAAACGCTGCGACTCATTGAAGAACACCACGCCCGGGAGCGTTCATCAGAGTGAATGCTGCTGCACAAAGGCTTCAAAAGCCAGAAAATCCTCTTCTTTCATCACCTTAGGCATTTTGGTCTGTCCGCCTTTTTGCTTCGTATGTTCATTCCATTCGTGGAAGAGCCCGGTAGGAATCACGTGTACTTCTACATCTTTGAGTGCTTTGCTGCGGGCTACGTCGTAGTTTTTGTTCGATTTGCGCAAAGCTTCGTCCAGCAGCTGTCCGGCTTCTTCTGCTCGTGTGCAGGGTTCTTCACTCCCCAAATACCACCGATTGATGTACTCGCCATCGCTGCGCCGCAAAGCCGACACAGTAAATTCCTGAAAAACAACGCCTAAGGTTTGGCCGGTAGCCAATACGGCATCCATCATTTTATTGACCGGAAGTTGCTCACCGACAACATTGAGGTAAAACTTGGTGCGGCCGCTGATTACGATTTCTCCACGCGCTACATCCATAAACTGCACCGTGTCGCCAATCATGTAGCGCCAGGCACCGGCTACGGTCGAGATTAGCAAAACATAGTCGACGCCTTCGGTAACCTCCCCAATTGTCAGCACGGGCGCATCGGGCCGGACGGTTCCGGCGTCGGTCAGGAAACGATCCTGAAACGGTACAAACTCGAAGTATATGCCGTTGTTGAGCACGAGTTTCATGGCGTTGGTCTGCGGCCTTGCCTGAAAAGCCAAAAATCCTTCCGAAGCCAGGTAGGTATCAATGTAGACAAGCGGGCGGGCCGTTAGTTTTTCAAGGCTTGCCTTGTAGGGTTCAAGGGCTACGCCACCAGAAGTGTACACCGTGAGGTTGGGCCAAATATCATGAATGCTCGATAGCTGATGGTACTCGATGATGCGTTTGAGCATGAGTTCAATCCAGGACGGAATACCCGACAGGCTGCCGATGTCCCACTTGGGTGCTTCCTGCGCAATCCGTTCCACACGTTTGTCCCAGTCGGCAATCGACGAAATCTCTTTTCCGGGGCGGTAGTAAAGCTCAAACCACGAAGGGATATTGCCCGCACTGATACCGCTTATTTCACCTTCCAGGTGCCCGTCAACCGATTTCAGGTCCGTGCTGGATCCCAGCATCAGGATCTCTTTTTCAAAAAATTCGGCGGGTAAATCAAATTCTGACAGCGCCAGAATCTGCCCGATTCCGCTGCGGCGAATGGCCGAAAGCATGGCCTCTGTCACCGGAATTCGCTTGCTCGAACTTGTTGTGCCCGAGCTTACCGCAAAAAAATGGGGAGTGCCCGGCCACGTAACGTTGGCCTCGCCCGCCAACGTGCGGTGCCACCACGCGGCATGTATTGCGTCATAGTCGTGCATCGGGACTGTTTGGGCAAATGTTTGCATCAGAGTGGGACTTTCCAATATTTCTTCAAATGCATATGCTTTGCCAAAAGCGGTATCGGAGGCTTCTTTTAGTAAGTGTTTGAGCACTTTATGCTGGGCCTCCTGTGGGGAGTCGTGCGGGATGAGAGATTCTCCCAATTCAATGGCTTTTTTGATTAGATTTCCAAGTACGGGCATGGGGCAGTTGTTTGATGTACACTGCCAACGTTGGGTAAAAAAGCGTGCCCATTGTCCCCTGTGGCTACTTCTCCTCTATTAGCGAGGCGATGTCCCGTATGAGTTGCTCGGTATTAATCCACCGTTTCCGATTGATCAGCAGGATAAAAATAGTAAATAAAAGCTGAATAATTTTTGATTGTGAGATAAGTGAAGAATTGTAATTAAAAAAGAAGCCCGGCAGGTACATAACCTGCCGGGCCGTGATTTTATAAATTTTTCTCCCAAAACTTCGTCATCATTTGGTACAGGTGCAAACGCGTGTTACCCCCGCTAATGCCGTGGTTGCGGTTGGGATAATAGAACGTTTCAAAGTTGCGGTTTGCTTTGATGAGAGCCTGCACAAACTCGACCGAATTTTGAAAATGTACGTTATCGTCGCCCGTGCCGTGAATCAGCAAAAACGATCCTTTTAGCTTTTCTGCATGGTTAATCGGCGAGTTGTCGTCGTAACCGGCTGCGTTGTCCTGCGGACGTTTAAGGTAGCGTTCGGTATAAATTGAGTCATAAAAGCGCCAGGTAGTGACGGGCGCCACGGCTATTCCGGCCTTGAAATAGTCGGCACCGACGGTCATACACAGCGACGACATGTAGCCACCGTAGCTCCATCCCCAAATTCCGATACGGCCTTTGTCTACATATGGCAACGTTCCCAGGTACTTTGCGCCTTCAATCTGATCCTGCGTTTCCAGTTTTCCGAGCTGTGCATACGTAGACGTCCGAAACTCTTTGCCTCGTGCACCCGTACCCCGATTATCTACCGAAACTATTATAAAACCCTTATCTGCCAATGTTTGGTACCAGAAAAAATCGCGGCTCCCCCAACTGTTGGTCACGGTTTGGGAGCCTGGGCCGCCGTACACAAACATCACTACGGGATATTTTTTTGTTTGGTCAAATTGGGCCGGTTTTATCATCCATCCATTCAGAGCGTGGCCCTGCGTGGTTGTAAACTGGAAAAATTCGGGCAGCACTACCTGATACTCTTCCACGGTCTTCTGAAGCGCGGCGTTGGTTTCGAGCATTCGGACAAGTTCACCGGAAGGTGCCTTTCGCAGGCTCACCTGCGGGACAGAGGTTGCCGAACTTGCATAATCAAGATAAAACTGGAAATCAGGGCTCATCAACATGCGGTGCGTTCCTTTTTCAGGTGTCATCAAAACAGGCTCCGGAGCTTTGTAGCGGCGGGTTATCCGTTTGGGAACAGAAATATCCAGCCGATATAAATGTCTTTCCAGGGGTGAAACAGCCGTTGAAGTAAAGTAAATTAGATTTTTGGCCTCGTCAATTCCGATAAAATCATCCACTTCCCAACCGCCGGTTGTCAGCTGACGGAGCAGTAGGCCGTTCAGGTCGTAGAGGTACAAATGCTTGTAGCCGCTGCTTTCACTTGAATAAATAAACTGAGTACCGTTTGCCAGGTAGGTGAGGTCGTCGGTAAAATTGAGGTCTACGTAGGTTTCACTTTTTTCCGACAAAACTACCTTCGTTTGCCCGGTGGCTACATCGGCATGCAGAATATCCAGTTGATTTTGCAGGCGATTCATTCGGCGAATCGACAGCAGATCAGAACTTTGGGTCCAATTGATGCGTGGAATATACTGGTCAGTTTCGGAGCCGAGTTGCATCACGGTAGTTTTGGCCGATGGCAGATCGTGTACCAAAATCTGAATCGTGGCGTTGGCGTCGCCCGCTTTTGGGTACTTAAACCGGTAATCTTTGGGATACAGCTCGCCCCAAAGCTGCATGTTGTATTCAGGAACGGCCGTTTCGTCGAAGCGGTAAAAGGCAACTCGGCGACTGTCCGGCGACCATTCAAAAGCTTTTGACATGGAAAATTCTTCTTCGTACACCCAATCGGCAGCCCCGTTGATGATCGAATTTTTACTTCCATCTTTGGTAATTGCTGTTTCAGAATTGGTAGTTAAGTCTTTCACAAACAAGTTATTGTCCCGTACAAAAGCCGCCTTCGTGCCATCGGGCGAAAGCGTGGCGTACATCTGCTTGCCGTTGGGTGAAAGCTTTTCGAGAGTATTTGTATTTAAATCAAAAATGTACGTTTCGGCCTTTGAGCTGCGGCGATAAATCGGTTCCACTTCCGTACGGAGCAGCATTTTTCGTTCATCGGAACTGAGTTGATAGCCTTGAAGACTGATTTTTTGGGTGCTACCGGAAACGGTGGTTACCTGTGGGTCAAAAAGCGTGTCGACGGCTTCGCCGGTGGTGAGGCTGAACTTCACAACTTTGTCGCCTTGTAGTGAAGTATAAAATCCGCCTTCCTTCATCCAATTGACGCCGGAGACGGATTTGGCAGTGAACGTTGCGGCGCGGGAGCCATAAATTTCTTCAAGCGTGACGGGTTTTTTCTGGGCCTGTACAAGGGTAGTCAAGAGCGTAAGGGCGAGTGTTAGCTGTTTCACAAGATGATTGAACTAGATGAAGTAAAATTTCCAAACCTCTAAACTAAGAAAATTGGGGCGAAGGTGTATGTGCCTGAATAAAGATTTGGTGGGAACGCATCCAAATGAAAAGGGTATGCGCCTGCAAAAATAAATTTTAGGCTGGCAAAGTTTTTTAGTACCTGCCTGTACCAACGACTAATCTGACTGAACCTATGGCATCCGAAGAAGTTAAAAATTTAGTGTTGTACCTGCGCAACAATCGCCTGACGATTTCTTTTGCTGAAAGTGCCACCACGGGCCGTTTTATCAATGAATTTACGAGTATCCCTAATTGCGGTAGCGTAGTGCAGGGAAGTATTGTATGTTACGATGTAGCAGTCAAGAAAAAAATGCTGAACGTCACAGAGTCAATGCTCGACCAATTTACGGCTGAGTCAGCCGAAGTAACGCAGCAAATGGCCGATGAATTGCGAATTTTGATTCCGGCTGATTTGGTGTTGGCAGTGACGGGGTTAGCTTCACCCGGAGGAAGCGAAACCACCGAAAAGCCCGTAGGAACCATGTTTGTACACGGATATATCGGTGAAAAAGCATTCCGAAAACGTTTTGTGTTTGATGGAGAGCCGGACGAAATTATCCGCAAAACTATCGATGCTACCGCCGTTTTTCTGCTGGAAGAGTTGCAACTGGAAGAAGCAATAGGGGATTTATAGGAGATTCGTGTTTTGGGGTGTTGATAAAAAATGCCAGTCTTGAAAGATCGAAATCCATCGGCCCGGTGAAGGTGCATGCATATGTTGAATTTTGTACGGCATTCCCAATGGGTTTCATTCGATAATTTGGATGGGATATACCTTCCTATATTATACGCCATCCCCCGATGGGCTTCACCCATCGCTCGTATATATCGCCCTTTCAGGGCTAAATGATACCAAAGCCCTGAAAGGGCGAAATCCACCAGCACAGGGTGAAGCCCTATGAATGTGAATGTGGTAGGTACGCAAAAAAATCACCACAAAAAAGAGCAGGTTTAATTAAAAACCTGCTCTACTGCAAAAATAAACGTTAATTCAGTTTTATTTTTCGTCCTTGATAAACTCCTTTTGTTTCAGGATCCGGTCAAACAATTTTTGGTCGTGTTCCGAATTAAAAACGGTGTAGGGCAGGTAAATGAACTGACCGCGTGAAAGCACCATGACGTAGGCATTTTTGTCTTTATAGACTTCCTTAATCATGTCCCATTTCATGACGCCGCCTTCTTTCTGATTGAGTTTCATCAAAATCTGACGCGAATCAATCTCGTAGATATACTTCTGAAACATGGGCTTATACTGCTCCAATTGGGTAATACCCGTAAACTGAATCACCCAGAAAAGCAGGTAACCAACCACGCCAATCAGGATCACGATATAAATCCAGATGTTGGGATATACACCGGTCAGGCTGATGATAGCGTTAACTAAAATAAGAGCCACGGGCAGTAAAACCCATTTCAATTGCGACTTAATAAAATGCCGCATGGCCAGGCTGATATATTTTTTTGTGTCAAGTGCATAGCGTTTGGTGCGAATCGCCGCCGGATTGGGCGGTGTCTGATACATCGGCTGATGCTTGTTTGTTGGGGTTTTAGCCATTTTTTTACGTTACTTTTAAGGTTATAAGCTCTTGGGTATTTGCCCGTCAGAAAGCCTGTTTACGAGCGCTGACGTACTATTTTTCGTAAATCTGTATGATTTCAGTTCTATCCTGTCTTTGGGCCACGGCCTGATTTCGGGAAACGGCCACAAAGTTATGAAAAAGCCCTTGACTTCGCAGAAACCCGAATGAAATAAAAAGGGTTACGGTATTTTGGCGTAATTTGTGTTTTGATTTTCGTGACAGTAACCAAAAAGGCGGATGCTCACAGGAGCCCCGGCCCGTACCACCAACCCAATCAACCCGAATGAATTTTCTTTTTCCGTCGTTTTTGTGGGGCCTGCTTGCCATTGCGGTTCCTATCGCCATTCACTTCTTCAATTTCCGGCGCACCAAACGCGTATATTTTACCAACGTAGCTTTCCTCAAAGCGGTTGAAACGCAGACGAGTTCTTTCCGAAAAGTTAAGCATTGGCTTATTTTGGCAGCCCGGGTGCTGGCGATTGCCTGTTTGGTACTAGCCTTCGCACAGCCTTTTTTACCCGGCAAAAACGAACTCGGCATTAGCCGTCAGGGAATTACGAGCTTGTACCTCGACAATTCATTCAGCATGCAGAATGAAGAAAACACCAAGCGGTACCTCGATATAGCCACCGGGCGATTGTCTGAATTACTTGGCCTTTTCCGAAATGCTACTTCCATGCAGTTGCTGACCAACGATTTCTCGGCGCAGGAGCAGGCCCTTGCTACCTCCGATAAAGTACGCGACCGCCTCACTACGATTAGTCTCTCGCACACTCCCCGCAGTTTTCAGGAAGTTTATAAGCGGCAACGAAACCTAATGGCCCGCCACGAGTCTGCCGGGCAAAATCAACTATTCTGGTTCTCGGATTTTCAGAAAAGTACCGCCGGAGATTTGGCCACCATCAAGCCTGATACCGCCGATCGGCTATTTTTAGTGCCCGTGCACGCCACACCCGAAAAAAATATTTTTGTCGATTCCGTTTGGCTGAATACCCCCTTTATTCGCGAACTTCAAAACAATATTCTCTACGTAAAAGTCAGTAATTCAGGGACTGAGGCCGTGGAGAATATGGTAGTCCGACTGTTTTTGGACGAAACCCAAACCTCCACTGCTTCGGTAGATGTGCCCGCCAACGGCAACGCTATTGCTCGTTTTAATTTTAGTATTAAAGGTCGTGGCTTTAAGCGCGGACGCGTTACATTCGATGATTTTCCGGTTACGTTCGACAACGATTTTTTCTTTGTCCTGAATGCTTCGCCTGTAGTTAAGGTCATGCATTTGTACGGACAACTGAGCGGTGGGCGGTATATTGAAAACGTCTTTCAAAACGACAGTCTTTTTCAAACCCAAAGTTTCAGCGCCCAAAATGCCGACGTTGGCCTGTTGCAAACGGCCGATTTGCTGGTATTGGAAGGCGTAGAACAGCCGTCGGGTTCGTTGCGTTCGGCTCTTACGGAGTTTATAAACAAGGGAGGAAGTCTTGCCATTATTCCGCCCGACGAGCCCGATGCTTCTGCTTACGGAGCGTTTTTGTCAACGTTGGGAGTTAGCGGTTTGTCAGTTACGGAAGGTAGCCCGCAGCCCGTTCCGCTCAATGTGCCTAACCGTAACGATCCGTTTTTTAGTGATGTGTTTGAAGAATCTATTCGGGACGAAAGCAACGTAAGTCTGCCATCGGCGGCTCCGTCGTGGCTGTGGGGAAGTAGCGGCGCACCCTTGCTCACGCTGCGCAACGGGCAACCGTACCTGAGTCAGTCAACGGTAGGCCGTGGACGACTTTATCTGTTTTCGGCTCCGCTTGAACCCGTCTTTGGGAATTTTGCGCAGCACGCTATTTTTGTTCCGGTGATGTACAAAATGGCCGCGCTGAGCGTACGCGCGCAACGTACGGCGTACTCGTTTGATGAAAAAAACCTGTTGGTTGCCGTCAATGACCCCAAACCCAATGCTGTGTATACGCTTCGTCGTGACAAAACCGAGTTGATTCCGGTGCAGCGCCTTGTTGGAAATCAGCTATTTCTGGAACTGCCGCTCAGCAATCAACTGAGCACGGGGCAGTCGTTTGATGCGGGTTATTATGAGCTTGTGCAGGGAAACGTAGTGGAGCAATTGCTCGCTTTTAACCACGATAATTCCGAATCAAAACTTGACTATTACAGTCCCGAAGAGCTCAGGGCGGCATTTGCGGGAATGAAAAATGTGCAGGTTTTTGATAAAATTGATGATTCGGCTTTTAGCAAAGAATTTGAAGCGCAGAATTTGGGCACAAGTCTTTGGAAATATTTTCTCATCGCCACTTTGGTATTTTTATTAATCGAGATTCTGCTGATTCGCCTGATGAAGTAGATGTTTCTTTATACAAAAAAACGCCCGTTGTCTTAATCTGGGACAACCGGCGTTTTTTGTAAATTTCTCTTCATTTTTTATCCATAAATTTCATTGAGCAAACCGGCCAAATGTATTCCCGCCTGCATCAGGCAGGTTTGCACGGTCCCAAAATGATCGTACGAATAGCGGTACCCAAGTTTACCATTTTCCGGAAAATCATAAATTTTCGGAAAATGACTCTGCGACACAGCGGCCCACTCGCGGGTGGATAGTTGCTGCCACTGCTTCACCTGCTCGCGGCTTGGTTCGTCCAGAAAACCCGCCAAATCGGAATAACTCAGCTGCTTTCCTTCGATCATGTCGCTGTCCCACACCCGGTGCAGATTTGAATTTTGACCAAACCACGTCACTTTTACCTGATTCCCGCCCTGATTGTCGCGGTCACCCACGTGTAGCGGCTGATGAAGATCGCCTACCAAATGCACCAGAAATTTCAGTGCCTCTTCTTCTTTGGCCGCCGAAAGTCCGCCCGCTTTTAAGGTAGCTGTTAGTTCCTCAATTTTCATAATGATATCACCCTTCGGATTTTTTTTGCTCGTTTCGTAGGTTTCACCCGCCAAAATCGTGACCCAATGCCAGTCGTGGGTGTGGTTGTAAGCCGTATCCGATTTGACATCGTCCATCCAATTGGAAACCTCCGCCAAAGAGTTACACTGCAAAACGGTTGAAATTTTGCGTTTGGCTTTCTTTTTCAGGTGATTCTGCGCCACAAGTCCCACCACCCGGTGGCCCGTAACGCCCCAGGTAGGCGAGGCCCAAACGTGTACAGGTGCGTGAAGAATAAGTAGAGAAAAAAGCCCGGTCAGTACGTTTTTCATGAGAAATGTTAGTAAATAAATACGAGTCAAAAGTACAACCCAATCGGGTATGTACGGAAGTTGTTTAGTAATTCATTCGCCCGTTATTTGACAGGCTTAGTCTTGCATTGCTTTTTTGTAGGCCGGATGATTGAGTAAGGTCTGAGCCACAAAAGCCTCTCCGGCGGGCGTCCAGTGGCCGTCGCAGGTTTCATAAAACGTTTCCCATTTTTTAGCGCCCTGCGCATGAATGATTGGCAGTAAATTGACGTAGGCAATGCCGTATTTCTTGCAAAGAACTTCCAGTCGGGGCGACAGGTCGTCACGTTTGTCCTGATCGTAGGCCCGCAGTTCACTCAGAATTGGCACGGCATAAAATATAACCTTTTTGTCTTTGGCGGTTTGAGCCAGTTGTTCGAGCGAGTAGGCGAAGGCGTCCCAACGGTGCTGAAATGCATCGGATTTAAAACCCGAAAAATCTTCCGCTTTTTTGCCCGCCAATTTCTTTCCCCAATGCAGTCCGCAGGTATAGAGGTACGAATTCAGGCTGATTTCGGCCAAGACCTTTTGACCAAAAGTTAGGCTATGATATACAGAATCAATCACTTGCTGTATTTCTATTGGCTGAATCACCTGTGGCTTTGCGGATATAGATTGAGAAATATGTGCCAGCGAATAGTTTAACTGAACGTCGGGATATGTACCCGCCCAATAGGGCCGATAGATCGGAAAGCGCAGCAAGCCTACCTTTTGTGATTCTTCATAATCTTCAAAATCGTTGGCCGGGAGCAGCGAAACAAGCACTACGTCGTGCTCAAATTTTCTGGCCAATTGCTTGTAAATCAAAAAATAATTGATTGCGCTCGTACTGTTTATTCCAAAATTCAGATGTTCTACGCCGGTTTGGGTTTCCATCACATTTGAGAATCGTTTGTCTTCGTCTACTATATACCCTTCCACAAACGAATCGCCGATGATTGCCACCCGTTTTTTGCCCGTTGTATTGGCAAGGCTGCGCTCTTTGTCGCGCATGCCAAAGCTGTTGGAGCGAATCAGAACGGAGTCGCCCGTACACACCGAATTGTAGCGCTCGGTACTTGCCAATCGCCACCGGCCAAACTCCGGGCTTATGTCGCCCCAAAGAGTACTGCGGTCGGCACCCCAAACTTCCTGAATCAGAAAGCGCGAATGAAATGGACGGGGAGCGTCCACAACGTTGAATCGAATCAATAAAAAACAGAGGAATTCGAGCAGTACCAGAAAAATAAGCAGACTCAGAAACGAGCCGGAGCTATCGCGCAGCCAGGTTTTTTTGGAAGAAGTACCTGCAATTGCCAGCAAAAAAATACCCAGGAAAATGCCGAGGTAGGTAAAAAACACGTTGATGTTGACCCGCGCCAAAACTCCGTCTCCATTGGAAAGAAAAACTTCGTAGGCGTAAATTAATGCCCAAAGGAGAAAGAAAATGACACTAATCCTCAGAAAACGGGTAATCAATGATTTCATTTAAAGCTATGATTTGTAAGAATAGAGGCGATTTTTAGTGACAAAATCGCACTCTGTTCTTACAAAACTAAGCCAAAAATTATTTCTTTAAGGAACAGGATACAATAAACTGAGCAGAAAAGACATGTTTCAAAACCGGAATTTTTTCCAGAAACGGCTGCATTTTGTAAATTACCTTAGCCGGACCGGTTGGAAAAAAGAACGGCACATATCCCACATAACTCCACGTATCAACCTTCCCGCCGGCATTTTCGATCCAACGTTTGAGCTCCCACTGAAAAAAGGATTGCTCTTCGTGTTCGATGTGATATTTCGACGTTTTCTCGATTACTTTCAGGATCGGATTATTGCCGTTTGGCTCCATAATGATAATATTATCTGCCAGTTTAAACGCATTTTTAATTGCTTTCTGCTGATCCGACAGGTGGTGCAACACGCCGCGAATGACGCCAACGTCATATTTTTTGTGGCGCGTTGGCAGCGTGTCCGACAGCAGGTCGATTGTGTCAAACTGCACGTTTGGATATTTTTTACGGGCTGTCTGAATCGCGCTGTCGGCAGGGTCAAAGCCGTGTACTTCCAGGTGCGGAAAATTCTGTTTGATATTATCCGTATAGGTCCCGTCACCGCAGCCAATGTCAACCAACGTTTTGTAGTGCGGTTTGATGAGCCCGAAAATTTCATCCGAAATCCGTTTGTTGGCAACATGCGAAGAAAATTGAGCGTTGGTCGTGTACAGGAAACCGCCATTTTCGGCTACATTTCGGTTAAACTCCTGAACATTTTGCTTTAACGAAGTACTCATTGTTTGGTTTTTGTTACGTATAGAATGGGCGATTTTCGCCTGAAATGTCACTTTGTTGTACCGTATGTCAGCCAAAGGAACACGGCCGGCAATCAGTACGGGCAAGAGGTAGTAAAACCTGCAAATCAGAGAGCACAGGGTGGATTTTGGCGAAAATCTACCGAAAATCCAGTTTCTCTAAACTCTTGACCAACATCAAAGATGCTATTGAATTTTGAAACCAGCAATTTTTCATGTAAATATTTAATGAAATTTACAGGTGAACACCTCCATAGAATGGTTATTAAATACCTGAAAATCAATGCATTTTCTGGTCATCACCAAAAGGCCATCCATGAACTTCTCCAAACATCCAACTATCTCGAAATGCCTGCCAAAAATGGGCTATGATGAGACACAGATAAGGGTGAGGCAACAAGGGTATAACCAGAAATTTTAATGCCCTTTCCCCTGTACTATCTTTGCAAAGAGAAAAGCCTTCTTTACATTTGAGATTGGACTCGTAAAGGCACATACATTCACATCAATCTATGAAAAAATTAGTGCGTGGCTTTTTCTATATTTTCACAGCAGGAATTGCCGTCAGTTGCTACGACTGCGGGCCGCAGGCCGAGCCAACGATTACTTTAAGCCTGCGTCAGGATACGTTACAGACTATACAGAGGATCAGTGCCCTGGATGCCAAATCAGATTCTGCTTTTAGTACCTTAGATCCTGGAAGTTATTATGGTACGGCAACATTGCCGGTTTCGCTGTTACAGGATAGTACCACTTTTCTCTTGTATGCAGAAAACCGGGTAGATACGCTCACCCTTTTTTACAAACGGATTTTTGACTCAAAACGGGAATGCGGATACTATGTCGATTTGAGCGCGCCCGAAGCTGGACCTCCTTTCAAAACAACCCTGAATCAACCTGTACAGGTCGAGTACAGCTCTTACCTTGGGCCGCGCGATTTCAAAGGTCCGAGCCCATTAGGTATCAGGATCACAATCGGAAGATACTGAAAGAGCTATGCAATCAACATTTTTATCCGCCTTCGTGCTCAGTGTTTTTCTGGTTGGGTCAGTCATTGGGCAGACTGTTACGGTAGATTCGCTTTCTGAAAATCGTGCAGGTAGTGTTTCCGGAAAAGAGCACACGTTCGGTATCGACGTTTTTAAAAACATTCCTTACCTGTTTTTCGCCAACAAGGTGCCTCTGGACGAACGTAGAATGCTGCTGACAAACAGGGGCATTGTGGAGCTGACGTGGCGTAGACAGAAGCGGGAAAGGTCGTATCAGACAGCCCTGTTGGGGTATAGTCAGGTAGAGGTCGTGAGTCCCAAAAGTGTAGAGCGACGTCAAAATGCCACGGGGTTCTATGCGAAATTGGGCAAGGAGTGGTCGGTGGGTAAAGGGAAGGCGCAGTCACAACTTGGGCTACGGGCTATGATGACCTATTGCCGCTATTCCACAGAACTGCTTTATCCGGGCCCGACTTTCGGCGATTACAAAAGCCTGGATGTCGTGCATAACATCGGAATTGGGATTGATCCGTACTATGCCCTCGACTTTTCTCTGAACCAACAGTGGCTGCTGCGTTGGGAAACACGATTGGCGCATCACTACCGCATTGCCGGCAAAGGGTACACGCCCTACTACCCCGGCGTAGGTTTCTCGCCAGGCCTGTATAACTATATCATCTCCCCGGGCACCACACTTCAAATTCACTACCGCTTTCATGGTAGGAAAGCTGAATAGTACGATTTCCGAACATTACATGCTGTTGAAGAAACTCTAATAATGGCGCTCGTTTTACTGGAAGGTTTTTATTGTATATTGCTTTTTGGTATGTTTGAAGTAATATATATACGAAAGGAAATTAGGAGTATTGATCGGTTATTTTTAATGAGTTATCCATGGAACGAAAGGACATTCGCTGGCAGCAGCGCTTTCATAATTTTACAAAAGCTTTGAACTATTTAGAGCAGGCATTGCAAATACCTGATCCGGATATTGTGCAAAAGGCGGGGACTATTCATTTTTTTGAAATGAGTTTTGAATTAGCCTGGAACCTTTTGAAAGATTATTTGGAAGAACAGGGATTTATGGATGTAAAATCTCCACGAAGTGCTTTGAAAAAAGCATTTTAAATAAATATTTTAGAAAAGGGGCACAATTGGATGGATTTATTGCTTGATCGCAATCTTACTTCGCATACGTACGATGAACAAAAAGCTAGCGCAATGGAATCACTAATTGAAAATAAATATTTTCCATTATTAAAAGCACTGCATACGTATTTTAAAAATAAGTTATATGAAGAATAAATTCGGATTAATTGAAAACGATATGGAAGAAATTGTTTCTATTTTGGCACAATTCCCCAACGTCCAAACGGCACTTATCTTTGGTAGCCGGGCCAAAGGAAATTATAGAAATGGCAGCGATGTGGATATTTGTTTGAAAGGTAAAAGTTTAAATTTCAACGAAATAAGCCAAATAAGCTATCAGCTAAATGAAGAAACAAGAATGCCCTATATGTTTGATGTTTTGGATTATAAGACTATACAAGAACCTGCGCTAGTGGATCATATCGACCGCATAGGTGTTGAGTTTTACATGTTGTTGGAGAAAACTGCAACAACGGCGTAACTGCAAAAAAGTCAAATTGTAAGAAGTAAGCCTATCAAATAAAACTTGATGAAGAAAATATTTATTACATTTTTAGTTTGTTCACTATTATCCTCATGTGGAGTTTTTCTGCAAAAGCAAGGTGTAAAAAACTACAAGATAAAAGAAAAAAATACACAAAAAGGGCTTAACAATTACCAGTCTGATTTTCTTTATTTAAATAAATTATTGGAAGAAAGCTTTCCAGAAGTAGACAGCATATTTCCAAAAGATGAACGTGAAAAACAAGTTCAAAAAATTGTGTCTACATTGGCAGTAGTGGATAATTATACTGACTTTGGTATTCAAGCAAGAAAATATCTTTCAAATTTTAAAAACCAACATACTAGTATATCCTTGAAGCAGGGATTTAAAAGTGTGTATCCATATGTGATCTATATCTCATCTAACGATTGGTATTTACTTAATCTTCCCACCCACTATGACAGTTTATTGATTGGTAAAAGGATTGTTAAATTTAATGGAGTATCCACAAAAGTCGTGGAAGATCGATTGATTAATTTCACTTTTGCAGAAAATAAAATTAGTCAACAATTTGAGATTCGTGATTTACAACTTTATAACAAGCCTGAATATTTAAAAGAAATTGGTGTAATCAAAAAAAACTCCGATGTGATAAAATTAGAATTTGATGACCAATCTGAAATTGAATTATCGCCAATATCTATCGGAAGTGACGTTGATGCATTTAATATTTCATTTAAAGAAAATTCCATTTCGAAATTTCAAAATGAATCTTACTCATATTCTATCCATAAAGATCAAAAATTTGGGTATTTACAATTTAATAGATGCCATGATAAAATAGACATATTGGATGGTATTGAAAGCTACGTAAAACCCTGGCTTCAACCACTAGCAAGAGGGTATGTGAAGAGACAGTTTCAAAAAGATAATTCTTCAAAACGGATTGCAAATTATTATAATCCTAAATACCCTGTTTTTAAGGACTTTGTATGGGAGCTCATTGATAGTCTGAATCATCATAAAATAGAAAATCTAATTATTGATTTGCGGAATAACCCGGGTGGAAATATTACTCTTGGAATACAACTCATGTATTTCCTCACTGATAAGGATACCCTTCAAGGGTTTAGTGAATATGCTTTTACCTCAGATATATACAAAAAATACTTTAAGAAGGAGTATCAGGATTTAGAAAAAAAATATCCTGAGGGTATGCCTAAAAGATGTTTGGTGAAAACTGATTCGGATGAAAATTTATTTTTTGAAATTGCAAATAGCAAATCGAAATATTTCATTCAAAAGAACCGTCCATTGTTTAAAGGCAATATTTATATCCTTTCAAATAATAGGACAGGCAGCGCTGCATCATTGCTTACTACGTTATTTCAAGATAATGATATTGGAACCGTGATTGGTACGAGCACAGGAAACAATCCTATTGGTGCAACTACTTATACACCAATGGAACTTCCAAATACAAAGGCTAAAATTTCAATAGCTACAACGTATTTAGTTAGACCTAAAAAAGGAAATGGGAGAATTCAAATACCAGATATTTGGATTGAATACACTATTTCCGATTTAATAAATGGAAAAGACCCATACTTGGAAATTGTAGTCCAGAAAATAAAAGAAAAAGTCAGCCACAAATAGCTCTTCCGTGGGCTGTGTCACACAGCCCTGAAAACCAACGTATTGTCTTTTAAAAATTAAACTATTATCCCTATGTTTCCCAAAGCATCCAACTTTCTAGAAAGGCCAACTTTAAGGGGGCTGTGAGACACAGCCCACGGTGGTGAGTGAATAGAATGATAGAGAGAGTTCTACCGCAAGCCCCTTATCTTTGCCTATCGATTAATTTTTAGCAACCATGATTTTAAGAAATAAACTCCCGCTTGCGCTCAGCGTTTTGATGGTGGCGTGCAGCGCGGCGGCTACCTCGCCCGAAGAGGCCCGTGATTTTTTAGTGGCCGTTCCCGAATGGACCATTTCGGAGGTGTACGTCAACGATGCGTTGAGTTTTAAGGATGGAAAAGAAGTAGCCAATTTTGGCGGAGTAAGTTTCAACCGCTACATGGCAAGCGTGCAGTTTCGGCCCGACGGCGCATTTGTAGGAAAATATTCGGATCGGGAGGCGGCTACGATCCTGCATTGGGAAGTAGATCAGGCCCAAAAGGCAATTATCGTCACGGCTGCCGACAGCAGTCAGGCCGAGCGTAGCGGGTGGGTCATTGCGCCCCGAAGCGTAGAACCCGAGTCGTTTGAAATGACAACAGAAACCGCGGCTTTTGACTACCCCCGAGTAACACGTATTCTCCTGAAATTCAAAAAGAAAGAATAAAAAAAACAGGGATTATCTTTCGATGAAGAAGAAAATCCCTGACTAAATTATTTAAAGATTTGGGTAGTAAAACGTCAATGCACCGATTTGTCCTGAGCCGGGGCGGAGGCATGATAATCCGTTCGGATTTTTTCAGCGTAAGCATCCATTAGTTCCAGCACGCGCTCCCGACTTTTGGAGCGCACTACACAGCCTACGTGGTATTCTTCTTCCATTTTCCAGACGACTTCCGGGTCACTGAATGGCGACAGGTCGGGCCACTGCTGCCGGGCGAGTGAAATAATGATTCCTGAATATTCTCTGCGAATTTCGGGCAATCGATAGGATTCTTTCCGTGCAACGGCGGTTTCGAGTTTGGCCCACTCTTTCCACAGATTCAGGCCCGACGAAGCCTCCACCATATCGGACAAATGCGCTCCACCTACCCTCGACGAAGTTTCGAGAAAATAGTACTGCCCATCGTCCTGACTACGAATTACTTCCGTATGAGAAGCGCTGTGCTGCATACCGAAGGCTTTGAGCACATCCACGGCCATTGTTTCCAGGGCGTGTCCTTCTGCCGAATCGAACGGCACGGTTACCGAACGAAAAATCCCCCCGCCGTGAGCGACGTCAAAAGGCGGAGCGAGGTATTGACTATTCCACGAAAAAATCACCCGACCATTGAGCGTTAGTGAGTCTACGTGGTACACGTGGCCGGGCTTAAATTGCTCGATCAGGTATTCGTGGCGGCTATCGCCCAGGCTGTCAATTGCCTGCCAAAGGGCTTCGGCCGTTTCCAGCTTCTTGATTCCGGTGGCTGACGCCTCCGAGCGGGGCTTGATCATCCATGGACCGGCATATTTGGCAATAAAATCATTGATAGCGGCGTCATTAAACAGCCCGCAAAAGCCCGGCACCCGGATGCCCGCTTCGGCGGCTTTGGTGCGCATAGCCAGCTTGTCTCTGAAATAGCGGGCGGTGGTTTGGCCCATGCCCGAAATCCGGAAATGCTCGCGAAGCAGGGCGGCTTTTTCCACATCAAAATCGTCAAGAGCCACGATGCGATCTACCGGGCGGCTACGCATGACGTGGGCAAGGCCCGTAATGACCTGCTCCATGCTGAACCCGCCGCCTTCGTTTTCCTCTACATAAAAAAACTCATCGATAGATTCCCTTACCCAGGGTTTATCTTCGAGTTTTTTTGCCGTCAGCAAATACACCGTATTACCCGCTTCTTTGCAGGCTTTTAGAAAATCATTTCCTTTAAAAAAAGTCGAAATACAAAGAAAAGTAAGTGGTCGGGTCATAAAACAGAGTCGGGAGTTGGTGAGTAAAAAAGGCTGTTTACCCAAATCTACCAAAAAAAGATTATTTCGCAAGCATTGATTGCCACGCAAAAAAAATGCTTGTAAACCTGCTCAGAGCCCTGCCTGATTTTCCAGAAAGCGGTACAGCAGCCTGACGCCAAAGGCCGTTCCGGCTCGGTTAGGGGCAAATTCGGCATCGCCAAAGGCCGTTCCGGCAATGTCAAGGTGAGCCCAGGCGGGATGTTCCTGCGTAAAAACTTCCAGAAACTTAGCCGCCACAATGCCTCCGGCGAGCGGTTTGCCGTGGTAGTTGCGGACATCGGCAATGTCCGATTCAATTTCCTCGCGGTACTCGTCCCACAGCGGCAGGCGCCAGAGCCGTTCGCCCGTATGGTCGGCGGCGGTGCTGAGTTGCTGCGCCAGCGCGTCATTTGCCGTGAAGAGCCCGGCGGCCACGTAGCCAAGGGTTTGCACCACACTACCCGTAAGCGTCGCGAGATCCAGCAGGACGTCCGGCTTGTAGGTTTTGGCGGCGTAGGCCAGGCCGTCGGCCAAAATCAACCGACCTTCGGCGTCGGTGTCTATCACTTCGATGGTTTTGCCTGCGTACGAGTCGATCACATCGCCGGGTTTGATACTTGCGCCATCTACACAGTTTTCGGTAGCGGGCACCACGCCAATCAGCCGAACGGGCAGTCGGAGTCGGGCGGCGAGTTCGACCGTACCAAGCACAGCGGCTGCTCCACCCATGTCGCTTTTCATGAGGTGCATGTTGGTCGAGGCTTTCATGGAAATCCCGCCCGTATCAAACGTTACACCTTTACCCACAAGAGCAATCGTTTGGGTATATTTTTCGGGGCTATACTCAGTCACAATCATCACCGGCGGCTCTTTGCTGCCTTTGTTTACGGCCAGCAGCGCGTGCATACCCATGCCGATCAGGGCATCTTTTTCCAGCACCGTTACTTTATAGCCATGCTTTCGGCCTGATTCCAGCGCCCATTCGGCCAGCAGACGGGGCGGTTTTTTGTTGGCAGGAGCGTTCATCAGATCCATCACCCGCATTTGGACGGCGGCGGTAGCTTTGGCTTTTCGCAGCGTATCTTCCAGTTGCGGGCTTTCTTTCTCCACCCAAACGAGCAGCGTACCGCCTTTGCCAAAAAAAGTGCTATATGGTTTGGGTTGCGATTTGTACAATCCGAGCTTATAGCCACCCAGCATCAGGCCGTTGATGGCGGCTTCTACAACGGGCAACGGCCATTGCCGGACATCAAGAACAACGGTATCCGGCCAACGGTCTTTTTGTTTATGAAAAAGCGTCCGTAGGCATTTCAGCACCGTAACCGGGGTGGGTGCTTTTCCCAATCCGAGCCATAGTTCGGTAGCAGACAGCCACCAAACCTCATTTTTTTTTGCCTTAAAAGCAGGTACTTGTCCGGTGTAGGTTTCTTCATCAAACATCGATAGCCGCAGATGCTCGGAAGCGGGGGCGGTGGTAAGTTCTATATTCATGTATAAATTTCTATGATTAGTTAAAAAAACAGCGTTGCCAGCGAAAAGCCGCGACTGCAAGTTCGTGAAAAACTGCTCAATCCGAACTATTTGGTCGCCTGCCTTAGCGAAGAACCCCGAACAATCAATTCGGTTGAGAGCATGACCGTTTCGGGAGGGAGGGTTTTTTCTTCGGCCTGCATCAGGTTCAGAATCATGTTGGCAGCGGCTTCGCCAATGTCGAGCGTGGGCTGTTTAACGGTCGTAAGGCCCGTACCGATATGAGCCGCAATGGGGTCATCACTAAAACCTACCACGCCCAGTTCGTGGGGAATCGCCAGGCCTTTGGCACGGGCAAGGAGCATGATTTCGATGGCTGTTGGGTCATTTACCGCAAAAATAGCATCAGGACGGGGAGTCATTTCCAAAAAATACCCGGCATAAATCCGAGCCTTTTGCACCGTCAAATCGCCATGAATGATGTATTCTGGCAGCACGGGCAAGCCATGTGCCCGCAGGGCATCGCAGTAGCCGCGCAGGCGTTCCTGACTGATGAGCAGGTTGGGCGGTCCGCCGAGGTGAGCAATGCGCGTATAGCCGTTTTGGATCAAATGCTCCACAGCCCAAAACGCTCCCTGATAGTCATTGGCCACCACTTTATGGGTGCCGAGCTCGTCGGTAACCCGGTTGAAATACACCACTGGAATGTCCCGTTTTTCAAAGGCCAGAAAATGGTCATAGTTGTTGGTATCGTGGCTCATGGAAGCCAACAGTCCGTCAACGCGATTGGCCAACAGCGCTTTTGTGTTACCCACTTCGGTTTCATACGACTCGTCAGACTGTGTAATGATCAGGTGAAAACCCGCCTGAATCAGCACTTTTTGTGCACCTACGATGATGTTTGGAAAAAACTGCGTGAGAAACTCCGGTACAATAATCCCCACCGTATTCGTCCGGCTTTTGACCAGGCTATGCGCCAGCTGATTGGGCTGATAGTCGAGTTCATGGGCTCGTTCCAGAATGGCTTTTCGGGTATTGGGATTGATGTCGGGATGTCCGTGCAGTGCCCGCGACACGGTAGAGTTGGACACGCCCAAATCCTGCGCAATGTCGATGATGGTGGTTTGGTGCCTCCTCTTTTTGGTTTTGATAGCATCGGGTGCCGCAATCGTGAAATAGTATTGGCAGTCTTTGCATAAAAACCGCTGATTGCCGCGCACAAACCCGGCTTTCATGATGGTCTCCACCTGACCACAGCGAGGACATTTTATCATAGTATGTAGTATTGTATTTTACCAATAAAATATAGCAGAGGTGTTTTGGCTATTGTCAAGTAAGCACAAAGATACTTATTCCTGATTAATTTATAGTAATAAATGACAAAATCATATATCGGTAACGTTTGCGGATACGTTTCCGATATTTTTTGACTAATTTTCAGATTATTTGGTATTTACAAAACTTGCTCTGTTCTGCTTCTCCCGTTATATTCATAGAAAACTCGGCTCACAAGCGTCATTCTACACATTAATTTTATAATAAAAATTAAAATACAGAGCGGCTGAGTTTTAAGATAATTGTACTAAACCAATATTTTACCTTTCTATCAGTTCTATGAAAAATGAATCTATGCACAAAACACTACCTGTTTTGAAACGAGGGCTCCTGATCCTGGGACTCCTCTTTCCGTATTTGCTCACGGCGCAGGATCGTGCCATTACCGGAAAAGTCATTGATGATCGGGGGGAAGCTATTCCAGGTGTCAGTATAACCGTAAAAGGCTCGCAACGGGGCACTATCACCGACGTTTCCGGAAACTATTCGGTTCAGGCTTCGCCTGCTTCCACGTTGGTGTTTTCTTTTCTGGGTTATATCAGTCAGGAACGGGCGGTCAACAATCAGAGCACTATTAACGTAACCCTTGCTACCGATACCAAAGCGCTCGAAGAAGTAGTGGTTGTTGGGTACGGAACGCAGCGGCGCATCGAAACCACGGGCTCCATTGCTTCTGTGAAGTCCGAAGAATTGACCTTACTGCCCGTTACCAACGTGGCTCAGGGCTTGCAGGCACGAATTTCTGGGGTGCAAATCAATCAAAACTCAGGCGCGCCGGGCGGCAATATCAGCGTCAGAATTCGGGGTACAAACTCCATCAACGGCAATGCCGAGCCTTTGTACGTGGTGGATGGCATTCAGATTTCCAACGGTGGCGGCATCAACGATGTCAGTCCGCTTTCGACCATTAATCCCAACGATATTGAGTCGGTGGAGGTTTTGAAAGATGCGTCGGCCTCAGCAATTTATGGCGCAAGAGCCGCCAACGGCGTTGTGCTCATTACGACCAAACGTGGAAAATCGGGCGCAACGCGCGTATCTATTGACAGCTACTATGGCATTCAGAAAGTGGCCAAAACGCTCGATGTGCTGAATGCCGCAGAGTTTGCACAGCTTGAAAACGAAGTATTCAGAAACAACGCTTACCCAAATCCATCGTCGCTTGGTGAAGGCGTCAACTGGCAAAATCTGATTTTCCAGGAAGCGCCCATTCAGAGTCATCAGCTGTCGATCAACGGTGGAAACGATAAAACGCAGCTCGCGCTTTCGGCTAACTTTTTTGATCAGGATGGAATCATCATCAATTCTAATTTTCAGCGCTATTCGTACCGGCTCAATGTGGACCATAAAATCAATAACCGGCTCAAAATCGGCACGAGTATTTTGGGAAGTTATAATCTGAGCGGTGGTGTAGATGCCGGAAGTACGAGCGTGGGTGATGCGGGCGTCGTGACGCAGAGCGTATTGGGTGCGGCAATTGGAGCGCCGCCTACCTTGCAGCCGTACCGGGAAGATGGCTCCATTTTTCCGTTTGGCGAGCAGGGTAATGGTCAGTATCGCGAGGTGATTAACCCATTGAATTTTACCGAAATCCTACGCGACCGTGCCATCAAGCGTACATTGATAAATCTTTTTGGAGAATATGAATTCCTGCCGGGGCTGACTTACCGGGCGTCGTTCAATGCGGATATTCAAAATCGGCTGGACGATTCGTACTCGCCGTTGTCGATCATAAACCGGGCTGATATTAATGACAACTCGGGCAGCGGTTCCAAGTCAAATTCCAACTTTCTGGGACTTTTGCACGAAAGTATTCTGTCGTATTCGCGCAAATTTGGCGACGATCACAGCCTGCGGTTTACGGGGGTTTTTGCGTCGCAGGTAGAAAATTCTAATAATAATTTCATCAGCGCAACGGGCTTTCCCAATGACGCTACGCGCAACGAAGCGCTGCAACTTGCCCTCAACCGCACCGTGAGCAGCTCACGTTCCAAGCAGCGGCTTGACTCCTACATGGGCCGATTCAATTATGGGTTTAAAGATAAATATTTCCTCGATCTGACGGCCCGTATCGACGGTTCCAGCAAATTCGGAGCCAACCATAAGTACGGATTTTTTCCGGCAGTTTCTGGCGCCTGGCGCGTGATTGAAGAAAGTTTTATGCAAAATGTGCGCTGGATGTCTGACCTTAAACTCCGCGCAAGCTACGGTATTACCGGAAATGCCGGGGGAATTTCGCCGTACCAATCGCTTGCGACGGTGGGCTCGGGTGGTGGCTACAACCTGAATCATACCTACCAAACGGCGATTCGTCCGTCGGGGATTGCCAATCCGGATTTGCGCTGGGAAAAATCAACCCAAACCAACATCGGGCTGGACATTGGACTGCTCAACAACCGGTTGTCGTTTATTATGGATTACTACCAAAAGCGCACCGACGATTTGCTGTACGTCAAAACGCTCCCGCTTTCGTCGGGCTACGGGAGTATCACCGGAAACTACGCTTCGCTGGAAAACAAAGGATTTGAGTTTGCAACCAACGCTACCATCCTGAACGGTCCGTTCCGGTGGACGGTCTCGGGAAATATAACGTTCAACCGTAATAAACTGCTCGACCTCGACGGCGGTACCACGCAGGAGCGCTTTGTTACCAACGCTACCCTGCTGAGCGTCGGTCAGCCTTTGGGCGTATTCAAAACCTACGTTTTTGACGGCATCAACCAAACGGGCGAAAGCATCATTCCGGGATACGACGGCCGTGTGGGTGGCCACAAGGTGAAAGATCTGAACAATGATGGAGCCATTAATGCACAGGATCAGATCATTACGGGAGATCCCAACCCTGATTTTATTTTCGGTTTTTCTACAAACCTGACCTACAAAAATTTCGACTTCACGGCCTTTCTATCAGGTTCACAGGGCAACGATATTTACAACATAGCCCGTCTGTCGTTTGAAAACCCGCTGGGTCAGCG
Source organism: Arundinibacter roseus (assembly GCF_004348825.1). Taxonomy (GTDB): domain Bacteria; phylum Bacteroidota; class Bacteroidia; order Cytophagales; family Spirosomataceae; genus Arundinibacter; species Arundinibacter roseus. The sequence goes on from NZ_SMJU01000024.1 coordinate 24,303, forward strand.
CAATTTGTTTAAAGGCGTGGTTGATCGCTGGTCCCCCACAAATCCGAGCAATCAGTACGTAAGTCCTTTTGTAGCAGGTCGTTTACCCATTACGGATTACGCTATTGAGGATGGATCTTTTATTCGACTCAAAAATATTTCGCTGGGCTACACGCTGCCTGCCATCAAAGGCATCAACCGGATTCGGGTATACATCAGTGGCAATAACCTCCTGACCCTCACCAACTACACCGGTTTTGATCCCGAAGTAAATACCTACGCCGGTTCCAACACGACGGTTGGGGTAGATAACCTGGTATATCCTCAGGCAAAATCATTCCTGGGTGGCGTTCAAATAACCTTTTGATCTGATTCATTTAATAGCTGAAAAAATATATGATTATGAAATTCAAGTCCTTATACAAACTCGTACCGATGGTGCTCCTGGGCGTCGGCCTCACCTCCTGCGAGCTGGAAGAAACGGTGTATTCTTCGATTTTTACCGATAATTTTTACAAAACCGCCTCTGATGCCGAAAAAGGCCTGATTGGTGTTTACGATGCGATGGGCGGATTGTATGGCGGTCCGGCTGGTACACTCGTGCCCGATTTTAGTGCCGATCAGGTATACCCACGGGCCGTAGTAGGCCGCAATACCCTGACGCTCTTTACCGTAGAGCCAACCTACACCACGCAGCGCAGCGCCGGACGAACCAACGAATCTCCGCAGCAAATCTGGATCTCGTGTTATAGCGGCATCGAAAAAGCCAACTGGATGATTGCCAAAGTACCCGACGCTACAATGGACCAAACCCGGAAAAAACAAATCATCGGGGAAGCGTATTTTTTGCGGGCGTTTTATCACTGGATGCTGACGAAAAATTTTGGTGAAATTCCGGTAAAAATCCAGCCAAGTACGTCTGAACTGGAAGCATATGTAGGTAAAAGTCCGATTGCAGAAGTGTACCAGCAAATTTACAGCGACCTGGATCAGGCTGCGGCAGCCGGGTTGCCATCCTTTCCTTCGATAGAAGCCGGACGCCCTTCCAACGAAGCCGTTCAGGCGTTGTATGCCAAAGTCGCCTTGTACAACGAAGATTGGGCAAAGGCCCTGGAAAAAGCCGAAGTAGTGATCAATTCCGGGAAGTATTCGCTCATGCCCAATGTGCAGGATGTGTTTGATTATCAGAAAGAAGATGCCGCCCGTATCGAAAATATCTGGGCCTACGAAGCCGATCCGATTTCACCGGGCACGAGCCATCAGTTGGTGGGATTGACGGGTCCCTCGGGCAGCGGAGGGGTAGAGTACGCCCGCACGTCTTTTGGGTCGATGTTTGCCTACATGAGTTTTTTCAATTCGTTTGATCCGGCCGACGAGCGTCGGCAATTGCTGGATACCACCTACCGCAACCGCGCCGGGGCGATGGTGCCGCAGCGTAACATCACACCTATCACGCCCGAGGGGGTCTTGATTCGTAAATACCGCGATCCGATTTCTACCACGGGTCTTATTCCCAATATTCCCATTTTGCGCTTGGCCGATATGTACCTGATTGCAGCCGAAGCTGAGGCACGTTTGAACGGCGGAACCGCCAAAGCCTACGGCTACATCAACACCATCCGCAACCGCGCCGACTTGCCTGATTTAACAAGTGGACTTGGCAAAGATGCGTTTATTGATGCCGTGATTCAGGAACGTTCGTGGGAGTTTTTTGCCGAAGGCGACCGATGGTACGACCTGACCCGTACGGGTAAGTTTCTCACGGTGATTCCGCAGGCTACCAATTCGGTGTACCCTTCGCGGCCGGTGACGCCAAAGAATAAGTTTTTCCCAATTCCGCAGGATGAGGTAAACGCTAATCCTGAATTGACACAAAATCCTGATTGGCAGTAACTTTGAAGACGCCCGGCAGAGGTTTGTTTGAAGGCAAATTTTCTGCCGGGTTTGATTTGAAAAAGGGGTAACGATAAGAGTTAATGGACTTTTGATCTGGTGATAAATGAATATTTTTTTAACATTTCACAATATTTCATAACATTTCACAGGGCTGCACCCTGTGCTAGTGGATTACGCCCTTTTAGGGCTGGGGGACTTTTATTTTTTATTTGATTGCCTGTCTTAAATTTTATTAGTGGAATAAATTAATGATTAAACTCGCTGGTGTTGGATTTGTACTTTGGGTATGCCTTTCTTTAATTTCTGAACCAGCTATTCCGGTCAGAAAAGAAAAGGCATTTGATGCATATATTCAGGATTCAATACCGATTGAGGTTGAGCTGTATTTTACCTCTAATCATCAACCCGACTATTATAAAAGTCACGTCAAAACTCCTGTTTGTAAAGATAGCCTTTGCTATCTGGTAGAAATAGATTTGATTTGGGATTTGCTCGGAAATTTCAAAAATTATGAAGTGCCTGCCGATAAACCTTTGACAAAATTTGATCATGAAGAATTTGAAGAAAATGATCATAAAAAATTAAAAAGTATTTTGGCTGATAAAACCTCTTTGCTACGCGATTATGAAATGAAAACATTGGTAGACGAAGACGTGCGCCGTGCTTCGGGAGTCGTAGACGCCACTACGGGCGCCACAAGCGCGACTATTAAAGATGCCGTAGTGGGAGGAGCGCTGTATACGACACATACGTTGTGGCATATCGTGAATGGAGAAGTGGCCAAGAAAATACTGACGCACACCGAAGCCCGCTTTACAGATTCACTTTTGGTTTCGATGTTACAATCGTCTGATTATCAGTACCAGTACTATGCCTTAAACAAAGTACCGGAGTCAAAGCGCATGGCGTATATACCTCAGTTTGTTCGGTTGGTGGCAAGCGGCGATGCCTACGTGCCTTTTTTTGCGATTGAAAAAATTCCTGCCGAAGCCTGGAAACAACCCGTCACTCAACTGCAACTCGCTGAACTATTGGGTAGAGTATCTTTTGAAATGCAGAATGAATTGCTGAATAAATTCAAAGAAATGGAATTATTTACTGAAACAATTTCGAAACTTATCCAAAATCATTCCAAACTGACGGATAAGCAATTGATAAAGTTATTAACAATTTTAAAAGATAATAAAACTAAAATTTCTGAAAATTCAAAACAAGTTTTGGAGAATTTATTGAAAAATAAAAATCAACAGGTCGTAAACTTAACCTCAGATATTTTAAAAAATTAGATTTAAAAAAAAATAAAAAAAACCAGCCCTGAAAGGGCAAAATCCACCAGCCCAGGGTGAAGCCCTGGGGAATTGGGGAATTGGGGAACATGAATACAAAATTTACCAACAAAATGATAGAAGGATTATGGAAGCAAAAAGGAGAGATTTCATAAAAGCCATGGGGGCATCCGGGGCATTTTTAACCAGCCCCCTTACCCTGTTTGGCAAAAGCCCGGAAGAACAGGCTAAGGAAATTAACAAAGACGTCTACCAAACCAAGCAATACACTACCGACGTACTCATTGCCGGAGGCGGCATGGCGGGCGTTTGCGCAGCGCTTTCGGCGGCTCGCAACGGTGCAAAAGTGATATTGATTCAGGATCGGTCGCGGCTGGGCGGAAATGCAAGCAGCGAAATCAGAATGCACGTATTGGGAGCAACGGCTCTGCGGCAGGTGTGGCGTGAAACGGGAATACTGGAAGAGCTGTTCCTGACCGAAGCCGTTGACAATCAGCAGCGCTGCTACGAAATGTGGGATTTTGTGATGTATGACAAAGTGATTTCTGAAAAGAATATTACCCTTTTGCTGGATACCGTTTTGTACGAAACGGAAGTTGCCAACAACGAAATAAAACTCATTCGGGCGATTTGCTCACAAACGGAAGAGATTTACGAAATCAAAGCGAAATATTACGCCGACTGCACCGGGGATGCTACGCTGGGTGCGCAGGCCGGGGCTGAATTCATGCGTGGCCGTGAGGCCAAATCGCTTTGGGGAGAATCGCTGGCGGTAGACGTAGCCGACAACAAATCCATGGGCAACAGCCTGTTGTTTATGTCGAGCAAACACGACCGCCCAATGCCATACACGCCACCGGCCTGGGCCAAAAAATTTACGGCCAAAGACTTCGTACATCGCAAAATCAACACCTTCGAGTTTGGCTATTGGTGGCTGGAACTGGGCGGAATGGTGGATATTATTCAGGATGGACAAAAGATCCGGCACGAACTGCTGACCATTTTGTTTGGCGTGTGGGACTATATCAAAAACTCCGGCAACCATCCCGAATCCGAAAATTGGGCGCTGTCGTGGGTGGGCATGATTCCGGGCAAGCGTGAAAGCCGCCGGCTGGTAGGTGACTACATCATGAAGCAGGAGGATATTCAGTCGGCCAAGCTCTTCCCGGACCGCGTTTCGTACGGCGGGTGGCCCCTCGACGACCACCCACCCGAAGGCATGAGCAGCACCGACATGGTACCCTATGTTTCCATTCCGCTCAAAGCGCCGTACTCCATTCCCTTCCGGTCGCTGTATAGCAAAAACATCAAAAATCTGCTGATGGCCGGGCGTAACGTGAGCGTATCGCACGTGGCGCTGTCGTCTACGCGCGTGATGGCCACCTGTGCGATGATGGGTCAGGCCATCGGAACCGGCATGGCTTACTGCCTGGCGCAGGGCATCAAACCAACGGTGCTGGGCAATCAGCAAAACCACATGAGCCGGTTTCAGCAAATCTTACTCCGTCAGGATCAGGGAATGCTGGGCGTAAAAAATAAGGACGATAAAGATCTGGCGCGGCAGGCGACAGTCAAAGCTTCTTCCGAAACCAAAGACGGCGCTGCGGTTCAGGTGCTGGACGGTTTCAACCGCAACGTAATGGATGGCAAAACGCACCAATGGCAGGCCGAAATGAAAGACGGTGAACCCTGGCTGGAAATTTCCTGGAACAAGCCCGTTAAGTTCAATACCATTCAGCTAACCTTTGATACCGGCCTGCATCGCCGTTTGTTGCTTACCTCGGACAACGGGGTCTATTTTAGTCAGGAAAGAGGGCCACAGCCCGAAACCATTGCGGCTTACACCATCATGGCTGGCACCAAACAACTTGTGCAGGTTGAAAACAACTACATGCGCCGGGCCGAGCATCGACTCTCTGAAACAGTGGAAGTACAATCCATCCGAATCAGTGTGCAGAAGACCCATGGCGATGCACTTGCGCGGTTGTTTGAAGTACGTTGTTACCTGGATGATGTAAATATTTCCTGAAAAATGAATATGAACCGACGGATGGCTGGCAAAACGCTTTTACTAGTTGGAATACTGTTGATTCTTTTTCCAACCGCACAGGCGCAACAAACGCTGCGGCTGGAAAATGCTCAGCTGCGGATTGTATGGCAGAAGACTGGTGAAGGATGGAAAATTCAACGGGCTGAGGTAAAAAAAGGCACGCGGTGGGACAAAAGTTTGACTCCCTCAGGTGAGTACACGCTGCTCTTTACCGAAGAAAAGCCTTCCACCGAAAGCGCCCAAACCTTTGAGAAAAGTACGGGTGGGAAATTTCCGGAAGATAACTACCACTATCAGCAGGTTCAATGGAAGGAAAGTACCACGGCGGTGGCTCTGAACACGGCCGGAAAGGCCTACCATTTTTTTCCTGAAAATGGAAAACAAACGGGAGAAAACCGCCTGCAATTTACCCACGAAACCGACGTAGCCACGATTCAGACCGACTGGTCCTTTGACGAAACCTTCGGGACGGATATTCGGATAAATCAAACGATTATCCCAAAAAAGCAAGGCTATTTTTCATTGGCCACGCCCACTTTGGTTACGCTTTCAGAATCCAAAATGAGCTGGTCAGCGGTCCCAGGCTATTTTCAGGGAAATTATTTTCAGGAAAATTTTGCCAAAGCGTACGCCTATGGTCATGGCATTCCACGCCTTCCGGTGGTGTACCGCGAGCGCTGCGCCACAACCCTGGCACCCCTTATGAGCACAAAAAGTGGCGTGACGTTCTCGGTAATTCCCGACCCCGGACTTGCCCGGGACCCATGGGCGAAGGATAAAATTACGCAGACAGACTGGCACCTCGGCTTGTCGCACATGAACCGCCGGGGCGATCTTTCACCAACACTTTACTATCCGGTACTTGGCGAGGAAAAGTCGGCCCGGCAGGTTGGGGAGCGACTTTCGTACGGCTTTCGGTACAGCCTGATCGAAGGAGATTGGTTCAAAGCGTTGAACCATGCTGTATATGATGTGTATAAGTTTAAAGAAAGTCTGGCGCTGCGGCAAAGCAAACAGTCGCTTATGAATCGCATCGAGAAAATGCACGACTACCTGGTAGATCCCCAAACCTCTCTTTGGAATGTGGAAGAATTTGAAGGACGCAAAATCGGTGCGCAGTCGTATTTGGGTGGTGTGGTTGGTTCCAACAAAGACGCTATGAAAAACTCAGATTATGGCGCCATGTGGATGCTCGGAACTGCCACGAACGACGCCCGCCTGACGGAACAGGTTTTGCCTTATGCGCTGAATTTCAAGCTAGTCCAACAACAAACAACCCCTGGTTTTTTTGACGGCGCCGTGCGTGGTCAGTACTATCTGGCAAAGGCCAAAAAGTTTGTGGAAGAATGGGGCGAAGTAGTTGAGCCCATGGCAGTGACCTACTACATTATGCTTGACGTAGGCAATATGTTGCTTTTTGATCCTGAAAATGAGGAGCTTAAACAACGCCTACGCCTGGGAGCCGAGCGCCTGATGCAGTGGCAAAAGCCCGATGGAAGCTGGGCCGTAGCCTACGATCATCACACCAAAGAAGAACTTTTTCAGGATATTGCCGACTACCGTCCGACGTTCTACGGACTGCTTGTAGCGTACCGTTTGCTGAAAGACGAGCGGTATCTGAAAGCTGCCCAAAAAGGTGCCGATTGGTTTGTAAAAAATGGCGTAAACCGGGGAAGTTTTCTGGGCGTTTGTGGCGATGCGCGCTACGCCCCCGACTTCGCCACCGGACAATCGGCGCAGGCGCTGCTGGATTTGTATGAACTTACCAATAAAAATTCTTACAGAGAGGCTGCGATTCTGGCTGCCAAATTATACACCACGTCCATTTACACGCACTCCATCCCAACCACCAAAACCAAGTACGTCAACGGTCGGCCTCGGCAGGATTGGGAAATTGCGCAGTCGGGACTTAGCTTTGAACATGGCGGAATTTTTGGCTCAGCCACCCGGCACGGACCTATTCAGCTTGCGAGTCACGCTGGTCTGTTTCTGCGCATGAACCATCTGACTAACGAGCCGATTTTTGCCGATATGGCCCGCTCAGCTGCCATTGGCCGTGATGCCTTTGTCGACAGCACCACGAGCGTGGCTTCCTACTACTGGAACGCCATGAACCGGGGCGCGGGACCGTATCCGCATCATGCGTGGTGGCAAATCGGATGGATTACGGACTATCTGCTGGCGGAGGCGGAGTTGCGTTCCAACGGTACTGTTTCGTTTCCGCGTGGTTTTGTGACTCCCAAAGTTGGCCCGCACCAAACCTACGGCTTTGCTCCCGGGACCATTAACGGAGTGAAAGCCAATTTGGTAATCAGCGAAGCCTGGGCAAAAGTCAACAACCCGTCGGTCGACTGCCTGTTGGCACGGGCTACCGACGGATCTAAACGATTTGTGATTTTGCTGAATAATTATGCGCATTCGTCTGATTTTACGCTCAGTCTTGATTCCAAAACGCACCAAAAGAAATCGTTACCTGCTTTTGGAATGGAAGTGGTTCAGCTGGATTGAGAATAGAATTATTTTTTTTTACAAAAAAAACTGATAATCAACTAGTTGTTTTTAATTATTAAAATAAAATTCCCTGATAGCACCCGCTCATGCAACAGCTTGATTTTATAGTAATGGCCGTTTTTGCGGTTTTTCAAATGGTGGTCGGACTGGCTTTTTCCCGAACAGGAAAAGACTCCAAATCATTTTTTGCTGCCGGAGAAGCCGCTCCGTGGTGGATCAGCGGGCTGTCGCTTTTTATGAGTTTTTTATCTGCCGGTACCTTTGTCGTTTGGGGTTCCATTGCTTATAATTTAGGGTTTGTAGCCATTACTATTCAGCTTTCCATGTGCATTGGCGGCCTGGTAACGGCCTGGTTCATAGCCGCCAAATGGAAAAACACGCAGGTCATGACCGCCGCCGAATACATCGGGCGGCGGTTGGGGGTTCGGGTGCAGCAGTTCTTTACCTACCTACTTACCATCGTGACGCTCTTTATTACGGGCGGAGTGCTCTATCCGGTTGGGAAGCTCGTCTACGTAGCCACGCCTTTTTCCCTCGAAACCTGCATCATTGTACTCGGCCTAATGGTCATTTTATATACAGCGATGGGTGGCTTATGGGCAGTTTTGGTTACCGACGTACTACAATTCGTGATCTTACTTTCGGCGGTTCTCATTCTGGTACCGCTCGCGTTCGATCAGGTAGAAGGCCCGGGAGCGTTTGTGGAAAAAGTCCCGGTTGATTTTTTTCAGGTATTTAATGGAGAATACACGCTCGAATTTACCCTTGCTTTTGTGATGTATCACATCGTTTACATTGGCGGTAGCTGGGCGTTTGTGCAGCGTTTTACGAGTGTACGAACCCCGCAGGAATCCAAGAAAGTAGCCTTTCTTTTTGCGGGTCTCTATGCTGTGAGCCCTTTTTTATGGATGCTTCCACCCATGATTTACCGCGCGCTCAATCCCAGTCTGAGTGGGCTCGAATCAGAAGGCGCCTACATGCTCATGGCTCAGCGAGTGCTTCCGGTTGGGCTGGTGGGGCTGATGCTCGCAGCGATGGTTTCGGCCACGGCAAGTACCGCCAACACACTGCTCAACATGCTGGCGGCGGTTTTTACAAACGATGTGTACAAAAAACTTCTGCGCCCGGCTGCAAGCGATGCAAGTCTTGTTAAGGTAGGGCGTAGCATGACCGTCGTTTTTGGACTCATTGCCATTGGCATTGCGCTGTTGGTTCCGCATATTGGCGGGCTGGTCAATCTGGTGCTGAGCATTGGCGCTATTTCGGGCGGATCGCTGCTTTTGCCGGTAGTTTGGACGCTTTTTTCCAAACGCCAAAATGCTACATCTATTCTTACCGTAGCGCTGATCAGTCTGGCCGTCGGGTTGTTTTTTAAGTTGGTAAGTCCGGCACTTTTCTCGTTTTCGCTGAGCCGGGCAGCCGAAATGATGGTGGGCGTAGGCGTACCGGCGCTGTTGCTGGCGGTCTTTGAATGGTTAATTTTTGGTAAAAAAATCTCAGATCCTGCCTACGACACCTTTCAACGCTGGGCCGACGAGCGGCAACTAGCCAACGAAGCCGCTGCTGCCGAAGTGAACACCGGAACCAACACCCAAAACACCTTCGCCTTGCGGGCTATTTCCATCAGCTTTATATTAACTGGTCTGAGTATTGCGGGTTTAGGAATTAACAGCGGTGAAAACATCGTCCTCATTGCCGGAATCGGCAGCGTGCTGGTGCTGGTCGGTGGCTGGATCGGCTGGTCGGCACGGACTACGTCGGTTGCGGCCAGACAGTCAACAGCGGTGGATGAGAAAGAACCTTTTTTGTGATAGAATTTTCTTGTAAAAAATTATTTAATTATATATAAATCAAATACTTATAAAAGTTTTCTGCTAAAAGTTAATTGCTCAAAACTACTTATATTGATCTTGGTTAAACGAATTCCCGAATGAAAAAAACTACACTCCTTTTTGCTTTACAGTTTTTATGCAGCAGCCTTTTGCTGGGGCAATATTCCATCAAAGATCCGGGTGCCATTCCGCTTAACGGCGACTGGTCCTTTACGCTCGATCCGGCGGAAATGGGCGTTCGCGGCGGTTGGTTTAGCAGTAAAGTTCCTACCTCCCGATTTGACAAAGTGACTGTTCCGCACTGCTTTTCGGTCGATCCGCGCTACCAGTTTTTTACCGGGACGGTCTGGTATCGCAAAAATTTTAGCTGGAAACCTCAACCTAATGAACGGGTCATTCTGCATTTTGATGCGGCCTACTACCAAACCGACGTTTGGCTGAACGAGCAGAAAGTTGGTGAACATGAAGGAGGCTATACGCCCTTTCATTTTGATATTACGGACCTCTTAAAATCAGGAGAAAATCTGCTGTCTGTATCGGTTAATAACAATACCTGGAAGCCCGGCAGCATTCCGGGGGCCAAAGACAACGACCAACCCAACGACCCGTTTATGGGCTGGATGAACTACGGTGGCCTGAATCGGCCCGTGTACCTGACCGTAGAACCGGATGTCTACATTGAAAACCTGAAAGTAGAACCCACGCCGGATTTGGCCAATGGTACCGCACGTCTGTTGCTTAAAGTTCGGGTGCGAAATGCTACAAACCAGGTAGTTAGTCTTACTCCTGCCTACACAGTTTCCTTTAAAGGTTCGCCAATTTCATTAAAATGGAAGGAGAATAAACCCAAAATTTCGGCTGGACAAACCGGCATTCTGGAAGCTGAAACTACGCTGACGACCGCACAGGTAAAACTCTGGAACCTCGATCAACCGAATCTGTATCAGGTGCAGGTTGCGGTAGGAAAAGATACGATTCGCAGCCGATTTGGTATCAGAAAAGTGGAAGTGAAAAATGCGCAACTGCTCCTCAACGGCCAACCGATGCGGCTTGCAGGCGGAAATCGGGTCGTGGATTATCCCGGTTTGGGCGCGCTGGAACCGGATTGGCTCATCGAAAAGGATTTTCGACTTATGAAAGAAGCTGGAATGGAGTTTCAGCGGCTCACACACTACACACCGTCTGAGCGCTTTTATGACCTGGCCGACAGCCTCGGCATGCTCATTATTACCGAAGCCGGAAACTGGCAGCTCACACCCCGACAAATGGACGCTGATTCGTTGCGTACGAAGTTTAAACAACAATTTACAGAAATGATGGAGCGTGACTGGAACCACCCGAGCGTCATTGCGTACAGCGTAGGCAACGAATACCTTTCTGAACAGCCCGCCGGACAGCGCTGGACGAAGGATATGATTGAATGGGCAAGAACTAAGGACAATACGCGCCTGTATACGTTTGCCTCGATGCGACTGAATATTTTACCCAAAAATCCCGAAGATGAAGCGTCACAATATGTAGATTTTGTCTCGACAAATACTTACGGGAATCATGCCAAATCACTGGATCATATTCATAAACTCTACCCCGACAAACCCATTCTAATTAGTGAGTGGGGGCGGCGGGCCGATGCCGAAGGAGGCGAGCAAAAGCAGGCCGAACACATTGAAGAAATAGCCCGGCTGGCTCGGGAGCGGCCCTACGTGGTGGGCGCTTCGTGGTGGACCTACAACGATTACCAAAGCCGATATGCAGGAACCAACGCCAACGGCTACCGTCCGTGGGGCATTGTGGGCCCTACCCGTGAACCGCGTCCGGCGTTTTTCACGCATCAGAAGGAAATGGCTCCCCTGACGCTGCAACTCAAAAGCGTTGAAAAAGGCTCAAACGGTACGCACCAATTGGTAGTTACCTTGACAGGCCGGGCGGATTTTCCGGCATACACGATGTTGAATTATACGCTCGAAATTGACAATCAACGAGTAGTAATTCCTTCGTTAAATCCCGGTGAAAGTAAAGATGTGAAGATACCAATTCGCGGGTTTGAACAGGAACTCCGGGCGGTGGTCAGGAAACCTACGGGATTTGTGATCCTGGAAAAATTACTTTCATTGAAAGAATGAGGCTTAGAGGTAAACTCTTGTTTTTCAGATAATTTATCGGGAAAATAGGTGGTGAAAAACTATTTTTTGATTCCAATTTTTTTAGAATGTTAAAATCAGAAGCAATAAATTCCAGAAATCCACAGACAAAAAAAATCTCTGCCGATCTGGTCATTGTGGGGGGAGGGCTGTCGGGCGTGTGCTGCGCCATCACGGCTGCCCGGGCGGGCACGCAGGTAATTCTAGTGCAGGATCGGCCCGTGCTGGGCGGGAACTCGTCTTCGGAAGTCCGGCTATGGGTGCTGGGTGCCACCTCGCACATGGGCAACAACAACCGCTGGGCCCGCGAAGGAGGCGTGATTGATGAGCTGCTGGTCGAAAACCTTTACCGCAATCCGGACAGTAATCCGCTGATTTTCGATTCCATTTTACTGGAAAAAGTTATCACGGAAAATAACATTACGCTGCTGCTCAACACGGCCATTTTTGAGGTCAAAAAAGTAGACAGTAACCCCAATAAAATTGCTGAAATCATCGGCTTTTGCAGCCAAAACTCCACCCGCTACGAACTTGCCGCCCCGCTCTTTTGCGATGCCTCCGGCGATGGAATCGTAGGTTTTCTGTCGGGGGCTGCCTTTCGCATGGGTGCGGAGTCGAGCGAAGAATTTGGTGAAAAATTTGCGCCAACGAGCGAGTATGGCGAGCTGCTGGGGCATTCCATGTATTTTTATTCCAAAAATGTAGGCTATCCCGTTTCGTACGTGGCGCCCTCGTTTGCGCTGGATGTAACCCAAAAAATCCCGAAGTTTCGAAGTTTCAATACGCAGGATTTTGGCTGCCGGCTATGGTGGATTGAGTACGGCGGTCGCCTCGATACCGTACACGATACCGAGCAAATCAAATGGGAATTGTGGCGCGTCATCTATGGCGTGTGGGATTACATTAAAAATTCCGGAAATTTTCCCGAAGCCGAAAACCTGACGCTCGAATGGGTCGGAACGATTCCGGGAAAACGGGAAAGCCGCCGCTTTGAAGGCGACTATATGCTTGTGCAGCAGGATATTGTGGAACAACGCCCGCACCACGACGACGTTGCTTTTGGAGGGTGGAGCATTGACCTGCATCCGGCGGATGGTGTTTTTAGTGAAAAACCGGGCTGCAACCAATGGCATAGCAAAGGGCTATACGGCATTCCGTACCGCTGTTTTTATTCCAGAAATGTAGAAAATCTTTTCCTTGCCGGACGAATCATATCGGCTTCGCACGTGGCCTTTGGGTCGTCGCGGGTCATGGCTACAAGCGCCCACGGCGGTCAGGCCGTTGGTATGGCGGCGGCGCTGTGTTCCCGCACCAAACAATCGCCCCGCGGATTGGGTGAACCCCGGTACCTGGCAATGTTGCAACAGGAATTGCTGAAAACCGGACAGCATATTCCGGGCCTGCGCCTCAAAGACGAAAAAGACCTGACGCAATCGGCCCGTATTACGGCCACGAGCGAACTGCTATTGCAGGAGTTGGCCGAGGAACCGGTGGCGGTGCCGATGGAGGTGGGCGTGGCACAGATGATTCCGGTGCTGCCGGGCAAAATGCCACGGGTTATTTTTCATCCGTATGCTACGCAGGCTACCGAACTGGATATTGAACTTCGGGTATGCAGCCGTCCTGACAGCCACTCACCCGACACCACGATGGACCAAAAAACCATCCGTCTGCAAAAGGGCAGAAATTGCCTGCATTTGGACTTTGACGTGCATTTTGATGCACCCGCTTACGCCTATTTTCTTGTAAAAAAGAATGAGCAGGTAGCTTTAAAATACACAAAACAGCGGATGACGGGGCTACTTTCGGTTTTTAATTCCATCAATCCTGCGGTATCTAACTACGGAAAACAGGAACCCACCGAAGATATTGGCGTGGATGCGTTTGAGTTTTGGTGCCCGCAGCGCCGCCCCGGTGGTAAAAATCTGGCGCTGAGAATTGAACCTGCCGTAGCTTGTTTTAAGGCAGAAAATATCCGAAATGGCCTGCAACGCCCTACGCATCAGCCCAATGCCTGGGTAGCCGACCCGACCGATGTGGCTCCGGCGCTGACGCTCAGCTGGACCGAAACGCAGCGCATTTCACGGGTAGAGCTGTTTTTTGATACCGATCTGGATCACCCCGCCGAAACCGTGCTGATGCGGCATCCCGAGAATATTTCTCCCTTTTGCGTCCGCTCATTTCAGCTGCTAAACGACCGCAACGAAGTGATTTGGCAACAAACCGACAACCATCAAACCCGACAAATTATAGAGTTCCCCAAGCCGCTCAGTACCATAAGCCTGACCGTCCGGGTTGAGCATCCGTCCGGTACTTCACCGGCTTCGCTGTTTGAAGTACGATGTTATAGCTGAGGTAGAAGCTTTTAAACGGGTAACGGGCAATTTCTGGATTCAGGAATTGCCCGTTTGTTTTTTGGTGCAATGCGAATTCTTCCACCTTGGGCTGTGTCCCACAGCCCCTTTGTGTTAGCCTTTTGAGATAGTTGGATTTTGGGAAAGCAAATGGACGACATTTTAGTTTGGATGAGAAAAATGCATTGGTTTTCAGGGCTGTGTGACACAGCCTACGGAGGAGCTTCGCTGTTTGAAGTACGGTGTTATAGCTGAGGTAGAAGCTTTTAAACGGGTAGCGGGCAATTTCTGGATTCAGGAATTGCCCGTTTGTTTTTTGGTGCAATGCGAATTCTTCCACCTTGGGCTGTGTCCCACAGCCCCTTTGTGTTAGCCTTTTGAGCTAGTTGGATTTTGGGAAAGCAAATGGACGACATTTTAGTGTGGATGAGAAAAATGCATTGGTTTTCAGGGCTGTGTGACACAGCTCACGGAGAGGGGATTTTATAGTTGGCCAATTTGTTGGGTTATCTTAATTTCATCACCCTCTTCGTGCAAAATCGAAGATTGTACCAACAGCAACACCAAAAGCAAGTCCAAGAGCAATGCTTTGCGAGATGTTTCCTGATTGCTTGCCATAAACCAATCCGAATAAAAGACCAAGTGCTGCGCCAATAGCAATTCCACTGCCAGGATTTTTTTTCTTAGTATCAGCCATAGTTTTCAATTTTATTTGTTGTGAAAAATCCTTTGTTTGTGCTGTGAGAATTAGCATATGGAATAGGTTACACGTCACCCACCATTGAGCCAAACGCCTGTTACCACGCGTTATTCAGTATCATTTTCTGAACTAGTATCTATACCTTCATCAAGTTTTTTCAACATTATTTCTTGACGTATCATCTTGTATACTGTTTTTCCAAAATCTGTTAAACTCCAATATTCGTTAGTGTCTTTTATTTGGTGCTTCTTATCTGAAGGTTTAATCAAGTCTAGAACCATCATATCTGCCAAAATAGTTTTCATTGTATTTGTTGGGATAGGGGATGGGGATCTTAATTCCCTTTTTCTCTGAGGGTTAAGCATTATTCCAGTGAAATCAAGGCAACGGCGAGTAGAGTTTTCAATCATTAATTCTGGTGCAATCAAATTGAAAACTTTGTATAGTTCAAATTCTGTTTTTTCCTCCCAATCTTTTCCATTTTTGTAAAAAAATGAAATAGTCCTATTGTTCTTTCTTAAAATATTTAGTGTATTTAGAATATGGTCTTCTTCTTTTTTCTTTTCATTTATTCTAAAACTACTTAACTTTTCTCTTAGGTCTGAATTTTCCTTACTTAATCTCGATACTTCATTAGACTTGATGCAATGCTGATTTTCAAGTAGATAAGTAAAAATTCCATAATCCAGCACATGCTTCCATGGCTGAATCGTGGTTGTCAAGATTATGTGCTCTAATACGGTCAGATATGATACGATA
>NZ_SMJU01000025.1 GCF_004348825.1 Arundinibacter roseus
ATCGTATCATATCTGACCGTATTAGAGCACATAATCTTGACAACCACGATTCAGCCATGGAAGCATGTGCTGGATTATGGAATTTTTACTTATCTACTTGAAAATCAGCATTGCATCAAGTCTATTCAATTTCTTTTATTGAGTAAATCCCAATTTTGCTTCCCTTTGCTTCGTAAATCATATTTTCCCAATTCTATACTTTACATGAAAAACCGTTTCGTTTTTTTTCTCTTTTTTATCCTCTTCTCCGGCAGCTTGTTGGCTGCTCAGGCGCCCAAACGTGAGTTTTACGAACTTCGTATTTACCACGCTACGTCTACCCAAATGACCCGCCTGCATGCCTACCTGAAAGATGCCTACCTGCCCGCCCTGCATCGGGCCGGAGTCAAAGATGTAGGGGTTTTTAAAGCCCTCGACAACGATTCTCTGCTCTATGTGCTGACACCCCTGAAATCGCTCGATCAGCTGACCAAAATTCCGGCTCAACTCCAAAAAGACGCGTCGTATCAGTCCGCCGGGAAAGACTACATCGAGTCGGCCTTCAAGGATCCGGCCTATCAGCGGATTGAAACCGTGGTGATGCAGGCTTTTGACGGGATGCCGATGCACAGCAAATCGGGCGTGACGGCCCCACCCGAGCAGCGGGTATATGAGCTGCGCAGCTACGAAAGCCCCTCCGAAAAGCGGTATTTGAACAAGGTAAAAATGTTTGAGTCCGGCGAAATTGACATCTTCAAGAAACTGGGATTTAACCCCGTGTTTTTCGCGAAGGTTATTGCCGGCAGCAAAATGCCAAACCTGATGTATATGACCACCTTTGCGGACCGCCCCACGCGCGATGCAAGCTGGAAAGCCTTTGGCAGCGACCCCGATTGGGGAAAACTAAAAGTGATGCCCGAATTTCAGGATAATATGAACAAAAACACGATCGTTTTCCTGCGCCCCACCGACTATTCCGACTTGTAAAAAACGATTCGTACGCATACCTATTTTTTCAAAATACCATCGGCCCGTACTGCAAAGTGCGGGCCGTTTTTAGTTGCTGAAATACCTGAATACTTAGAGAATTTATCCCTTAGCTTTTCTCTACACACACGCAGTTTTCCAAAATGTGGCCTGTCGACGTATAACGGTAGGACTAAGTTAGTACTGCGGGAAAGTGCAACACATGATGCGTCTGAGTCTAATTCATGAGGCCTTTGCTGGCTTTTTTACTATTTCTGGCCCGCAAACGTATAATAATAAACTGCCGAAAAAACAGGCGCAGGAATAATTTAGAACCTGATATTTTTTGGAGAAAAATTTGGAGGTTGTAGGTTTGATGCAACCAATGAGCCTGCGGCGGCCGAGTGTAACTTACATAGATATAGATGAGCAAAAATGTTAACAATCAATATTTTTCGGTAAAATGTTGATTGTTAATAAGTTGATCATATGGGGCCTTAATAGTACATTATTGATACGTGAGTAGATTTGTAAAGAAAGTATAAAGTTTAGGAAATTTGTCAGGCTGAGCGAAGTCGAAGCCAGTCTGCCGGCGGGCTTCGACTTCGCTCAGCCTGACATTCAAAATTATTTACATTTCAATTCACTCATCAATAATCAATAGACTCATCCGATTTAAAAAAGAAAATTCAAGATTACTGACTTTACTGAATTAATAATAACAATGGATCAAAGTGATACACTAGATATTTCAAAGTTTCATACACTTATTCCTTGTGAATGGCGAGTTCTTCTATGTCTATCCGAAGATCGAAGTAATTCTGAAATAGCGAATCGGCTTTGTCTCTCAAAAAAAAGTGTTGAGACCTATCAAACACGTATTGGCATTAAGCTTGAAATAACTGGTCGTAGTAAAGTAGCATTTTTTGCTAGGAGAAATAGAATAATGATTTTAAAAGTCTATGATCAAATTTGCCTTTCCAAAAAAAATAAGAAATTGTAGAGTTTTCTCTATATTAAGTTAGAAATTAACCAAATAAGTTTGTAGCAATCATTACCATAAAACTAATAAAATTATGAAGACTACAAATTGGTTAACTAGGTTAGTTGTATTATGTTTATTCTTTTTTCAAAGCTGTAATAATAGCGATTACATGGTCGAAAAAGAAGTAGAAGAAACCATTTTAGTGAAAGATGGAATTTTGTGTTTCGAAAGCGATCAACACTTCAAAAAAGTTTTCAATAGTCTAATGAAAGATCCAAGTTATGAAAAATTAAATAAGTGGGAAGGTTTATTTGAAGGTTTTGTTTCCATGAAAACAGCTTATAGTAATTTAACAGAAACTGATTACTTAAAGATTGCGGAAAAAGAGTCTATATCAGGATATGAAGATTTATTATATATTCGCACAGAAAATGGAGAAAAAGAAGTAACGATGGTGACGGAGCACCCTATATTTTCTCGTATGTTTAATAAAAATGGAATCTTAGTAATTGCAGAAAATGCTTTTAAGCTTAAAAATGATATGCTTATTAAGATTCCACATAATAATGATATTAAAATAAAAAAAATATTAGATAACCAAAATGTTGAAAATTTAGAAGTATTGGGAATTAGTAATCAAATTATTGATAATTCATTTACTAATCAAAGGATTGATCAAAGCTTAGACCTAGAACGTTCATGTCACAGCTTGTATAACGGAGGTAAAAATGCCTTTAAAGCAATTTTTGTTTTAATTGGAACTTTTTCTTTAAGCGCTAATGAAGACTGGACAAGTACATTCAGTGGACTTTATAATGGGGTTATTGCTATTTCTCAGCACCGGAAAAAGACTTTGGGCTTATGGTTTGCAAAAGATACAAATACATTGACTTTAAGTGGACAGGTTACTCGTTTGAATGGTAATGGTAGTTTTTTTAATTATTATATTGGGCCATTTACTCAAAATAATACTGATGAAGTAGCGATAGTTTATGGTTGGGGTGAAAATAATAGAGCAACAGGGTTCGTAACTTCAAATGGTAAAGGTGTTGATGGGAATGATTATAATGGATGTACAGCTTCTCGATATTAATTTAAAAGGATTATGGTCGTTTATTCTTGTAAACGACCATAATCCATTCAAATCAAGAAACATTAACCTTCTGATCGCTTTGCTACTCGTATCATTACCTGTGGCGGCTCAAAGGCTTACTGTGAATGGCTATATTTCGGATTCCATAACGGGCGAGGCGCTCATTGGTGCAACTATTGGCCGCCCGGATGGAAAAATAACTACCTCATCCAATACCTTTGGATACTACACCCTGTCTCTGCCTTCGGAGAAAACCTCCGTTAGGGTTTCCTGTGTTGGTTATAAATCATGCGATTTCTCTCTAACGCTGTCGGGTGATACAACGATTAACATTGCCTTAAAACCTGAGTCAATTGAGTTAGCTGAGGTAGTTATTAAGGAAAAAAATACATTAGGTAACTCCTCAGCCGGATTTGTTTCTATTCCCATAAGTCGCCTTAAAGCTGTTCCTATCTTATTCGGAGAAGCTGATATTATTAAGTCTTTGGCGCTAACGCCGGGCATTACCACGGGAAACGAAGGCACCACGGGGCTGTTGGTACGTGGTGGCACTCCTGACCAAAATCTAATTTTACTCGACGATGCCACCGTATACAATACAGCGCATTTATTCGGCCTTGTGTCGGTATTTAATAGTGACGCTATCAAAAATGTAGATCTGTATAAGGCGGGTTTTCCGGCACGTTATGGCGGCAGGTTGTCTTCTGTTTTTGATATAGCAATGAAAGAAGGAAACCGGAAAACTCAGAATAAAGAACTGACGGTTGGACTTGTCAGTTCCCGGCTGTTGTGGGAAGGCCCCCTGTCAAATCAAGCAAAATATGCAGGGAAAACTAGCTTTTTGGTAGCTGCACGGAGTTCGTACCTTACTGCATTTTTACTACCCAAATATCTACTTTTTAAAGCAGGAAAGGCAAAGAACTACTTCAACTATTGGCTGTATGATGTCAATGCCAAGATCAATTTTCAGGTTAGTCCAAGGAGTCAGTTTTTTGCCAGCATATACCATGGCAATGATTTCTATTCGGCTCAGGAAGGGATTGTAATAGATCGAAATAAAGTTGGACTGAGTTGGGGAAATACAACGGTTACAGTTCGGTATAATCATATT
Source organism: Arundinibacter roseus (assembly GCF_004348825.1). GTDB lineage: Bacteria > Bacteroidota > Bacteroidia > Cytophagales > Spirosomataceae > Arundinibacter > Arundinibacter roseus. Next base: position 4,135 of record NZ_SMJU01000025.1, read on the forward strand.
CTTCGCCCCAGGTTATTTCTAAAAAGTATTGGATCGTTCTCCCGGTATCGCTACGGGATATCCGCAGCCAACTTTAAAAAGCAGGGTAAGAAATGGGAGGAATCCAATTCCCTGGAATCGCTCTCTTCGGTCAATGACTGGACCCACAAAACAGCCTTTGAATGGTTTTTGGGATCGGCACAAACGCTGCGGTTTGGTGTACAAACGTCACTTTATACCTACCGGCCCGTTGTATTTAAGACAACCTTTGATCTACCCGACGATTCCTTATCATCTCTCAATACATCGATTTATACACAGGAATTTTCTGCCTTTGCCGAATATGAGTTTACATTGGGTAGCTGGTTTAAGGCCAATGCAGGAGGGCGGCTTATCGGAATGAACGTTCAGGGTAGAACCTATAAAAACATAGAACCCCGAATAAGCGCAAATATCTTATTGCCAGGCAACCTGAGCCTAAAAGGAGCCTATACCCAAATGAATCAATATACTCATTTGCTTACAAACAACAGCGTTGGATTGCCCAATGATGTATGGGTGCCAGTGACTAAAACTATATTGCCTGCATCTTCGGAACAATACACGTTGGGGATATCAAAGACGTTTGGCGCTGACATAGAACTAAGCGTAGATGTCTACTGCAAAACTTTACTGAATTTAATTGATTATGCTTCCGGGGCAAGTTTCTTTGGCAGTTTCGACAAGTCGTGGCAAAGCCTGATTGAACAGAATGGGGAAGGAAGAATTAGGGGATTAGAACTATTTGTAAACAAAACCAAAGGTGCCTTTACTGGTTGGGTTGGATATACCCTTTCAAAAAACGAGCGGAGGTTTGACCGTATAGACAATGGAGATTGGTATGCGTCAAATTTTGATCGAAGGCACATCCTTTCGTTGGTTGGAAACTATACTCATCCAATTTTCAATTACTCTTTTTCTGCTTCCTGGGTTTATCAGTCGGGTGCTCCGGTGTCTATGCCAATTGCTATTTATAAGAAGTTTGACGAAGGTCAAATAAGTCCCGATGATAGCCCATCAGTACTTTATGGAAAAAGAAATAATGTCAGATTACCGGCTTATCATAAACTCGATGTAAGTTATAGTTTTGATGTACATACTTCCAAACATAAAACAGCGAGAATGACTTTCGGGGTTTATAACGTCTATAATCGGGTCAACCCCTACTATTTAACTCTTCAAATAAAGAGTTTTCCGGTTTTGGATCCTTTTACTCCTCTTGTTGGTCCGTATAAAGGTTTTACCAGTTCTGTCAATAAAGTAGGGGTTTTACCTTTGCTTCCATACATTAGCTACTCTATAAAGTTATGAGTATTTACTTTCAAAAAACGGAGTTTCAAAAACTAGTAAGAAGCGCCCTTTTGGTTTTTATAGTAATCTCTATTTCAGGGTCTTGTAAAGAAAGGCCGCTGGATTTTGAGTTGCCTTATGCGGGAGACAGGCTGGTTATTTTTAGCCAAACCAAAGCAGGGGATACACTTAAAGTAGAGGTTCAAAAAACATATCCTCCGACAGGACAGTCGACATATAGTAAAGGTATAACTACTGCTACCGTTAAGGTTTTCGATAAAAAAGGCTATGTCGAAACGTTGCGGCATGTAGAGAATGGCACCTATATTTCATCAAATGGCCTTATTTGGAAAGAAAATGAAACCTATAAAATTGAAGCCGAAGCACCTGATTATCCAAAAATAACGACTGATCTTGAAACAATGCCTTCTGCTCCGACTATTCTATCCTATGAGTTTAGTAAAGATATTGATTCACGGTATAATCCAGGAACTCCTTCACGTGAGCTTATCATAAAAATACAGGATACAAACCCTAATGATTCTGACTACTATATGGTCATTATAAAGCGTGAAGTGGGTAAAGAAATTATTGGTGTAAATGAATTTGATTTGGATAAATCCAGTGAATTTGAAGACCCTTGTGAATTCAGGTATGTTGGTACATTTGTTTTTCCTGATTTATGTAAAAATAATGCTATATTAACATTCCGAAAAGGATTAGAACTCACGTATACGTATAGTAAGAATATTGATCCAAAAGCCAGGGATAAAATTATTATATATACTCGGAAAATAAGTAAAAATTACTATGAGTTTTGCAAGACATATTATGAAGAAGATGATTTGATAGTAGCGTTTAAAACTCCTTATCCAAGATACAGCAATATCAACGAGGGATTCGGAATTTTTGCCACTTACACTGAAACTCAAAAAGAATTTATTTTGAAAGAGTAATTAAAACTTACACCCAATTTTAACCCCCAAATAGACATAAAACTTAATGAAATGTAAAAAAATAGTAGCGGGCATTATCCTGATTGGATTTCTTACACTGCTAATGTTTCTTGAATATCGTACTTTTTCCTCCAACCGAGTATCAGAAGGCGTAGAGGTAGAAACATTGAATCTTCCGCCACCAGCATACCAGGATAGTACGAGAAAGTAGGAGCGTTTACTTTCTATTTTTACCAACAATTTATCTGTTTCTACAAAAACACAATCGGCCCGTACTTTGGAGTGCGAGCCAATTGTGTTTTAAGGGAAAAATTAATTGTTTTGCAGATTTTGTTAAGGAGCAGCGGTTAGTCATTTCGCAAATTTTAGCGGTTCAGCCCCCCCCCGTTACTCAATAGGAAAAGGATTATTACTTGTAGTTGCTTAATTATAAGCTCATAATGCCTTCGTTCATCTTCGGTGAGCACGGCTTCTTTTTTCGTCAAATTCTCAGCTTGGGGCAAGAGCTTTTGAACATCAAAATTTAGGAGTTGAGGAACTTCAACTTCCAGAATTTCGGCAATCCGTTTCAGGCGTTTCGGGGGAATTTTGTCAGTGCCTCGTTCGATTTTTGAGTAGGCGGATTGAGTCATACCTAACTGCATACTCATGTAGTTTTGTTTGTAGCCACGCAGCTCGCGCAGCTTTTGGATTTTTTGACCAATCGTCAACATAGTAGGGAGGTTTGGCTTTCATTGTAGGGTGAATTTTAGTTGTGTGTTTTGTATGAACGGAAATATAAATAATTCTTTTGATTTTCTCCAAATTTTTTAATGTAGACATCTCACACAAAAGCCAATTTATCTGCGTAGCGGAAGAATTTTATACCTCTATAAAAAGAGTGCAATGTACACCTCTTCTGATTTCTTTTGTAAGAATTTAAAATAAGAAATTATCAATTTTTGGAAAAATCACAAACATTTATAATGTTTGGTGAAATCAATCGAATCGTACATTTACACCCTAATTAAATTACCAATAGTTACTAATTATCATTACAAAACCTCCTTACTTTATGAAGTCATATTTAATACATTTCTCTGAATTCATTAAAAACCCTCTTTATAAACCCTTGAATCGTCCACTAGTAATTGTGCTGTTTTATTCAATATTTTTTTCAATTGTTTCATTACATATATACTTGTTTTTTATTGTAATTTTTCAATTTGTAATTGACAATTACACTACAATTACTTCATGGAATTTTGTAGAAAATAATAGAGCTTCATTGAATGATTTTAGTAATAATAATTTTATTGTGGCTATTATATTGGCTCCAATAATAGAAGAATTAGTTTTTAGAGGATTTTTAAATTTTAAAAAAATTAATTTTTATATATCTATATTTTTACTAATTGGAATGGTGCCTATGTTTATGAATTTCAAAGTAAATATTTATATAACATCAATTATTTATATAACTTGTATTTTTTGTGGAATCTTAATTTCAAAAATAGAGAACAAAAACATAGAATCATCTATTCTAAAAATGAAAACTAATTATAGAGCCACTGTGTATGTATCGGTAATGATTTTTGGTTTTACACACATAACAAACTATGAGAATATTACTTTAAATCAAATATTATTTTCACCAATTACTTTATTTCCTCAATTACTTGCTGGGTTTTTGTATAGTTATTTGAGAGTTAATTATGGCTTAATTTTTTCAATTACTCTGCACTCCTTAGATAATTTTTTTGTTGTTCTAGTTACTTATTTAAACTCTAAATAGTTATTAAAGTGTGAAGTATAATTATTGATAAATATAAATTAGCGTGATTTTATAGTTATTTAACTAATTTATAGTCGAACTTATATATTCAAAAATAAAATGCTTCGGAGAAGCAGAATGTTTGTAGTAGATGATAATCAGTGGGTTGACAAGCTTCGGAGAAGCGCAATGTTTGGTAGTAATTAGGTTTCCATTGCATAAGCGTAAAATTATAATATTACGCTTCTTCGAAGCTTTTTTATGAATACGAACATTTTTTCTACAAACATTGGGCCCAGCATGGAATGCCTCCGCACTGGCGGCCCAGTCCGAGGCCATTAACCTGACCGCTATGGTGTCTCGCAGCCTTAAAAGTTAATGAATCAAATAATAATTATAAAATATAGAATACAAATATAACAACTGAATGAATAGTACATTTTACAAATACTTCGTAAATCTATGTACGACCTTCGGCTATGGTGAGACATAGCCCATGGATAAGAAAAGTTTTTTAAAAAAGTAATTAAAATATTCTCCCAATTTTCAACCCTCAATTAAACATAAAACTCTATGAAACGAAACAAAATAGTAGCGGGCATTATCGTGATTCTGATTGGATTTCTTACACTGCTAATGTTTCTTGAATATCGTACTTTTTCCTCTAAACGAGTATCGGAAGGTGGTGAGGTAGAAACACTAAATCTTCCGCCACCGGTATATCCGGATAGTACGAGAAAGTAGGGGGTCATTTGAAGACGAATGGAAACGAAAATCTGCCAGTAAGGAAAAGTTTTTCACATCCAATAGTGAACGTACGGTATACTTTGTCTACTATTTTCCGTCGTATTCCAACCAACGAAAAGGGGTTTGTACCTTTACATACAAACCCCTTTTCAGTTATCAGCGTCACGAGTGTTACACTTTATCGGGCAATGAGTAGGGAGCGCGGTACTTGCGGCTAAGCATGGCGTTCGCCTCTTTATCGTTTACAAACTTCTCGGCTTTGGGGTCAAAGGTAAGCGCGCGCCCCGTGCGGTAGGCAATGTTGCCCAAATGCGCCAATCCTGACGACAAGTGAAGCGTTTCGGGCGGCCCATTGAGTGTGGAAGCATCGCGGGATACAACGGCATCAATAAAGTTTTTGAAGTGGTCGCCTCCGGCTTTGCGCGTTGGGCCGGGTTTGCGGTCGCGGCCCAGGAAGGTTTCGTAGTGGTCGTAGCCTTTTACGACCATGTAGCCTTCGCTGCCATAAAAGATATTACCGATTCCGGCGCCGTCTTCCAGGTTGGTCATCCAGGGCCGTACTTCAAACTCAATGATTTTCTTTTCTTTGGGATAAATGTACGTGGAGGATAAAATCTCGGGTGTTTCCTGACAGTCGTCCCACAAAAACTTGCCACCTGCCGAGGTGATTTTCTCGGGAAATGTATCCACTCCCAATCCCCACATGCAAAGGTCCGTTTCGTGAATTCCCTGATTTCCAATGTCTCCATTTCCGTAGTTCCAATGCCAGTGCCAGTTGTAATGCACGTAATTTTTTGAAAACGGTTTCAACTCAGCCGGGCCTGTCCACAGATCATAGTTTAGTCCTTCGGGTACAGGTTCGGTGCCTTTATTTCCCAGATCGGGCCGCCATTTAAACACCAGGCCACGAGCCATATACACATTTCCTATGAGTCCATCGCGCAAATGCTTAACGGCTTCCTTCATGGCTTCGGAGCTTCGGAGCTGCACGCCGTGCTGCACAATGCGGTTGTACTTGGTGGCAGCCTCGATGATTTTGCGTCCTTCTGCAAAATTATGAGAGCCCGGTTTCTCTACGTACACATCTTTACCAGCCTGACAGGCCCAAATGGTAGCAAGCGCGTGCCAATGATTGGGCGTGGCAATACTGACGGCGTCAATGGACTTATCTTCGTACACTTTTCGCAGATCTACCTCTGTACCAATTTTCTTTCCGTATTTGGCTTCGTATTCCTTCGCACGGGTTTGGAGCACCGCATTGTCGGGATCGCAGAGGCAGGCTAACTCAACGTTTTTGAGGCTGGAAAAACCGCTGATGTGATTTTTCCCCCGGCCATTTACTCCCAAAACGGCCACGCGCACGCGGTCGTTGGCGCCGAAGGCTGTGGCCGGGATAATGGTAGGTAAGGATAGGGCAACGGCCACTCCTGTGGTGTTTTTGATGAAGTTGCGCCGTGAAAACTGATTTGAATTTTCCATTCGGATTTTAGGATTTAGGATAGTAGAAAAGAAAGAAAAACGGAGGACTGAAAAAGAAGTGAACGTTTTTTATAGTACTTACTTCTTTAACCAATAGTACTCCATAAGACGAGAAATGGTTGATCCTTACCCTATTTTTCCTGAAAAAAGACAAATAGCCTGGCAGCATTGATTGTTTTGCTTCTTCGGTACAGAAGTGTCTTAAAAGCAAAAGAGAAACGGGCGCTGAGCTCGTTTCTCTTTTATATGTATACTACTAAATTAGAGGAAAAATCAATCGAGAATGATTTTTACATCCACAGCCATTAGCTCGTGCACTGCCCGAATGATGCCTTCGGTATCAAAGCCGCATTCATGATGCAGCTCGTGCGGTTCGCCGTGCTCCACCACCTGATCCGGAATACCGAGTCGCTTAATGCGGGCTGCGTAGCCGTGATCGGCCATAAATTCAAGAATAGCGCTTCCAAAGCCTCCCTGTACACATCCATCTTCAATGGTGACGATACGGTCGTAAGCTTGAAAAATTTCGTGCAAAAGACGCTCGTCCAGTGGTTTGGCAAAGCGCATGTCAACATGAGCTGCCTGTATATCGTGTGTTGCCAGGGTATCACAGGCTTCGGAGGCGAAGTTGCCCACATGACCCAAACTTAGCAGCGCCACGTCTTTTCCAGTCCGCAAAGTCCGTCCGGTACCGATGACGATTTCTTCCATAGTCGTGCGCCATTCGGGCATAACGCCCTGCCCGCGCGGGTAGCGAATGGTAAAGGCCCGCTGCCCCTGCTGAATCGAATCAAGCTGCGCAGTATACATCATATTGCGTAATTCCTGCTCGTTCATGGGCGCCGCCACAATCATATTCGGAATGCAGCGCATGTAGGCAATGTCATATGCGCCATGATGCGTTGGCCCATCTGCGCCGGCAAATCCGGCCCGGTCGAGGCAAAACACTACGGGTAATCCCTGAATACATACATCATGCACGACCTGATCGTACGCACGCTGCATGAAAGTAGAGTAAATGTTGCAGTAAACCACGCTGCCGCGCGTAGCCATTCCGGCCGAAAACGTAACGGCGTGCTGCTCGGCTATACCCACATCAAATGCACGCTCCGGCATGGCTTTCATCATGATATTGAGCGATGAACCGGAAGGCATTGCGGGAGTGACGCCCACAATTTTTGGATTTTTTTCGGCAAGCTCTACAATGGTATGTCCAAAAACATCCTGATACTTAGGAGCTTGTGGGGTATCGTATATTTTCTTTTGGATTTCTCCGGTCACTTTATCAAAAAGTCCCGGTGCATGCCACTTGGTCTGATCTTTTTCCGCCGGGCCATATCCTTTGCCTTTCACTGTGAGGCAATGCAGGAGTTTGGGACCCGGAATATCCTTTAAATCGTTCAGTACGTCGGTGAGGTGGTCAATGTCGTGACCGTCGATTGGGCCAAAATAGCGCAGCCCCAGCGATTCAAACAAATTACTTTGTTTCAAAAGTGAAACTTTGAGGGCATTTTCTACTTTTGAGACAATTTCCTGGGCACTTTTCCCAAAATTGCTCATTTTGCCGAGCAAATTCCAAACCTCATCGCGCACCTTGTTGTAGGTATGCGAAGTAGTAATATCGGTAAGATATTCTTTCAGTGCCCCTACGTTAGGATCAATCGCCATGCAATTGTCGTTGAGGACAATAAGCAGGTTGGTATCGGCAGTTCCGGCATGATTCATTCCTTCAAAAGCCATTCCGGCGGTCATGGAGCCATCGCCAATGACGGCGATATGCTGCCGTTCGCGATTGTTTTCCAGCACAGAAGCAATGGACATCCCCAACGCTGCCGAAATCGAGGTGGACGAATGTCCAACACCGAAAGCGTCAAATTCACTTTCTTTTCTTTTTGGAAAACCGGACAACCCACCGTACAGGCGATTGGACGAAAACGTATCCCGACGACCCGTCAGGATTTTGTGGCCATAGGCCTGATGTCCCACGTCCCATACGAGCTGATCGTCGGGTGTATTGAAGATATAATGCAGCGCAACGGTAAGTTCTACGACACCCAAACTTGCACCAAAATGCCCGCCATATACCGATACATTGTCGATGATAAACTGGCGTAACTCATTACAAACCTGGGGCAATTGCTCACGGGAGAGTTTACGCAAATCGTGTGGTGAATTTATTTCAGCCAGCAATTTTCCGGGGGTAATTAGCATGCCTTCCTTAGGTTGATTCAAATGTGATGATTTAACTAATGTAAATCAAAAAGTGTTCAAAGTTAAAAAAAAAGAGGGGCCTTGAAAGCCCCTTCTTTACTTTTGCTGACTGGCCTTAAACAGTTTTTGCTTTTCCTCACGAGTGAGGCTTTCGTAGCCTGACTTGGATATTTTGTCCAAAATCGCATCTATTTCATCCTGATCGGGCATTTCTACGGATGTGGGCGAAGGTGCTGCTGAATAAAATGTGGAGGTACGATGAACTTCTTTCTGGCGATACGTAACTTTCATGGGCGGGCGTTTTTTGAACAACCTGCTCCAAAATTCCATCAGGGCATACAGTGGCTTTCCCAAATCTGTCCCGTTTTGCAGCAATTTAATGAACATATATCCGGTAAAGGCGCCGCCCAAATGGGCTAAATTTCCTCCGGCGTTTGGTCCAATGGATTGTGCCAATGAGAGCACAATATAAAAAAATGCAATGTATTTGATTCTGATTGGTCCAAGGAAAATCAGATTAAAGGTGTAGTTCGGAAGGAGTGTAGAGGCACCAACAGCCACCGAAAAAGCAGCCGCCGAAGCTCCAAGCATTTGTGAACTTGCTACCTGTGAGTGAAAGTATGGTAGCAGATTATAGATGCCCATGTAGGCGATTCCGCCCGCAATTCCTCCCAGCACATAGAGCGCAATCAGGCGTTTGGAGCCAAGGTATTCGTCCACAAGACGCCCAAACCAATATAGGAAGAGCATGTTGAACAGGATGTGGAAAATTTCCTCATGTGTAAAAAAATAGGTGATTATTGTCCACGGCTTTACCACAAACTCCCGCGGAGAGGCCGGCAACCGCAGCATGTCGATCAGCCAAACGTAGGCTTCGGATGATTGCCCAAGGGTGAAGATAACTTTGACCAAAAGTAAGGCTAAAAACACCACCGTGTTGATCAGAATGATCCGCACGAGCGTATTGTCTGTTTTGGTAAATTCTCTTCGGAAATCATCAAAGATGCCACTCATTGCTTAAAAAAATTTATTTCTGTCCGCCGACCATATTTTCAACAGGATGAAGGCAAATAACATACCACCCACGTGGGCAAAATGCGCCACGTTGTCGGTCTGCGAATTCTGAATGCCCTGATAAAGTTCGTACATTCCGTAAAAAGCTACAAAATATTTCGCTTTAATTGGAAAAGGAAAAAATAACAGAAAAAGCTCTGTATTGGGGAATAGTAATCCAAAAGCCATCAGAATTCCGAAAATTGCCCCCGAAGCACCTACCATCGGAATATTAACCTCTCGTTGGTAGTAGCTGTTTACAAAATTAATACTATCCTGAATGTAACGCTGTTCGGTGGGATTTTCATCAAAATTATTTATAAAATCAAGATTTGACTGATAGTAGCCTTTGGCATGTTGGCTCATAAAATCCAGAAATCCCTGAGGCGTTGGATATTGCAAATATACACTGACGGCTTCCTGAAGGCGCGAGGTTTCGTAATAGTCAATCCCCGAAAACAACAGGCCGGCACCGATTCCTGTTACAAAATAGAATATCAAAAACCGCTTTGGGCCCCAAATCCGCTCCAGCATGGGTCCAAAAATGATCAGACCAAACATGTTGCTAAACAAATGCCCAAAGCCTCCGTGCAGAAACATATACGTTACAAACTGAAAGGGCAAAAAAGCCGGAGACAGCAGTGAGCGTAAGGCGAAAACGGGTATAAGAGGAAAAATGTATGCATCAATAATGAAAAATGCTACATTCAGAATCAATAAATTACGTACAAGGGGGGTAAGCGAAAACATGTAACGTCGATGACTAATGAGAATAAACAGGTAACGGTTTGTGGGCTACTTTCGTTTCTTTCAGGGTTTAAATAATCCATTCAACTTATCCATCGTCAACATCACAATAATGGGCTCGCCACTCGGTGTCCGATTGGGATCAGATGAAGAAAACAGCTGATTTATCAGAGTATGTATTTCAATCATGGATAATTTTACGGCATAGCGCGACGAAAATCGCCGCGACAGCGACCGCGCCAAACTATCGGGTTTGTTGAGTTTTAATTCCGAGTAGCTTTTTTTGAGTTGCTCGATCAGTTCTTCAAAAAGATCCTGCTCGCTTTCATCGGGCAGATCCGCCGGAATGCCCCGCACGACAAGTTCCTGCGGCCCCAATTCATCAAACTCAAAACCCAATCCGCGTATTTCGTCGGTCGTTTCACGCACGAGCTGCATGTCCGCCGGGTTTAGCCGCACGGTTTTGGGAAACAAAAGCTGTTGACTTGAACCGTTGCGCTTGGTTAACATCTGACGGTAGCGCTCATACAGAATCCGCTCGTAGGCAGCTTTTTGGTCAATCAGCATGACGCCTTCTTTAACCTGAGACAGAATGTAGCGGTTGTGCAGCTGAAACAACATGGCGTCCATATCGGGGGCCACAATGGTTTCGGATGCCAGGCGATTGACCTTGCTCGCAATTGTCATGGCCTGCTGCTGATACGAAGGGCGAGCCGCAAGGGTTTCGTCCAGCGACATAGCGGCTTGTTGGCGCGCTTCTTCATCCGGACTTTTAAGGCCTTCAAAAAGCTTGTTCCAATTGGTTAGATTGCCCGGCTGCCGTTGTTTGGCAGAGTCTTTGGGTTGTGCGGCCCAATCGGGCTGCACGGGCCGGGGAGTAGGGGGCTCGGCTTGTGGGCGCTGATTCAGAAAGTTTACATTATCCTCAAAATCAAGTGGGGGCGTCAGGTTGTAAACACCCACGGCTTTGCGTACGGCGGCCATGATAATGGCATAGACAGACCGCTCATCGTCGAACTTAATTTCAGTTTTGGTCGGATGAATGTTTATATCGATATGCGAAGGGTCAATCTCAATAAAAAGCACATAAAATGGATGACTTCCTTCCGGAATCGTTCCTTCGTAGGCGCTAATGACGGCGTGGTGCAGGTAGCTGTGCTTGATATAGCGTTCATTTACAAAAAAGAACTGCTCACCACGGGTTTTTCTGGCAAATTCAGGTTTGCCGATATATCCTCTTACGCTGATGTAGGAGGTTTCTTCCTGGCAAAACACGAGCTGTTCCCGGTAGTTTTTTCCAAACATATCCACGACGCGCCGGACGAGTTTGCCAGAAAATAGATTGAATACTTCTACATCATTATGATACAGCGAAAACCCGATCTCGGGATGTGCCAGTGCTACGCGCTGAAACTCATCCAGCACATGCCTCATTTCTACGGAATTGGATTTCAGGAAATTGCGGCGAGCCGGAACATTAAAAAATAAATTTTTGACCAGCAGGTTTGTGCCCGTCAGTGTCGCTACGGACTCTTGCGTACGAACGTCGGAGCCTTCAATCCGGATCATCGTTCCGAGCTCGTCGGAGGCACGTTTTGTGCGCAGTTCTACCTGAGCAACGGCAGCAATAGAAGCGAGTGCTTCGCCTCTGAAACCCATGGTTCGGATTCGAAAAAGGTCGTCAGAATTTCGGATTTTGGAAGTAGCGTGCCTTTCAAAAGACATGCGGGCGTCGGTTTCCGACATGCCTGCGCCATCGTCAATGATTTGGATGAGGGTTTTGCCAGCTTCCCTGATAATGACCTGCACATTATGGGCCTGAGCGTCAATGGCATTTTCGAGTAATTCTTTTACAACCGAGGCAGGCCGCTGCACCACCTCCCCTGCCGCGATCTGATTTGCGATCGAATCCGGTAGTAAATGTATGATGTCTGATGGGGTCATTCCTGCGCTTTTCTCTTTGTGTTTTTCGTTATTTACAAAGTAACAACATTATTTCAACACGACTGATGAAACTTTTTCAGTAGGTATTTCAGAGGTGTGCTTTTAAAAATAAGTATATGATAAATCACATATTTTTTTTAATCAATTTTAGTTGTAGAAATATTTTTTGGCACGGCAATTGCCGTAGTATTCTCAAAGATAGTATATTACACAAAAATGTACAGTTTGTAAACCCAATTGAAAAATGAAGACGCCAATTCTAAGAAAATTCAATTATGCGATGGCTTTGCAGTGGTTTATTTTCCTGCCCATCATTTTGCCTCTGTGCCTTGTTTTTGGGGCTGTGCAGGGTATTATGAACATGTTTGAAAAAATGGCTCACCGAATGTGGCTTGATCTTGAACTTTGAGGGCAGTCAGCTTTTAGGCAGGTGTTGGATTTGTCCGTACACGAGTATGTAGCTGCCTGAAAGCCTCAGCGGCTTCTTTTGAACATACCTGTCAATCGTGACAGCATGCGCTGTTCAAATTTGAGAAAAAAGGAAAACTTGCCAAAAATCCATCCCCACATCAGTAACAATACCTGATAAAGCGGGAGAATTATTAATAGGGCAAGCCCCCACCGTAGCCATGCGGCCGAATCGGGCGTGAGGCCAAGCAGACTGTACAAAGCCTTTTTGGCAAACATTGTAGAAAATCCGGTACAGGCAAAAACCAGTAGGATGATAACTACATCCCATCCACTTTGTACGTCCCACCTTTGTTTGAGTTTATCCCACATAGGATTTATTCATAAAAATACCCAAGCTTATCTACATCTACTTTTTCCTGATCTAAGGAAAGGAACTCTTCCCAAAAAGGATCAAGAGGAAGGCCTGCACGGCAAATAAGGGGTTCGTTTTTGACCGGATGCTGAAAATAAAGCCTCCGGGCGTGCAGATTGATACTGCCATCCAGGTTAGGCTTAACATAGCCGTATTTCACATCTCCCCGAATCGGACAGCCCATGCTTGCCAGCTGTACCCGGATCTGATGCGGCCGACCGGTAATTGGAGTTACTTCCAGCAGGTGAAATTTATTGATTTCTCCCAAAACCCGGTAGCTTAGTTCGGCGCGGTGTGTGCCGGGGGCTTCGTAGTCGAAGGCCGTGGTTACGTTCCGTTTTTCATCTTTGGAAAGCCAATGCACAAGTTTCCCTTTGGGCGAAGGTGGACGTCGCTTGACCACCGCCCAATACGTTTTTTGAATTTCCCTTTTCCGAAACAGTTCATTCATACGCTCCAACGCCTTGGAAGTACGGGCAAAAACGACCAATCCGCTGACGGGCCTGTCGATGCGGTGAACGGTTCCCAGAAAAACAGCGCCGGGTTTTTCATATTTATTTTTTATATACTCTTTGACCATGTCCAGCAGGCACACATCGCCGGTCGAGTCGCCCTGTACCAGCACTCCCGCCTCTTTGTTGACGATGATGAGGTGGTTGTCTTCGTAGATAACTTGAAAAGGTTTTTTGGCCATAAAGAGGGATGCCTGTGCATCGTTGGAAGTCGCTTGTTGGATAGCTAACTATTTATAAATCAGTTAAAAATTCCTTTGGATGGTTTGCCTCCGGAAGTTTATTTTGAATCAGTAAGATTCTTTTTCGTTAGGAAAAGATTGGCTCCTGACATCCTGTACGTAGTGCGCAATTGCCTCGTGCATAACTGTATGCAGATCGGCATACCGACGCAGGAAGCGAGGTTTAAATTCTTTATTAATTCCCAGTAAATCGTGCAAAACCAGAATTTGCCCATCTGCATGCGCACCGGCACCAATTCCGATCGTTGGGATGGAAATGGATTCAGAAACCGTTTTGGTTAAGGTGGCCGGGATTTTTTCCAGCACTACGGCAAAACAACCGATTTCGTCCAGCAGGCGGGCGTCATCCAATAGTTTTTGGGCTTCTTCTTCTTCTTTGGCTCGTACAGAGTAAGTGCCAAATTTATAGATTGATTGGGGTGTAAGGCCCAAATGTCCCATAACAGGCACTCCGGCGCTCAAAATCCGGGTGATTGATTCTTTAATTTCGTGTCCGCCTTCCAGTTTCACAGCATGTGCGCCCGATTCTTTCATGATTCTAATGGCCGAACGCAACGCTTCTTCGGAGTTGCCCTGATAGGAACCAAACGGGAGGTCAACCACCACGAGTGCCCTTTTAACGGCCCTTACGACCGACGCCGCGTGATAAATCATTTGATCCAGCGTAATGGGTAAGGTTGTTTCGTGACCCGCCATAACATTGGACGCGGAGTCTCCCACGAGAATAATTTCAACCCCGGCAGAGTCTACTATGCCGCCCATAGAAAAATCGTAGGCGGTTAGGCAGGAAATCTTTTCCCCCCTATTTTTCATTTCCTGAATACTATGAGTAGTTACTCGCTTAATATCGGGGCTATGTACGGACATATTGGACGTATTGAATGTAAAAAAATCAGACCATGGAAAAGGTAATGAAGGGGTGCCAACCGCAGCACAGACGTGCACGAGAATGTTTGCCTACCGTCGCATCAGCCATTGCTCAGGGTTGAGGCGGGTGGTATTTTTCCAAACCTGAAATTGTAAGGAAGAGGTTCCCTCACTATCGGTGGCAACGGTACCAATGCTCTCGCGGGCACTCACTTTTTGTCCCGGCTTAACTACCACACTCTGCAATTTTGCGTAGACCGTCATGTAGTCACCGTGCTGAATCGCAACTACGTTGCTCATGCCGGGCATATTTGTTACATCAAGCACCACACCGTCATATACAGACCGAACGGCTTCACCATTGCTTGTTTGGATATCAACCCCCAGATTATCCACAATCACTCCACGCAAAACGGGATGCTCTTTTCGGCCAAAGTGGTCGGAGACAAACCCCCGCACGGGCCACGGCAGACGAGCCTGCGAAGCTTTGAAAGAAGAGGCAAGGCTAACTTCGGCTTCGGTCATGCCGCCGGTACTGACAGGCTCCGGTGCTTTTTCCGCAATTACAGGAGTTTCTCCGGCGGCGGCGGCTCGTTCACGTTCGGCTTTTTCGCGGGCGAGGCGTTCTTTTTCAGCTTTTTCGCGAGCAAGTCTTTCCAGCCGTTGGCGTTCGGCACGTTCGCGCATTTCTTTTTCAATCAATCGGCGCAAATTGGCATCCAATTGGGCGGTGGCTTTGCGGTTGGCGGCAAGCTCGGCCCTAAGTTCCGATTCTTTTTGAGAAAGCTCCTGTACTACCTCATTTTGTTTAGATTTGAGAGTTTCCAGCTTGGTGGCTTCCTGTACCTGCGTAGTAAGTACCGATTTTTGCTGCTGCTGCTTGGCCGTGATGCGCTGTCGTTTGGTGGCTAGCTGTGCCTGTACTTCTTCCATTTGCTTCACTTGTCCCTGCCGGGCATCCGTATACTGTTTCAGGTATTTATACCGGATAATGAGCTGATTGAATGTGGTGGAAGAAAAAAGAAAAATAAGCTGATTGAGATAGGCATTTCGCTTGGAAGCCTCATAAATCATCTGACCATATTCTTTTTTGAGCTTACTCAAATCGTTGTCCAGTTCACGGCGGGCAATTTCCAGGCTCCGGAGTTCTCCATCCAGCAATTTAAGATCGTCAGAGAGTAAGTCGATCTGTTTTTTTTGATTGGCAACTTGTTGATTAATCGCTTTGAGCTGCCCAACACTCACTTTTTTTTGGGAGGCTGTTTCGTTCAGAATCCGCTGAATATTTTTTAGTTTATCCTGATTTTCCCGCTTTTCCCGTTCGAGTTGCTGACGGCTTTTTTGCGCCAGTACTTCGCCGGTTTGCGCGAGCATCATTAGCATCAGCAAGCCAATTCCCCGAAATATTAGTTGTTGAAAACGCATACAAATTATAGGTAGAGCCCATCCGGACTCTTTCTTCACGTAGACAAAGGTACACAGACTTAGGCTTTTAGTCCTATGGGTGCTGCATCCAAACGGCTTTCTTTATTTTTTTTCGTAACTCGACGGGACCGAAAACGGGAATCCCGGGTTTGTTTTGATCAATTCCACCTTGCTGTGTTTGATACGGATCACGGTTTGGTAGTATTGTTTGTCCTGCTCCGACTGGACGTCCAGCGTGATAAGACTAGTGAATGGAAACAGGTAACTATTCAATTCTGTAAAATCTTCGTAGTCAAGCGTTAGTGAATTTTTGGTAGGCTGCTCAACCGCCTGAAGACGTTTCAGTTTTCGATTTTTCTCACCAATATAATTATCTACCATAATCCGCCCGTCATCCTGTCGCAGCAGTAAAAAATCTTTTTCACGCCGGATTTTCTGATTAGGTTTTCTGGGAACGGGTAAATTTCCAACGATCAGCGATTGTAGCAGATCGTAGGTCAAATTAAATTTAAATTGTGCGCTGAGTTGCTCGTAGGTATAGACGTAATACTCTTTATGAAATTTGTCCATAAAGGCAATCGAGTCTGGTGAGATGATGCCCCGGGCTACCTCAAAGCCGACGCCCGTGACCGAAAACCAGATCAGGCTGTCTTTGGTGACCCGAATATTGACATTGGCGTTATCGATGGACTGCGTGCGGTTTTTAAATGAAAATTTTGATTTGGCAACCAGGTATTCAAAATCAATTTCTTCTACGTCCAGTTTTGTTCTGAACTCTTCAAAAAGGGCTGAATCTGCGCGCGCAGAGTCCGGCGAAATAACAAGGAGCGAATCTACCGCCGCAGAGTCTGAAAGCGATTGGGCTGTTTTTTTTGTACGTGGTTTATGGCAGGCCGAGAGCCCGATGATTCCGCAAAGGACCAGCATCCAGATTTTACTATTGTTCATGAAGTAGGCCGGTTGCAATTTTTTTATCAAGCTGATCACTCGTTTCTCCCATGATTTTTGCCTTCTTCCATTGTTCAAGCGCTTTTTCCCGTTCACCCATCTGAAAAAGAACATCACCATAATGTTCTACAATAGTTCCGCTCACATTTTCGGTGCTTTGTACCGCTTTTTCAAGAAAAGTGCGGGCTTTGCTGTATTCCTTTCGGGTATACAAAACCCAGGCGTGGGTATCCAAAAAAGTAGCGTTGTCTTTATGCCGCATGACCAGGCGCTCCGAAAGTTGAAGGGCAAGGTCCAGTTTTTCGCGTCGCAACGATAAAAAATAGCTGTAATTATTTAGTACATGATCATTGTCAGGATCTTCTTTCAGCACGAGTTCGTAGGCCGCATCTGACTTGGCATTATCGCCAAGACCATTGTACGCATCACCAAGCTGCGCCTGAATTACCCGCTTCATTTCGGGGTTATTGTCAATTAATTTCAAGCTTTCTTCGAGCGAGGAAACGGCTTTTTTGTAATTTTTTTTGATCAATTGGGCAGATCCATTAGAGTACCAGATCATGCCCTGATTCGGAAATACTTCCAGGGCCTGCTCCGAATGAACCAGCAGGCTATCAATCTGATTGAGCTCTCCGTCCAGCTGCAACACAGCACCCCAAACTTCATATACCGAGCCATCGAGACGGGCCGCCCGGGCATAAATATCGCGGGCTTCGGCTTTGCGTCCCCGCTGCACGAGCAGGTCGCCATAGAGTACATGCGCCCTCGACTCACGCGGGTGGGTTTCGACAAGTTGTTTGGCCAGATTAACGGCCTCCTCCCGGTCCTTATCCGTTTTGAGCATTGACAAATACCCTGAGAGCACCCGTACTTTGGGCTCTGCATCAAGATTTGGATTTGCAAAAACGATTTTTAATTCGCGATTGCATTTTTCTATATCTCCTTTTCGTCGGTAAATATCAGCCAATAACACATGCGCCTGCGCTTCGTCAGGATTCAGCCGCAGGGCTTCTTCCAGAGGCGTAATGGCTTCGTCGGTTCGCTCGTTTGCCAGGAGTAGTTCAGCCAGTTCAATTCGATAATCTAATTCTTCGGGTTCGGCTGCAATGAGTTTTTGTGCTTCGGCAATAGCCTTATCAATTTTGTTCAGCCGTAAATAGAGCTGTTGTTTTTGATGGGTAATCTCCTCCGTTACACCTATGGCCTTTTCCAGCTGATCATAGGTCGTGATTGCTTTATCAAACTGATCGCTGAAAACATACATGGCGGCGAGTTCTACGCCATATTCTATATTGGATGGGCTCTGAGCAAGTAGCGTTTCGTAGATTTTGGCAGCTTCGGCATATTGTTTTTGTTTGGAAAAAAGTGCGGCTACCTGTTGTGCATAATATACATTGCTGCGATCTGTTTCGTACGCAATTTTTGCCTGAGTAAGTGCTTCTTCGGTTCGTT
This sequence comes from Arundinibacter roseus, assembly GCF_004348825.1. Lineage (GTDB taxonomy): Bacteria > Bacteroidota > Bacteroidia > Cytophagales > Spirosomataceae > Arundinibacter > Arundinibacter roseus. The sequence goes on from NZ_SMJU01000025.1 coordinate 22,602, forward strand.
CCAGCTTCATCAGGGCCGAAGCCAGCATAAAGTGCCCGGCGGCATCTGCCGGACTGGCTTTAACCAATTTTTCGAAAACCGGAAGTGCCCTGGAAGGCTCGTCCATCATCAAGTATTTCATTCCCTCTGCCGCAAGGCTTTCTTCTTCCAACCGGAAGGTAGCCGTCGCAGGCACTGCTTCTTTTTCGCGGTTTCGGTTTCGCTTCTGTGCTTCACACGGCGAACCACTCAGCGACCACGCGGCTATCCCGATGCTTATGATAATATTTAGCCTTTTGCTATGCATACTATATATGTTACTGTATGTATCTCTATCTGAATAAAGTCACGATATGCCACGATTTACCAGTTTATGTAGGGGTGGGCTTGGGTATTTGCCTGACACATGAAAAGACGTTGACCCTGGACCTGTGGCATTCTTGCAGAATTAACTACAAAAGTATCAGATTATTGTCATTCGTCCGCATGGAAAGGGCTCATTGAGTCATTTGCCGGAATATTTCCTCAAAGTCGCCATTTCGGGCCATTTTGTAGTGTTCGCTATGAAAGTCGTCAAGTTTGGCCAACAAATTGAGCAGCATGATTTTTTCGGCGGCAGAAAGTCTTGAAAACGCAATTTTGCCTACCCGCGCCAAAGCCGGATAACAGGCAGCAAGTACTTCATTTCCTTTGGGCGTGATTTGTACCCGTTTGGAGCGGCGGTCTTCTTCATCAGGAAATTCCTCAATCAACTGGAAATTAACTAACCGCTTAATGACATCGATGCCCGAAGGAAACTCCGAGAGCATCACGTGGATCAATTCGCTTTTGCGCGGTTTACCCATCGAAGATAACGCAATGAGATAAATCGCATCTTCTACATTGTTAAGCAACATTTCCTGCATTGCTTTTTTGGAGTAATGCTGTACATATTTGTTCAGACGACCAAAATGAGCACTGAGCTTTTCATCAATCATCACGGGGGAGTCTTCCTCCTCCTGATTTTTGAAACGGGCCAGGTCTGTACGCTCTGCCAGGTAACGAACGCAAAATTCCGTCAAGTCCATTTCCGGATTATCAGCCTCCATCCGGGCCCACTCATTTACAAGTTCAACTACTTTATTCATGCATTATGAGGATTGTAAATCCAACTTCTGATTAAGTAACACCGATTGTATACTACACAACGAAGGTATTCTGCCTTTTGTTGATTTTGGCTAAACAAAATGAAAATTACTATGTTTCGATACAAAAGCGATGCAAATTTTTTACTGATTTCATTCTAAAAAGTATGAATACAAAATAAAACTAATGATTTTATTGTTTTAAATTATGTTTTCATACTAAATTTGTCGTGTACTACATTCTTTTTGGTATGATAGCAGAGTTAATAGGTGCCGGAAAGGAATACAAAACCGGCGATCAAACGATTGTGGCGCTCCAGCCGACAGATTTTCGCCTGGAAGAAGGTCAATTGACCTTGATTATTGGGCCATCTGGTTCAGGAAAAACTACCTTACTTTCTCTATTGGGATGCGTAATTTACCCAAGCTACGGTGATTTATGGGTCAATGGGCAGCATATAAATGCACTTAGCCAAAATCAACTTGCCCATCTGCGGCTGCATACCATTGGATTTGTGTTTCAGAATTTCAACCTGCTCATGCCGCTCTCAGCCGAAGAAAATGTGGCTATGCCGCTCAAACTCATGCACGTAAAGTCTGCTGAAATAAAAAGACGGGTGGCCGATGCCCTGGAAATTGTGGGCATGACCGACCGCCGCAAAAATCTCCCGAAAGAACTTTCAGGTGGTCAGCAGCAGCGAATTGCCATTGCCCGGGCGCTCGTTACCGAGCCGAAGCTTGTGCTCTGCGATGAACCTACGGCTTCTCTCGACAAGGATTCTCTGGAAGTAGTGATGCGGGAATTGCAGGTACTTGCCCGCAGCGGAAAATCAGTTGCCGTTGTGACGCACGACCCGCGCCTGCAGCAGTATGCCGACCGGGCTGTGGAGGTAAAAAATGGATTTGTGGAAGAAATTGACTTGAAAAAAGCAAAGTCCTGATTTATAAAACTTTATTTACTTTCCTGATGAAATTACAGCTGTATTTTCTACAAATAGTCACCCTGACCGCAGCCCTGACGAGTAGCCTGCTCTTTTCCTGTCAGTCGGGGGAGGACGCCAAAAACGCCAAAGCTCAGGCAGACTCTCTGGCCGCACTTCCCTCTACCAACGACCGCATTGTGGGCGTAGGTCGGATCGAGCCGGAAGATGGTCTGCTGTCGCTCACGGCCGGAAGTTCGGGTCGGGTACTGGAAGTTCAAATTGATGAAAACCAACAAGTGCAGAAAGGTGATGTGCTGCTGGTTTTGGAAACAACGCTGGAACGCGCGCAACTGGCACAGGCCCAAAGTAAAAAGGCTACGCAGCAGGCGGCCATTTTGGCACGGCAGGCGGCTTTGGAAGGGTTGCGGGTTACCTTGCGCAATAGCGAAAAAACCTACATGCGGAATACGGAACTATTTCAGGGAAAAGCACTTACTAAAGAAGCGCTGGATGATAGTAAAGCTGAATTTGACAAAGTACAGCAGGATGTTCGGCAGGCCGAAGCCGCCCTGTCCGAAGCTCAGAGTCTTCGAAATGAGAATCTTGCTGATGTCAACTATTACCAAACAGTCCTTGCTCAAAAACAGGTACGGGCGCTGCTCGGCGGGCAAATTTTAAATGTTACGGTCAAGACCGGCGATTATATCACGAATGACACGCCACTGGCCGATTTTGCTCCCCAAGGCCCGTTGTTTGCCAAAACCGAAGTAGACGAACTTTACGCCGAAAAAGTGAAAATTGGTCAAAAAGCCTATATTTTATCCCAAACTACGGCAGATACGCTGGCCACCGGGACAGTAAGTTTCGCGGCAGACTATCTCAAACAAAAATCTTTGTTCAAGGATCAGGCCACGGAGCTGGAAGATCGTCGGGTCCGGCAGGTTTCTATACAACTGGAAGCGGGCCAAAAACCCTTAATCGGCAGCCGGGTCGATTGCGTCATTCTTCTGAATTAACACTTTACCTGTACGGCTATGCTGCTCAAAGAAGCGTTCAAATTTATGTGGTACGATAAGGCAAAAACCTTCGGGATTTTGTTCGGAATGGTGCTGTCGGTTTTTCTGGTTGGGCAGCAGGTCATGATCTGCCTGGCGTTGCTGGGAAGTACGGTTTCGCTGGCAACTTTCAACGAACAGTACATTTGGGTTGTAAGCGATAAGAGCAAACAGGTAATTGATCTACCATTGATTGATATGCGAATTGCCCGGGAGTTGTTGAGTGTCAGGGGTGTCAAAACGGCTAGTCCGCTGGTATTTGCGGGCGGAAACGTCAAGTTTCCGGATGGCTCCAAAGTCGCCGTTTCGCTGATTGGTACGCAGGCACCCTACTTTGCCGGCGGACCGTGGCGGGTGAAGCAGGGAAAACCTACGGATCTTTTGCAGGATGGCGCTGTTTTTCTTGATTCCATGAATCCCGAGTTCGGAAGTTTTATCAAAGTGGGAGATCAGGTGGAGTTTAATGGGCAGCGGGTCAGAGTGGCAGGATTGACCGCCCAAACCGAGGGGTTGGGCGTCTCCTTTGGTTTCACCACCGTGGAGCGGGCCCGTAAGCTGAGCGGCGTTTCGTCCACGCAGGCTTCGGCGGTTTTGGTAACTTGTCAGGAAGGTTTTCCGATGGAGCAGGTAGTGGCCAATATCAATCAGGAGATTCCGGGAATTACGGCCCGTACCGGAAAAGACTACGGCGATAGCTCCCTGCGCTATTTTGCCACAAGCAGTGGAATCGTGGCTTCTTTTGGTCTATTGGTTGTGTTTGCAGTCATCACAGGTTTTGCTATCGTAGGTCTTACGCTTTACTCCGCCGTCAGTGATCGCCTGCGCGACTACGGTACGCTGAAAGCCATTGGTGGCACCAACCGCACCATTCGGAAACTGATTCTTTCTCAGGCACTCATTTATGCCATTTCGGGCTTTGGTATCGCGTATGGTTTGCTGGTTCTTTTCATCAACGCCACCAAAGGTTCTCTCGATTTGCAGCTGACTCCCGTGTTGTCCATGTACCTGATTGGCGTCACGATCTTCATTGCTATTCTGGGCAGCATGTTTGGCATGCGCCGCATCATCAAGCTGGAACCGGCGGCTGTTTTTAGGGGGTAAAGAAAAGTCTTTCAGGTAAAATTTCACTTCGTACAATCCAGATGATTTTTATGAATAAGTTTATAAAAAACAGGTTTCAATCGTCTCTTGCCTATTGCCTGATGTTCCTTTGCCTGCAACCGGCAGCACTTTGGGCGCAGTCGGTCAGCCTCGAAGAAGCCATAGAACTAGCCTTAAAAAATCGGGCAGAACTTAAAAATGCCCAAATTGATATAACGCTGGCTACTCGTGAAAATGAAAAATTGAGTGCCCAATGGCTGCCACAGGTAAAAGGATCAGCCGATGTGCGCTGGAACACGCAGTTGCAAACAACCATTTTGCCTTTTGATATTACGGGTCAGAATCCTGCCGGGAGTACCGAACTGAAATTTGGCCTGCCGTTTAGCAATACTCTGAGCATTGAAGCTGAGCAAAAAATACTGGATCCCAAGTCTAAATTTTCACGAAAATTGAATGAAAATCGGGTGCGGATTGAACAAAACGTATATCAGCAAAAGCAGATTTCGATCAGGCAATTGGTAACTGAGGCCTATTACCAGGTATTGCTGCATCAGGAACGAAGCCGCCTGGCCGAAGAAACGGTCAATAGAGAAGAAAAAAATCTGGCCATTACCCAAACTCAGGCAGCTGCCGGAACGCTCCTGCCCAATGACCTTGACCGCGTACAACTTGACGTACGTACGGCTAACCTCCGACTCCGAAAAGCACGTCAGGATCTGAATTTGGCACTTTCGGCCCTTTCCTTTCGGATGGGCTTACCCGATGGGGAAACCGTTTCTCCGGCACAAACGCTGCGGCAAGTACTTACTTCTTTATCTATAAATACAGAAATAAACGAACTTCCCCGGACCGAGCTCGCTGCCGAAGAACTTACGCTCATCACTCAACAACTGAGCCAACAACGAGAAAAAGCAGTGCAATTGCCAACGCTTTCTGCCTATGGAACCTATGCGGCCCTGCAGCTCAGCGAGCAGTTTAATCCCTTTGCTTCCGGGACATGGTACCCATTCAACTATATCGGACTGCGACTGAATGTGCCTATTTTTGATGGCCGTCAGGCCAAACTCGCTGCTAACGACTATGTGCTGCGCCAACAGCAAAGTCAGCAGACTTTCAACCAACTGCAAAAGGAATTGATTTATGAGCGTCAAAATGCACTTGTGACTTTACAGCAAGCACAGCTTGATGTGGAAGACAGCCGGGATAATCTGGAATTGGCGCAGAAGATTCTGGCCACAGATTTGTTCAGATTTGAGAAAGAAACGTTGAGCCTATCGGAGCTTACGGCTACGCAAAGCTCGGTGCAAGATGCCGAAGATGCCTATCTGACCAATGCTTATAATTACCTGCTGGCACTCGTTCGTTACCGAAAGGCGACCGGAACGCTTTAAAAAAAGCTAATACATAGCCATTGTAAAACGATCCAAAACTTCATCAGGATGGACTTCCAGTACATTGGCCAACACCAGTTTTACCAAAGTGCGCGAAGCGAGCCAACGCGGAATTCCGGCAATGGTAGCGTACGATTCCACAGTCACACTTTTCTGTTTTTCCAGAAGTTGCATGAGCTGTTTTTCTTTTTCACCATACGAAAAGAGTGTATCCTTATTCTCCTTGGCTAGCTTCATAATTGCAAGCATTTCCTTACTAGCCTGCACGGACTTATCTTTTACCCGTACGTAGGACTTTTTCTTGCCAAAGATATCAAGCACAGCATGAGGTTTCTCGATCCCTCTCGACACATGAAATATCAGCACTTCACGTTCATCCGAAATAGCAATGCGCTCTTTGGTATACGAAATGGCGGGCGTGCAGTATTTTTCAATGGCCCGTTCCAGAATGTACTCGTCTTCGTCGGCATATTTGAGGCCCTTAATCGCTTTGTCGTCTCCTACGCCAATCAGGAGTTTGCCCCCGCCTGAGTTGGCAAAAGCGACTATTTCGCGGACAATGCGTTCGGGATGATTGGATTTTAGCTTGAATTCCAGCGTATCTCCTTCTCCTTGCCTGACCAGTTCTTTGAGCGTTCGTAGGTCCATCAATTAGTTTGAATTGAATGGAAGATAGGTTTACTAAATATAGTTACTTTCGTTTGTCAATAAAAGAATCGTCCAACTATTTTTTTTAACAATTATTACCTCAAAAACGTTTTTTGCTTACAAGATGTATAATTTCAGGTAAGCTCTTTTTATTCTGGTATAACTAAGTATATGGATTTGTTACTTAACCTTCTCCTCATGTTTGGCACTTTCGTTTTTATGGAAGGTTTCGCCTGGTTTACTCATAAATATATCATGCATTCGTTTATGTGGCGGTGGCATCAGTCGCACCATGTACATCACAAGCATTGGTGGGAGAAAAACGATCTTTTCGGAATTTTGTTTGGTCTTGCTTCTACTGCACTGATTGTCATTGGCTTTGAGCTGCCTGCTTATGGTTTTGTGCGCTGGATTGGTTTCGGCATTGCTCTCTATGGCGTGGCCTACTTTGTGTTCCATGACGTCATTGTTCATCGCCGTGTAAAAATTAAGTACACGCCCAAAAGTAAGTACATGAAACGAATCATGAAAGCGCACTATATTCATCACAAAGTGCACGAGCGTGACGGGGCAGAGGCCTTTGGTTTCTTGTATGCGCCACGAAAATATGAGGATAAAACTATTCGAAAACCTACGGCAGGCAATCTGGGATGACACAAAAAAAGCGCTTCGTTAAGGAGCGCTTTTTTTTGTATCAGTGAGGGTCAGTATTCGTCTTCATTGAAGAAGAAATCTTCTTTGGTCGGATAGTCGGGCCAAATCTCCTCAATACTTTCGTAAGGTTGACCATCGTCTTCCAATTCCTGCAAATTTTCAACTACTTCCAGCGGGGCCCCGGTACGAATTGCAAAATCAATCAGCTCATCCTTGGTAGCTGGCCAGGGGGCATCCTCTAAATATGATGCGAGTTCTAATGTCCAGTACATACTAAATTCAGATTAAAGTGTTGTAATTTTTTGGAGTGCAAAAGTAAAAAAATTTGCTTCTCCCGGTAATTTTTAACACTATTTTTTGAAAAAAATTTTTGTTTCTGATATATTTTTTTCTATACCAAATTAAATTATTGTTTATCAGGGAGTTGTAAATTGAGGGTTAGAGGTTTTATAAACCACACACTCCTAGTTTTAAACACCTTTTGCCCAATTTTACTCCTGAAAAACATACATTTCATACTCTTACAACAGATTTTATGGTTCTGTGGTATCTTTTGGGTCAGGAATTCCTGATTTTTGATTTTTAATACAGCAAGAGCAGGGGTGTTTTTAAATAAAAATTGTATCCTGACAGAATAGTTTTGTAATTTTCCAATCCAAAATTTCTTTTTCTTTTCGCATGACCCTTGAAGTTTGTGCCTATTCGCTGGAATCCTGTCTAAATGCCCAAGATGCCGGAGCTGCCCGGGTTGAACTTTGCAGCGGCCCCGGAGAGGGCGGAACCACCCCAAGTGCAGGGCTTATTTTGTTGGTTCGGGAAAAAATCAAAATTGATCTGTACGTAATGATTCGGCCTCGTGGCGGAGATTTTGTCTATGATGAGCATGAAATTGAACTCATGAAACGGGACCTTGACTTTGCCCGAAAGGCAGGTGCCGATGGGGTAGTTCTCGGAATTTTGCATCCCGATGGTACAGTTGACGTTGACCAAACGCGGGCCCTGGTTCAGTATGCAGCTCCACTGAGAGTAACTTTCCACCGCGCCTTTGACCTCACCCCCGACCCATACGCAGCGCTGGAAGATGTGATTGCTACGGGCGCCGAACGCATTCTGACGTCGGGTCACCAACCCACGGCTTTGCAGGGCGCCGATCTGCTGGCGAAGCTTTCGAAGCAGGCAGACGGGCGCATTGAACTTATGGCGGGTGCGGGGGTTTCGGTGGCCAATGCCCTGCAACTTGCCGCTACGGGCGTTTCGGCGTTGCATCTTACCGGAAAAGCGTTTCGCAAAGGAAGGCAGGAATATTTTCCATCGGCAATTTCTATGGCCGGGGAAATCCCCGACGAACACAGCATTATGTATAGCGACCCTAAAATCCTGAAAGAGATGGTCGGCCTGCTGGCGGATCGCTAGCGATTTTTTATTTGTTTATTTCATCTACAAACTTAATTTCTTTAACCCTCAAACCAACTACACATGAAATTCCTGAAAGCAGCCATCAGCCTGCTCGTGGCTCTGGGACTGGTCTTTGCCCTGAACCGTCCGTGGGGTGCACTTCCCGCTCTGGGGCCCTTTATCAGCCCGTTTACGGGTTTTTGGCAAAACGGCGAACCTTTGCTGGCAGACAGTACAGAAACCGTTGAATTAAAACTGGATAGTCTTCGTGAATCTGTGACGATTCGGTATGACGATGTAGGTGTGCCGCATATTTTTGCGACCAATACCTTTGATGTATACTACGCACAAGGCTACGTAACGGCCAAAGACCGTTTGTGGCAAATGGACCTTCAAACGCGGGCAGCGGCGGGCCGGCTGTCGGAAGTGCTGGGAAATGCAACCGTCGAAATGGATCGCCGGAGCCGTCGCATGGGTATGGGTTACGGGGCTGAGGTGAATTTGAAAACCGCCATGAGTGATCCCGTTTCACGCGAAGCGCTTTTGGGCTATACGGCGGGAATCAATACCTACATCCGGCAATTAAAACCCAAAGATTTTCCCATCGAGTTTAAACTGCTTGGCTATGAACCGGAGCTATGGACGCCGCTGAAATGCATGTACATGCTCGAACAAATGACACTCACGCTGGCAGGCCGGGCTGATGATCTCGCTATGACCAACCTCATGAAAGCGCTGGGGAAAGATTCCGTGGATGATATTTTTCCCAACTATCCCAAACTGATGGAAAGCCCGATTATTCCGGCCGGCACACCCTGGAATTTTACACCGCTGCCTATTCCCAAAGCAACCGCTGCGAAACCTGACTCTGGTTCAATGGTATCCTGGCGAAGTCTGCCACTTTCGGAACCCAATGTGGAAGGCCTTGGAAGTAACAATTGGGCCGTAAGTGCCGAAAAGTCAGCTACTGGCTATCCCATTCTGGCCAACGACCCGCACCTGGAACTTACCTTGCCGTCGATTTGGTATCAGGTACAGCTCACCACGCCCGACATGAATGTGTATGGAGTATCGCTACCTGGCATTCCGGGGGTGGTGATTGGTTTTAATAAGAATGTCGCCTGGGGCGTAACCAACGTGGATGCTGACGTGCTGGATTTGTATCAGATTACCTTCCGGGATAGCTCACATACGGAGTATAAGTATAATAACGCCTGGCAGAAAACCCGCAAACGGGAAGAGCTGATTGTAGTCAAAGGACTTGATGAACCAATTCGCGAGATGGTGGTGTACACGCATCACGGACCGGTGCTTCATTACGAAGGAGAAAGTCATCATGGGCCTTCGCTCGCTGTGAAGTGGATTGGCCACGAACCTGGAAATTCATTCAAGACATTTTATGAACTAAATATTGCCAAAAATTATGACGACTACCGGCAGGCATTGACCCACTACGTGGGCCCGGCGCAGAATTTTATTTTTGCTGATAATGGAAAAAACATTGCCATGACGGTCAATGGCAAGTTTCCTTTAAAATGGAAAGAACAGGGAAAATATGTCCTCGATGGAAGCAATCCTGCCCACGACTGGCAGGGATGGATTCCGGCAGATCAAAATCCTCATGTAAAAAATCCGGTGAGAGGATTTGTCAGTTCAGCCAATCAATCAAGTACAGCGCCTGACTACCCCTACTATATCAACTGGCGTTTTGCGCCTTCCGAACGCGGCATCAGGATCAACGAAAGACTGGACCGAATGACCGCCGCTACTGCCGATAGTTTACGTGACTTACAGAATGATAATTTTAGCGTTCTGGCCCGTACCATCCTGCCTACCTTGCTTACCTACCTAAACTCCCGTCCGCTCAATGCATCGCAGAAAGCGGCCTATCAGGTACTGGAAAGCTGGGATATGATTCACAGCCCTGAGGCGCTTGCACCCAGTATCTTTGACGAATGGACCAATCGCCTGGCTACGGCAATCTGGAAAGATGAACTTCATTCTGATTCGCTGTCATTTCGCTACCCCACCCGAGACCGAACGTTGTATCTGATTCTGAATGAGCCAAATGCTGTTTGGTTTGATGATAAGACTACGGCAGCCAAAGAAACAATCGGAGATATTGTCTACGGAAGTTTTAAAGCTACGCTCGACACCCTCACCAGCAAGCACGGCCCGATGAGTCCGGCATGGCAGTGGGCTACGGTAAAGAATACGGAGATTCGACATTTGAGTCGCTTGCTCAAACCATTTAATGCGCCTCCCGTACAAAATGGCGGAGGAGGCAGTATGGTGAACGCAACGACGCGGCATCATGGGCCTTCGTGGCGGATGGTAGTAGAGCTTGGGCCGGAGCCCAAAGCCTATGGCTTATATCCCGGCGGGCAATCGGGCAATCCGGGCAGCCCGTTGTATAGCTCTATGCTTGATAAATGGGAGAAGGGCGAACTTAACCCGTTGCTCTACCTTGCTTCACCCAAAGACACAAATCCCCGCCTTACCTCTACCTGGATCTTAACCAAGAAATAACTCATGAAAACACTATTGAACTACCTACTTATGGTCGCCGCCACCGCGCTGTTGCAGTTATTTATGCCCTGGTGGACTATCGCCCTGGTGCCTTTTGTGGTGTATCTGTTACGCCCGGAACGTCCGCTTGTAGCGTATGCAACAAGCCTTGCGGCTATTGCTACCGTTTGGATGGTTTACGCAATCTTTTTGCATACAACTTCCGGAGGCAGTATGTCGGATCGAGTGGCTCAGCTGTTCTTTTTACCTAATGGTGGGGCATTGGTAGGAACAACAACCTTGCTCAGTGGCCTGGTTGCCGGATTTGCCGGATTGGCAGGGCATTATATCCGCAGTGCGGTTGTATCCGAAAAACAAGCCTGAAAATAAAGAGAGATCAAAAAATGGACTGTCATATAGCGCTTGATTTACAAATCACTATATTTGCGGCTCTTAGAAAAAAAACCAATAAAAAATCTTTATCGTGAATAATAATACGTCTTTAATCTGGAACATTGTCCTGACATTGGCAGTGATCGTGTTGTATTTTTTGCATTTTTCTGGAAGTAATACAGGAGCAGCAGGCACGGCCTCCGACGCCACAGGTGGTCGCCGCATTGTGTATGTGCAGGTCGACTCTCTTCTTAGAAATTATGATTATTTTGAAGAAACGCAGAAAGAACTCGAAAACAAGCGCTTTCAACTCGAAAACGAACTGACCAATCGTGGCCGTTCACTTGAAAATGAAATCCAGTTTTTTCAGCAAAAAGCACAGACTATGACTCTGGATCAGGCTCGGGCTACCGAAGCACAGCTTGGCAAGAAGCAACAGGATCTGATTGCTTACCGTGATCGCTCAGCTCAAACGCTCGCTCAGCAGGAAGCTGATAAAAACAGCGAATTGTACGATTTGATTTATCAGTATATTGAAAAATACAACAAGAGCAATCAGTACGAGTACGTATTGGGTTATTCCAAAGGCGGTGGAATTCTTTTTGCCGATTCTACCCTAAATGTTACTCAGAAAATGATTGAAGGCCTGAACAAAGAATATAAGGCTAAAAGTGGTTCGGCCACAGCTGCAAAAGATTCGGCAGATAAAAAATAGTAGAGTAGAGTTAAATTTCAATCCATAAAAAAGGTGCTCAGGAAATCCCTGAGCACCTTTTTTATGGATGTTTATTAGAAAATAATCAGGCTGCACCATCAGGTTTTGGAGCCCGACTTTTATTCTTATTCCGATTATTACGGTTTTTCTTCTTCTTCTTCTTTTGCTGTTCCTCGCTGTATTTACGATCCAAACTTTCAAGATCGGAGTTTAGAGACCCGGCTTCCTTGCGTTCCTGTGAAGTAGGTGTCTCTGTCACGAGTATTTCCAATGATTCCGGGATAATTCCTTTTTTGTTCATGTCCAGAATCTCCACCACTTTATCAATCGCCACGGGATACCAGTTGTTATCTTTTTCAAAACCGAAGTACATGATTTTCTTGAAGATATCGGTCTTTTGCAGATACGCCGTACCTTTTTTGGTTTTGAGTGGGGCTTCTACCGACGGAATATCACTCAGAGCGTCCATGTAGGTTTCCAGCTCGTAGTTCAGGCAACATTTGAGTCGTCCGCATTGGCCCGAGAGTTTAGCCGGATTCAGCGAAAGATTCTGATAGCGTGCGGCGGAAGTCGAAATACTCTTGAAATCCGTAAGCCAGGTAGAGCAGCACAATTCACGCCCGCACGAGCCTAAACCACCCAATCGGCTTGCTTCCTGCCGGAGACTAATCTGCCGCATTTCGACACGAATTCTAAACTCAGCGGCCAGCAGTTTGATTAACTCCCGGAAATCAACCCGCTCGTCAGACGAATAGTAAAACGTTGCCTTGGTATTATCAGACTGAAACTCCACGTCTGAGAGCTTCATGTTCAGTTTCAGCTCGCGGATAATTTCCCGCGTTCGGTACATCACGGGCAGGTCGCGGGCAATAGCCTGCGTGTGTTTTTCAAGATCTTTCTCATTTGCAACCCGATAAATGACTTTCAGATCGTCATTAAGGAGAACATTCTTGCGCTTCATTTGCAGGCGTACCAACTCTCCCTGCAGGGAAATCATACCCACATGATGTCCAGATTGCATTTCGCATACCACAAAATCGCCAGTGGTAAGATCCAGTTGATTGACGTTCCGGAAATATTCTTTCCGTCCGCCTTTAAACTTAACTTCCAGTACATCAAACCTCAGAGCCACCGGAACTTCCATGTGGCTCAACCAGTCAAAAACATTCATTTTATTGCAGCCGCCGGTTCCGCAGCTGCCATTACTTCCACACCCGGCTACGGTTCCACCTGAACCACAACCACCGGATGAACACGATACGCATCCCATATACTTTTATCCTCAATCTTTTAGTCGAAGTAAATCGAGGCCGATGTCATGACGGTAATATTTGCCTTCAAACTGCACCGTTTGTGCTGCTCTTTGTGATTTATGCACGGCATTTTCCAGAGAGTTTGCGATGCCCGTAAGAACCAATACTCTTCCGCCGTTGGTCACGACCTCTGTATTTCCATTGAATGCAGTGCCGGCATGAAACACCACTACATCCTCTACTTTATCCGTATAGGCAATTGTTTTGCCTTTTTCGTAGTCGCCGGGGTATCCTCCCGAAACTACCACCGTTGTAACGGCCACCTGCGGCGAAATCGTCAGGGTTGTATCCTGCAACGTTCCTTTGGCGGCGGCAGTTAGCAGCGTTACCAGATCCGACTGAATACGGGGAAGTACTACTTCGGTTTCCGGGTCGCCCATGCGCACATTATATTCAATAACGTAAGGCTCGCTTTTGACATTCATCAGGCCAATAAAAATAAAGCCTACGTATTTGATCCCTTCGGCTTTCAGGCCGGCAAGCGTGGGTTTGACAACTTTTTCTTCAACTTTTCTGAGAAAATTACTATCGGCAAAGATGACGGGCGAAACAGCGCCCATGCCCCCGGTGTTAAGTCCGGTATCGTTTTCGCCAATCCGCTTGTAATCTTTGGCTTCGGGGAGTATTTTGTAATGTTCACCATCGGTTAGTACAAATACCGACAGTTCAATTCCTTTTAAAAACTGCTCAATAACGACTTTATTGCCTGCTTCACCGAATTTGCCATCCACCAGCATTTCCCGCAGGCAGAGCTTTGCTTCCTCGTGAGTTTCGGCAATGATCACTCCTTTTCCGGCGGCAAGCCCATCGGCTTTTAGTACGATTGGTAGCGGGTGAGCATCCAGGTAGGCGAGTCCTTCATCCAGTGTTTCTGCGGTAAAGGTTCCATAACTTGCGGTCGGAATACCGTAGGTTTGCATGAAATTTTTGGAGAAATCTTTGCTTCCTTCGAGCTGTGCTCCGGTCTGATCAGGGCCAATCAGGCGTACGTGACTTAGCTCGGGTTTGGCCTGTAAAAAGTCAATGATCCCATTGACCAGTGGTTCTTCTGGTCCAACCAGCACCAGTTCAATTCGCTTTTCGCTGATGAGTGACGCAATACCCTCAAAATCATTAAAAGATAAGTCTACATTGGTCGCAACAGAAGCAGTACCGGCATTTCCGGGTGCTACAAACAAAGCATCACACAAGGGGCTTTGAGCAATTTTCCAGGCAAATGCATGTTCACGCCCTCCTGAACCCAGTATAAGTATATTCATAAATTAAAATATAAAGTCAGATGAAGTATACGCTGAGTTAATTTCTTCATCTAAGTCTGATAGGTGTCAGATTAATTTGCTAATTCAGATAAAAACTTGATACGCATAAGCCTTAACTCTTCTTCGCTCACGTCGTCGTGCGCAAATTCTTCGAGGGCTACGGCAATATTGTCCGTTTCGGCGTTCATGAAATAGTCATAAATATCATCCTGCCGTTCGCGGTCCATAATCTGATTGATGTAATAATCCAGATTTAGTTTAGTTCCTGAATAACAGATATGCTCAATTTCTTCGATCAGATCTTCCATCGGCAGACCTTTTGTTTCGGCAATTTCTTCCAGGTCCACTTTTCTATCTACCTGCTGAATGATATAAATCTTTATTTTCGATTTATTCACCATTGATTTAATTACCACATCTTTGGCCGTTTCTATGTCATTCTCTTCAACATAGCGGTTGATCATGTCCAAAAACTGACGGCCAAATTTTTGCACTTTACCCATCCCCACACCGTTGATCTGCGCCATTTCCTGCTGCGTGGTGGGGTAAGTGGTGGCCATTTCTTCCAGGGAAGGGTCCTGAAAAATGACGTAGGGAGGAAGATTCTTCTCTTTGGCTACCTTCTTCCGAAGGGCTTTCAACATCCCCAGCAAAGCTTCGTCGTAGGCATGCGCACTGCCCGTACCTACGGCAGCGGCATCATCTTCCTCGGCTTTTTCTTCATCTTCCTCATAGTTATGATCTTTATAGATCGTAACGGGATAGGGGTCCTTGATGAAGTTTTTGCCTTTTTCCCCAATTTTCAATACCCCGTAGTTTTCGACGTCTTTTTCGAGATAATTCAGGATTACGAGCTGACGAAGCAGCGAAACCCAGAATTCGCGCGAGTCGTTATGTTCCAGACCTTGGCCGTACACTTCCAGCTTATCGTGGTCATAGCTTTTGACATATTGATTTTCAGTGGCGGTCAGCAGATCCGCAATGTGCTCGCCGTCAAAACGTTCATTGGTCAGCAGCACGGCCTTTAAGGCGATGATTACTTCTTCCTGCGCTTTCAATTTTTCGGTAGATTTTACACAGTTATCGCAAAACCCGCAGTCTTTTTCAAAATACTCGCCAAAATAGCTCAGCAGCTGCCGACGACGGCACACGCCGAGGTTGGCATAAGCGACCATTTCGTTGAGTAAATGACGGGCGTTGTCTCGCTCGGTTACAGACTTGTCTTTATTGAATTTTTCAAGCTTTTGAATATCCTCATAGCTATAAAACATGAGGCAGTTTCCTTCGAGTCCATCGCGACCGGCCCGGCCGGTTTCCTGATAGTAACCTTCAAGCGACTTGGGTACATCGTAATGAATCACAAAGCGGACATCGGGCTTGTCGATTCCCATACCAAAAGCAATCGTTGCCACGATGACGTCGGCTTCCTCGTTCAGAAACGCATCCTGATTGTTCATTCGGGTAGTAGCGTCAAGACCGGCATGATACGGAAGCGCCTTTACGTCGTTTACTTTTAGTAGTTCGGCAATTTCTTCAACTGTTTTTCGGCTCAAACAGTACACAATTCCCGACTTACCTTTGTTGTTTCGGATATACCGGATCAGCGTATCCGGCCTACCAACTACATAATAGTTAATTACTGACCTTTGCTAAAATTTTGCGGAAACAGATCGGCAATGTCTTTATGATTAATCGTAGCGATGTTTTGCAGGGTGTTTTTCAGCCAATTGTA
>NZ_SMJU01000026.1 GCF_004348825.1 Arundinibacter roseus
ACAATTGGCTGAAAAACACCCTGCAAAACATCGCTACGATTAATCATAAAGACATTGCCGATCTGTTTCCGCAAAATTTTAGCAAAGGTCAGTAATTAACTATTATGTAGTTGGTAGGCCGGATACGAATAACTCTATCGCACAGGGCTTTCTCATAAAAATAAAACACTTATAAATCAGCACTTTGACATTATACCTAATTTGGTTATTTTTCAATAAAGTAGCTAGGCAAGTTACAAAATCTAAGTTTGGGCTATGATAAATCCTAAATAGACTCGTGTTATCTGGGGGGTACAATCACTTTGGAATTTCTATGAGAAAGCCCTGTTAGGTAAATAAAAAATATATATGCTTTACCGATAAATTCATAAGCAATTATTGAAAGTAAAGGGACATATAATTATATTAGTGATTGGTCTAAATTTGCCTGAAACTATTGATGGTAAGTAAGCAAAATGTATAGTATATTTATGATATTGGATATTCAATTCATCGATTAGAAATCAATTTTATATTTGGATTGGAACAATTAAATTTATACTATAATAAAAATTTCATTTAATATTATTTACCAAAACCATATATAATACCTACAAATTTTAAAAAATGTATAAATTTATTAAATTTTTTTATTGTTGGCAGCTTTTTCAAACTGTCAGCCAAAAACAAAAATAGTAATACTTGCTATTTTGCACCTCCTGATGATGAAGGGACTGTAGGACTTGTACTTGCCAAATATGCTTCGCTAGTAGCTACAATTCATATCGCTTTCGCAAAAGATGGAAGGTATGGCACTTTTGATCACGCGAAAATTCTAAATGGTAGTATGCTTGCCGAGGTTTGAATGATGGAAATAATATTTGCAAGTGAAATTCTAGGAGCATAACCCCCAATTAGGATGGGTTTACATGACCAATTACACATCCAGTAAGGATTTTTAGGGCTTTCCGCATCCTTACATATAATTAGGAATAAAGTTGAGGAGTTATTTACTACAATAATGCCTGATGTTGTCATAACATGCGGACCTTCGGGTTGGACAGGTTACCCCGATCATAGTCTTGTAGGAGCCGTTGTAAGTGAAGTATTTGAAGCAAAAATTTGGGGAAGGCATTATAATCTATATTATCCTGAACTTTTGTCCGGGAGTTTATCATCTGATTTAGTGTTTTCGACAATGGATAAATCTTACCTTCCCGTTAGGATTTAGATAGGTGAGCAGGATTATAACAAAGCAGCAAGTTCTCAAAATTGCTATAAAAGTCAATTTACTACCGAGCAATTAGCAAAACTTTGGCTTGCAACGTGGAAAACACAAGGTGGAAGCATTTATTTCAGACCATTTATTTGTAAAAAAGAATTTCAAGATAGTTTATTTGATTAAAAACTTTATTAAAGCCTTTATCAAATATGAACATCCCTTTGGTAATCAGGCATTTGCCAAATATTTATTTACTAGCAAGTTGAAAAACTTTCAGTAAAGAAAAAACTTACGTGTGTTTAGCAGGACATGAATAATCACTAATTGGTATTACTTCCGATAAGTCTTAATTATCAGAAGTAATATTTTTTCTCTTTGTGCATAGATTCATCCAAGGGCATTTTCAGTGAGCTGAGTGATTACATTTTTTGGACTGTCAAGTAGTAGGCACATTTGAGCAGCAAAATATTGAGCATTCAAAAATCTTAGCTGTGAGCCAATCGCAGTATTAACAAATAAGTAGGATAAAATTTGATCAGGATTATCACAAAAAACGTAAGATTTTTTCTGGAGAATTCACCTTTTGAAAATGTATATTTTCTAAAAGCCCGGGGGTCAAATGTAAGACGGCAAGGGTAATCTTCTTGTTCATTAATCCGTTATCTATCAACAGGCTATGCATAGCTGAAAGTTCGTTTTCTTTCCTGCTGTTAGGCCTGAGCCACCGTAGACTTGCTGCTTTGAGTGATAACTGAAACGCAAACTTCGCCTCGCTGCTGACCTTTCTGGATAAAACCCCGGAGTTCTTTGCCATCGCCACTCAGCCATTTGCTGAAAGTTTCGGTAAGTGTAATGTCGTTATGAGTGAGCACCAGTTGAGTAAAAACAGGTTGATTGATTTGTGCCAGAAAGCGTGGTAACTGAGCCCGAGAGATAACACAGTCAGACTTTATGTTCCAGCAGACGGAAAAATGCGTAAAATCGCTTTTACATATGGAGTTGAATACAGCACAAATTCCCCTCTCCTCCACTGCAAATGAGCACCAATACTCCCAAAAGGATTACGGGTAGCGAATGACGGCTACCGCGCGGGTCGCGACCATCCAACTCGGGGTGTTGTTTCAAAACAGCGAAAAAAAACTTATCTTAGTCTAATAAAGTGACTAACTGCATAGATTTGGGTGTCTAGGTAACCTCAAAGCTAAGCATTTAGATCACTTTATTTTTTACGAGAAAGCCCTGATTGATAAATATACCTATCGATATACTAGAAATAAAATGAAAGAAGCAGATCCCGAAGGGGAATATTTGAAAATCTTAACAATAGAATGGTAAATCGAGACCCTCTACCGTATAAATTAATTAATCCTTAAGGGCCTACTTTAAAATGGTTTTTGAAGTATACAAGAAATGATTTGGTGACTTTTTTATAGATATACCCTTTAATACAAGAGTATATAAATTTTTTATCAGTAAATATCTCCATATTAATAAGTTGTTAATTTACATTATTGAATATGCTAGTAAGTATGCTAACTTCAAGAATTATCCGAGCATCAAAAAAAATATTTTTGTTTGGCACTTTGTACTTAATCACCCTAAACACTTATGGGCAAGAGAAAAAGCCTTTTACCATTCAGGGAACAGTGTTGTCAGCACCATCACAATATGTTTATTTACGATTTGATGGTAAAAGAATAGATTCATCATTTACTGATGAAAGTGGTAACTTTTTTTTGAAAGGGTATAATCATGAAGAACTACCATATTCACTATTTATAAAATTTCCAAGACTAAAAATGATATATTTGGCTTTACATGATGAAAATCTGAAAATTAAAATTGAAATGGGTGGTCAAGAAATAGATACAATATTCAATAATTTTACTTTGGAAGGATCATCATCTACTTATTCGGTTAATCTTAGATCATATCTAATTCAAAACAACTATGCAAACAAATTTAGAATTATTCTAGATGATATAAATAAACTCTACATTAAAGGAGATTCAATACGAGCAAGTTTACTTGTTAACGATTTGAATCAGACTAGAAAAGATTTAATAGAAGAGAACAGAAGAATTGTTGACACTACCCATAGTCCTGTATTAGCATATGAAAGCATTATCAGCATGGAAGTCTTTATGGATTTGATCCCAGAAGATAGTTCACTTATCAGCTTACTTGATGAATCCTATGATAAAGCAGCTTTGCGGCTTAAAGATTCAAACTTTTTTCAAAACTTCTACGAAGCACACCTTAAAAAGAAAGTAAGTACCACGAGCATTTATAAAATAAAAAATATTAATGAAGCTCCTTTTACTTTACCGAATCAAGAAAATAAATTAATAAGTTACAGAAATTTCGAAGGCCAATATGTACTTATTGATTTTTGGGCTAGTTGGTGTGGACCTTGCCGTAAAGAAAGTCCATATTTGAAAAAGGCTTTTAAAACATTTAAAAATAAAAACTTTAATATTGTAAGCATATCAATAGATAAACAAATAAATAAAAACAAATGGTTAAAAGCAATTGAAGAAGATGCAATTGGGGATTGGACTCATTTAATTAATTTGGAATCTACTAATGAAAATGTTATTACTAAATTTAATTTTAATTCAATACCATATAATATATTGGTTGGCCCTGATGGAAAAATTCTTGCCACAAGTCTTCGTGGAGAAAAATTGATTGAAACTATCGATAAATTTTTAAAATAAGCTTAAATATATTTCTAAAAAAGCTTGGATTCAAGTTTGAAGTGCAACTTGGTATTTAAGAGCACATTGAATGGGAGATAAATACCCCAGAGTTTTTCTAGGTCTGTTGTTTAATTGATTTTCAATCCATTTTATGTCACTTTTTTTGACGATACTAATTGGGCATGAATTTCGGAAAATACTGCCTGATTACGTCATTTGTGTTTTCATTAAGTTGGCACGGGCCGCCCCGCTGCTGTTCGATTCCAACCCGGTTTGGAATTGATCCTCTTTTCCCTACAATTCGTCTTTTATTGTATCTTTTCCGGGAACGAATCCAAAAAAAATGTAAAATTCTCGTTGCTAAGGGACTGATAGGTAAATATATAGAGATAAATAGCCTCGTAACTAATCTGTTTCGCGTCTACTTGCAAGGTTAACACTCCACTTATTTGCTCCGGAGAATAGCGTTCCCTCAGACGTTCTAGGACCTGATATTTAAGACTATACTTCTTCTTTTAGGGATCTCGCTTATAAGTGCCTGAGCATGTTTTATGAGCTTCAAAATCCGTATATTCTCCCGAAAATGAGCAGTGTCTTTTAAGATCTATAATTGCAGTACTTTTATGTTCTTTTTTGAATCTGCAATTTCAATTTGTTACTTTTTTTGTTGAAAGTGAATTTGTATCTTTGTTCAAGAGTCAACTGAGTGTATGATTCCATATTGTTTTATGATTAGACACCACAAAACTACGGGAATTCTTCGCTAAAATTGGCTCTATTCTTTTTGCTGCAAAATATGTAACTATTGGCGAGTTGCACTTGAAATCTGAATTTGCGATCTATAAATGGCGATCAGCCCGTTAGATTTTATTCAAATGGTTATTATGAGCCAGTCGATAGGTTGAATACTGAGAAATATTGGAGTTATGAAAAAATTGATAAGTTACTACCTATTGATTATTTCGACTCTCAGTAACATAGAGTTAGTATTTAAACACCTGATAGCATTATTGCGAGAAGTCACTTTTAAGTTTTCTTAATTATGTGATAATTTTAGAACTAAATATATATTATGGTGTCCTTTCCCCACTACCGTCAACTTGAAAATATGGACTGTGGCCCAACCTGCCTGCGCAAGTCGCCAAACATTACGGACGGCACTACTCCGCGCAAGCCAAGTAGGAGCTGGCGTAATTTGGTAAAGACACGGACCTAAATTGATTGTTGCAAAAACTCCTGAATGTCGATGTACTTAAAAATCTTGTAAAGTGTAGGTTGATTTTTTATTTTGAACATCTTGCGGATTGCATCCTTGCTCCGACTTTTCTTCTCATAAATTTCTTTCACTTTCGGAGCTATTTTATGATAACGTTCATATAATCCCTCTGGTCTTCCTTCCAATCTATTTCTTGATCGAGCTGATTCTAGCCCTGCCCTTGTTCGCTCGCGGATTAAATTGCGTTCGTGTTCGGCATGCACACATATAAACTGGTTTAAAGGATTACCGGTCCCTTTACTGCTCTCATTAGTCTCAGATAATGTGTCAGATTTACTCCCCTATTTTTCAATTCTTCGATCAACTCGGTGAGCTTGATGGTGCTTCTTCCAAGCAGCTGGGGGGTGGTTCCATCCAGCTTCCAAATTACAATGGTGTCACCAGTTCGGGCATATTCCATCAATTTCTCAAAATTCGGCTTGCTAGCCTTTACTGCGGAGACCTTATCGCCAGGCGGCTGGAGACGTAAATACCTGCTTGCAACCTTCTTTTTTTAGGGTGTCCAGCTGAAGGTTAAGGTTTTGTTCCTTGTAAATACCCAGGGCCTTTCCTATAAAAAATAAGCAAGTGGTGGTAAAACATATTTCAAATTGGTGCAGGGTAGTGG
Source organism: Arundinibacter roseus (assembly GCF_004348825.1). Taxonomy (GTDB): domain Bacteria; phylum Bacteroidota; class Bacteroidia; order Cytophagales; family Spirosomataceae; genus Arundinibacter; species Arundinibacter roseus. Next base: position 5,787 of record NZ_SMJU01000026.1, read on the forward strand.
TTTTAGATATGTTTGATTAGTTTATTTATGAGTCAGTTAATCCCTGCTTAAATGCGTGCAAAATCAAAATGCTTTCTTCGAGTGTATTGTTAAAGTATTCAATCATAATCCTGGCTATCCTGCTGGTACGGGGATCCCCTGTATTAACATCCAGAATATTCAGGACCCGCTCGTACAGCAGATCATTTCGTTGGGCAATCTTCCGTATTTCGCGTCCCATTACCTGTGCGGCAATGTGCCTGAGGTCATCTGTTTCATTTTCAAACAGATCCGAGTGGTGGGTCCATATTTCCTCGTCGTACATATCAAAGAAATGGTTCAGAATGTCGCTAATGTCTTTGATGTCGTCCCGACGGGCCTCCGGCCGGTCGTCCCAGGCAATAAGTTTCAACAGCACGATACCCGGCAATGTACAGAACTTGAAGCGGTGTACTCCTTCCAGAATCAACTCGGGAAGCCCTTCCTCGTAAATCTCTCCAAAGCCCGGCATGTTGATGTCTGTGAAACCCGTACCCATTACCCTTACGGTACCGTCATCATCCGCAATAGCCCCAAAGGGCAGCAGGTCCACCTGCGTTTTATCCTGCCATACGGGCACGAAGGGGTTTTCTTTGTAGGGGAAAAATCCCTCGTGCCGGATGAGATACTCTTTGAGTGCCTCATAGGTGCCAGACTGTTTGATGAGTACCGCAAAGTCAATGTCCGCCGTCGTGCGGCGGGCCTTTTTCTCCCCAATGCTCATCCAGGCATCTCGGGCCACGGCCCCCACCAGGTAAAAGTCTATGCCGAATTTTGAGAACCCCCTTTCCAGGCCCGAAAGCAGACCGTGCACCGAGGGGTTCTGCCGTAAATCAAGATAGTGCAGTTTGTAAATACTCATCGTATAATTTTTGGGCGGTTTCGCTACACCGCCGGTCATGACTATTGATTAGGTCTGCGTATACCAATAGTGGTGGAACGGTGTGCTGATCAGCTTCCTGTTGCTGCCAGAACTTCCGGTACACTCGCACCAACCCTTCCCCATCGGGAATGAGCCGATAGTTTTTTATCAGCTCACTTCGGCTTTCCTCGGTATATATCGTTAGCTCGGCGGGTTTCAGGTAGCCCGTCAGCAGCTCTCCGGCTGGCTCGCTACCCCACAAGGTTTTGGGCGTGTTCAGTTTTAGTTTTTTCCAACGATCAAACCTGTCCTTATCCACAAATCTGAATCGTCCCATGCTCAGCGTTGGTTTCAGGGTCTGCTCGTATGCCTCCGCCCATTGGCTCAATAGTTCATTCAGCCGTTGAAACTGGTATTCATTTTTAGACACATTGACCACATAGCCCTCTTGCTTTAATCCGTTGATGATATGCGTGATATTACCAATGGACGTACTGGTTTGGCCGGCAATTTGTCGGTAAGATAGGTTGATCAGTGCCTGATCCCGCAGGAACGCAAAGAGAATCCGCAGGCCCGTTTTAGTAAATGCCCGGCTTCTGATTTGGGGCTTTACTGGCATGGGCTTATTCACCTCAATCCAGAACCACTTTTCTGGAGTTTTCAGGTAGAGATTTCCGTTGGCTTCCAGATAGGAGACGTTATGGTTCCTCAGCTCCTGCTTGATCCCGGGATACAACCGACCGGCTATGAGCAGAAAGGGCTGATGCGCTTCATTGAATGCAAAAATTTGGGGCAACATGTGCTTTCTGAGTTCTTTTTTTACCTTCACATTGAATTGCAATACATTTTCTCCAATCCTGACCCGCAAAGTACCATCCAGCCCCTTCTTTGTCACTTCATCCCACTCTCCCTTGAATTGGGTAGTTTCCAGGAGATTTTCTAGGGCGGTATAAACAATCTGTTCTTCGCTCATGTTTACGTTTTTGCAATGTTTACGTAAACGTAAACAAATATTATTTATTGATCAATAGTAATTATAACTTAGCTCTACACTCCTCCATGGGCAAACAGTGCTGGCTTCCTTATGATTATAGTTGAGAATTCAGCATTTTACAACAGATGAGGATGTACAGCCAAGCAGCATCCACCATCTGGACGAGGCAGTTCACCTCGTTTTCGCGCACCATCACACTTCCTTTAAGGTCGCTTCGTCCCCCTCTCAATATATCATTTAAGCTCCTGCGGGCTCGGGCTCGGGATGTCATAGCCCTCGTTGTTTGCACTCCCATCAGTCGGCAGCCAGCTATCGGACGTTTCAAATTCCATATAAACTTGCATGGCTAACGCTTCAACTTCATCATCGCGGCTCATACCGTAATGACACCTGTGTGAGCGGTGCCACGTACGCATAGCCTAACACTTCGAGAGCCTTGGGGCTTAGCTGCTCCATGCGTTAGAGGGTTTCCAGACAAGTCTGTTTTTTGGGAACGGCTCTGGAATACGATCATGCTTACGAAGAATATTATCCTGAACACGGAGGCTCCCATCAATAGCCTGGCCTGCTATTCCTGAATCTGCAATTGTAAATCTATTACAATGCTTGGGAAGGCAGATACGAGATAATATTTTAGGTCAGCTGCAACCCACTGTACGTGGTGAAAGTGTCTTCAAACCGAGACACCGTTTTTTCTCAAAACCACACTGTATGACCTGGCCGGAAAGCAGAGCAGGTTGCGGAGCTTTCAAATTGAAGGTTTCCATTAATTTCTTCATCTTATTTGATAGATATTGCTCTTCTCGATCCAAGAGGAAATTTAAGGCATACTTGACCATCCACTTCAATAATACCTTTTCAAATGGCTCTAGCACAAGGTTTTCCTGCATCTTGTCAGCTAATTGCCAGCCAATTGTCAACCCTGAGTACATCAGGGCACTGGGGCGCTACATCCAAGAAACAAAATAAGCCCAATTGCCATTCTTCAAAGGCATATATGTAAAATAGGACAACCAGACTTGATTAGATTGTTCAGCTTTAGAGAAATTAAGTAACAGGTTGTCACATACGCGTTGCCCATGTTTGCTGTCAGTTGTTCATGGAATAAACATTCTGGGCTGAATAGCCCTTAAACCCTCTTTCCGCATAATCTCAGAAATTTTCTGGCAGCCAATTTTTGTACCCTTTTGTTCCAATGAAGCATTGATCCTTCGGCTACTGTATCGCTTAAGATTTCGTCTAAACTCAATCCGTATTTCATGTTTAGGACGATAATAAATACTATCCGCAATATTTTTTTTACCTCGTTTGTACCGATGATATGCTATTCTGCTTATTTCAAAAAGTGAGCACAAATAGTTTATTCTGTGCTTCTTAGCAAAAGAGGACATCAAGTCATATACGTCTCATAATCGAATTAACTCAGTAGACCTAAGGCCTATCTTAGGATTTTCTGGTCAGTTTTTAACCGCTCAACCTCTGCCTTAATTTGGTATTCTCACAGCCAGTTTGAAATTGCTATTGGACTTGAGGCTCTTACCTTTGTCTTCATTATGGATGTAGTTTTCCAACGATACAGCAGATTTTCAGCAATTCCAAACGTCTCTGCAATGTTGCTCACCTTTTTACCAGAAACCAGCATTTTTAGAATTTGGGCTATAAAATCAGGTTCGTAACAACGACGCTCTTTTTTCTTATTTTGACTATCCATCTTTCCAAAATTTATGCAAAAAAATGTGCCGCTTTTCTTGACAACCTCATTATGCTCAAAGATGAAGCAAAAGATTAAGCATTCAAGAATCAGCAGATTTTTAGAGTTGGCTTACTCTGTTAAGAACAAACTTTCCCATTGATCTGTATTTTTCTACTTAACATAACAAAGCTTATTATGAAGGACCATATGCTACTGATTTCAGTAGAATACGGGAAAGCGCATAGGAACAAATCAAGACCATTATTTGTGCAATTATTCTGCTTTCCAGAATCCCGGGGGCAGTAAATCAGTTAAGCTGATTCCGCAACAAGTAGCAATAGAAGGGTAGGCTTCCAGGGGGACCTTATATTTTCCTGTTTCCCAATTGTGGTAAGTAGCTTGAGAGACGTTTAAGAGGTTGGCCATTTCCTGTTGGGAGAGTTTGGCAGAGTAGCGGAAGGCTTTCATTACTTCAGGAACGGAACGTGTCATGTGGATAATCTATTCTAGGTGAGTTTTTGTAAAATTATATTTGTAACTAAAAATCTCCAAGGAAATATTCATAATTTTTATTAATGAATTAATATACAACTCAAACAAACAGTAGGCTGCCAATACACCCCCGTATAGAAATTTCTCTTTTGATCCGGCACCAATAGCTATAAGTGTCCTAAAACTACATATTGTAATTTTATTAAGTACCTTATTGAATTTATTAAGTACTTAATAGGATTATAAAGAGTTATTGCTGAGTTTTGGGACATAAACCAGATCTACACTCATTAGGCACGCTCCCTATGAAACCTACCCTTCTGTTACTTCCTGCTTCAATCCGTAGTCACGTGCTGCCTTCGCTTTATTTGGCGGGACTGCTGTCAGACAGATTTGAGGTAGTATATGCCGTGACCAGCGACATCCTAGCCGAGCTCGTGATCGCCAATGGCTACCGTATCGTGCGCAACAGCGGCTATCGTGCGGGTTATCACATGGAGGGCCGCTACCTTGCCGACCAAAAGCAGACGCCCACCTACTGGCAGTTGCTGCGGGCATACCGAACGGATGCGTTGTACTTTGTACGCCAAAAAGAGCTCTACGCTATCGTGGACGAGTTGCGGCCCGTGGCGGTTTTCATTGATCTGTTTGTTTGCACGGACTTTTGGGTGTTGAACCCCCGGCGTCACGAATTTAAGTTATTGTTCTTCAACCCCATGCCATCTACCTATCGTGTGCCGGGCTACCCCGGGGTATCTGAGGGCTACTGGAACAGAGCCAAGGAGATATCAGCCGCCACTCCTCAGAAAAAAACCAACTCATTGAGATTGACTCAATGGCTGCGGCATCCCAAAGCCGCTCTATTGCAGCATACTGCTCAACGCCACCGGCAACGAATACAGTCCCTTGGGGAAGCTCTACCCAACTATCCGTTGACCGACAACGCCACAGTGACGCAGGTGATCGCCCATGTGCCCGAACTGCTGCTGGCCCCATTAGAATTTGAGCTGTCGCCCGAAGTGCGCAAACCCAACCAATTTTACCTAGGCCTATGCCAATGTGAAAATCGGCACGATACCGAGCTAGATACGACCTTTATTACGGAATGGCCGAAACTACTAACTAACCGCCTACCTGACGAGAAGTGGATATACTGCAGCTTTGGCACCTACCACGAAAGGGCTGATGCCACATTACTTCGCTTCGTGACCCAATTGCTTGACGTAGTGCAGGAGTGGCCGAAGGCGCGGCTGATCTGTTCTGTAAACAAGTATCTCATCGAAACCCTTCGTGCCCGCAACCTTATCCCGGCCCACGCGCACTTTTTTTCGCGCGTGCCGCAGTTACGGGTACTAGCCGAGGCCGACCTCTTCATTACCCACGGAGGCTTTGGCTCTATCAAGGAAAGTATATACCATGGCGTACCCATGCTTGTTTATCCCCTCGACCCTAAGTACGACCAAAACGGCAACGCCCTTAAAGTGGAATACCATGGCTTAGGACTGCGTGGGTTGTTCGCCCACGAGCGGATGAGTGAGTTGAGAAGGAAGGTGAAGGAATTAATAGAAGAGGAGAAATATAGAAAAAATATCCTTGAAATCAGAAGGCTGATGAGGAGTCGATATATTGAAGAAGACCAAAAGCACGAACTAGAGTCCTTAATTAACAATGAAAATAAAGAAATATTAGCCTAAAATCAAAAACTTGTTCCTTTATGAGACCCATCAATGCAGAAAAAAACGCCCTCGATGCTACTAAGGCCCTGCTTGATTTCAGTAAGGTGCGTGCCACCAAACTGGGATTAAAGGAAGCCCTGGAACAGCATCCCGATTTCCCCAGCATGAACTCCCTAAGTGATGTCCTGAACAACTGGCAAATACCTAACCTTGCGGCCCGTCTTACCCCTGATCGTTTGCACGAGATTCCGCTACCTGCCCTGACCTACCTTACCATCGACGGAGGTATTTTTGCAACATTGCGAAGTGTAAACGGTAATGTCAAATGGCTGCATACGGAGCGGGGCTGGCAGGAGGAAAGCATCGGTCAGTTTTCGCAGAAATGGAGCGGCGTGACACTACTCATCGAACCTACCGAACAATCCGGAGAACGGGAATATATTCAAAATCGCCACAGGGCTTTTTTGAGGTTCCTTCGCATTCCATTCATCTTTGGTGGACTGCTTGTTGTGCTTGCCCTATTGGCTAATTGGGTAAAATATCCAATGACCAGGTACGCACTGTACTACCTGCCTGGCCTGCTAAAACTAATGGGTACCGTGGTGAGCGCAATGCTGGTGTGGTACAGCCTAGATACGAATAATGCCTTTTTGCAGAAAGTGTGTCAGCTCAACGGCCGTACCAATTGCCAGAATATCCTCAGCTCCTCCGCAGCAAAGCTGACAGACTGGCTCAGCTGGGCCGAAGTAGGATTGTTTTATTTTGCGGGCGGACTGCTAGTTTGGGGGATAGGGCTACTGACGGGCGATGCCGCCTATGTACAAATTCTGTACCTGCTGACGGTGCTGGCTTTGCCCTACAGCATATGGTCGGTGTACTATCAGGCGCGGGTGGCCCGTGAGTGGTGTGTACTCTGCCTGACCGTGCAAGGACTTTTCTGGGCGGAGTTTGTGGTAGGTTACCTGCTCCACGACTGGCCCACGTTGACCCCGATTGTTTCCATAAGCATTGACCGGTTATCTGTTTTCCTCATCAGCTTTGTGGTGATACCCCTGCTCTGGGCATGGATTAAGCCCGCCCTGCAAAAGACCACGCGCTATAAGCCCTTACTGCGGGAGTTTCAAAAATTGAAGTACGATCCCCACTACCTGAACGGTTTACTGTCTAACCCCCGGATATTACCACCCTTATTTAAGGATATGCAGACCATTAGCCTGGGTAATCCTGCGGCCGAGAACACCCTCATCATGGTGATTAGTCCTACCTGTACTGCCTGCCGCCGTAACCATCTTGCTTTGGAGAAGGTAATGGAAATGTACACCAACCTGTATGTGCAGATTGTACTGGCAGCCTCACCCCATACGGAGGATACTGCAGGACGGGTAGCCGGGCGGCTGCTAACAATTCCCATCGAGCAAAGAGCTAGGGCACTCGATGACTGGTTTGCGTTGGGAGAAGCCCGCTTTGCGCAATGGAGCCGGGCCTACCCGCCCACGGAAACCAACGAAGAAAGCACCCAGCAGTTGCGTTTGCACCTGCGGTGGATGGAGCTGGCCGGTGTAATGCAAGCCCCCACCTCGTTTCTGAATGCTGTTGAGCTGCCCCGCTTTTTTCTCCCGAACGAGTTACCCCGGCTCTGTGCCTCCTTTACCAACCTAGGAATTGGCCAATTCAAATAGATTCATTTTTTCTAAACCATTTAAACAAAAACAAAATTATGAACAGATTATCAAATTTCGGTGATTTTGCTCTGACTAGGTCAGAGATGAAAGGAGTGCGCGGTGGAAATTGTATGGTTCAAACTTCTGGTGGTCCTGAACCATGTCCATCTTTGAGTGATTGTGAGGCTATAGCAGGCCCTAATGGCCCGAGTGGTTATGGACCTCATTACTGTTGTGCAAGTTGCGGTAAGGCTTCATGGTGCTCAGGATGTTAATATTGTCAAATCCGCTTTGTTTCTAACTTTATTTAATTTATTGGGTGATTAAGTACCACTTAATCACCCAATATTCTAATAAAATATTTTATGAAAAAATATACCATTTTTTTCTTAACTATACCCCTATTTCTTTACTCTTGTTTGCATAGGCAAGAAGATGAAAGCGCAAAAAAAAGTGAAAATACAGTCCTAGCTCCCATCAACATTCAATTTAAAAACCGACCTGACATAAACTCCAAATTTCATTTCACTGAGCGACTGTGGATTGGTAAGGTTAACTTGGTATACATTTTCAATGGAAATGATAATGATGTATTCCAGTTGTATCCCGAAAAAAAGCCGGCTGATATAACAGTTCTTCCCAAGCAGAAATTCATTGTCCTAAGACACTATGTCAATCACCTGGATTACAATGATTATTTAATACAAAATGGTGATTCCGTAATAATTCAATACGTGAGCAAAAAGCCCGTCCTATCCCTCATAAATCGAGCACATCAAAAACATGACCTGTTGGTTGACGAATTGGTAAGACTTCAATTTGATTCCGGGAAATATTCTCCCATGGCCTCGTATTTAGGTGCCATGGCCTTTAATGGGAGAGAGGTTTTATCAAACAGAAGTAAATTGCCTGGGGCCAAAAAAATGACCCCAAAACAGAAGGAAGAGCGTGATCTGCCCAACATAATTAAGATTAAGAACCAACAGTATGGCCCTGCGGTAGAGTACCTTAAAAAGGAAAACATGCTGCTGGATTCATTAAAGAAGTTAGGAGAGATTTCCGACGCCCCCTACGCTTATTATAAAGAACGCGCTAAGTACTATACCTATCTTATGGATGTAGAGACTGAGCGAATAACTTATCAGCAAATAACGGAAGTTTTGAGCCCGCATAAACCAAGGCAGCAGTCGTTTCCCGAACCCTACTACTACGAGCTACTGGAAAGTGTAGCCAACACCCATTTCGTAGCCAAATCGGATTTCTTTCCTTTGGATGATGGCACTAATCGAGACTACCGGCAGCTTTATAAGGCCATTGATACCTCTTCTGTGTTCTCAACCGATGGGCGAGACTATCTATTAACCCGGGAAATTAAGAGAATTCGTTCTGCATTCCCATTACCGGAGTTTCTCGACTTCTTTACTAAGTATCAGCAGCGGGTGCAGGATAGTGCCCTGGTAATGGCTATGAAAGAGGAGTTTGCTATTGACTTTGATAGTAGCCGACTGGAAACAGCGTCAGTTATTTTATCCGACGCCAAGGGCACTAAGCTTACGCTGGAGGACCTTAAAAAACAGCATCTGGGGAAAGTACTCTATATAGATTTCTGGGCCTCCTGGTGCGCCCCCTGTCGGGAAGCATTACCTAAATCGGCCGAGCTTAGAGAAGCCCTAAAATATAAGGATGTAGTGTTTGTTTACTTGTCAATAGATAGCAATGTGAAGAATTGGAAAAAGGCTAGTATCGTTGAGCAACTGGATCGTTATGAACAGAACTATCTGGTAATTAACCCCCAGAATGCAGAATTCATGAAAAGCACGAAATTGAATGAGATTCCAAGATACATGATTTTCGGCAAAACTGGAAGATTACTATATTCCAATGCACCACGCGTAGAAAGCAGTGAAACTGGGATATTGTTGACTAATCTAGCAGTAAAAAAAAATTAACAATAGTATGATAGTACTGAGCTGCATAACAAATGCTCAAAATAAAGGATATCAGCAAGGGCTTAAAGCCTCTTGTGCTTTCTTCAATTTAGAGATAGAAACCATTGTGATCAATGGCCCTTGGAGGAGTCATCGGTTAAAAGACCAAAGCATCCAAAGATTCCTGATGCGTCTGAATCCTGAGGAAATAGTCCTTTTCACGGACGGATATGATGTGGTCTTTGTTGCTAACGAAAAAGAGATTTTGGAGAAATATCAGAAAATGAATAGCCCAGTGGTCTTTTCAACCGAAGCCAACTGTTATCCTTACTCAACTTTTTCGTACCTATATCAGGATGTTAGCAGCAAATTCAGGTACCTTAACTCGGGAGGATACATTGGAACTGCGGGTGGTATTTTGAAATTACATGCCGCGCTTAAGGATATTGATGTAAGACAATCCCTGGCGGCTGATAATACTTTTCAATGGAGTAATCAGTATCACTGGACGAAACTTTATCTCTACATAAAGAATGAAATCAAGCTGGACACAGACTGCACAATCTTTCAAACTTTTGCGAATGATTTAAGCTTCATTCCTGATGCAGCAAATGCCCATTCGGACAATCAGGTAAGAAAGCAGCAGATTGAAACAGAAGTAGAAAGAATTATGGAGGACTTTGATTTTTCTGGCAACCGTCTTATCAATAAAGTAACTGAATCTAACCCCTGTCACCTTCATTTTAACAGTATCTACCTAAAAGATTTTATTTTTTCATCCAAAATGAAGGATTTGTTGCCCTGGATGAATGGGATATCTGTAGATGAACTTCAATAGCTACTTCGCAATATGAAGCCCTTCCCTCACTACCGCCAACTTGAAAATATGGACTGTGGTCCCACCTGTCTGCGCATGGTGGCCAAGCACTACGGGCGGCATTACTCTGCGCAGACGATGCGGGAGCGGGCACAGATTGGCAAGGACGGGGTGAGTATGCTGGGCATTGCCGAGGCTGCCGAGGCGGTTGGGTTCAAAACCGTAGGGGTGCGTATTACACTAGATAAACTGGTTGAGGAAATCCCCTTGCCCTGCATTTTGCATTGGGGGCAAAACCATTTTGTGGTGCTTCATAAAATTACCGGAGACTCGGTGAGCCGGCGGTTTTTACAAGGTATACGGGGCGGTCGAAAACCTACGGTCGATGAACTTCCTGTGAGCAGGGGCGCAGACCATCAGGAAGACATCTATACTCCCCGCACGCAGTCAACAACTGGTAGCGCGCTCTTCCACATCGCCGACCCGGCGAGCACGCTGGTTACCTATTCGGCGGAGGAGTTTGAGCGGCGGTGGCTGTCGGGCGAGCACGAGGGCCAGAAAAAAGGCCTTGCGCTGTTGCTGGAACCCAGTACTCGGTTCTATGAAGAAGAAGGTGAAAAAGTGGAAGGACTGCGGTTGGGTCAGCTGATGGGTTACCTGCTCCGCTACCGGCAGTTGGTGGTACAGCTCGGGTTGGGTATGCTGGTTGCCAGTGGGCTGAGCCTGCTGCTCCCTTTTCTGACGCAGGCCGTGGTAGATGTGGGTATTGGCACGCAAAATTTATCATTTGTGTACCTGGTGCTCGTGGCCCAGCTTGTACTTACGCTGAGTAGTTCGGCAGTGGGGTTTCTTCAGGGCTGGATACTGCTACACATCAGCGTGCGGCTCAACCTTACCATTTTGTCTGAATTTCTGGCCAAGCTCATGCGGCTGCCCCTGTCGTTTTTTGATGTCAGGCAATTTGGAGACATCATGCAGCGCATCGGCGATCACCAACGTATAGAGAGTTTTCTGACGGGTCAGACGCTGAGTGTGGCCTTTTCGGTATTCAATCTTTTGATGTTTGGCTTTGTGCTGGCTTACTACCATCTGTCCATTTTCCTGGTGGCAGTTGGGGCCTCAGTGCTTTATACACTGTGGGTAGTGGGGTTTCTGCGCAAGCGGCGGAAGCTGGATACGAAGCGGTTTGAGGTCTCGAGCCGCAATCAAAGTCAGATCGTACAACTGATTCAGGGCATGCAGGACATCAAGCTATCGGGTGCCGAAACGGGAAAGCGATGGGAATGGGAACGTACGCAGGCGCGGCTCTTCCGGTGGAATGTGCAGAGTCTTTCGCTGTCGCAGTTTCAACAGGCGGGTGCCGTGCTGATCAATCAGGGTAAAAATATTTTCATTACGTTTCTGGCTGCCAAGGCAGTCATTGCGGGCGAATTGACGCTGGGCGGCATGGTGTCGGTACAGTACATTCTGGGGCAGTTCAATGCTCCTATTGAACAGATGATTGGATTTATGCAATCGTGGCAAGACGCACAAATCAGCCTGGAACGCCTCAACGAGGTACATGGTCTGGCTGACGAAGAGCCGGCTGGTCTGCCGCTGCGACAGGAGTGGGACCAGGCGCAGGACATCCAAATTGATAATCTGAGTTATACGTACCCTGGTGCCGGCAATGAAGCTGTGCTGCGAAACATAAACATGACTATCCCTTACGGCAAGACGACGGCAATCGTAGGTACGAGCGGGAGTGGCAAAACGACCCTGTTGAAGTTGCTCTTACGGTTTTATTCACCTCAGGAAGGAAGGATCAGTTTGGTGCCCGGTTCTTTAAACAATTCCCTTCCTTTAATCTCCGGCTTACCCCCCAACTACAAATCTGCTTCAACCTTTGGTTTACATTTAGAACGGATTTCGCACAGTGCCTGGCGACAGCAGTGCGGAGTGGTGATGCAGGAAGGGTTTCTTTTTTCAGATACCATTGCCCGAAATATTGCCGTAAACGACGAATTGATAGATCAGGATAAACTTCATCGGGCCGCACAAACAGCCAACATTCACGAGTTCATCGAATCGCTACCGATGGGCTATCACACCAAAATCGGGGCAGAAGGGAATGGCATCAGTCAGGGTCAAAAGCAACGTATACTCATTGCCCGTTCGGTCTATAAAGATCCTCAGTTGTTACTTTTTGATGAAGCGACCAATGCCCTGGATGCGAATAATGAAGCCGTGATCTTACAAAACCTGCAGGAATTCTTCCAGGGTCGTACCGTGGTGGTGGTGGCGCATCGTCTGAGTACGGTCAAGAATGCCCATCAGATTCTTGTGATGGAAAAGGGGGAGATAGTAGAGCAGGGCACTCATGCCGAGCTTGTTGCCAAAAACGGAAAGTATTTCGAGCTGGTGAGTAATCAGTTGGAGTTAGCGGTTTAGTCAATAAGCAATAGGTTTTTGATAGTGAAAACACCTGAAATAAGAATCTACTACCCATGACTCAATTCAAAGAACTACATAGTGATGAAGTCCACGAAATCATCAGTCGTCCACCGCCGGGGCTGGTACGTTGGGGAATGACCCTTTTTTTGGGAATGGTACTTTTACTGGCGTTGGGAAGCTGGCTCATCCACTATCCTGATGTAATCACAACCTCCTGCACACTCACGGCCACCGATGCCCCACGAACGGTGGTAGTTCGGACTGATGGAAAACTGGCACGTTTGCTGATTACCGATGGACAAACCGTACAGGCTGGGCAGGCGCTGGCTTACTCAGAAAGTACGGCTGATCCTGAACAGGTTCTGCACCTGAGAGAGTCTTTGGATAGGCTCCGTGTGGCAGCCGATCGGAGCGAATGGGGGATTATTCAGCAGTTTTCTATTCTTCCCTACCATCAGCTGGGCGAGATTCAGACCGATTTCCAGTCGTTTCATCAGCAACTTGTTCAGTTAAAATCGTATCTGAGTGGAGGTTTTTACTTACAAAAACGATCCTTATTGCAGAAAGATCAGGAGGACTTACAGGGCATGGAACAGACGCTTTCCGAACAACTGGACCTTCAACGCCGGGATTATGATCTGGCTCAAAGCGAATTTACAATTCATGAAAAATTGTATCGGGATAAAGTGATAGCTCCGCTGGACTATCAGCGGGAAAAAGTGAAGCTGTTGGGGCGTGAGATGCCCCTGAAACAACTGGCTTCAGCTTTAATTCAAAACCGCACCTCTCAAACTGCCAAGCAAAAGGAACTTCTGGAACTTGACAATGCCATTATTGAACAAAAGGGAAGTTTCATGCAATCGTTACAAACGTTAAGGAGTAGTCTGGAAGCCTGGGAGCATCGGTATATTTTGCGTGCTCCGGTGGCCGGAAAAGTTTCTTTTTCTTCGCCCTGGCAGGAACAGCAAAGTCTGAATACCGGGCAGGAATTACTGACAATTGAGCCAAAGAGCAGCAGCTTTCAGGGCTTAATCAAACTTCCACAAGCCAACCTTGGTAAATTACGAGCCGGTCAGTCGGTACTAATAAAGCTCGATGGCTATCCTTACCGTGAGTACGGAATGGTGGAAGGGGTGCTGGCACAGCTATCCCTTACACCTGGGGCCGATAGTACCTATTGGGGCTATGTTCATTTACCCAAAGGCTTACGTACTCGGTACGATCGGGAGCTTTTGTACCGAAATGGAATGAAGGGCACAGCTGAGATAATTACCAATGATCGAAGGTTGGCCGAACGACTCGTGGATGTGGTGAATACAGGGGGAAGGTAATCAAATCAATGCCTTTCTATACCGTTTCACGCTGGAAATACTAATTCCCGTCAGCTGCACAATCTCAGAAATTGACAATCCCTTGTCAAGAGCTCTCTTCACCTTCTTAAGATTTTCCTCATTCACTCCGTTAGGTCTGCCAATGTGCTTACCATTGGCTTTGGCCAATATTTGGCCAGCGCGGGTCTTTTCCAGAATCATCTCCCTGTCATATTCGGCCAGGGCAGCAAAGATTCCAATGACCAGCTTACCCGAAGGTGTAGAAGAATCAATTCCCAGATCCAGGGCTTTGAAGATGATGCCGCGTTTAGAGAACTCGCCGATCAGGCTAATCAGGTGATCCCGGCTCCGGCCTAATCGGTTGAAGCGGGAAACTATGACGGTATCGCCTTCCCGCAGGAGCAATAGCATTTCGTCTAGGGCTGGGCGCTGAACGGAAAGTCCGGAAATTTTCTCTTGAAAAATGCGGTCGCAACCGAATTTCTGTAAAGCATCAATTTGCGTGTCTGTATTTTGGTCAGCCGTTGATACACGAGCGTATCCGAAGATTTGATTCATAGGGTAGGTCCACAGAAGCGGTCATAAAGTTAGGTTCATAAAGATAGTGCATCTTTTTGAACTGAACCTACTTTTTGAACCCTGTTTTGGGCTGGTATGGTGATAGTGGACCGTGCTTGCTGGCAGGGTTCAGAAAGGTATGACTTATTGGACCTGAATCTTTACACGGCAGAAGGTTATGGGATACTTTATCAACACAAACCTAACACGCTTGTAACATGTAGGTAACACAGACTAACACAAGAGCAACAGAAATAGTCATTTCACTAGAAAATCAGGTTTGCTAGCTTTGATACTACCTTCCTTTAAAGCCTAATTTGCATTTAACAAAGCCTTTCTTTTTCTTTCCTGTTTCAGCAAGCTATATTTTCGCCCGATCAAAACTCAACGGTGTTGTATTTTTCCGGGACGAAAGCCGCTTGCCCTGCGGGAATCCATTCGCCGGTAGGCTCATGGGTATCAGATTCACTCACGAGAATGTGACTCTGACATTCCTTTCCTTCTCATTCCAAACCGACCGCTTGCTTAGTATTGATTTGAATTTCTACCAAAGCTGGAAAGGAAATGAGTTTATAGTCCTCGATTAAGTCGAAAAGCAATATCCGAGTTGGGATACGACAATAATTTACCAAAGAGTATCTTTTAGAAAATGGAACGAAGTGGCATTGGTACAGCGGGCGTCTAATCAAGCGTGTATTAAAACGACCGTTTTCCTACATAATCAAAATGCTGGAAACTTAGCCCAATTTACATATTTAACTTGCCATGTAATTATTCAAAATTCACTTTCTGAAGCCATCGATACCGGAACCGCGACCGGGAATTTATTTTTCCAGTTCATGTGCGTTTTGGACGAAAATGAGTGCAATGTGATCCGGGAGCAGACAAAGGCCGGGTTGGAGTCAGCCAGGGCAAGGGGCAGATCCGGAGGCAGGTCACAAGGTTTAAGCGAACGTTACCAGAAAATTGCGGTGCAAGTCAAAGATATGTATGCAAGGAATGTCCACAGCGCGGATGCTACACGGGAAATGGTCCAGATGAAAAGCCAGCCTACCTTTTACTAAATCTTACAATTTGCAGGGTCAGATGTGAAAGGATTTTTAAAAAAGCGAGGCAATGCCAATAAGAAAACAAAAAAATAATTTATAATTATCTCATTATAAGTGTATTAAATTGTTTGCCTGGGAAGTTTGCCCCACACTTATTTGACTCCCCAAAGTTAATAAATGGGTTACTTTTTTTGGTTTAAAGTTACTAAATAGGTGTTTTAGTCTTTAAAAGAAGCCTATATGGAACAATTGAGCAAAAGATGGAACATATGAGCAAAACATGTAGTTGAATTTTTACTACGTTTACATAAATTAATAGTAATCGATTTAGACTAACAGGAACGAAGGATGGAAAAATCTCGACGGAAAATTTCTTACAAAAAACCACAGCTAAAATGCTTTGGTCAGGTTAAAGTACTCACCTTAAAAATTGGTTCCACCTCAGATGTTGGTGGAATGCAACCAATGCCTTAAACTTACCATATTAAGAATTATGAAAAAACGAATACTCTTTCTATTTATACTTTTCTGTGCATTGGGTCAAGTACTGTACGCACAGGATGTCATTTGGACAGGTTCGGTAAGTTCTGATTGGAATACGAATGGTAATTGGAATATTGGACGACCACCTAATCCAACCGAAACGGCGTATTTTTCAGGATCCTTCCCCAATAATCCTATCTTGAGTACAGCGACTGTAATTAACTACCTCAATTTATCTAGTGGAACGTTAACGATTGCTGCTAGCGGAAGTTTGACTATACGAACAGGAGCGGAACTGTACGCTGGAAATTTTATAAACAATGGAGCTCTCCTTGTGGAGACCGCTATAGGTGGAAGCGCTGATCGTTTTGAAATTTTTGATAGTGCTACAATGACTAATAATGGTACAATGTCAGTAGATGCTTTAAGAAATATTAATTTTAGGGAGCCTTTTGCAGCAAATACTTTTACTAATACGGGCAATTTAGAATTAAAAGGTGGGTTGTTTGGTATCGGGATCAGCACAGGTTCACTTCAAATTTTGAATACGGGGCAAATAACCCATAGCGGTAATGGTAACTTATTTGCTTTTGAAAGTACGTCACCTGGGACATCGGTTAGCTTTGTAAATAGCGGTACAATCCGTTCAACATCCGGAACAGGTGTGATATTTTCAAATGCGGTAACTTTTACAAATCAGGCCTGTGGACGGATGTTTTTGGCATCCGGAGATTTTTCTACCAACGGCACTGTATCCAATACCGGGCTTATACAAGTCGCTGCTAATATTAGTAATACCAATTCATTTACTAATTCAGGGGTAGTGAGTGCATCCAATTCGCCGTCATTTACTAATAGTGGTTTAATTGTTCGTAGCGGTGTAAGTCATCCCAATCCAATCTTTACTTACGGCGGTGGAGGGTATTCGGTGTCAGGGATATTCACCGACGAGGGTGATCCTCCTACATCCGCAGGTAGTTTTTCTGCGCCAAATTCATTTACTCCCAATGGAATAGAAACCTCACTTTTTGCACGGGTTAGTAATGGCACCTGCACATTTTCGGTCCCATTTAGTTACAATCCCAGCCCTTTTCCGGTCAAGCTGCTCAATTTTGAAGCCGGCAGCGGGCCGCAAATCGTTCAATTGCGATGGAGTACATCCGAGGAAATTGCCAACAAAGGATTTGAACTATACCGCTCAACTGATGCGCAAAGCTGGGAACGAATTGGCTTTGTAGCGGGTACTGGCTTTTCAAAAACTGTTCAAACCTACTCATTCGATGATCTGAACCCAAGGCAGGGCATCAATTATTACCGCCTAAAACAAATTGATCTGACTGGGATTTCAGAAGATTCACGCATTGTTTCGGTACAGTTTTTGGGCGAAAACCAACTTTATATGTACCCCAATCCAACGCAAAATGAGCTCAAATTTCGACTTCCATCGAATGTAGAAATTACGGAAATTCAGGTATTGAACCTAGCGGGAAAGGTTGTGCTTACCCAAAAGCCTGGTGCTACGCTTTTCATTGGACAGCTACCAGCCGGGACCTATCTTGTGGAGCTAAAAACGAAGGATGGCGGGATTTTTGTTGAAAAGATTTTGAAGGAATAAATTAGGGAAAAGGCGAATTTGAATCCTAATGGTTTAGAAATTAACTATAAAAATCAATAGGATTCAAATTTTCTTGAAACAAATCTTAGCTTATTTTTTGTACACATTTCACATCAAGAATCTCAATTTTTTCTGCGCCTTCTCCCCTGATTTTCAAAAAGATCGTTATCATTTCCTTCAATTTTTCTGCAGGAGTTTTTGAGTTTAACCGGGATCCGTTTTGAATTATTTATCGATCAGTGAATTGGTTTATAAAACATCTGAGTATGAAGTACTACGCCGCCGCTGTGTGGAATTAAAAGAATCGGGCTGGAATCGGAGCGCCGAAGCGACAGAAGGACATCGACTCAGCATTTGGGTTGACCGAGGGCTGGGTTAGCCAGACACTTAAGAAATACCGGGAGTCTGGTCCCCAAGGGCTTTTGGCCCGAAAACCATCTGGTTCCCAACCAAATCTGACAGCAGAACAACTCAAAAAGCTTGTTGAGGAGTTGAATCTGGGTGCAACCAGCCATGGCTTCCCCAGCCACATCTGGGCACGTTCGCGCGTCAACGAGCTGATCGGCAGGCTCTTTGGTGTCAGTTATGATTTGACACAGGTGGGGCGCATCCTGAAAAAGGTGGGTTGGAGCCTACATAAACCAGCCAGGAAGGCCCGTCAGCAGAACAAGCAAAAGGCCCAATTGTGGCAGGAAGAAACGGTTCCGGAATTAAATCGGATCGATTTCTATGATTTAAACAATAGAAGGGGAATAAAAATCTTTATATTTTTCCCGCCGTTATACGCAGCGGTTCCCCGCCGGGACAAAAACTCGGTGAATGAGCTTGTTGCAAACATTGTTTTGACTAACATCTCGTTCTTTCCGCCTCCGGGCGCCCGGTTCGGCTGTTTTGCGCACGTAATATGCTTTTAAATCCTGGGAATGCTGGATGGCTGACATGGCTCCATTGTGCAGTAGAGCTTTCCAAGGCTTATTGGCTTTGTTACTTGTTACGGCTTAGCCGTTAACCTGCCGCCACCAACTTCCAGTGGTTTTGTCTTCAAACATGGTATTGAAATGATCCATTCCTACGAGTAGGAAGGTTTCCAATTGACCATTGACAATCGGCTCAAAAACCCGGCCTGTGTGACATACCGTACAATAAGTTACAATAATGAGCTTTCCGCCCGGCGTATCCTGTATCTGATGATGGTATTCTATGTTCTGAATCGGATATTCATGCGCCTGATTGTTAACTTCCACGCCAATCACTAAACGTTATTCGTCTACCTTATTTTCAGCAGCGTTTTTGAGGATTAGAACCGAAGGTTGAGAGAACATAGTATCAGCTGCCATTTCATATGTAATAGCGTAGGCTACTCCAGCTAGAAGTATCATACACCCCTGGAACTGGAAGCGGTAAGTTCGCCCAAAACTGATTATGTTCGGGCAAGCCGGGAAGAAACCTACCAGCAAGCTGCGGCCGATCTTGAATTCGCAGCGGCCAATTTGCCTGCTATCAACACCGTCAAAGATGGAGAAATCAATAATCTCGCCGCTTACCACATGTTGGCCGAAGTATATATTTCTTTAAAACGCTTTGCTGATGCAGTAACTGCCGCCTCAGCAGTAATCAACAGTCCTGATGTTGCGCTTATGAAGCAGCGGTTTGGGTCCCTGGCACAGCAGCCCGGCGACGTATATTGGGATCTGTTCCGACGATTTAACCAAAATCGAGGCGGCGGAAATACGGAAGGTATTTGGGTGTTTCAGTACGAAGTGGATGTACTGGGCGGGGTGGTTCGATCCTCTACAAAAGAAGGGCCCCAACTGGAACGGGACTGCGCTCCACGCCCCTACTCGTTTCCGTACAAAGATCCGACGGGGGTGGTCCCATTTTTGGCTCTTGGCGTTTCTGACAATACCGGAGGCAGAGGCATTGGACGGTTTAGAGGCACCGATTTGTATACCTATGGCGTATGGCAATATGATTGGAATGATATGCGAAATTCAGAATATAATTTTATTCGGGATGTTGAATTTAATAACCCGGCATCGGTATGGTATGGTCAAAAACTCTCGGAACACATGGAGATATTTCGGCAAAGACTCGATGATACACTGCGGAATTTTTATCCATATCCATCCAAAGTCACTACGCCTGGTCAGCATCCCGCCGAGCTATACGTAAACCCAGAGCTGAAAACGCTGAACGCCTCAACCGCCGGAACTACCTATTCGGATCAGTACTATATTCGTTTGGCCGAAACTTACCTGCTTCGTGCAGAAGCACACCTGGGAGCAGGAAATACTGTACAAGCAGCAGCCGACATTAATGTGATTCGGGATCGTGCCAAGGCAAAACCAATCACAGCCGAAATGGTAACCATAGATTTTATTCTCGACGAGAGAATTAGGGAATTAGGCGTGGAAGAAAAACGCAGATTAACGCTTAACCGATTAGGATTACTATATGAACGAACCAAAAAATATTGCAATGGTCATCCTACCGCTGCCAATTTTGGCGTAGATGTAGCGCCGCATAATAACCTTTTCCCAATACCATTAAGTGAAATTGAACGTAATACTGGGGCTGTTCTGGAACAAAATCCTGGGTATGCCAGTCAGTAAATTATGATTTCCAAAGAAGTAAAGTTATGTGCGCCTGTTGATTTACAGGCGCACAATCTTACTTTTACCCTTAACCGATTAACCAAAAACTCATGAAAAACCAACGCCTGCCTGTCCTTTACTTTGCCTGCTTTTTCCTGCTATCGATCTTTATTTTTTCCTGCAAAAACACAGGACAACGTGCTTCCAAAGGCTCTAAACTAACCGAAGCGCCTGCCAAACGTCCTAATATTCTGTTTGTTATCTCCGACGATCAATCCTACCCACATGCGTCGGCCTATGGCTACAAAGCGGTAAAAACACCTGCCTTCGACCGGGTGGCGCGCGAAGGAATCCTGTTTACTAATGCTTTTGTGGCCTCTCCCGGCTGCAGTCCCTCACGTGCGGCTATTCTGACGGGTAAAAATTGCTGGCAGATACGGGAAGCCGGTACCCACGCCAGTACGTTTCCGGCCGATCTCGTGATTTTTACTGAGTTGCTCGAAAAAGAGGGCTATTTTGTGGGAATGACAGGCAAAGGCTGGGGCCCCGGAAAAGTTGTAGGTCGAAGCCAAAATCCAGCCGGAAAAGCCTTTTCCAGCCGCAAACTTACGGCTCCCAAGGGTATCAGCGACAATGACTACACCGCCAATTTCCAGGATTTTATCACCAGCAAATCCGCCGATCAGCCGTTTTGTTTCTGGTTTGGCGCGCAAGAACCTCACCGTCCGTATCCCACCGGTATTGGCGCAAAAAACGGGATGAAACTTTCGGATGTGCAGGTTCCGGGCTTTCTTCCTGAACATCCTCAAGTACAGTCGGATATGCTTGATTATCTGTATGAGATTCAATGGTATGACAGTCATTTGGATCGTATTTTGCGAATGCTTGAAGAAAATGGGGAGCTGGAAAACACGCTCATTGTGGTAACAGCCGACAACGGCATGCCGTTTCCCCGCGCAAAAGCCAATGCCTATGAGTACGGATTTCATGTGCCGATGGCCGTGCGGTGGGGCGCACGTATCAAAGGCGGACGCACCGTTTCTGACATCGTAAGTTTGGTTGATTTGGCGCCCACTTTTCTGGATGCTGCTGGCGTAAAAAACAAACCTTCGGACATGGAAGGCAAGAGTTTGATGTCCCTGTTTGCGGGCAGCAAAAGCAACCGAAACCAACCGCATCGTCAGGCAGTTTTTACTTCCCGGGAGCGGCATTCGTCTTCGCGCTGGAATAATCTGGGCTATCCACAACGGGCGATGCGGACGGCCGATCACCTGTTTATCTGGAATATTCGTCCCGAAAGATGGCCGGCGGGTGATCCACAAAAATTTGAGGATGATGGAAGCCTCGGCCCGATGCACGGTGGGTACCACGACATTAGACTTGTTGCAATGGAAAAATAGTCTTAAATTTGGCACATGAAAATATCGATAAATGATCTAAAAAATGAGCGTCAATGGCGTTCTGCAACCGGACTTAATAAGGAAAGATATATTAAGTT
>NZ_SMJU01000027.1 GCF_004348825.1 Arundinibacter roseus
CAACTTAATATATCTTTCCTTATTAAGTCCGGTTGCAGAACGCCATTGACGCTCATTTTTTAGATCATTTATCGATATTTTCATGTGCCAAATTTAAGACTATTTTTCCATTGCAACAAGTCTAATAATTCTACAACGCTTCTTGGTGTATAGAACTGTCCACCTTTCTTGCCTTCTGCAAGCGCAAACTCGCCCAGGAAATATTCAAAAACGTGGCCTAAAACATCGGCACTTCTTGCTTTGGCACTTCCTAAGGCAATGTTTCCCACCAGGTCAATAAGTTCTCCCAAACTTGTTGGGTCCAGATTTTGACGGGCAAATACTTTGGGTAATACTCCTTTAAGAGAAGCGTTTTCTTTTTCCAGGGAATCCATTGCATCGTCTACAAACTTCCCGATTTCGGGTTGTTTCGCTTTCGATTGCAGATAATTCCATCGGGCATCCTGCGGAACAAAGAATACATTTTCTGCTTTGTATTCGTCTTTGTCTTCGGGGTCTGCTCCCTGCTCTACCTCTACAAGTAGCTGTTGGTATTTTTCCTCAAACGCATCAGAGATATATTTGAGGAAGATCAAACCCAAAACGATGTGTTTGTATTCAGCCGCATCAATATTTTTACGGAGCTTGTCCGCTGTTTTCCAGAGTTGTTTTTCTAAGGGTTCTTCTGTGGTAGATTTTTGTTTAGCCATTAACTATTGGGGATTATTTCTGAGTGGTAAATGTAAATGGGAAGTTCTGAAAGTCAAAAGTTGTAGGGTGCCCGGGTGGGACACAAACAATGACGTAAAGTAGTGAATTATTAATTTCCCTGAAAGTTTACAGGATGTATACACCGGGATTTTTTGTAGAAGAAATTACACAAGAAAAAAGCCTGACAATCGATTGATTATCAGGCTTTTATTGTTGGCGGTCCGGACGGGACTCGAACCCGCGACCCCCTGCGTGACAGGCAGGTATTCTAACCAACTGAACTACCGAACCATTACTTTTTTACTTGTTTTCGCTGTCGTTTCAGCTAAACCGTGGCACAAAAGTAGGTGGTCAGATTGTACTACGCAAGCCCTGCCCACAAAATAATTTTCGGATTTCTGATATAATTCTGAGTATCAAGCCTCTTTTGTCTAAAAAAATTTTTATTTTTTTTTCAATGGCTTCATTTTACCCCAAAAAAGCATCGAATTTGATCAATAACAATCCTTCGCTGTCCCCGGAAGTTCAACTTCTATGGTACTATGTTGGATTGATAAATGTTCGAGTTCGTGTTTGATACTTTCTTTTACAGAAAAAAAATCACTCAACCCGAACGGTTCCCGTAGGGTGATATGCACTGTAAGGGCGTTTTGCGTAGTGCTCATTGCCCATACATGCAGATGACTGACCTCCTGTACCAGCTCAAACTGCCGAATTGTAGATTCAATTTCTTCCAGGTCTATTCCGTTGGGGACCCCATCGAGTGTCAGAATCAGGCTGTCGCGCAGCAGGCTCCACGTACTTATCACTACTACCACTACAATCAGAAGACTCACCACAACATCGAGCCAATACCAGCCCGTATAGTATATCAAAATTCCGGCTAGCACTACACCCATCGACACGAGTGCGTCGGCGGCCATGTGCAGATAAGCCCCTTTTACGTTCAAATCATTTTTCCGGTCTTTAAAAAAAAGCCAGGCCGTAAACGTATTGATCACGATGCCGACTCCGGCCACTAGCGCTACGCCTTCACCATTAACGTTCCTGGGGGTTTGGAGACGATGCACACTTTCCCAGGCAATAATTGCCATTGCTGCCAATAAAACGACTGCATTTACCAGCGATACCAAAATTGTAGTTTTTCGATAGCCGTAGGTAAATGTGGTCGTTGCGGGCAATTTCGCAAGCCTAAACGCAATCATCGCCAGTATGAGGCTCACCACATCGCTCAAATTATGGCCCGCATCCGAGTACAACGCCAGCGAATCATAGTAGTAACCCGCTCCCGCCTCGACCAATACAAACCCCAGATTTAAGCCGATTCCGAGCACAAAAGCCCGATTCAGATTTGTTTCCAGGGGAGCATGATGATGGTGGTGATGATGATGCGCGTGTTCCATACTTTACAGATTTAGCAACGCATAGCCTTTTAACTGATAAGTGGTCGTAGCAATGAGGGCCGCTTCTGTAACTTTGATGTGCTTATTTTTAGGCGTATCCGTAAAACCCCGCATCCGAAGCGACTGCCCGCAAATGTAAAAGTCAACGCCTTTTTCGGCCAACTCGTTGATGAGAGCCGTATTTGGGTTTGATACACCAAATTGCTTTTTGTAAGCTTCGTCGTCAAGAATAAGCGGCGTTCCTTTGAAATGAACAACCACCACCATTTTGATCTTGTCCGCAGAAATGCCAGCGTCAGAATAAGCGTTAAAAAGACGTGCCACCCGATCCAGCCCCGGATTCAGCTCTTCGGGTTTTTCGGGGCCGACCATCAGATCTCCCACAATTTTGTAGGCAATTTTAGGGTCTGCTACGGGTACCGCCTCGGGCACTGCAAATACGCTTCCTCCCGCTTTGATGACAGGATTTGATTTAGTTTGTGCAACCAAAGAAGTTTGTGAAAGCAAAAAAACGCTAAAAACAATGGCAGGTAAATTCTTGATTTTCATACGAGTCTTTTTATAAATAGTTTTGTTTAAAAGTTGGACTAATCTTTTAGAAATGTAAGGCAAATTTTTCATGAAACGTATGGTTTATTCGGTCTTCAAGTAATTTTCCCAAATCTTCCTCTTTTTAGTCTACTATTTTTCCAACACTTTATAATTTACCCGCATGCCAGCTGCCTTTACCCCCGAAGCCTTTCGCGACGAGCTCAAACGAATCCTGACGTATTGGAAAATGTATAGCCCTGATCCGGCCACGGGTGGTTTTCATGGGCGTGTTACCTTTGCCAATAGCCCGGTCAAAGACGCTCCCCGCTCCGTGGTGGTAAATGGCCGCATCCTGTGGACGTTCGCTATGGCGCACCGGCTTTTTCCAAATGAAGGCTATAAAGATACTGCTGATCAGGCTTATGCATATTTAAGTTCTCATTTTTTTGATGAGAAAAACGGCGGAGTTTACTGGTCAATTACAGCTGATGGCAAACCCCTCCAAACCACCAAACAGATGTACGGGCAGGCTTTTGCCTTGTACGGTATCAGTGAATATTACCGGATTTCTAATTCCAAAAAAGCGTTGGAACTCGCCAAAGAACTATTCAATTACATTGAGAAACATGCGTTTGATCCCGAAAAAGGCGGATATCTGGAAGCCGTCGGTCGTGAAGGACAGCCGATTGATGACTACATTTTAAGCAAAGCGCCCTACATCAAAAGCATGAATACGCACCTGCATTTGATTGAAGCCTACACCAATTTGTATATTATTTGGCCGGACGCATTACTCAAACAACGCATCAAGAGCATAATGGCGGTTATTTTGGGAAATATTGTAGATTCGGAATCCCACCGGATGAAGCTCTTTTTTACGGATGACTGGACACCCAAAGACCATATCATTTCGTACGGACACGACATTGAAGCCTCGTGGCTTTTGTACGAAACCGCTGAGGTGTTGAAAGATGAAGATATGCTGGAATGGGTGGCCGAACGCTCTCTGCTCATGGCCGAAGCCGCTACCACCGGGCTTGGCCCCGACGGTGCTTTGCACTACGAATTTGACCCCGCCACGCAGCATACGCAAACCGACCGCAGTTGGTGGGTGATTGCCGAGCAAATGGTTGGATTTTATCATGCGTGGGAGCTCAGTCAGGAGGATAAGTATTTAAAAATGGCCCAAAATACCTGGACCTACATTCATGAAAAATTTGCCGATCATGAGCGGGGTGAATGGTACAGCACGGTAAAAGCAGACGGTACTCAGGTTCAATCCGATAAAATTCATTTCTGGAAAGGCCCCTACCACAACGCCCGGGCCTGTGCCGAAATGTGGCGACGGTTGCAAAAACGCTAAATTTAGGTTACATTTTTTATACCTGGAAAAATAAAAAGCTCGTGATTTCTGCCGGTAGTTGGCAGTCTATCACGAGCTTTCTAAAAAATAAGGTCACGAAGTACCTAATCTACCGAGCACCGGGAGGACATTTTTCTTTTAGAAAATTAGTAAACAATGTCGCCAAATGCCGCGAAGTTCCTTCCCCTTCGTAGATCCCGTGCGAACGGTTGGGATAGGGCATGAACTGGAACTGACGGTTGTGCTTAATCAATTCATTTACAAGCATTTCAGCATTTTGATAGTGCACATTATCATCGCCCGTTCCGTGAATGTAGAGTAGATTTCCCCGAAGATTTTTGGCATGTGTTACCGGCGAACCGTTCACAAAATCTTCTCGATTTTCCTGAGGTAATCCCATGTACCGCTCCTGATAAATATTATCGTACGTCAACTGATTGCCGACGGCTGCTACCGAAATTCCGGTTTGGAACAAGTCAGGATATTTGAACAACAGGTTCAGCGTAGACGATCCGCCGCCGCTCCATCCGTGCACCGCTACGCGGCTAGTGTCTATAAACGGAAATTTCTCAAACATTGCCTTAGCGCCCATCGCCAAATCACGAATGTTGATAGTGCCAATGTTTCTGTAAATCGCTTTTCGCCAGGCACTTCCTTTGGGCGAAGGCGTTCCGCGGTTGTCAACAGATGCGTAGATATAGCCATCTTTGGCCATGTCGCCAAGATACAGCCGATTGCGACCGGTTCCAAACCGGTCGGTGACGGTACTTCCAGCGGGCTCACCATACACAGTAAATACAATGGGATACTTTTTTGCAGGATTAAAATTTGCCGGCTTTACCAGCCACGCATCCGACACGATGCCGTCTTCGGTAGTTACAGTAAAGAACTCAATATCCAAACTCGCGCGTTGTGGCCCGGCAAGTGCTTTTTTTACCCCTGCATTTGGATCAATTGACTCGTGCGTAGCCACCGAAATCCATTCCTGAACGGGATACGTTTTGGCATTGGAAAACGAATGCTTGCCAAATTGTCCGGTAGGCGAAAGCTCGTAGTTGTGCGTTCCAACCTGCTCCGCCGGACTCAGTCTTTCGGCTTTGCCTTTTCCATCCAGCGTCGTGCGGTACAAGTAGGCCTGCGTGGCGTTGTCGGGTGATGCCATGAAATAGAACGCATTATTTTTTTCATCAATCAGCACCGGACTAATCACATCGTAATTTCCAGCGGTCAGGAGGGTTTCTTTTTTACCATCACGCTGCACGCGCCAGGCATGTCGCCAGCCATCTTTTTCACTAATCCAGATAAATTCTTTTCCATTATTGACCCAATCCCAGCCGCCGGGGCCGTCAGACCAGCGACTTTTGATGTCGATCCAGGCTTTGTCAGTTTCTGAGTAAAATGGCGTTGCTTTGCCCGTTTTGGTTGAAATGTACATCAGCGTACTTTCGTTTTGCTTGCGGTTCAATTGCTGAATCACCAGTTCGTCGGCATTGCCTGCGTACTCCATGCGAGGAACGTAGGTATTTTGCGGATCGCCCGGAATCGACATCCAGCGGGTTTTGGCGGTGGCCAGGTCCACTACACCGATCTTGTAAGGAGATGGAGTTTCGCCAACCTTCGGATATTCAACCGGCACATTGTAAGCATAAATTGAATCCGTGGTATTGATCATCAGAAAGTTACGAATCTTGCGGGCGTCCAGTTGCCAGTAGGCAACAGCGCGGCTATCGGGGCTCCACCGAAAACCATCGCGGCAGTCAAACTCTTCTTCGTAGGCCCAGTCAAACGTTCCGTTGATTACGCGATCGGTGCCGTCGGTGGTCAGCGCTTTGGTTTCGCCCGTTTTCAAATCATCCACATACACATTGTGTTCACTCACGTAGGCGACTTTCTGACCATCCGGAGAAAATTTCGCAAACATCATCGAAGACTCCGGGCGACTTTTACCCAGTTGTTTTAATGAATTATCTGAAAGATCCAGAAGCCAATAATCTCCACGGGTATCGTAGCGCCATACCCGCTTTGAATTAGTATAAATCAATACTTTATTTCCCTGTGGAGAAAAAGTGTAACTTCTGATTTTTAGTGGTGTAGAGGTCCCTTTTGGCGTAAGCTGCGCAGCCGATACGAGGGTTTTGGTCGTCCTTTCCGGAAGTTTTACTTCTACAATAGTTCCGTTATCTTCATCACGATAGCTACTTCCGTCGGGAAGCCATTGAAAGGTATCGGGGATTTGGGCCATTGCCGAAAACCCAACCCAAAGAAAAAAAACGGCAGTCAATAAATGTTTCATGTAAATACTAATTAATTGATTTATAGTTTGTTGTCAAATTAAATACACATTATTCCACGACCTCGTACACCAGCACGGGGTTTGCTTTATTTTTCAATTCCACCGTACCGACTTCCCTGCACATAAACGACTCTTTGACCAGTTCATGCGCTTTTTCACTAATAATAATTTGTCCCGGCTTTGCAATCGACTGAAATCGCTGGGCTACATTTACAGTGTCGCCAATAACCGTATAGTCCAGCCGTCGAAGGGTTGTGGAGCCGATATTTCCACAAATCATTTCTCCTGAATTAATGCCAATCGCAACTTTTGGATGAAATTTCAAATCCGATGTTAAGTCTTCTTCAATGGCATTGATCTTGGCCCGAACCGCCAAACAGGCCTCAATCGCCCGATCCAGGTGATATTCATTGCGAAAAACAGCCATGATGGCATCGCCCATAAATTTGTCGACGTAGCCGCCCTGATTGATGATTTCCCCTACCATTACATCAAAATAATGATTGATGATACGGACGACCACATCAGGTTTTACTTTTTCAGAAATGGCCGTAAAGCCACAAATATCCATAAACACAACCGTCGCCTCAATCGTCTCATTAGCCGCAAGACCATTTTCAAACTCGCTACCAGTCATAAATTGCAGCACGTTGGCGTCTACGTACATGCGTAAAATGGTATTTTCCTTAATGGCTTCCAGCGTTTTTTTGAGTTGCTGAATATGTTGAATTGTTTTCTCGATAGTTACCCCCAAATCTGTAAAATCGACCGGCTTGCACACAAAATCAAAAGCACCGCGATTCATGGCTGTTCTGATTTTATCCATGTCACTATATGCCGACACAATTACGGCTTTGATCATGGGACTAAACTCGTTGAGTTTGATCAAAAGGGTCAAGCCATCCATTTTGGGCATATTGATGTCGCTCAAAACCAGATCAATTTCCGGATTCTCTTTCAGCTTTTCGAGTGCGTCTTCGCCATTGACCGCAAACACAAACTCGTATTTCTGCTCCCGAATCTGCCTTCTGAATTTTTGTTTAATCAGCGACTGCAAATCCGTTTCGTCATCAACAACAAGTATTTTGGTAGTCATAATTGGCTAAGTTTTTCTTTTAATAGCGTGAAATCCAAAGGCTTGGTCAGAAAATCGTCGGCACCACCCGAAATAGCCTGATTGTAGTAGTCATTGTCATTGTAGGCCGTAATAATCATGACCCGGGGATTGGGCGAAGCGTGCGTCCGCCGTATATGTTTCAGCAGGTCGATCCCGCTCATGCCCGGCATGTTGATGTCAGACAAAATCAGCACCACTTCGGAGGCATGTTCTTCCATATATTTCAGGGCTTCTTCTCCCGAAAACGCAAACGAAAAAGACAGTTCTCCCTTCCGTATTTCACGGCGAAACCGTTGTTCAAACAGCGGCTGCACATCGGTTTCGTCATCTACTACAAGTATTTTTACATGATCCATAGCGTTGATTTTTTAATTGATTAGGGGAATTTGAACACAGAATTCAGTAAAGGAATTCTTTTCACTCGTGACAGTCAGGGTACCATTGTGTCCTTTGTGGATAATATCATAGCTCAGCGAAAGCCCCAGACCAGTACCCTGCCCGGTGGGTTTTGTGGTAAAAAAAGGTTGAAAAATTTTCTCTTTAACTGCGTCGGGAATGCCCGTGCCATTATCCCGGATTTTTATTAACAGAAAATTCTCTTCCTGCGATGTACTCAACCAAACGGTCGGTTGAAAATTTTCTCCTTCCTCCCGTTTACGTTCCATAACGGCGTAGAACGCATTATTGAAAATATTGAGCAGCACCCGGCCAAAATCCTGCGGCATAACCTGCCCCATCAACGGATCCGTCTGAAAGTTTTTTTCAAGCGCCGCATTAAACGATTTATCCTTTGCCCGAAGGCCATGGTACGCCAGCCGCATGTATTCATCGGCCAGGGCATTGATGTCTACCAACTGTTTTTCGCCGCTTCCAGACCTGGAATGCAACAGCATACCTTTTACAATCGAATCCGCTCGTTTGCCGTGATACACCATTTTTTGCATGTTGTCGGCCAGGTCAGTCAGGATTTCCTCGATCAGTTCCAGGTCAGGCGACTCTTTCTCCTGTTCTTCTTTTAATTCTTCGATCAATTCGGTATTGACTTCGGCAAAGTTGTTGACAAAATTAAGCGGATTCTGAATTTCGTGGGCGATTCCTGCGGTAAGCTCCCCCAACGAAGCCATTTTTTCAGACTGAATCAACTGAACCTGAGTAGCCTGCAAATGCTGCAGCGTAGTTTCAAGCTCTTCCTTTTGTTGCAGTATTTCGCGGGTACGTTCGCCGACTACAAGTTCGAGTTCTGCTTTTTGAGCCGCTATGAGTTGATTTTGCTTTTCCTCTTCGAGTCGTTGCAACCGCTCGGCAGCCAGTTGTTTTTGTTGTTTACGATTTTGGTACCAAATCGCAATGACCCAAATGAACGCAATCGAACTGAAAGAATCCAGATAAGAATCGTACTTCGAATAAAATGTCGGAAGAGCTACTGAAACAACATCAAGAAATATGGCAATGACGATTGGGGCGTAAAAAGACTGAAAATAAGATTTCCCCGATTTGAATTTTTCATCGTGATTCAGGTACCAAAAGAACGCAACAATCAGGACATGCCAGAGCCACATCCCGCCAGTCTGATCGTCGAACGATGTGACCATTGAAATACAGAAATAAACAATTGCTGCTATTCGAAGAAAATTCAGCCGTTTATCTGTTTCAGGATCTTCTGTTTTTGTGTGGAGCGTATCCCGAAGATATTGTGTAGAAAAAAGAATAATGAGAAAATAGACCAGTTCCATGGCTTTAAATTTATCAGGATGCAGAACGAAACGATTCCAGCTTTTCTCCGCAAAGTTCTAAGTTCTCAGGTTTTTGCCGGAAAAAGTTTCAATATAATTAATTCAGGAAGATTTCGTGGAGTCATAGGCACAAAGCTGCCAAATTGAACAATACAAAAGCCCCCCAGCCCCGAAGGGGCGAAATCTGCCAGCACAGGGTGCAGTGAAATGAAAGAAATGAAAAATGAAAACCAACCCAACCCCAAAGGGGCGAAATCCACTATTACAGGGTGCAGCCCTGTGAAATGTGAAATGTAAAATGTAAAATGAAAGAAATGAAAAATGAAAACCAACCCCAGCCCCGAAGGGGCGAAATCTGCCAGCACAGGGTGCAGCCCTGTGAACTCAAAACGGAAGAGCCAATTGTTTGCCTTCATACGGTTGCGAGTCTTCCAGATTAGACAACGATACACCCAAGAGACGTACCGGTTTTGCCAGCGGGAAATTCTCTTCCAGAAGTTCAAAAACCATTTGCTCAAACATCGCCCGGTTCCGAATCGGCAAAAGCGCTGAACGGCTCCGGGTCATGATCTGAAAATCATTGAGTTTAATTTTTACCGTCACGGTTCGGCCATAAACAGATGTGCGGTGACACCACCGCCACAGGTCGTCGATGAGCGGCAACAATCCTGCCTGCATTTCGGCCAGCGTATCCAGGTCAGCAATAAAGGTATTTTCCGAACCCACCGATTTCCTGATGCGATCGGGCTCCACGGGGCGGTCGTCCTGCGCCTGAGCAATTCGGAAATAGTGCCCGCCGGCTTTTCCAAAATGCTGCCGCAGAAACGCCTCCGTCTGTTGACGCAAATCCAGGCCGGTACGGATACCCAACTCGTGCATACGCAGAGCCGTAACTCGCCCTACGCCATGAAACTTCTCGACGGGAAGCTGCGCAACAAAGGCCGCACCCTCCTCGGGTTTAATTACAAAAATCCCGTCAGGTTTGCGATAATCAGACGCCAGTTTTGCCAAAAATTTATTATACGAAACCCCCGCCGAAGCAGTAAGGTTGGTTTGCTCCCGAATCTTCTGTTTTATTTCCAGCGCCAGTTTTGTAGCAGACACAATTCCGGGTATATTTTCGGTAACATCCAAATAGGCCTCATCGAGCGACAGCGGTTCAATCAGCGGTGTATATTCTGCAAAAATATTTCTGATCTGAGAAGAAACCTGCTTATAAACTTCAAATCGGGGTTTTGTAAAAATAAGTTGCGGACATTTTTGTTTGGCGATTCGGGAAGACATCGCCGAGCGCACCCCAAACGTACGGGCTTCGTAGCTTGCAGCTGCCACTACCCCACGCTCACCACTCCCGCCCACGGCGACGGGTTTTCCACGCAGTTCCGGAAAATCACGCTGCTCAACAGACGCAAAGAAAGCGTCCATATCGATGTGTATTATCTTTCGCAAAGGGTTGTTTATAAAATAAGACTAGTACTCGTTGATATTTTTTCTGGTAAGAAAAACGTCAGCTCATGAAATTTCTACCTGCACCTGTGAGGCATCCCGGATGAAGGCCTCTCGCCCACCAAACCACCGATGCACAATATCCCGTTCTACAAACGTATGACGATCACTCTTCAAAGAATGCAGAGACGAATAGGGCCAAAATGTGTCCGGTTGAATCTGTAAATGGTAGGCTGGAAACAAATGCAACAGATGAACGAACTGCGCCGCAAGAACTGCATCGGCAATTTCTTCACAGCGCCATTCGGCAGTTAGACGTTCGGCAGCAGAAACATATTCATGTGCAGGAATTGATTTTTCATAATTTTCCACGAACGCATCCAGCTGATTTTCGAGATAATTGCAGCAGGACTCTTCCAACAGATCCGGGGCTTCACCCGTTTTTTCAAGATGCCGATTGAGCGCGGCAATGTCCCGAAACTGAATCAAAAGATGAAAAGAATCCGGTAACAGGCAGTACGCAAAGGTGCGCGCGATAGGTTGGACCTGTCGGCAGTACAAAAACAGGAAGTGAATATAATCGTCGTGCTCACGAAACAAAACGGCATTTTCGGCTACACGCCTGGAAATGTGGTAGTAGGCCTGCGGTTGGAAGGTGTACTTTTTCATGTAGTTTTCTGCTAATAGATTGATGGCTAATCAGATATATAGACAGAGGAGGTGGCCGCAGGAATGAGGAGAGAAAACACAGAATTATTGCGCCATTCAGCGCGGAAATTCAGTATCAAAATATCCGGCAAATCGCCAGATTTCACGGATATCGGTTCGTAACACCGGATAGGGTGCATAGCGTTCATTCAGCGATTTCAGCACCAGAATATCTTTTTCTTCCAGATAATTAAACACTTTTTTTAACACAACCCCCTCATCCTGAGTCACTACAAGGCAGATCGTTCCACTCTTAATGCTGTGCCAGTTTTCGACAAATTCGCCCATCACTGTACATCCTTCACGCAGAGGCGGCATAGAATCACCTTCGTAAGGGAAAGCCCGGTATTTTCGATCTTTGGACAAAAAAGGAAGCTGAAAAGCCGGTAAATCGCTAATAAAGGCCACATCGCCGTAGCCTTGTGCATAGCCCCCTAACGCCCGTACGGGTACGTACTCAATGTTTTCTTTATTTTCCGAATCAACCGTCGTAACCAACACCCGTAAATTATCTTCCTTAATCCACGGCTTTGCCTGCATTTGCGCAAGGTTGCGTGTCAGCAAATCATCGGTAGTAACATTGAAAAATGTCGCAATCCGAAGCATATCCTCAAAGGAAGGATTAGCCCGGCCCGACTCCCAGGCTGCCCAGGTAGATTTTTTCATACCCAGCAAATCGGCTACCTTTTGCTGCGAAGGTCGCGATTCGTGCGTAGCGCGGAGAAAAACCAGGTTTTGAGTAAAAAAGATAGACATGCCTGTTATAATCAATTTATTTATGTAAAAATAATACTCAAAAAATAAATTTAATAACAAATGATTCAAAAAATGTAGTTTTTTTACCTACAAAAAATAAAATGCCCGAGTTTTTCAACTCAGGCATTTACCAATTTTCAGCATGTGTACGTAGTAAGATCCTAGGGTGGATATACGGACTTAATTCAGTGTGAGTATAGTTATTGTTTAGATATTTTGGTTACTATTTTAGGTTTTAAAGATTAGTTATAAATTTGATTTTGGTACGGTCAGGAATCTCCAAGTTCCTGATCAATAGCTGCGATTAAATCTTTAATTTCCTTTTCTGCGGTTGACCAGCGCTCGTTGGTCATTGGCTTTTGGAGTTCCAGCAAATTTGCCTGCAACAGGTCGCGTTCACGTACCAGCTTTTGCCGTTTTTCTACCCATTTCTGCCGATTCGCCTGATCCGGATCCGTTACTTTTTTGTCTAGATCACTAATCCGCGCATTCAGATTTTTCTGACGACTTTGCAACTGCGTCAGGTAGTCTTTTTTGGCTTTTTCCAAATCCTGAGCAGTCTTCGTCAAATCCTGTTTTAACTCACCCAAATCAGTTTCACCTTTCGCAGTATCTAATTTCGCATAGGCTTCATCAGCTTCTTCCATGGCTTCGGCCTGTACATCTGCGAGTTCTTTTCGTTCCCGATTTTCTTTCGATTCGCAGCTACTCAACAACCAACCTGAGGTAAGCCAACCGGTGGTGATAAGGGCATAAAGTCCGGTGATGATGACTACTTTTTTCATGATGTGTTTGTTTCAATTCAAAATTCATGTAAAAACATTTATGTACACTAAAAAGCAGTGCCAGGTAGTATACCCCTCATTTATAGAAAACTATGGGGATGGATTTCCTCAAAATTGGTAGCCGAGAAGACAACTGTCTGATTTGCAACGGCCATTGGTTCTGTGTACATTTATCCCTCCATTTACCAGGAAACACTACAAATAACACTACAACTATGGAAGAGAATCAGATTCCGGCTGCCGGCGATATGGGTTCAAAAGCAGATCAATTAAAGAAAGCCGCTTTGGATAAAACCGAAGAAGCCCGCGAGGCTGTGGGCGCTATGGCCAACCAAGCCGCCGAAAAAATAGATGAACTGCGAGAAGAAGCCACTGAAAAAGTAGGTGAAGCGAAAGCAAAAATTGACGAATTATCGGCCAAAGCATCCGAAGAAATGAGTGAATTGAAAGCCGAAGCGACCGAAAAAATGGCCGAAGCCAAAGCCAAGGTACAGGAATTGACCGCAGAGGCCGCCGAAGAATTCGAGGATTTCAAGGAAGATGCCGCCGAAAAAGTAGCCGAAGTAAAG
Source organism: Arundinibacter roseus (assembly GCF_004348825.1). Classification (GTDB taxonomy): domain Bacteria; phylum Bacteroidota; class Bacteroidia; order Cytophagales; family Spirosomataceae; genus Arundinibacter; species Arundinibacter roseus. The sequence goes on from NZ_SMJU01000027.1 coordinate 13,395, forward strand.
GCAAAAGCTTCCGTAATTGCCGCCAAAGCTGCCGAAGAAATTGACGAGCTGAAAGAAGAAGCCGCTGAAAAAATGGCCGAAGCCAAAGCAAAAGCCTCGGTAATTGCAGCCAAAGCTTCCGAAGAACTCACCGACCTGAAAGCTGATGCCGCCGAAGCAGTGGAAGAAGTTTCTAAAAAAGCTAAAGGATTTTGGGCAAGGTTATTTGGTAAATAAATAGTGTAGGAGCCGGAGGAATTGCCCCGGAGCAATTAAAACCAATTGTTCGTCGGAGAGTCAGGCAACTGGCTCTCCGAACTTTTTTGAGCTTAAATCAAAATCCACAAATCAAATCGTCGATACAACTATGGAAGAAGGATTTGTAAGAACATCCACAGATCAGGCCGTCAGCACCATTGAGTTTTTTCATCCCGCCGGCAATTCTCTGCCATTAGTGTTGCTTCAACAGCTGGCAACGGCCATACAGAAGGCGGGTCAGGCACCCGCAACCGCGGTAATCATCCTCAAATCTTCCGGAGAACGCACCTTTTGTGGCGGTGCTTCATTGGCCGAACTTCTACGCGTAGAAACGTTGGAAGAAGGCAAAATCTTTTTTTCAGGCTTCGCTCAGGTAATTAACGCGATGCGTACCTGTCCAAAGTTTGTGATTGCTCGCGTGCAGGGAAAAGCCGTCGGTGGAGGTGTTGGATTGCTCGCAGCTACTGACTACTGCCTTGCTACACAGCAGGCAGCCGTCAAACTCAGTGAACTTAGCATTGGCCTCGGCCCTTTTGTGATTGAGCCCGCGGTTTCCCGCCGCATCGGCAAAGCTGCCTGTACGCATCTGACAATTAACGCCTCTGAGTTTGAGTCTGCGATTTGGGCGTGGCGGTGCGGCCTGTATGATGACGTCTACGAAACGATTATGGAGCTGGATCAGGCAGTACATGAGCTCGCTCAAAAACTCGCAACGTATGATCCCAATGCTATGCGTTTGATGAAAGAGGTACTTTGGCAGGATGCCGGTCACTGGGACGAACTTCTGTCAGAACGGGCAGTTATAAGTGGTACGCTCGCCCTTTCCGAGCCATGTAAAAAAGCATTGGCTGCCTTTCGCAAACCCTCAGAGTAAAATCCGCCGTCAGCGCTCTTTGATTATACAACACCGTATTCCAAAGATTCTCTAACGCATGAAAAAGCTCCCGATTCTCTTGTTCTTTGCCCTTTTTGCCGGAACTACTCTGGCACAAAAGCCCGGTAAATGGAAAAATTTATTTGACGGAAAAACTACGAAAGGCTGGCATTCCTACCATCAAACTGACGTAAAAGGCTGGATGGTCATGAGCGGTGCCCTGATGACTCACGGCGGCAATGGCGACCTCATCACCAATGAGGACTACGAAGATTTTGAGTTCGAATTTGAATTTAAGATTCCGGCCAAAAGTAATAGCGGGGTAATCTACAAAGTGATTGAAGACCCAAAAAACGCCACCTATTATTCAGGACCCGAATATCAGATTATAGACGACGAAGGCTACCCGCCATTTAATGATGGCGGAAAAATGGTTCGTATCAATGATAAACAAAAAACTGCCGCAAACTACGACATGCAGGCCCCCAACCAATGGGTTGCCAAGCCCGCCGGGGAGTGGAACAAAGGACGCATTCTGATTAAAAATAACCATATCGAACATTGGCTCAATGGCGTCAAAGTTGTGGAATACGATTACGGCTCCGATGCCTGGAAAGCTCAACTCGCTCAAAGCAAATTCACAAAATGGCCCTACGCTACGCCTCATACCAAAGGTAAAATTGCCTTGCAGGATCACGGTGACGAAGTGTGGTTTCGGAACATGCGAATCCGACCGCTGTGAGTTTTGGTCATTTTCAGTTAAAAATTCATCTTTCTCCTGAACCTCTTTTTTGTATGAAAACCTCACTTTTGATTTGTCTGCTGGGTATAGCGGGCGTTTTTACGCTATCAATGCCAGTTTCAGTCCATGCAGCTAGTATTGCTCAAAAGGAAGATCTGAGTCAGCAAATGTCCAAAGCCGCACGTGGTTTTCTGCAAACCTTAACCGCTGATCAAAAAGCGGAGGTGGTCCACTCACTATCGGACAGCCTTCGGTTTGACTGGCACTTTGTGCCGCGTGACCGTGCCGGACTGAACCTCAAACGCATGACACAGCCGCAGCGTAAAGCAGCCATGAAAATGATAGAGGTGGTCATGAGCGATCAGGGTTTTCAGCAAGTTGAACAAATCATTGACCTCGAACACGTACTGCGCGTGCTGGAAAGTCGCCCGCCAAATGACACCCGCCGGGACCCTGAAAACTACGCCTTTCTGATTTTTGGTGATCCGGCTTCAAAAAATCCCTGGGGGTGGCGTGTGGAAGGTCACCATATTTCCCTGCATTTCACGATTATCGACGGACATGTTTCGTTCACTCCCGGATTTTTAGGGAGCAATCCCGGGCATGTGCTCATTGACGTACCGCAAAAAGGTGTGCGTGTGCAGGGCAAGGAAGAAGACCTTGGTTTCCAGCTGCTTGCCTCATTTACAGAGGATCAAAAGAAGAAGATTGTATTAGGAGCAAAATCTCCATATGAGATTTTTTCCCTCAACAAACGACAGGTAGAAGGCATGGACAAACTCGAAGGATTGGCCATGAAAGACATGACGCCACCACAGCAGGAACTCTTCAAACAACTCCTGACTCTCTACCTGAACCGCTACCATATTACGCTCAAAAATCAGCAAATGGCACAGCTGGAAAAGGCCGGACTAGGCAATCTTCACTTTGCATGGATCGGCAACACCACGCTGAAAATGGGCAAAAACGAAGGGCACTACTACCGCATTCAGGGACCTACTTTATTGATTGAGTTTGACAATACCCAAAACGACGCCAATCATATACACACAGTTGTGCGTGACCTGACCGACGATTTTGGCGAGGATTTATTAAAACTCCACTACGAAAAAGCGCATCAGCCAAAAAAGTAAAGGATGGACTTTATCATATTTAATTAAGAATTATTGAAAAATTATTATTCATTAGGTACTTGAACATAAGTATTTTTCAATAAATTAAAATTCAATTATTAACACAAATAATTGATTATCAGCGCAATAAAAAACTAATGGCTAAATATCTAAAAGCTAACAGCTAAATAGGAATAGATGTTTTATAGATTCGTGGCAGAATCAAACCGATTGTTAAAATGCCCGGAACATCCCAATTCACCGTCCCTTTCACACATCCTCTTACGCCTGCTGCATCCTTTAAAAAATCTGTCGCCTATTTTTCCATGGAATTTGCCGTGGATCAGGCACTAAAAATCTATTCGGGCGGCCTGGGTTTTTTGGCTGGCTCGCATATGAAAAGCGCTTTTGCCCTCAATCAAAACCTGATTGGCGTGGGCATGCTCTGGAAATATGGCTACTACGATCAGGATCGGAAGCAGGATAACTGCATGGAGGTCGAATTTCGTGAAAAAATCTACCATTTTCTGGTAGATACAAAAATACGGGTGAGCCTGGAAATAGCCGGAAAAACCGTATGGGTGGCGGCCTACTACCTTGCCCCGGAAATTTTCAATACAGCCCCCCTTTTTTTATTAACTACTGATATTGAGGGCAATGACTTTGAAACCCGCGATATTTCGTATACGCTCTATGATTCTGATGCTGCTACAAAAGTAGCTCAATGCATGGTGTTGGGCATCGGCGGTGCCAAGGTACTTGACGCTTTGGGCTATACTCCCAAAGTGTATCATTTCAATGAAGCTCACGCGCTTTCGGCGGCCTTTTACCTTTCTCAAAAAGGGTTAAACCGGGAACAATTAAAACAGCAACTGGTTTTTACAACGCATACTCCCGAAGAGGCGGGCAACGAAAAACACGATAGTCAATTTCTGTATCACCTTGGTTTCTTTGCGGGACTTTCACTGGATGAGGTTCGGTCGCTTACGGGCATTCAGGACAGCATTTTTAATCATACGTTGGCCGCTTTGCGGGTGAGCCGAAAAGCAAACGGTGTATCCCGGCTACACGGCGAGGTGTCGCGACTGATGTGGGGAAATTTTGAAGATATTTGTGAAATTACCCATATCACAAATGCCCAAAACAAAACATATTGGGCTGATTATCAATTAGAAGAAAGCAGAAAAAAGAACGATTACCCGGCAATTGCTTCCCGTAAAAAAGAATTAAAAAAAGTACTCTTCAAAACCGTGGCTGATCAATGCGGGAAACTCTTTGACCCCGAAATTCTGACGATTGTGTGGGCTCGGCGATTTGCCGGATATAAACGCGCCGATATGCTGACCTGGGATACCGAACGATTTGATAAACTCCTGCGCAATAGCCGCTACCCGATTCAGCTGATATGGGCCGGAAAACCCTATCCAAAAGATGAAACGGCCATTCAAACATTCAATAAACTTCATTATATCAGCCACTTACATAGCAACATGGCCGTGTTAACCGGCTACGAACTCGGACTTTCCAAGCTACTGAAAGACGGCTCGGATGTATGGCTAAACACGCCGGTCGTTACGCGCGAGGCTTCCGGCACAAGCGGTATGACCGCCGCCATGAATGCTTCCCTCAACTGCTCAACTTTTGACGGCTGGATATGCGAGTTTGCCCGTGCCAACGAAAATGCTTTTTTGATTCCGATTGCGCAGGGCAACAATGTCAATCAGGAGGATATGGAGCAATTGTTTGACTTGTTGGAAAATCAAATTTTACCTATGTACTACGACCAACCTGATGCCTGGGCGAAGATGGTTTTGACCAGCATGCATGAGGTAGGCGATTACTTCAATTCGGATCGAATGGCAACTGAATACTACGAAAAGCTTTACTGAGAAAGCCATAATTTGTCTAAGAAAGCGTTGGAATCAAACTTTACGATTCCGACGCTTTTTGTTGATTCAGGATTTAAAAAATGAATCGTAATGGGCGGAAGGCTCTAAAATTCCGCCGCTTTGTTCAAAAAACTCAGGCCCGGTTTCGTACACGCCTTTTTGGGTTTTGGTCCAGGAGGCGTTGGCCTTGGGATGGTAGCTCATGAGCGTATCCCAGTTTTTGAAATATTGATGTCCGTTGGTTTCCTGCAAACCTATATTCATCCCCGGAAAAGAGGGCAAACGAGCAGCTACTGCCTTGTTCCAGTCTACCAAAATAGGGCTAACGGTCAGGTCTGCACAAAAGCACGGAATCTTTTTCTCAAAAGCCAATTGTGTAATTTTCATGGTCATACTCAGGGTTTTGGCAATCGCTTTTACGGCAATGGCTCCGTAGCCTTGTTCGATACGCACCGCAGCATCTTCTACGGTATGCGCGCTTTCATCGGCAGCCACTATTACCCCCAAATCACCCACATAGGTTTCGTTTGATTCTTCAAAAGGCTCTTCAATAACAGCGATTTGATCAAACGCCCCGATTTTTTTGGCATGATCCAAAAACCGCATCAGCGTATCTTTGGATTCATAGCGGCCATTGGCGTCAAAGTAATAAGGAATTTTTCCTGAATCGGTATAGGGTGTTTCATAGTGTCCAATTGCCCGATGAACAGCAGTCAGGAAGGCGATATCTTTTTCGATCATTTCGGCCTGCCTTCCAGCCGACCCGGTTTTTAATTTCATGATAAAATAGCCTTCATCCGCAGCCTCCTTAATGCGCTCTGCGCTCGTGCCCACGCTAAATGATGGAATACTCGCCACCTTGGCATGTCGATGCGACAAACCGGGTCGGTACGCCGCCGGAATCATGTCATCCAGGCGCGAAAGGCCATTTTCGTGGGCGTAAAGCAGCCACGCTGCGTTGTCTACGCACACGAGCGCATTGAGCGCAAATGTTTTTCGGAGATATGGATTTCCGGTAATTTTCCGGCCATAGGCGAGCAGTTCCGGCAGCAGATCGTCTACAAGTTGCACCGGACTGGTAAAGGCATTCCCTTTCATCATTTGTAACGCTCGTTCACTCATGGCATACATCAGCGCATTACCCGCACTTTCGGAATGCGCCGCAAACACCGATGAATCCGACCAAAGAACACCCTGCGTGGCCAATCCCACTTTTCCGGCCCCCGAATCCGATTGCAGGTACGCCATTGTTTGCCAGCTTTCTGTAATGGCGCTGCCTTTGAAGCGATACGGATGCAGGGGCTCGCGCTCAAAATTGGAGCTAACCTTCTGAATACGAATCGATTTCTCAGATTTGGGTAAAGTATTTGGATTTAAAAAAGGATTTGCCGTCAGTCCAAGGGCCGTACATGCGGCTGATTTTTGCACAAATTCTCGACGATTCATACGGTTTTGGTTCAGGAATTTTTAGGTGATTTTTTACTCTAATTCTCCGGAAATTCATTCAGCGTATACCACGCTTCTGATGACCATAAAGTCTCTCCCGTCATGCTTTTCAGGGTTTCAGGAAGTCGAAAATATACAACCTGTTCTTTTTTCAAGCCAGCTATATCCAGCAAAAGTCGGGTGCCGTCTTTGGATAATTTCGCATTGGAAATTTCCAGATTCACTAAATCCAGTTTGGGACCACCATAGCGTGCAGTAGGTTCATATCTCCATTGTTGAATCTGAAAATCAGGAACTTGATCAAGAATAATTTGTGAAATTGGCTGGGTAAATTCAATTTCAAAACCCGTGGGTCGGATTCGGATAGCCAGCATTTCAAAAGTACTTTTTCCATTGTAGGTCAATTTTTGCAGCCCCGCCAGCCGCTCTTTCCAACTCCATCCGCCACCTTTCATTCCTACCTGACCTACATACAAGGAGCCATCAGGCCCCCAACGCAGGCGGTTGACACCTGCTTCGAATCCCTGCGAAAATCGAAAAACAGCGCCTTGATACGTTCCATTTATTTTTTCAAGAAAATCTCGTTTAATACCTCCGTGCGTGACATCGCCATGCAGCATTTGTCCTTTAAAAATACCTTCCCGCACCAGCACCGGCTCCGAAGGCGAATTTCCGATTTCGTCTTCGGGCAGCCACAGGGTGGGCGGCGTCATCCGTGGTCCGTTTTCCGGTCCATCCGGCAGGCCCCAGGCCATTCCGTGGTAGTCGCCCGGCCGCACGTGAATCAGCTTATTAGCCGGCAGCCACTGCCCCTGATTATCCAGCAAAAATAGCTCGTTGTCTACACCGAGTCCGATTCCATTCGGGGTGCGCAAGCCATAATTGATGGATGCATAGCTTCCATCCGGTGCTATTTTAATCGTTCTTCCACGGTCAGGCAGCTGTTTTTGGTCGGGCCGCAGGCGCATAGCCATCGAAAGCGTAGCATAGAAGTAGCCTGCTTTGTGTACCAAACCAAAAGAAAATTCATGAAAATCGGCGGTCACGCCCCAACTGTTGCAAATCGTGCGATACTCGTCAATAATTTCATCACCATCTTGATCGATAAGTTGTGTAAGTTCCTGTTTTTGAAGAACATATATTTTCCCATCGACTACTTCCAGCCCCAACGGTTCGGCCAGCCCCTGCGCAATTCGCTTCACTTTGGGAGACTTTCCGGGAACTTCCTCCACTATATATAGTCCGCCAACAACATCCCAAGTAGAAACCAACATTCGCCCATCGGGCAAAAACGCCATAGCACCAACTTTCGGCATAAATTCCGGTGTGTGCAGCGTTTGCAACGTATAGGAAGGGTGCACACCTTCGAGTGGAGCGCCATGTCCGGGTGATGCCTTTCTTTTTTGCGTGGTTGTAACCAGATTGGCCGGAGTTTTAGGCGTTGGTTTTTCCTTAGGTTTTAAGGAAAAAATATAGTCAATCATGCTTTCGAGTTCGCTTTCAGCCAAGTCAGGATGCGGATTCATGAGGCCATCGCCCCAGGCTCCGGCTCCTCCGCCTTGTACTTTGGCCACAAGCATTTTTCGATTTTCAGCCGTAGGTTCGTAGCGATTGGCAATTTGTAGAAATCCCGGCCCCACGGCCATTTCCTGCATTTCGTGACAGGTCAGGCAGTCGCTTCTTTCAATAATTTCCTGCCCTTTGTGCGCATATGATTTTTTTTCTTTGGGTGGAAATTGCACCGGAAGGGGCTTGAAAACAAGGTTCTTTTGGGTAGTAGCATTTGGTAAAAGTGGAAAAATTTCTGTTGGACTTTTAACAAAAACAGTCATCCCATCCGGAACCTGACGTGTGGTAAAAACACGCTCAAACACAGCCTGACTTTCTGAGGCTGATCGCCATTCGGGACGCTCAGAAATCTGAATAACTTTTCCTGACGGAATTTGAAGTTCATACAAAAGTGTCAGTTGGTTATTTTGAATCCGATATCCTTTGCTGCGCAAGGTATTCGGAATAATTTTTCCTTTTTGCCTGACTTCCCAACCCGAGGCTTCGGCACTATCTACCCAATAGGCTGTTCCCCAAGAGGTTGGCTGAACTTCCTTTTTACCTGTATACGGCGCTCCATCCATCGCAACACCGCCTTTCCAAACTTTGTACAACACTCCATTCGCTAGGTCATAAGCTGCCCACGCATCTGAATGAAGCGCCAGTGTGAGCATCCGTGGCTTCTGATCCAGTACAGAACGGGTGGCCCAGACTTCCTGCGGACGTTCTGCTGTTTGGCGCAGTGCCTGAGCAGTGGTCAGAGAATGGAAAAGGAAGCTATTTAGAAGCAGAAAAAGCCATTTCATGGAAAAGGTAAGCGGGTTCAGAAGTAGAGATTAACCGGAAATATCGCCTGCACAAAAGGGCGTGACGTACAGTTTATTAAACCCTGATTTTGGTAAATCTACTAAGGATACATGTAAAACATTTTCGCAGAATATTTAATGAAAAAAATTTCCAATTGAAATTTCTTCTTCAAACCAAATTTCATAAAAAAAGCCTCCCCAAATCGGAGAGGCCTTTATTTTCACATTTTCTGTCTGGTCCTGAAATAGCGATACACAAACTGTACAGCTATGCAAGAGCAACCTGAAACTAAGTATGTTAAGCGAACCCAAAAAGATTACTCAATGTCCTTTAAATTAGGGGTAGTCAAAGAGGTGG
>NZ_SMJU01000028.1 GCF_004348825.1 Arundinibacter roseus
CCACAATATTAAACCCCAAGCGGGCTCAGATAATCCTGAGCCCGCTTTTTTTGTGGCTCACCTCATCTAATCACCTCTTCCCATCCCGAACAGAGAAGTTAAGGTTGGTCGCAACCCCGGCCTTACCAGTGAAAGTCCAAAAGTTGTAGTGCTTGTTTGGTATTTTCTTTAAAAGAATAATCTTATTTTTTTAAAAGTTATTCTTTATTACTGTCATTGAATAACCTGACTCTTGCCTCGTCAACTGACTATTAATCAATATTTTAAATTCTTCTTCTTCTGCACATTTTAATTTTTTCAGGAATCAGCTCCCTACATTTCTAAAAAAAGATTTGTTACTCTGAATTTCATTGTTTTATCTTTACGGAGTAAAAACGAGGTTAGTAATAACAGGCACAGCCTCAAAACCAGAATACAACTTTTCCGAAAATGACTATTTCTCTGAACAATGCATGGTGGTGGCGTTCCTCTCTACGAGATGAACGAGAAAGCCTTTATGCGTAATCAGAAATAATAAACGCACAAGCGGCTCGCTGTTCATCCGAACGGCGAGCCGCTTTTTTTATTTGATAACCTCATACTTCCTGTTTTATGTCATCTAATTATCCAATTACAACCCGATACCGTAAACTCCTGGCAGATACGCTCACTCCCGTTTCTATCTATTTAAAATTACGGGATAATTATGTAAATTCTCTTTTATTGGAAAGCTCCGATTATCATGGCAATGAAGATTCTTTCTCCTATATCTGTTGTGATCCGGTAGCTTCTTTTAAATTGAATAATGGAATAGTCGAGCAACAATTTCCGGGAGATAGTAAGGAAACGATTACACTTTCTCACCCAAAAGAAGCAATTTCTGTATTGCAGCAATTCGCTCAGCGATTTCATTCGGAGCAAAACCCATTTCCCTTTATTTCCAATGGATTATTTGGGCATATGACCTATGATTCCGTAGCTTATTTTGAAGATATTTCCATTCAACCTGAATCTCCTGAAACAGCAATTGATCAGATCTATTATCAGGTATATCGCTACGTAATTGCCATCAATCATTTCAAAGATGAACTTTATATTTTTGAACATACTTATGAAGGACCTTCTACGCAAACCGAAGATGGACTCGAAAAGATAGAAATTATAATTAAGAATCGTAATTTCCCTACCTATCAATTCAAAACACTTGATGAAGAAACATCAAATGTTTCTGACGATGATATGCGAAAGGTTATTCAAACCTGTATAGATCACTGTCATCGGGGAGATGTATTTCAAATTGTCCCTTCGCGTCGATTTAATCGCAGTTTTCAGGGTGATGAATTTAATGTGTATAGGGCCTTGCGTTCAATAAATCCTTCTCCCTATCTTTTTTACTTCGATTATGGCAATTATAAAATATTTGGTTCGTCTCCAGAAAAACAAATCTTCATTAAAAATGGGCAGGCCGAAATTCATCCTATTGCAGGTACATTTAAGCGAACAGGCGACGACCGTGCAGATGCTGAAGCTGCGCAGCAATTGTTAAACGATCCGAAAGAAACGGCGGAACATGTCATGCTTGTGGATTTGGCACGTAATGACCTGAGCCGGAGTTGTGATGCCGTGAAGGTCGAAACTTATAAAGAAGTACAATTCTATTCGCATGTAATTCATTTGGTATCCAAGGTTGTGGGGACGATGAAAGAAGGTACGAATCCGCTTCAACTTGTAGCTGATACTTTCCCCGCAGGTACACTTTCCGGAGCACCCAAGCACATGGCTATGACTTTAATTGATGGATTGGAAACCAGCAATCGTAGTATTTATGGGGGGGCGATTGGCTTCATGGATTTTAATGGAGATTTTAACCATGCCATTGCTATCCGAACCTTTTTGAGCAAAGATAACATGCTGTTTTACAGAGCCGGTATGGGGGTTGTTGCTAAGTCCAGCGTTGAAAGTGAATTGAACGAAATCAACAGTAAACTGGCTGCACTCCGGAAAGCTATCGACATGGCTGAAACCATTTAATACGCTCTTTTTCCATGACTTTATAATCAATAAAAAAATAACATTCGTACACAGCTTAGGTGTTTACTATGAAAATTCTGGTTCTTGATAATTACGATTCGTTCACTTACAATCTCGTGTATATTCTTCGCGAACTGCATGATACGGTAGAGGTGTTCAGAAATGATAAAATTTCGTTGGAAGACGTGGCGGCTTATGATAAGATTCTGCTTTCACCAGGCCCGGGAATCCCTTCGGAGGCTGGCATCATGCTTGACCTGGTCAAAGAATATGCACCCACAAAAAGTATTTTGGGCATTTGCCTGGGGCATCAGGGGATTGGAGAGGTATTTGGCGGAAGTTTGGAAAATATGCCTGACGTCCTTCATGGCATTAGCGATAAAGCCCTCGTTACCGATCCGTCTGAACGCCTGTTTAAAGGTCTACCCTCAGAAATTCTTGTAGGTCGTTACCATTCCTGGACGGTGGTGCCTCAATCGGTGCCTGATACAATGACAGTTACGGCAGTTGATGCACAAGGCCGGGTGATGGGCCTGTCACATAAACAGTTTGATGTAAGAGGGTTGCAATTTCATCCCGAATCTGTTTTGACAGAATACGGTAAAGAGATGCTTCAAAATTGGTTGAATGTGTAAACTTTCTTTCACTGTCGTTGCCAATTCGTACCCTTTGACATTTTTCCAGATATAGAAAATTTGATTTGATTCATGAAAAAAATACTTTCTCATTTATTTGATTACAACGCACTTTCCAAAGAACAGGCAAAGGAAGTTCTGACGGGTATTACAAAAGGCGATTACAACGCTTCTCAAATAGCTTCATTTCTAACTATATACGCGATGCGGAGCATCACGGTGGCAGAATTGGAAGGTTTTCGAGATGCAATGCTTGATCTTTGTCTCGCCGTAGATCTTTCAGCCTATGATCCTATGGACGTTTGTGGAACGGGTGGAGATGGCAAAGACACCTTCAACATTTCCACGCTTTCCTGTTTTGTAGTAGCGGGGGCCGGGCAGCACGTGGCCAAACACGGAAATCACGGAGTTTCTTCCCTATGCGGTTCCTCGACCGTATTGGAATATCTGGGCGTAAAATTCAGTAATGATCAGGGACATCTCGAACGTACTATTGAAGAGGCCGGCGTTTGTTTTTTACATGCCCCTCTTTTTCATCCATCCATGAAAAATGTAGCGCCTGTCCGGCGTGAGTTAGGCATCAAAACATTCTTCAATATGCTGGGCCCGCTGGTCAATCCGGCTTTCCCCAAAAAGCAATTTGTGGGTGTTTTCAATCTTGAATTAGCTAGACTTTATGCGTATCTTTACCAACAAACCGATAAGCAATTTCTGGTTGTACATGCCCTGGATGGCTATGATGAAGTGTCTTTGACTGGTCCTTTTAAAATAATCACTGCTCACTCTGAGCAAATCCTGACCCCCTCTCAGCTGGGGCTTGAAACTCTTCGGCCTGAATCTCTCTCAGGTGGGGAAACCGTTCAGGACTCAGCGCAAATTTTCTTGAATATATTGAACAATGAAGGTACTTCTTCTCAAAAGCAGGCCGTTATTGCTAATGCAGCCCTGGCTCTTTCCTGTGCCCGACCACAGCTGAGCCTTTCCGATGCTGTTGAGATGGCACGGGAGTCTCTCGAAAGTAAGAAAGCCCTGGCGTGTTTTCATAAATTAGTAGCAGCCTAACCCATCCTTATAAAACAAAAATGACCATATTAGATAAAATTATTGCCCAAAAGCGACTTGAAATTGCTGCTGCCAAATCAGAAAAGAAGCAGTCTGCCTTAGAAAAAGAGCCCTTTTTTTTGCGCAAAACCAATTCTCTTGTAAGCGCCTTACAGCATACTGAAATTCCGGGAATTATCGCCGAATTTAAGCGTCAATCTCCTTCCAAAGGCATAATCAATGATCAGGTAACGGCCGAGTTCGTAACGGCAGGCTATAAAGAAGCGGGCGCAAAGGCTTTGTCTGTTTTGACAGACTCCATGTTTTTTGGTGGTTCATTTGATGACTTTCAGCGTGCCCGAGCTGCCAATCCCGAAATCCCCATGCTACGTAAGGATTTTATGGTTGATCCGTATCAGCTTTTTGAAGCCAAAGCGCTGGGAGCGGACGTTATCCTGCTCATAGCAGCCTGCCTTTCTCCGACGGAGGTACAATCGCTTGCCCAAACTGCTCATCAGTTAGGCCTGGAAGTTCTGCTGGAAGTTCATAATCTCGAAGAACTGAACCAAAGCCTGTGCGACTCTATCGACATGGTAGGCGTCAATAACCGGAATTTAAAAACCTTTACCACGTCTCTTGACACTTCTCTGGAACTTATTGAGCATATTCCTGAGAAATTTGTCAAAATCTCCGAAAGCGGGCTTCAGGATCCTATCACCATTTTTCAACTATTTCAGCAGGGTTACAAAGGGTTCTTAATCGGCGAAACGTTCATGAAGACGGCCGATCCGGCAGCTGCCCTGCGTACCCTGCAAGATCAACTACACACAATTGCTAACCCCCTTAACACCCCAATCGTATGAAATTAAAAGTGTGCGGAATGCGCGAATCGGCTAACATTCAGGAATTGGTAGCTTTGAAGCCCGATTTTATAGGCTTTATTTTTTACGATAAATCTCCGCGATTTGCAGGTGACATCCTTGACCCGGAAGTTGTACGACAAATTCCTTCCCAAATCAAGAAAGTAGGCGTGTTTGTAAACTCCAACCCTGATTTTATAATGGGTATGGTAAAACAGTTTGATCTGCAGTATGCGCAGCTGCACGGAAACGAACTCCCTGATTTGTGCCGAATTCTACGTCATAAAGGTGTAAACGTTATTAAAGCGTTCTCCATTGATAGCACGTTTAATTTTGCAACTTTAAATAATTATAAACCTTTTTGCGATTTGTTTTTGTTTGATACAAAGGGCGCCGATCCAGGCGGAAACGGAGTTGCCTTCGACTGGACGATTCTCAAAAAATACGATCAGGATAAACCGTTTCTTTTGAGTGGGGGCATAAGCCTTGATAATATTCAGGATGTAATCGAACTGTCGTCTACCTTGCAGATTTACGGAATTGATATCAATAGCCGTTTCGAGTCAGCGCCAGGCCTTAAAGATCTGGATCAGATTCAAAGGCTTATCGGATCAATCCGAATTGAGGAAGAAGAGGAAATAGCTTTATAATTTATGGAAACATTAGAAAAATCAAGCACCTTTCAGGTGGATAAAAATGGGTATTACGGCCTTTTTGGTGGAGCTTTCATTCCCGAAATGCTTTATCCCAATGTAGAAGAACTACGGAATACTTACCTGAGCATCATTGAACAACCTGACTTTCAGAGGGATTTCAACCATCTCCTGAAAAACTATGTTGGGCGGCCCACGCCACTTTACCTGGCACCGCGCCTGTCCGAAAAATATGGTACTACCGTATATCTCAAACGCGAAGACTTATGCCATACGGGTGCTCATAAAATCAATAATACGATTGGTCAGATTTTGTTAGCGCAGCGACTGGGCAAAAAGCGCATCGTTGCCGAAACGGGAGCAGGCCAACATGGCGTAGCAACTGCGACGGTTTGTGCGCTTATGGGCGTTGAATGTATTGTGTACATGGGCGAGCACGATATTGAGCGGCAAGCCCCTAATGTTGCCCGTATGAAAATGCTGGGCGCCGAAGTTCGTGCGGCAACCTGCGGCTCCAAAACTCTTAAAGACGCCACAAATGAAGCTATGCGGCACTGGATCAACAATCCGGTTGATACGCATTATATCATTGGCTCAGTGGTTGGGCCGCATCCGTATCCGGATATGGTTGCCCGTTTTCAGTCGGTAATTTCTGCCGAGATAAAAACGCAGCTGCTGGAACAAACCGGAAATGCAAACCCTGATTATGTCGTGGCCTGTGTAGGGGGCGGAAGCAATGCGGCCGGAGCATTTTTTCATTACCTCGACGACACCGACGTACAACTGATCGCCGTTGAGGCCGCAGGTAAAGGCGTAGATACAGGTTTTTCTGCCGCAACTACAGCTCTCGGAAATGCGGGCGTACTACATGGTAGCCGCACGTTGCTGATGCAGACCGAAGATGGACAAGTGGTGGAACCGTATTCAATTTCGGCCGGCCTCGACTACCCTGGCATTGGCCCTGTACACGCTCATTTATACCAGACGGGCCGAGCTAAATTCCTCTCTGCTACCGACGACGAAGCCGTACAGGCAGCTTTTGAGCTTGCCAAAATAGAAGGAATTATCCCTGCCCTTGAAACGGCTCATGCTTTGGCTATCCTCGACCGCCTTGGTGCTGGCGCCCATGAGGTAGTTGTCGTTAATCTTTCGGGACGCGGCGACAAAGATCTTGCAACCTTTATGAAGTATATTGATTGAACCAAACAACCACAAAATTATGGCAACTATGACTCTGCCTGAGGTTTTTGACCTCCGATTAAAGTTACAGCAGCTCGAAGGAAAGAAAGATTCGCCCGAACTCTCTTTATTTGAGCGTTGTGATCTGGAAGATGAAATTCTCAACATTAAAGAACAGCTTGGTCAATTTGACCGACAAAAATTCAGTCAGGACGATGAATGTATCAATTGCTCCGGCTAAGGTTTGTTTTCCCTGATTATTCCTGCGAATCAATTTTTAACCTTTCTTTTTTTAACATATGAAAATAAAATTCTCTTTGCTGGCCGCCTTTTTACTCATTGGCGCCTTTGCTTTCTCTGCTTTTGAAACCGCTAAACCCAAGAAAATGCTACGCCACGTTGTTTTGTTTAAATTTAAAGATTCTTCTACTCCCGCTCAGGTAAAAGAAGTAGAAGACGCTTTTAGAATGTTGCCTTCAAAAATTAAAGAAATTAATAGTCTGGAATGGGGCACCAATAATAGTCCCGAAAATCTGAATCAGGGCTTTACGCACTGCTTTTTTGTAACATTCAAAAGCGAAGAAGACCGGGCTGTTTATTTGCCACACCCCGACCATAAAGCCTTTGGAAAAGTGCTTGGCCCACATCTTGACAAAGTATTGGTAGTAGATTACTGGGTAAACGAATGAACCGAATCATTGAGTTATTTCAGAAACAGTCGGCCAACAACCTGAACGTTTACTATACCGCTGGTTTTCCGAATGTGTCGGATACGCTGCCCATTTTAGTCTCTTTACAGGAAGCCGGAGCCGATTTGGTTGAGATCGGGATGCCTTATTCAGATCCTGTGGCCGATGGTGAAACCATTCAGCAGAGCAATCAACAGGCACTCGAAAATGGGATGACCGTTCGATTGCTTTTTGAACAATTGCAGGAGATGCGCGCCAATGTTACAATTCCTGTCTTACTGATGGGATATATAAATCCTGTCATTCAGTTTGGAATTGAAGACTTTTGTAAAAAATGCGCAGAAGTAGGTGTAGACGGTTTGATTCTGCCCGATATGCCTATGGATGTCTATTTGAATGAATACAAAGCGATTTTTGAAAGCTACGGATTGGTTAATATTTTTCTGGTGACTCCGCAAACCTCAGAATCCCGAATCCGGCAGATTGACTCCGTAAGCGATGGATTTATTTATACAGTTTCTTCGGCAAGCGTTACGGGCTCGCAATCCGGCGTGAGTGACAATATGGAAACCTATTTTGAGCAAATCAATGCAATGAATTTACGTAACCCGCGCCTCATTGGTTTTGGTATAAAAGATCAAAAAACCTTTACTATGGCCTGTCGCTATGCCAACGGTGCCATTATTGGTAGTGCGTTCATCCGAATGCTTCAAAAAAGCGGCTTCCATCCAAATGATGTGAAAGCTTTTATTGGTTCGATCAAAGCCAATAAACCAACCGAGGTTGACGTTTAACTTACTAAGGAGTAGTTTTTTACAAAAAATGAGTTTAGAGATTATGATCCCGGCGATCGTACTCTGTACTCATTTTTGTTTTCTAAATCAGATTGATCGCTGCACTGAGCCCTTTCACCTGCACGATAATTGCTGCAATATAGATTGACTAAGAATTTCTAATGTAAATAGAATAATGGCAGCTTCTACTAGTACGCTTCTTTTACGAATTCAGGAATACCGTCAGCGGTATTATCAGAATCGCTTGCTCAAAGGCCTTATCTTTTCGGCAGCGCTCGTTTTTAGTGTATTTCTGTTATTTAATACCCTGGAGTATTTCGGGCGTTTCAGTTCCCTTGTTCGGGGCATGCTGTTTTTTGGCTTTTTATCCATTTTAGTTTTCTCTCTGTATCAATGGATTATTCAGCCGTTGATACATCTATATGGAATCAGGCAACCGATTTCGAATGAGGAAGCTGCAATGCAAATCGGGCAGTACTTTCCGGAAGTAGGCGATAAGCTCATCAATACCCTTCAATTGCAGGCACTTTCGGGTCAACAAACAGACCTTATTGAAGCTAGTATTCAACAAAAATCCAATCAACTGTTGATTGTCCGGTTTGCGGATGCCATTCGGTTTCAGGAAAACAAGCAATACCTCAAATATGCGATTTATCCGCTTGCCGCAATTGCCGTCATTCTGCTTTTTAATCCCTCTTTCTTTACATCAAGTTCTGACCGGATCATTCATTTTCAGAAGAATTATACCTACGCTCCATTTTCATTTACCGTAGAGAATAAAACACTCAAAGCGTTTCGAAATGAAGATTATACACTCAATTTGACCCTTAAAGGAGAAGCGTTGCCGCAGTCGGTGTACCTTGTTCAGAACGGTACGAGATTTAAACTAACTCAGGAAGATTCTCAGCAGTTTTTGTACACCTTCAAAAACGTTCAGCGCGATATTCCGTTTTCTTTTGAAGCCGCAGGTTTTACCTCCGACTCCTACACCCTGAAAGTCATCGAACGCCCGGGGCTATTGTCTTTTGATGTTACCCTTCGGTATCCTTCTTATTTAAACAAACCCGCCGAATCACTTTCAAACGTTGGAAACCTGACCGTACCGGAAGGAACACTTGTGGAATGGAATTTTAATACCTCCGCAACTCAATCCCTAGCTGTCCGGTTTGACGAAGACTCGGTACTTTATAATGCCGAAGGAAGAAGCAGCAAGCAATATCAATACAAAAAGTCCGTGCGCCGTTCGTCTCAGTATCAGGTACATTTAAAGAATGACGAAACTCCTGAGTCTGAAAAAATTGGTTACTATATTAATGTCATTCCAGACAAGTTGCCGGAGCTTTCTTTGGAGAATTTTCAGGATACTACCCTCTACAACTACCTGGTCCTTGGTGGTTCTATTAGCGATGATTATGGGTTTACTCAACTCAAATTGTTTTATTCCATCAATCGTGAAAATCAGCCCAAGGAAAAAAAGAGCGCTTTACAGAGTATTGCGATTCCTTTTAATAAGACCACAAATACTCAGAGTTTCTATTTTCAATGGTACGTAGACAGCCTCAGGCTCGAACCGGGCGATAAGATTGAGTACTACGCTCAGGTTTGGGACAATGATGGCGTAAACGGTCCGAAAAGTGCCCGTTCACGAACAATTAATTTTACGATTCCGTCCAAAGATCAGCTGAAAGCAGAAGTACAGAAATCTGCTCAGAAAACAGAAGAGCAAATGGAAAAAGCTTTGAAAAAAGCCCAAAGCCTCGAACAGGATCTCGAAAATCTGGAAAGACGTTTGAAAACAAATAAGGAACTGGACTTTCAGGAGCGCAAGCAGGCAGAGGACATTATCAAAAAGCGAGAAGAATTGCTTAAAGAAATTCAGGCTATTCAGGATCAAAACAAGGCCACAAACGAGAAATCCAATCAGTTTAATCAGCAAAGTCCGGAAATACAGAAGAAAATGGATGAGCTCCAAAAGCTTATGAATGATCTGATGGACGATGAAACGAGTAAACTCTATAAAGAACTCGAAAAACTTTTGGAACAAAAGCAAAGTGAGCGTATGTCTCAAATGCTCGAAAAGCTCCGGAACAAAGAAAACAATCTGGAAAAGGAACTTGAACGTACGCTCAACCTTTTCAAGAAGATGCAAATGGAGGCCAAGATGGAACAAGTCATCGAGGACTTGAAAGATTTGGCAGATCAGGAAGAAAAACTGGCTGAGGAGACACAAAAAAATGAAAAGACAAAAAACGAAGACGAAAAAAAGGCTAAAAATGAAGAGCTGAAAAAAGAGCAGGAGAAGATTAAAGAAGAGTTTGAGAAAGCGCAGGAAGAGTTGGATGAGATCGAAAAAATGGGTGAAGAGATCAAGGAAGATCCGGATACTCAGGAGGAAGAACAGGAAAATGCCGAAGAGCAAATGGAGCAAAGTATGAAGCAGCTGGACAAGCAGCAGAATTCTGACGCTGCAAAATCTCAACAAAAAGCTTCCAAATCCATGCGCAACATGTCTTCCGCAATGGCTGAGGCAATGGAGGCATCTCAGATGTCTCAAATGGAAGAAGATATTGATGCGCTGCGTGATATACTCGAAAACCTCATTCGTCTTTCCTTTGATCAGGAGCAATTAATGAAGGATTTCAAGGGCGTCAATTTACAGGATCCAAGATTTGTTAAGCTTGGTCAAGATCAGCTAAAATTGCAGGACGACGCCAAAGTAGTAGAAGACAGCCTGTATGCACTTGCCAATCGTGTGGTTCAAATTCAGTCGTTTATTACTCGCGAACTGAACGACATGAAATCCTATATGTCCGAATCCGTTACAAACATTCGGGATCGCAGATTAAGTGTTGCAACATCAAAACAGCAGTTCGCTATGACTTCCATGAATAATCTGGCGCTCATGTTAAGTGATGTATTTCGTCAGATGCAGCAGCAAATGGCAATGGCGATGGCAATGCCTGGAAAGGGTAAAGGCAAAGGAAAGGGCGAGCAACAAATGCCGGGTGCAGGCGAAATGCAACAGAAGCTCAATGAGCAGATTCGGCAAATGGGGCAGGGGAAGAATGGACAGCAAGGCGGAAAAAATGCCGAACAGCTTGCCCGTATGGCTGCTGAACAATCTATGATTCGGAAGATGATTCAGGAATTGATGGATTCTCAGAAAGGCACTGAAATGGGAAAAAAGTTTGGAGATGAGCTTCAGGAGCTCATGAAAAAAATGGACGAGTCTGAAACTGATCTTGTCAATAAACGGGTGAATCAGGAGTTGATCAAACGTAATCAGGAAATAGTTACCCGTTTGCTTGAATCCGAAAAAGCTATGCGAGAACAAGGAGAGGACGAAAAACGCAAAGGCGAAACTGCTACGGAAGTGACTCGCCGACCGCCCCCTGCTTTTGAAAAGTATATTCAGGAAAAGGCCAGACAAACGGAACTCCTCCGCTCTATCCCACCAACATTTTCTCCTTTTTATAAAAGAGAAGTTGATGCATATTTCAGGAAATACCAGTCTGAAAAGTAATTAAAGATACATTTTTTCAACAAAAAGCACCTCTATTAGTATTATTGAGGTGCTTTTTGTTGAGTAAGAGTATATTTTGATTATAACTTTGTATAATTTTACGTAGTTTTTTAGTAACTTCCAGTTTTATATTATTTCCTTACGTACCTCTATCTAAATGTTTTACACACTAAACACATTATTCCCTTGAAAACAATGATCCAATTTTTTGCGGAAGACGTTGAATATGATCTTCCTAACCCCACCAAAGTAAAGCGTTGGTTGAAGTTTGTTATTGAATCAGAAGGATTTTCTTTAAACCAACTTAACTACATTTTTTGTTCAGATGAGTATCTTCTGAACATGAATCGTGAGCATTTGCAGCACGATTACTATACTGACATCATTACATTTGACACAAGTGATGATGAGTTACAGGTTGAGGGGGAAATCTATATCAGTACTGATCGGGTAAAAGAAAATGCAGATGGTTTGGATGTCACTTTTGATGACGAATTACGTCGGGTCATCGTTCATGGTGTGTTGCATTTGGTAGGTTACACGGATGAGAATGAATTATTGAAGTCTAAAATGAGAATGAAAGAAGATTTTTATCTTAAAAATTACAAGTATCAGTAAATTTCCACGTGGAACATTTAACGCGTTTTCACAATTTTCACAAGTCTTGACAATTTGTTGAGACTTTTTTTAATAAATACCAATTAAGATGTTTCCGGAATACGATGTAATTGTGGTAGGGGCTGGGCATGCAGGCTGCGAGGCGGCAGCAGCAGCGGCAAATATGGGATCGAAGGTTTTGCTTATAACGATGAATATGCAAACTATCGCTCAGATGTCTTGTAATCCGGCAATGGGTGGTGTAGCGAAAGGGCAGATTGTCAGAGAAATTGACGCTTTGGGTGGACAATCGGGATTAATCAGTGACCGAACCATGATACAGTTTCGTATGCTGAATCGCTCGAAGGGTCCCGCTATGTGGAGCCCGAGATGCCAAAGTGATCGTATGCTATTTGCCCTGGACTGGAGACAAACTCTGGAAGATATTACTCTGGTAGATTTTTGGCAGGATACCGTGAAAGAAATTCTGATCAAAGACGGAAAAATTCGAGGCGTCAAAACAAGTTTGGGGATCGAAATTTCGTCCAAAGCCGTAGTCTTGACAAATGGTACTTTCCTCAATGGCCTGATTCATATCGGGGAAAAGAACTTCGGGGGAGGGCGTACAGGAGAGAAAGCGGCTACGGGAATAACCGAACAATTAGTCACGCTGGGATTTGAAACAGGACGAATGAAAACAGGAACTCCACCAAGGGTAGACGGTCGTTCGCTGGACTATTCACGAATGGAGGAACAACCCGGTGATGAAAATCCCGGTAAGTTTTCTTACAAAGAAACTCCAAGATTAACTAAGCAAAGAAGCTGCTGGATTACTTACACCAATACTAAGGTGCATGAGATTTTGAAAACAGGTTTTGATAAATCTCCTATGTTTTCCGGTCGAATCAAAGGCCTTGGTCCTCGGTATTGCCCTTCGGTAGAAGACAAAATCAATCGTTTTGCAGACAAAGACAGACATCAGATTTTTGTAGAGCCGGAAGGCTGGACAACTGTCGAAGTTTATGTGAATGGTTTTTCTACTTCTTTACCGGAAGATATTCAATACAAAGCCATGAAAGAAATCCCGGGTTTTGAGAATGTCAGGATGTTCAGGCCTGGATACGCTATCGAATATGATTATTTTCCGCCAACGCAGCTCAAACTTACATTGGAAACGCATTTGATTGAGCATCTTTATTTTGCCGGACAAATAAACGGAACTACAGGTTATGAAGAAGCCGCATGTCAGGGATTAATGGCAGGAGTTAACGCGCATTTAAAAATAAATGAGCAAAATCCACTTATCCTTAAACGCTCAGAAGCCTACATAGGAGTATTGATTGATGATCTTGTAAATAAAGGTACCGAAGAACCGTATCGGATGTTTACCTCACGTGCAGAATATCGCACACTACTCCGGCAGGATAATGCGGACATTCGTTTAACAGAAAAAAGCGCCGCACTTGGTCTGGCAGATGAGGAACGCTTGTCTCTTGTCAAACATAAAATTGACCAAACAGAAAAACTTGTTGAGGAACTTTCCAGAGAAAAGGTTTTTCCAGAAGAAGTGAATGATCTCCTCGCCGAATTCGAGACTTCACCCATTCGTGAAAAAACGTCTTTGTTGCAATTGCTGAAACGACCGCAGCTTACGATGGATCATATCAAAAGAATAAAGCCTTCAATGGCAAGTTGGTTGGAAAGCCTGTCAACAGACGCACTCGAACAGGGAGAAATTCATATTAAATACGATAGCTATATTGAGAAAGAACGATTGATGGTTGAAAAAATGAACCGTATGGAAGACTTGATGATCGTTCAAAATTTCAATTATGATTCGGTATCGGCTCTTTCTTTTGAGGGTCGCGAAAAACTTAAAAAGACTCGCCCCCAAACGATCGGTCAGGCTTCACGCATTAGTGGCGTAAGCCCTTCCGACATTTCTGTTCTGATGATTCACATAGGAAGATAATCCCATGACCCTCGAAACCCTTACTAAATGTCCGGTTTGTAATGCAGGCCATTTTTCAGCGTTCCTCCACGTAAAAGATTACACAGTCTCCGGCAATTTATTTCAAATTGTGAAATGCGACTCCTGTAATTTCTTATTTACCAATCCACGACCTCCGGAGTCAGAAATTGGTGCCTTTTACGATTCTGCGGAATACATTTCTCATCATGATGAGGCCAAAGATCTCATGAGCCGACTGTACACCGCAGTTAGAAATTTTACTACTCAACAAAAAATAAAATTGCTTGATCGGTTAGTTAGCCCGAAGGGAGCTTTGCTTGACGTAGGTTGTGGCACGGGCTTCTTTATTTCAAAGGCTATGGAAGCGGGCTGGCACGTAGCCGGTACCGAACCTGATACGAACGCACGTGCGCAGGCAGCAGGCCGGGTAGGGGAGGGGATCAAAGAAGGAATTAGAGATTCTTTTTTTGAGACAAAAAAATTTGATGTAATTACAATGTGGCATGTATTGGAGCATGTACATCTGTTAAATGAAACAATGAAATGGCTTCATGATCACTTGAAGGAGAACGGCAGGCTTATCATTGCAGTGCCAAATCCGGAATCGTATGATGCACAGAAATTCAAGGATAAATGGGCGGCCTATGATGTCCCAAGGCATCTGTATCATTTTTCAAAACACTCATTGGAAAAACTGGCGCAGGTGCACCAATTTAAAGTGCAGGAAGTGCTACCCATGTGGTTTGATTCGTACTATGTAAGTATGCTTAGTTCACGGTATAAAAATGGACAAACAAACCTGCCGGAGAGTATTTGGTCCGGAACTGTTTCAAACTTAAAAGGCCGGAATTCTTCGCAGCGAACACCTAACACATCAAGCCTTATCTATGTACTGAGTAAAGCCTAGGTCATTCCGTTTCTATACATAACCCTCAGTACTGCTCGTTAGTATTGAGGGTTTTTATTTATGCTGCAAAAACTCTTTATATTGTTTCACAAGAAACCCTTTCAAATCAAAAAGTAAAATGAAAAAATTTTGGTTGTATTTAATCACCTTATGGATTTTGGGAAGCTGCGCACAACAGGTTGCCCCCACGGGTGGAAAAAAAGATACGATTGCCCCTGAACTAGTTGGATCAAATCCAGAGAACAAAACCTTAAATTTTGGAGGAAAGGACATCGAACTTTTTTTTGATGAATATGTAATTGTGGATAACATTCAGCAAAAATTGATCATCACACCTGAAACCGAGAATCCCTACAATTACAAACAAAAAGGAAAATCGGTGGTCCTCTCATTTAAGAAGTCTTTTGCAGATAGCACTACGTATACCTTTAATTTTGGAGACGGTATCAAAGATTTCTCTGAGCGAAATCCGGCCCAAAACCTGAAATTGGTTTTCAGTACCGGGCCAAGCATAGATTCCAGTAGAATATATGGTCAGGTTACGGATCAGCGTACAGGTCAACCAATCTTTGATGCTTTGGTAGGACTTTATAAACCAAAAGATACGCTCAATCCCGAAAAACAAAAACCCTATTATTTTTCCCGAACCGATAGCAGCGGTACATTCTCCATAGAAAATATACAGGCATCTGCTTACCGTCTGATTGCGACGGATGATAAAAACAGAAACCAACTCTACAATCCCAAAGACGAACGTATTGCTTTTCTGGATTCAACGATTAATGTTGGTAATGATTCGACGAGCTATCAATTGAAACTCTACCTTTCAGATATTACCGAGCCCCGGGTACTGCGAACGTTACCCAAAGTAAATAACTACACGGTTGTTTTCAATAAAGGTATTGATAGTGTGCGGGTGAAATTTATGGGTTCTGATAGTCTTCCCTATTTATTGGAGTCGGCTACTCAGCTCAAATTTTTTAACAGTGGGCAGCATTCAGATACAACCCTTGTGCAACTCATGGCCTGGGACACTCTCGGGCAACAACTGGAACATGAACAGAAAATTGCATTCCTTGTTCAGCGGGGAAAAGAACGTCAGCTTGATGCTTTTACGGTAATACCCTCCGTTGAAAGAAATCAACCGTTGGCGCGTGACTTTACGTATACCTTTACCTTCAACAAACCTATTGCTACAATTCTGGATGAGAAAGTGATGCTTGTGAACGACACCACATCACGACAGCCACTTGGCAATTTGAAACAAACCTGGAATAGCTTCAGAAATCAGCTGACCATAGAAGGAAAAGCTACCGCCCGCGACTCTATAAAGTGGGATTTACCCTACGGTTCTGTCATCAGTATAGAAGGCGATACTTTGAAAGCTGCCTTGATCAAACACCCTGTACTTAATGAAGACGACTACGGAATACTGCGGGGTAAAGTAACGGCCGATTCGGCCACACACTTTATCGTTGAACTTTTGGATAAAGATTTTAAGGTCGTTCGCAGTACGCGCTCAACTCCCTATACTTTCCGAAGAATTCCACCGGGCGAGTACAAGCTTCGTCTTATTGTAGATTTAAACAATAACGGTCGCTGGGATACGGGTATATTCAGCCAAGGCAAGCAACCTGAGCCAATCTTGTTTTATAACTCACACCTCGTAATAAAGAGCAACTTCGAGTTTGATGACAATAACTTCACAATACCTTCAAAAAGTGCTGATTAGTTTTTGCCCAAATGACGTTAAATGTGGATAAGCGTGTGGAAAACAGAAACAGAGTGTTTATATCTTCCCAAAGAGTGTGGGTAAAGGTGTGGAAAAACAGAAAGTTATGTGGACAAAATTTGTCCCAAATCTCAAACGTTGATAACCACCGACCTAAATCCTACTTAACAGTCTGTTGATACACTTTAGAAACTGTGTATAACGTATAAGAAGTTATCCATCCACAGTTCACTGAAGAATGTGGAAAATAAAAGGCTTCGTTGGTTTACAGCAGATTAGTTGTTCATAAATAGCATTAGTACGTGGATAAATACCTAAATTGTACACATAAGGCCCAGGTACCTAAGTGGAACTAGAGTGGAAAACTTATTTATGCACAAATCCACAGCCTTAATTTAACTTTAATAGATAAAAAATTAATATTTATATTATTTATGAAAAGGGTTCTTATGTGGATAATGTCTGCTATCCTGATGCTTAGCGCTTGGGAAGTACAGGCACAGAGTGATGAGCAGTTGGCCGAGGAATATTTCAGAAACGAGGATTGCGAAAAAGCCCTGACGTACTACGAAAAGATTCTGAAAAAGAATTTTGAAAAACGGGCGTTAAAAAATTATACGGCCTGTCTGATCAAAACCAAAGATTGGGATGAAGCAGAAAAATTCTTCAAGCGGCAGACAAAAGCAGATGGTGCCACAAGTGCCTGGTATTTTTTTCAGTGGGGGCTAGTTTCAGAAGCACAGGGAAAAAGTGCCGAAACTGAAAAAAAATTCACAGAGGCAATCGAGGCTTTCGGCCCAAGGATTGACCTATATCGGGATATGGCAGAAGAGTTCAGAGAGGCACAGAAGACAGAGTGGGCCCAAAGAGCCCTTCAGCGGGCACGCGAAGTAGGTCGTAATGAAAACCTGTTTCGTCTGGAAATGGCAAGCGTATACCGCGATTTAAACGATCCCGAAAATATGATCGGTGAGCTCCTATCCTATGGAATTCTTTTTCGTAATACGGAGATTGTACAGAACATGCTTCAGGATTTTTTAAAGGAAGAGAAAGAGCAGGCACTGCTTGAAAAAGTACTGTATGAGAAGATTCAGAAAAACCCCAATGAAGCTTTTTACAATGAACTTCTGGTATGGTATCAGGTTCAGCGAAAAGATTTCTATAAAGCCTTTATACAGGAAAGAGCCCTCGACAAACGCTTTAAATATAGCGGCACCAGGATTTTTGATTTGGCCAATCTTGCCTTACAGAATAAAGATTATGAAAATGCTGCGGCGATGTTTGAGCACATCGTCAAAGAATATCCACAAGGTCAGCTCTATCCGTTTGCCCGGCGCATGGCAATCAATGCCCGTGAAGAGCAAGTAAAGAATACCTATCCGGTTAATATCGCAGAAGTACAGAAACTCATTGCCGAATATGCCAAGTTACTCAGTGAACTAGGG
Source organism: Arundinibacter roseus (assembly GCF_004348825.1). GTDB lineage: Bacteria > Bacteroidota > Bacteroidia > Cytophagales > Spirosomataceae > Arundinibacter > Arundinibacter roseus. The sequence goes on from NZ_SMJU01000028.1 coordinate 18,038, forward strand.
TCGAATACCAGAACGCTCGAAGCACTTCGCAACATGGCTATATTACATGCCTTTTATCTGGATGAAAAAGAAAAGGCAATTGAGTTGCTTGAAAAGGCAATTGAGGTGGGGAAAACTGAGAAGAACTTTGTGGATAAGTCCAAGCTGGATCTTGGCGATATATATTTATTACAAGGCGAACCCTGGGAAGCTACCCTCGTATATTCACAGGTAGAAAAATCACAGAAAGATGATGTGCTGGGTTATGAAGCAAAATTAAGAAATGCCAAACTGCACTATTTTAAAGGCGATTTTGAACTGTCAAAAGAGGTATTGGATATTTTGAAAAAGGCAACAACTCGTGAAATTGCCAACGATGCAAATGAACTGAGTCTGCTTATTATGGACAACACCGGACTTGATAGTAATGAAGTTGCCATGAGATCTTACGCAAATGTTGAGCTACTTCTATTCCAGAACAAAACGCAGGAAGCGATTGATTCACTAAAAAGTTTATACACTCAGCTGAAAGATCACAGCTTAGCAGACGAGATTTTGTGGTTAACCGCAAAAACCTATCAAAAGCTTGACAGTGTGCCGCAGGCAGTTTCGTGCCTGCAAACGATCCGGGAAAAGTATCACTATGATATTTTGGGAGACGATGCGCTTTACACCTTAGCCAAACTACATCAGGAAAAGTTGAAAGACAAGGAAAACGCAATGAAGCTATATCAGGAATTATTAGAAAAATATCCGGGAAGTATATTCGTGGCAGATTCTCGAAAAAGATACCGAATGCTCAGAGGAGATACAATTAATTGAGAAATAAAACTTAATCACCAAAAAAGCCGAATGATGATACTTAATCATTCGGCTTTTTATTTATTTATATGAACTTATGGACGAACCATTTTCGTCTACGCAAATCTAAGACGCCGGAAAATGCCAAATTACCCCAATAAATAGGCCTTAAATGCGTCAAAATCCACATTTATAGGGATTGAGATTTTTTCAAGTGAAAGTAAATTTTCAAGACGTTCCGGGATATATATGGATGAGTCAAGAGTTTTTTCAACCAAATCAAGAAATTTGGCAGGATGAGCCGTTGCAAGAAAAATTCCGATAAAATCTTCACCAGAATCCTTACGATATTTTTGTAACCCATTATACGCTACCGCTGTGTGCGGACACATGACATAGTTTGTTTCAGAAAAAATTTGTCTCATCGATTCCTGAGTTTCGTCATCGGTAAAATAATATCCCGAAACTTTCTCCCGAATCTTTTCCCAATCTTCATCAAACAGTTTTGTTAGACGCACAAAATTACTGGGGTTACCCACATCCATCGCATTTGAAATAGTTTCAATGGAAGGAAGTGGTGTGTACGAATTACTTGTCAAATATCTGGGCACTACATTATTTGCATTGGTTGAAGCAATAAAATGATGAACAGGAAGTCCCATTTTATAAGCTAAAATTCCCGCGCTAAGATTACCGAAATTTCCACTTGGTACTGAGAAAACCACAGGTTTTCCCATTTTTTTTACCTGAGCATAGGCCGCAAAGTAATAGAAGGATTGGGGAATCAGCCGGGCAATGTTGATAGAATTAGCAGAAGCAAGGTTAAATCGTTCAGTCAGTTCCGAATCAAGAAATGCTTCTTTTACAAGCCATTGGCAATCATCAAACGATCCGGCAACTTCAAGTGCGGTAATGTTGTGGCCAAGTGTAGTCAATTGTTTTTCCTGAATTTCACTGACTTTTCCACTTGGGTAAAGAATCGTTACCGAAATCCCCGGTACTTTATAAAACCCCTGTGCTACCGCTCCACCTGTATCACCGGAGGTTGCCACAAGTATCTTTAACTCTTTATTTGATCTTGTTAAAAAGTAAGACATCAGAGCCGCCATAAAACGGGCACCAAAATCTTTGAACGCCATAGAAGGCCCATGAAAGAGTTCAAGCACAAAATTGTCGGGCGTAATCTGAGCAACAGGTGCCTCAAATGTAAAAGCCCCGGAAACAATGTTTTCAAGGTCTAAGCGTGGAATATCATCTCCCAACAAAGCGAAAGCAACTTCCGTAGCTATTTCATTGAATGTCCTGTTTTCAATTGTTTCAAGAAATTCCTGTGGTAAAGTTGGGATAAACTCGGGCATGTACAAACCGTTATCCGAAGGAAGACTTCTGAATACAGCTTCTTCCAGGTTTGCTTTCAGACTGCTTGTGCGGGTACTGTAAAAAAGCATGATTGCTTGAAATAAAGGTGAATAGTAGGGCGCAAATCTACATAAATCTGTCAGGCCGCCGGGTATGTTGTCCGGGGAAATTTAGGAAAAGTAGCTAACTTGCTGATGAAATCATCATCAACTCTATACCAACGAAGTTATGCCCAAAGGAGTGTTTAAAGTTCCAATTCCGCAAAATGAGCCTGTAAAAAGCTATTCACCAGGAAGTACAGAACGTACAGAAATAAAAGAAGCAATTCAGAAAGCCAGAGCAAGTACAGTCGAAATTCCGCAGTATATAGGGAAGGAAGTCATTTATTCTCAAAATAAAAGGACAATCACTCCTCCCCACGACCACCAACATGTGCTGGGCTATTTTCATGAAGGCTCTGCCGAAGATGTAGCTCAGGCTATTTCCGCAGCCCTTTCGGCGCGTGAAGCCTGGGCAACCATGAACTGGGAACACCGGGCGGCCATCTTCCTGAAAGCTGCTGACCTGATTGCCGGCCCATACCGTGCCGAGCTAAACGCAGCGACGATGCTGGGCCAATCAAAAAATGTGTATCAGGCAGAAATAGATTCGGCCTGTGAAATCATAGATTTTCTGCGGTTCAATGTAAAATTCATGACCGAACTATATGAACAGCAGCCGGAATCTTCGCCAGGTGTCTGGAATCGTCTTGAATATCGTGCCCTCGAAGGGTTTGTGTTTGCCATAACTCCCTTCAACTTTACCGCCATTGCTGGAAATCTACCAGCCGCACCAGCCATGATGGGAAATGTCGTAATCTGGAAGCCAGCGTATACGCAAGTGTATTCGGCTAATGTGCTGATGAAGGTATTCAAAGAAGCAGGTGTTCCAGACGGAGTGATTAACTTAATCCTGGTAGATGGCCCCGTTGCCGGTCAACAGATTTTTAGCCATCCGGACTTTGCAGGCATTCACTTCACAGGTAGTACAGGCGTATTTAAAACTATATGGCAAACTATTGGAAATAATATTTCAATCTATAAATCTTTTCCCAGGATTGTAGGCGAAACCGGCGGGAAAGACTTTGTTCTTGCACATGAATCTGCTGATCCCAAAGCACTAGCCACTGCCTTGGTACGTGGCGGATTTGAATATCAGGGCCAAAAGTGCTCAGCTGCATCAAGAGCATATATTCCTTCCAATCTTTGGGATGAAGTTAAAGAATACATGCTGGCAGATTTACAGGAAATTAAGATGGGAGGAGTAGAAGACTTCTCCAATTTTGTAAATGCAGTTATTGACGAGAAAGCTTTCGATAAGATAGCATCCTATATAGAACAGGCAAAATCAAGTCCTGATGCTGAAATAATTGCCGGTGGAGGACATGACAAGAGTACGGGATATTTTATTGAACCAACACTGATTCTTGCCAAAACACCAAAGTACGTAACGCTTTGCGAAGAAATATTTGGACCTGTTCTTACTATATATATATACGATCCCAAAGACTTCCTCGAAACGATGACACTCGTAGATTCAACTTCTCCCTATGCATTGACAGGCTCAATTTTTGCACAGGACCGATATGCAATTGAGTTAGCTACCGAAAAGCTTACCAATTCCGCAGGCAACTTCTACATAAACGACAAGCCAACCGGAGCCGTAGTTGGGCAGCAGCCTTTTGGGGGAGCCCGTGCTTCGGGAACAAATGATAAGGCAGGATCCATCCTGAATTTGATCAGATGGGTATCTCCGCGGGTAATAAAGGAGACGCTGGTATCACCTAAAAACTATACATATCCCTTCTTACAAGCCGATTAATTGGATATTTTAAGTAAATAATTTTGCCTGATAAAGAATCTTCACAAAAACACATTTTTTTTTACTCTTGTTTGCAAAAGTGAAAGGCAAAATCGTACCTTTGCAATCCCAATCGCAGACAAAGAGAGAGGAAAAGAAGAGTTGGGGTTTTGTTCTTTGACATGATGAAGTAAACCAAAGTGTAAGAAACACGTGTTGTCGATTGACAATTAATACAAGTAATTTACTATGGAGAGTTTGATCCTGGCTCAGGATGAACGCTAGCGGCAGGCTTAATACATGCAAGGCGAGGGGGCATTTCGGTGTCACCGTCGTACGGGTGCGTAACGCGTATGCAACCTAC
>NZ_SMJU01000029.1 GCF_004348825.1 Arundinibacter roseus
TGTCCATGCGTAGGTAACGCCCGTTGATGGGCTGGCAGTGGCCGTTAAGGTTTGGCTTGGTGAGGCACAGGTCAGCACCGGGCTGTTCAAACTTACCGTCGGGTTTGTCTTATTTTCAGTTACCGTTGTACTGGCAGTTGCGCTGCATCCTGATCCAGACCCCGGAATTGTTACTGAAACGGTATAAGTTCCTGCTTTGGTAGTTGAAAATGAAGCTACATTCCCTGGATTAGTTACACCTGACGGAACGGTCCAACTATATGTAATTGGAGAACTCGAAGTTGCTGTTGCTGTGACCGTTACCGAATTATTTACACAGGTAAGATTTCCGCTTTTTGAAACTGTTACCGTTGGCGTATCATTGCAAGTCGTCAAAACAAGATTATCCAATTTCAATGCTGTTCCATTGGCATAGCCAACAATTCTTATTTTCGTGGTAGATGGCGGAGTAAAGCCCTGAACCGTTGGTATATCCTGAAAATTACCATCGAAATTTTTTGTAACGAAGAAATCTGGGGTGTACCCAATTTTTGTGGATCCATTATAAAATTCCAGGAATACCTTGGCATTAGAACCAGAGTGCTTTGCAGCTTTCCCGGTAAAATTGTAGTATTTCCCGGCCCCAAGGGTAATATCCTGATAAACAAAATAATTACCACTCAAATCGTTATTATTCAATACTAAAAAACCTCCAAAAGCACCACCCGTACCATAGGAAAGCTGACCATTCGTTGTAGACCAACCTGAGGTATTGGAGGAGAAATTCGGGTTTGTTACAAGGTTTCCGGAAGGACAGGGACAATTCGTTGTAGTCGGAACTGTATATTTCATACAAATTCCGGTAGGAACTACCGAATTCGGGTTTGAATTATCATTTTGTCCGCCATTTGCCGTAGAAGCACCCCAATGTACCACTTTTATCGCATCAGCGCCATTAGGGAGATACACCGTTCCTAACCCTCCTTTCCAATAAGCTTGTGTTTTGTTATCAGCGACATCCCCTGTAAAATTCGTAGTAGCCTGAATTACGTTATTTTTAAGAAAAACCAACCGATAACGTTCATTAGGTTGACTTACTGAATTCCGTCCGGCATAGCCATCCCATGCAATTGCCTCCGAAATAGTGACGGTTACAGCGTTTGAAAAGGCAGTGGGTAAAGTAATTGGTAAAGTAAAGGTTTCCGTTCCGCCATCGATCAATCGAAAAACTGCGGGAGTACCATTGGCCGCATTAATTGTTTGGGACCAATTCAAAGAACCCGATCCCGAAGGACAAGTCAACGTTGGCGCGCAGAAGGGCGGCGCGTTTGCGTTCTCCGGATCACATACGCACACAACTTTTATATGCGCCGATGAGGTTGGCGAGGTGGTATTAAACGTATACGTATTCCCATTATATACTATTTCAGACCGAATTGACAGTCCATCTGTGATCGGGTCAGCCGAATAATACCCGCTGGAATTGGTGGTAACAGTTTTAAGGAGCGATCCATTTGAACGGTTATAAATTTTTACCGTAAGGCCAGAGACCGGAAGTGCTTCTCCTGAATTGTAAGAATTACTGTTATTATAATCGCAGTATATAAAGCCCCCAACATTGGTTGCCATCGAAAGTGTGGCAGTACCCAAAGAGAGCAATACCCAATAGATAAGGGCGGTAAATCCGAATTTACCTGTTTTTTTTCGGGCAGGATCGCGTTGAACGGACCTCGCCTTAAATAGGCAGAAATTACTCATTGTAGTATTTAGTGTGTGTAGTATTTGGATAACCCAGAAAAAAGTTAGTATTTCCTGGCACTATTTATATTTGGCATCATTTTTGAAATAAACTACAAGCGATACCCTTTCAATAAAACAGGGTCAAAAACTTGTGGCGAGTATTAAAAATGACTTAATATAATTTTTGAGGATATCATCGGTCAGGATAAAATCCATTCGAGCACCATCAACACTCGACAGGTGGCTTCGAAAACGAAGGACGAATCAAGATTATCTGATAATCAAAGATTATAGATCTTAAAAATCGGTAGTATGATTGTACGTGAGAAAGAATTTAGAAAAAATCCTTCTGTGTTGGAGCAATTCAAAAACGCCGGTTTGAGCACGGCATTTTGTTTTCGTGTAGTGTTTTTTCATCTTTATCGTGTGTATAGTGAAATAGTTTCAAAGAGAGACTTACTAAACTAATCCGTAGCAAATCAAATTATTTCTTCTTCAATACTTTCCTAAAATTTGCGATAAAGTTAATGTATAAATTTAGATTATTTGGATTTTTATGTATTAACGCTACATTTTTTTTGCTTCCAAACTCTTATTTTCTTATACATCATAATAAAGAAATGTAAGGATTATAGCAGATCAGGACGTTTTTTGGTGGTTAAAGCAATCGACTGCTCCATGCGCCACTGATCAATTTTTGCTTCATGACCCGAAAGAAGCACTTCCGGCACCTTTAAACCTTCAAATTCTGCTGGGCGTGAATATACAGGCGGAGCCAATAAATCATCCTGAAAGGAATCTGTTAATGCTGATGTCTCATCATTTAAAACTCCTGGAACCAGTCGAATGATGGAGTCTGCCAATACAGCAGCTGCAAGTTCACCGCCAGAAAGTACATAATCACCAATACTTATCTCTCGGGTAATGAATAAATCGCGCACCCGCTGATCAACTCCTTTATAGTGACCGCAAAGCAACAACAAATTCGTTTGGAGGGATAGTGAATTGACCATTTTTTGATGAAGTTTCTCGCCATCGGGCGTAAGATAAATCACTTCGTCATAGGTACGCTGAGCCTGCAACGCACGAATACAAGCTGCAATTGGTTCCACTTGTAGCACCATCCCTGCCCCGCCACCAAATGCATAATCGTCAACTCGGCGATGTTTATCCACCGCATAATCACGGATATCATGCAAATGAATTTCTGCAAGTCCTTTTTCTTCGGCCCTTTTCAGGATTGAGTGCGCAAAAAAACTTTCCAGCAAGCGCGGTACTACTGATAAAATATCAATTCTCATCATCGTTTTGGTCAGAATCATCTGCTTTATGAGTTTCCGTATACACTTCCAGCAGTCCCTCGGGGAGCTGTACCACCACTTGTTTCAGTTCCCGGTTAACTTTTAAGACGATGTCATCTACGATAGGAATCAGTACTTCAACTCCTTTGTAATCCAACGCAATCAGATTTTGGGTAGAAACCGAATACACCTCCCGAACAAAACCCAGTTCACCTTTTTCCTGATCGATAATGGAAAAGTCTTTTATTTCATGGTAATAAAATTGATCTTCCTCCAGCTCATCAAGAGTATCCAAAGGCATATATAAGGCATGACCTACAAAGGTTTGGGCTTTTTCTATGGTATCAATTTCTTCAATTTGAACAATTGCCCGGCTTTGTTTTTGAATATTAATATTCTCAATAAAGTATGGGACAAGCTCTCCTTTAATTTCAATAAATACTGATTCCAGGTCTTCGTACTCATCGGGATAATCAACATCCAAATGAAATACAACCTGTCCTTTGGTACCATGCGTTTTCACGATATACCCTAAAAGATAACATTGTTCCTGCGTCAAAATATAGTGTATTTGAGATAATTAAAATAGCCTAAAAACAAACATGAGCCTGACCGAATTCCCGGCAGACTCATGTTTTTGTGTAAAAAACGAACAATACCTGACTAATTACTCAGCCACTGTTTCATCCGTAGATTCCTCGGCAGCTTCGGCAGGAGCTTCCTCAGCAGGTACTTCTGCTGCGGGAGGTGTATTTTTCAGAATAATTGCGTCCAAACGAGCTTGATTTACTTTCCGCTCTGCTTCCAGCTTCAATTCTTTTTCTGTCGATTGTTTAGTTGCCAATGAAGTTGTATGGGAAGATACCTTATCTGTTTTCTGGCTTTTCCATTCTTCAAAACGTGCATCGGCCACTTCTTGTGTAATTGCACCTTTGTTAACACCCACTTGTAGGTGCTTAAGCAATAACACACCTTCATGATGCAAAATAGAACGGGCAGTATCCGTAGGTTGAGCGCCTTTTAGCAGCCAATCCACAGCACGTTTGTTCTGAAGAACAACAAGAGAAGGATTTGAATTAGGATTATAGGTTCCTAATTTTTCGATAAAGCGTCCGTCACGGGGAGCCCGTGCATCAGCTACAACGATGTCATACATCGCATTTTTTTTGCGTCCACGACGCGACAATCTAATTTTAACAGCCATTTGTATTGTTTTTGATGGAGGAACTCGTCCTCCGAGTTAAACAGGGTGCAAATTTAACCAAAATTTAGGATTTATTTTTCATTTCTCTAAATAAAAAAGGGGACAAAAAAATTTCTGTCCCCTTTTTTTAGGTTAGTTATATGAGCTTATGGCCTAAATCCAGCTGGATAATTTGAGCGCAGTGAATTAGCCGGTAAAATTTTAATCTCCACCCGGCGATTGGCCTGTAAACCTTCGGGGGTTGTATTATCAGCCAAAGGCCGGAATTCACCAAAATACTCTACCAACAGTCGGCTTGGATCTGAAAGTCCGGCGCGGATTATGTACCGCTTGGCTGCCTCCACCCGTCGGCGTGAAAGGTTCATATTATATCCGTAGGAGGCCCGGGCATCCGCGTGTCCTACCAAAACGATCCGGCAGTTGGGACGCATGTTGAGCAGTTCCACTACTTTGGTAAGTGTTGCCTGTGAGGCATTGCGGATTGTTGCTTTATCGGTATCAAATTCAATATTGCTGAAAAGAGCCTCGCATTCATCCTTGGGAAGGTTGTTTTTAACGGCATCCATGATGTATCTTTCCAAATCAAGTGCAACACCACCGCCTGACACTACACTTCCCGCAGGTGTATTTGGTTCTTTATCAAACAAATCGGCAACGCCATCTCCATCTGAATCGGTATATAAACGAGGATCAACGGGTTTTGGCATATTTGCTTTCGCAATGGAATCGGCGTCATCCATTGTAGGATTGTAGGGCGGTGGAACAAGTGCTTTGGGATCAGCCCAACGAAGGTGATAACGACCGCTTGATGCGTCATATTTACCATTTTTCGAGCTTACAGCATTCTTGCCAAGTTTATAAGTAAGGGCAATAAATCCATACCCCCATTTATCTAGTTTGGAATCTCCTTTTACAAATCCAAAAATTCCAGTTGAAGTTGCATAGTCAGTTAAATCACTTGCCGTAAGATCCAGTTTTTCTGTATTTACGTGATTAATCGCAAAATCAAGACCAATGTCAATTCGGGGAGAAACTTCATAGTGAATGGCAAGTCCCATCGGTACTACCCATTCACGGGTATAAATGGAGCCATTCCGGTCCCAGGTTCCAGCAGTTTTTGAACTACCTTCTGTATTGGAAGACAGCAGGAGGCGATCGGTATTCATGTCGTATACGTCAGTATGGAAATACATAATACCAAAGCCGGCATGCGCATCAAATTTCCAGCGACGCAATTTGTTGAAGCCAAAAAGCAAACGGTTTAGATTTACTGTTCCGTCAAGCGTTGCCTGTACAAATGAAGGACTCTTGAAATATACATCTTGTGAGTTTCCTGTTAGTGAGCTTACCACATCTGTTTTTGAACCGGCAAGGCTACCGTTCCAGCCTGTTAGCTGAACACCGAATAAAGGAGTTAATTGTTTGTTAATCGAAACTCCGAAGCCGCCTGTCAAATTTTCTTTTTCACCTCTTTGAAAGGTATACTGCGAGAGGTCACCAAAGAAGCGGGTAATTCCGCCATAGCCGGTGATCGACCAGGTATTCATCTTATTCGGGCCTTCATAGGTTCGATTTTGCGCAGAAATGCTTGTCGAAAACAGAGCCAAAAAACTCAAAGCAAGGTAAAGATTCTTTTTCTTCATGAGAAACACCATTTATGTGATTCAATAATCCAGAGTTTGTAAAAACGTATTTAATTAAAATCCGAAATAAAATAAGCCTGTAAGCCGGGTTCTGTTTTTAACCAAAGTTAAATTCCTATCATTTATCTAGGATTGCAGTCGCCCGCAATCTCCAACGACCTACCCGTGCCAACGCCCTGAATAAATTCAGAGCCGAAACGGGCCGCTTCTATCCTGGCACCTATTTGGTCTTTCAGTCCGTAAGGTTTACCTGGCCCTGCGTGTCACCACTCAGGCGGTGGGCTCTTACCCCACCTTTTCACCCTTACCTGCCATTCAAAAAAGTATGCCAGGCGGTTATTTTCTGTGGCACTTGCTGTCAACCTGCCGTCACCCGCAGGTTGCCTTCCCGTTAGGAAGTACGGCGCCCTGTACTGCCCGGACTTTCCTCTTTGGGTAAAACCCAAAGCGATAGGACAGCTTATCTTACCTCGGTTGGCTACAAAGCTAAGAAATACTTTGCTTTGATTGGTAGCTAATATACTATAAAAAACAAAAATATGCGTTAATTTATATCAAACGGCCTTCATCATTTTCGACTTATTGAAGTCCTTCTACCCGAAGCGTTACCTGTCCGCCAGCAAAGACCACAGAGTACAAATGTTCGGGAGTCAGGTATACTTTATGGGGTTCAATTTCATTTATTTTACCATTCAATATAATCCCTTTTGTCAATGTATTGTGTGTGAGATTCTTCTGAATCACAGCCTGAGTCTCTGCAATTTGCTGACCAATTGGAAATACAAATTGCTGCTCCATCATTTTACTGAATTTGCTTTGCAACAACCACCCGGCTGTTTTCAAAATCACGTTTTTTGTTTCAAGATCGTAGTCCAGATTTTTTAATGAAAGGTTTTTAGTAACAGGATCATAATAAGGTTTTCCTTTGAGATAAATAATGCCATTCAGACTGCCTTTCAGATTTGCTTTTATTACCAGATTCTCATTTTGACCGTACAAATCTAAACCCGTCACTTCTACCTGATACTTTCCTTCACTAAATGAAAATTTCTCTCCGATAAACTTCTTTTGGGCAAGTCGTGTAGCTTCGGCATAAGGCAATTTACTAATTAGGCCAATTTTAAACTCACCGGGCATTTTTTCCACAGTTTGTAACGCTGGCAATCGAGGCGTAGCACCCATCACAGGCTTTTCGGAAGAGGTAACGGTCTGTGTATACCCCTGAATACCAATCGTTGTTCTCATGATATTATTCTTTACCAATAACGGAGACATCATCAGGCCGGTTGGTACAACCAGCAACCATGTATTATATTCCTCAGATAGCAATACAGGGCGGTGCACGGTTTCCCAGGCTTGCTGAACGTATTTTTTAAGCTCAATCGTACTGCCAACCTGCTCATCAATGGCTTTTGTTATTTTGTCAAAATTCCGATTTAATGTGCGGCTTACCATTGATTTTATTGGAATGGATAAACCTGCCACTTTAATTTCGGGCTCTTTTATCCAATCATAACTATCTACGTAGGTGTGCGTAGATAGTTGCCAATCAGGAGTAACGCTTATCTTTGAAATAAATCGGATTCGCAGAGAAAATTCCGAATCTTTGTAGCCTGACATTGTCACACCCAGGGGACTAATTTTGTAGCCGGCACTTACCCAAACTTTGAGTGGAACATCAAACAAAAAAGTAGAGTCAAGCGCTTGAACTTTAATGGGGCTCAGTTTCCAGACCTTGGCTTTTAAATTATCGTTCTGATCATTTTCGTAACTATTATCTTCATAGATAAGCCCATTCAACTGCGCATTTAGTTGTTTTTCCAACTCCGAAACCGGCATTTCCACCGGAATATTTACGACCGACAACTGTTTTTCTTCCTGAATCTCCATGTCCGAATAGAGGTAACTTTCTTTGGGTGCTTTGGGCGTTTCGGTAGTTTTGGGCCGGCATTCAGTCAATAACAGAGTGGCCAGCAACCCTGCAAACATGTGAAATGATTTCATAAGTGGTACCGTTGCCTACTTAATTTTAACAAAAGTTGCCCCATAGCCAAATTTTTCCTTCTGCGCATCTTTAAAATATTGCACATGTTGATTTTTACCAAGTCTGCGATGAATTTCTGTTTTGAGTACTCCATTTCCAGCGCCATGAATGAAGGTAATGTCGTCCATTCCGGCGGCAATTGCCTTTTCCAGTTGTTTTTCAAAGGTAGATAGCTGTAAGGTAAGCTTGTCACTATTGGACATACTTCCAGAATTGGGGCTAAGTTTTTCAAGGTGCAGATCAATAATTGCCTGTGGAGCAGTCACGGGCTCCAGACTTTCAGCAGGTTGTGGCGAAAGCATGCGTTCCCTGATTTCTGCTGCCGAAATGGGCTTCTCAGGCGCCGAGGTTGCTTTGATTTCATCTTCGTCCAGCTGATACACGTAGGCATCTTTACCCAAAACAGGCGCTTTCATTTTTCTTTTGTAGAAAGATTGAACTCGACATTTTAGCTTTTTTTGAAATGGTGCTGGAATGGTCCCTGCTCCATCTTTAAAGAACAGAACCTGTATTTCATACAATGCCCATTGTTCAAAATCTTTCATCCACACATCGTGCAGTTTTTGCGAACTGCGAGGCTTTAATAGTCCGGAGCCAAGTCCTGTATGTTTGCCTTCTTTATCTTCATATACCACAAAAGGAATAATCCAATCGGTATTATTGATAAAATGGACACTTAATTCCCGGTCATTTGTTGGCAAAAACGCCAGGTAAATTCCTTTTGCCGAAAAAGGGCCTGCTGAACGTGTATCGCGGGAGCCTGGTACGGACAAAACAGGTTGTTCCTTTCGCAACAGCCGGGACTCCTCCATCGGTGAAACAAGCACTAATTCCTGCCGCAAAACCGGAATTCTAAACCCGTCTTCAATCTCAATTTCAACGATATTTCCTGCCAGGAAACGATACACAACTCCCTCTTCTTTGCCGTGTACCAACCGTACTTTGTCTCCTATATTCATGCTTTTCTGTTGAAATTTTTAAAAATAGATTGGATGAAACGAAATTCCTTTTTTTGAAAACTCAACCGTTGGTGCCGGAATTTTCAGCGTGTTAACCACGTTTGCTATGGATTTAACAAATTTACTTTTCGTCTTAATTTTTGTTAGATCAATATCCATTGAAAAATAGTATTGGCGGTATGGATTGTATCCAAGCTCTATACTTTTATCGTTTTCGGCAGCCACCATGTTTTGAATCCCGTAGCCAACCGAAAAACAAAGCCATGGCGGCCATTTGGAATTAGTTAAGAAACTGGCCGGACTACCTGAAAACCAATACGTTTGTCCATTATAATCTTTGAGCCATTGCTCTGAGCGGCTCCGGCCAAGTAATTCGGGCCGCACCTGGGCGAGGGGTGTAAAATGAAAGGAGAATTTTGGATGAATCCGCACTTCATCCCAAGCCAGCTGTTGTCCTGCAAAAAGTGCTGAGCCCGCAATATTGGCTACCATATCACTTGGTGAAAACCCATAATCTGGCGAAAAACCATCCAAAATTTCAATGGGCGTCTGAAAAAAGAATCCTGAGATCGCCCCATAAATAACCGCCTGTCTTTTGCTAATCCCTGTTTTTTTATATAGTTCAGCAGTTAGTAAACTGATTTGGTAGGACGTGTACATATGCCCTAGTTTATCGAGCTGTTTCCACTCATGAATGTCGTCGGCAATTGTGAAATTTGTAAGGGGATTTTTGTACCACGACTTGCTGAGCCCGTACAAACTGCCGGCATACAAAACCGACTGTGCAGCAAACATTCCATGAAGCAGCCGATAATTTGGTCTTGGATTACCAACAGAATCTTCGGGCCAATTATCGGGTTTTTGCAAAGCCATTGCAGGCTTTACGCATAGTAACAAAAAGCATAAAATACCTACTCTATTCATCCCACGATCAATAACTCCCACTATACTTCCGCAAGCCCCATTCGATAGTTGCCAACAATAAAAGCAGGAAGAACAACCATTTTAGCTGGATCAGCTCCGCCATTTGTTCAGTGCTGTCAAGACGGTCAGGAGGTCGATTTTCAATCATCTTTTGGGTTAGACTTTCAAGGGTAGTTGGCTGAAAAAATTGCCCGCCCGTCCGTTGCGAAAGCTCCCGGAGCATGCCGAAATCTGCCGTTGTATTTTGTGCTTCCAAATCGGTGGTACGAACTACAAACTGACCATTAACCCGTTCTGTATTTCCTTTTATTGTGGTAGACGCAGAATAGCGATACACTCCTTCTGCCAAACCACTTATGGCAAATCTTGGATTTTCTTCACGGTGGGTGTAGGCATATTCCTGAACAACACCTTTTTCGTCCGTGATATTCAGCTGAATTTCCTGACCGTAAATTTTTTCGTAAATATCATTATACACTTCGGTTTGAAACAGGGCTTGTTCTCCTGTCTCAAATTCAGCCTTTACCGGATAGACTCGGAATTTTCGCTTATCTTCTTTTACTGATAATAGTTGAATAACTTTTTGGAAAAGTTCGTCAATTACTGCCTGACTTTCGGTTAAAGCAAATTCTTCCTGCCGCCAAAGCCAGATTCCTTCACCTGCCAAAACGGCCATTTTTCGCTCCCCAGCCGTATGAATTGCCAGAAGAGGCTTCGTTGTTGCTACACTTCCAACCCGCTGATAAAGCACAACTTCTGTACCGGAGGAAAGCCGATACTCACCGAAAGGCACAGATAGAGGCGGCAATTTTTCGAGTATTGAAAGTTTTTGGGGATCCAGATTCAGCAATTGAAACGAGGAATTGAAAAGACCTGTTACTTTATCAAACTGCCCCGAACCCGACGAAATTTGTAGCGTACGATGCAAGGAATTAGCCGCTCCAACGGATGACTGATTGCCCAAAATGAAAAACACAGGTGTATTTTGTGATAGCAATTTTCGAATAAACTCAGCACCAAGCCCTGAGACATCCGGCAGTTGATGCAGGATTATCAGGTCGTAGGCTTTTTCAGAAATATCTACCAGGTTTGGCGTTGTTGTGAGTAGACGTACGTCCAGTTCAAAATTCTCGTTTTTTTCAATAATGCTTCGTAAGGCCTTGATATCGGGATGCGGCGCCAGGCCGAGCATCAGAATTTTTTCGCGACCGTCAATTATGTCAATGTAGACTTCCCGGCGATTGTTTTTGGCAGTAAATTCTCCGGCAACGGCACCGAGTTCAACGGTGTAGTGTTGTACCCCTTTTTGATTTGAAGAAGTTGTAAAGGTAAACGACTGAAAAAAATCATTGCGATTGACCTGAATGGGTTGAGAGGCAATTAACCGTCCACCCTGCTTAAGCAACAGCACAGTACTCCGTCCAGCCAGGCCATTTGCCGTTATGTCTACCTGTATTGGAAATTCATTACCCATATACGCCACCCGGTTAGTTGTCACGTTCCGAATCTGAATATCCTGTTTTAGAACCGTATCTCCAATAGCTATCGTATTGATTCTGAATGGATAGGTCGCCGAGGCGGGTGCTATTCCCTGATTAACTATTCCGTCTGATAATAAAATTACATCCGTAAGATTCTGATTTTCAAAATTAGATCGAATACTTCCCAGCATTCCTGCCAGATTGGTCGTAGACGCAGTAAAACGAATTGAATCAAGATTTTCAATTTTGGTTTCATCCGTCAGAGTCTGTACCGAAACTTCATAGCCATTGGCAGACAGCAGTTCCTGCGCTTCTTTGATGTAGGGCAAAGCCTTGTCAGCCACGCCGCTTGCAGACAATGAATTATCAATTGCAAAAACTACTTTGGCTTTATCTGTTGTGGTCTGAATGGTCCGAACAAGGGGAGCTAACAGCAGAAAACAAAGCACAGAAACGAGTGTTCCGCGCAGAATAGCCAGCAGTACATTCAGGTTTTTACTCCATGTTGGTTCAGGCTTGTATAAAAAAAACGCATAGGCCGAACCGACCAATAGACAAAGGAGTATGAACCAGGGGGAAGATTGTAGGAATAGTTCGGATCGCATGGATGCAGCGTAAAATCTCGGATGGTAGGTTAAAGTGGGTATCCAGACAAGATACAACCATAACGTGGAAAACCCTATGAATGGTTTTGTGGAAGTTTAAAATCTTCCACAAAACCAACTGGCGCTAGGTAAGCATGCCGCCATCGACCTGCAAAACCTGACCGGATATGTATCGCGACATATCAGAACCCAGGAACACGCAGGCATCTGCTACTTCTTCGGGTTGTCCACCGCGCCGCAGCGGAATCGACTGCTTCCAATCTTCCAGTGCTTTGGCCTCAATGGCATCGGTCATCTCGGTTTCGATAAAACCGGGAGCCACAGCATTTGAGCGAATATTCCGTGAACCCAGTTCGAGGGCTACTGATTTTGTGAACCCAATGATTCCCGCTTTTGATGCCGCATAATTGGCCTGTCCGGCATTTCCCCGAATACCTACTACTGACGTAATGTTAATAATGGAGCCGCTTTTGGCGCGCATCATGGATTTTGTAGCGGCTTTGGTCAGGTTAAATACCGACTTCAAATTTATTCTGATTACCGTATCCCACTGCTCTTCACTCATCCTCATCAGAAGTCCATCCTTTGTTACACCCGCATTATTGACCAGGATATCTAATTTCCCAAAATCAGCAATTACCTGATTTACAAGATCCTCGGCAGCCTGAAAATCAGATGCATCGGATTTATACCCGATAGCTTTCACTCCAAAGGCTTCCAGCTCGGCAACCAATGCCTGTCCTTTTTCGATACTTGATAAAAATGTAAATGCAACCTGAGCTCCTTCCTGAGCAAAACGCAGGGCAATGGCACGGCCAATGCCTCGTGAGGCCCCCGTTACGAGGGCTACTTTATTTTGAAGTAGTTTCATGAATAAAAATTTCCCGCAAAAATGCTGTAAAGCAAATAATTCGTGGGTTGTAAGTTTTGGATTGATTGAACAAAAACAGGACACAAAGGTAAGTGATTGGCAGAAGGTCTACAAAAATGAACACAGTAGACTTGATGCAATGCTGATTTTCAAGTAGATAAGTAAAAATTCCATAATCCAGCACATGCTTCCATGGCTGAATCGTGGTTGTCAAGATTATGTGCTCTAATACGGTCAGATATGATACGATATCTTTTCATTCCACCTATACTATGCTCGATACCAACACGTTGACTTGATAATTGTCTATTAAAATGTCTTTGATCTTCTGTCAATGGGCTAGATTTTTTGGATTTTGAAGGCATAAAAATAGATTTACAGCAATAATCTTTTGCAAATCCTAAATACCCTAAGTCTAAATATACGTCCAAATTCTTAAACCAATTAAGTAATGGAGATAACTCTTCTTTTAAAATTGTATAATCATGTGTTTTTCCAGCCCAGTATTT
>NZ_SMJU01000002.1 GCF_004348825.1 Arundinibacter roseus
TGTACAACCAAAAGTATTTTGATATGAAGAATCAAATAATTTTAACAACTTAATATATCTTTCCTTATTAAGTCCGGTTGCAGAACGCCATTGACGCTCATTTTTTAGATCATTTATCGATATTTTCATGTGCCAAATTTAAGACTATTTTTCCATTGCAACAAGTCTAATGTACTCATACTTGAAATTTTCTTTCAAAAAGAATATTAAGATTTCTTCCGAAAAACATATTAAGAATAGCGATCCTCCAAAGGAAACAGTAATATTCAATACAAATACCTTAAGAAATGATTTGAATATTTGGTTTGGATTAGCCTTATTATCTTCTTGGTAAGAACTTATTAGTGGAAAAATTGGATGAGCAACTTGTGCAGTTAATTGATTTAATTGTATACATATGTTAGTAAATACAGTGTATACAGTTAAAACTGATGGTCCTAAAAGGCTTGCGATAAGCATTTTATCACCATGTGTAAAAATAGATGATCCAATACTTCCACCCCAAATTCTCAAATTGTATTTGACAAACGTCTTGAAATTTGATATTTCAAAACTCCAATTGAAATTTTGTAAAATATTCAAAAATTTTAATAAAATTATTATGGTTATTATTGTAATTATTATACTTGCTATAATAAAATATGGCAGATAAGTAAGTTTGAAATATGCAAGAATAATAAATGACGCATTTATTGTTACAATTTGTACTGTCTGAAAAACATTTAATAATTCATACCTTTGTTTTGATTGTAAAATTGACCAATACAAGTTTTGAATAATTCTTAGAGCAATTAGTATAGAACCTAATTCTAATACTATTGACAACTCCAATTCATATCTTTGAGCTGATGATGGTAATAGGTTTATTAATAAAAATGAAAAAGAGAGAATTGTCAGAATTACAAATAAAATTGAGACAAGTAAAAGAACTATGCTGTTTGTTAATGTTTGATTTTTTAACTCAGTTGAATGTTCATTTTTGGATAAAAAATATATGAGTCCTGAACTCAATCCCGCCTCTGAAAGTTGAAATATACTAATTATAGTTGTCGACCAAGTCCATAACCCGTATAATTCAGTTCCAAGTAGCGAGATTAAAATTGGTATACTTATTATAGTTGTTGCCATCCTTATTATCTGACCAACTAAATTCGATACTCCTTTTTTAAGCATTAAATTTGATTTCTAATTTTTTTAATTGTTATTTATAGATTTAGGCCTCTGAAAAAAAATATCATATTACATTCTAAATGAGATATTCAGAATGTAATATGATATTAAATTTTTTAATTTTGTCTTTATGGGTTGTTACCTCTCTTTTCTAGATCAATTATACGATTCTTCAATTCTTTGTTTTCGTCTTTTATTTCAAGTAAATATAAAGTCAATTCTTCGATCTTTCTAAGTAAGAGAGCATCTGTTCTGTGCAAGTCGTTTCCTTGTTTTACCATTTCTTTTGCACTAGGGACATCTGGTAGATGTTTATTTTCTTCTATATAATTTTTCACTTCATTTAAATCCATCAATTTGTAATTAGTATTGAATACATAATCTGACCATTCCGAAGTGTTCTTTACAGCTACTTTTACTTTTTCAGTTAATAAGCCATCAGATACGACCAATTTATAACCTTTTGGAATTCTCTCTAATTTATCACCGATAACGACACTTCCACTATTTAGATTTTGTAAATTATTATCTGCGTCTATTCTCCAATTGTTATCTATTGGAGATGCAGATTCCCGAGCACTTGAAGTATTAGATTTTAGTATATTACCATTCGAATCTACAAATAATGGATATACAGTGCCGCTTACATTTGGAAGATTTTCAAATCTTACTCCTGTTGAGGTTGTTCCACCTAAGGTCACGTGCAATCGTGAAGTTGGCGCATTATTTCCTATTCCAATATTTGTTGCTGATGTTCCTAATATCATAGCATTGCTTATTGTTACCGTTGAATTGGTTCCAATAGCAATTGAATTGGATAATGTGGCAGCATTTATTCCAGACGGTTTTGAATTGTATCCAATGAAAATATTTTCACCTCCTGATATAAGTCCTTGTCCACTATTTGCACCTAATAATATGTTATC
Organism: Arundinibacter roseus; assembly: GCF_004348825.1. GTDB lineage: Bacteria > Bacteroidota > Bacteroidia > Cytophagales > Spirosomataceae > Arundinibacter > Arundinibacter roseus. The sequence goes on from NZ_SMJU01000002.1 coordinate 2,097, forward strand.
ATTACCTGTTTGACTGTTTCTGCCAGAATTATACCCAAGAAATAGATTTCTTACTCCGGTTGTATTGTCATATCCTGAGCTCACGCCACAAAAAAAGTTTAAGCTAGCTGTTGTATTCGAAGCTCCTGCATTGGGTCCAATGAACGTGTTTAATGAACCAGTTGTATTTGAGGAACCAGCTCCACTACCTATAAATGTATTTGATTGTCCTGTCGTATTTAACTTTCCGGAATTTACACCGGCGAAAAAATTATTTGTTCCTGAGGTAGTTTTTTGTCCTGCATATGTACCTAAAAATACATTGAAATTTGCGGTAGTATTACTTTCTCCTGCATATGATCCTATGAATACATTATATGCACCGCTAGACAAAACACTTCCCGCATAATTACCTATGATAGTATTTGCGGTTCCAGGAGCTCTTAAAAATGGTAAATTATTTATCCTAATAGCATTCGCACTTGGAATATTAATATCCCCATTGACATGCAGTCTTTGGAGCGGCGTGTTTGTGCCAAGCCCTACGTTACCGGTATTGAAAAAGATATTTGCGGCATTGTTGGTCCATTGACTTGGGGTGCCTCCTTCATCAGGAGCGAGAAAGAGGAGTCCGTTGGCATCAACGGTTAGCACCTTGCCGTTCGCGGCTTGTGTTGGCGTGCTGCTGTTGAGGTTTGAAAGCCTTACGCCTTGATTCCCGATGACCAAAGGCTGCCCGGCGGGGGTAGTGATTTGATTTTGCGCTACTGCACCAAAGGAAACAGCGAGCAGCAACAGGAGGAATGTAAAGTTCGATTTCATAGAAAAAGTAGTTGGAGTTCGGCAAAAATAGTTAAAATACTCAACTAATATAGGGAGGCTACTGCTTTTAAAAAAATGATTGTTATCGAACGGTCACTTAGCCATTTTCCTATGAAAGCCTTTTTTGAATAGGAGTATTTCATCCGAATTTATGATGAATTTTTTCCTTAACAAACAAAAGTACAATTAAAACCAAAAATCCGCCAAGAATGGCAAAACCGAGGGCATAGAGGCTTCGTTTGGGCTTACTCTTCCAGTTGGGTATCATCGGTGGTTCGAGTACCTTTAGCACGGGGGCTTCTTCCAGGGCCTGCAGGCGGGCGGCTTCCAGCTGTCGGGTCAACTCACCGTAGAGGGTTTGCGCCTGCAGGTAATCGTTTTGCAGGCGTTGCTCTTCTACCTGTGCCATGTTGGTGAAGGCGCTGCGGTTGCGGTCGCGGTAGGCATTCAACGCCACTTCGGTACGTTGGTATTTCCCCTTTGCTTCATTGACCTGCGTGCGCAGAAAGGCAACTTTTTCGGCCTTTTTCCCTCCCCGGTACTCGCCCACAAAGGTTTTGAGGTAACTAAGCGTGTAGGTGGCACAGGCCGCAGCGAGCGTTGGGTCCGGCATTTCGGCCCGAATGCTGATGACGCCGGACATTTTATCCATGCTTGCGGTGATGCGGGCGGCCACATCCTTCATGACGCGTTCCTGTTCTTTGCTAAGCGTAATGAGTGTATCTCCCTGCGCGAGTTGCTGCGGGCTCAGGGGTTGCGCTTCTTCGTCGAGGTAGCTAGCCAACACGATCTTTTCGCCATTTTGCAGCGGGAAAGGAGTAGATAGCACCTGCATCAGGAATGTTTTGCTGCTGAGAATACTCGGGTAGAGGTCGGGACGCAGGGCATCAGAACTGCTTTTACCCAGGGAAAAACCGGCAAGGCTTGCCAGGTCGCTTAGCCCCCCGGCACCAGTACCGGAACCGAATTCGGGCAGTATTTTGGCGGTCGCTTCAAATTGGGGAGCTATGAGATGTGATATTCCGTAGCCTGCTGCCCCGGAAAGCAACCCGGCGAAGAACAGGATCAGCCAATTTCGTTTGAAAAAGCCAAAAATATCGGACAAACTAACTTCGATGACTTCCGAAGAAGGGGGAGAAGGAGTTTCATTCATGAGGTTCATAATGGTTAAAACAACCGGATAATGGTGAGAGCGAGGGTTCCCAGGAGTGATAAGATAGCCACCCGTTCGGCGGGTGTAGTTTCGCGCCCCGACTTATCAATTTTGATTGGGACATTAATAGTTGTACCGGGCGTAATTTTGGGGCGGCTGATGAAAAATAGCGCGCGTTTGGTGCGGTCGAGCCGGCCGTTGGCATAGGCCACAAATGCTTTGTGCTTTCGGGCATTATCCGTATAGCCGCCGGCTTGCGAAATGTAGTCGTTAAAACTAAACTTTGGATCGTAGTTTACGATGGAAGGGTTGAGTACTTCCCCGAGTATGCGAACGGTTTCAATCTTTCGTGGAATGATGATCGAGTCACCTTCCTGCAACAAAATATTGGCGGGAGAGGAAATATCACGCAGGAGCGAAACCATGTCTAAGCCCACTAGCTGACGGGTCACGGGCGGTTCGGTAGGTGTTGCTTCTATATCTTCGTCTTTCCTATCGTTTTCGGTCGGCTGTTGCTGGAGTTCAAGTTGCTTGCGGGTCATTTCTTCCAGCGTGCGGGTGTTTTTCTGTTCATCTTTGGTAAGTTGTCGGGTCAGACGGGCGCCAGCGAGGTAGGCATTGGCTTTAAGGCCACCGGCCCGTTCGATTATATCGGAAATACGCTCCGTATTGTTTAGGATTGCGTAACGTCCGGGGTAGTTCACTTCACCGGAAATCACGATGGTTTTTTGGGTATCATAGCGCGGAGATTTCCGCACAAAGACGAGGTCGAAGGGTTGTAGCCGAAACCTACGGTCCTTGGGCTGCAGCTGCAGGTTTTCCTCAATATCGAAAGAAAAAATACGGGTGGTTTGGGAAGGTGCAAGATCCGTAGAGTCGTCCCTGACGCGCCGGGCTACCTCGATGCGGTCGGGCGTACCGCCTTCGGCATAGCCTCCGGACAGATAAATGAGGTCGGAGACGGTCATGCCTTCCGAATAGGCGTAGGTTCCGGGTTTATTTACCGAACCCTGAATGCTGATATTTTGAGTTGCCTGCAACTGCTGAACCGACTTAATGACTAAAATATCTTCCCGTTTGAGGGGAATATCCTCAATTTCGCCGCGCATCAGTTGTCCGAGGTCGAAGGAAACCGTTTGCGGACTTAGGTATTCATTTTTACGCTGAATGATGGCGCGGTTCAGGAAGGCATCTTCCCGCAGGCCTTCGGCTTTCAGGATAAGTTCTTTAACGGTGGAGGATCCGGCTTCGATGGCATACAGACCGGGGCGAAACACGGGGCCTTCGATGGTAACGAGGTTTTCGTAGCGATCCAACAGCGGATCTACCTGATAGAGGTCGCCGTCTTTGAGTTGAAAGGATTCGGCGGCGTCGCTGCCAATCATCCCGATGCGTAATTCTTTTCCGGTATTTCGGCGGTAGCGAACGGAGGCTGTATAGGCATTGCTGCCAAAGCCGCCGGCGTAGCGCATGAGATCCTGAAAGGTATCGCCGGGCCGGGCTTCAAAGAGACCTTCGTGCTTGACCTCGCCGATGAGTTCTACCCGTGCCTGATACGGATGAACCATGATGATGTCCTGATCCTGCAGGGTGATATTGTCTTTCAGCTCGGCATTGACGATAAACGAGTAGAGATCAATTTTGGCGACTACGTTATTGCCCCGAATGACTTCAATCTTACGGAAAGAGCCGTTTTCGGAGGGGCCACCTGAGAGGTACAGGGCGTTAAAAGCCGTGGCAAGCGAAGAAACGGTGTACGAACCGGGCCGCTTGACCTCGCCCGTAACAACTACCCGAATGCTACGGACGTCGCCCAAAGATATGGTTGCATAGGTGCCGCTGCCGGGACGATTGAGGGAAGAAAAAGCCTGCCGCAGGCGGGTCACGATCCGCTCGGATGCCTGCTCAATTGTGAGGCCGTTGACGTACACGGGCGCAAGGTTCAGCATCTTGACCGTTCCTTCGGGGCTGACATTCAGCTGGAAATTTTCTACTGCATTGCCATAAATATCCACAATGAGCTGATCGTCGGGGCCCAGGACGTAGTTTTTGGGCGTAGCCATGCGTAGGTTTGGCTCAAAGGTCAGGGAAGTATTTCTGAAAAAATTGGCCCCGAAAATTCTTTTTTCAATGTCTGAAAGTTCCACAGGAGGCTCCGAAGCCTGCGGGTCGTCGTTGAGCGACGTTCCGACCTGCTCGCGGGTATTGGAAGTGGTATCACGCTTCATGCCGGAGGTAGCGTTTGGGTTTTTCTGAGCTTCCATCAGGGCCGTACGCAGTTTGGCAATATCACTCAGCGTGTAGCCCTGAGCCATCGCGGCCTGCTCGATTTGCATGTCAGTCATGCCACTTGCTTTGGCTTGCTTATAGTAGGAAAGCAGCTGCGCCGGGGACACCTGTGCCGGACTGCCAATCCGCGACTGAGCGTGGGTTGGCAGGTTGAGTAAAAGCAGGCTAAGAGCAAGCAGGCAGAGGAAACGAGGCAATAGAAAACGATTAGTAGTCATAATTGGGATATATCTCCACGGCGATGGGATAGATGTAACGGCCTTATCAATAACTAAAAAATTCAGACGGATGGTATAAAACATACTTTTCAAGTTCGTAAACGGTCGGTTCAATTTAGGAGAGTGCGACCTGAATACTCAGTTCTTTCATTTGCTGCGGGGCAATGGGCGAGGGGGAGTCGATCATGACATCCCGGCCGGAATTATTTTTAGGAAACGCGATAAAATCCCGGATGGAATCGACTCCACCAAACAGCGAACACAGGCGGTCAAATCCAAAGGCAATGCCCGCATGCGGAGGCGCACCAAATTCAAAGGCATTCAGCAAAAAGCCAAACTGCGCCTGTGCTTCTTCGGGGCTGAACCCGAGCAGGGCAAACATCTTTTGCTGCAGCTCTTTCTGGAAAATCCGAACGGAACCGCCGCCAACCTCCACGCCGTTGATCACGAGGTCGTAGGCATTGGCGCGCACCTTGCCGGGCGCCGTATCAAGCAGGGCGATGTCTTCCGGTTTGGGGCTGGTAAATGGATGGTGCATGGCGTACCACCGGCCGGTAGAAGGATCGGTTTCGTCTTCTCCGTATTCTAAAAGTGGAAAATCGAGTACCCATAGGACCCGGTAGTTATCGGGTTTTCTGTATCCGAGGCGTGTGCCCATTTCGAGGCGCAGCTCGTTGAGTTGCTTACGGGCTTTGTCGGTTTCGCCGGGCAAAATCAGCATCAGGTCTCCGGGTTTGGCGCCGAAGGCATCGGCCCACTGTCTGAGCGTGGCTTCGTCGTAGAATTTATCTACCGAAGATTTCAGGCTGCCGTCTTCGTTGTAGCGAACATATATTAACCCTTTGGCACCGATTTGCGGCCGCTTGATCCACTCGGTCAGTTCATCGAGCTGCTTGCGGGTATAGACCGCACAGCCGGGCGCACAAATACCCGCGACAAGCTCGGCAGAATCAAAGACGACAAAATCTTTCCCGGAAGTGAGGTCCCGGTCTTCGCCTTTAAGTTCGACGAATTCCATACCAAACCGAATATCGGGTTTGTCTGACCCAAAGCGTTTCATGGCTTCTGCGTAGGTGATGCGGGGTACTTCGGGCAGTTCCAGGTTTTTGACTTTCAGAAACAGGTGCCGAATCAGCCCTTCAAAGGTATTAAGGATGTCTTCCTGCGTTACGAAAGACATTTCACAGTCAATTTGGGTAAATTCCGGTTGGCGGTCGGCGCGGAGGTCTTCATCCCGGAAGCACTTCACGATTTGGTAGTAGCGATCAAAGCCGGACACCATCAGGAGTTGCTTGAAGGTTTGGGGCGATTGGGGCAGCGCATAAAACTCACCGGGGTTCATGCGGCTGGGAACTACAAAATCGCGGGCACCTTCGGGCGTAGATTTGATCAGAACGGGAGTTTCTACTTCTATAAACCGGAGGTCGTCGAGGTAATTGCGGGTATGCCGGGCTACCTGATGGCGCAGTTCAAGATTTTTGCGTACCGGCGACCGCCGCAGATCGAGGTAGCGATATTTCATGCGGAGATCGTCGCCGCCATCCGTTTCATCTTCAATCAGAAAAGGAGGCAGTTTGGCAGGATTCAGGATGACGAGTTCGGTTACCCGTACTTCAATGGCTCCGGTATCTATTTTATCATTTTTGGAAAAACGCTCAATTACTTCTCCTTTGGCCGAAATGACAAACTCCCGGCTCAGCGTGCGGGCGGTTTCGAGGAGTTCACGAGTGGAGGAGCTATCGTCAAAAAGTAGTTGCGTCAGGCCGTAGCGGTCTCTTAGATCAATCCAAAGCATACCTCCTTTATCACGTACTTTTTGTACCCATCCACAAAGGGTAACTTCTTGATTTACATGATCTAAGCGCAGCTCGCCACAGGTATGAGTTCGTAACATAAAATGGAATTAATTCAATATTGTAGGTTGTAGTTTGTAAGTTACGGGCCAAAAGTACGTATTTTTGACAAATCTATCGTTCCGAACATTCTATGAAATCATGTAGGAAATTTTCCCTAATCGCAATTCTTGCCTTTATCTTTTATTGCTGCGGAGAGAAAAACCCCTTAAAACCCGGAGCCGGAGGCGGGCGATCTGATTCTTTTGCCACTGTTCCTCAGCGATTTCCGATCACTCCCGGACAAATAGACGAAGCCTCCGGACTTACCGATAGCCGAACCATCAACGGGTATTTGTGGACACATCAGGATGCAGGAAGTGTAACTAAATTGTATTTGATTAAACATGACGGCACAGACATTCGCAGCTATATCCCCACAGGAATAACCAACCGGGATTGGGAAGATATTGCCGTGGGAGCGGGCCCAACGGAGGGTGTAAGCTATTTGTACGTGGGTGATATTGGAAACAACGATTCTAATCCGGGCGTCACGTCGCAGTTCATTTACCGCATGCCCGAATTGACTTCGCTCGACGGGCAGTTCAATGCTGCGTCCATTGACCGGATAACGTACCAATATCCCGACAGTCCGCGTGATGCGGAAACGTTGCTATTCGATCCGTTGACAAAAGACCTGTTTATAGTTTCCAAAGAACTTACTCAGACAAACTTATACCGTTTGCCCTATCCGCAGGCAATTGAAGGAGTGATGCGTGCGGAGTTGATAGGACGAATTCCTACGGTACTTTTAGCTACGGGTGGAGATATTTCGGCGGACGGAAAAGAAATTATTGTTCGGACGTATTCTGCGATTTACTATTGGAAACGGCCTGAGGGTCAGTCAATAGGCGAGGTACTGACCAAAAATCCGGATAAGATGCTTCCCTATGAGCTCGAACCGCAGGGAGAGGCTGTATGCTTTGATAAAGAAATGAATGGCTATTTTACTATTAGTGAGCGGCGTAACGCACCGAGTGTAACGCTGAATTATTATAAGCGGCAGTAGCGGTTGATTTTTTTTGAATGCTATTGTGCCGACGTTGCTGTTTTCCCTACAGCCGTCAGGCTGACTACGGAAGCCCTTTTTGTAAGAAGTAGTTTACTTCTGTTGCAAAGTCGTTTGTTAGATTTTTATTTTAAGTTCAAGTCGTCCACCAAAACCTAGCTCTATGATTTTTTGAAGTGTCGAAATACGAGCTTCTTTTAAATTGTTCTCAATTTTAGAAATATAGGATTTAGTTGTCCCAACTTTTTCAGCAAGTTCTTCTTGTGTCATTCCCATTTCTATGCGAGTGTCGTGAATCAATGCACCAATTTTGAATGCTTCATAACCTGCTTCAAGTTCGTCACGTTCCTTTGTTCCAGGTTTGCCGTAGTTCTTTTCTTTGAACTCTTCCAATGTCATTAAGTTCTTATTTTTCGCTTTCATATTCTGCCTTTATTTTAAGGGCCATTTCAATTTCTTTCTTTGGTGTTTTTTGTGTTTTCTTCTGAAAACTGTTTGCTAGAACCACCAATTTTCCCTGGTCAAAAAAACAGAAAATTCTAAAAATGTCGCTTCCTGCTTTAATTCGGATTTCATAAAGCCCATCCGTATTTTCAAGGTGTTTAAGATAGGATTCTGGAACTCTTTGCAAGTCTTCAATCAAGTCAAAAGTCCAAACAATTTTTGCCTTAACCTTTTTGTTTTGTCTTTCGAAAAATTCTTGAAAGTAGTTTTTGTAAAATACTATCGTTCTATGTTTCTGATTTTTGTCCACGAAGCAAAGATAGAAAAGTTGCCTTAAAGTGAAACATGAAATTTGGATTTTTGTGCCGTCGTTGGTGTTCTCACCAACGACATTACAAGTACGTTTTTGGTGTAGCTGACAAACCACCAACAATGGCAGGAAACCATCAAATCAGATGATTTTTGTAGGCAAATGCTACGGCGGCGGCGGTGTTTTTGGTGCCGGTTTTTTCGAGAATACGCAGGCGGTGCCCTTCTACGGTGCGGCTGCTGATAAAAAGTTTGTCGCTGATTTCGGAGGTAGACAAGCCGTCGCACAAAAGTTGAAGCACTTCCTGCTCGCGATTGGATAGCCCGACATTGGCGGCGTTTGGGAAAAACGGCTGTTTGTTTGGGGAGCGGTTGACCATTTTTCGATGCATCGCTCTTGACACAAAATCACTGTAATAAAACCCTTCTTCGGCTACCCTTCGGATTGCTTTTTCCACTTCGTCGGGCGAGGTATCTTTGAGCAGATAGCCCTGCACTCCTTTTTCCAGCATGTGAATCACAAAGCGGTCTTCGTCGTACATAGACACGACGATAACCTTGATCTGCGGGTATTTTTCGAGGATAATTTCGGTAGCCTGCATGCCGTCCATGACGGGCATCTGCAAGTCCATTAAAATAATGTCGGGCGAATTAAGGGCAATTTTTTCGATCAATTCCTGCCCATTGGCGGCTTCCAGCACAAACTCAAAATCGGGAATGACACTAAGCATCGAAATAAAACCTTTTCGAAAGAGTTCATGATCGTCGGCAATGGCAAGTTTCAGGGTTTTCATGTCAGAACGGGGCAAGAGTCCAGGAATTGGCGGCAATATACGTACTTATTGGCAGATAGGACAATGACGCTGTTAGGTTCCGGTGACGCCTGCGGGAGTTTTTCTGAACGGATGCAGTGGCTCGGGTTTGGTATTGCGCTCAGGACCGACCGGAATCTGCACGCGGGCCCGGGATCCCCGAATGCCGGGAGTCTGATAGTTGACATTTCCATTAATGACACTCAGTCGACTTTCGATGTTGCGCAGGCCAAGGCCGGCCTGATCGCTCATTTTTATTTCCTGAGCATCAAATCCTTTGCCATTGTCGGTCACTTGCAGTTCCAGTTTTCCCCGGTCGAGGTGCAGGTCAATTTCGATTTCGTTGCAGTTGGAGTGCTTGATGGCGTTGTTGACCAGCTCCTGCATGATGCGGTAAAGCGCCAGCTCTACCTTGGGCGATTGCCGGGGAATGTTGTCGGCATCGCAATGGAAATGAACGGTCAGCGCGAGATTATCGCCCAGGCGATGAATAAATTCGTCGATTGCTGCCACGAGGCCAAACTGTTCGAGGGTAGTAGGGACCAGGTCGCGCGTGATGCGGCGCACGTGAATGATCGTTTCTTCGACAAGCGACTGCGCTTTATTAAGAGTGAATTCGGTACGGGTTTCTTCTTTGTGAACAATTTTGTGCAGCTGATTGAGGCTTAACTTTGTGAGAGAGAGCATTGTACCAATATCATCATGAAGATCCTGAGCGATTCGTCTGCGTTCGGCTTCCTCAGAATTGAGGGCCGTTTCAAGGAGCATCCGCTGATAGGTTTTTTCTACATCCCGTAATTTTTTCTCCTGTTCGAGTTGCCGCTTCTGATAGTAAATGACAAAGGCAATCACAAAGATTGCCATCATCAGCATGGCTAATGTAGCTATGAAAACCGCCCAGCGTATTTGTTCAGGATTCAATGTTGTCATAGTGCGATTTTGTAAGCCAAATACCGATTGAAAACAAAAACAGGGAGATGATTTCTACGGCATAGGGGATTTCCTCAATAAAACCCAACTGTAAGTCATTTTCCCATCTGTTCATGTAGTACCAAAATGGAAAATAGAAGATATTGCCCGAATAAAAAATCAATAACCCGGCACAAACCCAAAAAAACGGGTAGCTAATAATGTTTGTAACATTCAGAGTCTTTATGATTTCATAAAAATAAAGCAACACCCACAGGATAACCAGTATACTTTCTACAACCTGCGCATACTTACCTACCATATGATTGTGCAAATCGGCGAGGTTTGCATTGCTTGTGTAGGTATCCAGCAGCGTAAATGGCACGAAGCCGATCATCGTATACTGAATAACTTTTTTTAACCGGATTGATTTAAAATTATAGAAAAACATTCCGGCAAAAAGCAGGTACCGTACGGGTACAAACAGGTTTACCAGCGGAATGTTATTGGTTCGGTAAGCGGCAAGGTGAAACATCCCCAGGCCAATCACCAGATCCAGACACAGGAATATGAGTAATAGTTTAAAGGCTTTGTCGAGGGATGAATACCGATATAGGGATAATGCCAGAGGGACTGCAATAAAAAATACGGCAACACTCGCCAAAAAATAACGCTCAATAAAGGTTAAGTAAGCCATTGGCTTTCAGTAATTAAGGGTTACAGCTGTGCGGACAAACGGGGCCCCCGGTCAGTGCGTCGCCCCGGTCTTCGGGCATGTCTTTGAGCCCTATTCGTGTGCTTGTAAGATCCTTGCCATCTTCATTCACAGCAACTACGACTATATGATCGCTGAATTCTGTATCTTCTGAAACGCCAAAATAAAATCGCAGCCCTACACATCCTTCCTTTTGCATGAGTTTGGCAAGTTGCTTATTGCCAAAAAACTGAGCTTCGGTGTAAGTTTTGGGTTTACTACCTTCTTTCTTCTTTTTTTCGTGGAAGCGGTTGATAATTGTAGTGGCCTCCTTAGCACTGATTAATTTTCCTTCCTCGCCGGTAAATTTTTTCAGATTCATGTTGTGTGTACAATTTAGGGTTTATTTAAAATTTTATCTGGAAGAGTTTAATCTTCGATTGAAGTTACAAGCATTAGTGTCCAAAGGCAAGGAGGTGGTAAAATCTGGTATATTTAATTATTGTAAGTAATTGTTTATTAGGCAGTTGTGTGATTTCCGTTGGATAAATCAAGTAGAATTACCTATACAATAAAACTGGAATACGCTCCGATTGAGTCATTTTCCTGCATTTAAAAAAGGCGTGAATTAACTCTAAAACAGAGACTTACCAATCGCTACTTTTGTGGCATTCCCGTACTATACAGCATTGGAAAGTTGATTCAAGGTTAGGTTAAAACAGAAAGCCGGGGAAGGTTTCTTCCCCGGCTTTCTTCATGAAACTCGTGTTCAGGATTGAACGCGCTGTCGAACCACTTCGTACAGAATGACTGACGTAGCTGCCGCAACATTGAGTGACTCAACCTGACCCATCAGCGGAATCCGGACCTTATGATCCGAGAGTTTTAGTAGTTGTTCCGAAATACCGTCTTCTTCCGAGCCCATGATGATGACCGTCGGAACGGTAAAGTCTACCTCATACAAATTGTCCGTGCCTTTTTCGGTACAGGCGACAACCTGTAGGCCGCTGTCGCGGAGGTAATGCAGGGTATCCAAAATGCTTCCCTCGCGGCAAACCGGAAGGTAATTGAGCGCCCCGGATGATGTTTTCATGGCGTCGGCGTTGATTTGCGCTCCACCTTTGAAGGGAACCAACAGCGCCTGCGATCCCGCGCATTCGGCTGTGCGGGCAATTGCTCCAAAGTTTCGCACGTCGGTGACGCGGTCGAGCATCAAAAACAGCGGTGTTTTGCCATCTTCGAATACCTGCGTCAGAACGTTGTGAACGGGTACGTATCGAATGGGCGATACAAAACACAGCACACCCTGATGGTTTTTTCGGGTAAGACGGTTGAGTTTTTCGAGAGGTACCCGGCTCAGGGGCACCTGCAACTCTACGGCTAATTTCTGAATGTCAGGAAAAACCTGATCTTTTTGAATCAGAAGGCGCTCTATTTCTTTCCCTGAACGCAGGGTTTCCAGTACGGATTGAACCCCAAAAACCATGTCGGATTTCGGGATTGAGGGGGTTTTTCTTATCGGATAGCGCCGTTTCTCCATGCTTCTACTACGGGATACCATATCGGCTGATACTCTACATAGCGTACCAGTTCGTAATGATCGTCCACAAATTGATTGGTTCGTTTGTTAAATGTAAAATTGACGTTGGTTGCATTGCCCCGTTGATCGTAGACCCATACTTCCTTTTCTTTACTTCTTTGTACTTTATCGGGTGGTCCCAGAACGATATAAATCATTCCTTTATCGGTTTTCCAGCCTTCTTTATAGGTAGTAAACAGCCGATTGGCGTCTTCTACCCGTGTGTAAAAGTTTCTGATGATTTGCTGTGCCAGTTCCGGGTTTCCGTTCATGAGCGATAGCCAATATTTGTCCAATGCTTTTTTGCTATCACGAGCTTCCTGCAACTCTTTGATTTCCTGATTGGTACTCATGTACATAAGTGGTTCTACCAGTTGCTCGGGATAGGTCATTTTGGGGAATCGGTCGTTTTTAACCAGAATCCCGAGACCGTCCGTACGCGTCGTGTCAGACAAAAGATAGTACAATCCTTCCTGAGTAAAACGCATGGACTGACCACTCTGAATGGTAAACGAACTATCAATTTTCAAGGATTTTGCACCCGAGCGCGGCACGGTATTCATGGGCGATGCTGCGGCGTCGAAAGAATCTTTGTAATAGTACACCTGCAGCGGAGCGTTCCTGCCATTCAGCGAGCTAATTTTTATTTCCTCCTGATTAGTCACAAAATGCCGACGCAACGGCACTTGCTGCTGCCCCGGAAAAATTCCGAACCGATCGCTGTCGCGGGCACCGCCAAAGCGTACGGCAAGATCATTCAATACTTTTTTCAGCGTTCCGGTCTGACTGATTTCCATAAGCAGCACACCGGCATCTTTGGCAGGTTTTTTCAGGTCAAACTGAGCCACAATCTGATTGTCAACCCGCGAAAGTTCCTGCGCCACGAGGGGCACATTGCCATAGGCAAGGCGGTCGCGAGTGCCGTAATCTGAGTACATCACGTAGTTAAGATTATACAACGAGCTGAATTCTTCCAGGCTCAGGGGTTCATCACCTTTAATTACATCAATGTAAACAAAAACCCGAATTTGGGTAGAGTCTTTGGCCAGGAAAGTGCTCGTTACACCAATCAGCGTAGGGTCGTTGCCAGCAGGTACCTGATTTTGCGGAGCGGAAGCGGCCTGTGTATTGGAGCTGCGCGAAGCCTGCCGGGGCGTATTGCAGGCGGCAAGGCTCAGGAGCGCAATCGTAAATCCGAGAATATAAAGTTGTGCTTTCATATAATTTTTCCTTCGTATCTTCAAATAACGAAGGAAGACGTCGATTTACCCAATTCAGGTCTAAAAAATGTTCAGCTTTCTTTTTTACTACTTCTGTTGGCGTTTTTGATTTGGCCTTCGATCGTGTCCCACTGCTCGCCTGTTACTTCATTCAGAAAGTTAAATTGCCCCGCAGCCAGTACTTCGCCGCCATCCAGGGTAATGACTTCACCTGTGACGTAGGCCGAAAAATCGGACATCAGGTAGGCCGCTAAGTTAGCCAATTCCTGATGATCGCCCACCCTTTTTAACGGAATCCGGTTTTCAAAAGCGAATTTTTCGGCAAGTTCTGCCGGGAAAAGCCTATCCCAGGCACCTTTGGTAGGGAAAGGCCCCGGTGCAATGGCATTGAGCCGAATGCCATGCGTGGCCCATTCAAAGGCTAGCGATTTGGTCATAGCCAGCACACCTGCCTTGGCCATCGCCGACGGAACGACCCATCCTGACCCGGTCCAGGCGTAGGTTGTCGAAATGTTCAGGACCGTTCCTTTGATCTCTTTTTCAATCCAGTACTTACCCAGCGCGAGGGTGAAATAGTAGGTTCCTCTCAGCACAATATCCACGATTACATCAATGGCCTTGTAGCTGAGCCGTTCGGTGGGACTGATAAAGTTTCCTGCCGAATTATTGACCAGACCATGTACCGCACCAAAACGGGCAATTGCCTCGGCAATCACCTGTTCGATCTGTTCCGGCTTGCGAACGTCGCAGGCTACGGCCAATACCGATCCGCCGGTGGTCTGTTCCAGGTCGAGTGCTGCCTCGTCGAGTACATCTTTGCGACGGCTGCAAATCACGACGTTTGCCCCAAGTTTGAGAAAGTACGTAGCCATGGATTTGCCAAGGCCCGTGCCGCCGCCAGTTACTATGATTGTTTTTCCACGCAACGCATCGTCACGCAGCATTCCTTGTGTATGGTTCATATAGTTGATGATTTTTTTCGTGTAGTAATGGGTAGGTAAGGGAAAATTATTGCCAGTTATCCTTCAAATTCGGCCTGTCGTTTTTGAATAGTTGCCTGAAAAGCCTCAGTTAAATCGCTGGAAAGCAGCATAGCGGCGTTCCAGGTGGCCATGTATTCCAGCCCATCGGCGATGCTATGTTCGCGGCTGTGGTTGAGAATATGCTTGGTGCCACGAATCGACAACGGCGACTTGCGGGCAATTTGCCCGGCCAGATTCTGAACTTTGTCCATCAGCGACGCTTGATCAATTTCCGTAGCATTGACCAACCCGATCCGGGCGGCTTCGGGACCCGCCACAGCTCGCCCGGTATAGGCCATTTCGCGCATGATGCCTTCCGGAATCAACCTTGGCAGACGTTGAAGCGTGCCCAAATCGGCTACCATCCCCATGTCTATTTCCCGAATAGTGAAATACGCATCTTCCGTACAAAAACGCATGTCGCAGGCGCTCACAATATCTACGCCGCCGCCGATACAGCCGCCGTGAACGGCCGCAATAACGGGTTTACTGCATTGCTCAATAGCGTTGATGGGGGCCTGTAAAGCAAGAATCAGTTTACGGAGTTGTTCGCGCTTGCGCCCTTCGCAGGAATTTGTGAGCGTAGCTACACTCATGAGGAGTTCGAGGTCTATACCGGAACAAAAATGCTTTCCTTCGCCGCTCAGCACAATTACCCGTACATTTTCGTCTTCATCCAATTGTTCAAAAACCCACTTTAATTCATTCCAGGCCGTTTGGTTGAGCGCATTGGCGCGCTGTGGACGGTTGAACCGAAGATGGGCTACGTGGTTTTCGGTGCTGAGCGTTAAGGTGGTTAGTTCCATAAAAAATGACAGAGGTTTAGACTTTGATAAAAAAGTATGCTTGCATACTATTACAAAGCTATGGAAAATTCCTGAAAAAGACTTTGGTCTTTCCAAAATGAAAAAAAGACGTAAATCCTTTCCACTAAGCCATAAAAACAGCTGGAATTTACCTAAACTTCGCTACCTGCTTTTCGTACGAAGGCAGTGCTTCTTTGGTCGCTTTGGCAAGTGCAAGGGCTGTTTCGGCGGCCTTTTTACCTTCGGCTTTCTTCCCAAGTCGCAGATACGCTTCGGACTGTTCGCGGTACAGTTCGGCTACTTCGGCACGGGCGGGTTGGCCGGGTTTTACCTGTGTCAGGGCACGGTTCACCCATCGTACCAAACTTTCAGCGTAGGATGAATCGGGCGCTTTTTCGTTGAAGAAACGCACTAAATAGGCATAGTCAGGCAAGCCCAATGTACTTGCCGATTGGTAGGCATCAAAGCGGGCAGTTGCCTGAGCTGTGTTTTTCTCGCGCAGGAGAGTTTCTATCTCCTTCAAAATTGTACGCATGGCCACAACCGCCGCAGGTACTCCAAGCGACTCCATTGCCTTTCGCATGTCGATTACTTCCTTAGAAGTTAAATCGTTGGTGCGGTGGCCGTACAGCGTCTGGAAGAGAATTCCTTCGCCGGCCTGCTGTATTTCCCGCACACCGTAGCGGCTGCGGTAGGTATCCAAATGGGTAAAGAAATACTGCGCCATCGGATTTTGGAAATCAGGAATAATTCGTCCCAAAATATAAAATCCTACCTGACTTTCCAGATCGGCAGGTTGCACAAAAAGACGGGCGAGCTCGTTTGAAATTTCCATTAAACGGGCGGTATCGCGGGTAGCTTTGGTATATTTTCCATAATTTATGAGAAAGTCAGGCGTGCGTTCGCCTTGTGCGAATCGGGCGGGGTAGCTGCTTGTTCGAACTGCCGGATTGAGGGCGTTGGTTCCGTGGCGCAGTACTTCTTCAATAAATTCAGGGCGCGTTGGTTTGTCGGATGGCGTAGCCTGATGCAGAAGTTTACCGGAGGCGTCGAAGAAAAAGAAAAGGGGGAATTCGGGAAAGTAAAGTTTTTGCTTATCCTGCAACGATTTCGCAAGCGCAGAGTTGGCTTCGGCTTTGAGGCTCACAAAGGCAGAATTATAAAAATCGCCCACTTTTTTTTCAGTCAGTACGGGTGCCAATGCTTCGCAATGCGGGCAGCCGTTGAGGTAAATTTCCACAAAAACAGCCTTGTTTTGGCTTTTTGCCTGGGCAAGAATTTGTTCAAAACTTCCTGCCTTAAATTGAATACCCTGCGCAGAAACGGATTTAGGAATGGAATGAATCAGGATTATACAAACAGAGAAAAAAAGCAAACGGATCGTTTTGAAATACAATGAAATCATACAGAAAGAGTCGTTGGATGAATGTTTTATACCAAACAAAAATCAGGCAAAAATGCGCTGTAAACCACAAAATGAAGAGAAAAAAGTAATTTGCAAACCCTTTTCCCAAAATGACGTTTGTTTTTTAGTAAACAGAATTATGAAACCTGAAACCTTAGCGCTTCGCAGCACGCACCCGACCGACAACAACGCATCGGCGGTAGTGGCGCCCATATACCTCTCAACTACGTTTGAGCGTAACCAAAACTATGAGCTCCCGCACGGGTTTCTGTATAGCCGGGCCGGAAATCCTAACCGGCAGCAACTGGAACATGCCCTGGCCACGCTGGAAGGCGGAACCGAAGCAATGGCCTTTGCCTCAGGGCAAGCCGCTACGATGAGCTTTTTTCAGGCTCTGAATCCCGGCGATCACGTGCTCGTACCTGACGATGCCTACTACGGAACTCCGGCTTTGTTGCAGGAAGTTTTTACCCGGTGGGGACTTACTTTTTCCAAAATTGATTCAACTGATCCTGGAAAAATTGAGGCGGCTATTCGTCCTGAAACAAAGGTGCTTTGGCTGGAAACTCCTTCCAATCCGCTCGTGAAAGTGGCAGACCTGACCGTTACGGCAGCGCTGGCAAAAACATATGGCCTGTTGACTGTGTGTGACAATACCTGGGCAACGCCCCTGATTCAGCGACCCCTCGACCTGGGCTGCGACGTGGTGATGCACTCAACTACCAAATATCTCAGCGGCCATAGCGATGTGCTGGGAGGAGCGTTAATCTTCAAAGAAAGCAACGAACTTTCGGGACGAATCCGGCAAATTCAAACGCTGGGCGGGGCCGTTGCATCTCCATTTGATTGTTGGCTCACGAGCCGGGGAATAAAAACCCTTGCCGTTCGGATCAAACAGCAATCAGCCAATGCTGCGCAATTGGCCACTTTTCTGGAAACTCACGCAGCGGTGGAGCGTGTACATTATCCGGGGTTACCGTCGCATGCGGGGTACGAAATTGCTCAAAAACAGATGAAGCTACCCGGAGCCATGCTTTCGGTTCAGGTCAAAGGCGGAGCCGCAGAAGCTATTCAATGCATGCAAAAGTTGCAGCTCTTTACTCGCGCCACAAGCCTTGGCGGAGTAGAAAGTCTGATTGAACACCGGGCGTCGGTAGAAGGCCCGGATAGCCTGACTCCGGCCAATCTACTCCGCATTTCGGTGGGGTTGGAACATATCGATGACCTGCTCAACGACCTGACTCAGGCATTGGGTTGAGTGAAGTCACGCACGAGTTCATCGCTTAATTTCCAAAGTTCTTTGGCCAGAAAGGTACTTTGTGCGTCAGTAGATGGTTTTTTGGGTTTTAAATCTTTGAAATATAGTCCGGAAAAAGTCCGGGCTTCGGGCGATGTGGCCAGGTAAATGGTTGTTTGGGCTCCTTCTTGTGGAGATTTAAAAAAAGGCCGGGCCATCCACATCATGAGTTTGGAAATTCCCGAATTATTTGAACCAAAATTGGTTGCAACGCCGCCGGGGTGGAGCGCGTTGGAGGTAATGCCAAATGGTTTTACGCGCTCGGCCAATTCGTTTGAAAACAAGATGTTGGCGAGTTTTGATGTGCCATACGAACCCCAACTGCTGAATTTTTCGGGGCGCACAAGCTGGTCTAGCCGGAATTTGCCAATTCGGTGTGCTTCCGAAGAAACCGTCACGATGCGGGCATCTTTTCCGTTTTTTAGTAAATCAATCAGGCCTTTGGTGAGCAAAAAATGACCCACGTGATTGATGGCAAAGGTTTTTTCGATGCCATTGGGCGAATACTCCAAACGATCCAAAATCAGCCCCGCATTATTTATCAGAACGTCCAATCGGCTATAATTTTGCCGAACGTGAGCGACTGCCTGCTGCACCGACGAAAGATCCGAAAGGTCGCAGGAAACGAAGGCCGTTTCGACAGACGAGCCGATTTCCATTTGAAGTTCGTCCGCTTTTTTGGCATCACGCGCCAGAAAAATCAGGTTATAATTTCGTTTGGCAAGTTCGAGAGCCGTAACTTTTCCGATGCCCGAGGTTGGGCCGGTAATAAGCGCTATTTTTTTCTGCATGATTCGCTATTTTATTAGTGAGTTCTAAACGTTGAGGTGTACATTTTGGTAAAAAGGTTGCTTAATTGAATAAGGAATTAACCCATTCAGAAGCGTTCTGTTTTTTTGATATGCCTTTTAAAAATTTTCGATGAATAACATTTTAGGGTTTATAAAAATTTCAGGCCAACGCATCCTGAATGATTACATTCAGTTGATCTTCGTTAGCAAATAACTTCTGCAAAAGCACCATTTGATTTTGCGCCCGGCGAAGGTTATGCTCAGGGTAGCGGATTGGGTAGTAGACATCTCCATTCAGGAAATCTGCCAGAAACCGGAGGCCCTGCATGTAAACCAAAAACGGCCCGGAAAAGAAAAGGACGTCCTTTTCGGTGGGGGTCAATACGTATTTCATTTCGGACAAATAGCCATTCATTAAGGCTTCGTAATACTCCAAACGGACGCTAATTTTCTCAAAATCAGTACTTTCTTCCGATACCGGGCTCACAAAGGTGCGGATCATATCGCCTACGTCCGAGATTATTTTTCCCGGCATGAGTGTATCCAAATCACACACACAAAGACCTTTTTGAGAAGTAGTGTTTAGCAGCACATTATTAATTTTGGTATCGTGATGCATGAGCCGATCCGGAAAATCCGGATTTCGTAGCAGCACTTGATAGGTATCGACGATAAGTTTACTTCGCAGAAAATATTGGATACATTCCGCGGCTTCCTTTTTTCGGGATTCGGACGATGAATCCAATGCCTGCTGAAATTGTTGATAGCGCCAGGTCAGGTTATGGAAATCGGGGATTGTTGCCTTGAAACCATTCATAGATAAGCCATTCAGATGCCGGGCAAGCAGTCCAAACTGCCGGGCGGCTTCGTAGGCTTGCTCCGGGCTAGTGGCTTCATTGATTGACATTGAGTTGGGAACAAACACTGTCAGGCGCCAGTATTCGCCTGCTTCTACAAACATCTCGTCCCCGGTTAAGGTATGAACCGGTGTTAGGAAAAGGTAGCCCGGTGCGTGGGTTTCAAGGTGTTTGGCTGCCAACGAAAGGTTGTTGGCAATAGCTTCGGGTTTTTGAAAAACCTGCGTATTGATTTTTTGTAAAATATATTTTTCACCCTCAAACGAATGCACCAAAAATGTATGGTTTATGTGTCCTGAACCAAATGGAACAGGTGGCTTGGCCGGTGTAAGACCGAACGCAGCCAACACGGGCAAAAGGGACGAAATATCAAGAGAATGTTCCATAAGAAATTGCTCGTACTAGAATGAAAAAGACGTGATGGTTTTACCGTAAAACCATCACGTCAAAGGCGTAATTTTCCTGTTTTTAATTAGTTACCGGAGCCCTGCATCCTTGGAACTTCCGTAAGAGCCGGGTATACATTATTGTCAGGAACAATATCGGCCAATCGCGACGAAGGATCAATAATGATGCGCTGAATGCTTGTTACGGGACGGTTTATTGAAAAACTGTATTCAGGGTACGTCCAGGGCCAATCGGCCAGAAGCGTGGTTTTGGAATAAAGATTTTCGGTTTTTTCGCCACGCATCATTTCCAGCGGGATATAAAAGTTTTCCTGCGTACCATCCGTGTAGCTTACGACTACGTCAAGCGGCATGGGCATTTTCCCGATTCGTTCCAGCACGACCGCTGTTTTCCCGGCCGTGGGCAACACTTCTTTCACCGCATAATCGATCGTGCGGGTAGTGCCCACCCAGTCTTCCCAGTACCAATCCAGTTCCAGACCCGATTCTTTTTCCATAATTCTTTTCAGATCCGTAGGATTGGGATGTTTGTATTTCCACTCATTAAAATACCGCTTCATGCCCCGATCAAAAACCGATTGGCCGATGATGTAGCTTAGCTGATGCAGAAAAACCCCGCCTTTGGAATAAGCCGCTGTACTGTACGCGCGATTGGTGTTGTAATGATCTGAATGTGTAGTCATGGGTTCTTCCAGACCCGATTCTACCAATCGCTGATACGAAATATACGAGCCGTAATGCGGGTTGTTGCGGGAGGGGAATAATTCTTTAATTACTTCATTTTGAGCATAGGTTGTAAAGCCTTCGTCCATCCAGGCGTACTTGGATTCGTTGCTTCCGAGCAGCATTTGAAACCAGCTGTGGATGGATTCATGCACCGTAACACCTACGAGCGACCGCAGATTTCCCCGGCCTAAAACGAGCGTTGCCATCGGGTATTCCATGCCACCGTCGCCACCCTGAATCACCGAATACTGCTTGTAAGGATAGCGTCCGAAGCGCTCGTTCATGATTTTGAAACAGCGTACGGCATAGGGTTCCATTTCTTTCCAGTAATTCGTAGTATCATCCTGATAAAAGAAATGCAGGTCGAGATCTTTGTCTACCTGCACAATGTCGTGTTTATAGTCAGGATCAGCGGCCCACACAAAATCGTGTACATTGGGCGCAACAAAATGCCAGGTAAGTTTATCGCCTTTTTTGTGAGTAACTGTCTTTTTGCTATATCCATGGCCAATTTTGTCGGGATTTTGGAGGTAGCCCGTAGCCGCAATGACGTAGGAAGCATCCATCGTTATTTTTACATCAAAATCACCCCAAATACCGTAAAACTCGCGGGCAATATACGGATTAGCGTGCCAGCCTTCGTAGTCATACTCGCTCATTTTGGGATACCACTGTGCCATCGAATAGTCGATTCCTTCCTTATTATTGCGGCCCGTGCGGCGAATTTGGAGAGGAACCTGCGCTTCAAACTCCATCTCAAACGTATGCTGCGATTTCGGCATAATCTTCTCATTAAGAGTTACTTCCAAAATCGTGCCTACGACTTCATATTTTACAGCCTTGCCGTTGTGTTTCAGGGATTTTACTTTTTCATAGCCGATTTCGTCCGGAGATAATTTATAAATCCGGTCCATAACCCGCCCGTCGGGGTCTGCAATCGTGCGCGAACGAACGTCCATTTGACTTCCGGGCTGAAAGGCATTGAGGTAGAGGTGATAAAAAACTTTGTGAAGTGTATCCGGCGAATTGTTGGTATAAACCAGCTTTTGAGTACCTGTATACCGATGCGTATTTACATCAAAGTCAACGGACATTTCGTACGCAGCTCGCTGCTGCCACCGATCGGTTTGGGCCATGCCCTGAAAACTCAGGCTCGCAAAAGCAAAAAGAATAAAAAGGTTTTTCATGAATGTGTTTAAAATAATCTGCTAAAATTCAAAAATAGCTAAACTCGTTGTTATACCATCTAATTTTGATGTTTTACTGACTTTTTTCATTAAATGCTCCTGTAAAATGTCCATTTGACAAGAAAGGAAAGTTTTTTGATGCACCGGAAATCCTGTTTTCTTCTCTAATTTTACCAAACACTTCCGGCTGTTTTTCATCACCGGATCATTTCCAGCTATAACCCAAAAATTTCCTGCAAAACTATGAATCGCCTTTTACTCGTATTTTTCTGGCTGCTTACACAGTCGTTGGCCGGGGCTCAGCCGCAGTCGGATGAAGCTTACATCAAAGAAAATTATACCAAAAAAATCTATGACATTCCGATGCGCGACGGCGTTAAGCTGCATACCATTTTGTATGTGCCCAAAAATGCCTCCGCCACTGCTGCCTATCCATTTATGATGCAGCGTACCTGTTACAGCATTGCTCCTTACGGCCCGGACGCTTATCCGACCCGGCTCGGGCCAAATCCGTTTATGATGCGGGATAAGTACATCTTTGTGTATCAGGACGTTCGGGGTCGATACATGAGTGAAGGTACATGGACGAACATGACGCCCCACATTGCTGATAAAAAAACCAAAAATGACGTGGACGAAGCGTCTGATATGTACGATACGATTGAGTGGCTGCTCAAAAACGTCCCGAACCACAACGGTCGGGTCGGGCAGTGGGGTATTTCGTACCCTGGTTTTTACACCACGGCAAGTGCCCTGAGCGGGCACCCGGCGCTCAAAGCATCCTCGCCACAGGCACCTATATCCGATTTTTTCTTTGATGATTTTCACCACAATGGTGCTTATACACAAGGCTATTACCTGACGTTTCCGGTGTTCGGGATTCAGCATCCCAAGCCTACCACGGAATCATGGTTTAACGATAAGTTTATTCAGGCAAAACCCGACGGCTACACCTTTAATCTGGAACTTGGGCCGTTGAAGAATTTTGACAAATACTACAAGGATAACTTCTTTTGGCAGGAAATGATGGAGCATCCGAATAAGGATGAGTTTTGGCAAAAACGAGACATTTTGCCGCATCTCAAAAATGTAAAACCTGCCTTCATGACCGTTGGCGGATGGTTTGATGCTGAAGATTTGTATGGCCCGCTCAATACCTATAAAACTATTGAGAAAAATAATCCAAAAGCCTATAACACGCTGGTAATGGGGCCGTTTGGCCACGGACGGTGGAGCCGGGAGACGGGTCCAACCTTACACAACGACATTTATTTTGGCGATAGCATCGCCACTTTTTACCAGAAAAACATTGAAACTCAATTCTTTGCTCATTTCCTGAAAGGTGCCGGTGATGGCAAAACCGGGCTGCCGGAGGCCTATTTGTTTAATACCGGAAAAAATGAATGGAGGACGTTTGAGCAGTGGCCTGCGGCTAAGGCAACTAAAAAAATGCTGTATTTTCAGCCAAACGGCAAGTTGAGTTTTGAAAAACCAACGGCTGCCGCTTCGTTTGCCGAGTACGTGAGCGATCCGATGAAACCCGTACCGTATACCGAAGACTATACCCAAATGACGGGCTTTACACCCTTTAACTACATGTCGGAAGATCAGCGCTTTGCCGCCACCCGGCCCGATGTGCTTGTGTTTGCAACCGACGTACTGACCGAAGACCTGACCCTGGGTGGAGAACTAATGGCGATGCTTAATTTTAGTACGACCGGAACGGATGCAGACTTTTTTGTGAAGCTAATTGATGTGTATCCCGACGATGAAAAGAATCATAAGTATCTGACAGACAAAGAAGTGGTGCTGGCCGGCTACCAGCAAATGGTCCGCAGTGAAGTGATGCGCGCGCGGTTTCGGAATAGCTTTTCAAAGCCCGAACCGCTGAAAGCCAACACGCTTACACCGCTGAACTTCCGTTTGCAGGATGTGCTGCACACCTTCAAAAAAGGCCACAAAATCATGGTACAGGTGCAGAGCACGGCCTTCCCGCTTTTTGACCGTAATCCGCAGAAGTACGTCGAGAATATTTACAAAGCCAATGCGGAAGATTTCGTTAAAGCTACGCAACGGATTTTTATGCAGGCCAATGCGGCGAGTGGGTTGGAGGTGGAGGTATTGGAATAGAAAGGGAGTTTAAATTAGAGGTTCTTGCATAGGTAGACTTTTGTGTTTCACTGTGCTTTTACTGGTCACCAATTACATGGAAGAGGAGCTGCGAAAGCACTGAATATATGGAAGATTTTATAGAACTAAATCGCACGTTTAATAAACTAACAGGTGACAAAACCGGTGAGGCCGAGAACGATAATGTAGATATTTCAGAAGGTCTTAGTACACTTTTTAGTGGTAGTGTCGGCTGGGAAGATTTATTAAAAGAACCTCGTCTAATTCTGTTAGCGGAAGCAGGAGCTGGCAAAACACAGGAAATCCGAAACACTACTAAAAAACTAAGATTAGAAGGAAAGCCTGCTTTTTTTCTCCGATTAGAACACATCGCTGATGGGATCGAAACTGCTCTTGAGGATGGGACGTACCAAGAGTTCGAAAAATGGCTTAATTCAAATCAAAAAGGTTGGATTCTGCTTGACTCAGTTGATGAAGCAAGACTCAAAGATCCTAAAGACTTTGAGCGGGCGATAATAAAACTTGCCAATCTCATATCACCAGCGATTCAAAGAACCCATATTATTATAACTTCGAGAGTCACTGCTTGGCGGCCAAAGTCCGATTTAGACTTGTGTAAAAATAGGTTTCCATACATAATTAACAGCGAAAAGATAATATTATCCTCTCCTGATGAGGTAGATACTGTCGATCATGAAGATGTTGTTTCGGCTAATTTTCTAAAAAATGGGTCAGTAGATCACTCTGAATCAAATGAAAACAAAAAAGAAAAAGTTTTCAAAATTTATACAATTAATGATCTCTCAAAGGAGCAGATAAGGCTCTTTGTAAGTGCTAAGGGTATCAGAAATGATTCGACCTTATTGGAGGAAATTGATAGACAAGATGCGTGGGCCTTTACTACACGGCCCCAAGATTTAGAGGAGGTTATAGAATATTGGAAAGAGAAAAAATCGATTGGAACTCGTTTAGAGTTGATGAAATACAGCATCGACAGTAGAATTAGGGAAAGAGAGGAAAATCGAAAAACTTACAGTCCACTTACAGCACCGAAGGCGCGAGATGGAGTAAGGGTGCTTGCTGCTGCATGTTCATTGATGCACGAGTCTACGATTAGGGTGCCCGACGGTTCAAATTTATCCCCAGGTGTTGACGTGGAATCTATTCTAATTGATGATCGTCACAATTGGGCCAGGGCAGAATGCCAGGCTCTACTGAGTCTTCCCATTTTCGATGAAGCAATTTATGGTTGTGTTCGCTTTCATCATAGGTCAGTAAGAGAGTACTTAACTGCCGAATGGCTTGCCGAAAAACTTAAAGGACAAGGTTCCCGAAAAAAGATTGAGGGTCTGTTTTTCCGAAAGCAATATGGAATGGATGTAGTTATACCCTCGATGAAGCCAATTCTATCTTGGTTGGTTCTTTTGGATCAGAGTATTCTGGATAAAGTTTATAAACTTGAGCCAGAGATAATTTTGAATGGCGGAGACCCAAGTAAACTACCCCTCGATTTCAGAAAGAACATTTTACGCTCTGTTTGTGAAAACATAGCAACTGGAATAGCTAACAGCTCGATTGATGAACAAGCATCTCTGGAACGATTCTCTTCCAGGGATTTGGCAGGAGAAATAAAATGCCTGATCGAGAAGTACAAAGCAAATCAAGATGTGGTATCTTATCTGTTACGCATGGTGTTGAAGGGACATATGAGCGAGGTTATACCAGAAGTTAAGCCTTTTGCCTTGAATTCAGAGCCCAATAATTATTGTAGAAGTAGTGCAATTAGAGTAGTAGAAGCAATCGGATCAGCAGGAGATTTTCAGGATTTAGCGGATACTTACCTGTCTGATCCTAAACCTTATGACAGAATTTCACTATCCGCATTAATTAGCGGGCTGAAAAGTACAAAAGAAAATATAGGTTGGATAGTATCTGCATTAGAAGATATCCAACCCAAAGAAAAGTATGGATATGATGGCTTGCATTATTCACTGATCAACTTTGTTCAGCGTTCGGATGAAGCTCTTCTACTCAATTTGATTAAGGGTTTTGACAAATTTTTACGTTGCGAACCAGTAATCGAGCGTCTTGACATTGATGTTTCGCAAAAATTTAGCTGGCTAATGCCGATTAGTCTCAAAGCTGTCGAAAAATTGGTTCTGACTAAAAATTCGAATGCATTATGTCCAGAGTCAATGTATGTTCTATCTCGAATCATCGCTTTTGAAAAGTATGGAGATAGTAGATCCGAATTGATCAATCATGATCTGATCAAGCTTGTTCCCGAATGGAAGGAATTGAATTATCGATTGTTTTGGTATGATGTCGAGAGGACAAGGTATCGCTTAGCTAAAGAAGAAAATGGACCGCTAAAAGATTTTTGGCATGTTTCAATATATGGTCATTATTGGAAATTTGATGAAAATGACTTCGATTATTTGATTGCAGAAATATTAAACAGGGTACTTCTGGATGATAAACATATTGCTCTGTCACTTGCATTCAAACTGTATAGAGAAAATAGCCGACCTAAAAAGTGGTTATCTGCTCTAAAAAAAGCGGTAGGTAAAGAGAATGAACTCAGAGACACCCTTGATAGTATGCTACAACCGCCGAAGCAATCCGAGAAATTGAAAAAAGCGTTACGACAGAACGCTCGGTGGAAAAAAGGAAATGAGCAGAGGAATAAAAAAAATACGGAGAACCATATCAAATCGATAAAATGGCTGAATGAAAACTATGAGTCATTGCGTAACCCTGGCTTAGAAAAAGGAAAGGTGTCCAATGGTCAGGCGTATATATTCAATCGAATCAGAGAAAAGAACGGAGCAGTGACGTCGCGGTTAGCTACTGGAAACTGGGATGACGTAATTGAAGAGTATGGACTTAACGTTGCTGAAGCGTACAGAGATGGGCTTTTAAACTTTTGGAGAACTTATACTCCTGCTCTTCGCTCAGAACACGATCATGGCAGCAGTATTCCATATGCACTAGTATTTGGCCTGTCTGGGGTTGAGGCCGAAATTAATGCTGGTGGGCTAGAAAAATTTAGTGAGGCGGATGCTGAGTTAGCGTGTAGATACGCAATCCACGAGTCAAATGGCTTCCCCAGCTGGTTTTATCAATTGTGTGTAAGATTCCCAGATACTATATATGATATCATTCTTGCTGAAATTGAATGGGAGATTAGCTCTAAGGAGTCGATAATTCACGTGCTAAGTAGTGTGAGTTGGAGTTACGAATGGCTATGGGATAGATTAGGACCGAAACTATTACCTCTTTTAGAGAAAGCGCTTCCAAACGGAGAGAATTTGCTTTATGCTTTGAAAATAATTCAAGGTAGTTTCACGGTATCAAATTCAGATTTAGCTAATCTCGCAGCTAGAAAATGTAAATCCGCCATTTCTCTTGAAAATCTAGGCTATTGGTTTTCCACTTGGATTGGCGTCGATCCAGATCCTGCAATACATAGACTGACTTCTCATTTGAAGAAACTTCTTCTGGAGGACAAGGAAGCCGCAAAAAATCTCGCAATGAAGGTAGTGGTCTGCTTGGCAGGAGAGAAACGTTACCAGTTAAGGACTCGTGAGAATTTCAAGACGCCTTATTACTTAAAGCAACTCTTCCTGTTGATTCATACCTATGTAAGAACAGAAGAAGACATTGATCGGTCAAATACGGGAGTCTACTCACCAGGGCTTCGTGACTATGCTCAAGAGGCTCGAAGTACTTTATTTTCTATGTTAAAGGGAATGTCTGGAAAGGACACCTTCCTAGCTTTGATTGAATTTTCAGAAACACACCCTCTTGTCTCTCATCGCTCGTGGATGAAACGTTATGCAAAAGAAAGGGCCGAATTAGATGCTGAAACTTCTCCATGGACTGCTGAAAAAGTGATCGAGTTTAATAGGACTTTGGAAAGTACCCCATCCAATCATAGAGAATTATTTGAACTGTGTGTTCAACGGTTTGAAGATCTAAAACATCAATTAGAGGAAGGTGACGACAGTATAGCTTCTACATTGAGGAAGGAGCGTAAAGAGACAGGGATTAGGACAGTAATTGCAAATTGGTCAAGAGATCGGGCGGTCGGAAAATATATAGTTGTGCAGGAAGAGGAACTAGCAGATGCTAAAAGGCCAGACCTACGTTTCTACGGTACGCTTGGTTCATCCAATGAACCCGTCCCTGTGGAGTTAAAGTTGGCAGACAATAATTGGGGTGGAGTAAAACTCTTTGAACGACTTGAAAATCAGTTATGCGGCGATTATCTGCGAGATGGTCGTTCCAACTTTGGTATTTTTATATTGGTGTATCGTGGCGAACAAAAAGGCTGGAATATTCCAAATGGTAAATCGAGAGCGACTTTTTCAGAACTTGTCGAGGCCCTTCAAGGTCACTGGGAAACAATTTCTTATAAATTTCCAAAAGTTGAGCAAATTAGTGTGATCGGTATCGACCTGACTAAGCGCGAAAATAGAGTAAATCATTTGTCTGGATCAGGAAAGCAGTTTAATTACTAATTTCTGTATTATGAAAAAACGCTACTTACTTCTCTTCTTGCTTATCCCTAGTATAAACCTTGCCCAAAACGCCTTCCAACTCACGGGTTACGTTCGCGATACCGCTGCCCGTCCGCTGGCGGGGGCGTCGGTACAAGTACTGAATGTGGGCTACGGTGCTACCACCGATTCGCTGGGGTTTTACACTATAAAGGTACCTAAGGGTCTGCAGACGATTCAGTTTTCGTCGGCGGGCTACGAACCGCAGCAACGCAGCCTGACGGTTCGGGCTAACGACACGATGAGTGTCCGGCTGGCCGAGCGCGTCACACTGCTGCGCAAGGCCATTGTCACGGGAAAGCAGCCGGGGCAGCAGGTACTGAGTACTGCCGTGGGACTGACGACGCTTTCCATCAGGACATTGCGGACTCTTCCTACGCTGCTGCACGGATTGCTGGAATATTGTTAGCAGTGCGGGCAACATCCTTATTGCCTCAGACCGGTTGGTAAATGGACGGAAACTAAAAAGTAGCCGAAGTCCCTAACGACGACACTGAGCCCTATTATTTGCGCATCGGGCAACAATCTATGAGCCGGGGAGCCTATCAATATTGGCAGGCTATTCAGAATATTACCTCCAATGTTGGCAGCGTGTTTGATGTAGCTCCCGCTACCTTTACCAGCAACTTGCACAACGCTTCGCCAACTGGCCCGCCTCTGCTTGGGTTCTTTCAGGTATCAGCCCGGTTGGAAAAGGTTGTGTATATCAACCGGCTTCGTGCGCCACTTAGGCCGTTCGTCAATGTGGAGTATCCATACTGGAATATATGCGAGCCTTGTACGGAAAGCTTGTACCGTACTGCCTTACGTCCGGTAGGGTGGCAATGAACAGAAAATTCTGGCTTCACAAATTATTAATACGTAGAAATAAGATACTTTGCGTTTCTACGCGTATTTTCGTTAGTATTTAACCTTCCCGCTCTTTGTGAAAAAGAACCCCGAACTCTACACTACCTTTCTTGGCGCCGTAGCGGCTTTTTGTACCTATACCAGCATGTATGGCTTTCGCAAAGGAATCACTGCGGTGCAGTTTGAGGGCATTGCCTTTGCGGGCATTGATTATAAAATATGGCTGATTACGGCGCAGGTGCTGGGTTACGCCGTTTCCAAAGGTATCGGTGTAAAAGTAGTATCAGAAATGAAGCCACACCAACGCCCACTTTACGTGCTGGGGCTCATTCTGTTTGCGGAGCTGGCGCTGCTGGGCTTTGCGGTGATTCCGGCTCCTTATAATATCGTATTTCTATTTCTAAACGGGCTTCCTTTGGGAATGGTGTACGGCACGGTTTTAGGATTTCTGGAAGGAAGAAAACAAACCGAAATCCTGATTTCCGCGCTTACCGCTTCCTTTATTTTTGCCTCAGGACTAGTCAAAACCGTCAGTTTGTTGCTTATGCAGCAGGGGGGCGTTACCGAGTTGTGGGCTCCTTTTATGACCGGCTTGCTCTTTGTGGTTCCGCTTTTGCTGTCGGTTTGGGGTCTAGCCCGACTGCCGGCGCCTTCTCAAATCGACAAAGACCTGCGCACCGAGCGGCTTCCCATGGACCGCGCCGACCGCAAACGTTTTCTGAATACATTTCCGACCGGGCTTACGCTGCTCATCATTTCCTACGTTTTGCTTTCGGCCTTCCGCGACTTTCGCGACAACTTTGGGCCGGAAATTCTGAAAGGCGCTGCCGTAGGTAATCCCGCAATTTTTGCACAAACCGAAACACTTATTGCCGTTATAATCCTTGTACTAATGGCTGGCTTGCGCTGGGTAGACAATCATTTTCGGGCATTTACGCTCATCAATTTGCTTATGGCGGCAGGCGCTTTGGTGGTAGGTCTGAGCACATGGCTCTATCAACTGGGCCTGCTGACGCCCGGCCCGTGGTTTATGCTCACCGGCCTGGGCATGTACATGGCCTATGTGCCTTGCAACGGATTGTATTTTGAGCGTTTGGTGGCTGCTTTTCGCTACGTCAGTACGGTTGGTTTTATTGTTACTCTGGCCGACTGGTATGGGTATTTGGGTAGTGTTGCGGTTTTGATGTACAAAAATTTCGGTCAGCCGGGCATCAGTTTTCAGGAGTTCTTTGTGTACGGTTGCTACGGTCTGAGTGGTGCGTATTTACTTTTGACGTTATTTTCCTATGGCTATTTTCGCCGAAAAATAGGTGCCATTGAACCGCATCCTTCTATTTCAATTTCTGAAATACGAGCCTGATTATTTTACGGCATTCCCAAACCATTTTTGACAATTAACTTCGGCAAATCCCAGGCTCGACGTCATTCCTTTGCCGCCAATACCCGTCAGAATATGCAGCCGGGGCGCGGGTTCGTGTTCGTAAAGCTCATCGGGATGCTGCGCATAGTAGCCGGCCCACGTTCGGGTCAGATCCCGGACCGGGAAGTTGACAATTCGTTCGGCTTCGGCGAGCATCAATTCATTGAGATAATTATTTAGGTCAAAACCCAAATCATCGGTTTGGGTTGCAGAGGCGTACTCGTGCGAGTCGCCAATAATGATAGAGCCGTCGGTGGCTTGTTTAAACAATAGATGAATGCCCCATTTTTTAAGTTCTGCATAATGTTCCGGAACGGACAGTTTTGAAAACGACGGGCATTCTTCAAAGGACTCGTAGCGGCGGATCGTCAGACCTGTCAGTACATTTGCGTTCATTTTTACGGTTTCAAGTGTCCTGGTCTGCATCATTTGCAGCTTGCTGACAATCAGTCCGCTTTGGGCGAATTGGTCTGGAAAAAGAAGTTTAAATTCACTTCCATTGCAGATCAACACCCGCTCAGCGAGTATGACTTCTCCCTGCGCAGTTCGGATCGAAATCAAATCACCGGAAGGCTCGCAGGCAACTACCGCTGTATCAGGTTTATACGTAATGCCGTATTTATTTACACCATACGTTAATAAACGGTGAATCATCCGATCGGGCTCTACGCTGAGGTCGTCCGGAAAGTACAGACTCGACTGAACATAGTCGGGACGAAGAAACGGGAATCGATCAAGCGTCTGACGTTTTGAAAGGTGGTCAACCGCATACTCCTTTTGTTTAAACAGGGTAGCTGCTTCTTCACAAATTTGGTGTTCTTCCTCGTCAGATGCTACATAAACAGAGCCTTGCGCCCGAATACTAAGGTCGAATTCCTGCTGAATTTCTTTATAAATTTCAACACTTCTACGGCCATAGGTATGCCAACGCCCCGACAGCCCGGAGGGTACAACTTGTCCAAAATTACGAACCGTGGCACTTTGCGGGCGGTTGTCTTTTTCAAGTAAAACTACTTTTTTGCCCTGACGAGCCGCCATTAATGCATGAGAAGTGCCCAAAACTCCGGCACCAATAACGATAAAATCAACTGGTTTCATGGAATAAGAGTTTTAAAGTAGCGCAACAAATCAGGACCTGGTACGGAGATCCTCCAAAACAGGAATCAATTCATGCAAAGAACCCAGCAGAAGTGATGGATTGTGGGGAGTCAAAAGGTCGGCAGCGTGCGTTCCGTTACTGAGCGCCACACTCAGCCGACAGTTTGCGGCAAAGCCCGACTGAATGTCAGAAGGTGTGTCGCCTACGTTAATAACCTGCTGAGGATCAGAAATATGTAGTAAATTCATAGCTTTCTGAATCATAAACGGATGAGGGCGTCCCTTTTCTACCTCGTCACTCGTGATAGATGCCTGAATGGTCGTGGAGGCTGTACCGACATGCGTATCGTCGAGTCCTTCCAGCCAACCGAGTTTTTCCAGAATAATATTGCAGACTTTGCGATAAAAGCCCGTAGTCAAGGCAATTTTGATTTGATGTATATGCAAATACTCAAACAATTCCAGGCAGCCTTCGGTAGGCGTAATGTCGTGCGTAAGGTAATGATTTTCAAGTACTTCTGTAAAAACCCGGTAGGAATTATCCACGCGCATCTGCCATTCGGGATGCGTGGTAGTTCCCAAAATTTCTTCCCAGAGCGTTTGGAAAACAAAATATTTGTGCAAACCCTGCATGGCCAAAATACGGTCGTCGCTGACGGTTAAACCTGATTTTTGGGCAGCCATGGCAAAGCAGGCTTCTACTTCGTGGTGGTCGGTGACGGTGGTGCCGGCCATATCGAGGGTAATCAATTGAATCATGAAAAACGTAGAGAATAGTGTAAAATGGATATTTCAAAATTAAGGGAAATGCAGAAGGTCAAAAGTAGACGGTTTCGACTATTTACAGATATTGCTAGTGTAAAATTACTGTGAATTTTCAATCCCCTTGTCACGCAGCATATAGGTGGCAGTAAGTGGATAATGATCCGAAAATGGAATGGTATTTAAGGTCTGAAAATCCGTTAATTCAAGTCGCCTGTGATCATAAAACTGATGATCGATTCGTATGAAATAGGGGAGACGATTGTAAGTAAAGCCAAAGCCATGACCTTTCTTTTCAAAGGCATTGGTCAGTTTTTGAGCTAATCGACCATAGACATAGCTATACGGTGTATCGTTAAAATCTCCGCAAATGATGACCGGATAAGGAGAAATGCTCTGCCATTGATCCAGAATCGCCACCTCTTGCGACCGTTCATTGAAGCCCCGGCGCATTTGCCGAATCGTTCCTTTGGTTTCGCGCTTGATGCCATCGTAGGCTTCCTGCTCTTTTAATTTATTGAGTTTGAGAGTCATAGAAAACAGATGAACATTCATGATTCGGACTGTATCTTTTCCCCAGGCAATATCAGCCTGTAAAATTCCATTTTGGCCACCAAAAAAAGTATCTCGTTTTGCCACAATCGGATATTTTGAAAATAGCGCCACGCCCACCGTATACGACGGATTTCCGCCCTGTTTATGATCGAGTCGGGTGTAGTGTTTGTAACCCGCCTTTTTTAGCGTTGAGACAAAGTTAAAGGCAGGAATATCTTCACGGCTGTAAAACTCCTGAAAGCACAGAATATCGGCATCCTGAGTACTGATCCAGGAACGGATCTGATCCGTATTTGAGGTATTCTCCCCACTGAGATAATTGTACAAACTAAAATTAAAGACATTGTAATTGAGGACTTTAAGGCTAGTGGAAGTGTGCGGTAGTGTATCGGAAGCCGGCAGTCTGAACTGAAATGTTCGTCCCAGAAAAGGCCACGCCAGGCCTATCATCACCAACGATGTGAGTACACGTTTGGGTGACACCAACGCCCAGAAAACAAGAAAAAAGCCGTGGATAATCAGCAGAATCGGTAAGGAAAGCATCAAGAAGCCAGCCAGCCAATGTGCGCTGAGGGTCCAATAGCTTAGTGCAAAGACCAGCAAAGTATACACAATGATGAGTTTGTAGACAAGCCAAAGAAAGGAAGAAAACAGGCGCATAGTAGCTGGAATGGATGAA
Source organism: Arundinibacter roseus (assembly GCF_004348825.1). Taxonomy (GTDB): domain Bacteria; phylum Bacteroidota; class Bacteroidia; order Cytophagales; family Spirosomataceae; genus Arundinibacter; species Arundinibacter roseus. The sequence continues at coordinate 35,979 of NZ_SMJU01000002.1, forward strand.
AGTCCAAAATTAAGCGAAGGAAATGAATAAAAGCGGGTTTAGGAATGTGTTTGCGAATATTGCGGAATATTGTTATCTTTGCGGAATATTTAGGTTAAAATATCACGATGGAGGGGATAGCAAATCCCCTTTTTTGTTGCAATATGGCGCTAAAAGAACAGATTACTACCTTTCTGGAACCTTACCTGGAAGAAGGAAAATATTTTATTGTTGACATTCATGTCAAAGCATCAAAAGTAAGTCAGAAAGTAATGATTTTGCTGGATAGCGATGAGGGAATCACTATACAGGAGTGCGCCGACATCAGCCGGGCGTTGGGCAATGATCTGGAAGCTTCCGAAACCATTGATACACCTTATACCTTAGAGGTTTCGTCTCCCGGTCTGGATCAACCGCTGCACCTGCTTCGTCAATATACAAAAAACGTAGGTAGAGAACTGAAAGTATCCCTGGTGTCAGGTGAGATTGTAAGTGGGACATTGGTAGAAGTAAAAGAAAGTAGCATCGTGTTACAGGTGCCTGCTCCTAAAAAGAAACCAAAAGTGCCGCTGGAAGAATCCGCACTCCGTCCGGAGCTTCCACTCGAAACCATTGCAAAAGCAATCGTACAGGTTTCTTTTAAGTAGTTGTATATCAGTGCTTTTGAGATAGTTTTTTTAAGAAGAGATATAATTTTCGTAATTTAGAATCAGGAATATCCTATTTAATACAACATGGATAGCTCAATATTAATAGAGTCATTCGCAGACTTTGCCAGTTCAAAAAGTATTGATCGTCCCACGATGATCAGTGTGTTGGAAGAGGTGTTTCGTACCATGATCCGGAAGAAATTCGGCACGGACGATAACTTTGACGTCATCATCAATCCCGAAAACGGGGATCTTGAAATGTGGCGCACCCGCGAAATTGTTGACGATGATTCGGAAGACATCTGGGATCATGACAAGATACCTTTGTCCGAAGCCCGCAAAATTCAGACGGACTTTGAAGTAGGCGAAGAAGTTGCCGAAGAAGTTAAACTTGTAGACTTTGGTCGTCGATTGGTACAAACAGCCCGTCAGACATTGATCCAAAAGATCAAAGATCTGGAAAAGGAGATGTTGTACGAAAAGTACAAAGATCAGGTAGGAGAGTTGATTACAGGTGAAGTGTATCAAACTTTGCGGAATGAACTCATTATCATGGATTCGGAAGGCAACGAACTTTCTCTGCCCCGAACCGAGCAAATCTCGAAAGACAGATTCCGTAAAGGAGATTCCGTAAAGGCGGTTATTCATAAAGTAGAAATGAATAATGGTACGCCAAAAATTACTTTGTCAAGAACTTCATCGGTGTTCCTGGAACGACTTTTTGAAATTGAGATCCCGGAAATCGAAGACGGACTCATTTCGATTCGGCGGATTGTCCGTGAACCCGGAGATCGTGCCAAAGTAGCCGTAGAATCCTACGATGACCGCATTGACCCCGTGGGTGCCTGCGTCGGAATGAAAGGTTCCCGGATTCATAGCATCGTTCGTGAGTTGGGTAATGAAAATATAGACGTTATCAATTACACCGAGAACCTTGAACTGTTGATCAGCCGCGCATTGAGTCCCGCCAAAATCAGTTCCACCACCATTGATCGGGATGCAAAGCGGGTTTCGGTTTATCTTAAACCGGATCAGGTTTCGTTAGCGATTGGTAAGGGCGGACAGAATATCAAGTTGGCCGGTCGCCTTGTTGGTATGGAAATAGATGTGTTCCGGGATGTTGAAGAATTGGCAGAAGAAGACGTAGATTTGTCAGAATTTACGGATGAAATTGAAGAGTGGATGATCGGAGAATTCCGTAAAATCGGACTCGACACCGCCAAAAGCGTACTAGCGCTGAGCAAAGAAGAACTCCTGCGCCGGACCGATCTGGAAGAAAGCAGCATTGAAGATGTACTCGACGTACTGCGCAGAGAATTTGAATAGAGAACAGCCAATAGCCTCAGCCTGACAATAAAAAGCGGGTAATGTAGCTACAAACTGAACTATAAGTTTATATATTTTATTACCCAAAGAAAGAACACTATTGTTAATTGCTAAATATGGCAGAAGATAAAATGATGCGCCTAAGCCAAGTGGCACGAATCCTGAACGTAGGAATATCTACGATTGTGGATCATCTGTCTGCCAAAGGGTTTAAGGTGGAAACCAATCCGAATACAAAAATCAATGCTGAGCAAATCGACTTTTTAGCTAAGGATTTTAAATCGGACCGGCTGCATACTTCGGTTACGGCACCGAAGCCGGCAGCGGCTCCCGAAACTCCTAAGGTAGAAGAAAAGCGCGAAAGTGAATTTGATGATATACTTTATTTTCGTCCATCAGGCACAAAACCCGCAGAGAAACCCGTTGAAAAGCCGGTTGAAAAAGTTGCTGAGCCCACATCCATTGAAACGCGCTTACCCGGGATAAAAATTGTAGGGAAAATTGACCTTGACGCCAAAAGGCCTGTGGTGGCTCCAAAACCGGAGGTAAAAGCCGAGGAGCCTGTTCCTGAACCTGTTAAACAGCCGGAACAGCCCGTTAGGAAAGAAGAAACCCCCGTTGCCGAAGCCCCGAAACCGGTAGAAAAAACACCGGAAGCAGTGGTTGAAAAAACGGTAGTAGATGTGACTCCTGTGGAAAAAGCCACTCCAATTCAGGAGACACCGAAGGTTGTTGAAGAAAAGGTGGAAAAACCTGCGCCGGTAGAGGAAAAGATTGCTCCCAAAGCAGAAGTAAAAGAGGAGGTGATTGCGCCGAAAGTTGTTACGCCGGAGCCAATAGCAGCAGAACCGGTGAAAGTAGCAGCAGTTGAGCAGCCAAAAACAGAAGAAAAGCCGGTCGTTGAAACGCCGGTGTCTACTCCGGCGGTAGATGCAGGAAGTGCCAAACAAGAATCTAAGGAAATAAAAGAAAACCCAACGTCCGAAAAAAGCCAATTGCCTGTTGTAGAAGAAACCGTCCCGTCTGAGCTGATCGAAGCCAAAGGACAGCAATTACGGGGTTTACGCGTAATTGGCAAAATTGAACTTCCCTCTGAGAAGTCGAAAAAGAAAGATCCAGTTGCGTCCAGCGATGCAGCCGGAGATAAAAAACGTCGCCGTAAAAGAAAGCGGATTAGAGATAATCCTGCCGCCCCCGCTGCGCGTCCGCCAGCTACTGGCGCAGCAGCTGCAACTGCCGCACCGGCAGGTAGTACGCCAACCGCCAAGCCTAAGGAAACGACCGCCCCGGCCAAGCCCGCCGCCGCAGGTACTGCCGCCAAGGCAAAAACCGGACGTCGTGGACCTCGTCGGGAAGAGGTTTCTGAAAAAGAAGTTTCGGACAACATCAAAGCGACAATGGCGAGAATGGGCGGTGCCGCCGCCAACACCCGCATGGGTGGTAGAGGCGGAAACAAACGCCGCCGCGACCGGGCCGATCAGGATGACAGTGCATTTGATCAGGAGGAAACAAAGGTGCTGCGCGTAACTGAGTTTATCTCCGCAAACGAGCTCGCTTCTTTGATGGACGTAACGGTTCAGGAAGTAATTTCCGTGTGTATGAATATGGGTATGTTCGTGTCTATCAATCAGCGTATTGATGCCGAAGCGATCACCTTTATTGCCGATGAATTCGGTTTTGAAGTTGAATTTATATCCGCAGAAGAGGAAATTCAAAATGAAGTAGTAATTGAAGTAGATAAGCCCGAAGACCTTACCGAGAGAGCCCCGATCGTGACGATTATGGGACACGTGGATCACGGGAAGACTTCGTTGCTGGATTATATCCGTCAGGAAAACGTGGCGAGTGGTGAAGCGGGCGGAATTACTCAGCACATTGGTGCATATAGCGTAAAAACAAAAACCGGCAAGCAGGTTACGTTCCTTGATACTCCTGGTCACGAAGCCTTTACGGCGATGCGTGCACGGGGAGCGAAAGTTACTGACGTAGTAATTATCGTAATTGCTGCTGACGATAGCGTGATGCCTCAAACACGGGAAGCCATCAACCACGCACAAGTGGCAGGTGTTCCCATCGTATTTGCTTTCAGTAAGGTAGATAAGGCCGGAGCCAATACCGAAAAAATCCGGGAGGAACTTGCCAACATGAACCTGCTCGTAGAAGAGTGGGGTGGAAAATACCAAACTCAGGAAATCTCGTCTAAGTCTGGATTGGGAATTGCTGAACTTCTGGAAAAAGTATTGCTGGAAGCTGAACTCCTTGAACTCACTGCCAATCCTAAGCGTAAAGCAATCGGTACGGTGGTAGAAGCGTCGTTGGATAAAGGCCGAGGCTACGTGACAACAATTCTGGTGCAGGCCGGAACGCTTAAAGTTGGAGATATTATTCTGGCGGGAGCGCATCACGGTCGTGTGAAAGCAATGACAGATCATTTGGGTAAACGCCTAAAAATTGCGGGTCCTTCAACGCCTGTGCAGGTACTTGGCCTGAACGGAGCACCGCAGGCGGGAGATAAGTTTAACGTAATGGAACAGGAACGGGATGCCCGCGAATTGGCCAACAAACGTGAGCAGATTCTCCGCGAACAAACGATTCGGTCACGCAAGCACATTACGCTTGAAGAAATTGGTCGACGTAAGGCTATTGGTTCATTTAAAGAATTGAACCTGATTGTCAAAGGCGACGTGGATGGATCAGTGGAAGCGCTTTCAGATTCTTTGCTGCAACTTTCTACCTCAGAAATTCAGATCAATATCATTCACAAAGCGGTTGGACAAATCTCTGAATCGGATGTTAACCTTGCCATTGCATCGGATGCAATCATCGTGGGCTTCCAGGTGAGGCCATCGTCCAACGCAAAGAAAATGGCCGAACAGGAGCAAATCGAAATCCGGCATTACTCCGTTATTTATAACGCCATTGAGGAAATCAAAGATGCCATGACGGGCATGCTTGCTCCAACGGTGGAAGAATTTGTAACAGGAAATATCGAAATACGGGATATCTTCAAAATCAGCCGTATCGGAACAATCGCCGGATGCTATGTGACGGACGGTTTTGTGAAGAGAAATAACAAAATCCGGATCATTCGCGATGGTATCGTGATTCATACCGGAGAAATTGATTCTCTGAAACGATTCAAGGATGATGTCAATGAGGTTCGCTCGGGTTACGAATGTGGCTTGAATATCAAGAACTTTAACGACATTGAACCGGGTGATATTATCGAAAGCTTTGAGCTTCGCGAAGTGAAAAGGACGCTCTGATAGACATTCAGAATATAAATAGTCAAAAGGCTGATTTCCTCGGAAGTCAGCCTTTTTTGTTGACCGATAGCAGCGTATGTAACAAAGTGAGAAGTGATGAAGGCATGGTTTTTTAACTTTACTATTCACAACTAACTTGATTGAAGGACATGGATACTAACGAAAAAGAAAAAGAACAACAGCGACATCAGACTAACGCAAATGACAGTGACAAGCCTGAACCCTATGACCCGGATCAGTACATTCCCAAATCGGCTACGATTGAAGGGTACGAGGAAGATGTTTTTCTGGAAAAAGTAAGTCCTGAAAAAGGATACAGCACGGACCCCAAACAGGGAATGTGGGATGCTTCGCAGCACATTGCCGATGAAGATGTAGATCGGGTTCCGGATGAAGATCAGGAGAAAGAAGCACAAAATATGAAAGAAAGCTTTGAAAAATCTCAGGAGAACAAGGATAATTAGCACTCGATTGTATTCCCATGTATTCTAACAAAACATTTCAACCATGATCGATCAACAAAAAAGTAGTCAGGAAATTGACGAAGAACGAATCGTCCAAACGCATTCAAACCTGGGGCTTGTAGACGCACGACCCGGAGAAAGCACGTTTCCAACGGGTACAAAAAACCACAGTACCAGCATGGATCATGCGTTTGATGAGTTGGCAGATTTGCCAGCGGAAGAAGAGCTGGAAATGGACGAAGACTCAGAGTTGGAGAATGAAGAGGAATGATAGATCTGATTACTCCTCAAACGAAACCATGATTTGATTGGCCGCCGTTTGTGGAGTTGTTTCATGAGTTTCCTGGGCAAAAACATCAAATCGACGCGGGACATTCAGAAGCCGGAGTTTCTTTTCCAGCATTTCTCCCTGCCGGGGCGACACGAGATTGTCACGCAGGCCGTACACAAGCATGGTACGTGGGGAGCGAAAAGAGGCCAAATGAAATGGACTTGCGTTTTTGAAAACATCCGTGGAGTCGCCGTATTTTTTGCCCAGGAGTTTTTCAACATTTATCCACAAGCTTCTGTCCATCAGAGAATTAATGGATAGTTCAGTTGGAGCAGAGAAACCTATAACCGTATGTAAACTGGTTTCTTTGGTAGAATAGGCATACGTCAGCGCCAAATGCCCTCCGGCACTGAGCCCGGCCAATCGGTAATTGTTTTTTCTCAGATTGAAAGTATCTGCATGGGAAATAAGAAACTTAATGGCCGTATCAATGTCATTCAGCTGACGAGCAAGCAGTGTAGATGAATCCTTTGGAGTAACCTGATAATTCATATTGACAATTGCCAGGTTCTTATTTTTATTAAGAAGCAACTCAACGGTTGGATACAAAAATGTTTTATCTCCACTAATCCAGGCTCCGCCATGTAGTAAAATGACCACTTCGGCAGGGTTTTTATCTATTGATAGAGGTTGGTAAAGATCAAGCGTCAATGATTTATCAGGGCCAAAAACCAAATCCTGATGTAATTTGTAGCCTGAAATTCTGTCGTTCAGGAAAGAGGGTTCAGGGCCAATTTGATCCAGCCATTGGCAGCCTGCAAGCAGGAGTGAGCTACACAAAAAAAAGGATGCCTGTATACTCAATGATTTATTCCCAAACATTCTCCTCATACATTTCCAATAAAATTCGGCTAAACGTACGTCAAACACACGTAATAGGATGTTTGAGTTACGATAATTGTTACAAATTTCCTCGTTTACTTTCAGCAATCGCCCGATCTACCGCCCGAGCCGTTAGTGCCATAAAGGTAATAGATGGATTTTGATTTCCGACAGAAGTCATGCAGGCACCATCTGTGACAAATACATTTTTGACGCTATGCAGTTGATTCCATTCGTTCAGGAGGGAAGTTTTTGGGTCATGACCCATACGCACACCGCCCATTTCGTGAATATCCAGGCCAGGTGCCTGACCTGTATCATAGGCGTTAATATTCTTACAACCCGCGGCTTCCAGCATCTCAGTGCCCTGTGACAGAAAGTCATCCCGCATATTAAAATCGTTTTCATCATACTCTACCGAGGTTATCAAAAGCGGAACGCCCCAGGCATCTGTCTGATCTTCACTAAGTCGAACATGGTTGGAGGCTTTTGGAATAGTTTCTCCCTGCATTTGCATAAAAACCCGCCAATCGCCCGGCGACGAAAGCCCGTCTTTGAAACCTGCTCCAAATCCTTTTTGTCCTAACCCCTGCTCCCAGCCGCTTCGCGCCGCACTGAACGCCACCATATAGCCGCGCTGGAAATTCAGTTTTTCCTGATTTTTTAAGTTTCTGAACGAAGGCATAAAGACCGATGTAGGCCGCCTGCCATAATAGTAGGATTCCTGAAATCCTTCGAGAGAAGCCACAATATTTCCCCGATAATTGTGAAATGCGATGTATTTACCTAACAGACCGCTGTCGTTTCCCAGCCCATTAGGGAAACGATTAGAGGTAGAATTCAACAGAATAAGATTGGTATTGAGACAGGCCGCATTTATAAAAACTATGCGGGCATAATATTCGGTTTCTTCCTTGCTGTGTGCATCAATTACTTTGACTCCCAGTGCTTTACCTGTTGCTTCATCATACATAATGGAAGACACAACTGAGTCGGGCCGGAGGGTAAGATTGCCGGTTTTTTCGGCCCAGGGTAGAGTAGAGGAATTGGAACTAAAATAACCGCCGTACGGACAGCCCCGATAGCATAGGTGCCGGGCCTGACATTGGCCACGCCCCTGCTGCAAATGAATTTCACCAGGTTTGGTCAGGTGCGCACAGCGGCCAATAATTACGTGACGGTCGGGATAGCGGGTGTTTAATTTCCCCTGAATGTGTTTTTCGGCGCAGTTCAGTTCCCAGGGAGGCAAAAACTCGCCGTCGGGCAGGCTGTCAATTCCATCTTTATTACCACTTATGCCAACAAATTTTTCGACATAGCTATACCAGGGCGCAAGGTCTTTGTACCGAATCGGCCAGTCAACTGCAAAGCCATCACGTGCAGGGCCTTCAAACTCATAATCGCTCCATCGTTGTGTCTGTCGTGCCCATGTCAGCGACTTTCCCCCAACCTGATAGCCACGAATCCAGTCAAAGGGTTTTTCCTGAATGTAGGGGTGCTCCTGATCTTTTACAAAAAAATCCTTTGTCGCTTCATCAAATGCATAGCAACGGTTTACGATCGGGTTTTCTTTTTTTTGTGCCAACTCATCCCGCAACCGATGTGGGAAATCCCATGGATTGAGCATGGCAGTGGGGTAATCTTCTACGTGCCTGACCATGCGGCCACGTTCCAAAACCAACGTCTTTAACCCTTTGTCGCACAGCTCTCGTGCGGCCCAACCGCCGCTGATGCCGGAACCAACTACGATTGCATCAAATGTATTTTGTTTTTTTGCTTTTAGATTAAGATTCATAGTCAGCAATTAATTTTTTAGATGCGTATGAATAGTTTTTTGGTATACATCCAATGAAGAATGAGCCATTGAACGGCGAGCAGTACTGCTCCGCTGACGAGGGTTCGGTACGAATCACCAAAGAGCAGATCATAGGTCGGATGGATATTTGTACGGAATGAGTCATCAATAAAGCCCGTGATTGTATGCGATAGTACATAAGCTGCGATGGAGTTCATGCCAATAACCACCAACGGAAAGAAAACGGCTTTGTAGTTTTTTACATCTGTGAGAAAATAAAATAATCCCAAAAGTACAAAACACCAGGCACCGCTGAACAGTGTCCACGAAGGTGTCCAGATTCGCTTGACGATGGGACAAATCCCGAGCCAGTCGAGCATCAGCGCCACTGTGAACAGACCAACGGCAGTGAGTGCAAAAGAACGCAGTAATAGCCAGGGCGAAGTGCTGTTTTTAAGCCATCCACCCGCTATAAGTCCCAAAATCATGGTTCCTAGTGTTGGTATAAAACTTAGGGTAACATACCCGCCTCCATTAAAAAGAAAGGGTTTTTCACGCGGGAAAAGGTTCATGAACCAGCGATCAAATGCCCAGGCAGCGTTGGTGTTTTTGTTCCAATGCGCGGCAAAGCCTTTTAAATGATGCTCCCAATCGGCGGTAATTCCGGTTTGTGACCAGTCGAAGGCCGGGCCGGGAAGTGGGTACGCTGCAAAAAAAGCCCAATAACCGACCAACAAGCCACAAAGCGCAAACCAGGAAACACGTTCAGAATGAAAGCCCAGTGCAAACAGAAACGGATAGCCGAGTCCGATTTGAGTGAGCGTATCTTCAAATGTAAAATTGGTTTGATCGCGATTCATTGAGCGAAGAAAAATACCCAATAGTATCAAAATGAGCGAACGCCGTATCGTATGATACCACAAACTGCGGCGACTTTGGGATCGGGTGGTTCGGCTGGCAATGGAGTAGGGAAGCGCTACACCTACTAAGAAAGAGAACGAAGGCTGAATCAGATCGTGCAGCGAGCACCCTACCCACGGCACGTGACTTTGATGAAAATTAAGGAAACTCCAAAATGAACTGGCAGGAATAGCTCGGGCAACGTGGCTGAATTCCAGCACTTCGGCCATCATCAGAAACATCACAAGCCCTCGGTAAGCATCTACGGATGTGACACGTTGGGCTGGAACTGCGGAAAGTACAGACATAGGCAGGGGAAATTCACAGGGTTTAGGAAGTCAAAAGTTAATCAATCGTGAGGAGAAATTTATTGGCTATATAAGACAAATTCCTACATATTTTTGCTATTCAAGAAGCAGCCGGGTCAGGGGCGTTTTTACACCATTCAAATCAAGGCCAATAAATAGCAACTGAGCCGGATGTTGGGCTGTATGCACTGTAAAGGGTAAGTCATGCGTGCCTGCCGATAAGGTAAGCGGAGAGTTTTCCTGCAACACCCGTCCCCAATGATCCATGAGCTGAACTTTTACTACCGCAGATCGATCCAAACTAAACCTGACCCGAAGATCCCGGTGCGGGGCTGGGTTTGGAAAAACCGTAAGTGCGGATGAATAATCGTTCGGTTCAAGGCTTGTGACGGGGTTTCCGATGGTAGAAAACGCCTGATCCATCCACAGAAGCCGATCTTTCAGCCAATTTTTGAGGTAGTTTACTTCACTCTCGTAGCTTGGTCCAACATAGTAATTGGGCCACACTTTTTGTCCGATCACCGGCCAACGGGTAAAATTCCTGATTCGGGCTTCCTGCAAATAAGAGGAAGTAGAATCGATATAGGCATGAAGAGATGCAGTATTGAGGGTGTTTTTTCGTAGATTTTCATAGCGTGTTTGGGCCCGATTGGCAAAGGCAGGGTCGCTCAGGAGGCGTTCCCACCAAAAAGGCATCTGATAATAATCTTCGGGGCACACACGGTTAAAATCAAAAGCCCAGCCGGTGTTTTTTTCACCTTCGCAGTAATCGACGTTTCCATAGGCAAGGTTATAATCCCAAATGGGCCCCATGACCAGTTTGCCACCTTTGGAATCGCGATCTTTATAGAAAAAAGTACTGAGTCGATAAGCATCTACATTACGGGTTACTTCGGTAAGAATCAGATAATCAATCCAGGAATCTACGTCAATGTAGCGTTGGTAGCCGGTAGAAGGGTCGGTGTAGGAATCAGCAGACAGTGCTTCTTCAAAGGAGGTTATATAGTTCTTGATATAATTAAATTGCTTTTCTGTAAGGTCTTTCAGTTTAGGATACTCCACCTGAATCGGAATTCGGATTGTCGCATTTTGTGAAGATGGAAAAGGAGAATTCCAGAATCGGGACGCTGTGCCTTCGGTTTTGTCTATTTTGAGTAAATAACCGCCCGTAAGTGCATCGCCTTCTTGATCTTCGGGTTTCAGACTGCCGATGTCTACCCGATTTTTATCCCGTTTAATTTTCTCCATCAAAATGTAAATTCCTTCATACTTGCCATTTAATACCACCTCACAAAATCGTGTACGGGACGCAAAACGTGGACTCATGCGATGCGCCATTTCATAGGTAAGTACTTCTCTTAGCAAGGTTTTGTCGTTGTAGGTTGCATTCAGAACCCAGTCTTCTTCTTTGGGAATCCCCAGGAGCGACTCACTGATGCCTTCTTCTCCGGTGGCAGCGTCTCGAAGTTCAAATCCGTACGGTTTTTTGGGAAATAACGTCCGGGAAGTAGAGCCGCGCTGTTCAATACCGATTTTGCCAGCGTAGGAGGGCAAGTCTTTCAGAGTATTTCGCTGTCCTGTGGAATTGCTGATAATCATGAAATCTGCTTTGATTTTTGGCTCATTCGGAATTTCCAGACCTTTTGTGTCAATAATGAGTATGGGCAAATTCGAGGATTCAAAGGTTTGACCCCAGGCTTGAAATCCAATCAGGAACGTCAGAAAAAGCCAAAGATTTTTTTGAGTAAAATGGGTCATATTAATAAATTTAAATTGAAAGTAATAAAGAGCTGCCCAGGTAAAAATCGCCGTATTTACTGATATATAGGACTAAGACTTGGCGTGGAAAGGCTAAAAATTCAAGAAATTTGCCAGAAAAAAGCCTCTGCCATTTATAGAGGCAGAGGCTTCCTAAGGAATCAATACGTGTGCTTAAACATTTTGTTTCTTCAATTCTTTCACCGCATGATCTGCTGCGCGGGCTGTTAACGCCATGTAGGTAAGCGATGGGTTCACGCAGGAAGCTGACGTCATGGCTGCGCCATCGGTCACGTATACGTTTTCGGCTCCCCACACCTGATTGTTTTTGTTGAGAACAGAATTTTTGGCAGACGTTCCCATGCGGGCAGTACCCATTTCGTGGATTCCGATGCCGGGGCTTTTGCTCTCGTCGTTGTACGGATTGATATTTTTTGCTCCGGCAGCTTCCAGCATTTCGGCAGCGTCGTTCATCATATCAATCCTCATTTTCTTCTCATTATCTCCATAGGCAGCATCAAACACCACCAGCGGCAGTCCCCACTTGTCAGTTTGATCTTTCGAGAGAGTAAAACGATTGTCTGCATTTGGAACCATTTCTCCAAAACCACCCAAACCAATATTCCAGGCACCGGGTTGTGAAATCTGCTCTTTGAAAGCAGCGCCAAAGCCCGGCATTCCGGCTCCGCGTCCCCAGCTTTCACGGCTTGCGCCGCCCTGATACCCAAAACCGCGTACGTAGTCGCGCTTGTCGTTGCCCCAGTTGCGGTAACGTGGAATGTAAATTCCGTTGGCACGGCGGCCAAAGTAGTACTTGTCTTCAAAGCCTTCAAAAGTCCCGGAAGCCCCAACGGCCAGGTGGTGGTCCATGATGTTACGGCCCAATTGATCGCTTTCGTTACCCATTCCATTCGGAAAACGATCAGACTTTGAATTCATCAAAATAGATGTTGATGGTATTGCGGAAGCATTCAGGAAAATAATTTTGGCAAAATATTCCTTCACATCACCCGGATCATTCTGATTAATGACCCGCACGCCCGTCGCTTTATTGGCTTTGCTGTCAAAAATTACTTCCGAAACAATTGAATCGGCCAATAGCGTTAGGTTTCCGGTTTTTTCGGCAGCAGGCAGAGTCGCTGACTGTGTGCTGAAATACGCACCATACGGACAGCCACGCATACACATGTTGCGGAATTGGCAGGCTGCCCGGCCCAATTCAGTATGAAAAGCCTGAGGCTGAGTGAGGTGAGCCGTCCGACCCATAATCACATTCCGACCGGCAAACTTCGATTCAATATCACCTTTAAGCTTTGTTTCTACGCAATTCATCTGCATAGGAGGCAGAAAGTTTCCGTCAGGAAGTACGTCAAGTCCGTCGCGGGCACCGCTGATTCCGGCAAATTTTTCTACGTAATCGTACCAGGGTGCCAGGTCGCTGTACCGAATTGGCCAGTCGGTTCCGAGGCCTTCTTTGGCATTTGCTTCAAAATCGGCTTCATTCCAGCGGTAGCTCTGCCGGCCCCACATCAGCGAGCGTCCGCCTACGTGATAGCCACGAATCCAGTCGAAGCGACGGGTTTCAAGGTATGGGTTTTCTTTATCGTTTTCAAAATGATGGCGATGCTCTTCGTTGGCGGTATATCCGGTACGAAAATTTGCCCAATATTCTTCACGGGCCATGGTACTTACGCGCCCGCGGTGTTCAAATTCCCAGGGAGCGAGGGTAGCCGTTTTGTAGTCAGTTACGTGTTTGATATCCCGGCCACGTTCCAGCATCAAAACTTTCAATCCTTTTTCGGTTAATTCTTTGGCAGCCCAGCCACCACTTATGCCAGATCCAACCACGATGGCGTCGTAGGTTGCTTGTTGTTTGGCTTTTATATTCAGATTCATAGGGAGTCAATTAGTATAAAACGAGGTTCGACTTTTCATTAATTAATTAGGCAATGCATGCAGGCATCCGGCGATTGACAGCTTTCAATCGGCCACTTACATGGCCCAGGCTTTTTGACCGGGTTTCAGGTCCACGCAGCCATCATATCTGCCTGGCACCGGAACGTATTCCAGCGCTTGCTGTGCGCCTTGCTCAGACGTAAAGTAGCCGAGTAGCGTAAGCTCTTTCATCAGTCGGAAGAAAGGTACGCCTGGCTCTTCAAAGGTTTTGCCTGCCTCTTTTGCTTTCCCACGGTCTTCGCCAATTTTTTTCAGTTCGTCAGCGGCTTCGGTTTCAGCTTCGATCAGCATTGCGGTTTGCTCCTCGGGAGTGGCTTTCAAAAAGTCTTTTTTATCGAGTTTCTCCAAACCAGCCATAAAACTTTTCTGGTCTTTTTCGTAGTAGCAATCTTTCAGCATTACCTGTACAAATTCCCCCACTTTGGCATCTTTGGCGCCGGGAGTATCTGTTTTTGGAATAATAATTTCAGCGATTTCAGATACCAGATTCAAATGATCGGTAGAGAAGGCAAAGTTAGCCGCGTTGGCTGTTTCGTTGGTTGTCTTACAGCCGTTCAAAAAAGCAATCATCGTCGGGGCTGTCAGCGTACCTCCCATCAAAAGCGCTACACGGGAAATAGCATCACGTCTGTTCATCATACTGAGAATAATAAGGGTTAACAATAAAGAATGTAAAAATACATTTGATTAATACAATAACGAATTCTACGGGTTTATTTTTCAAAAAAACACTTTTTCTTTGAAAGCTTTTGACTTATCAAAAAGTTTTGGAGAATCTTTCAGTCAGGTAGTTGGATCTATGTCAGTAAGTTTGGGGATTGATCACCAGCCGAAGGAATTTATCGTGGGCGGGGTCTGTTGTTTAATCTGGAAAAATGAAAAAAACTTATGAAAATGCTTAATCCGACGAACGAAAAAATAAAACTTGATATTGTTTCTGACGTAGTTTGCCCGTGGTGTTACGTAGGTAAAAAGCGCCTCGAAGAAGCCCTTGCCACACTTGGTAACCCAACAGACATCGACATTGAATGGCATCCTTTTCAGCTAGACCCTACGATTCCGCAGGAAGGTGTGGACCGGAAAAAATATTTTATTAAGAAATTTGGAGACGAAGGCCGTATTCGTCAAATGTTTGATCACCTGACAAATGTGGGAAAAGAAGTGGGCATTGATTTTAAGTTAGATAGTATTCCAAATGCCATCAATACCTTCAACTTACATAAACTTTTACACGTTGCCGGCCTTGAAGGGTTTCAGCCGGAAGCCGAAGAAATGCTGTTTAAAGCCTATTTTTCAGAAGGAAAAGATTTGCAGGATCTGACGGTTCTAACCGAGCTCTTTGCTTCCTATGGCTGGGATACTGCGAAAATCCGTCAGATTATGGATGATGAAGCTATCGGACTGGAAGTCCGTAAAGAAATCGGTCATTTTCAAAGCCTGGGTGTCAGTGGTGTTCCATTCTTTATTATCAACAACACTTACGGAATTTCGGGCGCACAGCCTGCCAGTGTTTTTGTAGAGGCGCTCACTACCGTCCGCAACGAAATGCTGCAAGCCATTGAAGGACAGGTTTGTGGGCCGGAAGGCTGTTAGCTATTGGTTTATTTCAGGAAGTTGAAAGTACCCGTTAAGATCATGAAGATCTGAATGGGTACTTTCAACTTTATTCGGGATTATTAACCAGCAAAGTTCCGTTATTGACAAAATCAAGCGATCCATTGATAAGGTCAACTTCTTTGGCTTTTGCCTCCATGCCATTGATCCGTACGAGGTGACCCGCCTGCACAATGACCCGTTGAGATGCCAAAGGTGCCAAACCGCCAACCCAGGTAGAACCCAGATCCCAATCCCCGGATTGCGCAGACATAATCACCGCATTATTGGATAGTGTAACCAAATGGTCCTCCGTTTCTCCATACTGATACAGAACACAAGGGTCATTTACGACACCTGCATAGGCATATTGCGTACGGATCCGTAGCCGGGTCATACCCAAAGAAGCATTGGCAGGTATAGCAAGGGTGTTCATGATTTCATTAATCGGAATACCGCTGCTTTGGTAAAGAAGTTCAGTCTCAGTAAAACTTCCGTCCTGATTCAGGTCAATCCATATGGCTATGTTTTGGGGGTAATAGCTCGTTAAATTGCTTCTGTATGTTCTGAAAATAAAAGGATATTCCTGACCAGGAACAAGTGTCGTAGATGTACTTCCATAGTAACCAAAGCCATTCGGAGAGCATCCTGTATTTGTGTAGGAAAGATTGGTATTGGTTAGTATAAAATCGGCTACCACATCTTCATCTGAACAGCCATAAGTGTATTGTGGTAAACAATAAGGTAAGGGCGAACCTGTGGTAGTCGTTACTAATTTTACGGGAGCTTCTCCTTCGCAGCTTGTCAAAAGTCCGCCGCCTTCTTTATAAAAATACACTTCGTAGGTAGTTCCCGGCATCAGACCAGTAACTTCCCGAATAGCACCCGTGCCCGCGGAAGGTATCGAAATCAGACCCCATACAAGCGCATATTTCCCATCTGCATTTAATCCATTTTGAATTTGCCCGGCTGTTGGTTCCATTGAATTTGCACCAACTACCACAAAATGAACCTGTCCGGGATCATTTAAAGCTGCCTCTACGGTAAAGCCTTCATTTGTGGGATTCGTGATTACGGGCGTAGAGCCTACATAAACTAACCCGCCAGCAGTGATAGTAAACGGGCCGGCCTCGCTGCTTAGAAGCGAGGGGTGAGAAGCCTTCGCCCGGATCCGGTATTGGGTCCCCGGGGTAACTTCGGGAATATCCGGGATAAGTGCTGTCAGCGAACCTGTACTTCCGGTACCGATGATTTGTGTATTGGTGTCAAAGCTTCCGGTCGCATTTGAAAGTTCAATGTCGAATTGATTTTCTGATTCGTAGCTGCCTGTTACAAAAAGCTGCACCGGAAAAGAGAGTCCTTTACAAATACTTGCAGGTAGTGTATTTGTAATGGTCAGGCTATTGGGTGCATTTTGTGTAGAAAAAGCGTCCGTAATAAACATTCCCCGGCCGTGCGTACCCACAGCTACCTGTCCGTCAGAAGCACGATAATGCAACCAATGGCAACTTACATTGGCAAGATTAGTATTGATAGGAGCCCAGGAAGGAGAAGCCGTAAAGAAATCGTTTGTAGCCCAAACACCAATTTCTGTGGCAAGCATAACCTGACTTCGGTTGAGTGGATTAAAAATTCCAAACCGAATAGGCATATCAGGTAAAGTAGCATTGTCCATATTTTGCCAGGATATACCACCATTTGCTGTGTACCAAACTGAGGCTACGCCATAATTGGAGAGCGTTACCAGCAACTCATCGTCAGTAGCTCCAATGTCAATGCTTGATACATTGCCATAGGACCCATTGCCATTATTGATGATAATTTGACTTGTTGTATCCAGGTCAGTATTTGTCACTTTGTAAATAGTTCCTGAGCTCGTACCTACAAATAAGACATTTGCGGTTTTACCGACTTTTATGAATGAAGTCCCATTGATGGCAACCGCAAAATCGGAGCGATCATTTGTTGTTCCAACATTTCGTACTCTGGTAAATCGTGTGGAATTTCTATACGAATAGAGAATATTCTGCTGACTGTCATAATCTGCCGGATTCAGGAATTGACCTTCTGTGCCATAAGGTACTATCTCACCTAGATTTTGACCGTTTGAATTCAGTAAATTATAGCTATTGTATTGATAGGATGATATTTGAACCGTAGGATCGTCCTGATCAATGAAGCATAACATCCCATCGCCACCGCTCGAAAAACCGCCTGCCCCCAAAGCCGGAGGCGTAGAGTTTAGATGATGCGTTCCATTATCCTGTGAACCCGCCAGCAGATAAGGATCTCCCGGTACATTCTTTTGCGCAATGGAATAGTATTGGGTAATGTTGTAATTTTTGTTTCGGTCAAAGTAATCTACTGAGCCGGTTGCCACCGACGAATTACCTGCATTAGGTGAATAGTATATACCTCCGTCGTTGCCTAAAACTACCCCTTCCGGGTTTCCAGGTCGGAACAGCAAGGCATGCTGATCGGGATGATTGTACCAGTAAATGACTGGATCGGCCCAGGTGGAACCACCATCAAACGAGCGGGTAATATTGGTACCGCCTGCATACAGAAAATCTGGATTTGCTGGATGAACGGCCAGAATTAAATTATACCAGGCTTGTCCACTTGTAAAATGCTCCCCGTTGGAATAAGTGGGAATGGTGATGTTGGCCCAGGTTGCACCGGCATCCGTTGACTTCATGAACAATCCTATATCCATGGATGAAAAGTTGTACTGCATGGCCACATAAATCGTTTGATTGTTACCGGCAGTAGAAGGGGCGAGCGCAATTTCGGTACGCATTCCAGTTGCATCAGATGGCGTAACGTTAGTCCATGTTGAGCCAGAATCAGAAGATTTATACAGCTTGCCACTTCCATTTCCTGCATAGTAATGCCCATAAGCAGCGTATAGCACACCATCAGCAGCCAGTTCGAGATCCGAAACAAAATTGCCGTAACCGGTGCCCGGTTGATGCGCAAACGACCAGTTGAGGCCACCATCCACAGATTTTAAAACTCCGTACTGAGTTCCGGCAAACACAACACCCGCTGCATTTACGACCAGGTCCTGAATATTTTGAAATGCCCCACCCAGGAAAGTTGAATTTCCATTTATTGTTGGGATTGTGGCTGCTAAACGCGTCCAGGTTGTTCCCCCATTGGTAGTTTTCCAAATACCGCCTCCCCTAACCGCATCTGAATTCCCGTATCCTTCACCAGTACCGGCGTACATAATCTGCGGATCCGCCGGATTGTACGCAAGGCTACTGATAGCCAGATTTTCCCAAAAATCATTCACATGTTGCCAGGCCGAATCCGGATTTGTGATGTCGTTGGTATACCATAACCCTCCCGATACTCCGCCAGCCCAAACTTTACGGTGGGTAGGGTCGTTCGGGTCAAACAGTATAGCTCGGGTGCGGCCACCAATGTTGTTCGGGCCTCTTTCGACCCATTCGGTAGATTCTACATTGAACTGCTGTTTTTGTAAAAGTGCCCGGGTGAATTTGCGCGAGGTTTCCAGCCTTTCATAGGGTACCCGCTTTGTTTCAGGATCCATCGTGATCAGGCGCTCATGTTTTTGTCTTAATTCCGGATTATCATCCTCACTTCCCTGAGTCGTTGCCGGGACTTTATGTAACTGTTGATAGTCTCTATCAGCATCCAGAAATTGCTGATAAGCCTCCCGGCGCTCATTTGCGACCTGAGTCGGTAGAAAATTCTGTGTTGAAGGCAATAACGGAGTAGGTACTCGCTGACCAAAAGAGGGCAGAAAAAAGACAAGCATAGCTATCTTGCCTAGAATAATTGATTTTAGCAAAAGTGATTTCATAAAGTTGGTTGGCAAAGAGGGTAGAGGGTCTGTAAAGTATTAAGTGAAATTATAGATTAGGCTTAGTATACACCAGTATATTTTCATGCGGAGTTTTTATGTAAAAATCGGTTAATTATTTTATTAATTATTGGCGTATTCAGTAATTTATTTCGCGGGAATTTTCGAGATTCACGTGCAAATTAAGGGTAAAATATGTTTAGTACGCATAGGGAGTTGTCCTTGTGAGGCGAGACTGTGATGTGATTTTGGGCGCAAATCAGACGCCGATGCATAAGAAATTAAACATTGAGCGCTAAAAAATGTATAATGTTTCCTATTTTTGGATGTATTAGTTCAAAAATAGTGGAGATAGGTTTGTGATGGTAAAATATCCAAAGGTGCCGGGTCTTCACTTCTTTTTGCCGTACTTTGGCCTAACGTAAGAATCAAAAATACACGAATTCGATCAGCAAATTTTATGGTAAAAATAATCATCATCGATGATGAAGATAATATTCGCGAAGCTCTCAGGGACATTCTGGAATACGAGGGCTATGAAGTTGATGAGGCGAAAGATGGTGAAGAAGGACTTCTGAAAATCAAAAAAGAAGACTATCACGTAGCTCTTTGCGACATTTCTATGCCCAAAATGACGGGTCTCGAACTGCTGCTGAAAGTTGGAGAAGCGGGTAGATGTACGCAGTTCATCATGATTACGGCCTACGGAAATATCGAAAATGCGGTGGATGCTACCAAAAGAGGGGCCTTTGATTTTGTAAGTAAGCCACCGGATCTGAATCGACTCCTCATCAGCGTACGTAATGCCATCGAAAAGTATAAACTTGTTTCGGAGACCACGCAGTTGAAGAAAAAGATTTATAAGATCAACGAGATGGTAGGTGAGTCGGAGGCAATTCGGCGGGTCAAAGAATCCGTAGATCGGGTGGCACCAACCGAAGCGCGCGTACTTGTTACGGGGCCGAACGGATCGGGAAAAGAACTGGTAGCTAAGCAAATTCATGAAAAAAGTCCTCGTGCGCACATGCCATTAGTGGAGGTGAACTGCGCGGCTATTCCGGGAGAACTTATTGAAAGTGAGCTTTTTGGTCACGAAAAAGGAGCATTTACATCCGCAATCAAGCAGCGGCTGGGGAAATTTGAACAGGCCAATGGCGGTACAATTTTTCTGGATGAAATTGGTGATATGAGTCTTTCGGCACAGGCCAAAGTTCTACGTGCCTTGCAGGAAAATAAAATTTCGAGGGTAGGCGGAGAGAAAGAAATCAAAGTGAATGTTCGGGTAATTGCGGCTACTAATAAAGACTTGCGTAAAGAGATTCAGGAAGGGAATTTCCGTGAAGACCTTTTCCACCGATTGAGCGTCATCCTCATTCATGTTCCGGCTTTGGCCGACCGGAGAAAAGACATTCCCTTATTGGCCGATAAATTTTTGTATGACATTGCCGAAGAATATGGCAGCAGTACAAAAAAAATATTACCTGATGCCATGGAGTACCTGCAATCACTACCCTGGACGGGGAATGTTCGTGAACTGCGAAATGTAGTAGAGCGGTTAGTTATTCTGTGTGGAGAAAAAATTACCCTGGATGATGTCCGCATGTTTGCGGGCTCAATGTGAGTATAAATCTTTGAGCTAAGTCCGGAAAAATTTTCGTTTTTCCGGACTTAGCTTTTTATAAGGCCATCAAATTACAGCCACGCAGGTCAGAATTATCAAAGCGGCCCAATACGTAGAAAGACTCTTTTTCCTCCCCAAAACGGCCTAAGTCCTGTGTTTCTATAAAACTGCACGAATCCAAATTGGCCAGATCTGTCACATTAATCCCACCGGTTTTGATCGTTTGGCCATACGTGTACTGCTCAAAAGGATCATTTGGGTCCCGAAGAAGTATACGCATCGTTGCGCCGGGCCGAAACAGCCCGCCGCCGAGTGAATAGCTTTGTGAAAGAAGTTCAGTCATTCCATACTCCGAATGAATATTGGCGATTCCTAGTTTTTCCTGTAAAACAGCGTGTACTTCTTCCCGCAACATTTCTTTTCTGCGGCCTTTCATGCCTCCGGTTTCCATGATAATCAGGTCATTGAAATCTTGAAGAAAGGTCAAATCTTCGCTGGATTCTGCCCAATCAAGTAGCGCAAATGTAACTCCTAGCACAATTATTTTCTTGCCGTCCTCCAAGGTAGAAAGTCCACGAAGCGTTTGGGTCAATGCCGCTAGGTCATTTAGATAAAAGCCCGAAAAGTCAGAACCCGTTTGCTCAATAAAGTGGCGCACCATATACACAAGCGAAGAATTGTTTCGTTGAAGGTAGGAAGGTAAGAGGGCGAGCAGGTGAAACTGACTTAATGCTCCATATTCCTGCTCAAAGATGCGTTGGCTGAGGGTTTGATAGAGGGATGCATCGTAAAGCGTATGGACACTTGCTGTGGAGCCTGTGGTTCCACTGCTTTCAAAATGGATCGCCGACGCGGGCGGCTGGCCGGTTCTAATAGTGTGGTGCTTGAAGAATTGTATGGGGAGATGAGGGACCTCTGCCAGCCGTTCGAGGCGATTCCTGCTCACGCCCAAATGGTCCAAATAGGTCCGATAAACAGGATTAAAGCTTGCCTGATACCGAAATACCTGCATAGCCAGATCTTCAAATGTATCTGGTGTAACTGTCAGTATTTCGCGGCGTAGTTTCTGCCTTATTTCGGCTGCATTGCTGTTGATTCCTGATTCCAATTCCGTAAATTTGTCATATTAATAGATAGCCAAATATAACATGCGTTTAAGTATTTGTATCGCAATTCTCGTTTCGCTTGGGCTGCTTGGATGTGTAGATTCACCCAATTTTGATAATACACCAAGCATTCAATATAATAGTATCGATAAATTTACCATTTTCGATACCTTCTCTCAGGCAAATGCGGATTCCCTCGTAATCACGATTGACTTTGAAGACGGTGATGGTGACCTTGGTGTACCTCCTGAACAAATCAGCGATACGGCCTTTGTTAATCGTGTCTATAAAGATTGGGGAAATTATGAACTGACTGTTTTTGAGCGAAATGAAGACGGAACCTTCAAGCTCCGGCCTTTGGCGCTTTTTAGTTCTTTGTTCTTTCCCGTGTTAAAACGTGACGGAAAACCCGGACCAATCAAAGGTAAACTTGATCTTCGGCAGACCTTTCCGGCGACTCGGTTTGGAAAATTGACTACCGTAAAATTGCAGGTTCGCATTCGGGACCGCGCTTTGAACGTAAGCAACGTGATTGAAACCGATACAATTTCAATTTATCTGGATTAATTAACTACCTGCCGAAGGTACCGGAGCTGTGACCTGCATCATAATTCGGAAGGTTGTGCCGTGGCCCGGTTCGGAATGTTTCACAAAGAGTTTGCCGTGGTGGTAATTCTCAATGATTCGTTTGGCAAGTGTAAGTCCTAAACCCCATCCCCGCTTTTTGGTGCTAAATCCCGGACGAAAAATCTTACTCAAATTACTTTTACTAATGCCTTTTCCTGTATCCTGAATGTCAATAAATACTTCATTCAGATGTAACATCGGGATCAGGGAAATGCGGATTTCGCCAACGCCACCCATCGCATCCACCGCATTTTTACAAATGTTTTCAATCACCCATTCAAATAAGTTGCGATTGAGGAGCACCCGCTGCCCTTCGGTTAGCTGATCATCAATATAAAATTTGACTTTCGATGAAACCCTTCGTTCGAGATACGTTACAAATCCGGTCACGATTTCGGCCAAAGGTTCTTCTTTGAGCGTGGGCATTGAGCCAATGTTGGAAAATCGGGTCGTAATCATTTCCAGGCGCTGTACATCCTTTTCGATCTCATCCGCAATGGAAGGGTCCATGTCCGGATCTGATCGAAAATATTCGGTCCAGGCCATTAAGGAAGATAGGGGAGTGCCAAGTTGATGAGCGGTTTCTTTGGCCAACCCTACCCATACCTGATTTTGTTCCGCTTTTCGGGCCGAGCTAAACGCAAGATATGCCAGAAATCCAATGATAAAGATTCCCGAAAGCTGAATGTAAGGATAGTAGCGTAGCTGAGTAAGCAAAAAAGAATTGCTGTAATACACATATCCAACCCGATCTTCGCCAATTTCAACCGGAATCGGGTTGTGTTCCTGCTTCATTTTGGCGAGGTTTTCCTGAATAATCCGTTCCTGATTTTCAGGACTTACGTTTTCCGGGAATGCAATGTTATTATGAGCAGCAGGCATGTTGTTTTCATCAAGGTAGATGGTCGGGATTTCGTAAAAACTATTGGCCTCCCGAATCATCTCCATGATTCCGTTCAGATCTTCGTCATAATCACTGTTGATGGCATAGCGCATCCATTCTGCAAAAAGCTTGATTTGCCTTAATTCCCGCTCTTCAAGTTTTTCGACCAGATCATTGGTATAAAAAAGTGAACCGATGCTGATCAGAAAAAGATTGAAGCCAATGATGACCTTATAAATATTTTTTTGACCATAAGAGTCAATCAATGAGCGCCTTAGCTTCAAACTATTGAATAGTGCCACGGGACTCTTATAATTTTTTGTACGCTTTTTCCTGCTTTGGGGTATCTGTTTCATACTTGCCTGAAACGCCTTCATTCGTTGAGTAAAGGCAACGGAAAACGATTTTTTAGAATAACGAATTAAAATAGAAAACAGGTAAGACCCGGCCTCCGGCAGGCGAAGTCAGTCATAAATGTGACATTTGTCATAGACATAGAATCTTAATCTTGTGAATTTAGCAGAAATAAATCAGAACAATTTATATAGTTTCTAAATAAACTTAACTGCTCTGATTCCGGTTTTCATATATGAACATTGTGGTGTAAATTTGCCCTTAGAATACAGAAAAACAGAATGTACAATCAGTTCAAATCCGTAAGTATCTCGTACCGAACCGCTCCCCTGGAAATTAGGGAGCAAATTGCACTCAACGAAGAAGAAGCCAAAGCCCTCATGCTTCGTCTTAAAGACTTCTTTGACCTGTCAGACGTTCTGATCGTGTCTACCTGCAATCGTACCGAAATATATTACTCATCTCCCAATGATTATAATTCCGAACTGATTTCGTTGCTTTTGATCTCGAAAGGATTGACAAACACAGAGGCGTTTGCTCCTTTATTTGATTCATACAGCGAAGGTGAACTTACAATTCGGCATCTGTTTGAGGTTGCCACCGGTTTGCATTCACAGGTGGTTGGCGATATGCAGATTCCTAATCAAATCAAGCAGGCATACCAATGGTCTGCTGATCTCAACATGGCGGGGCCCTTTTTGCACCGTCTGATGCACACCATCTTTTTTGCCAACAAACGGGTTGCGCAGGAAACTTCCTTTCGGGATGGCGCCGCTTCTTCGTCCTATGCAGCCGTAGAATTAGTAGAAACACTGACAATCAGTCCCCGTATTTTAGTGGTAGGATTGGGCGAAATAGGAACTGACATTTGTAAAAATCTTGCTCAAAAAGATAATTCAGACATTACTCTCATCAACCGTACCCGCTCCAAAGCCGAAGAACTCGCTGCTACCTATGGGTTCAGAGTGAGTGATTTTGAAGTGATGACTCAGGAACTGGAACGAGCCGATGTAATAATTTCTTCAATTGCACTTGATCAGCCTTATTTTACCAAAGCAATGGTGCAAAAAGCCGGTGGCCTATCGTATAAGTACTTCATTGATCTTTCAGTACCACGCAGTGTAGATCCCGAGATTGAGCAAATTGCTGGTGTTGTTTTGTATAATATTGATACGATTCGTGAGCGTGCCAACGATGCTCTTGCCCGTCGTATGCAGGCGATTCCGTCGGTGCGTCGAATTATAGATGAGTCCGTAGCAGAGTTCAACGATTGGTCCAAAGAAATGATCGTTTCACCCACGATTCATAAATTGAAAAATGCTCTGGAACAGATTCGCCTCGAAGAAATGGCACGGTTTACCAAGATGCTCAGCGAGGAAGAAATGACCAAAATGGACAAAATTACGTCCAGCATGATGCAGAAAATCATTAAACTGCCCGTCTTGCAACTTAAAGCAGCCTGTAAACGTGGGGAAGCTGAAACGCTGATTGATGTTTTGAACGACCTCTTCAATTTGGAAAAGAGCGTTGAAAAAAATAATCACTAAATAAGTAGCTATTAGGCTATCAGAAATTAGGGATTATGTTGTTGTAAATCAGCACTTTGTGATCCTTTTAAGTATCATCTAAATAAGCTCAAATACTTAGATAAGTGATTATTGAAGAGCTGAGCCTCCAAAATCTTCTGTGTAATGAATGTCTCCGGCAAGTGTTCGCAGTTGCACCCAATCCACAAATCCTGTCCCTTTGAATTGTAGCGAAATAGCCTGCAATTCCCCGATTTGGCCTTCATAAGGCTGCCGATGCCGCAGCTTTTCATTGACGTACAGTTCAGCAACTTTGTTTTTGCAGACAACCTTAACCGTAATCCAATCCGAAAGATCTACACCCAGCGCAGGCAAGAGTTTGCCCAATTGCTGATTGGCGTGGTCGTAGCCTACCTGCGTGTCGGCAATTTTTAAATATCCATACTGAATACAACTGGGGTGTAACAAGTTGAAAGCCAAGGATGATAGCTTGTTCTCGCTATTGCCAATCAACGCTATTTCACTATCGAAACAGCTAATTCCACCTTCTTTCATCGGATTTTTTATTCGCGCTTCAAACACCATTGTGTCCATGCTGCAGGTAAAAGGCTGAACATAGGAATACTGCGTATAAAAATCTTCCTTTATGGTTTGAAAAGGAAGTTGTGAAAGCGGGAGGTGCAGGGTGTTGCCCTGAATGATTTTATCGGCTGGAAAAAAAAGACTCTTCCCAATTTGCGCCTGCCAATGATCCGTTTTGATCGGAATCTGAAAAGACTTCACAAAGTTCTTTCCATTTTTTACAATTCGGATATGCGCAAGTGTAACCTTCGGGTGGAAAAATAATTGACTAACTGTGCCCGACGGACTGCTTAATATTTTCTTTCCATCGCCAAAATTTATAAAGGCACTATCATAGGAATTTTCGCCCAGGTCGTATGCGAATTTTATAAGGGAAGGTGCTTTTTGAGCATTGCTTGCTGATACGATACGAAGATTAATCTGCGAAAGGACGGGTGCATTGCTGTTTACGGAAGGAGCCTGATCCGGGCGAACGAAAAAATAGGCCGTGAGCGAGGCCAAAAACCAGGTGACGGCCAAAAGCCCCCAAATCCAGTTTTGAGATTTAGATTCCGTGGGGATCGGTAAAGGCGGAGCGGGTATTTCTTCCGTTGCTACTTCCACAGGCGGGGGCGGAATACTGCTTGCGGAGCTTTTGTCTACAAAATCTTTCCAGGAATCGTAGCCCGCAAAAACGGCAAAAAGGTCTTTATTTTGTTCGTAAAATTTGCCGGTATAATTATCAAGTAAAAAACGACGTACCGTATCGCGGCTTATCGTTCGTTCGCCAGCTGATGTGTTTGGGTAGCGTGCGTGATACACGACAAGGAGTGTGTTGCTAAGGGCTTCATAAAATTTCGTTTTTTGCGTAACTGTGGCATAACTCGGACCAAAAGAACTCCATTCGTTGATCCATTGTTTTTGAAGCACGGCTTCTACTTTCTTGCGCAGGGAACCTTCCAGATAGTGATTTCTTGATTCATCAAATGAAGGATTTGATGCAAAGCTCCTTTGTGCAATTTTTTTATATCCAAACGATTTCATACCTACGCAAATTTTCACCTGACTGATACCCTATCTTCTCAATGCCTCTGCTTTTACATGCAAGTAGGCAGATGTACCAAAAAAGACCAACTTCCTTATTCAGAGATTGCTATCGATTTAGTTGCAAAACTTGCATAATGCAAGTTACTACTTGCATGCAAATTTACTAGGCCTGCATTCTGATTAATGGAATATTTGTAGAAAGATTTTATACTATATCCAAGGGCAACGTTTATTCGTTGGAGCTTTCCGGTATTTCTCCGCACCTTAGTTCTTCGGGCAACGAACCCGAAGAACTTTTACTTTAATCCCAATTCCTGATAGGAAATTAGTACGATTGCCAGGATCGCTATGAGAAGACCGATTTTGTTTACTGTGTTAAGTCGTTCACGAAACAGCAGAAAGGCGGTAGCTGAGGAAACCATCATTGTGAGGATATTATAAATAGGAAAAACGAAGGCTGCACTATTGCCAAAAGCTGCCAGGGCTTTTAATAAAAAGTAAAAGGATAGGAAATTTGGTATACCCAAAATCAAACCTCCTACGACACTGCGAACTGCAACCTGATCACCTTGTACTCTTACACGAATTAGTAGTAAAAGGGTACTGACGAGGGCAGCACCTATGCATGAAATAATCATAAAAAGAGTTACTTCTTTGGGTTCATAATACTTCATGCTTAGAAAATTGATGAGCGTATTATTTGCACCCGTCGCCAAAAAGGTGAGCATCGGTAAGGCGAGGGTTAACAGGCTTACAGATGAGCCAGCTCCCTCGCCCGATGCGGTGGCAGGAGCCGTTGTTCGCTTCTGAATAGCGCCTAGCGCCAGGGCAAGCAGCGCTAGAAACAGCCCCAAATAATTCCAGAATGTGAATATTTTGTTGGCGTTTTTAAAGATAAATAGGCCAAACAAAACCGGAATGATGAGCGACATATTTGCCGATAGGGAAGTCGCCGTGACGCTAACCTTCTGCGTTGTTTGACCAATCAATACAAAAGCAAGCACAAAAAGAGTCCCTAGCGCAAGCGTAAGCAGCGTAGCGGGTGACTGCCACTCCACCTGTTTGAGTTGTTCCAAATCTTCTGAAAGTACCAGGCCCGTAGCTACACAGGCATAATAATTGAAAACAATTGCATGGAAGGAATCCACTTTGTAGGCCGGATAAGCCCGCATGATGAGATAGAGGGCAACCGTAAAGATGACGGCGAGCAGGAAGTAAAGCATGTAACGTAAACTAAATCAAGTTGGTAATTTTTTTTCTTCCGACAAGAGCAGGCTATATTCGACCGCCGGATACGATCGTCGCTTCGGGTTGCAATGTAAATAGTAATGCCTAAATTTTTTGTATGGGAACACTTAAAGACACACTAAGTTTATACGCAGGCGTAGTTCGGCGCGTAGGATACACACTTACCGTTGGGCTTGGCAATGCGCAGGAGCGCAACCGGTTGCTTGCGCTTTATCAGGTATATGCACAACCGACAACTTTGGAGGATCCCACTCCTGATGATCCGCATATTCTGCCAAAAACAGATATTTTGGAATTATTAAAAAATGATGAAGCGGTTTACGAAGGGGTAAATGAGTGCGGGTTTGGTCATACCACCGAGTTTGAACTGAAAGTGATCAGCAATTTGGTGCGAATGAAGCAACCGAAACGAATTTTTGAGATTGGTACTTTTCAGGGAAGAACTACCCTGAATATGGCGCTTAATTCGCCCGCTGATGCCCAAATTGTGACTTTGGACCTTCCCGGCAGCGAATTGGACAATACACAAATGAAAATTGCCGTAGGCGAAGCACGCTATGTAAAGAAAGATCGCTCCGGTGAGCGTTTTCTTGAACATCCGCTGCGTTCAAAAATTCAACAGGTGTTTGGTGACTCGGCCACGTTTGACTTTTCGCCGTATAAAGCTTCTATGGATTTGATTTTCATTGATGCCTCACACGCGTATGAGTATGTACTGAATGATACACAAAAGGCGTTGGAAATGATTCGTCCCGGAGGCATTATTTTATGGCATGATTATACCAATTGGGAGGGCGTAAGAAATGCACTGAATGAACTTTATCAAAAAAATCCGAGCTGTCGAAATCTGCGCCATATCGGCGGAACAAGCATTGCGCTGCTACAATTGTAAGAGTAGATAGATGTAGATACGCACAAAAATCCCCCGGTGAAGATTTCTTCCGAACCGGGGGATTTTTACTTATACTTCCAGAAGTTCCTGCGATTCCCTCTTCTCGGTCTTTTCGATTGCCAAAGGCTTGGGTTTAATGATCAGGCGTAGCGACTGATCGTAGGTAATGTAGTTCCAAAGCCAGTTTATAAAAATCATAATTCGATTTTTGACACCCACAATTGACATGAGGTGAACGAACATCCAGGTAAGCCAGGCAAAAAAGCCCTGAAATTTCCAGAAAGGTAAATCAACTACGGCAAGATTGCGACCAATTGTGGCCATAGAACCCAGGTCTTTGTAGCGAAACGGTTTCAACGGTTTGCCATCCAACTTGTTGATCATGTTTTTTGCCAGATTCTTAGCCTGCTGAATAGCCGGTTGGGCCAACTGCGGATGCCCCTCGGGGCTTTTTTCATCGCCCTGCATAATGGCTACGTCGCCTAATGCATAGATCGAAGAATAGCCTTCTACCTCATTCATGGCATTTACTTTCAGACGACCGCCACGACCCAGCGTTTGTGCATCGAAGCCTTCCAATACGCTTGCTTTGACGCCGGCGGCCCACACCAGATTTTTGGTTAGTAAGGTAAGTCCCTGTTTGGTTTGAACAACATCACCATCAAATGAAGTAACCATTTGTTCGGTCAGGACAATTACACCCAAATTTTCAAGATATTCCCTTGCTTTTGCTGACGACTCGTCGGACATCGCCGCCAATACCTCGCTCATGCCTTCCAAAAGGTAAATCTGCATGGAGTCGAAGTTAAGATCGGGATAGTCTTTGGGCAAAATACAACGCTTCATTTCTGCCAGGGTTCCTGCCAGTTCAACACCCGTAGGGCCACCGCCAACTACCACCACGTTCATCAGCGCAATCCGCTCTTCTTCGGTTTCGGCGGTAAGTGCATCTTCAAAGTTTTGCAAAATACGGTTCCGAAGGGCCAGCGCCTCAGCCACAGATTTCATCGGGATGGCCTTTTCTTCAATTTCCTTCATGCCGTAGTACGTAGTGTCGGCGCCGGTTGCAATAATCAGCTCGTCATACGTAATTTCTCCCAATCCTGTCACCACAGTTTTACGCTCAGGAATGACCCGCTTGACGTCGGTAATTCGGATGTGGACGTTTTTACGCGATTGAAAAATTTTGCGTAACGGAAAAGAAATTGAGCTGGGTTCCAGCCCGGCCATCGCCACCTGATAAAACAGGGGCTGAAACTGATGGTAATTATTTTTATCTAATAAAACTATCTGTAATTCAGGTCGTTTTGAAAGTCTTTGCGCTATTTCCAAACCCGCAAAACCTGCGCCAACAATTACGATTCTCTTCTTGCTATTTTTTGGGATGTTCGGAGTCATAGTTTTCAGGGGTTACCAGTAAATCTCTTATTAAGTAACATCCTTATACTACTAAATGTTCGTGCCAGAACAACCAAAAAGGGAACAGTATCTGCTATTTTCAGACAACTGTTCCCATGATTTATATAACTGAAAGTATATTATTTCAGTGCGCAGAGTGGCTTGCTTCCAGAATGCGTTCGTAATAGTTTTCGTAAGCAGGCAAAATCCGCGTAATATCAAACTCGCGGGCACGTGCCAGGGCATTTTCTTTAAACTTTGGCAGGTTTTCATCCTGCAAAACCACCACCGCTTTGGCTACCATATCGTCCACATCGCCCAAATTGCTCAGAAAACCTGTCACCCCCTGAATATTCAGTTCGGGTAGGCCACCCACGTTAGTCGTAATCAGGGGCACTTCGCAGGCGAGCGCTTCGAGAGCGGCCAATCCAAAACTTTCGGACTCAGAAGGCATCAAAAATAAGTCGGCTACGGACAATACTTCCTCAATTGCGTCTAATTTCCCCAGAAAACGGACATCAGGATACATGTCCAATTCCATGCAAAGCCGTTCAATGCGGGCACGCTCGGGACCGTCGCCAACGAGCAAGAGCTTGCTCGGAATCTGCTTTCTTAGTTTATGGAAAATCATAATCACGTCGTCGATCCGTTTTACCTTCCGGAAATTAGACGTGTGAACGACCAACTTTTCGCCATTTGGGCAAATCGCCAATTTGAAATGTTCTTTCTTTTGGCGTTTGAACCGTTCGAGATCAATGAAGTTTGGAATGACTTCTATGTCCTTAGTTATCGCAAAGTGACGGTACGTATCGCTTTTCAAAAATTCTGAAACGGCTGTAATTCCATCCGATTGATTTATGCTAAATGTAACTACGGGCTCATAGGAGGAATCTTTTCCGACAAGCGTGATATCCGTTCCGTGCAGAGTCGTGATTACAGGAATATGAATGCCCTGCGCAGCCAAAATCTGTTTGGCCAAATAGGCCGACGATGCATGCGGAATGGCATAATGCACATGCAGCAAGTCGAGTTTCATATACTGCGCTACGTGTACCATTTCGCTCGACAGCGCTGACTCGTAGGGCGGGTATTGAAACAACGGATACGCCGGAATATTGACTTCGTGGTAGTACAGATTCTCGTTAAAAAAATCCAGTCGGGGCGGTTGGGAATACGTAATAAAATGAACCTGATGACCAACTTTTGCCAACGCTTTTCCTAATTCTGTGGCTACAACACCACTCCCGCCAAATGTGGGGTAACAAACAATGCCAATTTTCATGTGTAGTTTTAAAAAAGACAGTGGGAAAAAGCAGTTTTTTCTCGCAATGTCGAACTTGTTTGACTGGTTTTGGATTAGTAACACAAAAACAAGTCTTTTTTATTCCAAAAGTTTGTATAAAGATTTTATTAAGAAGCGTAAAGCGGTCATTTGTATCGAAATAGATTATTTTTCTCTGACTAATTCATCTCTCATCTCCTTGTGACGATCCACCGAAAACCCACTTCCCGCGCTATTTTCGGCGGCTTGCTTCGTCTGATTCGGATCCGGAATTTGGTCATCATCGTCCTTACCCAATACCTTGCCCGCATCCTGCTGATTGGCCCGCGTCACGAATGGAGAGAGCAACTTTTCGATCCGAAAATGCTGCTGCTGAGTATTTCTACCGTATTCATTGCGGCAGCGGGATATATTATTAATGATTATTTTGATGTAAAAATCGACATTGTAAACAAGCCCGAACGTGTCATTATCGGACGCTATCTCAAACGCCGTGTTGCGATGGGAGCCCATCAGTTTTTGAACGTTGCGGGGGTATTTCTGGGTTTGCTAGTCAGCAAATGGGTTTTTATAGTCAATGTTTTTTCGGTAACGCTCCTGTGGTTTTATTCTGAGCGCTTCAAACGATTGCCCTTTGTAGGTAACGCCGTTGTTTCCATTCTTACGGCCCTGAGCCTGATTGTGGTTTCGGTGGTATTTCCTGAAAATCGGCACCTCGTGTATATCTATGCCTTATTTTCGTTTTTCATTACGCTCGTTCGGGAGATAATCAAAGACATGGAAGATGTTCGCGGCGATCAGGCCCACCGCTGTCGCACGCTGCCTATCGTGTGGGGAATCCGTCGTACCAAACTGTTTTTGTATGTTCTGATTGCTGCGTTTATCGTGTTGCTGTACCTGATGGCGCACTCGCTGAACAACCTCATGCTTGGTTGGCTTTTTACTTTTTTACTTCTCCCCATAGCCCTGCTTGTTTATCGGCTCGTGATGGCCGACACCCGGCGGGAGTTTGCCCGGCTAAGTGGCCTGTGCAAGATCATTATGCTGCTCGGACTGACCACTATGCTTTGGGCCTGATCACTCAGTAATTGGTGCCGTTTACTGGTTATGATGTGCAATGTATAGCGTGATTTAGTATTTTTGATTCTTTCCCAAACAGTAATCTTAATCCGATGAACAGCATGAAAAAACTAGTAATTGCCCTTCTTTTGTTGGCCTCCTGGACAACCAATTTTACATATGCTCAGGAGTGTATGGGCGTGGCTCTGAAAGTAGGTGGCGGATTTGAAATGATAACTTATGATGGCAGAGGCAAAGAATCAGGTAGGTTAACCTACGTCATCAAGAATATAAGTAAACAAGGCGCTGATACAAAAATCGACATGGAGTTTGAGTCTATGGACAAAAAGGGAAAATCAGAAATGAAAACTACCTACACGATGCTTTGCAATGGCAATGAACTTCGGGTAGATGCCAACGCATTTTTGGGCGAAGAGCAGCGCAAATCCTTCCAAAGCTTTGAGATGACATTTACTTCCAAAGACATTGTTTATCCCGGAAATCTATCCGTCGGTCAAAAACTGCCGGACGGTTCGTTGAGTGGTGAAGGCGCCACCGGACCGATGGCCATAGAAGTAGATATGGTTATGAATAACCGTAAAGTGGAAGCAAAGGAAAAAATTACGGTGCCGGCCGGGACCTTTGATACCCACAAAATTACCTCGGACATGAACGTTTCTACAAAAACAATCATGAAAATGGCATTCGATTTTCAGACGGTTTCGTACCGTGCCAATGGGGTTTTGTGGGACGTTAAAACAGAAACCTACCGCAAAGGAAAATTGATAAGTTCTACTGTTTTGAGCAAGTTGTTTTGATTCGGAAGTAGAAAAAAGTGTATAACAGGAAGCCCGGGTTTTGACTGAAATCCGGACTTCCTTTTTTTAATGCCCTTCAGGACCTAGCTTTGTAGCTCATGTTCTTGATTTTCCTTTTTTGTGCCTCGGTACGCCCTTTTTTAATGAAACGCATTGCCATTTTTGCCTCCGGCTCAGGTACAAACGCCGAGCAGATTTCCCGATATTTTTCAGAACGCTCTGACGTGCAGGTTGCGCTCATCCTGACCAACAACCCTGGCGCAGGAGTCATTCAGCGGGCCCGCAAATTGCACATCCCGACCTTGATTTTTGATCGAAAACTCTTCTACGAAACCGAAACAATCGCCGAATTCCTGACCAATCAGCACATTGACCTTATCGTGTTGGCAGGTTTTATGATGCTTGTGCCGGAATATTTAATTAACCGTTTTCCAGATAAAATCCTGAATATTCATCCGGCTTTGCTGCCAAAATATGGCGGCAAAGGAATGTACGGGGAGTTTGTTCATCAGGCGGTAGTAGCCAACGCAGAAAAAGAATCCGGAATTACGATTCACCTCGTTAATTCCCGCTACGACGAGGGAAAGGTTATTTTTCAGGCAAGTTGCACACTCGATCCAACTGACGACCCGGCCGCTGTGGCCGGGAAAATACACCGTCTTGAACACGAACATTACCCCAAAGTCGTTGACGCCTATTTAAGAGAACTTACCGATTGATAGGGTAGCAAAGATGGTCAACATCCATTCGAAGCCATTCTTACTGATATGCAACCTTTCTTCCCGGACGAGTGAAACTCAACTTATATTTTTTCGTTATATTCGTAGAAACAAAAGTTTTTTTTAGCCGAACCAATGCCTGTCACGTATGAAGATTCTTTTTAACATATTTCTGATATTTTTACTCCTGACTGCTTTTGTACCTCCTTTTCGTCGTCTTATTTTCCATTTATTAGTCGGAAGACAGCTCGTGAAAGAGCAAAGGAGGCAGGAAAGAGCCCGGCAACAAGCCCAACGGGAAGGAAGTATTCGCGTCGATGTCAATCCAAATGCCAATAAATCAAGGTTTAGCGGTGGCGAATATGTCGACTATGAGGATGTAAAGTAGCGTACTTATCCTTTCAAAAAACTGCATGCAACGAAGGCTGTCTCCAAAGGGCAGCCTTTATTTTTTGTAGTAGCATGTGAAATGAAACGTGTATTTACTAAAATAAAAACGGCCTGTTTCCGCTAAGGAACAGGCCGTTTTGGGTATTTCAAATACAACTTTACAGATTCTTTTTCTTCATTTCCTTTACTGCATAATCGACCGCCCGCGCTGTAAAAGCCATGTAGGTGAGCGAAGGATTTTGGGTCGAAGTGGAGGTCATAGAAGCGCCGTCGGTAACGAATACATTAGGCACGGCATGCAGCTGATTCCATTTGTTGAGCATTGATGTTTTGGGGTCTTTACCCATGCGAACACCGCCCATTTCGTGAATATCAAGCCCGGCGGCCTGCTTGCTATCACTTGTACGTATATTGGTAAAGCCCGCCATCGTGAACATCTCGGTCATTTGTTCAAGATAGTCTTTCACCATTTTTTCGTCGTTGTCGTCATAATCTACCGAAATCCGGAGTTGCGGAATCCCGAAGGGATCTTTCAGGGAAGGGTCAAGCGCCACAAAGTTACTTTCTTTCGGAATTGTCTCACCCATCATGTGCGAGCCCACATTCCAGTTGCCGGGCGTCGATTTCAGTAAATTAGCCTTCAATGATTCGCCCGCACCGCTTCGGTCGGTATGTGACGAACGGTTGGCACCAAAACCGGCGGCATAGCCGCGCAAAAAGTCGGTTTCCTGTTTGTACAAATTCCTGAATCGGGGAATATAGCTGCTATTCGGGCGGCGTCCGTCGGTTGTGGTATCCAGAAAACCTTCGTACTGTCCGGATACACGGGCGCGGTAGTTGTGAAAAGCTACATATTTACCCAGCGTTCCGCTATCGTTGCCCAGGCCGTTGGGGAAGCGCGACGAAGTAGAATTGAGCAGTACGAGGTTGGTGTTTATGGCGGCGGCATTTACGAAAATTATACGCGCATAAAACTCCATCATTTCTTTTGTTGTGGCGTCAATCACCCGTACACCAACGGCTTTTTGTTTTTTCTCGTCGTAAATAATGGAATGTACGACGGATTGTGGGCGAAGGGTCATTTTACCAGTTTTCAATGCCCACGGAATAGTGGAGGCGTTGCTGCTGAAATATCCACCAAACGGACAGCCCCGCTCGCAAATGCCCCGATGCTGACATTTGGCCCGTCCCTGATCGTAATGAATCTGCTGAGGATCAGTGATATGGGCCGCCCGGCCAATGATAATGTGCCGGTCTTTGTATTTTTTTGAAACCTGCTCTTTGAAATATTTCTCGACGCAGGTCATTTCGTGTGGCGTCAAAAATTCCCCATCCGGCAGGGCGTCAATGCCATCTTTATTTCCGGAAATACCGGCAAAACGCTCCACGTGGCTATACCAGGGCGCAATGTCGTCGTAGCTGATGGGCCACTCCACTGCAAATCCATCGCGGGCGGGGCCTTCAAAATCGTACTTACTCCACCGCTGCGTTTGCCGGGCCCACAGCAGCGATTTTCCTCCCACCTGATAGCCCCTGATCCAGTCGAAAGGCTTTTCCTGCACATAGGGATGCTCCTTATCTTTTACAAAAAAGTGCGCCGCCGATTCTTTGAAATTATAACACTTGCTCACAATCGGATTTTCCTCTACGACTTCGCGCGGCATGCGTTCGCGGTGTTCAAACTCCCACGGCATCATGTTGGTGGTGGGGTAGTCGATGTTGTGTTTTACATCGCGGCCACGTTCGAGCACCAGCGTTTTCAGACCTTTTTCGGTCAGTTCTTTCGCTGCCCAGCCGCCGCTGATGCCAGAGCCGATCACGATGGCGTCGTACGTACGAGCTTTTTGGCTATCTATATTAAAATTACTCATTTTCAAGTAGTTGATTCAAATGATATTGCCTGCAATCAGGCTGGAATTTAGAAAAAAGAAAGAGGTAGATCAGGTAGTTTTGACGGGAACACAGCCATGAAAACGCCCCGGAATCATCTCGTAGTGCGTCAGGTTTGTCATCACGTATTCAGATGACATATAGCCCTGAATCGTCAGACCTTTCACCATTCCGTAAAACGATTTGCGGGCCGCATCATCGCTCAGTTCCATTCCTTCCAGAATATGAATGCGCTGTTTGGCGCTGCATGCAGTGAAAGATTTTCCAAAGGTACTTTGACTAAATGCGTCCAGCGAGGCCAAACCTGAGACCAGCGAATCCTGCGCTTTTTTATCGTAACAATCGGTAATCATTGTTTGTACAAACTGATGTACGCCCAATTCTTTGGCACCGGGTGTGTCCGTTTTTGGAATAATTGTTTCCACGACTTCGGCCAAAAGGGAGTTTTCTGCCGGATTCAGAAGAGCATTGTTTGAAAGCTGCTGCCGATTCCAACCGTTGGCCCAGGCTGGCAGGGCGACAAACGCTCCTATGGTGGACGCTACATTTTTGAGTGCTGTGCGACGTTGCATTTTTTGTAGATAAAAAGATTGTTATGATATAAATAAAACCAGAAGTTGGGGAAATCTAATGATGGTTCAGCGATGTTTCTTATCAGTAAATTGCCTTATAAAACGATTGTAAAACAAATTCCGTACAAAGGTTATTTTTAAAGGCTGTATCAATGAATCGCCACGTAGGTTTCGCCATCTGAAAAAATCTCATGAATATACTGTTTTTCATCGTTAGGAATGGTGTATCGAACCGAATTCCCGACAAAAAAACCTCTTGACAACGTGATTGTACCCGTACCGATATTTACGATTTTCCAGGTTTGCCCGGCGCGGGTAGGAGCGGGCGGAACTTCAAAAACCGCATCGCCACCCTTGTGAATATAAAGTTCAATTTCGGGAGAAAGCGTCGTGTTGTCCGTAGTTGTCAGGAAGCTGCGCTGCCCGGAATTTCTCCGATGAACCACGCCTTTGTCGTCAATCGTCAGGACATCTTCCTGCTCAGCGCCGTAGGTGAGTCCGGTTAGCTGCACCGGATCGGCCGGTGCAGCCACGGTCAGCGCGTGTGCAATAACCGTGGTGCCAATGCCTACCTGCCCGGAAAAGTAGTTTTTGAGCTGATTGGGTGCAATGTACACGCCCCAGCCATTTTTGATAATGGCTGGATTTACACCCCGAAAATCTTCCAGACGCAGCCCGTAGAAATTTTCGATTTCGGCCATATTCCCGGCAGTGCTACTGTTGAAAAAACGAAGGTTGATTAGGTCAAAAGCATCCGTTTTGTAATTCCGGCCATTGTTGGCAAAGGTACCCGTTGCCCGAATCGCCGCCACTTTCGAGATATGTCCGCCATCCCGAAAACCAAGCGAATCGGGAAAACCGCGCAGGAAATTGAACTCCGAGGTTGTGGTGTGCACATCGGGAAACGTCATTCCCGACTTATAGTTGGCATAATTATTCACAATTAATCCCTGCGAATTGGCATAGCTTTCGGTGGCCAAACCTACGGTAGTTGAGTCCGGTGATTCGAGGTCATATCGAGGTTCGTTGATTCCGACATAAATTCCGCGTGAAAGCAAGGTATCGTATTTTGTCGTCACGAGCAGCATATTATTGAACGGAGATGCATACTGTTGCGAGATAGAAACGGCGCCACTTCGCCATACCTTTGCGGTGTCATTTTGATTAAATAACGTCGTATCAGCTACCGTTTTCCAATTGGATTGTGCCCAACTCCCCATCGAAACAGTCGACAGAACTACCCAAAATACTAATCGTATGTACTTCATTTCCAATAAATGTTACATGAACTAGTGAAATTAGTGAAAATATGTAGACTTTAAGTCCTGACTGATTGCAGAGAACCAAAGAGCAACCCAAAATCCCCCCAACTGCTCCCCAAAAACCTCCCATCCGAATTGAGGGAATCATTATTTTTCAATTCCAATAAGGTACGATTAAGGCAAACCTGCTCGAAACCTTCGACAAAATCTACATTATATTTCAATTCCAATAAGGTACGATTAAGGCGTGTTGGGCGAGAATGATGATGATCTGCCGTTGACGCATTTCAATTCCAATAAGGTACGATTAAGGCGTTTCCGACCGAAAGCAGCCGTCAGGATACGCACCATATTTCAATTCCAATAAGGTACGATTAAGGCTTGTGAGCTTCTGTGATTCTAAAACCCCTAAATCTTATTTCAATTCCAATAAGGTACGATTAAGGCTGAAGGCATGATTAACGTAACACGCCTAGAAGTCATATTTCAATTCCAATAAGGTACGATTAAGGCCCGGGGGTGATTCTTGTTGATTGATATTTATTTCATTATTTCAATTCCAATAAGGTACGATTAAGGCAATCCCGGCAGACGTTAAGCACCACAAAGCACACTTATTTCAATTCCAATAAGGTACGATTAAGGCATCAACTGCCGCTGCACCTGTGCCTACCTTCCCGCATTTCAATTCCAATAAGGTACGATTAAGGCAAGACCTCATCCACGAATTTTTCAGTTGCTACACCGCATTTCAATTCCAATAAGGTACGATTAAGGCAAAGCATATTCGACAATATCAAGAGCGATACTTACATTTCAATTCCAATAAGGTACGATTAAGGCCCTCTGTGGCTGATGTGGAGACACGCTTTAAAAACCTATTTCAATTCCAATAAGGTACGATTAAGGCGGCCTCTTTTAAACCCTTAATCCTGTCATCCGATTATTTCAATTCCAATAAGGTACGATTAAGGCCTAGAAAAAGCATTAAAATCAGGCACGTATTCAGAATTTCAATTCCAATAAGGTACGATTAAGGCAATTTTCACGAAGACTGCATGTATCGAATTAAACCATTTCAATTCCAATAAGGTACGATTAAGGCAACGACGTAGCACCTATTACGGTATTCCGAATCCCATTTCAATTCCAATAAGGTACGATTAAGGCACCCTCTAATAAGTTTCGTAGACTATCTACGTTGTATTTCAATTCCAATAAGGTACGATTAAGGCGCATGCAGCCAACCAACAAAATAGTAGTTCTGAATCTATTTCAATTCCAATAAGGTACGATTAAGGCCTGCAAAGCCCGCAAAAGCCCCCGCCGCACTTTCTCCATTTCAATTCCAATAAGGTACGATTAAGGCGCTTCTTTGTCCTGTCCGAAGTGATACCCGCCTTTTTATTTCAATTCCAATAAGGTACGATTAAGGCACTACAATCCTGATGCACACGTCAGGGGAATGGATATTTCAATTCCAATAAGGTACGATTAAGGCAACTACATTTCACCGAAGCCGAAAAAGCCGAGGTGCATTTCAATTCCAATAAGGTACGATTAAGGCGTAAGGTGTTTTGCCGGAAACAGGGTAAGAAAATTGCATTTCAATTCCAATAAGGTACGATTAAGGCGAATCCGCCCGAAAGGAGTTCAAAATAGCGGACATTCATTTCAATTCCAATAAGGTACGATTAAGGCTTCATCGATAATTACAAGTGTGTAGGAGCCTAAAAGATTTCAATTCCAATAAGGTACGATTAAGGCATGCAATAACCGCAATCAGGGGCGCTTTGGATAATCTATTTCAATTCCAATAAGGTACGATTAAGGCCCTAAGCGCCCCGGCTCTTGCCCTGCTTAAATCTTTCCATTTCAATTCCAATAAGGTACGATTAAGGCGCCTGTGCAAGAGCTGCAATCGCATCGGCAAGTTCATTTCAATTCCAATAAGGTACGATTAAGGCTTCCTCAGTGGGAATTGGTGATACCTCCATCGGAATCATTTCAATTCCAATAAGGTACGATTAAGGCAGGCGAATGAGGTCCACAGGGTTTTTGTTGGGTCAAATTTCAATTCCAATAAGGTACGATTAAGGCTTTTAGAGGTTGCATCACTATTCGGAATTACAGAAAAATTTCAATTCCAATAAGGTACGATTAAGGCATCGACCGATTGAGGTCTGAATGGTTATACCGCCCATTTCAATTCCAATAAGGTACGATTAAGGCCTCGAAACAGGAAAACTAAATTCGTTTGCTAAACTTATTTCAATTCCAATAAGGTACGATTAAGGCTAACAAATCCACAGGTTAGAAGGAACCCTAAGCGCATTTCAATTCCAATAAGGTACGATTAAGGCATACCGGAATAGCTGATGGGTAGAACGCCAATTTCATTTCAATTCCAATAAGGTACGATTAAGGCACATGAAAATTCTTGAAGAAATGTGGTTTGATTACCTATTTCAATTCCAATAAGGTACGATTAAGGCAACCCGCTACTTGGTCAACGAGCTTTCATCTATTTTATTTCAATTCCAATAAGGTACGATTAAGGCAGGAAGAAAAGGAAGCCCCAAAGGATGTAGAGTTATTTCAATTCCAATAAGGTACGATTAAGGCCCAAATACCGCCCGTTCACAGCGCAAGAGGCGCTATTTCAATTCCAATAAGGTACGATTAAGGCAAAAGCAGGAAGGCGCAGTGAGTAAGGAATGGATACTATTTCAATTCCAATAAGGTACGATTAAGGCCAAGTTGTTGAGATTGAAAAGGTAAACGGCAGGATATTTCAATTCCAATAAGGTACGATTAAGGCAAAAATATTGCTTCACTTGCAGTCGTTGAATTGTTATTTCAATTCCAATAAGGTACGATTAAGGCTGTAAAAGGTTATAGGTCGGCCCCGGTACAACTTCATTTCAATTCCAATAAGGTACGATTAAGGCCTTACGAAGTATAAACCATCTTCCCGAACCTCAAAATTTCAATTCCAATAAGGTACGATTAAGGCTCTATCAAATTTTGACAAAGCACTTGACAAAGCACTATTTCAATTCCAATAAGGTACGATTAAGGCAAGGATTTAATCCGCAACGCTAAACCCGTACCGATATTTCAATTCCAATAAGGTACGATTAAGGCACGAGTCCGGCAAGGTATATGGCTGTTAGGTAGTTGCATTTCAATTCCAATAAGGTACGATTAAGGCTCAAATACGACCCTTCAAAGGGAAGGTCAATGTTATTTCAATTCCAATAAGGTACGATTAAGGCTCCCGCTGTACTTGCTTTCCGCCCATTCAATTAAATCCATTTCAATTCCAATAAGGTACGATTAAGGCATTGCAGGAACATCAGGACTTCAAGAATTACCAAAAAATTTCAATTCCAATAAGGTACGATTAAGGCATTAATAAACGCAACAACTACACCCCCAAAGAAAAATTTCAATTCCAATAAGGTACGATTAAGGCTTTGTAGGTTACGAAATAACCGAACGGCATGCAGAAAATTTCAATTCCAATAAGGTACGATTAAGGCAACTAGGTATTCATCATAATCAAAACCCCAAACAATAATTTCAATTCCAATAAGGTACGATTAAGGCTTGGAGCAATTCCATTGGACTTATAAACCACTGTGTAATTTCAATTCCAATAAGGTACGATTAAGGCGGGCCAAAAGCCCCTTTTTTTTGCGTACCTCCAACAAAATTTCAATTCCAATAAGGTACGATTAAGGCGATTTGCGGCAAGTATAATCTAGTCTACGCCCAAATATTTCAATTCCAATAAGGTACGATTAAGGCCTTAAAAGCTATGCATAAAAACATAATGCCACCCTAATTTCAATTCCAATAAGGTACGATTAAGGCTCAATGTACCAGCAGGGGCGTTAAATGTCAGACTATAATTTCAATTCCAATAAGGTACGATTAAGGCTACGCATGCATTAATCAGAATCCAGGAATCGGCTATATTTCAATTCCAATAAGGTACGATTAAGGCCTAAAATATAGGGCTTATTAATAACCTGACTTGCTATATTTCAATTCCAATAAGGTACGATTAAGGCATCCATATCTTTGACCAAAGCCTCTACGCTTTCTTCATTTCAATTCCAATAAGGTACGATTAAGGCGGTGGTAATGGAAAATAGTTGCCGCCCCAAATAATTATTTCAATTCCAATAAGGTACGATTAAGGCCTTTCCAATTGCCGCCTTTATCCCGATATTGAACTTCTATTTCAATTCCAATAAGGTACGATTAAGGCGTCCCGTAATTTACATCCCAACAAAGGAGCGATACGAATTTCAATTCCAATAAGGTACGATTAAGGCTGGAGCAATTCCATTGGACTTATAAACCACTGTGTAATTTCAATTCCAATAAGGTACGATTAAGGCTCCCTGCCGTATCCGTCACAACAGCCGCTCCATTAAGATTTCAATTCCAATAAGGTACGATTAAGGCCTAAGCCCACGTTCCTTGCCGTTTATGGGGAACTAAATTTCAATTCCAATAAGGTACGATTAAGGCGCTTTAGGTGTAGCACTTTTGCGGGGGTTGATTTACTTATTTCAATTCCAATAAGGTACGATTAAGGCCCGTGATGAAAACGGGCTTTGGAAGCAAAGAAAGCACTTTTTTAGATGATTTTTTGCTTAAATTATCGTCGATCAGCAATACAAGGATTTTGCCTTTCCTTCGACGACCGTTGATTTTCAGTAAGTTAAAGGCTCTGTGCGCCTGTAAACCCTCTTTTCAACATGTCAAAGAACAGGTCCGTAGGACATGCGACGACTCCGTGTCTACAAAAAGTTGTCCGTACTCATGCGTTCCTGACCAATCACTTCCTTTTCCAGCCATCGCTCATCCCGGCTTTTGAACAGGATCAAACTGTCCTCTTTTTCCTGCATGATCTGCCGCGCACCGTTCAACATTTCCTTCAATTTTACATCTGTAATTTCTCCCTCAAATACCGAATTCTGTATCCAATTCAGGTACTTTCGGCAGTGTTTGAGCATTTTTCCTACCCGCTTTTCACCCATATCATACACCAGTATTACATACATAGCAAAGTCCGTTTGGTTTGTGTTCTATTGTCTTTTTCACCACATCATTTTGAATGGGCGGTAGGTTTCTATGCCCAATAGGTGCTTGCTTAGTTTGTAACATTCCAGTTTTACCAAATGCCGATAACTGACGTTCCGACCCAACGATCTATGCTTGAAGGTCTCTTTTAACCGATCTTCCAGCGCCTGCACAAATAGTTTGCGCCCGCCTTCTTTTAAGGTACAGCCGTTTAGCTCCATCCGAAAGTCCGTAGCCTGAATCTGCCGCTTGTTTAATAGGCTGAATATAGTTCGATCGATGAGTAAGGGCTTGAAGATCTCGGCCAAATCAAGCGCCAGTGAGTACCGCCTTGCCCCCGGTTCGTGTAAAAAACTGATCGTAGGGTTGAGTTGGGTGTGGTAAATTTGGTCCAGACACACGGTATAGCACATCATATTGCCAAACGATATCAACGCATTGACTTCATTCAGCGGGGGCTGTTTCGTACGATTCCCCATCTCAAAGTCTGTGATGATCGCCCCGAAGGCCTCGTAGTAAGTTTGCCGGATGTTGCCTTCTATGCCCATCAGCTCGTCAATGCGTTGAGCATTGGGTATGAGCAAAATATACTGACTGATGCGCTCAATCGGAACCGAAAGGTCCCGGCCCCGCGCCTGATAGTATTTCAGATTTCTCAGAATATTGGCAGCAGCGCCTTCCACCAGCAACCGGGCAATCTCCATGCGCTTTTTGGGTGTCAGGTACGCACGCGTCTGTTCTACCTGCATCTTGCCAGCCAACAAATACTCCTTGGCCATAAACGACCCGGTATAGTGTTCGTAATAGTCGAAAAAATGCACCGAAACATGATTTTTACCCAGAAAATTGTACATCGCCGAGTTAGCATCCAAACTGCCAAAGCAGTACAGATTGTCCACACCCTCAATCGGAATATGGCGCGGTTGCCCTTCGTTGCCGTGTTCATCCACAGGCGTAAAACACAGCGTGTTATCCTTGCGACTCAGTCGGCCCGGATTGAAAAGATAGTAGCTTTTTTTCATAGAAAAGGGTTAGTAAAGAAATCCAAACAACCAAAGCGGAAGAGTATTCCCAAATCCGGTTTCGCTGTCATCTTTCACCAAATAAGCGTCTTGAACTCCCTCAATTTGTTTTTTGCCTTTATGTTTTCCTCCCACTTCAAATGTATAGATTCCGTCAACCAAAAAATCGCTCACGGCGGACTCCTGTACCGAATGCCCGTAACTTACCTGATTCAAAAAAAAGGTTTCCCGCAGATTTCCGATATCCGGTTTTTGTAGAGATAGCGCATAGGCTAAATTGGTATTTTCAAGGTAGATTTTTTCAGGTTTTTGCAAAACAGTCATTCCGGTTCCGCCCCGATATAGCAACTTTATCAATTTTGCCTGCTCCAAAAAATGCAGATAATTGTTGACCGAATTGCGATGAATGCCGCTTTTATCGGCCAATGCGGATACATTGGGCTTGAAGGGCACATTTT
This sequence comes from Arundinibacter roseus, assembly GCF_004348825.1. GTDB lineage: Bacteria > Bacteroidota > Bacteroidia > Cytophagales > Spirosomataceae > Arundinibacter > Arundinibacter roseus. The sequence continues at coordinate 80,794 of NZ_SMJU01000002.1, forward strand.
CGGCCAATACGTAGAGCAATTGGAGCATTTTTTTAGCATTTCGAATATCAAAATCTTTTAGTTCGGCCATATCATACTCCACAATCATCCTGATCAACTGCTGAATGCGCCGTCCGTAGCCGCCGGTATCTTCCCTGAAAAAGGGGTAATAGCCTGAACGAAGATAGGCTTCAAAATGCGCCAAAGGCCGAAATCCCACCGGAAAGAAAGATTTCCATCCTTGATTTTCCGAAAGCAATAAAGGCAACGTCAGCGCTTCCACCGTGATGATTCCCTCAAAAGCCAGGTATTCGCGGTACGACATGCCCGGTAGCTCATACATCAAAACCCGTCGGCTCAGATCCACTTCCTGCCGGGAAATATCAACGATGGACGAGCCCGTAAATACCACCTGCAAATCGGGATAAAGGTCATAGAGGTTTTTGAGGTGCGTAGCCCAATGAGGGTATTTGTGAACTTCGTCCAAAAACAACACCCTTCCCCCTTTTCGCCGGAATTCTGCGGCGGTTTCCACCAACGAATGTGTCGTAAAATAGAGGTCGTCCAGGGTAAAATATGCCGCTTCGGTGGCCGACTTACCCAATGATTTCAACCGCTGAAGCAGCAAGGTAGTTTTGCCGGTTCCGCGTGCGCCTTTGATGCCGATCAGGCGGTTATTCCAATGAATCTGTCCGTAAAGTCCGCGCCGAAAAGAATCCATCGTAAATTCCGTCAAACGCTCCGAGGTTGCCAGTAATGTTTCCATTTTGCATATTATAAAATGCAAATATAACTTAATTATGCATAACGAAATGTGCATTTTCCCTACTCTTCCCCAATCCAGCAAAAATCAAAATAACTGCATGAGCGGCACTTGCTGACGGGCAATCGCGGCGGACAGTGCTCTTTGGCCAATAGTTCCCCAATTTCGTGTACCCACAGCTCCATCTGTTTTTCTTCGACTTCGTCCAGCGTTACCCGCTCGGTAAGGCGCAGTTTAGGATACTCGATCAGTCCATGACTGACCGCTACGCCATTCTTACGCAACAGATACAAGTAAAACTGCACCTGCGCCGTGTGCGCTTTTTCTTTGGCATTCGACTTTTTGGTTTCATGAACAATGCCCTTTTTAGCGTCGAAAAAATCAATTTTAGCCGTTAGAACTCTCACCACTCCCAACCCGTTAGCGGCGGGCAATTCGTACGAAACCGCCACTTCCTGATTTTTCTCGGCGCGTTGCGGATAGCTTTCTTCACCAATGAGCTTGCCCTCATACACGATGTCAGACGTATGCTCCATGCGGATCGCGTGGGCGTGCAGCCACATCTCCCGCTTGCAGATATGGTAAAGGTTGACGAGAGTGGCGTTGATGTTCATAGGTCAGCGGTTCAAAAAATACTGCCTGAACTCCTCCATTTCCTGTTTCTCGATGTCGAGATACTTCTGGAAAATAGTTTCTCCTACCTGTTCTCGAAGGGCCGAAATCCCTACATCAATGAGCCTTAATCCCTTGTCTGTCAAAAGGATATTGTCAAAAGCTAAGCCGCCGATTCCCGAAGGACGCTTAATGTCCCGGTGTACAAACCCAGCCTGATGGAGTTGATGAAGCTCATCCTCAAACACATCGAGCCACAACTCCCTGATACTCTGTTCGTAAGCCCTGAAATCCATTGGTTTGAGCCTTTCCATTACCAGCAGCTCAGCTTGTAAGTTTTCGTCAAAATCCAGACGAATAAACCTAGCTACCAGAGAATTAACTTCATTTGCAAATTTCATTTTTGCCGCTTCTGAACCAATATCCGACCGGGTATCGCCCACAAAAAGCTTGGCAACTTCCGAATCCGAGAGCGCAATGACCACATTGTTTGCACCCGATGATAAGCGATTGGGGTAGTTCATAGGGGAATGGGGATTGATGTTTACAGGATGATTATAGAAATTGTTAACAAGCTAAGAATAGTCAAGAGATTGATTGGTTCTGTAATCAGAAAAGTAATTAATGATTATAAAAATTGAGTTTCATTACTCTCGAATTTTTTGTCATCCATACCAAAGTTTACATCATAAAAATCCTTCCAGAAATGAATGTATTTATATCCAAACTCACTTTTAACTTCATCTGAAAAATGAACAATTTGCATTTCTATTTTTTTATTTGCAAACAATGAAAAGATGAATTTGGAAAGAATCCCCTGTAATATTTTCTCTCCAATCTTTTGTTTTATAAACTCTCGTTTATTTTGAATAAATGATACATACAGGTTGAAGACTTCTTCACCATTAATGCAATAATCAAGAGTTGGTTCTATACCATGAATTTTCAAAAAGGTTAATTCATTTTTTGAAAAAATCAAATCCTTTGTACCATTGACGATTCCTTCTACTTCAATCGGGATGTTAAGCGGGATAAAACATGAAATATTTTCTTGGTCTATTAACTTAAAATCCCAATGAATTGATTTGAAATGTAGCTTTTCAATTTTAGAGCGATAAAACTTTAATTGTTCGCTGTGATTTTCATTGCTGATTTTATCTGAAGTACCCCAATAGTTTATTTTCGCAAAAACTGAATTATACAAAAAATCAAAGTCCTTATTCTTTAAAATGTTCTGATAATCAGTTGTTTTCAACTTTTTTGTCTCCTGATAGCGCAAATCCTGCCCATAAATTATTCGCTCTTTGTTATAGTTAAAGAGGTACAAAGTACATTCTTTTTTATTAACATTTCGATTAATACGACCTGCTAACTGTTCTTCACTGTCAATCATAGAACGGTCCTTAAAGCCTAAGTCCATGTCAATATCTACGCCTGCTTCCACCACTTGCGTTGTAATCAACAAAACTCGTTTTTGTCGGGTAGCCGGATTTTTCAGGAGATTAATAATTTCTTTTCTCCGATGTTCTAAAATTGTGCCAGAAAGCACCAGTATTTCATCAAAGAAGTTGTTATTGATTTTACTTAATTCACCATAAAATTCAGTCGCAGACTTCTTAAAAATGAACTCAACGATACAATACACACTTCCTTTTGGCTTGGCTTGGCCAAAATCATAAGTAGCATATTCTTTCGATTTTTCTAAAAGCGTTGTTGCAATTTCTGTTAACTCTAAATCGGTACGCTCGAACAAATCAAAGTTAAACTTTACTCGCTCACTGAAATTGGGGTTCAGGAAATAATCTTTTTTGGCATTGGGCAGAAGATAAACAAAGTCGCTAACATACTCTTTATCAATAACCTGCAAATTTCCTAACTTGGGTAAAGTAGCAGACATCAAGATAAATTTGATGTTGTAAAGCTTGGCATAGTGGGAGATGAAATACAGCATCTTATCCCAATGGGCGGGGTCATAAGATTGAAGCTCGTCAATCACCACAATTGAATTGGCCAATCGGTGAAGCATATAGTTAGCTTCTTTTTCATTGGTTTTCAGCAAGTCAAAAAACTTAACGTGCGAAAGTAAGCAGAATGGATAATTGACAAAAAGGTTATCAATATAGTTTTTCTTTTCATCTCCATAAGCTCCATCTACTTGTTCTTCCTCTATTTGTTGCTTGTAACCTGCCTTTGAGTGAAGTTGAACTAACTCATTTTCAGTTAGCCCAAGCGTTTCTTTAATTGCGGTATAGGTTTGCGTGATAAGAGTTGTAAATGGAAAAACATAAAAAACTTTGTTAGTTCTGCCTGCACTGGCTTTTAGTAGTTCAACAGTAGCCAACATAGAAAGATTAGTTTTACCTCCACCGGTTGGGGCTTCAATGTAAAATAAGTTATTATGGCTATTGGTTCTAATGTTTCTGATTACTTCCAAAGCCATTTCCATTCGCAACAAATTCAAATTTTCGTTGCTCTGATCTGTGGGATTTTGCAGTTCATAGCCGATCTCTAATTGTTGGTAAGTAGCTTTGTTGTAGTTCACTTTGCCATTTAAAAGTGAATTGCTAGAACTTACAAAATTGTACAATTTAGTGATTCTTTCTGGGCTCAAAACACCAAATTCTTTTATTTCAATGCCCGTCATATACTGGCCTGACGCTAAATAATCAGAAGCTGTGAGCAAAGAAAAACTAAGACGTACTAACGAATAGAGAGAAAAAGGCTTTAACAAATTTGGTACTGTATCAAGTTTTTCAAAAGCATCTTTCAGATGTAGTGGCAGTAAATCGGTAATCTGAGGTGCTATTTTATACTGATAATTAGCTACGTACACTTTCATGTTAGCGACCTCATCGGATGTAAACCCAATCTTTTCTTTATATTCGTCATTCAAATATTTACCATGATGCTTAAAAATAGGATACGAAAGCATTAGTGTAGCCAACATGGCAATTGGGTTGAACTGAGATTCTACTTGTACTCTTGCTTCGTCAATGTGCTTGACAATAAATAAATAAGCCCCTAAACTTGAATGATGGGTAGAGAGAACGCTTTTTGGTTTTTCTTTGCCCCTAAAATGGGGATTATTCATTTTATCAGGGCTTGCCTGAAAGTTCTCGTTGATTTTTCCAAAATCATGGAAGACGACGGTATTGACAAAAAGCCGTTTGAGAAAATCACCTAACTTTTCACTTTCTATTTTCTGATTGCCTAGAAAATCATGGATTAGGTTATCAATCACGACATCTAGTCCATGATTTTTCGTGAGCAACTCAAATTTTTTTAGCACTAACTCAATATGCTCTTGAAGAGTTTCAGGCGGGAGTGGATTAACCGCATTTTTGGGTGATATGTGTGCATAATATGAATCTGCATCTATTAGAAAGGTCTTAATAGAAGGCGTTGCATTTAAAATATCGGAAACCGTTTTATAAGAGTTGGACATAATACTCCGAACCAGTTAGATGAAATAGATTATCAATATTTGCAGACTGCTTTATGCCAAAAGTAGTAAAAACAGAATCCCCCAAAACGTATTGAAATAAAGTGAGATCGAAGCCTCTAGGAAGTCTTTCAAAGTACATGAATGGAGTTTCTTCCTCCCAAAAAGACATGAAATCAAACAATGGAGTAGTTTTCTGTTGATTGATAATATCTTTTTTAATGAAGAGCGTTTTGATTTTGAAAATACCGAATGGGTTTTCAATAGCTTGATAATCATGCTCTTGAAAATTTTCCCACCAAGCGGCAAATTCATTTTTACCGAAATAGGGCAAGTATTCAGCCTTACCCTCTTTAAGGTATTCATACAGCAAGTGTTGCTTATCGTTCTCTAAATCCAGCAACGCATAAACCCGATAACCGGGTTTAATGAGCGTTGCCTCTTCGGTCAAATAGGTAGAGCCATTATTGGCGTAACCCGCTGTATTTGAGTATTTAATGACAGTTTTTTGGAAATTTCCTTTTTCGTGATCCAGAGGCTCAATCCCTATTTTCAGGTCTTTAAACTCCTCATAATATTGTGGTACTTCCCCTTTTCTTTTGTAGCCTTCTAAGCCTACAATAGCCCCAAAAATGCCCAATAGGGCAGGTTTATGGAGCATATTATAGGATAGATTAACAGTATTGTTGGCATCGGGCTTGCGGAAAAAGCCAAAATCACTTTTTAAATCAATCGATACTAATTTTTCCATTGTGTCTTCCGGATTTATAGTTCCAATTTGATTGCATCCGCAGGTTCATTGACTATTTTGGTGATACCCGTGTTGTAATACAACTCAATTCTTTCGATTTCTCCTTTCACGTGTTCTTTGGATAATATTTCAGTAACTTTCTGAAAATCAATTGTTTTGTCATTATTTATAGTAACCAATTCCACGAAAGAAGGAAGCACCAATTTTGAGTTTTCTTTCAACTGAACCCAAAGCAATAGTTCGTTTTCTGTACCCGCTTTCGCTGCGGAATCATAGTAAGTAACCCCCTTTCTTAGTCCTTCTTTCAATTTCTCAATATCATCAATTGAGATTCCATCCACTCCCACACGCTTTACATCGTCTTCAATATTTCTAGGATTCACAGAAAAGTGATGCACATAATGCCCTTCTTGAAGCTTTGACTGTGTGCCAAGCGTAGTCATGGTGCTATCGTTATTTTTCTCACTCGGATTTCTAAATGGCGACATGATTTGTTCAGAATAAATCACATTTTCGCCGAAGCGATTAACACCATGCGTTATTTGACATGCACCATGGATTGAAATATTGGTTTTACCTGCATAAGTGCCTCCGAAAAGACGAACATCTATATAGCTCATTATACTTTTAAGTACTTCTATCCTGAGTTTATTCTTATCAGAAATTTTGAAAATATCTTTTCCAAAGTGGCTTTCAAATGTTTCGTCTAATGTTCTGGGACTCATATTTTCATCAAAGGTCTTTGAATAGAAAACATTAGAATTGAGATTTTTTTTCCAATAGTTTCTTACCGACCATTTTAAGGTTTTATCAGTCGCATATACTGTTCCATTTGGTAAGGTTCGAGGTTGATGCGAGAAATCAGCATTATAGTTTGAATTGATAGATTTGATAATGGCACAGCCAAATACACGATTATTGAACAAGTTGCTCATGATTGATAAGGTTTGAAAGTTTTTGATTAGTTATTATCTTTTTGTTTGTCAGCAAAGAGCTGGTTTTCTGAAAAAACGCCTGCAAGTAACTCTGGCATAAAGTCTTTCATGTTAATACTCTGTTCATTTTCTTCCCTGTAACTCAATACAAACGCTGCTGCGTTTCTAAATTTTTTAGAGAAGTTTTCATGCCTATATCTATCAAAATCCTTGGCAATAGCCTTTCTAAATTCTGATAATTTAGACTGTTGCAAATACGGTTCGAGTAGACGATAGCTTGTATCATCAGACCTGCTTTTTCGTAGAATATAGTCTATCACCTGCCCTGCGGCAAAGGCAAAATCTGCATCAGTAGCGGTGTCAGTGTCGGCTTCGCCCATTGAAAGGCGAGCCACAAATTCTTGATATTGTTTTAGTTTACTGGCCATTGTTATTTCATTTTTGCGGTTTTTGGGTTGAAAATTTTCGTATAAACTGAACCAGATGTTCAATTTTTCTTTGATGCTATATCCATTGTTCTGCTTTAAATCGTCTTTGATATGGCTAAAAACCATATCCGAAAAAATGTGCTCATCAATTCCTTGCCTTTTTGATTTATAGACAAAATCATACACAGCTTTTCGGTATTTCGAAAATGCTTGAAAAGTATTCCCTAAATGTTCATAATCTTCATTTTTCAAGTCACTGAAATAGTCCAAACGAAGATATTTGTTTTGAAGTAAAGGTTTAAAAACAGCTTGCTCAAAGGTAAAAATATTATTGATTTTTGGATAAAAAACAAAAGATTTTCCTCCCTTTTCTTGAATTTCAAAAAAATTCTCAATTTGTGCATCAAGCTCATATTCAAACTTACTTACAAAATCGAAGTCTTTGAAAACTATATCTTTTCCAACATACCAGTTTATTAAATAGTAGTTGTTGAAATCCTTTTTATAGTTTTCCCAAAGTGAATTGATTATTTCTGTGAAGGTAAGCAATCTATTTTGGTTGTAGAGAGCAATGACTTTCTCTTGAAGTTCTTCTTGGTAAATAAATAAAGGGAAGGGATTTGGTATTACTTTGGGTTTTGCACTTACAACGTCTTTGAATTGCTTCAAAATATTTGCATCTACACCGTTTATCTTGTATGTCTCAAAAGTTGCTGTTTTGTGAGACATAAAGGGTTTCTTATCAGGAAAAGTTGAAATAAAATCGTTATCGTTAAATTCATTAGGTGGATATTCTCCCATGTAATATCTTTCATAAGCATCTTTCCACTCATCTAATGGAATATCTGTGAGATAAACTCTTATATAGTCTTTTTCCTTTAATTCTGATAATATAGAAACATCAATAATTTCTTGGACATCTTTTTTCTTTGAAATATCTTTTTTAATTTTCATTTTAGGTATTTCTTCAAAAATTTGGTTTAAGCAAAATTTTTCAAAATTAGTAATTTTGCTTTCTAAATCTTGGTTAATCACATCCAAGCAAAGTTTCTGAGCATTTATAAAGTAAGCAGGTATGCTTTCTTTAACTAACCCCATTTTATATAATTTAATTTGTAGTTCAAGTTCATCTTTATCATTTGGATCATCCATTTTACTTTTGATCTCTCTAATGATGGTTTCAATCTTTTGCTTATCGCTTCCCAAGCTAAAATTAAAAGCTATTGAAAATGGTGACGCAGAATGAATTTTTTGCTTTTTGTCGAATTTTTGTTGCTGATTCATAGATATATATGAACTATATCTCTCAAATGACAATATTTGTGATAGGTCTTCATCCAATTCAGCGACGCCATCATAGTAGACATATTTTTCTATTCGTGAATCTCCTTCCTGTGCGATATTAGTTAGTATGTGTAACCCTTTGCTTGGTCTGTAAGCAAGATTCTTAAAATCCTCACCAAGGTTTTGCGTAAAGTTGACTATTTCTTTTATCATAGTTTTATAGATTCTGTGGTGTTCAAATTAAATTTAACAGCAAGTGAATTTTCATTTGGGTTGGAAATTTTAAGTAAAAATAAAAGAGATCATTTAGTCAATAGTCTCGGTTTCACCCACTCCCCATCACCTCACAGCACCCATTTCCCATAGAAGAAAACCGCCCAAACCCACCCAGATACCCCACTTCCAGCAGTTCGGCGGGGGCCGTGAGTTCAAACTGAAAGTTGTGGTAGCCTACTACCTTTGTTTCGGCGTCCTTATTTTCCTTTACCTTCATTTTGCGGACTTTCAGCCGCTCGGGCTCCGTCAATAGCCTGAACCTGACCAGGCGTTCGGCCAGGTGAGCGTCCATTTCGGGCAGGGCGTTGGGGGCTATTGAGCGGTATTTGTCTACCAGATTCAGGGCAAAAAGTCCGGCAAAGGCCTCGTCGTCAGGGCGCAGGTATTGATCCAGGCCATTGTGCTTGTCGGCCACTATCATCGGCGACAGTGTCCGAAAGGTAGCCGTAGTTGTACCCATCCATGTAGTATCTGTGGGTAACGTTTCAACGCGCTCTACTACAAAATCTGCCTGATGTTCGTGGTTGTACAAGCTCAGCCGCTGATCCTGAAACAATCCAACAATGAAATGTTCGGCGGCTTCTTCTACATAAAAGGATAGTACGACTGTACAGATTTCTGAACGGATAGTCATATACGTATCGCCCGGACGAATCCGATCCATGCGGGGAATGTGCAGCGATGAGAAGGTAAAATGTTTAAAACTCTTGGTGCTTTGTGCCGGGCTGTATCCGGTCTGATGCAAAAAGGTAGCGTAGGCTTCGTCGGCCTGCCGTAAAAGCCCGTAGAGCCAGCTTTGCAGGGGATACTGATAGTTGAAGAGCAAGGGCTGACGGTCACGAAGGGGGCGGAGGTAAAGTTTAAAGCGCATAGAGTATGGATTTGTCGGGAGCATAGTTACAGTTTTTACAAGATAAGTACAATTAATTTGTGCCTTATTTTTAAAATATTATTCTTATTTTGACACGTCAAAGTTCACACCCTCCCGTGCAATCCACTTGCACGGAATAAACTTTTCTAAAAAAAAATGACAACCCCTCAGTACGATCGCCTGAAAAGGCTCAACGAACGCCTCAACCAATGGGGCGGGCGTCCTGTTCCCAAAGCCGAACTGCTCCGGCTAACCTCCGTGTCCGAACGGACTTTCAAAGAAGACCTCGCGCTGATGCGAGAGGAGTTTCAGGCACCCATTCAGTATTGTCGCCGCACCAAAGGTTTTTACTACGCCTCACAATTTGATCTGATGGCCTCAGTTGCTCTCAACGACCGGGACGTGCAAACGCTCGAAACGGCCGTAGCTGCTTTGGCACAGTTTAAAGACCTGCCGCTTTTTGCCGAGCTGCGCGGAACCGTCGATAAAATTGAAAGTGCGGTGCGGTTTCGGGTGCGGCCTTCTCCACAGGCTCAGCGCATTCAGTTTGAATCGGTGCCGTATTTCCAAAATATTGAGCTCATTGAGCCGCTGCTCCACTGCATCGTTCAGCAGCAGGTCGTCGAGTTTGACTACCAAAAGCACGATCAGGCGCAGGCCGAGCGCTACGACCTGCATCCCTATCTCATAAAAGAGTACCGCAACCGATGGTATGTGTTGGGACACTGTCCCAAACGACACAGTTTGCGGATTTTTGGGCTGGATCGCATCGTGGCCAACAGCCTTCAATCGACCGGGGCATTTTTTGATGAGCCTGATTTTGATGCCTCGCAGTATTTTGCCTACACGCTTGGCATTGCGGTCTATGATCAGCAGCCCGAAGAAGTTGTTTTATCCATGACTCCCGGTCACGGACGGTTCTTTAAATCACAGCCTTTTTTTGCGTTTCAGCCCGACGATATTCTGATGGACACACCCAAAGAATTCAGGATTCGGTTTCCGCGCATTAGTATCAACAAAGAGCTTGTGATGGAGCTCGTGCGCTGGGGAAATCAGATTCGGGTAGTTTCGCCGGAATCTTTGCGGCAGAAAGTAGTGGAGTATTTGCAGCGGGCATTGAATCAGTACGAAACATAACTGCCAATAGTTTTTGGTTGTGCGAAACAGTTCAAATAGCGTTGCATGTCACACGTACACAACTTTTTTGCACGCATGTATATGGTGCGTTCTGTTTGCAATAGCTGTGGTTTCTCCTCAATCCTGATGAGCTCCCCCACACGCTGCAAAGGGGTCGCTCCCAGGGGAGCTCAAAAGGATGAATATTCTGGATGACTGGCTACAAACAGGCAGCTCCTCCGGAGCATTTTTGGGTGTTTCGGAAAAACTCCTGTTTGATAGGCTTTATTTAAGGAGATTTGTGGTATAAATGTCTATAAATAAAGATTTTGTATAAGTAATTAAGCAAACTTAGTTTAGAGTATAATTTTTTAATGGGCATCTCTTGAATACTAGTACTACTTATGCCTCGTAGAGGCTTACCGTTAGTAGAATAATGTCCATTTATCTCTCATGAGCTCCGTTAGGAGCGGCCCGTGGGGGCTGCTGATGATTCGCTCTTAACGGAGCTAGTTATACTCATTATCAACAAATTGGCTACAAACCGTTAGCCCGGCATGGAATGCTCCTGCGGAGCATTTGAGAGATCATATTTTAAAAATATAATCTAATTCTGCTTGATTACTTATCTATTGTGGCTGTTAACCAGTAGCTAGCAGTTATAATTTACTGCACCTGCTGTTTCCAGGCCGCATATTTGGTCCGCATAGTGGCGAGCCGGGTTTTGTAGGCAGGATCGGCCACTACATTTTTGGTTTCAGAAGGATCTTTTTTCAGGTCAAATAATTCCTCGTAGCCGTGTTCCGTGTAAGTCATGTACTTAAAGGGTGGCTGTACAATGCCTTCTACTTTCGGGATTTTGGGGCTGCCCATGAACGTGTGTTCATAAAAAAACTCCTGCCGGTTGGCCTTGGACTTTTTTGGTGCACTTACTTCCTTCACCAGGTCAATTCCCTGCATCTGAGCGGGGATTTCCAACCCGGCAAGCTGCAAAATGGTTGGCGCAATGTCGATATTGAGCGCAATGTTTTCTTCTTTCTTGCCCTTAATTTTAGCATTTCGGGGATCATACACAATCAGCGGCACGCGAATCGACTCCTCGTGGCCGTACCATTTTCCGGCGAGGCCGTACTCGCCCAGGTAAAAACCATTGTCGCCCATGAAAATAATGACCGTGTTGTCGGCCAATCCTTTTTCTTCTAATTTCTTCACCAGATTTCCTACTACTTCATCTACGCCGCTAATCAGGCGGTAGTAATTGCGGACGCTTTCCTGATACATCCGGTTGTTTTCAAACCGCAGGTGCCAGCGTTCACGGGCGATGTTCTGTTCGGTACGGAAAAAATCCGGGAACGAATTCCAGTATTTTGGGTCTGCCTTGGGCGACTCCGCGATAGAATCCGCCGCATACATCGGTTTGTAGCGAGGCTGAATAATGAACTGCCGGGGGTCGTTGTCCTGCACGTGTGGAGCCTTAAAACTCACCGACAGGCAAAAAGGCTGATCCGTAGAGCCGTCAATAAATTTCAGGATGTCTTTGTTGACCTGATCCGTATTGTGAATATCGTTTCCGTTTTCGTCCTTCATCTCGTAGTCCGGCTGACTTTTGTTGGTGCAGGCCCAGAAATCAAAGGCGCTTTGTGGCTGATCTTTGGGAGCGCCCACGCCATATTTCCCCACAAAACCAATGCGGTAGCCCGCTTTTTTGAGCAGCATCGGATAGGTTTGGGCCAGGGCTTCGGGTTTAAAACTCGTGTTAAAATCTTCAATCCCGTGCCGCGACATATATTGTCCGCTCAGCATTGTGGCCCGGCTCACGCAGCAAATGGACGTAGTGACGTAGGCATTTTTGAAAAGTGTACCCTGCCTTGCCAGCTGATCGAGGTTAGGGGTTTTAATCAATGGATTTCCCATAATTCCCAAAGCATCAGCTCGTTGGTCGTCCGTAAGCAGATAAATAATGTTGGGTTTGGCGGGTGGTGCGGTTTTCTGGGTCAGATAAAAACCTGTACTTATTACTACCACAAAAAAGGAAACGATCAGGGTACGTATCATGGGTAAAAAATAAAAATGGCTTAACTCTATTCTATTAACTTCGTCGGCGGTGTAAACAGCAGCGGCGACTTCATTCCAAAATGGGTTTACCTTCGTAATTTACCGTACGGTAAGGCACGGTTTCGGTTTCATCAATAAGGTACTTCCACTGCTTTACATACTCTAATCCGGGCTTAAAAGCATCCTTCCGTTTCTTCAACTCACGTACAAGCGCTTTTTCCATCGTGGCCTGTAATTTTGCAAACTCAGGCTTTCCCACCAGATTATTGAGTTGATACGGATCTTCCTGATTGTCAAAAAGTACCCACGGACCTTTCAGGTCGCGGGCGTAGGTATAGCGCTTCGACACCACGCCCCGGTATTCTTTGCCGCCCATTTTTCGGGCCCATTGACCAAAAGGCTGAACGCAGGAAATCAGCGTGTATTCGACAGTATTTTTCTTAAATTCCCGCAAAACGTCCGAATAATCAATACCCTCAACCGACGCCGGAATTGGCAGCTTACACATGCCCAGGAGCGTAGGCATGATGTCGGGCGTATTGAGCAGAACGTCTGATTTCCACTGCGTGTTTTTTCCAAATAGTTTAGGATAATGCAATAGAAATGGTACCCGAATACTTTCCTCGTAAGGTTGTTGTTTGTTCCAGAATCCATGTGCACCCAGCAGATCGCCGTGGTCGGAGGTAAAAACCAGAATCGTGTTTTCCTCAATCCCTGTATCTTTCAGCGTTTGCCAGAGCTTGTCCACCGACTCGTCAATGGCAGCCATGTGGGCGTAGTAGCCTCTCAGGTCGCGGGTTGCTTTTTCGCGGTTGGCTTCGGGAATATTCGGATTGAGAATCATCGGTTTATTCTCAAACATCTTTTTGTATTTTTCAGGAGCCGTCTGATACGGATCGTGTGGGGCACCCATGGAAATAAACAGCACAAAAGGCTTTTCCTTTGTCGCCTGATCTTTAATGTACGTGATGGCGTCGTCAGTTTGGGCAATGACATCATAGCCCGGCCATTTCAGTTTCACATCCGAGTCGCCGGCGTAGTAGGCCGAGTTGTTGTAATCGTGGGTGCATTCCAGCGCTTTCCAGTAGCCAAATCCCTGCTGCCGGGTCGGCGGAATGTAGCTATTGCGCCCGTGGCCGTCGAGGTGCCATTTACCAATGTAGCCCGTGGTGTAGCCGTTTTGGTTAAAAACTTTGGGTAGCGTGATCCGGTCGATGCCCAACAGCACGTCGTTCATGAAGACTCCGTGCGTCAGCGGATATTGTCCGGTAAGCAGCGAAGCCCGGTGCGGCGAACAAACAGGCATGCCCGAAACCGCATTTCGTACGTGCATACTTTCTTTCCTGAGGCGGTCGAGGGTAGGGGTGTGGGCGTTTTTATCTCCCAAAAAACCCATCGCCTGCGACCGCCACTGATCTACCAGTACGTACACAATGTTGGGTTTTTTGTCCTGCGCAAAGCCGTTGGTTACAAGGCCAGCTACGAAAAGTATTGTACAAAATAATCTCTGTGATAAATTCTTCATGAGAAATAATTTTAAAAGAACGCTGAGCAGAAATTGATTAAAGAATCGATCTTATTTCCACTCAGCGTCAGGTGTTTGCTATGTTTTTGTGAGGTTTGGCTTTCATAAAAAGACAAAAGCCAGGCCAACCTAATATCCGGGATTTTGGGTCAGTTTGTTTACCAGGATTTCATTGTTCGGAATGGGCGCCAGCAGCTTATTCGGTGTGAGCGTATAGGCACCATCGTACAGATACGGTTTTTTGGCAATTTCGCGCTGTCCGTGGGCGGTCATCACTTCGATGGCCTTTCCGGTACGTTTCAGATCGTACCAACGGTGATTTTCAAAACACAACTCCACGCGTCGTTCGTTGGCAATGAGGTCTTGCAGCTCAGTCTTAGACAGCCCCGAAAGCGGTGAAGTAAGTCCGGCGCGGTTGCGAACCAGTTGCACATAGGGAAGTGCTTCACTTGCTTTTCCCTGCTCGTTGAGCACTTCGGCATACATCAGCAGCACATCGGCGTAGCGCAGCACGGGCAGGTTGTCGCCCGCACGGTTGTCGGGGGCTGTTAGTGGTGGCTTGTACTTGGCGCAGTAGGGTATTGGCCGTACCTGATTGTCCCAGTCAAGGCCGGTCCAGTAGCCAATCGCCACATCTTTGCGGGTATCGCCGGGCTCAAAGGCATTGATCAGATCATCCGTTGGCTGATTCCAGCCTGCACCCACAATGTTGATGTTGGGCCGCTTCGTAACAGCGCCGCCGGAGGTGTGCGGTGCAAACAAAAAGATAAACTGATTGGCCACTTCGGCGCTGCTTTCTGAATACTGAATGGCGAAAATGGTCTCTTTGTAATCTTTTTTAGAAGGATCAAACAAATCTGCATAGGAGGGTAGCAGCTGATACTTCCCCGCCGAAATGACCGCCGAAAGGGCTTGCTGTGCTTCGGTAAATTGCTTGCGGGTCAGGTATACTTTTCCCAGCATACCCTGAGCCGCCCATTGGTTGGCGCGGCCGGCTTCTTCCACGTCCGAGGCTTTGGAAAAATGCGTAACGGCTTCCTGTAAATCTTTAATAATCAGTGCGTAAATCTCGTCCTCGGTGGCCCGTTGAATGTTCACCGCTTCCTGCGAAGTGATGGGTTTATCTACCAGCGGCACTCCGCCAAACTGTCTGACGAGGTTGAAGTAGTAAAGGGCCCGCAGAAAACGTGCTTCGCCGGCACAGCGATCTTTGTACGATTGCTTCGAGAAAGTCACACCCTCCCGGTCCAGTTCACTGAGCAGCTTGTTGCAGCGGGTGATGCCCCGGTAGGAAAGATTCCAGAAGTCGCGGTAGGCGGCGTTGTCTGAGCCCAGAATAAACTGATCAATTACTCCGCGGGAGGCTTCGCCGGTACGGATGTTGTTTTGCTGTGTACCATTGTCCGAGCTGAGTTCGGCAAGTACCCAATGCTGGTTTTTTTCGTAGTCGCGCATGGGCAGGTAGCAGCCGTTGGCCAGGAGAATAAATTCTACCTCGGATTTATAAAAGTTGCCTTCATTCAGGGAGTCTTCGGGATACAGTTCCAGGAAATCGTTGGAGCAGGACGTCATCAGACAGATGAGTAAAATACTGGCTATTTTTTTCATTATAATTTCATTTAGAGATAGATAGCTTAAAAATTTTCATCAAAACGAAACATTGATTCCGATGGAGGAAGTCCGTGAAAGCGGGTACGACGACATATCAAAACCCGGCGAGAGCGTATTGTCAATGTTGCGCGACTGAGCTTCGGGATTTGCGCCTTCGTAGTTCGTAAACATCGCCAGGTTTTGGACCGTGGCGTAGATGCGGCAACTGCTGATAAATCCGGTTTTTTTCAACAGTGTTTCAGGAATGGAATACCCGAAATTGAGGTTGGCGATCCGGAGAAAGGAAGCATCTTCTACCCATAGCGTATTGACGCGGTGGCCCCAGCTTGGAGTGAGTTTGGGCACGCCCGAAAGCATGCCATCGCCGGGGTTGTCTGAGCTTCTCCATCGATTTACCCACTCCTGACGCACGTTAAAAAAGCCCTGTAAGTTATCCACCGACTGCCGTAGGCCGTTCATGACCTGTCCGCCCTGCTGCCCGTTGATGATGACTCCCAGCGTAAAACGTTTGTAGGAAAAATTATTGGACAAGCCAAAAATGAAGTTGGGTTGTGGGTTACCGATAATGGCGTAATCCAGAAGGTCGCTCACGATGCCGTCGCCGTTGGTATCCCGGTATTTGGGGTTGCCTTCGTACACCTGCGGAGTTTTGACAATATCCGGGTTTGCGATATCGGCAGCGCTATACACTCCGTCGTTAATGAAACCAAAAAACTGCCCGATGGGCTTGCCTACCACGCTGATGTGGGTCGGATTGCCATCGTTATTCCCCGACAAAATCCGGTCGCTGTTATCATTCAGCGAAAGAACGGTGTTGCGGTTGAACGCAATATTTGCGTTAATATCCCAGCGCACGGCCCGCACGAGCGGACTGCCTCCCAGCGAAATTTCAAGACCCCGGTTGCGAACATTTCCTTTGTTCACAATCTGAGAATTGAATCCTGTGATTGCCGGAATAATATCGTTCAGGAGCATGTTCTGGCTTTTGCGGTTATAGAAATCTACCGTCAGCAGGAGGTTGCTTTTGAACAATTCCAGGTCAATACCGGCGTCAATTTGGCTGGATTCTTCCCAGGTTAGAAAAGGGTTGGACAAGCCCACAAACGAAGCCGTGACGAGGTTGTTGGCAAATACATAGGAGTTGGCGTTAATGGATGCCAAATGGGAGTAATTTCCGATGTTGTTGTTTCCGCTTGTGCCGTAGCTTGCCCGAAGCTTGAGCGAACTTATTGCCTTGCTGTTTGCCAGAAAACGTTCTTTTGACACCCGCCATGCGCCCGCAATGGACGGGAAAGTTGCGTAGCGGTTGTTGGCGCCAAAGCGTGAAGATCCGTCGGAACGGATGGTGGCCGTCAGCAGGTATTTATCCTGAAAGTTATAGTTGATCCTTCCCAAATACGATATAATGCTCCATTCGTTTACGTTCTGATCCCAGGTGCTGATCGCCTGTGCGGCGTTGATGGTTTCGATGAGGTCGTTGGAGTACGGACTGGCGTTGAGGCTGATGCTGTTGCCGGTACTTTTCTGTGTGGTGTAGCCACCCAATACGTTGATCCGGTGATTGCCAAAGGCTTTGTTGTAGGTAATGGTATTTTCAATGAGCCAGTTAAAATTTTCGGCTCGTGAGTTGGACGACATACCCGTTCCGGCAACCGGCGGACGGTTGGAGCCGCCGACGGTACTTGGGGTAAAGCTCGAAAATTTTGAGGTTGACCAAATAGTATTTAATGACGTTTTGGCCGTCAGCCCCGGCAGAATGTCCCATTGCAGGTAGGCCGAACCCAGGTTTTGAAATTGTTCCTGGGTTTGGCTCGTTTCCCGCAGCACAAAAAGCGGGTTTGCAAAGCTCCACGCGGAGTGATATTTACTTTGGGGAGAGCGTACGTAGGGTACCAATTCTCCGTTGGCATCATAGGGCGTTGTGAGCGGATTGGCCCAGGTAGCCACGCCAATGACGTCTTCCCGGTTGGAGTTGGTGTTGGTTCTATTTTGTTTAATAAACGTTGGCTGAATCGTGGCACCCGCCGTTACGGCACGACCGAGGTTCGTTTCCATGCTCAGTTTGCTGCTATACCGCTCCACACCGGTATATTTCAGCACGCCATCCTGTTTAAAATAACCCAGACTAAAATCCATCCTCGAATCTTCCGAGCCTTTTTGTACGCTTACGTTGTAGTCGCGAATGGCGGCATCGCGCAGCAGCAGATCATACCAATCGGTGCCGTCGCCCTGCAATTGATCCAGATTGCGGTATTCTACCGGGTAGTCGTCGAGGGTAGAAGCACGGTTTTCGGCTCTGCGCACCGCAATGTCGATTTTATTGCGCTGATAGTCAGCAAAATCACGCTGATTCATCATGTTCGGACGCCCTTTTTGGGGCACCTGCTGCACGCCCATCATGGTCGAAAACTGCACTTGCGTACGATTGAACGTGCCTTTTTTAGTATTAATTAAAATAACTCCATTGGCTCCCCGCGAGCCGTAAATGGCCGTCGAAGAAGCATCTTTCAAAACCGTAATCGATTCAATATCATTGGGGTTAATCAGCATGAGCGGGTTGAGGTTTTGGTTCAAACCTGCTGAGTAAGGCATGCCGTCTACTACGTACAAAGGCTCATTGCCCGCTCCCAGCGAGCCACTGCCCCTGATCCGAATGGAAGTACCGCCGCCCGGAGAGCCGGACGGCTGCGTGATTTGTACCCCCGCTACCTGCCCGATCATTTTTTGATCGAGCGTAGCTACCGGCCAATCTTTCACCAAATCCTGATTGATCGTAGAAACAGCTCCGGTCAGGTCTTTGGCTTTTTGAGTGCCATAGCCCACCACCACTACTTCGTTGAGCGCTTTGCTTTCGGGCACCATGACCACGGACAGTATGGAGCGTGTGCCTACGAGTATTTCCTGACATTTATACCCCACAAAACTAAAAACCAGAATATCCGAATCGTTGGGTACATCGAGTTCAAAAGCGCCTTCCGAATCGGAAGTGGTGCCACGCGTGGTGCCTTTGATCACCACGCTGACGCCCGGAAGTCCGCCGCCCGTTTCGTCGCGGACGGTGCCATTGACGAGCCGGCGGGGAGCCACGGTTTTTGCGCTTTCCGTTGGGTTTGTCAGTTCTTCTTTTCCGGTTGGAACAGAAGATTGTTCGCGTATGGGGTTGGTAATGGATTCTTCACGGGGTGTTTGCCGGGGTTCTTCTTTGGTGATGACGAGGTAAGCACCCGACTTGGTTTTTTTGAACCGCAACCCATGAGGCCGCAAAACGGCATCCAGATTTTTTTCGAGTTTTTGCCGGGTATCGACCTGATCCGTAGTTGCTTCCAGATTCCGAACCACGGTATCAAAGTACAGAATATCAACTCCGTAAAATTCCTTCAACTCGTTCAGAATTGTGGTCAATTGCTTTTTGGCTACCGTTGGCGCCGACCTGCCCAGGGGAGCGCTCTTTTGGTTTCGGGCAAATACCTGCGATTGAGCAAATCGAGGAAAATAGCCCAGCACCAGGGTCACCAGTAAAAATAGTAGTACTCGATTTTTCATATACTTATGGGTTTAGGATGATCAGTTAACTTTGGATTGAAGTATTATTTTCCGCTTTTCTTTTTGATAGGTTAGCGTAGAAGCTTCCGAAAGTGTTTGAATAAGTTCCTCAGCCGAGTGAGCCGTAAATGAGCCCGAAACGGTCATTTGGGCTACCTGCTGTTCGGGGATAATGACTTTCACGCCAAAAACCTCGTCGAGCATCAAAGCAATTTCGGAAAGCGGCGTTGCCGAAAACACGAAGCGATGGTCTTTCCAGGCAGAAAGATCTTCGATGGTGGCTATACGTTTGATGTCGATATGTCCTTCCGGGTCCAGGGTCGCTACCTGACCGGGTTCCATAAATTTTTCCTCCGAACGACGGTCTTTCAAGTGCGACAGCAGCTGTACCTTTCCGCTGTTGAGCGCTACCCGGGTCGCCCGGCTTCGTGCCAGAACGGTAAAATTTGTCCCCAGCACAATCACATCGAGCGAGGTGGGCGTTTTTACAATAAATCGTTTATCCTGTGGGGTGTGAGTCACCTGAAACTGCGCTTCACCTTCCAGAAAGACGGTTCTTGACTCATTATCGAATCCAAAACGAGGTATTTTTAAGGTAGAATTGGCATTCAATGTCACCTGACTGCCGTCCGGCAGGCTCAGCGAAAGCGTTTGGCCGTACTCGGTTGCGAAGGTTTTATATTTCAAAATGCTTTGGTACATCCAGCCCGCCGCCAGCAAAAAAAGCGCAACCGAAGCGGCAGTCAGCCAACGAACGGGAAATCGCCGCCGAGCTGATTCCGGATAGGCCAGATACTCAGTCTCTTCTGGCAAAGTACGCGCCATTCGCTCCTGATGACGGCCAATGGCCACCAACGGATCGGCGTAGTATTGCAGGTTGTTTTTCTCCCAGTTGGCTAAGGCATGGTAAAACATTTCCAGGTTTTTTTCGTCTTTCGCCCATTCTTCAATTTGTTTTTTTTGAAAACTGCTGGAATGTCCCGAGAAGTATTGATAGAGTTGTTCGTATGTGATGGATGATTGCATGGAAGTTCAGTGAAAGTGGAAGAAACTAATCCAGAAAAAACAGAAGGAGCATAAACCATTTGGCACTCAGTTGATTCTTAATTTGCCGTAACGCCTGGTACAGATGCGCCTCAACGGTACGTACTGAAATACCTAATTCGGCGGCAATTTCCTGACTTTTTCGGCCATCAAATCGGTGCATGATGTAAATCTGCCGCCTTTTGATGGGCATTGAATCAATGGCGCTTTCTACGTCGTGATAGAGATCTTCGTACTGCGTAATCGAATCAGGCTCCTGCCCCGGCTGAATAGTGACGTGTGACGCGTGTTCCAGGGAGTTGCTGCGCTGCATTTCCCGACGGACATAGTCAAAAGCCCGGTTGCGAACGGCGGTAAACAGGTAGGCGCGAAACGAAATAGTGATGGTTTGATACAAATCGCGGGAATGGAATTCATAAAAAATATCGGAAACGATATCCTCCGCAATTGCTCGTGACGAAACGAACCTTACGGCGTGGCTGCACAGCAAAGCATGATAGCAATGAAACAGACACAAAATGCCATCGTTGGGATTAGCCTGAAACGCTTTTCGGATCATGGATTCAGATAAGTCCGTCTCTTCCGAATCATTTTTTCGCTGATCCAAAAGCGGCTCCCGTATTTTTTGAAATACGCTTTCATTCAACGGTTGGTAGGATTTCTTCGGCATTTTTCTACCTCTTTATTTAAAAATGAAAATAAAATACATGAATAGTATTATTTCAGGTCTTTTAATGAGAGACGATTTAGAGAGGCTAATTACTTAGTGCCGAGAGGAAAAAGATTGAAAATAAAAAATAGCAGCTGTTTTGGAGTTTGTATTAATCGGAAATTCAATGATCATTCGGTAAATAAATCAATCCACCTGTAACCTCGTGAGGCTTAGAATCGCAACAATAGGCCACCTGTTTTTCCCACAAAACACAGGATACTAAATTTTCATAAAATAGCCTCAGCGAGGCGGCCTGTTTGTAGAGATGTTGACGCCAAAAATGCGCTAGCTCCGTCAGGAGCGGCCCATTGGCAGAAGGCAGTTTGTACGTTCCTGACAGAGCTGCTGTTTATTCAATCTATGAATATCTTACAAACAGGCCCGCCCGTCATGAAATGTCTCTACAATGCTTTTTCAATGGACTGTATCCATGTTCAATTAGATTCATTTTGGGATAGAGTACTACTTTGTAAATTTATCTCTTTGCATTAATGCCATTATAGTGAGGTGCATATCGTCCTTTTGTCGTCACATGATTAGGTAAAGGAAAAAATCAATAAAAAATGAATAGGAGAAATTTTGTAAAAATGGGCGCACTTGGCGCCGCCGCGGGCGTGTCGGTAGTGCCGTCGCGTGTGTTGGGTAAATCCCTGGGACACGTAGCTCCCAGGGACAAGGTGAATCTGGCATGTATCGGAATTGGCAACCGGGGCGGCGAAATTACACGTGCGCTGCACGCCACCGGACTGGCGAATATCGTTGCGTTTTGCGACGTAGACATGGGCGCTCCGCACACACAAGCGGTTTTGAAGCAATTCCCGGACGTTCCGCGTTTTCAGGATTTTCGGGAAATGTTTGATAAAATGGGAAGTAAAATCGAGGCCGTAAGTGTTGGTACGCCCGATTTTTCGCACTTTCCCATTACCATGCTGGCGATGTCGCTGGGCAAACATGTGTACGTAGAAAAGCCCATGGCCCGCACATTTAAGGAAGTGGAGCTGATGATGAAAGGGGCAGAAAAATACAAGGTCGCTACCCAAATGGGTAATCAGGGCCACTCGGATGCCAATTATTTTCAGTTCAAAGCCTGGACAGAAGCCGGAATTATCAAAGACGTAACGTCCATTACAGCCCACATGAACAGCCGCCGCCGCTGGCATGACTGGGACCCGAAAATGACGAGCTACCCCGCCAAACAACCGATTCCCGATACGCTGGACTGGGACCTATGGCTCATGACGGCGCAGCCGCACGACTACCAGAAAGATTTTGTAAACGGACAGTGGCGCTGTTGGTACGACTTCGGAATGGGCACTTTGGGCGATTGGGGCGCGCACATCATCGACACGGCGCATCAGTTTCTGAACCTGGGATTGCCCTACGAAATTGATCCGGTCTATCTGGAAAGTCACAACCCATTTTTCTTCCCGATGTCCACCACGCTTTCGTTCAAGTTTCCGGAGCGTGGAAACATGCCGCCGCTGGAAATCAAATGGTTCGACGGCCTCACCAATATCCCGGCGGTTCCGGCCGGCTACGGCGTTTCGGAGCTTGACCCCAACATTCCACCGCCAAGCAACGGTACCATGCAACCGGCCAAGCTGAATCCCGGAAAAATTATTTATGGCAAAGACCTGACCTTCAAAGGCGGCTCGCACGGAAGTACGCTCTCCATAATTCCGGCGGATAAAGCCAAAGATATGGCGTCCAAACTGCCCGAAGTGCTGGCGAGTCCATCCAACCACTTTGCCAATTTTCTGAAAGGCTGCAAAGGAGAAGAAAAATGCCGCTCTTCTTTTGACATCGCCGGACCGCTCAGTCAGGTATTTTCATTAGGCGTACTGGCACAACGCCTCAATACAAAACTGCTGTTTGACCGTGAAACGCAGCGCATTACCAATAATCCTTTGGCTAATTTCCTATTAGAAGGCGCCACCCCGCGCAAGGGTTGGGAAGAGTACTATTTGTTGTAAAAAAAACGTGGTAGCTACGCAAAATTTTGCGTAGCTACCACGTAAATATAGAGACGTAATATACCCTCTCTACTATTCCATGGGATATTCTTTCAGTAATTTCTCGGGATTATAAAACATTCCGTCTTTACTGGTTTTGGCCCGTACCTGTTTTACTTTTTCGGGTGTAATCGCTGAGGCTTTGTTGCCAAAGGAATTACGTACATAGGTAAGCACGGCAGCGACTTCCTGATCGTTGAGCATACCCCCGAAAGGCGTCATCGGCACTTGCCCCGAATACTCTTTTCCGTTGACGGTCATCGGTCCCATCAATCCTTTCAGCACGATTTTTATCAGGCGTTCTTCGTTGCCCGTCACCCACTTGGTGCCGGCAAGCGGCGGGAAACCCGAAGCTGTAAGTCCCTGACCATCGGGCTGATGACAGGTATTGCAGAAGCCGTCGCGGGCATAAATTTCTTTTCCGGTCTTGAAGAGTTCCAATTCATTGCCCGTGAGGGTAGTTTTGGCTACAAACTCTTTTTTCTTTTGCACAAACTCCCCATTCAGGTGGGCTTCGGTGGTTTCGTAGGCTTTTTCCATCCAATCGTCGATGGGCATTTTTTTAGCTTCGGCCAAAATCGCCAGCCCTTTGTCTTTTTCAAGCCACGAAGCCGCTACAACTGCTTCCAGCCGCACCCGACCATGCGGATCTTTTGCCGCCTGAGCCAGCAACGCTGCCTGATTGGGCAGCTGATGTCCCGTATACCGAACCACCCGTACGGCTGCCGCCCGGGCGTGGTAATCTTTGGCCGTAAGCATTTGGTTGAGCAGTTTCTGATCTACTTTGTTTAGTCCCCAGGTAGCCCACATCGCTTCCAGGACGTGGTGTTCGTAGCGGGGATCTTTCTTGTCGAGACCGGCTACCCATTTGGTGATTTTGGGTAGTACTTCGCTTGCTTTACGTCCACGGAGTTCGCGTTGGGTCCGGTAGCGGGTGCGATATTCGGGCAATTTCAGGTTTTCCAGCAGCTGCTCCACGGTTGCGCCGTCAACTTTGGCGGGCGTCACGAGCGGGCGGGAAGGGTACGTAATCCGATAAATACGACCATGCACGTGGTCACGCAGGGGGTCGCGGGCGTTGTGCTGCATGTGACCAATCAGAACGTTGTGCCAGTCAATAAAATACAGCGAGCCATCGGGTGCAAACTCCATGTCCACGGGCCGGAAGTTGCGGTCTTCACCTTTGACAAGATCCATCACAAAATTGCTCTTATAACCCGTGCCGTCATCTTTCAGCGTATGCATTTTCATGCCCAAAAATCCAATGGTATTGTTGATCAGGAAGGAGCCCTGCACGTCGTCAGGAAAGTGACGGCTCGACACAAATTCCAGACCCGACGTAGGCCGTACCCGGTGCTTATCTTCAATCAGTTGCTTCGATTTGTCCATGGATTCACCGTACATAGGTTTTACGCTGCCGGGCAGCATCCACCGCACGTCCGGGCCGGAGGTTTCGGCAAAAATCTGCTGTCCCCATTCATCAAAGGCAATTCCCCAGGGATTGGGAATCGGCAATTGCGCTACGCGTTCGAGCTTGTGAAGCTGCGGTGCATAGCGGTAAAACCCGCCGTTGGTAGCCCGGACGGTTCCGTACGAAGTTTCTACGTTGGTGTGCAAAAACACGCCTTCACCCATATAAATGGCACCGGACGGATCGGCTACGTACGCACTGATTTCGTGGTGCGTATCGTGGTCATCAAATCCGCTCATGATAATCACCTCTTTATCCGCTTTGTCGTCTCCGTTGGTGTCGGTATACAGCATCAGATTTGTTCCCTGCGAAACATACACGCCTTCGGGCGTTATCTCAAACCCAACGGGAACGTGCAGGCCATCCTTAAAAATGGTTTGCTTATCGGCTTTGCCATCGTTGTTGGTGTCTTCAAAGATGATAATCTTGTCGTTGGGTTTTGAATCACCCGGTTTATAGTGCGGATAGGAAGGCATGGTTACGACCCACAGGCGGCCCTTGTTGTCGAAGGTCATTTGTACCGGATTGGCCAAATCGGGAAATTCCTTTTCTGAGGCAAAAAGGTCAATCTTGTAGCCCGGGGGTGTTTGCAGTTTGGCAAGTGCCTCTTTGCCGTACAGGTACGTGAGGCTGCCGTTAGCTTCGGGGTTATAATTTGTCTTTACCGATGGTAAATCCCGGGTGCGCTGATCTGCCGCTGCCAGGTTAAAGCTCTGATTTTCGCAGTTGCAGGCCGTGACCCACACCAACGTATCGCGGTTGGCGGTCATTTGCCGGATTTTCTCAATTTCTGCGGGATAGTTATCCGGCCCAAACGGATTGAACCGACGGCCCCAGGCGTGTACTCCGTTGGGGATTTTATAGTCATTTTGCCAAAACCAGTTTTTCTCCTGCACTGCCTCATGCACAGCAGTCCGGTTTACGCCCGATTTTGGTCGCTCTTTGCCAAAAAGCTGATCTGCCAGAAAAGCACCAAAAATTTCGTAGCCTTTATCGGTCAACTGCGTTCCGTCAATTGTCAGGGGCTCATCGTTTTCGGCATACCATTTTTGAGAAGGCGTAAACGCATCGACAAACAGCACGTTGTTTTTGTCGGCTACCTCTTTCATGGCTTTTGTGTAAAGCGCCAGGTTGATATTTTCTTTCTTGCCATTGGGCACATCTACTTTGTCAGAAATATCCTCGTAGGCAATCGGCGAGACCAACGCCAGTTGGGGGGCAGATTTGCCATTGTAGCGCTGTGCCTTTGAATGTTTAACAAAGGCATCCAGTTCGGCTTTGAAATTCTCCACTCCGGCGGGGCCTTCAAAGGATTCACTAAAACCAAAAAAACCGATGACAATATCAGCTTTCAGGGTGGTGAGCCATTCGTCGTCACTAGGAAAAAAACCTTCGCTTGCGGAAGGATTGGCAAGTTCTGTCTGGAAATTTTCGGCACCCGGAAAAGCCCAGGGTGTATTACGGGCCGAGCGGGGACGGAATCCGGGCGTGTCGCCGGGATCGCACATGTTTCTGATAAAAAGTTGATTATCAGGGTAGCGTATCTGCATTTCAGTTTCGAAATGATCGTAATTCAGCATACGAGAACCGAGGTTTCCGCCTACCATAAAAATACGGGAGCCTTGCTCGATTTTCAGCGTTTCGGTTTCTACAAGATTAAAGGCACTAAATAGCAGAAATACAACTGCGAAAAGGCCGAGCAATCCTCCAAGGCCTCTTTTGACGGGTTTAGACATAGTGTTTGTACTGAATTTTATAGGGTAAACTGCTTAATTCAAATGACTTGTAAATTACGAAAGTAAAAAGAAGTTTTTCGGAAATTTATACCCCAAAAGTAGGTTGGAATGCATGGCAAGCAGTAGTTTTTTTGATGGATTTGAAGATATGAATAAAAATATATTGGTGTTTATAGGTTCAAAAAATTCAAGAATTTAAGCCATGTATAGGGGCCTACACGGTACGCTCCTAACGGAGCTAGCGAAATAGAATAATTGGCATCAACTATAAACAGTTAGCTCCTACGGAGCATTTGGAGGTACCTGCTGTATTATTACAATGGACTAAAAAAAGCCTTAAAGTCCCAAATATGCCTGATTTTTACAAGAAAATAAAACCACCCGAACTTTCCCTAAATGAGAAACCGCAGGTGGTTTTGAAGAATAGAAATATGTAAATTAATTTTTCCTTACTTCTTTTTTGCTAAAGGAAAAATTTCAGATTTGACGTGCGCTTCTTTCAGGACATTTTCCATTTTTGAAACAACTGCCGGGTTGGCCGCTGCGACGTCTTTGCTTTCCTGAATATCGGTTTTCATGTTATAAAGCTCAATTTTGCCTCCATTTTGGCTACGCTTTACGGCTTTCCAGTCGCCCATGCGAACGGCCTGATCAAAACCCCGCTCGTAAAATTCCCAGTACAGGTACTCATGTTTGGGCTGATTTTTTTGTAGCAGAGTAGGTACAAACGAAACTCCATCGGTATCTTTTGTGGCAGGCAGTCCGGCCAATTCGTAGGCCGTTGCGGCTACATCCCAAAACGCACCGACGTGATTGGTCGTGCTGGCGGGAGCAATTTTACTTTTCCACTGCACCAGAAATGGCGTCCGGATGCCGCCGTCGTACATATCCCGTTTCACGCCCTTCAAAGGACCGCTACTGGCAAAAAATTCTACGTCCTGTAAGTTGCGGCCACCTTCCAGGTGGGTGCCATTGTCGCTCGCAAACATCACGATGGTATTTTCGGCCATCCCCATTTCTTCAAGTTTCATCAAAACCAGCCCTACATAATCGTCTACGGCAGTAACCAAACCTGCGTACGCAGCTTTCGGATTGGGCTGTCCTCCATAGTGCTGCCCGTCTTTCCAGGGTTTTTCGGGGGCAAAAACGCTTTTCCCGGACCCATCCATGTAAGCATTCAGTACGCGTTGTGGCCCCCGCAGCTCCGCATGAGGAATCGTAAAAGCCAGGTACATAAAAAACGGTTGTTCCGATTTTTCCTGCATAAATGTTAAAGCATGCTGCGTAAAAAGCTCATTGGCAAAAGCTTTGGCAGGATTGGGCACCGGAACCAGCGCTTTATTTTTGATTTGCCAAAGCGTATCGGGCTGTTGGAAATGCGCATCCACATGATGCGTCAGTCCAAAATAGCTATCCCAGCCTTTGAGGTTGGGGGCGCCGGGTGTACCGGCTACGCCGAGGCCCCACTTGCCAAACATGCCGGTGCGGTAGCCTGCCGTTTTGAGTTTTTGAGCAATGATGACATCTTCGGCCCGCAGCGGAATCTCGCCATTGCCGCGGATGTAGGCATGTCCCATGTGCTTACCCGTCATGAGCGCACAGCGTGACGGTGCGCAAACGGTATTCCCGGTATAAAAATCGGTGAATTTCATGCCGTTGGCGGCCATTTTGTCCAGATTTGGCGTTTTGATTTTTTTCTGTCCATAGGCTCCCAAATCGCCATACCCGAGGTCATCTGCGAGGATAAAAATGATATTCGGTTTTTCTGCCGCCGGAGTTGAAACCTGTGTACTCATCATGAAGCCGCAAAGGCTCAACGGGACGCTCAGTAGCAGCAGGATTTTTTTTTGCTTGTTAAAAGTCATTTTCTTTTACTTTAAGTGGCTGAAATAGAACGATTTATTTTAGAATAAGAGTTTAGGAATAGTATTGTAAAAATGGTTGATTAGAAAATTAAAAACCCCGACTACCTCACAAATTCCCAGGCCGACACATGCGAAGGGCGGTGCTCCGTTTGGACAATCTGATCCATACGATTGATGATTTCTGGATGTTGAGCGGCAAGGTTAGCTGTTTCAGAAGCGTCTTTTTCCAGGTCATAAAGTTCCCAGGCTGCTTGCTGATTTTTCTTCATATCAACTTTCACACCTTTCCATTTTCCCAGCCGCACAGCCACCTGACCGCCTTTTTCGGGGTATTCCCAGTAAAGAAATTCGTGTTTTTTCTGATTTTTACGTCCCAGCAGCGTTGGTAAAAACGAAATCCCGTCGCCAGGTACCGGCTTCTTTTGGAGTAAATCGACCATAGTGGCCAGTACATCATAGTGTGCACCCACGTGGTCGGTGACGCTCCCGGGAGCGATTTTTCCCGGCCATCGGGCCAGCATCGGCATTCGGATGCCGCCTTCGTACACGTCCATTTTTAACCCTCGAAAGGCACCAACACTTTCAAAAAAAGCGGCGTCAACGCCTCCATTGAAGGTAGTTCCATTGTCGGATGTAAAAATAACCAGCGTGTTTTCGTCCAGTCCCTGTTCTTTGAGCAGTGCCATCACTTCCCCGATTTTTTTATCCATGTACGTGATCATCGCTGCGTAGGTAGCTCGCGGGTAGGGTGTAGAAGCATAGCCATTTTGGCCATAGTAAGGCGTTTCCTCAAATTGCCCTTTATACTCCGCTACGGCCGCATCCGGTGCTTGCAGCGATACGTGCGGTATGGTAAACGGCAGGTACAAAAAGAACGGTTTTTCTTTGTTCTGCCGGATGAAATTCAACGCTTTTTCGGCCATTTTATCAATGGCGAAATCCTTGCCTTTGAAGTAAGCGAAGTCCGCCTCCG
This sequence comes from Arundinibacter roseus, assembly GCF_004348825.1. Taxonomy (GTDB): domain Bacteria; phylum Bacteroidota; class Bacteroidia; order Cytophagales; family Spirosomataceae; genus Arundinibacter; species Arundinibacter roseus. The sequence goes on from NZ_SMJU01000002.1 coordinate 109,798, forward strand.
TAGCAGTTTCGGCGTTGAGCCGACGATGAACGTCCATGACCGGATTTTGGAGCGTGTCCCACTGTCCGTTTTCCCAGAGATGTGTAGGGTAGTAGTTGTGGGATTGCTTTTGGTCATAGTAGCCATAAAAATAGTCGAATCCCTGCTTGTTGGGACTTCCCGAGCTATAACCCATGCCCAGTCCCCACTTCCCGATGCAGGCCGTTTTGTAGCCCGCCTCCTGGAAAATTTTACCGAGCGTGAGCGTATTTTCGGGCAGGGGCATTTGTCCCCGTTCGGTGGAGTCAGGGAAGCCACCTAGTTCAAAATTGCCCCGAATGTACGAATGTCCCGCGTGCAGGCCCGTCATGAGTTGGCAGCGTGAAGGCGCACAAACAGGCGTGCCGGTATAGTAATTCGTAAATTTGATCCCTTCTTTGGCCAGTAGATCAAGGTGGGGCGTGCGAATTTTCTTTTGACCGTATGCGCCCAGTTCCGCATAGCCGAGGTCGTCGGCAAAGATGTAGACCACGTTGGGGCGGTGGGGCTTTGCCTGATTAGTAAACCAGTCAAAGCCCCAAAGGCCAGTAGTTAATGTGTAAAAAAGAAGAATCAGAAAGCTGCAAAATTGGATCATCAGAAAAAAGAAATTGTTTATCGGGAAAAGCCCTTCCTGTGTATAATCTCATGAGCGGCTCTTCCTGGTATACACAACGAATCACTGATTATACCCCGGATTTTGCGTCAAATTCTGATTGAGTTGCGTGGCAGTCGTTGGAATTGGCCACAGATAGTCCCGTGCGGGGTCGAAGGTTCGGGTATCTACCCGATTTCCCAGCCAGTTTTTTGCCTCGCTGTTCATGACCACCTCAGCGATTCGCCAGCGTCGGATGTCAAAATAATACAAACCTTCGCCCGCCGTTTCGATGCGCCGTTCGTGGCGTATTTCCTGGCGCATTTGATCCTTGGACAATCCGGCCGGAAAGGCAGGCATACCCGCCCGCGCCCGAAGGAGATTCAGCGCTTCGTAAACAGAAGCGTCGGGGCCGGTGGCCTCGTTTTGGGCTTCGGCGTAGTTGAGGAGTACTTCCCCATAGCGCAGCACAATATTATTTAGATCCGAAATATTATCCACTTTTCCCGCTGGAGGGGCTTCGTTGTCTTTATAGGTAGTGCCTTTTTTAAGACCAAAGCCCGTTTGGGGATAGGTAGTGGCAATTACCGGTCTGCCTTTAAACATACTTCCCACAGTCATGATGGTAGCATTGAGCCGGGGGTCGCGGTTTTCGTAGGGCTTTGCAGGGTTATATAGTGGCGAACTTGTAATCGGTTTACCATCAATCATATAAAAATCATTGACAAGATCCAGCACAGGAGCAAAGCCATTGAACTGATCATAATTGATGTCGTTGCCATGTACATATTCAGGGTTTTTGTACTGAACATCAAAAATTACCTCCGTATTACCTTCGTTTTCCTGCATAAAAAGCCCCCTGAAATCGGGAAAAAGCGTGTACGTTTTGGCGTCCATCACACTTTTGGCCGCTGCCGCTGCTTCGGCCCAGCGGCTGGCGTAAAGTAAGGTGCGGGCTTTAAGGGCCAGCGCTGCACCCGAAGTGGCTCGTCCCCGGTCATTGCCGCTATACGTTTTTGGGAGGTCTGCCGCTGCTTCGTCAAGGTCTTTCAGGATCTGAGCCAACACTTCATCGGCAGAATTCCGGGGAAGCGTTCCCTGCTCAGCATCGGGCGCTGACACGATGACCGGAACACCGCCATATACCGACCACAGGTCAAAATAGTACAAGGCGCGCAGGAATTTTGCCTCCCCGATGTATCGCTTTTTGTTTGTTTCGGACATCTGAATGGCCGGAATTCGTTCGAGCAGCGTATTGGCCCGGCCAATGCCAGCGTAGGCCTGATTCCACCGGGTATTGATAATCGGTGTGTTGCTTGCATCATGAATGCCCCGGGCAATGTTGCCGGTTGCACTTTGGTAGGCGTAGGCATTGGGCGTAGCGGCTTCGAGCTCACCCATAATTTGGCCGCCGTGCAGTGAACCGCCAAACAGCGAGTTATAAATGGCATTGAGACCCGCTACGGCATGTTCTTCGGTTTGCCAGAACGTCTGATCGGTAAAACGATCGGTGGGGTTTACATCAAGAATGGATTGGCTGCATGCGTTCAATAGAAAGCTGAGCAGGAGTAGGCTGTATTTTTTCATGAGTAGGTTCAATTAAAAAGTGGCGGTAATTCCTCCCGAAACAATTTTGGCAATTGGATAGGCAATGATGCCGCGTTGGTTGGCGTCACGCTCCGGGTCTCCATCTCTGAACTTGGTGAAAGTCAGCAGGTTTTGTCCATTGACAAACACCCTCAACTTGCTCAACCCTACCTTTTTGATTGCTGTTGCCGGCAGGGTATAGCCCAGCTGAATATTTTTCAGGCGGAGGTAGGATAAATCCTGCAACCAGAAATCCGAGAAAACGAAGTTTTGCGGGTAACCCGTCGCAGTGGTCAGGCGGGGTAGGGGAGCATTGGGATTTTCGGGTGTCCACGAGTCCGTAAGCCAATCGCGGGTAACGCCGGCGCCATTTTTATAGGGCTGTGCCAGGTTGGAAGTAACATTGGTATTGATGCCTTCAACTCCCTGAAAAAATATGGCGAGATCGAACGCTTTAAAATCGCCACCGGCCGTAAAACTGTACGTGTAGCGCGGAACGGAACGGCCAATGACTACCCGGTCGTTGTTGTCAATAATGCCGTCGTTGTTCTGATCTTTATAGCGCAGATCGCCCGGATTGAGTACCCGATTTTGGAAAGGCGCATTAGTAATTTCTTCCGTAGACTGAAAGATGCCAATGGCTTCCAGACCAAAAAAGGAGTTGAGCGGTTGGCCTTCCTGTGTGATTCGCATTCCACCATCGGCAAAAATGATTTCACCGTTGGTGTTTTCTACTAAATTTTTCAGGTAAGTTACATTAGCACCCACGTTGTAGTTGAGCTGACCAATTCGGTTTCGGTAGCCCAGGGTCAATTCAACGCCTTTGTTAGAAACCGAGCCAATGTTGCGAAGCGGACCGCCGAGGTTGCCCACCTGACTGGGCAGGTTTACCCGTGCCAGAATACCGTCGGTGAATTTGGAAAACAGATCTACCTCAAAAGTTAAGGTATTGTTGAAAAAACCTCCATCCAAACCGATGTTAGAGGTTGTCGTCGTTTCCCAGGATACGTTCGGGTCGGCCAGCTGCGTTATCGCTGCGCCACTCACGAGCGCATTATTAAAATTGTAATTTGTACCCAACGTGATGCCGTTGATGTAGCTAAACAAAGGAATATTCTGATTGCCAAGCTGTCCCCAGCTCGCCCGAAGTTTGAGGTTGGAAATTGCCCGTACATCTTTCAGGAAATTTTCTTCGTTGATGCGCCAGCCGACCGATACAGACGGGAAAAAGCCCCAGCGGTTTTCGGGTGCAAAGCGGGACGATCCATCAAAACGGAAGTTGCTTTCAAACAAATATTTATCATTCAGAACATAATTTACCCGCCCAAAGTAGGACATAATACGCGAGCGTGCGGACGATCCACTTACGAGCGGATTAATGGTACCCCCGCTTAATTCGGTGATTTCATTGCCCAGATACCCCTGATTTTGGGCGCTGAAATTGGAATTATAAAAATATTCGACGCTCGTTCCGACCAGAAGATTGAGGTAATGGCGCTCCGCAAGGGTTTTCTCCCAGTTTAAGGTCTGGAAGTTGGTGAAGTTAAACGTCTCAAAACCGCCCTGCCGCACGCCCCGAGCCGGAATGTTGCCCATCGGTACACGATCGCCGGTTTTGGGATGCGTCAATAAAATGACCGGATAGTTGTATTTCTCGGACGAGAAACTGACATTGGGAGCCGCCGTGATTTTGTAGATAATTCCCAATGGCAGATTAACCTGTGCGTACAGATTCAGGATCGTGCGCAGCTGCTTGTTGAGCCGGTCTCCTTCAAAAGATAAGGCGTAGGGATTTCTGAAAAAATTGTGACCCGGCACCCGAATCCACTGATCCGCATAGGAGCCATCGGCCGCAATCGCCGTTTGCATCGGCAAGCCGCGGTACGTTAGGCCCATAATGCCGCCTTCGCCATTGCCTTCGTCGGCGCTGTAAGCACTTTCCCGATCCTGCGAAAAAGTACCCAACAGGCTGCTGCCAATTTTGAGCCACGGAGTCACGTCTGAGTCAATGCTCGTGCTCAGCGTATACCGGTTAGCGTTTGTGTTGGGCATAATTCCCTTTTGATCCATAAATCCCAGGGAAAGCGAATAGGCAGTTTTGTCGCTGCCCCCGGCAAGCCGAACATTGTGCTGCTGAATCGGGGCGGGGTTAAACATGATGTCAAACCAGTTGGTATTGGCATAAATAAATGGATCCGTTCCGGCCCGGTATTCATCCATCAGGGCCTGCGAGTATTCGGGTTGACGCCCCTCGTTGGCCAATGCCCGGTTTTTTCCTTCCATGTATTCCAGCGAATTCCAGACCACGTTTTGAGGAAGTCGCGAGACAGTCTGCACGCCGTAGTAGCCATTGTAATCCACGGTCATTTTTTTATTGCGCTGCCCTGATTTTGTCTTTACCAGAACCACGCCATTTTGCGCCCGGCTTCCGTAAATAGCCGCCGAAGCCGCATCTTTTAATACCGTAATACTCTCAATATCATTGGGGTTTACATCCGATAAAGGGAACTCAATACCGTCTACCAGCACAAGCGGTGCGGAGCCCGAAAAATACGAATTAGCCCCGCGGATCGTGATGGAAGCGCCATCGGCGCCCGGCCGTCCTTTGTTCATATTCACAAACACGCCCGGCAGTCCCTGCAAGGCCTGCGAAGAGTTGGTGATGGGACGATCAGCCAGAAACTTGGCATCAATGGTTGCTACCGAGCCCGTCAGGTTTACCTTTTTCTGCGTACCGTAACCTACGACGACCAGTTCATCGAGACTTTTGTCTTCCGGCACCATCGCTATTTCCAGCGTGGACCGATTGCCCACAACCAATTCCTGACTCACATACCCCACAAAACTTAACACGAGCACAGATTCGGGGCTCGGTACATCAAGTTGAAACGCGCCTTCTCCGTTGGTGGTGGTGCCTCGGGTGGTGCCTTTGATGACCACACTCACCCCCGGAAGCCCGGTCCCGGTTTCATCAACCACCTTCCCATTCAGGATTTGTTTGGGAACTGTTACCCGAATTTCCTCCACCCAACTCGACTGCCGGGGCGATGCCGATTGGGCTGGTGAAAGGATAATTTTGCGGCCTTCCAGTTCATACGATATTTTGAGGGGTTTTAGCAAATTGTCTAAAATCTCGCCCAAAGTAACGTTGGTTTTCTGGATCGACACCCGCAGCGAACTTCCCACGACCTGCGAGCTGTACACAAAACGAACATCCGTAGCTTTCTCAATGTCAGTAAGTACCGTTTTTATTTCCTGATTGTACACTTTCAGGCTGAGCCTCTTGTCCAGGTACTCCTGGGCTTTGGTCGGCAGGGCGTAAGAAATACCCGCCATGACTAGCATAACTAAACCTTGGGCTAATGTAAACTTCATGAGTTCAACCCAGAATTGTCTGGTAGCGTGTTTTTTCATAAATTTGTAAAAGGTTAATGATTCTTTTTGAGGAACATACATCCCTGAGAAATACCTTTGGCGAGCGATGTCTCAGTGGATAAACCTGTCGGTAGTGGCCTGGCCTCTACCGATTTTTTTGCGGTAGCGGGCGTTTGCTAGGATTTATACGTCATAAATTTTTGGGTTAAAATTTAATACTCTATAAAGTTGATAGACAAAGTAAGCTATTATTTTTTTGATTCACAAAAATCTATTGTAACCGGCGATAAAAATCAGGCGTTCAGCTGCATCCCCTTCCACTGATGACGATTTGCCCATCCACAATTTCGTAGCTTGATGCAATCGTCCTACACAGTACGTCCAGCTTTTCATAGAGTGTTTCGGTTGAAAAAGTGGCGGTTATTTTACAGGAGCGCAGATTTTGCTCATCAAACACGATGGCAATGCCGTAGTTTTTTTCAAATTCGTGCAGCAGCACCGGCAGTGGTACTTCGTCGTAGCGCTGTTCCATCAGGGGAGCCTGCGTGTCGAGTAAAACCGGATTGGCCACGAGGGTTTTGGATAATGTTTGTTGCTTTTTCTCAAAAATTGCCGCCTGATTGGCCGTCAAAATTACCCCGGCGACTTCCTTATTTTCGGGCTTTCGGTTGGGATCTACGCGATAAACCGACACCTTGCCGGAAAGTACCTGTACCGTCATTTTTTTGTCCTGCTCGTAGGCGCTCACTACAAATCGCGTACCCAGTACTTTGGTTACCATTTCGCCGGTTTGTACCATAAACGGTCGCTGTTGGCGATTGACCGAAAAAATGGCCTCACCCGACAAATACACCTGCCGAAAATTGCCTGTAAACTGAGAAGGATACCTCAAATTACTCTTTGGCAACAGCATGACCTCCGTTCCGTCGCTTAGCCGCAGCCGCAGCGGTTGCTGCGTCGGATTGTGGGTTTCTACCAGCCGATTGTTCAGTGATGTGGCAGGAAAATGACCCGAAAAGTCGGATGTTTGGCGAGGCGACAACCCCCAATACAAGCCTGCGGCAAGTGCAAGCATCGCGGCAAGTCCGGTCAGGTAGCGCACAAGCGGGCGACTGTTGCTGCTGTTGCTGTCATCCTCCGGTGATTCTTCGGTAGTAAATTCACTCGTTGCCCGGCTCAGAAAAGTTTCCACTTCCTGACGAATCTCGCGGACGCTCAGCGGCTCTTCGGCTACGTGTGCCGCCCGAATGAGCTGCTCGGCCCGCTCAAATTCTTCTTTTCGTTCAGGATATTTTTCAAGAAAATTAAGCCAGAAAGTCTCGTGAGACGCCTGCCCCTGCACCCAGGCACGAAAATCTTCGTTCTGCACAAAGTCTTCTATGGTGTAGTCTTCGTAATTTCTCATGGGTTGTGTTTCTTTCTTAGTTTACCTGCCAGTATGATCCATTTCCGGCTTTTTTATACCCCATTTTACCAACTATAAAAAAAATATAAAAGACTCACAAGCCACTGTTTGCGCAGACTTTGCAGCGATTTTTGCATCAAATTATAGACCGATTGTCGGCCAAGATTCATCACCTCGGCGATTTGTTCAAAGCTTAGATTTTGATAGAACCGAAGGTAAATCAGTTCTTTTTGGCGAGCCGGAAGCTGATTCATGCCCTGTTCGAGTTTTCGCAACTGATAGACTTCATGCTCTTCGTCGATGAGGCGGAGGTCGGACGAGAACTCTACCGAAAAGCAGTAGTCTTCGGATAGGTCATGATTGAAGAAATGGCTTTGCTGTGTTTTTTCGCGCAGGATTTTATTTTTCAAAATTACCAGCAAATAGGAGCGCACATTTTCAACGGGCCGAATGGTATCCTGAATTTTCCAGAGCGTCAAAAATGTTTCCTGAATACAATCTTTCACAAATTCCCGGTCGGAATGCAGCCGCATGCCCCAGTGAAATAAATCAGGATAAAACGCCTGCATGAGACTTGCCAGAGCGTAAATGTCTCCGTTGCGATATTCCTGCCATAACTTTTGTGTTTCCTCCGTTGACAGTCTTTTGGGCATACCGTTTCAATTCTGTGTATAGGTATGAGAGGGATTTTTTGGAAACTTAACCCATGGATTTAAAAATTTTTTCATAAAAAATAGAAATATAAAATGAAATCGGCCCGAATCACAGGGCTGAGTCGGGCCGATCTTTTTAAATGAGAATGATTTTCAGGCAACTACATGCCTGCAATCGTGAAGGAAACTTTGTCTTTTGCTTTCAAAGTTTTGCTCGTCAGGATGATCCGCTGCACGGGGTGGCTGTCCCATTTGGTTTTGAAACTTCGGTATTCCATGCCTTCGGTAGAAGGGAAATCGCTGCTCGCCGTCCATTTTTTAGGATCATAGCGCAGCGCAAATACCTGCTTGCCAGGCGTAGTGATGCGCACGAGTCCGGGGTTGGACACATCCACTTCGCTGATGGTCATAAAAATCTGCTGCAACGATTGGGGCGCCTGCGTGAGGCTATATTCATCGGAAATTTCAACTTGATTTTTTGCACGGTTCAACGTTACCGTTCGGTTCCAGGTGCTTAGTCCGGCCTCGGGCGGGTACGCTTTTGCAATGTTCATGCGCAGCGAAGCCGCCTGATTGGTGATGCTGCTACGTACATCGGTGGCTTCAAAAGTGCGGCCTGCTTTTTGACCTATACCGTTGATAATGGGTAAATTATGATAGTTTGACTGCGTAAACCAGAGCTCGTAACGCTTCGCCGAAAACGTGCGGGCGGTGTAGTTGCCCCGACCGGCGTCAATAATGACCGGCTCGCCTTTGGAGTACAGCAAAAAATCGCCCACATCGTTATGGTTATGGCTTTCGGCATTATGTCCGCCATGCGTGGCCAGAAACAAATCCGTGTCCACATCGCGGGCGGTCAGCACCTGAATATCCGCCAGCCACGCATCCGGCACTTTGTCGTATGCAGGTAGCGGTGCACCAATTTTGCTGGCAGTCAGCAGATTTTCGATGGATCTGAATCGGTGAAAACCCGTGACGGCAGTCGCCCGTTCGGGAAACTTTCCGACGGCCCATTTGGCCATTGTCACCATCCGCTCGTCGCCAAGGGCTTTGCCAAAGCGATAGAGCAACAGGCCATCCGGAATAAGTTTTGGGTCGGCGTCGGCGAAGTTTACGAAGTAATTTCCATCAATATGTACTTTGTAAAAATACGCGCCCATGTTCTGAATGAGCGGGTGGTCGTAAATTGCAATCTTGTTTTTGGTAGCCGCACTGAGTAATTCCAGGCAGTCGAACACACTTGCCCCGGCGGCGGTCCAGTAGCTTGGGCCTTCGTCGCAGCCGCCGTCATCGCCCAGGCTGTTGAGGTAGCGATCCATATTTACCATTGATGTATGAATCATCATCGCGCGGCGGTTGGCGTCTTTTTCCAGTAGAAGCGTAGCCGACATCCAGTTCGACATAATCCACGGATTCCAGTTGTTGACTGGGTTTTTCTGACTGTTCCAGCCGTAGTCATCCCCATGCGTGAGCATCGGGGTAAACAGCCGTTGATTGGTTTCGTGGTAGATTCGTTTGCGAATCAGCGGGTTGATTTTATCCAGTTTTGCGCCCATAAAATAATCGGCCAAACCCAGCACCGCGGCGGTTTCGGCAGCAAACAGATCGACCCGGTGGTTTTGGACATCGGGCAGGCCCGTACCCGAAATATGCGCCGGTACGCCCCAAAAGCTTTCTTCACAAATGGACCAGATTCCGTTGAGAATTGCTTCTGTAAAACGCCCTTTGTCTTCCATACTTTCGGCAAGGAGCAGTTCCATCAGAGTATTTCGTTTGTCAAAAGAAATACCGCTGTGGCGCTCGCGGTCGCCGGAACGAACGTAATCCAGCGAAACCGACGCCGAAATAGGTTCAAAAACATAGCTCAGGCGTTGCTCTCCGGTCTGAATAATTTTTTTAATAATTGAATCCGGCACTGCCGCACGCCATTCTGCTGCCGTAGCAGGGTAGGGCTTGTAGTCTTCCCGGGCCGTGAGTGATTGCTTAACCTGATCCAGCGAATATTTCTGAGCCAGGATGTTGCGCGGGGTGATTTGGGCCTGTGCAAAAGAGCCAAACAGGATCAGCAGGAGTAGAATTGAATACTTTTTCATTAAAAATCAGGGGTTAGGAAAAGGAGTTTTTATTGAAAATGACGAACTGAAATTCTGGATTAAGAGGCTTATAATTCCAGTAAAATATCAGTTACATTAGAAAGTAATTTCACTAAAAAAGCTACCCAAAAATCCAGAACACTGGTTTTGAGTAGCTTTTATTAAATCAGGAAAGTGCTATTCCCAGCCGGGGTTTTGTTTGATGGCTGGATTTTGCGCCAAAGGACCGAGCGGAATGGGCCACAGGTAATGCTTTGCTTCGTCGAATACAGGATTATCCCAGTCTGTGCCTTTGTATACGTCGATATACTCCTTACCTGAGACAGGGTCGATAGAAGATTGCATGGTTGTTGGGCTAAACCGGGCCTTGTTGGCCTCACTCCACCGCATGCCGTAATCTTTCTTCACCAGCTTTTTACCCATTTTCCAGCGTTGCAGGTCCTGATAGCGTAGTCCTTCGACGGCCATCTCGATCCGGCGTTCGCGGCGAATCTCAGCAATGAGCGGTGAAATACCATCTTCTACATAACGGGGATCCACAGGGATATTGCCCAGGATCATGGGAGGCATAGCTACGCGGTCGCGCAACCTATTGATTGACATATCCAAATCAGCCTGAGAGATGGTTCCCAGTTCGGCCATTGCTTCTGCATAAATCAGCATGCCCTCCGCTAAACGCAAAATGACGGCAGGCGATTCACCTTGATTGAAGGCTTTACCAATTAGATCATCTGCGTTATAATTTTTGATAATGTGATAGCCCGTTGACGTTTTTACGCCACCTCCTGGAAAACCTTCCAGTCGAGGGTAGGTGCGTCCATCATTCTGGTCAAAACGATACTTTGCGGTTTCAGCAGGATTCAATACGGTTTGACTGAGACGTGGGTCACGATTTTCAAATACATCTTCCAATTTCTCGTCGCCCTTATATAAAGGTGAAAGTGAAATGGGCAGCCCGTCAGTACATAGGTAATCGTCTACAAGACTTTTGGTAGCTCCGCCGGAATATTCGCGGAAATAGCTCTGCACGTGGTTGTTCAAAACGCCATTTTTATATCTCCGCCAGGCGATTACCTCCGGATTTCCCGTCAGATCCAGCGCTCGATGATACGCATTATAGTCATTCTGAGGATCACCGGTTTTGTACAAACGATATGGTCCTTTTTCTATTAATTCTTTTGAAGCTTTGGCGGCTTCTTCCAGCCACATCTTCGAGTCGCCGATGTTATGATACTTATTAAAAGTACCTTCAAACAGACAGATGCGTGCCTTTACGAGCAAAGCCGCCCAGCGATTCAAGCGGCCGGGTGCATTGCCATCGCCCCAGTTGGCGGGAAGGTTTTCAGTAGCAAAGGTCAGGTCGGCCAGTACTTTTTGCATAGCTTCCGCACGAGGGGTGCGGGCGGCAAAAAGCTCTTCGGAGTCGACGTTCAGTTCACGATCTACCCAGGGCACATCGCCGAACTTGGTAACTTTTTCTCCATAAAACCATCCCCGCATCAATCGGGCTTCGGCAATGTACTTATTCTTGGTTGCCTGCGGAATAGCCGCCTTGTCGTAGTTGGCCAAACCCACGTTAATGGCCCGCACGAAGTTCCAGCCGCTGTAAGAAAACCACTGCTCGCCGGAGTTTGGCTGATGCTTGCCTGCCCGGACCTGCTGGAAACGATTGTGGCGGGGATGTCGCGGAGCGAGGTTATCTGTAAATTCATCCTGACTCCAAATGGTGCCAAAGTGACTATTGAAGCCGTCGGCATGCCCATGCAAGATAGGCACATTTATATCATCCCGAATGATGTTATACAAGCTATTGTTGTATACGGCCAGGTCATTTTCTGTATTCCAGAAGGTTTCGTTCGTAATTCGATCCAGCGGGTATCTTTCCAAAAACTCATCATTGCAGCCGCTTACCAAAAAGGTAATTACCAGTGCGAAACTGAATTTTAATAGGTTCGTTTTCATAGAGTATTTTAGTTATTTATTGATTCAGTTATCTTCCAATAAAAGTCTGATAGCCAATCATATATATTTAAAATGACACATTAATTCCCACGGTGCCAATCCGCTGCATGGGGTACTCAATTACCTGAGTTTGGATGGTTTCAGGGTCCAGTGGTTTACGGATTTTGGAGAACTCAAACAGGTTCATTCCCGCAACAAATACCTGGGCTCTGCTCATACCAATTTTACTGAGCAGGCTCGTTGGCAAATCATAGCTCAGGGTGATGTTCTTGGCCCGCAGATAGGCCGCATTTTGTACGTAACGAGATTGCGGCTGAACATTTTTCTTGTCATTGGTCGAGATGTGGGCTGCCGGGAAATACGCATTAGGATTCTCCGGTGTCCAGGTATCTGTAATATAGTAGCGCTCTACGTGCCCTGCATTGTAGGGGTAAAACCAGGTCCAGTTGCCATTATCAGGCAGGTAATCAACCTGGCCAATGCCCTGGAAGAAGGCCGTGAGCCGGAAATCCTTGTAAGACAGGCTTGTGTTGATACCAAAGGTAAACCGTGGAGTTGAATTGCCGATGATTCTCCGATCTCCGGGATCGGCCAACGTGCCAGCACCGGGGGTGATTCTGCCATCGCCATTCAGGTCGGCATATTTAATATCTCCGGCCCGCCAGTTGTTCCCCAGTGCCGACTGATTGGCATGATTGGTTACTTCGTCGGCGGTCTGGAAAATGCCTGCTGTTTCGTATCCCCAAATTTCACCCAATTTCTGGCCTACATAGTAGCGATTGCCGGTGGGCAGCGCTCCTGATGGATTTTCAAACTTGGTAATAGTTGCCTGAGCATCAGCCAAAGCCAGCGTGACGTCATAGTTCCAGTCAGCGTTTATTTTATCACGCCAGGTTAGTGAGAGTTCCCAACCTTTTGTTCGCAAGTCAGCAGCGTTTTCTCTTGGTGCTGATGTGCCCAGAATGTCTGGATACGTAACGTTCATGAGCATGTCCTTGGTGTCACGCGTGTAGAGGTCAAAGGACATATCCAACCGGCTTCTCAGCATTGTAAGGTCGATTCCAATGTTTTGAGAAGTCACAGATTCCCACGTCAAAGAGGGACTGACGAGGCCGGCGGCTGAAACAAACGGGATACGCACATCGGCAAACATATAGGGAGATTGCCCGGTGCCCATAGAAGATACATAGGGATAAAAATCGTTTCCAAGGAGTTGGTTACCCAAAGTTCCATACGATGCCCGAATTTTCAGGTTGTCCAGCCATCCATTGGTTGCTGACATGAATTTTTCATTGCTGATACGCCAGCCTGCCGAAAAAGAAGGAAAGAAACCAAAACGGCTATCTTTTGGAAAACGGGACGTACCATCGTAGCGGCCGTTGGCTTCAAATAGATACCGATCGTCGTAGTTGTAGGTTAAGCGATAGAATACACCGCGCAAGGATACATGTGATTTGGCACCACCGGTTTCCTGCACACCTGTGGTGGCATTAATATCGGTAATAAGAGGTGTGATCAACTGACGTGCCCGGGCAAATACCTGCCGGTTCAGGCCTTGCTCCTGATTAAATCCAACCATTGCCGAAATAGTGTTCTTACCAATCTTTGGCAGATCGTACTGCGCGTAGGCATTCAGAACGTAGTATTGATCATACCGATTTTGGTTTGCAATCCAGTCGTCTCCACTAAACCCGTTACTAATTGGATTTGCCGCTTTCAGGTCATTGGATACAATGTTTATCTTGCTCTGTACATCCTGATACATCTCGTTAAAGATGTTGTAGGAGAAATTTGACACTACCTTAAAACCAGTAAAAGGTGTGAGCGTGAGCCCCTGAGAAAGCCAAACGTCATTTCGGGTGAAGGTTTCCCGTCCACCATCTTCAAGGTATGGGAAGAAGTTTGTTCCCCCAAAATACATCCCGATGTATTGCGCATATTGGTCGCGGTCGCCGGGGGTGTTGTAGTAGGGCAGGTCAGGAAACTGAATGGGCTGAATGGGATTGACCCGGGCAAGAGAATTGATATTCACATCCCAGTTGTAGAAGTGCGGTTTGTCGCTATTCTGTGAGTTAAAGACAACTCTGTTGTCGAGACTTAACCATTTGTTAACCGCAAAATCGGCCTTTGCCAGAAAGTTATAACGCTTAAAGGTTTCGTTATTCGTTCGGAGGTAACCGTCCTTGCTGAAACGACCGAGCGAGACCAAAAACTTTGCCTTATCACTACCACCCGATACAGAAAGATCCTGCTGATTGGTAGGTGCATAATCAGTCATGATTCTGTTCTGATAGTTATTGAAACCATAGTATTGCAGCGCACCATTGACTACGCCCCACTCATTGGCGGGGATGGGGTTTTCAGAGAATTTCTTCACTGCCTCCACAAACGTAGGATCGTACGAAGGGTTGCCGCTTGTACGAATGTTGGCTGCATTCCGGGCCTGCACAAACTCGTACGGATCGGTAACAACGTCCATGTTAAAAATGGGCTTAGCCATGGAAAGCTGAGAGCTGAAATTGACGTTTACTTTACCTGCTTTCCCACTTTTGGTAGTAACGAGTACCACGCCAAAAGCTGCCCGGGCGCCGTACACAGCAGCCGCTGATGCGTCTTTGAGCACACTGATACTTTCGATGTCATTTGGATTGATCCGGTTAATATCCATCGGTACATTGTCTACCAAAATCAGCGGCGAACCACCATTAATCGATTGAAAGCCACGGATGTTGAAAGTTGTTGCCTGAGCCGGATCGCCATTACGGATGCCTATGTTCAGGTTAGGAATCACGCCTTGTAGCCCCTCGCCGGCATTGGCGATTGGTCGATTTTGCAGCCGTTCGGCTCCCGCAACGCCTACCGCACCCGTCAAATTTACTTTTTGCTGAGTACCATAGCCTACAACCACCACCTCACTTAGAACCTTATCTTCAATAGTCAGGCTTACATTGACAATGTCCTGACTACCCACTACTATCTCTTTTGATGCATAGCCTACAAAACTAAAAACAAGGGTGGTGTTATCATTAGGAACGTCTAATTGAAACTGTCCTTCCGAATTAGAGGTCGTTCCACGGGTGGTTCCTTTAATTACGACACTTACTCCGGGAAGACCATCGCCATTTTCGTCACTGACTTTTCCCCGAATCATTCGCTTGGGGTCAGGGGCTGAAAAAACATTGTCCCTATTGGAAGCCTCTGTTTTACTTCTACTAAGCACAATCACCTGACTGGAAGTAGCCTCAAAGCTAATATTCAAAGGGGTGAGCAATTCGGTAAGCACAGCAGAAAAAGACTTGTTTCGGGCCGAAATTGAGACCGTGCGATTGGCCTGAATCAATTTGGAACTAAATACAAATTTTACATCTACCTGCTTTTCAAGTTGGGTCAGGACCTTACTGATCTCAACATTCTGCATTCTCAACGAGATCTTTTGATTGAGAATATTTTGCGCTGCGATTTCGGTTGCGTAGGAACTTCCCAAAACCAAAATCGATAGCATAAACTGAGTGGCTGTCAGACGCATGA
This sequence comes from Arundinibacter roseus, assembly GCF_004348825.1. Classification (GTDB taxonomy): domain Bacteria; phylum Bacteroidota; class Bacteroidia; order Cytophagales; family Spirosomataceae; genus Arundinibacter; species Arundinibacter roseus. Next base: position 125,014 of record NZ_SMJU01000002.1, read on the forward strand.
TCCTTCGAAAATTTTCAAAGTCGTGTACTTGTTTTTTCATAATTTTGATCGTTTTGTTAAGAGTTAGAAATGCTGGCAAAACATCCCTTTCTGATGCTGGTATAGGCACCGGGAAGTTTCGTTTTTAGGAGTCGGTAATGCGGGAACATTACCGGCTCTTTTTGTTTTTTACTACCTGTTCAAGTTAAGTTTTAGATGAAACATTAAACTAGCTTTTACAACCGGTTCCGTGGATAACTATTTGACCATCAATTATTTCGTATTCCGACTCTACGGCTTTGCAGATCACGTCCAATTTTTGATACAGCGAAAGCCCGTTTAAATTGGCAGTAAGCGGACACGAAAACATCAAATCTTCATTGTAAATAATATCGACTCCGTAGGCTTTTTTTAGCAGGAAAAAAACCTCACTTACAGGCCGATCCTCAAATTCAAATTGTTGAAATACCGGATTGGATGTGATGATCGTAGGTTCTTTTACCAGGCTCTTTACCATTCGAATTTCACTGCGGCTAAAAACAATCTGTTGATTAGGCGTTAAGATAACTCCCTGACGTTCTCTGATATTGGTGCGTTTTTTTTGTGGTTTGTTGCCTTCCATTGAAAATACCGATACTCGTCCGGTTTTTACTTTCACCACAATCTCTTTTGATTCATCGTAGGCCCTGATCCAGAAGCTTGTCCCTAATACTTTGGTCACGAGCTCCTGCGTATAGACCCAAAACGGACGTTCCGGATTTTTGGCAACTTCAAAAAAAGCTTCGCCCTGTAAATGTATCTCCCGGAGATTTTTTGCGAAAGGTTCAGGATATCGAATTCGACTTCCTTTTTGAAGATGAATTTTTGATCCGTCTTCAAGATTAATGACAAGAGGTTTTTCCGTAAAATTTGATTTTTCCACCAATCGCCCTTCCTGAAATAAAGGCAGATTAGTTTGTACAGAGCCATCTGTTTTCTGAGGATTAACAGGCGCAGTAAAAAACCAAACGAGACCGCCAAGTACTATAAAAGCAAAAAGAATGGCCGGTACCCTAATGCCAGTAGAATAAACTATGGAGCGCCTGATGGATGAATTTCTTCTTTGAAGTTTTGGAGATGATGCCGATAAACGGCTCATCGTTTGCTGAATTATGCCGTCAATTTCCAGTTTAGTTAAAGAATGTTCTGATACGGAAAGGGCATTGACTATTTCCCTTGCCTGCTGAACCCGCAAGCGAAGATCCTGATTTTTGGCTAACCAATTGTTCCACTCTTCATCACTTTCCCGCGTAGGCTTGAGTACCCACTGCCGGAAGTATTTATCCCACACAAAATCTTCGGAACTGTAGGTTTTGTAATGATCCATTTTCTCTTGCTTGTACCTATAAATGGGGTTAGACACAAGAATAGAATAGATACCATAAAAAATGGAATTATTTTATGATTATTTTAAATCAGGAAAAAAGTATCTTTATAAATGGTTGTAATACAGCATAATACAAGAAAGCAAATGAGATAAAAAAAAGCGTCTTTCCACTGCTTTCTAAGATGCTTTATCGCGATTTGGAGAAGATTGGAAACAGTTTGGGGGGTGATCTGCATAATCTCCGAAATTTGTTCCCGAGATAAATCCTGATAAAATTTCAGGTAAATCACCTCTTTTTGACGAGCGGGGAGCTCATCCAGTTTTTTTCTAATATTTAAACTGAGAAGCTGACTGTTCTCATGATGAATATAGTTTTGTTCAACGGAGAACTCGACATCAAAAGTGATGTCAGTTTCATGCTCAAAACGACCTTGTTTGTGTGAGGCTCTGTGCATCATTCGACGAAGCGAAGCCATCAAATAAGGTCTAACGATGATGTTCGGATTTAAATGATCGCGATGCAGCCATATGTACAGAAATAGATCCTGAATGATGTCTTTGACAAATTCAGGATTTTTTGAAAACTTCTGACCGTATTGGTATAAAGCGTTGATATGGAGCGCCATTAAGCGTTCAAAAGCAGGAGAATTACCCCGCAACATTTGCTTCCAGAGAATTTGATCCTCAGAAGATGTATCGGGAGGTAATCCTGTTTCTTTCATGGTATTCGGGTTTTAGAAGTGGCACTCTCCTTTGGCACGAACTGTTATTTCATTTACTGCATTTTTTAATTAAAGGAATGGAGGAATAACATATACTTTGAAATAAGTAAAATATTAAATAACTATCGGTTAATTAAATCAATGCGCTTCGAGCCAGTTCATGCCAACACCGATGCCCGTTTCCATCCGAACCTCCATCGGCAGGGCGTTTCGCATCAGATCATCTACCCGACTTTTCACGAGGTCAAGTTCGTTGCGGTGCACGTCAAACACGAGTTCGTCATGGACTTGCAGAATCATGCGCGAGCGGAGGTTTTCGGTTACAATAAACTCATGAATATTGATCATTGCCAATTTGATCATGTCTGCCGCAGAACCCTGAATCGGTGCGTTAATGGCATTTCGTTCGGCAAAACCGCGATTCGTCTGATTGCGCGAATTAATGTCCGCCAGGTAGCGGCGACGTCCCAAAATCGTTTCGACGTACTCACGCTGCCGGGCTTCTTCCACGATGCGGTCCATGTATTCTTTCACAGCCGGAAATTCTTCAAAGTATGCCTTAATAATGTCGGAGGCTTCTCCTCGGGGAATACCCAGCCGTTGGGCAAGACCGAAGGCAGAAATGCCATAAATAATCCCGAAATTGACCATTTTAGCCTTGCGTCGCATCTCCGAAGTAACGTCTTCCAGAGGTACTTTAAATACTTTGCTGGCGGTAGTTGCGTGAATGTCGCGGCCCTGATTAAAGGCTTCGATCATGCTGGGGTCGCCGCTGAACGCTGCCATAATTCGTAGTTCGATTTGGGAATAATCGGCCGATAAAATCAAAAATTCTTCTGAACGGGGCACAAATGCCTTCCGGATTTCCCGTCCGCGCGGCGTCCGAATCGGGATATTTTGCAGGTTTGGATTGGTGGAACTCAGACGCCCCGTTGCCGTAACGGCCTGATTATATGAGGTATGAATACGTCCGGTTCGTGGATTAATCAAGAGCGGCAGCGCATCTACGTAGGTAGATTTTAGTTTTTGTAATTCTCTGTAATCCAGGATTTTCCGGGCAATATCGTGTTCAGTTTCCAGCGCCGACAAAATATCTTCACCCGTAGCGTACTGTCCGGTTTTGGTTTTCTTTGGATTTTTAATCAGGTTCATTTTTTCAAACAAAACTTCCCCTAACTGCTTGGGAGAGTTGAGGTTGAAAGAAACGCCGGCCTGCGCAAAAATATCGTTTTCCAAACTCCGAATATCATTTTCCAGCACACCCGACATTTGAGCCAATGCCTCCGTATCGAGCCGTACGCCCTCGCTTTCCATGGCTGCCAGTACTTTTACAAGCGGCATTTCAACCCCTTCAAAAAGCTTGGTTGCGTTTTTGGTGGCAAGTTCGGGGAGTAAAATCTGATGAAGTTGGAGCGTAATGTCAGCGTCTTCGGCGGCATATTCTTTAATTTCTTCCACGGCTACTTCACGCATGTTGCCTTGTTTGGAGCCTTTTTTACCAATCAGCTCTTCAATCGAAACCGGCTCGTAGCGCAAATAATGCGCCGCCAAACGATCCATTCCGTGGCGCATTTCGGGTTCGAGCAGGTAGTGCGCCAGCATGGTATCAGACAATGGCCCGCGTACGTCAATGCCGTAGTTGCGCATGATGAGCAGGTCATATTTGATGTTTTGCCCGATTTTGAGAATCTCCTCATTTTCAAATACCTTCCTGAACCGCTCAACAATCGCCTGTGCTGCCTCAGCGTCAGCGGGAACAGGTACATAAAATGCTTCGGTTGGCCGATACGCAAAGGCAATGCCCACGAGTTCGGCACTGAGCGCATCGAGCGAGGTAGTTTCGGTATCGAAGCAAATAGCCTCCTGTTGCAAAAGGTAATCGGCCAGGCTGTCCATAAGTTCGGGCGTGTCCACAACCTGATAGCTGTGGTAGGTCGTAGCAATGTTCCGAATAGGGCCGGTGGTTAGTTGGGCATCTATTTCCGGTTCAAAATCCGGGTGTGCAGCCACCGTCGGCAAACTTGCCTGAGTTGCGGTTTTGATGCCGCCGCCAAACAAATCGAGCTGTCCCTGCGCTTGTGACGTCGCCTGTTTGGCCGACTCCGCTACGGGTTCTTCTCCCAAAACCCGTTTACGTAAAGTTCTGAATTCCAGCTCATCAAAAAGTTCGCTCACTTTTTCACGATCCGGTGCTTCGTAAAGAAGTGCGTCGGCATTAAAGTCAATGGGTACTTCCAGATGAATCGTGGCGAGTTGTTTGCACAGCAGCGCCTGTTCCGCATTTTCACGAATTCTCTCCCCGAGTTTTCCGGGAATTTCGGCGGCATGTTCAATCATATTTTCGATGCTGCCGTACTGCGCAATTAATTTCTGTGCGGTTTTTTCACCTACGCCCGGCACGCCCGGGATGTTGTCCACCGCATCGCCCATCAGTCCCAGAATATCAATCAGCTGATCAATGCGTTCGATTTTCCATTTGTCCAGAATTTCGGGAACGCCCAGCTTTTCGACGCCTTTTCCCATAAAGGCCGGCTTGTACATATAGATGTGTTCTTCCACGAGCTGCCCATAGTCCTTGTCGGGAGTCATCATAAAAACCTCGAAGCCTTCGCGTGCTGCCCGCTTGGCGAGCGTTCCGATGATATCATCGGCTTCGTAGCCATCGAGGTGCATGCACGGAATATTCATAGCTTCCACAAGTTTCTTTACGTACGGAATCGCTACCGTAATATCCTCCGGCTGCGCCTCCCGCTGCGCTTTGTAGGCCTCAAACTGCACATGCCTGAACGTTGGTTTTGAGGTATCAAAAGCAATGCCGATATGGGTGGGTTTTTCTTTTTGTAAAACTTCCAGAAGTGTATTGGTAAAACCAAAAACAGCGCTCGTGTTGAGACCGGTTGAGGTAATACGAGGTGTTTTTATAAAGGCAAAATGGGCCCGGTAAATGAGCGCCATAGCATCCAGTAAAAATAATTTGCGGGTAGGTCTTGACATAGTCGAAATGAGATAGAACAAACAGCACCGTAGGGCTGCTTCTGCGTAGTTTAATTGTCAAAGATAATGCCTCCGTCCCAAAACCCGCAGCAAGGTGAAGAATTTGACGCAAATCAATTTGGTTATTCTCGTTACATTTTTTGCGAATGTCTCATCAAATCAGGATATTCGGGCGAATTTTATGATATGACAGCAGTGAAGACAAAAAAAATGACAAAACAACTACTTTTAGGTAGCCTGGTGGCTATTTTGTTTGCCTGTATGAGCGCCTGCGAAGGACCGCAGGGACCTGTTGGCCCGGCAGGTGATCCTGGCTCACAAGGCCCGGCCGGCGAACAGGGGCCCACCGGAGCTACCGGAACGGCCAACGTGATTTATTCACCATGGGCACGGGCAGGTTCCTGGACTGCAACAGATTTATACGGTGTAAATCGCTTTTATGTAGATATTTCGGCGCCTCGTTTGTCGCAGGAGGTTCTTGACCGTGGAGCAATTTTGGTGTACGTAAAATTAACAACCGAAAATAATCAGGTACGGCAATTACCCGTAACGGTTTATGCGCAGTTTACCGAAGAGCTTCTTGATTTTTCACTCGTGGTAAATAGAATCCGCGTTTGGTCGACGCCGATTAAACCACCGATTGCCCCTTCCCCAAACAATGAGTTTCGCTACGTACTCATTCCGGGAGGATTGGCCGGGCGAATCAACTACGAAAAGTTAAGCTACGAGGAAGCAAAAGAAATGTTTGGATTTGAGGATTAATCCTACGCATAAAAGCCCGTAAAGATTTTGGATCCTTACGGGCTTTATTTTTGTTAAAAGACGAAATTAGGATTTGATTTCTTTCAAATCATTCAGCCAAACCGTTCCTCCCGGAAACGTAAAACTCAAACGTCTTTCAATTCCGCTCTGTGATTGTTGTACTCCTGTCAACGGATAACCCGTTGTGTCATAGATCGTTCTTTTTCCTTCGTGTTCAATCACCAGTCTTTTTTCGGCGGCGTAGTACGAGTATCTTGAATCATTCTGACTTCCTTTAAAGGTCGCAGCAACTCCTTCTTTATCTGTTGTGTGGGTACGTTCTGTTTCTTCTTTTGGCAATGAGGAAATCAGTTGTGCCAATTCGGTACAAAGTGCGTTTACTTTGTTTTTTAAGCCTGAATTAAACATATCGCCAATCATAACCATGCCATTTTGCCATTGTCCCATTCCGCCAAGTTCGGGGATTGAGAACTGCACCTGACGACCACCGGAAAGTTGTAATCCGTTAAGCAAAGTCGAAATTGTGGTTTCGCTTACGCCATGTTTTGCGGCCATAGTTCTGATTATTTCTTCTTTTGTTTGTTCCATTGTAAACCTGTGTATTTGTTTTATAAACAGGAAAATAGAAAATAATCGTGCCTGACAGCCTCTTGTGGATGTGTTGGTCAGTATTGACAGGTAAGTGGTGAAAATCAGGAAAAGGAATCAGCCGCAAAACGACGCCGGGCCTTATTCGCGATAGCCGATGTAAAATAGAAATGCCTGATCGTCAGGATTATTGTAGTTGACAAACAACACCGGGGAGGTTGTATCCTTTACTTTTTTGCCTTCAAACTTCGGCCACGTACGAACCGTCACGTGACCAATTTTTTGATCCTGATAAAAAAGTACCAATGAGTCAGATTTTGGTTCGACCTGTACTTTTGAAAGCGACATCGTACGTTTGTTGGGAATAAAATCGGTACGCGTGAGTTGGTAACTGCCGTCGCTTTCTTTACGAATCGTTAGGGTTGGTAGTTGCCGATCGTCCGAGATTGCCACACAGCTTGGATCCAATATTCCGTTGGTTCGGTAGGTTCCGGCAAGACCTCCTGAATCAGGCAGAGGTTGGTCCTGCGTGCAGCCTGAGAACAAAAGTACTGCCAATAAAACACTGCTGTACAAGTTTTTCATGAGTAAATAAGGTTACAAGGTTATGTTACTCAGGATACAGCCCGTGACAGAATGGTTGGAATCCGGCCTTAGAATTCTCCGAATTGGCTATACATTTCTTTCAGTTTTGGGTCGCGTTCGTTGCTCCGAATATCTTTCCGAATGGATGTAACGCCCTGAATGTCCGTCAGCAATCCGAGTACCTGATACGCACCAAAACGTACGAAGTACGAAGGACTGTTGCGCGCGAGACTTTCGAGTACCGGAATACTGCGGCGTTGGATTTCGGAGGGCGATTTGATAAGATATTTTCCAAAAACCTGCAAGAAATTATAGCGATCCGAAGGATTCATCTTGTCCATTTTTTCCAAAAACCACTCATAACGATCAGGAGATGCGATGCTTGCGTAGTAGTTTCCAACGGCGGCCACAATGGCATCGTTGGGTGAGTTCTCAAAGCGGGCTGCGATGTCGTTGGCATCGCCGGGCTTGCCAATTAAGTATGAATCGAGAGCCACCGAAACGACAAGGTACGATGTGTCGTTGAGCGCTTCGCGGAAGAGCGGGTCGTTGGAATTATCACCAAAGGATGCCAACGTCAGGATTGCTTCTGCCCGAACCTGCGAGTTCGGATCAATACGTGCCCGGCTTTGAATGGCGCGTTCGGCTTCTACAAATTCGAGCCCGTCGTATTCTGCAAAGTTAGAAACCGCCATTTGCCTGATTTTCCAGAAAGGATCCGTCATTGCTGTCAGCATCAGGTGCCGGGTGGTGGAGTCGATGAGCTTTCCTTCCAACTGGGTCATTGCCTCATATTTTGATAAAAAAGTGGAGGCATTATAAAACTGAAAAATAGCTTCCTGACGACTTTTGGGGTGGTCAATTGTGCCAAGCAGCTGACTTTCCGCATCAAAAATCACGAGGTCAGGGCGGTATTTTGCCGGAAATTCGAGCGTTTGCCGGGCCTTATTTATCACCACATCGTAGCGGGTTTTAATGCTATCCACCCAAATATCTACTTTCAGCGGAAGGCGATAAACCGTAGTTGCAAGCGTATCCTGAAGCTGTGAGATTTTGAGCCGTACTTTCTGATTGGCAGCCGAAAATTCCTGCTCTACTTTCAAAACGGGATGGCCGCGTTGCATAAACCATTGATCAAAAAACCAGTTCAGATCTTCGCCGGTAACTTTTTCAAAAGCCATGCGCAGATCATTTATTTCGGCGGTAGCAAAGCGGTGTTCTTTCAGGTAGTTTTTCAAAGCCAGAAAAAAAGCATCGTCGCCCACATAGTTGCGCAGCATGTGCAAAATCCGTCCGCCTTTGGAGTAGGAATGACTGTCGAACATATCTTCCCGATCTTTATAAAAATACCGGATCATCGGCACCATTTTCTGATCGGCTTCGCCCAAATATTGTTTCAATTCCTGTAAGTTTTGCCAATCGGCTTCATCTTTTCCAGAATAGTACTCGGCCCAAAGATATTCTGAGTAATTTGCAAAAGATTCATTCAGAGGGAGTTGTCCCCATTCTTCGCAGGTGACCAAATTCCCAAACCAATGATGAGCCAACTCGTGGGCAATTACTGCATCTGAATTTCCGTCTACAAGCGTGCGGGTGTCGGCCTGTACGCCTTCCTCGTGTATGGTAGCCGTTGTGTTCTCCATAGCGCCTGCTACAAAATCGCGTACGCTGATTTGAGCATACTTTTCCCAGGGAAATTCAACTCCGAAAATATTGGAAAAAAAGGCGATCATTTCGGGCGTGCGGCCAAAGATAGCTTTTGCATCCGCTGCATATTTTGGCTCTACATAGTAGCTCAGTTCCAGGCCGTTGGGCATCATTTCGCGCGTAACGGCAAAGTCACCCACAGCAAGCATCGCCAGGTAAGGCGCATGCGGCAGCGACTGTTTCCAGTGATCGGTGCGGGAGCCATCGCCATTGTCAACGGACCCTATCATCAGGCCATTTGATAAAGTTTTGAACGTAGAATCTACGGTAATATAAAAATCATGAATAAACTTCTCATTGGGGCTATCGACGGTAGGAAACCAGCACGAATTGGACTCGGTTTCGCCCTGCGTCCAGATTTGCCGGGGTTTGCCTTCGTCCAGTCCGTCGGCATTTATAAAATACAACCCTTTGTCGTTCGGGTGGTCATCCGGCTCGCCACGGGGAAGTTCGTTTGGTTTGGCTACGTAGTCAATTTGTACGTACAGCGTTTCTTTTCGGGTATACGCCCTGCGAAGCTGAATGTTAAGTTTCCGTCGGTCATAGGTATATTCGAGCACATCCTGAATGGGTTCACGGATGGTCTGATTCGTCAAAGAATCGTATCTAACGAGCGTGTCTATTTGATAAATAGCCTGAATATCAAAACCTTTGGCATCCAGTTCCAGTCTGTTTTGGGGATAAAAATAAGGCTTGAACGTCAATACCGCCGTACCGAGAACGTGCTGCCGGAGCCAGTCAAAACGCAGGTTGAGTTTTGTATGAAGAATATCGTTTTTGAGCGTGCGGGCAGGACGGTAAGGCCCTTGCGTACTAACCGAACCCTCGACCCGCCGAACGGTGTCAGCAGGAAATTCCGAAGGGAAAGGAGTCGTTGCCTGTGCCGCTGTGGTCAGGCAGACGAACAGCAGGCAGGTAACCGATTTTATTTTTGTTGATGTAAGAAAACTAGTCATAGAGTAAACATACTTTTCCGGTTAGAGGAAGAAACTCAGCATACTATTTACCTCATCCTCCGGAATTATTTGATTAAAATAACACTCAAAAATACAAAGGAAAGCTGAGTAATTTTTTATCTACACAAGCAGAGAGGTATTGGTGGTTTTTGCAGCCCGTCGGGCCGGTATAAATGAAACCTTAATTGTTATCAAAATAATAATCAGAGTGGTTACCAATAAATCTTTCCACACAAGTTTTACGGGATAGGCATCAATCAATGAACTAACGGTTCCCATGGAAACGAATCCGTACTTTTGCTGCAACCAGCAAATGACAATGCCCAACCCTAAACCCAGCGTGGAGCCGGAAAGCGCAACGATACCACCGATTGTCAGAAAAATCTGTCTGACCTGCGAAGCCGTAGCGCCCATCGCATAAAGCATTCGGATGTCTTCCTTTTTTTCAATGGCCAGCATACTCAACGAAAAGAAAATGTTGATGGCAGCCACCAGAATAATGAACGACAAAGTGACAGTAACGAAAAGTTTTTCTACGCGAATGGCGCGCAGCAAATCGGCGTTCAGTTCATCACGGTTTTGCACGACGAGCGTGGGGCCCAACAACCGGGTAAGGGCCTGCTGTACCCGATTGGCAGAAGCAGTAGGAGCAATCTGAATTTCCAGAGCTGTGCGTTCGTTGCCATATTGCAAAAGCGGGGCAACCACCGACAAGGGCGCCAACACAAAATCATCGTAGCGGCTTTCAATAAAAAAAGTGCCGCCGGGACGGATCGAAGCCTGATTAAAGGCTTCGGAGGACGTAAGATTCAGCGTTCGGCGGTCGTTGCGGGGGTACCACAATTCGAGCGGAACCAACAGGTCATTCATTGAGATCAACAGGGCATTCCGAACACCCTCCGAAATAACGGCGTAGGGCGTGCCATTTTCGCCAAGCAGCTGAAGACGGCCTTCGATCATAGCGGTGTCGAGTTGTCCGCGTTGTTCAAAAGTACTGTCCACGCCTTTCAGCCTGACCACCATTTGGTTGTCGCGGTAGCGGGCCAAAGCATTGTCTTCGATTACCTGCGTGACGGTAGAAATGCCTTCAATCGTCTGAATTTGCCTGACCAGAGAATCCGACACGGCAAACCGCCGTCCCTCGCGGGGCGTGATTTTGATGTCGGCATCGAAGGTTTTGAAAATTTGGCGGTTGAGTTCCTCCATGCCATTAAAGACCGACAGCACCACGACCATCGCCATAGTGCCTACGCCCACGCCCAACATCGCAATAAGAGCAATGATGCTGATAAAGCTACGTTTGTTGTGCGAAATGAAGTAACGGCTTGCGATCCGAAAAGGTAAATTCATGTTCCTCTAACGAATGGCTTACCTGGTTTCGTCTTCTTCGGTTTCGTCGGCAGGCGGGATCACCAAATCTGCGAAAAGCGCATCCATTTTGGCGGCATATTCAGCGGTGTCGTCAAGATAAAATTGCAGCTCGGGAACAATCCGTAACTGATGCCGAACGCGTTCAGCCAATTTCTGACGAATAAAGCGGGTATTTTCTTCGACCGCTTCGTGTAGTATTTTTTTATTTTTATCAGGTAAAAAACTGAGATACGCGCGGGCAATTCCCAGGTCAGGCGTCATCCGAACGGCCGTGACCGTCACAAACGCTCCATTGATAATGTGCCGGGCTTCGCGTTGAAATATCTCTCCCAGGTCTTTCTGGATTTGGCGGCCTACTTTTTGTTGTCTTTTTGATTCCATGCTACTTTCTTTTCAAAGAAAATGAACCTTGTACTTTTCAAGCGAAAGTGTCACGATTCTATTTTCTCTTCCCCTAATCGGGATGATTCATACAAATATCCGTACTTATTTTGTTTTTGTGGAAAAGGGCAATGTAATTTCGTAAAACTATTTGCCTTTACCAGTTAACCTTCATTTGCTTTGCTGAGTTTCTTTCGAGTCAATGCCACCTATCAGAATATCAGCCTTGTGCTATTTTTTGTGCTCCTTCGTTTACCATTTCTATGGAACGAAGTGCCGCTGCTTATTCCAGAACTGAGCTGGATGCTGGTAGGCGAGCAAATGAACCGGGGCTTCATGCTCTACCGCGATATTTGGGACAATATGAGCCCTTTTTCCGGGTTGGTTTACTGGTTGATCGACTCGCTGTTTGGCCGCTCGCAGGTAGTATTTCAGGCAGTTGCGGCTGGGTTGTCCATTTTTCAAATCCTGTATTTCAACTACGTATGTCTGTCACGCGATGTGTTTTCGGAGCGCACCTACATTCCCGGAATGATCTACGCGTTGTTTCTAAATCTTTCTTTTGACCTCGCCACGCTTTCGCCAATGCTCATGGCGTCTACATTTTTGCTGCTGGCGTGGGGAGCCTTGATCAAAATTCTGGAACGGCGGCAGGTTACCAACGAAATTTTTGAGCTTGGTATTTATATCGGAATCGCCACCTTGTTTTATCTGCCCGCCGCTCTTTTTATGGTTTGGGCGTTTGTGTCGCTGCTTTTTTACACAGGTGCCACGCTTCGGCAGCACGTCATGGGCTTTTTTGGGTCTATATTTCCGTTGCTAATGGTCGTGCTGTTTTTTTACCTCAACGACGGAGTCGAAAGTTTAAACCGCAACCTGCTCACCTCTGTTTTTCAGGTTCGTCAATACGATCTTAATGATTTTTCATCGCTGATTATTTCTCTTCTTTTACCACTGTTATTGGGCGGACTGGGATTTTTCAGGATGCTGACAAGTTCAAGGCTTGTGACGTATCAGTCTCGTATTCAGCAGAGTATGGCCGCATGGTTCATCGTGGCAGTGCTCATGATCCCGCTCATGCCGTATCTGGCTCCCATGCAGTTTATTGTTTTTGTACCAGTCGCCGCTTTTTTTGCGACCTATTATTTTCAAAGTTATAAAAAGCGCTGGCTGGCTGAGCTCTTGTTTTTATTTGTGTTGGGCGGCATCACACTCATTCAGTATCAGGGTTTGCTGGCGCTTGATCCTTACCTGACCCTGGGCCGCCTGGAAAACCTGCGAGCCAAAGCCGCCGCACTTCCTCCCGAAATTAGTCAGAAAAGGATTTTGGTGATTGGGGAAGATAAAGGAGAATACCTCAATAATTTTACCGCCACTCCGTACCTCAACTGGGATTTGGCACGCTATGACCTCGAAAATCTGGATAATTTTGATAGCGTGATTCACATCTATGACAACTTTCGGCAGGATCCTCCGGACTATATTATTGACAAAAAGAATATAATGCCCCGGCTTTTTGCCAGGGTTCCGGCCTTAAAGAAACGCTATAAACTCAGCCGCTGGAAAGGTATTTATGAAAAAATTGGCTAGTTCAGCAGGCAATTTTACTTACACGTGTCTGATGTCGTCCGCCTTCAAAATCGGTCGTTAAGAACGTCTTTACGCAGTCAATAGCCGTTGCGAGTTCAATAAAACGGACCGGCAAACAGATGATGTTGGCGTTGTTGTGTTGTCTTGACAATTCGGCCAAAACCGCCTGCCATACCAACGCCGCCCGAATGCCCTGATGCTTGTTGGCCGTGATACACACCCCCTGACCACTGCCGCAAAGCAATACGCCCAATTCGAATTCGCCGGATTCAACGGCCAATGAAACCGGATGCGCAAAGTCTGGATAATCGGCTGAATCAGCGCTATGTGTGCCAAAATCTTTTACTTCGTAGCCATTTTCCCGAAGCCACGCGACGATCGGTTCTTTGTAGGGAAACCCGGCATGATCTGCTCCGATTGCAATTTTTCTCATTGTTTTTTTGTTAAGTACTACTGCCCTGATAACAACAACCGGGCGATTATCGTTAGTATTGTCCCTTCTGAGGGTAACATCCGCAAAGGTAATAGCTAACATTTTAGTACTCCTAAATTTATTACAAGATGAGAGAAGATATAAAACAAAATCTGGAAGCAGAAGCACTGGATATTTCCTTAATAAACCCGGCAATGCCGGAAGACGACGCCCGCATCAAAGAGGCTTTTCAGGATCGTGACTGGAACGAAATCAAAAGTGCTGATTCGTGGGTGATTTTTAAAGTGATGGCGGAGTTTGTAGAAGGCTTTGATAAACTGGCCAAAATCGGTCCCTGCGTGTCTATTTTTGGTTCGGCACGCACCAAAGCAGATAATCCGTACTACCTGATTGCGGAGGAAATTGCCGCAAAACTCGTCCGTCATGGCTATGGCGTCATCACGGGCGGCGGGCCGGGAATCATGGAAGCGGGAAACAAAGGCGCCTACGATCAGGGCGGCAAGTCGGTGGGTCTGAATATCAAACTGCCTTTTGAGCAGCACAGCAACATCTATATTGATCCCGACAAAAACATCAACTTTGATTTCTTTTTTGTTCGTAAAGTAATGTTCGTAAAATATTCGCAGGGCTTCATTGTCCTCCCCGGCGGTTTCGGAACGCTTGACGAACTTTTTGAAGCACTCACCCTGATTCAGACCAAAAAAATTGGCCGTTTCCCGATCATACTCGTAGGCCGTACGTATTGGTCAGGTTTGATGGACTGGATCAAAAGTACCATGATGGAGGGTGAGAATAACATCAATCCCGAAGACCTCAAATTGTTCAGTATTGTCGATACGCCTGATGAAGCCGTGCGGGTTATTGATGAGTTTTACTCTAAATACCTGCTGAAACCAAATTTTTAATTCAGGTAAGAGTTTATTGAATTAAGTAGAAATTCCCCTCACTCCGCTGGGGATTTTTTTTGTCCTAAAACGAAAGGTAAGGCGCAATCTTACGCAGTGTGTTTTCATCCAAAATATGAATCGCTTTCATGGATTCAGGCGATGCAAAGGGGCCGTGCTGCTCACGGTAGCGCACAATAACTTCACAAAGTTTACGATTGCGCAGGTATGGATGACGCGCCAATTCGGCGGCGCTTGCCTTATTAATCGGGATCTGCCTTGGCGGACTGACCACGCGGGCAAGGCGACGAAGTTCGGAAAGAGAAAGAGAGTCCATACCATATAGTTCAGAATATTGAGAAGTTGCATGAAATCCGCCCAAAGCATCCCGGAATTTTATGATTCGAGCGGCTCGTGTAGGGCCAATTCCTTTCAGCTGAGAGAGTTGAGCTGTATCTGCCTGATTAATATCGAACGGAATCAGATTTCCTTTCTTTTTGACAAATGCAGGTTCTGCCTTTGGTTCTGAACGAACCTCGCCTTCGCTTGAAGAGCCAAAAGTGCTCAAATCTATTTCCGAAGTAGGAATGCTGATGTAGGGTTTCAGTTGCGAATACAGCGCAGGAGGGAAATCATAGATACGCTGTACATCTTCCGGACGCTTGAATTTCCCGCCTTTTTTGCGATAGTTGTCCATCCGTAACGCCAGAAATCGCGGAATTCCCAAGTCCATCAAAGCTTCAACTGATGCCTGATTTGGGTCAAAAAATGTAAGATGAATTGCTTTTTCCGGTGAATTGGAATTGGGTTGGCTGACTCCATAGGATTTGCCTTTGGCTGCCATAGGTTCAGGCAGCAAGGCCGCGGCGCTGTCGAGGCTCTGAATAGAAAAAGGAACTGACGCATCCTGAAAACGGGCAAGGATCAGGTGCTTGACTCCCAACGGCAGCAGTAAACAAAACATACTGACGACGATCAGCAAGAGCGCACCACGGGATTCTTTGGGAGAAATGCCGAAAAAATCTTCCAGCAGGAGGAGAACTTTACGTACCATAAAAGGAGGGGTAAGGCCGGGGAATAAATCAGAACCTTTGTAACGATGTATAAAAATACTTCACAAAAATACGGGTTGCGGACAAATTGCCTAATTTTGCGACGGTTTTGGGCTCAAAAGGTTGCTCTGAACCCTCTTTTTTTTACTGATTACTAGAATTTTATACGTATGAGCCAGGATTCTGCTTCCTCCACCGCCCGTCCCGCTGTCGGTACATCCCTACAAGATATTATTGGCCACGCCAAAGAATACGGATTTGTGTTTCCTTCTTCCGAAATTTATGACGGCCTGCAAGCTGTGTATGACTACGGCCAAAATGGGGTTGAATTAAAAAATAACCTCAAAAATGCCTGGTGGAAAGCAATGACACAACTTCATGACTCGATTGTCGGAATTGATGCAGCCATTTTTATGCACCCCCTCACCTGGAAAGCCTCCGGGCACGTGGATGGGTTTAATGACCCGATGATCGATAACAAGGATTCCAAAAAGCGTTACCGGGCCGATCAGCTGCTGGAAGGGAAGGCTGAGCAATATGCCGCCGAAGGTAATCCCGAGCAGGGGCAGGCCCTCCTGACCGAAATGGGCCGGCTGCTGAGTGCCGAAGATTTGGCCGGCGTACGTGAGCTGATTATTGCCGAAGGAATCAAATGCCCCGTGTCGGGTACGGCCAATTGGACCGAAGTGCGGCAGTTTAACCTGATGTTTAGTACCCAAATCGGCTCTGTAGCCGAAGATGCCAACATGATTTATCTGCGGCCCGAAACGGCGCAGGGGATTTTTGTCAATTTTCTGAATGTTCAGAAAAGCGGACGCATGAAGGTTCCCTTCGGGATTGCTCAAATCGGCAAAGCATTCCGAAATGAAATTGTGGCCCGTCAGTTTATATTCCGTATGCGGGAATTTGAACAAATGGAAATGCAGTTTTTTGTACGCCCCGGTACCGAAATGACCTGGTACGAGGCCTGGAAAGAAACCCGCATGAAGTTCCATAAATCGATTGGCCTGCCGGCTGAAAAACTCAAATATCACGATCACGACAAACTGGCGCATTATGCCAATGCCGCCGTTGATATTGAATACGAGTTTCCGTTTGGGTTTAGAGAAATTGAAGGAATTCACTCACGCACGGATTTTGACCTGCGCAATCATCAGGAACTTTCCAAAAAGAAACAGCAATACTTTGACGCAGATCTTGACGAAAACGGCAAGCCTTATGGCAATTACATTCCGTACGTCGTAGAAACTTCCGTAGGTGCTGACCGTTTGTTTCTGGCAGCGTTCTGCAATGCCTACACCCGCGAAACTACCGGCGAGGGTGATTCGCTGAAAGAACGTACGTATCTGAAACTGCATCCGGCTTTGGCGCCTTTCAAAGCCGCTGTGTTGCCTTTGGTCAAAAAGGATGGACTAGCTGAAAAAGCGCAGGCAATTGCAGCTTCACTCAAATCTTCGTTCCGTACGGTATACGATGATGGTGCGGCGATCGGAAAACGCTATACCCGACAGGATTTGATCGGAACGCCGTTCTGTATTGCGGTAGATTACCAAACGATGGAGGACGATACGGTCACGATTCGGTACCGCGATACGATGGAACAGGAGCGGGTTTCGATTAGTGAATTAAAGGAAAAAATTGGTTACGCAGTTTCGGTAGAACGAATTCTGGAAGCGATCTAAAAGACGCCCAAATTTACTACTTTCCTTTACTGGTGGTTAGACAAAAACAGAACGTTGTTTTTGTCTAATCACCATTTTTTTGTAAAAACAGGTTCATTTTTAAACCTGTAAATCGGATTTTTATAAAAAAATTTAAGAATTAACTAAAATTTTTAAGATAGATTATAACCATATTTTATTCTGAAAAAGTGCCTCTTTGTAGTATTATATTATCACTTATTTATAAATAATAACACAAAGAATTGCATATTTTCCATTATTGCGTAATAATATTTTGTTGAAAATTTAATTTGTGCTTTTTTTAGAACTTCAAAACTGGAAGATGCCAAAGCACGAACTGCTACGGAGCAAAATTCAGCCAATCAATTTCATTTTAACTTAACCAATCCTTCTTACTAACATGAAAAGAGTAGAAGCAATTATTCGAAAAACCAAGTTTACCGAAATGCAGGCCGCTCTGCACGAGGCTGGTATTGACTTTATGAGTTATTGGGAGGTTCGTGGCGTTGGAAAAGCAGTGGAAGAAAGATCCTACCGGGGCATCGTGTACGATACAAGTATCATTGAGCGAATTATGGTTACATTTTATTGCCAGGATCAATTCCTCGATCCTGCGATTAAGGCTATTCTTTCATCTGCAAAAACCGGAGAAATTGGTGATGGAAAAATCTTCGTGTCGGATGTCGAAAGAGCAATCAAGATTCGGAATGGCGAAGAAGGCACCGACGCCCTCAACTAATTTATCAATACGTTTCACCTCTCACTAATCTCTATCAAAAGAATACACTATGGAAGAGCTTTCTACAACAGTAAGTGACCTGGCGATGTCGGTCGACAATATATGGGTTTTGATTGCCACCTGCCTGGTTATGTTTATGCAGGCTGGATTTGCGTTGGTGGAAGTGGGTTTTACCCGCGCTAAAAATGCCGCCAATATTTTGATGAAAAATTTGATGGACTTTGCCATTGGCTCGCTTGCCTTTTGGTTTATAGGATACAGCATCATGTTTGGCGAAGATATTGCAGGATTTATGGGTCAAATCACCCTTTTCTTCGGTCCTGACGAGGTAGATGGTCTGCCTCAAATTACGAAACTGATGTTTCAAACGGTTTTTGCCGCTACGGCCGCAACGATCGTTTCGGGAGCAATGGCCGAGCGTACCCGCTTTGGTGCGTATTTGATTTACAGCCTTGTGATTACGCTGGTTATCTATCCGATCTCCGGTCACTGGACGTGGGGCGGCGGCTGGCTTTCTGAGCTAGGGTTTATTGATTTTGCCGGTTCTACCGTTGTTCACTCCGTTGGCGGCTGGGCGGCTTTGATTGGTGCAGCTCTGCTTGGCCCACGGGTAGGCAAGTACGTCAACGGACAGGCAAAAGCTATTCCGGGACACAACCTCGTTTTGGGTGCTTTGGGGGTGTTTATTCTTTGGTTGGGTTGGTTTGGATTTAACCCCGGCTCTCAATTGGCAGCAGCCGGAAAAGACAACGCAATTGCTATTTCACACATTTTTGCAACCACCAACCTGGCCGCTGCCGCAGGGGCAGTAGCTTCCATGATTATTTCCTGGATGCGTTACAAGCGTCCATCTCTGAGCATTACGCTCAACGGAGCACTGGCAGGACTCGTTGGTATCACGGCGGGTTGTGCCGCGGTTTCTTTGGGAAGTGCCGCAATTATTGGAGCAATCTCCGGTGTAGCCTTGGTTTTCTCTCTTGAATTTATTGAAAACAAACTCAAAATTGATGATCCCGTGGGTGCAATCTCGGTGCATGGCGTATGCGGTGCGTTGGGTACCTTGCTGGTCGGTGTTTTTGCGACCGAAGGCGGACTTCTCAATGGCGGCGGTTTTGCGCAGTTGGGTGTTCAGGCAATTGGCGTATTCTCTACCATGGGATGGGTAGTTGCTACCTCGTTCATTCTGTTTTTTGCAATCAAGAAGACCGTCGGTCTACGCGAATCGAAGCGGGTGGAAGAAGAAGGATTGGATATTTACGAGCACGGCGAGTCGGTTTACAATTCAATCTAATGTTTGATTGAGTAAAGCACTTTACTCACGTTTGAAAACTTGCGAGGGCTTTTGGAAACCGTTTCCAAAAGCCCTTTTTTAGTGAAGTGCATTTCCAATAAGTTATCTGCTTTGTTTTACTAAAAAATCATTCTTTGTAAAACACCCGGCGGACACGTTCACTAACACCCGTAAGCAGCTCGTACGGAATGGTTTTTATTCGAGCGGCCAGTTCGGTAATAGGAACTTCCCTGCCAAAAACAATAACTTCGTCGCCTTCTTCGGCGGGTGCATGCGTCACATCAATCATGGTCATATCCATGCAAATGTTGCCAACCGTAGGGCATAAAACACCATTGACACTTACCAATCCCACGCCATTCCCGAACCGTCGATCATAGCCATCCGCATAGCCCAAAGCCAGCGTAGCAATGCTCGCCTCCTGAAACAATTGCCCCCGCCGCCCGTACCCAACGGTATCTCCGGCTTTTACGTGTTTAATCTGAGAAATTGTTGTTTTAAGCGTACCGACTGTTTGTAAAAACCGTTGCTCCATGCGCGTCGCCTCCACGCCGTAGAGGCCGATGCCGATGCGGACCATGTCGAGGCGGTATTCGGGAAAACGGACAATGCCGGCAGAATTAAGAATGTGTTTGAGCGTTTGGTAGCCAAGTACCTGTTCAATCTGATGGGCGCTATGGATAAATCGCTCGTATTGCAGGCGCGAAAATGGCGTGTGTTCGCCTTCGTCAGCCCCGACCAAATGGCTAAAAACACTGTTTACCCGCAACTCAGGGTGTTCATGGAGTTGTTGCAACAGCCACGGAAGCTCAGCTTCCGGGAATCCCAGCCGGTGCATGCCCGTATCGATTTTCAGGTGAACTCCCGGCCCGTGGCCAGCATTTGAGCGGGCATGTATGTACTGAATCCATTCGGTTAGTATTTTTTTACTAAATAACTCAGGTTCAAGCGTGTATTCCCACAATACATCGAAAGCAGATGGCGAGGGATTCATGACCATGATTGGTACTTCAATGCCACTTTGCCGCAAAGCAACGCCTTCGTCTGCGTAGGCGACGGCCAGATAATCGACCCGGTTGAATTGCAGCAAACGTGCTACTTCTACACTACCACTGCCATACGCAAAAGCCTTCACCATCACCATCAGGCGGGTGTTGGCACCCACTTTGTTGCGGTAGTAGTTGAGGTTATGCGTGAGCGCATCCAAATTAATTTCGAGCACAGTACCATGCGCTTTCTGTTGCAGCCGGTGTACGATTTTCTCAAAAGAAAAGGAACGCGCACCTTTGACAAGTACCACGCTATTGCTGAGAAGCGGCAACGAGAATTGATTCAGAAAGTGCCCGGTATCCGAAAAAAAGTACGACTTTACCTCCGTAAACAGGGAGCGGTGACGGGTTATTTCGGGGCCAATGCCAACCAGTATATCCATTTTTTTTTCATGAATCAGCGCAGCAATTGATGCGTAAAGTTCTTCCGCTGGCTGCCCCGACTGCAACACATCCGAAAGTATAACCGCCCGCATGCCGCGATTTTCTTGTTGGCTCAAAAAATTTAGAGCAATGGTAAGGCCTTGTAAATCATTGTTGTAGGTGTCATCTATGACTTGGCAATTATGAATGCCTTCTTTGATTTGCAACCGCATGGAAACCGGCAGGATTTTGGCGAGACGTTCCTGAATGATCTGCGGAGAAAGGCCGTGGTCGAGCAAAAAAACCAGGCAATGCGTAAGATTTTCGAGCGTTGCCTCATTTCGATAGCTTGTTTCAAACTGATGGTTTCCCAGACTTCCTGAAAGCTGTATGAGCGTCCGGGTGTCTTCACTAAGCCACTGTACCTGAATATCCGCGTGGCTCTGCGTACTCCACGCCAGCAGCTGCATGGCAGGATTGACGGGCCGCAGAATAAGGCTAATTTCCTGATCTATTTCCTGAAAATCTTTTCGATAAATCAGTTTTTTGACTTTGGTGAAAAGCCGGAGTTTCTCCGTAATTTTTTGTTTTCTACTCCGAAATCCTTCGTCATGTGCCGGGCCAATGTTAGTAAAAATACCGACGGTTGGCGCTATGATTGGCTGCAAATGTTCCATCTCGTGCGGACGCGAAAGACCCGCTTCAAACAATGCCACGGTGTGCGTCTCGTTCATGTTCCAGACCGACAACGGCACACCGATTTGTGAATTATAGCTTTTGGGACTAGCTACCACGCGGTCGGGATTGGCCAAAAACTGCGCCAGCCACTCTTTCACGATTGTTTTGCCATTACTGCCCGTAATCCCAACCACCGGAATGCTAAACTTTTGGCGGTGCTGAGCGGCTACAAATTGCAGTGCCCGAAGGCTGTTGGCCACCACCCATACCGTGGCGTCGGTCCAGGCGTTGAGCTGAGCGGTAAGCGAAGGTGTCAGCGCTGCTTTTTCGACCACAAATTCACGGCCACCCTGTGCGTACACATCGGTCAGAAAGCGGTGCCCGTCGTGGTGTTCGCCCCGAAGAGCAAAAAACAAACTCTTGTCAGCAAAGGTGAGCTGACGGCTGTCGGTAAGTAAATAGTGCGCTTCCGTGCGAATTTCGGAAACGGGAATTTCGATTAAACTCATGAAATAAAAATTGGCATTTGGCAAAGGTAAACAAGTTTTCCGGGCAGTTTATAACCACTTTTTCCAACGAAAGTAAACGATCATTCCAAAGGTAATCAGCACCATAATGCCCCAGGTGGCATAGTAGCCGTTGGGGTTTTCCAGCTCGGGCATGTACCGAAAATTCATGCCATAGACGCCTACAATGAAGGTAAGTGGCATAAAAATAGCGGAGAAAATTGTCAACGTTTTCATGACCGAGTTCATCCGGTTGCTCACTGCTGAGAGTTGCACTTCTACCAAACTCGCCACCAATTCGCGGTAGGTGTCAAGGTTGTCTACCAGCTGAATGGTATGATCCAGGATGTCGCGGAAGTATGGAAAAACCCGTTTGGATACCAAAGGTGCATCGGGTCTGATGAGCGTGGAAACCATTTCGCGCAGGGGCCAAATGTATTTTCTGATAAAAGTTACTTCTCTTTTAAGTGTATACAGCGCTTCAAGTGAACCGGAAATTTTGTTCCCAATTACGGTGTCTTCCATGTCTTCCAGCTGATCGCCCAGTCGTTCGAGGGTTATAAAGTAGTGGTCAACGATTACGTCCATCAGGGCGTATAGCAGATAGTCGGCCCCGTGACGGCGGGTTTTTCCAACGGAGGCTTTGAGCCGCTCAATGACCGGTAAAAAAATATCACCGGAATGCTCTTCCTGAAAAGAAATCAGATAATCTCTTCCCAAAATCAGGGAAATATGCTCACCCCAGGCAGATTTTTGCGCGTCCTCATGCCCATGAATCATTTTGAGCGTGACGTACAAATGTCCGTCTTCGTAGGTTTCAATCTTTGGTTTTTGCAAGGTATTCATGACATCTTCCAGCAGCAGCGGATGCAGATGATACAGGCGTCCAAGGCTTTCGATTACATTGGATTCGTGAATTCCGGTAACGTTAAGCCAGGTTACATGTGGTTGCGCTCCTTCTACTTTGTGAATCGTACAGGCCTCCAAAGTGGAAGCAACCTCTTCCTGATAGAAAGATTCGTTGTACTCGATTCGCTTGATGAGCGTTTTGAAGTTGGTTTGCTCACCCACGTAGGTAAGCGTACCGGGAGAAGTCAGGAGCGTTTTACGCTGTTTGCGGTGATCGTTTTTTGGCATAAGGCAAAACCGGAATTAGTGAGTGTTCACAAACGGGGCAGTAAGTTCCGGCTTTAACCTTTTCAAAACCACACGTCCGGCTGTTTTTTTAATTTACCGGACGCGTGGCCTTACAATTTAATCATTGATATGATAGATCAATAAAGGAATATGTGTGTCAATGATCATCTTTTTAGTCAGGCTTGGATTGGTAAAAAATCCTTCAAGAAAGCCTCGTTCACGAGCGGCCATTACCAGCAAATCAGCCTTTATTTCATCGCAATAATTTTCTATTCCCTGAATTACGGAATCAGAATTTCTAGTTACAAAATCATCTTCCGTCAACGGAAATTCGGCCATGATTTGTGACTTGTACTGATCGTCCGATTGAATATCGGGCTGCGCATCCGAGTTTATTTTCAAAAACGTAACCCGTCCACCAAGCGACTTAAATAAAGGCAAGGCTTTCCGTAAAATATCATTTTCATCGTACTCCAATTGAGTGGCATACACGATTTCGTGAAATGTTTTGGGCGTAGCCTGCGGCGGAATAATAAGCACCGGACACGGCGCATCAAGCCCGATGCGTGTGGCCGAACTGCCAATGAGTTTGTCCAGAAAACCGCCGGTACCGGTTCTGCCCAAAACCACAAGCGTGGGTTTGAATTGCTCAATTGCCTCAAATACAGCGGGATGAATTCCGCCAATCGTCCAGATTCCATCCGCCTGATAGCCCTGCTCTTCGGCCGCAGTAACGTACTGTTCCAGCCGCTCCCGAAAACTTTCTTCGAGGTCCGGCGAGAGTGGAATCATGCCCGCACCCGACGGAACCGTCAGGTCGGGAACGGGTGGTTGATACGCATGCAAAATCAGCAGCTGCGTAGTTTCCTTATCAGCCAGCAGTTTTGCCGCTGCCAGGGCGCGGTCAGCGTTGTCGGAAAAGTCTATGGGAACGAGTATTTTTTTCATAAATTTTGAGAGTGATAAATCAGCTACAAGGTAGCAAAAACTACCGGGGATTTGGATTATGAAATTGTGAAAAAAATCATCCCTGCACCTTGATTGTCGTCAGGATTCGGAAAGAATAGTGGGCCCTGTGAGCGCTATTTCGTATGAATTCTCCACAAAGTATTTCCCTCGTCGTCGGCTACCAGCAGTGCACCATCCTGCAAAACGGTTACGCCCACCGGACGGCCATATACCTCACGTTTTTCCCGATTGGCGATAAATCCGGTCAGAAAATCTTCGCTTTTTCCGGTAGGTTTTCCGTTAGCAAAAGGAACAAAAACCACCTTGTAACCTACCATGTCGGAGTGGTTCCAGGAACCGTGCTGTCCTATAAAAGCACCGTTGTGGTATTTGGCAGGAAACGCTTTCTGATCATAAAAAGCCAAACCCAATGAAGCCGTATGCGAGCCCAGTGGTACCTCGGGCACGATGGTTTTTTCTACCAGATCGGGGCGTTCTCCTTTGAGGCGCGGGTCTTCGTGGTTGCCAAAGTAAGCATAGGGCCAGCCATAAAACCCACCTTTTTTTACACTTGTGAGGTAATCGGGAACGAGTTCGTCGCCTAATTTATCGCGTTCATTCACGGCTGTCCAGAGCGTATTGGTGCCGGGTGCCCAGTCCATTCCGACAGGATTTCGCAGACCGCTTGCATAAATTTCTTCGCCCGATCCGTCCGGATTAATCACCAGCACATTGGCTCGTCTTTTTTCTTCGTCCATGCCGTGTTCGGCTACGTTGCTGGCAGAACCGACCGATATATAAATCTTGCTGCCATCGGCATTGGCCAGCAGGTTGCGTGTCCAGTGGTTATTATAGCCACCAGCGGGCAAATCCAGAATTTTTTCACCTTTGGATTCAAGTTTGCGTTGCCCTTCCTTATACGGATACCGCAGTACAGCATCGGTGTTGGCGATGTAGAAATAATTGTTTAGCACCAGCATTCCCAAAGGCTGATTGAGATCTTCTGCAAAAACCTCCCGTACGTCGGGTTTGCCATCGTTGTTGGTATCACGCAGGAGGGTAATCCGATCCGCACTTTTTTTGGTATTCGATTCAGCCACAAACAGATCGCCGTTGGGTGCCTGATAAATCCAGCGGGGATGATCCAGGTCTTTTGCAAACAGCGTGACGGTAAATCCGTCCGGGGCAGTAGGTTTCTGATTTTCTTCCCAGCCAATCGTTTTGCTTTCTTTTCGCACCGATTCGGTGGCGTAGGGAGGTGGTAACGTAAGAGAGGCTACTTCCGTCTGCACGTTTATGGAGTCCTGGGAAGCCGCCTCTTTCTTTTCTTTGGAGTCGCAGCTGAACAGAGTGGCAGAAAGTAGAATTGCTATGGTGTAGCGCCATTCAGGAAATTTTTTCATGGGTTCCATGGGTTTGGTTAGACATGATGAATCGTTTTAACGAAGGATTTTCGTTGTATCCGAATCCGAAAAAGAATAATGCCAGTACCTTGAAACCGGGTAAGAAAAACAAAAAAAAAGACGAACCGAAGTCCGCCTTTTGCACTAATTTTTTGAGGATTAATTTCAAAAATCTATTCTTTCGTAAACTCACCAACCCCTTTAATTTCTACCTCATCGCTAACCGTGGCGGACGAAGTGCCAACCCCGAAATCAATCCGATTGATGGTTCCGGTAACTTTGAAAGCTGCCATAGGTTTTTTAGTCCGGGGGTTTTCGCGGGTGCCCATCAGAGTCATGTCCATGGTGACGGGTTTTGTTACGCCGTGCATGGTAAGATCACCGGCGAGGCTGTATTTTTTGTCAGCAACTTTTTTTACAGACTTACTTTTAAAAGTCATCGTTGGGTGCGTGGCGGCATCAAAGAAGTCAGCACTTTTCAGGTGCGTATCGCGTCGTTCGTTGTCGGTATCAATGCTTGCAATGTCGGCAGTAAGTACGAGCGAAGCGTCCGAAAAATCTTCTTTGGCGGACGTTAACACGACATCAAAATTCTTAAAGTTGCCATCCACTTCTGATATCATCAGGTGAGTAACCGTGAAGCCCAGCTTGGAGTGCGATTTGTCCATTTTCCAGGTTTGGGCAAAAGCCCCGAACGAGCCCGCCAGCAAAGCGAGAGACAGGAGTGTTTTTTTCATGTTCATCATGGAGAAGCGTTTGGTTTTGGATTGAATTTATTTCCGCTGCAAATATCAAAAAATGGAGGCAATGGTTTTTATTTATTAGACCAATCAGGCAATCTACCCGATACTTTCAGTCGTTTTCAGTTTCAATGCCAGAGTTTCCCTGCACAAATCTGAGATTCCGTTTCAGTCCTTCGAGTTTTGTACGTTTGACGGGCGAGCGTCTGAAAATTTCTTTGAAAACGTCTTCCGTAATTTCTTCCCAATCTTTATTTGTAAAGGCTGCCAAAGCAGGAGAAAGAGCGAATTCGGGCGTAGTGTGCGGCTGGGAGAAACGATTCCAGGGACAAACGTCCTGGCAAATATCACAGCCAAAAATCCAGTTTTCAAATTTTCCCTGCACTTCTTTCGGAATCGCTTCTTTAAGTTCAATGGTAAAATAGCTGATGCATTTACTCCCATCAACCACATAAGGTTCCACAATTGCGTCGGTCGGGCAGGCGTCTATGCAGCGGGTGCAGGTGCCGCAATAGTCGGTCATTGGCCCATCTGCGGCAAGTTCAAGATCAAGGATGAGCTCGCCGATGAAGAAAAAACTACCCATCTGACGGTTGAGCAGATTGGAGTGTTTGCCAATCCAACCCAGGCCGCTACGGGCCGCCCACACTTTGTCCATGACCGGCGCGGAATCTACAAACGCACGTCCCTGAACCTCGCCAATCTCGGTATGTATAAAAGTCAGAAGTGATTTGAGCTTATCTTTTAGTACAAAATGGTAGTCAGTTCCGTAGGCATATTTTGATAGTTTATAGGCTTCCGAATCCTCAGAAAGTCGCTGTTCGGGATAGTAGTTAAGCAAAACCGAAACGACCGATTGCGCGCCTTCCATCAATTTTCGGGGGTCGAGCCGCTTGTCAAAATGATTGGCCATCCAGGCCATTTGTCCGTGCTGATTCTTGTTTAGCCACTTTTCGAGCCGCGGAGCTTCTGCTTCCAGAAACTGAGCGTTGGAAATCCCGCAAAAATCAAAGCCTAAGGCGGCTGCTTTTTCCTTAATTAAGATGGCGCGCTCTTGCGCTATTTTATCGGTTTGGGTCATAACTAAATGCAAAAAGATGTAGACTTCTACGCAAAAAAAATTGCGACAATCCCAGAGAATGGTAGTTTTGTGAAATACTTGACACCCACGGGACATGCAATCCTACGAGGCCCTTCGGATTCTGCTTGACGGAATGTTGTACATGATGGCTCTTTTTTCAGTAATGAGCTTTCTGCAACAACGGAAAGCGATTTACTGGCAATATGCCGTTTATATTGTCTGCATCACTTTTACCTTCAATCTGAACGATCAGGACTATCTGAAAGTCAACTACTTACCGGGCACCAACTTTCTGATTTCATTACTCGAATCGGTTGCGTTTGCAATGTACATCAGTTTTGCCATTCAGCTGATGAATATTCAGGAAAACGACCCGGTAAGCTACCGGATTCTGCGGTACATGATTTTGGTGCTGATCCTGGAAACTGTCGTTGACTGCTTTTTATTTTCCTTTGAGTTTAGCCCCGAAATCATCAGTGGCAGCTACACATTTTTCCGGTTTATCCTGGCGGGTACGGCATTGGTCGTCCTTCCCCGGATTTTCAGATTGCGGCAGGCGGTGGTTTCCTACTTCATCATCGGAACCTTTCTGTTCGTTATCGGATGCCTGCTTGCTTTGTGGATCAACTATATACCCGCAATTTTTACCCGATCTCCGGATAGTCCGTTCAGTTTTCCGATTACTTACATGGAATTGGGCGTAGTTGCCGAAGTACTTTGCTTTACGCTCGGGATGTCGCTTCAAAACCGGGAAAACGAATTGGAAAAAATAAAGGTACAGGGGCAGCTTATTGTACAACTTCGGGAAAATGATCAGAAACAACAGAAGTTGTTGAAAATCAGGGACGAAATTGCCCGCGATTTACACGATGAATTAGGCGCAGACCTGGCAAGTATCAGCATGATGTGCCACGCGGCTGAGCAGCAATTGACGCTTAACCCGGAATTGGCCCGAAAGTCGATTCGGCAAATGGGCGAAACCGCTCGTAAAGTGATTCGGGTGATGCGCGAAATCGTTTGGAGCCTTCATTCAGCGCACGATTCGGCCGGGCAATTTGTTCATCGCATACGCGAAACCGCACAAGGGTTGTTTGATCCCAATACGACTACGCTCCACTTTGACGTCGGGCTAACCGACGCCACGATTCCATCCGTGATGCGGCGGGATCTGTTCCTGATTTATAAAGAACTGCTGCATAATGCACTCCGGCATTCGTCGGCAGCGAACGTGTATATTTCCTTCGAAATTCGTGAGCAACAGATCTTTCTGAGCGTTCGGGACGATGGTCAGGGGTTTGATCCGGAAGTTGGCTACCACGGCAATGGACTGGCGAGCATTCGGCAGCGTGCCGCTTCGCTCAACGGTCATTTGGCAATTACGAGTCATGCGTCTCAGGGAACGCGCGCAACGCTGAATTGTCCTTTGCCTGCCTAAAAAGCAACAAAATAGTAGTTTCCGAACTGTGTCAATCTGGCAGAAAAAAAGTACTGGCAAGTTTCTTTTATAGGTTAAATATAAGAATATAAATTTATCTTGATCATTGTTTTATAACGTCTTGATTACTAGTAAAATAAAATAGATAAAACTTTACTTTTCACTGAAATATTTTACATTTTATATAGATTTTGACTGACTTATGGCAGAAAATACCGAACCACAGGAAGAATTGACACAGGAACCTTCTGTACAAACTGACAATTTGGAAAACGAGCAGGCCGAGGCGGTTGCAGCGGAAGAAGTTCCCGAAATGAGTGCCGAAGAACAATTGAAAATTGAATTGGCCGAGTTAAAAGATAAATACCTGCGTTTGTATGCGGACTTTGAAAATTTCCGCCGCCGGACCTCCAAAGAAAAACTCGAATTGCTGAGCTCCGCCAATGCCGAGCTGATGAAAACGGTGTTGCCCGTTGTAGATGATTTTGAGCGCGCGATGCAATCATTTGAACTAACGACCGAAGTGGAACCGCTGAAAGAAGGCGTACTGCTGATTTATAACAAATTTTATAAGGCGCTCGAATCCAAAGGATTAAAACCAATGGAGTCCAAAGGCGAAGTTTTTGATGCTGAACTTCACGAATCCATTACGCAGTTTCCGGCACCAAGTGAAGATTTGAAAGGGAAAGTGGTTGACGAAATTGAGAAAGGGTATTTCCTGAATGAAAAGGTAATTCGCTACGCAAAAGTTGTTGTGGGCGCCTGATCACGCTTCTGAACCACACCTACCAAAACAAACGATCACGAAAGATCATCACGGTTGATCATTTACATACATGGCACAAAAAAGAGATTACTACGAAGTACTGGGCGTGGATCGCAAAGCCCCGGCAGAGGAAATTAAGAAAGCCTACCGAAAGCTGGCAATTAAATTCCACCCCGATAAAAATCCGGACGATCCTACGTCGGAAGATAAGTTCAAGGAAGCTGCCGAGGCATATAGCATTCTGAGCGATGAAGACAAGCGTCGCCGCTACGATCAGTACGGGCATGCCGGTGTTGGCAATGGCTCTGCGGGTGCTGGCGCAGGCGGGTTTGGCGGCGGCTTCTCGATGGAAGATATTTTCTCCCAATTTGGCGATATTTTTGGCGATAGCAGTCCCTTCGGCGATGTGTTTGGCGGAGCTCGTGCGAGTGGTGGGCGACGCATGCGGAAAGGTTCTGACCTTCGTATCAAGCTTAAACTTGACCTGAACGAAATTGCCAATGGTGTTGAGAAAAAAATTAAGGTTAAGCGCCACGTAGCCTGTACGACCTGTACGGGCAGCGGGGCCAAAAACGGCACGGCTCTTTCAACCTGTACAAGCTGTAACGGTTCGGGGCAGGTGCGGAAGGTAGTCAATACGATGCTGGGCCAAATGGTGTCGAGCAGCACGTGTCCGACCTGTAATGGCGATGGAAAAATAGTTACTGAGCGCTGCGATGTATGCGCGGGAGAAGGTCGCCTGATGCAGGATGATCTTATCACGCTCAATATTCCGGGAGGTGTAGGCGAAGGCATGCAGCTTTCGATGTCGGGCAAGGGCAATGTTCCTCAGCGCGGTGGTGTAGCCGGAGACCTGCTGATTGTGATTGAGGAGGAAGAAGATGACCTGCTCAAAAGAGACGGCAACAACGTGGTGTTTGATATGCACCTGAGTTTTATTGATGCAGCGTTGGGTACTTCTATGGAAATTCCGACGATCGACGGCAAGGCACGTATTA
Source organism: Arundinibacter roseus (assembly GCF_004348825.1). Classification (GTDB taxonomy): domain Bacteria; phylum Bacteroidota; class Bacteroidia; order Cytophagales; family Spirosomataceae; genus Arundinibacter; species Arundinibacter roseus. Next base: position 155,200 of record NZ_SMJU01000002.1, read on the forward strand.
CGGTAGAACCCGGTACACAGGCGGGCAAAATTCTGCGCCTGAAAGGTAAAGGAATCAAAGATCTGAATGGCTACGGCCGGGGGGATCAGCTCGTGCATGTAAATGTGTGGACCCCGCAGCAACTGTCTTCTGATGAACGCGCAACGCTCGAATCTTTGAGGCATTCGCCCAATTTCCAGCCAAAACCCGGCAAGAATGAAAAGGGTTTTTTTGATAAAATGAAAGATTTTTTCCATTGAGAAAATCCCGTATAGGTTGTTTTTAATTCTCGTTGGATTTTTACAACTACTAAAAAAGGGCCTTCGGTTTTATCCGAAAGGCCCTTTTTTGATACCCAAGATATTTAAGCAATACCTAAAAATCGACTACTACTGCTGCATCACGTTGAAACCGGCGATGTGTTTCTGAAATAGCGCATCGTATTTGGCAGCGGCTTCTTCTTTGCCTGATTCGCGGCAGGCGCTAACCACCGTTTGCAGAATGTACAGGTCAATGTTGTTGTCGCGCTGATTGGTCACTCCGTGCTCTTTGGCAAAATTCAGGTTTTCGTCCGAGCGCTTGGCCATCGTATCAGCAATGTCGAGGGCTTTTTTCTCCTCACCCAACTGGAAAAGCGGGCGGATGTAATTGGCCGAAATCTGATCGTACGGAATGCTTTTGTCGGGCATAACGGTCAGTACCTTGTTCAGAGCCAGTTTTGCCTTATCCATTTTTTGTTCGGCAATCAACTGACCCACAAGACGAAGGAATGCGATCCGGGCGGTGAAAACCGGCGAACCCAGGAACGTATTGTCGTAGTAGGTATTCGGATTGTCCAGCTCGCGCCAGGCCATTTTGGTCATCAGGTTGTTGTACATGACGTCCGAATTGACATATCCGTCTGAGGCATTGGGAACGTACACCGGCAACAAACGGTACGCATAACCTTCTACCTGCATGTACTCTTTGAGGTTCAGGTAGTTGGAGCCGGCAAGTGTCGAAGAAAAATAAATCGGACGTTTCCAGTTGTTAGTAGCGATGATGTCGAGCATGATCAAATCTGATTTATACAGATCATTCTTCCCGATGGTCCAGCTGATCGAATCGCGCAGGAAGGGAGCAATGTCGGGTTTCAGCAGATTCATTTTCTGAACACTCTCCACATCCACCGGCAAGAACAGCACCGACGAAGGCAGAATGGACGTCATATCTCCGCTTGTCAACGGCACCTGAATCGCCCGGTTTTCGGTTTTTACCAGTCCCAGATATTCTTTCAAATTGATTCCGTTTTTCACTCCCGGAATTTCGTAGAAAGGTACGATGTCATTTTTTCCGAAAATGTAATTATCATGTTCGAGTGAAATCGGCAGCGGCTCAGACTCGTAGGTTTTGCGCTTCATCTGATCAATGTACCAATCCGTACCCAACAGACTTAGGTTACAAACCCGTACATCCGTCCGGAAACCTTCTACTTCCTGAACGTACCAAAGCGGGAAGGTGTCATTATCTCCACCCGTGAACAAAATCGCATTTGGTGCGCAGGTATTCAGCAGGTTACGGGCAAAATCTACCGAGTGATAGCGGTTGCTGCGGTCGTGGTTGTCCCAGCCTTTGAAGCCCATCATCGCAGGAACGACCAGCCCCAGAGCCGTAGCGAGCCCGGCGCGTGCGGTGGCATTTTTGAGGATACCTGCTAGCCCATCGGCAATGGCGATGACACCAAAACCAATCCAGATGCAAAAAATGTAGAACGAACCTACGTAAATATAGTCTCGCTCGCGGGGTTCGGTAGGTGGGGAGTTGAGGTAAACCACAAGCGCCACGCCTGTCAGGAAAAAGAGTAGCCCAAGCACCAGCAAGTCGCGTCGCCGACGGAAATATTGAATCACGATTCCGATCAGACCCAGGATAAAGGGCAGCATATAATAGTTGTCGTGCGCTTTGTTATTGGCAACAATGGACGGAAAATCTTTGGAACCATCAAACGGTAGCAGGTTACCAGCGCCTTCTTCGTCGCTTTCACGTCCCACAAAATTCCACATGAAATAACGCCAGTACATATGCCCAATTTGGTAGCTGAACATAAACCCGAGGTTGTCGCCCATCGAAGGTTTCTGGCCTTCGGGAAGGCTTGTCATTTGGCGGTAAAGCTGCGGGTGGTTGCTCTGCGTGCTGTACATCCGGGGAAGCAGCATGTTGGCATTCGCTTCGTATTCGTATTCCGGGCGGTAGTCATAGACCACATACTTGCCGTTTTGTTTGCGGTACATAGGCTCACCTCGATTTTGCTTCACAGGACGCGACACAAACGTGGGACCATACAGCAGCGGTCGGCTACCGTACTGCTCGCGTTTGAGGTACGACACAAAGCTTAGAATGCCATCGGGGTTGTTTTCGTTGATAGGCGGGTTGTAATTGGCCCGTACCAACACCATGAGGTAGCAGGAGTAGCCAATCAATACAAAGGCCAACGATACAAGAGCAGTGTTGAGCGTTGCGTTTTGTTTCTGATGTGAGTAACGAATTCCGTATATCAACGCACCCAAAAACAGGATGATAAAGAAAATAGTACCGCTTGCGTAGGGAAGTCCGAGGGTGTTGACGAAGAAAATCTCAAATTTGCCGGCCATGCTGGGTAAACCCGGAATAATACCCGAATTAATAATCACCAAAACAACGCCACCGCCAATAAACGCCAGCAGACCACCCAGGAAGGTAATTTTGTTGAACTTTTTGTAGTAGTATACGAGCGCCAAACCCGGAATAGTCACAAGGTTGAGCAAGTGAACCCCAATGGAAAGACCCACGAGGTAAGCAATAAAAATCAGCCAGCGATTTTCGGCCGCCGGGTCCTGAATACGCTCCCATTTGAAAACGGCCCATATGACAATGGCAGTAAAAAACGACGACATACCGTAAACTTCCGCTTCCACGGCCGAAAACCAGAAGGAGTCGGACCAGGTGTAGGCCAAAGCACCGACCAATCCGGCGCCAATTAGCAGAATTGAATCAGCAATAGAAAGGTTTTCTTCTGATTTGCCAATCAGTTTCAGTCCCAGCAGAGTGATGGTCCAGAAAAGAAAAAGGATGGTAAAGGCGCTGCTCAGCACCGAAACCATGTTGACCCAATACGCTACCTGGGTGAGGTCGCCGAAGGCAAGCATGGAAAAAATCCGGCCAATCAAAAGGAAAAAGGGTGCGCCGGGTGGGTGAGGTACCTGCAGCTTAAAGGCACAGGCAATAAATTCGCCACAATCCCAGAAACTGGCCGTACGCTCAACGGTGAGGGCGTAGGTCAGAAATGCAATCGCAAATACAATCCAACCGGTGAGGTTGTTGAAGCGGTTGAAACGGGTCATTGGTAGGTGTTAATTTAGGATAAATAGTTGGAGCAAAACCTTCCGAACGCCAGACGTAGCAGACAGGTGCTCTTTGATATGGTGCCAAAATTAGTAAAATAACCCCAACGGCAAGTTTTTGAGGGTCTTAAAAAGTGTTAAAGCTGCCGATGAGTACTTCGGCCCTTTCGGAAAGAAGTGTATTTCAAGGAGTGAGGTTTGAATCTTCTTCTGCATCTACACAATTCTCCGGTGCATTTGAAAGCAAAAACTTTGCCGCTTTGGTGCGTTGGGGTGTGGGTAGGCCTGAGGGGACTCAGGCCACGGAAGTAGAGTATGAAAAGTTAACCAGAAAGATAAAATGAAAGCAACCGATAAAACTATAAGTGTGCTACGGGCAGAATATCTATCTGGTTATGTAGTACGGTTATATTTTGATGATGATACCGTGCAGGATGTAGATTTTACTGCACCTTTTGCACGGCTCAAAGGTTACTATTCCCGATTTAGAGAACTGGAAGAGTTTAAGAAATTTGAAATTGACAATGGAACCTTGGTTTGGGGGGAAAACTGGGATGTTATTTTTCCGGTATGCAACCTGTATAGGAATAAGTTCCCGATATAAATACAAAACAAGAAACAAAAAAGGCAAAACCACCCACCACAAGCCTCAACCCGCTGATAAGTAATTTTGCCTTTTTTGAAAGCTGGCGTAGGTATCTTTACGCTTTATAAAAAATCCACTTGGCGAGTTCCTTATAGGTAACTTTCTTGCCATACATCAGGATTCCGACGCGGTAAATGCGGGCTGCCAGCCAGGTGGTGCCCATGAAACCAAGCACCAAAAGCACCATCGAAAGGGCTAATTCCCAAATCGGTACGCCAAAAGGAATGCGCACCATCATGACAATCGGCGAGGTAAACGGAATGATGGATGTCCAGAAGGCAAGGCTGCCGTCGGGGTCGCGGAGGGCCATTTGGGCAAAAACAAAGGAGAAAACAATGGGCAAGGTAATGGGCATCATAAATTGCTGCGTGTCGGCGTCGTTGTCAACGGCCGCACCAACGGCCCCAAACAAGGCACTGTACAGCAGGTAACCACCCAAATAGTAAAACAAAAAACAGGCAATGATGTAGGGAATATTCAAACTGCCCACAGCTTCCAGCACTTCCGTTACCGGATTATTATCTGCACCCGACATCGCCGTTGTGGCGGGATTCATGCCCGCGCCGGGCATTCCTTTCTGTACCTGTTCCATTTGGGCCTGCATTTTTTCGGGATCATCGCCCATTTTACTGCCAAAGATTGCACCGGCGGCAGAAGTCAACAGGACGGTCAGCACGATCCAAAGGACAAATTGCGTCAGACCGACGAGCGCTACGCCAATGATTTTGCCCATCATGAGCTGATAGGGTTTCACCGACGAGATGATTACTTCCACAATCCGGCTGGTTTTTTCTTCGGTTACGCCGCGCATCACCTGCGTGCCGTAAACAAAAACGGAAATGTAAATCAGAAAGGCGCAAATGCCGCCAATGGCCGTGGCTGCACCGGAACTGCTGCTTTTTTCACCTTCTTCGTTGAGGCTAATCGTTTCAGAACTGACATTGACGCGGGCGTCTTCCAGCACTTTGCGCGTAATGCCTGCTTCGGTTAGTTTTATATTTTCAATCTGCCGTTCAATAGTTTTTTCAATATCACTTTTCAGGTCCAGGCTGACGTTCTTGGCCGCATAAATCCGTACGCCTTTGGGATTGTCGAGCACGTTTTCGGGAATAAAAACCAGCGCATTGGCATCTCCTCTTTGAAACTGAGCCTTGGCGGTATCGAGCGTTTGCTGTATGGATACAAAGCGTAACTCTTCGGTATTTTTAAATTGATTGGCAAACAGACCGCTCTCGTCCAGCACCTGCACGGTTTTGGTGTCGGTGCTACCCACCGCAATCCAGATTACGGCGGCATAAAAACCTACGAAAAGGAGAGGAGCCAGGAAAGTCATGATAATGAATGACTTTTTCTTCACCCGGACCAGGTATTCGCGCTGTAAAACAAGTAGTATATTTTTCATTGATAAATGTCTTTTTTCGGATGGAAAGCGTTGAATTTATAAATCAGAAAACAGGAACAAACCTGATTCAACTTTCAGGGACTTCATTGACCGCCCGCATGAAAATATCGCTCATGGTAGGAATATTCTCTCCAAACGAATGAATCTCTACCTGAGCGATAAGCTCCTGAATGAGATGATTGGCAGAAGTTCCGGGCGGCAGGCTGATGTCGGCCCGTGAAAAGCCGGTCGGCAGCTGTCGGGCATTCTGAACTGTGTACTGACTCGTCAGCCCGTTCAATTCGCCGCTATATTCTACAAAAAATGTATTCGTTTTAAACTGTTCCTTAATCACTTCCTTGGGTCCGTCCAGCACTTTTTTGGATCGGTGAATGAGCGCAATATTGTCGCATAATTCTTCCACGGTTTCCATGCGGTGCGTCGAAAAAATGATGGTGCTTCCTTTTTGGCGCAGTTCCAGAATCTCGTCCCGAATCAAGTTAGCGTTGATGGGATCAAAACCTGAAAAAGGCTCGTCCAGAATGATGAGGTCGGGCTGATGCAGAACCGTAGATACAAACTGCACTTTTTGCTGCATGCCTTTGGATAGGTCCGCCACGTTTTTGTCCCACCAGGTTTTTATATCAAATTTTGTAAACCAGATTTTCAGCTTATCCATGGCTTCACTTTTCGACAAGCCTTTGAGCTGAGCCAGGTACAGCAATTGCTCGCCTACTTTCATTTTTTTGTACAGGCCGCGCTCTTCGGGCAGGTAGCCAATGCGCCGGATGTGATTCTCGTGGAGGGGTTGCCCATCAAAAATTATAGTACCACCGTCCGGTCCGGTGATTTGATTGATGATCCGAATCAACGACGTTTTACCAGCTCCGTTAGGCCCCAACAGTCCAAAAATACATCCTTTGGGAATGCTGATGCTGACATCGTCGAGGGCCCGGTGCCCGGAATAATCTTTAATAATGTGATGAGTTTCAAGTATATTCATACGAAAAGGCGGTTAAGTTTTTTAGTTGTGAGAAATGAGCTACGCAACCCTACCAGGTGCTTTCTGAACTCAAAGGTGCGAAAGAAAGCAGCTGGATACAATGGCTAATCGGACGAATAATCGCCGCACGGGATAAATGGTTAATAACAAAAAGCGAGCGGAAGGATCCGCTCGCCCGAAAAATAGCAGCATAAATTTAAAATACAGCGGCTCAGGAATACTTTGGCCGCACCTGATACAAAATCCAGCCACCAATCAGGAAGCTGAGTACTAAGCCAATAAAGTTCAGCGAGATCAAACTTACCGCCAAATTGACCAGAAAGGCATAGTACATCAGGGTCCAGCCTTTGATGCTTCGTGCGCGAAGGGGCTGAAACGCCAGGATATAAATAACGGCGTTGATACCTACACCAATAATTCCCACCCACATTTGCCAGGTGGAGCCGTAGCTGTTGGTTCCGATGGAAATAAACGTAGCCAATGAACCCAGGCCAAGCAGGCTAAGAAAAGCCAAAACACCCAAAAATGCACCAATAAGCGCGCCCCAGGGGGCAAGAGTTACCAAAAATTCGGTCAGGCCTTCGGGGAAGGCCGGAAATTTGGAAAATACGTTTCGTACTTCGTTTTCAAGCGGTAAGGGTTGTTCCATACAAGCTGAGCTGTTTTAAGGTTAAAGGATTGAAAGGAATTTTTATGAAAACTAAAATAATTACGGCATACAATCAATACCAGCCTGATAATCTGTGGGTAAGTGGTTGGTTTGACTGAGTGGCCCGCTCGGCTGAGTACCTGATTGCCCGCCTGTGTTTCCATTTTTTTTAGTATGTTTAGAAATCTGTTAATACCAGGAGTCAATCGCTTTACTTAACCAAAAACTCGTAACCCTTTTTATGAAAAAACTCGCACTGCATTGGCAAATTCTGATTGGTATGGTGGCCGGGGTACTGGCCGGATATATTTTATCGGAGTTTGCGTGGGGAAAAGACTTTGTGCTTGCCTGGATCAAGCCCTGGGGCACAATTTTCATTAACCTGCTAAAACTCATTGCCATTCCGCTCATTGTGGCTTCGCTCATCAAGGGTGTGTCTGACCTGGACGACATTCGGCAATTGTCGCGCCTTGGTACCCGCACGTTGGGTTTATACATTTTGACCACGCTTTTGGCAGTTGTTATTGGTTTGGTAATTGTTAATATTATTAATCCCGGCAGTTTTATTAAAGAATCCACCCGCACCGAGCTTATGAATAGCTTTGGAGCCAATGCGGATCAAAATGTCAGCAAAGCGGGCGAAAGTCAGGGGCGCGGGCCGTTGAGCGCACTGGTAGATATTGTGCCTGATAATATTATCGGTGCTGCGAGTTCTAATGGCAACATGTTGCAGGTCATTTTCTTCGTGGTGTTTTTTGGCATCGGACTCATTCTGATTCAGCCCGAAAAGTCTGATCCTGTTAAGCGTTTTTTTGATGGGGTCAATGAAGTGGTACTCAAAATGATTGATCTCATCATGCTGGCCGCTCCGTTTGGGGTCTTTTCGCTGTTGGCCGCTTTGGTGGTAGAGTCGCCTTCGCCGGATGTTTTTCAGGCATTGGGGGCCTATGCACTCACGGTGGTGCTTGGCTTGGGTCTATTGGTCTTTGGGTTTTATCCCACCCTGGTGCGGATTTTTGCGGGCATTTCGTACGGCGATTTCTTTCGGGGCATTGCTCCCGCGCAATTGCTGGCCTTTTCAACGAGTTCGAGTGCTGCCACGCTGCCCGTCACGATGGAGCGGGTAGAAGAGCACATGGGTGTCGAAAAAGAAGTTGCCTCTTTTGTGTGTCCCGTTGGCGCAACGATCAACATGGACGGCACGAGTTTGTATCAGGCCGTGGCTGCCGTGTTTATCTCTCAGGCCTTTGGCGACGATGTTACGCTGGGCGAGCAGCTGACGATTGTCCTTACCGCAACCCTGGCTTCTATCGGCTCGGCAGCGGTGCCGGGCGCGGGCATTTTGATGCTCGTGATTGTGCTAGAATCCATCGGGGTAAATCCCGCCGGCATCGCCTTGATTTTTGCCATTGACCGTCCGCTCGATATGTGCCGCACGGTCGTGAACATAACGAGTGACGCAACGGTGGCGATTTTAGTGGGGAAAAGTTTAGGAAAATTAAACCCCCCGAAACCCAAAAACTGGGATGATCATCTGCATGAATAGGATAAAAGAAATACAAAATCAGATCTTTATTTGAAAGGAAAGAAATCCTGAAAAATTTTATTGGGGTATGCAGCATGGGCCACCATCTGCATACCTTTTTTTTATAAGTTTACTTCTTGGAATAAACTTTAAAAGCCCCTGTCTCACTCATTTTATCTTGCTTTCATTTTGTATGAAAAAAAACAGTTTACTACTGAATTGGGTACTCGTTTCTCTGGCAGCCGTGGCCACGTTGCTAAATGAATATGAAATTTTACTGTTGCCCGGTCCGGTGTTGCTGGGGCTTCGCTGGGCAGCCCTGGCCGGACTGCTGGCCTATGCAATTATCCGCAAAAATCTGACTACCTCCATTTTAGTAGCTATGCTGGTGGGTACCGAAATCGGCTACGACTTTCCTGAATTTGCTCAGAACCTGCGCTTTCTTCGGCAGATTTTCCTCAAAATGATCAAAACCATCATTGCTCCCCTGTTGTTTGCGACCCTAGTAGCGGGCATTGCCGGGCACTCGGACCTCAAACAGGTCGGTCGGATGGGCTGGAAATCCTTGTTGTATTTTGAGGTTGTTACTACGGTTGCCTTGTTTATCGGGCTGTTTTTTGCCAATTGGTTCAAGCCCGGCGAAGGCATTCTGGCACCTGCCAATTTCAGTGGCGAACTCCCTCCCGTCGAGCAGCAGGGCTGGCAGGACATTATTTTGCACACGTTCCCCGAAAATATCGCCAAATCCATCTACCACGGCGACGTGCTTCAGGTCGTGGTTTTCAGCATCATATTTGGCGTGGCGCTTGCCATGTTGCCCACGGTAAAAAAAGAGAAATTTGTGGGTGGCGTAGAGCTTCTGGCCGAGGTAATGTTCAAATTTACCAAGATCATCATGCTCTTTGCGCCGATTGGCGTAGGGGCGGCTATTGCCGAAACGGTCGGTCATATGGGGATTGACGTTCTGCGAAATCTGGCCATGCTGCTCGTTACGCTTTACTGCGCATTGCTGGCGTTTTTGTTGTTTGTGCTAGTGCCGGTGGCACTCTTTGCCCGCATCCCCTTGCTGAAATTCGCCAAGACGATTGCCGAACCCGTATCCATTGCTTTTGCCACCACGAGTTCAGAGTCAGCTTTGCCGAAAGCGATGGAAAAAATGGAAAAATTTGGCGTGCCGCGTCAGATCGTTTCCTTTGTGATGCCCACCGGATACAGCTTTAACCTCGATGGCTCCACGCTGTACCTGTCATTGGCGACTATCTTCGTAGCGCAGGCCGCCGGCGTTGATTTTCCGATTGGTCAGCAAATTGCGATGGTTTTTTTGCTGATGCTTACCAGCAAAGGCGTAGCCGGAATCCCCCGCGCCACGTTGGTCATTCTGCTGGGTGCTGTGGCAAATTTTGGTCTGCCCGAATGGCCCGTTCTGCTGATTATGGGCATCGACGAACTCATGGATATGGCACGAACCTCCGTCAACGTGATTGGGAATTGCCTGGCAACTGCCGTGGTTGGCCGTTGGGAAGGAGAACTGGACGACGCCAAAATGCACGCCTCGGATCAGGTGGCGGTGTAGGGACAAATAAATTTAGGTTATTAAGTAATCGTGCAAAATTAGATTATATTCTAAATATATAAACTCTCAAATGCTCCGTAGGAGCATTCCATGCCGGGCTAACCGTTTGTAGTCAATTTGTTGATAATGAGTATAACTAGCTCCGTTAGGAGCGAACCATCAGCAGCACCCACGGGCCGCTCCTAACGGAGCTCATGAGAGATTAAATGGACATTATTCTACTAACGGTAAGCCTCTACGAGGCATAAGTAGTACTATTATTCAAGAGATGCCCATTAAAAAATTATACTCTAAACTAAATTTGCTTAATTACTTACTGTTTTGAGCCTTTGTTGGTATTTTTCACTGAAAGCATTCTTCCTAATTGCGGAGTTTGTTTGGTGAGAATACCAGCAAAGGCTGGAAAAAAATAGCAGAGTAATCTTCAACATTTCCGGAAACAAGCACCGGCTGATAGTAGCCATCAATTATCACTTCAAGGTTGTGCGGGTGTGTTTTATTGGGACTCATGCCGAATATGACAAAGTGGATGCTACTACTGTAAACCTTTACTAGTTGTAACAAAATTGTAACTAAGGATTGTATGATAACTGTCGAAGCTATTAAGAATGAGGAGCAGTATATCCGGGCTATGAAAAGGATGCAGGATATTTTCCTGGCAGCGCCTAATACTCCGGAGGGCGAAGAGCTGGAGGTGTTGGTGACTCTAATCGGAAAATATGAGAGTGAACACTACCCCGTTGAGCTGCCGGATCCCATTGAGGCAATAAAAGAACGGATGGAGGATCTGTCTTTGAAGGACAAAGACCTTGTGCCATTTATAGGTAATAAAACTTCTGTGAGCCAGATACTTAACAGGAAAAGAGCATTGACGATTGAGATGATTCGGGCGCTTTCGACTAACCTTGGCTTATCTGTTGAGCTTTTAATCCAACCCTATGAGCTGAATGGAAAACAGACGCATCAGCCGGCATAGTGAGAGTGTTCAATAAAGTGTGTCAATTTTGAATAGGGTTAACCGTGCAAAAAAAACTTCAAATTTTGAATGTGTGGCCTTTCATAAATTTAAGACAAGTATTCAAAATGAATCGTTACCAATTCCGCCTCCTTTTCATTAGAAATCAAACCAACTAAACCTGATTTTATATTTTTGAGCCATTTTTGGTGAGAAAATATAAAAAATGGCTCAATTAAGATAATTAAATAATGTTGCAAATAATTAATTATCAGTACAATAAAAAACTAATGGCTGGGCGATGTTCCGCTAATAACCTAAATGCTATTTACAGGCCTTTACTCTAACTAATCTTCTCCTTCACAATCGAAAACGCCAGGTCATATTGTTTTTGAACTTTGGCAAGAGACTTCTTTACGTTTGCGAGCGAAGCCGGATAATCCGAATGAATGCGCATGAGCTGTTCGGTGATTTGGGCACCTGTACTTTGCTCAATTTCGAAGGTCCAGTCAAACAACCCCAAATCATAGTACATCTGACCTTTGATGGTGTCCTGCGGTTGACGCAGGTAAAAGGCCGGGGTGCCATTAACTGCCGCGATGATGGGAGAGTGGCATTCAAAACTAAGCACGGTATGTGCTTTTGCGTAGAGGGAAGCCGCCTCGTCGGGATACCAATAGTCATGTTTTACGACAAAAGGTTTTACATCATCAGGCAACGGATCAATCAATAATTCGTCGATAATATCTACCTGATAGGTCATTTCGGGGCAAGCCACAATTTTATTTTTGGTGGTCCGTACCCACGCAATCATCGCCTCGCGGAGTTTGGCATGATCTACTTCTTTCTTGGCATCATTCAGCGTATCAACCTGCTTGATATATTCATCGCTCCACCCCGATTTATTTGCATTGAATTTGTAGTAGGGTGTTACGCGAAGCCGGGGAATCACACAAATAAATTTGCGGTTTTCCAGCCCATGTGTATCCATAAATTGTTGGGCTTTGGCTTTATCCTGAATTTCAAGATCGAAGGTAGCATCCGGTGCAAACGCAATGTGCTCTCCGGTAATGCCGGCTTTTTTAAGCACCTCGATGGATGCCGTTTCGCGGGTAAATATAAATTTGGCCTGTGGCAAAAGTATTTGCAGCGAAGGCGATACATTCCCGATCGTGACGCCAAAAATCCCGAAAGGCTTGCCTGTTTGGCGATGCCACGCTTCCAGATAGTCCTGCGCAACTACCGAAGGACCCGAACCGTGTATAAAAAAATCTACCTCACGAAACGCCTGTTTTACCTCCTCGCTTTGGGACTCAAAGGCTTTGTTTACGCTTCCGTGAATAATGTTAAGTCCAGGATAATGCTTTACGAGCATATCCTCTACGCCCTGATTTTTACTTTTTTTCCAAAGAATCAGTCGGGCATTGGGCAATCGTTTTTTTAATAATCCAATGAGTCCAGGTGTGTGGGCAATGTCGCCAATATTTACAGGTTGCCAGCCCGACGTAATCATAATCAACGGATTGTCTTTCCGAACGGCACCTTCAATTTGGCGGGCCATTGCATCAAATGTGCTCAGGAAAGCAGCCGAAAGAAGGCCAGTTTGGCTAATAAATTTTCTTCGATTCATAACGTTGATACTCAGGATGATTTAGAAAGAATTTTGCCAAGCTGATCCATCGTGGCTTTTTGGCGTTGGGCTACGAAAGTCATTGCTTTTTGTACCTTTTGCTTCGCTGCGGGATATTCTTTGACAATTGTCGTCAGTGTAGATTGCAGGGCAGAGGCAGGTGCTTCATCAATGTCGAACAGCCATTCGGGCAGGCCTATATCCTGAAACATCCAGCCCTTGCGGCCGTGTGCTACGGGGCGTGCGTGCATGATCGGCACACCCGTCGCAAGACCCATGATGAGCGAGTGCGGCTCCATTCCAAAAATTGTATGCGCGCGGGCGTAGACCGACATCGCTTCATCGGCGTTCCAGAACGTTTCCCGAAAAACCGTTTTACTTTTTATATCGTCTTCCAGCGTGTCATACAGCATCGTTTTTCCATAAACCGTTTCTTTGAGTGCTTCGGGGGCAATCAGTACTTTATGGCCGGTGGTGCGTACCCAATGCGTAATCAGAGCCTTGACTTTATCCAGGCGTTTCTGATCTTCTGCTTTTTTCTCCGGAGTTTGCGCCGGATTCATTAGGTTGCCTTGTCCGGTACTTCCCAAATGCGGCGTGTTGGTTCGCAAAACGACCACCAGAAATTTCTGTTCTTCCAGGGCGTTGGCTTTCAAATACGCCAGGCCTTTTTCTTCATCCCGCACATCAATGCCAAAACATCCGTCGGGTGCAAATTCCATCACGGGAGCTTTGAAACCCAATTCTTTAATATGCTTGACCGATTCGCTATCGCGGCAGTAGATAAAAGCTGCCCGGCTGAGCACATCCCGAAATAGCAGGTCAGAAGGGGGCGCAAATTTGTCGAATGAATGCCCGTACAAACCAAAAGGAATGCCTTTTTCGTGGCAATACAAAAAAGGCGTAAGACTCGACATAACAGATCCCCAGTCATAATTGAACAGGCCGTAGTTCATGCTCATGCCCGAATTATGAATATAAAAATCGGCGCTCTCAAATGCTTTCATCACCTCTGCACTCGTGTTTTGCCCGGCAAATTCTCCCTGAACAATTGTTACTTTGGGGAAATTGCGCCGGATAAGCTCCTCCGTAACCGGGCGCGGCGACGCATGCCACAGGATAATTTTGGCTTGTGGCAGGTGCCGTTCCAGAATCCGCAGGGTGCCGGGCGTGTGGCCAATGTCGCCGATGTTTTTGTCATTCCAGGACGACCGCAGCAAGATGGTTGGATTGGGTTTTTCAGCCACTGCCGACGACAGCGTTGGAGGCAATGGACTGTTGATAGACAGCGAGGCAGCTGTGACAGCAGAGGCTTTTATGAACGAACGGCGACTTTGCATACGTTTTGGTTACTGAATGTCGAAAAAGTAAGGTACCTATTTTGCTCCGGGATACCCAGGATTTTGTTCAAGAACTGCTTCCCGATTGGCATCAATGGCTTTTTGTGGGATTGGCCATAGCTCATGGTAGGGCTGCATCGTCGCTTTGGCGTCCCAGTTGTAGCGGGTGGCGCGTTCGTACAGTTTCCCCAGCCGCACCAACGTCCGGCGGCGTGCTTCCTCTACGGTTAGCTCGCGGGCACGCTCATCCAGCAGATAGTCCAGGCTTACATCAGCAGCTTCTACGGGTTTTGCATTGGCGCGGCTGCGTACGACGTTGAGGTCGGCGGCTGCAAGCGCCATATTTCCTTTATGAATATGCGCTTCGGCCCGGAGTAAATAAGTTTCAGCTAACCGCATTCTGACTTGGTCGTTGTTGGTACGGCCCGAAAGAGGCGCCGGAAGCTGACCCTCAATTTTACGGATCATAGGATAAAACCAGCGGAGCGTATCCACGGCAATAGTGGTAGGCGTGCCGTCGGGACGGGCAATAACCGCCCGGCCATTGGCTACCGTGTAGCGAGCCTGTTGGCCAAAAAACTCCGAAGTTTTGTCATTGTAAATCCATACCCGGCGAATGTTATGGTGCGAATTACGCATGTCATTTTTAAAATTATCTTTCCAGATGTCATAGAAAAAATAGTTGGTGGGCCGGTTGCCACCCTGACTACGTCCGATGCTGTCGCTCACCAGAATACGCTTGTTGTCCGGGGAGCGGATGTTTTCAAATTGTGGGCCCCACCATCGCAAATCGTGATTTTGACCTTCGGCGCCGCCTACGGTTAAGAACTCATACTGAACGGCCCAAATCGTTTCCAGATTTCCGGAGCCTCGGTTTTGCTGATTGGTCCAGAAAAGATCCGAAAATGCGTCGCCCGGACGACTTGTATCGCCAAAGCGTTTGGTCATGAGCTGATACGCACCCGCAGAGCCGTCGAGTACCTGTGTGGCAGCGGCAATGGCTTTGTCGTAAAAGGAGGCATCTTTGGTCGCCTGACCCAGGCTGATGTATACTTCCGACAAAAGATGCAGGGCGGCGGCTCTGAAAATCCGGCCATCTTTGGTCGGGTCTGAACCCACAAGTGGTAAATTCTGAGAGGCAAATTCAAGATCAGCCTGAATAAATTGAAGCACTTCGGTGCGGCTTGCGCGGGTAAAATCAAAGCGTGGGGCGGTTAGTTCCTGATCGACGATGGGCACACCGCCGAAAAGATTCACGAGTACGTTGTAGGTAAATGCTCTGAAAAAGCGAGCTTCTGCTACCACCTGATTTTTCTCTTCGGCCGTCCAGTTAATCTCTGGATTTTCGGCTCTTGTAATAATCAGATTCGCATTTTTTAACATGGACGCATACGCCCAATCCCAATAATAACCGACAATTTGATCGTTGGGAAGCACCAGTCGATAATCTTTCATAAACCGTCCGTCGGCAACGCCGCTTGTGCTTACATCCGTCCCCGTACCCATTTGATCGGGACGGTCGAGGGTTCTTTCATCGCGGGCATTTTTGTGAAGAGCTACCAAAATGGATTCAAAGCCCGCTTTGTTACTCAAAAGATTTTCCGGACTGAATCGGTCCAGCGGTTTTTCGTCTAAAAATGATTCCTGACAACCGCTCAGAACGAGGAGCAAGCCGGCAAAACACAGCTGAATTAGTACTTTTATGTTTGATTTCATGATCTTGTTTTTTATGGTTAAATCAACCTGAAATTTTATAAACCCAAAGATATACCTACGACCCACGAGCGCATCAGCGGACCATTCGTAACGTTCCGGCCACCTGATCCGTGCTCTGGATCCCAGCCGTCCCAACCGGTCCAGGTATGCAGGTTTTTGCCGCTTACATACACTTTAAGCTGATTGAGGCGGGTTTTTTTGAGCAAACTTTCGGGTAGTTCGTAGGCCAAACTCACATCCTGCAGGCGCACAAACGTGCGGCTTTGATAAAAGCCATAGCCAAGCAGGTTGGGATAGCCGATACTTGGCCGATCCGTCAGCGGATTTTCGGGGGTCCAGTAAGGAAGGTCCATCAGGTTTACCCGATCAAAAAAGTTATTGCCGTGGTTCAGCAGGCTGTTGCCACTATATCCGCCGATACGGGCATTGAGGAATACTGAGAGCGAAAATCCACCATACGCCAGTCGGTTGGTAAGTCCGGTTGAGAAATCGGGTTGTGAGGAATGCAGCACCTGCCGATCTTCCGGTCCGATTTTGCCATCGCCGTTGATGTCTTTAAATTTCACATAGCCTGGCTTCGCACTTGGATCAATCACGTTTTCTTCGCCTTCCTGCCAGATTCCGTCCCACACATAGTTGAAGTTTGTTCCCTGCGGGTGGCCAATGAACCGATTGCTGGCTATGTCATCATCTTCGATACCATCGCCGTTCAGATCGTTGCCCGACAAACTCGTGATTTTGTTGCGATTTAGCGTAAAAACAAAGTTACTTGTCCAGCTGAATTTTTGGTGTGTATAGTTAGTCGTATTGAGTGTAACTTCAACTCCCCGGTTGCTTGTAGCGCCAATATTTGTAAAGAAGATTTCATAGCCCGTCATATTTGGTATGCGGAGATCAAGCAGCAAATCCGAGGTATTCATGGAATAATATTCTACCGAACCCGATACTTTGTTTTGAAACAAACTGAAATCTAATCCATAATTAGAAGCAACCGTAGTTTCCCAGCCGAGCAGGCGGTTCGCCATTGAGGTAGGAGTAATACCAATGCTCGTCACGCCATTATCACCAAATACGTACTGATTGCCGCTTTGGGTCATGTTGCTGAGTGATGAGTACGGGTTGATGCCCCGGTTGCCATTTTTGCCATAGGAATATCTGACTTTCAGGTAATTAACCCAGGAAATGTCACTCATGAATTTCTCATCCGAAACCATCCACCCCAAACCTACCGAAGGGAAATTTCCGAATTTACGCCCAGATCCAAAAGCCGAGTAGCCATCACGACGGATCGTGAAATTGAAGAGGTATTTGTCCAGCAAGCGGTACCCAACACGCCCCATGTACGACGTTGCCTGCGACTGCGTAGCCGTGGTGCTAATCAGTTGATTTTCACCAATACCTAAACCATTATAGGATAGTACATCACTGAAAATGTTATTGCTCGACAGCGAAGAACCGCTTTCTTTGGTACGCTCAAAACTCTGTAAAAGAGTTAAATCAAAGGCGTGATTCTCGCCAAAATTTTTGTTGTATTTTACAATGTTTTCCACCGTCAGGTAGTGGTGCTTGCGGGTAGCTTTGCTGCCATTGGCGAGCCGGAAATTGTTGTCGCGGGGCTCATTGATCGAGGGAGTGAAGTTGGCATCTTCATTGAACCGGAGATTATTTCCCATGTTGAGACGATAGGTCAAACCCGGAATCGGCAACTTAATATCCATATACGCATTATTGAAAAGCGTGTTGGAAAGGCTCAGGTGGTCGTTTCGTACGGTATTAAAAATAGGGTTTGGCGCAATACCGTCATCCATTGGCAGGCTTTTCAACTCTCCATCGTCGTAGTAAAGCGAAGAATAAGGGCTTAGGTAACTGGCGGTCTCAAAATTGGCCCGAATACCCGAGTAATCTTTGATGGTAAAACCTGTATTTGTTCCGATTGATAGCCAGTCAGTTAAGGTGATGTCCAGATTGAGACGTGAGGAAAACCGGCTGAAATTATCGCCCATTACCCGGCCCTTCATGTTGGTATATGAACCTGATACATAATAATTTACACGTTCTGTGCGTCCCGAAAGACTGAGCTCGTGGTTGTACATCGGCGCATCCTGTGCAATTGCCAGCCACGGGTCAATCGTTCTTCCTGCGGCGCGGTTTGCTTCCTCAATGGGATTCAGAATCAGCGGTCTGCCCAAAAAATCAGCGGCATCTTCTTTCATTTGCAAATACCTTTCAGGGCCCATCATTTTAGGAGTATTGGCAAAATCCGACATGCCGTAATAAGCGTTATAGGTCAGTCGGGGCTGAGCGGACGTACCTTTTTTGGTCGTGATCAAAATCACCCCGTTCGTGGCCCGAGACCCATAAATACTTGCCGAACTGGCATCTTTCAAAATGTCAATAGATTCTATATCATTGGAATTTATATCCGAAAGTCCTCCGGTATAAATGATTCCGTCCAAAATTATGAGCGGTGCATTGCTTGCAGAAATAGAAGCATTTCCCCGAATCGAAATGGTTCCGTCGGCTCCCGGTCTGCCGGTGTCAATGACCGTAACCCCGGCCACCGAACCCCGCAGGGATTGCGACACATTCACGTTTGGATTCGTTGCATTGAGTTTAGGATCTATCCGTACAACGGAGCCCGTCAGGTCTTTTTTGCGTTGCGTTCCGTAACCTACCACGACCAATTCGCCCAGGGCTTTGGTGTCCGTTTGCAGGCTTACGTTAATGACCTGTTGGTTTCCGACGGTGCGTTCTTCGGCGGTATAGCCAACAAAACTGAAAATGAGCACTGCGTTTTCATCCGGAACGGTCAGTGTATACGCGCCTTCGCTATTGGTGGTGGTTCCGCGCTGCATACCCTTAATCAAAATACTTACGCCAGGCAGCGGTGCGTTGTTTTCCTGGTCAACAACCTTTCCGGAAATATTCAGTTCAGCTACATTTTTGATCGTAGACGCTGCGACGGTACGCTCGGCGATGACGGACTCGGATTGGTTGATGACTTCATTTTTTTCGGTTCCCGGCAGAGTCGTCTTCGATTCTGAGGTAGAAGAGGTACTGCGGGAAGCAGTTTTACTGCTGATAATATAGCCGCCTTTACCCGATTTTTTAAAAGTTAAATTCAGCGGTGAAAGCAGCCGATTGAGGTTCTGTTCCAGTGTTTGGGACGGATCATAATGTTCGGCAGGAACCTGATATTCTTCAATATTTTTACCAAAATAAAGAATATCCACCTGATGTTTTTTCTTCAATTCAAAGAGAACATCCTTCAATTTTCTGAATTTCCCTTGTTTGTCAGCTTTTACCTGCTGCTGAACCTGTTGAGCCCGTGCCCATACCTGCGCATGCAACGTGCCGGAGACACCAAGCATCAGGAGAGCAGATAGTAGAAAGTACATGCGTTTTTTCATAAAGAATAGATTTAAAAATAGGTTAATATTTTTTAGAATAAAGAGTCGGTTACAATAATTGAATCATTTTGAATGGTATAACTAAGATTGGCGGCTTCGGTAAGGGCTTTTAACAGTTCTTCGGCTGAGTGGGCCTGAAAAGATCCGTAGAGGGTAAGTTTTTTCAATTCTTCGCCTTCAATGCGGATTTTCAGGCCAAAATTATCTTCAAAAAGTTGCGTAAGTTCCTGTAAAGTAGTGCCTTCAAAAACAAAGCGATGCGCCGCCCATGCCGCATGATTCTTTGGATTTTGGATTTTACGTACATTGGCAAGCCCTGCGAGATCCACCGTTACGAGGTCGCCGGGTGCCATCATCATTTCTTTTTGCGTGTTGCCCTGCTGATACCGGAGCTGCACTTTTCCTTTATCCAGCACAACTTTGGAACCGCGTACCCGGGAGTAAACGGTAAACTCCGTTCCCAACACAACTACTTCCAGATTTTGAGGGGTTTTTACGATAAATTTCTGATTATCAAGTGTGTGCTTTACAGAAAAATTGGCTTCTCCGGTAAGTATCACTTCCCGGGTACGATTTCCAAACCCAAAAGATGGGATTTTAAGAGAAGAATTAGAGTTCAAAATCACTTTGGTGCCGTCGATGAGGTTCAGCGTTTTGGTTTCGTTGTAGGCCGTGCGGTAAGTCGTATACAGCCACATATCCTGCAAAAGCCAGGCAGCAAGCCCCAACACAAAAAACAAAGAAGCGGCGCTCCATAGGAGTCGGCGGTTGAAGCGCCAGGGCGATCCACCTTGTTCGGATGTATTCTCCTGAATAGTTTCTGGCTGCTCAGCCGTCCCGGCGTGTTGCGAGTGTGCCATGTGTTGGATGTAGGCTTCCAGCTTCTGATCAAGTTCAGGCAGATATTGTGGTGAATGCCGTTCCCATTCCACGAGCCACTCATAAAAAAGCTCCTGATTCTGAGGATGTTTCAGCCAATCTTCAATCAATCGCTTTTGCATTGCTGTACTTTTGCCTGCAAAATGATCGAAGAGTAAATATTTGTGTACGTTTGTTTCCATGAGTAGATTTATTTCTTTACGTGACAGACAAACCAAGTCTGATTTATACGTAGTATGTTAGTGACAAAACGAAAGAATTGTGAGCCAAAGCCACTGATCTTTCAGACCTGATTTCAGGATACTGAGTGCTTTATAGATGTGGGTTTCGATGGTTCGGTTTGAGAGATTCAGTTCGGTTGCAATGTCTTTTGGTGCACGTCCTTCAAAACGATTCATCAAAAAAACTTTTCGGCATTGGGGCGTAAGCGTCGAAATCAGGGCATTTACTTTCTCCAAAAGCTCTTCAATCTGCATAAGCTGTTCGGGAGTTTCTACCTGCGCCAACTGATGCGGCTGTACGGTCAGGAGTGAATCTGACTTCCGTAAATCGTTTGATAAATAATTGTATGAGCGGTTACGTACAGACCTGAACAAGTAGGCACGGTAGGAAGTGGTGACTGATTCGTAGGCCTTGGTATTCCAGAAGCTGTAAAAAATTTCTCCCACGATATCTTCGGCAATTTCCTTGGAGTATACAAACCGAACGGCATGCGTGCACATGGCGCGGTAGTAGCGCCGAAAGAGCAGTTCGCAGCCCTTTTGGGGATTCGTTTCGAATGTTTTTCGGATCAAAAGTTCGGTCGTATCCGCCTGATATGCATTCAGATTTTCTTCCTGACTGAAATCCTTCCGAGGTCCTTTATCTGATTCTTCCTGACTTTGCCAGGGATCCAAAGGTGTAATTTGAGACATTTGGCTGTGATTTGGTCTACTTTTTCCTGATATTATTCAAGAATGCTGAGGTGTATAGACAAATTCACAACTGAAAATACGTAGAGAAAATTTAAATTTTTTTTGGGAAAAGTGAAATCACCCATTTTTCGGAGTGACAATCCTGTGAGGGTGGCAATTAAATTTTAGTACAAAAGTTACCTATTTAACTCAAAAGCCGCATTTTATTCAGGATTCAGGAAAAGGGTTTTAGCAGAATAAAAAAATCGGGGTAAAGAAAATTGCCGTTTCTTTACCCCGATTGAAAGAATTTTGACCTACTTAAACGTAGGTCATGCCGTAGCTTCGTATAAAAATCAGCATTGCTTCACGTTGATACGTTTTATTTTAAGCTACAATTGAAAAACACCTCAACCAATTGCCCGGTCGAGATGTACGTAACCACCATCCACATGGATCAGCTGCCCGGTGGTATGACCCGAGCGGTCCGAAAGCAGAAAAACCACCATGTTTGCTATTTCTTCGGCGGTGGTCATGCGCTTTTCAAAAGGAATTTTTGCGTTAATCTCCGCCAGCTTTTTTTCAGGATCGGGCATTGACTGAATCCAGTCCTGATACATAGGTGTGTAGCATTCGGCTACAATCAGGGCATTTACGCGAATGCTATACGGTAGCAATTCGACGGCCCACTCGCGGGTCAGAGCGTTGCGGCCTCCGTTGGCAGCGGCATAGGCGGAGGTGCCGCCCTGTCCGGTTTCGGCGGTTTTGGACGTAACGTTCACAATTGCAGCGCCTTTTGATTCTTTCAAATAGGGCAGCGCATAATGAGCCATCAGGTAGTAATGAACCAGGTTTTTATGCAAGGAGGCGACAAACGATTCGTAACTTCCGTTTTCCAGACTAACGCCGTCGTTCACACCGGCATTATTTACAAGCCCGTCGATGCGGCCAAAAGCTGCCACCACTTCGGCCACGGCCTTGCGGCATTCGTCGGGCTGAGATAGTTCGGCGGTTACGGCAAAAGCCTTCCCGCCTGCGGCGGTAAGTTTTTCGACTGTCGCCTGATTATCAGCCTGATTGCGGCCAACTATTACCGGAATTGCATCTTCGGCGGATAGTACCTGACAAATGCCTTCACCAATTCCTTTGGCACCGCCGGTTACGAGTATTACTTTATCCTGTAAATTCAGATTCATTTTTTGAGTGATTAGTGGTAAAATCAGTAAAGGAATGTGGCCTCTTCTTTTACGCTTTTTTTCAAAATTATGAATAAAACAATCAGGTGAAACAAGCCTAATTCAGGAAAATAACCTCTTATAAATGGGTTTTCGGTAGGCAAACTGCGCCCACAGAAAAGGATACATCAGGTAGTCGAGTATCAGAAAAGGCGTACGGTACTCGATTTCGTCGGCGATGAGCGTGCCGTTGGATTCGGTCTTGATGAGTCGATGCGTATGCCGCCAAAATGACAGAAAAAAAGGTAAGGTTTGGCCTTCATCAACAAAGTATATCTCCTGCTCCGTTTCCTGCTGCGAAGCGATGATGCTTGTCCATTTTTGCTTGAATAGCAGAAAGTTAAGTTCCAGTGAGACGATGTCGCCCGGATAGCTGCCATCGAAGCGAAGCAACCGAACAGGCGGAAAAGGCGGGCTGAGTTTTGTAAAAAGGCTTTCATCAAATCCTTCCCAAACGGTACGAAGAGGAGCGGAGACGGGGGTTTGCAGTGTTACTTTCATGTTCGTAGAACTGTGAATCAACGTGGATAGTTTTGAATTTAACGAAGCATTTATCCTCGCAGAAAGCAGGCAAGGAAATGTTTTTTAAAAAATTTAATAAATTGCCTTCGTTCGTTTTTTCAGCAGTCCATTAAAAACCAAATTTATGATCACCGTTTACGGAATACCCGCCTGCAATACAGTAAAAAAAGCCCGAACCTGGCTCGATGCGCATGGCATTGCATATGTGTTTCATGATTACAAAAAATCAGGAATTGAACGCAGCAAACTGAATCATTGGATGACGCAGGTAAGTTGGGAAAAACTCGTGAATCGGGCGGGCACCACCTGGCGCAAGCTTTCAGACGAGCAAAAGGCCGCGGTCATTGATGCCAACTCGGCAGCTGAGTTGCTTCAAGTGCAGCTATCGGCAATCAAACGCCCGCTTCTGGAAGACGCCACCGGAACTATACTTGCGCTGGGATTTTCGGAAAGTGAATACGAGAAGATTTTTTCAGTTTGATTGATTTTTTCTGTACGATTTTACAAAATATTAATAATCAGATACTTACATGAACAAAAGCCATATGCTTATCGGGTTTGCAGCGCTCTCGCTGACGGCTTTGGGCAGCTGCACGACCTTACGGAAAAGCGCTTCAACTGCCAAAGATTTTAAAGTGGTGGGTTACTTTACGCCCGGCACTGCTGAGCCCGAACGTTTGCCGCTTCAATATCTCACCCACATCAACTATTCGTTCGCAATTCCGGCGCCAACAGGTGATACGCTGTTGCCACTCAGACAAGACGAAACGCTCAAACGGCTGGTAGCGCATGCGCACCGAAAGCAGCAGACCGAGGTTTTTATTTCGGTTGGTGGCTGGGACATTGGCGATGGCGGGGGAGAAGATGGCCGTTTTCATCGTATGGCCGAGCGGCCCGAAGGCAGGCACACATTCGTGAAAAGTGTCATGCACCTGGTTCGGAAATATACACTGGATGGCGTGGATCTGGACTGGGAATATCCCGATGAAAACCACCGCTCGGCAGAGGATTACGTGTTGCTGGTGAGTGAGTTGGCGGATTCGTTGCACGCATCTGGCAAAAAGCTAACCGCTGCCGTGGTGGCGAGTGGCAGTAAAGGGTATGGAACAAAGAAAGAAGCTCTTGACAAAATGGATTGGGTCAATCTGATGGCGTATGATGGCGATTACGGGGGAGATATTCTCAAAGCGCATTCGCCCTATTCGTATGCCGTGCAGAGTATTAACTATTGGATAAATGAACGTAAACTACCTGCTTCCAAAGCGCTCATTGGTTTACCCTTTTACTCTAAAAAGGGCTTTGGACAGTTTGGGCCAACCTATCAGCAGCTTATTGCCGATGGGGCAAGCGCCTATGATGACTATTGGAAAGGCGCTTTTTATAATGGCATCAATACCATTGAAGCCAAAACCCGCCTGGCCCGGAAAATGGGGCTAGGAGGAGTGATGATCTGGGAAATTGGCCTGGACACCGCAGACGATACCTCACTATTGAAGGCAATTGATCGAGCGAAACGATAAAAAAAACCGACCTGTGCAGGTCGGTTTTTTTTATCAATTTATATCCAGTTGGACCTTACAACTTTGGCACTTTGGCCTTGGCCGCTTCCAGATCTTTCTGTTTGGCCTGCATATCAATGACCGATCCTGCCAAATCGTTTTTATTGGTTTCCTGTTCTTTTGCCAGTTCTTCCAGGCGTTTTTGGGTACGCTCGATTTCTTTGGTCAGGCGCTCATTATCTTTTTGCAGTCGTTGGTGATTCTTATCCGCCAAAGAATAAAATTCTTCCGCTTTTCGAACGTCATCACGAAGAGCAGCATAGCCCGAGAAATCTTTAAGAAATTGTTCCGCAGCCCGATAGGTTGAGTCTGTGAAATTAGCGACGAAGCGATCCCCGATTTTCAAAGCCATAAATAATTGAGTAATGTTTTTGGACGTAGAGACCTGACTAATGACCTCTGCCGTAGAAGTAGTAATGCCCGGAATCGTAGCCCGGTCTACGGTATACACGCCCCGCCGGCTATTGGTTTTGCCCGTTTTTTTGAGATAATCTTCCCAATAATTCCCTAAAAAGCGGTCTGAAATGGAGGAGTTCAGGTTTAGTCCAAAATATTCTTTTTTGTCAATCGTCTGTTTTCCTGGAAAGACGTTTTGGGCCAAGAGAGAAGAACTCAGGAACAACCCCGAAATGAACAAAAGAAGGGAAAGGTTTTTCATGTGTTTTGGGTCAAAAAAATGAAATGAAGTTTAATCGTTTGTGCCATCAGAATGCGTTGGCTTTCTGGTAATTATAACTACTTTTTGGGAGTTTTTAAGCTCAGCCGCAAAAAGATACGTATCGCCACCTTCTTTAAGACGCCATTTTTTTCGGAGGTCATCCGTTTTGGCAGGGAAATTCCGTACAGTCAAATTGGCTTTGCCGTCGGGCACATAGGCGGCTATTTCCCGGGCGTTTGGTTTGCAAACCGCCCTAATCTCAAAACTTCTGCCGGGAAAATCGGCTACAAAATGCCGTGAGGTGTACAAATGCGTATGTTGCGCAAGTTTCGCTAATCCGAAGCGTTCGGCCACCGTTTTGAATGCTCCGGATTTCAGAAGAGCCGGATGTGGCTCGTACAAAAAGCTCTGCGGGTCAGAAAATGTAGTGGTTACGTGTTGCTCCTCGCCACGGGTAAAATCAAAAGCATGCTGTACCTGTGCATCCGGAAACAGCACGCGCACCCGAATAGGGATGTCTGTGCTCATCCTTTTTTGAGCATCAAGAAAGTAAAGAACCTCCTTGCATTCTCCATCAAGTCCAATTACGTATACGTCCCGTACGTGTGCTAATTGGCTGATTGCCTGATCTATATCCAAAAGCGGCGCCGTTTTGACCAGGATAAGCGGGGCTGCCCGCAGCAAAGTCGGAAGGACTTTTGTCAGGTCAGGGGTGCAGTCGTTGAGTTGAGCGATTTTGCGTTGCAGGCCATCCCGACGGGCCGGGTCGGAGTAAATCACATCAGCCGTTGCATTTGTTTGATTCAAATAATCCACGGCATTTTCTGCACAAACGGTAATTTTGGTAGCTCCCAAGGCCCCAAAATTATGGGCGGCGGTGTGAGCAACCTGCGGTTGATTTTCCAGGTAAATAACTTTCTCAAAAACTTTACTCATATAGTAACAGTCCACGCCCATGCCGCCGGTAGTGTCAATCAGGCAGTTGCCATGGCACAAAGTAGCTTTAAAACGCGCGGTTGTTTCTGACGAGCTTTGCTCTACCGAAAGGGGCGGGGGAAAAATAAGGGCCGGATTTGCGTACCATTCGGGCAGTTTTTTACGGGCCTTCTGACGTGCTGCTATTTGCCCGACCAACATCCGGATGCCAGGCATTGCCTGATGCCGCAGCAACAGTGCGGAAGTGTCTTCCTGTATATGCTTTGAAATAAAAGCCTGATCTTCTTTGCTTAGCGCCGGTATATTGGAGAAAGTAGTCATACCTCAAAAGTAAATGGTTTCGGGCAGGGAAGAAAACCACGGAATGAACAGAACCGGATCAAAATTTCACTATTCTGAGAAAAAATACTATGTTTTCTGCTAATTTGATATATTTTTGTTAAAATGTTATAGATAAAAAAATCAACGAAATGATTTCTTTAAAATGTCCTAAATGCTCTTCCTCAGAAGCGGTTAAAAACGGTGTAATCAAGAATCGTCAGCGGTTTCGGTGCAAAAAGTGCGAGTATAATTTTACAGTTGATAAAGTAGGGAAAGGTATTTCTACCTACTATGTCATCAAAGCGTTACAACTTTATATTGAAGGCGTTAGTTTCCGCGAAATTGAGCGACTTCTTGGGGTAAGTCACGTATCCGTAATGAATTGGGTGAAGAAGTATCAACTGAAAATTCCTGAAAAAAACTCCTATCATCCTACCTATAAAATACTGAATCATAAGGAGTTGATGGAGTTTTATGCCGATAGAGAAAACCTCACCGGAGCCGGTATGATCGTAACTGAGCTGGGCGATAAGTTTATGCTGATCAAATGGGAGCGTTTCAAAAGCTAGGCTATAAGAAGGGTAGAGGAAGTTAAGGCAAATTTTTAAAAGGCAAATAAAGAATTCATAAAAGCTCATTTGGCAGAACTCGATAAAAACAGCCGTTTTAGATACGTCTGTGCAGTTTTTCAGAAAAAACGATGGATTAAAATCGGAAGTACAGAATTAAGACAAACTATACAAATTTAGCATAACTATATCATCTACTTCTTTTTTACGGGCTAAACCAGGAGTTTTGATCGAAAATTAAACCCTCGATCAACCTTTCTTACCCAATGAAAAAGTTCTTCCCTCTATTTGTATTGCCCATGTTCCTCAGTGTTTTGTTACAAAGCGGCGTGTATGCGCAGGGTTCGGCCGATTATGGCGCTGGCCTGAAAGTGTCGCTCAACCCGGAAGGGTCAAAATACGTGCGGGTCCTTCTCTGGAATCAGATGTGGATGCGCAGCATTCAGAACAACCCCGGCACGCTCGTCAATGGCGAGCAGGCAAACTCAACGTTTGACATCGGAGCACGCCGTTTGCGGGCTCTTGCCTATGCTCAAATCACTCCCCGTTATTTGGTTTTGGCGCACGTCGGTATTAACAATCAGACGTTTCTGAACGGCGGTGCCGCGGGAACTACCGGCACAGGCGGCTACGGAGCCGGTAAAAAACCCGGCTTGTTTTTTCACGATATTTGGAGTGAATATGCCGTAATTCCAGCCCTGAATCCTGAAACCAAAAAGGCTAACAAGTCGTCGCTTTCCATTGGTGCCGGGCTTCACTATTGGTGGGGAATTTCGCGGATGACTTCTGCAAGTACGCTTAACTTTCTGGCTATTGACGCCCCAATTTTTAACTGGCCCCTCATCGAAAACTCCGATCAGTTTGCCCGTATGTTTGGACTTTATGCCAAAGGCAAACTCGGCAAACTCGACTACCGGATCAACATGAACAAACCCTTCGCTACAAAATTAGCAGCGCTCGAAGGAACTGCGGTTGATAATAACGGACAAAGCAAAATGTCCTACGGTGGATACGGCATGTATCAATTCCTGGATCAGGAGTCCAACTTGCTGCCATTTACGGTGGGTTCTTATGTCGGTACCAAACGAGTATTTAATATCGGAGCAGGCTTTTACCATCAATCAGAAGGTACCAAAAGCCTTCAAAATGGTAGCAGCAAAAATCACGACATAACCTTGCTTTCGGCGGATGTATTTGCCGATATGCCCATTGGCGATAAGAAAAGCAACGCCGCCGTAACTGCTTACAGCGTGTACTATAACTATAATTTTGGTCCAAATTATCTACGGAACATCGGGATCATGAATGTCGGTACTGCGAATCCCGATTTTGGTGGCGCAAGAGCCCTGGCAGGTGCGGGAAACAGCCGTCCGATGATCGGGACAGGTTCTATATGGTACACACAGGCGGGATTCCTTCTTCCAAAGGATCCGACCAAAGAAAAAGTTAAAATGCGGGTGCAGCCTTTTGCCGCCTACACCATGAAAAAGTTTGAGGCACTAGACAAAGCGGGCAACTACTTTGATTTCGGAACCAACTTTTTGCTGGACGGGCATCATGCCAAAATCACGCTGCAATATTCCACCCGACCCATTTATACGGCCAAAGATAACATCAATGGCACCAAAGGAGAGCTTTTGATTCAATTCCAAACCTACCTATAATCCCTTTATTTATGTACCCTTTAACCTTCACAAATCAATGAAAAACAATGACAAAGACAAAGCCCAGCGCTACTGGAAAGAGAACCTGACCTATCTGACAATTTTGCTGGGAGTATGGTTTATGGCCTCCTACGGTGCGGGTATCCTGTTTGCCGAACCGTTGAATGCCATCCGGTTAGGCGGATTTAAGCTAGGGTTCTGGTTTGCGCATCAGGGTTCTATTTATGTGTTCGTACTGCTTATTTTTGTCTATATCAGGCTGATGAACAAGCTGGACAAAAAGTACGGTTACGACGAGTAATCTTTCAATCTTCCTCTACTACATTTTTTACTTGAAAAAAACATTACAATGGACGTTAGAATCTGGACTTATATAATCGTTGGGCTCACATTTGCCCTGTACATTGGCATTGCCATTTGGTCGCGGGCCGGCTCAACGAAAGAATTTTATGTAGCAGGCGGCGGTGTATCGCCCCTTGCCAATGGCATGGCTACGGCCGCTGACTGGATGTCAGCCGCCTCGTTTCTCTCAATGGCCGGTCTGATCTCGTTTATGGGCTACGACGGCACTGTGTACCTGATGGGCTGGACGGGTGGTTATGTACTTTTAGCCTTACTGCTTGCGCCTTACCTGAGGAAATTCGGGAAATTTACCGTGCCCGATTTCATTGGAGATCGCTACTACTCCAACAGTGCCCGTACCGTGGCAGTAATCTGCGCGCTGCTGGTTTCGTTTACCTACATCGCCGGACAAATGCGTGGCGTAGGCGTGGTTTTCTCCCGTTTTCTGGAAGTAGACATCAACACCGGAGTAATTATCGGGATGGTCATCGTTCTGTTTTATGCAGTGTTAGGCGGAATGAAAGGTATTACCTACACGCAGGTGGCGCAGTATTGCGTTCTGATTTTTGCTTTCATGGTGCCTGCCATTTACATCTCAATTATCATGACGGGTGTTCCAATTCCTCAACTTGGAATGGGAAGTACGCTGGCCGATGGCTCCGGAACTTATCTGCTTGACAAACTCGACGGATTGAATGCTGAGCTGGGGTTTGCTGAGTACACTTCCGGTACCAAAAAGATTCAGGATGTATTCGCAATTACCTGTGCACTTATGGTAGGTACTGCGGGACTGCCCCACGTAATTGTTCGGTTCTTTACCGTAAAGCGTGTAAAAGACGCTCGTATGTCAGCCGGTTTGGCCCTTGTCTTTATCGCAATTTTGTACACGACGGCTCCCGCAATTTCGGTTTTTGCACGTACCAATCTGATCGAAACCGTAAGTAATAAAGACTATTCGAGCGTGCCCGAATGGTTTAAAAACTGGGAAACAACCGGACTACTGACTTTCACTGACAAAAATGCCGATGGAAAAATTCAGTACGTGGCGGATCCTGAGGTAAATGAATTGAAAATTGATAATGACATAATTGTTTTGGCTAACCCCGAAATTGGGGGATTGCCCAACTGGGTGATCGCCCTGGTGGCAGCGGGTGGTTTGGCAGCAGCACTGTCTACGGCAGCTGGCTTGCTGTTGGTTATTTCCTCTTCTGTTTCGCACGATTTGCTGAAAAAGATATTTATACCAACTATCTCCGAAAAAGGGGAGCTTATTTCTGCTCGTTTGGCAGCGACGGTAGCCGTAGTTATTGCCGGTTATTTTGGAATCAATCCTCCCGGCTTCGTGGCAGCGGTAGTTGCATTGGCCTTTGGTTTGGCAGCAGCTTCGTTTTTCCCAGCCATTATTTTAGGGATTTTTTATAAAAGAATGAATAAAGAAGGGGCCGTAGCCGGAATGGTAGTGGGTATTACATTGATGCTATACTACATGGTAAAATATAAATTAGGCTGGCTGGACGACACCCTGCCGCCTTCAAGCGACTGGTGGTTTGGTATATCGCCCGAAGGATTCGGAACGGTAGCTATGCTTGCGAATTTTGCAGTGTCGTTGGTTATCAGTGCGTTCACTCCTGCACCACCCGAAGACGTTCAACGAATTGTTGAAGACATTCGTCTGCCGATGGGTGCCGGTGAAGCCGTCTCTCACTAATACTGTTCCCCTCTGAAAATCGAACGACTAATCATGGCGATGTGCATGGAATCATTCGCAAAGCCTGATTAGTCGTTTGTAAAGTAACTATTTCCCTTTAAACAGGAATTTTACGTTGTGTAAACCTACTCATGAATACTCTTGACCAGCGTTTGGCGGCATTAAGTCTGCTAGCGGCTCTATTACTAAATACACCTTTGCTCCGAATTGCCAATACCCCCGCTACCTTTCGGGGTATCCCGCTTTTCTACCTCTATATTTTGCTGGTTTGGCTGTTGATGATTGGCCTCTTGATCTATTTCATGCATACCAAAAAAACCAGACAACCCTGATCATGGAGAATTACGTACTCATTGGTGGATTGTTTGCTTACCTGGGACTACTTTTCGGTATTGCTTATTTTGCCGAAAAACGCTCGCAGGCCGGGCATAGCCTGGTCAACAATCCCTATGTGTATGCGCTTTCCCTGGCAGTCTACTGCACCGCCTGGACCTACTACGGAAGCGTCGGTAATGCCGCCACGCAGGGCCCGGCTTTTTTGACCACCTACCTCGGGCCGCTCATCATGATGCCCCTTTGGTGGATCATCCTCCGTAAGATGATCCGCATTAGCAAAATCCAGCGTATTTCGTCCATCGCTGATTTTATCTCAGCCCGCTACGGAAAAAGCAAATCGCTGGGAATGCTCGTAACCGGCATTTGTATGCTCGTAATCGTCCCTTACATTTCGTTGCAGTTAAAAGCTATTTCGCTGAGTTTTTACAGCATTAGCAGCCATCAGGTTTTGGTTGACGAACGCACGATTCTTCAAGATATAGCCTTTTACAGTACCTTATTTCTTGCACTTTTTACTATCCTCTTTGGCGCACGCCGCATCGAAACCACCGAGCGGCACGAAGGTCTGGTCATGGCTATTGCGCTGGAATCATTAGTCAAACTTGTTGCCTTTGTTACCATTGGTGTGTTTGTTACTTATGGCGTGTTTAATGGATTCGGCGATATTTTCACTAAGGCGGCCCGACATCCCGAATGGCAAAAACTCCTGACGCTTGATTCTGACTCGGGACTGAACGACTGGTTTTGGCAGCTTTTACTGGCCATGGCTACGATTCTGTTTCTGCCCCGGCAGTTTCAAATGGCCGTTGTCGAGAACGTCAACGAGAATCACCTGCGTAAAGCGCTCTGGATTTTTCCTCTCTATTTATTGCTGATTAATTTCTTTGTTGTACCTATCGCCCTCGGGGGCAATATTCTGTTTGAGGGGCAGGCAGTCAACGCCGATAACTACGTTTTGGCAATCCCGCTCTTTTTTAATCAGGATTTGATGGCCATGTTTTCCTTTTTGGGAGGATTTGCCGCCGCAACCGGCATGATTATCGTAGAAACCACCGCCCTGAGCGTCATGCTCAGCAACAACCTGCTGCTACCCCTGATTTTGAGCCATCCACGGTGGCGCTCTTCGTTGGCCGAAGGAAGCGTCAGTTTGGTTTTGATCATTCGTCGCGTATCCATAGCGGTTTTGCTTTTGATTGCTTACTTATATTATGATCGGGTGGTTGCTGCTTCGCCGCTTGTATCCATCGGGCTGGTTTCGTTTGTCGGTGTGGCTCAGTTTGCGCCTGCCATGATCGGTGGATTATTCTGGAAAAGAGGCAATCGAACCGGGGCAATTTTGGGCCTTGTGGGCGGCATTCTTGTATGGATGTATACGTTGGTGGTACCAACCCTGGTTTCAGCCGGATTTTTACCTCAATCTATTTTGATAGAAGGTCCCTTTCAGCTTCATTGGCTCAGACCGGATTCACTCCTTGGTCTCAACGGATTAAGCCCAATTGCGCACGCACTTTTCTGGTCACTCCTGGTTAATTGCGGGTTTTATATCTGGGGAGCGCTCCGTTTTTCTCAGGACTCCCTCGAACACAGTCAGGCGGTGCTTTTTGTGGATGTATTTACGTATTCAGAAAAAATGACGGGGTCGGTCAGTTGGCAGGGGCAAGTGCTTATAACGGACATTGAATCCCTACTGAGTGCTTTTTTAGGGAAAGAACGATCGTTTCGTCTGATGGCTTTTCTCAAACGCCGATACGGTCTCGACACACGAAACCCCTTTGCCGAGCCGCAGCTTGTGACCTACGCCGAGCAGGTATTAGCCGGAGCAATCGGTACCGCATCTGCCCGAATCATGGTTTCGTCGGTTACCAAAGAGGAGCGAATTACGGTTCAGGAAGTGGTGTATATGCTTAAAGAATCGCAGGAACTGATTGCCCTGAACAGGAAATTGGACCGAACCTCAAAGGAACTCAAACGTGCCGGTAAAAAACTAAGCCTTGCCAATGAAAAGCTCAAAAAGGTAGACAAATATCGCGAGGAATTTATCTCGACCGTTACGCACGAAATCCGCACCCCGCTGACGTCGATTCGGGCTTTTTCAGAAATACTCTATGATAATCCTGACATGGGGTCGGAAGAGAAAGAGCAGTTTTTGGGGACAATCATCAAAGAATCTGAACGCCTGACGCGTTTGATTAATCAGGTGCTGGACCTTGAAAAAATCGAGTCGGGAAAAGCAAATCTGATCTTTGAGCCTTGCCATATGCCGGATATTATTCGGGAAGTCATGGACTCGCTAAGTCAGCTGGCTCATGAAAAAGGAATAAAAATAGAGAGTAAGTTTAAAAGCCGGCAATCTCTTTTTCGGGGAGATCGGGATCGGATGACTCAGGTTTTGATTAATTTGGTTTCTAACGCCATTAAATTTTGTGAAAAAGATAAAGGGTATATTAGCGTGGAAAGTTGGGAAATCGGAACGACAATTTGGGTGAGCGTCATTGACAACGGACCCGGTATTGAAGGACATTTTCAAAGCCGTATTTTTGAGAAATTTTACCAGGCTCAGGACAAAAGAAGCAAAAAACCATCCGGAAGCGGGCTAGGTTTGGCTATTACAAAAAAAATCATTGAGCTGCATCAGGGGACAATTTCTGTTGAAAGTAAACCCGGTTTTGGTGCCTGTTTCCTGT
The DNA here is from genome assembly GCF_004348825.1 of Arundinibacter roseus. Classification (GTDB taxonomy): domain Bacteria; phylum Bacteroidota; class Bacteroidia; order Cytophagales; family Spirosomataceae; genus Arundinibacter; species Arundinibacter roseus. Next base: position 188,672 of record NZ_SMJU01000002.1, read on the forward strand.
TTCAAATTCCCACCCAACCTGAACATAATCCGTGAATGTGTATGATAAAAGTTGTGATTGCAGAGGATGAACCGAGCATTTTACTATCGCTCGAATTTTTGATGAAAAAGGCCGGGTATCAGGTTTATATTGCCCGTGATGGTGCCGAAGCCCGGGACATAATCGACCGGGAGTTGCCGCATATCGTGTTGTTGGATATTATGATTCCCGGCATGAACGGCTACGAGGTGTGTCAATACATTCGCTCTTCGCCTACGCTGACCAACACCCGCGTGGTGTTTTTGAGTGCCAAAAATAAAGACAGCGACCGGGAGTACGGTTATCAGATTGGTGCGGATTTGTACATTCCAAAACCATTTTCAACCCGTGACCTGATGACCAAAATTAATATGCTTGCCGTTAGCGTCAGGCAGTTTTAGTCGTATTGACAACTTCGGGGATTTGAAAAAAAACTGTTTTAATGGCTCGGATAAATGATTAGTAAAGTCACAATGTTTTTATAATCAATTACTTATTAAATAATCTCCTAGTAACTTAACCAAATATTTAGTATGAATATTACCACCTTTGAAGAGTACCAAACCGCCTATGCCCAAAGTGTGAGCGATCCTGAGGGTTTTTGGGCCGAAGTAGCTCAGCAGTTTGTCTGGAAAAAACCCTGGAAAAAAGTATTGGAATGGAATTTTACCGAACCCAGCGTAAAATGGTTTGTGGGCGGCAAAATGAATATTACAGAAAACGCCCTCGACCGGCATCTCGCCGATAAAGCCGATCATCCCGCTATTATTTGGGAGCCCAACGAGCCCGACGATCAGCCCGTAACCATCACGTACAGTATGCTGCACACCCGCGTGTGCCGGTTTGCCAATGTGCTCAAAAAATACGGCGTTAAAAAAGGTGACCGTGTGTGTATTTATTTGCCTATGGTGCCGGAACTAGCCATTGCGGTATTAGCATGTGCCCGCATCGGGGCCGTTCATTCGGTCGTTTTTGGCGGGTTTTCAGCCCAATCCATTGCTGACCGGATCAATGATGCAGGCTGTACCATGGTCATTACGTCGGATGGCGCCTATCGGGGCGCTAAGGTAATTCCGATGAAAAGTACTGTGGACGATGCGCTGGAAAAGTGTTCAACTGTCAAAAATGTGATCGTCATGACCCGCACGCGCACACCGATTTCTATGCTCAAAGGACGGGATCATTGGTGGGAAGAAGAAGTAAAACACGTGGATGCCATTTGTCCGGCGGAGGAAATGGATGCCGAAGATACGCTGTTTATCCTGTATACCTCCGGCTCCACTGGAAAGCCAAAAGGCGTAGTGCATACCTGCGGCGGCTACATGGTGTATGCGGCCTACACCTTCTCGAATGTATTTCAATATCAACCCGGCGAAATCCATTTCTGTACGGCAGACATTGGCTGGATAACCGGCCACAGCTACATTGTGTATGGGCCGCTTTGTGAAGGCGCCACGTCGCTGATGTTTGAAGGAGTTCCGACCTATCCCGATGCCGGGCGTTTTTGGGAAATCGTTGAAAAACATAAAGTAAATATACTGTACACGGCTCCCACGGCTATTCGGTCGCTGATGAGCTTTGGCCTGCAATATGTTAAGGATCACGACCTTTCGTCGCTGACCAAACTGGGCTCGGTCGGTGAGCCGATCAACGAGGAAGCCTGGCAATGGATGAAGCATAATATCGGGAAGAATAACTGCCCGCTGATAGATACCTGGTGGCAAACCGAAACGGGTGGAATCATGATTACGCCAATTGCTGGTGTCACCCCCGAAAAACCTACCTACGCCACGCTTCCTTTGCCGGGAATTCAGCCGCTGCTGGTAGACGAACACGGAAATGAAATTGAAGGCAACGGGGTGAGCGGAAATCTGTGCATTAAGTTTCCGTGGCCGGGCATGATCCGTACCACTTACGGCGATCATGAGCGGTGCAAGCAAACGTATTTTTCTACCTACCCGGGGCTATATTTTACCGGAGACGGCTGCCTTCGCGATGAGGATGGATACTACCGGATCACGGGCCGTGTCGATGATGTGATCAACGTGTCTGGGCACCGCATCGGAACTGCCGAAGTAGAAAATGCCATCAACATGCACCTTGGCGTTGTAGAATCAGCGGTGGTGGGATATCCGCATGACATCAAAGGACAGGGGATTTATGCCTATGTTATCACGGAGCACAAGCCGGATGATCCCGAAATGTTTCGGAAAGATATTGCCGTTACCGTTACCCGGGTCATCGGGCCGATTGCCCGGCCGGATAAAATTCAATTTGTGAGCGGATTGCCAAAAACGCGTTCAGGGAAAATTATGCGTCGGATTTTGCGTAAAGTAGCCGAAGGCGAAACCTCATCACTCGGCGATACTTCTACCTTGCTGGACCCAACAATCGTGGATGAAATTAAGGACGGAGCTCTCTAAGAAAAAATAGAATTTTTAACTGTATCAAAAAAAGGTCAGGCGAATTACGCCTGACCTTTTTTTGATACATAAACATTTGTGAAAATTACTATAATGGATATTTTTTTTCACATCTTTATGTAAAGTTTTTGTAAAAAAAAGTTATAAAAAAAGATTAGAAATACTGCATCTCCGGTATAGTATAGTTGATGATTTTTATTCATACTCCCTTAAAAATACAATAATTAAGGCCTGTATGCCCATTTAATGAATTGAGGGAGTGGATTTTAATTTTTTGATGTGTTTCTTTTTTTATATATTTGTTACAAAATACACACACTAAATACATCTTGACTTGTGAAAAACTATTTTTCACTTAGAGCACTCCTACTTTCAGTAGGGGTGTTTTGTGCAGGTTTAGCTCCGCCGCTGAAAGCTGCACCTTTGGCTATACGGGCCCGATTGACTTGCTTTGAGGGCAATGTATCAATCGAATTGGTTATTCAATCCAGAAATAAAATCAAGGTCGATAAGGGGTCCCTTGTAACTCAGGACGACTCTTCCTTCATTGTTCGTAACATAAGCGCCAGTCAGCTTATTACCATTACTGAAATTACCGAAACTGATACACTTACCAGCCAATTTACGGTTCCCGTCATTGATCCATTGCCCATTACTCCACCCATTGTTTCGAGTTCAGCCATTTGTGCCGGTTCTCAACCGGCTGCCTTGATAGCGCTTGTTGGGCAGGATCAAACGGTAGATTGGTACGATTCGCCCACCAAAGGGCGCATGCTTGCCGCCGGACAGCTTACGTATATCCCGCCCAAAGCCGGGCGTTACTATGCCGAAGCGCGTAATCAAACGTTGGGTTGTTTAGGAAAATCACAGCGTAGCGAAGCGGTTGTGACAATTAACCGCACGCTTTGCCCGATCGTGACCATCAAAAGACGGTAATTTTTTTATTTTATTTTTATATAATACATAAAACGGTGACGCCTGTTAAATGACGCCACCGTTTTATGTAGGAACCAATCACTCAAAACTCGAATCGAGTCTCAAATAATCCTTCGGCTATCCAATGGAACTGGTCGATTTGGGAGCACACCCGCAGCCTTTGCCACACCCCGCCTCAGCAGGACGCCGGAGCGCTTTCCAGACCCGAATACCAAGGTAGCTTAGGGCAGCACAAAAGATGAGTAGGACGATGAGTTGCTGAATCATGACGAGGATGTTTGATCATTTAACAGCGCTACGCCACCCAATTGTTCCGTTGGGCCAACGTTAGCGCGTGCTGATAGTGGTGTTCGCTATGCCAGGCGTACATGGCAATGACCTCCGAAATGGGGTAAATTCGGCCCGTTTCGGGATGTTCGTAGGTTCGTTGTAGGTCGGTTTCACTCAGCGAATTTAGCAGCAGGACCAACCGGATATGAAGGTATTTCAGTAATTGCAGCGAAAGGTCAATAGAAGCCGTTTGGGCGTCGGGGAGCTCAGCCCAAAGATTTTCCATGTATGGTTTTATCGTCGGAGATTCCTCGGTTAGGGCGAGCCGGAACCGAATGTACGCATTCATGTGGCTATCGGCTACGTGATGAATCAGTTGCCGGATTGTCCAGCCGTCAGGGCGGTAGGGTGTTTCGAGTTTTTCTTCATCCCAGCTTCCCAAAAGATTGATGAACTTGGAAGGCAATGCGCTGATAATCTGAATGTTAGTTTTTGTTTCATCCAGCGAATGCACTTCGCCGGCTTTGAAACGTCCAATAGGGTATCGCAGGTTTTCGAGTTCCATACTAAGATTGGGTGGTAATTGGTTAAAATTAAACTCAGTGACACGAATGTAAGAAAAAGCTCCCGATCAATGCCCAATTGCCGGCATAAACTACGAGAAGCCGGACACGATTATTGAAATTTTATTTGCTTCGGAGTTGCATAAAAAGGGAACTTCCGAACGGAGCCCGGGGTAAAATGGTACGTTCAAGCTGAGTCGCACCTTTGAGGATGGCGTTGATAAAATCGCCCGGATATTTTACATCCGATTCTACGTCCGAACTCATGGAGCTTTGCCGCCGAAGCTGATAGCGCTGCCACTGCCGTACGAGCCAAATCGGAAGCGACAGCAGAAACGGCCAATAGGTATGATACGAAATCGTTAGACCGGCAGCAGCGGCATAGCGCTCAAAATCAGCCAATACAAAGCGGCGGGTGCTTCCTACGGCCAGGTCGTGCATGCCTGCAAAGGTGTTGAAGGCGTGGATGTTGATAAGCAGAATTCCGTTGGGCGTAAGTCTGTCTTTAAAGTGGGTCAATGCCCGAATGATTTCTTCGTCGGTTAAAAAATAGAGCGCATCATTGCAGCAAATAGCGTCGAAAGTTTGACCGGGACGAAAGGCGTCTACCGCACGCAAATCCCCGAACTCAACGTCGAGTTTTCGGTCAAGTGAAAATTCAATGGCATGTTTGGAGTAGTCAAATCCTGAGAGGCTTTGGAATCCGTTTTCACGCAAAAAAGATAATAAACCGCCCGTTCCACAAGCTGCGTCCAATAGCCTGATTGTCTTCTGGGAAGCGCCCGCATGTTTTTGTAAGTGTTTCAGCACCATGCCATGCAAAATCTGATACCACCACAGGCTGCGCTCTACCTGATACATGCGATCGTATTCTTCCCGGTTGTTTATCATGAAACTATTTTTTTTATAACAAATTGAGGTTGACCACTTTCTGCCATGAAACTCTTGCCAATGTATTCTCCCAGGACGCTCAAAAGAGTACACTGAATTCCGCCGATCAGAAGCAGCGTAGCCGTTACTACCTGCCAGCCTTTGGGGTCATCGGGCCCAATGATCCACTGCCCAAACAAAAATAATAGTAGCAAGGCTCCGCCTCCCAGCAACGTCAGCCCGATGGGTAAGAAGAGTCTGATTGGTAAGGCCGAGTAGCAAAAGAGAATGTTGAGAAAAAGCGAAATCAGCTTCCGAAAGGTATAATTAGATGAACCGGACTGTCGCTTCTGATGGCTGACACGAACGCTTCCAATGGTGCGGGTAACCCGAAAAATCAGTCCATCAATATAGGGGTAAGGTCCTTTATATTGGATAATTTCCTGCACTACTTCCCGCCGGATCAGCTTAAAACTTGACAGATACAAATCTTTGGGCTTGTCCAGCAAATAACTCGTGATCCAGTTGACAAATTGACTGCCCATGTTGCGGTAGAGAGCGTGTTCTTTTTTGTCATAGTAAGTATACACCACATCAAAATTACCATGAGTAGCGGTATCTATTAATTTCAAAATTTCTTCGGGAGGATTTTGAAAATCGTCGTCAATCATGACACAAAAATCACCCTGCGCATGATTTAACCCGCACATAACGGCATTGAATTCACCGAAATTTCTACGTAAAGAAATAAACGTCACCTCCGGTTTTTCTTCGGCAAGTTTAGTACAAACCGCCTCGGAAGCGTCCCGACTGCCGTCATTGACCAACACAACCTCATACGAAATACCGGACAGTGCCTGCTGCAAACGCTGAATTAGTGAGGCAATGGAACCTTCGCTATTGTAAACGGGAATAATGACTGAAAGCCTCATACGTGTACTTATCCCTTAAATTGATTGATGCAATCACAAATATAGGCGACCTGTTCGAGTGACAGAACCGGACTCAGCGGTAGGCTCACGACTTCCTGATGAATCTGTTCGGTGATGGGTAAACGCAGGTGACTATACTGTTGATAGGCTTTTTGATGATGAATCGGCAACGGGTAATGAATATTTGTTTGGATGCCACATTGGAGCAAATAGTCAATAAAGGCTGCGCGGCGAGGATGCCTGACCACAAAAAGGTGCCAAACGTCTTCATCAAGCCGATCGGCGGGTGGAAGAACCAATTCGGACAACTGAATGGAGTTCAGGTAATATTGAGCCAATTCCCGCCGATGCTGATTTTCACGATCCAGAAAAGGAAGTTTTGCATTCAGAACAGCTGCCTGCATTTCATCAAGCCGGCTATTGACACCCTGATATTCATTGAAGTACTTTTTGTTGGAGCCATAGTTTCGGAGGTATCTGATTTTTTTGGCCAATTCGGCATCGGACGTGACCACCGCTCCGGCATCACCCAAAGCACCGAGATTTTTGGTTGGATAGAAACTAAAAGCAGCGGCATCTCCCAGCGTCTCCTTTTTGCTGAAAGCATAAGTTGCCCCGTGAGATTGTGCGCAATCAGTTACTATTTTTAATCCAAAACGTGAGGCAATTTCCTGAACAGGAGCCATTTCGCAGCTGCGTCCGTACAAATGAACCGGTAAAACAGCTTTGGTTTTATAAGTAATTTTTTCTTCGATGCGAGCCGGATCCAACAGCATCGTTTTGGGGTCCGGTTCAACAAATACGGGTACAAGTCCTAAAAAGCTAATCGAAAGGACCGAGGCTATGTAGGTATTCGCCGGAACAATGACTTCACTATCTTTTGGGAAATCGTACGCTTGCAGAATTAGCTGGAGGGCGTCTAATCCGTTGGCTACGCCCACACAATGCGAAGCTTCGCAATAATCCGCAAAGCTCTTTTCAAAAGTAGTCAACTCCTGACCCAAAATATACCACCCTGATCGGACGACCCGCTGCACTGCGGTTTCAATAGCCGCCTGATGCGGGGCATTTAGTTGCTGTAAATCCAAAAACGGAATCATGGAAAAATCGCTTTACTTCGTTTGTATACCTTTGAAAATCAGGCTATTTTGAAATTAAGCTTCGGAAAGACTCTTCCAGTGACCGCGTGTCATAGGGTTCATCAATGTAGTCGCTGCGGTCATAATATTCATTGGAAAGAACCAAAAGTATGGCATCTTCCGAAAAATCTTCCATTGTATGCCAGTCGCGTGGTTCTAAAATCAGGCAGGAGGAGGGTTTTTCGAGCCAATAATTTGCCTCTTCATCGCCCGTATGCACATATACCCGGCATTTTCCATGCAGGCAAATGAGTGCGTTCCAGGTTTTTTTATGTCGATGTCCTCCCCGGGGAATCTCTCCGGCACCATAAATATAGAATACCCGTTTTATGTTACCGGGCATTATTTTCTCAAAAACCGTAAGGTTTCCGGACTCAGAGTGAAAGGTATTTAGCTCTAATAAGCTAGGCATGTAGAATGTTTGAATAGTGTGATGTATTTTAATTCACGAATCCTTTCCCCTCTATACAATATGCAAAATACGTGTTTTTTGCTACAACCATTAAAAAATTTCCTTGATCACCGCCAATAGTTCCGGGTGCACCGGGCTACCTGCCACAATATCTCCTCCAAATAAATATTTATTTCCTCCTGAAAAATCAGTTACAATTCCACCCGCTTCCTGAATCAGCAACACGCCGGCGGCCATATCCCAGGAGTTGAGATTGTACTCATAAAAACCATCAAATCTTCCGGCAGCTACATAAGCCAGGTCGACCGCTGCTGCACCCATGCGCCGAAGGCCGTGCGTCTTTTGCATCAAAACTTCCAGGATTTTCATGTACCGGTCATGCTTGTCAAATTTGTAGTACGGAAAACCCGTCGCCAGCAAACTTTCGCCCAGCTGTCGGGCTTTTGAAACGTGCAGCTGCTCACCGTTGCACCAGGCGCCACCGTTTTGCCAGCCATAAAAAAGCTCGTTGCGGTTAGGCTCATGAATGACACCCAACAGCGGCTCCGTACCACGCACCAGGCCAACGCTGACGCAATAAACCGGAAGTCCATGTACAAAATTGGCCGTGCCGTCCAGCGGATCAATGATCCAGTTAAGTGCTTCGGGGTTGGGTTCCTGCCCGGTGGTGCCTTCTTCGGTAATGAAGCTAGCTTCTGGTAAAAGTGCTCTCAAACCGTCAACAAGCAATTTTTCGGTTTCTTTATCAACGTAGGAAACCAGATTGTTCACATCTTTATACTCAATTTTGTCTTGTTTAAACAAAGCGGCTTCCTGTTGAATAAAGGAAGAGGCCTGACGAACAATCTCAATAGTTTCGGTGGTGAGTTTTTCCAGATTCATAGGTTGTTTTTTTCAGTAACCGGTATTTTTTCCAAAGAATTATTGATGTAATAGACTCTCGTAATCAGTAAAGCCAGGATAGGAATTACGACATAATTATGTTTCAAAAGATTGCCTGTTGAAAAAAGCAGTAACAATCCGTAGCCCATCAGAAACCACTGAAACCAGGCTGGTTTTTTGGTCTTTGAAAAATAAAAAACCACCGGAAGCCATAGCGGAAACGCCCACAGTATATCATAATTCCAGTTCGTAACGCCATGATTGGTCCCAAACCAAAGTAAGACGATAAGCCAGCCCGTAAGCCCTATGATGCTAAACAAAATTTTGTCGAGCGTAAAATTGAGTCGATCCGTTTTGAGTTGCCACACGGTATAGGCAAGGATCAGCCCGGCGAGCACCCAAAAAAAGATCATAGGAGTAAGTCCGATTGATTCTTCTTCGGGATACGCCGCGTACATCACACGTTCCGAGAGCACAAGTGGCTGCACCTGCCCGGCGGCATCGGCTATTTTGGAATCAGTAAAAGCGGCGCTCAGGTTATCAGGCAAAAAAGTAGCCTGCTCAGGCGTGGCGATTTCGTCGGAAGGGGCGCCAATCGCCAGATCCATTCCAAAGTCGGACCAGGGCTTTTGTTTGTACGCATATTTGTCAATCCATTGCCGAAAACTCCTGGTTTCGCGGGTGTAGCCTGCAAAAGAAAGGCTGTCGCCGCAGGCGGCTTGCAGAGCATCGCGCAGGCGGGTGGAACAGTTATCATAAAAAAACTTGTACTGATACTCTCTGTTTTGAGGTAAAAGATTAGTTTCCAGGTAATTGTATAGTCGCTGCTTTTGCTGAGGCGATAGCCGGAGTTCCTGTTCCAGCACGGAGCGATTTTCGGATTGCCAGTAGGCAAATTGCGGAGAAAGCGGATGAACCGAAATGGTGTAGGGAAGCGTGCCGCGTAAAAATTTAACGTAAAAATTTCCGGTTTCAAAACTGAAAGTCCCGTAACTATACGCCCGATCAAGCTGATAAACAGGATCATAAACCCATAGAGCGCTGTGGCCAAAACTTGAATAAAGCGCATCGCCGGGCCCGACGGTGATGAGGCTGATCTTGGCCTGTGGACTCAGGCTAAGCTGTGCCTGCGCCCGATCAAACGAAACCAGAAAAACAAAACAGAAGGCCAATGCGAGCTTTAAACCCGGCAGCCGGTGGATTTCAGGGCTTTCCGCCCACAACAATAACGATTTCACCTTTGACACTTTTTTCGGTAAAGTAAGTAATAATTTCCTGTAAAGAGCCCCGGACGTTCTCTTCATAAAGTTTTGATAATTCACGGGAGACGCAAGCCGGGCGCTCGGGGCCGAAATACTCCGCAAACTGCGTCAGAGATTTGACAAGCCGGTGGGGTGACTCATAAAAAATCATGGTGCGGGTTTCTTCGGCCAACTCTTTCAGGCGGGTTTGGCGACCTTTTTTGTGCGGTAAAAATCCCTCAAAAGTAAAGCGGTCGGCGGGCAAACCGGAGTTGACAAGCGCGGGTACAAAGGCCGTTGGCCCCGGCAGGCATTCTACGGCAATCTGTTGACGAATACACTCGCGAACCAGTAAAAATCCGGGGTCCGATATAGCAGGCGTACCTGCATCCGAAATCAGCGCCATCGTTTCACCTTTGAGCATCCGAGCCGTCAGTCGTTGAATGGTTTGGTGCTCATTATGAATATGATAGCTCTGCATGGGCTTGCTTATTTCCAAATGTTTGAGCAGGTGTCCGGACGTGCGGGTATCTTCCGCAAGAATAAGATCTACGCTTTTCAAGACCTGAACAGCCCGCAGGGTAATGTCTTCCAGATTGCCGATGGGAGTCGGGACGAGGTACAATTTCATGCCTTCGCAATTGCTTTTTGAATGTGCAAAGAATCGAAGGTAGGAGAAAACGAGCAATTCAGCAATTGCGTCGTCACGCGCAGGGATTCAATCAGCTGCTTTTTCGATGAATTATATCAATGGCCTCAGCCAGATTATAGTCTTTTTCTGTAACCACATTGCCCGCATCATGGGTTGTAAGTTCAATCGTAACTTTATTATACACATTTGACCACCACGGATGATGTCCCTGCGCCTCCGCCAGCTCAGCGACCTTCGTCATAAATACAAAAGCTTCACGAAAATCGGCAAAGGTAAACGTGCGGGTAAGTTTATTGGAATGTTCAATCCACATAATGTTTCGGTTTTTAGAAGTTGATATTTACTTATTTATGTAAAGATTTGATAGAATTGTTTTTGGAATAAAGTTTATTTAATTATTTGTGAATCAGGTTTTTATAAAAAAGTATAGCGATTTTATCAACGCTGTTTAAACGCCCGTAACTGAACGTGCCGATCGGGGTAGGAGGTGTTGCGGGTGCAGCGAAGGGTTTCGAGTAAAACCAGGGAATTGTTCTGAAAAACTCCTTCGCCCTGAATCGAAGCAGCGCCACAGTCGGCTTCGCCCAGGCCACGGTCGTAGCTGAACCGGTGGTTTTTCATGGTTACAAGGTAACTAAACTCGTTGGGTGAGGTTTGTAAAATCTGTATTTGACTATCAGAAATTCGAGAGACTTCGAGCGTTATTTTGGTTGAATCTGTGGCTAGTTCATTTGCCAGACGCTGCGAGCGGTAGCCTGCGTAAGTGCCTTCAAAGGAAGAGTTTGCCTGCGCTTCGGGTACGCGTTCAGTCTCTTTTTGACAGGAAAATAATAGAAAAAAAGCCAGAATACAGCAGGAAAAAGGGGAATTCATATCCGTTGATTTTATGTAAATACAACGACAGAATCCCCCGGATAGTTTTTCTACGTATACTTAAAAATCGAGCGCCAGCACCACGTGACGTACCTTCCGTCGCTCCCAGGTATAGGTAATATGTACATTTCCGTCGGCAGCCTGTACTACGGCCGGGTAGCTGTATTCGCCTCGTGGTTGATTTTCAAGTACATGCACATCGGCCCAGCTCATGCCGTCTTTGGATACCGCCACGTGCAATTTTTGCCGACCATTGTCCCAGTCTTTTCCCCGAATCGTGGGGTTATAGATCAGTACCTGCCAGCCGTTTTTCAACGTTACGGCGTCAGTTCCCGAGTTTGGGTTGAGCAAATGAGTTTTGGAAAAAGTCCCCCAGGTTTTACCTCCATCTTCCGACCATACTTCGGCAATCTGATTTTGTTTGCTGCGGCAGAGCATTTGCAGACGGTTGCCGGGATAAGTCAAAATACTGCCCTGAATCACGTCCAGGTCGGTTTTGTGGTCAATCGGCTCTACTGTCCAGGTTTTTCCACCGTCTTCCGATCGTTCGATATGAGCTTTCCAGCTCGTTTTGGTTTCCGTACTCGACGGGCTCAATATCGTGCCGTTGGCCAGTTGCGTGGGTTTGTTTTTGATAGGTCCCAGTACGCCGTCGGGCAGGCGCTCGGCCTTCGACCAGTTCGCTCCGTTGTCGGTAGAAGTGCGCACCATACCCCACCATTCCCGGGGTGAGGGACCTACTTTATAAAACAAAAAAAGGACACCCGCCTGCGATTTAAACAAAACCGGATTCCAGCACGGATAACGAAGCTTTTCACTCATAATACCTTCGTCCATAAGCAAAGGCTTGCTCCATGTGCCGTTTTTTTGGCTGGCGAGCCAAATCCCGACATCCTTGTTTCCTTCTTCGGTGCCGCCAAACCAGGCCGCCATCCAGGTTCCGGGTGTAACTTCCACGATAGTGGAGGCGTGGCAGGAAGGTACGGGCGGATTTTCAAAAATAAATTCCTGCGTAATCAGCGTGGCTTTGGGCTGAGCGAAACCTGCGCCGGAAAGCGCAAAAAGGCAGAGAAAAAAACTGAATCGTTGTAGCATATAAGCAGAATAGGTAAGGGTAAAGGAATAAAAACGAAATCGAGAAAGCGACTTGCGCCACCTTCTACATAATACCTCGACCTACTAAAATAGACTAGTGCGGGAACCTACTTATTTTTTACAAATACATGTCGAATGTTTCCGATTCCGGTCGGGCGCTCGTCTACCTCAAATTGTTTGAAACTTTTGATTAAGGGCAACAATTTGGCAAACCCATAGTTTCGGGCATCAAAACTGGGTTGTTTTTTTATAAGTAAATTTCCCAGTTCACCCAAAAATGCCCAGCCATCTTCGTCGGCCAAATCTTCGATGCTGCCCGAAATCAGAGTCAGTAATTTTGGGTCCGTGCGTACATTTTTTTCAATGATTCGGGGAGCCGTGGCCGAAATTTTGGACGGCTCTTCTTTTTGTAAAATTTCAATATAAATAAATCGATCACAGGCCGACGTAAAGGCCGAAGGAGTTTTTTGCTCCCCCATGCCAAACACCTTCATGCCCGCCTCGCGCAGACGAATGGCCAATCGTGTGAAATCGCTGTCGCTCGAAACCAGGCAAAAACCGTCCACACGCCCGGTATATAAAATATCCATGGCGTCGATTATCATAGCCGAGTCGGTAGCGTTTTTCCCGGAGGTATAGCTGTACTGTTGGATGGGTGTAATGGCATTTTCGAGCAGAACGGCTTTCCAACCGCCGAGGCGAGGATTGGTCCAATCGCCATAAATACGCTTAAACGTGGGCGTACCGTACTTGGCAATTTCCTCCATCATGCCCGTCAGATTGGCGTACGGTACATTGTCAGCGTCAATCAAAACAGCCAATCGAAGGTCAGGTATTGTGGTGGTTTGCATACTGTTCGGGGTCAGTTGGGGAAAAATCAGTCATAATTATGTGTTGATAAAGGTGAAGGTAAAGTATCAAAAAAGAACCTGCAAAATAAAATTTATGATTCAGAAGTTTTTAACCTTAAAAACTAATTGGATTTTTGTACAAAATTTGGGCACGGATTTTCATAATTTAACAAACAAAAGCCCTAAAATAATAACCAATATTCATGAAAATAGAACTTATTCGGGTCAATGATGCCTTTCATTTTGAAGGTTCAGGTTCCTCAGAAATAAAAGTACATGTAGATGGATCACCCGAAATCGGCGGACACAATGCCGGCGTAAGGCCGATGGAACTACTCCTGATGGGATTGGCGAGTTGCAGTGCGATTGATATTGTGCTGATTATGAAAAAACAGCGGCAGGAAGTTACTGATTTTCGCATTGTGGCCGAAGGTGACCGCGTGAAAGAAGACGGCACGCAACGAAGCCCGTACCGCACGATAAACCTGCATTTTATTCTGAAAGGAAAAAATCTGGATGCTGATAAAGTGGATCGGGCCGTGCAGTTGTCGATGGAAAAATACTGCTCCGCTACGGCGCAGTTTGAATCGAGCGCCACAATAACGCATTCTGTAACGGTAGAGACAGAAGACTAACTAATTGATAACTAATTTTTTATAAATAGTTTTTTATAAAAACAAACTCAGTCATGCAACAATACCACGATCTCCTCCAACATATTCTGGATAAGGGTACACGCAAAACCGACCGGACGGGCACGGGCACAATCAGTGTGTTTGGCTATCAGATGCGCTTCAATTTGGCCGAGGGTTTTCCGCTCGTGACCACCAAAAAAGTACATACAAAATCCATCATTCATGAATTGCTGTGGTTTCTGAAAGGAGATACCAATATCAACTACCTGAAAGAAAACGGGGTGAAAATCTGGGACGAATGGGCCGATGAAAACGGCGACCTTGGCCCGGTATACGGCAAGCAGTGGCGCAGTTGGTCGGCTCCTGATGGCCAAATTATCGATCAGTTTCAGGAGATTTTACATCAACTTAAAACCTCCCCTGACTCCCGGCGGATCATGGTATCGGCCTGGAATCCGGCTGACCTTCCGCATATGGCTCTTCAACCCTGCCACGCACTTTTTCAGTTTTATGTAGCTGATGGTAAACTTTCGTGTCAGCTCTATCAACGCAGCGCCGATGTGTTTTTGGGAGTTCCATTCAACATTGCAAGCTACGCTTTGCTAACCCTGATGGTAGCGCAGGAGTGCGGCTTTGAGCCGGGCGATTTTGTGTGGACAGGCGGCGACACGCATATCTATCTCAACCACCTGCAACAAGTGGAGCAACAACTGGGTCGGGCCATTTTGCCCTTGCCCACGATGCGGCTGAATCCGGACGTAAAACGGGTTTTTGACTTTACCTATGACGATTTCACGCTGGAAAACTACGATCCGTGGCCTGCCATCAAAGCACCGGTGGCGGTCTGATAATCCTGGCCTCTCCGTATTTGGAGAGGCTTTTTTATTGATTCTGAACGAGCTTCTGATATTCTTTCTCGGCAAGGTCGCCTTTATCCAAATAGGCCCGGTAGTATTCTCCCATTAAACCCAATCCCCAGAAAAAGAGAGGAAATGCTGGCCAGAAGAAAGTGTTTGGTCCGCTGCCCAAATACCAGAAAACAATCAGAGCGGTATTGATAATCAGGTAGGTTACTACACTGTTTTTGAATTTGGCCCGCAATTGAGCAAGGCGCCATAGCGCTTCATTTTTGGTTTCCATGTGTCTGTATTTTTAAATGTTTGAAGTATTTTTATGAATTATCTTTTCTTTTCCAGTAATTTCTGGTATTCCCGTTCTGCGAGTGAACGCTCATCGATGGAGCCGTAGGCCGAAAAGTAATGACTTGTCAGGCCAATGCCCCAACCCAACATGGGCCAAATGGGCCACGGGTGCATGTTACGTCCCCACGGTTGCAATTGCATAAAATAATACACAATCCACAGTCCGGCATTTACCAGTAAGTAGGTTCGGGCGTGGATTTTGAAAGCGGCCCGATTCTGCGCTTTTTTCCAGAGGTACTCGTCTCGATTCGTTTCCATGATCAATTAAATGGCTGATTGTTAGTTGATTAATTTGATGATGTAAAGATATAGTACGAGGTTTGCCGGAAGAACAAGTTTCGGATGAATTGATAGAAAAACGGAATGAATCTGAAAAATCAGGGAGTGAAACGATGCAGGTATAAAAATTTATAATCTCGATTAGCTAAAATCAGATTAATGATCGGTGAATAATCCTGTAAAGAAAAGTTAGAGTTGGAGAAATTTGTCAGCCGGCCCTGTTCGCTCAGCCTGACATTCAAAATTATTTACATTTTAATTCACTCATCAATAATGATCGAAAAATTTTGAAATTCATTTTGTCAATTTTTTCAAATAAAGTCAATACCCAATCAAAAGGTATTCGCAACTTTGGAACTTGCAAAAAGAAATTAAAGCATATAAAAAAATGGAGTTGTGTACAGAACGATTAGTACTTAAAGAAACGACCTGGGATGATGTGGAGCTTATACACAGCCTGCATTGCGTCAAAGAAGTAGAAGAATTTAACACCATCGGGATTCCGCGTCACACAGGCGATACCCTCGAAGTGATGCTGGTAGCGCTCGAAGATCAGCAGTCGGTGCCGCGAACGCACTTCGCCTGGACCGTTTGGCTTCGCGACACCCGGCAATTTGTGGGAGAAGCGGGCATGCATCTTTCGGCAGACCGGTTTCGGCGGGGCGAAATTCATTACAGCCTTTTTCCTGAGTATTGGCAAAATGGCTATGCTACCGAGATTGTAAAGAACATCATCAGCTTTGGGTTCCGGGAGTTGAACCTGCATCGTATAGAGGCGGGCGTTGCCAAAGACAACGCTCGGTCGATTCGGGTGGTTGAAAAAGCCGGCATGCAGTGCGAAGGCCTGAGACGAAAATCGCTCCCCATTCGGGGGGAATGGATAGATAATTTTCAGTATGCTATACTGGAAGATGATCCGAAAGACTATTAGCACTCACTTTTTTTGAGAGGTCAATCCCGGACCGTAAACCGCTTTACCGGGCATGGCAAGCGTATGAACGCCCTGATTCAGCACCTGCGTTCCATTGACAAATACATGCAAAACACCTTCGGCCAACTGATGAGGCGCATTGAACGTGGCTTTATCCTGAATTGTGGCAGGATCAAAAATGACAATATCGGCAAAGTAGCCGGGTTTCAACTGACCGCGATCCGGTATTTTTAAATGATTGCAGGGGAGCGATGTGAGGCGGCGAATGGCTTCTTCCAGCGTAATTATTTTTTCTTCGCGCACATATTTTCCCAGCAGGCGCGCAAAATTGCCGTACGTACGCGGGTGCGGGTTGCGGGTGAGGGAGTTTCCTTCCGGGGCAATAGACGCAGCATCTGAGCCAAAACTCATGTAGGGCAGGGCGATCTGCTTTTTTACATTTTCTTCCGACATCAAAAAATACGCAACACCCACTCTTGTGTCATCCTGCACGACCAGGTCCATCGCCGTTTCCTGCCAGGATTTTCCACGCAAACGGGCCACTTCGGATAGCGTTTTACCTACATATTTTTTGAGAGAATCTTGCTTAAAACCCAGCAAAATGGTGCCATCCGGGCCCGCAGCGAGGCAGAGGTTTTCCCAATCGGGTGCTGGCTTTGACATTTCTTCGGCAACTTTTTTGCGAACTTCCGGCTCCTGCAACCGCCGCCGCCACTCCTGCAGACCGCCTTCCTGCACCCACGGGGGCATAGCTGCATCTAGTCCGGTAGCCCCGGCAATGTAGTTGTACATATTGGCCGAAAGTGGCAATCCGGCGGTTCTGACACTGTCTATTTTGGCCAGCACGTTGTCCAGTTTATTCCAGTTGGATTTTCCGGCGGCTTTTAAATGATATATCTCCACCGGAATCCGGGCTTCTTTGCTAAGCCTGATCATCTCGTCAACGGCTTGTTCAAAACGATCTCCCTCGCTGCGAATGTGAGCCGTAAACAGGCCGCCGTACTCAGCAGCAACCTTACTGAGTTCAATTAGCTCGTCGGTGGTAGCAAAGGTAGCCGGTACATAAATGAGCATTGTCGTGAGACCCATTGCGCCTTCCTGCATGGCCTGCCGCACCAGATTTTTCATACGGTTCAGTTCCTGCGGAGTAGGGGCGCGGTTGATTTGCCCCAGCTCATGTTCCCGAATTTCGGAGGCGCTCACGAAAGAGGCAAAGTTGGTGGCGACCCCTTTTTTTTCAAGAACCTTCATAAATTCAGCCAGCGAAGTCCAGCTGACCTCGTAGGTTTCTTTGCCCTGCTGCTCAATCATGTCCTTTTTCATTTGGGGAGAAAGCGGACCCATGGAGTTTTCGCCGAATACTTCCAGCGTGACGCCTTGTTTTATATCCGAAAGAGAACGCCCGTCAAGAAGCAAGGCCGTGTAGGCGTGGCTAAGCATATTGACAAAACCCGGTGCTACGGCCTTTCCCTGTGCATCTATTTCCTGTTTGCCTTTTCCCGTTACTTTCCCAACTGCTACAATGCGTTGCTCGTTCAGCGCAAGATCACCCGCAAAAGGTTTGTTGCCGGAGCCGTCGTAAATAAGCCCATTTCGGATCACTACATCGTAGGTTTGTCCAAGCGCAGCTAATGGCAGAAGTAGAGTTCCGAAACCCAAAAGACAAAAGAAGCAGCGCAAAAAGCGAGACAGGTGTGTAAAAATCATTATCAGTTGGTTTGATTTTTTTAAGTAAGATGCAGGAACAGCCCGAATTTTAAATTTACAAAATAGAGTTCTAAAAATGATTCATTAGCCGCAGGAAAGGGTAATTTTAATAAATTTAAAGCAACCAGAGGAATAGTCTTGTATGAAAAAACATGTCAGTATTCGCGTGCAGGGACGGGTGCAGGGAGTGTGGTATCGGGCTAATGCCGAACAAAAAGCCCGGCAGGAGGGGATTCATGGTTTTGTGCAAAATAATCCGGATGGAAGTGTAAGCATTGAAGCCGAAGGAAGTCCGGAGGCGCTTGATACGTTTTTGGATTGGTGCAGACGTGGGCCATTACTGGCGCGGGTAGATGACGTGCAGGTGCTGGAAGGTCCTTTGGTTGGTTATGCTACCTTTGAGCAAAGACGTTGAAAATGATTTTTGGGATGAAGTGATTTTTATAGATTGTTTTAGGAATGTGTGAAGTAGCTGTAAAGTTTTGCATATCGTGCAACAGTACTTTTTCCTACGCTGTAAAATTTACGTTCAATAAAAGAAGAAGGTAAAGATGAAATGATTCATTGATTTTCAAAAAAACAACCTCAGCGAGGCGTCTTGTTTGTGTAGGGTTTTCCTTGTTGAAATGCTTTTGAGCTCCGTTAGGAGCGGCCCATCTTAGGTTGATGCTGGCGGGCCGCTCCCAACTTTAAAATACAGCTTAAATTTGCTTGATTATTTAATGTTTACATTCAGCTTACTTTCGGCCCTGCAGCAATGATTTCCTCTGTACATCCATCCCTGAATACCTCAAAGTTTTTTGAAAACAAACTCGCCAAATGATTTAGCGTTTGGTCATAAGCCGAAGCATCGGACCAGGTTTGTTTGGGGAAAAGCATCTCGTCTGGTAGTCCGGCGCAGGTTGTCGGAATCTCAAACCCAAAAACGGGCTCTGTTTGGGTAGGTGCAGTCGCAAGAGTGCCGTCATGTATGGCGTCGATAATCGACCGGGTATATTTCAGTTTGATACGTGAACCGGTACCATAGGCACCGCCCGTCCAGCCGGTATTTACCAACCATACGTGCGTATCATTTTCCTGAATTTTCTGGGCCAGCAGTTCTGCGTATTTGTTGGGATGCCACACCATAAAGGCTGCCCCAAAACAGGCTGAAAACGTAGCCTGCGGTTCGGTGACACCCATTTCGGTGCCCGCTACTTTGGCTGTGTAGCCACTGATGAAGTGGTACATCGCCTGCGAAGGGCTTAGTTTCGCAACGGGCGGCAGCACACCATAGGCATCACAAGTCAGGAAAATGATGTTTTTGGGATGCCCGCCCACGCACGGAATCCTGGCATTGGGAATAAATTCAATGGGGTAGGAGGCGCGGGTATTTTCTGTAATTGAGGTATCGTCATAATCAACGACGTGCGTTTTTGGATTATAGCCCACATTTTCCAGAACTGTGCCGAAGCGAATAGCCTGATAAATTTCGGGTTCTTTTTCTGCCGACAAGTTGATGGCTTTGGCGTAGCAGCCCCCTTCAATATTAAAAATACCCCGGTCGGACCAGCAATGCTCGTCATCGCCGATGAGGTGACGCCGGGCATCTGCCGAAAGGGTGGTTTTTCCCGTGCCGCTCAACCCAAAAAACAGACTTACATCCCCCGTTGCACCTTCGTTGGCCGAGCAGTGCATCGACAGGATATTTTGTTTTGGCATGATATAATTCATGATCGTAAACACACCTTTCTTCATTTCTCCGGCATACTCCGTTCCCAAAATCACAAATTCTTTTCGCTCAAAGCACAAGTCTACGCTCGTGCGGGAGTTCATGTGGGTGGTGTAGGGATTGGCCGGAAACTCGCCTGCGTTCAGGATGACGTAGTCCGGCTCGCCAAAAGTTTCAAGTTGCTCTTCCGTGGGTCGGATCAGCATGTTATGCATAAAAAGGGCATGATAAGGGCGGGTACAGATGACGCGCACTTTGATCTGATAGGCAGGATCCCAACCGGCGTAACCATCTACGACATATAATCTGGTACGGGTATTGAAATAGTCGATAGCGCGCTGACGATTGATGTCAAACGTATGTTCGTCCATTTTTATATTCACCGAACCCCACCAAATATCGTCCGTACTTTCGGGCCTTTCAATGATGCGTTTGTCTTTGGGGCTGCGTCCGGTTTTGGTGCCCGATTGCAGCATGAGCGCCCCGGTGTCCGAAATAGCCGCTTCGTCTTCGTAGCGGATGGCCAATTCGTATAGTTTGGCAGGTGCAGCATTTCGAATAAATTCTTTATTGCGCAGTCCGTATTGATTCAGGGTAAAGGCAGTTGTCATGATATGGTTTAATTAGGCATGATGAATTAGTAGCTATTAGGAATTAGGTTATTAGCCATTAGGAATATGTTGTTGTAAATCAACACTTTGTGGTACTTTTAAGAATAATCTAAATATGCTCAAATACTTAAGTAGCTATGAGCATTTAGCGATTAGCTGTTAGCTTTTTTATTTACTTGATTTTCAGGGTATTGTAATAAATTTTTTGTGTAAAACAGTATAATCTAATTCTGCACGATTACTTAAGTAGTCAGGCAGAATTAGTTTAGAGTATAAATTTTTAATGGGCATCTCTTGAATACTAGTACTACTTATGCCTCGTAGAGGCTTACCGTTAGTAGAATAATGTCCATTTATCTCTCATGAGCTCCGCTAGGAGCGGCCAGTGGGTGCTGCTGATGGTTCGCTCCTAACGGAGCTAGTTATACTCATTATCAACAAATTGACTACAAACGGTTAGCCCGGCATGGAATGCTCCTGCGGAGCATTTGAGAGTTTATATTTTTAGAATATAATCTAATTCTGCATGATTACTTAAATACAAACAAAAATAACCAGGAACTTTACCTTTCAGCCCTACGAACGACAGCTGAATAGATGATGGTAGTCATGGTGTTTTAAATTCTTATTTCAGGTGTTTTTTGAGCTGTTCCATCACGAAGGCAGGTGCGGCGCCCTCGTACAAAATCCGATAAACAGCCTCGGTTATGGGCATAGATACCTGATACTTTTCGTTCATTGTAAAAATACTTTTTGCTGCATAATACCCTTCGGCAATCATTTTCATTTCGAGCTGAGCGGCCTTGACGCTGTACCCGCGCCCAATCATATTTCCAAAAAGCCGATTCCGGCTAAATTGCGAGTAGGCCGTCACGAGTAGATCGCCCAAATAGGCCGAAGAACTCAAATCGCGTTCACGCGGGTCAACCGCCGTCACAAACCGCCTGATTTCCTGCATGGCGTTGGCTACCATCACCGCCTGAAAATTGTCGCCGTAGCCAATGCCGTGCGTAATGCCGCATGCCAGCGCTACTATGTTCTTCATGACGGCTGCATATTCGACGCCATACAGGTCGGTGAGAGGGTTGGCCGTCACGTAGCGACAGGTCATCAGCTTTGAAAAATCTTCGGAACAGGCCAGATTTGTGGAGGCTATTGTTAGGTACGATTGCTTTTCCAGCGCTACTTCTTCGGCGTGGCATGGCCCGGCTATGACGCACATATCATCCAAAGGTATTCCGTAAGTTTCTTCAATCCAGTCTGTTACGAGTTTGTTTTTGTGAGGAACCATCCCTTTTATAGCCGATACGATGCGCTTCCCTTTCAGTAACTCAGGAGACAACTCGCGAAGCGGCTCTTCAATAAACGCTGCCGGAATTGCCAGCACCACGTACTGTGCTCCTTTAATGGCTTCTTTGATTTTGTCGCAGACCTTCACTTTTTTAGGTGAAAGATAAACGTCGCTCAGGTAGCTTGGGTTGTGGTGGTAGGTTCGGATATGAGCGATGTCTTCCGCGCTGCGAAGCCACCAACGCACCTGAATGTGCGGCTGCTCACACAGGATTTTGACCAGGGCCGTGGCCCAGCTGCCTCCACCAATAACCGCGATTTTTTCCGTAAGAGTTTGATTCATTTGAGGTGATTTTATCTGGTACAGACAGGTCTCAGATTTCGTTGACTGAAAGCTGTACAACTGTATAGAGTGGTTATATATTTTTAAATTATTGAGGATTGAAAAAATGCCGCCTTTTTCCTTAAAATAAATTCCTGAGAAACTTTTAGGGTAAAGCTACGTCCTGACTTTGATTTATATTAAAAAAATGTTTCATTGGTGTAAGCAAAACGCCCTACTATTTTCATTCCTAAATAAACCTAAATTTATGAGCAAATTTGACGATTTGATTGCAACTTATCTGGACCAAGCCCAAAAAATCGGGGTTTCAGTTGATTCTGAGTTATTGACAAAAGTTACAAAAGGATTGGGTCCTTCGATCTATAATGCGGACTCTGCGAAGGTTTCCTGCGGCGATCAATCGGAACTTGACCGGTTGAAAGCTAATTTCCTGATCAAAAAACTTGGCCTCGCCGACAGCGCCGAACTTGATGCTGCCATTCAGTCGGTTTGTGAAACATTCGGAAGCTCAAACCGCAACAAATACCGGGCGCTGTTTTACTACCTGTTGGTTGTTAAACTTGGGCAGGAATCAGCTTACGCCTAAGAAGAATTCGACTCAAAATGCAGCAACCAGTGATTTGATTCCCTGCTACTTAGCAAGTTCTTCGGAAATAGAAATAAAAAATCCTTGCGGTAAGACCACAAGGATTTCCATTTTCTTAACCTAAACTAAATCGAATTAATACATAGACAGAACGTATTAATCGTCATTTTCTTTTGAATCTTTTGCACCTTTTTTCACCTCAGCCTGCTTCCTGATAATCTTATCATCATTTTTGAGACTTTTGGATACAATTATAAATGGTCCCGATACTATCGTTTCGCCTTCTTTGAGACCGGACAGTATCTGAATATTTTCAAAGTCGCTGATACCGGTTTTTACTTCACGTACTTTGGCCACACCTGCGCTATCCACAAAAACCACTTCCTTGATTGGCTCTTCTTTCACAGATTTTTCTTTGTCCTTCGGAGTATCCGGCTGAGTTGGGCCTTTGGGCTCATTATCGGTTTTATTGCTACGAGTGGTTACAGCAGCAATAGGAACTGACAGTACATTAGGTCTCCGATCGGTGATAATATCAACCGAGGCAGTCATGCCGGGTTTGAACGGATAAGACCGTTTGGTGCGGCTATTCATTAAGTCCTGAAATGATTCGTTCAGAATTTTTATCTTCACTTCAAACTCCGTTACTGCATCAGCTGCTGCCGAGCCCGTAGCGGATGTTAATCCGCTTGCCGTGTTGGCGATTTCGGTTACAACACCCTGAAATTTCCGACCGCTTCCGCTGTATGCATCAACGTCGATTTCGGCGGTATCGCCCAACATCACGCGTACGATGTCATTCTCGTTCACATTCACCCGTACTTCCATATTGCTCAGGTTGGCAATTCGCATGAGTTCAGTTCCGGCCATTTGGCTTGTCCCAACCACACGTTCGCCAACTTCCACATTCAGGAGGGAAATTACCCCGCTCACAGGGGCAAAAATGGTGGTTTTGCGGAGGTTTTCGGCAGCGTCGCGTAAGCCCGCCTCTGAGCTCTTGACGTTGAATTGGGCCGCAGATATATTGGCTCGGGCAGCTTCAATATCCTGCTGAGCTACCTGATAGTTCGCCCGGATTTGTTCAAAATCAGCGGCCGAAACTACTTTGTCTTCAAATAGTTTTTTGTTCCGATCGTAGTCCGCCTTGGCCCGGAGCAAACGCGATTCGGCTTGTGCCAAAGCAGCTTTTGATTGCTCCACCGAAGCCTTGCTCGAATTAACCGTTGCCTGTGCGCGGGCAAAAAGCGACTCGTAGTTATCGGGTCTGATTTTCAATAAAAGTTGTCCCTGCTTCACCGAATCGCCTTCCTCGACGTACAGAGCAGTTATTTCACCGGATACATCCGGACTCAATTTTACTTCAACTTCGGGCTGCACCCGCCCCGACGCACTCACGCGTTCGATAATGTCAGTCTTTTTGACAGTGCTGAATTCTACTTCCGTGGGCTTAGTCTGCCCCACCCATCCGGCCTGTTTGGCCACCACAAGGCCGCCGAGCAGTACCACAACCACACCCCCCACGATCCACCATATACGATTTGAAGATTTACGAGCCATATTTTAGTTTAAGGTTTACTGTTTTGGAAAAATTAATAAGTGAATGTGAGTTGATTAGTCAAGAGTTAAAGGCTTGTTCATGTAAAAATCCAGAATTTTTGTCCGCAGGACATAATCGTACTTGGTCTGAATCAGGTTGGCCCGCGCGCGGTCCAAATTAGCCTTCGAAATACTATAATCAGCGGAATTTATGGCACCCACGCCCAACCGGCTTTCGGACACGCGGAAGGCTTCTTCGAGTGCCCGCACCTGATTGGCCGTAGCGCTATACCGTTTTCCTGAGTTTGATAAATCAATGTAAGCCTGCTCTACGTTCAGGCGTATTTGCTGACTAATCAGATCGGCCTGAAATTCGGTATTTTTCTGCTGGATTTTGGCATTGGCAACCCGGTATTTCGTTTGGTAATTAGTAAAAATGGGAATTCGCAAACTCAAATTGAGCGAAGAATTTCGGTTAAAGTTCAACTGATCAAAATAGCCAAAGTGTTGCACCGAGCCGTTAGGTACGGTCACAAGTTCCACGACCGGAAAGGTAAATTCTCCCGCCTGCACAAAGCGGGTTTGCGAAGGAACGGGCGTGGTAGTTGTGCCGGTTCCATCAGCCACGAAGCGCTCGGAAGGCGCCGCGCTGGAAAATGCCGAGCTAAGTCCGCCACTTAATGACAAGCTGGGCAGCCCCTGCGATTTGGCCACTTCTACGCCCTGCTGTGCCGCCTGAATCCGAAGTTGGGCCGCCTGCATCTGCGGCAAATTTTGTATGGCTGTTTCGTATACTTCATTTACCGACGATTCATAAGCCCGTAGTGCCGGATCGGCTACGTTGAGGCGCTGCACCGTAATTTGCTCACTTGCAGGCAAATTCATCAATTGTTTGAGCGTCAATCGGGCCGATTCCAGGTTATTTTGGGCATTTACCAGCGAAAGTTCGTCGTTGGCAATCTGTGCCCGCAGATCAAACAACTGACTTTCAGCGAGTGTGCCCGCATCCACAAGCCGTTGGGTACGGTCGAGCTGCAACTGCGTGGCCTCAATCTGCCGGGTAGATACCTCAATCAACTCTTCATTGCTGAGAACCTGCACGTAGGCAAGGGCTACATTGAGCATCACGTCGTTGCGGTTGGTCGCAAAGTCTTTTTGGCTGGCCTGAAGCGTGAGGTCATTTTGCCGAATTGTATTTTGCAGCTGAAAGCCGTTGAACAGCGTCACGCTCGAATTGAGGCTATAATTGTTGAAGCTGATATTCTGCTGCACAAATTGGTTGGTAAAAGGGTCAATGTTTCGTCCGAAACTAAAACCCTGCGAGGCATTGAAACCCAAACTTGGCCAACGCTGCCATTTGGACTGAATAAGGTTGTTTTGGTCGGCGCTCACCTGCAGGGCCGACTGTTTGATCTGTAAATTGTTTTGCAGGGCAATCTGAATACATTCTTCCAGCGAAAGCTCTTCCACCTTCGGGTTGGTGGTGCTTTGGGTCGTGACCTGAGCGAGGGTAGGGGACAGAATGCTGCTGAGTGAGCAAAGCAGTAAAAAAATGGGTTTTCGTAACAAGTACATCATAGAAGCGCATGGTTTTGGTAACCAATATTACTAGATCAAAGAAAATTCAACCATCCTTTTGGGACGGGCGGTTGCATGGATTGTTAAAATGGACGTATCTGCTGATTAGTAGGGAATTTTCAGGTGCTAATATCATAAATCTTGATGTCAGCAGGAAGACCTACGAACTCGACCAGCTGACCTACCACTACCTGGGCAACCGGCTGCACCGAGTAGACGACGCCAGCGGCAGCACCGAGGGCTTTGCCAACGGCAGCAACCAGGCCAACGAAATGGCCTACGATAACAACGGCAACCTGACGCGCGACCTCAACCGGGGCTACGCCGACAACGGCCTGCTGTACAACGCCCTCAACCTGCTGCGGTATATCAACAAAGGAGGGCAGGAGCTGCGCTACACCTACGACGGCACGGGCGCCAAACACCGCCTGCAGGCCCCGGCGGGCATTACCTACTACGCGGGGGCCTTTGAGTACAAAGGCGACGGCACCCTGCTGCGCATTGGCCTGCCGGAAGGGCAGCTCATCCGCAACACCAACGGAACATACAGTTTGAATTACTACCTGAAAGACCACCTGGGGAACGTCAGAGTAGTTTTCGATGAAAGCGGCACGGTGATCCAGATGAAACCGACTACTACGCCTTTGGCCACGAAGTAAGCCGCAGCGGCAGTGATAAAAATAAGTACCTGTACAACGGCAAGGAGAAGCAACCCAACACGGGCTTTTTGGACTACGGCGCCCGGCAGTATGATGCTACGTTGGGCAGGTGGATGAGTGGGGATCCGCTGGCCGAGCAGGCGCCCGACTGGACGCCCTACCGATATGGATTTAATAATCCGCTGAAGTACACCGAACGGGCATGCTCGAATATGAGTACTCCGACGGCTATGGCACTTACAGCGCTCAGAACTCCTCCGCTTCGGTTACGCCCGGAATTGCTTATCAGATTGAAACAACAAAGGGCGATGGGAGTAAAAATACTGGAACCAATGGCCCCGGAGGAGATGGAAGAAGCAATAAGCAGCCAGGCAACTCCTACCGTGATTTAGAGCAGAACCCGCTACTACCCGTTCAGGCGATGACGGCATTGTATGAACTGACAGGCCTCGGCGCCCTCTACAATGCCGGCATACAGTGGCTTGCTACTGGGATAAAGCTAGGGCTGAAGAAAGCAGGTGTTGAATTAGCAAAAAAAGAAGGTGTAATTTTGGCGGATGATGCCGCGGGAGGCATATCCTTAACCAAACATGGGGCCGAACGATTAGCAGGGGTAGCAGCAACAAGAGGAGGAGTACTTTCTATTGAAGAAGTTAAAGCAATTAAATTATTAGTTCAAAAACCAATTATTCAGGGTGATGGAGCAAAAGTCTTCATACATGAAGTTACACCAGGGAGATTTAGTGGATTCATAGAAAATCAAAATACAGGAAAACTAATTACAACTATGAATAATTGGTCAAAAAAATCAATCAATAAAATGGGAAAAAATCATGGATGGTCAGTTGAATAATAATTCAGAAGTATTGTGTTGTTTTTGTGGAAACTATCTTTCACTAAAAGATGCATTAGTGTTAAGTATATATCCTAATATTGACAGTGAAGAAAGCCAACAACTTTTTTCACATAAAAATCATTTTATTGAAAAGATAGTTAAGTCTATTCCCTTGCATCCCGATTTTTTTGAAGATGATACTGAATAAATTTCAGGTTACCATTTTCCCCCTTCGTAGCTGGACTTCAAGCTCTTATCAGCTAGGAATTACAGTACTACCTCAAAGACCACCTGGGTAACGTCAGGGTAGTTTTCGATGAAAGCGGCACGGTGATCCAGGAAACCGACTACTACGCCTTTGGCCACGAAGTGAGCCGTAGCGGCAGTGATAAAAACAAGTACCTGTACAACGGCAAGGAGAAGCATCGGAGCGGCGCACCGCCCAACGACGGGCTTTTTGGACTATGGCGCCCGGCAGTATGATGCTACGTTGGGCAGGTGGATGAGTGTGGATCCGCTGGCATATAAAAGAGATTGGCTGAGACCATTATTGGCAACTGGGGTTGAGTTATAGTCTATACGGTTATCTCTCAGTTATGGGTAAACTTGGCCTAAGAAAACTTTTCAGTTGGGAATTTACGTTATATTTGTAATGCAGTTGAGAGGTCTGACGAATTCAGGCCGTGAGAACATGGTTTCTCCTTGACTGCCTTTTTTTATGCATTTACTTTACATTGACGAATCAGGTAGTGCCGGAGACAGGCAGCAGAAACATTTTGTGTTGGCTGGCATTTCTATTTTTGAGCGCCAAAGTTATTGGATAGCGAGTGAGCTGGACAAAATAGCCGAGCGGATAAACCCTGCCGATCCAATGTCAGTTGAGTTTCATGGGAGTCCGATTTATGGTGGAAAAAAATTCTGGAGGCAGTTTGAAAAGGAGCAACGGTTTCAGGTTCTTAAAGAAGTACTAGGTGTATTTGCCCAATCAAATATCTCAAACCGAATTTTTGTTTGCGTTTTCAATAAAGAAAAAATTTCTCCAAATGATCCAGTCGAACTCTCTTTTGAGCAAATAGCGAGTCGATTCGATCATTATCTCGCCAGGTTACATAAGAAAAACGATACCCAACGTGGCCTGATTATCTTCGATAAATCTACTTACGAAACAACCATTCAAGGTCTTGCAACCGATTTCAGAACTATCGGACATAAATGGGGCGTCCTCCGTAATTTATCTGAGGTTCCCCTTTTTCTGGACTCAAAGGCCTCTCGACTTATCCAATTAGCTGACTTAGTTGCCTATTCCGCATTCAGAAAATATGAACATGGGGATGATCAGTTTTTTTCAATCATTGAAGAAAGAATTGACCAGGTTGGTGGTGTAAAACACGGATTATGTGAGCGACTTTGATTACAATAAGGAAAAACATCGCAGCGGCCCAAGCCCCCAGGCCTTCACACCCACGCAAAAATTACCTCAAAAACCACCTGGGCAACATACCGTCCCCTCCGTGGCCTGAGTCTCCTCAGGCCCTTATCACCCCCTCCGTGGCCGAAGTCCCCTCAGGACCTTCGCACCCACCCAAAAAATACCTCAAAAATCATTTGGGCAATGCACCGCCGAGCAGTCGCTACCTGCATTATTCATTCGCTGATGTACAAATGATTGTTAGATTCATTAGATTTAACCCCTGAAAAATAGTAACCTATAATGAAAAAATGTACTTCCGCCGTCCTTGTTCTGGCTGGACTTGGGCTGTTAAATTGTGCTTCACCACCCCGACAGCAAACCTCGCTCAGCGGTCTGCTGTCAGAAACCGATAGTCTGATTGGCCGCTCTGAATATCTTCAAACTCCATTCGTCAGCGCCGGAGACCGAGTCTATATGGTGGGTGCGCAGAACGGTAGTTTTCCGGATTTGGGCTGGCACATTGAGGGCGAAATGGGTGGAATCTGGGATCATCCCATCAAATTGCTGGACGGCTTTACGGCCACTTTACACGTCGGCGACCGAGCGTACTGCCTCGATCAGGCGACGCAGTTTATAAACTACCCCTTCGCCAATAAGCTGGTTTTCCGCTTTCCCGATATCAAAGTTTGGGTAGAGCGCTTCCATTTTGTGCCCGATGGTAAAGAAGCGATTCATTTGGAATATATTATTCACAACGAGCAGCCGGAAAAACAAAATATATCGCTCGAATGGACCGCCTACACCGATTTGCGCCCCACCTGGCTGGGCGAACGCACTCAAATGATTGACGGGCCTGACCTGCCCACCTGGGACGAAGAAATGCAGGGATGGATCGCTAAAGATAGTCTGAATCCGTGGTTTGTAGCTGTAGCGGCATCGGTGATGCCCCAAAGCCATACAACAGCTCCCGCCAATTGCACGTACAGTCCGAAAGGCAAGGGTACCCGTATGGCAATGACTTATGCGCTGGAAGTGCCTGCCAACGGAATGGCTTCTCTTCCGCTAACCGTGGCGGGCTCGTATAAGTCTGAGAATGAGGTCAGACAAACGCTCGCTACGGCTGGTAAAGACGCTGCGCAGGATTTGCTGGCGAAGCAAAAACGCTACCAGGAAATAGCCCGTCAGTCGCGGCTGACGATCCCGGACAAGCAGCTACAGACGGCCTACGAATGGGTAAAATACAACACCGATTGGCTCATCCGCGATGTACCGAAACAGGGGCGAGGGCTTTCGGCGGGGCTTCCCGACTATCCGTGGTGGTTTGGTGTTGACAATACCTACACCTTGCAGGGGGCGATGGCCACCGGACGCTTTGATCTGGCAAGGCAGACGGTTGATTTAATTCAAAAATTGTCAGAAAAAGAAAATGGGAATGGACGGATTATCCACGAGGTGTCCACCAATGGTGCGGTTTTTAATCCTGGGAATGTAAACGAAACCCCGCAATTTGTCTCGTTGATTTGGACGATGTACCAATGGAACGGCGACAAAGAGTTTCTTAAAACTTATTTTCCTGCGGTTAAAAAAGGGCTGGAATGGCTGCTTGCAGAAAATGATAAGGATGGAAATCTGCTTCCCGATGGATTTGGCATGATGGAAATCCACGGGCTCAACAGCGAGATGATCGACGTGGCGGCTTACACGCAGCGGGCTTTTTCGGATGCGGCCCAAATGGCTCAACTGATGGGTGAATCCGAACTTGCCACTCGCTACGCAGCAACAGCGGCTCAATTGAAGGTAAAAATAAATCAGGATTTTTGGGTGCCCGACTACCGTTCCTACGCCGATTTTATTGGCCTTCCTCCTCAAACCTTGAAGCTCATTGACGATGCGCTGATTCGGGCCGATACGCTTAAAAAACCCTGGGCGGTAGAAGAACTGAAAGCAACGGCTGAACGGGTAAAAAAGCTGCCTGCTGCCCAAAAACAGGGATTTGTACTACACCATAATTGGGTAGTCAATACGCCCATGGAAACCGGCGTGGCCGATACCGCCAAAGCACTTGTAGCCCTTGCAACCGGTAGTCAGTTTGTGAATCCGTATGGCATGTTTGTGACGGGAATTGATCGTGACGAATCGGCTGGAAAGGATGAAAGTTCGTTTGCAAAAGGCAAAAAAGTTTTTTCCTACACGGGTGCCGTCATGACCCTGCCGACTGGTGTTCAGGCGATTGCCGAAAATAACTATGGCCGGCCTGATGAAGCGTTGGGCTACTTGAAGCGCATGACCCGCTCGTTCGGCTATGCGTTGCCCGGCTCTCTGTATGAAGTTTCGCCGGATTATGGCATGGTTACGCAGGCCTGGAATTTGTACAGCTATGCGGTACCGATTGTGCAGCAATTTTTTGGCATCAAGCCTCGAGCCGATTTAAAAACCGTTCGGATTCAACCGCAAATGCCGTCCGAATGGCCACAGGCAAGTCTTGAAAATGTGCAAATTGGAGATAATGAACTGAGTATTGATTTTTCTCGAAAAGATGCTGTTGAAAAACTCGTTATTTTCCAGACAAAACCCGACTGGAAATGCCTGATTGCGTTTCCGGCAGGAAAATTTTCAATCTGGACGTTGAATGGAAAAAGTGTAAAACCTAAGCGGGACGGAAATTTTGAACTTCTTGAAATTTCGGGAAAAGAAATGACCGTAGAAGTAAGCAAATAATTTATTCAAGAACAAAAACAAGGGGGAGATGCCGCTATCGACGTCTCCCCCCTTGTTTTTATTTAGAAACGTCAAGGTACTTATCAAACCATTTCAAATAGCGCTCAAACCGATCTTTCTGATAACTAGGTACAGAAATTCCGTGATATTGCCCGGGATAAATCACGAGCTGAGTCGGAACGCCCAACGACCGAAGCGCCTGATACATTTGCTCGGTGCCGGCGGCAGGTACATTAAAATCCTTTTCACCCACCATAAACAGCGTCGGGGTTTTGATCCGATCGGCATGTAAAAACGGGAAACCTACTTTCAGGTAGTTGTCAATATTTTTCCAGGGAAGACCCAATTCGTTTTCATTTTGTAAAATATACTGATCTACCCCATAAAAAGAAAGCTGCATGGAAACGCCGGCGCCACTCGCAGCGGCTTTGAAACGGGTATCGGTAGCGATTGTGGCATTGGTTAAAATGCCGCCGTAACTCCACCCGCCAATACCCAACCGCTCAGGATCAGCGATGCCTTCTTTGACCAGATAATCAACCGCTCCCAGCAAATCCACGACTTCCAGATTGCCCCAATCCGCATAAATACTCCTGGTAAATTCGGCTCCCCGGCCATTGCTGCCCCGGTAATTGACGGCCGCTACGGCGTAGCCACCTGCTGCCAGCATCTGCCTTTCAAGGTCAAAGCCCCAATCGTCCTGTGCTACCGGTCCTCCATGTATGAACACAAGTAAGGGAAGATTTTTGCCGGAAGCATTGCCCGGCGGACGAAAGAGCAGCCCCGAAACCTTGGTACCATCTTTGCTCGTGGATGTAAAACCTTCGGGTGCAGCAATGGCAAGAGGTGCCATAAATGAATCCTGATGCATAGTCAGGCGTCGGGTAGCCCCTTTTTCGAGCGCGTAAAGTTCGGCAGGCAGCGTGGGAGTGCTCAGAATGGTGAGCCACTCGCCATTAGGATGTTTTTTTAACTCCGTAAAGGCCTTCTCGCCATCAGCCACGCGGCTGCTTTTGCCGGTGGAAGCATCAAAACGGGCCACATAACTTTGGCGATCGTCGTCAACCAGTCCATAGACACTTTTACCATCTGCCGACCAGCGAATCGTGCTGACATCGCGGTCGAGGGATTGTGACAAAACCTTGGGCGATCCTCCCTGAGCGGGCACAACGGCCAATTGGGACTGATCGTACATGCTATACGTTTCGGACGACGAGCGTAGATAGGCAATCGTCTTGCCGTCGGGGCTCCACCGTGGCGACGAGTCGCTGCCTTGCCAGGTGGTCAGCTGTCGGGCGGGAGCGGCAGGTTTGGCTTCCATGACCCAAATATCGGTATTGGTGTTGCGGTCGGGCTCGGGTGTGCGGTTGCTGACAAACGCCAGAAAACGACCATCCGGCGACCACACGGGCGATGATTCGTTATAGTCTCCCTTCGTCAGGGTGTCAATTTTGTTCGTGGCCAGCGTATAGACATAGAGATGGGTAGTTTCGCCAATGAGGTAACCTTCAATATCCTGCTTAAACTTAAACCGATCTGTAACAATGGGGTCTTTGGTTTTTTTATTGGTAGAAGTATCTGCCAAAGTCTTAATAGCCAGGGCAATCTGCTTACCATCCGGCGACCACGCATAGTCTTCCAGCGAGTGTTTCAGGCTTGTTATTTTTTTGGCTTCACCGCCCCGCCGATCCATCAGCCACAGCTGTGCCTGATCCAGGCCGCCACGGGAAGAAATGAAGGAAAGGTACTTGCCGTCAGGGCTCCATTCGGGCGACGATTCATTGTCGGGCGTGTGCGTAAGTTGCAGGGATTCTTTTCCGTCCCAACTCACCATCCACAGGTCTTTTTTTCGTTTGTTGGCGGCTGAATCTGCCGAGGAAAGCACGTAAGCCACCCAGCCACCATCGGGCGACACTTTGGGTTCAGATACTGATTTCAGGCGGTAGACATCCGAGGGTTTCAGCGGACGTTTGGCCGAAGACTGCGCCAGCAGCGTACCAGCCGCAAGGCAAGTAAGCAGAAGGGAGTTTAGTAGTATTTTGCTCATAAAGTTTATTTTTATAAGTAGTTGGGAAAGAGGATAGTACGCCAATAAAATAACTTTAATGATTGCTTACGAAAAAATCAACCCAAGACCAACCAATACTACAAATAGCAGCGTAGAAAGCGCCATTTGTTTCAGGTAAGGATCCAGTTCAGCGGCTTTTTTCAGGCGGGAAACTGCCAGTCCATTTCGGATAAATAAAGGAAAACTTAGGAGAAATAGCAACTGCATACCGTGGGAATAGTGAAGTAACGTGTACAGCAGCATGCAGCCCATGCCCGCCACCAGAATAATCCAGTGATAGACAATCGCACGCTCGCGCCCCAGCCGTACCGGAATGGAGTTTTTGCCCGTAGCCCGGTCAGAATCAA
Organism: Arundinibacter roseus; assembly: GCF_004348825.1. Classification (GTDB taxonomy): domain Bacteria; phylum Bacteroidota; class Bacteroidia; order Cytophagales; family Spirosomataceae; genus Arundinibacter; species Arundinibacter roseus. Next base: position 222,276 of record NZ_SMJU01000002.1, read on the forward strand.
TATCCCGAATATTATTAATATTCAAAACCGCAACCGCAAATAAGCCGCAACTCGTGGCCGGTAGAAGCAAATTCCAGTTCCACACCAGCGCGTGTAAATAATATGTACCTAAAACACCTACCCAACCAAAAAAAATCAGTACCGACAAATCGCCCAAACCAACGTAGCCATAGGGGCGTTTTCCGGCGGTGTAGGTTATGGCCGCGGCGATGCAGGCAAGTCCCAAAGCCAGGAACGTCCAGAAAACCGAAGCCGGGGCATTTTTTAGGGAAACGTAAAGCAAAGCTATTCCCGAAACCAATGACAAAACGGAAAACACAACGACAGCCCTGCGCATAGTAGCCGCCGGAATCAGCCCCGCCTGCACGGCCCGTCGGGGGCCTTCGCGCAGATCACTGTCTTTGCCGCTCACGGCATCGCCATAGTCGTTGGCAAAATTGGACAAAACCTGCAGAAAAATGGTGGTGAGTACACACAGACCCGCCACAAGTCCATTGAAATTGTTAGTGGAATAGGCCAGAAAACTGCCCATGAGAATACAGGACAAGGCAAGCGGTAAAGTGCGCGGCCGGGCCGCTTCAATCCAGGCATTCATGGGAAGGTCACGTATGAAAAGGGCCTGTATCGTGGATACAGACCCGGTTTTATAATTAATTTTATAATCCGACAGCTTTTTTAAATTCAGCATCCGAGGGTTTTACACCGGAAGCAAAAAAGTGGGTGAGCTGTCCCTGTTCATTTACTACATATTTACAAAAATTCCAGGTAGGTGCTTTATCATTCCAGCCGTTTAGCTCTTTGGTCGACAGCCATTTGTAAAGAGGGTGCTGCAATTTGCCGACAACTTCTACTTTGTCAAACATCTGAAAGGTAACTCCGTAATTTTTTTGGCAAAAAGTGGCAATTTCCTCTTCTGAACCTGGCTCCTGTCCACCAAAATTATTGGCCGGAAAGCCCAGAACGACAATGTCCTTACCATATTTTTCATGAAAAGCCTGCCAATCGGCATATTGTGGGGTATAGCCACATTTGGAAGCTACATTGAGCAAAATTACCTTTTTGCCTTTATACCGGGCAAGGTCAATGGTTTCATCACCAATTAGTGATTTAACCTTAAAATCGTAGAGTGAGCCCGCAGCGGCAGGTTCGTTGGCGGGGCGGGTGGCGGTTTCTTTTTTGTCGGCAAAAAGGCCCGACAGCAAGGTTGTAAGCATAAAAACAAGCGAAACGTTTAAAAAGCTCATAAAGAATAAGGCTTTGAGTACAAAATTGAACAGGAACTCAGGTGTTCGCCGGAATTACATTTTTTCGGGAACATCTATGCCTAATAACCCCATGGCGTGACGGATTGTTTTTGCCACCGCTGCCGACAACGCCACCCGAAACTGTACTGCCTGCGGATCAGGATCAGCGAAGATGGAAAGTTCGGCGTAAAATTGATTGTAAAGTTTGGCTAACTCGAAAGCATACAGGGAAATAAGCGCCGGGGAAAACTCATCACTCGCCGATTGAATTCGTGCCGGATACTGTGACAGATAAAAAACCACTTCCGCTTCTGTACTATGTACTGCAAAACCCTCCGCCGGAACCGCCGCCACTACGCCGTTGCTTTCGGCCTTGCGCAAAATGGAGCAAAGCCGGGCGTGCGTGTACTGAATGAATGGGCCAGTATGTCCTTGAAAATCAATGGATTCTTCGGGGTTAAACAGCATTCGTTTTTTGGGATCGACTTTAAGCAAAAAGTACTTCAAGGCTCCCAAGGCCAGCATGTGGTAGAGTTTTCGGGCTTCGTCTCCGGCAAAATCTTCAATTTTGCCCAATTCTCGGGTGCGGTTTTCGGCGGTTTGGGCCATTTGTAAAATCAAGTCGTCGGCATCCACGACCGTACCTTCCCGCGACTTCATCTTGCCCGACGGCAAATCCACCATGCCGTAGCTCAGGTGAAAACACTCCTGCGCATAGGGGCGGCCGAGTCGCTTCAAAATGGCGAAAAGGACATTGAAATGGTAGTCCTGTTCGTTGCCAACTACCCACATGTAGCGGTCGTTGTGGTAGTCTCCGTATTTGAGTTCGGTAGTTCCCAAATCCTGCGTGATATATACCGAGGTGCCATTTCCCCGAAGCACGAGCTTGTGATCCAGGCCTTCTTCGGTCAGGTCAATCCAGACAGACTGATCTTCTTTTTGATAAAAAACACCTTTTTTCAGACCTTCTTCTATAATATCTTTTCCTAACAGGTAGGTGTTTGATTCGTAGTAGGTTTTGTCAAATGAGATGCCCATTTTGTCGTAGGTTTGCTGAAAACCTTCGTACACCCAGCCATTCATTTTTTTCCAGAGCGTTACCGTTTCCTCGTCGCCATTTTCCCATTTAATCAGCAAATCCTGAGCTTCCAGAATCCACGGTGCCTGCTTGGCGGCGGCGTCTTCCGTCATTCCTTCGGCCACGAGAGCCGCTATTTGCCGCTTATATTCTTTATCAAATTCCACATAATATTTTCCGGCCAGGTGATCGCCTTTCAGCCCCGACGATTCGGGAGTTTCGCCTTGTCCGAGTTTCTGATAGGCCAGCATCGACTTGCAGATATGAATGCCGCGGTCGTTGACAAGGCAGGTTTTGACCACCTCATAGCCGTTGGCTTTTAAAATGCGCGCCACCGAGTCGCCCAGGCAGTTGTTGCGTAAGTGCCCGAGGTGCAGGGGTTTATTGGTATTGGGAGAAGAGAATTCTACCATGACCGATTGCCCGTTGGCCGGCTGATTGCCAAAAGACGAATCAGCCACGATGTCTTGCAGCACTTGCAGCCACGCACTGCTTTTCAGACTCAGATTCAGAAAACCCTGTACCACATTGAAGCCACTTACAAGCGAAGAATTCCCGACAAGGTACTCGCCAATCTGCTGCCCGATTTGCTGCGGGGCGCGGCGGAGGGCTTTGGTAAGCGCAAATGTTACAAACGTATAGGTTCCCTCAAATTCTTTTTTAGTTGGTTGCAAAACCAGGTCATCAATGGTAGTTTCAAAACAGGCCTGAATAGCGCTGTGAATATCCTGTTTAAGGGTCGTTTCGATGGTTGACTGCATATCAGAAGAGTAAACTTTGGATGAGCGCCATGCGCAAAAGGCAAAGGTGCCCCGCTGCAAGCCGCATTCGATTTGCAAAATTAGGGCAAAAAACTTACCCTGCCTTACCTTCCTGCAACCTTATTCGTAAATTAGCGTTTAAGTGTAAACGAAATAAAGCTATCTTACCCCAGGTAAAATACAACTCGTTTCAACGTCTTGACGTACCCCCGGAATCAGAAAATCATGATAAAAAGAAAAAATATACTCCCACAAAAGGTGCGCATGTGGCTCCTTTCGTTACTGATACTGTCGCAAACCCTGGCTTTTGCGCAGCTCGAACAGACAACCCGAATTGAGATTCCGACCCGCGAAATGTCCAACGAGCAGTTTGATGTTTTTTCACTCGGGGATCAGGGCGCCCTGATGGTCATTCGGCGAAACGACTACCTTGGTACTCGCAACGAGCAATGGGTTTTTACTAAATTTAATACAGACCTGAATGTAAGCTGGACGCAGGAGTATAAAATGGATTTTAGGTACATTCCTATAATGTCGTACCAAAATCCCTACTACGCCTATTGGCTGTTTGCTGAGCCGGATACGGATCATTTCCTGTTTTTGCAGCTGGATTTGGAAAGAGGATTAATCGATATTCATCGGGGAGATTTACTCGCAAATGTCAGCGTAAACCAATTTAAAGTCATTGGCAGCAAGGCGTTGGTATCGGGCTACTACCGAAACCGCCCGGTGGTGATTGTCCATTCGTTTTTTGATCATACTACCCGCGTACTTCCCGGACTTTTTGAGCGAAATATGGAGATTAACAACATTGATGTTAATGAGCAGGAAGGATTGATCAATGTAATTACGTATTCTATTCGTAAAAAAGAATGTCTTTTTACAATCAAAACGTATAATTATGAGGGGAAGCCACTCAAAAGTACGGTTTTGAAAGATCCTCAAAACAGCCTGATTTCCGGGCAGATTGTGCCGCTCAATGCGGATGATTCCTACCTGATCGGAAACTATTCGGTGGGCTGTACGCCATTTTCCCAGGGTTTGTATGTCACACATATCGACGATAATATTCCGGAAACACCACAGTTTATTGAATTTTCTGAACTGCAAAATTTCTTTAACTATATGAAGCCCAAACGCCGTCAGCGCATGCTCGACCGTATCGGAAAGCGGAAGTCTCTGGGTAAAGAAAATAAGTTTCGCTACCGCCTGCTCGTGCACGATTTGATTCAAAAAGATGACGAAATTATTCTGGTAGCTGAGGTGTATTATCCCAATTACAAAACCAATAGTCCGGCTACTTTTAATGGACTCAGCCGTCAATACATGCGTTCAATGGACGGATTTAGGTATACTCACGCCATTGTGTGCGGGTTTGATCGTCAGGGAAATTTCCTTTGGGACAACTGCATTGCCATCAAGGATCTTACAAGTTATGAATTGCGGGAAATGGTTCAGCTGACCCCGATTGATAATTATTTTTTGCTGGCTTATCCGCAGGACGGCGACATTCATACAGAGGTGATTCGTCGGGAGAAGGTGGTGGTGGCACGTGAGAAATACGAGATTGAAGCCCGTTCTGAAAATGAAAAAGTACTGCTCAACGAAAATGCCACGCTTGCGGCCTGGTATGACCGATATTTTTTGGCTTATGGGATTCAGCGGGTGGGACTAGGCAAAAACCCTCTTCCGGGCAGCGCTCAGCGGGAAGTTTTTTACATCAATAAGTTTACGTATAATGTGGATGAAAACGGCGAACCAAAGGAAACCAAAGAAGCTTCTAGGAAAAAAAGCGACGGATCAAAAAGATGATCAGATTTAGTAGCAGACTGAAAAGCACGAGAGTGGTGATCGGGAAATAAAGTCGGAAATTTTCTTTTTCAACGCGAATGTCACCCGGCAGTTTTCCGATCCAGTCCAGTTTATCATGTAGAAAATAAACGAGTATTCCCAGGAGCATCACCACGATGCCCGCGAGTATTAAATATCTTCCGGCAGATTGATTCATAAGGAGTTGTTCCTAAATCATTTTAAGAAGAAAGTTTCTTATCGGCGCTGTTCGTTTACCCAGTTCTTTTTCAAATCTTCCAGATCCTGATCAGAGAAAAGATATACTGTTCTCAAAACCTGAATCGCCTGATTCAGACGAGCCGTTTCTGCGGTTTTGTCGCTCAGGATTTCGTATACGGTAGGTGATCCTTGTGGCGGGAAACGCAATAACGTGAGAACTTCATCCAGGCGAGCCTCCGACAAAACTTTGTTTGGAATCGTTCGAAGGCCGAGCATCCAGCCAATGCTTCGGCTCTGCATATGCAAGGCTTCTGCCTGTACAGAGACAGTAGGTTGAGGGGTGTTGATCAGGGTTATGGTGCGCTGACAAGCCTGAATTGCTGCTGCGGCATGTAGCTTTTCCCACGCAGTAAGAATTTCCGAAAATGCCTGATCGCGCTGCGGCTGATATGCGGCACCGGCCTTGTAGGCGGCTTGCAAACGGATAAACTGCGTCTTGATTTGATCGTACGGCCCGGTTCCGTCGTTCCTGTCGGTTTGAGCGGCCACTGCCGCCGCCGCCCGGTCGGGCTGCGAATGAAGCGTGGGGTTGTCGCTTGAAGGAAAAGCAGGATTTGCCCCAAAAATCGCCAATAGGCGATCCACCGTAGCGGGATTGTTAATGTTTGGATTCTGAATGTATAAGTTCAGACCGTAGTTGTATAATGTAGCTCCAAACAAAGCCTTTTCGATGAGTTCTGCGGGTTCAATACCCTGTTCATCAAAAAGATAGCTGCCGAGAACTCCGCCCGTACCGCTGACGGGTGGGCCGGGTACGTACGTTTGTGCAGACGCTCGGCTAAGTTTGTTGAAATACCCATCGGTTCCTTCCAAAAATTCCTGCATGTAGGTGGAGGTCGCATTTTTTACGGTCGGATTATTGGTTCCGTAGGCAAGTACAAGGTCCCGGCTATTGATCGGAGCTCCGGTATTTCCTGTCCGCATGACGGCGCTCAGGTTGCTGAGGTTTTCCAGTAGCGCTCTTTCCTGTACAGAATACTGTTGAAAGGTAGCACCCTCATAGCTCGTCGGTATGCTGAGTTCGGGAGGGGGTGTTTCTTTGTTGGAACATGAGATTATAACTGAACCAAAAAGTCCACAAAGGGCAAAAATCAAAATAGGAGTAACACGCATGAATGATGTTCAGTTAGTTTGGCAATAGAACGTAGGCTTGCTTTCAAAAACTTTCTGAAAGCATATCTTAATCTACCAGCCAAATTCGGTCGGCCTCAAAGCCCTGCTCTTTCCATTCTACCAAAACCCGCTGACTATCGAGTGTGTTTACTTTCATGCCTACATAGTCAGGTTCTATGGGCAAATCGCGGTTGTAGCGGCGGTCAATCAGGACAAGCAACTCCACGCGCCCTGGGCGGCCAAAAGCCGTCATCGCGTCCAAAGCGGCACGTACCATACGCCCGGTAGCTACTACATCGTCGATCAGAATAACATGTTTGGTTTCTACCAAAAAAGGTACCTGCGTTTTGTTTGGCAGGATGGGTGAATCACGCCGCCGAAAATCGTCACGATAAAAAGTAGCATCAAGATGACCTAAGGGCACTTGAAACCCGGTGCGTTCGCGGAGCTCGGCAGCTACACGCTCGGCAAGGTGAATGCCGCGCGGCTGTAACCCCAAAATAACGGAATTGGTAAAGTCCTGATGATTTTCAATCAGTTGCTGACACAACCGACTGACCATAATTTCTAAAAGTGGACTGCTGAGAATGAGTCGTTTTTGAGCCATTTGAATATTTCACGACATTTGTGGCTTAAAGTAAGGTCTTAACAACGAATTTTCTAAACTTTTTATGAAATACCTCATCGCCGGTCTTGGAAATATTGGCCCCGAATATGCCCTCACACGCCACAACATAGGCTTCATGACGCTCGATCGCCTGGCAGCACAGCACGATTTCCGGTTCTCCTTTGAGCGTTTGGCCTACACCGCCGAATGGAAGCACAAAGGACGGCAGATTCACTTTATAAAGCCAACTACCTACATGAACCTCAGCGGTAAAGCCATTCGCTACTATATGGATACGCTGAAAATTCCGATTGAAAACGTGCTGGTAATTGTCGATGAACTCCAATTGGACTTCGGAACGCTGCGACTGAAACCCAAAGGCTCGCACGGAGGACATAATGGCCTAAGGAATATTGAAGAAATTCTGGGCACCCAAACCTACGCCCGCCTGCGCTTCGGAATTGGCAGTGATTTTCCGCGGGGACGGCAGGTAGAATACGTACTTAAAGCATTTACCGACAGAGAGATGGACGAACTTCCCGTGTTTTTGGACCGGGCAGGAGATATAACGCTCTCATTTTGCACGTCGGGCGTTCAGCAAACCATGAATATTTTCAATCAATGATTGTATTAAATAAAGAATTTTAATCTATTGTTCCGGTAGAATAAAACTGTATCGCATACAAGTGGATATAAAATTTAATTTGGTTTAAGGTTCGTAGAAAGTATTTAAATGAGCTTTTATGTAAAAATAAGAAATAATATACAAAATATTATTCGGTAATTGGCCAGATATGCATTTGGCGGAACGGAACAATACATGGATATTTGCATGTTCATTAACTGAAAATAAAAATTGAACAAAACCATGAATAGTTCTAAAAAAAGATTTATATTTGCGTCAGTATTGGGAGTAATACTTTTTGCAAACCCCCTCGCTAGTTTTTCTAATGTAAGTAAAAACGATTCGAGTGCAAGAGCACAGGTACTTTCAAAAGGAACCGAAGTAAAGTTTTCAGCGTATATCTCTGAGAATTTCTCCAAGTTCAGCAAGAAGTCAGAGTGGAGTGTGATTGAAAGAATTGTGACGCAGTACAGCCTTTCACCGTCTAAGTTACTTAGCACCCCCGAAACAGACCGAGTTGCATTTTTGAAAGCGGTAAAATCGCTCAATACAAAACTGAACCGTCAACGGGGCGAAGAAGCCATACAGTGGACGCGTGATTTGAACAAAACAGTTCAGCAAGTTCAGTTTATCTGGAATTTTGATATGAATAGCCTGACCCCCGTGGTTTTTGAAACACCGCTCTATGTAGCACCCACGGCTCCGGCTTTGTAATAAAGATAATTAGTTTTTTCAAGTAGAAAAGGTTAAGGGTTTAGGAATAGTCAGTATAAAGCCTTCTCATATGAGAAGGCTTTATCTTTTTATAGCTTCCACCCAAATCTCTACCCGTCGGTTGCGCTGTCGTGCCGGTTCCGAATTGTTGCTCGCCCGCGGGCGCGTAGGGCCGTAGCCTTGCCCGCTGATGCGTTCGGCAGAAATTCCTTTCTGCACCAAAAAAGCTTTCACAACCAGTACCCGCTGCTCAGAAAGCGCCAGGTTTTTGTCAAATTCACCTACATTATCGGTGTGTCCGTGCAGGATTATTTGTAGATCCGGCCTGCTTTTCAAAAAAATCAGTGCGCTGTCCAATCCTATGATTCCATTTTCTGACAAAGCTGAATCGCTTTGTAAAAAGGGAACGTGTAAAATAGGTTCGTCAAAATCTTCTTCACTGAGATTCAGCAGTGTTTGTACTTCCGTAGTTTCACGCGTAGGACTCACCAAAATACTTCGCTCTTTGAAGCCCTGACTTACGGCGGTAATTTTATAGGTTTCAAAAGGCTTCACCATCACCCGGTAAATCCCATTGGTCGCTTTGGTTCGGGCAACAATTGAGTCGTTACTTACTTTCCGTACAATCAGATCCACACTTGCCAAAAAATCCAGATTCCGATTGTTATAAACCTTGCCTGTGATCTCAATTGTAGGGGTTCTTTTGGGCGCTGTAACCCGTATTTCCGGCAAAATAGGTGTTTCTTTCGGGGGATTTGGAACCTGTGCGGATGCATCAATCGTCCGGGCCAATTGCTGAAACTGCTGCCGCACGAGCACCGGAGTCATGACGCGGTCATAGAGCCGGATCAGCGCCACAGCGCCACTGCTTGCCTCGTTGCGGGCAATCAGATCGTCCTGAAAAAAGTTCAGTACCTGATCTTTCCCCAGCACGGCTTCATCGCCGGGATCGCGAAAGGCTACTTTGGACTCGCCATCCACGTACATTTTGATTTCGTGTGTCTCCACATCTCGTGAAAACACATAGTGTACGTACTCATTGGGTTTGACGGGTGCTTTTTCGCCCGTAGCGAAGTTGAAGAAATTGAGCCTGCCTTCGTAAATGTAGCAACCATTATCAGACTGACGATTTTTAAAATCCAGTACACGTTTCCAGCTTTCGAGGTCGCGCAGGCGAAAGTAAATTTCAATGGTAAAAGATCCGTTCAGAAATCCGTCTGCCGAGCTATTGTCAAATTGTAACCCAGAGTTTTCTTCAAACTGATACACTATTCGCTTTTTTTTACCAAGCTCCGGCAGAACTTCTTCGACAAACTTCCCGGGTTCTCCCAAAGGCAGCAACGACGGGCCGGTACTATCTGTGGAGGACAATCCTTTGCTGAAATCATAGGTCAGCTCCTTTTGAGCAAATACACCTGAAAATGGAATCAGCAGAAGGCCTAATAGAGTTAAAAAAAAGGAACGCACACAGATCATGAACACAACAGATGTAAAAATACGATTTGAAAACCGTTACTCAGTTTCTATTTCTCCGGTCAGATATAACCGAACCTGTCCGCTGATCAAGGTGCGATCTCCGGCAAGTTCACACCGAAGAAAACCGCCTCTTGGCGAAAGCTGACGGGCGGTCATAGACGTTTTATTGAGCCGCTCGGCCCAGAAAGGAATCAGCGTTGTGTGTGCTGAACCGGTTACAGGGTCTTCGTCAATGCCTGACTGAGGGGCAAAAAAGCGGGATACAAAATCGACCTCATCGCCGGGAGCAGTCACAATCACTCCACGGGTAGGAATGGTAGAAAGCACGAGAATATCCGGCGTCATTTCCCGAATTTGCGTTTCGTTTTCGACTACTACCAAATAGTCTGATTTTCCCTTAAATACATCAAAAGGTTCCAGAGCGCTCATACTTTCGTGGAGTGCGGGTGGCGCTACGGCTATATGTAGCGTATCTGCCGGAAAATTGAGCGTAAACCAGGAATCCGTGCGGGAAACTGTCAGTAAACCGCTGCGTGAGTCGAAGGAGATTTCGGATTCGGGATATTCTTTTATGATAAAAATTACGTAGGCAGCTGCCAGGGTAGCATGTCCGCAGAGATCTACTTCGGTCGTTGGTGTAAACCAGCGAATGTGAAAACCGGTTTCGGTGGCTACATAAAATGCAGTTTCGGCCAGGTTGTTCTCACAGGCAATTTGTTGCATCAGTTCGTCCGGAATCCATGATTCCAGCGGAACAACGGCCGCAGGATTGCCCGCAAAGAGACGATCAGTAAAGGCATCCAACTGATATAGGGGGAGTTTCATAAGATTTACGGGAAAAACTTAGCGAAATTTTTGTAACAAGGTATTAAAAATATTCTGGTCAAAATAACGCAGGGAAGGAATTTTTATGGTGGCTACGTCAAACTTAGGGTCCGAAAGTTCGTAAGCTGCCGGAACGGCCACCGTGAGCATGCCCGCGGCTACCGCAGATTTCAGGCCATTTCCCGAATCTTCAAATGCCAGACAACGGGCAGGATTGGCCCCCAACCTTCGGGCAGCGCCCAAATACACATCCGGGTAGGGTTTGTTGCGGGCTTCGAGTAGGGCAGAATGCCAGAGTTTAAAATAAGGTTTAAGTTCCAGGCGATCGAGCACACTTTCGATAATGTTCATAGGCGAAGCCGACGCAATGGCCAAAGGAATATTTTGATCGGCAAAGAAACGAACGGTTTCCGGGGCTCCCGGCATTTCCTGCGCATCATGGGCAATACGCACATGCGCAAGAGCCAGAATTTCTTCACCAATTTGAAGCTGAGTTTTCCCGGTCCAGGGCATTCGGTCGTAGATGTATTGTACAAATTGACTCGTTCCCAGGCCAGTAGCTTCCTGACAAATCTCGACCGTCAGCGGAACGTTTACGGTTGCAAATACGTCCAGGGCCACTTGCTGCCAAATCGGTTCCGAATCGACCAACAGGCCATCCATGTCAAATAGTACAGCTTCTATCATTTGAATCGGATCAGCATAGACTGTACCCTGGGGTTGAGTTGGTACATGCCGGGTTGACTTGACGTGAAGAGGTTATCACCAGAAACGGAGGTCGCAAGCTGTACCTGTTTTTCATCTTCTGAATCATACGCAAAAATCAGGCTCAGGTAGCTTCGGCGATCCGTTGAGAAGGAAAGTTTTCCACCTTTCCAGTCGTTTACGGTGCCGCCAAAATCCCAGTCAAAACCGGTAAGAACAAAAGGTTTGCCATTTGCTTTTTCAACTTCCTGCAAGGTAGAACCCAGCCTCAGGTCGCCTTCCAGCAGCCATTCACTTTGTTCCGGATTTTCTACTGTCCCCAGACGAACCCATTCGGGTGTAGCGCGCTGCAGGGTGTCGGCCCACATGATGTGCGCTTCGTTGGGTGTCCCCTTAAAAAGCGTAGTGCCCCATATATAAGCTCCTTCGCCGATGTAAATAGAATCGGCCTGAACGTTTTCATTTCCCAGAAGCTCCATAAGCGCTTGTTCGCTGGAAGTTTTATGAACCATGCCGACTTTTTTACCGGGTATTACGTAAAAATCGTTGGGCGACGATTGTATGTCGGGGCTGTCCTGTACCACAAGCGGTTCGGAAGATTGTCGGGAAGTGACGGAATTACAGCCGGAGAGAGTTGTGCCAATAAGCGAGCAAACCAGAAAAATAAGTTGAACGTTGCGCATGAAGTAAAAAAAGGTTTCGACAGTTGTGAGGCCGATGCTCCAAAAAGAGGAAAGTTAGGTTTGATTTAATCCACAAAAAATAGGCCAGCGGTTTATTTAAATATCTGCCTGCCGAAAAGGCTTCACATCCAGTGTGTTCCAGACTTTTCCGGTAACGTAGGGGTCACTTTCCAGCCACTCATGAAGTTGATCTTCGGTTTCAAAATCGACGAGCATCATCGAACCAATCATCGTGCCTGCGGGGTCAAGTAAAGCGCCACCCAAAATAAAATTCCCGTCTGCCTTTAATTTGCGGGCTCTTTCAAAATGAGCCGGGCGCGCCTGCATGCGGCGTTCGTATGCCTCAGAGTCGATATGGTCGTAAGCGTGCAATACGTATTTCATGAATCACAGATAATTAGATTGATTTTTGTTTTTTCAACTTCAAATATACACCATTGGTCCAGCCAAAACCTTCCTGCACGGCATATTCTCCTCCACAGGCCACTAATTTTGTATTGGAAACATTATATTTCTCCAAAATATCGCCAGTAGCCTGATAGTGTTTTTCTACCAGATTCATGAAATTAAGTCTCAGATTTTCAGCAGTTTTATCAAAGTTATAGTTGCGAAGACCCTTGTACACAATCCATTGCAGGGGTGCCCATCCGTTGGGTACATCCCATTGCTGTCCGGTGTTGTTGAGGGAGGTCAGTACGCCGCCTGAACGCATAAAGTTAAGGCGGATGTAGGCATTTATAAAACGCGCCTGCTGATGAGAGGCTAATTTGAAGTACAGTGGAAACACTCCGGCCAGGGTAAAAACAGGTGTGAAGGCATTTTTTACAAAATTGAAATCCATATAAAATTGCCGCTTCGGATCCCAAAATACCTGCTGTATAGCGGCCTGACGCAAGCGGGCTTTCTGATCAAAGCGTCGGTAGAGCTCATACTGATCTGCCAGGTAGTAGGCTTCGGCAAGCGTATTTTCCAGATAGTACATCAGGCAGTTGAGGTCTACGGGAAGTATATCGGTCGTTTCGGTGGATTCAAAGGTTTTGCCGTCGGCCATCCACCGACTGCTGAAATCCCAGCCCGACTCGGCGGCGGCCCGGATGTGGCGGTAGGTTTTTTCAGGTTTCATCCCAAATTTATCGCGGGAAGCGTGGGCGTGCTCCACATCTTCAAAGTACGATTCAGGACGCGGCGTAGCCCGGTCATCCCAGTAGCGATTTAGTACGGTTCCATTTGGTAAAAGTACAGCGCGACGATTCGCAGAGTAGGGTTTCGTCAGCCGATCGGCCCCATCCATCCAATAGTCATATTCCCGCCGGAGCTGAGGAAGGTAGCGGAGCAGGATTTTTTTACCTTCCATTTCGCTGTACAACCGTATCATAAGTGCAAAAAATGGCGGCTGGGACCGGCTTAAATAGTAGGTACGATTGCCCGTAGGTATATGGCCGAAATTATCCAGTAAATACACGAAGTTGTTAATCATGTGCTCGATCATTTCCTGTCGGCCCGACTCCCGCAACCCAAGCATGGTAAAGTAGCTGTCCCAGTAGTAGATTTCACGGAAACGGCCTCCCGGCACTACGTATGGTTCCGGCAGTGGAATCAGCGAACCGCCGCGCCGCTGATCTTCGGGCTTTCGCGACAACCGCGACCAAAGCCGGTGAATATGCTCGGATAAAGGCCGTGGCTCGTCGGCTTGATCTTTGGTCTTTATCAGGTGTGGCAATCGAAAGTACTCCCGAACAAATGCTTCCAGGCTAAAATCAGGATGATCTTTCTGATGAATATATTCTTCAATGATGCCCGGTGGATCCATCCTGGGAATACAGTCGGCGAAGGTTTTGGAGTCATCAAAAATACGACTCATCTGAACGGCTTCAAATAAGGGTCCCAGGAGGTCGTCAGGAGAAGTGTGTGCCTGCCCAAAGCTGGCCGATGTTGCGAGTTTCAATGAAGTTATCAGCGTTGAATGAATAAAATTCCTGAGTCGGGGCGAACGTTTCTGTGACCCTGCTCAGGAATAAACCGGGGCAGTTTGGGAGTTTATTTCTCCAAACTGCTTTGAAATATAAATCAGAAACTATAAAAAATGTTTACCAGAGCCTCCTGATTTTACTTTTTGAACAAATCAAGAGCGGCGCTGCTCATGGCCAAAACTCCCGTTTTGATGGTTGGCTCAGGCACAGGTGCAAACAACGGTGAGTGCAGCGAGGGGAGCTGTTCGCCTTTTGCTTTGGCCTCCCGAATCCGCTCCTCAGATAAAGTACCAAGCCAAAACATAAATATCGGAACGCGATTATTTTCGAGCGCAAAACGGCTGAAATCCTCACCAACCATGTACAGTTCGGTTTCAACGAGTTTATTTTCTCCGAAAATATTTTTGAAAAGTCCCACCATCCGTCGTGTGAGCGCAGGATCGTTGACCGTGGCGGGCGTCATGGGCTCGCGAATGCTGATGTGGGGCATTTTGTCGGCAGGTAATCCCACCGAAAGCGCCAGATTTTGACTGATTCTCTTAATGGATTCAATCGTTTTGGTGCGCACCTCTGGCGAGTAGGAGCGTAGCGTTAGCTGCATTTTTACCTCATCTGAAATGATGTTGTGCACGGTTCCGCCATGAATCGAGCCAACCGTAACTACCGCCGGGTCGATGGGGTTGATGGTACGACTAACTATGGTTTGAAACGCCATGATTAGTTGGGCGCTCAGGACCACGGGGTCAATGGTGGTTTGCGGAGCGGCCCCGTGGCCTCCCTGCCCAAACACTGTAATATCCATCATATCCACACTTGCCATCAGCGGCCCCTCGCGGTAGCCGATGGTTCCGGCGGGCAGGTACGAATTATCGTGCAGCGCCAGGGCATAATCCGGCACGGGTGCAAAATCAAAAAGCCCGTCTTTCAGCATCTGATCCGCACCCAATCCATTTTCTTCAGCAGGCTGCCCCACCATCACGAGCGTACCTTTCCAGCTATTTTTCAAACTGATCAGCGCTTGCGCTGTACCTACAAACACAGTCATGTGAATGTCGTGCCCGCAGGCGTGCATAACGGATACTTCGTTGCCGGCGGCATTTATTCCGCGGGCCTTACTGGCGTAGGGCAGGCCGGTTTTTTCTTCCAAAGGCAAGGCATCCATGTCGGCCCGAATGAGTACCGTCGGACCGGGGCCATTTCTAAAAACTCCAACAATTCCGTGGCCACCTACTTTTTCTTTCACCTCAAAGCCCAGCGCTTTAAGTTCAGAAGCCATCCTGGCGGCACTTTTTTCTTCCTGCAAAGACAGCTCCGGATTTTGGTGCAAATGCTTGTAGAGAGCTTCGAGTTGCGGGTAGGCTTTATTGGTAAGATCCTGAATTTGTCGGGTTGTACCGGATGGCTGAGCCACGAGTTGTGCGCTCAGTCCAGTTAGGCAAAGGGCAAAAAAGAGTACTTTCATACCAAGGGGGGAATACATCGTAGGGTGAAAAATTAGTTGGCAGGAGTGATGACAATGTTGCGGTATTCTACCGGACCGTGGTCGCCCTGAATGTACAAGGGGCCCGGTTCGCCTTCGTTGCTATCGAGCGCACCGCCGGTAATTCCCGGAATTTCCTGATTGGTAATGACCGTTTTTCCATTGACCGCAAGCGTAATCATTCGCCCGATCAGCGTCACGTCAAATGACTGCCACTCGCCGGGTTCTTTGGCCATCATTTCGCTTGGGCTGATGAACCCGTATACACCGCCCAATTCGCCGGGCGAAGGTTCCATGCCTTTGCCGTCGGTTACCTGCACCTCATAACGCCCGCGCAGATACACGCCGCTGTTGCTTCCCTTGGGAATGCGGAATTCTACGTGCAGCTTAAAATCGTTGAATTTTTGATCCGTTATAAGATTTGCCCCCGACTTTTCACTTTTCAAAACACCATCCTTAATTACCCATTGATTGGTACCCTCGGCATGCCAGCCGGTAAGTGAGTTTCCCTGTGTCAATTTGATCGGTTTTCCCCAAACCGGCGGAGAAGTCCGGCGAAGGGAAGGTGCCCTCACGCCCGTCCAGCTATACGTTTTGCCATCGGGGGTTGTCAGTGAGCCGCTGATTTTATCGCCCTGAAAGGTTCCTTTAACCGAAAAATCGCCCGTTCCGCTTTCCCACTGCGGAGGAATGGCGAAATGGAATGTATTGTCTTTAACGTGTACTTCTGAAATAGGCCGGGCACTTCCCGAAACGGACACAAATTGCCCGACCAACGTACGATTGCCCGAATGCCGGACTTCCAGCCACGAAGGAGCCGGTTTGCCGTTCATATCCACCGTAATATCCCAGCGCCCTTCCAGAGAAATCGCCATTGGGCTGGCTGACAGTAGGTTAGGAGTAATTGTCCAAAATGTAGTAAAAACAAGAGTTAGTACATACAAGTAAACCGGTTTAGGAATTATTTTAAAAAATCTGTTCATGTTGATGCATTTGGTTAAAAATGTCAAGTTACTTAGATTTTTTAAAAAATACGATTGTCACGTAAACTAGTAGTCCGAAGGGTTTTTATAATCCTGACTTAGCCTATAAGCGAGCGAAGGAAAATCGTCTATTTTCAAAGACAACCCCAGGGAAGTCATCCTTAATACCAGCAAGTCATGTATTTTTACTGGAAAAGGAATTTTTACTCAACAAAACAAAAAGAACGATGACTGCACTAATGACCGCCGTTAACCGAAATAATGTATCGCTTGTCCATCAGCTGATTCAACAGGGAGCTGATGTAAACGAGCTGGATTCCAATCAGGATGCACCGCTTGTGATGGCTGCCTACAAAGGCTATCACGAAATTGTGAAGGTACTTTTGGAAGCAGGAGCCGATGTACACGCCCTGGACCCCTCGATGAAAGCCACCGCGCTGCACGCCGCAGCCTATGCCGGACGAGCCGAAGCAGCCAAAGTATTGATTGAGAATCACATAGATATTAACCGGCAGGGTCCTTATAACGGCTACACAGCGCTGCACGATGCCATTTGGCAAAACAACGTAGAGGTTGTGAAAGTACTGTTGGTTGCCAATGCTGATCTGTCGATCCGCTCAAAGGAAGGTAAAACACCGCTCGAATTTGCCCGATCAAAGAATCACAAAGAGATTGTGGCGATGATTGAAGAGAAGATGAAGGATTAAATTTTCAACTTGTTTTTAGGAGAAGAATTAAGGAATAGTAACTCTTCTCCTAAAAAAATAGATTTTATTTTATACTGTTCCGCTTGCCCAATTCCTCATAAACAACATCCATGATGGCTGTGCGGATGTTGAGCTGATACAATCTGGAATTTTCGCGGGTAGGATACACCCGATTCGACAAAAACACAAAGTCAAGATTGATCGCAGGATCCATCCAAACCATGATGCCCGTAAAGCCCGTATGTCCAAAACTCATCGGGTGTGCGTAGCGGGGCGCGTTGCCCGAATATTTGAACGTCGGTTTGTCAAACGCAATGCCTCGTCGGCTGCCGAGTTCGGGAAATTGGTAGCGGGTAAAATCAAAAAGTGCCTGAGAACTAATGTGTTGCTTACCCCCATAGTAGCCATTTTGAAGGTACATCTGCATGACTTTCATGAGGTCATTGGCATTGCCAAAAAGTCCGGCGTGGCCGCTGAGCCCGCCCAGCATCGCCGCGCCTTCGTCGTGTACTTGTCCGTGAATAAGCGTTTGGCGAAAAAATGTATCCCGCTCGCTCGGCGCAATTTGATCCAGCGAATAAAAACGTTTTGGATTGAAAGTCAACGAATTAGCTCCCAGATATTTATAAAAATTTTCTTTTAAATACGTTTCAAAATCCACGCCGGTAATATTCTTAACAACTGTCGGATATAAAATAAACGAAAGGTCGCTGTACACATAGCCTTCTTCGGGGTTAAGGGGCGAATCTTTGATCGATTTAAAAATGACTTTCTGATAATCTTTATGAATAAACAGACTGTCGCCCACCACCGACGTGGGGTATTTATCAGAACGCGTCGTGCTGAACGTATTCTTTTTCCAGCTTCCATCGGGCTTTTGGGCTTCCCGCCAAAACTGAATCCAGGATTTCAGCCGCGCACTGTGGGTCAGTACTTTACGCCAGGACAAATCCGCTTTGTTTGATTTTTTCAGGAAAGGCAAATAATCCTTCATGGTTGCATCCAGGTCAAACTTTCCCTGATCGTACAGACTCAGCAGTGCCAGCGTGGAGGCCGTTACTTTGGTAACCGAAGCAAGGTCGTACAGGTCGTTGAGCTTGACAGGTTCATCGCCTTCGTAGGTATGTTTTCCATAGGCTTTTCGGAAAAACACTTTTCCATCTTTGGCCAATTGTACCACACAACCCGGCGTTGCCTGCTGCGTGAGCGCTACCTGCACAATGGAGTCAATTTTGGACTGAATGATTTTGGAATCTAGTCCCACCTCTTCGGGCAGTGTATATTTAAGCCGTTTCAGCGAAGGAGTAATCAGGCCGGCGCCGTAGGCATAGCGGCTGTTGACCGTCACGGGGAGTTTTCCTTCGGCAGGAATTGCTCCAAAAATCAACTGTGCGGACAAGTCTTCCGTAAAGGGAGTCAATTGATAAGCCATTACCAATGCTTTGGCGCGCTCGGGCTGATCAATTTTGTTGAGTACATAGGGATTGCCAAAAAGTGTAACCACGGCTTTGTTGGTAGCCATGAGCGATTCCAGCGCAGTTTTCATGCCCGGTGTCAGGCCAAAGTTCAATCGGGGGGAAATACTTCCCTGATGCACACCTACGAGCAATAAATTATACCCCCGAACCTGCGCCAGAAGCGTATCAATCTGCGCCGGGGTGGGTTTTGAGGATAATCTAAAATTGTCAATTTGCGTATAAAGTCCGGCTTTGTTTTGGAAAGTCGTAACAGTATCTGCCCCCAGCGAAATCGCTGCAATTTTCAGTGTATCGAGCCGCTGCAAAGGCAGTAAATTCTGGTCATTTTGCAGAATCGTCAGGGCTTTTTCGGTCAGGAGGCGGTTGGTAAGTTCGGCTTCTTTGGGATTTAGGTCTTCGTATAGATTTGCCAGTTCAATGGGTTTGATCTTGTTTAAACCGACCCAGGCTTTGGCCTGTAAAACCTTGTAGCAGCGGGCATTCACCTCTGCCTGCGTGAGGCGTCCTTCGGCAATTGACTTTTTTATTTCGGCAATTGCTTTGGGTACATCCTCGGTAAATTCCAGCAAATCCATTCCCGCTTCCAGGCCCATTGCGTCGGCTTTTCCGTCCGAAAAGTACTTTGTAACACCTTTCATATTCATAGCGTCAGAATAGATTAATCCCTGAAACCCGAGCGAATCCCGTAATAGGGAAGAAACTATTGGCTTGGAAAGTGTAGAAGGCAAATTGGGCGTACTGTCCAGCACCGGAATACTCAGGTGAGCAATCATGGTCCCACTTAATCCATTATTTATCAGAACCTTAAATGGATATAATTCGAGAGAATCCAGCTCTGCCCGGCTTTTGGCGATCAGCGGCAGGTCATAGTGTGAGTCGG
This sequence comes from Arundinibacter roseus, assembly GCF_004348825.1. Taxonomy (GTDB): domain Bacteria; phylum Bacteroidota; class Bacteroidia; order Cytophagales; family Spirosomataceae; genus Arundinibacter; species Arundinibacter roseus. The sequence continues at coordinate 241,675 of NZ_SMJU01000002.1, forward strand.
TACCGGTATCGCCGTGGCCGGGAAAGTGTTTGGCACTTGTAAGCAGGCCGTTGTACTGCATGCCTTTCATGTAGGCAAGGGCTTTTTCGGCTACCCGGTATTTATTTTCCCCAAAGGATCTGAAATTTATAACCGGATTATTAGGATTATTATTGACGTCAGCGACGGGTGCAAAGTTGATATGTACACCTAATCGGCGTGCCTGCCGGGCCAACTGAGCACCCATGTCAAAAATCAAATTTTCATTTCCCTGAATAGCGCCCAACGTCATTTGGTAGGGATAGCGCACGGTGCTGTCGATACGCATAGCAAGGCCCCACTCAGCATCCATTGCAACCAACAGTGGTACTTTGGACAGTGCCTGATACTCGTTGGTCAGCCGGGCCTGTGGCAGCGGGCCGCCCTGAAAAAAAACCACCCCGCCAATTTTGTTATCCCGAATCATCTGCCGAACCGCCGCCGGATTGCTTCTGGCGGTATCAATCAGCGAGCGTTTGGTGTCCGAGGTTGCGGCAATCATGATGAGCTGAGCAATGCGTTCGTCGGGTGTGAGGCTGTTAAAAACGGAATCAACCCAGGCTTTTTGGGTAGCGTTGAGTCGCAGAAATTCAGGCTTGGTTTGGGCCTTCGCCGGAGAATAATTGATGAAAAAGAGTAAAGAAAACAGAAGAATGAACAGATTTTTTTTCATGTCAGGTCAGGCCGAAACGTTGTTTTGCCAAAGTTTGGAAAATACTGGGAAGATTGCAACGGAAAGGCGGATTTGCCGTTCGGGTACTAGTTGAACCATTAAGAAATTAAGGGAATAAAGTTTTTCTTACTTTTCTTAATTCCTTAGTGGTAAGCAATAGAAATCAAAGAATAAACCCAAGAAGCAGCCCGCCCAAAATAATGAGGTAGGAGGGGATTTTGGTAAATGTAAGTACGACGAGGGTTGCCATTAAGGTAATTAAAGGCGGCCAACTAACGACCATCGGCACAAAGAGCGTAGCAGCAGCCGAGAGCATCAGGCCGACACTCGTGGCATGAACGCCTTGCAGAGATGCCCGCACGCCCCGGTATTTTTTAAGCTGATCCCAAAACCGATACGCAAAGAAAATAAAGAAAGTGCCCGGCAGAAAAATCCCAACGGTAGCGACCAATCCCCCCAAAATAAGTCCTGAAATGCCTAAATGCTGCATGGACATAGCCCCCACGTAGGTAGAAATGGAGAAAACCGGGCCCGGTACCACCTGCGTCAGCGCCATACCTGTCAGAAATTCCTCCTGTGTGAGGTAGTGTTTGAAATTAACAAACTCATTAAAAAGTATCGGAATCAGTACTTGCCCGCCCCCAAAAACCAGGCTGCCGTTTCGATAAAAGTTCTCAAAGAGTCGAACCGGAAGCGATTTGGTTACAGCGCCCACAACTGCTGCCGCAATAAGTACGGCCAACCACAGCAAAAAGTTGCTCCAATTGATCCGCAGGCGTTCTTTATCCATTTTGGGTTGTTGTTTGAAATTCAAGGAAGCTACCACGCCTCCCAGCACAATGACCACGGGCGTCATGTAAGGGGAAGGATAAAGGTAAGTCACTGCTGCTGAAATAATCAGCAGTCCCCAACCTTGAAAATCATGGATCACTTTTCCGGCAATTTTGAAGCCTCCGTGAATCAGAAATGCCACGGCCATTGGACCCAGGAAACGGGCGAAATTGAGCGAAATTTCTTTTTCTTCGAGCAGGTAAATCCCGATTGCGGCCATAGTCATAAGCACCATCGCCGGCAACGACCATACCAGAACGGTGAGGTACGCCAGGCTCGGCCCACCTATTTTGAAACCCAGTGCGGTCACGGTTTGGGTGGAAGTGGGGCCGGGCAAAACCTGACAAAGTGCCTGTAATTCAAGGAGCTCGGCTTCGGTTAGGTAGCGCCGTTTGACTACCAGCAAATCGATCATCATCATCAAATGTACCTGCGGCCCCCCGAAGGCCGTACAGGCCAACAGGAGGACGTCCTTTAAGAAAATCAGGTAGCGAAATCGACGCATGATTTGTTGAGATAGACAAGAGAGGGTATTGGGGATGCCAAACAGAGGTAAAGGCAGGGAACTTCAATTATTTTTTTAAACCTAATTCCCGCAATCGCTCATCCAAAAATTCTCCGGCAGTCATGTCAACATATAATTTGGGATGATCGGCATCTACACAGCTGTCCAAACACGAAAGATTCATGTCGGCACGTGGATGCATAAAAAATGGAATCGAATAGCGGGAAGTGCCCATTTTTTCGATGGGCGGATTCACTACCCGGTGAATTGTGGACTTCAATTTATGGTTCGTAAGGCGGTCGAGCATGTCGCCCACGTTTACCACAATCTGATCCGGCAAAGCGGTAATTGCGATCCATTTTCCGTCGTGTCGCAACACTTCCAACCCTTCGGCGCTTGCGCCCATCAGCAGAGTAATGAGGTTAATATCTCCATGCGCAGCCGCCCGTACGGCTCCTTCGGGTAGTAATTCCGGATTCTGAATAGGAAAATAGTGCAGGGCCCGCAAAATACTGTCGCCGTTTTTTACCTTATCTTCAAAATACAATTCGGGCAAATTCAGGTACAGCGCGAGGGCGCGCAACAGCGTTTTGCCGGTGGTTTCAAAAGTACGGTAGACAAGTGTGGTGTAGGCCTCAAATTCGGGTAGATTATCCGGAAAAATATTGGCTGGCATTTCGCCCACAGGTTCGGGTTGCCCGATGTGGTAAAACTCCTTTAAATCAGCAACTTTGAATCCTTTGGCTGTTTCGCGACCTTTGCCGATATAGCCCCGCTGTCCAGCCAATTCCATAAATTCATACTTCTTTTTTTCTTCCTCAGGCAGGCTGAAAAACCGCTGAACCTGCTCGTACAATTGCAGGCGCATATCTTCGGTAAGTCCGTGATTTTTAATAGCAACAAAGCCGATAGTGTTAAATGCTGCACCCAAATCGGCCACAAATTTTGCTTTTACGGCGGGATCGGCCGAGGTAAAATCGCTCAAATCAAGCGAGGGAACTTCATTCATTGGTTCACTTTCCATAGATAATTTTTTATGCAAAATAGAATACAAACTATTGTTTATGCAACTGTTTTGACTTTGGATAAAATTCCTGATCGGTTGCGTTTTCTTCTGATTTATTACGCATCCCAGGTGATTTTTGCGGGGATTTCAAGTCGGAATTTACCAAAAAACTTTGTCCATTGAACATTTTCAAGTTTTTAACAGTAATTTCCATTCCGGAATTAAAGGTGCCTTAAATAAAAAAAACGTACGACCGATCCCTGAATTTGGGATAAATCATACGTTCGCAAGTAGAATTTCTGATGAAAATCAGGTAAGAATTATTTCTCAGAAATAAAATATTCCCGGTTCTTTTCAAAGAAGGTTCGAGCAGACGTATATTCCTTTCCCGTTATATTTTTGAAATCATCGGTATACGTATCTGTCCAGCCTTGTTTGATAATATAGTACAGTTCCATCAACGAATCTACCATCCATTCGGGGAGCTGATAGCTCAGCAAAGCATTGCGGGTATCGACTTCGGGAGTGTCGATATAGGAAATTTTCCTACCCATTACGTCTGAAAGAATCTCTGCCAATTCAACACTTGTGTAGGTAAGTCCCGATAACTCGTAAATCTTTCCAAGATGATCTTCGGTAGTCAGGGCAATCGCTGCTACCTCGGCCAGGTCGGCCAGGTCAAGCTGCGCCAAATGAGCATTTCCCAAAGGCAAATAGTAGGCATCCTGCGTACGAATGGTATAGCTACTTGCGGTTATAAAATTTTGTAAAAAACTATGAGGTCTGAGGATTGTGAACGGAATTCCGGAATCAATTAGCACGGCTTCGGAAGCGCCTGCCCAACGGGCCATTATGATCGAACCGTTTGGATCGGCTCCGGCTGCAGAGCTGCGGACAATGTGCCGAACGCCATTGGCTTTGGCGGCTTCCACCACGAGCGCCGTAATTTCGTCAGGATTTTGCATCAGGGGCGTAACCAGAAAAATCCGGTCTTTTCCCGCACAGGCTTCGTGCACCGTTTCGGGTTTGGTAAAATCCAGGGGTACAGGCTGAGCGTACGGGTTAACTTTGGCATGTGAGGCTTCATCACGCACACCGGCAAAAACCTGCACGTTCAGGTTGTGGAGGTGTTTCAACACTTCGGTGCCGGTAGAACCGGTAGCACCAATAACAAGAATGTTTTCCATGAGAGTAACGTTAAGTAAAGGATAGTGGTAAAAGGTTTTGGGGAGAAAATCCCAACTGCTAATTAACTGAATTATAGCTTTACTACACCTGTGTAAGCGCTAAGATTTCGGATTATTTTTTTGATTCAGTCGCTCATTATTCCCGGCAATATTTTTCTTTAAGCTCATTTTGGTACTACAAAAAGCGCGAAAAGGTCGCTTGTTATGCAGTGCTGGCATGAAGTTATTTCCTGTTTTTCATAAAAATCTTAATAAACTTGTAGGTAAATAAACCTTTACCTTGCTCTTTGCTTTAAAAAACGATGCAAATTTATATCCATACACTTTTGGCTCCGCCCCTGAGAAATCGCCTGCTGGAAGGGCTGGGAAATGGGCACACGATATTGTTCCGAGAGCCGGAAGACTCGTCGGAAACGGCCCGGGAAAAATTTACGGGCAGCCAATGGGTGCTGGGAAATCCACCGTCCGAATGGCTCAATGCAGACTCAGAAACGCTGGAATTCTGGCAGTTGGATTCTGCCGGATTCGATAAATTCAGTACGGTGAACGTTCAGGCCAAAGTGGCCAATATGGGCGATTGGTTTGCCCGGCCCTGTGCCGAAACGATTGTGGGTGGCCTCATCGCCTTTTTTAGGGGAGTGGATACGCTGACGGTTTTGAAGCAACAAAAAACGTGGGTAGGCCACGCCCTGCGGCCCCAATTGCGGTTGCTCGATGGTCAGAAAGTGGTCATTCTGGGAAGTGGTACGATTGGTAAAGCGATCAAAGAAATGCTGACCGGATTCCGCTGCGAAATATTGACGCTGGCACGCTCTTCGCCCGAGGCAGAGCTGCATACCAAAGAAGAATTGCTGGCACAACTGCCCACCGTTGATATTCTGATTAGTACCCTGCCCGGAACCGCCGACCGGTTTGTGGATCAGCAGGTGATTGACGCCATGAAGCCCGGCAGTGTGTATGCCAACGTGGGCCGGGGTAATACGACCGATGAAGCCGCGCTGATCGACGCTCTGCAACGCGGACACCTCAGCGGCGCTGTGCTCGACGTAACCGAACTGGAACCGCTGCCGGAAGATCACGTCCTGTGGACAATGCCCAATGTGGTGCTTACGCAGCATACCGGAGGCGGACAAGCCGATGAAGATAGTGGAAAAGTAGCTGTTTTTGTTCGCAATTGTCAGGCGCTTATGGAGGGAAAATCCATTGAAAATCAAATTGATCTTACCAAAGGATATTGAAATTTTAATAAAACCTAACCTACACACGTCCTAATTTTTAGCCGAAGCGCCTGCTTTGATAGATTCACTTTATGCAGAATACCATGCTTTCTACCGCCGACCGCATCCGGGAGGCCTATCTTGAAACCTTTGGAGGCACGCCCCGTTTGTTCAGATCGCCGGGACGTATCAATTTGATTGGCGAACATACCGACTACAACCACGGATTTGTACTTCCGGCGAGTGTTGATAAAGCCGTATATTTTGCCATTCAGCCCCGCACCGATTCCGTGGTTCGGTTGCTGGCGGTTGATCTAGGCGAATCGTATGAATGCACGGTTGATGCCCTCGAAAAGCCTTTGCAGGAATGGCCGCAGTATCAGCTTTCGGTGCTGGATCAGTTGCAAAAAGCCGGATATTCTATTCCGGGTTTTCAGGCAGCCTTCGGGGGTGATGTGCCCGTGGGTGCAGGAATGTCTTCGTCAGCGGCGCTGGAATGTGGGTTACTTTTTGCCCTTAATGAGGTTTTTGGCCTGGGGCTCGACCGGCTGGCAATTGTAAAAATGGCGCAGCGGGCCGAAAACGAATACGTAGGGGTCAAGTGCGGCATTATGGATCAGTTTGCGTCAGTTTTTGGGAAAGCCGAGTCGGTCATTCGGCTGGATTGCCGTTCGCTCGACTACGAATATTTCCCGTTTCCGATGGAAGAATACCTGCTTATTTTGTGCGATACGAGCGTCAAGCATTCGCTGGCAGATTCTGAATACAACACGCGCCGCCTTGAATGTGAACAGGGCGTGCAGGTACTGAGAAAGCACGATGCCACGATTGAGAGCCTTCGGGATTCTACGCCTGAGCTGGTTCGGGCGCACCAAAGCGAGATGCCCGAGGCAGTGTTTCGTCGCTCCTTGTTTATTACAGAAGAAATTCAGCGTGTACAACGAGCTTGTGAACTTTTGCTGGAAGGTAATCTGTCGGAATTTGGGCAGAAAATGTACGCCACACATGACGGCTTACAGCACGACTACGAGGTGAGCTGCGCTGAACTTGACTTTCTGGTAAACTGCACCCGCACCAATGACGATGTGCTCGGGGCGCGCATGATGGGCGGGGGCTTTGGCGGCTGCACCATCAACCTGGTAAAAAGAAGTGGTGCCGCGCTTTTTGAAGAACGCATGAAACGTGCCTATCTTGAAAAATACGGAATAGCGCTGCCGTGTTACCGAGTCACGATTACGGACGGTACGTCTGAACTAACTGATTAGCCGGGGCCGCTTGATTTTTTTACCTGTTTTATCCAAATTTTAAATAATCCTAAACCTTAGCTGCCTGTATATGAACTCCCGATTTGTAGTAAACAAAAAAAACCTGAACCGCCGCACCTCGGCCTTTTCAGGATTTGCCCTGGCTTTATTAAGCCTCCTATTAGTAAATTGTCAATCAAAAAACGAACAAAAACAAGCAATGGAGCCCACAATTACGAGGGAAGTATACGGCACCCTGGCCGATGGCCAACAGGCAGATTTATTCACACTCACCAATGCCAATGGCATGGTTGTGAAGATTACCAATTATGGTGGAATTATTACCCAATGGATGGCGCCGGACAAAAACGGTGAAATGGCCGACGTGGTTCTTGGTCTGGATTCGTTGAACAATTATGTAGAAAATAATCCATTTTTTGGCGCTTTGGTTGGCCGCTACGGTAACCGCATTGGCGGTGGTTCATTTTCGCTGGATGGACAGAAATATTCACTCGTAACCAACAACGGTCCCAATCATTTGCATGGAGGTACCAAAGGTTTTGATAAAGTGCTTTGGACGGCAGAAGAGGTGCCGGGCGATACGATTGTGGGCCTGAAACTAACCTATGTCAGCAAAGATATGGAGGAGGGCTACCCGGGTGAGTTGAAAACCGAAGTCAATTATACGTTATCAAACAGCGGGGAGCTAACGATTGATTATAAAGCTACAACCGACAAACCTACAATTGTTAACCTGACCAACCACAGCTATTTTAACTTAACGGGCATGAAACGCGACATCCTTGCCCACGAAGTTACCATCAACTCGGATAGTTTGGTAGAAGTAAACGAAACTCTGATTCCGACCGGAAAACTGATTGGCGTTTCTGCTACACCCTTTGATTTTCAGAAAGCTACGGCAATTGGTGCACGTATTGACGACACTACGCACGTACAAATCAAACATGGCGGCGGTTACGATCATTGTTGGGTCATTGAACGGGCTGACGATGCGTTGCTTAGAATTGCAACCGTGCACGAGCCCGAAAGTGGCCGGGTGCTGGAAGTTTTTACAACGGAGCCGGGCGTACAGTTTTATACCGGAAATTTTCTGAATGGTAAAGTCTCAGGTAAAGGCGTGACTTACACCAAACGCATGGGCTTTTGCCTCGAAACGGAGCATTATCCCGATTCTCCAAATCAGCCTAAATTTCCGTCGGTAGTGCTGCGGCCGGATGCTACCTACCATACCACAACGGTGTATAAACTTTCGGTTCGGGAGTAGATTCATAGGTTTTCAGCGAAGGCTGCGTATATACAATTCTTCTACTTTTTGCCTGGCCCAGGGCGTTTTTCGTAAAAATTTCAGGCTGGATTTGACACTCGGATCCAGCCTGAAACACCGAATCGGAATCATTTCCCCCATTTCTTCCCAGCCATACTCGGCTACCAAATGATTCAAAATTGCTTCCAGCGTGACGCCGTGCAGCGGATTGTTGGGTTGTTTTTCCTGCATATAAGTAGCTGTTAGATAAGTTGCATTGGTGAAAGCAAGTACGACGATTAGAAGTTCCAACGGCCGGTGTAAATTTCAACGGCATCTGTTCGCGTAACATTTCCAATGAGTGCCATGTAAGCATAAGTGAATGACCTTTTGGAGGTGATACTTGTCGTTCTTAAAATGATTCAGACAGAAAGTGGCTGAAATTTTAATAGTAACAAAATGATGAATTCAAACATTAATACCCTGCTTTAAAGTTGATTAAAAAATTTCTTAGCAACTTAAAATAAAGGGAAAGGCACCTTGAAGCGGCAGATTGTATTTCTTATTTTTGAAAAATATTTGTAAAAACACACACTATAATCTACTTGACAATCATGCAAATACGTCTTTTTCTTCCTCTCTCGATCTGCATCTTTTTCATCCAAAATAGCATAGCCCAGGTTACCCCAAAGCGTTTATTGATTTATTACGGATGGCCAAGTGTGCTTAATTCAGCAGTTCATGGAGGGAATCTGCAAAGTATTTTTGCAGATTTTGCCCAGTATCAATATGTCATTCTTGGCGACGGCTTAGAAAAAAACACGCACGGCGATCATGCCAATACAGTGGCGCTACTAAATAGCCCGCTAACAACTGCCACAACATTTTTTGGGTACATCGATGCCAGTACAACCATTCAAAACCTACCGTTATCAGAAATCGAAATTCGGGTAAATGAATGGGCAGCCATGGGGATCAACGGTATTTTTTATGATGATTTTGAATACGATTATGGGGTTAGTCGCCAGCGTATGAATACGATAATAGGCTATGCCAAAGCAAAAAATCTACCCGTATTTGTGAACGGCAATCGTCCTGAAGAAATATTTGGTGCCATAGTTCATCCTGTCTACAATCCAGCCGGGTTGCCTACGGTGCTGACAAGTACTGATTTTTATTTAAATGAAAGTTACCTGATTACGGAAGGAAACTTTCAGGATGCAGTTTTTTGGAAACAAAAGGCTGATTTATTGCGAAATTATCAGCAAAGTATTGGTTTCAAAATTATGTCTGTGACGACTAATGCGAGTTCAAATGAATTTTCTCAAACTAAATTTTTCTACAATTGGTATGGGGCTCTGCTCTATAATCACGAAGCGACCGGGTGGGGCGACTATTGGTTTTCTTCCTCAACGGGAGTTGCGCCTTTGCGAGCTGTTCCGACGATTAGCCCGGGAAGTAGTTTTTTCAATCAGCCAACGGTAGAAGGCAGCGAAGTTGTCCGCTTTACCAACAATGGAAAAATTTGGCTAAATCCTACAGCGCATAGCTTTGGTTTTATTCAGGCAGCCACCTGCCGAAGTCTGAGTTCTGGAACTTGGCACGACGCAGGCCGGTGGAGCTGTGGGAGAATCCCACTTTCGTGTGATGATGTTCAAATTGCCTCGGGAACAACCGTTACGCTTAGTTCCGCAGACGGGCAGGCGCGAACGCTAAGACAGGAGGGGACGCTCACGATCCAGAACCGTCAGATGATTTTATCTCCCCGCTGAGAAAAAGTCAGTTTACTTTGCAGGTTTCTTTATTTGAATTACCACTGTTTTGTAGGCAGGTGTGTGGCTGCCTTTGGCAACTTTTCCGATGGGAACCAACACGTTAGCTTCGGGAAAGTAAGTGGCCACGCAGCCTTGCGGAATGTCATAGGCTACCACCACGAAGGTCCGGGCCATGCGTTCTACTCCGCCATCCATATTGACAAGATCGACCACCGAGCCGGAACTGAGGTGCGCCTCCATCATATCCATCATGTTCATAAAAACCACGCGCCGTTCCTGATGAATGCCCCGGTAGCGGTCGTCCAGGCCATAGATGGTAGTATTGAACTGATCGTGGCTGCGGATAGTCATCATCAGGTACTCACCCGGTTGGCAGGCTGGAACGGTTGCCTCGGCCCGGTTAAACACAGCTTTACCTACTGATGTATTAAATTTTCCTTCCCGGGCGCCATTGGGCAGGTAAAACCCTGCTGGCCGTCGAACCTTATGATTGTACCCTTCGCATCCTGGAATCACGCGTGCAATATCGTTGCGGATGTTATCATAGTGGTGGGCGTACAACTCCCAATCTACCTTTGAGCGGGTGCCGAGGGTAGCTTTGGCCAATTCACAAATGATAACAGGTTCGCTCAGCAGCTGCTCCGAAATGGGTTTGAGCATTCCCCGTGACGCCTGTACGACTCCCATCGAATTTTCGCAGGTTATAAATTGCTCCTCTCCGGCCACGACATCGCGGTCGCTGCGGCCGAGCGTGGGTAAAATCAGCGCTTCCTGCCCGTGTACCAAATGACTGCGGTTCAGCTTGGTCGATACCTGCACGGTCAGGGCACATTGGCGCAGGCCCTGCGCGGTGTAGAGCGTGTCGGGAGTAGCGGAAAGAAAATTTCCCCCCAAAGCAAAAAACACCTTTGCTTTGCCCTGATGCATCGCATGAATGGCGTTTACGACGTCGTAGCCGTCTTTTTCGGGGACTTCAAAACCATAAACCGAGCGGATATTTTCGCGCCAAACCGGATTTACTTTTTCCCAGATTCCCATTGTGCGGTCGCCCTGCACGTTGCTGTGTCCGCGCACGGGGCAGGTGCCCGCACCGGGCTTGCCAATGCTGCCTTTTAGCAGAAGCAGATTGACCACTTCTTTGATCGTATCTACCGAGTTGGCGTGTTGGGTCAGGCCCATGGCCCAGCAAATGATTATTTTTTGTTTATGTAAAATAAGGTTGGCCAATTCACGAACCTTATCCGAATGTACCCCGCTCATGGCAACCAAAGCATCAAAATCAAGCGAACGCAGATGATCCAGAAATTCCTGACTACCGTGGGTTTTTTGTTGAATAAAATCCAGGTCAAACACACTGCCGGGAGCTTTGTCTTCTTCATCCAGTAGAAGTCGCTCTACCGCCTGAATCAGCGCCATGTCTCCGTTGGTGCGGATTTGAATGTACAAATCCGTAAGTGAGCTATCGATGTTTAACAAACCCCGGACCGTTTGTGGATTGTTGAAACCGATGAGACCGGCTTCGGGAAGAGGATTGATGGCCACGATTTTGGCGCCATTGCGTTTGCCTTTTTGCAGGGCGGTCATCATGCGGGGATGGTTGGTGCCTGGATTTTGACCGATCACTAAAATCACCTCGGCTTCATAAAAATCATCCAGCGTCACGCTGCCTTTGCCGATACCCAATGATTCGTTGAGCGCCAGTCCGCTGGACTCGTGGCACATGTTGGAGCAGTCGGGCAAATTATTGGTACCGTACTCCCGAACAAACAGCTGATACAAAAAAGCCGCTTCGTTGCTCGTACGACCGGAGGTATAAAAAATCGCTTCATCCGGAGAATCAAGGGCTTGCAGATGCCGGCCTATTTTTTGAAAAGCATCCTGCCAGCCAATCGGACGATAGTGCGTGGCGCCCTGGGCTAAATACATGGGCTGAGAAATGCGGCCTTTTTTACCTATTTCAAAATCTGATAATTGCGAAAGATCGTAAACCGAATGTTCTGCAAAAAAGTCGGTCCCAAGCGCTTTTTGGGTGGCTTCTTCGGCCAGCGCTTTGGCACCGTTTTCACAGTACTCAGCCACGGGCGAGCGGTGTTCATCAGGATCGGGCCACGCGCAGCTTGGACAATCAAAGCCGCCTTTTTGATTCATTTTTAACAAAGCCTTATTTCCCCGGACTACGCCTGCTTCTTCAATGACCATTCGTAAGCTGATGCCCACGGCGGTTAGTCCGGCGGCTACGGCCTTGCGTCCTTCAACTTGCAGGCCGGTCAATTTTTCAGGATTTTCAGCAGATGGTGTCATGGCAATTGCGACTCGTTAAAGGTAAAGAATACGTTCATTTCCTGAATATACATTGAAGCGTTCATTTCGTAAAAAACCGACAAGCGTCATGTGTTGTTCCTGCGCCAGCGTAACCGCCATTGACGAAGGCGCACCCACGGCAGCGACAAACGAAATGCCCGCCATAGCTGCTTTCTGAATCAACTCAAAACCTGCCCGTCCACTCAGCAATAATATTTTGGAAGAAAGAGGCAATAGGTTGTTTGTCAGGGCATAACCTATCAGTTTATCAACCGCGTTATGTCGGCCAATGTCCTCACGGACTATCGCCAATCGACCGTCAGGTTCCAGCAGAGCAGCCGCGTGAAGACCGCCAGTGGTTGCAAAATCGGTTTGATTTTCGGATAAAATCTCAGGGAATCTCGTGAGAAGTTTTGCCTCAATGCTCCACGAAGGAGCATTAAAATCTGAAACAGCAACCGGCTGACGAACTGCCGCAAGCGACGATTTGCCGCAAATGCCACAACCCGAAGCGGCATACACATGTCGTTCAAAATCGGTGGGATCAAAGGCAACGTCTTCATGCAGCAGAAAAGTCATGCAGTCGGGCGCTTCCTGCACCGTGCCGATGACCTGATCTTTATGGCTGATAATGCCCTCCGAAAACAGAAAACCCAGCCCCAACTCGTCGTCGTGGCCAGGCGTACGCATACTGACTGACAAGCTTTTGTGCAGCAACGACATTCCGTAGCGAATCCCTATTTCAAGTGGCTCCTCAACTGTCAGCAGGTCGTTCGTGCCGAAGGATTGCCCGGACTTGTAGCGGGTAATGTGTACCTGTTGCGTGGAGGACATAAGGCTATCAGTCAGTTTATTCTATTTTTTCTTACCGCTGCGCTTAATCGGTCGGCCATACTTTTGCATTTTTTCCTGCGCAATGTTCCGGCGTATGTTTACCTTTTTGTTTTTATCAATTTTTTCATGAAAAGCCGGTCCTACATCTTCTCTCTTTGGGGCTTTAACCAGCACATTTTTCATGTGAATTTTCGGTAACTCATCTTCAGTCAGCACTTCCGAAAGAATGACACCCTCGGGCAGCGGATGTAAAGGGAGCGCCTGACCCATGAATTCCTCAATCTGTTCTACAAATGCTTTTTCCGCTTCGGTCATAAAACTAATCGCAATGCCACTTTTGTCGGCCCGCCCGGTCCGGCCAATGCGGTGGATGTAGTTTTGGGGCTCGTCCGGAATATCAAAATTAACCACGTGCGACACGTCCGTCAGATCAATGCCCCGCGCCATTATATCCGTTGAAACGAGCAAAAGCAGCTCGCCATTTCCAAAACGTGATACGGTTGTAAACCGGTTATTTTGCGCTTTATTGGAATGAATCACGCCCACCTGATCCGGAAAACGCGCCTCCATTTCTTCGCCTACCTGATTGGCCAAATGCTTGGTACTGACAAAAACCAGCACTTTGGACATAGACAAATCTTTGGTTACCAGGAATTTCAGCAGGTTTATTTTGGAATAAAAATTAGGAACTTCATACCCCACCTGTTCAATATTTTCCAAAGGAGTGCCCATCGATGCGGCCTCAATTCGCTCTGGAGCATTAAAATAGGTATCCATCAATGTTTCTACCTCGGCGGTCATTGTGGCGGAAAAAAGTAAATTTTGCCTTTTTTGAGGAATAGCGTCCAAAACCAACTTCAACTGCGTCCGAAATCCCAAATTGAGCATTTCGTCTACTTCGTCAATTACCAATTTTTTTATGGCCTTGGTTTTCAGTGACTTATTTAAAATAAGGTCAATCAAACGCCCCGGCGTTGCGACCACCACGTCGGCACCTTCGGCGAGTTCTGCCATTTGAACTTTGATGTTTCCGCCGCCGTACACGCCTACCGCCCGCAGGTTCATGTATTTGCCCAGCGCCTGAATGCTTTCAAGCACCTGTACCACCAACTCACGGGTTGGAACAATGATCAATTGCTGCGGAAGGCGATCTTTTGAAAAAGTCCACTGCCGAAGGCAGGGTAATAGATAAGCGAGGGTTTTTCCGGTGCCGGTTTGGGCCAGTCCGCACACGTCTTTGCCGGACATCATGACCGAAAAAACTTTTTCCTGAATAGGTGTGGGCGTTACAAACCCCATATCGTTCAGGGCGTTGCGCAGGGGATTGGTTAAATTTAGTTCGTCGAAAGTCATGAATATAATACGTATAAAGCACCGAAAAAGGTGCCCGAAAATAGAACGTCAATGGATTGCATTTGGGTCAAAGGTACGCAATCCCTGGCATACTATTTTTTGCGTTTCACTTAATCAACCAATTGAAAAACGCTCATGAACAACGACATAGAGATTAAAGGACAAACGCAGGATCAACAACCGGGACTTGAAAACAAAATGAACCCTGAACCCATCGTGATTCGGGATTCGTACGAAGGCAGTGGAAAACTGGACGGCAAAGTTGCACTCATAACGGGTGGCGACAGCGGAATTGGCCGTTCGGTGGCCGTACATTTTGCCCGCGAAGGTGCGCAGGTTGCTATCGTTTTTTTGAATGAAGATGAAGACGCCCTTGCGACCAAAGAGATGGTTGAAGCCGAGGGAACGGAATGCCTGCTGATTCAGGGAAATATTCAGGACGAACATTTTTGTCGGGAAGCTGTGGTAGAAACAGTGGAAAAATTTGGCAAGTTGAACGTATTGGTCAACAACGCGGCGGAACAGCATCCTCGCGAAAGTATTCGCGATATTAGCACTGAACAACTCACAGAGACGTTTTCGACTAATATTTTCTCCATGTTTCATTTTGTAAAAGCAGCTTTGCCGCACTTGCAGGCGGGAGACTCCATCATCAATACGACGTCCGTAACGGCCTATCGCGGTAGCGAAGAGCTGCTTGACTACTCGTCTACCAAAGGAGCGATTGTGTCTTTCACGCGGTCGCTGTCGGGAAATTTGGCCGAAAAGCAGATTCGGGTAAATGCCGTAGCACCCGGCCCGATTTGGACACCGCTGATTCCGGCGACGTTTGACGAGGAAAAAGTAGAAAAATTTGGCAAATACACGCCGCTTGGCCGGCCGGGTCAACCCAGCGAAGTTGCACCTTCGTTTGTATTTCTGGCCTGCGAAGATTCAAGTTATTTTACCGGACAAGTACTCCATCCCAATGGTGGACAGGTGCTTAACGGCTAAAAAATAGACAGCTGACGGTTCAGAAGGGCCGTCAGCTGTTTTGGTTTAACGGACTATTGGCTTTTCAAATCGTTAGCTTTTTATAATTTATGGAACATAGATAAGCAAGTCTAATTTCTCATTTTTTTTGACACCCGATATAGCTACCATCCCTTGCTCAGTCAAAACAAATGGCAACGCTGCTTCAAGACTTTGTCTCGAAGGTATCGCCTTGTGCGATACCATAAAATCTATTTATCCGTGGGCTATGGTGAGACACAGCCCACGGAAGGGGCGTCAATAAGCAGTTCTAAAACTCACTACTTCTAAAAAAAACTGCCACAGCTACAACCACCGTTTCAACACCCAATACAGCGGCGCACCTCCCAAAAACAAAAGCCAGCCAATGAGCGCGGCTTCGGGATCAGTAAGAACGACATTTACGGCGATTCCAAGCAAAAACAGCACAAAAAATGCCGGGAGCCAGGGATAGCCCCAAATCTTAAATCCGGTATGCGCATCGGTAGTATTTTTTTTAGGACGAAAAACAAAAAGCGTAGCAGCCGCACTTGCCAGCGCCAGGCTGTCGATCGACATCACGTAATTTACAATTTTTTCAAAGGTATCGAGCCACCACAGCGAACCTATCGCCGTTACGATCAGGAAAGTCAGGGCGTATTCCTGCGTTTGCGTTTTTTCATTTATTTTTTTGAAAAACGCTGGAAGAATTTTGTCATCGGCCATGGCAAAATACACGCGGGGTACCGACAGCATCGTAGCATTGATAAAACCGAGCACGGACATAAAAATGGCAAGTGAAAAAAATACTTCTCCCCACGGCCCAAACAGTGACCGGGCAAGGTCTGCGGCAATGAGACTGGAATTTTGCAACCCCTCAAAACCCAGGGTTCGGTAGTAGGCCAGATTGATGGTCAGGTACAGGCCAAGCACAAGACCCATGCCGATAAATATTCCTTTGGGGGTATTCTGAACCGGATTTTTGATGTCCGCACCGAAGTTAAGTGTTTGCTGATAACCTCCGTAGGTATAAAAAACGGCAATCAAGCTAGCGCCAAATGCTGTAAACCAGGAGGTTGCCGGTAAGATGGGGATGAGCGGTGCCAACGGATCTTCGGCAATAGGGCCTGTATGAAAAACCCCGAAACAAAGCACGAGCATCATCACAATTTTGGAGCCGCTCAGCAGGTTTTGGGTGCGCGAACCCGCCCGAATTCCCAACAGATTGATGCAATAAAAAAACAACAGCGTAATAACTGCCGTGCTCTGAATACCGCGACGATTGTGGAGTACGTCCGGAAGTAACGGGTTGATGTATTCGGAACCCAAAAGGGCCACGCCTGCCATGCCTGCACCATAGGTCAGGACGAGCACCCAGTTAATCATGAAGGCATACAGCGGGTGAAAGGCCGTCGAAATAAGTTTATAGAATCCGCCGGGAAAGTGATGCCGGGAGCCGATTTCTGCAAAAACCAGCGCCCCAATAATACTCACAATACCACCCGCTATCCAGGCAGAGAAAAAGATTTCGGGTGAGCCCGCCGCTCGGGCCACAATGCTTGGGGTTCGGAAAATTCCTACGCCAATAACGAGGCTGATGACGATCATGCCCACGTCGAAGGCGTTGATTTGCGGACGGATTTCGTTGGAAGGTTCAGGCTTTTTTTCTAACATAAAAATGAATGCAGCAGGACGTATCCTGCAATTGATTGGATGAGGCTGAAAATGAATTAATGAAAGAATAAATACCCAAGCCAAATGCCTGCTAAAACTCCGACAAAATCGGCAATGAGCCCGGCTACGATGGCGTACCGAGTGTTTTTGATGCCTACCGAACCAAAATACAAGGCCACGATGTACAGGGTTGTGTCGGCTGACCCCTGAAAAATACACACCAAACGGCCAATGAATGAATCGGGGCCAAACTCCTTCATGGCGTCAATCATGAGCGCCCGGGCACCGCTTCCGCTGAGGGGTTTCATGAGGGCAACGGGCAAAGCGTCGGTGAATTCGGTGTTGAAACTGGCGAACGAAAACAGGTATTTTAATCCATCTACAAGATATGTCATGGCCCCGCAGCTTCGAAAAGCGCTAATGGCTACGAGCATCCCTACGAGGTACGGAATGATTGTCACGGAGGTACTGAAACCGCCTTTGGCTCCTTCAATGAAGGAGTCGAAAACATTGATTTTTTTATACAATCCGCCCAACAAAAATCCTGCGACAATTAATAGTAGAACGGAATTTCCAAAAACAACGGAGACCGTTTCAATCTGTTCTTTGGGAAGTTGGGCAAGATAAAAAAGCATGAGGGAAATGAAAGCCGTGAGTCCACCCAAACCCAGCATGACCGTCCGGTTGAAGAGGTTGATGCGCTGCCAGGTAGCCGTTATGAGCATGCTGACCACGGTTGTGACGTAGGTGCCTACAACGCAGGGAATAAAAATGTCAGACGGACTTTCGGCGCCCAAAATGGCACGTTGCGCAATGATGCTGAGTGGAATGATCTGCAAACCGGACGTATGCAGTACCAGAAACATAATCTGAGCGTTGGAAGCCGTATCGGGTTTTGGGTTGAGTTCCTGCAAACTTTGCATGGCTTTCAGGCCAAAGGGCGTAGCGGCGTTGTCGAGGCCGATCATGTTGGCCGCAAAGTTCATAATCATCTGCCCATTGGCCGGGTGATTTTTCGGAACTTCGGGAAACAGCTTATTGAAAAAAGGCCCAATGACGCGCGCCAGTACGTTAATGGCTCCGGCTTTTTCGCCTACATTCAGAATTCCCAGAAAGAAAGTCATGACGCCCGCAAGCGGCAGGGCAATATCCATGACGGCGACTTCTGCCATGTCGAGCATCCCTTCTACGACGAGTTTGAAGGTGAGGGTATCGCCCAGAAAAATAAATTTGATCAGCGCAATGACAAACGCAATGACAAAGAAGAAGACAAAAATGTAGTTTAGCGCCATATGGGGTAGGTTTGAATAACAATGCTAAGCAAAACCAGCCTATTTATCAACGATACCGGCCATAAAGCTTTTATTTATCCTTACCCGACTATTTTTTTTAATCCAAAACTTCCCCCCAAAATTCCTGCAAACCAAAGCGCCGACATCGGGTTGTAGACCGTAAGCGCCACCAGCGAAATCAGGGCGATTGTGAGCGTCAGCCACGGCACTAACGGATAAGCCGGCGTGCGGAACGGACGGGGCAGATTTGGCTCTTTTTTTCTTAAAATAATAAAAGAAACCAGCGAATATGAATACATGGTTAGCGCCCCAAAGGCTGATAGAATTATAATTTCCGCCGTGGACTGAGTCATCAGTGCGGCTAGCCCGATCAACATATTGATCAGAAGGGCGTTGGACGGTGTTCTGAACTTGTCATGAACTTTTCCCAAAAAGGCCGGGCCGTTGCCCATTCGGCAAAACTCGTAGGTAGCGCGCCCGGCGGCGAGCAACAATCCATGAAAAGAAGCGACAAGCCCAAAAAGTCCGAAGATGATTAGTAACGTATATAGCGGGTGTTTGGCTGTGCCAATCCTCTGCAAAGCCAATGGCAGAGGAGAATCGGAAGCAGCCCCGTTTTGGTCGAAAACGACTCCTTCCCAGCCCGAAACTCCGACCGCAGAAACGAACGTCAGTCCACAAAGCAGGACGAGGGTGGTCATGGCAAAAAGAAATCCGCGGGTTAAGTCGCGCTGCGGATTCAGGCTTTCTTCGGCTACGTTGGCAAGTCCTTCAATGCCCAGAAAAAACCAGATTGCAAACGGAATAGCTGCAAAAACTCCGCCCCATCCGTTGGGTAATGCATTGGCTGTGAACGACTCTGCTGAAAAATCAGGCAGGGTAATTCCAGCAAAAAGGATCAGGCCGAGCACGGCTACAACCGTTACAAAAAGTTCAAAACGAGCCGCCAGGTGCGTGCCCAGGATATTCAATAGCGTAAAAAGGATGTAGACCGAAAAGGCAAAAACCGCCGGAGGAATGTTCGGAAAAAACAGCGAGAGATACGCGCCGATACCTGCGGCAATAGCAGGAGGCGCAAAAAGAAATTCTATGTTTTGGGCCATTCCGGCCAGAAAACCACCCGTGCTGCCCATTGCCCGGCTTGCATAGTCGAATGCGCCGCCAGCTTTGGGAATGGCGCAGGCCAGTTCAGCATAGCTTAGTGTAAAACCAACGTACATCAGAATGGCCAATGCAGTAGCGAGAGCCATGCCAAGCGTGCCGCCTTGTTGCAAACCTAGGTTCCACCCAAAGTACATGCCGGAAATGACGTAGCCAACGCCAAGCCCCCAAAGCAGCGTAGGGGTCAGGGTTTTTTGGAGATTTGGGTTTTCGGTGGCCACAGGAAGTCTCGGGGTTTAGGTTATTTAATAGATTCGGCTATTTCTACCGCTATTCATTTAGGTTTTATTACTTCTTAAACAGCAGCGCCTTAATTGGCTGAATGCGTGTGATAACCCAGGTCGGGATAATTAACACCAAACTCACGACGAGCAAAGTCAGCAGGTTGACGAGCAACACTGTGCCCCAGTCAAACACAATCGGCACCTGAGCCATGTAGTAATTGATGGGGTCGAGCGGCACGAGTCCAAACTCGTATTGGAGCCAGCAAAGCAGTAGTCCAATTGCATTGCCAAAGAGCATTCCCCGCGTAATCATATACACGCCAATCCGCATAAAAATGGCCCGAATCTGCCGGTTGGGACTTCCGAGGGTTTTGAGCAAACCCACCAACGGCGTGCGTTCCATAATCATGACCAGCAAAATCGAAATCATATTGAAAGAAGCAACGAAGAGTATCAGCACCAGAAAAACAACCGTGTTGCG
This sequence comes from Arundinibacter roseus, assembly GCF_004348825.1. Lineage (GTDB taxonomy): Bacteria > Bacteroidota > Bacteroidia > Cytophagales > Spirosomataceae > Arundinibacter > Arundinibacter roseus. The sequence continues at coordinate 261,705 of NZ_SMJU01000002.1, forward strand.
ATCCAGCAGTAGCAGCCAGTCAAAAATTTGGCGGAAGCTTTCGGTAACTTTTTGCAGGTACATATCCGGTGACATCCGATTGAAAATATCAGCAGCTGCAACTTCGAGCTGTTCAAAATCGTGGAGGTAAATTTCGTAGGCCCCCACGCTGTCTGTGCCCCAGTTGTTCAGGCGCTGAATCAATGCCAAATCGCCCACAATGAGCGAGTTGTCAAACTCTTCCATGTCGGTTTTGTAAATACCCGCTACGGTCAGCTTGCGTGCTCGTGGAGGATTTTGAACAAAATACATCAGCACTTCGTCACCCGATTTGAGTCGTAGCTGCGAGGCGATTTTATAACTCAAAATAATTTCATTGGAATAGCCGCTGTCCGGAAACTGAATCAGACGACCTTCAATAAGACTTTCTTCAAAAAGTGACCAGTCAAAACGAGCGTCAACGCCTTTCAGCACCACGCCTTTGAGCTCATCGGGAGTTTTCAGAATACCGGATTTGTGTGCCACCGGCTGCCAATGCCGGATGTAGGGCAAGAGCGAAAGGTCGTCTGAAAGCGGCGTGTGAAGCGGCAACGGGCCTTCTTCGTAGCTGTTGTTGAGCGTGAGTGAACTGACCCGCAGGTGCGCACCAAACAAAAATACTTTATCCTGAATGACGTTTTTAAACCCAAAAAGAACCGCAAACGCCACAATCCCGACGGCCGTGCTGATGGCAATGCTCGCCACACCGATGCGGGAAACGGTTGCCGAAAAAGAACCTACGGCGTTGTGTCGAATACGATTGGCAATGAAGGCTGGAAATTGCAAGGCAGGCGGGGATTTTAAGTTTTAGTAGTAATTTGGCAAAAATAACGAAAAACCTTTCCCATGACATATCTTCTTTCTTTTCTGCTGATTTGGAGCACCACCGCCTGCGCATTTTCCAAACCTGAGCAAACCAAAAATGCGGCTATACAAACCGACAAAAATTCCTCCGCCAACCTGCAACTGGGACTGGAACGAATCGGCGAGTATCTGCCGCTGCTGAAAGGAAAGCAGGTGGGGCTGGTTGTCAATCACACCACAATTTTCTCAAACGGCACGCATTTGGCCGATTCGCTGCTGGCGCTGGGCGTGCAGGTAAAAACCATTTTTGCGCCCGAACACGGGTTTCGCGGGGAGGCAAGCGCCGGTGATATAATCAAAAATGGACGCGACACCAAAACCGGGCTGCCGATTGTGTCGCTGTATGGCAAAAACAAAAAACCTACACCCGAACAACTCAAAGAACTTGACGTGGTGATTTTTGATATTCAGGATGTTGGCGTGCGCTATTATACCTACCCGAGCACGATGCACTACGTGATGGAGGCCTGTGCCGAAAACAATAAACTTTGCCTCGTGCTGGACCGCCCAAATCCGAACGGTGACTACATCGACGGCCCTGTACTGAATCCGGCCTATGCCTCTTTTGTGGGGCTAAACCCGGTGCCGATTGTGCACGGACTTACCTCCGGCGAGCTGGCGCTGATGATCAATGGGGAAGGTTGGCTGGCAGGCCGCAAGACCTGCAATTTGTCCGTGATTCCGTGCCTTGGCTATACGCATCAAACGCCCTACGTGCTGCCCGTGAAGCCTTCGCCCAATTTGCCAAATCAACAGTCGGTGCGGCTGTATGCGTCTATTTGCCTGTTTGAACCTACAATCGTGAGCGTTGGCCGGGGAACTGATACGCAGTTTCAGGTGATTGGCGGGCCCGTCAAAGCGTTTGGCGATTATCAGTTTACGCCCGTTGACAAGCCCGGAGCGCAGAATCCACCGAACGAAGGGGTGCTGTGCTATGGACTGGATCTCCGTTCGGTAGACACCCAAATCGAGAAGTTTACGCTGAAATACCTGATTGATTTTTATAACAAAACACCTGACAAGACGAAGTTCTTTACCAGCGAAAAATTCTTTGATAACCTCGCCGGTTCAGATTTGATTCGGACGATGCTGAAAGCCGGAAAGTCAGAAGCTGAGATAAAAGCTGCCTATGCGCCCGACCTGGAAAAGTATAAGGAAATGCGGAAGAAATATGTGTTGTATGCGGATTAGTTTAGATAGATTGATTGTTTGCGAAAGTTTCGGAAATGTAAGTAGATAGGGGCGGAATAAGGCATGGACCTACGGGCCGCTCCTACGGAGCTAGTCAATTTATGGGAGATTCAGCATCTACAAACGGTTAGCTCCTACGGAGCGATAAGAAGTGAATTGTAAGTATATGTAGTTGATAAATAATTACTTATAAAATAGAATTCACTAATTTACAAAATATAAATGGTCCAGATTTACCCAGCGTACGACGAACTTTCGCTAAGCTGCAAATTAAGTCCCTAGGAAGCCCGCGCCCAGGTGAAAGGAATACTTATGGCATATGTTCGTAAATTTATGTAAACTTTAAATTCAGAATAAAATGGTAGAGTTCAAAATTCAATTGGAAGAAAGCTTTGTGCAAACAATGGGTTACAAGCAGATAGAAACTTACTTGCAGGAATTTATGCAGAAAGTTGTTCTCAAACTTGCTGCACAGGATATTTTGAAAGACCTGGAAAGCATTGACCTTGAAAATGATAAAGAATGGCAAGTGTCAAGGAATTTGGCCTGGCAACAAGAGAAACATAAATATTTTGCGTAATAATGACAGATTTCGTAATTGACGCAAATATTTTAATGAGCATATTGATAAGCGGTAAGGCGAGTTACAAACCCTTGTTAACGTACTATAATTTCATTCTTCCCGACTTTGTATTGGTAGAAGTTGAAAAGTATAAGCATATTTTAAGAACGAAGCATAGAATGCAAGATGATGAGTTTTTGCAATGGACTTATTTTGTGTTTTCGCAAATTACAATTTTACCACAATATGCTTTAAACGAAGAAAGTCTTAAAAAGTCTAAAAAGTTGCTTGACAAGATAGATTTGAAAGATACGACTTACGTAGCATTAGCAATGCAGTTGGATTTGCCACTTTTGACAAGGGGCAATCCATTATATGAAGGTTTGAGAAAGCAAGGATTTCGAAAGGTTATGCTTTTTAAAGACTTTTTACAGACATTTTGACGATGTGATTTGAAATCCTTCCACCCAGACCCATATCTCACGAGCCTAGGTTAAGGAATACGTGTTGTATGCAGATTGGTTCAGATAGATTGATAGTTTACGAAAGTTTCGGAAACGTAGGTAGATAAGAGGCGGAACAAGTGCAAGTCCTACGGGCCGCTCCATACGGAGCTAGACACGTTAAAGGTCGATATAGTATCTATAAACGGTTGGCTCCTATGGAGCGATAAGAAGTGGATTGTAAGTGTATGTGGTTGATAAATAAGTGTTTATAAAATAGATTTTACTAAATTCTAAAAGTAATGGTGCAGATTTATCCAACCTACGACGAACTTTCGCTGGCCGCTGCCGGGCAGGTAGCGCAGCTTTTACATCAAAAACCCGAGGCCGTGCTGTGTCTGCCTTCGGGAAGTACGCCGCAGGGTATGTTCAAAATCCTGGCCGATTGGAGCAAAGCCGGAACCGTGGATTTCTCGCGCTGCACCTTTGTCGGCCTGGACGAATGGGTGGGCCTGGGCCCAGACGACGAGGGCAGTTGCCGCTATTGGCTGGACCGCGATTTCCTGCATCCCGTCGGTTTTCGGGCGGAGCAAATCATATACTTTGATGCCAAAAGCGCAGATCTTCAAGGGCAGTGCAACTGGGTCAATCAAAAAATTGCGGAGCTGGGTGGACTGGACCTGATGGTGTTGGGCGTTGGAATGAACGGGCATCTGGCTCTGAATGAGCCGGGTACGTCTTTTGGCTGCTATGCGCACCTGAGCGAGCTGGCGCCGATTACGGTTGAGGTGGGGCAAAAATATTTTGCTAAACAAACTCCGCTTACCCGCGGTATTACCCTCGGGTTGCGGCATGCACGGGAAGCAAAAAAACTGCTGATTCTGGCAAGTGGTGCAGCAAAGGCGGAGGTTATGCGGCAGGCACTGACGGGGCCCGTTACCGAAGAATTTCCGGTAAGTTTGGTGCAAACCGATGAGCAAATTTTGGTAATGCTGGACGCCGATGCCGCTTCTGAGCTGGACAGGTAGTAAGTATAAAAGCCTGAGTATCATTGATTGATTCAGGTCAAAATCGTGTGACAGAAATTTTTCTTTATTGGATAGTAATTTGTTCATTAGTAAATAGTTAAAAACCATAAACCCCTAAATCTAACTACCTATGAAAACGCTGCAAGTATTTATTTTTTGTTTTGGGCTATTTTCTGCAAATAGCCTTTTTGCACAAACGCACATTGACCTGACGGGCGGCTGGGAACTGAACGTACAAACCGACATGGGCAGCGGCTCGCCTACGTTTCAATTGAAGCAGGATGCGGAGGGAAACCTGACGGGTACCTACGAAGGACAACTCGGGGAAAGTGAAGTAAAAGGAACCCTAAAAGGCAACGTATTTCACATTGAGTTTTCGGTGCAGGACAACGTGATTATGTACGACGGAACGGTAGAAAACGATGCCCTGAGCGGCAAAGTCGTGCTCGGATCAATGGCCACCGGAACGTTTACCGGCAAGAGAAAGAAAGGGTGAGCTCAGTTAATCAACTTGAATAGCCGTCACTACAAGGAAAATAAGCGTAGAAGAACAGGGGAGGGGTGCGGTTGTATGGGGGTTGGTGGAATTTTTAGGACGATACCAACAAATAATGGACAGAATTAGAATAACGAAAGAAAATATCAAGAATTGGCCAAAATTTGAAGCATTACTAAATGATGGAAAAATTAAGTTCGACTCAATTGGTCGGCTGCGTTATTTACACGGTTCACCAGTTGGAGATTTAATTCAGACAAAAATGGATAAAAAAGGACAGCCAATTTTTCAAGAAATTGCCGAAGAATGGTTCGACCCAGAAAGTCAAAAAGCGAAAGATTTTATTTGGCCTTAATAAAGTAATGAAAATGAACTAATCTAAAAAAAATGCCCAAACTTTTTTACTTGACACACATCAAGACATAGTTGAGTATGCAGATACCTTGGTAACCAATATTCTTGACAAAAAGGAGTTTGATTTTTTAACATATCCACCAAATTGAGGTTTGACGGAATTAGAAGTAAACGAACTTAAAAAACTTAACAACAACGAGTATTTGAAAAGTGCCTTAAGAAAAGTAGTTGCAGACAATTCAGCAGGTATTGTTTTCATTATGCTAAACTTATTTGATGGAACTGGCTTTCCCAAAAACGATAATAACGATTGGACTGGTCTAAAAGTTATTGACGATGAACCTAATGAAAATTCAGAACTTGTTGACGACTGGTTACACGATAAATTTTACGAAACTTATTGGGACTGGAAGAAAATTAGAGTCGATAAAAAATGGAAACTGGACACTCACGAAGAATAAATAAGGATACTAATTAGCGGTTGGCTCAATGTCGGGTGAAGTAGTTAACTTAGTATTTGTACTAAATCCAAGCTAAGTGTAGCTAATGAAGTTTAGTGCTGAAAATCTAAGGCTTCGTCGGGCGGTAAAACGTTGGGCATAATTTTAAAATAAAAATTAATAATACAATGTTGACAAAAGACTTTTATAGTACCATAGATGCTGAACTTGATACACTCATCACAAAATACAAAGATGATACACTCATCCAAAAGCACAAAAATGCCATTAATAATCAAAAGTCTTATGCACTTTTGATTTGGTTTCTTGACTTTTATGGAAGAATTTCCAATTATTCTAACTTTATCACAGACGGAGATAATGACAGTTCTTGTGATATTGTATTTGACTCCCTGAATAATCAAGGAAATAGAGTTTTCTATGTTGTTCAATCAAAGTGGAATAATGCGAATAACTCTGAAAAAGAAACCAATAAAGATGAAATTTTGAAAGCCTTAAATGATTTTGAAACTATTTTACGAGGCGAAAAGAAAAGTGTCAATGAGAAATTAAAATCTAAGTTGGAAGAACTTGATGTACACCTAAAGGCAAATGGAGAGGTGAAGTTTATTTTTCTTTCATTATCTCAATACAAGGGGGGAGCAGATGAAAATATTGAGGCATTTAGACGTAATGATGTCAAAACTAAATTTGAGGTAATTGACATCAATAGAATTAGAGTAGATTATATTGATAGGAAGTATAAAAAAATAGATCCCATTAATCCTCTTGACACTTATCAAGACCCCGAAGAAAGTCCTATTAACATTGAAATTGTACAAAAAGGCGGTAGTGTTAAGATTGAGAAACCTTTTGAGGCTTATATGTTTCTACTTCGTCCAAAATCAATTTGGGAGCTTTTTAGAACGTATGGTTTTGCCTTGTTTTATAAGAATGTTCGAAATCCACTTTTACAATCACAGTTTAATACTGATATTGAAAGAACAGCACTTGAAAACCCATCATACTTTTGGTACTATAATAATGGAATAACTGCAATAACATTTTTATTGCCTGAAATTGGGAAAAAAGCAGAGAAAGTATCATTAACAGGCTTGCAAATTATAAATGGTGCGCAAACAGTTTATTCTATTTACCGTGCCTATGAAAGTGCTTCTCCAACAAAACGTATTCAAATGGATAGTGAGGCATTGGTTACTTTGCGTTTGCTGAAATCAGGTGGGAAAGATTTTGACCTAAACGTAACAAGATATACTAATTCCCAAAATCCCGTACAAGATCGAGATTTTTGCGCAAATGATGAAATTCAGGTGGATTTACAAAATGAGTCCTACCAAACAAGTATTTGGTATGAAAAAAGGCGTGATGAGTTTAGAGAGACCCCGGTAGGCGTTAAGAAAGTGCCTAACTTTGTATTTGCCAATGTGTATTTAGCCTATCATTTACAAGATCCTGTAAGCGTACTAAAAAATCATACACAACGATTTGGAACCCACAAAGACCTTAATTTCATTTCACACAAAGATCATAAAGACGGACTCTATGAAAAAGTATTTAATAAAAATACATCTTTTGAAGATATGCTCTGTGCTTTCTATATATTTAATACTATTGAAAGCACGACCCAATTTTCTTACGAAGATACATTTAAAACTAACCTTTATCATTTGCTTGCTTTATTTAAGGTCGCCTTTACAAAATATCTTACCGCTAAGTATGGAGATAAAATTAATGTAAATAGACAGATAGTTAAAATCTATGAACTAGGAGAAAAGGAAATCATTTTAAAGACTTTTAAATTCCTTAATCAGTTTGTTGAAAAACAAATTGAAGTAGCCAATAATGAAGAAAAAACAACAGAGCGTATGATTAAATTCTTGTTCACCTTGTCTCACTATCAAAAGATTTACGATACATTAGAAGACACTGAAATATATGTAAAGGATATTGATGATATTGTGTTGAAAGATGATGACAATATGATTGAAGGCAATAAAGACACCGAAATGGCAAGGGAGCAGTAATAAATACCATGCCCAATAGCATGTTTGCAAGAAGTCGGGACAATATGCGTAATTTACTCCTATGTGCTTCGTATCAAGTTTAGTGTTAACGGACAGTTTATTGCTTTGAAATACGACCCCACCCAGGCCCAGGTGAAAGCACAAGGCCTCGAGTGAATCCAAATAAAGAAACTCGCCAAATGTCTGACTCTGTATATTTAAATAGGAATGGTCAGAAGTGGAATAGTGATTTTGTGTGCGGTGGATTTGACAAAATTTTTCCGAAAAATCCAGTTCCATATACCTTCTCTTTTGATGGGCGAAATCGCCAGAATGTCCGTTTCGTTGTTGGTTGCCAAAGCCAGAATTGACTCAATAATATTCTCACTATCGACTTCCAGCAATTGAGGTGTTTTATGTGTGAAATGTTGGTCTATCAATGTTTTATACGCTGAGCGAATTTCTTCTTTACGCTCTTCGGAATATTCATCATCCCAAACATGCAGCACGCACAACTCGGCACTAAACTCGTTGGTAAAATCATTAAGAAAAACCAGGGCAGGGCCTTCCTTTGCCTCATAGCCCGACGCATACATCAACTTTTCCGGATGTCTAAACACCGTATCCCCGGGAATAGCCAATACGGGGCAGGTAGATTGGGTCATGATTTCTGCCGTGAAACTGCCAATTGTAACTTCCTTTAAACCGCTTGCACCCTTGGTGCCCATCACAATCAAATCTACGTTTGTTTGTTTACAGTAGTCGAGCAAACGAATGTGTTCCGGGCCGCGGTCCAGTTCCACCGACACGGAGATTGAATCGTCCTGTGACCGGATTTTTTCAGCCATTTTGGAAAGTTGCCGGAGTAGGTTTCGCTCCGTTTCATCATTGCCTTTTTTCCTTTGCGCAGGTGGATAAAATCCACTTTCGAAAGGTATAAATGCGTGGTAAAGTATGACAGAGGCTTCGAGTATTTTGGCAAGCTGTATCGCATATTCCAGCGCATATTCGGCCGGAACAGAGAAATCAGTAGGAACCAGAATTGTTTTTATTTTTTTCATGAATTAGTAACATTTAAGTAGTTAATCGTTGCCTTTAAGCGCCTCAAATCCTGCAACAACATCAAATAGTTCTTCATCAATGGAGCTTTGGCGAAGGCGGTGAAATTTAAACCCAAGTTCTTCCAATAATTCTTCAATACTCTTTTCGGCCCGTTGCATGGCAATCAGCCGACTTGCGTTTTCGCTAGCTAATGATTCGGCACATGCCTGAAATAATGAGATATAGAGATATTCACGAATGAGGGCAGAAAGGGTTTTCATTGGATTGCCTACCACCTGAGGTGGATTTTTTGTTGGCCATTTTTTTTCTTTGAAAAGTTCCAGCCAATTTTCATTCAAAGGAAGTATTTGTTGGACTACCTGTGAGTACCCAAACTCTGGATTTGGTTTATTATGAAAAATATGCAGGTGCGTGGTACTCTCATAGTCAGTTTCTTCCTGACTCTTGACTAAGAGTTCGCCCACAAGTGGAGAAATATACTTGACAGATCCCGGAACGGGAAACAGCTTTTCCGGCAAAAAACCTTCGTCCGACAATAGCAATTGAATGCGCTCGCCAACGGCCCAAACGCTTTTTTTGCCGGGCAGATCTTGCAGCGTCTTTGCCACAAAGCCGGCAAGAGAATCGTTGAATTGGCCAACAAGGCCCTGATCTGATCCGAAAACAATGGCAATGTGGGAGGTTGCCTCTTGTTTTAGCGCATTTTTGGCCTGTACAAGCGATTTGGATCGGTTAGTTCTAAGGTAAGCCACGATACCCAGGGCCACGGTGGTGCTGTAATCTTCCAGCGAGCTCAGGGCTGTTTCATATTGCCCGATATTGGAGGCCGCCATGGCTTTCATGGTGCTTACGACCGATTTCAGGTCTTCGGCTCCATCCAACTTTCGGCGAAGACTTTCCAGTGTATCCATTAGTCTTTGGTGGTTGTAGCCTGCTGCGGGTGTACGGATTGAAGTACTTCTTCGGCAATATTCAAAAGTACCTGCCGATGCTGATCCGGTAATTTTTTGTTTGCAAACAAATTTTCCAGAGTATCAGCCGGAATCAGGCGTACGCTTTCAATCAGCGCATCCTGAGCCTGCTGCATTTTTTCTACGGGGATTCTGTCCAAAATACCGGCGGTAAGTGCCAGAAGAACAATGAATTGCTCCGGAACTGACATGGGATGCAGTTCTTGCTGTTTGAGACAAATCCGGATACGTTTTCCGTGCTCAATAATTTTCATGGTATTTTCATCCATTCGTGTTCCAAAGCGCGAAAAAGACTCCAATTCCTCAAATTGAGCATAATCAAGTTTTAGATTGGCAATAGCCCGGTAGGCAGGCAGCTGGGCTTTTCCGCCCACCCGTGATACCGACTTTCCAACATCTACCGCTGGCAGGATACCCAGTTCAAATAGTTTTGGAGAAAGGTAAATCTGCCCATCAGTTATAGAAATCAGGTTGGTTGGAATATAGGCGGAAATATTCTGAGCCTCTGTTTCTATAATCGGCAATGCCGTAATGGAACCTCCGCCCAACTTTGCCGATAGGCGGGTGGAGCGTTCGAGAAGTCGGGAATGAATATAAAAAATATCTCCCGGAAAAGCTTCCCGACCGGGCGGTCTTCGCAGCAGTAGCGAAAGCTCCCGATAGGCCCGGGCGTGGTTGGTAAGGTCGTCGTATACAATCAGCACATCACGTCCCTGTTCCATAAAATACTCAGCAATGGAAGTTGCGGCATATGGGCAAATGTATTTCAGGCCGGGCGAGTTGTTGCCCTCTGTCACCACCATAATGGTGTAGTCCATGGCGCCGTTTTCTTCCAGATTTGCGCGGACTTTGGCAACCGAAGACGCGCGCTGCCCGATGGCACAATAGATGCAAATCACATTTTTATCACGCTGATTCAGAATGGTATCCATAGCGATGGCCGTTTTCCCGGTTTGTCGGTCACCTAATATCAGCTCGCGCTGTCCGCGGCCAATCGGAATCAGAGCGTCTATGACCTTGATGCCTGTTTGCAACGGCACACTCACGGCCTGCCGGTCCATGATAGCATGAGCAGGGCGTTCGATGGGTAAACGTTGTCCGGTCAGAATCTCGCCCTTGTTGTCCATAGCCTCACCCAACGGATTAATGACCCGGCCAATGAGGGCATTTCCAACGGCTATGTCCGTAACTCTTCCGGTCCTTTCAACCTGATCGCCCACGTGCAGCAGCGAGTCTTCGCCAAGCAAAATGACGCCGATTTCGTGCTCATCGAGGTTGTAGGCAATGCCAAACAACCCGTTGGGGAATTTTAATAATTCCTCAAAGCCCACGCCGGGTAAGCCATTTACCCGAACGATGCCAGTAGATACGCTGGTTATAAAACCCGTTTCTTTAATTGAAAGGGTGAAATCGTGGTTTTCCCTGCTATTTTCAAGCGCTTCAAACGCACGATCGATCATTTTTTCTGCCTGACCTGAAAACATAGTCATTGGTTCAATATGAATAAAGGCACTTTAAATACCATCCGTACTTGCACTCAATTCTGAGTGGAGGTCGAAACAATGGCTCATTCTATTTCTGTTGGGCCACGGCGTCGGAGGTTTGCTTGATTGTTTCCGAAACCTCCTGCTGCAACTCGTCCAGGTAAGCAGAAACTGTCCAGGAGAATTTGTATCCGTTCAAGGATAGCTCGATACCGTTTGTGAGCTGTGAGGATACCCTGAATAAATACTCAGCCGAGGCGCCTAGTATTTTGTCCACCTCGCTTTTAATCTCATTCTGTAAATCTGAATCCAGGTTAAAAGCGGTTTGTACCCGCACGGGATTTGCTGCCGATTGATAGGCCTGAATCAGCTGCAACTTTTCTTCGGGCTGTACAGTGCGTAGTTTTTTTAGAAAAACGGCGATCATCTGTTCGTCCAGACTTACGGTTGCCAGGTCTTTCAGCGTTTTTCGGGAAATCTGCAAAACTTCTCGTTGTGTTTTTTGTGCAATTTCCTTCAACATATCGTTCTGCTTGGTGAGTAGTGCATGTTTGTGCTCGGCCCGAAGCATTTCTGCTTCGCCCGCTACCGCATCCAGACGTTTTTTACGCTCAGCTTTTATCTCATCAAGCAGATCATTCAAATGCTGCTGTTTTTGCTCATCAAACAGTTTATTTTTTTCTATGTACAGGGCTTTCTCCCTTTGAGCGTCTTCTCGTTTGCCTTCTGCATCCTGTATCTGACCATTAATCTTCTTTTCCCGTGCGTCAATTGCGCCCAGAATAGGCTGGTATAAGTAGCGTTTAAGGAGCCACACAAGAATGAAGAAATTAATGATTTGGGCTATTACCGTAAACCAGTCAATTTGCATAGTTTGGTTAGTTTGAAATGAAGTGATTCCAGAATGGATTCGCAAAAATCAGGATCATCGAGACTACGAAACAATAAATGGCCGTGGATTCTATCATGGCCAAACCTACAAACAGAGTTCGGGTGACGGTGGGTGCGGCGTCAGGTTGCTGAGCAATAGATTCGAGAGCGGCAGAGACCGCTTTTCCCTGACCAATAGCCGGAAACATACAGCCTATGCTCGTTGTAAATCCTGCCATTATGATTGAGACCATTCCAATAAGTGCTATACTGTCCATTTTTTTTATGATTATTTATTTGTCGGTTATACTCGGTTTTTTAACGGCAGCAGCAATATATACCGTTGCCAGGATACTGAAAATATAGGCCTGAACTATTCCCGTGAGTAGTCCAAGGGCATTCATGATGACAGGGAAAATCAGGGGGGTAATTGTAATCAGAATGGCCACGACCATGCCTCCGCTCATCATATTGCCAAACAGACGTATGGCCAGTGCAAGCGTACGCGATACCTCACTGATGAGGTTGAATGGTAACATGATGAATGTGGGCTGATAGTAGGATTTTAGATAGTTGATAAAACCCTCTGACCCGATGCCATAAAACGGAACTGCCATAAAGACGCAAATCGCCAGGGCGGTGGTGGTAGAAAGAGAGCCGGTGGGCGGGTGGTACCACGGTAAAATGATGCTGACATTGGCAACGGCTATGAAAAGGAATAGCGTCCCAATGAAGCTGATGTACTTTTCGGGCCGGTCAAGTCCTACTTCTTTGATTTGGCTATTGATACCCGTAACGATAATTTCCAGAACACACTGCCAACGGGAAATCCGAATATCAGATTTTAGATTTCGGGTAATCAGCGCGGCGCCAGCTACCATCACAAACATAAGGGCCCAGGTAGTGACAATGGTCAGGTTAAGATGAACAAAACCCAACTCCCACAGGATGGTTTCGTCCGGGCTAAGCTTCATGACTCTTAAATTTAGTGGATGATTTTTCCTGTTTCTCTATTCGCTTGGTTGCAAAAAGTACCAGATAGCGTGCCATGATAAATCCTGCCAGGCAGATGAGCGTAATTTGCCAGCTGCCCATGCCGACGTAGTAAAAACCAGCCAGGCATATAACAACCCGCAGGACGTAACTCCCTAAAAAATATAAACCCGGCGAGCGACTTGTTAAGGCGCGCCTGACCGTTAACCAAAGCCCCCCAAAATACACCGCGCCAAGGATTAAGCCCGGCAAGAAGGCAAAAGCAGGATATCCGTTTACAAATTCTTTCATATCCAATTGTTTACTATTTATTGTTAAATAAGGTAAGTTTATCTACCCTTGACTAAAAATTTATGAAAAATAGGAGAGGATTCATGACTTGTAAAAAATGAATGTCAGTTTCCAGCATGATTATCCTCTGTTGGTATTCTTCCCTTGGGGGATTTTCTATTTTCTCATTTATTTATTTCCTTATTTTCTCTCGCAATCCAATATCCACCAATGACACAGCCGGTCGTAAGCCCAACGAGCAGGAGCGTTAGGGCCCATGAAAAGGACTGCGGGTAGTTTTTGTCGAGCCATATTCCGGCGGCTGCCCCCAACAGGGCCGGTACAGCCACCGACCAACCGACCATCCCAAACATTCCTAAACCAGCCCATACGCCCGGACGATTTTCGTGTAGTGCTTTGAGTTTTCGTTTTTCCATTTCGGAAACCTTGCGACTAAATTCACTTTCCTTGTTGTGTTCAGCAGGTTCCATAGTTATTCTTTTCGAAATTTTTCTAAACTCAGCAGTAGTCCGGTTTCAAGTTTCACCATCACCGATCGTACATTCTTTTCGCTTTCGGTCAGCTCTTTGAACTGTTGCTGAACGGCCTCATGAAGTTCCCCAAGATTGAGTCCCGCTATGGCATTGCGGACAGAAATGAGTACCTGGTTTCCTGCTTTTACGAAAATACCTTCATCAATTGCGACATAGGAATAGCCTTCCGATTGGATCTCGTAGCTAAGAATGCCAGCCTGTAACGAGGCCACGCAGTCGAGCCTTTGGGGCAATATTCCATACGAGCCATCATTTGTTTGAATAACCAGGCGACTTACCTCCCGAACTTCCGCAAAAACACCGAAGGGCAAAAGGATTTTTAAGGTCAAGAGTTTTTCTTTCATTTTTCGTCGACATTAATTGCATCATTTTTAGCCACAGCAGCCGTTTGCTTTCCTTTATTTTTGGTAAGCGCTTCTTCTACCTTCCCAATCATGTAAAAATTGCGCTCCGGCACATCCGCAAACTCATCTGCCAGAATACGCTCGCAACCATCAAGTGCATCTTCCAGGCTCACTTCTTTACCTTCCAAATCACTGAACTGCTCGGTTGAAAAGAAAGGTTGTGTGAAGAAACGTTCGAGTTTTCGCGCGCGGTTGACCAGCCGCCTGTCGGCGAGAGACAATTGTTCCAAACCAAGCATTGCAATGATATCTTTTAGCTCCTCATACTGCGCAAGTGTCTGTCGAATTTGCTGAGCGAGCCGGTAGTGTCTTTCTCCTATTATGGCAGGGGTCGCCATTTTTGAATCGGATTGAAGCAAGTCAATGGCCGGATAAAGCCCTTCACCTGCTTTTTTTCGGGAAAGAACAATGGACGCCGAAAGATGTGAAAATGTATGCACGGCAGCAGGGTCTGTCAGATCGTCGGCGGGTACATACACCGCCTGAATGGATGTAATGGCACCAGTATTGGTATGGGCAATCCTCTCTTCAAGCTTGGATAAATCCGTGCCCATCGTGGGCTGATACCCAAGCCTTGAAGGCATTTGGCCCATAAGGCCCGAAACCTCCATTCCTGCCTGAATAAACCGAAAAATGTTGTCAACGAGCAAAAGTACGTCGCGCTGCTCGTCGTCGCGAAAGTACTCCGCCATCGTAAGCGCCGCATGACCTACCCGAAAGCGTGCTCCGGGCGGTTCGTTCATCTGCCCAAACATTAGCACCATATTGTCCAACACCCCCGCGTCTTTCATTTCGTAGTACAGTTCCTGTCCTTCCCGGGAGCGTTCTCCGATTCCGCAAAAGATACTGACCCCCTGATTCTGTCCTACCATGTTATGAATGAGCTCGGTAAGTAAAACCGTTTTGCCTACTCCGGCCCCGCCTAACAATCCCGATTTGCCGCCTCTTTCCAAGGGCAGAAGTACATCAATAGCCTTGATGCCGGTAACAAAAATCTCTGACTTTGTAGACCTGACCGACAGAGGAGGCGGTGCCTGATGAATGTTGCGTCGTTCTCCTTCCGGCAAGGGGTCGAGCGTATCAATCGTATTTCCAAAAATATCAAACATCCGTCCCAGGATTTTTTTTCCAACCGGCACAGTCAGTTGCTGTCCCTCAGTCTTTGCCGACATGCCTCTTGCCAGGCCCTGAGTTGGCGTCAGAGCAATGCAACGGACGGTTTTGCTATCAAGTTGAGTCATCACTTCAAAAGCAATTTCATCCATGTCTCCCGCCCGCAACAAGGTATGTATAGCAGGCAAATCTGTTTGGAAGCGTACATCTACCACGCTGCTTCTCACCGAAATGATTTTTCCAACAGTGGATATATTCTGAAAGCTATCATTCGAGTTTCTTGTCATAAAATGCAAATAATTCAGTGTTCAGGCTTAATTGGCAAACGAATCATTTTTATTAAAAACAGAGGCGGATTAACTACTGCTAAGTTTCCAGCACCTGCAATTCTTTGATTACCAAAATGCCGAGAATAAGTTATGAATATATAAGTTTATTATTAATAAATTAAGGTTACAATATAGCTTAATAACAAGTTCAGGCTCTCACACAATGGTAGTCTTGTGCTGGTTTTTTAATTTAATAAAGGTTGTATGATGAGTATGCTAACTTTTTGTAAAACAAATGGTTAGGCACGCAACTCTGGTAGAGTATTAAAGCAATTTAGTTTTGCTTACGATAGGATTACATGCTTGAAGATACATCCCAAGTACCAATAATGCTACGAAAAACCTTGTTTTTTTGTTATTACTTGCCCAATAGCATGAGAAGGAATTGTGAGTTTTAACGGAATCAGGGTTTTAGGCAGAAGATCTTCTGCCTAAAACGTAGTCCGTAGGCAGACCCGTGAAACACGGGCCTGGCTGAAGAAAAAGCTTCCCTGCAAAACTTCTCTCATCCATTTGTCTGGAACATTTTCCTCCTCCCAGGCATGTATCTCCTTAGGCACAATGTCACTATTTTTAGAATCAAAAATAAAATCTTCTATTGATCGGTGAATAATCCTGTAAAGAAAAGTTAGATTTTGAGGAATTTGTCAGGCTGAGCGTAGTCGAAGCCAGTCTATACAGTCGGGCTTCGACCGCCAGGCGGCCCTGTACGCTCAGCCTGACATTCATGTTCTTTACGGGCCAATTCATCCATCAATAAACTCAAAATAAGCTTGTGGCAGGTCCATAAGACATGAACCAAAGTGAAGTGGAAAGATATTTCTTACTACTTTTCAATCGTTACTTTTTAATAAACTGTATGGCCTGATCTTCCCAATTATCTCCTTGCAAATATATGTCAGGCTTAATGCCTTCTTTATCTACCGAAAACCCGGTATCTAGCCACAAGTTTCTGTTGGTCGGCAATTGAACACGAATAGTAGAACATGTAGTTGCGTAATTTACAATATTCCCATAGTCAATCATTCCTCCGGAATTTGTACCCATCACTACCACCTTATCGCTTTGCCTTGCTGCTAAGGTGAAAAACTCGCCGCTGCTAACGGTATTTTGATTAATAAGTAAAGCTACCTTTTTTGGAAAAGGTTTAACTTTATCAATCTTCAAAGTGTCAAATAGTGTGCCATCATTATTGAACATTTTACCGTAGCTTGCTTTCATTTTATTCAGCCTTTCATCCAATTTACTTTTAGTTAAGCTATCAGCTTGTTCGTAGTAATCTGCAATGTATTGATACCATTTTGTAAAGTTGGTCTCGGTCATTCGCATTTCCGCATTATATATCTGTATGGGTTTGGAATAGATATACTCAATTACCTGCATGCCAATGCTATAATCTCCCCCAGTATTGTTGCTCAAATCTACAATCCAATAGGGAATAGACTCTAACTCCTTTTTGTATTTTTTTAGTAAAAACTGCGTTTGCTCGTAAGAATTATTTTCAAAGGAAGGGAATTTCCAAATAGCAACATCGGTATTGATTTTCAGACTTGGCGCATATCTATCCTTCGACATTTCATATTCTGTCAAGTCCAGTTTTACCTGAGGTTCCGGAAACTTTTTTTCAAAAAATATAATATCAAAATCCAGAATGTTATGTACCACTTTAACCTCGTGCGTCGAAATATCAGATTTGTCTCCTTCATAAAATGATCCGGTATAGGTATCGCCCATTTTTTGTATGACTAATTTGACTTCGCCAACTTTCCAATTTTCATTGGCAGTTGCCAGTATGGTGGCGTAATACAGATTTTCTTTCGCCTGTGTGATTCCAAGAGTATAGCTCGAACTTTCATAAATTCCTTCTATTGGATCAATGTTTTTAGTAGTGGATATATAAGATTTTATTTCGCTTTCAGTCAGATAAGTCGTAAGAATGTCAATCGTTTTATTTTTTTCGACTTTATTTGTATATACTTTGGGTTTATTGTACCGGATTCTTAAATGCTTATCTGTAAAAAAGGAAATCCACTCCTGCAACACTTTGGCACAGGTGCTATCGTCTTTAATATTTTGAACCTTTAAATACTGATTATTTGTCCAGCTTGTGTAGGCATTTTTATTGTTGACTGTTACTTTATCAAACCAGCCTGCATAATTGTCTTCTACAATTTTTTGTGTTTGGAAAAACAAACTATCACAAGCACAATTTTGACTATAAGTAATTGTACAGGAAAGGAATAAAAGACTGAGAATTAAAGTTCTTTTCATACGTTAAATTTTGGTTGTGTGTCTGGTATACGAAAGCTGCAAATTGAGAACCGGTTGTTTGAGTAATTGTACACGAAAAAACTCTTTTTGTTTTTATGTAACCAGTTTAATATAAGTGTGTGTTTTCTATAAGCCCCAAGGAAACGATTTCCTGTCAAATTTCCAGCTAACTTTCTTAATTTATTATTTGGTGACATAGAGTCGAACTAGTATTGATGAAAAGTAGAAGAAAAATGGATAGAAGCGTGCGTAGAAGCTGTTTCCCTTCTCTGAGGCTTGTGTCTCACAAGCCTCACGCATAATGTATTCGTTTTGAAAAGCTTCCTTGCAAAACATCTCTCATCCATTTGTCTGGAACATTTTCATGAATAACTTGCCGGAGTAGCGGAGGGTAGTTTATTTTTGAGCAAACAGGTCAAGTGTATTAGTTCCTTGGTATGATGCTTTTGGTGCAAATTTTTGCCTGCTTCCAACCTTTCTGCATAAATGTATTGTTAGTGTTAAAATCGCAGTTCAAATCCATAAAAGATAAATAAAATAGCCAAATATGCCTCGAATAAAAGTTGCGACCGGAGTGCTCAATCAGGTGCCAATGGCCTGGGAAACCAATACAAAAAATATTGTTGATTCGATAGAAGAAGCTAAAAAACAGGAGATTAGCCTGTTATGCCTGCCGGAGTTGTGTATTTCGGGTTATGGTTGTGAAGATTATTTCTTTGCCCACGACCTCGTCGAGCAAGCCCAAAAGTGCCTGATGGAGATCGTGGAGCACACGGCGGATATTGCGGTGGCGGTGGGTCTGCCGCTGCGGCATCACAATCGTCTGTACAACGTAGCCTGTCTCGTGGCCAACAAACGCATTTTGGGATTTTATGCCAAGCAAAACCTCGCCAATAACGGGATTCACTACGAGCACCGGTGGTTTCATGCGTGGCCGGCCGGAAAGGTAGAAGCCATCGAAATCAACCACACGCCAATTCCCATTGGAGATCTTATTTTTGATTTGTCGGGTACGCGTGTGGCCTTCGAAATCTGTGAGGATGCGTGGGTGGCCAACCGTCCCGGACGGCGCCATTACGAGCGGGGCGTAGATATTATGCTCAACCCGAGTGCGAGTCATTTCTCTTTTCACAAATTCATTACCCGTGAGCGCTTCGTAATTGACGCCTCGCGATCATTTGGATGTAGTTATTTGTATACCAATTTGCTGGGTAATGAATCGGGCCGGGCGATTTTCGACGGGGATGCTATGATTGCCTCCAACGGAGATTTTCTGGTGTCGAGCAGGCGGTTTAGTTACGAAGATTATTTGATTACGACCGCTGTCATTGATACCGAATATACCCGCCTGAGTCAGGTGCAGTATTTGGCCGGACTACCGCAGGATAAGCTGTGGCGCGTGAGTGCACCTTTTACTTTTCCAGACATCAATCCCGTGCCGCAGCAGGTAGCAGTTCTTGAACATTTTGAATTGGGTGGATCACTGAAAGAGGAAGAATTTGCGCGGGCGGTGTGCCTTGGCCTGTTTGACTACCTCCGCAAAAGCCGTTCGCAGGGATTCACTATTTCGCTGTCCGGCGGGGCCGATTCGAGTGCGTGCGTGGCGCTGTGCGGGCTCATGATCCGGCTTGCAGAGGAGAGCATCGGCCTGGAACGATTCAAGCAGAAGCTAGGACATATTACCAAAATTCAGTCGGCCCAAACGGTAGAAGAAATAGCCCGTGAACTGATTCATGCCATCTATCAGGGTACAGAAAACAGCTCGCAGGATACGCTCGATTCGGCGCGCTCGCTGGCGGAATCCATCGGAGCTACGTTTTACGATATTAATATCAACGGTCTGGTAGAAACGTATACGAGCCTGATCGAGAGTCAGATAGGTCGGGGTTTGACGTGGAAACAAGACGACATTGCGCTGCAAAACATACAGGCACGGGTGCGGGCACCGGGCGTGTGGCTGCTCACCAATTTGTCCAATCACCTGCTGCTTTCGACCTCCAACCGTTCCGAAGTAGCCGTCGGTTATGCCACAATGGACGGCGACACGGCCGGGAGCATCAGCCCGATTGCGGGCATTGATAAGTTCTATCTGCGGCAGTGGCTGCGGTGGCTTGAAACGGACGGCTGTGAGGTTGACGGCAAACATATCCGAATCGAAGGACTGCAAAAAGTCAATAGCCTGCAACCCACCGCCGAGCTGCGGCCGCTGGATCAGAAGCAGACCGACGAAGATGACCTGATGCCCTACGAGTTTCTGGATGCCCTGGAAGAACCCGCGATTCGTGATAAAAAACCACCCGTAGAATGCTTCCGGATCATGCAGGCACGGTTTGGCGAGCAATACACAGATGCGCAACTTCTGCTGTGGACGGAGCGGTTTTTCAAACTTTGGAGTCGCAATCAGTGGAAGCGGGAGCGTTATGCCCCTTCGTTTCATTTGGATGATTACAGCCTTGATTCCCGCACGTGGTGCCGGTTTCCGATTTTGTCCGGTGGCTTTGAACGGGAGTTGCAGGAATTAAACGAATATGCTGCGACGGTCAAAATCCCAAAGAAGGCCAATCGGATAGGGTTCTGACATGAAAAAGGGCACGGGTTATTTCCGTGCCCTTTTGAATTTTTTTGGGGAATTATCGAAAATTATTCTCCGATTTTATCTATTGACGTTTATTTAATAAACACTTTTGGTATACTCCCATTTCTGGTATAAAGCGTTGTAGTTGTGATGTCCGGTTAGCTTTCCCTTTGAGTCAAAAACATCGAAACGCTCAACCAATTGATTCCATTTTTTGTAACCAATTCGAGTTCCATTTTTGTCATAAATAGCTATATTCTTGTAAAGATCATTTTGTTTTTCATAGGTGACAAGGATTCCATTTTTGTCAAAATACTCCATGCGATTGTTCAGGGTATTTTGTTTTGAATAACCAATCTTGTTCCCAGCAGAGTCGAAAATATCCGTTCTTTGGTAGAGATTGTTATATATTTCTGAGGTCTGAGCCTTTACAAGTAAGGTTGAAAAAGAAAGAATCAGGAATAGATGCAGCGTTTTCATTGGTGTAGTTTGGTGCTTAGTTATGCTAATTGGATTCCATTTCTATGAATAGGTAGCCTAATTTACAGATATTCGGTTAGTAAATTTTATTGGTGTCCTGAATTTTAATTGGTAATAAGTATTTGAGCCAGATTAAAATAGAATATTTTTTTAGGTCAAAAAATCATTTATGCCCAAAACGTCACAGTCAGCACTCTCACTCCTCCACCCAACCCACCGCTTTCCTCCAAGCATTCATCTCCTGCCTTCTTTTTTTATAATCAGCAGGTGGCGATTGATTCTCGATTTTTACTTGCTTTTGCAGGAGTTCGGTTTGTTCTTCCAGCGTGTTGAGCCCGATTGCCTGCCTACGTTGATTGACGAGACTCAGGTCGTCATAGTCATTGGGCACCAATTCTCCGCTTTCATTCCAGTCAAACTGCGTTCCGTATAGTTGCGGGTTGCCTTCCAGCACCGCGATTCGGTCAGTTAAGTAGGCCAATTGTCGGGCGTTAGCTTGTTTCGATTCAATGGCACTTTCGAGCAAATTATGGCACTTTTTCATGAAATCAGGTTGGCCGATTGCGTGTTGAATCACGAGCCACGCGGCTTCGGAGGCTTCTTCTCCAACTTTGTCAGCAGTTGGATAGCCGATTTCCTCAATAATTTCTTCCAGTTTGGCGGCATTTCGGTTGTGCAGTTCTGCCATTTTGGGATTGTATCCATCAGACAACTGCCCCTTTTGTATGAGTTCATTGCGGAGCTTTAGGTCTGCGTCTCTCAGGCTTAGAATGGTTTTTGCGATTTCAGGAATCATAACAAAGCGGTGATTTTATCTGCTTCCCGTAGGCCGCTTAAATATGCGCCATGAACGGTTGAAAAATAATCGGCTTCGGTATGTTCACCGGCAAAAAATATCGTGTCGTTCACTTCTTCTGCCAGATCGTCAAAATGCCGCATTTGTGTTCCAACGGCCGTGTACGAATACGCTCCGAAGGAGTTTTCATTGGTTTGCCAGTTGGTTCTTAAAAATTTGGTTGGGTTCGGAATGTTGCTTCCGTACATGTCTTTGAGATGCAGCATAATTTCATCGATTATCTGCTGATCTGACATACGCTCGGTTTGCCGCCCATATTCCGCATAGGCAAAAGTCAGCAAGGCATTGACCTCGGGCGTATATTTCCTGACATTCACAAAGTAATTGAACTTATCCATTAGTTCGGGGCTATACGAAATATACTGTACATCGTCCCAAAATGCAGTGTCCCAGGTCAATAGGAATTTATTTACACAATTCATTCCTACTTTTTGAATGGCACTTTGTTTTGCTGCCGGCAAGGCAGGCGTAAACTGAATACTATTTGCTTTCAACACTCCCAGCGGAACGGTTACCAGCACATAATCAGCTTCACTGACGCTGCCGTTATGGGTTATTTTTACTTTTTTAGTTGAATAATCAATTTTTGATACCCGTTGATTCAGCTTTGTACTCAACCCGCTTGCCAGGTAGGTTGTCAGGGTATCATAGCCATTGGTTGCAATCGTTTCGATGCCCCCGAACTCTTCGCCTTCGTCATACAGTTGAGACGAGAGCTTGTCCAAATCTCCCGTGTCGAACGTCACATAAGTTGAGAGCAAAAATTTCCAGAGGCGGTCCTTAGCTTTGGTGGGATATAAAGACGTGAATACCGACTGAAAACTTTGATCGGCTTTCCCTCGTGTCATCATTGTTTCTAAAATGGTGTAGAACTCATCTTCTGCTTTCTGATAAACGGCGGCGTTTCTCAAAACACCTCCCAAATCATACGAAACGATACTTTCGTCATCGGTATGAAACGTGGTCATTCCTGCCTGTTTAGCTAACGCGGTAATTGGATTTCCGTCTATTCCGTGAATCCAGCTTGCGCCTTCGTCAAAGGGCACTCCGAGACTTCGGTTTGTTTTGAGCCTGCCGCCCACGGTGTTTTGTGCTTCCAGTATAGTAACGTCAAAGCCTTTTTCTTTTAACTTTTTGGCAGCAGCCAACCCTGATATTCCCGCTCCCACAACGAGTACTGATTTTCCATTGGGACGAATGTCTTCCTCCGCTTTTGTACAAGCCGTTGCGAGTAGGGAGGATGCTAGCAGTAATTCGGGTACAAGGGTAAAACTATCTTTTAAAAACCTGCGTCTTTGCATATACTATATAGATCGATCAGAGGATTAAGTAATCGGGCAAAAGTAGTATACAGTAAATAGTTTTTGTATAGTTGAAATTTCTTTTTGGAGTAATTATTTACTTAAAAATCTATTTTTCAGGCAAATAATCTGGATCATTTATCCTTCAAACAGCCGATTGCACAACCTAAGGCTCATTTGAAAACCAAGCCAGCCGTAGGTGGTATTTTGGCTTGTTGGTTTGCCGCCAATCCAGAGCGGTTCAAGGCCGGCGTAGGAATTGTTGAGAAGTCCTTTGTAAGAAGAGTAGAGGAGATTGAAGGTTGGGCCAATTGAAAATGCCAATCGCGGACTGATTTTTTTCTCCACCGCTACGGCAATACGGTAGTGGTTTACGTTAGGCTGTCTGGAAAATAACCGCTCGATGGCCACCTGATTTGAGATAAGATCAGCATTGAACATCCATCCCCGACCCCACGAACGAGCCGTTCCCAAACCGAATCCGAAACTACCGAGCGGTTTTCCTGCCACAAAACCACCGCTCGTGCCAAGTGTAAATAAGGTATAAAATTTTGGAACTCCCGTTTTGAAAGTCAGAGAAACGATATTGAACTCATCCGTAGCTAATTCTAGTCGTCGATAGCCATTTTTTTTCACAAAACTAAATAAACCAAAAGGCGTGGTGGCCGACGAATCGGCATAGTTGACCAGTCCGATCTGATGACCGCTCCGTACTTTACCGGCATAATTGAGCCCACTCGAAATCTGCCAGCCATTGAGCGTTCCGGCCACAATATTGGCTCCGCTGGAAAGCTGCATGCCCTGAAAATCCCTCCCCGTCAAATTGAGCGCCGAGGCCATTTGGAGGCCATAGAAGTCACGCCCGGCCAGGTTTATTGCTCCTGATGCCTGAAAACCATCGACATCACCTACTACCAAATTGGCCGCTCCGGCGAGTTGCAGACCCGACACATTACGCCCTACGGCATTGGCCGCTCCGGCAAGCTGCACGCCGTGTACATCTTTTCGCACCACGTTCAGTACGCCGCCCATTTCAAACGCATTGACACCCATCGAATACCCGGCAATTAGATTGAGCGAAATATCATTAACCACATTCCCGCTCAGCTGATGATTGGTGCCGATAAATGGCAGGATGGAAGCCTGAAACGTGCGGTGGAGCGTATCAGAAATATTCTCGGTGTGGATTGCCTGCTTGGCCGTTGAAAAAGCGTAGATTAAGCCGTTGCGGATCGTTTGCAACGTTTGCTGAATAGATTCTTTGTTTCGTTCTTTAACAGGCGGCACTACTTCTACGGTATCGGGCGTTGGTGGGTTGGACACGGTAAAAACCGGAATTTCAATTTTGGGCGACAGCGTATCGTGCCTGGTAGACAGCTTATAATCTGCCGAAGCAAGGCGTTGCAGCGTGTCGACCGAAAGCGGGATGGTCAGGTAGGTGTCTTTGCGGCTGACTACCGGCACCGTTCGGCCCGAATAAGCTTCTTTACGCACTTCCAGTGTCAGGCCTTCGGGTTGCAGCGGAAGTTTTATTTTGTAGTAGCCAAACTGATTACTAACCGTAGAAACCAGCGAAACAGGTTCGTAAATACTGGCATTGGCAAGTTTTTCACCCGTTTTAGCATCAGTAATGTAGCCATTGAGATAAAAACTATCCGGTTGTTTTTTTTCTGAAACGACGGCTTTTTGTAAAATAACGTAGGAGCGACGTTGCCGGAAAGTTACCGTACCATCAAACAATCCCGTCAGGATTTCCCGGACGGTTTGGTTGGTGGCCGTGAGTGTTACGCGGCTCTTGACATTAATGGCATCAGGGCTATACGAGAAGTTGAACTGTCCTTTTTGAGAAATGAGCCGAAGCACATTGTCGAGTGGTTCATTGACCACCCGCAGGCTGATGCGTGCTTCGAGAATCGGCGACTGCGCCCAAACGCTAACGCCACTCAGCCAAAGCAGGCTCAGCAGGAGACCAAAAGATGTTCGAAAATTCTTCAAAATGTCGAGTTCTTTTTTTATCTCAGGCACAATTTACAAACAACCCGAACCTTCGAGCCAATAGATATTTCCTTCGCGCCTGATGGACAATTGCAGGGTTTCGGCCACCATCGAAAGCGTGTAGTCGAGCGTTTCCCGCTCGTAGCGGGCCGTCAGGCGGCAGCGGGCGAGTTGCGGATTGGCCAGGCGGATATCGGCATGAAATCCCTGATTTAAGGTTTGTACTACGGAGTCCAGATTTTGGGCCGTAAACTCAAAAACCTGTGTACCATAAGCAGCAAGGTTAAGATTTGCCTGAATGGTTCTGAAAACGGTATCTGCTTGTATATCAACTCCTTCGCCCGGTGAGAGTTCTACCCGGTGCTCGTTTTTACGGACAGCTACTTTTCCTGAACGTACATCTACCCGCACGGCATCCCCGTAGGCTTTTACATTAAAAGAAGTTCCCAAAACGGTAACTTCCGTACCGTTGGCATCGATTACGAACGGATGAGCGGGGTCGGGAGCTACGTTAAAAAATGCTTCTCCACGCAGCGAAACCCGGCGGGTGTCGCCCTCTAAATTGTTTTCAAAGGAAAGTGTAGAGTTATAGTTCAAATGCACAACCGTGCCATCAGGTAATGTTTTTTCATACGTATTTTGTTGGGTTGAAACCGCCACTACCGGAGTAGTGGGTTGCTCTTTGGAAAAATAGAGCCAGCCCCAGGCTGCCATGAGTAACGTTAGGGTAGCGGCCGCCCAGAAAATGGGGTTTAATCGTCTCGATTTTTCGGGAAGTTCCTGCGGGCTGGCAGCAAAGTTTTCTTCTATTTTGGGTATTTCAGGTGCAGAACGAACGGATTTTGCGTGCATATTGGCCTGCATTTTTTTCCAGGCCGCCTCCGTATCTACCTGCCGACGGGGCTGCCCCACGGCCTGACTATGCTCCCAAAGTTTCCGGTAGCCTTTTAGCTCCTGCACACGGTCCGGCGATTGCTCAAGCCAGGCTTGCACCTGCTCTATTTCGGAGCGGGTAGCCTGATTGGCCATGTATCGGGCCAGCAGTTCGTCGGTTAATATGGGTCCAGGTTTATTCAAGGATTTATTTAAAAATTGAGGTTAAAAAACAACTGACCAATGGCAACAAGCACCGGCAGGTAATCGGCCAATTCTTGTCGCAGAATTCTTAACGCTTTACCAATCTGATTTTCAATCGTTTTGATCGAAAGCCCCAGGTGATCAGCAATTTCCTGGTATTTCATTTCTTCAAAACGGCTCATTCGGAATACCAACTGACACTGTTCGGGCAGTTTTCGAACGGCACGTTCGATACGTTCTTCCAGTTCCTGCCCATAAATCGCTTCCGCCACCGAATCCTGCCCGTGCGGCTGTACATACAGCGAATAGTCCCGGTGCGCTTCCCGAACGCCGTAGTGTTTGATGCGGTTGAGGCAGTGGTTGTGCACAGCCCGGTAGAGGTAGGCTTTGAGCGATAACGTAATTTCAAGGTCCGCCCGTTTTTCCCAAATAGTCAAAAAAACCGTCTGCACCATTTCTTCGGCCTCGTCGCCATCTTTCAAGAGCGAAGTCGCATACTGACACAGGCGCTCGTAGTATGTACGAAACACCTGCTCAAAGGCGGACTCTTCTCCCTGACGGATAGCGCTGACGAGTTCTGGGTCGGATAAGGTACTCAATGCGTTCGGTTTTTTTCTCCGCAAAAATACATATTCCGGGGCAGGTTCAGCTTCTTGATTGGGAAGAGCGGTTGCTATCAAGTTTGAATTTCTTTTTCCCTGCGACAACCAATCGCCTGCCTTACCCCTATGGCTATGTTCTAAAAAAGTTTTTTTACCGGTCGTGGGGGGATTTACTCCGTAGATTGTCCCAAAAGAAAGAACATTTATTTAGTACGTTTATAGCCATTTGTACCTATTAGCCATGAAACAATCTATTTTTAATTCCGCCCTGCGTCTCACACTCCTGACACTTTTTGTGAGCACACTGCACTCGTGTATTTACATCAACACCCGCGACAACGATATTCCGCCGCGCGGAGTGACAAGCAAGGAAATTGATCTGATTAACTTTGATGGAATCTCCCTGGGAAATGCGTTTGTGATACATGTTTCGCAGGGAAATGAATTCCAGATTCGTGCCACCGGCGAACTGAACGACCTGGATGATTTGGACGCCCGGGTTACGCGCAGCGGTGTTCTCGAAATCCGGTACCGCAACACCTGGCGAGCCCGGCGTGAACGCATGGAAATTGATATTGTAATGCCAGACCTCCGTTCAGCAGATTTCTCGGGTGCGTCCGTTTCTTCCATTCAGGGTTTTAGTAGCCTTCCCTCGCTCGATTTAATTTTGTCAGGAGCCTCAAAACTGACCTATACGGGATCTGTTAGAAATCTTGACATCAATCTTTCGGGAGCCTCGGAGCTGGATATTGCAGGAGCAGGCAGCTCACTTTCAGGCGAGATGTCGGGTGCATCGCAGCTGTATGCCTTTGATTATGAGGTGTCAAATGCAGATTTAGTCCTTTCGGGAGCAAGCCGGGCACGCGTACTTGTGACTGACCTTCTGAAAATTGATGCGAGCGGTGCCAGCAATCTTCGCTACCGAGGTACCCCTACGGTAGATCAGCGGCTGTCGGGAGGCAGTACCTTAATTCGGGAATAGTTTCTTCGCCCAAATCCTACTTGATGATGCCGTAGCGAGCTTTGGCTTGGGCGCGTGACATTCCGTCAAAATGCCACCACTCGGTTGTATTTACGGTAAAGCCCGCCTGCGTCATTGCCTTGCGCAAAATCGCCCGATTGGCTACTTGCTGTCGGGTGAGTTTTCCCTGATTGAGCATTTGCTGCTCCATGCGCGGATAGGCAAGGGGTCCAAAAAAATCGTAGGGAGTACCCATGTCCAGGGGTGCTCCCTTTGTTGTTGCTACGGTGAGGTCGATGGCGCAGCCAAAATTATGGATTGATCCCACGGCCGGATTAGCCACATACTGAGGTTTTTGCTTTTCCGGAATGCGAAGTCCGTCCAGTGCATCCCACAGAATATACTGCACAGAATTGGGCCGGGCTGCGTCGTATACTAGCAACCGGAGGTCCGGATGCGACGTTTTCAGCAGGCTATGTGCACGCAGAAGTTTCCTGGCAATGTCAGGTTGTAAGTACGCTTTTTCCAACTCACCATAGACATCTTTTTTTACAAAATTATCAGTTGTTGAGTACTTCAAATCTACCAAAAGTGTAGGATCCAGTTTTTGAATATCCACCAGACCTTGCTTGATCATTTGCTGTTCAAGTTTCGGAAGAGATTGATTAACAGGCTTTACTGTCGAAGTTTGTGGCACAGAATCCGCCTTGCTTTGGGTTTCCTGACTGGTTTTAGGTTGACAGGCGAGTTCAATGAAAATGTAGAAAATGACTAAAAACATGCGTTGGAAGTACATACGTTATGAATGGTTTCGGGCTGACAAAGTAGTTTTGTTATTCTTTCATTTCCACTACTTAATCCACAATGATCGGTTGTTTACGTCAAAAAGCCCCTGCAACTATTGCCTTGTTTAATAAGATTACAAAAATATATTTATCCTGATTCGATTGTAGTAAATTATAATGTATCTTTCTTGAATCATTTTTTTAACCCCAAGAAAGTTTGCATTTCATGTAAACAACTATTCCTGTATACCCTACCACTACCTATGAAAGAAATACGCGTGCTACTTGCAGATGATCATGAAATTGTGTTGGATAGTTTGGCCATGATGATATCCTCTATTAAAGGTATCAGCGTGTCCACTACGGCAACAAATGGCATGGAAGCTCTCGAAAAGCTTTCACAATTCCCGGTCGATATTGTCTTGTCAGACATGCACATGCCGAGTTTAAATGGCATTGAGCTTGCCCTTCGTATGCGGGAGAGTTACCCTCAAATCAAGCTGATTTTGCTGACTATGGAAGAAGGCCCCGAGATTATTCGTTCTGCGTTGCATGCAGGTGTATGGGGTTATGTATTCAAAAAAGTATCGCGGCGGGAACTGGAAACGGCGCTATTTACTGTGGCCGGAGGGGAGCGCTATTTTACCGAAGATGTAAATCAGCAATTATCTCAGCTCAGCAACGATGGGGCCGTCAACGGCTACGAATCATCCGATACCATTAATTCGCTCAGTAAGCGTGAAATTGAGATTATTCGCTTGATTGTCAATGAAGTACCAACGCAGGAGATTGCGGATAAACTGTTTATTTCTCCCAAAACGGTAGACACGCACCGTCGAAATATTTTCAAAAAACTGGATATTCATACCGTTGTTGCACTTACCCGGTTTGCCATTAAATACAAACTTATCTAAGCAAATAGTTTAGTAGTTGGTTTTACCAGTTTTCGCGGAATACGCAGCGTTACGGTGGTGCCCTTTTCGTTTTTCATGGGATAAATTGAAAAATGACCTTGCAGGGAATTAATCCGGTGAAGAATATTTTCAAGCCCATTTCCATACACCAAATTCTTCGGGTTAGGAATCCCGACGCCATCGTCGGTGATCAGTACTATGTAAAAACGCTCGGTTTGGACAATTTCAATCACGACCTGACGGGCATTGGCGTGTTTCAAGATGTTATTTACCAATTCGAGCACACAGCTGTACAATTCAAAAGATATTTTATTATTCTCAATATGTATATCTTTTGGATAATTAAGTTCAAAATGAGCCTTTCCGGTCCGATTCAGATCATTGACTAATTTTTCAAGCGCCGGCATCAGCCCTTTCTTTTCCAGAATCGAAGGCATTAAGTTGTGGGAAATATGCCGGACCTGATTATAAGCATCGGTGATGAGCCTTACGACACTTTCGTGTAATTTTTCTTCCGAAGGCGATAGGTGATTGAAATCGATGGCTTCAAGGCGCCATTTCAGAGCCGATAGTAAGCTTCCTAAATTGTTGTGTAGTTCTGCCGCAACACGCTTGCGTTCTATGCTTTGCCCGCGAATCAGTGCTTCCTGAATCTCGTTATTTTTGAGCGTCAGGGCCCGGTTTGCCTGCATCAGTTCCCGCGTGCGCTGCTCCACGCGTGTTTCCAGCGTAGCATTCGTCTGTTGAAGCAGTTGCCCCATTGCCAGCAGCTGACGATTGGTATGATCCAATTCTTCTTTTCGTTTGCGCAGCAAGCTATTGATACGAAAAAGGGCCAATACCAGAAGCAAAAAGATGATAATGCCGAGAATCAGCCCATTTCGAATATGACTTTGCTGCACCATGTCCTGTTCAAGGACCTGCATTTGGGCATCTCTTTGCTGTGCATCATACTCATAGCGCAAAGTCTCAATCCGCTTTTTTTGTCCTTCGGCCATAGCATTGTCCCTAAACTCAACAAATTGAACATACCATTGCAGAGCGCTATCGGGATAATTCAGGTATTTATAGGTTTCATACAGATTAAAAGCAACCCGCTCTTTCACGTGCGGCCACTCATAAGCAAGGTACAACTCTGCCCGGCCTGCGTAGTTTAGGGCCTCTTGCTCGGCATTCTGTTGACTCTTTATCAAACTCAGCAACGACAACAATTCAGCATTGGCGCGCCCATTGAGCTGTTGTTCAAGAGCTAATGCTTTCAAACCATACTTTTCGGCACCCGCAATTTTTTCCATGTTCAAATAGGTGGCGGCAAGATTGAAGTAGGCTTTTCTTTCAAATCGTGGATTTTGAACCTCCTGATTGACCTGCAAGCCTTCTTCCAGAATTTGTAAAGACTCCTGATATAGGCCTCTTGCCCGCAAAATGGCGCTCAGGTCGTTGGAAGCGCCAAGAAAATCCGGGAGGTTTTGGGTGTCTTTGTATAATTTTTTGGCCTTGGTTTCCGCGGAAGTTGCCTTTTCAAAATCTTTCAGATCGGCATAGCAATCTCCGATCATATCCCAGCTGAAAGCCTGCTGAGAAGTGTCATTGGCAAGTTCAGCGTATTGGAGTCCCTTAAAAAAATACTCAATGGCATTAAAAGTTACACCTTTTCGCAAATAGATCTTCCCGATTTGGTTGTGGGTGTAGGCAAGCCATGTGTAGGAGTGAAGATTAAGAGCGACTTTATAGCCTTTGTGCAGCCACGCAAGCGAACTGTCGATTTCAGAAACTAGTTCGGCACTTTTGGCATACAATCGGATCAGCGTGGTGTCCCGAAGCTGAGAGCCGGGTTGACTTTCCCAGTATAAAATGGAAGAGCGCGGTACGTCTGTGGCATACAAAGGCGGGAGAATCCCGGGGAGTAGAAAAAGCAAACCAACGAAAAAAAAGGTTTTTTTCATGCAAAATCAGGATTTCTACGTCACCTTTTCCAAAATACAGTCGAATATACAAGGAAAATACCAGAAATACAGTATTGTCAGTTGCAACATTTAATTCGACTTTTGTAACACAATAATTCAAAGATAGATAATTAATGCAAAACATGTAATGCTTCTGGCACTTGTGATGCATCCGATATAAAAGCTGTCAGCGAGACCCACTCTATCCATAAAAAAGAACGTTGATTATCGTTTCAATACATTGATATCAACTTTTTTCCGTGATTTCATTGCGCGGCAGACGAAAATGGTTTGCTAAACATATGGTTACTTATTAATCTGGTTTAGTAAATCCGTCTGCCCACGGTCTGACATACTATTAATTAACTTATAAAGTCGTTCCCTTATCTCATTCCAAGCAATACGCTTTGCCACACCTTACACACACACACACACTAATTTTCAATCATTTAATCCGGTCAGCAATGACCGGATTTTTTGTTGGTTCTCGGCCTTTCAACGATCAGTTCTCCTTATCTTCTTTGGTCCAATCTACCTTAAACTTCCCGTTCGTAATCGTAATCGTGTCGGTCTCGCTGGTTTTTTTAGAATTTTCGTGATAGTGCGGATCGGTATTTGCCACCATGCCTGCACCGGCTTTGGTCAATAGCTTCTTTTCAAGATTTCCGCGCAGGCCTGTTCCTGTCATTGTTGCCAGTGCTCTTTTCTGATAGTAAACTCCTTTCAATGTGGCCTCAAAAGTACCTTCTACGGAAGTTTCGGTGGCTGCCGTAATTGTCACAGTTCCGCTTTGCGATTCTCCATCATGAAATCCGTGCCCCATTTTTTTGGTTTCCTCGCTATAATCTACCAACGCCCACATTTTCCCTTCTGACTTGGGTTTGTAGCCCTTTTTCTCCATTTCTTCGAGCGATTCAATCGGGTAAGTTCCCGGTTGCAGGGCATCACCCGAATAGTAAAATCTGAGCCATAGCTGCACATCAGGGCTTATTTCAAATCCTGCCAAAGCCAGGTATCTGACATTCTTAACCGGAATTTTAAGGCGTTTTGCTTCGGCTTTCCATTCTTTACCGTCAATTGTTGCCGAAATATAATTGCCTGATTCCTGTGCGAAAATCGGCGCAAGTGTCAGGAAACCCAGCAGGAGAGTTAAGGTAAAATTTTTCATTTGGTAAAAGTATGTTTGATGATTAACCAAATATAGAAAAAGTTAGAGGTGGCTTCAAGCCGTTTGAAGTTCTACTTAGTAAACGGCAAGCCTGAGTTTGTAAAAAAATAAAACGGCTTCTGACCGGGTGATTCCGGGTCAAAAGCCGCTATATAAATGATTGAAATTAAATGTATTAGTAGCGTCGAATCTTTACTTCCGACAATCCTGCTTCGTAACGAATGATGATTTTGCGACTTGTCTGCTCAAATCCGGGCGAGCGGTAAAGCCCGTCCGAAATTTTTACCAGATCGTCTAGTTTTTTTACATTCAGGGCACCATCCAAACGTACTTCACAACCCACAGATTCGGGCACTTCGACCGTGACGGAAGCTACGCCTGACTCAATTTCGACGTCCATAGTTTCCAATTTGTCGCCAAGTTTAAGGTCAAGATCCGCCACACCGGTACTTACTTTGAGTTTTTTGACTTTAAAATTGCTCAAATCAAAATCAGCCGTTCCGGCGCCAACGCCCATGTCAATTGTCCAGATCGGGCTTTCGCTAAGGGAAAATTCAACGCTGTTTTCGATATTTTTCCCTTTGAGATTGACCTTGTTGTTTTCCATTTTGAAATCAATCTCCGCCGACCCAACGTTGCGGTTGTTGCGAATTGTGGAGGTAAAGCCACCGAGAGATGAGCGAGTATCGGCCTCAAAAAGCTTGTTGGTGTTTCCTTTGAGTTTGAATTCACCGGCTCCTCCCTCAAATTTCAGGGTAGCCTGTTGCAAACCCGATTCCAGATCGTACTCGTAGTGATCGTTGCGGCTACCGCGCCGGCTGCTTGAAGAATCTGCATCGTCGTCCTCATACTTTTGTCCGCGCGGGTCAGATTTTCGATCCCTTTCACGGTTACGGTCTTTATCCCGGTCGCTGTCCCAATCCCAGTCTTCGTCATCATCCCAGTCAAACCCCCAATTGTTTGAGTGGCGATCGAGTGCCCGTTCGGTCCGGTGGGTAATTCCGCCCAAAACGGCAAGTACGATGAGGATTCCGGCCACGCCGCCCCCAATGCCGCGCCGCTCGCCGCCGGAAGCCAGCAGGCTCAAACCCGCCAAAATGAGTAATGCGGGCCAGAAACGGGATACTTCCTGCCAGTCCAGGTAAAGGTAGCCCATGTTTCGCAGGAGCCAGACAACTCCCATCACGACGAGCAGCCCGCCCCAGAATATTCCATTTGATCGTTTCATAATACGTTGAGTTTAGTAGTTGGAGTTGGTATTTTGACCCGAACTAAACTGATGCTTTATAAGAAGCATACCACCTGACACGATAAGTACGATGGGCAAAAAGTAGCTTCCAAAATCAAAATCGGAGAGTTCTTCCACCAAAAATAAGGTACCAATGACAATGAGCATAATGCCCCAGAAAACGTTTTTAAAATTCATGGCTATGATCGGTTTTAGGTTGTAAGGTTTTTTTAAATCAGGTTTTGGGATCAGCCCACATGCGTTTATTTAATCTGTGGTGAATCGCCGTCGGTTCCCGAAGGTAAATCTTTGTCCGGATCAATAGGCATTCCGGGCTCATTGCTGTCAAACGGACGGTAAGGTACGGGATCCGGGTCGACGGGCGGCATTGGATCAACGGGCGGCGTGGGAGGAGGTGATGTAAAATCCGTTCCGCTACTTTGGGTATACTGCTCTTTATCGCGCTGCCGCAGAAGCAGATACGCACCTGCTCCAATGAGCGCTACCGGCCATACATACTCCCGGAAACGATACCAATAGGGGAGTTCGTCCAGCAAAAGAAATGCACCAACGGCCAATAGTGCGATACCGAGAATTTTTACGGTCCGGTCCGGATTGGTTTTCGCATCCGAAAAGTAAGAACGGGAGGGAGGTGTAGTCGATGGGTCTTCACCAGGCATATAGGTTGTGGATGGATGGCTTTCGGGCAAAACTGCCCAAAAAATGATATAGGCGACAGTTGTCCAGAAAAAACTGGGAGGAACCGGCAGAAGCAGCGCTACTACCCACAAAATGCGGATGATGGTTTTGTCAATGCCAAAGTAGTGGGCCATTCCCGAAGCTACGCCACCCAAAACAGCATCTTCGGGTATGCGGGTTAATTTCTTTTCCATGGTTTATAAATGTTCAGGTGATTGTTTTTTTGAAGGACGATGGCCGTTTTGACCTGCGCCTTTTCTTCAAAGTAATAAAGTTTTTCCTTTATTTGCAATCAAAGGTAGTAGGTAATGCAAGATACCTTCATCAGAAAACTTATAAATGGTTTTTGAAACGGTTGAATGGCGATTTTTATGGGTGAACTTTGCGACAATCTATCCGAAAATCAGGAAGTTTAGCGGCTAGTCATCCGTTTCGAGCGCTTCCAGAATATCCATCAACGCGCCAAAATCTTTGTAGCCGGGCCGGAGTTCGGCGCTTCCGCGCAGGGCAATGCCGGCCACCTTGGTTTGGGACAAGGCTTCTGTGACCTTATCTGCATCATCAAGCCCAAAGCCCAGGAGAATAGGATAATCGCGCACGAGTGCACCAATCATCAGTTTCCAATGCTCGGTCAGGGGCTCATTTTTCTCGGTTTCCAGCAAAAAATACGTTACATCCGACGCATAGCGCCCCATGAGGGCTTCCAGTTCTCCGGCTTCATAATGATCCACATCCACGCGCAGCAGCAGCGGCTTATTTAGCTCAGTTGACAAAAATGGCAACAGGTTAGGATCCTCAACCTGCACCGCTTCGCAGGGGTATAGCGAAAGTTGCTGCACTAACCGATTTGGGTCGGTTTCTCGGGTTTCGATAACAAGCTGCACGCCAGCAATCCATGCCCGCATTTCTTCGTACTTTTTTGGGGAAATATAAAACGTTGAGGATTCATCCATGGAAAAACCCAACATATCTACGCCCATCCCGGCACAATAGCGGGCGTCCGAAAGGTTAGTCACATTGCTGATTTTTACAAAGGTCGATAGCATACTAGATACGGGAAAATGAAAATTAAAGCCGTTAGTTTCAGGGTCAGGCAAGTTCCGAATATCCATGATTTGACAGGATCGTGAATTGCTTCAATATGCCAAAACTAGTACAATCTTCTGTTCTGTTCTAAAAAGGAACTAAATTTGCTGTCCGGAACGTTTCGTTCCGATACCATTCAATCAACCTAACCAATCGGAAGGCTTTGACCCTTCGCAGATTACCTATATGAGTAAACACGGACGAATTCTGGTCGCTATGAGCGGCGGTATTGATAGCTCGCTTGCGGCTGTGATGCTTCACGAAGAAGGTTACGAGGTCATCGGAATGACCATGAAAACCTGGGACTATGCCGGCAGCGGCGGCACCAAAAAAGAAACGGGCTGCTGCTCGCTCGATTCCATTAACGACGCCCGAAGCATTGCGGTGCAGCTCGGGTTTCCCCACTACATTCTGGACATACGCACCGAATTTGGTGACTATGTCATCGATCACTTTACAGGCGAATACCTGGAAGGTCGAACGCCCAATCCTTGTGTTTTGTGTAATACGCACATCAAATGGGATGCCCTGCTGCGTCGCGCCGACCGTCTTGACTGTCAGTATATTGCCACCGGGCACTACGCCAACATTCGCCATGAAAACGAACGCTATGTGATTTCCAAAGGCAAAGATGCCTGGAAAGATCAGAGCTATGTGTTGTGGGGCGTTTCGCAGGAAAGTCTGAGCCGTACCAAACTTCCGTTGGGACATTTGCACAAATCCGACATTCGGGAAATGGCCAAAGAACGGGGTTTTATTGATTTGGTCAATAAATCGGAGAGCTACGAAATCTGCTTCGTGCCCGACAACGACTACCGCGGTTTTCTCAAAAGACGACTGCCCGGTTTGGAACGGGAAGTCGCCGGGGGGAATTTTGTGCTCGAAGACGGCACCGTTCTTGGCAAACACGAAGGCTATCCGTTTTATACCGTAGGCCAACGCAAAGGCCTCGGAATTGCACTCGGAAAACCCGCCTTCGTTACCGAAATCAGAAAAGAAACGAACGAGGTTGTTTTGGGAGATTTGCCCGATTTACTTCGGAATGGCATGTATGTCAGCAAATTAAATATGCAAAAATACGCTGCGCTGGATCAGCCCCTCGAAACTGTGACCAAAGTACGCTACAAGCATGAAGGAACGTCGGCCATTATAACGCAGGAAGAGCCGGACCGCATGCGGGTTGATTTTCACGACGGCGTCAATGGCATTGCGCCCGGTCAGGCAGCCGTTTTTTATGAAGGCGACGATGTAGTAGGCGGCGGCTGGATCATGAAAAGTTTTCGGCAGTAAATAGCTGCTAGCTTTTAGGTTATTAGCAATTAGTCTTGTTGTCATTTGTGATTGCCTAAAATAAGTTGACCACAAATCAACTTATGACAAGGGGGGAATCTATTTAATAAACTGAATATCAATTAGATGAAAAAGCTAACAGCCGGGCGGCGTTCCGCTAATCGCTAAATGCTCATAGCTACTAATATGAAACCAACGGTTCAAATCGAATATTGTCCGCAGTGCGGGTGGTTGTTGCGGGCGGCCTGGATGGCGCAGGAATTGCTCACCACGTTTAGGGATGAGCTTTACGGCGTAACGTTGCACCCTTCCGAAACCACCGGACGATTTACCGTAAGTGTAGGTGACGCTATTTTATGGGATCGAAAACAGGAAGGCCGATTTCCCGAACCCAAAGAACTCAAACAGCGGCTGCGGGATCAGATAGCGCCGGACAAAAAGCTGGGCCACAGCGATCGGTAACAGGTCGGGGAGGATTTTCTTCCCCGACTTTTTTTTGTCGGCCACTTCCTTACCGTCGCAGGACTTCTGTATATGTTTTTTTGTAGACATCCATGGGGATTCTTCGCCACTTTTCTTCACAGTATAAAATTTATTTAGTAGCCTAAGGCTATTTATAAAGCATTGAAATTCAGATGGTTAAATTTTATTTTAAAATATAACTTTAACTAACTTATCCCCAGTAAATGAAAAGCCGGACTGGTTCGATTTTTTAGCTTTGATACCTGAACAGATACTAAAAAAGTATCTGATGAACTTTCATCAACTAAAACATTAAGAACCATGTCGGATAAAATGAAAAATCTGGATGATTTGCTGGAACATCAGCTAAAAGATTTGTATAGTGCAGAATCACAGATTATTAAGGCTTTGCCGAAAATGGCAAAGAAAGCTTCTGACGAGCAACTCAAACAAGCGTTGACCGATCATTTAGCAGAAACCGAAGAGCAGAAAAAACGTTTGGAAGAAGCCTGCAAGATTTTGGGCTTTAAACCCAGCGGAGAAACCTGCAAGGCGATCGAAGGAATTCTCAAAGAAGCCTCCGATTTTCTGTCCGAATCAGCCGAACCTGCTGTAATGGATGCCGGAATTATTGCCGAAGCACAGCGTGTGGAGCATTACGAAATCTCAGGCTACGGAACTGCCGCCCGCTACGCCAAGCAGCTAGGACATAAAGAAGTAGCTAAACTGTTGGATCAGACACTCGCCGAAGAGCAAAATGCTGATACTAAACTGAACAATTTAGCAATTGAACGCATAAATGTTGAGGCAGAATAAATGCCTTCCCAATACCTCTAAGGTAGGAATTCAGGAGCGTCGAAGAAATTTTTCTTCGACGCTATTTTTTTGCTTTTACGCATCAAGCAAAGGAAAGTATCGTTCCTGCAAAATCCGACGATGATGTAACGCATGTCCGGCGATGGTAAAACCCAACGCTGCTACCGAAATAGCCTGCCCCGAAGCCGTCCCCTGACGAAGTAATACGTCAGCATCAAAGCACTTGAATTGCAGCAATGTACACATGCGGAGCGCTTCAAATTCTTCCATTAAATCTGTCAGGCTGCGTTGTTGGGCGCGGGCTTCCTGTGCGAAATCGTTTTCTTCAAAACCGGGCAGAGGCGTTTGATCGTTTCTTGCAATCCGCAACGCCCGGTAACTCATGATTCGCTCGGTATCGATGCAATGTTGCAGAATATCCCGAACGGTCCATTTTCCTTCTTCATATACCTGATCGCCAAGTTGTTGCAAGCGTTGCTGATCTGCAAAAAGTTGGGCAGGACGAAACTTTTCGAGCGCCTCCAACAGCGGAATATCCTCGACCTGATGTATATAGCGATCAAAAAAAACGGGCATGAAAGGCAAGGTAGATTTTTCCATAATTTGCTGAATTTTAGTAGTAGAAATTAGCGGGCAATGGCGGTTTTAATTCGTTGACCTTTTAATTTTTCCTGCGAAATCCGGGCTACGACACGTTCAATTTTGGAGCGTTTGACCGCCGCAAATGAGCCAACATCCTTTATTTCTATCAGCCCTACTTCGTCTTTGGTAAGTTCTCCTTTTTTCATCAAAAGTCCGGCGATATCTCCTTTACTGATTTTATCTTTTTTTCCAGCCGAAAAGTAGAGCGTTTCCCACTCAGGTTCGGCGGGTAGCCGGTCGTATTCGGGTAGGGTCAATTCTTCCGGTTCAATCGATACATACGACGGTTTTTCGTCTTCTGCCAAAAGTAGATAGGCATGTCCCGAAGCGTGCATACGGGCGGTTCGTCCGTTTCGATGTACAAAAGCCTCTTCGGTCAAAGGCATTTGGTAATGTATAATTGACTGTATTTCAGGAATATCCAGCCCGCGCGAAGCCAGATCTGTGACGATCAAAATTCGGGAACTGCCATTTCTGAATTTCATTAGGGCCCGCTCACGGTCGGGTTGTTCGAGCCCGCCGTGAAAAATGGTGTGCACAAGCCCGCGCGTGGTCAGTACCTCACTGATGCGTTCGACGGCGTCGCGGTGATTGCAAAAAACCAACGTAGACGTAGAGCCTACTGCACATAGCAACGAGAAAAGCGTACTGAGTTTTTCGGGGCCCGTGGTCAGTACCGTTTGCAGGTGCAGGTCGGGAGCAGCGGTACGGTCTTCCAGAAAATTAACTTCGGTCAACGATTCTGTTTGGGCAAAATCGGGCAGCGGCGAAATCGTCGTAGCTGAGGTATATATTCTTCGTTTAAGGGTGGTCAGTGATCTGATAATAAAGGTCATATCGGCCTGAAAGCCCATTTCCAGCGCTTTATCAAATTCATCAAGTACCAAAGTCTGAATCGTTTCGGGCGCCACATTTCGCTTTCGAATATGATGCGCAATGCGGCCCGGCGTACCAATCCAAACCGTGGGTGGCTCAATCAGGCTATTTTCTTCGGTCTTGACGGCATGCCCACCGTAGCTGCAACTAACCTTTCGGCCTGTTCCCATAGACTTAAAAACACTTTCGATCTGCAAAGCCAACTCGCGCGAAGGCGCTACCACAAGCACCTGAATACCTACCGGTTGGGCAGGAAGTTGTTGCAGCGCAGCAAGCAAAAAAGCCAGCGTTTTGCCCGATCCGGTGGGAGAAAGCAGCAGCAAATCCTGGCTTGGGCTAGTGTGTAGCACGGCCTCCTGCATGGCGTTCAGGGCGGTGAGCTGTAAGGTTTTTAGAATAGATTCTACCATTGGTTTCGAGTCTCGTTTGAACAGGCAAAGGTACTTTAAATAATGCGAGCTACGGGTATTCAGTAAATATTAGCTTTGAAGGCAAGTGCGGTAAAAGAAGTCCGTTTAAAAGGCCTGCAAAAGATTATTTCATTCAGAAAGTACGAGTCGTTGGGTAAAGCAAACGGGGCGAATTATCTTGCACAAAAGACTAAAAACAACCGTAAACTCTATGAAGAAATTACTGCCCGCCCTGGGTTTGGCTTGTATAGCCCTCCTTTTTTTTCCTGCCCACGCACAGCTAACCGTGGAAAAAATCATGCGGGATCC
This sequence comes from Arundinibacter roseus, assembly GCF_004348825.1. Classification (GTDB taxonomy): domain Bacteria; phylum Bacteroidota; class Bacteroidia; order Cytophagales; family Spirosomataceae; genus Arundinibacter; species Arundinibacter roseus. The sequence continues at coordinate 301,924 of NZ_SMJU01000002.1, forward strand.
TAAAACCTGGATCGGTACTTCGCCCTCAAATGTGCATTGGTCGGAAGATTCACGCACCATCTTTTTTGACTGGAATCCCGAAGCCGCACCGGGAGATTCTCTATACCTTTATTCTCTGTCGGATAAAAAAACTATGAAGGTATCGCAGTCGGAACGCCGTAAATTGCCCGCCGCTCAGGGTGTCTATAACCGACTATTTACCCTGAAAACCTACGTGAAAAATGGCGATTTATATTTGCTTGACTGCAAAACCAATCAGGTCCGGCAGTTGACCAATACCGTTGAAAATGAGAGCAATCCGACATTCAGCGGCGACGAGCAAAGCGTTCTTTTTGAAAAAGATGATAATATTTTCAGTATTTCACTTTCAACCGGATTGCTTACGCAACACACTGATTTTAAATCGGGTAAGAAAAAAGAAGAAGCAAAAAAATCGATTCAGGATACATGGCTGGAAGCCGATCAGCTGGCGATGTTTGAGATTCTTAAAGAACGAAAAGAGAAGAAAGATGCAGGAAAGAAGATCAGCGAAGCCGAAAAACCAACCCGACCCAAAGAAATTTACCTGGATGAAAAACGGGTCAGCGGGCAGCAGCTTAGTCCGGATGGACGGTTTGTGACCTATCAACTAAGCAAAGCCGACAAATCTGCCAAACGTACCGTTGTGCCAAGCTACGTGACGCAGTCAGGTTTTACGGAAGACCTGCCCGCTCGCGGGAAAGTCGGCGCGGCGCCTACGGCTTTTGAGTTTTGGGTGTATGATGTAAAAAAAGATACAACCCGGCAGGTAAGTACCAAAGAAATTGTGGGTATTTCGGACAAACCGGACTACCTGAAAGATTACCCAAAACAGGATTCTCTGTGGAAAAATAAAAAACGCGATGTGGTCGTTTTGGGTCCGTTCTGGTCACCCGATGGTCAAAATGCGGTGGTCGTGGTGCGGTCGCTGGACAACAAAGACCGCTGGATTATGCGGTTTAATCCTGATTCTTTGTCTCTCTCGCTTCTGGATCGTCAACGCGACGAAGCCTGGATTGGCGGCCCCGGTGTGGGAGGCTATTCTATGAGTGCCGGAGAGTTGGGGTGGGTAAATTCCCAAACGCTTTATTTTCAAAGTGAAGCCGATGGTTACTCGCATCTCTACACACTAGATGTGAAAACCGGAAAGAAAACGCAGTTGACGCGTGGAAAATTTGAAGTGCAGAGCGTGCAACTTTCACGGGATAAGCAGTGGTTTTATATGACAACCAACGAAGTACACCCCGGCGAAAAACATTTTTACAAAATGGCCGTCAGCGGAGGTGAGCGTCAGCAATTGACCAAAGCCAAAGGGGCGCATGAGGTCGTTCTCTCGCCCGATGAAACGCAGCTTGCCATTCGATATTCGTCGAGCAATCAGCCCTGGGAATTGTTCCTGCAATCAAATGACGCATCATCAAAGACCGAACAACTCACGAAATCAACTACCGAAGAATTTAGAAAATATGCCTGGCGGGAAGCAAAAATTATTACCATAAAAGCCTCCGACGGCGCCGATATTTATGCCCGGATTTACGAACCCAAAAAGTCAAATGGCCGTGCGGTGGTGTTTGTGCACGGCGCCGGTTATCTGCAAAATGCGCATTTCTGGTGGAGTAACTATTTTCGGGAATACATGTTTCATAACCTGCTCACCGACAAAGGCTATACGGTACTGGACATGGATTATCGGGCGAGTGCCGGCTACGGTCGTGACTGGCGCACGGGAATTTACCGGTTCATGGGAGGAAAAGATTTGACCGATCATGTGGACGGAGCGGCTCTTTTGGTGAAAAAATACGGCATTGATCCTAAAAAAATTGGCGTGTATGGAGGTTCTTACGGAGGATTCATTACCCTGATGGCGCTCTTTACCACGCCTGATGTGTTTACTGCCGGAGCCGCACTTCGGCCCGTGACCGACTGGGCCGCCTACAATCAGGGCTATACGGCCAATATCCTGAACGAGCCACAGGCAGATAGCCTGGCGTATCGCCGCAGTTCGCCGATTTATCATGCCGCCGGGCTAAAAAATCATTTGCTGATGTGCCACGGAATGGTCGACGTTAACGTGCATTTTCAGGATGTCGCGCGTCTGTCGCAGCGCTTGATCGAGCTTGGCAAATCCAACTGGGAGCTTGCGGCCTATCCAATGGAGGATCATGGCTTCGTGGAGGCCTCTTCATGGACGGATGAATACAAGCGAATTTTGAAGCTTTTTGAGGAAAAATTGCGCTAAACTCTTGGAATAGAGTATATAATGGTTTTGAAAAAATAGTGAATAACCAAGAGTTATTCACTATTTTTTGTATTTTAGAAGTACCAAAGAACTATTCACCCGAAAGTTAGGTTAAGCAGAAAGATGTATATACATTTATTTTTTCAAATACAAAATAGCATAAAAACATGAAGACATCTTATCTATCTCTTGCCGTACTGGGTTCAGCGCTGGTTTTATTTACTGCCTGTTCATCCAACGAAACTACTACCGAAGAAACCGCCGACTCTACTGCTTCCGTGGTTGCCGATGGCTCTATGAGCATTGATACTGCCGCCAGCAATGTGATGTGGAAAGGGACAATGGTTGGAATGTACGATCACTCGGGCGACGTAAAACTGAACTCGGGTAACGTAACTGTTGCTGACGGTAAGGTAACGGGAGGTACGTTTGAAGTCAACTTGAAATCGATTGTCCCTACGGATAAAAACTACAAGCCCGAAGAAGATCGTACGCCGGAGAAATTGGTAGGTCACCTGTCTTCCAATGACTTTTTTAACGTAGAAGAGTACCCAACGGCAACTTTCGAAATTACCGGTTCGGAAGGAACCACGATCATGGGGAACCTAACCGTACGTGGAAAAACGAATCCTGAAAAAGTTGAAAATGTAACAATTTCGGAAGAAAACGGGCAGGTTGTTATGACTGGTGACCTCACCTTCGACCGGACCAAATACGATGTGTCTTTCAAGCACCCGATGCAGGAAATGGTTCTGTCAAACGATATTGAACTGGCCGTTAAATTGGTAGCAGCCAACTGATTTTTGAGTGAAATAAGTCGATAATTCAGAGAAAAGAAAAGCACTTCTACCTTAGGAGTGCTTTTTTGGTTTTAAGCAATTACGTTTCTAAATCTTACCTATGGAGTAGTAAATCATAAGGAACCAAGCCTTATGAAAACAGCTAAAACTACACGTAGGATGCAAAACGATTGGACAACAAACCGCCGGAAATTTTTACAAAAATCTGCACTTTTGGCTGCCGGTACTTTCGCCCTTGGCAACCAACCAACCTGGGCACAACCAACACCTTTGGCCAATCCGCTTCCTCGCTGGAAAGGTTTCAATCTGTTGGATTTTTTTGCGCCGGATCCGGCCAATTCACGCCCGGCAACCACCGAGCAGCACCTGAAATGGATGGCAGACTGGGGCTTTGATTTTGTGCGCCTGCCTATGGCTTATCCTTCGTACGTATCGTTTGACCGTAGTAAACCCATTCAGGTTGAACAGGTCCGAAACATTGATACACAGGCCACTGATAAAATTGAGCAGCTGGTATTTCTCGCCCACAAGCACGGCCTGCACGTCAGTTTAAACCTGCACCGTGCACCGGGGTTTTGTGTAAATGCAGGATTTGAAGAGCCTTACAATCTTTGGCAGGATGCGCAGGCAATGGACGATTTTGTGTTTCACTGGTCGTTCTGGGCGAAGCGTTTTGCACAAACCTCTCCTGACAAAATAAGTTTTGACTTGCTGAACGAGCCCTGCACACGGGAAGATATGAACGATCAGCACTCCAAACGAGGGCCGATTCCGGGGGAATTATACCGAAAAATGGCGATTCAGGCTTCGGAAGCGATTCGGGCGGCGAACCCTAAACACCGGGTTATTGCGGATGGAAACAACGTGGGAAGTAATGTGATTCCGGAAATCACGGATTTAGATATCGGCCAAAGTTGTCGGGGCTATCATCCGGGCATTATTTCGCACTACAAAGCGCCCTGGGTTTTTAAAGAAATGGATCAGCTACCGGAGCCCAAATGGCCCGGGCAAGTGGGCAATCAGTACCTTAGCCGGGCTATGCTCGAAACCATGTACGAGCCCTGGATTGCGCTTACCAAACAGGGCGTGGGTGTTCACTGCGGCGAGTGCGGGTGTTTCAATAAAACTCCTCATGCAGTATTTCTGGCCTGGTTTGAAGATGTACTGGATATACTGACAGAGCACAAAATTGGCTATGCGCTCTGGGAATTCAGAGGGAGTTTTGGGATGTTGGATTCTGGCCGGGACGATGTGGCCTATGAAGATCATCATGGCTATAAACTGGACCGGAAACTCCTGACGCTCCTTCAAAAGTACTAGGTAATTTTGGGAAAATACTCCTCCAAAACTCAGCCACAAAACAGTGTAAAATATGTCGCACGAATTGCAGCCTTTATTACGGTACCTCGAACTTTTGTCGGTAAAAGTAGCCAAACTGGAAGCTGAGCAGATTGTGGCCCGTAACATGATTGGAAAACTCACGGCTACATTACATCAGGCCGAACTGACTGATATTGAGGCCTTACAGCGACGATTGGAATATACCACAAAACTGGCGCTTCTGCCATCCATTATGGAAGGAATGGCGGTCTTGTCCGAAGCGGAGGTACGCCGGTACCTGGGTGTTGAAGATGTCTGAGGGTTGGGTTTTATCTGGCATAACAATTTCTCTGTTCCGGTAAAATTAATCGACCATGATTGTTAAACCGATTGAAACCGGCTGGGAAGTTATTTACCAGCATGCCCACGGATTACTGGCTGCCGAACTAGCCCTGCATTGGAAAGTCAGCGAACGACCACCCTATTTTATGCAAACTTTGGTGGCAATTGCTGAGCACGACGACGGCCTGCTCGACTACCGGCAAACCGACACCCTGACCGCTGCCGGGGCTCCTTTGCCTTTTCAATTCCGAAGCTATAACCTCGAACAGTGCAAAGGCGCAATGGAAGTAGCTTCTGCCAAAAACCGCTGGAATGCCCTGCTGACTTCTCATCACCTGAGTTTTTTATATTCGGATAAGAAAGATCTTGACGCTGAAATGAAGGCATTTTTGAAGGAGCAACGAATCCTGCAAAAAAAACTTACCCGCGATTTGGGCCTTCAGCAAGAGGAAGTGCTGCAGGCATATCGGTTTGTAGAATGCTGCGACGCGCTGTCGCTGGTACTTTGTCTGGATGAGGTATTGCCCGAAAAACGTCAGCAGGACGTCAGTAAAACTCCGCAGGGGGAAATAATTAAGATTTGGGAAGAGCAAACGCTGCGCCTGGAACCGTGGCCCTTTGAACAGTCTCAGGTAAAGGTAAAGGTAGAGTTCCGGGAACTTCATCAATTGCAGTTTACCGATTCGGCTGAACTTTGGCGCTGTTTGCACGAGGCAGAAGTAAGCGAACGCTGCTGGACATTTACCAAATCGTGAGTCAGGTGGGTGGTCTTTCCGGGTGGCGTATGGTTAGTTTTTGATAGTAGGCTGCTTTTCTTGCCAAATCTGTTCAACTCTTTTCAGTACTACTACCTTATGAATCGTCGTCAAGCGCTTGCCGGACTTACGGCCACCACGGCTCTGGCTACCGTGCCCCAAATCGCCTCTGCTCACGCCAAGCGTGATGCTTTCAAGTATGCGCTCAATATGAGTACGTTGCGTGGCCACAAGCTGGGTTTTATGAAAGAAATCGAGGTCGCTTCCAAAGCCGGATACCGTCATGTCGAAATCTGGATTAATACTTTGCAGGACTATCTTAAAAATGGAGGCACCACCGCCGAAGCCCGCCGACATCTCAACGATTCAGGAATTGTGGTCGAAGATGCCATTGGCTTTGCTACCTGGATTGTGGACGACAACGCGGCCCGTACGAAGGCAATTGAACAGTTGAAACAGGAAATGGGGATTTTGGCCGAAATCGGTTGTACGCGCATTGCTGCGCCGCCGATGGGAGCTACCAACGAAGCAGGTTTAGATCTTAAAAAAGCAGCCGAACGCTATAACACCATTCTTGACCTGGGCGATCAGTCCGGCGTAGTGCCTCACCTGGAACTTTGGGGTTTTTCAAAAAATCTGAGTCGGGTGAGCGAGCTGCTTTACGTAGCCGTAGAAAGTGGACATCCTTCGGCAAAAGTGCTGATGGACGTATATCACCTGCATAAAGGTGGCTCCGGATTGCAGCAGGTAGGTTGGGTTGGCAAACCATTTATTGAAGTTTTCCACATTAACGATTACCCGGCATCTCCGCCCCGCGAAACGATTGTTGACGCCGACCGCGTATATCCCGGAGATGGAGTAGGGCCGTTGAAGGACCTATTGAGTATTTTAAAGAATCCTGAAAAACCGGTCATTCTTTCACTGGAAGTATTTAACCCAACCTACTATGCACAGGATGCACTTCTTGTTGCCAAAACGGGCCTTGCCAAAATGAAGCAAGTCACACAGGGAGTCTAATATACAAATATCCCCACAAGGTTTCAAAAGCCTTGTGGGGATATTGATTTTTAAACAAGTTTTGGTGATTAAATAGTTACCGGATTTCTAAAAATTGCCGCAACTACTGCACCTTCTTCGGGCATATCTTCCCTGGCGCACATATACACCTGACCATTTTGCAAGATAGTTTTCACGCAGGCTTCGGTCAATAAATCTTTGTTTTCTGCCGTAGACTCTTCTTCGAGCGTGAGCGTATAGAGTGATTCATTGTAGTGTCCCCAAATAGCCTCTTGCTTCCGTACAAAAAGCGTATCAACCTGTCCGGTCAGTGCGGCCAAAATTACCTTTTCGGGTTCAAACGACGCCCATTCACCAAACTGCAATTCTTTGAAACGATCCTGAGCATCCTGCTGCTTCTTTTCAAAAATCGGCTCCATCACTTCCAAAGCTTTTTCGTAGAGCGAAGCGGCATCACCCTCGGCAAAACTTCCCTGCACATAGCCTTCAACATATCCGTTATAATCAGCCGTTTTTCGGTAAATCGGAATCAGATATTCTACACCCGCCAGCACGACGGGAAGGGGCTCACAAGCAATAATTTCTTCTACTTTTTTAGATAACTCATAAAAGTATTGTTCGATATCAATCTTGTCGGTATTTGCAGCACCGTGACCATGAAACATAGCACCGCCGTTTCCACCACTACTTCCACCACTTCTGAATTGGAGTGATTCCTGCCGGTGAACATACACTAGATAATCATCAATTGTAGCAGGAACGTCCTCTGGAAAGACTACTTCCGAATAGGAGTGCATACCTGCTTCGTAAAGGCGAACATCATTTTGATTAAGGTTGAGTATGTAAAAACGCGAATTTGCATTCAACAACGGTACAAGTGGTTTCAGCATGAAGTTTTTGCCGACAAACGAAGATGGAGCGTCCAACTCAAAAGGCAACTGCTTAATGATTGTTCCTGCGGAACTATGGAAAAAAGCTACCGCATCGGAGCTATGTTGCCAGAAAGCAACATCTTCCAGGAGTTCATAGCCGGGGGCCAGAAAAGTCTTTGATTCCTCCTCTTTCCACTCATATTTTTCCATCAACTGCGTAAGCGCTTCTTTGAGTTGATTTTTGAAATTGATCTTATCTTGCTGATAATTATCTGATGATGAACGACTTGTTGGTGAAAAGATACTCACTTTTTGCTCTCCTTCCATTTCCAACAAATCGTTGAACTGATCTAATCTGAAAATTTCCATAAGTAGTTGGGCTTTTATTTGATAAAATGTCAATATTGATTTATGCAGTACCACAGGATTTTTAGCCGGGTAAACATTTTGTACTGTTAGATAAGAGAAGATTATTCCAAAGGTGGTAAAAAAGCCTTGTTAGCGTCTAACAATCTGAAAAACGGACAGTTAACAGAGAGTGAGCAGGCGGTATGTATCTCGTGTTTTGAGGAATATGTGCCCCTTTTGAGGAGAAAAGGTAATAGGTAAATCCTTGATTTACAGATTCCCCCGTTTTTATTAACTAACCAAATAGAGCCATGAAAAAGATAGAACAATTTCAAAACATTAAGTTGGATATTCAGGCGGAGAATTTTGATCCTGAGAACTATATTTTATCCCGGGTCAGGCACGAGCTCAAAAAACTTATGCGATTGTATGGCAACATTGTTGGCGCAGATGTGTACCTGCAGCAGGAAGGAATCGTAGGTCAGGAGCATAAAATGGCACGTATCCGCGTAGGCGTGCCGGGCAGAGATTTAATTGCTGAGGCGATTTCCAGCAATTGGCTAGAAGCCATTTCGGAAGTAGGGGCTAAGCTTCGGAATCAGATTCAAAACCGGTAATAGTCAAAAGAAATGAGTTTGACAGAACTAATTTCTTTGCAGGATTGAAGATGCTTTTTGATTAAGGTGTGTCATTATGTCCGTATGTTTTTTAGCATACGGACATTTTGTCGTTTATTGAATCGCAGAATTTTCTGGTATGGAGTTTTTAAAAAATAGCCTTATCAATAAACATACACAGGCTATGAAACGTAAACTCAATATATCAGAAGAAATTCTCATTCAGGCCGACGTAATGAACACGATGTACGGAGGAATGAGCGAACCGCAATTGGATATTCAGAGTCATGAGGAAGGCTATGAAGTCAAGATAAAAACGCCCGGCATTGAAGCGGACGCCCTACAAATCGAAATTTTACAGGATAAACTTATGGTTTATCACGTGTTGCCGGTTTTTTCAAAAGTAAGGGGCGAGAAAAGCGCCCATCAAACGGCTCGTTTTATCAGTCGGATGGTTATTCCTTCGGACGTAGATCTTGAAAATATATCGGCCCGGTACGACGAAGAATCCCGGTGTTTGAAGGTAGTTTTCCCTTTTAATAACCTCCATCAGGATTTTCACCGCCGGGTGGACATTGAGCGCTTTTAAACAGAATATAAGTAGTGTAGAATTTTATACACAGAAAAAGCTACCCGTTTGAGGTAGCTTTTTCTGTATTAGATTATTCCATATTTCAGGAAACCGTTCCGCCGTCCCAAATTTGTTTGCCGGGTTGTACAAAAGTCAGACTTCCGTCCCGATCCTCGGCCATCAAAATCATCCCTTTTGACTCCATGCCCATCATTTTGCGGGGAGCGAGATTTGCGAGGTAAAGTACCTGACGCCCAACAACTTCTTCGGGTTTAAAATGTTCCGCAATTCCGCTTAGAACGGTGCGTTCTTCCGAGCCTATCGTCAACTTTATTTTTAGCAATTTTTTACTTTTGGGTACTGTTTCGGCTTCCAGAACGGTCGCTACCCGAATGTCCATTTTTGAAAAATCATCAAACTGAATTTCTGGTTTCAGGTCAGGAATCACCTTACTTGCCAGTTCGTTTTGGCGCTTGGCCTCGTGGAGTTTATCAATTTGTTTCTGAATCACGTCATCCTCCATTTTTTCAAACAATAGACTCGACTCGCCCAAAACATGCCCGGCCGAGAGCAGATCAGGCGTTCCGGCCTGTTCCCATCGGGCCGTTTGCGCACCTAGTTGCATGTTGATTTTGGCGGCAGTAAATGGCATGAACGGCTCCATCACAATTGCGAGCGAGGCCGTAATTTGCAGCGCAATGTTCATGATCGTATCCACACGGCGATTGGTTGTACCGTCGGTGTCGGTTTTGATGGCGTGCCAGGGCTGCGTGTCGGCCAGGTATTTGTTTCCCAATCGCGCCAAATCCATCGTGAGCGCCAGCCCTTCTCTAAATTTATAGGTTTCAATTGCCTCACCGATTTTTGCCGGGAAAGCGGCCAATTCACGAAGAACAACCTGATCTATTTCCTGCAAATCGCTGAGTGCGGGTACTTTTCCGTCACAGAATTTTTGGGTCAGGATCATCGCCCGATTGACAAAATTTCCAAATACCCCTACGAGTTCGCTATTGTTGCGGGTCTGAAAATCTTTCCACGTAAACTCGCTGTCCTTGGTTTCGGGCGCATTAGCCGTCAGGGCGTAGCGCAGCACATCCTGTTTTCCCGGAAACTCGGCAAGGTACTCATGCAGCCACACGGCCCAGTTGCGGGAGGTCGAAATCTTGTCGCCTTCCAGGTTCATAAACTCATTGGCCGGCACCTGATCGGGCAAAATATAGCTGCCCTCTGCCATGAGCGTAGCCGGAAAAATAATGCAGTGAAACACGATATTATCTTTCCCGATAAAATGCACGAGCTTGGTGTCTTCCTGTTTCCACCACTTTTCCCAGCCGTCATCCTTGCCTGTTTGTTGCATCAGCCAATCCTTTGTAGCAGAAATGTAGCCGATCGGCGCTTCAAACCATACGTAAAGTACTTTTCCGTCGGTGTCGGGCAAAGGTACGGCAATGCCCCAGTCGAGGTCGCGGGTCATGGCGCGGGGTTTCAGGCCTTCTTTCAACCACGAATTGCACTGCCCCAACACATTTGTTTTCCAGTCGGGATGCTGATCGAGATAGGCCTGAATGTCAGGCTGCATGCGGTCCAAAGGCAAAAACCAGTTGGTCGTGGCCTTCATGACGGGCTTCGCTCCTGAGAGCATCGAACGCGGATCTTTCAGTTCGGTGGGGCTGAGGGTAGATCCGCAACGCTCGCACTGATCGCCATAGGCATTGGGATTTTCACACACCGGACAGGTGCCCACAATGTAGCGGTCGGCCAGAAATTGCTGTGCAGTTTCGTCGTAGTATTGCTCCGTTGTTTCTTCCAGAAATGCCCCTTTTTCGTATAGCGTTTTAAAAATTTCCTGCGAAGTCTCATGATGCACCGGCTTGCTGGTTCGTGAGTATACGTCAAAGGAAATTCCTAATTCTTCAAAAGCGTCTGCAATTTGAGTATAATACGTATCTACCACTTCCTGCGGCGTAACGCCTTCTTTTTTTGCCCGAATCGTGATCGGTACGCCGTGTTCGTCGGTGCCGCTGATGAAGGCAACCTCAGCGCCGCGGGAGCGAAGGTAACGCACGTAAATATCTGCCGGAATGTAACAGCCCGCCAAATGACCAATATGAATCGGACCATTGGCATAAATGAGCGCTGCCGTTACGGTATAGCGTTGGGGGTTTTTTAGAGACATATAATTTTTGGCGTTCAGCCTTTGGGTATCAGCTTTTTGCGGGTAGTTGTATGAAAATGTAAAGCAAATTTCCTGCAAAAATAACAAATCTGAATGACCAACCAGTCATATTCAAAAGTTGGTCCTGTATCATCAGCACTTTTGGTGAAAGTATTTCTACCTATAAAGTCATATTCTCCAAATTCGTTAATCTGCCAGTTTTGTAAAATATCTTTGTCTTTTTGTAAAAAATACTTGACACTGATGTAAAATAAACTTTACATTTGGAGAAATAAACTTTTAATCTATTAGCCATGAAAACAAAAAATCTTTTACCAAATCGCTGGAAACCGATCGGTTGGGCGCTGTTACTTATTTTTATTCCGTTGGGATGTTGGTTCATGGTAGCCGAAGAAGACTTTCCATGGAAAGTTGAGGTGAGAATTCCGTGGCCAATTGTTGAAGCCGAGAAGGAAGTTTTTTCTGGAAATATTAGCGATGGCGGAACGAATTTCGAAGGTAACATCAGCGTGAGCAACGAACCAACCGGAACCATGACGTTGCAATTAATTGATGAAATTCTTTCGATCTTCCTACTAGCCGGGTTTCTGATTACAGGATTTGCCCGAGTTAAAAATGAAGACGAACGAATTGCACACATGCGGCTGGAATCCTTGCAGTGGGCGATGTACGGAAATACCTTAATTTTGGTACTTTGTATAGTTTTTGTGCATGGTTTTACCTTTCTTAACATCATGATTTACAATATGTTCACGCCGTTATTGATCTTTGTATTACGATTTCACTGGCTTCTTTGGCAGGAATCCCGCGAACTAAAACGGCAGGAAGGGAAGGAGGTTGCCCTATGAAAAACAACATAAAAATTCAGCGGGCGATGCACAACATGACTCAGGCCGAACTGGCCGAAAAAGTTCAGGTATCACGGCAGACGATTAATGCCATTGAAGCTGAAAAGTACTCGCCTTCCCTGGTTTTGGGGTTAAAAATCGCCCGGGTTTTTTCCAAAGCCGTGGATGAAATTTTTGAGCTGGAAGAAGGCGAATAGCCAGGAACATCAGACCGGTTTTTCGCCCCATTCGAGGTTGTCTTCTATAATATCTTCTGTTTCCTGAATATTTTCAAAAGCGTAGTGCATTTTGGCCCGGTCAAATTCATTTTCATTGTTGGCAATCCAGATGGTTGCCACGCCATTGCCGATGAAATTGGTGATCGCGCGCGCTTCTGACATAAATCGATCTACCCCAAGCAACAGCGCCAAACCTTCCACTGGAATAACTTTAATGGCCGAAAGCGTAGACGCCAGCACTACAAAGCCGCTTCCCGTTACGCCGGCTGCTCCTTTGGAGGTAATCATCAGGATGCCAATAATCGTAAACATCTGCGCAATCGTTAGCTCCACGCCATAGACCTGCGCCAGAAAAATAGTGGCCATAGAGAGGTAAATGGTGGTGCCGTCGAGGTTGAACGAATAGCCCGCCGGTACTACCAAACCTACCACCGGTTTGGAGCAGCCCATGCGTTCAAGTTTTTCCATCAGAGAAGGCAAACCGGCTTCGGACGACGAGGTGCCAAGCACAATCAGAAGCTCTTCCCGGATATAGTTCAGATATTTGAGCAGGCTGATTTTGTAGTAGCGGAGAACCAGATATAAGATGACAAAAATGAACAAAGCCATGGTGACGTATACCGATAGCATCAATTTGCCCAAAGGCAGCAAAGTTTTGATTCCGTACTTGCCAATGGTAAACGCCATGCCGCCAAATGCTCCGATGGGCGCAAAAAGCATGACAAAATGTAACGCCTTAAATACATAACCCGACAGCAGTGTCAGGACTGAAACTATCCGTTGACGGCCAGTATATTTGCTCAAAAAAATACCAAAGGCAATGGAAAACAGCAGCACCTGAATGGTGAAATTGTCTTTCAGAAACTGCCACCAACTAAATCCTTTTTCGGCACTTTCCTGGAATTTAGAAACGTCACCACCTCCCAGGCCGCTCGTAACAACACCGTCGCCGGGACGGATAAAATGCGCAACCACGAGTCCAATCACGAGCGCAAAAGTGGTGATTACTTCAAAGTAAATCAAGGCTTTACCACCTACTTTACCCACTTTCTTCAAGTCGCCCATACCGCTGATACCCAGGGAGATCGTTAGAAAAATAATGGGACTGATGAAAAGCTTCACAATGTCAATAAATCCTTTTCCAAGCGGCTGCATTTGTTGGCCCGTTTCGGGCATAAAATGCCCAAGCAAAGCTCCGGCCGTGATGGCGGTAAGCACCCAAAAGGTGAGGTTTGTGAAAATTTTTTTCATCAGTAGAAGTCTTCAATAAATAGTAGGGGGTAGGAAAATATAAAGCAACCGGTATTAGACCTATTTCAAAGAAAGGAAGAAACCGCTTCAATTCAAAAGCCAACCGCTATTTTTACGCAGCTAAATTCCCGAACTTTGCCAACACCAACTGGGTTTTACTTCTATGCATGTATTAATTACCGGAGCCACAGGGTTGGTCGGCAGTGCCACGGTCAGGCGTTTTTTGGCTGCTCAGCATCAGGTATCGGTGCTTCATCGGTCTGCCTCAGATCGGTCGCTGTTACGGTCTGTGGAAAGCCAAATTCAGTGGATCGAAGGGGATATTCTGGATCTGCTATCTCTTCAAAAAGCATTGGTCGGTATTGATGCCGTGGTTCATTCGGCGGCCGTGGTATCTTTTGTTCCCAAAGATAACCCCCTGATGTTCAAGGTAAATGTGGAAGGTACAGCCAATGTTGTCAATGCCTGTCTGTATATGGGCGTTGCAAGACTATGCCACGTCAGCAGTGTAGCCGCATTGGGTCGACCGCCCGCTGGACGCGAGACGACCGGCCATGAAAAAATCAGGATTGACGAAACTCAGCGTTGGGAAGATTCTCCCAACAATTCGGCTTACGCAAAATCCAAATACCTGGCCGAGCTGGAAGTTTGGCGGGGTATTGCCGAGGGCCTTACGGCGGTAATCGTGAACCCGTCACTGATTTTGGGTGAAGGTGACTGGACCAAAAGCAGCACGCAGCTTTTCAAATATATTTATGACGAAAAGCCCTTTTATACCGAAGGAACCGTCAATTTCGTTGATGTACAGGATATAGCCGAATGTATATTTCAGTTAATTAATTCAGATATTCATTCCGAACGCTTTATTCTCAGTGCCGGAACGGCCTCCTATAAGCAGCTTTTTGACGCAATTGCGCGTTCGCTCAACAAACCTTCGCCCCGCTATTTGGTAGGTAAAAATCTGGCGGCGGTAATCTGGCGAATTGAAGCTGCCCGCTCATGGCTCACCGGAAGTCGTCCGTTGATTACCAAAGATACTGCCCGCTCGGCGGTACATCATTTTGAATTTGATCCCACAAAAATTAAACGAACGTTACAAACTGATTTTCAAACGCTCGATCAAACGGTTTCGCGAATTGGCAAAAGTTTTTTGAAACAGGTTTGAAAAACGCATAAGTATTATTACTAACTTTCTACAATCGTACGGATTGATACGTTTTGGTATCAGCTACATTAATCCTCGTCAGTAAGCATGGAACAAGAGTTTGATGAGAGAAAAAATTATATGAAAGAAACTTTACGGCGGTTTGAGCGCATGCTGAAAACCGACGAAAAGGAATTTTTTGACCTCGATACCTACGAGCAGGTGGCGGAACATTACCTGGATCAGGGCGATTGGGAAAAAGCGATCAAAGCGTGTGACCTTGGACTGGAAAATTATCCCTATTCCCTGGAACTGATGCTCAGCAAAGCGCAGCTTCTGGCCAATCGGACACAATTTGAATACGCCCTTGACCTGCTCGAAAAAGCCGGACTTTTTCACCCCGGCGATAGCGAGGTACTGTACATGCAGGGGGCAATTTACAACCTTATGGGCGAATACGAACTTGCTGTGAGTATTCTGGAAGGTATCCTGGAAACAGCCGAGGAGAAAGATGACATTTACTATCAGATTGGCCAAACCTATCAAAATTGGGGAAAGTATGACAAGGCCATCGAAAATTATAAAAAATCTATTGCCGGAAATCTGAATAACGAGCATGCGCTCTACGAGTTGGCCCACTGCCTCGACCTGCTCGGGCAGCTCGAAAGCCACCTCGATTTTTACCACGAACTTGTCGATCGGGATCCGTTTTCGCATCATGCGTGGTACAACCTCGGCATTGCATTCAGCAAGCTTGACCAATTTGACGAAGCCATAAAGGCCTACGAATACGCTACGCTGGTAAAAGAAGATTTTGCTTCTGCTTTTTTTAATCTTGGAAATTCATACATGAATATCGAAGCCTATGAAAAAGCCAAAAGTAACTACCTTCGTGCCATTGAGCTGGAAGGTCCGCAGCCCGAAACTTGTTGTTGTTTGGGTGCATCCTATGAAAAATTGGGGCAGTTTGAAACGGCAATTGGGTACTATCATCAGGCTGTCAAAATTGATAATCAGTGGGACGATGGATGGTATGGTTTGGGGGTGTGCATGAGCGAGCTTCATCGTTGGCACGAATCAGTCGGGTTTTTGAGAAAAGCTATTCAAATCACGGAGCTGAATCCTGATTATTGGCTGGCGCTGGCCGAATCAGAGTATCGGTTAGGAAACATAATTTCTTCGTTTGAGGCTTTTGAAAAATCAGCTGAAATCGAACCCGCCAACCCGGATGTATGGTTAAAATGGTCGTTGGTGCTTTTTGATCAGGGGAATTACGCCCGTGCCTGCGATTTGTTGCAGGCGGCCGTCGATGAGTTGCCGCAAGAGGCAGATTTGTACTATCGGCTGTGTGTGTACCTTATTCATGCCGGTGAATACCGCGAAGCTCTGCTGAATCTGGAAATCGCCCTGACGCTCGACTATGATGCTCATATTCAGCTTTTTGAATTTTTTCCGGATCTGGAAAAGCAAAAAGCGCTCTACCGAATAATTGAACAATATCGGCAAAAATCATAAACTCGTGCTTTGTATTGGCACGTTCAGGTCTTAAAAGTAACAGGCAGCTCCTTCGGAGCTGTTTGTTTTTTGGGGGGAGGGTTATTGTATTGAATACAGTGCTCCTGAAATATTGCCAAATCGACTCTCCTAATGCTAATGGTTGCAGAATGTTTTTTTAATATATTTAAGAAAAAAATGAACAAGTAGTTGAATAGATTTCCCCAAAAACGAAAAATTATATTTAGTATTTATTGATACGTGAGTAGATTTGTAAAGAAAGTATAAAGTTCAGGAAATTTGTCAGGCTGAGCGAAGTCGAAGCCAGTCTGCCGGTCGGCCTCGACTTCGCTCAGCCTGACATTCAAAATTATTTACATTTCAATTCACTCATCAATAAACAAAATGCTTCAAAAACTAACAAAGGAAAATTTAATTAAAGAAGCGCAATTATTTTGTGTTGAGCAGTCAAAATTCCATCATAAAGAATTGTATGGAGTTACAGACGGGAAAGCCGTTGGGACTCTAATTGAACAAAAATTCCAGTCATATTTAAAATTGAAATATGATGTTACGATTGGTTCTTCTGCAAAAGGTATTGATTTGCCTTCGGAAGATATAATGACTGATATAAAAGTCACTTCAAATAAGCAACCTCAGTCATCAAGTCCTTTCAGAGACGCAAAACAAAAAATCTTTGGACTTGGGTATAATCTATTGGTGTTTGTTTACGATAAAATAGACGACCCAACAAGTAGAACTTCACAATTAAATTTTGTGAGTTGTTCTTTTGTTTCAAAAGAAAGAACTGCTGATTTTACTACAACAAGTATCTTGAATGAAATGAAGAGAGTTGGGGCAAATGAATCTGATATAATTGCATTTCTTGAAGGAATAAAGTTGCCTGCTGATGAAATAGCTTTAAAACAAATAGCCGAAATGATTTTAACTAAAGAAATACTAATTGGATATTTAACAATTTCAAATGCGCTGCAATGGAGATTGCAATATGCCAGAATTAGAGATTTAAAGAATGATATACCTGGTATTGATAAAATTATAAGCTATAACAAACCTGACTAATGAAAGTATTTGAAGCAAATATTACGGATCAGGTTTCATATTTTTTGAATGATACTCTGAAAAATACCTTTTCTTTGGAAAAGGCAAATCAAGAAATTTTTGATAGATTTGGAATTAGATTTTTTTTTAATAATGATGAAGAATTAGAAACACTTAAAAAATTAATTTCTGACACCTGTATCAGTGTTGAAGAACCCGATAGGGCAGAATTTGGCGACTTTCAAACAAATTTAGATTTAGCTAACAAAATTACCATATACTTAGCATCAAAAAATATTTCTCCAGAACTTGTAATTGAACCCACTTGCGGAAAAGGGAATTTTATTATTGCTTCCTTAAATAATTTTCCTGATATTAAATATTTATACGGTATTGAAATTTATAAACCTTATGTTTGGGAAAGTAAGTTCAATATTATAGATTTCTTCCTTTCAAATCCGCATGTCAATAAACCCGAAATTTTAATTGTTCATTGCAATGTTTTTGACTTTGATTTCAAAAAAATAGCCAAGGAGCATTCTATTAACAATATTCTAGTGATTGGTAATCCGCCTTGGGTAACTAACTCAAAGTTAGGTAGTTTGAACTCAAAAAATCTCCCTAAAAAAACTAATTTCAAAAATCATAGTGGTTTAGATGCAATGACAGGTAAAGGCAATTTTGATATTGCTGAATTTATAACAATGACTATGATTCAAACCTTTCAAAATCTGAAAGGGAATTTATTGTTATTGGTCAAAAACTCCGTAATCAAAAACATTATTTTTGACCAAAGTAAGAATAAATTTAAAATTTCTTCTATTGAAAAACTTTGTATTGACAGTAAGAAAGAATTTAATGTTTCGGTAGAAGCTGCTTTGTTTTATTGTAAACTAAACTCACCCCCAACATTTGAGTGTAGAGAATTCGATTTTTATGAAAATCAAGTTTCAAAAATTAAATTTGGATGGTTAAATGATAAATTTGTTTCAAATATTGAAACTTATATACATACAAAAGAAATTGATGGCAAATGTCCTTTTGTTTGGCGACAAGGTTTAAAACATGACTGTTCAAGTGTGATGGAGTTGGATAAAGTAAATGGATATTATGTAAATGGATTGAATGAAGAAGTTAAATTGGAAGAAGGTTTGGTTTATGGTATACTCAAAAGTTCAGATCTTAAAAATGAGGTAATAAATCATTCAAGAAAATTTACTATTGTTACTCAAAAGAGTATTGGTCAGGATACTAAGTATATTAAAACTGAATATCCAGAAACTTATCAGTATCTCAAAGATCATACTTCATATTTTGAAGCAAGAAAATCTAGTATATATATTAATAAACCTTTGTTTTCAATTTTTGGTATTGGCGATTATTCCTTTAAATCGTACAAGGTTGCTATTTCAGGCCTATATAAAACATTTCATTTTACTCTTATCTTACCACAGGATGATAAACCTGTGATGCTTGACGATACGTGTTATTTGGTAGGTTTTGATAAAATTGAATATGCCATTTACACTCTGATTTTATTAAATTCAGACTTAACAATGCGATTTTTGCAATCGGTGACTTTCCCAGATGCTAAAAGAACTTTTACCAAGGATATATTGATGAGAATAGATTTATTGGAATTAGCAAAGCAGATTAGTAAAGCAGAATTACTTACAAAAATTGAATTACTAAATATCAAATATAAACTCAATGTTAAACTTGAATTATGGGACAGTTTCATTAAGGAAATGATCCCAAGAAACAGTGGACAAATGGCAATTTTTGCGTAAATTGAATGGACGATATGAGCTTTTAGGTAGCGAAATAGAACTATTTCAACGTTTATTTAGGTAAACAGGAAGTTCTCATTCCCTCGCCAAACTCTCCCTCAAAACATCCAAAAACTGACTTTCTTTAATCTCCACAGCACAGCGAAAATGCCCTTCGGGGCACGCCCGGTGGCCGTGCAAACCACAAGGGCGGCAGGGCAAAGAGTCGGTGATTTCAAGGACCCGCGAATTTTCTGACAGCGGGCCAAAACCAAAGTCCGGAATCGTGGAGCAGTACACTGCACAAACGGGAGCATTCAGGGCAGAAGCCATGTGCATCGGGGCTGAGTCATTTACAAAATTCATTTGCGCAGTTTTCATCAGCGCTGCTGATTCCAGAAACGACAATCTCCCGCAGAGATTTTCGCTTCGCCCGGTACGATGGGCTTTTTTCAAAATGTCTTCACCCAGGGTTTTGTCATCCGGACTTCCAAGAATGTATATAGCCACGGAGTCGGGAACGGAGCGCAGCCACGCAGCCCATTTGTCGGCGGGGTATTGCTTGGTAAACCACACCGAAGCGGGCGCTACACAAATGTAAGGTTGCTGTTGAAAGCCTTTTATTTTTTCAAAATCAGCAGGTGTAGGGTAGAGCCGCGGGCGCAGGACCGGAGTCTGTACCAGAAATTCTATGAGGGAATGATTGCGGGAGGTTTCGTGTAAACCCGATTCCAGATCATGAGTTGCTGTTGCCGTAAAGGCAAAGGATAATGGGTTTTTATCAAAACCAATTCTGTTTTTTGCACCCGAAAAAGCCGTTAAAAATCCAGTGGATGCAAAGCGCTGCACAGTAATGACGTGCTCGTAGCGCTGTTTCCGAATGAAGAGCAGCAGCTTCCAAAGGCCCCGATACCGATCTTTTTTTTTGTCCCATACCAAAACTTGATTCAAAAAAGGATGCTTTGTAAAAAGTCCTTCGTGGCCTTTGCGAACCAGAAAATCGAGTTGAGCGTCAGGAAATGCCTGATGAAGATTTTCCAAAAGGGCCGTAGCCAGGATTGCATCGCCCAAGAAGGCCGTTTGAATAACTAGAATACGAGATGGCATCATGTGAAAAACAGTATCCGGCAAAAATCCGTAATTTTGTACACACCACCGAAAATTATCGGGAAGGTTTTTGTGTTTGAAAAGAATGAAGAGAAATAATAGCCGTAAACGTTTGCCCAGTGGCCAGGCCCTTTCTACGGTTCTGGAAGAATACCATTTACATACGCTTTCCAACGGAATTCGGGTAGCGCACAAGCAAGTGCCTCATACTCAGATTGCCCATTGCGGAATTATGCTTGATATTGGCAGCCGCGACGAATCGCCGGAACAGCAGGGCCTTGCGCACTTTTGGGAGCACATGGCTTTTAAAGGAACCGAAAAGCGGCGTTCGCACCATATCATCAACCGCCTCGAAATTGTGGGAGGAGAGCTAAACGCCTATACAACCAAAGAAAAAATTTGTTTTCATGCCTCGGTGCTTGACGAGCATTTTGAAAAAGCGCTGGAACTACTCACGGATATATCTTTCCATTCCGTTTTTCCGGAAAAACAAATTGAGCGCGAGCGAAACGTGATTCTGGAAGAAATGTCGATGTACTACGACTCGCCGGAAGATGCCATTCAGGATGATTTTGATACCCTGATTTTTCCTGAGCATTCGCTTGGGTATAATATTCTGGGCACTACTGAAACCGTCAAACGTTTCACGCGTGAAGACCTCCGGGCGTTTATTCTGGAACACCTGGATACCGAACATATTATCGTTTCGTCGGTGAGTCGGTTGCCTTTTGCAAAAGTTGTAAGGCTGGCCGAAAAGCATCTTAGCCATATAGAGTTCAAGAAAACATCGGGATTGCGGGTTGCTCCCAGGCTTTATATTCCAACTCAGGAAGTGGTTAAACGCTCTCTGACGCAGGCCCAGTGCGCTATGGGTGCGCCTGCCTATGCCCTAAATGACGACCGTCGACTGCCATTTTTTATGCTCGTGAACCTGCTCGGCGGGCCCGGCATGAACTCCCGATTCAACATGGCTCTGCGCGAACGCTTCGGTTTTGTGTACGCCATTGAGGCCAATTATACGGCTTATCTGGATACGGGTTTTATGGGTATTTTCTTTGGAACTGAACAAAAACAGCTGGAACGAAGCATTTATCTGATCCACAAAGAACTCAAACGACTTCGCGAACAACCGCTGTCTACCATGCAATTGCACCACACCAAGGTACAGCTGATGGGACAAATGGCGATGTCGGAAGAAAGTAACCTGAGTTTTATGCTGATGATGGCCAAGAGCCTGCTTGATACCGGACGCGTGGATACTTTACCCGAAATTTTCTCCGAAATTCAACACGTTTCGGCAGTGCAGTTACAGGAACTTGCACGGGACATGTTCGACGAAAGTAAGTTTAGCTACCTGACGTTCCTGCCGGAAGATTCAGCCGAATAAATGAATTAGTAACCAAACAAGAAAAGGCAACCCGAGGGCTGCCTTTTCTTGTTTGGTTAAGCACAAAAACGATTATTTTTTCGCTGCTTTGGGTGCAAGAGAATTAATGTACGCTGCCAGTTTCAGGGCGTCAGGCTTAGGCACCTGCGTCATAGGTGCCATCGGTGGATATCCGGGCCAATTGGCAGGTACAGGCTTGTATATCAACTCTACAATTTTTTCATTCGTATATTTTTTCTTGGCAACATCGGTGTAGGCGGGTCCCACAAGGCGGGCGTCTACCCGGTGGCAAGCGCTACAGGTATACTTATTCATGAGAGTCGTAATTTCTTCCGGCACTTTAACCTGGGCATTGGCAGAGCTGATTCCCATCACGGTGGCAACGGCAGTTGCCCACAACAATCCGATGTTCTTCTTCATTTTTTTGTTCAAGTAATTAAAAAGTAAGGAACTGTAAATTTTTGGAAAACAAAAGTACACAAGGAGTATCAGGAACGGAATTTTATTCGGAAGTTTTTTCCTCCATTTCCGGAATCCAGTCAACCCGCAATACTTTACTTCTAACGTTAATTTGTTCAAAAAAGTGTAGCCAGTTTAGCTGCTGCGACGACAGGTGATCCGTGGGCGATTTTACTTCTACCAGACTATAAAAATCATCTTTCCAAACCAAAAGGTCAGGAAAACCACGGGTGTTTTCGCGCAGATTCAGCGCCATCTCCATCAAGATCAGGTGTAATTGTTCTGGTTTTATATAACTGGTAAGCACAAGCACCGCTTCGAGCAACCCTTCGTACCAGGCCACGAGCACGTTGGTGGTGCCGAGTTTGTCGAGGTAAGTCTTTACTATCAGGCTTTCAAATGCTTCCGCAGAGCTCAGTTCGACCAATCGTTGACGGAGTAATTTTTCACGTTTTGTAAAAAAATCAGGTAGAAAAAAATCAGACGGAACGCGCTGCAGCGGGTGATGAATCGCCCGAACGTTGGTATCATAAATAATATCCCAGAACACCAGCCCAAACAGCGCGCGCCAGGGTTCATTTTCACTAAAAATAGCTGCATAGCCCTGTTCCAGATAGTAATCAATCACGCCTTTTTCTACCTGATGCCGATATGAAACCGCAATTTCGACGGCATCAGCCGCTTTGAGGGCAAGCGTCGTTTGACGAATGACCCGCTTCTTTTTATTCACTATTTTTTCACGATAATCCAGCCCCAAAAAACGCTCGTCGGCATTTTGCGGACTTTGGATCATTTCGTCACAAAGGGCGAGTGCTTCTTCCAGTTCGCCAATGCGATGCAGCAGGCGCGCCCGGCGCTCGCGCGAAGGTGCGTCAGAGGTAAGCTGATACACGGTGAGCGCCTGTTCGGGCATTTTTTTACGTTCGAGCCACGCACCAATGCGCAGCACAAGGCGGCGGTAAGAAGGAAGCGCCACCTCGCTCAGCTCGCCCACAAGTCCGCCCTGCCAGTTCATGAACCAATCGTAGATTTCTTCCGGAGGTACTTCTTCTTTCAGTTCATAAAAAGTTTCAGCCGTGAGCGAAAGCATGAGCCGATCTTCTACGTCCTTGCGGGTTTCGAAACGTACCGAAAAATTTTCTTCCTGAAACGATTGATACCTCACATAGCCCAAATCGCGCACCACAAACTCCGTCATGCCGTCGTGGCGATTGCCAAAAAACAAAAATTTCATCATCATGACTTCTACTTCGTAACAGACCTTTATGACGGGTTCGCCGCTTTGCATCGCCGTTAAAAGTTCTTCAAACGAAAATTCGTGCAATAGCCACCGTACGAGATCAGGCTTACGAATATTTTTGGGTGGAGGAACGGCAGGCATCAGTACCTGCGAAAGTAAAAGCAACTCAGGCTTGCTGAACAGGTCAATTACTTCTCCGGCGCGTGGCGCGTGTTGTTCACTCAGGTTTTCGGCAAAGCCCTGCGTCAGGAGTTCGGTCAGACTAGCCGGAATATCGCTTAGTTCGGCGTAGGAAAGGGAATTTACCTTAAAAAAAGCGCCCCGCCGATTACTAAACCGCACAAACAAACATTGAGCATCCTCGGAAAGCCGATCAAACATATCCAGAAAATCAAGCTCCGGTGGAGTTAGCAGCGGCAGGTAAAGTTTCCGGACGAAGTCGAGTACGTACCGAAAATTTTCCAGATAATATTTTGGTGGTAATTCGGGACGAGTGGTTTCGGACATGAAAAAAGTTTTATGAAAAAAGCCAAAGAAATCTCACGCCTATTTAATCAGGCATTTTGAGAGTTTCTTTATAAAGTACAACATCGGGAGTAGTCTTTGAAAAAACCATTACAAAGACTAATGAGTTTCATAATAATAATCAATCATACAAATAGAAAAATTAAATGTAAAAATTGTACTATTTTGATCTAAAATGCCAATATACTATTGATTATCTAGTATTTTGTTAAGAATTGGATTACATTTGTTTTCAGCTAAAAAAATCTTAAATACCTTATGAAGACACTAGATACGTATGATTTTTCCGGGAAAAAAGCCCTGGTTCGTGTTGATTTTAATGTACCTCTAAACGAGAAGTTTGAAATTACGGACGATACGCGCATCAAGGCCACGATCCCCACGATTACAAAAATACTTACTAGTGGAGGAGCTTGTATACTGATGTCTCATTTGGGACGGCCAAAAGATGGCCCCACCGAAAAATATTCGCTGAAACATCTTGTAAATCCTCTTTCCCTGATTTTTGGTCGGCCAGTAAAATTTGCTTCTGATTGCATCGGCGAGCAAGCCACTGAGCTGGCAGCAAGCCTGCAACCGGGTGAAATTTTGCTCCTCGAAAACCTGCGTTTTTATAAAGAAGAAGAAAAAGGAAACGTAGAATTTGCTGAAAAACTTTCCAAATTGGGCGATGTGTGGGTAATGGACGCCTTCGGCACTGCTCACCGGGCACATGCTTCCACAGCCATCATCGGTCAGTTTTTTACGGATAAAGTATGTGGTTATGTGATGCAGGCAGAAATCGACAACGCACAGCGCCTGCTCGAACATGCCGAACGTCCGTTTACAGCTATCATGGGAGGAGCCAAAATTTCGGACAAAATGCTCATCATCGAGCGACTGCTCGATACGGTCGATAATCTCATCATCGGCGGCGGCATGTCCTATACATTTTCAAAAGCGCAGGGTGGCCAAATCGGAAAATCTTTGCTGGAAGCCGACAAGCAGGAACTGACGCTCGAACTGATCGAAAAAGCCAAAAGCAAAGGTGTAAACCTGATTTTGCCCGTTGATACCGTCATTGCTGATGATTTCAGCAACGACGCTGCCCGCCAAACGGTTAAGGCCGGACAAATTCCGGACGGTTGGGAAGGACTTGACATTGGTCCCGAAACTGTCGCTTTGTTCTCCGATATCGTTTCTAAATCCAAAACCATTTTGTGGAATGGGCCAATGGGTGTTTTTGAATTCCCGAACTTTGCCATCGGTACAGATGCCATTGCGAAAGTAGTAGTGAAAGCCACCGAAGAAAACGATGCCTTCTCGCTCATTGGCGGTGGCGACTCGGCCTCAGCGGTAAATAATGCAGGCTACGGCGACCGCGTCAGCTACGTGTCAACCGGCGGCGGTGCTTTGCTGGAATACATGGAAGGTAAAATTTTGCCCGGAGTAGCTGCTCTTGACGCATAGAATTTTATGTAAGAAAAAAGAAAAAAGATATAAGAATTGAAAAAGGTGGAAGGCTCAAATGAGTTTTTCACCTTTTTTTTGTCCCTGAAAAACAAAAAACCCACCCCTCAATGAGGGATGGATTTCCACTTTCTTAACCTAAACTAATCGTATAAGAATTAGCGTCCTGAATTCTAACCATTCGTTTTTACTCGCTGTTGTAACTCATCAGCACCGGTGTTGCGTTGACGAGCGCCTTTAACGTTCTGATTTCCAAAACGATAGGTGAACGTTACCCGTACCTGACGGCTCGGCCACGTTGAGCGAATGGTAAAATTTATATCTTTATATTCGGTACTTCCCCGAAATTTGTTGGTCCAGAAAATGTCGTTCACATTCAGACGAATTGTTCCTTTTTTATCCAGTACATTTTTTTGTAGTCCGGCACTAATCATGCCTTGCGGCTGCGCCACAAAAAAGCCGTAAACCGAACGGCTGTTGTACCAGCCCGATAGCTCTGCCGACCAGCCTTTGGGAAGTTGAAATTGATTATTTGCAAATACGTTCCAGGTAATTTGCTCAATTTCAAAAATATCGTCCAGATAAAATGTCTTGTATCGATTGTAGGTTCCGGTCAGGTTCATCTGAATGTTCCACCACTTAGCGACCGGAATCGGTGCCGAAATCGTCACGTTCAGATTATCCTGATTGTCCAGGTTTTCGGTCGTTACGAAAGTTTTGTTTTCCGCGGCAATCTGCTTTGGTACTTCCCTGGCAATCAAGTCGTTGATGCGGCTGTACGAGATGCTTGTGTTCAGAAAGCTTTTGTACACGTGCGTCAGCTGAAACGAATTGGTATACTGCGGGCGCAGGTTGGGATTTCCGCGCTGAAACGTGTACGGATCCAGATAAAATTCAAATGGATTGAGCGATTGATAATCCGGGCGGTCAATGCGGCGGCTGTACGAAAGATTGAGGACGTTGCTGCTATCTAACTGTCTGGAAATGAATATGCTCGGGAATAAATTCAGGTAGTTTCGATCCCGAACGTCATTCAGCGTCACGGAGTTTCCGATAGAGTGGGTATGCTCCGCCCGAACACCCAGCTGATACTGCGTTTTGGTTCCGAGTTTGCCGCCGTAATTTACGTAAGCGGCGTTGATATTTTCTGTATATTTAAATTCATTGGTTCGGTTTGGATCTACTACCCACTCATCCTGCATCACTTCAAAGGTCATGTTGTTGTCCGAAGCTACAAAGCTGGTTTTCAGTCCGGTTTCAAATTTCCCCTTGCCTAGCGGTTGAGTATAATCTACTTTGGCTACCCCAATTTTGATGTGGCTGGGCATACGGTTGCGTACCATATCGGGCAGGCCTTCCATTTCGCCCGAAGGATTGAAGTACCTGGTATCCAGATTATTGAAGTTCCGGCCATCGTATTGTACATAGTCCGCATCGGCGGTCAATTCTTTCCCATTCTCATTGAACTGATGTTTCAGGTTGATATTGGCCGAAGCATTTTGCATATTTTCGCCACTTTCGGTAAGGGTCGTAAAGGTTTGGCGCAGGCTCAAATCGCCATTCAGAATTCGGTTGTTATTCACTCCGGAAGGTGTTTCCCATTTATTTTTAAATGCCGAAACCAATACGCCTACTGTCGTTTTTTTGGTAATGCTATAATCCAATCCGGCCCGAATGCTATAATTTTCAGCTTCCCAGCGGCGATCACTGAATTGGTCAAAAATGGTCACATTGCCTTCAAACGGGATTGTACGGTAGAGTTCCGTGGTATTGAAACCTCCACCTGCAAACACACTGGCATTGCCAAAGGCACTGATTTTCCCGTGGCGATGATTGAGCGAAAGCGATCCATTGCCTCGACCGTAACGGTTGTAGCCCGCGCCAAGGGTGAGGTTTCCATTGGTGCCAAAGTTCTGATTCCGTTTGAATTTGATATTGATAATCCCCGAGTTTCCTACGGCATCGTACTTCGCCGAAGGATTGGTAATCAGCTCAATTTTCTCAATGTTATCGCTGGGTGTATTGCGAAGCAAATTCATCAGTTCGGTCTGTGAAAGGAAGGTTTGTTTGCCATCAATTTGCACAATTACCCCTTCTTTACCGCGTAGTTGCAAACGGTCGTTTTGCTGGTCAACCACCACACCGGGTGAGCGTTCCAGTACTTCAAGAGCTGTGGCGCCTGCTGATACAATGCTGTTTTCGACATTCACAACCGTGCGGTCGATCTGTTGCTCAATAAACGGTTTTTTGGCAACTACGGTTACTTCGTTAAGCACTTCCGCACTGGTTGAAAGGGTAACGGTCGATAGCTGTACGTCAGAATTGGCAACTACAAAAGGCTGACTGTAAACCTTTGTATAGCCCACCATCGACACGAGCGTCAGGTAGCGACCTGCTTCCACCTGTTCAAAGGCAAAACGGCCTTCGGTGTCCGTAGTCATGCCTTTGGCAAGCGTCGAGTCTTTGGCTTTGAGCAGAAGTACATTTACAAAAGGAAATGCTTCCTGTTTTGCATCAAGCACGGAGCCCGATACTTTCCCTTTGTTGGCGCTCTGAGCCCATAGCAAGGGTGTGATTAGTAGCAGTGAAGCTACCAAAGATGTAAAAAATTTCATGGCTAATAGTTGGTTATCGTATCGACTGGAATTTTGTTCCGAGTCTTAATTTTGAAACAAAGTTAGGTAGTGTGTATAACCTAGAACCTTTTAATACATAAATGGTATTTTAGGTGTATGAGTGGAATACAGCTGACTAAGTTTGCCAGGAGGGAAGAAGGGCGCTTCGGTGGTATAGATGTAAAGAGAATACATAAAGTTGCACGGGGACAGAAATTTATTTTGGAAGGAATAAAATAAGTAATGAATGGTTGCTTAAATGACTTATTAGTTCGGAACTATCTCCTTAAATTTTTTTTCATCCCTCTCTTTTGAAAAGTATTGCCACGCAGGAAGGAGCCGTCAGGATTTTTTGTAATGTTGTATTTTTTAAGAATCAAGATCAGAGATGCATGTTTACAACATGATTTTTCAGCGCTCTTTATTTGTCAACTAATTGATTATTAGTAATTTATATTATTTAATTTGGACTAATATTTTCCAACTTCTCTGAAATGATAAACCCAACTCACGAAATCTCCGACAGCCTGCTTACCGATTTGTACCAATTTACTATGGCCTACGGCTACTGGAAAGCAGGAAAAGCGGAGCAAGAGGCCGTCTTTAATCTATATTTCAGAAAACATCCCTTTGGTGGTGGTTTTACTATTGCCTGTGGCCTGAGCAGCGTAATTGAATACTTAAATTCGTATACTTTTCAGGATTCGGATTTGGACTATTTGGGTACATTAACGGGTAGTGACGGACAGCCTTTGTTTGACAAAGATTTTTTGGTGTATCTACAAAACATGTCGTTTCAGTGCGACATAGAGGCAGTTCCGGAAGGAACGGTGGTGTTTCCCAACGAACCGATGCTACGCATTCGGGGACCTATTTTGCAATGCCAATTGCTGGAAACTCCGCTCCTGAACCTTTTGAATTTTGAATCACTTGTAGCTACCAAGGCAGCACGCATGCGGTTGGTAGCGCCGCAGGATTCGCTGTTGGAGTTTGGCCTTCGCCGTGCGCAGGGCCCCGACGGCGGCATGACCGCAAGTCGGGCGGCCTACGTTGGTGGTTTTGACGCTACCTCCAATGTATCGGCCGGCAAACGATACGGTATTCCCGTCAAGGGCACGCATGCCCACAGTTGGGTCATGTCGTTTGACTCTGAGCTTGAAGCATTCCAAACGTATGCCCAATATCTACCAGCCAACACCACACTTTTGGTAGATACCTACAATACGATTCAGGGAATAAAACATGCGATTTTGGTTGGAAATGAACTCCGGAAAAGAGGCCACGATTTGGCGGGAATCCGGCTGGACTCGGGCGATTTGGCCTACCTGAGTATAGAAGCCCGTCAACTACTTGACGCTGCCGGATTTGACCAAACGGCTATCGTCGCAAGCAACGACCTGGATGAGTACATTATTCAAAGTCTGAAACTGCAGGGTGCAAAGATTAATGTGTGGGGTGTGGGCACCAAGCTTGTCACCGCCTTTGATCAGCCGGCTTTGGGTGGAGTGTTTAAATTGGCGGCAATCCGGCAGCCTGACGGTTCCTGGTACTATACCCTCAAACTTTCGGAACAAACTCTAAAAATATCAACGCCGGGAATTCAGCAGGTCCGGCGCTACTTCGACGCTAACGGTTTTGTAGCCGATATGATTTATAATCAGGAAAATATGCCCGAAAGTTCTGCTACGATGATTGACCCTTATGATTTTACGCGGCAACGGCAGTTTGACAGCAGCTTTGCGTGGGAAGATTTGTTACAACCTATTTTTAAACAGGGAATTCCCTGCTACACCTCACCATCTATCCACGAAGTACGGGCGCGTGTGCAGCAGCAATTGGCAAATCTACACCCCGGTATCAAGCGATTGGTCAATCCGCATACCTATCCCGTTGGCCTCGAAGCGAAGTTATTTGACTTGAAAACCGAGCTTATTTTGAAACTTAGAGAAGCAAAATGAGTTTGATTGATTACGATGAAAACAAAGAATCAGAAGTCCGAACAGAAAAGAGCAGGTATTGTTGGCGCAGGTATCGGCGGTTTGGCGACGGCTATTCGGCTGGCAGTCAAAGGGTATAGCGTAGATGTATACGAAGGGAATCCGTATCCGGGAGGAAAACTTTCGGAAATAAAGCACAACGGCTACCGCTTCGATGCCGGCCCTTCGCTGTTCACCTTGCCTGCGCTTGTGGATGAACTTTTTGAAGTGGCCGGGAAAAATCCTGCCGATTATTTTACGTATCAGAAATTGCCCGAAACCTGCCGGTACTTCTACGAAGACGGCACCCGTTTTACGGCTGATTCTACGCCCGAACGTTTGGCAAAAACTATCGAAAAACACCTCGGCGAACCGGCGGCACATGTGCTGGCGCATTTGCAGGATAGTGCCAAAAAATATGATGTTACCGAAAAGCTATTCCTGCATCGTTCACTCCATCGACTTGCTACCTATTTTAATAAGGATGCATTAAAAGGCTATTTAAATCTACACAAACTTGATGCGTTTCAAACGATGAACCGTGCAAACGCCACTCGTTTTCAGGATCCGCGGGTGGTGCAGCTATTTAATCGCTATGCTACCTACAATGGTTCCGACCCGTATCAGACTCCCGCCACGATGAATATTATCCCACATTTGGAGTACAACATTGGCGCTTTTTTTCCAAAAGGTGGAATGGTATCAATTACCAATAGCCTCGTAACCTTAGCCGAAGAACTGGGCGTGCGGATTCATCTAAACAGCCCGGTAGAGAAAATTCTGACGCAGGCGGGCCAAATTTCGGGCATACAGGTGGCCGGGAATTCTATTCCTTTTGATGTGGTCGTTAGCAATATGGATGTAGTCAATACCTTCCGTAAACTATTGCCCGAAGCAAAGCAGCCCGAACGAATTTTGCGGCAGCCAAAGTCAAGTTCAGCCTTGATTTTTTATTGGGGAATTAAAAAGGAATTTCCTGAGCTGGGCCTGCATAATATTTTTTTTAGTCAGGATTATGCCGCTGAATTTGCCACACTTTTTAAGCAAAAAACCATTCACGACGATCCAACGGTTTACATCAACATTACTTCAAAATATGAAAAAGCCGATGCGCCGGATGGTGGTGAAAACTGGTTTGTGATGGTAAATGCACCCGCAAACGACGGACAAAACTGGGAGGAACTCATTGCCACGACCCGCAAAAATATCCTGGAAAAACTGAGCCGTCACCTGGGTGAAAATATTGAAGCGCTACTTGAAACGGAAGATCTGCTGGATCCCCGCCTGATCGAAAGCCGCACGTCGAGCTCGCAGGGAGCATTGTACGGCAATAGTTCCAACAATCGGTTTGCGGCTTTTTTGCGGCACGCCAATTTTTCGTCGCAATTTCCCAATCTGTTTTTTGTAGGAGGAAGCGTTCATCCCGGCGGCGGGGTGCCGCTGTGCCTGTTGTCAGCAAAAATCGCAACGGATATGATTCCGGCCTGACGGGCCTTACTACTTCGTGGCCACAGTTTTTTCAACCTCCCGCAAACGGGTATTCTGTCGCCGGATTCTTTTACATAAAATACTCAGAACACTTTTTAGTAATTCCGTCCGCTCTTCCATCAAATCGTAAAAATCTTCCTGATCAATCTTCAAAAGAAGCGCATCGGAGGTTACGACCGCAGATGCTGAGCGGGCCTCGGCATCGAGCAGGGCGAGTTCTCCAAAAATGTCGTTTTTGCCAAATTGTGCCAACCGTGTAGAACCATCCAAAATGTCAACTGTACCCGAATAGATGACATACATACAGGTTCCTAGTTCGTCTTTTTCAAAAAGTACCTCTCCCGACACACAAAGCTGCTCCTGAACAATAGGCACAAGCGCAGATAATACATTTTCGGGTGTATTTTCAAAAAGCTCCGTTCTTTTTAAATCCATTACTTTTTCAAGGGGCGATACCGCCGCTGCCGAGCGTTCAATTTCGTGCATAGGATTGATGGATTGATTGTCATTTGGTAAAAGCGCGTTCATACGTACCTGACAAGCGTCCCGGATAAGCGCATCTGGATGTTGCATATAGGACGCCAAAAGTGCCTGTAAACGTCCTGTTTCAGGAAAATCCCGGAGCGACAACGCAACTGTCCACGGACTAAACCGTGCTTCGCCCTGCTGAATAATATAGGTAAATAGCGACGGCGGCTGAAACGTTTTGCCTAGTGTCTTGAACAAAATCGCCTGCTTTTTTTCGGGATCTTTTTCTTCCAACAGGGCATGTAAAGCAAGGTATTCGTTTCGGGGAATAACATTATCAAGAATTTCAATGGCATTGGCTCGCTTTTCGCGCGATGCATGCTCCACATGCAGCATGGCATTTTCTACCATTTTTGCGTCATATTTCAACATAAACAAATGGAAGATTCGGCGAATACTTTCGTTGATTTCAAAGGAAATGCTTGCCGAAAAGTCTGTCGAATAGGAAGATTTCATACCTTCCAGAAGTACATAGATATGTTCAAATTCCTGCTGAACCAGTGTAGAAAGTCCGGCAGAAACTTCTGATGATGGTTCAAGCCGGGTCAGTGATTTCAGGGCCGGACTACGAAGAGTCAGGCTTTCATGATGAATTAGCTGATTTAAAAGTCGGTAAGAATCCGGCGAAGCCAAACGCTCACAGGCCACAGTAATGAAATAGATCAAACGACTTTGGCCCGTTGAAAGTAATTTTTGCAGGTATATTTCTCCCGCCGCACCCGCGTAAAGCAACCCGAAAACGGCTGATTTGCCGTGGGTGCGATGATCTGCCAAAGAAAACAAATCCGGTAGGAAAGGTTCTGATGGCAAGCGTGAGGCTACGTCAATTGCTTTGGAAACTATTTCGTTATCAGAGTTTTGCAGACATTTCAGGACAAAGGGAGTGTAGGCGGCATCGGCCAAATCCTGCACAACATTCAGAGCAGTAAGAATATCTTCGGGGTAAGCAGAGGAGGTAAGATAAGCAAGAGTTTTTTGACTCTGTGCGTCAAAGCGCCCCTTGGCCCGGCAGCCCGTGATACTGCCTTGAACCGTTGCCAAATCCGCAGCATGTAGAAAATCCAGAACGAGGTCTTCCGAAATGTTCGGATTTTGGCAGGCAATTTGGGCGGCAAGCGTCCGATTCACAGGTTCGGGTTCCAGTTGTGTGAGTGCAAATAGTTTTGCAGGGTCATACGAATCCTGACGCTGCAATAAGCCACGCAGCGTTTGCTGTCGAACCATCGCTGACGGGTGAGAGAGTAGTCTATTGTACTGACTGACAAGCTTTTCGGGCTGATTGGTAAAAATCCAATCCAGCGAAAAGAGTACATCGCTCGGGGTGTCGCTATGGAGATTTTTGAACAAAAGCTCCACCGTATCCTGCTCCACCACGAGGTCATTTTCATTCAGGAATCGTTTGCTGAGCGCATCTTTAAGTTCATGTAGGTAATGTCCGTAGGCTTTTACCAGAAAAAGTAATCCCAGCAAAACAAAACCTCCGATAATCAAAAAAGAACCTGCTTCCAGGTGAATGTGATTGAAGTAGGCAATCAGACCAATAAGTCCTGTGAAAGCCATGCCCAACGGCTCATAAAAACCTTTGGCCAGGGTATGCGCTTTGAGTCGCTGCTGCAAAAACAAGGGCTGAAACATTACCAGAAAAACGGGGTCAAAGGTTGTTTTTCGGATAATCTCAAAGGCAAGATACAGCCCGCTGAACATGTTGAGCAAGATGACTTCATCGGTGGTTAGAAAGGAAAAAGAATAGAGGGCTACGGAGCCGGCAAGTGTAAGAACTGGCAGCACAAGCAACACGATGCGCAAACCAAAACGGTCAATGACGCGGCTGGAAAGCAGGAGTTTAATCAGCGTAGCAATCCCAAACGTAATGCAAAGCAGATAGCCAATATACTGCATGACATCGTCCTGATGATGGTATTTGTGCTTAACATTAAAGAAAAAGCTGTATTCAATGAATAGGGCCGAGGCAGAAACAAAAACCAACCCTGCACACAACGAAAATACCAGCCAACTTCCGCCAAATAACCGGTTGATCAGTTCGGGTTGAGGAGCACGCATACCCGGTGTAACCCGCTGATGATGATCGGGAATTGCGGTAAATCGGAAGGTAAGCGTTTGCATGACATATGCCAGTAAAAATGCGATGCAGGCAATCCAAAGGAGAATATACAGCGAGTACGAAGAATGAATCAGTACGGCCAGTAAAGCACCAATTGCCTTGGCGGGCAGGTCGCCGGAGCCAATAATCCCAAAAATACGCTTGCTTTGACGCACGTCAAATACCAGGGCCGACAAGCCCCAGAATTCCAGCCCCGAAAGAAGATACAAAGCCCTGTAACCCACCATCAATGCTACCGAGATGACGAGTGGCGGAAGCACATACAGGCCCATGGAAAGTACCAAAAGTAAACCCACACTGACAAGCATTAAGCTTCGTACCAGCTTTTTGAGTGGCAGATGATGCTCGTAATATTCATAAATTTTGCCCGTCAGCATACTTCCCAGGGCGGCGAGAAAATACGCCAGCGGTAGCGAGAAATCCGGGTTATTTTGCAGCAACATTACCGTTGCGCACACGTACACCAGGATTGTACCTATGCTGATAAAAAAATTATGAAGGAAGAAAAGGAGCAAGGTATTTGACTTTTCTCCGGGCTTGGGGATCGTGAAATTCAATCGAACAGGAGTTAACATAGCTAGCGGTCAGGCTACAAAAGTTGGTAATTTACCACCAACCACTCATTTTTCAAATTGCCAATGTGTGTTTAGAGCTTTTGGGAGGCGAAAGATCTCTTTTGCAGGCTATGCTGTTCAGGTTTATTCCAATTTGATAAAGCTGCTAAGAGACTTCATTCCTGGATTGCTATCCGGTTAGTTTCCTGACCGAATAGTAAATTTTAGAAATATTTATACTTTAATAATACATGAAATAAGCGTATGCTTTACATTAATTTATATCTTGCTCATGAACCCGCTACGCATGTATAACAAAATATCATACATTTTTTTAAACCACACCTTACCAAACCTTAACAACAAAAGGTATGAAAGTAAAGTATGTCGGGTCTCGTTTAGAACGGTTGAAGGGATTATTGGAAAGGGCTTTGGAGCTACCTAACATATCGAATGAGCCTGCGCAGACGGAGCAGCAGCACTTGTTGGAAGCGCATGTGATGATGTCGAATATAAAGCCTTGGAAATCAGAAATGATTCAGCCCGCATGGGTTTTTAAAGCACTCGAAATATGTATTGATACGCGGGATTATATTCAGAAAACCTATGGCTCAGAAAGCCCGTATCTTGAACTTTTGAATAAGCTCTTTTTTGTTCCCACTCAACCTTTGCCACTCATTTTCCTACATTCGCCCGGCCTTCGGGAGCAGTGGGAGCATGCGCGCAAATCCCTGATTGATCTGCTGAAACAGGTACTCGAAGAGGAAATGTCCCGCCGAAAGAATAGATTACTAGTGTTTAATGGAAATTTTTTTTCAGGGATTTTTGGTTTTTTTCGACTACTTACTTTTTTGGCATTCCCTGCAACGACTACCCTCTGCGAGTGCAAATTCTCGGTTTTTTCGCAGATGATTTTACATTCAATTACTCCTTTCTTTCAATGTGAGATGGCTTTTTCAGGCGTTTGACTGGTGTTTGTGTGTGTTTATTTTGGATACCTAATTTACTATTTCTAACCGATTGTGCTATGAGTATCAAGCCGTTATTGATTCTATACTTGTGTGTAGCAGGTGATTTTTTTAGCGGACAAAGCCTGGCACAACGTCCGTCGAATACCTGCGAACGATTTGTTGCCTCCGAGGTCTATCGTGTAAAGGGTTCTTCTACGGGTAAGGTATCTGAGACTCAGAAGTTCCGGGTATATTTTAGCGTCACAGAAGGATGTGGAGAATTCGCCCGCTTTACACAAACCGCTCAGGGGAATACTTATCAGGTGTCGGTTACCGCTCGCTACCGGGGATGCCGATGTTTAAAAAGTGAATTATTGGTAGAAACTATCTACACTTTTAAGCCTACACAAAAAGGAATGCATTATCTGCAATTTGCAGGAAAGAATGGCACCTTCGTACGAGACTCGATACTAATTCAATAGTTTTTTGCTGGAATATTGCAAGAATTACAGTCAATAACTCATTAGTTATAAAATATTTTTTTTAACATACTAATTTTTGATTTTTCTAAAACAATGTGAATTATCCTCAAAGGAAGGATAATTCACATAAAAAGCCGTTGGATAAATTAGGAGAACTTGATAGGAAAAATTCTTACTTAAATAGTAAATTAGACTATCAAGCTATGAGTATTAATTCACACTAATAATTTATCCAACCGTTATAATGAAAAAAGTATTTACCCTCAGCATTTTTATACTTCTGATTTACAGTAGTATACGTGCCCAAACCATCGTCATTAACGAGCTGATGGCGAGTAACAGCCGCACAATTGCGGATGCCGCCGGAGACTATTCGGACTGGATCGAACTACGAAATACGACCGGAAATACCATCAATTTGTCCGGGTATTACATCACAGACAACAGTAATCAGCCTACGAAATTTCAGCTGCCGGCAGGGGTTAGTGTTTCGGCAAATGGTTACTTACTTCTATGGGCAAACAGCACACCCGAACGCGGTCCTACGCATCTGAGTTTTGGATTGTCGGCGGGTGGGGAATACGTAGGACTATACGCACCTGACGGCAGTACACTTCTCGACGAAATCAGCTTTGGCCCGCAACAACCGGATATTTCGTGGGGTCGGCAGCCGGATATTACAGGGTCGTGGTTTTTTCTGACTCCCGCCACGCCGGGTACGAGTAATGCTTCATCAACAGCGTACGAAGGGCTGCTTCCTGCTCCGGAATTCTCGCATACGGGCGGTTTTTATTCAGCCTCTTTCTCTCTGACACTCAGAACTTCGGAACCGGGAGCTACGATTTACTATACATTGGATGGCTCCGAACCCGATCCGGCTCATGTGAATATTCAAAATTACTCGTATAAAAACCGCTATGAACAAGTGCCGGGTCAACCAAACGGACCGCTTCTGAATAGCACCTATCGCACCTATATGTACGAAAATTCATTGCAGGTAGAAGACCGTAGCACTCAGCCGAATTCGCTGGCAAATCATTCGTCTACCTATGATCATACCCCAACTTACATACCTGTTTCACCGATTTTTAAAGCAACGGTTGTGCGGGCCAAAGTGGTGAAGCCCGGCTTTTTGTCCGGTCCCTCGGTCACACATACATTTCTTGTGAATTCAGAAGGGAGTGCCCGGTTTAGTCTGCCGATTGTTTCGGTGGTTACACCACCACAAAAGCTATTTGATTATACCAATGGCGTGTATAATGCCGGGGTTACGTTTGATTCCTGGCGAGCGGGCAACTCAACTACCTCTGCCTGGGGAACGGGTTTTCCCGGAAATTTTCAACGGAGTGGCGGTGAATGGGAAATTCCCGGTAATGTAGAATTTTTGGATGATTCAAATCAGGAAGTGATTGTTAACCAGTCTATTGGGATACGGCTTCATGGCGGTTTTACCAGAGGTTTGCCCCAAAAGACACTTCGTTTGTACAGTGCAGATTATTTTGATGCGCCGTTTTTTTCCGGTCAGTCCAACGGCTTTCACAAACGATTGATTTTGAGAAATTCAGGAAATGATTGGGGCGCAACTATGTTTAAAGATGCCGTTTATCA
Source organism: Arundinibacter roseus (assembly GCF_004348825.1). Lineage (GTDB taxonomy): Bacteria > Bacteroidota > Bacteroidia > Cytophagales > Spirosomataceae > Arundinibacter > Arundinibacter roseus. The sequence continues at coordinate 339,275 of NZ_SMJU01000002.1, forward strand.
ACAGTTGGTAAGGCATTTGTCGATTGATACACAAGGTTATAAGCCTTCACTTCTGCTTATGAATGGAGAGTATTGGGGCATTCATAATTTGCGCGAGCGGTATGACAAATACTATTTATTCAATAAATATCAGGTCGATCCTGACAGTGTAGATTTGATAGAAAATAATTATGAAGTAAATGAAGGCGATATTACTCATTATAATCAAACCATAGATGCACTCATTGCCGGAGTTCAGGGTGCTGATTATGAGAATATTAAAAACAGGATTGATATTGAAAACTTTATCGATTACTTCATTTCCGGAATTTATATAAGCAACACAGACTGGATTGAGAATAATATCCGATGCTGGCGAAAAAAAACCACAGGAGTGCAACCCAACACTCCCTACGGACACGATGGACGCTGGCGGTGGATGCTCTACGATACTGATTTGGGCATGATAACCGGCCCCTCGCACAACGGCCTGGCCTTTGCCACAAATGCGGATGTCAATCAATATCCGCATCCTGCCCGTACGTTTATTTTTCGACGGCTGCTCGAAAACGCTACTTTTCGGGAACAGTTTATCTCGCGGTATGCCGATATGCTCAATACGACTTTTCTGCCGGATCGTATGACCAATGGTATTTTGGCGCAAAAAGCGGTTCTTGAACCCGAAATACAGGAACATATTGACCGCTGGAAAAAACCCGCATCTGTTACGGAGTGGAATAATGCTATACAAGTAATGCTGACATTTGTGGCACAGAGGCCCGCCTTTGCCCGAGATCATATTCGCTCAACGTTTGGGTTGTCAGCTACACACAACCTGACTGTCAACGTCAATTCCACGGAACAGGGCTATGTTCAGGTGAATACACTGGACATTTTGCCCACCACTCCCGGCGTTTCCGAAGCTGCTTATCCGTGGACGGGACAGTATTTTCAGGGCGTACCCGTTCGGCTGACGGCCAAAGGCAAGGCCGGCTATCGTTTCAAAAACTGGAAAGATGGCGGCGCTGTGCTAAGCACTGACACTCTGCTGACCCTCAGCCTGACATCGGCCCGAAGCCTGTTGGCGGAGTTTGAGCCTGACCCTGATTTTGTGTATGATCCGGTTCCATTTGATCTCGCCACCTGCAACTACTATTTCCGGGAATGGTCGGCAGCGTCTGCCGCTACGGCCAATCCTGAGTCGATGCGCTTTGTGTACATGGACGAGCAAGATCCGCAGATAACCGCTGAAATTGAGGGTTTTACGGAAGGCCTATTTGATTATTCAAGCCGTAGCCGAGTCAATGGGCTGGGGGCCGATGGCGTTTCTTTTATCAATACGACAAGTAATAACGCAAGTAATTTCAATCCCGGCTATCCGATGGGGAAAGTAGGTGGTGCTTTGCTGGGAATTTCTACGTTGGGTCAATCAGAAGTAAAAGTGCAGTGGGTTGGCGGGACGGTGGAGCCTAATAATCGGGAATACGCGCTTCGACTGCAATATCGGATAGGTGAGAGCGGCCCGTTTGTAGATGTACTGGATGGTGCGAATCAGCCGGTAGAATATGTTCGCAATGCGACTGCCGGTCACAGTCAGGTAATGGGCCCGGTGGCTTTGCCCGCTGCGGCTCTTGACAGACCTTACGTACAGTTGTTTTGGCGCTACTACTACCGGAGTGGTTCGGGCAGCCGGGCGCTGCTCAGGCTGGACGACATAGTAATAAGCCGTGCGGTGTGCCAAAGTGTACAGAGCGGCAGTTGGCACGCAGCATCAACGTGGAGCTGTGGCCGCATACCTACTTCCTGCGACCCGGTAATCATTCGTGATGGACACGTGGTGGAGGTTTCGGCGGGTAATGCGGAGGCGCAAAGCCTGGAATTGAGCAACAGCGGGCATCTGAACTTTGAACTAAACCGATCGCTGGAATTAACGTCCGTAGAGTAATTACACCATAGAATTTACGCAATTGTAGTCTCTTTCTGTGGGCGAGCGTGTTTCCAGCGGCGGTGGCTCCAAAGCCAATTGAACGGTTGCTGCCGAATGTCGCGTTCCAGTAATCGTACTTGTTTTTCAAGAATTTCATTTTTTTTCAACTCCCGGCAATCGGCTGCAATTTCAGAAATCGTGACGGTGTAGAAGCCTCTTTTTTCTTCAATACGTTGAAAGTCTGCGTACAAAACGGTCAGATTATTGCGTCGGGCAATGACCTCAACGCCGCGAAAAACACCTGTATCCTGATTCAGAAAAGTGGTCCAGTAGGCCGTGGCGGGTGGAGGAGATTGGTCGTTTGCCAGTACTACCACGTAGGGTTTTATGCGGGGTTTTTGTAGCTCAGCGGCAATGTGTTCCATCGGGACAAGCCGCGCGCCGAAGCGAGTACGCAAAGCCAGAAACCAGGCATCAAAAGGCTTGTTGCTCAGAGTTTTATACACCACAATGCACTCATGAGAAAAGCGTAGGGACGAAAATAGATTAGCCAATTCCCAGTTGCCACGATGCCCCATCAAAAAGACGGCATTTTTCTTTTCCTGAAAAAGGCGATCTACCAAACCGATGTCGCCCTCAATGCGTTGGAGTACTTCCTGAGCCGAACAACTGCGGTATTTGATGGTTTCAAGAATTATATCGGTAAAATGCAAAAAGAACTGACGGGAAATTGCCTGTATTTCTGCGGGAGATTTATCCGGGAAACTTGCTTTTAAATTGGAAAGGATCACCTTTTTTCGGTAGCCAACCACCCGAAACAGCAGAAAACTGAGGCCGGAAGAAATCCGGTAGAGCGTCGACCACGAAAGCCCGGAGATGGAATTCAGCAGACGAATGTAAAATTTGTTTTCGGCAGGTTTCATGCCTGAAAGGTTAGATTGCACAACACAAGGCGCCGAACGCCTTTAAAATATGTGTAAAGTTTTTGGTATTTTGCAGCCATTAAAACATAAAAACCAATGAAAAAAAAGGAATGTCCTTCCTGCGCCATGAACATTGACGCCGCCAGCAAAACCTGTCCGATTTGTCAGTACGAGTTTCCGGTACAAAGTAAATGGTTGCAGTGGACAGCCATATTGCTCGCTGCGCTCTTTCTTTATTTTATGCTGTTTCGATAAATCGTTCAGTATTTTGGAAGCAGCAATTCCTGACCAGCCATAGCCGCACCGATAATACCCGCATTGTTGCGGCTTTCTGCAACCAGGATTGGGACTTCTATTGTCAGTACATCTTCAAATTTGTGGTATTTGCTGCTTGCTCCTCCGCCCAAAATAATCAAATCAGGAGAGAAAAGACGGACCACGTGATGCATAAAAACATCGAGGCGCTTTCCCCATTTTTTATAGCTGAGTTCTTTCCGAATCCGGGCCGAATCCGCGGCAAAATACTCAATCGGTTTTCCATTGGTATAGAGCAGCCGGCCAAGCTCAAAGTTGGGAAGTAGCGTGCCATTGTGAAAAACGCCCGACCCAATCCCCGTGCCCAGTGTAAGCACAAAAACCAGCCCTTTTTTGTCTTTACCTGCGCCAAAACTCATTTCGGCCAAACCGGCGGCGTCAGCGTCGTTGATGACTTTGAAGGCGTTGCCCGTATGTTTATGAAATAAATCATCAATTTGAACCCCGACCCACTCGGGGTCCATGTTGCTGTGGCCACGGGCTTTGCCATTGGTAATGACCGTGGGGAAGCCGCACCCCACCGGACCTTTCCAGTTGAAATGATCCAAAAGTTCTTTCACAGCCTTCGCCACATCGGTAGGTTTGGAAGGCATCGGAGTCGGAATCCGCACCCGATCGGCTGTGAGCTGCCCCGTTAGAATATTTACAGGGGCACCCTTGATGCCCGATCCGCCAATATCAATTCCAAAAATCTCCATGTTTTTCAAAGTTAGGGTTGCGTGATTGGTAAGTTTAAATAGAGGGTTAATCTAACTATGTTTTTGAACCTGCTGCCAAAGGCTGTCCGGCCAAATATACATAAATAGTTCATATTTAGATTTTCCTACTATTCTTCGCAACATTCATTTTTCCGGTATTGGGAATAGGAAATCGGTAAAAGAACCATGCTTTTGGTTTTGGCACAAAAATTTAACTGATCCTGAAAACGAATATTTATTTCGAACTAAACGATCAACTGATTATGAAAAAAATTGCGTGTAATGTATTGCTTATGGCCACTTTGCTTTCTGCGGCCGCTTGCAATCAATCCAACGACAGCAGCACCGATCAGGCAGAAGAACAAAATGAAGCCATCTATGACGGCGCTGATACAGAAGATGATATGGAATTTGCCGTTGCAGCAGCCGACGGTGGTATGTTTGAAGTGCGTTTGGGACAATTGGCTCAGAAAAATGGCGCATCTTCACAAATCAAAGAGTTTGGCAAGATGATGGAGAAAGACCACACCACGGCCAATGAAGAGTTAAAAGCACTTGCGGAGCAAAAAAGCATTACTTTGCCCACCACGCTTAGCGATGAGAAGCAACGTAAGTACGATGATTTGGCAGGCAAAACCGGAGCCGATTTTGACAAAGCTTACGCAGATATGCTTGTAAAGGCGCACAAAGACGATATAGACAAGTTTCAGGAGCAGGCCAACGAAGGAAAAGATCCGGATATAAAATCCTGGGCCACCGGAAAAGTACCAACTCTGCAAGCCCATCTCACGCAGGCGGAACAATTGCAGGATGCCGTAAAGTAAAATCAGGTAAGTAGAAGTGGGGAAAGCCCAGGCAGAATAGCGTAGATTTTCTACGACTATGGGGCCTGGGCTTTCTGCTTTTAGAATTTTTTACGCAAAGAATCCCGTTGCAGCGTATCCGGCAGCACGGGTCGGCCTTCGGTTTGGTCGCCCGACATCACGGGCGTTTCGTTGTCTTCCACGAGTTGGGTGGAGTCTTGTTTTTGACAGCCTGCCAACAAAATGGCCGCCCAAAAGAAATACTTTATTGAATTTTTCATGCGTTTATTCAGATTGGTTTAAAACCTGATTCATGAAAAAACCACACCAGTTTATTTTTCCCTGCTGGGAATCCACAGTGTACTTTGGTTGAAACCCGCAAAAACTCCCAAACCGTTGGTAACGTTGCTGTACACAAGGGAAGGTTCAGAAAAGGGATTGTCCTGCCTTGCATCCTGAACCGATTTGTGAAACAGGTAGTAAGGTGCATCCGTGTTCAGCAGCAGCAGCGAAATGCCAAAACTCACCGGAGGTTTTTTGGGTGTGATAGGACTACCATTCAGAAAGCCAAAGGTTTGTGCAACTTCCAGCTTTTTTCGTCCCTGGGGAGACAAAAATACCGTGCCGTCCAGTTGCCCGTCGCTCTGCAAAACCGTTCGATTGGCGATGCCCGTCCACGAAAAATAGAATTTTCCTACTTGCCGGCTTTCGGTAATGGATTGATTCTTATCATCAAAACCCACAATCGAAAATTCGACAAGTTCGTAAGCTTTTACGCGGTAATAGTTGGTTTGCTGGCCGGGATCCTGCCACGTAAAGCTAAGCGAGAGGGTTGAGTCGCGTAGGCCAAAATTAGAAACCACGAGTGTATCCAGGGTATATTTTTGAATAGTAACCGCATTTTCAGGAATAGTACAGGAAGCCTCGGCCCGGCGGTTACCTTCGGCAACGGTGAGGGTGTAGGTCTTGCCAGCCAGAATCGGAAACTGTTTGGTAGAAATGGCAAAGAGTTCTTCCTGAGGTACATACGTTAGTGCCGCTGATGTTTTTCCATCTGATATCTGTACGGAAGCCTTTGGCAGTGCGTCGCCGGTATAAATCGTATCGCCGTTTATGATCATCAAATTTGAGCCTGTCAGTACCTCCCCAAACAAGGGCCGGGTTTGACTGACTTTCACCCGAATGAGCGTGTCTTGCGGAGAAATGAACGAAAAGAGCGTTAGCTGTGAAGTGGTTTTGGGAAGTTCGGATTCCGGAATTGTATTGACGAGCGTGTCACAGGCCATATTTCCCAGCACGAGCAACATCAGAAGTAGCGAATATCTTGTCATATCTATTTTAAAACTTGAAGTTATAGCTGAATGAGGGAAGAAACGGAAAGAGTGAATAGCGTTTGAGAACGTTGCGGTACGTGGTGGTGCCGGCGGCGTTGGTGACGGGCTCGGAGGCGATGTCGTAAAAAAATGGATTTCGACGGTTATAGGCATTATAAACGCCAAATTCCCAGGTACGTTCGTGATGTTTGAGCTTCTTGCGAAACTGAACGGCTATATCCATTCGGTGAAATGGCTCCGCCCGGAAACTATTTTTGGCCCCATATTCATTTACGCCCCGGCCAGTCCAATCCAAAAATTGATTATAAGGACTCGTAGCATTGTCGCGGTAAACGTTGTAGGTAGAAAGCGGGATAGTCAGTGCATTGCCCGTTCCGTAAACCCAGGTAGCCGAAAGCGTAATCCGTTTAGTGAGTTCAAAAATACCTACTACCGAAAGGTCGTGGCGGCGGTCGTAACGGGGAAAAAACGTTTGTCCAAAGTTGAGTTCCGGAAATTTCCATTGGGTCCAGGAGAGGGTATATCCGATCCAGCCCGACAGCCGTCCGTATTTTTTCTGAATCAAAAACTCCGTTCCGTACGACCATCCCCGGCCCGACGTCACGTTGTTTTCCCAGTTGAGTTCGTTGGCATTTTCTCCATCCAAACTCAGGAAAGAAGAGCCTTCTTTATAATTCAAGATATTATTCATGTCTTTATAGTAGCCTTCCAACGTAAGCGTAAGTGCCGGATTTTCAAGATCTTTGGCAAAACCTGCGGCAATTTGTTTGGACTGCTGCGGCGCTACACGGTCGGTGGTGGGCACCCACAAGTCGGTTGGCAGTCCCAGGCCGGTATTCGACAGCAGGTGCACGTACTGATTCATGTGGGCGTAGGAGACTTTAAACGAAAAGTCTTTGGCCAGCCGTAGCGCTGCTGAAAAGCGTGGCTCGGGCCGGATGTAGTTTTTGGATTCGGTCGTAAACGAACTTAGCCGAAAACCAACGTTCATTTTCAGGGCATTGAAAGGCTGCCAGGTATCTTCTACGTAAATTCCGCTCTCCACACTATTGACGGGCCGCACCGATCGCTCAATCGACTGATCGAAGAAAGAACCCTGAATGGCAAGCGCCGAAGGAACAAACCGATGAAAGGTAGCCTGCACGCCAAATTTGATGGCGTGTTGGGTATTGGGATAAAAATCAAAATCTGTTTTGATGCCAAAATCCCGAATTTTAGATGTGTAGTCGAGGCTGAACTCATCGCCCGAGCTGCCGTCTTCATAAATATCTTTGGTGTAGCTATTTACTCCAAAATTAAAATTACTGGCAATAAGCGAGGTATTGGCGAAGAGTTTTTGCCCAAACAGGTGATTCCAGCGGAGTGTTGCCGTGGCATTTCCCCAATCCAGGCCATTGCGTGAGTCAATTTCCGGTCCGATTTCATTGGCATAGAACCGATCCCGGCCAAAGTAGCCGCTCAGGTAGAGTTTGTCTTTGGCGCCCAAATCTACGTTTACTTTGGCGTTCAAATCATAAAAATAGTAGCCGGGCCGGACCTGCGTGGGGTCATTGCGCTGCTGCGATTTGATCAGCGGCGCGGCCAGAATATCGATGTACGTGCGCCTGCCTGATACCAAAAACGATGCTTTTTTTGATTTGGTCAAAGGCCCTTCCAGCGTCAGGCGGGAGGAAATGAGGCCAATGCCGCCCTCGCCGTGGAGTTTATCTTTGCTGCCTTCCTTCATGTTCATATCCAGAACCGACGAAAGTCTGCCGCCATACCGCGCCGGAAAACCACCTTTGGTAAGCTCGACACTTTTGAGGGCGTCGCTGTTAAAAATGGAGAAAAAACCAAACAAATGACTCGCATTATAAACCACGGCATCATCCAGAATAATAAGGTTCTGATCCGGCCCGCCGCCGCGTACATACAGGCCCGTTTGGCCTTCGGTGCCTTTTTGAACGCCGGGCATTAGTTGCAGCACTTTCAGGACATCTTTTTCGCCAAAAAATGCCGGAATTTTTTTGATCTGCTGAATCGGGATTTCTACCTGACTCATTTGGGCACTCCGGCTGACGTAATCTTCCTGCCGCCGTGCCGATACGGTCACTTCGTCAAGCTGATTGACGCTCGCCAGGAAAATGTTGAGCGTGGTGTTTTGTGAAAAAGGGCTCAACAGACGCTCGGTTTTTTCGTAGCCGACAAATGAATAAATCAGCCGCAGCGAGTCAGCTGCCGGAAGTGTCAGTGAGTAAAAACCATACGTGTTGGTGACGGTTCCAAAGGCCGTACCGGGCACGAAGACATTGACGCCCGGTAGCTGCTCCTGACTACCGGATTCGCGCACAAAACCGCTGATAGTCAGAAGGTTTTGAGAAAAACAAATACCCGAACTGAGGAGGAAAAAACACGTAAAGAATAGGCGCATACAGATAGAGGATTATTTTATATGTAGGTAACGATTCTTAAAAGTCAATATTGGTTGCCAATCAGTAAAATAATATTGTTCAGGAACCTGCCCTTTCTGCCTAAGTAAAAGCAGTGCCACGGTGTCTTATTTGTACTATTTTGGGCCTTTTTATTCCTAATCCGCTATGTTTACCCTTTTGGTCATCCTGATTTCTCTTGCGCTGATTATCCTTGCCATCATTAAATTCGACATTCACCCGTTTCTCGCGCTTTTTGTGGGCGCCATTATTTACGGTCTGTTGGCCGGAATGCCGGGCGACCTCATCCTGAAATCTATCACCGAAGGCTTTGGAGGCGTGTTGGGAAGCATTGGGCTGTTGATTTTGCTGGGGGTAATGATTGGTACTTTTCTGGAAAAAACCGGCGGCGCCTTTGTCATCGCCCAGCGGATCCTGGCCGCAATTGGCGAAAAATCGGTGATGTTGGCCATGATGATTACCGGATACATTCTATCCATTCCGGTTTTTGGCGACAGCGCATTTATCATGATGAACCCGATCAATAAATCGCTGTCTTTCAAAGGAAAACTGCCCTATGCAACCACCACCGTGGCGCTTACGCTCGGGATTTCGGCGAGTCATTCGTTGGTGCCGCCCACACCGGGGCCCATCGCCGCTACCGGAATTTTGGAGGCTGACCTCGGCATGGTAATACTTTGGGGCATCATCGTGAGTGCGTTGGCCCTGGTCCCATGCTACTTTTTTATTCAACGTTTTACTCGACACATTCACCTGGTTCCCCAGTTTGCAGAAGTAAAAAGTGAGGCGATTATTGGGAAAAAACCTGGCCTTGGTAAGTCATTCATGCCCATTATTATTCCTCTGTTGTTGATCGTACTGGCGTCGATAGCCAAGTATCCGACGCAACCTTTTGGCGACAATTCCTTCACAACCACGCTGTTGTTTGTGGGTAGTCCCGTAATCGCCCTTTTAATTGGAGCTTTTTTGTCCTTTATGCTTCCTGAAAAATTTGATGCAAAACTGCTTTCTTCCTCCGGTTGGATCGGCGAGTCGCTGCTTATCGCCGCGCCGGTCATTCTGATTACGGGCGCCGGGGGAGTTTTTGGAAAAATGCTTCAAAATTCAGGCATTGCTGACCTGGTAAGCAGCAATTTAAGCGCGGCTTCCTGGGGTATTTTTCTTCCTTTTTTGATGGCGTTGGCGCTCAAAACCGCTCAGGGATCATCTACGGTTGCACTCATTACCACGGCATCCATCGTAGCTCCGCTCCTGGCAACGCTGGGTTTGGATAGCGAAATGATGCGGGTGTTTACGGTGCTTTCCATCGGAGCCGGAGCCATTGCCATTTCGCATGCCAACGATAGTTTCTTTTGGGCCATGACGCAGCTTTCGGGTATGAATATCAAGCAGGGAAACCAAACCCATAGCTTGGGTACGCTCGTGTTGGCCACTTCTGCCATTATGATTATTTACGTATTGACACAATTGATTTAACCGAAATAATTCAATTTCTATTAATAAAAAAACCAGCAATGCTGAGGGGAAATGATTTTTGAAATGTCTTCGTACAAGACTAACTATTTCAAAAATTCATTTTAGCCATGAAAAAAATTACTCATGTACTAGTTGCCCTATTGCTGGTTTTACCGCTTTTGCTGCATGCGCAGGCCGACGAAACGACAGACGAATTTCGCCCCGTTCAATTTACATTTTTAACACCCATCGGCACCAATGGACTAGATGCTGTACGCTATGTGAATGGCTTGTCAGTCAATATGTTGGGGGGCGTAGCGAAGGGGCTGGACGGCGTAGAATTCAGCGGCATTTTTGCCATCGAAACCCACAATGTAAAGGGCGGGCAGTTTGCCGGTATTTTTAATGCCGTAGGCGGTCAGGTTCGTGGTGCGCAGTTTGCGGGCATTGCCAACCTGGTTGCCAAAAACGTGCACGGCGCACAGTTTGGCGGGATTGCCAATATTTCAGGAAAAGAGGTAGATGGCGGACAGTTTGCAGGTATTGCCAACCTTGCCATTGGGGTAGAAGGTGCGCAGGTATCCGGTATCCTAAACGTAGCCGCAGGCCGGGTAAAAGGGGCGCAGATTGGCCTGATTAACCTGGCCGAAGAGGTAGACGGCGTTCAGATTGGCCTGATTAACTACGCCAAAAATGGCTACCGCCGCGTAGAATTCTGGGCGAGTGATGTGCTGTATGCCAATGCCGGATTCAAGATGGGCGGCAATCGTTCTTTTTATACCATTTTTACAGCTGGCGCTACCTGGCCCGATAGCAAAACCGCCCGTTGGGGCTATGGACTTGGGTTTGGTACCAATAGGCCTTTGGGTAAAAAGAACCAACTGAGCCTGGAAGGAATTTCCTACCACATCAACGAGCGCAAAGCTTCCTGGCAGGACCTGAACCAACTGAATCAGCTGCGGGCGAGTTTTATCTTCCCACTTCGCAATCGTCTGGCCCTGACCGTGACGCCTACGTTTAACGTACAGGTATCGCAGCTACGCACCGCCGATGGCAGTGTTGGTGCAGAATGGGTCGACTGGCACGTGTACAACAAAGTCTTCAATAACCGCACCCGACTCATGATGTGGCCTGGCCTGAACGTCGGGATTCAGTTTTGATCGGAAATGATGATGTATAATTTTCGTAAAGAAAAGCAGTCAGCCCACATCAACGGGCTGACTGCTTTTTCACTTTGAAATTTTCAAAAACAATTGATCTGGTATTTTGGCAATTTGAGTACACAAAATCTTCATTTCGTCGGAAATGCAAAGCATGTAAGCGTTCGTGCAGGTAGTTTTGAATCAACGTAAAACACCTGCTCACACAAACCGCTTTGGCCATGACTTATTCTCAATTGATGTACTTTCACCTCCTGACCGTCGTTCCCTGTTTCTTTCTCGGAACGGCCCTGATTTTTATGCGCAAAGGAACCAATCTCCACAAATTCCTTGGCCGGATTTACATGATTCTCATGGTAATTACAGCCCTGAGTACCCTATTCATGCCGGCCAAAGTTGGGCCCTTGTTTTTTGGACATTTCGGATATCTACATCTATTTAGTTTCCTGACGCTCTATTCCGTTCCGACGGCCTATTGGGCTTTGAAAAAAGGAAATGTAAAACTGCACAAACGCAAAATGATTTTGCTATATGTTGGCGCATTGCTTATTGCAGGCGGTTTTACCTTCTTTCCGGGCCGCTTTATGCATACCGTGTTTTTTGGATAAATCAGATTGTTTAGCGCAATGCCACCGAAGTGCCAACTGGTACGAACCTTTCTGGAATTAAATTTTTTACAGGTTCAAGCGTTTTCAGAAAGGTGTAAATTGCACCCAAATCTTCTTCCTTCATTCCGGCATACATCATCCACGGCATGATGGTTTGAAACTCTCCCGGCCCAATTTTCTGGGGCTGATAGCTACTGTCGGCATAAGCCTTGAACCGCGCAATGAAAGCTTCTTTGGTCATTCGACCCAGGCCAGTTTCCGAATCCGGTGTCAGGTTGGGACTGTAAACGGTACCTGTCGGCAATTCAAAATTTCGCCCACCGGCGTACATTTTATCCAGAATCAGCTGTCCATTTTCAAATGGCGTGTGGCACTCCACGCAACCGGCAATCGTAATCAGATATTTCCCTCTTCCGACTTCATCCGTTGCGGCTGGCATTGGCAGTGGGTTTGCTGCTTTGGGAATAGTATTTATTATAAAATTAAAAGGGAAGTCTGCCTGAGAATCAGCCGGTTTATTTTCAATTGCAGGCAGCGTACGGAGGTACGCAATGATACTTTTTACATCTTCATCATTCATTTGTCCGTAATAAGGGTAGGGCATTACGGGGAAAAACGCATGCCCATCACGGCTGACTCCGGTGGTAATCGCCCGGTAAATTTCGCCGTCGGTCCAGGAGCCAATGCCAAAAGGGGTTATGTTTTTTGATGTAAAAGTTCCAGGAAAACCCGCCCGCTGATCAAATACCTCGCCCCCTTTACCCAAGGTACCGGCTACGAGTGGAGCCGAAAAAAGTTCGTAATTGCGCGTGCTGTGGCAGTCCATACAAACTACTACATGATTGGCCAAATAAGCACCCCGCTCAATGCGCGCAGGCGTTGATTCCACTTTTAACTCCGGCGCTTGACCTACATTCGGTAGCGCAAATTTGACATAGGTCATGCCGGCCACTACTACTAAAACCACCAGTCCAAGGACCCAACCGATCAATTTTAAAGCTTTTTTCATACCGTTTTTTTGAATTGTTGTAACCAAATAAATCATGTAAAAGAAAAAATTTATCCTGAATTTTTTCTTCAATTGGCTCATTTATTTATAGTTAAGAATGATTTTTTTATCAAAAGGAAAATGTGCCAAAAGTTTTCTGTTTTAGAAAAAATTCAATGTTTCAGGCGTTTTGTGCTGAGGTATATTTTCAAGAAAAGTTGCGATACAGGCGTATAGTAATACCACAGAAGTAGTCGCATTTCACATTTTGTTCCTTTATAATTTTAAAAAATTCATGGAAAAGATATTTTTTGATACCTGGGAAAGCCTGTTTCGGACGTTTATCATCACTATTTTGGCTTATGTAGTACTAATTTTTATGTTACGCTCCTCGGGGAAACGAACACTATCAAAAATGAATGCATTTGATTTTATCGTCACAATTGCCCTGGGTTCGTCGTTGGCTACGGTGGCTTTAAATAAAAATGTGGCGCTGATTGATGGTGCATTGGCGTTTTTCCTGCTCATATACTTACAATATGCGTTAACCTGGCTATCGGTTAGAGAAAATAAAATCAAGAAATTGGTCACGAGTCAGCCGTCACTTTTGCTTTACCGGGGAGAGTTTTTGCCGGGAGCATTGAAAAAAGAGCGGATTACAGAAGAAGAAGTCTATGTAGCAGCCCGCCAAAAAGGAATTACATCTACGGCTGATATTCATGCCGTTGTTCTGGAAACTACCGGAACGCTTACGGTTATTGCGGCTAATGAAACACCGAATTCGGATGCAATGAAAAATGTGAAAAATTATCCGGGTTAAGACGGAACTCACAAATTACCGAGCACTTTTGTTTCCAAATCCGATTTATTCAAATCTCTGAGTCATAAGTTTTACACTATATTTACGCCTATTTCTCTCAATATAGCGACGAATGATCCCTTTCCCGGTTACAGATTCCACTCTCTCATCGTTGCACCTCGGGCGCTTTGTGGCAGAACACTACAACCTAGGTTCAGAAACTACCTGTCAAATTGTGCGTACAGGCATTAATCATTCCTACCTGATTACGGATCAGGATAAGAAATATATTTTTCGGGTATATAGTTTTAACTGGCGCAGCCGGGAAGAAGTTTCGGAAGAAATACGGCTGCTAAATGTCTTGAAAAACAGGGGATTATCCGTGTCTTTTCCAATTCCGGACTCCAATCATCAGTTTATTCAGGAACTATCGGCTCCGGAAGGAGCCCGCTTTGGAGTGCTTTTTAGTTTTGCTCCTGGTAAAAAAGAGCGCTATTTTTCGTTGGAAACCTGTCGTTCTTTGGGGGTAACACTCGGGAAATTTCATGAAGTAATGGGTACTATGGAGTTACAGCGTATTACGTATACCTCCGAAACGCTCATTCGACAACCGTATCAGTTTGCTACCCGCTTTTTCAGTCCGGAATTAGCTGAAATGCAATGGATTAAAAAATCAGAACAATCCGTAGAAGAGTTGTTTGCAACCGCTTCACGTTTGTCATTGCGGCATGGTGCGGTACATTTGGATATGTGGTACGACAACATGCATATTCTGAATGAAGAAACCCACACGATTTTTGACTTTGATTTTTGTGGAAATGGTTATTTGCTTTTTGATGTAGCCTACTTCATCATGCAGTTATACCATATTGAACCCAACAAAGAACTTTATCAAAAAAGGCGTAAAGCCTTTCTTTCAGGCTATACAGCAATTTTACCAATCAGTGCCCAAGAACTGGAACTTTTGCCGGAGGCAGGGCGAGCGCTTTGGATTTTTTATTTGGGTGTTCAGTCACAACGGTTTGACAATTGGTCCAATGTTTTCCTGTCGGAAAACTACCTGATTCGGTTCATTGGTATGTGTAAAGATTGGCTGTCTTTCCATGGGATAGAAGAGTAAATCATTTAGCAGAAAAAAGTATAACCGATTCTTTTTGATTCTATTGTATGATTTCTTGCCAACCTGAATGTTCTAGATTTTCCAATTTTCCAGCTGATACGCACTTTCCCAAAATAGAAATTCCATACGCGCGGAGGTCCGGTATGCTACTTTCATGCGCTGCTGCATGCTTTCACTCGCCTGCGCCGCTACCTGATTGCATAGGTCCATTGCTTTTTGAACCGCTTCGGCAAATTCTTCACCGGCATAGGTATCAATCCATTGCTGATAAGAATTGGGAATAGTTTGCCCGGAAAAAATCGCATCCCCATTTTTTTTGTAAATCCAAAAACAGGGCAACAATGCCGCTACGGCCACTTCAAACGGTTCATGCGCACAAACTGAGCGTAAATAGTGCGTATACGCAAAGCAGGCAGGTGCCATCTCCCGGACAACAGGTTGAGGCATTTTTTGCAAAAAGCCTTCGTGCAAAACACGCTCCACAAGCAGGGCATTTCGCGAAAAATCAAGGAGTTGCAGCATTTGATCAGCTTGCGCGGCCCGTGTTGCGGCAACGGCAAGCGCTCGTGCAAATTCTACGAGATACAGAGAATCCTGATAAATATAAAAACTGAATTTTTCTGCGGGAAGCGTACCTTTTTTGAGTTCCTGATTGAAAGGATGATTCTCGATTTTATGGTAGATCGACAGGTTTTCTTGCCACAGTAGATCGGTAAATAGAGACATTTTTTTTAATAAATTTATTACATACTACTCTCTTTGTATTGCATTTCCCTTGGTGCAAACGAATGATTGAGCGGACCATGACCGCCTCCGGTTTGCACGTCTTTTCCTGCCAAAATGGCCCCTGCTACGTAGTTACGCGCTTCGTCGACGGCATCAAACAGCGACAAACCCAACGCCAGAAACGTAGCAATCGCCGACGATAACGTGCAGCCTGTGCCGTGCAGATTTTTACTGGGAATAAATTCAGATTGAAAAATATGGGTGGGTTTTCCGCTTTGCGCCAGAATATCGTACACCTCCCGACCCGGCAAATGTCCGCCTTTTAGCAAAACCGCCGCGCAGCCCTGCGCCACGAGTTCTTCAGCGGCCTGCTGCATTTCTGAAACCGACCCAAGCGATTGCCGAACCAACAACTGCGCTTCATCAAGATTTGGTGTCAACACGGTAAGTTTGGAGAAAAGTTCTTTCCGTAGAATTGCAATTGTTTCATTTTGAATAAGTTTTGCCCCACTTGTAGCTACCATCACCGGATCAAAAACCACGTGACGAGGCGAATACTGATCCAGGGTTTGCCCAATAACCGTCGCAACTTCCCGGGTATTAATCATTCCGATTTTTACAGAATCTATGGTAAAATCCTCAAAAACAGCTTCCAGTTGCTGCCGCAAAAAGTCGGGTGGTACGGGATGAATCGCCTGTACGCCCTGTGTATTTTGGGCCGTTAGAGCCGTCAGAGCCGACGTTCCAAAAGCGCCCAAAGCCGCAATCGTTTTGAGATCAGCCTGAATACCAGCACCGCCGCCGCTGTCGGAGCCGGCAATTGTAAGGACAATTGGGTATCTTTTCATGGATTAAGTGCTGCATTGGTGATACTTTTGAGAAGAATCTGCGCGGCCCGGCGCGGGGATTCTGCGCTGCAAATTGCGGAAATAACGGCGATTCCATCGGCCCCCTGCGACACGGCCTCTGCGGCCTTGACGGCGTTGAGCCCGCCGATGCCGACCAACGGATGACGGCTGTTTGCACGTACCCACCGCAAGCCCTCCATGCCCCAGGCGGGCGCGGTGTCGGTTTTGGACGGAGTGTTGAACAACGGACTTACCGCCAGGTAGCTCAACTCCCAGGCTTCGGCTTCTTGTACGTCTTTTTTGGTTTCGACCGAAAGACCAAGCATGTAGTGTTCGGGCAACATTTTTTTTACTTCCGTATAGGGTAAATCCTGTTGCCCTACATGCACGCCATCGGCCTGTGCTGCGAGTGCCACGTCCACGCGGTCGTTGATGATGAGTGGGACTTTGTAGGGTTCAAGCAGGGCTTTCAACCGAATGGCTTTTTCGATAAATTGCTGCGTTCCGAGATTTTTCTCCCGCAGCTGCACGAGTGTAACTCCACCCAAAACGGCTTCTTCAACCACCCAAAACAAATCCCGCCCCAAACAGGCTTTTTCATCCGTAACCAGATATAGTTTCATGCGAATTTTGGTTTTTGTGAAATTATCTCAAATTTCCTGCCAGGCGATTTTTGCCTTTTCTGTCAATAGTTCCGGGCTTATTTCGGCCAAAGCATCCAAAAAATGAATCTGAAAACTTCCCGGTAAAGTGGAACGTTCTGCGGCCATTTCACCACACACGCCCATTGTTGTAGCGGCAGCCACGGCAGCTTCAAACATGGAGCCTCCTCCGGCACAAAAAGCCGCCGCCACGGACGAAGCCGAACAGCCCATGCCCGTCACCTGACTCATAACCGAATGCCCGTTTTCGATGAGGGCTACCTGTTTTCCGTCCAAAACAACGTCTACCGCGCCACTGACGCTGACGACGCAGCCGTGGCGGTCGTGGAGAATGCGGGCGGCTTCTATACTTTGCAGCGACGAATCGGTACTGTCTACGCCTCTCGTACTGCCCGTCAGTCCGGCCAAAGCCCTGATTTCGGACGCATTGCCCCGAATGACCGTCGGGGTAGCCTGAGCGAGAAGTTGCACCAATACCTGATTCCGGAAGGAGGTGGCTCCGGCGCCTACGGGATCCAGAATTATAGGTTTTCCGAGCCGAGCCGCCGTTTGCATGGCTTGTTGCATGGCCGAAACCCAGGGCGTTGAGAGCGTACCAATGTTAATGACAAGTGCTCCTGACAACGCCACCATTTCGTCAACTTCCTCTGCTGCATGCGCCATCACGGGCGAAGCACCCAACGCAAGTAGCGCATTGGCCGTAAAGTTCATAACTACATAATTGGTGATATTGTGCACGAGCGGGCGGGTGGCACGCAGAGTGGTAAGGGCAGCCTGTGGGGAATTTTTCATGGAGTACCGTTTTTTGTTTTTGATAACTAAAAAAACAGAATGGACGCTGGAAGGCGAACGGTACGTACCGATACTAAGTCTAGAAGAGTTAGTAGTAAGCTTTTCCCTACGACAGCGTCAACTGTATCAGGTTCAAAGGGTATTCTCTCAGTCCATAACGGACACCCCCAAAGCCATTCTTAGTTCAAATGTACATAAATATTCTAAATTGATGTATTGGATGGTGTGAAATTTAACTATCTATTGAGGTAAAGAAATGCACAGAGATAAAAAGAGGTTGCTTAGATTCAATGCTCTAAAAGGACGGGTTTTGAAACCTGCCTTTCCACAAATCATTTTTCAGCCCTATATCTATTGCTGCACATTTTTGATATAATTGGGCGATTCGCATTCCTGCCAGTATTCCACGATTTTTACGATAATTTCTTTCAGCTTTTCGTAGCTATTGGGCTTAATAAAAAAACCTTGAATCGACCTTGAATAGGCATCAATTACGTGTTTTTGTTCGGCGCTTGTGGAAAAAAAAAGATAAGGGATGGATTTCATCCGAAGGTCTTCGTTGTTGTGAATCTTCTCCCGCAGTTCCATTCCGTTCAATTTTGGCATGTTGATGTCGGAGAGAACGAGAAACGGTTCAATATCAGTAGTAGTCAGATATTCCAAAGCCAATATGCTGTCGCCAAAGAAAATCAGTTTATTCTCATAATTTAATTCTTTGAAAATTTCTGCCAAAATAACCTGATCATCAAGATCGTCTTCAATAATGACAATGGGCCCGGTTTTATTCATGATAGAATTAGTTAGAGTGGGGTTCTTGTAAGGTAAGAGTTTTTTGGAGGAAACAGAGCGTTTTTTTGTCGGCGGGGATGTGATTTTTTTGTGAAATTCCCGGAAAGAGTATCGGGATAAAGGCTAGTAGTTGTATACTCGCACGTTTGATACCCTGTTCCTGCATGAAATCATTGAAATCTATGAACTATTCTTTCGCTCTATTTTGTCTACTGCTTACTTCTGGACTTACATCTTACACTAGTCAGGCCCAATCTGCGGCAGAACCAAAGGCGATTTTCATCATCGTCGACGGGATTTCTGCCGATGTACTGGAAAATATTGCTACGCCCAATTTGGATGCAATTGCCAAAATTGGCGGATACAGCCGAGCCTACGTAGGGGGCGAAAAGGGAGCCTATTCGCAAACGCCAACTATATCTGCCGTTGGGTACAACAGTCTGCTAACGGGTACCTGGGTGAACAAGCATAATGTGTGGGGAAATGACATAAAGGCGCCTAACTATTTATACCACAGTATTTTTCGGTTTTTCGAAAATCAATATCCGCACAAGAAAACTGCTGTTTTTTCAACATGGTTAGATAACCGTACCAAGCTGATCGGAGAGGGCCTGCCGCAAACGGGTCAGCTCCGACTCGACTATTCGTTTGATGGATTTGAATTGGATACGCTCCATTTTCCGCACGATAAACAAGCGCATTATATCCGGGACATCGACGAACTCGTCGCAGCCGAAGCCGCCCGCTACCTCCGGCAGGAAAGCCCGGATTTGAGTTGGGTGTACCTGGAATTCACGGACGATATGGGCCACCGCCACGGCGACAGTGAGTTTTTCTACGAGGCTGTCCGACAAATGGACAGGCAAGTCGGGCAGATTTGGGCGGCGATTCAGGAGCGGCAGCAGACGTACGGCGAAAACTGGCAATTGTTCATTACCACAGATCACGGACGAAGCGCGGATACCGGAAAAAATCACGGGGGGCAGTCGGATCGGGAGCGTTCTACCTGGCTCGTAACCAACGCCACAAACCTCAATCGCTTGTTCACCCAAAGTGCTGCGTCGGGCATTTTGCCTGGCATTGTGGACATTATGCCCACGCTTACGCGCCACTTACAGCTTCATATTCCCAAAGAACAGGCCTTTGAACTCGACGGAGTGCCCCTGACCGGACCAATTTCGTTGATAAAGCCAACCACAAAACTGGAAGGCAAAACGCTCAATATTGGCTGGAAATCCATGAGCACGGACCCAAACGAAGGGGTGAAGATCTGGCTGACAACTACTAATAATTTCGAGAAAGGCGGCAGTGATCGCTACCTGTTCATGGGTGAAGCAAAACTTTCCGACGAAGGAGCACAACTATCCGTAGAGGGCTTACCCACGGAGTTTTTTAAGCTCGTTTTGCAAGGAAGGCACAATTCGGTGAACCGTTGGATTGTGAATCAGAAGTAGTTTTTTTGCGAGTATATAATTTGACTAACTCGTACCAAAGCACTGACGCCGTCCCCACCACAAAACAGCTGACAACTTTTGAAACAGTCAGCGGAGCAAAGTTGAAAAACTTTGCCAAAGGAGGTGTGTAGATAAGGAGGAACAACAAGCACAACGTGAGTGAAATCATGTACCACACGAGATTATTTTTATATCGCAGGGTGGTCAGAAGCGAATAAAAAAACGAGCGATTAACCAGTGTGAGCGTAATATTTGACACAATAAGCGTAGCAAAAACCATGGTTCGGGTTTGGGTTTCGCCCATATTTTGCGCTACCGCAAGCTGGTAAATAAGTAACGTTCCTGCTGTAATACACAATCCCTGAAAAATGCTGGTAGTTAGCTCTTGATAATTAAAAAAAGTCTGACTCGGCGGTCTGGGTTTTTGCAGCAGCGTATTCTTTTCCATGGGTTCATTTTCATAGATAATGGAGCAAGTGGGGCCCATGATGAGTTCCAGAAAAATGATATGAGCCGGAGAAAAAATGGCCGGATAAATCCAGCCCAAAACTAACGGTATAAAAACTGTAAGTATAATGGGAATATGGATTGAAATAATGTACTGAATTGCTTTTTTAAGATTTGTATAAATTTTACGGCCCATGGCTATGGCAAGAAGCATATCGGCCAAATCGTCTTCAATCAGGATCAGGGAGGCGGCTTGCTTTGCAATTTCCGTTCCTTTTTTGCCCATCGCAATTCCGATATGAGCAGCTTTGAGTGCAGGCCCGTCGTTGACTCCGTCGCCAGTCATGGCTACAATCTCCTGATTGGCTTTGAGTGCCTGAATGATCCGGAGCTTGGCTTCCGGAAACATTCGGGTAAATAGCTTGGTGGGCCCTACGCGGGAACGCAGTTCTTCCTCCGAAAGAGTCATTAATTCGTCTCCTGTGAGTGCATGTTCTGCTCCGCGAAAACCTACCTGTCGGGCAATGGCGGCGGTAGTTGCGGCATTGTCGCCGGTCACGATCTTTACATCAATTCCGGCGGCATAAAATTGCTCAAAAACGTTTGATATATTCTTTTTGGGTGGATCATAAAAAGCAACCAGCCCGGCAAAAGTAAACGTCAGCTCCTGTTGAGACTCGGGAAAAACTGCTGGCTCCTGCGAAACTTCTCCAACACCAAGTACCCGAAATCCTTCGCTTGTCAGGCTATGCAGCGCTTGTTCAATTTGGTTTTTTTCTGAGTCAGGAAGATTTGACACTGCCATCAGGGCCTCTGGTGCGCCTTTTGCCGCAATAATCGCTGGCCCGTTTGCAGGCCGGAACACGTGCGTCATGAAAGGAGGCTTTCCGCTCAGCGGGTATTCATGCGCCAAATGGTAATTGTTTCGCAAATCCTGAGGGGCATGTTGTGCGTAGGCTTCATGCAGTGCAATTTCCATGGGGTCAAACGGGAGGGGTTCACTTGCCCACATGGCAAGGGCCAAAAGCTCCTGCGCTTCGGTAGTACCGAGTTCTCCTGGCTCAATGAAGTGGGCGGTTTTGTGGACATATATCCGGGCCAGTGTCATTTTATTTTCGGTGATTGTTCCGGTTTTATCCGTACAAATGACCGTTGCGCTCCCGAGCGTTTCCACCGTTTTCATTTGCTTCACCACCACGCCCATCTTCATCAGGCGCCAGGCTCCCAGGGCCATGAACGTAGTAAAGGCAACGGGAATTTCTTCCGGCAAAATGCTCATAGCCAAGGTCAACGCTTGTAGAAGGCTGTTCAGGAATTCGTAGGTGCGAAAGTAGTTAATGCCCCAGACCACCAGAAAAACAGCGGCCCCAAAAAGTATCATTCGTTTCACAAATTGGCTGATCTGCGCTTCCAGTGGCGTTTTCTCTTCCTGAATCTCATCCAGACTTTTCCCAATGCGGCCCAGGCGGGTTTGTCCACCAATGGCCGTTATTATGGCAATTGCCATTCCGCTGACTACCTGAGTTCCCCGAAATATTTCGTTGGTATTGGCTTCCGAGTTTTTTGGAACGGGCAAAGACTCGCCCGTCAGAATCGACTCATTGATGGTGCAGTCATGTGCTTGTACCACCCGTGCATCAGCAGGCACAGAAGTGCCCTCTTCGGCTAACAGGTAATCGCCCAGCACCAGCTCGTCGGCTGGCATCGGTATTGTTTGACCGTTTCGGATCACTTTGGCGCGAGGCTGCGTAAAGGTTTCAAGTTTTTCCAGGGCAGTACGGCTGCGTGAATCCTGATAGAGGGAGATGGTAGCTACAAAAACAATGGCTGATGCCAAAAAAATGCCATCTCCGGTATTGCCACTTATAAAATACAATGTGGAAGTTAGCAGCAGGAGAAGTACCATAGGCTCTTGCGCCAAGCTTTTGAGTGCTCGCCATAGGCTATTTTTCTGTTTGAAGGCCAGGGCATTTGAACCATTATTTTTTCGTGATTCAAGTACCTGCTCATCGGTAAGCCCCGAAAATTGCACCAGCTGATCTTCCATGTCGCCAGAATGTTTTTCGTTAAGGTACACCGAATTAACGACTCTTCTACCAAACGCCCTGCTGATCTGTATCAGGTTGGCTTACAGCATTAATTTTGAAAGTTGATTCTCTCGAAATGAGCATGTAGGCGATGTTGTGCATGCTGCTATCGTCAAAAGACAGGCAATACGATAATTGTTGCCTGGGTATCCCGGAAAATATTGTCGGATTGGAAGTAGCGCCCTCCCAATGATCAAGCAACCCGTATCGTTTTGTGCGGTTATTCCATGTTTTAATGAATTGATGTTTGGGTATTTTGGCCCGCAAGGGTCGGGAATAAAAACCGTAGGCGGTTTCAATTTTTCCTGACTGAATTTGTGCAAAATAATAGTTCATTACCTGGTCCGGATTGCGAAAATCCGTCGGGCTATACCTTCGGGAAAAATAAAATGCAGAGCCAATCGCGAGGGTAAAAATGCCTGCTAAAAAAAATACATTTTGACGTGGATTCATGATAAGGGTTAGGAGAGTTTTACACTACATTGAATCGTCAATGTACTATTTTATGTTTATTCCCGCAAAGAAATATTTATCAAATGGGAATTTTTATTAAAAATACTAAATTTACGATAGTTACTAAAAAAAATGACGTTTTTTCAAGTGTAACAAATCAAAATTCAAATTAGAATTGTTCGGTCCAGCTAAAATGTTTTTCAATTACGGCAGCTTTGTTTTTTTGGATATAGGAAAGAAATGACTGCGCTACCGGCGAGAAGTTTTTGTTTTTTAACCAAATCAAATTCCAGCGCGAACGAATCGGAAATCCTTCGACCGGTATGACGTGTAAATCACCGTTTCGAAGTTCGTTTTTTAAACCAATTAATGGCATAATTGAATAGCCCAATCCAGCCATAACTGCCTGTTTTACAGTTTCATTGGACGTTAACTCCATTTTTTTATGTACCGGAAGATGATTTTGATCAATAAATTTTTCCATCACCTGACGGGTACCTGAGCCCGCTTCCCGGTAAATCAGTGGTAATTCGTCGAGCAATTCTTTGGAGTACATACTTTCGCCAAAAGTCCGTTCTGCATTTCCTACTACATATAATTTGTTTTCCATGAGCTCAATTTTTTCTACCTTCAAATGTTCGGGAATAATTGATACAAGGGCAAAATCTATTTCGTTGCGTTCCAGACTTGTTAATACGCCGGTTTTATTAGTTACATCTAACATCAATTCTATCCCTTCATGCTGATGTAGAAAGTCGGTTAAGAAATAGGGCATGACGTACTTACCCGTTGAAACGGATGAAATTTTGAGTCTTCCTGAAAGCTGACCTTTAAACGCCAATGTTTTATAATTGATGGCGTAGACTTCGTTCAGAATGTTCTCGGCAGCTGCCGAAATTTCCTTGCCAAATTCTGTAACATATAGTTTCCTGCCCACGACCTCGGTGAGCGGAATTTCAAATTGATCCTGAAAATTTTTTAACTGAATCGACACCGCCGGTTGCGTCAAATGCAACTCCTCTGCGGCTTTTGTGATGCTAAGGGTCTGGGTAATTTTCAGAAAAACCTGTAACTGATGAAGGGTATAGTTCATAAGTAATATTTATATAAAATATTACAAATATAAATAAAAATTTATGATGGCCCTTTGCCAATTTTGCATCAGTAAAACAGTCAAAACCAAAAACTATGACACGAATTACCGTTGCAAAAGGAGATGGCATTGGGCCGGAAATTATGGATGCCACACTGGCAATTATTCGGGCTGCGGGCGCGCAGTTTGAGATCGATGAAATTGAAGTAGGAGAGAAGGTATATCTGGCCGGAAACACGGCCGGAATCTCCAAAGAATCGTGGGACGTCATCCGAAGGAATAAGGTTTTTTTGAAAGCGCCAATTACAACTCCGCAAGGCGGTGGCTACAAAAGCCTGAATGTAACGACCCGCAAATTTCTGGGACTTTATGCCAACGTCCGGCCTTGCATGAGCCTGCATCCGTATGTAAAAACCAAGCATCCGGAAATGGATTTGATCATTATTCGTGAAAATGAGGAGGATTTGTACGCAGGAATTGAACATCAGCAAACGGACGAAGTGGTGCAGTGCCTGAAACTGATTAGTCGGCCGGGCTGTGAAAAAATTGTTCGTTACGCCTTTGAATACGCCCGTCAGTACGGGCGCAAAAAGGTAACCTGCTTTACCAAAGATAATATCATGAAGCAGACCGACGGGTTGTTTCATCAGGTATTTGACGAGATAGCGGCGGAGTACCCGGACCTGGAAAATGAGCACTGGATTATCGACATCGGAGCCGCCAAAATGGCCGATACGCCCGAGGCGTTTGATGTGCTTGTGATGCCTAATTTGTACGGCGATGTGCTGTCGGACGTAGCGGCACAGATTGCCGGTTCGGTTGGTTTGGCGGGCTCAGCCAATATTGGCGAAGAGTGCGCAATGTTTGAGGCGATTCACGGATCAGCACCACGCCGGGCCGGACAAAATATGGCCAATCCTTCGGGCCTTTTGCAGGGGGCAATTATGATGCTCAACCATCTTGGACAAACTGCCTGCGCTGAAAAAGTACAAAATGCCTGGCTGAAAACGATTGAGGACGGAATTCATACCTACGATATTTACAAAGAAGGAGTTAGTAAACAAAAGGTTAGTACGAGTGAATTTGCTGAGGCAGTAATTGCGAATTTGGGCGAAAAACCCACGCAGCTAAAATCAGTTTCGTATGCCAATAGTTCAGCGTTGCAGCTGCCGCGCTACCAACGCAAAGCGCCGAAAAATAAAGAATTGGTGGGCGTGGATGTATTTGTGCATTGGTCAGGTACTGATCCTGATTTGCTGGCGCAAGAGCTGGCCGCAATCCGGACGCCTGCTTTGGAACTTAGCATGATCACAAATCGTGGAATCAAAGTTTGGCCGGATGGCTTTTCGGAGACCTTTTGTACCGATCACTGGCGCTGCCGATTTAAGGCTGGCTCGGGGAAGCAACTTTCCAAATCTGATATTGTGATGTTGCTGGCTAATGCCGAGTCTCTGGATATTGACACGATTAAAACCGAAAATCTGTACGAATTCGACGGAAAACAAGCCTTTTCAATGGGTCAGGGACAGTAACCAAACCAACAAAGCAATGAAAATACATCTGATTGACGGTCATTTTGAATCTCGGGAAACCATCGAACTTCTCACCCAGCTAGTGCATGTCAAAATAAAATTTCAGGAAAGTAAGATTACAGCTGCCAGTGTAGAGGAGGACATTAAAATGCGTGAAAAACGGATTAAAGAGTTGCAAAAAGAACTATTTGAAGTCAGGCAGTTTGTTGCTCAGAATCATGCTGAAATTGCCCTGACGGGAACCATTGAACTACATGTATTATGACAGATTTTCCAAAATTTAAATTGGTCGAAGGTACGTTTGTTCCTGCCGAAGCGACCCGCGTTATGTGTGACCTCATTCATAGTAAAATCAACTACCATAACCTGGAAATTCTTTCGGCCATCGAACGGAACCTTGACACCCCGGTGCATTCGGAACAGCGAATTGAAGAGTTGATACGGTTCAAGAATGAACTGAAAGTTTTACTGGATAAAGCAGAAAGCATGCACATGAAACTAAAAATAGATGGGGTTATATCCATAACTCTGACTTCTTAGGCTGCCAAATAAAGGTTGTGTGAATGTTTACAGGTTGGAGTTGTTAACTCCAACCTGTTTTGTTTTTAGAAGTGACAAAATTTATTCGGTGAAATTATGCAGTAACTGGTTAACCAGTAAAAAGATAAAAACTTAATTTTCTTAATTTCTTACTAGTAAACCAAAAAATTAAACGTTCCTCTCATAAAACTCAATGGGCAAATCGTCGGGATCGGCAATGAAGGTAAATTTTCTTCCGGTCTGTGCATCTACCCGAATCGGCTCAGCCTCAATGCCTTGTTCATGAAGCGTATCTATAATGGCTGCAACATCATCTACTTCAAAAGCCAAATGTCGCAGCCCGGCGGCTTCCGGTCGGGAAGGACGTGCCGGTGGGTCAGGAAATGAGAAAAGCTCAATTACATAGCTGCCGTTCAGCGCCAAATCAAGCTTATATGACTGACGCTCAGATCGGTAAATTTCCTGTATGACGGTAAGACCGAGAATCTCCGTATAAAATTTCTTGGAGCGTTCATAGTCAGCCGAGATGATGGCGATGTGGTGAATCTTATTGAGATGAAGCATTTTATAAATTGTTAAAAATCAGAGCTCTACGAAAGCTCCCAGCGCCTGATATTTTACATATAATTTTTTATAAATTTCTACAACTTCCGGACGAGGTTCGTAGCTCGCATCAAAACCGGAACCCATCGCTTTTTGGGCCTCGGGCAGCGAGGCATGCGCACCCGCCGCTACGGCCGCATTCATAGCCGCTCCCAACGCGCACGCCTGATCTGAACTTGTTACCTGAATAGGCATATTGAGTACGTCAGACAAGGTTTGCATCACAAAAGGAGATTTTTTGGCAACGCCGCCAATGGCAATAACCCGCTTAATGGGCACACCTTCGCTCAGAAACCGATCGACAATTGCCCGTGAACCAAAAGCGGTTGCTTCAACTAATGTCTTGAAAATCAGCACAGCATCCGTTCCCAGGTTGAGTCCCATCAGAGCTGCTTTGAGCCCGTGATTTGCATCAGGCGTCCGACGACCGTTGATCCAGTCGAGGGCTACGGGGTCGTTCTCGGTTACGGGTAGGGCAGCGGCTTTTTCTGACAAGTACGGAATCAGCTTTTCTGCCAGCAACTCGGCCGCTTCCTGACCCAGCAGTTGCCGCACAGGTTCAGTAATGAGGCGCTGAAACCAGGCGTAGTAGTCGCCGTAGGCGGATTGTCCCGCTTCGGTGCCCAGCATGCCGGGCACAATGGAGCCGTCCACTTGTCCGCAGATACCTTTGATGAGTAAATGACCGATTTCTTCATTTGGTGCCATGAGCATATCGCAGGTCGAGGTTCCCATGACACGTACAAAAGTATACGGCTCAATCTCAGCCCCAACAGCACCCATGTGGGCATCAAAAGCGCCAACGCCCACAACAACCGAAGTCGAAAGCCCCAGTTTTTGAGCCCATTCCGACGACAGCGTTCCCATTCCTTCATCGGATGTGTAGGTTTCGCGATACAGCCGGTTTCGCAAACCGTGCAGAAGTGGGTCAAGAGTGGTCAGAAATTCGTCGGAAGGTAGCCCGTCAAACGTTTCGTTCCACATGGCTTTGTGGCCTGCCGCACAGCGTGAGCGTTTCATTGTGAGCGGGTTAGTGTTTCCCGTAAGCACTGCCGAAATCCAGTCACAGTGCTCTACCCACGAAAAAGCTTTTTCCCGAATGCTTTCGTCTACTCGCAGCGTATGCAGGATTTTTGCCCAAAACCATTCAGACGAGTAAATGCCTCCGACAAATTTGGTAAAATCAATCTCCCAGCTATGAGCCAACGCATTGATTTCGTCCGCTTCCGCATTGGCCGTATGGTCTTTCCACAGAATAAACATGCCGTTCGGGTTTTCGGCAAATTCGGGAAGCAGGGCCAGCGGAGTGCCATTTTTATCTACCGCACCGGGAGTTGAGCCGGTAGTGTCCACCGAAATACCGACAATTGAGGTGCGAACCGTGTCCGGGCAGGTTTCAAGCGCCGCCCGAATACACCCTTCGAGTCCTTCCAGGTAGTCAAGCGGGTGCTGCCTGAATTGCGAAGAAGCCGGATGGCAGTAAAGCCCCTTTTTCCAGCGGTCGTAGGAATGAACGGCAGTTCCGGCTATTTCACCGGTTGAAGTATTAACAATTAGTGCCCGAACCGAATCTGTGCCGAAATCGACGCCAATGGTATATTGATTTTGTGTCATGATGGTTTTACAAAAAAATGCGCAGGTTCTTTGCGTCAGGAAATGGTTGATTTTGAATTAAAAGAAGTAAACATTCATTTTGCCAGAAAAGGAAAAATGAGAGACTTTATACGGTATTTCCCAAAAGGCTTTACTAAAAAAAAGCTCCTGTTGCAGGAATAATCCTCAACAGGAGCTAGTATAGAGCTGATTAGCGAAAATTATTCCAACCCGCCCCGTCGGGTAGGCGAGCGCTTCGCGGGCCAGGTGGTTGGCTCGCCGTTGCGACCTACCGGTATGCGAACTTCTTTGGACGTGTCTTCGTCTTCACAAGCCATATACACCAAAATTGCGGTCAGAATGGCATTGCTGCGTACATCGTCAAATACAATCTTATCGTAGGTATCCAGATTGGTGTGCCACGTATAGTTGCCATATGACCAGCTAAGTGAACTCAGCGAAAAAGCCGGAACGCCCGCCGCAAGAAACGAGGCGTAGTCGGACCCGCCGCCGCCCGGATTACCGGGATAGGTGAACGTAATGTCTTTGGTAATTTCTGCCGGTACCTGACTAAACCACCGACCCAAATAGTCGTAGGCATGTACAAAACCCTGTCCCGAAATATTGGCCACACGGCCCGTGCCATTGTCCTGATTAAACAACGCCTGAATCTTCGGCAGCATGTTGGCGTGGTCTTCCACAAAACCGCTTGACCCATTCAATCCTTGTTCTTCACTGCCCCAATGTCCCACCAAAATCGTCCGTTTGGGGTTTGGGTAAACTTTTTTCAGAATCCGCATAACCTCCATCATCAGAATCGTCCCCGTTCCGTTGTCGGTAGCACCAGTACCGCCATCCCACGAGTCAAAATGCGCCGAGAGCATCACGTACTGATCAGATTTTTCGCCGCCCATCATTTCCGCAATCGTATTATAAGTAGGTACCACCCCGTTTTCTTTGGATTCCGCTTCCAGCCGAAGCGTTGGTTTCTTGCCACTTTCCACCAGCCGATACACCAATCCGTAATCTTCCAGACTCAGGTCAATGGTAGGTACTTTTTTGGTGTATGCGCTAAAAATTTTATTTGCTCCAAATCCCTGCGACCAGTAGGAAGTTACGATACCCACAGCTCCGGCATTTTCGAGAGTAATTGGCAAACTCCGGCGGTCTTTGCCGGTCTTGGCAAGTCGCGCATTCCAGGCCTCCGTTTGTTCTTCTTTTTCTTTTTTAATTTTTTCAAAAGATTCTTTGGTGGCAAACTCCTCCCAGTTGTAATTGGGGCGTCCGGTTGGTTGCAGCATCGAAATCATGACCAATTTCCCTTTTGCCGAGGGAAGCCATTTTTGAAACGCCAGTGAATCGGCAAACTCCGGCAGAATAATTACCTCAGCCGTCACGCCACCTTTTGGTGTGGCGGGGCTCCATGCCAGTTGAGTGCCCGAAAGCGATCGTACCCAGGGAGTTAGCAGGTCAATGTGGGTAATACCGCGTTCCCAGCCGCGCCATTCGCCCCATTTTTCGTTGCGTGCCTGAATGCCCCATCCGGCATATTTTTGCACGGCCCATTCGTGGGCCTTTTGCATCTGCGGACTTCCCACAAGTCGTGGGCCAATGCCGTCCATCAGTTCATGGGCAATCGGTTCGAGTTGCGAGTTATTGGTTGCTTCGGCAATGATTTTGTCGATGATTTCCTTTTTTACCTGTGCAATTGAAAAGTGCCCGGCCAGAAGAAACCCGACGAGTAGCAAATGTTTTTTCATGGGTTTGGTTGTTTGTGTAGCTAAATATATGCCTAACAAAGAGAAGAATTAGTAAAAAATAGATTTGTTTTACTCTTTCACCGGAATTTGCCAATCAGTTGATTTTTATAAATTCTGAATTACGACTCATTTTTCAGCAACTCCCGTAGGCCTGCCGCACAGCGATCCATTTCTTCCGACGTATTGTAATGAGAAAGACTGATGCGAAGTACGCCGTCGGTCAGGTCTTTTACGCCCATTGCCTGCAACAGTCGATAGGCGTAAAAATGCCCGTTTTTAGCGGCAATATCATAAGCAACTAATCCATCAGCCAGAGTTTTGGACGGTACTTTGGCGGCTGTCAGTGAGATATTTGCCTCCCGGTTTTCTACCGTAGAGCGCCCAAGGATCCGTATGGGTAGCGTATTCAATTGCCGCAAAAGTTGATCACAAAGGGCGGTTTCATGCGCATGCATGAGTCCGGACACAAGCCGGGCTTTTTGATGCAGCGGCAGCGATTCATCCGTAAAATGATGGGAATAAAGCGCCTGAAAATAGTCCCCGATTCCGGCCAACGCAGCGATAGCCGCATGGTCGGGACCAGCGGAGTCCAGGCGTTTGTTGAGATAGGGGGTATTGAAAAAATGGCATTGCGGCGCCAGAAGTTCCAGAAAATCAGGCTTTACTACAAGCACTCCCTGATGCGTACCGTAGGTTTTGTAAGTGCTGAAAACGTACGCATCCACGTCAAGTTCGTCGAGATTTGGCCAGCTGTGGGGTGCACACGAAACGCCATCTACCACAAAACGAGCACCAACGGACCGCACGCGCTGCCCAATTTCGGCCAGCGGATTGATCGTGCCAATGATGTTGGAACTGTGCGTGACGCACACCAAAACCGTAGCCGGATTGAGTAGTTTTTCTAAATCTTCCAGCGCAAGCTCACCGGTAGCAGGGTCAACTTTCCAGAATTTCAGCGTGGCGCCCTGCTGCTGACAGAGGCGTTCCCAGCCACCGATGTTCGATTCGTGGTCCTGCTCAGTAACAATAACTTCGGTATTTTTTTTCACCAATGGCACACAGGCCTGCGCCAGTGTATTGAAGCATTGCGTAGAAGAAGCTCCCAGTGTAATAAAATCAGGAGAGACGTTCAGCAAATCGGCCATCGTTTGACGGCCTAAATCCATGGCTTCTCCGGCCCGACTGGAAAGCGGATTGGCGCCGTAGGGTTGTACTTTATAGTTCCTGTAAAAATCGGTCAGGCGGTCAATTACCGCCCCGGCTACGAAACTCCCCCCGGCATTGTCCAGAAAACCCAGCGTTTGGCCGGTTGGGGTTTGAAATACGGGAAATTGTTGTTTGACAAAGGCTACATCAAGTGATTTCATGCGAAGTGTTTTGAACAAAATGATGTGGCAAATTAGCATTTTGCAGCGTCAACAAGGGCACTATGGCATTTATTTTTCCAGAGCAAGACGAGCGGTGAATAGGGCGAGCAGGAAGGTGAGAGGAGTGAAAATGATGGTTTCCAGGGAATTCAAAGCCAGGAGGTTGCCAACGGTATTTAATGTAAAAAGGGCTACAAATAGCCAAAGAAAAAGCGTAATAAGTGGGTGAGAAGCCTTTTTGTCAACCCGCTTTTTTTTAATTAAAATTAAAGATAGAAATAGGAAGTTTATGGCAAGAGCAACGCTTTCAAACTGAATGAGTTGGTCACGTGTTTGCAGCTGTCCGCCCCACACCATTGTGATAGGCACAAACCCCAGGAGAGCTGAAATATGGTATAAAAATGTAAATATAAGGATACCAATCAGCGCTTTGTATGCAAAAGTGAATGGAATGTGGCGAAGCGGCATAGTTGAAAGATTTGAAGGTTTACGCTCTGAATGTAGCCGTGAAGATACCACGATGCCCCTGATTTATTTACCTTTTCAATCCTGAAAATTATACGCTTAACGTAGGGGAAACGGTACCACCAAATTGGGGAATATGTAGTGATAAATAAGTAAAAGAATTTACAAAAGAGCTTTGGAAGAAGTTGTTTTCATTTAATTAATCCTCTTTTTTCATGCAAAAAATAGCACGTACTGCGTACTTGTCTGCGGTGGTGGCCGGATTGGGTTCACTTTTGGCATTTACAGACGGCCTTGTACCTTTTTCCGAGTCCGTCCAATCTCCCAAAATCGCTGCGGCCATCAAAGTCCCCACGGGTTTTGTGACGACAATCGTAGCCGAAGACCTGCCGGGCGCCCGACACATGGTGGTTTCCAAAGGCGGTGATTTATTTGTAAAGCTCTCAAAACTCAAAGACGGTAAAGGGATTTACAGGTTGTCGGATACCAACGGAGACGGTGTGCCTGATGCCAAAACGGGCTTTGGCGATTACAAAGGAACCGGGATTTTTATCAAAAACGGGTATTTGTACGCTTCGTCCAATAGTGAGATTTTTCGCTATAAACTCAATGAAAAAGAGGAAGTTATAGATTCTGAAAAGCCCGAACGGCTGGTTTCTGGAATGGTAGATACTGGCCGCGATAATTCCAAATCAATTGCCCTGGACGATCAGGGAAATATCTATGTGAACATCGGTTCGTCTAACGAAGCCTGCCGGGAAACCGGAACGGGTAAAGGAATGATGCCGTGTCCGTTGCTTGATACCGTGGGCGGAATTTGGCGTTTTAAGGCCGATCAGCTAAATCAAACTCAAAAAGATGGTTTTCGTTTTGCGACGGGTTTGAAAAATACTGTCGGCCTGGACTGGAATCGGAAGACCAACTCTCTGTTTGTGCTGCACCACGGACGCGGACAGTTCCATGATTTTTACCCCGATTTTTTTACGCCTCAGCAAAGTGCGGTATTACCTTCTGAAACGATGTATGAGCTGCATGAAGGAGCTGACGCAGGATGGCCGTATGTGTACTATGATCATTTTCAGAAGAAAAAAATCCTTTCACCAGAGTATGGAGGAGATGGCAAAAAAACGGGAGGTGAAAAAGCACTGAATCCCGTAGCGGCCTTTCCAGCGCATTTGGGGCCAAACGGATTGCTTTTTTATACGGGTAAAATGTTTCCAGCCAAATACCGCGACGGTGCTTTTGTTGCGTTTCACGGACAAAATTCCGACATGAAAAAAGGCTATTTCGTTGCTTTTATTCCATTTAAGAATGGAAAACCAGCGGGTCCGTATGAGGTTTTTGCGGATAATTTTGCCGGAATCGATCTTGCCAAACCCAGCGGCCCGGTGCAGCACCGTCCGTGTGGACTGGCCCAGGGACCCGATGGTTCTCTCTATGTTTCGGACGATTTGAACGGGACTATTTTCAGAATTGCGTATGCCAAAAAATGAGAAGCATGTATTGATCCCTAAAAACTGATTTGGTTGCTTTTAGCTCCGTCAGCAGCGGCCCATAGGTACTGAAAATGGGCCGCTCCTAACGGAGCTCATGCGTTTTTTACGGCAACACATCTACAAACAGGTCGCCATGCTGAGGCTTAGGTAATTAATTTAATCAGTCACTTTTCAGCGGGCAGTCCAGCCACCATCTACCGGAATAATCGACCCTACCATGTAGCTCGCTGCATCGCTTGCCAGAAAAATGGCCAGGCCCTGAATTTCCTGCAACTCACCCCAACGGGCCAGCGCCGTGGCTCCCACAATGAAGGATTTGGCTTCCTCGGTATGTGCAATCGGCAGGTTCATTTCGGTCAGAAAAGGACCCGGACAAATGGCATTTACATTAATTGCAAAGGGAGCAAGTTCCAGCGCCAGCGCGCGGGTCATTTGTACCACGGCACCTTTGCTCGACGTATAAGGTGTGCGGTTTGCCAGCCCCACCATGCCAAGCGTACTTGCCAGGTTAATGATTTTTCCGGCTCCCTGTTTTTTCATGGCAGGAGTTACCGCCCGGCAGCACAGCCATGTTCCATTCACGTTGACCTCCATGACTTTTGAAAAATCTTCCGGTGTAACCTCATCAATTGCGCCTCTGATGTTGATGCCAGCACTATTGATAAGAATATCAATCGTGCCAAATAATTCAAGCGTTTTTCGAGCCATTGCCTCCGTTTGTTCCACGCTCGTAACATCGGCTGCGAAGGAGTTGATTGTGCAGGCAGGATATTCGGCCCGAAGGGTTTCCGCGGCCTGAGCGCCTTCTTCGGCATTGCGGTTTACGAGCATCAGGTTAGCACCTGCCGAGGCCAATCCGGCGGCCATTGCCAGCCCCAGACCTTTGGAACCGCCGGTGATAATTGCCGTTTTTCCAGTCAGATCAAATTGTTTTATTCCGGGTAAAGAAGTCATTCGTGTTTTGTGAAAATGTGTTTTTTGTACAAAGAAATTGAAAATTAATTAAGTTAATTTTAGAGTTTTTCGGCTAAAATTCAGCGATTCCAGAATGTTTTTTTCCTCAATATTCAAACGTTCTTCAACTGTTTTATCAGAAAGTACCGGAAGGTCAGTTTTTGACTTTTTCTCCCGAATCATCCGAATGATAGCTGCTGCCTCTGCACCCGAAACCTCCGCCATCGTGGCCCAGTACTCCGGCTGCAAACAGGGGATTTTGAGCGGGTCACGGGTAATCATTTCGAGGTTAAAAGTCACCGTCGGATTCTGTTTCTGACACAGGGCCACAATGGCGGGTAAATCCAAAATGCCTTCACCCAAAGGTACTTCTGACAGCAAAAATCCATCGTCGTATTCCTGAACACCCATATCTTTCACGTGCGTTGACATCAGGAAAGGCAGTAACGTTTGAACCACCTCCATGGGTTTTTCCAAAAGGGCAATGCTATTTCCGAAGTCGAGCGTTACACCTACCCACGGGCTATCGAGTTGTCGCATTGTGGCAGCTAATTCGGTGGCGCGCCAGTCTTTGTGGTTTTCAACGGCCAATTTTACTTTGTGCTTCCGCACCACGGGTTCAGCCCATTGCAGCGATTGAATGGCGTTTTTCTTAAACTCCTGAAATTCCTGTGCCGTTTTGAGCGATTCATACCTTCGTCCGTTCATGCATACTGTCCGCAGAACCTGCGCTCCGGCTTCTTTGGCATTTTTAACGTCCTGTTCAAAGCGACTAACGTCCTCGGCAGTACGCGGCAAAGAAATTGAACCTTCCAGATACATGTCCCATTTTTCCCGTTGCGACCGCACTTTTTTTGAAAATTCATCGCCCCAATCCCGCACCACGACCTGAATCCCGCCCGCCCCAATCTGATGACAATGTTGCATAAGATCCAGCGCATTGGTAAAGCCGGGAAATGTTGAACTCGGAGTTTTGGAGTTCCAGCGGGAAGCGTAGGAGTGAACCACTATGCCCATCTGAGACGATTGAAACAGGCTGCTAGGCTTTGGAAGCGTCAACGCAAGCGCTCCCCAAGCGGAGTGTTGTATAAAGCTCCGGCGACTCAGCGCGGTATTTTCTTCCTCAGAAGATGTTGAAAATGGGAACTGCGGCATAAGGGATTATTTTTGGTTGCCTTGTGGAGTTTTGGTTTTTTCAATGTGCTGATTCAACTCATGAGCCGTCCAGGGAACTACCCGGCCCTGCGAAGTATGCCGTGTAGTACCTACAACCCGCTTGTTTACCGGCCCGGCGGCATTTCCCCACTCATTACGAATGTAAGTCAGAATGGCCGTCAGTGCCCCGTCGTCCATTGTGGAGTGCGACGGCATCACCGGCAGAATTTCCGGAGCGTCATATTTTTTGCCCAGCACGTCTACGGGCCCTTCCATGCCATGGAGCAGGATTAACGAGAGTCGTTTTTCATCCCCCAAAACCCATTCGGAGCCAACCAAAGGTGGAGCAAAACGATTGAGTCCGGCTCCGTCGGTGCCGTGGCAACCGGCGCAGGTGGTCAGGTACTGCTGACGGCCCAGAGTAAATTGTTTACGGTCTTCGTCATTCAGTGGATGAGCAGTTTGTGCCACTACCGTACGCGAGGGCTTGTGTCCCGGCCAGCTAAACAGCCCCTTAAGCGCAGTAACCCGGCCGGGATCGGGGCCATTTTTGGGTTGTAAAAAGAGGACAGGAGCTTTGGGCAGAGCAACCACGCCGGGCTTGCCGCTGTTTGCCTGTATGGCAAGTGCCGTAAGTATTGTTTTTTGGTGCCAGCCAAAGGCCGCTTTCTCCTGATTGATAGTGGTAAGTAAAGCGTTTAACTCGGTGGCATTGCGTTTTTTATAAATGGCCGTAGTCAACATTTCGAGAAAAATCTCTTTGGGCTGACTGTATTCCTGCCATGTTGGGCTCGCTGTCAGAAAGCGTAAAAAGGAGTATTCCTGGTTTTGGAGGCTACTTAAAACGGCATCCCGCATCAGCGGAGCTTCTCCATGAATAGCCAATAATTTTTCAAAAATCGGAAAACTCACAGCGGTCGAAACCGCCCCAACCGACAGCGCAAGCTGTAAACTCAACTCAGGAGACGGATCGGATGCCAGGGTTTTTAGCTTCATTTCCAACGCTTTGCGGGTCCATTCGTCCTTCTTTGCCCAGGGATCCAACAGCCGCAATGCCGTCGATTGGACCAAAGGATGAGGGTCAGATAAAGCAGCAAGATATAGTTCAGCAGTTCCTTTTTTCATCCCATCCAGCGTCCAAAGGGCATGAAAGCGGCCGAACGGAGCGGTGCCATTTAAGGCAAGTTGTCGCAGATTGGCTACGGAAGTTGGGTCGTTTCGCTCTACCAGCAGGCGTTGAGCTATGTCGCGGTGCCAGCCATTTGAATTGGAAAGTTGGGTAACGAGTTCAGAAGAGGACGCAGCAGAGAGTTTCTGGGGTTTTGCAGGTTGCCAATTTTCAGGAACGATCCGCCAGATTCGACCCAAATGAACGGGCAAAACCAATCCGCGAGACAGCGTTTGTTCCCGAAGGTAGGGTGTAACGTACGCTCCGTGTTGAATTAATCCTCGGTACATATCGGCGATATAGAGCGCTCCGTCGGGCCCGGTGGCGAGGTGAACCGGTCGGAAACGTTCGTCGGTAGAAGCGAGAAATTCCGTGCCCGGTGTCGGGTCGAAAGCTTCAAGTAAAAACCCTTTTTTTTGAACGACATTTCGTTTGATCAAATTACCGGCCGGTTCACAAACAAAAGCATTTCCCTGATAGTCAGTGGGTAATGTTTTTTCCCGATACACCAGGGGTGAACAGGCTGCGGTAAATTCCAGCAGCTTTCCTTCGGCGTCCAGCGTGCCGGGAATGTAGCCCCGATTCACCGCCGGATTGGGCCGGATGGGGTACACCCGACGGTCAATCGTGAGGCCGTGGTCAATTCCGGACGTTGGCGCGTGGTGCTGATTTCGAGTCAGAGCGTTAGGTGGAACGAGGTCAGCATGTAGCTGCGACCAGTTGTAATTATAAAATAAATGCCCTTCGTCGTCGTGACTGACGCCCCACTGTCCCCTGAACTCCGTGCTGTCGCGCAGCCATTTGCCGTTGGTGAGGCGATATCTGAACCTTGATTTTACATTATAATAGTAGTTATCCATTCCGCGCCAAAGTCCATTTCCCGAATGTTCGGGGAGGGGACTTCCGGCATAGTCGGCATCCAGCAAGGTTTTGGAATCTGCTTTAAGATCTCCATTGGTATCCTGCGTTAGCCAAAGCGACTGATTTTCAGCAACAAGTGCTCCGCCCGGCACGAGCGCCAGCGCGCGGGGCATGAGCAGGCTGTCGAGGTAAATCGTGCTTTTGTCCATTGTCCCGTCTCCGTCGGTATCTTCCAGCACCGAAATCCTGCCCGACGGCTGATCTTCTCCTTCGCCGTCAATTGTTGGCATAAATCCCCGCATTTCCACTACCCACAACCGACCGTCCGGGTCAAATGTCATTACTACCGGATCCTGAACGAGCGGTTCGGCGGCAACGAGTTGAATTTTCAGCCCCGGCGGCAGGCGAAACGTGGCAAGTTCTTCCTCTGGCGTTTTTGGGGGAGAGCTGCCTTCACTTCCCGGTGCACCCACCTGCACCGGAACGAACATTCCGGCGCAGTAGAGTCCCAGCAAATAGAGATTTTTGAGCATGAAACAAAGATTTTACACAAAATGACTTACACTTTTCTGTAATCAGGATGTATGTACGGTTTGCGGTAGGGGCGTTCGAGCAGGCCATTGGCTTCGCGGTCGCCGCTGATGCTCCGGGTTTTTGGGTCGTATACGATCGGGCGCCCGGTCTTCATCGAGATATTCGCCAAAATACAGCTTGCCGTAGAAATATGTCCTTCCTCAATATCCGCCACAGGCCGACCCTTGTTTTGAATTGCGGCCAGAAAATCAAGCATGTGCAGACGTGTGGCGGGAGCTGCGTTTAGTTCGATTCGCTCTTCGGTAATATCTTCCGGATATTTTTCTTTTTCATACACCACATCTTTATGGATTTTTTCTCCTTTTCCGGTGGGAATAAAATCATACTGCATCGTACTTCCCCAAAGCGTACCTTTTTCGCCGTACAGCGTAAACGACCAGGGGTAATCCGGATTATTGGGCGTTCCCCACGAGCGGTGCTGCCATACGCAGTTTAGTTCGGGATATTCAAAAATGGCTGACTGCGTGTCCGAAATATTGGATTTACCTTCCTTTTGTACATAAATTCCGCCCGTAGAGCTGATGCGCGTAGGCCAGCCCAGCCCGAGCATCCAACGCACCGTATCCAGCATGTGTACGCACATATCGCCCGTAATGCCGTTGCCATATTCCATAAATGTACGCCACCAGCGAATATGCGGCAGACCATCGTAGGGGCGTAGGGGAGCGGGGCCGGTCCACATCTCATAATCCAGAAAATCGGGCACGGCTTCCACCGGCGGATTTCCGTTGTTCCGCATGCCAAAGTAGCAGCACATTTCAACGTGAGAAACCTTGCCTAGCAGCCCGGCATCCACAATGTTTTTCTTGGCGTCAATCAAATGCGGCGTACTTTTTCGCTGTGTACCCACCTGCACCACGCGGTTGTATTTGCGGGCAGCAGCCACCATTGCTTCGCCTTCCATAACGTCAACGCTAATGGGTTTTTGTACATATACGTGCGTTCCGGCTTTAAGCGCGTCAATTGTTTGCAGGGCATGCCAGTGATCGGGCGTGCCAATCAGTACAATGTCCAGCTCGTTTTCATTTAGCATTTTTTGATAATCTCCGTACAGCTTCGGCACTTTGCCAGATTTCTGTCGTTGACTCACAAGCTTTCCGGCCGCTGAAAGCAAATTTTTGTCTACATCGCACAAGGCTACCACCTCCACGGGTGCTACCTGAATCAGGCGAAAAAGGTCACTTTTGCCATACCAGCCGGTGCCAATCAGCCCAACCCGATACGGTTTGAGGGGGTTAATAATGTCCATTCCCTGCGCACCAAGTGCCGTGAGGGCCAGCGTGGCCGATGCTCCCTGAAGAAATCGGCGGCGATTGATATTGAAATGATTGATCATGAAGGTGAACTTTTGACCGGCCTGCCAGCAGAAGACCGCGGATTTGAGTGTTTGTTTTTGTTGATTAAAGCCAGTTAGGGTGCGTAGATACTTTTTTTTACCTATGAAATTTACTATTTTATCCTTATTTAATAAATAAAATTAATGATTCAGGCGAGAGAATTGCTCGGAGTGGTAGAACAGTACATGCCGGATACTTGAATTGTCCGATTCTCTGCGTTTTTTTGCTATATTAAGCCAGGTATTTTGACCTGTATCCGGAAGTTATATTTTTTAAATTTTTAGAAGAATAGTATGCGTGCCAAAACGATTACATTTTTTAATGAAGGCAAGAGAATACAACAGCTCATCTTTGAGCGTTACCTCAAAGACTTTATTCTCATAAGCATTGGGGTGGGCTCGGCCACGATTGGCCTGAAAGCATTTTTACTACCCAATAAATTTCTGGACGGAGGCGCAATGGGGCTCTCGCTGCTCACCCGAATCGTCACGGGAGTAGATTTATCCTTATTGATTGTCCTGATCAATTTGCCTTTTCTGATCATTGGATATCGACAAATTTCCCTTCAATTTGCCATTAAAAGCGCATTTGCCATTCTAGTTCTTGCTATTTTGGTTCACTATGTCGAGCTCCCGATGCTGACTCAGGACAAACTTCTGATTTCGGTTTTTGGTGGATTCTTTCTGGGAGCGGGCATTGGTTTTTCGATTCGGGGCGGAGCCGTTATTGATGGTACAGAGGTTCTTGCCATTTACGTCAGCCGCCGGGCGAGCCTGACCGTGGGAGATTTTATCGCCATTTTTAATGTAATTCTGTTTACGGGAGCCATTTTCTTAATTAATATTGAGACAGCGATGTATTCCATGCTCACGTACTTTGCAGCTTCCAAAACAATCGATTTTATTATTAATGGAATTGAAGAATATATTGGGGTGACGATCATTTCTGAACATGCCGTACGAATCAGAGAAACGATTGTAAATACGCTGGGGCGTGGCGTAACCGTCTATAAATCAGAAGGTGGCTACGGAAAAGCCGGGCGTGTGGATCAGGATCGCAAGGTGCTTTTCTGCGTCGTAACGCGGCTGGAAGTTTCGCGGCTGCTACACGAAGTAGATAAATTGGATCAAAATGCGTTCGTTTTTCAGCATTCTATTATGGATACAAAAGGCGGCATGATAAAAAAACGCCCGCTTCATTGAGGAAGCGAGCGTTGGAATTTTTACTAAAAATGAGTTACTATTCTTCCAGATAATCCATATCTTTTTTGAAGGTTTCT
Organism: Arundinibacter roseus; assembly: GCF_004348825.1. Lineage (GTDB taxonomy): Bacteria > Bacteroidota > Bacteroidia > Cytophagales > Spirosomataceae > Arundinibacter > Arundinibacter roseus. The sequence goes on from NZ_SMJU01000002.1 coordinate 379,868, forward strand.
TCCAGAAAAGCCAGCGAAAGCAAGGCAATTGCCGCCGTAGCGATTCCGAGAATTAACCCGGCCTGAATTACTCCATAATCGCCTTTTAGGTACACAAAAAGGGAGGCCAACGGTATAGTTGCGCCACGCACGAAATTGGGTACGGTGGTGGCCACTGTGGCCCGAAGATTTGTTCCAAACAGCTCGGCTGCGATGGTGATAAACAAGGTCCAATATCCGTTGCAAAAACCCAAAAAGGCACAAAGCATGTAAAAAGAGAAGGATTCGGAAACCGGGAGCAGCAGGTAAAAGCCCATCATGGCCATCGACAAAACGATAAATAGTCCGATGACCTGCTTACGGCTTTTGAGATATTGGCTGAATAACCCACTGAAAATATCCCCAAAAACTTGTCCCGTAAAGGCAAGCATAACGGCTTTGCCGGCTTCAATACCTGCAATGCCTTTGGCCGCTGCAAATTCGGGAGAAAAGGTAATGAGAATGCCTACAACGAACCAAATAGGCAGACCCACCAAAATAGACATCATGTACTTGGTGAGGCGTTTACCGTTGGTGAAAATACTCAGAAAATCGCCTCTCGAAACGGCTTTGTCCTTCAAATGCTGAAACATGCCGGATTCAAACACATTGAAACGCAACACGAGCAACATCAAACCGAGCCCGCCACCGACGAAATAGGATATACGCCACGCAAAAAGATCAGCAACAAAATAGGCCAAAATGGCTCCCAAAACCCCCAACGTTGCTACAAGCGTGGTGCCGTAGCCTCTGATTTCTTTGGGAAGAACTTCGGTAACGAGCGTAATACCCGCACCCAGCTCGCCCGCAAGACCGACGCCCGCAATGAAGCGTAATACGGCGTACATGCCCAGGTTGGTGACGAAACCGTTGGCGATATTGGCCAGCGAATACATAATAATAGAGCCAAAAAGAACGGACAAACGTCCGCGTTTGTCGCCCAGAACACCCCACAAAACGCCACCGATGAGCATACCGGCCATTTGCATGTTGAGCAGGGTGATGCCCTCTGGTAAAAGCTGATCGTCCGAAACGCCAAGTTCTTTCAGGCTGGGAACACGCACCACACTAAAAAGGAAAAGGTCATACATGTCCACGAGATAGCCAAGTGCGGCCACAAGTACCGGAACCTGAAGCAACTGAGAAAGCACAGTCGGACGTGAAGTTTGAGACATAGGATTAGGTTGGGTTTAGGAATGAATGAGCCCGAAAGCTACAAGTTTGTTTACGATTTCAGGATAAAAATTTCTGAATTTAGTTCAAACACATAGTGAAAATTGCAATTTACCATAAGCAAAAATTTGCCAGTAATCAGGATCTACAAACGGTCAATCAGCATACCGCCATCTACATGAATGACCTGTCCGGTGGAGTACGGAAAATCGCCACGCACGAGCGAAGCGACTGCCTTGCCCACATCGTCGGGAGTGCCCCAACGGGGTTGCAGCGCCAGGCCTCCTTCAAACAACTGATCGTATTTTCCCTGTACTTTGGACGTCATGTCGGTGGCAATTACTCCCGGTCGCACTTCGTATACCGGAATGTTGAACTCAGCCATTTTAACCGCAAAAAGTGCGGAAGTCATGGCTAATCCTGCTTTTGAAATACAGTACTCGCCCCGGTTGATGGAGGCTACCGTCGCGGATATGGACGTGACAAATACAATTGTACCCTGAAATGCCGGATCTTCTTCTTTTGCCTCGGCCATGCGTTTGGCAACTGCCTGGGTGAGGAAAAACGGGCCTTCCAAATTCGTGTCCAGCAATTCACGATAGCTTTCGGGGGTAGTTTCCAGCAGGTCGAGCCGCTGCCGGGGGGCAATTCCCGCATTGTTGATCAATACGTTCAAAGGGCCCAGTTGTTCTACTGCCTGCGCTATGATGGACGTGCGGTCAGTTGCCGAAGCAATACTACCCTGACAATAAACCACCTGAACGCCCAGGGCGCGCAGGCTTTCCAGCGTTTCCTGCACAGACTCTTCCGGGCGTACGCCGTTGATAGCCAGGTTGTAACCTTCTTTGGCAAGTGCCTGAGCGATGCCGAGGCCAATGCCCCGGCTCCCGCCCGTAATTAATGCTGTCTTCATGGATTGATTCCTCTTCTGATAATTTAGAACTACTGATTTTTTACAAAAAACAGCGGGAAGAATCCCAGAGATTTATATCGCTGACGAATTCTTCCCGGCGTCTAATACCTATAATTCATTGATTTCTACCCACTGCCGTTTTTCCCAGCTTTCGATGCCTTTTTCGGCCAGTTGCACGCCCTTAGCTCCTTCTTTCAGGTTCCAGGGGAACGGAGTATCTTTTACAATGTGAATTAAAAATAGCTCCCACTGCGCTTTGAAGGCATTGTCAAACAGCTCTTGCTCAGGTACTTTGGCCCAGCCTTCCATAAAGTCGATGGGCTGCTTGATGTCTGGATTCCACACAGGTTTTGGCGTATTGCCGTAGTGCTGCGTGACGCACTCACGCAAGCCAGCCACGGCTGAGCCTTTGGTGCCGTCCACGTGCAGTGTGAGGAGATCGTCGCGCCGAACACGGGTAGTCCACGAGGAGTTGAATTGGGCAATAACACCGCCTTCGAGTTCGAAGGTTGCGTAGCAGGCGTCATCTGCCGTACACACGTAAGGATTTCCCTGTTCGTCGATGCGCTCCTTGATGTGCGTTGCGCCCAAACAGGAAACGGCCTTCACTTTACCAAACAGATTATCAAGTACATAGCGCCAATGGCAAAGCATATCTACGATAATACCGCCGTCGTCTTCCTTGCGGTAATTCCAGGAAGGCCGCTGTGCGGGTACGCTGTGGCCTTCAAATACCCAATAGCCAAATTCGCCGCGTACGGACAGGATTTCACCAAAGAAATCATTTTCCATCAAACGTTTGAGTTTAAGCATGCCGGGCAGCCAAAGTTTGTCCTGCACAACGCCGTTTTTGAGTCCGGCTTTTTGGCAGAGTTCAAATAATTCAAGTGCTTCTTCGGTACTTGTTCCGGTGGGTTTTTCGCAGTAAATATGCTTTCCGGCTTCAATCGCCTGTTTCACGGCAGCCGCCCGACGGCCCGTTACCTGGGCGTCAAAGTAGATTTGGTAGTGCGGATCTGACATTACCGAATCAAGATCCGTCGTATATTTTTCAACACCCGACTGCGCGCACAACGCTTTCAGTTTGGCTTCGTTGCGGCCTACCAAAATAGGATCAGGCATGATGATTTCATCTGCCGAAAGTTTCACGCCGCCCTGCTCCCGAATCGCCTTAATAGAGCGCAGCAAATGTTGGTTGGTTCCCATACGGCCCGTTACGCCGTTCATGATAATCCCGATGGTATGTGTTGTCATTGTTGGATGTAGTAGTACTGTTTAGAATTTTTTATAAATCTTAATTTTATAAATAAGCAATTGAATTTCAATTATTTATATTTTCTGAAATGCGTCCGTAATTTTGCCAAGAAACTCGTGTTGATCGGTTTGCCAGTAAATATTGGAGAAAATTTCTACCTCCACATATCCATCAAATCCGGTTTGATCCACCCATCCGCTGATTTTTTTCAGGTCAATGCAGCCTTCGCCCATGAGCCCGCGGTCATTGAGCAAATCGAGCGTATTTACTTTCCAGTCGCACACGTGATAGGCCAGCAAATGCCCGTTAGCACCGCAGCGAATGATCTGTTTTTCGAGTTCCGGCTCCCACCACACGTGGTACACATCGACGGCAACACCGATATGCGACGAACCGATTGCCTCGGCCATGTCGTTGGCCTGCGCCAGCGAATTGATCGCCGAGCGGTCGGCAGCGTACATCGGGTGCAAGGGCTCAATCGCCAGTTTTACGTTCAGCTGCTCGGCAAGCGGAAGTACCGCCTCAATGCCTTCCTGTATCTGCTGCCGCGAAACTTCAAGCGATTGATCCGGCGAAGCGCCACACACCAACACAATCAGCGGAGCGCCGAGGGCGGCGGCTTCTTCAACCAGTTTTTTGTTATGATCAATGGCCTTGGCGCGCTCCTGAGCACTTGTATGCGGAAAAAAGCCCCCCCGAACGTAGGACACCACGTCCAGACCATTGCGGCGGATAAGCTCCCCGGCCTGCGCATGGGTCATGCCTTCCACGGCATTTTGCCACACGCTGATACCCTTCACACCGGCGGCGGCGTAGTGTTCAACCGACTCCGTCAGGGTCCAGGGCTTGGTGGTGATGGTATGAATACAGCAACGATTTAAATCCATAAGTTCTGAACGTTTTGGATGTAAGTAAGGTAAATTTAAATGTGAAATACTTACGCTTTTACTGCACCCAAATAGGAATAGTAGGGTTGATCTTTTATGATTCGCTGCAGATACAGCGCCACTTCCCGGGCGTGGTAATCGCCCCACATACTCGACTCACCGCACGGAACCGATTGTCCTTCCGGAATGTAGTCCCAGCCATTAGGCTGATGATACACCGAATGTAGAATAAGTCCCTGATGCGTTGGATCGGTAGAAAGGTACGGCTCCTCAAAAAGTGAGTTAAGAACCGTGAGACCAGCTTGCCAGTAGCGATTTCCGGCTTCGGTTTGGCCTTTATCCGTCAGGTATTTTCCTAACCGCAACAAGCCTTGTGCACCTATGGCAGCGGCAGAGCCATCGACGGGTTCAAAGGCATTGTACGGGTCAGACGGGCGAGTAGTGTAGTCGCCCAATTTGTGAATTTGCGGCGCTCCGGTGTCCCAGTAGGGGATTCCGTCGGAGGCCGTATTGGCAATGTAAAAATCGCAGGTAGCCTGCGCGGCTTTCAGATAGATGGCTTCAACGGCTTCTCTTCCACCAAAAGGAGCAAGTTCCTCATCGGAGAAGTAAGGCAGCGTTTCGAGTTGTTCGGGAAAACCGATCATTGCCCATGCCAGGCCGCGGGTCCAGGTAGTAAAGCCCGAAAAGCCCTGCTGTGAATTAGGACAACGGTAGTTGCCGTCGTTTACATTAAACACGCATTCGTGGGCGGCACGTCCCCACAAATCGTAGCTGTCGCGGCCTTCGCCATAAAACACGGAATAGCGCGCAGTCGAAATTGCGTGCATGATTCCACGCTCTAACAGGCTGGTTTTGAGGTCATTTTCGCCCATCAGGCTGTGGCCCAAAAGATGGGAAACCATCAACGCCCGAACTGAACGAATGGTATCTACAAACAATGAATGCGGGCCGTTGAAGGAATAAATGTAGCCGCCATCTTTAATGGGAGTCCAGCGGCGAGCCTGCACGGCACCCGACAGTTTGAGGGCGATTTCGTAAAAATTACGTTCCCACTCGTTTTCTTCCAGCCGCCCTTCGTTCATCAATCGCACGAGATTTCCGTAGGTGCTGACGTTGTTGAAACCGTGATCGTGTACGCCAAAGTGCCCCACGTGTGAGGCCATTTGCTTCACTGTATTGGCTTTTGCCATTGCCAGAAAAGCGTCGTCGTTGGTGGCATCATACTGCAAAACTTCGGCTCCGTAGCGGAAACCTTCGGTCCACTCAGTCCAGCCACGGGTGGTATATTTTCCCTGCACGGTAAATACAGGCGAACCTTTGGCGGGGTCGTATTCCTTATTAATGAGGTGAATTTTTTCGCCGGAAAGTTGCCACAGGCGGTCCAGCTTGGGCTGCAAAGCGGCAGCCGTTAAGTCATTTTTGATTTGCATAGAATAAATGAAATGTACCTGATTTTATGCTGAAATTTTCTCCCAATCCTTACGCAACTTTCTCTGTACACTGCAACGGAGGACTTTCCACTACTCGTCTGAATGGTAATATTCAGGAGTGAGGTTTAGGATTTAACAAAGATATTACTGAAAGAAACGGCCATCAAGGTACTTTTTTGTCAGTTTATGGCACTTTTCCGGACTAGTTTGTAGCAGAAGAAGAGGGCAACTTGATTTTGCGTTGGGAGATGGATTTCGAAAATCTTTGGCTGAGGATGACTTGGGTTCATTTATTTTATAAACAGGGTGATTGGCATTCCAATTCCGGCATGCTTCTTACAGGCTGAGAGATTGAAGTTTAGATGGTTTCCTCAATAATTTTAATTTCTTCACTTGTCAGGCCATAAAGTTCATAAACCAACTGATCGATTTTTTCCTCGGTTGATTCAATATCCACTTTAAAATTTTTAATTCTTTCTTTTTCTTTAAGAAAATACTGTATCCAACCTGATTCCTCAGAAAGAGTTAGTTTAATTTTATGTGCCGATAATTCAGATAAGAAATTTTTGGCGTCTAAATCAAACCAGTTAAGAAGTTTATTACTAATTTTTATTAAATCATATTTTGTTGCTAATAATTTTATAAATATTTCTTTTTCTTTGTTGAATAAGAATATTTTTGAAGATAAATAAATAGCACTTTCAGTTAATTCGTTTGAATAACTGTTTAAATTTGAAGGGATAGGGAAAGTACCAAGATTGTCTAAACTAATTTTTGCAAATACCTTACCTTTAATATCATGAAGTAATCGATAAAATAAAGTTGCGGGTTTTGAGTTTAAAATGGCCAATAAAGCTTCAAGTGAATTCTTTTCTTCTTTTAAATATATTCCATGGACAAGAGTGTCAAAATAATAATTATTTTCATCAATACAAGAAATTAATGAATCCCCGGTCTTTCTAATTAATAATTTTTTGTTTTCAAATAAATCAGGAGTCCGAAGTGCAAAGTCAATTCTATTTTGTTTATTCATGCCTTCTTTTGTTTTAATATCTTCAATAGAAATTCTATTTACAATAGAAGAATCATAATTAATATAGTTGCCAGACCAAGATATTATGTAACGAGAAATATCACGTCCCCAAATTATTGGTTTGTGCAGTTCAGATTCTTTATTTTCAGAAATTAGAATGTGTTTAACATTCCCAGGATTTAAACCATTTTTTAATGAATAATAATCTTTTACTTGTTTATAAGAATGTAATTTTTTCAAAATTGATTGGGAACTTGAAGAAATTATTGAAATTTCGCAGTTGGGCACATCCAAAAAAAAGCTTTGAGGTACTTTATTTTCCAAGACGTTGTAATTCATAATGAAATTTTCGATTTTTTCTGCTACGGCTAAGCGAGTGATATTTTCTGGATTAATTTTTATTTTGAATTTTAAGAGTAAGCTACTTCCTACTTCTGCATCTTCGAATACTTTTTCAGTAATTGTATAAATTTCCTCTATTTCAGTATTTAGGATAAGAGCCTTTCTTATTGCTTCAAAATATGTATTAAAAAGTAGAGATTTAGGGATAATAAAGTGAACAGTTCCTTTATTAAAGATTTGTAGCATCCTTTCAATAAAAAGGATATATAAATTAGTTTTATAGTTTGTAAATGGAAAATGTCTATTAAAATGATCTTGTGATTTTGGGTCAATAAAAATACCATAAGGTGGATTTCCAATCACTACATCAAAACCTCCATTTGCAAATATTTCCGGAAACTCTTTTTGCCAATTGAAGGCTTTTTCTCCTGCGATTTCGGGGTCGTCTATCAGGGAGTTTCCGCATTTGATATTGTTTGTCAGGCTATTGAGTTTTCGGCCTTTCTTTGCTGTTCTAAGCCAAAGTGAAAGTTTGGCAATTTCCACAGATTCTTCGTTCAGATCAACGCCATAGATGTTCTTTTCAAGGATGTCCGTAGTGATGTCAGAAAGAACCAAGCCGCCTCCAAAGAGCTGTGCACGTAAATCATCAATTTTTCGGTGTTCAATAATCAAAAAATCCAGGGCCTGATTCAGGAATGCTCCTGAGCCACAAGCCGGGTCAAGGATTGTTAAGGTTAATAGCCAATTTCTGTATTCATTTAGTTTATCATCCAGAATTTTTATAGTATCTCTTTTGCGATTTTTACGTCCTTTTGCATACTCTTCATCAACTAGATCAAGTTCCTTCCTTTTTTCATCGCACAGTTTACCAATAGTATTTTCTACAATATATTTTGTAATAAACTTAGGCGTATAAAAAATTCCGTCTTTCTTCCTTTTTGTCTTTTGACTGTCAACTTTTTCGCCTTTAATTTGGGCTTGAACATTTTCAATTTCACCCAGTGAGTGTTCAAATATATGTCCAAGAATATTTACGTCAACATCAGTTTCAAAATCATAGTTGCTTAACGCAAGGGTATGATAATGAAGAATGTCATCATCAATTGAGATAGTGTCTAAAATTTCATCAGGAGCAAACAATCCGCCATTGTATGCATATACATCATATTTTTTGCCTTTATATCCCGTATTCATATAGCCGAAATATTTCTTAAATCGATCATACAACGGGACATATTCGTCTAATTCATCTTTCAGCGTAGTCCACTGTTTTACAATCTCACTTATAGAGTTTGGTGGCAAAAGCAATCTATCCTCAGCAAAGAATATAAATAAAAATCTGTCAAGTAGTTTTTGTGTTTTCTTAAAAAGTAAAAGTTTGTCAGTTTCGGGATTATTTTTTACAAGATTATTATAAATAGCTTCTCGGAATTTTGAATAATCTGCATAAAGTTTTTTAGTTATATTTTCTTCCTGTAATAAAGATGATTCTTTTATTTTTTGTGGCAATCCATTGAGTAAATTGTCTTTTTCAAGACAAATCCAAAGTAAGGAGAACTGATCTTTGGTTAAATTAAATAAGTCAAAGTCGATATGATCAACTGCATTTTGTATATAAAAGCGTAGTTTTTCAAAATTTGATGTAATGACATAAACACATTTTGGATGATGATTCTTGTAGCCAAAAGCCTGCGTTTCAATTTTGTCTAAATCAGTTGTGTCTGTTCCCTTTAATTCAATTACTGCTAGGGCTTCTCCATTTTTCAAGATAGCTCCATCAGCTTTTTTACTATTTGTTATATTTTTTAATTCTGTCGTTAGATTGAAATTTGGTTGCGGATTTAGCGTATATCCAAAAATTAGGACGAACAGTTCTCGTAAAAATCCTTCCTGAAACTGCTCTTCTTTGGAATTTCTAATGTTCTCCTGAATTGAAGGATTGCCAAAATAAGATTGAAATTTCTGATATTTCTGTTCGATTAGAACGGAATCTAATTCATTCAAATACTTTTTCTCTACTGACTTTTGGAACAAACTCATGATGGGCTATTATTTTTCCTTGCAAAATACAATTTATTGATCATTCCCAATAGTGCTTATTGAAATTACGTCATTGTACCTGATGTTTGTTATGTATTTTATTGAAAACCAGTATGTTGACAGAATATGTAAATATCTTATCTTCTTTCCTAACCTCAGTTTATGGCACTTTTCCGCACCGATTCCCGGTATTCGCTGGGGGTTAGTCCGGTTTTGCGTTTGAAGATTCGGCCAAAGTAGGAGGGGTCTTCCATGTGCAGGGAATAGGCGATTTCCTTGGCGCTCATGGGTGTAAAAACCAACAGCCGCTTGGCTTCCATCAGCAGGCGGGTTTGGAGGTAATCTCCGGCGGCTACGCCCAAATGATTCTTGACAGATTTACTCAAATAATCGGGCGAAACCTGCAATTGGCCTGCGTAATATTGCACAGCATGCTGCTCCCGAAACTGCTTATCCACAAGTTCCTGAAAACGAACCACAAGATCAGGAAGTGTAAAGCCTGTCATCCGGTTTTCTTCGATTTGCAAAGAAAGTGTAGCGCTTTTTTGCAGCAGAATTCCCAGGTATTTTCCGTTCATGATGCGCTCGGCCGGAGTGGTGAGGTGGTCGGCTACCATGTTTTCGAGCAGGTTGTGAAAGTACTTTTTGTCGGTGGCCGTCAGCGGTAGTACCGGCTGTCGCTCGGCAGATCTGAAAAAAGGAAAATGCGCCAAACGTTGGCTATCGGGATTATAAAACGAAAAAAAATCTTCTGAAAAAGCCAGAATATACCCCTGACAAGGACTCGTAAAACGCAGCAAATGGACTTGTCCGGGCGTGAGAAAATGCAATCCGGCCCCCTGAATCGGGAAAGTCCGAAAATCAATTTCATGAAATCCTTCACCTTCCTCAATAAATAGAATTTCGTAATAACTGTGCCGATGTGGCGCATCGGTTGGCAAAGGAGTGATGGGCAACGGCGAGGCCTGTTCAGGCACCGGGCGCTGACTATTTTTGAACCGAAAGAGTTTGAGCGCAGGAACGTCGGGCGTGTCGGACGATAGCTGATGAATGGGAATGCGTTCGGTCATAAGCAAGGGCTGGCAGCCAGAATCTTCTGCCCGTTAAGTAACTCAGGAGACCGGGCTTTGTTTTTTGCGTAGCCGCGACACTCGGCGAAACAGCCACCAAAGAAGCATTAAAACGCTGACCAAGGCAATAATCGGCAGGAAAATGGCTATTCCTGACAAACCAAAGGAAAGAACATTTTCGGCTGTGGAGACTACCGGATTGCCCAGCCCGGCAGTAAATTTACTCGAACCCAGTCGCAGCAAACTCGTGCCCGCCTGTACAACGCCCGCCGTGCTGCCTCCCACCAAAAGCCCAAGGCTCCATTGCAGAACGGGGTTGTCAATTTCGACAAATGACGTAGTAAGCAGTGTTCCGGCCACGACCGATAGCGGTCCGGCAATGGTGTCAAGTAAATTGTCCACAAAAGGAATGTAGTAGGCGGCGATTTCGACAACAGTAGCGGCCAGTAATACAAAAAACGCCTGCCAGGTGGCTAGCCACGCAAAGCTTTCGGTGGGTGTAATCCATCCGTTCATGCACGCAATGTTGGCCAATAGTGCCGGAACGAAGACCCGAAAACCGGTGCTTGCGCTCAATCCAATGCCCAGACAAATGCTTAAAAATAGCTCCATAAGGATAGGATGTTGAAAGGGTAAAGGATTCAAAACTTAGAAATGCTGTAACTTTCGCCGTTTAATCCGTGTTAGCTACCAAAACAGACGCAATTTAATCACGTGAATCAGGAAACCAAAAGCGGACAAATCTTTGACCTTCCAACGCTGAAACGGCTCTATACGTTTGTGCAGCCCTACAAAAAAGAGTTTTTTGGCCTTATCGGCATCATCATGGTCAGCGCCATGTTATCCCCGCTGCTTCCGTTACTTATAAAATACACCATTGATACGCCCGTCGCCAACGGCGATTATAATCAGCTGGCACTCATGCTCGTGCTCATGATTGTCGTGCTCATTGTGCAGGGACTCGTGTCGTTTGTCAATACCTATTTGTCGGGTTGGCTTGGGCAGTACATCATTCGCGATATGCGTGTGACGCTCTATGAAAAGATTATTCACCTTCGGCTAACCTTTTTTGACAAAACACCCATCGGACGGCTCGTAACCCGCACCATTTCGGATATTGAAACGCTTTCCAATGTTTTTAGCGATGGCATGGCTGCCATAGCGGGCGATATTCTGCAATTGACGCTGATCATCGCTGTCATGTTTTATACTGATTGGAAATTATCATTAATCAGTTTGTCGATGGTACCGCTGATGCTGTTTAGTACCTATGTATTTAAAGAAAAAATAAAGGATGCGTTCAATGAAGTTAGAGCGGCGGTTTCTAACCTGAATTCCTTTGTGCAGGAGCACATCACGGGCATGAATATCGTCCAGATTTTCAGTAGTGAAGATGCCGAATACCGCAAGTTTGAAAAAATTAATGCCGAGCACCGCGACGCCAACATCCGCTCGATTTTGTACTATTCCATTTATTTTCCGGTGGCAGATGTCATCTCCGCCGCCGGCACCGGGCTCGTGGTGTGGTATGGTTCCAAGCAGATTTTGCAGCAGGACGTTACGTTTGGGACGGTAACGGCATTTGTGATGTTTATTAACCTGTTTTTCCGCCCGATTCGTCAGTTGGCTGACCGCTTCAATACGTTGCAAATGGGAATTGTGAGCACGGATCGTATTCTGAAATTGCTTGATAGCGAAGATTTTACACCCAACAATGGAACTCACGTTCCTGACCTTGTGCAGGGCAAGGTTGAATTCAAGAATGTATGGTTTGCCTATAATGAAGAAGAATACGTTCTGAAAAATATCAATTTTAACATGAACGCCGGCGAAACCATTGCCTTTGTAGGCGCAACCGGCGCCGGAAAATCCTCGATAATTAATTTGCTCAATCGTTTTTATGACATCAATAAAGGCGAAATTCTGATTGATGGAGTAGACGTACATGCCTATGAGTTAACAGCACTTCGTCGGAATATCGGCGTAGTAATGCAGGATGTATTTCTATTTTCGGATACCATCGAAAATAACATTCGGCTGGGCAACCCGAACATCACGCGCGAGCGCATAGTAGAAGCTGCAAAATTAGTAGGCGTGCATGAGTTTATCGAACGCCTGCCGGGTGGCTACGAGTACAATGTGCAGGAGCGGGGCGCTACACTTTCGGTGGGGCAACGACAGCTCATTTCGTTTGTGCGCGTGATGGTTCACGATCCAAAAATCATGGTTTTGGACGAAGCAACTTCCTCGGTGGATACCGAAACAGAAGAACTGATTCAGAAAGCAATCGAAAAATTGATGAAAGGACGTACGGCCATTGTCATTGCCCACCGCCTGTCTACGATTCAGGAGGCTACCAAAATAATTGTACTGGATCGTGGAGAAATTATGGAAGAAGGTTCTCACGATCAATTACTTGCAAAAAATGGTTTTTATGCAAATCTGTACCGAATGCAGTACAAAGAGGTAATTGATTTATAACAAACAACCCTTGTTTGCCGCCCTCAGCCCTGAAAGGGCGAAATCTGACAGCGCAGGGTGAAGCCCTGCTTCTGAAAGGGCGAAATCTGACAGCGCAGGGTAAAGCCCTGCTTCTGAAAGGGTGAAATCTGACAGCGCAGGGTAAAGCCCTGCGGCTGCGAAAACATTAAAAATCCGCCCAGAAGGATAGGGCGGATTTTTCAATTTTCCTCCCCGGCGATTTGAAAAACAGCACCTTCTATCGTTTCCTCCACCCGTAGCTGACAGGCAAGGCGACTGTTGGCGTGAGCGCTTGGCAGCGTATCTAAAATATCAAGTTCGGCATCGCTTACCGGTGGTAGTTTATCTTCGCCTTCCAAAATATGTACGTGGCAGGTTGCACAAAGCGCCATGCCGCCGCAGGTAGCCAAAATGTTGTATTCAGAGGCTTTCAAGACTTCCATCAAATTCAGCCCCATGCCCTCCGGGATTTCAACAGGTCGACGTGTGCCGTCGCGGTCTTCTACTATAAATTGAATCATGGATATTGGGAGCTACTGGCTTTTAGCCATTAGTATTAATAAGTATTTGATATATAAGTGATTAACTTACAATAGTAAAATTTTTTAATTCTTCAAAAACCGGGCGCTCCGTTTACAGTGGTGTATTTGAAGCTAAGTTTCTGGCTGGGATACACATATTTAAACGCACTTTGGCACATCAAGGCGGCTTCATGAAAACCACACAAAATCAGCTTTAATTTCCCCGGATACGTATTTATATCGCCGATCGCATAAATCCGCTCAACATTCGTGCTATAATCCTCAGTATTGACCTTGATAGCCGATTTGTCAATCGCCAGATTCCAGTTCGCAATCGGGCCGAGTTTTGGAGTTAGTCCAAACAGCGCCACCAAATGATCGGCTTTCAGCGATGACTGAACTTTATCCTTACCTTCCACAATCACTTCCTGCAAATGTCCATTTCCGTGAATTGCCCGGATGTTTGAATTCAGGATGAGGTTAATCTTGCCTTCCTGTGCCAGTTCAAATACTTTTTCGGCAGAATCAGGTGCCCCACGGAAGGAATCTGACCGATGAATCAGCGTCACTTCTTTGGCAACCGAAGCTAGAAAAATGGTCCAGTCCAGGGCAGAATCCCCACCCCCGGCGAGCACCACGCGGCGGTCACGCAGCAGCTCCGGGTTTTTAACCATGTAGCCAACCCCTTTGCCTTCAAATTGTTCCAGACCAACAATCTCGGGCTTGCGAGGTTCAAAGCAGCCTAGTCCGCCGGCGATAACCACCACCTGACACCGTACCTGCGTACCTTCATTGGTTTGCACCAAATAAGACTTATCTTCCTGTTGTTCAAGAACTTCTACACGCTCGCCCAAACTAAACGTCGGTTTAAATGGCGCGATTTGCTGCATCAGGTTATCGACTAGTTCCTGAGCTTTAACTTCTGGATAGCCCGGAATGTCATAAATTGGTTTTTGAGGATATATCTCAGAAAGTTGCCCGCCAACTTGCGGGAGCGCATCAATGAGGTGGCAACGCATTTTGAGCAAACCTGCTTCAAACACAGCAAAAAGCCCAACAGGACCCGCACCAATGATGCATATATCGGTCGTAATCATCAGAAAATCTGTAAGTTAGATGAGAAATAAAGCCCATAGTTTTTGTAGGCTTTTTTGTAGGACAAAGGTACGGCTGATTGGCAGGGAAGGCTAATAACTATTTGTTATGAAGCATCAGGTTTGGTTATAGTATTTGCGGGCAAAACGCAAAAAAGAATCGGCCAAAGGCTCCGGATCGCCCTGCCGATGAATGGTATATAAAAATCGGGAGATAGTTAAATTTTGTATGTCCAGAATCCGAAAAGTGCCCGCACGAAGTTCATTTTCAATGGCATAGATGGAAATAAAGGCCATGCAGCTGGAATGGAATAAGTAGGATTTTATGCTTTCGGTACTCCCCAAATACATATCTACCACCAAATCACTCAACTTTATGCCGTGTTCTTTGAGTGCATATTCAATGACTTCCAGCGTACCCGAGCCTCGCTCCCGAAGAACGAGCGGCACGCTTCGGAGCTCATCCAGTGAAAGTTCGTCACGCTGAGCCAAAGGATGATCGGCCCGGGCAATGAGTACAATTTCATCACGCCTAAACTCCTCATAATGAAGCTCCGGGAGATGCGTACGACCTTCCACAATTCCTGCATCAATATCTTTGTTTAGAAGCGCCTGCTCAATTTGTTCGGTGTTGCCGCTGATGAGCGAAATGGCAACGTCTGCATTTTTTTCGTGAAAATAAGCCAAAACCGGCGGCAGTACATATTGTGCAATTGTAGAACTTGCCCCGAGGTGCAGCGCCCCGGCTCGCTGCCCTTTTAAGGCGTTCAGGTCATATTCCAATTGTCGATAATTGGCCTGAATCGTTTCGGCATGATGCAGCGTCAGCAATCCGGCAGGTGTCAGGCTGATTTGCCGTCCGGCTCGTTCAAAAAGGGCCATACCAAACTGCTGTTCCAGCTCATGAATATGCCGGGTCACTGCCGGTTGGCTAATGTAAAGTTCGGCTGCTGCTTTGGTAAAGCTCAGTTTTTTGGCAACGGTATAAAAAACATGCAGGCGAAAGTCGAGCATTGAGTCAAAATTTGTGGAAAAGAATCCTCACTACTGCTTTTTTGCCGTATCCGGAGCGGGCGGTGGCGGTGGTGGCGGACCAATCTGAAACTCGATTTCATCCGGCAGGAAATCACCACTATCGGGCTCAAATTCAAGAGTATCGGCTTGAATGGGCTCATAGGTGCATTGATATTCTTTTTCGATGGGGAACGAAGGCTTGGGGAAAGGGCCCGGAACCATACCGATGCTTTTGTCTTTGTAGACCCGTTCAAGGAAACTCCCCACAATCGGCAGCGCCATGCGGGAGCCTTGCCCAAGGTCAGTACTTCGGAAGTGAATCGAGCGGTCGTCGCCACCTACCCACGCGCCCATCACGAGGTCACGGGTGATGCACATGTACCAACCGTCCGAGTTGTTGGAAGTTGTTCCGGTTTTTCCTCCGATTTCGTTGCGTTGATTGAGGCCTACTTCAAAATTATAGAGTCCACGCGACGTTCCGCCCGGTTCTTCAATGCCGCCTTTGAGCATGTGCGTCATGAGAAAAGCAGATTCGCGTGAAATTGCCTGATGATGTTCGGTTTGAAATTCTTCAATAATATTTCCCCTCCGATCTTCAATTCGGGTTACTAAAATCGGGGAGGAGGACATTCCTGAGTTGACAAAAACACAGTAAGCTGCTACCATATCATACAATGACACGTCAAATATTCCCAGGCCAATCCCCATTTCTGAGCGCAGGGGAGTCGTAATTCCCATTTTTTTGGCATAGTTGGCAACATTTTGAGGACCCACTTTTTCGGTAAGCTGCACCGTTACAGAGTTGACCGATTGGGCAAGGGCGCGCCTGAGTGTCAAGTTGGAATAGGTAAAATAACCTGTAGAGTTTTTAGGCGACCATTTTTGCATTTTACCATTAATCATTACCTCTTTGGTATACGGCTCATCTCTCACAAGGTCGCAGGGGTCCATATTATAGGTTGTATCGTCAATTGCGGTGGTATACACAAAAGGCTTAAAAGTGGAGCCCGGTTGGCGTTTTCCCTGCTTTACGTGGTCATATTTAAAGAAATTATAGTCCAGACCACCTACCCAAGCCCTAATTTCTCCGGTGTAAGGGTCCATCGCCATCATGCCGGCCCGCAGGATTCGTTTGTAATAATTCAAAGAATCCATGGAGCTCCAATACTGAACCATCTGCCCGCCCGTTTTCCAGTCGTAGACGGTCATTGTATCTTTTTTGTTGAGATGAAAATTGATGGAATCAGGCTGATTGGGATAGCGTGCGGCAAGGGCTTTGTAACGACTCGTTCGCTTGACTACATCTTCCAAAAAGGTAGTCAATTCCTGTCCGTTTTCGTCTCTCCACGGATTCTGCTTGCCCCAGTGATCTTCAAAAACCCGTTGTAACTGCCGCATTTTCTCTTCCAGCGCTTTTTCGGCGTGAGCCTGCATCCGGGAGTCAATTGTTGTATAAATTTTCAGCCCATCTGTGTAGAGATCATAGCCGTTTTCGTCGCCCCATTTCTTCACATAATCAACCACCGCATTTTTAAAATAGTTGGCGTTGCCGTCGTAGGGAGTTTCAAATTTAAGAGCCAGTTCAATGGGTAACTGACTGATCGAATCAGCTTCCTGAGGGCTTAGGTACTTATATTTTGCCATTTGCGCCAGCACTACATTGCGGCGTTCGAGCGAGCGTTTGGGGTTTCGGATCGGGTTGTAGGTAGTCGTTGCTTTTTGTAAGCCAACCAATACGGCCGCTTCCTGAACGTTAAGACTATCAGGCGATTTGCTAAAATACGACTGTGCCGCAGTGTTGATTCCGTAGGTATTATTGCCATAGTCGACGGTGTTAAAGTACATCGTCAGAATTTCCTCTTTGGTAAAATAGCGTTCCAGTTTAATAGCCGTGAGCCATTCTTTGGTTTTGTAAATCAGCGTACTTACACCCGGAATGTAGCCCAAAAGCCCACGAGCCGAGCGTTTACGGGTTTTGAAGAGTTTTTTGGCGAGTTGCTGCGTGACGGTACTTCCGCCGCCCCGGTCGGTTTCGCCCGTCAAAATTCCTGCGGCTACGCCGGCCATTGCGCGATAGTCAATTCCTGAATGCTCGTAAAAACGAATGTCTTCGGTAGCGATGAGCGCTTTGGTGAGGTTAGGAGAAATTTTATCGTAAGCCACCGGCGTACGATTTTCCGTATAAAACTTTCCGATCATGACTCCGTCCGAAGTATAAATTTCGGAGGATTGCGCCACCTTCGGATTCTGCAAATCCTCTATGCTCGGCATGCTGCCCATGAGCCATAGAAAATTGGTTTCTACACAAAAAATATAAAAAATAGCCAGGAAAATTCCCCAGATAAAAACCTTCCAAATACGGTAGATTGGTTTGAAATAAGGAGATTGAGTATCAAAGCGATCGGCTGCATAGTGGCGTATAGCCTGTGTGCGGTCGCGGGACCATCCAAGAAAAGTATCGGTTCTGTTCTGACCAAAAAGCAGGACACTTACGGCGTAAATTCCAGCGCTCAATTTGCCCGAAAGCCAGGCTGCAAAACGTTGATAAGTAGATTGTATTTGTTTAATAAAAGCTCTGATAGCCTCCATATATGGGTCGGTTCGTCGGGGTCAAATATAACGAAAGCCGGACAAATCCCGATATGTCCGGCTTGCGATCCGACTATTATTCTTTGGGTTTAAAGGCTAACGACACTCCGTTCAGGCAATAACGCAGGCCGGTCGGAGCGGGGCCATCGTCAAAAACATGCCCCAAATGCCCGCCACAAACCCGGCAAAGGACTTCGGTGCGCACCATTCCGAGGGTTTTGTCAACTTCCTCTTCCACGTTTTTTGTATTGAGAGGTTTATAAAAACTCGGCCATCCGGTTCCGGATTCAAATTTTGTATCCGAGCTAAACAAAGGTGTTTGACAGGCTGCGCAGACATACGTTCCTTTTTTCTTATTCGCATTTAAAGGGCTGGAAAAGGGGCGTTCGGTACCCTTCTCGCGGAGGACATAAAATTGCTGTGGTGTTAAATCTTTTTTCCACTCGGCTTCCGTTTTTTGAACCTGCCGGGGTTTACTGCTGGTTTCTGATGACTTTTTCTGCGCCTGTGAGCACGAAATTATTCCCAAACAAAGCGAAACAACTGCAAGCATTCGTGTGATTTTCATAGTGAATTTCTGACGTTACATGTATTCATTTTAACCTACTTATGATCTATAAAAAGCGGGCTGAGAAAACGTTTTTCTCAGCCCTATAAACGTCAAAAAATGGGCTTTGGTTTATTTTAATTCCGAAGCCGTCAGTTCCCTGCTCCACAATTCTTTACCCTGCACATTTCGTACGGACACCCGTAATTTGCGATCAGTTGCCGGGCCGCTTACGTCCAAAATGGCAAAATTTCGCTCCGTCACAACGGTTGTCGTATCCATTGTACTATTCTGATATTCTTCCTTGACCGGAATAGCCCGACCGGATGTGAGCGGAGAAATGGTAAAATCATGCAGCGGGTATGTCCCCGGACGTTTCAAGGTATGCAGGGCCGTGCTGTGGCGGTCGCCGGTCAGGAATATAACACCCGGTATTTTTTCGTCTGCGAGCTGTTTCAAAAATTGCTCCTGTTCGGCAGCGTAATTGGAATAATTTTCAAAAACAGGCGAAGCATTGATTATTTGACCACCAGCCACCACAAACTTAAACGGCGCTTTACTCGTACTGAGTGCGTCAATCAGCCAGCGGATTTGCTGCTGCCCAAAATAATCGCGCGGCTCGGCGCGCTCATTCGGCGCTTTGAACCACCGGTCATCCAATAGAAAAAACTGAATGTCATTCCAGAAAAATGTCCCGGTGCAGGGACCGTCAAGTACATAATTGGGATTTGCCCAAAAAAGCTTGAAGGTTTCGGCAGCGGTATTTTTGAGCCAGAATGCCCGGTCAGAATCATTGGGTCCAAAATCATGGTCGTCCCAAATAGCGTAGTTGTGGGCGCTCCCGAGCAACGCCTGCATTTCGGGCAGCGAGCGGGTGTGGGTGTAGCGATATAGCATGCCGGAGCGCGTGTTCCAGTCGGGTTCGCGGAGGTAGGTGTTATCTCCTCCCCAAATCATAAAGTCCGGTTTTTGTTCATGAATCGACTTAAAAATTTCATACTGACCTCCGTAAGGTTTTCCCGGGCGGTCATACGCCTCGTCGTTTACGTAGGTACAGCTGCCGATGGCAAATCGAAAGTTGGGCGGATCAGATCGGTACTGCCACAGCGCCTGGGTTTGGAATTGCAGCGGGTACGGGCGTTTGACAACCTTGTTGTTTATCACTACTTCATAGCTGTATTTTTTGCCCGGTTCGAGCGGATAGGCGAGGAGTTTGGCCACAAAAGCATCTTTTTTTTCTGTTTTAATTTCTTCGGTTGACTGCCTGGCAGTGGGTTTTCCGTCTTCCCAAAAATCAATGCGGACGTTGGCGGCTTGTTGTGTTTGTACCCAAAGCATCACCTCCCGCATGTCAGAATAACCGACCATCGGGCCGGACTGAATCTGTCCAAAAAGGCTCGCAGAAAGCAAAAAGCAGAAGGCAAAAGCTATATATTTTTTCATTGGAAAAATAGGTTGGTCTGACAATGATTTCTGCAAAGATGCAAAACAGTTGATTAGAAGTATATGAATTTTCTGTGAATAGTTGCCTGTCAAAAGGACCAAAAGACGGCAGGAAGGCTTTTCCATAATTAAGCCGTATCTTTGCAGTTCTATTCACTGGCCTTGGGATAAGAATCTCCCGAAGGCCTTTTTTTAACTCTATTTTACCTACATGTCATTCGAATCCTTACAATTAATTCCAACCATCCTGAAAGCAGTTCAGGAGGAAGGATATACAATCCCCACACCGATACAGGCGCAGGCTATTCCGCTGGTACTTCAAGGCAGAGATTTGCTGGGTTGTGCCCAAACCGGAACGGGAAAAACAGCCGCATTTGCCATTCCGATTTTACAATTGCTCAAAAAAACTGAGACTAATGAGCGCACCCGCAAAATTCGCAGTCTGATTGTAACCCCAACCCGGGAATTAGCCATTCAGATTGAAGAAAGTTTTGTGGCTTACGGGCGGCATACCGGCATGAAATGTGCCGTGGTTTTTGGGGGAGTGAACCAAAATCCGCAAACCCGTACGTTGCAGCAGGGTGTGGATATTCTGGTTGCTACGCCGGGCCGCCTGCTTGACCTGATGAATCAGGGATTTGTCTCCCTGAAAAACGTAGAATTTTTTGTGTTGGACGAAGCCGACCGCATGCTCGATATGGGATTTGTACATGATGTGCGCAAGTTGTTGGCGGTGCTTCCCAAAAAGCGGCAATCACTGTTTTTTTCGGCAACTATGCCTCCCGAAATCGTAAAATTGGCGGATACCATTCTTCAAAATCCGGCCAAGGTAGAAGTAACACCCGTGTCGTCTACCGCCGAAACCATCAATCAGTTTGTCTATTTTGTAGATAAAGGGAATAAAAATGCTTTGTTGCTTGATGTGCTGAGCAATGAAAAGATAAAGACCGTTCTCGTTTTTGCCCGAACTAAGCACGGGGCTGATAAGGTAGTGAAGATTTTAATTAAACACGGAATTTCTGCCGAAGCCATTCACGGCAATAAAGCTCAAAATGCCCGGCAACGTGCTTTGAGCAATTTTAAAGCGCAAACAACCCGTGTGCTGGTAGCCACGGATATTGCCGCCCGAGGAATTGATGTTGACGAGCTGGAATTTGTCATCAACTTTGAACTTCCCAACATTGCCGAAACCTACGTACACCGCATTGGCCGTACGGGCCGCGCCGGTGCCAACGGAACGGCCCTTTCGTTTTGTGATGCCGAAGAAAAAGCTTATTTACGAGATATAGAAAAGCTGATTGGAAAGAAAATTCCGGTGCGGGATGCACATCCTTTTCCGTTGATTGATCATTCTCCGGTGAAAGAAGAGCAGCGGCAGCAAGGCCGCGGAGCACGTGCCCCCCGGCCAAAACCCGCAGGTGAAGCTCCCCGCAAGAAATGGCAGAGCCGTCCCAAGACGAGATCTTGATTGGATTATAAATAAATTTTGAATGTTTTGAAATTCAAACTACCCCAATTCATGTTCACAGCTGAACGTTAATCGGGGTAGTTTTTTTAGTGAATAAAAGTGTTTAGGATTTTTAACTCCTGATTCCCTTTACCGTCTTCTGAAAATGCGTCGAAAAAACGGTTCGCGATCTTCCAGATAACAAGGATTTGGTGAAGACGGTGGCCGTCTGTAAAGTCCCATGGAAAGTCCGGCGTAGAGATTTACCATCTTGGGTTTTCCAATATTCAGCAAACCGGCGAGGTGGTCTGTTCCAATCCACAGCGGCCCGGCACGGCCCGCAAGGCCAATACCAAAGGAGCCGTACTGATTCATGATTGAAACGGGAACCGAAAGTTCGTACCACCGGTGTTCGTAGCGGGGCGTCACCGACAAAATAGACTCGCCTTTCATGCCAAAGGCGCCGGCTCCCCGCAGGTTTTGAACCCACAGTGTGTTTATGTACACATTTGGTTTCACCATGTAATCGAGACTTGCCTGAAAAGTAGTGGGCAAAACCGACCGAAAGCTCGTGGTGCGGGTAGCGCTCGTAACCCCCAATGACTGATCAACGGCATTGAAAAACCCATCAGTGCCCTGCAAATTCTGAAACCGCTCGTAACGAAAGGATCGATTAATAACGTTGACCTGCTGTACGTTTACGTAATTTGGATTTTTATAGTTGATTCTTCCAACATCCGTGAGAGAAACAGCCATGCGATAGAGGTATTTATTCTTACTGCCATCACGTTTGCGCTGACCTTTTTCGGTGTAAGAATATTTGTGGACATTGGGACGGTACTCATACACCATTCCCACATCAAAACCCCACCCGCTACCGGCGGGAGCATTGCCCAACAGCCACGCCGGATTAGGAGTAAAGTTCTGAAAAGCTCCTTCGGAAGTATAGCCGTACTGAGCATTAAGGACGGGGACTTCAATGATTTCTCTGAGATTGTTATAATTTTCATCAGGAAATACGCCAAAAGAACTGTTATCGGCTACAACGTGTGCATTGTAAAGCCCTAACACCCGTTTCACAGTAAAACCTACTTTTAAAAAATCAGCTTCGTTATCCATCACTACCCCACCCAGCGTCAATGCGAGTTCGCCAACGCCATTCAAATGCAGAGTAGTGGCCTGATTTTCAAAAATTATACTTTGTATTTCCGGGGCTTTTCCCCGGCTGCGAAGTGCCTGAGCCAAAGACTCAGTTGTTTCGGTTGTATTCAGAATCGCCCGCACACGCGAGCTTAGTCCAATGCCGATTTTTCCATCCCGCAACGAAAACATAACGGAAGGCAAGCGGGCTTCTGCGCCCAAATTCAGATGTTTGAGCCGACCGTTCAGGCGTTGTTCCAAATCTGCACGAGGCAAAATAATGGCTCCTTTTTCGTTGCGGTATTGATCAGGAACATTATTGGTTAGAAGGCTGAGAAAAGAGTAGGGGGCATTGTATTTTATGTGACTATTGGCGATATAAGTTTGCGAGCCGATGCCGTTAATGTAGAATGCGTAGCGAGAGTCGGCCACAAAGGCCGGATTATGATAAAGCGCCTGCGTGCCTGCATAGTTTCCCATTGCTACGCCGGGCATGTGTTGCGCCAGGGCTGTGTGCAGGCCGGTTGCCAATAACCAAATCAGGATAAGTAGTGTGCGGTTCATACAAAGTAAAATCGAAATGACTGGCGATTAGTTGGCAAAAGTAGGGCCAAATATGTTAAAACAGATTCAGAAAAATGGTATGCAAGAAGATAAAGCGAACAGAGCCGAACTTTTACCTGACGGCTCGGTAGGAGACAGTAGCGTTGGATTTTAAATGGAAACGAGATTTAGGTGGGAAATAATATATTATTAATAACAAGTAGCACGAACCAAAGATCCTATTTTTGGAGAGATAGTAAATTTGGTAATACCAAAGTCTTGCTATAAATTGTTTGGTCAATTATGCATAACTACCAAACCTTATTTTGACTTATATGAATTTTTCATTTGCTAATTATGATTCGGAAAAATTTTATGATGAAATGTTCAGTCCCGAAGGAAGCGTCAGACCCGGCTATGACCATTTAAAAAATAAATTTGAAACCCTCACTCCTCAGGATCTTACAAGTCGGCAGCAGGCCGCCGAGCGTTCCATGCTTTCGATGGGCATTACATTTAATGTATATTCAGAAGGAGAAGGAACCGAGCGTACGATGCCGATTGATATTATCCCGCGTGTACTGCCCGGTCCCGAGTGGGAATTGCTGGAAAAAGGTCTCAAACAACGCATCAAGGCATTGAATATGTTTATTAACGATGTCTATAATGATCAGAAAATCCTGAATGATGGCGTGGTGCCGCGCGACCTGATCGAATCAAGCAAATGCTTTTTGCCCGCCTGCATGGGCATTACGCCTCCCAAAGGTATTTGGTGCCATATCACCGGTACGGACCTGATTCGGGATGATGAAGGTACTTTTCTGGTGTTGGAAGATAATCTTCGCTGCCCGTCGGGAGTTTCATACATGCTCGAAAATCGGGAGTTATCCAAGCAGATTATCCCGGATGTGTTGGCGCGTACGGGCGTTCGGCCCGTGTCGGATTATCCCACACGTCTGCTTCAAATGCTCCAATACCTCAGCGATCGCCCCAATCCCACGGTAGCCGTACTCACGCCGGGTATTTACAATTCGGCCTATTTTGAACATTCGTACCTTGCTCAGCAAATGGGCGTAGAGCTCGTGGATGCGCGCGATTTGGTCATTTCTGATGGCTACGTAAAGATGCGGACAACCAAGGGTTTTGAAATCGTGGACGTGATATACCGCCGACTCGACGATACGTTTCTTGATCCCGACGTGTTTAATCCTGATTCGCTTTTGGGTATTCCGGGGATATTTGAGGTATTCAAAAATGGAAAAGTGGCGCTTGCCAATGCACCCGGTACCGGTGTCGCCGACGATAAGGTAATTTATGCCTACGTACCGCGCATCATTGAGTACTATTTGAAGGAAGAAGCCATTATTCCTAATGTAAAAACTTATATCTGCCGTGAACAGGAAGATATGGATTATGTGTTGGCCAATATTGAACAACTAGTTGTAAAAGAAGCCAACGAAGCCGGTGGCTATGGCATGCTCATTGGTCCCAAAGCTACTGCGGAAGAGCATGAATTGTTTCGGCAGAAAATCCGGGAAAATCCCCGGAATTATATTGCTCAACCAACCATTTCACTATCCCGTGTACCCTGCATGATCGACGAACACGCCGAAGGGCGGCACGTAGATTTGCGGCCGTATATTTTGTATGGAGATGAAGTGCACGTAATTCCGGGCGGACTTACGCGGGTAGCTCTACGGAAGGGTTCGCTCGTGGTAAATTCGTCGCAGGGTGGAGGTGGAAAAGATACGTGGGTGTTGTACTGAAAATCAGAATTTAAAGATCCAAAAGCTTTTTAATACGCTCAAAATCAGCAGACAGCGGTGCACGTACGTGCACCGCTGTTTTTGTTTCCGGATGTATAACCTGCAACTCAGCCGCATGCAGGAGCATGGTTGTATGATTAAAATGTTCCTTAAAAAACCGATTCTGCTTGTTGCAGCCGTGCGGGCGGTCGCCAATAATGGGATGAAACACATGCGCCATGTGTCTCCGCAGCTGATGCATTCGACCCGTTGTGGGAGAAAGCTCCACAAGAGAATAGCGAGAAGTTGGATGCTTGCCAAATGCCACCGGAATTTCGGTGCGGCCAAGTGTACGTGCGGCTGTAAAGGCCTCCTGCGTAGCGCCATCTTCCCGCGTCAGCGGGTAATCTATTTCAAACGTATCCTCCGTATATCCCCTCACAATGGCAAGGTACTTTTTGTCGATTGAGCCTTCGGCAAACTGTCGCTGCATGCGTACGTTTGTGGTTTCGTCTAAGGCAAAAAGCAAAATGCCACTCGTTTTGCGGTCCAGTCGATGGACGGGAAATACTTTTCTGCCCAACTGATCCCGAAGCAGCTGTACGGCAAATTCGGAGGCATCGGCAGCCAACGGCGAGCGGTGTACCAGCAAACCATGAGGTTTGTTGATGGCAACCAAATGCTCATCCTGAAAAAGTATGGGCAGCATGCGGTCAGGCCAAATCAAGCTGTGACCGCAGCAAGTCGTCCATGGTTTCGCGCCGACGAATGAGCGCGGCTTTTTCCTGATCAATCAACACTTCTGCCGGACGGAATCGGGCGTTGTAGTTGGAACTCATCGTGAAACCGTAGGCTCCGGCATTCAGAAAAGCCAAAAGATCGCCGGGACGAACCTCAGGCATCGTTCGGTCGGTGGCAAAAGTGTCGGTTTCGCAGATATAACCCACTACGTTATAAGTAGAAGGATTTCCTTCCGGATTAGAAACATTCAGAATATGGTGGTACGAACCGTACATCATGGGCCGGATGAGGTGGTTAAGACCAGAATCGACATGCACAAATGTTCGGGCGGGATCTTCTTTTACTACTGTCGCCTGTACAAGCAGGTACCCGCTTTCGCTCACCAGAAACTTACCGGGCTCAAACCAAAGTTGCAGGTTCCGGCCATAGGATTGACAAAATTTCTGAAAGCCTTTGGAAATTTCAGCGCCCAGGTGCGCCATATCCGTTACCTCATCGTCGGGTTTATAAGCCACCTTAAAACCTCCGCCCAAATCAATAATTTGCAGATCGGGGAAATGACGTGCGGCTTCAAAAATTACTTCTGACGCTTGGAGAAAAGCGGATGCTTCTTTTATGTCTGAACCCGTATGCTGATGCAAGCCGATGATTTTGAGCGAGTAGCGCTCGACTATTTCCAGAATTTTATCCAGTAAATCTACCGAAATACCAAACTTGGAATCGCGGTGACCAGTCATGATTTTAATATTTCCGCCAGCGGCTACGTTGGGTTTCAGGCGAATCAGGCAGGGTTTTTCGGAGCCATAGGTTTCACCAAACCATTCCAAAAGTGCCAGGCTATCCACATTTACAACGGCTCCGGCCTCAACGGCCTCTTTTACTTCTTCAAAAGGCACGCCGCTGGGAGTGAAAGTAATTTCGCCGGGCCCGTAGCCTGCCTGAGCAGCCATGTGCAGTTCGCCCATAGAAACTACGTCAACGCCGACGCCGAGGCTACGCAAAAGCCGCATGATGGCCAGGTTGGTATTGGCTTTGCAGGCATATTTGATATGCATGTCCAGGCCCGAAAATGCCTCCTGCAACCGGGCAACTTGCCGACGAATTATCTCGCCATCATACACATAAAGCGGAGTACCGTACTGCTGGCACAACTCAGAAAGAGAAATAGACTGAACAGAAGTTAGTTGCCTGGGAAAAGACATGAAGTTGGATATTAGTTAAGCTAAATTATTAAAAAAATACAAACCGGATTAAATAAAAGAGGCTCTTTATTTCAAATAAAGTTCCAGATATTTTTCCATCTCCTGCTGAATGGCATGTGCCTCTACCCGGGCTTTTTGGGCAAAATCCTGACCATTTCCGGCATACAAAATCCCTCGCGACGAATTGACCAAAAGGCCACAACGGGCATTCATCCCGTAGCGAGACACCTCTTCCAAACTCCCGCCCTGCGCACCTACGCCCGGAACAAGCAGAAAATGATTGGGTACAAGCGTTCGAATGTGCGAAAGCGCATCAGCCTGCGTGGCGCCCACTACGTACATCATGCGGTCGGGGCCGGCCCATTGCTGCGAGGTGGTCAGCACGTGTTCGTACAGTGGCTTGTCATCCACTACCAATCGCTGAAAATCGCTGCCTCCTGTGTTAGAAGTCAAAGCCAGCAGAATAACCCATTTATTGGAATAATCCAGAAAAGGCAACACTGAGTCGCTTCCCATATAGGGGGCTACGGTAACCGAATCAAAATCAAGGCCGGAGGCTGCCGGGTCAAAAAAAGTACGGGCATACAGTCCGGAGGTGTTGCCGATGTCGCCCCGCTTGGCGTCGGCAATGGTAAAATGCGTTTTAGGAATGTAGGCCAGCGTTTTGCGCAGACTTTCCCAGCCCGCCACACCCTGCGCTTCATAAAAGGCAAGGTTGGGTTTATAGGCCACGCAATAATCAGATGTAGCGTCAATAATCGCCTTGTTAAACGCAAAAACCGGATCTTCCTCATTCAGGAGGTGTTCGGGGATTTTGCGAATGTCGGTATCCAACCCTACGCAGAGGTAGGATTTTTTGTGGGTGATTTGAAAAAAAAGTTCCTCGTGAGTCATCAGTCTGTGAAATATTGGGCCGAAATTACAACCTCTAACAATAGATTCATAAATTTGCGGGAAGAATAGAGATCGTCAAACCCCGGATACAACTTTACATCACTTACGACATATGCAGATTCGAGAAACGTCCATCAAAGGTTTAGTTGAAATTTTCCCCCGCGTTTTTGAAGATGAACGGGGAGCGTTTTTTGAGTCCTTCAATAAGGATGCATTTGAAAAAGCGGGATTGCCAGTGCATTTTGTGCAGGATAACCAATCATTTTCTACCAAAGGTGTTCTGCGTGGGTTACACTTTCAAAATGCACCTTTTGCTCAGGGAAAACTCGTTCGGGTTATTGTGGGGCGGGTACTTGATGTAGCCGTAGATATTCGGCCCGATTCTCCAACCTTCGGGACCTACGAAATCTTCGAACTTGACGCTGTCCGTAACAACATGGCCTACATCCCCGAAGGATTTGCCCATGGATTTGCAGCTCTGGAAGATTCTGTTTTTAGTTACAAATGCACAAATGTCTACAACAAAGCAGCCGAGTCGGGCATTATCTGGAATGACCCCGAACTGGCAATAGACTGGGGCATAGAAAATCCGATTGTTTCCGAAAAAGACTGGCAATTGGAATCCTTTAAGGCATTGTTTTCAAAACAGACGCATTAATTTAAGATGTAGTAATTGGTTGGGCTTTATGTAAATAAGTCGAATTTCATTTACATAAATTTCACTTTTTGTCCGCAAAAGCAAAGCTTCATTAAAAATTGGCATACTACTTGTAAATGGAATAGTCAAACTCAACTGGTTCATGACTATTCCATTTTTAAAACGTCCTGCCGAAATTCAGCCTTTTCCCAAAACGTTTTCTGCGGGCATTCGCGTAGACGTACATTCTCATATATTGCCCGGCCTGGATGATGGCTCGGATTCTATGCAGTGCAGCATACAGCTTGCCAAAGAATTAGTAAAAGCAGGTTTTTCCAAGGTAATTGCTACGCCACACGTCATGAAAGGCTACTATGACAATAGCGTTGAGAAGGTATTTGGGATGAAAACGATGCTGGAAAAGGAATTGATCCTTCAAAAAATTCCCCTAAAAATTGAAGCCGCAGCGGAATATTATGTAAATCCTGAATTGCTGGAACTGGTACAACAAAAACAACCTTTGCTCACGATAGGCGCTCCGGGTCAGCGCCCGTTTTTACTGCTCGAAACGGAGCGGTCTCAGGAACCTGACGAGTTGATGGCACTTGTGGAGGCTCTGAATCGCCGATCCATAACGCCTGTTCTGGCGCATCCTGAAAAATATAACTACCTGCAAAATAGCTTTGAGCGGGCTATTGAGCTTTTTCGCGCCGGACTTTTGTTTCAACTCAACTGGGATTCGCTGCATGCCCAAAGCAATCTTGTTACCCGGCAATTGGCCGAGCGACTCATTGAATACCGCATGGTTTCTTTTTTAGGAACTAATCTCCACCGGGTCAGTGAGTTGAGTCTTTTGCGGGAAGCCGCCCGCGAGCCTTACTTTTTGCTTTTAACTGAGAGTGGACTGCTGAATAATACGCTCAGGTAGAGATTATTTTTCAAACATTTCTTCCATGACTTTGCGGGCAACCTTTCCTGCCGAATTAGGATTTTGCCCCGTAATCAGTCGTTCGTCCACTTCGATATATTGAATAAAAGGAATCATGCTTTTGGTAAAATGCGCACCATTTTCCCGCAATCGGTCTTCGAGGTAAAAGGGAACTTCCGTCACAAGGCTCACAAGTTTTTCTTCCATGTTTGAAAAACCCGTCAGGTACTTATCCTGAATTAACAGGCTTCCATCTGAAAGTTTCACATTCAACAGGCCACTCACGCCGTGGCAGGCAGCGGCTACCATGCCGCCTTTTTCGTAGATATTTCGAGTAATTTTTTGTAATTCACTATTGTCTGGAAAGTCCCACATGGCTCCGTGACCACCCGCAAAGTAGATCAGGCGGTAGTCATCGGCGTGTACGTCTGTAGGTTTGAGGGAATTTTCCAGTTTACTACGAAAATCAGGAATTTCGTAGTAAAGCCGGTTTACGTCGTCTTTCAGATCCATACTTCGCTCGTCAATTGGAATGAGTCCTCCGAGCGGGCTCACAAAATCCATCTGAATTTTACGTTTGTTCAGCACGTGATAAAAGTGTGTTACCTCGCTGAGCCAAAGCCCGGTTTTTTGCGTTTTGGTCGGGAACGTATCATGATTGGTACAAACGATCAGTGCTTTCATGGTTTTTGGGAAAAGGGTGTTGTTGCGGCTTTTGCGAAAATTAAGGAGATTATGCTTTGGAACAAAACCTCAAACGGATTGGCGCGCTTTTCATGGACTACATATCTGCCATAGGAAGTATTCATTTACCAATTTTTCATGCATTCAGAATAAGAACAGGAGTATGCTAGTTGCATTTTGAAAGTCCGCCTGTGGAGAATTAGTGGAAGTTCACCACGATATAAATAACTGAAACATAGAATGCCACAAGAAAGTCACCACTTTTTGATTTTGTAGAATTGATTCCCGGAAAATTTAACCCCTACGGGTTGTATATCCCAATTAAAAACGCCTTAGTCTGCTAAAAATACACGGGAACACGTTTTTTAGTTTTGATTCTTAGCGAACAGAAGAGTTAAGAATAGCTATTCTGTCTCCGTTTATTTCTGGAAAAGTTTGACAGGAATCTGGGACGTATAAAGTCTAACGTTCAAATTTTTTTCGGCTTTGCTTAAAAATTAGCCCTTTGTCCAGTTCTTCAAATTCAAAAAAAGGATTTGATAAAGAACAGGTTGCGAAAATGGCTTGCAGGAATTCTATTGTTCACTCTAAACCAAATACCTTATGTTTTATCACGTAAAGGACTTACAGTATAATGCCCGGGTGTCGAAGCCCGATCCGAAATTTGCCCGTTTGTTGCTCGAACAGTTTGGCGGCAGTAATGGCGAGTTGAAAGCTGCTATGCAGTATTTTGTGCAGGCTTTTGGCTGCAAAAATCCGTATCCGGATAAGTACGATTTATTAATGGATATTGCCACGGAAGAATTTAGCCACCTGGAAATCGTGGGAGCAACCATTCAAATGTTGCTCAGCGGGGTCAATGGCGAGCTGAAAAATGCAGCCGAGGAATCGGAGATTATGCAGCTTTTGGATGGATCTGCCGCACGCGAAGGTTTCATCCACGAAGCGATGGTAAATCCGCAGTTTGGGGTACTTTCCGGTGGCACACCCACCTTGACGGACAGCAACGGAAATCCATGGTCGGCTACGTACGTAACTGCCAACGGTGATCTCACAGTTGATTTGCGCTCAAATATTGCGGCAGAGTCGCGCGCAAAAATTGTGTACGAGTACCTCATGAAATTTACGGACGATCCGTATGTGAAAGATACTCTGCGCTTTTTGATGACTCGTGAAGTAGCTCACTTCCAGATGTTTGAGGCAGCTTTGGAAACCATTAAACCGAACTTCCCGCCGGGTATTCTGCAAAGTGATCCGCGGCACAGCAATACGTATTACAACTTATCGAGTGGGGCCGAAGCTCGTGGGCCGTGGAACGAAGGGAAAAGTACGCAGTTGGGCGAAACCTGGCAATACATAGAAGATCCGCTGTCGTATGTGATGCAGACAAGCGGCCTCACTTCTATTGAACCTGAAGGTACACCCCGTACGGACAGTTCCGTGGAAAAGATGAATCAGGAACTGAGCGAGTTGCGTAGTCAGGAAGTAAAAAAGGCCACACCAACCGAGGATATGGAGTGGAGCACCTACGTTAAATCAAATGGAGTCCATTAGGAAAATTGATAAGTCATGAACAAACCAGTTAATACTAGCACAGCGGAAAAGCACTCAGATAAAGTACGTATTGTTTTTTACGCCGATCCGCTGTGCTGCTGGTGTTGGGCCTTTGAGGCCAATTGGAAAAAATTTTGTGTACACTATGAATCCATTTTTGAATGGGAATATTGTATGGGAGGTATGATACCCAATTGGACACACTATTCTGATCCGCTCAATATGGTCAGCAAACCTGCCCAAATGGCTCCGATGTGGATGCAGGCGCAGCAAATCAGCGGACAACCGATTTATGAAGATATTTGGATGGAAGACCCGCCCGAATCTTCGTATCCGGCATGTTTGGCCGTGAAAACCGCCGGGATGCAATCGATACTTGCAGGCAAAGCTTTGTTTAGTGTGCTTCAGGAGTCGGTTATGATGCGGGGAATTAATATTGCTAAAACCGAAAATATAAGCAGAATTGCCCGGCAGCTTTCTGTCCGAAATTCGATACTTAACTATGAATTGTTTGTGGAAGAGTATAATTCACCTGCGAGTCTTGCCGCCTTTCGCACCGATTTGCAGCAGGTTAAATTACATCAAATTGGTCGTTTCCCCACTCTGACGATGACCCGTCCCGGCAGGCCCGGTGTGATGATTACCGGCTATCGGCCCTTTGAAGTTTTGATCGAAGCTTTTTTTCAAATGGCACCTGAATGTCAGTCGGCCTCCTGAAAAAATGGTGATTACTCAGGCACGGTTTTAGTCTATTTCTAAAAAGAGCAGACATTGTTCCACAATCCTAAATGAGGAGGTAAAAACAATGAGTTTCAGAACAGGCAGAAGGCTATGTCTAATGTCTGTTGTAACCATCAACTAACTGTCAATTCATATGGAATCAACCACAAATCATCATCCGGGCCGTTCAGCTGAGCGCCCAACGTACATGACCACGTTGTCGAGTGTTTTGGAACAACTACGAATCAAAAAACTGGATAATGAATGGAAATGGACTGCCGAGGGATTTACTCTGGGAAAGGGGAAAAACTATCAGCCCGAAGATCTTACAATTATCAAGGTGTACCGGTTTGAAGGAGAATCGGATCCGGCAGATTCGTCGATTCTGTACATTATTGAAGCCAAAGATCAGTCAGTCGGGTATAGCCTTGATATGTACGGTTTATACAGCAATCATGATGGAGAGCAGGGATACGATAGCTTTATCCGGCAGATAAAGGTAGATCAGCGGGATGAACAGATTATATTTTCAGACTAGGAAAAGCAATCTGAAAGTCTTAATAATATAGATCATTTGATCAACCATGATTTTCAGTTTCAGCAAAAAAAGGCGATGTATTCTCAGTTTATGAAAATACATCGCCTTTTTTCTATTAAGTAAATTGTGTAAAATTATGTAGCTTTTTTTCTACAA
This sequence comes from Arundinibacter roseus, assembly GCF_004348825.1. GTDB lineage: Bacteria > Bacteroidota > Bacteroidia > Cytophagales > Spirosomataceae > Arundinibacter > Arundinibacter roseus. The sequence continues at coordinate 412,653 of NZ_SMJU01000002.1, forward strand.
AAATTTGATTCCACAAGTTTCCTAATCAAACTATCCAATTTTCGGCATTTCATTTCCTGTCATCAATTCGGGTGCAATCATAACGCGGGAATTCGGATCGGCATTTTCAAGGTTGAGTACACCTCTTGGGCAAACTGAGGAGCAAATCCCGCACCCTACACAGGACGAACGAACAATATCCTGTCCGCGCTGCGCGTACCACCGCACATCAATACCCATTTCACAATAAGTAGAGCAGTTGCCGCAGGAAATACATTGACCGCCATTGGTTGTAATCCGAAAGCGAGATTTAAATCGCTGAACAAGACCAAGATACGCCGCTAACGGACACCCAAAGCGGCACCACACCCGATTGCCCATCAGCGGGTAAAAGCCTGTGCCGACAACACCCGAAAACAACGCTCCGATCCAAAATCCGTAGGCCGAGCGTACGGTGTAACTATCGATTGGCCCAACGTTGGACTGTCCGGTAAAGTACGTATACAGCACAAAAGCCGTCATCACTATCGCAAATACCAATACGCCGTGTACCATGTAACGTTCTATTTTCCAGGATTTTAATGATTTGTCGGAGAGCTGACGATACGGATCGCCGAGCGTTTCGGCCAGGCCGCCGCAGCCGCAAACCCAGGAACAATACCAGCGTTTCCCAAAAAAATAGGAGAAAATCGGAACCGCAATCACGATCAGGGCAATGCCCCACCCAAGCATAAACAAACCCAAAGTGCCGTTACTGATGAGCGTGTTTAGATTAAATTCAAAGAAAAAATCGTAGTCGAGCGGCCAGATATTTTTGAAATCGTAGTAGGGCTGATTCAGGCGGATTAGTATTTCTGGAATCAGAAAGGCAAAGGAAGTCTGGAAAAACATCACCGACAACGAGCGGAGCATTTGGTAAGGCGAATGACGGTATTTTATCAACATTCGGATGCCCATAATGACAACGGCCAATGTATATAAAAACCCATATAGAAACCACTGCGAAGCCGGATTGCCGCTAAGTGCCTGACTCAGCGGATCGACGAGGATGATCCAGTTGACGACGTATTCGGGATAGAAGTACAGCGCGATGTAAAATAGAATTAAAAATGACCCGAGAACTATGCCAATCCAGCCGCGCGAGGTGGCCGGGCTGTGATAAATATGATCGTTTTTGATGCCGGGATGCTTGCGTCGATTGGGTAAAATGTACAGAAAAGCTCCCAAAATAGCCAAACCAAAGCTCAGCCAAAACCACAAACCCGTTTGTTGAATGATCGTTCCCTGTGAGGAGGCCTTGGCAACGGGCAGCGAATAATTATCGTAGATAACCTGATCGTATTTTTGGGCCGATCTAAATTCCTCATTCAGCGTTTCTACTTCGGCCCGAAAGGCGTTGCCAAAACCAAAAGCCGTGGAGTAAGTTTGCCCGATTATGTTCTGCACTCGTGGCCGAATCAGTTCATAATGCTCCGGTTTCAGGTTTTCTTTCAGGGCATTTTCCGTAAGCACAAATTGCCCCAGGCTAAGCGTCACAATCCAGACCGCAAAACCAGTCAGAAATAGCCCAAGTCCAATTTTTTGTATCGTTTGCATAAATTTTCTGGTAAAAAATAAATGGATGAATCTGCTGATAGAAGGCTGTAAATTTCAGGAGAAGAGTTTTTCCCAAAAGTTTGGCTGACGCACCTGCGTGATGGGCGTCGTCGGGTGTTTTTCGTTGTAATCAGCCACAATTTCGGGTTCATAGCGCCGAAAAAATTCTGGATCAAAATGCGCTTCATGTAGCTGAGCGAGCACCTGTTGAATTGGTTTTTTTTCCTTAATCCAGCGGTCAAATACCTCATGACGCAATCGGATTCCAAAACCGTTTACGCCCGTAAGTGCCTGATTATCTTTTCTAAAATTTAAACGAAGAGCCACCTGTTTTTCTTTATTTTCCCAATAAAATGTGTCGCACTCTTCCGGCAATCGGGCTGGAACCTGTCCGTAGGTTTGGTACTCAATGGCAAAAAATTTGGCGGAATTAAAAAATACACCGGGCTGATAGGCCGTTCGTTCGCCACAGATTGTACGGGCTACGGTTTCGCCCATAATCCTTCCTGTGTACCATATTTGCTCCACTGATTTGCGGTCCTGTTGAGGCGTTCGGTGCTGCACGCAATCGCCGATTGCGTACACATCGGGCAGATTCGTTTCCAGAAATTCATTAACCAAAATTCCCCGGTCCGTTTCCAGTTTTGTGTCTTTCAGCAACGACAGGTTGGGATGAACACCAACTGCGAGGCCCACAAACTGACATTCAATTTGTTCGTTAGTTGTGGTCTTTATGGCTTTTACCCGGCCGTTTTCATCCGGAATAATTTCAGCCAATTCAGTTGAAAGTCGAAGTTTCACGCCATGTTCTTCAATATGTCGCCCAATCAAAGCTGATTCTTCTTCGGGTAACACATTGTTCCAGTAGCTTTTTTCCCGTACCAGAAACGTCACGGGAATGTTTCGGGTCAGCAGCATTTCGGCCATTTCAATTCCGATGAGTCCGCCACCTACAATTACTGCGGACGTCACGGCGGCGGTGTTTGCTTCCATCAATTCCAGATCCTGATAGCTATACAGGCCCTGCACGCCGGCAAGTTCCTGTCCCGGCCAGCCAAAGCGATTGATTGATGATCCAACGGCCAAAATCAATTGATCGTACTGCATGGTTTCGGGTGTCTCGAAATGCAGGGTTTTTGTGTCAAAATCAATGGTTTTTACCCACGCTTTTTTCAATTCAATCCGGTTTTTTGCCCAGAAAAAATCCTCGTAAGGTTTGGTATGCTGGTATTTCATGTGGCCCATGTAGATATACATGAGGGCGGTTCGGGAAAAAAAGTGTTCGGTTTCGCCCGAAATAACCGTGATTCGGAAATCACTATGCTTGCGGATGTGGCGCGCGGCGGTAATACCGCTAATGCCATTGCCGAGAATGACTATATGTTTCATGAGACGGATTCCGTGAAGATTCGAGTCGGGTTTTTTTAGTACATACGGTTATTTTACCAGCGTAGTTTCAATCTGAATAGGATTGGCTAATAACTGATGTACCGGGCAGGCGTTTGCAATTTGCAGCAGGCGCTCGTGTTGCTGTGCTGTTATAGCACCTTTGATATGAATGGAGCGGGCAATTACGGGCGTCTGATTTTTCTCGGTAGTCAGCGTTAGTTGTACGTCCACGTCGTCCAATTGCCAGCCTTTACGTTGGGCATACATTTTCATAGTAATGCTCGTGCAGGCTCCTAAACTGGCCAAAACCAACTCGTAAGGCGTAAGCCCCAGATCTTTACCTCCCAGTTCCTCCGGTTCGTCGGCCAGAATTTCATGTTGCCGGGCCTGCAACGAAACCAGATAATCTTCCTGCCCCAATATGGCAAGCAGCGATGGTATACTCATTAGAAATCAGGATTGAATAAAGGTTGAAATGTACTTATTTTAACTCGTTGATACAATGTATCTGGTTTCAGCTTTTGCCAGTAAGCTTACTTTTTTGGACTATTTTCAAACCAAATTTCCCGACCAAATTCAGTCGTCTGAATCATCACTCATTAAGTAAACGAGCGGTTGGGTATGCACAGACAATTTGAACAAAACCCGAATGATGGCCGTCAGCGGAATGGCTATAATCGCTCCTCCCAGGCCCCAAATGGTACTAAATACGATGATTGACACAATACTGAAAAACGGATTTAACTGAACAGAATCGCCAACAACAAAGGGTGAAAGTACGTAGTTTTCGAGCAACTGAGCGACAATCATCACCCCGGCCACAATAAAAAAACTAGACGGTTCGCCCGAAACAACGGCAAGGAGCGCGGCCAATCCACCACCAATAACATTTCCGACATAGGGCAAAAAAGAAAAAAGAGCAGCCAGAATCGCAAGCAAAATGCTGTATTTAACGCCCCCAATTGAAAACCCGATAGCGTACACTATGGCGAGGGCCGTAATGACTTTTAACATGCCCCACACGTAGCTGCTTGCAGTTTTGCATACCTCCGCCATCATTTTATTCACCGGACCTTTTTTATGATCAGGGCTGACCATCAATAGAAATTTTTTGACCCGATGACGTTGGGAAAGCAACAAAACTACATACACAAATACCAACAAAAAATTGGCTAATGTGGAGGTAAAACTACCGAAAAAACCTGCTGCCTGACTACTCAATTTAGATACAGAATCCTTTGCTTTGCTGATTTGCTTGTCAGGAGAAACACCCGTTTGTTCGGCTACATATTCCTGAGCCTGCGTCAGCATTTTTTCAGATCTTTCCTGAATTTGCGGCCAATCCTGCGAAACGAGACTTACCTGATACCAAAGCAAGCCTGCCAACCCTACAAAAAAAAGAACCAATAAAAATGTACTCGCGGCTACGGCCAGGCTTTTCCTGAATCCTTTGGCCATAAGCCAATCCATGACCGGGTTCAGGACAAGGGCGAGAATGACGCCGATGCAAAAAGTAACTAAAAAAGCTTTTCCCAGATAAAGCGCTGCCGGAATTCCGACCATGATTATGATGCCGCGAGAAAAGATCGTAAGTTTTTCCTTCATAGTGTAGGTGCTAAGATGTATCAGCAGACCCTTAAAAAGAATATACCAGCAGAATTGAAGCGGCAGTTGTCGCCACCAAAGAGGTTTATTGTTCAGGAAATTTTGTATTGATTTCGGCTATGTGTTTATTGCCAATTAATTGAATTTTTTTACGTAATTCGAGGATATTTTTTAATTTATTTTATGAAAAAACTCTTTCTTCTATTCCTGATACTTGGAGCAAACTACCCCACATTTGCGCAGCATAACCTGATTCCGGCTCCGTTTTCTTATGAATCAACTTCTGCTTTTTTTATGCTCGACGCGCAAACGAAGGTCGATGTGGTGGATGAAAATGCGGACGCAAAAAAAATTGCTGATTTCTTTGTCCGGACATTTTTGATGGGAGATCAGGCCATGCAGTTTAGGAAAGTGGCTACGCCTTCGCAAGACAACCGCGTTATTTATTTTCAATTAAACAAAACTGAACAATCAGAACTTGGTGCGGAAGGCTACGCCATTGAAGTTAGCGATCACGCCGTTCGGTTATCGGCCAATCGGCCCGCCGGTTTGTTTTATGCAGTGCAGTCGTTTAGGCAAATGTTGGGTGCGTCCTACGAAAATAAGGAAATGAAAATGCCGATGGTCACGATTCAGGGCTGCAAAATAATTGACAAGCCCCGCTTTGGCTGGCGTGGTTTGATGCTTGATGTAAGTCGTCATTTTTTTACCAAAGAGGAAGTGAAAGCGTACATTGACCTGATGGCGCAGTATAAATTCAATACGTTACATTGGCACCTGACAGACGATAACGGATGGCGGCTCGAAATAAAATCTTTACCCAAACTAACCGAAATCGGAGCGTGGCGGGTCGAACGACGCGGACACTTTAACGACCGCGAAGATCCCAAAGAAGGCGAACCCGCTACTTACGGTGGATTTTACACGCATGAAGATGTCAGAGAAATTGTACAGTTCGCCGCCGAGCGCCACGTAACTATTTTACCCGAAATCGACATTCCCGGTCACAGCATGGCGGCTTTGGCAGCCTATCCTGACTTATCGACGCTGAAAGATCCCAAAACGAAGGTAAATCCCGGAACGGCATTTTCGGAATGGTTTGCTGATGGCTCCTTCAAAATGAACATTGAAAATACGCTCGACCCGTCCAATGAAAAAGTGTATGACTTTCTGGATAAGGTGTTTACGGAAGTAGCCGCCCTTTTTCCGCATCCCTACATTCACGTAGGTGGCGACGAAGCCTACCACGGATTTTGGGAAGCCGATGCCAATTGTCAGGCACTTATGAAGAAAAAGGGTCTCAAAAATGGTCATGAATTGCAGGGCTATTTTATAGGAAGAGTAGGGGAGATCTTGAAGAAAAAAGGCAAGAAAATGATTGGCTGGGACGAGATTCTGGAAGGCGCTACCAATAAAGATGCGGCTATCATGAGCTGGCAGGGCATGAAGCAGGGTATTGAAGCTGCCAAAGGTGGGCAGTACGTGGTGATGACCCCGAAGATGTTTACCTACCTGGACTATATTCAGGGAGATCCGAGCCTGGAAACGCCGATTTATGCAGCCCTTTCGCTCAAAAAAGCCTATTCGTTTGATCCCTTGCCCGAAGGTGTGGACCCGAAATTTATTTTGGGTGGTCAGGGAAATCTATGGACCGAGCAAATCCCCACCTTACGGCATGCCTACTACATGACCTATCCGCGGGCGTTTGCTTTGATTGAATCGATGTGGAGTCCGGCTGACAAAAAAAACTACGAGGATTTTTTACGCCGAACCGAAGCTCATTTTGCCCGATTTGATGCTGCTGAGCGTAGTATCTCAAAAGCTATCTACGATGTTATTGTAGAAACCAACATGCAAAACGACGATTTGATTTGTACCCTGAGTTGTGATGTGCCGGGCGTTGATATTTTTGTTACGGACGACAATACCTTTCCTGATAAGTTTTCACCTAAATATTCCGGTCCTTTTGTCGTACCAACCGGGCCCGTTACACTCAAAATTGTTACCTATCGCAACGGGCAGCCGTTGGGCAGAATGTTGTCTTTACCCCGTGCAGAATTGATTAAGCGAGCAAAATAGACATTTATTATAAATGCATATCTATCTATAAATCAGTAAATTAAAGTCAAAAAAGTCCGTGAAAATTTTCACGGACTTTTTTGACTTTAACCTGTAAATAATTTTAAAACTTCCTTATTGACCCAAACCAAAACTGAGCCCTGCGTATACATCTACGCCCTGCGCCTTGATGGCTCCGCCCGTTGAAAATAGTCCTAGTAAATTATCTGATCCAATCGATAGCGGCCCGAGCCGAAGCCCGGCTCCAACGGCCCACGCATCGTTCTGGCGAATGAGGGGTATTGAAAGCGCTAATTTTTTGGTTTCAAAGCGGGGGATAACTGCCCATAAACTAGTTTGTCGGATTTGTGGCAGCGAGCGGTTTTTTAATCCCTGAATCAGCGTTGCATTTACATACACGGCGTTCAATAGTTTGAAATCTGCGCTGACATTGAGGGCCGTCGGTGCGGCAAGGGTAAAGGAACCGGTGTTTTTTTCTTCGGTCAAATCAAACTCTTCTTCAAGTACACGCCCAAAAGCCGCAAGCTGCGACTCACCTTCCCGGGGTGAACTGTACCCGCGCCATTCTTCCTCGGTAATTTGCCGATCTTCGGCTACAAAATCATAGTTTTTGACACCCGCCTGATCGTACACTATTTTTCCGGCGTCAATCAGGGAGGCACTTAACCGAAATGAAGGTTGTTTGTCCGAATCTTCATCCCGCAATTCATACGAAAAACCCACATCAAGTCCCCAGCCTTTTCCGGTTGCTTTTTGTCCAAAGAGTTTTCCGGGAGAAGGAAACGTCGTCAGGTCTACATCGGTATAGCCCATCGTAGCCTCAAATCGATCGACCTGCATGTAGGCACCGTTTACAGTGTTTGGATCGGGCAAAAGTCGGTAATTGAGCGTTTGGTTTTTGATATATCCACCCGCATATCCAAAAAATCGCTTGACCGTTCCGCCGATTGTCAGTCGGTAGGTTTCGTTTTCGGCAACAGTTTGGGAGAGCGAAAAACCTAATTCAGAATAGGCCTGACTCGTAATATTGAATCGGTTTTCAGAATTGGACGCATAGAGTGCCAGGTAGCCCAAATCCTGTAAGTTGGAAGCATTGGCGAGCCCAAGGCGTGCAATACCCATGAGGCGCTCGGAGGCCTCGCTCACCTGAAAACCACTGCGGATTCGGCTCATGAAGGCGATACTCGTCTTTTCGCCAAGTTTAAAGGCCAAAGCGGGACCACGAACTTCGGCGGTAAGTGTACCATTTTTTGGTTTTCCGTTCCGGATTTCTTCCAAATCGTAGGGGTCAAGCGGGCGCGAGTTTCTACCTCTCAGCAAATCCAGCATCGTAAAAGGAGCATTGTACCGCACATAATTATTGTCGAGGTGCACTCCGACAGTGCCTACGTGAAGTTGAAATTTTTGCGGGCTATTGTTTAAAAAAGCAGGATTCTGATAGACGGAATAAAATCCCCCATAGTATTGAGAAGCTAAACCCTGAAATCCCTGCGCATAAGATTCCAGCTCCAAAGCCAGAAAACTTAGCAGGAAAAATAATGAAGAACGTGTGTATTTCATGGCATTATGGAATAGTATAACAGGCGGGAAAGCATACAAAAGTATGCCGAAGTTCAAAAAACAGGTTAGGAGGGCGCCGAAAGATTAATTGGCAATTACGACAAACTCTACGCGTCGGTTTTGGGCTTTATTCGCTTCGGTGTCATTTGGCGCCACGGGGCGGGTGTGGCCATAGCCCACATGTTGCAGGCGGTCGGCCCGAATATTCTTACGGATGAGGTAGGTGTAAATAACTTTGGCTCGATTCTCGGAGAGATACTTATTCAAACGTAAATCGCCTACATTATCGGTATGTCCGGCTATTTGAATTTTTAACTTTGGGTTGTCGCGCAAGGTACGATACAGTTTTTCCAATTCGACCTGGGATTCGGGCCGGAGGTCGTATTTACTTTGATCAAAATAGATTTTTTCGAGTTTGATTATATCATTTACTTTGAGATCGGTAAATACGGAATCCACTCTTTTTTCCATCAGGGCCGTATACTGATAAAAGCCACAGGTATCGCAGGACACAAGTAAAATTTCCTCAATTGTATAATAGCCTTCTGAGGAGGTTTCTATGGTAACTGTATCAGAAGAATACATTTTTACATTAAAATAATCTTCGCCTGCCCGATTGGCACCTGTATATTTTTCCTGAACCGAGTGAAGAAGCACCGAAAAATTGGCCGGAATTTCCTTTCCGGTTTTGTCATCGACAGCCTTAATGGTAAAAAGCGTAACCGGTCGTTGTGCGGTGGTTATTTGGGCCCGACCAATGTCGGGAATTAAAATAGAAGCCAGAAGTATCAGGAATAAATAGCGCATAGAGGGTTCAGCTAATGGATTTATTGTACTAGTAACGTTTCAGTTTCTTTCAAAGATATGCAGCCACGGAAGAAGTCGCAAGGGCGTAGAAATTATGCTACACATTTTCTAACAATTACTGAATAGGGGAAAATAACGCCCGTTGTACATGAATCAAGATTGCCTACATGAAGTGGTACAGGCTTTTTGTGAATATATGTAAAACTATTTTTCACCTAGACTTTTACTCTCATGCTTAAATGGACCGTAATATTTCTGATTGTTGCAATTATTGCAGGTATTCTTGGATTCGGCGGAATTGCTGCCGGGGCTGCCGGAATCGCTAAGATTTTGTTTTTTGTGTTCCTCGTGCTTTTCGTAATCAGCCTCATCAGTGGCCGGGCAAGAGGATAGCAAAACTACCGACACATTTTTTTATTCAATCAAAAAGCCGGACACTCCTGTCCGGCTTTTTGATTGAATATACCATTTTAAGTACTTGAACATATTTAGTTTTCATTAAATAGAAAATCAAATAATAGAACAAATACTTGATTATCAGCATAATAAATCACTAATAGCTACTTATTCCCATTCGATCGTAGCGGGTGGTTTGGACGAAATATCGTACACCACGCGGTTGACGCCTTTAACGCGGTTGATGATTTCGTTGGAAACCTCAGCCAAAAACGTATAAGGAAGATGCGCCCAATCGGCGGTCATTCCGTCAACGGAGGTTACGGCACGAAGCGCAACCACACGTTCGTAGGTACGTTCGTCGCCCATGACGCCCACACTTTGGACTGGAAGCAGCATGGCACCTGCCTGCCAAACCTCGTCATATAGTTCGTGTTTTTTTAGTCCATTAATAAAAATAGCATCGACCTCCTGCAAAATCGCTACTTTTTCGGGGGTAATATCGCCCAAAATCCGAATGCCCAGGCCGGGACCGGGAAACGGGTGGCGGTTGAGGATAGAATTGGTAATACCCATGGCGCGCCCAACGGCCCGAACCTCATCTTTAAACAGCGTATTGAGAGGTTCTACCACTTTAAGCTTCATAAAATCAGGCAAACCACCCACATTGTGGTGCGATTTGATCGTGGCAGAAGGCCCTTTTACAGAAACGGATTCAATGACATCCGGGTAAATTGTTCCCTGACCAAGCCATTTTACATCCTGAATCAAATGTGCTTCGTGATCAAAAACTTCAATAAAGGCCTTGCCAATTGCTTTCCGTTTGGCTTCCGGCTCTTCCAGTCCGGCCAAAGCGGTATAGAACTGCGCTTTGGCATCTACACCTTTGATATTCAGGCCCATATCCTGATACGAGTGAAGAACCTGTTCAAATTCTCCTTTGCGTAGCAGGCCGTTATCCACAAAAATACAGTAGAGATTTGTACCAATTGCCCGGTGCACGAGCGTAGCGGCTACGGTAGAATCTACCCCGCCCGAAAGCGCCATCACTACTTTGTCTTCGCCAAGTCTGGTTCGTAAGCCCTGGATAGTAGTTTCGACAAAAGACTCTGAGGTCCAGTCCTGACGGCATCCGCAAATGCCGACTACAAAATTGTGCAACAGTTGTTTTCCTTCGGTGGAGTGGGTTACTTCCGGATGAAACTGAATGCCATAGGTAAGCTCATTTTCAATTTTGAAAGCGGCCACTTCAACAGACTCAGTGGAGGCGATGATGCGGAAATTTTCCGGGATTCGGACAATTGTATCTGCATGCGACATCCAAACTTGTGAGGTTTCGGATAACCCGGCGAGGAGCGAAGAGTCGGTGTCGCCAATTTCCAGTTTAGCCCGGCCGTATTCCCGATGTTGGGAAGGCATCACGTCGCCACCCAACATTTGGGCGAGCATTTGGGCACCGTAACACACGCCTAGAATGGGTACCTGCTTTCGATACTGATCCAGGTCGATCCGGGGAGAGTCGGCATCACGCACCGAGCAGGGACTACCCGAAAGGATAATTCCCTTGACATTGGGGGAGAGGTCCGGAATATGATTATAGGGATGAATCTCACAATAAACATCAAGTTCGCGTACACGACGGGCGATCAATTGAGTGTATTGTGAGCCGAAATCGAGAATAAGAATTTGTTCGGTCATGGTTGGCTATCTAAGTCGCAAAATTAAGCAGAAACAGCCAAAGCACAAGGAGAATGCCAAGTTTCGTAGCTGTTTGAAAATATTTGCAAAAAAATTTTTATGTTGATATATTTGTAAAAAATACAATTACAAATTTATTATGAACCAAGGAACAGTAAAATTCTTTAATGATTCGAAAGGATATGGATTCATTAAAGACACCCAAACCGGACAGGATTATTTCGTACACATTTCAGGGCTTGTAGATGAGGTCCGTGAGAACGACGAAGTTACCTTTGATCTACAGGAAGGCCGTAAAGGTCTAAATGCCGTGAATGTTAAGCTTGCCTAATCGAGACTTATCATACGCATAAACAGCAAACGCCCGGCCAATCAGGTCGGGCGTTTGCTGTTTATGGGAAAATGATCTTATTTTTTTCTCTTGACTTTTTTCATCTCTACCGGATCCCAATACACTGTTTTTTTGTCAAAATAACTCTCGTTGCAGGCAAGTACCGGACCGGCAGCGCGGAAGGCAAAAACCGGATCTTCAATAGTTCCCTGACTCCCTTTCTGTATATTTTCAAAAAAGTTGGCAAAGTGATTGGCATGCTGATCATCTTCTTTGGGCGAGTCAAACCTCATTTCCTTAATAGGCTCCGCCTGACGGGTGTCGGCAGGATATTGAGTTTCATATTGTTTTACAAAGTCTTTTTGAACATTTTCAGGAAAAGTAAAAAAGCTATCGTAGTTGCCATAGCCCGGTGCTTTGGGGAGTTTTTTCTTGGTTACAATCAGGTTGTTTTCTGAAAATTCAATTTGGCCTTCGGTACCAATAATTCGGGTAAGATTTTTGATTGAGCCGGCATTTGCAAAATTGACGCGCAAAACCATCTGAAATTGTGACTGTGTGTCCGTTTTTGGATAATCCAGAATTGATACAAGCACGTCGGGAACGTTACGCCCGTCGTTCCAGTAACTCAGCTGTCCCGACGAAAATATTCGGTCCGGCCCCATCGACCGGGTCACGTAATGAACCCCCGTGATGAGGTGCACAAATAAGTCGCCGGCTACACCGGTTCCATATTCACGGTAGTTTCGCCAGCGAAAAAAGTGTTTGGCATCAAAAGGAGTTTTGGGAGCATCGCCCAAAAAACGGTCCCAATCGCAGGTTTCGGGAGAAGCGTCGGGAGGAATGGAATAATTCCAGGCGCCAATTGCTCCAAAGCGGTCATTGTTGGATTCTATATAGTTGATTTCGCCTATATCACCTGCATCAAGCAGCCGCCGGGCTTCCTGAAAAGCCGCTCCACTAATCCGCTGACTGCCCACCTGCATGGTTTTGCCCGATTTTTTCCAGGCGTCAATCACCGATAGTCCTTCGTCGATATGATGGACCATGGGTTTTTCGCAGTATACATGTTTGCCAGCTTTGAGGGCATCTTTGGTAATATGGTCGTGCCAATGATCGGGCGTAACTACCAGTACTGCGTCCACATCCGGGCGGGCAAGAATTTCCCGATAGTCGCGGGTTGTAAAAACAGAAGCGCCAAAAGTTTCTTTCACCCGTTGAAGCCGTCCATCATACAGGTCGGCGGCGGCAACTAATTCTACGGCTGAGGAACTTTTGAGCGCCGCCCGTGTGTCAAAGTGTCCCTGTATTCCCATTCCGATGGTAGCAATTCGGATTTTGTCATTTGGACTGATTTTTGTTAGATTCGGTATACTAGCGAAGGGCCGGGCGATGCTTTCTGTGGCAACAAGCGCCGAAGCCGCAGTTACTTTTTTGATAAAATTTCTCCGGGTTGGTTTCATGGTAGATGGGCGAAAAGATGTTTGATGAATCCTGAATTTAAAAAAGCGATGTCGAATAAAAACTAATCAAAAATATCTCTAAAAGCCATAAAATTTACGCAACTCTGGTTACAGAGAACGTTGTTCAAAAAAATTATTATATGTAAATTTGAAACCGATATTTTAATATCTTAACCTAACCTATGAAAGCCTATGACCCATAAGATTACCCTCCTGCTGGTGCAAACCCTTTTCTTTTTTTTGGCAATAACCATATTTAGCTTCTTTGCGGAGGTAGTTTACATGGTGAGTAAAGGCAATTCATTTGGCGCCAGTTTCAGCACGTGGTATGCCACCGAGTTTGTTTTCAGTAAAACACTCCTGCGCTTTGCTGCCTCAGCTCTGTATGTCCTTTTTCGCAATCGCCGGATGCTTTTTAATAGACAATAGAAAAGAATAGATTTGAGAATTGAACCATAAAAAAAGCCGTTAAACCCTAAGGTTTAACGGCTTTTTTTAGAAAAGAGGTTTACAATCAATATCCAGGATTTTGTGGTTTTAGATTCGGATTGTTCAGCATTTCCTGAACCCCGAGCGGAAACAACAAGTGTCTGCTTGCAAGCGCAACATTTGTGTTCAAGTTTACGTGACCTACGAAATCATCGAAGCCTTTGGTTTTTTCGTTGAACACTTTCCGCAGACGGACCATGTCAAACCAGGTAATTCCTTCGTAAGCGAACTCGTACCAACGCTCCCGCCAAATCGCTTCCCGCAAGGATGCCTGATTGAAAGTGCCCAGTTCAGGGGTAGCCAATGTAGAACGGTCACGTACTTTTTTGTATGCGTCATACACGAGCTGCGACGGGCCACCAACTTCATTTTGAGCCTCAGCATAAATGAGCAGGGTTTCGGCAAAACGAAGCAGAGGTACATTCAGGTTGTTGTTTCGAGTTCCGGCTACGCCCTGTGTACCGTTCGCAATCCGATTGAAGTGCTTAAATACGTAAGGTGCCCCCAAGTCGAAACGTTCACCATTTCCATTCAGAAAATAGGTAGTATAAAACCAGCCTTCCTGATCCTTGGCACGCAAGTCGCCTGTTTCATAGGAGTTGTAAAACGAGTTTGTAGGAACCGAGCTTCCTGTACCACCGGGGCCTGCAAAAGTTACAGGCTTGAAGTTTGGAAAGTAGTTGCCCATGGGGTTACCAGCTACCGAAGCATTGTACTGAATCATGAAGATGTGTTCCACCCGATTTTTCTTGGTTTCATCATTGATGTCCGTGTACTTGGGAAACAAGTTCAAGGTAGCAGGATTTGCATTGGCGTAATCGATTACTTCCTTGGCCTTGTCAGCAGCCAACTTATAATGAGTTGCACCTTTGCTAAGCGGGAAGCCGGCCATTGTCAGGTAAACCTTAGCCAGTAAGGTTTTGACTGCTGCCTGATTTGCCCTTCCACTAACATCCATCCAGGGAAGCCCAGCCGCCTCGGCTGTCTGAAGATCAGAGATGATCAGGTTGTACACTTGTTCTGTAGGTGTACGTGAAGGATAGAAATCCTCCGACGAAGCTGTTTGGGCATTGGTAATCAAGGGAACATCTCCCCAAAGCTGTACAATATTAAAATATGCCCATGCACGCAGGAAGCTCGCTTCTCCCAAAATTCTCTTTTTCTGAGCTTCGGGCATTGGCGTAATTGGCGGAACCTTGTCCAATACCTGATTAGAATTTGCCACGAGGCGGTAAAGACCGTTCCAGTAGTTTACCACATGCCCGGTAAAACCGTCGTAGGAAAGCGAATACAGGTTGTTTAGGTCAGAATTCTGAGCAGTCTCGGTAGTTGAAGTACCCGTTACGGCTTCTAGAAGTTGCCAGTTCGACGAAAAAATACCGGCACCATCTCCATAAAACCGGAGCCCTGAATAAGCAGCAGCAATGGCAGCTTCGGCGTGGTCGGGAATCGTGTAAAAGCTCTCAGGCGTTAGGTTGGAAGGGTCCAGCTCGTCGAGAAAGTCATTACAAGCGGTAGGCCCCAGTAACGCAAATCCACAAAAAAGTACGGTGGCTGTTTTCTTTAATTTATATAAATTCATAATGATTCGTGTTAGTATTGTCTAAAACCGGATGAATTAGAGTGAGATCTGAATACCACCCATGTAAATGGTAGGTTTTGGATAGCCGTGCCAAATGATTCCCTGTGAGAATACATTGCTCGCTTCGTTACCATTCGTTGGAGTTGCCTCGGGGTCGCCGTGTGGGTATTTGGTCAGCAAAAAGAAGTTCTGAGCAGATACATAAAGTCTTACGCGACTCATTTTTAATTTGCTGGTCAAATCAGCAGGCAGGTTGTAGCCCAACAACAAGTTACGACCTCTGATGAACGAACCATCAAAAACCCAACGGGTGTCAACATTGGTAACATAACCCGCGCGGGTCTCTCTGATTTCGGCAACCTGTGAATCCTGATTGGTAGGCGTCCATGCATCAAGTACGGTGGTATAGCTGTTGGCAATTGCCTGACGGTCTTCGCTTGGGTGAAGCGTAAGGTCCAACACGTCGTTTCCGTAAACAAATTGCAGATCAAGCATCAAATCAAAGTTTCCGAATCTTACTGTGTTCATCACTGAACCCCAGCCTTTTGGACTACCATTTCCAATAATGGTACGGTCAGCATCTGTGATAGCTTTGTCGCCATTCAGGTCGCGGTATTTAATGTCACCGGGCAGCATTGTCAGGTTGTTGCGGTAGCTGCGGAACTGTGCCGCTTCGTCGCGCTCAGCTTCGCTCCATATACCATCGCGGATAAGTCCATAAAAAGAACCAACAGGCTCACCCACACGAATTACGCTTGTAGGGTTGGTGAAGTTAGGTCCACCCACTCCGAAAATATCAGAAGGAGTTGCCAATGAAAGTACCTTGTTGCGGTTCAACGACCAGTTGATATTACTTGTCCAGGAGAAGCTTCCCCGCTCTACGTTTACGGTATTGACTGCAAACTCAAATCCTTTATTCTCCATAGAACCTACATTGGTACGGATTACTGCGTATCCACTAGTACGGGGTACGGGTGCATCCAATAGCATGTCGGTAGTTTTGCGATAGTAGTAGTCAGCTTCCAGAGACACACGTCCTTTGAATAAACCTATTTCAGCTCCGATGTCGGTTTGGGCGGTGCGTTCCCAACGTAAGTTGGGGTTTGCCAAACGGTTAATACCTGTTCCGCCTACACGGGTGTCGCCATATACGGTAGCATAGTTAGAGCTCAGCAGCGAAAGTGATGAGTAGGGGGGGATTTCGGAGTTACCCGTCACCCCGTAGCTTGAACGAAGTTTCAGATTGGAAATAACCGGATTGCTTTTCAGGAATTCCTCCTCTGATACCCGCCATGCCAATGCGCCCGATGGGAAGAACGAGAATTTGTTGTTATCCCCAAATTTGGACGATCCGTCAGCCCGGCCGGTAAGTGTTACCAGGTATTTGTTTTTCAAACCATAATTAACCCGCCCAAAGTATGAGCTAAACGCAAATCGTGAGGCACCCGATCCTACCGTAGGGTTGGTGGCACCTGCACCAAGGTTATCAAATCCAAAGAAGTCAGTGGCAAAGTTTTGTACAAAAGCACGAAGACCTGTATTGTTGGTTTCCTGCCACGATATACCCGCCAGAGCGTTTATTGTGTGGATACCATTGAACGTCTTGTCGTACGTCAGGTAGTTTTCCCAGGACCAGAACGTGGACTTGTTGTTTACTTTTTCGGCAGTTCCAAACTGTGAAAGGGCCAGCGTACGCGTCTGCGACTGATTGATTTCCTGCGTGATTACATTCGCACCAACTACGGAACGGAATTGTAGGCTAGGGGCTAGGGTAATGTTGGCGTAAATACTACCCAATGTATTTTGGGTACCAATAATGTACTGACGACCCATGAGCCGGTGAACAGAACTCATCGTTCCCTCGGCCTGTGGGTAGTCGCGGTTGTTGGCAAATGTGCCATCTGCATACCGAACGGGCAGGAACGGAAAGTCTTCAACGATTTGCCGTGATACCGCATCGTTAACATCCGAAAGCCGCTCATTTTGGTTGTTGTAGCTTAATGTAGCCCCAATTTTCAACCATTTCTTGACCTGATCGTCGATGCTGAAACGAGCTGCGTAGCGTTTCTGATAGGTAGTCTTGATGAGTCCTTGCTCATCGCGATAGTTCAGTGAAAGTGCATAGGTAGTGCGTTGATTACCACCGCTGAACCCTAGTTGATGGTTTTGAGAAAGTCTGTTTTGGGTAGCCTCTTCAAACCAGTCAGTATCGTACAGAGGGTTTAGATTGGCATCAAAAATACCAGGAAATCTTTCGCTATACGCCTGACGCCTTGTAACCGGATTTAGGTTGTTATACCTTCCCGAAGCCCAACCAGCTGGATCGTATTTGGCAATGTTGGCATAGGCAAGGTCTTCAACCGCCAGATATTCTTTGGCATTGAGTACCTGTGGACGGTTTGGACCAATTGTTGAAACGCTGAGGTCAGTATTGTACGTAATGGTACTTTCACCAGCTTTTCCTTTTTTTGTAGTTACCAGAATAACCCCGTTAGCGCCGCGAGCTCCGTAGATAGCCGTTGAAGACGCGTCTTTTAAAACCTCAACCGAAACAATATCGTTGGGGTTCAGGTAGTCGATTGCTGAGCTATACTGCGAAAGGTTTCCCTGCGGAAGCATCACGCCGTCCACTACATAAAGTGGGTTGTTGGAAGAGTTGATGGAGCTAAACCCGCGAATACGAACGTTTGTCCGTCCGCCCGGGCGTCCGGAGTTGGTATTGACCTGTACCCCCGGCATGCGGCCGGCCATCATTTGGTTCAGAGATGGAGCAGGGCGCTCTTTTAGTTCGGCTTCTTTTACTGAACTAACAGACCCAGTTAAGTCTGATTTTTTGGCCGTACCATATCCGATAACTACCACCTCACTCAAAACCTTGGTGTCGGCTTCCAGCGAAATATCAATTGTGTTGCGGTTGCCAATTGCTACTTCCTGACTAATATACCCTACAAAACTAAATACGATTGTAGCAGCATTGTCGGCAGCGTTCAGAACAAAATTTCCCCGTTCATCGGTACTTGTTCCCTGACTAGTTCCTTTCACAACTACGTTTACGCCGGGAAGTCCCTCACCGGACGTTTTATCGGTTACTCTACCCCGAATAGTTTTATCAACGCTCGTGATCTCTCCATAAGCAAAAGGCTCAGCAGAAGCGGCAAATGTTGTCACCTGACTGACCTGAAACAAAGCTGCCGCCAAAAGTCCGATTCTCGTGTGTCTGAGAATTCCCCTCCTTTTGGATTGCAGCCTGACGGGCTTGGTAATGTTTTTTTGCATAAAAAGTGTTGTTTGAGAATTATTGAATAGTTAACTGATTGATTGTGGGTAATTTAAAATTGTTATTAAAATATATTATTTACTAAAATCAAAAGGTATACTTATTTACTCTTTTTACTAGATTATTTTATTATAAATCAAGTATGACCGCAGTATTATGTAGTAAATTTAAGAAGCTGAACTTTATAATACTTTACAAAGAAGAAAATAGACTATTGCAGGGATACGTAAATATAAAGTTTTTTGTATCCGTAAACCAGATACAAAAAATAAAAAAAAAGAAAGCAGTATAAAATGTTGGTTACAATTGATCGGAAAGTAGTTAAATCCTAAACAATCAAGCGGCTTTTTTAAACGCTGTTGAAAATGGGCACTTCGGAAAAATAGAATTCAACGTGCAAATGAAGAGGTGAACGGTCGGCAGCTACTCGATTTTTTGTTTTCTTCCGTATCTTTGCCAAACTTTCCAGAAAAATAAAAATGACAAAGCTTTCGGTTCGGCACTTACTTGGGATCAAGAATCTTACAGAAAATGACATTCATACGATTTTAGACACTGCTTCTCAGTTCAAAGACGTCATCAACCGACCCATCAAGAAAGTACCTTCCCTGCGTGACATTACGATTGCCAACGTTTTTTTTGAAAATTCTACCCGTACCCGATTATCGTTTGAACTTGCCGAAAAGCGCCTTTCTGCCGATGTAGTTAATTTTTCTGCCTCTGGAAGCTCCGTCAAAAAAGGCGAAACGCTGCTCGATACCGTCAATAATATTCTGGCTATGAAGGTTGACATGATCGTCATGCGACACAGTAGTCCCGGTGCGCCGCACTATTTGTCCGGGAAAATTCCGGCCAATGTGGTCAACGCCGGCGACGGAACCCACGAACATCCCACGCAGGCATTGCTTGACGCCTTCTCCATGCGTGAAAAACTGGGTGACCTGGCAGGTAAAAAAATTGCAATTATTGGAGATATTCTGCATTCACGGGTAGCTTTATCCAATATCTTTTGCCTCCAAAAATTGGGTGCAGAAGTAATGGTTTGCGGACCAACAACCCTGATTCCCAAGTATTTGCCTGAAATCGGAGTGAGGGTAAGTCATCAGGTAAAAGAAGCCCTCGAATGGTGCGATGTCGCCAATGTACTGCGGATTCAGCTCGAACGGCAGCAAATTAAATATTTCCCCTCGCTTCGGGAGTATTCCCTTTATTTTGGAATTACCAAAGCAATGCTCGATAACCTGAACCGGGAAATTGTGCTCATGCACCCCGGACCCATTAATCGGGGGGTGGAGCTCTCGTCTGATGCTGCTGATTCGTCCCATTCAATTATTCTTAATCAGGTAGAAAACGGCGTTGCCGTACGAATGGCTGTGCTTTATTTGCTTGCGCAGCAGTAATTCAACCCATTTATTTTTTTAAGTCAAAAGCCATTTTTGTGAGAATTTTATCGCAGAAATGAAATTGCTTGTATGTCACTGTTGGAGAAAGATTTTATGAAAATTTAAACCAGGATGTATCCGGTTATATCTTTTTATTTTTGATCTTTACAACCCATTGGAAGTCAAAAGAATCTACCAAAGAAAGACATAAGGTATGAAAACTTTTTCCCTGATAACCTTCGTAGGTTTACTACTGTTCTGCATAGCCTGCACACCCCGCGAAACGGGCGAACCGCCCAACGGCCCGGCTTTTAACGGAACGGCCTACGTGCCTGTATATGCCACTGCCGCAGACCTCGATAAGGTTGAAACCTTGCCGGCACGCGCGCTGAAAGCGCCCGGAAAAATCTATATAAAAGACACGTACCTTTTTGTGAATGAGCAGGGAGAAGGCATTCATATCATCGATAACCGGGATCCGGCGTCGCCCGAAAAAATTTCCTTTGTATCTATTTTGGGAAATTATGACATGGCCGTAAAAGGTAACTTCCTTTACGCTGACAACGCCCGCGATTTGATCGTTTTGGATATTAGTAATCCGTTGAAAATCAAGGTGGTCAAGCGAATTCCTTCGGCGATTCCTCAAAATAATTATCCACCCTACACCAACATTTACTTTGAATGCGTGGACTCAGAAAAGGGAGCGGTCGTTGGTTGGGAAAAAGTTAACATGGACGAACGCCCGGCTTGCTTTCGGTAGAAGAAGACACTCCTAATTTTTGTCAGAGGTAATTATGAAAAAATCATCAGGTTTTAGTCTATTCGGCGCATGGGCAATTCTGGCCTCTGCCTTATTGTTAAGTGGGTGCGAAGCAGGTAATTCTGCGGACATCGGGCCCGGTTCTCAGAGTGGAGTTGGCGGGTCAATGGCTCGTTTTGCCATCACTGGAAACACCTTATACATCGCTACCAAACAGAGCCTGGACGTGTATGACATCAGTCAGGCAGATGCACCGGTAAAAACAGATAAAACGGAATTGGGTGTAGGTGTGGAAACCATTTTCCCCTACAAAAATAACCTGTACATTGGAGCCATTGATGGCATGTACATTTTTGATAATTCCCAACCTCGCAATCCACGGCTATTGTCCAAATACGAGCATTTTATGAGCTGTGACCCGGTTGTGGTTCAGGACCAATACGCCTACGTAACCTTACGAACGGGCACTGTTTGCCGGCAGTTTATTTCCATGAGCGTACTGGAAGTAGTAGATATTTCAAACCCAATGGCCCCGCAACTAGTGCATACGACTTCCATGACGTCGCCGTATGGATTGGGCGTTGATGGCAAACATCTGTTTGTTGGCGAGGGATCACGCGGACTCAAATTGTTTGATATTTCCAATCCGGCAGAGCCGAAGCTGATGCAATTCCGGTCGGATATTCCTACGTACGATGTCATTCCGTATCGATCGACGCTGATTATCACGGGCGAAAAAGGGATATTTCAGTATCGCTATGATGAGGATGAACAGTTTGATTTTTTGAGTAAAATTCCGGTAGAATGAAGAATGGCTGGTTGATTGGGTTTTTTATTTTTTTGGGTATGTCGGTACAGGCGCAGCGGGCCTCAACCGATTCGCTGAGCTCGGTCATCATGCTGAAAGTCACACCGCTTGCCCTTTTTGATCTGGACAATACGGTGCAAGTCGGCATAGAGTTGCCTTTACCAAATCCTGCCTGGACGTTTCAGCAGGAAATGGGCTATGGACATTCAGCCTTTAATCTCTGGTACAGCGAGCGGCTCGAAAACCCCAACCGCGAAACGTGGCGATTTCGGTCGCAGCTACGGTACTATTTTCGGAAACGCAATCAGCAAAGTCCTTACCTGGCTGCTGAATTTTTATTCAAGAAAAATAGTCGGGAAAAACTGGAAAGTATTGGAATGGATTGTACGGGCGAGTTTTTTAATCGTCAATGTGCCTATTTCCAAAACCGAACGACGCACCTGGGGCGTTTTGTAAATGCATTTCATTTAAAATGGGGCTGGCAATTTTATTTGTCTGAGCGCTGGTCCATGGATATGTACGCCGGTGCTGGTTTACGTGGCCTTAAAGTCAAATACCTCAGCCCCAACGTAGATGATCAGCCGTTTCGGGATAACAATTTTTTTGATGTCCGAACCGACGAACCCGGTGCTTACGGGCCGTTTCCCAGCCTTTCCATGGGTTTACATCTTTCATATAGCCTTTCAAAAAATAAGTAGTCTTCACCTTTGTACGTCAAATCCTGATTCTTCCGAAGGATTGTATTTTGTGAATATAACTTTGTGTTAAACGTTGGTCAGTAACAGTCAGTAGTTTTTGAAACTGCTTTCCTTTGCTTATCCAAAAGTTGCCTGCGGCAGCTATATTCATTGTTTATTCCTGTCTTTATTTACAACCTGCGTCTATCGTGCGATCTTACCTCTACACGCTTTCCATCATTTTGGCGGCTACACTCGCCATGTTTTTTCCGGAGCCATTCACAAGAATTGGTGGTTTTGAATTGAAAAATCTAATTGTACCTCTCCTCATGATTATCATGTTTGGCATGGGTACAACGATGGGACTGAAAGATTTTGAAGGCATAGTAAAAGCCCCACGCAGCGTTTTTATCGGATTGTTTTGCCAGTTTACCATTATGCCCGTAGTTGGGTACACCCTTGCCATGTCATTTGACTTTCCACCGGAAGTCGCCGCCGGGGTTATTTTAGTAGGTAGCTCCCCCAGTGGATTGGCCTCCAACGTAATGTCTTACATTGCCAAGGCCAACGTAGCACTTTCGCTCACGATCACCGCCGTGGCAACGCTGCTCGCACCGCTCATTACGCCCGCTCTCATGAAATGGCTGGCCGGAACTTTCGTAGAAGTTGATTTTATTAAGATGATGATTGACATTTTGAAAATGATCATCTTGCCTATCGGACTAGGCTTGATTGTCAATTATATTTTCCGAAAACAAACCGTTTGGCTCAATCGCTACATGCCTTTGGTGTCTATGGTTGGAATTGCCCTCATTATATGTATCATCACCGCAGCGGGGCGTGAAAGCCTGCTCACAATCGGGCTGGCTTTGGTAGCCTGTACGCTCATTCACAATTTGTTAGGCTACACGTTTGGCTACGGACTGGCAAGAATGTTCCGGCTGCCGGAGCAGGATTGCCGGACTATTGCCCTGGAAGTTGGTTTGCAAAATGGCGGATTGGCATCCGGGCTCGCCCTTCAAATGGGAAAAGTAGCTACGGTAGGGCTTGCCCCCGCACTTTTTGGCCCCATCATGAACATTACCGGATCGCTTTTGGCTAGTTTTTGGAGTAAAAATAAACCTCAGGATAAGGTTGTTGAGGAAAAGAGCCATTGATCAAAAATTAGAAAAATAATAAAAAAAGTCACGGCCAACGCAAGCAGAATGTTTGACTGACCGTGACTTTTTTTTATTTAAACAAATCCTGAATTACAGGATTCAGGCAAGGCGATTGATGCAATTGAGGTCTTCAAAAGCAACTTTCAAACGGCTAACCATTGTTTCTTCACCTTTGCGTAGCCATACGCGTGGGTCATAGTATTTTTTGTTGGGAGAATCGCTGCCTTCGGGGTTTCCGAGCTGCGTTTGCAGGTATCCTTCTTTGGCTTTGTAATAGGCAAGAATACCTTCCCAGGTAGACCACTGCATGTCGGTGTCGATGTTCATTTTGATGGCACCGTATTCGATTGCTTCCCGGATTTCCTCACGCGTAGAGCCTGATCCTCCGTGGAATACAAAATTCACAGGTAGCGGACCGGTCCCAAATTTCTCAACAATATAATTTTGAGAATTAAGCAGGATTTTCGGTTCGAGCTTCACATTGCCGGGCTTGTATACTCCATGAACATTTCCAAAAGCGGCTGCAATGGTAAAGTTCGGTGAGATTTTCAGCAATTCTTCGTAGGCATGTGCCACTTCGTTTGGCTGTGTATAAAGTTTTGAGCTATCTACGTCGGTATTATCCACACCATCCTCTTCTCCACCCGTTACGCCCAATTCTATTTCGATGGTCATGCCCATTTTGGCCATGCGCTCAAAATACTTGCAGCAGATTTCGATGTTTTCTTCCAGAGGCTCTTCCGACAAATCCAGCATGTGCGAGCTGTACAGTGGCTTGCCATATTGGTCAAAGTGGCGCTCTCCGGCTTCAAGAAGGCCGTCGATCCAGGGCAGAAGTTTTTTAGCACAGTGGTCGGTGTGCAAAATAACCGGTACTCCGTATAATTCCGCCATTTGATGCACGTGCATCGCGCCCGAGATTCCTCCGGCAATAGCAGCTTTTTGGTTTTCGTTGGAAAGGCTTTTGCCCGCGTAAAATATGGCTCCTCCGTTGGAAAACTGAATGATTACCGGACTATTGACCGCACGAGCGGTTTCAAGAACAGCATTCACTGAGTTGGTACCTACCACGTTAACTGCCGGAAGGGCATAGTTATTTTGGTTGGCATGATGGAAGATTTCACTTACTCCCTCACCGGTTACTACACCCGGTTTGAAGCGCATCATAGTTTCACTCATGGTTTTAAGGATTATATCAAGAAATTGTATACGGTATTTGGTATTTCAAATACAAGACTACTATTAAATTGCAAGTTAGTTAAATTTACCAAAATATGCGGTAGAAACCGCATCGGGAAATGCGCAGGAAAGGTGTCTCTTTGGCCTAAACCATTTACCTTTGGCAGCTGAAATTTTTAGAATATAGTTTGAAAATTACCAGTCTACCACTGAATTATAAGCGATGAATTCCAAATTAGTAAAAACAATACTACTTGCAGCAACTATCGGATTTTTTATCCTTTGGGTTCTTGAATGGCGACGTACCGATTTGAGCAACAGCTATTGGTTGCTCATGCTCAGCTTAACCTTACTATTGGGCCATCAGTATTATCGCTTGAAAATAATTGAAAAACCAGCTTCCAAGCCATCGGCCAAGCCAGTACAAAAAGGCCGAACCTTACCCAAACAAAAATCCAGATGAACGTTTTATATCCGACTCTCGCAGTAGTTTTTTTCTTTTTTGCCGGTTATTTCGGGGCTGTACGAGCGATTCTGCTCGATTTGCCCGCCATGATATTTTCCTCCGGCGATGATTCTGTCAGGCTTCCTGAACAGGTTGCTTACTGGCGGCGTATCCTTCGAATGGCTCGGTTGCTGATTGTTGCTTTTGGTAGTTTTTATCTGGTTATGACCTGGTTTACTTATCTTCCAAATCTTTCAGAACCCTGGCACCTGGCGCTGCTTTTTTTAGTAGCCATCCTTCTCTGGATCAGTAGCTATATGAGTTGGTTGCAGATTGGTCGGTTGTTTCCGGCAGTAGTTTCTTTGAAGGCGTTTCCCGTGCGCTTGGCCGAGTGGGGCATGACGCCCGTGTATTGGGTTCTCGAACCATTCATGAATCACGCCTCTGCTGAGTCCCGGGCGCATGGTTTTGGGCGAGAAGAATCTGCTTCGGCCGATGATACCGAAAACGAAGATCATCGCATGGAGGAACGTATGTTTATTAATGCGCTGGATTTTAAGGATGTTCGGATCAGAGATTGCATGATTCCCAGAACGGAAATCACGGCCGTGGCTTTGGAAGATACCATCGAAGATCTTCGACAGGCGTTTATTAGTAGCGGGCATTCCAAAATTGTGGTGTACCGAGATTCGATTGATGAAGTAGTTGGCTACTGTCATTCGCTGGCTCTGTTTCGTAAACCCAAAGAAATTGCCAACATCATCACCCCAATATTAATTGTTCCGGAAGCAATGCCTGCTAGTGACCTGATGCTGAGATTTCTGGAAGAGCGGAAAAGTCTTGCTTTGGTAGTCGATGAGTTTGGCGGAACCTCAGGCCTCGTAAGCGTGGAAGATGTAGTCGAGCAGATTTTTGGAGAGATTCAGGATGAATATGATACCACCGAAGACTGGACCGAACGAAGCGTGGATGAGCATACCTATATTTTTAGTGCCCGCCACGAAGTAGATTATCTCAATGAAAAATATGACTGGAAGTTTCCAGAAGGAGACTACGATACACTGGCCGGAATGTTGATTCATGTTCACGGCGATTTACCCAAAGTAAATGATGACATACGGGTCGCACCCTATACATTCACGATTATTTCCATGCAGGATACCCGAATTGAGCTGGTCAGAATGACAATGGATCATTAATTCATTTTCTACAATACCAATAAAGGAAGCGCAAAAACCAGCTCTCCCGCAATTCGGAAGCGTTCATTAAGCACACCTTTTTCCGGATTTTTCATCATCCAGTAGTGGGCTGCCGTTATTGCGATAAGGATAAGGGAAAGCCGTTGCGCATAACGAAATTCAGAATAAAAGCAGACTGCAAGGCACATAACAACCGTTAACAGGCTGATTGCCTGAATGATTTGGAGAGTACGTGGTCTTTTGAGCCAACGCGCAAGGTTGAACACTTCCCGGTAACGCAGCGCTTCAAAATGTGAAAAGAGCAATAAACTCTGGAAGGTAAGCATAAAAAAAACGAGACCCAGCACCATACTTTCCCAGGAAACATCACGCCCCAAAAACCAGGTACTTCCCCACACACCGCCCGCATAAATCAGAGAGGTAATGGGTTCTTTTACTGCCTGTCGATTACTTTTTTCGGGAATTCGTGACACCAGCCAAAGATAAAATGCTACGAAAATCAGCATACCAAATCCGAAAAACCAAAGTTCGCGCGGCGTAAACCATACCAGTAGCGCAGCTAAACCGATTGCTCCGGCAGTAAGGCGCCAAATAAGGGCCTGATGCAGCCGAATAAAGGAATGTCGTTGGGTACGAGGCGGCGAAGGGCGTTGGTTATCTAAAAGATGATCCAGTGTATAAATGCCTAAAACTACAAGGCCCAATAGTATGATTACCAGATAGTTAACAGGCGTTTGGTCATCCGGCAGGCGACTTGCCGCAAGGTGCGATACTACCGCCCCTGCTACAATATCCAGGCTAAGCCAATGAAGATGAATAGGTTTAAATCGGTAGGGTACAGCAGCAGAATCTTCCATAAACTAGCTAAAACGTAGCGTATCACCCACGGCCAATTGGCCCGGCAAAGGCAGCAGATTTTGTCCAAAAAGTATTTTATTTCCTTGCTTTCTAAACGTAGCCAATGTTTTCAAAGGCTCACTTCCGGTTTCTCCCGTGAGCGGATCAACCGTCGTAAGTACACAACGGGCACAGGGTTTTACAACTAAAAACTCCGCCGTGCCGATGCGAACATTCGTCCAGCTATCTTCGGCAAATGGCTCAGAACCTGTTATTACCAAATTGGGCCGAAAGCGTTTCATTGATACAGGTTCTTCCAGTTTCGCATTCAGCGTGTCAAGCGACGATTGGCCGATAAGAAGCACCGGGTATCCATCCGCAAAGCTTACGGTTTCGTTGTGTTTTGCGTAGCGGGGGTCTACCAATCGCTGACTGGATTCGGGCATCAGGACCAGTCGAACGCTTCGGCCAAACCACTCACTCAGTCCACTGTCGAGCTCGTCAGAAACGGACAGGGCGGGGAGTTCATCGTCCCATACGCGAACTTGTACCACCTTTTTGCTGACGGGTTGAAATGGCAAAAACAGGCTTTTTTCCGAATGGGAACGATGCGTTAATGAAAAACCTCCCTCAGAAAAAGCAACGTCGATCAGAGCCATGGAATGAACCGAGCGCTGCGTGACAAAAACTCCCGATTCATCTACAATCATCCACCGCCGGTCGTAACGAAGACCACGTTCTTCCACCTCGGACTGAGATATCGAAATTCCTCCCAACGATTTGACGGGATAGATCCAGAGTTCGGAAAGCGTAAGCATAAGATTTGATTTATAGTAATTTATAGGACAAAAGCCGTTTTTACCATTCCATGCGGGCCATAGGGCTTACGGTTTGGTCAGTAAAATCCTGTTGTAGAAATTTGAAATGGGCCACAATGGCAATCATGGCAGCGTTGTCGGTACAATACTCAAAGGCTGGGATATAGACGTTCCAGTTCAATTGTTTTCCCAGCTCAGTCAGCGAATTCCGCAGGCCCGCATTTGCCGAAACTCCACCGGCAATGGCGATTTCACGAATTCCGGTTTCGGAGGCAGCTTTTTTTAACTTTTTTAACAAAATTTTCACAAGCGTGTGCTGAATACTGGCACAGATGTCGGGGAGATTCTCCTGAATGAACGCAGGGTTTTGTCGGGTTTGTTTTTGTAAAAAATAAAGAATTGACGTTTTTATTCCACTAAAAGAAAAGTCAAGTCGGGGGACATCCGGAATCGGGAAGTCGAATGCCAGCGGATTTCCTTCACGTGCATAGCGGTCGATTAAGGGCCCGCCCGGATAGGGCAAATCGAGCAGTTTGGCCGTTTTGTCAAAAGCTTCACCTACGGCGTCATCGAGCGTTTGGCCAATGATTTCCATATCCAGATAATCCCGTACCAACACCAGTTGCGTATGACCGCCGCTGACAGTCAGGCAAATAAAGGGAAAGGCAGGAGCGGGCGCATCTATAAAATGCGCTAAAACGTGTGCCTGCATGTGATTGACCTCAATCAGCGGAATGTCCAGCCCCAAAGCCATCGATTTGGCGAATGAGGTACCCACGAGCAGGGCACCCAAAAGCCCCGGCCCTTTAGTAAACGCTATGGCTTGCAGATCTTTTTTCGCTATTTTTGCATCCTGAATCGCTTTGTCGACCACAGGTAACACCAACTGCTGATGCGCTCGCGAAGCCAACTCTGGAACTACTCCGCCGTAGGTTTGATGAATAAGCTGCGTAGCAACAACATTGGAGCGAATTTTGCCGTTAGAAATGACAGCAGCCGAGGTTTCGTCGCAGGAGGATTCAATGGCTAATATAATCATGCAAATCAGTAAAAATTTGCACAAAAATAGGTAAATTACTGCAAGATGGGGCAACTTATGCCTTAAAGCTGCATCCATGATCCATATTCTCAAAAAAGTCGGAAACGCATTTGTATTGCTTATTATCCTGGGACTATATGTACTTGGGGTAGTAAACATTGCCATGCAGGATCCGTCTGTACAAACTTACCTGACGCAGAAAGTAGTCCAAAAGCTTTCGAAAGCGATGGGCTATCCGCTGGGAATTGAACGCATAAATGTCAAATGGCTGGATGTGATTTCGCTGGAAGGAGTTTCTGTGAAAGATAGCCTCAGCCAACCCATGATTGATGTCGGACGCATTGATATAAATTTCAATATCTGGACCATTATTGAAAACTCTTCCCGGGAGATTCACCTCGATGAAGTAACTCTTTATCAGCCCAATGTGCGTTTGGTAAAAACGCAAAACGGCTACCTGAACATGGATTATTTCATCAGCCGAATCAATCAAATGGTTCAGCCGAGTGATACAACCAACAGCATTCCAAATCAGAATATCCCGTTCACTATCGGCAAAGCAACCCTGACCGATGCTGTTTTTCATTACGACGATCCCCGCGAACCTTATACCCGAAGCCCGAGTGTTTTTGATTACTACCATTTTGAATTGCGGGACCTGAACGTGCAGTTGCAGGATTTTCTGGTTTTGGGTGATACCATTCAGTTCGTGGCGAAGGATCTAACTACTATCGACCGCCAATCCAAACTAAAAGTACACGACCTCGATACACGGTTTATGTACTGTGCCAAAAAAATAGAGTTAGCTTCGTTAAGTGCCTATATCGGTGGAAGTTATCTGACTAATTACCTGAGTTTTAATTACGATAAGCCATCTGATTTTGGAGATTTTAATCAAAAAGTGCGGATGATTGCACATTTTGAGAATAGCCGTATTTTTTCGGACGATTTGGGGCTTTTTCACGAATATCTGCTTACATTAAATGAAACCTGGCGACTTTCGGGAGATTTTGACGGAGCAGTTGACAATTTTATCGTACGAAACACCGACCTGCGGTTTGGCAAAGGAAGCCGACTTTCGGGTGATTTTGGGTTTAAAGGTTTGCCCGATTTCTGGTCTACAACCATGAAATTCAACCTTGTAAGTTCCCGCATCGAAACGCAGGACCTGGTGCAGTACTATCCTGAAACGGACCTCCACGAAACTTTTGGTAAATTTGGTTTAGTAGAAATTGATGGAACTTTTGCCGGAACTGCCGTTGACTTTGACCTCAAAAGTAACGTCCGGACCGAAATAGGAAATCTGGCTACCGACATGCTTTTTCATATCAATGATCGGTATACGTCAACCTATAACGGGTTCTTGAAAACGGCAGGGCTAAATATCGGGCTGCTGTTTGACCGCCCCCAAAGTCTGCAAAAGCTGGATTTTTCCGGTAAAATTGTTGGGAAAGGATTTGATATTACTACGGCTTCTGCCAATTTGGATGCTACGGTTACAAGGCTGGGTTTTAATCAGTATGATTATCGGAATATACAGCTTCGCGGAAATTTACAAAAAGCTTATTTTAACGGGCAGGTCAGTTCTGCCGACACCAATCTGACATTTAATCTGGATGGAGAAATAGATTTATCTGCTGCCCAGAATACCTTTGATTTGCAGGGGGTTGTCCAAAAGGCTAATCTTATGGCTCTTGGTTTTTCTGCGGAACCACTGACGCTGCAAACCCAAATCGACGCCCAAATTGAAGGCAATACGGTCGATGAGCTGGTTGGACGTGCGCGCTTCTTAAACACCTTTCTGCTTACGCCCCGCAATAGCCGGAATTTAGTGATGGATACTCTCCTGATCACGTCGAGTCAACAACCCAACGAACGCACGATTGAGGTCGGGACCGAGTTTCTGGACGCTCGCTTTTCCGGTAATTTTGTCATCAGTGAGGCTTTGGAAGACCTCAGCGGTTTATTGCAGGAATATAAACTCTATTTTTGGGGAAATGAGTCTGCTCGACGAACGTACTATGCCCGAAAAAATAAGGAGCATGTAGATCGAAATTATTCGGTTTTGTATGCAATACAGGGCAAAAATGTCTCAAAGTTGCTTGATTTCGTTTATCCGGACTTAGCGATTTTTGGCAAAAATCGTGTAGAAGGAATCTTTCGGATGGGCAACACGGCTTTCCTCAGCACAGCAGCACAGATCGACACGCTCAAAATCGGGACAAATCAGTTTTTGGATGCAGAAGTTGATATAACAACTTCAAAATTTGTACGTAGCGCGGAAGTTCTGGCATCCGCCCTGATTACTTCAAAAAATCAAAAAATCAACACCCTGGCTCCTACGGAACGGCTGGATATTGAAGCGATTTGGGATAAAGATCACATTGATTTCACAAGCGGGCTGCGACAGACCAACAGCGCTAATCGGGCAAATCTCAACGGAGAAGTCAGGTTTTTGGCCAATGGATTCAGTTTAAGGCTCAATCGATCAAATTTGTTTTTGCTGGATGAGGTGTGGAATGTAAATCCAACGAATCTGATTACGATCAGCGGCAAACGCACCGAATTTAGCAACCTTTCTCTGCAAAGTGGAAAGCAGCGAATTTCCCTCAATGGAGAAATGAATAATGATTCGACCCGAAATCTGAACTTTGAAATACGAAATTTCCGACTTTCTACGCTTAATCCTGTGTTTGAAACTCAGTTGGGCGGTATCATGGACGGAACAGCGGAGTTGCATGATATGTTCAATTACAGTGAGTTAAGCAGCGATTTTAAAGTAGAAGGTCTAAGTTACGAGAACTACGAACTGGGAAATTTTTCGGGTAGCGGCGAGTGGGATCAACTTCTTGGTCAGTTTTCGATTGATGCCCACTTGGAGAAGAATCTCAGCCGGGTGTTTACTCTTTCCGGCAACTATGATCCCAATCGACGCGAAAATTCCCTGAATCTGAAAGCTGATTTTAATGGAACTTCCCTTAAAATTATTGAGCCGTTCAGCGAAGGGCTGGTTTCTGACGTCAGCGGAACGGCCAAAGGTGTCGTGACGGTTAAAGGAACACCCGAAAATCCGATCCTGAATGGGCAGGTAAAAATTGATCAGGGTCGCCTGACATTTGATTACCTGCAATCGGTCCTCTCATTTGCCGACGTTGTGACGTTTAGCGAAAGTGAGATTGCCACCAAAAATATGCTTGTGACCGATCAGGAAGGTAATACGGCTACGGTTCGCGGGGGCGTGTATCATGACGGATTCAAACTTTTTTCGCTGGGATTCAATGCCGATATGCGCAATTTCAAAATCCTGAATACCACCCTGAAAGATAATGACCTGTTTTATGGCACGGCCTATGTTAGCGGAAAAGCAAGCTTATATGGCCCGATTGACAATTTGACAATTGAGGCAGACGTCACGAGCAACAAAGGTACGCGCATGTACATTCCACTGGATGGGGCCACGGAAGTAACCACTCAGGATTACATTCAATTTGTGAGTGCCATGATTAAAAATGATAGTTTGGGTTCACAAAATGCCGAACGACGCAGTATGGATGTGGGGGGTATAAAAATGGATTTCAATTTTAACATTACTCCCGATGCATACTGCGAAATTCAGCTGGATCGTCAGGCGGGAGATATCATAAAAGCCTACGGAAGAGGCCTTTTGAATATGAAAGTGGACACAAAGGGTGATTTTACAATGGCCGGTAATTATGAAATTGAACGGGGCGATTACACTTTTACCTTTCAAAACGCACTGAATAAGAAATTTACCATTAAACCCGGCAGCCGCCTGACCTGGTCCGGCGATCCATATGGCGCATTACTTGACGTTCAGGCCGGATATACACAACTTGCGTCACTCTCCGGTGTGCTGCCCGGATTGTCAACCACCGGAAATACAGCAAGCGATTTAATTGCGAGACGCTACCCCGTAGAAGTTACCATTGCCCTGACCGACAGACTACTATCACCAACAATTGGTTACGATTTGGCCGTTAAGGAGTATCCTTCTTCGGGAGAATACCGGTCGGCCGTAGCGGCGTTTGAAAGTCGGCTCAAAAGCGATGAACAGGAGCTGAGCCGACAGGTGAGTAGCTTGATTCTTTTCAATCAGTTGCTGAGCCCGCAGGATGTATTCCTTGCACAGCCCAACCAAAGTCAGTCGTTTATTGGCAACAGCATCAGTGAATTAGTTTCCAATCAAATCAGTAAATGGGCTTCTGCTCTAAACGAAAACCTGGAAGTAGGCGTCACAGGGCTTTCTCTGGATCAGAATGCATTTGACAATTTACAACTCCGGTTTTCGTATCGCTTTCTGAACGATCGCTTCCGGGTTACCCGAGACGGGCGCTTTACTTATGGCTCAAATCAGTATGATGCTACGAGTCTTTTGGGAGAATGGACGCTGGAATACTGGATGTCGCAAAGTGGAAGTGTGCGTTTAAAAGCCTATAACCGCAATATTCAGTCACCTTTATTGCTCAACAACGCACTCACAACGGGCGGCGTAAGCATGCAGTTTACGCATAGCTTCAACCGCTTCAAGCTTCTGAATAAAACAGACGCTCCGTCGCAGGAAGTGCCCCGTCAGGCACCGTTGGATCCGCTACCTTCTGGTAAACTTACCTCCAAACTCGAAGAATAAACCGATTTGGACTAGATTTGTCTCAGTCTCCGCGATAACGAATGGCCAATCCTTTCATGACAAAACCTTCTTTTGTGGCCGAAGTGAAGTATTTGTACTGGACACTCATGATGGCATCTGCGCCAAGTTTCTGGGCTTTCAGAACAAGTTGTGCCGTCAAAAGATCTTTCGATTCGGCATCATTGCCCCGGTAAAGCATACGCTCACTATTTTTTTTCTGTCGTGTATCAAGAGTATCTTCTCTCGAAATTTCTACCCATTCAAGTTCCGAATATGGCCGATCGGGATTTTCATTTTGCATAAAAACATCAATCGGATAAACTGTTCCGGTAGAAATAGGAATTGACGGACGAAAGCAGGCCGCAACAGCTAGCAAAAGGCTAAGAATGAGTAAGGAGTGTAAAATTCGGGAAGGCCGCATATATCCTGATTTTGGTTTTTTCGTTAGAGGTTCTGTACATTAGAGTCACTTTAAAAACGATTCCGCATGATAAACATTCAATTTAAGATGAAAAAATATGCGCGTTTAATTTTCTCCTTGTTTTTTCTGAGTTGCTGTCTGATGCTGCCTGCTTCGATTGCTTTGGCCCAAAGTCCTGATGCTGTGACAGGTACCTGGCTCACCGGATCAAAAAAGGGTCATGTGGAGATTTATAAACAAGGTTCCAGGTATTTTGGAAAAATAGTATGGCTGAAAGAGCCGAATGATCCGGCAACAAACAAGCCCAAAACTGACAGCAATAATCCAGATCCTGCCAAAAGAAAACAACCGCTCGTAGGTTTGGTTAATTTAAAAGGATTTGCCTTCGAAGGTGACAATACCTGGGTGGATGGTACAATTTACGATCCTGAAAATGGAAAGGAGTATAGCTGCAAAATGACCCTTCGGGGAAACAGCACGTTGGACGTGAGAGGATATGTGGGCGTGTCGCTCCTGGGCCGGACGGATACCTGGCAACGTGTAAAGTAAAGTATTTAGTTTATAAGCCTGAAAAACCGTCTGTACCAAAACGAGTCATTTAATTCCGTAAAGGACCTATTTTCATTGTTTGAGCCCCTTTATAATTAATTATTTAACTAACATTTGACCATGAAAAGAATGAGGAACAAATTTTTACAAAACACAAAACGCACCGCAGGCTATCTACTGCTGTCAGGTTTGCTGGCGGTACAGGCTCTGGCGCAGGTTCCGGAAGGGATTAAAAAAATTACTTCGGTAGAAGGAATTACGGAATATCAAATGGACAACGGGCTAAAAGTCCTGCTTTTTCCTGATCCTTCTAAGCCTACGATTACGGTTAATGTGACCTACCTGGTTGGATCGCGCCACGAGGGCTATGGTGAAACCGGCATGGCGCACTTGCTCGAGCACATGGTGTTCAAAGGCACACCGAATCACCCAAATATTACGCAGGAACTTACGGAACACGGTGCTCGTCCTAACGGAACGACATCCTATGACCGTACCAATTATTTTGAAACCTTTTCGGCCACGGACGAGAATCTTAATTGGGCGCTTGATATGGAAGCCGACCGGATGGTCAATTCGTATATAGCCAAAAAAGATCTTGAAAGTGAGTTCAGCGTGGTTCGGAATGAATTTGAATCTGGTGAAAACAGCCCCTTTCGGGTTTTGTGGCAGCGGGTTTCGTCAACCGCTTTTGAATGGCATAACTATGGAAAATCAACCATCGGAAATCGCTCCGACATTGAAAATGTACCCATCGAGAATTTACAGGCATTTTATAAAAAATACTATCAGCCAGATAATGCCGTACTGACCGTTGCCGGAAAAATTGACGAAGCCAAAACCCTGGTGCTTATACAAAAATACTTTGGCAAATTGGCCAAACCCACCCGTGTGCTGCCTGTCAGCTATACCGTGGAACCTATTCAGGACGGCGAACGCTTTGTGAATGTTCGGCGGGTAGGCGATGTGCAAATGGTGGCTTGTGCGTACCATATCATGCCGGGTTCGCATGCCGACTATCCGGCGATGGATGTATTGGTTGAGGTTTTGACGGCTGAGCCTAACGGTAAACTGTATAAAAATCTGGTGGATACGAAAAAAGCTTCCAGTCAGTATGGATTTACATTTTCGCTACATGATCCGGGATACGTTTATTTTGGCGCAGAAGTATTAAAAGAAAAATCTCTGGACGAAGCACGTGCCGCGATGATTGCGACGCTGGACTCAGCCGCTAAGGTAAAGCCTTCGGCAGAAGATGTAGAAAGAGCCAAAACTACGATTCTGAAAAACTGGGATTTGCAGTTTAGAAGTTCAGAGCGTATCGGATTGGGAATCAGTGAGTTTATCGCCGCAGGGGACTGGCGTCTGTCGTTTTTGTTTCGGGATGCCGTCCGTAAAGTTACCGCCGACGACGTATTTCGGGTAGCGCAGTATTATTTCAAACCCTCCAATCGTACCACGGGTACTTTCGTGCCCGAGGCGAATCCGGACCGGACCGAAACTCCTTCTGCCCCAAACATTGCCGAACTCGTAAAAGACTATAAAGGGGAGGCTTTGATGGCCGAAGGTGAAGCGTTTGATCCGTCACCTGCCAATATTGAAAGCCGTACGACTAAGGTAGAAAAACCCAATACGATCGAACTGGCACTTTTGCCCAAAAAGACGCGCGGAAATGTGGTAGCCGCACGTTTGACACTTCGCATGGGAGATCAGAAAAGTCTGATGAATAAGGGAACAATTGCCAGCCTGACCGCCTCTATGCTAGACAAAGGAACCAAGACCAAAAGTCGTCAGCAAATCAAGGACGAATTTGATCGACTCAAAGCGCGCGTAAGTTTCTTTGGTGGAAGCAATCAGGCGGGGGCATCCATTGAAACAACGGGTGAGAATTTGCCGGAAGTATTGAAATTGGTAGCAGAAGTCATGAAAGAACCGGTTTTTGATGCCAATGAATTTGAAAAATTGAAACAAGAGCAGTTGGCCCAAATAGAGTCTCAGCGCAGTGAACCTCAGGCAATTGCCATTACAGAATACCGGCGGCTTACTTCTCCTTATCCTAAGGGAGATGTTCGGTATGTAGCTACTTTTGATGAGGAGATTGCAGAAATAAAGGCCGCTACACTAGATCAGGTAAAGGCTTTTTATAAAGATTTTTATGGTGCCTCTGATGCCTCAGTGGCGGTAGTAGGAGATTTTGAAAAAGAGGAAATTCAAAAAATTATTGAAGAAAAATTCTCTTCCTGGAAAAGCCCAAAACCTTTCAAAAGGATTGAGTCGCCGTACGTGGCGGTAAAGGCCGAGAACAAATCGTTTGAAACACCCGACAAAGCCAACGCGATGTTTGTAGCTGGCCTGAACATGCCTTTGAAAGATTCAGATCCGGAATACCCGGCCTTGATTATGGCAAACTATATGCTGGGTGGAGGGTTTCTGAATTCACGACTTGCTACCCGAATTCGTCAGAAAGAGGGTCTTAGTTATGGGGTCGGTTCGCAGTTTAGCGCAAGTTCACTCGATAAAAACGGTAGCTTTTTGGGGTATGCTATTTATGCTCCGCAAAATGTGGAGAAGCTTGAAGCAGCGTTTAAGGAAGAGATTGAGCGGGTTTTGAAAGACGGTTTTACTGCCGAAGAACTCAAAGCCGCCCGTTCGGGCTATTTGCAGTCGAGGCAGGTAAGTCGTGCGCAGGACGGCGCCTTAGCCGGAACCCTGAACAATAATTTGTACCTTAACCGCAGTATGGATTGGGATGCAGATTTTGAGAAAAAGATCGAAGCGCTAACACCCGAGACTGTCAAAGCGGCTGCTAACAAGTACCTGGATTATTCTAAATTTACGGTAATTAAGGCTGGCGATTTTGAAAAGGCAAGAAAAGAAGGCCCGGCCAAAGAAACACCACCCGCATCGATGGGAGGAAGTCCGAAGAACTAGGAAAAGCTAGTGTTGTAACACTTTTTGATCATGAGCCACTTCCAGAACCGGAAGTGGCTCTTTTACTGGTTTATAACTGGATATAATATTGTAAGTAAAGTCAATTTTTATCCTGCCCGGAAAGACCACCTCCTGATTTTTAGATAATTATTTAGAAAAAAATCAAACATTTTTATACTTAATAAACTATAAATAGTACAATTATAAGAGAGCTCAGAAAATCCAGAAAATGGGGGAACTTTGGGTTTTGAATAGGTCGTTACCTCTTCTTAATTTCAAGAATTTAGTAGTATGGCGTTCAGTGTATTGCCTCAGTTGTCTTCCCGTATTTCAGGGAATTTTCGCACCAAATTAATTCTGAATCTGATTTCGGTGTATATCCTGTGGGGGTCTACCTATTTATTTATTCACTTCATGACCGAAAACATGCCCCCACTTTACATGGCGGGCTGTCGGTTGCTGACCGCCGGATTAATCCTATATCCTTACGCACGCTTAACCGGTCATTCGCGTCCCACACGTCAGCAATGGTACTCCGCCGGACTGATCGGTGTGTTGCTGCTATCTGTTGCCAACGGCGGAATGACGATGGCTATTCAATATGTACCAACAGGTGTAGCCGCCTTATTGGCTGGGATGCTGCCACTATTCATTATGGTGCTTAACTGGTTGTCATTCAGTAAAGTAAAACCAACGAAACTGGCATTGGCAGGATTGATAGTTGGCATGATCGGAATTGGACTCCTGGTAAAGCCGGGTGGATTTCAGGCTACGTCAACCGAAAGTTGGCTGGGCATTGTCATTATTATGTTCTGTAACTTATCCTGGGCTACGGGTACCTTGCTTTCTGGGCACATGAAACTTCCCACTCAGATTATTTCCAGCGCCGTGCAAATGCTCGTTGGCGGTGGCGTGCTGTTGGTTGTAAGTCTCTTGGTTGAGCCCGTTTCACTATTTAGCATCAGTCACGCACCCGATAAAGCCATCGGTGCACTGATTTACCTGATTATTTTCGGTTCTTTAATTGGATTTTCTTCCTTTGCGTGGCTGGCGCGCAATGCTCCTCCTCAGTTACTATCTACCTATGCATACGTAAATCCGGTGGTAGCAATGCTATTGGGATGGGCTTTTGCCGGAGAAGCTCTCACAGGTCAGTCGTTACTTTCTGCTCTGATCATTGTAGCCGGTGTTTTATTAATCTCATTAGGAAAGAAAAAGCAAAAAGCCGCAGTATAGGTTGTTGCTTACAGCCGTGCCCAGCGACTTACCACTGATCCTAAAACCAACAACAAACCTACTAAAACCAGCCCATACGAAAGACCGAAGGCTTCGGCGACAAAGCCAACCATTGGCGGTCCGGCCATGAAACCCACAAAGCTAAATGTTGCATAGGTAGCGAGTCCGGCGGCTGGCGCGGTATGAGGCAGTCGCATGGATGCCGCATATAAAATGGGCGCACCGAGAGAACAACCAAATCCCAGTAAAAGAAACCCGAGCAATACAATAGATGGCGCCGGGATCAGAACTGCAAGGCTGAGCCCAAGTGCGCCTAAAATTCCGCCGAAAAGTAAAAGACGTTTCTCGCCAATATGCGGAATAAAACTATCTCCAATAAATCGACCCAAAGTCATGGCAAAGGCAAAAAATGCAAAGCCCAGGGCCGAAACGGAAGCTGTGGCGTGAGAGACTTCGCGTAAATAAATGGCACTCCAATCAAACGCCAACCCTTCACCAACGGAAATGGTAATGCCAATAAAAATTAGAATTAACAACTCTGGTGTTGGTTTGGCGAGCGAAGAACCGTCTGCCTGCCGAATCTCAGGAATGGATGTAAGTTGATCTTTCAAAAGCAAAAGGCTGGATACCAGAAAGATAGCTACTCCAATCATGTGGTAATTGGCAGGTATATTTGCCCAAATTAGTAGCCCGGCCAGGGCACTGCCAAACATGCCCCCAAGGCTCCACATGCCGTGGCAGGTAGACATGATCCGGATGTTCTGTTCGCGTTCAATGTTAGTGACTGCCGTATTCATGGCTACATTTAGCAAGGCCGTAAAAATGCCCATGAAAAATAATCCGGCAGTGAGCACACCAAGAGTACCGGCATGAATCGGTAACAGCACGCTGAGAAAGAATAAAATCCCGCCAAGCAGGCTGGCATTTGCCGAACCGATGGCACGAATGATGCGTCCGGTAAATGGATTCATCAAAATCGAACCGATGGGCATCGCAAAAAGTGCAAGCCCCAGCTGTGCGTCGTTAAGCCCCAATTGGTATTTTATGAAAGGGATTCGGGCCACCCAACTGCCAAACAAAAAGCTATCGGCAGCAAATACAAGACCGACCGCCCGAGTCATGGGGTTGTAAAAAAATGAGGAAAGTGATCTCAGAACAGCGAACCGACGGAGAGAATAGGGCGAATCCATTTCTACGCATTCAGGAATGATACAGAGCAAAGGTATCAAGTAAACTAATTTGAACGGGTAGCATTTGTTTAATTTTTACAAATTGATAAAAAATGGGAAAACATAAAACGGGAACCAAATCAGCTTTAACTTCCTTATAAATAAGTATCCGATTGTAACTTGGAGCCGTGATATGTTATCTGAGGTCAAAATACCACATCATGCAAGGCAAGGTTAAGCCCTGGATTTCGTTTTTTGTTTGGTTTTGAAACATACTCCATTTACTAACTGCTTGAAAATTAAGTAGGTATTTATCAAGAAATAAATGAAAAGAACTACAATCCTGTTCGTGTTTGGAACAATTCTGGCGGGCCTTTTGGCCGGATTTCAAAGAAATGGCAGCTCGTTTATCAACGAAAAATCTTTAGAAAAGACTACAAGTATATCTAACATAGATTCTGTCGGAGAGTCGGCGCAGGCTCTTGAAAGTGCCTGTCAGGCGCTGTACGACTCCTTGCATTTACAATCTATTGGACTTTCCAAAGATGCGTTTCGGCAAGCGTGGTTTGGATTTCAACAGGAAAAATTTAGCCGTCCTATCCTCGCAATTGTAGATTTTAGCCAATCTTCCCGCAACAAAAGACTCTACATTGTTGATTTTGAGGCAAAGAAATTAGTATTGAATACCTACGTAGCGCATGGGAGAAATTCAGGAAATGAGTTTGCGCAAAAGTTCTCCAACGAAAATTCTTCCTATCAGTCCAGCCTTGGTTTTTACCGCGCACTCGATGTCTATCAGGGCAAGCACGGTCTCTCGTTGAAATTACAGGGATTAGAGAAAAATATCAACGACCGCGCACTCGAACGAGCCATCGTATTGCATGGCGCCGACTACGTAAGTGAATCGTTTATTCGCCAAACAGGAAGGTTGGGTCGTAGTTTAGGGTGCCCGGCCGTGTCGTATGCCGATCACAAAGTTGTCATTGAGACGCTTCGCAATGGCGCCGGGATGTTCCTGTATTATCCCGACGATTCGTACGTTGCTCTATCAAAACTGCTGCAAAAAGCCAGCAATGTAAGTCAGGGATTTGCCGCTGCGACTTCTTTTGCCTCCTCAAAATAAATCAATCGTCCAAGGGAATCTGCATCGGCAGTTAAATGAAAAATGAATACCGGAACTCGCTTCTCCAAAGCATGAGTTGTAGGCTTATGCTCTTCATCGGGTGTTTTGATGGCCTTCTCAATAAAATCCGCCGGTAGCAATTCTTTATTAGCCAGGAAGTTAGCAAATTGTACCGGGTTTTGTAGCCGAATACAACCGTGGCTTCTCCACCGTTGTTTGGCTTCAAATAACGTTCTGACGTTGGTGTCGTGTAGATAAATGGCCAGTGGATTTTCAATATTTACCTTCATCACCCCCAACGAATTATCTTCTCCGGTTTCCTGCCGAAATCTATATTTAAAATTTTCAGCAGTTATATCCGCCCATTCAATCGAAAATTCGTCCACAACCTGTCCTTTTGCGTCAATTACCTCAATGCCATTTCGT
This sequence comes from Arundinibacter roseus, assembly GCF_004348825.1. GTDB lineage: Bacteria > Bacteroidota > Bacteroidia > Cytophagales > Spirosomataceae > Arundinibacter > Arundinibacter roseus. The sequence continues at coordinate 453,711 of NZ_SMJU01000002.1, forward strand.
TCCAGATAGTACCTGTTTTCCTGGATCTTTGGCAACATCTCTTCAAGCGCAATGCTTTCAGGAACATTCCAATAGGGATACGTAATTACATTGGTTGCGTAGGTGTCAATTCCTGGCGTTGGCGAGTTTGCCTTTCCTACAATTACGTTCATCTGAAATTGTAAATTGCCCAATGAATCAAAGGCAGACAGGTAAGCTCCGTTAATATTGACAAGTGCCCACCGCTCTGCGCCCTGTGTTTGTCGATGAATCCACCGATAAGTATTCAACGTTTCGGCTACTTTCGCTGCACTGTCTGACTGACCATTTTGCGAAAGTCGGGCATAATGCTTTTTGAGACTTTGGTATGCAGGATAATTTGGTTCCAGATTTTCAAGTGCCTCAGCCATAGACGTACCTTCCGCAATTTTCCAGGCTGCTTCCCAAATACGGGCCGAATCGGGGCTTAGTTTTTTCTGAATGTGTTCAATGTTTGCAGGCATTTGGCCGTAGCCAATCTCTTCCAGGTAACGTAGGAGCCCTTCCTTTCGGTAAAATGCAGAGTCAGCCCGAAGACCAATCGTCTGACCATAGACAACGAGAGAGTCGAAGGTGTTTTTCTTTTGAATCTCTGTCATCAGTTCAGCCTCAGTCATGCTGAAATAATCTTTTTGGCGGCAAGAGTAAGGTAAAATGGCGAACAGGAGCAGGAAGAGAACTCCTTTGTACAAAGGTGTATTGAGCATAAAATAAGATACTTATGGTTATATCCTATTTAGTAAAATTACTGTGCTAGAAATATATAGAATATTCAGTACTCAGATTGACAGCTTATTAGTAAAAATCCCCGAAGCTTGCCAGTAAGCTCCGGGGATTTTTTTGCACATTCCGGCAGATGCACTTTGGTTTCTATACGTTCCACCAATACGTAAATTTTACCACGAGTGCCCGGTTTTTTACATGAAAATTTTCGGGTAAATAATTGTCCGTATAGACGATGAATAAATCAGAAGCCGGTTTGTAGCGCCACTGCAATCGAGTATTTAGATTAATGTTATCTGCCTGATTGTTGTACTGTACAAAGGTGGTCAAAAATAGATTATTCCGGAATGTTACATCCACCCGTGGCCCAACCAACCAATATTCAATATGATTCCAGGGAGCGGGTAACGATATGCTGTTGTAATTGCTGCTTAGTGCCAATGCCACGTAGGGCTGAAAACGATAACCTGCATTAACGGCCAAATTTAACCGTTCGCCATTTTGGTAGTAGCCGCCCACTCGTCCTGAAAAATCATAGGTAAAATTATTTTGAGGGCCTGAGAAAAACTCAAAACCGGCTGATTTCCAGCGATGTTCGGTACCAGCTCTCAATCTTTCCCTGCCCGAGTTAGTTGGGTCAAAGGGTTGGAGTAACCGTACATAATTGGTAGCTGTCCAAATAGTTGCCAACCCACGGCTTTTGAAATTAAAAGTATATACGAAAGCAGTTTCGTTGTCTGAAAGTGCTCTTTTTTTGTCCCAAAACAGCGTGGTTTGCAGTTTGGGGCCGTGGCTTATGAGTCTATTTGATTTAACAAAAAATAAATAGCCCACACTTGGATTTATTTTATAATAGCCATTTCTTACGGAATTGGGGACGTAACCAACTTCGGCATTATAATTTGCTCCTATATATTCATGCTGCCATTGCCAGGTAAAGTTTGTACTTGCGTATCGAATGTCTGCGGCATGCACCATGTCATCACCTTTTCGGTCGGGGCTAAAGGATTTCAGAAACAGTGCTTTTCCAGACCAAAGGTTGTTGGCCGACGCCAGGTTAAACTCCGTTCCAATGTTTCGATTGTAGCGGGAAAAGGCATTATTTAGCTCATGACTATACCGAATTGCATCCTTATTGACCATCATGAAACGAATATTTGAACGGGCAAAAACCTGCCGTTGCAGGGCTACAACTGCATAATTAGTAACCGGAAGGCTATCCTGTGCCGAAGTTTGAACGTCTAGAATTCCTAACCGCCAATTTTTATCCAACTTACCGCTCAACCGGGCGCCATACTGAATCGGTACGCCAAGGCCGATTCGTCTGGAAAAAAACGGGCGAATGGATGCATATCCAAAGTTGGCAAATAGGTCGGCATTTTCGAGGAAAAATTGACGACGCTCGGGAAAGAAAAGCTCAAAACGATCCAGATTGGTTTGTTGCACATCTACTTCTACCTGCGAAAAATCCGGGTTTACTGTGAGGTCCAAATTCATAGATGGTGTAATCCCGATTTTAACATCTCCGCCAATCGCCAGGCTGCGTTCGTGATCATTTGAACGCTGAAAGTTTTTGTTAAATCGGGCAGCTGTATATGGAATCAGTGAGATATTCAGGCCCGGATCCGGTGGTGGCTGATCCCAGATCAACTGACCGGTATAGGCCAGCGAAGCCGAGGCGAACTGCCTTGGAACGGGTGCCCAGGCCGATTTTTCGGCAATAGTTAAATCCAAACGGCTAAAATTGATGCCCCAGGAGGTAATTCCCGGTTTATACCGAATACTCTTGAACGGTATAGCCGCTTCCCAAATCCAGCGATCTTCCAGGTTTTTTACAGCCGTCACCCACTTGTTGTCCCAACTCAGATTGACGGCTCCTCCATCAAATTGTTGCCCGTCCCAGGGAGCGCCAACGGCATTGCTACCAAACGAAAACCCGTTGGTGCGGTCGTCAAACGTATCCATGAAAAGCAGGAAATTGTCATTTTTATTAAACGAAAAATCCCGTCGCAGCGATTCTACGATAAGTGTACCCTTAACGGGTTTATGATTGACAACCAGAATATACATATTTTGACTGTCGTAGGCCATCCGAACTTCTGTTTTGGCTCTTGCAAAGCTTGTATCTATCGGCTGAACCATGAAAAAATTGTCGGCCACTTCGGTCGTTTGCCAGGCAGGGTCGTCGGCATTGCCATCAATTTTGATCGGAGATTGGGCTTTAAAAATGTGATACTTGTAATTCTCGTTGGGTTTTTGAGCAAGTAAGAAACCTGGCAGGCAGATTAACAAAAGAAGAATTGGACGTAAATTTTTGTACACAGGAGTTGTAAGAAATAAGTTGGGAGACAAAGGGCAATTTTTCAACATTCTACTTTGGCGGATTGGCGGTTGGTTTCCAGCGGAACGACTTTTCGTCAATCGCCCGCATTGTGCACAAAACTCCATTCAAATGATCGTATTCATGTTGCAGAAGTTCGGAAAGATCGCCTTCCAATATATCCGTGTGGAAATTCCAGTCCTGATCCTGATAGCGAATATGAATGGTTTGATGCCTTTTGACGCGTACCAGTAAATTTGGCAGGCTCATGCAGTCATCCCATAGCTCAAACATTTTGTCACTAAGGAACACAAGTTCGGGGTTTATAAATACAGTGGCTTTGCCGTCTATATTCATGTAAATTAGTCTTTTCATGTAGCCAAGTTGTGGAGCCGCAATCGCCCGTCCGGCCTGATAGATTTCCCGAAATTGGAAAAGCGCCCGGTGCAGGTCTGTAACCATCTCCTGAATGAGCGCATCGTCTTGAAAACTGAGAGATTCGCAGGTTTGATACAGGCGTTCGTCTCCCAAAAGAATAATATCAGCTAGTCCTTTCATTTTTTTTCTACAAAAAAAGCATCATTTCAGAAGAAATGATGCTTAAAAACAAAAGTAATAAAATATGTGTGTGTATAGTATTTATACAAACTATGATTTTATGACGAGCTATCGGGGGGTAAGTCACACTTGATTTTTACATTTTTGTGTGTTTGAAGACAAAAAGGTGTAAAAGTTCAGGAGTGTTTCGGAGAATCTAATTTCCTCACAATTATACTATGATTATCAATACTTTACAATCTTTTATTTTCATTTTCTTTAAGAATATGCAACTTATTTTTACATTGTTGTATTCTTAAATAAGGTAACGTAAAACTGAATCATCGCTTTGTAGGTATCTATCTGTATACGTTCATTGGTTCCGTGCGGGCGTTTTAAATCTTCCTCATCCAGTTGATAGGGAGTAAACCTGTACACATTTTCGCTTAATTTTCGGTAGTAACGGGCGTCGGTTGCGCCCAAAACCAGGTAAGGCGAGACTAGGACTTCGGGGTAACAGCTTTTGATTGTGCGATGTAAGATCTGAAAAGTTTCGGTCTCGGGCGAAGACACAGGGGAAGGCTCGGTATCAAAAACTTCCAAAGATTTGACTTCAATCTCTTGATTATCAATCACTTTTTTGATGTGATTAATCACACCCTGCACCGAATCTCCGGGTAGAATTCTAAAATTGACGATTGCGGTAGCATCAATTGGCAGTACATTATCTTTTATTCCGGCTTTCAGAATCGTGGGGGCAATAGTCGTTTGCGTACTCGCTGCCCCGGAATTGGTGGCACCAAAGGATTGAATCAGAATTGGTTCCAGCAACCACTGATTGGCAATCGCCATTTTTTGTGCAAAGGGCATTTCCGGGCCCAAATAGCGAAGCATTTCTCCAACCGTTCCTCCCAAAGATGATTTAAAAGGATTTTGTTGTAGTTTATCCAAAGCAGTTGCCAGCAAACCGATACTAGTATTTTTGGGAGGCATTGACGAATGTCCGCCTTCGCCACGTGCCGTAATTTCCACACTTGTATAGCCTTTTTCGGCAATTCCAATCAGGGCAACAGACTGATTCAGACCAGCCACGCCGTCGGTTTTGATGGTTCCACCTTCGTCAATCACCATTTCCAGCTGAACACCTCTTTTTTCAAGCGTTTGGGCAAGAGCTTGTCCCCCTCGTAATCCACTTACTTCTTCATCATGCCCGAAGGAGAAATAGAGGGTGCGTTTGGGTTGATAGTTTTGTTTGAGCAAAAGTTCGGCAGCTTCAAGAAGTCCCATGACTGTACTTTTGTCGTCGAGGGTTCCTCTTCCATAAACAAATCCATCTTCGATTATACCAGCAAAAGGAGCCTTTTTCCACATTCGCTCCGTTCCCTGAATCACCGGAACAACATCATAGTGTCCCATCATCAAAATGGGTTTGAGGCTTGTATCCGAGCCTTTCCATTCAAAAAGCAAAGCGTATTGATTGATTTTTTCTCTCTTCAATCGGGCATGAACCAAAGGGAATGTGGTTTCCAGATACGAAATAAATTTTTCAAACTGCGTCGTATCCGTAAGTTCAGCATCCTGATAGGACACCGTCCGAAACTGAATCGCCTGACTTAGATGTTGGATGACAGAATCGCTCACGGCAACAGCCTCAGCCGGAGGTACATCCTTTACTTGTTTTGAGTCAAATCGGTAGGTATTCCAAAGAAGTATCCCAAGCAGGGAAGTTAGTATAAGACCAAGAATCAGAAAAAATGTACGCATGAAATACAGAGGTTTAGGTTAAGTTGATGGAAGGTTTCTAAGGATGTAAAGATGTAAAACTTGATGTATGAACATCAAATCAAATATACTTAATTTACTCGTTTTTGGGTTTATGTGGTTTTTTTAAAGACTTTTTTGCTTATTACCATTTCAAAATAATTCTACTTAACTGATGATAAAAATAGATCATATTGCCCTGTATACGAATCAGTTAGAGCTGATTCGTGAATTTTATTGTACGTACTTTGATGCTAAATCCAATGAAAAATACGTCAATCCGCGTAAAGGCTTTGAATCGTATTTTTTGACTTTTAGTACGGGAGCACGGCTCGAAATTATGCAGAAGGATGCTGTTTCAATATCGGCTTTGCAGCCTGGCGAAGAGGCAAACGGTTGGACACACCTGGCTTTTTCGGTCGAAACGCCCGCGGTAGTCGATTCCCTTACGGACCGATTGCGGATGGATGGCTACACCGTAGCAGGCGAACCACGCACTACGGGCGATGGCTATTATGAAAGCGTGGTACTGGACCCGGACGGGAATCGGCTGGAAATTGTAGCTGATCCAACCTGACAGGGACAAAAAAATTGGGGATGAATCTCAGATTCATCCCCAATAAACTATTCAATCAAACAAGTTTCAGGAGACCTGTTGCGGTTTCATTTTCTTGACTTTAGGAAGTTGCGCCAATTCTTTTTTCTGATTTTTGAGAAAATCACGGAAACGTCGGATAGTCGCCATCAGGAAACCAATAATCAACACAAAAGTACCTAACCAAAGGATGTTGATCAGCGGCTTTTCGAGTGCTTTCATCACAATAAAGTCACGCTGTTTGGTATTGATTGCAAAGGTAAATTGGCCCGTTTGAGGATCTATTTCCTGGAATTGTGCCCGAAGCCCAAGCTCATTACTAACTTCCGCTTTGCGGCCCACGGTCCGGTCTTTGATTACAAAAGAGGGCGTTAGTACGAACTCCTGCCCATTATCAAGAATCCGAATCAGCGCCTTTACAGCGGCGTCACCTTCGCCAAGCGTAATGCCGTCTACTTTATCGGTACGTACTACGTTATCCAGAATCGCCACGTAATCATTGACAAAAAACGTATCGTTCATTGCCACCGTAAATTCTTCCGTAGCGCTCCATTGACCTTCCTCATTTGGATTGGTTACCATGGATACATAGGTGTACAAATCTTTGTTGTACTTCCGCTGAATATCCGGGGAAGAAATAAGGCCCATGCGGGGATTGATCTGCGCCCGGGGAAAGAGCGTGAATACTTTTCCGGAAGGCTCACGGTATTCGATTTCGTAGTAGAAGTTTTCCGGGTAAATTTCGAGCGTATCACCGGATTTGTAGTACGTTTTATCATTCACTACAATATCTCTCAGCGCTACCGCATGAAAATCATTCTCAATAATTTCTACCCAACTCTTCGGAATGTACTCAGGAATATGCCGGGGTTCTACCCGAATGTCGCGCCACGTAAGCAGGTAGTCGCCCATTTGTAGCGGACGGTTGAGCCACAGCGTGACGTGTTCTTTGTTCTCTTTGTTGTCATTTTGGGTAAATTCTTCTGAACGTGAAATCATTAACCCAGAATTGTTCAGAGAAACAACGTTGGTATAGCCCGAAGAAAAAAGAATACCGATCAACATTAAAGCTACCCCGATGTGCGTAACAGCACCGCCGGAGAGTTTGTAATTGCCTCTGAAAATATTGAGCAAGATCGTTCCGTTTGCTACAATGGCAAACGTAGCGGCGGTGAGTAAAACTATGTAAGAAATAGAACGAACGCCGCCAACAGTTATGAAAATAGCACTCAGCAAAAGTGTAATGAGTAGGGGAGGGTACAGCGTGTGCAGCCGTCCTTCACCCGTACGTTTCCACCAGAAAAACTGCCCGATTCCGGTCAGAATGGTAATAAGTGCAAAAAACCAAAGCTGAAACTTGTTGTAATGTCCAATGGAATCCGTAGGCAACGCGAGATTCAGAACCATACCAAACGACTCAGCCAAAGCATTATACACCGGAATAGAGGTAGTTGCCAGAATCTGAAAGCCGGAAAGGCAAAGCAGGGTGGCGCCAATAAAAATCCAGAATTCCTGGGAATAAGTAGAAACTTCTTCTGCATCCGAAGGAAGATCTTTCCAGCGGTAAATCAGAAGTCCTACCGAGACAACTACGAACGTCATGAGGTAAATCAACAACTGTCCTGACAGCCCCAGATCCGTAAACGAGTGTACGGAGGCATTGCCCAACACGCCGCTTCGGGTCATGAAGGTAGAGTATAAAATCAGGACAAAGGTCGCAATAGAAAGAATAAAGGAAGTTTTGAGCGCCGTAGCGTTTTTGCGTCCAATGATCATGGTATGAATCGCTGCTACGAGAATTAGCCACGGAACAAACGAGGTATTTTCTACGGGATCCCAGTTCCAGTATCCGCCAAAGTTTAGAGTTTCGTAGGCCCAATAGGCGCCCATCAAAATGCCTACTCCCAAAATCAACGCTGACAAAAGTGCCCACGGTAAAGCCGGACGAATCCATTCTTTGGTTTTTTTGAGCCAAAGACCAGCCATTGCGAAAGAAAAAGGAATCAGCGTAGAAGCAAAGCCCAAAAATAACGTAGGAGGGTGAATGACCATCCAGTAGTTTTGAAGCAGGGGGTTAAGCCCGTTTCCATCTTTGGGGATAAAATCCGGATTTGTTTTCCACACCGGCAGTTCAGGCATTGATTCCCGAAGCAAAAGGAACGGGGTAGAACCGATTTTTAAATCTAACCCAGGAATCACCACTCCTAAAACCATAGAAGCAAGAAAGACCTGTACGAGTGCAAAAATCGCCATGACGGGCCCTTCCCATGAGCGGTTTGTAAAAATCAGGATCAAACCCAAAACTACATTCCAGAAAATCCAAAGGAGAAAACTTCCTTCCTGATCTTGCCAAAAACTCGATATTACAAAACCCGTAGGAAGCGACAGCGACGAATTATCCCAGGCGTAGTGGTACTCAAAATAGTGATTGCCGATGATCCAGTATAAACAAAAGACCACCACTCCAACGGAGATAGCGTGCAGAAAAAAGGAAAGGCGGGCAAATTTTTTCCAACTCGTGGCTTCGTCCAGGGGCGTGGAGGATAAGGCCGATTTGAAGTAGGCAAACGTAGCGACCATTGCCGATACAAATGCTACAATAACAAAAAAGTGCCCGGTATTTCCGTATGCGGTATGAATCATAGTTTAGAAGCTTGATATTCAGTGGTTTCTAGTTTTTCATTGTTATATTTGGAAGGACATTTCAGCAGAATTTTTTCTGCTTCAAAATGATCTTTTTCCATTCTGCCAATCACCACCACTTGCTCTGACTTTTCGAAGTCCTGTGGTTTTGGGCTACGATAGACTACTTTTTGTTCGCGGTTATTGTTGTCCAAAAGTGTAAAAACGAAATAATTCGGGTCTAATTCAGGCTTATAGGCCATGTCCAGAATTTGTCCCTGCTGATCTTTTTTCAATTTACCAACCACATGTATGCTCCCGTTGCTGCCATTCATGGCAAGTTCCTCGGCCTGCGAGAAATTAACATAAGTACTTGCGTCACCAGCCGTAGATACGATGATGGCAATGGCAATGGCAATGACGGCAATTCCGAAAATATGTATCTTTTTCATGATAACTAATTGATATTAAGTTCTTTTTCGATTTTTGAAAGTTTACTATCCAAACGGATTAAGTAAGTAATAATTCCTGCAAATATAAGCGCAATTACGCCCACAACTACCCAAATTTTCCCATCGGCCCGCATTTGATCGGCCATAGCTACGTCCGAGTCAACGGGCTGTTGGGCCAGCAGGTTTAGAGAAACCAGGAAAGTGAACAGGACACTGAGCAACAAAAAACGTTTCATATTCTATAAGGTAATCAATTGATCCGTAAAAAATCAGGTAAAAGTGTAAGATTTGGTTAGCTATTTATTCTTTCCAGGGGGCGTTCGGCCAGATTTTCCAGCTGCTTGCGATGCACCGCTTTCAGCCGATACCGAAGTTGAGTGATCCATAACCCTAACAGAATCCAACCGATACTAGCCGGATAAAATACCAAACGCATTTGGTTGTCCAAATCGTACGAACTGAACGCCGGGTTGCCACCGTTGCCAGGATGCAGCGAATCGGTGAGGCGGGGCAGAACAAAAATCAGGGGAACAAAGACAGCAAAAGCAAAAATATTGTAAACCGCTGAAATCCTGCCGCGCCGCTGCTCATCCTCAAAGGAGTTTCGCAGCAGTAAGTACGCAAAATAAATCAGCATTCCGACGGCTGCACTGTTGAGTTTAGGGTCGTTGGGCCACGGCTCACCCCAGGTAAAATTGGCCCAAAGGGATCCTGTAACACAGCCCAATACGCCAAAAAGAATTCCCGTTTTGGCAAATTCAGCACTCCGTTCATCGTCCTGAATGGCGTTTGATCGCAAATATCTTACTGAATAAATAACAGACAGTAACAACATGCTAATCATGGCAAACCACATAGTTACATGAAAATACAGGTTGCGGATACTTTCATTGAGGATAGGCTGCCGGGGGACTGTGCCGAGCAACCCCTGAAAAATAACGTAAAACATTACGATTACTGTCAGGATTTTCCACCAGTTCTTCATACAACTTTATCTGATATTCAGAGGTTTGGAGTTTTTGTATTTATTTAACTGCTTCATTTTTTTGACTATTTAGCTTCTCCACAAATAGGGAAAAAGTAAATAAGACAACATAATCACGATAGTATCAATTGCCAATAGCGTACTGATTTCGTCCATACTTACACTTCGGTCGAGTCCGTCCAGAGCATTTTTTGATAATTTTATAATCATTAAAAGCATGGGCAAAATGATCGGAAAACTCAAAACCGCCATCAGTGTACTACTATTTTCAGCTTTTGAGGCAATGCCCGCTACCATCGTGAGGGTGGAAGCAAAGCCAATTGACCCTAAGACAATACTCAGTAGATACATGCCGAGATCAAGGACCGGGTTCCCCATTACAAACACGTAGAAACCAAAACCAATTCCCGCCAATAAAAGCATCAATAATGAATTATAAATGATTTTTGACAAAATAATGGCTTGCGGATTTGCGAGTGTGTAGTAGTAGAGCAGCCGCCCGAGGCGCTCCTGTGCAAAACTTTTGGCGATGGCATTTACGGCCGTAAACAGCAGGATGATCCAGAAGAGCGTATTCCAAACGATTGGCGTCAAAAGATCGGGTCTTGCGTTAAAACTCAGGTAACACACGGTAATTGTACTGACAATGTATAGCAGCATTCCGCTTAAAGCATACCGTTGTCGCCATTCCAGCGCTATTTCCTTCCAGAGTAAGGTTCGTATTTCGTTCAATTGATGCCGTTCTGATTAGTAGTTGGGCATAAGCCCTGCCGAATTTTTTACACAAAAGGTTCTGATTTTTGTACAAAAGTACGGCATAAAGCCTTATGGTCTGAAAGAGTTGCTCAGCTTTTTATCAGACTTTCATCAGGAATAAAAAAACATGACCCAAATCATTTGATAATATCACGGGTATGCGCTTAATTTGTGTTTAATTATATTAAATCTAAATAAGAAATGGTAACCTCCCGGAACGTAGCTGACTTGAAAAAAGGCGAGATAGGCATCATTAAATCATTTAGTGATCGAGAAATGTCGCTCAAATTGCTTGAAATGGGTTTTTTGCCCGGCTGTGAAGTGCGTTTGGATGCGGTTGCCCCCTTTGGCGATCCTATCTGTGTACGCGTGGGAGGATGTTACTGCCTTTCTCTTCGCCGCAATGAAGCAGCAAGCATCGTGGTGGAGTAAATAAAGTTCTCCTTATTTTTATTTTAACTGGTCGCTCAATCACTTGAAATCCTCCCAAAATAAAATTGCCCTGATCGGCAATCCTAATTCAGGGAAATCTACCCTTTTTAATCAATTGACGGGTCTGCGTCAGAAAACCGGAAATTTTCCGGGTGTGACGGTAGAGAAAAAATTTGGTACTCTACGATATACTTCTCCGGATGGAAAGCAGGCCGATGCCACACTAATTGATTTGCCTGGGATATACAGCATTTATCCAAAATCCCGTGACGAACAGGTTGTCGTGGATATTTTGGCTAATCCCCAACATCCCGATTATCCCGATGCAGTCATCGTGGTGGTTGACGCATCTAATCTTCAACGAAACCTGCTTTTATTTACAGAAATCGCGGATTTGGGCTTGCCTATCGTTCTGGCTTTGAACATGCTGGATGTAGCCGAAAGCATGAATTTGCAGGTGAATGCCGTACAGCTTGCTATGCCCTTTGCCGTGCCCGTGGTGCGTATCAACGCCCGAACTGGCGAAGGAGTGCCAAATCTTAAAGAGGCGATCAATCGGGTATTGGGGCAGGAACAGGTTGCCATGAGTTATTTTTTGGATCCGTTAGAAACACAGGAAGGGCTGGTAGAAGAAGTAAAGAAAACCTATGCGCTTGAAAATAATTATCTGGCGATGCAGTACGTGTGTCAGCACGATGAGTTCACATTCCTGAATCGGCCTGAGCGGCAACAACTCGATGAATTGATTGAGAAATATTCTTTTGATAAAACAGATTTTTTAACCCACGAAACCATCACGCGCTACGAGCGTTTGCGTCCAATTGTCCAAAAAGCCCAAACCGTAAAAGGAGCAATTGATCAGCCAGCCTGGACCCGACGTCTCGACCGTTTTTTGCTACACCCAATCTGGGGCTATGTAGCTTTTTTGTTTGTATTGTTGGTTATTTTTCAAGCCGTTTTTGCCTGGGCACAATATCCCATGGATATGCTCGATATGGCGACGGCGGAGGCAATTGACTGGACAAAAAAAACATTGCCGGAAGGTGTTCTAAATGATCTGCTGACCGATGGTCTCATGGCTGGCATTGGCGGAGTAATCATATTCATTCCTCAAATCGCCTTTTTGTTTGGCTTGGTCGGGCTTCTGGAAGAATCCGGTTATATGGCCCGAGTGATGGTCATCATGGATAAACTGATGCGTAAGTTTGGCCTTAATGGCCGAAGCGTAGTGCCGCTAATTTCGGGGGTAGCCTGCGCAGTTCCGGCCATTATGACGACCCGGAGCATTAACAACCCGTACGAACGATTGCTCACGATTCTGGTTACGCCGCTCATGAGTTGTTCGGCACGACTGCCTATTTACACCATCCTGATTGCTTTGGTAGTTCCTGACGAAACTGTTTTGGGTATATTGAACTTACAAGGGCTGGTTTTGCTGGGGCTTTACCTGCTGGGTCTTGTGGGGGCTTTGGCCTCGGCGTGGCTCTTTTCGCTCTTCATTCCCCGCCGTGAGCCCAGCTATTTTATTTTGGAAATGCCTACCTACAAGCTTCCCCGATGGAGTCATATTGGGTATATTATGTTTGACAGTGTGAAATCGTTTGTACTGGAAGCCGGAAAAATTATCGTCGCCATTTCCATAATTTTGTGGGTGCTGGCTTCATACGGCCCCGGCGACCGAATGGATGTTGCGGCTGAACAAGCTTTACAAACGACAAGCAGCGCATCTGCTTCTATACAGGAAGCAGCCGTGGCCTCAGCCCGGCTGGAAGCTTCGTATGCCGGGCATTTCGGCAGATTTATTGAGCCCGCCATTCGTCCGCTGGGCTATGATTGGAAAATCGGAATTGCATTAATTACCTCCTTCGCAGCACGTGAGGTTTTTGTAGGCACAATGTCCACAATTTATAGCATCGGTGCCGAGGCAAGCGAAGACGCACTAACCATCCGAAAGCGCCTACAGCAAGAAAGGAACCCGCAGACAGGTGGACCTATGTACACCCCGGCAGTTTCCTTTTCTTTATTGATGTTCTATGTTTTTGCCATGATGTGCATGAGCACAATGGCAGTGGTCTATCGTGAAACACATGGCTGGAAATGGCCCATCATTCAGCTGATTTACACGATGTTTCTGGCGTACGGATCGGCATGGGCCACGTATCAACTGCTAAGTTGAGACATCAGTTCTACCACAAAACCCCTTTATCAATCAGCGGGTAAATAAACCGAAGGATAATGTAAGCGAAAATAAGTATGGCCAAACCGCTTAATAGCGTAGTTTGATCAAGGCTAAACCGTTGAGTCTTTTTGCTGGGAGCAAGGCCGCCCCAACTTTTGTGCGTAAGTTCTTTCATACGTGTTGATGTGTTAACATGGTGCTTGACTGTTTTTCATACTCTACAAATTTCGTGCTTAGCTCCCTGAAAAGCATGAGGGAAAGTACCTGTTTACATAAAACAGGTGATTTTACCTACACAAAACATGTACGAATAAAAGAGAAGCCTGGTTGCAGAAAGGTTGGAAGTATTTAAGAAAAAAATGGATTTGTATAAAAATGTGTACTCATTTCTACACCTGGTAAGCTACCATCCTAAATATTCCACAATATCAGAAGCAATCATCGATACCTCACAGCGGGCAGCAGCTGCTCTGTCGCCGGCTAAACCATGCTGATATACTCCAAAGCGGGCGGCGTCCTCGGGTAAAAAACCCTGCGCCAGTAAAGATGTAAGGATTCCGGTCAGTACATCCCCGCTGCCTCCGGTGGCCATGCCTGCATTGCCGGTAGCATTGAAATGAACCATTCCATCGGGAAGAATAACGGCAGAATGCGCGCCTTTAAGACACAGGACTAGCTGATGGGATTGGGCAAAATCCCGGGCAAGAGCTAATCTCTCAAAATCATTTTTGCTGGCCCCCGCCAATCGTTGAAATTCTTTGGGATGCGGGGTTAAAATAGTTTTTTCAGGAAGGTTTTTCAAGAGATCCGGATATTCCGACAAAATATTCAGCGCATCAGCATCCCACACCATCGGGATAGCCGATTGTCTACTCAGCGTTTCGAGCGCACGTACGGTTTGTGGATCTTTTCCCAGACCTGGCCCTACGCCAAGGCTGCTATATGGTTCCAAAGCAGGTAGGGTGGTCATACACTGTTCGTGAAGATCAACCGAGGTCATTGCTTCGGGAAGAGTAATTTGCATAATCTCGTAGCCGCAGCGAGGAGTATGTACGGTCAGGAGCCCAACCCCTGATCGGAGGCAGGCTTTACCGGCAAGAATTGCAGCGCCCATTTTGCCATAACTTCCCGCCAGCATCAGAGCATGACCAAAAGTACCTTTGTGCGAAAATTTTTGCCGATGCCGATTCAGTAATTGAGCTGCCGTTGCGTCAGTAAAGTAGTACTGCGTTGGCTCTTTCTGGATAAATTCAGGCGAAAGCCCAATATCCACGACCTGCCAATCGCCAACAAAAGGCGCATTTTGCGGCATCATGAAGGCTAATTTGGGCATTTGAAAACTAACCGTATGATCTGGACGGACGATAAGATCGGTAGGCTCATTTGGCGCATCGCAATAGAGCCCACTGGCGATGTCTACCGAAATAACCTGTGCCGGGCTGGTATTCAGGGCTTTGATTGCCTCTGCCAGGATTCCTGCCGAAATCGGCCTGGACAAACCCGTACCCAGCAAAGCATCCAAAAGCAAAACCTGAGTGGGGAGTGGGGGTATATCTTCTTTTTGTTTAATTACTTTTACAGAAAGAAATTCTTCCAATAGTGTCCGGTTTTTTTGAAAATCCACAGAGGCTGTTTCGGAGTATTCAACAACAAATACTTCTACGGAATACCCTTTTTGGGAAAGGATTCGGGCTATGGCCAAACCATCCCCGCCGTTATTTCCCTTCCCGCAAAACACAATAAATTTTTGACGATTATCATAGCGTTCGCAGATCCAGCGGATCAACGCGCGCGCAGCTCTCTCCATCAATTGGAAAGAAGAAATACCTTCATTCTGAATGGTGTAGGCGTCTAAGGCGCGGATTTGGGCGGCATTAAGAATTTTCATAGATGTAAAAATAGTGAATCCTTTTTTATACGGGAAAGTACTTTTATCTTTGCACTCGTTTTTTACAAAGCTGTTTTGAATGAAGGGGCGTCACCCCGTCCGCTGAAAATTAGCTATCATCATTTTTATACAATTCATATCGTCATGAGCGAACTTATTAAACTCGTTGAAGCTACGGTCGAGAACCGTAAAGCAGAGTATCCCAACTTTAAGGCGGGCGACACAATTAACATTCACGTAAAGATCAAAGAAGGTGCCAAAGAGCGGATTCAGTTGTTTCAGGGAACTGTGATTCAACGCCGTAACCTAAGCACTACCGGAGAAACTTTTACAGTGCGGAAAATCTCTAACGGAGTTGGTGTAGAGCGTATCTTCCCAATCCTATCTCCTTCCATTGCAAAAATCGAACTTATTCGTCGTGGTAAAGTACGCCGTGCCCGTTTGTTCTACCTGCGTGGTCGTCAGGGTAAGGCTGCACGTATTAAAGAATTGAAAACGACAAAGTAAACATACCTACTGTCCGTACGATTCATTGAATGGCCCTGTTCGGATTTTCCTGACAGGGCTTTTTTATTCCAACCAGCTTTCAAAAAACTTCCGCTCCGATGTCGACTACCATTCAATTTGTAAAATATCAGGGAACCGGCAATGATTTTATACTCCTTGATGACCGAAATGAAACCTTTCCGGTCTCTAAGGAACTAATAGCTCATCTTTGCCACCGACGCTTTGGGATTGGCGCCGACGGTCTCATTTTGCTTAAAAATGCCGAAGGATACGATTTTCGGATGGTTTATTTCAATGCCGACGGAGCCGAGGGGAGTATGTGCGGAAACGGTGGACGATGTACCGTTCGTTTTGCTCATGACCTTGGAATATTTGCCGAAAATACCCGATTTATAGCCGTTGATGGTGCGCATGAGGCAGTTGCAGATTCGGAGGTAATCAAACTCAAAATGAGCCCGGTAAAAGGCTTGCAAAAGCAGGAATCCTATGACTTTCTAAACACAGGTTCTCCTCATTACGTAACTTTCGTTGATGAAGTTGCCAAAACCGAAGTAGTAACCCTTGGACGAACGATCCGATACGGTGATATTTTTGGACCTTTGGGCGGTACGAATGTGAATTTCGTGGAGGTTGTTTCGGATAATCACCTGAAAGTCAGAACTTATGAGCGTGGGGTTGAAGACGAAACCTACTCCTGTGGAACCGGCGTCACGGCTTGTGCGCTATCCTCTCATGCACATTTTGGATGGCAGGGTCCGGTGACAATCGACACACCCGGCGGATCGCTATGTGTTACTTTTCAAGAAATTGCCCCGGAGGTTTACGATTCAATTTACCTGATTGGGCCGGCAAAACGGGTATTTAATGGCGAAGTGCAGGTTTCCTGAACCTTTCAAAATTTTTATTCTGCTTCCAGAATCCCGCCTTTCACGTGTAAAATAGTTTTGTCGCTCCATGACGCCACCCGTGTGTAATCCATAGCGGCTACTTTACTTCTAACGCCATTGGTACAAATCACAACAATGGTTTGGAACGGTTCCAGCTCGTGCCTCCGTTGCCGGATCTGAGAAAGCGGGATATTAATTCCACCTTCATTAAACTCTTCGAATTCCCAGGGTTCACGCACATCCACCAAAACTGTGTGCGGCTGGGTCAGAAGCATCTTTATTTCGGGAAGCAGGATGTCCAGATAAGTATGTTTATTCACGCAGAAGGTAATTTAAAGCTTCAATTTTTTTACTTCCTCACCGAATCTGAGAACTAAGGTATTCTTGTCAAATTTGGTGAATTAAAAACAAAAATAGCGCTTTCTCAGAAAGCGCTATTTTTTTCTACATATGAAACCTTAAACTTCCTTTTTTCTTATTGAACCGTCAAGATTTTAAACTCGGTTCTGCGGTTTAGCTGATGCTCGCTTTCAGTGCAGTTCTCTCCATCAGCGCATTCATTGACAGGTTGACTTTCGCCGTAGCCTTTGGCAACCAAGCGCATCGGACTCACACCGCGCCGCACCAGATAATCATAGGCAGCACGGGCACGACGTTCAGAGAGTTTGTTGTTGTAGTCATCACTTGCCCGGCTATCGGTGTGCGAGCGAAGCTCCACCGCCATTTGTGGGTATTTTTTTAGTAAAGAAACCACCCGATCCAATTCTTTGGCAGCGTCAGGACGGATGAAAAATTTGTCGAGATCGTAATAGATATTATCCAATCTGAAAACGTCTCCCTCGCCATAAATTCCGACATTATTTTCAACAATTTCTCCTTTTTTTCGGGTCCGAATCTGATTTTGATCGCTTGCGTAGCGGTCTTTTTCAGTTTTGATGGTATAATTTGAATTTGGATCCATGTCAAATTCATAGCCACCATCAGGTCCGGTTGTTACAGTTTTTTCCGAATTTTTCTTTTCATTTCTCAACGTAACTTTCACACCATCAGCGGGCTGTTGATCTACTTCCCGACGAATGACTCCTTTTACGATAGAGGTGTTTTCGTTGCGTTCAAGGTAAATAGCCAATCCCATGGTAGGGTTTGATGACTGGGTAAGCGTTGAGAACCTGAGGCTATTGGCTGCGTATCCTTCTTTTATGGCTTTAAATTCATACTCAGCGCCTGCGTCGAGGCACATACGAATGCTGCCATCCATGCCCGTTTGCTGCAATTCCTGATTTACTCCCCCTTTAACCACTCGTACATCAGCAGTTTCAATTGGCTCCTTTGTTTTGGCATCATAAACATAGATATTCAGCTGTTTACAAATGCGGCGGAAGCTGTAAATATTATCGTCAGAAGCCCCTCGCTTACGGTTAGAACTAAAATAACCGGACGTACGGCTTGCATCAGTAATAAACCCAAAATCATCCCGCTCGGAATTGATAGGAGCCCCCAGGTTTTGTACTCCCTGAAGAGCGATGTCGTCCTTCAATTCAGCCATGAAAACATCTAATCCCCCTAATCCTTCATGCCCGTCAGAGGAGAAATATAACAGGTTATTGGAATCTACAAAAGGGAACATTTCATTTCCTTCGGTATTAATTTCGCGACCCATATTGACAGGTGTTCCCCACTGACCATCTTTATAATCAACCACATACAGGTCTGTGCCGCCGTAGCCGCCTGGCATATCAGATACAAAATAAAGCTTGGAATCATCTGCCGAAAGAGCGGGATGACCACATGAATAGTCTTTGGAATTGAAGGGCAACTCTTTGATATTGACCCATTTGCCTTTATCATCCTGTTCAGCATAGAATAATTTCAATTTGCGAACACCTTCATTACTTTTCCCCGATTTGCCTTTGTCATCGTTGTTTCGGGTGAAAATGATGCGTTTTTGGTCCTTGAAAAATGTCATCGGACCTTCGTGATATTTAGTATTTAGTGTACGACTGAAAACCTCCGTTTTTGTAAGCGTTGCAGGTTCAGCAGTTGCAGATTTAGCATCTGTTTTGTCAAGATCACCGCCACCAAGTGTTGCTGTTTCGCTGGTTGGTTCGGGAGTACCTTTGAGCTGTGCCGTATCCGGGTGGAAGTACAGGTCTAAAAACGGTGTCTGATTGTAATTAAATACACGCTTCACAACTCCGGTCTCATCGCGGGCAGATACAAACACGAGCCCACTCTGATAATACATTGGGCTAAAATCAGCCTGACGCGAATTAAGTGGCAGGTAATCGACTTTGTAGGACGAAGAGTCCTGATAAAATCGGTCGACATCCATGTACGAAACCGTAAACTTTCGTCCCCTGAGGTCTTCCGCCTGCATTTCACCGTACTTCGCATACATTTTTTGCGATTCACGATATTTTCTATTGGCGGCAAGAGATTGGGCATAATACAAATATACCTCACTTGGAATATCGGTATACTTATTAATTAGCTCCCCGTACACGCGTTCTGCGTTGCGGGTATCCTGCAAGCGCCGGTAACTGTATCCAAGTTTTACGAGAGCTTCCCGGTTTTCCAAAGGGTCATTCCGCTTGTCGAGTCTGAGAAAGTCTTCATAAGCGCGCACGGCACTAATGTAGCTCATGTTATCAAACTGTTTGTTAGCGGTTCGAAGACGTGCGCTTTGTGCCATTGCTCCTAACGAAAGTAGTAACATGGACACTGCCAAAAGCAAAGTTTGTCGGCAGGTTTTCATAGTATAGTGTAGTTTCAAAAGGAAAACGTTTTTTATCTTTTCTTAAAACAGCAATTAAAATGCCAAAATTTATTTTCAGATAAAAATCCAGAAATCTTTATTTGAAAATACACCATTTCCTGAAATTGAATTTTATTAAATGTCTTACAATCAGGCATTTATAAATTTTATTTCAAGGATTTTTTTTGTATTTTTATTCACTTTAAATCGTTCATCTGACCGAAATCCAAGCACCCAAAGCACATCGCCCCGGTTATTTGTAAGTAGAAAACAATCCCTCTTGGCTAGAAGTGGTACGCGGCTGTCAATCAGTAAGTCGCTCACTTTCTTTCGCTTACCTTTCATGCCTAGCGGACAAAACCAATCGCCCGTTTGCCAGGGCCTGATCGTTAGTGGGAAATCAAGGAGTGAACGATCAAAGTAAGCGATCGACGGATCAGGATCAAAATTGAATGAATCTGAATAGGTATGCTCCTGCATATGAATTGTAAACTTTTCGGGTATCGATAAGGACGTCAATTCGCCTAATTCATAGGCTTCCTCATTGTATTTTCCCTTGCTTAATGTGTTGATAATTAAATATTTACGGTCTTTGATGAGCACATGTTCCGGGCTTAGAAATTTTTTGCCACTTTCTCCTTCGAGCGATGCCACAATTTGCTCAGTTTGGGCGTAATTAAATCCAAACGGTTCCAGTAAATAGTGCAGCTGAAAAATCGGTTCAGAAGCCTTTAAAAGTTCTGGTATAGGAATGTATGTAGTTCTATTTACCTGTTTTACTACATTCTTTTTCCACTCATAAAGTGATTTATCCAACAATCGATGCGCTGCCTGCAATCGCTGAGATGTTCGCTGAAATGTTTCTTCGAGCGACGGATTAATTGATTGTAGAACGGGTAGTACCTGATGCCGAATCAGATTTCGGCGGTAATGATCCGTGGCGTTTGAGCTGTCTTCGCGCCAGGAAATATTTTGCTGCTGAGCATAAGCAAGAATCTCCTGCCTTGAAGCAAAAAGCAATGGACGGATGGTGTGGCCCATGACCGGCGCTATGCCCGTCAAGCCGGCTAAACCTGTTCCTCGTGTGAGATTCAGAAGAACGGTTTCGATGGCATCGTCGGCATGATGAGCAGTAGCGAGATACTGATACTTAATCTGCTGCCGGAGTTCTGAAAACCAGGTGTACCGCAGGTCTCGCGCGGCCATTTGAATGGAAATTCCCTCTTCTTTTGCTTTGAGCTCAGTTTCAAAGTGAGCGACAAAAAGTGTGACACCGTGTTTATGAGCCCACTGCCTGACAAAAATTTCGTCGTCGTCCGATTCTTTTCCTCTAAGACCGTAGTTGCAATGAGCCAAAATGAATGGCAAATTGGCCTCTTTAAACAAAGTTGCCAACACTACCGAATCGACTCCGCCACTGATGGCAAGCAGTGTGGGAGCAGCGTGTAGCTCTAACTTTTGGGAGTTAATAAAAGTTAAAAAATCGTTTAGCATAGGCAGTGGCGTAGCGAACACCTAATTTTGTACGCAACCTGAAAGGGTATGCAAAGGTAGACAGAATCTATTAGTGGCAGAATCGATTAAAATATTTGTCAAATCAGTGCAACCCTTTTAAACTGGAAGTGCTCTTTATTGTCAGAAGTACAAAATGAAAAATACATATTTACTAATTATCGGCTTGTGCCTTAATTCGTTGCTTACTTGGGCGCAATCAGCCAATGAAAAGGTGGAATTACTGCCGGGCGCTGATAGCCTGACTTTGCTGAATGAAAACGGCATGGAAATCCGGCGGGTCATAAATAACGTACGTTTCCGGCATAAAGGCTCGATTTTGTATTGCGACCTTGCGGTCCAAAATGTGGCAAGTAATATGATTGAAGCCTATGGAAATGTGAAAATTGTGCAGGGAGACACTATCACCGTGACGGGCGATACTCTGTTTTACTACGGAAATACCCGACTTGCCATCATGAGTGGACGAAAGGCCGTCCTGACCGATAAAAAACGTACCCTGACTTCTTCCCGATTGGAGTACGACATGGCAAACGGATTGGCCTATTACCGAACTCCCGGCCGTACGGTTGATGCCGAGAGTGTATTGACAAGCAAAGAGGGAATTTATAATACGAGAACAAAAATATTCGATTACTATCAGAATGTTAAATTGGTTAATGAAAAATACACCTTAACAACGGATACACTTGTATATAACTCGTTGACGAAATGGTCCTATTTTAATGGGCCAACAAAAATTGTTAACAAAGACGGAACTTTGCTTGCGAAGCGTGGACAGTATAACACCGAAACCGGAGAGTCGAGTTTTAGTACCCGGACCACTGTTCAAAATGAAGGGTATACATTAACGGGCGATACGCTGTTTTACGATGGTCAAAAAAAGCGAGGTTTTGCACGGGGAAATGTAGAAATTTTTGCAGTAGAAGATCAAACGTTGCTTACAGGTGACGAAGGAGTGTATCGGGGAGAAGAAGGGTTTTCAAAAGTATATGGGCATGCGCTTGTCCGAAGTGTTGTTTCACTTGATACCTTATATATCCGGGCGGACACATTGTATTCAATTGAAAATAAGGTAGATAGTACAAGAAAATTGATTGGAGATAAGAATGTATATATTTTTAAATCCGATTTTCAGGGTAGGTGCGATTCGGTTTACTACAATACGGCGGACTCCACCATACAGTTTTTCAGGGAGCCGATTCTGTGGGGAGAAAGTTATCAAATGGAGGCCGATTCGATTAGCGCTTTTTTGGTAAATAATAAGATAAACAGAATGCTGCTGAAAGGAAATTCTTTTGTGATTTCAGAAGATACACTAATCAAGCAGTACAATCAGGTGAAAGGTCGGACGATTCAGGCGTTTTTGAATGACGCCGGAAAATTGAAACAGGTTTTAGTCGATGGTAATGGGGAAAGCGCCTATTATGCCATGGATGAAGAGGAAAAACTGATTGGTTTGAACCGGGTTGAAAGTGGAAAAATGAACCTGCTTTTTAAAAATAGCAGAGTGTATAGAATCACTTTTTTGGGTAGACCGGATGGACGTTTAATTCCACCACAAACCATTAAGCCTGCCGAAAGGCAATTGGAAGGTTTCAATTGGCGAGGTGCTGATAAGCCAACGTTGGAGCAAACCACCTGGAAAAAAGAAGAAGCCAAAGCAATTGAGAGTCAGAAAGATACTCCAAATGAAAAATCTCAAAGCCCGACAGTTGATGCGAAGCAGGTTTTAGAAAAACCTAAGCCTGGGAAATAAACCTTCTAGCATGATTTTTGTTAAACAAATACTTAAAGACGAATGGGAAAATAATCCGTTTAGTCAATTTTGAAAAAAAATAAAGATTCGTACACAATAAATTTTGAAAGTCTTATTTTTATTGTATATTTTTGTGTTAATCAGTCAGATTTAGACGAAATTCTGCTGAGCAAATCCTAGATTACCGCCATGAAGAGAACTATACTTTTTACATATATTTTATTAACACTGGGCTGGGGAGTTGCCCATGCACAAGCGCCTGCGAATCGCAGCCGATTGAACATGGCCTACCAAAAGCAACCTGCCAGCCTTGATCGTCCGGCATTGGTTCAAAAACCAGCTGTGATCGAATATAAGCCACTTGCCCTGCAAAAACCTTTGGCCCTGACCAATTATTACCGGGCTTTACTTTTTACCAATCCTGCGCAGTTAGCGCCCGCTTCGGCCGATAGTCAGGCATCTGCAAACAGTGCCCTGGTTGAGCGTTCAGAGCGCCGGACTCTTGGTTTTGAAGAAAAAAGCCGGGGAGTTGAAGAGCAATTATACAGCAGCGATCGAATCAACGTCTCGAATATTTACCCAAATCCTGCCAGTGAATATGCTGAAATTGATTATGCCGTTACTGCGCCGCTTCGTGATGCCAAAGTGATCATTTATAACGTCTTAGGTTCACAAGTTGCAGAGTATACGCTCGACAAGTCTGATCGTAAATTGCGGGTCAATACGCGAGAAATGCCAACAGGTGTTTACTTTTATCAACTATCAATCGAAGGTAAAAAAGTAGCCACCAAGAAAATGCTGGTTCGTCATCAGCAATAGCACGTATTCAGATACTTTACAGGCTACACTTTCGTTATGATTCGTGTAGCTTTTTTATTACCTTTGCGGCCCTATGCGACAAAAAACATCTTCCCTATATTTCCTCCTGTTACTTACTGTTTTGCTTGTTTCTTCCTGTGGCAAATTTTCGAAATTGCAAAAATCCGGGACGGACGATGAAAAGTACAAAGCAGCTCTTGACTATTATAAGGCAGCTGATTTTTACCATGCCGGTTTGCTGTTTGAGGAACTCATTCCACTACTGAAAGGCAGTACCGAATCAGAAATGGCTCAGTTTTACTACGCCTACACGCAGTATCATCAGCAACAGTACAACATGAGTCAGTATCTGTTCAAAAAATTCTATGATACGTATGCCCGAAGCGACTATGCGCAGGAAGCTTTTTATATGCATGCATTCTCGCTCTATAAAGATTCTGCTCCACACACGCTCGATCAGACAAGTACATTGACGGCTATCTCGGCTTTACAGGACTTCATCAATACGTACCCTGAAAGCGGTTTTCGTAAAGAGTGTACAGAATATATACTGGAATTGAGAAAGAAGCTGGAATTGAAAGCCTATGAAAAAGCCAAATTGTACTATAAAATCAGTGATTTTAACTTAGCTTCTCTTAAATCAGCCGTTATTTCAATTGATAATTTTAAAAGAGATTTCCCTGATTCTCAGTACAGTGAAGAGCTTTCCTACCTGCGAGTCGATGCGCAGTATACACTTGCCAAGAGTAGTTT
Organism: Arundinibacter roseus; assembly: GCF_004348825.1. GTDB lineage: Bacteria > Bacteroidota > Bacteroidia > Cytophagales > Spirosomataceae > Arundinibacter > Arundinibacter roseus. The sequence goes on from NZ_SMJU01000002.1 coordinate 477,971, forward strand.
TGCCGAAAAGCAAAAGGAACGTTACGAGGCAGCAGTTAAGTACTATCAGGAATTCGTGGATAAATATCCTCAGAGTGGGTATTTGCGGGATGCCGAAAAATTGTACAGCACGAGTCAGCAGGAACTGGAACGTATAGCTGTGCTTGAAAAAGATAGACAAATCAGGTTAGATAAAATACAGAGTAAAGAATCTAAGCCTGCTAAGGTTACTACTTCCGGAATTCAGAATTGAAAATTAAAATATAGCATTCATCAAATTAATACATAATCAGATAGTATGGCAACAAATCCGTCAATCATCACGCGTGACACCGACAAGATAGCCGCCGTTACCGGTAATTTATACGAATCGGTATCCGTAATTTCGAAACGTGCCCGTCAGGTTTCCAGCAAATTGAAAGAAGAATTGAATAATAAACTTGCGGAGTTTGCTTCTGGTGTAGATAACCTGGAAGAAGTATTTGAAAACCGCGAGCAAATAGAAATTTCGAAATTCTATGAGCGTATGCCCAAGGCAGGAAGCATGGCTATTGATGAATTTCTTGAAGGAAAAACATACCGTGCTTATCGCGAGGTTGAAGAAGGTAAATAACTTTTTTGCTGATGATCAATCAGAATAGCCATACAAACATTATGTTTTGTATGGCTACATTTTTTTTAAGCAGGTAGTAAATTTCAATCAATTTTTTAGCCGTGTATTTAAAAGGTAAGAAAGTTCTTTTGGGTGTAACAGGAAGCATTTCGGCCTATAAGTCAGCAATATTAACGAGATTGTTGGTAAAAGCAGGTGCCGAAGTTCAGATCGTTATGACCACTGCTGCTAAGGATTTTATAACTCCCTTAACGCTCTCAACCCTTTCCAGGCGTCAGGCACTGTCGGCTTATGTAGGTTTAGAAAATGACACCTGGAACAACCACGTAGAACTTGGCTTGTGGGCGGATGTTATGCTGATTGCGCCGGCTACTGCCAGAACTCTGGCCAAATGCGCCAACGGTCAGTGTGACGATTTACTTACTGCGGTCTATTTGTCTGCCCGGTGTCCGGTGTTTTTTGCACCTGCCATGGATGTTGACATGTACCTGCATGGGTCAACCCAGAAAAATATTCAGCAGTTGATGTCTTATGGAAACCAAATTATTTTACCCGGAGTTGGAGAATTAGCCAGTGGCCTGACCGGCGAAGGACGGCTACCGGAGCCCGAAATACTTATACAGGAACTCGAAAAATATTTTGCCGCAAAGTCGGTTGCTCGGGGAAAACGGGTGATATTAACGGCCGGACCAACGCAGGAAGCACTTGATCCCGTGCGGTATATCAGCAATCATTCAACCGGTAAAATGGGCTACGCCATTGCCCATGCTTTTGCGTTGGCAGGCGCAGATGTTACGCTCATTTCCGGTCCGGTAAGTATGCCTGCACCCGATTCGTCCATCAGGTTGATCAAGGTGCGTTCCGCGCAGGACATGTATGAAGCCTGCGAGGAACGTTTTGAGGCCTGCGATCTTGCCATTTTTTCAGCCGCCGTTGCCGATTATACCCCAAGGATGGTTTCGGATCGAAAAATTAAGAAAAAAGAAACGGAGTTTCAGCTGCAACTCACCAAAACCGTGGATATTGCGGCAACTCTGGGGCAGCGCAAAAAAGAGCATCAACTGCTCGTTGGCTTTGCCCTTGAAACAGACAACGAAATGGCTAATGCTGCCGATAAACTGCACCGTAAAAATCTGGATTACGTAATCTTGAATTCCATGAATGATACGGGCGCAGGATTTGCGCACGATACCAATAAAATTACCGTTATAGAAAAATCTGGCGTCATTCGCCAGTTTGAATTGAAATCCAAACAGGAAGTTGGGCAGGATATTCTTGAAATAATTCTTGAAAAATGGAGTGAACTATGAAAAAGTACGGAATAGTCTATGCGTGTATTTGCCTGATTTTTCTGGTGACCGAAGGGAAAGCACAGGAATTGAATTGTACAGTAAATCTCAATTTTGATCAATTGATCGCACAGCAAAAAACGGATGCGCAATCAATGGATCAGCTCAAAACCTATATCAGCGAGTTTGTCAATAACACCCGCTGGACCAATGAACAATTTGCCCCGGAAGAACGGATCAAATGCAGACTCAATATCAATCTTATACGCTCGTTAACACAGGGAAGTTACGAAGCCAATGCACAGTTGATCATCACCCGTCCGGTTTATAATGCAACCTACGAGACAGTTTTGTTTACATTCGTTGACCGGAATTTTAATTTTACGTTTCTTCCCAACAACCCGATGTTCTTTAATGAGAACAATTATACCGACGAGCTACCTTTTACTCTGGCTTATTATGCCTACATCGTGCTTACGCTTGACTACGATTCGTTTGGAAAACAAGGGGGAAATCCATATTTACAACGGGCATTTAACCTGGCAAATTTGGCTCGAAATGCATCGTCTTTTCAAAAAGCATGGAGTACTACCGGAGATTCGCGCAACAGATATTCGCTCGTCGAGAACCTGATGAGTCAACAGTTTATACCCTTTCGCGAGGGAATGTATACCTACCACCGCCTGGGGCTTGATGTCATTACGGTAACTCCCGGACTTACCCGAAAAAAGGCCATGGAAATGCTCACTACCGTAAAACAAGTGGCGCAGTTAAGGCCGGGTGCGGTGGTGATTAATTCTTTTTTTGATGCTAAATCCGAAGAGTTGTATAATCTTTTTCGGGAAGCTTCACCCGACGAACGTCAACAGGCCTATACGATGCTTTCATCGCTGGATCCTACCAAAACAGAACTTTACCGAAAACTGATTCAATAGGTTTTTGAATACAAAAATTTCATTTTAAACTCTTTTCCAAATGAGCAAGCGTTTGGTTCGACTGTTTTCTGCCCATTTACCGGATCAAATCAATACACTGACTGGCATTGACCTCCACGTGGTATTATATGATGGAAATACTGCTTTTGGACGATTGAAAAACCATACTCCTGAATCGTTTAATCTTGTTGATTTGCGCGGTTATATCCACAGTTTTGAATATGCCGAAGTTGAAGTAGTCATCTTTGAAAAGAGTAGTAAAAAGGAGCAACTACCCATGCTCTGAAATTTAACCTTGGTTTTTCCAGATAGCTGTCTGTGCAACGAACCACCTTCATTTCTGATTTGTTGAATTGTTAACTACCTTCGCAAAGCAATGTTAGGTAGCTCGAATCTATGCTCGCGAATCTTCTTATAAAAAACTACGCTCTGATTGAGCACCTTGAATTATCACCTGATTCTCAGCTCAATATAATTACCGGGGAAACCGGAGCCGGCAAGTCCATCATGCTGGGAGCAATTGGCTTATTGCTGGGAAATCGGGCCGATACAAAGTCTTTATACGATCCTACCCAAAAATGTATCATCGAAGGGGTATATGATGTATCAGGGTATGCACTTGAACATATTTTTGAAGAAGAGGAACTCGACTTTACAACGCATTGCATTGTCCGGAGGGAAATTAGCCAGGCTGGGAAATCCAGAGCGTTTGTCAATGACACACCGGTAAACCTTGAAACTTTACGCCGGGTTACAAGTCAACTTATGGATATTCACTCTCAGCATGATTCTATCATGTTGGGGAATAATGAATTTCAATTGACCGTAGTAGACGTTTACGCCCAAACCGAAGCGCTGTTGAAGAAATATCGCAGCGATTACAAAACATACAAGCAAAGTAAGGAAACCTACGAAACGCTCAAACAAGAAGCTGATCGGCTGCGGAGGGAATTTGATTACAATAATTTTTTGTATCAGGAACTTGCCGAGGCAGCCTTGCAACCGGAGGAGCAGGATCAGCTGGAACGTGAGCTTAATATTCTTGAAAACGCCGTTGAAATAAAGGAACGTCTTCAATTGGCCTATGAGTACCTGGATAATCCTGAGCAATCGGTACTTGATATGCTCAAAAGTGCCGTTGGAAGTCTTAGTCAGGCGAGCAGACTGGTGTCAGAATATGAGCCCCTGCGCGAACGCGCTCAAAGTACCTTGATTGAACTTCGGGATTTGGCCAATGAAATTCAGTCTGCAAGTGGTCAGGTAGAACTGGATGACGACCGCACAGTTTTGGTAAAAGAAAGGCTGGACCTGATTTATCAACTCCTGCAAAAACACCAAATGAAATCGATTGCTGAGCTGTTGACCTTGCAGCAGGATTTGGAAAACAAGGTGAGTAAGGTGATGAACCTGGACGAAGATCTGGCCAAAGCACTCCTAAAAACCGAACGAGCGCAGGAGAAGATGCTTCAAAGTGCCAAAAAACTTTCAGCAGTGCGACGATCGGTGACGACTTCTATTGAAAAAAATATTTGCGAAGGATTATCTGAACTTGGCATGCCCAATGCCTCACTCCGAATTGATGTAGTCGAAATTGCGCCTACGGCTGATGGAATCGATTTTATTTCATTCCTGTTTAGCGCCAACAAAGGCATTCGTCCACAGGAATTGCGAAATGTTGCCTCTGGTGGAGAGTTTTCGCGGTTGATGATGGTCATTAAGTATATTCTGGCGGATAAGCGCAGATTACCAACGATTGTTTTTGATGAAATTGACACCGGCGTATCGGGCGAAATCGCTATAAAAATGGGAAATATGATGCGGCAAATGGCTCATAATCATCAAATTATTGCCATTACTCACCTGCATCAAATTGCAGCACAGGGCGAAGCGCATTATTTTGTTTACAAAGATCATTCGTCGGAAAAGACTGTAAGCCGGATTCGTAAATTAACTTTTGAAGAACGCGTTCACGAAATTGCACAGATGATTGGCGGGAATAAACCCTCTGAAATTGTGATTCACAATGCCCGCGAAATATTACTTGGAACAGCTGACCAATCGAAAAAAAAGAATCAAACTAATTTATTTTAACCCTCAATAATAACCCCTCATGAAATTAAAAACCGGACTCAGCAGCTTGCTGATTTTCGTGGCAATGGCCTGCAATCAGGAAGCTGAGCAGGTAGCTTCGCTGGAAAAAGAAGTGTTGGCTATTCACGATGAAGTGATGCCTCAGATGACTGACATCATGAAACTGAAAAGACAGTTGTCTACCAAAATAAATGAGCTTGACAGCCTTCAACAGGAAGGTGTGAGCAGTACTACTTTCGCCGAACAACGCCTGAAAGCCCTCGATCTGAGCCGTAATCTGATACTTGCGGATAGCCTCATGATGCAGTGGATGTATACATACCGTGGCGACTCAGCAAAGGCTTTGCCCGCCAAAGATGCTTTGGGTTATTTTCAATCGGAAAAAGAAAAAATCTCAGAAGTAAAACTAAAAACGGATCAAAGCGTTCAGGCTGCAAAGGAGTTTTTAAAATAATAGTATTTTCATTATCAATAGATTATCATGCCCAAATCAAGAATAAAACATTCTTTATATTTACTCGTCTTCACTGGAATTATTTCCTGCCAAACATCCCCAAACAAACTACCAATTTTAGGCGAACGAGAGCCGATTACCAAAGAAGTGGATGGTAAAACGGTGGTTGATACGCTGTATCATACAATTCCGGATTTTGCTTTTGTGAATCAATTGGGGGATACCGTAACTCAGAAAAATGTAAAAGGTAAAATTTATGTTACTGATTTTTTCTTTACTACCTGTCCGACGATTTGCCCGGTGATGAAAAAACAGATGGTGAAAGTGTATGAAAAATTTAAAGGAAATGAGCAGGTAATGATTCTTTCACATACTATTGATCCCGACCACGATACGCCCGAAGTTCTGAAAACGTTTGCGGCTGACCTGGGAATTGAAGGTACGCAGTGGCAGTTTTTGACCGGTCCCAAAGAAAAAATTTATGAAATAGGGCAGGGTAGTTATCTCGTAACCGCCAAAGAAGATGCCGAAGCCGAAGGCGGCTATATTCACAGCGGAGCCTTTATTTTGATTGATAAAGAGCACCGCGTACGTGGCATGTACGATGGAACCACCGAAGAAGGAGCAGAGAAGTTGATGAAAGATATTGATATTTTATTAGCCGAATACAAATGAACAACGTTTGGAAAATCGCTACGGGACTTGTGTTCTTGTTGATTTTGGTTGCAGGATGTCAGGATTCGGAAAAACTTAAACGGGATCAATATTATTCGGAAGGATATCAATTGTATACGGTCTATTGTGCCAATTGTCATCAGACCGATGGAAAAGGGATGGCCAATTTGTATCCGCCAATTTTACCTTCCCTAAAATCCTACACAAAGAATGAGCTAATTTGTACCATCAAAAACGGTATGAAAGGGGAGTTGGTCGTTGCGGGTAAAACCTATAATCGCCCGATGCCTGCAAACCCAAAGCTAGCTGATATTGAAATTGCCGAAATTGTAACGTATATGTACAATACGTGGGGTGAAGAAACCAACTATACCCCGATTGATTCTGTAACAGCCGCGCTCAATGCATGTTCGGTTAAACCTTGACTTTGGTATTTTATAAATCAGGTTCAAAATCAAACGTTCCATACGGTTTCCGAATGCTCATATAGGAAAAATCCTGACTTGCATCAAGTCCTTTTCCTTTGGTGTAGGAGCCGGTAAGCAAATTTTCAATCAATACATCTTTTTCCGTAAATACCTTTTGAGTAGTAGGATTCCAGTATAATTCAGGAGTTTTAAGCCGCCGTCTTTCGATTTTGTTAACCACAATAACGTTGCCCTTTACGATGTATAAATTTTTCAATTGATCAAATCGGCCGGAATCTGACCGAAGCGTGGTCACAATTTGCTGACTCAAAGGGTCAAAAAAATTGATATTGACCGTATCCGGAAACGTTTTGTCTTCATTTTGATACCTGAGCTGAACAGGAGTTTTTACTTCAACACGCAATTGTCCGGCTTCACTATACAAAATCCTGACATCGTGAACTTCCTCAATCGGGCCCTTATAAAGTTCAGGATCTGCTTTTTTGTCGTCTTCACAGCTCCATAAAAAAACGACCAGTAAAAACACCCCCGTAACATTTCCTAACCAGGAAAAGCCACAGGTATGTGCAAAGCGGAATTTGAAGCCCTGGACCATACGAGTCAACCAAACGACAATTAGTTTAGATAGAAGAATCAGAGAATGTTTAATCAATTTTTTGTTTCTGAAACCAGATATCAGCCAATGTCAACCCAAGGATAAAACGCCCGTAGCGTTCTTGAATTGATTTGTTGCTCACCACGCCCCGCTGCCCGCCAATGACGGTTAAGGTAAAGGAATTTCCCCCCCGACCAATTGGAAAGGAGCCACCAAAGCTAAAATTGGTATCGTTCAATTCCATTCCATCCGGACTGAAAGGCATCTTTCCATGGCTGAAACCTGCCCGATAAGCTGCGAGGTCAAAGTACCTTGTTGACGTGATGCGGGGGATAAATTCAAGTCCTACGTGAACCCGCCCGGCGTTGGTCAGTCCGTCGTTGGTATTGGCAAAGCTGCGGTATTCTGACCAGTTTTGTTTTTCATAATCTACCGCTACTGTAAATTTGTAGGGCCATTCGAGGCTTACACCTACACGGTATTTAGAAGGCAGAGTGACACCGCCTTTGGTGTTATTGGTGAGCGTATCGGGAAGTCCAACGGGAAAACTATTGCTGCTTAATTCAAAACTTGTCGTTTGCCGAGAGTTCATTTCACTGCCCAACGCGTAGGTGGCACCGAAATTGAGATTCAGCTTATTGTCTTTTTTCAAAGGAAGCCGGACAGCTGTACCTGCTCTGAATCCGAAATCAGCGTAGCTGTTGCGCTCCACCCGGCTAACGAGGTAGTCGCGCCCGTCACCAATGAGAAGCTGCGATTCAGAAGCCCGGCGAACGTTTCCAAAAAGATAGGATGCTTCCAATCCCACGCTAACATATTTACCCAATTGAAAAGCGTTGGTAAAGGCAGCCTTGTTGATTGCTCCTTTTCCAGAGTAGTAATAGTACGTATCGTAGATAGTATCAGGAACTTTGGCGTTGGTCCGGCTTTCAAAGTCTACGAAACTGTAAGGTTTCAGGCTTATACCCAATGACCACTTGGGCGCTACCGGAAACGACAGAGCGAGATAGCCGATATTGGCACCAAAATCACGCTGAGATGCATTTTCTGATTTGATTTCTTTGTATTGTCCAATTGCCCCAAACTCGAATGTGGTGTAGCGATTGCGTACCCACAAGGCAGGGTTAAGGTTGTTGATGTGTATACCGTTGGAGCTACTTACGCCAGCTTCGCCCATCCCGAGGGTGGAGGCAAAAGCGTCGCTGTAAGGTTCACCAACTCCCAAAACTGTGTACGGCGAATTGCCTAATCCTTGTCCAGAGGCAACGGGTAAAAAGCTGCCGGAAAGTCCGGTAAGGAGCAATAAAACGGCGAGAAATTTATTTTTTTTGTAAAGAGACATTATATAGTAAAATACGGTTCAATCCAATTAATACAAGTTCTGGGATTACAAAGATGGGTGGTTTCAGATGACTTTCAAAAAAGGCAGCGTCACCTCCACATAGGACCACTTGACACGAAGGAGATAATTCTTTGTATGCGTCAACAATCCCATTAATTTCAGCAATTAATCCATTCAAAACACCACTTTCCATCGCGTGTTTGGTACTCTTTCCAATAAGAGCAGGTATTTCGCCGGGCTCAATTAAAGGAAGCCTTTGAGTAAACGAATGCATGGCTTTAAATCGCATACGCATTCCCGGTGAAATCAGCCCGCCTTCAAATTGGGCACGGCTATTTAAAAAATCATAGGTAATACAACTCCCCATATCAATAATTACCAAATCCTGCTGTGGCAACACACTCATAGCCCCCACCGCAGCGGCTATCCGGTCAGCACCGAGCGTTTGCGGAGTGTCGTATTTTTTCTCAACAGGGACGGGGGTTGTATAGTCGAGATTCAAAATCGGGACGTTTAGTTGGAGTGCCTGACGGAAATCTTCAGCGGAACGGCCAACGGATGAAAACAGAATGTTATCACCGGGCGATTCTCTGATTACTTCCAGCAATTCATCAAAGGACAGGCGGGTTTTATACCGAATCAGATTTTCACCCGAAAACCACCCAACCTTAGCATATGTATTTCCCGAATCAACGACGATATTCATGATTCCGCAAAATTCTTCTTTTATTCGCATAAAAACTAACCTCAAAGGGAATAGTATGGTTGAAAGTGTATTAAAATGGTTGCAACAAAGCTTTTTAGGGAATACCTGGGCGAGTTACTGCTGGACTTTGGCGGTTTTGTTACTAGGTTTTACTCTCCGAAAGGGAATTTCAATGACCCTTAGCCGTTTGGTATTCCGAATGGTACGCAAGGAGAGTGAGAACGTGCCCTGGTCTGAGTTTATGCGCCTGCTGCGCCCCCCGTTTGAATTTTTACTTTCATTACTAATTGTATACCTCGCCATTCAAAGCTTGTCGTTGCCCTCTGAATGGGGTTTTGAACCGGGAAAGAAGTTTGGCCTGGGAATGGTTGTTGAAAAACTATTTGCTATTGTCACAATAGTTGCAGTCACCTGGCTGGGCGTTCGTTTTATAAAATTCATTGGATTGGTGTTTAAACAAAAGGCTCTACTGACAGATTCAAAGCTGGACGATCAGTTTGTGCCATTTTTTAGAGACTTGCTCATTCTCCTGTTCGTACTAACGATGGGATTTGTGGCACTGAGTCGAATATTTGCCGTTGATGTACTGACCGTCGTGACGAGTTTAGGTATTGGCGGGTTAGCAATTGCCCTGGCGGCCCGCGAAACGCTGGAAAACTTGTTTGCTTCCTTTGCCCTCATGCTCGATCGCCCTTTCACCGTCGGAGACTCTGTAATCGTGGGTGGAATTGAAGGTACAATCGAAAAAGTAGGATTTAGAAGCACGCGGCTACGGACGTTTGAGGGCAGTTTGGTGACGCTCCCTAATCGCCTGCTTACGTCCCAATCGCTTGATAATCTTACCGAAAGACGTCTAAAAAGAGCCAAGTTTACAATTCAGATTGCGTATGATACTCCATTGGAAAAAATTAAAAACCTGGTGAAGCAGATACAGGAAGTACTCGATACACATTCAGAAACAAGTACAGAACAAGGAGTGGTGCGACTTGATACACTGGGCGAAAGTGCACTGGAAATTATGGTTACTTTCTTTGTGGTTACTCAATCGCCGCGGGAGTTTAACCGTGTAAAGGAAGAAATAAACATCAGAATTTTGGAAATAATAAACCAGGAAGAGGTTAGATTTGCTTTTCCGAGCAGAGAGTTGTATATTCGCAATGAATCCAGGCCGGATCCTCCACAAATTTAGCCCGTTTTTTATTGTTTCAATTATAGAAAAACGCTGGTTCTCATTGAAAAATGATTTTTTTGCAGTAACATTGCGGCCTATTCCAGCCCTATCAAATCAACAATTCTTTTTCGTTAGCAAACCAATTATCCGTTCCAGGACTTCCTCATCCTATCTTTTCTGAATGCATCATTGTTTATCATGACGTGACCCCTGTTATAATCACCCATTCATCGAATCAATCAAAACATCTTAATCGTTCTTAAACACTTATCAAGTAAAGTTCTGCTTTGCTTCTCATTTTTGTATGCTTACAATTGATGAACTTAATTTAAAACTCTTATCGGAGTTAAGGACTATTGCGGAAAAATTTGCCATAAAAGATTTCAGCAAGCTTCCCAAAAAAGACCTTATTTACAAAATTCTCAACCAACAGGCAATCATGCCTTCCGAAGAAACTTCTGATACGACGAAAGATACTCCAAAGAAAAAAAGAGCTCGCCGTCCGGCAGTTCAACCCAACGAAATTGAATTTCATACGCTTTCAGACACTGCCATAGAAAGCCCGGCAAGATCGGAAGAGGTGAAATCAGAACCTGAGCCCATAGCGAAGGAGGTAGATATGTCCAAAAAAAGTCGTCCGCCGCGTCGCCCGATAGGAAGAGTAGATAAAGCGCCAAGCGAACGGGATACTTCGGCAGAAGTAGGGGAAGATTTGGATCTTTCGGAAGATTTGGGAACGGTATCGCCCTCCACCGATTCGGATGAACAAAAGCCTGAGCCCGTGGCAGTGGTAGAAAATAAAGAAGAGCAACCCGTCAGGGAGCCCGAAAACAAACCGGAAAGGCATCCGGTAGCTCGTCAAAATGAGCAAGAACGGCCCACTCAGCCACAACCTCCCCGGGAAGATCATACCAATAAAATCAAGCGTAATTATAATAATTATGTCCGTGAGTTTGATGGTCTTATCATCAATGAAGGGGTGCTTGAAATTATGCAGGATGGTGGCTATGGCTTTTTGAGATCGGCAGACTATAATTATCTTGCCAGCCCGGATGATATATATGTATCTCCATCTCAGATAAAGTTGTTTGGACTGAAAACCGGAGATACTGTCAAAGGTCAGATTCGCCCACCCAAAGAAGGTGAGAAGTATTTTGCCCTCCTGAGGGTAGAAACCGTAAATGGAAAAACTACCGAACAAATTCGTGACCGTATTCCGTTTGAATATCTGACACCCCTTTTCCCTGAGGAACGGCTGAACCTCAGCACCCGCCCCGATCAGTTCTCTACCCGTATTCTCGATCTTTTTGCACCCATCGGAAAAGGGCAGCGCGGGATGATTGTGGCACAGCCCAAAACCGGTAAAACGGTTCTGCTTCAGGAAATAGCCAATGCCATTACACGCAACCATCCCGAGGTATTTCTGATCATTCTCCTGATTGACGAACGTCCAGAAGAAGTAACCGATATGCAGCGAAATGTACGTGCTGAGGTGATCTCGTCGACCTTTGATGAACAAGCCGATCGTCACGTAAAAGTGGCAAGCATCGTGCTGGAAAAAGCAAAACGTATGGTGGAGTGCGGACACGATGTCGTCATTCTTCTCGATTCTATCACGCGCCTTGCCCGAGCCTATAATACAGTGGTTCCGTCCTCTGGAAAAATCCTCTCAGGCGGTGTTGATGCAAACGCCCTGCACAAACCCAAGCGTTTCTTTGGTGCTGCGCGAAATGTAGAGAAAGGAGGTTCGCTTACCATCATCGCCACCGCACTGATCGACACAGGATCAAAAATGGATGAGGTGATTTTTGAAGAATTTAAAGGAACCGGTAATATGGAGTTACAGCTTGATCGTAAGCTGTCCAACAAACGAATGTTCCCTGCAATTGACGTTATGGCTTCAGGTACACGTCGGGAAGATTTGTTACTTGATAAAGAAACGCTCAAAAAAGTCTGGATTTTACGGAAACATATGTCAGATATGAATCCAATGGAATCTATGGACTTTTTACTGGAAAATATGAAAGGTACTCGTAATAATGAAGAGTTTCTGATTTCGATGAACCGATAAAATTTAGGTAGCTGTTGAGGCCTGCTTCAAAATTTGAAGCAGGCCTTTTTTGTGTGCAATTTTTTACAAAATTTATTCAAAATATTGTAAATGCGTGACATTTAGGCTGTTTATTGGTCTAAACATAGTTTTACTCAAACCCTCAAAACTATGTCAACCTATAAAATTCCCTGGTGGATTGCGCTTTTTGCATGGATCGGTCTGTCGACCTATTGGCACGTTTGCAAAATAAAAGAGCTTTGTGAAGCTCCGCTAATTTCAAAAGAAGTTCAGAGACCATCCCTACACATAGAAGATGGAAACGCTCTTTCACTTCATTCGGCAGGAACTATCGATTTTGCCAAAGCTTACTTTGAAGCAAATGTCAAACAGGTTCAGCCCGAACTGGATTCTTTGGTTCGTTATTTACGGGTTCATCCCCAAAAGCGATTATCTATTGTTGGGGCTTATGCAGCCCTTGAATCCAATCCTACGTCATATCCTGATTTGGGAATAGCCCGCGCAGAATACATCAAGCAACTATTTGTTAAACAAGGACTTCCTGATTCTATTTTCACAACGAGCAGTCGATTGATCGGCAATGCAGAAATCCGGGAGGATTCTTTGTTAAGCGGCGTTTCGTTTGGCTTTACCGAAGTCGTCCCTCAAACAGAAGATGCACTTGCGAGGGCGGAAGTTTTTGAAAGCGTATTTAAACCGCTTGACCTGTATTTTCCCTCAGGCAGCTCGGATTTTATTCGTACGGACGAAAATGCTGAGTTTATAAAGGAGGCCAAACGCTTTCTTTCCGAAAATCCTGATAAAAAATTGATGCTTACCGGCCATACCGATAGTGATGGTGACGAAGCCCGCAATGTGGTACTGTCAGAAAAAAGAGCCAATCAGGTGAAGAAAGATTTGGTAAAGGCAGGTTTGTCGGTATCTCAGCTCATGGTTGTGGCCAAAGGAGAAACTGAGCCCAAGGCTTCTAATGATACTCCGGAAGGCAAGCGTGCCAACCGTCGCGTGAGCATTGTTGTTCAATAATTTCTTCTTCCAACTCCAAAACATTCCAAAATATATGTTTGAATTAAATCCTCTTGCACAACCTGATGCCTGGTGGCAGCATATATGTATGCTGTTGGGCGCTGGCATAATCGGCTACATTATCGGGTATCGAACCAGTAAGGATCAGGCAAAAAATCTGGAAAATGAATTAAATTCAATTACTTCCGATTTGAATGATTGTCTCAAATCGGGAAGTTCTACATCTACTACCCATGATTCCAAAGAGTCGGCGTTAAGACTGACGGCAGAACCTGTGGTGGCAGATACAGAAAAGGTTCTGCCTGATGACCTGAAACTTGTAGAGGGAATAGGTCCGAAAATCGAAGAAATACTAAATGAAGAAGGTATCCTTACGTTCATGCAGTTGAGTCAGGCTAATCCTGAGGATATCGTGCAGATGCTCCGGAAAAGAGGCCCACGATTCCAAATGCATGACCCGGCCACATGGCCCCGGCAAGCCGGGTTAGCCGCTGCCGGAAAATGGGATGACTTGAAAATCTGGCAGGCCGAGCTTAACAAAGGCCGTACTTCCTAAATCACACGAATTTTTGTAGACTTTAACTGATTAAGCCAATGATATTTTTACAACTGAATCCCCTGAGTGGACCCGTGGCCATTACGGAAATGGTTCTATTACTTGCCGGTACTGCCCTAATTGGATGGCTTCTGGGGCGCTGGGTAATGGCTGCAAGGCTTGACGCTTTGCGGGAAAGTATAGAAGAACGAACAGGTGAACTGGACTTTTGCCGATCGACTCATGCCACCAAAGTGAATACCTTTCAATCAGCAAGATTGAAAACAGCGCCGTCCATAAACTTTGCCCAAACAAATATTCAGCCCGATGATCTGAAAATGATTGAAGGTATTGGGACTGCAATTGAGGCACTTCTTAATGCCAATGGTTTTCAAACTTTTGCTGACCTTGCGGAAGCAAAACCGGAATATCTTGCCGGAATCCTGAAAAATGCAGGTTCGCGTTTCCAAATGCATGATCCCGGGACGTGGCCTACGCAGGCAGCACTGGCACGAGACCAAAACTGGGTGGCTTTGGAGGAAATGCAGAGAAATCTTAAAGCAGGTAGAATATGAAATAGGTACACTAAAAAAGCGGTCAACCCAACTTGGGTTGACCGCTTTTTTAGTGTACTTAATCGAAAATAAGGTACTTAAAGCGTACTTACAGTTCGTTGAATGAAAGTCGTAAGCGCTTGTCCGCTTAGCATACCTTGTGAAAGCAGCGCCAAATCATAAGCTTGCTTGGCAAGCGCCTTCTGCTGAGTTTCATCGGCTGTTTCCAAAATTTTGGCCGTGAGCGGATGATTGGCATTCACCGACACGGTATACATCATGGGCATATCGCCAAACATCGAACGCTGTCCGGAAGTAGCCTGCATGTCGGTCATGCGGCGCATAAATTCCGGGAACGTAATCACTACCGGAAGTTCATCGGCGGGCATCGCTTCTACTTGCACAGTAGCAGATTTCGACTCCATTAACCCTTCAAATAATCCCTTTGCTTTTTCCTGCTGATCGGTAGAAAGTACGCTTTCGAGTGCAAATTCCTTTTCAATCAGTTTGTCAACCGTATCTGCATCTACCCGCTTGATGTTTACCTTTTCCAGCTTTTGTTCCAGCGTATTTATAAAATGAGGATCAATGACCGTATCCAAATACAGTACATCATAACTACGCTTCCTGGCAGAGTTTATAAACGAATCCTGCTTTTTGCTGTCGTTGGTATAGAGCCATATCTGCGTACCATTTTTATCTGTCTGATTTTCTTTGATGGCTTCCTGATATTCAGCAAAAGTGAAATATTTACCTTCGGTGTTTTTCAGAAGACAGAAGTCTTTCGCTTTATCATAAAACTTATCGTCGCTGATTGTGCCATACTTCACAAAAAGTCCGATGTCATCAAATTTCTTTTCAAAACCTTCGCGGTCATTTTTGAAAATATCTGCAAGTTTGTCAGCTACTTTCCGGGTAATGTAGCCGTTGATTTTCTTCACATTGCCGTCTGCCTGCAAGTAGCTTCTAGAAACGTTCAAAGGAATATCCGGTGAGTCGATTACACCGTGCAGCAGTTGCAGAAAATCGGGCACAATGTCCTTCACTTCGTCCGTAATAAACACCTGCCGACTATACAGCTGAATTTTTTCCCGCTGCATCTGAAAATCATTCTTCAATTTTGGGAAATACAAAACCCCAGTCAGATTGAACGGATAATCTACATTGAGGTGAATCCAGAATAAAGGATCTTCGCTGTAAGGATGTAGTTCTTTATAGAAAGCCAGGTAATCCTCATCCTGCAAATCTGCCGGATTTTTGGTCCATATTGGCGTCGGATTGTTGATTACTTTATCTTCAAACTCAATTTCAATTGGCAGAAACTTGCCATATTTTTCAAGAATTTCCCGAATCCTGAATTCACTTAAAAATTCTTCTGAATCGGGTGCAATGTGAAGAACAACGTCCGAACCACGGTCAGAACGTTCTGCCGGACCCAGCTCAAATTCAGTAGACCCATCGCATTCCCAACGAACAGCTTCTGCGTCATCTTTATAAGAGCGGGTGATAATTTCCACTTTTTCGGCTACCATATAAGCCGAGTAAAAACCAAGGCCAAAATGACCGATAATGCCTTTCTCGCTGCCAGCTTTATCTTTGTATTGCTCCACAAACTCAGCCGCGCCCGAAAATGCAATTTGATTAATATATTTCTTTATCTCGTCGGCCGTCATCCCAATTCCCCGGTCACTGACGGTGATCGTTTTGGCTTCTTTGTCCAGTTTTACAGTAACTTTCAGCTCGCCTAGTTCACCGTTATACTCTCCGTATGAACTTAGCTGTTTGATTTTTTGACTCGCGTCAACGGCATTTGACACCAATTCCCGAAGGAAAATTTCATGATCCGAATACAGAAATTTCTTAATAATCGGAAAAATGTTTTCAGTGTGAATGCTGAGAGTTCCTTTCTCTTGTACCACAGATTCCATACTTTTAATTGTCATTATGAATTTTGAAACAAATAATTTTTATCTGCAATACCTGTCTAAAATTTGCGTTCCAATACAAAAAAACGGCACTCCGCTGACAGATTGACAGGCAACCCGTACAATTCGCCAGTGGTTGATAGGTAAGCCACTTTTTTTAGTAATATTGTAGCTACGATAACCTCTGCAAGAAAATGAAATTAACCAAATCTCTGATTATTACTCTGATAGCTGGTTTTTGTCTGTCAGCCTGTGCGCCAAGTACAGTTCCTTTTACCAACTTTACGGTCTTTACTGAGCAGCTCCGCACCGACCTCGAAGGTGCCGGCATTCCGCTTTCAAAGGTGCAATTTTACAACGACAAGCCCGTAGCAATCAAGCGGCAGGGGATTAATGCCAACGATATAAATGTGGATGCGGAAGGGCAAATCAGCATTCAAAATGGCAAAACCGTTCAAACGATTAATGTGCGGCCGTTTACACCCGGAGTAGTGATGAGCAATGGCGGGGGATCCATCAATGTATCGTTTGATGATACCCAAAAAGACCGTCAAGGCATGCGGTTTATTCTTCAGGGAAATCAATATGTGCTCGAAACCATTGATGCCAACAAGATGTCTTATAATGACAATACGTTTGATCTTCAAAGTGGCGTAGGCGCCCGGTTGTTTGTAAGTAAAGATTTGCTAAACCAGGTGAATCGGCAAAACGAAACGCAGAAGGGGCGTAGGGTAGGACAATAAAGAAATAATTTTACGGTATCCGGCTGAGATAGAAAATGTTCAGCCGGATTTTTTATGCCTTATTTTTATAAAAACGGATCATTTCGCCGTAACCCATGTGTTGTGCAAGTGCTGTGACTGCCTGCGTAAGGCGTTTTACTTTGGTCTCGGTAGTTTTTGCGCTTTCAATCCATTTTGAAAAATAATTCTGATGCCCCGGGGGAAGGGAACGGAAATAAGCAAGTGCGCGCGGTTCGTCGTGCAGGCAATCGATCAAATCCTCCGACATGGGCAAAGGCGATGTGTCTACTTCCAGTTCCAGCGTAACAGTAGCATGTTCCTGTTTTTTAATTGCTCGCCGGATTTCGGCATTGGTTGGAAGTATGAACGATCCGTCTCCCATCGGAATAACGGCAAGCTGCCGAATTTGAAACGTATCAAGCAAACCTTTGACGCGAAAAGAGGTACGTATTCCGGGATTTAAGGTGTGTGCCTGTTCCGGCGAGATTTCAACGTATATCCATCCGGTTTTTTCACCTTTATCACGAAATTTTTTCAGAACAGCCTGGAACCGTACCATATTCAAAAATGAATTGGAATTGAAGTTTTATACGCTCAATCCATCCACAATTGCTTTAACAGCTGCTTCGGGAGTTGTGGGACGGAAGTTGAAGCGTTCCTCAAATTTACTGCTTTCAAATACATAATCGCGGTCATACTGATAGCTCATTTCACGGAATTCCTTTAAAACAGGAATAAAAATCCCTAACATTCCCAGAAGCCATTGGGGAAGAACCCGCACCTGAGGAGCCATATCCATTTGATTGGCAAACAATTGCACCCAATCTTTACCCGTAAGAGGCGTAGTGTCGGTGGGTAAATGCCACACCTGATTGTAGGCGTCGGGTGTGTTGCCCAAAATTGCGGTAGCCTTTGCGGCGTCGGGTGTAAATGTAAAATTGTGAAGCTTGTCGGCGCTGATAAACCAATCGGCTTTTTTGCCTTTCAGAAGATTTTTATATACCATCTCTACCAATACACTGTTTTTGGGGCCAATGAAATCAGCTGAGCGGGCTATCAACACGTCCAAATCGGAATGCGCCATTTCGTGTAGCAGCAATGTGGCAATTTCCTGCCGCACAGCTCCTTTTTTACTCACAGACCGCATCGGTGTTTCCTCAGTCATACGCCCCAGAAAATCAGGGTCGTACATATAAATATTATCAAAGAAAACCAGGCGCGCGTTGTGTTTTTTGCAGGAAGTAATCACACTTTTGATGAATGGCGGCCAAAGCTGTTGCCAGGATTTGGCGCTATACTCAAAGCCAATAGTGACATACACAACGGCAGAACCGGAGACTGCCCGGTCTACCTGTTTGGGGTCCGAAAGTTTGGCAGGGAAAAGCTCGTCATCAGCGTTTACTTTTTTTGGAGTTCGGCCAACTAATCGGATATGATTGGTGTACTTGGGCAGTTCTTTGGCGAGTTCGAAGCCAATCGAACCCCCAGCGCCTAATATCGTTTGCATCGTTGAGTAATTATCCGTAGTAGTGGCCATAAATGTACATATTTATGTTTAATTATAATAAAAATGTAATCATTTCAGGGAATTCGTGTACGAGAAGTTAGATCATTTTTTGTAAAATATAATCGTTCATGAAGAATCCCTCGCCAATTGGAATATCTTCTCTATCTACAACTGTAAATCCATTTTTCTTATAAAAATCAATTGCTTTATTTTGTCTATTTACGTTGAGAATCAAGGAATTGCAATTATTTTGTATTGAAATTTCAGTTATTGAAGCGATGAGCTTTTGACCGATGCCCTGTCCCTGAATATCTGGGAGAATGTAAATTTTGTGAATTTTTGTTTGAGGTAAATTCTTGTAAAATAATTCATAAGAGATAAAACCGAGGAGTTCTGAATCATTTTGTGCTACCAAAAATATATTGTTTTTTGTATCCACTTGTTCTTTAATTGAACCCAAAGAATACATCATTTCGAGCATAAAATACAGTTGTTTTTCGGACAAAATGGACCCAAAAGTAGCGGGCCATGTTCGGTAGGCTATGTCCCGAATGATCGGATAATCAGCAGGAGTAGCAGGGCGAATTGATATCATAACAGTACTTGAAACCTCTTTTTGTTGATCATTAATTGGAACTGAAATCTACACAAATGAAAATTGATTTTATAAAAAAAAGAACGTTCTGTTTTTATAAAATCAAGGGAGTTTCCCGGAAAATATAAAAACAAAACGTTCGGTAGCGTTGGATTTTTGATCCTATCTGATTGCCTCGGTTGTTCTTAAATAGGCGACAAGGTTTAGAATTTCGGTATCGCTCAACGACTCAAATAATCCGGTTGGCATCATGGACGCCGGTGTTACTTCCCGCGATTGAATATCGGTTTTATTTAGGATCACTGCTTCTTGACCTACTACCCGCAACGTAAGCTGCCGATCGGTCTCTTTGGCTACATTCCCAACGTGCGTACGTCCATCGCGGGTGGTTACGACCACCATTTTATAATCATCCTGAATTTCTCCACCAGGATCCAGGATATTGCTTAACAAATAGTCTACATTCGTTCGGTTGGAGCCCGTTATGTCGGGACCAAGTGTGCCTCCTTCTCCATACATTTTGTGACAGGGTCCGCAGGTATTCTGAAAAATCTGTTTTCCCTGTCTTGGATTGGCGGTCGAAAGGTTTTTTTCGGTTAGGAGTTTTTTGTATGAAATGTAGGCTGTTTGGTTAAATGCAACGTGGTCAATTGGGCCCCAAACCTCCACAAAGCCACTGCCAACTACCCGGCGCAGCTGATTTGCGACGTAGGGCGGTACATCTTTTTTTGCAATCGTTTTTCCGGCAAGTGCTTTTGTCAGTAACCATCCGTAGGCAGGTCGTGACGCCAACGTTTGAATCGCTTCGCGTTTTTCAGCAGCGTTCAGCGTGGGGTATTTATCCAAAAGCAATTTTCCAAAAGCCTCCCGATCATAACTAGCCATCGCCCGAATCGCTTCGATTCTGAGGGTTGACTCCTGAAAAAGAGAAGGTAACTCAGCGGCCAATTCGGGGCGTTGTCGGGCGCTCAGGTTTTGGAGTGCTTTGAGTCGTTGATCTGTCGGAGCAGTTTTGTTTTTGAGGGTAATTATCTGTTTACGAGCCGCTTCGGAATCACCAAAATGCGCCGACAATTCTCGGGCAATCTCCGCTGACTTGTTGTTTTGTTTGGCAAGATTTGCCTGGACCGGTTTCCAGTTAATGGGTGGAGAAACATCATAACGCCCTTCCAGCGCATCGCGCATGCCTTCCAGCAGGTGCAGCTGATTGGGCTGATTTTTGCTAATGGCAGCTACCACAAGTTCGGTTTTCTCAGCATCGACAAGCCGTCGGGCAATAAACTGACTGAGCATCGGAATCTTACTTTGGGAGGCCAAAGTCAAGGCTCGGGCCGGATTTTTGATTAGTAATGGTTCTATTCCAAACCAAATCATTTTTGGTAAATTATGATCTTGGGCATCTTCGGCATGCGTTACCAATCCTTCGGCAATGGACCACCTCGATTTTTCATCAACCCGGGTAAGTGCCGAAGCTAAGTACAGGCGAACAACAGGCGAAGCATCCTGCCGGGCCAAAGTAGAAAACTGCGAAAATGCCTCAGGATTTGCAGCCCGGTCTTCACACAAGAATTGAATTGCCCAGCTACGTACATAGGGATCCCGGTCAGCAAGTGCTTTCTGTAAATCGTTTGCTGTGAGGCCTTTGGTTATATGCAATGCCCAAAATGCCCGAAGTCGCCAGTCGGGATTGGTCTCTTTCGCAAAAAGAGTATGTAGGGCCTGATGAGTTGTTGCTTGTAGAGTATTTTTTGCTGCCCGGGCCTGCAAAAGTAAACGTGCCCGGCGCGCATGCCATTCGCTTGGGCTTGTTTGAAGGGCTACTAATTCCTGATCCGAAAATGCAGAAAGATTGGCATAGCGATTGGGCCAGGATTTGGCAGCAGAATTTTTTGGCATGATTCTGAAAATACGGCCCGTTTCCCGATTCACTACCTCCGAACCACAAATGTCGGCATCGTGCCAATCGAGCACATACAGGCCGCCTTCCGGGCCAACTTCCATACTGAAACCAACCCATTGTGCATTGTTGGCCATCATAAAATCTTCACCATGATGGGATGTAAAACCAGAACCTTTGGGCACGAGTACATCTGAAAGCACGGCGTGCTCGTGAATATTGGCCATGAAAATTTTACCTTTTTCAGACCCAGGAAATGCATCAGACTGATAGATACGTGCGCCACCATGTGCCGAACGGTGGCTGTGATCGGCAATAGTTTTTATATCATTATATACATACGGATTGAAATGTTGTCCACCCTGCCGATGGTAAATTCCGCCCGGAATCACATGCCACAGGTGAGGAATGACGCAGGCCGTGATGAAAAGCTGCCCTTTGGCATCGTGGTCAATGCCCCAGGGGTTGCTGAATCCATGCGCCACTACTTCAAAAATTTCTTTCGTGGGATGATACCGCCAAACACCACCGTTAATTTCGGTTCCTTCACCTTCCAGAATATCTTCGGGAAATGGGTCTTTGTGCGAGTATAACCTGCCTTTGCCGTTTGGTTTTCTGACTTTCGATGGCGTAGCAAATCCCTGCAAGCCATACAGCCAGCCATCGGGTCCCCAATGCAGGCTGTTGAGGGTTTCGTGCCGGTCGCGTATGCCCCAACCCGTAAGCTTTACCTCAATTGCGTCCAAATCAGCTTTGTCATCGTGATTGCGATCAGGAATAAAAAGTAAATTGGGGGGAGCGCCTACATAAACTCCATCAAAACCAACGGCCAAAGCAGCCGGAAAAGCAATGCCTTCCATAAATACTTTGCGTGAATCGGCCACGCCATCCTGATCTGTATCTTCCAGTATGACAATGCGGCTATCTCCTGAATTAGAAAACCCCTTCCCCCGATCTTCATAATCGCGGTTTTCAGCTACCCAAAGCCGGCCACGGTCGTCCCAGCAAAATGCCATAGGTTGCGTAATCATGGGTTCACCAGCCCAGGCATTTACCTGAAAACCCTCTTTTATGGTCATAGCGGCTACGGCTTCTTCGGGATTCAGGAATCGGGCGTCGCGGCCTTCTTTTCGAGCTAAGTCCCACAGGACAGCCGTAGAATAGGTAGAATTATTGCCTGTATAATTCCCCCAGGTTTTAGTCATTTCTACATCATTCAATTCGCCGGTATATACCACCAACTGATGCCGAACCAAATCCATACTGCCTTTGGGGATACTCAAATCTGTCAGGCGTTGCCGCACGGGACCCAGGCCAAGTTGCCCATCTACCCGCCAATGTTGCGGATAGCCTTTGTTGGTTGGGTGGTCAAAAATGGCGATATGCACCAAATCGTCGCGGCCTTCTACCTGCATTCCCACATCGGCCCACATGGCGCGCTGACCTTCGGCTTTTTCGTTACGCTGCCGGGCGGCATTCATGACTTCACCTTTGATTCCGGGTTTCCAGGGCATGCGTAAAAACAACCCGCCATAGTCATATTTTCCAATTGTTACATCTACGCGGGCTTCTCCGTTCCATTCCAGATCCAAAAAATACTTTCCGTCTTTTTCCAGCATCGACCAGGTTTGGGTTTCGGTTAGAACAGCTTTTCCTTCGGCATCCAGCAAATCATACACCGTTTGCCATTTTACCTCGGTTCCTTTTTCCTCCAAAACCGTAAGCGACACCCGCCGCCAGTAATCACCCTGTGGATTATGAAAATAGTCACGGCCATTTACACGCGTATAGCCCCAATAAAGGCCCGTCTGATGCTTATGGTGGCCGGGGCTGTACTCGGTTAAAATGCCTTTGCCATCGGGTGCAACAATCGGGTGTAGGTACGGGCGAAAGTCGGCTTTGGCAATTTGAGTTAACATGGGAGTTTTTTCTCCGGCGCGGAAAATTTCCAGTTTTCCTGTTGCGGTATCGGCCTGTATGTGCAGAACCGTTTCTTTGAAAATGGAGGTATTTTTATTCGAATTCGTTAAGAATAGAGGCGAAAAACTCAGTTGAAAAAAAAGAAGCGTTAGGATGCTGGTAGTAAATCGTAGGTACATAATTGAGTGCGTTTGTAAGCTAAACCTTATAATCAAAAAAGTGCTGGGTTTTATGTATTTACCTATGGCTTAATGCGCTACAAATGGTTTTACTTTTTTATTTAAAAATAGAATAAAAAAAGCTTCCGAACAGTCGGAAGCTCAAAGGTATGTGTGTAAGTTAAAGTAGGGGCTCGTCCAGATACTGCCCCGGTAGGGGATCAGGATCAAGTTCGGGAATGCCCGGATCTACCGGCTCGTACTCAGGCACCGGATCAAATGGTGGAGTTTCAGGCTCGGGTGGTATAATTGGCGGGTTTTCCTCCGGTGCGATGGGTTCCGGTATTTCAGGTTGATTAGGCAAAATCGGATTTTCGACTGGATTTTGCGGTGACCCGATTTCGTCGGGTCCGATATTGGTTTGAGTACTCATATGGATTGCGGTTTAGTACATAAAAATATCATGAGAATGACTGATAACAGCACTAAAAGAAACGTGCCTTTTATTCCTGAAAAAAAATGAAACCCAAACAGGATATTTTTTGATCGTTCTCTGATTAACTAGATATTTGGAATTTCCAACGTTCTCCACTTTCCCAGGCTGTGGCAGAATTTCCGTAGGCAGAATAGCCTTTGGCACTTTTCAATAGAAGAGCCAAATGCATCAGATTGTAGGTCATGAATGTAGTGTTTCGATTTGTAAAGTCATTTCCTGCAGCCTTCGCTTCTTCATCAAGATAACTTGGGCCGGGACCAACTTCACCGACCCAGCCACAGTCTGCCTGCGGTGGAATGGAGTATCCCAGATGCTGCAATGCATATAAAATTCCCATGGAACAGTGTTTGATACCATCTTCGTTTCCTGTTACGACGCATCCGCCTACTTTGCCATAATAAATATATTGTCCTTTTTTGTTGGTCATAGCGCTCATGGCGTACATTCGTTCGAGCAGGCGCGAGGCTACCGACGACTTTTCACCCAGCCAAATGGGCGTTCCAATAATGAGAATATCTGCTTTCATCACCGTATCAAACAGATCGGGCCATGAATCTGTCTGTATCCCGCCGGGCTCCTGCGTCATATCAGGCTGAATACCTGGTGGAAGGTCCATATCTACCACCCGAATGAGCTGGGTTTTGACACCTTCTCTTTCCATTAGTGCACGGGACACCTCCATTAAACCTTCGGTATGGCTTTTTGTGGGAGATTTTTTAAGTGAACAATTTAAATACAGTGCGCGCAGATTGCTAAAATTGGAGGTTGGTTTTTCGGTCATTGGTTTGTTTTTGGGATGAAGAACATTTATTTACCCAAAAAACTTTATGCCAAAACCAAATAAAACTACCTCGGAACAAGTTACTTATCAAGGCGAAATGTATAACAGTATTACAATTTAGAATTCTCATTCATAAACTACAAATTGAACCAATAGGTCAATTTGGCTACCAATACTCGATTTTTTACCATAAAATTATCCGAAAAATAATTATCAGAATACACCAGAAAAAAGTCTGAAACAGGCCGGAAGCGCCACTGCAACCGACTGTTAATGTTGACATTATTTGTAAGATTATTGTATTGAAAAAAGGTAGTCCAGAATAGACTTTTGGAAAAAGTAACATCTGCACGAGGGCCGATCAGAAACAAGTTGCCTTGTCCTTCGGAGGATGTGACGCGACTCAGGCCGTAATTCAGCGTGAGTGTGCCGTAGGGCTGAAAACGATAAATCAATGCGCCGGTCAAACTGGCTATGCTACCATTAAAATTTTGACCAACTACCCCCTGCATTTCCAAAGAGATTTTCTTGCGACGATCTGAAATAAAATCAAAACGAGCCTGCGTGTAGCGGTAGTCGGTACCTTGTCGAAGCGGACGATTGCCACTCCGGGTAGGGTCAAAATCTGCCAGCAGAATGGTGTAGGTATGAGCCACCTGCCAGACGAGTGTAGCGCTGCTCTGAAACGTAACGTCACCAATGAGCCCAAAGGCCTGATCTGTCAAACCAGAGTTGAACTTGCGGTATTCTTCGTAGCTCGTGCCTAAGCTAAATCGGTTGACGATTCGGTTGCCGGGATAAAAATTTAGCTGAAAGCGGGGATTGACCCTGAATACATTTCGACGGGGCACCACGCCAACTTCGGCTTCAAAGTTTTCACCGATGTAGTAATGGTTCCACACAAATTGGTAGCGGTACATATTGCGCGTAAGCGAAGCGCCCGTACTTAGCTTGCCCGAGCCGACAGCCGGACTAAATGCCTGATGGTAATAAAGCTTTCCGAGCCATCGGTTATCTGGTGAAGCCATATTATATTCCAAACCTGCCACGCGGTTATATCGATTTTGGGAAACAGTTGGGTTAAAAACCTCTTTGTTTATAAAAAGCGCCGTGATATTGGACCGGCTAAAAACCTTTTGCTGCACTACTGCTACCGTGGTATTGGCATCCGAAATCCCGCGCTCGGCATCGCGGGCGGTTTGTACATTGAGCAACCCGATACGCAGATTGTTACTTACTTTGCCATTAAGTCGGAGTCCCGACAAAATCCGGATGGGTGTGTAGGTGCCGGTGGTGGTGTCAAGTTCGAGACCAACCCGGCGGGAGTAGAAGGGTGTAAAATTCTGATTTCCAAGGCCTGATAAGTACGTCTCCTGACTGCCAAAGGTTCCGAAAAGGTCGGAGTTTTCCAGAAAAAATTGTCGTTGTTCGGGAAAGGAAAGTGAAATATCAAACCGGGTCAGATTTTGAATTTGTCGGTCGGCTTCAACGGTCGAAAAGTCAGGATTAATGGTAGCATCCAGAATTAGGCCAGGCGTAATGCCCACTTTTAAATCTGCCCCAATCGAATTCTGTGGAGATCGACCTTTGGGTTCTTTCAAAAAATCAGTGGCCTGACCGGCCCGGACATAAGGTATTACCGCAAGGTTCATTCCCGGTTTTTTCAGGGGCTTCTCAAACTCCATCGGACCGGTAAAGGCCAGATTAAAAAATAGTTGATTTTGCGGAATCCGCACCCAGCTCGACTGTTCGTTGGTCTGTGAATCAAATCGGTAGCACATAAAATTCCAGGCGGCACTACCTTCCATGTACCGCACCGTCCGAAACGGAATCTTCACCTCGGTAGTCCAGTAGGTATCATATATTTTTGAATCGCCTTCCCACTTATTATCCCAGAAAGTATTGAAAAACTGCGTGTCTGAGCCACCATTGGAAATAAGCGCTTCCCGCATGACGCCAAAGGGATTCATACCAAATAGAAAAGCATTGGTTTTGTCCTGAAAAGTGTCAAAAATAAAACTAATGTTATCGTTTCCTGTGGCACGGTAGTCACGCCGGAAGGAGGGAACAATAAATTTATTTCCGGTTGTATAGCACTTGGCAGCTACATACAGGAAATTCTCATCGTAGGTCATGTATAGCTCCGTCCGGTTTTGTGCACGAATAGAGTCAAGCGGGAAATACTGCCAAAATTGATCCGTTACCTGGTAATTTGCCCATTCATTCTCATCCATTTTTCCATCAATTATAAGTGGGGAGCTCGTAGCCTTTAACCTAAGAGAAGGCGTAGGGTAGGGGTCTTGGGCGACTGCCGATTTGGGGAGCAACCAACTAATAAAAAGTACTGAAAGTGCGCATAGAGAATTTTTCATTCAGGCTCGATTAGGTAAGAATATAAGTAGGAGAAAGCTCGCAATTTTTTGTCAGGAGGGTAATCTGAGAATCGTTGCAAAGGTAAAATAGAAAAGCAGGCAGGGATAGGAAAAAAGATAGAATTGCAACAATTTCTTCCAAAAAACAGTACGCAAATGTGCAAGTCATCGTTTTGAAAATAAAGATTTAGCCCATGATAAAATTTGAGGTAAAAAAATGGATTGCTTTGTTCCTGCTCTTTGGTGTTGCAGCAGGTTGTTCTTCAACTAAAACGGTGCCTTATACGTCCAAATGGAATGCCCCATTTACGTATGTAGACGAGGCCGCTCCTGATCAACAAGACCCCCGCTCGCGGTTGCGGTATGGAGTTATTAATGATGATTCTTTTCTGTACATTACCCTGAAAACCCGTGATCCGAGAACGGTGGAAAACATCCTGACTAGTGGATTGCGGCTGTCGTTTACACCTCATACAAAACCACGTAGTTCTTTTTCGCTGCTGTTTCCGGTCGTTAGCCGCGATGACCGTCGGGCACTCCGCAAAATGGATATTGATTTACCTACGAGTCTCGGTCTGAGCCGGATGCTGGAAGCGTTTAATAAAGAAGCTCTCTGGAAAGATCGGGCCGGAGAGCGGTTCGTTAACCTGGTTACTACCGAAACCGGCATGCGCTGTACGATTTCTCTGGATGAAAATCAGGAACTAACTCAGCAATATACCATCCCGTTTGCCTTGTTGGGCGTGGATGCCCGGCAAGCTTCTGTGTTGGATATTGGCATAAAAACCGAAGGTACATCCGGTCAGTCGGGTGTATCGCCCCGCATAAGTGTTGGTATGGGCGGCATGGGTGGTTTTGGTATGGGCGGTGGCGGGGTTGGCATCGGAATGGGCAACGGCAACCGAACTGTCGATGACCGAGCCGTGGATATTCGTCTGCAGGTAGCGCTTGCTAAAAATAGTTTTAGCCAGGATTTACGGTAAATGCAATCCTTCAACGGGCAGTTGAACTGTCCGTTGAAGGATTGTTTCTAAAAAACATGTAGCTGGCAAAAACGCTTATTCAGGTTGCAAAAGTTGTTGCAACTCAATGAGTGAATACTCGGTGATCAGTTTCAGACGTTCGTACCCTTTTCTGATTTCGTCAATCGAGGAACCGGATGCGCCTTGAAATTCAATTAGTTTCAAAAGTCCGTTTTCCTGAATACCCATCATGGCATAGGACGATTTTAACTTGTGAGCTACGTCCTTAATGGTAGCGTGCTCGGCACTTTGAATAGCTTTTTCCATAATACCCATTTCGATGGGAGCCTGCTCAAGGAAAAGCTCAATCATTTCCTGTTCAAATTCTTTGCTGTCATCCGAAATTTGTTTCAGATAGGTCAGGTCCACGAATGGACCGCTGGGGTTGATAGATGCTTCTTGCATTTCGTGTAAAGGTATTGCCAAATCTACAATTTTATTGAACAATTCGGATGGAGAAAAAGGTTTTGGAATGTATTCATTCATGCCTACGGCAAGACATTTATCCCGCTCTCCGACAAGTGAGTGTGCGGTCATCGCAATAATCGGCACATTACTGCGGAGTATATTCCGAATAGCCTCAGTGGCCTGATATCCATCCATTTCGGGCATTTGCAGATCCATTAACACCAAATCATACTCCACATTTCGGATTTTTTCTACCGCAATTTTTCCGTTCTCTGCGAGCTCCGGTACAAAACCAAAATTGCTCAATACCTTCATAGCGAGCCGCTGATTGAGTACATTGTCTTCTACTAACAGGATTTTTAGTTTCGAATCGCTCGTCAAAACCTTGGGCGCATGTTCACTTTTACGTTTAATCTGCGTAGTTGCCTTTTTTAGAGGCAATTTAAAAATAAAAGTAGATCCTTCATTCGGTTTACTCTCGACCCAAAGTGTTCCTTTTTGTAGCTCAATTAACAACTTTGAAATGCTTAATCCCAGCCCCGTGCCGCCATACTTTCGGGTAGTATCGGTATCTGCCTGCGTGAAACGTTCAAAAATACTTTCCAGTTTTTCAGCCGGAATACCAATACCTGTATCTTTTATGCTAAACAGAAAAGTGTGCTCAGTTTCCGTTTCCTGCAAAAGATCGACTTGTAGATGTACAGTTCCATTTTCAGTAAATTTCAGGGCGTTGTTTACCAGATTTAATAGAATTTGGTTGAGTCGGGTTGGATCCCCAACCACCTGCTCGGGCAATCGTTCATCGAGCGTATAGTCCAAATCCAGATTTTTTTCCGAAGCTTTTTGACTTAGAATTGCCTTGATATTCTTTACGAGTTCTTTCAGGTCAAACGGTATCTCTTCAATCGTCAAATGACCGGATTCGATTTTTGACAAATCCAGAATATCGTTGATAATACCCATCAGGTTTTCAGCTGCCATGTGAATACTCTGCGTGAAATCCTGCTGATCCTGAGAAAGTTCGGTGTCTTTAAGTAGATTCGAAAACCCGATGATGGCATTCATGGGTGTTCTGATTTCATGGCTCATATTGGCCAGAAAAATATCTTTCGCACGTGCGTTGCGCTCGGCTGTTTCTTTGGATTTGTGCAGCTCTTTTTCAATCTCAATGCGTTTGGTCAGATCGGCTCCGTTTCCAATTACATACTGTGTTCCATCCATAAACTCCGAAAGCACATTGGTATACATCCATGTTTTCTCGATTCCGTGCTTGTCAATTACCTGCATTAACCCTTTGCTGCTTCCCGTAGTTTTGATTTGTCTGAGATATAATTGAATATCAGGATGGTATTTGGGTTGAATTATATCAAATAAACTCCTTTTTTTAAATTCACTCATTGTGTAGCCCAACAGTTCCACACCGGCAGGATTAACGCTTAAAAAATTTCCTTCGAGATCGTGTGTACACATCAGACTGGGAGAATTTTCAAAAAATACCCGGTGCCGACGTTCGCTGATTTGTAACTGAATTTCGGTTGCTTTTCGCTCACTAATATCTTTTGCTATAACTAAATAGCCGGTTGTTTCTCTATCGGTATTTTCAAGGCGAGAAATCGAGATTTCAGCTGCGAGCTGACTGCCATTTTTTCTCAGGAAAGTAAATTCATCCGTATAGGCTGCTCCCGAGGTAGTTCGGGTTGTTAAGGCTTCAAAAGCAGAATGAAGAGGTAGTCCGTGCGAACTATTTAGAGCATCCATCAGCTGGGAAATCTCCCTGGGTTCGAAGAAATCAATGATATGCAGGCTATGTATTACTTCCGAGGGTTTATACCCCAGCATTTGCTGTGCGCCCTTATTGAAAGTCGTGATGAGCCCTTCGATGTTGGTCGAAATAATGGAATAGTCTGTTCCGTTCAGGATTTTCTTCTGAAATTCCGAAACATCGCGGAGTACTCTCTGAATGCGGGTAAATGCCGTCGTATCGCGCCCAATGGCGTAAATACTGTCTTTATTTTCATCCAGAGTGGCTAGCCACTGAATGTATTTATAGTCTCCGCGTGAAGTTTTGAACCGGGTCGTAATGTTCAAAGGATTACCGGTTTCAACCAGTTCTTTGACCTTACCTGCTGTTTTTTCTACCTCCTCGGGATGGATAAAGCTGTAAAATGTATTCTCTTTCAAGATGGAATGCGACCACCCCAATACCCGTTGAAACGCAGGATTAATCTTACGAAAATAGCCGTCCGCACCAGCAATGCAGATCAAATCCTGAGATTCAAGAAATAGAGTTTCGTAATTTTGAAGTTTCAGACGTTCCTTGCGGGATACAATATTTGCAACTACCTCCTCCGCCAGCATGGATAAAACAGTCCGTTGGTCAGAGCTTAGCTTGTGTGGAACGTGGTCAATGACACAAAGAGAACCGAGGGCAAAGCCGTTTGGATCAATAAGTGGCACACCCGCATAAAAACGAACGTGTGGCGGGCCCTGTACCAGTGGATTGTTCCTGAACCGATCATCTTCCCAGGCATCAGTAACTTCAAATAAATTGTCGCCAAGTATGGCGTATTGACAAAAAGAATCTTTGCGGGGTGTAAACTCCTCATCCAGGCCAACTTTGGACTTGAACCATTGCCTGTCTTCATCCAGCAGGGTTACCAGCGAAATAGGCATGCCACACACGATTGATGCTACTTTGGTCAGCCGATCAAATTCTTCTTCGGGCAGGGTGTCCAATATAGTATAATCTTTCAAAGCCTTTAAGCGATTTTGTTCGTTTGCAGGCACAGGTAGATTAGCCATTTAGTAGTCAAGTGGGTTAAAAGATTGTATGGCAAATATACAAATAGCTATTCTGTAAATTTGTGTTACAATAAAAATCTGGGAATTATATAACCAAAAGTAGGTTATAATTTAGATAATTTGGTGAAAAAACCGCTAACAGATTGACAAAATTAGGTGGGGATTGCGTCAAATGGGGACTGTGGTTTTTACGTTTGCAGGGAGGAGTAAAACAAAAATACTCAAATTTTCGTATTCGTGTCACGTTTTGAGCCACTTTTCCCCAAAATCCAAATGGAGATTTAAGTATACAAATTTAAGTTTATTATGGTTATAAAAAACCTCGAAATAAAATATAAAGAGAAAGAGTAGGAGAAGGGAAACAGGGAGCGGCTTGGATAGTCGGAAACCAAAAAAAGCACACCCGAGGGTGTGCTTTTCGAAATGATCTATGGGGTTCGATCAGATAACTTTTACGTTAACTGCGTTTAATCCTTTTTTGCCATTTTCTACTTCGTAAGACACTTTGTCATTTTCGCGGATATCGTCAGCTAGACCTGATACGTGTACGAAAATGTCCTGATCACCATTGGATGGGGAGATGAAACCAAATCCTTTGGTATCATTGAAAAATTTTACTGTTCCTTCTTGCATTGTATTGATTTGTATAAATAAAAACTGAGTACAAAGGAACAGCATTGTCTGCTGGAATCCTAATGTATTTAAAAGTATTAACCATTTATTTACTCAGAGTTTACTTTTTATAGCCTTTGGGGCTTCCTATGGCACTTTTTAGTTATGAAAATTTTTAGAGAAATTCCAATTCCTGATCCCTGTTTTATGGATTTACATTTTGTGAGCGATCTGACGGAACCACCTACCTGATTATTCAAAAAAAACAGAGCTGTACTTGGATTGTGAATATATTCCCCACTATTCAGATTTGCTTCCAAAATGTGTAGATATTTTATGTAGTTTTTGTAGAAACTCCCCGTCATCGGTGCCTGGTATTGACTTTGTAGGAGTGCTGGAAACTACTTTTCACTCTAACCATACAATACAATGGGAAATCTGTTATATACGATTGCCGTGATTTTAATAATCCTTTGGCTGATCGGTTACTTTGGTTTTGCCAGTTTTGGGCTTGGTAACATTATTCATATTCTATTGGTCATTGCGGTCATCGCCGTTATTCTACGTCTGATTCGTGGAGATCGGGTGGTGTAGCAACGCTAATTGAACAAACAAAACAGCCGATGCACTCCGAGAAGAGAAGCACCGGCTGTTTTGGTAAGTAGTCAGGTGAAAGCGTTAAAGAACGGGGCCTTCGGTCACCGTTTTTGTATTGTCATCGGGATGGCGATCCACCAATTTATTGATGGGGTCCACGCCTGCTTTTACAGGCTTTCCATTGACCACAATTTTGACCGTATTTTCCTTGCTCGTTACTTTATGTTTTTTCAGGTAGAGCAATTTATCTTCTCCATCTTTACCTTTCGTATAGATGCCTACGTCATACCACTGCGTATTGAGTGGCATAGGTTTTTCGTTTCCGGCGCTGTCGGCTCTGAAAATCTCTGAGGTAAATTTAACGGTTACTTCATATTGATTGTTACTTTTTTTGACATAGCTCGCGTCCGTGGTTTTGTTTTCGTAAAGGGTAATATGCTCAAACCAGTCGTCAATCAGGAATTTTAGCGAATCGGGCGTTTCTGCTCGGAAATAGCTTATCAAATCGCGGCTTGTCGGGTAGCGTTTGTGCTTAGAGTCCGGACCGGGATATTGCCATTCTGCCAGAAAGTTTTTCAATGCCCGGTTTACGTTTTCTTCCCCAATGTAATCCTGCAAACCAAACATTATAACCGAACCTTTGCGGTAATGAATGTACGCCTGTCCTTCGGTGAGGGCCATCGGTTGCTCTTTTTTACGCTCCATAGCTCGTCCCTGCAAGTAGCTGTTCATTTCGTATTTCAGAAACTTTTGCATCAACTCAGGCGCTATCGTCTGTTTCATGACCATTAGTGCCGAATACTGCGACTGCGATTCTGAGAGCATGGCATTCCCCTTCACACTTGCTTCGGGTACCTGATGTCCCCACCATTGGTGCGCTAC
The DNA here is from genome assembly GCF_004348825.1 of Arundinibacter roseus. Lineage (GTDB taxonomy): Bacteria > Bacteroidota > Bacteroidia > Cytophagales > Spirosomataceae > Arundinibacter > Arundinibacter roseus. The sequence goes on from NZ_SMJU01000002.1 coordinate 511,152, forward strand.
TTCGTGCGCCGTTACGTAGTAGGGCATATCCAGGTCTTCTTCCGGATCACTTATTTTTTGAATAAAACCGATGCCTTCCGAAAACGGTACTGTATTCGCAAACGACTGCGCAAAGGAAGCGTACCTTGGAAACTCCATGATTCGCATCTGCCGGAACTGGTACGGGCTGAAATTTTTTGAGTAATAATCCAGCGATTTCTTCATGGAAGCCATCATTTTATCCAGATTGTACTCGTGGCCTTTGTTGTAATAAATTTCCAGCTTTACAGTTTCACCCGAAGTGTTTTTCCAGGTATCACGCAGTACTTCATAGCGGGCTGACACGATGGCGTAGAAATTGACCATCGGGACGTCCATTGCGTAGTGAAAATATTTCCGGCCTTTTTCTGTCCATTCTTTTTGCAAATACCCCGGCGCTATCGCTATCTGATCGGCCTCGGTACCAATGACCATCTGAAACCGGATGTAATCGGCATCATCGCCAAACAGACTTTGACTCAATCCGCGCGGATCGGTCTGCTCCATCATGCGTTCTTTCTCGGGCAATTTATACTTCCTGCGCAAATCATCGCTTCCAAGTTCTACCTCGGCAGCGTAGCCAAGCGACGGAAAGTAGGAATTGTTAAAGAATGTACCATTCTGTACAACGTCCGTGTTACCCATGCCGGCAGTGAATCCTTCGGTGGTAAAATTGACTTTAAATTCAATTTTGAGCGAATCGCCGGCTGCAAGTGGTTTGGCCAGGGTGTAGATAGTGTAGCCAAAGTCCTTCCAGGTCTGTTTGATTTTGGCCTCGCCGCTGCTAAACCGCAGGTAATCCGTTTCTACTTTTTGCTGATAATTTTCCTGAATATGAATCTCAGCAATCGGTTCCTGCGTTTTGTTTTTTACCCAATAAAAACCTTCGGCCATAAAATCCCTCTGAGATGGATACAACTCCACTTTCAAATTTGATTCTACAATTTTGGGCTGAGGAAAATGCTCATATTTCTTTAACGTTTTTTCATAATCTACCGAGAGCTGCTCCTGTTCTTCCTGCGTACGGTACGTATTGATTTTGTTTGTATTGTAGTACACAAAAAATCCAGTTCCTCCAAAAAGCACCACAGAAGCCAGTAAGCCTATCAGAATAGGACGCGAAAGTCGATAACGAGTCAGGCTCACACGGGTTTTCATCAGTGTATCGGTGCCCCGAACCGCAAACAAAACAGCCATCACAAACAGCAGCGCTACAAACCCAAACCAATAGAGCTTTAAATACGAGAAACGCGTAAAAAAATGTCCGTATCGGTTCATGTCGGAGTAGTCGCCCAAACTGCCGCTATTGAACATAAACAGCGGGTGCTGAATGCCCATTGCCCCAATCGTGAAGGTGATGATGAAGAAAACGAACATCAGTGAGTAGCCCACAAATTTGTTGTTGGACATCACCTGCACAAAAAACGAAAGCAAGGTATAGGCAATCAGGAAAAACAGGGTGGAGGTAAAAAGGCTTTTCAGGTAAAGCCCAATTTCGTAATTATAGTAACCCAAAGCCGTTTGTACGCCCATTCCGACTAAAATAAGGATGAGTAAAAGAGCGCAGTATACCAGAATTAAGCCAACAAATTTGGCCGTGAGATTAACCCAATCGGGCACCGGCAGGGCGTCCATGATGAGATTCATATTGACTGCCCGCTCCCGCCAGATAATTTCGCCTGAATAAAAAATAGTGATTATCAGAAAGAAAAGATCAAATTCATTAAGCAGATTAAGTACGTTGGCTGTGATAGGGTAGGAACTCGTTCCGTACATGTCGTCAAAATAAAACGAGCTGACAATAAGGTTGATGAGCCCCACAGCGACAATCCCTACAAACGGTACATCTTTAACAATCATTCGTGCGTAAAATGTAGCTTGCTGCCACAACATGCCCGCATAACTGCCGGCATTTAATACCTGCTTTACAATCGGGATTTGAATGGTTTGAGGGTTGAAACTGGTTTTTTCAGCTACAATAGCTTTGGCTTTGCGCCATCCTTTGCGCACTACGCTGAAACTGAATCCAAAGTAAGTGCCAAGTAATATAAGGCCGGAAATACCCAACCAAAGCAACCGATTGTATAGAATAACTCCCTCCAAAGGTACCATTTGGGTATTCTTCTGAGCCGGTGACCAGTATTCGGTATAAATCTGGAAGGCCCGGAATCCGAAAGGATCGAGCATAGCGGCCAGCGTTTTGTTATCAATATCTTCAAGAATCGTATCGGCAATTTGGTACAAAACAAGTAGCACAATTCCCTGAACATAAATTACAATCGTCTGACGGCTAAGTGTTCCGGCAGCAAAGTAGAGCGCCGCCTGAATGAAAAGATTGGTGAGCCCAAGCGTTAGAAAAGGCTGAATAAAATACCAAAATCGAAAGGGCAGCATTTCTTTGGCAGCCCAGGACGGCTCCCAGGGCAGGCTCTTGCCGGTTGCAAAGCCCAGCATAAATGCAATCCATACGGCGCTGAATACGAGGATAGTAACAATGAATGAGCCAAAAAAACGCCCGAACAAATAGGCGAATTTTGAGACAGGTGTAGTAAAGAGCAGCGAATCGGTTTTGTGGTCAAAGTCCCGCAGTACAGGCACGCCCATGATTGCTGACGTTATGAACGTAAGGGCGAAGGTCATAATGACCGTCATAAATGCCAGATTATAAGGAGAATTCTCCTTGATCTGTCCGCCTGCAACGCCCCCAATGACAACATATTTGGACGTAACGGCAAAAAAGCAAAGAAGAAAAATGATGGCAAAATATAGGTAGGTGGCAGGTCGCTTTTTGCGATAGGCCAACTCAAAGCGTAAAATTTCTTTTAGCATGGGTGTTTTGAATTAAGAAGAGTGAACAAAGGCTGAATTTTTGTAAAGGATAGGACCTTCAAGTTATATTCAGCTATGCGTCAACGGCCTGTTTACCAAATATATAAGAAAAATATACATCTTCCAGATCCCCTTCTATGGGCTCAAAGCCGAGTCCTGGGTTTTCGTCAGCCAAAATATGAATCACCGGCATACCACCTACGAGTTTTTCCGAAATTACCGTTTGTGTAGCCCGAAGCTCTTCCAGTTCGCTTTTGGGTACACGCTTTTCCCAGATTTTCCCTTCAATTTCTCCCAGTGCTTTCTTTGGACTTCCTTTATACAAAACCTGACCTTTGTTAATAATTGCCATGTCAGAACACAATTCCTTTACATCATCCACGATGTGCGTAGAGAGAATCACGATGGTATTTTCGCCGATTTCGCTTAGCAAATTCAGAAAACGATTGCGTTCGGCGGGGTCGAGGCCGGCAGTTGGTTCGTCTACGATAATCAGTTTTGGATTGGCCAGCAACGCTTGTGCAATGCCAAAACGCTGTTTCATCCCTCCGGAATAACCACCCAGATTTTTCTTGCGTGCATCGTACAGATTGGTTTTTTGCAACAAGGCTTTTACTACATCTTTTCGCTCACTTCGGTTGGTAATGCCTTTCAAAACGGCTAAATGACTGAGCAGGGTTTCGGCATCTATTTTTGGATAAACTCCAAATTCCTGCGGCAGGTACCCGAGCGTTTTACGCACTTCATCTTTTTGAGTCAGTACGTTGATATCTCCCAATTGAATAGTACCACTGTCGGGTTCTTGTAAGGTTGCAAGTGTCCGCATGAGCGACGATTTGCCGGCACCGTTGGGGCCTAACAGTCCAAACATGCCCTGACGGATCGTCAGACTGACATCCTGCAATGCCTGTACTCCGTTGGGATACGTCTTGCTTAGGTTTTGAATTTGTAATTCCATAGAGTAGGTGAGATTAAGTGAGTTTTTGAATCTTGAAACAAGATACCGAATCAGTGATCAATTGACAATCAGATTTGATTAACCCTTGCTAAAAAAGGATGAATGGCGAGAGTTTGCCTTTAATTCAAACAGAAACCAGTTGTAAAATAGCCAATCACTAGGTTGATAAAGGGGCGTTTGAGGCTCTACCTCTGAATTTGAGGAATTTAATAGTAAGCCAATTAAAAGTAAGGCTTTAAGCTTTTATGAAAAATTTGAAACAAAGACTAAAACACGGAGAAACCCTACATGGATGTTGGCTCAATTTGGGTAGTCCGCTTACTGCCGAAATTGTTGGACTTTCTGGTTTTGACTGGGTGTTAATCGACCTTGAACACGGGGCCGGTACCGAAAAAGATGTACTCGCCCAATTGCAGGCGTTGGAACATACCTCTACAAGCGCGCTCGTGCGGGTTGAAAGTTCAGAAAGTCAGCGTATTCATCGTGTGCTCGATATGGGAGCGGAGGGAATTATGTGCCCCAAAATAAATAATCCGGACGAAGCCCGTAAGGTAATCAGCGGTTTGCATTACCCTCCACACGGCAATCGGGGAGTTGCCAAAATGGTTCGGGCGAGTCAGTTTGGGGTCAATTTTGATGCGTATTACCAAGCTGCCCCGGATACTATTCTAGGAATCGTGCAAATCGAAACGGCAGAGGCGCTTAATCATCTGGATGAAATTGCCGCAATTGATGGGGTAGATGTCCTGTTTATTGGTCCGGCCGATTTGACAATGGAACTTGGGGTTTTTGGTCAATTTGATCACCCCATGTTTCGGGAAGCGGTTCAAAATATCGTTCAGGCTGCTCAGAAAGCAGGCAAAGCAACCGGGATATTATTCTTTAATCCAACTGACTACAAACGCTATCATGCAGACGGTATCCGGTTTTTGGCTTGTGGTGCCGATGCTACTTTTGTCGCAGATGGCGCTCGGGCTATAGCGGGGCGGTTGAAGGCTTTTAGAGATGAAGGCTCACAGGGCTGAACCTTTATCCACAGGGCTGCACCTTGTGCTGATTGATTTCGCCCTTTTAGGGCTGAGGGGATTTTAGTAGTTATATTTTGGTGAATTTACATTCAGGTTTTGCTCATGACTGATCCGCTTTTTATTTTACTCATTGGTGTTTTTCTGGTTGTGGGCGGAATCATTGGACTGAAATTACACCCGTTTCTGGCGTTGATTATGGGGGCGTTGGTGGTCGCTTTTCTTACTCCGGCTGATGCCGTTGAACAGTTTGGCCTTTCCAAAGGTCTTAGCGTTGAGGCCGCCAATGCGCTTTCCCGGAAAAGTATCGGCGAACGTTTGGCCACCGAATTCGGAAATACCTGCGCCCGCATCGGAATTCTGATCGTGATGGCAGCCATCATCGGTAAAAGTCTCCTGGAAAGCGGTGCCGCCGAACGGATCATTCGCTCCTTGCTCCGACTATTCGGAATTGAACAGGCACCCGCGGCCTTTCTGGTGAGCAGTTTTTTTCTGGGAATCCCGGTATTTTTCGATACTGTGATTTTTCTAATGATGCCTTTGGTAAAAGCCATGACACTTCGTCTTGGCAAAAACTACCTCCTGCTCGTGATGTGCATCATGGCCGGAGCAGCCATGGCCAATTCGCTGGTACCACCTGCACCCGGCCCGCTTTTTCTCATTAGCGAAATGCATATTCCGATTGGATTAATGATGATAGCTGGTGCCATTGTAGGACTTTTTACAATTACCTCCGGTTATTTTTTTTCAAAATGGGCGAATCAAAAATGGCCAATCGAAATTCGGGATTCGCTCGATGCACGCCTGGAAGATATACGAATCGTGGCTGCACGGGAGGATAAAGAACTGCCCTCATTGGGTTTATCACTTTTACCAGTACTTATTCCGTTAAGTTTTATTTGCGCGGATACCGCTCTTAGTGCCTTGGCCAAAGCAGGTATTGCGCCACTAGGTACATCCGATTATGCACAAGGCTTCCTTGCTCCTGTGTCTTTTTTTGGGGATAAAAATATTGCCCTTATTTCCGGGGCAATCGTCGCACTTCTGGTATTGATTAGTCAGAAGAAAACCAACAAAGAGGCTTTTGCGGCATTTGTTCAGGCCGCATTGCTCAGCGCTGGTGGCATTATATTGATCACCGCTGCAGGTGGTGCATTTGGCGGAATGCTTCAGCAAACGGGCATCAGTTTGCGAATCGCCGGCCTCACGGCTGGCTATCAAATGGCTCTTATTCCTCTGGCATTCTTAATCTCTGCCGTCATTCGCACAGCGCAGGGTTCGGCCACGGTAGCGCTTATTACCGTTTCAGGGATTTTGTCAGGTATGGCCGATACTGCAAATCTCGGCTTTCATCCGGTGTACCTTGGACTAGCAATTGGGTGTGGCTCAAAGCTCGTGCCCTGGATGAATGATTCCGGTTTCTGGATTATCTGTAAACTCAGCAATCTGACCGAACGCGAAGCCCTCAAAACCATTACACCACTCCTGGCTGTCATGGGATTAACAGGTTTAATCGTCATTATGATTGGTGCAAAACTTTTTCCTTTGATTTAAAAAAAACATTCAGCCCTGTGAATAAAAGGGTGATAAATTATGAAAAAAAAAACAGGCCCACGCATCAAAGAAATGCACATTACCCCCATTGCCGTAACGGATCCACCTTTACTAAATGCGGCAGGGTTACACGCTCCCTATGCACTCCGTACAATCGTTGAACTGATTACGGACGACGGCATTTCGGGACTAAGCGAAATTCCCGGGACCAGCGCCATAGATGCTGCGCTATACGAAGCCCGACCGCTTTTGATAGGGAAAGACATTTTTCAGCTAAATGAAATCCGACAGATTCTTGTCAGTCATTTTGGTACAGAATCTATGGCAAACCGCGGGGCCACGCCCTGGGATCAACGTAAACTAGTCCATATTTTCAGCGCCGTAGAAGTGGCGTGTCTTGACATTATGGGTAAGGTAGTTGGTCGTCCGGTAGTTGATTTGCTGGGTGGGAAAATGCGTGATTTCGTACCTTTTTCGGCATATCTTTTCTATAAATATGAAGGTGCTGGCGGCGAACTGGCTTTTGATACTGACCCCAATGCAAGTGGCTGGGCTGCTGCCCGACAGGCAAGCGGACTTACACCCGACGAAATCGTAACTCAGGCCAAAGCTATGTGTCAGGAGTTTGGTTTTCAGTCTATTAAACTGAAAGGTGGCGTTTTTGAGCCCCGTCAGGAAGTTGATGCTATTTTTGCTTTACGGGAAGCTTTCGGGCCGGATGTTCCCCTGCGGATTGACCCCAACGCACTTTGGGAGGTAGGAACAGCCATAAAATACGGAAAAGAAATGGAGTCAGTTCTGGAATATCTGGAAGACCCCGTTCGCGGACAGGTAAACATGGCGCAGGTCAGGAAAGCCCTCAAAACGCCACTTGCGACGAATATGTGTACTACGTCTTTTGAGGACATTCCCCACAGCATTGCACTTGGTTCAGAAGATATTATCCTGAGTGATCACCATTTTTGGGGCGGTTTGCGTGCGTCCATGAATCTGGTAAGCGTTTGCGAAACGTTTGGCCGGGGCCTTTCCATGCATTCCAACAGCCACGTTGGCATTTCACTCGCAGCGATGGTACATTTGGGAGCGGCATTGCCTACGTTACCCTACGCACTCGACACACACTATCCGTGGCAATCAGAAGAGGTACTAGTGGGAGGAAGAATAAAATTTGAAAATGGGGCCGTGGAAGTACCAAAGGAGCCCGGTTTGGGGGTTGAACTTGACCGTGAGGCCCTGGCTCGCCTGCATAAGAACTATATATCCTGTGGCCTTACCCAACGGGATGATCTGGTAGAAATGCGAAAAGTAGTACCTGACTGGGAATTTAAGTTGGTACGTTGGTGAGATTTTTCAGGAAAAACGATCCCGAATCCGAAAGCGAAGGAGTCCCCAAAGGACCAGATAAAGTGTCCCCAGCAGCAGACCAAATTCAACACTGAGTAAAATGGCCGTGCGGTTGAAGGCACTTTCGATAATATTTGGAAGCAGGTTTTGGGGATTATGCAAAATATCCCAACTATTCCATCGCTGAATCCGGCCTAAAAAAACTCCAAAACCACCCAAAGGAAAACTCGCCAGTAATAGAACAGTACCCGTTGAGTTGGAATACGTTCGGTTCCAGGTCTGATGAAACCAATACAGCGAAACCAACCCATTGATCAGGCTTATTTGGGCGTAATAAAACAGCATAATTACATCGTGCCAGGTAAGATTACTGCCGTAGTCAACTGATAAATGCACCAAATCAGTAATCATGTATGGTGCGTTAGGAAAAAAAATGAGCCAAACAATACTCAAAATGGCAATCCAAACGGGAAGTTTCCCGAAACGCTTGGAGATGGTTTGAGCAATAAAAGAAAGCAATAGAGGAATCCAGCTTAGAAACAGGTTCCAGTCCAAAGAAAAGTCAACGGCTTCGCTAAATTGAATTCGGATAAAATGAAACGTCAGCGCCAGAAGGCTGAGAACCGAGAGAAGCAATAGCGGAAAAAGTCCCTCCAAAGTAAGAATTGGAGGATCAGATATACTTAATCGATAGTGCCGCCACCAGGCTAAAATCCGTTTCAAATGTTGTTGCTATTAAGGGGGTATGAGTTACTAGTAAACAACGAAGGTCTGACTTTTGATTTGAAAAAACCAAAAACCCTCGTTTAGTGCTATAAAAAAATTGAATAACTCTACTTTGAAAGCATTTTTCCAGCCCTTAACTATCTATTACTGACCAGATTCAGGGGATTGATTTGGGGTTTCAGCCGGACTTTTACGCTTATTTCTGGGCTTGCGTCGGCGTTTTTTCTCTCCTTCGGCAGTTGCCGATGTTGCAGCTTTGGGCGCTTCTGCCGGTTTTGCTGCGGCAGGTTGTGCTTTGCGGGTGGAATTTCCGGCGCGTTTGGGCCGGTCGCCGGAAGGGCGACGACTCGAAAAGACCGGTGCAGGCCCTAAACCAACGGCTTCGGTAATTGACTGTTTTTCGACCACCCGTTCAAGCAGGCGTTCGATACCCAAAATACCCCGCTGATCACTTTCGGTAACAAATGTAATGGCAGTTCCTTTGGATTCAGCGCGCGCTGTACGGCCAATCCGGTGGACATAATCTTCCGGATCGCGCGGCACGTCGTAATTTACTACGTGGCTGAGGTTGTCAATATCTATTCCGCGGGAAAGTACGTCGGTTGCTACCAAAATCGGGAACGTACGATTTTTGAAATCACGTAAAACAATTTCCCGTTCGGATTGCTCAGAATCAGACGATATACCTTCGGCTTTGAAACCTTTTCTGCGCAAAGCCCGAACGATAGAGTCTACCGAAGAGCGACGAGAGGTAAAAAGAACGAGACTTGGATTGTTGGCTTGTTTGAGCAAATGAATCAGCAGTGGTAGTTTCTGATGCTCCGTAGCCATATAAAACTGTTGGTCAATACCGACCGCCGGCTTTGACACAGAAAGCCGTATTTCTTCTGGTTCGGTCAGGATGCGCCGGGCTAATTCAGCAATTTTTGGCGGCATAGTGGCCGAAAACATAAGCGTTTGGCGCTCCGTAGGCACCAATTTTAAAATTGCCAGAATATCTCCCAGAAAACCCATATCGAGCATTCGGTCGGCTTCATCGAGGATCAAGTGCCTGATATTTCCAAAATTTACATAGCCAAGTTGCATGTGTGCCATCAATCGGCCCGGGGTGGCAATAATAATATCGGCACCTTCGGTGAGGGCTTTGCGTTGCTGATCCCACTCGGGTCCTTTGGTACCGCCATAAATGGCAATACTCGTGGCATTGCAAAAATAACCCAAACCCTGCACCTGCTCATCGATCTGCTGCGCCAGCTCGCGCGTAGGCACAATAATCAGCGTCGTGACTTTGTCCTGCGGATTTTGGGTAATGTAGTCAAGCGTTGGGATAAGGTAAGCTGCTGTTTTTCCGGTGCCGGTTTGGGCACAGGCAATCAGATCTTTGCCATTAAGAATATGGGGAATAGCCAACTCCTGAATAGGCGTAGGCTGTCGGAAGTTCATGGCATCCACGGCATTTAGAATGTCATCGTGGAGTGCGAGGTCAGAGAATAACAAGGTTCAGTAAAAGTTTTAGATACCTACTGACCTTTTTTCCCGGCCAGTAAACCGCTAGATTAAAAATATTTACAAATATAACGTAAAATTGACACTTCCGTTCAACTGCTACCAAAAGGCCCCATTACTGTGCTCTCGGGAGTGTTTTTACGAAATTTGCCATTAACCAGTCAGATGAATTCCGGCATTTCCTGCAAATTGTAAATTCCCCTGCATGTGTACATTTCTGACTGTGACCGATTGTAATACCTGTACCGTATGTCCCGGATTGATTCTGACATATTCGGTTGAAAGCGGCGGGCGTCCGGCTGTCCAAATCGTCGGGTCGGTCCAATAACCTGAGGCGATGGTTTCAATATGATCAGAAAAGAGGGTGAGCGTATTGAAATTATTGAACAAAAAAGTGTCCGTTTTTGTGGTTTCTGTTCCAAACCAATCGTTCAGGATGTCTGCATAAACACGTCGAAAATCAATTTGCATCGCAATATCCCGGTAGTTTTCCCAGGGCAGTGGCGCCACCGGCAGCAAGCCGTTGGTCAGGTCGGGGTTGTGACCTACAACCTGTTTTTTGATAGAAGAACCGAAGACAAACATCGGTGCGGCAACCCCATGATCCGTGCCTTTGGAAGCATTGGAAGTGGCCCGGCGACCAAAGTCCGAGAAGGTCATACCCACCACTTTGTCTTCAATGCCTTGTAGCTGAATGTCCTGCTGAAAAGAACTGATAGCAGCTGATAATTTCCCAAGCAACACGGCATGTTCCCCTTCCGTTGAATTAGAGTTAGTTACCTGCCCGGCATGCGTATCAAATCCACTGAGAGAGACAAAATAAATTTTGGTTTTTAATCCGCCATGAATAAGCCTTGCCACAATTTTTAGTTGCTCGGCCAGCGAGTTATTGTCGGTTCCAGGCGGATACGCTGCCATATTGGTGCCTAAATCGGCGGCCTGTTTAATTTCGCCCGCATAGCCAATAGACAAAATTTGCTGCTTGCGGATATGCGCAATGAGGTCGCCGGCATCGCAGCAGGGAAGTTCGTTGGTCGAGGCTGAAAACTCCGGGCTCACCAATTGGTAAAAACTGTTGGGATCGCTGATGGCAATACCCATCGACTGCTGAGTTCCGAGCAGCGTAGGTGAGGTGAGGTAGCCAATCTGAATGGCAAGCGGATCTTCCATCACCTCATTTGGAAAATCTGCCGGGTAACCCTGAAACCGATCTTCCAGATAGCGGCCCGCCCAACCCGTGGTTTCGGTCTGATCTGCATCTACGGCAGTCATTAGTATATCCGTAGAGCGAAAATGCGACTGACTTGGATTGGGGTAGGAGACGGAGTGAATGATGGAAAGTTTACCTTCGTTGTATAAATTTCGAAGCCCGCTCATAGCGGGATGAAAACCCGTAACGTCGTTGCCGGCCAAAGGCAGAATCTCTTCTTCAGGAATGGCAATATTGCTTCGCAGGGCCTGATAGGTTCCATATTGATCGCGGGGAATGACCGTATTTAATCCATCGTTACCCCCGTTGAGGTAGACAATGACCAATATCCGATCGTTGAAAGCGGCCGTGGTATGTTTGAGCGCTTTGACGAGCGCTGAGTTTTTCCCCAGCGCTTTCAGCGAAAAACCGTCTACCTCAATAGGCAGTAGCAGGGAGTTGGCCGCAAGAGTGGAGGCTGCCGCCAGAAAATCTCTACGTTTCATAACAGGCTATTGAAGGGTTGGGTAGTATTGAAAAAGATATGTTCAAATTAAAAAACGTGGTATTCGGCCATACGAAGCAGGTAGCGCATGAGCGATCGGGTACGCCATAAAATGGTATTTTGCCGATCCGTACTGGAAGGATTGCTGCGGTAGGCGTTCCACTCAAATTGCCACGTCACGCGGCTGTACCCCATCATCATGATGGTATCGGTCAAAAATTCTATTTGTGACGGAAAAAGCTCGGTGGCAAAAAGGTCTTTTACAAAATTTGCCACCACGGTTTCACAGGTTATAGCCGGTGTGCCCGGTACATCTGCAAAATTTGGTTGAAGGGCAGTTACTCTGGCCAATACATCAACCCCAAGTTTGTATCCGGGTTTCACTTCAAACCACCGCCAAATCAACGCATCGGTAAACTGACTACGTAGAGCAATAGTCGTAGTATTCATCCAGTTTTTGGTATAACCCGTCTGAAAATAAGCATCATATCCAAAAACAGTAGGTTGATCGAGGCATTCCATTTGCATGTCGGTGCTGTTCCAATGCAGGAAATCCATCAATTTGCGAAACGCCTGATAGTCGGTCGTTGGGTCCGGAATAGGTTGCTCAAAAAAGCGGAGAGAGCCGAGCATAAGTTCTGCCGGAGATTTGATGAGTGATCCACGATTGCTTTCCTGAAAGAAAATCTGACTTGTCAGGAGTTTTTCGACTACCGGCATAATGGCAAAGTTATTTCCGGGACTCTTAAAAAAATTAGCCAAAGGGATTATTACCTGATCTTCAATTTCCTGCGTAACTGCGGCGTTCACGTACCATCGGTAGAGTTTCCGGCAAATGAACTTAGGTGTTTCGGGATGTGCAAGAAGCATATCCACCAAATCGTTCAGTTCATCGTCACCGGCAGTACTTCCAGACCTTCCTGTTAAAACTGCATTTCCATAGTAGGAAGAAAATTGTTTATTGTCCGAATCGTGTTTATCAGACCGAAAAATGCTAGTAAAACTCGTACTTCCCTGCTGCCAGTAGTTGGTATATTTCCAGCCGGTTAGCACGCGGGCGGCGGCTTTTACGTCCTCCTCAGTATAGGTATCATTTCCTGCGAAATCTTTATTTCCTACTGTAAACAACTCCTGCAATTCCCGGGCATAATTTTCATTGGGACTATCTTTTTCATTGTCATGCCCATTGAGATACCGCAGCATTGCCGGATCTTTTGTGATTTCAACTACAAATGTTCGAAAGTTACCCAATGCCTGCGCGCGAATGAGTCGCAGGTAGCGATCCAGGTAGCGATAGTCGTCTACGACGGTGCGCGTAGTAACAAAATGATTCTGCCAAAAGAGCGCCAGTTTATCCAATAGCGAAACGGGTACGTCCTGCCGGGCCATTTGTCCTGCCCACCAAAATTTTATGTAGGTCCCAAACCAGAAGTTTCGGTCGCTGTTAAAAGGCTTATCAAGGAAAGGCTGCCCCGCCAAAGGCTGCGAACTGTCCAATTCAACCGGAGGCGGAGGATTTGTCACAAAGCTTTGATTAGCAATCAATTGTTGAACTGCCTGAGTTGCCGTGAGCCCGGTAAATTGGGTGATTTCGTTTGGCGTTGGGCCAAAAGTAGCCCGTCGAAGCAAGTGCGAAGCCTGCGCGGTGGTAAGTGGTTCGGTATACGTTGAGAGGTAGGGCATTAAAAGTTGAGTCAGGTTTTGATCCTACCGGGCTATTGAATAGCCGGTTGGCCTGCTAAGTTCGTCGTTTGTGCGTGTAACTCAAAATGTTTTTTGGCGGGGAGAGCTTCGGTGTGAATTAAAATATTCACGAAAAGATTATTGTAAAAATGTAGAACACAGATTTACAATTAAAAAAATCCAGATTATTTAAAACTAAAATATTTCAAAAGTTATGCTGTACTTGGAGATGGAAATGAAAACACAGATCGCGTCCAAATGCCTGAATGCATTGGCTGGCACGTTATTTTTATAACAAACTCACGAGGCAGGCAAACCCACAAACGTGAGGGAGGTCAGAGCGTATGCGGTGCGGTAGTTGCCTGCCACTTTCCTGAAAATCAAGTACAAACAATCAGAACCCTCACCGGTGTCCGCATGAGTTCAAGTGCTAACAAACCTGTTATATCCAAAAAAATCGATAGTCATTTGCTGTCCCTTTACGAAGCGTTTCATTTTATGGGACGTTTTTTTCGGGAAGTGGTCAGAGGACCCTTTGAATTTCAGGAATTGGTACGGCAGTGCTATCAAATCGGCTACCGATCACTACCCCTGATTTCGCTCACCGGGTTCATCACCGGCATGGTATTTACCAAACAGTCAAGGCCTTCGCTCATGGAATTTGGCGCTACTTCGTGGTTGCCTTCTCTTGTTTCAATCGCCATCGTTCGCGCCCTTGCACCGCTTATTACGTCGCTCATCAGTGCAGGACGGGTAGGATCGAGTATTGGAGCTGAGTTAGGTTCCATGCGTGTTACCGAACAAATTGATGCCATGGAAGTTTCGGCAGTCAATCCATTTCGTTTTCTGGTAGTCACGCGCGTTCTTGCCACTACCATCAGCATTCCTATCCTGTCATTTTATTGTGCAATCGTGGGCCTTATGGGCTCATTTCTGGACGTAGCTCTTAACGAAGAAACCAATATTGTAGCATTTTTTGAAAGTGCTTTTGAACAAATAACTTTTCTGGATATTGGCTCGGCGCTTGTCAAAGCGGTAGCCTACGGATTTACGATTGGAATGGTTGGCTGCTACAAAGGATACAACGCCGGGCAGGGTACACAAGGCGTTGGACGGGCGGCAAACACGTCGGTGGTATTGTCGATGTTCCTGATTTTTCTTGAAGAAGTAGCCATTGTACAGGTCACAAACTGGATTAGATAAGCATGATTGATAAGTCAACACAGCCCGAAAGCAGTTTGCCTGCCAACACGGAAATGGCTATTTCCATTCGGGAATTATATAAATCGTTTGGTGATTTGCACGTACTTCGAGGCGTAGATTTGGATGTTCCGAAAGGTAAAAACGTGGTTGTTTTGGGGCGTTCGGGAACAGGAAAATCAGTTTTGATAAAAATTATCTCGGGTTTGCTCACTGCTGACCGGGGGATTGTGAAAGTACTCGGCACGGAAGTCAGTCGGCTGAATGAAAAACAATGGCGGGAACTGCGGCTCAAAATCGGTTTTTCCTTTCAAAACAGTGCCCTTTATGACAGCATGACGGTGCGCGAAAACCTGGAATTTCCACTTGTTAGAAATGTGAAAAATCTAAGCCGCGCCGAAATCAATAAATCCGTGGAAGAAGTACTGGACTCGGTGGGTTTGTTGCGAACCATTAACCAAATGCCTTCCGAGCTTTCGGGCGGACAGCGGAAGCGGATCGGAATTGCCCGCACGCTAATTATGAATCCTGAAATCATGCTTTATGACGAACCAACCGCTGGGCTTGACCCAACGACCTGCATTGAAATCAACGAATTAATCAATGAGGTGAAAGAACGCTATCATACAAGTTCTATTTTGATAACCCACGATCTGACCTGCGCCAAAATGACGGGCGATAAACTGGCGATGTTGCTTGATGGAAAATTTGTGCGGCAGGGAACGTTTGACGAAGTTTTTGCTTCCGATGAGGAACAGATCCGCAGTTTTTACAACTATAATTTTACTGAAAATAAAGTCTAAACGCTGAATAGATTTTTTTCAAACTAACGAGTATTCCAGGAAAGCTTTTAACTGATACCAACTATATGAGTGCAACTCCAAATCCTCAAAGACGGGCCGTAATGGTCGGACTATTTGTCTTAATTGGCCTGATAATTTTCATCGCCGGTATTTTGACTATAGGTTCTATGCGCAAATCATTTGTTTCAAAAATAACCACTCATTCTGTTTTTGATGATGTCAATGGATTGCAGGCTGGCAATAATATCTGGTTTTCGGGAGTCAAGGTAGGAACGGTGAAGGAAATTCGCTTTTCGGGCACATCGCAGGTGGAAGTAGTGATGAACATTGAAGAAAAATCAAGACAGTATATCCGCAAAGATGCTACCGTGAAAATCAGTTCGGATGGCCTTATTGGCAATAAAATCATTGTCATCTCGGGAGGAACTCCAAAAGCTGAGCCTATCGAAGAAGGCGACGAACTTACCGTTGAGCGCGAGGATAGTCAGCAGGATATTATGAATACGTTGCAGGCTAATAACAAAAACATTCTGGCAATAACGACTGATTTTAAGGAGATTAGCAGGAAAATAGCCAAAGGTGAAGGTTCGGTCGGAAAGCTGCTTGCTGACGAGCAACTTTACAAAAGCCTTGAAACAACAATGACAAGCCTGCAAAAATCAGCGGTTCAGGCGCAAAATCTTACCGTTTCGCTGAATACCTATGCAGCTAAATTGAATCAGAAAGGCGGACTCGCCAACGATGTAGTTACGGACACGATCATCATGCATCAGGTGCGGCTGGCGGTTTCTGAACTTAACCAAACAGCCAACACGGCACGCGCGTTGGTGAGCGGGTTGCAAAAAACTACGGAAGAAGTTTCAGCAAGTCTTACAACCGATACCAATAGCCCGGTGGGCGTGATGTTGAATGACGAAACAACAGCGACGACCATCAAAAGCACTGTCAAAAATCTGGAAAGTAGCTCGCAAAAATTGAATGAAAGCATGGAAGCGCTGCAAAACAACTTTTTGCTTCGTGGGTTTTTTCGTAAAAAAGAAAAAAGGGAAGCCAAAGAAGTTCGGGTAAAAGCCGATTCAATTAAACTTGACGTGGTTCAATAATTGTCAGGTTTTACGTTTTTTCTTCTTGGCCGAGGGAAAAAGTATGTTGTTCAAAATAAGTCGGTAGCCCGGCGAATGTGGATAAAGGTTCAAATCGGTGGTCATACGGTGCCCGCCTCGTCGGCCTTCGGGGTCGTGGCCGCCATAGAATGTCCATTGCCCGCGACCAATTTCTCCATAGAGATACCGGTCTGAGGATTTGCTTTGACCCATGACGAGCACATTGGGTTTGACAGTTTTTTTGTTAAAAGCCGAGGTTTGCCCGCTAAATTCCCGGATCTGATACTCATGATTCTGCACGAGCATAGAGGGAATAATATCCCACTTGGCGGAAAAATCGAACAGCGAAAAAACGTCGTCTGATTGCCCGTAGCCGTAACTTCCGAGCGAGGCATTGATGTCCGAAAACCACATGCCGCCGTAGCCGTCTTCGAGTTGAAGGTTAAAGTTTTCAAAAGCAAACGTTCGGCTAAAATCAAGTTTTGACTGCGCGCCGGGTTCGATTCCATCGCCGTCAAATTGCGCATCAACTATATCCACTCCTTCGGCTGCCAAAGCAATGTCAAAGGTTTCGGCTCCTGAGCACATGGCAAACAGGTAGCCACCTCCGGCACAAAACTCTTTGATTCGCTTGGCGACTTCCAGCTTCATGTGTGATAGTTTTTTGTATCCATATTTCTCAGCAATTGCCTCCTGCGCCCGCAAATCTTCCTGTGACATGCGGCGCATGCTGCGGCCAAACTGCCCCGTAAAATCTTCGTGATGCAGGTGCAGCCAGTCAAATTCGGCCAAATCGCCATCCAATATCTCAGCGTCATACACCACTTCATACGGAATTTCGGCATAGTTCAGCGCAAGCAAAACAGCATCGTTGTTTTCAAAACTTGCCGGACTAATTTTTATGGGAGAATAGACTGCAATACGGGCGGCGGTGTGCAATTTCACAGCGTCCATATTAACCTCAGGTACTGCAATTTGTGCCAAAATTTTACCGGTTTGAGCATCCGAAACTACTTCATAGGAGACTCCCCGAACCCGACATTCTTTTTCTATGGTCGATACGTACCGAATCAGGTAGCTGCCGCCGCGGTAGTTGAGCAGCCAATCCAGATCAAGACCTTCTTTCAAAACCGAGTAGGCAATACCGTAGGCTTTCAGGTGGTTGGCCTGCCGATCGTCCATCGGGATCAGGATAAAATTGGCTTTTGCACCAAAAGCACCTGACAAAAGGAGAATCGTCGCGTATCTCCACAAGCTTTTTCCAAAGATTCTCTTCCAGTTTTTCATAAAGGTTTAGCTAAAAGTCAGGGTTCAGAATATGCCGCAACCCGGAATTGTAAGTGTTTCATCCTCAATCAAATCTAATTAATCTTTTTCATGAAATCAAGATGTAAATCTGCGTAACTATTTCAACTTTCGTTTTTATCTTGCCCGCTGATTTATACCTCAGTCAATACAGAATTTTTATCATGCAACGAACCCTCAAATACTTGTTAGTGCTTCTATGTGGCCTCCGAATTTCAAATCTTTCAGCAGAGCGCGTGTCTGTTCCGATTGGTGGAAACTCATGGGTAGAAGCTGGAATCACCGAAAAAATTTCCGCCGATGGGCTTTCCGAATGGTCTGAAAAGCAAGCCATTCTAACCACATGGGTGCGTTTTTCGGAACCTGCTACTTTTAAGCTTTACCTGACCGGCAAAAGCAACTCAAAGAGCACGATTCGAGTGACCATAGCAGGAAAAAGTCAGGAGGTAGAATGGGTGCAAAATGCTGAAAATGAAATTTTTACAGGAAAATGGGGCGTTAAAAATTCGGGTTATGTAAAGATTGAATTACAGGGACTTTCAAGGAGTGACAGCATTTTTGGAATGCCCCATGCCTGGATTCTGGAAGGTGAAGAGCTTTCAAACAAACTTTCATTTGTAAAAAATAATGAAGGCAATTTTTTTTACTGGGGCAGGCGCGGCCCGTCTGTTCACCTGAATTATGCAGTCCCGGCAAAAATGGATTCCGTAGAATGGTTTTACAACGAATTGACCGTACCGCCTACGCAGGATGTAGTCGGTTCGTATTTTATGGCCAATGGATTTGCAGAAGGGTACTTTGGTATGCAGGTTAATTCGGACAGCGAACGCAGAATTTTATTTTCCGTTTGGAGCCCGTTTAGTACCGACGACCCCAACGCAATACCGGATGATCAGAAAATCAGACGATTAAAGAAAGGTGACGCGGTTTATACGGGAGAATTCGGGAACGAAGGATCGGGAGGACAGAGCTACCTGAAATTTCCCTGGAAAGCCGGAAAGACCTATAAATTTTTGTTGCATGGCGCACCTTCCGGCGACAGTACTACCACGTACACGGCCTATTTCTTTGCCCCGGAAGTAAATCAATGGCAGCTCATTGCGAGTTTCAAACGGCCCCGTACGCATACGTATCTGGCTCGCCTGCATTCGTTTCTTGAAAATTTTATACCAGAAACAGGTCAGAAGTCGCGGCGGGTTTACTTTGGTAATCAGTGGATTCGGACGTCGGACGGACTTTGGACGGAGATTTCCGCCGCTAAATTTTCAGCGGACAATACCGCCCGCAAAGGGTATCGGATGGACTATGCCGGAGGAAGCGAAGGGCGACAGTTTTATTTGCAAAACTGTGGCTTTTTCAGCGACCCGACACCTATTGGCATTCCGTTGCAGCGTCTGCCTGCGGCAAGTCCACCCGATATTGACTTTGAAAAATTACCTGGCAACTAAGATTAATGTGCTGTTCCTGTAAGCCGTGCTTCGTCCAAATCCAGTTGAGCGGCTTGTTTGCGGAGCATTTCATCCGAAAATAATTTTTCGGCACGGAGTACCGCGAGTTCTTCCCGCTGAATCTGAATAAGTTCTTTGGTGACGTGATGAAAAACGCTCAGTTCTTCCAGATTTGATTCGGCACATTCCAGCGAATCTAGTTTTTGACGGGTAAGCGCCAAATCGTTTTCGAGCTGCGTTTTGAGATTGGCTACGAGTTCATTATCTGCCAGATTTACCTCATGTTTTTCAGTAAGCACTTGTAATGCCGCTTGTTTCAGTCGAATTTGAATGCCTGCTTCCTGCTCTTCCTCGGGCGCAATGTCGTCTATTTCCTTAATATCCAGCCACTTCAATAAAAATGGCAACGCAAGTCCCTGTCCGACCAGGGTCACGAGAATGACAATAAATGTGATGAAAAGAATGGTGTTTCGTTGGGGGAAAGCTTCATTGGTTGTCAAAACCAACGGAATGGAGAAAGCGGCGGCGAGCGAAACTACGCCCCGCATAGCGGCAAAACTGATGACAAATGCTCCTTTCCAGCCCGGATTTTTTTCATTTTCCCGAATAGATTTAAACAAATATCTTGGCAAAAAAGCATTGATGTACGTCCATACAAAGCGAATGCCAATGGTCAATGCCGAAATCAGCAAGCCGTATTTGATCACCTCTCCTTTGGAAACTCCCTGCAAACCGTTCACGATGACGGGCAGTTCAAGACCAATTAAAATGAAAACTGTTCCGTTGATAAGGAAAATCACGGTATTCCAAACCCCGTGCGATTGCAGCCGGGACTGAAATGTGAGAATTCGGTGTGAGCGATAGGACAGAAATAGCCCACCGCTGACCACTGCCATTACGCCTGAAAAATGAAAATGTTCAGCACCGATGTACATCACGTAAGGAGTAAGGAGCGTCAGCGCGGTATCAATGTTGGGATTGGTCGGTAAGTATTTGTGAATGAGGTACATTAACATCGCCACGGCTAAGCCCACCACAATGCCCATTCCGGCCAACAGGAAAAAGTCAGTCACAGCTTTCTGCATGATGAATTGCCCGGTCAGAATGGCGGCAAGGGCAAATTTGAAAACAATCAAACTTGATGCATCATTCACCAGACTCTCGCCTTCCAGAATTGTAAGCAATCGCTTGGGGATTTGCGTCCCTTTTAACACGGAGGTAGCCGCCACAGCGTCTGGCGGAGAAATTATACCACCCAACAAAAAGCCCAAAGCCAGGGTAAAACCCGGAATCATGGCTTCGGAAACAAACGCAATGACCGTGGAGGTGATAAATACCAACCCGAAGGCAAGCAAACTAATAGGGCGCTTCCATTTCCAGAAATCATGCCAGGACGTAAACCACGCAGCTTCGTACAAAATTGGCGGCAGGAAAATAAGGAAAACCAGCTCCGGGTCGATTTGAATGTAAGGAATGCCGGGAATAAAACTAATCAGCAAACCCGCAATGACCAGAAAAATAGGATAGGAGATTTTGAGACTTTGTCCCAGCATGACCAGCAACAAAACGGCCAACAGCATGGAAACAATCAGGAGAAGGTATTCGTGAATCATAACGTTGAGTAAATGGATTGAATAGATTATTAGCTCTAAAAATAGCTAAATCCTTCTTATTTCAGCAACTTTTTAGCTCCTGCAAATCAACTATTGCCATTTTTAAATGGTTGTGCCGCCATCAGCCGTAAACACCGTGCCTGTGCAGTAGCCCGAAGCTGATGAGGCCAGGTAAAGCGCCATACCCGCAATTTCTTCGACCGTTCCCATGCGGGCAATCGGTAGCCGTTTGGTGAAGCGATCCAGCGTTTTTTGATCTTCCCAAAGCGCCTGACTGAATTTGGTTTTGATCAGGCCCGGACAAATGGCGTTCACCCGAATGCCGTCGGCGCCCAGTTCTTTGGCCAATACCTTGGTGAGCATATTCAGAGAAGCTTTGGAAACGCTGTACATGCCCAAACCGGGATCGGGTGTGAGGGCGGCAATACTGCTGATATTAATGATACTTCCGCCTCCGCGACTTTTCATAGACTCGTGAACAAGCTTTGTGAGTTCCCAGGGCGCTTTTACGTTTATCTGCATGATCTTTTCAAAGGCACTTTCCGGAAATTCGAGCGTGGGGCCGTAGTGCGGATTGGCCGCGGCATTGTTGACCAAAATGTCAACACCCCCATACATTTCAACGGTTTTTTCTACCAGATTTTTCAATTGCCCGCTGTCGCCTACGTGCGCGGCAATTGCTGTTACCTCGCCGCCAGTTTGTTTAATTTCTTCGGCAAGCGCTTCAAGATCAGCCTGTTTGCGGCTGCTAATCACGACTTTGGCGCCGGCATCTGCCAAAAACCGGGCGATGGATTCACCAATGCCTTTGCTGGCTCCGGTGATGATGGCCACTTTATTCTCTAATCCAAAATGTTTTTCCAATAAGGTCATTTGCGTTTTTAGTTTGAGGATGATTTGGTTTATGAAAAATTAAAAATAATCAGTTGTTAATTGTGTTATAACTTCCTAAATGAAACGTAACTCCTTAATAGTTAAAGAACTAAGAAGTAATCCATTCCAAAATATGATTCGCCCGTGCGCCTGTTTCACCACTGCTCGGGCAAGCTCCTTTACCTAAAAGCTCGGCGACGATCGTTTCAATCAGCGGTTGCTGTACATGCTCAGGATACGGGATTTCAAAGGTTTGAGCACCGTCGACATTTTCAAGGTGAATAGTAAATTTTTCAAAAAATGAGAAGGTAATTTTCCCTTCCGTACCAAGTAAAGTCGTTTGATCTAAACGTTGGCTTTTTGCCCCGGTAAAGCACCAACTCCCCGTACCAACGACCCCTGATTCAAATTCAAAAGCCGCTGCTACTACATCATCCGCAGCATACAACCCGGCCTGATTGCGCGAAATTCCGGTGGCGTAGGAGACAGGTCCGAGGGCATATTCCAGAAAATCAAATTGATGAGAAGCCAGGTCATGAAAATGTCCTCCGCCCGAAATTGTCGGATCTACCCGCCAACGTGGTTTGGCATCGGGGCCGGTTTCTTCCACATACGGCGGCCAATGCAATGTAATATGAACGCTGCGCAGCTCGCCAATTGCTTTTGAATCAATTAGTTCCTTTACTTTTATGAAGTAGGGCAATTCCCGGCGATAGTACGCCACAAAAAGCGGTGTGCCGGTTTCGGCACTGACCCGCACCATCTCGTCACATTCGGCTGCCGTACGAGCCATGGGTTTTTCGACGTATACCGGTTTGCCCAAACGTAGTGCTTTGAGCGTATACTCATGATGCGAATCGGGCGGAGTGGCGATATAAATGGCGTTGATTTCCGGATCATTCAGAAGCTCGTCGGCATCTGCATACCACTTTGGAACTCCGTGGCGCTGCGCATAATCTGCCGCCTTTTCGGCGTCCCGCCTCATGACGGCCACGAGTTCAGAACCAGGAATTTTTGAAAAAGCCGGACCACTTTTCTTTTCCGTTACATCACCACAGCCGATGATGCCCCACTTAATTTTTTGCATAATTTCAGGAATGTTATACGTATGGTAAGCCGCCACAAGGATTTAGTTGAACGATGGAAATAGAAGGCAACAGCGCCAAAAAACTCATCGTTTGCTTCATTTTATCCTGTAAACTTCAATTTTGAAGGCTTAAAGTACAAAAAAACTTTCCAGAACGCAGGAAAAATTAGAAGACAAAAGGTAACCGAAACTCGCGAAGAGGTATAAAAAAAGCATACAACTCAAAGAGAATTGTATGCCAAAAAAGATTTATTGATTTGTAAATCAGGCGTACCGGAGTTGGTTTTGATTGATTGTGTCGGCATATAAGGCTTCCTGAAAGGCCGCATCGTCCCAACTGAATTCAAAATCGCGGTCTAGCGCCGCAAAGCTGAATGTTTCCTGAGAATTAATGATAAAAACAGCAGGCGTTGTAACATCCCCGTTGATTCCCGGCACGCGATCCCATACCGGATTTTGGGCATCATACGCTCCAAATAAACGGGCAATTCGGTTGTTTTCATCGTAGGCCATCGTAAACTGAATATTCAGCTTACTTGTCCACTTAGCCAGGGCAGATGGATTTTGCTGCGTAAGCACCAAAAATTCGGCTCCGGTTTTCTCTACGGAGGCGTTCATTTCAGAAAATTTCTCAATCATTTTGGCCGTATACGTTTCACCCCATCCTTCACAAAAAAATGCCAGAACCAGAGGCCGTTTGAGAAGTTCACTGCTTTGAATCCAGCCAGCGGGTTTAGACTTTCCTGTGGGGCAAACCATGTTTTGGGGATACAACGCAAAGCGCGGGGCCTTTTGGCCAACACTGAATACATGCGATTTTGAGCGTGTTGCGGGGCGGGGACGAAGAGAAATCGAATGTACAATTCCTTCTTCATCAATGATTTCGTACAACATACGTAAAAATGATTGAGTGGTTAATTACTTTTTGAGTATGCAAATATATAAACTCTATCGAAATGATAGACTAAATTGTTAATAAATTCTTCATTATATTAAAATTGCAGGTGTTTTTCGTATTGTTAAACAGGAGGAACTCTCCCTTTTATCACAAAAAATACCTCTACATTGCAAAATCGGTTCTATTTTTGTTGAACAGCCCTTGAAGAACACACAAAACCTGCCCAAAGAATGCGTGCTAAACCCCGATCTATACAGACTCCCGAACAGGAAGGACTTCCTCCTTTTGTTAAATCCTGGCCACAGATGTACGGCCTGATTCTGGGCGTTCTGGTAGCTATGATTGTCTTTTTTTACGCCTTTATGATTCACTTTCAATGAGCTATCTGGACTGGATCGTATTGGGTCTTTCCCTTTCATTTATAGTAGGTTACGGAATATATCGTAGCTGGGAAAACAAAAATATTGAGTCGTACCTGCTGGCCAATCAGTCGCTGCCCTGGTACCATGTAACATTATCGCTGATGGCAACTCAGGCGAGCGCCATTACGTTTTTATCTGCCCCGGGACAAGCCTATACCGACGGCATGCGCTTCGTTCAGTTTTACTTTGGTTTGCCGTTGGCGATGGTTGTGCTGTGCATTACGTTTGTGCCAAAATTTCATAAACTCAAAGTTTTTACCGCCTACGAATTTCTGGAAGGACGATTTGATCTGCGTACACGCAGCCTGACGGCCGGGCTGTTTTTGCTGCAACGCGGATTGTCTACCGGGCTTTCGATTTACGCACCTTCCATTATACTTTCGGCTATTTTGGGCTGGGACATCACCTGGACCAACATCATTTCGGGTGGTTTGGTCATGCTCTACACGGTTACGGGAGGCGCACGCGCGGTTTCGCATACGCATTTGCAGCAAATGGGAATTGTTACGTTGGGGATGGTCATTGCCGGAGTTACAGTTGTGAAGCTTCTTCCTGACGATGTTTCATTTACTGATGCCATTCACGTAGCAGGAAAAATGGGTAAAACCAATCTGATCGATTTCACCTTTGATTTAAATAACCGCTACAACGTGTGGTCGGGAATAATCGGCGGATTTTTTCTGCAACTTTCCTATTTCGGCACCGACCAATCGCAGGTGGGACGTTATCTGACGGGTAGTTCCATTGGCAACAGCCGCCTGGGACTTGCCATGAACGGTCTGCTGAAAATCCCGATGCAGTTTCTGATTTTACTCGTAGGTGTTCTTGTTTTTGCTTTTTACCAATTCACTACGCCACCGTTGTTTTTCAATCAGGTGCAGGTAGAGAAAGTGATGAGCAGCCAATATGCTGCTGAGTATCAAAAGCTTGAAGATAAGCATGCCCAAATTCAAAGTCAGAAAAGACCGCACGTACTGGCACTTTCGGCAGCACTTGATACCGACGATGAGGCTGGAATTGCCCGCGAAAGAGACGTATTGGGTGCCACTGAGTCCGAAGTGCAGCAGGTTCGTAAAGAAGCTCAGGCGCTTATCTCGAAGGCAAATGGTCAGGATACCAACGATGTCAACTACATTTTTCTTCGCTTCGTCATTGACTACCTCCCCGCCGGCCTCGTCGGTTTGCTGATTGCGGTCATTCTGCTCGCGTCGATGGGCTCGGTAGCAGCAGCGTATAATTCGCTGGCGTCCACCACGGTAATTGATGTCTACAAACGAATGGTCAAAACTGACGGCACACCCGAGCATTACGTGCGGGTGTCGCGCTGGACTACGTTCGGTTGGGGTATTTTTTGCATCATTGTGGCGCAGTATGCCAGCCGATTGGGTAGTATGATTGAGGCAGTTAATGTGCTGGGTTCTTTGTTTTACGGGGTAATCTTAGGAGTTTTTCTGGTAGCTTTTTATTTCAAATCCATCGGCAGCAGGGCCGTTTTCTGGGGCGCGGTTATCGGTGAGGTTTTTGTCTTTGCGAGCTATATTTATGAGCTTACGGCCTTTTTATGGCTAAATCTCATTGGGTGTGTGCTCGTCATATTTATTGCCTGGCTCCTTGAAAAAGTCTGGCCGCAACCTGTAAAAGCCTAACGAATGAAACGCCTGCCGACTCCTGGCAGGCGTTTTTTTTGCAACGGATCATTTGCTCCATGGCATGCTTCTTATGGAACTCAGGAGAGAAATCACCACAATTTCTCAAAGGAACTATTTCTCCTGCACCTATGGAAACTACGCAATTATCAAGAAACACGAATACATCAAAGATCGATTGTATACGAACAGTTACGTTTACCATCAATGGCCAATCAACTCAGCTTCAACTGCCTCCGTGGGTTAGTTTGCTGGATGCCCTGCGTCATCATCTGCATCTGACCGGCACCAAAAAAGGCTGCGATCATGGTCAGTGCGGCGCTTGTACGGTTATGTGCGACGGCAAACGGATTCTGAGTTGCCTCACCCTGGCCGTCTCTAAAGATCAATCTTCTATTACGACCATAGAAGGCATTGCCGACAACGGGGAGTTGCATCCATTGCAGAAAGCATTTATTGAATATGATGCTTTTCAATGCGGCTACTGTACGCCGGGGCAAATTTGTAGTGCGGTAGGAATGATGCAGGAAGGGAAAGCCCAAAATAGGGCAGAGGTTCAGGAGCTTATGAGTGGAAATCTTTGTCGATGCGGAGCAAATTCACAAATAATTGACGCGATTATGGAAGTCTATATCCCTGAAACACATGAATAATTTCACCTACACCAAAGCCCAATCCACAGAGGAAGCGGTGGCAGGGCTTGCCAAAAATTCGCAGGCGGAACTACTTGCCGGAGGCACCAATCTGATTGATTTGATGAAGTATAATCTTCAACACGCCGAACATTTGATTGATATAAATCACGTACAGGGATGTCAGACAATTGAAGAAAACAGCGCCGGAGGGATACGTCTCGGAGCTCTCGTGACCAATGCCGACACGGCCTATCACCCACTGATCGGACAGCGGTATCCTTTGCTTTCAAAGGCTATTTTGGCGGGAGCGTCGGCCCAAATCCGAAACATGGCTACCAATGGCGGCAATCTCCTGCAACGTACCCGTTGCTACTATTTTTACGATGCCCACGCCCCATGTAACAAGCGAGAGCCAGGAACCGGCTGCTCAGCGCTGGAAGGCTACAACCGCATTATGGCGATTTTGGGCACAAGCCCACAGTGTATTGCCGTTTTCCCTTCCGATATGTGTGTTGCTCTTGCGGCGCTGGAAGCTGTGGTGCGTGTAAAAGGTCCGGCGGGTGAAAGAGTCATTAATTTTGAAGATTTTCATCGGCTTCCTGCCGATACTCCGCACCTTGATAACTCGTTGCAGGCCGGAGAAATGATCACGGGTATTGACTTGCCCGAAGAAGGTTTTGAGCAAAATTACTCGTATCTCAAACTTCGCGATCGAAATTCTTATTCCTTCGCACTTGTCTCGGTAGCAACCGGATTAAAACTTTCGGGAGATCGGATTGATCTTGCACGAATTGCCCTGGGCGGTGTAGCCCACAAACCCTGGCGTGTGAAGGAAGCCGAAGAGTTTTTAAAAGGAAAAACTGCTTCACCCGAAAATTTCACCAAAGCCGCTGACCTGATCCTGGAAGGTGCCGTCGGATTCACACACAACGCATTTAAAATTGAGCTGGCAAAGCGAGCGATTGTCCGAAATGGAATAATGGCGTTGAATCCTTCTGAAACGCAACGGCCTGGTGCACAGCCTTCGCTCTAAACATTTGACTTCTGAACGTATGGAAACTATCAATCAAAAACAGCAGGGAAAAGCCCTTAGCCGGCTGGAAGGAGCACTCAAAGTCACAGGTGCGGCTCAGTATGCCGGTGAGTATTCGGCGCCGGATTTGCTGTATGGCCATGTAGTAAACAGCACGATTCCAAAAGGTAAAATCCAAAAGATTTATACAGAAGAAATTCTAAAATTACCCGGAATAATTGAGATTTTTACTCATGAAAATCGTCCTTCACTTGCCTGGTTTAATTTCCAGTATAGCGACATGGACGCTCCGCCGGGATCGCCGTTTCGTCCGTTGCATGATGCTGAAATAAAATACTATGGCCAACCCGTAGCATTGGTGGTAGCCGAGAGCTTTGAAGAAGCACGATTTGCCGCTTCTGTGTTGAAAATTGACTACGAAAAAGAAGCCTTTACCACGAATTTTACCAATCAGCTGGACGACGCACGTGCTCCGAAACGAGGGTTTGCCACCCTCCTGAAACCCCTGCCGCCAAAACCCAAAGGGGATTTTGACAAAGCTTTTGACGAAAGCCCCGTGCAAGTTTCAGCCGATGATTACTACCACGGAACGGAACATCATAATCCGATGGAAATGCACGCGACCACCACAATGTTTGAGGGGGAGGGCAAATTAACCATCTATGACAAAACCCAGGGAACCGTCAATAGTCAATTGTATGTAGCCAATGTCTTTGGACTGTCATTCAAAGATGTACGAGTAATTGCACCGTATGTAGGTGGCGCATTTGGGTCAGGACTTCAGCCTCAATATCAATTGTTTATGTCTGTAATGGCCGCGCTGGAATTGAAACGTTCGGTGCGGGTCACTCTGACTCGCGCCCAAATGTATACGTTTGGGCACCGCCCGCCGACCTTGCAGCAAATCAAAGTTGCTGCCGAAATGGACGGAAAAATTACGGCTTTACACCATAAGGCAACAGCCGAAACTTCCCGGTTTGAAGACTATACCGAAGTGGTGGTCAATTGGGGGAATATTCTCTATCCTGTCGAAAACACAAAGCTTGACTATGAACTTGTACCCGTGGATGTGTACAGCCCGCTTGACATGCGTGCTCCCGGTGGTAGTACAGGACTGCATCCGCTGGAATGTGCGCTCGACGAACTTGCCTACGAGTTAAAAATGGATCCACTGGACCTGCGCCTGAAAAATTATGCCGAACAGGATGATTCGGAAAACCGTCCGTTTTCCAGCAAAGAATTGAAGGAATGCTACCTGCAGGGAGCCGAAAAATTTGGTTGGTACAATCGTAGTCCGCAGCCACGCAGCATGCGCAGGGGCAACCGGTTGGTGGGCTACGGCATGGCAACCGGCATTTGGGAAAGCATGACTTTACCCGCCAAAGCCGAAGCTACCCTTACCAAAGAAGGTAAGTTTAGGGTACGTAGCGCTGTTACTGACATCGGGACGGGTACTTTGACGGTTATGACGCAAATTGCCGCAGATGCTCTGGGGGTAGGGCTGGACGAGGTAGAATTTGAGTACGGAGATAGCAAAATGCCATTTGCACCAATTCAGGGCGGTTCGTATACCGTATCTACGGTAGGTTCGGCAGTAGTGGCTGCATGTCAGGCTTTGCGAAAAAGATTATTGAAAATCGCTCAAAAAGCCAACGGAAGTCTGTTTGAAACTGCTTCTGAGTCGAAGGTTTCGCTTACCAATGGACATCTGAGCCTGAGCGAGAAACCAGATGTAGCTGTTTCGTTTCAGGAATTATTGACAGTTTCAGGCAAGAGAATGATCAAAGCGTCAAAAACGAATATTCCAAATCCTCTAACGCTGAAAAAGTACACCCGCGCTGCGCATAGCGCCGCTTTTGTTGAAGTTGAGGTTGATGAAGAATTAGGTGTTATAAATGTTACAAGAGCGCTCACCGCCGTGGCCGCTGGAACAATCGTGAATCCTAAAACCGCTCGAAGTCAGATTGTGGGCGGCATGGTTTGGGGGATTAGTAAGGCTCTGCGGGAAGAAACGATTACGGACCACCGTCTGGGAAGATACATGAATCCAAACCTGGCCGAATATCATATTCCGGTACACGCCGACATTCATGATCTGGACGTGATTTTTGTAGAGGAAAAAGATGATATTGTCAATCCTTTGGGTAGCAAAGGATTGGGTGAAATTGGCATTGTAGCCTTGCCGCCGGCAATCGCAAATGCCGTCTTTCATGCCACAGGCAAACGAATCCATCAATTACCCATTCACTTCGACATGCTTTTGTAACTAAAAGTTTTATAAAATAATTGATTGACAGCTGATGTGTAAAGTTTAGTAGAACAGAGGAAATTTGAAGAAGTAGTATTTTTTAAATAATTTTTTTAATTAAAAGCAAGAGAAAAAATAATCTCTTGCTTTTTTATTGTAGAAAGAAACTAAACATCCGAACTTGTGCTTTAACAACTATTACGGTCGTAAGTGTCCATCAGTTAAAGATGCAAAAAGCCTTATTAATATAGTTTAAAGGGCTTTTCAGGCACATTATGTACGGTACTCACCGGTTCACTGTCACATGAGAATACAACTTTTCCTCTGTTGCTTTTGGCTAATCAGCATTTCTTCTGGTCAGGCGCAACAAACTTCATCCAATACTTCCGCGGACTCGTTGACCCTGGAAGAATGTATTACCTACGCACTCAATCATCAACCCGAAATCAGGCAATTGCAGCTTGATGAACAAATTGTGGACCGAATGATCAAAAGTCGGTTGGCTGATTGGTACCCGCAACTGAACCTGAACTTTTCTCTCCAACATTTCTTACAGCTTCCAGTAATCATTTTGCCCGATTTCACCAATCCAAATGGCCCTCGACGGGAAGTTCAAACGGGCGTGCAGAATACTTCCACCGGGGCTTTTTCATTGACTCAGACCCTGTTCAATCGCGACGTTTTGCTCGCCAATCGCACGTCGAGAGACGTGCTTCGGCAAGTGACTCAGAATACAGAAAATTTGAAGATTAACCTTACTGTTGATGTCAGCAAAGCTTTTTTTGATTTACTGCTGACGATTCAGCAGCAGGATATTCTACAAGCTCAAATTGGCCGTTTAGAGCGTAATCTGAAAGATACCTTCAATCAGTTTCAAGGGGGAATTGTAGATAAAACAGACTACAAGCGAGCCACAATTGCCCTCAATAACGCCCGGGTTCAATTGCGCCAGGTGCAGGAGCAGGCCCGCGCGGGTGAAGCAGTTTTGAAAAATCGGATGGGTTTCCCCGTAGAAGAACCGCTACGTTTGTCGCACAGCAGCACCCGTCTCGAAGCGGAGGCTTATTTGGACACGATGCAGATGGTTCGGTACGAAAACCGAATTGAATTTCAACTCCTTCAAACCCGGCAGCAACTGTTGAAATCTCAAATTGACTATGAGCGGTGGAGTCGCCTGCCCACGGTTTCGGCATTTTTGAATTATAATTTGGTGTACCAAAATCAGGAATTTCGTCAGCTATATTCCCAATCTTTCCCCAATTCGCTCTTTGGACTCACGCTTGCCTATCCTATTTTTCAGGGTGGAAAACGTTTACACACTATGAAAATTGCCGAGTTGCAATTGGAGCGTTCCAACTCCGAAGTACAGGGATTGCGTAATGCCATTTCTTCTGAATACATACAGGCATTGGCTTATTACAAAGCAGAGTGGGTTAATTATCAGGCGCTTAAAGAAAACGTTGAGCTTGCCCGCGAGGTGTATGACGTCATTGAACTTCAATATAAATCGGGTGTAAAAACCTATCTTGAAGTTATTATAGCCCAAACCGATTTGCGAACCGCAGAATTGACGTATGCCAATGCGCTGTATCAGGTAATCAGTCGGAAATTGGATGTCGAAAGAGCCTTAGGTACAATAGATTATTAAGCGTGAATAGAAAAGATGTTAACTAATAGATTTATGAAAAAAAACCTCTATCCCTCAGCTGCTCTGAGCCTTCCACTTCTGTATGTGCTGATGGCTTGTGGTGGTTCACCTGAAAAACCCC
The DNA here is from genome assembly GCF_004348825.1 of Arundinibacter roseus. Lineage (GTDB taxonomy): Bacteria > Bacteroidota > Bacteroidia > Cytophagales > Spirosomataceae > Arundinibacter > Arundinibacter roseus. Next base: position 542,572 of record NZ_SMJU01000002.1, read on the forward strand.
AACAGCAGCAGGCTCCGGCTGCCATTCCGGTAGCTACTTTTCGGGTAGAGCAGGGCCTTGCGGTTTCGTATGACGAATACCCGGCGACAGTTCAGCCACTCAAAGTGGTAGAAATCAGGGCAATGGCAAGTGGCTACGTAACTGGGATGTATTTTTCGGATGGTCAGCAGGTTCGGAAAGGACAAAGGCTGTATCAGATCGATCAGCAGCAAACGCAGGCATCGGTTGATCAGGCCGTGGCTGCCCTTAATGTGGCTGAATCTAACGAGCGTTTGGCTCAAAAGGAAGCTGATCGTTATATTGAACTTGATAAAAACGAAGCAATTGCGAAGCAGTTGCTCGACAATGCACTGGCACGCCTGGAAACCGCCAAATTGCAGGTACAGGCGGCGAGAGCATCCGTGCAGCAGCTCCGTTCGGGGCTAAGTTACACGACGGTCAATGCTCCGATTTCGGGCACAATCGGGATTTCTCAGGTTCAGATGGGCGGCCTGGTCATGAGCAATCAGACCTTGCTTAATACACTTTCTACGGATGACCCGATGGCCGTTGATTTTTCGGTGGATCAAAAAGAAATTTCTCGGTTTTCGAGCTTGCTGAAAAAAGGGAACGTGGCTGATTCTACCTTTTTACTAGCCCTCCCGGATGGCAGCGTGTATCCGCAAACGGGCAGAATTGAGCTGATTGACCGGTCTGTCGATACTCAAACGGGAACCATCAAAACCCGGCTTGTTTTTCCAAACGCAAACGGTTTGCTTAAAGCCGGAATGACCGTGCAGGTACGGGTAAAAAGCTCAACGAGCGGTAGTTCGTTGCTGATTCCCCAAAAAGCGCTGGTAGAGCAAATGGGGGAGTATTTTGTGTACGTAGTCAAAGGAGATAGCGTGCAGCAGCAGCAAGTCAAAACCGGAACGCTCGTCAACGACCGAATCGTGATTCAGGAAGGCCTTACGGAAGGGACGGAGGTTGTTACCGAAGGAATTCAAAAACTCAAAAACGGAGCCAAAGTACAAGTTACCTCGGTTGGTGCTACAACAGTACGCTAGGCCTACACTTTAACAAAAAACCATGTTTGCAAATAGATTTATCAACCGACCCATCCTGGCAATTGTCATTTCGCTGGTGATATTGCTGGTTGGTGTGCTCGCTATTATCAATTTGCCCATCAGCCAATATCCTGATATTACGCCGCCAACGGTTCAAATCACCGGAACCTATACCGGTGCAGATGCATCAACCGTGGAGCAAACGGTGACTACGCCCATTGAGACACAGGTCAACGGAACGCCCGGCATGAGCTATGTGTCGAGTACAAGTACCAACGATGGCCGGACGTCGATCAGTGCGGTTTTTGAAGTTGGGACCAATGTGGACATTGCCGCTCTTGATCTGCAAAACCGGGTGAGCGTGGCAGCACCGCAGCTTCCGAGTGAAGTTACCCGCCTTGGTTTGACGGTTCGTAAACGGAATCCGAGCATTCTGATGCTTGTGGCGTTGTATTCTCCGAACGAAACGCATGGCGTTAATTTTATGAACAATTACGCCAATATTTATATCAAAGACGCTCTTTTGCGGGTAAAAGGCGTTGGTGATATTTTTAGCCGTGCCGACGATTTCAGTATGCGGGTGTGGATGCAACCCGACAAAATGGCCCAACTTGGGCTGACTTCTGCGGAGGTGGTGTCGGCTTTGCAGGAACAGAATTTACAGGTAGCGGTAGGTTCAATAGGAGCGCCACCGCAAAATTCCGCTCAGGCATTTGAGTATACCGTTTTTACCAATTCCCGCCTGACTTCCGCCGAAGAATTTGGCGAGGTAATCGTCCGAACCCGCCCCGACGATGGCTCTTTGGTATACCTGAAAGATGTTGCCCGAATTGAACTTGGCAAGTTTAGCTATTCCAGTAATTCATTTGTTGATGGCAAACGGGCTAGTTATCTGCTGGTGTACGAAGCGCCGGGAAGCAACAGCCTCGAAACGGCTCAGGGCGTGTATGACGCTATGGTTCAGCTCAAAAAGTCGTTTCCCAACGATCTTGATTACATTGTTCCTTTTGAGGCCGTTTCAGTAGTGAAAGTGTCTATTGATGAGGTAGTTAAAACTTTATTTGAAGCGCTTTTGCTGGTTGTACTCGTAGTTTTTCTGTTTTTGCAAAGCTGGCGTGCGACGCTCATTCCTTTGTTGGCCATTCCGGTTTCTATTGTCGGAACGTTCATTTTCTTCATTCCTCTCGGTTTTACCATCAACACGCTCACGATGTTTGGCTTTGTGCTGGCGATTGGTATCGTGGTTGATGATGCGATTGTGGTGGTCGAAGCCGTTCAACATTACATTGACGAAGAAGGACTTTCGGCCAAAGATGCCACCCGAAAAGCCATGAAGGATATTTCGGGTCCGGTGATTGCTATTGCCCTGATTTTAGCAGCGGTTTTTGTACCAGTGGGGTTTATTCCCGGAATCGTCGGGCGGCTGTACCAGCAATTTGCCATTACCATCGCCATTTCTGTGCTACTATCAGCCTTTGTGGCCCTTACACTCACGCCGGCGCTTTGCGCTATGTTGTTGCGTCCGATGAAACTGGATGAGAATTCTCGCGGGCTCAATCGCTTTTTTTATAAATTCAATACCTGGTTTGCTCGGGTAACAAATGGTTATTCATCAGCAGTGAAGAGCTCGATTCGTAAGGCTCCGCTCGTTTTGATCGGCCTTATTTGTCTTTATTTGGGTACCGGATTTCTGTTTTCCACCAAACCCACCGGATTTATTCCGATGGAAGACAGCGGACGGTTATTTGTTACCTACGAACTTCCCGAAGCAGCTTCCACAACCCGAAGCATCGAAACGCTGGATTCTCTCATGAAAATTCTTGACGATACGCCGGGCATCGATCATTATGCAGGTTTGGGTGGGTTGAATGTAGTAACCTTTGCTTCCAAGTCAAACAGCGGGACGATCTTTTGTCAGCTCGACGACTGGAAAGACCGCAAAGCCGATTCCCTGACCGTGGATGGTTTAGCGGCATCAATCCGGCGGAAAGTGGCTGGTTTAAAAGAAGCCAATGTGGTCGTCATAACACCGCCTGCTATTCCGGGTTTGGGGCGAACGGGTGGTTTTAGTTTTGTGTTGGAACAGCGCGAAAGCAACGACGACATTCGTCAGTTTGAACAAGTTGTCAAAAATTTCACGGCCGCAGCCAATCAGCGACCCGAAATTACCGGTGCATTTTCTTTCTTTACTGCCCGCACGCCCGGCTACCAACTCACGGTAGACCGCGCCCGCGTGAAGCAATTGGGCGTCTCTCTTTCAGATGTGTACAGTACGTTGCAAACTTATTTGGGTAGTCGATATGTAAATGACTTTACCATTTATGGTCGAAATTTCAGGGTAGTGGCGCAGGCCGATACCAATTACCGCGCAAATATTGCAGAATTGGGAAAATATCATGTACGCAATCAGGCCGGACAAATGGTTCCAATCAGCGCGCTGGTTTCCCATAAAATAGTTGAAAGTGCTCCCCTGATTTCACATTATAATTTATTCCGGTCAACGGAAATTAACGGAAATCCTGCGCCCGGATACAGTAGTGGCGAGGCCATTGATGCTCTGCGCGAAGTGGCCGAAGAAGTACTTCCGGTAGGATATGGCTATGAATTTACCGGACTGAGCCTAGAAGAAATCAACGCAGGTACGAGTACCGTGTATATTTTCGGATTGTCTATTTTGTTTGTATTCCTCTTTTTGGCGGCTTTGTACGAAAGTTGGTCGGTGCCGTTTGCGGTCTTGTTGGCCGTGCCGATTGGTGCGTTCGGTGCCATAGTAACGTTGAGTCTTTTTAAAGATTTAACTAATAATATTTATGCGCAAATTGGTCTGCTAACGCTCATTGGACTTGCCGCAAAAAATGCTATTCTTATTGTAGAGTTCGCCAAAGAACGGGTCGATCACGGAGAATCAATCTGGGACGCTACGCTTGAAGCGGTCAAATTACGCCTGCGGCCCATCATCATGACTTCTTTGGCGTTTATTCTGGGAGTTTTACCCCTTGCTTTTTCAAAGGGAGCCGGAGCTGCCGCCCGTACCACCATTGGCTGGACAGTACTTGGCGGGATGGTTGCGGCTACGCTATTGGCCATTTTTGTAGTTCCGGTTCTGTTTGCAAGTATTGGGAAAATAGCCTACGGAAGGAAAGATATTCACGAAGCTGGACCTGCAATCGAAAATCCGGCCGCTTCTGAGTAGAAAAATCAGGGGTAGTTGGCAAAAAAACAACTACCTCTAATACGGATGATAATTATTGATAGAACGCCCGGAGGCTATTTGCTTTCGGGCGTTTTGCTGGTTTAAGCATCTTGGAAATTATTCCTACCGATGAAGGATAAATACGGATACAAATGGACTTTCATTACCAGAAATGAATTTTATCCAAAACTACTAAAACCCTGATTCCATGAAAAATCGCTCCTTTTGGGTGCAGATTGCCCTTGTCTTTATCTTTCTGACTTCCGTAAATGCGCAGCCCGTCGAGCGGTTAGTGAAGGTACTTGTAGCCCCGGACCATGTGGATTGGACGTATCGAACGGGTGAAAAAGTTCGGTTTACCGTTCAGGTTATAAAAAGCGGTAATCTGGTAAAGAATGCCACCGTTCGTTATGAAATCGGGCCCGAAAAGATGCCCGCAACGACCAAAGAAGCCAAAACTCTGCCTTCGGGAAGTATCATGCTGGACGGCGGAACGCTTCAAACTCCGGGCTTCGTGCGCTGTGTGGTCGTCGCCACAGTCGACGGTGTCGAGTATCGCGGACTGGGAGCGGCTGGCTTTGAGCCAGAAAAGATTCAGCCTACCGTAGCAGATCCTGCCGATTTTGATCAGTTTTGGAGCGATGCAAAGGCTGGTCTCGCCAAAATTCCGATGGACGCACGCATGACGCTACTGCCCGAGCGTTGCACCGAAACCGTTAATGTATATCACGTCAATTTGCAAAATCACCAAAATTCGCGATTGTACGGTATTTTGAGCATGCCAAAAAAAGCGGGCAAGTATCCTGCTCTTCTCCACGTACCTGGCGCAGGTGTTCGGCCTTACTTTGGCGATATTGCCAATGCGGAAAAAGGGGTTATTACGCTGCAAATCGGGATTCACGGCGTCCCGGTCACGATGGATTTATCCGTGTATAACGACCTGCGGGCGGGTGCGCTGGAAAATTATATGAATTACAATCTGGATAATAAAGATAAATACTACTATAAACGCGTCTATTTGGGCTGCCTTCGTGCAAACGATTTCCTTGTAAGTTTGCCCGAATTTGATGGGACCAACCTGGCCGTAACGGGCGGTAGTCAGGGCGGTGCGTTGTCGATTGTTACTGCCGCTCTCGATTCCAGAGTAAAATGGCTGGGGGCGTTTTATCCGGCATTGAGTGATATGACGGGCTATTTGTCTAACCGGGCGGGCGGTTGGCCGCACTATTTTTCGGCCAATAGTCGGGCAGTAAACGAGAAAAAGGAAAAACTGGAAACGGTAGGCTACTATGATGTCGTAAATTTTGCGCGCCGGGTGAAAATTCCCGGACAATATTCCTGGGGATTCAACGACGAGACCTGTCCACCAACCTCTATGTACGCAGCGTATAACGTCATTTCGTCGAAAAAGGACTTGTTTTTGGCGCACGATACAGGACATTGGACCTATCCCGAACAGCGGGATACGATGACCGAATGGCTATTGGCGCGCTTAAAAGGCGGCAACTAAGTCGTAGAATAGTAACCGGCCACAATTTGTTCCAAAAAACTCAGACCCTGACCTTTCTCACAAGCTGAGAAAAGTCAGGGTCTGGTTTTTAAAGGAAGATGTTTTCCCTGATAAATATCGAGAAAAATTTGTTGGCTTAGCGGTTTGGTACAGTACATGATCGTTGGATAAATCTTGCGGGCCTTTTCAAAATCGTACATGGAAGTTGAAAGAATTACCACCTTCGTGTCTATACGTAGTTCAGGGCTGAGTGCATTGTAGCACGCCAAAAATTCGAGGCCATTCATACGCGGCATGTTAATATCGAGCAGAATTACATCGGGTTTTTGAAAACGGGCAGAATCAGTAGTCAAAAAATAATTTCGGGCTTCTTCTCCATTCTCAGCAACGATAATTTGGGGATCAATGCCGCTTTCCTCGATGACCAGTTTGTGCAAAAAAATATCATCAGGATCATCATCCACTAGCAGGACGCAGCTCCTTTTGTCGTTCGTAATCATGAATGGTTTCCAGATTTTCGGGGAGTGAAAAGAAGAAGTCGCTTCCTTTTCCCGGTTCACTTTTTAACCAAATTTTACCACTATAAGTTTCAATAATTTTCTTGCAGGTAGCAAGTCCAATACCCGTTCCCGGATATTCGTTTCGGTGGTGCAGGCGTTGAAAAACGAGGAATATTTTTTGATGATAGAGTTCGTCTATGCCAATGCCGTTGTCATGTATTCGGAAATACCATTCTTTGTGGTGAGCCTGTGCAGAAATATAAATACGTGGAGGAATATCTTTTCGCCGGTATTTTATGGCATTTGAAATAAGGTTTTGAAAAACCCGCTTGATGTCCGAGCGTGAAATGCGAAGGGTAGGCATCGTTCCAACCTGAATCACCGCGCCACTTTCGTTTATTTCCTGCCGTAGTTCTTCCATTGCCTCTCCAACGATTTCCTGAATGGAGGTTTCGGCCAAATCCTGCCCAATGCCCGCCTGTGAAAATTCAAGGAGATCATTGATCAGCTGTCGCATGCGATTGGCCGAGTTTGAAGTGGTTTTTAGAATTTTTCTACCAGTTTCGTCGAGTTGCGCTTCGTACTTGCTTTCCAGCAAACCCAGATAGCCTTCAATCGTTTTAAGGGGTGATTGAAGGTCATGAGAGGCTACATAAGCAAATTGCTTTAACTCTTCATTGGAACGTTCCAGCGCTTGTAAAGCCTTTTGCCGGTACCTGATTTCGTACTCATATTCCTGGGAAGTTCGTAGCCCCACGGCATCATCAAAGTACTTGATCAGCGCAATCACCGTAGCGATTGACACAAGTCCGGTCAGGAATCGCACGATTGCACTGATGCGGTATACGGGGACCCAAAACATCAGCGCATCGAGTAAATGTGTAAGTCCGCAAAGTAAAATGAATGCCCCGAAAAGCCAGAATACACCTTTAAGCGGAATACCTTGTTTGACAAAAATAAACCGTAGTAGAATCAGCGGTATACACATGTAGGCCATCCAAATCATTAGATCTGAGCCAATATATAGCCATCCGTGAAAATCGGACCATGTGCCGCAATGCCACCGCGGAGGCCAATCGGAAGTACCGCCAAGGTTTGAAAAGAAATCAAGGACCTCATTCATAGGTATTAGAAAAAAGGTGTAGTTGGAAGCAGGCCAAATGAAATTTTTGTCTAAATAAAGTTAAATATAGCAGGTTATTTAAAGCTACTAGTGGATTTTTAATTGATTTTTTGCTTGTTCACCAAATCAGATGCAGCAATCCGTTTTTCTCGAAAAATGCGTATAAATTAATTCAATTAAAAAATAAAAAAATGGATACAAAAAAAGCCCGCTGACGAATCAGCGGGCCCGGTGCCGAAGCAACAAATAACTTATTTTTTCTTTCCTTTCAGGTTTTTAACTGCGCTTGTAGCCGCCGCAGGCAGCATCGCCTGCCAGCCTTTCAAACCGTTTTCGATTTGGGGTTTCATAAATCCAAAGGCACTATCATTCGATGATTGTCCCAAAGCCAACGCTTTTTGTGCAAGCGGAACAGCCTCAGCAACCTTACCCATTTTCGCCAAAATTTGAGCTTTTAGCCACAGGTTGCGGAAATTTTCCCCCAATCCAATTGATTTATCGGCTAATGCAAGCGCTTTGGGTAAATCTTTCCCCTTGCTGAGCATGTAGTTCGCAGCAGTTTGCAGGGTTGCAGGATCTTCTGGTTTTTCTGAAACTGCCTTATCCATAGCAGCCATCGTGTTTTCGGTAGTCATTACCGTAATCTTAACAGGTACATTGACAGAAGCCCACCCTACATTTAAAACCGAGGTACTGTCGGTAATGTCAGAAAATGAAATAGTAAATGATTCTGCAAAGGGAGCGGAAGCAGGTGCGGCCATCACGCGTGCTACATCTTCTGATTCTTTGTAGTCAGCTGTACCTCCCTGATTGAAATTCTTGTTCAGAATGAGGGTCCACTCACCGCCGTTTGGAACTGAGAATAGCGCATATTTACCCGCAGGAACGAGTTTGCCACCAAACATAAAGTCAGTGCTTGCCTGCAAAGTAGTAGCCATATTGGCGCCCGTACGCCATACCTGACCGTAAGGAACAAGAGTGCTGTCACCAAAAATAGTACGTCCTTTTACAGCCGGACGTGAGTAAACTACCGTAAAGTCAGTAACGCCAACGGTCTGCATGAGGGTAGCAGCCGGACTTGCCTGAGGGGTGCGCTGCGCCAGTGAGGTGCCAGCAATGGCTAACGCCAGGGCAAAAGATAAATAGTACTTTTTCATACACAGGTTTTTTGATTCTAAATTGAACTCTTCAACTTTGGGTAAAATTAGAACTAAAAATAGTAAAAGCCTACTGTTATGCACCGTCAGGATTTGTTACAATTGTTACAAAATTATCACCCAAAAGATGAAAACGAGCGGAAAATGGTGTTGGAAACGCAGGTGTTTGTTCAGCAAAATTCTCTTTGTTTTGAGCGTAGTTTACCGTCAGGACACGTTACGGCTTCGGCTTGGGTAATATCGCCGGATCTACAGCAGGTACTGCTCATGCATCACAAGAAGCTGGATCGATGGTTTCAGCCTGGCGGCCACTGCGATGGCGACCCGGATGTACGACGAGTAGCATTGAAAGAAACCGAAGAAGAAACCGGGGCGTTCGGACAACTTGTTGGAAATGAAATATTTGATGTAGATGTTCACCTGATTCCGGCCAATGCAAAGGAAGCGGCTCACTTTCACTATGATATTCGGTTTTTGGTAGTGGCTGATCCTGCTACAAAGCCGGCTGCCAATGCCGAATCAAAAGAAGTACGCTGGGTGTCGATGTCCGACGTACCTTATTATAATTCTTCTGAATCAATTCTTCGAATGCAGCGTAAAATCCTGGCTAGTGTTTAAGGAATTTCAGCGCTTTGATCTCCTTATTCATTGTGATTTTCAGAATATAAGTCCCGGCAGGCAAGGCGCTTACCGGAATTTGAACTGTAGGAACGGTCGTTAGCGCGTGGGATTGAACCATTGTACCTGTGGGTGTGTACAATTGAAGTAAAGCCATAGTAGAAACCGGTCCAAAATGAAGTGAAACATAATCTTCCACTGGGTTTGGATAAATTTCAATGTGCTCAACCAAAGAGGGTTCCAGGCCTAGTGGCGTATATTCGGTTTGAATAGTTTCCTCAGCAATTTGAATCGTTGGGACTCCGAACCCAAGCAGATTGTCAGGATTAGCGGCCTGATGCCCCGCCCGACGAATAATTTGAATCAATTCCTGCGTCCGCAAAAAAGGATAGGCCTGCCACAGCAGCGCTGCAAAACCGGCAATTTGAGGCGTAGCAAAAGAAGTACCACTTCCGGTAGAGACCGTACCCAGACCGAGATTGTTGCCAATGACTGTTCCGGCACCCATGGCGGCCACATCAGGTTTTAATCTTCCATCTGCGGTGGGACCCACCGAGCTGAATGGCGCGTAGCTACGATTCGAAAAAGTAGCGCCAACTGTCAAAATAGAATCAGCATCGGCGGGTGCCGTGATGAATTTCCACGGATCATTTCCGGAATTTCCTGCCGCGTTGACCACCAACATTCCCGTGCGTGCGGCCTGTTGAGCTGCACGCGTAACCAATGCTGTTTTGCCGTCCATGTCGGCATAGGAATAATCATAAATAGGGTTATCAAATTGATTGTAGCCCAACGAGCACGAGAGGATGTCAGCACCCACGCTGTCGGCACGCTCAGCGGCCATCAGCCAGGTGGCTTCTTCATACGGCGTTTCTGAATATTCATTTTCGCTTCGATACAAGGCAAAATCGGCCTCAAAAGCAGCGCCAACCATAGTACCGGGCTGATTGGCCGCAATGGTGGACAGGCAGTTCAGCCCGTGGAAGTGATCGTCGAAAACATCGCTTTCACGCGAAATAAAGTCGTAGGTATCAATAATTTGTTTGTTATCAAAAAGATGCCTGATGTACTGAACTTCATTGCCGCGTGAAAAACCGGCATCGAGCACGGCAATTAAAATTCCCTTGCCCCGAATACCTTTTTCATGGATTTGGGGAATGCCGAGCAGGTTTAACTGCGTGAGCATTCGTCCATGATCGATGGTTTCCTGCGTACCAAATTTTTGTTGCACCGCTCCCAAACGCCCAATTCCGGCTGTTTGAGAAGTTGCAAGCGGTAGGTCTCTTTCGATTGACTTAAAAAAAGGAAGCGCTTTAATAGCTGTAAGTTGGCTATCGGTTGCTTCCAGTAGCGCAGCATTGAGCCAACGGCTGGTGAAAAGTACTTTTGCCCCGGTTTGCCGGACCGCCTCCGTGTACCCGGGATTGACGGGAAGGTCTGAGGTTGTAATGGAAATTCCCTGACGGGCACGGCGTTCGATGGCCCTTGGTGATAAAAAAGCTTCGGGAGAAGTAGTGGAAAATGGGCTGTTTGATTTATTTGAAAACAGAACTAAATAACGCGGAATTTCCTGCGCCCAAAGCAAGCAGGGACTGAGAAAAAAAAATCCAAACGCGATTAAAACTATACTTTTTCTCATTTACCGTAAGAAATTAATGTACTGATTTTTGTAAATCCACTTTCGATGATGCCTTTTCCAACGCAGTCGGGAGTGCTGCAATAGCGAAGGTTTTTCTGTTCTTTCTGAACTAACCCAAGGGAGGCGGCGTAGACTTCTTTACTTTTTTGCAAAGAAACCAAGGTTGAATCGTTCTGTTGTATAACGGTGAGACTAAGGGGAAATGTTTCCTTTGTGGTTGAAAAAGGCGTTTCCATCACCGTGATTTCAAAGGCTTGTTCGCCCAGTAAATTGTAGCGATTACCGTCCCATATAAGGTCTTTTTTTACTGGAAATTCAAGAACTACCCGACTAATGCCCTCCTCATGAACAACTACTCGCTGCTCAGATTTCCAAACATTTAGTACCTGATTTACCACTCCTGTACCAGTTTCATTTACCACTGAACGCTCTATCTGATAAACGTCCTGTTCTTTTGCGTTGGTATATTTTCCGGTAATCAGTTCCTTTTGCGTGTACGTCAGGACTTGCGGGTCAGCGCCTACGGCGTATTGGGTTTCGGTTACTTCATATATTCGATACCTTCCAATTTCCAGCGGAAAATAGTCGATTTCTTTTTCTGCCATAAGTGGAGTTTCTGGCTGACAGCCCAAACAGAACATGATACAGGCGGCAGTTAAAAGCTTTTTTAAAGGAAATCTTTCAAAGAGAAGATATGTCAAATTCCTTTTCATGCTATTTTCTGGCCTCCCTGTTCTGGACGTACTGCGTTTCCTGAACCGCCTAAATATGCACAGGTAATCAAAGGATCAAATCCTGAATAAGGTACTTCATCTTTAGCGTAGTTATACACGGATAGCAGTGGTAATGTGTGGTTATTATCACCCATTGCTACTTCTACGTCATCCATTGTAAACTGACACGGATGCTCATACCCGGCAGCATGGGTGATTTCGATGATTTCCTTCGTGATTGTCTTCATGTAATTATAAAAACGTTCACTTTTTAACGTGGGGTCAAGTCCGGCCTGTAACCACGGATTATTGGTGGCAACGCCGGTTGGGCAGCGATTGGTATGACAGATTTGTGCCTGAATACAACCAATCGACAGCATTGCTTCCCGGGCGATATTTACAATATCTGCTCCCATGGCAAACGCCATAATGGCATGCGCAGGCAATCCGAGCTTTCCGGAGCCAATGAAGGTTATTTTTTCGGTTAAATGTCTTTTTTGAAAAAGAGTATAGACTTTACTAAATCCGTGCACCCAGGGCAAAGCCACGTGATCCGCAAAGGCAGGTGGTGCGGCTCCGGTGCCGCCTTCGCCGCCGTCAATGGCAATAAAATCTGGGCCTTTGCCTGTGAGTGCCATGAGGTCAGCCAGTTCTTCCCAAAGATCGAGTTTGCCCACTGCGGCCTTTATTCCTACAGGCAGGCCGGTTGCCTCAGCGATTTCTTCGATGAAGTCAATCATCCCCTGAACACCCGTAAAGGCACTATGATAGGCAGGAGAAACCACATCCTTTCCGAGAGGTACATGACGAATCGCCGCAATTTCGGCAGTAATTTTACTGCCGGGCAGCAATCCACCCTTGCCCGGTTTGGCGCCTTGTGACAATTTTAGTTCGATCATCCGTACAAATGGATTCTGCTGCGTCATCTGCACGAGTTTTTCAAGCACAAAATTGCCGTCATCATCTCTTACACCAAAATAGGCGGTTCCCATATTGAACACAACATCCGCCCCAAAGGAATGATAGGGTGAAAGCCCACCTTCGCCTGTATTATGGAAATTTCCAAATTTCAAAGAACCCTTATTCAACGCTTCAACCGCATTTGCTGAAAGTGATCCGTAGCTCATTGCGCTGATATTGACCACCGAACGAGGCCGATAGGGGCGGCGACGTCCGTGCGCCAAACCGATAACTTTGGCCGCCGGAAGCAGGTAGTGGTTGAGATGCGTAGTGTTATGAATGTGATGTGGATGAGTCTTGGGAAGTCTCGTGGGAAACAGCGCAGGTTTTATGAAAATATAGCCTGCTTCGTGCATATTCTGATCCGTGCCAAAACCCTGATAGTTATTCTCTTTTTTGGAAGAAGCATAAATCCAGGAGCGCTGCCGCCGATTGAAGGGCAGTTCTTCGCGGTTATTGGCCACAATATATTGCCGCAACTCCGGGCCAATTTTCTCAATCATGTACCGAAGGTGTCCGACTAATGGGAAATTGTGTTGAATCGTATGCTTTTTCTGAAGCATATCCCGCATAGCCAAAACGAGCAATAAAACCAATACATATACCCACCAGGGTAGGGAGAGAAGCACTTGCATGTCGAAATGAGGGTTAACAGTCAGATTTTGACTTTAAAAATCCTAAGAATAGATTCAGGACAATTCGAGTTCTTCCAGCGTCGTAATAAGTCCTAAGTGTTCCCAGAAAGTTGGGTAAGACTTTACGACCACGCCGGGTTCTTCGATCAAAATGGGCTGAATCATCCCGACTGGGGCAAAGGCCATCGCCATGCGGTGGTCGTCGTAAGTATGAATGGACGGCGTAGTTTCGGCAGAGATAGTCTGTACTCGCGTAACTTCGTAGCGATGATTGGTTTCCACCTCTTTGAGTTCAGCTCCCAGCTTTTTCAATTCCTCTTGCAGGGCAAAAATGCGATCGGTCTCTTTGATTTTGAGGCTTTCAACACCAGTCATGGACAATTCAATATTTTTCATGGCACAGCAAACAGCTACGGTTTGAGCCAAATCCGGGCAGTTGGTAAAATCCCAGCCGATGGAAGGAGCCGTGGTAGTTTTTTCAAGTAAAACGCCTCGCTTCGTAAAGGTACTTCTAACGCCCAAATGCTCCATTATATCTACTATGGCGCTATCGCCCTGTAACGATTCTTCTTTCAGACCCAGCAATTCAATCTCAGCATCTTCTGCCAGAGCAACAATGCTGTACCAGTAACTAGCGCCCGACCAGTCGGATTCAATGGCATAGGGCTGAGGCTGATAGTTTTGATGAGAAACCGAAAGTCTTTTTGCGGTCCAGTCTGCCTGAACTTCCACGCCAAAAGCCGCCATTTGTTCAATAGTCATTTCAATATACGGACGTGAACCAATTTCTCCTACAAGTTCAATATGCAGGCCATCGGGCAGGAGAGGCGCCACCATCAGGAGCGCAGAAATATACTGACTGCTTACATCACCTCTGATTTGCAGCGTATTAACCCCTGAATATGAAAAACCATTGAGCATAATCGGTGGATAACCGACCGTTTTCTGGTATTCAATAGAAGCGCCGAGTTGCCGCAAAGCATCTACCAGAAGCGCTATGGGGCGTTCGCACATGCGTGGGGTGCCGGTCATTATTTTTTTTTGTCCGGTAATCGCAAAATAGGCGGTCAGAAAACGCATCGTGGTTCCTGCATCAATAACATCTGCGATTTCCTCCTGCGCATGCAGCAGCCGTTGCATGGTTTGACTGTCGCGGGCTTCTGAAATATTGGTCAACTCGCTTTTGAAATGGGTCAAGGCATGTAAAATCAGCGCGCGGTTGCATTCACTTTTGGAAGCAGCGAGTTTTATTTCGGCTTTAACCGGAGATTTGGGAGGTTGTACGAGAATGGCGTTCACTGTAAAATAAGGTCTAGATTCAAACACATAACAGGTAGCCTTTACCAAAGCAAAGGCCGAAAAAGTAGGCCGAAAGGTACAAAAAAATCGCCGTTCTGAACGACTCCGCAGGTAGTTTGGCAGCAAGTGGCTAGTAGGTTTGCAGCACCCGTATCCGATTTGCGCCCTTCATTTTAATTGTAGAAAAGCTGATTTTATAAAAAACAAAGCCGGCAGCCATCATGCTTCCACCCACAAGGAGTGTCTGACGGTCGGTAGTAAATCGCTGATTGTCAATGCCTCTATTAAAAAAATCAGCACCAATGTAAGTGAGTCCGGCAAGCGGAAGCAGAAAAGCACCCTCAGTGATCCAGGGAATGCGGCGAAAGGTTTTTACTTTATGAATATCCCGAAGCATCACTTCGCGGTATTCCATTTTTCCGGCAGCTTCGTTGATTAACACAAAGGTGAAACTACTATCAGAAACGCTGTAAATTTCTTCTTCAAAACGTGTAGACTCGCCTCTGAGCGTAAAACGGATGTTATCTCCCGGAAAAAAACGCTGCCTATGATAGCCCCCGACCATCGTTGAGGCATCAAGAATCAGGTAGTTCTGATCGGCTTTCAGGAAAACCCGGTTGTTTTGATTTTGCTTCAAAAACAGCTCTTCACTCGAAAGTGCCTTTGCCGGGTCATAGTGATCCTGTGCAAAAAGTGGAGTAAAAGAAAGTATGAAGAGCGAAAAAATCAGATAATTTCTCATGGTCAAAAGGGTATTAATAGTCTGAATTGACAAGGTAAAAAAAGCCAATTGGTACTATTAAGGCCCGATTGCTGAGTTTTACGCCTGTTCTTCGGCCTGAGCTTTTACAGAAACCCCGCCCGAAACAATCATTTTCATTATGTCAGTACTTGATGCATTCAGTAGCGTAACATTGCCGATAGGAACGATGAACAGCTCTCCCGAAAACGCGTATGAATGTGGCATATACACTGCAATATAATCTTTAATGTGCAAATGACTGAGATCTGTTTGGGTAATAAATCCTAGTTTTTTAATATCAGATTCCCGATTTACAGTTACTAACACCGGTTGATTGAATTTTTTCTTGTCACCAACAAATGCCGAAATCAGATCTTTGATGGAATAGTAAATAATACTTACCAGTGGAATTTTCCGCATAATACTTTCACTGAATTTAAAGAAAGATTGCGGAACAACCGTCGAAAAGAAAAAGCCCAAAAGAATAATACCTGACAAAATAATGATCATGCCAAGTCCGGGGAAATAGACCGATTTCTTATTGGAGATTGGAATAGAAATGGGTAAAATACTATCAAGAGATTCTATGCCGGTCCAGATAATCAGGATCGTAAAATAAATCGGAGCAACAAGAATCAGCCCCCGGACAAAATAACTCAGGATTCGTTTCAGGAAGGTATTTTTGATTTCCATGGATTCAGGTACGTACGACCTGTTTGTTTGAATTTATTAATAGGTAATTATTCTCCCTTTGGGGTATTTTATTTCGTATCGAAACTCAACCGTACGGCTTTCATTGGCTTTCAGTGAAAGTTTCCAGGTCAATCGACCCGTTTCGGAAGTATAGGTAGCACCAGTAGACTCTTCCAGTTTTACTTCGATGTCGCTATTCGTCGAAACCGGGATTTGATCTTCCAGAGTAATAGTTGCGGCTTCATTTTTCGTGTTTCTGATTGTAACGCGGTAAGCGACGGTTTCCCGAACCTGATTTCCCAAAATTCTGGTAGCCGTAAAGTCCTTCATGCGCTCCCGTTTTATAATTATTTTTTTATCCCGCCCCAGCGAAAGGTTCAAGGTGTCGGCAGTATTTTGAGTCAGTAACTGCGTTTCACCTACGTAGGTTCCTTGAAAATAGACATTTGCCTGACCGTTTAATAAATTGTATTTTTCCCAGTCGGTAATTGTCCCAATCAAAAAGGCGTCCGGGTCAAGTTTTGGAATCGCAAAGTGCCGATACGTGGCTGCAACTTCATGCTGCGCGATGTCTACCACCTGTCCTGAACCATTGGATGGAATCGTGTAAGGAAGGGCTATTTCAAATGAAACCGATAAATCATTGGTGTTCATTTGGGTAAACGAAGCAGACGTAATCAATTCGACTTCGGGTACAGACATGTCCATCTTTATGCTTTGTTCCGAACTATTCATTGCGGCAGTTGGCGCCGCGGTGCGCATGCGTTCCTTTCGCATAACAACGGGTTGCTCAAATTGCACAAACTGAGTGCCAAGTTCCGGCTTTGTGCCGTTGAGCGACGGGTTAGAGGTAGATAGCGTCAGTTTGATCGCCTCCCAGTTTTGTCCTGTATTCTGATACACATTGGCTTTATAAGCAAGCGAAACCGGACTTTGCGTGTCTTTCACACGGACGTCATACACGGGCATCCATCCTGCATCTGCAACCACGTAAGAAACTTCGAGTTGGAGAGACGTGCGGGCGGTTGCGCTCAGATTTACCAGAATTTGTCCCGTAGGCTGATTCCGTCGGTTCTGCCAGTCGGCCAGCTGATTTTTAATGTTATTTTCCCGTTCTTTCAGTCGATTTATGGTGTCCTTTATTTGGAGTTGCCGGGTGCCGATATCTGCAAGGCGTTCCCGATAGAAATCAGCCAATGCCTTCAAATCAGCGACTTTTACACCCGCAGCCGTGCCGCCAGCCTGTTTATTTGCTACGATCAACGCGCGTTCTTCGTCAAGCGCGGTGAGGGTAATCAAGTTTACCGCCAGTTGATTTTGAACAATTTTCAGAGAATCTTCCATCCGAATGATTCCTGCCGGACGTTGGGCTCTTTGCAGGTAGTCGCGTTCAAAACGAACGCCTTTAATGATGGCCCCGCCAGTACCGCGCACCTCAATACTACCCGGATCAATACTCAGGGGAATATTGTCCAGAATTACACGTTGTTCCCCGGCTTGAAGAGTTGCTTTGGCGGTTGCCGTCAGCTGTGCCCGGTTGAGAAAAACCGTCGCATGAGTTAATGTAGTACTAATAATCTGCTCGTTTGGCGTTTGAGCGAAAGCCAGCGAAAATGTGCTAAGAGAAATAGCAATAAAGGAAAGAATCTTTTTCATTGGGAGGCCGTTTATTGAAACACTGATTTTGTAACGTGTGAAGGGATTCGGATATTTGCACCACTACCTTTGCAAAGTTTGCTTTTTATTCAATCATTTTATAAAAATACCTCATTCCTTTTCGTAAGCGCATGTACCAATCGGATTACCTACAAAATTTTGTCCAAAAAGTATTTGAAAAAATAGGTTGCCCGCCTTCCGAAGCAGGCCTTGCAGCTGAGGTACTGCTTAGCGCAGACTTGCGTGGCATCGATTCGCACGGTATTGCACGGCTTGCGGGCTACGTGCGTTTGTACGACAATGGAAGGCTAAATCCAACGCCAAAGGTGACGATTGTACACGAAACACCCAGCACGGCTACCGTCGATGGCGACCGTGGATTGGGGTTGGTGGTGGCGCCGCAAGCGATGAAAATTGCGATGGAAAAGGCCGAAAAAGTAGGTTCGGGCTGGGTGTCGGTACGCAACTCCAACCATTTTGGAATTGCGGGCTATCATGCCATGATGGCCCTTGAAAAGGATATGATCGGCTGGACTATGACCAATGCCGCGCCTTTGGTAACGCCTACCTTTTCGCTGGAAAAACTACTGGGAACCAACCCCGTAGCAGTTGCCGTGCCAGCTAATCATGAGCCCGCTTTTGTAGCAGATTTTGCTTCTACGGCAGTTGCCTATGGCAAATTTGAAATACTGCAAAGAAAAGGTCTGCCTGCGCCACTCGGCTGGGCGCAGGATGCCGAAGGAAATACAACAGACGACTCCAATGCCGTTAAAAATGGGGGTGGTTTGTTGCCCTTAGGCTCCGACCGTGAGCATGGCAGCCACAAAGGATACGGCCTGGGTGCCATTGTAGATATTTTTTCAGGTGTACTTTCAGGAGCTAACTACGGGCCGTGGGTGCCGCCTTTCGCAACGGCAGGATTTATGGCTGCACAAGCAGGAGTAGGTTTGGGTACGGGGCATTTTTTGGGAGCCATGCGAGTCGATGGCTTTCGGCCTGCTACTGAATTTAAAGAAAATATGGACACCTGGATTCAGCGCTTCCGGCAGGCAAAAGCCGTGGAAGGGCAGCAGGTACTGATTCCGGGAGATCCCGAGCGGGAATCCGAAGCGCGCCGCCGGCAGGAGGGAATTCCCTTGCTGGAACCCGTAGTAGATTCATTGCTCGATCTGGCACAGCGATTTTCCATTCCATTTGAACGAATCTGATTTTTATTTAGGTAATAAAACTCTCTTTTCTGATTGTTTTGCTACCTGTCAACACTAGTTATTTACTTAGGAAACTCAATCATGATGTCTCGCAATTTTAAGGTAGGCGCATTTATCACCATGGCGGTAATCACCACTACCTTCACTTTTTACTTTTGGCAAATATTTAAAACGCCAAACCTGCAGGTTGAAAAAAACGAAAGTTTTGCCTTACTGATCCCGGAAGGTGCTACCTACAAAAATGTACTGGATACCCTCAAAAAGCATCGGGTAGTCAATGATCAGGTATCGTTTCAGTTTTTGGCCAAGCTGCTCAACTATCCCGAACGCGTGCGGCCGGGACGGTATGTAATTAAGCCCGACATGACTAATTATGCATTCATTCAAAAACTTAAAGAGGGAAATCAGGATGCTGTACGGCTTACATTTAATAATATTCGCCTGAAAGAAGAACTGATTCAACGCATTGGGCCTCGGTTTTCCTTTGGCGAAGAAAATTTTCGGGCGGCACTGAACAACCCCGAACTTTGTCAAAAATATGGATTTGATACGCTTACCATTGTAAGTTTATTTTTACCCAATACATACGATATTTTCTGGACCGTAGGCACGGAGCAGTTCATGGATCGGATGCATAGTGAATACAAAAAATTCTGGACCGAAGAGCGGCTCGCCAAAGCAAAATCCATTAATATGAGTCCGCTGGAAGTGTCAATTTTGGCGTCAATTGTGGAAGAAGAGCAGGCCCGAAAAAAAGACGAACGCCCACGAGTGGCCGGTATGTACATCAATCGTCTGCAAATCAATATGCCCTTGCAGGCCGATCCGACAATTAAATTTGCACTACAGGATTTTGGAATCAAGCGAATCCTCACTGCGCAGCTTCGGGTGCCTTCTCCTTACAATACATATCTGAATACGGGTTTACCACCGGGCCCCATCCGAATTGCCGATCTCGTTTCGCTGGATGCCGTACTCAATTATGAAAAGCACAACTATACGTATATGTGTGCCAAAGCTGATTTGTCGGGCTACCATGCTTTTGCCGAAAATTATGCTGATCATTTGGCCAATGCCCGCCTATATCAGGCAGAATTGAATCGACGCAATATTTTAAAATAGTACCTGATAGACACAAAATTTGATTTATTTAAAACCGCCCTTCGGAATGTTTAGTTATGAAGTAAAAGGGATCAGGGTTCGATATGCCGATACGGATCAAATGGGATATGTATATTACGGTAACTATGCCCGATACTACGAAATTGGTCGGGTAGAAGCGCTGCGAAGTCTTGATTTTCATTATAAGGAAATGGAAGACGAAGGAATTTTGATGCCGGTTTACGAAAATCGGTCGCGTTATTTGCGGCCCGCTCGCTACGACGATTTGCTGAGTGTTCGGGTACAAATTTCCAAATTGCCGTCCGCAAGGGTCGTATTTGACTATGAAATAAGAAATCAGGAAAACGTCCTGTTACATACGGGCGAAACAACGCTCGTTTTTCAGCGTAAAGATACCGGAAAGCTCTGTACTGCGCCGGAGCCGCTGCTTCAACGACTTCGTCCGTATTTCGACGTATGAATTAATTTGCCCATGCTCGAAAAGATTCTGGAAAATCGTTACTTTCTTAAAATCAGCCAATGGCTGAAAAGCACAACCCTCTTTCGGGGATCGGTGTCGCTGTACGATATTCTGGTTAATTTACTGGATAAATTGATGGTCTCTGACATTGATCAGAGGGCAACAGCTGTGGCGTTTAGCCTGACTTTGTCGGCATTTCCTGCGCTCATTTCGTTGTTTACGCTCATTCCTTATATTCCAGTCGAAAACCTTCAGGCGCAGATTATGGAGTTTTTGCGGGAAATTATGCCACGTGGAATTTACACAGAGGCCCAATCAACCATTCTGGAAATCATCAGCCGCCCCCGTCGGGACATTCTTTCGATAGGTTTTATTTTAACCATCGTTACCTCTACCAACGGAATGGTGTCGCTGATGCGTTCGTTCAACATAGTTTATAAAGATATTGACGATCGCGGTTTTTTTCGGACGAGGGCTATTGCCTTAATGCTGACTATGCTATTGGGAGTTGTTCTGTTTTTGTCGGTAGTATTACTAATTATTGGCGACCGGGTCATGGATTTAGTCAAGAATTGGAATATTATTCAGGATTCCTGGATTTTTCCCGTCGTGAATATCACCCGTTACCTGACCACCTTCACTTCACTTGCCATTGGCGTATCGCTGATTTATCGCTTTGCACCACATCGGCAGGTTCGCCTGTCATTTTTTAACATCGGTGCTATTCTGGCTTCTGCACTGATCGTCCTGGCTACCTATGGCTTCTCCTTTTATCTCTCCAATTTTGGTACTTATAACACCCTTTATGGCTCTATTGGAACAATGATTGCCCTTATGGTGTGGATTTACCTGATTTCTCTTTTGCTGATTTTTGGCTTTGAATTAAACGCAAGCATAATTGGAGCAAAGAAAGGTAAGGAGGAGTGAAAAGATAAATGCCGAATACGAGTGCATTCGGCATTTGATGTATTACCCTAACCCATTAATTGACGTTATAAAGAAAGAAATCCCGTTAAAACATCAATACATAACTATTTATCGAATATCATGCCAATTTTTAATCATGTTAAATTTTTTGTTTGATACTTGCGGCCAATCCTGAGAATGTCTAGTGAATAAAACGTATTGAAGAATCTGCTTTTCAACCGTTTACTCAAAAATAAGTTTCCATACTTAAAAAGTAGCTTACTTAGTACCATCAAAGTTAAAATCCTCGAATCAGGTACTAATTGGAATGTCAATGAAAAAACCCCTCGTATCAATTATTTGTACGGCCTATAATCACGAATCATTCGTAGAAAACGCATTGCGGTCGGTTATGAACCAAACCTATGCGTCTATTGAGCTCCTTGTAATTGACAATGCCAGTTCAGATCGGACAAGTGAACGAATTGAACAGTTTTGTCAGGAATATCCACATACTACATACATAAAAAATGCCTGGAACAAAGGACTTTGTACGGCATTCAATCAGGGCCTGAAACTTGCCAAAGGAAAGTACATCATTGATTTATCGGCTGACGATGTGTTGCTTCCGAATCGTGTAGAACAGCAGGTTAACTATTTTGAGCGGTTGCCCGAAAACTTCGGAGTGATTTTTTCCAATGCCGTTTACATCAATGAATCGGACCAAATTCTGTGCACACATTTTGACGTGGATGAAAACGGACATGCCCTCGACACGATTCCGTCCGGTGATGTGTACCGTTCCATTTTGGAAAGATACTTCATTTGTACCCCCACAATGATGATTCGACGCTCGTTGTTGGAGATTTTGGGAGGATATGATGAATCGCTTACTTATGAAGATTTTGATTTTTGGGTTCGCTCATCCACGCTTTGCGCATACGGTTATCAGGACGAAATCTTAACGCAAAAGCGGGTTTTGGATGATTCACTTTCGCAGCAGGTATTCAGGCCCGGAAGCGGCATGCTCGAATCTACCTACAAAGTTTGTAATAAGGCCTATGATCTGAACCGTACCCAGGCCGAATTTGACGCCTTAGCCAATCGGATACGTACTTTTATCAGAAAATGTTTTTATGCGCAGGAGTTTGAACTTGCGCTCCGTTTTCGGCAATTGCTTACCTACATTGAGGATCCGGGCGTTACTACCGAATGTATCATTTTTCTGTGTAAACTTCGATTGCCCATTAACCGGATTTACAGGTTGTATTTGCATCATAACGTAAAAAATTCGCCGCAAAGGAAGGATTTCAGGAAGAATTTTGTTATTCCTGAATAACTACAAACTTGCACAAAAAGAATGTCAGCAGAACTTATCCGCATTTATCCAGAAAATCCGGATCTACGCCGAATCCGTCAGGTGGCGCAAACCCTCAAAGATGGCGGATTAGTTATTTATCCAACTGACACAGTCTATGGCCTTGGATGCGATATTCACAATGCCCGGGCCGTGGAGAAAATCGCCAGGATAAAAGGTATCAAGCCGCAAAAAAATGACTTCTCCTTTATTTGCTTTGACCTCAGCCACATTGCCGATTATGCACGAGTGAGCAATGCGGCCTTTAAGCTGATGAAAAAAGCATTACCAGGTCCATTCACATTTATTCTGGAAGCAAACAACAATGTTCCTAAGTTGTTGAATACCAATAAAAAAACGGTAGGTATCCGAGTGCCTGACCACTCCATTCCGCGGGTGATTGTTAAAGAATTGGGAAATCCGATCATTACTACCTCCATAAAAGACGACGACGAAGTCATAGAATATTCTACGGATCCAACCTTGATTTATGAAAAATTCAAACACCTTGTCGACATCGTGGTCGACGGCGGTTACGGAGGTAACGTTGGCTCCACGATCGTGCAGGCAACCACAGACGAATTCGAAATCATTCGGGAAGGCCTCGGTGATTTGAACGACTTTCTGTAACTGCATCCAAAGAAATAAGAATAAAAAGGTTTAAAATGTTCTTCCCAGTACTTTCTGAAATATTTTTTTATAATTTTTTTGATAATCTCCTTCGTCTTTGCCATATTTGATAATGACAGACCAAAGACGGCATTCCTCCTTTCCAACAGAAGTTACACTGGATTTGCACTACTTGCCTTGTCTTGACTATTTTTCCTGCCTGTTAAATTTTGACTCGTTTATACTGGAAGCACAGGATCATTATATCAGGCAAACCTACCGCAACCGGTGTTATGTGCTTACCGCAAATGGGATTGATGTATTAACGGTCCCTGTGCTCAGTGGAAGAAACAAAGTATTAATTCGGGATGTAAAAATTGATTACGGGCAGGCTTGGGTGAGGCGTCATTGGGGATGTTTGCAATCTGCCTATGGAAAATCCCCGTTTTTTGAGTACTATGAGGCCGAATTCAAACAGGTTTACCAAAGGCAAACGACTTTCCTGTTTGATCTCAATGTAGAATTGCTGACATTATGTCTGAAATTTCTGGGAATTAAAAAAGAAATAGCATACACTTTGTCATACAGTAGAGACGTTACTTCTACAAATTTTGACGCAAGGTCATTGATAAGTGATAAAAATACAGAGAATATTTTTAAATTCCATGTACCTATCCCTTACTACCAAACCT
Source organism: Arundinibacter roseus (assembly GCF_004348825.1). GTDB lineage: Bacteria > Bacteroidota > Bacteroidia > Cytophagales > Spirosomataceae > Arundinibacter > Arundinibacter roseus. Next base: position 566,410 of record NZ_SMJU01000002.1, read on the forward strand.
TTGGCAATGATTTTGTAAAGAATTTAAGTATCGTTGATCTCCTTTTTAATAAAGGACCCGAAGCCCGCCAAATTTTGATGCAATCTAAACTTGCCCCGCCGTGGTCCGATTGAACAAAGGCCGTTTATAATTCGTTACAAAATAATTACGACACTATATTTTTCCTGCTAATACATGGAAGCTAAATTTTCAAATCGAGTTAAAGAAGTGATCTCATTAAGCCGCGAGGAAGCTCTCCGTTTAGGTCATGATTTTATTGGAGCCGAGCATCTTCTGTTGGGGATGATCCGGGAAGGAGAGGGCGTTGCTATCGGCCTCCTGAAAAAACTAGGCGTGTCGCTTGAAGAGGTTCGTCTTACAATTGAGCAGGCCACCAAAGGCTCTGCTACCAATAATGTAAAGAATTTACAAAACATCCCGTTGACGCGTCAGTCGGAGAAAGTTTTGAAAATTACCTATCTGGAAGCCAAGATTTTCAAGAGCCCGCTGATCGGAACCGAGCATTTGTTGTTGTCGATTCTGCGAGATGAAGATAACGTGGCTACGCAGATCCTCCATAAGTTTAATGTTAACTACGAAGTCATCAAAGAAATGTTAGAATATCAATCCTCCGGAACCTTACCCCGTATGGGGTCTGATACAGACGATGGCGACGACGATCCAAGAGGTGGAATGTTTGGAAGCGGTGCATCGTCAGGAAAAGAATCAAAAAGTGCTGAAAAATCCAGAACTCCGGTGTTGGATAATTTTGGACGCGATTTGACCAAACTTGCCGAAGTAGGAAAACTTGATCCGATTGTAGGACGCGAAAAAGAAATTGAGCGAGTAGCACAGATTTTGAGCCGTCGCAAGAAAAATAATCCTATCCTGATTGGTGAACCCGGCGTGGGTAAAACTGCAATTGCTGAGGGTTTGGCCTTGCGTATCGTGCAGAAAAAAGTTTCGCGGGTTCTTTTCGGAAAGCGTGTTGTTACACTTGATCTTGCGTCACTTGTGGCAGGCACCAAATACCGCGGACAGTTTGAAGAGCGCATGAAAGCGGTCATGAATGAGCTGGAAAAATCGCCGGACGTAATCCTGTTCATTGATGAGTTGCATACGATTGTGGGTGCAGGCGGAGCTTCCGGTTCTCTTGACGCCTCCAATATGTTCAAACCTGCTTTGGCTCGGGGTGAAATTCAATGCATTGGAGCCACGACGCTTGATGAATATCGTCAGTATATCGAAAAAGATGGCGCATTAGCCCGTCGTTTTCAGATGGTGATGGTTGATGCCACGTCGGTTGAAGAAACGATTCAGATTCTCGAAAATATTAAAGATAAATACGAGGAACACCACCACGTAAACTATACGCCCGAAGCGCTCGAATCTGCTGTAAAACTTTCTGAACGCTATATTACTGACCGCTTTTTGCCCGACAAGGCAATCGATGTAATGGATGAGGTTGGTGCCCGCGTGCACATCAGTAATATTACGGTTCCTGAGGATATCCTGAAACTTGAAGAGCAAATTGAAAACATCAAGCAGGAGAAAAACCGGGTAGTGAAAAGCCAAAAATATGAGGAAGCTGCGCAGCTTCGGGACCGGGAAAAGAAACTGATTGATCAGCTTGACCGGGCCAAACAATTGTGGGAAGAAGAAACCAAGTTGAAACGTTACACTGTTTCAGAACAAAATGTAGCGGAGGTAGTAGCAATGATGACTGGAATACCGGTCATGAACGTTTCGCTTGACGAAGGAAAGAAGCTGTTGAACATGGCTGACGAACTAAAAGCGAAAGTGATTGGTCAAAACCCACCGATTGAAAAACTCGTAAAGGCGATTCAACGGACGAGAGTTGGTCTGAAAGATCCTAAAAAACCAATTGGTTCCTTTATTTTCCTTGGTCCTACGGGGGTAGGTAAAACTGAATTGGCAAAAGTCCTTGCCACCTACCTGTTCGATAAAGACGATGCGCTCGTACGTATTGATATGAGTGAATACATGGAGAAATTCAGTGTTTCCCGGCTTGTGGGAGCTCCTCCCGGCTATGTAGGGTATGAAGAAGGAGGTCAATTGACCGAGAAAATCCGTCGGAAACCATACAGCGTTGTCTTGTTGGATGAAATCGAAAAAGCACACCCGGATGTATTTAATATTCTGTTGCAGGTACTTGATGATGGAATCCTGACAGACGGGCTCGGCAGACGGGTTGATTTCCGGAATACGATCATCATCATGACTTCCAACATTGGCGCCCGGGATCTGAAAGATTTTGGATCAGGTATTGGTTTCTCTACCAAAGCCAAGAGCGAAAATGTAGACGAAATCATGCGTAGTACCATTCAAAGTGCATTGCGGAAAGCATTCTCACCGGAATTCCTGAATCGTTTGGACGATGTAATCGTCTTTAATTCCCTGCAACGCGAAGACCTGCATCGCATCATCGACCTCTCGCTGGACAAGCTGTTCAGTCGGGTAAAAGGTCTTGGATATGAGATTGAACTAACTGTTTCGGCCAAGGACTTCCTGTCAGAAAAAGGCTATGATCCGCAGTACGGAGCCCGACCGCTCAACCGCGCGATTCAGAAATATCTGGAAGATCCGGTAGCTGAGGAAATTTTGAAAGGTGATTTGCGTGATGGAGATGTGCTCGTAGCCGATCATGAAGAAAGTAGTGAACAGCTAACAATTACCGTTCGCAAAAAAGAAGAAGAAGTTGCTAACTAAGTAATGTTTTCAGTATAAATTTTTGATAAAAGAGCTACTCATTGCGAGTGGCTCTTTTGTTTTAAATAATATTATTTTTTAACAAAAAACGTGGATACTATATAAATGGCCTTGTATTTGACGTATATTCTGTGGTTCGTACCTGTGATGGAAAAGGGAAACAGGAGAAAGATGGTATACTAACTTTTTATTTGAGAGATGGAAATCGATGATAATGTAAAAGGCGAGAATCGGAACGAAGAAACCAACAAGGCTGACAAAACCGGATATCCCACACAAAAACCGTGGTGGCTCGTAATATTGGTCTTGGCTGTACTGGTTGTGTGTGGAGTGTATATTGCCTGGCTCAATTCCCCAAAATCTACGCAGTATTCAAGTTTTTGGTCCTATTTATTTGGCCCTCAGCCAACTGAACTGGTTTCTGACTCACTTTATGTAGCTACCGGTCCGTTTCAGTTGCAGGATGATACCCTGCAAAATGAACAAGCGGTAATGGCAGATACGCTTCTCAATTCAGCAGATACGTGGGATAATTCAGTTGAAAATGAGGCTGCCTCCCCAGGAATTGGGCAAGGTTCTCCTTCCACTTTTCAAGAAGTTCAAACACCAAAGCCTACCAAAGAGACGTTCTCGGAAGTAGAAAAAAAGGGCTTTTATGTAAATGCAGGAGACTTTAAAACAAAAGCTTCCGCAACGTTTCGAATAAAAGAACTCAGGCAGGGCAATTATCCTGCCAAACTTATCGAGGCAGAGGCTGGTGAAAATAATTTTCAGGTTCGTGTAGGTCCCTATTCCAGTGTAGCTGTTGCCAGGGAGCAATCAAGAATAATGTCCTTTGTGCTCGATATAAAGACATCTGTCATAGAAATTCAGGAATAGTTGGCTATCATAGGGAGGTGTTTTTTTTTTCGAAAAATTACCTGAAAAGGACGCAAAAGTTGCCCGCCAAAATCTTTGGGAAAATGCTCTTCCTCGGGTAATCCAACCGGAAGATTTTCATCCGAATGCGGCCAATAAGAAGTACCAAAAAGGTAATCCCAAATGCTTAATGTAATACCATAGTTGTAACCGTAAGGGTGCGAGGCAGGCAAATGTTTGGCATGATGCCACAGATGCATTTGAGGCCCGTTCAGGAAGTATTTTAGCGGGCCAAGTGGCAGGTAAATATTGGCATGCCCAAGCTGTCCGGTAACGAGCGTGAAAATGTGCACGATGAAAAAATCATCAATGCCGAATCCAATCATTGCCAATGGGAGGTATTCCAACGTTCGATAAATGATATTCTCCATAAAATGATAGCGAAGCAGGGCTGCGAATCCCATTTCGTCAACGCTATGATGAACTTTATGAAATTCCCACATCCATGGTACATGATGAAGCAAGCGATGTATATTCCATTGCATAAAATCACGAATCACAAATATCAATAGCAGCTGTCCCCACACGGGCAGGTCAGAAACCTGAATAGCGACAAGGTTGGTAATTGAAAATATTTCAAGAAGGTCGTTAAAGGCCTGTACGGCTACCATGGATAAAGCATTGTACAGCACAAGCGAAAACAAAAAGTAGTTCCACAGCAAATAGAAAGCGTCCAACCAGAAATCCTGACGAATCCGGGGTTGATGTTTTCGCCACGGAAAAACTACTTCCAGGAACCAAATTAGCAAGGAAGCCCCCAAAAGCCAATAAAAGTAGTTGTGCCAGCCCGGATTCAACAGTTCATGTAGAAAATAGTGCCAATAACCCGAATACGCACCGGTAATGGTATGAAAATAGCGATCCATAAATAATTGATAGAGAGTAGGGTGGTAATTTAATGGTCCTTCATAGCATACATCATAAAGGTGTAAGCGGCAAACAGTAAAAAGCCAATGAGCACAATACCAAGCATCAGGATCAGTATTTTTGAGCCCACTTCGAAGGGAGTTTTGGGTGTGCCGTCAGATTTGACTGGCTTTTGAAACCAAACCATAAAATAACCAATCGTGTAGGCTAGTATACAAAACAGGACAATACCAATCAGAATCCGGGCCATAGATATTCATACATTTTTATCCTGACAAAAATACCAAACAAATAGCCAAAAGGGTGGAAAAGAAGCCTGAAAAGGGGTGGAATTATTCTACTAGACTTGTTGCAATGGAAAAATAGTCTTAAATTTGGCACAAGAAAATATCGATAAATGATCTAAAAAATGAGCGTCAATGGCGTTCTGCAACCGGACTTAATAAGGAAAGATATATTAAGTTGTTAAAATTATTTGATTCTTCATATCAAAATACTTTTGGTTGTACA
>NZ_SMJU01000030.1 GCF_004348825.1 Arundinibacter roseus
CTACATCTTGTGCTTCTCTTCATCATGTCAAAGAACGGCGCTTTAAGTCTCCTTAAAACTAGTGGCAAAACTCGTTCGTCTTACCCGTTTCCCCGATTGGGAGTGCAAAGGTGCAAGCCTTTTTTTTAATTTCCAAATTTCTTGTTAAAATTTTTCGTCTTTTTTTGACGAAGTATTTTCAAGTTTTAATTTGGTTGAGCAAGCTTTTTAAATTCTTGTTCGTTGGCTGCATGCTCTGTTTAATCAGAAGCGTTTTAACACCTTGCTTTTATTTCTATCTGACAAAATTTCACTAAATAATTTATGCCAGAATAGCCCTTATTTCTAACAGATGAGGACTTTTTGAATTCCCTGTCTCTGTTTGGGAGTGCAAAGGTGGCAGTTATCTTTTTAAGTTGCAAGCGACCTTCAAAGAAAAATTTGTATAAACAAGTAACTTATTGATTTTCAATGGGGAATATTTTCACTATTCATGAAAATATTTTTTTACACCCTTTATCTTGATCTTTTTCTGGTATTTCAGTGTCAATTACGAGGCGCGTTCGTCTTATATCATCTCGATCTTTTTTGAAGTTATTAAAAGGAAGAGACTCGCACGGATTTCGTACGAGTCTCTTTTACGTTTGGAAGATTATTCTCTTCCTGGCTACATGTAGGTTTTTAAGCGCCGCAAGCTTCGCAACCTTCGGGGTCATCAAGCGAGCACTGCATATCAGAACGATTGTTGCGTTCAGCAGGTTTTACCTGTTGTTGATGGTCATGGGCGTATTGGGTATAATCCAGTTCTTTTTCAGCAACGGAAACAACAGCGGGTTGAATTTGCGGTTCGGCTTGCTTCTGTACCGTAAATTGTACTGGATCTGCGGCGGCTCTTGTACGCAGATAATACATTCCTGTTTTCAATCCTTTCTTCCAGGCATAGAAATGCATCGATGTGAGTTTGGCGAAGTTTGGTTCTTCCAGGAAAATATTCAATGATTGGGACTGGCAAATGAACGCACCACGATCGGCTGACATATCCAGGATCGTACGTTGTTTGATTTCCCACGAGGTCTTATACAAATCTTTGATATTTTGTGGGATACCTGGGATGGGCTGAATAGACCCATTGGCCATAATCAGCTTGTTTTTCATATCCTCATTCCACAAATTCAATTTCACCAGATCTTTTAACAGATATTTATTCACTACCACAAATTCTCCTGAAAGCACGCGCCTTACATATATATTAGATGTAAAAGGCTCGAAGCATTCGTTGTTCCCCAGAATCTGACTTGTAGAGGCTGTTGGCATTGGTGCCAGCAATAAAGAATTGCGAACGCCGTACTTTACAACTTCTTTGCGTAGTTTTTCCCAGTCCCAGCGGCCACTGTCCGGCGTGACTCCCCACATATCAAATTGGAAAACTCCTTGTGAAATTGGACTTCCAGCCCAGGTTTCGTAAGGCTGCTGCTCTTTTGCTAATTCCATAGATGCTTCCATAGCACCAAAATACATGGTCTCAAAAACATCTTTATTTAGTTTTCGGGCTTCATCCGACTCGAATGGCATTCGCAGAAGGCACAGTGCATCGGCCAGGCCCTGAATACCAATTCCGATAGGCCGGTGGCGTTTGTTACTCTTTTCGGCTTCGGGTACGGGATAGTAATTCAGATCAATAATTTTATTGAGGTTCCGCGTTACTACTTTGGTTATTTCGTATAACTTCTGATGGTTAAACCGGGAGAAGCCATCTTTTTCTTCCTCTACAAACTTTGTAAGCGCAATAGACGCAAGATTACACACGGCAACTTCATCTGCTGCGGTATATTCCATTATCTCGGTACAGAGATTGGACGATTTGATCGTTCCCAGATTCTTTTGATTGGATTTACTGTTGGCGTGATCCTTATAAAGCATGTAGGGTGTGCCCGTTTCTATTTGAGATTCGAGGATCGCAAACCATAAATCCTGAGCTTTAATCGTTTTCCGGGCTTTGCCTTCTAATTCATATTGCTCATAAAGTTTTTCAAATTCAGCGCTGTGAGTATCTGAAAGGCCGGGACATTCATGGGGACAGAATAAGGACCACGTATCGTTAGCTTCAACCCTCTTCATAAATAAGTCGGGAATCCACATAGCATAGAATAGATCGCGCGCGCGTTGTTCTTCTTTTCCGTGGTTCTTTTTCAAGTCCAGAAAGTCAAATATGTCCGCATGCCAGGGCTCCATGTAAATTGCAAAAGAACCTTTGCGCTTTCCCCCGCCCTGATCTACGTAGCGAGCCGTATCATTAAAAACACGCAGCATAGGAACAATTCCATTGGAAGTTCCATTGGTTCCTTTGATATAGCTGCCGGTTGCCCGGACATCATGAATGCTCAGGCCAATTCCACCGGCTGACTGAGAAATAAGCGCACATTGTTTAAGTGTATCATAAATACCATTGATACTATCTTCCTTCATAGTGAGCAGGAAGCAGGATGACATTTGGGGCTTTGGAGTTCCGGCATTAAAAAGTGTCGGAGTAGCGTGAGTAAACCACTTTTCTGACAAATAGTGGTATGTTTCGATAGCCGAGGAAATATCTTCATGATGAATCCCGATAGCCACTCGCATCAACATATGCTGAGGGCGTTCGGCGATTTTGCCATCTACTTTCAGCAAATATGATTTTTCAAGCGTTTTGTATCCAAAATAATCATAGCCATAATCACGGTCATAAATAATAGTCGAGTCAAGTAGAGCGGCGTTGCGACGGATGATGTCATATACTTCCTTAGAAATAAGGGCAGCGTTTTCTCCTGTTTTAGGATCCACATAGGTGTAGAGCCGTTTCATGGTAGCCGAAAAGGATTTCAGCGTATTTTTATGGAGATTGGAAATAGCCACCCGCGCTGCCAATATAGCATAGTCGGGGTGCTTGGTGGTCATGGAGGCGGCTGTTTCTGCGGCTAGATTGTCGAGTTCCGCGGTCGTAACACCATCGTATATACCGGAAACCACCTTTTTTGCCACCTCGATGGGCTGAATATAGTTGGCTTCCAGACCGTAGCTGAGCTTTTCGATTCGTGCGGTGATTTTATCGAATTTTACAGACTCTCTTCGACCGTCTCTCTTGATTACATACATGGGCATTGTATACTTTTTTGTCAGTAGTGTTAAATTAATTTTGGATCTTCCTGTGGATGGAGGGCTGGGAGTTTTCTCTGAAAAATTCCATGAAATAACTGCTTTACCGGGAAAAAAACAACCCTTTTTCGGATGGACTTTTGGGAAGACTACGAAAAATCTAATCCCTATCAGTGTTATTAAAATGTTAAGATTCTTATTCCAAGTACGTTACAAAAATCAAGCCTATCAGAATAATACCACAAATATTTTTTCTTCAAATTTTCTTGTATAAAACTAATAATCAATCAGTTATATTTTAGAAAATTCAGGATTCGATTTTGGGATATTGGAGGTTCAGATTCTGATGCTTTCGCAAACTTACGCATAGAGCGACTCTATAACTTTTAGGGCAAGGGAAGGTTTTGGCCTATACTTTCTGAAAATAGCAGGACTATTATCTGGAAGTTACGAAGAACCGCTGAATACTCAAAAAGCTTCATGGGTGTAATAACCAAGGAATTGATTAAACGGTTTCACACAAAAAATAACAGTGAGAATTTGGGAGATTTAGAATTAAGTCCGTAGTTTTGCAGTCCTTTTACGAAAATCGCAATCAACACATTAACAATAGATACCGATGAAAAAAGATATTCATCCTAATTACCGGGAGGTCGTATTTTGGGATCTTTCCAGCGATCATAAATTTATTACCCGCTCTACGATTCAAACCAACGAAACCATTGAATGGGAAGATGGGAAACAATATCCCGTGTACAAAGTGGAAGTTTCTTCCCAGTCACACCCTTTCTATACAGGAAAGAATGTATTGGTAGACACCGCCGGCCGTGTGGACAAGTTCATGAAGCGGTACGGAAAGAAATAATTCAGGTAGGATCAATTTACGATCCGGTCAATGAAGGCAGTCTCTTTGCAATTTCTGCGGGAGTCTGCCTTTTTTTTGCCTGACTCGATAAAATAGGCGAAATTTGAATGAGAGATTCGACCATCTTTGGAAGTTTTGGGAAGTATGATGTCAGTTGTTTTATTTGATGATCCGCATACTCGCCGGCAACTCTTGCCGTTTACTTTTACCCGCCCAATCAGCGGCATTCGATGCGGGATCCTTACGCTTACCGAGAAATGGAGCATGTGGCTCAAAACTACCCCGTTTTTTCTGACAGAAACGTATTTAAGCCTCCTCTACCCCTCTGCTCCAAATTCGGCTTCTTACCTATACATTAACGGAAGCTTATGTCCTGACCCGACCCTTGTGCAGGCGATTCTTTATCTTCCCCTCGAAAGTCAGCTAAGAAATCCACAGACGAATCAACTTCTGGCGGTTCGAACCGCAACTGCAAACTGGACTCCTGACGACTCTCTTACCAAAAATCTTGACGTTCAGCTTTTTGAGGAGCCTTACACATCCATCGAGCAGCTGTGGGATATTTTTTTGAAAAATGGAGATCAGCTTCGCATGGATTACGCTCAATTAACAAGCGATCGTTCCAGTGCTGCTATTTCTGACGAATTTACCCGCTGTTATAAGTCTGAAAATATTTTTCTGGAAGAGGGAGTTACTATTCGGGCGGCCATTCTGAATGCCGAAGGAGGGCCAATTTATTTGGGCAAAAATTCCGTTGTAAGTGAAGGAGCAATTATACAAGGGCCTTTTGCTCTTGGCGAAGGAGCCGTCATTGGTCAGGGAGCCAAAATACGACCTAATTGTACCATAGGTCCTTTTTGTAAAGTGAGCGGAGAAGTTAATAATTCTATTTTATTTGGATATAGCAACAAAGCCCACGATGGCTATTTGGGAAATGCCGTTTTGGGCGAATGGTGTAATCTGGGCGCGAACACGACAAATTCAAACCTTAAAAATGATTATACAACCGTGAAGCTTTACGACTATTCCACCCGAGCACTGGAAGATTCCGGTCAGCTTTTTTGTGGGTTGTTTATGGGCGATTATACCAAAGCCGGTATCAATACTCTGTTCAATACCGGCACTGTGGTAGGGGTTAATGTCAATGTATTTGGAGCTGGTTTTCAACCCAAGCATATCCCTTCTTTTACGTGGGGGGGACAAGCCGAAGGTTTTTCGACCTATCGCTATGAGAAGGCTCTTGATGTAATACAAGCAACGATTGGGCGGCGCCAGCTCACTTTGTCCGATAGGCAGCAGGACGTTTTGCGCCATATATTTGAACAAACTAAGCCCGATCGGACCTATTAATCAGAAGGTGCGGGAGGGCTGCTTCTGAAACTGAAATTCACTGTGCTCTTTAATCAAACACCCGGTTTAGAAGAAGTTAAAACCACGCTGCGGCGATCGGTTGATCAAAGCCATGTAGCCCATGCTTTGCTGTTTGATGGCCCGGTGGGCGGCGGGGCCCTGTCGCTGGCACTGGCTTTTGCAACTTATGTTAACTGCGAAAACCGTCAGGAAACGGATGCCTGTGGTCATTGTGCTTCATGTGTCAAAATGGACAAGCTCGCTCATCCTGACCTTCACTCGATTTTCCCTCTTCCCCGCGCACCGAAGGAAGGAGAAGATTTAATGGCAGAGCTTACACCTCAATGGCGAAAGTTTATTCAACAAAGCCCTTTCAGAACTTTACAGGACTGGCTTACGTATATACAGGCGACTCAAAATCAGCAAGGAATCATTCCGATAAAGGAAGCCCGTGGAATCATTACCAAGCTATCTCTTAAAGCCTTTGAAGCCGAATACAAAGTAATGATGGTGTGGCAACCCGAACTGTTGAATCAACAAGCCTCCAATGCTTTACTTAAAATCCTGGAAGAACCGCCTCAAAAAACGCTGTTCTTACTTGTAACGGAGCAATCGGATCGCTTGCTTACCACGATTCTTTCGCGTACGCAGCGGTTGCAGATTCCGGCTTTTTCTGATCAGGATGTGCGCAATTATTTACAGCAACATCATGAAGCAGACAGCAGCCGGGCCCGGCAGATTGCCTACCTTTGCGACGGCAATTTGTCAGAAGCACATCGGCTCCTGCTCGAACAGGAAGACGATCGGTCCGCGTGGTTTACCGATTGGATGCGCTCTTGCTACAAATACGATTTGTTGCAACTCGTTAAGCTGGCGGACACGTTTGAAGGTATGGGAAAAGAAAGACAAAAAGGGTTGTTTGATTATGCCCTGCGATTATTTAGAGACATGATTCTGTGGACACAAGGCGCTGGCGCCCTGTTGCGTGTACCGGATGAGGAACTTGATTTTGTCCAGAAATTTTCAAAGGCCGTACCGGCTACATCCTGGGAGCCTATGATTTCGGAAATGAATGACGCATATTATCATATTGAACGAAATGTACGCGCCAAGATCGTATTCCTTGATTTATCCCTGCATGTTTCTCAATTATTTCAGCGAAACTGATGAATAACGAAATCATTCTGCCTAAAAAACGGACAATAGGTGCTACCGAGGTTGTCAATTTCCCAGAACTTGGCTGGTACGATGTACCTGCCCGCGTTGACACCGGCGCGGCGACTTCTTCCATTCATTGTTCCAAAGTCAAAATAGTAGAAAAAAACGGTCGGCCTCATCTAAGCTTTTTCCTGGATGTACAAAAAGGTGCGCCGCGGGAAGCATTTTCAGTAGTTGATTTTACTGAGAAAACCGTAAAAAATTCCTTTGGCCATGCCGAAAAAAGATATGTCATAAAAACCCTGATTGTTGTGTCAGGCCGAAAAATTCGTACGCAGTTTTCGCTTGCTGATCGCCGCCGGATGAAGTTTCCGGTACTATTGGGTAGAAAACTCCTGAAAGGGCGATTTGTAGTCGATGTCTCCTGAAACCTGATCTGTAATAAATACAGGCAATGTGGCTGATAAATAAAAACGAATACCATCGACATCTACAAAAATCCCTACGATTTAACAAATAGACTTTCTTCTTGGAAAGCTCATAATATATGAAAATAGCCGTTTTATCCACTGACCCCACACTGTATTCCACCAAACGTTTAGTGGAGGCTATCACCCAAAAAGGGCACGAAGCCGTAGTGATTGACCACGTGAAATGTTTTCTGCTGATCGAGGGAGAAAACCCTGCGATTTTATATAAAGGAACAATTATTGAAGGCGTAGACGCCGTCATCCCGCGTATTGGTACATCTGTGACGGCTTTCGGCTGTTCGGTTGTTCGTCAGTTTGAACTCATGAAGGTTTTTACAACCGTCAAATCACAGGCGATTACCCGGTCGCGAGATAAACTTCGCAGCATGCAGATTTTGGCAAAAGCCGGTGTGCAGATTCCCCGGACTGTTTTTGCTAAAAATCCGGCTCAGGTCAATGATCTGATCAAAATTGTGGGCGGCCCACCGGTTGTTATTAAACTTCTGGAAGGTACACAAGGAGTAGGCGTTGTGCTGGCAGAAAGCGCCAAAGCGGCCAAGTCTACCATCGAAGCATTCTTTGGTTTGAAAGCAAATTTTCTGATTCAGGAGTTTATTGCGGAGTCAAAAGGAGCTGATATCCGGGCTTTTGTGATAGGCAATAAAGTGGTAGCGGCCATGCGAAGGCAAGGTGCAGAAGGCGATTTTCGGTCGAACCTGCACCGGGGCGGAGAAGGCCGAGCGATTGTACTGACTGAACAGGAAGAGCAGGCCGCCCTTGGCGCTGCCAAAGCGTTGGGCGTAAAAGTCGCTGGCGTCGACATGCTTCAATCAAATCGCGGTCCACTGATTATGGAAGTAAATTCCTCCCCCGGCCTGCAGGGAATAGAAAAAGCAACTGGAATTGATATTGCAACCCTGATTATTTCTTACCTCGAAGAAAAAATCAAAACCGATGAGGGCGATACGGTTGGCGTCTAGTTTTTAATTTTGAGAATGGGCACGGCAATCGAAATCTTAAACGCCGAGACCAAAGCTATTTCATTTACGATATAAGTATACAAGCATGACACCTATAAAAATTGGAACCCGTGGCAGCAAACTGGCCCTTTGGCAAGCCTACTACGTACAGGAACTCCTGCAAAACGGAGGATTGTCCACCGAAATTATTACCATTGAAACCAAAGGTGATCTGATTTTGGATCGTGCCTTATCCAAAATTGGCAGCAAAGGCGTCTTTACCGAAGAAATTGAGGATCAACTACGCACAGGCGCAATTGATATTGCGGTGCACAGTGCCAAAGATTTACAGTCAGATCTCGGGCCTGAATTTGAAATTCTGGCATTTACAGAGCGCGAGAAAGTCAACGATGTGCTGGTAAGCCAAAATACAACGCTAGCCCTTTCGCAGGATGAGCCCTTTGTTATTGGAACATCGTCGACCCGGAGAATAGCTCTGCTCAAACATTTTTATCCGCATATCAAAACCGTAGATATGCGCGGCAATCTGCAAACGCGCCTTCGCAAACTGGAAGAAGGCCACTGCGATGCACTATTGTTGGCCTACGCGGGTGTACATCGCATGGGGTATCATGATAAAATTGCGGAGTATCTTTCGCTACATCAATTTACTCCGGCCGTAGGTCAGGGAACCGTCGCAATTGAGGTTTCTGTTTCAATGGATTATGCAAAAAAACAAGTAGTTCGATCTCTGTTAAATCATGCAGAAACCGAGTTGAGACTTCGCGCCGAACGGGCTTTCCTCAAAACCTTACAGGGCGGATGCAGTGTACCGGTTTTCGGTTTGGCTACAATTGATCCTCAGTCTATGAGTATTACCGGAGGTGTGGTAAGTTTGGATGGCCAAGAAATGATTCGCAAAACTATACAGGGAAGCATTCAGAGTAATCCTGAACAATTGGGGATTTCGTTAGCGGAGTCTTTACAACTTGCCGGAGCCGACCGACTATTGGCCGAGATTCGAAGTCAGCAGCATTAGATTGATAGGTAGTTTGACTGCGAACTACCTATCAATTTGATTATCTCCCAAAATCATCCTGCACCCGAACGATATCGTCTTCATCCGAGGGCGCTTCGCGATCGGTATGTTGCCAGATTTCGGCCACTACACCGTAGCCTTCGGTGCCAACAAGCCGATGACGTTCGCCGCAGGCCAAATTTACGATGTCGCCCACAGCAAGAGTTTTCAGATCGGTTTCTTCGTCCGTATCCGAAATAACTACCCCGGCAACGCCACCAATAAGTTTCCAGATTTCAGCACGTCGGTGGTGATATTGCCAGGAAAGGCGCTGCTGAGGAGCTACAACCAATATCTTCGGACTTAATTTTTCGTATCCAGAAAAATCTTCCAGCGAAAGGTGCGGAAAAAATGCTTCGATGAACTGAGCTGCCTGACTCTCGTCCAGTACGAAAAAACCTCCCCAGGGTCGGGTGTGATCTTTACTGACAACCGAAAATCTTTTTTCGTCAATAAATTGCTGAACACTTTCAAATACCTCAGACCGGCTGTTCGAGCTGTTAAGTCTCATATTCAAATGGAGTTGAAGGTTTAATACTACTACGCAATGATTAGTTTCCGTACAACGGTTACCTAATACAAAAGTAGTACCCTGTTTTTAATAAATCAGGCAAGAGCTGTATTTAGTAAAGGTATTTAACTTAAAAAAATCGCACTACATCGTCAAACCCTTTATACTCCGGGAAATCGGATTTTTAATGAATGCTTTATTTTATGAAACCGATTTTTACAATATAGCTATTACTTTTTACACATTATTATAATACTATTTTATCAGAGATTAGTCAGAAATAAGAAACAATTAAAAAAAATATTGGTACTATTCCAATAACTCAACTCAAAAAAGCTTTACTTTTGATCAAATTATTCATTTCAGGAATTATTTAAGCCTAATGATTATTGTATTAAAATGATACAATAATTGCTATTGTCCTATCATTTATCATCAATACAGCTGTCATGAGTGAAGTATATCACGAGATTACTCCCCTTACTCAATACGATTGTTTCACTATTTTTTCCCGAAAGAAAACATTTTTTGATTTCCCTTTACATTATCACCCTGAGTTTGAGCTCAACCTGATTGTTGGTGGTAAAGGTGTAAAGCGTATTGTAGGCGATCATACAGAAGTTATTGATAATCTGGAACTTGTGCTAGTCGGAAATCAGCTTCCTCACGGATGGTTTACGCATCAGTATGAGTGGCACGAAGGGGAACCTGAAATCTACGAAATCACAATTCAGTTTCATCGGGATCTTTTTGATGAAAAATTCCTGAAACGCAATCAACTATATTTTCTTCGCATGTTGATGGAGCGGGCGGCCCGTGGTGTTAGTTTTTCAAAAGAAACGATTGAGCGCCTGCTGCCACGGCTACAGCAACTGCCCGAAAAAAGTGGGTTTGATTCCGTTTTGGAACTGATTTCTATCCTGCATGATCTTTCAATATCGCGCAATATGCGGATGCTTTCCAATAGTACCTTTACCGACAATGCGATTAACTACAATAGTCGTCGAATCGAAAAAGTTTTTTCGTACCTGCGCGATCACTACGAAAAGGATATTTCGCTGGAAGAGGTTTCAAAGCTCGCCGGAATGACGGAGGTTTCGTTCAGCCGATTTATTAAAAAACGGACGGGTAAAACCTTTATTGAAAGTCTGAACGAGATTCGCCTTGGACACGCCTCTCGGCTGCTTATTGATACAACAGAGACTATTGCAGAGGTAGCTTATAAGTGCGGTTTTAACAATTTGTCTTATTTCAACCGTGTATTTAAGAGTAAAAATGGCTGCACACCCCGGGAATTCAGGGACAATTATGCCGGAACCCGAACGTTTATTTAACACATTGTCTATTCTATTTTTAATGGCTCACTAAACCTTTATGCCAGAAAAGCATCCAACAAACCGGAAATAGTAAATAACCTTAAAAAATGTTGGCTATGAAAAAGTTAGTTGGAATGCTCGTACTAATGCTCCTGTTTGGAACCGGCGCGTATGCACAAAAGCAAGGAATGAATCCTGAAAAAAGAGCGAAGAATCAGGTAGAACACATGAAGAAAGAACTGAATTTGAGCGATGAGCAAGCCACCAAACTGAGTGCGCTTATGCAGGAACAATCTCAAAAGCAGAAAGAATTGATGGAACAAATGAAGGCCAACCGCGAAGAATCCAAGACCAAAATGAAGGCTATTCTGACGCAGGAGCAATACATTCAGCTTTTGGAAAAACGCACGGAGCCCGGTCATCGGATGCGGCGCATGCGGGGTGGAGCAAAAAGCTAAGCATTAGTGATTAGATGCAGGGTTTTAAGCAAGAAAAGCCGTTGGGAAATTGACCCAACGGCTTTTCTTATGTATAATGTCTGGTCCTGAAATAGCGATACACAAACTGTACAGCTATGCAAGAGCAACCTGAAACTAAGTATGTTAAGCGAACCCAAAAAGATTACTCAATGTCCTTTAAATTAGGGGTAGTCAAAGAGGTGG
>NZ_SMJU01000031.1:1629-4394 GCF_004348825.1 Arundinibacter roseus
ATTAATCCGTAGATATCCGAATGGGGCAACCCAATCAGGTGAAGCCTGATTATCCCTACGGGGAGGCGAACGGGGGGAACTGAAACATCTAAGTACCCCCAGGAGAAGAAAACAAGAGTGATTCCGCAAGTAGTGGCGAGCGAACGCGGAACAGCCCAAACCGGCCATGTTACGGCATGACCGGGGTTGTAGGACCACCCGAGTGGGTGTAGTTTAAAGTCGAATGGTCTGGGAAGGCCAACCATAGGGGGTGAGAGTCCCGTAGACGTAAGAGACTGCATCTGAGGTGGTATCCTGAGTAGGGGGGGACCGGAGAAATCCCCTTCGAATCCGGCGGCACCATCCGCCAAGGCTAAATACTCCTGAGAGACCGATAGTGAACGAGTACCGTGAGGGAAAGGTGAAAAGTACCGCGAATAGCGGGGTGAAATAGAACTTGAAACCATGCGCCTACAAGCGGGCGGAGCCTACGGGTGACGCCGTGCCTTTTGCATAATGAGCCTACGAGTTACGGTCACCGGCAAGGTTAACCCCGTTGACGGGGGGAGCCGAAGCGAAAGCGAGTCTGAATAGGGCGCGTAGTCGGTGGCTGTAGACGCGAAACTTGGTGATCTACCCTTGGTCAGGTTGAAGTCTCGGTAACACGAGATGAAGGACCGAACCGGTAAACGTTGAAAAGTTTTCGGATGAACTGAGGGTAGGGGTGAAAGGCCAATCAAACTGAGAAATAGCTCGTACTCCCCGAAATGTTTTTAGGAACAGCGTCGGGGTTTAGTTGACGGCAGGTAGAGCTACCGATAGGACTAGGGGGAGTCAAATCCTACCAAATCCTGACGAACTCCGAATGGCCGTCAATATACCCGGCAGTGAGGGCACGGGTGCAAAGGTCCGTGTCCGAGAGGGGAACAACCCGGAGCATCGGCTAAGGTCCCAAAATATATGCTAAGTTGAACTAAGGGGGTCCGACTGCAGAGACAGCCAGGATGTTAGCTTGGAAGCAGCTATACATTTAAAGAGTGCGTAACAGCTCACTGGTCGAGCGGGGCGGGCACCGATAATAAACGGGCATCAAGCATATTACCGAAGCCATGCGATAGCAATATCGGTAGGGGAGCATTCTGATGGGGGAGAAGTTGTGGCGTGAGCCATGGTGGACCGATCAGAAAAGCAAATGTAGGCATGAGTAACGATAATGCATGTGGGAAACATGCACACCGAAAGACCCAGGATTCCTCCGCTATGCTAATCAACGGAGGGTCAGGCGGGACCTAAGGGGGAGCCGACAGGCGTACTTCGATGGACAGCCGGTTAATATTCCGGCCCTCGCTGATAGTGTGAAGAAGTGACGGAGCGGGGTGGTTTCTACGTCCAGACGGAATTGGGCGTTGAGCAGAGCCTACGGGCGAAGCGAAGAAGCGAACCTGCTTCCAAGAAAAGCTTTTGAAACATCAGCTATCAGCGACCCGTACCGCAAACCGACACAGGTGGTCGAGAAGAGAATTCTAAGGTGCTCGAGTGAATCACGGCTAAGGAACTCGGCAAATTAACCCTGTAACTTCGGGAGAAGGGGGGCCTACTTAGAAATAAGAGGTCGCAGAGAAATGGCCCAGGCGACTGTTTAGCAAAAACACAGGACTCTGCCAAAACGAAAGTTGACGTATAGGGTCTGACACCTGCCCGGTGCCGGAAGGTTAAGAGGGGATGTCAGCCGCAAGGCGAAGCATTGAATCGAAGCCCCGGTAAACGGCGGCCGTAACTATAACGGTCCTAAGGTAGCGAAATTCCTTGTCGGGTAAGTTCCGACCTGCACGAATGGTGTAACGATCTGGGCACTGTCTCGGCCGTGAGCTCGGTGAAATTGTAGTAGCGGTGAAGATGCCGCTTACCCGCCACGGGACGGAAAGACCCCGTGCACCTTTACTATAGCTTTGCATTGGTTTCGGGTCAGGGATGTGTAGGATAGGTGGGAGGCTGTGAAGTGGTGTCGCCAGGCATCATGGAGCCACCGTTGAAATACCACCCTTCGCTGGCCTGGGATCTAATCCGACCGAGTCGGAGACCGTGCATGGTGGGTAGTTTGACTGGGGTGGTCGCCTCCGAAAGGGTAACGGAGGCTTCCAAAGGTCTGCTCAACACGCTTGGTAACCGTGTGTGGAGTGCAATAGTACAAGCAGGCTTGACTGCAAGACCGACGGGTCGAGCAGGTGGGAAACCAGGGTATAGTGATCCGGTGGTTCTGTATGGAAGGGCCATCGCTCAAAGGATAAAAGGTACGCCGGGGATAACAGGCTGATCTCCCCCAAGAGCTCACATCGACGGGGAGGTTTGGCACCTCGATGTCGGCTCGTCACATCCTGGGGCTGGAGAAGGTCCCAAGGGTTCGGCTGTTCGCCGATTAAAGTGGCACGCGAGCTGGGTTCAGAACGTCGTGAGACAGTTCGGTCCCTATCTGTGGTGGGCGTAGGAGGATTGACGGGGGCTGCCCTTAGTACGAGAGGACCGGGGTGGACCCACCGCTGGTGAGCCGGTTGTTCCGCCAGGAGCATGGCCGGGTAGCTATGTGGGGAACAGATAAGCGCTGAAAGCATCTAAGTGCGAAACTGGCCCGAAGATGAATCCTCCACACAAGGGCCGTCGTAGACTACGACGTTGATAGGCCGCAGGTCTACGCGCTGAGAGGCGTTGAGCTGAGCGGTACTAATCGCCCAAGAACTTACATAACTCTCCCAACTCTTCGTTTTTTCTTCTTTCCGCATGTTGATAAA
>NZ_SMJU01000032.1 GCF_004348825.1 Arundinibacter roseus
GCGGCTGCAAGGCAACTGCCAGTAAAACGGTAACTGAAAACAAGACAAACCCGACGGTAAGTTTGAACAGTCCGGTGCTGACCTGCGCCTCACCAAGCCAAACCTTAACGGCCACTGCCAGCCCATCGACGGGCGTTACCTACGCATGGACGGTTCCAGCGGGGGTAACGAATCCGGGCAATGTTTCTAGTTTTTCAGTAAGTGTTGCGGGGAATTATTCAGTAACGGTAACCACAACGGCTAGCGGCTGCAAGGCAACTGCCAGTAAAACGGTAACTGAAAATAAGACAAACCCGACGGTAAGTTTGAACAGCCCGGTGCTGACCTGCGCCTCACCAAGCCAAACCTTAACGGCCACTGCCAGCCCATCAACGGGCGTTACCTACGCATGGACGGTTCCGGCGGGGGTAACGAATCCGGGGAATGTGTCGAGTTTTGCGGTGACAGTTGCGGGGAATTATTCAGTAACGGTAACGACGACCGCAAGCGGCTGCAAGGCAACTGCCAGTAAAACGGTTGCGGAAAACAAGACAAACCCGACGGTAAGTTTGAACAGCCCGGTGCTGACCTGTGCCTCACCAAGCCAAACCTTAACGGCCACTGCCAGCCCATCGACGGGCGTTACCTACGCATGGACGGTTCCAGCGGGGGTAACGAATCCGGGGAATGTGTCAAGTTTTGCGGTGACAGTTGCGGGGAATTATTCAGTAACGGTAACGACGACCGCAAGCGGCTGCAAGGCAACTGCCAGTAAAACGGTAACTGAAAACAAGACAAACCCGACGGTAAGTTTGAACAGCCCGGTGCTGACCTGCGCCTCACCAAGCCAAACCTTAACGGCCACTGCCAGCCCATCAACGGGCGTTACCTACGCATGGACGGTTCCAGCGGGGGTAACGAATCCGGGGAATGTGTCAAGTTTTGCGGTGACAGTTGCGGGGAATTATTCAGTAACGGTAACGACGACCGCAAGCGGCTGCAAGGCAACTGCCAGTAAAACGGTAACTGAAAATAAGACAAACCCGACGGTAAGTTTGAACAGCCCGGTGCTGACCTGCGCCTCACCAAGCCAAACCTTAACGGCCACTGCCAGCCCATCAACGGGCGTTACCTACGCATGGACGGTTCCGGCGGGGGTAACGAATCCGGGGAATGTGTCGAGTTTTGCGGTGACAGTTGCGGGGAATTATTCAGTAACGGTAACGACGACCGCAAGCGGCTGCAAGGCAACTGCAAGTAAAACGGTTGCGGAAAACAAGACAAACCCGACGGTAAGTTTGAACAGCCCGGTGCTGACCTGCGCCTCACCAAGCCAAACCTTAACGGCCACTGCCAGCCCATCGACGGGCGTTACCTACGCATGGACGGTTCCAGCGGGGGTAACGAATCCGGGCAATGTTTCTAGTTTTTCAGTAAGTGTTGCGGGG
This sequence comes from Arundinibacter roseus, assembly GCF_004348825.1. Classification (GTDB taxonomy): domain Bacteria; phylum Bacteroidota; class Bacteroidia; order Cytophagales; family Spirosomataceae; genus Arundinibacter; species Arundinibacter roseus. The sequence goes on from NZ_SMJU01000032.1 coordinate 1,428, forward strand.
AATTATTCAGTAACGGTAACCACAACGGCAAGCGGCTGCAAGGCAACTGCCAGTAAAACGGTAACTGAAAATAAGACAAACCCGACGGTAAGTTTGAACAGCCCGGTGCTGACCTGTGCCTCACCAAGCCAAACCTTAACGGCCACTGCCAGCCCATCAACGGGCGTTACCTACGCATGGACGGTGGCGGCGGGGGTAACGAATCCGGGGAATGTTTCTAGTTTTTCAGTAAGCGCTGCGGGGAATTATTCGGTAACAGTAACGACGACGGCCAGTGGTTGTACGGCAACTGCCAGTAAAACGGTAACTGAAAATAAGACAAACCCGACGGTAAGTTTGAACAGCCCGGTGCTGACCTGTGCCTCACCAAGCCAAACCTTAACGGCCACTGCCAGCCCATCGACGGGCGTTACCTATGCGTGGACGGTTCCGGCGGGGGTAACGAATCCGGGGAATGTGTCGAGTTTTGCGGTGACAGTTGCGGGGAATTATTCAGTAACGGTAACGACGACCGCAAGCGGCTGCAAGGCAACTGCCAGTAAAACGGTAACTGAAAATAAGACAAACCCGACGGTAGTTGCCACAGGTGGTCAGTTGACCTGCGAAGTAACAAGCTTACCGATTACGGCCACGGGTTCCCCACAAAATGTTACGTATGCATGGAGCGGCCCGTCGAACTTCACAGCAACGACAGCCAGCATCACGGCCACTTTGGAAGGCATTTACACGGTAACCGTTACGAATCCGGCCAACGGCTGTACGGCTTCGGACACGGCGATTGTGAGTAAAGATGCGGCCACGCCGACGGTTGTAGCCACGGGTGGTCAGTTGACCTGCGAAGTAACAAGCTTGCCGATCACAGCCACGGGTTCCCCACAAACGGTCACCTATGCATGGAGCGGCCCGTCGAACTTCACAGCAACGACTGCCAGCATCACGGCCACTTTGGAAGGAATTTATACCGTAACCGTTACGAATCCGGCCAACGGATGTACGGCTTCGGACACGGCGATTGTGAGCAAAGATGCGGCCACGCCAACGGTAGTAGCCACGGGTGGTCAGTTGACCTGCGAAGTAACAAGCTTGCCGATCACAGCCACGGGTTCCCCACAAACGGTCACCTATGCATGGAGCGGCCCGTCGAACTTCACAGCAGCGACAGCCAGCATCAATGCCACTTTGGAAGGAATTTACACGGTAACCGTAACGAATCCGGCAAACGGATGTTCAGCTTCGGATACGGCGATTGTGAGCAAGGATGCGGCCACGCCAACGGTTGTAGCCACGGGTGGTCAGTTGACCTGCAAAGTAACAAGCTTGCCGATCACAGCCACGGGTTCCCCACAAACGGTCACCTATGCATGGAACGGCCCGTCGAACTTCACAGCAACGACTGCCAGCATCAATGCCACTTTGGAAGGAATTTACACGGTAACCGTAACGAATCCGGCCAACGGCTGTACGGCTTCGGACACGGCGATTGTGAGTAAAGATGCGGCCACGCCAACGGTAGTAGCCACGGGTGGTCAGTTGACCTGCGAAGTAACAAGCTTGCCGATTACGGCCACGGGTTCCCCACAAAATGTTACGTATGCATGGAGCGGCCCGTCGAACTTCACAGCAACGACTGCCAGCATCACGGCCACTTTGGAAGGAATTTATACCGTAACAGTTACGAATCCGGCCAACGGCTGTACAGCATCTGACACGGCGATTGTGAGTAAAGATGCGGCCACGCCAACGGTAGTAGCCACGGGTGGTCAGTTGACCTGCGAAGTAACAAGCTTGCCGATTACGG
>NZ_SMJU01000033.1 GCF_004348825.1 Arundinibacter roseus
GTATCCGGCCTACCAACTACATAATAGTTAATTACTGACCTTTGCTAAAATTTTGCGGAAACAGATCGGCAATGTCTTTATGATTAATCGTAGCGATGTTTTGCAGGGTGTTTTTCAGCCAATTGTAAGGATTGACGTTGTGTTTTTTGCAGATAGCAAAGAAGGAATAAATTATGGCAGCCCGCTGCGCAGCATCATGGGAGCCTGCGAACAAGTAATTTTTTCGCCCTATCGCCAAGGGCCGGATAGCATTTTCGATCTGATTGTTATCAATAAGCAGATTTCCGTCATATAAATAAGCACTAAGCGCATCCCAGCGGGCATAACTGTACTGCATAGCCTTTCCAATTTGGCTCTTGGGGAGCGTACTTTTAATTTGCTCGAATATCCATTTGCCCAGTTCATTGATAATCGGAAGGGATTCATTTAGGCGCAGCTCTTTAATTGCGTCCGCATCCAACATCTGTTCTTTCGCTTTGCGCTCGACGGCATATAGCTTCTGGATCATTGACAGCGCTATTTGCGCCCTGGCTTTATCGTTTTCCAACGCCCGCTCGAATTCCCGGCGGGCGTGCGCCCAGCAGGCCAGGTGCACAACATCCTTCCGTCTGCCATGTTTTTCGTAAACGGCATACCCATCCGTCTGCAGGTAGCCCTTAAAGCTCTCTAACATCGTTTTCGCCCCTGCTGACCCTCTTGTCGGTTGGTAATCAAAGAGAACCATACCATCCAAAGGACTGTGATACACCCAATAGTACCCCTGGTGGCAAGCTCCCTTCTTGTCACTTTCCAAAACTTTGATCGGACTTTCATCTACCTGCCAATAGCCCTTTGATTTCATATCAAAGACCAACTGCTCGTAAAGTGGTTCGAGCTTGATCAGCGCTTCCTTGGTCCAGCCCTCAAGAGTCGAAGATGCGATCCGGATGTCTTCCCGGGCAAAGCGTTGTTTTTGGCGGTAAAGCGGGAGATGATCTTGGTATTTGTCGGTCAATATGCTGGCAAGAAGTCCGGTAGAAGGTATTCCTCTATCAATAACCCGCTCTGGAAGCTGACCAATCTTTACACCTTCTCCGTTTTTGGCTGCATATTTATAGCGGATATACCTTTTAATCAAGAAGCGGGCAGGCTCATAATCGAGCTCTTCGGTAACTTCCTTTCCGATGCACACCATTTCTGAAAGATCACCCTGAGGATAAATCTCGATTTCTTCGACAGGTAAATGAGAAGGTAATGCTGCACGGCCTTTGTGGTTCGGCCTTTTACGGACGTAGCCGATCTTTTCTTTCAGGATTTCTTCCTGTACAGCAATCTGTTCGACAGCTGCTTCAAAAGGAAGCGCAATCTGCGCCGGATCGCCTTCGAAGCGTTCACGCTTTTGCCCAAACTGCATCCGCTTGTACATTTCCAACTGCGATTTGAGATAAGCGTTTTCCTCTTCCAACTCTGCTATCCTCTCTTCACCATAGGATTGCTTTTCCTTGTTTATAAGGGCTATAAGTTCTTCTTTTGAAAGCGATTCCAGCGACATTTCCATACCCTAAAGATACAGATCCAGAAGCATTTTAGCTAATAAAATATGCCCTTCTTCATGCTTAAAAACAGAATCTTGACTTCTGCGTACTCTTATGTATTTGGATACCCTCTACCATGAGAACCAGCTCGGCCCAGCTCAAAGACAACCGCCCATCCATTGCTTTTGGTGGAGAAAATGTTCCTTTTTCAAGGCGCTTATAATACAAAACAAAGCCCCCGTTTTCCCAGTGAAGCAATTTGATATGGGTTCGGCGCCGGTTCAAAAAAACGAACACTTCGCCACTCGTGGGATTCCGACCAAGCTGCGTGCTTACCAGGCCACAAAGCCCGTCAAATGCTTTACGCATATCACAATGGCCCTGGTAAAGAAAATAACGGTGTGATGAACTCAGGCTAAACATTAGTAGAGTTTGATCAGCTGTGAAAGTGTAGCCAGGTCACTGCCTGAATAGTTCACTTTCACACCGTTGGGGTAGATAACCTGGTAGGATTCACCTGGTGTGAGCGGTTGGCCAGATAGCTCAACAAAGCCGCCGACTTTCCGATGATTCCTCTCGCGGCTTAACTTTTCTTTTCCCACCCAATAGCCGAACTTGGCTACCTTTATGCCATAAGGCTTGCAAAATTCACTTTGGCTTTGGCTGCTTTTGCGCCACTCACGTACTAATTTGAACATTTCTTCTGACTGATTCATTCGCTTGTCTTTTTAGGTCAAAAGTAGAAACCGAATTCTAGCCAAGAAATATGTAGTTCATAGGATGCTTAC
>NZ_SMJU01000034.1 GCF_004348825.1 Arundinibacter roseus
TGAATATACCTACCGATATAATAGGCATAAAATGAAAGAGGGAATATTTGAAAACCTTATCAATAGATTAGTAAAAGCAGCACCATTGCCCTACAAATTTATTATTGCCTAAATGCCTAGTTCAATTTCTTAGAATTAGAAATATCAATATTTTAATAGAAAAATTATCGATAAAATTTAATTTTATGATCAGTGAAAAAATAAATGCATTAGGATTTATTTTTGACCAACAATTGGACGTAAAGGGTCGTATTTCGATTTCTGATCTTTTTCCAAAAAGTAAGTCAAGATGTGGATTGTATTTACTTAGTTTTTCAGATGATACTTTTTACATTGGCCAAGCTATTGATACGGTAAGACGATTTTCTCAACATCAAAAACATCATAAGTATATTATAAAGCTTTGGTTTCAACCATTAAATAGAGAAGTTTTAAATATTTCAGAGAAAAGAATAATTGAGCTAGCAGAGACAAGTGGACTATTATTAACTAATAAAACTTTCGTTTCAAACATTATTGGTGAAACGGATCTTGATTTAATAATTTCTTCTAATGAGCAATATGAATGGTTAGAAAATAATAGGGATATTTCAAACGAAAGCTACAACTTATTTGGCACTATTGATTTAAAATACAAAATTAAGTATAGGCAAAATTTTGAAAAATTTCAACATTTAAACAACTATACAGAGTTAAAAGAAATTCTCAGTATTTATTTATCTAAATGTATACCAGCAAATAAAAAAACAGAAATGTCTTTTTGGTCTCTAAGTTGTTTCCCATCAACAAATAGCGGAACCTGGCCAAGATATTTTTGTCTTAATATAAATTCAATGGAAGTTTTTGTTTTGGGGTATGAAAAAAAAACTAAGATTCCATATTGTTTTATGATAATCTCTAATAGATTCAACAAGGATAAAAATAAAATTTCTAAACTTAATAAAAAATATAAAAGTATAATTATTGAAAAATCAGATTATAGAGCAGCTGGTGCTGACCAAATACGTCTGCATTGCACGGATTTACAAGATCTCAAAACTTTGATATTATCAGAGAATGAAATTATAAGCTCAATAAAAGAAATGAATTTGAGGTTAATGAGAAAAGGTGGGACCATTTATTCACCTTTCCATTGTTTCGATTTAGCGAATGATGTAACTCATGTTAAATTAAAGGACTAAACAATCTCTTTTACTTTTATTTTTATTTTATAGTATCTAAAAATTTCATTTATCCCTATTTTTATAATCTAAATACAAGTAGTTCTTATATAATTTTTATTTGATTTATGGATATAGAAGAGATAAATTTTGACCATGATGACAAGAACTTATTCTTTGTTAATGATTTACAAATAAAGGCAGATGCTATTCGTCATTCAATATTACCAAAACTTGAAATAATTACTAATAATACCATTTCCCTAATTAATAATAGACTTGATGCAATGCTGATTTTCAAGTAGATAAGTAAAAATTCCATAATCCAGCACATGCTTCCATGGCTGAATCGTGGTTGTCAAGATTATGTGCTCTAATACGGTCAGATATGATACGAT
>NZ_SMJU01000035.1 GCF_004348825.1 Arundinibacter roseus
CCCCTCCTTCTCCCATGCCCCAGCGGATTACCAACATTCATGACAAGTTTGTAAAGGATTTACTTTCCCAAAAAGAACTGGCCATCGCATTTTTGCAGGAATACCTTCCCGGGGAAGTCGCACAGATCCTTGTTTTTGAGAGTCTTTCCTACCAAAATACTTCCTACCTGTCCAACAACCTCAAAGCCTCCTACGCAGATATGGTGTGGCGGGTTAATACAACCCTCGACTTTCCCCTGCAAATTTGTCTGTTGCTTGAACATAAAAGCTACATTGATCCGCAGGTAAATTTCCAGATTCTGGAATACCTCGCTCTTGCTTACCAAAAGCAATGGAAAGAAAAAAAGCCTTTGGAACTGATTGTACCTATTCTCTATTACCACGGAACGCAGCATTGGGACTACAAACCCCTGATCAGCCATTTTGAACAGTACCCACACTTCCTTCACAAATACCTGCCTGCTTACCTAACCGAATTCGTAAACTTACAGGCAATGAACGGACAGCATATTCAGCAGCTCAAACACGGACTCCTGAGAACGGCCCTGTCAATCCAGCGCTACTACTTTGACCATAAGGAACTTAACCACAACATCGAGCAAATCCTAGACAGCCTGAACCCCTACTTGGATTCAAACTTTATCGACGTTATATTTGTTTACTTACTGCAAAATGACCAACTCGACAAAGAGTCTTTTAAAGAAAAATTGCAAATATTACCACCCGATCTAAACAAAAAAGCCATGAGCATTTACGATGAACTCATTCAGGAAGGAATTGAAAAAGGAAAAGCCGAAGGACTGGCGGAGGGAATTGAAAAGACAATCCTCAATGCGTTTGATAACGGCATTAGCTTCGACATTATTCGGATGATTACTGGTGAAAGCGATGAGAAAATCAGGGATGTGTTGAAGAAAAATGGAAGGGGATAATCTCAACTCTCCCTGTTTGTTTCACATTCCCCTCCTTCTCCCATGCCCCAGCGGATTACCAACATTCATGACAAGTTTGTAAAGGATTTACTTTCCCAAAAAGAACTGGCCATCGCATTTTTGCAGGAATACCTTCCCGGGGAAGTCGCACAGATCCTTGTTTTTGAGAGTCTTTCCTACCAAAATACTTCCTACCTGTCCAACAACCTCAAAGCCTCCTACGCAGATATGGTGTGGCGGGTTAATACAAACCTTGACTTTCCCCTGCAAATTTGTCTGCTGCTTGAACATAAAAGCTACATTGATCCGCAGGTAAATTTCCAGATTCTGGAATACCTCGCTCTTGCTTACCAAAAGCAATGGAAAGAAAA
>NZ_SMJU01000036.1 GCF_004348825.1 Arundinibacter roseus
ATTGAACTAGGCATTTAGGCAATAATAAATTTGTAGGGCAATGGTGCTGCTTTTACTAATCTATTGATAAGGTTTTCAAATATTCCCTCTTTCATTTTATGCCTATTATATCGGTAGGTATATTCATCAACGTAGGCTTGTAGGTGTTTTACTGAATGATGGGTTCCTCTTAGCCAGGCTTTGAACATCATGATACTTCGGTGTAATTGAGAGAAGTTTTTCCCTTTTTTCTCTGATTTTTCTTGTTTTAATTTTGGGAACTCCGACTCTAAACCTCGATAGCCCCCCCATTTATCCGTTCTAACTTCTGCCTCATTATCAATATGTTGTATCATGAATTCTTTCAAATTCTGCTTACTGGCAGTTTTAATAACCTTGGCATACATGCGTGAAACACCCTTCCCCTTACGCTCAATTGCGACAACGACAATCTTCTTTTTTCCTTCATTTCTTCCAAGTGCTTCGTCGTCCTGACCTCCAACATAGGTTTCATCAACATCCACTTTTCCTTCCATTGGAAAATTTTGGCTACTTTTCATGGCCGACATAACCTTTCGTTTGAATAACCAACAAGTCTTTTGACGTAATCCGAGTTTTCGGCTCAGTTCGGTGCTACTGATTCCATTTTTGCTCGTTGAGACATAATAAATGATGTAAAAGGCCTTCAAAAGGGAGAATTTAACCTGATGAAAAAGAGTCCCAGCAGTTGGGGATTCAATATAATTACAGCTCGTACATTGACGATCATAGGAGCCATTGCCAGCACAATAATTGGTGTGTCCGCATTTTGAGCAGGAAAAACCATTACTCCACTTTAAATTAGCCAAATAGAGTTTACAGCTATCATCGTCAGGGAATTTTTCCTGAAATTCAAATAACGTCAAACTTTTAAAGCGATTTTCCATACTAACTAGTTTAATTTCAAGTAATTTAAGAAATTTAACTATATTTACCAAGAGCCTAGTTCAA
>NZ_SMJU01000037.1 GCF_004348825.1 Arundinibacter roseus
ATGAATATACCTACCGATATAATAGGCATAAAATGAAAGAGGGAATATTTGAAAACCTTATCAATAGATTAGTAAAAGCAGCACCATTGCCCTACAAATTTATTATTGCCTAAATGCCTAGTTCAATAAATCTAATTTATTATCTAAATTTTCAATTAACCATTTTTTTAATTTGCTGATTTGATTTTCAAGAATAGTTTCGCTCCCACAAGAAATTCTTAGATAATTTGCATATATAGGATAAAAACATACAAAATCAGTAATTAATGAAACTATTTCTTTGCTTGCAATCGGATAAATTAATTTTTTGGAAGTGTAAGTTATATCCCAAATTCCATGTTGATTCATGTAATCAAAATACTCCTTGTTTGGCAAGAATAAAAACTGTCTATAATCATCAGTTGTTTTCAATAATTTAGCGTTTGCTTCGGTAATTAAATTTTCAATTATATGATACTTGCTGATTTGAAATTTGTAAAATTTTTTGTATGAATTGAGCTCAATACCGTATCGAAAGGTGGAGAAATAAAAATATAGTCCTTCATCATCTAAACAGTAGGTTAACGAAAATGGTAATATATTGGGCTGCTTATTTTCTTTTGTTAGAACTTTTCGCCACAGATATGAACTTCTCTTGGCTCCTAAACCTGCTTCACAGGAGGTATAATTATTCACTGATTTTCTTAATCTTGTCTTCCTAAAAGTCGGGGATTTTAATAAAGTCGAAAATTCAAATATATTTTCCTGATATACATTAGACTTGTTGCAATGGAAAAATAGTCTTAAATTTGGCACATGAAAATATCGATAAATGATCTAAAAAATGAGCGTCAATGGCGTTCTGCAACCGGACTTAATAAGGAAAGATATATTAAGT
>NZ_SMJU01000038.1 GCF_004348825.1 Arundinibacter roseus
ACAATTGGCTGAAAAACACCCTGCAAAACATCGCTACGATTAATCATAAAGACATTGCCGATCTGTTTCCGCAAAATTTTAGCAAAGGTCAGTAATTAACTATTATGTAGTTGGTAGGCCGGATACGTTATACTTCAATTTGTTGTATAACTGTAATGATTTCAGGTGTATGGATGTTAGCACACATTATTAAACACAATTCATAATGAATAAAAAGTATCAAATTTTCGTTAGCTCAACTTACGAAGACCTAAAAGAAGAACGTGATTTGGTTATAAAAGCGATTCTCGAAATGGGTCACTTTCCTGTTGGTATGGAAATGTTTAGTGCTGGTGACGAGCAACAATGGGAACTTATTAAAAAGCAAATAGACGATTGCGATTATTATGTTGTAATTTCTGCATTTAGATATGGTTCTTTGGACGGAGACGTAAGTTATACGGAAAAAGAATATGATTACGCAAAGTCCATTGGAGTACCTACTCTTGGTTTTGTAATTAACGAAGGTGTTTCATGGACCGCTTCAAAAGTAGATAAAGATGCTCAAAAAGTTGAAAAACTCCGTTCATTTAAAGAAAAGATTCAGACAAAGCTTGTGAGCTATTGGAATGACAAGAACGACTTATATGGGAAAGTGTCAATTTCATTAATGAAACAGTTTAATACTAATCCTCGAATTGGATGGGTAAAATCCATAGAGTATAATACACCAGAAATTCTCAATAGACTTGTTGCAATGGAAAAATAGTCTTAAATTTGGCACATGAAAATATCGATAAATGATCTAAAAAATGAGCGTCAATGGCGTTCTGCAACCGGACTTAATAAGGAAAGATATATTAAGTTGT
>NZ_SMJU01000039.1 GCF_004348825.1 Arundinibacter roseus
GGAGTCGGGGAGACCTGAAGCAGTAGGTTAAAGACACTGTTAGGGTAAAATCGGCGACTGGGGCTAAGTCGTAACAAGGTAGCCGTACCGGAAGGTGCGGCTGGAACACCTCCTTTCTAGGATACACGTCTAGTATTTGCTTTGGTTTACTTTTATCATATATTTTTGGGCTTGTAGCTCAGGTGGTTAGAGCGCTACACTGATAATGTAGAGGTCCGTGGTTCGAGTCCACGCAGGCCCACTCAATACAAAAAATTGAGTGCACCAGGGTGTATTATGGGCATTGATTTTTAGTTATTTCGGGGGATTAGCTCAGCTGGCTAGAGCACCTGCCTTGCACGCAGGGGGTCAACGGTTCGAATCCGTTATTCTCCACAAGATAGATTTTCGGATCTATCGGGAGTTCATTGACATGATGGGAAGAAGAGAAGACGAAACAGCGGGAGCTGTAAGTAAATTAAGGGCGCATGGGGGATACCTAGGCTCTCAGAGGCGACGAAGGACGCGGTAAGCTGCGAAAAGCTACGGGTAGCGGCACACACGCATTAATCCGTAGATATCCGAATGGGGCAACCCAATCAGGTGAAGCCTGATTATCCCTACGGGGAGGCGAACGGGGGGAACTGAAACATCTAAGTACCCCCAGGAGAAGAAAACAAGAGTGATTCCGCA
>NZ_SMJU01000003.1 GCF_004348825.1 Arundinibacter roseus
AAATACTGGGCTGGAAAAACACATGATTATACAATTTTAAAAGAAGAGTTATCTCCATTACTTAATTGGTTTAAGAATTTGGACGTATATTTAGACTTAGGGTATTTAGGATTTGCAAAAGATTATTGCTGTAAATCTATTTTTATGCCTTCAAAATCCAAAAAATCTAGCCCATTGACAGAAGATCAAAGACATTTCAATAGACAATTATCAAGTCAACGTGTTGGTATCGAGCACAGTATAGGTGGAATGAAAAGATATCGTATCATATCTGACCGTATTAGAGCGCATAATCTTGACAACCACGATTCAGCCTTGGAAGCATGTGCTGGATTATGGAATTTTTACTTATCTAATTGAAAATCAGCATTGCATCAAGTCTAATTCTGTAAAGTGTCCCTTCAAATACATGTAACTAGTGATTTATTATAAAAAAATGGACACAATTGGGAGATTTTCATTAAAACTTTCAAAATGGAACAATAGAGCAAAAGATGGAACAATAGGGCAAGTATGAAAAGGAGGTTGTAGGGTATTTTCGACTAATCAAATTTAACAAAAGCAACAAGTACAATATGGAAAAAAGTAAATACCAAAAACCCAAACTCGTTACCTACGGGCTGGTCGGACAGCTAACGCTCAAAATCGGTTCAACCTCAGATGTGGGTGGCATGCAGCCAATGCCCTGAACTGTATTTTTATCACCATTAAGCATTTAAAATAATATGAAAAAAAATTTCTACATAGTTCTAATCTTAGTCTCCTTACAAATACAGGCACAAACACCCTCTAAAAGATGGACAGGAGCCGTTGACACCAACTGGGAAAATCCTGGCAACTGGAATCCAATGGGTGTACCAACTTCTGAATATTCAATAAGTATACCGGTAGCACCCGCCAATCAGCCAACACTTAATACCCTGGCTACTTTACGGGGTATATATTTATATGGTACCCTGACAATTGGGGTGACTGGTTCCTTATTACTAAATGGCGATACTAATGACACTTTTACATTGAATTTAGAAGGAGCTACCTTAATTAACAACGGGAATCTTTCGGTTGAAAATGCAGACATTGGTCCGGGTATACCTCTTCAAATATTTCTTTTTGGAGATAGCCAGATAATAAACAATGGGACGATGACTAGCGAATACACTCAGTTTTTTACATTTGCAGATTTTACTTCAAACAATTCGATCATTAATAATGGTACAGGTATAATCAGGTTGTCAGGTGCTGTTGTTACTAGTCCTATGCTCACTCTTAGGGGTACCAATGGTTCATTAACCAATAGAGGGTTATTTGAATCAACAACAGGAGGCGTTTTGTTCAATTTTGTAGGACCAGATATGACTGTAATCAATAGTGGTACGATGCGCACCAATAGTAATAGGTTTCCTGCATTACAGAATTCGGCGTATACTATTACCAACGAAGCCTGCGGGCAAATTGATCTGGGAAGTGCCAACGTTACTGTAAATGGGAGCATCATAAACAACGGGCTGATCCAAACGACGGGAAGTATAACCAATACGGGTACTTTTTCAAACGTAGGCGTGTTGAAAGCATCGAGTTTTACGAATTTCACCAATTTTGGTCTTCAAATTTCCAGCACGGTGACCCATCCCAATCCAATTTTTGCCTATGGTGATGGCAATAATTATTCGGTAGACGATATATATACAGACGAAGCCGCCACTACATTGGCTGGTACCTTTACAGGTACCAATACTTTTACTCCTAACAGTACCGCCACTACATTATATGCATTGGTTGACAATGGAACGTGTTCTTTTTCGGTCCCGTTTTCCTACAACCCCAGTCCGTTCCCAGTCAAACTGCTGGAATTTACGGGCGGCAGCGGGCCAACCTCTATTTTGATGCAATGGAGTACTTCGGAAGAAACCGCCAACAAAGGTTTTGAAATCATGCGCTCCACGAATTCAAAAAGCTGGGAACGCATCGGTTATGTGGCGGGAAGCGGCGATTCAAAAAGTACGAAAAGTTATGATTTTGAAGATTTGGCACCTAAAATGGGCATCAATTACTACCGACTTCGTCAGCTGGATCTGGATGGCGGCAACGAAGAATCGCGCATTATTGCCGTGCGATTTTTGGGTGAAAATGCCTTTATGGTCTATCCTAATCCGGTCGAAAATGATCTGTCGATCCGCATGCCGGCAGGGACAGATATACAAAAAGTACAGGTTCTGAATGCCGCCGGTCAGCCCATGAATGTGAATCTGAATCCGGCTTACGGACTTTCGCTGGCGACGCTTCCGTCAGGGTTATATTTTGTTGAAGTACAGACATTGGACGGCGGGCGGTTTATGGAGAAGATTATAAAAAAGTAAGAAACATTTTCTGGCATGTAGATAATTAGGGATTAGATCTCTTGAAAATCCGGACAAAACAAAGACGTTCTATTTGACACAAACCGTGCGATTTCGCACGGTTTTTTTTAGTGGTATGCTATATAAATTACTGATAATGAATGTATTAAATTCTGGCATGATCTTGTAATAAGAAGGGGTAATTAGCCATGAAAACAAGTTGTATTTACCCTAAAAATTTTCTCATATGGATCGTCAGGTTGCACCAGAGTTGGTGGCAAAAGAAAAACGAAAGAAATGGCTGCTGGGCGTAGGCCTTTTACTGGTACTGGCAGTTGCCCTCTATTTTTTCCGGGATTCCATTCGCAGTACCCTCGAACTTTCCCGAATCCGGACCGGGTTAGTGGGGCGGGGAACGGTTGAAAATACGTTAAGCGCAACCGGCGAGGTGGTTCCGGCTTATGAGCAAATCATGATCAGCCCGATTCGGGCAAGTATTAAGCGAGTTTTGTTACAACCGGGGGCGGCGATTGAGCCCGGCATGGCGATTCTGGAACTCGATAAATCGATGACACAGCTGGAAGTTGAAAAAAATGAGGATCAGTTGGAATTGAAAAAAAATAGTATCGAACAACTACGTTTGAGACTAAACAAAAACTTGTTTGATGCAGAAATTAGCGACAAAATAAAACTGCTGAATATCAGCAAACTAAAAGCCGATTTGGAAGATGCCCGGCGATTGCAAAAAGTAGGAGGGGGCACGCTCGAAGATATTACCCGCGCTGAAAATGCGTTGAAAATTGCGGAATTAGAAAAGAAACAACTCGAAAATGACCTGACTTACAACCGGGTTTCGATGTCGGCAAGTTTGCGGGAAACCCAATTGGCGGCGCAAATTGAAGAAAAAAACCTGCGCGAGCTGCAAAACAAGCTTCATAAAGCAGACATTATCGCTGACCGGAAGGGCGTCATTACCTGGGTAAACGAAACCATAGGGGTGTCCGTCAACGAAGGAGAAATGCTGGCACGAGTAGCGGATTTAGGTAGTTTCAGGGTCGAAGGCTCCTGTTCGGATGTGCACGCCGATCAGGTCAAGACCGGGCTTGGGGTACTGGTAAAAATTAACGATAAAACACTCCGCGGACTGATTACACAGGTAAAGCCTGCCGTCAAAAACGGCATCATCCAATTCACGATTCAATTAGTGCAGGCAAACAGCGAACTCTTGCGGCCCAATATGAACGTGGAGGTGTATATCATCACGAGCCAAAGTAGCCAAACCCTGCGCGTGGCCAATGGCCCGGCCTTTACGGGTAAACGAAAACAGTATGTGTTTGTCAGACAGGGTAACAAAGCAATCCGGCGGGAGGTTGAAATCGGGCTTTCAAATTTTGATTTTGTGGAGATTAAAAGTGGGCTAAAAGAAGGAGAAACGGTGATTTTGTCGGATTTGAACCTCTATGAGCATTTACAGGAAATAACCCTAACCAATTGATCCGCCATGAAAAAATTTCTTCTATTTGTAAGTTTACTTTGGGTTATTGAGCGAAGTTTCGGTCAGGTTCAGGAGTATTCGCTGGTACAGATTGTGGAGTTGGCACGTTCGCAGTCGCTGGCAAGCAAGCAGGCAGCCACCGAAAAGAAAACCAATTACTGGCAATTCCGGTCTTTTCAGGCAGATTTTAAACCCCAACTCGCGCTCAATGGCACGCTTCCGGGTTTTACCCGATCGTTTGTTGAAGTGGTCCAACCTGACGGTACGGTTGCTTTTCAACAAGTTTCCAACAATAATTCACAGCTGAATCTGGCATTAAGTCAAAATATCGGCCTGACCGGCGGGACGGTTTTTGTCCAGCAACAGCTGCAGCGATTTGATGACTTTGCCCGCAAGAACACCCGCTACAATGGCGTACCTTTTGCCGTTGGCCTGATTCAGCCATTGTTTCGGTTCAACCAAATGAAGTGGGATCGGAAGATTGAACCACTTAAATTTCAGGAAGGGAATCAACGTTACGTCGGCAGACTGGAAGAAGTTTCGTTGCAGGCTACCTCACTTTTTTTTGACTTACTGGTAGCGCAGGTTAATCAGCAAATGGCTCAAAAAAATAAGGAAAATAGCGACACTCTGTTTAAAATTGCCGAAGAACGACTCACGCTTGGCAAAATTTCCCAAAGTGATTTGTTACAACTCCAAATGGGGCTGCTTACAGCACAGAAAGACGCGGCCTCAGCCGGTCAGGCCGTAGAAGTGGCGACGCTGCGATTGAAAATGTATTTAGGGCTTCGGCATGAGGAGGCAATCCGGCTGGATATACCCAAGGAAGCGCCACAATTTGCCATTGACCCCCGGCAGGCACTTGACGAAGCCTTTGCCAACCGGGCAGATGCCATCGGATTTAGAAGACGATTGCTGGAAGCTGAGCTGGAAACCCAACGGGCCATTCGTGAAAACGGACTAAATGCCGCTCTGGAAGCGACTTTCGGCTTGTCCAATCAGGGCTCACGCCCACAAGATGTCTACATCAATCCACAGGACCGGGAATTTGTGCAGCTTCAATTTGTGCTTCCCATCATGACCTGGGGCCGTAACAAAGCCCGCACCGAAATTGCCAAAGCCAACCAGGAATTTGCCCAACAGGCCGTAGAGCAGGATAAGCTGACGTTTGAGCAGGAAATCTTTACGCAGGTTACCTTGCTGCAAATGCTGCAAAAACAGGCACAACTCACCCGCCTGACCGACGGCATTGCGGCCAATCGCTACCAGATTGCACAGGAGCGCTTCGTTCTGGGCAACCTCAGTGTAACGGATTTGGGCATTGCCATGCAGGAAAAAGACCGTGCCCGCCGGGACTATATTCTTGCCCTTCGCGATTACTGGCAATCCTATTTTACCCTTCGCTTGTACACGCTTTATGATTTTGAAAAAAAACAAAAACTAAATTAACCATTCGCCATGATTCATTTAAAGAACGTTGAAAAAGTCTACCGCACGAGTTCAATTGAAACCCTTGCACTGAGCAACATCAATTTACACATTCAAAAAAAGGAGTTTGTTTCCATCATGGGACCGTCGGGCTGTGGCAAAAGTACGCTGCTCAATATCATGGGCCTGCTCGATGCGCCAAGTCAGGGAACGATGGAACTGGATGGAAATCCGGTAAATAATTTTCAGGATAAGGCGCTCGCCCGGCTACGTAATGAAAAACTTGGGTTCATTTTCCAGAGCTTTCACCTAATCAATGATCTGTCGGTGCTCGACAATGTTGAAATTCCTTTACTCTACCGGCGCAGCAGTGCCCGGGAACGGCGATTGCTGGCACAGCAGGCCCTGGAAAAAGTAGGGTTGAGCAACCGCATGAGCCATTTTCCCAGGCAGCTTTCGGGAGGGCAAAAGCAGCGGGTGGCCATTGCCCGCGCCATCGTGGGACGCCCCGAAATTATTCTGGCCGACGAGCCAACGGGAAATTTGGATAGCGCTATGGGCAACGAAATTCTGAGCATTTTGCAACAGCTCAATTCCGAAGGCGCCACCATTGTGATGGTTACTCACGATGAAGCTATGGCCAAACGGACACACCGTCTTGTTCGTCTTTTTGATGGTTCACAGGTTTTATAACACTCTAACTCTTGCCCAGATATGCTACTCAATTACCTGAAAATAGCCTGGAAAGTTTTGCTAAGGCATCCTTTCTACACCTTTATAACACTTTTTGGAATCACGCTTACACTCACCGTGTTGATGGTGCTGACATCTTTTCTGGATCACCTTTTTGGGGCACATTACCCCGAAGGGAACCGCAACCGCTCGCTGTATATCACGATGATGATGCAAACTGACTCAGCGCGGGAATCGGTAAATACGGGTCCGTACTCGTTTCAATTTTTGAAGCGCCATGCCAAGACCTTGAAAAGTGCCGAGCGGGTTTCGATTGCCTCCATGTTTGGGTTTAGTAACTCTTACGTGGGTGGAAAGCGAATTAAACTCAATACAAAATTTACAGATGCAGATTTTTGGCACGTGACCAACTATAAATTTTTGGAGGGAAAGCCTTACAACGACCAAACCATTGCTCAGGGCGAACGTGTAGTTGTCATTACAGATGATCTTAAAAAACAATATTTCGAGGAATCTACGGAATCGGTGATCGGTAAAACGATTGAAATTGAGAGCATTACTTATAAAGTTATGGGTGTGGTCCGGGGCGGGCCACCGACCCGGGTGTATACTTACGCCGATGTATTTTTTCCGTACACCGCACCCAAAAGCAACTACCAGAATGCTGGCATGCGGGGCGGATATCAGGCAATCGTTCTGGCCAAAACGCCAGGTGACCGGCCAGAAATTCAGGCCGAATATGACAACGCCATCCGGCAGATTCCTCTCCCGGCCAAAGAGAATGGCTTTACTTTTTCAGTCATTGTGGCTAAGGCAGACACTTATTTTGATGGTTTTTTACGCACCTTCCTACGGAGCGATAATGAACCCAATCGACTGGCATTTTACGGAATAGCGTCACTTGTTTTGCTGATGTTTATGGGTCTTCCGGCCATTAATCTGGTTAACGTAAATGTTAGCCGAATGCTCGAACGTGCCTCAGAAATCGGAGTACGGAAAGCTTTTGGAGCTCCTTCTCAGACGCTCCTTGGGCAGTTTATCATCGAAAATATCTTCATTACCTTCATCGGCGGTGTATTTGCCCTGGGCCTTTCGTATCTGATTATTTACTACATCAATAGCAGCGGACTCATTGCTTATGCCGACCTGACGATCAATTGGGTAGTATTTGTTACGAGCCTGGGAGTTTGTCTACTTTTTGGGCTGTTGTCGGGGGTACTTCCTGCGCTGAAAATGTCACGGCTCAAAATTGTGGACGCATTAAAAGCCTAGATTTTACTCATTGGGAAATTTGACATTTTAAAATTTTATTAGCCATGATCCGTCATTTATTTAAATTAATCTGGAACAAAAAAGGGGCGCATTCCCTGTTAATCATTGAGATATGGGCATCGTTCATGGTGCTTTTTGGGGTGCTTTCGCTGATCATTTACAATTTTACAAACTACCTTCAACCCATTGGTTTTTCCTACGATCGGGTGTGGGTGGTGGATCTGTCGAATAATCAGGATACGGTTGGGGTGGCAGCCAAAAATCAGCGGATCTTTGATATGATCTCTGCGTATACCGAAGTGGAAAGCGCCAGCCGTATGTCCAACAACACGCCCTTTTCTGCTAATCAAATGAATAATAACGTTACCTACAATAAGATTTCAGCCGTACCGGACATGTACGAAACGGATGATAACCTGTACGAAACCCTTGATTTAAAACTTTTGGCCGGACGGTGGTATCGAAAGGAAGATCAGGTATCCAAGTTCCGGCCCGTGGTATTGAATAAAGTATTGGCAGAAAAGTTTTTTCAGGATGAAAACCCCTTGGGAAAAATTCTCAGCAAGGAGGACAAAAAGCCATTTAAAGTCGTTGGAATCGTGGATACCTTCAAAGCTAAGGGTGAATTTATGAGCAATGCGCCCGCTATTTTCGTGCAAAACGAATCAATGTCGGATTGGGTGCAACCCATTTTAATCAGGACCCGGCCCGGTACCGACGCCACCTTTGAAGCCAGGCTTGTCAAAGATATTGCTGCCCTGGCACCCGGCTGGGGAATTGAGGTTAGTTATATGACTGAAAGTCGTCAAAATCGACATAAATTGACACTCATTCCAGTAATCATTTTTCTGATAATCAGCGGATTTTTGTTGACAAATGTTGCGCTGGGTTTATTTGGAATTCTCAATTTGAACATCTCCCGAAGGCGCAGCGAAATCGGTCTGCGTCGCGCAATGGGTGCAACAGGCTGGAATGTGACCTTGCAGATTTTGGGTGAAATGTGGACGCTTTCCCTGTTTAGCATCCTCATCGGCCTGCTCTTTGCCGTACAGTTTCCTTTACTGCATGTTTTCGATTTGGCAGCAGGCGTGTACCTGTGGGCAATGGTTGCGGCTCTGCTGACTATCTTTGTCATTGTAACCCTTTGTGCCTGGTACCCTGGTCAACAAGCTGCCCGCATTCATCCGGCCACAGCTTTGCATGAGGAGTAGAAAATTCTTAGGCGTGTAGTACAATTTATATTATCGATTCCGAAAGGTTCTAGGCTTCATAGAAATTTTTTCAGATACGTTATGATTTTGATAGTAGATGATGACCCGGCGATTCGAACTTCTATGTCGCTGCTGCTCAGGCAGGAAGGGTTTGCCGTGCAGGGGACCTCTTCTCCGCAGGAAACGCTGAATTTTATTAGCCGTCAAACTCCCGAATTAATCATTCTGGATTTGAATTTTTCCATCGAAACCTCCGGAGCGGAGGGCCTGCAATTGCTGGCAGGAATAAAAGAGATACGTCCGCACGTTCCCGTGATCCTGATCACGGGATGGGGATCTATCGAGCTGGCTGTCAAGGGAATGAAGCTAGGAGCCAGGGATTTTATTACTAAACCCTGGCAAAATTCCTATGTCCTGCAGACAATTCGTACGTTATTGCATTTGGAAGAAACGCCTCGTCCTTCGTCAACCCGGCAGCAGTTGGATCAGCACTATGCCTTCGATTCGGTGGTTGGAAACGATGCTCAGCTTTTGGCACTGTTGGATACTGTGGGCCGCGTGGCAGCAACGGATGCGCCCGTGCTGATAACGGGAGAAAGCGGTACCGGGAAGGAATTGATCGCTGAGGCGATTCATCAAAACAGCAAACGCAAAGGCCGGCCCTTTATAAAAGTAAATTTGGGCGGAATTTCTTCAACTTTGTTTGAAAGTGAGCTTTTCGGACACGTTAGGGGAGCTTTTACCGATGCCCGTACCGACCGTGCCGGACGATTTGAAATGGCAGATCGGGGATCTATTTTTTTGGATGAAATCGGTGAGCTTGATTTGTCGAGTCAGGTTAAGCTTCTGCGGGTGTTGCAGGAGCGGACCTTTGAACCCTTGGGCAGTAGCAAAAGCCGCACAGTCGATGTGCGCGTGGTGTGCGCCACCAACCGAAATCTGGACGAAATGGTGCAGCAGGGTACGTTTCGCGAAGATCTTTTTTACAGGATTAATTTGATTACAGTTAAACTACCGGCGCTGCGTGAGCGGGCCGGGGATATTCCTTTACTTGCAGAGTTTTTCATCAATAATCTAAAAACGATCTATCAGCGTCCCAGCCTGCAACTTGCACCGTCGGCTGCGGCATGGCTCAAAACGCTACCTCTGCCCGGCAATATCCGGCAGTTAAAAAATATGGTGGAACGGACGGTTCTGCTGTCGCGCCACAATGTACTGGAAGTAGCGGATTTTCAGAAAAACATGCATCCCGAGAAACCTTCCTTTTCCCGTCAGACATTGCCCGAAGTGGGAAGTATAACCCTGGAAGAAATGGAGTATCAAATGATCCGTAGGGCTATGGAGTTTCATCAGAATAAAGTTACCAAAGTAGCTCGTTCTTTGGGCATCACCCGATTTGCGCTGTACCGGCGGCTCGAAAAATATGGTATCACCTATGAATCCGAAGACTAATGAAATGGACTGTTCGTCGGCAATATATCCTCTACATAGTGGTTTTACACGCCGTTTTGCTGTTTTTAATGTACCGTTTGCTGGCGGCGGATAAAGTATATTTCATTGCCTCAGAGGTATTTCTGCTGATTTCGGTAATCGTTTCCATTATCCTGTTCCGAAGCTTTATGCAGCCCAATGCCTTTGTGCGCTCGGGAATCGAAGCCATTAAAGATAAGGACTTTACCGTTAAATTTGTACCCACCGGAAAAGGTGAAGTTGATGCGCTAATTGAGGTATATAATCTAATGATTGACCAGCTTCGGCAGGAACGAACCCGGTTGTTTGAGCAGCATTTCTTTCTCGAAAAGCTCATTGCTGCATCTCCCATTTCGATCATTATTCTGGACTTTGACAATCGGGTAGAGCAGCTAAATCATAAGGCTCAGCAGCAGTTTGGAGCGGAAGCTGGAATGCTTGTTGGTAAATTTCTTTCAGAAAGTAACGTGCCGTTGTTGCAGCAACTCGACCAAATCCCCAACGGCGAATCACGGATCATTCGCCAGAATGGAATGGAAACGTTTAAGGCTCAGCGCTCAAATTTTATAGATCAGGGGTTCAGCAGGTCTTTCTTGATGATTGAAGAACTGACCACCGAACTGCTTGAATCTGAAAAGATTGCCTATGGAAAAGTGATTCGAATGATGGCGCACGAAGTCAACAATACGCTGGGTGCTACGGATTCTATTCTTCAATCGGCCATTGAGTTTTTTCCAGACCATGATCCATTTGATATAAAGGACGCGTTACGGGTTGCCAGCGAACGTAACCGAAGATTGGGACGATTCATGCGAAATTTTGCTGATGTGGTGCGGCTGCCTAATCCTCAATTAAAAGAAGTTGATCTCACAACATTGATACGCGATATTGTCCACTTTATGCAACCTTTGGCCGAAGCCAGGAAAATTCATATTGAAATTGAAAAGCAAGTACCACTACGAAGAATGGCCGATGCCGCACAATTAGAGCAGGTGCTGGTAAACATACTCAAAAATGCGCTGGAAAGCTGTCAGCCCGAACAGCAGGTCCTGATTGAACTGAATGCAAAGCAAATTTGCATTCGTAATAACGGCAAACCCATTTTACCCGACGAAGCTGCGCATCTTTTTCAGCCGTTTTACAGCACCAAACCGCACGGACAAGGAATTGGCCTGACTTTGAGCCGTGAAATTTTGCATAAACATGGCTTTACGTTTTTGCTCCAAACCGGTGCGGACGGCTGGACTCAATTCACTATTAATTTGTAAAATTGATAACGAAAACTCAGTAAAGACTTTTCACTTCAATTGGTCGCTCCTGAGATTGATCATAGCGAATCAAATTTCGCAGCGGGCGACCCATCCCTTCCCAGCTAACAAGCATTTCGTCGCCATCGATCAGGGAGATATTTTCGCCAAAACTGAAGGCATCTGCTCCCAAAAAATGGATGTGCATATCCCAGGGTATGCGGTGATTTTCATACTTAAAATGGTGATATTCAAGATTTTCCAGGCTGTGTGTCCGGTGGCTTTTCCCGGTATGAATGCTTTTCTCCCACCGAATTTCACCCGCCCGCAGTACGGCAACCCGGCCTGAAAATTGGGGCAAATCAGCCGTTAACACCAGCTCGGGTCCGAGTGAACAGGTTCTTATTTTGGAAGGTGCCAGGTATAAATAATTCATCTTTTCCATCACATGATCCGAAAATTCATTGGCCGTGGCGAAGCCAATACGGCAGGGAACTCCTTGATCATCATTGATATAGACTGCCGCAAGTTCAGGTTCTTCTCCACCATCCATGCCGTAATTGGGCACAAGCAGTGTTTCGTTATGGGCTTTCAGAACCCGACCATTACCCTTATAGAACCATTCGGGTTGCACACCTACTTGTCCGGCAGCAGGCTGCCCGCCTTCTACACCCGACAAATACATTTTCATGCTGTCGGTTAGTTCTTTTTGAGAAGCAGTATCATGCATTTTCTGACGGTTTTCGGCACTTGCCTTGTGGGTAAGTCCAGTTCCGGAAAGCATGCAAAACCGAGCATCCTGCGGATGATCCGCAGCCGGCAGCAACTGCCATTCCGATTGGCCTATATACACCTGTTCATACCGGATCGTTTGGCTGGAAAGTGAATCACCAATGAGCTGAATGAGAGATTGCTGCTGTTGAATTGCCGATTTGGCCAATGAAAAAATACTGTCAAACGTGAGAATGACCCGTAAATCGGGTTCCTCTACCACGGCTACCCGGCGGCCGTAATCGGGATGTGTAAGTTGAACCAGTCGCATTGTAAGGTTTATTATTTAAAGCAGATTTGGTATCAATCCTACGCTTGTACCGCACTAACAATGTTGTATTACAAACTTCTTCACCCTACCTATCCCCTCACGGCATCCCCACTTCATCCATTTTCTGTATTCGTGTTACTGTATTTGGATTGCCTGGGAATGTATAAAAAGATGTAGTGTAGCTACATGTTACAGTAGCGATGTATTTTTGGGTTGAGTGATAGGTTGCAAAAAGCGACTGCGTTGAGAGTTTCTGACGTATAGAAATTTAAAATGGTATCATTTTTGTAAACCAAAATCTCCTGAAAATGTAGCAAAATTCTAAGAAAAACCTCTATTGGCGTCCTGAATCTTTTAAGAAGAAAGCATGAAAATGTTGTATATTTTAAATTTAATAGGGTTGATGTAGTACTGTTGATAGTTCTGGTTTGTTTAAAAAATGAATTAAAAATGTAACTAAAAAATAGAATTGTTAATTTGCCAAAACTTCTATTTAGGTCTTTACATTCTGAAATATTTACTATTTAACTAATTGATAAAAAAACAGATGTGACATAGAGAACTTATTTGAAGTTCTTTCGTGTGTGAAAAAAGTGCTGTGAATAATACTTCTCGGTTTAATATTTATTCTAATTGACAATAAAAAAATATAACTAAAAAGTTAGTATAAGACACCTTGGTTGTAAGTCAAAAAATACATAAAATGGCACTTTAATTGCTTAAAGATGTAGTATTGTTGCGATGGATTTAAGCTTAGCCAGGTCTATCAGTTTTTTAATCACACTAATAAAACTCTTTGTATGCACTTCCCTTTTTCCTGTCTCGTGGTCAATCCACGGTGCCTTTCCATACACTCTTTCCTAATTTACAACTAAGTATGATGAAACATCTACGTCCATTTCCGGGCAATTCCGGAAAGCAGACTCGCTATGGAATTAATCCGCAGGCGTTGTATTTGCTGTGTCTTACGATTTTATTTCTGGCAGGTTTTTCTCCGAAAGCTCAGGCACAATGTTCACTTCTAATTCAAAAAGTGGATGTTTCGGGCTGTTACCTCGTGGGCGGTCAAAGTAAAGCAACCGTTAGCGTAGAAATTGGCTGGACCAACGCACCTTCGGGTGAAAGTATTGAAGTAACACTTGACGGGCAGGTCAGGACCATTAAACCGGGCTTGATTACTGTCGTTTATCCACAAGTACCCGGGAACCCGGACCGTATCGGAACTACGACAATTGTGACACCACAAGTAGTCGCATTTGAGGTTGATGCGGATGGAAGTTCTAACAACCTCGTGGAAGTTTCCTTTGAAAATACTACATCATGCAGTGTTACGGCTACCTATAATGTGCCTTCCGCATGCACTGTTCAGCTCTGCGATGGTACACATTTGGGTGGGATTGTGT
Source organism: Arundinibacter roseus (assembly GCF_004348825.1). Taxonomy (GTDB): domain Bacteria; phylum Bacteroidota; class Bacteroidia; order Cytophagales; family Spirosomataceae; genus Arundinibacter; species Arundinibacter roseus. The sequence goes on from NZ_SMJU01000003.1 coordinate 13,598, forward strand.
ATAAGGACTTCAATGATGATGGTATTCGTGCTCCGGGTGAAACTGCCGGAGTAGGCGATGTATTGGTTACGGCAACGGCTTGTGACGGAACGGTGTTTACCGCAACTACGGACGGATTCGGGAATTATTTAATGCCTATTCCGACGGATAAGTATCCCGTGCGGGTAGAGTTTTCCAACATTCCCTCTGTCTATAATTTAGGTGTAAGCGGGACGGATTCCCGGACATCGGTTCAGTTTGTCAATGCTCCGGACTGCGGGGTTGATTTGGGTATCATCAATCCGATTGATTTTTGTTCGGATCAAAATCTGAATGTGTTCGTTCCCTGCTTTACTTATGGTGATCCACTGGTTGTGGGAAGTAGTTCCTACGATTCGGATGCACTCGTGACAATCCCCTATGGCGTTTCGTCTCTTACATTTGAAGGAGAGGCGCCCATTGCCAAAGCAAGTGAAGTGGGAACGATATGGGGATTGGCCTACAATAAATATACACGTAAACTTTTTCAAAGTGCTACTTTGAAACGGCATGCCGGACTTGGTCCACTGGGTTTGGGTGGATTATACGTAACAGATTATTCCATCCCCGCAGCGCCAACTACGAGTCCTTTCCTGAATGTGAAAGATGACCTCGGTATTGAAATCGGCTCAATTGATAGCAATTCTGATCGGGGTTTGGTGGGTGACCGAACCCAGCCTAGCCGGGACTCTCAATCTTTTGCAGAAATTGGAAAAATTGGCATCGGAGATTTGGATATTTCTGATGATGGAAATAAGCTGTGGTTTGTCAATATGAACAATAAAAAATTGTATTCTATTGACATTTCCCAGTACAATACAGACGGGATTACCAAACCTACACTCACAAATGTTGACTCAATGGCCATACCAGCAACCTGCGTCGGGGGGGAGTATCGCCCGTGGGCATTGAAGGTTTATAATGGCAAAGTATACGTGGGAGGTGTATGTGATGCTCAGACTTCCGGCAACAAATCAGATTTGCGGGCAACAGTTTATGAATTGGATGGAAATTCATTTACCCAAATTTTCGATTTCCCGTTAACGTACCCAAAAGGATACCCCGCCGCCGGGAGTATCAACATAACCGGGTGGTATCCATGGACGGACGTTTTTGCAGATTTGCTGGATGGCAGTAGAACCCTTCGACACCCGGTGCCGATGTTTACGGATATAGAGTTTGATATTGATGGGTCGATGGTTCTGGGTTTTGGCGACCGGACTGGATGGCAGGGAGGCGATCAAAACTACCGCCCCTACGTGACCACTACAACTTTGTATGAGACAAATTCACAGGCAGGGGATGTGCTCAGGGCATACAATTCCAACGGTACATTTGTGTTGGAAAACAATGCAAAGGCAGGTCCGAATACAGGTTACGGCGTGAATAATTCGCAGGGACCAGGCTTTGGCGAGTTTTATAACGACGACTGGATTCAGGAAAATGGTACGGTAGTCTATCACGCCGAAGAAGTGATGGGCGGACTGGCTCTAAAACCCGGCTCGGGAAGCGTTGTTGTAACGACAATTGACCCTGTCGACAGGCATCCTTTTGCGGGTGGTGTACGGTACATGGACAACACGACCGGCCTGGTAACAGGTGCGTATGCGGTATACATTACTCGTGGTCCGGATGGAAATCAAAACCCCGGTACTTTTGCCAAAGCAACCGGCTTAGGTGATATTGAGCTGAGTTGTTCGACAATTGAACTTATTGAAATCGGTAACCGGGTTTGGGTAGATACGGATAAAAACGGGGTGCAGGATGCCTGCGAAAAAGCGCTGAAAGATGTATCTGTGGCTCTTTACAAGAACAATTCGCTGATCGCAACCACCAAAACAAATGCAGACGGAGAGTATTTATTCCGTAGTCAGGCCTCATTAATTGGAGGGACATGGGTTGGAACTGACGCAGATTCGGTCCTGCTTCCAAATACGAAATATACCGTCGTTTATGGGGTAAACGGACAGTTTGCCGATGATACTTTGCGGGTTGATGGGGTTGGTAAATTCATCCTGACCGTTCAAAATAGTACTGACGACGGGGGGAATGACAGAATTGATTCAGATGCATTCATGTTTTCTATTGCGGGTGGCATGTACCCGGTAGATACCGTGACAACCGGTGTTTTTGGTACGGTCAATCATACACTTGACGCTGGGTTTTACTGCGTTTTCCCGTCCGCTGAAACTGTTGTAGCTACTCCTGCCACCTGTGATTTAAATACCTCTAATGATGATGGAAAAATTAAAATAACTTCGATTGTTTGTGCAGATAAATTCGCATTCTCCAAGGGGGCTACCTTTACAGGTCCTTCGTACGCAGCTGCAACTGTCCTTGATGGGGATAGCCTTCTAATTTCGGATTTGGCAAATCCCGAAGCTGCTCAGGATACATTTATGGTTCGTTTATACAATGGGGAATGCTGCTATAAAGATGTGCTGGTGATTTTGCCCAGGAAAGAATGTGTCACAGGCAGCCTGGGCGACTTGGTCTGGAAAGACCTGAACGACAACGGTCAGCAGGACGACGGCGAGCCGGGTGTGAATGGTGTGAAGGTGATTCTATGGTCAGCTGTTGGCGGTGCGCCGGGTGCAAAACTCGATTCCACCACCACCGCCGGAAATGGCGCGTACAGCTTTACGAATCTTTTGGCTGGTGATTATATTGTACAAATCGACGTTACGACGCTTCCCGATTCCTGCCTTATTTCTTCGAAGAAAAATGAAGGTGGCGACGATGAAAAAGACAACGATTTCACAACCGAAGGTTTGAGCGAAGTTGTAACGCTTGATCCAACATTGACTGGACTTAACAAAGACAACCCAACAATCGACGCGGGTTTAATTTCACCCAAAGGCAGCCTGGGCGACTTCGTTTGGAAAGACCTGAACGACAACGGGCAGCAGGACGACGGCGAGCCGGGTGTGAATGGTGTGAAGGTTATTCTATGGTCAGCTGTTGGCGGTGCGCCGGATGCGAAACTCGACTCAACAACTACCGACGGAAGCGGAGCGTATAGCTTTACGAATCTTCTGGCGGGCGACTACATCGTACAATTAGACGTAACTACGCTGCCTGACTCGTGCCTGATTTCTTCGAAGCAAAATGAAGGTGGTGATGACGAAAAAGATAACGACTTCTCAACCGAAGGTTTGAGCGACGTTGTTACGCTTGATCCAACATTGACTGGACTTAACAAAGACAACCCAACAATCGACGCGGGTTTAATTTCACCCAAAGGCAGCCTGGGCGACTTCGTCTGGAAAGACCTGAACGACAACGGGCAGCAGGACGACGGCGAGCCGGGTGTCAACGGTGTGAAGGTGATTCTATGGTCAGCTGTTGGCGGTGCGCCGGGTGCAAAACTCGACTCCACCACCACCGCTGGAAACGGAGCGTATAGCTTTACGAATCTGTTGGCGGGCGACTACATTGTTCAGATCGACGTAACCACACTTCCCGATTCATGCCTGATTTCACCGAAGCAAAATGTCGGTGATGACGCAAGCGACAACGACTTTACCACCGCTGGACTTTCGCCGGTTGTAAGTCTTGACCCAACGCTGACGGGCTTGAATAAAGACAACCCAACAATCGACGCTGGTCTGATTTCTCCCAAAGGTTCATTAGGCGACTTCGTTTGGAAGGACCTGAACGACAACGGACAACAGGACGCAGGCGAGCCGGGTGTGAATGGTGTTAAAATCATTCTGTGGTCAGCTATTGGCGGTGCGCCAAATTCGAAACTCGATTCCACCACCACCGCCGGAAATGGCGCGTACAGCTTTACGAATCTTTTGGCTGGTGATTATATTGTACAAATCGACGTAACGACGCTTCCCGATTCATGCCTGATTTCATCGAAGCAAAACGAAGGCGGTGATGAAACGAAAGACAACGATTTCACTACCGAAGGTTTGAGTGAAGTGGTAAGTCTTGATCCAACGCTGACAGGTTTAGATAAGGATAATCCAACAATCGATGCGGGTTTATATTCGCCTTGTGTACAGCCGGTCGTTGCTTCTATCGATCCGGTGGCGGCAAGTTGTGATGGCAAAACGGCTAATACCGATGCTTCTTTCAGTGTAAGTGGAATTGTTGGCGGTAACCGCTATACCTACGCTACCTCATTGGCCGGATTGTCAACTTATGCAGCGGCTACTTCATTAAATGGCGCATCCTTTACCATCAATGGCCTACCCAATCCTGGTTCAGCGAGCGGTCAGGAGTACATTGTGCGGATTTTTAATGGAAAAGATGATTGTTTCACCGACATCACGTTGACGATTCCTTTCCGGGATTGCAGCGAGGTGTGCGTCAAGCCTGCGGCGGGTGCCGATGTGTTCGTTTGCAAGCCCGAAACCACTACCGATCTTCCCGACGCTGCCGCCGGTGAAGAATGGATCAGTACAGCACTTAACCCGGTAGGTGTGAGTATAGATGCTCAAACCGGAATTGTTAGCGGTCTGAACGAAAGCGGTGTGTACATGTTCATACTGCGTGATGCTGCATTGGGTAGTACATGTTCAGATACCGTTTTCGTTTTCCGGGGTGTACTCGAACTACCCAACCAAACGACCTGTTTTGATACGCTTACGCTGCCATCCGTAGCGGGTGCTACCTGGACGGTAGCGGCTGGAAACCTGGCGACGATCACGGCGGATGGTAAAATCACTGGCATGGCTGTAGAAGACATGAGCTACGCTTTCATTGTTAGCAATGGACAATGCAGCGATACGATACTTGTTCAGCGATTGAATTGCGACAAGATTTACGATTTGGCATTGGACAAAGCAATCGATAAAAAACTGGCGATGCTGGGGGATACTGTTACCTACACAATCCGGGTTTGGAACGAAGGAGAGGGGACTGTTCACGGCATAGAAGTAACTGACAGTCTCAGTGCCGGAGTTCAGTACCTGAGCAGTATGGCTGACATCGGAACCTACTCGCAGCTGACCAAAAAATGGAGTTTCGACAGCCTCGCAGTTGGCGATACGGCAAGTTTGCAAATCAGCGTGAAAATCATAGCCGCAGGCGTATGGTTCAACACAGCCGAGATCACGGACATGACCGAAGAAGACGTAGACAGCACACCCGGCAACGGCGACGAAACGGAAGACGACATAGATCGTGAGTGCTTTACGGTACCAATACTACTGTGCCGCGGTCAGGGAAGTGCTTTGGTTCTAAACGTTCCACAGGAGTATTCCGGTGTGGTTTGGTTCCGACAAGAGCAGGGAGGACAACCCGTGCAAGTGGCAATTGGCAATTCCTACACGGCAAGCGAAACCGAACTGGGAAGCTACGAGTACACCTTCACATCTACGTCGGGAACGTGCCCGGCGGAAGGTTGCTGTCCGGTGGTAGTGGTGGTAGAAGACTGCTGCCCGGCGGAAGTTTGTGTACCATTTGTGATTACCCGAAAAGTAAAATAACCGTAAACCCTCTTTGAATTTGGTGCTCCTGCTTTCTGGCGGGAGCACTTTTTTTGTACATCTGATTTTTAATTAGTCCTGCAAGTGACTTCGGTCAGGGGTAAAAAAAGTTTAAAACACTACTATTGCGTAATGAATTGAATCATTTATAGGAAGCAAACTTTACTACCAACCGCAATGCAATCAATGAACATTCACCTATGGCTGGAAGCCCGGACGCGGTTTTCAAATCTTCTTGGCAGCATCTCTAAGGATGATGTACATAAAAGGATAGGAGATTGTCCCAATAGCGCAGGCTTTCTGATTCGGCATGTAGCGGATGTGGAACTTCTTTTCAGTAAAAATGTATTTGGACAAAAAGAACTAAAAGTTTCAGCCAAAACGGTTATTGCACAAAAAGATACCGGCGAATGGACTGATCTTGAAGAATTGTTGATCTATCAGCAACATGCCTTTGATATGCTTAAATCCGGTATTCTATCCCAAACAGAGGCTGATTGGCAAAGGGAAATCACAACCAAAGAGTTTGGTACCAAAACGCTTGCCGAAGCTTTGGGACGGATCGTCTCGCATACTGCTTATCATGCCGGGCAACTAGCAATTATTTTGAAATATGGGAAATGACCAAAGTCTTTCGCTCAACCTTAGTACTGTTAGGGTTATAAGTGCCTAGAATTAGCTTTTATAAAGAACTTATACGTCAAATTTTATAAATAGACTCTATAAATTGTATATTTCTAAGATCTTCGTCACTTTTGCAGCTATTCTGAATTGACTAGCTATGACCGAGGTATTTTGTACTCCACCCTGAATTTCTTCTTTGTCCCATTCTCCCGGTACACTTCGTACTAATTTTTCATTCTTTTTTCTAAATAAATACAAGGCTTGCCCGCCAGGTAAGTACGTGTTTACTGCATTTCATTTTTTATAAAATTACATGAAACAATACTTTAAGCTATTTGAATTTTCTCAAAAAGTAGACTATAAAATCGAAATTTTAGCGGGTCTTACCGTAGGAATTGCCCTGATTCCAGAAGCCGTTGCCTTTGCCCTGATTGCAGGCCTTTCGCCTTTGACCGGGCTTTATGCGGCCTTTATGATGGGACTGGTAACGGCGATTTTTGGCGGCAGACCGGGGATGATTTCTGGTGCAACGGGTGCTATTGCGGTCATTATTGTTGCGCTGGCCAAGACACACGGGGTTGAGTACATCTTTGCTGCCGTCATTTTGAGCGGACTAATTCAGGTGTTGGCCGGTGTATTGCGGTTGGGGAAATTCATTCGTTTGGTGCCCCATCCAGTGATGTTCGGGTTTGTGAATGGCCTGGCCTTAATCATATTTTTATCCCAACTTGATCAATTCAAAACTCTGGGAAGCGACGGCACTTTGCACTGGATGACAGGTCCGAGTCTACACCTGATGCTGGGTTTGGTACTACTTACGATGTTCATTATCTGGGCATTGCCCAAATTTACCAAAGCCATTCCCTCTTCTTTGGTAGCAATCCTGATTATTGCAGCATTGGTCATTGGTTTTGGGATTGATACAAGAACCGTTGGCGACATTGCTTCCATACAGGGCGGATTTCCTCCTTTCCATATTCCTAACGTCCCCTTGAACTTCCAAACCCTCGAAGTTATTTTTCCCTATGCCGCAATTATGGCGGGAGTTGGTCTTATCGAAAGCTTGCTAACACTGAACCTGATTGACGAAATAACTCAAACCCGTGGCCGTAGCAATAAAGAGGCCGTGGCACAGGGAGCGGCCAATATTCTAACCGGCTTGTTCTCGGGTATGGGCGGTTGTGCGATGATTGGGCAAAGCCTTATTAATATTTCGGCGGGTTCCCGGGCGCGGTTGTCGGGTATTGTGGCGGCGGTTTCGCTGCTGCTTTTTATTATGTTTGGTGCTTCGCTCGTCGAGCAACTTCCTATGGCGGCCCTTACTGGCCTGATGATCATGGTGTCTATTGGCACGTTTGAATGGGCAAGTTTTCGTATGATTGGCAGCATGCCCAGGGCAGATGTTTTTGTAGGAATTTTGGTGGCAGCCATTACGGTTCTGCTACACAATCTGGCGCTTGCTGTGTTGATTGGCGTTATAATTTCTGCCTTAACTTTCGCCTGGCAGAATGCCGTACGCATTCGGGCCAGAAAATTTGTGGATGAAAACGGAGTCAAACATTACCAAATCATGGGGCCACTGTTTTTTGGATCGGTCATGGCATTTAACGAGAAGTTTGATGTTACAAATGATCCTGAGGAGGTGATTATTGATTTCAAAGAAAGTCGGGTGGCGGATATGTCAGGCATTGAAGCCTTGAATAAATTGACAGAACGCTACGAACTTGCGGGTAAAAAGATACATTTAAAACATCTCAGCGCCGATTGTCGGCAACGACTCCGAAAAGCCGAAAAAGTCGTGGATGTAAACATTATTGAAGATCCCATCTATCAGGTCATGTTGGACTAATGGAGCCAAACTTTCCTAGATATGACCAAATGACCTTTCCCCAAACGGAGAGGTCTTTTTTTGGTAAAATTTTTATTACCAAGACTACCGGGAAATTTCGGATAAACTCACTTTTAATTACAGGAGAAAAAGAGGCATATGTGTTTTTATAAAAACCCTCCAAGCCCTAAAAGGGCGCAATCTATCAGCGCAGGGTGCAGCCCTGCGTGCTTTAAACGAAAATTAAAACAATCATGCAAAAACAACGTACATGGATGTGGTATGGCATCGGCATCCTGTTGCTGACCCTAACAATCGGATTTAACGGCAAATCGGTAAATCAGGACGTGGATTGGCCGGAGTATCAGGGCGATGCAGAACGAAGTCATTATTCGGTACTCAACAACATTACCCCACAAAATATAAAAAACCTGAAAGTTGCATGGACGTATGCATCCGGTGGTGCCGATACGGTAGGCAACCGCAGCCAAATGCAATGCAACCCCATCATAATTAAGGGTATTCTGTATGGCGTTTCGGCAGATACACAGGCATTTGCCCTTGATGCGGCTACGGGAGAAGAACGCTGGAAAACAAAATTTGAAGGTCAAGGTGGCATGACGAGCCGGGGCGTTACCTACTGGTCGGACGGAAAGGACGAACGAATCTTTTTTGGATTGGGAAAATGGGTGTATGCGCTGGATGCCAAAACCGGAAAAGTACTTTCTGACTTTGGAACCGGCGGACGCATTGACCTGAAAACGGGTGTAGAACGGCCTGGTGCAGATGATTACATTCGGTCCAACACGCCCAATACGATTTATAAAAATCTGCTGATCGTGGGTGCGCGGGTGTCTGAAAATGAGTTTGCCCTGCTAGGCGATATACGGGCCTATGATACCCGCAGTGGAGCCTTGGTCTGGACGTTTCATACCATTCCAAAGCCGGGCGAATTTGGGTATTCCAGCTGGCAGCCGGCCAACCCGCGCGAGCGGCTGGGCGGTGCCAATGCCTGGGCAGGTATGGCCATTGACCGGGACCGGGGCATTGTGTACATTCCTACGGGATCGGCGGCGTTTGATTTTTACGGAGGAAACCGCACGGGCGATAATCTCTACGCCAATTGTCTGCTGGCCCTGGATGCCGCCACGGGCAAGCGGCTGTGGCATTTTCAACTGGTGCATCACGACATCTGGGATCGTGACCCGCCCACTACACCCAATTTGGTAACCGTATTGCATCAGGGAAAAAAAGTTGATGCCGTGGCACAGATTACCAAGCAGGGGCAGGTGTTTGTGTTCAACCGGGTAACGGGCGAACCACTCTTTCCCATTGATGAAAAATCCTTTGACTATGAGGCCATGCCGGGTGAAACTACCGCCAAAACGCAGCCAATTCCCCGAAAACCGGCTCCATTTACCAGGCAGTCCTTTACCGAAAAAGATATTAATCCCTGGTCAAAAGACAAAGTCAGCATCGCCCAAACGCTGAAAACGGCCCGAACGGGCAGTCCATACATTCCGATAACGGGCCAAATGACCTTATTTTTTCCCGGAACGGACGGTGGGGCTCAGTGGGGCGGCGCGGCGTCAGATCCCGAAGGAGTGCTCTATATTCCGGCAAAAGAAAATCCCTGCTTTTCGTCGCTCGTACCTATTGAGCAGGCTGCAAATCCGGCCAATCAGACCGGCAAAGAATTATATAGCCGCTACTGCTCGGCTTGTCATGGCAACGAAAGACAGGGCAATCACGACGGATCGTATCCGTCTCTGGTGGGCATCGGTAGTCGCCTTTCGCCGCAGGCCATTCGGCAGGTTTTGGAGCAGGGGAAGGGTATGATGCCTTCTTTTTCTCATATTTCGGAACAAGAAAAAAAAGCGATTCTGGATTTTCTATCGGATAAAAAATCTATTTCCGTCGTGGCGAAATCAAACAGCGGCCGGCTTCCCTACAAGCACACGGGTTATAACCGGTGGTACGATCAGGATGGATACCCGGTGAGCGCACCACCCTGGGGGACGCTCACAGCAATTGATCTCAATACAGGCGAGCACAAATGGCAGGTGCCGCTAGGTGAGTATAAAGAATTGACCGAACGGGGAATTGCACCTACCGGAACGGATAATTATGGCGGACCACTCGTTACAAGTAGCGGACTGCTGTTTATTGCGGCTACCAAAGACGAGCAGTTTCGTGCCTTTGATCGCCTTACGGGCAAAATTCTGTGGCAGACCCAATTGCCGTTTGCTGGCTACGCAACACCCGCTACATATTCGGTGAATGGTAAGCAATACGTGGTAATTGCCTGCGGAGGTGGTAAGTTAAAATCTGCTTCAGGTGATGTGTACGTTGCGTATGCACTTGATTAAAATTGGTTTATTTATAGCTCATTTAGCATAAAGGATTTTTTATGATACATATTCAAGTATACAAAAGGTTATTTTTCTGTTTGTTTTTTGGTACAATGTCCACCGCTGTGGCGCAGAAGTCTGGTAGTGATTCGCTGAATCTGCCAGAATTGCTGCGTACCGAATCGGGTGAAAGGGTGAAGAATAAAGCAGATTGGCAAAATGCGCGCCGGGCAGAAGTGGTCAAACTGTTTGAGGATAATGTCTACGGTCAGGTACCCAAAGAGCTGGACAGCCTGCGTTTTTATACCAAAAAAGTACAGAAGGGTGTCATGAACGGCACAGCTACGCTCAAAGAAGTTGATATTCAGGCCTACCGCGGCGGCGATTTTGTGACTATTCGGCTGGTGCTTTTTATTCCTGACAATACACCAATAGCCCCGCCGGTATTTTTGTTGATTAATCATCGGGATACCACAAATATGGATCCGACACGGAAGGTGAAAATGGAGTTCTGGCCCGCCGAAGAAATTATTCAGCGCGGGTATGCCGTAGCGGCGTTTCACGTCGCTGATGTGGCTGCGGATAATAAAAATACCTACGATCAGCAGGTATTAAGACTGTATCCGGATCAAAAACAGGCCGCCAATGGCATGCGGGCAATCGGCGCCTGGGGCTGGGGCGCAAGTCGGGTAATGGATTACCTCGTGACCGACGCTGCCATTGATCCACAACGCGTGGCCGTGGTGGGTCATTCCCGCGGTGGCAAAGCGGCCTTATGGTGTGGTGCGCAGGACGAGCGATTCGCACTGACGATCTCCAACGACTCGGGCTGCACAGGTGCGGCCCTTTCGCGCCGGATGGTGGGTGAAACGGTGAAAGTCATCAACACAAATTTTCCACACTGGTTTTCACAGGTTTATAAAACCTTCAATGACCGCGAGAAAGAGCTGCCGGTGGATCAGCACATGCTCATCGCCCTGATGGCCCCGCGGGCGGTCTACGTTGCGAGCGCGTCGGAAGATGCCTGGGCGGATCCTGTTGGGGAATTTTTGTCGGTAAAATATGCCGAGCCGGTGTTTAAACTTTTTGGGCTGTCTCCACTGCCGACTGCTACGCAACCGACTATCGGGAAGGCCGTAGTCAGTCAGACACTGGGATATCATTTGCGGCCGGGTGGGCATGGACTCACGCTTTTTGACTGGGAGCGATACATGGATTTTGCGGATGTCTATTTCAAAAAAACCAGATAAACATTGAATTACGTAAGGTTTGGTAAAAAAGAAACCGCCTTTGTACATTAGCTATTGCCCATAGTTATGTACATTGGGTAAAGTTGATTCCAACGTAGGAATTTCAACGGCTAGTAATCTTTAATTTTTGTGTCGTTTATGGCAAAGTTGGTTCATTTAGAAGGAACAGGTTTCATGATTAATTTAGATCAGGTAGAATCGCTTTCAAAGATTAATAATAATGGGAAAGATGCGCTTGTGTTTAACTACAAAAGCGGACGGTCCGAAATTTGGCTTTTCAATTCCTCTGACTCCCGCGAACGGGCATTTGTTGCGTTAAGAAACGGGGAACAAACAGACTTTTTAGTGGATTGAACTATTCAGAAATTGGCTGGTTACTAATAATTAAGGGCTGATTTGCACATGCGCAAATCAGCCCTTTTCTGTTAAAAATTAAACCTTACAAAAGCTTATTTCTTCCGACGCTTTTTCTTCGTTTCCTCCACAGGTGCAGGAGCTTCTTTTACCGTCAAATCCTTCACCCGAATATTCCGAAACTTCACCACCGTTCCGTGGCCCAAAAACCCGATATGACCCGTGGGATTAGTCAGGCCGGGATGATCTTTTTTGTCGGCTGTTCCGTTTTTGGTAGCTTCTGCCAAATCGCCGTCAATGATCGTAGTTCCGTTCAAGATTACCTTTATTTTATTGCCTTGAAGGATTACCTCTTCTGAATTCCATTCGCCAACGGGTTTCAGGGCACCGCGTTTGGCGGGGATAATGCCGTACACCGACCCATGATACTGATAGGGTTGCAGGTTAGCATAAATGGGCGCGGTATCGTCCAGAATCTGTAACTCGGCAGCGCCCACGTAAGCGGCATCGCCCGAAAGCGGAGCACGAATGCCCAAACCGTTGTTGGCACCGGGCGTCAGCTGAAAGTCAAACCGAAAATTGAAATCCTGGTATTGCTCCTTCGTATATAGATTTCCGTTGCCGCGACCCGTGGGACGGGTCACCAGGACACCTTCCTCGATGACATAATCCTGCGTATTTCCGGTCCATTCGTGCATGTTGGTACCGTCAAAAAGTAGTTTAAAACCAGCTAGTTTTTCATCTTCCGGAAGCACAAACGGCTCGGGGCGGGCAAGCTCTTTGACATAAATATCCCGGTAGTAGACCTGCGTTCCATGGGCCTGTAATTCAAGTTGTTCCGTAGGAAAAATCGGCAGATTTTTATCCCAATAGTTTTCCAGGATTACGTTTTCAACCACCCGAATACCATTTAAATCGACGGTTACCCGGTCGCCAATCATTTTGATATAAAATGTATTCCATTCGCCCACGGCGTTATCGGCTACCTGCGAAGGCTTACTTTCATTTTTCTGATTATTGTACAATCCACCCGAGCCCACCTGTGCGCCCACGCTCACACGGGAGGTATCCCAAATCTGCACCTGTGGGGTGCCCCGCAGGTAGATTCCGGCATCGCCTTCGGGTTCGATTTTCCAGTCTACGTACATTTCAAAATCGCCATATTTTTTCTCGGTACATAGATTATCTCCCTTTCCGGTAAAGACCAGTTCGCCATTCTTCACCACCCATCCGGTACGCATCTTTTCGTCCGCAAGGGCTTGTTTGGCGCGAAGCGAATCGGCAGGCATGTTGGCGCGTTTGATGGGGTTTTCGACGAGTCCTTTCCAGCCGGTCAAATCTTTTCCGTTAAAAATTGCCTCAAAACCATCGCCTTTAGGCAGCTCCGAAAGGTGCTTGCGTATGGCCTCTTTTTGGTACTCACTATCTTGTCCGGCCAGCACCTGCATGGTTTTGTTAAGAAGGCCGCTCACCACCGAACCATTCCAGTCGGGGTTGGCCAGGGCAATACTCATGACGGCCTGTGCGGCAGCCTGCTGCACGGGTGCATCGTCAAGGTATTTGCCAGCTACAACCAGGGACTCAAAGGTTTTATTTTTTTGTAATTCTTTCAAAACCAGCTGTTTCTGTTCAGCTGTTTTGACGAAAGTCAGTGCTTTGCGTAGCGACAGAACTTTCTGAACGGGAGTGGCCGGCGAGCTGCTGATACTTTTCACAAATCCTTTCAGAGCCGCATCGCGGTAGCTGTCGTTGGTTGTGGTTGTTCCAATTGTATATAGTTCTCCGGCTGCTTCCTGCGTAGACCAGGACGCCAGCGAACCAATAGCTGCCTGCTGCATTTGCTGATCGGAACTTTTGTAGGCAGTCGTTACGGCAGTCAATGCTTTCTTACCCCCAATTGCCGCCAAAATGGGCAAATATGCCGAGGGCATAGGAGCGGAGGCCATTTGCTGCATCACGCGATCCGTTTGCTGATCCACTTTTCCTGCCGACCCAATCGTCGCTTTAATTGCTTCCTGCACCGATACCTGATGACCCGCATCGGTGGTCGTATTCAGCAGGGTAAAAAGTTGGGGTAAATCCTGACCGGTAGCGACCTGTTTCAAAGCCGTAAAGGCGGCTGTTTTCACGTCTGCATTCGGGCTTTTGAGCAGGGCCGAAATGACGCTCATCTGCGTATCAGCCCGGCGGGCAGCCAGAATTTCAACAAAAGCTACCTGCGCTGCCGGCACAAGCGACGGAGTTGCGGCCGCCACCTGATCGACAACTTTTGAGCCTTTCATGGACAAAATGGCTGTTTTTACCGCCCGAATTGTTTCGCTGTTTCCGGATTTGAGCAGAGGTAGAAAGGCAGGGATAGCACTTTCATCTCCGATTTTTCCAGCCGCATCAATTGCTGCCAGCTGAACGCTTTGGTCTTTGGCTGAAAGCAATTTAAGGATGGCAGGCAGGGCCGCTTTGGCATTGATCTTTCCAAAATAACTCATAACATCCGCCTTCACCGCCGGAGAACCTTTGGCCAGCGTTTTTAGTAGCAGCGCTGTATTTGCCGGGCTTGCCAGAGGTTGCAGGTATTTCAGGGCCGCGGCACGATATTCTCCGTCGGCACTTTCGGCAGCTTTTACCAGAATAGTTGCTCCGGCCTCGCCTGTGGCATCAGCCAGAAGTTTGAGTGCGGCCGTGCGGGTAGCTGTTTGTGTAGCAGCCGTCGTTTGGTTGAGCAGCGTTTGAGCGGCTTTGGCTACGGCGGCGTTTTCTCCTTTGGCCAGTCTGAGGGTCAGATACCGAAGGTAGTAGGCCGTACCGTTGGACTCGCTGTATACGTAGCCGCTCTTTTGTGCAGCCTGTTGCAGCAGGTTTTCTGAGGACGGCATGGCCAGCTGAGCCAGGGTATAATTAGCCGTATTTTTAACTATTGGATCCTCGTTTGCAGCCAGGCGCTCCACAACGGGTGCCGCCTCAGGGTAGGGCATATCGCCCAAAGCTTCCATAAACGACAGGTGATTGTCTCCCCAGGGTTTTTCCAGCGCCGCCATCAGGGCCTGACCGGCTTGTGGAGTTGCGGCTTTTGCCAGCGCGCGGGCAGCGGGCCCGGCCAGTTCTTTATCTTCTAAAAAAGTAATCAGGGTTGGAACTGCTTCGGCTTTTGCAACCTGCTGCAACTGAAAAAGGACAAAAGCCTGATTAGTTTTATCGGTCAATTTGGGCAAGGCCTGCGCGTATGCTTCGGAGGCTAGTTGGCGCCAGGCTTCTTTACCGGGTTGGGTAACGTAGTAAGTAAATCCACCGATGGCATATTGAATCGCCGAGTTGTCGCCGTGGCCGGTTGGATAAAGCCGCGAGATAAGCAGCGCCAGGCCGTCTTTGCCCAGGGCAGCTGTTTCTTCAGCATTTTTGGCCAGCGCTTTGGCGTCTTTGGCAGGCATTTGGGCCAGCAGATCCGCGATGCGCGTGGCGGTGGTTCGATTTGTGTTTAGTTGCTGCGCCCAGGCGGGAGTCAGCAGCAGGCAAAACAGGATGGTATTAAAGATATATTTTTTCACTTCTTTGGGTAGTTTCATGAGGCATTAGGACAAACTTAACGGGGAAAAGTAAAGACAGTAAATCTTGCTTTTCACAAAACTTTCTTACACGTTCCAGGGTGCGCGCATGGGTTGGTCAATGAGACGGTTGGCACCTTCATCGTCGATAAACTGTTGTTTTACCGGATCAAACGACAGCGATCTTCCCAGCCGCAGAGCGGCCAGTCCCATGTTTACAATCGTGCAGGAACGGTGGCCGTTTTCTTCGTTGAGCGCAAATTTCTGCCGTTTTTTCACTGCTTCCACAAAATCTGTCACCTGAGGCTCAGGATCGGGAAAAGCGGCTAATTTTTTCTCAAAATCAGGAATGTCGCAACGGAAACCATTATACACGTTGCCTTTGGGACCGGCAATGTAGGGCGCGTTTACGTCTTTTCCTTCGCCGTCAAGAATAATCTTGCAGCCATCTTCGTAGGTAAATTCAATCCGTCGCCAGGTGCCTACGGCGTCGGTATGCTGTTGAGGAGCGTCTACTTCTACCCGCACGGGGCTTGTGTGATCTTTTCCCAGAAAATACTGAATCGGGTCGATGTAGTGCTGTCCCATGTCGCCGAGTCCGCCACCGTCGTAATCCCAGTAGCCGCGGAACGTCCCGTGGGTGCGGTGTGCGTTGTAGGGTTTGTAGGGTGCAGGGCCCAGCCACTGATCGTAGTCGAGTTCAGCCGGCACGGCCTGCGGTGTGAGATCCGTTTTGCCTACCCAGTAAAACTTCCAGTCAAAACCCGTATGCTTTCCAACGGTGACCGTCAGGGGCCAGCCCAGCATGCCGCTATCGACGAGTTTTTTGATGGGTTTTACGGTGGTGTTCATTCCGTAAAAATTGGATTCAAACCGAAACCAGGTATTGAGCCGGAAAATACGCCCGTGCTGCTGTACGGCCTCCATCACTCGTTTGCCTTCCCCGATGGTGCGGGTCATGGGTTTTTCGCACCAGATATCTTTTCCGGCACGGGCGGCGTCGGCGGCCATAATGCCGTGCCAGTGCGGGGGCGTGGCAATGTGAACAATATCCACTTCTGGAAGCTGAATCAGTTCTCGGTAATCGCTGAATGTTTTGGTGCCTTTATCAAGCTTGGCTAGGGTAGAGGAAAGATGTCTTTTGTCTACATCACAAATGGCCACCACGCGGGTGCCGGCGTAGGGAATGTGGCCTTGTCCCATCCCACCCACTCCAATGATGCCTTTGGTCAGCTGATCGCTTGGCGCCAGAAACCCTTTCCCCAACACGTGGCGGGGAACAATGCTAAAAGCGGCCAGAGTAGCGGCGGTTCCTTTGACGAAGTCGCGCCTGGAAATTCCTTTTTTCGTAAAATCTTTTTCTTGCATAAGGATTGAATACTTGAATATCCCGCCCAAAGCACACCTGAAAAACAGGCGGTTTGAGCGGGAAATAGATATTTTTAAAGGTTAAGCAAATGAATTTATCGACAAATTACACTTTTAGAAATAATTTATTGCGATGCAGAATCCACATAAATACCCATTGAATGAAAATATAGGCTACCACCGCGCCAACAATTTGTACCGGTTCTGAAAAAAAGCTCAGCAAGCCCCCAAAGAGCGCATCGGCGGTAAAGGAAAAATCAATGAATTTTTTGACCATATAAATCACAATGGAGTTCATGCCGATGACCACAAAGAAGAAAGTCCAAGAGCGAAATTGCAACACATCAATGACACCGTAGAATAGTGCCAGCAATAAAAAACTTAACCCACCGGTCAGCAGCACAAAAGAGCTTGTCCAGATATTTTTATTTATTGGAAAAAACAAATTCCAAACCAAAGCCAGCCCCACGCAAACCACGCCGGCTGCCAACAGGAGCCAAACTTTGCGGGCCGGGGCCACCTGCTGTGGGGAAAGCCGCAGGAATTTTCCGGCAAAAATTCCGAGTAAACCCGTGGCAATGGCGGGTAGGGTAGAAATCAATCCTTCGGGATCATGGATTTTGTTGTGCAATCGACCGGGCACCAGGAGCTGATCCAGATAACTTGCCGGATTGCACTCAATAGTCAACAAACCAGCACCGCAGTCAGGCACCGGGAAAAGAGTCATAAAGGCCCAATATCCCAGCAGTATTCCCCCAAACCAGACGTAAAGTGCACGCGTAGGGCTGTAAATGTAGAGCAGCTGCGCAAACATTCCGGCCAGACCGATGCGGCCCAACACGCTCGGGTAGCGCATATCTGCCCATTCGGTTTTGAATAAACCATTGTTGTACAAAATTCCCAGCGCTACCAGAATCAGACCCCGCTGCACGGCTTTGCGGGCCAGGCGCGAGCGTGAGTAGCCGTTAGCCAGGCGGCTATCCATCGAAAATGGCGTAGACACACCCGCCATAAAAATAAAGAGCGGGAAAATCAGGTCGTAGGCCCGAAAGCCGTGCCATTCGGGATGATGTAGCTGATTATCTATGCTTTGCAGCCACACCCAGCCCGTGGCGGCAGTAAGGGCATGAACAAGCTGCCCGCCGCCAGTAATCCAGAACATGTCGAATCCCCGCAGGGTATCGAGCGATTGCAGACGTTGGGGCGCCACTCGTGTAGGGGCGTTTGCCGGAATTTTGGTGGTTTGAACAGTTGTCATTAGTCGCCGATAGAAAGCAGGTTTACAAAAAGTCGATAAGCCCCCGGCACCCCCGCGGGGAGTTCTCTAAACCAGGACAAACTGGTGTAGACGTAGTTTCCTTTGCCATAGCGGGCTACCAGAATACCGCCATCCAGGGGCGGGCTGTTGGGATCGTTGGAAGAAATAACGGCTTCGTATTCAGGAGCCCAATTCTGCGGAAAATATAATCCACGCTCTTGTACCCAGCTGTTGAAATCGTCAGCCGTAATTTTGTTTGGTGAATTCAGCACCGCACTTTCGGGTTTGATAAACCGTACTTCGGAAGTCTCCTCCGTGATGCGGTCGCGGGTAAGTTCAAAAGGGTAGGGGCCCAGTTCAGTTGTTTTTAAGCCCATATTGGTATTATATTGTACCACCAGATTGCCGCCATTTTCGACGTATTTCAGCAACGCTGCCTGATGATGTTTCATGCGTTCGTTGGTATTATACGCCCGAACGCCGGTAATGATGGCATCAAATGTTCCCAGCTTTTCGGGCGTCATGTCCTGATCTTCAAGCAGTGTGACGCGGTAGCCGATTTGCCGCAAACTCTGCGGAATCAAGTCTCCTGCGCCCATGATATAGCCAATGTTGGTACCTTTTTTAACCAGATCCAGCTTGACGGCTTTGGTCGAGGCGGTGGGGAAAAACACCTGTGCCGGAATGTGCGTGTAGCTGATCAGGCCAAAGCTTTTGTCGTATTCTTTGCC
The DNA here is from genome assembly GCF_004348825.1 of Arundinibacter roseus. Taxonomy (GTDB): domain Bacteria; phylum Bacteroidota; class Bacteroidia; order Cytophagales; family Spirosomataceae; genus Arundinibacter; species Arundinibacter roseus. The sequence continues at coordinate 32,360 of NZ_SMJU01000003.1, forward strand.
TTCCAGCGTTACGACGGCCCGGACGTTGGCCTCCTGCGGGTCTGCGGGGGGAAAGAGCTGAAATTCTACGGTCTGCTCAGCGCCTTTTTCCTGTATAGCAAAGGGGACTTTTTCGGGAATGGATTTCCATCCTGTGGGTAGTGCCAGTTTTACTTCACCCGAGCAGTTATCTTTTCCAGCTTTGATCGTCACATCAACTTTCCGTGGTTCGGCTGTGTCAAACATGTACACTTCCTGGGCAATTGTGGCAAATACCGGAGGAGTTACTACCAACGGCTGATAAATTTCACCCAAAACAGGATCTTTTTTCTTGAAAACCACCGGAACATCCACGCGCAGAGGTTGTCCCGCTACGAGCAAATCAAAGGTCACCAGGGCAACGGGGGGATTTTCGGGTAAGCCGATTTCCTGCAAATTATCGACCGAAAACAGCCCCGCGTACCCAATTTCCTTACGCAGCCAATACGGTTGGGAAATGGGAGTTTTAGCAGGAATGAGTGCGTTGGTTTCAAAGGTTAGGTCCTGATTATACGCCAGCGACGCACGGATGACAGAATCTTTTGATGCAAAAGGCAGTTTAATTTTTTCCAGCGAAACCGGCACCGATGAGCGGTTGATGGCTTCTACCGTGAGGGGTAAAGTAGCGCCGGGCGGGTAGGCAAATTCGGTGGCCGTTACTTCAAGATAAAGCCCCATTGAATTTTTTATCAGCTCCTGAACGTCGGCTAGTTTGGATGTTTTCCAGAAGCCATCCGGTAATTTTTGTAACTCCGAGCGGATTGACAGCAGCAGCGGTACGCTTCCGGCGGGGTTGGTGGCGTCAAATTCTCTGGCAGCCTGCTGTACGAGCTGTTCAATTTTGGCGCTGCCTTTCACCCGTTTCCACGACGTATCGATACCTTCAAACAGGTCGGTCATGGTTTTGTCGCCTTTGGTGTGCTGGAAATATTCTACCGATGTTCCGCGCGTACCGACCGAGCCAAAACCCTGACTTCGGTGCATGCTGCGGCTTTCTGCCGAAAGCTCGCCGTAGGATTTTCCAAGCAGGGGATTATACCCACCCAAATCGATTTGCAGATACTGTCCCGCATTTTTTATAAACTCAGCCCGATTGGTTATCGACCACATGCTGATATTCCAAAGGAGTCGTTTGGCTTGCCAGGGTTCAACGAATTTGAGTTGTTCGGGAAAACGTTTTGGATCGGCAGCAGCGTCAAATGCTTCCTCGGCCAGAATGGATGAGGCGCTGTGGTGGCCGTGCCCGGCCCGGCTGTCAGGCGGAAAACGCGTTACGATTACGTCGGGTTTCACCTGCCGGATCACCCACACGGCATCGGCCAGGAGTTGTTCTTTTTCCCAAATCATAAAGGCCTCCTGCGGATTTTTAGAAAACCCAAAGTCGTTGGCGCGGGAAAAAAACTGCCGCCCGCCATCGACTCTTCGGGCCTGCAGTAGTTCCTGCGTACGAATCATCCCCAATTGCTCGCGGATTTGCGGTCCGATGAGGTTTTGGCCGCCGTCGCCTCGGGTGAGCGCCAGGTAATTGGTATTGTATAATTTTTCATTGGCCATGTAGGCAATAAAGGTCGTGTTCTCATCGTCGGGGTGAGCCGCCATGTACAACACATTGCCCAGCACATTGAGTTTTTTGATGTCCTGTGCCAGTTTGGAAGATGGCAATCGCTGCGGTGCCTGAGCGGTCAGGGTGCCCCAGCCGAAGGTAAAGATTAGCCAAAGCCCCGCTTTAAGTATTTTGTTATGCATGGTTTAGAAATAAAATCAGTATAAAGTACGTTCGGAGCCCCCGATCCGGGCTACTGTTTACCCGAATCGGGGAAGTAAAAAAGAGGACGGTTTCGTATAGAAAAGGTTAGTTCTGTATGTAGGACGAATTAATATCCAGTTCACGCTGCGGAATCAGATACAGCGGGCGAGCCGTTTTACCTTGCGCCTGCATGACCTCGGTTACCTTGCCAAACCGGCGGAGATCTGCCCACCGATGATTTTCAAAGGCCAGTTCTACCCGGCGCTCGTGCAGGAGTTTATCGGCAAATGTACCCGGAGTAGATGCACTGATAGGCGCCAGTTTGGCCCGGGCCCGTACCTGATTGATGTATCCGTAGGCAGCCTCAGACTCACCCAGCGCTTCGGCCAGCATCAGCAATACATCGGCATAGCGCAGCACCATGAAGTTGTAGGAAGCATCGTTTTCGTTGAAGCCATTTTCTTTGCCAAATTTGGTAATAAACCGGACGTTATTAGCCGAGTTGGTCAGCAGTGTGCCCTGTGCGTTTACGTAGCTGGTATCCATTGATTTCAAAAAGCGGTCGTCACCCGGTTCGTAAGCGTTCATCATCTCGATGGTTGGGCGGTTTTTGTAGGCACCGGTGGTTTGCCGAAGCAGGGGTGAAAAAGCGTTGGTAAAGCCATTTCCTGTACCGGTACCACCTCCTTTGTACTGCACTTCAAAAATTGACTCTCGGTTATTTTTGTTGGTGAGTCCCCAGATGTTGGCGTAGTCGGGCACGAGCGAATAGCCGTAGGTGTCTACCACCCGCTTTAAAACCGCTGCGGCCGAGGGTTTGTCTCCGGCAGTCAGGTAAACCTTCCCCAGCAAAGCCGCGGCAGCACCCTTGGTCGCCCGTCCCAGATCAGCGGCAGCGGCGTATTTGACAGGTAAAAATCCTTCGGCCAATAGCAGGTCGGCACTGATTTGCCGATAAATTTCGGCAGCCGGTACCTGCGGAAGTGCGCGCCCTTCATCCGCCGATTTGGCTTCACTGAGCGGCATTGGAATATTGCCAAAGGAAACGGCAAGGTTGTAGAAAAACAACGAACGCAGAAACAGTGCCTCGCCCTTAATCCGGTCTTTGGTTGCCTGATCCATGGCTATGGCCTCAATACGGTCGAGCACAATGTTGCTTCGGGCAATGCCCAGGTACGAATCGGTGTAGGCGGCCGTAATGATCTCACTCGTAGCGATTTCGGAAAAATTGTCAATCACCGTCAGCTCGGCACCAAGCCCCGTTCCGTCCGGCCCCTGATCGGTGTTGTCGGTCCGCATCTCGTGCATGATCCAGTAGCTCTGATTGTAGGTGCCGTTCATTTGCAGCACTTTATAGGCTGCGTTTATGGCCGTGTTCATATCTCCGGCTGTTTGGTAAAACCCGTTGACGTTCCGCTGTGACACCGGATTTAGGTTCGTGAAATCTTCGCTGCATGAGAGCAGGGCTCCGGCGAGCAGCGGTAGGCTATATAATTTTTTTAGTTTCATGTCTTTTGGATAAAGTTAAATGGCTTTACTTCTTTGAAAAAATCAACTCAGAAAGTCACGTTTAGTCCGAAGGTGAAGTTGCGCGACAACGGATAAGCGCCGTAATCCTCGCCCTGTACCCCGGTTAATCCGGCCTGATTGTTTACTTCGGGGTTGTAGCCGATGTAATCAGTTTTTGTAAATAAATTAGTTCCGGATGCATAGGCCCGCAACGACTGAATTTTGGTTCCCAGAAGCGCCTTGGGGAATGTATAGCCCAGCGCCAGGCTGCGAAGCCGGAAGTAAGAGCCGTCTTCAACCTGAAACGTAGAAGGACGGTTGTTGCCACTGTGCAGATCCGACAGGCGGTCGGCACGCGGGATTTTGCCATTGCCTGGATTTTCGGCAGAGATCCAGCGCTCGGTCCAGTCGGCGTAGGAATTGGTGGCCGCTTCGCCGTTGCCCAGGTGGCGGCGGGTCAGATTCAGAATTTTTGAACCTTCTACACCCTGAAAGAAAACGCTTAGGTCGATCCCTTTGAAACTAAACCGATTGGTGATTCCCCACATAAAATCGGGCTGATAGTTTCCAATAGCGGTGCGGTCGGATGCGTCAATTTTACCATCGCCGTTAATATCTTTGAACTTAAAGTCACCCGCACGGGCAGCCGGGGCAAGCGCATCTTTGGGGGCCGCGTCAACTTCTGCCTGACTTTGGTAAATTCCTTCGACCACGTAGCCGTAGTAGCTGCCAATGGGTGAGCCAATTTCAGTTATGTGCCGAATACCAGCGCCACCTGAACTCAGAATCGGATCGCCGGTTGGGCCGAGTTTGAGCACTTCGTTTTTGTTGGCAGAGAAGTTAAAATCAGTGGTCCAGCCAAAAGCACCTACCAGATTTCGGCTGCTGACGGTCAGCTCAAAGCCTTTGTTTTCTACTTCCCCAATATTTTGCAGCGCGGTAGAAAAACCAACTGCCGCCGGCACCTGCACGTTAAGCAGCAGATCCGACGTGAGTTTTCGGTACCAGTCAGCTGAGATGAAAATCCGCTCGCGGAAGAGCCCGAAATCCAGCCCGAAATCTACCTGCGTGGTTTTTTCCCAGGTCAGATTTTCATTGCTGATCGTCGATGGTGCAATGCCATTGGTAAGCACGTTGTTAAAAATGTAATTATACGAACTCAAAAGGCCAATTGCGGCATAGTTGGGAATCAAAAAGTTACCGGTTTGTCCCCAGCTTCCCCGGAATTTCAGATCGCTGATTGCCGTCACACCCTTCATGAATGATTCCTCCGACACTCGCCATCCTGCCGAAACGGAAGGGAAAGTGCCCGTTTTATTTCCTGCGCCAAAGCGTGATGATCGGTCCGAGCGGATGGTAGCCGTTAGCAGATATTTATCCCGAAACGAGTAGTTGACCCGCGCCAGTACCGAAGCCAGCGACCATTCCTGCCGGTTGTCGCCGCCACTCGTCACCTGTCCACCGCTGATGGTAGGCGACAGGTCGTCGGGGTGATTTTGGGCATAAACCTGATTGGCATCCAACCGGTCTTTTTGGGCGCTGTATCCAACTACCGCTGAGAAATTATGTAGTTGTCCAAAGGTTTTGTTGTAAGACAAGGTATTCTCAGTTACCCAGTTATAGTTGAGCGAGGCGTTCGACTGTGCGTAAGGATCACCAGCGGTGGCTGCCCGGTTGCGAAAGGCCCGTGCCATGTAAAACGAGCGATTGTAGCTGTTTACATCAATTCCAGTGTAGAGTTTATACGTTAATCCGTCCAGAATTTCGTATTCAGCATACACATTTCCAAAAATTCTGAATTGTTTGAGATCGTCCGTTACGTGTTCAATGATGGCCAACGGATTGCTGGAAGCGGTCATGTTGGCGCCGCGTCCGGTTTCGGTAAACAGGTGCGACTGATTATCTGACTGATTGATGCTGCCATCAGGAAGGTAAGGCCTCACCGTGGGGGAGGTTACGAGGGCCGAATACACAATGCCGGGAGGATCGGCAAAATAGGGCGCTCCCGCTGGTGAGCGGTCGGTGTTTGTAAAGGAAGGGCTTAGTCCCAGTCCAATTTTTAATCGTTTCACCGGGTTGGCTTCCAGATTTACCCGAAAACTATACCGCTCAAATCCGCTGCGATCAATGATTCCTTTTTGATTATAATAACCGCCTGAGAAGTAATACTTTACAAATTCACTGCCTCCCGAAACGGATGCATTGTAGCTTTGCACGGGCGCAGTTTTAAAGATCAAATCCTGCCAATCGGTATCTGTACCGTCGGGATTGGCGTAGTCGTCTGGAATAAAATAACTGCCATTGGTTGTTTTGGTATAGCGCGTGGCGTTGTCGTCGTTGATGTTTGCCCCGCGCACATCCTGCAAATAAGCATTGTTTTTCGAGTCAATTACATAAGCCGTCAGCTGCTCTGAATTCATCAGGTTTACTCGTTTAGCCACATTCTGCACACCAAAATAAGCATCAAATCCGACGACGGGTTTACTGCTGAGTTTTCCTTTTTTAGTGGTAATCAAAATGACGCCGTTTGAGCCCCGCGAACCATAAATTGCCGCTGCCGAAGCATCTTTCAATACTTCAATTGACTCAATATCATTGGGGTTAATTGTCCCGAGCGGGTTAGACGCCGGCAGGGCAAATGCCGTGGTCCGGCGCGTAATGTCGCCCTGAATGCCGGGGTCCATGTTTTTGGTGACCGGAAATCCGTCGATCACGTAGAGTGGTTCGTTTCCGGCAGACACAGAGCCAAGTCCGCGCACCCGAATGGTCGTAGCCGCGCCGGGCTCGCCGCTGGGTTCCTGTACCTGCACACCCGCAATTTGTCCCTGCAGGGCGTTTTCAAAATTGGTTACCTGAATTTCCTTAATGTTTCTTGCCGAAATCGACCCTATCGAACCCGTAATATCGCCCTTGCGCTGCGTACCGTAGCCCACGACCATCACCTCACTTAGATTGTTGATCGACGGGACAAGCTGCACGTTCAGCTGACTTTGATTGGTTACCGTTAATTCTTTGCTGATGTAGCCAATAAACGAAAAAACCAACACCGTTGACTGGTCAGGAATGCTGATGGAATACGTGCCGTTTTGATCCGAAACGGCTCCCTTGTTGGTGCCCTTAATCAGTACACTTACACCGGGCAGACCGATCTTGTTTTCATCCGTAATCTGTCCGGTTATTTCACGGTCTACGGCCACCGGACTTTGCATCCGTTGCAGCGGACTTACCTGTTCGAGTACGAGCTTGTTTTGGGTAGTGGCGGAGGTAGATTTCGGAATCGCCCGGCTCTGGGTTTCTTCACTTTTTTTCCAGATCAAATAGGCATTCTTGCCCGTTTTTTTGTAGGTTAAGCCATTGGGATTCAGCAATGTTTCCAATTTTTTTTCCAGTCTCGGATCAGCCGATTTGTCTTCGGCTTGTACATAAATACCGGTGAGCGTGGATTCTTCAAAAAGAATATTTACCTGGTATTTTCGTCCCAATTCCAACAGCGCATCCTTTAACTTCTGGCTTTCAGCCACCCGAAGTTCGGAAGCTCGGGGCAGTGACGTTTTTCGTGCGTACGTCAAATCCTGCGTAGCAGCGTTTAGGGAGGGTGTTCCCAATGGAATGAAGGCTAGCAGACTCAGCAGCCAATTTTGTAAAACTTGAATTTTCATAGATTCTAAGGTTTGGTAGTATGTAATTCGATGTAATCTGATTTTTTGGTAATGGTCATTTCCAGTAATTCAGACAAAATACTTAGCAATTCGTCGGCATTTTTAGCCCGGTACATGCCGCCAATGCGGCGGTTGGCCAGGGCAGAGTCGCGGATGCGAACGGTAACTGAAAATCGCTCTTTGATTTGCTCTGCAACTTCTGACAGTAAGGTGTTGTCAAAGTAAAAGGACTGCTCTTTCCAGGCGATTAGCGCCTGCGGCTGTTCGGGAATGCTCACGGAGAAATCGCCGTCCGGGCTAGCAGAAAAGCAGTGGCCGGGTTTGAGATAAATCTGCTCGCCTTTGGGAAGATTGAGTTTAACTTTTCCTTCTTTTAAATACACTCGTTTGCCCCGCTCGCGCGAGTAGGCCGTAAACTCCGTCCCCAGCACGTCGATCTGATACTGATCGTCCATCACCACCCGAAAGGGCGTGTGGTCTTTGGTATGCGTAACGCTAAATTCTGCCTCGCCGCTGAGCTGCACTTCCCGTAACGGATGACCAAATGTAAAGCGAGGCACGCGCAAACAGGAATTGGCATTGAGCGTAACCTGTGAGCCATCGGGCAAAGCAAATGCATACGACTCACCGGAAGCTGATTCGTAGGAACGAAAAAGCAAATTTGACCGGAAGAAATACCCCACAAGCAGCACCGAAGCCGCAACAGCCAACCGTAACGCCCACACACGACCTGTCCTTGGGCGTGGGAGCGGTGAAAATTCAACGGATTTAACAGCAGATAAACGACCGTGCAGCAGTTCGTCATAGGTTTGTCGGGCTCGCTCTGCGTCTGGGTAAAACTGCGGGCATTTCCGTTCCCATTCGTCCAAATGCTGGTAAAACAGTTCTTCATGGGCCGAACTGCTCCCCAACCACTCCTCCACAAGTTTTCGCTGCACACAGGTGGTTTTTCCTTCAAAAAAGTCGAACAGAAGCTGCTTCGTAACTGATTCTTTCATGTAACTTGGTATTTCGGTAATTTAGGAATAAAATGGCTGGATAGGTTAACAACTAAGTGGTTCAGAATCCTTGTGCCAAAGCGAATAGAATGCTCAGAAACCAATTGTCTTTCAGCTCTTTGCGGAGCTTAAACAGCGCACGGCTGACGAGCCCTTCCACAGCTTTGGCGCTGATCTGAAGCTCGGCGGCAATCTCCTCGTATTTTTTCCCTTCGACCCGTTTTAGCAGGTACGCCCGGCGACATTGAGGGGGTAGCTGCTGAATGATCTTTTCGACCCGTTGGTGAAGTTCGGTATATTGCAGGGCATCATCCGGGCTTACGGTTTGGGCCGTTAGTGGAAGATTGATTGAATCCAGCGAATCGCTGCGTTTGAGCTGCCACCGCAAATAGTTATAGGCCCGAAAACGCACGGCTTTGTATAAGTAAGCCCGGTAAGAACTCGTGATTTGCTCAAAAATCCGGTCCTGCCAAAACGCAGCAAAAAGCTCAGAAACCAGATCTTCCGCAATCTCTTTGGAATGCACAAACCGAATGGCGTGGCTGCACAGACTTTCGTAGTAGCGGTTAAAAAGCAGTGCGCAGCCATCCTGAGGATGACTGGCAAAGGTTTCTCTAAGCAACCGTTCATCATCCGGCATCAGGGTGGTGAACGGCTGATTTTCCAAAAACGGTTCTTCCGAAGTCCGGAGGGGCTGCTCTGGTACACTACTAGTTTGCCTTTCAGTCAATGCCATAGTCGCTTTTTCGGTGTCAGGGTTGGATTCTACGTGCCACAGACAAGTGAAACAGTTTTTTCCCTATACTAACATAGAGGAAAATTTGCGATTTGTTTTTTATTCAAAATATTAATTGGAAAAATATACGTTTAGCAAAATTGTTTCCTGAAAGAATCCTGATTTTAGAAATAGTTGGGAAAAGAATGGGTGTTATAGAGCGATTGAGATCTCATGTTACTTCTTTTTTTGTCGAATATTCATTAAAAAGAGAAATAAAGTAGCCTATGGAATCAGTATACAGAAATGCATCCGTTGTATCCCTACTCACTAGATCAGGGATACAACGGATTAACCCGGTGCGATTTACTACCCACAACCTGGATGTTCAAAAACTATATCGCAGGGTTGTTCCAAAGGTTCGCTGATCGCCCAGAACGGCGGCGTAGTGCCCGGCACTGCCGGCAGCGGGGAGTAGTTGCTCGAAGTAGTCTTTATTTAACAGATTGTGTGACCAAATCAGAATTGACAATCCGTTGGATGCCCGAAAACCAGCCCGCGCGTTCAGGAGTGTGTAGCCGTCAATGTTCAGGAAGGCCGAGGGCGACGGACTGGAAGAAAAGGAGGAACGATAGTAGCCGTCAAGCGCCAGAAAGTACCTGCCTTTCAGTGAAATCAGTTTACCTGCTCCTGATACTTCTCCACCCACCGAACCGGCCCATTTTGAAATTCCGGGCAATTCTCCACCCGATACGTCTTTAAAGGCCGATTCTCCTCCGACTTCTTCCAGCGGAACCGGCGCATTGGTAAAGGATATGTACCTTCCATTGGTATAGGTAATCGCTCCCTGAAACGTAAAATGATCATTTAGCCGTACGCTTGCATCCATCTCCGCACCCGACACCCTGACTTTTTCGGCATTGGCCAAATACCCCCTGTTCACCCCAAGTTCTGCGGTTTGTACCTGTGTTTGGAAGTCCCGGACATCCGTATTGTACACCACGAAGTTCAGCGTTGACTGCGGTGTTGGCCGGGTTTTTACACCTAGCTCATAGTGCGTTACATATTCAGGCTTTATCTCCGCAAGCTCGATCAATACCTGGCCGCCGGCACTTGGCAATCCGCCCAGGTTGACACCAACTGGCTTGTAGCTATTGGCATAGGTAGCGTAGGCATTTACTGCCTTTGATGCCTTGTAGGCCAGTGTCAGCTGACCCGAAAAGTTATTTTCGTTGACGCTGGCTGAAAAGGCCTGATTGGAATAAACAGCGTTTTTAATGGCCACTAATGCCGGATTGGTGGTTTGTAATCCGCCATAGGTCTGACGGGTAAAGTCCACATCCTTTTGGTCATAGTTAAACCGAATTCCGGGCAGCAGGTGAAGTTTATCAGTAATGGACCAGTCAAGTTGTCCAAAGACTGCTCCGCCGAAAGATTGAAGTTGCGAGCGGGTTCGGATTCCAAACCCATCGAGCAATCCGGGTGTTTGCCAAAGAGGATTTGTAGAGTTCTGGGCAAATCGCCATTGCGCTGCGCCAGATTCCTCGGTATGGAAAGGATCGGTTTTTAGATCCTGCCAAATGGCAAACACGCCAACGACCCCACTCAAATTGGACGAAAGGTTTCCGGCATACCGAATCTCCTGCGTCCATTGCTCGTGCCGGGAAGGTGCCTGTGACAAACTCAGCACGGGTAGTCCGGTAAAATCGCGGTCGTTGGAGGGGCCCCAGTTCCAGTAGCGCCACGCGGTGGTTGAGGTAAGTGTACCCGGCCCGATTTTAGCATCCATTGTCAATGAAATACCTCCCAATTCATTTTTGGATCTCCATGGCGTGTCGTGATCGATGATTCGGTCAAACGGATTGCTGCTGGGCAGCGAGTAGTTAAGGTCAGAGATAATGGCAGCAAATTGCCGGTACGCTGCCCGCCGGGTACTGACCACACCGGCAACTACCTGTGCATAGCCATCGGGATTTTGGCGGGAGTTATCCCCGGCGAGTGTCACTCGTATTTTATCAGAAGGTGTGTAGAGCAGTTGTCCTCTAAAACCCAGATTATTCAAATCATTAACAGAACTTTGCGTAGCAACGTTGGTAAGCAGCCCGTTGCGTTGTGTCCCCGAAAAAGAAACCCGACCTGCCAGTTTTTTACTCAGGGGGCCGGTGAGCGAGGCTTTGGCCTGTACATAGCCGAAATTACCATAGCTTACTTCAAAGCTTGCGCCGGGCTGAAAACCAGGTGCGCGCGTGGTTATGTTAAACGCACCGGCGGTAGTATTTTTTCCGAAAAGGGTACCTTGTGGACCGCGGAGTACCTCTATTTGTTCTATATCAATAAAATCAAGGGTTGTTGCAGCCGGCCGGGCAAAATATACGCCATCCACATAAAAACCGACACCGGGGTCAATGCCATCATTGGTTAGTCCAAAAGTAGACCCCAGGCCACGGATATTCAGAGTGGTATTTCGTGGATTTGATGAGTAAAGTTGTACCGTAGGGACCAGTTCTTTGAGCCGATTTACGTTAAAGGCACCGGCGTCTTCGGCTGTTGCACCTCTGATAACGGTGATTGGGATGGGTACATCCTGCGGCGACTCCTGACGCCGCCGGGAGGTAATTAGTACGTCCTCCAATTGGTTCGATTGCTCATCCAATGGGATGGTTACGCGGTTGGTGGTAATCAGGACTTCCTTTTTTACATATCCCACATAGGATACCACGAGTATGAAGGGTAGCTTTTGTCCGGTAAGTAATGAAAACTCCCCATTTGCATCGGTGGTTGCACCATTGGTTGTGCCTTTAATTGAAACCGTGGCCCCAGGTAAAGCTTCATCTGATCGTGAGTCAAGCACCTGGCCACTGATTGTGGCATTGATGACCGCGTTGTCCTGAGCTGACAAAAGGAGCGGTAATAGAAAAATTCCCAGCAAAAAGGCAAAATTTAGAAGTTGTTTCATGGGGTATTTTTGTTTTGTTAGAAGACAAAAGGATTCTGTTTCCAGTCAAAGATGAGTTTGGCTGGAATACAATAACTAGCTTGTAAACAGATGTTTAGTTAATGGTTTTAGATGAAAATGACGAATGGAGTCAACAACCTGTGGCCAGGCCGTATGGACAGGTCATTAGAAAAAAGAACGGCGCATACAGTGGGTTGAAACTGCGTGGGGCAAGTTGTACGTGTGGTGTCCTGGGTGGGAAGAACAGATTCATCGTTGTTTATTTAAAATTTCAGGTGCTTAGATTTGACTATACAATAAAATCAGGAGCAAAGGTAATAAGTCTATTTAATCTACCAAATTTATAGACTAATAAAATTTATTACTTTTTAGGAAGGTAAGTCTGCGACTTTCAGAAGTTATATTGAGGCTATCGGTTAGTAGTAGACATGCAGGATCATTGAAGCTGACAGAGTAAGAGTTTCGACTTTTAAATGCTTCGATTCAAAAACTGCTCTCTGATGTTTCATTTTTCATAAACAGAAATAAATTTGGGTAGTTTTGGCAGTAAATTGTAATTTAGGGGAGTATTAAATATGGAATAGTAGTGGTTTTAGTACACTGTGGCAATTACATTGGCAGGAAGAAGGGCAGGTCAATTAGCATGATTTTTAGATTATTTTTAACTGGGCAGAACTATGAAACAAGATGAAGAAATAGTAAATACGCTCATTAAAGGGGGGATTATTGGAGCAGCACTCGGGGCGTTGGTATCTGAAAATAAAGAAAATGGTGCTACTATTGGCGCTTTGGCCGGTGCAGCCCTGTTGGCCACATTCAGGGCCAATCAGCACGCCTTGCAAAACAACCTGCCGATGTTTTTAGAAGAAAACAACGTCTTATATGAAATTAAAGCAGACGGAAGCAAACATTTTGTCAGAAACCTTGCGAAGACAAATCCACTACTACCTGAACACTTTAAACTTAAATAGGATGACTATTAAGCGGATGAGGGTGTTTGCGGGCCCAAATGGTTCGGGGAAAACCACCATTGTTAATAGTTTACGAAGCGAAATAGGATTTGGTATTTATGTGAATGCCGATGATATAGAAAGTCAATTGAAAGAAACTCGGGTAATGTTGTTTTCCAGTTTTCAGCTTTATGTAATTGAAGATGAGCTTCATGATTATTTTAAAACCAGTAATTTTTCACCATTAAAAAGAGCCGAACCCGATTTATGGAGTAAACTAACGGTAAAAGATAACGTGTTGTTCGTAGATACCTTTGTAGATTCTTATTTGGCAGCAGATCTGTCTGAATTTCTCAGGCAAAGTTTATTAAAGAATGGCATTTCGTTTACTTACGAAACCGTAATGAGTCATGAAAGCAAGGTTAAGTTTTTGCAACGAGCCCTTGACAGTGGGTACCGGGTCTACTTATATTTTGTCGCAACGGAGGACCCTCAAATTAACGTAAGTCGTGTAAATATCAGAGTAGCACAGCATGGACACTTTGTTGCTCCTGAATTAGTGACTACTCGATACTATAAAAGTTTGCAACAGCTAAAAAAAGCTATCAAGAAAAGTAGTAGGGCTTATTTGTGGGACAATTCTGGTGCTGCCAGTTTATTAATTGCAGAAATCACAGATGGAAGTGAAGTCCATATACTTGACTCAAACTATGTGCCCAATTGGTTCGTTGACTATGTGGTTAACTGATAATGTTGAATAAAACTATTTGTTTCAGGTTGACTATCTAAATTATAATTGTCAGGATTACTTTCACTTACCCCCCAAAAAATAAAAATCCCCGACAGATACTCTGCCAGGGATTTTTAGTACAGCTATTCCCGTCACTTTTTTGCCTGAATCCTCTTTTCAATAACACTTGCAGCGATAGGCATGTTGGCAGTGTGCGCTTTGACCTGCTGCTCTATTTGCTTAATAATTTCGGGGTGTTTGGCGGCCAGATTATACTTTTCGGAAGGGTCGTGCTGAACGTTAAACAGCTGAACTTCGTCTAGTTTTTCGACCTTGGCCGGATATCCCAGGGGGTTGTTTTTGTAGTAGTAGAGCTTGTAGTCGCCCTGCCGGGTAGCAAACAGTTTCGAGCCGTGGTAGAAGTACATATCCTTGCGTGGATTAGCCGCTGTGCCCTGCAACACGCCCGAGAGGTCAAAGCCGTCGTAGACACGGTCGTTGGGTAAAGTAGCTCCGGCCAGTCTGCACAACGTAGGCAGCAAGTCGAGCGTACTGCCCATGCTCGACACCACCCCGGGCTTGACGCGGCCCGGTCCCCAAAAAATAGCCGGAACCCGTACGCCGCCTTCGTAGCTTGTACCTTTGGCTCCATACAACAGCCCCGCTGAGCCTGCATGTTCGTTGAAAATAGCCCAGGGACCGTTGTCAGAGGTAAAAACTACGTAGGTATTTTTGTCCAGTCCTTCGCTACGCAGCGTATTCAGAAGTTGGCCGACGCTCCAGTCAATTTCCTCAATCACGTCGCCGTACAATCCCCGCTCACTTTTTCCTAGGAAATCAGCTGAGGCAAACAGCGGCACGTGCGGCAGCGAATGCGCCATGTACAAAAAAAACGGCTTCTTTTTGTTGGCTTTAATGTACGTAATCGCCTCAGCCGTGTAGCGTTTCACGATTGTGGTCTGATCGGCCGGGCGCTCAATTTCCTGAGTATTGCGCAAAATCGGCACCTGAAAATACTCCGTCTTGGGATGTAAAAACGCCTCCGTATATTCGACGCTATTGACCCGGTCCATGTCGTTGCTGTACGGGATTCCGTAGTAGGAATCGAATCCGTGGCTTGTGGGCAAATAGGCCGGCAGGTGTCCCAGGTGCCACTTGCCGATGGCAGCTGTGCTGTACCCACCGGTTTTCAGCAGCCGGGCAATGGTATTTTCACTTTGGGGAAGTCCCCCGTCTGAATCCGGAAAAAGTACCCGTCGGTTGTCGCCATACATACCCGTCCGGACAGGAAGGCGGCCCGTCAGCAGTCCGGCACGCGAAGGGGTACAAACGTTTGCGGCTACATAAAAATTAGTCCATTTTTGTCCCTCAGCCGCCATACGGTCGATGTTCGGCGTTTTGATCGTCGGGTGCCCATAGCAGCCCAAATCTCCGTAGCCCTGATCGTCCGTAAAGATGATGATGAAATTAGGTTTGGCATTTTTTTGTGCCTGAACGGCATACAAACCGGTTAGGGCTACGAGTCCGGCCAGGCAAACCAGTCGTTTGCCGGCGTATGAAAAAAAAGTTGCAGGAGTTATCATGAATTGGTGGTTTAAGAAAGAAATAAAAGCTTCACTTGGTTGGATCGGGTTTTTGCCAGGGTACTTTTCCGCCTTGTTGCATATGCTGCATCAGCAAACCGTTTAGTTTTTTATACACCGCAGGCTGCTGCGCCCGCACGTTCTTTTTTTCCAGAGGATCATCATCCAGGTTATAGAGTTCCATGGGTTCGTAGGGTGTATTCTGGAGCAGTTTCCAGGAGCCCAGCCGCAGGGCATAAATACACTGTCCGGCGTAGTCTGTGCCGCCTTCCCGCCGGGTAAAATAGAGCGGGCGTTCTTCGGGTGGAGCAGATTGACCACGCAGCGTTGGTAAAAAACTTCGCCCGTTGAGCAATACATCGGGAGTAATTCCGGCGACTTCCAGTAAGGTAGGATAAACATCCATAGAAAGATTTACCTGATCAGAAACCGACCCAGGCTTGATTTGGCCCGGCCAGACAATACTCGCCGGTACACGCAGGCCACCTTCGTACATGCTGCCTTTGCCGTTGCGGGTGGGGCCGTTGTTGGCCAGGCTGGGTAGGTAGCCGCCGTTATCGCTTGTAAAGACTATAAGCGTATTGGTGTATTGACCACTTTCTTTCAGCGCCGCAATGACCTTGCCGATGCCATCGTCCATGTGTTCAATTAAGGCTACCAGTTCGGCTCTTTTAGGCGAGATTCCCGGTTGGCGTGCTTTTACTTTTTGCACCCATTCGGTGGGTGGTTGTACCGGAGTATGCGGGGCATTATAGGCCAGATACAAAAAAAATGGCTGTGCATCTTCGGCCTGCTGTTGGATGTAGTCCACTGACCATTGGGTAAAAAGGTCGGTCGCATGTCCCTTTGGATCAATCGTTTGGGAATTCTTACGCATGTAGTTGATGTCGTGGCGCCTGTGCAGCCAGTAGTCATCCATCATGTCGCCCAGCCAGCCATGAAAATAGTCAAAACCATGTTCGTTGGGGGTATTGGGAGACTGTAGCCCCAGGTGCCACTTGCCGATTATGGCGGTGTGGTAGCCTGCTTTTTTTAGCTGGGCCGGCAGTAGACTGGTTTGTGGTGCCAGGTAGCCCCAGCTATTGTCGGCATGGGTGCGGATTACCCCCGGCACGCCCACCTGATCCTGATACCGCCCCGATAGCAACGCCGCCCGGGTAGGCGAACAGACGGTACTATTGGCATAAAAATTATCAAAACGCATTCCCTCACGGGCCAGTTGATCAATATGAGGCGTGCGCAGGTCGCTCGTACCGTAGTAAGAAACATCATGAAAGCCCTGATCATCGGTAAGAATCACCAGAATGTTGGGTTTGGAGGGAGTAGTCTGCTGGGCACTGCTACCAAACGCGGACAGAAGCAAAGCCATCAGCCATAAGCAGGAATTTTTCATAATATTCAGGAGTCGGAAGTTTGTATAGTAAAGCATCATGTAAACAGAAACTATGTCTTTTACATGATGCTTTTTTCTCAATTAATACCCCTCATTCTGTTCCAGGTTAGCATTGGCGTTCAGTTCGGTAATTGGTAGAGGAAATAATACGTGGAACGGCTGCGCTTTTTTCCCCTTCGCAGTGGCATTGGATATGAGTTTTCCGTGACGAATCAGATCTTCCCGACGTTTCATCTCGGTATAAAATTCCCACTCTCTTTCCTGCAAAATTCGGTCCCTTAGCGTTTCCTTGGTAAAATTGCCTACCTGAATAGGGGCAGCTCCCGCTCGGGAGCGCACCTGATTGATCAGGTCAATAGCTTCCTGCGCAGGTCCATTCAACTCATTAAGTGCTTCTGCCCTTGCCAGTAAAATATCTGCATAGCGAACCACCGGAATGTCGTTGCCCTGAACGGCTCCCGCTGCGTTTGGGTCAAACTCGTACTTGCCGGAAAGAGATTGATTGATACCCAGCAGCTTGATAAACTTACCCGATGTGCTGGTGTACTCGGTAATGATCAGGTCCCGGCGCGTGTCTCCCGGCTCAAAGGAATTCACGAAGCTGTCGAAGAAGTATGAGCGTGCGGCAAATACCTGCTGATTTGGCTGGGGCAAGGGATAATCAGTTGGAAAAGTAAGCGCCACCAGGTTATGACCGGCCTGGGCCGAAGCCGGGATTACCCACAGCATTTCGGCGTTGCCTTCGTTGGCAATGGCAAATACATTTTTGTAGTTGGGAATCAGCGAGTACTTTTTCAAGTCCATTATCTGCTTTGTTATATCCGCTGTTTTCTGCCACTGCTTTGTATTGAGGTAGAACTTGGCCAATATACCCAGGGCGGCACCTTTGGTGGCTCTTCCGTACTGCGCCTGACTTAGGGGCAACTCTGCCGCTACTTCGAGCAATTCTTTCTCGATGAAAGCCTTCATCTCCGCATCGGTAGCGCGCGAGAGCTTGAATTCGGAGGGGGTCGAGGTAAGGTATAGCGGAACGGGACCAAACCAATCGTACAATTGATTGTAGGCCACCACGCGAACAAAACGAGCTTCGGCGTTGAGCTGCTTGTCAAAGGCGGTTGCATCGGTCGAACTGGTATTATCAATAACAATGTTGGCGTCCCGAACGGCTCCATACTGACTTCCCCAGGCATCACTAAAATACTGATGGTTGCTGTCCCATGTGAAGTTGGTCAGGGGCGTCAGCAGCGCTTCAATGCTTCCCCCCTGATTCCATACTTCCTGCGAGGTGTGGGCCGACAGAAACAGGTAGTTATGTCCCCGCATTTGGATATTTCCGTACGCGGAGGTAAGTACAGCCTGTTTTCCGGTAGGAGTATTGAGGAAGTTACCTGGGGTTAGTTCAGAATATACGGTTTCATCCAGCAGGCTCTCACAGCCCGAGGCCTGGATCAGTAGTACCAGCAGCAGTACTTTTATGCTATTTCGTTTCATAGAATTTCTGAATTTTTTCGATGGGGAATAATTAAAAACCTACATTGATGCCCAGCATCCAGGTGCGGGCCAGAGGGTACCCGTTGTAGTCTATCCGCACGTTGCTGCGGCCAAAGGCATTAGCCTCCGGATCAAACCCGACGTAATTGGTAAAGGTGGCCAGGTTCTGACCTACAACGTACACACGCGCCGACTGAATGAATTTTACTTTTTCGACCGGCAGGTTGTAGCCCACCGAGAGGTTGCGCAGACGAATGTAGGAGGCGTCCTGCAGGGCCAGTGTGTTTACTTTTCCGCCACCGTAGGCCGAAGGCTGCACGCCTGACGGCCATTTGGCACCCGGATTTTGGGGAGTCCAGCGGTCGAGTGCCTGCTCGGTAATCCGGTTGCGGCGGGCATTGTTAGGATACATACTTTCCAGAACGTTGATGTTCAGCATATCCGCTCCCTGCTGTCCCTGAAAGAAAAAATCCAGCTGAAATCGTTTGAAAGTAAGATTATTACTAACCCCAAATGTAAACGCAGGGAATGGGCTGCCAATGATCTGCTGATCAAGTGGCGTGATTCGGTTGTCGCCGTTCACATCCCTGAATATAGGGTAACCGGGTCTGGAACCGGGCTGAGCTGAGCCGGCAATATTATCACCCTGCTGAAAAAGTCCCGTAACTTCGTAGCCATAATACGAGAAGGCCGGATAGCCCACCGTAACGATAGTGGTAGGACCAATGGACTCAATAGAGCCGGTAATGATGTTGGTTACCTCGCCCAGATCGGTGATTTTATTTTTGATGGCGGCGAAGTTCAGCGTTGTACTCCACGAAAACTGTCCCTTCTTGATGTTAGTAGAGCTCACCATTACTTCCACACCCTTGTTCTGCATTTTTCCTACATTAGATAAAATGGAATTAAAGCCCGTTGCCCGCGGCAGGGGCAGGTCAATCAGCATATCCCGGGTATTCTTGACGAAGTAGTCAATGGTAGCGCTGATGCGTCCCTGCAGAATACTGGCATCAATACCAATGTTGGTCTGTTCGGTCGATTCCCATTTCAGGTCTGGGTTGGCTATGCGCGACGGACGGGTACCTACCAGAACCGCGTTATTGAAAACCGCGCTGGCTCCGGTGGTGTAGGTCGTCAGAGAAGCATAGTTGTTGATTTCCTGGTTACCTGTCAGTCCCCAGCTGGCCCGAAGTTTCAGGTCATAAAAAAAGTTGGGTAAAAAGCCCTCTTCACTCAGACGCCATCCAACGGCCACCGAAGGGAAATAGCCAAACTTGTTGTTGGCCCCAAAACGCGAGGAGCCATCCGCCCGCAGAGAGGCCGTAAACAGATACCTGTCGTTGAGCGTGTAGTTGACCCGGCTCAGGTAGGACAAAATACTGTTATCTTCCTGTCCGCTAAACAGGTTGTCCAGGTTAGTGTCGCCCAGGCCCAGGTTATTGGTTGAGAGTGCATCGGACGGAAATCCTCTGATAATTCCTGAAAAGTTTTTATTGTTAAAATATTGGTAGGTAACCCCGCCCAGCAGGTTCAGTGTACTTTTCTCGGTCAACTGCCTGCTATAATTCATGGTATATTCCAGCAGTACGTTGGAACGCTCGATGGTGGCAATATTGGCAATGCCCTTGGCAGAAAGTCCATTAAGGGTTTTGGTAGAATTGAAGAGGTCCCGACGGGAAGTCTGACGGTCTGAACCAAAGTTAAGCTTGGCGTCCAGTCCGGGCAGGATGGTGTATTTTACAAAAATATTACCCATCGTACGGTTAGTCACGTTGGAGCTCGTCAATCCTTCTACCAGGCTCATCGGGTTGTTGATGGTCAGGTTCTTGGACTGAGAAAACTGGCCGTCCGGGGCATAAACGGGTTCGGTAGGGTCATACAGCAGGGCCGAGTTGATGGGTCCCGAGTTCTCATTGTTGTTGACCCCGTCGATGCTATTGGCATCATTTACCAGGCTGGTATTGATGTTAATACCAATGCTAACCTGATCGCCCAGCTTTCTTTCCAGGTTCAGGCGGGCTATGTATTTCTTGATTCCTGACCGCTTGACGACTCCTTCCTGATTGAAGTAATTGAGGGAAGAGAAAAAGGTTGTTTTGTCGTCCCCGCCCGATACCGATATGTTGTGGCTATTTAGAGGCGCTTTCTGATACACCTGATCCTGCCAGTTGGTACCGGCTCCAATTCGGCTAATGTCGGCATCTGTAAAATCCAACGCGCGACCTTCATCCGTGGCTAAATCGTTCATAAACTGAATGTACTGACTGGCGTTGAGCACGTCCATTTGATTCGGAACGGTCTGAACACCGGTGTTAAAGTCATAGCTAACCCCGATTTTTCCTTTGTTGCCTTTTTTCGTCGTAATAAGGATGACCCCATTGGCCCCCCGCGATCCGTAAATAGCGGTAGCCGAAGCGTCTTTGAGAATTTCTATGGAGGCAATATCATTGGGGTTGATGGAGTTTAGCGGGTTACGGGGGTTGTTGTTGGTACCCGTACCAGCCCCACCGCTGGAAGCAGAAAGCAACGAACCATTGTCGATGGGTAGTCCGTCAATTACATACAGTGGTTCGCTGCCGGCCGTAAGCGAGTTGGCTCCCCGGATCCGGATAGATACCCCGCCTCCGGGCTCAGAGCTGGTCTGATTGATCTGCACTCCCGCCGAGCGGCCCAACATCATCTGATCTACCGATGCATTGGCACCGGGATTAAAATCTTTTTCACGCAGGGACGATACGGAGCCGGTCAAGTCGCTTTTTTTCTGAGTACCATAGCCCACCACGACCAGTTCTTCGAGTGCTTTTATATCCGCTTTCATTTTTACATCAATCACCGACTGATTGCCAACGGTCACTTCCTGCGGCATGTAGCCAACAAAGGAAAAGATAAGGACCGCGCCCTGATCCGTCACGCTCAGCGTGTACTTGCCTTCGGTGTCGGAAGTTGTACCCCGTTGGCTTCCCTTCATGACGACGCTCACGCCTGGTAGCGGGGCGCCCGTTTCGTCCTGCACATTGCCCCTAATCTCACGGTCTATCTGGGCGGTAGTTTGACTTTGCTCACGGATTTTGTCAGAATTCTGCGTACTGGCACGAGGGTTTTCTTCGACTTTTTCATCCGTTTGCAAGGCACTATCGTTAGATTCCTCCCGAGCGTTTGCTTTCTGAGCGGGTTTGCGGTTTTCAAAAATCAGGTATGAACTGTTGTTTACCTTCTTGTATAGAAGTCCGGAAGGTTTGAGAATACGTTCCAGGTTTTTTTCAAGGTTCTGGCTGCGATTAATGGCATCCGATGAAATGAGTATTCCCTCAATGACTTTCATTTCAAAAAGAATATCAACCTGAAAATGATTCTTCAAATGATCCAGCCCGTCTTTAAGTTTAATTTGGGAGTTGGCTGGCAATTGTCGGGGTGCTTTTTGCATGTTTCGGGCCATAACAACCGACTGCGAGAAACCGTACTGTTGCGCCATAAGCAATACGATCAGAAGTAGCCCCACACCTGAGGCTCGGCGAAAAAGTAAATTCATACACGTAGGATTTAGGTATTTTTGGTAGTAAATATTTATTTATCAGAGAGTTGGACGTAGTTTCCCTGCCTCACTACATTAATGTCGAGGAGGATAGAAATAGAAAGTAAAAGCTCATCAGCGTTGTTGGCTTTAAATGACCCCATGAGGACCCGCTCAGATAATTTTCTTCCAATAATTTCAACTTCCAGGCCGTAATTTTCCTGCAATAGATACGCCACTTCTTCGAGGGTTGTTTCTTCAAAAACAAAGCGTTTTTCTTCCCATTCCGAATATTTTTGGGCCTGATCGGTAGTTTTAAGCTCCATGCGGTTCTGCCGGTCCAGAGTAACCAAATCCCCGGGTTTCATCATCACTTCCTTTTTTGAATTTGCTTCCTGATAGCGCACCTGCACTTTTCCCTCTTTAAGTACGACTTTGGAATTATGCTTTCGGGCATACATCGTAAACTCGGTTCCCAGCACTACAACTTCAAAATCTTTGGCTGTTTTGACAATAAATTTTTTGTTATCAGCCGTCCGCGTGATCGAAAAATTGGCCTCCCCTTCCAGATGTACTTCCCTGGTTTTTCGCCCAAAGTCCCATCGGGGCACCCGCAGCGATGAGTTGGTATTTAGTTTAATGATGCTGCCGTCCAACAGCCGAAACGTTTTGATTTCTCCGTAGGCTGTTTGGTAGGTTTTGAAAAGGATGGGCTCACGAAAAAACCAGCCACTCAGCAGCAGAAACCCAATAAATACCGCCGCAGCCGTCAGCTGTCGGCCAAACGCTACACGCCGAATCGGTAGAGTTGCCGAAGGCTGGCTGTCCTCGGTTGTTAATTCCAGCGTGTCCGCTGAGACATTGATTACCTCCCTGAATTTTTCCCAGGCAAGTGCCGTTGTCGCTACGTACTGCGGATTGGTTCGCTCCCATTCTTCCAGCCATTCGTAGTACTGTTCCTCGTGCTCGTGAGTGGCCAGCCAGGCTTCTATCATTTGCCGTTGCAGGGGCGATGACTTTCGGGCAAAGTGGTCAAAAATCAGTTGTTTGGAAATGTCTGCTTTCATGTCGTGGTTTTCTGGGCTACGTTATGGATTCGGGCCAAATGCTTCCTGAATCCAGAGCCATGGTACATCAGGGAATATTTACGTGTGGAGTTGATCCTGAAATTTTATTGGAGCTTACAAGTTCATCAGAGGAAGCAAGGCAGCTCCTACGAGCCAATAATCTTTCAGCCCCTGCCTTACCGTGCCGAGTGCTTTGCTGATGTGGGCCTCCACGGTTTTGACCGAAATCCCCAGTTCATCGGCAATGTCTTTGTATTTATAGCCTTCAAAACGATTCATCAAAAACACCTTTCTACATTGTGGAGGCAGGGATTCGACCAGAATCTCTACCCGTGTGAATACTTCTTCAAACTGCATCATGTGGTCTGGACGCTGCCCGTTGGCTGTTTCTCTGGATTCAGCCATTTCTATGCCTTCCAGTTTCTTAAATTCCAGCCGCAAATAGTTGAAGGCTTCGTTACGAACGCAGCGAAATAAATAGAATCGGTAGGAAGATGTGACGGACTCAAACGAACGACTTTTCCAAAATTTGCAAAACACATCACTCACCAGATCTTCGGCAATTTCGCGGGAGTATACGTAGCGGACCGCGTGGCTGCACAAAATGCCGTAGTACCGACTGAACAGCAATTCACACCCTTTTTCGGGGCATTCTTCAAATGTTTTACGAATAAAAAGCTCAGAAATATCCGTTGGCTTGGCGGTCTCCTGCGTTTGTGGGCCTGTACTTAGCCCGGCAGTAGTAGCCGGCCAGAAAGCAGGTGTAGTTTCAAACGTTTCAATGGTTACACGTGTTTGCATTAGCTTACACCTTCCGGCCTGTTTAGTGTCTATTAGGAGAGACAACTTCTGCCAAAATAACCCTTAGTATTTTTAATTATTTCACTATTTATTTTGATTTACCAAAGGGGAAGGCCTTTTTTGGGCTATGCAGCAAAGAAAGTGAAGCAGAAACTTATTCGCTTTTGTCAGGATTCACCGCGCAATTTGTCAAACACTTGTTACATTTTTGCCAAATGAAGTGCTCCGATAAATGAGATTTTTATACTAATTGAAGAATAATGTAGGTGTATAAATAGAATTAGCCCTACTTACTTAATGGAGGATGCTCCTGTATTGCAAGGAATGCCCGTCTAAGGTTTTTTAGTGGTTTATTGTTAAGCCTGAGAGGTTCGATCGTAACCCTTCCGATGGATGTTTTTCCTATAAAAATAAGAAAGTAATTGATCAGAATTACACGGTATTTCAATCAGTTGCCCGTCCTGCTATCTTCCAGTTGCCCGTCCTGCTATCTTCCTAAACGTATTGGCATCCTGTGCAGCACGCTGCTCCCCGGTTTTTTACTGCCCAAACCTGTCTGCCCTAAATTCCCCTGTTCAAAACCGTACAGAATAATGTCCGAAAATGAACAAATCTTGGAAAATATTTTTATTAACACCTTGATAATTAAGAACATAGTTCGCTGGCATAGCGTTGGTAAAGACAATCTATCGAACCGGTGTTTGCTTATCGGTTTGCGGCATTTAAAACCTACCGGCCATCTACCTATTCGCTAAAAATCCAATCCATTCATCATGCTTCAAAACTACTTTAAAATTATCCTTCGTAACCTCTGGCGCAACCCGCTTTACGCTGGGTTGAATGTAGTGGGCCTTACGCTCGGCCTGACCTGCGGCCTGCTCATTGTGGTCTATGTAGTCGATGAGTTGAACTATGACCGTTTCCATACCAAGGCTGACCGCATCATGCTGCTACAGCAGTTTGAGGAATCGGGTGTGAGCGGAGGTAAACTAGCGACTGATTTCAAGGAAAAGTTTGCGCAGGTAGAACAGGTAGCACGGCTCAAACAAGCAGTTCCTTTACTGGGCAGCACGGCCCTGGCATCGTTCGAAGAGAACTTCTTTTTTGCCGATAGTACCGCTTTTGAGCTATTCACAGTGCCCCTGTTACTGGGAAATCCAAAAACGGCTCTGGTTGAGCGCTACGGCCTGGTACTGTCGGAAGCCATGGCTCAAAAATATTTCCCAAAACAAAATCCCCTGGGCCAGACCCTACGCTACAACAACAAGCATACCCTGCGTGTGACAGGTGTAATGCGCAACCTGCCAGGCAACTCCCACCACAAGATTGACTTTCTGGCCAACTACGCCAATGCTAATGAGCTAATGGGCTGGGACGTCACTACCAACCTTTGGGCCGGCAGTACCTGGACCTACCTGCTGCTGTCGCCCGGTGCCAGTCAGGCGGGCATTGAAGCGCAATTTCCGGCCTACCTCAAATCCCTCAACGACCCAAACGTGGGCGTTTGGAAGCTCAAACTGATTCCATTGACAGACCTCTACCTCCGTACCAGCCTGGTGGCTCCCAACCGCCTGATGTACGTGACTATCTTCTCCGTGATAGCACTGCTCATACTGGTGATGGCGGCTTTCAACTACGTCAATCTAGCTACGGCCGTAGCTACCCAACGGGCGCGGGAAGTAGGCGTTCGCAAGGCACTTGGTTCTACGTCGTGGCAGATGTGGGGTCAGTTCTTTTTGGAAACAATCCTTTTGATTGTCGTAGCTCTGATTCTGACGGCTTTGCTGGTACCTACGGTGCTTCCTGCTTTTAACGAGCTGGCTGATAAAGATCTAAATTTCAACGATCTATTTACCACAAGCAGGATGGCCGGGCTGCTGCTGGGCCTGACGGTTCTTTGCTTTCTGGCCGGAGGGTACCCTGCTTTTGTCTTGTCATCGTTCCGTCCGGCAGCGGTGCTGAAGGGCAGTTTAAGCGGGCTACCCGGAGGTACCCGCACTCCCAGGCTAAGGCAGGCGCTGGTGGTCGGTCAGTTTGCTGTATCCATCGTGATGATCGTGGCTACGCTGGTAGTATCCAGTCAGCTCCGGTATGTACAAACCAAAAACCTGGGGTATCAGCGTGAGCAGGTACTGGTCATGAACCTGCACGATGCCAGCCCGGAAGCTAAGCTGCGTTTCAAACAGGAAGTACAAAGGCTTTCGGGCGTGGTGTCGGCTACACAGAGCTACAGCGTACCGGGCAGTGGCAGCCTGCGCGGTGAAAAACTTGTGGCCGACTACGCTCCCAAAGGTGTGACAGACCTGAGCATTAGTCTTCAGTCCATAGACGAAAATTATCTGGAAACCTTTGGGATAAAACTTGTTAAGGGCCGTAACCTCGACCCTAACCGTCCCGCTGACAGCAAGGGCTTTCTGATCAACGAAGCGGCCTTAAGGTACTTTGGCTGGGGCAATATTGAAGGAAAAATGCTGGGTTACTACACCTTCGAGTATGACCCCGCAGGTGGCTACCGCGAAGTACCTCAGCGGGGCCCTGTACTGGGCGTGGTGACCGACTACCACCAGAAAAACCTGAAAAGCACTATCCCACCCCTGCTGTTTTCTCTGGTGGATGGTTCGGAAAATCATCTTTCTGTTAAACTGGAAGCGGGTACTGTACCGGCCAGCATGGAGCAGGTCGAGCGGCTGTGGAAGGCCACGTTTCCGGCTACGCCGTTTGACTACGAGTTCCTGGACGACTTCTTCAAGCGCACCTACCAGGCCGACCGGCAGGCAGGACAGGTGTTTGGGCTTTTTGCCCTGGTTGCCACCTTAATTTCCAGCCTCGGATTATTTGGATTGGGTACTTTTGCCGCCGAACGCCGGACGAAAGAAATCGGTGTTCGCAAGGTAATGGGTGCCAGCCTGATCAATATCCTGACGCTGCTTTCGCTGGATTTCCTTCGGTTAATTGTTATTGCGCTTCTGATTGCCTCGCCCATTGCCTGGTATGCCATGAATCAGTGGTTGCAGGATTTTGCCTATAAGACCGATATCCAGTGGTGGATTTTCGTAGTGGCGGGTATAGTGGCTGTGGGTATTGCGTTGCTGACTGTCAGCTATCAGTCGCTCAAAGCGGCGCTGATGAACCCGGTTAAGTCGCTGCGGAGTGAGTAGGATAGATTATAAATTGAAAGTGTAAGCCCTATCCGCCCGCCAGCCCCAGCCAGTCGGCTTTGGTCAGGGATTTGAAGAATGATTCGTCGGTGCCGATCAGATCCGTGGCGAGTTTGGCCTTGTTCTGCTGCATCACCTGAATTTTTTCTTCCACCGTATCGGGACAAATCAGCCGGACGGCAATTACGTTTTTTTGCTGTCCGATGCGGTAGCTGCGGTCGATGGCCTGATTTTCCACCGCCGGATTCCACCACGGATCTACCAGAAACACGTAGTCGGCGGCCGTCAGGTTCAGGCCCGTACCGCCCGCTTTAAGACTGATCAGAAACACCCGCGTGGCCTCATCTTCCTGAAACTGATGGATCACTTCGCTGCGGTTTTGGGTGCGGCCCGTCAGGTAGGCAAAGCCGATAGTTTCGCGGGTAAGTTCCTTTTTAATCAGGTCAAGCATAGACACAAACTGCGAGAAAACAAGCACTTTGTGTACGCTTGTGAGCGAGCGCAGCTGATCCATGAGCCGCTCGATTTTGGCCGAAGCATCGCCAAATAGTTTATCATCTTTAATAAGTAGAGGTGAGTTGCATATTTGCCGGAGCTTGGTAATTCCCCGTAGCACGTGCATGCCATTTTTGGCAATTTCTTCTTCTTTATTCGACGAAATATAGTCCCGAAATTCGCGCTCGTAGGAGTCGTACACCTGCCGCTGTTCGGCACCCATTTCGCAGTAAAGCACCACTTCCGTTTTGTCGGGCAGCTCATGAGCCACTTCCTTTTTGGTACGGCGCAGCACAAACGGACGGATCAGTGCCTGCAACGCCCCGGCACTGCGTTTTTCCTTGAAACGGTCGATGGGAATGGCGTAGGTATCTCTGAAATACTGCCGTGTACCCAGCAAACCCGGACACGCAAAGGATAGCTGTGCGTAAATATCGAAGGTGTTGTTTTCCATGGGCGTGCCCGAAAGCACGATCCGGTTGCGGGCCTGCAGCAGCCGGGCGGCTTTGTAGCGCTGTGAGCTGATGTTCTTGATGTTTTGGGATTCGTCCAGCACGACGTAGTTAAATACGAATTTTTTGAGGAAAAAAATATCCGAAAGCAGCGTCCCGTAGGTAGTCAACAGCAGTTCGTAGTCAGCAAAACCCGCCGAGGAGCGCGCACGCGCCGGGCCGTGCAGCACCTGAACCCGCAAGGAAGGTGCAAACTTCTCAATCTCTTCCAGCCAGTTATGGATCAGCGAGGTGGGTACGACCAGCAAATTGGTGTTGTTTTCGGGGTGTTTTTCGCGTTGGAGAAGTAAAAAAGCCAGCAGCTGCACCGATTTTCCCAGGCCCATATCATCCGCAAGACAGCCGCCAAAACTGTTGTCGTCCAGAAAGTCAAGCCAGCTCAGTCCCTGCCATTGGTAGGGGCGCAGCGTGGCGTGGAGCGCTTCCGGGATAGGCGCAGGCGCAATCGCTTCCGGGCTGGAAAGGCGGTGCTGCAAGTGGTGTATTTCCTGCTGAACCTGCTGGTCGAGCATGGCTTTTTCAAAAAGCTCGGTAATGGTCCGGAATTTTATTTTAGAAATCTGAATGGTTTCGTCGACCACTTCTCCGGCGCTGAAATAGCTTTCCAGACGGTGCAGCCACTCCTGCGGAATCAGCCCCAGCGTGCCATCGTCAAGCAGCACAAATTTGTTTTTATTTTTAATGGATTTATGCAGCTGTTTCAGCGAAGCGTGCCTGCGTCCAAAGCGCACCTTCACCAGCGCATTGAACCAGTTGAGCCCGCTTGCTACCTGTATGTTTATTTTGGCTTTGTGTGGATTGAGTTGATTTCCTTTCAAATGATTAAAACCCAGCACCTGAATGCCGTTTTCGCCCCATTCTTCAAAGACATCCAGAAACCAGTTTTCGTCCAGAAACCTACTTTTGTGCAAGTAAAAATAGAGCAAAGGGTTTTCGAGTTGTTCGGGAAAATCAGCGTGCTGACGAATGAGCAGCGCCACAAAGGCATCTTCGGCCTGCCCGTCGCGACTGATGCCGTAGTAGTTACCGCGGGCATCCTGCGCATAAATCTGCCGCTTGGTCAGTACCGGAATTTCCACCTGTCCGTAGAGCATGACGGGGTTAATCAGGACGTAATTACCCAGGTCTGAGAGGTAAATCAGTTTTTGGGGCGATTGGTCGAACCCGCCGCTCTTTTTCTGAATTTTTGTCGCAGGTTTGATGTACTCGTGCGCCACGCGCACGTGGCCTTCCAGCTCGGGCAGGACCTGCTGCTGAAAACCCGCAAACTCATCGTGCGTCAGCAGAAGGGTTGAATGGTATTTTTTAAAGTAAAGAATCGCCTGCATCACGGGCGGCTGCACGCACAAAAACCAGGTATGATCGCGCACCAGAAAATACTCAAAGCGCGGAGTCAGCAGCGACAGCGGACAGAACGTACCGTCAATCGACAGCTCGGCCTGCACATGGTATTTTTTTTCACCCAAACTAATCCGTACCTGCACGTCCAGCAATGGTTTGGTAAGATCGATTGGCGAAAGGGCACGAGGTGTTATTTTTTCAGAAACGCTGGCATCGTGCCAGTAAAAACTGTATCCAAAAGGATTGGCAACCAAAGCTTTAAGTCCTTCCAGGTCGCCCGGAGATTTTTCATAGTATCCCTGAAAACGTGCCAGTGCGGCATAGAATTTCAGCTCGTCGGGCCGCTGCGCCTGCCATACCAAATCCAGCGGTTGCAGCGTAGTATACGGCATCCGAAATTCCCCGTTGGCACTTAGCGGAAACTCTACCAGCTGCGCATTAAAATGCTCGTAGTACTTGTGCCGCCCAACGACGACCACACGCACAGCCTGCGCATCGGCGGGCTGCGGCTGACTGCTCAGGGAGAGAAAATGGAGCAGGGCTTCCTGTGCGTCCTGTGATGGTCCGATGCCTGCGTCCTGTGGTTTGTCCAATGCTTTGATCCGGTTTCTTTACTTTACTAAAATTTAGATAAAAATACGGCAAGTGGCGGGAGTTACGCATTTTGTTCCAAAGAAAATAGCCGTGCGTTCAACCTTCCCCGGCCAGCTCACTGTCGGAACTTTGGCCATTTCGTAGTTCGCGTACTTCCCGCTTTACATCGAGTATCACCCGCATGATCTGATCCATATTGGTTTCGGTCAGGGGCAGGGTCCGGCTCTGAAAGCTATGGTATTTCCAGAGTTCCAAAACCTCCGAAGCATGTACCGTGTAGGGCTCGTAAAGGGTATTGAAAGAACCCAGGTACAGCGTGCCATCGTCTAGAACGCTCACCTGTTTGAACACAAAATCTCCCTCGCCTTTTAAGATAACGATACAGGGCGTACCGGGTCGGATCGAGGTCCAGTCTTCGATGTATTGGCCCAGAATGTCACTCCCTTCCGGAATCGGCAGCATCGAATCACCCGTGGTAGGAAACATCCGGTAGGTATGTCCGGTGGGTAGGTTGGGCAGCCGGAACTTAGGCAATGCCGCCAGAAACTCCGGATCGGCATAGCCGCTGCGGTAGCCCGCCTTGGCCTTGACGGGCACGTACTCAATGTTTTCGTGATTCTCCCCATCGACCGTAATGGCCAGCACGCGCAGGTTGCTGCCGGTCATGTACAGATCATTTCCAGCTTCCAGCTCGCGTATTTTTAACTCCGAGAGCTGCGCCAAATTTACTTTCAGGAGCGTGTCTACACTGATTTTGAAGAAGTTGGAAAAATTAATATAGTCTTCCGGCTGCGGCGCTTTGGTTTGCCCGTTTTCCAGCGCATTCAGCTTTGAGCGCGTCAGCGTGAGCTTTTCGGCTAATGTTTCCTGACTCAATCGCTTGCGTTCGCGCAGGAATTTGATGTTCGTCCCAAAAAATATTTTTTGCTCATTCATAATACTTTGTTATTATTACGATCAACACTTTGACACTAATCGTGTCAAAGGTAAAATAAAATTTCATAAAACCATGGAAAGACAGGTCGTACATTGTGATTTGGATACTTTTTTTGTATCCGTAGAAAGACTTTTAAACTCATCGCTGACGGGCAAGCCCGTACTCATTGGCGGCAGCAGCGACCGGGGCGTGGTGGCCTCGTGCAGCTACGAAGCCCGGCAGTTTGGTGTACACAGCGCCATGCCCATGCGCATGGCCCGGCAGCTCTGCCCGGAAGCAATCGTGGTGCGGGGCGATATGGATCAGTACAGCAAATATTCAACCATGGTAACGGCCATTATATCCGAAGCCGCGCCGTTGGTCGAGAAAGCGAGTATCGACGAGCATTACATTGACATCACGGGCATGGATCGTTTTTTTGGCTGCTGGAAATGGACGCAGGAACTGCGCCACAAGATCATGCACGAAACGGGTCTACCGATTTCGTTTGGGCTGTCGGTCAATAAAACGGTATCCAAAATCGCTACGGGCGAGGCCAAGCCCTGCGGGGAGAAAAAGGTCGATCAGGGCACCGAAAAAGTATTTCTGGCGCCACTTTCGATTCGCAAGATTCCGTCTATTGGAAACAAAACCTACATGCAACTGCGCAACATGGGGATTTCCAAAGTAGCCACGTTGCAACAAATGCCTGTGCTGACCATGCAGAAAGTGCTGGGAGCTAATGGTGTAACGATCTGGTCGAAAGCCAATGGCCTGGACGATGCGCCCGTGCAGCCTTTTTCGGAGCGAAAATCGATTGGCAAGGAACATACCTTTCAGCGCGACACCATCGACATTCCGGTGTTGCACAAGACTCTCCACGTCATGCTCGATGAACTAACCTTTGAACTGCGCCGCCAAAAACGCCTGACCTCCTGCCTGACGCTCAAAATCAGGTACAGCAATTTTGATACGCATACCATTCAGATGCACGTAGCGTATACGTCTTCCGAGCGGGTTTTGTCCGAAAAAGCCCTCGAACTTTTCGGCAAACTTTACTCCCGTCGGATGCTCATCCTGCTGATCGGTGTCAAGCTCAGCGGACTGGTGCAGGGGAGTCATCAGGTGGATTTGTTTGAGGATACCGAAACAGACCTTAATCTGTCGCAGGCCCTCGACCTGCTGCGCGCTCGCTACGGGATCCGGTCGGTGGTGCGGGGCATTAGCTTCTGAGGCTTATGCTACTCAATCTACATAGCTATTACAGCCTGCGCTACGGCACCATGAGCATCGGGGAGCTTGTGGAGGGAATGCTCCAAAATGGCTACGACACAGCCGTTTTGACCGATATCAATAATAGCACGGGTGTGCTCGAATTTGTGAAAGCCTGCCGCGAGCGGGGACTCTATGGCCTGGCCGGGATGGAATTTCGCCGGGCTGATGAGCTCCTTTTTATTGGGGTGGCGATCAACGAAACCGGCTTTCAGGAACTGAACGAACACATGACGCAGGCCAACCGTGCGCATACGGAGCCGCCTGATACGGCGCCGGAGTTCAGGCAGGTGTACGTGATTTATCCCTTTGGTAAAAAACAACCCGCCGACCTGCGCGACTTTGAGTACATCGGGGTGCCCCACATGGTTCTGAACCGCCTGTCGTTTGTACCTCCCGCCGAGCTGGATCGCTACGTGATCTGGAATCCGGTGAGTTTTCAGAGCCGGGAGTCGTTTCGGCTGCACACGCAGCTGCGGGCCATTCAACACAACCTGCTGATAAGTCAGCTTGGGGTGGAGCAATGCGCGGATGCTTCCCATTGTTTTATTCCAAAAATAACTCTGATGAGTCTTTACCGCGATTTTCCGCAGCTAATCCGGACAACCGTACGGCTCATTCAGAACTGTTCTTTTTCCTTTGATTTTAAGGAAGTTAAAAATAAAAAAACCTTTACCGGAAATCTTTATGATGACAAACAACTCCTCTACCGCTACGCCATGGATGGCTTGCAGCGCCGCTACGCCCACGACCACATAGAAGCCCGCGAGCGCATTGCCCGGGAATTGGAAATCATTGATAACCTGCATTTTAGTTCTTATTTTCTTATT
Source organism: Arundinibacter roseus (assembly GCF_004348825.1). GTDB lineage: Bacteria > Bacteroidota > Bacteroidia > Cytophagales > Spirosomataceae > Arundinibacter > Arundinibacter roseus. The sequence goes on from NZ_SMJU01000003.1 coordinate 64,606, forward strand.
ACCGATGATATTTGCCGGTACGCCGCCCGGCGTAATTTTCACTACGTGGGCCGGGGCAGCGGGGCCAATTCCATTGTTGCCTATTGCCTGGGAATTACCGACGTGGACCCCATCGAGCTGGATTTGTACTTTGAGCGCTTTTTGAATCCCAAACGCAAAATTCCCCCCGATTTTGACATCGATTTTAGCTGGGATGAACGGGATGAAATGTACGACTATATTTTTCGCCGCTACCAAACGGGCCACACCGCCCTGATGGGCGCCATGAGTACGTTTCGCTCGCGCTCCATTATTCGTGAACTGGGAAAGGTGTACGGACTGCCCAAAGCTGATATTGATCGCCTGGTGCATGAGCCCGACAATATCCTGAACCGCAACGAAATCACCGACCTGATTCTGTCGGTGTATTCACAAATGGCCGATTTTCCCAATCAGCGAACCATTCATGCCTCAGGCGTGCTGATTTCCGAAAAACCCCTTACGTGCTACTCCGCATTGGACTATCCGCCCAAGGGCCTGCCAACGGTTCAGTTTGATATGTATACGGCGGAGGATATTGCGTTTGAAAAATTCGATATTCTTTCGCAGCGCGGCATCGGCCACATCAAGGAGGCCGTTCGACTGATTGAGAAAAATCAGGGGAAATGGGTGGATGTATCTACTCCAAAGCCTTTTTTTCAGGACCCTCAGCTGGCAACTCAGCTCCGCAACGCCGATACCATCGGGTGCTTTTATATTGAAAGTCCCGCGATGCGGCAGCTGCTCTCCAAGCTGCGGTGCGACAACTACCTCACGCTCGTGGCGGCAAGTTCCATCATTCGGCCGGGTGTATCGTCGAGTGGCATGATGAAAGCGTACATTGAAAGGCATCATAACCCGGACGCGGTGCAGTATCTACATCCAGTCATGGAACGCGAACTCAAAGAAACCTACGGGGTCATGGTGTATCAGGAAGACGTTATGCGCATCGGCCACCACTACGGCGGGCTCGACCTGGCCGATGCGGATGTGCTGCGGCGGATGATGTCGGGCAAAAGCCGCAGTAAAAAACATCTGGAAGAAATCGAGGATAAGTTTTTTGCCAACTGCCGGCAGAAAGGCTACGCCGAAGAAACGTCGCGGGAAATATGGCGGCAAATGGAAAGTTTTGCCGGATATAGCTTCAACAAGGCTCACAGCGCTTCCTTTGCCGTGGAAAGTTACCAAAGTCTTTATCTGAAAACGTACTTTCCCCGGGAATTTATGGTGGCGGTTCTCAACAACTACGGAGGCTTCTACCCCCGCATGGTATACGTCAACGAAGCCCGCAGGGCAGGAGGGATTATCTGTTTACCTTGTGTCAATAAGAGCGAGTACCGAACCAGCATCTACGGGCGCGACATTTATCTGGGTTTTGACTGCCTGCTGAATCTGGAAGCAAAACTCGGGCAGCAGATTGCCCGGCACCGAAGAGAGCACGAAGAATTTTCGGGCCTGGAAAATTTCGTCATGCGTACGGGGGCAGGCCTCGAACAGCTGATTATCCTGATTCGGGTCGGGGCGTTTCGGTTTACGGGCATTGGCAAAAAAGAACTGCTGTGGGAAGCACACCTGTTGATGAATTCTTCCGCCGTCGTGCCGAAAGGGCAGCCACTTTTTGAGCACCGGGAAGCGCAGAAACCTACCTTACCGCCCCTGGAAACTTCGCCGCTGGAAGATCTGTACGATGAGCTGGAACTCCTGGGTTTTCCTGTAAGTAAACCCATGTTTACCCTGACCAAAAGCGACTACACCGGCAACGTGGTAGCCCAAAGCATGAAAAATCACGACGGGCAGCTTGTGCGAATGGTTGGAGAGTTTGTATGCTCCAAAACCGTTCCGACCCGCAACGGCAGCTACATGAAATTTGGTACATTTCTTGACATAGAGGGCAATTTCTTCGATACGGTTCACTTCCCGCCTTCCCTCAAAAGGTACCCGTTAGCGGGTCACGGTGTTTTTTTGATTGAAGGTAAAATCATCACCGAGTTTGGCCATCCCTCGCTCGATGTACGAAAAATTGGCCGGATGCCGCTGTGGCCCGATCCCCGGAGTGAATAGAGCGCAGCCGGCATCCGGCAGGAGTAATTGGCCTAAAATGAGCATGTATTTTAGCCGGCTAAGGATAGAAATTTTCTCAAAAATTACTACCCGACCTGCGGCAAAAAACTAAACTCAGGCAGCCGTAACAGTTTGCGACTGACCTACCTGCAGCAACTCTTCCTCAATGGCTTTTAGCTGAGCGGTCATTTCCTGCTGATAGGCCGCTGCCTGATTGCTCAGCTGCGGAATGAGCCTTTTGTAATAGTCGATACCTACCAGCAGCTGCTCTTTAAACTTGGACAGGTAGCGGGCTTTTTTATCAGTAAACTGCCGGGCGTTGAGTTCGAGATCTTTACGGTAATGTTCCAGATACAGGCTCAGCTCGTTGATAAACATGTTTGGGCGGGTCACGTGGCTAAGCAAATTCATTTTACCATAAATATGACTAACCATTTCGTCCAGTGAATAAACCCTTGAAAACCAGGCAAGATTTGGCCCCGGACAGATCGAAACGGCTTTGTCTTCGCGCGGCATCAGCAGCTGATTTTTGATGAGCGTTGCCGTACTCAGTCCGTCGCACAGGCAGAGTTTTTCGGTGACGGCCTCCACCTGTTGTTGCAACTCCGCTTCCGGCAGATTCTGCGCGTGGAGCTGTTTGATTTTCAGGTGTTGATACTGCCGGGAAGCCGTACAGATGGGCTCAGCAGTGAATTCGGTATTGGAAACCAGGTATTTTTTCTTGCAGGGACTGCCCGGCCGGCCTTTGGCAATGCGGGAAAGCCGCTGTCTTTCGGCACTGCTTCGCCGGAAATTATTGAACAAAACCCCCAAAGGCGATGAATTGCTGACGTAATAATCCGAGCGGTCGGCTTCTGCCAGATTTTTCAGCGTCTGATCGTCTACATTGGTAACTTCCGGAACCAGCAAAAACGGGCTCCCCCAGCCGGTGGCGTCTACTTCGTAGTGTTTGAGTAAAAATTCATTTTCCTGGGCCGTACCAATGCCGCCCTGAACGGTAATTTTCTGCACCGGCGCTACGCGTATTTCCAACTCTTTTTTGGCAAGAGCCGCCGCGTACAGACCCATCAACTCGTCGCGCATTTCCTGTTTCTTTTCCTTAAATTCTTCCAGAATCGGCCCGAGCAAATAGCCGTCGGTGGCAAAGGCATGCCCGCCGCAGTTCAAGCCCGACTCAATCCGGAATTCAGACACCCAAATCCCTTTTTTGGCCAGGTACTTGGCCTGTATAAATGCTGAGCGGAAGTCACTGACTTTCAGAATAATCTTTTTGCGAAGCGTCCCCGTTTCATCCGGGAAAAAATCTTCAAAATGTTCGAGGTAATTATACAGTCGGGGGTTCATGCCCGCCGACAAAATCAGCGACGAGCGCAGCGTACTTTGGGCAAACCCACGCAGGGCCGCCGACGCATCCGAAAACTCATCACCCAGCGATTCTCCCAACACATCCTTATTTAACTTATCGACTTTTGACATAATATTCACATCAATATCGCCCTTCATCAGTCCGTTTCTCAGCTCGTCTTCCAGGAGTGCTTTTTGGTCCGGTGCCGTCGTTTGGAGATAGTGCAGATAGCGTTTTTTGAACGGCGAATGATCGGGCAAAAGCTCAAAATAGCGGGTAATATCCGACCCCGGCGTGAAAGGTTGCTGCTGGATGTCGGCAAATTTTTTATCTACCATCCGCTGCATCAAATCCAGATAGGCCGTAATGCGCCGACTTCTGAAATCGGGCTCCGTGGTAGCGATTGGCGTAAACGTCTCGCCGTTTTTGATGGTATGGTACTTGCGCATCCGTTCAATCATTTCATCATCGACGATAGAGGCCACCGAAGAAATGCCAAGAGGAGAAACTTTTAGGGGGGTATCAACCGAGTAGCCAAGTCCTAAAACCGGAATATGAAAGGTATGCATCATCCTATAAAAAGTGAGTGGTTCAATGGAAAATAGTTTGGCTCAAAACTACCCGGAACTTTCCCCAAAAAAATTGACCCACACCAGCCCGATTTATGACATAGGTCATTTTGGAGGTTGGTGTAGGGTGGTTGTGGTGCCGTTTGCCGTTATTGAATATAAGGTTGGGGGTGAAGGATTAAGGGAGAGAAATTCGTAAATTAACGAACCATTCTATTTTAAAAACTCCTCAAAATTGTCTCTTGAAATGACCTGGGTTATCGCATCCGGGTAGGCTTCGGTAAACGTTTTTGAAAACTTTGCCTTGGCTTTGGGGGTCCATTTAAACTCAAATGCATGCAGCCGCCAAATTCCTCAATACAATAAATTTCCCGAATTCCACCATTTTCTAAGTAGATTTTCCAGCTGTTTTTTAATCATTTTAGTATAAAATACAGATTATAATCTACAAATTTATATAAATTCATAGATTACGTCTATCAAAATTGGCCAATTTATACAAATGATTATCGTCAACCGATTGCATCATTAGGGCATTCCATAATTCCCACCTTCTATGAAATCCTCGAAATGCCGCTGCCTGAAATTGAATTAAAATCCACTTACACGCATCAAACCAAACTGCTGGTTGGAGCTAGTATTCTTTTCATCTCATACTAACTTAATTCGTGCTTCAATTCTTAAAATGTACTCTGTGTCGCGGAAAAACTTCTCCATTCGTCCAATTTGGCTTATTTTAAATTTTGGATGCTCACTGTTTGATATATAAGCCTTTTTTTGATTGAAACTTTCAGAAAATTCAGTCTTTTCAAAATGTTTTATTGAGTTTTTTAATTGAAGCTCAGCTTCTTCAACCCAGGAATTGCCTTTTGCACCACGTTGTTTAAGTTCGACAAAAATTACAGTAGAGTTGTAAGTTAACATACCATCACAACGCTTTTCCATTTTTCCGTCTGCTCCCTTAATTTCAATACAGTTGTCAATTGCCGTGAAGGTAGTTTGATGCCTATTTTCATTTTCAACCACTGCAATCCACTTAGCGCCATCAAGTTCATCAATGTAAGCAGGGTCTTTGGCAGGACCCGGGTTGTCACAAAGCCCAAAGATTTTTTTGTCAGATTGAGTCTGACAGCTGGCTATTTCAAACTCGATACTCATATCCCTTGCTGAATTTCCAGTAGTTGAGCAAATAGTTCATTGCTTTCATCGAGTTGTTCATTCAGTTCATTAGCGTCTGACGGAAGCCCATTTTGAGTTTCAAGTTTTGTTATAGAGCCATCTTTCTCATGTAGCTCATAAATAGCAAGTTCATCTCCATTTAAAGTCGATTTGCCTGGGACTATATCATTGAGTTTTTCCAGATCCGTATCGTTTATTATTCTGTTTTTAATAAAATTGGCCTTTACCGATAGCGATAAGCAATTAATTAGGTACGGACTATGAGTCGTAATTATCAATTTATTTCCTTTATTGATATTATTAAATTCTAAAAGACTAAAAAGCATTTTTTGTTGAGAAGAAGGAAAAAGATTTTGTTCTGGTTCTTCAACAATATTGATAAAAGCTGTTTTATTAAATTTAGATGATAAAACCGAAAGTGCGATTCTCTTTTGTTCGTCAGTTAAGTTGTCATTGCTCCAAATATCTTCAACTCCTTTTTTAAAACGTTGCATTTCTTCACTGCTCATGGGCTCTTTATCAGAGTCACTTTGTTTCTTAACGGAATGGGCCAGGTGGTGAGAAACTAAGTACAGAGGAACAAGTGATTGGAATCCACTTGATGCTTCGGTCAATTTGACTTTGAACCCTTCTCCTTTGAGATTTAGTGTGTCATTCAGTTTATCATACTCAACTTCTGTATTATTAATTGGCAATCGGAGCAATCCTTTTAAATCATTCTTTGCGTTATCAAACTCAGTTAAAAACTCTTTTAACGAATCGGAAGAAAGTTTTAATTCTTTTGGTGTTTTGACATAAGTAATGAAATTTCTCTCCGCAGGAACATACATTATTTGAGGAAGTTGATAGGAGGTATCATTTACTTCTTCAATGTAAAGAGAACCATTTTCATAGTTTATATTGAATGCCTCGCCTTTGTATTCAATAACAGAATGATCAATACCGTTAACTTTGAAATAGTTTTCCAGCCGATGGTAATTTAAATACTGGTTTTTGAGTTTATTTTTTCTTTCAAACCATTTTTTGTTATAATCGCCTCTCACTAAGGCTTTTTCTATCCAACTGAAAGTAGAAATAAGCTTAGCAACCGTGCTTTTACCCGAACCTTGATTTCCAATAAAGACCGTCACTTTTTTAATTTCAATCCACCCATCATTATCCTGATAACCGTCTTTGATTGGTCCGAAATTTTTTATCTTTATTTTGCTCATTTCTGATATGGTGATGTGGTTTAAAAGTTTAATTATTTTTCTTTTTTTAAAAATTTTCGGCACATGAATATCTTGGTATAGCTAGCTGTTTTAAATTGAAAACATTTACTTCAATTTAAAAATGAGCTGATTTGAAAGCTAAATTTTCTTTTATAAAATTAACTATTAGTTATCTTAAAAGGTTTTTTACCAAGGCAGAAGTTATTTAGATTAACATTAATGATGTAGAGGAGATTTTTTTAAAATACTCATAGATCGTGGAATGTTTGGTTACTCAGTTAACGTCTTTTTTGTCCAATAATACTCGCCCCTATAATCATCATAATGCGTCATATACCCTTTACTAATGCCTAATGCTATAATATGTCCCCTTTGGTTATATGGAATCTTACTTAATTGCACTACACCGCTATGTTCGAATGCTAAATTAGCGAGGCTATCTGAATTTTCCTTGCTAAGTGAATGAAAAACCTCATAAACGGAGAATGAGGATCTTTCATCATTTTATTAAAATCATTTATATCGAGTTTTATACTTCCACAAAATATTTTGACTCTTTCTTCTTTTCCTACCATTAATTTTAGATAATCAAACGTAGTTACTTTGGTTAATTCTGAATATGAAATGCAATATTCTTTTCCTTCTATACTTTGAAGCACAATATATGTGGAAGACAGTGGAGAGAACGGTTCTGTTTCTCCACATTCATACTCTTTTGAGCATCCAATAAATATAAGAAACAATACAAAAGTCTTAGCGTACTTCATTTCTGCCCTATGTAAGCTATAACCGCTATTTTGGCTTTTATGGCAAAAATAGCGGTTAAAACCAAACAATCAACGCATCCGCTTGATGCTGTTGAGGATTTTGATGGCGTCTTTTTCAGCCTGCTTGTCTTCGTCGTCAAATACGATGGCGATGAAAAAATTGGTTTGGGTGCGGGGGTCAAGCATGCCTGCAAACATAATCCGCGAGCCATCTTTGACACCTTCTACATAAAAGCCTTTCAGCCCGTTGGAAGAAACTGCCGTGGCTTCATCGATTTCGTCGAGCTCCATTTCTTCGGCACCGGCTACGGTGGCCTCTTCAAGGTCTTCGAGCGTAATGTCTTCTTCTACAATTTCCATGATCAGTTCCATGCCTTCGCCGCTCATTTCGAAGGTTTCGCTTGTGTTCTTATTTACCTTAAAATCATCAGGGACCGTGATTTCCAGGCGGTAATCTTCCCATTGAAAGGTGCTTTGTGCCTGAGCTGCCGGGGAGAGTGTACCCGTAAGTATGAGCAAACAAAGCAGGCGGGAAAGGATAGTGAAGGGGTTTTTCATACGAGTTAGTTTGGATTAAATTGTGAAAAATGAGGACAAACTTAGATAAAATTTATGGCACGAAATGCAGTCCTGTCAACTATATTTTCAGTAGTAAAAAGCTCATTTAAATAGTTTTTTTTGTACCCAAAAGACACTATTTGTCGAAGCCTATACAGGCAGAAATTTTGCCTGAAATGACCGGTAGATCGATGGCTGATTGTAATTTTTAAAAAAATCTATAACCTTTCGGTGGTATTTGGCTGGAAGAAAAAAAATGAACCCAATCGAGCCAATGATTGTACGCACTTTTTGTTTACCTATATGACTCAAACGTTGGTTCGGGCCCTGTGGCTGGGGATTTTGTTTGTACTGAGCGGCAGCTTGTCGGCCTGGCCTCTCGATACGCTTGATACGCAAACTTTGCCCGACCGCTTTTATTTATATGAGCGTACGCAGGTACTTGAAACCTCCCTCGAAACCTCCCTGTCAGATGCGCTGTCGCGCCCGGGCTGGGCACCTCTTCAGCCTGACAGCCCCACCCGAAGTGACCGGGCGTACTGGCTGCGGGTTGTACTGAAAAATAGCGCTGATCAAGAGAAGAAGTTTTTCATTTATACCACAGTAAATCAAACAGTTACGGTTTATTTTTCGAGCAGAGAAAGCGCTGAATCAGTACAGGCTGGTTCGATGATCCCGACTCCCCAGTGGGCGTCGGCGGAGTCAGACATGTACATTCCGTTGGTAATTCCGGCCAAAGGAAGCCTACCGCTCACGATCCGGGTAGCCAACGCACAGAGCTGGCTGCCCTTCTGGACGGGCCTGAACTCGCCTCGACCAGCGCTGAGCCTGTTGATGGAAAGTGAGCTGTACCACTACCGCCGCCACTTTTCGGACGTACGGGGAAATCTTCCTGAGTTTTCGTACCGCACCTGGGTGCAGGGGGCGCTGGCCTTTTGGCTGGTTTTTATAGGGTTAATTTTTCTGCGTCATCGTCACAGGCTCTATCAGTACTACTCTTTATATGTGCTCGGCGCGTTTCTGTATGCGATTCTCAAAAGCCGGACGTACACGCCTTTGGGCCAATGGCTTAGCTATGCACCCATGTTGCGCACTCACCTGCCGGAAGTTGTACTTTGGGCGGCTACTGCGGCCTATTTTTACTTCATCAGCGAACTGCTCGAACTTCCCCAAAACCATCCCCGGATTAATCAGTGGCTGCGGCGAGTGGCCTGGGTTTTTATGGGTTATGCGGTTTTGTATGGTGTAGTGATGAGCATGACCAACGACGGCGGGTTTCACCTGATTGCTTACCGGGCTATTCGCTTTGTTGGATTGGTAGTGCATCTATTCACCATTGGCTGGATCGCCCTGCGGGTGCAGTCGCCGCTGACGCGTTATGTCGTTTGGGGATATAGCGTGCTGGCCGTGGTGGGGATTCTGGCCTGGCTTCGCAGCAGCGAAATCCTGCTGAAGGGCGTCAAATTGCCCGGCTCGGTCGACGATTTATTTACGATTACGTTCGGGGTTTTGCTAGAAATTCTGGTGTTTGCCCTGGCGCTGGCGCATCGCATCAAGCTGCTCAACGATGAGCGGCAGGTAAGTCAGCAGGAGCATCTGCAAATGATTGAAAAAAAGAACAGCTACGAGCGGCAATTGGCCGAAACCGAAATGAAAGCGCTGCGCAGTCAGCTGAATCCACACTTTTTATTCAACAGTCTTAATAGTCTGGAATACCTGATTTTGACCAAAGATAACACGAAGGCATCCAGTTATTTAACAAAATTTTCCAGACTGCTGCGCACGATTCTGAATCATTCCAGGGCTAAAACCATTTCGTTGCAGGAAGAACTAAACGTACTGAAACTGTATCTCGAAATTGAGAAAAACAGATTTGGCGACGGCTTCCGATTCAGCATTGACCTTACGCCCGACATCGATCAGGAAGCGATCGTTATTCCGCCGCTTTTGTTGCAGCCCTTTGTCGAAAACGCCATTTGGCACGGCCTGATGCCCAGTCCGCTGCCCGACAAAACGTTGGCCGTACGTCTGACGTTACCTAACGAAAACACGCTGCTAATTGAAATTGAGGACAATGGCATTGGCCGCAAAAAGTCGGCAGAGATGAAGCAGCATTCACTTAAATTTCAAAAATCGCTGGGCATGGAAATTATCAATCAGCGAATCGTGCTGTTTAATCAAACCTACGTTTCTCAGATGCAGGTTGATATTCTGGATGTCGACCCGGTCGGTACCCTCGTGCGCATTACTTACCACCTCAACTACGAATCGGAGTCGTCGGAACGGCACGTAGATATTCCGACGGCTCCGTAATGGTTTTTACTTTTCTTCCAGCCATTCCTTTTGTTTCTTCTGAGCAGCGGCCGACGGGCTCACCTGCAACGAAGTACGGTACGATGGATCTGCCTGAAAAGTCAGGCTAGTGGTCTGCTTTTTTCCAAATCGCTCGTAGCCAACTTCAACCGTTTCGCCTACTTTAAATTCGGCCAGGAGCTTTTCTGCGGTAGTACCGGGCGCAATGGGTTTATAGCCCAGCGATACAATCCGGTCGCCTTTGGTCAGACCCGCTGCGTAGGCCGCACTGCCCTGCGTAGGATGTGAGACCAGCGTAGCTGCCTCATTCTGTACTTGCAGCGAAACGCCCAAAGCGGCGCGTGAGGCATCTTTTTGCGCAAAATCAACGCCCACGCCAGCCAACAGACGCTTATAATCGGGCATATTGGAGGCAAAAATGTAGGTGCTAAAAAACGACTGACCAAACTCTTTTCCTGCATATGTTTCCAGCGCCAGTTGCAGGTCGCGGACAGTATAGGGCTGCTCGTGTTTGCCGTAGGTTTGCCAAACAGCCTGCATGAATCCATCAAGCGAAAGTCCGTTGTCCAGGTTTCGCAGCGACAAGTCTAGCGCCAGACCGAGCACACTGCCGTAGGTGTAGTAAGAAATAAAGGTATTTTCGCGGTTGACCGGATCGAGCGACGTAGCGGCGTCAACAAACGGTGCCTGATAACTCATTTCGATGGGCGTAAAAAAAGCTCGTGCGGGCGAATTCCAGACATAATTCAGGCTTCCTGATAGCCCTTCTACGTATTCCTGCGAAGTAATAATCCCCGCCCGGCGCAGGATCAGGCTCGTGTAGTACTGCGTAAAACCTTCGGCAAACCACAGTTCACCCGACATGTTGGCTTCGGTATAATCAAAGGGTTGCAGCGATTTGGGCCGGATGCGCTCAACGTTCCAGCAGTGAAAAAACTCATGCGAAACCGTGCTGGCATTTCCTTTCATACCACCGTCTTTAAGGCTTCTCGTGCTGGTTAGTACGGTAGAGTTGCGGTGCTCCATGCCGTCGCCCGACACATGTCCGAGGTAACAGGCCAGAAAGGTGTATTGACCAAAATCAAAATCGGGCAGTTCGCCATAGACCGATTTTTCCTGCTGCACAATCCGGCGCACCTGAGCTATGTAGGTATCCAGCTCGGCCTCCGTGCCCCCGTGGTGCAGCGCAAAGCGAATGGAATAGGATTTTCCGTTGGAAGTTTCGGTAAATTCCCGGAGCGAAAAATTACTTATTTCCGTGGGGCTATCCATAAAATAGTCCAGATCCGGCGCCATAAAGACATTGTTGCCCAAGTCTTTAAGCTGCGTAGCCACTTTCCATTTCAAGTCCTGACGAACGTCAAATTTTACCCGAACGGGCCGCTGCGGATACTTCGGCGCGTACAAAAACGTGGCCGGAATGTTGAGGTGGGCGTGCGTTTCGTCGATCTGCGAATAGGTACCGTCGCCGCGGTTGGCAAAAAGCGTATAACTCACCCGCACCGTGCCGTGGTGCCCGCTGATGTCCCATTGGTAGGGGTTGGGGCGCGTCACAGTCAGAGATTTACCGTTTTCGTCGGTAGCTTTAAGATTGTAGACATTTTTGGCAAATTCATGAATGGCATAGCGCCCCGGTGAGGTGCGGCTCATGCGCAGTTCCAGCGTTTTGTCTTCCAGGCCCGTGAAGGTAGCCGCAATCTGCGCCTCGTGGTGAACTGCCTGCGGAAAAGAAATTTGATAGTCGTGATAGGTTTGGGCACATACGCTCGTGAGCGCTATACAAAACAAAAATAGATAGTTCATGAAAGGTAGATCTATAAAATAAGTTGATCATATATAAAAAACAGAAAGACGAAAATAGCCCAAATCAGAATCTTTGCAAGATACGGATTTCACTTTCTAGACAACCGCAAGTAAAAAGCTTTTACCTTCCGGAAAAGTAATTCTGAATGAAACTTGCTTTTTTTAGGAAATCTACCAAAAAAATTAGAGCACGATACGTGCCGCCACCATCCTTTTATCAGCCATCTGCATGAAGTACCTGATTCTATTTTTTCTGGCCCCGCTGCTGGGTTTTTCGCAAACAACGGAACGGCCAAATATCGTATTTATTTTTTCGGACGATCATGCCTATCAAGCCATTGGTGCCTACGGCAACCGCATCGTCAAAACTCCGAACATTGATCGTTTGGCCCAGGAAGGAGCACTTTTTACCAATAGTTTTGTCACAAATTCAATCTGCGGACCGAGTCGTGCAACGCTGCTGACGGGAAAATACAGTCACAAAAACGGCTACAAACGAAACGACCGCACGCTCTTTGATACCGGTCAAACGCTGTTTCCGGTGGAGTTGCAAAAGAACGGCTACCAAACTGCCTGGGTCGGCAAAATGCACCTCAACAGCCTGCCCAAAGGCTTTGATTACTGGAATATTCTGCCTGGACAGGGCCACTACTACAACCCTGACTTTATCAGTCAACCGCAGGACACCACCCGCTACACGGGCTATGTGTCCGACCTGATTACGCAGTTTTCAACCGAATGGCTCGACAAACGCGACACCAGCAAACCGTTCTTTTTGATTGTAGGCCATAAGGCCGTACACCGCGAATGGTCACCGGCGTTGGAAGATTTGGGCGCGTATGATGACGTTGATTTTCCAATTCCGGCCAATTTTTACGACGAGTACGCCGGGCGCGAGTCGGCCCGACAGCAGGACATGACGATTGACAAAACCATGCGCCTGAAAGAAGATTTGAAGGTTGGGCCGGACTACGATAAAGGATGGATTTATAGCCGGTTTACACCCGAACAGAAAAAAGTGTTTAAAGGATACTATGATAAAATTCAGGAAGATTTTAACCAAAAAAACCTGAGTGGAAAAGCGCTCGTAGAATGGAAGTATCAACGTTACCTCAAAGACTACTACGCCACCGCCAACGGACTGGATCGCAACATTGGGAAGCTGCTGGACTACCTGGATAAGAAGGGATTAGCCAAAAACACCGTGGTGATTTATGCCTCGGATCAGGGATTTTATCTGGGCGAACACGGCTGGTTCGACAAACGGTTTATCTACGAGGAATCCATGAAAACGCCCTTTCTGATTCGATATCCGGGAGTGATCAAACCGGGTTCGAGGCCGCAGGAAATGATCCTGAACATTGACTGGGCCCCCACCGTGCTGGATATTGCCCAGGTGAAAGCCCCCGCCGATATGCAGGGGAAATCGATTTTCCCGCTACTAAATTCCAGACAAACCGCCAAAACTCCCTGGCGAAAAAATGTGTATTACCACTACTACGAATTTCCGCAGCCGCACCACGTATATCCACATTTTGGCATCCGCACTACCCGCTATAAATTGGCCTATTTCTATGGAGGTGCCGATTCGTGGGAGCTTTTTGATTTGCAAAAAGATCCTTCCGAAATGACCAATCTGTACGGTAAAAAAGGAACGGAAAAAATCACTAAACAGCTAAAAGATAGCCTCAAAATGCTCATGCAAACCTATGAAGATAAAGAAGCAATGGACGTACTTGCATCGGCAAAACAATAATTTATGATAAAAATGAAATCGATTAAAATGTATAAAAAACCAGGAGGAAAAGTGGTTTGTGTGCTGGCAATGTTGGCTGTTTTACAGCTAGGTTGTCAGTCGGGTGAAGATAAAAACAAGGATACAACCGCAAGCTCAGAATCTACGCAGGCGGAAGATAACACAGGATTTAGTCGGGTTCAGGGTGGCGACACAACGGGCATGGTCTGGATTTCGGGCGGGACATTTCTGATGGGTGCCGACGAATTTCCCGATTCCCGGCCACTGCATAAAGTGACCGTCGATGGATTTTATATGGATGCCCACGAAGTCACCAACGAGCAGTTTGCAGAATTTGTGCAGGCTACGGGTTATAAAACTGTGGCCGAACGGCCGTTAAACCCTGCTGATTATCCGGGCGTTCCGGTCGAGAAACTCGTGCCGGGCTCAGCCGTATTTACCTCTACTTCACAGCCCGTTTCGCTGGATAATCCGTTGCAGTGGTGGGAATACGTGGCGGGGGCCAATTGGGCGATGCCCGAAGGCAAAGGCAGTAGCTGGAAAGGTCGCGAAAAATATCCGGTGGTGCATGTTTCCTACGAAGATGCGGCTGCTTACGCCAAATGGGCGGGCAAGCGCCTGCCGACCGAAGCCGAGTGGGAGTTTGCCGCACAGGGAGGAAAGGGAAACCGTACATACTACTGGGGAGAAGAATTGAAGCCTGGTAATCAATGGGTTGCAAATATTTATCAGGGAAGTTTCCCGGATAAAAACACCACAGAAGACGGCTTTGCCAAAGCGGCACCGATTAAGTCGTTTCCTGCAAATCCGTACGGACTCTATGATATGGACGGTAACGTCTGGGAATGGTGCTTTGATTTGTACCGGCCGGATACGTATATGAACAGCGCGGCCAAAAACCCGACGGGCCCCACCGATAGTTACGATCCCGACGAACCGGGGGTCGTGAAACGGGTACAGCGCGGGGGTTCATTCCTGTGCAGCGATAGCTACTGCGTGCGTTACAAAGCCGGGAGTAGGGGTAAAGGTGAGGTTACAAGTGGTAGCGATAATCTGGGCTTTCGCTGCGTGATGGATCGGAAGTAAAAAAAGATATTTTATGTCAACTATTTACCTTGATATTGAAGATTTAAATCAGATCATGGAATTAAACTCTTGCCTGAATTACACAAAATCAGCCTCAGCGAGGCATCCTGTTTGTAGTATCATTCTGTGTTCAAAAGCCCATCAGCTCCGTTAGGAGCGACCCGTTGGTAATGTAAATTATCCACTCCTAACAGAGGTAATGACTTTACACAAATGCTTATAATCTAGCCTTTTAAATTATTGCAAATAAACTATTCGCTACTTGAAAATGAAGAAAAAAGCAGCCATACTTTTAACACTTTTAACCGGAATATTTGGTTTAATTGCCTTTCAGTTTTCTACCAAAGAGCGCCCTCCCAATGTCGTGCTGATCTACATTGACGATATGGGTTTTGGCGATTTGGGCCGCACGGGCGCTATTGACTACCAAACGCCAAATTTTGACGACATGGCGGCCAAAGGGCTGTTCTTCTCCAACTATTACACCCCACAGGCGGTTTGTTCGGCCTCGCGTGCCGGACTTCTGACGGGTTGCTACCCCAATCGTGTCGGGTTTAGTGGAGCCACCGACCACACGGCCAAAACGGGAATCAATGCCGACGAAGAAACAATTGCCGAGCTGCTGAAAACCAAAGGATACGCCACGGCGGCTTTTGGCAAGTGGCACCTGGGATTTCAGAAAGAATTTTTACCCGTCAATCATGGATTTGATCTATTTTTTGGCATTCCCTATTCCAATGACATGTGGCCCAATCACCCGGTCAACAAAAACTATTACCCGCCCCTGCCGCTCATTGAACAGGACAAGGTCGTGGGTACCAATCCTGATCAGCGGCAATTTACGACCTGGTTTACTGAGCGGACGATTCAGTTTATAAAGGACAATAAGCGCAAGCCGTTTTTTGCCTATTTGGCGCATCCTATGCCGCACGTACCGCTGTTTGTGTCAGATAAATTTAAAGGTAAATCCAAACAGGGTTTATACGGAGACGTACTCATGGAGCTTGACTGGAGCATTGGCGAGATCAGAAAAACCCTTCGCGAGCAGGGCTTAGACAAAAATACGCTGCTGATTGTGACCTCCGACAACGGCCCGTGGCTCACCTACGGGGATCATGCCGGAAGCGCCGGAGGGTTTCGGGAAGGCAAAGGAACCACCTTTGAAGGCGGCCACCGGGTGCCGTGCCTGATGGAATGGCCGGGGGTGATTCCGGCAGGCGCGGTATGTAATTCGATGGTGGCGGGCATGGATATACTGCCCACCATTGCCGAGGCAACGGGTGCGACATTGCCCGTCAAAAAAATTGATGGGGTGAGTTTGTTGGCTAATTTGAAAGGTAAACTTGACGCGCAGCCCCGGCAGACGTTTCTGTATTACTACCGAAAGAATTCGCTGCAAGCCGTCCGGCATGACAACTGGAAGCTCGTTTTTGCGCATCCGGGCCGTACCAATGAAGGATTTTTACCGGGGAAAGGAGGTATGCCTGGCAAAGCTAACGAGAACTTCAACCACCAAGGCGGGCTCTACGACCTGCGGCGCGACCCCGGCGAGCGCTACAATGTTGAAAAGGAATTTCCGGAAGTAGTGGCTGCCCTGACCAAAATTGCCGATGAAGCCCGGGAAGATTTGGGGGACGATCTGACCCAGAAAACAGGAGCTAATCGCCGGGCTGTGGGACGAGTGAATGAGTAGTGATTGTGTAAATTTATAAAAATTAACAATTAATAACAGGTTACAAATAGTTAATTAGTCTTTCGTATTTCAAATTACCTGTATATTTAAGGAGCAGTACCTACTGCTCCTTTTTTTCATCAATAAATACAAAAAAACAATGTTAAAATTTTACCAGTCCATAGGATGTCTCTGTCTGTTGGGAATGGCATTGGTTGCCTGTAATGTCGCCAAAACTCCACCACAAGCTGCCGCACCAACGGCCAAAACAGAGGAAATAAAGCCTGCGGCGAAAGGAGGAATCAAAAAGTTTAAGGATGTTATCGGCAAAGACGCCGTTACGGATGAGGGAGTATTTACCATACACCGCGTCGGAGAAAAGTACTATTATCAGATTCCTGACTCATTGCTGGGCCGTGATTTCTTGTGGATCAGCCGGTTTGCCAGCCTGCCTTCCGGGCTTGGCGGCGGTTACGTAAATGCAGGTTCTTCGGTGAATGAACAAATGGTGGAATGGCAGAAATGGGGCGAGAAAATTCTGCTAAAATCCAAATCGTACGGCTCAGTAGCGGCTGATTCTCTGCCTATTTATTTGTCGGTGAAGGCCAACAACTATCAGCCAACGCTGTATGCGTTTGATATTGCAGCGCTTGCACCTGACTCGGCAGGCTACGTTATTGACGTAACCAGGTTTTTGAGCAGCGACGTAAAAGCATTCAGCGGACTGGATGCTGACATGCGCAAAACCTACAAGGTGAGTCGGTTAGATGATACACGCAGTTTTATTTACAGCGTCAAGAGCTTTCCGCTGAACCTGGAAGTAAAGCAGGATTTTACCTATGACGCTGCTGAGCCGCCTACCAATTCAGCCACTGGAACGCTAAGTATCCTGATGAATCAGTCGATGGTGCTGTTACCCAAAGTACCTATGCAGCCGCGCATCAACGACTACCGGGTCGGCTACTTCACAATCCGACAGCTCGACTACGGCTCGGAGGCTTTGAAGGCCGATGAAAAAACCTACATCCGTCGCTGGCAACTTGTCCCTAAGGATATTGCCGCTTATAAGCGCGGCGAGCTCGTAGAACCCATCAAGCCGATTGTGTATTACCTCGATCCGGCTACTCCTGAAAAATTGAGACCATACATCAAAGCGGGAGTGGAACAGTGGCAGGAAGCTTTTGAAACAGCCGGTTTTAAAAATGCTATTCTTGCCAAATATCCCCCAACGCCCGAAGAAGACCCCGATTTCAGTCCCGAAGACGTACGGTATTCGGTCATTCGCTACGTAGCCAGTACCACGCGCAATGCGGTGGGCCCCAGTGTATCGGATCCGCGTTCAGGAGAAATTATTGAAAGTGACATCATTTGGTACCACAACCACCTGCGCTCGTACCGCAATCGCTACCTGCTCGAAACCGGAGCGGCCAATCCGGGAGCTCGTACGCTCGATACGCCGATGGAAGAGCTGGGAGAGATGATGAAAGAGGTGATTACCCACGAAGTTGGACACGCCCTGGGCCTGCCCCATAACATGAAGGCCAGTGCCGCATACCCCACCGACTCGCTGCGGTCTGGGCCTTTTACGCAGAAGTACGGCATTGCGGCTACCATTATGGACTACGCCCGCTATAACTATGTGGCGCAACCCGGCGACCCCGGCATACGCTTCGTGCGCCAATTGGGACCCTACGACCACTATGCTATCAACTGGGGCTATCGGTATTTGCCCGATGCCAAAAGTGCCGAGGCGGAACAACCGACTCTTTCTGGCTGGATCAATGAAAAAAGCGGCGATCCTATCTATCAGTTTGGAAGCGGAAGCGGAGGTTTTGACCCGAGCAGT
This sequence comes from Arundinibacter roseus, assembly GCF_004348825.1. Lineage (GTDB taxonomy): Bacteria > Bacteroidota > Bacteroidia > Cytophagales > Spirosomataceae > Arundinibacter > Arundinibacter roseus. The sequence continues at coordinate 82,790 of NZ_SMJU01000003.1, forward strand.
CAGACCGAAGGCGTAGGAGATGACGTGGTAAAAGCCAGCACCTACGGACTTAATAATTTGAAAGTTGTGGCGAAAAATCTTTATGACTGGACCGCCGCCCAAACTAACGATTACGATGATCTCGAAGAGCTCAACGACGAGTTGATGGGCGTATGGAGCCGGTACATCGGGCATGTGGTCACGAACGTGGGTGGTGTGTACGAAAATCGCCTGCGTCCCAATCAGCCCGGTTATAAGTATGAGGCGGTGACTGCCAATCAGCAGAAAGCATCGGTCGATTGGCTTTTGGCTCATGCGTTTACGTCACCGGAATGGTTGCATCAGGCCAAAATTTCCCGCAACGTACATCATGCCAGCTATGTCGACGGCATCCGAAGTTTGCAGGCCCGACATCTGAACAATCTGCTTTCGCCTGACCGGATGGCGCGGTTAATGGAAAATGAAATCAACGATGTGCCTTACACGGCCCTGACGATGGTCGAACAGCTGCAAAAAGGAATCTGGAACGAAGCCTACAAAGAAACTTCCATTGATATTTACCGTCGAAATCTGCAAAAAGCTTATCTTGACCGCATGCAGTATTTGCTAAACGAAAAACCAACGGTCAGCCGCAACGGCACGCCCGTTTCGGTGAGTCAGTCGGATATCCGTTCGATTGTGCGGGCCGAGTTGGTCCAGTTGCAGCAGCAGTTAAAATCTTCCCAAAACCGTTTTAAGGATGACCTTTCGCGCTACCACGTGCAGGATGCACTCGTGAGGATTGAACGAATCCTGACGCCAAAAGGAGAATAAAGTAAAATCCCCAAATCTTCTGAAACACTAAGATTTGGGGATTTTTTAATGATTGATTTTTTAGCACATTATCTGTTAACCGGCAAGCTGAGGTGCATTATTTCTTATTTTGATCAAAAGCTCGCTTATATATTCTCCCTCTTCCTCAATATCAAAATCATCCTGTAAGCCAAGTCAGAATTTTGGCGTCTTTCCAAAATAAGCAGCTAGTTTGAGGGCAGTATCAGCCGTAATTCTTCTTTTGCCTTTGATTGAGAAATCCGCGTCTGCGGTATATCGGTATCTTTTGATAGTCTGTAAGCCGTAATCCCAAAAGGACGCAAAAATTCTTCATGTAAAATTTCACCAGGGTGTATGTTTGCTAGTTTTTCCATGTTCTATTCTTTTATAGTTAATGATAGTCAGTCGCTGCTTTTCAGGCTATAAACCATCAATAAAAAGTTACCCGGCAGTCTTCAACGGATTAGAAATTTAGTGAATGTACCTTTTTAAATTTTTCCAGGCAAATTGTTTACAACGATTCCTTTTTTCAAAGTAAAAAGCTGAAACAGAAAATGATCGTAGCAAGGAATTACCTAAACTAAAATCTGATAATCCATTCATTATGAATCGAATATATACACTTTTCCTGTTAATTCTGGCTCTCATTTCTGGAACAGCACGTGCCCAAACAGTCGAACCGGATGTGCTTAACAACAGCTGGCAGGCTCTTTGGATCACCGTTCCGACGGCTACAACCGATGGGTATGGGGTATATGTTTTTAGAAAATCGGTAGATCTTCCTACCAAGCCCACAAAATTTGTGATTCATGTTTCAGCGGATAATCGCTACAAGTTGTATGTGAATGAAAAATTCGTGTCGCTGGGTCCGGCCCGAGGCGATTTGAGTCACTGGAACTACGAAACCGTGGATATTTCTCCGTATCTGAAAGCGGGAAAAAATATCATTGCCGCGCAGGTATGGAACGAAGGCAATTTTAAACCCGAAGCCCAAATTAGCTACCGAACGGGCTTTATTTTGCAGGGAGCAACGTCGGTAGAGTCAATCCTGAATACCAACACGACCTGGCTTTGTGAACAGGACCGAAGTTTTGCGCCTTTGCCATTTCAGGTAAAAGCGTACTACGTATCGGGTCCCGGGGAAATTCGGACAATGGCCAACGCATTAAAAAACTGGCAAAGCGAATCGTTCAATGACTCAAACTGGCAAAAAGCGAAAGCGATTTTTGCCGGAACGCCCAAAAACCAACTCGGGCCCTACGGTACGATGAGCGGGTGGATGCTTGTGCCTTCAATTATTCCGCCTATGGAAATGAAACCGGAGCGGCTGCGCGCCGTGGTGTTCTCAAATGAAGGTGTTAGAATTCCGGCTGAATTTCCGTTGCAAAAAAAGGATTGGTCAGTTCCGGCCAACACAGCGGCAACGATTATTTTGGATCAAACCTATTTAACAAACGCTTACCCGCAGATAGAATTTAGCAACGGCAAAAATGCGTCGATTAGCCTGAGCTATGCCGAAACTATGTATACGGGCTATCCTGCAAAAGGCAACAGAGACCAAACCCAAGGAAAAGTGTTTTTAGGGCGTACCGATAGTCTGATTTCTGATGGAACTACCCGGCAACTATTCACGCCGCTTACCTACCGGACCTATCGCTACGTACAGCTAAAAATTGTTACCCAAGAGGAGCCTTTGGTAGTTCATGATCTTTCGGGTACGTTTACAGGATACCCATTTGAGTTACAATCTTCAACCACAACCAAAGACTCAGAAATCAACCAAATGCTTGCCATTGGCTGGCGTACAGCTCGCCTGTGTGCCACCGAAACCTACATGGATTGCCCCTATTATGAGCAGTTACAATACATTGGCGACGGCAGGATTCAGGCGATGGTTTCGCTCTATAACAGCGGGGATGATCGTTTGGTAAAGAATGCGCTAAACCTGATGGATCAGTCACGGCAGCCCGAAGGCGTTACGTTCAGCCGGCACCCGTCCTACACGCCGCAGTATATCCCCACCTTTTCGCTGTGGTACATCGGAATGATTTACGATTACAGTCGCTATGGGTCAGATATTCAATACATTAAGCAAAAAGTGGGCGGTACGCGGCAGATACTGGATTACTTTAAATCCTACCAGCAGGCCGATGGATCGCTAAAAAACCTCCCGCAATGGACCTTTACGGATTGGGTAGATGATTCGTCAAAAGGCTGGAAATCCGGGATTGGCCCGATGGGTGCCGATGGAACTTCCGCCATGCTTGATCTGCAACTTTTGTGGGCGTTTCAGCTGGCGGCCCAACTGGAAACTGATTTGGGAATTGAAGGAATTGCGGCGAGTTATCAGGTCTCAATCGAGCAGCTAAAAAAGACTATCAGAAGTAAATATTGGGATACAACAAAAAAACTATTTGCAGATCGGCAAGAGAAAGATGTGTACTCACAGCATACCAACGCCCTGGCTATTCTGACGGGCGTGGCTGCTGCACAGGAGATGAAAGGAATCGCGCAGCAGTTGCTTCAAAACAAAGAAATGGCACCGGCGTCAATATATTTTAAGTACTATTTGCATCAGGCACTTATCAGGGCCGGGCTTGGAAATGATTACCTGAAATGGCTGGATATATGGCGGGAGAACATCCAAATGGGCCTGACGACCTGGGCCGAAACCTCGGATGTGAACACGACCCGCTCTGATTGTCATGCCTGGGGATCAAGTCCTAATATTGAATTTTACCGCACAATTTTGGGTATCGACAGCGATGGACTGGGTTTTTCCAAAGTAAAAATAGCGCCTCATTTGGGAAAGTTTACCGACATTGGCGGCAGCATCCCTCATCCCAAAGGAACGATTTCGACCACCTACAAGCAGGAAAACGGAGCCTGGAAAATTGAGATTCAGCTACCAAAAACGATTTCGGGAAGTTTGGTGTGGAAAGGAAAAACGATTGCTTTGAAAGAAGGAATGAATCAATTGAGTTTGTGAGAAAAGAGGAGAACGGCCTGGCATTTTCATTTTCCTTTTTGTTTCTGAAATTCTTTCCAACCCAAAAGGTATTTTACTGCCAATGATTTATTGGGGCTCCATTTCTCAGCAATTTCCATCATTTGGGCTTTAAGTTTTGTTGCGGCATTCAGACCATAGAGCCTGATCATCAGTTCTTTGAGATGAAAATCATCCGCAGGAAAAATATTGGGCCGATTCAGCGTATAGAGCAGGATCATATCGATTGTCCAGTCGCCGATTCCCCGAATCGCCGATAGCTTCTTTCTGACCTGCTGATCGCTTAACGAATTCCAGTCAACAGAATTTTCTTTAAAAAAATCAACCACCGCCACCACCGTTTCAAGTTTACGCAGGGACACCTTTATGTGTACAAGTGCCTTTTCTTCAAACTGTTCAAAATTATCGGTGGTAAGAATAGTAATGTCCGCACGCTTCAGCATGCGTTCAAATATTTTTTTGGTACTTCGGTAATGAATCTGCTGTTCGATAATACAGCTCAATAAATCCTGAAAAACATTCATGGTAGAAACTACCTTCGGCTCGGGAATTTGGCTGATAATTGCCGCCAATGTGGGGTCAGCGACCGCTAAGGATTGTGCATTCGCAGGCATTTATTTTCTTTTATTGTATGTGAAAACTTAACCCAGCCAAACGAAAGACTTCCTTCCAGGCTTGGCGTCATTAGTCGCGTAAAATCTTCCATGAAAAATTTATGTTTACAGTTGTCCCGTTTTATCCTGAAATTTAGCCGTTTGTCCGGGTAATTCTAGTAAGAAGATACTTATTTATATTTACTTTGCGTTACAAGTGTTTACACTAATTTTTACCTGAACATTAAATAATTCTATTTTTCAAAGAATGAAAACAGCAAATTATCTGATTCTCCTTGGACTGCTTACGGTCAGCCTTTCGGGATTCGCCCAAAAAGAATACCAGTTTTCTCTTGACCTGACGCAGCCAAAAGACGATAAGCTTACGGTTGAGCTGCTGACACCACCCATTAAGAAAAAAACGGCGGTTTACAATTTACCCAAAATTGTGCCGGGCACGTACTCTATCAATAATTACGGCTCCTATGCCAGTAATTTTCAGGCATTTGATAAAAAAGGAAATCCTTTGAGCGTAGAGCGCCTGGAAAAAAACAGTTGGAAAATTGCCAAAGCAAAAAAACTGCACCGCATTTCCTACCAGATTGATGATACCTGGGATTCGCCGGAAATCAAAGAAGACGTATTTGAACCAAGTGGGACCAATATCCAGGAAGACACGATTTTTGTGTTGAATTCATTTGGCTTTTTCGGGTATTTTTCGGGCATGGAAAAAATGCCTTACCGCGTGAGCATTACCAAACCCGACGGGTTTTATGGCTCGACCGCGCTGGTCAACCAAACCAAAGGGAATGCTGGTCCGGACGTATATGTTACCAGCGACTACCACGAGCTGGCCGATGCACCTATGATGTACAACCGGCCCGATACGGTTTGGCTTAAAGTGGGCAATGCCGATATTCTTGTTTCGGTGTTTTCGCCCAACAACAAGTTCGCTACCAAAGATTTGGCTGCTGATATTTTACCGGTACTGGAAGCGCAGAAAGATTATTTGGGCGGAACTTTGCCGATTGACAAGTATGCCTTCATCATTTACATGTCTGACCGCAAAGACCTCACCCGCTACGGTGCGCTGGAACATTCGCTGTCATCGTTTTATTATCTTCCTGAAACTTTTTCGGCTGCCCAATTGTCGGAAACGATGAAAAATGTGGCCGCTCACGAGTTTTTTCACATCCTGACCCCTCTCAATATTCATAGTGAGCAAATTGGCAATTTCGATTACATACAGCCACAGATGTCCAAACACCTGTGGCTGTACGAAGGCCTGACCGAATACGCTGCACATCATGCGCAATTGCAGGCCGGAATCATCGATTTGACAACCTACCTGGATCGCCAAACTGAAAAAATTGAAAATGCCCGCACACGATACAGTGATACGCTGTCTTTTACGTTGATGTCAGAAAATGTACTGGAAACCTACAAAGACGAATATGCCAATGTTTATGAAAAAGGGGCGCTGATCGGACTGAGCCTGGATCTAAAACTACGGCAGCTGTCGGGTGGCTCCTACGGAACAAAAGATTTGATGAAGGATTTATCCAAAATGTATGGAAAGGATAAATCATTTAAAGATGATGAGCTATTTGATCAGATTACTAAACTAACCTATCCGGAAATCCGCGAATTTTTCCGTCGTCACGTAGAAGGGGGCGAGCCGCTTCCTTTGAAAGAATTGTTTGCTAACATCGGTATTACCTTTGAAGCCGAAGGGCAAAAGCAGGAAGTAGAAAAAGCGTTTGGTGTAAATTTTGCCCTTGTTCCCGGCACAAAAAACATCATGATTGCCAACACAAGCATGGCTACGGATTTGGGCAAACGACTGGGTTTGCAGCCAATGGATGAGATTGTGGCAATAAACGATCAGCCGTTTACAGTGGAGACTTACGCGACTGTGTTGCAGAGCTATGACGAAGAATTTAAGAAGGGTGACGTGGTATCGTTTACCGTAAAGCGCAAAGCAGCAGCCGATGAGGCTTCGGAAGTAAAACTTACCGCCGACCTGCGCGAAACGACGATTACTTTCCCAACCCTGGAACCTGTTGCGAGTCCTACGGCAAAAGAACTCGAATTGCGCAAATCCTGGATGGGTGATTCGGCCAGGTAATTTATAACTTGTATTCTATCAAAAGCCGCAGAGTTCGTTCTTTGCGGTTTTTTTTATAGAATCGTGAATGTATGTTTTTACAAAATAACAGACGCAGGCAAGATCACTGAAAATAACGGCGACGTAAATAATCCGTTACTTTTCTAATTCTCACGTTCAACCGGAGTGGATTTTGTGGAATAAAATAGGTAATGCAGTGGCTTTTACGGGCCTCTTTTCAATTATTCTGTAAGCTCACCACCAAAGGCGTATATAAACCTCAGGTAGCCCAAAAATTGTAAAGAAACTTCCAATTTCAGCTTGTATTCTATTCGGCTAGACCAGGCGATGACAGCGTAGTGGCTCAAATTCACAGAGTTGATACAATGCCTTTTACTAACTATCCTCAACTATTCTCCAATAATTAGTAGTTTTAAAGATTATTTCCCAGGACGTCCCAAAAGCGGCAATGTTCAACCAATCCCCTAACTTAACACACTTCTTATGAGTTTATTAGCGAAACTGAAACGAAAAGCAACTCAGGTTCAGGCAGACCTGTTTCCTCCGACTGAGTTTGATCCAAAAAAGCTACCCTGGATCGATCATTCAGCTGCCGATGTTGCAGCGTTTGTCCGACAGTTTAAACCCCGTTTTCCTCTGACCTACAATCTGGAAGAGAAATTGAGATTCTGGCAGAAAAATGGGTATGTAATTTTGGAGAAAGCCATTTCTGATGAGTTGATTGCGCGCTATTGGCAAGATGTGGAAGAGTTGCTGGAACATCCCGAAAAGTATAAACTCATGACTCGTATTGACCTTCCTAAGTTTGAGCCCAATCAGGAACGGCTGATCGGCGAATTCCCCAAGGAAGATCTAAAAGGAAAGTACGTAAAGCTTAACGATTTTCATCATTTGTCGGAGACTGGCAAAAACCTGATGACGCATCCGGCAATTACCAATTTTCTGGAAGCCATCTTTCAACAGCAGGTAGTGGTCATGCAAAGCCTGACGTTTATGTACGGGAGTCAGCAGCCTACGCATCAGGATTTTCCGTGGGTAACCGCCAAAATCGCAAGTCATTTGGCTGCGGCATGGATTCCTCTGGAAGATATTACGATTGATTCGGGTCCGTTGTACTACTATGTGGGTTCGCACAAACTACCTAAATTTAATTTTAGCAACGGAATTTTATTCACGAACCGATCCAAAAGAACACCGCTTGAATTTGCCAATTACCTGGATACGCAGTGCGTGGCACAAGGCTATCCAAAGGAAACCCTCCTGATAAAACGCGGGGATGTGCTCATTTGGCATTCGGCATTGGCCCACGGCGGCGGCCTGATTACAAATCCGGATAAGACCCGCAAATCGTTTGTTTGCCATTATTCTACCAAAGAAGCCTTGCCTTTTCATCGCTTCAAACCTCAGCAGGAACCTGTTGTTCAAACCTACAATGGTGTATCCATCTACAAACATCCTGATTACAGCGATCAGGAGAATATTTTACCTGCATAAAATAAAGCAACGAAAGGAGAAAAACGTCTGCTGATGCTTTTCCAAGTACATTGTCACAAAAACGAGACGGTCCTGGGGCCGTCCTTTTTTGTAGTTTTCAAGTCAAAACATTAGTAGTGTATGCAGCTTTTGAACAAACGTCCGGGTATTTTTCTTTTAGGTTTTTTTAGCTGGATGCTGCTCTCGGGTGCACAGCTTGCTCCCCGAAAGATGGATCTCTATCTGTTAATCGGCCAATCCAACATGGCGGGCCGCGGCGCAGTAGATGCTCATCAGGCAATGCCGGGAATATGGGCAATCAATGCGGAGGGGAAATGGAAGGAGGCCAGCGATCCGCTGCACTTTGATAAACCAGGAGTTGTGGGCGTTGGTCCGGGCCTTGCTTTTGCAGAGGCCTTAAAAACCTACGGACATACGAAAGCAATTGGCCTGATTCCCTGTGCCGTAGGTGGCAGCGGAATCGACGATTGGCAACCGGGCGCCAAACATGCCCAAACGGGGATTTACCCCTATGACGCGATGATTGAACGGGTGAAAATAGCTACCAAACAGGGACGAATCCGGGCTATTCTGTGGCATCAGGGCGAGTCGGATAGTTCTGTGCAGAAAAGCGAGGTGTACGAAAAAAAACTGGAACAATTTTTTGAACGGCTCCGCAAAGAGTTGAAGGCTCCCAAAACGCCGATACTAATCGGGACGTTGGGAGATTTTTTTGTCAATAAACAACCACAGGCTGCCACCATCAACCAAATAATGACTCAGTTTCCGCAGTCGCATCCGAATGTATACATGGTTTCTGCTGCCGGGCTAACCGACAAAGGCGACCAAACGCATTTTGATACGGCTTCGGCCCGGGAACTGGGAAAACGATACGCAAAAATATTATGGGAAGTACAGAAAAACTAAATGTAATTGGAATCGATCATCCCGCAATTGCCGCTGATGATGTTGAATTTCTCAGCGCCTGGTACTGTGAATTTTTGGGGTATGAGAAATGGTTCAAACACCCAAAACCCGTTTGGATGCTGAAAGCACCGGATGGTACCTTACTGGAAGTAATGCCCAAAGATGATACGCTTCGTCAGACGCGCACTACCTGGACACCGGGCTGGTCGCATTTGGCGATTCGAGTTGCCGATATGGAGCAGGCCGTAGCATTTCTGGATCGTAAGGGAATTCGCTGGGAGAGTGAAATAATTGAGGCAATTGGCGGGGGAAAAGTCCGTACCGCGCTGGATGGAGAAGGAAATATGATCCAAATTCTCGAACGAGGCCCCATCTAAGCTACCTTTCTAACGAAAATTATTGCCCTGCACTTTCAGGTTAAAATTTATCTGAAAGTGCAGGGCATTTGATTAAAATTGGAGTAAGTAACTAGAAATGTCGGCTAATTTCTGCTCATCCAGCCCCAACGCCGTAGGGTCGGGCATGAGCGAGTTGGGAAGCTTTTCCCGCTTTACTACCTGATCCGCTTTTAGCGTATGCCGTTGTCCGCCTGCATCTTTGACGACAATCGTTGGCCCGTCGCTAAGCAGAAAACCGAAGATACTTTCTCCTTTTTTGGTCGTAAAGGTGTAGGCCTCATATCCAAAAACCATGCTGGCCGAAGGGTTGATGATGGCATCAAGCAGGCTTATTTTATCAAATTTTTTGTGAATCATCGTCAGGTCCGGACCAATGTCCCCACCGGACTCCCCGTGGGTATGGCAGGAAGCACAGTAGGTTGTAAACAGGGTTTTGCCCTGAGCGGGGACGGAGCTCATTCGGGCAATGAAATCAACTTTCAGCGCCTTGCCATTGCGGGTAAAATACTGACTCGCCAGCACCCGAACGTTCTGATCCGGATTGTTGAAAAGTGTTTCACCAACGGCGTTTGAAATAGATCCGCTCAATTGTCCCTGCGATTTCATTTCGATGAGCATATTGCCACCATTTGGGTCCTGAGCCATCCGCAAAGCGGCTTGCTGACGCTCCTGGTCGGTCGCGGTTTTGTTCATAACCACCTTTCGCAATTCTATCATTTCCTTATAGGCTGGCGTCATACTTTTTTCGGCTACTTCTTCCCAGTCATATACCTGTGACCAATCATTGGTTTTGCGGAAATCAAGCCACCAAAGTGCCATCGTTGAGACATCAGGCAAGGTAGAATTGGTCAGCGAAAGCATGGCATCGGCAGCTTCTTTTTGTGGAATAAACGCCAGAGCTGTCAGGGCTTTGCGGCGCTCCGTATCGCTTACATTCGCAGAAGAAGCCCTGATTTTAAGATCATCCACAGCTGATGAAGGATGTAGGCGCCAGGTTAGATTGGCCCGGGCGGCAGACCATTCGGTAGGTTTGGAGTCAAAGGTCTCTTTTACCAGCGCATAGACGGCCTCGGTTTTTCCGTCGGCAGCGGTCCCCAATGCTTCGAGTTCCCAGGGATCTGTACCCTGAAACCGGGAAATGAGTTCGTTAAGTATCGGTTTACTTTTCTCAAACGGAATATCCCTCAGGGCAACACTCACCTCCCGTCGATTGGCGGCATCGGGATCACGGGCGAGGATGGTATAGATTGACAGGTCGGGGTTATTTGGGTCTTCAATGGCGCGTAAAGCGCGGAAAGCCGTCAGGCGTTGTGCGGCTTCGGGAGAACTGAGCTGTGATCTGACGATCTTTTTACCTGCCGGTCCGAGCTGCGCCAGTAGATATATGGCTCTTGCCCGGTGGTAGGGATTGGGGGCGGTAAGAAGTGCCGCCACCTGATCGGCCACTGCGTCGCCTTTGGACCGAAGTCCCTCAAAACCCAGCATTCGTACGTTTACTGCCGGACTTTTCAAGGCGTTCAGCAGTCCGGATACGGTGGTGAGATCCAGTGTAGGGGTCCGAAGTTTTTTACCTTTGGGTGTAATTCTAAAAATTCTGCCGTATCCTTTTTTATCCTGCATGGCATGCCCGCCCACGATGGGGTCGTACCAATCGGCTACGTAAATTGCTCCATCGGGCCCCACGGCAACATCGGACGGACGGAACCATTTTCGGGTGTCGGTATCGGTCTCAAACCACTCGTAACGCTCGGAGGCTTTGGGAAAAGAACGGATAAAATCGGTTCGGTTCAGCTCAAATCCAGCGCCTTTACTAACGGGTTTATAGGAAAAAATAACATTGCGACCCGCCTCACAGCTCAGCAGAGTGCCCCGGTTCTCTGCCCCCAGCTCATCCCCTTCGTACATCACGATTCCGGTGGGAGAGCCGGCGCCGGTATTATCTCCGGCCGGCATTACACCGGGATCTTCCTGATGCCAATGCGCATCAAACATCGACTGTCCGGGTCGGCGGTCTGCCTGCCAGTAGCGGGTACCATCCGAGGAAAAATAACCGGCATTTCCATTTTCGGGCAGGAACGAAACCCGGCAGGTAATCACCTGATCGTCGTTGTCATTTTGCCACATGTTGCCGTAGCTGTCCAGACAAACTTCGTAACTATTTCGGAAATTGTGCCCCATCACTTTAAGCCCCGTTCCATCCGGGTTGATACGCAGGGCGAGTCCGCCTACCCAAACCCGGCCATCGTCGGATTTTCTATTGCCTTGATTTGATGTACTATACGGAGTTCCTCCGTAGTATAAACTCCCGCTTCGGAGCGTCCAGCCGCTTTTGTCCGTAACGGTATGAGGCCCGGCATTTCCGGTATTGAAATAGTAGCGGCCATCCGGCCCGGCCACCAGCGAATGCAGCGAATGATCGTGGTCGAACCCTCCGAAACCCGTCAGAAATACCTCGCGCCTGTCGGGTTTGTCATCGCCGTCTTCGTCGGTATACACAACTAAATTTGGGGCGCAGGAAACAAAGACTTTGTTGCCAATAACGGCAATACCCAAAGGCGCAGTCAGCAAAGTATCCTGCACAAAAACCGTCGAAGTTTCGGCTTTGCCATCCCCGTCACGGTCTTCAAGAATCATTATCCGGTCACCCTTGGAGGCATGCGACAAACGATCCTCGGGGTTGGTTTTAAAATCACGATAATTCACCGCTTCGGTAATCCAAACCCGGCCTTTGGCATCAATATCCATATTCGTTGGATTGTACAGCATCGGTGCTTCGGCCCAAAGTGTGGCTTCCAGATCATCGGGCAAATACAAGTGCGATGGATCTTCGGTAGGTTGAATCAATCCTAACCCAAGCCCCCCGGCCAGTAAAAAAAAGCCGCTGAGAGCCCAGGTACTCTTTTTATTTAACTTCATATATCAGGTTGTTAACGAAAATTCAATTCAGGAAAAAGTAAACAGACGTTCCAGAAACGCGCGGTTTTGGCGATGGCATTCTACCATATCTACGCCTTTTGGCGTGGCCCATTCAATTTGCATCCAGCCGCTATACTCAATTTTTTTAATTGCTTCCGCGATTCGGGTCCAGTCAAGTGTACCTTCCCCAAGCCTTTGACCATTTTCTTTCATGTGAATTTCACAAATCATGTCTTTGCCCAGAAACAGAATTTCTTTATAAATATCATAGCCGGCGTCTGCCGAATTCCGGAAATCGTAGTAAACCTTTACCGCAGATGAACCTACGGCTTCAATAATCTCAACGTGTTCCTGAGCGCTCAGGTAGGATTCTATCCCGAGAGTAACACCCTGTTTTTCGGCAAAAGGCGCTACTTTTTTCAAGCGCTCAATTACCATGGTTTTCCCGGCTGAGTCGCTGCGCAGATCACCATTATTAAAAAATGCCAGCAAAACAATCGGCGCTTTCAGTGCTTTGGCAGCCTCTACACTTTGCCAAACCCATTCTTCGGTTTTGGGCTCCGATTTATAGGGAACGCGGTTAAGCTCACCGATTGCCAGGCTAGAAACCGGAATTCCCGATCGCTGTGAAGCCTGTTGAATGGATTTAAGCGTAGCCGCATCGGCTAGTCCGCGTTCGTTTTCGGATGTGTTAAAACTGATCTGCAGCCCCTGCAAACCAATTTGGCGGGCAACCTCAAAGGTTTCGACATGCATGCGCTTGCCAATAGACCAATCGCAGGCACCTAAATGGTACAGGGGCTTGAAAAGTGGCAAAGAGGGAAGAGAAAAACCGGCACCTGCCAGCAGGACCGCTTTTTTTAAGGCTTCTCGACGATCAATCATATTTTCAGGAAGTTGTATAGATAGGTAAAAGCAAAGTATAGCCCAAATCTTTAACCAAACTCCCAAAAAATATGCAGAAAATGACTAGATATTTACAATAATAGCTAAAATGTCAGGGATGCTAAAAATATTAACTATGTATAAGTAAAGATGTCTAGGCACCAGAAGAAAGTTATTTCTAATGCCCAGACAATCATAAATACACTCAATTACCAAAGTAGCTGTTAGGAATTAGGTCATTAGCCATTAGGGGATATGTTATTGTAAATCAAGACTTTGTGGTACTTTCAGACATAATTTAAATTTACTCAAATACTTAAGTAATCGTGCAGAATTAGATTATACTGTTTTACACAAAAAATTTATTACAATACCCTGAAAATCAAGTAAATAAAAAAGCTAACAGCTAATCGCTAAATGCTCATAGCTACTTAAATGACGTATTTTTCAAAGAAGTCAATTGTTCGTCGCCACGCCAAAGTAGCCGCCTTTTCATCGTAACGGGCGGCAGAGGTATCATTATGAAACGCGTGATTTACTCCTTCGTACATATACATTTCGAAGGTTTTTCCGTGGGCTTTCAAGGCATCTACATAGGCTTTGGCGCCTTCGTTGACGCGTTCGTCGAGTCCGCCATAGTGAAGCTGCACGGCGGCCTGAATTTTTGGAACTTCCGAAGTTACGGGCTGACGACCGTAAAAGGCAACAGCCGCTTTCAGTGTGGGAACCTGAACTGCCAGGTTATTGGCCATGGCACCTCCCCAGCAAAAACCCACACAACCAAAAGCTCCGGTCGTGTCTTTTCGAGTGGATAAATAGTCAAAAGCTTTCGCAAAATTGGTGATGCTTTCCTGAGGATCGAGTTTGGGAAAAAGTGCCCGGGCTTCATCTTCATTGGCAGGTTTGTCGGGCAAAACAGAAATGGCATTGGGGGCAATTGCCAGAAATCCAGCCTGTGCGGCGCGCCGGGCAACATCCTCAATGTGTGCATTCAGGCCCCGGTTTTCGTGGATAACTACCACAGCGGGATAGGATTTTTTGGCCTTTGCATGTCCCGCTGCCGGATAGGCTACGTAGGCACGCATCGTACCGCTGACAGCCGGATAGGTGATGTACTCGGTGACAAGGTCTTCGGCGGTGGTTTGGGCCTGAGCGTAATTTCCTTCCAGCGAAGGCAAAACCGCCAAAGCGGCTGTCATTCCACCCGTTAGCTTACTGAGCCGGCCCAGAAACTCCTGTCTGCTTAGGGGTTTGTGGGTATATTCGTCGTACAGATTAATAATCTCCTGCTTCATAGCGTTTGGTTGTGATTTAGGTATGTATAAATGTACAAACTTTTAATACGAATTAAACTTTACTAATTGATAATAACTGAATCACTAATTGTCACGAGTTTACCAAAATGCGTTGTGGAAATTCTATTAAATCCTGTCATAGTTTTTTTATTAAACCGTGTTCAAAATTCAATAAATATATACGAATGAGATAGCTGGATTAGGTTTTCAGCGGGAATTGGATTTGAAAAGTTACAGATATTTATAACAAATGGCTCTTTACTCAACGACAAACCAGCTGTACCCCTCCGCTGCCAGCCTGACTGGTAGCTCTACTTCAAAAGCCCGGTTAAGCGTCAACGTTTGTGTAGCTCCGTCCATTTCCCGAATGCGTGCCTCCGTAGTTAGGCCGGTGTAGTAAAGAGGTATACGAATTTTGCGGGTAATGGGCTGTTTTAAGGGATTGTAGAGCATTATCAGGGCTTTTTGGGGTAGATTTGGATCTACATGCATGATTCCGTCCCAGTCGCGGCCATCGGCCCGGCGCAGGTGAATAATGTCAGCATTCAGGATCTGCCGGTAGGTTTTGTACCAACTTACGACTTGTTGTACGGTGGCTTTGGTTTCCGGCGTATCGTAAAGCCTTGGTCCGCGGTAGCAGGCCTGAACGCCCGCGCCATAGTACTGCATCATGAGCTGCAGGTAGTCGGTAAGATGTTCGCTGAGAGGTTCAAGAACGGCCTCGGGTCCGCCGCCCTGATACTTAGTCAGGGGCACAAATCCCCATCCCATCGAAGGAGTTTTTTCCCAGGTACCATCAAAGATATTTTGCCGGTTAAGAATCTTTTGTTGCTGCCTTGAAAGGGAGAAGTTTACTTCCCGGTAACCAATCGCAATTTTGTGCGTACCATCCAGAAAATACCAATCCGGAGCGTTAATATAGACGCCCCGTTCGTTCAGCCAGCTATAAAGTTCTTTTTGTAGCTCCATCTGCGCCCAGCGGGAATCCGCAAGACCCTGATGTCCGGCATGCATGGTGGAGGCGCACAAATCACCGGGGTAGGGGCCGTCGTGTTCGAGAAGGTCAAAGCCGGTTTTGGAAATAAACGTTTTGATTTTTTGTATATAATCCAGGCCCCACTGACTTGCCAGACAAGGCGCATGACCAAATTGGGCGCCTTTGTTGGGCAAACCCGAAACGGGGTCAATCACGTCAGTGGCATCGTCGATGCGCCGACTGCTAAACAGTGAATAGCCCCCCAGTTTAATGCCTTTGGCGTGGGCGTAGTCTGCCAGTTGCTTAAATTTCAGAATGTTAACTGCTGATGTGTCCTCCATATTCAGGCCACTTCCGAAGCTCAGAATGACGAGTTCATAGCCTGTTTCTGCACATTGATCCACGACGGCTTTTACCTGCTCAGGCTCCGTACTGACCAAATGCATAAAAATCGGATTTTGATTGATCCAGGGTGCAATGCTCCGGTACATGCGTCGCCGGGCCAGCCCATTTCGTTCGCGGTCGTAGCCATCCAGCAGAAGTTCATAGCTTTCTACCGAGCGGATGCTTTGGCCGGGTTGTAGCGTTTGACCAATTCCGCCTTTGGGATAAACCTCCAGCAAACAGGGTGTGTCATAGTTGTAATTTACCTGCGAGCTATACAGCGAATCACGTTTCCAGTGCGTCGCCTGATCCGAAAGTTCGTAGCGCATGGCGTTATTGAACGCGTAGGTGCTTTCCACGTACAATTTCTGCGGTTTTTTCATTTGGTCCGGCGAGCCTACCACGGCCGATTCTTCTTCGGGAGTGGCCAGAATTTCGTGAACAATCTGATCAACAACCACTGGTTTCTGGCCAATTGACTGCACCGTAACCCACTTGGAAAGTACCGGCATACCATCGTAAACAGCATAGTGTACCTGCACTAAAACCTCGGGAATTTGTAAGGATGTAAAAAATAACGTCACTTGCTGTCCTTTGAGCAAAGCCGTAGAGGAAGACCAGGTGGTAGGTTTCCAGGCTATACGAGGAGTAAAGTCAGTTATTTTGAAATCAATGAGTTGAAAATCAGAAGTATTGGCGCGCAGGGTATCAAGCCATTCTTCCCGGAAATAGGCATGTTCCCGTTGGCCATACAGCCCGCCAACGGCATGCGTTTGCCCGTTGATCGTAACCCGTGCTTCGGGCCTAAGGGAGCGAATAAATTGCTCCTGTGTTTTGAGATTCTGAAAGTCAACCGTGGCTGCATTGGGAGACAACCGGATGCGGCGTTTGATCAGTCCGTTGCCAAGCACGAGATCTTTGGCCTGCGAATCCTGAAAAATTCTGGCCGTATAAGGCTGAGAGTCAAGCAGCCAATCAGGCTGAGGATCGGTGAAAGTTTGATAAATCGGGAGTTGTTTAAGTTTGTCAGAAAGTGATTGTGCGTGACTCGTGGTACAGACAAAAAACAACAAACCTAAAAATAGAAAATGGCGCATGATGACAAGGGCAAGAGGTTTCGGTTTAGAAATGAAAAGAACCGTTTTTTTTGCCTATTTCCAAACAGATTTTTTAGAAATAATGACTGCTTACTTTGCCAGTTTTACTTTTTGAACAGTTCCAGGTTCTACGGGTCCCGGGCAAGATTCACGCTATGGTAGAATGTCAGCCGGACAATGTCGCGTTGAAAGGACTGAGGTTTGTCGGTGATTGGCTGTTTTAAATGCAGGTAGCCAATTTCGGTAGCAAAAACAGGAGAAAATCTCTTTTCAAGGCACACGTACACCCGGTTTTGATCGAGGTCACCAAAAAGATTAGTTCCGGTTGTATTGACCAGGATTTCGTCCGACACCCGCAAAGCAAGTTTGGCAGGTTTGAGCAGGTAACTGAATTGAAGCCGGTAGCGATGCCGGAATCGGAACGTGTAGGTTTGGTCTTCGGCAATTGGTTTTGTGCCTAAAAAACGCTGTTCCGTACGAATGCGGCCATTTAGTTCAAAGGTTGGATGCAGGAATTCTGTATTGTAAGTAAATTCCTGTACCCCGCGAAACTCAGGTTTGGCCTGACGCGGCGATACTTGTGGATCATTAGGCCGTTGGAGCGAATGCGTAAAGCCTGCTGCTAGTTGAAGTTTCGGACGGATTTTGTAGGCAAGCCGGCTGTGAAAAATCGCCTGATGTTGTTTATTATTACTGAAAAAATGCCGGGTATCGGCTTCATTTTGCCAGGTTAAGCGGGGCGAAAAATGGAGTGTATTGAAATACCGAATCCAGTAAAAAGACTGATGAATATCCTGCGCCTGAATATCTTGAAAGGAATTAAAGCAAATAAATAAGCAGAGAAATATTCTTGTGGCCATACACCTAAATTCTATTCGTCAGGCTAATTACATGGTAGCAACCCTACGCTATTTTTTGTTTGCATGTTCTTTTTTCCACGCCTGAATCGGGCCGTAGGGTCCAAATTTATGCTGTTTTTCGGAAAATGGATCTGCATAGGGACCAAACGGATGATCGAATGGTTTGGCGGCGATGTCGGGCCAATCGGCCGACAAATCTTTGGCAGGCCGGGGTTGAGAATTAACAAATGCGGCTACATCCCACGATTCTTCGTCAGTAAGTTGCGGATGTTCGTAAGTAATGCCGAAAGGCATGTTGTACTTTACGTACCCTGCAAAATTTGAAATCCGGTAAAGCCCTGCACCGGAGTTGTAGCTGTGCTCGCCCCATAGCGGTGGGTACGTATAGCTCTTACCGTTGGCGGCCATCACTCCTTCACCATTTGCCTGATGGCAGCTTTGGCATTTTAATTCGTACACCTGTTTACCCGCTACCGGGTCCGTTGGCCGGTCCAGATTTTTTAGTTTATATATGCCTGAACCCCGGGGAGTAGTTTTCGCAGGAACATCCGTACCCACCCAGGCAATGTAGGCCAGAATGGCCTGCATTTCACGACTTGTTGAATCCAGTGCTTTTCCGTTCAGACTTCTTTCAAAGCAGTCATTCACCCGTTTTACCTGATTTTCAACCTGCCCGGAGCGCGCTCTGAATTTTGGATAATTTGCCTGTACGGCCAGATAGTTGTTGCCCCAAGGCTGCGTTCCGGCATTTAAATGACAGTTTTGGCAGTTCATACCGTTGGAACTTGCGAGCACGCTTCCCTTCGGGCCGAGGTAGTCGGAGGTGTGCGCTATGAGTTCACGACCATATTCCACAAGTTGCCGCTGTGCCGGGGGCAGTCGCAGCAGGCGCCTTTCGGAAGGTGCGGTTAGAAGATCGGTAAAGTCAGGATTGGGTTGTTCTGCCGGGACTTCGGCCTGCACAGATTTTTGCTCAAACCAGTTTGGAATCCCAAAATAGTACATACCAATGATCCCGAGGGTTGAAAGTACCGAAAGCACAAAAAGCGTATTGAGTACTTTCAGGGTTCGAAGCAGGCGTTTGGTAAATGGGTTGGGTTCTGTTAGAGGTTTGTTTTCCATGCAAGAAAAAGTGGTTTTAGAAAATTAAAAATCAATCAGAGAAAGAAGGGTAGTGTGGGTAAAAACTATATACTATCAGCCGACTTGCCGCCCAGCTTCTGGCTCAGATTTTCGATCAGGTCAGTTAACAAATAACCCATCAACAATCCATAAGGAACCATCGTTTGCCACTGCGATTTGAGTGGACACGTTCCGGTCAGGCAGCCAATTTGGCTCCAATACAGGTATCCACCCAAACCACCGAGCAACGTACCGGCAATTTTCCACTTATAAAGGCTTAACTTCTTCATAATCAATTTCTTTTGTTTCAGCTGTATTGTCTTTGATAGAGCGTCCGGGCACCGAACAACCGGCGGTTCCGCAGCATCCGACGTTAAAAATTGCCTGATAGCCCAGGAAAGCCGCCATTACTCCAAGCCATGGCTGCTGATCGATAATGGCCGAATATCCAATCCATAGAGCCATGGCCAACCGTAATACGCGGATAAAATCCCAGTTTTTGAGTAGTGTAGTCATGATTCGATCAGTAGGGCCAGCTCATGATTCCTCCCGAAAGATTATACACTTTTTCGATGCCTGCATCAGCCATCAAACCACAGGCCCGGGCACTGCGGTTGCCGCTCCGGCAGTACACAAGATACGTTTTATCTTTGTCGAGTTGTCCGATTTTCTGGCCAAAGTCAAAGCTCATCATGTCCAGGTTGCGGGCTTTTTTTATCGCATCCTGACGAAATTCGCCTGCTGTGCGAACGTCAAGAATCACGGCGTCAGGATTTTCCTGCATCAGTTGCTGGAATTTCTCGGCGGATGCATTTTCATATTTTTTCTTAGTCTTAAAAAAATCAAACATGGTCATTTAGATTTACGTGATAATTAATTCTAAGACAAAGGTGAATAATTGCAATGGTCGAAAACGTGATAATTGTTACAAAGACATTTTTAATTTGATTATTCTGAGTAAAAAAACAGATACTTGCAGACGGACCCGTAAATTTTTAGGTATTTGGCAAAAAAGAAACGCATGCAGCGCCCAACAGGCGCTGCATGCGTTTTGCTTTGAATTATGCTACCTGCTCATCACGAGCCGGGTTTGGGCTCCGCCGGATGGGGCATCCTGCAATTGAATTTTCAAAGATTCTTCCACAAACACTCCCCGGTCAATACTTACAGTGAAGGTATGTACACCTACCGGAAGGTTCGTACTCAATAGTTTGTTTTGAAGCTTCACCTCTTTGCCCATGACCCAAGCTGAAATTCCAGCGCTTGAATTAAATTCGAGCGCAAGTACACCCGCACTAACTACTTCAAGGTCAAAACGGACAAAACTATATTTTTTATTGGTGCCGGCATCAATTATTGGGAGGTCTGCCATAGGAACATCCCCGGCTACTTTACTAAAAACTGGGAAAAAGGCACTCCGGGCACTGATTTTGGCAATATAAACCGGACCTTCTGCGGCTACACTTTGCCGGGTTCCGAGTGTCGGACTGATCGTTTTCCAGTTGCGGATCAGGCGATTATTTGGAACCCGGAAAGGTCCTGATTCACCCATTTTAGAAAGGAATGCGACGAGGTTTTTAAATTCTTCCTGACTTAGACCAGCGGTTAGGGCCGGTGGCATAAGCGAGCCAGGAATTTTCTCAATCGCCTCAACCTGACTTTTGGGTATAGATACTTCCTGCCCGCTTACATCCCGGATCACCAGATCGGCTGTGCCGTTACTCACCAGATAACCCATGGTTTCTCCTTTGTCTTTCTTAATGATCCGCTGCAATTCATAGCCTTCTTTGATGGAAAGATTGGGGTATAAAATGGAGCGAATGATCGTTTCTGCGGGAGAGCTTGTACCCAGGCTGCTCAGATCGGGGCCAATTCGCCCGCCAGCTCCTCCAATGGCGTGACAGGTTTGGCAGGCCAGGTTGCTTTGCCGGTAAATGAGTTCACCTTTGGCGGCGTCTGCCGTGGCGATGCTTTGGGCCAAACTGCTGATTTCGGCGTCGGTAAGTTCCTGAGGCATTTTTTCAATAGGCAGTACGCCCCCTGACGCTTCAAGCGCCTGAACGAGCATCAGCACGTCTTCTCCGTTTCGACGGTTAAAGGGTACCGAACGCTGAAGAATTTTCCGGCCTTCCATAGCGGCCTGTTCCGGAATATTCTGAGAATTCAAGGCAGTTGCCAGTGCTTTGGTCGCCACTTTATTTCCCAGAAATGCTTTGTATAAGTCTGTGACGTCGGTTTCAGCAGGCAGACTCCGCAGGAGTTCTGTTGCAATACGAGCGGCCTGCGGAGCATTTGCAGATGCAAGCTGTGCAGTAGCAGCCAACTTCAAATCGACCGGATTTTTGCCGGTAGTCATTGCCAGTAAGGCGGTGTTTGCCTCTTCGCTTTTCATCAAAACCAAAGCTGCCAGAGCAGCCTGACGGACGCTTTTGTTTCCTTTTTGTGCCAAACTTACAAGTTGATTATTGAGCGCATCAAGCCGCCAAAGGCCGATGAGCCGGATAGCGGAATTTTTAACGGCATCGTCTTCGTGGGTAATGAATTGGCTAATGCGAAGGATATCGTCAGCAGGAACTACGCCCCGCCTTGCGGCATCTTCCAGCGTACTGAGTTCGTTGGCAGCATGTTTGGATTGGGTTGAAATATCCTGCACTGCTTTATTGAATAGCTGTGTTACATCAGTCGGTTTGCCAAATTTAGCGATCGAACCAAGAACATCCTTTCGGTACTCTTCCGGAATCTGATCCGTTGCATATAGTCCGGTAAGTTGTGAAACTGCCGAAGCACTGCTGGTAGATTTCAGTGCAAATACTGTTTTTTTGACATCTCCAAAATAATTTGGAGTAGTTTTCAACTGCTCAGCCCACAAAGGTTCTGATTCACGAACGGTTTGCCACAGGGCAAAATCCAGAAATTCATCCATTGGTTTATCCAACACTGAAAGTGCAGTACGGGCAGCCTCCGGCGTTTTTACCTTTCGAAGGGCGATGACACTTTCGAGCCGAACTTGCGGTTGACTATCGGTAATGGTTTTGGAAAGCAATTTTTCAGGATCTGAAAGACGCGGGAACCACAAATCCAGCGCCCGAACGGCAGCGGCTCTTGCCTGCGGTTTTTGGGCTGCCAGCAGCGTTTGAAGCAAAGGTTCGTTCAGTACATCAAACGTTTGGTGCATCCACAGAGCTTCCAGTAAATGGTGCTCGTAGTCGGCCTGTGATTTGTCAAGGTCCTGTACCCATTTTTGCAAGGCAGGAATCACCTCCGCTTTGCCGCGTGCTTTCAGTACCTGTTTGGCCTGTGCGCGGGTCCAGTCTTCGGGTAGTTTCAGGGCTTCCAGGAGTTCAGCAATTGTGGCTTTTACCAGATTTGGCTTTTTGACCAGGGGTCTGTTTTTTGCCACAATGCGCCAAATCCGCCCCCGCTGCTGATCGCGGCGCGGGTCATGAAAATCTACTTCGCCGTGCTGGATAATTGGATTGTACCAATCCGCTACATAAATCGCTCCGTCGGGTCCGACGGAAATGTCTACCGGTCGAAACGCCACGTGATCGGTCCATAAAAGGTCTTCCACTTGCCGGGAAGCATATCCGCTGCCTTGTTCTTCCAGCTGAAAACGATTGATGCGATTTGCCCGGAAATCGTTAGTTATCAGGCTGCCCTGCCACGAATCCGGAAGGTGCCGGCCCGAAACGATTTCCAGACCACTGTGTTTGGGCTGCCCGGGATTGAGTCCACGGAGAATCCGTGCCGCGCCGGGGGCAGTTACAAAGGTTGCTCCCGGAAAGGCATAATTGATTCCTTCGCCACCTGCTCCATCGGTAAGGAATGATTGTCCCCAACGGTCAAACTGCAAACCCCAGGGATTGATCAGCCCACGGGCGTAGACATTCATATCCAGATTTTTGGTGTTGAGCTGCCACACGCCACCGCCTTCCAGTCGTTTGACGCCAAAGGGAGTTTCTACGTGGCTAAATATATAAATCGATTGATTGAAATATAAATGTCCTTCGGGACCCCAGCGAAAAGTATGAATCAGGTGGTGCGTATCGGCCGTACCAAACCCATGCGCAATCCGCCGTTTTTTATCTGCTTTCCCGTCGCCATCTGTGTCCATAAAGTGCAGGATTTCGGTTGAATTAGCTACGTACACACCGCCATCTCCCGGCAAAATCCCCGTTGGAGTAATGAGGCCCTCGGCAAAAATCGTTGATTTGTCAGCTTTCCCGTCACCATCCGTATCTTCCAGAACGAATATTTTATCATTGGCTTCCTCGCCCGTTTTCAGGTGCGGATACGCCGTACTGCTTACCACCCACAAACGTCCTTCGGCATCCCAATTCATCTGTATAGGCTTGGCGACAAGTGGCTCTGATGCAAAAAGTGTAACTTCAAAACCATCGGCAATTTTAAAGGATTCCAATTCCCGCTGTACATCCGGATCGGGATCATCGGAGGTGGAAACGAGCGGAGCTGTGGCGGTAATAAGTACCAAAAGTGGCAAAAAGCAGATTTTGGTCATAGTGCTTCGGGAAGCAAACCATAGGCTGCGAAATTTATCAGTAAAAAAAGAGTTGCGATTCATGCTATTTCACCAGACTAAGTTGATACACATTTGATTTTGGGAGACTTTTAAGCGCAATTTGTCCTTCCAGCCATTTTATTATAAGACTATGTTCTTCCAGTCCCTGCGCATGACGTCCCTGTTCATAGGCACGAAAGCCCAGAATGTAGGTTCGGTTCAAGGGTCGGTATTGAAAAAAGAACTGTTCATTTTTTTTGATAATCATTTCCCGAATAGCAGCAGCTTGTACAAATGCAGGCCCTTCTGTTATTGAAATCCCTTTTTCCCATGCGTGTGAAGTAGCCGTTGCGACCAATTGATTATTAACCGTGAGGGCATATACACCTTTTCTTAAACCAGAAATAGCGAGGGTAGGGAGCATACCATCTGGTAGTTGGCCGGACTGAGGAGCAGGAAGCGGCAGGTAACCGGGCTCCATTGCAAAGCGTATGATGGAGTTGGGCTCTGATTCCAGGATTTGCACTGATGCCGGAGCTTTTACTCCGTTTTTTTTCATTTGCAACGAAACCGACTGTGAGCGTGGGGTCAGGCCCAGATTTTTTTCTAAAATACCCGCCAAATGGTAATATCCCAATTCGTTCAAATGAACGCCATTTTCCAGGATAGATTGTGACTTACTGATCTCTGTCAGCGGGGTCAGGATATCCACATACCGAAGTCCGCGGGTTTTGGCAGTCGCAGAAATTTCGGCGGCATAGCGTCTCAAATCAGCATTTCTTCCCGACACATTGGCCGACGAATCGGCATATTGTACCGGCGTTGGTGAAAGCAGAATGGAGGTTGCGCCCAAAGAGTCGAGGTGGTCCAGCAATTTTGTTAGTCCTTCCCTGAAACGGGGCAAACCTGATTCTCCCTCCTGCGCCTCTACACCGCCATACGCTACAAAAACCAGCGTTGGCTGAGCTTTATTGAGCTGATTCATAAGGTGTTGGTAGGGTGTGGGAGGATTGGTAAACGTGCTCCGGGCTTCTCCCCATACATTATCTCCCGTCCAGCCAAGGTTTCGGAATGTAATGTTTCGACCGGCATAGCGAGTTGTCAGGGCGAGTTCGAGATAGCCAAACTGAAAGTCATTTTCAAAAATGGAATTGCCCAGAAATACCACCCGTTCCTGCTCTTTGAGTATAAAGGCGTCCGCAGAAGTAAGCGTACTTTGGGTTGTTTTTTGGGCAAAAACGCTGCCGAAGGAAAGCGCAAGAAGTACTACAAATGGCCCACAGGCGGCCAACACCTTTTTCTGTTTCATACAAAATGGATTCAACTCAATCGTTTGGGTATACTAATGTGAGCAATTAGACAGAATGATTATGTAAAAATAAGTTACTAATTTGAAAATATGATCGGTCTGTTCCATAAAAAGTCCGGAACTCAATTCTTATACTAGGAAAAAAGATGTGTCTGTCCACTGGAAACTCTGAGTTTGAACTGAAAAGAGCTGGAAAATTTAGGTCGAAATTTTAAAATATAACATGTAGGCGCTTTATCTGCGCACTGGAAGTACCAAGTGTTTTCATTCACCTGTCTTTTCCAGTCCTTACCAGTTGAAAATAGTAGACTAAGTCTTCTTGCAAACCTAAAATGTCGTGCACGTCTCAATTTCAGATTATACCACCTGAAAATGGAAAAATACCTGATGACCAGGAAAGCTAACCAATTACTCAGTATACAAATTTTTTTATATAGATAGGTTTAACTTAGCAAACTGTGGAACGCTCCCGGAAAAACTTCACCCTAATAAACCCGACAAAATCTATGAAATCTCTGCTACTTTTTTTCTTCGTACTGATCGCCACTCAACTCAGGGCTCAAACTATTAGAGTTGTGGAGCCTGTTGTCAATAACTTCGGAACAGACAATATATTGATTGGTAGTTCGGCAGGAGCCGTCAACATGACAAGTCAAAATAGTGTAGTTATTGGCAAGCACGCAGGGTTAATCCTTACCACAGGTTCACACAATATAATGATCGGACGAAGTGCGGGTGGCTTTACTCAAACCGGAGGATTTAATGTTTTTATGGGTTATAATTCCGGCTTCGGCAACACCGTCGGAAGTCATAATGTTTTTTTGGGCCACCGCGCCGGGGAGGGCAACAACACTGGTTCCATGAATGTCGCAATTGGTAGTGTTACTGGTTTTCGCAATGGCACCTTTGGCAGTATTGGCACCAACAACATAATGGTAGGTGATAGTGCTGGTTTTAAGAATTTTGCAAGTAACAATGTATTTATTGGTGGTAAGTCAGGTCACAACAATACCACAGGATTACGAAATAATTTTCTGGGACGGAGTGCCGGATTTCTCAATACAGTCGGACGGGACAATATATTCCTGGGAAGTTTTGCTGCCTATTACAATACAATTGGCTCCGAAAACATAGTGATCGGAAATTTTGCCGGACAGCGCAACCAACAGCCGGGAAGCATGGGTAGTGCCAATGTCCTGATGGGCGATAGCACGGGCTATAAAAACACGGGTGATCGAAATGTTTTTCTGGGTAAATCCGTAGGGTTTCAAAATACTGCCGGTTCGGGCAATACTTACGTTGGTTTTGGGACGGATGGCCTGGGAAATCAAGGACCCACCTTACAGCGAGCTACGGCTATTGGTCATAATGCCAAAGTGGGTGTTCAGGATGGCATGGTGCTGGGTGATACCTCACAGGTGAAAGTCGGAATTGGCACGGCGTTTCCGAATCAGCGGCTCACTATCCGGGGGAATATCAACTTTTTGGCTTTTGACAATTCCATACAGATTCAGAATCGACCACTTTTGCAGTGGGATGAGCGAGAAAATCTGGCCTTGGGATTGGATGTTGCGCTAAATTCTGACCAAAAAAATACCTTGATCCTGGGCAATGAAGGCACAAAACTCGGCATTGGCACCCATACCCCACAGGCGAAGGTAGAAATCAATAGCGGGCAAGCGGGTAATTCAGGCTTGGTATTTTCTCAGCTTAAAAATCAGCAAACAGACCAAAAGTTCCTTACAGTAAATCAGGATGGTTTGGTTGAAATACAGGATATTTTGGTACAGGCGGCTGATCCGAATTCCTGGGCTGATTATGTGTTTGAGCCTTCGTATAGGCTGCTTCCTTTAGCTGATTTAGAACGATTTATTCATGCCAACCGGCATTTGCCAAACTTTCCATCATCCGAGCAAATTGCACAAGCCGGTATACCACTTCAAGAATTCCTGTCCCTTCAAACCAGGAAAATTGAAGAATTGACGTTGTACATTATCGACCTGCAAAAAAGTAATGAAGAACTTGCAGCGCTTCGGCAGGAATTAAATGAATTACGACAGATAGTTCTGAAAAAATAAGTACCGCATTTCAAATCCCTGAGCAGGCTGGTGAGGCAGGTACGCCTCACCAGCCTGCTCAGGACATAAGCGAACTTTGTAATTGCGTGTAGGCATGAAGTGCTTCCCGGGAATTGGATGCTCCCAACATCCTATAAATCTTTTTGATGTAATAGCGCATGCCATTGACCGAAATATTCATTTGCTGCGATATTTCCTGGTAGGTACAACCCTCATCTAATAACTGCAAAATCCGAATATCCCGAGGCTTCAGGGATTTTTGAATAGGAGCGCCAACCCGAACCACAGGCAATAGACTGGCATCTGTCGTGGAAAACATCAGCTTGCTGGAAAATCTTTGCTGTCCTTTGTCTTTTATTGACAATGAAAAATGTCGTGTATCTAAAATTTGAATTGTAAAATTTTGCTGTAGCGCATCAATGAGTGTTTCTAGTCCTACGGAGTTTTCCATAGATAAAGTGATGCTCTTTTGGCTGTTCAGTGTGTTTGAGGGTTCCATAGATAAAAGTTGTTTAAGACTACTGAAAAATGAAAATGTACGTGTTTCGGTTTGAATCACAAAAGTGTGCTGCTGTGTTGACGGTGACGATTGAATATTCGTAAAAATCCGGAAGGATGACTGTACCCAAGCATGTAGGCAATTTGGGAAAGAGAATACTTTTCTGATTGCAGCAACAGATCAGCGTAGGCCATTTTTTTGGTTAAAAAATGTTGATGCGGACTTTCTCCGAATAATTCCTGAAAAAGCAATTTGAACTTACTGATGCTCATGCCCGTACGTCGGGCCATTTCCTGCACCGACGGAACAGGCACATGAAAGGAGTGACTGATCCGCTCTTCCAGATCCAGAATGAGCTGACATTCATTATCCACGGCAACATCCAGGCCAGGTTTATGCAATAACTGACTGATTTCCTGAATATACGAATAGAGTTGTTGGGCAAAGTACGTGCGGGTTAGCAAACGTGGAAAGGCACTTACCATGTAGCGTAACCGAAAATCGCGGTGACGCAAGGCAAGTATACTTTCTTCCTTTTCCCATTGAAGTGCCAATAATCGGGCACATTCAGCAAATTTTTCCAGGGTTAGAGATACATTAAGCTCCTGGATTAACCATTGATAACTTACAAAGACATACCCTGTAAGCTGCCTACTTTCAAGAGCAATCAGTACATGTTTGCCTGCCATCCGGGTAGTGATTTGGTTACAAATAGGTTCAATACTAAGGGGAGATTTCAAGAGAAAGCCCATGAAATGCGGTTCAAAAAGTGCGTCATTTGGTTCCAGTTGAATAATATTTTTAAGGTTCAGGTAGGAAATCTCTTCCTGACTTTCAAGGCCGTGAATGATTCGTTGATTAAGAATTATTTTGTTATCTATCATTGTGTGTAGGAGAGGAAGTACATGCACAAGTTCAATAGATTCTATATGTGTTGAGAAAAGTCTACACAAAAAGGGTGATAACTGGATTTTTTTTGGTGATGAATTGCCAGGAAAGTAATATATACAAGTAAAAATTGACCTATTTGAAGTAGGCATGAACCTCCTTGCGAAAACTTTTTCCAATCGGAAGTTCAATTTCTCCGGTTAGAATTACGGAGTTGTCCGTGATTTTTAGCACATGTAAGTTATTTATTACAAATTTATTATGTAACCTTAAAAAACTACCATCAAGGTCTTCTTCCAGCAGTCGGGCCAGCGATTTTTTAAGTACATACTTTCGTTCACGGGTGAAAAATTGAGCATAATTCCCCTCTGCTTCTATATAAACGATGTCCCGAAAATTTACCCGTTCGGTATACCCTGTTTTATGACTTAGATATATGAACTGACGGTCCAGCACTTTGTAATGTTTCGCTTGTAAATACTCTTCCAGGGTTTTTTCCAGGGCAGAATGAAGGGTGAATTTGTTTAGAGGTTTTGCCAGATAATGTAGTCTTTTATAATGCATTACTTCCTGATAAACCGATAATTCTGAGGAGCTTGTCATCATGACAATGGGTATAGTACTGTTCTTAAGACTTTTAAGCAACTTCAACCCTTCCGGTTTACCTTCAATAAAAATATCGGAAAGGATGAGGTCGGGTTGATGGGTTTCGAGGGCCAAGATAAGCTCTTCAAGCGAGGTACACCACGCTAGTACCCTGTATTTATAAGTTGTGCTGATTTCAGCATTTAGCATCATTTCGATCTGTATCTGATCAATCTCATTGTCTTCGAGGACGAGTAGGGTAATATCTTGCATGTAGGATAGGGTAGGGGGAAGGTATGCTTTTAACCAGTTCGGCAAAGTTATGTTTTGATACATAAAAATATAATTTTTTTATGTATCTGTTTTATGAAAATTAATTAGTACTTGAATTAGCATGTTGCATATTTTATGAATAAAAAATTAAAAGAATATTTCTACATTTAGTTTAGAAAAGACTTTCGGATGAAAAATACTTGATTTTAAAAAACTAAAAAGAAATTCAATCGGCGTTTTCACCAAAAATGACTTTTTGGCTATTAAAATGACTTTTTGTAAAAAGAGCAATTCTTTAATCGCCTTTTTGTTCCGAGTAAGGAATTTTTTGTTACATACCCTCTATTTTATGAAGTATCTATTAGTTCTATTTTTTATCGTTTTGATTTTTGTTCAAGACAGCTTTTCTCAACCAAAAAAAACTACTTCTTTTCGGGATTACTTTATTGTCAACATGAATCCCGATAGTCTTGAAAAGGAAGTCTATACCCGAAAAAATGAACCGGACCGATACCTGCACGAATTGCTGCGATTGGAATATAGTCGGTATAAAATTTCGGATCATTTCGGGAATGATCTATCCAGCATTCAGAGGTTACTTGCACGAAAGCCCTCGGGAATTGGCACGGCGATGTACCATTATATTCTAGGGTTACGCTACAAATCCGAAGATGCTCCCCGGGCACTTGGGTATTTTCAGCAGGCGCTTTCCTATTTCGAACGAACAAAAGACACATCCGGCCTGGCGCATTGTCACCTTGCGTTGGTGCGGCTGAATACCGATAATTTCAACGATAGTATTGGAGATACAAAAGGAGCGAAGTATTATTTTGATAAAACCGTTGAGCTGGTAGAAAAGTCATCTGATGAGCGCGACCGGATTAGTCTGCTGCCCCGGTACCTTGCTGACAGAGATCTTTTTTATGAGGAAATGCCGCTTACGGAAGTAGAAAAAGAATTCAGGAAAATTATTCAATTGGTAAGAAAATACCCGGAAATGACATTCATGTTAAAGGATATTTATCTTAACCTAAGTTACTTTTATTTAATTAATCAGAAATATACAAAAGCCATCGAAACGCTGAATTTATCTTTAAAGAACGCTTCGCATTGTAGTCCGTATAACCGGGTTACGATTTACTCAAATCTTGCGTCGGCCAACGAAGGACTAGAAGATTATGATGAAATGGAAAAACTTTTAGAGAAAATTATTGCAACTCCATTTCCCAAAATTCATTTTCATGAATATGTATACATTGAAGCAAATTTCGGGTTGGCATTAGCTGCCATTCAAACCAAAAAGCTCGATCGGATTATGCCCTATTTAATTGAATACGATGGCTTGAACCGGGCCCGTGCTGATCGATTAAAAACTCGTGACCTGCTAAACCTGCAAACCAAATACGAAACGGAGAAGAAACAAGCCACAATCAATACCTTGAATCTGGAAAAGCAGCTAATAGAAGATCGAAACCGGCTCATAATCGGCAGTTTGCTTGTGGCACTCCTGCTTTTGGCAATCGTTAGTTTTCTGGCTATTCGGCTTCGGTCCACCAATCGGGCCCTACAAACAATTACCCGAAGTCGGGATAAATTATTTACGGTTATTGCTCATGATTTGCGTAGTCCGATCAATACCTATCAGGGCTTAAGTGACACTTTGGGGTATTTAATCAAAAGCCAACAGGTAGATCGTATTCAGACCGTCGCACGGCAAATTGATCAAACCGGACAGAATCTTTCTCATTTATTGACCAACCTTTTTGAGTGGAGCCGCTCGCAGTTGGGACAAATTCAGCCGCGCCTGCAAAGCATCGATGTTTCTTCCTGGCTGAATGGTTTCTTGCCTGTATATAAGGATTCCGCGTTGGTGAAAGGGGTTGAGCTGGAAACCCGGATTGCGGAGAATATGACGCTTGTGTCTGACCCGGATATGTTGTCGGCAATTGTCAGGAATTTACTCGACAACGCCATTAAACACTGCGAACGCGGCAAGCCGGTTATTTTTTTAATGGATACCACCGCCCAACACACCCGTATCATAATTCAAAATACCGTCAGCCATTTTTCAGAAGGTAAGTTGCTGGATCTTCAGCAGCATTTATCGGGTCAAAAACCACTGATCTACGGCGAAGATAATACCGGACTTGGACTACTCCTCATCAAAGAATTTGCCGATAGTTTGCAGACATCTGTGCAGGTTTCTTACGTGGATGGATTACTTGCCTTTGAAATACACATTTGACAATTGGCACGATCATCAAAAATTTAAAAGTCTTAAAATTGACGAAATGAGTCAATTTTAAGACTTTTTGTCTTCGTTATCCGTACGATTATTGCCCCTACTTTGTTTCTGCTATTTATGTACAGTGCTTTAAGCCCTACTGTACCTGCATTTGGATCTCCTGTATTCATCGAGGATCAAAATAAACTTTTTAGCCAAAAAAAGACTAAATGAGCGTCTTAAATGACGTTTTGTCTACTTCTGTGGTCGTTTGTTTGCACGTATTTGTGTTGACACATTCAAGTTCAGAGCTTATGACTGCAACAGTTTACACAGCAAAACCCCCTCTCAATTTCCTGAGTGATTGGAGGCGTAAAGGCTTCCTGTTTATTTTTCTATTGGCGATTGCCGGAAACGTCAGCGCACAGCTGTTGGCCCGGGTTGATAAAGCGGGGAGTATCCCTGAGAAAGCAATTCCGCCAGGACTCAAAAAGGCCGACCTCAGCCCTCAGCAAGTAGAAGCCATGGAAAATGCCCTGAAAAAAAAGGCCGCTATCCTGCGGTTTGAACAAAATCAGGGGCAGTTGGGCAATCAAAACGGTTCCGATTATCACTAATGCTGATGGGATCATGGTTGATCAAAATCTAAAACCTTAATAACCAAGATTTTAGAGCCATTATGTTAAAGTAGAAGCAATGTAGATTCAAAGTCAAACAATAAACAGGCATAAGCCAATAATCTTTGAAGCATACATTCTCACTTTATATCCATAATGTTAAAAAATGGACCAAATAGTTTACTTATTCCTTCATTCTTTCTCTTACTGAATCCACTTACAATGTTCTCAGTAATGTTTCTATTGTCAACTAATATGATAAAATCTATCCTAAATCGCCAACCATCCGGCTCGTTGCACGTCGGTTCTTTCTATTGGCTTCGGCCAATGTACGCACGGCGGCACACCATGTGGTCGGCCTTGTTCAGCCTTTGGTGCGTTTTTATAGCTTCTGTCTCATTCGGGCAATCGCTCCAATGGAGTCAGTATACCGGGCATAACAACTCATTTATTAATGCCAACTCAAAAGCTTTTGCTATTGAACGAAGCTCCACGGGTTTTTTGTATGTATTGGGTTCAGGCAGGAAGGGGACCGGTGTAATACCTGTTTTTCAGACATCCGATATTCAGTACATCGGAACAGGTGGTGTTGACCAGGCCTACGTGAGTTTGTCGAAATACTCGCCTGATGGTAGTAAATTACTTTGGGTACGTATCTTCCAAAACACAACCATCCTTACACCAATGGGCTTGGCTTTGAATGCGGCCGGTGAGCCACTTGTACTTTTCGCAATTAACCCTACTAGTGCAACAATCGGTGCCAGTGCCAATCCGGCCTTTATCACAGCCAATGCCTGGCAATCTACGGCAAATTTATCGAATAATGGTAGCGTTGCGGTCCTGAGTAAGTTTGATGCGAATGGAAACCGTACTTACGGCACTTATGTGGGACCAACTGGTGGTAGTCTAACCATTAATTCAAGCGATGTTAATTCGGGCACCAATTTTAGTACATTATTCTCAGCACCGGATGGAACCACTTATCTCAGCTTTAGGGTAACTAAATCCAGCACACAAACCGGTATCATACCGACTACGGCAGCCGCTTTTCAGTCAAACTTTACACCCTCTACGTTAACATCGGCTGTGATGGTGATGATTTTCAAGCCTGACAATAGTCTTCAGTATTCTTCTTATTTCACTATTGGTGGAAGTTTAGTAAACAATGCTACTATGAGTAAATCGGGAGATTTATACGTAATGATGAGTGGTTCAGGCCTGGGTGTAATGCCACCCGTAACTTCCGGAGCAGCTTCCACTACGGCAAATGGCTCGATGATTATGCGTTTCAACAAATCGGGGAGCATCGTAGCAAATACATGGCAGACACCAATTGTCGGTAGCAATTATAACATAGGCTCAATTACTACAAATCCAACAAACGGGGATGTAGTAACGATTCAGCGGGCTACAGGCATGGTTCGAGTTTATGATGCCAACCTAACAACGTTAAAGTTAAACACAACGCCTTTCGGAGTAGCCTCCGGTGGTATTGGGACAGTAACAAAGATTGCCATTGATGATATTGGCAGATTACACACACTGATGTCAAATGCTAATTCAACCCCAATCACGACCGGTGCGTTTCAGTCTACCATGACCAACTCAACAGACGGCTCTTACTACGGTATAACTGACTGTAGTATTGAGAAAGTTGTTTATGGTACTTACCTCTCTGACCAAAATGACGAGGTAGCAGCGGGTACAAGTGTACCAAATGATTTTGTCTTGGATGGTTGTGATACCTATATTGTTGGACAGACAATAACGACCATCGGCTTTCCGATAACGCCAACAGCTTATAATGACAATGGTACTGCCACTGTTTCCGGCTACCGACTCACGCCTACTAATACTTCAACGGGAGCTCAGGGCTTTATGACGAAATTTAATTACCCCGTCATGAAACCCAATACCAATGTGCTTACTACGCCCGCAATTACAAATTTCTGTGCTGATGGAGGTGTATTACCTATTGATGGAACAAAAACCATATACATTACTCCAACGATTATTGGAAATGCGGATTCAAATCCTGCACCAACACCTACCCACTACCAATGGCAAATTGCCAGTAGTGCTACCGGTCCCTGGACTGATATTCCGGATAGTGACATAGAAGACCTTTCTCCTGATGCCTCTACTGCGGGCACCTATTTTTACCGTCGTATTGTTAGGCAAACATCGTTTGACATTGCATCAAGCTGTGTACCAAACTGCGACATAGCGGATACCAGTAATGTTATTTCGTTGACATTCTCGACCAATAAAACCCACTCAACCAATCTATCAAGTAAAACCTATGCTTTTTGTAAGAACAGCTCTCTGGCAGTATCTACAACGATTACACCTAGTGCTGATGGTTTACAAGCTCCTTATGCTTACAAACTTACAACTTTAAGTAACTTAATAGATGTAGTGCAAGGGCAATCGGGTACGGTTTCGGCTGCTCCTTTGACAATTGATTTAAACATTACACAAGAAGGAAAATTCCTTCTTCAGGTAACAGATTCACGTGGATGTACCAGTTTTGATACCTTAAACGTCGAGTATTTAAAACAGGATGCAGGCAGTCGTATTCAGTTTACGTGCGGAGCCACAACTATTAAATTAGGGCCTGCCTCCCCCGTAGGTGAGTATGCCAATTTCGTAACGAACACTTTCAGTTGGTCGCCAAGTACGGGTCTCGACAATGTTAATTTCGCATCTCCAACACTCTCTATATTGCCGGCGGTTGGTGCTTCAGCTGATTATTATTTAACGTTAAATGGCTGTTTAGTTGATACGGTGACAGTAAAAAACGAAAGTGTTACGCCGCTGCCTGCCCTTGCCGATATTGCCCGATGTCAGGGAGATACCGCAACGCTTGGAGTTGGTATTGTTTCCCAGGCCGGGGTAACTTATGAATGGGCACCGGGTTTAGGTTTAACATCCACAAGTACAGTCAACCCAATCTTGACAACCCTTTCCGCTCCGGCTGGTGTGAATGTAATCAACTATTATTTGAAAGCACAAAATGGTACCTCAGGCTGTGTACAATTTACTACCCAGAAAGTAACCGTTTACCGCACGCCCAACCAGTCGTTTCAGATTAAGGAGTGTATGGAAAACAGTTGCAGTACCACTTTGCCTCTTGGAGCTTCTAATATAGGTACCGTCTCGGAGCCAGGCATCAGTTATAGTTGGCAGGCACTTATTATACCCGGCACGGCAACAACAGGTATGCCCACGGCTGCCGATGTTATTGCCGGATTGACCAATCCCACCGGAGCAATGACCGATTTTGCACTCGCGAATCCAACACTTGGCAAAACGACCGGAACTTATCAGGTTTGGTTAATCAGAACCAGCTTTAACGCTGCTAACCCAGCATGCGTTAGACAAGATACTGCATTTTATGACTACTGTTCGTGTGGCTCCGGAGGCAACATCTGTAACTTGGCATTAGGTGCAGTGCCTGCGATTGCGTGTGGCGGACCAACTAATAAAATTGGACCTATCCAATATGCATCTAAGGGAACTTACATTTGGACTCGCCTGGATGGCACGCCCATCAACAACGAACTTTTCGACCCAATAACTAAAGTAGCTTTGACTCCGGGCGGACCTCATCCAAATCAGGTGATTGCCAACCCAAGTGGTCTGGTAGCTGTCAGCTATCGCCTGACACTGATTAACCCGGGGGCTGACACCTGTCGAATTGATATTAAAGTGTTTCCCGGAGCTATCGGTAAACCCAACGTCAATTATAGCTCGCCTCAATCAGTCTGTCAGGGAACTCCCTACACCATTGTTGGTCCTGCGGCAAATCCGGGACTCACGTACCTCTGGAGTCCGGAAAGTTTGTTGGCTACCCTTGCCGATACCGCCATCGCCTTGCCAACCATCAAAGGCTTGGCAGCCAATACTTCGGTGTATGTTACGGTGACCGACCCATCAACGGGTTGTTCTGTGCAAGATACCGTTTCACTGGTAGTATCGCCGGTAATTGTTGAAGCAGGCGACAATGCCACCTTCTGTTCGGCAGGAGATGACATAAGTGTTGGAGCTGGAGCCGGACTTGCGGGTTATACCTATCAGTGGACGGCCGTACCTGCTTCGGGCGTTGTGTTTGGGAATCCAACTCTGGCACAAACCACTGTTTCCTTACCCGCTACCGCAGTTGGAGGAAAAATAACCTTATATCTGACGGCCACAAACGGTCAAACAGCCGCTAATTGTTCGCTAATGGATAGTGTAGTTTTTACCTCAGCCGCATCTCCGGTTATTAGCATACCGATA
This sequence comes from Arundinibacter roseus, assembly GCF_004348825.1. Taxonomy (GTDB): domain Bacteria; phylum Bacteroidota; class Bacteroidia; order Cytophagales; family Spirosomataceae; genus Arundinibacter; species Arundinibacter roseus. Next base: position 118,916 of record NZ_SMJU01000003.1, read on the forward strand.
ACTAATAAATTGTGCGCAGGTGGTACACTCAATATTGGGCCTGTTACTCCCGCCGGACTAACCTATGCTTGGAGTGGACCTGGTATTATTGGCTCTACTACCGGCAGTTCTATAAGTGTTAACGCCGCAGGAACATATACAGTAACAGCAACACAAGGAACTTGCGTTGGCTCAAGTTCAATCGATGTTTCTTTGGCAACACCTCCTACGGTGACGCCCAACCCACCTGCTTCTTGTGCAGGCCCGGCAACCATTGGAGTCAATAATGCGGCTGATGCCGGCTGGACTTATACATGGGATAAACTGGATGGTCTGAAAAGCTATGCACCTAATTTCTCAACAATTACGGTTGAACCATCCACCAATACAACTTATACTTTAACAGCAACCCATGCTTCGGGTTGTGTGCTGACTTTTCCGATTGATGTCATAGCATCAGCTTATACAGCACAATTACCTACTATATATAATTTTTGTGAAGGTGGTTCATCTACTTTGGCACTAAATACTGCTCCAAGCGGAGCAACCTACGCATGGACGGCTTCGCCCGCAGATGCTTCGGACTATCTGAGCAGTACAAGTTCGGCACAGCCTTCTGTTAATTTGTCCACCGCACCGGCAGGTACGTATACTTATACGGTGACGGTAAGCTATGGCAGTGGCTGTCAGTCGACCGCAAGCACAACGGTTCGAGTTGGTAAAAAAATCAGCAATGTAGCTGGTTTCGATGCAGAAATTTGTAAGGGTACTTGTACAAGTATCGGTCTCACCGCCGTATCTGGTGTGAACTATGAATGGTCGGCTTCGCCTGCTGACCCAACCCTGATGAATATCTATTCGGCTAAACCAACCGTATGCCCAACCGAGACAACTACGTACACCATAAGATATTCCAACGCATCAGGGTGTGTTTTCACTGATGAAGTAGTCGTGAAAGTATTGCCTACACCTACGCTGACCGTTAAAGACGTCGTAGCCTGCGGACCTGTAACGCTTGATTTGGCCACGGCCATTGTAAATACAACGGGAACAACAAGCACCTATTGGCTAAATTCAAGCGCAACTATCGCAGCTACAAATCCGGTCAATACATCCGGTACATATTATATTAAATTAGACGATGCTGTCTGCTCAGTGATTATGCCGGTAAATGTGACATTTTCTGATTTGCCTGATGGGACATTGAAGGTTTCCTACAATTGTGAAACCCAAAAAGGAACTTTGCAGATCAGCAACGTAACGCCCGGTGCCCGCTACGATTATACGACGGGTGCAACCTATACGGGTTCAAAAACTTTCGCCACTGCATCAATCATCGGTGGAGGTGGTTTACTATCGACAAACTTACCAACTCCTCCTATTGGTGGACAAAGTTACACGGTTCGTTTATTTGGCTCAGACAGCACTTGTTACAACGACATTACAGTAGAATTAGATAATTTATGCCCTGTCGGCAGCCTCGGCGATTTCGTCTGGAAGGACCTGAACGATAACGGTCAGCAGGATGCAGGCGAGCCGGGTGTGAATGGCGTGAAGGTAATTCTTTGGTCAGCCGTTGGCGGTGCACCGGGTGCAAAGCTTGATTCAACGACCACCGCCGGAAACGGAGCATACAGCTTTACTAATTTGGGTAAAGGCGATTATATCGTGCAGATTGACGTAACCACACTTCTTGATTCGTGCCTGATTTCTTCAAAGCAAAATATCGGTGACGACGCAAGCGACAACGATTTCTCAACCGATGGTTTGAGTGAAGTTGTTACACTTGATCCAACGCTGACTGGTCTTAACAAAGACAACCCAACAATCGACGCGGGCTTGATTTCACCAAAAGGTAGCCTGGGCGACTTTGTTTGGAAGGACCTGAACGACAACGGTCAGCAGGACGACGGCGAGCCGGGTGTCAATGGCGTGAAGGTAATTCTTTGGTCAGCCGTTGGCGGTGCGCCTGGTGCGAAACTCGACTCAACGACCACCGCCGGAAACGGAGCGTATAGCTTTACGAATTTGGGTAAAGGTGATTATATCGTGCAGATTGACGTAACCACACTTCCCGATTCGTGCCTGATTTCTTCAAAGCAAAATATCGGTGATGACGCAAGTGACAACGACTTTACCACCGCTGGACTTTCGACGGTTGTAACGCTTGACCCAACCCTGACGGGCTTGAACAAAGACAATCCAACAATTGACGCGGGCTTGATTTCACCCAAAGGCAGCCTCGGCGACTTTGTTTGGAAGGACCTGAATGACAACGGACAGCAAGATGTCAGCGAACCGGGTGTGAATGGCGTGAAGGTGATTTTGTGGAGCGCCAGCGCAAGCGGTCAGCCGCTGGCCAGGCTGGATTCCACCACCACTGCCGGAAACGGAGCATATAGCTTTACGAATCTGGGTAAAGGCGATTACATCGTGCAGATTGACGTAACGACGCTTCCCGATTCGTGCCTGATTTCATCAAAGCAAAATATCGGTAACGACGCAAGCGACAACGACTTTACCACCGATGGACTTTCGCCGGTTGTAACACTTGATCCAACGCTGACGGGCTTAAACAAAGACAATCCAACGATTGACGCGGGCTTGATTTCACCCAAAGGCAGCCTCGGCGACTTTGTTTGGAAAGACCTGAACGACAACGGGCAGCAGGACGCAGGCGAGCCGGGTGTAAATGGTGTGAAAGTCATTCTGTGGTCAGCTGTTGGCGGTGCGCCGGGAGCAAAGCTCGACTCAACAATTACCGCTGGAAACGGAGCGTATAGCTTTACGAATCTGTTGGCGGGTGATTATATTGTACAAATCGACGTATCGACGCTTCCCGATTCCTGCCTGATTTCACCAAAGCAAAATATCGGTAACGACGCAAGCGACAACGACTTTACCACCGATGGACTTTCGCCGGTTGTAACACTTGATCCAACGCTGACGGGCTTAAACAAAGACAACCCAACAATTGACGCTGGTTTGATTTCACCAAAAGGTTCACTTGGCGATTTCGTCTGGAAAGACCTGAACGACAACGGGCAGCAGGATGCCGGCGAGCCGGGCGTGAATGGTGTGAAGGTGATTCTTTGGTCAGCCGTAGGCGGTGCGCCGGGAGCAAAACTGGATTCCACCACAACCGCTGGAAACGGAGCTTATAGCTTTACGAATCTGTTGGCAGGCGATTACATCGTGCAGATTGACGTAACCACACTTCCCGATTCGTGTTTGATTTCATCAAAACAAAATGTTGGTAACGACGCAAGCGATAACGATTTCTCAACCGCTGGACTTTCGCCGGTTGTAACACTTGATCCAACGCTTACAGGTCTTAACAAAGATAACCCAACGATCGACGCTGGCTTAATTTCACCAAAAGGTTCACTTGGCGATTTCGTCTGGAAAGACCTGAACGACAACGGGCAGCAGGACGCAGGCGAGCCGGGAGTCAATGGCGTGAAAGTGATTTTGTGGTCAGCCGTAGGTGGCGCACCGGGAGCAAAACTCGATTCCACCACAACCGCTGGAAACGGAGCTTATAGCTTTACGAATCTGTTGGCAGGCGATTACATCGTGCAGATTGACGTAACCACGCTTCCCGATTCGTGCCTGATTTCTTCAAAGCAAAATATCGGTAACGACGCAAGCGACAACGACTTTACCACCGCTGGACTTTCGCCGGTTGTAACACTTGATCCAACGCTGACGGGCTTAAACAAAGACAACCCAACGATTGACGCTGGTTTGATTTCACCCAAAGGCTCATTAGGCGACTTTGTTTGGAAGGACCTGAACGACAACGGGCAGCAGGATGCTGGCGAGCCGGGTGTGAATGGCGTGAAAGTGATTCTTTGGTCAGCCGTAGGCGGTGCGCCGGGAGCAAAACTGGATTCCACCACAACCGCCGGAAACGGAGCGTATAGCTTTACGAATTTGGGTAAAGGTGATTACATCGTGCAGATTGACGTAACCACGCTACCCGATTCCTGCCTGATTTCACCGAAGCAAAATGTTGGTGATGACGCAAGCGACAACGACTTTACCACCGCTGGACTTTCGCCGGTTGTAACACTTGATCCAACGCTTACAGGTCTTAACAAAGATAACCCAACGATCGACGCTGGCTTAATTTCACCAAAAGGTTCACTCGGCGATTTCGTCTGGAAGGACCTGAACGACAACGGTCAGCAGGATGCAGGCGAACCGGGTGTCAATGGTGTGAAGGTGATTCTTTGGTCAGCCGTAGGTGGTGCGCCGGGTGCAAAACTCGACTCAACCACCACCGCTGGAAACGGAGCGTACAGCTTTACTAATCTGTTGGCGGGTGACTACATCGTGCAGATTGACCTAACCACGCTTCCCGATTCGTGTCTGATTTCATCAAAACAAAATGTTGGTAACGACGCAAGCGATAACGATTTCTCAACCGCTGGACTTTCGCCGGTTGTAACACTTGATCCAACGCTGACTGGTCTTAACAAAGACAACCCAACGATTGACGCAGGTTTGATTTCACCCAAAGGTTCACTCGGCGATTTTGTCTGGAAAGACCTGAACGATAACGGACAACAGGACGCAGGCGAACCGGGTGTGAATGGTGTGAAGGTGATTCTATGGTCAGCCGTGGGAGGTGCGCCGGGAGCAAAGCTTGACTCAACCACGACTACCGGAAACGGAGCGTATAGCTTTACGAATCTTCTGGCGGGTGACTACATCGTGCAGATTGACATAACCACGTTGCCGGATTCGTGCCTGATTTCTTCAAAGCAAAATATCGGTGATGACGCAAGCGACAACGACTTTACCACCGCTGGACTTTCGCCGGTTGTAACGCTTGACCCAACGCTGACGGGACTCAATAAAGACAATCCAACGATTGACGCAGGTTTGATTTCACCAAAAGGCAGCCTCGGCGACTTCGTCTGGAAAGACCTGAACGACAACGGGCAGCAGGATGCAGGGGAGCCGGGAGTCAATGGCGTGAAAGTGATTCTTTGGTCAGCCGTGGGAGGTGCACCGGGTGCAAAGCTTGATTCAACGACCACCGCTGGAAACGGAGCGTATAGCTTCTCGAATTTGGGTAAAGGCGATTACATCGTGCAGATTGACGTAACGACGCTTCCCGATTCGTGCCTGATTTCTTCAAAGCAAAATATCGGTAACAACGCAAGCGACAACGACTTTACCACCGCTGGACTTTCGCCGGTTGTAACACTTGATCCAACGCTGACGGGCTTGAATAAAGACAACCCAACGATTGACGCGGGCTTGATTTCACCCTGTGTAGCGCCAACGTTTGCTGCGACCGATGCCTCAGCTGCTACCTGCGATGGCAAAACGGCCCAAAATGATGCGTCGTTTGTGGTGACCGGAATTAGTGGTGGAAATAAATTCAGCTTCGCCACTTCGGTAGCCGGACTGGCAAACTATTCATCCGCAACGGCGTTAACCGGATCGACTATCACCGTAGCTAATCTGCCAAACCCGGTGCAGACAACCGGACAAACTTACATTGTCCGAATCTTCAACGGCAAGGATGACTGCTTTACGGATGTAAGCATTCTGGTTCCCTATCGTGACTGTGCCGATGTGTGTGTCAAACCAGATGCCGGACCTGCGCAAGTATTTGTTTGTCAGCCTGAAACTTCTGTAATTCTGCCTGACGCTGCGGCTGGCGAAGAATGGATCAGTGCGGCAACCAATCCGTTTAGTATAAGTATTTCTGCCCAAACAGGAGTTGTTAGCGGGCTGAATGAAAATGGTGTGTATATGTTCATTCTTCGCGATGCTACGCTTGGCAGTACGTGTTCGGATACGGTATTCGTCTTCCGGGGTGTGCTCGAATTGCCCAACCAAACCACCTGTTTTGACACGTTAACCCTGCCAACCGTGGCGGGTGCTACCTGGACAGCGATGGCTGGAAACCCGGCGACGATTACGTCAAGCGGCAAAATCAGTGGCATGAATAGCGTAGCAACCAACTACTCGTTCATCATCAGCAATGGTCAATGCAGCGATACGATTGTAGTCACTCGTCTGAATTGCAACAAGACCTATGACCTGGCGCTGGACAAAGCAATTGACAAAAAACTGGCGATGCTGGGTGAAACGCTGACTTACACGATCCGGGTTTGGAACGAAGGTGAAGCCACGGCGCATGGCATTGAAGTTACCGACGAATTAAATGCCGGAGTTCAGTACCTGAGCAGTACGGCTGACATCGGCAGCTACTCGCAGCTGACCAAAAAGTGGAGCTTCGATAGTCTCGCTGTGGGAGACACAGTAAGTCTGAAAATCAGCGTAAAAATCATCGCTGCCGGCGTATGGTTCAACACGGCTGAGATCACGAAGATGACCGAAGACGACGTAGACAGTACACCCGGCAACGGCGATGAAACGGAAGACGACATTGATCGTGAGTGCTTTACAGTACCCGTTTTACTGTGCCGTGGACAGGGAAGTGCTCTGACGCTAAATGTACCACAGGAATACACGGGTGTGGTTTGGTTCCGCAAGGCACAAAACGGACAGCCGGTACAAGTGGCTATTGGCAATTCCTACACGGCAAGTGAAACCGAACTCGGAACTTACGAGTACACCTTCACATCCACGTCGGGAACATGTCCTGCCGAAGGTTGCTGCCCGGTTATTATCGTGGTGGAAGACTGCTGCCCGGTAGATGTTTGCGTACCGTTTGTCATTACAAAGAAGAAAAAGTAATACGAGATCATACAAGGTTCGCAGTATTTAAAAAGGCTACCTCAATCAATTGTGGTAGCCTTTTTAAGTAAAATAAGTTTCCATGTACACCGAATCCAACGGACTATGTTATGCATAGAGGCGATTGTCTACCCCTGACATTTTTTTGAAGAAGCTTACAAAGCGTAAATTTAGCTCTATTCTTCAAAGTTATTTAATTCATTATCTGTGTTTTGTATCCAATTCTCCGGGAAAGACTTATGGTATTGATAGTACCAACTTGTTGCTTCTCTTGAATTCTGTACATCGAGGGCTTTGTAAATTTTCTTAATGTAATACCGAACCCCATTCAGTGATATTTCAAGAATTTCAGCTATTTGGTCGTAACTACAACCTTCTGCCAAAAGCTTCAGTATTTGAAACTCCTTGTTTTTTAGACGCGCCGGAGACTGAAAACTATTCGTGACTGACTGAATCGCAACTTCTTTGTATTGAACAGGAGCTGTACTCCTTCTGCTATTAAGTTTAAATGCATTTACTTCAATCACCTCAATTGTAAAGTTTCGTTGCAAGGCTTCAATCAATACTTCCAAGGGCATTGCGGGAGGTATTATCAAGGTAATCTGTCTGTCTGAATTGTTTGAGGGCTCTTTCATTCTGGTAATAAATAATGTGTGTATTTAATTTTTTGAAGGAGTTAACTACTCAGGCAAAGTAGACGATTAGTCTGAATAAAGAATAAACCATTTACACAATGCTTCGTAAATGTGCATATGAACAGCACCTGAAGTACGTGATCGACAGACAATTTAATTTACAAATCAAAATCATAAACATAAATGAAATTTTACAGAAATCTTTTTTGAAGAAGATAGTATACATTCAGATACATAATTCCAGAATGTAGCAAGCGTTCAAATACCTAAAAGATGTACCTCATTGTTGTTCAATTTGTTCTCAAAAACTAAAAAGTTCTGATTTACGGTGGAAGTAATTAAAACGGTTTTTAGCATGAAAGGTTAGATCCGGTTCAGAAAAAGATACATTTGAATAACCCCGGGATGTATTACCTGTGCTTTTTAAAAAATTTCATTAATAGCCAAAAAACTATCAGTTTTTTGGCTATTTTTAATTGATACAGTAGCGAATTGGTACCATAAAATGTAGTGAATGAAGTTATATGAATGTATTGATTATTGAAGATGATCCTGCTTGCAGGCTGCGATTGCAGAGTATGCTTGAACCCCTCCCGGTACTGAGATTGACATTCGTACATACCCTGAGTGAAGCGAGAGCACATTGCTGTACGACATTTCCCGATTTGCTGATTTCTGAAATTAATTTATCTGATGGCGAGATTTTCTCCTTGCTTCGGGAGCTAAAGCCTATCTTCCCGATTATATTGATTACCGCAGATCCGCAGGCGCATATTTTGGATCTTACGCTGGCAATTGCGCCTCAGAGTAATTTGTTAATTAAGCCTTTTCATGCCCTTACTTTACTGGGAATCGTGAAAAAACTACTAACTCCCTTCATCTCGACTACCACTCCCAATGTTTTTCTAATTCCCGGTAAGTTTAGCCATAAGAAAGCTATACCCTTTTCGGATATTCAGTTTATCCACGCAGAAGGAAATTACATTACTATACAAACGCATCATAGCGCCTACACGATTAAATATTCGCTCAGACGTGCCATAAAAGATCTTGATGCTCGTTTCGTGCAGGTTCACAAGGCATTTTTGGTTAATATGGATTACTTCAATCGCCTGAATTTATCAACCAACGAAATCCTCATAAACCGAAAAGTGCTACCTGTTGGCCGCACTTTTCGAAAAAATATAATTGATAAACTGAACTAATTGTACGGGGGCAGCTTTCAACGCCGGGTTTATTTCTATTAGCTATCAAATTAGTGGTTTAGGTCACCGTATTGAACTTATGTAGTATATACTTTTTCTTTATTCAATATGTAGGATTGATACTATACCTGCAAGTATTTCATCACTTTGGCAGGAAAATTGGTGTCTTGGACTTTCTGCAAGTTTTTTACCCTTTTGTTAATAAAACATGTCATTTACTTACATGACGTGCAACTCGTCACCCTTCATTCAAAACAAGTACATTTTTAGCACAAACATTGATCAATAGGTAAATCACATGAATAGTCCAATAACATGTAAAATCTAAACATGAATAAACCATGCGCACACTCCATTGTAATCAACTCTTGGATTCAAGTTTGAAGTGCAACTTGGTATTTAAGAGCACATTGAATGGGAAATAATACCCCAGAGTTTTTCTAGGTCTGTTGTTTAATTGATTTTCAATCCATTTTATGTCACTTTTTTTGACGATATTAATTGGGCAGGATTTCGGAATATACTGCCTAATCAGGCCATTTGTATTTTCATTAAGCCCTCACTCCCAGCTAGGGTAGGGCCTTGCAAAATAGATGTCAGCCTTTAATTCAGCACCAATTTTCTGATGTTTTGAGAACTCTATCCCATTATCAAAAGTAATTGTTTTTACAGGTAAATCACATTTGTTTGCTCTGTAAATCAGCATTTTAGCCAATTCGTCAGCATTTTTAGATTTTAACTTTGAAACAATAGTATACTTCGTTACTCGCTCGACTAAGGTCAACAATACACCTTCATGATTAGCCCCAATTATTGTATCCCCTTCCCAGTGACCAATTTCGGTATTTTGCTCAACCACTGCTGGTTGATCCGGGCCGCCGCTGCGGTTCGATTCCAATCCGGTTTGGAATTGATTCTCTTTTCCCTACACTTCCTCTTTTGCTTTATCTTTTCCTGTGACGAATCCTTAAAAAAGACATAAGGTTCTCATTATCAGTGGATTGGATAGCATATGTATAGCGATAAATTGTCTCATGTCTTATTTGCTTTGAACCCGCTCTACGTGCCAGTACACCGCTTATTTGTTCAGGAGAATAACGTTCCCTTAGGCAGGTAAGAAAGTATCTTCGGTATTGTCAGCGGCAATCCTGCTAATAATGGGTAGTCGGCGAAAAGTGTACGAAAGTGTTGTTAAACAGGCTCTTTTCCCATTAAAATGCTCTTTATAAAGACCAAACCCCATACCCCCTTTGTGATTGCACCATAGCCGCAAGAAGAGTTATATGATAAATTGGGGAACTCAGAAAATACAACTATTGACAAGGTATTTTAGAAAAAATAGCCTGTAACCACTTTCAGAAATCCAACACTCCTGGTCATGCGAGCTATCATTTATGGGCAGGTTTGTTGGCGCCTACTCCATACAAAAACAAGAGGTGGTTAATCGATTGCGAATCAATAAAATGCAAAACAGCTCGGCTGTAAAACAACCGAGCTGTCGAAAATATCCCTCCTCTAAAAATAATATTGGCACAAGTTTACAATATTATTTTTTAAATTCCATACCGAATAAAAATAGTTTAGTACTATATTTTTTTAGCATCCACCTGCGCAACAATTTACATAGCTGTACTCCATCAGTTACACCGATCTTCGAAATTCCACCGGACTTTCCCTGAACTGCTTTCGAAACAAACGATTGAAATTGGACAGATTATTAAATCCCGATTCGTAGCAGATTTCCAGAATGGATAGGTCTGTTTCTTTTAAAAGTCGTTTACTCTCGTTTAGACGTATTTCGATGATGAAAGCCAGAAAAGATTTTTGAGTACGGGATTTGAAGTAGCGGCAAAAGGTTGATTCTGAAAGATTTGTCAGGTCGGAAACTTCCCGAAGTGAGATTGTCTCTTTGTAATGAAGCAGGGCGTATTCCAGCACTTTATTCATTTTCTGACTGTCGCTGACGTTGATACCGCTGATTTGTTGGATGGAAAGTGGCTGTAATTCTCTGGAATCAGATAGTAAGCCAAAGATTTCCAACAACCCTCCCAAACGACCGATTTTGTCACGTTCGAGCATTTCAAAAAGGATAACCTTGATTTTCTTACGGGTATTTCCCAATACCATCAGACCATTTTGGGACAGCGAAAGTACCTGCTTCATTTCGGCCATTTCGGGGCTGTTAAAAAACTCCTTTCCCAAAAAATCTTCCACAAACTGCACGACGATAGAACTAGGCTTTATCGATGCCTCAGGGCCATAAAAAGAGTCATCGGCTTTGAAAAGATGCGGGACGTTCTTACCAATGAACGCAATTTCCCCTTCCTGATAGGACGAAAAACTGTTGCCGATAAATTTATTTCCAAAGCCTTTTTCACAATACACCAATTCATATTCTTCGTGAAAATGCCAGGGCGTTTCGAAATAGGGCGATTCGTAGCGATGAATGATGAAAGAGTTGCCCGGGGTTAGCGGCAGTTTTTGGAATAAGGCATTTTTGGTTGATTTTATATTAGTCAAGATAGTATTGGTATAAGTTGTTTTGTGGTGGAAATATAGCATTAAACCTCCTTTTTTTGTATTGTTTTTCAGTTCATCTGTTTATTAACGGTATTATTTTGCCTGGTGTATGTTACAAAACAAAAAAATAGTCATCATGGGCGGTACAACGGGTATTGGCCTTTCGGCTGCGAAGGCATTTGTCAACCACGGGGCAAAGGTGGTTTTGGTAGGAAGAAATCCAGAAAGTTGTCAGAAGGCGAAAGAAATTATTGGTGAAGCGGGCGAAGTTTTAGTAGGAGATGCCATAGAAGAATCAACTTCAGTACAAGCAATTGATTTGTGTATTCGTGCGTATGGTGGTTTTGATGGGTTATACCACGTAGCCGGAGGAAGTGGAAGGCGATTTGGCGATGGGCCTTTGCACGAACTGAGTTTGGAAGGTTGGAATAAAACGTTTGAACTGAATCTTACGGGTTTGATGCTTTCCAATCAGGCCGCAATTCGAAAATTTCGGGAGCGCAGAACGGGTGGTACAATCCTGAATATGAGCTCCGTGCTAGGTTTTTCACCTTCGCCGAAATACTTCGTGACTCATGCCTATGCGGCTGCCAAATCGGCCGTTATTGGCTTTACCAAATCTATTGCCGCCTATTACGCTTCTGATAATATTAGGGTCAATTTGTTAGCACCTGCCTTGGTCGAAACGCCCATGTCTGAGCGGGCGAGCAAAGACGATGTCATCCTACACTTTGTCAAAACCAAACAGCCCCTCGATGGGGGAAGAAACGGTCGTCCCGAGGATTTGGACAGTGCAGCAATTTACTTTATGTCAGACGGGTCTGGATTTACTACCGGTCAAACGCTTTACGTGGACGGCGGCTGGGAAGTGTCGGAAGGTCAATATCAAAACGCAGTAGAACAATGAAAACAGCCATTGGAATTGACGTAGGCGGGACCAATAGTAAGGGAATCATTCTCAATTCAGAAGGAGAGATTTTGAATGAATATTCGGTACCAACCAACGATGACGGCGAGGGAAAATGGCGAGAGACGATACTGGAAGTAGTACAGCATCTTAAAAGCGTTCATTATGAGCCAATTGAGCTGATAGGGTTGTCATGTCCTGGCTTTGCCAATGAGGCAAACAGTTGTATTTCCTACATGCCGGGGCGGTTGTTGGGCGTGGAAAATTTCCAATGGGAAGCCTATTTCGCTACCAGAACTTTCGTAATCAACGACGCGCACGCAGCACTGATCGCTGAGTCTGCTTTTGGAGAAATCCGTGGTTACAAAAATGCCATTCTGTTGACTTTGGGAACCGGGGTAGGTGGCGGTTTACTAATAAACGGGGAATTGTATCAAGGTTTAAGCCAAATGGCGGGACATTTTGGGCACACCACAATTAATGCAGGCGATGATGAACTAAGCATCCTGGGAATGCCCGGCAGCCTTGAATACGCCCTGGGAAATTATTCTATTAAACGGCGATCTTCAGGGCGATTTTCTTCGACCTACCAATTGGTGCAGGGGTACAAAGATAACGATCCATTTGCTACCTGGCTATGGCTGGATTCACTACGTAAACTAAGCTTGGCTATTGCCTCATTTGCCAATGCGCTATCGCCCGAAATCATCGTACTGGCCGGAGGAATAACCAAAGCCGATGCAGCCTTATTTACACCGCTTAACGCATTTTTGGACGTATATGAGTTTAGACCCAAAGAAAAACAAACGATTATAAAACAGGCCAAATTCAGCGATTTGGCCGGGGCTGTTGGAGCTGCCGCTTTTGCCATCGAAAAGGCAAAAAATAGAACAACTCCTGCCATTGGTTTACCACATATTTAGTCCCCTATTCTCCCAAAACTTTCATCAATATTCTTATGAGTTATACAAAACAATACTTACAAAAATGCCAGGGCCTGATGGAGGCAGTTGCTTTGCAGGAAGATAAAATTCTGGAAGTTGCCCGTTTGTTTGCCAATTCCATTTTGTCGGGCCGCATGGTACATATTTTTGGCAGCGGCCACAGCCGAATTATGGTGGAAGAAATGTGGCCGCGCTACGGTTCTTTTCCGGGCTTTAATCCGATTGTAGAGCTGTCGCTAACATTCCATAATCTCGTCGTGGGAGCCAACGGTCAGCGACAGGCCATGTTTTTGGAAAATGTCCCGGGCTTTGCCAAACAAATCCTGCGAAATTTTGACTTAACCGACGAAGATTCTGCGCTTATCATTTCCTCCTCAGGGTGCAATGTGGTTCCAATTGAATTGGCCGAGCTGTTTCAAAAACAAGGAATCAAAACCGTAGGAATTATTTCGGAGAAACATTCCGAAGTAAGCATCAGCAAGCGGAAAGACGGACTGAAATTACAGGATTTCTGTGGCATTGTTCTGGATTCGGGCGCACCCATCGGCGATGCCATGATTCAGGTCGAAAATTTGGACACGCCCGTTGCGCCCGGCTCTACGGTTGGTTCGTGTATGATTATCAATTGTATAAAAGCTGAATTGGCAAATCTATTGACACAGGCCGGCGAGCCCCCCAAAGTGCTCACGGCCGCTGCTATTGTGGGAGCAGAACGGGCCACGGAGTTGTTTCAGTCAGCCTATGATGAGCACGCGCACCGTGTTTCACGATTGTATAAAAAAGTGGGAATACAGAGTTATGTGTCGGAGAAAAACTGAAAAAGTGTATGTTTAGGAATAGGAAAATAATTGAAAACGTAGATATTCTGGTCATTGGCGCGGGCTCGGCAGGTTGTATGGCGGCCATTGGTGCGGCGATTTCGTCGAAACATAACGTGCTTTTAGTTGAACGTTACGGTTTTTTCGGCGGTACTTCCACGCAAATGTTGGATACTTTTTACGGGTTTTTTACACCCGGCGAAAATCCGAAAAAAATTGTGGGAGGATTGCCGGATACTGTTGTAAATGAATTGAATAAACATGGCGAAATTTTCCTGAGACCCAACACGTATGGCGCAGGTACGGGTGTCAACTATAATCCCGAACGACTCAAAAATGTGTGGGATACCCTATTGTTCAGGGCAGGGGTTGATGTATTGCTGCATACCACCTTGATTGATGTCCAATCAACTCCCGATGGTCGGTACGAATGTATTTTTTGGAATAAATCTGGTTTTTGGTCAATTACGCCTAGACGGGTTATTGATGCCTCTGGCGATGCGGATTTCTGTCATTTGGCTGGCTTTGACTACGAAATTGCGGGTGAACAAGAACCGGCTCAAAGCCTGACAACGACCTTCCGAATGGCCAATGTGGAGTTGGAAGAATACGAAAAAGCAGGTGGCAAAAAAATGCTGGCCCAACACATGGCCGATACCTCCATGCCATTGCCTCGTAAGGAAGGCTCCGCGCACGCGATGAACATCCCCAGGTGCATTTCAACCGTGGCTGTGAAAGTTTCGGGGTTGAATGCGCTGAATATAAACGAGTTGACACAGGCCGAGATAGAGGGTCGAAAGCAGGCGTTTTTGTTTGAAAGCTTTTTTCGGAAAGAAGTGCCCGGCTATGCCGATGCCAAAATCATTGGTTTATCTCACCAAATCGGCGTTCGTGAAACCCGGCGCGTGTACGGTGAACATCGACTCACGAAGGAAGAGTGTATGTCGGCGCAAATCCCCGACGATTCCATCCTTCTCTGCGGTGCACCCATCGAAGACCACCGCGAAGGCAAAAACGGAGCGAGTGAAACCCATTGGGAATATATCCCGAAAAACGGCATTTACGGTGTGCCATACGGTACCATCGTTCCCAAAGGAAGCCAAACAGTATGGGTAGTGGGAAGGTGTTTTTCGGCCACGCACGATGCCCACGCATCCTGTCGCTCCATGGCACAAACTATGTCTATGGGAACGGCCGCCGGATTAGCGGCGGGTCTGTCGCTTGCCCATGATTTTTCTGCAACTGCATTGGATCTGAGTCTTTTGCGGGAAGAGCTTTTTAAAGGTGGAGGTATTTTAGAAGTACCTGATAAAAAAGCAAGTACGGGCAAAGAAGATTGGACATTAAATGTAAACAGCCATGTCTTTCATTAGAACTATATTGGGGGATATTCCGACGGATGAGATTGGAGTTACGTTCTCGCACGAGCACGTAATGATCGATGAAAGTTATGTGACTTTCCAAAATCCTGATTTTTTGTTAAATGATATTGACAAAATCAGTCAGGAATTAGTGGGGTTAAAAGAGTTGGGTTGTAGTCTGATGGTGGATGCCATGCCTGCCAATGCCGGAAGAAATGCCGCTAAAATGGCTGATATTTCACAACGGACCGGTGTTCATCTCATTGGCTGTACGGGTATGCATCAGGAAATATATTATCCTGCGAGTCATTGGCGGTATCAGTATTCCGAAGATCAATTGACAGACCTTTTTATTGCCGATATTCAGACGGGTATTGATACATTTGATTACAATGGGCCTGTGATTAATCGTAGCGAATTTAAAGCTGGACTATTGAAATTAGCCACCGGTGATGAGCCATTTACGTTGCATCAGCAAAAGATTTTTCGTGCCGTAGTCAATGCGCATCGGGAAACGGGAGCGCCTATCCTAACCCATACCACCAACGGAAATCAGGCACTGGAACAGGCACTGCTTTTTGATAAATTGGGTGCGGATTTAAATCATGTTGTACTTTCACATACCGATCGAAACAAGGATTTGGGTTACCATCTTGAATTAATGCAAACGGGCGTCAGTGTAGAATATGACAGCGCTTTTCGGTGGAAAAACGACCAGGAAAACTGGACGTATTGGCTGCTGGAAAAACTACTGTTTGCGTATCCGAACCAAATCACCGTCGGGATGGATGCGGCCCGAAATACGTACTGGAAATCGTATGACGGAAAACCGGGACTGGATTATTTGTTGACGAACTTTGTCGAAGGGCTGACAGAGAGAGGTTTACATCCTTTTTTTAATAAATTATTCATCGAAAATCCCCAACGCATATTCAGCTTTAAAGAGCAAAAAAACGCTTATATGTGATGAGCAAAAATTAATAATTAACCTTATTTAAGATTTAACGATGGCAAAAATTGGTATTCTCGGCGGGGGCTTTATCGGCCGCTTCTACGCCGAATCATTAAGCGGCCGACGCGGCAAAGATACAGTCGAGGTCGTTTTCTCCCGTCGGGAAGAATCGGCGGCGCGCTTTGCAAAAGACTATGCGGTCGCTCATTATTTTACTGATATGGAAGAAGCGGTCAGGCATCCCGATGCCGAAATAATCGTTATTGCCCTTCCCAACTATCAGCACGAAGAAGCGGTAAACCTGTGCGTAAAGCATAAAAAGGCCGTTTTGTGTACCAAGCCGCTGGGCCGCACCGCCGAAGAAGCCCTGCGCATGATGACTGCCTGCGAAAAGGCCGGTATTTTTGCGGGTTACCTGGAAGACCTGTGTTATACCCCAAAATTCCTGAAATCACTCAGTAGTGTCAAGAGCGGAGCAATTGGCCGAATTCTTTGGGCCAAATCCAGAGAAACGCACCCCGGACCACATTCTGATTGGTTTTGGGATCTCGAATTGGCAGGGGGCGGTGCCATGCTGGATATGGGTTGCCATTGTGTCGAAATTTCCCGCAGCTTTATTGGCAAAGACATCAAACCCGTGGAGGTGATGTGCTGGGCCGATACGCAGGTTAAACCCATTGACGCCGAAGACCACGCCATTGGGCTTGTCAAATATGAGAACGGAGCTATTGGACAGTTTGAAGTAAGTTGGACCTTCCGGGGCGGAATGGATCTGCGCGACGAAATCATGGGTACCGAAGGGACAATCTGGCTGAACTCCTGGTTGCGCACTGGTTTTGAAATGTTTACGAGCGGCGCGGGCGATGGCGGTTACGTCGTGGAAAAGGCCGAATCGGCCACCGGATGGCAATTCCCTGTGGGCGACGAAGCGCACGAATTGGGTTACACCAATATGTTCATTGATATGTTCAACGCCTTTGAGCGAGGAACGCAGCCTACTGAAACTTTTTATGATGGTTATGTGGTCAACGCCATCATTGATGCTGCTTATAAATCAGCGAAAACTAAACAATGGGAACCCGTGGAGCTTCCGATATGGCGCGGACAAACGGGACTGTCCAAACCATCGGTATATAAAGAATACGATGCTGATCATTGGTTCATTAAAGAGGAAATCCTGCCCAATGGTGATAAAAAAGTCATTTTACGAAAGAAAGAAACGGGTGAAATTGTAGAGTTGGAAACCATGAAAAATGACTAAAACATTTTTTGAAAGAGTTTAATTTTTGTAAAAATGGGAAATTCAAGAAGAAAGTTTTTGAAAAATGTCAGCGGTTCCGTTGCGGCACTTAGTCTGGCAACCAACGCTTCTGCCGAAGAGCAAACCGTCAAAAGGACACTGCTGCCCACGGCCAAAGTAGCGGCGGTAGATAAAATCAGAATTGGGCTGATCGGCTCAGGAATCATTGGACTCATTGACACCGACGCCGCCCTGAAAGTTGACGGTGTAGAGCTGGGAGCGGTGTGCGATTTGTACGACGGGCGGTTGGTACGTGCCAAAGAAAAATGGAGTAAAGATCTGTTTGTGACTAAAGATTACCGTGAACTATTGGCCCGTAAAGACATCGACGCCGTACTTATTTGTACACCCGACCACTGGCACCAAAAAATGGCCATCGACGCAATGAACGCAGGAAAACACGTGTATTGCGAAAAACCGATGGTTAAACGAATTGAGGAAGGGCAGGCCATCATTGATACGCAAAAGAAAACGGGCAAGGTGTTGCAGGTAGGCAGTCAACGCGCCAGCAGTATTGCTATTTTGGAAGCCAAAAAATACTTTGAACAAGGCGCTATTGGCGAATTGACCTACGTAGAAGCTTACTGCGACCGCACCGACGCCAAAGGAGCCTGGCAGTATTCCATTCCGACCGATGCCTCGCCGCAAACCATTGATTTTGAAGCGTTTTTGGGGAATGCACCCAAAATCCCTTTCAGCGCGGAACGGTTTTTTCGGTGGCGCAATTACAAAGAATATGGCACCGGTTCGGCGGGTGATTTGATCGTGCATTTGTTGACGGGTCTGCATACCATCACGGGTGCTATCGGACCGACTAAAATCATGGCGCTGGGCGAAGTGAATTACTGGAAAGACGGTCGGGATGCCTACGATTTGGTCAATTCATTTATGACCTATCCCGAAGCCAAAACGCATCCATCATTTCAACTATACACCCGCGTTAATCTGGCGAGCGGAGAAGGCAAAGGTGGTTTTGGTATTAAACTAATCGGTACCGACGGAGCGATTGACATCGGTTGGAATGACTTTAAATTAAAAACCCTGAAACGAAGCGTTGCACCGGGATTTGGCGGATATGATTCATTTGACAGCTTTTCGGCGCAGCAAAAAGAAGAATTTACGAAATGGTACAAAGAAAAATACGGCGATGCCAAAGGCGGTTTTGAAATGGGCAAAACCATTGAGTTTACCCCACCCAAAGGCTACGACGACCGTGTTGACCACATGATTTCCTTTTTCAACGGCATTCGGAACGGTGCTCCAATTTTGGAAGATGCCACCTTTGGACTCAGAACGGCAGGGCCTTCCATTGCCTGCAACATCAGTTCGGCCCAAAATAAAGCCCTGAATTGGGATGCGGTAAAAATGAAATTGAGTTAGTACAGACCTTACAGGTCGGATCTTTGCCATTCCGTATAACCTGTAAGGTTTTTTTGTACTTTTAATTTGTCCAAATACTACCTACTTATGGAATCAAACCAATTGAACCGACGTAATTTTCTATCCATTCTGCCCGCAATTCCGCTGGCATCGGTAGTGACTCCTGCACCGGCCGCATTTTCCATTGCCTGCAACGACTACAATTGGATAACTTTTTATAAGCGGGAAAACAAAGTGTGGGGCGGAGAGCATTTGGAGCAGAATATTGCGGATGTTGCCAAAACGGGTATCAAGGCATTTGAGCCTAATTTGGCAAATAGAGCAATGGCCGAAAACTACGTAGCCGCTTTGAAAAAACACAAAATTGCGATGCCTTCTATTTATGTCGGCAGTGTTTTACACGAGGCGGAAGCGATCGGAAAATCCATTGTGACGATTCTGGAAATAGCCGATGTGGTGAAAAAATATGGTACTAAAATCGTGGTAACCAATCCAAATCCTATTAAGTGGGGGGCGCCTGAACTCAAAAATGATGCGCAATTGGCCTTGCAGGCCGCTGCCATGGAGCGACTAGGTGCCAAGTTGCGAAAAAAGGGACTTACATTGGCCTACCACACGCACGACGTGGAATTGAAAGCTGGTGCCCGGGAGTTTCACCATATTTTACTCAATACGAGTCCGCAAAATGTTTCCTTTTGTTTTGATGTGCATTGGGTCTATCGCGGTACCGAAAACTCACAGGCTGCCGTTTTTGATGTGTTGAAATTATACGGAAAAAGAGTGGTAGAACTGCACATCAGGCAATCAGTCAATGGTATTTGGGCAGAAACGTTTACAGCCGAAGGTGATATTGATTACGACCGCCTGGTTCAGGAACTTTCGTCCATGAAGATTCGTCCGCACGTGGTGATTGAGCAATGCCTGGAAACAAAATCTCCTAATACGCTGAATGCGGTAGAAGCGCATACTCAGGATTTAGCCGTAGTGGAAAAGACGTTTAAGGCCTTGCTGTAACTGGATGAATTGAGTTTCAGAATTGGCTTTATTTTAAGCGTGAATCAGAAAACAGTAGTACATGCATACAATAACTACGGAACAAAAGTGGAAAAGTAGAAAGTTTGATAAAAACAAGTAACTTGGCTTATCGCTAATCATACTGATACTTTATGCTTCGTTTAGGTGTTTATATTGTATTTCTACTAATCCCTTTTCGATTAGCCGGACAGTCCAAACCAAAAACAATTTTATGGGAGGTGCGTAGCGAAAATGTTCCGTACGTGTCTTATTTGCTGGGAACTTTCCACGAGGTTCAGCCCGATTTTATTCATTCGCTGCCTGCCACAACTCAAAAGCTGAAAAATGCTGAGGTCCTGTTTATAGAAAAATCGGCAGATAATCAGCTGGATGTGAGTTCTGGGACTAGCTATGCAACCTGGAACCGTGAGAAATGGCAGCAACTACTTACACAACAGCAGCAGCAGCGCATGTCTGCTTTTGTGACAAAGGCCGAAGATGATAGTTATTACAAGCTTCCACCTTTGGTTCTGACGCTTACCCTTGCACGATTATACATTCAAAATTTTTGTGACACCCTGCATCGGGCATCGTATGAATTAATGGATCATCGGATAGAAAAATTAGGAAAAGCAACTGGTATACCTGTTGTTTCTTTGGATAAAGAACACGCACTAATTCTTAAAGAAGGGTCTGAATCGAGAGATTCCGTGCAAAATTCCGGATATGTGGCTGCGTGTGTAACCCTGATGGACCTTATGTTGCGCGATGATGCCACCGATTGTGAAGTATTGAATCGATACCTGGAATTTGACATTGACTATGCGCTCGAACTGGAAAGCCCACCCGGAAGTGACGCCTTGCAACTAACCGAGCGAAATTTACTATGGTTGCCTAAACTCCATGAAGCCTTTCAAAAAAAGAATTGTTTTGTGGCCGTTGGTTACGGACACTTGCGTTACAGCAGCGGACTCCTCATGCAGCTGAAAAGGCTCGGTTACAGTGTTTCGCCCATTTCGGCCCGATAAGTCGAATCTTTTTCAGTTCTACGCGTGTTACTAATCATTAGCGACAGCATCAAAATAACTGAAATACTACATAAAATAGTACCTATGGGAGATTTACCTGCGATAACCCGATTATCCCAAACGCTGACCATTCTTTCGTCCATGATCGCACCGGTGGTGCTTATTTTGGCCTGCGGATCACTGATTACGATTACTTCGCAGCGGCTGAGCCGTGTCATTGATCGTTGCCGGTATCTGCTCGAACAGCTGAAAACATTGGTGCAGCAAAGCGGTGAAGAACCAGAAACCTTGACGCGGGAAGGTGCCTTGCTGTTTTATCTGATGGAGAAAGCTACCACACGTACCCGACTATTGCAGCGGGCACTTACGACCCTCTATTTATCTTTGGGCGTCTTTATTGCTACAAGTTTGAGTTTGGGAATACTGGACGTAATCAATTCAAGAAGGACGTGGTTGCCGGTTTTATTGAGCATGATTGGCGCAGTTATGCTTTTTTATACCAGTGTTTTGCTCATTCGGGAATCAAGTCTTGCGCGGCAGGCTGTTAACCGAGAGATGGATGAGGCGCTTCACTATTTCAAAACAAACCTGGAAGGGTTAACTAAGCGTAAAAAAAGATGGTGGCAGCGCCGGCGCAAAACAGAAACGAAAGCACCAGAAAAGTCGGAAGTTAACCTGCTCACGGATAATATTTCGGTAAATGAAGATTCAGCCTAATCCCGCTTCCAGTCGGAGGGTAATAGATTGGCGAAGCGGTCGTTGCCCAGGTCGCCTCTTATTTCAAATCCCATGGGTGTAACCACCCATCCTTGTGGTGTAATCACAATATATCCGTTTGGCATCTTTATAGTACTGTACGAGTATGCCATATCGGTGTAGGGCGACCGCCCGCGTTTGTTCATATTAAACACTTCCAGCTGTGTTTGGGTAACTACCAACCGCTCTGTTTCTAATTCTCCGGGCTGAATCAACGTTATACCCCGCACTTCTTCGAGTCGATTATTCAAATGATTTTTTAGCGGGTTTAATCCATTGTATACCCGAACGGTGTTGAAAACCCGGCGAGACTCCGGAATTTCCTGAAATACCCGAAATCCATTTTCCTGAAGGCTATCAGATACCATACTGGAAAGTAGCTGTTTGAGTGAACCTTTGTAGGCAATTTTCTGATTGGCCCGCCAAAGTTTTTGTTGCGCCTCGTTTTCAGGTTTCATCAACTCAAATCGGGTGTTCCCGCCGTAGTACACCTTCCCTTCATGATAGTCAAAATCGTCAAGATCCTGATGGATGATATAACCGAGTGCGTAATTCTCAATAATTAAAGGACTCGTAGTTTGGGCCAACAGGTGGCCATTGTCAGGAGCCGTAATTCGCAATACTTCCGGATTTCGTAGCTTGCACTGTTTACTAAACTTGCTTTGCCCCAATAATTCCCTGGTAATAATCTTGATGCGTTGCTGCAATAACTTACTTTTTCGGGAGTAAATGATGACCCCGTCCAGTTCAATTCCTTCCCTCATTTTGAAATGTACCGTTTTTAGACCAGGCTGTTCAAAGCGAACGATTTCTTTGATGGGGTTGAAGCCTAAACTAGACACCGCAAGTTCCAGGTTTCCCAAAGGCAAATTGGCGAGCGTATAGGCTCCGTTTTCATTGGTAGTAGTGCCAATCGAGGAATTATTTATGTATACATTGGCAAACGGAATAGGTGCTCCGGTTTTCTCATTGGTTACTTTACCTGATATAGTCACCTGAGCAGATTGACCATAAACAATTGCAGTAAACAAACTGAGGATTGTGGTAAAGAGTGATTTTCTGATACTAGGAAATGAAAAAATCGAGTACATGAAACGGAACTTTTAGATAGACCTGGCAAAGATAATCCTAACGTTTGAAATCCTGTAATGAAGGATTTCGCCGCTCATCCAATAATAAATCCATTCCTGTACTTTGTTATACATAGTACCTTTTAATACCCCAACTTTGTAGAGTCAAAAAGACAAAAACTAGCCAAAACAAAACTAAGCCATGAAAACTAACTTAAAATTCATCCTTGTTGCCTTTACCTTAGCCACTACCGTAGCATTTGCCGGTCCGGGTGAAGAATCTAAAAAAGCGACTTCGTTCTCCACCGGAATTTATACCTCCGTAGATGGCAGATTAAACGTAAATATTGAGAAGTCAAAGCTTGCTGCCGCCACTGTCTTAATCCTAAATTCAAATGGGGATATTCTGGCACGTGAGAGTATAGGAAAAAAGCAATCCGAAGCCTCTATTAAGTTCGACCTGAGTCAGTTACAGGAAGGTGAGTATAAACTTGCCATCGTGAGTAACTCAGAAAAGGAAGTAAAAGATTTTGTAATTACCAGCGAAAAAGAGATTACAAAAAGGACTCTGACTTTTGAATAAGACTTTGATAAATAGTCTTAGGGTTTACAGGCTGAGAAGGATCGTTCCTTCTCAGCTATTTTTTTGGAAAAGGGTTAAGTTTTTGCCGATCACTTGCTTCCAATGATCCCGTGCACTAGCGGCATCAGGCTGGAAATAGCATTGACTTAGTTTCGAATTTGGAGCAATTTTGAGGCAATTGAGAATACTATTTTGAGTCAGGAACTGTCCGGCATTCTTTTTTAACGAGCTAATTATATTCCCAAATTCTCAAAATATTCTATGGCTCGCAATGCTTTTGATTACACGCTTGATTTCAAAAAGACAGATTTTCGTAAAAATCCCGAGCTGTACCGCATCGGGGTGGGAGAGCAGGGCGTGTTGCTGGTGGAACCCTACAAATCCGAACTGCTTCCACACTGGAAATTCAGGACGGAAGAACTTGCCAGGATTTCTGCCCAAACTATCTTCGGACTTTTTGAAAAGTATCTTCTGGAAAATGATTTTATTGGTGCCGATATGGCTCGTAAGTACCTTCAAATGGGTTTTACGCGGGCGCGTCGCTATGCGAACCACAAAAGTGGCCGCAAATATTCCGCAGGGGATCAGGATCAAAGCTCCGGAAAGGAATACCCGTACTCGGCAGGCAGCAAGAACAAAGGCAATGCGCAACTACAACAGGAGGATGATGCACTTTCCAATGAAAAAGCACGGGCTGCTGCCATTTTTAAAGAATTTTGGTTTCGGGCAAAGGATCATCCGGAATATATTCGGCAAAAAGAGGAATTTCGGGAAAGGTATTATGGTTCATGAAGGATGACTGATCGCAATAAGTTTGGAAAGTGATCGGCTAGTTTCTTGGGATTTGAATATCTTTCCGGATCGAATTTTTCAATGGTGACATATACAATGGCTGAGAAAGAAGTTTCTACATTTTGTCCGGCAAATCGGCAGGAATGGAGAGAATGGTTGCAAAAGAATCATTCGGTTGAAAAGTCCATATGGCTTATTTACTATAAAAAGACTTCAAAAACCCCATCTCTCACGTGGAGTGAGGCTGTGGATGAAGCCTTATGCTTTGGCTGGATTGACAGTCTTGCCAGGCCTTTGGACAATGAACGGTATCAACAGTTATTCAGCCCGCGAAAGCCTAAAAGCGTGTGGTCGAAGATCAATAAGGAAAAAATAAAGAAGCTTATAGAAACGGGATTAATGACTCAGGCTGGCCTGAACGTGATAGAAATTGCTAAACAGAACGGCTCCTGGACTATTCTGGATGAGGTAGAAGAACTTGTAATACCCAACGACCTGACTTTGGCACTTGCTCAAAACACCAATGCCCAAAACTATTTTCAAAACCTGAGCCGGTCGGATAAACGAAATTTGTTGCAGTGGGTAACGCTGGCCAAACGCGCAGAAACACGGCAAAAGCGGATCGACGAGATTGTCGACTGTACCTCACGGAATGAAAAGCCTGGCATCCTCTTGTGGAAAAAGAAGTCGGAATCTTGAATCATTTAAATAATAAGACCAATATTTGGTAAACGCTTTACCACCAAAATTTCAGGTTCGTGCTGGAACTGTTCGATCGAAAATCTACTAAATCAAAATCCCTTACTTACGTATATGTCTTCAAATACCTGTGCTCCGGCCGCCAATCGAAAAAAACTCGGCTTTCTTGATCGTTACCTTACGGTTTGGATATTTATTGCTATGGCGATTGGTGTTTCCCTTGGAAATTTCATGCCCTCCATTCCGGCCTATATTAATACATTTTCAAGTGGAACGACCAATATTCCGCTGGCGATTGGACTGATATTGATGATGTATCCGCCATTGGCGAAAGTTAAATACAATAAAATGGGCGAGGTATTTCGCAATACCAAAGTGATGACTGTCTCGCTGATCCTGAACTGGATTGTCGGGCCGATTCTTATGTTTTTACTCGCCATTATCTTTCTGCCCAATCATCCTGAATATATGGTCGGTTTGATTCTGATTGGACTCGCCCGCTGCATTGCGATGGTCCTGGTCTGGAACGAATTGGCTGAGGGAAGCCGCGAATATGCCGCGGGTCTTGTGGCGCTGAACAGCGTCTTTCAGGTTCTGCTTTATAGTTTTTATGCCTACTTTTTCATTACCGTGTTGCCTCCTTTGGTTGGGTTGGAAGGTCTGGCAGTAGATATTACGATTGCAGAAATAGCGGTGAGCGTTGGAATTTATTTGGGAATTCCCTTTGCCGCCGGCGTTCTTAGCCGGATTGGCCTGACGGCCCTAAAAGGCGAACTATGGTATGAACAAAAATTCCTTCCTTTCATTTCACCAATCACCCTGATAGCCCTTTTGTCTACTATTATTCTGATGTTTTCTCTGAAAGGGGAACTCATTGTTCAATTACCGGGCGATGTACTTTTGATAGCCATTCCGCTCGTGATTTACTTTGTAGTTATGTTTCTGGTAAGCTTTTTTATTGCCAAAATGCAGGGCGCAGATTATTCACAGAACGCGTCCATTGCCTTTACTGCTTCTGGCAATAATTTTGAACTTGCCATTGCGGTGGCAATTGGAGTTTTTGGTATCAATTCCGGGCAGGCGTTTGTGGGGGTAATCGGACCTTTGATAGAAGTACCGGCACTCATTGCCCTGGTCAATGTGGCTTTTTGGCTTCGGGATAAATACTATAAAGCGGAGATGGTTTGAGGTTGAGAAATGTGGATCTGCGCCAACTTTAAAGAGGTAAACCGGCAAAGAACACTCCCATGAATACTAGTCAAATCCCCAATAAAATTACGTAACTACCGGTGCTCAAATACCATAGAACCCAATATATGAAGAATACAATTTTTACCCTGCTCTTATCTGTACTTTTATTCCCTGATTCAGGATTTGCCCAGGGAAAATTGGAGGATTATGCCAAAGCCATTCAAATGAAAAAGGCAATGGATAAACTTTACAATACACCCCCCACCATTCATTGGTCAGCGAGCGGTCGATTGGCCTGGTACTTAATTCAAACACCACTCGGGAAAGAATTCTTTTCCGTTGACCCGGCTGCAAAAAGCCGCCAACCGGCATTTGATCAGGGAAAATTGGCTCAAAAACTTGCTGCCATGAGTGATGCTTCTATCGATCCATATAATCTGCCATTTACCACACTATCGTATAGTCAGGATGATCGAGTGATTGAATTTTCCGCAAGTGGTTATGAATGGTCATATAATCTTGCCTCTGATTCATTGCTCAAAAAACAATCCGTATTTTCCAGAGCACCTGGCTATTGGGGTGCAAACAGAGAGGAGCAGGCAGACAAATCCACGGAAAAACCTGTTGTTTCTCCCGACGGCGAATATAGCGCCTATATTAAAAATCATAATCTGTACATTCGGTCCAAGCAAACGAACCTGGAAACCCAGCTTAGTTTTGATGGGGCCGAAGGAGAATATTATTCTGCTCTTATTCAATGGTCCCCAGATTCTAAAAAATTGGTCACAAACAAAGTACGGCCCGGACAGAAACACCTGGTCTATTATGTTCGTTCCTCGCCCGAGGATCAGCTACAACCCAAACTCGAAAGTCGGGACTACCTCAAACCGGGCGATGTTGTGACGGTCCGACGCCCCCAATTATTTCTAGTTGATAAAAAAATGCATTTGCCCATTGACGATGTACTATTCAATCATCCGTACAATACCACCCGACCAGTATGGCGTAACGACAGCCGTTCCTTTACATTCGAGTACAATCAGCGCGGCCATCAGGTATATCGGGTTTTGGAAGTCAACGCCACTACAGGTGCCGTTCGGGCGCTCGTGGACGAACAGTGCAAAACCTTTTTTACCTACTCACCCAGTTCCAGCTCGAGGAAAAGATTTCGGTATGATCTCGCCGACGGCAAGGAACTCATTTGGATGTCGGAGCGCGACGGATGGAATCATTTGTATTTGTATGATGGACAAACGGCTAAGGTTAAAAATCAAATCACCAAAGGTGAATGGGTCGTACGGGATGTCATTCATGTGGACGAGGGCAGTCGAACGCTCATTTTTGCAGCCGGAGGTATAAATCCCATGGAAGATCCGTACTATGTGCAATACTATCGAATTAAATTTGACGGCACCGGACTCACGCCGCTAACGACCGAAAACGCCAATCATAGTGCCTTCTTTTCGCCTGATAAAAAGTACTTTGTTGACCTGTACTCTCGTGTAGATATGCCGCCCGTTACGGTCATGCGCTCAGCTGCCAACGGTGAGGTAGTAATGGAATTGGAAAAAGGTGATATTTCAGAATATGCAAAAGTAAACTGGCGCGCCCCTGAAGTATTTACTGCCAAAGCACGTGACGGTAAGACGGACATTTGGGGAGTTGTCGTTCGGCCAACAAACTTCGACCCCGCCAAAAAATACCCCGTCATCGAGTACATTTATGCCGGACCGCATAGTGCTCATGCCCCCAAATCCTTTATCGAAGCAGAACGGCCGCGTTTAATGTTTGAGTTGGCAGAACTTGGTTTTATTGTGGTTCAACTAGACGGAATGGGGACCTCCCACCGCTCCAAAGCATTTCATGATGTATGCTGGCAAAACCTGAAAGATGCCGGATTCCCCGATCGGATCTCGTGGATGAAAGCAGCAGCAGCAAAGGAACCGGCCATGGATTTGAGCCGGGTTGGTATTTTTGGCAACTCAGCCGGAGGGCAAAATTCGGCAGGTGCTTTGCTGTTCCATCCTGATTTCTATAAAGTTGCAGTATCGTCATCCGGTTGCCATGATAATCGCATGGATAAAATTTGGTGGAATGAACAGTGGATGGGTTATCCAATTGGTCCACAGTACGAAGAATCTTCAAACGTAACACATGCACCTAAGTTACAGGGGAAATTATTGTTAATATTGGGCGAAATGGACGATAACGTGGACCCTGCATCGAGTCTGCAACTGGTAAACGCGCTTGTCAAGGCCGATAAAGATTTTGATTTTCTGATGATTCCCAACATGGGTCATTCTATGGGTGGCGCATACGGCGAACGTAAACGGCGTGACTATTTTGTGAAGCATTTGCTGGGTGTGGAACCACCTTCCTTTGAGGAACAATTGGCCCTTGAAAAGGAGGGAAATAAGGATTGAAGAAACCTGTTAAAAAATCAAATGAATGCGCCGCTATATAAACAAAAGAAAGACTTTGATACATCTCAATCCAGCCAAGGAGGCCCTCCCGCAAGCCTCCAAAGCTGGCAATTCGAAGGGAGTGATAGCTATATAATTTTTAAAAAATTATGGATTGTGTAGGCGTGGTATACACAAAGCCAATCCAGTAATCCCCTGGTTGAGCTGATGTGTATCAGCTGCTTCCATCAATCAACGTACATCCGGACAGCCGTATATGGAGTCGTTGTTTTGTAGGTGTACAGTCCTGGCTTTGTTACCGACCGTTCGAGGGGCTTCATGGTCCAGGTGTCCAGCACTTCCACTGTGTAGTCTTTGGTGCCCGGCAGGTTTAGTTCTATGACCTGTCCGACCTCGGCTACGTAGGCAAGGTAGTAGGCTCCTGGCTTGGAGAAAATATACAGGTTGGTGCTTAATTTTTTGGGGTCACCAGGGTACAGCAGTTCAGGAGACATTTGGGTGACTGGCGCCTGCTCCATCACGGACTTGAAATAACGAATTCGCTCGGGGCTTTCGCCCATCAGAGTGCCGCCTTTGGCCCACCAGCGCACTTCGGTGTCCTCGTCGGCATCGTTGCGGAAGGTGTCGCCGTGCGTGGGATACCCACCGCTCAATCCGGCCATCCAGAAATAGCTCGCCATTTCCTGCCCTTTCATGTTGCCCCAGCTACTCTTTACGTCGCCCTCGTAGCGCATTTCGTCAAACAGTAAGGGTTTCTGGTACTGCCTGCGCCATTTGATTGCGTTGTAAAACTGGGCGGTCTGCGTGCTCACATGTGTAACCCAGGGGCGGTTGTGGTCAAAAAAATGGTCTTCCGAATCGTACCAGTTGTGGATGCCCCGCAGGCGCTGATGCGGATCTTCCCGTTGCAGCAGGCTACCGATACCTTCCCAGTCAATGGCGGTCTTTATACTCGGTACGTCCCATTCGTTGGCCAGCGACCACCACACGTTTCGATAGGCCGACAGGCGGGCGATCATGTAGCGGACGTACTTCTGGTTCATTTCTTTCCCCATCCTGCTGTAACCCCAGGAGTCATAGGGGTGAAACAGAATGACATCGGCCTGAATGCCCAGATCAGAAAGCTGGGCTACCCGCGCGTCAAAATTCCTGAAGAATTCATAGTTGGGTTGGGTCAGGTCATTTATGGTGTCTTTACGTACAAAAGGGTACGCCCAGGGTTGGGTTTCGTTGCCATACTGGTAATGTTTCGGAAACACGCACATCCTGATCTTGTTGAAAGGAGCTTTGGACAGCGTTTCTAGAGTTTTTGCCTGCACCGATTGCTTCACGCTCGTCCACTGGTAGGCTGTTGTACCCACGGCGTAGAAGGGTGTTCCATCGGCGTAGCGCAGGTAGTGCGTATTGACGATTTTTACCGGACCGTGGTTGGAACCCGTTGGGGCCGCGCTGCGAAAACTCCCTTTCTTAGCCGAAAGCGCCGAAACGTTGCTCGTGGTCTCATACGTCCACCTTCCCTGGCTGGGCGGCGAGAACCGCACGCGGTACGTACCCCCGCCATCGTAAAAGCCGGGTACTTTGATGCTGTGATTCCCGCTTTTAAACGTAGCGTCGATATTCACTTCCATAAAAGGATTGCCGGAGGAGGGGCCGGAAAGTACCAGTTCGTACACTCCCCATTGTTGGGTTAAGGTATTTTTGCCGGATTGGGCCACTACCACCAGCGTAGCACAAAGAAGCAATATCGTAAGGATAGATCGGTTCATAACCTGAAAAGTTTGGGATGATTGTGTTGTTTGGATATAAAAGCCTCCTTTACAGGCATTCTCCTATATTAATTTACTCCCGAAGAATCCAATCCAGGCGATATAACCATTGACGGGTAGGTCCCAGTGGCCTTCGAACGGGGAGAGCCGGTTTGGCTGGCGCCGAGCCGATGGATAGCACACAGTAGGCGGCTAAGATTGATACGATTCGGCAGTAGTTAAAAGAAGTAAATGGGGTTGATCATTCAGTTTGGATGGTAAGGTGTGTCACTTTATTTTTTCAATGGAAGAAATGAGTCGGGTGAAAAGGCTACTCATACGGCATTGGGACTGCCTTAGGTATATTTGCTGTTTTTTCACACAGTAGGCAAACCATAAAAGTTCTTTTATTAAAGAGATTAGTTATCAAAAAATTCTGCGTCATGATACCCCTAACCCATACCCGTGTACTCCCGCTCCTTCTCCTTTTACTCCTTTTTTCAACCCACCTCTTGGCCCAGAAAAGGTGGCAGGATCTTACCTCCGTCGCTGATGTTTGTGCCTTTGCACCGGAGACCATGCGGACCATGCTGGATCAGTTTGACCTGGGTACCGCGGGTATGGAAAAAGTAAAGCGGGCTCATGCCGACGGAAATCTGGTACAGGCTTGCACGGAGCTTCTGGCTTATTACAAAAACGGAAATACGGCTTCATACCTTCATATTAAACAGCCATCAACTTCTGTCAGGACCGTAGCGAATGCAGATACTACGCTGAACTATGTGTTCTTCGTGCAGAATGTACGGGGCGTACTACCGCTGCTGCCCGACGGCCACCGCGACTGGCACTACAAAGGCCCTAACAACGACCGCGAATGGGCATGGCTCTCCAACCGACACTCGCAGCTATTGGAGGTTTACAATGCGTATAGGGAAACCGGTAATCCAGCCTACGCTCGGTACATTGATGCCTTCCTGCGTGATTTTATCATCAAAAGCATGCCCTATCCCGCTGCCAAAAGCAGCACATCGGTTTGGCGGGGGCTGGAAGTGGCGGCCCGTGTAAAGGCCTGGTCGAGAATTTTTTATGGCATGATCAACAGCCCCCACCTATCGCCAGCCACGCAGCTGTTGATGCTGAGCAGTTTGCCCGACCACGCCCATTACAACCGTCACTTTCACGGCGGTAACAACTGGCTGACGATGGAAATTTCGGCTTTGGCGACGGTTGCCACCAATTTTCCCGAATATAAGCAGGCGGATGAGTGGCTCACCTATTCCATTGGAGCAATGACCGAAAGTATGAAGGGGCAGGTGTACCCGGATGGCATCCAAACTGAGCTTACCTCGCACTACCACAACGTGGCGCTGGCAAATTTTGAGCTTTTCAAAGACATCTGCGACCGTGCAAATCGTCCTCTGCCGGATTTTTTCAATCAGACCATCGTAAACATGTACGACTACATTGCCCGGGCGGTGCGTCCCGACGGGTACCGTATTCTGAACAACGACGGCGATCGGGGCAGCGACCGGGATTTGCTGATGAAGGCAGCCAAAAAATACAATAAACCCGAATGGGCCTATGCGGTCTCAAACGGAAAGAGCGGAAGGAAACCCGTAGATGGGCCGTCTTACTTTTTTCCCTGGGCGGGGCAGTTGGTTTCCCGGAGTGGGTACGATGCGCAGGCGCACTGGTCGTTTTTTGACATTGGGCCCTGGGGTAGTGGGCATCAGCACAACGACAAGCTTCATCTGTCGGTGACGGCCTACGGGCGCGATCTGCTGGTGGACGCCGGGCGCTTTGCCTATACAGGTGAGGTTGCCGGTAAGTTCCGGCCCTATGCCACGGGCAGCGCCGGACACAATCTGGTTCTGATCGACGGCAATGGGCAAGCCCCCGGCCCCAAACTGGCCGAAGCACCGCTAGATGGCAGCCAAGCCAAAATCACCCCCGAGTTCGACTACGCCACCGGTCAGTTTGCCGATTTTAAAAACGTTACTGGTACCGCCGTGCATTCCCGCGCCATGCTGTATATACGTGGGGAATTTTGGGTAGTGGTAGACCGCATCCAAACCGACCGACCCCGGAAAATAGAAACCCTCTGGCACTGGCACCCCGACTGTGCAGTAACCCAAGCCGGCACTATCGTCAAAACTACCAATCTCAAAGGCAATCTGGCGGTGATTCCAGTAAGCTCCTCCGGAATGGATAACACGAAATTGGATGTACGTTTTGTCAAAGGGCAAGAGCAGCCGGAAATACAGGGCTGGTATAGTCCGGAGTATAACGTTTACTCGCCTAACAACGCCACGATCTACACCACCAATATCCCGAGCGATCAGACATTAGTATGGCTTCTGCTTCCTTCTGAAGGTGCCACCCCCGCGGTTCAAGCCAAAGTGCTTTCTGAAAATGAAAAGGAGGTGCAGGTGGAGGTAACGGCTAAGGGCAAGACCTGGAAGCTTGTGGTGCCGTATAGGGAGAGTGAAGGAGTGGCAGTAAAAAGGTAATATGAAAGCATTAAAAACGGATAGCCTGCTTTTTTCAGGTTGTTATTCTGGAAAGGAATTGTTCCAAAAGTAGTAGGAAATACAAATTGGTTATCCGCCTATGACACTATTACTTTTACATCAGGCACGCAGAAAATCTACAAAACTGCTGGTTCGATCCATGTGGGATCAACTCATTCATTAAAAACCGGGTAAGGGCTAGCGCTCCAAAATAGCCTAATTAAGGCTTTTAGAAAACAAAACTTAGGTAAATTCCTTACTTCTGATAATGTTTAATTATCAGAAGTAATATTTTCTGTAATTCCAACGGGTTTAAGTCTGTTTGTGTGTCTACTCGAAAATTAGGGAGGATGATAGTGAGACGCAATGGGAAGGTTACCTTTACTGGACTTTTGAAAAAATGCAGAAAGCAAGTTTTAGGAAGTAGAGTAGTGTAATTAAATCTTAAAAAGGTGACTTTTAAGAATGGGCTAACCCAATAAAGTACATCATTGGTTTTATTGATCGGTGAATATTCCTATAAAGAAAAGTTAGAGTTTGAGGAATTTTTCAGGCGGCCCTGTTTGCTCAGCCTGACATTCAAAATTATATACATTTTAATTCACTCATCAATATTAAGGAGTTGAAGTTTGATGGTACGTGTAACTTTTTCAAACGTATTAATTAATTCCAAAATACTGATCGTTTAATCATTTTTTCTAACCAATTTTGAATGTAATTCAATTAAAACACAAATTCGGTCAAATGAAAAGAGTTGAGGGTATCAGGTAAATATGGGATAGTGGAATGTAAACTAAACCGATATTTTATTATACATTTTTACAAGTATCGCCGAATGAAATACTAATAAATGAACTACTAAAAGAACCAGATTTTGATAATTTTGCCAACAAAGTAAACCTAAAAGACAGAATACAAATAATGTATAAGCATCATATAAGAATATTCTATGAGCTTCTTCATTTGTTACTTTGAAATACACAATCCGTATATTTTGATAACTATGTATCAAAACATAAAAAAGTACTATATAACAAACCAATGGCAGAATGAAGGATATCCAATGGATAGAAAGAGCAAAAACTGTAAAGGCTATAATTTCTAAAAACAGTAGAAATAATTCTGTATTTTTTCGGATAACCTCGTTGATTCCAACAACATAGGTTGTCAAGCCTGCTTTCTGATCTTTTTCTTTATCACCATACTGATGTATGATTAGAGCTCGCACACCCATGGCAAAAAATAGCCACAAACTGCCTGAAAAAATGAACAGGTAATTGTTTTGAAAATCCTCTTTAAAAAGAAAGACAAAAATAAAGAGTGAAGGAAATAATTGAGAAGCCAAACCATCAGCCAGTAAATCAAGAAATGGCTTTTCTTTTAGCCTGATGGAAGTAGCAGAGTATACGTAAAAACATAACCAACTTAAACCATAAAAGAGAATAGACAGCTTATAAGAAAGTAAAAAATAAGTGTAAACCAAACCTGTAAGCATGCAAAGTAGTAGGCTTACTACCCTAAAAAATGGGGTAATTCCTGCCATTCCGTTTGGCTTGCCAACTTTTGTGTCAACTTCCAGATCAAAGTAGTTATTTATTAAGCTAGCCCAAATCGCCAGTAAAATAATACCTACTAATAAAAAGAATATTATTTGCAGTTGTTTTTCAAAAACTGTAAATGGATTTTTATAGTAAAATGCATACATAATGCATAAAAAAGGAGCTAATTTGTTTTTCCATGTTGATAAACGGATAAAATTCATTCTTAAAATGTTTTCCAGGGATTTTTACCCTCTTGTTTCATTTGGTGGTAAATCAATACCGTATAATACATTTGTAGAATAATACATACAGCCATCAGCACCATCATAAATGGATTTCCCCATTGATGATGAAATGGATTAAATGAAATTTCTAAAACATAGATGATAATACTTATTGAAAGCGCAAGACCAATAAAAAAAGATTGTCCTTGCGAACTTTTTCTCTGGAAGAGCATGGCAATCATACAACCGGGAACAAAAAGAAAGACAATAAAACCAACCAGGACTTCGGCAAATAGTAGCTCTTTGGTAGTTATATTCTGTAATTGCGAAAAGTAACCCTCTGCATAATAGTTTAACATGAATGCTAAAACTAGTGTAGTGATGCTTAATAAAAGCCAATGTACTTTATTTATGGAGTAGTACATTTCAAAGGATTTATAGCTATACCTGAAATAAGTATAGGTAATACCCAAATCTATTAAAAACCAGGATAAGTTTAAATAAAGAGATATACCGTAAGAGGGGTAAATAAAAACATGAACAAATTCCCAGGTAAAATTTAGGGCAAGTGCAACGAGTGGCATGCCGTGTGCTTTGTCTTTTATTCCTTTTAGGACAATCAGTAAGTAAGCAGATGTCCATAACAAACCTCCTATTGGTACCAGCAACGCAATAATGTACTTCATTTTATTTTGTTTGATAATGCATTAGAAACTATTCTTACAAGTATGGTTGGTTTGCTAAAAATGAAACAGATCTCTTTCCATATTTTGGTTAAGTTTTCTCTATTTTTAATCAAGACAATCAGTAACCTTATGGTATCTTTTACCTGGTATTGTTGAATGATACTGTTTTCTTCTTTTGTTAAATCATCCCTCAAATGATTTAACAATATCCCGGTATCCCATTGACGTCGTTGATTTTGCGGTGTGGTCTTTAATTTGTTCCTTACAACTTCATCCTCGCGTTTTTCCCACAAAATTTCACTTATATAACCTACCCTGCAATTTTTGTTTTTGAGTACGCATGCGATTTGTAAATGCCAATCTTCATATTCCAAAGTCAAATTATTCCAGCCATCGCCAATGAATGTACGCTGCATGACAACACCGGATGTCGGTGCCGGACAATAGTTTAAGACTATTTCCCTAATTTCTTTATATTGGAAAACATGATATGTGTTATTTACAAAGTGTTGATACTTAAACTTATGAAGTTGACATGTTGAAAAAACAGCATCTAATTTTTCATTTGTTAAGAAATCAATTGCTTTTTCCAGATAATCCGGATACCAGACGTCATCAGAATCCAGCGTAGCAATTAAAGATCCTTTTGCCGCGGAAAGTCCGGTATTCCTACTATGAGATTTACCAGTATTTGATTTAAAGATTGGAATTATTCTGTCGCCGTAACTTTCTAATAGTGATTTTGTATTGTCGTTAGAACCGTCATCTACTACAATAATTTCAATATTTTTATACATCTGACTAAGTACACTCTCAATTGCATTATTTAGTACATCAGCACGATTATAAGTTGTAATAATTACCGATACATATGGTACTTTCCGTGTTTCACTAGCTAACTTCATCTTTGCGTTTGTGGAATTTTTCGAATTAAAATTTTGAGTATTCCTGTTTTTACCGCAAAAAATAGCAATTTAGGTTTGGAAAATAGTTCAATAAAGATTTGCTTCATTTCTTTTCCAATTTTTCGTTCCAAAATTGAAAAACAAATCACCAGAATTTTATTTTGGAGTATTTTTGTAAAAAATATTTCCTTCTCCCGGTCACTCATGAGGTCTTTAAATGTTGCGTTGATCAGGAGTAAATCGTCAATAATTAACTGCCTAAAGGCAACACCTTTTCTGCCATCACAGATATTGCTTGTATCCACATTTTTTTGCCAAAGTACCTGATCAGTAAAACCCACTCGACTTTTTGGATTTTTAAAAATCATTTCGAGTTGTAAAAAATAATCATCCCCTATATTTATTTGTGGGTTCCATCCAAATGGTATTTCCGACTTTCGTACGATTAAGCTTGAACTAGTTGCCAGGGAATCTTTTATCAAAATTTTTCTAAATTCTGAATACTCAAATACATAGCAACCACTTTTCGGTATATGCCTGCTTTTGAGAAATTGCGCAAGAGCATTGACTTTAATTTTTGATGAGATGTGGTGTGCCCAATTAGAAAAGAACATATCTAATTGATTTTCAAGCATATGTTTGACACTCAGTTCAAGAAAATCTTCGTTCCAGATATCGTCCGAATCAAGCGGTGCTATAATCTCTCCTTTGGCCAGGTGTAAGCCTACATTTCGTGTGTCGCCTTGTCCGGAATGATCTTTTTGAATATAGCGTATTTTGTTTCCATAGGTAGTTACAACACTTTCTGTATTATCCGTAGAACCATCATCTACAATAATTATTTCCAGGTTCTTATAGGTTTGATTTAAAACTGCCTCAATTGTAGCGGGCAGGGCGTAGGCACGATTGTATGTAGGTATTATAACAGATACTAGTGGCTGATACATCTGAAAAAAGAAAAAATGGAATTATATGTGACATAAAATGAATACTATTTCCTGTTATTCCATTTCGTGCATTTAAACATACTTTTGCAGGTTGAATTGTAACTATTAATTTCTTTAAAAAAGTGTGTTCAATAAGTTTAGTATACTGTGGTGTGAAGTCCTGTTTAGATCCCTGAATGTGCCCTGAAAGGGTTTTTGCCGTTATTTTTTGGTTAGTAAACGTACCATTTGTTGCACTGAGAATTTATTAAATAGTGAGTTTTCTTGTACCTGAACCAACGATAAGTACGCTCTTCAACCAAATGTTATGTATGATAGAGGTTATAAAAGTAATATGTAATTCTAAAATACTCAAAAGTAAATTTTCATTGTGGCGAACCCTCGTAGCCTTTTGTCACCCTGGCCCAGGTAAATGACTGAATATTGCCTGGTTTAGAGATTTAATGCTGTCGGGTTTTGCTGGCCAATTCTTTTTGGAAGCTGGTATAGGGAGAATGTTTGTTAGTTCTAGGCAGTCAAAATAACTTAATTATCAGGTAGTCAATTCATTAGTCAGCCGTATTGGTGGTTTTTTGGTTCAATAAGTCCCAGGAAATAGATCCTGTTAACCTGCACATTTGAACCCAAAGGAGCTATTAATGAAAAAAGTATGAAGTGCATTTGTTAGCTGTATGCTCAGAATTGGTAATTTTCCTTCCTGGTAAAAATCTCGTTTACTATTCATTACTGTTTACCAATTCAGCTCTTGAAAAATTTTGTGTTCAACTCAATATTTCTTCTTTTTCTTGGCTCATGTACGAATGTGGAGGCACAGGTGAGCCGGAATGATACGTTGCAACTGGACGAAGTGGTGGTGTCGGCATCAAGATTCGGCGAAATCAAACGTCTGCTTCCCTTTCAGATTGAGCAGATAATGAGTCAGGAAATAAGCTTCCGAAACGCACAGACCTCCGCCGATGTGCTTGCTCAGAGTGGACAGATCTTTGTACAAAAAAGTCAGGCAGGTGGTGGAAGTCCTATTTTGCGGGGATTGGAAGCTAACCGAATTTTGCTGGTGGTCGATGGTGTTCGGATGAACAATGCGATTTTTCGGGGCGGACATCTGCAAAATGTCCTGAGAATAGATCAGCAGATGATTGAGCAGGTAGAGGTAGTCTTTGGTCCAAATTCAGTGGTGTATGGCAGTGATGCCCTCGGCGGGGTGATTCATTTTAGAAGCAAAATGCCCACGTTGTCCCTGACAAATAAACCACTTCTACAAACTTCTGCGATGGCCCGGTATTCATCAGCGGCCAATGAAAAAACAACTAATGTAACATTTAACTATGGTCGTCAAAAGTGGGGATCGCTCACTAGCGTTTCGTTCTCTGATTTCGGGGATGTACGTCAGGGAGAAAATCGACGCAAAGAATACCCTGACTTTGGGAAAAGGTACTTTTATACAGTCCAACAGCAGGGGCAGGACGTGATGCGTCCGAACCCGGACCCAAACCGACAGATAGGCACAGCGTATGCACAGTTGGATTTATTTCAAAAGGTTTTGTTTCGACCGACAGCAAAAAGTACCCACGTGCTCAATTTGCATTACTCCACAACAACTAATGTTCCTCGTTATGACCGACTGACGGTTGTATCAAATGGTCTGCCGCGCTTTGCGGAATGGTACTATGGACCCGAAAAACGATTGATGGCATCGTATCAATCGTTTTATTTTGGCAGTAAATATTACGATGAATTGCAGGTTACAGCGGCTTTTCAACGGATTGAAGAAAGTAGAAATAGTCGGACGTTTGGGAGAGATTTATTGAAAAGTCAGGTAGAAAGCGTGCTGGCGTACAGCCTGAACATGGATGCACAGAAAAAATCGGGACGAAATACCTTTCGCTACGGCCTGGAATGGGTCTACAATTCCGTTCATTCAGAAGCTACGAATACTGACAGGAGTAGCGGCAGTCAGACAGCCGCCGATACACGTTACCCCGATGGGGGTAGTTCGATGAACTGGTTGGCACTGTACGGAACCAATCACCTGCAACTTGCCGAAAAGTGGTTTTTGCAGGGCGGTCTTCGGCTCAATCAGGTTAACCTGCGGGCTGCCTTTGTGAGCCGTGAATTTTTCCCTTTTCCCTTTGATCATGCCGCACAGGCATCTACGGCTTTAACCGGAAACCTTGGCGTAGTGCTGATTCCGGGGGTAAAGAGTAAGGTATCTCTGCTGGGTTCCACGGGATTTCGGGCACCAAATGTAGATGATTTAGGAAAGGTGTTTGACTCGCAGCCGGGTTTGGTCATTGTGCCCAACCCAATGTTGAAGCCGGAATACGCCTATAATCTGGAAGTTTCGGTTGAAAAATGGCTGGCTAATATGCTGAAATTTAACGGGACTGTCTTTCATTCCTGGTTGCAGAATGCCCTGGTAACGTCCCCTTTTCAGCTCAACGGAAAGGATAGCTTGCTGTATAATGGACAAATGAGCCGGATAATTGCCAATCAAAATGAACTCCGTGCGGCCGTCCGCGGCATGAGTTTGGAGTTAAATTTGTACCCGGCGAAAGGGTGGCGGGTGATGGCTACCTATAATGTAACAAAAGGTACAATTCAACAGTCGGACAAAAACAGAAGCCCGCTGGATCATATTCCTCCACAGTATGGAAAAGGTAGCGTTGAGTGGACGTATAAAAAATGGCGCATGGAAGCATTAAGTATGTTTAATGGCTGGAAACGTATTGAAGAGTATCGGTTGAATGCTGAGGATAATGAGTCGGGTGCCACACCGGATGGCATGCCCTCCTGGTGGACGCTCAACCTGCGTGCCGCTTGTCGACTCTCCCCTACTTTGACAATACAGTTTGCCGCAGAAAATTTGCTGGACACCAACTATCGGATGTTTGCCAGCGGGGTGAGTGCACCGGGACGTAACGTATTGATAGCACTTCGAGCCAGTATTTAATTACTGATCTCCTTCCGAAGATTCAATCCCCAACTTTTGTTTCAACGCTTGATTTTCTAGAACATACCGCTGAAGCTGCCCTTTCAGGTAGGCATTTTCCGAAAGCAAAGCTGAAATCATTTTTTCTGTTTCATCATATGGAACCTGCTCCTCCGCATTTTTTGCCTGATTGGCATATCCACGGCAGGTTGAAGTACAATACTTTGCCGTGGAGCGACTGGCGTAGTATACCGTTCCACACCACAAGCAGGTCTTTTCAAAAACCTTAGCATTATATTTAAAATCCGAACGATCTAACTTTGGCATGAGCGAATTGATTAAAGTATAAATAACTGCAATAGGAACGATTGTACAAAGATATGCATCAGAAAACTTAAATACAAGATTATATCGTGATTAATACGTTTTAATATTACTTAGTATTTTGTTAATATTTTACTTCTCTACTGTTCATGATATATAGGTTAATGAGCATCTAGTAAACATTGCGTTCTTTTTACTTATTACGCATAGCTCTCTTTGACAAAATCTTACAACAATTGATTTTCTGAAAACGATGCGAATATATTTTACCCTGTTCTGTATAGGTGCACTACTCACTAATTTTGGGGCATATGCTCAGGAAAATCTGTCGGTCTTTGACTATTGGAAAATGCACGACGGCACACCGGGCATGTCCTTGTATAAACATTTGTATAGTCGGGCAACCCACCAAATTAGTGAACGAAATGCGGCCATTACCGAACTAAAAACAAAGAGCGACTGGCAAAAACGGCAGAAATTTGTTCGCACACGTTTAAAAGAAGCGCTGGGCATCTTTCCTGAAAAAACTCCCCTGAATCCCGTCATCACCGGCACTTTACAG
Organism: Arundinibacter roseus; assembly: GCF_004348825.1. Taxonomy (GTDB): domain Bacteria; phylum Bacteroidota; class Bacteroidia; order Cytophagales; family Spirosomataceae; genus Arundinibacter; species Arundinibacter roseus. The sequence goes on from NZ_SMJU01000003.1 coordinate 159,569, forward strand.
CGTGACGGTTTTAGGGTTGAAAAACTGTACTTTGAATCACAACCAGGCTATTTTGTTACGGCAGCGATGTTTATACCGGAAAAAACATCAGGTAAAGCACCAGCCATTCTCTATTGCAGCGGTCACAGTCCAACAGGTTTTCGGTCTGATGTTTACCAACACACGATCCTGAATTACGTAAAAAAGGGATTTGTGGTGTTAGCTTTTGATCCAATCGGTCAAGGTGAACGCCGGGAATACGGCGGATTGGAGGGCAAGTCCTCCCCTACCAAAGAACATGCCTTCGCCGGTGCGCAGTCTTTTCTCGCAGGCCGAAGTATTGCCTACTATTTCGTTTGGGATGGCATTCGCGCCATTGACTACCTGATTAGCAGGCCCGAGGTCGACGCTGCCCGAATTGGAATAACCGGGCGTTCGGGTGGTGGAACCCAAACTGCCTACATCGCCGCTGTAGACGAACGCATACTAGCCTCTGCGCCTGAATGTTACATCACGACCTACGATAAACTCTGGCAATCGGCAGGACCGCAGGATGCGGAACAAAATTTACTTTATACCCTGGAAAAAGGATTGGATATGGCGGATTTTCTGGAAGTCCGGGCTCCCAAACCAACCCTGATCGTCAGTACCACCCGGGATATGTTTAGTATTCAGGGCGTTCGCGACGCCTATCAGGAAGCCCAAGGGGCCTTTCGGGCATTTGAACAGGCTGATTACCTGCAAAAGGTGGAGGATGACGCCCCACACGCTTCAACACTGAAAAACCGGGAGGCTACATACGCTTTTTTTCAAAAACATCTCAACAACCCAGGTTCGTCTGTTGATGTAAAAACAGAGATTTTTAAAGAAGAAGAGCTTTATGTAACACCGCCAGGAAATGTACTGCAACATTTGAAAGGAAAGTCAATATTTGATTTGTCACATCAGTACGCCCTGGATTTAGTAAACAAACGAGGGCACTCTTCAAAAGCGACGGCAGAGCTGAGGGCCTCGGTTATGGAAATATCAGGATATATTGCTCCAAATTCACCTGACGAGTCTATTTTTTCAGGAAGGTTGCAGCGGACTGACTATGCCATTGAAAAATATTTAGTCAAAGGGGCAGGTAACTATTTCATTCCGGTTTTGTGGTTAAAACCAGGAAAATCGAATGGAAAAACGATAGTGCTGCTGGACGACCGTGGGAAATCAGCCCCCGTGGCTAGTGGCCAACTCGCCGATCAACTGGCCAAAGGAGGCTATGATGTACTTACTGCGGATTTGAGTGGATGTGGCGAGCTCGGAAATGGTTACCTCAAAGGCGGGGATTCTATGTTGGAAGGATCACCATTGAATATATGGTTTGCCGGAATTCAGGTACATCAAAGTCTAGTGGCGGTGCGAGCTGCCGAAATTCAAAGATTGGCTACATTTTTTCAACAGCTGTCATCACCCCCTTCGACTGTTTCAGTGATTGCACAGGGGACCTTTGCTACGGATGTTTTGCACGCAGCCATGATTAAAAATCCATTTGAACACATTGTTTTGATTAATCCTCTTTCATCCTTTCAATCAATTACCGAGCAGCGCCTCTACAAGCCAAAGCATATAATGTCTGCCGTGGCAGGAGCCATAACCGAGTATGATTTGCCAGACCTTGTTCGTACACTTTCGGATCAAAAACTGTTGCTAATCAATCCCGTGGATGCTACCGAAACGCCTTTAAATGAACGTTCAATTTTGACTGTTTACGCAGGGAAGGCAACGAAACAATCTTCTTTACCTAGCATCAAACACGGAATCGACGAAGCAACTATTGAACAGGAAATCCTTAAATGGATTAAATGAGTGCGTATTGACCTAAGGGATATAGCAGGTAAAGAAGTACACTTTTAACACCAAAGAGAATCATTTGAATAGCTTATAGGTGAATTCGGAAGTTGATGAAATCCTGATCAAATAGTGAAGTAGAGCATTCGTCAACTTCCAAATTCATAAATTAGCTTTCTTTAAAAAAGCCAAATCGTCTTAGTCTTCTGCTAAAAAAAAGTCTTATTGAACAGTAATTCCACCATCAATAACCTGAGTGGTACCCGTGATAAATTGGCTTTCATCACTGGCCAGAAACAAAACAAGTTTGGCAATTTCAACAGGCTCTGCATAACGCCCGAGCGGAATAGTCAATTCCAATTGTTCCTTTACTGCGGTTGCCTGTCCCGGAGAAAACCCTTCTTCCAGTGAACGCATCATCCGGTTATCTACCGGCGACGGATGTACGCTGTTAACCCTGATTTTTCGGGGTGCCGCTTCGACCGCTGTTGCCCGCATAACACCAACACACGCATGTTTGCTGATAATGTATGCGCTAACATTGGCACTTCCGAGCAAGCCCGCCACCGAGGAAGTAATAATGATACTTCCCCCGTCATTCATTTGGGGCAAGACATATTTGTTGCCTAACCAACTCCCCTTTACATTAACTGCCAGTACTTTATCAAACATTTCTTCCGGGTAATCCTGGATTGGTTGTACCACTCCTTCAATTCCCGCATTGTTAAAAAAAATGTCAATTTTGCCGAAAGCTTCTACTGCCTGAGTAACGTATTTTTGCACTTGCGACGACTTGGTAACATCTGCCATACAATACTTTACGTCCATTCCCCCTATATCTTCAACCGCTTTTTTTAGATCTTCTTCATTTATATCCACCAACAGTACTTTGGCTCCATGTTCCAGAAAAAGCCCGGCTGTTGTTCTGCCAATACTGCCTGCGCCACCGGTAATAATTGCTACTTTGTTCTCTAATTTTTTCATTGATGAAATGTTAAAAATAAAATTGAAAATTACTTTGGTATACGTTTCCTGATCAACTCTCTGGATACTTACAGAAATTGGAAACGAATCTTACGACCGACTTCTTACAGGCAAAAATGATACCCGGCAAATAGCCATTGAATTGCATTCTTTGAGCCAGCATTCCTGATTTTATCAAAGAATAAAAGACAAATGGGGTACTAAATGCCGATTTATATGGGTACTAAATGCTACCTATGAGGCCTGCCATGGTTTTTGAGATTCGGGTAAACAAGGAAAAATTGATCACCAAATACGCGATACCAACTATTTCCGATGTACGTTTAGTAGTAGATATAAGTAGTCCAAAAAGCTTTGTAGTCTTATTTTTCCTGGCTCTTCCCAATCATTTATAGCTTTTGAATTGGGAAAATTAACCCAGATTAAATTATCCATCATTCGTTGATTTTCATATAATTTCCCACATGATGGCATTCCATACCATGTAATCTGCTTGTAGACACATTTCGAGTAAAAGCACAATAGCCCAAAGATGTGAAAGACAAAGTAGTCTGGCGAGACCGCTATTGGCTCACCGATGAAGCCCTAAGTACATACCTGCGGTCCGCCGGTCTATTCGGTTTGGAAATGCATTCGCCAATTATGTGTATCGGCAATGGCATCCCGGCTATTGTTGGTCGTTTCGCCGAGCAGACCAGCAAGGGCTTCATGTGGCGAGATATAGGACTTGACGAATGGCTTTTTGATTTTGATAGTGAAGCAGACATTGCGCGCTTCGCACCCACCGTGCTGGCAGTAGCCAAAGATCCCAAAGCCGCTAAAAAAATGGCAGCTGTGGGGCAAAATTTTGTAAATAAAAGACAGAAATCAACAATGGGCATTTTGGAACAAAAAATAACCGGCTGATTTGAGCTTTCGCTTTGATCTATAAACACTTGCTAAAACGAGTTACATAAAATTAGTGCCAACTTATTCCAACAAGGTGTAGTACGAATAGTTGTCAGGGCACTAGTAAATTTTACCCGCCTCCATAATTGCCACTGTTCATCGACAAGGGATGAAAATAAAGTCTGGAAATGTTTTCTGCCAAAGCCTTATGTTTCTATGACGGTTTATTATTGACATTCTACTTTCCATCATATCTGACCCCGTTGACGCGATGCCCTGAAACGCCTTCCCAATTATACACCCATTCGATCCAGGTATATTGCAGGTATTTTGCTTTATACCTTTGATGTACCGATTCCGGCTGCTCTACACCGTTTACAATCATGAACATGTTGTGAAGTCGGTAAGAAATCGAGTTTGTATCGGATACAATGCCTTCGTTCGTAAGGTCGTTGATAATTTCCTGTTGTGTAGCTTTTGATTTCGCTGCTCTTTGGGCGTCAGACTTACGTCGTAACTCACGATAGATGTGATCATACTCGTTCTCCATGGCTTTCAGGCTGGCTAAGGCACTTTTTAGTGCATTCTCAGAAAATGCCATTACCCGATTGGCCAATTCGATGACTACCTCCGATTTCACATGTTCTTTCTGTATCCGAAAAGCCTCGGTTCGCAGGTTCAATTCTGTTTCCTGAAAAAATAATCGACGTTTTTCATTCATGATCATTCGGTTTGTTTCTCCCAATAATCTATTAGCCTTTCCCAAATCATCCTGCGCCAACGCTTGTTTCAGTTCAGAAATCGAATCGGTAATGGAAGGCAATGAATCGTTGCTGGAAGCTTTACTGGTACCGTCTTCCTGCAATAGGGTCGGTGCTTTCACAGAATTTTTTAAATCTGCGACATTTTCTTTCAATTCAACAATCGTGTTTACAGGTGGCGAAAGGGGCTCTGTCTTTGTCAGATTACTCGCTGGCTTTTGGGGTAAAATTACGTTTTCAGCCTGAACTGAAAAAAGCAAAGTCATGCATACAATCAGGGGAACAGCAAGAAAATACTTTCCACGCATCCATTGAGGCGACCGATTTGTGTAGATCATATAAATTCGCTCTTTGAGCAAGGAGGAGCTAAAAAATTGATTTGAAATAGTCCTGATGGGTGCATGCTTTGCGTAAGAAAGTAAAAAAGTTGCATACTCATCTTTATTTCTTGCGATCTCATCCGCCAGAAATTCATGAGTTTCTTTTAGGGCCATTTTATAAAGCCAAATCCCGGGATTGAACCAAAAAATAATTTTTAGCAATTCAACCAAAAGTATATCTATACTGTGTAATTGTCGAATGTGAACAGCTTCGTGGTTATAAACCGTTTCAAAATGATTTGCATAGTCATTAGGTGAAATAACCATGTATTTTAGAAAAGAAAACGAGCCTGAATTCTTTATTGGTAGAGTTGCTGGTAAAACAAGCGTAAATCCCTCCATGGGAATACACAAGGACGATTCTATTAGCTTTTTCAGCCCAAATATCCCGTTTAAAAATTTGAAAAAGAGCACAAATAGGCCCGCCAAATATATCAGAATTAGCAATATTCCCCAGTCAAATTCAGATGGTAATGGAACCTTTAATGGCACGGCTGAATCGTTTAAAGAAACATTCTGAGCCTGCTGAGATAGTACATAAATGGGCTCGCTAAACTGAATTGCCGGCACAAATACAGCAAGGAAAAGTGTCGCCAATAAAAAGACACGATTCAGGTAAAAAAAAGTATGTTTCCTAAAAAAAAGCCAATAGCAGGCAGAAAATATCAGCCAGCAAAGGTTTACTTTCGCAAGATAAGGGATCTGTTCCATAGACAAGCGGCAGGTTTAATTAGTTTTTTTATTCTTTTCAACATAATCGGTAAGCGCATTGAAATCCTGCTCGTCCAAACCCTTTTCCTTTACAAAAAAGGAAACAAGATTGGCCACGGAATTATCAAAGTAATTTTCCATCAGCTGATCAACTTCATGTTTACGATAGTCTTCTTCACTTATCAGCGGGTAAAACTCGTGGGAGTTTCCATAAGTTCTATGAGAAACAACCTGTTTCTTCTCTAAAATCTTTAAAAAGGTCGCTACCGTAGTGTAAGCCGGCTTTGGGTCTTCCATTTTAGCCAATATGTCTTTTATGAATCCCTTTTTCAGTTGCCACAGGATTTTCATAATTTCTGCTTCTGCCTTCGTAAGCGAACGTATTTCCATTTTTAAAGAGTCTAATAATCCAATGGCCCAAATATACTACTAACTTTTTAGTAAACAAACTAATTAATTAGTAGTTGTGGAAAAATTTTGGGTTCATGGTATTCACTTTGAGTAGAATAACGGGCAGAATTGAAGGATGAATTGTAGCATTAAGGAAGCGCCCATGCCATGGAAAAAGCGACTGCTTTACTTTAAGCCAAAGGCGGAAAAGACCATACTAACAGCTAACAAACCGGCGAACCGTGGCTGTTTTGCGTAAAAAAAAGAAGAACGCAAGCTCTCAATAACCTTTCCCTTGTCCAGCAATGTAGGTAGATGCTAAAACAATGGGAAAGGTTCGAAAAGATTGAAAATCAAGGTCGTATGTTAAAGAAATTGAATTTTAGCTCGTCAATGAGCCGTTTTTAGGTAGCCGCGTCCCAGGTTTTGTTAGGCAGTTTTTTCTGCCGGACGTTTAAAAAGCTTTTTGCCCAGGGTAATAACCTGCGCGATCACTGCTCCCAGGACTACTCCGCCCAAAGCCAAAACCACTACCTTCACCACCCATGCCAGAAAAGGTATGTTGGACAACGAATGTTCTAATGCTTCAATCGAGTGGTGAAAAAACGGAATACCATGCGCAATGATCTCGGCACCAACCCAAAGCATTGCTGCGGTACCTACATAGCCTAGAATAACCAGGAATCCTGGCATTGATTTTACAATCCCGCGACCAATTTTGCGGGTCGTAGGACCAAATTTCTCCTTAGTCATGTGTATACCGATGTCATCAGCTTTTACGATTATGGCTACAAACCCGTACACGGCAACCGTTATGAAAATAGCAACTGTAAAAAGAACTACAATTTGGGTCACCAGTGGGCTTTCATTAACGGTCGAATAGGCAATCGCCATAATCTCTGAGGAAAGGATAAAATCTGTACGTACCGCGCTGCCGACTCGTTTTTTTTCCAATTCTTCCGGTGTAATCACATCCATATCCCCGGCAGACTGTTCCTCTGTTCCATGAGCTGATTTACTGAATATGGAATGAACTTTTTCGTAGCCCTCAAAGCATAGGTAGGCCCCACCGACCATGAGCAGGTAAGGAATTACTGCCGGTGCAAAGTATCCAAGTAGCAATGCTGCCGGACCCAAAAAAATCACTTTGTTGATGATGGATTTTTTTGCAATCTGGAAAATTATGGAAAGCTCGCGTTTGGGATCCAGGCCAACTACATACTTAGGGGTAACCGCCGTATCGTCAATCACGATGCCGGAAACTTTTCCCGTTGTTTTTGCGACCTGCGTTGGAACGTCATCCAGGCTTGCGGCACTAACTTTTACCAGTGCAGCAACATCATCTAAAAGGGCGAGAAGACCACTTGCCATTAAATCAAGGTTTGTTAAGTAAAGATAAGTTATTTGATCCCCCGAGCTAAAATTCGAAGAAAGGATTCGTCAAAAATAGACAAAAAGGGTTGATTAATAGTAGTAAAAAAAGTGGGAATGGTTCAATTACGCTTATCATCGGACATTTTTCTAATTGATACCTGAATCTTCGGAAGTGTTTCCAGCTACCGCGTTCTACGAAAATAATTCAGTTCTGAAAATTCTGCTTCCAAATTATCCTGAAATATAGGAAACATCTGGATCCTGAGGATTAGGAATGATTTTTGTAGTAAAATCAAATTTTGCCTTTATCTGATATACCGTACGCTGACTAAGAATAAACAGTCTGAAAACCCAACGTAAACCATGAATCTACTCTGGAAAAAAATTGTCAGTAGTCTGTGGTTTGTCCCTACCCTAATGACTCTGAGCTCAATTTTTGCGGCTGCCGGACTTTTATGGGTAGATGATACCATTACCTATAGCAAGTTGCCTTTTCAGGGATTTTTATACGGTGGTGATAAAGAAGGCGCGCGGGCGGTATTGTCTACGATTGCCTCCTCTATGGTCTCCCTGGCGGGTGTTACTTTTTCCATCACGCTCGTTGCGCTCACGCTGGCATCAAGTCAATTTGGCCCCCGATTACTACGGAATTTCATCTCGGATAAAGGAAATCAGGTTGTTATCGGTACCTTTATTTCTACGTTCAGTTACTCGCTTTTGGTACTATTGATGATTGGCGGGACGGGTAAAGAGGAATTCATTCCCAAAATTTCGGTTGTTTTTGCATTTCTGCTTTCTATTGTCAGCTTAGGAGTACTTATATATTTCATTCACCACATGGCTTCATCTATTCAGGCCGAAAGTGTTATCACCTCTTCTTTTAAAGCCCTCGAAGAAGCCATTCACAATTTTATGCAGAAGGATAGATCAGTAACTGCATCCATTAGCAGAAATGACGCCCGAAGTACAGTACAAGCTAAGAAACAATGGGTTATTCCTGTGCAGGCTACTCATACAGGTTTCCTGCAAACAATTAACTTTGAAGAAATTTCCGAGTGGGCCAGTGAAAACGATTTGGTGGTCGATATTCGGGTGCAGGTTGGTGATTTTGTATCCATTCATGAGCTAATTGCATACTTACTTTCCTATAAACATCTCAACCCGGAACTTACAAAAAAGGCGACATCCTTTTTTACCATTGGTAGTCGCCGAACGCCGGTACAGGAAATTGATTTCTCCATAAAACAGATTGTTGAAGTGGCCGTTCGTGCACTATCACCGGGCATCAATGATCCCCACACGGCGATGACCTGTATTGGATACCTCGGTGCAGGATTGTCTTTGGTGGCCAAAAAAAACTTTCCGCCAATCGTAGAAATGGATAGAAATGAGGACATCCGGTTAATTAAAAAAAGCTACACCTACCATGGAGTGGTAGGGGCATGTTTCAATCAGATTCAGATTTATGCTACATCCAATATTTATGTCCTTGAAGAGATGCTTCTATCTATACGAAAGGTGATGCCTTTGGTAAAACATGAAGAGTTTAAAGCCGCACTGATTGAAAAATCCGAAAGTTTGATTCATGACCTTAGGAAAAACGGAAAGGACCAACAGGCGGTTGTGAGGGCAAACAGAATCTACGATGAAATTATGCAATACTGACTGGAAAAATATTGGAATATAGATAGTTGAGTTAATGTCTGCATGCTTCAAAAGCAAATGGTCAATTGCCAATTTAAGCGAGAACCATAATGGAACATTTTATACAAACTATTTTTATATCCATTAACCCTTTGAAAGGTGAAATATAGTACTTTCGTAACCGAATATACCTCATTGATAAAACCCTTTTTCCTACTGTATTCTACCACGTCTGAATGAAAAATAACTCTCCACATCTCACAGGCATCTTATTTCTTACCCTTTTACAATTATTTCTGATTCAATCGATTGCCACTGCTCAGAATGAACCTACCGGAAGCATCAGCGGAATCGTCTGGAAAGACCTCAACAATAATGGTCACCGGGATCCTGCTGAGCCCGGAGTGAAAGACGTAAAAATACACCTCTATCTCCATAGTGATACATCTGATTTTTCCTTGTCCTCCATCGGTACACTTTCCACTGCTGTAGATGGTAGATATCGTTTTGAAGGCCTGAAAAAAGGCAGGTATTCAATGCTAATTTCAAAGTATTCAATACCACTAGAGTGCGAATTGAGTTCTTTATATAATGCCACAGGTGTTCCCGATGATCTAGATAGCGATTTTTATCCTTATTATGGTTCCTTGGATTACATATTTATAGATCCATCCCTTCCAGGACAATCCAGAGATTTATCTACCATAGATGCCGCACTCATCTCTCGTCCTATACCGCCATTGGGTAGTGTAAGTGGAGTGATGTGGAAAGATCTAAATGACAATGGAATTCGTGAGGAAGGTGAACCCGGAGTTAAGGGAATTGAAGTTTCTATAGCAACTATGAACAATAGTACAATGTACTCAGATACAACAGATGAGGAAGGTCGATACAGCTTCATCAATTTGTTGACGGAGAACTACGTTTTAAATATGAATAACAAAAGCATTCCTGATAGCCTGATGTTATCCTCCAAGTATAATCGCTCAGGTAATGGAAGTGATACATTATACGAATCATTTTTTAATCCTGTATATTATAGTGCATCATATGAATTAAACACCGATTCAACCGGAATTTTTAGGTACAATAACAGCATGAATGCTGCATTTATATCCAGACCGGCTCAAACCCAACCGGTTGATTTAATGCTTTCCCGAAAAGTTACCCAAAAAATTATTTGGCCTGGACAATATTTTAAGTCAATAGTATCACTAAAAAATCAGGGTCTATCGGTGGTTCATGACATCGAAGTATTTGATTATTACCTTGATTTAAAAAATCCAGAAATGCAGGCACTCTCCTATTCTTTTAATTATATATTAAACAATCCTCTTATTTCAAGTGGTTACACTCCTAAGGAAAATATAAAAAAATGGGTTATAAGATCCTTAGTTCCCGGAGATTCAATAAGCATAACAACTTATGCAAAAGCTTTATCATCGGGTATCTGGTATAATACCGCTGAGATTTCTTACATGGCTGAAAAAGATGATGATAGCACCCCTAATAATCTTACGGCCGGAGAAGACGATATCGCTACAACCTGCTATACCGTACCTTTCCGGCTTAAACAGGGAGAGACCAACAATGCTACATTTAGATTACCCCAACAATTCTCAGGTGTCGTTTGGTATCGAACCGCACCCAACGGATCCAAAACGCAGGCAGGTGTCGGCAATACGCTTGAAGTAACCGAAAACAAGCCTGGAACTTACATATACTCGTTCACATACGCCACTGGAACCTGCCCCAACGATGGCTGCTGCCCGGGTTACGTTTTTGTGGAAGGAAGTTGTCTTCCAAACCTTTGTGTTCCCGTACGTACCAATATCGTAAAGCTCAACTGAGCTAAGGGGAATAGTTTTGGGCAACTAGACATGCACCTAGGGTCCAATCACCAAATAGGATTTGAAAGCGTAGGTGGCAAGTAAAAACCCGCAAATACCAGGCGGGCTTTTACTATCGGCCCTGCTACCTGCCGAAATTAACAAGTGATTTATTCCTACAGGTAGCCTAACCAAAAGCCGCCACTCATCCTTTTATTTCATGATTCCTCCAAAACAACCTCACGCTTAAAATCCCGGTTTTTAACCTTATTCCTTTTGCCGTACCAAATCATAAACCCGGTGACAGGTAAGGAGGCAATCAGCAGACTGATGCAAAAGGCCAGAATCTTTCCGGCCAGTCCACCGATGGCTCCAACGTGAATATCGTAGTTCATCCGCATCACTTTATCGGCAATTGTCGCATCCTTTAACCGACCAAACACATGCGAGACAGGTAGTTCTTTAAGCGTGTACTGATCAAAATAACGGTAATCTGTTTTCCAGTACGTGCCTTTGTCCAGGTTTGCATTGGCAGCAATGGAAGAAGAATCGGTTTCGGGCGGATGTACCTCAATGTAGGCGGCGGTTGGATATTCGGCCTTCATTTTCAGCCAAACCTTGTCAATTCCCGCAAGTGGGGTAACGGTACGAGTGCTGGTCTGTGTTTTAGAAACCGGGTCCATGTATAGCAGAGATTTCTCTCCCCCCAGCGCGGTATAGTAGCTATTCGCAAACCACTGAAACCCCCAAACCAAGCCGGTTAAGGCAAATACCAGCGCAAGGGTACTTGCATAAAATCCCAGAACGTTGTGCAAATCGTAATTTTTTCGTTTCCATTTCGTGGTTGCTTTCCATTGAAAAGCGTACCGTTGTTTGGCAGCTGCTCTGTTTTTAGGATACCACATAATCAGACCGGAAATCAGCAGTACTATAAAAACCAACGTGGCCGAGGCGACCACGGGCTGACCGATCGCTGGCGGCAACCATAGATAAAAATGGCCATCAAGGATAAAATGAAAGAAACCCGTTTCATTATCATTTATCCGGAGTACCTGCCCATCGTACGGATTGATATAAATGGTGTAATAGTACGTCGGCTCGTAGTGGTAAAAGATAGCTTCGGCGGCCTCATTTCTGGAATTATATTTTATGGCATGAAGCAGTTTGCCGGGTAGTTCCTTTCTGGCGATAGCCTCCATCTCAGACGGCATCAGAAAGGCCTTATTTTGTTCCTGAATGTATTTATAGGTTTCTGTTCGATCCAGAATCTCATCTTTAAAGGCGTACAAACAACCTGTAATAGCTATAATGAACACCAATAGCCCGGACGAAAGTCCAAGCCATAGATGAATTTTACCAAAGATTTTCTTAAAATTCATTCGGTTTAAAATTTGTAGTTGATGCTTAGACGGGCATTTCGATACGCCTCGGCCTGCCAGTAGTAAAAGTCACCCCATGCGTAGTAGGTACCCGATATAAGATCGGCATTGAAAAGATTGTTCACGTTAAGTGCTACACCGAATTTATCAAGCTGATAGGAAACGGCGGCGTCAAACCGGGTATAGGCAGGCATGGAGGGATCCAGGGTCCGGTCGTAGGCTCCGTACCAGGCCGTACGCCCGGCTGCGTGGGAGGCACCAAATGATAGCCCCAAGCCTGCCGCCTTACCAGTAGGAACGCGGTAGTTTAGCCACAGGTTGGAAATATGTCGGTCGGTGCCAGGTACCTGACGATTGATTTCAGTATTTTCAGTATCCTTAGTCACCTTAGCGTCGGTGTAGGCATAATTCATGGTGACGTCAAGACCAGGAAAAAGTTGTCCACGAACGTCAAATTCGAGACCTTGAGTGCGGGTTTGCCCTAGTTGGACGGAGAAAAACTGGTGCTCGGGATCAGGTGCCAGCACGTTATTTTTCGTAATTTGGTAAGCAGCTACCGTAGCTGTCCACCGACCATCAAACCATTCCTGCTTGATACCTACTTCCTGATTGGTACCGGTTATTGGCCGGAACCGATCCCCGGCAAAAGTTGCGCCTGCCTGCGGAATAAAGGATTCGTCCCACACGGCGTAGGCACTTGTATTGCGATTGACCGAATAGCTCAAACCTACCCGCGGAGTAAATTTTTTGGAATCAACTTTTCCGGAATAGGGATCTTCGTCTCCGGTTACGGTATATCTACCCGCCAGTGTCACACGTAATTTGTCTTTCAACAGACGAATCTCATCCTGTAAATAAAGGGCTGTATACAAATTATTGTAGTGAACTCCTCGCTCACGCACGCCCAGACTGCGATCAAAAACCGGGTACTGAGAAGCCGCCACAGTACCAAAGGTCGGGTTAAAGACGTTAAATCCCGTGGTGCCGGTAATAGGCCCACCCTGACTCCAGTCGTGGTAGAAATCTTTATCGCCCATATCTATACCGGCCAAAATACGGTGTTTGATAAGTCCCGTAGAAACATCTCCATTGACAAAAAACTGTCCAACCCGCGTCTGGCCCAAAATATCCCAATTGGACGTGGCACGCAGAAGCGTATCTCCCCTAAAACCCGTTGGCCACAAACTCGATCCTACCTGGTTAAAATTGAGATAGGCAAGTTGTCCGGTAAATTTCCAATTGTCATTGATTGTATGTGAAAGAGTTATAAATACCGAATGCTCCTTAATCCTGGTGGGCGTCATATTAGCTTCCAGAGTTGTGAAATCAACCGGCAGATCACCAAGTCCGGTCGGCGAGTAAATGTAGTTGGAACCAATGGGCGACATATTAACTGTCTGATAAGTGTATTCGGTAGTCAAGGATGTTTTTGGATTGATTTGAAATTTCAATACCGGGGCAATTAAGGTTCGGTTATTGAATTCAAAAGGTCGCTGCGTGCCTTTCAGCTGGCCCATCATGTTCAGTCGGTACTGAATTTTTCCATCCTTGGTCAACAGGCCATCCAGATCAAGGGTACTACGATACGTGCCAAAACTGCCTACCGTCATGCCAACTTCACCTTTGGATATTCCCGTAGGTTTTTTGGTCACAACATTATAAAAACCACTGGGTTCGCCATTGGCAAGCATAAAACCGGCCGGACCCTTAACGAATTCGATACGCTCGACCACACTCATATCTTCATTGAGCGGGCCCCAGGTTTCGGTAATGTTCACCCCATTTCGGAAGGCGGCTATCCGTGAACCGCGCATGACAATCCGGGCGTAGGTTTCCCAGTGTTCCGAACGGGTCGCTCCGCTTACATTGCGGATAACTCCCTCCTGCATATTGAAAATCTGCTGGTCCTTCAAATTCTGCGCCGTAATCACCTGAATATTTTGAGGAAGTTCCAGCAGAGGAGTTTTCAAACGCAACGAAATGGATGGATAATCGGTAACATACTTGCTGGGATTGGCACTAATGACGACCTCCTTGAGCTCTTCGCTGTCTTCCAGCAGCGTAAAATTGACCTTGGTGGTCTGCCCTTCCTGTACTGTTACCGTCTGGGATTGGGCTTTTAATCCCACAAAAGATGCCAGCAGGGTGTACTGCCCGGCTTTGATACTTTCAAGCGTGAAATCTCCCTGGGTCGATACAACGGCTCCTTTACCAGTACCTTTTAGCTGAATATTCACAAATTCAGCGGGTTTATCATCGCTTGTGGTTACATGACCACTGATTCGGCCAGTTTGGGCCAGAGAGGAAACATGCGTCAAGTGCAGTAGCAAACTAATGATCAGATAGGTGTATACTAATCTCATGTTAAAAATTTGAAAAAGAGTGTTTTTAGACAGTTTCAGCGGTCTGCTGAATTTTTTGAATTAATTAAGACTAATTCTAAATAGTGAGACAAAGGTACTGACCAAATGATATTGTGCAACAGAAATTAATTTTTTTTGAAAAATTCTGTCCCCTCACCCCGGGCGGCAAGATCATTCCATATCTTAAAAAAACTTATTATATTTGTAATATAAAATTTGATTTTATGATACAAGTTATACATCGCGCTCTGGATTTAATGGAACTCATTGCTATGGATCCTCAAAAACCCAAGCCCCTTGGCGAGCTTGCCGATAGTCTTGGATTAAACCACGGCACCTGCGCCAATATTTTAAAGACGCTGGTGACGCGGGGATATATCGAACAATTGGGTGCTAAGAAAGGCTATATCCTCGGATCAAAATCCTACGTTCTGACCGGAAATGATGCCTACCATAAAGATCTGATGGAAGCATCACAGCAGGCAATGGATGAACTGACAAGGTTGACTAACGAGAATTGTTTGTTGGCTATACTCAAAGACAGTCAACGACTTATCGTCTACCGTACCTTTGCCGAACAGGATTTGCAGGTCAGAACTTCGGAAGAAAAACCTGCGTATGAATCGGCCTCCGGCCGGATGTTACTGGCGATGTTGCCTGCCGAAACGATTGAGCGGTTTATCCTCAAATTTGGATTGCCTACGGACAACGCCTGGCCGGAAGTACATTCCAAAGAGGAACTTTTTGCGGCGCTTTCCCTGATTCAGCGGGAGGAGTTTGCTCTGCAAACTATTTCTAACCGGCACATTGTAGGAATTGCCGTGCCGATTCGACGAAAAGGTATAGTCGCCGCAAGTCTAAGTATCTACCTTCCGGAATATCGGTACATGGCCACAGATAAAACGCAATTGGTCAATAATTTACGGAAAGCAGCGCAGGCAATTAATACAAATTTGAACTAGGTTTTGCCTCAAATTTTTCCCTTGCAGATATATTTTTTTCTGAATCCATTCCTCAAAGCCACAGGTAAATAACTGTGGCTTTTTTGTTTATAAATACAGTTATTTTTATATAATAAAATTTAAATAAGCTTCTCCTACATATTTTGATAAATTTCACTTAATTATTTGGAGTATATCGATAAATAGTACTTTATTTGTCCATAAAACAAATTTTAGTTTTATAATATAAAATATCTAAACTCTTTCCTTATGAAAAAACAACTAAACACGTTACTCCTGTTTGTTCTGTTGCTCGCTGTGGGCCCTGTGGTTCTGGGGCAGGCACAGGCGGTAACAGGCACTGTAAAAGGGGAATCCGATCAACTTCCGCTTCCGGGAGTAAGTATTCTGGTCAAAGGGACGACCAATGGCACTACTACGGAAGCCGATGGAACATTCAGACTTAGCGTGCCGGGACCCAATACCGTGCTCGTATTTTCGTTTGTTGGCTACCAACCCAAAGAAATTCAGGTCCAAAATCAAAGTGTATTGACGGTTAGTTTACAACAGGACGATCGGCAGCTCGACGAGGTGGTAGTCGTGGGCTATGGAACCGTACGAAAGAGTGATTTAACCGGATCTCTGGTACAGGTTAAAGCCAAGGAAATCAATGCCTTTCCGGCAACCAACGTGTTGCAGGCTATGTCGGGACGGGCACCCGGCGTGCAGGTAACCCAAAACAATGGTGCGCCCGGTGCGGCGGTCAGTGTCCGGATTCGGGGTACAAATTCGGTGCAGGGAAGTAACGAGCCGCTGTATGTTGTAGACGGCTTTCCGACTTCGGGCAGCAACCCGACAATACTCAATAACAGTGATATTGAATCCATTGAAATTCTGAAAGATGCCTCAGCTACCGCCATTTACGGTTCTCGGGGAGCTAACGGTGTTGTGCTGATTACCACACGGCAAGGGAAAGCCGGAAAAATGCAGGTTGACTATGAGGGTACATTCAGCCAACAAACCCTACGAAAGAAGTTGGAGTTAATGAATGCTCGTGAATATGCGCAATTCTACAATCAACAGGCGACCAACGACGGACTTGCGCCCTATTTTACCCAGGCACAAATCGATGGTTTCACCGATAGCTTTGACTGGCAGGATCTGGTTTTTCAGCGTGCACCCATGCAAACCCACAACCTGACCATCAGTGGCGGAAATGAGAAAACCCGCTTTTCGATTGGGGGCAGCACGTTTGCACAGGAAGGGATTATCAAAGGCAGTGACTACAATCGGTATTCGCTACGCGCCAACATCACATCCGACATCAATTCTAAGTTTACCGTACAGTACGGAGCGACGCTTTCTAAAATTGTGACGCAGCGTCGAAACAATGCGGGGGGCAACCGGGGTGGAACAATGATCTCGGCGGCAATTTCATCACCTCCTACGCTCACACCTTACAATGAGGACGGCTCCTATCGGGTATTGGCAACGGCCTATCCGTTTATTTCAAACGTTTTGACAAATCCGTTGAACCATATCAATGAACAATTCGATATAGTGGACGCGAACCGTGTACTCGCCAATGCAGCTTTACTGTATAAGCCTTTCAACGGATTAACCATTAAAATTTCGGGAGGTATTGAAAGCAATGATGATCGTACCGATAATTACACAAAGACTACCTTTATCAATTCCCAGGGATCAGCTAACGTATCGGCTACCCGAGGCACAAGTTTGCTAAGCGAAAATACCATCAGCTATGTCAAAACTCTCGGCGATAAACACAATATCTCAGCCGTAGCGGGATTTACGTACCAGGATTTTCTCAATAAATCATTGGGAGGTTCGGGTGTTGGATTTTTGAGTGATATTACCGAAACCTACAATTTGGGTTCAGCCGGAACGCCGGGTATTCCGTCATCGGGCTATTCCTTCGCCACGCTACTTTCCTACCTGGGAAGGGTTAATTATAGCTACGCTGGTAAATACCTGGCCACAATCAGTTTTCGGGCCGATGGCTCTTCCCGGTATAGCGAAGGCAACAAGTGGGGATATTTCCCCTCGGCGGCATTGGCCTGGCGTATTTCGGAAGAAGAATTCCTACGGACAAATACGACAATCTCTGACCTGAAAGTTCGGGCTAGCTGGGGCAAAACCGGTAGTCAGGCTATCGGTGCCTATGCCACGCTGAATAACCTTAATGCCGGAAAAACAGTTTTCGGCGATGCGCTTTACAACACTTTTGCACCGGGTACCCGACTGCCTGGTAATCTGAGATGGGAAACAACTGAACAAACGGACTTCGGAATTGATGCGGCTTTCCTTAATAATCGCTACCGGTTAACAGTAGATTATTACATCAAAAATACCCGCGATTTACTCAATACCGTTCAACTTCCCATTGGCTTTGGATTTACAAGTACGATTCAAAATGTGGGACAGATTCAAAATAAAGGGCTGGAAATATCTCTGGATAGCCGGATTCTGGACGGTGATTTTACCTGGGATCTGGGAGGAAATATTTCCTTTAACCGGAACAAGGTGGTTAAACTCTATAACGGAGCGGATATTCTGGGTGGAAGCATAGGCGTAACGCTGATTAACGATGCAGCCAATTTACTGCGTGAAGGAGAACCCATGAGCGTCTTCTACGGCTATTTGAGAGATGGATATACCGAACAGGGAAAAGAAAAATACGTAGATCTGAATCAGGACGGTGTGATCAATCAACTGGATAAAACGATCATCGGCGATCCAAATCCTGATTTTATTTATGGCTTAAATTCTACCATGAACTACAAAGGTCTGGAACTGACCATTTTTATTCAGGGAACGCAGGGCAATGATCTGGTAAATGTCAGCTCAATAAATAATACACTCGACTACGGCTTTGGACTTAACATGCCGCGCGAGGTTTTTCTGGACAACTGGTCTCCTTCCAACCCCAACGCCAGGTACCCCATTATTTCCCGTTCCAATTCGTACAACTACTCCGACCGCATGGTGGAGGACGGTTCTTATCTACGGCTTCGGACCATTCAGCTAGCCTATCAGCTGCCGCTACAACAGTGGGGTGTGCGAGGAATTCGTACTGCTCAGGTTTTTGTGAGTGGTCAAAACCTATTGACATTGACCAAATACTCCTGGTGGGATCCCGAAACGAACTCACAGGGGGGCGCTAATTCGCTGGGACAGGGTATTGATCATTATAGCTACCCAACCGCCAAAGCCGTAACCGCCGGTATCCGTGTAGGATTTTGATTGGAAACCCAGGCTGTAAATTTTTCAAAATTTAGACTTAATTCATGATGAAAAAAATATTCATTCTTATTCCACTTCTTGCGCTGATGTCTTGCGAGGATATTTTGCTGGAATCACCAAAAGCCGTTGCCGTGGAGACTTTTTACAATACAGCCGGTGAGGTAGAAACAGCTGTAAATGCAGTCTATGAGCAGCTGCGGGCAACCAATAACATCAGCGGACAGCTGGGTGCTCAACTGGAAGCCTATACCGATTATAGCTACGGTCGGGGAAGCTATCAGGTACTCAGCGATTTTCAGGGATTGAATAGTACCAATATTCCCAGGACAGATGATGGCTGGCGTCTGTTTTACCTTGGAATCCGTAACGCTAATCTGGTGATTCAGAACGCTCCAAACGGAACCAATATCAGTCAGGCAGACGTGGCTAAATTTGTAGCCGAAGCCAAGTTTTTGCGGGCCTTCAACTATTTCTGGCTGGTGCGTAACTGGGGCGCCGTACCCATTCGGACCGAAGCTACGCTCAATGAACCCAACGTGCCCAAAAGTTCCGTGCAGGAAGTGTACAACCTGATTATTGCTGACCTCACAGAAGCCGAAAACAATTTGCCCGAAACTCCTGCACAAGTGGGTCGGGCCACCAAATGGGCCGCTAAATCTGCGCTGGCGGAGGTGTATTTTACGCTCAATCGATACGCCGAAGCGCGGGATAAAGCCAAAGAAATAATGGATTCCGGACGATTTTCGCTGGTACCTGTAACAGTTGCCGAAGACTTTGAAAAAGTATTTGGCCCAACAATTGTATCAACACCGGAAGAAATTTTTTATCTGAAAATGACCCGTCAAAACGGACAAGGGATGTACCTGGCTATGTTTGCCCACCATCCTGGTGCCCGACTTCATGGTGCTGGCGGGTTCTTCGCACATTATAGCGACAAAGAATCTAATCCGGTACAAAAAAACTGGGATAATGCAGATTTACGCAAGAGCTATACCTGGTATCCCTGGAATATTGGCCTGGGTGCCAACTCCTTACTATGTAAAAAGTATTCTGATCCGCTCGCTCCCACCCAAACCGGTGCAGGCAACGATTTCCCTATTTACCGCTATGCAGATGTTCTCCTGATGTTTGCCGAGGCCGACGCCCGGGTAAATAATGCACCTACTGCTGCTGCCATAGAAGCGCTCAATCAGGTACACCGTCGGGCGTATGGTCAGCCACATACCTCGCCCTCGTCGGTTGACTTCAAACTTGCCGATTATACTGCCGAATCATTCTATGACCTGGTTCTAAAAGAGCGGGGCTACGAAACACAGTACGAAGCCAAGCGTTGGCTGGATCTCAAACGGTTGGGAATTCCAAAACTTCGTCAGGTAATTAAAGACGCAACAGGTAAAGATGTAGCCGACAAGCACCTTTTCTGGCCCATTCCCGTTGGCGAGCTAAACTTTAATACCGCTCTGGATCCCAATACGGATCAAAATCCCGGGTATTAATTCATTACAAACAAGTAGTAGACTCTATTCCTAAACCTTCAACATGTGTTTGTACCTAACCAACAGGTAATGAATCTGATCCAATTAGTTGTCGCCGTGCTGAGTTTTTATCCCTGGTCTGCCGGGGATAAAAACCAACTGGCAACGGAAACCGGATTTGTAAAAGTAAGTACTCGCGACAGCCGCTACCTGGCTTTTGAAAACGATTCGGTATTTATACCCATTGGTCCCAATATTTGTTTTCCCCGTTCCGAGCTCAGTACGCAGGGCATTCGGGAGTACTACGAAAGTTACTTTCAGAAACTTTCGCAAAATGGTGGGAATTATACGCGCATTTGGCTAAGTGCGCCACATTTTGAAGTAGAGCCCCAAACGGCAGGAATGTATGATTCAGGATTGGCCGAACGGACGGATGCAGTAGTGGCGCTTGCAGAAAAATACGGCATTCGCATTAAGTTTTGTCTGGAACATTTCAGGAAGTTAACCAATTCTCCCGCACGTTTTGCGGGTTCTGTTGCCTTTGACCGTCCGCCCTACGCCTCGCAGGTTCAGACCATGGAGTCATTTTTTGAATCTGGAATAGGGAAGAATTTATACCTGAAACGTGCTGAATATCTGGCCAATCGCTACGCAGATAACCCAGTAGTGATGGGTTGGGAACTTTGGAATGAAATAAATGCGGTGCCGCTGAAAGATCCTCAACTGCTGCTAAACTGGACCCAGGAAATACTTCCAAAGGTCAAAGAAAGGTTTCCACGGCAGCTTGTGATGCAGAGTTTGGGTAGCATGGATAATCCGTCAGCCATTGAGCTATACAGGAAATACATGCAACTGCCCACCAACCAAATCGCTCAGGTGCATCGCTATCTGGACGAAGGCGCTCAACTACCAATTTGCCAGGCCCCCATGGATGAGTTGGCGGCTGACGCCGTTCGTACCCTACGCGCGATTAGTCCCGACAAACCCGTGATACTTTCAGAAGTAGGTGCCGTTGAACCTAATCATGCCGGGCCTTCGCGACTGTATGCCAAAGACACGGCGGGCATTCTGCTGCATGATCTGCTGTTTGCTCCCTTCTTTTCGGGCGCTGCGGCTCCCGGTCAGAGCTGGCACTGGGAATTTTACATTCACAAGAACAATTTGTGGGGACATTTTGGCCGCTTTCAGCAAGCAATCAAAGGATTTGATCCCGTGGCTCAGAAGGCACAAGCCCGAGAAATTCAAAGAAAAAACGGTTTGAAAATTTATGCTTTGGAAGGCCAAAACACTTCGCTATACTGGATTCGGGATGCAACATCAAATTGGAAAACGGAACTGGTAGAAGGACACTTGCCGAAACCTGTACAGGCACAGCGAATAACCCTGAATTCCAAAAAAAACAACCGAATTACGTTTTATGATCCATGGAAAAATACCTGGTCAGCTGCTGAAAACCTCAGTGGTACACAGGCAGAAATTCCAGCCTTTACAC
Organism: Arundinibacter roseus; assembly: GCF_004348825.1. Classification (GTDB taxonomy): domain Bacteria; phylum Bacteroidota; class Bacteroidia; order Cytophagales; family Spirosomataceae; genus Arundinibacter; species Arundinibacter roseus. The sequence goes on from NZ_SMJU01000003.1 coordinate 181,253, forward strand.
GCTCACTTGTTGTGAGGGTTGAACATGACAATTGATTTATATCAAACTAGTTAGACCAGAAAACACCCATCCGTTATGAAGAAAATACTGTTGCTTTTACTTCTGATTAGTTCAGAAGCATATGCCCAAACCACCGCTTTGGATTCGCTATGGACAAATCCAGAGGTTGAAAAAAGAATTCAGGAAGGTATTGAAGCCAACCGAAAAGGAGAATTTACCCTGAGTTTTCCCGATGCAAAGGGCACCGTGCAGATTGAGGTGACACAGATAAAACATGCCTTTTTATTTGGTTCCAATATTTTCATGCTAAAAGGGTTCAAAACTGCGGCGCAGAACGAGCGCTACGAAACAGTATTCAAGGAATTATTCAATTTGGCCTGTGTTCCATTTTACTGGAAAACGCTCGAACCTCAACAGGGAAAGCTCCGTTACGAAGCGGGAAGTCCGGAAATTTACCGCCGCCCGCCACCGGATGTCGTACTTGATTTTTGTAAAAAAAATGGAATAACACCCAAAGGTCATACGCTGGTGTGGGACAATACTGCGCACGCTGTTCCTGAATGGTTGCCGAAAGATACCAGCAAAATTCAGCCGTTGATCGATCTTCGGATCAGGCAATTGGCCGATCGTTACGGCTCAACGGTCAAAACCTGGGATGTTGTCAACGAAGTGCTGAAAGATCATCCCGCAGTTCCAATGCCCCCTGAATATCCGTTGAAAGCTTTTATGACCGCTCAGCGGAACTTCCCCACGGATACCCGCCTTTTTCTCAACGAGGTTACGACCGAATCCTGGCAAAACTACCACCGGGAATACACGCCTTTTAACTTACTGATTAATGATTTAAAAAATAGAGGCGCCCGAATTGACGGTTTGGGGCTGCAATTCCACTTTTTTAGCGAACCTCTGCATCACAACGTAGTAGCAGGTAAGGCCATGAAGCCGGACGAACTTTTCAAAGCTTTGGATCTCTATGGCAAACACAATCTGCCAATTCACGTATCAGAAATTACGATTCCTGCCTTGCCCCACACGTCCGAAGGATTGGAAAATCAGGCCAAACTTACCCGCAATTTTTACCGGCTTTGGTTTAGTCATCCGGCGGTTGAATCGATCATTTGGTGGAACGTGGCCGACGGTACCGCCGTAGCGGGAGAAGACAAATGGCGGGGTGGATTTCTGGACGAGAACCTGCAACCCAAACCCGCTTATCACGCGCTGAATACCTTAATCAACCAGGAATGGAAAACCAATTTTAACGCTACGGTTTCAACCAAGTCCCATTCGTTCAAAGGATTTTATGGAGATTATGTAGTAAAGGTTACCCGGCAGGGCAAAACGACCGAACATACGTTTTCAATCAAAAAAGATTCACCCAAACAACTCGCAATTTCTCTCAACTAATTCTTATTTCCTGATCGGAAAGCAACGTATTGTATGAAAATCATTGACATCAGAACCCGCTGTGTAGCCATTCCGCTCAATGCACAGCTTCGGCACAACACGGGCGTTCACCCCGGCTATTTTCTTCGCACCATTCTGGAAGTCATCACTGACGAGGGTGTGACGGGCTTGGGTGAAGTCGGTGGCGGCGATCAGCGGGCGGCTCTGCAAAAGTTGAAGCCCCGAATTGTGGGTTTGGATCCGTTTCACCTCGAAACACTGAAACTCAAAGTGCTGCGCTCAATTTATTACATGTCCAACAGTCGGCTTTACGCGGCCATAGAAATGGCGTGTCTGGACATTCAGGGAAAAATTATGGGACGTCCCATGAGCGATCTGCTTGGTGGACAGGTGCGCAGTGAGATACCCATGATAGGGTATTTGTTTTGGCGCTACGATAGACCGGGGGGCGGTCATGACCAAACCGCCGAAGACCTGGCCGACTACTGTGTAGAACTACACGAGACATTGGGGGTAAATTCCATGAAACTGAAAGCCGGAGTTATGAAACCCATGGAGGAAGCCCGTGTACTGGAACTGTGCCGACAGAAACTGGGCGACGACTTTGGGCTTCGCATTGACCCTAATGGCGTGTGGTCGGTGGCTACGGCGGTGCAAGTGGGCAAACGGCTCGAAGATCTTAACATCGAGTATTTTGAGGATCCATCCTGGGGTTTGAATGGCAATGCGGCCGTTCGGCAACAGGTGCGCATACCCATTGCGACCAATATGTACCCCGCCCGATTTGACGATCTGGCACCCGCCATCAAGATGAACGCGGTAGATATTGTCCTCACGGATTTGCACTACTGGGAAGGTCCGCGGGGCGTGAAGGATTTGGTGGCTATTTGTAACACATTTAATCTCGGTGTGGCCATGCACAGCGGGGCTGAGTTTGGCATTGAACTCGCCGCGATGCTGCATACCGCCTCCACAATTCCGACCATGACTTTTGCGGGTGATGCACATTATCACTACCTGACGGATGATATTATTGAAGGCGGACTGTTGCCTTACGAGAATGGCTGCATCAAAGTACCGCAGGGACCGGGTTTGGGCGTACGTCTGGATGAGGATAAAATGAAGTTTTATGAAAAATACTACGAAGAAAAAGGCGATTACTACGCCCGTTTTCATCAGGATCCCTACCAACCTGACTGGTACCCAACCGTGGGTGGAGTTTAACTGCTAGTTTTATGCGACTGACAAAAAAGAAAGCACTCGTCACCGGAGCCTCCCGCGGCATTGGCAAAGCCATAGCGTTGCAATTGGCGAAAGAAGGCTGCACAGTAGGCGTGCATTTCCTGAAAAATGAATCCGAAGCACAGCTGGTAGCCGATCAGATCGTGGCGATGGGGAGTGAAGCTTATATTTTTCAGGCTGATTTGTCTGATTCCCAACAGGCTATTCAACTGGGTCAACAAGCCTGGGAAAGCATGCAGGGTTTTGATTTTCTGATCAATAATGCGGGTTTATCCTACAAAAAACACTTTCTGGACACGAGCGAGTCCGACGTAGATGATTTCATGAATGTCAATTACAAAGGACCATTTTTTTTAACCCAAACCGTTGCAAGATACATGGTTAGCCGTGGAGAGGGAGGTAGCATTTCCAGCATCACCTCCGTCAACGGCGTCAGACCCAACTACGGTCAGGCGGCCTATGGTGCATCCAAAAGCGCCCTCGAAACCCTGATGCAGGCCGCTGCGCTGGAACTCGCCCCGCATGGCATCAACGTGAACACCTTTGCCGTCGGTGCTGTCGAGACCGACATGACGGCTGAGGCGCGCGCCAATCCCACCTTTTTTAAAGAAGTCATAGATGGCATTCCCGCCGGCCGTTTTGGACTACCCGAAGAAATCGCCGCCGTAGTGGTAGACCTGCTCTCTTCGGGCACCTACCTGACGGGCGCTTCGCTGGTTATTGATGGCGGCATGCTGCTAATGCGCGGCTACGGCAAAGGTTCACCTTACAAAAACCCAGATGAATCATGAAAAAACTTCTGTTTATACTACTGATAACCTGCCATTTTTCTTTTGGACAAACTGAAAAAAATCTCTGGCAGCCTTACCGTATCAGCGAGCGTAGCGGCTCAGCGCACGTGGATTTATCCGGCACAGGCTGGACACTCGGTCACACCGATCAACCCATCTCTGGTTTGTCTGAGTTAAAAACGTTGAAAGACGAATTTGAGACCAGTATTCCTAACTCGGTTCACTGGTCGTACTATAAAGCAGGTAAATTGCCGCATCCCTACTACCACAAAAATTCCGAGCAATATCTGTTTATGGATGAAAAGGTGTGGTACTACCGTAAATCCTTCAAAAAGCCTGCTCATACTCAAACAGATGTGGCCTTTCTGTGCTTCGACGGCGTCGATTATTTTGCCAGAGTTTGGCTCAATGACTCTTTGCTGGGCGTACACGAAGGCATGTTTGGCGGACCAACCGTAGAAGTCAGCAGGTTTTTAAAAGATGAAAATGAGCTGGTCGTAGAAGTTCGGGCGGGCAACTGGGGCCAAAAAGCTACCCGGCTGGAAGACCTGCCCCGCGAGGGTGGAACCGGCGAGCGTGATTACTCCAAACGTACCGGATTCAATCCCCGGGCAAGCGGTAAAATCATTAAACCCTGGGTAATCTCGGGTGGCAGCGGTGGCGAGGCATTTTTTAGTGTAGGCATGTGGCAGGGTGTGCGCCTGGAAATCATGCCGGCCTTTCATCTGGAAAGACCGTATCTGACCACAAAGTCGCTTAGCGCTACGGAGGGAAAAGTGCACCTTTCTCTGGAAGTTTTTGCCAATGCGCATTCACTTCAAAAAACATTGCATCCGTGGCAAAATACTCAGCTTAATCACCCTAACGAAAAAGGAAGCCGCTACGATCCGGTTGAAGGAAAGTGGAGCGTGCAGGTAGAAATAACACCTAAAAACCCGGCAACCAAAGGCTCTGCAAAGCCCCTGATTCAGGAATTTCAGCTCAAACTGTATGAAGGAAGAAACTGGCTCGAACAGGATTTGACACTGCCAAATCCGGCCCTTTGGAATCCAAATGGACTGGGCGATGCCAATTTATACGAGGTAAAACTTACACTGAAAAATGATCAGAAGGCTGTCGATCAGCTCAGCTTTGACTATGGCCTGCGGACTATTGAGCGGGTGGCCACTGCCGGACCGCGCACTTTTGACCGCTGGGAGAACTGGCAGTTTGTAGTCAACGGGCAGAAGATTTTTGTTAAAGGCATGAATTTCACCCCACAGGATATTCTGCTGGATCTGCCCTACGAGCGCTACCGCTGGACGCTGGAAGCAGCCAAAAAAATGGGCGTTCAACTCATCCGCATCTGGGGTGGTGGACTGCTCGAATCCGATCATCTGTATGACATTTGCAACGAATTGGGCATCATGGTCTGGCAGGATTTCCCGATTGGCAATCAGGACACGCCGGGCTATCCGCAGGACGTGTGGGAGGCGCAGGTAGTACAGAATATCTTCCGGCTTCGCAATCATCCGTCACTGGCTGTCTGGTGTGGGGGTAATGAGTTTAATCCTTACTCCTACGGAAATGCTGCTTCAATCGGCATTCTGGAACGCAACCTGGATATTTTTGATAAATCCGTAGCGACGGCCGCCCGCTTTTTTGTCCGCACTACTCCCGATGACGGCAGCATGCACGCCTACCCTGACATGGATCCCAATTGGTACAACCGCAGCTACAAATACGAAGCGTGGGTATCCGAAACGGGCATGCACTCCATTCCCGAACCCGCTGTTTTTCGGGAAACGGTCAACGCAAAAGAGTTTTTTGATTTGGGAAAAATGTGGGAAAAAGACTTTGCTGATAAGCATCCGGAATTCACCCATCACTTTACCGAATACGGCCCAAGCCGGGTGCCACGCATGCTGAGCCGGGCCTCGCATATTTCGGACATGAAAGATCCGTCGCTGGAAACGATTTCGGAAGCTACGCAGGTAGGCGCAGGAGAATTTTACCAGATTTTTTCGGAAAAAATGCAGGGGAATTATCCCGTAACTGCCGGCCTGATGCCCTGGGTTTTCAAGCGGCATTGGCCCGTCATTGCCATTCAGCTCATGGATTGGTTTGGCAATGCGGCGGCGCCTTACTACTTTTTGAAAAGGACCTACGAGCCCACCCACGTAGCGGCTGATTTGCCACGACTGCTCTGGAAATCAGGTGAAAACCTGCCGCTTAATGCCCGAATCACCCATTCCTTGCCATCAGATTTGCGGGGTACTGTTTCGGTCAGTGTGCTGGATGATTCATTTAAAAACCTTTATGGTAAAACATTGACCGTTAGTCAAAAGGCAAGCAGCCGGGCAACCGTGACGCCGCTGTTTGATCTGGGGAGTTTTAGCATTCCAACTTCTTACAACGACCGATACCTGTTTGTGCTGCTCGAATTTAAGGATCAGGGCGGGAAACTGCTTTCGCGCTCATTTTATTTTCCGAGGGTTTTGTCAAAAATGCAGGAATCGGATTTTTATAATCAGTATGTCAATCAGCCCATGAACTGGATTACCCTCGAAAACGGCCCGTTCTTAAAACCTACGGTTGAAAAAACCAGCACGCAGCTTACTATGGTGAAGGTTTCTGAACAAAAAACTTCACGGGACCGCAGTGCAGTAAAGATTCGCGTGACCAATACCGGAAAAGTGCCGGCATTTATGATGAAAGTATATATTACCGGGACCAAACGCGCCTTTACCGCATCCGACAATTTTGACTGGCTGGCTGCCGGAGAAAGTCGCCTGATTGACCTGGATGTGCTCTGGCGTGAGCCTGCCGAATCCTCCAAAGCCGTGCTGGAAGTATCTGCCTGGAACGCTCCTAAACAAGAAATCAAGCCATGAACGCACCTTCCGAAATACCTTCAAAAATTCCAACTGCAAAAAAATCAGGAGGCTTCCGACATTGGGAATTGCTGGTGCTGCTTTGGCTGGCTTTTTTCCTCAATCAGGCCGACCGGCAGATTTTCAGCGTGGTTCTACCGTTGATTCGCAGCGACTTAGGCTTTACCGACGCCGAGCTGGGACTAATTGCCTCCTCGCTGGTTTGGACCTACGGCTTGCTGGTTCCCATCGCCGGTTTTCTGGGCGACCGTTTTTCCAGACGCAACATCATCGGTTTTTGCCTGTTGTTCTGGTCGGTAGCTACCCTTTTCACCGGACTTTGTGCCACACTGGTGCAGTTCATTTTGCTACGGGGCATTGCCACGGGTGGAGGCGAGGCTTTCTATGCACCGTCTTCTAATGCGCTGCTTGGTGAAAAGTATGCCAAAAGCCGGGCCTTTGCACTTTCCATTCATCAAACGGCCGTCTATGCCGGAATTATCCTCAGCGGGCTGATTGCCGGATACATCGGTGAGCATTATGGCTGGCAAAATGCATTCTTTCTATTTGGAGGTTTGGGTATAGTTTTGGCGGGAGTAATATTTTTGAGGATCCCGAAAGATCCACCACTTCTTGCTCCCCAAAAGAACATAAAACAGGAAGTGCTGGCAACGGCTGCCCATATCGTCAAGAAACCCACGGTAGTTTTGCTCACGCTCGCCTTTGGCTGCATGGTGTTTGTCAACGTGGGATATTTGACCTGGATGCCGACCTTTCTGGTTGATAAATTTGGGCTGACGCTCACTGACGCCGGTTTTTCTTCTCTTTTCTATCACCACGTGGGTGCATTCCTGGGCGTTTTGATAGGCGCCAAACTTTCTGATCATTACGCCCTGCGGCTACCTAAAAGCCGGGTGATTGTTCAGGCGGCGGGGTTATTTCTGGCGGCGCCTTTCATTTTGATCATGAGTCTGAGTACTTCGCCGCTGCTAACCTACGTGGCACTTTTTCTGTTCGGAGTTTTTCGGGGATGGTACGACTCAAATATCGTGGCGTCACTCTACGAGGTGGTCTCGCCAAAAATCCGCTCTTCGGCCTACGGTCTGGTGCTGGCCTGTGCCTTTTTGATAGGGGCGTCTGCTCCCTACCTGCTGGGAATTCTCAAACCAACACTTGGCCTTTCCAAAGGTTTGGCGGGACTTTCTGCCGTGTATATTCTGGGTGGACTGTTTCTGAGCCTGGCAGCCTGGGTTTATTTTGATAAGGATCAGCAAAAGGCCCAGCATGAAACGACGGATCTTTCTTAAAAATACAGCATTAACCGGAAGTTATTTTATGCTAAAAAACACACCTGTTCTGGTGCAGAAAAGTTACCTGGAATCAATTCCTAACCTGCTTTGTCTGTGGGATTTTGCCGGAGATACTCCTTTCCAAGCCAAAGGCAAATATCCGTATATTCTGAAAAAAGCTGCGGGAGAATTGCCTCTAACCAAAGAGGGCGTTCTGGCCAATGGCTCGGTAACTATTGCGGAAAATGCTTACCTGTACATTCCCCGAAACGAGTGTTCGGGTCTCAACATTCGTGGCCCGCAGGCGCAGGTCACGTTGCTGGCCTGGGTGCGGCGCAGACTCAAAAGTACGACGCCTCAGGAGTGTGAGGCCATTGCGGGCATGTGGAACGAAACCCAGCGGAAACGGCAATACTGTCTCTTTCTGAATATTCGCCTGCATGGCAGCAGCGATCAGGTATGTGGGCATATATCTGGCATTGGCGGACCGACAGTTGGTGAGAAATGGTGCGTTGATGTATCGATTGGACAAACGCCGGTACTTTACGACGAGTGGACTTTTGTAGCCATGACCTACGATGGATCACAGATTCGCTCCTATCACAATGGCCGTTTTGATGCGCACGAAGATCGCAACCCTTACCACTATCCACAGGGAATTTTTGATGGAGGGGAAGACGGATCGGATTTTACCGTGGGTGCCGTGCATCGGTTGGGTGAAATTGGCAATGATTTTTGCGGGCAATTGTCCGGGCTAGCCATTTTTGACCGCGCCCTGTCAGATCAGGAAATAGCCGCTATTCATCAGGCCTATCCCTTGCCGCAGCCCGAACGTTTACAGGTTCTGGCGTCGGGTCTTGCCTTTCCGGAAGGTCCTGTTTTTGCCAAGGATGGAAGTCTTTGGGGCGTAGAATTGCAGGGTCAAGGCCTCGTGCAGCTACAAAATGGACAGCTAAAACGCTATCACGTTGGCGGCAAACCCAACGGGCTGGCCTTCCACAAAAATGGAGAGCTTTGGTTTTGTGATGCCGAAAAAAATGCCATTCGTGTATTTAATCCTGCCACAAAAACTACAAAAACACTTCTGGAAACAATTGAAGGCATGCCACTAAATGCCCCAAATGATTTGGCATTTGACTCAGCTGGTAACCTGGTATTTACCTGCCCGGGAAATTCCCGTCAGGAGCCCACGGGCTATGTGGCCCTGCTGTCCTCAGATGGCATTGCCCGCAAAATTGCGGAGGGACTGTATTTTCCCAATGGCCTGGCATTTAGTGCCGACGGAAAACAGCTCTTTGTGGCTGAAACGTACCGACATCGTTTGTGGAAAGGAGATTGGGACCATACCAGGCATCAATGGACCCATGCCAACGTATGGGCAGAGGTAGAAGGCCCTTCTGGCCCGGGCGGACCGGATGGCATGGCTTTTGGTGAAGATGGAAATCTCTACGTGGCGGTTTATGGCACGGGTAAAATTCAGGTAATCAACAAATTAGGCAAGATTTGCCATACCATTTCACTTCCCGGAAGCAACCCAACCAACTGTGCCTTTGATCCTGACGGAAAGCTGGGGTTGATTATCACCGAAGCTCAAAACGGACAGCTTCTTTCGTATCGCACCTCCCTAAAAGGAATTATAAATTAACATATTAATCAAAATAAAACTGTAAAGCATCCTATGGAAATTATCACTAATGCGTACCCCATCCGCCAGTTTGAACTTAATTACGATTGGCAGGAAATTCAGTCCCGATATTTGAAACTATATGCCGGACTTGTCTCAGACGCCCTCGAACATTTGGGTTACCACGCGCAATGCATGTCGAGCGGGGTTTATCCATTGCTACATACCATGAAAGTAGCCGGACCGGCTTTTACCTGCCACGGCATAGCCACGCCGAGCCGGGATGAAAAAATACACGACATTCGGTTGGGCATGTTTAAAAGCATGACGCATGGTGTGGTGCAGATTCGTGATACGCAAGGGGATTTATCATGCGGACAATTTGGGGAAATATCCGCCACGGCTGCTGCGGCCCATGGCTGCGTTGGAGCAGTAATTGACGGCTCCACCCGCGATAGCAACTATTTAATCGATATGAATTTCCCCACCTTTTGCCGGTTCCGCAATCCCGTTGAAGCCTTTGGGCGGTTCATGGTGGTGGATTATCAGATTCCGATTTACGTAAAAGGAATGGACGGCCTACTGCGGGTCAATCCGGGGGACTATGTGTTTGGTGACAATGACGGGGTAGTGATTGTGCCGTTTGAGAAAACTATTGAAGTGCTCGAACTTGCCGAAGAATGGTTTGCCAGTGAGGCCAAAAGCCGGGCCGAAATGGCAAAAGGGCGAGATCCGTTTGATGTATATTCAGAATTCGGTCGTTTCTGACCGACATTTTTCCCAGCCTGAACCGCAGGCTGGGATTTTTCCTTACTAGTTGCTTTATAGTTTTCGCATGAAAAAATTCGTAAATCTCATTCTCCTTGGTGGCATTTGGTTGATTTTTGGATCATTAAGTCGGGCGCAGTCATTAGATAATTTTATTACCCGAAAAGGCGACAAACTGTATGATGGCGATAAGGTTTTTCGATTCATCGGAGTTAATACACCCAACATCAACGGGCATTACGATGGCTACAAGAACACCAATCCTGCCAGTGGCTACGCCTATGATCCGATGGAACTTAGCTATGAAATGGAGGGCTATTTCAAGGACATGGCGCAAATGGGGATAACCGTTTTCAGAACCTGGGGAATTACAGTTTCAGACGGTTCGGGAAACTATGAGGCAATGATTGAAGGACCACAAAAGTACAACGAATTGGTCCTGCGGAAGATGGACAAAATGCTGGAACTCTGCAATCGATACAATATTCGGGTAATTCTTTGTCTGGTAAAGGAAAATAATTACTGGGGAGGAACAAAAGCTTTCAGTGCACTTCACGGTGGCGGTGACTATTATACGTCGGCTGAATCCAAAGCAGGTTTCAAACATTTTCTATCGGCTTTGGTAAATCGTAAAAATCAGTTTACAGGAAAATTATATAAGGACGACACATCTATTCTGGCCTGGGAATTTGGGAACGAGGTGCCCAATGATAAAGTTGAGTGGATCAGTGAAATGTCGACTTTCTTAAAAAAAATTGACCCAAACCATATGATTGCTGATCCGCGACGTGCCAATGGAACCACTCAATTGACCCAACTTGTGGATGATGTTCTGAAACGTTGCCCGCATATCGATCTGGTAAAAACCCGTCAGTACCCCAATTACAAAGGCACTATTGAAGAATTGTGGGCTGTTTGTCAAGGCAAACGCCCGCTGTTGCTGGATGAGTTTCAGCGAATGGACGGATTTGAGCAGGTGTTGCAACAAGTCCAAAACACTGGCACGAGTGGTGGTTTGCTATGGAGTCTAATGAAAAATCAGTACACGGGAGGCATTGGGGGCCACGTACTTTTTCATAGCTACGGCTGGGGAGGAAGCCGTTGGCCGGGCTTTGACAGCGGTGAGTATTTCAACGAAACCAAAAACCTGATGCTTATTCGGGAGCATTCCTATAAAATTCAGGGGATGAAAATACCGCCGCTGCCAGCGCCAACTGACCCACCTATTTTGTTTGAAAGTTCTGAAAAAAGCTTTGCGGCTTTGAAATGGCGGGCCTCACCCGGTGCCCGGTACTATGAAGTAGAGCGGGCTACCTCAAAAACCGGGCCGTGGAAAAATGTGAGTGGGAATCTGGACATTAGCTTTGATCTTTACTTTTATCCAATGTTTACCGACTCGTCGGCAAATCCGGGTGAAACGTACTATTACCGTGTAAATGGGAAAAATAGGTCCGGCAGCACCTCTCCCTCGAACGTAGTTGGGCCAATTAAAGTTGATCGAAAAATGATGGTCGATGACTTGAAAGATTTCTCAAAAACGCATTCGCATAGTCCCAACCTGACGATTAGCTCGGAAACCTGGCCGCGACTTCGGCAAACGGAGGAGGAATACTATCAGGCCGAACGCACGGTGTCCAGCGGATCAGGTGAACTGGTTTACCGCGCAGATCAAATAAAGTCTCTTGAAGTTGTAGCCTTTGGCGATGGAGCCGATTCTTTATCCTTCCAATATTCCAAAAACGGAAAATCATGGCATACGGCTAAGGCAAATAAAACAGTTCGGCCTGCCTATCCCAGTGAATATTCAGGAACGACCAACAATCCGGTGGCCAAATGCACCTATCTTCTCGGCTCATTTCCAGCCGGTACTTCCTTTGTTAAAATAGTTACGGCCAATGCCGGGGCGGCTACTACATTTCCGTGGATTGGCCGGGTTTATCTGGGTTTTACTGGCTCGATTCATTAGTGATGGAGGAATCTCAACCTGCAAATCCAGACTAATCAACCCCAAAACCCTTAATCAAACTCAGGCAACTCCATACTCACTGCCTCAAATTTATCTTCATTAGTACTGGCACGAATGAAATAGGCTCGTTTGCCATCATACGAAAAGGACGGATTCACGTGTGCAACCCATTCCCAGGTTATTTTTGAGTTTTTCCATTCAGCCAACAAAGCATATGGACTAGTTTGTCCGCGCTTGTAGAGGTAAACTCTCGTAAAACCATCTGCCTCAGCTTTATAAAAATCGCTTTCCCCGATGTACCATTTTCTGTCCGGCGATACTCCCACGTGCGTAGATGTTCCTCCCAGTATTTCTAACTTTTTACCAGTTAGATCATACTGAAAAATTCTCTTTTTTGAATCTTCTGTATCAACACCGAACATAGTTTCATCGTCAAACCAAACTACGTGCATGGGTCGAACTTTGACCCAGGTTGGATCACTTCCATCGTCTGAAACAATTCCGTGCATATCGTGCCAACTTGTCCCGTTTTCACTCCGATACCGGTAGTCAAACATAATTTTTGTATTGGATGAATTCGGTTCCAGATGCAGGATTTTTGTCTCATTATCTGTAACTTTTTTATTTTGCTTCATAAATGCAGCAATAATTTCAGACTGCTTTATAAACTGCTTACTTTTCCCCGTCAGGCAATCCAAAGAAAAAAAGCCTTCTTCCTGCGGCTTATAGGGCGTACGAGAGTTGTCCGGAATGAGAAGCCTGGCATTGCATTTTGAATAAAAAATAACATTCCCAAAAGATTTATGACCTAATTCACCATCAATAATTCCAAATTCTGATTTTTGAGAATGTACATTATAGATTTCAAAATCTTTAAAATGGTTTGTCTGAAAAGCTACCAGCGAATCATTGATCCAAAGTGCATTGGCGCCATTATGGTTGTTGCAATAAACATCTTTGACTTTGAAAATTTTTCCGGTTTCTCTGTTTTTAAGCATTACCTCTGCCCGCACCGGTGGAGCCAAATGCCCACCTTGTGCAATGGCCGGATATTTGATGAAGCAAATATATTTACCATCCGGACTTTCCGGGCTTGTGTCATAAATACTCAAAGCTGTGCTTTCATTGCCTGAGTACACGGGCTGAACAAGAGCGGAATAATTCTTTTGGGCCAGTGATTCAAATCCAATAAAAAACAACAAAAGCTGGAAACCAAATTTAATTCTGTTGGAATAAGACATGTCAACTATTTTAATCATAAATTTAAAATACCCGCCCAATAGCCATTTCAGGGCAATCATTTTACTTTTATTAGTAAAGAGCGTATTGAAAATCAATTCAATATTATAAAATTAATTTTTTTAAAGTTTAAATTTAAGATCAAAAGTTTGAATTTCCTACACATCTATTTGGTTTTGGTATTCAATACTTCAAATAATTCACCGTATGTTTGTTGAAATTTATATTGTAAAATTATGACCTGGATTTGGCTTTTTGTAAATATCGTGTTCGCAGTTTTTGGGGTCTCTTTATTAATCTTTACGTTTGTCTTTTTTAGGAGAAAATATTGGAAGTAATTAGTAGTAACAAACCATTTATAGGCTAACTCAAAAGGTATCCATAGTACCAAAAGACACTTTCCCTTTATAATTATCAAAACCATAACTGCCTATAATAAATGAACTTCCAGAAATTCCTACACTAGATCCAAAATTAGAAGCAGGAGGAGAACTATTGGAGAATTGCTTCTCTAATTTCCAGTAGTATTCGTCTAATTTGTACAAATAAACCCGGCCCGTATCAAATTCTGCTAAACCATCGTTTAATTGAGAACCAATTAATAGATAGTCATCAAAAATAGAAATACTTTTTCCAAAATTGAAATTAGGTATACCGGAATTATTCCGCAACTCGGGATATTCATACCAATTTGTTCCATCTTTTCTGTATATCCTGACAATCCCTGAATTATAGCTTTCATTAGGCGAGCTTACGACTGCATATTTGTCAGTGATAAGTACCGAATTCCCAAAATTCCCCATTGAGGTACCATAACTATTAGTTAATTCAGACTGCAGCGACCAGGTAGTTCCTGAACGGTTATAAACAAAGGCTTTACCCTTAACAACATTTACACCATTGTTTATGTATGGTTCACCTACTATTGCATAATCACCAGATATGCAAACTGAAAAACCAAATTGGGCGTACGATGTCCCCTGTTCATCTTTTAGAATGGCCTTTTCAGTCCATTCAGAATTCTGCAAAGTGAATAAATACGCCTGCCCTTTTCCTTCATTTTTATAAGGTGCGCCTACAATTATATCGGTCCCTTTAATGCAAACGGAAGTGCCAAAACTATCATTCAATGCGCCGTCACTACCAGAAAGTACCGCTTGTTGAGTCCAGGTTGCTCCTGAACGGACAAACACAACTGCAACGCCCTGATTATAATTAAGTGCATTATTATCGCCTATAACTGTCTTAGAACTAGCACCAACTACCACGGAACCACCTGAAATTGACACGCTCATACCAAAATTATCATAATTTTGTCCATCAGATAGTGAAATTACCGCCTGCTCAATCCATGTATTTCCTTCCCGCACAAAAATGTAAGCGTTTCCTTTATTAAGGGGATTGCCGATTGCACCTATTATGGCATAATTGCCATCAATTGCTACACTACGCCCAAAATACTCTTGTTGTGTTCTATCGCTTGCAAAGCGGTCAAGGAGAGGATGAGCACCATTGGTTTCTATCGTAAGCGGATACCAGTTTTGTCCATCATACAAATACATTCTGCCTTTATCGGTGTCGTAAACAAAAGCACCTGCCTGCGGATTTTCAATGGCAATCCTTTGAGCAGTTGTAACTCGGGGAGGATAAAATGCCTTGTCGGTAGCGTTCAGATCAAGAGCTGCGGAAGGATGTGGCATCGCACCGATTCCAATTTGTGCCACAGATTTGGAAAAAACAATTAAAATAAGAAAGAGGGAACAAAGGGTACGTATCATACAATTCAAATTAGCGGGTTAAGAAAATTGAACAACTACCTATATTTTAAAAATTATCAACCGTACCAAAAGCTACTTTACCCCGTCCACTGTCAAAATAATATTCTCCTATTATAAATGAACTTCCTGAAATTCCTACACTATGTCCAAAATTAGAATTAGGAGGTGAAGTATTTGAGAATTGCTTCACTAATGTCGTATTGAATTCTTCTATTTTAAATAAATAAACCCGACCCTTATCAAATTCTATTGAACTATCGTCTATTTGACCACTAACTAATAAATAATCATCAGAAATAGAAATACTTTTTCCAAAATTGAGATGTGGTACACCGGAAAAAATTAGATGTGTAGTATATTCATTCCAGTTTATTCCATTTCTTTGGTATATAATGATAGTTCCTGAATTATATGCTTCACTAGGAGAACTTACAACCGCATACTTATCAGTAATAAGTACAGAATTCCCAAAGTTTTCGTCTGGGTTACTGTTACTTTTCATTAAACGAGACTGCATGATCCAGGAATTTCCTGAACGATAATAGATATAGGCTTCACCCAGCTCATCAGTAAACCCATATGGTTCACCTACAATTGCATGATCACCAGATATAGATACTGAAAGACCAAAAGAGGCCCCGGAAGTACCCTGCTCATTTCTTAAAATAGCCTGTTCAGTCCATTGGGAATTTTGCAATGAAAATATATACGCTTGACCTATATTCTGATTTTTGTACGGGGCACCAACAATTATATCAGTACCTTTAATGCAAACGGAAGTTCCAAAACCATCATATAAAGCACCGTCACTACCTGAAAGTACCGCTTGTTGAGTCCAGGTTGAGCCTGAACGTACATAAACAACTGCTATGCCCTGCACATAATTAGGTTCAGTATTGACGCCTTGAACTGTCCTTCTATTGGCGCCCACAACAGCGTAGTTCCCTGAAATTGATACACTCATTCCAAAATAATCACCAGATTGCCCAGCAGGAAACGAAAGAACAGCCTGCTCCTTCCATGTATTCCCTTCCCGCACAAAAATGTAGGCCTGCCCTTTAAAGGATGAATGGGCAACTGCTGAAACAATGGCATAATCGCCATCAATTGCTACACTATGCCCAAAATAGTCTTGTTGTTTTCCATCGCTTGCAAAGCGGTCAATGAGAGGATGAGCACCATTGGTTTCTATCGTAAGCGGGTACCAGTTTTGCCCATCGTACAAATACATTCTGCCTTTATCGGTGTCGTAGACAAAGGCACCTGCCTGCGGATTTTCAATGGCAATTCTTTGAGCGGTTGTAACTCGGGGAGGATAAAAAGCTTTGTCAGTTGCGTTCAGATCAAGTGCAGCTGATGGATGTGGTTCGGCACCGATTCCAATTTGTGCTTTACTTGTAGAAACGAGGCAAATAAGCAGTGCGAGGGAGTAAAATAAACGAATCATGGATATGTTTAGCTATGAAAGGAGTAATTCAATAGAGTTTTGTCACCGCTATTGAAGTGGCAATATCTGATAATTTTTGTTAAAATGTAGATGAAAGAAGTATATATTTTTAGAGCATCCGTAGAACAAAGAAGAGGTAACAAAACAAAAATGGATATTGTAACTATTTAAATATAAGTCATGAATCGATATGCAGGAATAAACATTCTGAGAGATAGTTTCCCTACGTCACTTTCAGCAGATTTGGCTGATTAGCCACCCCAAACGTAAAAACATCATTTCGGGCGTAATGCCCAACCACGTCAAAGTCAAGTTTACTTTTGGCCAAAAGTGAAAAATCTAAGTCTGCTATCAATAGACCTTCCTCGTTCCAGAGCGGACCAGCCAACACCTCACCCATGGGTGAAATGATAACACTTCCTCCCGAACTCATCGTGTCGGGTTCGTCCTTTAAATCCTCCGCATAGCGCTCAGGATAGTCAGACTTTCTAACGAATTGGTTAGCTGCAAGTACAAAACAACGCCCTTCCAGCGCTACATGCTGCATGGTAGATTGCCAGCTTTCTCTTGAATCTGCGGTTGGAGCCAGGTAAATTTCTACCCCTTGGGTATAGAGTGCCATTCGTGCCAAAGGCATGTAGTTTTCCCAACAAATCAGTCCGCTGATTTTGCCCAGTGAGGTATAAAAACCGACCAAAGTACTTCCATCACCCTCTGCCCAAATGTACCGTTCAAGGCCAGTTGGTTTCAATTTTCTATGTTTTCCAATCAGGGAGCCATTCGTATCAAAGTAGAGCAATGTACAATATAAGGAACCGCCAATTGCTTCTTTTTCGGTGACGCCCAGGGCTACAAAAAGGTTTGCTTTTCTGATGGCTTCACCGATTTGGGTAATGTATTCTGAACCGGTTTCAATGCAATTGTTCCAGTAATCCAGCCACTGATTTCGGCTTTTATCAGTTCGACGTCCAATGATTGCATCAAAATCCAACCCTCGTGGGTAGCAGGGAATAAATGATTCTGGGAACAGAAGTAGTTGACAGCCTTCATTAGCTCCTTTTTCAATCCAGGAAATAATAATTTCCACCGTTTTTTTGATGTCAAATAGCGCAGGCGTTGCCTGAACAACACCTACTTTTATTAGTTTATTTTCTTGCATAAATCTAATTTATAAATTGGTAGGAAATGGAATTAAATTCAGTCCAAAAATTACTCCCAAAAGGGTGGTTTTTTAGTAGTTCCACCTAATTCCCGGCAATCGCTGCACGCCGGACTGCCCATGGTAAACCAAAGTTCAGGCGATCCGGGAACAAAAAACTCAACCAAAATCAAATGTGACAGCTCCTCATTCATCCGGATCGCTTCGGAGGCCGGCAAGGTGTCTAGTGGTTCACAAGTTGAATCCAGGTAATTAAGCACGCCCAATCCTTCGGTGACAAACAATCGTTTTTCTTCCAATGAAGTTGCACTAAAAAACCCAAAAACCGGCTCGCCGGGGTTGCTGATGCAGGAAATATTCCCTGTAACTTCTGTCGGTTGCGCATCAAATAGCCCGCCGGTGAGTTCGTTGGTTTGAGAAAGATTGTTCCAGTATTCAAATTCTTCTGGCGAAACGCCAAACTGCTTAACCAGTATGCTATATTTATATCGCAATTTTTCGCTACCAACAGGAACATAGGTAATGGGCATTTCCTGAATTTTATCTTCGCTAAGCCTGACAGATGAACCAACGGTAATCCTGCCGGATTTACGCGTGTCCCAGCACCGATTTACGCCTTCCGTTCTAAGTACAATTTGTTTGTCACGAATATCATAATTGGAAAAAAGTGGCATTTGATATTCCCATGTTTCCTCAAAACTCCATCGATAAAAGCGTGTTTTATTTTGTGGGTCATGTGTACTAACGTAAAATTGTACATCCGAATTGTCTGGATTTACCTGGTAGGTTACACTGTCAATTGGCGGAGTTTGCATTGCCGGGACATATTCGGATACATATGCCTTGCCATCTTGCAATTGAATTCTGAGCCGAAATTTTTCATTTTCTGCATAGGTATTTGGCCCAAGTGTATATACTCCTGGATGGCTTTCGATACAATCAAAAACACTGCCCTTATCACCTTCTATGCGTACCAAGGCCTCTTGCTCCAAATCCGGCAGCTTTTTGTCATAAATAGTTTGTGTACGACTCAGCTTAAATTGACTGTTTGTCAGTGGTTTAACGTTAAGGAACCCGTCCACAACCAAAAAGCTTTCTGCACGCACAATTTCAGGAGGCATGTATGGTTGTATGCAGCCAGTAAAATTAAGTAGTGTAAAAAGAAAGAATTTAAAATAATGCCTTTTAAACCATATTACCATATCGATTGATGACCGGAGTTTTGCATATTTAAAATCGCCTAACTAAATGTTAAAAAAGCACCGCCAACAATTTTAGAAAAAGTGTTGGCGGCCCGGATTAAATCTTCAAAATGTACATTTCAACGGGTATACTACCGGAATATTTTCCCATCTTTTTCGAGCTCTTTATACTTTTCAATATACTGCTTGTCAAGTTCTTCCGAATCTTTGTACTTTATTCGTAAATCGGCTAGTTTTTTGTGTAGCTCCGCATTTATGGAAGCATATTTTGGATCGTTATAGACGTTTTTCATTTCATTCGGATCGCTCGTGCGGTCATAGAGCTCCCACTCGTCGATGTCATAGTAAAAATGCACGAGTTTGTATTTCTCCGTCACAATGCCGTAGTGCCGCTTCACCATGTGAACGCTTGGGTACTCATAGTAGTGGTAGTAGGCTGCATCTCTGAAATTCTTACCTTCTCCTTTAAAAATTGGAATCAGACTTTCGCCCTGCATGTCGGCTGGCGGAATGATGCCGGCTGCTTCCAGAAAAGTCTGCGCAAAATCCAGATTCTGAACCATTTGGCTATTTTTTGATCCTGGTTTAATCACCGACGGCCATTTGACCAACAGCGGTGTTTTGAAGGATTCATCAAATATAAACCGCTTGTCAAACCAGCCGTGTTCTCCCAGATAAAACCCCTGATCGGACGTATAGACCACAATCGTATTTTCGTCCAGACCATTTTCTTTCAAAAAGTCCAGCACTTTGCCTACGCCCTCATCAACCGCCGCAATCGAACCCAGATAATCCTGCATGTAACGCTGATACCGCCATTTCATTTGGTCAGTCCTGGACATGTTTGGGTAGTTTTTAATGAATTCCTCGTTCATTTTCCCGTAAACTTCATCCCATGCCCTGCGCTGCTCAGGATTCATGCGTCCCACGGTGCTTGTGTAGTTTCCCTTGTCGTACGAATGCGATTCTTTAATGCCCAGTTTATCCATATTTTCAGGAGTAATCTTCGAGTCTCCTGCCCAGTTCATGTGCGTCAACAGGTTCATTTCCTGCTCTTTTGAAGCTCTTCCCCGCCCTTCGTAGGTATCAAAAAGGGTGGCCGGCTCCGGAAAACTGCGGTTGATAAATTCCTTATAATGCCGCTCCGCAGGAAGCCATTCGCGATGGGGAGCTTTATGCAGAAAGGCCAGGAAAAAGGGTTTATCTTCCTGCCGCTCATTTTTGAGCCAATTCAGCGTCATGTCCGTGATCAGGTCTGTCACGTAGCCTGTGAGGGTAATCGTCCCTTCCTTTTTGGTAATAAAATCAGGGTTGTAGTAATGTCCCTGACCGGGCAGTATTTTGAATTCATCAAAACCCTTCGGGTTGTTGCCAAAGTGAAGCTTGCCAAACATGGCCGTTTGGTAGCCATTGGATTGCAGAATTTGAGGAAAGGTAATATTAGTGGTATCAAAAGGGAAATAGTTGTCAATCTTGCCGTTCAGATGACTGTGCTTTCCCGTCAGAATCACCGCCCGCGACGGCGCGCAAATAGAATTCGTCACGCACGCATTGCTAAAAAGCATGCCTTCGTTGGCAATTCGGTCAATATTTGGGGTTTGAAGCAGCTTGTTGCTATACGCCGAAATAGCCTGATAGGCATGATCATCCGACATGATAAAAACAATGTTGGGGCGTTTGCGCTCTTCCTGTTGGCAGGAAGTCAGTAACGTGGCCGCCGTCAAAAAGCACATAAAAGAGAATAGAAACGGTTTTTTCATAGAAGATAACTGGTTAAATGAGATTACTCTTAATTTAGAATTACGAGAGAATAAATGAGACCATAAGGTTCTTTCAAGAAATAGTTACTCATGTATGCCATCCTACCTAAATTTATAACTATATTAAATCATTTGGCTACAAATTCAAGTTCAACAAGTTATATTTTTCAAGTAAGTTCACTTCCTGCATTAGTCCTGCTACAAAAACCCTTCATACATAATATACCCAAAGCTTCACATGGCTACTTCTTGCATATCCCATGTGATTATCACGTATGGATAAGTCATTTTAGTTGGGGTCCTCATCTTTACATTTCTAATGCATGGCATACTTTTATTTACTGATTTTTAATAATCTCAAAAAAAAGTCTAACACTTTTATCAGCCGCACGTATGAAAATCATGCATCAACTCACTATTGCCTCACTTGGCTTGTTGGCCATCGGATGCAGCCCCAAGTACTACATTCCCAATACACAGAATGTGCCTGTAATCCGCGCCAAAGGACAATCAAGCATTACCGTTGCAGGTAACGGTAATCAGGCTGAATTGCAGGGAGCCTACGGAATAAGCGACCATTTGGCCATTCAGGCAAATGGTGGTTACGTATTTCCAAAAAACGAAAGCAGCGAAACGGGAGGTTACGGTAAAATGATAGAAGGTGGAATCGGTTATTTTACCAATGTAAATCCGAACATGCATTTCGACGTATATGCATTGATTGGTGGAGGAAACATGGAAAATCATTTTCCCGGCAGCCTGGCACAAAACCCGAACACCACCGGTATAATCGAAGCTAATTTTATGCGGTTTGGGGTGCAACCCTCTTTTAGTTATTACAATAAATTTTTTACTGTTACTGGCTCAACCCGACTGGCAAGTCTGAACTACTCCAATGTAAGAGGAAGCTTGATTTTTGACGGAGTTAATCAGGTCAATTACCTGAATGACAATGCATCTACATTCTTGTTGGAACCAGCACTTACGGTGCGTGGAGGATTTGAAAAAATCAAATTACAGGTTCAGCTCATGAAGAGTTTTAATTTATTCAACAAAGATTTCAGGCAGGATGATACGCTCCTTTCGTTTGGATTGAATTTTAATCTCTGAAACTATTTGAGTGCTCGTTAGGTGTTTCGGGCAGAAGTTTAACTAGTTCTTATGTATTTGCAAAACCGGAAATATTAGGAATCAGATTCCCAATATTTCCGGTTCTTTTATATCACAGGCAAATAATCAGAAAATCAACCAGCCCATTAGTGCTGTAGGTTTGGAATTATTAAACTACTTTTCAAGCAGGATATAGAACAATATAGCCTTTCATTCATACGCATTCTGAACCACCATTTCCTGTTTCAAAAACCGTATCGACAAAGGATATTTGTAGGGTTGCCCACTGGTTACCTTCACCGAATTCAAAATAATCATAACCTGGCTGAAAAGAAAAATCAATAGCAAGAGAGGCGGGGAAAAGGCAATTACGAAGACAAGAAAGTAAAGCGACATGCTCAACTGGAAGTTCAGTACCTCTACTGCGTGCCTGCGAATTCCAGGGACTTCATCCCGTTTCCAGATCCAAACCAAAATGGGGGGAAAAATCAACAACAACAGACCGCTGAGATGAAGGATGGGAAGCCACCTACTGCTTTCTTTTTCCTGAATGGCATTCCCCTCAGATGTGCTGTATATCAAAACTTCATACGCTACGTCCAAAGCCGCAGCAATGGATTGAAGTGTATAGGCACGGGGGTCTACCTCGCCGCTTTCAATGCGTTGAATGGTCCGCACGCTTATGTCGGTTTTGGCGGCTAAATCTTCCTGCGTGATGCCTTTTTTCAGCCGTAGTTCTTTAATTAATTGACCTGTTTTCATATGTATGTTTTTTCACAAAGTAAGGAAAGAACCATAGGCAACACCACTACAATTACCCGACATTTACCTGACACGGGATGATTCAGGGAATGAATTCCCATTTTTGGTTAAAAAAGCAAAGAAAAAGAGGAATGATTTCTCTCAAAGATATTTATAAATCTTTATGCGTTTCACCGAATATATAAACAAAAGTACCGCTTTTCAAAATGGTTGGGAGCGCACTTTATTGATACGTGAGTAAATTTGTAAAGAAAGTATATAGTTTAGGAAATTTGTCAGGCTGAGCGAACAGGGCCGACTGGCGGTCGAAGCCCGCCGGTAGACTGGCTTCGACTTCGCTCAGCCTGACATTCATGTTCTTTACGGGCCAATTCATCCATCAATAAGGAAAGGCAGATAAAGGGAACGATTCTGTTAGCTGCTTTTTTACAACGAGAAAGGCATGAGGAAATCATCCTTTTTTGCCCATTCTAAAAAGATGCCAAATATACTATTCCTTATATTCCACCTGAACTGTTCACATCAGGCAGGTGGTTGGGTCCATTCAGTATAGAGCAACCTCTCTTCGGTTTGCCACCACCCTTCGCCATTCAGAGTCGAAGGACGAATTTTCTCCTTGCGAATAAGCTGGTCAATTAATCCGGCCAATGCTGTCGGTTTTAACTTATTCTTAGTGAGCTTAAAAACCCCCGATTCATAGTTTCCCGGTGGTTTGGTTAATAAACTATTCCACCCAAATGAGCCGAACATAGCCCAGGCGGTTATGGCACGAATATCAACGCCATCTTCTTTTAATTGGCAGGCAGTTTTCCACATTCCGTAAAACCAGCGCAATTGTTGTTCACGGGTGCAATGCAAATGTACCTCGGTGACAGCGAGCGGTGAATGGTACCTGTCCCACACCTCCTTAATCAACGTATACGGACCAGTAGGTTCGTCCAGCTGAACGCGAACTGCCTCTACATCGGCATAGCAATGACGACCATTTCCGCCATGCGTATTTGCGGGATAAGTTTCCAGTGCTTCATCCAGGTACCGCTCAGAGGTGATGTAGTAATTCAGACCTATGATGTCGGGAGGACATGGTGAAGTGAGCAAAAAATAAAGGTCTTCTTCCTGAGCTCCTGCCCACAGCAGGTATTCCCACATCGGATGTTTTACATTTACTTTTCCAGACACCAGGTCAAAAGAAATCCAGCGTCGATGATTCTCAAAGTCGGCCTGATAATGCAGCATGGCAGTGCTGTATGTTTTGCCCAAATCTTCGGTAAAGACCAATTGCGCCAAAGGGTTCACCTGCCGAATCGCCTGCATGGCCATCACAGTTGCTTTGCACTCGCTGATCAGCACCCGGACGAAGTTATAATCATCGGTCCCATGCGGGTACCACAAACCATATAGACCACAAAACCGTGCGGTAGTCAGCGGCTCATTGACGGGGGTATAGAAGTTGACCCATGGAAGCTTTTCTGCTACTTGCCGGGCATAATCGGCCAATCCCTGCTCAAAGCTTCCGTCAAAGAAAGATACAAAAGCCGGCCCGCTGCCGTGGTGTACCAAACCCACAATGGGTTCAATCTGCAACTCCTGCAAAGTCGCCAGCTTCGTTTCCGCAAAAGTCCAGTCAATGGCTTTCCCGTTTTGGGGCTGATGCCTTTCCCAAAGTATCGGGTATCGAAGCGTCTTGATTCCTAAATCAGCTATCTGGCGCAGGTCGGTTTCCCGTTCGTAGTGCCCGGCATACTCCAACTGGTCTGCATATACATTTCCAATGCGGTTAATGGTACACTCAATACCACCCCATATCTCTAATTCAGGTGGTGGCATCAGTAGATTGATTTTGTAAAAAAACAATCTCTGATACGTTCGACCATATTTTCGACGGTGCTATCCCAGGATTTATCAGCCAAAAATGCATCCACTTGTGTCAACCATTCCTGTCTGTCAAACTGCTGATTCAAGATTTTTTCGGACGCACAGATCAGTTCCTGAGGAGTGCTGATAATCTGTACAATACCCTCTTCTCCATAGGGGTAAACAACATCCTGAATCGGAGTAGAAATAACAGGTATACCGGCACTCAGGTATTCAGGTGTTTTTGTCGGGCTGATAAAACGCGTGGACTCGTTGAGTAAAAATGGGATTAATGCAATGTCCCAACCAGCCAGATAACCCGGCAATTCTTCGTAACACTTAGTGCCCAGGAAATGAATATTGGGTAATTTGGGAAGAGACGATGGGTCAATTTTGACAACCGGACCAATCAATACAAATTGCCAGGCAGGACGTTGTCGGGCTACTTCCTCAATTAAATCCAGATCAAAGCGTTCGTCAATTACCCCATAAAATCCAAGTCGGGGTTGCGGGATGCCTGCCTGATCTTGGGGAGGGGTAATTTGTCCACGACTTTTGCCAAAATGACCCTTGTCAATACTACTGGGAAAAGGATAAATGGTATGGTGCATATCCCGTTTGGCATGGTAAAGAGACTGTCCGCCGGTGAACACGATATTCGCCCTTTTCAATAGCTCCTTTTCCAAAATCTGCAACTGACTGGGAGCAAATTTGAAAGCTGACAATTCATCCATACAATCGTAGATCGTCAGGGCGGGTCTGAATCCGTGGCTAAATGCCAGGGCCATTGGTGTATAGTACCAAAATGCATAATCCATCAGGTCTTCCTGCTGTAAAAATTTAGCAAGTAATGCTTCCTGTGCCGCACTAATCTGTTCCTCGTTCATACCAGGTACGAGGTGTGGCACCACAAGTGTCAGGTTTTCTGACCGCTCACTAAAACTGTAATAAGGCAACTCGGCGTCAAATACCGGTTCTTCAATAAAATGTATGGTAAAATGCTTTAAAAAGCGCGTCAGTAGATGTTGGGGCCTTTGGAAGACAAAATCCCATCGCAGGTGTGAAAAACAGATAAGATTATTTGGCAATTGAACTTCTTTTTTTCTGGCACTTCCAGTTTCGTAGGTATCATACCCTACTTTATCAAGTTGAATCATGTGAATTTCCAATGTTTAATTTTCATTAACATTGTATTAAAGGTATGCCAGTGTCGCAGAGTGGCTGGACTTGCAGATTCGGGTTGCGATATTTAAAGTAACTGATAGTTAGTAAAAGCATTCGCCACGTGCATTTCCAGCACTAAATAGCCCATTTTTTTTCTGGTTAATTTTGTAGGCTGATACATGTAATTCCTTAAATAGCTGAGGAAAATGGGGAAAATATCAACTCTGAATCTGCATTATTTTTTCAACAAAAAGATTTGTATACAGGTACGATCAAAAAACCTATTTCGTTAGTTGGATATACCCTTATCAATCTCATTTTCACCCATTAAATCGTCTGAATCATGAAACGATTTTTTCTTCTTGGAGGAGTTGCTACGATGCTATTGACTGGATGCAAACGTGAGAATTCCACGCCTATGCCTGTTGGGCTTGTGATAACGGCACAGGATAAAGCACAAGCAATTACTTCCCGACAAGTCGACATAGTTGCTATTGAAGTACCTCAGTCTTTGGTAAAGGATGTTTTGCTGGAATTTTTAGCAACACCATCCTCAGAAAAAGCTATGACTCAGTTACCCTATCGTTTCGAATACGATTCTCAAAATCGACTGTCACATATAGCTTCGGGCATCAATGAGTTTTGGAATTTAAAAGCAACGGACGACCGGGCCACTTTATCATATGATGGAACAATAAAGGAATACAAACTAAACAGCAACGGGTTTGGTGATCAGGCAACTGTCTCAAAAGAAGGTAAAAGCAGCGAGATCAACTATTTATACAAAAATGGTTATTGGATTGCAGCCCATAGCACCGAAGGCGACCTGATAAGCCGGGTGTTTTCACCGGAGGGTAACTTGCTGAAATGGGAAGTCATGAATCATGATGGATTTGGAAACTATACGGCTACTTATGGGTATACCAACATTCCCAATACGATCAGGCAGGAAGTGAACCGTTGGGAAGCTCCTCATTTTTAATTAGAGGCGATGTTTTAGGGAAATATAGTACCCATCTTTTGAAGAAAGTCACTCTGCCAAATCAGGGGATATTTAGAAATGCTGCTTTTGTTCTCAATTTCGATTACACTTTTGATGATGAAAATAGGGTAAGCAGCGCCACAATTACCCGGACGGAGGGTAGTTTTGAATTATCCGTTGTTCGGTACAATTATACGTATGATTAGCTTCTGCATTCTCTTAACAGAAACAAGGTATTTCTTACCGGTACCTTCTTTTCCAGATCTTGTACCACTCCGCATTGTAAGGATACTGCCGATTAGGGGTTATGTTATTGATGATCAAAGCAACAATCAGCAGCACCAATACACCAGTTAAAACCGGGTTAAGGACATACCAATAACCCAAACTTCGTATTTTTTCTGAGCCGATATTGGCAATCAAAGCGGTGGCTCCTCCGGGCGGGTGCAGGGTTTTGGTTACCTGCATGAGAACAATAGAAAGCGAAACCGACAAAGCCGATGACAACCATAGATCATGGGGTAGCAGTTGCACCATCATGACTCCCACTATGCCCGAAATCAGGTGCCCTCCCAGTAGATTTCGGGGTTGCGCCAGAGGGCTGTTTAGTTGCCCAAACAGCAGAACTGAGGTAGCACCAAAAGATCCGATTAAAAACAGATTGTCGGTTTCAGAAAAGTACAAACTGCTCAGCCAGCCAATCAGGGCTATGCCTACGAACGAGCCAATGAATGTCCACGTATGTTCCCTGAAATCCAGTAAAGTTTCTTTATAAATAACATAGCGTGCCAGTCGCACGTGTTGTTTGAATTTCTTTTTCATATTCTCTCTAATGAGGCCACTCCGTGATTCTCACTCACAATTCATGAGCCTGTCTGAGCTCTGTATACGTTTTAAGTACCCAAAACTAACCAATTATTTCCTGCGAGATTGATAACCTTTTGTTATGGTGTATGACGATATTTTATAGGTAATTGACATGGTTTCCTAATTTACTGATTAAGCTAGTATTCCAAATTTCTATTTTTCTAACATTTTGAAGGAAATGGTCGTGTAATCCCTGGTATAACCTGGGAGACTGATTGGTGTATTAATCAGGGTTCTGATCCAAAAACTCGGGAGGTGAGTATGCCCCCCTGGCTGGAAAATTGGGCGATCAGTTAAATTTACTGGCTGCATTCGTCAGTTTTTGGGTAGATGCTTCAAATCCTGGTTTAATGTATCTTATTTAACCTTCATTTTTACAACTTGCATTAATTCTATATTTTTACCAAAATGTATAGAATTCTAAATCCTCCCCGGAGTTACTCCGGGGATAAAACAATTCTTAGTTAAAACCCGTCATTACCCCCTTGATGAAACCAAAATTTATCGCCATCAGCGAAAATATTATTGAACAAATAAAAATCGGTGAGCTTCAACCGGGTGATCAGATTCCATCAGAAAATGAACTGATCAGGGAATACAAGATCAGCAACACAACCGCCCGGAAAAGTTTGCTGGATTTGGAATCGAAAGGTTGGGCTAAACGGATTAAGGGAAAAGGCACCTATGTACTCAATCGCACGACTGATCATCACCTTGTACGTACGCTTGGCTCAATTTATGCCACCCGCCGGGGGTTTCATGAAAGTTTGATTGCCGAAGGATTTCAACCAAAAAATCTGGTGCTAGAAAAAACCATTCTTCCTGACGGCATCTCGTCTGAAATTGGCGGCCGACACTTCATAATTGATGGACCGGTACTGAAAATCCATCAGCTTCGATTTGCGGATGATGAAATCATCAAGGATGAATTAAAATATATATCGCTTGGTATGTGCCCCAACATTAACCGGCTTCCTACCGAGATTTCCTATTTTAAGGTATACGAAAGTACCTACCAGCTGAAAATTGAGGAAGTCAAACAAACCCTCAGCACGGACATTGTACAACCTGAGGCACAAGAGAACAACTTTGAGCTAACCAGGGCCACCGCTATGTTTATTTTGGATAGTGCCGTGGTATGCGCGGGTAGTAAAGTTGTCGAAATTGAGCGATCCTACTACCGGGGCGATAAGTATAAATTTGCCATAGTGGCTAATCCTGACTACAACGACCACGGGCTGACGGGTGCTTAGATTTAGTTGAAGATAAACCAGTCAACTACCTTTTGAGCGATAATTTCATGGCCTTTCAGATTGGGATGATTGACATGAGACATATACTGCGGTAACGTACCAGTAGAAGCAATTTTCTTAAATTCTGCGTACGGATCTGCCAGACCTAAACCATATTTTTCTGCCAGAAGCCGAATCTGCCTGGCATGCTGATCCAATAAATTGTCAGCTTCGAGCAAATTTACCCGTTGATCGGGCGATGGAGTAATCAATATTACTTTTATATTTTTAGCAAGTGCTTTCTGAATCATGCTTTCCCAGGCTTCTTTAGATTTTTCAAGACCAAGAAATCGATCATTGAGTGCATAGTCAATTAATAGCACATCAGGGCGGTAAACCAGCACTTGTTCTTCCAGCCGGGCCTCGCCTTTTTGCGAATTCTCCCCGCCAACGGCAGTTACGATGGCGTTAATCACTGCGTACGGGTACTGCTCTTTTAGCTTTCTGAACACCAGGTGTGGATAAGATTCAAGACTATGAACTTCATGGTCGTGCCAAAATCCTGCCGGGACCGAATGTCCGTGAAAAACTACGTTAATTGTTCTGTTTTTGGGCCAAACGGCTTGTAATTCTTTTTTGACATCAGCCAGATACTCGGTCGAATTGGCCATTTGCCCATAAACGAACGAAGGTACACTCAGGTAAGATACCAGTAAAAACAAAGCAGTTTTGTGAATCATGGTTGGGTAGGTTTAAGAGTACGGATACTAACGGGGCCGATTAATCCTGATTCCATCAGGGGTGTTTCTGACCAAAGCAATTCCCGGGATCCTCTTACTTTTAAATTCGTTTGGGTAAAGTTTTCTTTTTCACGAATATCTCCAATAATGCGGTTTGCCCAGGTATTGATGACCTCGACTCTGAGTAAATTCTCACCAGCACGTACATGACTCGTAATATTGTAGCGATAGGGTGCAGTCCACGTAATACCCAGCGATTTTCCGTTGAGCCACACTTCGGCTACTTTTCCAACCTTTCCCAAATCCAGGTAAACCTGTCCTGAATGATCGGTTTCAAAGGTAAAGGTTTTGGTATAGATTCCGGTTCCAGAATAGTAGGATATCCCCTTATTGGTAGACTCAGACCAGGAAATCAGCTCTGAAAAGGTCACATATTCAGGTGCGCCCCAGCCCTTGGAAAATTGCACATCCCATGGCCCCGATAAAGTGTGCTCTTGTATCGAATTATTAATTTTTTTTGACCCAGAATTTTCCTTTAATTCAATAGTTCCCTTCTCCCAAAACTGAATTCCTTTGGCCGTATATTCCAGCCGCGGCGGATGTGCTGAACTATCACTAACAGAAGTGTAGGCAGGAGCACTAATTTGTCCGGAAAAAACAACGAAGTACGAACCAAAGGGATCGAAACTTAGCGGAATTTCGACCTGAGAAGTGGTTTGATTAAAAACTGGAATTGGAAGAATTTCCCCCGTCATGGCATTCCATAGCTGCGGAAATTTATCCTTTTGACGAAACGAACACAGCCGTGAGAGCGCCTGTGCTGTGGTATTACGCACAAAATAAAAATCCAGATTTCCTTTTTTGTGGTGTATAAAATCAAGAGCCGGCTGGTTTTTACCCATGTAGTCCAGCCTTTGGGATCCTTTATCAGGATAATCAAAATCGGGTTGTAAGCTCATTTCTTGCAGGATTTGCAGGGGAGAAGTTGTAAACACCTTCCCATTTCCAACTTTTTTGACGGAAAATTCTCCCCCATCACTCCACAGCCTTTCGACTATTTGCTGACTTTCTCCCCATGTAGCGGCTGGTTTCTTACCAGTTATAATGGCCCCGGCTTTGGAGAGGGCTTCCAGCTTTTTTAAAACAGCCAGATCATTGCCCACGATTTCATCCAGTGCCAGAACTTTAAACCTGGCGCCATACGGTAAAGTCAGCATGCCGTTTTCCACACGTAAATCATTGAGAAGTTTTTCACTGTTGATCAATTCGTAATCATAACCCGAACCTACCGAAAAACGAGTGTTTTTTGGTGTTCCAAAAGTTGGCACCTTATTGCCATAGTAATATAGAACATCAGCAAAAAAGTCGGTTTCCTGTAAAATATAGGAAACTCTGGACAAGTAGTCGTTGAATGGCCTGACCTTTGACCACCAGGTAGTTTTGACATTATAGTGGGTACCGGCAGCATATACATTACCCGGAAATCCATCTTTGGTAGGATTATGAGTAAATCCGTGAATAACCGCCCGGTTCATCCCTTCACAAAAAGCCCGATCGCCGACAGGTCGCATGTCGCCGGGACCTTCCTGCCAGTTTTGAAAGCTCGTAAATGCTTCCAGCTCTGTAATTTTACGTTCGTACAAATGGGATGCTGCCGCAATTTCTTTTACCAGCATTAAAAGGTCAATATTTTCTTTGCTCCCATCGAGCCGTTCATGGTTAATCCAGAACTCCCCGCGCGGAACATCCAGTGAGCCCAGGGCTTTTATGGCCTCCACAGGTACATTGTGTAGCGGCGGGCCAGGACCGCCCGCCTCCGAAATAAGATTCAACCCATAACTATTGGCAATTTCTTTACCCTTCCGGTAATGATTATTGATCATAAGCTCAGAAATCGTTCGGTTCAAATCCTGCTGAAAGCGGCTGGTTGTCAGTGAATCGAAAGCGTTTTTGTTAAAGATGTATGGCAGAAATTTTTCCACTTCATAGCCGTTTAGCTTTTTGAATTCAGCGGCAAGCGTAGGCGTCCATAGGGCGTTTTTAGCCTCAAAGCTGGCTAAATATAGATTTTTCAAGGCTGTTTTTCTAAAATCTCCCAAAACGGGTTTTAGCCGGTTTATGAAATACATAAAGTGCATTCGGGTGGCCGTGGAGTCAAAATGGTCAATGATTGGCCCGCGGGAATTGGGACTGGGCAAAAGAAGCGGATCCCCTGAATTGGAGCACACATAGCGGTGAATTTCCCAGCGACCCGCCGGTACTTTCCAGCGCAGAGTTTCGGTTTTTGGGTCAAACAATTGACTAAGATTTATAATCCGGGCAGTATCCAAATGTTTCCTTTCTTCATTTATCGGGACAGCCAGAACCGCAACTTCCTGCCGATATACGGGTTTACCGTCGGGATCAAACTGGATGAGCAACTCATTTCCCTTAGTATCTTTTCGGGGAATTTCGGGAAAAGGAATTGACAGAGTTTGCAGCCCAGGTTGTGTAGTGGTTATGGAGGAAAAATAAAGCGACTTCGCTGCATGTTGTGGCGTTACCCAGCTTCCTCCTGCATTCCAGCTACTGGCCAGATTTAATCCAACTTCCAGATTAAGTTTCGTGGCTTCACGTATGGCGGTAGTAATTGTTTTGATTGATTCATTGCCCATGAAGGCCGGACCCGCCGGTACCTGTCCGTCTGGACGGAATCCAATTTCAAAAATATCTACCCCACCTAAACCGGCATTTTTGATACTCCGTAGTTCCTCTTTCAAAAGCGTTGTATCTGTATGTCCATTAAGCCACCACCAGTAAACCTTAGGTCGGGCAGTTCCCTGCGGATTTTGAAATCCCTGCTGCAACACCTTTATCTCCTGGGCCGCACCCGGCTGGGCCGCACCCGGCTGGGCCGCACCCGGCTGGGCAAGGCAGCAAGTAGTAATATGCAGCAGATTTAGAATCAGGTAAATCTTGTTTCTCATTTCTTCCGGGTTTAAAAATACAGTTAATCAATCCTGTGCCAAAAGCAGGCATTTTCATTACCAGGAAACTACCAGTTCTCCTGTTATTTTTTCAACCACGAAATAGTTTCCCAAATGATCAGATACTCGCCTGAACGGCACTTGCCCTGTTTTCCACGGATAGGATGCATTTCCATAGGCATGAAACTGAGAGGGACTTACTTGTTCTTCGGCGTAAATCCGAACGGTTGCATTCTTTAATCCACCTACGCTATATCTTTTGTTAATGCCTCTTTGCCCGGAATGAAGTTCTTTGAAGGAAATGATTCCGTCGTTTTGTTCCACAAAAACCCTGCATTCGCGGTTCCAGGCTGTGGGCATTGTGTAGGAAGAATGCCCCTCCACCAGCCGGGTTTCCAACCCCAAAAGTAACGGTGCTCCCTGCTCAAATCGAAAGTGCTGCCGGACCGTACTGTTGGGATTATAGCCAGAGAAGACAAAAGCATTGTTGGAACGGGCAACGGTCAGTACTGGGTTTTTGATCGAAGGATCCCGTTTTTCGATTCGGTGAGTCAGACCAAATTCGGGTAGCAGGTACCGAAGCAATAGCGATCCCTCAAAGTAGGTTTTGGTAGTATCAGGCGTCAGCAGCCTTCCGCCGGTAAAACTGCTCGTATTAGTACCACGAACATAGGCGACTTTCCCTCCCTTCCATTCCGGTTTGTTACGTATCCAGGCGGCATCTCTACGATGTGTCCCCTGTTGCATTTCGGCCAGCAAACGGGTGTAAGAATCCTGTCGGTCTTTCAATACGGAACGAACCCCCCCACCGTTAAACAGTGACCGGTGATTTATTTTTGCAGGATAAGGTTCTTCCAGCTGATCGGTTGACATCGAGGTACTCACGTTAAATTCTCCTTCGAGCGGGACATCGTTTTTTTGGTTAATAAATTCCAGAAATGCCGGACCGCAATGATCCGTAGGACCGAAAATGATCAACTTACCACCTTTTTGCACAAAATTAATCAGGGCGCTTTCCAGCGTCGAGCCGGCATCAGGCGCAATAGTCAGAAGGGTAGATTCCTTAAACAAATCGGGCTTCCCGGCAATCGCGGCCTGGAATGAAGTAGTAGAAATTACCGTATTCAATGGCAACCCGTTGTTTATTGCCTGACGAATAAACCAGTCTCCGTAATAGACCTGCGGCAAACGTTCTTTGTCATCGTATGCCCACTGATGATACTCATCGAATGGGTAAACCCATACGAGCGGACCAGGTGCGGTCGGGGCATCGTAACGTGCTTTCAGGATATGCGGGGTCACTTCGTCAGGAACCTGCGTAGGCATCTCGCCCAATGAATTATCAATCGTTAAAAAGTTCAGGTGCGTGGGAATACCAATAGTCCCGCGGGCATCTAGTCGGCTCACGGACATAGGCAGGTAAATGTCATGCGGCTCACGGCCATAGCGGTCCAGCCAGGGGCTATTGAGCCACCAGGGATCGTGGGTGTAGTAGCGAAACAAAAAGCGGTGATCGGGCAGCTCGGACATTCGCGACATATAACCAACCATTTCCAGTCCAAAATCACCGTCCAAAGCGGCCCAGGGTGAATTTGGCGGAGGAAGCATGTTAAAACCTCCCTCATAAATCTGTTTAAGATTGACTGCATCACGCGCCAGATCCGCTCCAACAGAAAGGTTGGTACCCC
Organism: Arundinibacter roseus; assembly: GCF_004348825.1. Lineage (GTDB taxonomy): Bacteria > Bacteroidota > Bacteroidia > Cytophagales > Spirosomataceae > Arundinibacter > Arundinibacter roseus. The sequence continues at coordinate 215,139 of NZ_SMJU01000003.1, forward strand.
GGGTTTGTATCTGAAAATCTGGACATTCCTTTCTAAACAACTGCCAGAATTCGTTGATTTTTGCGGTAAGTCCGGACAACCGGTCTTGCTGGAATTCTTTGCCTGTAAATGTTGCTCCGGTAGCTGACCAGCCTTCGGCTCCAAAGCCAAAACCATTGCTGAACCAAATAAAATCATAGCCCAGATCTCTTAGAAAATGCTCACTTTGCCGACCAAAAAAAGTACCAAAAGGAGTGTTGGCCGGAATTCCTTTGGGAAACCCGGCGTAGGACTCAGTGTCTGCATTCAGAACCGAATAACAGCTCACAAATGATTTGTGACCCATTGCACTACCGCCCAATATCTCCGGATGCTTTTTGTACTTGAATTCTGATTTGGCAAATTCGGGTCCGGGATCAAAAGTAGCACCAATTAGAATGGGCTTACCTGTTACTTTTTTCCCTTCTTCTTTCAATGTTTGAATAATGAAATTGAGATCACCATAGGTAAAAGCCGGCGGATTTTCCATGTACAAATAGGCACGCTCATGAATAGACAACTCTTCGGGCCCTGATCCAACTTCATATTTGGTGTTTGGGTTACCCAGATATTTTGCCCATTCCAAAGGCTGTTTCATGGTTCCTTTATAATCAAGAATCTCCGAGCCGTCGCTTGTCCAAAGCATGACCGAGACGGTGTCTGTATGCCGTAGTAATGAATGCCACTGCACGAACATTTCTCTGGCTACCTGCCGAATATAGGTTTTATCATTTTTCCGGAAAGGTTTTAAAGACGCTTCAAGTGTAATTGAATTGAAGTTTTGCCCTTTCAGTGAGGATGCAATGGATTGTGCCCGGGCATGCTGCGGAACAAGTCCGCAGCTGTGGGCCAGAAAAAATACAATAAAAAGGATCTTTACCCGTGAAGTTTGCATAGCATTTAAACCTTGGTTCAATTACAATAATTAATAGCCGGGATTTTGACCCAAATTAGGATTTATGTCAATTTCCCGAAGCGGAATCGGCATCAGCAACTCGTGGTCGGCTACTGTAAACGCAAGTCCGTTCTGCCGAAAATAGTCATTTAGCACCACTTGCAGACGACCAGTCCGCAGCAGATCAAACCACCGGTGACCTTCCAGAAAAAATTCAACTTTTCGTTCCTGCTCTATCGCCAGGGTTAATTGGGCTTTGGATAATCCGGCAAGTGGAGCCAATCCTGCCCTTTCGCGCACCTGGTTAATAAAGGGTAAAGCCTGCGTAGTATTGCCTGTTTCGTTTAGAGCTTCGGCATACATCAGTAGTACATCTGCATACCGCAACGCCGTAAAATTTATTCCTCCATCACCCACGATGCCCGTAGTAAAATCTACAAATTTCAATCCATGCAATTCCTGCTCAAAGCGGCCTGATACCAGGCGGACCGAATCACCAATGGAAGCATTTCTTCGGCGGTCTCCGGGCTCGTAGGCATTGGCCATTTGTCGGGTTGGCAGCACGCGACCCGAGCCCTGCATATTGCCGGGAAAAATGGCCATATCGAAACGCGCCGGTGTGAAGATGCTCGAAAATGAATTTCCTTCTCCGACATTTCCTGACAGATATTTGATTTCAAAAATTGACTCTTCAAGCTCATTGTTACCATTGACAAACAACCGCTTATAGTCAGGATTCAGCGTGTAGGCATTTTGGTCAATAACCTGTTTGAGTACATTTTGCGCAGGCTCAAACTGTTTGGTCGTCAGGTAGACTTTCCCCAACAGGCTACGTGCGGCACCAACCGAAGCGTGGGATTTGCCCGGTAGTGAAAGACCATTGAGCAGACTTGCTGATTCATTTAAATCATTGATAATAAGCGAATAAACCTCAGTAACCGGACGGCGGGTCATATCGAATTCCATGATTTCATCCGGACTGCGAAAGGCTACCTCAACGATCGGTACGTTTCCAAAGATCCGGACAAGGTAAAAATAGCTGTAAGCTCTCAAAAACAAGGCTTCTCCCCTAAACTGCCTTTTCTGAGCATCGGTCATGCTGATGGCATCCAGCCGGGAAAGAATATTATTACTTCTGGAAATGGTTGAAAAACAGCTAGTCCAGATGGTATTCAGAAAACCATTGGCCGGCGTAGGATTAACCTCATCAAATTCTGTCTCAGCCACGGTGGGGGATGTCCAGCGGATTTCTGTGTTGTCGGTCGTCAAGTCGCCCAAATACACGATGGCAGCATCATGCAGCCCCTGTAATCCGGCATAAGTTCCGGTGAGAGCCGTTTCAACATCTTTTGCGTTTTTATAAAAAGCAATCTCATTGATCTGATACTCGGGCTGGAGCGTCAGGAATTCGGAACAGGAGGTCAGCAGAACCCCCAGGAGCAGGTACTTACTATATTTTTTCATTGTCAGTGCTTGTTAAAAGGTGGTCTTAATTCCGAGTGTGTACGTTCTGGGTAAGGGATAATTCAGATAATCAATCCCCGCGTTTACGACATTATCCCCCGTTGTACTCGATTCTGGATCGTAGCCCGGATATTTTGTGAAAGTAACCAGGTTTGCTACGTTGGTGTATACATTCAGATTGCTAAGACGCAGCCGTGAGATGAGTGCCTTAGGAAAGTCATAGGACAACAGTACGTTTCGAATACGCAGGAAAGAATTTTCAAATAAGTAATGAGACGAAGTACCAAATCCAAGTGCGTGGTTACTGCGAATGGAACGAGGCATGATCCCATCGCCAGGATCTGACTCCGAACGCCACCGACGATCGGTCCGGATGAGATTATTCTGTACGGCGTTGGAACCCAGCAGAGAAGAGCCCGCATCCAGGTAAGTGTACGCGCCCTGCGAGCCAACTACACTTACACTCAGATTCAGGTTTCCGAGGCTAAACGTATTATCAAATCCCCAGGTAAAATCCGGCCATGGCGTACCCACAATTTTTCGATCACTCTGATTGATCACGCCATCACCATTAATGTCTTCAAATTTAAGATCACCGGCCTGCGTTCGCGGATGTTGAAGTGCTGCCCCGTCCAGTTCCGCACTCGACATAAAGACTCCGAGTTTATTAATCAGAAAAAAACTAGAAATGGGCGAACCAACCTCTGTTATCTGGTAGGCAGAATTAGAAATTCTCCCGCCTTCGGTCGCCAGTTTGAGTACTTTGTTTCGGTTGTGGCTAAACGTGAAGTTTGTATTCCATTGGAAATTTTTGCTCTGAATAATTCCACTTTGGATCCCGAGTTCAAGACCTTTGTTTTCTATATCTCCAATATTCTGCGTTGAGCTGTTAAATCCCGAAGCCGCAGGAAGTTGTACTGCCAGCAGTAAATCCGTTTTCAGGTCCCGGTAAGCATCAAGTGTAAGGTTGAGCCGGTCTTTGAATAACCCTACATCAAGTCCAATATTTGTTTGCCGTGATTTTTCCCACGTAAGATTATCATTTGACAAGGTACTAGGAACCAAACCGGGATTGAGTGCTCCATTCTTCACGTAGCGGGTGGTTGAAAGAAGCCCGATGTGAGTGTAGTCACCAATTTGATTGTTGCCCGAAATACCATAGCTTGCCCGGAGTTTGAAGTTGCTTATAAACCGAATATCTTTCATAAATTCCTCCTCGGCAAGATTGTAACCTACCGAAAATGAAGGAAAAGAACCCCAACGATTGTTGGCTCCAAAACGCGAACTGCCATCGCGTCGAATCGTTGCCGTGAACATGTATTTACCCGCATAAGAATAATTTACCCGCGCCATCATGGAGAGAAGCCCCCATTCATTGACCAGTTGAGAACCCGCATTGACAATTCCCGCTGAGATGAATGGTACATATTCAGTAGGGAAATCTGAGGCCCCAACCGCCACCCGGTCGAAGCGGTTTTTCTGAGCAGTAAAACCGATTAACCCGTTAATAAAATGCTTGTTGCTAAAAACCCGGCTGTAAGTAAGGGTATTTTCATTCAACCAGTTTAAATTCTCCGACTTTGACACTCCGGCGGAAGCAGGATAGTTGAGTGTAGTGAAGTTAGGGACAGCTGAGGAACGCCAAAGTTTGGTATTGTTGGAACTGAAACTTACCCCAACCGAACTGCGAAAAACCAGATCGTTGGTCAGGTTTATTTCGATAAAGTTATTGGTAACTACATCCATTATCTTTCGCTGATCTTCTGTTCCATTAGCGACCGCGAGCACATTTGCTAAAAACCCGAGCCCGTCCGTCACATCTGCCTGATTAAAGTAATACGCTCCCTGATCGTCATAGACCGGAATAGTGGGAGAAGCCGCCAATACGTTACTCAGTAGTCCTCCCTGCCCGTAATGTGATTCGGTGTTGGCAAATCGACCGTAGCCGTAGGATCCAAAAGTGGAAGTTCCAAGCTTGATTCGTTTGGTAACTTGTGCATCCACATTGACCCGAAGATTAAACCGATTGTAGTCTGAATTAATAATAATTCCTTCCTGAGAAAAATATCCTCCCGAAATAAAATACCGTAGCTTGTCCGTTCCGCCGGTAGAGGAAACCTGCATGTTTCGAACAGGTGCAGTTCGGAAAAGCACATCCTGCCAGTCAGTATCGGTTGTAAGTGACTCAGGATTTCTAAATTCAGGCCTGACTCGCGTAGCAGCCGAGCGTACCGAATTAGGGTCTGAGGCTTTGCCTCCGGCATACACCCAGGCATTATCGCGGCCGTCAGCGACATATTCGGCATATTCACTGGCATTGAGCATCGGGAGTTTATTGGCTACCTGCTGAAAACCGTAGGAGGCATCTACACTAATTTGTGATTTGCCATAAGTACCACGTTTGGTGGTAATAATGACTACGCCATTGGCACCGCGAGAGCCATAAATAGCAGTAGCAGAGGCGTCTTTTAGAATTTCGATGGATTCAATATCCGAAGGATTGATTGAAGCCAGCGGATTTACCCGATTTCCGGTATTATTTGCCATGCCGGCTGAGGAAAAGCTGTTGGCTCCGTAACTGCGCATGTCGGAACCTCCCCCACCTGCGCCAATGGCAAAGCCGTCAATCACGTACAAAGGCTGATTTCCACCCGTAATGGAGCTAACGCCCCGAATCAGGATGTTCACGTTACCGCCGGGAGCTCCGGTGGTTTGGGTCACCTGCACACCGGGCGCTTTACCCTGAAGCATTTGATCAAAGCTCACCGCCGAGGGCTGCAATAAATCCTGACCTGATACTTTCGTGATTGATCCGGTAAGATCTTTTTTACGTTGCGTTCCGTAGCCAACCACAACTACATCCTGCAATTGCTGCTGATCAGCCTGTAAAGCGACGGTAATGACGCTTTTGTTATTTACCGGTATTTCCTGAAACGTATAGCCAATAAAGCTAACCACCAATGTAGCCTGCGGGGATACGCTAAGTTGAAAGTTTCCATCTACATCGGTGGTCGTTCCGTTAGTTGTTCCTTTTTCGGCAATAGTTGCACCCACCAAAGGTGCATTTTCACCGGCAGCGGTTACTGTTCCACGAATCAATTGTTTGGCGACTTCCTGCGCCATGGCGTCGGATTGCATGATACTCAGGGTCAGGGACATTCCCAGCAGCAAGAGTAACAGGCGTTGGTAGTTACTTGTGTACATAATTTTACGGGTTTAGGAAATAGTAATTGATTAATAATCAGTGCATGAAAATGAATTTTTATCAGTTAATGACGACACATTCGATGTTGAGATAGTCAGCAATTTTCTGAATAGTAGCTGCTTTGTGACCAATCCCCAGTGCAAAATGATGGGTAGGTCCGGCCATCATCCATCGTTTCAGGAACGTGCGTACGTCGGGTTTAAAAAACCCTCGGGTATTGGTGTTTCCGGTGGGTGGAATCGGTCCTTTGATCGACTCTCCTTCGGCAAGGACAAACTTGAATTTTCCATCGTACGTAGAGCTTATGCTCAGCATCGTAATCGGACCTTCCTTAATTTGGAATTCTACCCCGGCACCAAAACCAGGTTTTCCGTGGTATTTTTTTAGACTCCGCAGCACAGGTCGTCCCTCCGCAATGGCAATATTGTGCGGACCGTCATGGCCTACCAGAACAAAATCTTCCTTAAAATCTACGGGGTGAAACTCGGCGAAACTGCCTCCAATCCCCAGCCGCTCCATGATAAACATGGCGATGCAGGTTTTCAGGTCAGACTCACCGCACATGGGAAAGCCCGCACCCGTCAAAAGTGAGTTACCTACGATCAGGTTAGACATCACCAGCCGGGTTACGCTTGCTTCCGGGCCGTCATAGTAGTAAGCCAGTGCGTCCAGGTTTCGATCCTGAACAAACTTTTCCAGCGCAACCATTACCTGCGCTGCTACATGAAGATCGGTTTCCTTTAACTTTTCGGAAATTGGATCGGAAACCGGGTCCGGGGTATCAAAAAAATCTAATATCCGCTCCTTAACCGGTCTGATTTCATCTTCGGTAGCAGACTCGTAGCGCGTCACAATTTCATGTGCTTCGCACTGTACGATGTGCGGACCAAAATGAGCCGTTAGCATGGTAGAATCAGAATGCATGTCAAGCATGGATTCAATCGGATGACCAATGTGGCCTATTCGGGCAGTTTTCAAATCATGTAGAACTGCGGCAATGCGGCAATATTCCTGAATTTCGGACTCCGCTTCGGGATCATCATGCAGCGTGCCAATGATCATTTCTGGTATTTTTTTACCCATCCGCACAGCTACTCCGGCAAATTCCGGCAGCGCACATATATCATCATTGTAGAGTTGCAGGTAGGTAGAGGCATTGCTATAATCCATCGCCTTATCAGGTTGCAGCGCTACCAGGACAATCGGTGTATCAATGCTTTTGATGATAATACCGAAGGTACTTGAAGTTGCATAGGTAAGCATGTCGCAAAATATCAGATCCAGGTTTGCCCCTTTTAACTTCGGTACGAGCTCATAAGCCTTGGTTGCATCATCGACTAGCCCAAAATCTACAACTTCTACATCACTTCCGGCCTGAATTTTTTCCAGAAAAACTTCCTGCTTTTTAAGAAGCTGATCTAAAAGTCCATCAAACTGAGCCCAATATTTAAAATATCCCACTCCAAATACGCCAATTCTTGGTTTGCTTCGCTCCCGATGACGTAAGGCCTGTGGACTTATCGTTGTTTCTACCGCTACATCCATGTTGTTCTTCATTTGTGTTTTTATAATTTTGAGTTAGTGCACTAAGTTTTTTTTGCAAAAATTTTTTTTGCTGTTCAGCAATGCTCTTTTTAACCTTCCACAGCAGCCACAGAATGGGAAGCGCTGCTTTCAAAGAAGGGTTTTATTGTAGGGATTAGAAGCATGAAAAGTACAAATGCCAACGGGTACATAACACCCGAGGCAATCCATAGAGGACGATACGTATACTCTTGAATTACCAGTCCCATTAAGGGATTCAGCAACAGGCCCGAAACCGCTCCGGCTGTACCACTAAGACCAACGACGGTTGACGTGGCACCTTGTCCAAAAATGTCTGAAATTGAAGTAATATAATTAGTGATCCAAAAGCCATGGGCAAACATAAACACGGACATCAGGGCAATTGCTATTTCAACCGAAGAAACCCATTCAACCAGTGGAGTAAGCAGTGTACACGTTGCCGCTACGCCCATGATGGTTTTACGGGCCTTATTGACTGAAAAACCTTTTTTGATCAGGAAATCCGAAAGGCCCCCACCCAAAATATTTGCAATCCCCAATGCCAGAAAAGGAATCCAGAACAGTGAACCGATCCGCTCGAAAGATACGTGACGGGCTTCGCTCAGATACTTGGGAATCCAGAACATAAGAAAATAGAAAACAGGATCCAGTAAAAAACGTATCGCAATGAAAACCCATACGGTCCTGGCTTTCATAAGTTTATGAAACGGAATTCGGACAATCTGATCTTTTGAGACAGGAACAATTCCATCAGATTTCGTTTCAGGTTTTGCCTTCCATCGCACGGACATCCAAACGACCACCCATACCAGCCCGATAATTCCAGGTAGCAGAAATCCGCCGCGCCACCCGTACAATGCCGTGAGCCATATAGTCAAGGGTGGTGCCACAACGGCTCCAATTGCCGAGCCACCAATGGCGATACCATTAGCCAAAGCGCGCTCCTTTTTATCAAACCACTCGAAGACCGTTTTTGCCGCGCCTGGGAAACACCCTCCTTCCCCCACACCAAGTAAAAAACGAAAGGCCAGAAGTTGGGTATAGCTGGTCATAAATCCGTGCATGCAGTTCGCCAAAGACCATAATCCAACCGACAGTGCCAAACCGGTTTTGCTACCGATTCGGTCGATGAGCCAACCACCCAACGTAAACATGACCGCATAGCTGATTAGAAAACTGGTATTGATCATACCATATTGAACATCGGTTATGGCGAACTCCTGTTGAATTTTGATAATGGCAATTGATAGTACCTGCCGATCCAGAAAACTCAGACCAGTTGCTACAAACAGCAGAAAGACGATAAACCAGCGGGTAGAAGAATATTTCATTTTACTTAACGCACTAAGTTAATGCCAACAAAGCTATAACCTGAAAATTAAAAAGTCAATAGATTTGGTAGTTTTAGTTTAAAATATTGGAAAATTCATATGATGCTCCCTGCATGAACACTACATGAAATTCATGCTTTTTCGGTAGACTCTATCACTTGATATCTATCAAATGAAGACGATTTACCGTAACGCCCATTGCAACTGTTCTTGTATTCTTCTCGGGACTTTCAGGAAAAAATATTAAAAGTCATTCAGTCATGTTGATGATATAAACATTTCATCAAAGTATACTTGCAGAAAATATTTTCTTAACCGCTCTTAACTCCCTATCATGTTAACCTACGCCCGCCTTTTCTTCGCATCGACTTTGATTTCCATCCTAAGCCTTTCCATTCAGAATAGTTATGCACAGGATGCTCCAAAACTATCTGACAATCAGGTGGTGTTTTGGCAATCCTTGCAGCAGCTTTGCGGAAATACCTATGCTGGTACTGTGCATTCTGCCCCGTCAAATGATACACTTTTTGCCGGAAAAGTATTACTGATGCACGTTCGTGCCTGCTTGGATGATCAGATTCGTATTCCGTTTGTTGTGGGCGACGATCTGTCAAGAACCTGGGTTTTTACCAAAAATCAGACGGCATTGCAGCTTAAACACGATCATCGGCACAAAGACGGCACATCCGATAAAATTACGATGTACGGCGGGAGTACGACCAATAGCGGAAGTGCAACGATGCAGTACTTTCCGGCAGATAGGCAAACTACGGATATACTTCCGGCGGCAGGTGGCAATGTATGGTGGATCGAGCTCATTCCCAACCGTTCCTTTACTTACAATCTTCGGCGCATGGGCTCTGATCGGTTAATAAGCGTTCGCTTTGATCTGACTCAACCCGTGGCAGCACCCGCGGCTCCCTGGGGCTGGAAGGACTGAAATATAGGCCGCTGCAAAATAATTTGTAAATTTTCATCCGTTTTCTTCCAATAGAATCAGGCTATAAAGACAATAACCAAAGAAACAAATATTCGATATTTTCCATTAGGCACTGTTTTTCAAACAATTGATCTAACTAATTGGAACACAGACATACAATAACTTTTTAGCAGGCATATTATTTTTAATGCTATTTTTGTTCAAATACCACAAGCGCTCATGGATAAAAATGGCACAATTATCATAATTGAAGACGACCTGGACGATCAGTTCCTGCTGGAAGAGGTTTTTAATGATTTAGCATTCCCGAATAAGAGAATGTATTTTATGGATGGCCTATCCGCCCTGGAATACCTCTATTCAACGTCCGATCGGCCCTTTATTATCATTTCGGACGTTAACTTGCCTAAACTCAATGGGCTGGAACTTAGAAACAAAATTCAGACCGACGCCGAGCTAAGCCTTCGGTGCATTCCTTATGTGTATTTTACAACTGCCCTCAATCATCAGGCGGTAATTGATGCGTACAGTACTTCTGCACAGGGATTTTTTGTAAAGCCCGGTGCTTATGAGGACATTAAAGCGACGGTCAAGGTAATCATGGACTATTGGGTAAAGTGCGCCGCTCCTAACAATTTTTAGTCTTGGTTACTGCAAAAACCAAACTCCACGAATTGATTTGAACCGCCACAGCACAATTACCCGATTCTGGATAATTGGCATTTGTGCAGGCAAAGTATTTGCTTTCTTCAAAAACTCATCTTATTGATGAGTGAATTAAAATGCAAATAATTTTGAATGATCAGGCTGAGCGAACAGGGCCGCCTGACAAATTCCTCAAACTCTAACTTTTCTTTAAAGGATTATTCACCGATCAATAAATATTTTCTATTTAAGCGATCGTCTAAAAGAATATAGGAAGGTAAAAATTGACAACACAGCAATTTTACTGTACATTTATAGCAAATATATTGCTATGGAAACGAAACTAGATAAAAATTCAGGCATTCCCGGACGTTATAATCCTACGAAAAGTATTCAGCGGGCAAAAGCTGTGAAGGCCGGAGGACCGGAATGGAACATCGAGGCAACAGATGGGAAGTACGTGTGGGCAACGCCTATGGATCGGGTGCGACTTATCAGAAAAGGGCTACCCTACGAGATGATCGAAGTGATCAGCAAGCGGGCAAATCTGCCAGTTAAAAACTTATTGCAACTTTTTGATATTCCGCAAACTACTTACAATAAAAAAAAGAAAGATAAAGACCTTCTGAGTGGAAGAGATAGTGAGATGATTCTGGTTCTGACCGAATTGCTGGATTTTGGCGTCGAAGTTTTTAATGACGAAGAGGAAAAATTTCAGCGGTGGCTCAAAAAGCCAACCCTTGCTTTGGGTGGCGCTACGCCAGAAAGTCTTTTTGATTCGCTCACGGGAATTCAGGAAGTCAGAAATAGCCTCAACCGGCTTGAATATGGTAATTTGGCTTGATGCGGGTATATCGAATCGAACGGGAAAAATACCTGGAAGTGACCTTGCAGGGAATTGGGGCGGCGCTGACGGAAGGGTATCGCTGGAATAGTTTGAATACATATTTGGTATACACAGCCGAATCGCGCGCCCTGGCAACCCTGGAAGTGTCCGTGCATTTAGATCTCAGTGAGGATTTACCAACGGATCGGTATTATGTAGAGATTGATATTCCGGCAGAAGTGAGTATGCTGGAATTAAGTATCGAGGATTTACCGGAAAACTGGGACGCCAAACCACCCACTCTTGAAACTCAATTTATTGGCGACGATTTTGTTATTGAAAATGCCGCAGCCGTTCTGAAAGTACCGAGTAGTATTGTACCGCCGGAATTCAATTATTTGATCAATCCAAAACATCCGGACTCAGCAAAAATAAAGGTCATTTCAAAAGTCCCGCTGAAATTTGATCAGCGATTGATGCAGGGCAGGAAAAATAGCGAAAAATGAACGCTGAATGAATGTTCAACAAAAACAAGACCGTTTATAAATAATTTTCAAGTGAGTTTAAATGGTTAGATCATTTTCTTTTTGGATTTCAACTCCCCTTAGCACTATGGCAGCGATAACATAAATGATTCCTGCCATCAATATAAACGCCTGGCTATCTGGCAATAATGTCTCTATATTGTCGATTTTGAAACCTGAATTTTCTAAGCTTTTGTTGGTTTGTTGAGCAAGGTAACTCAGAAGCCCAATAGAGAATGTACAGGAACTAATACGTAGAATCTGTTTTACATCCAGACTTTTGAAGGGTTGAGACAGGTTGAGTGTACCTACAAGTCCGATGATGATGTAAAACAACCAGGCTTTCAGGATGAAGATACTAAGCAGAAAACTATACATGCTGAAAAATCCCCATTTACTCTCTGAATACAGTTGACTCAAATCAAGTTTTTGATAAAGATTTTTGACAAAATCGGGATTGTAAAGGCTAAAAACAAAATTAACGATCATGCCTCCGGCTTCCACGCATAAGCCTACGAAAATAAGCCATGCCATGAGGTAGAGGCCACCAAATACCAAATTATTTCTACGGAACATACTTGAAGATTGTTAAAATGATGTGGCAAAAATAATCAGTATTTATTGAAAAACAATAAATATATATTTATAATCAAAAATTATTTATTGTACGTTTTAACCAGAACAATATTTTTTTAGTTTAAATATGATTCCCCTTTCCTGCTTATTCAGTGTAATCAATTGGTTTTGTGATCGGCCATACCATTGATTTTAATTCCGTCCAAAGGTGTACCTAAGGCAAGAAGAAAGGTTATGGTTTGTTAAAAATGTTTATTACGATTGTTTTTACCCTGAAACGCAATTCAGGCCTACATTTACCTTGCCCAAATGATCAATCCAATGCCGATCAGGTATAGCACAAGCATCAAATACAATTGATTGAATGTTTTTTTTGAAGCAGCGTTGAATTCTTTCCAGATAAAAATTCCCCAAATAGCAGCCACAATGGTTGCCCCCTGACCCAATCCGTAGGATATAGCCGGTCCGGCCAGGTCCGAAGCGATGATGTTAAAGGACATGCCCACGTGCCAGATCATTCCGCCCAGCAGGCCAATGCCATGGTCTTTGATAGAACCCTTCAAATAATCACGCATGTGAAGTCGCTCGCCGGAAATGGGAAAGCGCATCAGAAGACCGTTAAAAATGAAATTACTACCGACAATTCCACAGGCAAAAAGCACCAGAGCTGTATACGGAGTTAGTTTGCCAATTTCAGGATTGATGAAGTCACTCACCATGGAAATGGCTACGTATTTATAGAAAAAGCCCATCAAGACACCAGCCACCACAGCCAGTGCAAGGCCTTTCCCCGAAAATGATGCTGCCTCCCGATTAATTTGCCGGTAGGCGTTGGCGTTCAGGATAATGGCAAAAGCAATGAGTGACACCCCGGCAAAAAGTACCGTAGCATTTCCCTGCGGATTGTCCAAATAGTTAACAACTACCCCCAAAATCAATGCGATGCCAATACCCACCGGAAAGGCAACTGCCATGCCGGCAATCACAATGGCGGCCACCAAAAGGATGTTCGCCAGATTAAATAGTATCCCGCCAACGAAAGCCGAGAATAGATACTCAGGCTCGGCCAGTTGCAAATCCTCCAAAAAGGGGCGACCGGCACTCCCGTAACTGCCCATCGTAAAGGCCAGGATCAGGGAAAGCAGCAAGATCCCGAAAGCATAGTCCCAATAGAAGAGTTCAAATCGCCAGGAGGAAGAAGTAAGTTTCTGCGTATTTGCCCAGGAACCCCAGCAAAGCATGGTAATGAGGCAAAAAATGATCGCGGTCGAGTAGGTATCAATCGTAAACATAAAGCAGAGCTAAGGTAGGTTTAGAAGTAGATTAAATGGTATCGGAAATCTCCTCACGGGTAGGCGCAGAGGTTTGGGCTCCCATTCGGGTGACCGAAAGTGCCGCGGCCCGGCAGGCAAACACCACGGCAGAGGGCCAGTCCATATTTTCGGACAAGCCCACCACGAGCGCACCATTGAAAATATCTCCCGCGGCGGTTGTGTCAACAGCCGTCACTAATGGAGCAGGGATGAGACCTTCAAATTCATTGCAGGACAAAAAAGCGCCTTTGCTACCCAGCGTAATGATGACATGCTTTACACCGTAGTTTTTCAGGACTGCACACGCTACTTTGGCTGATGCCTCATCCACTACCTCTACTCCGGTCAATTGCTTGGTTTCACTTTCGTTAGGAGTAATCAGAAACAGATCCTTATAAATTTCGGGTGGAAGTGTTTGAGCAGGTGCAGGATTCAGGATCAGCCGTTTGGATTGCTGATGTGCGTAGCTTGCCAGGTAGGAAACTACTGGTAAAGGTGATTCCAATTGCGTGATAATCCAGCTGGAATCACGCAAAATCTGCTCCTGATTTACCAGATCTTCAACATCCAGCTGCGCATTGGCTCCGGAGGCAACAATAATGGAATTTTCTCCGGCGGCATTGACCGTAATGACAGCAATCCCTGTGGGCAGATGCGCCGATTGGGAAATACCCTCAATTGCGATTCCTTCATTAAGGTAATGTTCTCTTGCACTTTGGCCGAACGAGTCATTTCCAACTTTACAAATAAAGTGAACCTGCCCCCCCAAACGAGCCGCTGCTACCGCCTGATTGGCGCCTTTTCCCCCTTGAAAAATAAAGAACTCTCCGCCCAAAATCGTCTCACCGGGAAAGGGAAATCTGGACGTTTTTAAGACCATATCTGTATTGGAACTCCCAACAACAACAATTTTTTCCTGCATGTGCGGCTGTTTTTACTGATAAAAAATTCTAAGTCAAGAGTTTACCTGTAAAATTTTTGTGTGCATATAGTATCGGTTTAGGCACCTATTACGGTCATCGCGTATACATAGCACGTGCTACCGTTGGTGCATAGTGGTAAAAACAAGTTTTTTAATAATTCTCCCGTTCTTAGACACTTAAAAATTTAAATACTTAACACCGTAGGTACTTGTCGACTTCTGTTTAAATTCGAGTTGAACATTTTATGAAATTTCTGGCGCAGCTGCATTTGTTTCGTATGCGAGTGCCAGCGCAGCAATGATCGCGGTAAAAATGCCGATAATTTCAATGTACCCTATCTTTTCTGAAAGAAAGCCTATTGCCAGCAGAATGGTGAACACCGGCTGCAATGCCCCGGCTATTGTAGTCACCTGAGAAGCTTTCCCTTCTGCTTTATAAGCAGCAAAACTGCATAAAACTCCTAGTCCATTGAGCATACCGGCCAACGCGCCAAGAAAAAGCGTTTTAGAGGAAATAGTAAAGTGAACCTCTCCCATGAGAAGAAAAAGAATGGATAGAAAAATGCAGGACACCAGAAAAGCTGTGTAGGCCCATTCGGATGAAATGTAGCGAGTGGTGATTTTTTGAGTTGCACTGAAAACACCCCAAAAAAACAGCGCAACAAACGAAAATAACAACCAACTACTGGGACCAAAGGACTGAAAAAAAGCCGAAGGATTATCAATTAACAGCGATTGGCCCGAGAGCAAAATCACCGCCGGAATGGCCAAAAGTATGCCAATGCCATTCACCCAATTCAGTTTTTCATTAAAAATCAAAAGGGCAATAGCAATCGTTACCAGCGGGTAAAGATTCGTCAGGGGAATGACAATTGCAGCCAGGCCTCCGTTGGTAAAAGCCTGAAAGACAGCCACATTCCCGGCAACAGCCAGAATACCTGAAAGTAGCCCCCAGCGTATGCCACGCTGATCAGGTTTTTCCCGTCGAACATTATTTACAACCAGAGGAACGGTAAAAAGCATTCCCAGAGTAAACAGTACATGATTGGTATACGGTTTTACATCTTCGGAGATGAGTTTAGCAACTACGCCCCACACCCCCCAAAAGAGAGCAGCGGCAATTGAATAGTAGATCCAGGCTTTGTTTTTCATAGGAATAGGGCCGCACTTCCAAGAATGCCTGCCAGTTCATGTAGTTTTGAGATTTGAAGTTGATAAGTATAGTTTTTTGTGGGACCCAACTGAACTGCGGATTGCAAATCGGGGAGGAATTTTTGCAGACTTCCAGCGAGTCCACCACCTAAAATAACAATCTCAGGTGCATAAATATTTACATAGTTGGAAATTCCGCTTTTCAGATTATTCAGGAACGCTTCAACTACCTGACCCGCCAGAAGGTTTCCTTCTGCCTGTGCGTCGAACAGCGAATCAGCGCGCAGAGGTACGTCGGGATATTTTTCAAACCATTGGAGACGGTGTGCAGCCTGAATAATTCCACTCGCCGAAACCAATGATTCCAAACATCCCATTTTGCCACAATAGCAGCGATCTGTTGCATCGGAAATTTTTATATGGCCAGCCATGTGACCAAATGGAAGTTTCTCAGTCAAGCGCTTTTTAGTTACAAAACCGACTCCAAGTCCAGTTCCTAATGTGAGGACCAGAACGCGGTCATAGGCCTTGCCATTACCAAAAACTGCTTCCCCTAGAGCCACCAGTCGGGCGTCATTATCAATCAGGCAATTCAGGGCATGAGTTTTGGTAAGTATATCTGCCAGAGGATAATCGTCCAGAAAATCCATAAAACCGAAAGTCGTATCAACCCTGCCATCTTCCCACACGAATCCTGACACTCCTACCCCAATGCCGACAATTGGAAGTTGAATGTTATCAGCCTTTTTTCTCAGATTGTCAATGGCCGCATGAAGGCTTTGTTCAAACCTGGCGACGTCAGTTGTTTCAGTAGGGAAAATAAATTTTTCAATGACCCGTCCATCGTTCAGGTCTACCAAACCACCCTTGGTTCGGGTGCCGCCTATGTCAATGCCAATTGCCAGTTTTTTCATACTTTAAATCTTAGGTTTCCAGCCTTTTTCATCCTCCCAAATAGCTTTCCAAAAGTTTTGCCTTTTTTTGCTAAACATGGTAAAAGTTAAATTTTCCCTGTTTAAGGCTTAAATTGTTTTAGGACAGCTCGTGCATTTTCAAGGATTAAAAAATTTCAGTAGGTTGCTAACTCACCTTTGCTTTACGTATGGTTTACTTTACGTTTAATTAAGTATGTCATTTGTCAGAATATACCTTAATTGAGAGAGTATTATC
Source organism: Arundinibacter roseus (assembly GCF_004348825.1). GTDB lineage: Bacteria > Bacteroidota > Bacteroidia > Cytophagales > Spirosomataceae > Arundinibacter > Arundinibacter roseus. The sequence continues at coordinate 231,686 of NZ_SMJU01000003.1, forward strand.
ATTCAAGAACATCCAAAACCCGCTTTGCCTATGAATCGAGCTGATTTTTTGAAAAAAATCTCCGGTGCGGCCGCCGTGGCAACAATCGGTGGCCTGACTTGTGGTTATAGCAAAACCTCTAATGATTTACCAGCTTGGCCGCTACCTGACCTGAAAAAAGTATTTCCTGATCCGGTCAGCATTCGCTCTGTCGAACTGCTCAAACTCAAAGAGGGTTCAGAAGCTGGCAGGTTATTGCTGGTAGTTACTGCGAAGGACGGCGCGCAGGGGATGACACTTTGCAATGACCGGATGCCAAATCTTATTTCACTGTTCAAAGGTCTGGTAAAACCTCATTTTGTGGGAAAAGATGCACGAGATCTGCCAGTACTGGCCGACAACGCTTACCGACTGAACAGTAATTATAAATACGCCGGTATGCCCCTTTGGAATTGTATAGGTTCACTCGAACTTGCCACCTGGGATTTGCTGGGACAGCTTTACCAAAAACCCGTATACGCACTTCTTGGAAAATCGGTAAGGAGCAGCTACGAGGTCTATATATCAGATTTTTACCGAGGAGGCCAACCAATGGAAGCAGTGGTGGATCGTCTTGCCCAAAAACTGGAAGCTACCGGTGCGACTGGTGTGAAAATCAAGGTAGGCGGACGCATGGCCAATACCGCCGAGGACGATAAACGAACGAGTTTATTTGTACCCATGGTACGAAAAATACTGGGCGATGTAGTGACGATTTACGCCGATGGGAACGGATCTTTTTCGTGCTCGGAAGGTATAAATACAGGTAAACTTCTGGAAGATTATGGCGTATCGATTTTTGAGGAGCCCTGTAATTTTGAGGATGAAGACAGCATCCGGCAAGTCAATCAGGCTTTGAAAAAAATTAAACTCGCTGGTGGCGAACAGGATACGAGCCTGTACCGGTTTGACCGGCTTGCAAGAACGGGCGTGTGTGATATTTTGCAACCGGACTTATACTATAACGGCGGACTTCTTCGGACACTTCAAGTGGCGGAAATTGCCAGGCAACACGGCAAAGTCATTGCTCCCCATACCCCAAAAGCAGATCCACTCATTGGTCCGTTCTGGCAATTTGCCGCCCTTGCATCCAATCTGTACGGTTTGCAGGAATTTGTCATGAATCCCGGCTCGAAAAGCCCTTCGTGGTACAGCCCCACGATTGAAGTTAAAAATGGAAAGATGTCGATTCCAAATACTGCCGGTTTGGGAATCGTTTATGATACAAAGTTCATTACTTCGGCAGAAAAAGTTGGATGAAAGGGAAAATCAAAGGGTGCATACGTTTCAAAACTGCTTCAAATACGTAATCTTGGCTATATTTTGTTCATTACGAATCAGTTGTGGACGTTTGAGCTCATTACTAAATAGTTGAGCACTATTGCTGGTGTAGACAAAATAGAAGAAAGAAAGGGGTTGAAATTCCCAGGCAAAACGTATGTTCCATACGTCCTGACTAGCCGCTGAGTTGTGTTGATAAAATGAAGTGAGTTGTATCCGCGGATTGAATGCAAGTCTTACTTCGGGGGCAAACAAATGACTGATTCTTGATTCCCTCTTCTCGCCTATATTCTCGAAATCATTTCGGGTATAGGAGACTCGGGCCGAAACCTGTGGAATGGGCGAATACCGAATCTCACCGGTTAAGGTAGTGAGTTTACCGTCATAAAAATTTCCAAACTCAGAAAATATTTTACAGGTAAGAGATTTGGATTGATCAGAATCGTAAGAAAATCGGTAACGTGTGTAGTAGTAGTTATTGGGGCTGATAGTCAGGCCAACAATAGGGAAGGCCTGATCAACTACCTGCCAGGTTGGTATCACATTTCCAGTGAGACGGTTTCCAGTATTGGCAATGATCCAAATGGGGAAAAAAGTAACTTCTGCCTGCTGAAACTTTCCATTGTCGGCCCGGTGATACATATCAAGATAGACACCGGGATCCATTTGCCGCACAAACTTTGGCTTCCATTTGGGTCGCGCAATGTGATAACCACCCAAGTTGGTATTGATTAGATTTGAGCCATAAACAAAGCCCATTGCGGGGTTATAGTCTTTTGAAATAATAGAATTTACTGCAAACAAATACCAGTTGTTGCTTCTATATTCCAGGCGGCTCAGCGCCGTATATCCATTCCCGTCAGGCTCTGAGCTTTGAGATTTGGTAGCCATAAAGCTCCAACTCAAAGGTTCGGTAATCCGCAAAAAACCATCAATCGAAAAGGTAGCATTCCCTGTACCGGGTTTGTTAAAACCTGCTTCCGAATTTTTGAAGGTAACCATAGTCCCTACCCGATGTTTTTCACCGATATTTTTGCTGTATCTCAAAACACCAAAATTGGTAACGCCAATTCGGTTTTCGGCTGATTGTCGCTGCCTGACAAATAATCCGGCAAAATTTTGCTTCAAATTTCTGCTAACCAGTCGAATACCCGCGTCCAGAGGTATTGGTGTTCCATTATCTGACAGTCCGATTCGACGGCTAAAAAATGGCTGGTTAAAGTCATCTCCGAGATTAAACAGGGTGGCATTTTCAAGAAAAAATTGTCTCCTTTCAGGAAACAAAACTGAAAAACGAGTCAGGTTTTGTACCTGTCGATCCACATCGGCCTGAGCAAAATCGGTATTGAACGTAAGGTCAAGAACCGTATGCGGAGAAATTGCCCATTTGATTTCTCCACCAATTTTTGGAGAAAAGGAATTGGACAGCCGCTGTCTGTCGACAAACCGCCGGGTATAATCAGTAAGCAGGTATGGTTGCACCCGAAGGTTAAGCGAAGGATCCGGCGGTTTAATTCCTTTTAGCAGTCCGGCGTAGGGCATTCGGTATGGATTATAAGCCCGTGGATATGGCGACCAGGAAGACTGCTCACCTAACCGGCGGCTACGGCGAATGAATTGAATACCCCAATCCTGAACTTCCCCTTTCGGATATCGCAGGGTTGCCCACGGGATCTGCATTTCGGCTACATAACCTGAATCTGTTCGGGTGGTCCGAACCTTCCAATACCCATCCCATTCCCGATCAAAAAAGGCATCATCAAATGCAAGAAGGTCGCGCTGAACTCCGTAGGGATTGGTTTGAAACACCTGGGCATTGCGTTTATCCAGAAACGGGTCGAGGTTAACACCCACCAAATCAAACTCAAAAAAGTCGAAATCCCGTTTTAAGTCGGGAACTCTAAGCCCCTTTTTTCCCAAAGAATCGCGGCAGAAAAACGCAAAATACAGGTTCTTGCGGTTATACAGTATTTTTACTTCCGTATCGAATGTTGGAGAGCCGCCCTGATCAGGAAATTGTTTAAAGAAATTACCGCTTGTGATTGTCTGATTCCAGGAAGATTCATTTAATCTGCCATCAATGGAGATGTTTTCCCTAATTTCAAGAGCCGTAATTTCCCGTGGCGGCAGGACAGGAGGAAATATCGTCCCGTCCTGCGCCATTGAACTATGGGCCATACCAAGCATTAGCAATATTGAACTAAATAGTTTGAATTTAAGGAAGTAGTTCATTTTACTTTTTCCAATAAATACCCACGATCCAAACCACCAAAACATTGATTGCCAGGTAAAGCAATAGTTTGGAATTTGCCTGATTAGTTCGCTCATTATCGGCAGTATACGCCGGGATTGACTCAAAATCTGCGGGCTTGAAAGCCGTATTTGTAAATATCTGGGTATAGAAATAGGATTTTAACTCCTCATGAAATTTTTCAACAGAACTGATGTAGGCAACATGAGCATCCAAATCCGTGCGGGCTAGCGCATTGAAGTAATTCTGTGCCGTTACTGCCACCGAAATGCTGCCGGCTTTTTGGGAGATTTCCTGTCGTTTGAGCGATAGCGAGGTGTATTTTTCAAAGAGTGGCGCGAGCCGCTGATCATAAAATTCAAATTCAGCCAGCATGTATTTATCATCGGCATTGTAGCTTGTGTCGACCCGGTAGGCAGGGTGTTGTTTAGAAAGCTTTTGCAGACTGGCAAAGCGGTAGGGCTTATTGTCGTAATTTGCCCAAATTTCCTCGTACTCATGTCGCAGGGCTTGCGTAAGGTCATTGCGAGGTGGAGTAGCATAGGCACTGGCAAGATACAGGTTGATACAAGCCGGAATTAGTACGACCAGGACAATCCAGGAGCCAAGCAAACCGAAGGCATTAAAAGCAGAGTTTTTCTTCCTGTTTGTAATGATTAACACGACGCCAAACCAGAACAAAATATAAAGTGCCATGGCTACCACCCACAAAAAAATCTGTGCATTGGGCGTAATGGAACAAATAATTAGCGCAGCCAAAACCAGAAAAAGCGCCATTCCGAATGTGATCAGAAAACGAAAAATTATTTTTAGATAGGTAAGTCTTTGTTCAGATATAGGATTGGAGAGTACAAGTCCGAGCGTACCGCCTTCGCGTTCTGCCGAGAGAAGATTATAGCTAATGGCAATAATGAATAAAGGAAACAGGTAGATCAGCACAAAGGCCAGGTCAAAATTCCCAGCCAGTAGTTTTTCGGGATTAGCCATTTCGGCAGTGAGCAATTGCCTTGTCAGTGACCAGTACCGTACGTAGAGGTAGTACGGAAAAATATCGCGCTGACCCAGCGAAAGACTCGCCAGCGCCGAAGGCGGATTGTCGACCAGGCGATAGGTCCGGTTACCAACAACGTTTGGCAGGGTATCCGTCGTAATAGTCGCCTTCAGCGTTTCCAGTTTGGTTCCCTCATCTTTCCTAATTTCGATAAGTAGCTCATTTTGACGGTCAATTTCATTTTTCCCATAAAAAATAGCGTAAATACCTACCGCCAGAAGTAACCCCACAGCTACCTGAAAAAGTCTGCTACGCATGAGGTTAAGTGCCTCATAACGAACAATTATAGAAAACTGTTTCATATTAGAAAGTCAAACGTTTGGATAAATTATTTATGGCAAATACCAATAGACACACCCAAAGAAACATCGCCAGGAGGGCTATCCATTGCTGACTAAGAACCTGTCCAATACCAGGATTTTTGAAATCAAACTCAGGCATTTTCGCATAGATTTCGGCAGGAGCTTTTTTCTCCCAATCACCGGTTTTTGAGAAATCACGCATGTAATTATTTAGCATTTCAACCATTTGATACCGATAGGTTTCGGCATACTTCTGAAAGCCAAGGGCAGTTTTGTAGTCGCTGCCGGCTAGCCCCATCGAAAGGTTTCGGACTGCCATATAGGGATTAACCAAGGCTGAATAGGCAGAAATAGCATTTTGCTGTTGATAAATCTGCTCGATTCTATCGAAGTGCGTACTATATACCATTGAAGAATACTTTTCTCCTTCCTGCATGGCAATAGCATCAAAATTGACTGGTAGCTCTTCAATTGAATTTACATTATATTGGGCCATTACTTTCTTTTTCAAAGCATCAAATCGCTTGTCGGATGGATTATGACCATCAATGCCGTTTGCTTCATCTTTTTTTATGGCTTCCCTGAATTCAAAATTAGACGGCGCTTCAAAAACACTTGCACCTAAATTAGCCGTAGCTTTGGGTAAAATAATGCAGGCTAATATCCAGATTCCCAGGAGAGACAAAAGAGCGTTTCGTGAGGAGGCCGAATAGGCTGATACCAATACTGACGAGGCCAGAAAAAGGAAAAAGTAAACGCAGTATATTCCAAGGACCAACCCGAAACGAAGGAAACTGTCCGCAGTAAAACCTGCCTCTGTTCCAGCGATCATGAGCACAAATACCAGCAGCAAAGTCGGCAAAATGATCCAGGAAAGAGCCTTGCTATAGCCCAGAATTTTGCCCCAAACGACCTGCTGTATACTTACACCCTGACTCAGCATCAGTTTGAGGGTATACTCCTCCTTCTCTTTGGAAATTGCGTCAAAACATAGAAATATAATCAATAAAGGAACCAACAGCTGCAACACAAAGGCGACGGTCATTTCGCCAAAACGAATGAGTGAGGAACTGTCCTGGGCCGCGGAAAATTTAGCGTCGTTTTGCCGGTGGGCTTCCAGATACACATTTGAGCCTACGTATGAGTCAACCCCGAAGTCAAAGAAGCTGAGCTCTGATTTTGGACGAAATGCAAAAGAACCGTAGTGTGCTGCTGAATGTGGATTTTTCTCTCCCTGATTCAGCCAGGTTTCGCGGGCCTCGACCTGAGCCATTTCCCGCTCTTTTTTCATAGTCTGAAAAGCAACAAAACCGCCGGCAAGAGCCGTAAAAAGTAGAACTAACACCAAGGCTCCCATCACTTTAAAGCGCAGTTCACGGAGCGAGGAAAGGTATTCTTTGTTTGCGATGACGTTTTTCATGGCCTCAAACGGTTTGCAGGTACAACTGTTCCAGTTCGTTGGCCGAAATAGTTGCTGCCTCAATGACAGAAACCAAATGACCTTCCTTCATGATGCCAATGCGCGTGGCAATTTCTTTGGCGCGAAAAATATCGTGAGTAGCCATTAAAATAGCCGTACCGTTTTTGGACAGCACCTTTACAATTTCTGAAAATTCATTGGAGGCTTTCGGATCCAGACCACTCGTTGGTTCATCCAGCAGCAAAGCTTTGGCTTTCTTAGCCAGGGCAATCGCAATTCCAACCTTTTGCCGCATTCCTTTGGAATAGCCACCAACCCGTTGTTGGTGTGCTTCGGATTGAAGGCCTGCTTTCAGTAAAAATGTTTCCAATTCCTTTTGTGAATAGGAAAAACCTGCCAGTGAGGAGAAAAACGCCAGGTTTTCACTTCCTGTCAGATTGGGATACAGCATGACCGTTTCGGGAATATAGGCCAAATGTTTTTTGGTTTCCAGCGCATGATCCTTTACTGACAAACCATTGATTATGGCCTCACCACTACTAGGTTCAATGAAGCCCAAAAAACAATTAATTGTGGTGGTTTTACCAGCTCCGTTTTGCCCCAGGAGAGCAAATATTTCGCCCGATTCAATCGTCAGATTCAGGCCATCCAGCGCGCGGTGCGTGCCGTAGTTTTTGGTTAAGTTTTTAGCAGTTAGCATAGTTTGTAAAATGGATTTTGCAGGTTAAAGGATTGTTCAGAAAATGTGTCTTGTGAAATTAAATTGCGCCCAAACCAGGCAAAGTAAGCTGATCAAAAGGTAGGGCAGCATGAGATTGACCCAGTTAATTAATATGGTATCCTGAAAATATTCGAGCGGGAAGGCATTCCAGTTTTCGGAAGGCACGGGTGATTCCTCAAATATTTTGGGATAAAAATACAGGCGTTTTTGCTCGTGGAATTCTTCCAGTTTTTCCAGAAAATTTAAATAATTATCAAGGTCAGAAAGGCACAATTCATTGAGCGTGAGCTGCGTATGAATGGAAGGAAAAAGTAACCCTGCCTGTCGGCTAAACTCGTTTCGTTGTCTGAGTTTGTCTCTTAAGGCTTTGGAGTCTTTGGCGGCAGCTTCATCGCCCATGTGTTGCATGGCGTAGTACCACAGCCAACTGTAATCCTTTCCAGCTGGGTGAGAATAGGCCTCAAATTGAGGATACCGTTTATGAAAACTGTCCACGGTTGGCTCTTTGGGCTTGTCCCATTGTGTATGATAGCCATCCCGGCTTTCCAGTACAGTGGCATATGCCTCAGGTACAGGATATTGGCTAACTACCCATGCCTGCAAGGAAGCAGGTATGATCATTGTCAGCATGATCCAGCAGACCAGTAATAGCAAAGCACTTTGGCTTGAATTTCTGTGAAAGCTTATAATCAGCCAGCAAAGACAAAACCAAAAACTCACGTAAAGCAGGCAGCTCAGGCCGTAGGCTAAAAATGCAGATGTAATTGGTATTGTCAGGTAAAATTTTGCAACAAATAAAAGCACCGCCAACACCAGCACCACACTCAGGTATCGGATAGCGAGTTTGGTTCGTAGCATTTTTTGTGGACTTCCCGCCTGACTCAGTACCAAACGCCAGGTTCCTTCCTCTTTTTCTTCGGAGATTAGATTAAAACAAAAAGCGATAATTATGAGGGGGAAGAAGTAAATAAGGATAAAGCTAAAATCCAGATTTCCCAATAGCTGATACATTGGATTGGTAAGCTCACTGCTATACTTTTGCTCTTCCAGATTGCGGATAGTTACACTGTGTACCGATGGTGTGATGTCACGCTGACCAATGGAAAGACCCGATAAACGATCAGGGGAATTGGCCAAACCAAAACGCAGATAATACAACAATAGTCCCATTTCCGTATTGACATACTCCGCGTACCGATCAATCGTAATTTGTTGGTAATGAGCCGTTTTTTGTATAGTTTCTGTGTTTTTTTCAAGAAAGTGCTTCCCAAAATTCAAACTGATTAGTCCGCTGATAAACAGTAGTATGAGTCCTGACATCAATCCTTTGGAACGTAGAAAGTTTTTTAGAAGTAGTGATTTCATGTCAAAATGCTCGTAAACCTTTAGATGATTTTTTTACAAGAAATCCCAGACCAAGGATCCAGAAAAACAAGGATACCATAGATATCCACTCATAGGTAAAAACATGACTAATCGGTAAAAATACATGGTGAAAATCCGGAAAATTAGCCCAGTTTTCCTGGCTGATGATGGCACTTTTATCTGCCGAACTAATGACACGGTTGCCGATGTACTTTATCTGCAACTCGTTCATGGTCTGAGCCAATTTGTACCGATAGTCCTCGGCTTGTTTCTGAAAATCATTGTAAGCAGCATAATCCGTTCCGGACCAGGCCATCGAGAGATTCCGAATAGCCATATAGGGATTTAAGAATGCAGTGTAGCGAACAAAATTTTGCTGTTTCTGATAAATCCTGACTAACTCAGTCTGATGACGTGCGTAGGTTTGGGCACTCAGTTTTTCTCCTTCCCGCATCACGTATCCACCATAGTTGAAAGGAAGCTTTTGGGTAGAATCCACGCCATAGGCCGTCAGAAGTGAATCTTTTAACGCCTTAAAATGCGGGTCGTTGGGGTTGTGGCTATCGCCCTGACGAATCAGTTCTTCTTCCACAGCAGTATCAAATTCAATTTTTGTAGGAGAAGGATAAATGGTTTGACCAACAACCTGTGATACTTTGGGTAGAATCAGCGTAAAAAATAACCAGAAACCGATGAGCTGAATCAAAGCAGATTTGGAAGAATGACTTCTGGCGGAAAAATAAACAGCCAAGAATGACAGGATTGAAAAATAAACCAGATAGCCACTAATCATTCCCAAAAACCGGACATAGGCCTGTGGGTGCTCATTAGTGGTTGGATTGGTCACCAGAAGTATCAAGCCCAACGTTGCGGCAGGCAGGAAAATCAATAAAGACAACCCAAATAGTCCCAGCGCTTTCCCGACAATCAGTTCTGGCCAACTTACGCCTTGCGTGAGCAGAATTCGAAGGGTACCATTTTCCCTTTCCTGAGAAATAAGATTAAAGCCCCAGAAAAAAATCAACAGCGGGAGAAGTAATTGCAGAATCATAGCGGCTGAAATTTCTCCAAACCGGATCATGCCATTCGACAGGCTTGCCTCCGAAAAATTGACGGTATTTTGTCGGTGTGCTTCCAGAAAGACTACGTTTCCCAGGTAGCTATCCATACCAAAATCAAAAAAGCTCAGCGGAAATCGCTCCCGAAAAACTACATAGCCATAATGTGCCATGCGGTGAGGATGCTTGTCCGGATTGTTTTCCCAGCGCTCCCTGACCTCATGACTGTATATCTCCACGGTTTGCTGTTGCTCCATAAGATTGGTATATCCTGTGAACAGAGCAAAAAGCAGAAGGATACTGAAAATCCCGAGTAATAGCCTGGTGCCGGGGCGTTTCAAAGTACTGGTCCATACTTGCCTGGCAAGTAATTTTAATTGGTTCACTCGCATGAATACTTGTAAAAATAGCCGGATAAGGTAAAATTTCTGAACACGATCAGGCCTATGAATTAGAATTTATAAGTTACAGTTAGCATAAAGTTTCGAGGAGTCCCCGGAAACAAGCGGGTATAATTTTGTGCGCCCACCCAATAGGTTGAATTCAATATATTATTCATATTTAAGGCAACCTGTACCTTACTTTTGGTTGGGTTATAATAAATGGCCGCATCAATTGTTGCAAATCCAGGAACCTCAAATGCTCTGGTAAACCACGGAATTCGGCTACCCTGAGCGTGTATACCGGCGCCAATTCCAAGATCTTCTACCGCAGAACCCGTTGCGAAGTTGTAGCGGGTCCAGACATTTCCCGAGTGTTTTGGTACATTTTCCTTTCGCTGATCAATTAGACTTTCAGTTGCATCCTGAATTATTTTTGCGTCGATGTAACTGTATGATGCATTTATTTGCCAGTTAGGAAAAATGTATCCGGCCAAATCAGTTTCAAATCCACGGCTACGATCTGCTCCTCGCTGAACGAGCAAATCAGGATTGGCCGGATCATTGGCATTCATCAGGATATTTTTTTGGTTTATTTCATATACGGCGGCATTCCATGTCAGTCGATTGTCAAAAAATTCGGCCTTTATGCCTAGTTCTTTAAGGTCGCTCTCTAAAGGCAAAAACTGTGCGGCAGACTGAGTAGCCCAGAAAAAATTACCGGTTGAAGGCATTAATGTTACTGTATTTGACTGCGGTTGATAGCCTTCGAGGTAAGTTCCATATACGTTTATTTTGGCGTTGAGCGTGTAAGTCAGGCCGATTCGCGGAAGCAGCGCACTATTGGTGAATGCGGTTTCGCTCGGTGCGTTGTAATTGGTAATGTCCTCAAACCATTCCTGCCGAAGGCTCAGCAAAAGCGCCAGCTTCCCAATGCTCATCTGCTGCTGCACATACACAGCGTGGGTGGTGGTCAGAGCGGAAGGAACTGCAACACGGGAGTTTAGGACATAATCGCTAACATTTCGGATGGTATAGGTCGGATTATTTAAGTCAAAATAATTAGCATTCGGTCGTGGAAGGCTTCTATCACCTATCCTGATCGTTTGGTAGTTTGCCGCGTTGGCAACGTTAAATGTGTTAGTTGCGGAGCCATCAGATAATAAAAATCCACGCGCTGCATTCTGTCCGCCGCCTTTTAGCTTATGCCAGCTTTGCAGGTCGTAGCCCGCCACGAGCTTGTGGGAGATTTTTCCGGTACCAAAATTGAGTGTAAAGTAGGCATTGAGATTATCCGTATTCCAGAACTGCCTGCGCTGCACCATCTGCATACCTACCAAACTTGTTACCGGCACTCCCGTGATGTCAACTGCAAATGCATTAGTCGTCCGGTGCTCCTGCAAATCCTCCGTCCACGTTTGTTTCATGTAGGAAGCTATGAAACTGAAATTCTGGGTAAATTTGTGTGAGAGGTTGGCCATCAGAATTAATTCCTTTGATTTAAAAAAGTCATTTGCCGCTCCCAAATTCAGACTTATTGGTGTACTGTTTAAATCTGTTTGTCCGGCTATTGCACCGAAAATGGGTTGTCCGCGATCCAGATTCCCTTGCAGATTGCTAAAAATCAACTCCGTATTAATGGCCGTTTTGTCATTGGGTATATAGCTGATAGAAGGCGATACCAATACAGACTTATTACTTACCAGGTCACGGAAAGATCGTGCTTCCTGATAAGCGCCGTTTAGCCGATAAAGTAGTGTTTTTGATTCGTTGAGTGGTCCGGTGAAATCCAACGTTGCGCGCATGGTACTAAAACTGCCTGCACTCAGACTTACTTCCCGATGTTTTTCAGACAGGGGTTTTTTAGTTACCATGTTGATACTACCGCCTGGGTCAACGCTGGAAAAACTTACGGAGGCTGGCCCTTTCAGTACTTCTACACGCTCAATATTGGTAGTAAGCGGCTGCAAAAAATAGTACTGCCGGGTACGCATCCCATTGATGATTTGCCCCTCTTCATTTTGGCTGATTCCCCGAATGGCATATTGATTATAGAAGCTGGAAGGAATGACACCGCTTGCAATTTTTACTGCATCTGCCAAATGAAACGCTTGCCGATCCGCAATCAATTCTTTGGTAACCGTACTGATACCCTGGGGAAGATCCTTGTTTTTAATTGCAATTTTAGTGGCAGAAAAACTGTATTCACTTGTATAAGCCCTGTTTGCGCGACCAATGATCTCTACTTGCTGTAAGGTAGTTTCAGAGGGCGCCAATTGAATGATTTGTCGGACCATTGATCCGTCAATTTCTACTAACTGCCTTCTGGTTTCAAATCCAATGATGCTTACCAGTAAGGTATAGCTGGATTGGGTCAAATTCCTGATTTCGAAATACCCATCCTTGTCACTTACGGCAGTTTTGTTTTCGCCGGGGATTGAAAGAAGAATGTTTGCTCCCTCAATTGGTCTGTTCTCCAAATCTGTTACCAGGCCCGTAAGGGTCTTTTGGGCCAATAGAGGTGGGGTAATTGTCAAAATAAAAAAGAGCGCAGATAAAATTTTTGCATACATGAATTTACTTTTTTAGATGTTTTCCTGGGGTAAAATCTTGGACAAAGCAGGCATATGACATTTTTCAGGGAATTTCCTGAACAAATTCGATTTGTGTCACATAATGCATCCCGACTTTGCAACGCTGTTGCAAAAATGTATAATTTTTCTCCATAATGCAACACCGTTGCAAAAAAAGAGATTTGGTTTTCTATTGTACATCTCTTTTTTTGAAACATTGGGCAGATGATGCCTGTGGGGGAGAAGTGACACGATCCTTACTGACCTTTTTGATGCTGCTTTGGATTATAACTTATGGAAGCCGGGGGACATTCATCCGGGGAATTTTATCGTGAATGAGTCGTATTATTGATCGGTGAATAATCCAGTAAAGAAAAGTTAGAGTTCGAGAAATTTGTCAGGCTGAGCGTACAGGACCGCCTGGCGGTCGAAGCCCGACTGTATAAACTGGCTTCGACTACGCTCAGCCTGACATTCATGTTCTTTACGTGCCAATTCATCCACCAATAAAATTGGGACGCAGAGCCAATAGTATTTGATTGGCAGCAAGATGCGGATGCTTTGACGATTAGTCTGACTGAGGGCCGAGATAAATGGAAGTAGAATCAGCAATTGGAACCGGACGGGCTTGAAATTCGGAAGCTGCCGGCTTTGCATTAAAATTGATTTAGAGCAGATCAATAATTATCTGGTAATTATGTGATACTCGTTATTTTTGAAAATTGCAACTAGTATTCCAAGCAGTAACCCTATAAAAATGAATGGCAAAATAATCAACAGATGGGAAGGGTTCGTTTTTATCACCGGAATCTGTGCATACTCCAACACTTGAATTATAGGGGTATCCTCTTGTATTTTTATTTTCATTTGTAATTCAGAAGCCATCAGACTTTCATGAATCTCTTTTGAAAAATTATCTTTTTGATTATTTTTTATTAAATTTTCTACAAATGCCAATTCCTGACGAGCCTTCTCCGTTCGATATTTGGTAATGAAATCTATTAAGTACTGAATGGTGAGGTTGGCAATATCGGCAGCTACCACTGGATCGGGCATTTTTACAGAAATTGATACAAGGCTATTCTTTTTTGATGAATTTATTACTATTCTTTTCTGAATAGTTTGTTGATAGTTGTAATGAAAAATTGTGTTACTACTCGCTGAATCTACTTTTTCCTGATCCCCGATTTTATTTTTATGCGAAAAATTAGTCAAATAGTACTGCTCAAAAGGCAACTTCTTATTGTTGCTTGTCCCTACACTTTTTGAAAGTAAGTACGTATAAAATTTGCTTGTATTAATTATTTCTTCATAAATATCAGGTCGTGTAATTTCGGTATTATACATATCTATATTCCCCCCATATTGCTTCAATATTTCGAATAAGCCTCCCAGGCCATTTGTAGGTTTAGAAGCGACTTCTGGCAATATCTTACCAGTAGCAGTATACTCAGGATTTGAATTAAAAGTAAAGGCATACAAACTACCTAAAACTGCTCCAAGAAAAATTGAAAGGCCAATAACAATTATTTCAGCTTTTATTATTTTAAAAAAAACATGAAGGTCAATCTCTATGGCACTATTTTCGCGGTTTGAATTTGTCATAAATTAGCCTGGCATTTAAAAATGGATAAATTGAATTTCAAAGAAGTAAAATGTCAGACTAAGTGATAATTTTAGTATTTACAAAAGCAACAGAAGTGATACTTTACTATTCGTCCTGTCAAATACCTGACCTCAACATAACTTTCGGTCTCTTACTCCTATCCGCTAATGAAAAGTTTTATAACCCGAGTTTTTTGGCAGCGTTGTATTTTCTGATGTCATCGGTTCGGGTATATCGCTGAATCATCGCCGAAGTTCGATGCTTGGTTTGTTGCATTACTTCCAGATCGTCGGCGCCATTTAGCTTGGCAACAGTTACAAAAGTAGCCCGAAGGGAGTGCGCCGAAAACTCCACACCAAAGTAATGCTTTACCAAATTGTCTACCGTTTTGCAGGAAAGGCGCTCTTCGGTTAGCCGAACTTCGCCATGTGTTTTTCCTTTCCTAAAACGCACAAACAGTGGTCCGTTGGCCGGACGCAGGCTTAGCCACTCTTCAAGGGTTCGAATTGGGCAAAGCAAAGGTTCAGGATGGTAGAAAAATGCTTTTTGCTCAATTTCTCCATACTGATTGGTTTTACTCCGCTGCATCGTGATGATGAGTCCCTGTCGTGAAAAATTCAGGTCTTCAATATTTAGCGCCACAAGTTCGGAGCGTCGAAAAGCTCCCGTAAAACCCAGCAAGAGCACCAATTTATCGCGCAATTCTGTCGGATTTTGAATATCCAAATCCTGAATCAACGAACGATATTCATCCAAATCCAGAGCAGGCGCCTGCTTTTGACGACTACCCTTTTCCCGGCGAATCCCTTCCAAAACGGCTAAAACCTGTTTTTCTTTGCCCGGAAAAGGCAGATCTTTCAACTCATGCCATTTGCGAAGCGCCGACATTCGCCGTTGAATAGTTGACCACCTGGCCGTATCGGCTAATTCGGCCAAATAAGCCGACAACACATCGGCCTCCACCGGAAAAGCCGGCACAAGTTGCGCCTGACACCATCCGGCGTAATCGCGAATATCTGCCTGATAACCACGTTGTGTATTGGCCGAACCTTCAAGTCCGGATTGAATATAACGGGTAACTTTTTCAGAAAAATGTGTAAGCGCATGCTCCCTGTTTTCGAAAAACTCCTGATTCATATAAAAATTGATTTGAACTGAGAAAGGTCCAAGTTAGTAAAATTTTTACTTCTGATAATTTAAGCAGAAGTAACTAAAAAATTAAAGTATGTACTACGGTCTCTTTTCTGTTGTCAGCCGGAGTAATAGTTCTACCTCCTTCGATTCTGAAACTTTCATTCTACACCCACAAGGGCTTTGTTGTGTACCAACGCCATTAAATACTGCTTCTACAATACTTCTGGTAGAGAAAATTGCACAAAACCAATAATAGTACAACAATATACGCTTTTCACTTAGCCTAAGAAACACTTTTTGCCAAGCAACTGTTAGTACTAAAAAGTAAGAACAGGGTCTGATCTATTCGAAGTGACGTGACAATGTAAAAGAATTTGGAATTCAAAAAAAAGGGAAATCATCATTAATAGCATTCAGGTTCTCGTTACTTTACCCCACTATGAAAAAGAGTTTTATAAGTGCTATTTTAATTTTAGCTGTTTGTCTTTCCCCCTCCTTTGCCCAGAAAAAGCCTGGATTAATTTCCCGGTATTTTAATATTTTATTGAACGACACTGCTTCAATATCCAAACCCCGATTTCTAATTTATCCCACTGTTGCCTACTCCCCTGAAACCAACTGGGAATTAGGGCTTAGCAGTTTGTATGTGTATTATGCAAAACAAGATACTACCAACCGATTAAGTGAAATCAATGGGTTTACATTTTTGACTCTGGAAAATCAGTATGGCATCTGGTTTGACCACAATTTGTTTTCGGATAAGTCCAAATGGGTTTTTCCTGGTCGTTTTCGATTTCAGAGTTTTCCTGTGCTCTACCATGGAATCGGACCCGACTCGCCTTCTGAATACACCGCATTGGTAGAAACGAATCAGCTTCAAATTAAAGAACGAGTGCTTCGTCAGATTCTGCCCAATTTTTACGCCGGCCTTGAACTTGATTTTCAGCGTCTTAGCTCGGTAAGATTCAGGCCAGCTAACACCACTATCGACGAATTACCTGCGGGCAGCAACGGCTCGGCTAATTTGGCTTTGGGCTGGGGATTCATGTATGATACGCGACATAATGTACTCAATGTACGGGAAGGTATTTTTTCTGAACTGGCACTTCTACGATACGATAAAATCTGGGGGAGTGATTTTTCTTTTACAACCATCATTTCCGACAATCGTTTTTACAAAAGCATCAATGAACGGAATGTTTTGGCTACTCAGCTTTTTGGACAATTCAACACGGGGAATGTTCCATTCAATCAGTTGGCTTTGCTTGGCGGAGAAAGCATTAACCGGGGCTACTACCTGGGACGATACCGTGACAAAAACCAACTTGCTGCTCAGGTTGAATACCGTATGCTGCCCTTTTCCTTTGCCAAAAGATGGGGGGCGGCCGTTTTTGCAAGTAGCGGCACAGTCTTTAATAATTTCAACAATCTTTCTCTACAAAAATTTGTGTTTTCCGGTGGTGGCGGGGTTCGATTTTTAATCTTTCCCAAGAAAGATATTTTTACCCGTTTTGATGTTGCCCTTACCAAAGAAGGACCTGGATTTTATTTTTTCATTGGAGAAGCCTTTTAAGCCTTCACTGTGAAAGACCTATTTTAAGCTAGTCTTGCAGTTTACACGTTGAGGTATTCAAAGCTCATTTTGAATAAAAAACCTTTTCACTCCACGCCAGCGAATCTGGGAACGCGAGGCTGTATTTGGCGAAATCTGAACGGAAAAATAGTACGTGGTGAGTCGTTGGGTCCTTAGATGAAAATAGTACTGGAAATTGCTTCCCTACGACAAAAGCCCATTTATCTTCTGAAAAATCCACGAAATAACGCTGATACTTATAATCCGCCGCATCTTGCATCACCTGGTTTTTGTATGAAAAGGAATAATAAAATCGTAGGTGTGGCACAGAGCCTCTGCCTTTATTGATACTTTTAATCTTAACAACAGTTGCAGCTGCATAGGCTTGATTATCAACGATCTGCTTCCTATCACGGGCACTGCTAATACTAAAATACAGCGCAGGCAAGGCAATTAATGCAAAGCCCCAAATTTGGAAAAACATGGCCCATTCAAATTCAGTTTTATTTTCCTTTGGAACGCCCTTCATTGCTGTTTGGACAAGATTATTTTGAGATGGCAAGTAAAGAAATTTAGACCTAACGATCCCAAACTTTATTCACTAAAGGCAGGCGTATTTGGCACCAAACCCAGACTACCCAGAAAATCCATACAGGCCGCTTTAACTTTATAGGAAGTTGCAAGTGCCCCGCCGGGAGTGGCTGCCAGTACCTGATGCCGGGATTTTATAGTTTCTACAAAAGGGCCTTTATCCCTTACATACAACAATTCATTGACGGCCATCAGGGCCAGTTCCATGTTATCGGAGACGCAATAGTGTTTCAGCGTTTCGACAGCAATATTATCCTGAAAAGATTCGTACAGCAATGCGGCCAGTATAATTTCGGCGGGTTGATAGCTTTCGTTTCGAGCGCGAATCAATTCTTGTTTGTACGTATGCAAATGATCTTTCGTTTGGGAGCGCAGCCCAACCGCTGCCCAATAGCGGACCACCGGATTGGCGTTTTTCAGCAACTGAACCTGTTTTTTAAGAACAGCCGCCGATCGGTGTCCCGAAAGAGAAGCGGCCGCATAGATTTCTTTGATTGGGTACTTTTTAGAATTTAGTCTAAATTCATAGGGAGTTGTACTTTTGGAAAGCCGGGCAATTTCATATTCAGGCAAAAACAAAACATCATTCCGCTTTATCAGTGATTGGTCCAATTGATTTCGCATACGCGTTGCTAACCTGGCAAAAGCAGGATCGTCAATTAGATTCCTGGTTTCCCAAAGATCATTTTCCAAATCATATAATACCTCCGCCTGCCGGGGAGCAAACAAACCAGCCTGCAAGGAATTGAGTTGATTGTTCGATAAATCCTGACGCATATGCTGCTTAATGTCCCCAATTTCCATGTAGCGAATGTAGCGGGCTTCCGGCATGTAGGGCATGTAATTGCGCGTATACAAATAGCGACCGTCTGTAACGGTCCGACTCATATCAATGCCGTTATCGGATCGATCTGAGGACAGCACCAAATGATTAACCAACGGCGAACGATGCGGCCCGAGCAGTACGCGGCCTTTGAGATGATCAGGCAAACTGCCGCCGGTGAGTCGAATGAGTGTGGGCGCTAGATCCTCAAAATCAATCAGTTCATTGGATACCTGACCACCTTCGCCCCAGGGTGAGAGATGCTTATACATGGGAGGAAACCAAATTACAAACGGCACCCGGTAACCCAAATTAATACCGTTGGTTTTTCCGCGGGGAATTCCTTCGCCATGATCGGCAAAGAAAAAAATGATGGTGCTATCGCGCAGCTTATCCTTTTCAAGTCGACGAAGCAATTGTCCAATTTTATTGTCAGTCAGTTTGATAGAATTATACACGCGGGCAAACTGCTTACGCATTTCGGGACTGTCGCGGTAAAAGGGAGGCATGGCAAAGGCATTTTCTGCAATTCGATCCTGTAAAGGGAGCTCGTTAAGCACTGTCTCCACGTATTTTTCATACGGATCGGTCATGGTTCGTGACTGATGCGAGTCGTTGTAATTGAATACGGCAAAAAAGGGTTGTCCAGGCTTGCGGTCCCACCAACCCGCCTTCCCCGAACTCTCGTTCCAGGCGTTTTTGGTAAACTCAGCGGGATTTGCCACGTTGTAATCCGTTTTGCTATTGTTGCACGTGTAATAGCCCTGTTGCTGCATGTAGTAAGGAAATCCATGAATTCGTGACGGAAGCGGGTAATTGCTTCGATGGTTTCCGGTCCCTGCCTCAAAAGTCCTGACGCCAGTAACGAGCGTACTACGACTGGGAGAACAGACTGTTCCGGTTGAAAAAGCATTGGTAAACCGAATGCCTTCCCTTGCCATTTGGTCAATTACGGGCGTTCGGGCATCGGCGTTGCCATAACAACCAACAAACTGCGGCGAGGTATCTTCAATGGTGATCCACAAAATATTGGGTTTGGGTTGGGCATATCCCGAAACGCACAGCGTCATTAATAATAGATAGACCAGGCAATGCTTTTTCATAAAATTATTTGAAAATTAAATCAACCAAATCTCCTGAGCAAGAAGCCTCGCATTTGGAATTAAGCGTGCATGATGCTTAACTATAGGTACCGAACCCTCAATTTTGAGTTTACTACACGAAATACATATTCAAATAGAGCCTGGAAATTCCAAAAGTTACTATCGTATTTCTGGGAAATAATCAGGTTTTGATTTTTTGAAATCCTAATTTTCTTTTACAATTCTAACCAGGGATGATCAAGAATTGAAATTATGCCTCAACCCTGCATTCAGGTCGTTGAAAAATTTAGTAAGTTTACTATACTTAAAAAAATCAAACTTTCAATAAATGAAACACTTCTCCATTTTGCTGATACTCTTTTGTCAGGTATCGGTGGTAATTGCGCAGCAACTGCCTGAACTTCCGCAGCTTTACGACAAAGACTTTTTGACTCCGCAGTTCCATGCCGGACGCCGGGCCGCACTTCGGGAATTGATGCCTGCCAATACAGCAGTTGTGGTTTTTGCGAATCCTGAACGAAACCGCAACAATGACACAGACTTTCAGTACGCCCAAAATCCGAATTTTTACTACCTCA
This sequence comes from Arundinibacter roseus, assembly GCF_004348825.1. Lineage (GTDB taxonomy): Bacteria > Bacteroidota > Bacteroidia > Cytophagales > Spirosomataceae > Arundinibacter > Arundinibacter roseus. Next base: position 251,514 of record NZ_SMJU01000003.1, read on the forward strand.
CTGGCTATCCTGAACCAAACGCTTTATTGGTTATTACCAAAGACGAAGTATCTGCAGGCACTCAAAAAGGCACTGAGTTTTTCTTCGCGCAGGAGCGGGATTTGCGCCGGGAATCGGTAACCGGACGGCGGTTGGGAAAGGAAGGTGTTACCCAGGAATTAAAGATCAAAAATGCAAATTTGGGTAAAGATTTTGCAAATTTCCCCCTTGATTTTTCCCGCTTTGATAGTGTATTTTATGTACTGCCAGAAGGCGTAGTCAATGGACGTGATCCAAGAAATACTGCCGAACTATACGACCTGATTGAACAGGTAAAGGCCAAAACCAAAAATCAAAAAGTGCTACCACGGACGTTCGTATCGATGATGGCTCAGCTTCGGCAGCAAAAACTGCCCGAAGAAATGGTGCTGCTGCGTCGGGCAATTGATATTACCGGACAGGGACATCGGGAAGTCATGAAGTTTATGGATCCTGAAATAACTGAATATCAGGCACAAGCCGTAATGGAATATACGTTCAAATCCTACGGATCCGAGTATGTGGGTTACGGATCCATTGCGGGCGGTGCCGAAAACAGCTGCATTCTTCACTACATTACCAACCGTCGGACGCTGGTCGATGGTGATTTATTCCTGACCGATTGCGGGGCTGAATATCACGGCTACACCGCGGACATTACCCGGACTTTGCCAGTCAATGGAAAGTTTTCACCCGAACAAAAGGCCATTTATGAACTAGTGTTGGCGGCACAAGAGGCTGGTTTTGCGGCCTGTCAACCAAATAAACCGTATCGACAGGTACATCAGGCAGCGTTTAAGGTAGTTCAGGAAGGACTGATCCGGCTGGGAATTGCCACCGACTCTCTCACAACACGCAAATACTTCATGCATGGCACCGCCCACAGCCTGGGTTTGGATGTACACGATGCCATGGTCAGGACCAACGACAAGAATCCGGCGATGGGGCCGTTAATGCTTCCTAACTTTGTGACAACCGTTGAGCCGGGAATTTACATACCGGCCAACTCACCCTGTGACCCAAAATGGTGGAATATTGGCGTTCGTATTGAAGATGACGTGCTGGTTACGGAAACAGGACATGAGGTTTTGTCTTTGGGTTCGCCTCGTACAGTCGCTGATATAGAACAACTTATGAGCGAAAAAAGTGATTTCAAAAAGCCTCCGCGTCGTCCGTAAACTAACTACCTGAGTTCATAATTCGCAACAGGCTCGCTACACCGGACTCGGTTGGCGAGCCATTTTTTTGCCTGGAACTTCATTTAATAGGCCGTGTACTTTATGACAATCTGCCTGCAATTCGAAAAACATTTAAAAAAAATTCTTCGCCAATGGGTCATCTGCGAGGAAAGCTCCTTTATATCTCTATAAACAAAAAATATTGTATTTTTTATTCAATAAATCCATTGAAGGACTATTCAACTTTAACCGCCGAACAATTGCTGAATGATCCACAATTCAGAAATTGGCTCATCGCTCCCAACGAAGTGAATGAGCAGTTTTGGAAAGATTTTTTGATTCGTTTCCCAGAAAAACAGCTGGCAGTAAGAACCGCCAAAGCTATGTATTTGGCTCTGAATCAGATGCAGGAAGTACCAGGCGATGAGCAGGGCGAGCATTTGTGGGAGAGAATCAGACAGGAAATTGAGCAAGATTCATCTGTCCCTGAATTAGAATTAGCCGTCCCTGAACCCAATCTTTGGAGACGTTGGATCGCAGCGGCAAGTATTCTGTTTCTGTTGAGCGCCGGTGGCTGGTATTTTTGGAAAATCACTAATGTACAATCTGCCAATACCTACGAGGGTCAGGTGGCCGGGCAAACGGAGAATCTGATTGAAAAAGTAAATCGCAGTCAGCAAGCCGAAAGGATTGAACTGCCCGATGGAAGTATCGTCAAGCTCTTTCCCTCAGGCCGTGTAAGTTATCAGGCACAATTTACTTCCCAACGTCGGGAGATATTCATGTCGGGGAAGGCCTATTTTGAGGTAGTCGAAGACGAGCAACGTCCGTTTTTGGTGTATGCCAATGGCCTGGTCACGCAGGTGGTGGGCACAAGCTTTACCATCGACTCACCTTCGGCAACCGTCATGGCCACAGTTGCAGTTTCTTCCGGGAAAGTAAAAGTATTTACTCTGGAAAATTTTCAGAAAAATCAGCGTGGAGAACGTGGTGAAGTGACCTTGCTGACACCGAATCAGCAGCTAACTTTTGATCCGCAAAAGGCTCTTGTAACCCGACAGATCGTGAAAGAACCTTTATTGCTCAACCCTCCAAAGGTTTACCCGAATTTCTACTTTGAAAATACCTCCGTGGTTCATGTATTTAAAACGCTGGAAGAATCCTATGGCGTGACAATTCAATACGATCATAAGACTATTTCTGATTGCAGCGTTACGGCGCCTTTGGGAACCGAGCCGCTCTTTCGCAAGCTTGATATCATTTGTCAGACAATCGGTGCAACGTACGAGGTGTATGGCTCAGAGATCATCGTGAAAGGTTCGGGCTGTGGAAATTAAGTTTATTTTTCACCTAACTCTAATCCAGATGAATTAAAAATACATACCCGTACACAAACAAAAAGTCGGTAATGCTGGAACATTACCGACCACTACCCCACAATTCACTTGACGAGCGAAGGCACCCGTGCAGCACGGGTGGAAGGGGACTCATTGTCTTTATTTTCACAAAAACAACCTGGTAAATGTATGAAAAAACTACTGCATTACGTTCCTAAACCTTATCGAATCATGAGAAGTGCATGCCTTCAATTGATGCTTGTTTTGCTTTTTGGCGGTTTGTCGATTGCCAAAAATACCCTTGCCCAGGAAATTCTCAGCAAACCGGTTTCCATTCAAGTCAAGAATCAAAAGCTGGAATCTATCCTGCATAAGCTGGAAAAAGCGACTGGCGTAAAATTCACCTTCGTGCCACAGGTCCTGCAAAAAGCCGGAGCTCTGTCGATTTCAGCAGAAAATGAATCCCTGGAATCGGTGCTCAATCGGTTGCTTATTCCACAGCAAATCATCTACCTGGTCAATGGGAATTACATCGTGTTGAAAAAAGCACCTGAAAAAGGCAGCTCTTCCCGACAATCAGACCAACCCGCAGAGTCTCAATCGGTTGATATTACCCTTGAAGGAACGGTTAAAGATGAAACCGGCGAAGGATTGCCCGGCGTCAGCATTGTGCTCAAAGGGACTCAGCGGGGCACAACCACCAATGCGCAGGGAGCATTTACACTAAATGTACCAGATCAATCAGCAATCCTTATTTTTAGTTTTGTAGGTTACCTTCCTCAGGAGGTAGAGGTTGGCAGCCGTACTACCTTTGCGATTCAACTGGTCCCTGAAAACAAATCCCTCAACGAAGTGATTGTGGTGGGCTACGGGCAGCAATCCAAAGCCAAGCTTATCGGTTCGGTGGCGCAGATCAATGCCGAACAAATCAACAACCGGACCAACACTCAGCTTTCGCAGACATTGGCGGGACAAATGCCGGGCGTAACCGTCATACAGCGGTCGGGACAACCGGGTGCGAGCGGCGGTACAATTCAGATTCGGGGCGTGGGTTCTTTTGGCGCAAATACTAATCCGCTCATTTTGGTTGACGGCATTCCTGCCAACTCATTTAACAACATTGATCCAAACGATGTGGAGTCGATTTCGGTGCTAAAAGACGCATCCTCTGCTGCAATTTATGGCGCGCGAGCCGCCAATGGCGTTATTCTGGTAACTACCAAAACAGGTAAAGCCGGCAAACTTCGCATTGGTTATAACGGCTACGTAGGTTTTCAAAAACCGACTGCACTGCCTGAATTTGTTAATTCCTGGGAGTACGCCGAGCTCCTCAATGAAGCAGATCCAGGTTCCTTCTCGCAGGAGCAAATCGCAGCTTTCAAAAATGGCAGCGATCCGGATAATTTCCCAAACAGTGATTTTCCCGGCATGACTCTTAAAAAAAGTGCAGCCCAGACAAGCCATAATCTTTCGATTTCAAATGGCAACGACAACAATCAATACATGCTTTCTTTTGGGTACCTGGGGCAGGCCGGAATCATCGATAAAAATCAGTTTGACCGGTTCAATATTCGTTTAAACCTGACGAGTACGCTTTCTAAAAAATTGAAGCTAACTACCCGTCTTTCAGCCATCCAAACCATTGACAAACAGCCCGCTCCACCCGCTACGCTGGATTTTAATGACATGGTTGGGATCATTAACCAAACTGTACGAATGCCCGCTATTTTTCCGATTCAATACAGCAATGGTGATTGGGGAACGGGGGTTTCCAATAAAGGCACATCCGTTTCGTATTTGCGAAATGATTCATTTTATACAGGTAAAACTACGGATTTAGGAGCCAACCTTCGCCTGGATTATACCATACTTCCAGAACTTAAATTTTCCGTATTGGGTGGTTATACGCAGCTCAACGGTCGCGATACACGGTTTTTGGCAACTCAGCGCCTCAACCCCACGATTGTTCTCGGGCCTTCGTCACTGGCCGAAGGAATAGATACCCGCAACTACCGCACAATTCAGGCTTTTGCTGACTATACCACTACTTTTGGTGCACACGAAATCAGTTTTCTTGGCGGCTATTCGTTCGAGTCAGAATTTTCAGAAAATCTTTCGCTGAGCCGTTCAAATCTTCCTACCAATGTCATTACGGTAATTGCCGCCGGTGACGCAAGTGCGCAGATTACCGACGGAAGTGCCGCTGAATGGGCCCTGGAATCGTATTTCGGAAGAGCCAAGTATGCATTTCAGGATAAATACCTGCTGGAAGGAGCCATTCGATACGACGGCTCTTCCCGCTTTCCGACTAACCAAAAATATGCCCTGTTTCCCTCAGTAGCGGTGGGCTGGCGTCTGGGTGAGGAGAGATTTATTAAAGAAATCCTTACCTGGATTGACGAGCTAAAATTGAAGGCTTCGGTGGGTACACTTGGCAATCAGAATATCGGAAACTACCCCTATCAAAATGTTCTGAACACAGGCTTCAACTATGCGTTTGGTGGCTCCATCAACACCGGCGTAGCCCGCACAACTATCACCGATACTACCCTTCACTGGGAATCGACCAGGACTCGGGATATTGGTTTGGAAGGCAGCTTTTTCAAGCGTTCTTTAAATTTTAGCGTTACCTATTTTAATAAATTCACCTACGATATTTTGGTTAGTCCCGCTTCCAGCGTGGCCAGAGTTTTGGGTTTCACGGTTGGTCAGCAAAATTCAGGGAAGCTATCCAACAATGGCTGGGAATTTACGCTGGATCACCGCCGCACGATTGGTGATTTTGCCTTTTCCGTTGGAGGAAATTTAACCTATATCAATAATTCAGTAGTTGATTTGGGTGTGGGAAATATCACCCAACCCAACGGACTGGTAGGCAATGGCAGCACGCTGTTTTTGGGCTATCCTATGAACCTATACTATGGGTACGAAACAGACGGATTGTTTACGGATGAAGAAGATGTAAAAAACTGGGTTAATCAATCTGCCGTAGCGCCTAATTCAAAGCCGGGGGATATTCGCTACCGAGACATCAGCGGCCCGGATGGTGTGCCCGACGGGAAAGTAGATCCTACCTATGACCGGACGGTTTTGGGCAGTACTATTCCGAAGCTGAGCTACGGCATCAACCTGAGTGCCAACTTTAAAGGCTTTGATCTTACAGTCCTTTTTCAAGGAGTTGGCGGTGTAAACGGGTACCTCAACAACCACGCGGGCTGGGCATTTTTTAACAGCGGCGGCGTACAGCGCTGGCACATGGACGAACGCTGGACTCCCGAAAACCCCGACCGCAACGCGGGCTATCCCCGCATGGAACTCATTTCAAATACGGGTACCAACAACGCCACAAATGCCTTCAACTCATCTTTCTGGATTTTGAACGGTTCATACCTGAGGCTCAAAAACTTACAGGTCGGTTATACATTCCCTCAGGAAGTTTTGAAACGGTTCAAAATGGCTAACCTGCGCATGTACGCCAATGCCGAAAATCTGTTTTTGCTGAGTCAGTACCGCAAAGGCTGGGATCCGGAAATCAATACGGGTGGCGCATTTTATCCCATTTTGGCCAATTATACCTTTGGTTTAAATATCAATTTCTAATTTAACAAGATCTGAACGATGAAACGCATATACATTTTTCCCATAAAAATAACTCCCTGGTTAGTCGCCATGCTACTTTTACTTAGTAGCTGTGCCGATCAGCTGGACAAAGCCCCGTTAAGCAGCTACGTGAACGAAAATTTCTGGACCAACGAAGGCAATGTCATGCTGGCGCTTACGGGTCTTTACCGTGGCAATATTCAAATGGCCGCTGCTCCTGCCACCCGCGCTGAGGGTTCGGCCACTGACTGGTGGTCCTACCACGGCATGATATTGCTTGAAATGGCGACGGACAACGCCTACGACCGCCGGGGTGACAACTCAGGGTTAAATCAGCTGACAAATGGAAACCTTACGGCTGCAAATGTGTATTTAAATAATTACTGGACAGCGAGTTATAGCCGAATTGCACGTAGTAATTATTTTATCGAAAATATAGCTAAGGCAACGATCGAACCCGACAAGATTAAACGTATGGTGGCTGAGGCCCGATTTCTCAGAGCCTGCCAATATTTTTATCTTTCTCAGACGTTTGGTTCGGTTCCCCTGGTTACGGCTTCGCTTTCTTTACAGGAGGCAAACACGGTCAGCAAAGCTCCCAAAGCCGAAATATTGGCCTATGCAACGGCAGAATTTGCCGCAGCGGCCGCTGATTTGCCCCGCGAACGTGATCTGCCCCCTACCGAAAGGGGCAGGGCTACCCGGCAGTCAGCTTTGGCTTTCCTGGGACGTGCGCAACTTGCCGACCGGAATTTTTCACAGGCAGCTGAAACATATAAAACCATTATTGATTTTGGAGATAATATCATTGATCCAAACTATGCAGGTCTCTTCAATGGGACTAATGAGGCGAGTAAAGAATTGATTTTTTCGACTCAATACGTAAAGGATCAGGCACCTAATTCCATGAATCAGCATTTTTTTCCCGCCCTGAATGGCGGTTGGCACCTTTTTAACCCGCTGGGAAGTTTGGTAGAATCCTATGAATTTACGGATGGAACCCCTTTTTCATACAGCAATCCTTTGTTTGATGTACAGGAACCTACCAAAAATCGGGATCCCCGTTTGAAATATACGGTACTTTTCAATGGAGATTCTTTTCAGGGACTACCGTATATTACCCATCCCGATTCTACCCGCTCGGTAGATCAGCTCACGACTTCCAAGCAGGCCACCCGGACGGGTTTTGGCATGCGCAAATTTAATGTCGAAAGTCTGAGTGGCGATTTGATGAATTCTGGGGCAGACTTGCCCATAATCAGGTACGCAGAAGTGCTGCTTAGCTATCTGGAAGCACGGTTGGAAGCCGGTTCGGCCATTGATCAGGCACTGCTCGACCAAACCATCAACGTGGTAAGAGGAAGGGCGAGCGTCAATATGCCTCGGGTTACGGAAACCGATCCGACCAAATTGCGCGTCATCCTTCGGCGTGAACGTCGCAACGAACTTGCCCTGGAAGGCATTCGGCTGTGGGACCTGATGCGCTGGAATGTGGCTGCACAGGTCCTGAAAGGAGATTTTTATGGTGCATCCTTTCCAGCGGCCAGGAACCTGCGGAAGAAAAATGCCTCCACCACGGATCCGAACAATCGGTGGTTTGTTACCAGCAAAGCCTTCCGGCCAGGAATTGATGAAACCTGGCCTATTCCACTTAGTGAGGTAAATATTAATCCAAATTTGAAATAAAAAGCAGGCAAAAACGGGTTGCTCCTGCCTCTAAAATGTTCGGTGAGCAGCCCGTTTTTTCTATCATTAACTTTATTATATATTAATGTTAATCAGGGGGTAAACTATTCTTCTTGCTTCCTTCATTCCTGAATTCTTACATGAAACGTCGTACCTTTCTAGAAAACTCTCTGCTGGCATCGGCGGCCAGTCTGTCGATACTTCCCGCCGGAGCGCAACCAAAAAAACAGGATTCTGCCAGTGAACTTCCCACAAGTCTGACTCCCTACCTCAGCAATTGGCACACGCTACCCGACCGTACCTGGGCAGGAGAAACCCTGTGGGCCAACCGGTTACAGGATTGGCAAATCCGCTCGGGCGGGCTGGAATGTAATGTACGTGGTAAAAATCGCTCAGTTGCGCTACTCACCCACGAACTGGGATCTCAGCCCGGGACTTTTTTTATCAAAACAGACTTTCAATTTCTAAACCCAAAAGCCCCCTCCGATTTGATTGGCCTGAGGCTTGGCAGCAAAGGTCCGATTGATGACTACCGCTCAGCAGCGATCTACGGGCAAGGGTTAACCGTTGGAATCAGGGCCGATGGGAAATGGGTGGTTGGTAAAAAAACGATTGATTCTCCTCTGAACTCTGCGCAACTTAACGAGCCGCTTACCTTGTCCATGAGCGGACAGCCTACTACGGCAGGCATGAACTCTCTTCATCTTAAAGTACTCAAAGGAGCCGCCCTGATTGCTGAAACAACTGTTCAGGATATTGACCATCAACAGCTTCGTGGGGGGGTGGCGCTGCTTAGTCATGCAGATATAGCGGAGCAACAGGAATTTTCTCCCAGCGCACGCTTTGAAAACTGGACCGTAGAAGGGACCCGAATTGTGGCAGATACGGAGCGAACCTATGGCCCTGTTTATTTTGCTCAGTATACGCTTCATAGCGCAACAGTCAAGCTTTCAGCACTTTGTGCACCAGTAGGAAACACGGCAGAGGATGTTGCGCTGGAACTTCGGGGGACGAATGGATGGCATACCGTGGCTACAAGTCCGGTTGATCCCGTTAGCCGAATCGCGGCCTTTCGACTCACCGATTGGCAAGCTACCACTCCGGTCGTCTACCGACTTAAATATACCCTGCGATCGAGCGACAACCAACCGCATGTTTACGAATATGAGGGAAGTATCGCCCCTGCCCCGCCAATGGATCAACCCATAAAGTTGGGTTTGTTTAGCTGCAACTGCGATCATGGATTTCCGGATGCAGATTTGAGAAAAAATATTCTCCACCATTCCATTGACGCTGCCCTTTTTTTGGGCGATCAGTTCTATGAGGCTTCCGGTGGATTTGGCGTGGAAGCCACAACCCTTGACCGATCTATCCTGGATTATATGCGAAAGTGGCAACAGTTCGGCTGGTCTTACCGTGATGTGTTTCGGCACGTACCCTGCATTTCCATTCCTGATGACCATGATGTATATCATGGCAATGTGTGGGGTGAAGGTGGAAAAGCGGCCGACGCCGAAGGCACAACCTATGCCCGACAAGATTCGGGTGGATACAAAATGCATCCCGATTGGGTACGAATGGTGCAGCAGACCCAAACGAGTCACTTACCGGACCCCTACGACCCGACGCCTATTAAACAGGGGATTAGCGTGTACTATACCCACTGGAACTGGGGCCCGCTGAGTTTTGCCATTGTAGAAGATCGTAAGTTTAAGTCGGCGCCAAAAAACATATTCCCCGCCGTAGCAGGAATTCAGAATGGGTTTATTACCAACCTGGATTTTAAAGATAAAACTTACCTCAACGCACCGCAGGCTGAACTGCTCGGCCCACGTCAGGAAAAATTTCTGCAAGCCTGGGCCGCCGACTGGAAACAAGGCGCACGAATGAAAATTCTGCTTTCGGCAACAAATTTCTGTACGCTTGCCACCTTGCCAGAAAATTCCACTGGGGATCAGATAGTACCCTCGCTCCCTATACCAAAACCCGGCGAGTACATCAGCGGTGATGCCCCTACCCGCGACATGGACTCCAACGGTTGGCCACACAGCAAACGCAACCGGGCCGTTGACATCATTCGCCGCGGCTTTACGCTGCATTTAGCCGGTGATCAGCACCTTGCGTCCATTGTTCACTACGGAGTAGATACGCATGAAGATGCGGGTTTTGCCTTTGCAGGTCCAGCTCTGAACAACATTTTCCCACGACGTTGGTGGCCCAAGCTCCCTGCCACTCATCAACCTTTGCCGGGTCGTCCGGCTTATACCGGAAATTTTGAAGATGGTTTTGGAAATAAAATAACCGTGCATGCGGCGGCCAGTCCCCGGTTAACGGGCTTAAAACCAGCTATTATTCATGACCGGGCTACTGGTTACGGAATCGTAAAAATTGATCCGGCAAGCCGTAAAATTACCCTGGAATGCTGGAAGCGCAGCGCTGACCCGGCTCAGCCAACTGCTGAAAGTCAGTATGAAGGCTGGCCTAAGACCATCCATCAACGGGAAAATTATGGTCGAACGCCACTTGCCTACCTGCCATCTGTTGAAGTTAAAGATTTTCAGGATGCGGTTGTGCAGGTAATCAATGAAGTATCGCACGAAATAGAATATACGTTACGGATTCAGGGCACAAGCTATCGTCCACCGGTTTTTGAGAAAGGCAAATACACGCTAAGAGTAGGCGACCCTGACCGGGACTTATGGAAGGAATTCAAAGGACTGAGGGCAGGTCGCAAAAGCTCTCCCTTGCTGGTTTCCCTGGGGTAATTGCGTCGGTTGGCTTTTACAATTACTAATTTTACTAAAATTCATAAATTGGACGTAGGGTAAAAAACTGGATTTTATTGATTCTACCAGCAAAGAGCAAAGGCAATACATCGCTCATTTATTTCCCTACCTTATCCATTTAACTACAATTTCCGATGATTAAATACTCTTTTCTATTTATTTTTTTACTTCTACTAAGCAGTGGCTGCACGAAAAATTCTGATCGCAAACAGGGTACTAATTCTGCACCCGAAAAACCAAATATCATACTCATATATGCCGATGACCTGGGTTACGGCGATGTTGGGGCTTATGGGGCTACCCAAATCAAAACGCCAAATCTGGACAAATTGGCCAACGGCGGCGTTCGATTCACCAATGGCTACGCGACTTCCGCTACCTGCACACCCAGCCGGTACGCTATCCTGACGGGGACGTATCCGTGGCGAAATGCGGATGCAAAAATTCTGCCCGGCACGGCCCCGCTCATAATTGACACGGCCCAAATGACAATTCCCAAACTACTGAAAGAAAAGGGATATCATACCGGCGTCGTTGGCAAATGGCACCTGGGTCTTGGCAGTGGCGAGATGAACTGGAACGTACGGGTGTCGCCCGGCCCTAACGAAGTTGGTTTTGACTATGGGTACATTATGGCCGCTACGCAGGATCGGGTACCTACGGTTTATCTTGAAAATGGACGTGTAGTAAATCTTGATCCCAACGATCCGATTGAGGTAAGCTACGATAAAAATTTCCCAGGCGAGCCAACGGGCAAGGACAATCCTGAACTGTTGAAAATGAAATGGCATCACGGCCACAACAACAGCATTGTGAATGGTATTCCCAGAATTGGATATATGAAAGGAGGCAAAAAAGCGCAGTGGGTGGATGAAGAAATGGCGGATCATTTTTTGGAAAAAGCGCAGCAGTATGTCAAAAAACAAAAAGACAAGCCCTTTTTTCTCTACTATGCCCTGCAACAACCCCACGTTCCACGCACACCCAGTCCGCGTTTTGTGGGTTCGTCGGGCATGGGCCCGCGTGGCGACGTAATCGTGGAGGCTGATTGGTGCGTAGGTGAGCTAATTAAAACCCTGGAAGCCGAAGGACTGATGGATAACACGCTCATCATTCTAAGCAGCGACAATGGCCCCGTACTTAACGATGGATACTACGACGACGCCGAAGAAAAAATCGGCAGCCACAAGCCGGCCGGGAAATTGCGGGGTGGAAAGTACAGTCTATTTGATGCCGGTACCCGTCTTCCCTTCATAACTTATTGGAAAGGGAAGATCAAACCCGGAGTATCTGACGCATTGGTTTGTCAAATTGACCTGCTGGCTTCACTGGCCGCTCTGGTAGGCAGCAACGCAAAGACGGTTGATAGCGAGAACCTGCTGGATACTTTTCTTGGCAAGAGCACCGTTGGTCGGCAGGAATTGATTCTGGAAGCTACCTCCCGCACGGCCCTCCGCAAAGGCGATTGGGCCATGATACCCCCCTACAAAGGTCCGGCCCGAAATAATGAAGTAAAAATCGAGCTGGGAAATTCGTCTGATTATCAGCTGTATAATCTAAAAAATGATCCAGGCCAGACCTCCAATCTGGCAAAGACTGAACCCGAAAAATTAAAAGAAATGATTGATACCTATCAAAAAATCCGGGGCGCAGGCGCAGGTAAAATTGAAAACCTGGAATTGAAGTAAAAAGATTTATTTAAAATTCAGTAAGCGGCACCTGTGGCCACCTGCCACAAGTGCCGCATGATACAATTCAGGAGAAAGTGAGTTCAATAAGGTAATTCCATTTTGGACTATTTCTACCCAATCCGCGGAATCAATTCAGGCACTTTCTTACCCTGAGAAGTTGCCCAACTATAAAAAGAATGGGAGCTTACTTTTTCAAAACCTGCCAAAAGTCTTCTTCTAATTTTCTCTCGTCAATCTTTGTGTACACTTGAACTTTGCTTCCACTATTTTCGGGTGGAGTTGGAACAGTCTCAATCGTGGCTAATTCGGGTTTCAGGTAGGCTTCAACCAAGGCTAAGTCCCACATAATGCGCGCTTTGTCTCCGATAGCGTGCTCTTGCCAACGTACTTTCAGAATGTTTTCAATTTCCACTTTCTCATTCAATTGACTGAACGTGGCTTCTCTCTGAAATTCAAGCGGGCGGGCCGCTTCAAGGGGCATAATGGTAAAATCAAGACCGTTTAGATTTAACATGTAGTTGAAGGCATTGAGGTCATTGCGAATATTGAACTCATCTTTATCCCAAACCTTAGTTTTAGGATTATACCTCGCACCCAACGCGTACACCTTAATTTTGGGCAAAATTTCGGGTGCAAGAATTAGGGCAGAGGCGATATTGGATAAAGCGCCCAAGGTCAGTACATCAAGCTTTTCTCCGTCGGGAAGCTTTTTAACTGCCGTAATAAGTGCTTCTGAAGCCGGGGAGGGACGTGCCTCTTTTTGGCCCCACGCCCGCCCGATTTGACGATCAGCGCCGAGCGGATGCGGAATATCCAACCGGCTGAGGGTCTTTAAAATCTGCTCGTTCAGACGTTGACTTTCCGCAACGGTATTGAGCCCTTTGGTTTGGTAGCCGTTCCATTTTTCAAAAACGTTCAGATCAGGATTATTGAAATGTGCCGAGCTTAACCCAACAAGCTCTACCAACGGTTCTTTGACCAACCGCACGATGGCGTACAAGTCGTCAACTTCATTTCCTGTATCAGCATCAAGCCATACTTTTTGTTTTTGACCCATGGCTGAAAAGCCTATACAAAGTAGCAACAAGCTTACAAAAAAGCGTTTTTGTATCATAGTTTATACGTTATCTCACATTTGCCCATGGACTAAATTGTGGTAAAGTTTGGAGGTAAATTTAAAATTTTTATTGTTTTATTGCTTGTCTATACAACATATTTATTTTGCCTCTAAATCCTTTACTGGACAATCAAAATTAAAACAAATTGTTCTAAATATTTTCAGGATCAAATAGTTATTTAGTATTCAATAATTATTGATTCTTTTTTTGCTTAGTAACTTTTTTTATGAAACCTATTCGGGCTTATGGACAAGTCTGATAAGTATCTGCAAATTATTTAAAAATCAGAAAATTGGAATAGTTGGGAATAAAAAGTGCCATGTTATTTTTTTTCAACCAAATCCAGTCTTTGGAACTTTAAAAATAAATTTGGCATTTTATTCTGGTTTATAGCGCTTCAACTGGTCTTTTTGTTAAATCAGACCACTTATTTAACTGAAAACTAAGAATGATTCTTATCATCATTCAAAAATTAAAAGTTATATAAGCTTAGTACTCAGATTTATATTCGTACCTTACAGGATACATTTTCATAATGTATGAATCACAATTAAGCGGAAGGTAAGGTGGAAAATCACATGATTGATCCTGGTTCGGCCGAGGATGCTGCACCAAAGTTTTCAGCTTTAACCATCCTTCTTGCAGAGGATGATCCCGATGATTGTCTGCTCTTTAAAGACGCACTCGACGAGTCACCAATCAAAACTGAGCTCGTAACCGTCGCAAACGGGGAACAGCTTATGAAACTGCTTGCCACTAGTAATTCTCTTCCTGACTTGCTTTTCATGGACCTGAATATGCCCCGAATGAACGGATTTGAGTGTCTTTCGGAAATCAGGCGAAACGAGCAGCTTAACAAATTGCCCATAATCATAATCTCAACTTCTTCTGACAAAGAAAAAGTAGCGAAATTGATTCACAATGGTGCGCAACATTATATTCGCAAATCCTGCGATTATAACGAGCTCAAAAAATTTATTCATCAGGCACTACTGCTTTTAGCCTGATTACTCACGTAAAAATTTCCCGTAAAAATGGTACAGCCAACGGCAGATCTTTTTAAAAATGTACTATTTGTATGGACGATGTCAAAAAAAGGAGTAAAAGTAACCCGGTTGTCCTTTCGGATAATCTTTTTCCAGTAGTTGGAATTGGTGCCTCTGCCGGTGGATTAAATGCATTCAGGACTCTGATAACGGCCATTCCCGAAGACTCGGGTATGGCTTTTGTTTTGGTTCAGCATCTGGATCCAAATCACGAAAGCCTTCTGCCCGAGCTTTTGCAAAAAGCAACACCAATTAAGGTTCTGGAAATCAGTGATGATATTAAAGTACGGCCAAATCACATTTATATTCTTCCCAGTAACAAAATGCTTACGGCAAACGACGGCGTATTGGAGCTGAGCCTGCGACCGGATCGCAGTACTAATAAACCGAATTTACCAATTGATCTATTTTTCGACTCATTGGCTACCATCCACAAAGCGCACGCAATTGGGGTGGTGTTGTCAGGTACGGGGTCAGATGGATCGAAGGGCTTACAGGCCATTAAAGCTCAGGGCGGGCTTACGTTTGCTCAGGATCAGGACTCCTCGGCCTTTAAACAAATGCCCGCCAACGCCATTAGCATGGGTGTGGTTGATTACATACTTTCACCTGATCAAATTCCCCAAAAAATACTGGAACTCAGAAATCATTTTCAGCCCTTGGAGCAACCGGAAAAAACTGAAATAACGGAGGATGAAGGCTACAATCAGATTATTTCTTTCCTGAGAGTTTGGAAAGGAACCGATTTTTCAAGCTACAAGCAAAGCACGATTCGCAGAAGGATTTCCCGGCGAATGGCCATCAACAAAGCCGAAGATTTTGGCAGCTATATTTGGTTTCTGCAACAAAATAAAACCGAGCAGGATGCCTTGTTTCAGGATTTATTGATTCCGGTTACCACATTTTTTCGTGATCAAAACGTATTCGATCATTTAATTGAGAAGGTTTTTCCTGAGCTTATTCAAAAACAAAAGGATGGACTTCCCATTCGGGTGTGGGTGGCGGGTTGCAGCACGGGGCAGGAAGCCTATTCTCTGGCCATTAGCCTGCGTCAGTTACTTGGTCCGCATGTTCATCAGGTGCAGATTTTTGCTTCTGACCTCAGCGCTCCGGCCATCGAAAAAGCCCGTAAAGGTTTTTTTACCACCAAGGAAATTACGGAAGTTGACGATCAGATTTTACACGAATACTTCACCAAACAAGCGGGTGGATATCAGATAAAAAAGGAAATTCGGGATATGTGTATTTTTGCGGTACACAACTTTCTGAAAGATCCGCCCTTCGGTCGAATGGATTTGATAAGCTGCAGAAACGTGTTGATTTATCTGGAATCTCATTTGCAAAAGAAAGCCCTGAGTACCTTTCATTATGCCCTGGGACCAAACGGGTATTTACTGCTGGGCAAATCGGAATCTAGCGCCGTTGCGACCGGACTTTTTAAGTCCACCAACAAAGCATTTAAATTGTTTGCCCGAAAGGAAGTTGCCAATAAATCGATACCATTTACCACTACGTCAAGCCAGGAAACCTTTACGGGTTACAGTTCCTTGAAGGATCCTAAAAAAGTAAAACCAGATTTTCAGTCAGCAGCCGATGAGATGATCCTGACTAAATACGCACCGGCGGGGGTAGTCATCAATCAAACCATGGAAATTGTGCAGTTTAGGGGGGATACCTCTGGCTACCTGCAGCAAGCGTCCGGAGAGCCCAGTCACAACCTCTTGAAAATGGCTAAAAATGAACTGGCTTTTGAATTACGAAATCTATTTCACAAAGTTAAAAAACAGGGAATTCCGATCAGTAAGGAAAATTTTCCTGTACAGGTAGATGAAGGAATGCGCCTGCTGTCTATCGAAGTTATCCCATTGACTAACCTGGCCGAACCACACTTTTTGGTATTGTTTAAATTGCCGGTAAAATCTCTGGCCTTAGAGACTGGTAAAAAAGGAGCCAGACTTTCTACACAACAGAAGAAAGACGAAAAAGATCTGCGAATAAAACAACTGGAACGGGAAATGGTAGAGACCTATCAGGACATCCAAATCATTACCGAAACCCAGGAAATGGCCTATAAGGAATTACAGGCCGCCAACGAAGATTTGCTTAGTGGCAGCGAAGAGCTGCAAAGTCTGAACGAAGAATTGCAGGCAAGCAGAGAAGAACTCCTGAGCACCAACGAAGAGTTGACCGTTCTGAATCATCAGCTGATCAGCGTAAATAGACAACTGGTGACTTCCAGAAATTATGCGGAAGCGATTGTCGGTACGATCAGAGAACCACTTCTGATGCTCGATTCCAAATTCCGGATCAAAACGGCCAACAGTGCGTTCTTTAAAACTTTCCAAATCAGTAGGCCCCGAATCGTGGGCACATCGCTGTTTGAACTTGAAAATGGCCAATGGGATATACCGCTGCTGCATACGCTGCTTAAAGTTAACCTTCCCAGCAAGACCGAAATCACGGATGTAGAAATTAGCCACGATTTTCCGGGCATTGGCAATCGTGTGTTGCTTATGAGTGTTTGTGATATTTCGACGGAAGGTCAGGAGGAAAAATTCATTTTATTGGCTATCGAGGATATAACCCAGCAAAAGCAGCATCAGATTGCCAACAAATTGTTTGAAAAGCAACTGGAAGATCAGGTTGCCCAACGCACCTTTGAATTGCTGGAAGCCAACAAGTTGCTTGTGTTAAAGAATGAAGAACTGGAAAAAATGAATCGGGAAGTAGAATCCTTTTCGTATGTAGCGAGTCACGACTTACAGGAACCCTTGCGTAAAATTCAGGCATTTGCCGGAAGAATTTTGAAAAATGAGCATGAAGCATTGTCTGAAACCGGAAAAGATTATTTTCATAGAATGCAGCTTGCCGCCAATCGAATGCAGATCCTTATTGAAGACTTATTGGCCTACTCGCACAGCAGCAGTAAAGATCATACGTTTGAATCAACCGATTTGGACCAGATTGTTATTGAAGTAATTGCCGAATTGAAAGAGAGTTTACAGGCAAAAAATGCGGAGATTCAGTTTACTGCTTTGGGCTTTGCGTGGATAAAGCCCTTTCAGTTTCGGCAGGTTATTACCAATTTACTGGGCAATTCGCTTAAATTTTCAAAGGCGGATGTTCCACCGGAGATCACCATAAAGAGCGATAAACAAACAGGTTTGCATTTTCAGCGGACCAACGCATTGTTGGACCACGGCGCTTTGGTTCCGGATAAACAGTATACACATCTATCGTTTTGTGACAATGGTATAGGCTTCGATCCGCAGTATAAAGACAGAATTTTTGTAGTTTTCCAACGCCTGAACGGAAAAGAAAGTTATGCCGGCACGGGCATTGGTTTGGCCATTGTGAAAAAAATTATTGACAGCCATCACGGAACCATCACGGCCAAAGGTGAAAGTGGAGTTGGGGCTCAATTTGATATTTATTTACCTGTGAATGAATGATTTGGATTAGCAAATATCAACGAACAAAAAGGCACTTCGGGAGTTTCCAACACAAAACGATGACTATGTCATCGTTTTTTCTATTTTAGGAAATAGGGGTAGTAAACAACTTGTAACCCTGCACGGGTGTGATACCATTTCCTTTGGATAAAGCCCATGCGGTTATAGTTGAAAATTAAAGTATTGTTTTAAGGGGTGTGGATGTAGACTTGTTATGGCTCATTTTAAGCTACCAACATGCTCATTGATCGATATAAAACTTGACAGGCTGAACGAACAGGGTCGCATGTTGATCGGAGTCAGCTGCTGGCGGGCTTCGACCGCCAGGCGGCCCTGTTCGCTCAGCCTGACATTCAAAATTATTTACATTTCAATTCACTCACCAATAATACAAGCAGGCCACTTAGCATTGGCAGCTCGCTGCAACCACCGGTTAAACGTTTTGCAAGTGTAATCCAATGCACTAGAATTTTGATATTTTTTTGACTGCAAGCCGATCCTCCACTACCACGAATACAGTTTTGTAGTAGATTTGCAGAAATTGCAGAATACTCATTCCTCACACATGATTCCAACTGATTTTTGTTTGGGTAGACGTTTGAATACCGTCACACGCTACTACTGATCCCCTCCCAATCATTGCCCAATGCCATACTCTTTTCTTTATAGAATCATAAGGCACTTAGTTAGCTTAACAACAAAATCAAGTTTAGAACACATTTCATTTTTTTACACGTAACATGGTGGTCCGACGTCGAGATTTGTACACATTTTTCTCGTTGTGGCAAAATACTACCGTCAATTTTTCATACTAAGTAGCTGTTAGCTTTTAGGTTATTAGCCACTAGGGCTTATGTGGTTGTAAATCAATACTTTGTGATACTTATAAACCTAATATAATTTTGCTTAAATACTCAATTCAACTTCACTGCTATAAATAGATTTTACTAATGAAAATAACCTAAACAATAAAACCAAACTTTCATAAATTACTTTAACTCAACGAAAATGACAGACTTCTTCAAATTACTAATGCATGAATTTGATTTACCCTTGCGTAATCCGGTTCTAATCTTTTCTCTCATTCTATTCATTATTTTACTTTCTCCAATCTTACTACGGAAATTAAATATTCCCAGTATTATTGGTTTAATTATTTCAGGTGTTGTTGTCGGACCTTTTGGTCTTAATATCCTTGAAAAAACGGTGGCAATTGATTTATTTTCAACCATTGGTTTACTGTATATTATGTTTATTGCGGGCCTTGAACTGGATTTAAATCAATTTAAAGCATTTAAGAATAAAAGTATCCTTTTTGGTTTTCTTACTTTTATCATTCCTATTTCAATTGGATTTCCTGTTTGTCATTATATCCTTGGTTATGATTTCAATGCGAGTTTTTTAACAGCCAGTATGTTTGCTACACATACCCTAGTTGCCTATCCCATTGTAAGCAAGTTGGGAATTTCAAAAAACGAATCTGTAGCAATTACCGTTGGTGGTACGATTTTGACCGATACGGCAGTACTTATACTTTTGGCCGTTGTAATTGGAAGCAATGAAGGAAGTTTAAATCAGGAATTTTGGTTACGATTGGGATTTTCCCTGATTATATTCTCAGCAATCATGTTTTACCTGATACCAAGGATAGCTCAGTGGTTTTTTCGTACTTTGGAAAGTGAAAAACATTCCCACTATATTTTTGTACTATCAGTCGTTTTCTTTGCGGCTTTTCTGGCAGAAGTAGCGGGAGTTGAGCCAATTATCGGTGCTTTCGTTGCTGGATTGGCACTCAATAAACTTATTCCACATTCCTCTGCCCTGATGAATCGCATTGAATTTATAGGCAATTCATTGTTTATTCCTTTCTTTCTGATTAGTGTCGGGATGCTGGTAAACCTGCAGGTAATATTCAATGGGGCTGATGCATTGATTGTAGCAGGTACCTTATCCATTGTGGCTTTTTTTGGTAAATGGCTTGCCGCGTGGTTTACCCAAATTTTGTGTAAGTATTCAAAAGCACAAAGACAGCTAATATTTGGATTAAGTAGTTCACACGCCGCCGCAACATTAGCGATTATTTTAGTCGGATTCAACGCTGGAATTCTTGATGAAAACATTTTGAATGGTACTATTATTCTCATTTTGATTACCTGCGTCACGGCCTCTTTTGTTACTGAAAAGGCCGGAAAACAAATAGTCATTGAGTCAGCTGATGATACTTCTGACATTGCTATGATCCAGACAATTGATAATGAACATATTTTATTGCCGATTGCTGACATGGAGGATGTTGAAAAATTACTTGAATTTTCCATTTACATTAGGGATAAGAAGTCAACGAGTCCTGTATCTATTCTATCGGTCGTATCAAATGATGAGGAAGCCGAACACAACATTATGAAAGCGAGGAATAAGCTTGAAGAATTTGTTATGGAAGCATCGGCCTCAGAAACCAATGTAAATATTATTACTACAATTGATCATAACCCCGCTTGTGGAATCGCTCGTATATCTAAAGAAATATTGGCAGATATCGTTATATTGGGTTGGCCACAGAAAAATGACTTTTTAACAAAACTTGTTGGTGAAAAACTAGATAGTATTTTAAATGGTACCGACAAAACAATTTTTGTGAGTGATTTACAAAAACCACTAGTTTTACATAAAAGGATAATTTCCATCGTTCCACCCTTCGCAGAGCTGGAAAATGGTTTTGAACTTTGGATCATTAAAACCGGCACCCTGGCTGAAGAACTTAGTATTCCGATGATTATATACTGTAACGCCCAAACAAAAAAAGCAATTGAACGCGTTATAAAGAAATTTAAAATTACCTCAGCCATTCTGATCCACTTTTTTGATGACTGGGAAGATCTTCTGATTTTATCCAAAAGCATATCGGACGATGATTTGATTATCCTGGTTTCAGCCCGGAAAGGTTCAGCATCTTATTCTACTTTGTTGGAAAATATTCCGGTAAAAATGGAAAAGCATTTTGGTTTGAATAATAAATTAGTCATTTATCCTCAACAATTTAGCCATACTTTTGCGAGTACTACCTATAAAGATGTTTCCAGCGAACCTATAAATTTAGGTATTGAAGCAATTCAAAAAATTGGGAAAGGTATCGGTAATATATTCAAGAAAGAGGAAGAAGAAAAAGAAAACATTTAAAGCTATGAATTCCGAGATCAAAAAATACAACGAAGAGCAAATTGAAGATGACAAATTAGTATGCGACCGATTGGCGAACATTATTGCTAGTGAATTAAATGATGCGGAAAATAAAATATGGCATGCACATCCGGTGTGGTTTTTGGACAATAACCCAATAGTCGGGTATAGCAAGCAGAAAAAAGGGATTAGACTTATGTTTTGGAGCGGTGCGGACTTTGAAGAAAGTAGACTGAATGTACTGGGAAAGAGATTTAAAGATGCCTCCATATTTTATACAAACGTCTCTGAAATTGACATAAACAATTTGAAACGTTGGCTTAAAAAATCAAGAGAAATTCAATGGGATTACAAAAATTTGGTAAAAAAGAAAGGGAAACTAGATAAATTAACCAAAGATGAAGGTAACCAAAGAACACAATGAACGAATGGCAAAATTGACCTTCGGGTCGGTTTATCCTCATTATGTAAATAAAATTGTAGGCAAAGGCCGTACAAAAGATGAATTGCATGAGGTGATTGAGTGGCTCACCGGTTTTCATAAGGAAAAACTGGAAGAGTTAATTGCTCAAAAGGTGACCTTTGAAGATTTTTTTGAAAAGGCCAACTTAAATCCTAATGCACATTTAATCACCGGATTGATTTGTGGGTATAGAATTGAAGAAATTGAGAATCCACTTACACAGCAGGTTAGGTATTTGGATAAATTAGTGGACGAATTGGCGAAAGGAAGAAAGATGGAGAAAATCCTGAGAAGTGCTTAGCCTTTATTTTTAAAATTTTATCAGAAGGTTAATTATTAGACACTTGTATGAAAGATTTTCTATCAAAATTCCGATCCTTTACGGAAGAAGAAATGGAGTACTTTGAAGGCATTGGACAAATTCGATGCGTAGCAGCGAAAACTCTTATTTTTTCGGCAGATCGACCTTTTTCCAGGCTTTTGTTTATTCATTCCGGAATCATCCGAACGTTTCGGCTGATTGATAGCGAAGATTTTTCTTACTATTTTTTCTCGAATAATGACTTTGCGGTTGATTTCCAAAGTTATCTGACTGATACTCCTAGTCCAATATATTTTGAAACACTGACCGACACTACGTATACAGAATTCCATAAAAAGGATATTTTGCAATTATATGACAACTATCCACGCTTTGAAAGATTGGGCAGAATTATGGCTGAACAAGCCTATCTCAGCGCCGCCGATCGGTTGAAACAGCATCAGACCGATGACCTGAAAACACGCTATTTGAAGTTAATTTCAAAAAACCCCGAACTTTTCCAAACGATTCCTCAGCATTACATTGCCTCCTATTTGGGGGTAAAGCCCCAAAGTTTGAGCCGAATCAGGGCAGAACTTGCCGGGAAGTTTTACTAATTCACCTAGGTGAATGCGCAGGTTATGGGCTTTGCCAACCTTTGTACTGTCAATTAATTAATCAAAATTAACCAGTACAAAACATGAAAGCTTCAACCGAACGCAATTTGATGAGAATCATGCACCTGATCGCAGGTGGTGCCATGGGCGCCTACATTTATTCTCCGCTGGGTGAAATACCCGTTTTTCAATTTTTAACCAAAGTCCTGATTATTCCATTGACGATAGCCACCGGCTTATGGATGTGGAAAGGCATTCAGCTACGCAGGCGATTTTCCAAACCAGCCAAATCGGGCCGTATCTCTTTGCTATTTCTAATTTTGGCTTTGGGAGCGCAGGCCCAAACTGTACCGAAGCGATGGGGATCTGAATTTAGTCCTCTGGGCGCCGGAGTTTTCCGTTTGGCACAAGGTAAAATTACCTATGCTTTCAGGCCAGAAAGGCAATTCAAAACGGAACTTGGGATTGGTTATCTGATTCAACCTGAGTCTATGGCAAGCAGCAGCGAAGCTTTTAATAAAGATGGAGTGTACTCCGCCTATATGGGGTCTGTGGCAGTTAGGCAATACCTCTGGAAAGGTTTGCATGTAGAAGAAGTTGTCAACCTTGGACAGGGGCAGGTGAGCAGCAGCATAGTTGACGGAAAATCGTATAAAGCGTTTGTCATCTTCACACAATCATTTGTTGGGTATAAAATCAATGTTCTGAAACGGGATAAGTTCAATTTATTTCTGATTGGACAAGCTGGATTTGGCTACGTCCCGGTCAACACCAACCAATGGCCCCGCATGGAAACTTCGAGTTTTTATGGGCTGGGTGATCTCAAAGTGGGTATTAATTTCTAATTCTAAAACCGAAAATCATGTATCACTATATTATAAAGCAAATGGTTAAAAAATCATTTGCAGCCTTAAACCGCGGAGATTACGAATCTGTTTTAGAAGGAATCTCGCCAAGAATCATACATACCTTTTCAGGAAATCACCCCATCGGAGGCACGCGACATTCCGTTGAAAGTATGCGCAGGTGGTTCAAACGAATGTACACGATCACCCCTCAGCTACATTTTACGATTAAAAATGTAGTAGCAAGCGGTACCCCCTGGAATACTACAATTGCCGTTGAATGGGAAGACACGGCCACCCCGGCTAATGGAGAGCCGTATGTAAACGAAGGTGTACACATCATAAAAATGCGCTGGGGCAAGGTCTTTTATCTGCATGGTTATCTGGATACAGCGTTATTTAGTGACTTATGCAAAAGGCTGTCTTTGACTGGGCTGCCGGAAGCTTCTCTCCCACCCATCAACGACTAAACCCATCGACATGAACATAATCATCGAAAATCAAATCATCGAAAAAGCCAAAAGGCGGGTGGGCTTCAAAATTCATCTAACGGTATTTATACTTCTATTTCCCATAAACTGGATTATTTGGGCATTCACCGACACCTCCTACTTGTGGCCAGTTTGGCCAGCTCTTGGCTGGGGAGTTGGACTCCTGTTTCATTGGCTGGGAGTATACCATACCGATAAGTTCTTTTCAATTGACAGAGAAGTCAGGATATTGAAAAATTACTAATAAAACATAGCAAGATTAAATTTTGTATTTTTTCACGTTGCCCGGTAAGCTTTACCGGGCATTTTTTTTAGAAGACTTTCATTAGGAATAAATTTTGAATTATCTATAAAACAGCCATCCTAAAAAAAATTTATAGCAACCTAAATAACATTTAATAACCGCTTTAAAAAATTAAGTTATTTCCGAGCCGTTAAAGTGATAATTCAACTTTATTCGAGCATATCTATGAAAAAAGTATGTTTTTTAATTTGCG
The DNA here is from genome assembly GCF_004348825.1 of Arundinibacter roseus. Classification (GTDB taxonomy): domain Bacteria; phylum Bacteroidota; class Bacteroidia; order Cytophagales; family Spirosomataceae; genus Arundinibacter; species Arundinibacter roseus. Next base: position 275,817 of record NZ_SMJU01000003.1, read on the forward strand.
TCTTACTGGCAACCATTTCTTGTCAAAATCAAGAATCAATAAATCTTGCGAGCAGTCCTGAAACGGTAAAAACAGCTCTACTCTTTCCTGCGGGATTAAGAATTTCACAATTCGATGAGGAAGGTAAATCAATGACTTCCTCAGTTAGTGAATTTTTCTTTGTCTTTCTTCAGGATGGAACTGTTACTGCTACAAGAACTGACGAAGTTATTGTAGGAAACTACTTCGTATTTAGTGATGACGGCATAACTGAGTTGCGTTTAGGTTTCCCAAAAAATTCTCCATTATCTGAATTAGATGATGATTGGTATTTCATATCAAATGATTCATCAAGCATCCGTTTTGAGGATAATGAAGATGTATTAGAGTTCCAATTTTTATAAATCAACTTAAAACTTTCATGAAAACGACGATCAAGTATTTCTTTATAGTAACCTTCTGTGTGTGCAATCTAAAAGTGAGCATTGCCCAAACTGTCACAGAGCCCAAAACAGTATTTGGAAACACGAAGTCATTAAATGCCAGTAACATAGGTTTTTTTGTTTCTCCGGGTTATGCGTTCACCCAAATGGATGGCAGCCACGCATCGCTGTTTCACCTGCGAGGGGGAGTTTCTTTTAACGATAAATTCTCTTTTGGAGGTTTTTATAATACTTCGATGAATCAAATAAATCCGGTTAGCGAAACTTTACCAAATATTTATATGGATTATTGGTCAGCCGGTGGATTCGGAGAATTTACGCTTTTGTCAAATAGACTTTTGCATTTAACCCTGCCTCTGTACGTCGGGTTTGGAGAAGTACAAATGGACGATGATAATGGCGAAGCTGGGCTGGGCGAGTCCAACTTTTTCAAGCTTGAACCATCCGCATTACTCGAAGTTAACTTACACAAAAACGTACGTTTCAATATTGGTGCCGGTTATCGGTATGTTGGTCAAATGAATTATAGAAATTTTGATCAAACTGACCTTTCCGGATTAACAGGGTATGTCGGTCTGAAATTCGGTTTATTCAGGTAATAGTAAGTATTTCCATATTTTTATTGGGAGGATTTGTGCAGAACAACTAGTGTTTCTGGATGAATCCTCCCTTTCATTGTCAAATGATAGAACATCCGTTCAATAAACAATCAGCATTATTTTACTAATAAATACCTATACTTGTTCATTGGAAATTTAGTAAAGGTAGCAATGGATGTGAAAATATACGTACCTCATCTGGCATTACAGGAATATGTTTTGACTATTTCCACGGTACATGTCAAGCTTCCTGAAAATCATTGCGAGGTAGTAACTCCCTATCCTCCCACCCCCTTCCAGTCGCTGATTTTTTACTGCAATGACCCAGTTGCGATGGGGAGGGATTTGCAAACCAAATTCGACAAACAACCATCCATAGTATTGATTGGCCCTCAGTACTCACGGGTCAACATACGCGTATCGAATCAATTAAGAGCGATTCGGGTAGATTTTCTTCCGGGAGGCATGTACCGGATGTTGGGTATTCCGATGATTGATTTATTGGACGCAGGTTTGGACGCACAAGATGTTTTTGGATCCGAAATGAGAATCATTCATGAACAACTTTGCAATCTTTCTGAGCTGGAAGAGGGTAAAAATATCGTTGAAAAATTCCTTTTAAAGCAGGCTACAGCGCTCAAAACACGACTCCCATTTGATGCTGCCATGCGTATATTACTAAGCACTGATGGAAGGTTGAGCATGGAGAAAACAGCTTCACTCTCCTGTTTGAGCCTCAGACAATTTGAAAGAACGTGTAAAGAAAGAATTGGTATGAATCCAAAAATGTATGCGCGTATTTTGCGATTTTCCAGGGCCTACCGCCTGCGTGAAGCATTCCCGCACATGAGTTGGATTAAAATTGCCTACGAAGCAGGCTATTATGACCAAATGCACATGATCAGGGATTTCAAAGTATTTGCCGGCGTAAATCCTTCCATTATTGAGCAGCAACTATTGTTAACCCCCTTACGAATGCAAAAAGACCTTCGCTGGTAAGTTGTCGATTTTTTACTATGCACTACGAAGATGCGGACAATACCTTTGGTTAAAAAAAACATGAAAAACCAAACGAGTATTCTGACGTTTTGGAAGCTAAAAAGCCTTCCTGGTATCACTTGTACGCTTCTTTTGCTCGGCAATTCGGTTTGGGGTCAATCGGCCCATCAAGTAATACCGGATTCACTTCCACTGGAAAAATTGATGGGTTATTCCCAAACGATCCGGTATAGTATCGGACATCAGGAAAGGGCCGCATTCATTGCCCGGTTAATGGAAAATGCGGAAGTATTTTTTCAAAAAGAGGTTGGATTTACCCCGAAAACAGAACTTTATATTCTTGCACCGGGGGATTGGAAGTCCGTTGCCGCCAAGCCTTTGCATGACGTGTATGGTTTTCCGCACAATTTGGATCAGGTTCGTTTGGTGATTGCGGCGGAAGACAATGATTTTTGGCGAAGTTTTATCCCGCCGGTTGATACTCTGCCCGCCTCACTGGCATCTCAGTTTAAAACTGCCTATGCCAAACCCGACGGAACGTATACCATGATGCCTTTTTTTGATCTGCTGGCACTGCACGAAATGGGGCACTCCTACACCGCTCAGGCAGGTTTGAAAATGCACCGGCATTGGATGGGAGAACTATTCGTAAACATTATGCTGCATACCTACGTAGCTGAAAAAAAACCTGAACTCTTGCCCGCACTGGAAGCATTTCCAAACCTCATAATAAATGCCGGAACGGCAGAATATTCCTATACCAGTCTACATGATTTTGAAAAATTGTACGCTACATTAGGTATGGGGCCAAGAAATTATGGTTGGTATCAGAGCAGGTTTCACGGGTCGGCCAAAGCCATTTATGATGCCGGTGGAAAACAGGTTTTGAAAAAATTATGGAATGCGCTCAGGCAACATCAGCAGGAAATGAGTGATGAATCTTTTGCAGAAATGTTGAAAATGGACGTTCATCCTTCCGTAGCGGATGTATATTTGAAATGGAATACTACCCCATAATTCAGAAATGGTAGGTATTAGAATAGTCTGATTTGTATATTCGGGTTTGTTTATCAGTACTAAAATTTCAATAGGCAATCAATTAATGCAAGTTGATTTTGCGAGTATATTTGAAGCATGGGTCAATAGGAATATTTAACTTTATCCAACTATCTGAGCGGTTGCCATGCAGAAAACTCTATTCAAAATTTCAAAAATGGATTGTCCATCCGAAGAGCAGATGATTCGGATGAAACTTGCTGATTTGCAAATTATCAGGAATTTAGATTTTGATATTCCAAACCGACAACTGACTGTTTATCACACAAATAGTCATGTAGAAATACTTCAAAGACTTGATTCTCTAAACTTTGACAGTACCTATATTGAAAGCATTACTGCGGATTATCTGCCAATTCCTGCAGATACTTCTGTGCAGGAAAGACGTTTGCTTTGGCAGGTATTGGCCATTAACTTTTTCTTTTTTATCCTGGAATTATCCACCGGATTTATTGCTGGTTCTATGGGACTTATTGGCGATAGTTTGGATATGTTGGCCGACAGTTTGGTATATGGCCTGGCGCTTTATGCTGTTGGTGGAACCTTAGCCAGGAAAAAGTCCATTGCAAAAGCGGCCGGATACCTCCAATTTCTTCTGGCGGTTTTGGGACTTTTGGAAGTCATTCGAAGATTTACAGGTCAGGAAGCAAACCCTGCTTTTCGGCTTATGATTTTTGTCTCGATTCTTGCATTGGCAGGAAACGGACTTTGTTTGTACCTGCTGCAAAAAAGCAAAAGTGCAGAAGTACATATGCAGGCAAGTATGATTTTTACTTCAAACGACATTATGGTAAACCTGGGGGTGATTCTTGCAGGCGCCCTGGTATATTTAACGGATTCAAACTACCCTGATTTACTGGTGGGACTCCTCGTATTTATTCTGGTGGCGCTTGGTGCAGGGAAAATTTTGAATCTGGCCAAATAAATGTTTGTTTACTGGGAGCCCTCATTTTTGTAACTTTCCAATAAAATCACCACAATTAAATTACGAACTACATGAAAGAGGTTGAAAAAGATTCAGATAATACAATTTTTCTATCCAAGGGGGAAGGTAGAATTTATTCGTGTGGAACAATGACCGCCATTTTTAAAGCAGATGAACAAGAAACCGATGAAAAGTACAGCATTTCCGAGTGGTGGCTTGAACCCAATTCCAATGGTCCGGGTCCGCATCAGCATCCGGAAAATGACGAAGTTTTTTATGTTCTGGAAGGTACTCCAACTTTTTTGGTTGGTGAAAAATGGATAGACGCTGCCAAAGGAAGCTTTTTGAGAATTCCGGCGAGAACCCAACATGATTTTTGTAACCGTACAGACCAAAAAACAGGGATTCTGAATTTTTTCATTCCCGGTGGATTTGAACGCAACATGCCTGCAATTGTCAATTGGTTTGCGGAAAAAAAGTAAAAAAAGTATCCTAATAAAGTAAATGCTCTCTTTGGGTAAGAATTGCTTTTTTTCAGGTTGCTAATTTTTGAAAATTACCCCATAGCCAGTTAGTGATTTTTTCCATTCATAACAATTAATAGCCCTTTCGTCACGTAGTCTGCGAATTTTGATTCATTTTAATTTGTAGTTAACATTTGCATTATATCTTAGTAAAAGTTTATGACCTGAAACATTTGCGCAGGTACATAGATTGGGATTAATTTTGATTTACAGCTCAGCCTCATATTGAAGTTGAGCTGTTTTTTTATTGTTTTTTATGAATCATAAATACATGTTTTGGTATTCAATTTTTAAGATCAAACTCTACATTCTCTCATTATAATCAGACCTTCATTTATTAGTTTTTTGATTTATAGTTACATATTTTAGAGATAAGAGTATCTCTGACAGCTTATTAATTTTTTGAAAAGTTTTTCCTATGAGAATAATTATGGGAACAACCCCTAAATTCTGCTTTTTTTAGTTAAGAACAAAAGTTTTATATATTAACTATCAGGCACTTACACTCCTGGATGTCAAGTAATTTAAAATCTACAATTCCTGATGTGGGCTCCCAATCTTGACATTTTTATGTCAATTCATTCAAATTTCCTTTTTACATTAGCTACATGAATTGATCTTATTTACCTTTGTGAATGCTATCACAAATGGTGCCCCTTACGGAAGGATTACTTTATCCGGGCGAGTCTGACGAACCGGTACATTTTTTCTGCAAAGATTACCCTGACTCATCGGGAAGTTTCGGTCCGGAGCAATTCAGACAACTCTTTGGTATTGACCAAAATATTTCCATACTCACCCGTGATCCTTTTCATTTTTGGACCGCCGTCACTACTCATCATTCCTGGTATGACGACTCAGCACGTGAACGTGTAGAGCGATTTATTACGATCAGAGAAATCCTGGATTCAACCCTTGAAAATATTAAATACTTCGAAGTCGGAAACAGGGAAGTAAGCCTCTATTACCTGGGTTTCCACAATCAGTGCATTCATGGCCTGCAAACGATGGTCGTTCGCACCTGACAAACTCAACGTTATTTATGAAAAAACACTTTTGTGTACTGCTCCTGGTTTGGCTTTCGGTTTGTTGCGTCAGGCCAGTCATCATTGCCCCTTCAATTCCTGAAAGCGTTCACCTGAGTTTGGGCAATCCTTCCAATGCTGCCGAAAGTACAGCTGACAATTACTTGATGATTTTGCCGCAATACGCATTGAGCTATAACAAAGCTAAAGGTCACGCCAATTGGGTGAGTTGGGAACTATCCAAAGATTGGATTGGTACGGCGGATCGGCAGGACAACTTCCAACCGGATGAAACGCTGCCGGTGAACTGGTACCGGGTACTACCGTCGGATTATACAAATTCTGGTTTTGACCGGGGGCACCTTTGTCCTTCCGCAGACCGAACCAAAACGGTTGCTGATAATTCTGCTACGTTTTTGATGACCAATATGATTCCCCAAGCCCCGGAACTTAACCGTGAATCGTGGGCGAGACTGGAAGATTACTGCCGTACGTTAGCTCAAAAAAACTATCGTCTCTATATCATTGCGGGTACGTACGGCACCGGTGGCGAAGGGAGTAAAGGAATGGCCAACAGTATCAAGAACTCAGTAAACGTTCCGGCCCATAAATACAAGGTAATCGTGGCTATACCCAATTTTGGAACGGTCAATCAAATTTCTGAGACAACGCCGGTCATTGCGGTTGATTTCCCCAATCAGACATCCTTGACAAATAACAAAAGTTGGGCATCATTTATTACAACTCCTTCGGCAATTGAAAAAGCAGCAGGAGTAACGTTCTTTACAGATGTACATCCAAACGTTCGGGCGGCTTTGCGACAGGAGAAATTTGATCCTACGGATTCTGTGTTGGGATATTTTTTTGATACCCCAACACAGAACTAAGATTCATTGTCCTGTACGTCAATGGCAGTTGCGTAGAATTGAAATTATTGTTCAGAAGAATTTACAAATTCTTCTTTTTCATTTCTGATACGGCAAAATCTGCCGCCCGCGCGGTTAGTGCCATGTATGTTAGCGACGGATTGACACAGGAAGAAGAGGCCATTGCGGCCCCGTCCGTAACGAATACATTTTTGCACGCATGCACCTGATTGTACTTGTTGAGAACCGACGTTTTTGGATCTTTACCCATACGGGCCGTCCCCATTTCATGAATTCCCAATCCCAAATGCACTTCGGGTCGATTGTAGGTATTGATGTTTTTAAATCCTGCCGCTTCGAGCATTTCGGCAGCGGAGTTGGCGATGTCTTTGCGCATAGCCAGTTCATTTTCCCCAAAAGCGGCATCAAAAACAATCATCGGAATTCCCCATGAATCCGTCTTTTCGGCATCAAGATACATTCGGTTATCAGGATTTGGCAGTACTTCTCCAAAACCGCCAAACCCGATGTTCCATTTGCCAGGCTGCGTTATTTGCTTTTTGAAATCAGCGCCAAAACCGTCCTGAGCAACCCCGCGTTTCCAATCGCTTCGGCTAGCGCCCCCCTGATACCCAAAGCCTCGCATGTATTCGGTCTGTTTGTCGTTGGCCCAATTTCTAAATCTGGGAATGTAGAGCGCATTGGGCCGTTGACCATACACAATATCGTCCTCGAAGCCTTCGACGCTGGCATTAGCGCCAACGCCCAAATGATGATCCATGATATTTCGGCCCACCTGATCGCTATCATTTCCCAAACCATCGGGAAAACGGTTGGATTTAGAGTTCAGAAGTAAGGCTGCCGTGTTCATTGAACCGGCATTCAAAAAGATTATGTCCGCAAAATATTCACTCACCTCGCGTGTATGCTGATTTATAACCCGCACCCCGGTAGCTTTTTGAGTTTTTTCGTCGAAGAGTACCTCCGAAACAATCGTGTCGTGCAGCATCGAAAGACGCCTGGTTTGAGTTGCAGCCGGAATAGCCCCGGAAAGCGAACTGTAAACTGCGCCATAAGGACACCCGCGGGCGCATTTACTTCGGTATTGGCAGGTAGCCCGGCCAAGGGCCGTGTGCCACGGCTGAGGTTTGGTCAGATTGGCCGTTCGTCCGATGACAACCGGACGATTCAGCTTTTTCATCATCGTCTGCGAAAAATGTCTTTCGGGTGAATACATGGGCATGGCGGGCAGAAAAAAACCATCCGGAAGAACTTCCAGATTGTCTTTATTTCCATTAATGCCCACAAATTTTTCCGCGTGCGTGTACCAGGGAGCAAGGTCGTCGTAGCGGATCGGCCAGTCCACGCCGATGCCCTCTTTGGCATTGGCTTCAAAATCCTGCCGATTCCAGCGGTAAGACTGCCGTCCCCAGTGCATGGATTTTCCGCCCGTGTGGTAGGCCCGAATCCAATCAAATGGACGTTTTTCGATGTAAGGATTATGCTTGTCGTTGGTAAAAAACGACCCTGTCTCTTCGTTAGCCAACGTACCAAACCGGTTGTTAGCCCATAATTCTTCCGCCGAATGCACGGGTACTTTTCCGCGGTAAGCAAACTCCCACGGCGCTTTCATGGCGGTGTCATAATCTTCAATATGTTTGACTTCGCGCCCGCGCTCAATCATCAGCACGTGCAGTCCTTTTTCGGTAAGTTCTTTGGCCGCCATACCGCCCGTCATACCGGAACCTACCACAATGGCGTTGTATCGGTGGGTTTTATCTACTACTAGGTTTAAGTTCATGTCAGGAGCGATTGATCAGTACGCGTACATTTTTTGGTTGGGTTTCAATTTTACTTCTTCCAGTTTTCCGGGAATTGGCACGTAGTCAAAAGAGCTCCTAATTCCCACTTCGGAGGTAAAATACCCTAGCAGCGTAAGTTCTTTCATCAGCCGCCAAAAGGGAAGACCTTTGGCTTGAACTTTGATGAGTTCCTGGTCTTCATTATCACCCATTTTTGATTGCTGTACCTGATAAGCCTTCATCATTTCTTTCGTATCCTCTTCCAGCCTGCGTAGAAAATCCGTTTTTTCGGCGAGTGATTTTGTCAAAAATCCAGCGGTTTTTAGCTGTTGAATACCTTCATTAAAGCTAATATGTTCGGGTTGTCGGTAGCAATCTTTGAGCATTAATTCAATGAAGTCCGGTACCCCTGCTTCCAGTGCTCCGGGCGTATCGGTTTTGGGGATAATCATCTCGGCTACTTCCGCAACGATTTTCCTCTGCATCTCATTTAATTCAAACACAACGGTAGCGTTTTTCACCGCCGCTCTACTTTCCAAATGATCCATAGCCAGCAGCGTTGGCGCCGAAAACGCCCCACCCAAAAGCAGGGCTACATGACTAATTGCCTCTCTTCTATTCATGCGTAATGTTTATTTGTAAAATGCAGAACTTACCAAAATATACTTTTAAAGATCGGTTGTAAAGACGCACAGTATTGCGTCTCTCACTACATTTGCATGTCTTCGTTTTTCTTAAAGCTGCGGAGATAATACTATTTCAACGTTCCAGGCGTAGACCCTAACTATTGCGTTTCTACCACTCACATAATTATCCATATCCCATGACGTGGCACTATATATTCGCAGGACTATTCGTATCCTTTGGCACGTTTTCCTGTTCCAACCAGAATAAATCTGGAAATTCGTCCCACGCGGATAAGCGAGATACACTATCAATCCGCAATGATTTTCAATCCTACTTTGATTCCTGCCGGGTAGAAGGGGCTATTGTCGTATATGATGGAAAGAGAAAGCAGTGGATTATGTCCGATACGCTGGAGACCAGGCTTGAAACGCTTCCGGCATCGACTTTTAAGATAATTAATTTACTGATTGCGCTGGAAACCAGGACGATTGAGGACGAAAACACAGTGGTGAAATGGGTCGGGAGCACAGATACGGTTAAGTATGGCTATCGGCCCGAAATTTACCACGATATGACTGTGAAAGAGGCGTTTGAGGTTTCTGCCGGTTGGGTATTCATTGAATTGGCAAAAAAAATTGGCAGGGAAAACTACAAAAAATATCTTTCGTTAACCGATTACGGAAATCTTGACTTATCCCAAACCGACGCGGATTTTTGGAATTTTGGCGCATTCAAAATATCTCCTCTCAATCAGGTAGAATTTATTAAAAAGCTTTACGAAGAAAAACTTCCTTTTTCAAAACGCACTATGCAACTCGTTAAAAAAGTTATGATTACCCAACAGCTTGATGGCTATACGTTTCATACCAAAACCGGATGGACGAGGGATAACAATACCAATACCGGTTGGTGGGTGGGTTACATCGAAAAAGAAAAAGAGGTGTACATTTTTGCAACCCGATTATTGCAGGATAGAACGTTTAACAGCCCAATGTTTGGCAATTGCCGAAAAGATATTACCAAAGCAGTGTTTCGGGATCTGGGGATTTTAAACTGATAGAAGCCCAAAATCCTGCCTCATCCCATTCACCAAAACCGTATCCCCGTCCTGATACCGGCCATTCTGAAATAGGACTCTGTAATACCTTTTGATCCCGATGAGGTAATAAAGTTGGAATTGTACAAACCCGAGAAATTGTAGCCCAACGTGGCTTCCACAAAGAACCCAAACTTTTTACGCTGAATTTCAACCCCAACTCCACCAAGTGCATTGAGCGATTGTTTTTTTAGTAGCAGTCGATTATTAGTTGAGTTTGAGACATTTTCCAAATCAATTCGGGCATAGCTCATGGGCATCAGAAGCTCAACACCACCTTTCAGGTAGGGTCGAAATTTACTTGCATTTGCATTTGGTTTATGAACCTTGACTGCAACATGCATCGCCGCGCCGGAAATATCAAATTCGGATGAGGTGTACTCTTTGGACTGAATGATTTGGAGCGACTGATATTCCGTTCGGAAATACTCCACACCTAGGACAAAATCCAGTGGACTTTCATAAGACAAAAATGTAAGCTGAAGCCCGGCAGAAGTAAAATAGCCATAGCCAGTAGCTTTACCAACACCTTCTTCGGTATATTTTGGTTTATTTGCCAGCAACCGTGCGGTTGGTTCCACAGACAGCTTGGGCCCTCTTCCACTGCATTTTTCGGGATAGGCGTCGCATTCGATTGCCAAAAGAATTTCACTGATTCTTTCCTTTTGAGCAAAATTTCCACATTCATAGGCCGACTTATACAAGACATACGCCTGCTTCCATTCTTTGTTTTTAATGCTCTGCGCCGCATTTTCACTATTGCCAGTAAAACAACTCGTCCGCTCGCAGGCTGCAATCCGAAGTATGTTTTTTGCATACGCACTATCCCGAATTGCCACATTACAAACATCAAGCGCGACCATTTTTTGGAACAACTCTTTTGCATCTTCGCAACGTAAGGCATCCATAGCCTTTTGCGCCTGTGTGTTATAAGAAGTATATAAACTGTCGGTCAGATACCGTGCGGCTAGTTGGTTGGCCAGCGGCCTGTATGGCTCCAAAAATTTGGAGCTATTTGCTTCACAGCCTATCAGGGTTGCGAGTCCTTCATCCCAGGCCTTCTTTGCCTGAACTACCCGGCAGTTGGCTAGCTCCATTTGGGCAGTATCAGCCCATTTTTTAAAATCAGCACGTATTTCATCACATGTAAGTTTGCCGGCCAGCCGGCTGAGCGACTCCTCAACCTGCGGCAGCATTTGGGGCGGTGCAATTTGTTTGGTTTGTACCAAATATTTGATTGCCTCCTGATACCTTGTTTGCAAATTGTTTTGATCACCTGCTTTTTCGCTGATCTGAGCCAGTTCAATCAGGTATTCGGCAAATTGCTTTTGGGCACACGCCCCAAGCTGCAAACCAATCTTTGGAACTTGTGTACCTTTCCTGATCAAACTCTCATACCCACTTTTGATAAATTCATAGTTTCCTGGCCCGCGCTTAAAGGAATTTATATCATTCTCCATTTGCATAAACTCATTGATTAGCATCAACATTTCATCCGAATCCGCGAACGCAGCTTTATTGGTTTGTATCAAGTAAATAAGGTCCGTAATCTGACACTTGTTTGCCAAATCCATGATCCTGACTTCTGGTGCTACGGTTGATTTTTCCTCCATTTTTTTAATTTCACTTTCAAGTCCGCCAATAATATACCTGGAAGCCAATCGATATTCCTTCAACAGGTCCAGCGTTTTATCCGGATCATTTCCGGTTTTCGCTACCGTATAGCGTTCTCCCCATACTCTTAAGGATTTTACTGCCTGTAAGCCTTCCTGATACTGCTCCCGCAACGTAGAATTTCGACTCCCGCCCAGTTGTCTCGCTTTGGCAAAGCTCTTCGAGGCTGCGGCTGTATCCAAAACCGAAAGCTGTTTCTCTCCTTTGTAGGCCCATTCAAAGCCCGCAACTACCCGTGTTACATCATCCAATTTCCTGGTTTGGATCCGTTCCAATTGTTTCAGGCAGGTTTCTATTCGAGTATCAAAAATGGCAACATGAATATCTCTTTCAATTGATCGGTATTTGCTGTACTGCGCCAGAGCTTCCTTGTAGTTTTTGGCCTTAAAAAAACGCTCCCCTGCCTGAAAATGCGTATGCAAGATTTTGGTGGTTTTGAGTTTTTGTTGAAATTCCGGAACATTTGGACGCCCTTCCAGCAGAAGTTTGGCATTGTCAAACCGACCGGCGTCAATATGTTTTTCGGCGGCAAGCCAAATATCATACAGGTTCCGATCGTCCAGCATTTGCGCCATTACACGCTGGAATCCAAGGAATGAGAGCAAAAGTAGAAGTAAGAATTTTATTCGCATTTTTTCCGTGCTGTGCCTTTTAGGATGGAGGCATAATGAAAGTACTGGTTTGGGATGAAGTATAGCTCGGCATTTTGACTCTGTTTATATCTATTGCACTCGGTGGTAGCGAGCAAAAAGTAAGAATCACCCAAACTATCTAGGGTTTTCCTGGTGATATCAGAGGTTGGAAATTTTGAAGCAACTTCAAAAAGCTCCACGGCATGCACATAGTCACCGCTTTGCTCCATGGATACTCCTTCATCAATAGTTTTCTTAAAAACCTCATAGTCGAATTTTACCGCGTGTACTTTCCTTGTTGGTGAAACTGACCTTGTATCAATCATTCTTTTTACCATAAAGGCACCAAACGCCAACATAATACCGATGGCAGCAAGAATTACCGCCCGAAGCGGTATTTTTCCAGTGCCGGCTTTTTGAACGGGTGCTTCACCGCTTACCGAAGCTGTTTCACTTTCACCGATCGCATTTTTCCAATCCTCCAAAATCCGGCCATTAGTTGCAGGATCAGTATGCCTGCCGGGTTGTTTTCGGAAAAAAACGATGGGTTCGCCGGATCCCGTTTGCCAGAATTCGGGGGCCAACGGCAATAATTGTTCGTTAGCAGAAAGAGATGCCGGAATCGTGTTCAGTAGATCAACAAACGTTTTAGAATCTTTGCCGGCAATCTTTTCCGAACTTAGTTGGCTGACTGTTTGCTCTTTTCCTTCTTCCCATACGAAATAGCGAAAATTAAAGGGTTTTGACTGTTGTACCCGAATCAGTCCACTGACAGGTGCAATCCAATGTAGAGGATCATCAAAAGGTATTGGTAAAAAATCAATTACTACTGATTTTGGCGAAGGGAAGGTATAATCCACTGCACGCCATCTGCACTGCGTGTAACTAGTGTGAAGTTCCTCTTTCAACTGGTAAATACCTTCAAAAAAATCATTCTTATGCAGCGACATGGACGATGGGTCTGAGGGATGTAAAATCCGATGTTTGTGCAAATTAAAAATTTTATACCTTCATTGCCTATATTTCAATTAAATCTCGTGGTTTGCAGCGGTGAGAATTGTAACCTGGATCTGTTATTTTACGATGCACTCTTACCCCAATTTTTCCGGTTTAGTTTTCTGGAAAATAAAAAATATGAAAATTCAATCATGGGAAATGAATAATTGGTTCGTAAGCATTCAATAGTTGTTTCAACCTGCAAACTGCGAAGCTAATTTACCGGATTCAATAGAAACAAACTTTCTGGAATAGCAGCGGAGCAGAAAAAGCAGAATGCAACTTTAGATGATCTGCTCACCGTCAATTATAATTGAAATAAACAGCGTATCGTTTAATTGTGTAATCTTAACACAATTAGTACTTTTGATTGATAGTATTCTATACAAAATAGCCAACTTCCTCAAATTTATATTAAAAGTCAGGTTTTGGTTGTTTTGTTGTATAGCGTTCTAAACCTGATATTTATCTGGTTATCAGTTAAATATCAATACCTTTTACTATTCCCCAGGACCTACATCTTTATCATTTTCGAAAATCTATATGATTGAATTACAAGCATACGAAGTTTGGTTCGTAACCGGAAGTCAACATCTATACGGGGAAGAAACCCTGCGAAAAGTCGAAGAACATTCAAGAATTTTGGCCAAAGCCCTTGACGATTCTTCGGTTATACCCGTCCGGGTTATTTTTAAACCCGTTGTCAAAACTCCCGAGGAGATTCTGACGATCTGTAAGCAGGCAAACGCCACCCCCAACTGTGTAGGAATCATTACCTGGATGCACACGTTTTCACCCTCAAAAATGTGGATCAGTGGTCTCAATGCCCTGCAAATTCCTTTGCTGCACCTGCACACCCAGTTCAATCGGGACATTCCGTTTGACAGTATTGATATGGATTTTATGAACCTAAACCAATCGGCCCATGGTGACCGGGAATTTGGGTTTATTATGAGCCGTATGCGGATTAACCGCAAAGTGGTGGTGGGGCATTGGGAAAATGAATCGGTTCAGAAAAAAATTGGCAGTTGGACCCGCGTAGCTGTGGGTAAATCCACGCTCAAAACTATGAAAGTCGTGCGTTTTGGGGACAACATGCGGCAGGTTGCCGTAACCGAAGGGGACAAAGTAGCCGCAGAAATAGCCTTTGGGTTATCGGTAAACACCCACGGAGTAGGCGATCTCGTAGAGGTTATTCGGCAGATTTCGGATGCAGAAATTCAGGAGCTAATGCAGGAATATGAGGACAGCTATCAACTGATGCCTTCTTTGTACCAAAATGGGTCCGCGCGCAGCTCGTTGATAGAGGCAGCGCGAATCGAACTGGGATTAAAAGCTTTCCTGCATGATGGCGGCTATGGAGCCTATACCAATACCTTCGAAGACCTGCACGGCATGCGTCAACTGCCGGGTATTGGCTCGCAGCGTATGATGGCGGCAGGTTACGGTTACGGTGGTGAAGGCGACTGGAAAACAGCCGCACTTGTCCGGCTTATGAAAGTAATGGCTGCCGGTCTGCCGGGAGGAAACTCATTCATGGAAGATTACACCTATCATTTTGATCCTCAAAATCCAATGGTGCTGGGCTCCCACATGCTGGAAATTTGTCCGTCGATTGCGGCGGGAAAAATTAGCTGTGAGGTACATCCGCTGGGCATCGGTGGAAAGGAAGATCCGGTTCGGCTGGTTTTTAATGGCGCTCCCGGACCGGCACTCAACGTTTCGCTGATTGATCTGGGAAATCGGTTCAGGTTATTAGTAAACGAAGTAGAGGCCGTCGAAATAGACCGTGAATTCCCTAAGTTACCTACGGCACGCGTGCTATGGAAGCCTCAGCCCGATATGGAAACCGGACTTCATGCCTGGATTTTGGCAGGTGGCGCGCATCATACCGGATATAGCCAAAATCTGACGACTGAATATATAGAAGACCTGGCCGAAATGTTGGGAATTGAACTGGTGGTCATTGATAAAAATACAACCATCCGAAATTTGAAAAGTACACTAACACTCAACGAAATAGCCTTCCGATAATCTATGGATCCATATAAAACGCTTCGGGAAGAAACCTACGAAGCCAATTGTCAGCTGCCCCGGCTTGGATTGGTACTCTTTACCTTTGGTAATGTAAGTGCCGTGGACCGGGATCGGGCTGTGTTCGGGATAAAACCCAGTGGCGTTCCTTACGAAAACCTGCATCCGCAAGATATTGTCATTATGGATTATGACGCCCGGGTGGTAGATGGAACCATGCGACCCTCTTCTGATACCAAAACCCACGCGCTTCTTTATAAATCCTGGGAAAACATTGGCGGCATCACGCATACCCACAGTACATACGCTGTGGCGTGGGCGCAGGCTGGACTTGATATTCCAATTTTTGGAACCACCCATGCCGATCATACCCATCAGCCAATTCCCTGCGCTTCTGTGCTGACCGATGCCATGATTGAGGGCGATTACGAGCACGAAACGGGCCATCAGATCATGAATTGTTTTCAGGATAAAGGACTATCCAATCAGGAAATGGAAATGATCCTGCTCCAAAACCACGGGCCATTTACCTGGGGGAAGGATGCTGCAAAGTCGGTGTACAATGCAGCCGTACTGGAAGAAATCGCCCGTATGGCTTTTCTGACGCTGCAAATAAATCCGAATACACACCCGCTAAAGGACAGCCTTCGACTAAAACATTACGAGCGAAAGCACGGAAAAAATGCCTACTATGGACAGGGTTGCTAAATAGAGAATTGCTGGTGACAGGGTTTCTGAAGAGTGACAATTCTACCATAAATCCTTAAAATAGTAGTGTTTATCCGATTATTGGACGTACTGTTTCACATTTTGCCGTCATTCGCTGAAAGCCATTAAAACTGCCCGAACGGGCAGTTGGGCTTTTCCTTGAAAACACAAAGCAAACGTCTGATGAAACACGTATTTCCATACTTCATATTTCTGCTTACAAGCGCCTGTGGAACCGCGCAAAAGCTGGATACCAAAGCGATTGATAGTTTATTTACTATCTATGACCAAAAAGAACTCTTCTTTGTAAATGTGTTGGTCAAACGGGCCGACAGCGTACTCTTCCAACGTTCAGCAGGTTTTCAGAATCTGGAATCGGGTGTGAAAAATCATTCAAAAACCCAGTTTTTGATTGGCTCTATAACCAAAACCTATACCGCGGTGCTGATCCTGCAGTTGGTGGAAGAAGGAAAAATCAGGCTGGACGATCCGCTATCTAAATTTTACCCACAACTTTCAAACGCAGACAGAATCACGATTTCCATGATGCTCAGGCATCGGTCGGGACTCTTCAATTATACCAACATGCCTGGATTTTTACAGCAGGTGGATAAATCCATCACCAAAGAGCAATTTTTGGAAACCTTTAAAACTCTAAAAACCGAATTTGAACCCGATACAAAATACGAATACAGCAATACCAACTACCTGCTCCTTGGATTGATTCTTGAAACCATTACGGGAGACACCTACGAAAATCTGTTAAAGAACCGGATTTTGACTAAAATTGGTGCTCGAAATACGTTTTATGGCCGGCCGCAGGATCGTAAAGATTTTGCGAAATCCTACATTTTTACCGGTGAAAAATGGCTCTCTACTCAACCCGAGTGGAACATTGACTGGGCCGCGGCGGCCGGAGGCATTGCTACTACTTCCTCTGATTTGGCGCTATTCTACGAAGGCCTTTTTAATGGAAAGCTGATTTCCGAAAAAAGCCTGACCGCCATGATTGACCTCAAAGATGGGTACGGCTATGGGATTAGTTCGGTGCCCTTTGGAAGACGTACATTTTATGGACACGGGGGCGGAATTGAAAGCTATGTTTCTTTTGTGGGCTATAATCGGGAGGATAAAACCCTGTTTATTCAGCTCGTCAACGGTCGAAAACAATTTGAACCCAACGATATTTCCATTCAAATTCTGAATGCCGCTTACGGTTATCCGCTTTCATATCCCGATTTATCGGTGCGCAAAGTAGTAAAGGTCGAAAAAGAAGTATTGACAAGCTACGAGGGGACCTACACTTCGGCCAATTTTCCGCTGGAAATTACTGTTTTTGTAAAAGACGGCAACTTATTCGGGCAAGCGACGGGTCAAAGCGCTTTCCAGCTGACACCGTACTCCGATACAGAATTTGGGTTTGAGGCTGCGAGAATCAAAATGATTTTCTTTGAAAAAGTGGGCCAAAAAGCCTTTCACTTTTCACAGGGAAACGCAGCGTTTGATTTTGTCAGAAAGCCCTGAATCCAGTTGAAAACACCCGCAGATTCAGATTTCAAGTGCAATTCACTTATAAGTACTATTTTTCCTTGACGAAGGTGTGCACCGAAATTACGCGATTGTTCTCCGAAACTACGAGCACATATAATCCGCTGGCGAGCGATTGAATGTTAAGATCTGTTGATTGCTGTGATACGTTTTGTTTTTTAAGGGAAGTCCCGCGGCAATCCAGTATTTCAACGTCTACATTAGAATTCAGATCCTCCGGTAACTGCATGGTCAGGCTTTCCTTCGCAGGATTGGGATACACCCTAGCCGAATGGCGTATAGGAAGTGAAACTACACTCGTAATGATTTCCTGTAGCGCATTAGTAAATTCATAGGCTCCAATGTCAGGCCCGAGTCCATGCGGGCGAGCAACTCCGAGTATATCTTTTTGACTGAAAAAACCGGCAGTTTGCGTGGCTTGATCAATGGCGGGGCTGGATTCTTTTAGTTGAAAATTGGCCACGATACGGTCTGACGAGGGGTTGACAAATTCGGGATCAGCAATCCGGTCGTGTGGACCTTTAACCGCCACTATACCGTTAAAATACAGATTATAGTCGTAAACCACATTGACATTTCGGTTAGTGGAATTACAATTCTTGCCCATAGCGGCATAACTGATATTGTTTATGATATTTACATCCACGCAGTCATTCGCAAAAATATTAGCATAATCGGACAGCACCGTACCATTTTGGTAGACTGTATTGTTGATCATATCCACATGATTGGCCCGATAGGCATGAATTCCGGAGCCGCCGTTATTGACCGAAAGGTTATTCTTTACGAGTGTGCGTCCCACATACATTTCGTCACCTACTTTTCCGCCATACGGATATTGATTGATGTCAATGATAATGCCATTTCCATCGCTCAATCGTTTCAGCGAGATCCAGGGAATAGTTGTTTTGTTGGAAAAGCACGTATTGTTTCGAACAATTATTTTGTAGGTCGAGACCTGATCACTGTTGTAGGGCGTCAACACGCTGATTCCGCTACCGCCATACACCATATACCAGGCATTATTAAAAACCAGATTATTTTCAATAGTCGTGTAGTCGGTTTGAATAGCACTGATTCCTCCACCTGGAAAATCATGTACTTTGCAGCTACGAATGATTACATGATGCGGTTTTTTTGATTCGTCGCGCAGTCCACCAATCGAAAGCCCGTTAGTATTAAAAACCGGATTAGGTGCAGACACACCACTAACCTGATCGTTATAGGATTTGAGAGCGGCTTCGTACGTAAGATTTGCGTTATTACCCATCAGTTCAAAACCCTCAAAAACAACGTAGGAACCGTTGATACTCACAGCATTCCACACATTGCCCGAGGCCGTAATTTTGGGGCTGTGTCCATTCATAGCCTTGTAGGTGATCCAGGCACCTGCCGTACCTGATCGAGTTATGGATAGTAACGGGCCGGAAGTTGTGGTGTATACACCATTCATAACCAGCACACTATCGCCTGGGATGGTCAAATTCGAGGCTTGCTGAATAGTCAAAAATGGGGTTGAAACGGTCTTGCCGTCATTAGTAGTATTGCCTGTCGAAGAAACATAGTAGGTAGTAGCCAACGCCGGGGAAACGCTCGTGAATACAAGTATCCAAATTTTAAAATACCAAAAGAATTTAATGCTCATCTGTAAATCAGGATAATCCAGGTTTTAAGCTGTAAACGGGTTTTTACCGGATTTTCCCGATATTCCTCCAATTAAAATTCAGGATTATCTGTATCTCTACCGTATAATCCAGCGAAAGGTACGCAGTTGGTAGGGGTTGAAAATAGCTGTAAATGGAGATTTTGTAGTTGTTAATTGCAGTTCGTCAGTTTCCAGGTGAGTGGTCTGCCGTACGTTTCGGACGGACAGGTTCAGTCGAAAAGCCGGAGTTTTGGGCTGATTTGCAAGATTCCAAAAGCGGGTGATAAGTCCCTTTTCAATTCCTTCTTCGGATGGTTTGACACTCCACAGCAGCAAGTCAGGGTCGGTAACCGAAAGCAAGGAAAATTCATTGGGGCTACGTCCAATGGTACCAGTAATCCATTGAGCCATCAGCGGATTTTGGTGTTCAAGGGAAAATTTCATGGCTGCGGTTGCATCAAATGCCTGCGCATGGGTTGTGAGAGCAAAATGATAGTTAAAGCGACTCTGCCCATGTTGAGCCGGAATCCCCAATTTTTCACCATCCGTTTGGCCGCCCGCCAACGCGTAGAGCTGTGCCGACTGTTCCCATAGTGAATCGGGCGTGCTAGCTCCCAACTTAAAGAAACTACAATCAAGATTTGACAGGGTTACACCGTAATTTTCTTCACTCAAATCAGCAAAATGATTGAACGTCAGCCAATCATACCGCGCATTTTGAGCGGAATAGTCGCCGCCGCGGGTTTGAATTTTTGCAGTCAAAACCGCACCTAATTCTTCATGACTGGTGGTTTGATTTATAAGATCAAATGAGAATGCCCAGGTCTTTATGTCCTTAAAATTTTCTTCAATCGAATTTTGAATTTCAATCCGGGGAATATCTTTGAAAAGCGTAATCCGAAACGAATGCAACACAGGAAGACTTGAAGTGCCTTTCAATGTAACGGATACAGGGCCTTCATTTTCTATGACAAGTGGCTCACCATCATCAAGTTTAAGTGTTCCCAGATCATTTAGGTATTTTCCATCCTGGATCTTTATGAGTTGCCGGCTTTGAGCCAAACTATCATAGAGTTGGGAAATTACGCCGGACGGATGTATTCGCAAACGGTACAAAGCATTTTTGAAAAATCCGTCCGAAAGCGTGGCGGCAACCGGAAGTTTTTTCGAACTCCCTTCACTGAGCTCAAAGACTTTGTAGCCAACCGACGGAATTTTCCTGGCCATAATTCTCAGGAAACGCTTCCCCTCTTTTGTAATCAATTGGCTGGCACATAGTTGACCCGAAGAAACATCTAGTACAGCTACCGGATAATTTCCATCGTACTCAATATCGGCCACATCGTCTCTTTCCCAGCTCAAAGGATTAAAAACATAAAAGCGGGGATTGGTAGATTTTTTGAGCTGCTGTCCCAAAGATTTAGACGAGAGCTGATAGAGCGTATCTACGTAGGTAGAAATCTGTTCCTGCATTTTTTTCTGCCAATTCCCCCGGTCCTGCGCCGATACAGGACCGTCTGCGGTCCAGTCATGTTCCCAGTACAGGCCAAACCCTTCCCAGGCTTTTTGGCGAAGTTCAATCAAATTCTTTCCAAACGATTTATTCTGCAAAGAAACCAGCGAAGCCAGCGCTTCCGCACTTCTTAATTTTTCGGTAGCCCTCCGGACCAATGCTGTCGTCTCGTTCATCGAAGCGGAGTAGGTGTCCCACTCGTTACCATAGCTAAGCGATTCGGTGGGTAAATCAGGATAGGACCTGACGATATCCTTGAAAAAATCCTCTTCATTCGATACCCGAACTTTACGATCAGTGGTTGTGGTTTGTTGTGCAGCCTGCACAAAAGCCGGAGAAACGAACGTTGCCAAATCGTCCCAACCGTATCCAAAAGCCCCTGCTATGTGATAGGGATAGGCAGTTGTGTAGCATAGGTTGGATAAGCGCTCGACGGTTTGAGCAATGGATTCGGTGGCTTGATGGAGCTCATTTACCAGCCTCGTTTCTGCGTATCCACCCAGTGATTTATTGTCCGTGCTCAGGTTGTACCATTTCATCAAAACACCGGTTTGATCCTGTCCCATGTAGCGGTACAATTGATGCTGACGATGCGCAAGACTAGTATTGGAAAGCCGAGAGGCGCAACCACACACTCCACGCCAGCTGTATTTGGCTCCCGAACCGGCCCATAAAGAGCTCAAACCAAGAGGTAAAGTCTGATTTTCCATGCACACAGCCATTGGAAAGCGTAGTCCGAGTCTACGTTCCATCTGCCCGGCATAGTACATACCCCGCAAGACCGCCTCGGTTGGCTGTGCGCCGTAGGTGCTAACCAAGGTGTTTAGCGGACTGCTGATATGACCCGATTCAATGGCGCTTACCAACCGGTTGAACTGCGCGGGACTTCGGTATTTTTCGTAGGTGTACAACCAGAAACTGCCATCACAATTGAAACGCGCCTGAAAATCATCTGGATTGTTTTTGGTGGAATCGATTTGATCCAGGTAGTAGTCCAGCATGTGCACAAAAGCCGAATCATACTGCGCCTCGTTGCCCGTCCACTTGTAATCGGTATGTTCGTCGTTGGCAATGTAGAGCCTTGTTGGCTGCTGCGCGCGTGCTACCTTCATGCCCAAAGCCATTAAACAAAGCCCAATCAGGCAACAGATCCGCCACATAGATTTCCGATTATGAGTAATTATTTTGATTCCTTGCACGATTTATAAATGGTTCAATGAACTTCCGTAACCTTTCCGCCAACGGCAAACATTTCTTTGATTCCCAGTAGCTCGGAGAGATAAAAAGCCATAAAATTAAATACCACGCTATGATGCAAAATAGAAAAGTGCTCTTCAACATCTTCTGCTTCCAGCGTCAGCACGTGTGCACCAAACTGACGAATGGTTTCATTCAGTTTAAGAGTACGCTCGTAGTTTTTGCCAGGTGCCATAATCTGGATGACCAAACTGTTCGGTGCAGTTTCCTTGGGCCCGTGGTCGTACTGGGCCATGGGCAGGCCCTGAAAACTTCGCTGCGTACTTTCACTCAAAATTAAGGCTGCTTCCATGGCTGTGGCGATATTGGGTCCACTGCCGGTAATATAAATGCCGTGAATTGGCCGGGTAGCCAAAAGTTCAAATACTTGTCCGGCCAATTCTTTACCCCTGGCTTCGTAATCAGAAAAACGGGAAATAAGTAATTCAACCGTTGGGGCCGGATCATACCCAAATCCTTTGTAAAGCGCCAGGAGAGTATTGACAAAGGTCTTGGAAGAAGAAAAATGCTCTTCTCCCGCCCGCAGGTCGATGGCCATGCGAACATTTTCCTGATGACTCAGTGCGTTTTCGGGGTAGTTACTGATGGCTACGTATTGATCAAAAAGGGACGTACACCAAAGTGCTTCACTGCTACGGCCCGACTGCGAAAGGATAACGGCTAACGGCTGTTTTTTGGTGAACAAATAGGCAGCGTATTCGGAGGCGATTTCAGGCTGGATGGGTACACCCATGTATTTAAAAGCCAGCGGGGCAAAGTACGAGGAACCCATACCCAGATAGGGAACTGCCGTCGGAAGGGCAGGAATTTCAGATTGCAGCAAGGTCATCGCCCGCTGAGGAATTTCTTTGATTTCGGCTAAGATTTTGTTTTCCTTCATGAACTTTTCGAGTCGATTAGTTTATTAATTGAAGCACTTTTTTCCAGGTAAGTACTTGAACATGTTGGTTTTCAATAAGTAGTCAGGCAGAATTAGTTTAGAGTATATTTTTCAAGGGATAACTCTTGAATTATCAGAATTTTTAAGCCTCGTAGGGGCATTTGAGAGTTTATATTTTCAAAATATAATCTAGTTCTGCCTGACTACTTAAATAGATAATTAAATAATGGTACAAACATTTGATTATTAGCACAATAACTCACTAATGGCCGGGCGGCTTTCCGCTACTCACCTAAAAGCTAACAGCTACTTAGTTCAAAAAATTATGGATTGGTATTGTATCCATCAGAAAAAGTAATCAGCAAAGAAATGCCCCATTTCGTTCAAAAGTCACTTTGGCCTGCATTCGTAGCGTTGAAATGGCGATATTTAACGTATTATAAACACTTTTCATTGAAATATTCATCACCTCAGCTGCTTGTGGATAGGAAAGTCCTTTAAAATAAATCAGGCACAAAATCTGGCGCTGTCGCTTAGGTAGATTATTCAAAACAGCATCCAAAAGGATGTTTTGTTGCGTCCTGAGTTCGCAATCAATAAGTTCACTTTCATGAGGAGGTACCACAAAAGTGGCTTGTGCAAAATGGCACTCCTGCGAGTCGAACCGGTTTAGGTGGGTGACCGAATCGAACAGTCGGCGGCGCATGGCTTTATATAAATAAAATCGGATATTATCGGTAGAACCCAGGCTTTCCTTGCGCTCGTGCAAATGTAGAAACAACCCGTGCAGGCAGTCTTCTACGAGTTGTTGGTTACGGACCAGGTTATAACCATAGCGATATAGATCATCAGAAAAGTTGTCATATAGTTGCGAAAAAGCGGACATGCTACCATCCCGAAACGAATTCCAGAGTTCAACGTGCTCTGATTTTGTTAAATTATCCTTCATAAGGTTTGCGAAATTGTATCCAGCCAATTACTCTTGTTTACAATTTTTTTTGATTATGGTAGTTACTTTACATTTAAACCGGCGTTTGTTAGGGCTGTTGATCATCCGATTGACTCTGAAAAAAGTATATTCTTGGGTACATTTCCAGGATCAACTTAATGCAGGCCCTTATTGCCCGGTACCAATGACTGCGTGAGGACCTTTTGTTCGATTCGAAAGGCGGTTCGGGAGTCTAAATTGTACAATATTCTCACAAAATTCGTATTTTCTGAGATAAAGAAAATGAAGTATTTTCTCCAAAACATGGATTATTCTATTTTCAAATACTTACTTGTATACCAACCAGATATAACTTTACTTCTAATGTACACCATGATTTTGAGCCATTTAATAGAAATACCTCTACCCAAAGCAGCTTTCTCAGTATCTTTTCATACCTAAGCTCTTTTCCATTCATGGAGAATCCTACCTAACATTTATAGATTTTAAAAGCTTTATTATTCCGAATGGTAGTACCTGGAAAAAGTCGAGGATTCACGGGTGAAAAAATCATCGAAGTACCTGCAGCTATGGTCGAAAAATGCCTGAGCATGCCCCTGATTAGTGCGCTGTTGATCACCCGTATGGGATTTTACCCTAAAGCCCAACATCATTACTATCATCGACCGGCAGGTATTTCACAGGTTATATTTTTGTATTGCACCGACGGTCAGGGATGGGTGGATTTGCCAACCCATCGATTAATCATGCAGGCGGGGGACTTCCTTGCCATTCCTCCCTTTTTAGCTCATTCCTACGGAGCAGATCCGCAAAATCCATGGACAATTTATTGGTTTCATTATATTGGCAACGGCTCACCACAACTACTTGATGCATTCCGGGACCGAACCGGAAATTACTTGCATACGGGCCGGGTTGTGTATTCCACGGAAAGGGTTAAGCTATTTGATCAGATTTTTGAGACCTTTTTAAAGGGGTACAGCACGGCCAACCTGCTATATGCCAACCTTACACTTTCCTATTTTTTGGCTTCCTTTCTGGTACCCGAAAATTTTGAGCCGCCATCTCCCATTAGTGATACCCACAATCCTGTTTACCAGGCAATAGACCGGATGCAAAACAGTTTGTCCGAACCATTGACGGTTGAGGAGTTTGCCCGATCCGTCCACCTGTCGGTGTCTTTTTTTTCACGAAAATTTAAACTAGCTACCGGCTATGCACCCATTGAATACTTTAATCACCTTCGGGTACAAAAAGCCTGTCAACTGCTTCATTTCAGTGATTTGCGAGTGAATGAGGTTGCCGCTGAAATTGGCATACATGATCCATTCTATTTTTCCAGGCTGTTCAAAAAGCACATGGGTTTTTCGCCGGTCGAATATCGAAAGATCGAAGGCCGGTATAGACGGAAGCAACCACCTGAGTCGTAGTTTGATGCCGGCAAGAACCAAAGAAATCTGCTTAACTAACGTTACAAACCGACAGGTACCTCAAACTTTCCGGTCAATGGACTTCTGAGCAACTACTTCTTTTTTTCTGAATAAATTAATTATTTATACTGGATAAACACTATTCTACCCTTAATTGTGTATATTTGACACATTAAAAATTTATATTACAACACTTTAAAAATCAACCTTTTCCATGGCGAACTACCCGCATTCGGGCCGCATCCTGGTCGCCGTTGACTGCATCATTTTCGGCTTCGACGGAGAATGCCTTAAATTACTGTTGATCAAACGTAATTTTGAACCGGAGCTGGGAAAATGGTCATTGATGGGTGGCTTTTTGAACGAAAAAGAAGATCTGCACGCGGCTGCCGTTCGCATCCTTTTCAACCTGACGGGCATTCACAATCCTTATCTGGAACAGGTGCATACCTTTGGTCAAATTGATCGGGACCCTGTGGAGCGGACCATTTCGGTGGGATACTATTCACTCATTTCGATTCATGATCAGGATCCTGCTGCACTCGCCAATCATAATGCTTCCTGGATTGAGCTTTCTCAAAAGCCATCGCTGATTTTCGATCACGATCAAATGGTAGAAGTAGCCCTTCGGCAGCTTCGCTATAAAGCGGCAATGTTTCCGATTGGCTTCGAATTATTGCCTAACACCTTTACCCTCCCACAGTTGCAAAAACTCTACGAGGCTATCTATAATGTATCGCTGGACCGACGAAACTTTAGCCGGAAAATTCTTTCGACCCAAATCCTGGAAAGTACCGGAGAAAAGGACGCGGCTTCGGTAACAAAAAAAGGCACATTGTACCGCTTAAACGCTGATAAATATCAGGACTACCTGAAAGGCTTCAATTCTTTTCTGCCTGAGTTTGCAGAACTTACCTGAGCCCTGCACATCTTTTTACCATTATACCTGTTTATGAAAAAGACTTTACTTATCCTGTTTTTAATGGCCTGCTCATCGAGGGCTTTTTCAAAGCAACAACCCCAATTAAAACTTTGGTACACGAGCCCTTCGGGAAATACATGGGAAAATGCCCTGCCTGTTGGCAATGGACAACTTGGGGCGATGGTGTATGGAAATGTTGAAAAAGAGATACTTCAACTCAATGAACATACAGTATGGAGCGGCGGACCCAACCGAAATGACAATCCGGCGGCCCGGGCCGCTCTACCCCAAATCCGACAGTTGATTTTTGATGGCAAACAAAAAGATGCCGAGCAATTGGCCAATCAATCCATCATTACAAAAAAATCACACGGGCAAATGTTTCAGCCGGTCGGCTCGCTACACCTTGAATTTCCCGGGCATGAAAGCTATACCGAGTATTCCAGGGAGCTGGATTTGGAACGTGCCGTAGCCACTACCACCTATTCAGTCGAGGATGTGACCTATACGCGGCAGATGCTTGCATCTTTCCCGGATCGGGTATTAATCATGCATCTGACTGCCAATAAACCTGGAAAATTAACTTTTACAGTATCCTACGCAACGCAACATAAACCGGCACAAATAAAGACAAGTAAACCCAATGAATTAATGCTGCAGGCTACCACCTCCGATCACGAAGGAGTGAAAGGATTGGTTAATTTCGAGGGAATTACCCGCCTGAAAACCGAAGGAGGCATCATAAGTTCCACTGACTCGACCCTTTTGGTAACCGGGGCTACTACCGCCACGATTTATATTTCTATTGCCTCCAATTTTACCAATTATCAGGAGCTAAGCGGAGATCCGCATGCCCGCGCGTTGGGCTATTTGAACAAGGCTTTTCCAAAATCATATGCAACTATTTTGGATCAGCACCAAAAGGTTTATCAGCAATTTTTCAACCGGGTTCATTTCGATCTGGGAGCTACCAATGCCGCACAACTGACTACGGATGAGCGCTTAAAAAATTTCCGAACTGCCAACGACCCGCACCTGGTTTCACTTTACTTTCACTACGGACGGTATTTGCTGATTTCATCTTCACAGCCTGGTGGACAACCTGCCAACCTTCAGGGAATCTGGAATAACAAAATGAGACCGCCCTGGGACAGCAAATATACCATCAATATCAATGCGCAGATGAACTATTGGCCTGCTGAAAAAACCAACCTTGCCGACCTTCATGAACCCTTTTTGAAAATGGTAGAAGAGTTGTCGGTTACCGGACAACAAACCGCGCGTGACATGTACGGTGCCCGGGGCTGGATGGCCCACCACAATACTGACATTTGGCGGGTGACCGGGGCAATTGACGGAGCCTTCTGGGGTATGTGGACAGCTGGTGGAAGCTGGACAGCTCAACATCTTTGGGAACATTTTATGTACAATGGAGACAGAAAGTATCTGGAACGTATTTATCCGGTTTTGAAAGGAGCTGCTCTGTTCTATGCAGATTTTCTGGTGGAGCATCCCGGCAATTCCTGGCTGGTAATTAACCCCGGAAGCTCACCCGAAAATGCACCAAAAGCCCACGCCGGTTCGTCTTTGGATGCCGGGACAACTATGGATAATCAGCTTGTTTTTGATGCGTTCACTACGGTTATTCGGGCAGCAGAACTTCTGAAAAAAGACCGCGATTTTGCGGATACACTTCGAAATCTGCGTCGCCGCTTGCCGCCCATGCACGTTGGTCAACACGGACAGCTGCAGGAATGGCTTGATGACGTAGACGACCCGGAAGATCATCACCGGCATGTGTCGCACCTGTATGGACTTTTCCCCTCCAGCCAGATTTCGGCCTATCGTACACCCGACTTGTTTCAGGCCTCACGAACCACCCTCATGCAGCGCGGTGACGTATCAACCGGATGGAGCATGGGTTGGAAGGTCAATTGGTGGGCGCGCCTGCAGGATGGCAATCATGCCTATACGCTTATTCAGAATCAACTTTCCCCGCTGGGTTCAAACCCCGGAGGTGGGGGTACGTACAACAATTTGTTTGATGCACACCCCCCGTTTCAAATTGACGGAAATTTTGGCTGTACTTCCGGCATTACAGAAATGCTGGTCCAAAGCGCCGATGGAGCGGTGCATTTGCTGGCGGCACTACCCGACGTATGGCCGGCAGGCAGCATTGGCGGAATTCGGGCGTTGGGTGGATTTGAGATTGTTGATATGAAATGGGAAGCAGGTAAATTGACGAGCGTTTCCGTCAAATCGACCCTTGGTGGTAATTTGAGACTTCGGGTTCCAAATCCGATTCGGGACTCCCGCCGCAAACTGAAAAAAGCGATTGGAGAAAATCCAAATCCATTTTATCAACTTGAACCAACGCCTCAGCCCCGCATTTCGGCACAGGCAAAACTAACGCCACTGGTGCTTAAAGAAACCTGGCTTTATGATATTTCTACCAAACCCGGACAGGTGTATTCCTTTTCTGCTCTATAAACAACCCATTTTAACTCATTGAATCATGAATAAACTACGAAGTTCTTACCTGCTTTCGCTCCTGTGCGTACTGCTGAATTTCCCTGTACTGGCCCAATCTATTACGCTGGTAAATCCCATTCTTACGGGTTTTTATCCGGATCCAAGCATCGTTCGGGCGGGCTCAGACTACTACTTGGTCAATTCCACGTTTTCGTACTTTCCGGGCATTCCGGTTTTTCACAGCAAGGATTTAAAAAACTGGAAGCAAATCGGCAACGTCATTGACCGTCCCTCGCAAATGGATTTTATGGGCGAACACCTCACGCGTGGGCTTTTTGCTCCGGCTATAAGCTATCACAAGGGCACTTTTTATGTAACCTGCACCGACATAGATCATGATGGAAATTTCGTCGCCACGGCTACCAATCCCGCCGGACCGTGGAGTGATCCGGTCAAAATTCCGCAGGTGCGTGGCATCGATCCTTCTTTGTATTTCGACACCGAAACCGGTAAGGCTTACATCCTCTACAACAGTGATGCACCCAATCGTAAACCATTGTATTCAGGCCACCGCACCATCCGCATGTATGAGTTTGATCCGGTTACTCTGAAAGTGATCGGAGAAGAAAAACAACTGGTAAACGGCGGTGTAGATTTGAGCAAAAAACCTGTGTGGATAGAAGCACCCCACATTTTACAGCGGAATGGCTGGTACTATCTCTACGCTGCCGAAGGGGGAACGTCAATCAATCATACCGAAGTAGTATTCCGAAGTAAGGATGTATGGGGACCCTACGTGCCGTATGCCAACAATTCGATTTTAACCCAAAGAGATTTACCTGCCGACCGCAAGGACCCCGTTACTTCGGCCGGTCACGCGCAGTTTGTGGAAGGCCCGGATGGCAAAACGTACGCTATTTTTCTAGCGGTACGGCCCTATGAAGGCGATTTTTATAATACAGGTCGTGAGACATTTATTGCGCCTGTTGAATGGAAGGACGACTGGCCAATTATAAATCCTGATACTAAGGAAATACAGTATGCCTATACGGCCAATTACAAAGAAGTAAAACAAAAAGGGGCACTTCCCCAGTCTGGTAATTTTTCCTATACCATGAAATTCGATAAAACCCTGGACCCCACGCTGCTTTTCATGCGGACAATTGACAAAAATTCATATTCGCTCTCTAAAAAGCAGGGCCTTACGCTTAAACTAAAACCTGAGACGGTGATGGAATTGGGCAATCCGTCCTTCATAGGAAAACGGCAACAACACCTGTACAGCACCGCCGAAACGGAGGTGAAATTCACGCCGGTATCCTCTAAGGAAAAGGCTGGTTTGATGATTTTACAGGATGAAAAACACTTTTACTTTTTGAGCAAATCGATTTCTTCTGACAAGCCCGTTGTACAACTCTGGAAAAGCAACGATAAGTCCATGGACCTACTCACTGAAATTGACCTTCCGACCTCCACAGAGAAAGTTTTATTCCGCATTTCGTCGGCTGGTGATTCGTATTCCTTTCATTTTTCCACCGATGCCAAAAGCTGGACTTTGCTGAAAGATAATGTAGATGGTAAGTTTTTGAGTACTAAAGTTGCCGGTGGGTTCATTGGTTGTTTGTATGGCCTTTACGCAACTTCCTCAGGCGAGGCAACAACGAATTCTGCCTCTTTTAAGTATCTGAAATACAGCGGCAATGATCCTATGTTTAAGTAGATCCTTTTACAATATTCTCATCATTTTACTTTTTTTATGAAAAATAACTCTTTAAAAATCTTCTGCACAGCCTTCCTGCTCCTTGTGTGTATTTCGATGAAGGCCCAATCCAACTTTACCAGCAGACAAATCGGTATTGGCGTGGTAGTTGAGGATATGGACCGCTCGCTGGATTTTTACATCAATACACTCGGAATGGTAAAAACGGGCAGTTTCACCATAAACGAAGATTTTGGCAATCGCTCTGGACTGACGGGCGGAACGGCGGTTTTGGTGAATATTTTGAAGGTAGAAAATAGTCCCGAAGCTACCGACTGGAAATTGATGAGTTTTGGTAAAAAATCTACACATCCGGCCCAAAAAGTCATTCAGGACGATACCGGCATGCAGTACATCACCTTTCAGGTCAAGTCTCTAAAACCGATTCTGGATCGCCTGGCGCAACGGCAGATTCCGCTACTTGGGAATTCGCCCATTCTCCTGAACAAGGATGCACATTTTGTCCTGGTTCAGGATCCTGACGGAACATTTGTAGAGCTTATCGGCCCGCTTAATTGATTGATTTATAATTTTTTCCTTATGATGAAATCATCATTCCTTTTAGCATTTCTGACAGTTTACTTTTTGTTAGGTGATGGTTTTGCTATGGCGCAATCGGCCCATAATCCAATCATCCACGCCGACGTACCCGACGTAGCCATGATCCGGGTTGGTGACACCTACTACATGAGCAGCACTACCATGCACATGAGCCCCGGACTACCGATTATGAAGTCGAAAGACCTGGTCAACTGGCAATTGGTTAGTTACGCCTATGATACATTGGCTCAGGTGGATGCCCTCACGCTTAGCCACGGAAAAAATGCGTACGGCCGGGGTTCATGGGCAAGTAGTTTTCGCCATCATCAGGGAAAATTCTACGTCACAACCTTTGCTCAAACCACGGGAAAAACCTACATTTTTTCGACCAGAAATATTGAAAATGATCCCTGGGAAATGGTTTCGTTTGGACCTTCCTACCATGACCACAGCCTGTTTTTTGACGATGATGGCCGTACCTACCTGATCTACGGTGCTGGTAAAATCAAGCTTGTTGAATTAAACACTGATGCCAGCGGGATTAAGCCCGGCACAACCGAGCAGGTGCTTATTGAGAACGCCAGCCTTCCGTCAGGAACGCAGGGCGGACTGGCCGCCGAAGGCTCACAAATGTTTAAAGTACAAGGTAAATACTACCTTTTTCATATTAGCTGGCCACGCGGTGGTATGAGAACCGTTATCATTCATCGCGCCGACAAAATTACGGGACCGTACGAGGGCCGGGTAGCCTTACAGGATCAGGGCGTGGCGCAGGGCGGACTCATTGATACACCCGACGGCAAGTGGTACGCTTATCTTTTTCAGGATTCGGGAGGCGTAGGACGCATTCCTTACCTGGTTCCGGTAGTTTGGGAAGACGGTTGGCCCGTTTTGGGCACTGATGGAAAAGTACCGGCAACGCTCCCGCTGCCAAAAAATCAAAGCCTGATTCCGGGTTTGGTGGCCTCCGATGAGTTTAGCCGGAAAAAAGGTCAGGCCTCACTTCCGCTGGTTTGGCAGTGGAATCATAATCCTGACAACGCGTTATGGTCATTGCAGGAACGTAAAGGGTATTTGCGCTTAAAAACCGGCCGGATTGATTCGTCTTTGGTTGCGGCTCGAAACACCTTAACCCAACGCACCATCGGACCTGAATGTACGGGCCATACTTTGCTCGATGTGTCGGGCATGAAAAAAGGAGACCGCGCGGGGCTTTGTTTGCTTCAAAAAAACTACGGCTGGGTCGGGGTCAGTGTTGAAAACGGCATTCGAAAAATCGAGTTGGTGACCGCAGATTCCAAAAACTCGGCGTCTGTTCCCTTGACTCAGAATCGGGTGTACCTCAAAGCACAATGTGATTTTAAAGATCGAAAAGATATTGCCCAATTCTTTTACAGCCTCGACAACAAAACCTGGCACGCCATCGGAGCGCCTATGAAAATGCCCTATACACTCCCCCACTTTATGGGCTATCGCTTCGGATTATTTGCATTCGCGACCAAAGAAACCGGAGGAAATGCTGATTTTGACTTTTTCCACCTAAATACCGGTTTGCGGTAAATGCTCGCGATTATGAATTTGTATTGCTACCTTTTTTACTGAAACTCTTTTCCTGAATTCTTAAACTGATAGATTTTTTCACCTAACCTATTGAACCTATGAACATGAAAAAACTTATTTCCCTTATGGCTCTCCCGTTGCTGATGGCGCTGAGTACACAGGCTCAAAAAATCGACAAAGAAATGCCCCGGGGTTTTGATCAGATTCGGTCTGGCATTGCCACCGGACAACTGGATACCGTACGATATGCGTCTAAAACGGTAGGCACAACGCGTAAAGCGCTCGTATATACACCTCCGGGTTTTTCCAAAAAAACCAAATACCCTGTACTTTATCTCTTGCATGGCATAGGTGGGGATGAAAAAGAATGGCTCAAAGGCGGGAATCCGCAGGTAATTCTAGATAATCTGTATGCCGATGGGAAGTTACAACCTATGATTGTGGTCATGCCCAACGGCCGGGCCATGAAAGACGACCGCGCCGTGGGAAATGTCTTTGATAAAGACAAAGTGGCAGCATTTGCTACCTTTGAAAAGGACCTGCTTACGGATCTGATTCCATTTATTGAAAAAAAATACCCGACACTAACCGACCCTGAACACCGCGCGATTGCGGGGTTGTCGATGGGCGGCGGGCAATCGCTCAATTTTGGACTTACACATCTGAATACCTTTGCCTGGGTAGGCGGATTTTCGTCGGCTCCCAATACCAGAATGCCTGCGGAATTAGTTCCAGATCCGCAACTGGCCAAAGACAAACTCAAACTTTTGTGGATTTCCTGCGGCGATGGTGACGGCCTGCTTTCCATCAGCAAGCGCACGCACGACTATTTATATCAGCATCAGGTGCCACATGTGTACTACATCGAGCCCGGTGTTCACGATTTTAAGGTTTGGAAAAATGGCTTGTATATGTTCTCTCAGTTTCTATTCAAGCCAGTTGATCCGTCAACTTTTATGCAGTACACTATTTTGGGCACACCGGCGGCAACCACTATACGTTCGTCTAAATTCCCCCAAATTCTTCCCGACAATCGGGTGGTTTTTCGGGTTAAAGCGCCCGATGCGCAGCGGGTCCAATTTGATTTAGGTAAAAAATACGATGCCGTAAAAGATAGCGCCGGATTTTGGCAGGTAACTACCCAACCCGTCAGCCGGGGGTTTCACTACTACTCGTTGCTAGTGGATGGGCTGGCTGTCGCCGATCCCGGCAGTGAAACGTTTTATGGCATGGGCCGAATGGCAAGCGGTATCGAAATTCCAACGCCTGATGGCGACTACTATGCCCTTAAAGATGTGCCGCATGGAGACATTCGAATCAAGCGCTATTTTTCAAAACCCCTGAACAGCTGGCGTGAAATGTATGTATACACACCACCGGGCTATGAACAGGCAAGTCAAAAATATCCCGTTCTGTACATTTTGCACGGTGGAGGCGAAGATCAGCGCGGGTGGGCAACGCAAGGCAAAACGGATTTGATTTTGGATAACCTTGTGGCCGAAAATAAAGCAAAACCCATGGTCGTGGTCATGGTTGATGGAAATGTAAGCACGGGTGGACTGGCAGGTTTCAATGAAAACGTGCTTCGAACCTTTGAAAATGAGTTGAAAGGAGCCGTAATTCCGTTTGTGGAAAGCAATTTTAAGGTAGAGACAGATGCCAAAAACCGCGCCCTGGCCGGACTATCAATGGGCGGCCTGCAAACGCTGTATGCCGGAATTAAAAACACGGATCTGTTTTCCTATTTGGGTGTATTCAGTTCGGGATGGTTCGCCAACAATCCCCAGCTTTCGGAACCACAGTATGAGTTCATGAAAACGAATGCGAAAACGATCAATTCCAATCTGAAAAAACTGTACATTTCAATGGGTGGACCCGAAGATATTGCCCATAAAAATTGTCAGATTATGTTGCAAAAGTTTGATGAACTGGGCGTAAAATACCAGTACAGCGAATCACCCGGCGGACATACCTGGCCTGTTTGGCGGCACGATTTGCATAGGTTTTCTCAATTGCTATTTCAACCCTGAACTATTTACTGATTGAATTATTCGGTACGCGTAAAAGGTGCTTTTATATCCAATCAGCCGAAACCGACAAAAAAAGCAAAGTTTGGCTGCAAGACTTCTAGTTTGCAGCCAAAACTATTGTTTTAGTTGATAAAATCGCTCCTTATTTAACCAAGTATAACCTGTCCTGTTATAAAAAAGGACTTTAAATTCCACTAGTGGTTCAAAATCTACCCTACCACTGTTGGAAGATTACACAAATCTGGTTATCTCGAATAGCAAATTCTTTTGCACCCCAATGAAACATCACCAAACGGAAGACCCTTGTTTTCGTAAGAGTGCATAGGGTTTAATTTTCCTTCTAAGAAACGCTTTCATACGCACAAGAACTCGGTTGAGCACTTGATAGTAAGCTAATTAAGAATGGAGACTTTCTACTGTACCTCCACCTTCACATTCCTGAACATGAACGCGTTATCACTCACGCGCAGGGGTTTTCCGCTAACGGTAGTCACGTTTTTTAGCGTCACGTTTTTGGTAATCACATAAGGAAATTTCTCTTCGTACGATTCGTCCGTTTTTTGGGGGTTAAAGTTGGCAAAAATAGCCGGCCCGTTATAGTTTTCGGGATGGCTGGAATCATCAATTTTTAGATTTTCAATTATTATTCGCTCCGGCATGTAGGCGATGTAACCAAAATCGTGCTGACCTGAATACGAACCCCCAATTAATGAAGCGGTGACAGGCCGACCGCCGGAAGGGACGAAAACACAGTTACGGATAATAAACTCTCCCTGCCAGGTACTTCCGTAATCTGAGCGGAGATTCACCAGCGTATTACCCCGGATTGTACTATTCTCAATCAGAAGTGTCCCGCTGCCAATAGCATTGATACCCATATGACCCAGGGTTGAATTGCGGATAGTAGCGTTTGCCACTCCCATGTGGGCATCAAAGCGCGAAAATACACAGCGATCATAAAGTATGTTCTTGCAGAAATTCGACCCTAGTATACCCCAATACGTTCGATCGTTGATATCGTTGGTTTGGCTGCAATTGATAAATGAAATATTCAAAGCGCGGTTTGGGGAAATATCGTAAGAACCCATGGAAACGGGCTTTCCCGC
Source organism: Arundinibacter roseus (assembly GCF_004348825.1). Classification (GTDB taxonomy): domain Bacteria; phylum Bacteroidota; class Bacteroidia; order Cytophagales; family Spirosomataceae; genus Arundinibacter; species Arundinibacter roseus. The sequence continues at coordinate 311,413 of NZ_SMJU01000003.1, forward strand.
CGCACCAATCGTACTATACGTTTTGTGACCGGTCAGGATCGTGTTCTTTACAGTTACATAGGCACAATCCCGGATACTCAAAAATCCACCATAAGGCGCTCCGTGGTCGCCTTCGCCGGTAATGCGGTGTTCGAGCCCATCAATGACAACATTGGAGCGCTTGATGGCAATGTTCCGCTGATAATACGTATACTTTGATTCGGCCTGATTGGCTATGGTCATAAACCGGCCGCCGGTAATTGTCAGAGGTTTTTCGTCAATTGGCAAGGCACTCATCTCCGTAATCTGTTCGAAATCCCAGATTATCGGCGCATCCATATCCACATTTCCATTTTTATCAACAATAAAGATATCCGTCTGCGATGCACCGTTATTTTGGTTCAGGCCGTACCGGATGTAATGTTTTTTAGTTGAATTGGTAACCGTAATCAGACACGGACCGGGCAAGGTAGCGCTGATTTTGTCCTGATTGCGTTTCAGCGAAGTTATTCCTTTCAAAGCGAAGGGTTGAAGACTCGAACTCACCACAAAAATGGAGGTGTTACGGTTTTCGACATCCACATCATCGATAATGAAAGAGGCTTTACCAAAATCGGTATCCGTCCGAATCACAGCCGTTCGCTCCTTTCTGCCAACGTAATAGGTAGCACCCTCATCGGCTTTCACGGGTAGTCCTTGCTGATTGGCATAGGCATGTGCCGCAGCAATGGCGTCAATCGCGTCAGACTTACCATCGACGGGCGCACCAAAATCACTATATCGCACCAGACCCCGCTTCTTCATAGCTTTGGCATCATTAGCCGAAACATTGATCAATAACTCCCCATTTTCTCCGACACGAACGTTGGTTTTCTGGTTTGTAGCAGTAATGACTACTTTTTCAAGCGGGCTTGGCACCTGCCCATACGACACAAAAGTCATAATCATCAGGACTAAGCCCGGGAATATGGTTTTGTAAAATCCTGGAAGCCGTAGGAAGGTAAAAAATCTGAAAGTTTGTTGCATCGCCTTGCAATTTTTAAATAGTTACATATTTAATATTCACTACTACAAAGCCGGATTCAAACAAAATCTATCGGAAATTTTAGCGGGGCAGTTTAAACCAAAATGAATTTCACTTTGCTAGTCCCCAACAATTCCGGTTTTTACATCCCCTGCTCGCGTATAACTTGCAAGAAATACCCCGTTGGATGTAACTACACTTTCAGTCATTGAAAATGCAGCAGGATGAGATCCATCCGCAAAAAGGCGTTTGCCAGCCCCCAAGATCACCGGGAAAATCATAAGTACCAATTCATCAACCAAATCATGTTCAAGCAGGGTTTGAGCCAAAACACTACTACCAATTACCTTCAAAACGGAACCTTCTCCGTCTTTTAGTTTTTTGATTTTCGCAATGACATCATCCGATATCTGTTCTGAATTTACCCAACTTAGCTCGACTAAATGATCGGTAACAACATATTTCGTAACCTCGTTTATGCCTGGCCATTTGTCTGAATGATCAGGCCAATAGTCGGCAAAAATTTTATACGTATTTCTACCCATAAGTAGGTCAGTCGCCATCAAATTTCTTTCCATAAACTCATTAGCCTGCGCGTCTGCATCCTGGAAATAGGGAGCCACCCAACCTCCAAGTTTAAATTCTCCGGTTGTATCTTCATCTGGCCTACCCGGAGCCTGAATGACTCCATCCAAAGAGATAAATTCCTGAACAACTATTTTTCTCATGCCCTCAGCGTTAAATTAGTTACAAATTTGGGAAATTTTATTCACGCAGTTGTCCTGTATTTGCGTCATTCATAAAGGCTGATTCCGACAGGAACTATGAAATTAAGCTTTAAACATTTCTTTTAGTCAATTCTTACATAGGCATAGTTATTTAACCACTAAATAGTAGTAATCAATCACTATATCTGATGTTTGAACTATGAAGAAGGTTAAATTATTTGCGTATTTATTGGTCTACTTATTTGCGGTAAGTGCTTGTGATAATGACGACAATGACGACAATCTGGTGGGAGAAATGGATCGGAACTTTGTCATAGCAGCGGCAGATGGCGGCATGCTGGAAGTAAGACTGGGAGAAATGGCGCAGGAACGAGGAATGTCACAATCTGTGAAGGCTTTTGGACAAATGATGGTTGATGACCACACCAAGGCTAACAACGAAATCATGTCAATTGCCAGTTCAAAAGGAATCAACTTTCCGGCAACACTGAGTACTGCCAAACAGCAGAAAGTCGATTCTTTGATGGCAAGGCAGGGAATGGCTTTCGATAGTACATTTGCCAATATGATGATTAACTCGCATAAGGAAACGATTGCACTCTTTCAAAATCAGAATGGTACTGGTCGGGACGCCGAATTGACAAACTGGGCAGCGGGCAAATTGCCTGCTCTACAACAACACCTGAATGGGGCAATGATGCTGCGCGATAGTATCAGGAATATGACAAATCCGTAAGGATTGATGAAAGAAAGAACTCAAAATTCAGGAAGCGCCGTAGGTTAAATACTTACGGCGCTTTTTCTTTGGGTAGAATGCAGAACTTTTCACTCAAAATAAAAACGCAAAAGCGGGACAAATGCCCGTGCGACCTGTTTCAATGGTAGCAGAACCAATGGATGATTGAAACATTTCGTTTAGCTGGGAGGTACAAAATTTAACTAATTGACTATTTGAATGAAAAAAGAAATTCAATTAAATTCTATGCCACTTTTAATAAGGATGCTAAGCTTTTGCTTCATCCACTTTTTTCCAATAAAATCCCCTGGACAAAACACTGATAAGCAAAAAGTGGAAGCACAGCTGCTGAGTCAGGCACGGCAAAATATTGAGAAATTCCGTAAAGGCGATGCCCTGCTCACCTTTACCGACATGCAGGGGAAACCTTTGTCAGGAGTCAAAATTGAAATTAACCAGCAAACCCAGGATTTTCTTTTCGGCAATCTAAGCGAAGAAATGTTTAGTCCAAGGCTCAGCGCCGAGGAGGTGCGAAAATTTCAGGAACGGTTTACTGAATTATTCAACTTTACGGAATTGACAGTCAAATGGGCTCCCTACGAAAAAGAGCAAGGTAAACCGGAATGGCAAAAATTGCAGCAAAAACTGGATTGGTGCAAACTAAATGGAATTACCCCCAAAGGCCATACGCTGGGATGGACTAATATGTCTGGAACACCGCCCTGGGTATTGAAAGTGCCGCCTGATTTGGCCACGGATTTGTACAAGGCACGCATTCAAAATCTGGTGGGCGGTTTCAAAAACCAAATGAAGATGTGGGATGTAGTGAATGAGCCGGTAACGACTATTCCGTGGGAATCTGCATTGAAAGACAACGTATTTGGTGAAAGTAAAATCGACGAAGGAACTCGTTACGATGTAAAAGGTATAACGCTTGATCAAACAGTATCGTGGGTAGAAAAATCGTATAAATGGGCGTTTGAGGCAGACTCCGCCGGCGATTTCATTATTAATGAGTTTTATGTAATTGCCAAACCTGAGGTTCGCAAAAATTTTATCAGTTGGTAAAAGAGCTTCAAAACCGTAATACACCAGTGACCGGTATTGGCATACAGGCCCACGAACCCCGCGACATGTGGTTTTCGCCCGTAGAGGTTGTATCCACCTTTGATAAATATCAGGAACTTGGTCTGCCGCTGCATATTACAGAGTTCACACCACAGTCTTCGGGAAAAGCCATTACAGGCGGCTGGCGCGAGGGGGTATGGACGGAGGAAGCACAGGCCGAATTTGCCGAGCAATTTTATACACTGGCCTTTGGCTATCCTTCCATGGTTTCCATTCATTGGTGGGGGTTATCCGACCGTATGATTTGGCTCAAAGGCGGCGGGCTTTTAGACAAAGATTTTAATCCCAAACCGGTTTATAGGCGGCTTGTGAAACTGATAAAAAATGACTGGATGACCAAAAATTTAACCGTACGAACGGACAAAAATGGTCAGGTGAAATTTCGAGGTTTTTCGGGTGATTATAAACTGTTGCTTACAAAACCCGACGGTACCAAACAAACATTCACTACACATGTAACAGAAAAAGTGATTAACAATCAGGCATTTACTACTAACTAGTCTACCGATTTAGTTAGCATAAAAATGGCCAAAACTGTTCAAACCAATCCACATGTCCAAATTCCTTGAAATCACTTCGTAGTTCCTCCAAAGCATCAAGTACAGTCAAGGCAAGAATCCGTTTTTTGGATAGTTTTTTGCCGGACTGTTTCTCAAAGTTTTGAATGATTAAGTCGGCATAGCCGGGATAATCCTGAAAATATCGGGTAAACTCCCGGTGAATGTCGCCAAAATCCGCATCGCCAAAATCAATGACGCAGGATAATTGTCCTTCTTGAATCAGGATGTTTTCGTGATGGCTGTCGTTATGGCAAAGGCCCAAAATTGCCTGCGAAGCTGTGGCCTGTACGATCTCGTAACATAGCTTTGCCATTTCTTTATAGTTTTCGGCAAGCTCCACATCAGCCTGAAAAAGTTTCAGATCTTCCACCGCATCCTCATCTTCCTCATCGGACAAATTAACCGATAGTTGCAGCTCCTCTATTTCGCCCATGTTGAGTGCATTTATCAAGTTGGCATGAAAGCTGGCAAGTCCAATACATACCTCATTTCTTTGTCCTTCGGTTAGGCTATTCCAGGCAATTTTCATTAATTCACCCTTTGCATATTCATAGCCATACATTTTTGGGTTCTCGTTGATAAATACCACCTGTGGAATTGGTAGTTCAGGCAATTTTTCATTCAATTTCACAATGATTTCTGCTTCCACAAGTAAGTCGTTCTCCTCTTCTTCCTGTTTTTCAGCTTTTTCCTCCTTGATCACGTACCGCTGCTGATCCTCGGCAAGTACCAGCCAGGCATTGTTACACATGCCTTTGCCCAACAAGGAAAAACGTTGGATTTTTCTGCCTAGTTGTTGTTCAATTTCTACGCGTAATTTCTGCGTGTGCATGGATGTCATTTTATGTGGGTAAAAGATTCTGTTCGTCAAAAAACAAGATTTAAATCAAAAGTGAAACCTATCAAACTTAGGATTTTTTCATCAGAATTGGAGAAACCAGTGATCATTTTTAAACACTGCTCCAACATATTCATGTAACATAAGCCTCCCTAAATGGCTTTATTACGGCAAAATAAGGGTATATTTGACAAGGCGTGACCAATGAAGTCCGCTGGCAACTATGGATTTAAAATGTGGGATACTTACCCTGTGGCTACTGGTCTTTACGTTCAGCGTACAATCTCAGGCGTTATACGGGACCGAGTGGATCGGAGAGGGGCAAGCGTACGTGAAATTTACTGTAAACAAAACGGGTGTTTACCGAATCAGCTACAAGGATTTACATGAAAGTGATGCATCATTTCTGAGTAGAAATCCGGCCAATTGGCAAGTATTTTTTCGTGGAAAAGAAGTCGCCATCCGACTTGTTGGTTTACAAAACGGCCTTTTTGAGGAACAATCTTACCTGGAATTTTACGGAGAGAAAAACGACGGTAGTCAGGACTCGCTTTTGTATCGTCCTCAGAAGCGCCCACATCCCTACCAAACGTTGTATTCAGATCAATCGGCTTATTTTCTAACGTTCAATCAGACAGTCGTCGGTAAACGTGTAGCTGTGTATGATGGTTCAGCGCAGGGGCTCGTACCCGAAAAATATCACTTGCAGGAGGTGGTTCAGGCGTTTACGAGTGACTATTCGTTTAATAACTTAAAAGGCATCGAACCCTTTTTACAGCAGAGTTATTTTGAACCTCACGAAAACTGGACGGGTAACATGTTAACGGCAGATTCGGTAGGCAAAGTTACTTTTACTCTAGCCGATCACCTGCCAACAACCGGGCCTATTCAAGTGGAAGGGCTTGTCAACGGTCGTGATAACGCACCTCATCAGATTCAGGTGCAACTTGAAGACGAATTACCATTGGCTTCACTTCGTATTTTGGGCTTTTTGAGCCAAACTTTCCGGTCAACGCTCCTTCCCGGATTGTTGCCGAAAAATCAGCTTACCTTGCTCTTTAAACCCGAACGAAACGGCGCTGCCAATCAATTTTCAATCTCGTACGTAAAGGTAACCTACCCACAGGGTTTTAATCTGTCGGGCCAAACAGGCCGGGTGTTTCATCTGTCCGCCGGGCAGCGTCAGACGGCGCTTGTACCGCTGCAAAATACACCGCCATCAGCATTTGTCTATGACATAACGGATCCAATAAATTGCCGTTTTTTACCCCTAAAAAATACCGGCGACCAGGTCCAAATTGTGGTCGATGGGATGAATCAAAACCGAAAAATCTTGCTGGCAAGTCAGGTATTGAAACCTATGAAAATAGAATCTGTACGTTTACGTAAATCCTACCCCGCAGAAATGGATTACCTGATCCTGACCCATGGGTCGCTCAAACAATCGGCGATTGCCTACGCAGACTACCGGGCTTCGGTGGAAGGAGGCGCCCACAAGCCTTTGGTGGTAGAGGTGGACTCGCTTTTTGACGCTTTCAACTACGGTGAACGCAGTCCATTGGCGATTCGTCGTTTTGCTGATTTTATGCTGCATTCAAGCTCAGTGAAGAATCTGCTGCTGTTGGGTAAAGCCAACAGTTATCCCTACTTTGTCAAAACCGCAACCGATGACCTTGTGCCTACAATGGGTTATCCGGGTTCTGATATTTTGTTAACGGCGGGTCTACAAGGCTTTTCTCAGAACACGCCCGCTATCCCGACCGGGCGGCTAAACGTGCAGTCCAATGAGCAGGTATTGACCTACCTGGCCAAAGTTAAACGCCTGGAAGGCGCTACTTCCAATGGGCTTTGGCGCAAACAATTGGTCCATATAAGTGGCGGAAAGTCTGAAAACGAAGCAGAAAGCCTGAAATCAGCGATGCATGGTCTGGAGACTATTTTTGAAAATGGATTGCTGGGGGGCGAGGTAAAATCATTCAGTAAAAGCAATCCCTACGAGCTTGTGGAGCCAGTCAACCTGGCACCGACGGTCAATGAAGGCGTGAGTCTACTCACCTTTCTGGGTCACGCCGGACCGGCCATTACAGACATGAATTTTGGTTTCGCCTCGGCTCCTCAAAACGGATTTCGTAATTCTCATTACCCCATGATGATTTTTAATGGCTGCGGAGTGGGTGAAATTTTCTCACGTTTCAACACCCTGTCTACCGATTGGTTACTGGCTCCCGAAAAGGGTGCAGCGCTGGTTTTGGCTCATAGTTATTACAGCTACGAAACATCCACAGCACGTTACCTTACAAAGCTTTACAAAACATTATTTGATAATCCGGCGACCTGGGGCCTTGCGTTTGGTCGCATCCAACAACTGGTAAACGCTGAACTCGACAACGAAGGAGTCAACTTATACGACACATCGGTACTTCTGCAAATGGTGCTGCAGGGTGATCCAGCCCTTGTGATGTATCCTTTGAATAGTCCAGATTTTTCGCTCAGCCCGGACGGGATGTACATTCAGGCTGTAGTGAGGGGAAGTACCCTGAAAAATAGTGATTCCATTCAGGTGGTTGTTCCATTGACGAATTTGGGCCGGTTTGAGCCGGATCAATCTGTGGCGGTTTCTTTACGAATGATTGGTAAAAAGATAAGCGATCAGGTCATTCATTTTGATTCTTTTCGGTATCGGGATACCCTAAAAATCAATATTCCCAACGACGGAATGCTGCAAAAAATCGAGCTGAGGATTGATCCTGACGAGCAGATTGCGGAACTGAGTCGAGATAATAACACCGGAGTTTTGGATGTAGATTGGAGCATAGCTAGTGTTGGAAGCAGCTATCCGGTGAATGTCCTGCCGGATGATGTTAGTCCGGTACTTTCGGTTTTGGTCAATGACGCTGTGCAGCAAAATAATGTTCTGCTGGGTCCAAACCCCGAACTTACGATTGAACTATTTGACGAAAACCCATTATCAGTACTAGATGCTGATGCCGTAGAAATATTTATTGCCCCTTGCGAAACGTGTGAACCGGAAAAAATCCTTTCTGAAAGGCTGACCGTTCAGCGTATTTCAACCAATCACATTCAGTTTAAAACGACGCTAACTCTGGATGAAGGAGGTACGTACCATCTCCTTGTTTTTGGAAAAGATGCCGCCGGAAACCGTACGCAGCCACCATACACCCTGATTTTGCAGGTGGCCGGCACTAATGAACCTTTTTCCTTCGAGAGTTATCCGAATCCGGCAAGTTCTTATGTTCGGTTTGAGTTAAACCTGCCAACTTTGGATCTTCCCGCCGAAGCCATTTTAACGATCTACTCAGTTTTGGGAATCCCGGTTTTTGAAGGGCCTCTTCCGGTACGGACCGGCAAAAACCGGATTTTGTGGCAAGCTCAGACACCGGGTCTATACCCTTTCCGACTTCAACTAAACTGGCAGGATGGACGCAGCGAACGGCGCTCTGGCAATGTGCTGTGGCAAGATTAAGGCATTTGTACTGAGGAAATTAACACCCACCTCTCTATGCTGCCTGACTCGATTTTACCCTTCCCAATACAAGTGGGTGACTGTTGACAAAAGGTCAGCGACCTATCTTCCCGGTACACGCAGCCAATACCAGGCGCGTAAACTCGCAGGTATTTTTCCTGTCCAACCAGGGTAGAATCGTTGCTACCCGAAACCGTAACTGTGTTGGCAAAATCGAGATTTTCGACTGCAAAAGGGCGAGCTACGTCCTGATAATTAAGCAACTTCTCCGAACTTGTGTTGTAACGATTTTTGTCCCAAAAGGTCGTTAAATCAATTGGAAATGTTAAAGGAACAACCGGCGCATTATCATTCTGTTCAATTACTTCAAGCCTATTTTTTTGGACCGTGCGAATGCTTGTGAGTTTCCAGGGAGAGTCCGCGTTGGGTCGGAAAGATTCATCCAATACAAAAACCATTTCCCCATTTCTGGCGAAGGAACTGCTGATTTTTTGCTGGACCTGAAACGTCTGTTTTACAGGCAAATTCGCCGCTGCAAAACTTTCAGTCGTTACCTGATAAATCCAGAAATTTCCAACTTCCAGAGGAAAATAAGCGGAATCGTTCACTACGGGTCTCGCGTCCTTATCCTGACAACTCATGCATACGATCAGGAGGGTTATGATCAGGGTTGCCTGTAAACATCTGGTTTTTAGCATTCTTGTGTGGTAATTCTTGATTAAAATAGTTTAAAATGACAATCTACAATTTTTCAGCAGCGCGTACCTAAATATAACCGTTTGTTTAACTATTTACGCATCTAGTTACTGATGAATGAATGAAATTGTAAATATTTTAAATGTCAGGCTGAGCGGTCAGGACTGCAGGGCGGTCAAAGCTCGCTGGCAGATTGGCGTCACCCGAAAAATACCCCAAATTAAATTCAAACTTTACCAGACTATTCATCGATCAACAATAAAGCAAATATAAATTTGAATGATAAAATCAGACAATCACTTATTGGTTAGAAGCTTGGTTATCAATAGTTAACAATTCCAGCCTCAGCGAGGAAAGCTGTTGGTTGATTTTTAACTGAGCAAAAGATTTTTAGCACCCTGGGTGCGAACCTATTGAGCCAAAAACAGGCAGCTCCTACGGAGCATTCGCTTATTAATCAGAAAAACACGTTCTTGTAATACATATAATTAAGCCTAAGTTTAGGTAATTACCGATCACAAAACGCTGAATTAGAAATTGTCATTTATTTACCTAAATAATTAACTCAGGATAATTTCCCAAGACTACCTACTGACATCCTCAAACTATGGCCGCAATTGCTGGAATGATCCGTTTTGATGGACGCGAAACATCACCCCAAGACATCACAGCAATAAAGCGCCTTTTGGCCCACAGGGGTAAAGTCAAAAGCCTTTTTTTGCAACAAGGCGTTTTGCTGTCGTTTGATGGCACCCTTGAAACAGATGACAAGGCTGAGGTTTTTTCCGTTGCAGATACAACCCTTTTTACCCAAATAAATACAGAAAGTTGCTTCATCCCAAATTACCTTCGGGACAGCAATGCCTCATTTAACCAACCAAACGCCGATTTTGCGATTGCTCTTTGGGATGCCCGCCGACAACTGCTTTTGTGTGCACGGGATATTTTGGGCGTAAAACCGCTGTATTATGTGCATCAACCGGGTTTATTTTGTGCTTTTGCCACGGAAATCAAAGCATTACTTGCATTCGAAGAGGTAGTTGTCAAACCCAACCGAAACAAATTCCGGGAGTATCTAAGCTGGCCAAAAGCCTACATTCCGTACAGTTCTGAGACTTTTTACGAAGGAATTTATAGTGTTTTGCCCGGACACTGTCTGCAATTGAGTCGCACCGAAACTCTGAATACACCCTATTGGAAACCGGATCACAGTCGATTGGACGGATTAAAAGTTGCGGGTGATTATGCCGCACAATTTGAGGATGATTTTACTAGTGCCATTGATTCCCGCATGAGAAGCAAAGACCGGATTGGTTCTCATTTGAGTGGCGGTTTGGACTCCTCCGCGGTGAGTTCTATGGCGCAGCAGCTGCTCCAAACTCAGGGACGGGCGTCGGTTCACACATTTACAATTGATACCGGACTTTCGTCTACCGACGAAACGTTTTACGTCAAAGAAGTACTCAAGCAGTGGAATCCTGAGCATCATACCGTTCAGCCAATAGCTGATGTGCTTAGCTCAATACTGGAAATAAATCGCCTGTTTGATCGGCCCGAGCAGTTTATCATCCCGTCGAGTTTTCACCTGAGCGTTTCAATAAAAGCCCGGCAATTAGGCTGCGACACTATTCTTACCGGTCACGACGGAGACAGTGTTATTCCCACCGGCTTTGACTATCTGGATCAGTTGATTGATTGTCAGGATTGGACCGGGTTAGAGCGCGCCTGTCGACAGAGAATTTCATGGCCTGGCAGTAATTTTACTAAAATCAGCGACAAATGGCTTAGTTTGAGTGACCGGCAAAAATTGGAGAAATACCTGTTGCATTTGATCGGTACCGAAATTACCAATCGTTTTAGACGTGAGCACCTGGGTGCGTTTCTGCGTTCGATAAGTAATCAAAAAAAACAATTGCATCTTTCGACGGCAAGTATTATTCGATATTGTATCAAAAGGCTTAGGGACAAAATGGCACATGTAGAGCTAATTGACAGTGCTTTCAATCCAGAGTTCAGGCAACTAACTTTTTCCCGAAATCTTCAAACTACCAAGGGACTAAACGCTTGTTTTTCAGGCAATAATCACGTTCCAGTAAGTCAAATTATCAATACTACCAATGTGATTTGCAATGAGCAGTTCGACCATATTGGAGCCTACTACGGGCATCAGTACGCCTTTCCCTTTTTTGATAAACGCGTGGTTGAACTCGGGCTTTCAACCCCATCGTGGGTAAATTTTGATCAGGGCAGAGGGCGCGGGCTGATACGTAACGGCCTCCAAAATGTTCTTCCTGCGGCAATAATTGACCGGCAATCAAAAACAAATTTTGTGGAGTACGGAAATCTTTCGGCAAGGCAGCTATATTTGGCTACTCAGGAGCAGTTTACCCTTCCATCGCACGCCATTTGGGAAATCATCGACCGAACTGTTTTTCACCAAATCGTCGATGTGGTATTTAATTCCCGAATACCTATCCAACAAAAAACACGCTATAACTGGCTTTTAAGCCGATTTATTTACTTCTCCCTCTGGCTCAGTTCGGTTTCGGAACGTCGTTAAAAGTTAGTTTTTCAGCTCACGGTGCTAGCCCCCAAAGCTCCCCATTCCATCCGTGGAAGAACCTATTTTCATCGTGAGATCTTTCACGTGGCCAACTCTAACGATTTTTGGGGCTATATAAGCTTTTTTTGGCGCAGGCGCCAGGGCATGAATAGATTTTGTCCTCATGGTCAAGTGGAATTTTAAGAAAACATTTGTAAAAAATGGGACCGAATTACCTGACGAGCAAGCGATATTGGCGCGTTAAGCCTCGTTCTTCAACCGTAAGGATGTATACGCCTGCGGATAGCTTATCTGCCGATTTCAATTGGAGATTTCCCGCTTCCACACTAGTTTTCTGAATTGGCAAAGAGCGTGAATCGGTACCATAGAAGCGAATCGTGGCCGTTTCCGGCTCATCTAACCGAAGTGAAAACTGACCATCATCGTTGATTGGATTGGGGTAAACACTGTACGAATCGGCACGAAGAACCACCGAAATGGCCGGATAAATTGTTGTTCTTCCGTTTAGATCCGTCTGTTTCAGTCGATAATAACTTGTTCCAGTGTAGGGAGTTAGATCCACAAGTGTGTAGTTTTTGAGGGCTTTGCTCGTCGCGGCGATTTCACCCACTTCGCCTACTTTGGTAAAAGTCACAAGGTCTTTGCTTCGCTCAACTACAAATCCCCGGTTGTTTGTCTCAAAGGACGTTGTCCAGCTTATATCCACCGTATTTGTGGCTGTCTCCGCTTTGGCAAAAAACGACACAAGCGAAACAGGAAGCGGGGCTGCTACATTCGTAACAGTGTTGCCGTTCAGAACAATAGCTCCTGCGATCGACAATCCTCTTCCCATGAGAGACGCACCAGTATTGAGTGTTATGGCACCATTTGCCACAAATGTCCCCTGCAAACTGGAACTTGTTCCGGCCACAATTGCACCGTTCACTTGAAAAAAGACATTGTTTGCCGAAGCTCCATCCGTCAATACGATACTTGATGCGGTGCCGGTGGTTAACGCACTATTTAGTTTGATGATGTAAATACCGGATCCACTGAGCGTTAGCGAACCATTCAGGGTCGTAGCCGAGGCCGTAGGCTGACACCAAATTCCAGGCGTAAGTGTTAGCCCGGCCAATTCTGCCGAAAGGGTTGTTCCGCAAGAGATAGCGCTTAAATAAGTGTTAACGGCTATTACATCGGATGCAGCCTGAATTGCTTCGGAGGAAGCCTGCAGGCGGATGCTACCATTTACTATTCCGGGTGGAAATCCGGTTAAATCACCTACGTTGGTTCCAATGTCACCATTAATTAGTGAGGCTCCCGAATTAGTAAATGCTCCGTTGACCGTAAACAGTGCAAAGCTCGCAGCAGTCCGCAAGTTGGGAGCCATCGTTTGCGCAAAGCCATTACTAACAGCGCATGCGAGAAGAAAGAATAGTAGTAAATTTGAGCCTTTCATATACATAATGGTTGTGTAGCCGATATAACCTCACAAATCTGCCTGTATTTTGACTCAATAGCGTTATATAATTATGTATTTGATTTATATTTTTCCCACATCTTCAAGTATCGTTCGTTTTTTGTTTTTAAGTTGTTTGTAAAAAGTAGGGGTAAGTCCCGTAACTTTTTTAAACTGACTAGATAAATGGCTAACACTGGAATAGTTAAGGCTTTCAGCGATTTGGGTGAGATTCAATTCGTCATACAACAGAAGTTCCTTAACTCGCTCAATTTTATGAGCAATGATGAAATGTTCAATAGTTACACCTGTAACCTCTGAAAACAGGTTGGCCATATAGGTGTAGTCGTAATCCAGTTTCTTAGACAGGTAGTCAGAATGTTTTACCTTTAAGATTAGTTCTTCATTTGGTTCTCGAATCATGGAAATAACAGCCCCTTTGATTTTTTCGATCATAACAGCCTTTCGATCATCCATAAGTTCATGTCCCGATTTCAGCAAAGCACGCTTCAATTCTGCTCTTTTTTCATCAGAAATGGCACTTTTTAGCTCTATTTCCCCCAATTCGATGGATTTGTAGGGAATATCATATTCGTCCAAAATGGCCTGAACCAACGTTTTGCAACATAGGCTAACCATATATTTAATGTGTAGAATCAAGCGAATAGGGAAGTAAAAGGTTAAGAATGTTAGGCCAACTGAATGACACGCACAGCTAGAATACTGGATAACAAATAGTTAGTTTCACCGATCATTCTTTCATGAAGGGAAAATTTTACAACCTTAACTTTTTATAACATTTATCAGGAATATAATAAAGCAAGCCAAGGCTTTTGTTTTATTCTTTGTGTATAAAAATTGTGTACATCTGTTAAAATATGTACTATATCCTTAACTACTCAAAATGGTTTTAATTTCTTTGTTTAACCCATTAAAACCTGTTCGGATGGCAATTTTTTATAACTGAAAATTATCATTCATTTACATTTTTGAATGCATTTTTGTGCGGAATTATGGACTTTTTCTAACATCTACGGGTAAATGAGCATTAAAGAGGTTTTGGACTCCTGAAACATCCAATTCCAGATAAAATATTTTATAACTCCATTTTATTCCATGGATACATAGATGACTTTTTACATTCCAAAGCATTACTACTTAACCACTACAACTATACGCCGATATGCAAACAAATTGGGTATACCGGAATCTCGAACTCTAAGAATGATGTGAATTTCCGTATTGTCAGCATCCGTCGGGATGTGCAACGTAGCCGTTTCCGCATCCGAATTTGTGATTTTTACCGGCTGATTATAGGTCCCGGGTTCCATATAGTAAAACCATTCGTACGAAAGCTGATCAGAATCCGGATCATTCGAACCTTTGGCACTCAGTTGAATTTTACGACCAGGCGTAGACTTCATGCGAATTATTTCTTTCGTTTTATCCCCATTCACTACCGCTACCGGATTGTGATTGGCTTCTTCGTTGGAAAGCATCGTCCATTTGATACGGGCGGCAAAGTCATTTTGATATTCTTCGCGCCACCGGTAAAGTCCGCTAAACACATTAGTATAAGTCTTATCACCATATGTCCAGGAATCCTTCGCGTCGTTGTACATGAAAAAATCGTAAAATTCATTTTCCAGAACTTTATTTGATCGTACCGCCGGATTCTTGACTTTTTCCTTGTTAAATCGTCCGCCCCATCCTCCATAATGTACCATTTCAGGATCTGACAAACCGTTTGGAATCAGGTGCATAAAGGCAGGTGTGTCGCCCTCATAACTGTATTTTCTTTTTGGATAAATGCCGCCTATGGGCCCTTGTTCCTGAATATTAGTTTTGAACCATTCCGTATTACCAACGTCAAGATTCCCTCCCTGTGCGGCGGCAACGTGCCCCTCGGCCATGCCCAAAAACTGCTGTGAAGATCGGATGTAAAATACCGCCGGAAAGGTTTTGGCAATCCATCCACCCGCATTATCTTGACCGGCAATATCATAGATCCTGATTTTGGATAGCAAGGTCTGGATCTTCTTCTTACTAAAACCACGGGAATAGTTGATATCCCACAGCGCCTGTGCCATTGTGGATGTGCCCCCCCAAATACTAATCCACAGGGGACGTGAGTCCTTTCTTTCCAATGCTTTAATGATCATCTCTGAGCCCGGAGTAGCTTTTCCCTCGCCAACATTTTCCATCCCTACTGTTCCCCGCTGACCCACCGTCACCAGCGATTTTAGATAGTCTGCCGTAGGATAGCCTTTGGCATGTTTCAGCAGGTTGTTGCGCACGGTGCCATACAGGTCAATCACCTCGTGGAAATATTTATTGTCTCCCCGGGTGGGCCCATAAATGGAACCGACCCCAACAATTCCTTCGATTTCCATTTCATTGCTGTACAACAAAAACCGTATAAATGACTGATAATCATCCGGTTCGGCTGTTCCGCTAATATCTGAAATGATAATGATTCTGGGTTTTGTATCTGCAGCAAGCAGAGGTGAAAAAATACCGAAACTGAAAAGTAGGGTGAAAAATGTTAATTTGAGTATAGCATTCATGAGCATTGTTGGCATAGATTAGGTTGTCAGGAAAGTTGGTGAAAAACCAATGAAACGAGTTTTCGACGATTTTTGATAAAGGTATAAAATCATTTGCATGTGTGCTGCGGTTACTTTATATATCCGGATAATTCAGGGCTCCTGTGTAGTGATATTTTTTTCCTACTGAACCGGCTTTATCTGACTGCCGAGACTACAAATCTTTACAGCTTAAAACTATAAAAGCATTAATATCAACCACGAATGGCTATTAAATGGATTTTTTGTTGTCAAAGTTTTAACTTTATACTCAGGAAACAGGGCAGTACTGCATTTCATCGGAGAAATTGAGTAAATGGTGAAATATTTGTCTTGTTTCCAACAAATCAAAAAATTTAGTCATGAGCCGGAAAATAAGCTGGTATCTCATAGATTCTGAGCAAGAATACAGCAAGGCACTGACTCGCTATCAGGAAATCAAGTACGCAGAAAATGGAACGGATGAGCACAAAGAGAAACTTTTGGTAGCACATCTGATTTCTAGCTATGAAGAAAAAACAAGCCAATTACCAGAAGTTGATCCCATTGAGATGATTAAAATCCGAATGGAAGATTTTGGATACAAACCTGCCGATCTCGCCAAAGAATTTGGTGATAAAGGTACTATTAGTAAAATACTTAATTACAAACGTGCACTCTCGATGACAATGGTGCGTAGATTCAGCAAGTTATTGCATATACCTGTCGACGCGCTGATTGCTGAGTATGAATTAAGATGACTCTTTAATTACATACCCTTCAAACGCTATGTCTCACAATCCTGTTTTGAATCTCAGGACTGCGAGACATAATCTGCGGCAATAGGAAAATTAACCCTAAATTTTCAAGAAGGAAATTTAGACTTAAAATTCAAAACTCATACTTCACAACCATCAGTAACTCTACCAATTTAGGACGATCGCCAGCGTCAATCGTGAGTTGAAACTGAGTATTCAGGTCGATTTCGGTGGTTTCTCCGATGCACATTTGCCAGCTGTCGTTACGGTTCAGCACAAGGTCGTCGCCATCTAGTTGAAGAGTGAGAGAAGCTGCATTATCTTCAAGTCGGGCCAGAAAAATAACGTTGCTGATACTCGCTGCCAAAGGTTGCGTAAAGTAGGGAAGCCTTTCTTTTTCAAGGGTAATGAGCGCGTCTCCGTTGGTTTTGAACAAATGCCATACGTTGGGAAGTTCGTGTCGCAGACTAATTGCTTTGTGTAGACCGGTCTTGCCTAATTCCTGAGCCAAACCCGTTAGTTTTTCAGCCAGGGTACTAGAAGCCAACCCGCGCAGCGTGCTGCCGCCATCGCGGGCCGTGTATCGTACGTGTACAATGGCATCGCGGATGGTCTGATAATCAAATTGTCTCATTTCCGGCAATTCAAAACGCCAGGTTCCAATAGCTCCGGTGCCCTCAAAAGGCAGGTAGCGTTCGTCGCGAAAATTGAATTCAAACAGACCGCTATCATTTTGTGCACTGCTTGTGGCAATGCTTTGAATAGTGCCAATGTTATACGCAAAGCGGCTATCATTGCCCGGATCTTCCTGATATTCTTCGATTGGAGTCGCAGCCCCCTGAGCCATGTCCGTGTTTTTGCGAAATTTATTGGCTACCAGGGAAAGCTTTCCGCTCACCGATGTATACGGTCCGGCAATGCAGGGCAGTGAAATACTGACGGACTTGATGCGGCGAAAGTAATGGCCGGGATGGTCCATATCATACACGGCTTCAGGGATATCAAACGTGCAGGAACCCGT
The DNA here is from genome assembly GCF_004348825.1 of Arundinibacter roseus. Lineage (GTDB taxonomy): Bacteria > Bacteroidota > Bacteroidia > Cytophagales > Spirosomataceae > Arundinibacter > Arundinibacter roseus. Next base: position 328,930 of record NZ_SMJU01000003.1, read on the forward strand.
GGCACGCAGCCTTGTGAGGGCGAGCGGATCCAGCATGTCCAGCGAAACATGCTTTGTAATTTCGTATTCCCGCTTATTTTTGTCCAGGTAAGCAACCTCCATTCGTTTGACATCATGTAGCAATTGGTCAGATGCCAGCAGACCTTTTTTCAGACTGTCCCAGTAGCCAAAATCAATAAAAGTATCGTTGTTGCCCAGCTCGTGCTGATAGCTTTTTTCCGCTTTTTTGGCCATATCATAGGCTAGTTGGTAGGCACGAAAATACACGCTGCTGATTTTTCCAATCATCCATTGATACAAATCCTTGTTGGTATATTTATCCCGCATGAAGGCTTCGGACTTCTCGTTATTCTCAATTTGAATGTCATGATTTTCCAGGTCTTTTTCATTGCGTTGTTTAGTTAATTCGGCCACAACAACTTGCTGATCTATCTGTCTGATTTCAAGAGCCGCGGTACGTTCCTGTAATTTCCAGTCCTCCCAACGGCGGTCGTATCCACCCAGAATACTCGCTCGATTAGCCTGATAGTTGGCCTGACTGCTGAGAATATTCAGTACGCTTGCGGCGGCGTTGGCGGCCTCGGCTAGATTGGAGCCCCCAAAAGAGGCCGTAAACGCGGGCGATCCGCCAGCGCCGTGACCGCCAATGTTGAAATCCGGTATTAGGCCCAAAATCGCCCCGGTTGCCTGCACAATTTGGGCAGCCAGCTGAAAGTCCTGCCCTTCCGACAATTTATCCAGATTCAACTGTTCGTTGTCGATGATTTTTTCAATAGACGCATAGTAGGAATGTCTTTCCTGCGTAGTTTCTTTGGTTTTGTTCAGGACCTCAATCTGCTGTTCTGATTCTTCGATTTGCAGCAACTTTATGCTACGCATCTGCTTCAAAATTTTACGTTCCAGACTATTTTGTAGCAGAGACATCGCTTCGGCGTCTTTCTTTTCCAGGGCCTGCAACAGCGCGCCCCCCAATGACCGCACTTCCTGTACCAGTTCGGTTGCTTTTTGTGCAAGCACATTGAAGCGGTAGTGTGGCAGTGGAGCGTTCATACCGGCTATCACGCTGCCAATATCCAAACCCGCCGCTGCCGCTTTAACCAGCGCACCGGGATCGATTGGCGGCGCGAAAAGTGCAAGCGAACGTTCTACCCCGTCCAGATTGCGGCAATTGCGAATCTTCCATAGCCGGTCGTCGATGGTGTCCCAGTACCCAAGCATTTTCTCATTGAGCGGAATGCAGAAATAAAGCGACGTAAGTGTCTCGGGAACAGGAGGCAATTCAGCTCCACCCTGCGGGAGGGTACTCAAATCCGGGATTAGGTTTTCCAATTCCACCAGCGCATTCCCAAAAGCATCCAGGTCGGCCTCCATTTGGTTGTAGGTTTGGTAAGGAGGTTTGACTACCGGCGAGACCACCCGAGGTTTCGGCCCCAGAAGTTTATGGGCCAACATATAGTATTGCGTTGCCTGCACGATTGACTCCATGGTATCCATCCGAAAATGGTAGTCGCCACAGTCGATCAGCGCCTGCAGGTAATTCATCAGCACGGTTTTCTGGTAGGCCACGGGTCGGAAACGGGCCACGGTATGGGGTCGGAACGGCTTTTCGCGCCATTGATTTATGGCAAATTCCAATTCGGCAATTTCAGGCGTGCCGGGAGTAGCTACTTTATACAACAGCACGTCGATTCGTTGTGCCAGATAATCGCTATCGGTGTGTTGGAAAAAAGGTTTGGTGACCCAATATTTATTTGGAACTACTCCGTCCAGCGTACCAGTTGGATTGAACATGTAGTGATACCATCGGAAGGCTTCATCAAACTTCTGATCGTTACGCAGGCGATTGGCAATCATCAGAGGAGTATGGTAAAACAGCTCCCAGTTATAGGAACTGTAACTGGCATCACTCCTAAAATCAAAATCCTCAACCGGATAAGGCGTAACGAGTGTCGGTGCGGGAGCGTAGTTCGCATTGAAATTAAAGTCGTTCTGCTCCATTTGCAAATCTCTTTTCATGATGCCATCCACACCCTGGTTATAGAGAACGGTTCGCAATCTGCACATCATGGGATAGTAAAAATTCCGCCATTCTTCCCCGATGCTCAAGGTTTTGTAGACTTCCAGTTCTGTCACAATATGCAGAAAATCAGGGTCAATTTGTAGTGCGTTGAACGTTGCGGCAGCATCCTGATTTGCCTGAAATAACTGTACATATTTAACAAACAGAGCCCAAAGATCCATGACCAATTTATGAATATCGGAGAAGGTACGCCGCACAGTCATTTCATTTCCACTAGCATCTTTTGTTTTACCATAAAAACCCGGTACCGCTACGTAGGCTTGATGACTATCTTCAAAGAAATAGGGAAATAAGGTACCGAACGGAAGCTTGACAAATCGTTCTTTCCCTTTGCCGTCTCGGAAAACATTAGAAAGCAGAAGCATGAAAACATACCCGATAATATCGAACAAATTAAGCTGAAATGGGTGAGAAATTCGGAACAGGCCGGGGGTTTTGTTCAGCCGTTCAGACAATCCAAAGAAGGATAGCAAATGTAAAATAAAGAGATTATCGGGTGAATTAAATACTCCCTGTTCAAAATAGCGCTGTGGCCGCAAATACGCATCGCTGATATCCGGCAAGAAATCCCGCATGTATTTTTGCTGGGTATCCAAAAGTTCGGGATATCCCTGGCATCCGGCGATTTTGAAAATTCCATCCCGAGTGTGGTACTCGGTATTGTTATCCCATGAAGAATGAAAAACCAAAATTGTATTTGTGAACGGACCATAAATCAGGTTATATTTTTCATGATTCAGCTCTGAATGATATATGGTAAAGTCAGTGGTAATGGCTGACTGCGAAATTTTCTTGGGCTTCCATTGATTGTTAGCGAATTGACTGATTGCCAATTGAATTTTCAACCGTTTCTCGGGAATATTGAGCTTTGATGAAGGTGTATTATTAGATCCTGAAACGGCTGGTGTCGTCGGAATCTGATCTTCATTGGTTTCTTCGGTGAACACCGGCCAGGCCAAATGCAGCCGGCTGTTGCGCTTGAAGGCCAACAGCTGATTGGAGGAAATTTCCAACGGCACCATCGTCCAGGGTGTCCAATACCTTTCACTTTCAAAACGTCGGTAGTAGTACTGCGGAGGATCGCCGCCTTTGGAGCGGGCAAAAACGTGCATCGTGTAGGCTTCGGTTTCGTAGTAAGTTGCCATCACTTCCAGAAAAGAAATATCGTCCAGCCGTTCTACGTAACGAATAATGGCTTCTTCGGTCGTAAACTCGTTCAGCTCGTTTTGTAGCAGTTCATTTTCCAGTTCAGAAAAAAGATACGACTTGTCGTCGAGCAGTTCGGGTTCAATCCAGTTTTCAGGATATAGAAATACCTTCCGGTTGGCTTCCCAAACGCGGTACATTTTCATCCATTTCCACTGCTCCCATCCAGGGTCCGCCACGGTATCGGCGGCCGTGTTAGGTTCGAGGCCCATCAGACAGCGCTGTACAAATAATTGCACAACTCCATGCGCCTGCACGATGCGTGAAGAAGGCATGCAGGCTTCCATTTCTACATCAATCAAATAAAAATCATACAGGTCGGCTGTGGTAGTTACGTCCGCATTTTCGGCCAGGATATAGGAAACCAGTGCATCCCGTTTTTGGGGACGAATTTTATCCATGATTTCTTTCAGCGTGATCAGCCAAAGCGACTCAGAGTAGCGCGTTTTGAGTGCCGCCCGCAGCATGGCAGCGTCCGCACCGGTTAGTTCGGTTTTGGTTACTTCAAGCGCCTGGGCAACGGTTACGTTCATTTTACGGATGTATTCCATGCTTTCTTCCAGCCTATCCCAGGTTTGAAGCATTTTATACGATTCCAGCGTTGGGTTCGACCATCCGAAATGTGCATCCAGTTCTTCCAGCGCCTGTCTGTCATACCCACTGATTACCGCAAGCTGATCCAGCCAATCAGCGGTTGAAACTCCATTCAACAACAGATCGAGTACTCCTACAAACGTAAAAGGTTGCTCAGGGTCAGCCGGATTTTCGAGAGCCGGATATTTCTTTGAAACCGCCACCATGCCTGTCAGGTGCAACCACTGCTGATAGGAAGCGGCAGTCTGCGCGTTTTTGTAGGGAATTTGATCCGGCTGCAACCAACCCATTCCTACCGGGGTCGGTCCGGCAGATTCAAGCCACCAGGTCAGGTCGGTAGCAGGTATTCCCAGCGAGGCGATCATGGGCAGCATTTTGTGCAGCAGCCGAAGCGAATCGTATTGTTTGGGGTAAGTTGTTTCGTCTACCACCGGAAAATTTTCCGGATCATTTAGATCAACAAGGCTGTCGTCCGTAAGCAAATCGTATAGATAGTCGCCTCCCGGCTGGCCCAGTTCGCTGTAAACCAGGACAGAACTGACAACATCCTGCTCGGTACGGAAGGATTCTGCCAAAATGGAAATCAGGGCATTTTCTTTATCTGTTGCAAAAAGAAAAGCCGATAAGGGGTCAAGAATGGATTGAATGAATGCCTTTTTTGTCGCACCGGCTTGTGGATCGGTATTGTCTTCGGCGGGGGAGATCGCTGCCTGAGCTGCGATGATAGGGGTTGTATCCAGAAATAAGTCCAGGTACTCATCAATAAACCCGGAAGCAGCCGGCATCGGAGGTTCAGTCCAGGCACCGGTTGCCATTTTTACAAAATCATTGGCAATCTCCTGGGTAATTCCTGGCAGACGAAGAAGGATAGTTTTCAAATTTCCTGAGAGTTCTTCTACGGAAAGATTGTCATCAAATGCCGATCTGTTTGCAAGGTAGGCTGCTGCATAACTTTCTTGAATTTGCAGCAGCATTTCACTGATTTTATTGTCGGTAATGCTGCGCAAATCAAGATTTTCGGACTCGTGGTGCAGCATATATTTCACATCAGCAGCAGACAAGGTCGAATTTTTTGCCTGATCCAGATAGTCGATAAATTGCAGGGTATTGGCTGGTGAGGCAAAGGGTTCCAGAGCAGTCAATTCCTTGTAGATCAGATAATCTTTTATAGATATTTTTCTTTTACTACAAAAACGAGCCGAGGCGTACAGATAGCTAAGGTTTGCCCAGCTAAGATCCGTATTGGTCATGCCTGCAAGTAATCGGTCAAAATCAACTTCTGTGAGTTGCAGTGCCAGTGATAAAGAGGTTTTATGAGTGACAAGATTGGTAGAGCCATCAATTTTTTCCGGTAATAATTCCGGATTTATCTCGCCATTGGTCGCTTTGTTTAAAAATACCTGCTGGTAGAGCGGTACGTATTTTTCATTGCTGGTAAAAGTATGAGGTATATCGCCATAAAAACCCGTCAGCTCAGAAATTTTAAGACCGGTTTTATCCTTTATTTCCACCAAATGTCCCATGTTGATCAAACAGGCCGTATCGAGGTTACCGTTTCCCAAAGCGGGCGTCATGATTATGGCATCCAAATCCTGAAACGACCAGCCGGTAGCTTTTCGCAGCCGCAACAACCGATGAATGCGGTCCAGCACTCCGGCGGTGAGGTTCTCAATCGTTTTTTGACTAAGATCGCAACTCTCGTCCAGGTGTTTTATGAAAAGATTTGCGCCCATGAAATCAAGTTCCAAAAGCTCATTCAATTCCCGATAAGTAAGGCCGGTTTTGTCCAGCATCGTCGAAACCACCTTAATTTCTGTACTTGCCACGCCGGCAGTATTCCAATACACATTTTGATTACCTACCGCTTGCGTGACTACCAGATCTTTTTGTTGTTTGGTCAGTCCCAACCGCTCAGCAGCGAGGTCGATATCGGCTGGCTGACTACCCGACTGCAGCGACGCCATCAATTCCGCACGGGCAATGCCGAAGCGATCAAAATAAGCTTTGGCTTCGGTATGGGATAAATCAAAAGGCAGACCAAAGGCATACTCGCTGTTTTTCAGTACATTATAAGCATTTTCATTAACATAGTAGGGACTGGCAGAAAGCTCATTGGCGGTGCCGTACGTTTGGTGAAGCTCCTTAATATTCCATTGGTTAACCCCCGTATTGTGCAGTTTTAATACCAGATTTTTATCACGCAAAATAAAGTCGCCATGTACATCTGGCGGAAAAATATTTGCCTTATCTGTGACGGGAAAACCGGAAGTTAAAAGGGCTGTTAGCAGAACATTGGTCGGCGCGCCTGCGGCTACCTGCCCATTGAAATTAAATCCGGGATCCGGGCTAATGTATTCTTCCAAAACCTCGCATACCAAGTCAATGTAAGGAACAGGTACATTGGCATTATCGCAGCTCAAATCCAGGTCACCCAGGTCGGGACGCCGTTCAAAAAGGGCGTCTTTGGCATTGGTCAGAGTGATGGGTGGCTGCGTGTCTTTTACTCTTCGTTTATCCAAAAACTGCAACAGTTCAACCAGATACGCCGCTGGACTGTACACAGAACGGCAGTGCTCACAGGCACAAGTATCTGTCAGATGAAAAAGGTTTTTAAGGGTAGGAAAGTCCTCTCCAACTTTCCCCAGTTTCAGGGCTAGTTGATCGCCTGCCAAAGCCGGAATCCCGGCAGCAACCTTCATATCGTTCAGATCGGCCACCACCAGCAAGGTTGCCGTGTGCGTTCTCTCTGCTTTGGCAAAAACATTTTCTGCTTCTGCCAGCGTCAGTCCGGCTTTTGAAGCCACTTCGTTAATAAATCGGGTTTTCCCAACGGCTACTACTCCCTGGGAAGAATGAATATTCTGATCCATCAGCCCTTTAGCAATTTCATACGTAGGCGTTAGCCGAAAAATACGCTGATGTCTTTTCAGCTCAACTTTTACCGATTCGTCTCTTTCATCCAGCAATTTATGTTCTTTAAAATAGGCATCCAGGCGTGTTTCTTTCAGATCAAAATCAGGATGATCCATAAGAAATGCCCCCAGTTCTTTTCTGCGTGGCATCGGATTTTTATCCAGGATTAACCGTCTCAGGTATGTTTCAGAAGGAAACCTGGCTTCCAGATTCTTGACCATTCGTGAGGCATGGAAATCCACGATCCTTTGGTTCAGAGAATTTGTTTCATTTAGTCCTTCACCAGATACCTTGCCTAAAATAGCTTTCCAGTCCGAATCTTCCAGCTGAACCAGTTTTTTGAGATCCTCCGGCCTGCGAACACCTGCCACGCGCTTTATCTCCTCCGTAAGCTCCTCGTTGTAGCCCAGTAGTGAGCCAAGCAAGAGGCTTACTTCGGCATTATTTTTGTCCTCATTGGTAGTAAATAAATCATTTTCTTCCAGCGATTCGAAAAAAGCGTTCATATCGCCACTCGATTGATTTAGCAGTTCTGTGACCTGACTGATTCGATCGGTTAAAATAAATCCAGACAAAAGATTCAGTACCCGGCGTGGTTTTTCTTTTTGGTCAAAATCGCTGGCCTCAGGACGATATTTGTTCAAAATTTCCTTTGCTTTCCGGTATTCTTCCAGAGCATTCTTAGGGATGTAGTTAGCAGTAACGGCTGTTTCAAGATCTGCCTGAATTCGTTTCTCATCTAATAGTGCCAGATCAAAAAGCAACAGTTGAAGATCTGAATCCAGCCCGATGGTAAATCGAGCCCGCAACATATCTTTCATATCCCGGCGAATGAGTGTTTCCATTCGCAGCAAACCGTAGGCCACCATAGGCGGCAATCCGAACTGGGCCTCCAAACGATAGGCAAGTACCAGATATTCAATCCTTTCGCCCGAAATTCCAGTTTCATGGGTCAGAAAACTAATGTCCTGCACCTTTTCGTTTTCATCTAATTCGTACATGGGCACATCTCCTCGTAGAGCGTCTAGTTCACCTAAATACCGGGTAAATTCGTCAGCCTCCCTAGGTATACTTCGGGTCAATTTGATGTCAATTACTTCCCGCCTTCTGGCATTGAACCGAATCTCTTTGATGGTCGGTTCATAGAGCAGCTGTCGTCCGTTTCGAGTGAAAACTTTCACGTCCAAATCGGGATATTGTTTTTCATCTTTCAGAAAATTTTCGGGGAAATAGTCCAGATTATACCACCCGTCGCGGTTGGTGACAGTTTCCCCAATCAGTTCTTCGCTACGAAGGTCCCGATCGAATACCCGGACGAGCAATTGGTCCAGGGGAAAATTGCTCATGTCCGTCACTCGTCCGGAAACATGGTAGGGGATAGTTTGGTTGTCTGATGGCATGATTTAGAAGTTTACATTTATAAAATTCAATACCGGTATCTCAATTCCAGCTGCTTGCAATTCAGGATTTACCTCAGCCCCAGAACGTGAAGTAGTAGATTTTGGAATATTTTGGTTTAGGAGCCATTTTGACGTGGAAATATTTTGATCACTTCCAAACCTATATAGAGGACTAGATTCATCTAATCCTGCACTAATGCGATGCTTTATAAACCATTCATTGGGAACTCTGTACATATTGCCGTTGTATTCGAAAACACCGTCTCGTTGAGAGAATCCTTCAAATGGAGCCCAATCTCCAGCTTTTGCACCACCTGAATTAGTTCCACCCCCTCCAGTACGATTATAAAAAGCTTTCGGACCTTCTGGTGTGGCAACTGATACTACCTCTCTACCTGAGACATCACCATGTCTCGTAATTAAATAATTCTCACCACTGGCTCGCGCTCTGGCAGTCTGTACAGATGATCTAAGTGAAATTCCGGCTCTTGTACCGGCACCACTTGCCCTTTGAGTAGCCTGAGCCATAGTACCTGGTAAGCTTGTTGCTGAAATTGCTGGATCAAGAACACCTCCCAATACAGCTCCCGCTGCCATTGCAGTTCCAATACGCCCAGCATCCAGACTTTCACCAGCCGAAACTTGCCTTGTAGCCTCAGCCGTTGCACCTCCCACAGCTCCCAACGTTGCACCCCTAGTAGCTCTAAGTGCAGTCCTAGCAGCAGTAGATGATTCGGCAGCCGTTGCAACCGTAGCCACAGCCCTTTGTGTTCGGCTAGCTGTACCTGCGGTTTGAGCAGCTCTTGCCGCCGTTCCAGCACCTCTGGCAGCTGCTCCTATTGCGGCTCCTGCCCCTGCAGTAATTACCCCTGCCGCAGCACCAGAAATTGCAGCGTCTCCCAAAGAGTCTTCTCGATCAAACAATGCATTGGATGTCGCAGTGGCTGCAACATTTCCGACCGCACCGGCTGCGGCACCCCCGGCTACAACTGCTGTAACTGTTCCAACAGTAGCAGCAGTGGCAGCACTTGCTCCTGCACCCGCTGCAATAGCACTACCGGCTGCTGCAAAAGCAGGACCAGCAACACCTGCTGTTGCAATAGTCGCTACAACCCCTACTGCAACTACTGCTCCGATAGCCAGATAAGTACCCCAACCCCATCCTTCATCGTCGTCGGTGCCGTTAGGGTCGATCAGTTTTACTGGATTATTATTTACGTAGGAATAGAAATTTACACCTGCCGCCATCCCCACCGGATCCGGTTTCAGCCATCTGCCCAGCCAGGGCATGTAGTAGCGGGCGTTATGGTAGCTAAGGCCGGTTTCCTCGTCTCGCTCCATGCCAGTGTAGCGGTAGCGTTTGGCGGCGGCCCGAATGGTCGCACTCACGGCCTGATAAGCCGTGGTTCCATACGGATGATACTCCTCATACGATATGACGGCGCCCGTGCCGTCTAGTTCCAGATGGGCTGAATTGGAGCGGTTTCCCAGTTGATATCGAACCGTTACAGTATCCGTTCCGTCGTCTATTCCGTTGCGAGAGTCGATCATGGCAATTCGGCCCTGATTGTCGCTGATGTGCAGTGTAGTTCTTATGAGTCCGGAGTAATTGCCGCTTATTTTTGTATAAATTTCAACATCTCCCAGGTATAGCCTTTCCTCCTTGACGGTTGGTGGATTTCCTCCTGCGCCCTGGTTTTCTGTAATTTTTCTCACCCGTTTGCCAGCGCCATTATATACATAAAATGTAGTTTCCGGCTCAGTACCTGTACATATTCGCTGAGTGGTAGTGCCGGATAATTCGTCCCGGAAATTCCAGCTCATATTTTGCAAATGGGGAAGTGAGGTCAGAAAACCGTGCGCCGGATGATGGGCGTAGGTGTAGGTTTGCCCTCCGACCTGCGTCTGGATCAGACGATTGGTTGTTGCCTCGTAGGTATACGTGCGCGTCCAGTTGCCATTGGTGGCCAGGTGTCTCATTTCCAGAATATTGCCCACCAAATCGTAGCGATACGTTTGGGTGTAATTACGCCACTGCATATCGTCGTTTGGACTATATTTTTTCAGAAAGGGCAAATCTTTCCAGTTATCGCAGGTGCTGTGGTTGACCTGCGCTACATGCTCTTTACCCTGCGCTTCCGTTAGGCGGTACACGGCATCGTAGGTGTAGCGGTTACGAGGAGCAATGAGCTGATTGGCAAAAAATCGGGTTGGAATGGCGCGGTCTTCCGTTTCGGTGATATTGCCTACGGCATCATAGGTGTAGTGCAGCTCCTGTAATAGTTCATTATTCTGGCGACGGGAGATAATGGTCAGCAAACGAAAAGTTTCGCGGTCGTAGGTATAGGTTGTTCGTATGTCATTTCCGTAGGTAATTGACCTGCGCTGTCCCTTTTCATTGTAGTCTATATTTTTCACATACTCCTCCGTGGTTCCGTTACGGGTAACATCCACCCGGTCAAGCAGCCCGGCGGCATTATAGCCGTGGGTCACCGTACTTCCATCCGGGTGCGTTTGGGTACGTATGCGATTTAGAGCGTCGTAGGTCATGCGTGTTTCCGAGCCTGAACCAGCCTGTAAAGAGGCATCCGGATTTGCACCACTCCAATCCGGAACGGCCTTATAGTCTTGATTTAACTTTCGAAATTGGTGCCGCAAATTACCTTTCAGATCAAAGGCAACGGATTCCACCTTGCCCGCCGTGTCGTAGTGATGCCATACTTTGCCGCGTAGATTCAGCGCTTTATCATTGGCCTGATTTTCCCCGTAAATTAATCTTTCAAACACATGGTTCAGCAACACACCATCTCCGCCCGTGACCCGCTTCTGTGTTTCCCGGTGTAAGGCGTCATAAGAAATTGCCACTGTATGATTTCTTGCGTCACGACTAATGAGCAGCTTTCCCAGTGCATTAGCAAATTGCCACCGTTCACCTGCATCCATGCTATTGCTGTACACGCGGGTACCCAGCATGTTATACTGATAGTTCATCACCGTATTGCCCCGCGCATCGGTTACCAATTGCGCATTCCCTTCCAGGTCCAGATCGATAGAAGTCTGAATAAATTCGTCGCTGTTATCGTGCCTTTTGTTATGGGCCACGGTCAGGACGGGTCGTCCCAGCGAATCGAAATGAACTACCGAGGGAGTAGCATCGTGGGCTGCGGTTTTGGCGGCAGCGGTTTGTTCTTTTGCGGGGTCTTTACCATCGGCAGTCAACTGTGAGTCAATCAGCCGATTGATGCGGTCGTTGTACCACGGGCTTTGCAGCGCCATATCATTTTGATCCCAAATTTCTTTCTTCCAGGCATCAAAGTGTATTTCCTGCAAAGTATCATCGGGGAAAATAGTGCTGATATGCCTACCCAAACTGTCATAGTAAATAATAAAAGTTTCACCCGTTTCCACCAACTCCGGAGCATCTTCGTAGGCAGGAGTTACAGAAAAGTAGGGCTGATACTGTTTGACCATATTTCCTTTGTTGTTCAACACGGTGCGTCCATTGCCAAGCCAACGAATAGCGGGAGAAGTATCCAGTTCGGCAACAGTGTAGGTGCCATCGGGATGAAGGGTCGTCGTTTTGGCCAAACCGGGTTCGGCTTTGGACTTCACCATGGCTACCTGCCCCATCCCACTTGTGTATTCAAAAGCAATTTGCAAAGCACTTTCCTGCCCGGCTGTCAGATCGGCATGATGCGTCTCACGCATGATTCCGCAAGTGACGGAAGGTTTTTGGTGGGTAGTCCAGGCGTGTAGATCGTAGACGTAGCGGGAAGTAGCCTGCCGAAGAAAATTTCGCGCGGCAACGTCGATAGCATCTGCGTCGGTCAGTTGGAAGAAGTTCTGAATAGCCGGCTCTTCGTCATCCGTCCATTCATTCAGGCCCGACAGGCTGTCAGCCAGTTGACTTTCGGGAGTACCATCTCCGTCCAGATCTTTACCCAATAGCGCCGTGGCTTTTACCATTCCCAATTCATCCGAAATGGCAGTACTCAACGTATCGTTGGCATCGCGAATCGTAACGGGACTCAAAGTCCGGAAATTAAATCGTTCGGCAGTAATGGTGTTCCCAAGGGCATCTGTACTGCTTTGGGTAAAGAAATAGTAAGTTTTGTAATACGTTACCTGTACTTGCGAACCCGCCGGATCACGGTAAGCCATGGGGCTGAAAAAGCGCGCGGCGGCGTCATTTACTCCTTCACCTGCCAGCAGATATCGGGCCGTACCCGAAGGCACCCACCAGGCAGAATCTCCGTTAAAATGAACGAAAAATCCATCCGTGGCAAGAATATTATTGGGTAAAAAGCCTGCCGGGAAAAGTTGGGAAAGCATGGCAGGCGTATAGGCGAGAGCGTAGGATTCATAGGCCAGACCCAGCGATTCAAGTTCTCCGGGATTGAGCGCCCCGCTCAGGTCATCTTTCAAGAACAAGTTGTGTGAATGTTCGATTTTCCTACGCTCGGCAGCGTTGGTATGCGGCTGGACATACGGGATTTCGGTAGTCGCTGCTGCCAATGCGTCGTCGAAATCAGACAGGGTATAAAATTGTCCGCTCTTTGGAATATTCCTTAACTCGAAGGTCTCCGCCTCGCAAGGCATGCGCAGGCGGTAGCTGTTGCCAGAAAGTACATCGTTGGTGTACTTATTTCGGGTAAAGGTGATGTATATCTTCGCCTGTTCCTGTTGAACTTTTTGTGGCAGACTAAGGTCAGGGTTCAGGCGGTTGTAGGCCACCGAGGCCGAATGCAGCACGTTACCATAGCGATCCGTTTCAATCATGAGCGAATGACTAATGCGCGGATCCGAAATATCCTTTTCATAACTTAGGGTGAAGGCCTCACTTTCAAGAACCTGAAAGCAGGCATGCTCATTTTCCCGTTGAGGTTGTTGCAGCAGAATCCGGCAATTATGGGCCGCAACGGTATAGGGCTTCAACTGTTGGCGACGTTCATCGTCCGTGGGATTTTGGGAATCAACCGCCTTCAGGTCAAACACTTCCGTGCGAAGCACCATTCCTTTACAGGCCCGGGAGGCTTCCCGATATTCCCCGGCAGTCAGCCAGTCCAGAACATTTGGATCCAGAATGGAAGGTGAGGAAGTAAGTATAGCATCGGGTAATTCGGGTTCATATAAGACTCCTAGCTCACCAGGAAATATGTTTTCGTATCTGGCGGGCCAGTATTCACTTTTGAAGTGATTTAATACCAAATTTTTTCTGAAAAATGCTCCGGTGTGATACCAGGTCCGGGTCAGTACCGGCGGCTGAAAAGTTTCTTCCGATAGCTCAAATGCGCTATCTTCATTTTCATCCTTCCACGTTAAATACTGCTCGGTGTCATACTGATCCACCCGACCAAATCCCCGGAATTCGCGTTCCTCATGGTCGTAAAAGCCGTGATGATAGGTATAACGGGTAGAAAACTGAGTATTGGTTACGGCATCCTCAACGGTGGAGCGCTCCACCACCTGTACCGGAAAAGGTAGTTTGGTAATCCAGGGATATCCTGCCAGTTTATCCGTCAGGTAAAAGTGGGTGCTGCTGCGATAGTCCAGACTGGTTCGCATCCCCATACTATTTTCGTAGGCAGTAAGCACGTGCGGTTTACGACTGCCCATCAGGTCGATGTAACGCAGCGGATAGGTGCGGTCGCCGGGCAGGCCACTGCTCCAGACCAGGCAACTCGTTCCCGTTCCCAGCAGATCAACCGTTTGCAGGTTCACCATGTCATCTATGGGGAAAAATGGTTCAATAACCTGTACATCCGACAGAGCATTTCCCCCCATATTGATGTAAGCTTTGAAATGCCCGTCTCCTGTGTAGATAATGTCAGAAGCTCCGGTTCCGCTAATATCCGTCAAATGCAGATGCAGCGAGTTGAAGCGGTCGGGCAGGTCAAAACGGGGTACGTTGCCCATTGTTACTTTGGCACCAAACCGTCCGTAGCCTTTGTTTGGCCAGTAGCACACTTCACCGTTTCGTATACGGACAATGTCGGTCAGGCCGTCACCGCTCATGTCGGCCAGCATTACCTTATTATGGTCATCGGCAAACACGAGTGCCGGGCCACGTTCTTCATCCAGCGCTTTCAGGGCCCGGGCATGGGCCTCGTAACCCAGCTTTCCTTTACTTTGGTAGTAGGTAATCACCCGCTCTTCGGTCATGACCAGGTCCGGCTTGCCGTCACCCGTAAGATCCAGAAGACGTACGTTCGGGTCACTTATGTCCAGATTTGGCAGGTGCTGAAAAGAGGTGAAATCCTGCCATTCACCGCCTGTTCCCATGCTATAAAAACCCTGCACACCTCCTCCCTGAATGACCATTTCTTTCAGACCATCAGCGTCCAAATCGGCCAGCGCGATGGCTGAACCCAACCCGGTAAAATTGGGTTTCGACAGCACAGGCTGCATGCTGCCAAACTGCACCTCTCCATCGTCGTCTATATCGCCTAAGTTATTTTTGTAATACCAGCCATTTCCCTGCTCGGTAAGCAGGCCGCTTATACCTTCTCCGTATAAATCCACAAACTGATACTGGCCGCTCAGCCCTTCGGGAAGGTTTTCCAAATCGTTTTGACTCGCCTGTTTAATGTCCGTATTCCACTGCAAATGGCGATATTCCATCGTGAGCGCAGGCAATGATTTTTTACTGTAGGTTCCATCGCCTTTCCGAACAAAACCATGACCGGTTATCTGGGCAAGGTAGTTTACCTCCGCTGCCCCTGAATCATTAATAGAGGAAGGAACGTAGGAAAATGCCAGCGAGCGCACCAGGTAATTTACCCCAAAATCACTCCCATCCTGATTTTGCTCCTGAGGAAAATGGTGAAACATCAGAATGTTTCGGCAAAGGCGGTACGTCCTGATTTCAAAACCAGAGCGGTAACTACTAAACGCATCCTGCCGGACTGGCCACGGTTGGTTGGGTACTTCGGACGGAAGTGGCACTTCGGTATCATGCTCACCATAGTCGAGAATCAGCTCAAAATAACAAGTGTCGTCGGTCGGCGCTGAAGGATCATAGGGCAGCGAAGGATCAGGCGTGTAAGGAAGGGCATTGCCATAGCGAACCCGCTTAAGGTATCGGTTCGTGAAGCGTTCCAGCCCGCTACGGCGGTGTTTTTCCTGTACGGTATCTGCCACCAGCATCAGGTCTTCTTCCTTATAGCTGTATCGCATCCAGTTCCCCTTATCATCGTAACTGAATTCGGGAAGCCAGGTAAATATCTTTCGCCCGTCCACCGGGTCTGCAATGCGACACTGCGGGGAGCGGCCAAAAATCGTAACCACATTTGCAGCCGAAGTAACCCGCCAATAGGACTGATGAGCAGCGTGTTCGATCAATTCAATGCGTGAATGATCGGAGGTAATTCTCGGACGGTAGCGAGTCACTGTATAGGTTCCAGCCTGCTGCCGGTCTGTAGTCCAATTTCCTAAATTATCTTCGAGCAGATACGGGACCAGGTCTTCGGCACCAGACATCGTAAAAACGTCTTCTCCGCTGTACCTGGGAATTCCCTGATCCGTTTTACGACTAATTTGGGGTAAATCCAGCGACCATCCCAGACCAAAAGGTCCGTTCCCTCCCCCACTGCTGTAACTTAAATTGAGCGAAGGAGAAAAACCCTGCCTTCCCGATGTAATGGGTAATGGCACGCCAAGTGAGGCCGTACCGTTGGCTGCATTTACCTTAAACTTCTCGTCAATACCCTTAATCGCTCCCCCACCTTTGGGTAGTTCAATTTTCGGAATAGAGATTTGGTTGCTTTCCGTGGGAGATTCTTTAGTGAGCGTGCCAATAGCGGTATGCTCCTGAATATCAGGCAACTCAGGTTTGCCTCCCTGCCTGGATTGAGAATTGCTGTTCATAAGCCAAGGGTTTAGTATGACTGACCCATCATGGGAATCATGTATCTACCTATTCAAAATTGAAAGAAATCAGCCAACCCGGACTCAGCCGAATTTCCTTGATTTCCTGCGTGTGAGTGACTCGTCATGGTACACCCGTATCATTTTAGTAGGTAGCGTTCCCTTTGCCTTGAACAGATTAAAACCTGATGATCTGTTTGTTCGGACGCAGTTGTTTTGCCGTAAGAATGGCCTGATAAGAAATGGCACGTACGAGCAACTTCTACACACACCCTTTTTCGGAATTGTGGCCAAAAATTACAACCGAAGGTAGACAGTTACAAGAAAAGTACGGCAGTTTTTATTAAACGGTTACTACCAATGATTCGCCTCCAGATTTCTGATTATAAAGCAGTTACACATTATGCATGAAACTAATTTTCAAAATTTCAACCTTCTTTGGAATTTTCAATTATTTTCCCGGAACCGTTAAGTATATTTGGATACATTTTTTTGGTCCCAGAAACTGGACTTTTTCATTGGCAACCTCTCTTTTTTACTCGTAAACTCTCATTTTATGAAAAATTTCAACGAATCTTTAAAGAAAAAAAGTTACACATCACCCAAGTTAGTCAGGCGGGGTACGGTTAAAAATACCACCTTAGCAAGTGGCAGCGGTGATTCTGATGGATCAACACAGCAATTCCCCGTATGCTGACATGGTCTGGAATTCAGCCCTGTTTCTGTTGGGCTCCAACGGGAATGCCGTAATTCTATCAGATGGCCAGACGCATAAAACGTACCATAACTCCCTGCAAATCAAAATTATTAATGATTTTTTTGGTTGTGAAAAAATTAGCCTGGATTACCTGAGGAAGACCTATGAACCTGCTTATTCGCTTCATGAGATTCTGGAAGTCTATTACGGGTTTGTGCAGGATGAAGTACTTTTGAAAAAGAATCCTTTAGCTGTATCAGTGGAATTCCCAGAGGATGATTCGCTTCACAAAGCAATTCTGAAACTGGATTTTAAAAATGTTGAAATCAAACCACAGCATGCAGATTTGACAGTTTATGTGGTTTCGGATTTAACTTGCCTGATCAGCCTTGATCTTTTCCGGTGTAGGAGTAATAAATTTACTGTACTCTGGATATTTCCGGGCGAAATAAAATTATTTCCAGTTTTTGATACGTCAGAAACTGGAAATTTTTATGCCCTGTTCAATCGAATTAAAAGGTTCTATTTTGATCAACTGGCAGGGCAAATCGACCGGAAAGAATTGCTAAATAAAACGCTTTCTTTTGATTTTTTTGCGGCAATTCTTGATTATCTGCCAGAGTTTATAAACTCCGGGGAATCACTGAATACTTTACTTATTTATAACACCAGAAAACTCATAATCAATCGCCATCGTTTCTCCACAAATATAGGAAATTCCGATTTAGGAAGTTTTTTTAATAGTAATAATTCAAACAGACTATCAGCTAATATTCTAAGTGTTTTTGAGAAACTTTCTTTTCATTTGGAAAAGCCTTTTGGTTTGGTGGATCAATTAAAATCTCAAAAAACAATCTTTGGTGGATGGGTAAGTTCTGGTGGTTTGATATACAGATCCAATCAATTAAAAGTTGAAACATTACTTTCCAGAACAAGAGCAAGTGGGAATGGATCTACCAAAGAGATTGCCGACGCAAAAGCATTCTGTGAAACACTGGAAAGATATTCACAGATTTTCCGTGATCGGGAAGATGAATACTTGATTTCCTCTCACAATGAGCTAAAAGAAAAAGCGATTCATCCGCATCAACTGATGCTTTTTAGCTCGCTTCAATATGACAGCAATAATGCATTAAGTCATGCTGGAAAACCGCTCAAACCATTTGATGAAAGCGAGTCCATTGCGTGGTCAGAAGTGGAGGATAATCTGACCGGCGAAAGGAAATGGATTCCAACTGCCCTGTTGTATTTGGGAATACCCGCTGAAGATACTACATCTGAAAGGTTTTTCACCTGGATTACCAACGGAACCGCAGCCGGTTCAAGCACGGAAATGGCGCGTTTAAATGCGTTGTACGAAATAGTGGAACGGGATGCGTTCGCCATCTGGTGGTACAACCGATTGCCTTGTCCAGGTATTGATATACACTATTTCGCGCATCTAAAATTAGTCGAATCAGCGATTCAGGAACATAAAAAAGCCGGAAAAAATCTATACGTTTTTGACTGTACACAAGATATTCAGATTCCTACAATAGCCGTCATTTCAGACTATCCTGACGGTACATTTTGCGTGGCTACCGCCTCAAATATCTCCATTGAAAAAGCGTGCGACAAAGCTTTTGGAGAACTCAATCAGGTATATCTGCACCACCTGGCAAAAAAGACTAAATTAACACACGTTGAATCGGATGACATAGCTCAAACCATCAGTTTTCATCTTCCTCAAAAACCAAATTGGCCGGTTGAAAATAAAGTATTGAGCATCAGCGAGGAATTAAAAATGGTGGAAGGTGAAATCCGGCAACGAGGTTTGACAATTTATTACAAAGATCTTACACGAAGCGATGTTCATCTGCCGGTGGTGAAAGCAATAATTCCCGGCATGAGAGATTGGAATATCCGCTTTGCGGAAGGCAGGTTATTTTCCGTTCCTCAAAAACTTTATGGCTATCTGCCCACGGAGGAACAATTCAGGAATTTTAACCTTCTGTAAATGAAAGGACTATTTGGAGTTTTCGGAAATGTGAAGTCCGAAGAAATAGAAGAGATGGGCCGCAAACTGGCTCATCGCGGAGGTACTGAACTGTACATTTGTCCTGCATTTAAACTTGGGCAGCATAGTAGCAATTCGGATTATCGGATATTTTCAAAAAATGGCATCACGATTGTTTCTGATGCAAGAATTGATAATCAGGCCGAAATTCTGGAAAAAATCGGGCTCTCTGCTTCTCTGATTTTACCCGAAAATGAACTAATTTATCAGGCATATTTAAAACTTTCCACCGGATTTATTGAAAATTTGACTGGCGATTTTTCTATTGTACTCGTGGATGAAACCAAACGAAAGGTTTTGCTCATCAGGGATCACATGGGTATTCGACCGCTGTATTACAGTTTCAAAAAAAAAGAATTTTTAGCTATTGCATCCGAACCCAAAGCTCTGCTTTCCCTTGATTTTATTCCTGAAATTACAAATCAGGAAAAATGTAATGAGTATCTACAATGGCCAACCGATTCAAGGCCATATTCCAAAACTACTTTTTTTGAAGGTATTTATTCAGTAATTCCAGCTACATTTTTAGAATTTGATCTTGATTTGAGTTCTTTTGAGGAAACATTTTATTGGAAAATCAATCATAAAAAATTCAGTCATTTAACCTCAAAAACAGTACTAATTAAAGAATATCGAAGGGTATTTGAACAAGCAGTCCGAAGAAGATTACAACTAAAAACGGGTGCTCATGTTAGTGGTGGACTTGATTCCAGTTCGGTCTATAAAATTGCTGAACTCAATATGCTGAAAAAGAATTTATTTTCTGTTCATTTTTATCCTGATTCTGATCAGGCCGATGAGCGGGACTATGCCCGTACAATTATTCAATCTAACCAGGAAAACCATTTTCAGATCGATCGAAGGGTCGATTCTATTCCCCGTATTCTGAAAATTCAGGAGTCAATTGACCGGCCGGATCCCAGCACTATCCCGACGAGTATAAAAATTTTGCCCGAACTGTGTTATTTTAAAGAGAAGGGAGTCACTGTTGTTCTAACGGGACATGAAGGTGATACGGTAGTGGATACAGGAATATCCCACATATACTCACTACTGAAAAACTCAGAATTCGAAAATTTTAAAGAAAAACTTGGAGGTACCCAACCAACCAATCTCGATAAAAGAATCTTCTACATCACCCGAGCGCTTGCTGCAAAGTATTCAGAAAACGGTTTAACAGCAGCTTTTAAATTCCTTTGGGAAATTATCAGCCATAATTGTATTTCAGTAGGTGAATTAGTCAGAATAGTCAAATTTTCTCATTTGATTCGGCTTCTAGCACGTTTTTCAGGAAAAAATCAGCAAGAAAATCATCCCAAAAGCTCCTATTGTCCCCCGGGCCTTTCGATTGAGATGCAGCAACACTTCCGCAGGATACATTCCGCAGGCATACTAGAAATGAACGAGACCTTCAATCTTGCCGGGGCTGCTTTTGGAATTGAGTACGCGCACCCTTTTTTGGACAAGGATTTTATTGAATTAAGCTTACATATACCTGGCAACTTAAGAATTGGGCCACTAGGTATCAGGCGCTATAACTTCCGTGAAGCAATGACGGGTGTTTTACCTGAAAACGTCAGACTTCGGCAGGCAAAAATTAGTTTCAATCAACCCATTTGGCAAAACCTGACCGAAATGGTAAACTCCTATTTATTGGATGAAACTCTTGATATAGGGCTAAGAGAAAAATTGGAAACCATACATAAGGAGCTTTCCAAAATGGATAGGGTAAATCCTGACTTTTCATTAACCAAAAAATATCAACGAGAGGTATTTCTGATGCTTTGGGAAAAGTATTGGAGAGAACCACATAGCGGTATTATGCAGAAAGTAGTTTAGAGTACAAGTACTACAAAACTTCTTCCTGCATCATTTGGCTGATTATTCCGGTACTGCATGGTTCAATTGCAGACCTACGGCAGACCTGCCTTTGAAACCTGTCCAGCCTTTTTCATTAGAATTTTCTGGCAAATTCAGATACTTCTGATAGTCTTTCTTTTTGAGATATACTCCCAGAAAAGCGGTCACGAAATGCTGATTAATGTTATTTATACGCCGCTCATTCCAGGCAGGTTCGGCATAGCGATAATATTCATCAAATGGAAGTCCGGGTTGCAAAGCTTCGGCAGGAGGTGGATTTGGCGCTATGTTGTGCCGGGCATTTTCATACGTAAGCAGGTACCTTGGCGCACGGGTGGCGGTCAGGTAAATTGCCTTTATTCCTTTTTCATAACCCGAAATATCATCCTGACTACCAGCCACAAAGAAGGTTGGGACGGTTAAACCTTTGAGCCCCTCGGCGTTCCAGGCTCCGCGTTCCATGCCCCAGGGGGCAAAGGCAACAACGGCTTTGATTCGCGAATCTACCGTTGAGGCGTATTGAGAACTGGCAGTTGTACGGCCTTCAATTGCTTTACTTCCACCCGTCATTGCAGCAAAAGTACGGGAGAGCTGCTCACTGTAACCTGCCCCGGCAGCATTGAGTGCACCAAAACCACCCATAGAATATCCGATGATTCCCGTATTGGTATCATCTACAATTCCGGCCAGAAAATGCTTACTGTTGGCTTTGCCTAATTCTGCCGTTTCGTTTAGGACAAAAAGAATATCTTTGGCGCGGTTTAGTAGCGTGCTTGTAAAAGGCGCTGCGTCCCGAAAAGTAGATTCCGTATGGTCAATTGCTACCACAATGTATCCCTTGGAGGCCAGATTTTCTGTTAAATAGGTCATCAAAAATCGCGAGCCCACATAACCATGCGAGACGATCAGGAGTGGAAATGAACCTTCTGAGCGCAACGGCGCTGCATCACGAAGACTTCTTCCGGGAAAGGTAAAGGGGATGAGCGGTCGTTTAGAATCATTGGCCGTTCCCATAACGTCCTGATAGTCTACCAAGGCAACCGTACCGGTCGGCACGATAGCCGGATACCACACTTCCGCCGTCAGCGAACGGTCGTAGAGCGTATCTACTCCGCCTTTGGATTTTAGAATGTTTACCTGACCTTTGTTGGTGAATTGAAGGGTTTGAACCCCAACCGAATAGCTTCCCCGTGGCGAAAGTTCGGGCGCATCAGGCAAGGGATCACCATAAACAAAGGAATTTTGAGCAATCGTATCAGCAGAAAATGCAAACAAGTTTAGGACCAGCGTGAAAATTATTAGTGAAGTATATTTCATGTAATAGGAAAGAAATAGTTAGGTTGAATGAATGTAACACAGAAAGCACATCCGTACTTAAAGCTACCGTCATAGAATCCTTACCGCCAGCCAAGTGATTTGGTTTTGTTATCATCAGACCTATTTCCGGCAATTGCATGAAGGGTTAGGTCTACGCCTTGTTTGCCAAATTTACCCGAAAGCCAGCCAATTGGTTGATCATCTGAAAAGTTGTAGCCCACCGCCGGCTGATTAATTAAATGGATTCCGTCCAGGGTGTCATAACTATACACGTGCGAATGTCCATAAAACACGGCTTTTACCTGTCGAAAGGGACGGATGATGGCAAAGAATTTATCAGTATCCAATAGACTGCTATCATTATCTGATAAGGTATGATGCACAAAAATGACGGTTGGTTTTTGGTCAGACTGTTGCAGGTATGTTTGCAGCCACTTTCGCTGATCCTGTCCTAAAAATCCCGGTGTTTTATTGACGAACATCAGTGAATCCAGCAAAATAAAACGGGTATAGGGCAGCTCAACCACCAGTACACGCTTATCTTTCACGGGTTGAAGAGGCCCTGAAACGCTAAAAACTTCCTGAATATGCTCCCGGTGGTCGTGATTTCCCAGCGTCATATATACCGGGTTTTGTTGAGCCACAGGTTCCAATAGTTGCTTTACCAGGCTGTAATCGGCTTTTTCGCCCACAAGCCGGGCAACGTCCCCATTGATGAGCATCGCTTCGGGTTTTGATGCAACTACCTGCGGGACTACTTGTTGTAAATTTTGGTAAGGAAAAAATCCCCGGTATTGATTCTGCATATCCTGCGATACGTGCGTATCTGACAGCAAGGCAATGGGTGTTTCATCAGGAGCTGACGCACCTAAAACAGATGAAACTCCCAATCCGTAGGCAGTTGTATACGCCCCTGCAAGTTGGGCGGTGGTTCTGAGAAAAGACCGGCGGGTTTGTTTGTAAAATACTTGTGGCATAAGGGATAGGTTTATTTGATGAAGAAACAAAGATGCACGAAGGTGTTCAAAGGCATGCTATAAATGATGTTACAAAAAAGTTATTAAATGTAAATTGAATATTGAAAAGTGCCAAGAATATAAATATCTGTGACCTATTATCATCCATTAAACCCATCCTGCCTGACGTATACACCCCGGAATTTTGTCGCGTTCACGCCGGAAATATGCTACTTGTTAGGGGTATTTTTGTAAAGTTTTTACCATCAAACGTCATTATAAATCATGGAACAGATCAATTTACCTGCTGACATTTTGGTGTATTGTGTGTATGCAGAATCTTTTCCGGAGGATGTTCAGAAATGTCACGAAACGCTGCATAGTCTTGTGCCTTTCTCACCCGAACGGCATTATTTTGGAATTTCCGTACTTGAAAATAGTGAAATGATTTACAAAGCCGCGGCAAATGCCTTACCCGAAGAGGATCTAACGCCCTTAAATCTGGAAGAATTCACCGTTCCCAAAGGCGATTATACCTGCATTTTGATTCACGATTTTATGAACAATGTACCCGCTTTCAAGGAAGCCTTTGATAGGCTTTTTGCTCTTCCCCAAATTGACCCCGAGTCCTATGCTTATGAATGGTATATATCCGATCATGTGGCCCGTTGTATGGTAAAAAATAAAGTCTAATCAGAAAGCTTACATTCATTTCTTACCCAAACTACATTATTTGGCTGATAAATATCCAGGGAGAAGGCTATATTGGGTATCTTTATGAACTCAAAAAAATAGAAATCTACGATGAAAAGTCTTTTCTCCCGGGTAGTAACCGCCCTAGTTATTGGCCTTATTGGGCTTCAATCCGCTCATGCACAAAGCAATCAACCGCTGATGACCGTGGCACCCGGCATGGTATCCTATACCTACCGCGCAAGTTTTGCCAAAGATGTAGCGGCCACCCTTGATACAATTAAGGCTCTGGGAATTACGAATATGGAGTTTTCCAATTTGTTTGGCCGCACGGCAGCCGAGATCCGGCAGCTACTCGATGAGCGTGGCATGCGTTGCACCTCATTTGGGGTTGGCTATCCTGACTTGCAAAATAAACTGGCAGAAGTTGGAAAGAACGCACAAACACTGGGAGCAAGTTTTGTTCGGGTAGCGTGGGTCCCTCACAAGGGACCGTTTACACTGGATCTTGCCAAACAGACTGTGGCTGACTTCAATTCGTTTGGCAAACAGCTCAAAGAGCAATATGGGCTTACGTTCTGCTACCACAATCACGGCTACGAGTTTGAGTTGCATGAACAGGGAACATTGATGGACTATATCATTCAACAAACCAACCCTGACTATGTGAGTTTTGAAATTGATATTTTGTGGACCTACTTTCCTGGCGCTGATCCGGCTGCGCTTATTAGCAAGTACCCCACCAGGTTCAAACTCATGCATCTAAAAGATTTGCGTAAAGGGGTCATTGGGAATTTATCTGGCGGCACTCCTGTAACAAATGATGTAGCATTGGGCACTGGACAAATTGACATCCCTTCGGTGCTTCGAGCGGCTCGTAAATCTTCAATTGAGCATTTTTATATTGAAGACGAAAGCCCATCCTACGCGACACAGGTTCCGCAAACGATTGCCTATCTTAAACAACTCACGAACTGATTTTTAGAAAAAACAATTGGTTTTTCCAATAAACTACCCTCTAATTACCTCTTGTAATTTGGGGGTAATTTTTTTGGTGGTTTTAAGTAATTAAACTTTGACTGAGTCTTCTGTGGTTAGATTCTTTATGAAAACCAAACCTGCCTATGAAAACCCGTTATTTGCTTCTGCTGCTTCTTTGGATAGTTGTTGGACAACAAATTTCAGCACAGTCCCGTAAATCGTCAGGAAAAATAATTCGCACCCTGCTGGTGGATGGTCAAAACAATCATGACCAATGGCCAAAGGTTTCTTACATGATGAAGCATTATCTGGAAGAAACCGGAAAATTCTCAGTGGATGTAAAGCGCTCCTATTATACCTGGAAAGGCGACGAATTCCTGGCGGATTTTCCCTTGAAAGGTACAGAGAATACAATGGCCTTGCCCAAGCCAAAGGCAGATTCCAGTTTTAAACCTGACTTCTCCAAGTACGATTTGGTCGTGTGTAATTTTGGATGGAATGCTGCCGACTGGCCCAAAGAAACTCAGGTAGCATTCGAAAAGTTTATGTCCAAAGGTGGTGGATTGGTAGTCGTACATGCGGCAAACAATTCATTTCCAGACTGGCCGGCCTACAATCAGATGATTGGCCTGGGTGGCTGGGGCAATCGGACCGAAAAGGACGGTCCCTATGTTTATTACACCGATGCAGGAACTTTGGTAAGAGATCCTGCTCCCGGAAATGCCGGATCGCATGGGGCACAGCAGGAGTTCTTGATCACTATTCGCAACCCCGACCATCCCATAACCAAAGGAATGCCTCTCAAATGGATGCATACCAAAGACGAAATGTATGACCGTCTGCGTGGCCCGGCAGAAAATATGGAGGTTTTAGCCACGGCTTTTTCACCAAAAAGCAACCGGGGAACCGATCGTCATGAGCCGATGCTGCTGACACTAACCTACGGAAAAGGCCGGATTTTCCACACACCCATGGGCCACGTCGACTATTCGGTAGAATGTGTGGGTTTTATTACGTGCCTGCTTCGGGGCGCACAGTGGGCCGCTACGGGCAAAGTAGACATTCCGATTCCGGCTGATTTCCCAACCGAAAAGGCTACGAGTCAACGGCCTTTTGGAAAAAAGTAAGGATGTAGTTTTTAATAAAAAATACTTTACCCGAGAACACTGATAAGCAGATTATCGAGGTAAAGTATTTTTTTGTTCCAATTCGTTGCACCCAATCAGGCGGGATCAGCCCAAGGCAACATCCAGTGTCATCATGACCACAAAACCACCAATAAAACCCAGCGTAGCGATGTCGGTATTTTTGTCTTGCTGGGTTTCAGGAATTACTTCTTCAACCACCACAAAAATCATAGCTCCCGCGGCAAAGGCCAGCGCATAGGGCAGCACGGGTGTAAAAAAAGCCACGGCCAATGCTCCTAAAACTCCGGCCACAGGCTCTACCAAAGCAGAGGCCTGACCATACATAAAACTCTTTCGACGGCTCATGCCCATGCGACGCAGCGGCATTGCTACGGCAATCCCCTCGGGGAAATTTTGCAATCCGATACCGATCGCCAGAATGGCGGCACCCGCAATGGAGGCCTCCGGAATACCGGCTGCAACTCCGCCAAACAATACACCTACGGCCAGGCCTTCTGGTATGTTATGCAGCGTTATGGCCAAAACCAGCAGCGTGGTGCGTTGCCAGGGTGATTTTACACCCTCGGTTTCTTTGAAATTAATGTGTACATGAGGCAAAACTTTGTCTAGTGCAAAAAGGAAAAGTGCACCCAGTAAAAACCCTACAACCGAAGGCATTACCTTCACAAAGCCTTCTCCTTCGCTCATTTCGATGGCCGGTGCCAGCAAACTCCAATAGCTCGCCGCGACCATAACCCCGCCTGTAAAGCCTAGCATACCATCGAGCACAACCCGGCTCATGGTTTTAAAAAGAAATACAAAAGAAGCGCCCAGGGCCGTCAACAACCAGGTAAAAACAGTGGCATAAAATGCGGCAAGAACCGGGTTGATACTTTGTAAATATTCCGTTATCAAATCAAACATATACGTACAAGATTCATAGTGAAAGGTGTAAATATACAATGACACAAACAAAAGCAGCAATTGTTCCAAAAAATATTTTAGAACAATCTAAAAAAAGATTGATATCATCAAAAAAAGTTCAATTTCCACTACTCCCAGCCCCGAAAGGGCGAAATCAGCTAGCACAGTGTAAAGCCCTGTGATGTAGACCGCAACCCTATGAAAAAGGGTGCAGCCCTGAGAAGGCAGCACCCTGTGTAAAATGAAACATAGCTAATAAATACCTCAGGAATAAACCTGAGCGGGTTGTTTACTTTTGCTTTTTTTGCCCGGTTTTTTCTTCATTTTATTAATCCAGATCAGCGTACCGGTTACGGGCAAACTCGTAGCAATCAGGCAGGCCAGAAAGTAAAGAATTTTGGAAAACATACCGTAAACATCTCCTAAGTGCAAAGATTTAATGGAAGCCGACACCCGCTCGTTGAACGGTTTATCCTTGAATCGCTCCACCAGCAGCACTTTTCCAGTATATTGATCCAGGTAAAGTTGATCGGCGGCAGCAGGGGCAAAAAAACCGGTTTTGTTTTTTCGCACCATCATTGCTGCGGCAGAATCAGCGGGTAGTGAAAGCGTTACATCACCTTCATACGGCAGAGTTTGATCAATCGTTTGCAGGAAAGAATACCAGGAAACAGGCTGATTTTCAGAGGCGTTCATGGGGAGTTGCGAGACAGGAGCTTCGGGTTTGGGGGCATCAGCAGCCACATAAGTTCCCAGGGATTTCCGCAAGCCGTTGCGGTACCACTCAAAGGAAAAAAATGGTCCGGTTACGCCCATGATAAACAGCAAGATACAGGAATAAAACCCAAGCGTGTTGTGCAGGTCGTGGTTGGTACGTTTCCAGCTCCCGCTCCATTTGATCGAAAGTCCCTGTTTCCAGGATTTTAGCCGCTGAGGAAACCAAATAAAAATTCCCGTAATGACGCCCAACGTAAAGAGAATGGTACAAACTCCGGTAATGATACTGCCAAGGGTACGATTGGGCATCTCGCCAAAAATTGGTTCTTCTATCTTATCCAAAAGCAACCAGCGGTGTAAACTGAACATGGTCTGCATAAATTTGGAAGCGGAAGTTTCAGCACGGGCATCGCCCAGTACTTCGGCCGTATAGGGATTTACCATATAACTTTTGCCAGAGGGTCGGCGCCCTTCCGGCGCTTTACCTCCCGGCCCTGCTTTTTCAGCCTCAGCGCCTTTTGCTTTTTGATTTTTTCCAGTTTCGGGTTTTTCATTAAGGAAAGCTTGTTGCTCTTTTTTATCTGTTTGCAGATTTTGCCCACGTTCTTCCTTTCCTGCCTTTTCAGACCGGCCTTCTTTTTCCCCTTTTTCTTCCTTTTCCTTTACCATCAGCAAATATGCACGCTGCGGATCTGCCGGAATTTTTACCGAAAGCACTTTTCCCCCTGTGGCCTGCTGCACCTTCGGAAGGAGCTCCTCCAACGGAAGTGGATTCTGACCCGGAACGGGCTGCACAACGCTGTACAGTTCAGGCGTAGCCATTTCCCTGATTTCCGTGTTGAATACGTAGATTGTCCCGCTCAGACATACTACAAAAACCACTAACCCGCTCGCCAACCCCAGGTACAGGTGAATATCGTTTAAAAACTTTCTGATTTTGGGCCAGCGACCGGTCGCGGCTGTTTCTTTGGATGCCATGATGGGTTAAGAAAATGTTTTTTATTACTTGATTAAACCTCGGAATTTTCGGGCCTGCAAAGGTACAGGTAATTCAATTTTTCTAAAAAAAGGGTTCACTATTGATCCCACCACACCGGATCCTTTAGCGTTTCGTCACTTCCCATACGGTTTGTTTGCTCGTTATTGGTCATCCGTTCAGATTCAGGATACATAAATCGCAACGGTCGCGAAGTGGGTGTAGGAGCGTTGAGCGAATTGGGGAAATCGGGAAAACCGGTGCGGCGATAGTCATTCCAGGCTTCAATGCTCGAAATGCTATTTAGCGCCAGCCATTTTTGGCCAATGATGCGTTCGATTTTATCAACAGCCTGATCAAAATTGACAGTTGCCTGTGCGTTATAGGCTGCAAAGGCTGATGCGGGAACTTCCATGTAAGCAAATGAATCCTGAATTGCCTGTTCGTAAAGGCCTTTAGCAGATCCCGGCAACCATCCGCGCTGTACGGCTTCGGCTTGCAAAAATAGACTTTCATAGGAGCCCATGAGTACCGAAGGCTGATTGTACCGCTTAAAAATAGCCGCCGGTTTTCCATCATTTTCCAAAGGGCCTTTGAAAGCTGAGGTGGCAATACGCTCGAAATTGGGTAAGGTTTCAGGGTTACCAAACAGGACACCTTTGTACTCGCCATCAACGGTGGTGTACAGATTAGCCAACCGGGGATCGTTGCGTAGTTTATACTGATCAATCAAGTATACCGTGGGCCGGATCATCTCGCGATTGGATGTGCTCACTCCTTGCAGATTGCGGTAGTAGTTTTCCCAAAAAGGATTAAGCTTACCACTTGTTTCAAGGTAGCCGGGCTGAATCAGCGCACTCTCGCCTTTGCCTAAGAACCCGCTTCCTTCCTGCTGAATCAACTGAATCTGACTGGCAATGTAGGAACTTTGACTGCTTACTTCACTCTGACGAATGAGAGCACGGAGCTTGATGGTATTGGCAAATTTTATCCACGATAGCGTATTTCCTTTGAAAACTACGTCGTCTGCACCAGCTTCTGAACCGGCGGGCGTATTTTTCAGATCGCTTATCCCAGCCGAAATCAGGGCCATTGCTTTTTCATAAACAGTTTTCCCATCCTCATAGGCAGGTGAAAGCGTGTTGGTCAACGCATCATCAAACGGAACACCGTTGTATATATCTACCAGTCGCAGAAAATGCCAGCCGAGCATTATTTTTGAAACGCCGGCATAAAACCGGGCATCTTTCAACTCGGCTTCCTGCTGAATCAGTTTGTAATACAACATGGCGTTGAAGGTATTTTCCCAAATCAGGATTCCGTCACGCTGATGACGGATTTCAGGACCGTTGAAGGTTTTCAAATCCAAAAACTGATTGATTCCGTCATTGTTGGTGCCCCAATAGCCTCCCCAAAAAGCACCTACCTGATTGATCGTTCCGGTTTCGAGATTGACCGTTGCAACCAGAGCTGCCGATAGTTTGGAACTCAGAGGCAAAGTTGCCGAACCGGGAGAATTTGGATTTTGGTTTACATCCAGGAACTCATCACAACTGACCAGCGTCGTAAGGAAAAGTACGGAGAGAAATATCTTAACAAACTGATTCATAAGTATTTTGTACTATTTTCTACTTCAAAATGAAGGTGATTTTTTAAAAAGAAACATTTAAATTAAAGCCGTATGTACGGTATGGAGGCACCTGCCGGAAGCTCGAATAGCCATCGGTATTGTTGTACAAATATTCAGGATCTCCCTGATCGTTGTCTTTGTGGCGAATGATAAACAGGTTGGTAGCTACAAAACCAATGCTTGCTTCGCGCACAAACCGTTGACCGCCCAGCAATGCTTTGGGAAGATTGTAGCTTAGATTAAGTTCGCGCAATTTGAAGAAATTGGAAGGTGCCATTGTGTTGCTTTGCACCGCACCCTGACGCTGCCAATAGGCCCGGTCACCCGCCGAATACACGCTTGTATTGGGTTCGTACGTACCGTCTTCTGTCTTTATTACTGAATTCGGGTAGATAAATGGCTGCCGGTCGTAGGCCACCGTGGCCGGATGTGTACCGGCAGTGTACATTCGGGGAATCGTCTCCGAGTACATCCATCCGCCCATCCGCCAATCAAATTGAAGACCCAGGGAAAGTCCTTTCCACTTAAAGGAAGAACTGATACCCATCTGATAAGGCGGCACGAGCGTCCCAACGGTATCGGCAGCGGCGGCCACGAGCGGGTTGCCCGTAGCAGCATCAATCACCACCCTTCCCTGCGGATCCCGTTCGTAATCCGTCACAATCAGCGTAGGGTACTGCCTGCCAATGATGGCGTAGGATTGGCGGAAATTTTGGCGGGAAGTTGCTCCGTCGTAAAGCTCTTTTACCTGATTATTAATGTATGTAAAGTTAAAACCAAGGTTCCATTTCAGTTTGCTTCTATGAATGACATCCCCGCTAATGCCCAGCTCAACCACATCATTTGTCATGGTTCCGGCATTGATATAGGCCGTATTGTAGCCCGTGGCACGCGACACATTGGCATTGAATATTTGTCCGTTGGATTCAGAAAATACGTAGGCTCCGTCGATATTCAGGCGGTTGTTAAGCAAGCCCAGCTGAAAACCCGTTTCAAAAGAAGTCACAAATTCGGGTTTGATGGAAGGATTGGGATTAGTCAAAGAAGGATAAAATCCGATGATATTTCCAAACGGAAACCCATTAGCCTGCGAGTAAGCGTTATTGAGTTGATAAGGCGTAAGCGTGACGTTTCCGGTTTTATTCCAGGAAGCATACAGTTTGGCAAACGAAATGGTATTGCTTTTATTAAGAAAATCGAGTGCTTCGCTCGCGATAAAGGACGCGCTTACACCCGGATAAAAGTACGACCGATTTTCAGGACTCAGCACCGACACCCAGTCATTACGACCCGTAAAAGTCAGGTAAAGAAAGTTATCGTAGCCCGCAGTAAACTCCCCGTAAGCGGCTGCCGCACGGTATTGAGTCAATGCCACGCTCCCGCTAAGCTCGCCCGTCCGACTATCGGGATTGAACAGATCGGGATATAGCAGGTTCGACGAACCAATGCTCGTAGATTTTTTATCGTCTGTCCGCAGGTTTTGACCAAGAAGTAAGCGGGTATTGAATTTTCCGAAATCTTTGGTAGCTGTCACGATAAAATCACTGTTCAATCGGCGGTACGAATTGGTACCGTCAGTTACAGCGCCATTCACATTTCGGGTGCCGGTGGCGGCAAATTTGCCGGTTGTATTGCGGGTTTCTTCGGAAAGGCTGTACAAACCTACCCGGTAAATCGCTTTCAGCCAGGGAGTAAAGGAATAATCCAGCTCAATTTTCCCGTTTAGCACTTGCTGTTGGGCGTTTTGGCGGAAATTTTCTGCCAGAAAAAATGGATTCCTAACGCCCGAAATTGCCGTAAAGTAGTTGAGCGGATTGCCAATGGAAAGCGGATTGCGCCAATCTTTAAACTGAGAAAAATCTATATTTGCCGGAAGCTGATAGGAAGTTATCCAGGGACCATCCGGGGTCATGCTTTTAGAAAAATGAGCATAATTTACTGTATACGAAGTATTTAATTTTCCAAAGCGGCGCGTACCGTTAAAACGCAGGTTGATACGGTCGCTTTCGTCACCCGGAATAATTCCCTTTATTTTCACATATTGTGAGGATAAAAAATAGGTGCCATTTTCATCTCCTCCCGAAAAGGATACATCATTTTGCTGGTTCAGGCCGGTCTGAAACATGCCTAAACGATTGTCGGTCGTAGGCGCTGCGAAAAGCATTTGCGGCTGAGAACCGTCGGGCAGCACCCCGCCGAAGTCTTTCATGGTACCGTCAAACTCAGGACCCCACGAAACGTATTCGGCAGGACTGTAAACCCCGTTAATTCCCTGGCCAAAACGGGTTTGTGCTTGTGGCAGAAGGTACACCTGCGAAAAGGTGGTCGTATTGCTGATCGTGACCCTCCCTTTTCCTTTTTGGCCCGATTTGGTCGTGATCATCAGCGCTCCATTCACACCTTCTGATCCGTACAGGGCGGCGGCGTTGGCGCCTTTCAGAACCGTAATCGATTCAATATCATTGGGATTCAGGCGCGAAATGCTGGGTATTGGCACACCGTCCACTACATATATTGGGGCGTTGGGATTACGGCCATCAATTCCGTTGCTTCGGCTCAGTGAGCGCATTCCCCGCAAACTTATTTGAATTTCGGGATCGACCTTGCTATCATACATGTTGATTCGTAGTCCCGATACTTTACCGCTCAAACCCGTGAGCGGATTGATGACTTTGCCCTGATTAAGATTATCACCGCCGACTACCTGCGCACTTGCTCCGAGTTCCTTTGAGGAGCGGCGAATACCCAAAGCGCCGGTTACGATTAGTTCCGACAGCATGTTTACATTTTCTTTCAACGAAATGGTCAGTGAGCTGCGACCTGCCAATGCCACTTCGTGTGTTTCAAAACCAATGAATGAAGCTACAAGTACGGCGTCCTCGGCGACATCGATTTTAAATGCTCCGTTGGCATCCGTTAAGGTGGCTTCCGATGTACCGCGTACCAAAATGGTGGTTCCAGCCAAAGGCTCGCCGGAATTTTGGTCGAGGACTTTGCCTGTGACACTCACACGTTGTGCAACGAGTGAGCAGGACATTCCAAGCAGCAATAGCAATAAAAGTTGTGCAGTTTTGTAAAAGTTCATTTCAATCAGTAAGCTGTATTTTAATTATTATTAAGACTAATTCCAGGTAGTAATGAGCTTTAATTATTCTTTTGTGTCCCTGGACTCTGGATTTATTTTTTGATGAAAATTTGAAAATCAATTTGTATCGACTAATATTGTTTATAAAGAGTCTAAATAAAAATTGATGGATGCAAAGGTAACCGTCGATTTCAGAAACGAAAGACGTGAAAGGGAAAAAAAATGACGATAGAAGGAGAAAATAAGCCTGAGAGTACTCAAAAAGAGATTTCCTCGCTTTGCAAATGGGATTTTTCCAATATTGAAACTCAGTCAACGGGAGAAAACAAAGAACTTTCAAGCGACGCGAACCGACGATTTCGAGAATGGAGTTATGAGGATTTCTCAGTTTGGTATGGACATTTTCGCCTGGTACAGGTGGCTCAACTTTCGGTAAGGACAGACGATCCGCTGCTGCTGCTTTCGCTGTCAATTCACAATCAGGCCTACTGTTCGTGTAGTTGCAATCCGGCCCCTTTTGTACAAATGCATACGCAGCACTATGGTTTTGTGCTCCTTCCTGCCGGAACGCTACACATCAATTGGCCCGTTAAAGAGGAAACTGAGCATCTTTGCCTGGCATTTTCATTGCCATTTTTGCAAAACTATCTTCCCCTAAATCATCCGATTGTAGAGGCATTACAAGAAATGACAATGGAGACCGAGCCGGTGAGCTTTCAGCAACAACAGCCGCTTACGTCCGAAATGCTCACCATTTTGTATGATTTACTTCATCCTCCGCTCACATCCTACCGACACTCACTTTGGTTGAAAGGTAAAGTACTTGAACTGCTTGCACTACAATTAGAACAGGCAGAAACCAATGACCTTGCCGCCTCGGCGGTGAGTGTACCGGAGACGGATGTGCAAAAAATGCATCTTGCGCGTGAATATCTGGTTGAAAATCTGGAAAAACCGCTTTCCTTAAAAGATCTTTCGCATCAGGTCGGGACCAATGAATACAATTTAAAACGCTGTTTTAAAGAAGTTTTCGGAATGACCGTATTTGGGTATTTGCATCATTTTCGGATGGAAGCAGCCCGAAAAGAGCTTATGAAAAAGGAATCGAAAATTGCGGAAGTTGCCCAAAAAATGGGGTATAAACATGCGACTCATTTCACAGCCGCGTTCAAAAAACACTTTGGTTACTTGCCTCACAAAATCCGTGTGAATGGTCTGCTTTGAATTTTACTTTCTTTTTTGGAGCGACTCGTGTGAGAAATTATTTTTGCATCAACCTTTCCCCGAATGTCTTGAACCAAACTCATTCCGGTACACTTTGAGCAGAAGTATAAAATAGCTGATCAGCAGCGGGCCAAAAATAAATCCCAAAATACCAAACAGCTTCAAACCGACAATAAGCCCCAAAATTGTGGTTACCGGATGTACGTCTCCAATGCGTTGCAGCAAAGTTACCCTTGCCAGATAATCCACGTTTCCAGTTATAACAGCACTAAATATCCCTAAACCGATGGCATTGCCCGTGTCACCTACCGAGAACATATAAATAACAATTGGCAGCCATATCATCGCCGTACCGACTACGGGAAAAAACGCAAAAATACCCGTCACAAATCCCAGCAGGACAAAATCGTTGACTCCAAAAATCCAGTAGCCAATCAGCGCACACACGCCTTGCACCAGCGAAATCAGCGGAATACCCAACGCATTGGCTGTGACCATTCTACGCGTTTCTTCGGCAAACTGTTGCTGATTTACTTCCCGTAGTGGGAGGTAATCTATAAGTGTATCTTCCATTTGGTGGCCGTTTTTGAAGATAAAATAGGCCAAAAATATTCCAATCAAAAGATTACCTACCATTGTGGCCGAGCTATTGAGCAGATTGGGAATGAGTCGGGCGAGTTCATTTTGAATATCTGAAATATGATCCCCGGATATAAAATCTTCTCCGGTCCATTTCTCAATTTGTGCCGACACCACCGCCAATCCTTCTTCCAGTTTTTGAGGCTGCGAAAGAAGTTCCTGAATTTTGGTATAGAGCAATTGAAAGGAAAAATAAATGGGCGCGGCGATACATATCAGAAAGACGAGCATAAAGAGCACCGTGGTGACGGTTTTGTTCCAGGATTTTTTTTCAGTTAAAAAAAAGAACCATCGGCGGCTGATAATGTATAGCGTGATGGCGCCAAGAAATCCTGGAAAAAAAAGATAAAGCTGCGAAAAAAGCAGAACCGACATGGCTCCAATCAGGAGCAGAAAGGTAATTTGACGCAGGCGATTGTTAAAATCAGGCAGGTTACTATTTCCCGAAATCATAGAGCTAAGGGGATAGGCAGGTGATGTATTTCAATAAAATTTAATTCTACAAAAGCTGTACCACCCCACAAAAATACCGAGCCTGAGGCTACCCAATTGGGCCAATTTAGAACAACTCAAAGACAATGTAGTATTCTTCCCCGGGTTATTCTGGATATTTTCCCACAAAGTAAAATTCGGGCAAAGTTTGATTCCAATTTCTATATCTTTATGTAGAGTAAGCTTTACTATCGAGCCTTTCGATGTAGGCTTTTTGATCCATTTAAAAGAGCCACTATGTCAACAATTCTCATTACGGGCGCAAGTGGGACAATCGGGCGGGAGGTGATTCGGGCGCTGCGTGTCTTCTCCACGACTGCAACAGTAGTAGTTGGTGTTCGCACAATGGGTGAAGAGAGTTTTTTGGCTGCGGATTCTGGCATTATTCCGGTACATTTTGATTTTGAGAATCCAAACACCTTCGCACCGGCGCTGCGCAAATGCACTGTTTTATTTCTTTTGCGTCCTCCCCACATTTCGGATGTTTCTGCCATATTTGAGCCGCTTATTCTTGCTGCCAAACAGAACGGTGTCAGGCATGTGGTATTCTTATCGGTACAAGGTGTGGAAAATAGTAGCTTAATTCCGCATCACTCCATCGAAAAACTGGTGGTTCAAAGCGGGCTTGGCTACACGTTTCTCAGACCTGCTTATTTTTTCCAAAACTTTACAACTACTTTTCGGCACGACATTGTACATAAACATCAAGTGGTTATTCCGGCTGGTAAAACCAAATTTACCGTCATTGATGCGCAGGATATAGGCCGCGTTGCCGCCTGCGTGCTGCTAAATCCTCAGAAGTACCAAAACCATGCGTTTGATCTAACCAATGAGGAACAGCTGACTTTTGCCCAAATGGTGGATACAATCGGTGAATTTACCGGACGTTCAATTCGCTATATTTCACCAAATCTGATTCAATTTTTTTACTTGAAAAGAAAAGAAAAAGTGCCGGTTATGCTGATATTGGTACTTATTATGCTTCACTATTTGCCTCGTTTCCAGAAGGTTCCACCAACAAGCCGGTGGGTGGAGAGAATAACCGGCCAAAAGCCTGCTACTTTTGCTGATTTTGTGGCAAGAAACACAGCAGCTTTTACAGAAGTATAAACTGACACGTGCCGGCACGTGTCAGTTTGGAAAAAGATTAATCCTGGGAACAATCCAGTAAGTATTTTAATCCGGCAGGATTGTTGTCAATCGCCTCAAAGACCTGTTGTCCGTGCGAAAGTGGAGCGACTTCCGTAATAATAGATTCCAGGGGAAGCTCGCCGCTGGCAGCCAGGGCAATGGCCTCTTCAAAATCCTGTGGTTCGTACACACGAGCGCCAATGAGTTTGAGCTCGCGCCAGAAAAACCGGAAAAGATCTACGGGTTTGGGCTCGGGATGAATTGCGACCATGACAATCCGGCCGCGGGCGCGCGGGAGCTGCGTCATCGCCTGTACGCCTGCCTGAACCCCCGATACTTCAAATACCACATCGGCCATGGCTCCGTTGGTGAAGGTCTCCACGGTTGCAACCAAATCCTGGGATTTGGGATTTACGGTGGCGAGTCCAAGTGAAGTGGCAAGTTCTAGACGGGCGGTATTGATTTCTGAAAGCAATACTTTGGCGCCTTTTTGCCGGGCGACCAGCGCAATCAGCATCCCGATCGGCCCTCCACCGATTACCACCACGTACTCATCTACCAGAAGTTCAGCCAGACGAATATCGTGGCAGGCGACTGCCAATGGTTCTATCAAAGCGCCCAGTTGAAGGGAGAGAGATTCGGGAAGACGATGCAACGTATGGGCAGGGACGTTCCAGAACTGCTGCATGCCACCGGCAGTATCAATGCCGATAAATTTCAGATTCTTGCCAATATGCCTGCATCCATGATCTGAGGGATCAACCGCACCGGGTTGTAAGGGCCGAACCGCCACCCGGTCTCCCACTTGCCAGTCGGTGACCTCGGGGCCAACTTCGGCAATTTCGGCAGATACTTCGTGCCCAATAACCTGCGGAATCTGCACGCGTTTATCCATGTTACCATGATAAATGTGGACATCAGTTCCGCACACACCGCAGTAGGCCACTTTTAAACGAACCTGCCCGGCTTGCAAAGGTTGCTGATCGGTTTGTTGTATCTCAAATGTTTTATTTCCTGTATATAATAAGGCTTTCATGCTATGATTATTTGGTCAAATTATTTTTGTAAAGATCAGTAACATTCACTTTTATCAGAACTGATTGAGCTGATATACTCTATCTTGCTCTTCGACAACCCATTGTGTACCATTTTCTGACATCAACTCCAACAGAGTGCCAGATCCGGTCTCCACCGTTAGTGTCCAGCATTGTTTTCCATCCGAAAGTGCGTACGTATTTTCCTGCTGCTGCAACTGCCAACTGTTTATGAATGCGGCTCTATCCAGTGCAATGGCATGCACAAAGGTTCGTCTGGCGACAGGTTCAGATTCAGTAAATCGGTAGACCAGTCCACTTCCCGGTTTTCCCTCTCCCCGCTGATTCGGCTCCACATGATAGGCATCATGTACATAGCCATAGACCGGATGACTCCACCCGCCTTTGCCCGTATGGAAAAGTTTCATACCCGCTTCGTTTCTTTTGACTTCCAGGCAATTATCCTGATTTTTAGCAACTGTTCGTGAATCACGGTTATTGACCAGCCAATTCCAGATGGTGGTTATAGGTTGGGTAGCCTCAATAGTATCAACAACAAACAAGACGTTGGAACCCGCCAGTAGCCAAAGCCGGCTAAACTCAATTAAAGGCACGCCGTAGGCAGCTGCTACCTCTGCACCTATCACCGACACCAGTCCGCTTCGCTGCGCAATCAATTTCTTATTCCCTCGATTGATTGGCTCACTGATTGTGCCATCGGGCGAAATTATCCGGCGCGGCAGTACCGAATTTTGTTCCAAAAGCGTGGCTTTTGCTAAATCTTCCTGCAAACCCAATGCATCTTTTTCGACCAGAAACGTACAGGTTGAGTGCGTCTGCGAGGAGCTTTCCAGGCCATGAATCAGATTTCGGTAGCAACTGTGGCCGGGATCAGTCAGCAGGCGCTCACCGCGGTGGGCCACAATAAATGAATTGAGGTCGCCGTGCAGGTGGCCCGGTCCGCAGAGACCTTCTCCACCACCATTAATAGCTACGATGGTTTGGGCAGGCCATGCATCGCGCATGAAAGCATGCCCGTTGCTAAATGTTTGGGTCAAGGGTAAATCTGCCGATTTAGGGGACAAACCTTCGGTTGCTTGTAAAAGCAACGGAAGGGTCAGAAATCCCCAATCGTTGACCATTCCAAAAGTCGCCAAATCGTGCGGTCCCTGGTAGGGAACGGGCGCGTAATAGTTGTCAAAAAGTCCTTGTGCCAGGCCACCTTCCAGGCTGTTGGGCAATCGTGCGGAGAGATGCAACAGCAAATCTGCTGAGGGCCGAAAAAGTGCTGACGAATCATTAAAATTAGCCGCCCGGGCGCGGGGTTCCATGCTTCCCCAGCCTT
Source organism: Arundinibacter roseus (assembly GCF_004348825.1). GTDB lineage: Bacteria > Bacteroidota > Bacteroidia > Cytophagales > Spirosomataceae > Arundinibacter > Arundinibacter roseus. Next base: position 367,873 of record NZ_SMJU01000003.1, read on the forward strand.
CGGCAGGTTTGTCATAGAACATACTTTGCGTAATCCAGGATAGTCCTTTGCCATAGGACTCAATGGGTAGCTCGCGGACTTTTTCAGGATACTTACGCACTACTGATTCGTAGGCCAACATCAGCGCAAAGGCCAGGTAATTGCCGTATTGAAGTGATTCGGCATAGGAACCATCGGGCTGAAAAGCCTGCGAGCATTGCTTCCAAAGTGGTAAATATTCGTCCAGTATCGGCTCATCGCCAAGCACAGCGGCGGCTACCACAACTCCCGACGTCAGGATGCCACGCCAATTGGCCAAATGCGAATTAGCCGCAAGCCAACGCTGGCAAAGGGTCAATCCCTTTTCACGCAAACTTACACGTACTTCCTGCTCCTCCTGATTTTGAAAAACCTCAGGGGCCAAATCCACCACCGAGGCAAGCGCCCAGCAAAGATGAGCTGTTTCCAGATGCCCGGTTAATGGCTCGGCGTGACTGCGAAAAGCTGGGCCGACCCAGTCATAGATCGGTGCCCGGGCTAGTTCCAGTGTCATCGAGCGCAGCCATTGCGCAAGGGCTGCTTCGGGTTTTAGCGCGTACAGCATCGCGGCATCTGAAAGATATTCGGCAGCCGGGTAGTACCAGGCGGTTGTATCGCCGATTTCGGCCAGACTTTTACGCTCCACCCGGGCATACACCCGCTGACGCAACGCATCATAAAAAATAGCCAGAACCGGATCACGTTCCTTGATCCGTAGTAGGATTTGGGTATGTTCGGCCTGAGTTAGAAAAATTCGCATGAGATCTTGTTTAGCAAAAAGGGATTTCTAAAAACCTGTTGATTTGAATTGAAACGCAACGCAACTAAGGTTTAGAAATACCCCCCATTTTTTACAACATCCGTAGGCGACATTCCACTTTCAACCATGTTCTTTATATCTTCCTCCCGGTTCAGAATTGCTTCGGCTGCGAGCAAAACATCGTAGGTAATAGCCTGAGGGATGGAGATGACCCCGTCAATATCACCAAAAATCCAGTCACCGGGCTGAATGATTACTTCTCCGATCAGCACGGGTTTCTGGTAGTAATACATCTTGAAACGGCCCAACATACCCGTATTGGATTTGTATTTATAAAAAACCGGAAACTTCTGTTCCAGAATGGCCTGTGTATCCCGGATACCGTTAATGAGGGCTCCCCGGCAACCGGCCCTTAGAGCAGCCATGGTCATTACCTCGCCCCACTGAGAGGTCACGGTGTCACCCGTACAATCCCACACAACCACCGAATCCTGTTGCAGACTTTCGAGCATTTCGGCCCGCATGCTCATTTCGCCATCGGTAGTAATATCCGGTGCACCTTTGATAGTAAAGGCAAGGCCGGCCATTTTCATTTCCTCCCGCAAGGGAGCGTAGGACGAGGGCAGGCTTGTTGCGTGCATTCCGTAGTTAAAGCGCAGCACATCATTGACTGCTCCTGTGTACAGGCGCAGGTACCGCTCCCGCATTTCGGCCACCGGAATCGGGAAAAGTTGTGTATCGGTTGTTGCGTTAAAATTCATACTGAAAGTGTTAGGCTAAAAATTTCATGTTATCCAAATTCAATTCCCGAAGCAGCACATCCTGAGGCTGATCGATGGCAAATACGATGGCCCGGGCAACGTCTTCGACTCTGAGAAACTTTTCACGCGGCACCTTGCGGTCGCCCCAATAGTTGCTGTCAGTAGGGCCGGGATTGATATCCGTAACCTTAATTCCAAGTTTCAAAACCTGATCGGCCAGTCCGCTGCTCAGCCCACGGGCCCCAAATTTGGATGCACAGTACACGGGTGCGTTGGCGTTGGTGCGCTGCCCGGCCATCGATATAACGCTCAGAATATGACCGGATTGACGAGGCTTCATAATTTTGAGCGCTTCGCGGTTGCACAAAAATACCCCGCGAACATTCACATCCATCATGCGTTGAAATTCATCCAGATCAGCCGTGGCTAAGTCGGGCGAAATCAGGCCAAGTCCGGCATTATTCAGCAGTACGTCCACCGTGCCAAAAGCTTCGACGCAGGCCGAAAAACCGGCAACTACATCCGCTTCGCTGCTCACATCTCCCCGAAAGGAGCGTAGATTTTCGTGGTTTATCTGATCAGACAATTGATTGGTTCGGCTGAAATCGAAAACTTTGGCGCCTTTTTGCAACAAGAGCTCGGCGGTAGCACGCCCGATTCCGCTGGACGCTCCGGTAATTACGACTACTTTATTGGTTAGATAGGTCATGGTGTTACTAATTAACTTATAGATTTTCTTTTGTTTTTCTTTTTAATTTAAATATAAAAAATGCGGTAATCAGGCAAAAAACTCCAACTCCTAAGGCCATTTTCCCACTATAATTTGCCAATGAGGGTACCGACAAAACTGAAAATAAAAAGCCCGTACAAGCCAGGGCAATGCCGTAAAGTCGCTGCAAAATAGGTTGCATGGAGTTATCAGATTCAGAAGCAGATTTTTGTGCCGGAACCCGAAGTCTGGCAAAAAACGCCGCCACCCGCACCCGGTAAGCTTCGCTGGTATTGGTAAAATATCCTGAGGCCCAGAAAACCAGAAAACACACAACCATTTCAATCAACGTGGCGATTTCCCAGGAAAAGCCCGTGAAGCCGTTCAGCAGCAATCCTACCAACATACCGATCACTACGGCTGCAATGGCTCCTGTTGGTGTTGGCTTACGCATTAAGATACCGAAAACCAGAGGGATAACCATAGGAATAGCGAAGAGCCCGGTAAACAACTTGTTGGCCTCAAAGGCTCCCCCAAATCCACCGACAAAAAGTGCACCAATAGTCACCATCAAACCAAGGACAATAGTGGACAGTCGCCCTACAAGCAATAGTTCTTTATTACTGGCCGTGGGTTTAAAAATGCGTTTATAAATATCGCTGGTAATTACACTGGCCGTCACGTTGTACTCTGAACTGAGCGTTGACATGGTGGCCGCAAACATGGCTGCAATCATCAGGCCCATCAATCCCTGGGGCAAAAGTTTGAGGCAAATGCTCACGTAGGCCATTTCGGGATCGGGTAGATCAGGAATAATGATCCGTGCGGCAATGGCCGGAATTAAAAATATGATGGGAAAAAGTAAAAACAGAGAAGCCGATAGCCAACCGGTTTTGCGGGCATCCGTTTCGTTTTCTGCGCTATAAAACCGCTGCATAAAGGCCCAATTCCCACAAAATTTGACCAAAACCATCAGATAATACACAAAAAGATAGAGCGGCGCCCCTTTGGGGCCGTTGGTAAAGGTCAGGTGAGCAGGTAATTGCTCACTGATATTGGAAAGCCCGCCAGCAGCCTGAAGCGAAAGCGGAAGCAGAATGACCGTGGCCAAACCTAAAATGATAAACTGTACCACATCCGTCACGAGCACTGCCCACAAGCCACCCGCCACCGTATAGACAAGCACCACAAGTCCACAGGAAAGAATCGACATTTCCAGAGAACTATTTGTAGCAGCGGCAACAAAAAGCCCAATGGCGTAGAGCTTGATCATTTCGTCCAAAACTTTAAAACCTACCCCACTCCACGAAAGTACCTGCCGAACGGGCGCATTGAAACGGGTTTCTAAAAATTCCACCGGGCTAATGATTCCTGCCCGCTGCCAGCGCTTGGCCAACACGAGCGCAGCAAATACGGATGGCGGCACTGCGCACCAAATCACCGTCAGCGCCACCAATCCGTGCGTGTAGGCAATGCCCGCATAGGCCACAAAAATAGAGGTGCTAAACATGGTCATGAAATTGCTGATGCCGTTGGCCACCCATGAAACTGAATTCCCTCCTTTGAAATAATCTGAAATATTTTTTACAAATTTACCCAGATAAATACCTATACCTGAGACCATTATCATGTATAAAATTATGGCAAAGTAATCCAGGGTTTGGAGTTGGTTCATGAGTTAGTCGATCAGGTAATTTAAAAATTGATGTCGTCGTCGTCGGGTCTATACTATTCAGGGTTCTTTCTCAGCTTTTTAAAAGGGAATCAACGATCGATCCACAATCAGAATGGGACTATCATACACCGGAATATTCTTAAAGGTGCGCTTGTTTCCGCTAATGACCTGCTGGCTATCCGGCAGTTCGTATACCGCTCCGGTCAACATATCTACGTAGACGGGTTGATCGAAATCGCTGTTCAGAATCGTGAAATTGATGGTTTTTGTTGTGTTGGAGTTGGTTGGAATGCACTCATCCATCCAAAGGGCAAACACTTGGTTTTTGGTCGACTTGTGCTCGTATGCATATACCGACAGGCTTCGATCGGTGCCTTTGTTATAATGCACCGATCCGGCCGCTACCGGGGCGTTGGTATTGTGCGTATCATGAAGATTTTTTATTCTTACCAACTGATCATCAAATACCGAAGCTACGTGCTGCATGGCATAATAGGCCATTTTGGGTCGAATGGCCCGTTTGGATGTGTCCGACTCAATAATTCCTTTAACATTCATGCGGGTTATGGGCCCGCTCGTAGCGCCATAATTCATTTCGATAATCCCCAGAATACTGGATTCGATATCATGCCCTAAATCGCCCAGCATGCGGCGCATAATCCACTTGGCCTGCGAGACTTCTGACCAGTCATAATCGCCAATGGCACCCCGGTTGGCGCCTCCCATGGAAGGCGCACCGTTTTCACCCTGCCGAAGGTTTACCTGTGGAGCATAGCGATCCAGAACTCTCCGAAGATCTGACACTTTACCATAATTTGAATCAGGATTATAGACATAGTCATGGTAGGTCACGTTATCAAACAGCGACATTTTGCCTTTTTCATGAATCGTTTTGAAAAACACATCCGCATAGTTCAGGTCGATATGACCCATGGATAATCCGGAAATTCGGGCATGGGGTTGCATGCGCTTAATGATTTCGGCGGTACGAATATTCAATTCGGCGACTTTTTCAGGCAGGTTGATTGTATTATCCCCAAAGTTCGGTTCATTCCAAACCTCCCATTCATCTACCTTATCTTTGTACCGCCTGACCAGTGCCTCTACCCACGCATCCCAGGCTGCCAGGGCCTCGGGCGAAGTCGGAATGCCCGCACTCAGGTTCACACCTCCCCCACCGGGATAAATTGGGTTGCCGTAGGAAGTTTCCAGCCATGGTTTAAGCCCGCGGGCATGGGCGTCGTTCACGATTTTGTCCAGCCACTCCCAGGAGTAGACACCCTTCTTTTTTTCGGTTTTGGCCCAACCCGCCTGCATACGCAACCGTTTGATTCCAAGGGGCACCAGATATTCTTTATACTGCTCGTAATCAGTCAGATCCCGGTCCAGAGTTTCACACCCAATAATCCAGTTGGACGATTGGATTTGGTCCGTGGTTTTGGGTTTGATGGTTCCAATACGTTTTAAGGCAATATCAACCCTGGTCTGTACCCGGTTTTCGGACGTATCTATATTTTGTGCAATTGTTGGATGTATTCCAAAAAGTAAAACAAACAAACCTCTTAGCAATCGTTTCATAGTATACTCAATTTCAGGGATTGGTTAAATCTACCAGGTTTTGCGATACGTACTCAAACCACTCTTTCATGGTTTTGATCTGTGGAGCTTTACTCCAAGCCACTCCTACAAAATAAGTAAGGGGTATTTCGGAGCTCGTTCTCACAAGTACAAACTTTTCTTTTTCGTTCTCAGCAAATGATTCCAGCTCAGTTGGTTTAACCAGGATGCAAGTTCCCAGTTCACCGTTTTTTGGAGCATAGGATTCCCAAAGGGCCAGCATGCCGTTCTTTGCATCTTTCACCACCTCGGGCTCGGTAGCATACGAAATACCCAGGGCTACCAGAAAGGGCTTTTGTGAATCGGTGGTAAATGTGCTGGTAACTTTGCAGAAATTCGAGCCCATTTTCAGACTGATTACCTTTTTCTCACCGACCAGAATGCCGTCTGCCTCCCAGGGATCAAAATTGAGTTCAAAAATTATTTCCTCTTCGGTATTTTTCAAAATAGTATGGGTAGCATAAGGCTGCGAAATGTAAGGTTTACCATTTTGCCAAATGGCCGTACCACCCAGTCCTCTTCCGTAGGCAACATGGTAAAAGTCATTCCCTTCGCCATGATCCAGATGATAAGATTTACCCATGGTATTTTCATAGTACCATTTTGAAATAATGGGATAATCAACCGATTTAGTCCAAATATCAATTCCGCTGCTTACCCGGTTTTTGACAGGCGGACCATACACCCGGAAGGCTACACGGTCGTTTTCCCAACAGATATTCCCGTTGGCTTCGGGCATGTAGCGAACAAACGCCTGTGGCCTGATGGGTTTGCCAAAATCTGTAACGTAGCAGCCTAAACTTTTAGCAGGCCTGATTTCCTTAATACCCATTTTGGCTGCCTGCGTAAAGGCTAGTACGACAGGACCAAACGCATGAATATCATTGAGTTTCCAGGGATGTTTGATGTAATCTTCTTTGGTTCCTTTTCCTGGACATAGACACCCAATTGTTACATTGCTTATGGAGCCGTCGGGGGCAATGTATGAGGTATACCCACTTAAACCTTTTATAAACTGTGGTAAATAGGACTTGTCAAGGATACCTTTTTCAAGGCATACGCCCAAACCAAAGAGCATCAAACCGCTGCCGGATGTTTCTACGTAGGAAGTATGCTCGGTCATTTCCTGGTTCCAGAGACCTTCCTGATTCTGAAATTTCAGAATGGTCGTAAAAAAGCTTTTTGCCAATTCATTTACTTCTTTCTTTTTCGGGTGAGTATCGGGCAAATCCCGAACTAAAAACGCCAGAGCAAACGCGCCCCAGCCGTTTCCACGGCTCCAATTATCTTCCGAAATTTTTCCCAAACCCTGAAACCCCCGTCCCTGATGTACCAATCCGTTGGAATCTTTCAGAATCTTAAACATTTCCATGGTCTCATAAACAGCAAAATCCACGTATTCCGGTTTGTCCATGCTCAACCCCGCATACAACATGTAAGGAGTTACGGCAAAGGCGCAATCGATCATAAACTGATCAAGGCTATCTTTGAGCCATGGAGCGGTCATCAGGCCTTCGGAGGTTCGTTTCTGGCCTTTGTACATCTTGTCAGCATAGGCATAGACATGTTCCGTTAAATGCGGAGTTTTGTTTAAATAATTCAAATAGGCCACGCCGCTACCGCCCGCTTCATAACTAATAAAACTGCCCCGGCCTTTAACTTCTTTACTTTTGAATTTGTCAAAGATCTCAATGGTTTTCTGTAAAGTCTTGGGGGCTTTTTGTAAAACTGCCAGCTCGCTCATGCCATGCATGAACAGCGTGCCTCCATAAATACCCAGATCAACTTCCTTCATGCCGCGTTCGATGGCGAGTTCGGCAATGGCTTCTGTACCAATAGGCTGCGTGTTTTTGGGTTCATAGTTATGCATGGGCTGTGAGACACAGTCCACGGACAGAAGAGATAACACCCAAAGGCAGGCAAAAAGACTTTTGACTAATTGTTTCATAAAATATTCATTTCCAAGGATTAGGCATATTGGTCATATTAATGATTGCTAATCAAGAGTTTCAAACAACACAATTTTCCAATTAAACTATTGCTGCCGAATGGTTTGAGACGTTGAAATAAAAGGCCGGTAAAGGTTACCGACCTTTTTGAATTAAATTAACCTATGATGAACTACCATTTAATAGCCAGGATTTTGCTCTAAATTTCCATCTTTATTGGCTTCGATTTCCGAAAAAGGAATTGGAAAAAGGGCGTGGTGATCGCTAATGTTACCACTATTGAGCGGATTATATTTTCTGACCCGCTCCACGAGTTTACCCATGCGGCTAAGCGTCAGGCGGCGGTCTTCTTCAAACATTAATTCACGGGCTCTTTCGTCCAGGATATAGTCCAGCGTTACTTCGGAAGGCAAAACCGGTGCTGCCTTTGCCCGGGCGCGAACTGCGTTCAGGTCGGCTGCTGCATTGACGAGATCTCCTTTGAGCAGATATGCCTCTGCCCGCAGGAAAAGTGTTTCAGGAAGGCGAATCATGTACATGTCCCGAAAAGTAGCACCTGCCGTATTTCGCAAAGTTAATTTGGTAGCATCGGCAATTAATCCCGCAGGATGTTGGCCCGGCGTGGTTACTTTGGATGGATAAGGGTACCACCGCCAGCCGGCTGACAGCCAGTTTGGCGCAGGAAAATCAAGTAGACTTTTTCCAAAATACTGCGGCGAAGCTGGATTATTATAGATAAAATCGCGAACAATGTTAAATGGCGAAGTCCGAATATCTGTAACAGCAGGGTCCAAAACCCGGTTGTCTTTTTTGGGATCAAGACCCCATACATCGTACAAATAGTAATCCGAAGGCCTGACAAATGAAACCCCGCGTCCGCCGCCATTAAGGGTTGAAGCCGAGGCGTTGTCCAGCATTGCACCTCTTCCGGAAGGATCAGAAATTGAAAAAACGGCTGGTGCAACCGAACGTTCAAGATTGTTTAGTGCGCTGCCCGAGGACGTAAGACCACCCCCGATTACATCCAATTCGTACTGAATGACCCAAATGGATTCCATATTTCCGGCCGCCCGATTTTGGTTTTCTACCCTAAATAAATCGTAGTAAACATCGCCAGGCTGAGTTCTCAAACTACCAAAACGTTCGGTCATCAAACGTAAATTTGAATTTTGAATAACCTCCGTTGCCGCGGCAATTGCCTTGTCGTATTCTTTGATAACGATGTAGGTTTCGGCCAGCAAATGATTGGCCACCGCTTTATTAAGTTTACCGTCTTTTACCGCACCCACGTTCGGTAAGGAGGCTGCTGCATCAGTCGCGTCCTGAATGATTTGTCTTAAAACTTCATCGCGGGAAGCTCTGGTAAAATCGCTTTTGGGGCTTGTCACTTCATCAATTATCAGCGGAACTCCTCCAAAAAGGTGCACGAGTTTGTGGTAGGCAAAAGCTCTGAAAAGCTTCGCTTCCCCACCGATTACCCTTTTTTGAGCATCCGTAAGTGCGGAAGTTTGCAGTCTGGAATATTATGGTATTGGCGTTGGAAATTACCTTATACCACCGAATCCAGTGCTGCCGGGGAATCTCACCCTGCGGAGTGATTGCTACCAGATAGCTGCCGATACGTGCCTGATCCAAACGGGCATTAAAAGCTAAATCGGTTCCCAGTACTTCGGAGTAAAGACTTGCTCCCCCATCCACACTCTGAATGGCGCGTACCCGGGCATACAAATCAGTGAGTGCGGCAGTAAAGTTACCTTCGGTAATGAAGGAGTTTTCCGGGCTATAAAAATCCAGTGGGACTTCGTTCAAAAATTCTTCTTCCTGACAACCCGAATGCAGTAGCATCACACCGGATAAAAGGATCATTTTAAATATGTTCTTTTTCATTTTTTTTAACATTAGAATGTGACTTCTACACCAAAAGAATATGACTTCAATACCGGAAAGGCATTGACTGAGCTTACACCTAAACCTACTTCCGGATCCCATCCCTTCCAGTCTGTGAATGTCAGAAGGTTCTTTCCGCTTACAAAGAATTTACAATTGGCAGCACCTATTTTGCGCGCCATTTTGTCGGTAAAGTTGTAGGCAAGTGATACATCCTGCAGACGCACAAAATTGCGCTGGAAGTATTCTCTGCCACCGGCAGGCGTAGGTACCCATGGATTGGGGTGAATTCCGTCTGGATTTCTTGGCGACCAAAAATCAGTAAAATCAAACCAGTTGGAGTTGGTAGCATTCCCGGGAGTTCCGTAGTTGCCAGCAGGGAAATTGGGACTGATATAACTGCTTTTCCCACCCTGAATGGAATTGATAAATGCACGAAAGGTTAATTGCTTGTAGGTTATGGTATTTTGTATACCAAATTGGTAGGCAGGTTCGGTATTCCCCAGAATTTGGCGATCATCAGCCGGAACAATTTTACCGTCATTATTTACATCAATGAACCGGTAAGTTCCGGGTTGAAAACCAGGCAGTTTTTCATCGGTCAGACTATAAATCCCGTCAGTTTTAAGATCAAAAACAGTTCCAATGGGTCTTCCAATAAAGAGGCCACTCGCAATGAGATCATCTTCCACGCCGTCTCCGTCCAGATCTTCACCCAAAATGGTGACGATTTTATTTCTATTTCGGCTAAAATTGAACGTTACATCCCAGGTTAATGCACTTGTTTTTATAGGCGCACCGTGGAGCATAAATTCCAGCCCGGTGTTATTGATTTGCCCAAGATTCGTAAATACATTGGCAAAACCAGATGTTTGGGGCAAGGTTTGTTGCCACAAAAGATCGTAGGTATTGGAGTTATAGTACTCAATATTTCCGTCAATTTTATTTTTCAGGATTCCAAAATCAAGCCCTACGTTTATCCCGCGTGTTCGTTCCCATTTGAGATCCTGGTTTGCCAGTGAAGCCACTGACCGGCCAATAGAGGTTAGTCCACCATCACCAAAAACATATTTGGAAGCGTCGTCGGAAGATACGCGTGCCAGTGAACTGTAGCGGCCAACTTTATTTCCATTTTCGCCGTAACTACCTCTGATTTTCAGATATTCAATCCCTGGTACTTTGAAAAAATTTTCTTCCGAAATAACCCAGCCAAGACCAAGCGATGGGAAAATACCGGTTTTATTATTTTTGGAGAAACCGCTAAAACCATCCCGGCGAACGGTTGCTTTGACTAGATATTTGCTCCCGTAGTTATAAGCCACACTTCCCATTTGGTAGAGCAACGCCTCTTCCCAGGCTTCCGAGGAAATTTTCTGGATTTCTGCCTGTTGCAGGCTATTGTACGAAAGGTTCAGATCTGAAAAACCAGTCCCCGACGCAACGGTGCGGTTGAAATTGGCTACGTTATATCCGTACACGCCCGTCAGGGTAAGACCGTGCTTTCCGAAGGTTTTGGAATAGTTAAAAATATTATCCAGGGTTTGTTCGTAGGAAGTAGCGTCATTTTTTGCCGCTGAGCCCGTTAAACCCGCGCCGTAAATACTTGCCGAGTAGTTTTTGAAGAATTTCAGGTTGTGGCCAAAATTCAGTCGGTAGCTAAATCCGGGGATGGAAGGAATCCGGACAATGCCGTAGAAATTCCCTACGAGCCGGCTTTGGACTTCGTACCGATCATTTTCGGCATTCAGAAATGGATTTACCTGAAAATCGCCAATAGGGTTAATAATGAAATTCCCATTTTCGTCCCTGGGAGTCACCAAAGGGTTTGTACCCACAATTGAATTCATATTGGGTGCATCATTAAAGAAATTGGTAAATGCACCCGACGTATTGGCGCCAACGGTCAACCATTTTGTCACCTCGGTATCCAGGTTTATTCGCATCGTATAGCGGGCGTAATCGTCATTTTTGATAAACCCTTTTTCCTTTGTATACCCGCCTGACATGTAATAGTTGGTTTTCTCCGACCCACCGGAAATGCTCAGGTTATGGTTTGAGATCAGCGCATTTTGGGTAAGCTCTCCGTACCAGTCATAATCCGTACCGGCATTTACGCCTGTCAGCGAAATAGGAAATAGTTCGGAATTAGTAAATGCCCATGCCGGATCAGCCTCCGTGTAGCCCGATTCGGGCGTAAAAGCTTTAAGATAGTTGATGTCCCGAATTTTTTCCAGAAAAGCATCCCGGCGCAGCAATTTGGCATTGATTGTCGGAGAAGAAATAGCATAGTTGCCCGAATACGTTATAGAGGGTTTTGTAGCCGCCCTGCCAGTTTTAGTAGTCACCAAAATAACACCATTGGCGGCCTGAGACCCATAAACCGCCTTACTACTGGGGTCTTTCAAAACATCAACACTGGCCACGTCAACCGGATTGATATCTGATAAACGGCCATTGAATATGATTCCGTCCACAATAATGAGTGGGGAAGTATTACCGTTCAGGGTAGATGTTCCGCGTATATTGATGGAGGCTTCCTCACCTGCCTGATTAGTTTGTCCAATGGTAAGACCAGGAAGCGAACCTTTCAAGGATTGCAATATACTTACGTTCGGTGATTCCTTGAAAGCTACCAAATCCGCCGAAGCGATTGAACCCGTCAGGTCTTTCTTTTTCTGCGTTCCGTAGCCAACTACAACTACTTCTTCAAGAGCTAACTGACTGGCATTCAGTGTCACGTTCAGAGTTGTTCTGTTGCCTACGGCTTCTTCTTTAGTGGTGTATCCAATGAAAGAAAAGGTCAAAATTGCGCCAGGCGAGCCTACCGTGAGTGAATAGTTTCCTTCGGTGCTTGAGCTTGTTCCATTCACCGTTCCTTTTTCAATTATACTAACCCCGGGAAGTGCTGCCCCGGTTTCGTCGACAATCTTTCCGCTAATTGTCTGGGCAGCTGCCGAAAGGGTAAAAATCAGCAGAAACACCCAGAGAAGAAGCCCTTTTTGTACAAGGTAACTTTTTTTCATATTTATATACTGTTACATAGTTGAATAATACTACAACAATGCAATATTATGAAACACAGAATTGAAATACAATCAAAATGACATTTTTTTAATTTTTAATTATATTTTTCACCAAAAACCTTCATTTTAAGCCGATTTGAAAGGGTTTCATTTAAAAAATTTCATATTTTCCATTTATATACTCTTGCATTGTTGTGGTATTTGTGCCTATTTTTACTCCAACAATAATACAGTATGGTACAAGTAATTATTCGGGCCATTGATATTCTGGAATTGGTGGCCCAGCGTGACGGACACGCAATCACGCTGACGGAGATATCTGAAAGCCTGCAGCTGAATCAATCTACGACGGCCAATATTATCAACACGGTAGTGGCCCGTGGGTATCTCGAACATATCGGCAAAAAGAAAGGCTACCGCCTGGGACCGGCAGCATACCAGTTGACCAATACCTCCGCCTACGGGCAGGAGTTAATCACGGCTGCGCAGGATCTGATGGAAGATCTTACGCGGCAGATTAATGAATCCTGCATTTTAGGCGTGTTGCGCAATGGCAAACGGTACTCTCTACACGTTGTGAATTCGAATCAGGAAATTCAGGTGCAGGTGCGCTCGGAACGTAACATTTACGAAACCGCAAGCGGTCGGCTGCTTTTAGCCTACCTTCCGGATAAGGAACTCGAACGTTTTGTAGATCTCAACGGATTTCCGCCGGAGTCACTTTGGGAAAAAGCCGGCTCTTTTTCTCAATTAAAAAAACAACTCGAAAAAATTCGTCAGGAAGGCATATCGTTTACCCACATGACTGATCGTCACGTTCGGGGATTTGCGGTCCCGATTTATTCAAAAGGCAGCGTGGTGGCTGGTCTAAGCGTTTTTTTACCCGACTACCGCTGGACCCTTGCCCGGCAGCAGGAAATGATTGAGGCCAGTCAACTGGCTGCCCGACAAATTTCCCGTCGACTCAATTAGGGTTTTAAATCAACTACCGCACGGTCGGTTAAAACAACCGGATAATCAGACACCGGAATGTCCATGAAAGTATAGTCTTTTCCCTTCTTTTTCCATTGATTTTTTGGAATTTCATACACTTTTCCCGAAATCATATCGATCAGAACGGGTTTGCGAAAACTACCCTGAACGTTTACGGCTGTGAGCTGCGGAGTATATTCTTCGGCTGGTCGGGCTGAGTGATTCCACAGCGTTACAGCGCTGCGACCGGTCTTTTGGTGCGTATAAACAAAAGCCGATTGATCGGGATGATTCGTTTGGGGCCGCTTGCTGAGCTGTGCCTGCATCTGTGAATCAAAAAGTGTAAATACGTGCTGAGCCGCCCGGTAGGCTACTTTCGGTCGGTCAATTGTTTTGTCAGGATTGGTTTTTAAGATTCCCTTGGTATTTACACCAACCATGTGATCGCCGGCGGCATAATGAATATCACTTATGGTAAACAGATTCGTGGCAATACCACGCCCGTGATCTCCAAGCATCCGGCGTAAATCCCACTTAGCCTGACTAAGCTCCGACCAGTCGAACTGACGCAAGGCACCAATCGTTACCGCGCTTGGCGTGGAGGGAGCTCCGTTTTCTCCCTGCATGAAGGAAATGGCAGGATTGTAGGTTGCCACAAAAGACCGCATCTCTTCAATTTTAGGGTACGAAGTATCCGGGTTTGGTGCGTACCCGTGATAGGTAATCACGTCAATCAAATCCAGTGCATTATTAGCTTTCATCTGCTCCATAAACGGTTTGAGAAAGCCCAACTGTGGTACTCCCGCCATACCCAAAGCCAATAGCCGTGCCTGTGGCTGAATGGATTTAATGACCCGGGCAGTACGGATATAAAAATCTGCAAACTCTTCGCCTTTATTCAGTTTGTTCAAATCCGGTTCATTCCAGATTTCCCATTCAATTACCTGCCCCTTGTAGCGGTTTACCATGGCGCTCACCCACGCATCCCAGGCTGCAAGAGCCGTTTCAGACGTAGGGATACGACCCGCCAGTTTTGCCTCTCCGCCTCCTTCATAAATCGGATTGCCGTAACTTAGCTCCACCCAGGGCGCTACTCCGCGAGCGTAGGCATCAGGTATGATTGCATCCAGCCAGGCAAAATCATACTGCCCCTTTACTTTCTCAGTTTTGGCCCATCCTCCCTGCAACCGAATGCGCTTGGCGCCCAGCGGTTCGAGGTAGTGTTTATAAGATTGGTAATCCGTGTAATCGCGGTCCATGGTTTCCCCGCCAATTGACCAGGTTGACGATTTTATTTCTTTGGCAGAGCGCGTTTTCAGCGTTCCCAGTTCTTTGAGGTTTTCAGGAACAAATTGGGTGTAACCCGGATTTGCACATAGGCACAAAAGTAGAGCAGCCAGCCAGGCTTGCTGAATTCTTTGAGTTATAAAGTTTTTCATACGTCAGACAGGGATTGAAAAATAATTAATTTAAAATTCTGTTTTATAGGCACTTCTAATTTGTCAAAATGCATACATATGCGCCATTAGCCCCATGACGTACTGAGAAATTACCCGGTATTCATTTTTTTGCAGAGCCTCTCCTCCCCCTATTAATCTGACAACTTCCGGTCAGCAATCCATCGGCTGTGAAATTCTTTTCAAGTCGGGAACGAATGCTCTTAATCCGATGCTCAGGTAGATCTGTCAGCCAACCCATTTTCTTTCCATACCCAAGCGCAGCTCCCAACCCCGCCGTGGTTGAAGCATCAAAAGCGGTTTCGGGCAAATCCAGGTAGGCCCCCCAGCTGTGGACAGGTCGTTGATGACTCAAGGCCAGCCGGGCGTAAGTTTCAAAAACCTCTCGCAGATAATTTAGCTGGTTAGTTTGTCTAAACGATTTGTCTTCCTTTAAAACGGCAGCCGTACGAACAATACCCAGCAAAAACCAGGTAAAGCCCCGGCCCCAATTTCGAAAACCACGACCACTCCCATCAATTTGTCCACGCTGAAAAACGGCGTCAACACTGGTTAAGAACTTTATTCTGGCTTCCAGTTCAAGCAGCGCAAGCTCATACAAATCAGAATCGCCCAATGCCTGACCGACTACCACTAACGGATACGCCAGTGTATAGCAGCCCTCGGTAGTGAGAGATTGAGAATTCAGTTTTCCATTGGTAAAGCGGCTTTTGGCGAAATCAATAAATAATTTTACGGACGAATGTAGGGGCAATACTCTGGAAATGACCGCAAAAGGAAGCCCCGCCTCCACGTTATTGAATACATTGTCGGAAGGCTCCGTTCCAGGATTCTCGTAAATCAGGTGTGTTGAATCTGGCAAAAAAAGCCGAAGGCGCTCTTGAAAATCAAATCGCTTTGTAAGCCTGCCTGCCTTCTGCAAAGCATACAATCCATCCATCGTACATCCTTCCATCCATCCAAACGGATGCAGTGAACGTAGGGAAGTAAGCGATTCCAGAAAAGCCTCCTTTGGTTGATTCCTCCGCCCAACCGGCGACACAAATACATGCGACCCTGTCCTTTCAGTGGTTGCCAACACGTACAACGGCTCTTGATCATGGTCGGTTTGCAGATAGATTCCAGATTGTTTTAGTTCCGCTAAGCTTGCATCAAGGGTACATTCAAATATCTGTAACGCACTGGCAAACCAAATATTCAAGCTGCCAATAATCCGTCCAGTATGTCCCAAAGTAACCAAAACCCGGCGTTTATCCCGGGTATCTAATGCGACCATCAACCGCAGAAAAATCTTGGAGGGGCTATGAGCTGAAACCTCTGAAAGATGCAGGAACAGCCCCTGCTCTTTGGAGGCAATGCGCCAATAGGGCCAGCCAAACGGTACCCTTCTACCCGGCGGGAGGGCTACTTCCATCGTATTTGATTGTAAAGGAAGGTATGGCGAAGATTTTTCGGCGACCGTGCCACTGACTCGCATGTACGGTGCCACCATGGCCACCCACATACCGCCATTTGCGCATTGATTCAGAAAAGTCCTTCGGTTTTGCATCGCTGATTTGGGTAGTACTACTTGAAAAAATTCAGCCGTGAGGATGATCAGGGATTAATATTATTTACTAATATTGAATTATAATTCATTCATACAATATTATAATACAACCCTGGGACTACCAAATTTGAGAAACTATTTTCTGGCATTTATCTAGTTTTCTCAGGGAAATTCAATAAATAATGCAATTTTGTTTCATGTTTTTTAATTTTTACAAGATAAACATGTAATTAACAAGTAGTATCATTAGTGATAAACGTTACTAAAAACAATTGATCAGCATTAAAAACTGTCTTAATTTCTAACTTCAACTATCTTATTCAATGACAATACTACAATCATTTGATTTAACAGGAAAAACAGCGTTGGTTACGGGCTGTAAACGGGGAATTGGTCAGGCGATGGCCCTGGCTCTGGCCGAAGCGGGCGCATCTATTATCGGGGTGTCGGCTACACTGGAATCCGAAGGTAGTGCCGTAGAAAAGCAGGTGCGTGCTCTGGGAAGGGATTTCAAAGGGTATTCCTGCGATTTTAGTAACCGCAATGCGCTATATGATTTTATCAAAAGGGTGAAAGCTGATTTTCCGGTAATTGACATTTTGGTCAATAATGCCGGTACTATCCTGCGCAAACCTGCCGTAGAGCATCCTGATGAATATTGGGATACAGTCATTGAAACTAACCTGAACGCTCAGTTTATCCTCAGCCGGGAACTGGGCAAAGAAATGGTTGAACGAGGGAGCGGAAAAATTATCTTTACCGCCTCGCTGCTTACTTTTCAGGGCGGAATTACGGTACCGGGCTACGCTGCAAGTAAAGGGGCAATCGGTAGTTTGGTTAAAGCCCTGGCCAACGAATGGGCCGCCAAAGGTGTTAATGTGAACGGCATTGCGCCAGGCTACATTAGCACGGACAATACCGAAGCGCTTCGCAACGATCCTGTGAGGAGCGCTTCAATACTATCACGAATCCCGGCTGATCGCTGGGGTACACCCAATGATTTTAAGGGCGTAACGGTCTTTCTGGCCTCGGAGGCATCAAGTTATGTACACGGCAGTATCCTTACCGTAGATGGCGGGTGGATGGGACGATAAGCCAAAAGCAGTATATTTGGAGCGGCCCGCCACGCTGGCCGCTCTTGCTGTTTTATCGCCACGTTTACTCATTTGTTTTTTCATGGTACTAGTTGTCATCAAAGCGCTGCATGTCTTAGAATACCTTGCTCAGGATCAGGAACGTGCCTATACGTTAACCGAAATTTCAGATAGTCTGAGTCTGAATCAGGCTACCTGTGCCAATATTTTAAAAACGCTGGTCAGTGAAAACTATGTCGAGCATCTCGGTCGCAAAAAAGGCTATCGGCTCGGGCCAATGGCCTACAACCTGACCAACAATCACTCGTATCATCATCACTTGATTACAGCCGCCCGTGATGTGATGGAAAAACTCACGCAGGAATTAAACGAGACGTCGCTGCTGGGTATTTTGCGCAATCAAAAACGCTATATTTTGCACCTGGTACACAGCGATCAGGATTTGCAAGTACGCAGTCGGACCGAACGTAATGTATACGAGACCGCTACCGGAAGGCTCTTACTGGCCTATTTATCCCCAAAAGATCGTGAACGCTTTGTGATAACCAATGGCCTGCCCACGGAAAGTATCTGGAAAGAAGCCACCACACAGGAGGGCTTAGAAGGAGAACTGCAAAAGATTATTCAGCAGGAACTTGTTGTCACCTACTCAGTCAAACATATTGTTGGGTTGGCTGTTCCGGTTCGCAAAAATGACCGCGTATTGGCTGCTGTCGGAATATTTCTGCCAGAAATACGGTGTACGGCTAGTCGAAAAAAAGAAATTGTGTTACAGCTGAAAAATGCCGCCGAAAAAATTTCCCGGCGGCTGGATGATAAATCTTAATTAAAATTCAATGACTACTTTAATTACCCGTTCCTCAGGCAAATACAGCTTATTAAACTCAGCTTCCAGCGAATCATCAAAGGATAGACGGTGAGTGATATAGCCGTCAATCGACACAAGACCCGCTTTTAAAAGCCTAATGAGCTTGGTAAAATCAGTGGCAAGGGCATTTCGGGAAGCTTTAAGCGTAATCTCTTTTCGGTGAAACAGCGGATCGTGAAAGATTACATCGCCAATAAAAAGCCCGATATATACAATCGTGCCCCCCGGCGCAATGTATTCCAGGCATTTCTGCATGGAGTCTTTATGTCCCGTTGCATCCAGAATTACCGTAGGAAGTTGCCCGTCCAGTAGTTCATTCAGAGAGTCTTCTACTGTATTATTCAGCAGAATACAGCTGACCGACGGGTAGTTTTGGCTAATATAATCCAACCGGTTCTGATTCATATCCAAAACCAGCACTCGGGCAGCTTTCAACAGCGCCATAGCCACGGTTCCGATTCCGATGGGGCCAGCGCCAATAACAAGTACGGTATCCTCAGGCGAAATATCGGCCCGCTCCACAGCATGACTGCCAATGGCTAGCGGTTCAATCATAGCGATTTGATCGGCAGAAAGTTCATTGGCCGCAAAAACAAGTTCCGCCGGATATGTAATAAACTCCTGCATAGCGCCATCTTCATGAACGCCTAGCACCCGCAACGTACTGCCACAGTTGGTTTTTCCACGCCGAACGGCCTGATCTTCCTGCTCATTTCGGTAGGGCATCACCGCGCAGCGGTCGCCAACCCGCAGGTGGGTCACCTCTGCACCAACAGCTATCACCTCGGCGGCTATTTCATGTCCCAAAATCCGGGGATAGGTAAAAAAGGGTTGCCTTCCCCGGTACGCGTGCAGGTCGGTTCCACAAACCCCAAGTTGAATAACTTTAAGGAGAACTTCGTGCGGCTGTGGCGCCGTGGGTGTATCTTTTTCAATCACTAAAAAATTTCCGGGTGTTTGCAGAACTATGGCCTTCATGGGAAAAACGATCGGGTTGGCAATGTAAGATTTTACAAAGCTAATGGATAGAACATTAGTAGAAGTCATGCGAAGCCAAACGTTTAGGAAAAACGAAGGAGTAGTATTGAAACGAAGCGATTGTTGATGATGAAAGTATTCCCGTAAAAATAATGAGACGAACTCCAAACGAATTGGTAGAGTATCTGTTCCGGGAAACTACCTTTGTACTGGGAGTGTTTTTGAAGTCCGGCACAGGAATACTTGCGCCCTCGGAATTTACACGTGTCGCAGGCGATCAGGTTAGGAACAACTTTGACTGCCTCGGAACATTAACCAATACAATCACCCAAAAACCTATTTACGCATGACACTGCATGGAAATCAACTCATTGGCTTTTCGCAATCAGCCCAGGGCGAAGGCTCTTTATACGGGATCAATCCGGCCACCGGAGAGAAACTGCCAACTGCTTTTTATAAAGCAACATCCGACGAATTAGAGGCCGCTACCTCAAAGGCAGCCGAAGCATTTCAAGTATATCGTAAAAAATCAGGTGCTGAAAAAGCGGATTTTCTGGATAAAATCGCCGAAGAAATTGACGCAGTGGGCGAACTGCTTGTTGAAGTTGCCACGAGTGAAACGGGCCTTCCCGCAGGCCGGATTCAGGGCGAGCGCGGACGTACCACCGGACAGCTACGCATGTTTTCGCAACTATTGCGTGAGGGTTCGTGGGTAAATGCCCGCATCGAAACAGCCCTGCCGGATCGTCAGCCACTTCCCAAAGTAGACCTGCGCATGATGCATAAGGCCCTTGGACCGGTAGCCGTTTTTGGTGCCAGCAATTTTCCGCTGGCTTTTTCTGTGGCCGGAGGTGATACCGCTTCGGCGTTGGCAGCAGGTTGCCCGGTTATAGTCAAAGCACATTCTGCTCACCCCGGTACGTCTGAGCTTATCGGTCGGGCAATTCAAAAAGCCGCTCAGGACAGCGGCATGCCCGATGGCGTATTCTCGCTACTGCACGGCAACGGCAGCGATGTAGGAGCAGCGCTTGTGAAACATCCGGTGATTAAGGCTGTTGGATTTACGGGTTCGTATCAGGGCGGAATGGCCTTGTTTCATTTGGCCGCCAATCGTCCCGATCCGATTCCGGTATACGCCGAAATGGGCAGTACCAATCCGGTATTTGTGTTGCCGGGTATCATGCAGGAAAAAAGCGCTGCAATTGCCCAGCAATTTGCTGGTTCGGTAACCCTGGGCGTGGGACAGTTCTGTACCAATCCCGGAATGCTGATTGCCTCTAACACCATCGGATACAGTCAGTTTATAGAGGATGTAGAAACACAGTTTAAGGTCGCTTCGGGCGGAGTAATGCTCACACCCGGTATCCAAAAAGCCTACCAATCAGGCGTTGAGCATCATTTGGGAAATGCCGAAGTAGAACTACTCGTGCAGGGACAGGATGTTCAGGGTTTTACTGCCGTGCCACCGGTTTTGTTTAAAACGCATGCCCAGGCCATAGCAAACAATCCGGCGCTTTCCGAAGAAATATTCGGTCCTGCGAGCGTATTGGTTGAAGCACAAACCAAAGAAGAGTTATTTGACATTGCCCGAAATCTTGAAGGTCACCTTACGGCCACGATTCATGGCACACCCGAAGACCTGATTGAGTATGCCGATTTGATTGATCTTTTGGAGCAGAAAGTCGGGCGCCTGCTGATCAACGGCTTCCCGACGGGAGTAGAAGTATGCCACGCCATGATGCATGGCGGGCCTTTTCCGGCATCTACCGATTCGCGGAGTACCTCGGTAGGGACTGCGGCGATTTACCGATTTACCCGCCCGGTGAGCTATCAGAATTTCCCGGAAAATCTCCTACCAGACGAATTAAAAACTGCCAATCCTTTGGAAATCTGGCGTTTGGTTAATGGTAATTTCCAGAAAGATTAATAGATGAAGATTTAGTTTAGAGCGATTGGGTTTGTTGTAAATGACAAATTCAATCGCTTTTTTTAATCGCCATAGTGGGAACCAATGGGCGCAACTTTTATATAAAGTTTTCTTTTAGTTAAATATATTTTATATATTTCCATCCTAACAGATCCGATAATCCCTAACAATTGGTTAGATTAATAAAAAGTGTCGGAAATAGGTAAAAATCAGTACTAGTTCTATCCCTTTCTAACTTCATTCATCACACTCATGAAAAAGTGCCACCTTTTTACAGCAGTACTACTCCTGATTAAATTTCTGCAAAACGCCGCATTAGCACAGCACTATGAAGCCGTTGATGCCCTGCGTTATAAGGTTATGTATCAACTCACCTACCTGCCCGACTCTGGCACGAAAGAGCTTACTCAGCAGGAATACATGACGCTGCAAATCGGGCGAGATATTTCGGTGTTTCAAAGTTATGCCGGGTATGTTAAAGATTCACTTTTTGTGGCCAGAAAGGTCTGGACAATGGATAGTTTTAATGCGCTTGAAATCATCAAGAAGGCCCCAAAATCTAAATTCAACTATGTGATTCGTAAGGATATTTCAGAACGAAATCTAACCGTAGAATCACAAATTTTAAAAGATAGAATTGCCTATAAAGAGGCCCTAGTTTCCGATTGGGTGCTGTTGCCTGATACCTTGACAGTTGCGGGCTACTTATGCCAGAAAGCGACTACAACCTACGAAGGCAGGGACTATGTAGCGTGGTTTACAACCGAACTCCCCATTGCCGACGGGCCTTATAAGTTCGGCGGCCTGCCGGGGCTAATTGTCAGGCTGTATGATTCAAGAAGGCATTACACTTTTTCTTTGGTTGAATTCAGGGCAATTAAAACCAATCAAGCGATTTATCTACCACAGGAAAAACGAACCTATGTCGCCAAAAGCAAGTTCTATTCACTCAAAAAAGAAGCCGACGATTCATTTCATCAGATGGTTCAACGTATGGGAATCAATTTAACCTATACTGTGGGAGGTGTGGAGCAGTCTGCGCAGGAAATGGATCGATTGCGTGAAGACAAAGTGATCACTAATCCGATGGAGCTTCCAAAAAAGTAGTCTGTCATCGACTATACTTTGTCCCGACCATAAAATAGTACCCTTCTCCTGACATAGTATGAATTTACGTTCATCATTTCGGCTACTCATTCTCGGACTATTCTGTATTTTATGCCAACGGAAGGCCGTTGCACAAACGGTACTGACAGGAATTGTGAGCGATTCAGCTGCGGTCCAAACACCGCTACCCGGTAGCACTATCACGATACAATTACCTGAAAATCCCGCAATTATCGCATTTTCTACAACCAGTAAAGAAGGAAAATTCCGGCTTAGTGTTCAGAACTCAGTGGATAGTCTGTTAATAAAGGTTTCGCAGTTGGGCTATGAAACCTATCAAAAAAAAATCCCCAATCGTTCACAGGATTTCACCATTCTGCTGCGGGAACAGGCGATTGCCTTAAAAGAGGTAGTGGTAATTCCCGACCCGATCCGAAAAGATGGCGACACACTCAGCTATCAGGTGGGCGCCTTTAAAACTGCCGCTGACCGAACCCTGAGCGATGTAATCAAACGGCTACCGGGTGTATCTGTTGAGCCGGGTGGCCGGATTATGTATCAGGGTAAAGCAATCAATACCTACTACATTGAAGGCCTGGATTTGCTCGGCGGGCGCTACAATCTTGCCAATGAAAACCTGCCCGTAGGGGCGGTTACGGAAGTACAGGTAATCGAAAATCATCAACCTATACGTATATTGGATAGTTTGGTGGCCTCAGAAAGTGCAGCCATTAACATTAAACTAAAAAACGCCCTTGCAACAACAGGATCGGCTCGGATTGGAGGGGGCGCAAGTCCCATGTTGTGGGATGTATCGGCCACACCGTTGCTTTTGACGCGTAAACTACAAATGCTTGTTTCGTATCAAACGACCAACTCAGGTAATGATATTAGCAGACAGCTGCAGGTACTAACCCAGGATGAACCCCTTCATCAGGCAGATCAGAGTCAAAAAAGGCAGTTTCAAACACCTACAAAAATCGGAGCTGTACTCCCCATTCCCACACCACCTTTTTCGAGTTTACGTTGGTTGCGCAATTCTGCCCATGTGGCCTCGGTAAACCTGCTGCGAAAATTGCCCGGCAATTTTGAATTACGCCTAAACATATCCTACCTGAACGATTGGCAACAAAAATTCAGCCAACAAAGAACCACCTTTTTGACAGCCTCTGAGACAATTAGTATCGAAGAACAAAACCGAATCAGAGCACATACCCACAGCGCAGTAACCGAATTTCTGGTCAGGAAAAATGAAGCCCAAAAATATTTTACCAACAGGCTGATAATTAGGGGAAGATGGAACAGCGAACAGGGACGATTGCAACTTTCCAACACCCCCATTTTTCAGCAACAGCAGCAACGAGGGTGGTCGCTGGAAAATGACTACGCCAATACCTGGCGGATGGGACGTCAACTTTTTACGCATCAGTCTTACACATCCTTTCTCAGGAATCCACAGTCTTTATGGGTGGAACCGGCGCATGTTACGGGTTTTGCCGTCGATTCAAGTCGGTGGAGGTCTCTTGTTCAGGATGTACAAATGATAACCTTTACCTCGTCCAACAGCCTTTCTTTCACCAAAAAATACGGCCAATTCTATACCCTGACACCGACGCTTGATGCAACAATTCAGTATCAAACCTTAGGTAGCGAGGGTTTCCTGCAGGATTCGATGCGTCAAATGAACCAAGCATTACCTGATTTTTTTAACGACATTCGGTGGTTTTTAACAAAAATCGGTGGAAGAATGATGGTGGAGTATCGAAAAAATAACTGGCGATGGACAGCTACTTTACCCCTGACAAACTATCAGTTTTCTATCCGTTTTCCGGAAAATCAGGAGCAGTCCGTCAATCGCCTGAGTCTGGAACCTGCCTTGAATTTAAGTTACAATTTTTCTTCAAACTGGCAGATGTCCACCTCAGCCCGGCGTAGCCTTCGCTTTGGACAGACAGAAGACTTACAGCAAGGTTTCCTTTTGCGAAACTATCGTACATTACAGCGGAGAGATACGCCATTACCTGTATCAGACCTGATTGCCCTCACGTGGAGTACCCGCTATCGGAATGTATTGACTGGTTTGTTTGCAAATGCCCTGGTACTGGAACAGTTGAGCACAAATAATGTCCTGCTAACCAACGAATTAGGAAATTCAGGGGTAATTGTCAGAACTGCATTGGCCTATCGTAACGTATCCCGATTTCGATGGCTGCAAACGCAGATTGGTAAACACATAGCAGCATTGAAAACGCAGGTATCTGCGGGCTACGAGCAAAATTGGCTAATGGTACCTCAGCGCATAAATGAGGTAGACCAAACCCTATATTCACAAGCTGCGAGCCCATTTTTTAAGGCATCAGGAACGCTCACCAAATGGCTTGATTTAGAATATACTTTCAAAACCAATTTGATACGTAATTCAGTCAATACCATTGCTTTGGAGCGGGGTGTACAATATCAGAATACACTACGGGCAGGAATCTATCCGGTCAAACAACTTTACATGGGAATTGTCACAGATTTTTATCAAAACAAACTACTTGCCTACCAAAATCGACAGCATTTTTCCGATGTTAACATTCGGTATACTCTGCCTAACCGAAAGATTGATATAGCAGCAAGCCTGAATAATGTGTTCAACACCAAAGAGCTAGTGTATCTATCGGCCAATGCTCTTTCCTACTCCGCCACTATATTTTCGTTACGTCCCCGGCAATTTTTGGTTAACGTAAGTTTTCCATTTTGATACGCACGACATATAGGCGATGTCGCCATCCCGCACTTACAGCACAGTCTGAGCTGGTTTTGAGAACGGTATCAACTTCTTCTGAAAGGTTATTTCCCTTACTTCCGGGTTTCAAAATAAGCCCGCGCCGTTTTATTATTCAGACGATTTTTGAGCCAGGTTTGGAGTTTTGCACGGTCGGCGGTTGAAAAATCTTCTTTCCTGGAAATAAAAATGACCAAAGGTTCCTGTACATATTTTTTAGTACTATCATCGTAGGACTTGGCTTCGGCATAGGAACAAGTAGTAACCTGTGGATAAAATGCTTTCACTTCGGTCAGCAGCTGTTTTCCAATTTCAAGTCGAATGCGCAAGCTATCCGCATCCTGTTCTTTTTTACTCAATACCATTTTCAGTCGGTTAATTTCGCTATTGAGTTTGCTGATTTCATCCACATTTTTTTTCTCATCAAGCAGTGAAAATCCCTGTTCCAGCTGAATCAAACTACTATCCAGCGAAAATGAACTGGCGCGCTCAATAATAGATCTTTTTTGTTTTTCCGAAAGTGAATTTCCCCAATACACCAAACGAATGGTTCTCTTGCCGGGATTTACATCCTGATTTAACAAATAGTTGCCTTCAATAATACTGACACTTTTGATAAACCGATCAGCGTTTTCATTGAATCGCTCCCGTTGCACGAGTTCATAGCCAAAATATAGACTTGGGATGAGCGTAATGATAATAATAACTGTAATCCATTGATTGATCCGTTTCTTTTCTTTTTCTTCCACCACCGTCCGTATCGGGAATTTAAGGATTTGGGAAATCACTACGGATGAAATGGCAATGTATACTGTGTTAATTGTAAACAGATAAAACGCTCCGAAAAAATAGACAAACTGCCCCGTGGCCAATCCGTAGCCCGCCGTACATAGCGGAGGCATCAGCGCCGTGGCAATGGCAACCCCCGGAATAACGTTGCCTTTGAAGCGGCTGCTAATGGCCACAACGCCCGCCATACCGCCAAAAAACGCGATGATCACATCATATATCGTCGGACTTGTGCGTGCCAAAAGTTCGGAATGTGCCGTAGAAACCGGGCTGATAACGAAGTAAAGCGTGGAGGCTACCAAACTAGCCGCCACGGCAAACAGGAAGTTTTTGAGCGAGCGGCGAAACAGCGGCAGGTTGTAGGTTGCAATGCTATACCCCATTCCGTTGATCGGGCCCATCAGCGGAGAAATCAACATTGCGCCGATAATGACAGCGGTTGAATTCATGTTGAGCCCCACGGAGGCCACAATGATGGCAAAGGAAAGAATCCAGAGATTGGTCCCCTTAAAATTTATGTCCCGTTCAATGGTAGCGTGAATCGAATCAAAATTTTCGACATCACTATCTAAATTCAGGTAAGAGAATAGTTTAGTACGCATGAATCGGTCAGAGGGTTAGTGTTAAAAGTGTCAATTATACTGAATTAAATAAACAAATAAGCGGGATAAAAAACGAAACTACCTAAGGCTAAATTTTCCTTTTTCTCCTCAAAAGTTTTAACTCAGCAAGTGATTGTCCTTCCTGTTTGGAGAAAATGAGATGCTTGGATTGCCCGATGCGTTGCGAGCCGTATATACCCCGATGCCCGGAAAATACATAAGCAATTATGCAGGCAATGGCCACGTACGGACCGCAGGCAACGCCAAAAAGTTCGAGGGCCATAATCGTACAAGCAAGCGGGGTATTGGTGGCTCCTGCAAAAACAGCCACGAAGCCCATACCTGCCAGCAAACCAACCGGAAGTGGCAATACGTAGGATAGTGCATTTCCAAGAGTAGCTCCAATAAAGAATAATGGGGTTACTTCTCCGCCCTTGAATGAGGCACCGAGTGTTATGGCCGTTAGCAAAATTTTTATCAGAAAATCGTAGGGTGGCAAATGGGTTTGAAATGATTCAAGAATAGTCGGAATGCCCAGTCCGATGTATTTGGTAGTTCCCAAAGCCCATACGGCAAGTGCCACTACGGCTCCGCCGACCAGCGGACGAAGGGGAGCAAAAGCGAGTATGCGTTTAAGATAGGCACCAATCTCGTGGGTCAATTCTCCAAAAACAATGGAACACAGGCCAAAAACTGCTCCGGCCCCAGCGGCATACAGTACAAACGGCAGCGTAAGTTCGGGCACAATTGGAATCTGATAGTGCGTATGCCCAACCTGCCAGGCTTTGGTGGTAAGGTCGGCAAAAATGGATGCAGCAAAAGCCGGAATCAGAGCGTTGTAGCGCAGGCTACCTACCAAAAATACTTCCAGACCAAACACCGCGCCGGCCATCGGCGTCCCGAATACGGACCCAAAGCCCGCGGCAATTCCGGCAATCAGCAGAAATTTCCGGTCTCGGGGACGCAGGCCAAGGAGTTTTGTGAGCTGATCGGCCGTGGAACCGCCAATTTGCAGGGCCGTACCTTCACGTCCGGCAGATCCGCCAAAAAGATGCGTGACCAGGGTACCAAAAAGCACTAAGGGAGCCATTCGGAATGGGATGATTCCGGAGGGCCGGTGAATGTTGTCGAGCAGCAGATTGTTGCCCGCCTCTACGGTTTTTCCAAAATAGTAATACAAACAACCCACGCAAAAACCCGCAACAGGCAAAAAGGCTATAATCCAAACGTGGCTCTCGCGCCAGTTGGTTACCCAGTCGAGTGAAACCAAAAAAAAGGCCGAAGCCGAACCGACCAATACCCCAACAATGCCGGAGATCAGAAGCCATTTTAACAAAAAGAAAACGTGGGGGAATTTCCAGAAAAAGTCTACCAGAAAAGCAGGAAGGCGAAAACGAGATGCTGACATAGTTGAAAGATATACCTATTAATTGAACAAATTGACTTTGATCCTAATAGGCGCCATCAGCCCTTTCGGGCGGTTTCGGCAGGAAGACACCATTTCCTGAACGCGTCAAAAATAAAGATTTGGGGTGAAAAGTCAATATGAAAAAACACAGGCTGTAATACCTCAAGACAAAATACCCTGAATGACTTTTCCATGTACATCCGTCAGCCGAAACCTCCGTCCTTGGTATTTATAGGTCAACTGCTCGTGGTTAATTCCCATCAAATGGAGCAAAGTAGCCTGAAAATCATGTACATGCACCGGATTCTTTACGATATTATAGCTAAAATCATCCGTCTCACCATAGGTGGTCCCGGCCTTCACTCCTGCCCCGGCCATCCACATGCTAAAACAACGCGGGTGGTGGTCCCGACCGTAATCAGTTCGGGTAAGTTTTCCCTGCGAATAAACGGTTCGGCCAAATTCACCGCCCCAAACCACGAGGGTATCTTCCAGCAGTCCCCGCCGTTTAAGATCTACCAACAAAGCGGCAGTTGCCTGATCTGTCTGTTTACATTGGTGCTGCATGCCCTTAGGCAAGGAGCCGTGATGATCCCAGCCCTGATGGTACAGCTGCACAAATCGTACATCTTTTTCAAGTAATTTTCTGGCCAGCAGGCAGTTGGCTGCGTAGGTTCCTTTATCCCGACTTCCAGGACCATAAAGTTCAAAAACTTCATCGGGCTCGCGGGTCGTATCCATCACCTCGGGCACGGAGGTTTGCATGCGGAAGGCCAGTTCGTATTGGGCCGTGCGGGCATCGATTTCCGGATCGCCCCAAACGTCGTTTTGTAAGTGATTGAGTTTAGACAGATAGTCCAGCATTTGCCGTCGGTCGGCCCCATCGTAGCCTTCGGGATTATTCAGAAATAAAACCGGATCAGTTCCGGAACGAAACTGAACGCCCTGATGCTCGGTTGGTAAAAATCCATTTCCCCACAAACGGGCGTACAACGGCTGATCTTTGGAAGCATCCTTGGAAACCAGGACAATAAATGCAGGTAAATTTTGATTGTCTGACCCTAATCCATAGCTCGCCCACGAGCCGATGGACGGACGGCCCGGCAGCTGATGACCCGTTTGAAAAAAGGTAATGGCCGGATCATGATTTATCTGTTCGGTATACATGGATTTAATGATGCACAGCTCGTCCACAATCTGAGCGGTGTAGGGTAATAGTTCACTTACCCAGGTACTACTTTTTCCATGAGGCTTAAAATCGTAAGTCGATGGAACCACCGGCAACACGGCCTGATTGGCACTCATACCCGTCAGTCGTTGACCTTTCCGTACGGAATCGGGTAAGCCTTGCCCGAACATTTGCGTCAGTTTTGGTTTATAATCAAAGGTTTCAAATTGAGAGGGACCGCCGCTCATGAAAAGATATACCACGCGTTTGGCTTTGGGTGCCAGCCGAGGCAGCGCATCAAGAACCTGTTGTTCAACGGACTTTCCGGCCGCAGAAGTATTTAACAAACCACCAAGGGCCAAAGCCCCAAGTCCGGCAGCGGTTTTGGATAGAAAATGCCGCCGATCCAGCTTACGATGCAGTTCTGAAAACTCGGGCGTGTGGAGTCTAAACTCTTCGGGATGAGAATGTTTCATAGCGTACACTAGCGTTTGGTGATGGTCGCATCCAAGTTCATTATCGTGCTGGCCACTACGGCATTGGCTGCCAGTGTTGCGAGTGCCTCGGGCGTGTCATCGGTAGATTTTGCCAAACCTGTTTTCAGCCAACCGATGGCTTTCTCAGGATTTTTCAGATAACGTGCCTGTTCCTTTTGGTACAAATCGACCAGTAAATCAATCTCACCTTCCGTGGGTTTCCGCCCCGTGAGTGCCCGGTAGGCCAAGGCAACGGCCTGTTGCGGATTTTCCTGCTTCATCATTCGCTGCCCCAACACCCGGGCTGCCTCAATAAAGGTGGGATCATTGAGTGTGACAAGTGCCTGCAAAGGGGTGTTGGTGGCTTGTCTGCGAACGGTACAACCACTCCGGGATGGCGCATCGAAAGTACCAAGCGTTGGATTGGGTACGGAACGTTTGACCAGTATGTACAGACTTCTGCGGTAAATCTCATCGGTTGAATCTTGCTCGTAGCGCGAGCTGTTTATTTCCCACAAACCCGCAGGTTGGTAGGGCTTGATACTTTTTCCGCCAATGGTATTTTTAAACAAACCACTGGCGACCAAAGCATTGTCGCGGATCATTTCGGCAGTCAGTCGGGTAGTTGGTCCACGGCTGAGCAGGCGGTTTTCGGGATCTCGCTCCCGCATTTCGGCAGTTGTGCGGGAGTCCTGCCGATAGGTAGCAGACATCACTATTTGTTTGTTCAGGCGCTTAATATCCCAACCAGATTCCCGGAAATCAACGGCCAGCCAATCCAGCAACTCGGCATGAGAGGGCATTTCGCCCTGATTGCCAAAATCTTCGGCTGTTTTTACCAGTCCTACCCCAAAGAAACTTTGCCAGGCATGATTGACAGCTACCCGCGCGGTTAAAGGGTTGTCGCCGTGGGTCAGCCACTGGGCCAGGCCGTAGCGGTTTTTAGGTAGATTTTCGGGGAAATCAAGAATGCTTTCGGGAGTATTTGGAAGTACAGGCTCACCCGGATCGTCGTATTGACCCCGGTTGAGCAGAAACGTTTTTCGGGGCGTTGGCATTTCCTGCATCACCATGATCTCCCGGATATTCTCGCTAGAATCAGCCAATTGCGCTTGTAGATGTTGCAATTCTGCTCGTGCAGCCAACAGTTGCGGACTTACCACCGACTGATAATATTGCCGCAAAATCTCTTTCTGTGATGCATTTAAGGCCACAACTGACAGTTCTGCAAGCGATTTCCAGGATGCTTTTTGGGACAAAATCTGAATTTCAAAAGGGGTTATCGCCCGGCTGTATATAGCAATATTGTCAATTTTGCCCCCTTTAAACCCTAGTCCCCGCCACCAACCGCCGATTTGCAGTGCCGGTTCATTTTTGGAGAAGAAAATTATGTCTTTGTACAGCTGATCCACTACCGTTTCAAGCTGCATTTCAGTACCATTGAGGTAAAGCTTTAACCCTGCCGCTTTTGACGACCCATCGTAGGTCATAGTCAGTTGAATCCAGGTATCCCGCGGAATTTCCTGTGTTGTTAGTCGCGTAATGGCGTTGGATGGGGCCGTGTGCGCAAGCGTAACTTCCAGCCGGTTGTCTTTCATCAAGAGATGATAGCCCTTAAAATTATACAGCCTCTCGGCATTACTTTTATGAAAAATCACCCCTTCCCGGAATTCTTTGGGGATCTGCACCCATGCGCCAATACTGAATGCGTCTGACTTTCGGTAAACACCAACATCCTTTAAATCCAGATACACGTCGCCGTCCAGCAAAAGCACTTGTCCACCTTCACTTTTTTGTAGCATTGGTTTATCGCCTATTGTACCCGCATCCCGCTTCATGATTCCTGCCTGCACAGGGTTGAGGCTATTGTTGAGCGAATCTTCGAAGTCATAATATCCCAATAGATTTGCCATCGAAATCTGCTGCGTCGCAAGTTTTTTCCAGTCATTGCTTTGTAGCCAATTTTCAAATGAACTATCTGAATCTATTATTAATTGCTGAACCGTTTGCTGCTGTGTAGTTATTTTTTGTTTAATAAAATCCAAAACTTTTTCCTGCGCTTCTGTCGGCAGCAGCAGAGTTGGAGTAGGCAAATCATCGTTCCAGGCAATCTGCCCGGCTTCGCGTACATTGTTAAAGAAGCTAAATAACTGGTAGTAATTTTTCTGCGAAATCGGATCGTACTTATGATCATGACAACGGGCACAGCCCACCGACATGGCCAGAAAGGCATCTCCAAACGTATTGGTACGATCCATCACGTATTCGGTTTGAAACTCCTGTTCCACGATTCCACCTTCCATATTTTGGGGATGATTGCGGTTAAAAGCAGTGGCAATGAGCATTTTGCGGGAAGGCGACGGCATTAAATCACCTGCCAATTGCTGATGAATGAAGGTATCGTAAGGCATATTCTGATTGAAGGCCTCGATGACCCAATCGCGGTAAGGAGACATGTCCCGCAGACGGTCCACGGTATAGCCGTGGGAATCGGCAAAGCGGGCAAGGTCGAGCCAATCGGTCGCCTTTTTTTCTCCAAAATGCGGAGAATTCAGCAGGCGATCCACCTGTTTCTCGTATGCATTCGCAGCGCTATCAGCCAGGAAAGAATCAATTTCGGAAGTTGTGGGAGGCAGACCCGTCAAATCAAGCGAAACCCGGCGAAGCAACAATTCTTTATCGGCAAGTGGCGAAGATTGCAAACCTTCCAGCGCCAAACGACTTTGTATAAAAGCGTCGATTGGCAACAATTCGGATGATGAAGTAGCCGGTAGAGATGGCGGCGCTTTTTTTACCGGCTTCACAAAAGCCCAATGCACTTGATAGACCGCCCCTTGTTCTATCCATTTGATTAGAATGGCCTTTTCTTTGGCTGAAAGGCTCATGTGAGATTTAGGAGTGGGCATAACATAGGTCGGATCTTTGGACAAAATCCGGTAAAAAACTTCACTCTTTTTAAGATTACCGAGCGAAATCGCCACCTTTCCGGGACTTTCCGGCAGCGGTGAATAGGCGGTGATTGGCAGATCCAACCGCAACCCGGCTTCTTGTTTGGCTTTATCAGGGCCATGGCAGGCAAAGCATTTATCGGATAAAATCGGTTTTACATGCTGATTATAATCCAGAGCGTACGTGAGTTTTTTATACTCGTCGGCTACATCCCGGGGAAGCTCCGGGGGTGGTAAAACCGCCATCCCAAGCAAACCACCGAGCCATATGAGAAGAGAAAAATTCATAGCCTTGCTATTTATTTTTACATAAAATTACTTCTGAATAGTACTTGTGTCCGGTTTTATAAATCGAAATCCCCCAATTTCGACCCGCAGCTCCGGACGTAATTTTTTCAATCTGGCAACGCCATCCTCCGTGATGTTGGTTTGCCACAAGTAAACTACTTGTAAGGCAGGAAAAAGTACCAAATCTCTCAACCCTACGTCGGAAATAGCTGTACCGTAAAGATTGAGCTGTTCCAGGTGAGGCAAATTTTTCAGATATCCCAGCGCCTGATCCGTAATGGTAGTATTTTCCAGGTGCAGGCGGGTTAGATTACTAAATGTACTTATTTTTCTAACATCCTCATCAGTAACCGGTTTGTCCGGCATCCGCAACCACATCACATGCTTTTCCAATGGCATCATTTCGTCCAAAAGTGAGGATTCATAGGCACTTACATTGACAAAATTGACTGTAACAAAGGAAGATGATTCCTTCATGGGGGTTATCAAAATATTTTTCTGCTGCAAAACCTTAACACGTTCTGCGGGTATCGAAGGTAGGTCTTTCAGCAAAATCTGTTGTTCGAGCTGAACCTGTGAAGGAATAGAATTTATTACCTCGCTAGTTATCCCGGAATCCAACAATACCGGCACACCAGAAACTGCAAGGAGTTGCCTTTCTGCCTTTTCCTTCTGCGGCACAAAAGATGCCCCACGGCTAACCCAGGCATGCAGGATAGAAATCTCCCGCCGGGTAAGCTGAGGTTTGCCTTTGGGGGGCATGTGATCCTCATGTTCGATGGGAAGTAACAGGTTTTTAATTAGCGGACTATCCGTCGGATGCCCTTCCAGAAGCACCCGACCATTTTTGCCTCCTTTTTTTATAAATTCTTCTGAATCTAGCCGTAATCCCCCTTTCATTTTTGTGGCCGAATGACAGCTGTAACATTTATTTTTCAAAATCGGCACAACTTCATCCCGGTACACAAAGACCATAGGGGCGGATTTCTGCGTGTTGGCTACCTGCGAGTGAACCGCGCCGGAATCCAGAGCCTGGAACTCGGCAAAGGCTGCTTTCTGATCGATTTCAGATACAGATTTTGATGAAAAAAGATAATCTTCTCCGTGGGTTAAAGAACCACCAAAATGCCCGGCGACACTCAGTACAATTACGGTAATTGCAGCCAGCCAAATTCGATACTTCCCTGCAAAAAACGTCAGAAAACCCAGAGCCGTAGTGGCCAACCCTGTCCACTGATGATAGGAGACAAGGCTAGGCTCATATTCACCCGATTGAGCAAGCAACCATCCGGCAACACAGGCCGCTGCCGCAGTTATACTACCCGTTAGAAATGCAAGAGAAACGGCTGCTTCAAGATCAACTTTTCGTACGTGCTGCATCAGCATAAGCAGAAATCCGAAAAGCAGAATGCCAATAGGGAGATGAATGATTAGCGGGTGGAAATGTCCAATAGTGTCGGAGGTAAACATCGAATGGTATTCTTACATGATTAAACAGTAGTACACATGTTGCCAGGGCTTTTTTCGGATACTAAATTACGTTTAAAAAAGCAGTTCGGCCATTTATAAAAAGCAACTTAACTTTATTTTCTGAGGTAAATATTTTTTTTAAAATAACCGGGAAACCAGGAGCGGATTTTGTTTGTACTGGTAATGAACAGTTCCAATATCCTGCTGCTTTTTTATGTATTTTCAAACTGAAATGTAGCTTATAAAGGACGATCACCCGCAATACATACTTAATTTTATTAAAACCTCCCCCACCCATTTTGGGGGGGCTTCCCTGGTGGGATTCTAACGATATGGCTTTACAATTTTTTGCCCCTCATTGGGGAAATACCCTGCCTTTTGAAACCTTTTGTGCAAATGTGCGTGAGGTTGGATACGATGGAATTGAAATGGAGGCACCTATTGGCACGCATCAGAAAGCCGAATTCAGACGAGTGCTTCGTGAGAATTCTCTCCTGTTTATTGGTCAGTACTATCAGTCCTTTGAAAGTAATTTTACCGAACATTTGAGAAACTATGAATATTATCTGCACAATTTAATTGAAGAAAATCCGGTGCTGATTAATTGCCAAACCGGAAAGGATTATTTTACTTTTGATCAGAATTGTCGGCTATTTGCCTGCGCAACGCGCATTTCCGCCGAGTCAGGCGTGAAGATTATTCATGAAACACATCGAGGGAAAAGTCTTTTCTCAGCGCATGGAACGCAGCAATACCTCAGCCATTTGCCAGATTTGCGTATTTGTCTGGATATTTCGCATTGGTGCAATGTGCACGAATCCCTGCTAACTGATCAGTCAGAGGCACTTGCGCTGGCATTTAGTCGCACGGACCATATTCACAGCCGGGTAGGACATCCGCAAGGCCCACAGGTAAATGATCCCCGGGCCCCCGAATGGAGTGAGGCCCTGCACACTCACCTAAAGTGGTGGGATCAGGTAGCCGAAATACACCTTCAAAACGCAACATTACTAACCATTACCACTGAATTTGGGCCGGCGCCTTACATGCCCCAAAGTCCCTATACTCAGCAGCCCTTAGCCAATCAGTGGGACATCAATGTATTCATGATGAATCTGTTAAAAGTTCGTCATGGATGCCTCTAACATTCATTTTTTGTATTCAGGCAAAAGCCATTATTGAGTTCATCTACCTGGCTATTTCGTAGCATTTTGGGTATCAATATTTCCATTTATGGTACTGAAAGCTATTTTAAATTTACTTATAGAATTGGGTGCCTGATCCCGACATTGGCCGTAAATTACTCGGCGCTTTGAAGGCTTTTTACTAGTTCCAGCCGCTTGTTCAGCGCTGGCAACTGCTCAGCTGCCCAGGATTTTATTTCTGTATCTGTACCATCCAGTGATTGCCTCTCAAACAATACATACATCCGTTGATGCGAGCGAGCCATTGCGTTCGCCAAGGCGATGTCAAATGCACTTCCGTGTATACGCGTAAGAGAATCGTATTTTTGTTGGCTGAGACTTCCCAGATTTGTCGGCAACGAAATATTTTTGGCCTTTGCAAGTTCTCTAAGACCCTGTCTCTTTTGTGAATAGTCACTTACCAGTTGTTTGCCATAGGCACGCACCTGAGGAGTAATGCCATTGGACTGGGCTAACTGACTCATTTGCGTTTCCAGTTGCCATCCTTCGGCCGCTGCCACCGCAAAGGCACGGTCTGAATCCAACAGTACTAATTCGTCAATTTGTTTTTCCTGACATGAGTTGAAAAGGAGTAGCGTCAGGAGACTGATAAAAAATATCTTTACGTGTTTCATTCGTTTGAAAATTATATGTATAACATTCCATATAATTCCGGTGCCAGCACTGCTGTCTCTCTGGAAATCAGCGTACTGCCGATTTGTAAGACAACAGAAGTCAACGCTAAGTTTATACCGTTTTTGGAACTAAATGATGCAAAACTTTTGTCGACTTTTTTTCTTAGACCTATATTTCAAATTTCTGAATATCTGGCAAATTCTCAGGTGACGGCATTTTAAAACACCATTCATATCGGTTTGAATTTCGTATCCAAATTGTCTATACAAGTTAAGTTTTGATAGATAAATTGACTTTGAAAATGTGGTTTCCAATGACAAAAAAAATTGATGCAGGCAGGTTTCTACGGATTATTTTAGAACAGCCAATCTAATAATGAGCATATGAGGATGTGACTATTTTGCTTTCGGAGAGAGGCTTTTGAAATATATAGTATCCAAAAAATAAAGCGTGGTTCGCACCAATTGGATGCGAACCGCGCTTTTAAGGATAAATATTCTGTGAAAGGAATTAATCCTGCTGAAACCCCATAAAATAAACGGGTTTAAGGATACTTGCCCAGGGATGGTTTCGTATTCTAAACGCGGGGAGTTTTGAAAATTACCCTTCTGTTACTTCTTTACGCTTACGACCTCGTGGCTTGCCGGTATACGGCGCTTTGGGCTCGGTACTCGCCAGGGCTAATTCGTAGCCAACAACACCTTCCTGGTAGTTGAACATCGAAATAGTAAATATATACTTTACGTTTTGGTAATCTACCCGTCCTTTTTTAAGGATATTTTCCAGGGGTATAGAAAAACCACGGCCTGTTTTCTGCAAGGCAAAACTACCTTCTGTTTCAGTAGTTGGAATCAGGTAAAGAAATTTCAATTTTGTTTTTCCTTGCTGAGCGCCAATCTTAAAAAGAGTTTCTTCGGGCTCAATACCCAATTCGGTAAGTGCCGCCAAAGGAATAACTAATTTACCAGTTGGTGATACATATCCTTCTGGATCTTCCTTTTTTTGCTTGACCTTTTCAGTGACAGAAACATTGTCTTCCGGCGAAAAGAATTTAATTGCTTTTGCTTTCACGTTTTTAGTTTTTTTGTTTTATATGCAAGTGTAATAATAATTTTTCTTTCTCCGCTATTTTTTTTTTAAAATTATGAAATAAAGCAAGAAATAGGTCACTTTCTTGAAAAATCTGGTAATAATCGGGTCTGCAATAAAGCTTTCTTTCTGATTATAGTTCTGGTAGCTCGTTTCTGTTCCTAGCTGAAATCATATGCATGATTTATTGATTTAACTAATTTTATCAACTGATTTCTGAGACTGAATGGCGGTATAATCCATCAGCTAAT
Organism: Arundinibacter roseus; assembly: GCF_004348825.1. Classification (GTDB taxonomy): domain Bacteria; phylum Bacteroidota; class Bacteroidia; order Cytophagales; family Spirosomataceae; genus Arundinibacter; species Arundinibacter roseus. Next base: position 405,303 of record NZ_SMJU01000003.1, read on the forward strand.
ACCTGGTTTTCAGTATATTTTTTTATGTTGATTTACTATACAGCACAGAGACGAACGACACTAATCCTATGGAAAAAGCAGCCTCTTTTGGTTTGATTTATACCCTGAATCTTCGGTATTCTATCCATTCATTAGGTGAATAAACATTCTGGTTTTGATTTGACAATTTAAGTATAAATTCAACAAATTTGTTTACTTATTTTTTTATTGATTGATTTTCTATTTTAATAAATTTTTGACAAAAAAAGGCACAAACTATTGATTAACAAATAGTTAACCTTAAAATATTGAACTATTTTTTAACTTAATTTTAGAAAAATCCAGCAATTCAGAGGAACAAATTGAAAAGGTTGATGGATACAAAAAAACTGTCCAATTAGTTAGCGTAAGCCGGTACCCTCAAATCAAAATAAATAATTGATTCCTATTTGGTTACTTTATGACTTACAATTCCCTGAGAGTTTACAGCAGTTAAAAACAACGTTCGGTTAGGCGTGGAAAGCATGAGTGTACCCCTCATATCCCCTCGAATGTTGAGTCCGCTTTCCTGCTTCGAAAGGGCCTTAAAATCTCCTTTGCCATTTCCCAGTACTAGTAATCCGCGGGAGGCATCCTGACGGCCCATATGAACTTCATTCGGAAAAAAATTGCCCGTTAGCATTAAATCATTATGCCCATCGTGGTTAAAATCATGGGGAACAATTCCAAAAACAGGAGCTTGCTGCGCCTGGGGTGGAAGCGCAACCAGACGATAATTCCCCGACTCGTCCGAAAGTAGAACACTACTTTCCATATGAACAGCCTCCGCCGTATAGGCATCTTTGTAATCCTGGGGAGTAAATAGATCTTCAAACGATTGCTTCGCATACATCCCGTAATTCAGATATTTTTTTCGATACTGAATAACCTGCTGATTCAGAGCATCGCGCGGATGTGCAGGATAAAGCTTGTCTCCCAGATAGTAACCCATAATGGGGTCAAATTTTCCATCACCATTAAAATCTTTTCCGATTATTTTAGCAGGTTTTGTTTCTGAAACTCTGTAAAAAGTATTTAACCCTTCATTACCCAAAACAAAATCCGGCCGTTTATCCCCGTTCAAATCGGCTGCTACCACACAATTCCACCAGCCCGAGCTGTGGGTTAAAGCATCCTGTTTATAGGCCGAAAAACCTTTCCCTTTGTCATTCAAAAACAAAAGGATCGGCATCCACTCCCCGACAAGTACTAAATCAGGATATGCATCCTGATTGAGATCTGTGGCGACTACGTCACACACCATTCCCAGATTTTGAAAGACTTTGCCTTCCTGCTGTGACACATCGGTAAATTGAACCTTGCCTGCCTTCGAATCATTGCGCAGCAAATAGCTCGAAACCGCCTTCGGATAGCTGCCCGGTTGCTGCCGTCCGGTAATCAATACATCCAAATCACCATCCTGATCGAAATCAAAGGGTAGGATTTTGGATGCAGCTACGCTAAGTTCTGGCAATAGATTTTGTAGGGCCTTTGAAAAATTCCCTTTGCCATCGTTTACATAAACTTGCGGAAGGTAGGCTTCGGGTACGTGGAACGGCCGTTCGGTACTTCCAAAACCCAGGATCAAATCCAGATCCTGATCATTATCTATATCCAGAAAGGCACCGCAGCTAACCTCTCCCAGAGTTGAGGTTTGTGGAAAAGCAATTGAGTTAAATGAGCCACTCTTTTGCTGCAAAAATACCTGAGAATTACTTCCCCGGTAAGCTCCACCCACAAACAGATCTTCAAGACCATCCCCATTGACGTCCCCTTTCAGGAGTGCAAATCCTGATCTTGAAAGCATTTTATGTAGGGTTGCCGTTTGTTTGAAATCAACATATTGATCTTCGAAATGCTCAAAAAGCAAGCCTTCCAACTGTACCCTGGTCAATAGGGGTGTTGCTTGTTCAGGCTGAGCAGTTGGCGGGGAATCTGCATCTTGATAATCGAGCGTAAGACGTTGATTTGCGGATACAGAATAAATTCTTTGCTGCCGTTGATCTGGCCATTGAATGATCAGTGAATCTACTGTTTGCCCGCCTCCGGTCCCCAAAAAAAAGCCAGGCTCAACGGATGACGCATATCCCCTGACCACCCAGTTTTCCATTACCTGCCGGTTGCCGGCTGTCCATAAAGTAATTTTTGCTCCCAGGCCTTTCCGGTTGTTGACCGGACCACGAAGGAGTACGTTTAAATAATTTTTATTGGGCAACTCGGTCGCACGATTCCGGTAAACCAATGCCTGCGAATCGATGGTATTCACCACTAAATCCAGGTCACCATCCCGATCCAAATCGGCCCATACCGCGCCGTTGGAGTACGAAAGCTGATCAAGGCCCCAGGATTCGGAAACGTTCTCGAAGTTGAAATCTGAGGCATTCCTAAAGGCATAATTTCTAAGTTTAATTTCGGGCACTTTACTTAAAAGTTCATCTCTTTTCTGCAAACGGGCCTGATCGGTCCCAAAGAAACTGAACTCTTCGGCATAGGTGATGAAATCACGGTCGGTTATGTTTTTTCGATACCCATTGGTTATAAAAATATCTTTTCGGGTATCCAGGTCAAAATCTGCCAGTAAAGTTGCCCAGCTCCAATCGGTTTTGGCGACGCCTGCCTGCAAACCTATTTCACTAAATTCCGGAACGTTGGTCTGTGGGTTTGTGCCGGTATTGACCTGAAACATGTTTCGCATGTATTGCAGCTGATACTGATAGCGCGGAGAAATACTCATTTCTTTACGGTCATACTCCTGCCCGGCCAACATCTGTTTTTGTCGAAAATTATCTTCCGGCAACATGTCCATTTGAAGGATGTCAATCTGTCCATCGTTGGTCAGATCAGCGGCATCGACGCCCATCCCGAATAAACTTGTATGGTCCATGGCATCGGCGATGACATTAGTAAACGTGCCGTTTCCAGAATTCAGGTACAAAATATCGCTGCTCTGAAAGTCATTGGAGCAGTATATATCCGGGTATCCATCCCCATTCAAATCCGATACCACTACGCCCAACCCCAAGCCTTCATAGCGAATACCCGCCTGTGCCGATACATCCGTAAAAGTTATTTGCCCTGATTCATTTTTGCCGTTATTTCTAAAAAGCCGGTCGGTTGATGGATAAGAACCATTATTAATTGCTGGTCTGAGATAGGTTGGATTCTGCAAATCGGGTGCGGTATTGAGCAAAAATGCATCAAGATCGCCATCCAGATCGTAATCAAAGAAGACGGTCTGAATGGTAAATCCATCAAAGTCAAGCCCATACTCACGGGCCTGCTCACGAAATGTTGGGACTTTTGTTCGTTGATTTATGAAAAGCAAATTTCGTGAATTGCCAAAAGCAGGATGCTTCGCTACACTTACATATATATCGTCCCATCCATCCTGATTTATATCAACAATAGAAACTCCCGTACACCAGTCCTTTGTGGCAACACCGGAGGATTCGGTAAGATCCTGAAATTTAAATTCACCCTGATTTATAAATAACCGCGAGCTTGTTTGATTGCCGGCAAAGAAAAGATCCGGCAGGGAATCGTTATTAAAATCGCCTACCCCAACCCCGGCCCCGTTATAAAAATTGGTAAATGTAAAGGCATTCAGCGAGTCTGACGGAGTCAGCTGATTTACAAAATCCAAGGACGTTTGTCTAGCCAACATTTGCTCAAAAAGCGTTACAGTTTTTTTCTTACAGGAACCAAAGACCAGAGCCATCGAGCTCCAAAGTAAAATTTTCAGCAGTATTTTACCCATGATGAATCAAGGTGTTTTGAAAACAAAAAGATACTCCTACCAACAATGGCGGGAGTATCTTCTAAAATTAAAAAATTAAATTAATAGCCCGGGTTTTGATCAGATGGACTCAATTGCGGATTATTATCTATTTCAGTTTGTGGAATAGGTAAAAGTTCGTGGCGGTTTGGTATAAAATAGGTCAAAGGCTCCGCAGCAAGTTTGCCATTTTTACGCCAGCGAATAATATCAAAATTTCTAACTTGCTCGGAGGCAAGCTCCACAAAACGTTCATGCTGAATGGCATCCAAAACTTCACGAGCCGTACGGCATGGATAATTGGACGTCGGGAAAGGAGGCATATCTACCGATGCCCGGGCGCGCACCTGATTCATCAGACTGATGGCACGGGCCTGATTTCCGGCCTCATTTTCACATTCTGCCAGCATGAGCAGTACATCGGCATAGCGCATAATTCTCATGTTTATTCCGCTTTGAGCATAGCCTGCGTTTAGCTTATAAAGCACCGAGTATTTACGCCAGCTCACTTTTTGCTCTCTGCCCTCAACGAGTGAAGAATTACCCTGCACGATGTCCGCTGTAAGTACACTTTGTCCATTGTTGAATAAATCACCTTCTTTCCAATAGGACATATCGTAGCGCGGATCATCTTTGGCGTCACCCTTGGATACTCTTTCGTAGGAGTTCAGAATTTTGTTGGAAGGAATAACATTTCGCCAGCCAATGGCAGAATATTCCTGCGTCCGAACGGTCTCTTCCTGAACGGCGGTGCCATCACCATCTCCCCCCCAGTTAAAGGCTCCGCCCGAAGGCGCGTAGACTACTTCAAAAATCGACTCATCGTTAAATTCGCCTTCTTCGTTGGTCAAATCCAAGTAATCGTCCACAATGCTGTAAAGTCCCGAGTTAACTACTTTTTCAAGCTCCGTTTTGGCGCTTGCATAGTTTCCCATTTGCAGATACGTACGAGCCAGTAACGTCTGTGCAGCAGCTTTGGTGGCCCTACCGAGCTGGCTATCCGGATATGTATCGGGCAATCCGGCTTCGGCAGCTCTTAAATCGGCAATCACCAGGTCATACACCTCCTGCTGCGTGGAGCGTCCGGCGGAGGCTTCCACGGTTTTGGCAAATTCCGTATAGATAGGTACACCTCCGAACAAAGTTCCTAACTCGTAGTAGGCCCAGGCGCGTAAAAATCTGGCTTCACCCAGCAACCGGGCTCGGGTTGCTTCCGGAACGGATTCTACGGTTGAGCCTTTTTCAAGAATTACGTTGGCACGGTGAATGGTGCGGTACCATCCTGTCCAGAGCGAATTGACCAGGCTATTGCCCGTATCGTGCACCCCGATCAGGAGCTGGTTTCGGGGAGTTTCGAGTTGTCCACCGCCGGAAGCCATTTCATCGCCCCGCAAATCATGGGTAAAAAACCACTCCCGTGCCACCAGGCTATTGGATTGCACCATGGCATAAATGGAGTTTACTCCTGCCGTAAGTTCAGCTTCATTATTAAAATAGGTGTCAAAAGTTACACCATTTGGATTTACTTTATTGAGAGAATCTTCATTGCAGCTAATGGCAATAAAGAGCGCCAAAAGGCTTGTTAAGGCAATTATTTTTTTCATTTTGCTTGTAGTTAAAGTGATAGTAACTCTCATACCTAAATAACCTTCGGAAATCTGTACATTTAAAATCCAAGATTAACTCCAACCATGAGCGTACGTGCCTGAGGATATTGTCCGTAATCAATTCCATTGGTCAATAAATTGCCGTATTTGGATGAAACTTCCGGATCATAGCCCGTGTACTTTGTGAAAGTCAGTAGATTTTGGCTTGAAACATAAATTCTCGCTTTGGTGAGTATGTTTCCGCTCAGTTTACCAATTTTATCTGCGGGAATGGTGTAACCAATGCTAAGATTTTTCAGGCGTAAATAAGAACCATCTTCCAAAAAACGGTCCGAAGTACGGGAATTTTGATTGGGGTCCCCACTCACCGCCCGCGGCACGTCAGTATTGGTATTCTGTGGCGTCCAGGCATTCAGAACATCGGTGGTAGCATTGAACAGACGAAGCATTCCCTGACCGATTACCTTAGTTCCGTTGTACACTTTGTTTCCATAAACTCCCTGAAAAAACATCGTAAAATCAAAGTTTTTATACGAACCCGACCAGTTTAGACCGTAGGAGAATTTGGGAATATAGCTACCAAGAAATGTACGGTCATTTGCATCGATTCTTCCATCGCCATTAAGGTCTCGAAAACGAATATCCCCCGGGGCCGTTTGATCATTTTGATAGAAGGAATCTGGATCTCCATCGGCTGCATTTGCTGAACGAATTTCCTCTTCACTCTGAAAAATTCCGTCCACGACCCATCCAAAAAATGACTGAATGGGCTGTCCGGCCTGGGTTCGGGTAATTTCAAACCCACCAAAATCGCCGTTAGCACCCGCGTTGATATTGGCTGAGGGAGTCGCAAGGCTTTGCACAAGATTTCTTGTCAGGTCAAAATTCCCGGTCAGGTTCCAGTTAAAGTCTCTTCCGCTTTGGGTGTAGCCTGCCGAAAGCTCAAACCCGTAGTTTTTCATACTTCCGACGTTGGCCAAAGGGCTAACCGAGTAGCCGAGCGAAGTTGCCAGTGGAACACTCAAAAGCAGACCATCGGTTTGGCGGTTGTAGTATTCGGCTGTCAGGTTTATTTTATTGTTCAACAAAGCCAAATCCAGACCAATGTTGCTCATTGTGGTCACCTCCCAGCTCAAATCATTGTTCCCTAGACGATTAAAGTAAGATCCCTGCTGCGTTTGATTTCCAAATGGGTAAATCGTGTTGTTTGCCTGAATAAGCGGCTGCCATTCGTAGTCACCAATAGAGTTAAAACCCGTTTGGCCTACGCTGCCCCGAAGTTTCAACTCCGTAATAAAGGATACACTTTTCATGAAGTTTTCCTCGCTGATGCGCCAGCCGGCAGAAACCGCTGGAAAGGTACCCCACTTGCGGCCCGGTGCAAATTTGGAAGAACCATCCCGCCGGATAGACGCACTCACCAGGTATTTGTTATTATATTCGTAGTTAAGCCTTCCGACGTAAGAAATCAATGAATTTTCGGAGAACGTCGAAGAACCATTTGGATTGCTTACCCCCTGAATTACCTGAATGTTGTTGTCCGGCCGCTGCCCGGATGCGCTTAATCCGCGGGAGTTGGAATTCTGGTTTTCGGCCACTGCCAAAACATTCAAAAAATGCTTGCCGAAGGTTTTCTCAAAAGTTAAAGCGTTGGTGATTACGGTACTAAAAAACGAATTCCGGTTTTCATTGACATTCGCAATGGGGCGGCTCCTGTTACCATCATTATAAACAGGCAGGAAACCATTGAAACGGGTAGTAGCAAAGTCGGTACCAACGGTGAATTTATACCGCAGCCAATCGGCAAATTTTACTTCGGCAAAGGCAGTTCCGACCAATTTAAAGGCCCGATCCGTTTGGAATTGCTGTTCTTGTTCGGCAATGCGCAGAGGGTTTTCGGGGTCCGTAGCATCGAGGCCCTGCGCAGTAGTACTAAATCCACCCAATTTAGTTGGATCGCGTTCAGGCCAATAGGGCACCATTCGCATAATATTCATGACAAGGCTTCGACCGCCACCATCACGCTCAGCCGTACGACCATCGGTTGAAACTACCAAAGTCTGACCAAATGTTAGAAACTTCTTTAATTTATGATCAGAATTGATTCGAAAACTCTGACGGTTATAGCTTGTATGGGGCAAAATACCATCCTGTTTGAAATAACCGAGTGATGTATAAAAGCGGGAAGTTTCATTTCCCCCCGAAATTGACACCTGATTGTCGGTAATTGGCGCATTACGAAACATAACATCCTGCCAATCCGTGTCTGTCTGCGCAAACGTTCGGTCTGCTCCTTCATAAACTGGTGTGTTCATATTGGAGAATCGTCCTGGCACCGGCTGCCCCGAGGCCGTCAAAAGAGCCGATCCATACTCAATGTATTGATCCCGATTCAATAAATCCAGCGTTCGCCAGGCCGATTGGGTACCTACATAGGAATCAGCATTGATTACCAATTTTCCCGGAGTCCCTTTTTTAGTGGTGATTAGCACCACCCCATTGGCAGCTCGTGAACCATAAATTGCGGCCGCACTCGCGTCCTTTAATACTTCCAGTGACTCAATGTCTTTGGGGTCAATGTTGTTAAGCCCACCTGCGGGCACCCCATCAATAACATATAATGGATTGGGATTCAAACTAATAGAACCTACGCCCCGGATTCTGACCACAGGCTCAGTACCAGGCCCGCTATTGTTGGTAATGGACACACCCGGTACACGTCCCTGCATGGCCTGCGTGAGACTGACTACGGGCAAAGCTTTAAGTTCTTTTTGTGAAACAGACGAAACCGCTCCGGTTAGGGAGGTTTTCTTTTGGGTACCATACCCAACCACTACCACCTCGCCTAAGGCCTCAACGGTTGGATTTAAACTAAGATCAATCGTTGATTGTGTACCAATTACGACTTCCCGCCCCGAGTAGCCAATAAAACTGAATACGAGCGTGGTCACGCCGGAAGGAACGGAGAGCGCGTACTTACCCTGTGAATCTGTCGTGGTGCCTACTTGTGTATTCTTTGCCAGTACGCTTACCCCTGGCAGCGCAACGCCAGCATCATCTGTAATGGTACCCGTAATCCTTTTTTCCTGACTAAATACTCGCGTACTCGCAAACAGGCACAATAAGAGAATGGTGCTAATTAGAATTTGGGTTCTTTTTAACATAGAGTTGTATAGGTTAATTGTACATATTACTTTACTTAATTATATTGATATTGCTATAAAAGTCACTTATTATTCAATTTTTACTGATAGTATTTTAACTAATATTGATAAACCTAACTTCTAGAAAAAATTCAATTTTAGAGTATCTAACTTAAAATCAAAATAATATGTTTTCAATGGCATATAATTAATTTAAAAAAATCTAAAATTTGTTATAGACCATTATCGACTGCTATATTTTTCAGAGTAGAATAATCTGTATAGACAAATTCGAGAGGTGTACTGTATTCTCCACAGATATATGTAATCTGTCGTTACTAAATTAAACTTGCGGAAGGCACAGCATGTGTAGGGGCGTAGCGTGCGGCGAATTGATCTTGATCCACTGGGGATTTTTACCCTATCCTTGGTTTGGAGTGTATTTAATCCATTACCGGACTTGTTTTAGCCCGAAGTTTGATCTTTTATAAATTAGAAGAGAGTTTAAACTTCATTCGTAGTCGCCTGAAATAGCAGTAAGCTTTGTCTTCCGGTAAGAAAACAACACGGACATAAAAATAACAGTTTTATCCGATAAGCTTGAATTTCAAATAGTTAAATTTCAAAAGCTATTTGCTTCAAGAATCAACAGCTCGGAACAGGATCATATGTAACTCTACACCACTTCCTTTCCAAAAGGAGTAAAAGACAGGCTCATAAGCTTAAAATGCTGCCTGGCAAAAGGCAAGCCTATAATCGTAACTGCCAGGAGAACTCCAAAAAACAGGTGAGTCAAAGCGATCCAGATCCCACCAATCACAATCCAAATGACATTGAATACAGTTGTCAAAAATCCGCCACTTGTGGGTACATCCCGAACATCTTTCCCAAAGGGAAAAAGGCTTAACATTCCAATTTTAAAGCATTGAAGTCCGAAGGGAATACCAATGATTGTAATACACATAACAAAGCCGGCCACCATGTATTCAATAAAAACCAATAAACCGCCAAATACCAGCCAAATGATGTTTCCTAAAAGATTCATGTCCGTCAAAATCAAGATGTGTTGGATTGCTAACTGCAAAATAATCGGCTTAAATTACAACATAGACCAGAATTAATCAACAACTAAAAAGTAGACAAATCGATGATTCTGAATTCAATTGTTCCTCCTTGCTGAAATTACTGTAACTTGCGTACATGGTATCAATGATATAAAAAATAGAATAAAACACCGAAAATGCAGGCTTTAATCCTGTGACAAGCAGGGAGTAGCTGTACCATCTTTCTATTCCGGATTTTTTACATGCACGTGGATTTGACTCAGGAACATCCAACCGATCAGCACCTATGGGACTCCTTTCAACAAGGAGATGAAAAGGCTTTTGCTACGATGTACCAGTTACATTATCGTGCTTTGTATGGGTATGGGAAGAAGTTTGGTTTGGATGAAAGTCTGGTTGAGGATGCTATTCAGGATCTCTTTATCAATCTTTGGCGCTCAAAAAACAATCTTACGTCGGTTTCAAACATTAAATATTACCTATTTCGCTGCTTAAGGCGGGATCTTCACCGACAGCACATTCGTGAGACCCGGATGGATTCCCTGGATTCTCGGGAGATACAACATACACTCTCACACCCTTTTGAAGAATTGACCTTTGAGCAGGATGAAAACGAAAGGGAGTTGGCGGCAAAGCTCGTGGCTGTACTGCGAAAGCTACCCAAGCGCCAATTTGAGGCTATTACCCTACGCTACTACGAGAATTTCAGCACCAAAGAAATAGCGTCTATCATGGAGGTTTCTGAAAAGACCGTCCGCAATACCCTGTACAATGCGTTGCTTCACCTGAGGGAAAGCGTTCCGTTTTTCACTCCGTTTCTGAAAATTGGCATCAGCATTTTCCTGGCTTCCAAATAATAGTTACATAGATTAAAATTTGCTAAAAAAAGCCGAAAAACTGTACATTCGTGCGGATTAAAGGTCTCTTACCCAATTTTATGAAAATCTTATTTGTACCGGTTCTATTCATCTTCCTTCTGTTTGGATGTCAATCTGTCAAAGTTACTGACCAAAGTTTCTCCTCGGAGCGGCTGATCGTTCAAAAGCTCAAAGACCATGTCTATCTTCATACGAGCTATCTGCAAACTCAGACTTTTGGCAAAGTCAGCTGCAACGGCATGATCGTTTATGATAAGAATCAAGCCGTAATATATGATACGCCCGGCGACGATTCAACTTCCGCACAGCTCATTGCCTGGGTTAAAGATCAACTACACTGCAAGGTGGTGGCGATTATCCCTACTCATTTTCACACTGATTGTCTGGGTGGTTTGGCCGAATTTCATCGACAGGGAATTCCTTCCTATGCGTCGTTACGCACGATAAATCTGGCCGAAAAAATGAAGTATGTGGTTCCACAAAAAAGTTTTGATACAAGCCTCGAACTGACCGTTGGAAACCAGAAAGTATTGGTTGATTTTCCGGGAGAGGGACATACTCGTGACAATGTTATCGGCTATTTTCCCAGTGAAAAAGTAATGTTTGGTGGATGTTTGATTAAAGAAGTCAATGCGGGAAAAGGTAATCTGGAAGATGCAAACCTAGCCGCCTGGTCACAGACGGTAACGAACCTGAAAAATAAATATGCAGATGCAGAGGTTGTCATTCCGGGACATGGAAAAGTTGGAAACACCGCTTTGCTCGACTATACTGTATCGCTCTTTGCACAGCCTAAGTGAAATTTCAAAAGGGTTGTATCCAATAAACCTTTTGAAATATTTTTTACTTTATGCTATAATCTCTGTGAAAAAATAGCTGTACCCCTATCCAAATCCGACACAGGTTGAATTAAAAATACAGATACCTGCACCTGTAGATTTCCGGGAAGTTCGCTCATTAAATTCTTCGGGTCAAGCCCTGATTAGTCAAAGGGAATCAAAATCAATAGTTATCGGGCAACTGCCGGCAGGGGCCTATATTGTAGAAATGATCACAGGTGCCGACGGAAAGTTTGTTGAAAAGGTAGTTAAGGAATTGGATCAGCATGGGATGGGTATGCATTTTGTATGAATGCTATTCATGGAAAAACAAAACATTGTGGTGGTTGGATCTTCGGCAGGCGGAGTCATGGCCTTGAAAGAGTTGGTTAGCTCTTTCCCAAAAAACTTTGAAGCATCTATATGCATTGTTCAACACCTTGCTGCGGATGCAAACAGCCAATTACCTTCGATACTTTCTGCTGCTGGTTCATTACCCGCTGTGAATCCGAAGGATGGGCAAAAATTACAGCCGGGTCATATTTACATCGCTCCTGCCGACCGACACATGATTTTGTTTGATGAGCAAATTCTGGTAAAAAAAGGGCCCAAAGAAAATCGGTTTAGACCTTCAATTGATGTTCTCATGCGATCAGCTGCAATTGAGTATGGGCCGCGCGTCATTGGCGTAGTACTGACCGGTCGCCTAAGCGACGGAACTTCTGGATTATGGTCAGTCCGTGAAATGGGTGGTATTACCATAACGCAAAGCCCTCAGGAAGCATTATACCCGCAAATGCCTCAAAGTGTGCTCGATACATTCGAGGTTGATTATGTCCTGCCAATCGCTGAAATCGGTGCACTGATCGTCAGGCTTGTCAATAAACAACCGAACGATTCTCACGCGGAGCTTAACGAGCAACAAAAAAAACAGCTGCACATTGAAACAGAGATTGCCGCACAGCGGTACGCGTTCGACTCGGGTATCCGGGAAATGGGTCAGAAAACAGACTATACCTGTCCCGAATGCGGTGGAGCTTTGGTGGGAATAAAGGAAGGTTGCGGCATGCGCTATCGGTGTCATACCGGACACGGGTTCTCAGCTCAGTCGCTCATGACGGACATTGTGGAAGTTACCGAAATCAATGTTTGGTCTGCTCTGCGTAGTGTTGAGGAGGGAATCATGTTAATGGAGCAATCGGCAACTCAGGCGCATACTACTGGACAACCGGGTTTGGCCGAAGATTTCTCCCAAAAATCACAACAGCTGCGTGCGAAGTCGAAGTTACTCTTAGACTTTTTGTACGACAACAAAAACCCTGATACTGTTTAAAGTAAATTATCCTACAGTTAACTTATCATTTATTAAGAGTTAGAGGTAGCGGTAAAGACATTTTCTCTAAAAAATGGACAAACCCTTGGCATGACGCCTCTGAGGGTAAGGTGAGATTTTATCTTTATCTAACATATTTTCTTTATTTCTGTTAATTTAGAAAATAGTATTTCATGAAATATAAAACTCTGTAAATCCCTTTTATTCAGTCCAGGGAAGTGGTTTTTCTATTCACAACCCACTATTTTAGCCCTGGAACATAAATTAGTAGACCTTCTATGCTACGCGCAAAAAACTGCAATACCCTTTACTTCCGATTCTTTTTTCTGAGTATTTTCTTTGGAATGTACCAAACCGGCAGCAGTCAAATCCGACTTCCACGGCTGGTAAGCGATGGCATGGTACTACAACGTGACACGCCCGTGAACGTGTGGGGCTGGGCCGAAGCCAGTGAGAAAGTTCAAGTACTATGGCAGGGAAAAACCTACCGGACCGAAGCTGATTCACAGGGTGAATGGAAGCTGCAATTACCCGCTCAGCCTGCTGGCGGACCGTATCAAATGAGCTTTATTGCTAGTAACCAACTGATTATCAAGAATATATTGGTTGGAGATGTTTGGGTATGTTCGGGGCAGTCGAACATGGCCCTCCCAATGGAGCGTGTCAAGGAACGCTACGGCGAGGAAATTGCCGCGGCTATAAATCCAAATATCCGGCATTTTTTTCTACCCACCCGCTACAATTTTCAGGGCCCGATGCAGGATCTCCCACCCGGCCGCTGGGAGTCGGCAAATCCGCAATCTGTGATGCAGTTTTCGGCAGTTGCTTATTTTTTTGCCAAACATCTCTACGAAAAGTACCAGATCCCCATTGGTCTGATCAATGCCAGCGTTGGCGGCTCACCGGCCGAGGCCTGGCTTAGCCAGGAGTCTTTGAAAGCATTTCCTGAACATGTGGCAACAGCCGAAATCCTTAAAGACAGTCTATATATAAAACGAATTCAACAAAGGGAACAAAGCGATATTCGCGCGTGGTATGCCCGACTGTACAAACAGGATAAAGGCTGGCAGGGCGAAAAATCCTGGACAGATCCTAACTTTGATGCCTCTGATTGGCCGGTCATGCAGGTGCCTGGTTTTTGGGAAGATGCCGGTGTTGCTCCCGGCAATGGCGTAGTGTGGTTTCGACGGGAAATAGATATACCCAAACAATGGGCAAAAAAACCTGCGAAGTTATTTTTAGGAAGAATTGTGGATGCAGATTCGGTTTTTGTTAATGGCCGGTTTATAGGTTCCATCAGCTATCAATATCCACCCCGACGGTACCAAATTCCGGCAGATTTGTTGAAAGCTGGTAAAAATACGTTGGTAATTCGGGTGATTAGTACCAATGGTAAAGGCGGTTTCATTCCTGATAAACCCTATGAATTGGTAGTAGATAGTAAGCCTATGGATCTGAAAGGTATGTGGCGCTACCAGGTAGGCGCTACCGCCCCTCCCCTGCCGGGAACCACGTTCTTTCAGTACAAACCTTTGGGATTGTTTAACGGTATGATTGCGCCGCTGGTCAACTATACCATAAAAGGTGCACTTTGGTATCAGGGCGAATCAAATGCCGACAGTCCTGCCGAGTATAGCAAGCTGCTATCTGCATTGATCGGTGATTGGCGGAAGCATTGGCAGCAGACGGGTGCGGTTTCCGGCGTTTTTCCCTTTATTTATGTTCAACTGGCCAACTACCTGCCCGTGCAGGAAAAACCCAGTGAGAGCAACTGGGCCGAATTGCGACAGGCACAACTCCAATCGCTATCGGTTCCAAATACCGCTATGGCGGTCATCATCGACGCCGGCGAATGGAACGACATTCACCCGCTCAACAAGCAGACCGTAGGGACGAGGCTTGCGCTGGCAGCAGAAAAAGTGGCCTACGGCGATACGGAGGTTGTTTACTCAGGTCCAATAGCAAAAACCGCAACCAAAGATGGAAACCGGTTGGTAATCACTTTTTCCCATATCGGAAGCGGCCTGCTGGCCAAAGATGGCAGGCCGCTGAAACATTTTGCTCTGGCAGGCCCGGATAAAAAATATGTGTGGGCAAATGCCCGTATTGAGGGAAATCAGGTCGTAGTTTGGAGCGAAAAGGTACCCCACCCGGTATCCGTACGCTATGCGTGGGCCGACAATCCTGCGGGTGCAAATTTGTATAATTATGAAGGACTACCTGCCTCTCCCTTTTTCCTGCAAGCCAGGTAATGCTGCGAAAATTATTCCTAACTACTTTTTTTTAGATCTTTGTATGAAAAGAATACCCGTATTTAAATTTAAAAATTAGGACTTTTCTTTTTTCGCACAACTTTTTTCAATTAACCTATCCAATCAACTCTATGACGTTTTCTACAAAAATTGCTCTGATTTTTCTGGCTTTGCTTGGCGTCGGCCTGCATGCGGGTATCTGCCAAAATGCATCTTCCAACCCAATACCGCTTGTCACCCATATATACACTGCTGACCCATCGGCGCATGTTTTTAAGGGTAAAATATATATTTATCCTTCTCACGACATTGAAGCAAATGTGCCACAGGATGATGAGGGAGGGCATTTCAATATGCAGGATTACCACGTGTTGTCTATGAAAAAAATCGGTGGGAAAGTTACCGATCACGGCGTGGCTTTGGATATTAAGGATGTACCCTGGGCGGGCCGTCAAATGTGGGCTCCTGACGCGGCTTACAAAAACGGAACGTACTTTCTATATTTTCCTGTCAAAGACAAACAGGACGTTTTCCGAATCGGGGTTGCCACGAGCTCCTCTCCCACGGGTCCGTTTAAGGCTCAACCCGAACCCATTGCGGGAAGTTATAGCATTGACCCGGCCGTATTTACAGATACGGATGGAAATTCGTATATGTATTTTGGCGGGATATGGGGCGGGCAATTGCAACGCTGGCATACAGGCACTTACGATGCCAGTTTGAAAACTGATTTGGGCAAAGACAATGAACCCGCCCTGACTGCAAAGGTCGTCCGAATGAGTAAAGATATGCTTTCGTTTGATGAGCCGGTGAAAGATGTGGTGATTTTGGATAAGGACGGAAAACCGTTGTTGGCCGGTGATCACGACCGTCGGTTCTTTGAAGGTTCGTGGATGCATACCTACAATGGAAAATACTATTTTTCGTATTCTACGGGCGATACACACTTTCTGGCTTATGCCACGAGCACGTCTCCTTACGGACCTTTTACCTATCAGGGCACGATTCTAAAACCAGTGGAAGGTTGGACGACGCACCATTCTATCGTGGAGTTTAAAGGAAAATGGTATCTGTTTTATCATGACGCACAAGTATCGGGTAAAACACACCTACGCAACGTAAAAGTCCGCGAATTGACCTACCGTGAAGATGGTTCGATTGTAACCATAACTCCCTGATTACTATCAGATTGAAAATTTTAGAGAAGGTAAATTTTCCCGTTCAGTTTCGCTTCAGCGAATTTCAGGACACGGTGGAAAGTTTACCTTTTTTGAGAATACCACCATGCAAAACGTCCATCAAAAAGGGAATTCTTCCGGATTTGTTAAATTTTGAAGTTTAAATACCGGACTAGCCTCATTTGCCTTTTATAGACATTGAAGAAATTAATGAAAAATGGGCGGAAAATAGAAAATAACGGATTTTCGTGTGGGTTCTTATCTAATAATATTCATTAATTATACTTTTTTATAAAAAAATCTATTTATTGTCTACAAAAAAAGACAATATCAAAACAAGATTCTGTACCTTTGGTCTGGAATTTATATCAGATTAAATTCAAGAGATTATCCATAACCGGGTAATAAAATTAACTAAGCAACCAATTAACCAAATCAATTTTATACATGAAAAAAAATAGCCTGCTTTTACTTTTTCTGGTGCTGGGTTTAGCATCAAAAGGCTTTTCACAAACTACCCAAACCACTGATTTTTTTGTTGGTAAGTGGGAAGTACTTATCAAAGAAACTCCCAATGGAGATGCAAAATTGATGGTAGATCTCGTCCGGACGGATGGAAAACTGAGTGGAGAAATGAGTTTGGATGGCGACACAAGCGGAGCGAAAACGGTATTGACCGACATCACTGAAGACGGCGATAAGTTAGGTTTTGGATTCTCAGCTCAGGGCTATGACGTTACAATGGATCTAACAAAAGTAGATGATGATACGCTCAAAGGCAGTTTGCTGAATATGTTTGATGCTATTGCCAAAAGAATTCCGCAGCCGAAGGAGTAGCGGGGTAATCTTTTAGATTAGTACAGAAAGTAGCAGGATAAGACCACGACTCTACAATCGTAATCTTATCCTGTTTTTTTATGGGTATTTACAAAAAATAACGTTCAATATACTTGGAACCTAAGATTCTGCTTTTAACTTTGCAATTCAAAGTACTTTTAAATGAAACAGGAAAGGGATTATATTGAGGATCTGGCTGAGATACGCTCCATGATGGAACGTACCTCCAAATTTTTGTCATTGTCGGGCTGGGCAGGAATTCTGGTGGGACTGTATGCATTAGCGGCGGCCTACGTTGCCAAAATCATGTTGGGCTTCAACCCGGATGAAGTGATGTATTCGTTGCCTGTAAAAGGAAACTCATCAAATATCTTCGTAATAGCCACCGGGCTACTTTTTGTAGCACTTTGCACTGCCCTCTTTTTTTCCTACTACACTGCCCGCAAACGGGGTGAAAAGGCCTGGAACGCCACTTCACGCCGTATGCTGATAAACATGGGCGTTCCGCTGGTGGTGGGAGGTTTTTTTATTCTTATCATGTTTTTAAAAGGTGCCACCGGATTGATGATGCCGTTATCGCTCATTTTTTATGGGCTTGCACTGTTCAATGCAGCCAAATTCACCTATGGAGAAGTCAGGATTATGGGTTTCGTTTACATGGCATCGGGTTTGCTGAGCGTCTATTTTTTGGAATACAGCCTGCTTTTGTGGGCCTTTGGGTTTGGAGTAGTTCATATTATTTATGGGCTGTATATGCATTTTAAATACGAACGGTGAAAGTATCAATCGACGGTCTGAACAAAGCATTTGAAAGCCGCATCCGACTGGGAATCATGTCGGCTTTGGCTGTAAATGATAGTCTTGATTTTAATTCGCTGAAAGAGTTTCTGGACGTGACTGATGGGAATCTGGCAAGTCATCTGAAAGCGCTTGAAAAAGAGGGATTTGTGCAGGTTGAAAAATCCTTTATTGGCCGAAAACCTAATACTAATTACACAGTCACAGCCCTGGGCCTTCGTGCATTTCAGGCGCACCTTGCAGTACTTGAACAGCTAATTTTGAAAAATAAAAACGCCAAATAATTTTTTTAACCTTTCACTTTGCATTTCAAAGTACTTTAACAAACAAAAAAATGAAAACAAGAACCTCTGACTCATCCGAAACAGAGCTGCTGCCGCTCACAAGCGAAATTCGCAGCCAATTGACAAATCCTGCGCAACTTGAAAAATTGTACCGGTCCGATAAGACACCGTTTAAACGCGCCTTTTTAACTCTATATCCAGAAGTAAAGGGTCAACCCCTTGCTGATTTCTGGAAAGAGCGATTTACTCAGGATCATGATGAAATTCAATGGGGTACCCGTCAAGAATTACTATTTGTGTTCCTTGCTTCTTTGGTCGCCGGGCTCATCGCCAAAATTCCTGTTTTCTTCCAAATAGACCCGGATTATTTTTTCCCAAGAAATATTGGCTTTGTAATCTTTCCGGTACTGACGGCCTATTTTGGGTGGAAAAACAAGCTCAGTATTCAAAAAATTGCCTTCATTGGAGGAGCAATGCTTTTTGCGTTGGTATTTATTAACCTTTTTCCCAATTCGCCCCAAAGCGATACCTTGCTGCTCTCTTCTATTCATCTGCTGCTCTTTTTATGGTCAATTCTTGGGTTTTCGTTCATTGGGGAATTCAAAAATCAGGAACAAAAACGGCTGGGTTATTTGAAATATAACGGGGATTTGGTGGTTATGACCACGCTGATTCTGATTGCCGGCGGCTTAATGACTGCTATTACGATTGGCCTTTTTTCTCTGATTGGGTTTAAAATTGAAGAATTTTATGTCGAATATGTCGTTACATTTGGGCTTCCGGCTGCGCCGATTTTAGGTACATTTCTCACGCAGACCAATCCACAGCTTGTTGGAAAAGTATCGCCGGTTCTTGCCAAAATTTTCAGTCCGTTGGTACTCATTATGCTTGTTGTTTATCTGGTTGCCATAGTTTATGCAGGCAAGGACCCCTACAACGATCGTGAGTTTTTGCTCATTTTCAACGCCCTGCTTATTGGTGTAATGGCCATCATTTTCTTTTCCATTGCCGAAACCAGCAAAGCTTCCAACAGTCGGGCGGAAATTTGGGTACTTTTTCTACTATCAGTCGTAACGATTATCGTCAATGGAATTGCGCTATCAGCCATTCTTTTCCGAATTTCAGAAGGTGGCATAACTCCAAACCGGGCCGCGGTTTTAGGGGGAAATGTGCTGATTTTGATTCATCTTTTGCTGGTAACTACTCAGCTCTATCAGGTATTATTTAAGGAAGCCGGGTTGTCGAGTGTTGGAAAGATTATGGCCAAATACTTACCGATATACTGCCTGTGGACCCTTGTGGTGACCTTTCTTTTTCCTTTTCTCTTTGGTTTTAAATAAGGAAAATAACCTTTTGCCTAAAAAAAACTACCTTCACAGGATCTTACATACGTCAATAAATAACCCTACTTATGATTAATCATGTGAAAATTTTAGACACTCAGGTGCTTTCGGATAACTGGTACGTGTTGCGAAAAATTACCTACGAGTATTTCAAAAAAGACGGCAGCCGGCACGTTCAAACAAGAGAGGCTTACGACCGCGGGAACGGTGCCACGATTCTACTCTACAATCCTCAATTGGGAACGGTAATTTTGACCCGGCAATTTAGGTTACCGACCTTTGTGAACGGGAATAATGATGGAATGATGATCGAAGCCTGCGCCGGACTGCTCGACAAAGACAATCCGGAGGACTGCATTCGCCGCGAAACCCAGGAAGAAACCGGCTATAAAATCTCGGATATTCGTAAGGTTTTTGAAGCGTATATGTCGCCCGGTTCGGTTACTGAGATTCTATACTTTTTCATCGCGGAGTATTCCAAAGAAATGAAGGTCAATGAAGGTGGTGGTCTTCAGGACGAGGAAGAAAATATTGAAGTATTGGAAATTGACTATGAACAAGCGTTGAAAATGCTCCAAACCGGGGAAATCAAAGACGCAAAAACCATTATGCTGCTTCAATACCTGAGAATTCACTCACTTATGTAGGTCAGTATCTGATTGAAAAGAACACAGTTGAAGTAAAGTTCTGCCTAAAACCTCCGGCCCTTTCAGAGCAGTCGGAGGTTTTTATGTAAAAAAAGACTAAAAATTTGCGAAACCAATTAGTTGCATTTAAATTTGCAACCATTCATTTGCACGTTAAAACAGATATGCATGAGAAAGCTAAAACTGCAGGTACAAATATCCATGGATGGTTTCATTGCCGGCACTGCTGGCGAGATGGATTGGCTACTGTTTAATTGGTCTGATGACCTGAAAGCATACGTAGCGGCGATAACCGAGCCTGTTGATACAATATTGCTGGGACGGGCCCTAGCCGAAGGATTTATTCCCTACTGGACTGCCGCATATCTTGGCGAGCAGTTTGTGGAAGGTGCCAAAAAATTTGTGGAAACCCCGAAAATAGTTTTTTCTAAATCCCTTTATGAAGCATCCTGGGAAAATACTACCCTTAATTCGGGGGAACTGGCCACCGAAATAAATGCCCTTAAACAGTTGGAAGGAGCGGATATGATTGTTTATGGCGGAGGGAAATTCGTTTCATCCTTACTCAAAGACCAACTTATTGATGAATTGCATTTATTTATAAATCCAACCATTTTGGGCCGTGGTATGCCTATTTTTAGTGAAATCACAGGCAAACAAACCTATAAGCTTCTGGCAAGTCAATCCTTCGACTGCGGCATTGTAGTACTGACTTATCAATCAACATGAGACGAGACATTTTTCAAGCCATTGCCGACCCTACACGTCGCGCCATTCTGGTGCTGATAGCTGTTCAGGCAATGACACCAAATGCGCTGGCCGAACATTTTGACACCACCAGGCAGGCAGTTTCCCGGCACTTGAAAATTTTGACTGAGTGCAGGCTAATTACGGCAAAACATCAGGGACGGGAAATATACTACGAGCTGGAAATCAACAAAATGAAAGAAATTGACGGTTGGTTAGAGCAATTCCGCACGATTTGGGAAAGCCGCTTCAATGAACTTGATAAGGTATTGGAAACACTCAAAAAAAATCAATAAAATGGCAAAGAACCTGGCTTTTGAATTTTTAGTGAATAAAGAAACCAACACCATTACTGTACGGCGGGAATTTGCCGCGGAACTTCCTTTGGTGTGGGATGCCTACACCAAGAGTGAGTTACTCGATCAATGGTGGGCACCAAAACCCTGGAAAGCTCGTACAAAGTCGATGGATTTCAGAGAAGGTGGGCATTGGCATTATGCTATGGTAGGTCCAGATGGAGAGGTACATTGGGGATTGACTAGCTATCATACCATTCAATTGCATGAGTACTTTATTGGAATTGATGCCTTTGCTGACGAGCAGGCGAATATTAACCACGAATGGCCTCAGTCGTCCTGGAAGATCGTTTTTACAACTAAGCACGAGAAAACATTGGTAGAAAATCAGATTATCTACAACGACCTGGCTCAACTGGAATCGACGATTCAAATGGGTTTCAAAGAAGGATTAACTGCCGCATTGGAAGGACTGGACGAGCTCTTTATTCTCCTGAAATCTTGATTACTTTTTGGCGAAAATATAATTTGAGGAATAAATTCTGAATGCTCCAGCCTAATAAGAATCGTACACACAATATACATTTGGTAGGTAAAAGACTGTTTATTCAAGCTACAAAATTTTGACAAATCATACCTCCAAATTACGGTTCCCAAATTGTGCGAAACTCGGTATATCATTGACATTTAGTAATAGCTGGAATAAAGGCATGTATTCACTCAGGAATGTACGTTCAAATGTTGATTTCAGTACTGAAACTTCCAAAGATCTGGAAATGTGAGCCAGTGAGAATCATCCAGAAAGCATAAAATACTAACTGTTTCAGGGCACTCAGCAGTGGTTAAGCGACCGGGATGCCGGAAAAACGCGGACAAAAAAGTATAGATCATTCTAAATTGCAATCAACCTGTATAGTTAAAAATAGGCCAAATACCTGAATGTAAGCCCTTACTAAATTTGACAATCCCCTTGGTTTACCTGTTTATGGCTTTCCTATTTGAATTCCAGAGTTTAGGTCTGCCTCGATTTCTCCCTGAATGTCTATACTTTTTGCCTGTGCCGAAAAATCCTGAGGTAAAGTAATGATATGACCACTGCTGATATGTACATCGTCCATTGCGGTAGGAATTGTACCACAACTCCACACCTCCGGTATATCCCAATAGCCGGAGCTTATGCTTCTGAGTGGAGCAATTTCTGATGTAAATATTTCGACACCCGAAGAAATACATGCAGACAACACTGGCCGATACGTATGAATACCGGATCCAACCAGCCAGCCATGTGTAGCATCCGTAAATGACATATCATTAAGGTTTAGTGGTATAGCCATTCGACGCCACGTAGCGCCCCCGTTGGTTGTGGTGAATAACAAATTATAGCTTCGAATGAAACCAATGCTGTCATTTACAAAATCCAGATCGAGGGCTAAATGTTGACCTGTACTATCATAAATGATCCGTTGCCAGTTTGCACCACCATCAGTGGTGCGAAAGAGACCGTTAATCTCATTCGCTATGGTCCAACCATGCTTAGCGCTGGTAAATTGCAGGGATTGAAATTTAGAAACATTGGGACTA
This sequence comes from Arundinibacter roseus, assembly GCF_004348825.1. Taxonomy (GTDB): domain Bacteria; phylum Bacteroidota; class Bacteroidia; order Cytophagales; family Spirosomataceae; genus Arundinibacter; species Arundinibacter roseus. The sequence goes on from NZ_SMJU01000003.1 coordinate 427,902, forward strand.
TTTAGCTTTGTCCAGGATGCACCTCCATCATCCGTTGAAAGCATGTTGCCAACAGAGGTACCTGCCCAACCCCGTAATTCATCCTGAAAGTGAATGGATTGTACAATTTCCTGGTAAAGGGTAGAGTGCTGGGATGTCCATGTGACTCCCCCATCAACAGTTTTCCAAACCTTACCATAATCCCCTCCTATCCAGCCCGTTAAATGATCAATAAAAAATAGTGAAGTAAAAAAGTTGGTAGGTAACCTGGTGGTTTGCCAATTCTTACCGCCATCTGTGGTGCGCAAAATATCCGTTGTATTGGGTTCTGTGACTAGCTCACCCATAATCCACCCGTGGGTTTGATTAACAAAGTAGAATTTATGGATAGTAAAATATTTATTGGATAAAGGAAGAAACTGTGGATACCAATTTTCTCCTCCATCAAAAGTAGAAAGCAGAATGTGCTCATTCAGGTTGGTTATCCCCACAGCAAAACCAGTTTCGTTGGATATAAATTGCACATGGTATAGGTCATATTCATTAAATTTAACTGGTTGTTGTGATCCCCATACACCGGTTTGCTCTACTTCTGCAGAATATGTTCCTGATTTTTTGACCATGAATTCGGTGCTATTTTGACCATTAATCAATTCGCCATTTCTTTTCCAGCGTAAATTCCACTGAACCGGCCATTGACTTTCCACCGTGGCAGTCAACGATGGACGGTTGCAGGGTTCCGATATTGAAGTAGTAAGGATTGGTTTTGGAAGAACACCGAGCTTCACATGTGTTGTGCTGGTACATCCGTTTGCTGATGTACAAAAGACAGAGTAATCAGACATATGGGACGAGGCAGCTACGGAGATGGATGTCGCCGTACTTCCGGTAGACCACCGTAAAGTACCGTCGCACCGATTGCCGGTAAGGGTAATAATCTGGCCTTCGCAAAAGGCCTGCATGAGCGAATTGCTTGAGAGCACAAGGGGCGGCTGCGGGGATGGCTCAATTACAATGGATGAGATGCAGGATTGAGCTTTTGGCAAAAATTTGACTGAATTTCCGGTTTCGTTTGTTGCAATAACTCTCCCTGATGGCAAAAAAGCAACGTTTGAGGGATAGAAAGAGCTAGACTGATACTCACTTACGACCCAGGATTGGCCGCCATTTGTTGTATAATAGGCTCGATTTTGATCCAGAATCCAACCTATTTCACCCACAAAATTTATAGCTTTTGGATATTCAATATATTGATCAAAGGGGCTAGTATTTATTTGAAATGAGGACGTCCAGGTATTGCCCCCGTCCTTGGTATATGCCATAAAAAAGCTACCAGCTAACCAACCATTGTTGATATCCTTAAAATGCACACAGGAAAGTGGCCCGGAAAATAGATTTCTAATTTGTGGATACCACGTGTTCCCCCCATCAGTTGTTTTATATAGAGTTCCATCAAAAACCTGGCCTGTGTAATAGTCATACTCATTACTTATGCCCCAGCCAATGGATTGCGTTACGAATTGTATCGTATTAAAAATGACAAATTTAGAAGGGGGCTCAATGCGTTGCCAACTTGCTCCGCCATTCGTTGTGCTTAGTAATACACTTTCAAAATAGAGGCTACTTCCATTTGTATTGAATTTACCTACGGCCCATCCATTTTCATTGTCTAAAAAAAACAAATCGTTTATAAAAACTGTGGTATCTTCATATTGAATGGTCCATGAGACGCCCGAATCGCTGGTTTTAAATATCTTACTTCCCGTACAGGTCCATCCCGTTGTTTCGTCAGTAAAGACTAAATCTACTAGACTATCAGCGAGAGTCATGTTGAGCGTATATGTAGGCTTGAACCAATTTTTACCACCTCGCGTAGTCTTAACTAATTCCTGCTTTCCGGTAAGAGCCCATCCAATCGTATCATCGATGAAGGAAAATTTTCGTAAAACCCCGGTTTCTGGTACTTCTGGATAAGTAACCCAAACACCGGGTGTAGTGCCATCCTCAACCGTATAAGTCCCTGATTGATCTGCAAAATATGCCCCATTACCTGAAACGATGGGTTGACCGTCACGCTTCCAGGACATAAATGTATGTGTATTATCTGTGGAGTTCGTACGTAAAATTACATTGTTATTGGAACAAAGCTCGGAAGTACTGGAAGTGAAAGAAGGTATTGGGAAAACGCCCACGGCATGATTCGTTACCAGTAGCTGCCCCTCGGTATCTGTGCAGGTAGCTGAATATTGCGTCATGGATTTGGGGCTTATTGAAATTGTGGCAGTGGAATCACCTGTACACCAATGTACCTTGCCTAAACAATCTGCCGCCGTCAAAGTAGCCGATGTACCATAACAAATTATTTCTGGTCCTTCAATGTGGAAAGACTGAGCATGAAGGGATTGAAGGATAAAATTTGCGTAGAAAAAAAGTGCGAGTTGTAAAATGTACTTCATACTATTAAATTAGGTGTAGTGCTTGTAAAATCTACCGCAAGATACGAGAAGGGCTACAATCTATACCTTGTTTTAATTCAATACTTTGGCAATGGAGCTGTTTCCGCAGTCACTTAAAGCTCGGAACAAGAAATTTTAAATGCTACCTTTAAAAGGTTCAGTGATATTGAAGGTAAGGATGTGTTAAATCGAAATTGGCTTTTTCATTGAGGGTGTGACATTGCATAGTATAGTTCAGGCAATTCGAACAAATCAAATTTGAACTATTCCCTTTAAAATAAGCACATTAGCTCACGCTCTATGATTTTCGATCATCCATTTTTTACCGCAGAAGAAGGTTTGATATAAGCCCTACATTTCGCCATACGATTTTGTCAAGGCAGATTGACAATCTACGCAATTCTCAGCGAGACCTCACCAGGGGGAAATTGTGAACTTTGGCGTTCAATTCGGCAAAACTTATGAGTTCCTTGAAATCTGGCGAATCAACTCTTCCACTTTTTTACTCTCCCAGTTTTACATTTTTTCCGCCAGTTTGTTTACCAAAAGTAATTTTGAAGTATTTCTCAAGGAGGTTGCCCACTGTTTATAGAGAATTTTCATCCCTAAACTTTTTAAGGTATTCTTTAAATTTTGATATTCATTCAGCCGATTTTGTAATACATAAATAGTGGAGGTGTTAACATTGTGAGCCACTTAATAAGCTTTTGTCTAAATTTCTTGACAAAAAGAATTTTTTATGGCTTATTTGTCTAAATATTTAGACAAATAAGCCACTCTATGTTAACCAACGATGATGTTGTCGGGATTCTAAATCAAAATCCGGCACTTTCCCTGTCCATTCTGGAAAAAGAAGCTGGACTTCCCTCTTCGACGCTTTCAAAAGCGCTGGCCGGACGCCGCATTCTGAATGAAAAACACCTCTCAGCTCTCACACCCGTACTCAGTAAATATGGTTTTGCCCATGGGTTTGTGCGCAAGGCCCGTGTCATTGCGGTGATTAATCATAAAGGAGGCGTCGGAAAAACCACCACTACCATTAATCTCGGCAAAGCACTCGCGCTGAAAAAGTACCGGGTGTTGATGGTTGATATGGACTCGCAGGGAAATCTCTCGCAATCACTTGGGATTGATGAACCGGACACTCAGGTGGTGCATACCTTGCTGAAAAATACTCCGCTCATCACCGTCCCACTCGGGGAAAACTACGACCTTGCGCCTAGTGATCTGGAACTTGCATACGCCGATCTGGAACTTGTGCAGGCCGTGGGAGGCGTCAATCAATTACGAAATGCTCTTGCTCCTTTACTGAATCGGTATGATTACATTCTGATCGACTGTCCGCCAGCACTTAATATTTTTACGAACTCTGCCCTCGTAGCAGCTGATAGCTGCCTGATTACTCTGCAACCGGAGGCTTCGGCGATGAAAGGTGTTTCCAATCTTTTTGACCGAATCTTTCAGGTTCGCGACCGCATCAATTATACACTCAAAGTGGAAGGGGTGTTGCTTACGATGGTTGACAAACGTTTGAAAGTACACCGCGACATGATCGAATACATTAAGCAAACACTGGCAGATTTTCGGATTTTTGAAACGGACATTCGCAACAATGTAGCTGTCAAAGAATCTCAGATTGCCCAGCAAGATATTTTCACCTATGCACCACAATCCAACGCTGCCGAAGATTATATGAAACTGGCCAATGAACTTATCCAAAGAAATTAATTGAAAAATGTAGCATGAAAAAATATCAGAGTTTTTTGGGTGAAAATAGGATGATAAAGGATCAGGGCCTGATGCGGCATGAAGATATTCGAAAGCGCATCAAAGTGCTGCCCGAATTGGAAGAACTGATTCCGCCGTTGCAGGCCGACGAATTTGCTCAGCTGGAAGCTAACATTCTGAAAGAAGGCTGCCGGGAGGCCTTACTCGTTTGGGAGGTTACCACTTCCCTGTCGGCGACTTTCGAAACTGCACCTCTGGCTACGGGTGATTACATTTTGATTGATGGACACAACCGTTTCCGAATTTGTTCCACGCATCAACTTGACTTTCGTATTAATTTAATTTCCTTCCCTTCAATGGCCGAAGTGAAGGACTATATGATTGATAATCAGTTGGGGAGAAGAAATTTAACTCCTGAACAAATATCCTATTTGCGGGGTAAAAAGTATAATGCTCAAAAGCTCGAACGAGGTAAATATGAGCGTACTACCCATAAGGGTCAAATTGTCCCTTATGGGTCAGAAATTCCTGCACCTGATGATTCGGATCATAAAGGTCAAATTGTCCCTTATGACTCTGGTCTAACGACCGCTGATCGTTTGGCGGCTCAGTTTAACGTCAGTCAAAAGACGATCAAGCGCGATGCAGAGTTTGCACAAGGGCTTGATAAACTGCCTACGGACAAGAAAAAGGCTGTGTTGAGCGGACAACTTAAAATGCGTAAATCAGATATTCAGGCATTGGCGCGAGGGGAGGAGCCTTCACAAAAAGCTAATCAGACGGTGGGGTATAAAGAGCATTCAAATGTAGATAAAGCATCGCTACTTGATAAAATCCAACACCTTGCAGGGGAGCTTCGTTCGAGCGAGAATCCTGATAGCCGCGTATGTGATGAACTGATTACTTCGGTAAAGACCTTAAAATCACTTCTTTGACACGTGAGGAAAATGTGTTTAAATGGCTTCTTTGTCGGGATGGGAAATCGTTAATTTTTACTTTCCTGAGGCATTGAAGCCATTCTTTTTTGCTTCTGTTTTCCAGGCAGGAGGAAAATGTGCTTTTATTCAAGTCGCTTTAAGTACCAAATGAATCTCCCAGAGACCTCAGGCGACTGAAAAAAGGGAGAAAATAGAGAGTGGGAGCTCAGGTGTGAGGAATTTGTGTTTAAATGCCTATTTGTATTTCGTTTTCCAAATCATTGTAAGGGGCAAAACTTTCGAAGTTCTCCACAACTTTCCCCATTTTACTAATGTATTTCCTTTTTTCTCAGAAAAATCGATTCTCCTATTGATCTTAGTAGACAACAAACAAGTTGTTGTATTCTTTTTTTATTATAATCTATTATACTCTTTAGAAGGCATAACTATCAGATTTTCATAAAGTTACAAGCAAATAAAACACGTATTCCTCTCGTATACCGCACATATACCTCACGATTGCCGCACGTATACCACATCATTGCCGCACGTATACCTCTCGTATCAAGCACATATCCCACATCATTGCCGCACATATTCCTCACATAAAAACACAAGTTTTACTTTTAAGTGTTTTTATTTAAATTGCTCCTGTTTTTCAAACCTGTGCATTATGGCTGACGAGAAAGAGAATCAACACGCGAAAAAATACACATCAATCACGCTCATTAAGAAAAGCAATGAGCTAGTTGAGGCACGTTATCGGTTTACGCTTTGGGAAATCCGGTTGTTTGAGAAAATGGTGAAGGAAATCCGCCAAAATGATACGGATTTTAAGCAGGTTGATATTTTTATCCGTGATTTCATTTCTGAATATGACAAGAAGCCCAATGGCAAGCTGTACCAGGAAATACGGAAGGCAGAAGAACTGTTGCTGAATCGGGTGGTTCATATTCCTTACGTTGATGAAGCGGGAGACCACCGGTTGAAGAGCTATCCGCTGATGTCAATGGTGGATCGTCCACGGGATGTGGGCGATTATGGCAAGGAGGATGGATTTATTAGCTTAAAGTTCAACGGGGAGCTGAGTCCTTACCTGTTGCAACTCAAAAAGCGGTATACGCAATATGACCCGGAAATTACGATGCAGATCGATTCGGCCTATGTCATCCGAACCTACGAACTGTTGAAACTTTACGAATACGTAGGATCAAAAACGGTAGGCTTTGATGAGTTTCGGGAAATGATCGGGGCCAAAGAATTTGACGGTAGGCTCAAAAAAGTTTTGAAGGATACGCTTAAAACCTGGGAACACATCAAACAGCGGGTGCTGGAACCCGCATACCGGGAAATTAATGAAAAAGCCGACATTACATTTGAATACGAACCTACCTACGAACGAAAAAAAGGGGTAGGTCGTAAAAAAGTGTCCGGTATTCGTTTTTTTAATATCAAGGCTGCCAAAGTAAAAGGCAAAGTCAGTGTACCCTATACGACAATCAGCAGTTCGCCTGGCAACGAATTTGAAGAAATCTATCAGGCAGTGAAAGATCATGTAGATAGTCATACGGTCGAAAAATGGTTTCGGGAGTTTTCTCAGGATCAAATATGGAGAGGCATTCAATATACCCTGCATTGCCTGGAAGACGGACAAAAGATCCGGAATGTTGGTGGTTTTTTACAGGCAATGGTATCAGTTCCAAACTTGGTGGATCCTTTTGAAGTACAAAAGAAAACGCAGCAACAAGCCACCCGAAAACAGGATCAGCACAAGCAGCGTACTCAGCTCATTCAAAATCTGGAACAGCACCGGGAGCAATTACAGGTCAGTTTGTTTGATAAACAACTTGAAATTTCACTCGGACTGATCGAAACCAAGCCCGGCTTGCAGACCAAATTGGTAGAAAAGGCCGGCAATAATCTGTTTGCACGTTATGATGCGTCGCTTAGCTTTGAACAAAACCTGTTAAATAGCCCTTTTAAGGCATTTGTCGTGAACTTTGTAACAGGGGAGTATCCGCGGCATTTTCAGGCCCTCAACAGCGAATTTAAGGCCATGACTGACACGCTTGATGAGCAGTTGGCCGGTATGTAAAAAAATGTACCGTGATATACAGTTAAAGTCTAATTCACTGGGCAGGAATTTTGCGGACACTATATGGAATACATATGGGCGAATCGCAAAGCAGCGCAAATCCGGCATCAAATGAATGATTATTTTCACCGGCTTTTCCAAGGGTGAAGGTAAGAACCAGCTGACTACCTGTTTGATTAAAATCATTATCAATCATATCGCGACCATTGGACAGCAGGTCCGCCGGACTAGCTTTCAGATTTTCTGTTGCCGACTGATTCATCGGAATAACGAGCGAGTAGGTTGTTCCCGGCCGCAAGTTCAGGCCCATTCGGCGGGAGGTGGTTTGGGCTCCTGTCGCCGTGGAGAAATAGTATTCGCCTTTCTCGTCGGTAGTAGCAGAAGCAAGCAGCTCTGAGCCCTGGTATAGTTGAATTTCCAGATCGGCAATTGAAGGCTCGCCAGAGTCCTGCAACCCATTTTGGTTTGAATCAAACCAGGCGCGGTTTCCAATTTCAATAGGGGCCGCTTCGCATAGAAGTTCTACATCGCCCAGTCCATTAGCCTTCCCATACGACAAAGCCCCTTCTCTGTAAAGCAATGCACCTCCGGCAGGCCCACCGCCGTTGTCAGGCCCGCCGTCGCGCGTAAGGAGCCGTTTGAGGCCTCCTGTGTTTAATTCGTCGGTAGGGTCAATAGCCGTCATGATTACTTTTCCGCTTCCAGGCCAGTGACTTAGCCCGCCCATGGAACTCAGCCCGTGATTTAAGCCCTGCGCCACCTGATCGCCATAAAAATATTTACCGCCTCCGGGGCCTTCCTGCGCGGTTTGAGAAGCAGAAGGTGTACCCCCGCACACAGCTCCGTTTTGTTCGATGGTCCATAGTCCGGGTGTGCACAGCCCGGCTTTCAATATTTCTCCTGGACTAATTGCACTATACAAATCAAAGGAAGATTCATCAAAGGGCTTATAATTTTTATAACCCATTTGATCACCGTACCTGTCCCGAATGCCCAGAATCATAGCACCGTCCACATCAAAAGTAATGTCGGTAAGCCAGGGTTGGGGATAAATAACCACCCGGTCTTCACTCCCCGTTTCACGGTCAGCTCGGTAAATTGATGTCCAGGGACGCCAATATTCAGCGCGGGCAACTCCCTCAAAATCAGAGCTCGATGCTTGCTTTTTATAGGTCAAAGGGAAGTTTAGGACAGGAGTGAAGACGCCATTTTGAAAGACGAACACCGCAGCCGCAAATCCGGTAGTATCCGTGGGAAGTACGGCCTCTTCATTCGTACAAACTCCACCGACGTATACTTTATTCCGGTAGTATTTAACGGCAAATGGCCGGAAAGGGCCCAGGTTGCAACCCGGATCGGGCACGGCATAGCTAATCGTATCTTTTGTAGCCAGGGTGATTTGGTACAACCGGCGATTATGTAAATTGATAGTATATAGAATCTGTTCGTCGGTAGAAAGGGTCAAACCCCCCAGACCGACTTTTCCAACGGCATCATAAGCGCCATTGTCGCGGCTAGCGAATAATGAAGAATTAGGTAGATCCGCGTCGTGCGGGTCAGGGCCGGCAGATAATCCAAAATCAAAGAAAAGATCTGTGGAAACCGGGCTTTGAAGATCCTGCGAAAGTTGGGTCACGTAAATAGCCCCGGGCCCGCCCGGCCCAAAACCCACATGCCTTTTCATAAATGCAGCGGAAAAAATTTTCTTTTCCGATCGCTGAAATATTAGCCCCCACACCGAACCCATCTCCTCGGCCAAAGCTAATGTGGTATGAGGAGGAGAGTCCATGGCATTAAAATCCAGGCCAATCAGAACCTCCCGCTGCCCGGCCTGACTGCCGGCATCTGGATTTCCGGCCACAAAACAACTCGTCATCACTTGTGGAGAAGGTGAGCAATATTCAGCCGGATCCTGTACGGAGTAGGTCACCATGACTCCGGGGCCAGCCGTCACAAACTGAACCGATGTACCCGAACCACCCGCAGACCCTGCGTATAGGTAGGAGGGGAGTGATCCAAATTGAATGCGAAGCGGGTAGCCAGCAGATGTTAGGCCAGAATCAGGGAATGAAAAGTATCCGCTCGAATCCGTTACGGTGGACACGGATGTCATGCCGCTATATGCAAAGACCTCTAAGCCGCCAAACCCAGGCTCGTAACCGATGGATGCACTGTCGCGGGAGCCATTGCCATTAAAATCCCTAAAAACCAAACCACGGACCTGAGCAGATCCTGTGTTCAATCCAAGCAGCAGGAAGAGTGTAAAAAAGCTAATAGCTCTAACAGGTTGCATGTGCGGTTTCTTCATAACAAGTAACTTTTTCAGCATATTTAAAATTTGACTATAAAAATAGTAACTTATTTACATAATCCTTATTTACAGACATTAGGTATAAAAAAATACTCTATACAAATTGTAATACGCTAACTTTGAATATCTAGCCCAGTTAAAATCCGATGAGTCAATATCGCACAAAACTACCAAATATGTAACTATATTATGTAGTTTGAGGATGCCTACTGACTAGTTTTTAGTTTGTCGGATAACCATACTACGCACTTCAGTAAAACAAAATCTTTGGCAGTACATATATAAAAAGAGATAAACAAACTAAAAAAAGTTGTTAAAATGTTCCCAAAACTTACTCACCAATTAAAAAGTAGACCGAGCAAAAAGGATCAACCGAAAGAATATATAACTTTATTGATTATAAATTGTCCTTAATGATAAAATTCAGCACATTAGCAAAAGTTAGGCCAATTGGATTAGGAATTGGAAAATTTCCTATGTTATTTTTGTAAATAACTCACTATACACACGAAAAACCAGTACGTATGAAAAACGATTCTTCACTTCCTTCGGGCAAACGAAGGTACACTAAACCGGAACTTTACTTTTACGGCGGCATTTGCAGCGAAACTACCAAAAATGACTCACTCCATGAATTGGAGTTGCATAGCTAATTTAACTCTACATCTGCTTTACTACATTATACTCCTGTTGCCCGTACCATAACTAAACCTCAGAGAGTATAGGAGCAGCATTCAAACAAAAATCTGTTTAAATCAGTAAATCCCGGCCTACCAGGTCGGGATTTTTTTTGTGATTTTAAGCCTGTCGTAAAGGTTTCCTAATAACGTGTAACTAGTAGTTTAAAAAAATGGATTGGACACAAATAGGAAATTTTCTAATAAAAAAACTGTCAAAATGGAACAATAGAGCAAGAGATGGAACAATACGGCAAGTAACAATAGGAAATTGTACTGTATTTTTGGCGCTATCAATTCATCTAAAACACACAATACTCAACGAAAAAAAGTAACTACCAAAAACCCAAATTAATTACCTACGGACGGGTTGGGCAGCTAACCCTAAAAATCGGTTCTACCTCAGATGTGGGCGGCATGCAGCCGATGCCCTAAGTATAATTATTTACTCAAAATGAAACATCTATGAAATTTCTTTACACTACTATTATTCTATTCCTGAGTTTCTCAATACAGGTACAGGCACAATACAAAAACTGGACAGGAGCCGTAGACACAAACTGGGATACACCCGGCAACTGGAATCCTGCGGGAGTACCTACCTCGGTAAATTCAATAGTGATCGATGTAGCCACCAATCAACCCACGCTTAGCTCAGCGGCAACTATTCGTGGTATGTACGTGAACGGAACCTTGACAATTGCATCAACGGGAACACTCATAAATAATGGAAATCCCGGTGATTTATTGAACATGGCTATATACGGAACTTTGATCAATAATGGAACAATTAGAATAGAAAATGCGGCCACTGGACCCGCAGTAAATTCAGATATAATAATTTGGGAACCAGGGAAAATTATCAATAATGGATCAATTATTAATAGCTATGAAAGGATGTTCGTTTTCTCGAATGACGTAACAAATTATGAAAGGCTTTTAAATAATACGGGAGGAATACTAATACATCATGGGCCCAGCTATTTTCTTCGAGGATTAGGAAGTGGAACGTTTACCAATCGGGGGGAAGTATCTAATACCAACGCAAGTACCTTTGGCTTAGTGGAGTTTAGCGCAGCTAACTTTCAAGTGGTTAACAGTGGAACTATGAGAGCTGCTGGATCAAACCTAACAGTAACTTTAAATAATGCTACCCAATCATTCACTAATGAAGCCTGCGGACAAGTTGATTTTGGTACTGTCAATGTTTCTGTTAGTGCAGGGAGTATCACAAACAACGGCCTGATCCAAACAACGGGTAGTATGTCCAATTCGGGTACGTTTTCAAACGTAGGAGTACTCAAAGCATCAAGTTTTACCGGAATTACCAATTTTGGTCTTCAAATTGCCAGCTCCGTAACTTATCCCAATCCGATATTTGCTTACGGAGATGGGAATAATTATTCGGTGGACGATATATACACAGACGAAGCAGCCACGATTCCGGCTGGTACATTTGACGGCCTCAATAATTTTAACCCAACTAGTACTGCCACAACTCTATACACGCGGGTTGGGGATGGCACATGTACTTATATAGTCCCGTTTACCTATAATCCCAGCCCATTTCCGGTCAAACTGCTGGAATTTACGGGCGGCAGCGGGCCAACCTCTATTTTGCTGCGATGGAGCACATCGGAAGAAACCGCCAACAAAGGTTTTGAAATCATGCGCTCAGCTGATTCAAAAAGCTGGGAACGCATTGGTTTTGTAGTGGGAAGCGGTGATTCAAAAAGTACGAAGCGCTATGATTTTGAAGATTTTGCACCTAATCTGGGCATCAATTACTACCGACTTCGTCAGCTGGATCTGGATGGCGGCAACGAAGAATCGCGCATTATTGCCGTACGATTTTTGGGTGAAAATGCCTTTATGGTCTATCCTAATCCGGTCGAAAATGATCTGTCGATCCGCATGCCGGCAGGGACAGATATACAAAAAGTACAGGTTCTGAATGCCGCCGGTCAGCCCATGAATGTGAATCTGAATCCGGCTTACGGACTTTCGCTGGCGACGCTTCCGGCAGGGTTGTATTTTGTTGAAGTACAAACGAAGGACGGCGGACGGTTTACGGAGAAGGTGATGAAAAAGTAAAAAGTCCAACAATTGGAGTATCAAAACCTCGGCAAAGAGCGCCGAGGTTTTTTTGTTTCCGGCCATTCTGTCAAATGTCCCTTCAAGTACATGTAACTAGTAATTTATTATAAAAAAATGGACACAACTGGGAGATTTCTTTAAAAAACCTCAAAATGGAACAATAGAGCAAAAGATGGAACAATAGGACAAGTATGAAAAGGAGGTTGTAGGGTATTTTCGACTAATCAAGTTCAACCAAAACAACTAGTACAATATGGAAAAAAGTAAATACCAAAAACCCAGGCTCATTACCTATGGGCTGGTCGGACAGCTAACGCTCAAAATAGGCTCAACCTCAGATGTAGGCGGCATGCAGCCAATGCCCTAAACTGTATTTTTATCACCATTTAGCTGTTAAAATTATATGAAAAAAATTTTCTACCTATTTCTATTCTTAGTCTCTTTAAAAACACAGGCACAAACCCCCCTTAAAAGCTGGACAGGAGTTGTAAGTACCGACTGGAATGATGCCAACAACTGGGATCCAGTGGGCGTACCAACATCCGACTATGCGATTATTATCCCGGCAGCACCAACCAATCAGCCAACTCTTAATACTCTGGCTACTTTACGGTATATTTCGTTAAATGGGATTTTGACAATTGGGGAGACTGGTTCCTTAATATTAACTGGCGACCTTGTTGCCGGTTACGCAATAGCTTTGCAAAGTGGTACCTTAATAAATAATGGGAATCTTTTTGTTGAGAATGCAGCCATCGGTGTAGCGATATTTCTTTTTGGAGATAGCCAGATAATTAACAATGGGACAATGACTAGCGAAATTGGTCCGTTTTTTGCTTTCCTATTCCCCTCTTCAAACAATTCGATCATTAATAATAGTACGGGTATAATTAGGCTATCAAGTGGTGTCATTGGAAGTACTATGCTCAGTCTAAACGGTACTAATGGTTCATTAACCAATAGAGGGTTGTTTGAATCAACAACAAGAGCTAGTTTGTTCAATTTTGGAGGAACTGACATGACTGTAATCAATAGCGGTATAATGCGAATCAATGATAGTGGCTCTATTTTGTTAGAAAATTCGACATACTCTATTACCAACGAAGATTGCGGGCAAATTGATCTTGGTAGTGGTTTTGTTAATGTTCAGTCTGGGAGCCTCACAAACAACGGGCTTATCCAAACGACGGGAAGTATGTTCAAAAATAATAATTCGGGTACATTTTCAAATGTTGGTGTGCTGAAAGCATCAGTTTTTAGTGGAATCACCAATTTTGGTCTTCAAATTTCCAGCTCCGTGACACATCCTAATCCGATTTTTGCCTATGGAGATGGGAATAATTATTTTGTAGACGATATCTATACAGACGAAGCAGGTACTACTTTGGCTGGTACGTTTACAGGCACCAATACATTTACTCCCAACAGCACCGCCACAACATTATATGCACTCGTCGGCAATGGAACGTGTACTTTTTCGGTCCCGTTTATTTACAATCCCAGTCCGTTCCCGGTCAAACTGCTGGACTTTACGGGCGGCAGCGGGCCCAAGTCTATATTGGTGCAATGGAGTACGTCGGAAGAAACCGCGAACAAAGGTTTTGAAATCATGCGCTCCACGAATTCAAAAAGCTGGGAACGCATCGGCTATGTGGCGGGAAGCGGTGATTCAAAAAGTACGAAAAGTTATGATTTTGAAGATTTGGCACCTAAAATGGGCATCAATTACTACCGACTTCGTCAGCTGGATCTGGATGGCGGCAACGAAGAATCGCGCATTATTGCCGTGCGATTTTTGGGTGAAAATGCCTTTATGGTCTATCCTAATCCGGTCGAAAATGATCTGTCGATCCGCATGCCGGCAGGGACAGATATACAAAAAGTACAGGTTCTGAATGCCGCCGGTCAGCCCATGAATGTGAATCTGAATCCGGCTTACGGACTTTCGCTGGCGACGCTTCCGGCAGGGTTGTATTTTATTGATGTTCAGACAATAGACGGCGGAAGGTTTACGGAAAAGGTTATGAAAAAATAAAAAGCATAATAAATGGAGTATCAAAACCCCGGCAAAGAGCGCCGGGTTTTTTTGTTTCCATCAATAGACTTGTTGCAATGGGAAAATAGTCTTAAATTTGGCACATGAAAATATCGATAAATGATCTAAAAAATGAGCGTCAATGGCGTTCTGCAACCGGACTTAATAAGGAAAGATATATTAAGTTGTTAAAATTATTTGATTCTTCA
>NZ_SMJU01000040.1 GCF_004348825.1 Arundinibacter roseus
AATAATCTTTTGCAAATCCTAAATACCCTAAGTCTAAATATACGTCCAAATTCTTAAACCAATTAAGTAATGGAGATAACTCTTCTTTTAAAATTGTATAATCATGTGTTTTTCCAGCCCAGTATTTACTCAAAAAAAGAATATTTTTTGATAAACCTGTAATTACCATATTTTTTATTGTATGTCTTTTTTTTTGCCGGAATAGTTTGCCTTTTGATCATACTCATTTATTGGTCTTTGAATAGGAATTTCAGTAGCATCAATCATCACAGCACTATGCTCTTTAAAATACTTTTCAAATTCTTCGATTGTGTCAAATGAACGTGCAGGTGCATAGCCATTATTATAAAGTGCTGATTGCAAAATACTTACACCCAATACCTTGTTGCGGTTTGCTGTCGATCCATCCATCCCTGTTACCAAGCCAAGGAGATCAAACGTCAATCCACATTTTAAACTAAAAAGAGTAAAAAATAGTAGATCCTCAATTGAAGTAATGACTGTATCCATAGGACTCTGTGCTTGTCTTTCTGGAAGTGTACAACCAAAAGTATTTTGATATGAAGAATCAAATAATTTTAACAACTTAATATATCTTTCCTTATTAAGTCCGGTTGCAGAACGCCATTGACGCTCATTTTTTAGATCATTTATCGATATTTTC
>NZ_SMJU01000041.1 GCF_004348825.1 Arundinibacter roseus
ACGGTTTTGATCAGGCCCGTCGTAGCGTCGTTCCAGGTTACGGTTCCGGCGCAGTTGGTCACGGTCAGTGTGGCGCTTTCACCTACGCAAATTTCGGGACTGTTGACCGAAGGCGTTGGTAGCGGGTTGACTGTTACGGTAACCGGTGCCGCCTGACTGGCACAGCCGCTGGCCGTGATCGTACATACAGCGTAGTAAGTGGTGGTCGCAGTTGGGCTAACGGTGAGGTTGCTCAGGGATGTGGTCAGACCTGCATCCGTAAACCAGGTAACCGTACCGGCGGCGCATCCTGTTGCCGAAAGCACGCTGCTTTCACCCACACAAATGATTGCAGGTGTAGCCGATGGTACGGGCGGCGTTACTACGGGGCATTCACAGTTAAAGGTAACCGTGAGTGTGTCGGAGCATCCGTCGAGTTCAGCGATGATTTGAACAGTTGCACCTGAGGGTACACCCGTAACGCTGCTGCCGCTGACGGTACCTTTGTCGGCAGTAACGGTAGCCCCGGCAGTAGCCGTGAAGTTGACGGTGTAGGTGGTTAAATCGCTGGCACAAACCGGATTTCCGCTGCTGGTAATTTCTGGCTGCGGCTTAACGGTCACGGTTGCGGTGGTTTCCCCTTCGCATCCATTCACCAAACAGGTGGC
>NZ_SMJU01000042.1 GCF_004348825.1 Arundinibacter roseus
AACGACCTTGATGGTGGCTATGGGGCGGGTGATCACCTCTTCCCATCCCGAACAGAGAAGTTAAGCCCCGCACCGCCGATGATACTGGTTTCATAGCCGGTAAAGTAGGTAGCCGCCACAATATTAACCCCCAAGCGGGCTCAGCTAATCCTGAGCCCGCTTTTTTTGTGGCTCACCTCATCTAATCACCTCTTCCTATCCCGAACAGAGAAGGTAAGGTTGGTCGCAACCCCGGCCTCACCGACGATGATACTGGTTTCATAGCCGGTAAAGTAGGTAGCCGCCACAATATTAACCCCCAAGCGGGCTCAGCTAATCCTGAGCCCGCTTTTTTTGTGGCTCACCTCATCTAATCACCTCTTCCCATCCCGAACAGAGAAGTTAAGGTTGGTCGCAACCCCGGCCTCACCGCTGATGATAGGGATTTCATAGCGGGCACAGGCAGGTAGCCGCCATACTATTAAACCCAAACCGGGCTCAGATAATCCTGAGCCCGCTTTTTTTGTGGCTCACCTCATCTAATCCCCTCTTCCCATCCCGAACAGAGAAGTTAAGGTTGGTCGCAACCCCGGCCTCACCGCCGATGATACTGGTTTCATAGCCGGTAAA
>NZ_SMJU01000043.1 GCF_004348825.1 Arundinibacter roseus
AAACTTACAGGCAATGAACGGACAGCATATTCAGCAGCTCAAACACGGACTCCTGAGAACGGCCCTGTCAATCCAGCGCTACTACTTTGACCATAAGGAACTTAACCACAACATCGAGCAAATCCTAGACAGCCTGAACCCCTACTTGGATTCAAACTTTATCGACGTTATATTTGTTTACTTACTGCAAAATGACCAACTCGACAAAGAGTCCTTTAAAGAAAAATTGCAAATATTACCACCCGATCTAAACAAAAAAGCCATGAGCATTTACGATGAACTCATTCAGGAAGGCATTGAAAAAGGTATCGAAAAAGGAAAAGCCGAAGGAGTAGCAGAGGGCATGCAAAAAGGAATTGAAAAGACAATCCTCAATGCGTTTGATAACGGCATTAGCTTCGACATTATTCGGATGATTACCGGTGAAAGCGATGAGAAAATCAGGGAGGTGTTGAAGAAAAATGGAAGGGGATAATCTCAACTCTCCCTGTTTGTTTCACATTCCCCTCCTTCTCCCATGCCCCAGCGGATTACCAACATTCATGACAAGTTTGTAAAGGATTTACTTTCCCAAA
>NZ_SMJU01000044.1 GCF_004348825.1 Arundinibacter roseus
TACCTGGCCCTGCGGGATTACCTGCGAAAAGCCGAAAAGTTTTACATCAAACCGCTCCTAGGCGATGCGCTGTATACCTCCTGGAAAAACCGATTGGTAGCCGACAATCCCGGATGGACATCTGCGGAGAACGAAGCGCTTGAACTGCTTCGGTTTGCGCTGGTACACCATGCCTTTGCCCAAAGCATCACGTTCCTGAACGTGAGTGAGGATTGGCGACTGCTGTCAGAAACGGACGGCATCAGCAATGAAGACATCCTGCCCATTGAAAGGCGGTCTGAAATGCGGATGGAATGCCAGAGTCAGGAACAGGAATTTCAAAGCCGGTTGGTCAATTTCCTCACCGATCATGCCAGCGAGCAGGTTTTTGCCGAATACTACGGATCCACTCTCTACCAGCCAAACCGGAAACGAAACGGCAGTAGAATCAACAATAGCCCCGAAAAAAAGTACTACGGATTTTAATTTTTAACTACTAGCTATGAAAAAAATGTTGTGGGGGCTACTGCTCCTGTTGGGCCCTGTGGCCG
>NZ_SMJU01000004.1:0-717 GCF_004348825.1 Arundinibacter roseus
CAGCAACGACAGCCAGTATCAATGCCACTTTGGAAGGAATTTATACCGTAACCGTTACGAATCCGGCAAACGGCTGTACAGCATCTGACACGGCGATTGTGAGTAAAGATGCGGCCACGCCAACGGTTGTAGCCACGGGTGGTCAGTTGACCTGCGAAGTAACAAGCTTGCCGATCACAGCCACGGTTTCCCCACAAACGGTCACCTATGCATGGAGCGGCCCATCGAACTTCACAGCAACGACAGCCAGCATCAATACCACTTTGGAAGGAATTTATACCGTAACCGTTACGAATCCGGCAAACGGCTGTACAGCATCTGACACGGCGATTGTGAGTAAAGATGCGGCCACGCCAACGGTTGTAGCCACGGGTGGTCAGTTGACCTGCAAAGTAACAAGCTTGCCGATCACAGCCACGGTTTCCCCACAAACGGTCACCTATGCATGGAGCGGCCCATCGAACTTCACAGCAACGACAGCCAGCATCACGGCCACTTTGGAAGGAATTTACACGGTAACCGTTACGAATCCGGCCAACGGCTGTACGGCATCTGACACCGCAATTGTGAGCAAGGATGCGGCCACGCCAACGGTAGTAGCCACGGGTGGTCAGTTGACCTGCGAAGTAACAAGCTTGCCGATCACAGCCACGGGTTCCCCACAAAATGTTACGTATGCATGGAGCGGCCCATCGAACTTCACAGCAACGACAGCCA
>NZ_SMJU01000004.1:817-140661 GCF_004348825.1 Arundinibacter roseus
TTGTGAGCAAGGATGCGGCCACGCCAACGGTAGTAGCCACGGGTGGTCAGTTGACCTGCGAAGTAACAAGCTTGCCGATCACAGCCACGGGTTCCCCACAAAATGTTACGTATGCATGGAGCGGCCCATCGAACTTCACAGCAACGACAGCCAGCATCACGGCCACTTTGGAAGGAATTTACACGGTAACCGTTACGAATCCGGCCAACGGCTGTACGGCTTCGGACACGGCGATTGTGAGCAAGGATGCGGCCACGCCGACGGTAGTAGCCACGGGTGGTCAGTTGACCTGCGAAGTAACAAGCTTGCCGATCACAGCCACGGGTTCCCCACAAAATGTTACGTATGCATGGAGCGGCCCGTCGAACTTCACAGCAGCGACAGCCAGCATCACGGCCACTTTGGAAGGAATTTACACGGTAACCGTTACGAATCCGGCCAACGGCTGTACAGCATCTGACACGGCGATTGTGAGTAAAGATGCGGCCACGCCAACGGTAGTAGCCACGGGTGGTCAGTTGACCTGCGAAGTAACAAGCTTGCCGATTACGGCCACGGGTTCCCCACAAACAATCACCTATGCATGGAACGGCCCGTCGAACTTCACAGCAACGACTGCCAGCATCACGGCCACTTTGGAAGGAATTTATACCGTAACCGTTACGAATCCGGCAAACGGCTGTTCTGCTTCGGATACGGCGATTGTGAGTATTTCAACAAAAAAACCATCCGTTGGAATAAATAAACAATTGAACCTTGCTTGTATAGGTAGTATACCGGTAATAAGCACAGTTCTGAATGCGGTGCCATTCCCCAATGCAAGTTGGAGTCAGGTAGGAAATCAATCATCTGTTGTTTCATTTGCTAATGCAGCGGATCCGAATACAACAGTAAGCGGATTGGTGCCAGGCTCTTATACATTTGTATGGAAGGCAGGAGAATGTGCAGATACTCTACGAGTTTTGGTGCCTGACTGTAATGAAGAATGTATTAAACCCGAAGCCGGTCCTGACCTTTCCATTTGTGCACCAGTAACCACCGCAGATTTGCCTAATGCCGGAATCAATCAATCATGGGTTTCAAGTCCGATGAATCCAGCCTCAATTTCCATAGATTCTCAATCGGGAATTGTTAGAGGGATGACTGAGAGTGGAGTTTTCATTTTTTACCTGAATGATAATACCATTGGAAGTACCTGCTCTGATACGGTGTTTATTTTCCGTGGAATACCAAATGCGCCAACGAATCAATCAACCTGTACGGATACTTTGACATTGCCGGTCGTTGCCGGAAGCTCCTATGCGGTTGCAGCATTAAATCCTGCACCGGCTACTATTACTTCCAGCGGATCGATTCAGGGCATGAGTGCCATCGGTGTGTATACTTTTATACTTTCCAATGGAACATGTATAGATACAGTTCTCGTAGAAAAATTGAATTGTAATAAAATCTATGATTTGGCCCTCGATAAATCCATCAGTAAAAAAGTGGCTCAATTGGGCGATACGCTAACGTACACCATTCGGGTTTGGAACGAGGGAGAAGCTATTGCGCACGGAATTGAAGTTACCGATACGCTTAATGCCGGAGTTCAGTACCTTTCCTATACGTCAACCGTAGGGAATTATTCCAATGGAAAATGGACGTTTGACAGCATTGAGGTAGGAGATACGCTTTCTCTCAATATTAAAGTACGAGTGATTGGGCTGGGAGTTTGGTTTAATACCGCCGAAATTACCAAAATGACTGAGAAAGACGAAGATAGCACTCCTAACAATGGCGATGAAAGTGAAGATGATATTGATCGTGAGTGCTTTACAGTTCCAATTGAAGTCTGTCGCGGACAGGCCTACGTTGCTTCTGTACCAAACCAATACACAAATGTCGTTTGGTTTAGAGATGATGTTCAGGTAGCTGTCGGCAATTCACTGATTATTTCGGAATCCGGTCAGTATACCTTTACCGCAACCGAGACCCAATGTCCTGCACAGGGATGTTGTCCAATTATGGTTGCTGTAATTGACTGTTGCCCGGTAGATGTTTGCGTGCCATTTGTAATCAAGAAGACAAGATCTGGTAAGTAAAAAAATCATGTAGTTGAAGAATAAAAAAAGGGGCATTCCGAACTTTCGGAATGCCCCTTTTTATCTTGTACTTTTTCAAAAGTCCAAATGGCAATTGAGCCACTCGTCGTCAAACCGTGTGCCGTATTTGCGGTAAAAGCCTACAGCAGAAGTATTCCAGTCCAATACCTGCCACATCATACCCGTGCAGTTTGTCTCATGAGCCGCTTTGACCACGGCATCAAAAAGAATTTTTCCAATTCCATTTCCCCGCATCGTTTCGGTAATGATAATATCTTCCAGATACAACCGCTTGCCTTTCCAGGTAGAATAGCGAAAGTAAAAAAGCGCCAGGCCAACGGCTTTTCCCTCCGATTCTGCAATGTAAAAATCAAAAAGATTTTGTTCATAATCCTGAGTCATCCGGTCAACCGTATTGGAAACCTGATCCAGGGCTTTTTCATATACTGCCAATTCTTTTACTAATTCAAAAACAGCCGGAATATCTTCGCGTGTGCCGTGTCGTGTTGTAATGTTCATGAAATTGGGTTAGTTAAAAATTGAAGGTTTTATTAGTTATAATCGCAAAGCAGGTGAATACTACTGATGTTGTACAAAATTATCCCATCGGGCTAATACCTCTCGAAAATCTTCCGGTAGCTCTGTGTCAAACTGCATCCATTGTTTTGTTTTGGGATGAACCACGCCCAAAGACTTAGCGTGCAAGGCTTGGCGGGGCATGATTTTAAAACAATTTTCGACAAAGGCCTTATAGCTTCCACTTGTGGTCCCTCTCAAAATCCGGTCTCCGCCGTACGTACTGTCGCTAAATATCGGATGTCCAATGTGTTTCATATGTGCCCGAATTTGGTGGGTGCGACCGGTTTCAAGTGTGCATTTTAGAAGCGAAACATAGCGTAATTTATGAATAACCTCGTAGTGAGTCACCGCTGCTTTGCCCTGACTTCCGTCCGGATAAACATCCATTACCCGACGATCTTTGGCGCTACGGCCAATGTGCCCTTCAATTGTTCCCTTGTCCTGCTTCGGTTCTCCCCAAACGAGTGCATAGTATGTACGCTCAATGCTATGGTCAAAAAATTGTTTGGCAAGAAAAGTCATTCCGAATTCAGTACGGGCTATAACTAGCAACCCGGAGGTGTCTTTGTCTATTCGATGTACTAATCCAGGACGAATGTCTCCATTTCGGTTGGTCGGCAGATGCTGAAAGTGATACACCAACGCATTCACCAGGGTGCCCGTCCAGTTACCAAACGCCGGATGAACGACCATTCCGGCGGGCTTGTTCACGATTGTCATTTCTTCATCTTCATATAAAATATTGAGGGGAATATTTTCGGGAACAATTTCCGTGTCACGCGGTGGCTGCGGAAGCGATAGAACAATCACATCCAACGGCTTGACTTTATAGCTTGCTTTGGAGGCAATTCCATTCACAGTGATAGCTTCTGCTTCTATTCCATTTTGTATTTTAGTCCTGGTTACATTTGGTACGTGCAGACTAAGGTATTTATCAAGACGCATCGGTCCCTGACCTTTGTCGGCAACAAGCCGGTAATGTTCGTATAAATCTTCTTCGTCTTCGGGTATTTCCTGCGAATGATCAGACATAGAGTAGTAATAAATTGACCGCGCCGCCGGGGCGTGAAAAGTTGTAGGTATACAGGCTTCGTTCTACTTTTGACAAAAATATTAAAAATTTACGTGGACTTTCTGATTCCTTTTGGACCAACACGGCTACAACGCCTGCTTGATGCACCTACTCAACGGGCGGGAATTGACCTGTACCTGAAAAGAGACGACGAAATTCACCCTGAGATTTCTGGTAATAAGTGGCGAAAATTGAAGTTTTCGCTTTTGGAAATTCAAAAATCAGGATATGAATCTCTGATCACATTTGGAGGTGCCCGCTCCAATCACCTGTACGCAGCTGCTGCCGCAGGCAAGGCGTTGGGAATCAAAACGTTTGGTGTCATTCGTGGTGATGAATTTGCGGAGAAAGACACCGAAACCCTGCACTTTTGCCGTGCTCAAGGCATGACTCTTTTGCCTGTAAGCCGTGAATTGTACCGACAAAAAGAAGATCCCAATTTTCTTCAAAACTTTACCGTGGATTTCGGAAAATATCTTTTGCTGCCAGAAGGTGGAACCACCGCTTTGGCTTTGCCGGGCGTGCGTGAAGTAGTTGATGAAACGGAAAAGCAATTAGGTTTTTCTGCTGATGCTTACACCGTAGCCGCCGGAACGGGCGGAACTGCCGCTGGTCTATTGTCGGCACCGACTTCACGGGTGTTGGCTTTTTCTGCACTGAAAGGTGGAGATTTTCTTTTTGGAGATATTTTAAAATGGATAAATGAACCCACGGCTGCTCAACGTTTGACGCTTCGGACAGACTATCACTTTGGTGGATATGCTCGTCATACGCCGGAATTGATTCGTTTCATGAGCGAATTTGAGCAGCGGCATTCCGTGCTTTTGGAGCATGTGTATACGGGTAAAATGCTCTATGGAGTGTATGATTTGATGCGTAAAAATTTTTTCACTCCCGGCTCTACCATCGTAGCTATTCATACAGGTGGTTTGCAGGGACGTAGTCATGAGAATAAGAATTGAACAAAAAAAATCGGTCAGACTGAAAATTTCAGCCTGACCGATTTTTGAATCTATATTGGATCGAAAAGATTAACCAACGCTACCTTCCAAACTAATTTCAAGCAGTTTTTGAGCTTCAACCGCAAACTCCATCGGAAGTTGGTTGAGTACTTCTTTGGCATAACCGTTGACGATCAGCGCTACGGCCTGCTCGGTAGCAATACCACGTTGATTGCAATAGAACAAAATATCCTCTCCAATTTTTGATGTAGTAGCTTCATGCTCAACAGTGGCCGTTGGATTGCTAACCTCGATATACGGGAACGTATGCGCTCCACAGCGGTCGCCTAATAAGAGCGAATCGCACTGCGAAAAATTACGGGCATTTTCGGCACGTTTAAAAACTTCCACCAATCCGCGGTACGAATTCTGACTTTTCCCGGCAGAAATACCTTTCGATACAATTCGGCTTTTGGTATTCTTGCCGATATGAATCATTTTGGTGCCGGTATCCGCCTGCTGCATGTTGTTGGTAACGGCTACCGAGTAAAACTCGCCAATGGAATGATCGCCTTTCAATATAACCGAAGGATATTTCCAGGTAATTGCCGAGCCGGTTTCAACCTGTGTCCAGGAAATTTTGGAATAAGCGCCGTCACAAATACCACGCTTGGTCACAAAATTATAGATTCCGCCTTTTCCTTCCTTATCGCCCGGATACCAGTTCTGAACGGTAGAATATTTCACTTCGGCTTTTTCGTGCGTAAAAATTTCAACCACCGCTGCGTGAAGCTGATTTTCATCCCGCATCGGTGCCGTGCAACCTTCCAGGTAACTTACATAACTTCCTTCATCAGCAATAATCAGCGTACGCTCAAATTGCCCGGTTCCTGACGCATTGATCCGGAAATAGGTAGAAAGTTCCATGGGGCAACGCACGCCTTTTGGAATATAAACGAACGATCCGTCTGAGAAAACAGCGGAGTTTAGTCCGGCATAAAAATTATCTTTTGGAGGAACTACCGATCCCAGATATTTTTTTACAAGATCCGGATGCTCTTTGATTGCCTCACTGATGGAGCAAAAAATGATGCCTTTTTCTTTTAATGATTCTTTGAAGGTTGTAAAAACCGATTCAGAATCCATGACAGCATCTACTGCTACATTGGAAAGACGTTTTTGCTCATCCAGTGAAATTCCCAGACGCTCAAACGTATTTCTCAGTTCAGGATCAATATCATCCAAGCTATCCACCTGCTTCTTTTTCTTGGGAGCAGAGTAATATTTGATCGCCTGAAAATCAATGGCCGGATAGTGTACATTTGCCCATACGGGCTCAGTCATCTTTATCCAGGAACGATAGGCTTTCAACCGCCATTCCAGCATCCACTCGGGTTCGTTTTTCTTTGCAGAAATAAACCGAACGATGTCTTCGCTTAAACCGGGAGGTGCTTCATCCGCCTCAATGTCCGTGATAAAGCCGTATTTATAGTCTGAATTGGTAATTTCTTCAAGTAATTCTACTTCTTTGCTCATAATGCTAAAAGTTACCTTTTTAAGATATAATCAGTTAACAACTGAAAGAGGGGATCAGTTTGTCGTTTTGTACAAAAATATAGAAAAATTCTAAATAAGCTCACTTTCCTGACAGGAATCACCCCCCAAATCTGAATGGGCAAAGAAATGGCGAGTTTTTGGCAAAGTTTATTTTAAACCTTCCTATACGTCAATAATATTTTTCAGGAATAAGGTAATTTGCTACATAATCCTGAACTCCATCTTCAAGTGAATGAAACGGCTGAGAAAAACCAATAGAGCGCAGCTTACTCATCGACGCCTGCGTGTAGTATTGGTATTTGTCACGAATATCGACGGGTGTATCAATAAATTCTATGTCAGGTTCAATGCTCATGGCCCGAAAGGTATTCAACACCAGATCTTTGAACGTGCGGGCTTCACCGCTTCCCAGGTTATAAATACCCGAATTTTTGCGATGATGCATCAGGAATAAGCAAACATCCACCACGTCTTTCACATATACGAAGTCGCGCATCTGCTCGCCATCCTGAAAATTAGGATTGTGAGAGCGGAAGAGTTTCATTTTGCTGGTCTTTTTGATTTGGTGAAAAGCATGAAAAATTACGGATGCCATTCGTCCTTTGTGAAATTCATTGGGACCATACACATTAAAAAATTTGAGACCCGCCCAAAAAAACGGTTTCTTTTCCTGAGAAAGGGCCCACAAATCAAAATCATTCTTGGAATCTCCGTAAGGATTCAGCGGTTTGAGCTGCGGAATAAGTGATTCGTTGTCTTCATACCCAAATTCTCCCAGGCCATATGTAGCAGCAGAGGAAGCATATACCACCGGAATATGATACTCCACGCAGCGATTCCAGATTTCTTTGGAATAATTCAGATTAAGCTCATCAAAAATTTCGACGTCAAATTCAGTAGTGTCGGTACGGGCACCAATGTGAAAAATGAACTCGACTTCTTCGTGTTTTTGGTCCAGCCACGAAAAAAAATGGGTGCGCTCCACCCGTTCCTGAATCGACTTGCCGTCCAGATTTTCGAGTTTTTCTGTTTTTGAAAAATCATCTACGGCAATAATAAACGTAAAGCCCTGCTGATTTAATTTACTGATTAGGCAACTGCCAATAAAACCTGCTGCACCCGTGACAACAATCATACCTCCTGAGTCTAGTGTTTGTGAAGAATGTTTGAACCTGTAAAGTTAGGATAAAACCGCTGGGAGAACTAACCCGGCTGTTCCCTAAAAGTAGGATTTTTTTTAGTTGATTTCGCTAATTGATAAAAAACTATGGGAACAAGATGTAATTTTGTACCTGAAAGATTTGAAATAAAGTATGATTTACGTAACCAGAAAAGAACATTTCAACGCTGCGCATCGCCTGTATAATCCTGCATGGTCAGAAGAAAAAAATCAGGAGGTTTTTGGGCCCTGCGCCAACCGAAATTTTCATGGACATAACTTTGAACTCATTGTAACGGTCAAAGGTACACCCGATCCCGACACAGGTTTTGTGATCGATCTTAAAGTACTTGGTGAGCTGATTAAGAAGCACGTGGTAGATAAAGTGGACCACCGAAACCTGAATTTGGACGTTGATTTTATGGAAGGTAAAATGGCTTCCTGCGAAATTTTTGTGATGGAAATCTGGAAAATTCTTGCGCCAATTATTACCGAAAAAGCACCTGCTGCCCATCTGCATTACATTAAACTAGTCGAGACTCCCAAAAACTTTGTGGAGTATTATGGCGAATAACTTTCGTCAAGTTTGTCTTTTTTTAATCTTTCTATGAAATACTACCTCATTGCCGGTGAGCGTTCGGGCGATTTGCACGGTTCAAATCTGATGAAGGGCATAAGGGCGCACGATCCTGATGCACAGTTTCGGGCGTGGGGAGGAGATTTGATGAAAGAACAGGGTGCCGAGCTCGTCATGCACTACACGCAAATGGCCTTCATGGGATTTTGGGAAGTTTTTAAAAATCTGCGGACAATTTCAGGCTTTCTCAAAAAATGCAAAGCAGACTTAATCGAAAATGCCCCGGATGCTTTGATTTTGATTGATTATCCGGGTTTCAACCTTCGCATAGCGGCTTTTGCGAAGAAAAAAGGCATTCGGGTTTTTTATTACATTTCTCCCAAAGTTTGGGCCTGGAATCAGCGCCGGGCGCTCGGCATTAAGGCAAACGTGGATCACATGTTTGTGATATTTCCATTTGAAGTCGATTTCTACAAAAAATATAGTTACGAAGTTACCTACGTAGGAAATCCTTTGATGGATGCAATTCAGGATTTTGTGCCTGATGAATCGTTTCGTAACAAGAATGAGCTCGGACAAAAGCGGGTCGTTGCGTTGCTGCCGGGCAGTAGGCAGCAGGAGGTAACGGGCATGCTGGACCGAATGCTGAGCATTAAACCGTATTTTGAAGATCATGAATTTGTCATTGCTGCCATACGCACCCTGCCCGCTTCGCTGTATGAAAAATATACGTCTCAACCGGGCGTAACCCTTGTGTATGAGGCTACCTACGATTTGCTGCACATAGCCGAAGCAGCCCTCGTAACCTCCGGAACGGCAACGCTTGAAACCGCCCTTTTTGGCGTGCCGGAAGTAGTTTGTTACCGGACAAGCGCTGTTTCGTACCGAATCGCAAAAGCCCTGATTCAGGTTCCTTTTATCTCTTTGGTCAATCTGATTATGGAAAAAGAAATTGTTCGGGAGCTGATTCAGGATGAATTTTCGAGTCAAAATCTACATGCCGAACTTGCCGCCCTCGTAGAAGGCGGGGCCAAACGCTCCAAACAGCTTGCGGCCTATGCCGAACTCAAAAAGCGGGTTGGCGACAAAGGGGCTTCGCTGCGAACCGGGGCAGAAATTGTCCGGCTTTTGCAGGTCTGATTATTTGATTAAATAGTTGGATTTCCCAATTGTTTTCAGGGCAATTCCTGCTCCTCTGACCACCATTCGCAAGGGATCCTCTACGGTATGTACGTGCAGGTGTGTTTTTAGGGCAAGGCGTTTATCCAATCCGTGCAGCAACGCACCGCCTCCCGATAAATACATGCCTCGTTGATAAATATCTCCGGCGAGTTCGGGCGGCATTACTTCCAGAAGTTTCATGACAGATTCCTCAATTTTTGCAATGGATTTATCCAGGCAATGTGCAATTTCAGCCTGATTAACGACGATTTGCTTCGGCATTCCTGTGAGTAAATCCCGGCCCATCACTTCACATTCTTTCTGCGATTCCGGCAAATCTGTCAGAGCCGCACCAACCGCTTGCTTGATCCGCTCGGCGGTCGGTTGCCCGATCATCAGGTTGTATTCGTGGCGAATATAGAGTTCTATGTCAGCATCAAGCGCATTTCCGGCAATGCGAATGGATTGATTGCAGATAATTCCGCTCGATGCGATGAGGGCGATTTCGGTAGTGCCGCCACCTATATCCACAATCATGTTTCCCTCGGGCTCTTCCACATCAAGCCCAATGCCAACGGCAGCGGCAATTGGCTCATGAATAAGGTATAATTTGCTGGCACCGAGCGTTTCTGCGGAGTCCTCTACGGCTCTTTTTTCTACTTCCGTAATACCGGAAGGAATGCAGACTACCATCCGAATGAAGGGCTTAAAGAAGCTTCGTTTGAAACCTGCCATCGCCATCATTCCCCGGATCATTTGCTCAGCGGCATTGAAATCGGCAATAACTCCGCCTTGCAACGGCCGTACTGTGCGGATGTTTGCGTGGGTTTTGCCTTCCATTTGCATGGCCTCATTGCCGACGGCAATCATTTTATTGGTGCTGCGGTCAAATGCCACCACAGAGGGTTGGTCTACTACTACGTTTCCATCGTGTATTATCAGAAAATTTGCAGTACCAAGATCAATAGCTATATCGCGATTCATGAGAATTATCTACGTAAAAAGTTTAACAGAGAATGACAAATCCTCACAGTGAAAACCGAATCTAAACGGAATGATAAAGTAAAAAGGACACCTGAGAACCGCGCAAAAAGAAAAGCGCCATACGTATATACGTGCGGCAGGCGGCAAATGTAGGGGATGATTAAGGATGTCCTTTGCGGATCTTTTTCTTTCACAACAACCAATCTCTCTAATGGACCCGATTTTCTGACTTAATTTGTCAACTTCAAATATACATGGATATGCAGAACTATCACCTAGAACAGGCCGTATATTTATTATATATAACTAATTCTTTGAAACAGGATTTCGTGTTATTACCTGTTATTGATTAGGTCATCGGGGGAATCAGCCCGGTTTTGGCGTAGTTCGTCAGCCATGATTTTTTTGGGCCGGGAATTGTCAGGTAGTAGTCGTACATGATTTTCATGTCCTTTTGGTAGTCTCCACTCAAAAACAAAGGAGCGCTCAGCATCAGTATTTTTTCTGGATTGTTGATTCCAACCAGCACAAGCGGAACACCGGCTCGAAGGGCCATGTGGTAAAAACCTGTTTTTATTTTATCGGTATCTTTTCGCTTGCCCTCGGGAGCAATCGCAATGTGCATATCGTCTGCTTTTCGGAACATATCTGAAACACTTTCTACCAGATTATTTCTTTGGCTGCGGTTGACGGCGTGCCCGCCAAGGGCACGGAACAGCCAGCCCGAATACCAGGTAAATAGTTCTTTTTTACCTAAAAAACCAATATCAAAACCGATCGTTGCCCGTACGCCCAACCCAAGAAAAAAATCCTGATTGGAATAGTGAGGTGCCACGATCCAGATTGATTTTCGCATGGTTTTGGGCGGAATTCCGGTTACTTTCCAACCCATTGTTTTGAAAAGAAACTTAAAAAATAGTGTGCTCATGAGGAGGAGATTAAATGGAAATAGGGTTAAAAATCAGACGATTATGATGAACGGTTTGGGGCTAAAACAAAGAATAAAAACTAACACAGCGAGCCAACCCAAAAGAATACGTCCTTTGCTCAAAGGCTCGTTTTCAATTGTTTCGGGATGATATACGCCAAGGAAACGCCCTAATAAGAAGATGAAGGGCAAAAAACCTGGGTAGCCTTCCCAGGTAGGGTAGATGTACGAAACTCCAAATTGAAGTACTACAATGCTGAGAGCTATTATCCAGGCATTGCGCGGATTATCACTTATTTTTCGGAGGCAGACGTATAAAAAGTAAATGTAAAAGGCCAGGTAGCCTAACAAAGAATAGAATTCAGATTCATCCGGGATGGCAAACTCTTCGGCTCTGAACAAACCCAAACCGGAGTAAAAGGCAAAAAGTATAAATAATGCCGGTGCAGCGATGTCAAACTTTTTTTTACCAATTAATCCATATAAAATATGCCCGCCGTCCAGTTGACCAATCGGAATCAAATTAAGGGAGGTAAAAAAAAGGGCGATGTATCCGGCCAAAATGTAGGGATAGTGAATGATTTCGTTGGCATGCGGCAACAAAGCCGGATCAGCGACGTACATTTTGAACCAATAAAACAGGAGAGAATCCCCCAGAATCAGCGCACCTTCCTGATTTTGGTATACAAATTCCGGATAGTTCAGACCGTATTGTTGATATTCAGGATGAATTGAGAAAATGTATTCAGGAGGGGGGAGATGCGTAAATCCGTACCAAAGAACCCCCAAAGCGGCTACAAAACCAGCGAGTGGACCGGCAATCCCGATGTCAAAGAATTTGAGCCGTGACCGGACAAGTGACTTTATTCGTATAAAAGCACCCATAGTTCCGATGCTTTGCGATATGCCAAACCACAGCGGAATGTAATAGGGGAGGGTTACTTCCACCTGATGCGCTTTGGCTGTAAAATAGTGGCCAAACTCGTGAACCGTCAGGATGAATAAAAACGGAATGGAAAAATGAAGTCCCTGCCAGAACTCGTCCCAACCCAGGGCTTTTTCTACAAGTACAAATGAATTGCCAAACATCCATTCCGCACCGGCAAGGGTGGTGGTGATAAGAGTCAGGACAAATAAGGACAGTTGTAAAAGCAGCGTACGGGTGTTAGGAGACATAATCGGCGAGGTAATCCAGGATCGTAAACGGTTTTTGTACGTGTATAGTTTGTATACCGAGTGCCGCTGCGGCAGCAATGTTGTCGGCATTATCGTCCAGAAACAACGTTTCGTGAGCCTGCATAGTGCCTTCCTGCAAAACCCGTTGGTAAATGGCAGCGTCCGGTTTCATCACACCCATTTCGTACGAAAGAAAAACCTGTTCAAAAAGATCCTGCAATTGCTCTACACCGGTGGTCTGATACAGAATTTTGTTTACCGCCTCTACATGAATACTGCTTGTATTACTCAATAAAAACAATCGGTAGCGTTGGCGAAGATTTTGAATCAATTCGATCCGTTTCGGGGGAATGTCCAGCAGGAGTGCGTTCCAGGCTGTATCAATGAGGTGATCCTCCCAGTCAGGATTGACCAAAAGTTCACGAACGTAAGCACGAAATCCGGCTGCACTCAGCGTACCTGTTTCAAACTTGCGAAATATTTCTACATCTTTAAAAACATCCTGAACAGCAGTAGCTTCCTGCCCGCTCAGTTCGGCGAAAGCTTTGGCTGCAAGGGGGACGTCAATGTTGATAATGACGTCCCCGAGGTCAAAAACGATATTTTTTATTTGTTCTTTCACAATTCCAATTATTCAATCACAACTCCCATGGCGCAAAACTTATCGATACGCTCGCTGATGCGTTGCTCAGGCGTAAGTTTAGAAAGTTCAGCAATCGTTTCCATAATTACCTTTTTCAAGCCCAGCGCCATCACTCCATGATCAAGATGCGCTCCGCCTAAGGGTTCAGGAATAATGCCATCGATCAATTTGTTTTCTTTCATATCGCGGGCGGTAAGTTTCAGTGCTTCAGCGGCCTGTTCCTTGTAATCCCAGCTGCGCCAGAGGATCGACGAG
This sequence comes from Arundinibacter roseus, assembly GCF_004348825.1. Lineage (GTDB taxonomy): Bacteria > Bacteroidota > Bacteroidia > Cytophagales > Spirosomataceae > Arundinibacter > Arundinibacter roseus. The sequence goes on from NZ_SMJU01000004.1 coordinate 13,934, forward strand.
CACGATTCGGGCGAAATCACAGAGTACCAGGTATTTTCGAGCATCAATACCCGATCGCCAATGGCAATTCCGAGCGCGCCACCGGAGGCCCCTTCGCCAATAATGATGCACAAAACCGGAACTTTGAGCATAAACATCTCTTTCAGGTTTCGGGCAATGGCTTCCCCCTGTCCGCGTTCTTCAGCTTCGAGGCCCGGAAATGCACCCGGTGTGTCAATAAGCGTAACAATCGGACGATTAAATTTTTCGGCCAACTTCATCAACCTGAGTGCTTTGCGGTAGCCTTCTGGATTTGGCATGCCAAAGTTGCGGTGTTGGCGTTGCTTGGTATTTCGTCCTTTTTGCTGCCCAATCAGAAGTACACTTTGCCCGCCGATATTTGCAAATCCACCAATCATCGCCGGGTCGTCCCGAACCTGACGGTCGCCATGCAATTCAATAAATTCGTCGCACATCAGCTGAATATAGTCGAGCGTGTACGGCCGATCGGGATGCCGTGAAAGCTGCACTCGTTGCCAACGGGTGAGATTTTCAAAAATCTCTTTCCTTAATTTTTCAATACCCCCCTGCAAAGCAGCAGTCGCAGACGAAACGTCAACATTGCTTTGTTCTGCCAGTTTTTGCATATCTGCCAGCTTGGTTTCAAGCTCAGCAATTGGTTTTTCAAAGTCGAGATAGGTTCTCATAGTTAGTTAGTAGTCCGGGTAATTAGTTCGGATTATAGATCAAAACTTTGTCCACGCTCCGGAATTTCGACCTGTCCGTAGCCATGTTGATGTAATGTTTCACGAAACTGACTCATGCTTTGTTCTTCCCCATGAATCAAAAATATTTTTTTCAGTTGATCCGACTTCTGCATTTGGACAAAACCCAGCAGGTCGTCACGGTCTCCATGACCGCTAAATACGTCAATTTTTTCAATATTCGCCAAAACTGACTTTTTCTCCTTACCAATCGTGATGGTATCCTGCCCATTGAGCAAGCGCCAGCCGAGGGTGTTTTCGGAGGCATACCCAATCATAAGAATTGTGGCGTAGGGGTTTTCAATATTGGCTGCAATATGATGCTCTACCCGTCCGCCCTGAATCATACCTGAGGAAGAAATGATGATGCAAGGCTCACTGTAATTGGAAATAGCCCGGCTTGCGTCGTTGCTTTCGACATAAATGAGATTTTCAAAATCAAAAAGCATATCATGCTCCTCCTTAAATTCTCGTGCCTCCCGGTTGAGCATCCGGGCATACTTTTGGTACACCTTAGTACTGGCAAATCCTAGCGGACTATCCGAAAAGACTTTTAGTGGGGGCAAATTTTGGGTTAAATACAGGCGGTTGAGTGTATAAAGCAGTGCCTGCGTTCTTCCCACGCTAAATGTTGGAATGATGAGTCTTCCCGGAATATCCACGCAGGTTCGCTGAATCACATCGGCCAAGGCTACCTCCGGCGGGCGGGTATCCTCGTGCAGGCGATTTCCGTAGGTACTTTCGCATATCAAATAGTCAGCTTGCGGAACTGATTGAGGGTCAACGAGTAAAGGGTAGTTTTTTCGTCCAATATCTCCTGAAAAGCACAAGGTTTTTAGTTCTCCATTTTCGCGAACTTCCAGGTAAATATGCGCAGCGCCCAGCAAGTGTCCGGCCGGAATGTACGTTACGGTAATTTGGTCAGAAATTCGATAACGCCTGCCAAAAGCAACCGGGAAGAAATTTTCGAGTGCTTCATTTACCTGTTTTTCAAGAAAAATATCCCGTGGCAGTTCTCGTGCACTTTTGCCTTTTTTCTTTTTTGAAGCAGCCGTTCCGTTAATCGTATTTATTCGGCGTTGGTGCAGCGAAGCGGCGTTTTTTAGTAGAAGTGCCGTCAGCGAATAGGTCGGTTCTGTGCATACAACCTGTCCTTCAAAACCTTCCTTGTATAGATTAGGTATATTTCCGGAATGATCAATGTGCGCGTGCGTCAGCAATACGGTATTTAGTAGAGAAGGGTCAAAAGGGAAAACACTTTTTTGTAAATCATAAAGCGCTTTTTTTTCTTTTTCATCTAATTCAAAATTGGCTCCACAATCAATCAGAACCCGGTAATCGTCTACTTCGAGTAAGTACATGCTTCCGGTAACTTGTCGTGTGGCGCCCCAAAATGTTAATTTCATATAGTCAAAATGCAAAAATATCTCAAAGTATGAGCGGATTGTATGTCAATAAAAGCTTTTTTTAAAGAAGAATGTTGTTAGATTTAAATATCTTGACCCTGCAAAAAGTGCCTGCGCCGAACCGTACCTTCGCTATTTATGGCAGAGGGTGCTTGTGTGCACCTCGACAGAAATAGGCGTTACTTTCAACACTAATCCGCAAAAGTACCAAAAAGGCATCAGTATCGTTTCATGTTATTTTTTCAACCAATCGAAATGTTTCAGGTACATCTAAATTTTTTTTTGACAATTGGGACATGCTGTAAGCGAATTCTCCTGATTGCATGGCTTTTAGGCGGGATTACCCAGCCACTTCATTCGCAGGTGGTAGATTCTCTTGGATTAGCTAACCTGACCGATGCCCTGCTAGAATTGCAAAATTCTGAACTTATGCAAAACGGCACGCTGAGTTTTAGTTTGACTTCCTGCCAAACCGACCGTCCCCTGCTGATTCTCAATCAAAAGCAGTCACTTCCGTCGGCTTCCATACTTAAACTTGTTTCTACGGCCACGGTACTTTCGGTGTTCGGCGGCGATTATACCTATAAAACTTTCCTGGAATACGATGGGCAAAAGTCAGGAGATACGCTGAAAGGCAATCTGTACATTCGGGGCACCGGCGACCCTTCTTTGGGCAGCGACAGATTTAAGGATTTTGCCAGCTATCAGCAACTCCTCAGTCGTTGGTCAACCGCATTGGCCCAAACAGGAATAAAACATGTACAGGGACAAGTAATTGCTGACGCTTCGTTTTTTGATGAACAATCGTTGGCGGATACCTGGATTTGGGCTGATTTGGGGAATTATTACGGAGCGGGTGTGCAGGGATTAAATTTTAATGAGAATAAATACACGATGCTGTTTCGGACAGGATCGGATGTAGGGCAGCCGTCAGAAGTCCTGCGCACCGAGCCTGCCCTGCCTTTTTTACACTGGACAAATCGCGTGACTTCCGGACCTACCGGTTCGGGCGACCGGGTGTATATGTATGCGAGTCCTTTAAGCAAGGAGGTGCTTCTGACGGGTACGGTGCCTCGAAATTCTGCGGCTTTCAGCGTACGCGGCGCCATTCCAAATCCTTCTTTTGCGGTGGCTTACCTGTTAACTCAGGAATTGACCCAAAAAGGCATTACCATTTCTGGGGAGCCCTCTACAATTCAGAATAACCCCCAAAATAGCCCGAGAACCGTACTTGATACCCACACATCGCCTACTTTGCGGGAACTGTGTCAACAAACGAACTGGTGGAGTATTAATTTATATGCCGATAGTTTTTTGAAATTAATCGGGCGCAAACTCACTGACGAACCGGATTTTTCTTCCTCGGTGCAAGCTGTGATTGACTATTGGCAGCAGCGCGGGGTTTCCATGAACGGATTTTTTATCAAAGACGGAAGCGGACTTTCTCCTACCGGCTCGCTCACGACTCAAAATCTGACCGGAATTCTTAATGCCGCAACTCGTGACAAAACCTTCCCTGATTTCTATTCGTCCATTGCCATTCTGGGAGAAACGGGAACCGTCCGAAATATGGGAAAAGGAACCCGGGCGGCAGGTAATGTACGCGCCAAAAGTGGATCTATTGAAGGAACACGCGCTTATGCCGGATACGTGGTTACGAAAGAAGGTGAACGGCTGAGCTTTGCCATCATTGCCCACAAGTATACACCAAACAATAGCCGCGCCATCGGGATTGAGCTGGCGCGGCTGCTGATTTTGTTAGGCGATTTGTGAGTAAGAAAACTTACTGTACTTTTTCGATAATCAGATTGTGATTGGTATAAATACATAAGTCAGCAGCAATATGCAGGCTTTCCCGTACCATTTCTTCGGCGGTCATTATGTGTGCATGTTTTTTGAGCGCTACTGCCGCAGAAAGTGCGTAGTTACCGCCTGAACCAATCGCCGCAATACCATTTTCGGGTTCGAGGACGTCTCCTGTGCCGGAAATTACCAGAATTTCATCCTTATTGGCCGTTATCATCATAGCTTCCAGCTTGCGCAAATACCGGTCAGTGCGCCAGTCTTTGGCCAGTTCAATCGCCGCACGCTTCATGTTGCCGCCGTAGGCGTTTAGTTTTTCTTCAAATTTTTCCAGCAGCGAAAATGCGTCAGCCGTGGAGCCAGCAAAACCTACCAGGATTTTACCTCCTTGCAATGACCTGATTTTCTTTACATTACTTTTCGCTACCGTGTTGCCCATTGTAGCCTGACCGTCGGCGCCGAGAGCTACCGTTCCATTATGAACAACTCCAAGGACGGTTGTGGCGTGTATTTTTTCCATGAATATAGTTTGATTTCTGTCTATGAGGTTTATGCAAAACACTTCTTTATAATGCCTTCAATCTACCTGAATTGAACAAGTCCTGCTAATTGAATTTGAGTTATGATAACCCAAAACCAAAGTAGTTGGTTCTTACGAAATGGAAAGGGGGGTATTCCTGGCAATAGAAATAAACATGGAAATTGAGAGAGGAGAAAAGCTTTTTACCTCAGTAGTGGGATAATTTAAACTTTATTTTTACTTATTTTTAGCCCAAATTGTCAATTAACCTATGCTACATTAATCTCTTAATCCTCCTGTGTTTATGTCACTAGTAAAACCTCATTTAAACTTTTCTCAAATCATCAACATGAATTTCGGATTCTTTGGCCTGCAATACAGCTTTGGATTGCAGCAGGCTAACATGAGCCCGATTTATTCGTACCTGGGAGCGGAAGAAAGCAGTTTGCCACTTTTGTGGTTAGCTGGCCCGATGACGGGTCTGATTGTTCAGCCGATCATCGGTGCAGTGAGCGATAAAACCATTACCAAATGGGGACGGCGTACGCCTTATTTCCTGCTTGGCGCTATTTTTTGTAGCCTGGCACTTTTCGCCATGCCATTCAGTAGCAGCGTTTGGATGGCTGCAAGTATTCTCTGGATTCTGGATTCGGCCAATAACGTAACGCAGGAACCCTACCGGGCGTTTGTCAGCGACAAGCTTGATCCAAAACAACATTCGCTTGGTTTTTTGACCCAAAGTGCATTTACCGGCCTGGGGCAAACGCTTTCCTATCTAACGCCTTTTTTATTAATTAACTTTCTGGCTTTTAGTGAAGAAGGTAAAATTGGCAGAATTCCAACCACAACTTTTATTGCTTTCATGATCGGGGCGGTAGTGTCGATTGGTTCCATTTTATGGACTCTGAAAACTACCAAAGAGATTCCGTTGACAGAAGAGGAAAAGCAAAAGATTCGGCAATCGCCCAAAGGAGTGGGCTCTACTTTTGCTGAAATCGGTGAAGCTATACGGGATATGCCCCGCACAATGAAACTCATGGGGCCGATGATGCTTTTTAGCTGGTACGCAATGTTTATTTATTGGCAATACATCGCCAAATGTCTGTCAAAATCGCTCTATAATACCGTTGACGCAGAAAGTCCGCTGTTTCGCAAGGCCGAGCTTTTGGTTGGTCCGTTAGGTGCTTTTTATAATGCCATAGCTTTCGTATCAGCGTTTGGATTAGCCTGGCTCGCACGAAAATACAGCCCAAAATATCTGCACAGTCTATGTTTGTTACTTGCCGGAATTGGTTTATTAAGTATTCCATATATCAAAAACCAAAACTTACTTTTCATTCCCATGATCGGCATGGGGGTGTCATGGGCAAGTATGATGGGCAATCCGTACATTATGCTGGCGAGCAGTATTCCCAAAGATCGCACGGGAGTTTATATGGGAATTTTTAACATGTTTATCGTGATCCCGATGCTGATCGAAACCTTCACGATTCCGATGTACTACACGTCCTGGCTCGGTAATGACCCGATCAACGCTATTTTATTGGCCGGAGTTTTATTGATACTTGCCTCGTTGTCTACGCTACTGATCCGTTTTGAGCGGCCTGTTGAAAATTTGGTAATGCCCGTAGTAGGGGCGGGGCATTAAGAGACGATTATATTGATTTGACGTATAAAAATCCTGTGGAAAACAAAACTAGCTTTTTGTTCTCCACAGGATTTTACGTTTTTGTCACTTACATCTCATAAAGTGCCATTTCGTCGGCACTTGGTCCATAAGGTCCCGGAATTGGAATATCAAGTAAGCGAAGAAAAACACCCAATTGAGCGCGATGATGCGCATTTTGACCAAAAGCATGACGCACAGCCTCCCATCGTTCTACTTCCATAAAAACCTGCTCGCCGGAACATAGCTTCCAGTTGTCACGTAAATTATCGTCGGATGCATGTGCCAGGGCATTTTCGGCCTTTTCGATACATTCGTCAAAACGGGCGAGCAGAGCCTCCGCAGTTGGGAAATCATAAGGATTGTAAGGTTCCTCTGCAAAATCCCATTTGTCCTGTTCCAGTGCTACCGTAATCATAATCGGGATTTCGGCCAAATGGGTGGCAAGAGCCTTTAAGGTCATGCTTTTCGGATGAGGTTGCCAGTCCATTTTGTCGGCAGGTACAATAGCAAGCATCCGTCGGGTTTCTTTGCTTTCGTCAGCTAACTCTCGTTGAAATGTTTCGATGAATGAAATCATGGTTGAAACGTTGGTTTAGTTGTTCAGCAAAGATCAAGTACACTTGTGACAGCCCTATGTCAGCAGGGTTTTGAATCTTTTGAATAAAGTCTGTTTTTGACTAAATCGAGTTTTTGCTGTACCAACGTTTTGATTTCTACCGGCTCAATTATATCGGCTACTTCTCCCAAAAGTAAAAACCAATGCGCCAATCCATTCAGAGATTCGGTCAGGAAAGTCATTTGCAACTGATTGCCGATTTCATCCTGAGAAACAAAACCATGATAAAAGTGCTGATCGCCGAGGTAGTGTACCGCAGATTTGTCTATGCGTAAAATCACTTTATGAAGTACTTTTTCACGGGAGGTTTCTTCAATAAAACTGTGAAGCGAAGGATGTGTCGTAGAAAAATGGTCAGATAAACTTTCCAGTGATTGCACGCGATCAATGCGGAAATTGCGGTAGGCGTTTCGTAGACGGCAAAAGGCGATAAGGTACCAATAAGGACCGCGCGAGTAAATTCCGACGGGCTCCACTATACGGAAACTGACTTCGGTGTTTGCAGCAGAAATGTAGGATAGCTGAATGACTTGCTTGCGGGTAATGCTGTTCAGAATCCGTTCTATGTTTAGATTTTGATTTCTTTTTTGTGGTAAATATGGGTTGTCCAAAACTTCAATATGACTGCTTACAGTCTCCACCAGCTCTTTTTCAGTGGCGGGCAAAACAGCCTTAATTTTATAAAGGGCTGATTGAAAAGCAGTTTTGGTAGTTTCATCTGTTAATGCCTGAACAAGCTTGCCGGCTGTGACAAACGACAACGCTTCTCCTCTGGTAAAATGTACCGGTGGCAAACGGTAGCCCGTTACGAGTGAGTAACCCACTCCCGCTTCACCCAATAGCGGCACTCCGGCAAGTTCCAGGGTTCGGATGTCTCGATAGACCGTCCGCAGACTTACCTCAAACCGGTCAGCTATTTCCTGTGCTTTGACAATCCGCTTGGATTGGAGGTGGATGAGTAAGGCAGTCAGGCGGTCGAGACGGTTCATGAAACTACGAGTTAAGTTTTTAAAGGTTTACTTAAAAGTACATTGCACAAAAAAAGGGAGAAACTGAAATCAACAGTTTCTCCCTTTCAATAAATTTATTCAATACTAAGAAATTACACCAACATACTCATCGGTTCTTCAAGCAATTTTTTCACAGTTTGCAGGAACGACGAGCCCGTAGCACCATCTACCACACGGTGATCGCAGGATAGCGTCACTTTCATGATATTAACCGGATATACCGAACCATCTTCTTTGAATGCAGCTACCTGTTTGATGGTGCCTACTGCCAGAATACAGGCATCGGGCGGGTTGATTATCGCCGTAAATTCATCAATTCCAAACATACCTAAGTTAGAAATAGAGAAAGTATTGCCTTCCCAGTCCTTAGGTTGCAGTTTTTTGTCTTTGGCTTTGCCAGCGTACTCTTTTACTTCGCCTGAGATAACCGAAAGTGTTTTTTTGTCAGCATCACGCACCACAGGTACCAGTAAGCCATCTTCTACGGCCACGGCTACTCCGATATTTACATAATCGTACCGACGAATTTTATCACCAAGCCACGCTGAATTAACAGCCGGATGCTGACGAAGTGCCAGGGCACAAGCCTTGATCACCATATCATTAAAGGAAATCTTGGCGGGGCTGACCGCGTTCAGCGTGGGACGCAGGGCCATTGCCTTATCCATGTTGATTTCCATAGTCAGGTAAAAATGCGGAGCCGTAAACAGGCTATCGCTCAAACGGCGAGCGATGGTTTTACGCATTTGCGACACGGGCAGGTCTTCATAATTACCCGCAGGTGCAGCTTCCGGTGCTTTGGCGGGTGCAGGAGCTGTTTTGGCTGGTTCGGGAGCAGGCGATGCAGCTTTGGCGGCAGGTTTAAATTCATCGACATCGCGTTTCACGATGCGTCCATTGTCGCCTGATCCTTCAACAGAAGAAAGGTCAATACCTTTTTCTTCGGCTAAACGTCTTGCCAAAGGTGAAGCCTTAATCCGATCGCCAGAATCTTCTGCATGTACAGTTTCCTGACTTTTCGCCTCTGTTTCGGGGGTAACGGTTTCGATTTCTGCGGGTTCGTCATCCGAAGTTTCTTCACCATTTTCCCGGTCAATGAGTGCCTTAAAATTAGCGCCTTCTTCACCGATGACGGCGATTATTCCGTTAACAGGAACTGATTCGCCTTCTTCAATTCCGGTAAACAGAAGTGTACCTTCCTCATAAGCTTCCAATTCCATAGTGGCTTTGTCGGTTTCAACCTCAGCCAGAATATCGCCGGATGCCACTTTGTCGCCAATTTTCTTTTGCCAGGATACCAGAACGCCCTCTTCCATGGTATCACTCATTTTGGGCATTCGAATGACCGTAGCATTGATTTTTTCGGTAGAGGCGGCAGGCTTAGGGGCTTTGGCTGCAGGCTTGGCCGGCTCTTTGGCGGGAGCTGCTTCTTCAACCACCGGTGCTTCGGCTGCCGGAGCATCATTGGATCCATTTTCAAGCAAGGATTTATAATCTTCGCCAGGGTTTCCAACAATGGCCATAATGCCATCCACGGGCACGGCATCGCCTTTTTCTACACCAATATACAAGAGGGTCCCTTCCTGATATGCTTCCATATCCATGGTCGCTTTGTCAGTTTCGACTTCGGCCAGGATATCCCCGGACTTAATTTCGTCGCCCACTTTTTTATGCCATTCAGCAATAACACCTTCTTCCATGGTGTCGCTCATTTTGGGCATTCGAATAACTTCTGCCATATGAATTCAGTAGGGTGTTTGATCGTAGGAAATTTTACATTAGTTAGCCAAAAATACAACAAAAGGATGACAGGTCAGGTCATTTGGCTGGAAAAATTGGCTTTATTCGGGACAATGTTGGTTGTTTCTGAAAAGTATGTATTGACTTTCAGCTACATAGATAGTGATTGACAAATGCAGAAGATGAGGGCTTATCTTTACTTGTTGTGGTTCCGTCCCATATTCAACTGCCTTTGTTAGTAGCAAAATATGGGACGGGAGAGTATAGAATCAGGGGGATTAGTTGATCTTCAAAACCGCCATAAAGGCTTCTTGCGGAATCTCTACATTTCCAACCTGACGCATTCTTTTCTTTCCTTTTTTCTGTTTTTCCAGAAGCTTACGTTTTCGGGAAATATCTCCACCGTAGCACTTGGCCAATACATCTTTCCGCATGGCTTTTACGGTTTCGCGGGCAATGACTTTCTGACCGATAGCTGCCTGAATCGCAATTTCAAACATTTGCCGGGGTATCAACTCGCGGAGTTTTTCACATAGTTTTTTGCCCCACTCATAGGCTTTGGTACGGTGCACAATGGCCGAAAGTGCATCTACACGGTCGCCATTCAGCATGATGTCGAGCTTTACCATGTCCGATTCTACGTAGTTGCTCAATTCGTAATCCAGCGAAGCGTAACCTCTTGAAATGGTTTTCAGTTTATCAAAAAAGTCGAAAACAACTTCGGCCAAGGGAAGCGAAAATTGCAGTTCTACACGATCCGAAGTCAGGTAAATCTGATTTTTCAACATTCCCCGCTTGTCCATGCACAGCGTCATAATGGCTCCCACATATTCAGATTTGGAAATGATCTGAGCATTAATAAATGGCTCTTCAATGGAATCGATCAGATTGGGCTCCGGCATTTCGGAAGGCGCACTGACTTTCAAAACTTCTCCTTTGGTGGTCATTACCGTAAACTGAACCGAGGGCACAGTCGTAATAACCGTCATGTCAAATTCGCGTTCCAGACGTTCCTGCACAATTTCCATGTGCAGCATTCCAAGAAATCCGCAACGGAAACCAAACCCGAGCGCAGCCGACGTTTCGGGCTCCCATACAAGTGCGGCATCGTTGAGCTGCAGCTTTTCCATGGCATCCCGAAGCTCTTCGTATTCGCTCGTATCTACGGGATAAATTCCGGCAAAAACCATTGGTTTTACTTCCTCAAAACCTTTAATCATCACCGTTGAAGGCCGATGAATATGCGTAAAGGTATCGCCCACTTTGACCTCACGCGCTACTTTGATGCCCGAAATCAAATACCCCACATCGCCACATTCAATCACATCTTTGGGTTGCTGTTGCAGGCGCAGCGTGCCAATTTCGTCAGCCGTATATTCTTTGCCCGTAGCCATAAATTTTACTTTATCGCCTTTCCGGATACTTCCGTTTTTGATTCGGAAAATAACCTCAATTCCACGATAGGAATTAAAAACAGAATCGAAAATGAGCGCCTGAAGCGGTGCGGCAGGATCGCCCACAGGTGCCGGAATCCGGTTGATAATTGCGTGTAAAATGGCTTCTACGCCAATTCCTTCTTTACCACTTGCGTGAATTACCTCATCGGCATCACACCCAATTAGTTCTACAATCTGATCGGTCACTTCCTCCGGCATAGCACCGGGAAGGTCAATTTTATTAAGTACCGGAATAATCACCAAATCGTGATTAATAGCCAGATAAAGATTAGAAATCGTTTGAGCTTCAATTCCCTGTGCAGCATCTACCAGTAGAAGTGCGCCTTCGCAGGCAGCAATAGATCTTGACACCTCGTACGAAAAGTCAACGTGACCGGGAGTGTCAATTAAATTGAGGGTATACAGTTCATTTTCATAGAGGTAATCCATCTGAATCGCGTGGCTTTTAATCGTAATACCGCGCTCGCGTTCAAGATCCATATTATCCAGGAGTTGTTCCTGCATTTCACGTTTGGTTACAGTATTGGTAAACTCCAATAGCCGGTCAGCCAACGTACTTTTTCCGTGGTCAATGTGGGCAATGATGCAAAAATTGCGAATGTGTTTCATGTATAAATTTTCAAATGTTCGTCCAGAAAAAAAAATCCTTCTTTTTTTATCCCGAATTTTTTTACAAACATACACGATTAGACTTTAACTTACATAAGGTACTTTGGACTGAGACTCGATTTACCACCCGCTTACCCACTGCATGAGCAGGGCGGTCAGATACCCGGCGTAGGTACCGAGGGCATATCCCAAAATAGAAAGCAGTACGCCCACCGGCGCAAGCGACGGATGAAAGGCCGCTGCCACCACGGGTGCCGAAGCCGAACCGCCGACATTGGCCTGACTGCCCACAGCGGCAAAAAAGAATGGGATTTGCAGGATTCTGGCCACTCCAAGTACACATATAGCATGAATCAGCATCCAAATGAGCCCGATGGCAAATAAGCCCGGATTTTCGGCCACCGCTTTTAAGTCCATTTGCATGCCGATGGTGGCTACCAAAAGATATAGAAAAACACTGCCAATTTTTGACGCACCAGCATATTCCAGCTTACGAATTGGAGTAAAAGAAAGTGCCAGTCCCATAAAAGTAACCAGGGCAACAATCCAGAAGAATGTGGAAGTTAGACTGTATTTTTCAAGTTCAGGAAAGTTGGTTGAAAGGTAAGGAACGATCCAATCGGCAAGAAAATGGGCGAGACCTGTGGCGCCAAAGCCGATAGCACCCAGAAAAATCAGATCTCGTGTAGCCGGAATCCGCTGATTTTCCAGTTCAATTGTTTCGAGTCTTTCCTGTACTTCCTGAATTTGAGTGCTTTGTGCCCGCAAAAGGCTGTCTATTCGTGCAGCGTAGCCCGCTCCATAAATCAATATAGCCATCCAAAGCTCAGCAACCAGTACATCTACGGCCACGACCTGAGAAAAAAGGCGGTCGCTGGGTTGAAAAATTTCTTTCAATGCCGTCTGATTTGCCCCTCCGCCAATCCAGCTACCTGCGATAGTCGCCAAGCCCCGCCAAACGGCTTCCGGACCTTCGCCGAGCACGGTTTCCGGATGTACTATACTCACGATCCAAAGGGCTACGGGACCACCTAAAACAACACCTACGGTACCTGCAAGCATCATAATGATGGCCGGTGGACCAAGTTTTATCAGTGATTTCCAGTCCATGCCCAGGGTGAAAAAGACGAGACAGGCAGGTAATAAATAGCGGGAAACGACCGGATAAAGACTGGATTCACTCCCGTTGATTATGCCAAAAGTGTTGAGCAGGCCGGGCAAAAAATAACAAAGGAGCAGGGGCGGAATTACTTTGTAAAAACGCACCCAGGCAGGAGTTGGCAGGGAGGCTGTATAAAAAACAAGCCCAAGCACGAGCAATAAAATACCTAAAACGGTTGCGTCGTTTTGGATCATAAAAGGACAAAGATAAAGGTAGGCAAAGGTGGCAAGATAACCAGAAAACCGAAAGGAATGCGTTGGAAAGGCCTAAAAATGAAAACACGCAGGTTTCAAAACGAACCCGCGTGTCAAATTACACTTCATCAACAAACTAAAAACCAAATAAAACTACTGCGAAAATTGTCGCGCGTCAATTTTTATTTGCTGTAGGAGGGGGAGTCGAACCACCCACGGTGCGGTTAGCTGCGATACAAAGACTTGGTGGTCAACCCCAGTCGACAAGGGTCGGCATTATATCACGTTTATCCCGGAATCACCACCCCCGAGACAGGAGGGCATGGCTGCCAGTTTCATCATCCTACAATTTGAGAAAAAACATTGTCAGTTGCCTGTTTAATTGGATTGTTTCAGCGAATTGACTCTACAAAAGTACAGGTCTAATCCAGATTATTAAAATATTTGCATAAAAATTTTATAAAATTTAGATAATTTTCAATTTTTGTACCCAATGATTAGACGATATTCAAATTGAAGGCCGAAAATGAATAAAAATTTAGAAATTGATAATACTGACCTGCGTATTTTGTCCCTTTTGATGGAAAATGCCAGTTTGCCCTACACCGAAATTGGAAAAAGAGTGTTCGTTTCGGGAGGTACAGTGCATGTTCGAATGAAAAAAATGGAGCAAATGGGAATTGTCAAAGGCTCGCAACTTCTGATTGATCCAGCCAAACTTGGATGGGATATAAGTGCCTTTTTGGGGGTATATCTTGATAAAAGCTCGCTGTACGATGAAGTAGCGGCAGACCTTGAAAAGATCCCGGAGGTTGTAAATATTCATTACACCACAGGTATTTACAGCATTTTTGCCAAAATCGTTTGTCGCGATACGGGACATTTACGGGAAGTTCTGCACGATAAAATTCAGAAGGTTAAAGGTATCCAACGAACGGAAACATTTATATCTTTGGAAGAACGGATCAATCGATCAATTCCACTCGATGAGGATTGAGTGGATCGATTAAGGAGTAAGCCTCGGCGACAGCCTTGAAAGTGATTTTGTAGCTCAATTCTGTGTAGAATTTGGAAGCAAAGTTTTTTTGAGGAAATGATTTTTATATATAAAAAACTTATATATATTTGTCTCAGGCAATTTGTCAAATGAGCATAAACAACGAAGAATTATGTGGAGTAAAGCGTGTGGGAAATGAGAATGCTACGGTTTAATTTTTTATGAATTGATTGTTGAATAAATGCCCCAAAGGGCTGATTTTATGTATGGAAAATAGCGCAAATACCAGTAATGAATATGTTCGGGGAACCCTGAAAACCATTGTGTTGAATCTCCTGGCAGAGCGTGGCCGCATGTACGGTTACGAAATTACGCAGGAAGTGAAAGATCGCACTAAAGGAGAAATTCTGCTTACGTTTGGTGCATTGTATCCTGTTTTGCACAAATTAGAACAGGAAGGACTTCTTTCCACGGAGTCGGAGCCGGTGGATGGTCGCATGCGGAAATACTATACGCTGACTACGCAGGGCAGCGAAACCGCACGTACCAAAACCAACGACCTGGAACGATTTATGGAAGCCATGAAATTGTTACTTTCTCCTCCCGGGCTTGCGCCGGAACGGGGCTGACCACCTTAAACCTTAATGACTCATGAAACGTCTCAACAATCAACGCATTGCCGAATTGCACCGTTTTCTTGAAAAAAGCGGGCTGAGTGAAACCTTGCTGCCAGAATTACTGGATCATTTGTCGTGTGAAGCCGAAGAGCGAATGTGGGACGGAGAGTCATTGGAGGAAGTGCTTGATTCGATTCAGCAAAAGGTTGATTCCGAAACGCTGAAACGGCTAAATCTGGAAAGGAAAAATCTGTTAGCTATTCATGATTCGCTGACGGATATTGTGTTTGAAAATCGGAATAAGTCGTACGGAGCTTATGCTCTTCGGAAAGATTACGGCGGGCATGTTCAGCGGGCAACGCTGATTGGCGTCGGGATTTTTTTGTTGATTTTCATGCTTCCGCAATTGTATGCACGGCTAAACACCGACCCTTCGCCGGATGAAATTGGTTTTGAAGTAGAGTTTAGTCCATTGACTATTAAACCCGAAAGTAAACCAAAACCACCGGTAGCTGATCAGGCCGCTGCTCCAAAAAATGTAAAGACCATTCGATTTTTGCCTCCGCTTATCTTGTCGGATGGGCTAGTGCCCGAAGAACAGGTGCCGCCAACGGTAGAGGCGATTGGTCAGTCACAGATTGGTACCGAGACGCAGGACGGAGAAGAAGTATTTACCGAACTGAGGATTCCGCCAGCTGAAATTGTACAGCGGCCTTCGGTGGTTGAAATTGCTCCCGAAGAAGAAAAAGAGCTATTGTTTGCAGAACAGCAACCAGAATTTTTGGGTGGGCAGGAAGAGCTAGTTCGTTATTTACAAAAAAATCTGACTTATCCCGGTCGAGCAGCCCGTGCAGGCATCGAAGGAAAAGTATTTGTGGAATTTACGGTGGGAGCAGACGGCAAAGTAAAAAATGCCCGTACCGTCAAAGGAATTGGCTTTGGGTGTGATGAAGAAGCAATTCGCGTTATTCAGCGGATGCCCGATTGGCGACCCGGTCGGCAGGCAGGAAGGCCGGTTGCGGTGCGTTTTACGATGCCAATCACCTTTTATCTGGATTAATATTAGTTTCAATGCTTCCCGAATTATCAGATTAAAACAAAAAATCCTCGTTCATGAACGAGGATTTTTTGTTTTCTTGCAAGAAATTTCTGGCTTCGTTTTTTAAGAACCAATAGTCCAGAACCCTTCTTTTCAGATACCGATGTACGCAATAGTTGATATAGAAACGACGGGCGGAGTAAATGGCCCAACACGCATTACCGAAATTGCCGTTTTCAGACACGATGGGCGGCAGGTCATTGACACTTTTCATTCGCTGGTAAATCCCCAAACCTACATTCCGCCGTTTATTACCCGCTTGACGGGTATCGATAATCAGTTGGTAAAAGATGCTCCGGTATTTTCGGAAATTGCTGATTCGGTGCGTCAAATCACGAAAGATGCCTGGTTTGTGGCACATAATGTGAGCTTTGACTATAATTTTATTAAGAAGGAATTTTCCTGGCTGGACGAATTCTATACACGGGATCAGCTGTGTACGGTACGGCTGAGTAGAAAAATTTTCCCAGGCTATAAATCATATAGCCTGGGAAATATTTGTCAAAGCTTGAATATTAAACTGGAAGACCGGCATAGGGCTTCGGGAGATGCCGCCGCTACGGTGAAACTTTTTGAACTTTTGCTTCAATATGATACCAAAGCGCTGATTCCGGTAGACTTTGATTAGTAAATGCTCTCTTCTGGAATAGTTTTTTAAGCTATTTGAAATAATTTTCACTTAAAGCTATTTCTATGAGATCTTTGGCCAATTACCTCATCATTTTACTCCTGACTTTTACACTTACCAGTTGCGATATCATCGGAGGAATCTTTAAGGGCGGCATGTGGACCGGCGCCATCATGGTTATTCTGGTAATCGGCCTTGTTATATTTGGATTTGTAAAGTTGCTCGGGAAACGAGACTGACCATTATCCAATCGCCTCGTTCCAGTCGGGTAGGTGACCAAACCGTTGAAGCGTATTGATATGGGATTGGAGAGCGCTGCCAAAAGTTTCGTTCTCCATATATACCAATCCAAACTCTTCGGCGGTTTGCTTCACAATTGGAGCAATAGCCGGGTAATGCACATGGCAAATTCGGGGGAATAAATGGTGCTCTACCTGAAAATTAAGTCCACCTACATACCATGAAAGCCATTTGTTTTCACGTGAGAAATTAACAGTAGTCTGCAACTGATGAATCGCCCAGTCATTTTCGATTACCCCCGCTTCGTTGGCAAGCGGATGCGCTGTTCCCTCGACAGTATGTGCCAGTTGAAAAATAACGGTCAAAACCAACCCGGCAGTAAAGTGCATCAATAAAAATCCGGCAAGAATTTCGCTGAACGGAATTGAAAAAAGAGCAACCGGAACATAGAAGAAGATCACAAAATAGATAATCTTCATTACGATGAGTTTGAGCAGCATCAGGATGTTTTCCTTGCGTGTTTGAGTATTTACTCCCGACTTGGTAAACGTAACAAATTGAACAAAGTCTTTCAAAACAACCCAATACAGGGTAAGGATTCCATAAAAGAAGAAGGCGTATATCCACTGAAAACGGTGAATTGCCCGAACTTTTGTATGAGGTGACAAGCGAACAACCAATCGATCCTGTATATCTTCATCCATAGGAACCACGTTGGTGTACATGTGGTGCAGGACATTGTGTTGCAGTTTCCAGTTTAAAACAGATCCACCGGCTAAATTGAGCGTATAGCCCAGCCAATCATTCACTTTTGGGTTGGATGAGTACGCCCCGTGGTTGGCATCATGCATGATACTCATACCGATTCCGCCAATGCCAAGACCCATGACAAGCCATAAAACAAGGCTGATTGCGAAAGGTGGATTAAATAACAGGATGAAAATGAAGGGTAAAATGTAAGAACACAGCAAGACAACTGTTTTTAAAACCATGCTGCTATCCGCATGTTTGGAGAGGTTTTGTTCAGTAAAATAGTCGTCTACACGTTTTTTGAGAGTGGGGAAGAACTGGTTTTTATTTTTGTTGACAAAACGAACTTTACCTTTTTGTTTCATATTTGAGGTTAAGAAAATTGATTAAGCGGTTACCAGAATGATAAGCGCCTTATAATAGAACGTAAATATCTATAAAAAAGCGCTTGCTGGGCAAATTATAACCTGAAAAAAAGATCAATCATTTTTTTTGAAAAAAAAGATGAGAAAAGTTGCGTTTGACATTTCTGCCCTACATCTTTGCACTCCCATTCAAAAACACCAAATGGGAGTTCCCAGGGGGGGATTAGCTCAGTTGGCTAGAGCGCTTGCATGGCATGCAAGAGGTCATCGGTTCGAATCCGATATTCTCCACAAAACTGTATGAAGAACCAATTAAGCCACTGTTAAGTGGCTTTTTTTATGTCCTTTCGCCATTTTTCGCAACTATCTCCATACGTTTCTGCATATTCGGTGGCACTAAAATACCGAGGTGGCACTACCTAAAAATTAGAAATATATAACCGATGAAGTATTTATTTCGGGGCTTTCATAACCATAAAAGCCTCTTTAATGCAACCAAGACGAATGGAGATTCTATTCTGGCGTCATTCCACTGCCACACAAAAAAGAAAAGGAACATGTACTTTGTATCTTAGGGTAACTATTTTTGGCCGTCGTGCTGAGCTCGGCTCGACATCAATTCGAACCTTTACAGATTATTGGGATCAAGAGCGACAGGAGATCTTGCATTCTGATCCTCAAAGTACCTTTAAAAATGAACAACTCAATAATATCAAGTCCCTGCTTCTAGGGATTTATAATGAGTTGTTAAGGAAAAAAAAGGCAATTACCGCTGATCGGGTTAAACAAGAGTTTTTACGTTCTGATACTCAATTTACCTTCATGGCCGCATTCTCTCTTTTCCTAAAAGAATATAAAGCAGACCCAAGTCATGCAGAGTCGTCATTTAAAACTCTCCGAAATGTCCGAAATCTATTTGGAAATTTTTTATTCTCAATTCACAGAAGAGAGGTTATCATCGAAGATATTGATGAAGGATTGATGGCTCGCTATCTCAGCTGGATGAAGTCAAAGCATTATGAGGAAAGCTACCAGGTCAAGACATCACGAGTAGTCAAGCAAGTAGTAACTTGGTCAAAAAAGAAAAAAATGCTGGATTTTGATCCGCTTAAGGATTATGCAATAAAGCATGAAAAGAAAAAGAAGCCAATTTATCTGAACAACGAGCAATTATTATTTTGGTCTACTCATAACTTTATAAGTCCATCTTGCCAAATGGCTGCTGATCTCTTTGTGATTTATTGCCGTACAGGATTTCATTATCAGGATCTAATGCAAGTTATTCGTAACCCTGATCAGCACTTGCGGAATGGCATGGACGGGAAAATTTGGATTTATAAGCCCCGACAAAAAACAGAAGTTGAAGCAAAAGTCCCTGTGCATCAATTTGCTAATCTCGTTGATCCAATTATTTCCAAGTATGGAGGGTGGAATTTATTGCCCACCATGACCAATAAAGACCTTAATGGCTATTTAAAACTGTGTGTAGCTCACATTAACCAAAATTTACCAGTTAGCAATCAGATTTATGATAAGCTGAGTGTGAAGCACGGCCGGAATAGCTTCTGCTATCATATATTGAACGAACTCGCAATGGATAAGGAAAGGCTTATAACTATGTTAGGCCGATTGTCAGCCACGGATTTGGATGTGTATGTCAGACCAGACGAAGTTGGAATTATTAATGCATTCAAAAAACAAACAGAGCGACCTAAAATTAGTGCTGCTTAATAAACATGCCCGCTTTAATTTTTGAAGCGGGCATGTAACATTTTACTTTATGTTTTCTACACCCCCCAAAGCTCCACTTCCGAAAGCCCTCTCAGGGGCAGACCAATCCGCTGCGCTCCAATGAGATAATTTCTGCCTTGAATATAGACTTTCATTGGTTCGCCGGCCGTTCGGTGCAGATCGATCCTGGCCACGTCCGATGACGTCAGATCACCGTAGAGCAGTCGCCTATCTGTCCAGGCTCGGAAACTTTCATACTCCGACCAAAAGGTTGCTGCCAAATTTGAAGATCCGTGCCAGGCAAGTCGATACTCACCTTCTACGTTTCCAGCCGTTGGTTCACCTTCAATGACTCCCTTCCAGAATAGGAGCCTGGGCGCAAATTTGTTATTCATTTGGTTGTTGATCGGACTGATCCCCGGCTGCTCCATCACCGGCCGGCCACTGATCGGGTCGATGTCGAGGGTACTGAATTTGGATTTAATGGCAAAAAGTGCTGAGTCGCCAGATGATTGATACAGCTGAAAATCTTCCGGCCGCACTTTCATTCGTCCGTCATTGCTATCCACTTCCCAGTCCAGTTCCAGGCGCCGGGCGCTTTCTGGTGCGCGCGTGGCCACCGGTGCAAACTTTCGGGACCAGTCTAACATTGGCTCCTGTTGAATCAAATTGTCTACATACTGAATCGTCAGGATCCTGTTTCGTACATCGAAAAACAAAGCCAGGTTAAAAAGCTTCCGCAACTCTTTCAAAAGGTCAGGAATCGTCAGCTCCGGAAGGTGATTGCTGTAATTAATGACCGTGGCAGAATCCATTGAGAAAGTATTGACAAGAATCAGGCGCTGCATGATCGGATCATCCACAAACTGACCCTTGATCTTGAAATTACATAGAATCTCAATCTGCTTGAAGACCCACCGCAAAAACAGCATCGGGACTTTCGGAGTATTGGCCACGTACGAGCCAGTTTCAAAAGTATTTATAGTGCCAGCAAAATCGGGTGGGAGGGTGGTACCATAAAATGCCGGATTAGAGATGACCGGCAAACAGTAAGCATCAGTAAGGTGATTTGCAGCCGCTGTGAATTCTTCCGGAATGGATTCTTCCCCCAAATCAATTTGATTGAGTGGCGTTCGCTGGTAATCTCCGAATATTTCACCCAGATTTTGACTGTACGAAATGGAATATCCGGTTTCAGAAACTCCCAAAAGATAAACGTAGCCACGTTCCAGGAGTTCTGATCCTTCATACTTTTCGCAGAAAAAAACCTCATTTGTGAATCGTACCTGAGGCAGCCGGGCGTAGCCAAAAATCCTGTCATTCACCGTACTGAAAGGAACCATGAAGTCCAGAACCTTGGATCCACGTACTACATCAAAATCAAAAATCGGATTGTAGCGTTCCAGCACAATGGTTTGCTGTGGATTCAGATCCAGCCGGTGGCCATTTATTCGTATTTGAAGCATTGATAAAATTCGATTAGAGGTCAGATTTAGCAGAATTTGCGGTGGCCGACGCCACGGCACCCTGAATTTCATGCAGGCTCGGGCCGGTCGGCTTGTTTCGTATGTCGTTCAAAAGGGAATTGGATTGATCAATTTTGCCGGCCAGCTCCTTGATCGCACCAACTGTTTGAGCGGTGTTTTTGGCAATATTCTCCATCATCAGCTGACTTTCCCTGATTTGGGCGCTCGTGGTCGCATTGGTGGCACTGGCATCTCCATAGTCGGCGCTACCACCATAGTCTCCATAATCCCCATAATCGCCACCGGCGCCTCCATCGTCATAATTATAGTCCTCGTAGGCATAGTCTTCATATCCACTGGCAGTTGTACCATTCTTGGCGGCCTGATCCGCATCATATTGGGCCTGCATCTGGGCATCGTAGGCTTTTTTCTTTTTCTTGCTTCCAAACAGGTAGCTCTGACCATAGCTTAGCGGCTCAATAGGAGCTTCACCAAGCCAGGCTCCATCCCGGGCAAAGATGGGAGCGCCATTTCGGTGCAACGAGCTGTGCAATAATTTGTCAATCGTCCCTCGGTTGTTCTTATAGGTATTTCGGGACAGGATCATAATTGGTTCATCCCCTTCCATTTCACCTACTTCCTGTTGGGTATCGCGTCTGACCAAAGCGATACCCGATTTTCCGTAACTGGATCCATGTCCCGGACCTTCCGGAACACCGGCATTACGAACATATTTTTTCCCAGGGAGCGTACCACCATCTGCAAAACTGGGTGGCTGCTGTTTTTTGATCATGGCAATCTGGATCCCCGCAGTCACGGCGGAAGCGGCCACGCCGATAAGCCCCAGTGGCCAGCCCATGGTAGCCAGGGATTTGAGTGCAGCTGCTGCCGCATTAATGATGGCCATCCCGATTTGCATGGCCTGATCGCGTTTCCAGGCTTTCAGTTTTTCGGCTCGTTCCTTCTCAGCGGCTTGAGCATTGATCCGGTCAACGCCTACCTGGTATTCGATTTTGGAAATTTTGCCTGATTTGTACTGCTCCTCCCAGCTGGCCAGTTGAGAGTTTTTTTCACGCTCAATCTTTCTCAGCTGAGATTCAAGAAATGCCTGGTTCAGCTGCTGCATACCCTGCACCACCTGGCCGGCTATTTCCAGCGTTTCAGCCCCTTTCGTGGCAAAGTCTCTCAGCCTGGTTTGGTTGGCTGCCTGCTCGTTCGAGACTTTTTGTAACAGAAAATTTGTGAAAGAATTAAAATCGCCCTTGGCTAAACCTTCCAGAGCATTAAAGAACTGCGTGGTATTGGTTAGCCGGTTCTGGTGCTGTTCAGCCAGGAGCCTGGTCTTTTCTGCCTGCAGATTGGCATCATTGGTTTTTAACTGCGATGTCAGCCGATCGTCAATATTTTTAATGGCGGCTGCCCTGGCATCCGAATCTTTGATACTTTCGGCCAGCCGAGCCTTTTCGTCCGCGGCTTCCATCAACAGCTTCCGCTTTCGATACTCGTACTCCTGCGTCAGGGAGTTGATCTTTACCTGCAATTGCGCGTTGGATCCTTCCCTGGTATTGGCCAGCTGTGCTTCGGTCTTGGCCTGAAAAGCTTTAAATTCCGAATCAAAAAGCGATTTTTCTTCTTTCAGTTTAAGATCACGTGCCGCTTTTTCTTTGACTTCCGTTTCCTTCCGGAACTTGTCGCGGGTAGCGGCAATATCCTGTTCCTTTTTCGTATTAATGGCAACTTCCAGTTTGGCCAGTTGATCCTTATCCTTCACCAGCTTTTGGGCTTCTTCCAGATCTTTTTTGGCCGAAGCTTCAATGGAGGCAATCTTTCTTTTCAGATCATCGGTCTGATATTTGGCTTCCATGGCGTCAATCTTCTGAGCCGTTTGCTGATCAGCCTTTTCTTTCTTTGTCCGAAAATCGCCATTGATTTTCTCAATTTTGGCGGTATGCTCTTTTTCGAGTGCCTCCAGCCATTTGGCTTTCAGTCCGGCGTCCGCCTTTGACTTCTCGATACGCTTTTTCTCTTCGGCGTACTTGGCATTTTCATTGGCAATATTCCTTTTCAAATCATCAGCTATTGCCGTTACTTCCAGTTTGGCAATGTTTTTCAAGGCATCCTCATTGGCCTTTACCCGATCATCGGCAGTTTTTTTGGAAGCATTGGAGGAATAGGCTGCCCTGGTATCTACTTCTTTGATTACCCCTTTGGTAATATCCGTTTCTGCTTTGGTCGAATTTTTGGTGATCGTCGTCTGGGTCTTTTCCGAAGATTTTTCAATGTCCTTCTGGCTGGTTTCCCACATGGAACCTATGCGCTTAAAATTAGCTTCCAGATTGGTGGTCAGGTCTGTGAAATCCATGTTGGCTAATCCACGTAACCCATCCATGACCGCCTGAATGATGGCCAGTCCGCCGCCAAGTACGGTACCTATTAGTTTGAAAACAATGGCCAGGCCTTCCATGACGGAAATGGTACTCATGCCTTCTGATTTCAGACCCAGGAATGCACCAACAGTCTGAAAAATGGAGCCAACCGTACTGAAAAGCACTTCACCAAGGCTGACAAATACATCCAGAATCGGAATGGTACCAAGTATGACGTCCTCCATGACGGTTAGAAAACCCATGAAGCCATCGACGACCCGGCCGACAATGGGGGAGAGCCCATCACCAAGGCCAAAGCTTATTTCCTCAATAGCCTTGTCCGCTTTATCAAGTTTGGCCGCCAGCGTGTCATTCTTGATGTTGAATTCATCGGTGAGGGACGTAGCTTCCTGAAAGGCTTTGCTTGAAAGCTCTTGCTTTTCGCGGACCAGATCCGTGTTTTCAGCCAGAACGCCCATCACCTTGATCGCTTCCTGAGAGTTCAGTCCAAGATCTTTCATTTTGGCTGCTACGTCAGTGGTTGATAGTCCCTCAAAGCTTTCGGCAAGTTTCAGGATAAATTCATTCGGATTGGTATTGATCAGATTCTCTACCTCACTCTTGGCAAGGTTCATGCCCCGGGCAAATTTCTCCGATTCGGTAGCTCCAACGGTCAGCACCTTGGTTAATCCGGACGCGGCGATTTCGGAGGTTAAGCCCAGCTCCTCGAAGATGGAACCGAAGGCAAGCGACTCAGTAACTTTCGGAGCTAAATCACCTAATGCTCCGAGTCGAGCCGTGAAATCTGATAAATAGGGACCGGTGGCCAGGCCCGCAGCGCCAAGTTCATTTACTGCGGAGCCGATCCGGAGAATGGCTTCTCCTGCTTCTAAATCTTTGGTTTCTTTGAACAAGTTAGCCAGCACACCCATTTCTTTGGCTACCTGCTCAGCACCCCCGCTGAATTCATCGCCCAGGGCAACTACCGCTTTGTCGATCGCATCGACGAAGCCAAACATCTCCTCCTTCGCAATGCCGATTTGTCCACCCACCTGAGCAATATTCAAAAGGTCGAGCTGAGCGGTTCGGGTATTGATGCCTTGAAGCTGTTCGTTGAGCTCGCGTACTTCGGCGTTGGTTTGACCGGTGGTTTTTTGAATATCCGCAAAAGAATCGGAGTATTCGGCGGCAGTTTGGATGGCTTTTTTGCCAAAATCCCAGATTGCCTGACCCGCCTGCATGAGCATGTCGGCGGCAAAGGCTCCGAAGAATGTGCCCTTGAAAGTGTCCCAGAAGCCTTTTTGGTCTTCCCCTTCGTCCTTGATCTTACGCATTTCAGACCGCACGTCTTTCATACGGTCTTCAACCTGAGCAATCTCTTTAAGCTTATCGACCCATTCTTCCGAGCCGATTTTCAGATTGGCAAGATCTCGACCCAGCTGCTTACTAAGGCTGGAAAGCTCTCGCCAGGAGGCATCATTGATGTCAAGGGCTTTGGTAAGGTCTTTAATTTCATCCTTTACATCTGCCTGAACCTTTTTGAGTTCTTTCCAGGCATCGGAGCCTTTCTCCCCATTGAGCTCCATAAGGCGGAGCTCGGAGTTGACATCTTTTAGGCCTGATTCCAGGCCCTGAACGGTCTTTTGGGCTTCGTCACCCAGGATTTCGAGCCTCAGGCGGGCTACTTCCTCTAAATTCATGGCTATCGTACACTAGGTAGTGTACGAATATCAATGTAGGAAACGGGGTAGGGAAGGACAGAAAATCTGAGCTCAGGAATGAGAAAAATCTGGTACCAAATTTTCGATAAGATTACCTTTTATAAGTTACCAATTTTTTACATTTACAAAGTTTCTAAAATCCACCCAGTATGAAATTGAAACAGACCCAGGGCTTATTGCTTACTTTTTATATTTCCCTGATTATACTATGCCTTACTGAGTGCCAGCTTGGTGGCCCTGGCAAGCGCGTCACTACCGTCACGGGTCGAGTGATCGACGAGGCGCAACAGCCTGTCGATAGCGTATTGATTTTTGTGTCCTCGACTGGATTTGCTAGACCTAGTGTTAATTTAGGTGAAACATATACAGATAAGGAAGGTAATTATCAGCTTGTTTTTGATGTATCCAAAGATTTTGATGGTGTCACAGTAGGTATTTCTTTTAATCGTAGCATTGCCTTTTCTAATAAATACAAGGATTATAGCTATAATAAAAGAGAAAGTAATACGGAAGGAACATGTTGCCCCGTTCGAATTGGTGCTAAAACCAGTTACGACTTTACCTTACTATTTAGGTAAACACATACTTTTTGAACATATCCGATATACAGATTAAATAATTAGGGGTACCTCTAAATCAGAACCTACATTTTGTTTCAAAATCACATCCCGCAAGCGGTCTTCGTGCTCATCGCCCCATTGCCCCAATGTGGCAATCACGGGAATTAACGTCTTACCAAAATCAGTGAGGCTGTATTCTACTTTCGGCGGTACGACGGGATATATTTTTCTAGTTACTAACTCATGTTCTTCCAATTCTTTCAACTGGATATTCAAAACCCTGCGTGAAGCATCGGGGATTTTGCGTTGCAGTTCGCTTGGACGTTGATACCCCTGGTCAATAAACCACAGCAAGCGAATTTTCCATTTGCCATAAAGCACTTCGCCTATCAGGTCAAGTCCGCAATTCAGGTTTGGTGTTGTTTTTCTCTCATACATATTTCAAAATTAAGTATATGTATCAGTTAGTGCAATAGGGGATCAATTTATCCCTATATGAATCGTACTTCCGTACTTGTCTAAACTTCATTTACACTCCAATTTTGTCCTATCATTTAAGCAAAAGATAAATACAATGGAACAGTTTAATTTTAACAATGAATTATCAGGCAAGATTGCTTTGGTAACCGGGGGTACAAAAGGAGTCGGAAGAGCAATTGCAGAAAGGCTTTTTCAAGCTGGTGCAACCGTTATTATTACCGCAAGGAACGCACCGGAAGACGAAAACGAGAGGTTGCATTTCATTTCCGCTGATTTAAGTAAGGCAGAGGGATCACAAAAGGTGGTAAGCGAAGTGCTATCAGCTTATGGAAGGCTGGATATCCTGGTAAATAATCTTGGATCGTCATCAACGCCTGCCGGTGGATTTGCAGTATTGAGTGATGAAGATTGGGAATCAACGCTACAGGCCAATTTGCTTGCCCCGGTTCGGCTGGACAGAGGATTTTTACCACAAATGGTCGATCGAAAGAGTGGTGTTATCATTCACATTGCTTCCATACAGGGTAAGCTGCCTTTGTACGATTCAACTTTGCCTTACGCAGCTGCCAAAGCAGCATTAAGAAACTACAGTAAAAGCTTATCCAACGGAGTTGCCCCTTCGGGTGTGCGGGTGCTAACTGTTTCGCCAGGCTGGATCAATACGGCAGCATCGGAAATCTGGCTGGGCGAACTTGCAAGAAATGCGAATAGTACGGTAAAAGAAGCGCAACAGGGGGTTATGAATGCATTAGGTGGAATACCATTCGGAAGACCTGCCGAGCCTAAAGAAGTTGCAGAATTTGTCGGTTTTTTGGTTTCGCCAAGAGCAAGTTACCTCACAGGGACAGAATATATTATTGATGGTGGAACTGTTCCTACTATTTAACAACCTCAAAAATAGACAAAAATGAACTTACCAAAAGTAGTAGCCGATTTAGTAGAAACGCAAAACAGCTTTGATAGCGTCGCATACGCAAATTGCTTTTCTGAAACAGCCATAGTGTTTGACGAAGGAAAAACGCACAATGGGAGAAAAGAAATAGAATGTTGGATTGCCAATTCCAATGAGCGATACAAGGCTACCATAAAGCCTGTCGGCTTTGAAGAAAAAGAAAATAAAATCCTTTTAATAGCAGAAACTTCGGGAAATTTTCCCGGAAGTCCTATTTTATTAACTTACCACATGGAAATAGCTGATGAATTGATACAATCGTTGAAAATTGCAGGATAAGTGCTAATGACTAAAATTAGTCATTAGGTTAAATAAAAAGAAAGGACAATAAGTGCCACGGCATTATTGTCTCTTCTTCAAAAAGCCCTTAATATCAACACCACTATACTTTAAAATCTTGTAAAGTGTAGGTTGGCTTTTTATTTTGAACATCTCGCGGATTTCATCAGTGCTTCGGTTATTCTTTTCATAAACCTCTTTGACTTCCGGAGCTATCTTTCGGTAACGCTCACTTAACCCTTCCGGTCTTCCTCCGGATCTGCCCCTTGCTCGGGCTGATTCTAGCCCTGCCCTTGTTCGCTCGCGGATTATGTTGCGCTCGTGTTCAGCCAGAATACACATAAACTGGAAAAACAGATTACCGGTCGCTGTACTGGTATCAATAGACTCAGATAGTGATTTGAGATTTACTCCCCTATTTTTCAATTCTTCGATCAACTCGATGAGCTTAATGGTACTTCTTCCAAGCCGGTCTAGCTTCCATATGACAATGGTGTCACCAGGCCGTGCATATTCCATCAATTTTTCAAAATTCGGCTTGGTAGCCTTTACTCCGGAGACCTTATCGGTAAAGACCTGCTTGCATCCTTCTTTTTTTAGGGCGTCGAGCTGAAGGTCAAGGTTTTGTTCCTGGGTAGAGACCCGGGCGTATCCTAATTTGATCATTATTATGTACGAAACTTAATAAAATCAAATATAATGAATTTAGATTAATTACATTACAATATAAATAAGCAAATTATTGAGAACAGGTTGTTTTTGAATTATGTAAAAATTCGGTCGTTTTAATACACAAAGCGCATGGCTGTCGTCCTAAAATAAATTGTCCGTTGTACGATTTATGAAAAAACTGATAAATACCGTAGCAACAGTGGTTCTTCTCCTAAATTCTTATATTGTCATTTAGCTAACAACCAGCGACTATGCAAAATCGTCTTGCCTTTCTAGATGAATGGGGCAACAACGGCCTTGACTTTACTAAAAAGGGAGTGTCCACCCATTTCCTTGTTACAGCTCTTATTCTACCTAGGGAAGAACTGCCGATAGCCGAAGAAGTCCTGGAAAGGGTCAGGAAAAAGCACTTTCAGACGGGTCCTATCAAGACGGCTAAGGTAGGCAGTAATCACAACCGCAGAAGAGAGGTACTGGTGGATCTAACGGATGCTCCCTTTCGCATATTTGCTCTGGTCGTGGATAAACGACAGATCCTAGGAGAAGGTCTGCGTTACAAAGGTTCCTTCTACAAGTTTTTGCACGGGCTGGCGGACCGAGAGCTCTTTCGCACCTTCCCCAACCTTCAGATGGTGACTGACCAGCATGGCACTGATACGTTCATGGAAGGGTTCATCAGCTACGTACAAAAGAACCATATCCCCAACCTGTTCAACCAATCCTCTGTATCGTCCAGGAAGCGGAATGAATATCCCACACTTTTTGATGCACTCCTAATTCCATTAGAAGAAGGGGCAATTAAATTAACGGTTCAGGAAAACACTGCTATTGATCCCCGGGATGACAAAAATCCCAGAACAGAAATCGAGGTGGTGAGCAGGTGGTAAACAGCAGAGAAAATCTCAAATAATCACCCCATCTCTCATTTCAATCACCCGATCGCAATTGGCGGCAAAATCATCATCATGGGTCACGGCAATGATGGTTTGGCCCCGCTCTTTGGAAAGCTCTCTGAAAATGTCAAAAACGATCTGTGTATTTTTACTATCAAGATTGCCGGTTGGTTCGTCGCCCATGATGATGGCTGGCTCGTTGATCAGTGCCCGAGCTATGGCCACCCGCTGTTGTTGCCCTCCCGACAGCCTGTTAGCCTTTTTCAAAGCCTGTTCTTGAAGACCAAGCAGGCCCAGGTTTTTGTAAGCAGCTTCTTCAATCTCTTCCTTGCTTTTTTTTTTCAGTTTCAGGGCCGGCAGCATTACATTATCTAAGGCTGAAAACTCAGGTAACAGGTAATGAAACTGGAACACAAAACCAATATTTCGGTTACGGAAGTCTGCCAATTCGTTTTGTTTTCGGTTGGTTAGTACTTCATTATTCAATTCGAGGGTACCCGTATAATCCGTATCCATGGTTGAGAGTACATACAACAGCGTGGATTTACCACTACCCGATTTCCCGATGAGTGCCACAAACTCCCCCCGTTTCACTTCGAAACTGACTTTTTTCAGTACTTCAAATTTTACGGGTTCGTAAAAATATTTAACGATGCTATCTGCTTTTAAAACAATTTTGTTTGTCATGGTTATCCTCTTATAATGTCTACGGGATCAATTTTTGATGCTTTAAGGGCCGGCAGGTATCCGGCAATTACCGTAATAATCAACCCGAAAATAAATGCCAGTACATAATCCTGCCAATCGTACGTCATGGGCAGTGTTTCCAGATTGGCAATTTTAAATGGCACCCGGTTGACGACCCACGATATCAACAACCCAAAACCCATGCCCAGAACACCCCCAACAATACCGATAATCACCGCTTCGGTTAAGAAGATCTGGGTTACGTCGTTGCCCGAAAAACCCATGGCCTTCAGGATGGCAATCTCCTTTATTTTCTGGTTGATGGTCATGTTCATGATGTTATAAATGCCAAAGCCCGCTACCAGCAAAATGGTCAGCGAAACGGCAATAGCGATGATATCCCGTAATTCTGAACCCGCCACCAGCTGTTCGTTGGCCATTTGCCAACTTTCCACCTTGTAGGGAACCATAGGCGCCAGTTTGTTCACCAGGCCCTCGGTCTGATTATAGTCATTGATATTAATCTGTATGTCGGTAACAAAAGCAGCATTGGCCGCCTGCACCTGCCGGGCGGCATTAATGTTGATGTAGCCCTTTATTTTATCAGTACCCGCTACGCCCGTTTCAAACAGACCAATTACTTTATAATTCTTGCTCACCCCGTCAGCGGTAAGTATGTTCAGATTGTCACCTATGCTAACACTGAGGTTGCTGGCCAGCTCGCTGCCCAGAATAATACCATCGCTGCGCTTCTCCAAATCGATCCAATTGCCTTTTACCATGTATTTACTGATGTTAAAGACCTTATCTTCATTTTGAACATCAACCCCCGAAATAGTGCCATTTATTTTGTTGCCGGTATTCTTAAAAAACACATTAAAGTTCACTTGTGTAGTGTAGCTGGTTATTTCGGGCTGCGATTTCAACAACGCGGTTATGGCCGCTGAGTTTTTAATGCCATCGGTGTATTTTATGATTTTGGGATGACTGATGTTCACCACCGCATCGGGATAGACTGCCTGTATGATGTTGCTCCGGTCGGCCGGCCGGTCATTGTATATGTGTACATGTGCCAGGGCGCTGAATGCGAGTTCCGTCTGAGTATTGTTTACACCGGTCATAAAGCCGGTCATAAAAACGTACATGCTGATGCCAAAAACCACACCTAGTATGGCCACGATCGTTTGACCAGGGCTTGAAGTCAGGTATGTACGGGAAATGCGGTTATTTACAGAGGCCATGGCTATTGCTTTTGGGGTAATTCAATCACATCTCCTTCTTTGAGCCCGCCGATAATCTCAACCCATTCAGCTGACTTAATTCCGGTTTGTACGTTTTTTTTCTTTTGGCCCTCTTTCAGTAAAACTGTATTATCATCCACCAAATATTCGGTAGGTATCACCAGGGCTTTTTGCTTTTCGGATACCACAATGTTGGCCTGCAACTGCGTACCGTCTTTCAGCACGGCAGGGAATTTCGTAAAAGTGGCCTCCGCTATGAAGGATTGGGCACTGTTGTCAAAAGACGGATAGATTTTGGATAGATACCCCTCATAAACCGTACCCTTGGCGGTATTCAGCGAAACGTAAACGGGCTGGTTCAGTTTTATTTTTTCAATATCGTCTTCATCAATAAACAGCTTCATGATCTTGCTGCCGGAACCGATGACAGCTACTGTTTCTCCACGTTTTACCAGGTCGCCTTGGTTTTTCAGTACCTGCAAGACGGTCCCTCCACCATCGGCCGTCAGGTTGTAGTACTGGTTGTTTTGCTGCTGCAGCTGGTATTGACTCAAGGCATTGGCTTTGTTGAGCTGCAGGTTATCCTTTAAGTTGTCAAGACTTTTTTGCAGCTGTGCAATGGTCGAGAGGTCGTTTTGATAAACCAATTTTACATTTTCATAGTCCACTCTCGAAACAGCATTGGTTTTGATGAGGTTTTCATACCGTTGCAGGTTAGCTTCATCGGTTTGCTTTTTACGCATAGCCTGGCTGATCTGTTCTTCCAGTTCCCTGATCTGCGGCGAATTACCGTCGGCATTGCTTTTGGCAAACTGGTAATTGGTGGCTGCATTTTCCACCTGCAATTGCTGCACACTGTTGTTGAGCCTGAATAACAACTTATTTTTTGCCACCGTATCACCTTCGCTGATCTTTGCTACCTCAAGGTATCCATCGGCCATTGCAGTAACCCTGTATTCATCTTTTGTGATAATATTTCCACTGGCAAAAACGGCATCTACCAAATCTTTTCGCTGCGGCGTTGTTGTTGGCTGCTCTTTGCAGGCTGACAGTAGCAATAGGCCTGCAAGGGTTGTTAGTATTCTATTCATGACTTCCTTATTTTCTGGCGTTTACAGATGCCTGCACCATTAGCAGGTTTGACAAACTATTCAGATACATATTTTCGGCACTGAGGTAATCCTCAAAACTTTTCAAGTAGCTGTCCACGCTGATGAGCCCCTCTGCGTATTGCTGGCGGGCCAGTTCAAGGTTTTCGCCAAACAATTCAAAAGTTTTTTTCGAGTTATTGGTCATGCTCAGGTAATTGCTGAAACTTGTTTTCAGTGCATTGTCGTTAATGGCACTCTGCTTTTGGGCATCCTTAAACTGCACTTCCACAATCTGCTTTTGAATGGTGGCACTTTGAAGTTTATTCTTTGTGGCAAACCCGGTAAACAATGGCACGTTCAGGTTAAGTCCGAGGTATCTATAACCCGACCAGGAGCTACTTTGCAGGGAAAGACCAAAGTCACTTCGGAACTGCTGAGAGCCGGTGTATGACATTAATGACAAGCTGGGGTAAAAAGCCGCTCTGGCCGCTTTGGACTGGTGATCGGCAGATGCAATACTGTGTGGATACACCAGGAGGTTTCGATCTATTCCCAATTCGGGGACGTTAGTGTACAAACGCACCAGGTCCGTTTCCTGCCTAAGTACCAGGTCGTTTTCGAGCTCTATGCCGGTAAGTTTTTTTATATTGCTCAAAGCCAGCTGTTTCAGTTCCTCACTCTGGTAAATATTCTGCAGCACATTGTTATAATCAATTTGGGCTTTGTTGACCGGTGTGATCGGGATGAGCCCCTGGCTGAATTTCTGGTTGGCAAGCTTCAGAATGCTATCGGCAAGGGCCAGGTCTTTACTGAAGATGTCGGTAGAGGCATTCGCTACCTGCCACGAATAATAATACTGCGCCAGTTGGGTTTTTAGACTTTGTTCAAAAGCACCCTGTTGCGCTCCTGTTAGGGCAATATTTTCTTTGGCAGCCTGAGCCTGAAATTTCTTCTGCCAGTCAAACAGGCCTTTTGTCATCGTGAGGCCGGCATTGTACTGATATTTTTTTCCGAACTGCAAGTCAAGCGTTGTACCCGGTTGGCCCACCAGTTCCCCTGGTACTGGTGTGGTGGCCAGTTCCAGAAAATCCAACCCATTGAAACTGGCTCCGGCCTGTGGATAGAGGAAACTCCGCGCCGTTTTATAATCAGCTTCCGCCTTTTGCCTCTGTAAGGTATACACCTGCTGATTGCCGTTTTTTTGCAGGGCTATCCGCCAAAGCTCTTCAAGACTCTGTATGGTGGTACTGTCAATTGACTGGGCCCCAACTGCTAATCCCCTTAGCAATACAAAAGCAGTTAAGATGATTTTAGTCCTCATAACGCTTCCAGGTTTTGGTTTTTGCCACACCGTATTTTCTTCCCTGAATTTTTATGGTGTTGATGTCAACCCTTGTCACACTTGCGTCGGCATACACTCCATTTTCAGGGCTGTATAGCCTTCCCCCGTTCCAGGTATTTTCAGAGGGATGATATTTTAGCCCGGTTAAAATTTCAAGCCCGAGAATGGGTCGGTTTCGTAAACTTTTATCCGGATTTCTTTGGTCGGTTGCCTTGCTGCCTTTGGGGTTTTTTAACCAGGTTATTTTGCCCCGGTATTCGTTGCCGGATTTGTAAATTTCAAAACGGGCTGAACCGTCTTCTGCCATCCATTTGCCGGTAATATCATTGGATGTTGTTTGCGCCGATGCGGTCACAGTGGCCAGTAGAAGTAGCATGCTCCATAAACATTTCATAGTCACTCGCTTTTTGGGTAAACTTATACCGAACCCCAGGCGGATACAATGAAATTTTCAGCGAAACGGACAAAACCACTATTAAAGCAGACAATTTGAATCAGGCATTTTTCAGCCATTCGAGAAAGGCCGGTATCTTTTCCTTACTAATGAGGATTTGTTCGGGAAATTGGATGTGAAGTGAAACCAGCATTTTGCGGTTAAAATACTGGGTAGCATCTTTAATTGCCTTACGATGAACTATTATCTGCCGGTTGGCCCGGAAGAAATAAGGTAATTGCAGGGCCTGGAAATCTTCCAGGGTTTGGGTCGTAAAATGAATAGTATTATTGAAGGTGTACAGTTTAACGGTCGATTTATCAAGATGGATTGCGGCTATGTCGTCGGTATTTAAGGGAATAATTTTATCTTTTTGATGAAGGAGGATCGATTTGGCAGTAGGGGCTTTCGTTTGTCTATTGAGATATGCTAGCAGTTCTTCAATAGGGATTTGGCGCTTTTGCGTGATCTTTTCAAACTTCTCAATCGCGTTTTCAATATCGGCTTCGTCAAAGGGTTTTAATACATAAGCAATACCGTTTGCCCGGAAGGCTTCCAACAAGTACTCGTTATAGGCCGTAAAAAAAATGATAGGTGCGTCTGAAGGCACCTCTTTAAAAATTTCGAAGCTGACGCCATCTCCTAATTGAATATCAGAGAATACCAGGTCAATGTTGCGGTGGTCCCGAAAGTATTTCTTGGCCGTTTCTACTGTTTCCAATACATCGTTCACAACATAGCCTGGCCTCAGATTTCTGATTAACTCCAAGAGTTCACCAGCAATAATTTTCTCGTCTTCAATAACCACAACATTCATGGTACGATCAATTTTATTTTTACCGCAAACTGTTCTTCATTACTTATCACCTCAATGTCGTTTCCAGAAAGTAGTTTGGTCCGTTGGTTGATGTTGGCCAAGCCCGTTTTGGATGGCCCGAGCACAAATTTGGGTTGCACATTATTTTCAACTACCAGCATATCATCCTGTGTTACTACGGTTATTTCCAGTGGCTGTTGGGGGGTAAAATTGTTGTGTTTGATCGCATTTTCTATAAGAGATACCAATGTAAAAAAAGGGATATGCTGGCTTAGCTTTCTTTCATCAATATTAACTGTGAAAAGAAGGGCCGCGCCAAACCTCAGTTTTTGCAATTCAATAAAATTTGCTGCCAATTCTAGTTCTTCTTTTAGCGAAGCGGATTTCCGGTTGATGTGTATGGTAACCCTTAAAAAATCAGACAGCCGTTTGATGTATTGCTCTGCCTGTTCGGGGTTATTTTTAATCAGCGCTTTGGAAATACTCAGCGCATTGAACAGGAAATGCGGGTTTACCTGATCTTTCAATAATTTGTATTCAGCTTCCAGGTTGGTAAACTTCAATTCCGCATTTTCACGGTTCAGCCGAAGCTGGGATTCTCTTTTAAAGATCAGGTCCAGCAGAATAAACACAATCAGGTTGATGGATAAAACGTAGGTTAGCCTCAAGATGACCATTTGCGGTAAACTGAGCCGCGTAAGCGATCCGTTGAGATTGGCGGTGAGGGTAATTGTAAAACCTATTCCAAGCATGATAAACGAGCTGAGCAAAACCCGCATCCAGGTTTGAATCCATTTTTTTCGGACCAGGGTAATCAATAAAATATTCAACAGCCAGCAGAAAGCCGTGAATGCGCAAAACATCAGCCAGGCAACAAAAAAATTAAAATAATTTTTTTCCCTGACTGTATATACCGGTATCACCACCAACAAGGCTATTAGCGGAGTGGTGATACCAGCAGTTTTAATAATTTGCCTACGTAATTTCTGCGATAACATTTTTCAAATGGAGGTTTTTCTAACAAATGGGCGAAAAACGGCGTTAGTGAACTGCGTTTTTAGTTTTGATACATAGTTGTAGACGGGGTTCTTCTTCCAACGGGGCGGTTTTACACGCTAAGACCATGGATTTGGTTTACTACTCATTTGTTCAATGCCTTCCTGTACCGCTTGACGCTTGATAAGCTGATGCCGGTCAGCTGTACAATCTCAGTAACGGAGAGCCCCCTTTCCAGGGCTTTTCTTACTTTCTGATAGTTCTCGTCATTGACGCCGCTGGGGCGGCCGATGTGCTTGCCGTTTGCCTTGGCCAGGAGCTGGCCGGCGCGGGTCTTTTCCAGAATCATCTCCCGATCGTACTCCGCCAGTGCAGCAAAGATGCCTATAACTAGTTTTCCGGCCGCAGTGCTAAAATCTATACCCAGGTCCAAAGCTTTGAAGATGATGCCTTGTTTGGCAAATTCTCCGATTAGATTAATGAGGTGGTCACGGCTCCGTCCTAGGCGGTTGAAGCGGGAAACAACCACCGTATCGCCCTCCCGGAGAAGCGAAAGCATTTCGTCCAGGGCAGGTCGTTGAATGGAAAGTCCGGAGATCTTCTCCTGGAAGATCCTGTCACAGCCAAATTTCTGTAAGGCCTCGATTTGGGTGTCGGTGTTCTGGTCGGCGGTGGAGACGCGGGCATAACCGAAGGCTTGGTTCATATGTGGTCAAAAAGATGGGTTCAGAAAGGTACATCAACTTTTTGACTTGACCCTACTTTTTGGCCCCTGTTTTTGGAGGGATACCAAAAAGAAACCCCGTCTTTCGCCCAGGTTCAGAAAGGTTTGGCTTTTTGGGCCTGGGGAAAGGCCTGTGAGACACAGGCCAAGGAATAGTAATAGTTTATAATTATTGGGGTTGTCATTTATTATTTCAACCGTATATTTGTAGCCTGCATTAGTTAAAAATGAATTGATACTTTTTCTGTATTTTTTAATTAACAATCTAACTATTTGTTTTTGTTTGTTGATTTCACCTTGCAATAGACCAACTTTTTCAAGAACTGTATTGAGTGAAGTGTTTAATGATTCAACGATTTGCTTTGTTTTTTCTGCCTTGAATCTATCAAATAGGTCAATATTAATTTTGAGATTTGTCAACTTTTCTTCAACCTTTTCATCCTCACTAAAACTTACGAAAGAAATGTTTTTTAAAGCCTTTAATTTTAATAAAAAATCGTCAATCTGTTGTTTAACTACAACAATATAATTCATTTCGGATTCTTCTAAACCTGATTGTTTTTCTGTTATGGTTTGAAGTGTTAAGTTGGCGTCTTCCGAAAAATATTCGCCAAGATTTTTTAATGCTTCAATAATTACAGTAAAATTCTTTATTACATTTCTATCGTAATATGTTGATACAGATTTTATAGTTTCTTTATTTTCAGTTGTTGGTGAAGTGCAATATGGACAATCGTCAGAAATATCAAGAAACTGTAGGCCATTGTTCTGCCATTCTAACCATTTTACACAACTTCTGTCTTTAATTAATTTACTGTATCCTCTTAATGAATCAGGAATATGTTGGATTTTATTCCCTCCTTTTAATCCCTTATATAATGCAGAAGATTTAGAAAGACCAGTTTGTGTAGTTGCAAAACTTTTGGATAGATTTTCAAAATCTAATATAATTTTATTTAAGTCATCATTGTCTGAAAAAACTTTCTTTATTTCAGATAATAATTGTTCGATTTGGTCGGTTGATAACTTAAATTCAGGAGTATTTATAAAAATTTCATAACTATTTGAGATTAATTCATCTTCTTTAAATAAAAATTGATTTAAGTATTCTTCATTAAAAATAAGTACACTTTTAATTTCTTCATTCATTATAATTTCAGGGACAATTTCAATTTCTGAATTTCTATGCTTAAATGGGATTAATTCTTTCAATAATTCCGGAGAATCAATTGAATATTTTATAGCTCTTGTAATTGTACTTTTTCCTGTACCATTTATCCCAAATTTAATATTTAGTTTATTTTTAGTGATTTCAATTTTACCACTATCAATATTATTGCAGTTTGTAATTGTTAATTCCATAATTTATTTTTTTTGTTTTAATGGTGTCGTCTTTTAGAGTATTTTGTTATAAATAATTAGAGATTTTGAAACACAAAGCTTTCAAACTTGCACAAAAGGCTAATTGGAAAATTGAACTTATATTTTGCCACTTCGCCCCACGTGACGCCAAATGTGAATTATAATCCGTTTTTTTTCCTGCTGCGTGTTTAATGAATTCCATAATAGGCTTTTAAAAGTTCAACAAGAAGTCCGCCAGCAGCACCTGTCCCAATTTGCCAAGTCCCGTCAAGTGTCATACTTACCATTTTTTGAACCCATTTATTTGCTTTTGTACCAAACTTCTTTGTTTCTCTGTTTGGCTCTTCCTCCTGGACGATTTGAATTATTTCGTCAATATTTTTAGCAGGCACGCTATTCTTTTCTAACTCTCTTTTCAAGTCAGCCACACTGCCTAGAGTTATATTTATGTTAGAAGTTACGGAATTTCCTTCCCCTGTTGTTATTGTATTTCCAAAGCCACTTGTATTAATTATTGTCTGATTATAAATCTTTCCAATTTTTTCATTTACGTTTTCTTTTACAATTAATTTATTTTTAATTAACTCGTCTAAATTGGGAACTTCCTTTTCTAATTGAAGCATAAAGTCTAAAAGTTTTGCTCTAACCTCTGCGAGAACCTGCGTTATCTGACTGACGTGAACAACCATGCTCATTGTAGTAATAGCAAATCGTTGTCCAGCATCAATAGCCATCTTTGTCAGAATAGCACACATATCAGGACCGAAGTCTTTATAAATTATCCCATTCCTATTTTCTCTTTCCTGATTCTCTAAAGTTTGAATACTGTCATTGAATCGAAATTGTAATAAATCGTCTATAAACGTATTTTGAAATACCATTAAAGGCAAGGGCACATTCTCATAAGTGTCAAATCCTTGTTGCATCGTGCAAGTAATGTTTGATGTTCCAAGACGGTATGTCGGAAGCTCCTTCTCTTTATATCCGCTGAGTTCATCGTTAGTCCATTTCATCAGTTCCTCATTGCTAATTCTCGTCGCTAATACTTTTGTCTTTAACAATGGATTAGTCAGAGATTTTTCTGAGTTTGATAGTTCATCAATTATTTGCTCGATTATTGTCATTCCGTCTTCTTTTAAAATGACTTATAATGGCCATTAATTACCGTCTTTTTCATTTGTTTCCTCTTTTTCCTCCTTTAATTCTCTTAGTTTCTCATACAATTTATGTCTTTCTTTATCCTTATCTCTTAAAAGTCTTAAAGTGTAAAGAAGCATCATTGCTATAATTGGAATTAAAGTCGCAATTGTCAATAGTGGTAATTTATCTTGAAGTAAGCTTAAATTGTCTTTTTCAGTAGCTCTGTTTGTTATGAATAATGTCATTGTTAGAACCATTGCAAAAGTTGTCATTGCTAGCAAAATACTGTTGTACTTAGAAGAAATATTGTCCTTTTCGTTTAAGTAAATTACTTCAACTTCTTTTTGTGTACTTTCTCCTTTTCCCGTTTCTTTCATTGAGTTTAATAAGCCGCAGAAATCTAATTTCTGTTCTGAACTTAAAAATGAATTAGCCATAATTTCATTGATTAAGTCATTTGAAAGAGAGAATTCATTATATAAATCTTCTTGCTTTACACCATATTTTTTCGCTGTCGAAATTCTTACTGCTGAAAGGATTTCCTTAGTTGGGATTTTCTTTTCAATTACAAGTGGCCTAATTGAATACAATATTTCATTGTTTGCAGTCTCTATTTTTTGTAAATATTCTCTTTTTTCACGTTTGCTAAAAAAGTACCTCGTTACAAAAAATACTATTAAAGAACTGATTATTCCACCTCCAATTCCTGTTACCCAAGGGTTATTTAGTATATCTGTCATATTTTATGTTGTCGTCTTTTGATATGGTGCATATCGTTTTGCCGCTTTGCGAAGGCTGGTATTTTGAGCAATAAAATTCATTAGATGCACAAAGCTTGGATTTAGCACTTCCCTTTCACATTATGCAAGTAGGTCTCGCTTTAGCAAAATATTTTGTAGTATGAAACTCAATTGGTTGCGTAACTGGATAATGATGCTATTACATTACCTTGCTCCAATTCAGCCAACTCGACTTAGGTTTTGATTGATTCTCTAACGGTGACAAGATAGCACAACATCTTTGTATACAAATACTATTGTAGAAATTTAGAATCAGTCTAAGGAAGTTGTTCCCCACTTCTACTTGCCTTCTGCCTGCTCTTTCAACGCTCTCATTACCAGCACCTGCGTCCGTTCCATCATTCGCCGTCGCATCACATTCATAAAATCCACCTTGGTACGGTTGTACCAGGTCGAGCTGCGTTTTCTCCGGACGGTGCCTATTCGTTTTTTGTGCATAGCAATGGCCCAGGCAATGTGCCGGGCATCTGATTGCTTGGTTGGGAGCTTCCGTTGCCCAAACCGGTTCACAAAGGCAAATTTGTCCAGCCCCACTTTATCAACATATTCTTCCAACACATCCACGGATGGCATATTCAGGTAGGTAAGCGAGCGCATGTCCTTCATCCGGCCGTAGCCTTTGAAGTAAATGTCTCCGGAGACGGCCAGCTGCCCGGCCTGATGGTTGATCTGGTACTCAAAGCTATTTCTGAGCTCAGAGGTCAGGAGCAACCCGCTTCGCTCAATGGCTTTTTCAAAATAGCCTACCGCATCACGGGTAATTTCCGTAGCCAGATCAAGAATCTCCTGACTTAAATCATCTGCAATCATGCTCAGGCGGGTTCAATGACTATGATTAGTTCATCATCGCCCCAGGCTACCGGCACATTTGCAAAACGAAACGTCTGATTTCCATTCAGGATCGGACTGGACAGGTTTTTAGTCGGGATTCTGACCTTGTATGGCAGGGTAGGAGCCGACGCAAAAGACGCCTTGATGTCCAGCGTGTAGGTACCTGCTATCAGACCAGCGGCCGCATAGCGCACATCAATGCTGTATGCAGTATTGGCAATAACTTCCACCTCATTTTTGCGGACAGCCGCAATCGGATTATAGGCCGCACCCGTAAAGCCGATGCCATCGCCGGGGCAATCATTTCGTAGTCCAAGCGGAATTGGAGTTGCCAATACGCAGCTTCCGTATAGGTTGGCGTTGTTTTGCGTATCCAATGCAAACCAGGCTGCCTGGGCCCTGGCATTGGCGTCTGTCTGACTGCTTTCCGAGCCGTACACACCGGCCGGAATGGTGATCATCCAGCGGGTACCTACGTAGCCGTTTGGGCAACCAACTTTCATGTACGAAGACATCCCGCTGATTTCTTCACTTAGAAATGTGGTTAAACCCGGCGCACAATCGGCGCTTATCCAGGATCCTATGTAGCCTTCTGTGCCTGGATTGTTGGGCTTTTGGGTATAGGGTTTTACATCTTCACCCGTATCAAGGTAGTATTTTACCAGCAAACCATACCTTTTCAAATTGGTCCGCAGGCCAGTAACTGCGTTCGTTTCACAAGCCGGGGCATCCCCACGCCATGAGGTTGGCCGGGCTGGTACCGGAGGCAGTATCGGCAATTTGCTGTACGACCGCTCGGCATTGGTGTAGCGGAAGGTCATGGACCGGTTGATCAGCGTTTCGGCGTCATCCAGCGGCAGGTAGGATTCTGTCAATGGCAGTAGCGGAATCATTTCCCGATCGGTGATCAGATAAAACTGCTCTGAAAAATAAAGCTCCTGCCACCACTCCCGTTGAGCCTTGGCCTGATGAGCCGGATAGCCAAAGGCTACTGACAGCTGTCGTTCTCCCGTAACCCGGTTGATCACCTGCTCGCTCGATGTGGGCAGAAAGTCAAAGCCCGTAAACCGATCGGCCAGTTGGCGCGCGACAATCAAACTTTCACTGCCGCTGCCGGTAAAGGCAATTGTGTCAAATGCTCCTAAGCTATTTTCAAAAATCAGGTAACGCACCTGTCGATGGTGCGTAGTATCTAGTATATAAGTCCGTGTTTCCGATAGCCGTTCTTCATTTTCATTGGATAGCCAGACCTCATATCTCTGCACTGTTTTGGCCAGATCCATGAGCCCAAGCGCCTGTACCCCGACCGGAATGCAGTAGGCCGTCATGGCCGTAATGCCTGCCAGGGTTTGGGCTGTAAAGGTCTGCCGGGTAAAATCATCAAATTGCACCTGAACCCGAAGGTGCAATTCAGCCGGGGTCGGACTGAAATTAGTCAGGAAAGTGAGGAATTCGGGTTGATCCGGGCGAATGCCCAGGCCATCAGGTTTATAGGTCAGAAATTTCCGCCCCTCGGTGTAGCGGGTAAAAAAGGTAGCCTGAAAATCGGCATAGTCCGCAGGGCCGATACCGGCGCGGAAAACGGTGCCGGTTGGAAAAAGAGACTCATCAATCAGTGTTTCACCCTCAAACCTTCGGGCCTTTGTGTAGAAGGACGAAGTTAACGTATCGCAGACCGAAATCACCTGCTGACCAAATGCAGGCGGGCAGCTCATCAGCTGCGAGTGAAGCAGCTCGGCCAGATCAAAGTAGGCACCTGCGTAGGTGACCACAACGGCAAAGTTTTTGGGCGGCTCTTCCGAAGCTTCCAGCGTGGTGAGAAGGGCATACTCTGATGCCTGAAAAAACTTCGGCGTGTAGACATCCAGCAAATACCGCAGACCGGCGCGAACGGGAAAAGTTGCCGGACTAACCGGATCCACATTTACAATGATCGGGTTTTTGGAGAGCGCCAGATCTTTGGGGGTAATACTAGCTAAGTAATCCATTTGCGTTCAGGTGAAGTTCAAATTCGAGTCTCCACCCATGGTGGTTATTTGCCCAGGCACGATCTACGGCCGACTTTCTCATTTTAGCCAGGTTGCAGTGCACAAAGCCTTTGGACCGGTTATCGGCCCGCATTTGTTTTTGGAGTTTGTAAATGATCCGAATCGAATCAATTTCAGCCTGGATTTGCTCCTGTGGCCGGTCAAGTGGCGGAGCAAAAATGATACTCACGCCCCCGTAGTAAATCTCGGTCAGCTGACTGGCGTCGTTGTCATCCGAAATGATTTCGGGTTGTTCGAGCCACATAAACGGGTAGTTGAAGCCGTCCGCTCCGGTGGCGTACTGAATACCCAGCTCAACACCTCCATAGAGAAAGTACTCTATATCGGGGCTGAGCTGGGCAAACTGCCTGAAGTAATTGATATAGGATTCAAAATCGGCACTGCGTAGCATACCTCCATGGGATTTGGTAGGCTACAAACGTAGGGAGTAGGTTGGAAGGGAAGTAGGACAGAAAAGTTAATCCTATTCCGCCTGCATCAAACGGTTTGCTTCATCCGTCTTTACCTTCTTGTGCGATAAATAGAGCCAAATGGTATGGATATTAGTCTCACAAACGGCGTCAAAATTACCGTGAACACGATTCTCAGCCACATCTTCAATGGTTGAAAGCCAGCCCTCGCCATTTTGAAAGAGCTGCCGGGTGCTTTCATCCGATTCGTAAAGCTTCTCATAACGCCGGATAAAGGCATTATTCATTTCCTGCCAGTAAAGCAGTACCGGTATGATCTGCTGAAAATTTAGCTTCCTGAACCGTTTGGCGCGCTTTTGCGCTCGCAGCGAATTGAAGACCTCCCGGTTCTCACCGTTGTAGGAGGGAAGCCATTGCCGGATCCGCCAGCCCATTCGTCTTGGGCGAAGGATAGTACCCAAAAATTCAAAGAGGGCTTCCGGATTTGGAGCCCTGGGATTGCTGAAAGCCAGATACTGAATGTTGGCCATGGCTACTTCAATCGTCGAGCTGTCGGCATAGGTGGGCTCAGGCAAGTAGTACCGGCGATGTCCGACCCTTATAAAAGGATAGGGTTTTTCTTTGAGTGGCTCGGAAATAGCCCAGGCAAGACTGGAATACAGATCCTGCCGGGCCAGCAGGGGGAGCGAGCTAACCTTAGTAATGCCACTCAGGATTTCTGCCAAATGATCCATCAGGCGCAGGGTAGCCGCAGAATCTTCATTGGCTTTGACCGTCAGCACTACGGGCAAGGCTTTTAAAATCTGATTCCGGCTACAATCAGACCAGCATTTCGGCAGGGTTTTTCTCATCTTCATAGGCTTCAACGATTTCCCACCATACTTTTTCTTTTCGATCCAGAGCCGCCACTATTTCATCAAATAGCGGGTCAAAGGCTTTTTTGCTTTCCCACACGCAAAACTCCCCATCTTCCTGCCCGTAGGACAAACCTACAATCAGGCATCCCCGGG
This sequence comes from Arundinibacter roseus, assembly GCF_004348825.1. Classification (GTDB taxonomy): domain Bacteria; phylum Bacteroidota; class Bacteroidia; order Cytophagales; family Spirosomataceae; genus Arundinibacter; species Arundinibacter roseus. Next base: position 57,611 of record NZ_SMJU01000004.1, read on the forward strand.
TGTCCCGGATCCAGTTTCCCTTGTGGGCATAGATGTACTCGAAGGCCGGCACGTTTTGAAGCCAGGGCAGTTTTCTTTTGAAGGCCGGAGACACTCGCAGCTTCACTTCAAACCGGCCGATTGGAATAGCCGTTTGGCTATGGACCTTAATTTTCAGGAGTTCAGCCAGTGTCATGGTGGACTTTAGTCCCCGGTCCTTGTCTTCAAGAATGTAGCCTTTCCAAACACCGTTCACCCAGTATTTGGAAAGCGTACTGTTCTCTTTTTTCAAAATTCGCTTTTGGAAAATTTCCATACACTTTTGGAAAATAAAATACGATACATGGAAAAATTCTTACACTTCCGGCTTTTTGGTGCCGCTGGGCAGGTACTCGGCAAGCTTCTGCCAGGCCAAAAGAAAGATGGTCTTTTTACCAATGGCCGCGTAGTTTTCCTGAACCGACCAGAATTCTGCCGCCATCATGGCCACCAGTGCGGCATATTCAAATGCGTGAAAGACGGTCACCTCCTGATCCTTGACCTGGAAGTGAGCCAGGCCGTGCAGGGATCCAAGCATGATCAGGTAGTACGTGATTTTTGAGAACGTCTTATCCTTGAATACTTTGGAATTTGGCGTGGGATTCACTCCTGGATTCAGGTTATGAAGATACTTCACCCGCTTAATGCCTGCCATGGTATCGTAGGCAATCATCAAGAACAGGGAGGTTAAATACCGAAAATCGGCGAAGATGTAGATCTCCACAAATTCCACCAGCCAAATACCCAGGCCTAAAAACAGCGCAGCAAAGGTCGTCCAGGGATTATCGATCAAAAAAATGCAGTAATTCTTACCCGCCAGGGCGATACTTTCAAGGTAGTTTTTCATAAAAAAATTGCGGTTAAGGAAAGGGGACCAATAGGCCTGCTGCAAATCCTTCCGCTCTGCCCCGCCATAGTATCCATTTTCGTTTCTTTTTTTCATTTTCAAGGGCACCTTCAAAGGAGCGTTTTTCCAGCAGTCGCAACAGGTTTGTAAATCGCAGCTCGTTTCGCAGGCTACGGTTTTCTTCTCTAAGGTTCTCATTGGCTCTGGTTTGAACGCGGTGCATGGGTTTCAGACTTTCGTACAGGATCAGGCTGTCCAGAAGCGCGTCCTGAATCTGCTGCCCGGATACGGGCTTCAATAACTGCCCGCAGGCTGTCCCGTTTGAAAGCCAAAGCAGGACTGCCACGAAAAATAAGCTGCGCCAGACTGTCGTGAGAAATCCTGGCGGCCGCATACTTCTGATCATAATAGTTGACGGAATCATGTGCAATACGTGCTTTATTGGAATAATGGGTCAGGCTGTCGGCTGACATTTCCAGCTGAGTTTTGGGAGATTTCTGCTGGCAGGTATTCCAAATCCAGATAAGTAGCCACACCGAACAGAAAGTAATCAGGATGCAGAAAAGAAGTTGCCCTGGTTTCATGCGCTCAGTCTTTGCGGGCTTCTCCCCAAAATTCATCATCCACCGGTAGCAGGTAATTACCACCCGTCCAGCTGGGGGCAAAAATGTCTTTCCCCTGCCAGTAGGCGGGAGTGATAGAAACTTCGGTCACGGGCCGGTCCAGGCGAACGTAAGGTTTGCCGATGAACTTTTCAGACAAATAGCGCAGGTGCGGCTCCATCCCCCTGATTTCAGTCGGACAAAAGGACATGCTCAGGTGAATGACCTGAACGCCGGCCACGTAGCTTTTCTCAAACTCCCGTTCGAGTTGTCCCAGATTGATACCGGTGCAGTAGCCGTCACTCGAAAGATCAAAGGGGTCATATTCAATCATGCTTATTTTTCCCATCCCCAAATTGATGGCGTTTACAAGCTGCTTGCGGGAGTTGTCCCACCGGTCATTTCCATCTGTACCAAACATCCCATCAGCACTTGCCGCCTGACTGACAAAATTGGCATGCAGGTACCAGGCGTTCTGAGGCGATCCGGCGTCCGGATACGAATACACCGAAAGAATTTTTCCTGAGGATCCATCTTTAACGGCTTTGGTGAAATTCTCAAAATACCGGGTGAGTGTCAGGGATATAAACCGGGCAAAGTCTTTTCCAACCTCTGTTCCCATGTCCAGAGCTGCACCATTTTCCCATTCCACAATGTAGGGCCGGGCGTAGGGCAGATTCTTTGCCTGCCGGAATTTTCGGAATCCTTCCTGAAATACGGGTTCAAAACCAGTGATTTCCTTAGATCCGCCGTATCCTTCACCTACCACAGGATTGGTAAATTCTTCGGCACTTGCCGTGCCAATGCTCAGGTAATAGGCTCCTTCGTAGGTATTTAGTTCAGCTGCTAGCTCCCGGACAGCTAGATAAATTTTTTCATTCATCAGCTCGGAAGCCAATGAGCCCATGCGCTTATCCGTCTCGATCTCGTGTTGTTTGCCCCTGTGACCGGTAACGTAGTGATCTTCCGGAATAAAATTGTCGCCTTCTTTTCGCCACGGCCAAAACAGTACGGATAGTTTCAGCCCGCGCGCACGGCAGTAAGCAATCACTTTCTGAAGGCCTTGCCTGGTAAAGTTGCCCGGAGTCGGTTCCCACTCATTCCAGCGGATATTGAGCCTGATGCCGGTAATGCCATAGCCCCATTCGTACTGAAAGGCGTCGATGCGCTCGGGCCAGTCGTGATGAAGGCCATTCTGGGCAGAAGGCTCATAACCAAATCCGGTGAGGTTCATGAATAATTCGTAGGTTCCACGCTCCGCAGAGACCGGTGGAACCACTCTATCCGGAATCACTACGCCGGTTTCTTTTCCGGGAATCAAAAACTCTTTTTGATCAGAACCGGTGCAGGTACTACCCGATAGGGTAAGGGTGTAAATCCCCGGTTCGAGCTGGGAGTACTGGACCTGAATCACGCTCGAGCTGGGCCTGATCTGGCCGGAGCGGACGAGCTGGCCGGCCTTGCTAATCTGAAAATTCAGGCCGAACACATTCTTTCCGTGAAACTGGACTCGTGCCGTGGTTTGACTGATTTCAAAAATGCTTCTGATCTCAGGTCCGGCTTCACAGGGCAGCAAGTCAGGATCCGTAATCACCGGAGGTGTTACGGGAATAGTGGGCGGTAAGCCCGGACGATTCAGGACGGAATCAACGTAGGTTTTCACCCAGTCCTGACTGGCAATTTTGCCACTGGGGAAAGTCAGCGTAGTTTGGGACTGAGCGGCCACAGGGCCCAACAGGAGCAGTAGCCCCCACAACATTTTTTTCATAGCTAATAGTTAAAATTTAAAATCCGTAGTACTTTTTTTCGGGGCTATTGTTGATTCTACTGCCGTTTCGTTTCCGGCTGGGCTGGTAGAGCGTGGATCCGTAGTATTCAGCAAAAACCTGCTCGCTGGCATGATCAGTGAGGTAATTGACCAACCGACTTTGGAATTCCTGCTCCTGACTCTGGCATTCCATCCGCATTTCCGACCGCCTTTCAATCGGCAGGATGTCCTCATTACTAATGCCGTCCGTTTCTGACAGCAGCCGCCAATCCTCACTCACGTTCAGGAACGTGATGCTTTGGGCAAAGGCATGGTGTACCAGCGCAAACCGAAGCAGTTCAAGCGCTTCGTTCTCCGCAGATGTCCATGCGGAATTGTCAGCTACCAGCCGGTTTTTCCAGGAGGTATACAGGGCGTCGCCCAGGAGGGGTTTGATGTAAAACTTTTCGGCTTTCCGAAGGTAATCACGCAGGGCCAGGTAGATCCGGCGAGAGTGGCGGGCCGCTGGAAAGTATGCGGTCATTTCGGTGGCCGAACCGATGAAAAGTTCTTTGGACAGGGTATAGCTTAGCGAGTTTTTCCACGTGGTAAAACTGGCTTTGTTGCTTTCCAGATATTGCAAAGCCTGTTCAAGGGCCATATCTGCCTTATTGATGGCTTCCTTGCGGGCGGCCACGATCATCCATTTGCCGGGGGACTGCATGTTGGCTCCTGAAGGTGCCTGTTTACCGGCGTCGGAGGTGTGCAGCACCAGCCGCATGCCGCCCAGAAGATCCGCATATTCGGCAATAGCCATTCGGAGCCAGTCCAAAAGCGTGCTTTGTTTATCGCTAAGGGTTTGGGCTTCTGACAGCTCGTCGTAGAGCTCCTGTCCAATGGCAGGAAGGATGTAGAGCATTTCGGCCTGTTGCACAAAGGGTTTCCACGTCCGCCAGTTCATGGTTTGCTGAATCCCGCCGATGGACTCTTTCAGCTGCTCAATACTATTTATCAGCATCTTGCTCTTTGGTTTCGGGTTCGCTATTGGGGTTGTCCGGAGAGCTTTTGGGCGTGACGTCCTGGGTGTAGGAAGTGATTCGGTACACGTAGGGAATCAGGTTTTCGGCCACGCCGTCAATTCGCATAGCGAACAGTACGGGTTTGCACAGCAGCTTCTTGTCAAAAATGGTCATGTAATCCTGCATGTAATTGGCAGAAGCCACAATCTCTTTTCCACTCGTGCCCAGCTGATTGCCGATGGTGATGCCGGCCAAATCGGGCCGAACACCGTGGGCGCTGGCCTGCACCTGATTGGCCACCTCAAACATTTTGATGAAGGCTTCGTCATTAATTGGATTCTGGATGGGCGTTACCTTCACTCCCTGAATTGTGCGGCCGTCGATGGTGATTTTAGAGAACGTAAACAGGATCTTGTTGGCCTTGTCGAGTCCAATGAGGGTATTGGATATTTCATCCAGAACCTTGTTTCTCAGCTCGTCCTGCTCCTCCTGTGTGGATCCATCCTGGTCAAAGTAATCATCCGGGATGTCCACGTGATGCGTCAGAAACGCGCCATTCTCAAAGGTTGCGTCGTAGTAATCCGTAACCCGGTTGGAAATGGAGGTCCATTTGGCCGAGCCCCACCACGGCTCAAATCCGTAGTATTTCTGACCCGGTAGCGGATGCTTCACATGGATTAATGCCTGAGCAAATTTGGTAGGAGCTGACGGATCAAAGGCATTGACTTCCTTGTAATCGGCTTTGGGTACCTTTTTCTCGTAGCCAAACCGGGGGCTGATCAAATACTTTGTCACCTTATTTGATTTGGCTTCGGGCCGTTTGGCCCGCACTTCCATGGCATCTACCACTTCCAGAGACTTCACTTTCTTGTCCGTGGTCAGTGTCAGCAGTACATTAAGCTCGCCACAAAACGCAATCTGGTAGGAGGCCGCGGCCAGGTACACTTCCAGATCCAGGCGCTCGTGCCACTGGTCAAAGGCAGGATCCAGTACCGGTACGTATTTAAATTCCCTGTTGACAATTTCCTTGCGGTGGGGCCCAATGCCCAGCCCTCCAATGAAGTTTCGGCGGGTGGTGATGAACTGCCACTTGTTGGGGCTTTCGGTAGCAAGCCGGTGCATGACCAAAAGCTTGTCATCATTTTCGCCGCGTCTGACGTATTCATTGGCCGCCGATTGCGTGGTGGATGGTTTTTCCCCATTGGCAAGATCCACCGCTTTGGAGGCATCCTTTCCAAAGGTTACCAGCACACCCGACTGAGGAGCGTAGCTTGCCACGTACACATTTCTCGAAATTTTTTTAAAACTCATCAGTACAGGTGGTTAATGGCCTGGCCGTTGAAAGTCAGCAGAAAGTCTATGTACACATCCAGCAGTTGGTTGTTGGATTGCTGAATCAGTTTGAGCGTACCCGACCGGTTCATCCGTTTGCGTTCACCGCCAGCCGAGTGGGTGGATGTCCGCAGCATGCAGGATTTTTTTTCTCCCCAGCTTCCATCGACCTTTCGATAGGTAATGTTGAAAACACTTCCTGGCTTATTGACTTCGGACAGTACGGCACTCAATTGGATCATCTTCGTACATTTTTGATACGGCAATGATACTTCCGGCCTTTATTTTAAGGTAGGACACAAGTTTTCCGGCACTTTTTGCAGTCCTTTTTTGGGTAGTAGGTTGATTTTTAAGGCCTTGCCCAAAAATCAATCGTTTTTTAAGCCAGTGACGCAGAGTAAGCTGGCCCGCACTTTACCATAAATGGCAATTGCCAAAATCAAAAAAGGGAATATAGGTTTGGTGATCGGGTCAGCGGCCCTACCTCGAATGGATGAAATTGCGTTGCCGGCGCTGCATGTTCAGATACTTTTTACACTTGACCCACAGCCAGTAGTCCAGCGCGTCGGTACCATCGGTCGCGTACTCGCGGTTGCGTGCCCTGGTCTCACTTGCTTTGTCTTTCTTTGCTGTGTTGCCTTTGCCTTTCTTAAAGGTCTTGTCGGTAGTGACTGGTGTCTGTTGGATGTTGATGACCAGTACTTTGTTGGTGTTCTGATTGAATCGCAGCCTGGGGGCGCGTGGGTTGTTCTCTTCCAGTAGTAGATTAATGAGGGTATACTTTTCCTGATGGTTGGGATAATGAGTGAGCTCACGCCGGAATACACGCCACCCTCTTTTGTGCAGCACGTCACAAAGGATGTTGTAGAAGGGGCGGTTTTTGTAGGAGGTAGCGGCGCTGGTAGATCGCCCACCCGGATCACCATATACGTATACGTCCTTGACCTCATTGCTTTCGTAGGTGTCGCAGAACCAGGCACCTAATTGTTCAATGATGCTGGTGTCCTGATCCTCCTTGCTGCCGGTGGGCTTTACGTACTTGGAGTTGATGACCCGTAGTTCCTTACCTATTTCCTGACCAACAATACCCCATACAATATCCGAGTTGAAGTCAAGTGATAGATCAAGGGGCATATCGCTCAGGTAATCGTTGGAGCGAAACAGGACCAGGCCGGTTTTATCATCATCCTGGTAGGTGTAGGATTTTGAGTAGCAATGTTTGACCGAAGAAAAGCCGTGGTAAAAACCGTTGGGAAGTTTTCCCAAACGAAAGTTCAGTACTTCGACCTCAAATTCAAGCGGTTCGAGTTCCTGGCTGAGCCGCTGTTCATAATCATCCGGAAGAACATCCTGATTGTCTTTGAATGTACTTTCCAGAAAAAGATACTGCGGGGGCGTTTCCTGTAATTGCTCAGGATTCAGGGTTGCCCGTTCTTCGAGCATTTGCATCCAACGTTCTTCCACCTCATAAATCCACATGCCTTCCTGACTCCATGAGGCCGAAGAGAAATCAAAGAAGCCATGGTGCCAGGGATGGCTGGCAAACTTTGCGTACTTGTTGGCACGCACGGCCGGCTGAATGACTTTCTTGATAAAGTCCGGATTCATGGTAGCCGACTCGTCCACCAGAAACCCATCCAGATTCAGCCCCCGGTGGGTTTCGGGCCGGTCCTGACTGATGAGCCGGAGCGTAAAGCCGTTAATGAAGGTGATGCAGTATTGATAGCCCAACCGCCCCACCTTTTTGTAGGGAGACACCCAATGATCAGGCGGTTTGACCCCGATGACATAGGTACCGGAAGGGTTGATTTTGGCATTGAATTCGGTAAGGCCCATCATACCCAGCGCGTCGCGGATGGACGGAATCACAATCAGGTCGAGCTGTACGTAAGTCAGCCCGACCATTGCCCAGGTAGCTTTGGGAAAGTGATTGAACAAAATCCCTATGGCCATGCCCATGACCGTTGATTTCCCGGATCCACGGCCGCCGATGAAGCTTTTGCGCTTGGCCCGGGACCTGAGAAACTTGATCTGCTTGTCGTTGGCGTGTACTTTCCGAACCAGTTCCTTACTCATCGAGATCGAGCTGTTTCTTGTACACGTTCACATTATTCACAAAAATGAACTTGGAGGCTTTCATGAAATCATTTGGATCCAGGCCGATATCTTCGGGTTCATTGAGCCTTGCCAGATCGTCACCCCGTTCGCGGGCTTTTACGGCTGCTTCCAGATTTTTCTCTTTCAGCGCCATATTGGCAATCAGGTCATAGAAGGCAATGGAGGCCGACCGGCGACCGTCGCGGTCTACCTGATCTAGTTTGCCATGAATGAACTTTGCTTCCTCAAAAACATACCGGGCCTGCCGCTCCTCGATGTTGTAATCTTTCATAAGCATGGCCCGCACCATATCTTCGGTTCGGCCCATACAGTACCAGCTCCACGCTTTGCGGTACTTTTCCAGCATATTCAGCTGAGTACCATTCAGATCAGCCGTTTCCACCTCCTGATTGTAGTATCTCAGGTAGATATCCAGCTTGCCTTCATCAATTTTCAGTATTCGTTTGAGCCTGCCAATGCTCTTTACATTTCCCATGCATCATTATTAAAAAACCACACTGCTAGATACAATGTGGTTTTTTGGGGCAGTAGGACAGGAAAAAGTGGCGGATTTATAGCGGTTGCACTACATTTCTTGAAACTGTATACAATTAACAAAAGAGAGCCCCAATCGGGGGCTCTCCTGCATTTAAAATAACCCCATCCCATCTGGATCCTCAATCGCCTTCATCGCTCTTCTTTTGTACTCATCTTCGAGATACACATCCGCAGGATTCTCCAATTTGGCGCCTTCCCGGAAGAAATGTCCCCATCCACGTTTCAGCATTCGTCCACGTTCGTTGTGCTTGTCGTAGGCAAAGTCCGGCACGTCCAGCCTTCGGATTTTGTGACTCATCCAGGCCCATATCAGCGCCCAGTCAATCAGTCGGCTTTTTCGGGATCGGCACAGGATAAATATCGCATGCGTCATAAACAGCCTTTGCGGCTCATTTTTGTCTTCTTTCTTCTTTGCCTGTTCCTTAAACATGGAATACAAAGCCCAAATCTCTGAGGAAATGGATGGGTTGGCCAGCCCCACATCCTCCGAGCTCATGATCCGTAACCTTTTCCATACATATTCACTGTATCCCGAATTGTACAACTCAACCGCCCAGTACAAGGCTTCTTCTTCCAGACCCCGGCGAATGCATTTTTGCATGGCCGAACTGATTTCAAAGAAGTCATACCCGTTCACGGTCGTAATATCATATTTGCCCATTTATTCAATTTTTTGGTATTGATTGATAATCTATTTTCTCTTTGGCATGCATCCGAATAATGCCTACATTTGTCCCGCTTAGATGTTTAATTGCAAAATTAGACTCACAGGAGGCCCGCCGTCAGGCGGGCTCTTTTGTTTTAAAACAGCTTGGTTTGATCGTCCCGAAAAAACAGCGGAAGATCTGTATAGCCCTTTTTCTGATCACGCCTGACTCCGCCCACCGCGGTGGGTTGCTCTACCATCAGTTCCCGGAGCGCTGCCTGCTCTACCGGCGTTAACTTTTTGAAATCTTTCTTTTTCATCCTCTTTTACGTAGTTTGGATAGTAGGGTAGACTCGTTTACTTTACCTTTCTGAATTCCCCAGGAGAGCCTTAAACTCATGGAGAAACTGACAACTCCCCGGTGGAAAAGCCCCCAGGCTCGCTGCATAATCAGCCTTAATTTGGCTCGTAGTTTTTCGCTGATATTTCGCATCAGCTGAGCGTTTGCAGGTAGGAGACTCCCAGTTGCCGGGCTTTCCGGGTGGCTAACCTTTTGGCTTTGCCATACACTGCCATGAAAATGAAAACTTCGTCCTGGATCTGGAAAGCCCAGCACCCAAATCCTCGGGGCCCTTTGCCGTGTACTCGCTTGTACTTACTCGAATCGACGCTTACATGTGCCATTTGCTTTGACGTTTAATTGACTGATATTGAGATGTTTAACTGATATAAAGATCTCCCGACAGAACGGATTTAAAAAGCGTCAGTCCGTTTATTTTTTCCTGAAAATCAAGTATTTAACCAGTTTTTTTGAAAGGTTTTTCGCCCCTAAGAATTGCGCTGCGTGGGGGTTGATAAGGCTCTATTTTTTTGGGATGAATGTAGAGCCACACAAAAAAGCTCCCCCGAAGAACCGGGAGAGCGTATGGCCTATTAAACAAGGTGAAATCTGAGAATCAGGTGGGCAGCCCAAAATGCCGTTTGATCATTTGGATAGCCATTTCGTACAGCTCATTACCCAACAGATCCAGCGCCTGAGCATTAAGCCTGTTTCGTTGTGCTGACTCGCCCGGGCTGTACATGGGTTTTCCAGATCCATAGCGTTCGTAGTCCTCAAAATCATCGTCAGGATGGTAATTGGCCTTTTCCATAATGATTATCTGTTGTAAAAAATCTATTGCATCCTGCCGGGTTTCTATCGTAGCTGGCAGGCTATTATTGAAATCCTTTTTCATATGAAGAACACCTCCTTTTCTGTAAAGCAGATAAACTGTTTAGGTTTCCCGCGATAAAAGCAAATCCCGAATGCAAAGTCTTCCCTTTGGCTCATCACAATGATGTTGCGGCATTTCTCAACCTGATTACATTTTACAGGCGGTTTATCAATAAAATTGTAGCCTGCGGATCTCAATTCATCAAGGGCAACTTTTGCGTCTGTTATCGTTTTCATACTGATTAACTGATTTAAAATGAGTTACTTAACTGATATAAATATCTCCCGGCAGAACGGATATAAAAAGCGACAATCCGTTTATTTTCAGCGTTTTATAGAATTAAATAACCTTCCAGTCCGGAAGGCTATTCCAATCAAAACAGTGATAGCTGACCCGCCCGCACCTGGGTTTTCAGGGGTTCAATGACTGGTTTGGATACAGGCTCTTTGGGTTTTACTTCGGCTTTTACTTCCAGCTTTTGTCGCCTTCTTTCCCAGTGCTGCATTGTTTCGCTTTGCTCTTTGGTAATAGGTTGCAGGTGAGGAATGGGAGGTATCCCGAATTGGTGGAAATAGTTGATTTGGTAGCCGAACCACCACTTGTCCAGGGCGATGGAGTCCAGGCAGCACACTTGCCCCTGACAGCCGTGAATGGCCATGTTTAAGGCAGACATTTTGGCGCAAATCGCATCCAGATCTTCTGCATAAAGATAATTACCGGGATTAAATGCATTGAAGGAAAGCAATAGCCGGCCACTGCCTGAGGCCGGATCATTGACTCGTTTTCCGACCGGCCGGTCTTTGCCCTCACCCGTTAGCTGAGTCATCAAATCGCACAAGTCCGGTGGTGTAAAGAACTGCCCCATCCAGCTGCGTTTGCTTTGGCTTGCCAGATATTCGTAGATGGTTCCCAGGGCATCAAACCAGCTCGTAGGACTATCAGTCACCAGCTCATCCATGACCTTAAACCATGCGAGCAGCAGTTCCTGCATTTTGGGGTACGCCTTTTCGTATTTCTTTTCCAGGCGCTGAGCCAGCTCCTTATCTCCTTCAACCAAAAAGCAGGCGATTGCATAATCAATCCAGTCTCTGAATACCTCTGAGGGATCGTATCGGTATTTCCCCATTTCCCGCAGGACCCGTATCATTGGCTCAACGCTTCGGGGAGCATCTATTAAATAGCTCATAGTTGCTTTGTGGTTTGGAGGGTTGAAAAAGCGTCAAAGCTCGAAATAGCTTGCATTTTGCAGGTGCTTGCTCGTTTATGCCATAGCTGTGCTAGCAGAAAGCAATGCCTGTACAGCCAGTACAATCTGTTAGGTTCGGATGCAATGCCGTAGAATAGCATTGCTTTATTTTTGGTAGATAAATGCATTATGTCTTTGGATTGAAATGAAACAAAAAAGGCCCCGATCGCTCGGGGCCCGTTACTCAGTATTCGGAGGGTACCATCATGATTCCATCCACGCACCAAAGCGTGAGCAGGTCATGATCAAAATGCGGGCTCCATACGCATTGGGAGACAAGCGTTTTCCCGTTGCCATCATCGCAGCGTACTTCAAATTCACCCTGTTTTTGCCGCAGGAGCTTCCATACCTGAAAGTAGTTTCCCACCACTCCCTGTGTGAGTTGATGGCTGGCAATGATATCCAGTAGCCAAAAACATTGCTGTTCTTCGGCCACGGCCTTTGCCCCATCGGTAAACCACATCCCGGGCAACCAGTGCTGGTACAGATTTTCGGTACCGCAGTACTGCTGATACCTTTCGTTTAAATTAAATTGAACTTCCATTTGCTTAGATATTTACTGTAAAAATGAAATTGGATTAAAAATGAAAGAGCCCCGAATTTCGGGGCTCTGGGCGGATCAGAACGGCAGGTCAGCTAACTCCTCATTGGCCGGTACCAGATGGCACATTTTCATTAGGTGGCTTACGTAATAATCTTTGATCCGGAAAGTGGTCACTGCCTTGAACCGCTCCTCGATGCGCTTGATCAGCAGCTGGGCGGGATTGACGAAGGAGCCGGGTTTGTGGCTTTTGATGAAGTCAATGGCATCTTCAAAGGTCAGCGGTTGATTGAGCAGGCTCATGCTGTTGATTTCCTCCAATTTTACATCCAGAGCCGCTGCATCTTTATTCCACCACTTTTTGTTGATGTCTCCCAGATGGTTTTTGTCTCCCCAGCGTTCGAAGTCTTCCTTACTGATTCCGGTTATCCATTCATTTAGGATTGTTTCCTTGCTGACCCAATTTTCTGCATTGGCCGTTACCCGTTGCCATAGACAGGCTAGTTCGTAGGGGTTTTCGCTGTTTGCAACCAGGTGCTCATCCATTTCGGTTTCGGGCATGCCTTCCGGAATTTCGGTAGGACGGTTGGCCAGGTGAGCCACGGTGTAGAGTTCCAGTTTGGCGCAAACCAGTGCATCCAACTTGTTAATGTGCATCCGCCGTCCTACTTCCGTTGCCCAGTCAAAGTAGTCTTTTTCAGTTTTGCCAGTGGCTTCCAAAAAGCGGTCGATGTTTCGGCGGGTAGGCACTTTGGGCTGGGAAGGTTGAACCATGGGAGCCACTTGACTTTTCTCTTTAACCACTTTTGCAGTTACCTTTTTCTCCACTTTTTTCTTTGGCGTTTTGGCTTTCACCAGTACGGTGTTTTTTACTTTGCGAGCACTTGATTTGGCTACTACCGAGGCATTCACTTGTACGTTCTCCATCTTGCTTAGTTGTTTTAATTGACTGAATATGTGATTGTTAACTGATATAAAGATCTCCCGGCAGAACGGATTAACAACACCACGGTCCATTTATTTTTCCAAAAAATCAAAGTTTTTTTTACCGTTTTTGACCATAAAAAAAGGCCCCGTTTCGCTTGAAACAGGGCCTTGAAAGGATTGAAAACTAGACATTATTTTGCAAGTATGGCCTTCAAAGAAATCTCTAATGTGAAATAGACGCACTCCCCATACTTTGTACGGAACCACGTGTAATCATGGTGATTTTTAGACATAAATTTGGCGGCAATTTCCTTACGAACTTCCTCTGGAATAGCCGTGGCTTCCTTCTCAAGTATTCTTAAAGCTGCCCTTTCAATTGCCGAGGTAGCATATACTCTTGGAAAAGGCTCCTGCCCGAATTCGCGAGACATTGAAAAGTCCCGCATATACAAAACAAGTACCTTGTTTCGTCCCAGGTAAACCAGTGATCGACTGTCGGTTTTGTCATTGTTTTTTACTTTTGCATGCTCGCAAACTTCTGCTCTTATTTGCTTGATAAATTCAATGGCCCGAGGACTGGCAAATTTTCCGAATGATAACGTTTTCATAGTTTATTTGTCTGTATATGAGATGTTTAACTGATATAAAGATCTCCCGACAGAACGGATTAACAACACCACGGTTCATTTATTTTTCCAAAAATTTAAAGTTTTTTTGCCGTTTTTTTGACCATAAAAAAGGCCCTGTTTCGTTAGAAACAGAGCCTGGAAAGGATTGAAAAAAACAGCTGTTAGATGAAGCCGCAATCGGACATTGAATTGAACCCCCCTACTGAAACTATGAGGTGATCCAACAGAATAATGTCCATCATTTTTCCAACCTCCTTTACCTGTTTGGTCAACCTGATATCCGATTCACTGGGTTGCAGGTTACCGGATGGGTGATTGTGAGCCAGAATAATCCCGCAGGCGGCACATTTGAGCGCGATGCCAAAAAGAATTTTTAAATCCACGATGCATCCTGACATTCCCCCGCTGGATAGCTTTTTGTATCCTACAATCTCGTTGGCGCGGTTGCAAATAACGAGGTACATTTCCTCCTGAAATTCGATTTGATCCGACCATACATTTCTAAGGAATCTTTCGGCATCCTTACTACAGGTAACTTTGACCCGGTCTTGTTTGGCTGGTGGCTGATACGAAACTTTAATTTCTGCTAATTCCATCGTGCTTAGATAGTTAACTTGCTTTATGTGAGTTATTTAACTGATATAAAGATCTCCCGACAGAACGGATAAACAACGCAAAAACCTCATTTTTTTGGTAAAAAAATGAGGTTTTTTTGCTTGATTTTTCAGGAAAAGATGCCCGTGAGAATTGCGCTACATGGGGAATGGTAGAGGTTTGAATATATAAGCCAATTGAAATTTAATCAGACAGTTATTTATGGATGATTCGTTGGGTCATTGATTAAACTATTTAATGTATCATCAAACGAAATGTAGGCTTTTGATGCAAATGCTTTAATGTCTTCATCTAGGATTTTATTTTCAATAATTTCGTTAAGAATGGATTTTAATTCCTTTACACCAGGTTCTATTCCCTTAAATATCATCCCAGGATTGTTTCTCACTGACGAGTCATAATAGTCCTTTATTAATGGAATTGCAGAATAGGTAAATGAAATTGCATCTTTTAACCTACTAATGTAAATAATATTATCAGGATTAATTATGTATCTCAAATATGATATTTGAAGTCCTTCTGCAATCAAATTAATCCCTAATGATTTTTGAAATGGAAAAGGAATATACTTAATATACTGGTGAATTTCATAAACTCGATTGAGTAAAGAAGAAATATTTTTACTGTTGATTTCTATTCGTGTGTTGAGACCATCTTCCAATGAATCTACTTTGCTTTCAAAATCATCTAGTTTAGAATTTAGTGTATTTTTTAATTCTTTATTTTCTAATGAGAAGACTTCTATTTCTTTTCCAAATTTACTGATTTTAACGAGCGGCTCCTTAAAACTGATATAACCAACTACTGAGATTAATATTGCAATAAATATTGAAGCATATGAGAAAAAGTTCCACTGCTGCTTAAACATATCATGGTATTGAGTTAATTCCTTTCTTGTATTGACCATATCCCTTACGGTACTATCCAATTTCGTTTGTATAACCTTATTTTGTAGCTCTAAGGAATATATTGCCTGCTCTAATGAGTCAACCCGAGGGCTGATAGTAGTCTGAGCCTGACCCAGGGATATGATGAGACAAAAGGCGAAGGTAAAAAGTGCTTTCATAGGAAGATTGGCAGGGTTATGTAAAAACCCCCGACTACTCGCCGAGGGCTTACTTTGGTTTTATGGATTCAAAATGGCAGTTTCAGGCTTTTCTGAAACGGATGCCGTAAGTTACTTTTTCCAGTCGATTTCCGCAACTCCACCACGCTCCCAAACACCTTTTGAAGCAGTAAAAAGTCCTTTTCTTCATTTTCCACGTTTCTAAACTCGGCCAGTCCGCCCCGGTTCGTGAAAGTGTCCTTTTGGGCCCAATAGAACCTCGTGTCCTTCCAGATTAGTCTGTGGTGGTGCGCATTAAGGAGCGATATCCAATAATCTTCGTTACAGATGATATCCGGACTGTACCATAGCTTTGACCCTTCCAATACTCCGTGGGCACAGCCGGTGACGTATCCGCTCAATTGGATAGGATTGAGGCTATTAAATGAAATGGGTGTAGGAGAGGAGCTGAACCCGAAAAGAAAAGCTCCTGCCTTGCGAGCCGCATAGCCCGTCATTTGGATAATCTCGTAGGCAATTTCCGGATCCACCACCGATTCTTCACCTTTTTCAGTGTAGATCCGTGACAAGTGATCTATGTCATCATCTAACATGAAACAATCTCCCACGTGCTTAATAATCCAGTCGCGCTTGCGGCTGAGGCCTTTAATCGAATCCGGATGCACAATGAGTTCAACCCCCGGATTACATTTTTTATAAATTTCCGCCTGACTTTCTTCAACGCACAGGGCAGCGCCATATACCGCGCTGGTCGTTCTGATCCGGTTCCAGCGCTTGTGGCTCGGGATCACTATTTTGATGTCTTTCATTTGGTGAGAGCGGCAATTGCCTGTTTGGCGTGGATCACATGGGTTGTCCCGATCTTGGAACTTTTGTAGCATTTGGTCCGGTCGAGCCCAAGCTTTTCGGAGACGTGATTGAAGTCAATTTCATTCTGGCAAATGATCACGATCGAATCGAATTTTTCCGAAAATTTTGCCACAATGGGCATTTCAGGCTCTTCAAAGTGGGAGTCGCTCAATTCTTCCAGTGCCGCATCCAGGCTGCCAAGGTCAATCCCGTAGGTAGCAAGATCCACTTCTTCCGAAAACTCAGCCTTCAATAGTTCCAGATCCCATTCTCCAAAGTGGCTGTTCTCAATGATCGACACTTCCTTGAATTCTTTTTCGGTGAGTTTCCGGCTGGCAATGTTTACGTTGATGGGTTCATTGCCCAGGCCCAGCTCCTGCAAAACGGTCAGGCGCTGATGACCACTGATGATCGTACCGTCCGAATCAATGACAGGTGGCGTGATCAACCCGTAGGCTTTTAGCTTTTCTTCAAGTTCTCTTTTGCGGGTAGACTTTATTTTCCGCGGATTCTTGGCGTACGGCAGAAGCTCGTTTGGGCGCCGCTGCCCAATCTGAAAAAGATCATTCATTTGTAAAACTCAGTTAGTGTACTGCCTCAAAGAAAGCTTGCACCTCTGAATTTCATAAGGACAAAAAATGGCCCTTCAATCCGTTGAAGAGCCATCGGTAATTTTTCCTTTGAAGGATTTTTTCAGGTTTGAATTTCCGCCTTTTCCACTCAGTTCATCATCATCCGTCACCCACCACCACTCAAAAATGAAAAAATTATCCATTTCTTCCGGAATATCAAAGACAAAGAGCCAGGCCCGGCCGGGCTGAACCAGATCCGGCGTCACCCGCCGCGTAATAGTTTCCTGATTAACCCGTTTAAGCCGAACCATCACTTCTCCCCGTCGAGGCAGTGGAGTGGTGTTGACGACCCGGAAAACGGCCTTAGGCAGCTTTTGGGTCTGTACCCGTACATTCATTAAATGATTTACCATTAGCCGGTTTTAATTTATAAGGTCACAAACAAGGCCTGCATTACTTCCAGCTTTGCCAATCCAACCGCAATCTTCCGTTCGTATTCCGTTTTTTTAGCTGAGGTCTTAGCGGCTGATACTTTAGCCGGCCATTTGTGTTGCACATTGATCGCCATATTTTTGATCATCCGGTCGAGCTCGAATTTATCCCTGGGCAGCTCGGCAGTAAATTTGGTGGGAAACAGGGCGGTATCCTGCGGCGGTGCGCTTTCCGGCAATTGCCCGTTTCGTTTCACGTACCAAATCCGGTCGCCCAATTCTTCCCATTGCCTCCTTAAATTCATGATCCGCTCGGTGAGCTCAGGACAGGGCACCGAAGCCGGTATCTGTTGGAGTTTCATGGAAACATTCCGCTTTTCCACATCGAGGGTAGACCGCTGTGCTTCCAGCTCCTGAATGTGGCGGATCATTTCCGGACTGAGTACCACTTCCGGTGCGGCAATTGCCTGTTCAACCTTCGTGGCCCCAGGTACGTAGGGCTTTTCGGTTGTTTCCCTGACTTTATCTGTTGAGGCAGGAATATGTTTTCCAAGCTTACAACTCACCCGCCAGGCCGCTTCTACTTCCTCAGAGGAAGCCTTACCTGCCCGATGACGTAATTTCAACAGTTCCCAGTTTGCCTTCGCCTTGATCCGTTCTTCCAGAAGCTTCTTTTCGTCCATGATCCAAAAATCATTCGGAAAACTGGCAATTGCCAAGACAAAAAAATGCTCCCGATCCTGGAAAGGAGGGAGCATAGCACCTAAAAACAACACGAATTAAATCAACCCTAAAAAATCTTCGACCGTTTGCCGGTATCCCACCGCTTCCAGCCAGCCCACCGGATCCTCATAGTGATCCTTTTCGGCGGTCATTTCAGCGCAGTAATCATTGTATTCATGCAGAGCGTTTTTCAGCTCCTTTACATCAATACCCCTTGATCTGAGAAACGGGCCAACCCCTTCAAAGGGTAGCTCCTGAGTAAGAATTAGCATAAAGATACCGGTTGGTCACTGCTAAACTCACTGTTAAGACAGAGACGATGGGGTACTTACAACCCCATGCCAACCGGCAAGTTCTTACCGGTTCGTCTCTGTACAATAATATTAACTGAGCTTAGCGGGGGCAATATACGCAAAAATCCCGCCTGGTGGAGCGGGATTCTGGTTGTAATCTGCATCAGAATTTAAAGAAATTCCTTACTCATTGTCTTTCAGGTGCATTCTTGGGTCACTGATGTCGCTATCAACCGGGTCAGGGTCAGACTGCTCCATCTGGTTTTTCAGCGCTTCCAGCTGCCTTTTTGCTTTTTGCTGAATTTGTTCTTCCCAGGTCTTTGCTTTTGGCAGTGTCTGTGGCTGGATCATCTCCGGCTCCTGCGGATCCTCCGGCATTGGAGGAAGGTCCTGACTCTCGCCGGGTACTGCCGGATCTTCCGTTGGCTCCGGAGTTACTACCTCCGTCTTTATTGGAGTCGATGCCTGCTCTACCTTCTGGGTTGGAGATATCGGCTGCGTCTTTGGTGCTTGCTGAGTTTTGCTCATCGCTGTTTGTAGAAGTATTAAGTTTGAAATAACGAGTAAAGCCCAAAGCCATCAGGGCGTCAATCGTTTTGTCCTGCAATTGATCATGGATTTTCACAAAGCCGAAACCCGGCACACAATGTCCGATTCCTTCTTTGGGAACACCCATGATCACATATTTTCTTTGCTTCATTGCCTTTGCCTTAAAAAATGGATTTAGGATTTAACCCTTAAACGCCTTCGGTGGCAATTTCGAGCTCAGCTACCTGGGCAGTTGCCAAGGGCAGAATATCCCACACAAACCCGTCCTGCTCGCCCTTCATGGTAAATCCACGCTTGTCATTCCCTTTCTTTCCACCCTTGAAGGCCTGCTTTACGAAAATTGCGTTGTCGCTTGATCCAACCACGGCATAAGTTCCGTCGTTCATCTCGACAATGAATACCGCGCCGGCATTCATGTACTTTTCAAGCTCAGCCTGAATCGCTTTGGAGAATCCAGAGAACATAAACTCAATCGCGTGCTTATAGCTCTGAAATCCGGGATCACCCTGTTTTTCTGAACTCACCTCGATGGTTCCGTCCGGACATTCATACCTGGCCCACTTGGTTGCTTCCGGATCCAGCGTTGGAACCGAGGTGATTTCTCCGCCCGTAATATCCGATCGTTTGGGCCATACGCCGGTGATGGATTTTGCCAGAGCTACCAGCAGCTGACGCGTGCCTCCGGGGTTTCCCGTTTGGTGGGAGGTAGCATCCAGGGTTGCAAAATTCAAAACGGCACCCAACACCAGGCCACTCGCAGCGGGATCACCCAGTACGTGGGCCAATACCTCATTGGGCAATACAACGGCTACCGCGAATACCGCCAGAGCCACTAAAACATTCATAACCTTTTTCATAAAATCAATGTAAAAAATAGATGAAATAACTTGAAAACAAGCCCCAAAGCATAGCTGATGCTTTGGGGCGTAGAGTTTTATTCCTCCGGTTCGGCGACATCGCCCATCCAGAAAAGTTCACTGATGGCCCAGTCCATTCCTACCTGAAAATCGACCATGTAGGCCAGTGAGCGGGTACGCTTGTCGTAGTCAAACTCCAACCGCGTCTGATCGCCTTCATCATCATAGAGCCAGGCCAGGTTCTCACGAGTCGTGATCACCGGGGACTCGAACTTAGTGGCGCCGGTAATGGCCATGCCGGGTTCAACCACAAATTCAATCATGGTTCCCTCAATTTGCATTTTATCAAAACCCGCATTGTAGGGGCTCGTGCCATATTGTTCGCGGTAGTGGCGCTCGTAGGCCTGCTTGTATTTAAGAGGCGTGATACATACCAGATCTTCATAAAAATAATCAGAAGGCACCATGTCAATGATCTTCTCAATCTCGGTCACGCCGTTGGCGGCCGTGATGGCATTGATTGTGGCAATTTGTCCGGCCGTAATTCCTCCCGATGCTTTTTCGGTGGCAAGCTTGAAGAACAAACCGTCCATGGTATCCACGGCAGCGGTACCGGCTTCATTCCGCACGCCATTGATCAGCGCAATATTCCGAAGGTCTGTCATCAGGCGGTCGAACACCTTTTTGATCACTTCCGCCTCAAACGGATAGGTAGTCCGGTCAATCTTGCCGCCGCGGATCTGACCAAAGTACGACTTGTACATGGCCATGATCGTGGTTTCCTTCATGAGCAAATCCACCTTGCAGGGCTTCACCTTCGCTTTGCGGGGTTTGAGCTTTACCGCGTTGTTCTTGGGGTTGAAGCTGTCTTTGGCTCCGGGCTGGAGCACGCTGTCAATGTAGAGCTCCGTCAGGACCACTTCATCATTGCCCACTACGGGCATCATGTAGTCCGTAATGGGTTTGATGGGCGTACCTGGCCGGCCAGCCAGACCACCGCTGTAAATCTTTGAAAAAATGTGATCCTTATTGTCCCGGGCGTAGTCTGTCGCCGTAGTGGCCAATAGTGATAAATCTACTGAATCTGCCATAGCTAATAGAAAAATTAATAATTGATAAAAACTCGTTGAAATCGGTAATTGACCGGCAATTCCTAGTTATTCCAGGGCGCCTTTTGCCAGCTTTTGGTTTCGGCCGGGCCAACATCCACTGCGTCAGCTGTACTGCCGGAGCCAACTTCGGCGGTTGCGTATTCGTACCAGCTTTTCAGGACGCCGTACTCGGCTTTGGTCTTGTTCCAGGCGCC
The DNA here is from genome assembly GCF_004348825.1 of Arundinibacter roseus. GTDB lineage: Bacteria > Bacteroidota > Bacteroidia > Cytophagales > Spirosomataceae > Arundinibacter > Arundinibacter roseus. The sequence continues at coordinate 78,295 of NZ_SMJU01000004.1, forward strand.
TGCATCAGCGCGCAGCTGAGCCAGTTCATGGGAGGCAATGGATTCCATCTGTACACCCGCCAGGGCCGGTTCTTCCAGTGGCGTTTCCTGCTCAGAATCCTCCGTCGTTTCTTGAGCTGCTTCCGGCTCTGGATCTGTGGCGGCGCTTTCTTCTATGGCAGGCGGCACTTCTTCGGTTTTGTCATCCACCTGTACATCAACGGCTTCCAAAGTAGTGGGCGAGGGTGGGGCAGTGGCTTCCGTATCCAGGCGCCCCTGAATGGCCTGGACATCCTCGGTAAGTTCGTTGAATTCCTCGGTGCTGAGTTTTTCACTCAAAGCCCGGTTGGATTTTGGGAACAGGCTGGCCAGCAGTCCTCCCAGAGTTATTGGTTTTGTCATGGCTAATTGAAAAAATTGATACTTAATTATCGCAGAAATTGAATACTACACAGCTTTTTTTCGGGCGAGCGTGATGGCATCTCCCAGGGTACCGAGCCGGTCCACAAGACCTTCTTTGAGTGCAGCTTTCTTTTTGAACATCCGGCCGGTCAGTACGTCATCACTTTTGAGTTTTCCCGCTCTTCCACGCCGGACGTAGCCGTGAAAGGCTACCATGGCTTCATTCAGATCCGTTTGAATTTGTTTTTCCAGCTCGGCGGTCAAAGGCTCTATGCCATTGATCAATGCCTTTTCCTGGGAACCTTTGGCCCGGTAAATAGTGACTGCCAACCCCTCTCTTTCCAGGGCGGCGCTTTGATCGACGTAAACCATCAGGACTCCAATCGAGCCTACCTCACTGGAAATGGAGTTTTCCAGCATGATCTCATCGCACTGACTGGCCACAAAATATCCGGCGCTGGCGCAGTAGTTGGTCCAGGCGATAATGGGTTTGGAGAAATTCCGAATAATGTCCGCCAGCATATCGGTACTATCGACCGTACCGCCCGGTGTGTCGAGCTTCAACACCACAGCTTTGACTTCTGGCTCACTATCAGCTTCCTGCAAAACGCTGGCAATGCGTTCATTGCCGTAGCCACAAAAGCCGTAGCGGCTCATGGTCCCTTCCACCGGGATGACGGCAACATCACCACCGCCCGTTCTCAGAAAATTCCGCAGATACCACCGGTCTTCATTCCATCCGCCTTTCTCATCGTAAGGAGAAATTTCGTAGCGAAGTCGTGAGGAAGCCTGATTTATATGCGCTGGAATGGGGTCTTTGCCTGCAATTAGGCGGGGGAGAATGATTCCCTGCATGCGGGAGGCAAATGGTTCATCAATAAACCACATGCCCGAAAAAGTTTCTGCCGTCACATTACCGTACGTTTGATTTTACATAAATCGTCAGGTACGAAATAGCAGAATAAGAAGTCAATAGATCAGGACAAAAAAAAGTCAGCCCGGCTGCAAAGCAACCAGGCTGATTGGAATATCCCTCCTCTAAAATTAATGGTGCAATGTATGCAAAGAATTCATGTTTGCAATACTCTTTAATGGGTATGCAAAAAATACAGCCCGACCGCAAGAGCAGTCGGGCTGTAATGACATATATCCACACCATTAAAGTGCTAATTTAAAAAAATCCAAATCAATTGACCCACCATTTTTGACCAAAAAGACGCACAATACCGTAAAACAGGTAGGCTTGCCACTTGGGTACGCCCTCCCGAAGCATATCAAACAAAAAGTCATGATCGGCCCAGTACCTGGCTTCTTGCGGTCCTAGCTCATTTTCCATTACCTTTTTGTCATACCACCAATCATGCTTAATGGCGGCATTCGTCCACCGGCCGTGCGGTGGGAACAGACTCCACAAAATCCGTGGTACTGACGCGAAGTCCGTTTTGTAGCCGGCAGAAATGATCATCTTTCCACAGTCACAATCTTCCGCAATTTCAAACCAGTCAATCTTTGCCTGGGGCTCTACGCATTTCCGGAGTCGGATGTCAGGATACTTTGTCATACCAGGCTTCTAAAATCGTCAAACACCCCACTTTCATCCATGCGTTGAATCAGAAATTCATCCAGGATCTGATGGATCTGACCTAACGGAAGTGCCAGGGCTTCTCCCGATTCAGGATTTCTGGGGACAAACGCTGCCAAAAATGAATATTCGCCAACGGCCCCTTCGGGAGTGGCTCCTTCAGAATCTGGATAAACGCGAGCACCTGTTAACGAATCGACCAACTTATCATCACTCGTTTCAACCGTACGGTTAATCACCGGCGACTCAATACCGTACCAGGGCGCTCCATCTTTCACATGCGAAATGCGTAGGGTATACGAGCCACGGCGTTCAGTAGGCATGTCTACCCGCGCCAATATCTCTACAAAGCGCTCAACCGAAGGAGCGTCAGGATGATTTGAAATTTTCATTAGGTCCAGGGAGTTATTTGGATGGTACAAAAGCCTGATCCGGTTAACGGCAGGCTGAAACTCGTATTAGCGGCATTGATCACTGAGGTTGAAAGCGTTGTGCTTCCAACCGTACAAGCCGCATCTTTATGTAAAATCGTATAGTAAAATGGAAAGGGACGGTTGATCGTGTACGTATCACCCGCCTTTAACATCAATGTTTGAGGGGTGCTATCCACATTCTCATATTGCACCGTAGCATCATTAGCGGGTTCGACAATTTTAAGGTAGTTGATGATATTCCGGACAATTGAAACGATTGAACTAATTGAATTGCCTGTAAATTTGAGCGTTACCCAAAAATGATTGGTATATACATTTGCGGGCCTTTGGATTGGGATCTTAACGTTTTCAATAGCATTCCCCGGAGTAGCGGTCCCAATAATTGCCGTAAAGCTGCTCGCTCCACCGGTGTTCCGATACGTGACTACCTTCGTTTGACGGATACTGGAAGCACTTCCAATTGCTCCTGAATAAAAGGAATAGTGTTTCGTGACCATTTTCTGCATGACCCAGCCAACCCCAAAACCAGATCCTACTGTCATTTCCAGATCGCAATAAATGCCCATACCTGGCAGGAACTCCACGTAAGCTATTTTTGCGTTGGCACCATCACCCGGAAAGGTAATAGGGAAGGTGATCTCAATGTCATTCATCGACTGCTTGCAGATCACTATTCGACCATTGAGTGTGAAAATAGCTTTTTCCAGAAAATTAACCTGTTCAAAAGCATTTTCCCCAAGTATAACAGTACCACTGTTCCGGGTATAGTTAGAATCTCCGCCCAGCGGATTGTAAATCACGCTGCCCGAGTTTGTTCCTGAAAACATAACGGTATTATTTCCCACATTCAGATTTATACCTCGAACAGAAATATTCTGTTTGGTATAACTCATCCATGCCTGTGCACCGCGTTGCACCAAATTGATTGTACCCTGAGCTAACATATAGGAAGTGAGGTTGGCACCACCTACGGGATTACAGTTCTCGGTTTGAAGGGTCGGAACGCCGGAGTTTGGTGTAAACATGGCATTCAGACAGAATAGGCTCAGTTTATAGGGCTGCTCATAGGCGGTCGGTCCAGATCCATACGTTTTCTTCCGGAAATACAGTCCAGTACCGGCATTGAATGCAAAGGCAATGAACGGTACATTGATCATCACGTCCTGGGTTACTTCGATTACTCCGCCCTGGATCTGAACAATGACCAAATTGAATTTGTCCGATACGATTGCCGCCAATCTATGCAGGGAAGCAATGGGGGAGCCGGACGTTCCGGGGTTTGCATCATTACCCGTTAATGGGTTAATATAGATGGTGGTCTGCAAACTGCTGAACCGGTTGGGATAATCTGCCAACAAACCGTTGGCATGTACCCGAATATCATCTGCCCACTTGCCGGTATCCGAAAGCGCTTCCAGAACATCCAGGTTGCTTACACCTTCTGATCCTCCAACTCCTCGAATAGGTTTGATAAGCCTTGTGGTTATGGTGTCAATGAATTGTTGAAGACCTGCGAAATAAGCCATTGTCGAGAGTTATTAAGTATTGAAATGTAGGCCAAAATGGTAGGAGAACTGTCCCTGTGGAAATAGCTCTTGAAGTTCGAAGCCAGTGATTTTGAAAGAGGGAAAAGAGAAACTACCCTGAATAGCTACCAGTAGAATGTTTTGGCCGCTGGCGGTCCGGCTCCTTTGCAGCCGAAGGCCGAACTCTTCATTTCCCGAAATCCAGGCTACATCGTTATAATCTTCCCATAGCACGACCCAATCTTCCTGCTGATGAGTGATCAGCCATTGAAGCAGGCTCGCGGATGGCTTTGGGATTTCAAAAGAGAATGAGGTGTCAAAGGCCAGGCCCTGTTCATTTTCAAAAGCACTTTCAGAAAAGCGAATGGTTTTGGGAGGCAGTGAAAAAGTAAATCCCTGAGCTCCCTCTTTAACGATCAGACCTGAGAAAGGAATTTCGTACATGGGTCCATATCCCGGAAATCGGACAGGATCCATCACGCTGACTACATCCTGTTTTCTCAATAGCCTGATCCGGCGCACAAAGCCAGCGTTTGTGTCCTGATCAAATCCACCAATTTCCTGAACTGTAATCATACATAGCAAGTTGGCAATAGCCACTTTCACTTCAAAGGACACCTTTTTTGGAAGGCTTTTGCCGTGGGACACAAAACCTACAAATCAGGACAGCTTTCTTTGAAAACAGGACATAAAAAAACCTCCCGCTTTCAGGAGGTTTTCCAAAAATTTAGAAACTTGCTACAAATGGGCTCTTGCCCGTTGGGCTACTTTGAAGGCTGCATCCAGATCGTAGTCTTCGCTCGAAATGCCATATTCCTCATAAAACTTTCGTACAGCACCCTGTTCGGACAGGAGCAGCGTCATCCGGCCCTGCACATAAAAGACCATCGCCATTTTGAACCAGGCTTCCAGGCCCATGCCAATTCTGGCCAAATGCCCATCGGTCACCAGCTGATAGTTGATCTTAAATGTTGGATTAATGACAATAGTTGAGTACTTGCTTACTTGTGCAGGCATGTAATCAACCCCGAGGTCATTGCGATCAAGCGGGTGAAAGCTCAGGACCGCCAGCAGGATCTCGCCCAACCAGTGATCCTTCCGGATGTCGGAAGGTCCCGGCCCCAGGTTGATCGGGTGCTCTAAAAAAGTTTTGACATGTGGTTTCACAGGAATTTCGAGTTGCATCGCTTCTAAGGAAAAAATAGTAAATTAGCCCCGGCCAAAGTACTAGTTACTTATTTTTACTGAGTGGAGCCAACCCTTAAATTTCTGTTTTTGAACTAATGAGAAGGCCAGGTATCCGTGATGCCTGGCCTTCTCATTAGGCCCGATTTATTTTTGCTACCAAGATTCTTCATTATATCATTTTATTTATAGAAAGATCAATTTGCATAAAAAATAATTATGGAAGTAAGATTATACTTCCAACATCTCTTCCCATCGGGTGGTGTAGCGGAGGGATCGTTTTTCCTGCCGTAGGTGCCAGCTTCGGTTATAGCCCATTTTGGCGACTTTGATGGTATCTCGGCCCATGCGGCGATTGAGTTTGTCGAGCACAGCCATAGCCTTTCGGTCTCGCTCTCGGCGGTTTGGATCCATGACAAAGAGGTCTGTTTGGACTTGTCCTTCAGGGACAATGCCGCTGACCATTATTCCCGCTTTTTTGTAGTGATAATTTTCCCGAAAAATGATTTTTAGAGCCTTCATGGCGTAGGAGATCATCTCCATTGTGGAGTTGGAGGCCATTGGAAAATGGATAACCCGGTTGCCGTAGTATTGCGGCTGCTCGGGTTTGTGGTAGTTGGTAAATACAAAAACGTGCATGAGGTTGGCAGCGGAGTGTTGTCTCCTTAGTTTTTCGGCACAGCGGGCGGTAAAGGTGGCGATGGCTTCTTCCAGGATTTTAAACTCGGTTACTGCTTTGCCAAAACTCCGGCTTGTGCAGATTCCTTTTTTTGCCTGGGGCTGATCTTCCAGCCGGTAGCAGGGCTGTCCGCAAAGCTCCCGGACCATCCGCTCGCCGACGATACTCATGTGTTTTTTGATCCAGCCAATATCGGTCAAGGCAAGATCGAGAGCTGTATGGACATTATGTTGTTGGAGAAGTTTGGTGTATTGCCGGCCAATTCCCCAGACGTCTTCCAGTTTTGTGAGTGATAATGCCTGCTCCTGGATGGCTTCACTGTCGATAATGAAGATGCCGTTGTCGGTCCGTTTTTTGGCGATTCGATTGGCGATTTTGGCGAGGGTTTTGGTTGGAGCCACTCCAACGCAAACGGGGATGCCGGTGTATTGATATACAGTATTCCTAATTTTGAAGGCCAGATCGGTTAAGTTTTCGTAGGGCATTTGGCCGAGATCGACAAAGGCTTCGTCGATGCTGTAAATTTCCAGCGCGGGGACGAGGTCGAAAATGACGCGCATGACTCGGGCGGACATGTCGCCGTAGAGGGCGTAGTTGGATGAAAAAACATGGATGTTGTTTTTTCTGAATAGTTCTTCGTTGAGGAAGGCGGGCGCTCCCATTTCGATGCCGAGGGCTTTGGCCTCATTGCTCCGGGCGATGACGCAACCGTCGTTGTTGCTGAGGACCACCATGGGTTTTCCATTTAGTTTTGGGTCGAAAACTCGCTCGCAGCTGGCGTAAAAGTTGTTGCAGTCAATAAGTGCGTACATGGGTTTTAGTGTTTATGGATAGTGTATGTGACGACGCCCCAAATCTGAAATTCTGAATCTTCGCTAATTGGAATGGGCTTATAAGCCGGGTGTTCGGGCACGAGGTAGGTGCCTTTCTCGGTCAGTAGCAGGCGCTTTACGGTAAACTCGCCGTTGAGTACGGCCACGACAACTTTGCCAGAAGTGGCTGGTTTGGAGCGATCAACTAGGAGGATGTCTCCGGCGTGGATGTTGGCGCCTTCCATGCTGTTGCCTTTGACTTTGACGCAAAATGTGGCGGAGGGGTTCTGAATGAGGTGCTCATTCAGGTTAAGTTCAAGCTCAATGTAGTCATCCGCAGGAGACGGAAAGCCCGCTTGTATAGGGCTGACGTACAACGGCAGAAGGATTTTGTAGGTGTCTATCATGAAGGAGTATGTTTGAATTATATCATAAATTGATACAACTATAATAAAAAACAAACACAATCCAGTGATTTATTTTTGTTTAAAGCCCAAAAAGCCCTCCGGGTGGGGAGGGCGCCTAAGTAGGGAGGGGGAGGGGTTACAAATGATTTTGGTCTTATGGAGATGAAAATAACTATAGAAGAATTGTATTTATTAGAATCACTAAGTTAATATTTGAGGCAATTAGAATCAAATGGCTAGCAAGTAATTTAATTATTTGATAATGAAGGTGTTCAGTCATATTTGATGGATTTATTTTAAAATTGGGATGTTTTAACCCTTCCCAAATGGAATATAGAGCATCAGAGGCATTATGTGAAATCTTGTTAAAGAATGGTTTTGTTGATACTACGCATATACCCTATCCTGGATATGCGAAGCAAATGAAGGATAGAGGTTATGATCCAGGCTTCATGAGGAGGAAATTGTCATTTGGCGGCCCACGTGGACGAAATCATATTTTATTTGTTGAAGGCTCATTTCTAATTTATGTAATGGGTAATTATATAAAACCAGGTTTATTTTTCTCTTTGAGGCCCGAAGAATTGAAATCGGTTATTGCATTCTTTAAATGTGATGCATTCTCTCGTAGTAAGCTTTTTTCTGATCACAATGGTAAGATTTATGAATTGTATCAGGTATTACGAGAAATGCAAGAAGAGCCTAATTTCTATACACAGAAGCGATATGAGCTATTTAGGGAGGAGTTTGATAAGGTAAAGTTGTAGAGTGCTTTGAAAATCTCTGAATCTAAAATGAAAGAGACTGTCTCAAAATTTGATTTGAGACAGTCTCTACCCCATGAGCAAGGTTTATACCTAAATAGTTGCCTGCCATTTGCCAAGACGTTTGACTGTTTAGCAATATGGAAAAGTTTACGTGTGAAAAATCGAAAACAAAAGATAATTTGGTTGGACAGCTGCTGCATCGGATGCTGCGGAGCATGATCTTGACCGTTTCGACCAGGCTAACTGGCTACTTTCCAATGTTTCGCAAAAACCAACCATAGAATCTTTGGTTTTCATTAAATACCGAAGCTTTAAAATAGCTCTGGCTTTATGGGATTGGGCTTCAATCCACGTTTCGTTAATTCATAATCTATCCCGCATAATACCATTTGTAATTCCTGCGAAATGTCTTCCTGCTGAAATCTTCGATGCAGAATCCTGGAAACCGAAACTGGTATTTGGTAATGGTAAGATTTTCCCTTGTCTGTTTTTCGGGATGCCCGGATGTACATTACTTCCAGTTTTAATGAAAATTCGGCCAATACAATTAGTTCTTCCCGCGCCTGAGGGTTATGGGCTATTCGCTCTGCAACTCGCACATAATTTCTTAATTCTGTGAGCTCATGCAGGTTGAGCTTAATTCGTAATGGCTCCATTTATTACCAGTTAAACTGTTTCTCCATTTTCCAGACCCCATTTTCAAACTGGTAGATTTTGTTCTCAGCCCCGGTATCTTTATTAATTCTGGTATCAAAGATTGCGGCAGAATGTACTTTTCCTCTAAAATAGGTCTCCATGATCCGGAACATTTCGTTTACAGCATCTCCAATATTCCTGATCCGGGGCTGAGCCCATTCGTTGGACCACTTGGACCACTCATTGCCATCATGGAAATTAACGACCATGTAGCAGCTGGCCATTTTTCGTTGCTTATCTTTCTGCTCCTGGGTCAGCGGTTTACGCTTGGAGGTCTGCTGTCCTAAAAATCGACGATCTTTCATTTGCTTAGATGTGTTTATAAATGGATAACTGCTTAAATTTTAATCAATCGGTATAATACCCTGTACCATCACCTTCCATGTAATTTTCAACATACACAATCACTTCCTTAGTAACTTCTCCACCTGCCCGGCGGGCTCGTTGGGCGGCCTGAAAGCGTGGTGACTGAAAATTATGGGTTTGGCGATCAAGATATTGTTTGGCAAAACGTTCCCGGTATTTAGCGCCCAGGCCTGCGAATAAAGCATCATAGTATTGATACAATCCCAGTTCGGTTTTGCCGGCTACCTCTTTGCGAGGTGTTTGTCCCATTCGTAGTTTCAGGAAGTCACGTCGGGCAGTAATGAGCAATCGATCACAGCGCTTCCGATGAGCATACGCATCTCGTTGCCGTTTCTGCTCTATTTTGTCCTTCTTCATCCAGGCTTCAATGCCAATGAATCCGAGATGGTTTTCTCTGTCAAAATAGCCTTTTCCGGCGATGACCACTGCGTATGGATCCGGTCGATAGGCATCCGGGTGTCGATCAAAGTAACGTCCGGCTTTATCAAGTTTGCTTAGCTGATAGACCTGTACGTTTAGCCATTCTGCATCCGAAAGCGGATCGGTAAAATTGTTGTAGACACCTGCCATTATGGCGTATAGGGCAGCTTCCTGCTCCTGATCATTGAAATCTCGTCCCGGATAAATCACTCGCCATGCATATAGCCAGAACTCAACCAGCATTTTAAGATGCATTGGGGCGAGATCCTTAGGGTTACGACGAGGTGTTGTGGGTTGTGGCAGCCGTATGGAGGTCATCGCCTGCCGGGGCCGCACGCCGCCGCCTCCAACTTGATCTTCTCTCCGTCCGGCGGTATTGAGGGGTTGCTGGCCGACAGCTGTGGTTTCTGCTCGACCCCTCTGTCCCTGAACGTTCTCTCCGTGTTCAACCAACATATCCACTTTCCTTGTTTCTTTTTTTTCTATTATCTCTATGTAGGTACTATTAAGCGGAAAAATTTTCGGGTTTTCCCCTTCAAAATGCGGTTTTGGAGCATTTTTGAACTCGTTGGCGGGGGTTTCTGATTCGGGCTCAAACAGGAATTTCGGGCTTATCCACACTTCAAAATCCTTCCTTGTACCATGAAATTTTGTTTGGATGTAGCCAAGCTCCCTGAGCCTGGAAAGATGGTTTCTGACGGTTCGATCGGTGCATCGGCAAAAGGGGGCGAGACGTACATTATTGGTATGTAGACCAGGCGGTGAATCCTTCGTATAGGCTCCATCAGCCATCATGGAAGCCGTGCGGTTATAATTTCGGACATACTCCGTTACCAAAGCGTGAAAGGTGGTACTAATCGCTTCCGGAATCAGGCCGACCCTGCGGTGTATGAGCTGAACATCTGGTTTGCCATCTGCTGTCATGATCTTTCGTTCAACAGCTTGCGTAGGGCAGCTATTGTTATGCTCATCAATGGCCTTATATGCCCGCCGTACTACATTTGATATCTCAATTCTGGGTAGCATACAGGCGTATGAGTGGGGTTAGTGACTTCATTTTGTTCATACTAAAATGGCATTTGCATAAAATTTTAAACAAACCTTCCCTTACCCACGCCAGGCGTTACCCTGGCGTGGTTTGGGCACTCATGTAGAATTCTGCTCTACCCTGTGAAAGCTCCAGGAATCGAACCCGGCCCCGAACCAACACGGGGGCACCGGCAGCTTTCTCCTTGCCTGAGTAAGCAGACAACTCCTTCTTAAAAACCCTCCTCTATCCGATATCTGATGTCTTTACATCATCAGATGCGAAAGCTCCGGGAGTCGAACCCGGCCTCACCAATCACCTACATTCAATATCCACTCTGAGGGCTCCAACAGCTTTCTCCATGCCTGAGTAAGCAGACAGCACCTTGCATTAGTATCCCGTTATCATGTTTACTCACTTTGCTAGTTTTTCCAGATACTCCTTCATTGCATCATCTCGTTTCCTGATGAGCTTTGGCCGGCTGCACCCCCAGCGCAGATACACCAGCCAGGGAGATTTATTTTTTGATTCCCGGACCGCCCATTCCCAGAAAACGAAAAGCGCTGCTGATGCTTCTAATCCGGAGGAGTCCTCTAATTGCCCGCACAAGGCCGCTGCCCAGGTACGACTTTGGCCTATTGTTTTGCTTTCGTGCTTCATAATAGTTGTCAGATTGAGCCATTCAATTTCTCTGAAATCTTCGTTATCGATAAGCCAAGAAATGCTTCATGCAAGCCTTTCATTGTAAATGATTTTTCGACGCTCGTAATCATAAATTCAGCAGATCTTCCTGTGAATTCTCCCTTTATTGCGCACCGTTCTTTGATCATGAGTCTGTCGCCAATGCAAACTTTTTCATCAAAGAAAACCTGTTCAATAATCAGGAATTTCAAGTTGCCTTGGATCAAATTTTCGTAGCGGATGGGCGTGGAAGTGATGGCGTATTCATTCATGACTACCTCCTTTCCCACAAAAGCGGACGTGAGCTCCACGAGCCTGTTTAGAGTTAAAGGTTTTGCCACAATCGGGGCAGGCAAATAGCGCATCAATACTCGTAGCTTTTCCTGGCTCAACCTGCGAAGCTTTTATTGGGAGTTGATTTCCCCGACGTTCTTCTGCCTTTTGAACTAGCCAGCTGTTGGGAGCCAGCATAAGCTTCCGACATAGACGTGCAATAGCTGTCAAATGATGGTATTCCTGAATCATATCTCCCTCACATTCAAGCATTCGCTCGTAGTGATTTTCCAGCTTTTCCTTGTAGTAGGATATTAAATGCATTGCATTAACTGTTTCAGAGTTTTCACCAACTTTGGTTTATAGCGCAACATGGGCGTTGCCGTATAAACCTTTGCTTCTTTACGAAAACCACCAGTTGCGCCAAGGGCAAGTAGGGCATCGTTCCATTTTGAAGTAGGGATATACCCCACCAGTCTACCGTCCACCCGGACGGTACATTGATTTTCAATCGTGATCATTTGCTTAGATGTATAGTTGAAAATGGACTCTAAAAAGCTCTCATTACGGATCTGAGTTATTCAGTCCCTTAGCTATTTGCCTTCCCCAGGCAAGGATTGCCAGACATAGGCAGATGTATAGGAATATGTAAATCATTTTCTTCATGTAGTTGAGTTCATTTTAAAATGGGCCTGAGCTGCGCTCCTCAATCCTCATGCATTCCATGGCAGCATCAGGCCCTTACTGTGTGTGTAGAGTAGTATGGCTATGCGTCTGTTTCAAACAAGCAGGGTATCGCCTTACTCGGTAGTCTGAATAGCGATTCGGCTTTCGGGATATTTCTACAAATTATTGTTTTCAGAATAGTAGGCATTTCTACCATTCTATTATCAGGCTTTACGGTCCAGTTGTAAAACCTTTGGTGACTTACTCCGGCCGCTGCAAGATCTTCCAGGATTTGAGCTCTAACAGGTCTCCGTTGCTGTTGATACAGCTTCCCTAGCTTGTTTTTTTCTTTTGCCATAGTCAATTCTATATGCCATTTGTACAAAAAACTTTGATTTTTTATCAATAAGTTTGTACAATTGTGCAATTCTTTATGCAATAATAGATGATATAATCTATAAAATAAAAGATATAATATAAAAATTTTTATCATAAAATTCAATATGTTGATTATCAATGTATTATAAAAATATGAATTAGAGTATATAGTTGAATTATTACATTGAAAATTCTGAGAATTCAGGAGAAGCCCTGATAAATGAAAATAAATCAGAATTTCAAGTGAGAAATTGATCAGTGCATCGCCAAACAGATAATGATCATTATTAGGCAATAGAAGAATTAGCGACACTAGTAGATCAATTCTTAGAATTTAGGACTTGTTTCAAAACAATTTAGAAAATGTTTGTTTTGATAAGCAGGTAGGTGTTCGAGTTCAATTCGATCAGAAAACTTGTTGATCAACGGGTCATTAAGTTTCTATCAGGTTAGCATAATTAAACAATTGGTAATACACTATATTCCTAAGCCAATTAAATTAATTTATTGATAGTGAGTTATTTAAAGAAAAAATTTTAACAAAAAATCAAAAGTAAAATTTATGGAAAACACGGTTAATAATAGGATTAATCAGCTGATTCATTTCCTAAATAAGAACCACAAGACGTTTGCCGAATCTATCGGTAAGGCGCCAACGGTTATTTACAACACCGTTAAAGGAAAGAACAAACCAAGCTTTGATGTTCTGGAAGCTATTTGCGAGGTTTATCCTCAGGTCAACCCAGGCTGGCTGTTGAAAGGCGAAGGGGAGATATTACAATCCGAGCCAAAATCAAAACTAACAGATCAAGCACCAGACGGATATTTGCATGAGCATATTCGGCGATTAGAGGAAAATTTTTCAAAACTGGCCAACCAACTTGAAAAAAAAGATGAGCAAATTGAGAATTTGCACGAAATGTTGAAGATGGCGTTGGGAAAGTTTGATCCTGACAGCGACGAACCGAAAATGGCATCTTTTACAATTTTGAGAAACGCTAGTTAAGTTGTTTTTTGATATATAAAGGTGGCACTTACGGTGTCAGGATAATAAGCCACTGGCTTAAACGGTTCTTTATCAGTTTTTTATGTCTATCAGAATGATCCGATATTCTCCACAAAACCCGCTTTACAGCTATGTAAAGCGGGTTTTTGCTGTATGTGCCACCCTATTTGCCACCGTTAATACTATTCGCATGATCAATCGCTCCCTTTTTCTGATTTTCCTTTTAATTATTTGTAGCTCCCCGCTTTTTGCGCAAGCTATAACCGTCTTTGAAAATGGTGAAGCGGGCTACCGTTGTTTCCGGATTCCGGCAATTGTCAGTGCTCCTTCGGGAAACTTGCTGGCCTTTGCCGAAGGGCGCCGGAACAACTGCGGAGATTTTGGTGATGTGGATGTGGTCATGAAAATCAGCACCGATCAGGGTAAATCCTGGGGAGAATTGAGGATTGTGGCCGAAAATCAGGATTTGCAGGCAGGAAATCCAGCTCCTGTTTTTGACTTTACAGATCCGAACTTTCCAGAAGGAAGACTTTTTTTGATTTACAATACAGGAAATGCTTCCGAGCAGAAGGTTCGGGAAGGGAAGGGCGTACGGGAAGTTTGGGTAAAAACGTCTGTGGATGAAGGTACAACCTGGTCCGAAGCCCAAAATATAACGACTTACGTGCATCGACCAAACAATCCATCGTTTGCATCAGCTTACACTTTTTCGGAAGATTGGCGCTCCTACGCCAATACGCCCGGCCACGCCATTCAACTGACCAAAGGCAGGTATCGCGGACGTTTGCTGGTGCCGGCCAACCACTCGGTAGGGCCGCCCAAAGCCGATTTTACTGATTATCGGGCGCACGCTTTTTTCTCGGACGATCATGGAAAAACATGGCAACTTTCTGACGAAATAGATTTCCTGGGCTCCAACGAAAGTACAGCGGCACAACTTGCTAATGGTCAGGTGTTGATGAATATGAGAAATCAAATGGGAGAGCCCAAGTTCCGACTCGTGGCCAAAAGTAAAGATGGAGGGAAAACCTGGGGGAATACGATTGTGGAGACCCAATTGCCCGATCCGGTTTGTGAGGGAAGTATATTGGCAGTTGGTACAAAAAGCGGGAAAAGATGCCTGCTATTCTCAAACCTAAACCATCAAAGTCTCCGACAAAATCTGACAATTTACCGCAGTGATGACCGCAAGGGCGAGTCCTGGAAGCGCTGTAAAACCGTGGAGGAAGGTTCAGCGGCTTACTCAGATTTGGTAGAAGTACAGCGCGGACTACCAGGGATTTTGTATGAAAAAGAGGAATACAGCAAGATTGTATTCCAGGCATTTGTTTTAGATTAAACCTGATTTTTAGAATAAAATTCATGCATAAAATATGACAGGTAAGGAATGAAAAAAGTATCGTTTGTGTTTTAAAAGTCTATAATGTTACTAGATTAATAGAAACAATATTTTTCATAACTAACCAAAACAGTACATATATGTCACTTCGATTAGGCGATATCGCACCGGATTTCGAGGCCAATACTACACAGGGCCCCATTAAGTTTCATGATTGGCTGGGAGATAGCTGGGGACTGCTGTTCTCGCATCCTGCCGATTTTACGCCTGTTTGTACCACCGAACTAGGAAAAACCGCTTTGCTCAAAGGTGAATTTGAGAAAAAAGGCGTGAAGGTAATTGCCGTAAGCGTAGATGATCTTGAATCTCACAACCGCTGGATTCCGGACATTAATGAGGTCAATAACGTGGAAATGAACTTTCCAATAATTGCTGATGAAGGCCGGAAAGTTGCCGAATTATACGATATGATCCATCCCAATGCCAGCGAAAAGGCAACCGTTCGCTCGGTGTTTATTATCGGCCCAGATAAGAAAATCAAACTTATGTTGGTTTATCCAGCGTCTACGGGTCGCAATTTTACCGAGATTCTCCGCGTCATTGATTCATTGCAGCTAACCGCCAATCACTCGGTAGCTACACCCGCTGACTGGCAGGATGGCGACGATGTAATCGTGGTGCCGGCAATCAGCACCGAAGATGCGAAGGTGAAATTTACCAAAGGTATCCGCATCGTGAAGCCGTACCTGCGCTATACGCCACAACCCAATAAATAACCTGACTTATTGGTACGTTACAAAAGCCTTTCCTTATGGATCGGCTTTTTTTCTATTTTTGCGTTGCTATGCCACCACGTAAAAAACGCAAAGGTTTACTACTCACTCACGCTACCGATAGAAAACCACTTCCGCCAAAAGGCTGGGTGATTTTGGGCGGTGTTGTACTTTTTGTCCTGCTGGTGATTGG
Organism: Arundinibacter roseus; assembly: GCF_004348825.1. Lineage (GTDB taxonomy): Bacteria > Bacteroidota > Bacteroidia > Cytophagales > Spirosomataceae > Arundinibacter > Arundinibacter roseus. The sequence continues at coordinate 93,886 of NZ_SMJU01000004.1, forward strand.
CTGGATGAGGTACAAAAATGAAAATCAATGGACCTACGTGCAGCGCTTTGGCATTCGGCTACCTCTGCGCTATGGCATTCATGGCATAGATGTTTCGCATCACAATGCCCGCATTCAGTGGGACAAACTCAAAGCTGCAAAAGCCGAAAATGTGCGGATGGATTTTGTGTATATCAAAGCCACCGAAGGCGCTACGCACCTCGACCGACAGTTTGACCGCAACTGGCGCGAGGCCAAACGAGTCGGAATTCGGCGTGGTGCTTATCATTTTTACAATCCCAGGGTATATTCTGATCAACAGGCGGCCCATTTTATCAAGCGGGTTGTCATGGAGCCGGGCGATTTGCCACCCGTTTTGGATCTGGAAATTGAGGCTGGAAAGCCCGCGGAAATCATTATTAAAGGGGTAGCAAACTGGCTTACAATTGTTGAAAAGCACTACGGTATTCGTCCTGTTATTTATACGAATGAGCATTTTTATAAAAAGTTTATTGCCGGAAATTTCGACGAATATCCGCTTTGGCTGGCCGGTTATTCTCGTACCCAAATCGACGATTTGTCCGAAAACTCCAATGTGCTGCTATGGCAACATAGCGAAAAAGGATACGTTGACGGCATCAAGGGATTTGTCGATTTTAACGTTTTTTTGCACGATGACGAAACCTGGCAAAGGGTCGGTTCGCCAGAATAATGATAGCTGTGCATTTTACAAAGAATGATTATGGAAGAAAATCAAAGCGAATCGACTCGGCTCAATAAATTTATTAGTGAAACCGGCTTTTGCTCCCGACGCGAGGCCGATAAACTTATTGCCGATGGCCACGTTCAACTCAATGGCCGCACCGCCGTGCTTGGCGACCGCGCATCGGTTCAGGATGAAGTGCTCGTTCGGGGAAAGCAGATTCGGGCGACTAATAAAGACAAAGCTGTTTATATTGCCTTTCATAAACCCGTTGGCATTACCTGCACAACTGAGCGACATATTCCCGGCAACATTATAGATTATATCAAGCATCCCGAACGAGTTTTTCCGATTGGTCGTCTCGACAAACCTTCCGAAGGTTTGATTTTCCTGACGAGCAATGGGGATATTGTGAATAAAATTTTACGGGCTGGGAATAGGCATGAAAAAGAATACGAAGTAGCGGTGGATCGACCGATTGCGCCTGAGTTTTTACATAAAATGCAAAATGGTGTGCCAATTTTGGGTACAATTACTCAAAAATGTGTGGTTAGAAAAAAAAGTAAGTACATCTTTACAATTATTCTGACACAGGGATTGAACCGGCAAATTCGCCGGATGTGCAGCTATTTGGGGTATTCGGTTACTCGCCTGAAACGAGTACGAATCATGAATGTGACGCTCGATGGACTTGCGGCAGGGAAATGGCGAAACCTGACCGAACAGGAAATGACGATCATTCATGGGTTGGTTGCAGATTCTACCAAAACGGAAGAAGCCTCCCGATTGAATCACCTGTCTGCCGAAGAGGATTACAATTAATAGATATTTTCAAATACATTTTGCCCGATGGAGCTGCATATACTTGTCAATATTTTTATACTTCTAGCTGCCACCGTAGTAGTTGTATATATATGTAATTTTTTCAAAATTCCGCACCTGATCGGGTACTTGTTTAGCGGAATATTGCTAAGCCCCAAAACCCTTAATCTGGTCGATGAGGCCACCGAGGTGGAAGCTTATGCCGAAATCGGGGTGATTTTACTGCTGTTTAGTGTAGGGCTGGAATTTTCGTTTTCTAATCTTAGGAAAATACAACGCTATGTTCTTTTAGGTGGTTTTTTGCAGGTAATACTTACGATTTTGGTCACTACCGTCCTAATCGTTTTAATGGGTAGATCATTGAATCAGAGTATTTTCTGGGGGTTCGTTACTTGTTTGAGCAGTACGGCAATTGTCGTAAAGACGATGCAGGATAAATTCCAATTGAATACACCTCACGGAAAAGTGATACTAGCGATGTTACTTTTTCAGGATATAGTAATTGTTCCACTCATGCTACTTACCCCGATTCTCGCGGGAAAAGGGGATAATCCACTGCTTCAAATCGGGCTGCTCCTGCTAAAACTGGCAAGCATGGGCCTGCTTGCCTGGCTTCTAGCAAAGTACATCATCCCGCGCTATTTCAAGTACATTATGAAACTGCAAAGTCAGGAAATATTCCTGCTTTCTACTATCGTCATTATTTTAGGAATCGCCCTTTTCACTGCTCAACTTGGTCTTTCACTGGCCTTGGGAGCATTTGTTGCGGGTCTGATTGTGGCCGAAACGGACTACAACAAAATGGCAATTTCGTGTTTTGTGCCTTTTCGTTACCTCTTTATCAGCTTCTTTTTCATTTCCATGGGAATGTTGCTCGACTACCACATATTTTTAGAGCACCTGGACTTGATACTTTTCTGGTTCGTATTTATCATTTTTGTAAAAACACTTGCAGGTTTTTTAGCATCTATTGCGCTCAAAGTAACCCGTCGAACAGCTCTAGCTGTGGGCTTGTCAATTGCTCAAATCGGGGAATTCTCATTTGTGTTGTCCAAATCAGGTTTGGAATATGGACTTATTTCAGAAACCAATTATCAGATATTCCTGTCGGTTTCCATCCTGACCATGATTCTGACGCCGTTCATCCTGAATAATCTTGACGCACTGTTAAACAAATTCGCAAAACTATCATGGCTGAAAGCAACAAACTGAAAATATTTGGTACCGGATGGTGCCCAAAATCCGCAATCTTAGCCAACCACTTGCAGGCTGAATGGATTGATTTTGAGTTTCTAAATGTGGAAACTGATGCGCAGGCCGAACAAACCGTTCGAAATTTGTATCAGGGTGAATTGAAATTTCCAACCGTTATGTTTGAAGAAAAACACCTCAAAAATCCGACGATTTTGGAGCTCAACAAATTTTTGAAAGAAAATAATATTGACGAATAAAACGCCCCCAAACCCCTGATTCCATGGATAATGTACACGAACTGATTGATTTGCTGAACCTCGAAAAAATTGAGGAGAATATTTACCGGGGTGAAAATTATCAGGCACCGTGGAAACGTGTTTTTGGGGGACAAGTGCTGGCGCAGGCCCTGCACGCCTGCTACCAAACTGTGCCCGAAGGTCGGTTGGTACACTCCATGCATGCCTATTTTATTTTGGCAGGAGACATCGGTCAGCCAATTATTTACGATGTTGACCGTATCCGCGACGGCGGAAGTTTTACTACTCGCAGAGTTGTAGCCATTCAAAAAGGAACCCCCATTTTTAGCATGGGTGCATCATTTCAGTCTGTTCAGGAAGGCCTTGACCATCAGATTAGTATGCCCAATGTACCGCCACCGGATATGCTGATTTCGGATGAAAAATTAGCCGAGGTTTTTAAAGAAGCTGCTCCTGAGATTTACCGAAGCCTGGCGTTTCCCCGACCGCTGGAATTTCGTCCAGTTGAAAAATTGAACCCGTTGGCAGGAAAGGACTACCCGCCGTATCGACACGTATGGATCAAAGCCAAAAATCCCCTGCCGGACGACATTCGGTTGCATCAAACCATTTTGGCCTATGCGTCTGACTACAATTTGCTCACTACCGCCACGCTTCCACACTGGGGAAAGGTCATGCCTAACGAACTTTTTCTCGCAAGTCTCGACCACGCCATGTGGTTTCATCGCTCCTTTCGAATTGACGAGTGGTTACTTTATGCACTCGATAGTCCGAGTGCTTCCAACGCTCGTGGATTTACGAGAGGTAATGTTTTCAGTCAGGATGGTCAGTTGGTAGCTTCGGTTGTGCAGGAAGGGCTTATTCGTAAAAGAGATTAGAATGGATAGTCAGTTAACCATTAAGGAATTAAGAATTTAAGTTGAATACTTAATGTACCTTAACCCCTTAATGGTTAACTATCAAAGAATCAAGTCAGTTTTTGATACCCATTCAGGAGCGTCATTGGTTTCTTGTCTAAGAATTAAATTTAACTGCGCGGCGTGATGCTGCACATGACGCATGTTGTAAAGTGCTAATTCTATGACCGAAAAATGCATCGTTTTTGATTGATTTGTCCAGATTTCGGCTGCTGTATCATGTGTTAGAGTAGCTACTAATTCACGACATTTTTTGCGACAATAATTCACGTATTCCAGTAGCTCTGCTTTTGTGTAGGTTCGTTCAGGAAGTTGATCTTCAAATTCCGAAAATGTGAATGGTGCAGGTGGTATAAACTCTTCGGCTTTTCTTGTTAAATAATAATCTAAAAAGAAAAGACAATGAAACGCATTGTACCAAAATTTTTTGTCTGTGTCCCACACATCCGCAGGACACGCAAGGATTGCATTTTCCAGCATGTTAATACTTGCTCCAAACTGATTCCAGAGAAAATTGTACGGTTTTTCAGTCATGATTCTACACTTTTACAAATACCTTTTTCTTCCATAAAAAATAGAGTAGTAACCACGCCAAAAGTAAACCTCCGAGCGTTTGAAATACCTCGTGCCAGGGTTCGGCAGCGTGAGAATATATTCCCGAAAATAACAAATACGAAGATCTATTAAAATCAAAAAAACGATAGGCAAGGTACATGACCAATGAATTCATGCCGATAACCCTGAAAAAGAATGACCATCGGATTAATCCCTTTATATCAATGATCCAATAAAAAAGAAGTAAAGCCAGCGAAGAAAGTCCAGCTGTAAGCAAGATAAAGGAGCTAGACCATAAATGCTTATTGATAGGAAAAAGTAAATTCCAAAGCAAACCAAGGGTAATTCCTCCGGCTGCCATCAGCGCAAGTTTCTGCATTTTGGTGCGTATAGGTTGTGAACTCAGCAGCGTATCGCCCGCCAGACTCCCAAAAATAGCCAGGCAAACGGCGGGCAGTTGTGTAGTAAGTGCCAGTTCGTCGTAGGTTCCCTGCAAGAGCCTTCCGGGCATAAGGTGACGATCGAGCCAGCCTACAAGATTTCCCTCAAACGAAAAATCACCAGCACCAAAACCTGGAACAGGAATCAATAAAAGTGCCAGATAATAAATTGTCAAAATTGACAATGCCCAATAAAAACGTTGGGCTTTTGAGAAGTTAAGGTAAAGCACCGCTGCAACCATCGTCGAAATACCAATGCGTCCCAATACGCTGCCGAAGCGGATTTGTGCAGGATCAAAAGGATTGAGCGGCGCGTTTTTATACAAAATTCCAAGACAAATCAGCACCAACATGCGGCGGAATACTTTGCCCAAGAGTTTGTTTTTAGAAAAACCTTTGGCTAATCCGTTACTGACACTAAACGGAAGTGAAACGCCCGCAAGAAAAATAAATAACGGGAAAATGAAGTCATAAAAAGCAAAACCGTGCCAGGGCGGATGTTCAAATTGTGCGGCCATTCCATCTATCCAGTTAATACCTGTTTTACCGCCCAAAAGCGCTATGAACTGTCCTCCGCCAGCAATCATGAGCATGTCAAATCCTCGCAAAGCATCAATAGAAGCCAGTCGGGTGGGGGGCGCAAGGACTTCGACTGATGGAGATTCAACCGTTGTTTTTTCCATGGGAGAGAGTTTTGAAGGGTCTTGGGTAAAGGCTGTAACGTGTTATTAATAAGTTGGTTATGTCTCAGGATTTAACTTTTGTCGTTCCACCCTGCGCCATTGAAATATCCACCGGGCGGTTCGTTTTCCAGGCACCGGCTGTAAAATCGGGAATATCAACCGAAGCCGAGCGGTTACTGACCGATTGTTCTGTCAAAGGCGCAATGACGCTCCACGAAGCGGCGTCGTACACATCCTGATCCAGAGGAAGGCCATTGCGAAGGCAGTCGATAAGACGCCAATCCATCAGGAAATCCATTCCGCCATGCCCACCCACTTTTTTTGCCAGTTCGCCAATGCGCTTGACAATTTCGGGTTGATATTTTTTTTCCAGTTCGGCATATTCATCGGCAGACATCCATTCGTGGCCTTTTGAAATACGTCCTTTTTCCTGCGGACCTTCGAGCGGATATTTCTGTGCGGTTGCCTTTGTACCGCTAACTAAATGCAGACGCGAGTAGGGCCGGGGGGAAGACACATCGTGCTGCAACATAATGGTCTTGCCTTTGGCGGTTCGGATGGTAGTCGTATTCATGTTTCCCCGAAATGATTTTCCGGCAAAAGGAGCAAAATCAGCAGAAGTTGAGGCGAGTGTGTGCACGCGCGGAGTGAGCATAAAATCGGCGGTAGAAACGGACACCAGATAGTCCATTTTATCCCCTCGATTAATATCCAAAATCTGCGCCACTGGACCCAAACCGTGGGTAGGATACAGGTTCCCGTTGCGTTGGTTTTCTTTCAATCGCCAGAGGTCGTACCGTTTGGAGGTATCCAGAAATGAATCCAGAATATCATGAATATACGCGCCTTCTACATGCACGACTTCGCCAAAAAAGCCCTGTCGGGCCATGTTCAGGGTCAATAGTTCAAAAAAATCGTAGCAGCAGTTTTCCAGCATCATACAATGCTTCTTGGTGCGCTCGGAGGTCTCAACAAGCTTCCAGCAGTCCTCAGCAGTTGTGGCGGCCGGGATTTCAACGGCAACGTGTTTCCCCTGCTCCATGGCGTAAAGGGCCATGGGGGCGTGCAGATTCCAGGGTGTACAAATATAAATCAGGTCAATGTCGGGCCGCTCGCATACCTTTTTCCATGCATCTGCGTGGCCCGAATAAGCCTCAGGTTGATGATTGGTGCCTTTGAATGCGTCGGCTGCCAGGGCCACACGTTCGGGCCGGATGTCACAAAGGGCTTTTACTTCGACATTTTCGAGATGGACAATCCGTTTCAAAGCCCCGGCGCCCCGGTTTCCAATGCCGAGATAGCCGATCCGAACCGTGTCGATTTTCGGCGCTGCATATCCGCACATATTAAAGGTCTGCACGTGCGGGATTGTTTTTTTGGGCGCAGCAGTGGCGGTAAAGCTGCTGCCGAGCATGCTTAGTCCGCTGATTTTCAGAAAGTCACGTTTTTTCATTTTTCGGGTAAAAAAAGGTTAGCAGGAGAACGAGTTGTTCAAATACTACCTTTATTTGTCCAAAAAAGACTACCAACGTTCCTGCTTACTGATATTCTGTCGACCCAATCGCGGCAGAGTAAATACCTTAGCTTGAAGATCCATTTGTTTCGCTGCTTTCTACCCGTGGCGCCATGGTACCAAGCACTAGGTCATAGGTAAGTTTGATCCAAATCAAAATGCACGGAACCGCCTTGACAACATACGGTTGAAACCATTCGCTTCGGACAAATCCGGGAAAAATATCGGTGGGAGAAAGGATCGTAAAAATCAAGGCTAGAATCAGCAGGCTAAAATTCACTGCGCTCCGTGACTGCCCATAGTACCAGAGAGCAACCCCGGAAATGGCGATAATGAAGGTGGGCGATTCTGCCCGATGATTAAAAATAACCACCCAAAGCAGCACGGACGCCAGCATCAGGAGTCGGAATGTATACACCTGGTATTTTTTGAGTAACGCCAGTGGAAGGCAGAATATAAGCACTCCAATCAGGCTTACAATTGTTTTATCCGGTTGAAATCCAAACCAGGTTTTGAGCCAGCCAATTACCGAAAGCCCATCCGAAATGGAGTGATCATTTGCCAGCAGATAACCCCAACTTTGATACAAAAACAGCAATTGGTCCCAGGAAACAACCAGTAACGGCATGCTTGCAAAAAGTAAAACCCAACTGCCCGTTGTGTAGGTAAGCTTCCATTTGTTGGGATAAAACAGGTACAACGCCAAACCTACAATACCAAAAAGTTTGATGAAAATACTGGCTACCAAACACAGGGAAGCCAGCCAATAGCGGCGGCGTTCGAGCATGCCAAAACTCAAAATCATGAGTCCGGCCATTAATCCGTTGCTTTGTTCATTTTGTAACGAAGTCAGGAGTTCAATCAGGACAAAAAGAAGGACAAGTCCCTTGGTGCGTAGCGAGAAATGAGGGAGTGAATAAACGGCCAAAAAAAGTACGAATGCATTCATCGCATTCCAAAGCAAAAGCCCCAAAAGATCGGGTATACTGGCGAGCGGCGCAAATAGGAGTGCAAAAGCAGGGCTATACTTATAAAGATCCCACTGTTCCTGTGGGTACAGAATATACAGGTCTTTTTGGTCAATTAAATGAAAAAAGGATTGTTTAAAAATCAGGTAATTGTTGTAGCTCGTGTAAAGAATTTCGCTGCCCGGGAAGGTCTTCATGGAGCCAATGTAGGATTGAAGAGTTGCCAATACTACCACCAAACCTACAAGTATTAAAATAGCTTTTTTGTTGATTAACAGGTTGTTAATTCGTTTCATGACTCTTTTTCTTGTTTTGTTTGGTAAATCTTCGTCCAAATCTATGGATAAAATTGGTCACGTCTGAATATGCGTTGATCCTTTACCTGCGTCCGTTAATCATTTAAATTCCATTAAATTCCGTATTTTTAATTAATTCGACCCTAACTTAAATGCAACCATTTACGTCATTTTGACATCTCTTTTCCTAATGAACCGATCGTAAAACAAGTATTATTTCACACCTTATCAGTTTCTAAAACTTGGGGGTTTAATGAACAAAGCACATTCAAAATTTGAATTCAAACTACATTTATGCTACGTACACTACTGATTTTGAGTCTTCTGATGCTGGTAAATGGCTATTCACTGGAAGCCCAAACAGCCAAAACTGCTTCGGGTTTAAAAGGAATCGTGAAAACCACCAAAGGCGAACCGCTGCCTTTTGCCGCTGTTTTTGTCAAAGGAACCGATATTGGAACTATTTCAAACGAAGAAGGCCGCTACCAATTGGATCTCAAAGCCGGCTACTATGAAGTTGTGTTTCAGTACCTCGGATTTCGCACGGGGATGAAATCCATTACAATTGAAGGTACAAGCCTGCAAACGTTCGACGCCGTGCTGGAAGAACAGGCCCTAAGCCTGGGGGAAGTACGCATTGGCAGCCGCGACGAAGACCCCGCCTATACGATCATGCGGCGGGCAATTGCCAAAAGTCGCTACCATTTTTTGCAGGTAGAAAGCTACACGGCCAAGGCATACAGCAAATCATCCTTTGTTGTTACGGATTTGCCGTTGGAGTTTTTGTATAAAAAAGAATTGAAAGAAATTGAAAAAGAAGCCAACTTTAAGAAAGGCGTACCGATATTGAATGAAACAGTTTCGGAAGTGACTTTTCGGCAGCCTAATTCTTACAAACAAAAAGTTATTGCCTCCCGCAATAGTCAGGATAAAAACTTCTCGAACGCCAATGCTTACTTTCTGACGAGCTTTTATCAGCCGGAAGTAGTCAAAGCGGTGTCGCCCTTGTCGCCACGTGCTTTTGCCTATTACAAATTTGAATATTTGGGGTCATTTCGGGAAAATGGCATTGAAGTAAACAAGATAAAAGTGACGCCCCGGTCGTACGGTGAAGGCGTGTACCGCGGCACGATTCAGATTATTGAAAATGAGTGGAGTATTTACTCCCTGAATCTGGAAACGGTCAATACTGGTTTTACGATTCAGATTAAGCAGGTTTACAGTCCCGTTCAGGGCGTTTGGATGCCGATCAATCAGCAGTTTCACGTTGCCGGAGGGATATATGGATTTAAAGGCAAAGGTGATTTGGTTATTTCTCAAACCTTTTCCAAACTAAAAGTAAATCCAGCGTTTCAGCCTGACATTGTGGTACTTGACCCCAAAAAAGAAAAGGATAAAGCACAGCAGTTTAAGTTGTCCGGTCGGGAAATGAAAACGCAGAAACTCGAAGAAGTGGTCAGCAAACAGAAAGAGTTTTCGGCCAAAAACCTGCGCAAACTCATGAAAGAATATGAAAAGCAGGATTTGAAAGAGAAAGAAGAAAAGGGCGAAGATGTGGATTTGAACAACACCCGGCGCGATTCTACGGTGATTGACTCGCTTGCCGGTTTGCGTAGCACGGCTTTTTGGGACTCGATCCGGACGGTACCGCTGACTATTGCGGAGGTTAAAAGTTATACCCGGCTCGACAGTCTTGTGATTATCAAGGAAGGAACGCAGGAGCAAAAAGATAGTCTCAAAGTAGCAAAAAGCGATACTACCGCCAAAAAAGGAAAAAGCGGAATGGGTGTATTTGCAGGAATTCTGACGGGTCACACCTTTCGACTGGGAAAGAAAAGTCCGTGGCGGCTCCAATACCACAGTCCACTTTTGGATGGGCAAATTAATACCGTGGAAGGCGTAGTACTCAACGGCGGCGGGTTGCGGTTAAAATATCAGGCAAAGGGGAAACCCTCTCAAAATCAGGAAACCATTCGAATTTCGACCGGAGGGGTGAGCCACACGTCTACTCGGGCGCAACCTGCCTGGTCGGTTTATGGGTTGACGCGCTATTCGTTCGCACGCGAAAAACTAATGGCTACGGGAGGAATAGATTATGCCTGGAAAAGAAGTCAGATTCAGGTGTCGGGTGGGCAAACTGTTGCGCAGTTTAATCCTGAAAACCCCATGCAACCTTTTTTAAATAGTTTAACAACCACATTGCTCGAACAAAATTTTATTAAAATCTACGAGAAAAATTTCCTGCGGGCAGATTTTTCATCCAATCGTGAGAATGAACATTTTGAGTTAAAAGCCTCCATAGAATACGCCGACCGGCGTTCGCTGCAAAACCTGGAAAATACGGATCGGTATCGGTGGATTGACTGGAAAAGACGGACTTTTACGCCCAATAATCCCTTTAACGAAGAGCGTTTGGACGAATCGGGCGCAGCTTCGCCCGTCATGCAGCCGCATCAGGCCTTAACTCTTGGGGTATCGGCCGTGTATAAACCCTGGCAAAAATACCGCATCAAAGGAGGGAAAACTTCCTATTATTCCGACGACTCACCCAAGCTGATGCTTGCCTATCGAAAGGGAATTCAGGGTGTGTTTGGAAGCGATGCCGATTTTGATTTTGTGCAGGCCGGACTGTCTCATGGGTTTGATTTGGGCGTGCGGAGTAAACTGCGCTACAAAGTTGCTGCCGGTGCTTTTTTAAACAACGAATCGGTTCAGTTGCCTGATTTTCAGCATTTTGCCGGAAATTTATTTTTCTTCCAATACGGCGATCCGGTCGGTACTTTCCGAATGCTCGACTACTACCGGTTCAGTACGTCAAAGCAATTTGTGGAGGCACACGTCCTAACCGAGCTGCGGCAGTTTTTACTTACCCAACTTACCTGGTTCAGGATTTTGGGGATTAAGGAAAATTTCTTTGCGCACTATCTCGCCACTCCCGTTTCCAACAATTACCTCGAACTTGGCTACGGGCTCGACATCGGAATCCGGTTTCCACTGCGAATCGAAGTCGCCAATAGTTTTGAAGGATTTAAGTACCAAAATACCGTATTTCGAGTGGGCACGACGATGAATATTTCTTTTGGCAAAAATTAATTGAAAAAGTACATACAGGAAATTGTATATAATTTTCCTGTACGTACTTTTTACCATAAATTACATTTTAATTCTTAACCTACCCTTTATCAAATATTTTAACTCATGAAAAAATACTCTATGCGATTTGTTGAGCTTTTTGTTTATTTAATTCTTCTCGGGTTTGGGACTACATTCCCGCTTTCGGCGCAGGTTTCGACGTTGTATGAGCAGGCCACCGAAACCTCCGGACTTGTGATTCAGTATGGGCAGGACATCCGGGCGGTGCTTCACTTTTACTCGCCGATGTTAAGGCAGGAGGGCGGTTTTTCTTCCTCGGTTTCGGTGCTCAATTCTCCCGAACAGCGCAATCGGCTCGAAAAAGTGGATCGGGAATATCTTGAAAAGTTGAAAAAACTGGATTTCAAAAGTTTGAGTCAAGGTGGAAAAGTAGATTATGTTTTATTGAAAAGAGCTATTGAAGACCACCTGCTTACGTTGGACCAGGAAAAAACAAAGTATACTTCACTTGAATCGTATCTGCCTTTCGCCAATAAAATCTATGCGCTCGAAAAAATGCGTCGCCGGGGTGATGTTGTGGATGGAAAAGTTATTGCGGCAGAAATGACTGCCCTAAGCACGGAGGTTGAGACGGCTCAGGAAAAACTCAAAGAGGTAAAGGAATTGGATAAATCGTTGACCAATTTTGGTGAACAGGCTATCCGAAGTTTGAAATTGCGGTTGAAAAGTACCTATGAGTTTTACAACAGCTACGACCCGGCATTTACGTGGTGGGTGCCGGTTCCCTATAAAGGCCTTGACAGTGTTTTAACGGTTTATAGCAAGACTTTGGCAGGAAAAGGCAAGCTGTCAACAACTCAAAAAGAAGATAAAAGCGGGATTAAAGGCGTACCAATTGGCAAAGAAGAACTTCTGCGTCAACTGAAAGCTGAGATGATTATGTATACACCGGATGAATTAATTGCCCTCGCCAACAAAGAGTTTGCCTGGTGCGATGCCGAATTGCTGAAAGCTTCCCGCGAGATGGGTTTTGGCGATGATTGGAAAAAAGCGCAGGAAAAGGTGAAGAATTCCTACGTGCCCGAAGGGCAACAACCGGCATTAATTTTGAAGCTTTATAACGACGCAAAAACATTTATTGAGGCCAACAATCTGCTGGATTATCCAGAAATGGCAGATGAAACCTGGGGGATGCAAATGATGACACCTGAGCGGCAGTTGACTTCACCTTTTTTTCTGGGCGGTCGGGATATTATTATTTCGTACCCCACCAATGCCATGGAGCATACAGACAAACTGATGAGCATGCGGGGAAATAATCCCTACTTTTCCCGCGCCACGGTACATCATGAGTTAGTCCCCGGACATCATTTGCAGTACTACATGAATAGTCGGTATAAAACCTACCGTTCGGCATTTCGCACACCTTTCTGGACCGAAGGCTGGGCTTTGTATTGGGAATTGCTTCTATACGACAAAGGCTTTGCCAAAACTCCCGAAGAGCGAATCGGCATGTTGTTTTGGCGCATGCACCGCTGCGCCCGCATTATTTTTTCCCTTAACTACCACATGGGCGAATGGAGTCCACAGGAATGCATCGATTTTCTGGTAGATCGGGTTGGCCACGAACGTGCCAATGCCGAAGGAGAAGTGCGCCGGTCGTTTGAAGGAAACTATGGGCCACTCTATCAATTGGCGTACCTGGTTGGTGGATTGCAAATCTGGGGGTTGAAAAAAGAATTGGTCGATAGCAAAAAAATGACGTATAAACAGTTTCATACGGCCTTTATGAAGGAAAATAGCCTACCCATAGAAATGGTACGAGCTACGCTGACCAATCAACCGCTGACCCCGGAATATAAACCGGGCTGGAAATTTTATTCGTCTGATAATTAACGTATTCTTGTAATTAACGTATTCTTGAAAAAACTTCTGTTTTCTTTGCTGTCCCTTTTGGGCGTTTTGGGCTTGTTTCCGCAAGCTCAAAACGCTTTCGCTCAAAGTATTAAGTACCCGCTGCTCATTGACAGCGTGTGGACGGGGCATCCGGTTCGCTTCGATTTACTGACTTCCAATACGTTTCAATACGCTGCTTATTACAACGCTAACCGACAATTGGTAGTGGCTCAGCGAGCGCTAAATGATTCAAAATGGCAAAAAACGCTACTACCTACACAGGTAGCCTGGGATAGTCATAACTATGTGACAATGGCGATGGATTCGGATGGTTTTCTACATGTTTCGGGTAATATGCACAATGTGCCCATCATTTATTTCCGGTCTCAAAAGCCTGAGTCCATTTCTTCGTTTGATAAACTGCCAATGACCGGAAAACACGAAGATCGTGCGACTTATCCGGTATTTTTTAAGGATCAAAGCGGAACACTCTTTTTTCAATACCGCAACGGCGGCAGCGGAGATGGGCAAACTTATTGGAATCGCTACGATACGGGAACAAAAAGCTGGACGAGCCTTTTTGAAACTCCTTTTTTTGATGGAGAAAAAGAAGCCAACGCCTACATGACTAATCCAAAACTTGGGCCGGATGGCTATTTTTATATCGTTTGGATGTGGCGACTTTCACCTCTGGCCAATACCAATCATAATTTGTCGTGTATCCGAAGTAAAAATCTGGTTGACTGGGAAAATCTTGCCGGGGAAAATATCCCTCTTCCTGTACAATGGCGAAATACCCGTGCGGTCGTTGACCCCGTGGCACCATGGAATGGACTCATCAATATGGGTTTTCAAATTAGCTGGGATAAAAGTAAACTTCCCTACATTAGCTATCATAAATTTGATAATCAAGGAATTAGTCAGGTATTTTTAGCTCGTTGGGAGAAAGACCAAAATCATAAAAATGCCTGGATTACCTATCAAATCAGCCAATGGAAAGACTTTACCTGGGAGCTTAATCTCAATGGCTCTCTAAACTATTCGGTGAGTATTTCTGGAATTACTGATGGCGAGGACGGGAAATTGTCGGTTCAGTATGCGCACGAAAAATACGGACACGGAACCTGGATTTTGAACCGAAAAAGCTTAAAAATAGAGCAAACGTTACCAGATTCAACGGCAAAAAAACAAATGATTGATTCGCATTCAAGCATTCCGCAAGGAATGACTGGTCAAAAACATGCCGATAAGTCAGGGGATTATTGGCTAAACTGGTATACACTGCCTGCCAATCGGGACAAACCCCGCCCGGCACCATTCCCGGCTCCGGCTCCTCTGTTCCTTTACAAAAAATAGATAGAAGTTAATTTACCACAGAAACATGTGTCCAAAGTAGCGGATTTCTGATGGGTAAATTACGGATAACTTCCTCCGTTTGAGGATTATGGTCAAGTTTTTTCCAGCTTTCCAGCCAGGGTGTCCGGCCATACTTTGCGTAGGCAAAAAGCAGAAAAGGATGCGCTACGGGCCAATTGTCCCAGTACATCACATCTTCCCCAAACGGCCACTTTGCTTTGTCTGCTACATAGGGATATAAAAAATCTACTGCTTTTCGGAGGGTTCGGCCATCGGAGAGAGTAAAATCCCACAGGCTTGCAGCAGGCGTCGACAATACATGACACAGGGTAGTCATTGCGTCCAGATTAAAAAGCGAATAGCCATAAGGTTTAGTACGTTTGGTTTCCAATGGAAAACTGCCATCAGTGGCCAATTGTGTCGGCAAAAGTACCTTTTTAAACCGTTCCCGGCAGTAATCTAGCAAAGCCTGATTTCGGGTAAGGCGCGCAAAAACAGCGACTTGCATGGCCCAGCAGGTTCCATGATTGTTAAGGGCTTCGCGCTCACTTACGCCATACGGATGAGTGGTTACCCAAATCAGGTATTTCTCAAACCATTGCTGAATTTGATGAAAATCTTCGGGCGAAAACTCTTTGGCTTTTTCCATAACCAACACTCCCTGAGCAACTTCCATCATCTGAATCATGTCGATAATGCCAATGCCACGACCCGTTACCCGGCCCTGAATAGCCTGTGCATAGAGTAAGGAAGGATTCATACGGGTTTCTGGATTGATAAACCACGCTTTTAGGTGCGTTACCGCATGTTTTACATAGGACTCATCGCCCGTAAGTATATAGGCAGAAGCCAAGGTTCCTACGACCTGACTAAACCGGATCATTGCCTGACGATGAGCGGTAAAATTCTCCGGATTGGTCTGCCCGTCGCGTTGAATGTATGGTCCATTTGGATCATCCGGATTGGGCCACCAATAGTCTCCTTCTGAGTAAAAATCATGTAGTCCGCCCGCTGATCGCTCGCAGGAGGTGGCTGTCACAGTCACGGGTACCTGCATCATTGCCCAATGCGTTTTTTCAAGAATTATAGGGCGAAGTACCTCGCTTACTTCTTCCGAAAGAACTGATTTTCTGTCCCGTTGTGCATAGCATGTTTGGTAAAGTGCCAGTAAAAAGCAAAGAAGTATAAGTATTTTTTTCATAGAATTCACTCAATAGTTCACTGCAAAAAGGTACCCAAAATTTTGTACCCAATATCTTCTAAGAAGAGAATTTTAGGAGAAGTATACTAATTCCCAGGAAAGAGATGAGAAGTAGTGGGGTGTTAGATATATTGATCAAAATTTGAAAATAATATGAAAACGTGATAATATCGTTATGTATTTAATTTTAAGAAAATGGAGCTTAATGTATGCCTGTAAAATTTGGCCAATTGCGGAGAAAGAAAGCATTTATTGTATAAGTAGGGGTAAGGATCGCTTTGATTCGTCGATCAGAAAGTAGAAGGAACTTTATCTGAAATAGATAAAGGGAAGAAAGAAATCTACTTCAATCGCATTTTTTGTAATTATTCATAGGTAATTGATTCAAAAGGACGTCCCTGATTAGAGACGTTCTTTTTTTAGTTATTGCAAATCTTCTAAAACCTTCTGCTTCACGTTGTCATGAAAGGCCGCAATTACCTTTGCGTGTAGGAAAGGGTAAAGTACCTGCTCCCGAATATACGATTTCTCTGTGCCTTTATAAGTCGTTTTGTGAACGATTTTGGTAGTTACAGAATCAATTGCAGAAAAGCTCAGCACCTGACTTCCCTCGGTTTTTCCCCCTTCGATGTATGAAAATTCAATTTCTTTCTTCACCGAATCGACACGGATAATCTGATGAGCAACTGCGATGTTAACCAGGCCCCAAAGCAAACTAATATTTAAAAACAGGACCTGACCCTCTCGTAATCCGTCATATTCGTCTTCCATGTAGGTAAGCTCCTGACTGTTTTTGCAGTACATGCAACCAAAACTTACAATCTCGCTGCGCCAGGTCTCACGGGGCGAAATACTCAGGTAAGTATTCCATACGGTTGAAAGCTTGGCTTTTACCAGAAAGGTTTTGGAGTGTACGTGGTAAGTACTCTGTTCGGCAGGCTGATAGGAGGTAGATTTCAATTTGTCGAAATCAGCACAAGCGTGTAATTTTTTATCGGCCAAATATTCCTGAACGGTTTTTTGAGGTATGCGTTCAGATTGGATTATGGAGGTTTCTGAAATAGGCATATAGGCAAGTTTGCAACAGAGCGTAAAGCTAGTTAACGGCAAGAATTTAACTACTAATATAAACCTGATAGGGAATAGAATATACTTTTATAAGACTGGAAAATGTGCGGTACTAGGTAAAACTTGGGCCTCTAAATCAATTATAGGTAGAAATTCAGCTGAAAGAGCATTCCTGATTATCAGCAAATTGAATTACGAATAGTTGTTGATGTATTTAAATCTTCGAAGGATCAAAAATTATGATTTTTTCAAATACTCCAAAAGCGTTAGCACCAAAACCCATCCAACAACGAATAAAGCCGGGGCCAAAATCCACCAACCACTCATTGCTGCACCTACAACCAACTTCGCAATAATCAGCCCAATAGTACTAAGGAGATAGAGCACGATACCGGCAAAAAAGTAGGATTTGGCAATTTTTTTTTCTTTTAGAGTGCGTATTTTGTGCATAGCATGAACCGAAAAATTATCAGATAAATGTTTCTTTATACGTGCAAAAGTTAACAAAATAAATTATTTGTAACCTTTGTATCTATTTACGAAAATCCTATATTTGAGGGAGCAAGGCGTGTTTGTACTTATATAATAAGGAAATAAGCTCTATTAAGTGTTACTCATGAGCCAATAGATTTTTAACTACTATAAGAAATACAAGGTATTTTGATAATTTACTGCTAAATAAGTAACCGTATGTGCGTGAAGAATCCTTTCAAAAGTAGAAATAATACCACAGGTTACCAAAACGTTGAACAATTAGTATTTTGGATTTTAAAACAGCATTCAACTATGAAAGCCAGGGATGTATTTTTCCCAGAACTGATTCATGATAACAGAATGACATAGGTATAAATGAGGTGAACGATGTTGTCTCTTACCTGCTGACATTTTTCCTAGAAGCGCCAGAGTTTAGTATAAAACCGGGCAAATAGTAGGGCCCAGAAAGACTAGAAAAGTGGAAACAAACAGGAGAAAGGTTAAATTTACGGCACTAAAACTACTATTTTAACTAAAACTCACCTGTTTTTACATGCTCCCTGCAATCCCATTTGATCAGACTGCTGCTTTCAAAAAGCTCAAAACTCATCATAAATCTATTTCAAAAAAGCATTTGAGCGAGCTGTTCGCCGAAGATCCCAATCGGTTTAAGAAGTTTTCCATTCGTTTGGGTGATATATTGCTTGATTATTCCAAAAACCGAATAAATGGTCGTACACGGGCATATTTGGTGCAGCTAGCCGAAGAATGTAAGGTTGAAGAGGCGATTGAGCAAATGTTTGCCGGTCAAAAGATCAATGCTACTGAAAATCGGGCAGTGTTACATACGGCGCTACGAAACCGTTCAAATTCGCCTGTATTGTTTGATGGAAAAGATGTAATGCCTGAGGTGAATGCCGTGCTCGAAAAAATGAAGGTTTTTTCCACACAGGTTCGTTCCGGTAGCTGGAAAGGATACACGGGCAAAAGCATCTCTGATATTGTGAATATAGGCATTGGCGGCAGCGATCTTGGGCCTTTGATGGTAAGCGAAGCCTTGAAGGCCTACGGCAAAAAGGACCTTAATCTGCATTTCGTTTCCAACGTGGATGGCACACACATTGCCGAAACGTTGAGTCGGCTTAATCCTGAAACCACGCTATTTATGGTGGCTTCGAAGACATTCACCACGCAGGAAACGATGGCAAATGCACATTCTGCCCGTCATTGGTTTCTGGAACAGGCACAAGATCCGGCTTTTGTGAAAAAGCATTTTGTAGCTATTTCAACAAATCAGAAGGAAGTTGAAAAGTTTGGGATCGATCCGGCCAATATGTTTGGATTTTGGGATTGGGTCGGCGGGCGTTACTCACTTTGGTCGGCTATTGGGCTTTCGATCGCCTGCGGGATTGGTTTTCCAAATTTCGAACAACTTCTCGCTGGTGCGCACGACATGGATAATCACTTCCGTACAACCAAACTGGAACGTAACATGCCCGTAATGCTGGCATTGTTGGGAGTTTGGTATACCAATTTCTTCGGGTCACAATCGCACGCAATTTTACCGTATGATCAATACATGCATCGATTTGCTGCATATTTTCAGCAAGGTGATATGGAAAGTAACGGAAAATGCGTTGATCGTACGGGTAAAGCGGTTACGTATCAGACTGGTCCCATTATTTGGGGAGAACCCGGAACCAATGGTCAGCATGCATTTTACCAGTTAATTCATCAAGGTACTAAGCTGATTCCTTGTGATTTTATTGCTCCGGCAGTGAGCCATAATCCGCTTGGTGATCATCATAAGATGCTGTTATCCAACTTTTTTGCCCAAACCGAAGCACTCATGAACGGAAAGTCGGAAGCGGAGGCACGTGCAGAATTGGAAGCAGCTGGTAATAAAAAGGAGGTTACAGATTTTTTGGCGCCGTTTAAAGTTTTTGAAGGAAATCGGCCCACAAATTCAATTTTGGTGAAAAAAGTGACTCCCCGCGTTTTAGGAAGTCTGATTGCGATGTACGAGCACAAAATTTTTGTAAAGGGCATCATCTGGAATATTTTCAGTTTTGATCAATGGGGTGTTGAACTGGGCAAACAATTGGCCGGAAAAATTTACCCCGAATTACAAAACGACTGGCCAATTCAGGAGCACGATAGCTCTACCAACGGCCTGATTAATCAGTATAAACGCTGGCGTTAGTCAGCCGCAGGGATGGAAGTGCTTTTCTGTCCCTGCATTCATCCATTTATCAACTATGTTTGCACGTGTAGCAGGAGGGTTTTTGATAGTTTTTACCTTAACAATCACGCAGGCTTTTGCGCAATTAACCATCACATTTCCCACTACACGTGCTGTTTTTCAACGCAACAATTCCAACCAAACTACACTTTACATGGCAGGCACATTTGACATCTGCCTGGACCGTATCGAAGCCCGGCTTACTCCGCGTGTAGCAGGTCAGGGAACTGCCCTAAACTGGACAACCCTCCAAACAAACCCTGTTGGCGGACAATTTTATGGATCTGTGGTAGCGTTTGGTGGGTGGTATGATCTGGAAATTCGGGGTATCCGAAATGAAAGCGTAGTAGCTACTCATTCAGTGGAGCGGATTGGCATTGGTGAAGTCTTTGTCATTGCCGGGCAGTCCAACGCCACAGGAGGAGGCGACCTGCCAAACGGACCCGGGGCGGCTGATGATCGGGTCAGTAGTATTAATTTCCAAAATATCAATCTTGAGACAAATACGGTAATTCCCTATCCGCAGGCGCAGCTTCCTTGTCCTGAATTTGTACATTTGGACGCTAATGTAAAAACCGCTCCGTTCGGAAATTATGCCTGGTGTTGGGGGGCGTTTGGTGATTTGGTCGCCGCCCGGCTCAATGTGCCCGTTCTGATTTTTAACGCAGGTTGGTCAGGTACCTCTTTATTCAATTGGAGGGAGAGTATTCCAACCAATGGCCAAACAAATAGTAACTTTGGGTTCCCTTTTCCTACGGGCCTGCCTTTTGGACATCTTCGTCTTGCGCTCAATAACTACGTTGCGCAACAGGGCTACCGGGCCGTTTTGTGGCATCAGGGCGAACTGGATAATTTCTACGAAACATCCAGAGAAAGCTATCGGTCTGATCTGAGGCAAATCATTGAAGCGAGCCGCAGCTTATCGGGCAAGCCCAATCTCGCCTGGATGGTTGCCCGTGTTTCGCGCATGACCAAGAATGGCGTCTCCCGGCTATGGCAACCCGTAATTGACGCTCAAAACGATGTGATTGGGAACAATGGAAATGATCCGGCTTTGGTTTTACCTCAGGTTTTTTCGGGCCCCGAAACGGATGTTTTGGAGGGTCCGGCTTTTCGGCAGGCAGATAATATCCATTTTACAGGAAGCGGATTAATTTCCCTGGCGCAGGCATGGGACGGAAGCATTACGGAATCCTTCCTTTCTTCTTCATCTCCTTATCTACCAACTGCCCCTCCACAGGTGGCTGTTGCCTGCGGGCCCGCGACAAATCAGTTGACGTTTCAGGCACCGGGAGGCTGGGTGGCACAGCAATGGCTCCCCCAAAATGACTGTCATCAGGTATTGGACCAAAACCAATCGTGGGCAGCTTCGACGGGAGTTTATCGATTAAAAGTTCGGGACAATTTTGATAATGTGGTACTGTCGCCTTTGTTAAAAGTACCTTCCCAAACAAACGCTGACGTGTCGGCTTACGGAAATACGACGGTTAGTCAGGGCGGAACGCTAACCATTCTTTCGTCGTCGGCCACGGCATGTTCCTATTCATGGACAGGCCCGGCGGGGTTTGCCAGCACAAATCCAACGGTATTTATTTCCAACACACAGTCTTCACAAGCCGGGACGTATACGGTTTCGGTTACTAACCCCTACGGTTGTCAGGCCGTAAGCTCGGTACTGGTTTCGGTGGTTTCAACGCTTGAAAGTGCTTCCTCAGGCAATTGGAACGAGCCTTCTACCTGGACCTGCAACTGCCTTCCCAATGCATCAACGTGTGTGAAAATTAATGCCGGCCATTCGATCACAATCAATGGCGCTACGGTACAGGCAAAGTCTGTCACGCTCGAAGCAGGTAATTTGATTTTTGAAAATGGAGGAGTGCTGTCAACAAACAACTAACTTTTAATTCTCACCGAATCAGTAAAACCCGACCCAAACGGGTGTGGACTTCACTTGGGTCATAGGCAAGGCGGTACGAAATACGGTACGTATAAAGATCTGAGTTGGTCGGACTTTCCATGTACATTCCGTTCCAGGATACCGCAGGGTCCGCTGTTTCAAAAACCACTTCTCCCCATCGATTAAATATCTGCATAGAAAAAGTAGTAAATGCGCAGGTAGTAAATACCTCAAACGTATCATTATAGCCATCTTTATTGGGCGAAAAAGCCTCGGGCAGAAACAAATCGCAGGCTCCGCAATCTTCATAACTTACCTGTACCCCGGCATTGACTGTACCACAAGTACTACTTATTTCAACGGAGTAAAATCCGGGACTTGCAATGGTTCGGGTGGGTAGTTGACTGCCATCCTGCCACCGATACCTTACATCAGGATTCACAGGTAGGGCAATTTTCCAGCTTTTTGAAGCGCAAAGAACCGTATCAGCAGGCCAATTTGGTTGCAAGGTTCCAACTTGTGCACGAATCATCGCCGTATCCCGACAGTCGTTTTCACCTACAACATACAAAAATTCATACGATCCGGGTTTGTAATCAGCTATGACGAGTTCGGGGTCGGCAGAAAGGGCCGAATTCCCAGGTCCTAGCCATTTTCCACCCGTATCATGCGAACGGAGTAAGGTGTTCAGAAGGAAATTTGAAGAGGTTTCGCAAAGAAAAATAGTTGAGTCCCGTCCGGCTTTTGCTTTTTGCTGCGTATTTGCTTCCAGGGCAGAGGCTGCTCCATAGATAATCCCGTTGAGGTTCAGGTTAGAACAAACACGGGAAGTACCCGCATTGGTAGCTGATACCTCATACAGACTGTTGCCGCCAAGTGCATACATGCGGGGTTTTCCTCCGGAACAATCCAGTGCGCCGATGGTAACAACCCCAAAAATGGTACTTGTGGCGTTCATTCTGCCCAAAGAAACAGATTGTTCGGGATTGGTGATATTTACACGAACGAGGTTATTATTCTCAGCCGCGAGGTAGAGATTGCCTTCAAAAAAAGTAAGATCGCCTGCGGCCTGAAATCTCATGTTTCCAAGTACACTGGTTACTGCCGAGGTGGTATCAACCGAAAATAGAAAACTAGACTTGCTGGATGCTGCGTATAAAATTCCGGAAGCGCTGAATACCAGGGAGTTGAAGTCGTCGCCCGGCAAAGGATATAAGTTTCCAATCAAACTGGGTGCCGCTGTTTCACGATTAATTTTGTATAGTCGGTTATCCTTTCCATTGCCATACAGCTCGCCACCGGGGCTGATCGCTATGTCAAACATAGGAACTCCCGTATTCCCAATGATTTGACCGGAACATTTCTCTACGTCAATCAGCACCAGATTCCCATTGTCAAGGGATACATAAGCTTGTTGGGCTAGTCCATGAGTAGTAAAAAACAGAAGAGCAATAGCGCTGAAAAGGCAGCCACGAACTGGGTTTAGGAAGGAAAGTTTTAAAGTCAACATGGACATATAAGTAGCCAGTGTAAGGACAAATCTCTAGTTGGAAATCGTGTGCCGCTGAATGGTCGGACGAGAAACGATATAAAATCCTAGCGCCAGAAAAACTCCGACGGCATCGGCCAGGGCGTCCCACCAGTCAAATGTCCGGTCAAATGGAAGCCATTGCTGATAAAATTCCAGGAAAATTCCGAAGCAAATTCCAGATAAACAAACGATCAGAATCTTCTTTGGATACAGAAGCAACCATAGGAGCGTCCATCCAAAAAACAACCCAAAGTGGACGATTTTATCAAAGCCAATTATGGGGGCATTGGGTATGCTTTTCCCGGGAAGCGTGCAGGCTACCACGATCAAAAATGTCCACAAAAGTGCAGGCCATGAATGCCGGGAAAAATAGGTAAGGATCGCTTTCAAGAGGAGAATGGAGTTTAAATTTTATATAGAAATGTATGTGTGCATTACATTTTGCCGTGGCGGTACTTTAGATTTCAGACCTCAATATAATATTCTGTGTGTCAGGATCTGATTAAAATAACGATACATAAAAAATACCGACCCATTGGGAGCTCGTTTCCATTAATCAGCATTTTTTATATTCAGATTTACACCAGCATAAAATCCCAAATCTTCATTCCGAAGCTGTTTCGTCCAAAAAGCGATTTGGCCGGTATGATAGGAATAATGCTCGACCACATGAATAATTATCCCGATACCTGTAAGTTCATATCCCTGTACCTGAATTGTCGTCAGAAGTGCTGTTTCGTTAGCGGACCTGATAACCTCCTCCGCTTCTTGCACCGTATCTTTCAATCGTTGTAAAAGTTCCTGTTTTAGCAAGCCGCCCGTAGCCGAAAATTCGGCATCGCGGGTACGGCTGTCAGGCTGACGCCCCAAACCAGAAATAATATACTGCCGAATATTTCCGCACAAATGCAGCAGAAGGTTACCCATGCTGTTGGAGGCGTTGTTGGGGCGCTGCCAGACCTCTTCTTCGGTGAGCCTGCCCAGGCAAGCCTCAATGCGGGGCGTATTTAATTGCATTCGGTGAATCGACTCTTTGGAAAATTCGGTTATCCAGGGGGATGTCATTGTAATACAGTTATTATTTTTACTTCAAAGTAGCTTTTGTAAAAAGAACTATCGATTTATAAATTAAAATCTCCCCACGAATAAGCACGTTCCACCAGGCAAATTCGGGTAGTATAGGCAGTATACCAGTCGCTCCGGCCTGTTTGTTGAGCAAGGATATGTTCTGTATTCGTTTTCCAGTTTCTGATAGCTTCAAGACTTTCCCAGTACGAAACCGTCACACCGATCTGCTCACGGGCAGCCTCGTGGCCAAGGTAACCGGGTTGTTGTTTGGCGAGCTCTTCCATGCGTTGGGCCGTTTCTGCATAGCCTTCGATGATGTCAGAGCGAACGCTCGTAAAAATAACTGCGTAGTAGGGGGGTGGAGGTGTAGTAGCTAAATGCATGTTTTAGGAAGAACAGGGTGGTAAACTGTCCTATAAAAATAGTGATTTATCCGTGAACTACCGTCTGACGGCGTTTTAGAATCAGGCGCTGAACCAGGATTAAGGAGGCACTGCAAATGGCACAAAAAGCCATCACGCCAGTCATGGGAAAGGCCGTTTGATTATGTAAAACACTCACCATGGCAGAAGCTACTGCGCCAAAAAACATTTGGGAAAAACCGATGAGAGCGGAGGCGCTGCCCGCATGTTCAGAAAAAGGAGCTAACGCAAGCGCCATGCTGTTTGGTCCCAAAAAACCATTTCCGAATAAAAACAGGAACAGCAAACCCAACAAAATCCAGGCAGATAAGGTCGAAAAGCTAACACTTAACACCAGTAGAAAACCAAACAGTGCTACAATTAATGAAGTGTTTTCGGCAATCTGCAAACTGTTGAAACGCTTTAAAGCAAGTCTATTGAGTTGACTTCCAGCAATATATCCAAAAGAATTAAAACTAAAAAGAAACCCGTATTGGGTTTGAGTAAACCCTAGTTTTTCCATAAAGATAAAAGGCGATCCACTGATGTAGGCAAAAAGGCTGGCCATAGTAAAACCGCCCGCCAATCCGTACACAATGAAAGCCGGTTCTTTCACAACGTACCAATAGCCTTTAAGTACCGATGCGGGCGCAAGCTTTACGCTAGGGTCGGGGCCACGGCTTTCGGGTAAGATCAGAAAAACCGCCGTCAACATGGATGCGCTGATGAGCGCAAGGGTATAAAAAATGGCGCGCCAGCC
This sequence comes from Arundinibacter roseus, assembly GCF_004348825.1. Classification (GTDB taxonomy): domain Bacteria; phylum Bacteroidota; class Bacteroidia; order Cytophagales; family Spirosomataceae; genus Arundinibacter; species Arundinibacter roseus. Next base: position 119,200 of record NZ_SMJU01000004.1, read on the forward strand.
GAGTACGGTCACCATCCAACCGCCAATCGTGGGGGCAATCAGCGGTGCTGCACCCATAACGAGCATCAGTGTAGATATAACTTTTGCAATGTCGGAAGGTGGAAATAAGTCGCGCACAACGGCCCGTCCGGCCACCATGCCTGCACAACCACCAAGTGCCAGGAGCATGCGCAGGCCAATGAGCCATTCGATACTCGGTGCCCATGCACAGGCGACAGCCGCAAGTGTATAGAGCGTTAGGCCAAATAAAATGGGTATTTTACGTCCGAATCTGTCTACAATAGGCCCGTACAAAAGTTGTCCGACGCTTATACCAATGAAATAGCTTGTCAGAGAATAGCCCACTTCGGCAATGCTCGTGTTGAGGTCGGCCGCGATGGCTGGAAAACCCGGCAGGTACATGTCGATACTGAATGGACCAAGTGCCGAAAGGACGCCCAGTAGCAGAATAATTTTTTTTAGTTCACGCGGATTCATTCTCCTCACTAATAATAGAATACAAATACAAAGATAGTCTTTTGGATGGAGGACTTGAATTAAAATCCAGTAAACAAATTGTATTTTTTTGATATAATAATAAATAGTGTCTTAAAGTTACCTATGTGATTCGTGCATTCAGTTTCCTGATTATTTGGATGAATTATAAACCAAATTGGATAAAAGAGTGTAGTATCTCATAGAATATTTTAAACCAAATCCTGGCTACATACGATGAAAGCAACGTGGAATAATCAGATACTAGCAGAAAGTGAGGCAATTGTGGTGATAGAGAATAATCATTATTTTCCGATCGAATCTGTCAAAACAGAGTTTTTGAAATCCTCTGATACTCATACGATTTGTCCCTGGAAAGGTACTGCGTCCTATTATACTCTGGTAGTAGACGGAGAGGTTAATAAGGATGCTGCCTGGTACTATCCGGAACCCAAAGAAGCTGCTGCCGAAATTGCAGGCTATGTGGCGTTCTGGAAAGGTGTGAAGATTAGTTAGTTGTACGGCAGGGAGCCGGTTGTTCGGTTTCTCTTGTTCATCTTTTGCTTCGGCTCATGAATCAGCTGCGTCCTTTTGTTTTCTGGCCGCCATTTTTGGTACTAATCGGAGTTTGTGGGGCAAGCCTTGCCAATCCGCAGGCAGTCATTGGCGTTATCTCAACCTTGAATACGGCCATGATGAACAGCTTTGGCTGGCTGTTTTCGGTGAGTGCTCTGTTGTTTTTTGGGTTATGCCTGGCTGCCTATGTCTCTCCTCTGGGACGTATCCGACTCGGTGGGGCCCAGGCCCGGCCTTTCCTGAGCCGTTGGCGTTGGTTTGCCGTTACGCTTTGTACGACTATTGCTACGGGCATCCTTTTCTGGGGAACGGCCGAGCCTCTGTTTCACCTGCACGCTCCGCCTCCGAGCCTTGCTATTGAGCCAAACAGCCGTGCCGCCGCCCGATTTGCGGTTTCTACCATGTATATGCATTGGTCGCTAATTCCCTACGGCATGTATACCCTTGCCGGACTGATGTTTGCCCTGGTCTATCACAACCTCAATCAACCTTTTAGCCTTGGCTCCATGCTTTTTCCGGTATTTGGTCATCGCGTCCATCGTTCTTTGGGTACACTCATTGACTCCATCTGCCTGTTTTGTCTTGTGGCAGGCATGTCGGCTTCGCTTGGGGCTGGCATTTTGATCATTACGGGTGGGCTTCAGGAATTGGCCGGAATTTCGTACTCCATTTTGAGTATGGGTTGCGTGGCAGCGGCTATTGTGCTGGCTTTCGTGGCATCTGCGGCAAGTGGACTTTTGCGGGGAATTCGGATTTTGTCCGAAATCAATTTGAGTATTTTTATACTTCTTGGTTTTTTCATGTTTGTTGCCGGGCCTACCACCTTTTTGCTGTCGTTTGGTGCTGAGGCAATGGGCGAGTATCTGACCCATTTTTTGGAACGCAGTTTGCTAGGAACCCTCACCCCCGATGTAGACTGGGCCCGTAGCTGGACCATCTTCAACTGGACCAATTGGCTGGCCTGGACGCCAATTACAGCGCTTTTTCTAGGGAAAATTGCGCGTGGTTACACGGTTCGTCAGTTCATTGTATACAATCTTTTTTTGCCCGCGCTGTTTGCCTGTCTTTGGATCATGGTATTTAGCGGAACCTCCATACATATGGACTTGCTTTCTTCTGATTCTCCGCTCTATGCCGTTCTGAATCAGGAAGGAGGGGCTAGCCGGGTTATTTTCAGCATTCTAAATAAGCTTCCTCTTTCGGTGTTGACAAGCGTTGTTTTTTTTCTGACTGCTTTCTTATCCTATGTTACGGCGGCAGATTCCAATACCTCAGCCATGAGCGGGATTAGTGTCAAAGGGCTGAAAACGATCGAGGAAGAACCTCCGTTTTTTGTCAAAGCAGTTTGGGGAATTCTCATCGGGCTGATCGCCTGGATCATGGTGTCCTTCGCCGGTGACGGTCGGGAGAAGGGACTGGAAGGAGTGAAAATTCTGTCCAATCTGGGTGGTTTTCCTGCCTTAGTGTTGTTATTGCTAGTGGCCGTAGGAATGGTAAAATGCATGTTGAATCCCGGGCAATTCCTGGTGCCGGACTCTTCAAGTGCTGAGTAGGAATTTGTCCTTTGATGTAAATTCAAAAAGGTACCAGCCCTGAAATTATTTTTCTTCCTCAACTAATTTTCCTAAAAGTGTAGAAGGAAAAGTGGGAATCACAGCTGTTGATCAAATTCCTCAAATTAGTCCCTTTTGATTGACTAATTCCCTGATTTACAGGGAGATTTCTTGGTGATTTCTTTTGACTGTTTTTTCCTGAAAATATCCTGAAAAAGAATGGTAAAGCAATAGGTGCTAAGCATTTTAGTGGAATCGTATAGGAAAAACCGTTCATGAACATGAATTATGAAAGAAAAAAAGTAACTCAAATAAGTAAAGAATTGCGGCGCTCAATTTCGAGTTACAAAAATGCATAAATCCCGTTCCAGAGGTGTTTTGGCCTGGTATACTTCTTTCCTCTACCAAACTATGAGGCGAGTACTGCCCCATAAGTTGCCATCCCTAAACACGACAACATGGAAAATTACGAACTGAAAGAATTTGTGAGAAATACAGCTATGCTTTGGAAAGAGCATAAAAAAAGAGAACTGCTGTATATGAAAGTCATGCAAAAGGATGACCTGGGTAATATTCGTAAGTTGTGTAAACAAGGGCACATCACGGCTTTGCTGTTTCAGAAAGAGATTCAATGGATTTATGAATATTTTAAGTGTAGCCTCAATGACTGCGACCTGAAAGATTATTTCATGGAAGGTATAGAGGCCGGCAATACCCTTGATGCTGTGGAAGACAAAGGCGTGCTGTTTCGGATTTTGAAAGAAACCGAGTGGTTAACTATTCGTTCCTACGAGACGGTTCTCACTTTTGTGGACAAAGACGGGGAGGTGTATGCCATTTTACACGATCACCTGGACCGTATGAATGATTTTTACGATCGGTTTTCCAGAGAAATCAGCACGTTGTCGCAAAGAAAAATACGTCCTGTACAAGCAGCTGAACTCGTATTGGCTTAAACTTAAACTATTGCCTGAGTTTTAAGCAGTTTCATGACCTGTTGCTCAGCTACCGAATGTATCGAATCATCCTGAGGGTTTGCACTGGCAAGCCCTTTGATTTTTTGAGCAGTATAGGCACTCAGTACCGCCGGATGAACATAATAGCGTTTGCAAACTGCCCGTGTATTGCCCAATCGGGCAGCAACTACATCAAAGCATTGGTTAAGTTTACGCGTCAAATCTGTTTGGTTTTTGGGTGGTTCAAGCGTAGCCAAATACTCATAAGCTGTTAAAGTACCCATCCATGTTCTGAAATCCTTGGCCGAAAAATCCCCGTCCGTATGTTCCCGAAGGTAGGCATTTACCTGCTCTGCCTGTACGTTCTTTCTGAACCCGTCGTCTGTTACATATTGAAACAACCGACGGCCCGGCAGACTCTTTAAATGCTGAATCTGACGGGCAAGGCTGCGGTCACGCAGCAAAATATCATGTTTGATCCCTTTTTTGCCGGTAAATCGGAACCGAATCGTTGCACCGGACACCTGCGCATGCCGGGCATCCAGGGTGGTAATACCTGAGCTTCCGTGCTGTTTTCGGTAGCGTTGGTTACCAATTCTAATACAGGTTTTTTCCATCAGACGGATGACCAATGCTGTTACCTTTGTACAGGAATAGTCCTTTTTGCGCAAATCTTTATCCACTTGTTCGCGCAAGATGGGAAGCGCTTTTGCAAAATTGAGCAATCGAAAATACTTGGTATAATTACGAATCTGTGTCCAGTATTCATGGTACCGATACTGTTTCCGACCGGCTTCATCAATGCCCGTTGCCTGCAAATGTCCCATTGAATCCTTACAAATCCAGACGTTTTTCCAGGCTGGCGGAAGCACTAGATTTTTGAATCGCTGCAAATCTTGTTTATTTTTACAGCGGTTACCTATTTCATCTAAATAATAAAAACCTTTCCCTGCTTTTTTGCGGAAATAGCCCGCGCTGGTGCCCGGCTCAACATACAATAGCCCGACTGCCTCAGCCGTAAGTACTGGACTACGACGAATTTTTCTTAATGAACTTCGGCTCAATGCACCAAACACGGGATTTACAGGGTCAATGGAGACTGTCATGGGACGAATTGCGTAAAATGTAAGTAGTTTTACGCTAATACAACAAAAATACCCAGGAGAAAAAAAAGCAGAAAGGTTTAATAAAAAATGACTGATTATTAGTGCGTTAGGATTATTTTATTAAACTAAAAGTAAGAAGATTTGTAACGGATGGTTGGGGTAAATCTTGTACATATATGTATCTGAGTTCTCTGAAAAATGAGTAATAAAAAGCACAGTATTAGAATAAAACAGTCCATTTTTTGTTGAACTCTATGGGTGGATTTGGATTCATTAAACCGAAGTTTAACGAATTATTCGTGTGAAAGTAAATTGAATAAAGAGTAGTATTAAGCGGTAAAATCTTTTTAAAATCGGCTATAAATTAAAATGGCCCGTTCATAACATAGTAAACCCATTTAGATCAATTAGTATATGAATATAAGTACACTGATTACACTGTTTTTACTTATGGCTAGTCCAAAACCAGCATTCATCGACTCCCCTTTGGTAAAGGAAGGAGCTACACTTCAAAAACTTGCCGGAGAATTTGCCTTCACCGAAGGGCCGATTTCTGATGCAGAAGGTAACGTCTATTTTACAGACCAACCCAACGACCGAATCATGAAGTGGGGCATTGATCAGACGCTGTCTACCTACATGCAACCGTCTGGACGTGCCAACGGCATGTTCATGGACAGTAAAGGCAGCTTGTGGGTGTGTGCCGACGAAAAAAACGAGCTTTGGAAAATTGATAAAAATAAGAAAGTAACCGTTCTTCTTACGGAGTACAACGGGCAATTGCTCAACGGCCCCAACGATGTGTGGGTCATGCCAAACGGCAGCGCATTTTTTACGGATCCATTCTACGCCCGTCCGTGGTGGAACCGAAAAGATATGAAACAAGACGTACAGGGCGTGTATTTTCTTAGTAAAAATCACAAAACCCTGACCCGCGTAGTGGATGACATGAAACAGCCAAACGGGATTATCGGCACTGCCGACGGCAAGAAGTTGTATGTCGCCGACATTGGCGCTGGCAAAACGTATGTGTTTGATATTGATGCCAAAGGAAAACTAAGCAACCGTAAACTTTTTTGTGAGAAAGGCTCCGATGGCATGACCCTCGATACGAAAGGAAATGTGTACCTCACACATGGTGATGGTGTTACGGTGTACAGTCCGGAAGGCGAAAAATTGCTCAATATTCCGACCGGAGAAGGCTGGACGGCTAATGTTTGTTTTGGTGGTAAAAACCATTCAACGCTTTTCATCACCGCAAGTAAAGGCCTTTATGCCCTCGAAATGAATGTACAGGGGATTAAACCGTAAACCCACTTTTAGAAATTTATTCTTTTTATATTCCTTTGAATTGACCTTATGCAACCAACTTTTACCCGGCGTCGGCTACTTTTTATAGGCCTGGTTTTTTTTCTCGTTTTTCATGGTCTTTCGGGAAAAGCACTGGCGCAAAAAGCCGAGACAAGCGGACGAATCCTGGATGCGCAGGTTGACAATGCTCCGTTGAGTTTTGCGAGTATCCGTTTGTTTAAAGCGGGCAGCGATCCCAAAGTCGCCGATTCTTTTGTGGCAGGGGCAGTAGCCGACGAAAAAGGGAATTTTGTAGTGCAAAGTCCCTACGGCAGCTACTTTGCCATGATTGAGTTTTTGGGCTATAAAACCATTACTACCAATACTTTTACGCTGACAGCCGATAAGCCAAAGCACGATTTGGGAACGCTGAAACTGGAAACTTCGGCTAACTCACTGGATGAAGTAGTAGTGCAGGCAGAAAAAAGCTCCATGGAGCTTTCGCTTGATAAACGGATATTTAATGTTGGTAAAGATTTGGCTAATGCGGGTGGTTCTGCCACCGAAATTCTGAGCAATATTCCTTCTGTTTCAGTAGATCCCGAAGGAAATGTGAAACTACGAGGCAGCGGCAATGTCCGCATTTTGATTGATGGGAAACCTTCCGGCCTGGTAAGTTTTAAAGGCGGGAGCGGCTTGCAGCAATTGCAGGGAAGCTTGATCGAACGTGTAGAAATCATAACCAATCCTTCGGCCCGCTATGAAGCCGAAGGAATGGCGGGGATTATTAATATTGTCCTGAAAAAAGAACGTAAAGAGGGGTTTAACGGATCTTTTGAAGTAATTACCGGGCAGCCTGTCAACTATGGCGGTGCAGCGAATTTGAATTACCGTCACCGGAAAGTCAACTTTTTTATCAACTACGGCATTGCCTACCGGATTCAGCCTGGCCGGAGTTCCTTGTATCAGGAAGTTTATACGCCCGATACAACGTTTTATCTGCAACAAAGTAACAAGGGCCGCATCCTGGGATTCAACCAGAATATCCGGGGAGGTTTGGATTTTTTCTTTACAGAAAAAAGCATTTTGACTGCCTCTTATCTGTTTCGTCGGTCCGACGCCAATCGGATAACGGATATAGAATATCAGGACTTTGCTTTTACACCAACCAACCTCACGAGCCGGACGTTTCGGCGGCAGGATGAGGATGAAGTAGAACCTAATTCAGAATATGTGCTAAGTTATAAGCGGGAGTTTGCCCGTAAGGATCACAATCTGACTGCCGAAGTGCGGTTCCTGGACAACTGGGAGCGCTCCGATCAATTATTCACCCAACGGTCAGAATCACCAGGTGGAAAGCCTCTTCCGGCCCTGGATCAGGTGCAACATTCGTTAAATGATGAGTTTGAAAAGCAACTGTTGTTTCAGCTGGACTACATTCAGCCCCTGGGAAAGGAAGGTAAATTTGAGTCAGGCCTTCGGTCGAGTTTTCGGGATATGGTCAATGATTTTGTCGTTAATGAGCAGAACGAACAAGGCCAATGGGAAGCGTTGCCAAACCTGAAAAACTACTTTATTTACAATGAAAATATTCACGCAGCGTACGGTATTTTGGGAAACAAAACCAATAAACTTTCCTATCAGGTAGGGTTGCGAGCCGAGTGGACGGATGTGAAAACAACGCTGCGGGAGACCGGCGAGGTAAATCCCCGCAAGTACGCCAATCTTTTTCCGAGTGCGCATTTTACCTATGATCTTCCGCAAGACAACGCCATGCAGCTCAGTTACAGTCGGCGGGTTCGGCGGCCGGTTTATAATGATTTAAGCCCATTTATGACCTTCTCGGATAGTCGGAATTTTTTCAGCGGAAACCCAAATCTAAACCCTGAGTTTAGCCACGTGATGGAGTTTGGGCATATCAAATATTTTGAGAAAGGCTCGTTTACTTCTTCTGTGTACTACCGCATCACGGATGGAAAAATTGAGCGCATCCGGCAGGTAGGTGAAGACGGATTTTCGATTACACTGCCACAAAATCTGCTTTCAGAAAATTCGTACGGCATTGAATTCACGAGTTCATACTCGCCCGTAAAGTGGTGGAAAAATGATTTCAATTTCAACTTTTTCCACGCTACCATCGACGGTTCCAACATTTTGGATTCCTATAAAACAGAAACGTACAGCTGGTTTGTACGGCAAACTTCCCGTTTTACTCTTGCGCAGGGTATTGATATGCAGCTTAGAGCAAATTTTGAAGCCCCTCAAAAAACCGCACAAGGGACACGTAAAGCCTTGTTTTATGCCGATTTCGCCATGAGCAAAGACGTGTTTAAAGGGCAGGGTACGCTCAACCTTGCCGTATTGGACGTTTTCAATTCCCGCCGCTTCCGGAGCATCACCGAAGGGCCCAATTTTTACACCGTAGGGAATTCCCAAATGCGTCTTCGGCAGATAAATCTTACGCTGAATTATCGAATCAATCAGGTGAAAACAGCGAAGAAGAGTGGCGGTGACGAGTTTTAAAATCAAGTAAAATCAATAAAAAACGGGTAAGGCTACGGGTGATAGCCTTACCCGTTTTTTTGTAAAAATGATTCAGTTAAAGTAGCGAAAGCGCCTGATTAAGGTCCTTAATAAGGTAATCAGCGTCTTCCAGTCCTACATAAACCCGAGCCATGCGGTGGCGCTCCTGCGTGGCATCAAAAGCAGCAGGTTCCATACCGGCAGCTTGTGGCAGGATGAGCGACTCATGCCCGCCCCATGAAACAGCCACTAAAAAATGCTTCAACGCGTAGGTGAATTTCTCGATACGCTCGTGGCTATCAGTTTTCAGCACTATTGTAAACAACCCACAGGCTCCGCTCATTTGGCGTTTGGCGAGTTCGAGTTGGGGAAAATCTTCGTCCAAAGGAAAAATAATCCGTTCAATTTTGGGATGCGATTTCAGAAATGCCAGCACAGTATGCGTTGTTTGGGTGATTCGTTCGAGTCGCATGGGCAGCGTTCGCAGGCCACGCAACAGCAGCCACGCATTAAAGGGAGTGGTTACAGAACCGGTATTGAGTGCTTGCTCCGAAAATATTTTCTGTAACAATTCCCGCGAGCCTGTCAGTACTCCGGCGACTGTATCGCTATGTCCGCCAATGTATTTGGTGGCCGATTGCAGGCTGAGGTCAATGCCAAAAGCGTGTGGTTTTTGGTAAAGCGGCGTGCAGTAGCTGTTGTCCACGATTGTGACTGTGTTATGTTTTTTGGCAAGTTGAGCCACAGCTTCCAGGTCTTGTAATTCGTAGGTCAGCGTATTGGGTGTTTCGAGGTAGATAATCCGGGTTTCGGGGCGAATCGCCTGTTCAAAATTTGCCAGGTCTGTGCCATCCACATAGGTGGTGCTGACACCAAAGCGGGGCAAAATGTTGTCGAACATGCGGTAGGCCCAGGTATAGGGTTTTTGCACCGAAATGATATGATCGCCGGATTTTACCAGTGCCAGTACCGAACAGAAAATAGCCGAAGAACCGCTGTTGAAGACGATGGAATCTTCGGCGCCATCAAGTGCTGCGAGTTTTTTTTGTAAAATATCAACCGTCGGATTGGTACCTCGTGAGTAGAGGAAAGTCGATTTTTCATCGGCAAAAGCGTTCCGAAGATCAGCGAAAGACTTAAAGGCAAAATTGCTGGTTTGCATGATTGGTGGAGCTACGGCGTTAAAGTATAGCTCACGGTCTTCGCCCAATTCATTTAAAATGTAAGAAATATCCATACGTAAGGGAATGCCTGTTGTAGTAGTGTAGGTAGTACAGGTGTCGCAAGATAGGGAAGTGGGCTATTTTTTTCAGGAAGTAATGGAAAACAAATTCATGATTATTTTTTAGTGCTCTACAAATTGGAATAGCTGGAATGAAAGATTTTTTTGTTTAAACATCAGATTTTTTGATCTGATTATCAAAAGCAACCAACGCTTCCCGGCTAATGATTCCATCAGCAACAGAATGTAAAATCGCTTCGTTGCTGTGGGCAAAATAGCAGGTACTGATTCCCATGGTTGCCATGTTTCCGATACGCTCGGTTACGGATGGTTTAGGGTGCTTGCGGGTTTGGCGAATGTAAATAGCCCGGATATTTCGGGGGAAAATCTTGCAGATATTTTCATAAATGATGGGGTCGTGCTGCGAATCATCGCCCAGCAGAATGAACTGCTGTTTGGGATAGAAAGAAATGATATGCTCAATTTTGGTCTGCTTGTGCTGATGAGAGCCCGAACCTGTACGCAGGAAATCGGTTAAACTGTCTTTTATTTTCTTTAACTTCAATACGGCTTTCGGCATATTTTGCTTAACCAGGAACCGATTGATATAGTCGTAGAGATTCCATTCGCTGCTGGAAACGTAAAAAAAGGTATTAAGCCCGGTATTGTCTGCATCCTTTCCGGCCATGCTCAACAGTTGATAATGCTTGACAACATTTTCAAACGATTGCCGTGACTCCACATGTTTTGTCAATAAAACGTAGATTTTTTTCAACATATTTCTGCTGTACGAAATGAGAAATGTATCGTCAATGTCAGAAATAATCGTAAATCCGCCGGGACTGGGGACGAGAAGTTCGCCGTGCCGGGTGAGTTTGTAGTAGCGGTTATTGATCTGGTCATCGAGCGTAATTGTGAACGAATGCCACCCGCTCGGCAAAGGGGTCGAGATCGGGATTACAAACCTGAAATAGCCGTCTGCCAGGGTTTTGGAATGAATTTTCAAGGCGCCAAAATCGAAGGTTATCCGTACATTATCAACCGTCTTTATTGTAAAAAGCTGAATAATTGACCGAACATAGCGAAAACCCGTACGGTCGTATAAGTCCATTGAACTCGGATATTTTCTGAATACATGGCCCGAAACGATAATCTCCTGTGCGTTGGCGTAGCCGCGGTATACTTTTAATTCGTGTGAATCCATACTAACATTTGTGCCTTATGATTTTTACTAACCTATGAAAAGGGTATGCCAATTCCTAAACATGTCTTGCTTGTGGTGAACCCCATTTCGGGCGGAACTGATAAATCTGAGCTAATTGAGCTGGTGCAAAAGGCCAGTCAAAAGAAGAGTTTTACCTGTGATGTATACGAAACCACCGGCCAAAATGATCCTGAAAATATTCGGGAATTTCTCCAAAACCAACCGCCGGCCCGGGTTCTGATTGCGGGTGGTGATGGTACGATTACCCTCGTGGCAAACCTCCTTCGCGACTATCCCGAAATCATCATGGGGCTGCTGCCCGTTGGATCTGCCAATGGATTGGCAACTGATTTTGGGCTGCCGGTCAACCTGTCCGAAGCACTCGAAGTGGCTCTTGGGCCCGTGCATCGGTGCATGGATGGTATGCTGCTGAATGGTAAGCTTGGGCTGCACCTGAGCGATTTGGGGTTGAATGCGCATTTGGTAAAAAACTATGAAAGTGGTGAGGCAAGGGGCAAATGGGGATATGCCAAAGAAGTGATTCGAACATTGACGGAACATGACATTTTTCGGGTACGTATTCAAACGGATACCGAGTTATTTGTGACGGATGCCACAATTGTGATTTTGGCTAATGCCCGAATGTACGGAACGGGCGTAATCGTGAATCCCAAAGGTGATATTTGTGATGGTGTTTTTGAAGTAATTGTGGCCACCCGCTTTGATGTGATAGAACTAGCCAAGGTTATTGCCGGAAGCACGGAGTTTGATCCCGATGTCGTGCGGATCATTCCCACGACGCAGGCTGTGGTAGAATGCCTGTCCGGTCAGGCACTTTTTCAAATTGACGGAGAGTATATGGGTAAAGTGGCGCGGGTAGAGGCAACGATACTGCCACATATGCTGTCGATAGCGGTGCCGGGTGCCCTGGAAGAAAACAAAAACACTATCGCTGAAATGTAAGCGTAGTAACTTTTCACTACATCAAGGAAGTCATTACCTTTGCACCGGACAACCCGGCACATCATGCAAAAAGAACAAATCATTGCGCTCCTTGATCAAACCAACGGACAAAAAATAAAATTTGCCTTTGCCGATATTGACGGCATTCTTCGGGGGAAAATTATCCATCGTAAAAAGTTTCTGGATGGCCTGGAAGATGGCTACGGGTTTTGTGATGTCGTATTTGGCTGGGACAGTGCCGATGCGCCCTACGACAACGTCAAGGTTACGGGCTGGCATTCGGGCTACCCGGACGCCCCTGCTTTCATAGATCTTGCTACCTTTCGAACAATTCCCTGGGAAAATAATCTCCCTTTTTTTCTCGCCGATTTCAGCGGACAAAATCCTGACGGATTGGCCGTTTGCCCACGTACGTTGCTCAAAAAAATAGTAGCTCAATGTGCCGAAATGGGCTTTCATGCCGAGTATGCGCAGGAATTCGAGTGGTTTAATTTTCGGGAAAATGCGCACACGCTGCAGGAAAAAGACTTTCAAAACATGCAGCCGCTTACGCCGGGCATGTTTGGTTACTCGCTCCTGCGTCCTTCGGCAGAATCCGACTTTTTCCATGCACTTTTTGATCAATTGGCTGCTTTCGGTATTCCGCTGGAAGGCCTGCACACCGAAACCGGACCCGGGGTTTATGAGGCCGCAATCATCCATGATGAAGTTATGAAAGCCGCCGATAAGGCCGTTTTGTTCAAAACAGCCGTTAAAGAAATAGCCTATTCCTTTGGTCTGACCGCCACTTTCATGGCAAAGTGGAACGCCGAATTGCCCGGTTGCAGCGGGCATATTCACCAAAGCCTATGGACGCCCGATCTTAGTCAGAATCTTTTCTACAACCCAGCAGATGAACACAAAATGAGCCCGCTCATGAAGCAATTCATTGCCGGACAGCTTCATTGTCTGCCACATATTCTACCGATGTTTGCCCCGACGGTCAACAGTTATAAACGCCTGGTAGAAGGCGCATGGGCACCAACTACGGTCACCTGGGCGCTGGGAAACCGAACCACCGCACTGCGAATTCTGAATGATTCGGTGGCGCATACCCGTGTGGAGCACCGCGTGGCAGGGTCAGACTCTAATCCTTATCTAGCCATAGCAGCTGCGTTAGCTTCGGGCTTGTATGGCATAAAAAATCAGCTTTCACTTGACGTACCGCCAACCCAGGGAAATGGCTATCAGAATACCGCAAACGGGATTTTGCCCGCCAATTTGTGGGATGCAACGCAGGCTATGAAAGCGTCCCCGCTTGCTAACGAGCTTTTTGGAGAAGCCTTTTCCGATCACTTTGTACGTACGCGGGAGTGGGAATGGCGACAGTACGCCCGGCAGGTAAGCGATTGGGAATTGAAACGCTATTTTGAAATTATTTAGAATCAGGTTTATTCTCCTGTAACTATCTGTTCAGTAATTTATTGTAACTCCATTTATTTAACCTTTCATCGACGAATTACCAGCAAAACTCATGCGATTAATAGATTATCCGGCGATTATTCAGGAAGCCTGGTCAGGGTTTGACGCTTCCAAAACAATCGTCAATATTGAAGATATAAGTGCCAAGGTATCAACCAATCACGTGTTCAGAATTAAGCTGGACAATGACGATCAGGTGATCGCCAAACTCTCTTATTTTGGAAAATACGAGCACTTTAAGGAAGACCACCGCATCATTCAGGCACTTTCAACCAATTTACTTTACCCGTTTGAAAATGTAGTGGCGCGCTCCCTGATGAAGAATAATCAGGTATATACCTTTCGCTACCAAAAAGGCCTGATAGATACCTGGGTTGTATTTTATAATCCGATTCGCACGAAAGAAAAATTGCCTCGCCGCCTAAACGAAGACGAGATTCGGAAATTGGCCGTGCAGGTTGCTAAGTTTCATAAGGCCTGTTTTCGCACAAACAGCGTTTTACCCAAATCGTCCAAGAAACTGCGTACGGATATTCAGGAATTACTCGATATTCTGGATACTGATACAGGAGAATTTGAACACCGCATGCACGTAGATTTTCTGCGGGAACAATGCTCCATTTTCCTGAAAAATATTCAGAAGCTAAATGTAATTGCCTTCGATTTACTTCCCGTTTTTGTCGATTGGAACATAGGTAATTTTTCTGTTACCGAAGATCTCGAACTCTTTTCTCGCTGGGATTACGACTGGTTCAGAGTTTCGTCGCGTATCATGGACTTCTACTTTTTTAGTCGGGTAGTGTCTGACATCGGCGACCGCACGGCATTCAGCTACGTCATTGGTCCGTTGATGGAAGATCGGTTTATGATTTTTTTGAAAGAATACCATGCAGTTTACCCACTTACCGAAAATGAAGTTAGGTTTATGAAAGAAGCCTATCGTTTCTTTATTCTTAATTATGTGATAAAATATGGACGCTACTTTTTTCACCGTACCTACGCCATTAAATTACAGCGGGAAGCCTACGAAATTTACTTTCCTTCGATTGAAAGGGAATTTAACGCTGATAAAATTCTGCAAATTCTAGGTATCTGAGTCCTTTTTTTATATTTCGCCCTAAATCCTTTACACATGCAGCTAGACAATTTTAAGTCCGTCGTTTCTAAATATAAAGTCATTTTTTTTGATGCATTCGGGGTATTGAAAACTCATAATAGTCTAATTCCCGGCATTGAAAAAACCTTTGCCTATCTGCGTGAACAAAATAAAGATTTTTACATTCTAACTAACGACGCCTCCCGCAGCCCCGACGAACTTGCGGCTTCCTATCATCGGTTGGGATTGATGGACATCGTGCCCGAATGCATCATTTCATCGGGCATGCTCGCACGCGACTACCTCGCCAATAAGATTACCGAAGGTACCGTAGCTTATTTAGGAACCGAAGCATCCGCTCATTATTTTGAAACGCTTGACCTCAAAACGCTCCCAATTCGGGAACTGGATTTAGACTCAATTTCGGACGTGAATGCCCTCGTGATGCTCGATGACGAAGGATTTGACTGGAATACCGATTTAAGTAAAACAGTCAATCTCCTCCGAAAAAGGAATATTCCGGTCGTTGTAGCTAATACTGATCGTATGTACCCGGTATCATCAAGCCGGGTCGCTATTGCAATCGGAGGGATCGCCGATATGATCGAGAGCATTGTGGGCAAGCAGTTTATTCGCTTTGGTAAGCCTGATGCTCAGATGTTTATTTTTGCTTACGAACAAATCAAAAATCAGCCGGAAATTCATAAAAATCAAGTCTTAATGGTTGGCGATACTCTTCACACCGATATTTTTGGAGGCAATAAGTTTGGCCTTGATACCGCCCTCGTTCTCACCGGAAACACACAGGCTCAGGAAGCCGAAGTGCGTATTCGTAGCACCGGGATTATCCCTACCTACATCTGTGTATCGGCCGTTGTGTAGGACAATTTCGCTGACTTTGAGGTAGTTTTGTTTTAGTCGTAACCGTTTACGTAGTTTTTGCCAAAGTATCCTCTGCCTTTTATTCATTAGGTTCGGATTGTTGTTAATTTAGTAACCATTTGATTCTATTGCAGAAAAGTTTTCTGTGTAGAATAATTCAGCGAACTAAACTGCGAAAAACTTCCGTATGAAAACATTGGCATTTTTTTTATTGTTTCTGACAGCCTCATGTACTGTTACCCGGGCGCAGGAATGGTTTCACGCATTTCCTGATACTGCTTCCCTGCTTCGAGCCGGAGCTGAGCTTGGTAAAGATTTTGAGAAGGAAGTCAAAGCTATTGATCAAACAGTCGCATTTGTCGTACCAAAGGTGAAATTTGATGCGATGGGCCCTTACTACTTACCGCAGGAAAATACCGTTTTTCTTCCGCAATGGCAGTTGGCACCGGAGTTTTTCAAAGAATTCTGTGCGGAACTGGCAGGTGGAGCCGCTGAGGGAGAAAAAATCTTTGGCCTCTTCTTTAATGGGTTTTATGTTCCGCATGAGCTTGGGCATGCCTTACAGTTTGCTGCCAACAATAGAGCTGATAATGAATATGATAACGAATATGTGGCAAATTGCTTAGGTCTATTGTATTGGAGAAAGAAAGGAAAAAGCAAAGAACTGGAAGAGTGTTATAATTTTTGTAAACAGGCACTTACAAAAATCAAGAATCCAATTCCACCTAATGAGGACGTAAAGGCCTATTTTACCTTGCACTACGAAGAATTTGGGCAAGATCCATATAAATATAGTTATATACAATTATCCCAATTTATGATGGCTTATGAAGATACGCGTCAAACAAACTTTGAAGAATACGTTGGAAATGTTATCCTGAAAAAGAAATAGACGAATGATATACAGGAATCTATATGCAGTAGATTCAGGGTTTTCTTTGATGAGCCGTCATACCACCCATCACTTTTTCCATGATTTTTATTTTTCCCCAGCGGGGTACCGTTCGCAGGGAATACACCAATAGCTTGGTGAGCATTCCGGGTAGTACAGTTGTTGTGCGACCAAGTGCCTGCATGATGGGTACGCCTACCTGAGCGGGTGTCATAGCACCTTTCATGATCATATTGGCACGAGCCCCAAACTCACTCGAAACTGGACCCGGTGCTGCCGCCAGCACATCAACTCCTTTATGTTTGAGCTCCACCGCCAGGCCCTCTGCAAGAGTTTGTACGTAGGCTTTGGTAGCGGCATAGTGCGCAGCGAAGGGTGTACCCTGAAAGGCGACCATTGAACTTAAAAGTATGATTCCACCCGATTGTTGCTGCGCAAAACGTTGACCAAACTGATGCGTCAATCGAAGTAAAGTCTCACAATTTATTTTCAACATTCGCAATTCTTCATCAATTGAGCTATTCAGAAATTCTCCCGAAGTGCCCATGCCCGCCGAAACCACCAAAAGTCCAATTGGTAGTTCATTTGTTAGTTGAAACAACTTTTCGAGACCCTGCAGTTCTGAAAGATCGGCTGCCAGGCTGCGGATCGTTCCGTGATACAGCGCTGTAAATTCCTGCTCTATTTCCAAAAGCTTTTCCTGACGTCTACCACACAATACGAGGTTAAATCCTGCCGATGCAAGCAGCCTTGCCAATTCCTGACCAATACCCGAAGTAGCACCGGTCACCACCGCCCACGGGCCGTAGGAGTTCAATAGTCTTTGTTTTTCCTTAGTTGATAATTCCATGAGGGGTATGTTTTTTAGAAATAAATAGGGGCTTTCCCTGCATCGCCTGAACAAGCGTAAAGACGGCAAGAAGTAAATAGACAACGGAAATAAGAATGGTCATTTTTTTACTTTTTAATAAATAAAAAGCAGCAAATGGTAAAATCTGTAAAGCATGCATGCCGACAAAATGGGCAATGCGAGGGTCTCCAAAAGTGGTGCTCCAATGGACTAGTGGCAAACCCGGGCTACCGTCGGCACCGCCAATGGTATGTGTCATTTTTGATCCCATGACAAAGCCCTGAAATGAGAAGATTACAAATATGAAAATGCCTAACCGAATGCCCCAAACATAGTAGGATGGAAGAGCAGGGAAGTCGTGGCGGAAGAAAAGTAGACCTACATAAGCCGTATAAAGAGTAACGATTGTTGCTGCCAAAGCCATGAAAGTATACATCGCAGAATAAAGAGGCGTGCTGATATTGAAGTGGGAAAGTTGCCCGCGACCAGCTTGAATAGCGATGTAAATAATTTCAAAACCGAGAAGTACGATTACGGTCCAGTTGAATAACCTGATGTTGAAATTGGGTAAATAGAAGCAATACCATGCCATTGCCCAGGAGAACAGAAAGGTAGAAAAAGCAAATTTGAATGGCTTGTACCACGCATTTACCTGATTGACCTGAGTATGGGTTAACTTGGTTAAAACTAAACAAGCAATTGAAAAAATCAGACAAATCAGTCCGTAATACCACAAAGTTTCATTTCTTGTTTTGAGTTGGGTAATAAAGTCCTGAATCATAGAAAGTTATGAGAGAATAGAAATCAAAACGAAGGCATAGCAATTTGGCGCAGCAACTTGACAAAAGTAGCAGACAAGCGTAGGAGCAAACGATAACAAATGTTTATATTTTCAATTTAGCCAATGATCAGGACTGTTTCTTTAGCCTGCTGAGATGAACAGGCGTAATGCCCAAATACGAAGCAATCATATGCTGAGGAACGCGATTGTGAATATTTGGAAAAACGTCGGTAATGCTGTCGTACCGTTGTTTTGGCGTACGCGCATACATATTTTTTATGCGGTTGTCCTGGTAGATAAAGTAAAATTCGGCAATCAGGCGTCCGAGTTTTTGACCTTCCTGCATGTGCAAATAGCCCCATTCAATAGCAGATCGAGGCAATACCACCACCTGAGTTTCCTCAACAGCCTGCAAGGTATAAAGGGAAGGTTGATGCTGTAAAAAACTAGAATAGTCAGCAATGAATTGATTTTCCAGTGCAAAATGAATAGTGTGGTCAAAACCAGCCTGATCGGGAATCATGACGCGGATCAGGCCTTTCCAAATAAAAAATAGCTCATTCGGAACAACATCTGGAACGCTAAGAATTTCCTGCCGGCGATAAGTACGGGCACACGTCTGAGCGACAAATTGTTCAAATTCTTCGTCAGAGATATGTATCATTTGTTTGATAGCCAGTCTAAGGGCTTCCATGTGCCGATATCAAAAGTCAGGGGAAGTGTAATTTTTAAAAATAGCGGGTTCTAACTTCACCGTAAAATTAAATGACAGGCAGCACCCAGGGTTTACGATAGGTGGGCGTAATCAACGCATTGGCTGCGGTATTTGAACCAAAATTTTTAGTTGTTTCATTCCAGTTCAATTGCGATTGAGTACGCAGTGCGATATTTCCCATGTGGGCGTATGAGGCTACCAGGGCGCCATTTTCGATGGTGCATGCCGGATCTTGCCGGGATTTGATGCATTCAATAAAATTCTTCATGTGTTCAGCATGATAATCACGCCCCGATTGGGGCGGCAACTTGGGTACTTTGTAGGTTTGTCCGGTTTCGGCCAGTTCGGGGTATACTTCCCAGCCGTTTCGGTCAATCACGAGCGTAGCGTCATTGCCCACAAAGGCTAAACCATAGGAGCGACCAAACGGCCCGCTCTGTATACCGGCGGTATGTTCCCAGTTAATCAAAAAATCGGGCAATTGGTAGCTCACATTCATGGTGTCAAAGGTCTCATGCGCATGATCGGCAAATCCAAAATTCCCACCCGTAGCAGTAACCGTCTGTGGTAAATTTTTAATATCTTTTGCCCAAAGCGCCATGTCAAGCAGATGAACGCCCCAATCGGTTAATAGTCCGCCACCATAATCCCAAAACATGCGCCAGGAGCCATGAAACCGGCTTTTGTTAAAGGAGCGGGTAGGGGCCGGACCCAGCCATTGGTCAAAGTCAACTCCGTCTGGAACGGGTGAGTCGACAGCCAAAGGCTGTCCAATGCCATATCGAAAATTACCCCAAACGTTAACTTTGCGCAGCATACCAATCTGACCTGATTTGATGAAATCCAACGCCTTTTTCCAGTGATCGCCGCTGCGTTGCTGTTGTCCCACCTGCACCACCCGACCATATTTACGAGCAGCTTTGATCATCACCTGGCATTCGGCCAGGCTATTTGCCAGTGGTTTTTCTACATAAATATCTTTTCCGGCTTCGCATGCCGCCACAAACGGCAGGCAATGCCAATGATCCGGTGTGCCAATAATGACGGCATCGATGGTTTTATCGTCCATTATCTGCCGGAAATCTTTGAGTAACGCAGGTTTTTTACCTTGTATTTTTTCTACATCCGCAGCTCTACGGGCGAGTACTGCATCATCAATATCGCAAAGCGCCACACAGGTTACATTTGGAAGTTTGAGCGCATTGTTTAAGTCGCCAAATCCCATGCTATTTGCCCCGATAAGCGCAATACGCACGGTATCATTAGCAGAAACCATGGATTGTGATTGGGCTGCTGTTGGTGCGAGTCCGGACAAGCCGGCGGCAGCGGCTAGCTTGGCAGATTGATTGAGAAATCGACGGCGGCTGGATGACATAATCGGATTTTTAAATGGATTTTGTGTTCAAAAGAATACATTCTTCCTATTTCTACCCGACATCTATGGTTGAATCAGCGATCATGGAATTATTGTTCCAATCAATTAATACGTTTCCAATTTTCTGTCCAGAAAGGACGTAGGTATAGGCTTTCGCTATTTCTTCCGGCTGATAGATCCGATCAATAAGTGGTTTAAGTTCGCCAGTGGCCAAAAGCTTGCTTGCTAAATCTAAACTTGCCTGTATATTGGAAGGTATAGGAAAAACTACTTTTTTCGAGCTAAAAAATGGAGTGAAAAGAGCATAAAAAAAATTTTCGGCGCCTTGACCAAGTTCAGACGAAATATATGCTCCCCCCACTTTTAGCAATTGCTTGCATTTTCTGAATGAACTTTTCCCTACTGCATCTAACACGAAGTCATAGGTGCCTATATCTATTTGGGTGAAATCCTGCTGGGTATAGTCAAGGACTACATCTGCTCCCAATCCTTTTACGCGGTCAATATTTGATGTGTCGCAAACGGCAATTACGTTCGCTCCGGCATGTTTGAGCAACTGTACTACCGCTGAGCCGATAGCACCTGTGGCTCCATTGACCAATACTTTCTGCCCTTTTTTTAGTGGGATTTTATTTATGAAGTTATGCGCATAATGAACCCCTTCCGCACTGGCAGCGGCCTGAACGAAACGTATGCCCTCAGGGATCTTTACCATCGCCTTTTCTTCTGAAAGTGTCAGGAACTCTGCATGAGAACACAACCCGCTATCATCAAAGCCGAGGACACGGTCGCCCACCTCAAAGCGGGTGACCTGCGTACCAATTGCATGTACTGTACCCGCAAAGTCTGTACCCGGGGTTGTTTTGTTTGGGTTAAAAAAGCCGGAAAAGAACCTCATGATGAATGGTTTTGCCAAAAGCAAAGCGCAGTCCGTCCGGTTGACGGTCGCAGCTTCTACTCGTATTAAAACCTGAGTTGGACCAGGAATTGGCTTTTCGATTTCCTGGATAGATAGTACTTCGGGAGGACCGTAGCTTGTGTAAACAATAGCTTTCATAAAAATTCAAGGCAATTAAATCAGGAATTTGACTGTTATTTTTTGCCTAAAAATAATCTTTTGAAGCTAGTAGACATAAGAAAACCAGCCCATTTGGTTCAATGGACTGGTTGGCGGATAAAGTTATAAATCAGTGAGTTGAATGGTTTAAAGCAATTCTTGAACTGAAAAGGATTAATCTTTTACTATTAGATAATTTCACAAAGAATAGCCTAGTATCCTCTTCCATTTTTCTTCAACACATCCCTGATTTTCTCATCGCTTTCACCAGTAATCATCCGAATAATGTCGAAGCTAATGCCGTTATCAAATGCATTGAGGATTGTCTTTTCAATTCCTTTTTGCATGCCCTCTGCTACTCCTTCGGCTTTTCCTTTTTCAATTCCTTCCTGAATGAGTTCATCGTAAATGCTCATGGCTTTTTTGTTTAGATCGGGTGGTAATATTTGCAATTTTTCTTTAAAAGACTCTTTGTCGAGTTGGTCA
>NZ_SMJU01000004.1:140758-426554 GCF_004348825.1 Arundinibacter roseus
AGGATCTGTGCGACTTCCCCGGGAAGGTATTCCTGCAAAAATGCGATGGCCAGTTCTTTTTGGGAAAGTAAATCCTTTACAAACTTGTCATGAATGTTGGTAATCCGCTGGGGCATGGGAGAAGGAGGGGTAAGAAAAAGTATCGAGGTAAGAAACAATACCCCGATACTTTTTAACAAATAACTTATTGATTTAACTCTTCTTTTTTTTCTGCCTCGGGTCCTTTGAGGTATGTTGGCAGATTTAGACCGGCCATATTAAACAGATCGTTAAGTGGCGGCACGGTTTTCATCATGCCAGAAACAAAATTGGCCGTTGACGATTGGCCGTTTTCCTGTTGTCCGCTCCCTGAATCCCATACGGTAATTTTATCAATTTTAATATTTTTGACCGCTTCAACCTGAGTTTTTACCAACTCCGGTAGTTTCTCGATCAACAATAACTGGAAGGCCTTGTTAGGGTCACCGCCAGCGGCTTCTACCACCTGCTTATAACCTTCTGCCTGTTTTGTAAGTATTTCATATAAACCTTTTGCTTCGGCTTCCATTTTTGCAAAAATCGCATCGGCTTCCCCTTTGGCATTTTCCCTTACGGTTTCTGCCATAGCCTGAGCTTCAATAATGGCCCGCTGTCTGGCAATTTCCGCCGGGATAACAATGTTGGCAATCTGCGTGGAGCGTTCCCGTTCTGAGCGCGCCATTTCCGCCCGTTGTTCGGCAAGGTACGATTCTTCCAGAGCTTTGGCTTGCTGTACTTTCTCGGCAGAAATTGCAATACGCAAAGATTCGGCTTCTTTTTCACGGCGTAGCGCCTCCGAATTTGCAATCGAAATTTTAGCTTCATTTTCACCCTGAATAGCGATGGCATTGGCCTCCGAAATTTTGACTCGCGTATCACGTTGCGCTTCTGCTTTACCAATCGTTTCGTCTTTGACGGCCGTGGCAATGCTGATTTCTTTGTCTTTTTGGGTAATCGCAATCTTTACATCACGGTCGCGGTGCGTTTCGGCAATCTGCGTATCTTTTTCCCGGTCTGCAAGGGCTTTGCCGGTCTCTCCAATTTTTTCCTGTTCGGCCACGCTTATTTTGGCTTCATTAATTGCTTTGGCGGCTGCCTCCTTGCCCAACGCTTCAATATAACCCGACTCATCTTTGATGTCGGTTACGTTTACGTTGATCAGTTTTAGGCCAATTTTACGAAGCTCACTGTCTACGTTTTTGGAAATATTTTCAAGAAATTTATCCCGGTCGGAGTTGATTTCCTCAATGGTCATTGTGGCAATAACTAATCGCAATTGCCCGAAAAGTATGTCTTTTGCCAATTCCTGAATCTGCTCTGATGAAAGACCCAACAGTCGTTCGGCAGCAGTATTCATGCTGTCTGTTTCAGTAGAGATTGCAATCGTAAAACGGCAGGGAACATCCACACGGATGTTTTGACGGCTTAGGGCATTGGTCAAATTGGCCTCAATTGACAAAGGTTTGAGGTCCAGAAAGGCATAATCCTGAATAACCGGCCATATGAAAGCTCCGCCGCCATGAATACATTTGGCCGAAGTGCCACCGGTACGACCATAAATTACCAGTATTTTGTCAGACGGACAGCGCTTGTAGCGGGAAATCAAAGCCGTAATAGTCGCAAAAACGACTACGGCAAAAACGACGATAAGAATAATTGGAGTCATTTGTAGTAAATATTAGAGGGTTTCAACTAATAAGAGGCTGTTGTTTTCAATAGTCAATACGCGAACCAATGAGCCCGAAGGTATCTTTTCCTGATCTGTAATAGCATCAAGTTCGCGAAGGGAACCATTTACGTGTACCAGAATTTTACCTTTACCGCTTTTATATTCAGGAATTGTCAGGTATACTTCTGCTGTTTTATTCAATGCACTACTTAACTGAAAAGAATTATCTTCTGCTAATTTTTGCAGTTGGGTGATTGTAAAAAAGAAGAAGTACACAAAGAAAAGTCCAATCAACACAGCTACTGAAAGGAGCACGAGAGGCGATGAAAAGGAGTAAAACAGGGATATTCCGGACCAGCTGAATCCCAGAAGAAAATTGATCAAATTTCTTAACGAGAATAGTTGGAAAGGAGCATCAACGGTATCAAAATCGCCATCAAAATCCGCCCCAATTCCATCCAATGCATCTGTGCCCAGGAAGGTCATCGCTGTTTGAATAGTGAAAATAAGGGTGGTTGGAATGGCAACGTACCAAAACGTTTTGAGCAAAGGATCGAGGGTTTCAAAAATTTCCATGTTCGAAGGTGGTGAGAGGGTGAATGTAATTTGGGTGGTTTTTTAAGGTTGTTTTACATATCCATGTTGTTTTAGTTTAATTTGATTTTTGAATTGTTCAATTTTCGGGAAAAATACACCAAAACATAATAAAACCCATGCAAATAGTTACCTATGAAAAAAATCAGGTTCAAAAGGTTATAAACCCTTATGAACCTGATTCGTAGTTTTGAAATATTAAAAGGATATAGCTGGAATAAGGCGGGTAATTAAGCCAGGAGTTAACCCGACTTTAACTTACGAATTAATTAAATGGATGATTGATCGGCTTTTTCTTCTTTAACAGCCAATCGATTTTCTAGCTGAAAAGAGGCATCCATGGCAAGCATTTGCTCCAAAATCTGTTCTTTGGCAGCCGTGAAGGCAACCTGATGCTTCGGTTCTACTGGTTTTGCCAATGGTAGTTTTTCTTTTAAAGCATCTACCTGCCGACCATTTTTCCAGAACCGAAAACAAAGATGTGGCCCGGTGGATAGGCCTGTACTCCCAACATAACCAATGGTTTGGCCCATACTCACACGCGCGCCACGACGAATTCCTTTGGCAAATTTGGACATGTGAAGGTATTGGGTCGTATATGTTTTGTTATGGCGAATCTTTACATAAATACCATTGCCGGCGGCTCGGGCAGCTTCCAGTACTATGCCATCGCCTACACTTCGGATTGGTGTGCCTCGCGGTGCGGCAAAGTCGGTGCCAAGGTGAGCTTTGAAGCGTTTCTGCACCGGATGAAACCGCCGATTGGTATAGCGAGAACTGATGCGGCTGTATTCAACCGGCTCTTTCAGGAAGGCTTTTTTGAAACTCTGCCCGTCCTGATCAAAGTAAGCGATACCGTTTCCCTGATCAAAACCGATGGCGTATAAGGGAGTACCGTTATGCTCAATATAGGCTCCTTTCAGTTGACCTTGCTCAATGGTTTTACCGTTAATTTGTTTTTCCTCGAAAATTAATTTAAAAATATCTCCTGCCTGAATATGATTAAGATCCAGACGCCAGGCATAAATATCAGCAAGCTGATCCACAAGCCCGGGAGTTCCGCCAGCCTCAATAACTGATTGATAAAGCGAGCCGTGGATCTCTCCCACAAGTTCGCGCTCGACGGTCTCAACCTTGCGCTGATGAAGTGTAACGGCGAGGCTATCTCGCAAATCGTAGATTACGTATTCGGTTTCATTGGGTTCATAGATGAAATAACGGGCCGTACGGACTGAGTCTGTGGAATGAAGTAACGTGTAGCGTTGATTGGCCCGTATGCGTCGCAGAGCAAATACCGACTGCGCTTTTTGGGCCAAAGAATGAATCGTTGCGGTACTGATATTGTAATTTGATAGGAGCGTTGACATGGTTTCTCCTGACAATATACTGCCTTCCACTACTTGAAGAGAATCAGTCGAAATTCCATAAATTTTGGGTGCGGGCGGAACAAGTTGTTCTTTGGGTAAAAAATCAGATCGATTGGGGGTGAAAAATGTCTCGCTTAAATCAGCAAAATAAGATTGAGCGATGATGAATAACAGAAGTGAAAATACGGCTGCGGAGATAGTCAGTCGTTTGGACATCAGCTACAAAAAGTTATAAATGTTTGTTTTCAACAAAGTTACAACGACTAAGCTAGTGAATTATTCCCCGGATATCCAGTTTTTAGTTTATTATAACTGTAAGATTCTGATTGAAGTAGAATTAAACAAAAAAATGGGTACTAAGAAAATGCCTCTGAGAATCTTAGAAGCCTGTTTCTGCACCCATTTTCCATGAAAATACTTCCTCAATAAACATTTGGTTTTTAAACTGATCCTGTATAAATACAAAATCAGTTTAAACTATCTATTGTTGTATTGGTTACTCAATAGTCGATATCCGTCGGCATTTGGATGCAATCCATCGGTGAAAAGAGTTTCATTTATAGTGCCATCCGGTTTCAAAAGTACTTTGCCTGCGTCCAGATATTTTACTCCCATTTCCCGGGTCAATGCTTCAAGTTTTTGATTCAGAGCTACTACACGTTTTTCTTCTTTACGGCGTGGATACACACCCGTCATCGTAAGAGTAGCCGTTGGTTGCCGGTGCCTAATAGCCTCGATCAGCATTCGCCAACCCGTCAGAATTTCTTCATCCGTATTTAGATGAAAATTATTGGTTCCAATCATTACATAAATCTGATTTGCTTCATATCCATCGAGTTCTCCGTGATAGATTCGCCAGAGTACATTTTCAATTCGGTCCCAGCCATAGCCCAGGTTTCGGGTGTTTTGTGGGTCAAAAACTGCCTTCCACGAATCTGCGCCGCGCCTATGCGGACCCTCCGGCAGGCCGCCCCAAAAGTGTGTAATTGAATTTCCAATCATCAAAACCTTCGGCGGATTTTCCTGATTCATCCGTAGAATTTCCCGGTGCCGGGTATCCCAGTCATAGTTGTCGGGTTCACGCATTTGAATGGTCGGTTGGGTAGTAGACACTGTGCCTTTCGGTTCATTTAGCAACGTCCTCAGTTTTTTCTCATAACCTTCTGCGTAGCGCATCATGCCTAAATCATTGGGATGAGTGCCATCTACCATGCTTTCGATGTCTTGCTCAAAATCCTTTTTTGAAATGAGGTAAAGCTCTTTAACTCCCTCGCCTAAAAGTTGGGAAAAAGCTTCACGCAAAACTTCATTAGGTTCGGCGTAGCGTGGACCGCTGATCGGATTGATGGCTTCGTCGGTGTAGCCTGCGTGTTCGGCCAGAAGAATTGGCGTAGTTGGATGTTTTTTGCGGAGCATACGAACAGCGTTTAAAATCCGCGTTTTTACCTCAGCCAACGGATAATCCTCCCGAACGACGAGATTGGGCAGACAATCCAACACAAAAACCCTGGCATCAATTTCTGCAACCATTTCCAAAATTTCCGGTTCCAGTCGCCCGTTTCCCGAAAACCCAAGGTTGATAAGTGGATGATCCAGCTTTCGGGAAACAATCGTAGGCCAGGCCATGCCGGGACGTGAGGCGCAGGCGCCCTGCGCAATGGAAGTTCCATATATTACCAGCGGTTTATCCGTCCGGGCGGGTAAAGCAGAAAATTGCGTATTTTCAGGCACTCCAATTTCCAGCCATTTTACAGAATTATAGAGCGGAAGGTACAACCGATACTCACGCCCGCGCTTGTGGTAGTTGTCATTGGGTTTTAAATTCCGAAAGTGGTATTCAATCGTATCCCCAAATGTATACTTTGCTGTGGCCCACTGCCAGTTGCCATCGCTGTCGCGGGCATATAGATCCAGGCCACTGACACCCGTAGCGGGCATGTGTGGCAAGGCATGACGCCCCTCCACCACGTATCGGATTTTGATCTGAGCAGCATCGGACCTAAAGCGTAACATGAGCCCGGCCGACTGTCGGGAGAGGTTCCAAACCGGCGTGCGTACATTTCCTTCTGCCCGGCCCGGCAGGCGATCATAAAAATTTCTGACTCCTTTGGGCCATGCCTGCCCTTCGAGCACTGGAAAAGTTGCTGAGGTCGGATTCCACCAGGAAAAAGGTGGAACCGGATCGGCAGTTTGCGCCCAAATTGCCGAAGTTGACGTAAGAAATAGGATTAGAAAAACTTGGATAAAGGGGCGTTTCATAAAAATAACAGGCTTCTGAAAGTATATACTACCCCTCAGAAGCCTGTTATTCTAGTTTTCTAACGCCTTGGACTGGCAAAGTGGTTAAGCGTAGATTTACTTACTTAAAAAGGAAGAGTACATCCACACTAGTTTTTCCTGTGCCCGTATATAATCACTCATCAATGCATTGGTACCTTCATCTTCGGCGTCGGCAGAAAGTGCCAGAAGTTCACGTTGGATTAAAATGGTTGCTTTGAATGATTTCAAAATATCCTCTACCGCCTTTATGCCGTCCGATACTTCGGAACTTTCAACGATTTTTGAAGTTTTTGCGTAGCTCGAATAATTATGAACAGGCGAGTAGCCCAAAGTAAGAATACGCTCAGCGATCTCATCAATTTTTAGCAGCAAATCGTTATATAATTCTTCAAATTTAAGGTGAAGTTCAAAAAACTTTTGACCCTTAATATTCCAATGATATCCACGTACATTTTGGTAAAAAATGGAATAATTGGCTAGTAATTCATTGAGTTTTGTGGCTAGTTCTTCCGACTTGGCGGTATCAAGTCCTATCGCATTTAGATTTTCCATAGGTTTGGTTTGTATGAATGAAACGTACTATAATCAAAACAAACGAAAAGCCTAAAAGATTACCCGGAATTTACCTGCAAATTGATATTCAAACGATTGGGAGAAGAATTCCAGGAAATCTTCTCCCAATACAACTAGTTCAAGCCTAACGCCCAGCCGAGATATACCACCCGGCCCATTGCGGCGGAGCCGTAAGCAGATAGTGCATTAGCGTTGGTGAGGTTGGTTCCCCCAAGACGGACAGTACTGTTTAGACCTGTCAGTTTATAGCCAAGCTGAGCATCAACGGTTCCATAAGCCGGAATTTCGCCTTCGTCGAAAGGCATAAAAAAGGTAAAGCCCGTTTGGTAGCGATAGTTGGCACTATACGTCAGTTTTTGATGCGTGCCGCTCAATCCCAGATTTACTTTGTGAGTAGGCGTATTGAAGCCCAAAATCAAGCCTGAAACGTCGTCTTCATTGATGTGTGCGTAGGTATAGTTGCTGTACAGATGCAGGGCACGGTTGGTGTAATAATCAACGGCAAGAACAACACCCTGAGTTTGAACCTGTTGTTCAGCATTTGCCCACACCTGAATCAGTCGTCCGCGCGTACGGTCATTGGCAGGTTTGGCAAAATCGCCGGTGGCAGTTGGAAAAGGCATACCTTCTACGGCCAAACCGTCTTCCCGGCCATAAAACCGCAGTGTGCCGATAAAGTCCTGATAGCGGGCTCGGTAGTAGCTTGCGTCGAGGTAAAGTCCTTTCAGGAGTTGTCCTTTGTATCCAATTTCCCAGGTATTAGCCTGTTCGGGCGATAGGTTTTTTATAGTTTGAGGTTTCAAAAAATCAGGATTTGGTTGACCGTTCGGTAAAGTAGAAACCGCGTTTAATCCCTGAAACCCCCGATCAATATTTCCCTGCACCAGCAGCGAGCCAAAGTCCAGATAGATGTATTGATCCAACTGAGCGGGCTGACGATACGCCTGCGCATAGCTGAGCCGAAGTACGTGTTCCCGATTTTTACCCAATGCGTATACGCCTGACAATCGGGGAGAAAATCGGGTGCCAAAATTCTGAAAATGATCTAAACGTCCGGCAAAGGCCACACGAAGACGATTTTGTAGCAGATCCTGCCGAATTTGGCCATACACACCGCCTTCCTGATTTACAATCTGATCGCGAAGTAGTACCTCATTTGTACCGGGTTTTATCGGCGATTTATCTCCATCGGCCAGCAATGTTCCAGCCGATTGAAGCTGATGTCTACGAAAAGAACCCCCCGCTACTACGTGCGTTGTGGATGTTAGCTGCCATTCTTTTTGCGTACTCAAATCCCAGAAACGCGCCGTGTTGGCAAAGGCTGCGCCACGTACCGTGCGCGCACCGTTAATTTCGATACTTCCGACGCCATTTACTATCTGTTGACGCAGCGTTTCAAACGCTTTGCTATTGACCGGCAGTAGCGACTGTGCAGACAATTGTGAAGCGAGTTGCTGAGCCTCAGCAATGCCCAAACCTCCCGGAATCTGTTGCGGCAGACTAAACAGCGAAGGGGCATCTCCCGTTGGATTTGGGGCATAAATTCCATTTAAAGTTGTATTGGCAGGCAAGCCGTTGGTACGTGCAGCAGTAAAGACCTGATTCCATAGTGCAAAGTAATTTTGGCTGTATGTAGGGTACCTTCCACCGGCAGCAGTGGTGCCCGGGGCCATCACGCTACCCATGATTCCATTGCCGAGGGAACTTAAATCATACGCTTTTCCACCGTAATCATACACCGTGTAAGCCCTTACAAACCAGCCTTTTCCAGAAAGTTCGGCCCGGTGTAGGTCATACTGCATGGCCCGTTGAGCATATCGACTGCTGCTTTGGAAAATCCCGTTGCTAAACGTGTAGCGGTATTCATAGACCAGCTTTATACGATCATTAATTCGGTAATGGAGAGAAGGATTGATTCGGATATTTCCAGCTTTGTAGCTGTTACCGAGCACCGTAAACAAATCGCCGGGGGCTTTGGCCCACAGCATGTCTGCTTCTGAGTAGCCGGGTGTATAAATCCGAAAAGGCTGCCCATTGTTGAGGGCGGTCAGGGCCGGAGTATTTACCGTAAGTCCGCCATCGCCATACCGATTTACGGCATTCCAGCCAAGTGGTGAACCCGTAGCATTGTTGGCAGGATCGGCCCCGGCCAGACCTCCTGAGGTTACACGATTGATTGCCTCTTCACCCTGAGCTACGAATTCGTCAGCAGAGAAATAATTTGCATTCAGCTTGAAGGCTAATTTTTTACCAAAAACCTGTGCATAGCGGAATTGAAGATCAATCAGATTACGATTTCCTCCACGTACTGAGGCCGTCACACCTGGTGTTTCAAATGGGTCTTTGGAATGCATCAACATCACACCATTCAGGGCATTGGACCCATACAGCGCAGAGTTTGCGCCATGGACGATGTCAACGCTCGCCAGATCGAGGTCCGAAATACCGACCCAATTGCCATAGTAGAGGGAAGCAGTAGGAGAGGTAACATCTACAAAATCTGCTAGTTGAACTACGCGCTCAGCTTTATTGCTATTAAATCCTCGGGTGCTGAAACTTGTAATTAACCAACTCGACTGACTCACGTCAATTCCCTTGAACCGCGAAAGACTAGAAATCAGATCCGTGCCCGGAAATTTTTGTAACTCAATTGAAGGGATATGTTCCACCGTGACGGGACTTTCCATCACGCGCTCAGCAGTTCGCGAAGCGGCTATTGTCAGCTGATTAAGCGTACCACCGTCCCGTTGTGCGGTGCTATCAGTTTGAGCCCAAACGGAACCACAGGCCATACTGGCCAAAAATACAAATCCTGCTTTGTAACGAAAATCCATGAAATGTCAATTTGTTTCGGACGGCAAAGATAGGTATTGGACAAATACCATAAGATGATTGCCCATAAATCTCAAACAAAAAAGACCTGAGAGGAGATTGGTAAGTTTGTTTAATGTATTGTAATTCAACGGGTCATATTCAATAAGGCAAGGTAAGGGTCACCTTCCAAATGTAGCAGTTTGGCAAAGGCGGGTTCGGTTTTCCAGCCTTTACTTTTTAATTCTTTTACTTGTAATTTGAAAGGTTCTCCATATTTTTTCAAAAGGTGGTCTTCAATTAACAAATGTTTATACGCTTCCTGCTGATCGGTTGGTCGATTTTGACCAAAAATTTCTACCGGAATTTCATCCAGGTAAAAACGTGCAAGGATGGTTGGACGTTTATTGATTGTATAAGATTTTACAGAAAATCCAGCAGCAGTTTGCCAATTCTCATAAATTAATTGTTGAAAAACGGAAGATTCCTGAAAGCAGCAAATGATATCCAAATCACTTGTATCTGTATCAATATCCAACGGGATTGTACCCGTGAGAACCGGCGAAAAGGGGCGTAAAATTTCAAAAATGTAATTATTGGTAAGCAACTCAAATACTCGCTGCTGTTTTTGGGTGCCGTGGGCAAGGTACGAAAGATCAAAAAAAGGACGCTGTTCCATGTGTTTTCCGAAGCCCAGGGTTCGTTAATCTAATTTTTACAAAAACGGGGTGACTTCTGTGCAGAAGTCACCCCGAAGGTAATGATGTATGCAAATTACTTCTTACACGCCTAATTCTGCCAAAACCTCAGTTACACGAGTTGCCGCTTCTTTGAATTCAATAGCTGAATAAACTTTCAGACCGGATTCATTGATGATACGGGCACCTTCTTCGGCGTTAGTTCCCTGCAAGCGAACGATGATCGGTACCGGAATTTCGCCAATAGCTTTGTAGGCTTCAACCACACCAGCCGCTACGCGATCACAACGTACGATACCGCCAAAAATATTGATCAAAATTGCCTTTACGTTCGGGTCTTTCAGGATAATTCTAAATCCTGCCTCTACCGTTTTGGCATTTGCCCCACCCCCAACATCCAGGAAGTTGGCCGGTTCGCCACCCGACAACTTGATAATATCCATGGTAGCCATGGCAAGTCCGGCACCGTTGACCATACAGCCAACGTTTCCGTCAAGTTTTACGTAATTCAGATTGTTGGCTCCTGCCTCAACTTCCAGCGGATCTTCCTCACTGATATCGCGCATTTCGGCTAGTTCCGAATGCCGGAACAGGGCGTTGTCGTCAATATCTACCTTGGCATCAACCGCCAGGATTTTGTTATCGGAGGTTTTTAGAACCGGGTTAATTTCAAACATCGACGCATCGCTCTCGGAGTAGGCGCGGTACAAAGATCCGATGAATTTAACCATTTCTTTGAACGCTTCACCTTCCAATCCCAAAGCGAACGCTACTTTACGAGCCTGAAATCCCTGCAAACCAATCGATGGATCAATCCATTCTTTGATGATTTTTTCAGGAGTATGCTCAGCAACTTCTTCAATATCCATACCGCCTTCGGTACTTGCCATGATGACGTTGCAGTTACGGCCGCGATCCAGCAAAATGGATAAATAGTATTCTTTGGGCTCACCAGGACCGGGGTAGTACACATCTTCCGCAATCAGGACTTTATTTACCTGCTTGCCTTCGGGGCCGGTTTGGTGAGTAACGAGAACTTTACCCAGCAAATTCTTGGAAATTGTCCGTACGTCTTCCACCGATTTTGCCAAAGCTACTCCGCGTTGGTCACTGCCAACGACTTTTCCCTTTCCACGACCACCGGCGTGAATTTGAGATTTTACCACGTACCACTTGGTACCGGTCTGTTCGCTGAGGTTACGTGCTACTTCAACAGCTTTATCGGGAGTGTCAGCAACGACTCCTTCCTGAATCCGTACCCCGTATTTTTTCAGAATGCTTTTACCTTGGTATTCGTGAATATTCATGAGTATTGTAGTAAATTGGTATTTTCACGGCAAATTAACGAATAATTCAAAACGACGGATAGTTTTCAGCGGCTTTTATGCAGAATGAGTTGCGGGACTTTCCTAGGTTTGATTTTTAGGCTCATCATTTTAATTGACAGCATGACATTACTTACAGCGCACGGTATTACGCGCAGCTATGGTTCCTTACAGGTATTGAAAGGAATTGATCTTCAAATTCAGCAAGGCGAAATTGTGGCTATCGTGGGAGCTTCAGGAGCGGGAAAGAGTACTTTGCTACACATTATTGGTACGCTCGACCGACCAGATAGCGGCTCGGTCATCATTCAGGGAACGGATGTTTCGGCTTTGCAGGAAAAAAGTCTTGCGCAGTTTCGCAACGAGCGCATCGGATTTGTGTTTCAATTTCACAATTTGCTTGCCGAATTTTCTGCCCTCGAAAATGTATGTATGCCGGGCTATATTGCCTCAAAAAAATCAGAAAAAGAAATTAAAGAACGGGGTGCTTTTTTACTTGATTTACTGGGGCTTTCGAGTCGTATGGATCATTTGCCTTCGCAACTTTCCGGTGGGGAGCAACAGCGGGTAGCCGTAGCAAGGGCTTTACTTAATAATCCCGCCATAATTTTGGCCGATGAGCCAAGCGGCAATTTGGACTCCCGAAATGCCGAAGATTTACATCGATTGTTTTTTAAACTGCGTGACGAATTAAATCAAACCTTTGTCATTGTGACCCATAACGAACAATTATCTGAAATGGCCGATCGCAGGATTATGATGCGGGACGGATTAATGGAGATTTGAACTGCCAAAAGGGTGAGATAAAAAGAATGGAACTTAATTAGGTTAAAACGGTTATATAATCAACTTCTTTCCAGGACATTCTTTGTGCGTTTTTTGTCAACATAAAAATATTCTTAATTGGCATTTGGCTTTTTTTGAATAGAGTACAGATATTTTATTTATACTTGTGTGACTTAGGAATGTTCAAAGCGTCCTAAGTTAGAAGTTTTTCATAACGTTGAGTAAATTAAATAGCCGCTCCGAATTTTTTCGGGCGGCTATTTCGTGTTATCAATACTATTTTTAGTCCTATTCAAGAAAGAATTTGGCTTTCACCACAGCTTCGGGCCGAGTCTCTATGTTCAATACCTTTAAGACCTGTTCGGCCTGAATTGGTTTTGTACTGCACATCCGCATATTTCCTTTTTCATCAAAGACCCATACGTTAATTCTATCGGGTTGGTACCGAAATTTCTGTTGCAGAAATAGTTTGTTAGCTTTGGAAAGCTTGTTGGGCAGTTGCACAAGCACAATTTTTTCTTTGCGCAAAACCTGTGTGTAAGGATGTAGCACATTCAATTGCTCCTTGCTCAAAAGTGGCTGATCGTCAGGAGTATATACTACAATCAGTTTTTCGTCCCATACCTGTTTTTCTTTCAAAAATTCTGGAAGGGTAGCTACTTGTCCAAAGCTATACGTGCTCATAAAAATGGTCAGCAGGGACAGCAGGGTTGGGATCAAAAATATAGGTTGCTTTTTCATAGCTACATTACTTTAATGTTATCTCAATATTAACTAATTGTTAATTTTAAGAAATACACAAAAGAAATGCAAGCTTTCCCAATTATTTTTTGTAATAGGGTTTTCAAATATCCAATAGCTACAAAAAAAGCACAGGCCGAAAGACCTGTGCTTTACTTCTATTTCCGAAAGGTGCTGATTACATCATGCCGCCCATGCCACCACCGTGTGGCATTCCGCCGCCACCCTTGTCTTCTTCGGGTTCGTCGGCAATTACACACTCAGTAGTCAATAGCATGCCTGCAACTGATGCAGCATTCTCTAAGGCTAAACGAGTTACTTTTTTAGGATCAATAATACCTGCTTCCAAAAGGTCTTCGTAGGTATTGTCTTTGGCGTTGTAGCCATACGCACCCGTTCCTTCTTTAACTTTCTGAATCACTACTGACGCTTCACGGCCGGAGTTGGACACGATGGTACGTAGAGGTGCTTCAATAGCGAAGCGGATAATGTTGATACCAGTGTTTTCGTCGTCGTTGTTTCCAACAAGTCCGTCCAATGCTTCTGAAGCACGGATCAGCGCTACACCACCACCGGCAACTACGCCTTCTTCAACAGCTGCACGAGTAGCATGCAGGGCATCGTCCACGCGGTCTTTCTTTTCTTTCATTTCGGTTTCAGTAACGGCACCGATGTAAAGAATTGCTACACCACCTGACAACTTAGCCAAACGCTCCTGAAGCTTCTCACGATCGTAGTCAGACGTTGTATTTTCGATTTGCGCTTTGATTTGGTTGATACGGCCCTGAATATCTTCTTTCACGCCGTCACCGTTCACAAGTGTTGTGTTGTCTTTGTCGATAATTGCTTTTTCGCAGGTACCCAAATAATCCAAAGTAGCGTTCTCCAATTTGAAACCACGCTCTTCACTGATTACCTGTCCGCCAGTCAGGATTGCGATGTCTTCCAGCATAGCTTTCCGACGATCTCCAAAACCTGGCGCTTTTACGGCAGCAACTTTCAAGGCACCACGGATTTTGTTAACAACCAATGTTGCAAGTGCTTCACCATCAACGTCTTCTGCAAGAATGATCAATGGACGGCCGGTTTGAGCTACTGCTTCAAGTACGGGAAGAAGTTCTTTCATGGAAGAAACCTTCTTTTCTGAGATCAGAATATAAGGACGATCCATTTCAACTTCCATTTTCTCGGTGTTTGTCACGAAGTAAGGCGACAAGTAGCCACGATCGAACTGCATACCTTCTACGGTCTTCACTTCGGTTTCGGTTCCACGAGCTTCTTCTACGGTGATTACACCTTCTTTGCCTACTTTTTCCATGGCCTCGGCAATCATATTACCGATTTCCTCGTCATGATTGGCAGAAATAGTAGCCACCTGAGCGATTTCCTTAGAAGTAGAAATTACTTTTTTCTGAGTTTCGAGGTTTTTAACAATCGCTGAAACAGCCTTGTCAATACCGCGCTTCAAATCCATTGGGTTAGCGCCAGCCGCTACGTTCTTGATACCGATACCATAAATGGCCTGGGCAAGTACAGTAGCAGTGGTAGTACCATCACCTGCCGAATCAGCAGTTTTAGACGCTACTTCTTTTACCAGCTGAGCACCCATATTTTCCATGGGATCTTTCAGATCTATTTCTTTGGCAACGGTCACACCATCTTTTGTAATGGTAGGTGAGCCGAATTTTTTATCAATAATAACATTGCGGCCACGGGGTCCGAGGGTTACCTTAACGGCGTCGGCCAGGGTATCTACTCCGCGTTTGATTTTATCACGAGCTTCTGAGTCGAAAAAAATTCTCTTAGACATAGTGCTGATTAATTAATTGTTTTACTTGATTTTACAGATAGTAACATAAAAAATGCGTTACCAGACTTATGCTTCGATGATAGCAAAAATGTCTGATTCACGCATGATGAGGCAATCTTTGCCATCAACGGCCAACTCAGTGCCAGAATACTTTCCGTAAAGGACGGTATCACCCACTTTCACGGTCATTGGCTCATCCTTCTTACCGGGGCCTGCGGCAATTACAGTTCCGCGTTGTGGCTTTTCTTTTGCGGTATCAGGAATAATAATACCAAAGGCTGTTTTTTCTTCGGCGGGAGCTGGCTCTACCAGAACCCGGTCTGCTAAGGGTTGTACGCTCACTTTTTCTTCGGTTAAAGTTGACATAAGAATTAACGGTTTAAAATTGTTACAAACTTTCATTTGATATAATAGGTACAGGCATATTCTGTGCCAGCGCAAAACTCTGTCATTTTTTCAGTTTTAGGCTGACATTCTGGATAGACTGCTATTGAAAGAATATTGTTGCTTCTGAATCATATTTGAGAAAATATAGTTTGGTGTTTAATGATTTATGTGTATATTTTACCCGTAAATCAATCATTCCTTATCTATGACAAAGCTTTCAAGCCAGTGGCTTACTGACGGAATTCTGGATTTTGAGTACAAAAAATATGTCTTACTGGCATATTTACAGCATGTGAAAAGCGATTTTAGCAACCAAATGCTTTTTCCGCATCTTCCCCAACTGCATGAACATTACCAAAGTAGTTTGTCCATCAGGCAAAATCAACGCTCGCTTCGGAAGAGTTTTCCTAAAAGCCTGACCGATGTGGACTGGAAAAGATTACAATTAATTTATAAAGAAGAATACGAGGACAGTCCTCACCTGGAAGAGATTAACGGCATTCTGGAATTTGCAATTCCACGCTTTTCGGAAACATTGCAGGAAGGGAAATCACGGCTGGAAGAAGTACAATCAGCTTTGACAATTGCCCCGGTAGGGATTATTCCCCTGCGTTCAGACGAAGGGTATCTGTTCATTCATCGGACAAAAAGTCGGGAGCTAAGTATTTTTCGCTATCAGATGACCCTTTTTGATGCACAAAAAGAACGAATGGTTCAAACATACCCGGTTGACTCGCTGCGTAAAAGTGTGCATTCAACCTACGAAAGTATGAAGGTAGAGTTGACCCGCCGGTTCACCTATATGCCAAATCCTGCTACTTATTTGGTGGAGTCGCCCGCCGAATTGCCAATGGATGAAACTTTACTACCGGTAGCAAAGAAATTAATGATCCGGTATATACATGCGGGATAAAGCAGTTTTAAGCTAAAATCAAAAAATCCAGCCTATATAGAACAGGCTGGATTTTTTGATTAAATTAAGAAAAAGTACTTTTCTTAATTTATGATAATATTCTGTTAATTGGCTGAATCCCCGGCAGCAGGTGCAGGCGCCGGTGTAGTTGATGGAGCGGGAGCGATGCTGCCACCTGGTAAGGTTGTATTTTGGGCCTTTTCAACATTTACGCTGTTGATTGTAGACTGATCGGTTTGTCCGCCGCCAACAATTATGTAAGAAGCCAAAGAGATAACAATAATTGCACCGGCCATTCCCCAGGTAATTTGTTCGAGAAGGTCAGTTGTTTTTTTTACGCCAAACATTTGACCGGTACCTGCACCACTAAATTCGCTGGAAAGCCCGCCTCCCTTAGAATTTTGAACAAGTACTACCAATGTTAACAATACAGCGATAATCGCCACGAGAATAATGAGAGCCAGGTACATAAAATGAGTTTAAAGGTATTTTAATTTTAATTGTTAATATTTTACACAGCGACGCCTTCTGATTAAGAATTAGCGTTTAGTTCTGCAATTTTTTCCGCAAAGTAATCCTTTTTTTCTGGGTTTTTCAACATCAGTTTTTGATACATGTCAATAGCCTTGTCAATTTTACCTTGTTTCACCAGAATTTTTGCGAAAGATTCCGTCGCTAATCCCTCCATTGGCATGGGCTGTGAGCGATGACTCAGTAAGTCGACAGGCTGAATTTCCGCTTCGTTTTTGTTTACACGAATCGGGCCAATTCGGGGGTCATTTTTGATAAATGCCTCAATAATTTCCTGCTGCTTACGCCGCTCGTCTTCCTTAGGAGTGGGCAATGGCAAAAGCTCAATGACGGGGATTGGGGCCACTTTGAGCTTTTTATGGGTCAATTCTTCTTCAATTACTTTTTCAGTCAAAACGGTATCATCGACGGGCAGGAACTTGGGAACATTGGTTTCATGCGCCGCTTCACGGTCGGGCGCTGTATCATATTTTTTAAATCGATCCTCAAATCGTACCAGCGAAATCGGTTTGTCAAGGCCGTAGGGAGTGGCATTGTTTCGGGAGTCAGTGCGGCCGTGGGGCAAGTCCGAGAGGCGGTTCAGCATAGCCTCCGACCAGGCAAATTCATTTTCGATTATGCGGCGCAAACCTTTGCGGTTGAGGCTATGAACTGCGGCCAACGGAATAAATTCAGGCAAGCGGGGCGAGTCACTCTCAGAAGCTACTTTGGCCAGGAGCGTATAGGAAATCTGGCAATACGGAAATGCCTGAGCGGTATGTTCGAGCCGTGCTAAATTGCTGGCTTCTATGTCGTTGGGGTGAGTTACCCAATACGCAAAGGTTTCTTTATCAACAATAGTCATGGGGTCGGATGAAGAAAGGTGGTGTCAGGAAACAGGAATTTTAAATACAAAAAAATGTGGTTTACCAGTCGGCCGCTGATTTGTTAAAAATATTTTGCACGATTTGGTCCAAAATGGTAGGCAAAAGCCGGGCTTCGTTTTGATCCAGGGTTTGGTCCTGTGGAAAATCGGCGTAAAATGAAAAAGACTGATCAAAATTTTTAGTTTCATCTTTCGTATTTGTAAACCGAACCTGTACGGTAACATTCAAACGGTTGAATCCTGCCTGATCATTGGCCGTAGGCGCAACAGGAACTACATCATAGCCGGTCAGGGTGCCTTCCAGGATCAGGTCGCCGCCGTTGGGCAGGAGAGTCAGGCTGGTATTTCGCTGAAAATATTCCTTTATTTTTTCATTGACTTGCAGCGGCAAATTGGAGGGCCCTCCGGCAACGCCTGTGCTAAAATTCAGGACGGTAAATGTTTTTATATCTGACGATAAATTTGTTCCTGTGAAAGAGTAAACGCCACAGCCTGTAATCATCAGGCAGCAGAACACCCAGCCAATAGCCAACACGAGGGCTTTTTTTGATTTACTCTTCAATGTCATACTGTTTAATTTTTCGATAGAGGGTACGTTCCGAAATACCTAACGCCTGCGCGGCATATTTTCGTTTATTGTTGTTTTTCTTTAATGCCTTGATAATCAAATCTTTTTCCTGGTTTTCCAGCGAAAGAGATTCTTCCTCTTCCGAAATGTGCTCTACATCCTCAATTTGGCTGCGCTCCTCAGAGTAACGATCCAAATCAACAACCCGATTGGTCGGTGGGGGTGGCAGGAGCCGGGATGAGTCAGTGACGGCGCCGGGCTTTGCATGCTCTACGGATGAGTTTATTGTCTCAAATAACTCCTGATGATTTTCAAGGATTTCGTGTCCGTACTGTTCGTTTTGCAGAACTTCCCGCACCAGCTTTTTGAGTTCATTAACATCCCGACGCATATCAAAAAGTACCTTATACAGCAGCTCACGTTCTGAAAAAGAAGTCCCTCCGTCATCGGCGTTAGGTAGAGGGATCAGCGCTCGCCTGGCCGATGGATTGACGGGATGGAGGTAGCGGTGCAGGGTGGCAGCACTAATGGGCTCGTCTTTTTCGGTTTCCAGAATCGTGATTTGCTCGGCAATATTTTTGAGCTGACGAATATTTCCCGGAAACTCATAGGCCATCAGGGTTTCGCGGGCATCAGTAGATAGCCGTACAGGCCGGGTGCGGTAGCGCTCGCCAAAATCGTTGGTAAATTTGCGGAAGAGCATTAGCACATCTTCGCCTCGCTCACGTACGGGCGGTACATAAATCGGAACAGTATTGAGACGGTAGTATAAATCCTCCCGAAACTTTCCGTTACTCACGGCATCCCGAAGGTTTACGTTCGTAGCGGCAACTACCCGAACATCCGTTTTTTGTACTTTGGAGGCGCCCACCCGAATATATTCTCCGTTTTCCAGAACGCGCAGCAACCGGGCTTGAGTACCAATGGGCATTTCACCGATTTCATCCAAAAAAATGGTGCCTCCACTGGTGGTTTCAAAATATCCTTTTCGGGCATCCAATGCACCGGTAAAGGAGCCTTTTTCGTGCCCAAATAGTTCAGAGTCAATAGTGCCTTCGGGAATTGCCCCGCAGTTAATAGCGATGAACGGCCCGTGTTTTCGTGCGCTCAGGCTGTGAATAATCTTGGAAAAAGATTCTTTTCCGCTGCCGCTTTCGCCCGTTATCAGTACCGTCAGATCGGTGGCTGCAACCTGCATTGCTACGTTGATGGCGTAGTTGAGTGCCGGAGCGCTGCCGATAACCCCGAAGCGGTTTTTTATGGCCTGTATTTCGGATAAATTCATGTAAAGTCAGTTCAGTAAATTTTGGGTGGAAGTAGTTTTCAGTATTTTACGCTACAACCACTTCCTCTACCGTATGGCCAATCAGCGTCGCGGCGGTGCATTCAGTCACCAAAACATGCACGTAGTCGCCCATTTGGTAATTTTCGCGCGGGAAAATGACGACTTTATTTTGATCATTGCGGCCATGAAAATGCTCTTCTGATCGCTTTGAAACACCTTCAACCAATACCTTATGAATTTTTCCTACCATGCGCTGATTCCGTTCCAGCGATAGCCTTTGTTGCGTGGCGATGACTTCATTGAGTCGGCGCATTTTTATTTCGTGAGGAACATCGTCCGTCAATTTTCGGGCAGCGGGCGTTCCCGGTCGTTCCGAGTAGGCAAACATATAGCCGTAGTCGTAGCGGGCATATTCCATAAGAGAAAGCGTATCCTGATGATCTTCCTCAGTTTCAGTACAAAAACCGGTAATCATATCATGCGAAATACCGCAGTCTTCTCCCAAAATTGCCCGGATACGATCAATCTTTTGTATGTACCATTCCCGATCATAGGTACGGTTCATGAGTTCCAGAATCCGGCTGCTTCCGCTTTGAGCGGGCAGGTGAATGTATTTACAGATATTGTCGTACTTTTTCATGGTATACAACACTTCATCCGTAATATCTTTTGGATGCGAAGTGCTGAATCTCACCCGGAGGTCAGGGTGGATAGCTGCCACCTCAGCCAGCAATTGGGCGAAGGTCACGGGCTCGGTCGTTTCAGAAGCCCGGTATTTGTAGCTATCCACATTTTGCCCCAGGAGTGTCACTTCCCGGTAGCCATCTGCAAAAAGCCCCTGCGCTTCTTTCACGATTGACACATTGTCACGACTCCTTTCGCGGCCACGGGTATAAGGTACGACACAGAAGCTGCACATGTTGTCGCAGCCACGCATGATTGATATAAATGCCGTAATTCCGTTGGAATTCAGACGAATAGGGGCAATGTCTGCGTAAGTTTCTTCCCGTGAAAGATACACGTTCACTGCTTTTTGTCCGGTTCCTGCTTCTTCTACGAGGCGGGGCAGGTCGCGGTAAGCATCCGGGCCGGTCACAATATCGACCATTTTTTCTTCTTCCAGCAACCGGGCTTTCAGGCGCTCGGCCATGCAGCCCAACACGCCAATCATCAGTCCCGGTTTCTTTTTTTTGAGGGCATTCAGGTGTACGAGCCTATTGCGAACTTTTTGTTCGGCATTATCCCGAATCGCACAGGTATTCAGAAAGATCAGATCGGCATCCTGAACCGAAGAAGTTGTAGCAAACCCGGCACCCCGCATCACGGATGCGACTATTTCGCTGTCCGAGAAATTCATTTGACAGCCGTAGCTTTCAATAAAGAGTTTTTTCTTATTAATCGAAAGTTCGTCTTCGGTAACTTTAACCGTTTCGCAGGCTTCTTTATCGGCCTCGGTCAATATTTTTAATGTTTCTGTAATGCGTTGTTCCATAAGATATACTAACTGGCGAAAGTCAAACATTAACCGCCCGGTAGTTTCGGGCAGAAGGGGGAGTTGCTGTTTTTTGCTTCAAATCCAGCTACAAAAGTAATAAAGAAAGTGATATTTACTGACAAAGTGGCAGTGTTTGCGCAAAAAATACTTGTCTTAAAACGGGTAACCTACGCCAAGATTGAAGTTGAGATAATTCTTTTGGTTCTGATTAAAAGGCTTTTTCCAGTTAAATTCATTCAAAACAAAACTTCCCAGATAAGGATCAAAGATTTTTAAACCAAAGTCAAACCGTAAAACGAAATAGGAAAAATCGTAGCGAAGGCCTGCACCCGTACCAAGAGCGATTTGTTTGCCGAAGCTATTCCAGCGAAATTCCCCATCCGAAAACTGCTCAGTAATCGGCAGCGTCCACACGTTGCCAGCATCCAGAAATAGGGCATAATTTATATCCCCAAAGAAATGAAGTAATTTTCCCCTAAGTTCCAGATTGGCTTCCAGCAGAATTTCGCCCGGGGCTTCTACCGAAAAGTTGGTTTGTGTAAGCCGTGGTGCAGATGCGCCCGGCCCCAACCGACGCGGCAGCCACGCCCGAATGCTGTTTGAGCCACCGGCAAAGAAATATTTCTCGTAAGGAGGAACCGAATTTACGCCATAACTCAATACGCTTCCAGTGTTGATTCGGGTAACAAACGACGACCGGCGCCCCAAAGGGAAATACCGACGATAATCAACATTCCAGCGCAGGTATTGAAAAAATTGTAAACTACCAAAGGCACTTTCAATTAGCCGTTGCTGACCCGGAAACAGACTGATGCTCGTGCCGCCGGATTCGAGCGCTACCCTAAAATACTGCGCTTTTTTGGGTGGGCCCAAAAATGAATTGGTATTGTAAACTAAGGTAAAGTTAATGCCCGAGACAAAGGATTTTCTGAAACTATTGATCAGGTTGTTGCCCTGACTTTGAAAGGACGTTAGTAAACTGTCAAATTCGGGTGCCAGGCGGGTGGTATTCAGGATGTTAAGGTCGAGTAGTGATAAATTATAAAACAGGTTGGCTGAGGGCTGCCACGAATAGGTCATGGCCGATTTGAGGCTCGTACGGGTATATTCAGGACGGTTGACAAAGTTGTAGCCAAGACCAACCTGCGTACGCGGATTAAACCTCCCCGACCGGGTGCGGAGCGCCCCGACCGGCAATAAAAGCTGTGGAAAGAGCAGAGAAGTATTTAAATTAAACTCCTGACTTCGGTACAATTTGTTGTCATTAAAGCCCGTGACGGCCTCAATGCCACCCCGGAGGTTGGCCTCAAAATTTTCAAGCCCCTGAAATACATTACGGATCTTGTACGAAAAATTGGCAAAAGGCCCCGGTGCCTGTTGCAGCTGAATGACGTTGAGACCGACATCGGCTGAAAGTTGGTACTTGTCCAGAGGTATTGCTCGAAAATAACTTCGCAAACCAAGCGCAGTGGTATCAAACCCATAGTTCACAAATCGGAACTGATCTGTCAGGGAAAGTTGCCGCTGTGTTTCCCGTTCGTCTTCCTGACTATATATTTT
The DNA here is from genome assembly GCF_004348825.1 of Arundinibacter roseus. GTDB lineage: Bacteria > Bacteroidota > Bacteroidia > Cytophagales > Spirosomataceae > Arundinibacter > Arundinibacter roseus. The sequence goes on from NZ_SMJU01000004.1 coordinate 163,035, forward strand.
CCCGGGCCGAATGAGCATTTTGCCGTTCAGGATTCGGGGAGAAAAACGGCTTTGGGTAAATACGTAATGAATGTTGCGAAAGGTAGATGTATCCTTTTGAAAAAGAGAATCAGGCAGATTTCCGGGAGGTAAAATCTCAAATTGAACCGAATGTACCGGATATGCCTGATAGGATGACTGCCCCGGAGGCGGGTTTTGGAGGCGCAAAATTACATCTACTAATTTGTACAAACTATCGGTTTCGGGCTTTTTGATGGTGTCATTAATGACGAAAGAAATGGATTGTCTTGAAAATCCATAGTAGCCGTTATTTCGAAGGATCGTCTCAATCCGAACGCGTTCTTCTTCAAACCGATCGCCTTTGTAGCGTTCGCCGGAACGTAGGGAAGCCGGCTCTTTGGCCGCCCGAATCAGGCTATCAAGAACCGAATCGCCGATTTGGTAGTGAACGTTACGTAAAAGAACCGGGCGATTTTCCTGTATTATATAGGTTGTGCGTACCCGTTTCAGAATCGTGTCAATTTGCGAGGTAACCTTGTTTTCAAAAAAGCCATTATTGAACAAATATCCCTGAACTTTTTCAAGATTACGGGCGACGTCCAATTCATTAAAGTATACGGGAGGCTCACCCAGGATACGCATCAAGTCATTTCCTTCCTCAATTCGCCGTTGTTCACGCGTGATTTTTTTGCCATATTTCCGTTGCAGTTTCCGGAGCTGAGCCTGATCTTCCTCTTGTAAACTACTTTTTGATTTAAATTCCTGTACCAGGCTGTTCAGTTTTCGTTGGTGCTCTTCCCGATTATAGGTTACCTTAGCGGCCTGATAAAATGCCAGATAGGGAAAAATTGGTAGCCCCAGAAATCGGCGATTTGGTTTTTGAGGAATCAGCGCTTCCAACTCACTATCGGGGATTGCCTGATTGCCCTTAAAGACTGTTGTTCCCAGAAGATAGCGCCGTTGCCCTGGCGTTTGACGGGCGCAGCCCGACAGCAGGAGCGTCGCAAGAATGCCAAGCAGCCCAAGACACGACACATAATTTGCTTTGTTCAATGCTTTCAAAAAATCAAATTAAGTATATCAGTTCGCTGAAAATCAAAAAGTTTCGCCAGCAGGAGCAGGCATTTATTGTGGAAGGAGCCAAGAGTGTACAGGAACTGCTCGCCTCGGACTATACCGTTGAAATGGTGGTCACGACCCCCGAATTTTTGCAAAAGTACGGAAGTATTCAGTCTCAGGCCAATGTGCCTTCGTATACGGCCTCCGCATCCGATATGGATCGTTTGGGTACTTTTCAGAGCAATGACTCCTGCCTTGCCGTAGCAAAAACGAAAGATAACGCCTTTTTGTGTGCACAAAATAAGGAATATGCCCTGATGCTTGATGATATTCGGGATCCGGGAAATTTGGGCACGATCATCCGAATTGCTGATTGGTACGGAATTTCTAAACTAATCTGTTCTGAAAATACTACCGATTTTTATAATCCCAAAGTAATTGCCGCAAGTAAAGGGTCGTTCACGCGCGTGCAGGCCTTTTATACTTCCTTGCCAGACTTTATTAACGGACATCCCGGCTCACCTGTTTTGGTAGGAGCTTTTCTTGGAGGAGCATCTTTGTATGATTTTAAATTTCCATCCGAAGGGGGGTATTTAGTCATGGGAAATGAATCGCAGGGAATTAGTGCAGACGTTGGACAATTGATCGGACAGCGGGTAACAATTCCCAGATTTGGTGGAGCCGAATCACTCAACGTAGGAATTGCCACAGCTATTTTGTGCGATCATTGGCGGCAACAGCAATCAAAATAAGCCAGAACTATTAATACCGGTGCTTCCGGCCTTCAAAGTCAAAAAGTACAATTTTCTTTCCCGTATCGCCTTTTAGCAGCAGCACCTGATCCGTCTGTGTGGTGTCCATTCGCTGCCAGTAGGCAGCGTCTTTTGGAAGGTATAAATTAGTCAGCTGCGCATCCATAATTGAATAGGGATAGTACGTTTTTTCAATCTCATCCATAGGATTTAATTTTATGGAAGGATACAAAATTGTATCTCCGGGAGCATATTTCTGCATAATTTTTTCAGCGGTTAGCGCATACGGGTTCGGGCCTCTTGGGTTTACGAAATAGGTGTACTTTGGTGCACGGTCCTGATAAAGCCGAACCAATAAATCTACCACAAAATAGGCCTGAACAGCCAAAACCAGACCAAAAACAACCTGAAAGGCTTTTGGCAAGCTAACTACTTCCCGCAGGATCATGGCAACAAACAAGATAGAGTAGGGAAAAGAAAAGCCTGAATAACGCTGCGTCAGACCGTAGGTATGATTATTCTTAAAAGCCATCACGATCAAAAACAACGTGGGAATTGTGGCTAATACAAACAAGAAAACGAGAAGGGAAGTCGGGACTTGATAAGTACTTTTTCGCAAATGCCGTAGTAGTAAATAAAAGAACGATGGAAGCGTAGAAAGAACAATGTATTGGGGCCGGGCTACGGTGTAGAACGGCAGCCCTGCAACCAGTAAAAATGCAAAAAGAGCAACTAAAAGTAGTGACGGTTTTTCCTGGGTTAATGATTTTTTTAGTACAAAAACGGCGCATATACCAAGCGTAAGCGCAATAGCCATATTGCGAATCCCCAAAGTATCAATCTGCCCCAGTCCATTAAAAATAATTAGCAGGTCGGCCCAAAGTGGCAGCGATTTGACGGCAACATTTTGGAGCGTTGCCGGAAGGATGATTGCGTAAGGATTATCGAAAGGGTTTGTTTGAGCCAAACCCCGGTAAAGTTGAGCCTGATGTGCAAGAGTTTGAAAAGTGTATTTTCCACCGCCAAAAATAAACCACAGCGAAACTACACCCACACTCGCCAGGACAGTCAGCAGCAAAGGGAACCACTGCCTGAATCGTACGTAAAAAAGTACATAAATTCCATGTGCTAAAAAAACTGTCAGTGTTAGATAGTGCGATAATAGGCTTAAAATCAGTAGAAATCCGTAAAGTATGTAAAGATTTCGGGCGGGTGATTTTGTTTTGAGCTTCTCAACGATGAGTAAAAAAACGTGAGTGGCTACTAATGTCAGTAAAAAACTCAGCGAATAATTGCGCGCCATGTGACTGTATGCCACGAAAAACGGTTCTATTGCGGCAATAAAAGCGCTTAATAAAGCCAGAGATTCAGATTTTAAATGACGCTTTACAAACAGGTAGAGCATTCCAACCCCAAGCGTACTGAACACCACCGACAATAGCCGAACGGCAAAATCACCAAGACCGAACACCTTCATCCAAAGCCACAAAAATCCATAGTATACAGGGCTGTTGCCAATGTCTCCCCGGATGTTGGCTTCTATAAAATCAGAAAAAGTTTTTTCTTTCCAGAATTCCGCGGGCGTAAAGTAGGTTTTGCCGGGGGTAAAAAAGACGTCTTTTTGATTTGCACCTTCCATGACAATTCCCTGCGAAATAACCATCGTATATTTTTCATCCAGATATAAACCATGAGAGCCGGATTGGTACACGCGCAGAAAAAAGGCAAGGGCAAGAATCAGAAGAATTGAATATAAAGTGGCAGGCTTCATGAAAATGGTCATGCAAAAAAACGGAAGTAGAAAAAAGAATTTTGTGATACTATTTTTTTAAATTATTCTTAATCAATCTGTTACTCCTGAAAAGTTGATTGTGCGGCCCGAGTGGTCATTCGAAGGGCTTGTTCTTTTCCAAGGTAAGAATCTATACCATAATGCGCAGCATACAGGAGCGGTGTGGTCAAAATTGCTACCGTACCTTTATATAAATAATTGACCAAACCTACGGCAAAAACCTGACTGATGCTCCAATTGCCAAATACATAAAAGGCAATTCCGATGACCACGAAGCTGTCTACAAGTTGAGAAAACATCGTGGAGCCGGTGGCCCGCAGCCAAATGTACTTGCTGCCGGTTTTGCTTCGTAACCAGCTAAACACCGAAACGTCCAGAAGTTGTCCCAATAGAAATGCCGTAATCGAACCAATCATAATGCCTAGTCCCTGCTGAAAAATCCTGGAAAAAGCTTCATTTATGTTGAATGAATTTCCTGCCGAATCGGTGCTGTTGAGATCGAGCCAAAATTGGGCCGGGGGCAGTAGGGTAGTACCATATACAGTAAAAAACATGTAGACAATAAATCCGGCCGTCAGAAAAGAAATACGACGAACGCCTCGTTTCCCAAAATACTCGTTGATGAGGTCTGAGGTTATAAATACGACCGGCCAATTGAGTACGCCCGCCGACATATTGAAATCAAGAAGTTGTCCTGCGAGCGGAATTTGTACAGGATTCCAGCCCATCATGCTTTCAACGGAAAAGATTTTCGTCCCAATTATCTCGGCAATCAAAGCATTGGTCAGAAATAATCCACAAAGAAATAAAAACAAACGCTGACTTTTTTGCTCGTAGGCAGGCGTAGACGGTGCAGCCATTTGAATGGAGTATCGGGTGAAAATAGTGGTTTATGAAATCAATTATTCAAGAACTTCTTCGACCGTACGAAAGGCAGGTACACGGCGAGATTCCAGGAAAAGTTCAATCCGATCCATAGCCAGATTTAACTCATCGGCGGTAGGTAAAAACACAATGCGGAAATGATCATTATGAATGTAATTGAATCCTGTACCAGCCACAACAAGCACTTTATGTTCGCTGAGCAAATCAAAAACAAAGGCTCCGTCGTCCTTGAAATCGAAGGCATTCAGATCAATTTTAGGAAATAAATAAAGCGCACCTTTGGGTTTTACACAACTAATGCCCGGAATCGAGGTGAGCCGGTCGTATACCAAATTCATCTGCTTGTGCAGCCGTCCCGCCGGAAGTACCAGATCCTTAATGCTTTGATAGCCTCCCAAAGCCGTTTGTATGGCGTATTGAGTAGGTACATTGGCGCACAGGCGCATACTAGCCAACAGCAAAATTCCTTCGATGTAGGATTTGGCCCGGTGCTTGGCTCCGCTTAAAATCATCCAACCGCCACGAAATCCGGCAGCCCGATAGTTTTTGGAAAGACCGCCAAAGGTTACGCACAGGGTGTCCTCAACCATTGTGGCAATGGGATAATGCACGGCTCCGTCGTACAAAATCTTGTCGTAGATTTCGTCTGAAAAAATAATCAGGCCGTGCTCTTCGGCGATACGCGCAATGCGGGCAACCACTTCTTTATCATATACTGCACCCGTCGGATTGTTGGGATTAATGAGCACAATCCCTTTGGTGCGAGGCGTAATTTTTCGTTCCAGATCATCCAGGTCAGGATTCCAGTCTGCGGACTCATCGCATATATAATGTACTGGTTTTCCGCCACTTAGTGCAATTGAGGTAGTCCAAAGCGGATAGTCTGGTGAAGGAACAAGAATTTCGTCACCCGTATTGAGCAGTGCCTGCATAGCGAGCAAAATCAGTTCGCTTACGCCATTTCCAATAAATATGTCAGAAATTTCTACCTGTGGAATTCCCTGCGTTTGGGTATAATGCATCACCGCTTTACGTGCTGAAAACAGTCCCCGCGAATCTGAGTATCCCTGTGCGTTACGAATATTCATAATAATATCATGCACAATTTCATCGGGGGCGTCAAATCCAAAAGGTGCCGGGTTGCCAATATTCAGATTAATAACCTTATAGCCTTGACTTTCAAGCTCCTGAGCTTTTTCGTAGACAGGACCCCGGATGTCGTATTTCAAATTATCCAACCGGTGACTTTTCTGAAATTCCATAAAAACGAGATGAATGGGATACTAATATAGATTTTGCCCAAAGATACAAAAAATGTGCACCTGTACCTGCCTGATCCATTTTTCTGGCTTTCTGCTGTTCGGTGAATTGTATATATTGGAAAGAATCAATATGAAAATTTGAGCTAATCGGGGGAGTACTTCACTACTGTTAACCCTGAAAAAGGGTTCTATGGTAGCGCACAAAAAAGCCTGAAAATGATAAGTCTGAAAGAATTATTGGAACAAGCTCAGCAAGAGCCTACTACAAATCTTAATTGCGTTATTGACTTCATGGTTACTTCAAATAGCTTCTTTTCACCCATTGATTAAGCAACAGAGAATACTTCAACCTATTTTTTAAAAAAAATCAAAAATCTGTGTATGAATTATATACAGGTGAAAAAATGGTGTATCCCAGGTGTGGGGATATTGGATTTAAACAGTAAATTGCTGCACCTTTTACCTTTATTGATTAAACAATTGTTTGTATTTCGGATACTATGAAGAAACGAATTTTTCTGGCAGTTGCCTTCACAGCTACTTTGGCGCTCGCCATTGTATCTTGTTATAAAAGTGATAAACTCTTTCAAAAGTCCAACGAACCCGAAACTGTCAGCTACAACTTTCATATACGCCCGATTTTATCGGATAAGTGCTTCGCCTGCCACGGGCCGGACGCCAAAAAACGGGAAGCTAATTTGCGACTTGATTTGGCTGAAACAGCTTTCTTACCTTTAAAAGAAACCAAAGGGGCCTTTGCGCTTGTGCCCGGAAAACCCGAAGAGTCTGAACTGTACCGGCGGATTACTTCTTCTGATCCTGCCTATCAGATGCCTACACCCGAATCTCATCTGGGAATGTTGAGCGAGGAAGAGATTGGTTTGGTTAAAAAGTGGATTAAACAAGGGGCGAAATACGAAAAACACTGGGCGTTTGTAGCTCCTGTAAAAGCAAAATTACCCGAGCTGGATGAAGAAGCGTGGCCAAAAAATGAAATCGATCATTTTGTACTTGCCCGCATGGAAGCCAAGGGATTAGCGCCGAATGATGTAGCTTCCAAAGAGCATTTACTTAAACGTGTTTCTCTCGACCTGACCGGATTAGTTCCTTCGCTGGATCTAATGGATCGGTTTTTGGCAGATGACAGCAACAATGCTTTTGAAAAAGTTGTAGACGAACTTTTGAAGCAAAAGGCCTATGGAGAAAAAATGGCGGTTCATTGGCTGGATGTTGCGCGCTATTCGGATTCTTATGGCTATCAGGACGATAACGTGCGCACGCAATGGCCCTGGCGCGATTGGCTCATTCATTCCTTCAATAAAAATATGCCCTACGATCAGTTTGTGACGTGGCAAATTGCGGGCGATTTATTGCCAAATGCAGATAAAGAGAAGATTTTGGCAACCGGGTTTTATAGAAATCATAAGTATACGGAAGAAGGCGGCGTGATTCCGGAAGAATATAGGATTGAGTATGTCCTGGATAAAACCAAAACGTATTCCAAAGGCATTTTGGCAATGACCGCTGAATGTGCACAGTGTCACGATCATAAATATGACCCGATTTCACAAGCCGATTATTTCAGTCTTTTTGCATTTTTTAATAATCTAAATGAAGTTGGCTACGAGGGGGATGTCTCGCAATCGAAGCCGGCTAAAAATCCAATTCTGCAAATTACCGATCAGGACGCTAAGCAGTTGCTCACGTTTATCAACCGACAAGATACAAGCGCTCTGTATGTGTCAGTTTTGGGTGAGCGCGATACGCTTCGCAAAACCTATATTCTGGATCGGGGCGTGTACGATGCACCAACCACCGAAGTGCAGGCCCGGCCACTAAAAGCGGTTATGCCGTTTGACGCCAAGCGTTATCCAAGAAATCGTCTGGGACTCGCCAAATGGACCACCGATCGGAAAAATCCGCTGACGGCGCGGGTGTTTGTCAATCAGATGTGGCAGCAGTTTTTTGGCCGGGGGCTGGTCAAAACTACCGGCGATTTTGGCATGCAGGGCGATTTACCTTCGCATCCAGAACTTCTGGATTGGCTGGCCGTCGATTTTATGGAACATAACTGGGATATAAAACGCCTTATTAAACAGATTGTTACGTCGGCGACCTACCGGCAATCAGCTCGAATTGACCCAAAAAAATTGGCGGTAGATCCCGAAAATATTTACCTGGCTCGCGGTCCACGCTACCGCATACCGGCCGAGTTTGTGCGCGACGTAGTGCTTTCGAGTAGCGGCCTGCTCAATCCCGAAATCGGTGGGCCGAGCGTAAAGCCCTATCAGCCCGAAGGCCTGTGGGAAGCCGCAACCTCCGGTCGGGGAGAGTTGCGGGTGTACAATCAGGATAAGGGGAAAGCACTGTATCGTCGGGGCATGTATACGTTTATAAAGCTAACTGTCCCGCCGCCTTCCATGATTATTTTTGACGGCAGCAACCGCGATCAGTGTGAGGTAGTTCGCTCCAAAACAAATACACCTTTGCAGGCGCTTGTCATGATGAACGACCCGACGGTATTGGAAGCGTCGCGCGTACTGGCGCAAAATCTGATGAAAGAAAAAACATCAGCAGATGCAAAAATTACCAAAGCTTTTCGGCGTATTGTATGCCGCACACCTACCGCCAAAGAAATGAAGGTTTTGCAGGGTTATTTTCAGGAACAGGCTCAGCTTTTTAAACAAAAAAAACTGGACCCTACAAAAATTCTCAACGCGGGCGAGTATCCGCAGGCTACTATTTCGGACAAGGCGTCATGGGCAGCTTTGATGCAGGTCATTACCACGATCTATAATATGGAAGAAGCAATTACCAAAACCTGAGTTCTAATAAGCAGGTAGTACTTTATTTTTCAGGAAGAGAATTTCACAGACAATCCCTATGGAAAAAAATATTTTTGAATTCGGTTTAAATCAAAATAGACGTCATTTTTTGTCAAAATTAAGTCTCGGACTTGGCAGTGCCGCATTAGGCTCGCTACTGATTCCCGATTTGTTTAAGGGAGGTGGCGATCCTGATTCTCAGGAAATGCTCAATGGCCTGGCTCATTTTGCACCCAAAGCCAAACGCATCATTTATTTGTTTCAAAATGGCGCACCCTCTCAGCTCGATTTATTTGATTACAAACCAACCCTGAACAAAATGCAGGGTCAGGATTTGCCCGCCTCCATTCGAGGAGAGCAGCGCCTCACCGGAATGACCGCCGGACAGGCAACTTTCCCGTTGGCGGGCTCCGCTTTTAACTTTAAACAATATGGCGATGGTGGCGCCTGGATTAGCGAGTTACTGCCCAATATTTCACGGGTAGCCAATGATATTTGTTTTATAAAAACCATTCATACCGAGGCTATTAACCATGATCCGGCCCTGACTTTCTTTCAAACCGGAGCGCAGGTTGGCAACCGACCCAGTATGGGCGCATGGCTGAGCTATGGGCTTGGCAGCGAAAACAAAAATCTGCCTGCTTACTGTGTGTTGCTTTCGCGAGGCAAGGGTAACGGACAAGGCGTTTACTCCAAATTGTGGACCAACGGCTTCCTGGATTCCGTGCATCAGGGCGTGCAATTTAGTAGCGGCGAAAACCCCGTTTTGTACCTCAACGACCCCGACGGAATGAGTCAGACGGAGCGACGAAAAATGTTGGACAAACTAGCAGAATTGAACCAAAGTACGTACGCAGAGTTTGGTGATCCTGAGATAAATACTAAAATTCAGCAGTACGAAATGGCGTTTCGGATGCAAACGGCTGTGCCCGAAATTACGGACATCAGCAAAGAGCCTGAAAGTACCGTCAAATTATACGGCCCTGAATGCCTTGTGCCCGGTACCTACGCTGCCAATGTGCTGCTTGCCCGCAAGCTTTCCGAAAAAGGCGTTCGTTTTGTGCAGCTGTATCATCAGGGGTGGGACTCCCACGGCAACTTGCCAAACGAGCTCCGGGGCCAATGTCAGGATGTAGATCAGGCCTCGGCTGCACTTATCACCGATTTGAAACAACGAGGACTGCTTGACGAAACGCTGGTAATATGGGGCGGGGAGTTTGGCCGTACTAACTACTGCCAGGGAAAATTGGCGCCCGACAATTATGGTCGTGATCACCACCCGCGCTGTTTTACGATTTGGATGGCCGGAGGCGGAGTGAAGCCTGGCGTATATGGCGAAACGGACGAGTTTGGCTATAATATTGTCAAAGATCCTGTTCATGTCAATGACTTTCATGCCACGATTTTGCATTTGATGGGAATGGATCATGAAAAATTGACCTACAAACATCTCGGCCGCCGCTACCGTCTGACGGACGTAGCCGGGAAGGTTGTGAACGGTATCATCGCCTGAGTTTCCAAGTTTTCGTAACTACCTCCCTTGCCTGTTGTATTTTTCATTATGCTGCGTTTCAGAACCTTACTATATAACAGTACTTTTTTTCTTTGCTGTTTTCTGGCTTTTATTCTCCTATTCGAAAGCCGAATTCAAATTCCGGCCTGGCTGCAGGTTGTTGGGCGCATGCATCCGTTGCTGTTGCATTTCCCCATCACACTTCTGGTGCTTTACGGACTGGCGGTGTTGTTTTTCCCTCGCCCGCCTTCCCCGAATGCAAAACTTCCTGACTGGACCGACGACGTACTTTTGGCCGGAGCGTTCACAGCAACGCTTACTGCTTTAATGGGAATTTTGCTTTCTCAGGAGGAAGGGTACGAGGCAGAGATGATTTTCTGGCATAAGTGGACCGGCGTCGCCACGGCTTTTCTTAGTTTCGGTTGGTATAGTTTCCGCTCTGCTTTAATGGCCAAAGTTCTGCCTGCTCGCTTGTTTTCTGGGGTAGCGGTGGTTCTGATGCTCGCTACCGGGCACTTAGGAGGAAATTTGACGCATGGAGAATCTTTTCTGATTAGTCCGCTTCTTCCGGCCAATGAAACTGAATCTGTAGCGCTTGACGAGGCGCTTGTGTTTGCTCATGTGGTACAACCTATTTTGGAAGAAAAATGCGTGAGTTGCCATAATACCAACAAAGCCAAAGGCGAACTGATTATGACCACCGCCGAACTTCTCCAAAAAGGCGGGAAAAACGGTACGCCCTGGGATACCACGCAGGCTGATCTTGGATTATTGCTGCGGCGGGTTCACCTTGCTCCGGACGATAAAAAACACATGCCGCCTAAGGGCAAAACCCAGCTAACCGCAGAGGAGATTCAGGTTTTGGAAAGTTGGATTCGACGTGGGGCAAGTTTTATGAGTAAAGTTGTTGAGTTCCCGGCTCAGGATCCACTATTTATCTTTGCTTCCAATCGGCTGCAATCTGGTGGTGCAGCTGAAACTTTTGATTTTGCCGCTGCGTCCGACAAAACTATTCGTGAATTAACTACCAACTATCGCGTCATAACTCCTTTGTCGGCTAACTCTCCCGGTTTGACTGTCAATTTCTTCAATGCAGCTTCTTTCAAAAGTTCGGATCTGACGGAGCTTTCTCCCATAAAAGAACAAATTGTGGTTCTCGATGCGAGCTTCATGCCTTTACAGGATAGCGATTTGGCGACGATTTCACAATTTTCCAACCTTCGCAAACTGGTTCTGAATTTCACCGGAATCACTGGAAAAGCGTTGAATGATCTTACAAAATTGTCTAAGTTGCGAGAACTTTCATTGACTGGAAATACCATTCAATCGACTGATATTCAGAAGTTAAAAGAAATCAGTTCTTTGCAACGGCTGTATTTGTGGAATACTGCAATTTCTCCGGAAGATTTTGTGAAAATTAGAAATGAAATGAAGAACGTCACCTTTGAGTCCGGATTTCGGAGTGATACGGTGGTGCTTCAGCTAAATCCTCCGCTGATCGAAACCAAAGAGCAAATCATAAAAGGAGAATCGCAAATCCGTCTGAAACATCAAATTGCCGGAACGGTTATTCGCTACACAGTGGATGGCACGCAACCCGACAGCCTGTCGTCGCTCGTGTATAAAAATGGAATTCAGATTAAAGAAAATACCCGCCTGATTGCCAGGGCTTTCAAACCCGGATGGTACGGCAGCGGAAGCGTTGAGCGGACCTATTACCGCACGACTTCTAAACCTGACAGCGTGCAGCTGCTTACCAAACCCGGTCAGCAGTATGCAGGACAAGCGGGAAAAGTATTAATTGATGGCGTAAAAAGTGACCGTGATTTCAAAAATGGAAAATGGGTTGGATTTCGGGAAGAACCGTTGTCAGCTATGTTCTATTTTCAAAAACCAATATCTGCCCGGCAGGTTTCATTAAGTATGCTACAAAATATCGGTTCCAGCATTTTTCCGCCCGTTCGGCTCGAAGTTTGGGGTGGGATGGAAGCCGGTAAATTGAAACTACTGGGTTCAAAAAAACTACCAATTCCTGCGGAAAAAGATCCGCGAAATGAAGATCTGCTTTATGAGTTTTCTTTTACGGCTCAGCCGCTCAAATATATCAAGGTGATTGCCGTACCTCTGGCAAAATTACCTCCCTGGCACAGTTCCAAAGGCGAGCCCGGCTGGGTCTTTATGGATGAAATATTGATTAACTGACAAGTATCTCCAACACCATACAAAAACGGCTCAGCAGATTTTGCTGAGCCGTTTTTGTGCCAAATGAAAATTCAATCAATTCTTAGTTGAATACTTCTTGATAGAGCGATCATTCAATTGAAGCAACTCCTGAACTTCCTCATAGTTCGTAAAATCAACTTCTTTTCCCAAACGACCATTGGCTGCAAAATCTGCCGGAATAATCACTACGCGGAAGGTTTGGTTATTCGTCCAGCGAGGTTCGAGCGTGGTGCGATTGAACTGCGTATCAATAAAAACACTCACATCCAGAAACGTATGATCGAAGTTGTACTGCAAAGCTCCCTGAGGCAAGAAAGTGGTTTGCGGTAACAAACGCCAAACGGGGATGTCCTCGTTTCCGTCTTCAATCGTTTCCCACAAACGATAGACAAAAACGGCATCAGACTCAAAAACCTCCACCTCATCAGCCGGAAATTCAAAATAAATGCGATAATCATTTCCAGTATTGAATGTTCCCGTAATATCAAACACAGTTCCCAAAATATTGACGCCGGGTTCTCCCTGAGGGCCTCTTGGGCCGGGAAGTCCTTCCAGACCTTCGGGTCCGGCGGGGCCTTGACAACTCATCGTGAAAGCAGTAGCAAAAAGGGTTAAGGCAAAAAGGATCTTTTTCATGGCAAAAAATTAAAGTTAAAAATGGATAGAAAAATTTGAGTAAAGTTCCTGTATCAAACTCCCGTTCTGACATTTTATTGCGGGTTAGACCCCTACGCAGGCGTCAGGTTTAATCTGATGGATTGCATAAATAAAGTAATTCCTCAATTCAACCAAAAAAACTTAGTGAAAAGTAGAGGCTAATGGAAAAGCTAGGCTTTTGCGAACAGTTTGATCTTAATAACCGTTATATACGTTCAGGAATTTATAACTCATAAAACCTTCATAGACTATGATTAACAGAAAAGCGACCGCCATTTGGAAAGGAACAGGAAAAGAGGGCACCGGAACTGTAAGTACCCAAAGTACTGTTTTGGACAACGCCCAATATTCGTTTAATACTCGTTTTGCAGAAGGAATTGGCACCAATCCCGAAGAACTGATTGCCGCTGCACATGCAGGCTGCTTTGCTATGAAACTTAGCTTTGAACTCAATGCCGCAGGTTTTACTGCCGATGAGTTGAACGTAACTGCCATAGTTTCATTAGATCCTGCACAAGGGGCTATTACAAAAAGTCATTTGGTGCTGAAAGCAACAATTCCGGGAATTGAAGCAGAACAATTTGCTGAAATCGCAGAAAAGTCAAAAAAGGAATGTCCAATTTCAAAGTTACTTACCGCGGAGCTAAGCCTTGATGCTGAACTTGTGGGGTAATTTATGTAGGTATCTCTTAGTTACAAGGGCATCGTGAATAGCGATGCTTTTTTGTATTTTGGCTGTTACGCCTTTTTTGGTGTTTTCATCAGCAACACGCTCCTACGGGGTAGTTGGTGAAAACACCATAGCCGTCAGGTTAACTTTATCAGAGGATATAAATAAAAAAATCCTGCAAATGTAGTTGGCAGGAAACGCAAATAACCAGAAAAAGAGAAACTGAATGTGTTAAATACCGTTGGGATTGCGATACTTAAATTTGAAAAACAAAATGGTTAGTGATAATAACAAAGTAACCGCATTGGCCGCAACTACCGGAAACGAATTGGTCATCACACCGTAAGTAAGCCACATCAAGACGCCAACCGTAAAAAGCAAAAACATGGCGAGAGATACATCCTTGGCAGATTTGGTTTTGTAAATGTGCATGACCTGAGGCACAAAAGCGAGGGTGGTCAGAAAGCCCGCCAAATATCCTATTGTTTCGAGCATAAAATAAAGGGTTTGTGATTCATAATTTTACCGGACAAAGATAGCGGTAAAATCATATAAAAATACATGTATCAGCTATATATTCTTTGAAAAATACAACAGATTGATTTAATTGTTTGGTTTTTAATATGGAAAATTCACTGAACACACGCGAAGTTTGGCTTCGGGGGCCTTTGCCCGAGTATTCGCCATTTGTACAGCCGGTTGCACATGCGCTTTTGCAGGCAAGAGAAGAGCTTCACACCTTAATGAATGGATTTGACCCCGTAAAACTTTGGGCAAAACCCGCAGGAGTAGCGTCAGTAGGTTTTCATTTGCAGCATCTGACGGGAGTTTTGGATCGACTGTTCACGTATGCACGTGCAGAAGCGCTGACGAGTGGTCAGTTGCAATTTCTGAAAGCCGAGGGGATTGCTTCCTCTATTTCTCCTGATGAATTGATAGAAGCGTTTGATAAACAGGTAGATAGAGCGCTGAGACAGTTGTTGCAAACGGACGAACATGTGCTGACGGAGGTTCGTGGGGTAGGGAGAGCACAACTTCCCTCGACAGTATTGGGACTTTTTGTACATGCTGCTGAGCACAGCATGCGTCATTTAGGTCAGTTGCATGTGACCGTCCGAGTGGTAATGACTAATAAATAATGATTGCTATTATTTTAGAAAGGTAATTTTCCAAAGCCCTCTAAAATCTCCGGAAGCGTAGCCGGTGGCGCGGTCGTCAGGATATTTTTCCTGAATCACCCGTAAGGTAGTAGGCTCAATGTCGGTGGTAGGATCGCCGTGGCATTTCAGGCAGGTAGGCATCGCTACCAAAATTGGTTTGAAATAAATTGCCTGTTTTTTGTTTTCGATAAGTATCGGTTTGAGCGGCTCCTTGTCTGCGTGTTTTTTGGCAAAAGAGTGCAAAACAGGCAAATCTTTGAGAGTGGGTTTATCTGCCGGATTTCGATATTTTTCGGAAATGCGTTCAATCCGAATCTGTTTACCTGCCGTTTGTCCGGCAAGAATAGGTAAGGCATTGGTGTTACAAAAATCAACGGCATGAGCGGTTCCTTTTTCAGAAATTGCCTTCATAAGTGCTTGCATAACTGCTTTTTGGGCGCTTTGGGAAAGCGAATCTCCCAGGGTTTGGTACCTTTCAGTTGTACCGCTTGCAGAAGCTATCTGTGAGGGAGGTTGGGTGATTTTATTTTGGCAGGAAACCAATACAGAAAATCCCAAAAGTAGAGTGAGCGATAGGTTTTTCATTTGGATTCACTTTTTTGAAAGGCAATTTTGTATAAAACCCAGCCAAAACCCGCCACAAGGTGAAGCATGACTAGTGCGAAAAAGAAAGCAGCCATAATGGTACTATGAAAAATGTGAAAATTCAGGCCGGAGGACCGACCTGCGTTCTATTTGGCTCAATAGTACGACAAAAAAAAACCTTCGCCTGTGACCTTTGTCACCCTCGAAGGTTTTTTGAAAAAATCATTTCCGGTTATTCCACTTCACGTAAAAGGTTTTCAAGATCAAGCGGGCGCGTATACATCTTTATGGAATCATCAGAATTCCTAGGCCATTCTTCCTGCGGGCGATCCCAGTACAATTCTACGCCATTTTTGTCCGGGTCGTCCAGGTAAATTGCCTCCGAAACTCCGTGATCTGCCGCTCCTGTAAGAGGATACCTTGCATCCGTCAGACGTTTCAAAGCAATTGCCAAATCTTTACGAGTTGGAAAAAGAATGGCTGTATGAAAAAGTCCCGTGCTGAATCGGGGGGCAGGTCCGGCACCTTTGCTCTGCCAGGTATTGAGCCCAATGTGGTGATGATAGCCTCCCGCCGACACAAAGGCAGCGTCTTCGCCGTACGTTGCGGTTTTTGTAAAGCCCAGTAAGTCACAATAAAAGTACAGGGCGCGAGATAGATCAGCGACTTTTAAATGTACATGGCCGATGCGGGTTCCTGCCGGAATTTGGTAGGTAGAGTTCATGGTTTTGGTGAAAAATTAGTTGATGAAACAAAAAAGAGGATGCTACTTTACCAGCAGCATCCTCTTACAAAAAGTTTCGCAATCGGCTATACTTTCGCAAATTGTGGCGTAAGCATCGATACCGACTTTGCTTCGAGCAGCGACTCACCCATCAAATATTCATCCACTGCACGAGCAGCTTCTCGTCCTTCGCTGATTGCCCATACCACAAGCGACTGCCCCCGACGGCAATCACCGGCAGCAAACACTTTTTCGTTGGAGACTGATTGATACTTATTGGTTTTGATATTTCCACGTTCGTCATATTCCAGTTCAAGACTGTTGAGCAGTCCTTCCTGCTGTGGATGTAAAAAGCCAGCAGCCAACAGCGCGAGTTCGCAGGGAATTTCCCGTTCGCTTCCCGCTACTTCCTGCATACTCAGGCGTCCGGTTGCTGGGTCTTTTTGCCAGTCAAGTTCTACAATTTTAAGGGCTTTCAGATTTCCCTCTTCATCTCCCACAAACGATTTTGTATTGATAGACCATTTACGGTCAGCGCCCTCTTCGTGTGAGGTAGAGGTCCGTAGCATCATGGGCCAATTGGGCCATGGTGTACTTTCATCACGATCTTTGGGAGGCATGGGTAAAAGCTCGATCTGCGTAACCGAAGCTGCGCCGTGCCGATTGGATGTACCCACGCAGTCGGAGCCGGTATCTCCTCCGCCAATCACAACTACATTTTTGTTAGTCGCTAATAGTTCGCCATTGGTATATTTCATTCCCTGATGATCCACCGCCACGGGAAGTTCGGCTACTCGTTTGTTTTGCTGACTCAAAAACTCCATGGCAAAGTACACGCCTTTCAGCGGACGGCCTTCAATTTTCAAATCCCGGGGAACGGTCGAGCCGGTTGAAAGAACCACGGCATCAAAATCGCGGAGTAGTTCGTCCGCTTTAATGGTTACACCAACCTGCACATTGGTTCGGAACTCGATACCTTCCTGCTCCATAATGGCGAGACGGCGGTCGATATATTTTTTCTCCAATTTAAAATCCGGAATACCGTAGCGCAGCAGCCCGCCGATTTTGTCAGCCCGCTCAAAAAGCGTTACCGAATGTCCGGCCTGATTGAGCTGAGAGGCAGCCGCCATCCCGGCCGGGCCGGAGCCCACCACGGCTACTTTTTTGCCTGTCCGTTTTTTAGGAATTCGAGGCTGAATCAAATTGAGTTCAAAAGCTTTTTCAGCAATTGATTTTTCAATAAACTCAATGGCAACAGGCGGTTTATTAATTCCAAGTACACAAGACGACTCGCAGGGAGCGGGACAAATACGGCCTGTAAATTCCGGGAAATTGTTGGTGGAAGCCAGAATGTCATAAGCCAACGCCCAATTTTGGTCGTATACAGCATCATTGAACTCAGGAATTATATTCCCGAGTGGGCAGCCATTGTGACAAAACGGAATCCCGCAATCCATGCAGCGCGCCGCCTGCTTAATCGAATCCTGTTCGTGGTGAACTGTTTCTATTTCTTTATAATCATGAATCCGTTCTTCAACAGGGCGTTTTTTGGGCAATTCACGATCAAACTCTAAAAATCCGGTTGGTTTTCCCATACCTATATATACTGTTTTAAAAATCAAAATGAAAAATTATCAGGACTGCGCCACATCAATCACGATGTCTTTATACACCACATTCTTATCATTGATTTGTTGCGATAAGGTGATATTCCGACTTTCCAGGGCGGTCTTGAAGTCATTCGGCAGGACTTTCACAAACTGACCGATGATTTGCTGCCAGTTTTGAGAAATCATAAAGGCCACATTACTGGTCGTGTATTGGAAATGCTTGTCGACCAATTGACGAAGAATGCTTTCATCTTCCGGGTTTAGCGAAGTCACAGAAACCATATCTCCATTGACTTTTTCACGGAAATCCTGCGCTTTGTCCCACACATAGGCTACACCGCCCGACATCCCGGCGGCAAAGTTGCGTCCGGTTTCACCCAGAATTACCGCCACGCCGCCAGTCATGTACTCGCAGCCGTGGTCACCCACGCCTTCTACCACTACCTTGGCGCCAGAGTTCCGTACGCAAAAACGCTCACCAGCAGTTCCACGGATGAATGCTTCCCCGGAAGTAGCTCCGTAAAAGGCCACATTACCCACGATGATATTGTCCTCCGGACTAAACTTTGCGTCGCGGTCGGGGTATACGACAAGTTCAGCGCCGCAGAGACCTTTTCCAAAATAGTCATTGGCGTCGCCTTCCAGTTCAAGGCGAATACCAGCGGTATTGAAAGCCCCAAAACTTTGTCCGGCGGTCCCTCTGAATTTGAAGTGAATCGTACCCGTTGGCAGGCCTGTGCCAGCATATGTTTTAGAAATCTCATTCGATAACATCGTCCCGACAGCGCGGTTGAGGTTAATGATTGGGAATTCAGCGTATACTTCCTCGGCATTTTCCAGAGCAGGTTTGGCTTTTTCAATCAATTCCAAATCCAGAACAGCATCAATGCCGTGATCCTGCTCTTCCTGCTTGAACTGCGCTACATCAAAACCAGCATTTTCTTTGTACAGAATTGGATCGAAATTCAGATTCTTATATTTCCAGTGTTTCAAATCCTGCCGCATTTCCAGGTACTGCACCTGACCAACCATTTCGTTGACCGAGTGGAAACCGAGTTGTGCCATGATTTCCCTCATTTCCTGCGCCATGAAGTAAAACATATTTACCACGTGCTCAGGTTTTCCGGTAAAGAGTGCTCTTAACTCCTTGCGCTGAGTAGCCACGCCGACAGGGCAGGTATTGAGGTGACACTTGCGCATCATGATACAGCCCGCTGCCACGAGGGCGGCAGTAGCCACGCCCCATTCTTCGGCACCAAGCAAAGCCGCAATCGCCATGTCGCGACCGGTCCGGATTTGTCCATCAGCCTGAATCGTCACCCGACCCCGCAACTTATTTTTTACCAGCGTTTGGTGCGTTTCGGCCAATCCAAGTTCCCAGGGCAAGCCTGCATGCCTGATCGAACTTAAAGGCGAGGCTCCCGTGCCACCATCATAACCGGCAATCAGAATATGATCGGCGTGAGCTTTGGCCACACCCGTCGCTACGGTTCCAACGCCTGCTTCTGACACAAGCTTTACGCTGATTCGCGCCTGACGATTGGCATTTTTGAGATCAAAAATCAGCTGCGCCAGATCCTCAATGGAATAAATATCGTGGTGAGGCGGAGGAGAAATCAACCCTACACCCGGCGTAGAATGCCGCGTGCGACCGATCCAGTCATCTACTTTATGACCCGGAAGCTGTCCACCTTCGCCGGGCTTCGCACCCTGCGCCATTTTGATTTGTAGCTCCTGCGCATTGCTGAGGTAGTGACTTGTTACGCCAAATCGACCGGAAGCCACCTGTTTGATGGCCGAATTGAGGCTATCACCATTCGGCAACGTGTTGAATCGTAGTTCATCTTCGCCGCCTTCGCCCGAGTTGGACTTACCACCAATACGGTTCATGGCAATGGCCAATGTGGTATGCGCTTCCCAGGATATTGATCCGAACGACATCGCACCGGAGGCAAATCTTCTGAAAATACTTTCAACCGGTTCTACTTCTTCAATCGGAATTGGCGTACCTTTTTTGAATTGCATCAAACCACGCAAAGTCATTGCTTTCTGACTTTGATCGTCGATTAGTTTTGAGTATTTTTTGAAAATCGAATAATCATTTTCTTTGGTGCATTGCTGCAACAGGTGCACGGTTTGCGGATTAAACGTATGGGCTTCCCCCCGTTGTTTCCACTGATAAAAGCCGCCGACTTCCAGGTGCGGGCGCAGGGTAGGAGTTTCGGGATAGGCCACTTTGTGACGTACCAATACTTCCCGTGCTATTTCGTTGATACCCATTCCGCCAATGCGGGAGATGGTTCCGGTAAAATATTTGTCAACTACTTCTTTATTCAAACCAAGGCATTCGAAAATTTGTGCGCCCTGATACGACTGCAAGGTAGAAATTCCCATTTTCGAGAATATCTTCAAAAGCTCTTTATTAACAGCCTTTATGTAGTTGTAATATAATTTTTCGTCAGTAAAATCG
Organism: Arundinibacter roseus; assembly: GCF_004348825.1. Lineage (GTDB taxonomy): Bacteria > Bacteroidota > Bacteroidia > Cytophagales > Spirosomataceae > Arundinibacter > Arundinibacter roseus. The sequence goes on from NZ_SMJU01000004.1 coordinate 183,222, forward strand.
CCTTCAATCCGACCGGAGCGGTTCATGAACGAAAGCGACTCAAACGCCATGTAGGGACAAATACCCGATGCACCATACCCGATGAGCGTTGCAAAGTGATGAGTTTCCCAAATGTCTCCGGCTTCTACCAAAATTCCGACCTTTCCACGTAAACCCCGGCGAATCAGGTGGTGGTGAACTGCCGAAACTACCAATAACGAAGGAACCGGGGCGTGATCTGAATCAATGGCACGATCGGACAGAATGATTAACTCAAATCCGTCTTCTATGGCATCTTCGGCATACTGACAAATCCGTTCGAGTGCTCGTTCGAGGCCTTTGCCGCTCTGATCTGCGCGGAAATAGGTGTTAATAGTTTTTGCCTGAAAATGGTTCTTGTCTACAAACCGAAGTGTATCAAACTCCTGTACGGTAAGTACCGGATGAGGTAGCTCGATTTGGCGGCAGTGAAGCGGTGTTTCGGTCAATATATTTTCGGTTGCTCCCACAAAACCAATCAGCGACATGATGGAACGCTCCCGAATAGAATCAATCGGCGGGTTGGTAACCTGAGCAAATAACTGCTTGAAGTAGTTGGACAAGTGCTGACTTTGTTCAGACAAAATAGCCAACGGAACGTCTGTTCCCATCGAACCAATCGCTTCCATTCCAGACTGAGCCATCGGCGCGAGGATCATCCGCAGGTCTTCCGAAGAAAACCCGAAGGCCATTTGACGCTTAATCAGGGCATGATCGTCGTATTGACGATACATCCGGATCGGCTGATCCAGATCCGAAACGTGAAGTTTATATTCGTCGAGCCATTCCTGATAAGGTTTGCGGGCGCAAATTTCATTCTTCAATTCTTCATCAGGAATAATACGGCCCTGCTCCATATCTACCACAAACATTCGTCCGGGTTGCAGGCGTCCTTTCATTACAACCTTCGACTGATCTACTTCCAGCACTCCGGCCTCGGAGGCCATAATGATCGTATCGTCGTTAAGCACCCAATACCGGGAAGGGCGCAGACCATTTCGGTCGAGCGTAGCGCCAACGATCTTGCCATCTGTAAACGAAATCGACGCGGGGCCATCCCAGGGTTCCATAATAGCTGCGTGGTATTCATAGAACGCCCGGCGAACAGGGTCCATCTGCTCATTGCCGTCCCAGGCTTCCGGAATCAGCATCATCATGACGTGCGGTAAAGACCGACCGGATAGATAAAGCAATTCAATAGCGTTGTCAAGATTGGCCGAGTCGGATTGTTTGGCGTCGCAAATTGGCAAAATCATCTCCATTTCTTCTTTGGTGAAGAAATCAGATTCAAATGCTTTTTCACCGGCACGTATCCAGTTTACATTTCCTTTAACGGTGTTGATCTCACCGTTGTGAGCAATGTAGCGGAAAGGCTGCGCCAATTTCCAGGAAGGGAATGTATTGGTAGAAAACCGCGAGTGTACAACCGCAAAGGCCGAAACGACCGATTCGTTATCCAGATCGGGGAAATAATATTTTAGTTGATTTGTAGTCAGCTGACCTTTATAGGAAATAGTCCGGCTCGAAAGCGAAGAAAAGTAAAACTGATCTTTGGCACCTTTCACACCCGCAATCAGCTTCGTGACGACCTGTCGCAAAATGAACAACTTGCGTTCAAAGGCAAGGTCGTCCTCGATTAGGTCAGGCTGTTTCACAAAAAGCTGTTCAACATAAGGCTCCACCGAAAGTGATCCATCGCCGAGCGTGTCGTTCAGGGTTGGCACCTTGCGGTAGCCCAGCAGGGTCATACCGAGTTTTTTGATCTTTCGGTTCAGAATATCCCGGCATTCTTCCCGAACCTCATCATTTTGTGGAAAGAAAATCATACCTACGCCGTATTCACCAGCCGCAGGCAGCTGAAAACCCAGCGCCAGACCTTCTTCCACGAAAAATTCATGCGGGATTTGTAACAGCAAACCGGCACCGTCTCCCGTATTAGGGTCGCAGCCACAGGCTCCCCTGTGATCCATACGCTCTAACATGTGGATGGCATCGGCGACAATTTGATGCGACTTACGCCCTTTCATGTGTGCCCGAAAACCGATCCCACAAGCGTCATGCTCAAATTCGGAACGATATAATCCAGGCTGATCTGATACTTTTTCTGACATTTGTCTACTAGCTATTGTACGGTATAATTATTTACAAATTTGATAATTTAATTGATTGAAGTGCTCAATTAAAAGTAAGGCGGAAACTCGTATCGGGCAGATGATGAAGCAAATTGATGCAAGATAATAATAAAAAATATTTGGCTAAATAGGCCAAAAGCAAAATATTATAGATATAGTATAAAGTTGCTAATTAATTTATACTATATCCTTAAATATTGATAAAGTTTCAAGGATTCGTGGTGAATCATGCGATTTTCCTAAATTCGATTTTAGTAGCGTTAACTACTTTTCGGGATTTTACCGTGGGCGGGAAGGCAGGTCGAAGGTTTCGCCTTCGCTTGCCAGGTGGGTTTCTGGAAAAACAGCCCGGGCCTCATCGAGTGAAGGCCCCGACTCGGAGTAGCGGGAAGAAAGATGTCCGATCAGGAGTCGGCCCGCCCCGCAGGCTTTGGCAATCAATGCCGCCTGCCGGGCGGTGGAATGGTAGGTTTTGGTAGCCCTTGCTGCCTGATCTTCCCGGAAGGTGGCTTCGTGATATAGACAATCTACCTCCTTTATGTAAGGAACGAGTGCTTCCTGAAAGATAGTATCGGAGCAATAGGCGTAGGAGCGTGGGGGAGATGGCGGATTGGTAAAATCCTCGACAGCATAAAGTAAGGTGCCATCGGCCTTATAAATATCCTGCCCTTCTTTCAACAAACGCAGGTGTTCGTGATTCATAGCGGGGAGGATTTTCTCTTTACGTAATTTTCGGTTTCCGGTTTTTTCACGAAAAAGAAAACCTGTACAGGGCACCCGATGAAGGAGTGGCAAGGTCTGCACTGTAAAAAGAGTGTTTTCATAAATTACCGAGGGCTTTTCAGCATCAATCGCGTGAAAAGTCAACAGGTAGGAGAGCCGTGTGTCCGAATGCCGGAATATTTCGGTCAGGATGTCATTAAGTCCTTTGGGGCCAAAAAGCAGGAGTTCGTCAGTTCGCTGTCCGAGGCTCAAACTTGTCAGCAGGCCAAACAGCCCAAAGTAATGATCGCCGTGCAGGTGGGAGATAAAAATGCCTTTCAGCCGCCCCGGACGAATATGTTGCTCCATAAGCCGATACTGTGTACCCTCGCCACAATCAATCAGGTAATATTCATTCCCGAGCGTTACGACTTGCGCTGAGGGGAACGAATGTAGCGTCGGAGAAGCCGACCCTGAACCTAGAATTGTGATTTGAAACGTCAAGGATATACCGGGTTAATGGACTGTAAAAGTACTAAGGTTCGTTTGATTCGCTGATTCCCTCGTAATCATCGGCGTCGTAGTCGTCATCATCTCCCGCCCCAAACTCATTTTCAAGATCATGCATAAAAACCGCATCAATCGCTTCTTCGAGCGTAGGCAAAAGCACGAGGTCAGGAATGCGGGAGTCTTCCAGCAAATCCATGAAATCGTCATTTTTCGTTACCAGCACGAGTGTGCCCAGGCTAGTGGCGCAGAGCCGGATCATTTTGCGTAAAGTGGTGATTCCGGCCGCATCAACCGTCGTTGCTTCGTTCATCACCACAATCAGATTATGCGTGTCTTCCCGTAAGATTTCGCGGGCTTGTGCTTCAAAAAGACCGGGAATTTCCCCTGCAAAGGCGGTTTCTTTAAGGGTAATTACGGCGTACTGTTCACTTCTTTCGATTTTGTAGTCCATCGGTTTTAAATAATGAGCTGTATAAAGTTGAAATAAAGGTTGTTTTTAGAGGCAGTTGAGTGGTGTATCGGCTCCTGACATGACGCAGGTACTACCAGTTATTGATTTAAATACCTGAGAATATTCTCTTCAATTCGCTTCACAATATCCGTATTTTCAGCTTTTACAAAAGGCAAACCCGTAACTTTTTCATAGAGTTCAATGTAGCGCTCACTGATCATCAGTACCCGGTCATCGTCCATGACGGGTACCTGCTGCCCATCTTTTCCCTGAAATCCATTCTCAATGAGCCATTCCCGCACAAATTCTTTGGATAACTGCTTTTGTGAAATTCCTTTCATTTGGTTTTCCTGGTAGCTGTCCAGATAAAAGTAGCGCGACGAATCGGGTGTGTGAATTTCGTCAATCAGGTAAATCACCCCGTCCAAAGCGCCAAACTCATACTTCGTATCGACCAGGATGAGGTGCTGCTGAGCGGCCATTTCGGTGCCTCGCTGAAACAGTGCCAACGCAAAGCCTTCAAGCTGTGCATACGTTTCGGCCTCCACAATGCCCCGCTCAATGATTTCTTCGCGCGAAATATCTTCGTCGTGGCCTTCATGCGCCTTGGTCGTTGGAGTCAGAATTGGTTGCGGAAGTTTGTCATTTTCTTTTAAGCCTTCGGGTAGAGTAACCCCGCAAACGACCCGACGCCCTGCTTTGTACTCGCGCCAGGCGTGTCCGGCCAAATACCCTCTGACCACCATTTCGACGGGAAAAGTTTCACAACGCAAGCCTACACTCACGTTGGGGTCGGGCACTGCCTGCAACCAATTGGGTACAATATCTGCCGTAGCTTTCAGAAAATGCGCAGCTATTTGGTTCAGTACCTGTCCTTTGTACGGAATGGGGCGCGGCAGAATGACATCAAAGGCAGAAATCCGGTCAGAGGCAACCATGATTAATTTGTCAGAAAAGGAATATACGTCGCGTACTTTTCCCCGGTAAAAATGTTGCTGACCTGGTAATTCAAATTGGGTTTCGTGTAAGGCATTCATGGTAAAGTATGGGATAGTGGTTGCATCGGGCCGTATTACCATTCAATGGTCTTACTTTGCTCAGCCTGATTATGAAATTGGTTTCGTTTTAACTGGAAAATATAATGCGTTTCGTTCGATTTCATAGCTTCCAGAATGGACCGGGCCTGATCTTCTGACATATTTAGTCGGCGAAGTCGTTGGAGGAGTTCTTCGCGTTGTTCTGCCAGTTCGGGTGTTTTATCCGGTGCTTCGGTCGGATTCGTGGGGGTAGGTGGTGGCGGTGTCGGGCTTTGTGGCGGTGGCTCGGGCAAAGAGGTTTTTCCCGAAAAACGTCTTTTTAATAACTCATAATTATACCGTGCCTTTGAGTTTCCTGCATGTAGCTGTAAGGCAGTGGCAAGATGTTCAATCGCCCCGGAAGTATCTCTACTCATCACCGAAAGTAGCCCAAGTTGGGAATGCGCAATGGAAGCGATCGATTTATCCGAAATATTAATCAGCAACTTGTAGTTCTGCCTTGCTTTTTCCAGACTATCCAGCTGAAAGTAGGCATGCGCAAGGTACAGGCGTCCGGCAGGCTCAGTAAACAGCGAAGTATAGGTAAGTTGGTGATAGAGCTCCACGGCTTTGGTATAATTTCCGGCACGATAGGCGATTTCTGCCTCATTTTTAGCACGGTTGGACAACGAAATTGCATCAAACGAACGGTTGTCCCAGATCCAAAGGATTAAGTAAAGCAAAAAGGTTGTCATGGTCAGGTGGTTCGCGAAGGGCAAAAATACAAAGAGATCCTTAGAGTCGGAACGTACGAACCGTGATTAATACGTCGAGAAATAATAATGCGAGAGCCACAATCAGGAAATAGTAGTATTTATTAGTTACAATAGCTACCCGTCTACTGTCAATGAGTTGCCCTTCCAGCGAATTAACTTCTTCGACAACTTTGGCAATATCATTCACCTGATTGTTCAATCGGTACACGGTTCCTTTGGTTTGCATCGCTAGTGAACTCAGGGCTTTATCGTTAAGTTTGCTTATGACCGTTTCGCCGTCCGAATCCTTCAAAAAACCATCTCCTGTACGGATTGAGCTGCCGGAGGAGGTCCCAACCCCAACAATCAGGATCCGAAAACCAAATCTGCGCAGGTTGTTAAACAAATAGGCCTTGCAGTTGGCAGGCTTCTCGCCATCGGTAAAAAGAATCAGAATTTTCGATTTATTGGCTGCACTCGAATCACGGGTCATTTTGGTATAAGCAAGTTCCAATGCGCTGCACGGGTTTGTGCCTGATGTGGGCAAAAGGTTGGTTTGCATGGACTGAACATACAGACCGAGCGCCGCCTGATCGTAGGTAAGGGGAGATTGAGTGTATGCATCGTTTGAGAAAACAATTAAGCCGTAACGATTGCTGACTGTAGCCGCAAGCAGTCGGTTGATTTCAAATTTGATTTTTTCGAGCCGGGTTGGAGATACGTCCGTAGCGTCCATTGATTTGGAAAGATCTACCAAAATGTACACATCCTTCCCCGTTGCTTTCAGTTCTCGCTCTGCCTCACCGAAAGAAGGACCAAGAAGGGAGATCATCAGCAAAACAAAGGCAATTGAGCGAATAAAAAATTTTAAAAAAAGTGACCGCGCCGTAGTTTTCAGCTTTCGGGCAATGCGGATCGTCCGAAAAACATAGGTGATGTAAACAAAAATGAAAAGTATTGAAAAAATAATTTCAGTGGTTCCAAATGGATAGTTCCAATTCATAGTAAGGTAATTACAGGAAATCAATCGGGGTCAAAATTAGGCAATCCAGCCTTCTGACAAAGTTTTTTTTACACAATGTTTGTTTTAATCAATTTGAACCTTCTATATTTGTGTCCCGATAGCAGGAGAGATGGGTGAGTGGCTGAAACCAGTAGTTTGCTAAACTGCCGTACTCGTAAGGGTACCGCGGGTTCGAATCCCGCTCTCTCCGCTTATTTGGCAAAGAATAAAGGGTCGATTAGCAAACGAAGCTAATCAAAATTTTCGGGGAGTGGCGCAGCCCGGTAGCGCATCTGGTTTGGGACCAGAGGGTCGCAGGTTCGAATCCTGTCTCCCCGACGAAAATACACAAGCAGCTTTTAGTATTCAGTTTGCAGCCTAGACTGTCTGCTGAGCCTGAAAGCTGCTTTTTTGGTCCCGTAGCTCAGCTGGATAGAGCATCTACCTTCTAAGTAGGCGGTCACACGTTCGAATCGTGTCGGGATCACGAAAAAATTAATAAAGCAGCTTTTGGTTGTCAGTTTCAGTTTAGTCTGTTCTGAGCCCGGAAGCTGCTTTTTTGGTTGGGTAGGCTGTAAAGCGTTTGCTTAGCTTTTTATATCTGTTAATTCGTTTTCAAGATCTTCTATCTGTGGCAAAGACGACTTCAACTCATCGGGAATGGCTTTACTAAAATGATAATCCGAAATTCCTATGGCAGTATTAAACCCACGTAAAGCATATTCTGCCAAAACTTCGTTTTTACCTCTGCACAGTAGCAATCCGATGGTGTCATTATCATGCGAAGTTTTCATTTGATCATTGACCACATTTACATAAAAATTTAATTGACTCGCATCGCCTGGCTCAAAAGGGCGAGCTTTGAGTTCTACTACTACGTAGCAATGCAACTTTGTATGATAAAATAGCAGGTCTATAAAAAAATCGGTATCGGCAATCTCTATATGCACTTGCCTGCCTATAAAAGCAAAGCCCTGACCGAGTTCAAGCAAAAACTTAGAAATATGTTGACTAAGCTGTTCTTCTATATTTCGTTCGTTGGCTTTTTCCTGGGCTTGTACAAAATCAAAAATATAAGGGTCTTTTAGTAGATAATTGGCAAAATCAGACTGGACAGGTGGTAAATTCTTTGTAAAATTGTTTATTTTTTGGTTTGATACTTGCCTTTCAAATAAGCCACTTTCGATTTGCAAAGTAAGAATATTCCTGCTGTTGCCGTGCTCTAAGGAATTGAGCATATACCAGAGCCGTTTGCCAACATGTCCAAGTTTATCTATTAACACAATGTGGTGTGACCAGGGGATTTTCGCCAGAATTGAAGATAAAAACAGGGTTTCCTCTGATTGTTCAATTGCCTTTTGAGTGAGTATGGGGTTGAAATCCTGATTTTGTAATTGTGCAACAGGTTGTTGCACAATTACATTTTCCTCTGATAGTAACAGTTGTGACACCAGATTTCGGGAAAAGCCTTCCGTTTTTAGCCTTATTTCTATGAGGTTATACTGTTGAATCACGGGGATCTGATATGATTCGGCAAATGCCCTCATATATTTTAAGTTTCTAATCGAAAACCCTTTTAAGCTGGGAAATTCTTTTTTGATGTCTGCCGAGAGTAATTCTATAATTTTAGCACCCCAGCCCTGTTGAGCTTGGTTTTGCAAAATAACATTGCCCAATTTCCAGTACAAAAGTAACATTTGGCTATTGGCAGCGCTAATCGTTTTTAGTTGTGCATTCTTTATTTGTTCTTGAACCTGTGCAAGCATCTGTATGTATTTTTCTTCTTTCATTTCTTTTTTGCCAGTTCGTTTTTACGACACATTTTACCAATAACATTCTAAATCAACCCTTTTACTAATTTTTACGTGTCTTTTTGAATAACCCTCCGCCCAAAATATCCTTTATCAATTCGCTTTTTAACTGAATAATACCTCCACATTCCTGTAAAAAATACCAAAGGAGCTAAAACGAGGCAAACGAAACCAAACAAGCTGATATCTCTGAAAATATCCATGCGGATTATTGTGATGCCACCGGCCAATAAGGCGAAGGATGTCCTGAAATAGGCAAGAAAGGTGCGTTCGTTGGCGAGCTTGGTGCGCTCAATGGCGAGCCAATCGGCTAGTGACAGGGGATTTTCCATTGATTATCCTGGCTAAAAAAACACCGCCCAAATTTTCATTTGAGGCGGTGTTTATGTTAAAATTACTTTCCTGATAATCTTCTAGCGGTCAGTCATCGATACAAAATCACGATGCGTAGGACCTGTATACACCTGACGCGGACGGCCAATAGGCTCCTTATTTTCCCGCATTTCTTTCCATTGCGCAATCCAGCCGGGCAAGCGGCCAATCGCAAACATCACCGTGAACATGTTGGTCGGGATGCCCAAAGCACGATAGATGATTCCGGAATAGAAGTCTACGTTGGGGTAGAGCTTACGCGACACGAAGTATTCATCTTCAAGTGCAGCCTGTTCGAGCGTTTTGGCGATTTCGAGAACGGGATCATTAACACCCAATTTACTCAAAACATCATCCGCAGCTTTCTTTATGATACGAGCCCGGGGATCAAAGTTTTTGTAAACCCGGTGACCAAACCCGAACAAACGGAAACCGCTCGATTTGTCTTTGGCCATGTTGATGTACTTCTGCGTATCGCCTCCGTCTGCCTTGATTGCTTCCAGCATTTCGATTACTTCCTGATTGGCTCCTCCGTGCAGAGGTCCCCACAAAGCACCGATTCCGGCAGAAATTGACGAATAAATATTGGCCTGCGACGAACCTACCAAACGCACCGTTGAGGTAGAGCAGTTCTGCTCGTGATCGGCGTGTAAAATCAACAGTTTATTCAAAGCTTTTGAAACGACCGGGTCAACTTCATATTTTTCGACCGGCAGTGCAAACATCATGTTCAGGAAGTTTGAGCAATAATCCAGCTCGTTGTTAGGATAATTGACGGGATGTCCCTGCGATTTTTTGTACGACCAGGTTGCAATTGTGGGTAACTTGGCCAACATCCGTATGATATGCATTTCGGTATCAGCGGGTGCGTTTGAATCGTAGGAATCAGGGTAAAAGGCGCTCATGGCGCTTACGAGCGACGAAAGCACGCCCATCGGGTGTGCATTTACCGGAAAACCTTCAAAAACTTTACGCATGTCTTCGTTGACAAGCGTATGCGTACGAATCTCATATTCGAACTCTTTGTATTGTTCTTCGGTCGGTAGCTCACCATAAATCAGAAGATAGGAAACTTCCAGGAAGGTGGCTTTTTCGGCTAAATCTTCGATGGAGTAGCCTCTGTACCGTAATATACCAAGTTCGCCATCCAGAAAAGTGATTGAACTTTTTGTAGAACCTGTATTCTTAAATCCGTTATCAATGGTAATGTATCCGGTTTTGTCGCGCAGCTTGCCTATGTCTATGGCTTTTTCGTTTTCGCTGCCTTCTATTACCGGAAACTGATAAAGTTGACCTTCAATGGTCAAATCGGCTGATTGTGACATATAAATAATCGAGAAAAATTTGAGTTATTGAAAAATTAGGTGGTTTATGAAAAATTATGTTGGGTTAAAAATGTCGGAATAAACTAGTAACCGAATACTTCTCAGGATGTTTTATGCTTTACTTTTAACACTATTTCAGATAAAATTTCCTGTGGGTCTAGACTGCAATATCCAAAAAATTATTTGGACTTTCTATCAAAAATCTGAGTTTATTGCCATCCTTCCGTGGTTTTGCCTTATTCCAAACCATTTATCGTGTCACTTTAACAAGTTTTACATCTTTCCTTACTATTTCTACCTGTCTAAGCACATGTATTTGCTCTGCCTGATTGTCCCGAAGGGCTATCCGGTCAGCCGTTTTTCCCGATTGAATACGTCCAGACTCATTTTCCAAATGAAAAACCCGGGCATTACCGGCAATACTTCAAGCTCCCACAGGCTCATAGGTAACCAGCAAATCCAGCTGTATACGCCGATTTAGCATGTTGGTATAGTGAGGACGATGTTTACCTGCAACTTCCCCAGGTAGTCACTCTCAATTTTTGTGACAATAGAGCGCTGTCATAGTCCGGTCTGCCTGCGGGCCTGATAAATGGCCATAATCAGATAACGGCCAAAGACGCCAATCAGGATTACGGGCAGTAAATGCGCTCCATAAATAAAGGCTTTGCCGGTCATGCTGTATGTTACAGAAGAGAAAGTAACGTAGACATACGCAAAAAGCGACATCCCCAAAACCATGAACATAAGATACCAGCCTACGGAAGCTTTGGGGGTAGTAACGCGGCGCACAATTTCGCATAGTGCGAGCGAAACGCCAACGACCAAACAAACCGTTGCCAGGGCACGGGGAAATGTTTTGAGGTAGTCGTGCTTGTAAATGAGTACGCCCAAACGGCCAATCAGGTTTGGGTGGGCAAGCAGGTAGGCATCTGTAAAGGTCAGCGCTACAAGCAGTAAAGTGGTTGTGAGGTTTTTGGTCATCGTAAATTGGGGGGAAGGGGTAGTTGTGAACAAATAAATTCGATCCATTCTTCGGTTTTCTGGTGCGGGGAAAGCCACTGAATCCGGATTCCGTCGCGCTCCATTTTGCGAAAATACGTCATTTGCCGTTTCGCATAGCGATGTATTTCTGTTTCCAGTTTTTTAGTCATTTCGGTCAGGCTCATTATTCCGGTCAGGTACTCCGTGACGTACTTATATTCAAGTCCGTAGTAGATCAGTTGAGCGGCTGTTAAACCTGACTTTAACAAGCCGTCAACTTCCTCAATCAGACCAAGTTCCAGACGTTCATGAAGGCGTTTACTGATGCGTGCCCGCCGAACTTCAACGGGAGGGTTTAAGCCAAACACAGTATATTCAGGAAGGGTTGTCCCGGGATAATCTTCCAGCGAATTTTCCAAAAGCCAGGTAGCAATCTCAATCGCACGAATCAACCGCTTGCGGGTAGATACATCGGCTAGCTGAGAATAGGACGAGGGAATAGATCTAAATCGTTTGAGCAAATCGTCATCCTCCTGGGTTTCGAGTTCCTGGCGCAGCGGTTCGTTTACCGGAATGCCCGTATAGCCGTAGTTCTGCAACACCGAATGTATGTACAAACCCGTGCCGCCGCACAAAATGGGAACCTGCTTCCGTTGGTAAATTTGGGGCAAAAGTCCGGCTACATCCTGTTGAAACTGAAAAACATGGTACTTTTCACCCGGATCCAGAATGTCGATCAAATGATAAGGAATAGATTTTCCCTTAACGACATATTCGCTAAGGTCTTTGCCGGTCCCGATCGTCATGTGGCGATATACCTGCCGCGAATCAGCGCTGATGATTTCTCCCCCGATGCGGTGCGCCAATTGGGTAGCGAGCTGAGTTTTTCCGGAAGCCGTTGGGCCGAGCAGAACGATCAAGGGACAGGTAGCGTGTTAAAGTCAGGGATGAATTGTCAGCACAAATTTACGACTTCCGGCCGTATAGACTTTCAAATATCCCTGTGCTTCGGCATTTAATTCTGTTAAACCTTCGGGTAAACGCTGCGTTGGATAGCGCTTCAAATTCTCGGGCTGTACCCAAAAAAGATGCTTATCGGTATCGTTCACGGCCTTAAAGCCTTGTTTTTCAAAACTTTGCCCCACCGACCATTCCAGGTCAACGTAGGTCATGATGTCATTCGGTTGGTGTTCTTTTACTACGTGTGAAAGTAGTTTAGTTAAACCTCCTACCACAGTAGTGTGAGCAAGATTGGCAAAGCGAATCATTTCAAACGATCGGTGAGGGCCGGTTTCGCGCGTAAAGATTCGGGGAGGTGCAAACGTCGCAAGCGCCACGAGCATTCCGTCCTGAGTACGAAGTTGATTGGTAAACAATTGGGGTGAATGCAAGACACGCTCGTAGTGCTGAGGCAGATATAAACCGTAGGCATAGCGAGCCGGCAGAGGGCCTTGCAGGTGATTTTCTTCTAAGAATCTTAACGTATCCGCTTTATCAACCCGCCTGACTTTGGTCAGCCGTGCGGGAATGCGCTCAGAAATGCCAAGCAAAGCTTTTAATCGTGATTGAATGATGAATGGTTTAGTGAACCACAAATCTTCATGAATGATAATTGACTTATTAACAAGTTGATTTGCAGAAGTTTTCGAGTCGCTGATTTGGCGTTGGTTTAATGACTTTAACGTAATGGTCAATACCCGAAAACCGTCGGAAGATTCAACGTTCACTACTTCCGGCGAATGCCTGACCACCCTCAAACCGTTCGGCAAAGAAAGGACGAAGGTGGTCAGCCATGCTACAAAAGTGTCTTCAAAGGAATGCTTTGCTGCGTTTTGAGTAAGGTTCATTCGTGCCAACTGCCAAATTTTCCCAAACGGTAGTCGCGGTAGGCTTCCTGAATTTCCTGCTCGGTATTCATCACAAATGGCCCCTGCGCGACTACCGGCTCACGAAATGGCTCAGCGTGTCCCAGCAAAATCAGCGAGTCGGCCTCGGCCTGTACTTCAATTGTACCTTCGGCATAGCCAAACTCTACTAAGTGCAGGGTAGGTACGGACGTTTGATTCACCGTCACTTTTCCCTGAATGACGTAAAACAAAATCGTGTGATTGGCCGGAATCGTCAGCGAGAGTTGTCCGGAAGTGTGTAATCGGATAGTTTGGAGCGAAATGTTAGTTGGCGTCGTGAAGGCACCCGGCTGCCCCTGCCAATCGCCGGCCACGAGATTTACTGAGCCTTGTCCGTCAGGTAGAGTTACGGTCGGGATTTCTTCTTTTGGAAGTCCGATGTACTGCGGGTCGGTCATTTTGTAGCGGGCGGGAAGGTTCAGCCACAATTGAAGGATTTCGAGATTTCCCCCTTCTTTTTTGAACGTATCCGACGACACCTCCGCATGAATCAGCCCGCGCCCGGCAGTCATGTACTGCACCCCCCCGGCCACAATCGTGCTTTCGTGTCCGCCTGAATCCTTGTGCATAATGTCGCCATCGACCACAAACGTTACCGTTTCCATACCCCGGTGCGGATGCGGGCCAAAGGGCATACCGGAGTTTCGGGGCGGATACACCTGCGGGCCGTGGTGGTTGAGGAGCAGGAATGGATCTAACTGCGGCAGCCCCGGACCGGGCAGGGGCGAGTACGTACTCAAATCGGCAATGGGTCGAAAGTCGGCTTTGTGTATTTTTTTAATGGGTCTCATGCGTTGTAAGTTGTTTGGAAGAAAACAGCCGGAAGGCCGAAGTAGTTTTTTGGGAGGGTGATTTTGTGGCAGGTAGCAAGAAGTACGAGCAGTTTGTGCCCTAGAAATCAATGGGATTCTTCCTGAAAAAGCACCTTAACATGGATGCGTATTCGCAGGAGTCTTGCAGGGAGTCGTTATAATATTTTAAAATACATCTTTTAGCTTCCGCTTTGATCTCATGAGTCGTATCAGGAATAGCTCTTGCGATGTTATACAAATCTCTCACTATTCTAAGCTTATCTCTCCTTTGTTCATTTAACAACTCTCTATCCAGCCCTAGTTTATCAATCGTCATGTTACCCCGGCCAAAAGTATCGATGCCTACCGGAATTTCTTCTCTAAATTCAATGAACTGTTCAGGATTCTCTTTGAAAGGGTGTATAAAAACTGGTTCTTCGGTTGTATAATCCTCATGGTGAGACCTCGCTCTAATTGAGTCAGGCATTAATGGAAAAAGATTCTTCTTATGTCGCCTGTTGCATTTCGAACAAGACAACAATAAATTGTCCCAGGAATAAGCAAGCCAGTAATATCCAGGTTTGTTTATAGTTTCTTCATCTTGCACCCATCCTGATTTTGGCCTGAAATGTTCAACATCACCTTCTTCGATATGTCCAATTTTTGATTCGCAAAAACAACATTTGTACGCTTGTGACTCTATAAGAATAGTCTTTACAGAAGGGTGTCCATAAATTGATTTTTCAAAATCCTCACTTTTAAAATCAACGAAACCATTTTCAAATTTAGAATTGAGTTTTTTAATGGCTGCAACTCCATCCACAGATAGGATCGAAGGAGGAGGTAGGGTTGCTCTATTATTTAGTCGAATCATTTTCTAATCGTCTTTCTTATTTTTTAAAAAGGCAGCGGCTTGATGTATCAAATCAAAGGCTTGTCTATCCGTATCGCTAAATCCTGTTGGTAGTCCATGTGCAATATTATTCAAATAATTTAATCGTTCCTGTTCTCTACTATCAAGATTGTTCTTTTTCAATAGAAGCTCACGTTCCTTTAATTGCATTTCTATATCAGGGCTTCGCGCGCTTTCCAAACCAAATAAATCGCTCGTTAAGATTTGATCTATTCTCCATTTCCGAACGGACTCCACATTACTATCAATTACAACTCCTTCTTCTTCTTTGCGCAGTACCACAATGTTGGCATCCTGCGGCGCAGATTGAACAATTAATGGGCTATGAGCCGTTACAATGAACTGAGTATTAGGAAATCTCTCTGAAAGATAGGAGAAAATATCCCGCTGCCATTTGGGATGTAAATGCAGGTCTATTTCATCAATCAGTACAATTGCAGGTTCAGCTAGCGGGTTTTCGCTATCCGGGTATCGTAAAAATAATCGGGCGGCTAAATCAACCATCCACGAAACCATTGATTTATATCCAATACTTAACTGTTTAATTGTTACCCATCCGAGCGAAACTTTAAATTCAACAATTGGTGTATAATTGGATAGAGAGGGTAAGTTGAACCGGATATCTTCAACTTCTGGTAAAAGATTTATCAACATATCCTTTACCAATTCTCGTTGACGCGTTGCCCGATTTTTAATTGACGATTCTTTGCTAGCCGCATAATCCAATCGTAAAAGCCATTCCTCTGCGTTTAGTAGGGTAGCATCCGGGGAAAATAATGTTTCATTATTTTGACTTTGACTTTCAGATAGGTTAGTTGAACTAATTCCTCTACTTGCTCCATATGCGTAAACTATTAACTGATTATTACTAAATTGAAAATCACCCCTAAGTTTTATTTGATTATTTTCAAGTGAAAACCATAAATCTATATCAGTTAATGCCTCATCAATAGAATGAATATTATCTATTTTAATTTGATTACTATTTTTTTTATTTTTGTAAAAAAGATTTGACTTAATAGCAGAAGGTTCATTATTTAACGCCAGTCTAAAATCATCTTTGTTGTTAAGAAAATAACCATTAAATAGGCGTATTGGGCCTTTGTATATATCTTCATTTCCAAAATTGTTTGTTTTGAAGTAGGCAGTTTCTAACAACGAAAGACATTGCAGCAGCGTTGTTTTACCTGTTCCATTATCGCCAAGTATTACGGTCCATTTTGCCCAGCTTCCATCGTCTTTTGTAAGATTCAATGTGGAGCGTTCTTTAAATCCCCGAATGTTTTTCAATTCAATACTTGAAAAATAAACAGGAGTATTGTCAGTTGATGTAGTATTCATTGTCCTATCGCTTTACCTTTTACTTCTCTTTGAACAAAAACAGAGTGACTGTGCATAAGTGCATGTCACTCAGATTTTTACATGAATAAACTTTATATAGCTTTTTTGTGGCTTTTGAGTAAAGTACGAAAAGATTTCCCAAAAAAAGAAAAACCGTACACCTCACTCCACCACCTGCCCCTCCGGCGCAAGCGCCTCCCGCAGCACCTGCTGCAATAGCTGCTCGTTGTGCTGCTGACTGCCCCGGATACTCGCCTCCAAAGCATCAGTATATTTGACTAAATTTTCGTATAAATCTTGTTCTGCTAATGATATGACTGGTAAAGGTGTTTCTAGAATTGATGAAACCTTTAATGAAACATTTGCAGCACCTTTCATTTTGTCAACAAAAAAAAAATGTTTGTAATAGTCAAGGTAATGATACATGAATTTCATATTAAAAAATTGAGGTAAGTATGTCATAACACAAGCAAGGATATTTCCGACAGCGAAGTCCCCATCTTCAAAATGAATTCTTTTTAGAGAAGCGTGGCCATGTCCAGTTGAAGAAACTAATGGAATTAAAATACCCTTACCGGAAAAATGAGATTCATTATGTGTTAACCTTTCTTCTCCTGTAACAACAAGTGGTATAACTCCATCAATTGCTTTCTTTATGCCTACTTTTCCTTTTTCCACAATACATACTTCACCTAATCGAATAAAAACTATTTTTTTCCAATAATCAAATGGTACTTCTTCTTCCGAAATAGGCGGTAGAGGTTTTTCTTTTTTGATTTTCTTTTCCTTCACCAACCGGCCTTTTTCGGCTTTTATGCGCGCCAACAGTTCGCTTGCGGGCTCGTCGGTGGGGTCTTGCGCCACAAGTTTTCCCTGCATCGCTTCCCGCAAAAATGCCTGCCGGAGTTGTTTGACGAGGTGTAGCTGGTGCGTGAGTTCGGTGGAGAGGTTGGCGTTTTGTGTTTCTAGGATCAGGTACTTTTCAACAAACTTTATCTGTTCCTCAATCGGAGGTAGCGGAATTTCGATTTTCGCTATTTCTTTCATGGGAAGAGATACATTAGCCATTCCCTTCATTCGCCCGACCAATTCTTCTTCCTTATTTAGATCAAGAAATCGATAGAGGTAATCTGCCCGTAAAACACTTTCGTCTTTTGGCTGAACCACACAAAGGATAGAACCGACTGCAAATTGGCCAGTTTGATAGTGAATCCTTTTCAAACTACGATGCCCATGTCCGGTAGAAGATACAAGAGGAATCACAACGGCGTTTCCTTCAAAATGAAACTCATTGTGTGTGAGTCTTTCTTCGGCGGTTACTACCAGTGGGTACTCGCCAGGAATTGCTTTACTAATACCAATTTTCCCTTTTTCGATTAAACATAACTCCCCGAGCGTAAATTTCTGCCAACTCATAACACCGCTACTTTTAACTGATTCAACAAATCACTACTTTTTTCAAAGGACGCTTCGAGCATCTGCAAGAGTTCGGCACTGCTGTATTCGATGCTTTCTTCGGTCTTTGTGGGGTTTTTGATGTCGAGGTCGTAGTTGCGGTCCAGGATCGTCTGTATGTCAACCTTCCAGCAGATGTCGCTTTCCTGCCGGTTGTTCCACCAGGTTTTGATGGGTTCAAACTCCTCCACCCGTATCGTCTTCGTTTTACTGTATGATTTTTGGCCTTCGGGCAGGCGGTGTTCGTAGTACCATATTTCTTTGGTGGGCTCGCCTTTGGTAAAAAACAGCAGGTTGGTAGCCACCGTCGCATAGGGCTGAAACACCGAGTTGGGCAGCCGGATAATCGTGTGCAGGTTGCAGTCTTCCACGAGTTTTTGGCGCACCCGCTGCTTCACGCCCTCGCCCGTGAGCGAGCCGTCGGGCAGCACAATACCGGCCCGTCCGCCCTGTTTGAGCAGGTGCATCATCAAAATCAGGAAAAGGTCGGCGCTTTCTTTGGTTCGGTAGTTGAGCGGAAAATTGTTCTCGTTGCTATTGGCCACAATGCCGCCAAAAGGCGGGTTGGCCACAATTGCATCCACGCGGTCTTTTTCGGTAAAACTGCTCAGCGGCTGATCCAGCGAATCACGAAACGTGATGTTGGGCACCTCCATGTCGTGCAAAATGAGGTTGGTGGTTGCCAGCAGGTAGGGCAGCGGCTTGTACTCCCAGCCCATGATATTCTGAGACATCAGCGCCAGGTCTTCCACGCTGTTGTTTAGCTTGCGGAGGTGCTCAATCGTGGCCGTCAGGTAGCCGCCCGTTCCGCAGCTTGGATCCAGAATCCGCTCGCCCAGCTGTGGGTTTATAATGTCGCAGATAAACTCCGTAATGGCACGGGGCGTATAAAACTCACCGCTTTTTCCGGCGCTTTGCAGTTCTTTCAGGATCGTTTCGTAGAGCTCGCCAAAAGCGTGACGGTCTTTGGACTTATTAAAATCAATTTTATTGAGTTCGTTCAGCACCTTGCGGAGGTTAATTCCGCTCTTCATGTAGTTGTTGTTTCCCTGAAACACCTCGCGCACCAGCAGCGCCCGCCGCCGGATTAGGCCATCCGTAACGCCCACCGACAGATTTCGCAGGGCAGGAAATAGCTCACGGTCCACAAATTCTACCAGTTCGTCGCCTGTCATGCCTTCGTCGTCCTGTGCCCACGCTTTCCAGTGCAGCAACGCCGGAATGGGGCTGACGTAATCGTCGTTCATGGTTTCGAGTTCAAGGTCTTTATCCGAAAATATTTTGAGGAAAAGCATCCAGCCGAGTTGTTCAATGCGTTGGGCGTCGCCGTTGAGGCCGGTGTCCTGCCACATAATCCGCCGGATGCTATCGAGGGTTCCTTTTAGGTTGGTCATTTTTGGGGGTTAAATTGGTTGAAATAGCACTAAA
The DNA here is from genome assembly GCF_004348825.1 of Arundinibacter roseus. Lineage (GTDB taxonomy): Bacteria > Bacteroidota > Bacteroidia > Cytophagales > Spirosomataceae > Arundinibacter > Arundinibacter roseus. The sequence goes on from NZ_SMJU01000004.1 coordinate 202,136, forward strand.
CAGGTACACGGGATTTTTAAGTTTAAGAAATAAAAGTTAGAATCCAGTTGTAAATATATTTACTAAAAACTCCCAATAAATATATAATTATTGTAGAGATTATGTCAGAAAGTACCGAGTTTTTTGTCCCAGAAATTAAACCATAAATTCTAGTATTTTGAATTTTGAAAAATAAATTATCAATGTAACTGGATTTTATTTTTAGAATTTTAACATTATCATATTTTTTAACTTCCATTAGTTTGCTTTCAATATTTAGTGAATAGCCTTGAATTATAACCTTATTAACTGAGGGTAATTTGGAAAGTTCATTGATTAAATTTTTTAATTTATTTAATTGTTCTAATTCCACGAGTGTAAAAAAATGACAGTTATTACCTTCATGGCTTTCAATTATTGCTGTGGCTAATAAAATATTTCCATAATCATTTGAAATTACTTTTGTAATGCTGTTAATGGATCCAATCTTATCTTCATTTAATATATTTAAATTAATAAGATTCCTTTGTCCGTCGAACACACTGGCAATAAAATATGATTTTTGATTTGGATTTGAAATAATTGAATATTGTACTGATGATAAATCAATCCCACATGATTTAAGTATATAGTTAGGCAAAAAGCCTTCATATTTTGAAATTTTGAGAGTACCTTTTTCTAAAATTGAAAACTCCTTCCATAATTCCATATAATTTTTTTCCATATCTCTAACATGATGGTACAAAAATTCCACCCTCTTACATCATCAATGTAACCTAGTCCTTTGAGAATTTTATCGATTTCTTCTTTAATTCTTAATGTTCTTTTTTTATAAAAATATTTTGCGTTGACATTATAATCAAGTTCTTTTTCAAGCTCTGAATCAATGCTTACAGTCTTATCCCAATTAGAAATATCTGTTAGTAACCAAAAGGAATAAGGTTCGCCTGGAAATGTAGGATTGCTTTGTAGTTTTAAGATATTTATATTATGATTTTTCAGTATTCTTGAAAATTTTTCAATATAACCTAATTCATCATTTTTTTTACTAGGAGACACCCTTATTGCATAAATATTCTTCCAGGTCTTTGGTTTAAAAGGACAAAATAAAATATTTATATCACCCTTTTTACCAAGGTAATTAATACTATTTCCAGAGGTTTTTTCTATTGGAATTGGAAAAGCAAATACTTCAATATCGCTTGAATACCAATAATCCTCAGATATTTTTATTTTCAGACCTTTTGACTTATGTATAAATTCAGTTTCAAGTTGACCTAATTGGAAGTAATTATCTTTCATAACAAAAAGTAAACTTTAATTTCATTAACCGACTAACATAAATTTTTTGATAGAAATAGAACTAACCCATTTTATAAAGTTCTGATTCCAATTCTTTGATCGCTTGCAGGTAGTTCTGTTTACTGCCAAACTGACTGATGATTTCCAGCGGGGAGCCGTAGTTGGTCAGAGGTTTTACTTTGAGAATATCCATACTTTCAATATTCGTGACGCCTTCGTCAGCATATTTATCAAGCAGCGATTCGAGTACCTGCCGGGCTTGTCCGCCATACTTTGTGAAATAATCCCGCTTTTTTACAACATTGGCCCGTTCCTTCCGGGTGAGTGGCGGCTGATCAAACGCTACGTGGCAAATCAGGTCAAAGAGATCTACTTCCCGGTTCACGGCATCGCGCAGGGCTTCTACCATCACGCCCCGTTCTTCCAGCTCCTGAACAATCAGTTCTTTCTTATCAGTAGCGTTCCAGTGCGTCAGAAAATCGTCCAGCGAAGCATATTTTCCTTTGATGAGCTCCCTTGTATGGTCTTTCAGACTAGTGGTAATGGGCTTGCCGTTTTTATCAAAATACAGTTCCCGACTAATCAGGATCGACACATCGACGCCATTTACATATATTTTTTGTCGAGGCTCAGCAAGCGTCGGGCTTGTGCCCACCGGAGGGTAGCGAATGGAAGGCTTCACCACCTCAATCGATTCGCCCGTCGTTTCATCCACAAGCGGCGACTCGTCCTGTTCTTCCTCCTCAATCAGCGTAGAGAGGTCGGTATCTTCCGAAACGGGTTTCACCCGGATAGGGTCGCCGTCAAACTCAGCATCTGCAAAAAGGTCGGTTACGTTGCGGAAATCCAGAATGGTAAAAAACAGCTTGCCAAACTCCTCGTTGATGCGCGTGCCCCGGCCCACAATTTGCTTAAACTTGGTCATGGATTTAATTTCGGAATCCAGCACAATGACCTTGCAGGTTTGGGCATCCACGCCCGTCGTCATCAGTTCTGATGTAGTAGCAATGACCGGATAAAGCTCCACCGGGTCGATAAAATTATCTAGTTCACGCTTGCCCTCCTCATTGTCGCCCGTTATCTGCATCACGTACTTGTAGTTTTTGGCTACTTCGTCGGGGTTCAGATTGGCCAATGCGGTGCGCATCCGCTCGGCGTGATCGATATCCGAACAAAAAACGATGGTTTTGGCAAATCGGTCAAAGCCTTTCAGAAACTCCGTCAGTTTGCGGGCTACTGTTTCGGTACGTTCATCAATGACGAGCCTGCGGTCATAATCTTTCCGGTTATACACCCGATCTTCCACCACATTTCCGGCTTTGTCGAGTTTGCCCTGATTGGGACGCCAACCGTCGGCATCCACATTCAGATTGACCCGCACCACCCGGTAAGGCGCCAGAAAACCGTCGTCAATTCCCTGTTTGAGCGAATAGGTATAAACAGGTTCGCCAAAATATTCACTATTAGACGTGTCTTTGGTTTCTTTGGGCGTGGCCGTCAGGCCCACATGCGTCGCGTTTTTGAAGTACGTCAGAACTTCCCGCCAGGCGCTGTCGTCCTTAGCGCTCCCTCGGTGGCACTCATCGATGACAATCAGGTCGAAAAAATCGGCTGAAAATTGCCGGTACGCATTGGCATCTTCGTCCGCTCCGGTGAGTCCCTGATACAAAGCCAGATACACCTCATAGCTTTTGTCAATCGTCCGGTGTTTGATCACCGTCATTTTGTCTTTAAAGTGCTTAAAATCCCCGCGCCGGGTTTGGTCCAGCAGGGCGTTCCGATCGGCCAGAAAAAGAATCCGCTTTTTCATGCCGCTTTTCCACAGCCGATGAATGATTTGAAAAGCCGTGTAGGTTTTACCCGTTCCGGTTGCCATAACCAACAGCACCCGATTTTGCCCTTTGGCAATTGCCTCTACGCTTCGATTGATCGCAATTTGCTGGTAGTAACGCGGGCGCCGGCCACTGCTGTCGTAGAAATAGTCCTGAGCAATTACCTTTTCAGCGGCGGGGGTTTCGATACCCTTGTATTTTTTGTAAATCTGCCAGAGCGCATCGGGACTCGGGAAGCTATCCATGTCAAGTTCAGTTTCCATGGAATTGTCGGGGGCGGTACGGTCATGAAACAGAAAACCGTCTCCATTGCTGCTGAACACGCAGGGAATATCCAGAATTTGGGCGTAGTCGAGTGCCTGCTGAATCCCGGCCCGGACGGAGTGTTTATTGTCTTTTGCCTCAATAATGGCAATAGGAATATTGGGTTTGTGATATAAAATATAATCTGCCCGCTTGCGAATTCCCCGGCCGGTGAGTTTTCCGCGAACATAAATGCGTCCATCGGTGAAAGAGACCTCTTCCAGAATTTGCGTTAGTTTATTCCAGCCAGCGTTTTCGAGGGAAGGGGTTATGAATTTTGTGCAGATGTCACGTTCGGAGAGGGTAGTTTTTGAAATCATAGGTTAATCAGGTGGGATTTAAGAGGGTTTATTAGTGATGTGTCTGTTTCAGAAAGAGTGCTCCAATGGCAAGTTACTTATTTTGTACATAAATGAAAATCCGGCAATATTAGCAGGTAATCAAAATGCGTAGCATCAGCCTCATAGAGGCGACCTGTTTATAGAACATTCCATTTGGAAATACTCACGAGCTCCGTCAGGAGCAGCCCATATTTGTACTTGTTTACTTTCCAATACAAAACTTACTGAAAATATTCGCCAGCAAATCATCCGAGACAATCGTCCCGGTGATCTCGCCTAAATGAAAAAGCGCCAGCCGAATGTCCTGAGCCAGAAAATCGCCTGTAATGCCTGCGTCCAAACCGTTCAAAACTTCGTCGAGGGCGGCGGATGTTTTGAGCAAATGCTCGTAGTGCCGCAGGTTCGTAACGACCGTATCCGTGGCGGCCTGCTGATGTACCTGAGCAAGAATGACGCTTTTGAGCTCATCCAGGCCGATTTGGGCGTGGGCCGAGATTTTTACCTGATTTTCCGACGAACTGACTTCCGAGGTAAAGGTTGAATTTTGATCAGGCAAATCTATTTTGTTCTGTACCCAAATATACTTTTTCTCAGTGTTTAGTCCTTTCGCCAGTTGTTCCACCTCGCGCAGGGTTTGCTCGCTGTCGTACAGAAACAGCACCAAATCTGCCTGTTCCATCGCCCGGCGCGAGCGCTCAATGCCCATCGATTCTACGACATCGAGCGTCTCACGGATACCGGCGGTATCAATGAAGCGGAACTTCATGCCTTCGAGCACGAGCGTATCCTCAATGACGTCGCGCGTGGTTCCGGCGATTTCCGTCACAATGGCTTTTTCTTCGTTGAGCAGTGCATTCAGCAGAGTAGATTTGCCCACATTTGGTGAACCGATAATCGCTACCGGAATGCCTTCTTTGAGTGCATTACCAAAACTGAATGAGTCAATCAACGGATGTATAGTCTGATGCAGGTGCATGATTAGCTGACGGAGGTCGTCGCGTTGGGCAAATTCTACGTCTTCTTCGCCAAAATCCAGTTCCAGTTCAATCAGAGAAGCAAAATGAATCAGTTCTTCACGAAGCAGATATAATTTTTTGGAAAAACCACCCCGCAGTTGATTCAGGGCGGTACGATGGCTTACGTCCGAATCGGCGGTAATCAGATCGGCTACGGCTTCGGCCTGTACAAGGTCAAACTGTCCGTTCAGAAACGCCCGTTGGGTAAATTCCCCCGGTTTAGCCATTCGGGCGCCCTCGCTGACGAGCATTTTCAGGATTTGCCGTACGATGTAATCGGAGCCGTGACACGAAATTTCCACGGAATCTTCTTTGGTAAACGATTTCGGCGAACGAAAAACTGTGGCCAATACTTCGTCAATCAGCAAAGATTTGTATTGGAGCGTGCCAAAATGCACGGTATGACTCTTTACTTTGGTAAGATCTTTGCCATAAAAAAAACGATTGACGAGCTCGACCGATCCAATGCCCGAAACCCGAATGACGGCGATGGCACCTACACCCGAAGCCGTGGCGAGGGCACAAATAGGCTCTTGTTGCTGAATGAAGGGTTTTTCCATAAAAAAAGCCGGGCAATTGCCGGGTATATAATTTGTCTATATTTACGCAAGTTTGTCTGATTTTATAAACCTGCAATTCGCACAAAGATACTGCTATGCTTCAAACCCTGTCCAAATCGCTTGTGTTTGCCCTACTTCTGATTGGGATTTCGTCCTGTTCTACTTCTACAATTTATCTGGTTCGTCATGCCGAAAAGGCTTCTCAACCAGTACAGGATCCACCCTTAACCGCTATCGGTGAACAACGGGCAGAGGATTTATTGAATGTATTGCGGGATAAAAACATTCAGTATGTTTATTCAACACCGACCGCCCGCACGCAGGCAACTGCTGCGCCATTGGCAAAGCAAATGAATGTAGAGATAAGGCCTTACGGAACGGATACGCTGTGGGAAGTAGCCCGGCATCTTGCCAAATTAAAAAACGGGAATACGCTCGTCGTCGGACACAGCAACACGCTTTTGCCGCTTTTGGATCAATTTCCGGTATCGCATAAGAAGTCCAGCATTCCGGATTCTGATTACGACAATTTATTTATTGTCGAGGTAAAAAGGCGTTTTCTCCGGCCCGATCAGTTTACGTTAACTGAAAGCACATTTGGACAACCTGCTGAATAGGAAATCCTTAACGCCAATAGCGTTCCAGTACGGGCGAATCGGGTGTTTGCAGGCTCAGAAGTTGAGGAAAAAGAGTGGACTGCATGGCAATTTTCACAAACCGTTCTTCCCAGGCTGCCTGCGGAACTCCCAGTAAATCAGCTGTTTCTTTTCCCAGAAAAAAACGCATGTGCGCTGCCGGAATATTCTGTAAACCCGGCGACGGAATCTGCTGCTCAATTGCTTTAAGCAGGGCGCTCGTTAAACCAATACCCGCTTCTGACGTTCGGAACTGCCTTTTGGCAATTGCCCGATCCAGCCGGTAAGCTTCCAGCATATTCTGTGGCAGAAGTTCTTCTTGTAGCCCAAGTTGCCGACCGATTACATTCCAGAAATACAAGAATGAGTTTTCCTCAGCGGTAGATATAGAAATATTCAGTTTCCGCAAACCTTTCAAAATGATAAAAGAAAAGGAAAGGTTTGTACCGGCCATATCCTCCTGACACACGGGATGTCCCCAGGTTGGATTCCATTTTCCGCTGTGCAGCGTAAACCATCGAATGGCGGCATGCAGCAACCGGATCTTGGCAACCCGACGAAAATTCAGGCCATTGATCCAGTCTTTTTCCTGCATAATTCCAAAAACAAAGGCACCGGTTTCTTCCAGGCGTTGAATGGTTTTGGTCCGAATCCGCTCCGAAAGCCACAGCACCTGAGCGCCATTGGCACCGGCATAACAGTACGGAAGCGAATAGGTGCCGAGAAGAAAGGAGATAACTCGAAAATGTTTCCAAAAAAACTGAATTCCATTCGCAAACTCCTTATTTTCAAGGAGATTAGTTGTGTGGATTTGACTAGTGATAAAATTCCGAACACTGTTAGATTGATCATCTACGTCCAGTTTTTCGTAATCTGTGAGGAATTTCATGAGCGTACCAACTGCCGGAAACCCTCCCTGAATGGCTAGCTGTTCGATAACCTCATCAGCTACCGAATCTCCCAGGTGTCGGTAAAGTTCAAGAAAAGCATCAGAAAAAGCTCGACCAGTTAGTGTATTTTTGTGCATCTTCAATTAACCATTGACGTGTGTTGGTAGAACTTCCGGATTATGAATTTGGTTTATTCCCCAACTAAATTAATTGCACTCATTTCCCAGGCCAAGCCGGCTTGTTGGTTTGTTATTTATTCATGAATCTTACAGTAGAACATACAGAAAACGTTGACCTTTCTACAACGGATCTTCCGATTATGGAAGCATTCTATACCTTGCAGGGAGAAGGCGCACATGCAGGCAAAGCAGCCTACTTTATACGATTGGGTGGTTGTGATGTGGGCTGTCATTGGTGCGATGTAAAAGAATCCTGGGATGCGACCCGGTTTGCCCGGCAGTCCATTGCCGATATTGTGGCCGGAGCGATGCAATTTCCGGGGCGTTTAGCTGTAATTACGGGTGGTGAGCCACTTATGTATAACCTAAGTGCTTTAACAGGAGCATTGCAAGCAGCTGGTTTTCAGACAAATATTGAAACTTCGGGCGTGTATCCCATCACAGGATCCTGGGATTGGATATGTTTTTCTCCTAAAAAATTTAAAGCCCCTGATCCCGGCATCTATGCTCAGGCCAACGAGCTTAAAGTAATTATCTATAATGACAGCGATTTTGCATTTGCCGAAGAACATGCTGCCCTGCTTACGAGCCCCTGTAAACTGCTGCTGCAACCCGAATGGGGGAAGCGGGAGAAGATGTTGCCCAAAATCATTGAATACATCAAATACAATCCACAGTGGCAAATATCGTTACAAACGCATAAATACATGAATATTCCCTGATGAGTCCTTTGGCGCGCCTTTTTTTTCTGATTGTGTTTGTGCTTGAAACACTGGCAGTTACTGCCCAGGACAAAGTAATGTCACGCCGCACCCGGGAACTTTATGAAAATGCCTCTACTGCCTGGAAAGAGCGTAAACTGGATCAGGCACTGCTTTTTTATGAAAAATTGGTCGAACTGGAACCCGGCCTGTCAGAAGCGCATCTGCGGTTGGGGCAGCTGTATGAATGGCAAAGAAAACCACAGCTTACCCGCCACCACTACCAGCAATCCATTGCTTTAAATCCCAACGGCGCTGAATCGGCCACTGCCTATCAGTGGTTGGGCAGAGATACGTTTCAGCGGGAGTGCTACGACTCTGCCGAGGTGTATTTTACCAAAGCGTTATCGTTGTATCCAGAAAAATCGAATCTTTCGGCGGTCACCAAAAAATGGAATTTATCGGCTCAATTTGCCCAAAAAGCGTTGGTACGCCCCTTGAATATTACCAAGCGCTCCCTGGGCGATACGGTCAATTTTCTGGAAGCACAGTTTTTTCCGGTACTTACTGCTGATAACGAAACCCTCATCTTTACGGGCCTTACGCTGCAACGTGATGAGAATATGTACATTACGCACCGTACGGCTACGGGCTGGGAAATTCCTAAGGAAATTTCTGAAAAAATAAATTCTACAGATAACGAAGGCACCTGTACCATTTCGGCAGATGGCACCACGCTGGTATTTACGGCCTGTAATCGAAAAGATGGCTATGGCGGCTGCGATTTGTACATTACCAGAAAAGAAGGCAACGAGTGGCTAACGCCCAAAAACATTGGCGATGTGGTCAATAGTCGCTATTGGGAGTCGCAGCCTTCGCTGTCGGCAGATGGTACAAAATTGTACTTTTCGTCCGATCGCCCCGGTGGACAGGGGAAGTCTGACATATGGTTGTCTCAACGTGACCCCACCGGTAGCTGGCAGCTACCGCAAAATCTGGGGCCCAATGTCAATACTGCGGATGAAGAAAGTGCTCCGTTTATTCATGCCAATGGACGCACGCTGTTTTATGCCTCCAATGGTCTTCCGGGCATGGGAGGGTACGATTTGTTTATGTCCCAACAAACCGACAGTAGCTGGACCGAGCCTCGGAATTTAGGGTACCCTATCAACACCGTCTCCGATCAAATCGGATTTTATATTTCATCAGACGGACAAAAAGCCTACTATACCGACGACCGACGAGACGCCAAAGGCCGTCGGGCTATGTTGTATGAATTTGATATTCCGGATACATTAAAATCCATGTTTGTACCTACAAACTATATCAAAGGGCGGGTTTTTGATCAACGGACCAATCAGCCGCTCATGGCTAGCCTGGAATTGTACGATTTGGGGACTCAGAAAAAGGTTTCAACCTTTACCTCTCAGGCAGAAACCGGCGCTTACCTCACCGTTTTGAACCGCAATTCTGCACATGCCATTTACGTACAGGCAGAAGGTTATTTATTCAAAAGCCTTACCTTTTTGGCATCTGATTCACTGCCTTCCATACAATTGGATATTCCACTGGAAAAAGTAGAAAAGGATCGGGTGGAGGTTTTGAATAATATATACTTCGCAACGGGAGAATATGCGCTTGATGAGAAATCACGGGTGGAACTTTCTAAAATGCTTGATTTTGTCAAGGCAAATCCGACCCTGAAACTGGAAATTTCCGGACATACAGATGATGTTGGTGGAGATAAAGAGAATAAAGAACTCTCGCTCCGGCGGGCGCAAAGTGTAGTAAAATATCTTGTCGACTCAGGCATGCCCGAATCTCGGCTAGTGGCGGTTGGCTATGGCGAAACAAAACCCAGAGTACCAAACGACTCCGCTGAAAATCGCCAGCTAAACCGACGGATCGAATGGCGCATCCTGTAATGATTTTTGTGTTTTAGCGGGAAAAGTTGCACTTTTGTGGCCTGGTTCTTGTTGCAAAATTGAGTACCCTAGTAGAACCAAAAACAGAGACATTATCTCCTTATTTTTATGAAACCTGAAAAAATTGAATGCCTGATTATCGGTTCAGGACCCGCCGGATATACGGCCGCTATCTATGCAGCACGGGCCGGACTTAAACCCGTACTTTATCAGGGTCCACAGCCCGGAGGACAGCTTACCATCACTACCGATGTTGAAAATTATCCGGGCTATCCGGATGGAATAACCGGTCCTGAAATGATGATGGAATTTGAAAAACAAGCCAAACGATTTGGTACAGACATCCGCTACGGACTTGTAACATCAGTTGATTTTTCGGCAGGTGTACATAAAGTTGTTGTTGATGAAAAAGTTGAAATTGAGGCCGAATCCGTCATTATTTCAACCGGTGCTTCTGCCAAATGGCTCGGAATTCCGGGTGAAGATCGCCTAAATGGAAAAGGTGTTTCTGCCTGCGCTGTGTGTGATGGATTCTTTTTCCGCGGTCAGGAAGTAGTCGTTGTAGGCGCCGGAGACACGGCGGCAGAGGAAGCAAGTTACCTTTCCAAGCTCTGCCGCAAGGTTTACGTACTCGTTCGTAGAGACGAAATGCGTGCATCCAAAATCATGCAAAAAAGGCTCATGTCGCTGACGAACGTGGAGATTCTCTGGAACACCGAAACCACCGAACTACTCGGCGAAGATGTTCTTGAAGGAGTGAAGGTTTTGAATAACAAAACGGGTCAGGAAACAGTCATTGAAGCCACAGGTTTTTTTGTAGCCATCGGTCATAAACCAAATACGGAAATTTTTAAGGATTATCTGGATTTGGACGCAGCCGGATATATTCAAACAGTCAAAGGAAGTACCCGTACTAACGTAGAAGGTGTATTTGCCTGTGGCGATGCGCAGGACAATGTTTATCGGCAGGCAGTAACGGCCGCCGGAACAGGTTGTATGGCGGCGTTGGATGCTGAACGTTATCTGGCAGAAAAAGAACTTATGGCCGAAGAGCAGGAATTATAGAAACCAGAAAAAGGAGGGAACTCTAAATTTTTTCGTCAAGCTATTACCATGAAAGAAAAACTTGTAGTGTGCTTGTTTTGGGCAATGTGTGTGGTTGTTGGAAACAGTGAAGCCCAGGAACGTGGGAAATTTCGGAAGAACCCAAAAATTAAACAAAATACCACAAATACGTATAATCCAAACTTTCCGGTTGTGGAACCACAGCGGGAAGCAGAATCGGAATTTAAGGTTGAAACGTCAACCTTAAATTTCCAAAGTCAATTTGAGCCGGTCAAACCACTGAATCCCGTGGTTAGTGAAGATACAAGTTCGCTTGATGAAGGCGAACCGGAAGTACTCGAAGTGGTAGATTCCATGCAAATTGGGGATGAGTGGGTGAAAATCGCTGACTATTTTGTGATTTGGGATTCGAGATCCATCAATCCTTACAACATGAATCCCAGGGAGTTTGAAGAAACGATTGACCTTAAACTGTATGATCCGGCTGAAAACCGCTTTTGGAACACGCCCGTGGAAGGTCCTCGCGTAACCTCAAACTTTGGATATCGATGGGGACGGTGGCATACCGGTACGGACATTGACCTCGAAACCGGCGATCCGGTTTACAGTACCTTCGACGGTATGGTACGAATAGTTGGTTGGGATGGCAGCGGCTACGGACGCTACGTAATGGTACGGCATTATAATGGACTTGAAACGCTGTACGGACACATGTCTAAACCTCTCGTTGAATCAGGCCAAATTGTTCGGGCGGGTGATATTCTCGGGTTAGGTGGAAGCACAGGCCGAAGCTCAGGCTCACATCTGCACTATGAAAACCGCTATGAAGGAAACCCCTTTGACACTAAATATATTTTTGACTGGGAAAATCAGCAAATTCGCTCGGATCATTTTGTACTTACCTCACAGGTCTGGGATTACCTGCGTGGCGGTAAAGCTGCTAAAAATGAGTTTGAGGAAGCAAATAAACCTGCGTATAGCCGTACAATGCTGCACCGGGTTCGTTCCGGCGAAACTCTTTCGTCGATTGCCAGTCGGTACGGCCTCAGCGCTTCTGCCCTTGCCAAAAGAAATCGTTTATCGTTGCGATCAACCCTTCGGATTGGCCAAAAGCTGATCATAAAATAAATTCCTTTTTTCAGACACATGAAGTTAGATATACTAGCCATTGCAGCCCATCCGGACGATGTAGAGTTGAGTTGTTCCGGTACTTTAATGGCTCAAATTGCCCTGGGTAAAAAAGTAGGAATTCTTGATTTAACTCATGGTGAATTAGGCACACGCGGGACTCCGGCACTTCGGCTTCTGGAAGCCGAGGCTGCTGCCAAAATAATGGGTGTGTCCGTACGGGAGAATGCAGGAATTCCTGATGGGTTTTTTCAAAATAATGAAGACACCCAGAAAATCCTGATACATTATTTACGAAAATATCAACCCGACATCGTGTTGGCCAATGCCGTAGATGACCGGCACCCGGATCACGGAAGAGGAGCACAGCTGATCCATGAAAGCTGTTTTTATTCGGGTTTGCGAAGAGTAGAAACTTTTGATGCGGACGGAAGCCCTCAAAAGGAATGGAGACCCCGGCAGGTATTTCATGCCATTCAGGACAAGTACATAAATCCGGATTTTGTTGTAGACATTACACCTTACTGGGAAAAGAAAAAGGAAGCAATGCTTGCCTTCCAAAGTCAATTTTTTGTGCCCTCCTATCAAACCCAAAGCGACGAGCCACAAAGTTATATTTCCAGTCCCGAATTCCTGGATTTTATAAAAGCCCGCGCCGAAGAAATGGGACACGCCATTGGCGTTAAGTATGGCGAAGGCTTTACCTCCAAACGTCGACTCGGGGTAACGGATATTTCAGTGTTTATATAGGTACACACTTAGAAGGTCACTAAGGTGAAAGCCTTCCTGAGGTCCAGGTTTCCGAAGCAGCATCCCAAACATACTGAATGCGGTCGTGCAGGCGGCTGGGGCGTCCCTGCCAAAATTCAATTGTTGTCGGAATGACCCGATAACCTCCCCAATGTGGCGGACGAGGAACTTGTATTCCTGCAAATTTTTCTTCGTAGAAATTCTGCTTTTCTTCCAGAACAGTCCTACTTGCCAAACCTGCACTTTGCTCCGAAACCCAGGCGCCTATCTGACTGCCTCGGGGACGAACGGCAAAATAGTCGTCAGAATCTTGCTCGCTTACTCGCTCCGCATACCCCTCAATCCGAATTTGGCGTTCTAGTTCTACCCAGAAAAAAGTAAGGGCGGCCCATGGATTCAAGGCAAGGTCAGTGCCTTTTTTACTGGAATAATTGGTGTAAAAAACAAAGCCCTGTGCGTCAAGCTCCTTTAATAACACAACTCGGGAGGCCGGGCGGTTGTCTGCATTTACCGTGCTGAGCATCATGGCGTTAGGTTCAGGGATTTCGGCTGCAAGTGCTTCATCAAACCAGCGTCGGAACTGATGCAGTGGATCCGGCAAAATATCTTCTTCACTCAGGCCATTTAAACTATACTCTCGACGTAGATCCGCAAGGTTGGGTGTCATTCTTTTTAATGAAGTTCAAGGTTAACAGACAAATTTAACCATTTCAATAGAAAGATTGTTAATTTTGTACTTCTACGTACTTACGAAACACCGATTACGATGGCTCAAGATGAACACGATGCGCTGGATGCGAAAAATCAAACAACCGAAGATTCAGCATCTGCGAACGCCGAAAAGGCAAATGAAGAGGAAACACTTGCTGATAATGAATCGGCAGAAGTTTCCCAAATAGTTGTGTCAGTTGCTGATACCACGTCAGCAGAGATAGAAGCTGAAACACCTGTGGCAGAAGATGAAGGCATGGAAAAAACGGAGACCCTTTCTGAAATGCCTGATGAAACTCCATCGGCTATTTCGGGCGAGAGCGTTGATGAACCGGCGTTAGTAGACGAAGCCTATGAGGTTGTTGAAGCTGCCGCTGCCAGCGAACTTGCACCTGAGGCCATTGAAACTCAGGAATTATCAGAAGAGAGTCCTTCGGACACCGAATCTCAGCATGAGTCAATGGCTGATTCGGAAGAGGAGGATGCTGATGAAGGGGATTCCGGAGAAGAGGTAGATTACAGCCAATTGAGCAAGGAAGAGCTTACCGCAGTTTTACAAAAAGAATTGGAAGCTATTTCAGTAGCAACAGTTGCGGCGGGGCGTTTTAAAAAATCGGATGCACTTATTAAAGAAGTTCGTCCGGTGCTTGATCAGCTCAAACAGTCGGAATGGAATGCTGCCAAAGAAGCCTATGTGGCAGATTCCGGGTCAGAAGATGGATTTGAATACAAGCATGAAGCTGGCACAAAGGCTATCGAAGACTTGATTAAAGAGATTCGGGCAAAGAAAAATGCTTTCTTTCAGGCTCTCGAAAAGAATAAAGATCAGAACTTCAATAAAAAGACCGAGCTGTTGCAGCGTCTTCGTGAACTAGTCGATAAAGACGAGAGTCATGAAACCGATGCTGCGGATATGAAGAGCAGCTGGGAAGAATTCAAGAAGATTCAGGAAGAATGGAAAAGTGCCGGGAATATTTCATCTCCCCATAATGGTACCCTTTGGGCTACTTACAATGCGCTCATCGACCGTTATTTCTCCAACCGTAATATATATTTTGAGCTAAAAGAGCTGGACAGGAAACGCAATTCGGAATTGAAGATAGAATTGTGTGAAAAAGTTGAAACGCTCGTAGGCTCCCTCGAAAACCGTGGCATGTCACGGGAGATTTTGCAGGAAGCAAATCAGATTTTTGAGGAATACAAACATGTGGGTCCCGCTCCCCGGGAAGAGCAGGAGCAACTCTGGCAACGCTTCAAAAAATCATTGGATACGTTGTACGACGCACGCCGCAGGCAGTACGAGATTCAGAAAAAGGCGATGTCGGAAGTATATGACAAGAAGTCAAAAATATACGAAACGATTCTGCCCTATACTGCATTTTCATCGGGAAGTATCAACGAATGGAATACCAAAACCAAAGAAATTATTGCTTATCAGGAAGAGTGGGTAGCCACGAAGGGTCCGATGCCGCGCGATGAGGGGAAAGAACTCAGTAAAAAGTTCTGGATTGCACTTAAAACCTTCTTCCAAAATAAAGGAGAGTTCTTTAAGCAGTTGGAATCCCGCCGTGAGCAAAACCTGAAAGCAAAGACAGAACTCTGCGAAGAAGTTGAAAAAATAGTGGAAGCTGCCGAAGATACTGCTGCCAATACACAGCGGGTGATTGAGCTCCAAAAGAAATGGAAAATGCTAGGACAGGTTCCTGAGAAATTTAAAGACTCTATTTATCTGCGTTTCAAAAAAGCCTGCGATGGATATTTCGAACAGAAGCGGTCGAAAAACAAAGATCAGGAAAAAGAGTTTGAGGAAAACCTCGCCCAGAAAAAGAGCCTTTGTGACCGCATAGAAAAAGCCGCCGGAACACCCAAGGAAGCGTCAATTTCTCAATTGAACGCATTCAAATCTGAGTGGGCGGGCATTGGCTTTGTTCCCAGAAAAGACATGCAATTTATCCAGAAAAGATACATTGCGGCAGTTAATGCGTATGTCAGTGCGATTGGTAAGTTATCTACGAAGGAAAAGGAGCAGGTAGTTCTCGAAAGCGAAGTGGAACTGGTGAAAGAAGGGGAGTCGAACCGTGGACTTTTCCGCAAAGAGAACGACATACGCCGGAAGGTTACGCAATTAGAAAATGATATTGCTTTGTGGCAAAATAATATTGAGTTCTTTGCCAAATCAAAAACGTCGGACAAATTGAAGGCGACTTTTGAGGAGAAGATCAATAAGGCATCTGAGCAACTGGAAGAGTTGAAACACCAACTTGCTATAATTCAGGAAGCTATCTAATCAGGCAAAAAAAAGATGAAAAAAAATGCAAAAATAGTGGGCGAAAAGTTGCGCTGAATACTTTCAAACACTATTTTTGCACCACGTTAAAAGGGAAAGGAAATAAACATTTCCTCATAACAAAAAGCCTCCATAGCTCAGCTGGTAGAGCAACTGACTTGTAATCAGTAGGTCGTTGGTTCGATCCCGACTGGAGGCTCAAAATGAAAAGCCGGACTATCATCTGATAGTCCGGCTTTTTTTGGTGCTTTACAACTAAGGAATATTAAAACGTGTTTATATCGTTTAATATGAATTTTTATGATTTAGCATAATGTAGTGTCTAAATAATTTTTGGTCATGCGTATTCATACGTTTTTATTTGCTGACAAAAATGGAGGATGAGGCCTGGAATCTTATTTCATTATTTTCAATTGCATGGGCTTCGTCATTGTGATCCACTTCCCTGGCCTTTGATTAGGTTTATTCTATCTCCTGTAAGTAGGAGGGGCCAAATAACCACTTACAGCTTATTTAATGTAAAGAAAGTCTTCGGGGGAGCGTTTCCATGCTAATTTCAACACTAAGGTAACCTACAAAAAGAGTTAACACCTTAATATGTTTAAAACGTTTGATTCTAACCTCTCAACATACAGGTTCAGCAGATCAGTCTGAACAAATATTCATTGTCAAAGAAGTCTTGGCCTCCAACAGGGGTTTGGAAAGATAAATCTCCATTGGGGTTTTTAATGGTAGAGTCTATTTGATATTGCTTATTCGTTAGTTTCTAATATTATTTATGTAGAATTAAAACGTGTTAAATGCGTTATATAAAGATTGAAGAATATGTTTTTAAAAAAAGGAATAAATCTAAGCCCAGGCTTTTTCAAGAAAAACCACCCAGTTTTTCCACATTATACCTTCGATGTCCGCTTCCGAATATCCACGGATTCGGAGCAAATCGGGTAGTATCTGCAAGTCTGCAATGGAGTTAAGGTCGGAAGGGGTTTGCTCAGTACCAAAAGCCCCGTCCAAATCAGATCCAATGCCTAGGTGTTTGCTGGTGCCTGCAAGTTGGCAGATATGATCAATATGCTCCACGATTTTTTTAATATATAGCCCCGAAGACTGTGGCGTAGTAACTCCTCGCTGCCACCCGGGAACCATCATCCAGGCGTCAAACGCCATGCCGATGACGGCTTCACGTTCAAAAAGAAGTTTAAGCTGTTCATCTGAAAATTGACGGTTGTGGGGAGTAAGAGCACGAACGAGATTGTGACTTGCCCATACCGGACCGTCATAGGTCGGTACGGCATCCCAAAAGGCGCTGTCGCACAAATGCGTAGCATCCAGAATTATTCCCAACGCTTCCATTGCACGTAATAGTTGCCTGCCTTTCTCTGAAATGGGTTCATCAGAATCAGTTCCATATGCATATACGCCGGGGCCGTAATGCGCAGGACCAACAGCCCGCAGGCCATCCGCATGTGCCTGTTGCAAATGATCTATGGAAAGAATGGAGTCGGCACCTTCCAGACTTAGTATATAGCCAATCGGCAACTGACTTGTATCGGATGCGGATTGCCAAAGCGTCAGGTGTTTCCGTAGCTCTGGTAAAGTACGAATCTGTTTCATTTCCCCTGCCAGCTCCATCGCCTGATACCAGGCCAGTTGTCCCTGCGTTTGAGCCCAGGCCTGGGCTTGCGAATGCCAGCCGGGAATAGCACTTCCGGGCTTAACAAATCGGGCGATTTGGGTGGCCACACATAGGCCAATAGAACCTTTGCGCATCTCGGGAAACGAAACGACGCCTCGGCCCCGGTCAGGCTTGTCGGTGAGCTGTTTTTCCCGGTCACGAATCTGATCAAGGGGCTGAGTAAGATCCCGATTCCATTCCAGGGCATTCATGGAAAGGTCGAGATGGGCATCAAAAATAAACATATTAACTAATCAAAAAGGTACTAAGGAATTTTGGCTCAAAAAGTTATTTTCCGCTTCCTGGCCACAATTTCCCACTTTTCTGTCGGTGTTAGATCCTCGACCACTGTGACATTTTCATGTAAAGCGACAGTTGGGCAGATATGGTAAGGTATGGCATAAAGCAAATCGCCTATATGGAGATCATCTGAATTTTTTACGGCAATCACCCCATGTTCTTCGCTTTGGCTCAGAACCTGATAGTCATTTAAATTCAAAAATCTGAACCGTTTTTCGATTGAATTCTCTGCCGCAACAGCCTTGTGGCCGAGGTCAACGGTGATGATTCCGGGCGCTGGTTTTGACACTACGCGCGTCAGTAAAACAGCTGCATGCAAAAAGGGTTGATCCAGAAAACGGTCTCCATATCCCCAATCCCATAACAGGCAAGTTCCGGGGCTACACAGTACGCCTGTCCGTTGTGCATGTACCGTAAAAGTAGGGGAGCCTCCCGCAATAATCACAGGTGATTCAAAGCCTTGCTGCCGAAGCAATTCACAAAAATCAGTTACGGGTTCAAATGCCAGATCACTTGCTTGCTTGCGTGCCATGAAATCTTCGTCTCTGATGTGACCGTCATAAACATGAAGGCCGATCAGCCGTAAATTTGGCAGGGAAACTATTTCCTGATAGAGTGAAAATAGTGCGTCGTTGGTCAGATGACCAGAACGGTTCATGCCATTATTTATATCAATAAATACATCATATGGTTCAGGCATCGTTAACTCATTTAGCTGCCGGGCAGTGTCAATAGAATCAATAAGCGATGAAAAGGTAACAGCTGGGAAAGCGAGTTTGAGTTTTTGCAGACGCAGAAGATTAGGCCCGGTCAGTTGATAGGCAATCAGTATCCACGGAGCACCGGTCATTGCCAGCATCTCAGCTTCGGCAATGGTTGCGCATTTAAATCTTTGAATGCCGGCATCAAGCTGCATTTGTACAACTTCTGCCATTTTATGTGTTTTTACATGGGGCACGAGTCGGCCCGGACTTCCGGCGATCCGAATCATGAGCTCTATGTTATGCAAAATGCGATCTTTATAAATCACCAGGGAAGGCGAGTCTATTTCTTCACTATGCTGAAATTCAAACCAATTGTTTGCCATGTTGTAGCTAAAAAAATCAGACATTAAGTTCAAACATAGCTTCAATCTCAACCGGAATATTATCAGGCAAGGAACCCATTCCAACTGCCGAACGTACACCAATGCCATGTTCCTGTCCCCATACAGCGGCGAACAACTCGCTGCACCCGTTGATAACGTAGGGATGACGTTCAAAATCTGACGTACAATTCACCATTCCAAGTACTTTAATCACCCGTTTTATCTGATTCAGACTCCCAAGGTTTTCTTTTAGCGTAGCCAAAATGGCGAGCCCGACCTGCCGGGCAGCGAGTTTTCCCTGATCAATATCCAGGGCTTCGCCTACTCGTCCCCGAATGAGTGTTCCGTCCGTTTGCACAGTACCATGTCCGGAAACATATACCCATCGGTTATCAACAATTAATAGAGGTTTATAAACTCCCAATGGTTTGGGAGCCGGGGGTAATACCAGATTTAATGCTTGAAAGTTATGTTCTGCGGACGACATTTGATAAGTTAATTTTAAATAAAAAATATAATAAAGAGTAGTTTACAGAAATAAGCTAAGAATTAGAACACCGATTAATCCAACCACAGATACGAGCGTTTCCATAATGGACCAGGTCAGAAGGGTTTCTTTGATGGATAAATTAAAATATTCCTTAAATAGCCAGAAACCACCATCGTTCAGATGCGAGAACATCAGACTACCGGCACCAATCGAAAGAACGATAAGTTCGGGCTGAACGGTAGATTGCATCAGCAGCGGGGCCAAAATCCCAACCGTCGTCAATCCGGCTACGGTAGCCGAGCCAACGCATACGCGAATGATGGCGGCAATGGCCCAGCTCAGGATAATCGGAGAAATGTCAATACCTTTCAAACCTTCGGCGATGTACTGATTCACGCCGCTTGCGGTCATGATCTCCTTGAAAACACCGGCACCCGCAATAATCAGCAGAATCATAGCTACCCCTTTAAATGCTTCTTCCATAGATTTTGATAACAGTTTCATGCTGAGCCCCCTGCGAAGGCCAAGGGCATAAGCTGCAAAAAGAACCGAAACCAACATGCTGAAATTAGGATCTGCGAGAAGTTCGATAAGTTGATAGCCTGGAATTAATTTATTGATTCCTGACATGGCAGTTAACAAAAAAACCGGAAGCAGAGCGGCCAAGGCGCTTATACCCAGGCCGGGCAATGTTTCCTTTGGACGTGGCTTTACATCAAAAAGTAAAGGATCGGGTTTGGGAGTAAATCTAGTTAAGGTTTTTCCAAAAATAGGCCCTGCTATGGCAATGGCCGGAATCGCCACAAGTATTCCATATAAAAGCGTTTTTCCTAAATCGGCATTTAATTGCGAGGCAATAGCCGCAGGTGATGGATGCGGAGGCAGGTAGCCGTGAGCCACAGAGAGGGCTGCCAGCATCGGAATTCCCACGTATAGCAGAGGTAGTCCTGCGGAGGTAGAAATCATAAAAATAAGCGGAATTACGATTACAAATCCGGCATTATAAAACAAGGGAATGCCAATCACAAAGCCAGCTAAGGCTAGTCCCCACTGAATATGTTTTGTACCAAAAATACCAATGAGTGCATCTGTAATGCGTTGAGCGGCACCGCTATCTGCTACAAGTTTACCTAACATTGCCCCAAAACCGACAATTAGCACAAGGTCACCCAATGTGCCGCCCACGCCTTTTTGAATTGCCGCCCCGATCTGACTAACCTCCATGCCGCTCATCAGACCCAGACCGATAGACACCAGCAGAAACGAAATGAACGTATCAAGCTTTAACCAGGCAATAAGCAGCACTAAAAAAAGGATAGCGATAAAAGTAAGAAGTAAAGGCATAAGGGTTTTGATTAGGAAATAAAGTTTGGTCTATAAGCGTAGAGGAGGCCAAATATAACCAAACCAGGATAAATCGCCGACGGCTTGACCCGGAAGAATGAAGTTTGGCTTACTGAAAGCCTCAATAACTGATAGTTTTTGGAGTAAGATTCGCTCTTTGGTACAAAATAGCCCCTGAGGCGTGTCGGAATAGGCGAGTAGTCAGTTATAGTATGTTTGACTACGGTTTGTTAAAACCGCCAAAAATGACGAAATTTGACTCTTTATTATGAAAACTCAAATACACTATTTTCTTATTGTATCAGATTGAGTATTTCATCAACTTAATAATTTTTGATTCGTCACAATTTTTATGGCAGAAACAACAAGTGGAAACATCATCCCTATTAATATAGAGGATGAAATGCGGGGAGCGTATATCGACTATTCCATGTCGGTTATTATTTCCCGCGCTCTTCCCGACGTACGCGATGGGCTCAAACCCGTACACCGACGCGTACTTTTTGGCATGTCGGAACTCGGTGTGAATTACAACAAATCCTACAAAAAGTCGGCTCGTATTGTTGGAGAAGTACTCGGAAAATATCACCCACACGGTGATTCTTCGGTATATGACACAATGGTAAGGATGGCTCAGCCCTGGTCGCTTCGCTACACACTAGTAGATGGACAGGGTAACTTTGGTTCGGTTGATGGTGATTCTCCTGCCGCTATGCGATATACGGAGGCACGTCTGAAACGAATTGCCGATGAATTACTGAATGATATTGGGAAAGATACCGTAGATTTTCAGCCTAACTTTGATGACTCCCTGCAAGAGCCTTCGGTGCTTCCGGCCAAGTTCCCCAATTTGCTGGTAAATGGTTCCTCGGGAATTGCCGTAGGTATGGCTACCAACATGGCTCCGCACAATTTGAGAGAAGTGGTGGATGGAGTTGTGGCCTATATTGATAACAATGACATCACGGTTCAGGAATTGATGGAGTATGTAAAGGCCCCTGATTTTCCAACCGGCGGTACTATTTATGGGTATCAGGGCGTTCGTTCTGCTTTTGAAACCGGTCGGGGACGGGTCATTATCCGGGCTAATTCTCACATGGAGGTTTCCAAAACAGGCAAAGAACAAATCATTGTTACGGAGATTCCGTATATGACCAATAAGGCGGCAATGATTGAACGTATCGCCGGACTTATTAATGAGAAAAAACTGGAAGGAATTTCGGATCTACGCGATGAGTCTGACCGGGATGGTATGCGGATCGTCTTTGATTTGAAGAAAGATGCGATTCCAAACATTGTTCTCAATCACCTGTATAAATATACACCTCTTCAAACATCGTTTGGTGTCAACAATGTGGCTCTTGTAAAGGGGCGCCCGATGATGCTGAACCTGCTGGATCTGATTCGGCATTATGTGGAGCATCGTGTGGTGGTGGTAACCCGCCGGACTGAGTTTGAACTGCGGGAGGCCGAAAAACGGGCGCACATTCTGGAAGGTTTACTGATTGCCCTGGATAACCTTGATGCAGTCATTAATCTGATTCGTAATGCCAAAGATCCTGATACAGCCAAAGTTGGATTGATTGAGCAATTTGCTTTATCAGAAATTCAGGCAAAGGCAATACTGGAACTTCGTCTGCAACGTCTTACCGGACTGGAAAGAGACAAAATTATCAAAGAATACAACGAGATCATGGCTTTGATTACCGATTTGCGGGACATCCTGGCCAATGATTATCGCAAATTTGAAATTATCAAAACTGAACTCGCTGACGTGCGTGAGCGCTATGGAGATGAACGACGTACTAAAATTGAGTATGCCGCCGAGGAATTCAGTGATGAAGATATGATTGCCGATGAAGAAATGCTCATTACCATTTCGCATCAGGGTTATATCAAACGTACGCCTTTGCAGGAATATCGTACCCAAACCCGTGGCGGTGTAGGTGCGCGAGGAGTTAAAACCAAAGATGATGATTTTACCGAGCACTTGTTTTCAGCAACGATGCTCAATTATTTGTTGATTTTCACCGAGTATGGCAAGCTTTTTTGGTTAAAAGTTTATGAGGTTCCCGAAGGATCCAAGAATTCAAAAGGCAGGCCGATTCAGAATTTGATCAGTATAGAATCGGGAGATTCCATTCGGGCGGTTATTAATGTTCGGACGCTGAGCGACGAAGATTATATCAACAACAATTACCTCATTATGTGTACCGAGCAGGGAACAATCAAGAAAACCTTGCTGGAAGCCTATTCAAGACCTCGTCAAAACGGAATCATTGCAATCTCCGTGCACGAAGGCGACCGACTCCTCAATGTAGCCTTAACCAATGGTGATAATGATATTGTCATTGCATCAAGCGTAGGTCGGGCAGTTCGTTTTAACGAAAAAGGAGTAAGGCCCATGGGCCGGACCGCGGCCGGAGTGCGTGGAATTAACCTGAGTGATGTGCCTGGAAACAAGGTAATTGGTATGGTTTGTATTAATCGGGAAGATGCGCAGCTGATGGTAGTATCTGAAAACGGTTTTGGAAAAAGATCTCCCTTGGATGATTACCGCGTAACTAATCGGGGAGGCAAAGGTGTTACCACTATGAATGCAACCGAGAAAGTTGGTAAACTGGTTGCCATTCGAGAAGTTACAGAGCAGGATGACCTGATGATTATTACCCGTAACGGAATCGCCATTCGAATGAGTGTGACTGATATCCGGCAGGCAGGTCGAAATACGCAGGGAGTGAAATTGATACGGTTAAATACTACCGACGAAATCTCTTCTGTCACGCGGATATTGAAAGAGGAAGACGAAGAGGAAAGTGTTGTTCCCGGTGAGAACGGTCAGGTGATGTCAGCAGGGGAGGATACTGCCGAAATTAACCCTACGGAGGAATCTTGACAATAATTAACCCAAATAATCGTAAATAGAATCAATAATCAACCCCAACAATCATTTTTATGAAAAAATTAATTTTTGTTTCTGCGCTTAGCCTCATGAGTTGTTTGGCGCTAGGTCAGGCAGCCATCGATCAGGTAATGATGGATCAGGCTCGCAAGGACAAGGAAAAAAGCGATAAAAGTATTCAGGACCCCAAAAGCAATGTTAAGGCGGCTACCTGGATGGAACGTGCAAAAACGTATGAAAATATCGCTCTTCAATATACGCAGATCGATTCGAGCGCTGCACTTACCGCTTATGAAGCCTATAAAAAGGTTGTTGAGCTGGATTTAACCAAAAAAGGAGAGCCTGGCCGTATTTCTAAGGAAGCTCAGGCAGTTCTGGATGGTGCAGAAGGGACTAACCTTTATAATGCATTTGTAAAACAAGGTGCAGAAAAATATCAATCACAAAATATGATTGACGCGCTGAAAATGTTTCAAATGGCACAACAGATTAATTCAAAGGATACACTAGCTGCTCTTTACGGAGGTATTTCTGCGCAGCAGGCCGATAAGAAAGAGGAAGCCGTTAGTCAATTTGAAACGTATATTACCAACGGAGGTAAAGATCCAAGTGTATACTACGGTTTGGCTCAATTGTATCGGTCAGACAATAACTTCGACAAGGCTGTTAACACGCTGGAAAGAGGTTTGGAAAAAAACGCCGATAACAAAGATTTGAAATCTGAAATCGTAAACATCTACCTGGCATCTGGCAAAGAAGAAGAAGCCATCAAGCAATTGAAAGATGTTATTGCCAAAGATCCATCAAGCGTACAAAACCTGGTAAACCTTGCTATTTTGTATGACAATTCGGGCATTAAACTTTCAGGTAAAATCCGTGATCTGGAAGAAAAAGTAAGCGGTTCTTCAAAAAAGTCAGATCAACTTACTAAACAAATTGAAGACGAAAAAGGTAAGCTTGAAGTATTTGAAGGTGAAGTTAAACGTCTGACAGCACGATTGAAAGCACAACCTAAAAGTGCAGATTTGAAGCGTCAGTTAGGTGAAGTAACTGCGACCCGGGATGAAACAAAAACTAACCTGGCGAAATATGAAGCTGATTTGAAAGCATTGGCAGCCAATGCAGCAAACTCGGATAATGCAGCCGCAGAAAAGGAATTGGCAGATTTGAAAGGACAGTATACCGAAAGTAGAAACCTTGCCATCGAAACCTACAAGAAAGCTCTGGAAGTAGATCCAAATAACTACGATGCTTTGTTCAACCTGGGAGTGTTTTACTTCAATGATGCCGTAGAATTGAAGCGTGAAGTAGACAACATGAACATGCAGGAATATCAGCAGCGTGGCAAGGAAGTTGAAGGCCGAGTGTGTGGACGCTTCAAAAAGGCGCAGCCTTTCTTTGAAAAAGCTGTGAAGATTCGGGATGATGAAGATGCAAAATCGACATTGGAGAATCTAAACAATGTTCTTACTCAATTTGAGGGCAAGAATGTGACTTGTATTCAGGAATAAAAGAAGTAGTGCAGAGCATCCATAAAGAATGGATGCTCTCTTTTTGAAAGGTCTATTTAACATAATATAAATTATAAAACACTTTTAAGAATAAAAATTGACCTTAATTTCAGGTAGTATTTGCTATAAATATAGGAGAAGGATTTAGATCAGTATGGACAGTAAGTAGCTCATTACCGACGAAGCCTTTTTACGTAATGCTTTGAAATTCAAATAAATTGTATGTAAGGTGATTTGCATTTAATTCAATTTACGTAGTTTAGAGTATACTTAACCAAATACTCTCTACTTTGGATAAAGTCTGATAATAAAATAAAATGAACGATCTGATTTGTGGTATGAAAAAAATAGTACGCATTTTATTTTTTCTCCTTAGTACCTATACTTCCGGACATGCTGCACATATCGTTGGTGGCGAAATTCGCCTGGAAGCTTCCAATACATCCAATCGATATACAATTACGATGGTTCAGTTTTGGGATGAAAATACCTTGACAAACGGAAACCGGGACGCAAATGCTGAGCTGCTTTTTTTTCGTAAGAGAGATAATCGTTTGATGATGAAGGCAGTATTGCCTTATATCGGTTCGCGAAAAGTAAGCTATCAAAATAAAGCCTGCGCCGCATTTCGGTCGTTACAAACTGTCGAAGGCACATACAGCACTTCTGTTCTGCTTAGTTCTGCCGATTTCAATGATCCTGAGGGATATTACGTAATTTGGGAACGCTGTTGTCGGAACGATGATATCAACAATATTATTCAACCGGGTTCCAGCGGAATGGTCTTTTATCTCGAATTCCCACCGGTTTCCATTCCGGATTCTTCCCCGATATTCCAATTTCCCAATGGAGAATATATTTGTAAAGATCAATTTTTTACAATGGATATGTCCGCAAATGATGCGGACGGCGATAATTTGGTGTACTCACTCGTTACGCCTTTACGGGGAAACACAAGTCGGAACAACCCGATCGGAAATGATTTCCCAAAGTCAGGCTATCCCTTAGTCGAGTGGTCGCCGGGCATTTCCCTACAAAATAGTATTCCTGGCACTCCTTCTTTACGGATCAATGCTGCTACCGGCATGTTATCTGTCACGGCCAATCAGCTGGGATTATTTGTTTTTTCGGTGCAATGTGAAGAGTTTAGAAACGGACAAAAAATTGGAGTTGTTCGACGCGATTTTCAATTACTTGTTATTGAATGTAGCCAAAATTCACCTCCCGAACCAGTTATTACCTATAATAAAAAGCGAACATCAGAAATTGAATTTTGTAGTGAGCGTCCGGTAGTTCTGGAAACTGAGGCTGCTGCCAATTGGTCTTACCAATGGCAATTGAACGGACAGAATATCCCAGGGGCAGTGGCATCCACCATCACGGTGCAGGATACAGGGCGGTATAGTGTAGTGAAGTCATTCACCGATATTTGTTCCAAAGACACCTCTTCTCAGCAGGTAAAGTTAAAGGCAGGGACGCCACCGGGTGTTAACATAGAACAGGAAAGTGATACGATATGTGAGGGAGAAATCATCCAACTACAAACCGAGGAGAATAGTGGATGGAGGTATCAGTGGCAATGGGAGAAAGAGAAGTTACCAGATACAACGTTCTATATTTCGGTAAAAAATGCTGGAAATTACCAACTTTTTATTCAGGATTTAAAAACTGGTTGTATAAATTCAGATAGTTCAACGGTTTGGATTGAAAAAATTAAGGTCGAGACTCCCCTACAACTTAGTGTTTTGCGCGGAAATTCCCTTCCTCTGCCCTCATTGGTACAATCCTCGGCTTATCCTATCACTTACCAATGGAGTCCTTCTGAGAGCTTAAATTCCCCCTCCGACTCTACTCCAATTTGTACACCTATCAGCAGTACGGACTACATTGTACAGGTGACCTCCCCTTTTGGCTGCCTGGCTTCGGATACCATTCAGGTGACGGTTTTTGATAGAATTTATATTCCGGATGCATTTAGTCCTAATGGCGATGGATTCAATGATCTGCTGGAAATACAAAATGGATCTGCGCAAATTCAGAAAATAATGATTTACAATCGTTGGGGGCAGGTCATGTTCCATTCAAAAGGCTATGACGCTCCTTGGGACGGATCTTTCAGGAATGAGCGTGTTCCAAGTGGATTTTATCTATACGTTATCGAAACTCCTTATTATACCTACAAAGGCACTTTGTCAGTTTTGTATTAAAACCAGTTTAAGGTTATCTTCTTTTCCACCTTATAAATCCACAAAATGTTAATTGCTTAATTCTTAGGCAGTTATAAATCCACGTGGAACAGTATAATGTTAATTGTTTCATAATCAATAGAATAGCTAAATATTTTAAAGCATTCTGAAAGTTTTGTTGATTCCACGATGGTGACTTTGGATCAGAATAATCCCAGATAAACTTCAAGATTGTCACTCAACTATTTTTATAATTTCTCAAAGGTTCTGCATGACGAAGAATGAATTAGTTCTACTTAAAAAATGGTCTTCCGCTTGTTCCTAATTTATGTTAATCAAGGAGGTTCCGTTTGAAGATGTATCACTAGTTTTTAGAACAAATTATTGACTTGTTGATAAAAAGGCATACCTGTTGAATAAAACTCCCCAAGTATTCGAAACGTGTGCGATTGATAGCACTCTCTCATTTATCGAATACTTGGGGAATAGGCAATAATTATTTTAAATTAGTCTAAATAAAATTAGACTGGATTATATTGTTTAAAAGTGCCGTCACTATAAAAGATCAGAATTTTTTCAATAGTTTTTGGATCTCCTTGTTCCTGATTAGTCCCATTTAGAATTGGTTGTTCCGGGCTGTGGGACATATTTTTTTTTCTATGCAAATCTGAGGCGATTGCAGCGGCAGGTTGAGCAGGTATTTTTTCGGTATAAGTTCTTGATTCATATCGCTTTCTTTCTTTTTCAACGGGAGGCATTTCTTCATCTTCCCAAATCCAATCCATTCCCAAATCCGGGTATCGGCGAATGATTTTTTGCACTATATCAAGACTAGGCTTATTTCGACCGGCCAGGATGTGCGAAATACTAGACCGCTGCACACCTATTTCATCGGCAAAGTGAGAGGGTGATATATTTTTGTCAACTAGAATGTGTTTAATTTTGTCATTCAAATCCATATGATACAAATGTTAATTGATGTACAAATGTATAATAGTTTAACAACATATACAATTAACAATGTAAATTAGTTAATTTACAAAAGTGTTTTGCGTAGTTTTGTGTTGTTTAATATTGTGAACTGCCTGTAATTAAGGAGATTACCAGGTATGTATAAAAAAATGCAGCGAAGAAGCCCTCGCTGCATTTTTTGTTGAATGAACTAAACTGCTAAAACAGATAATTGCTAAATGTTAGCAGAAATGACAATACTAAACTGCTACGTGATTCTCCCGGAGTGCATCATTTAGTGAAGTTTTCAAATCTGTACTCGCTTTACGCTTGCCAATAATTAGAGCGCACGGCACCTGATACGTTCCGGCTGCAAAAGTTTTTGGTACTGAACCAGGAATTACTACTGCGTTTTCAGGCACGAATCCTTTGTATTCGATAGGTTCCTCCCCTGTTACGTCAATGATTCGCGAACTACCGGTAATCGTTACACCTGCGCCTAATACTGCACCTTTACTGACGTGAGCGCCCTCTACAACGATACAGCGTGAACCAATAAAGGCTCCGTCTTCAATGATCACAGGTGCTGCCTGAACAGGTTCGAGCACGCCGCCAATGCCTACTCCCCCACTTAAATGGACATGCTTGCCAATCTGCGCGCAGCTTCCAACGGTTGCCCAGGTATCTACCATCGTACCTTCATCTACGTATGCACCAATATTTACGTAACTCGGCATCAATATTACGCCTTTGGCCAAATACGCGCCGTAACGGGCTACGGCTGGAGGTACTACACGAACACCTAAGGTATCATATCCGGTTTTTAACCTCATCTTATCGTGATACTGAAAGATCCCAATTTCACTAATGGACATTTGCTGTATGGGAAAGTACAGGATAATAGCCTTCTTCACCCATTCGTTCACTTTCCAACCACCCTCAGGTAAAGGCTCAGCAACTCGCAAAGTACCTTTGTCCACTTGATCTACAATCGAATGGATCGTCTCAATCGTTTGAGGGTTTTTTAAAAGTTCACGGTTAGTCCAGCATTCTTCAATAATTGATTGACTGCTCATGTTAAAGTAATGGTTTTATAAAATAGTATTAAAACATTGAAAATGAGGATGTTATAAAAATGATAATTTGCTCAATTATTAAACTTTGACTTGTATAATTTATATATATTACAAAAATAACACATAGTACAATTCCTCACTCCTATGTAAAAATACACACTTCCCTCAAATTGAAATCATTTATCATAAGATAAGAGATAATTGACTTGACATTAAACAAATAGAATAAGTATCGGTGAGACTAATTTTTGCCAGGGGGACAGTATTGCATCTTTTTCAAAAAACGCTTGTCTTAAAAGGTACATTATTCATTTAGGGTCTAAGAATAACATAAGAGCTATAAACAATGAACACATAACAGGATTCTTTATACTATTATTTTTAGTAATCACTAATCCAAAAATTCCTGTTTGCTATCTCAAATAGTACGATAATACTAATTGAGATAGTTAGTATATCCTTTTGTTTGCTAACCCTGTTACTTTACTTTTTCTACTTAGATTTTATTACCGCTCTACGTTTATTTTTATTAATATTGTCCTGTAAACAAATCATATAAAAAATGTCAACAGTAAAAGTCGCTATCAACGGTTTTGGTCGAATTGGTCGTCTTGTTTATCGTCAGATTTATGACATGCAAGGGATAGATGTAGTCGCAATTAATGATCTCACAAGTCCTTCTGCCCTCGCCCATTTATTGAAATATGACACTGCACAAGGAAGGTTTAATGCAGCTGTTACTTCCACAGATAATTCAATAATTGTAAATGGTGAAGAAGTTGTTATTTATGCTGAACGTAATCCTGCTCAAATTCCATGGGGACAGCACGATGTAGACGTTGTACTTGAATGTACCGGTTTCTTTACCAGCAAAGAGAAAGCTGCGGATCACATCACAGCCGGAGCAAAGAAAGTAGTTATCTCTGCTCCTGCCACCGGCGATTTGAAAACCATTGTATTTAACGTAAATCACAACTTGCTTGATGGTTCTGAAACAATCATCAGCTGTGCTTCATGTACTACCAATTGCCTCGCTCCAATGGCTCAGGTTTTGGAAGAAAAATATGAAATTCTGAATGGATTGATGACAACCGTTCACGCCTACACAAACGATCAGAACACACAGGACTCTCCGCATCCAAAAGGTGATATGAGAAGAGCTCGTGCCGCTGCCCAAAATATTGTTCCAAACAGCACAGGTGCTGCAAAGGCTATCGGGTTAGTTCTGCCAAGTCTGAAAGGAAAATTGGATGGATCTGCTCAACGCGTACCTACACTCACAGGCTCACTTACTGAGCTTACCTGTATTGTAGGTAAAGAGGTAACTGTTGAAGAAATCAATGCCGCTATGAAGGCTGCTTCAAACGAGAGTTTTGGGTATACCGAAGATGAAATCGTGAGCAGCGATATCATCGGAATTACCTACGGTTCACTATTTGATGCTACCCAAACGAAGGTTCAGAAAGTAGGCGACACACAAATTGTCCGGACCGTAAGCTGGTATGACAATGAAATGTCCTACGTATCTCAACTAGTAAGAACAGTAGACTATTTCGCAAAATTGATCTAACGATTATTGTACTAACTCCTGGTTCTCAGGAACTATTGAAGCGGCAGCCTTTGGGTTTGCCGCTTTATTGTTTACAGCCTGAATATAATTGATCGTAAATCCTTTGGCTACAAAAACACGTTCGTAATGTGTTTCAATATCATGATGAAACGCCCGAAGATCTGATTGATATAAATCCGAGGTAAATGCTTGAATAGAAAGCACATCCATTGATTTAATTGTATCCAGACTGTATGTGAAGAGCTGAGGATTATCCGTTTTGAAATGAAAGAATCCTTCTGCTTTTAGATATTTAATGTATTTTTTAAGATAAAATGGATTCGTCAATCGTTTCTTTTCGTCACGGTCACGGACGTGCGGATCAGGATGAATAAGCCACAATTCACTAATTTCATTTTCTTCAAAAAACTCATCCAGGTAATTGATTGAAGTTCGCAGGAAAGCAACATTTGTAAGCCCCAAATCTGACGCTAACTTGCTACCACGTGCAATGCGATCGCCTTTAAGATCAACTCCTATAAAGTTTTTATCAGGAAATTTCTGCGCCAAACCTACCGTATACTCACCTTTTCCACAGGCAAGTTCTACAACAATTGGGTTTTGATTTTGAAAATATAGCTCATTCCATTTACCCAAAATTGCGGTGTAAAGTGGTTTTCCGCGTTCAATTACGTTTTCAGCCAGGTTACTAAAAAGATACTTATCTGTTTTACGACGTGTCACTATTCTCTATAATTGGTTTAAATCTGCAACAACAAAAGTACTTCCTCCCACATAAATAGCATCTTCGGCATCAGAATCTTTCAACGCTTCTGCCAAAGCATCATTTACGTTTTCCCGGATTTTTCCTACTATACCTAACATTTTTGCCTGATCAGCTAAGCTTCCGGAATCTAATGCCCGCGGATTAGTAGGCTGACAAAAGTAGTAGATTGCCTCTTTTGGAAAAAGGTTTAGGATATTTTGCACATCTTTATCTGCCACAAATCCAAGGACAAATCGTCGAGCCCTTGCCGGAATTGTCTGGAATTGCTCAATGGTTTGACTTATTCCAGCCTCGTTATGGGCCGTATCACAAACTACAAAAGGAGATTTTTGCAAAACCTGCCATCTACCCAACAAACCCGTTGATCGCACTACACTACGTAATCCAGAGGCAATCGCCTCTTCTGAAATTCTATAAAAGGGATTTTCCCGAAGCTTTTCCAAAGCTGTCAACACTCCTTTTATATTGTTTCGCTGGTAATCACCCTGCAAATCCAACGCATAGACCTTTCGCTCACCTTGAATGTTAACAGTTATTTCCTGATACATTTCATGCTGATATTGGTCAATCACCGCGACAAAATCAGAAGCCCAGGCTACATGAGATTGCTGTTCATCGGCCACTTTCGCAAATACTCGTTGGATATCCTCGGTTTGTTTCTCGCTAATCACCACCGGAATATTTTTTTTGATGATACCAGCTTTTTGAAAGGCAATTTCCGGGAGCGTATTCCCCAAATGGATCATGTGGTCATAACTTATGTTAGTTATTACAGACAAATCCGGCAAGATGACATTCGTAGAATCTAATCTCCCTCCCATCCCTACCTCAATAACTGCTACATCAACTTGTTTCTGAGAAAAATAATCAAATGCCATCGCTACCGTTACCTCAAAAAATGACGGATGAATGGATTCTATGAATTCCTGATGTGCTTGCACAAATTGAGAAATGAACTCCTGATCTATGGGCTCGCCGTTGATGCGAATCCGCTCGGTAAAGGATTTTAAATGTGGCGACGTATACAATCCGACCCTGTATCCTGCTGCCTGCAGTACAGAAGCCAGCATGTGGGAAGTACTGCCTTTCCCATTTGTGCCCCCTACATGAATGGTTCGGAAATTTTTCTGCGGGCTATTTAGATACGTACACAAGGCTTGTGTAGTAGTAAGGCCCGGCTTATAAGCACGGGCCCCTTGATTTTGGAAGATTGGCAAACGACTATACAGATAGTCAATTGCTTCATTATACGTCATAAATACTATTTTGCGCTAATCTTAAAGGTTATTGTTCCCACAGATTCATTAGGAACATTGGCTGCTTTTTGTACAAAAGTCAGGGCTCTGACAGCCTCTTTATATTTATTTATTACTGCATAGTCCGTCACCGTTGAACGTTGCTGAATGACGTTAATCACGCGGCCATTACTCCCAACGATTATCTTAAAAGTAATTTCTCCCGTAGCATCCGAATTATCATTTACCTGCGGCGGTCTTGACCACGCCCAACCGTTCAGATTCAGACCAACGGCGGTTCCGCCACCTCCTCCACCGCCACTGTATGTTTTGGAATACAGGCTACCCGATTTGGCGCCTTTATCCCCAATACCACTTGCGTCATCGCCGTTGTTATTACCACCAACTCCCGATTTTGTTCCGGTTGTACCATTACTACCGGAACTCGTTCCTGTGGATTTTTTAAATAATGCATCATTATTTATCTTTTTTTCAGGAGCCGGAGCGGTTGTGGTTGATGAGCTGGACGTATTGCTGGCTACTTTTTTGGATTCATTCTTCACAGGTTCTTCTACCGGACTATCTACTCTGGAAGTAATCGCAGGTTTTTGCGCTACTTTGGTCGTTGGTTTGACGGGTTCCGGACGGGGTGAGGGTGGTGTGGGACGGGGAGCCTCGGCTTTGCGTTCAATTTTTTCTTCGCCGGCTTTCATGTTTTCGGCGATCTTGGAATCACTCGGTTTATTAAATGTCTGAATATCACCACTTCCTACATTGCTTGTTCCATAATTCACTTCTACAAACAGCTCCATTGGACCCGTTTTTGGCATAGATTCACTGATTTTCATAAAGAAAAAAGCAGTTAAAATCAGTAAAGTTGTAGCAACCGAAATAACCCAGGAAAGGGCAATTCGCTCGCGGTCTTCGGCATTGACAAGTACCATATTCTTCGTTTTTTGGGTATAACGTAAAATTACTCCGAAATCGTGTATATACAAAAAAAGGCCCTTTCGGGCCTTCGTTCAAATATCTAATGTCTGATGTCTGATCTAAAATTATCGTTTGCGGAAAACCCAGGCCTCTGCATTGGTCAAGGCATCCAATTTGCTTTTGTCAGCCATCGCCAGTTTCATATTC
Source organism: Arundinibacter roseus (assembly GCF_004348825.1). Classification (GTDB taxonomy): domain Bacteria; phylum Bacteroidota; class Bacteroidia; order Cytophagales; family Spirosomataceae; genus Arundinibacter; species Arundinibacter roseus. Next base: position 235,970 of record NZ_SMJU01000004.1, read on the forward strand.
TTGTAGCTACCTGCTGACACCTTAATTAATTTACCCGCTTCATTTTCCAGAATCATCGCTTCCTCAAAACCATTCCGGAGTAATTTTTTTTTCAGTTTAACAGCATTTCTTTCTTTTTCAAAGCTTCCGGCAATCAAAAAATATTTTTCCGCCGTGGCTGATTCTGCTTTCTCAAACTCCCTGATTTCTGTACTAACCTTGGAATCTTCGATACCTGTACTCACTACGTTAGCGGCTTCTGTTGGTTCTAAATCAAGCGCAACAATTGGCTCAGTTGGAGCTGTAACGATTGGTTCGTCCACAAAAACAACAACCTCCGTAGGTTCAGCAACCCGTGGTTTTGAAATAGTTGAAATGTATAAATCCTTTACCATGGTAAATGGATTTAACGTACTTAACAAACTATCTGAATCCATGGGTTTATACAGAATACTAACGGAGATGATTGTACCTGCCAATACTGCCGCACTTGCCCATTTAAACCAGGATACTTTTCCAGAAATATTTGCCTGTTTTGTTGTATCGAGCTCAAACACAGTTTCTTCTGAAACAGTCGCAGACAATTCAGCTTCAACGACTGTACCTATAACTTCTTTTACCTGAATGGGTTGCAGGCCGTACCATTCAGCGTTATAATTTTGTGAATAGTCGGGCTCAAAGACAAGTTTACCTTCGTTGTTTGTTTGAAAAACCCCGATTCGCTCAATTTGAACCGATTGCCCACCTTTTAACGCCTGCCATAGCCCATCCACGTATTGACGGATATACTGAGCCGCTTCTTCACGCGCTACCTTTTCATTGACAGATACGTAATAAGCCAATAGCCCATCATCAATTTTCAGTACCTCGTTAAAGGCAAGTCTTTTCCTTGAAGGATGATAGGTCGCATTTACTTCATCATAGTGAGCGCTTACATGATGCGTAAGCAGTCCACCGAATTCGGGGATAATTACACAATCATGCTCAAAAAGGAGCTTTCTGATATACTTGTCGACTTTAATCATTGCATCCGGCAGTTTAACTTAACTTTAACTTAAACGAAGTTAAAAAGAAAAAGATAATCCACCAACAAAATTCAACCCCTGCTGTGGGTAATACTGATACCGCTGATATTGTTTTCCCAGGATATTGTTCAATGAGACAAAGGCAGAGAAGTTCCTGGTTAACAGATAGTCAATCTTCATATTCAGGTCTATAATCGTAGGTAATTTTGTAATTATTCCGCTATCGAAATTTTTTGCTTTTAAACCGCTCACCGTGTAAAGTTCTGAGGTGATAAACAACTTTTTACTTAAAGTAAATGCGTTAAACCAGTTTAACGTAAAGGTGGGACGATGCCAGGCTTCTTCGAGTCCTTCCACATCATAGTTATAGTAGTTAACTTTAACGGAAGTCTTGAACATGTCATTTACGTTGTAGCCCGCCTGCCCCGAAATCGTCAGGACATTGGAACCAAGGCTATCGTATAGAACAGAAAACTTGGAGGTATCAGTCAGCGAGTTATTGAATACATAGAAATTGCCGTACCGGGCATAGGAGACTTTTCCTTCAAAATTAAACCCGCCTGCATTTTCGCCTTTCACTCCTGCGTACCAATCAGATTTCTTTTCGGTGTTGGCCAATATAAAATCCGGGGCAAGCCATTGATTCTCTCCCAACATACTACGAAGGGTATTCCGGACAATATCACCGTTCCAACCGGCAAAAACATGCAGCCCCGGAATCGGAACTACATCAAAATTCAATACCGGATAGGCTTTGGTTTTGTTAATATTAAGGGTGTTGTCCGTCTCATTCACTACGTTGATACCACCGGTTACCGAGAAAAATTCAGAGGTATATTTAAACGTTGGTTTTACTCTAAACAGATTTCGGTTGAACGTTTCGGTATCTACCCGTTGTGAAATGAATGCACCAGCTTCAAACAAGGCATTAAATCCAGTAGCGATTGGAACGGACCCAGTCAGAGTTGTACCCCAATCAATCTCGGAGGCATTGTAACGATCCTTCAAGGTATAAAAACTAGTATTTACGGAGTAATCTACGATTGACGCCGGTTCGGTATTTTCAAAGCCAATGTTAACCCCAAATAGATTGGTTGTTTGGCGAATACTATCCCGATTGATTTCTACGGTTTCGAGCTGTGGCTGATACCCGTAGAAATAGTAGTTTGAACGGGCATATTCCATGCTCCCGTCAACTTTATACGCATTGCGGATGTACTTCCCCCCCAACTTGATTGAAGTGGCTGAATTAGCCGAATTTGCGCCATCCTTTGGCCCTGTGGCTGCCGATTGTTGATTTAGGTGTGCCATAAATACCAGGTCATCCGTGGCGCGGGTACTTACAAATCCTTCTCCCAAAAAGCGGCCATAATTACCAGCACCGAGTTTTAGGAAATTGTTGAGTCCCTCAGGCATTTCCTGGCGATTTTTTTCATCCGAAGAAACCACCGCCACAGGCGTAAGCTTTGGAGATGCTAACGTAATAGCGGGATCAATAAAGGCATAATTCACTTTTTTATCTCCCGAATTTCCCTCTTTCGGCTGCATTTTGTCAAACAAGCGATTGGCCGGTGGAAATTCAATACTTTTTTCTTTTACAATCTCATAGGTCTGACTTTCGATTTCTCCCCGTTGTGCCATAGCAGTACCTGCAAATGAAAATACGGAAGCGGCCGTCAGCAGAATATATGTTTGATTTATTCGTCGTTTCATGGTTGTTTTTGGATAAAGAGCGGAGAAAGATTATTTTTTGTCAATTTCGGCAAGTTTTACTTTGGCAAGTGCCACAGCCTCAACATCCTCTGAATTTTCGATAATGGATTGCAGCGTTGCCTGAGCCTGAGCCTTTTCATTCATTCCCATGTAAATGTCAGCGAGCAAAATGAAAGAACGCACCCGCCAAAAGTCAAAGCCTTCAAATTGTTTGCTGAGATCGAAAACCGTGGCTTCTGCCTCAGGATATTTTTTCTCTTTAAACTGAATCATTGCGATCCAATATTTTGCTTCCGCTCCGTATTCATCTTTACTTGCCGCCGCAATCTTCCTGAATTCATCCATAGCTTTGCCATAATCTCCACGCTCGTAAGGTACTTTTCCACCATACAGTTGCGCTTTCCCAATTCCTCCCGGCACAATATTTCCAACGTTGATAACCTCCCGTGCATAGTGCAAAGTAGAATCATACGATTTAAGGGCATAGTAAGTATCCATCAGGCCAATCCATGCAATCGTTTGTTCTTTTTTATTCTCAGCATTTCGAAGTAAAACTTTGAAGCTGGAAACAGCATTAGAGAAATTGCCTCTCGCAATTTCCAGTTCAGCTGATTTTTGTGCCGCCGCAGCTACGTAGGACGAACGATTGTCTTGTACGACCATCGAAAAGTAACTCAGGGCTTCCTGAACCTCACCTGTTTTTTCATAGGCAGCTCCCAAAAAATATTTGGCGTCATACTGATTTTGACTTTGTGGATAGCCTTCCAGATATTCCAACAGCGCACGAATAGCCTGCGGGTATTTTTCTGCGTAAAACAAATTGCGGGCATTGTCAAATTCTACGTTGTCGAGCTTGGTATTGCCTGGATTATTCTTCCTGACAATGGCAAGTACCTGCGTAAACTCCTCCGGACGACCCACTGCGTTATAACTTTCCTGAATCCCTTCCAACGCGCTTGTCGCCGAAGGGGAAGAAGGATATTCCTGCAAAATGCGCTTGAAGTCATTGATCGCCTGCTCGTATACCTGAATATTATAGTACGATTGTGCACGACGCAGCAAAGCCGCCGGAATAAGAAAGCTTTTTGGCTTTTCATTGATCAAACGCGTAAAGGAACGTACGGCTTTTTGAAAATCATCACTCTGAAAATCAATATCTGCCATTTGAAACATGGCGTCATCCACGTATCGGGAGCCGGGAAACTGACTGATCAGCAGTTCAAATTGGCGTCTTGCTTCCAGAACACGATTCATGTACACATAGGCACGCCCTTTTTGAAAATAAGAATAATCTTTATCAACCCGTCCATTGACTGTTACTTTTTCATAGGTCTGAATGGCCAAATCATAATTTTTCTGGGCAAGGTAGGAATCAGCAAGTCGTACATAGGCATCTTCAATAATTTGCCCATCTACCCCTTCGGTATTTTGGGTAAACTCTTTAAAGTAGGGCAATGCCTGACTATATTTTTTCTGATTATAGTAAGCGTATCCAAGTGCATAAAGGCTTTTTCGTTTAAAAATTGCCGCATTCGGATTTTTGGAAAGTTGTGTATAAATCGGAATAGCCTGATCATATTTTTGCTGGGCAGAATAAGCCTCCGCTTTATAATACGTGGTTGCAATAAACAAATCGTCGGCAACGGGGTACTTCAACGATTTATTGAAATTCTCAATCGCCTGCTCATAGCGCTCGGCATTAAAATCTGCAACGCCCTGATTATACGTCAACCGCTGATACGTTGCATTGATCTGAGGAGTTCTCTTTTTTAGATTCTCGATATAGGCAATTGCCCCCGCATTATTACTTGACCCCGAGTACGCCTCGGCAATTAATTGATTCGCCTCATCTTCATATTTGGTGTTGGGATATTTTGATAAATAGTCATTCAACTCCTTAATCGCCTCATTACTACTTCCTGTTTCAAGTTGCACTTTGGCATGATTATACATGGCCTCTTCCTGAACAATCGCATTAAATGGCAGACGGGCAGCATTGTCAAAAGCGGTAAGAGCAAATTTTGGATTGTTTTCTTTTAAATAACTGATCCCCACAAGATAGGATGCATACTGCGCCACAGAGTCTTTTCCGGGAGCAATATTTTTCAGGTTATCAATGGCGCCCTTATAATTCTCATTTCTAAATTGAGAATGCCCAAAGTGAAGCGCAACTGTCGGCGGCATCGTACCAGGCCGCATGCGCTTATAGCGCTCATAGGCTGTGACAGCACCTTTATAATCTCCTTTTTCGTAGTAAACTTCGGCGACGTACAAGGCAACATCATCCAATTTTGAGTTCCCCCGCTGTTGCGCAAGAATACGTTCACCGTACGTAAGCAATCTATCAAAGTCTTTAAGCTGATACAACGAAGAAACAATCCAATTAGGAGCTTCATTTTTGTAATACGGATCATTCTCAACCCGCAAAAAGTCATCGTATGCTTCCTGATAGCGGTTGTTACGGTAATTTATAACCCCTGCATAGAAGGAAGCATCCGCTGCGTGGGCAAATCCGGTTTCATTTTTTATCTGATTGAGATAGGTTAGCGCCTGATCATATTGCTGTAAATTATAATATGACATCCCAAGTTGATAGGTACTTTCCAAACGCTTGGCTGGATTTCCTGTCAGCTGAACCGCTTTTTCAAGGTACCCAATCGCTTTTTGATAGTCGCCGGCTTCGTAATAAAACGTACCTAAATCCGAATAAATGAGCTGGGCTTTGGGATGCTCGGCATGGCTTCTGACAAAACGATCTACCTGAACTTCGGCCTCAGGATAATTGAGGTACAGGCCCGTAACAGCAATGTAATATTCAGCAGTAACGGCATTGTAATCACTTGTGGAAAGCAGCTTATCCTGATTTTTGAGATATTCGCCGAACTCCTGACGGGCTGCCACGAAGTTTGATTTTTCAAAATATTCCAGTCCGTTGCGGTAATGAGCCTCAGGCTCGGTATATCCCATGGTATTTTGGCCCCGGGCAGCAAGCGCGGTACACCCTAGTATTCCTAGTGCAAGAAGACTACGTTGTATAAACATAGAGGTGAAGTTGGTAAATTGGTTATTGGAAGATCAAATTTAGATTTTGTCATGTAGTTATTCAAACTTCATGCCTGACTGCTATGGGCATTTACTTACCGTAATAAACGTTTTGATACCCAAAACCGTATGATTCTACTTATTACTTTACTAATTTACTGATGTATTAAAATAGCAGATTATTACGCTCCATACTTTCCTGAAAATCCTGAAACATCGTACCAAAGCGTTCAGTTACAGAAGATACAAAAGTTGAGTCGAGCAGTGCGTCAATGTCCTCTATACCTCCCAAATCCGTTTCGTCGATTTTGTAGATTTGTTCAAACATCCTGCCGGCTTCAAACTTTATGATATATTTACCATTCCATTGGTAAAGGCTTATCTTATATTGACTATGAGGCATGTCTTTTACGTATCGCATTGAAATTCAATTGTTTATGAGATTTATATCTATTTTATTTCTTGGCTTTTTTTATTTAATTGCCTGTAATTCAGTCGACAAAGAGGACGCCTCTTTGTTTTTCTTGAAAGGCAATGTACAACTTACCGCGAAAAATTACGAGCAGGCAATACATTATTACGATGAGTCAATTCTAAAAAATCCTGATTTTGCCGATGCCTATTTGAACCGTGGTCTTGCTCTTTTGGCCACTGATAAAACCGAAGAAGCACTCAGCTCTTTATCAAACGCTATTGAAAAAGATGACGAACTTTTTCCTGCCTATTTGGCTCGCGCGGAAGTATACAACCGTTTGGCTCTGTGGGAAAATGTGGAAAAGGATTTGGCTGAAATTCAAACGTTGTATGCCGATTCTTCTCAATTTCATTTGATCAGAGGTAATTTTATGGTGGGTAAAAATAATTTTTCCAACGCCCTTGCTGCTTATGATCGGGCGATTACACTTAATCCCGGCAATGTGGAAGCACTCGTAAACCGCGGAGCTGTGTTTTTTGAGAACAAAGAGTTTGAACTTGCCGGAAAAGATTTTGAACAAGCGGTACGGTTAGATCCCAGGCAGGTTCAGGCGCTGAATAATTTGGGACTGCTTGCCTCACGCCAGCAAAATTGGTCGGCTGCCCTCGCCTACTTCGACCGGGCCCTATCTGTCAATGCGGTTGATCCATTCACACTTAATAATAAAGGATATGTACTTTTGCAAACAGGCAAACTTGACGAAGCCCAAACGCTGATCAATCGCTCTCTGAGTAATAAGGCTGACAATGGGTACGCCCTGCGGAATTTGGCCCTGTACTATCAAAAGAAAAAGGATTTGATCAAAGCTATCGAAATTTATCAGAAGGCCATAGACCTGCAACAATCCGTTGAATTGCTTTTCGGCTATGCGGGTGAAGCATATTTTCTGAATGGAAATAAAATCGAGGCTTGTCGGACCTGGTCTACCGGTGTAACGCTCAAAGACAGTCTTGCCATCAATTCGCTCAATAAATATTGTAACTAATTTTTCTTTACCATATTTTTCAATTCCTTCATCACACGTACATTTTCTTCGGCCTCTGTTTTGATTTCAAGCAAAGCGATTTTCGTGCCTGACCTAAACGTTTCCCATATTTTGGGCAATGCTGTCCACTCATCTACATGCAGGTAGTCAAGTCCCGAATCTTCCGCTGTCCGCTGCGCAGTATACGAATGCTTTGTCTCGAAAAACGTTTCCAATTCGGGCTGTTTTGCAGGCCCATCAATCATACGAAATATGCTTCCACCCGAATTATTCAATACGATTATTCTAAGATTATCGGGTAATGTTTGGAGCATTAATCCATTTCTGTCGTAAAAAAAAGACACATCGCCTACGATAAGGTAAACAGGCAGGCCTGTCATAAAGGCTGCTCCAATTGCCGTACTTACACACCCATCAATTCCACTAGTTCCCCGGTTGCAATACACTTCAACACCCTCATTATCAATTCCTAAAAAATTCGCATAACGAACCGACATGCTGTTACCCAAATGAAGAATTGACTTTTGAGGTAGATTTGAAAGTATAAATCTTACAGCTATAAATTCATTTAACAGTGTTAGATTACCTAAATAATCATTCATTTTACGACGCACGCGTCGGTCTTCGCTTAGCCATGCTTCCAGAAATTGCTCTTCCTGTTCATTCTCTCCATGTTGGACAAAACGTTTATAGTCGATTTCTTCAAACACCTGTGAAAAGAACTTTTGCGGGTTCATTGGGATGTGTTTGGTCAGAGTTTGAAAGGTATCAATGATATGCGAATCTTCCGAAATATGCCAGTGTTGCTTTGGTGGATTTCTTCTTAAAAACAGTTTTAAATTCTTGGAAATAAACGATTGCCCGAGAGTAATAAGCAAATCAGGTACAAGCTCTTTCGGAGGATCATTCGTCAGGAAAAGATCTTGCCTCGCGATGCTTTGCTCGTGTGGCGAGAGATTGCTTATAACGTCTCCCAATACGGGAATTCCAAATTCCTGAGTGATTTTTTGTAAACTCTGGTTTAATTCCAAATCAGGTGCCATCTGCCCCACAGCAATCAAAATTCGGGGGGAATCTTCCCATTCGTCCAAAATGGAATGCCATATAGTTCTATCCATCTGTGCGAACGTTGGTGTACGTTCTATTTTTCGGATTTCAGGCGAGGCAACTGCCTTTTCATCTTCGGTCGGATAGAAAGGCTCCCGGATTGGTACATTAATATGTACAGGCCCAAAAGGTGCGCTCCTTGTCAAGAGCAGTGCTTCGTTCACAACACGATTGATGAACCAACGCGAATCTTCCACAGTATAGTCTGCCGGAAGTGTGACCGACTCTTTCACGTGCTTCCCAAAAATTCCGGATTGATAGATCGTTTGTCCATCATGCTGATGAATCCATTCGGGTGGGCGGTCAGCCGTGAGTATCAGTAAGGGTACATGCTGGAAAAATGCCTCCGTCACGGCAGGAGCGTAATTATAAGCCGCCGAACCGGAAGTACACACCAACACGACCGGATGCTGCAGCTGTTGCGCCATACCCAATGAAATGAAGCCGGCTGAGCGCTCATCCATCACTACGGTACACTGTATGCCCGCATGTCGGGCGAAAGCGAGAGTAAGTGCGGCACTGCGGGAACCGGGTGAAATTATTGCCTGACGGACTCCATGTTCATAACACAATTGAACCAGATCAAGTAGAGGTTGTAGAACGGCCATGATGCTGTGGGGATCAAAAAAAAAGCCTCCTTTGACAGAGGCTTTCAATAAATAATGAACGGGATTATTATCCCAAATAGGTTTTAAGTGCTTTGCTGCGGGATGCATGCCGAAGGCGACGAATGGCTTTTTCTTTAATCTGCCGAACTCGCTCGCGGGTCAGGTTAAATTTCTCACCAATTTCTTCGAGGGTCATTGCGTGCTCTCCGTTCAAACCAAAGTACAGGGCGATTACGTCTGCTTCACGCTGAGTCAGCGTGCAAAGGGCACGTTGCACTTCCTTGCGCAAAGATTCATTGACAAGTCCCGAATCAGGCTTATCTTCCAAATCATTTTCCAGTACATCAAGCAAACTATTTTCTTCACCCTGAACAAAGGGAGCATCCATAGAAACGTGACGACCGGAAATCTTCATGGTATCAACTACCTCAGAAGATGAAATTTCCAGTACTTCTGCCAGTTCTTCGGGAGAAGGCTCGCGCTCAAAGCGTTGTTCTAATTCTGAAAATGTTTTCGAAATTTTATTGAGAGATCCTACCCTGTTCAGAGGAAGACGTACAATCCGTGATTGCTCGGCCAAAGCCTGCAAAATTGACTGACGAATCCACCAAACGGCGTATGAAATAAATTTAAAACCTCTTGTTTCGTCAAAACGCTGAGCAGCTTTTATTAATCCCAAATTCCCCTCATTAATCAAATCTCCAAGGGATAATCCCTGATTTTGGTATTGTTTAGCAACCGAAACCACAAACCGGAGGTTTGCTTTGGTCAATCGTTCCAGAGCCAGCTGATCGCCATCCCGAATCTTTTGAGCCAACGTAACCTCTTCGTCAGGTGTTAACAAATCCACCTTTCCAATCTCCTGTAAATACTTATCAAGGGATTGGCTTTCCCGGTTGGTTATCTGTTTACTGATTTTTAGCTGTCTCATCTATATAATATTGTAAGTATTAAGTGTATAACGCATTACTCGGCAAAATCATTTCCTATTGGAAAAATAATATATTAAGAATTTTTATTTTCCGGTTTGGGAAGCAATACTTTGCGAGACAAACGGTACTTTCCAGTCTTTTTATCAACATCTACCAGCTTTACACGCACTTCTTCGCCAACTTCAAGTACGCCTTCCATGTTTTCAAGCCGTTCCCATTTAATCTCAGAAATGTGCAATAAACCATCTTTGCCAGGCATGAATTCTACAAACGCTCCGAAGGGCATAATTGTTTTTACCTTGCCTGAATACTCTTCCCCGATTTCGGGTACGGATACGATTCCTTTGATTCGGGCTACGGCTTTGTCCATCGCTTCTTTATTTGCTGAAAACACGCTTACGTATCCGGCGTTGTCTTTTTCTTCAATAGAAACGGTTGCGCCGGATTCTTTCTGAATATCCTGAACAACTTTCCCACCGGGACCGATAACGGCACCGATCATTTCACGCTCAATCTTAATGACGATTGCACGGGGAGTATGTGGTTTGAGGTCTGGACGGGGAGCCGCCAGTGCTTTGTTCATTTCGTTCAAAATGTGCAGACGACCTGCTTTGGCCTGCATGAGTGCTTCGGTCAATACGTCAAACGACAAACCTTCCACTTTCATATCCATTTGGCAAGCCGTAATTCCCTGTGCCGTTCCGGTAACTTTGAAGTCCATATCTCCCAGGTGATCTTCATCACCAAGGATATCCGAAAGTACCGCATACTTTCCGGTTTCAGCATCTGAAATCAGACCCATCGCAATTCCGGAAACAGGAGCCTTAATGTTAAGTCCGGAATCCATAAGGGCAAGTGATCCAGCACAAACGGTCGCCATTGATGAAGAACCGTTTGATTCAAGAATATCAGATACAATTCGGATCGTGTATGGATTTTCGCCTTCGGCAGGAAGTACTTTCTTCAAGGCGCGCAGGGCAAGGTTTCCATGTCCTACTTCACGACGTCCGGGACCACGGTTCGGTTTTACTTCACCCGTAGAAAATCCGGGGAAGTTATAGTGCAGCATAAATTTGCTGTACCCAAACTTCATGGGTGTATCAATAATTTGCTCATCCATTTTGGTTCCCAGCGTCACTGTTGTGAGCGACTGAGTCTCGCCTCTTGTAAAAAGTGCAGATCCGTGAGCGCCTGGCAGAAAATCTACTTCCGAAATAATGGGACGAATCTGATCGAGCTTGCGGCCATCAAGGCGCACACGCTCGTCCAGCACCATCCGCCGAACGGCTTCTGATTCGAGATCGTGAAAATATTTCTTCAAAAGTGCAGAATCAATTAGTTCCTCTTCACCGATTGTGGTCTTGAACTCTTCCAGAACTGCCTTGAAACCATCTTTACGAACCTGCTTGTTGTTTGATCCCTGCATGGCAACGGCATAAACTTTGTCGTAGCAAAAAGCACGAACCCGCGCTTCGAGCTCAGGGTCAGAAGGATCACCTTCGTAGCTGCGCTTTTCAGTTTTGCCGACGGCTTCTTCCAATTCCTTTTGTACGGCACATTGCAGCTTGATTACATCATGCGCTATGCGAAGGGCATCAATAATTTCTTCTTCCTGTGCTTCGTTCAGCTCACCTTCCACCATACAAATATCTTTTGCTGTGGCACCTACCATCAATTCCAGGGATGCACGAGCCAAATCAGATGTTTTTGGATTCACCACGTAGTTCCCGTCGATTTTTGCCACACGAACCTCAGAGGCAGGACCGGCGAAAGGAATATCAGATACCATCAGGGCAGCTGACGCAGCCAAACAGGCAAGCGCATCAGGCAGTACTTCGGCATCTGCCGAAATCATCATAATGTTTATCTGTGTATCAGCATGATAATCAGAAGGAAATAATGGACGCAGCGCACGGTCTACGATCCGGCAAACGAGTACTTCATGGTCACTCAGCTTTCCTTCGCGGCGCATAAAGCTACCGGGAATACGACCTGCCGAGGCAAATTTTTCCTGATAATCGACTGAGAGTGGAAGAAAATCGACTCCCGGCTTGGCTTCTTTATTGGCAACTACCGTGGCAAGAAGCATAGTATCACCCATGCGTACTACGACCGAACCGTCAGCCTGCTTGGCTAGTTTACCAGTTTCAAGTGTGATTGTTCTGCCATCAGGTAGAGTAATTGTCTTTGTTACGACATTAAACAGCATAAATTGTTGGATTGTTGAATGAAAAACCGCTTTTAGATCCGCTTTTATTTTGACTTTGGTATTGATTTACTAGTGTAGAAAGTACGATAGGATGTGTATATATCCGCTTGTAGAAAGAAAAAGTTATAATTATTCGTAAAACAAGTAGTCTATCATTTTAATAGAGAATAACGACTAACAAAAATCAGGGAATTTACATTCCTGTAAATTCCCTGATTCATTCTGCTACTTTCTAAGATTAAGTTCCGCAATGATAGCGCGGTAGCGGTTGATATCCTTTTTGTAAAGGTAATCCAGTAACCGTCTACGCTTACCTACCATTTTGAGAAGACCCAAACGGGTATCATTATCTTTCTTGTGCTTTTTCAAGTGCTCGGTCAAATAATTGATCCGATACGTGAAAAGTGCAATTTGCGATTCGGCAGACCCGGTGTCGTCAGATGATTTTTTGAAACCCTGGGTTCCGAAAATCTCTTTCTTCTTGTCCGTGGTTAAATACATGATTGTAACAACAGATTAAATTAAAAATTTTATTTAAAAACAGCCGCAAAAATACGTCTTTCCTTTTACAACTGCAAATTCATTTTGATCAGGAAGCAAGTGGCTCTGATTTTGCAGAAAATCGGTGTATGATCCGGGCTTTCATTTTTGCGAAATACATCTGATAGACATCTTTTTCGAAAATTCTGGAATCGTTACGCGCCTTCTCAATGAAGTACAACCCAATCGCCAGCAAAACGGAATTGGCAATCCATGCGCCTAGTGTCACATCTATTTGATCATCCTTTACGTACTTATCTGCCTGTATTGTCATTACGTACATTAGAATGAAAAAAATAATCGAAATAAGTACCGGCACGCCAAAACCACCTTTTTTGATAATTGCTCCCAAAGGCGCACCGATGAGCAACATCACGAGGCAGGAAAAAGCCTGTGTGTATTTATGCAGTTTTTCCAATTCGTACGCATTTCCCTCTTTTCTTTTGTTGGTCAAATACTCTGCATTCGATTGGGCAAAACTTCTGACGCTATTTGCAGCGCTCTGCGCATTGGTAACCAAGACAGCCCGAACACTATCGCTGAGCGGCTTGGCCAAAAGAGAATCTACCCAGGGACCTTGTTTGAGCTTTGCCACATAGTCGGTGCCAACACGAAATTTATATGAAAAATACTGTTGACTATTCGGAATTAGGTTTTTCTGCGTGCGTTCAAAGTCTTTCCTCAGCGAGTCGGTTGTGAGCGTCAGGTCTTCAATATTTTTCATAAACTGATGATATTTGAACATTTCCTCATCGGTTCGTTTCATACCGAAGGATTCCATGCTCACCACCAGCTTATAGCTATCAAAGCGATTTTGCATAAAATTGGCATTTCCCATGCCATTAGATGCACTTGAAGATGTAGAATAAGCTACCGATCGGGTATTGGTAGCATTTTGCACTTCCTGATAATTATTGCCGCTAAATAGTTCAATAACCAGGTAGCTATCATCATTAATAGTATAGATTTTGCCGGAATCGGCCAATATCACCTGATTATTTCCTGAATTATTGTAGTTAACATCATGCTTATAGATAATCATACCCTTCATCCGGACTGCATCAAGCTTTTTATCCACTTTAATACTGTAGCCGGGAAGATCATTGTAGAAAATTCCCTCTTTGATCTTCATCGTTGCCTTGGAGGTTTTAATATCCCAAAGAATAGTATACCCTTTCAAATTAGCCCAGGGAACTACCCGATCATTGAAGAAAAAAGAGAAAATACTTATCAAAACAGCCACCACAAAAAGGGGCATCATGATTCTGATCACGGACACACCGGCACTTTTAAGAGCGGTGAGCTCGAAAAACTCACCTAAATTCCCGAAGGCCATCAGCGAAGAAAGCAGCATTGCCAACGGAAGGGCAATTGGAACGGTGCTCAGGGCGAAGAAGAAAAACAGACGGGCATAATCCGTTATTCCAACATCTTTGGAAACAAAGTGATCGATATAGGCAATCATGATCCGCATCAGGAAAATGAACACCACTACTGATAACGTGATGATGAAAGGTCCCCAAAAAGATTTTAATACCAGCTTATCAAGCTTCTTCATTAACTACCAACTATTTCTTTAAGACTATCCATTAATCCATCCCAAAGCGAAGAAAGTTCCTCTTCGTCCATAGTTTGAGAATAATCAACGATACGAAGGTAGGTAGATTGCGTCAGATCGCTTACTTCGAGTTTCATTTCAATAAAATTCGAGTCTTCGAGTACATCATTATTCCCTTCAAACTCGTAGCGAACGGCCTTATTTAGACGATGTGCTGTTTGTCGCGCATAATGACTGCTGCCATCCCATTGAAAATCGAAACGCTGATCGGGCAGTACGCGAACCTTCTCGGCAAACCATTGTTCGAGCCCGGAAGCTGTGCTTATGTAAGGAAAAAGTACTTTTGGGGAAGACCGTAGCTCATATTCCGTAATAAATTTTTGCTTTTCCATAATTTCATAAAAAGTTTAGATCTTAAAAAAATCCTGCTTTGCATTTCTATTGCCAGGCTAACAATCAATCAATTATCCTATCTATTGATAGAAATAAAAAGGAAAAAGACGTCCCTGAGCGCCGCTTTGATTGATTTGTAATTTAGACTTATGCTACGAAATAAACAAAATTTGTTGCAGTATATTTTTTTTTGGCCTAGCTTTGCACCACAATTCGGCGGGGTAGCTCAGATGGTTAGAGCGCAGGATTCATAACCCTGAGGTCGGCAGTTCGATCCTGCTCCCCGCTACTAGTTTAAAAGAAAGTCCCTGACAGAGTTTTTTGTCAGGGACTTTTGCTTTTTGAGGCTCTACTAGCAAAATAAGGCAACTCTCAGGGATGAATGATTCGGAACACAAGATCTTTGAGCAATTCGCCTTCGGTAGTAGCGCCCCCCTCGACACCTTTCAGGCGGGCGTCCGTTTGCCGCAATGTATGAATGATCGCTGCCAGTGCGTAGACCGGGTAGTTACGGGCGGCATGAGTATAATCTTTTACGAAAAAAGGATTAACTCCTAACAAAGACGCTAACCCCTGTTCCGAACGGTCCGGCGCAACGTGGGTCATGAGCACTTTACTGAAAAAATTATATAAAATAATCACCATCGGCGCCAGGGGATTGTCTTTGGGATTGGAAGCAAAATAATTGGCAATTCGATTGGCCTTTAATACATCCCGATTGGCCAACGCTTTCTGAAACTCAAACACATTGTATTCTTTGCTGATGCCAACGTACTGTTCAATCAGGGTAGCATCGATTCCTTCACCGGCTTTCAGGTTGATCAGCATTTTTTGAATTTCACTTACCAGTCGTTTGAGGTCATTCCCAATATTATCCACCAGCATCTGAATCGCTTTCGGACTGATTTTCACGCCATGCGAATGGCAGAAATTGGTGACCCATTCGGGCAATTTGTTGTCATACAGCCGTTTACTTTGCACAACTGCCCCGTGCTGATTCATGGCCTTGATAAAGGTTTTACGTTCGTCGGCTTTATCATGAAAACAGAACACAAGGACAGTACTTGCCAGCGGATTCAGTGCGTATTCTTCCAGTCTTTTCTGATTTTCTTTCTGATCAAAACCCGACAGCTTGTGTGCTTCCTTGACAAGAATCAGTTGACGTTCGGCCATAAAAGGATAACGCCTGGCATATCCCAACACACCAGTTATGTCGGTATCTTTTCCATAAATCACAAATTGATTAAACCCTTTTTCTGATTCTGAAACAACCCTTTTTTCCAATTCCTCAGCTAATAAATCAATATAGTAGGGTTCATCTCCATATATAAAATAGAGCGGTTTTATTTTTTTTGCCCGAATTTCTTTCAGGACAGCTTCCGGTGTTAAGGCCATGTGATCAGGGCAAAGTGTTTTCTAAAATAAAAAAATGACACTCCTGCTGCAAAATTGGGTAAAATGCATGGAAGGCCGTTTCATAGGCTGCAAAATTAGTTAACAGTTCGTTTTCTGCCCCCCGTAACGTTTGCAAAAAGGCAAACCGATTGGCCAACCCATCAAACGAGCGTTGAATACCAGCGACATCCTTATAATTATAAAGCCAATTATGGCGAATCATCGCATCAACCATCGGCAACATTGCGTTCGGAATCAAATACTGATGTTGACGAATTCGTTGGTAGGAAGTCTCGACAAACTCCGCAAGTTCCAGCTTGTAGTAGTCAGAAAAATGATTAGCCAGAAAGTAATCAAAATATATGTCCAGAATCACTCCACCAACTTTTGGATGCTTCTGATTCAACAGACTTTTTGCTTCCCTGACAACTGAATGCGAATCAGTAAACGAATCGATAAATCGGTGAAGCCGGATACCGAGAGTATAATCTGTCGACCATAGTTGGGTTCGTTCCGGTGTCAAAGTACCTTTTATGAAGTCTCCGGTGTAGTTTCCCATCATCACAAGCGGGCGGTCACCGGACAACGCAATATGTGCTAAAAAATTCATCAATTAGGGGTTTATGGCAATATCTCGTAGTTTTGTATAAATATCAGTAAGCGTTAAAACGTATTATCGCTTCAACAACAACACTTTTATCTTACCAAGCAAATGATTATCGAAAAAAATAAAGTTGTAGCGCTCGCCTACAATTTGAGTATTCCTGATGTGGACGGAGAGATGAATCTCGTTGAAATCGTCAACGAAACCGACCCTATGTATTTTATTCATGAAATGAGCGGTTTACCCGAAAAGTTTGAAGAACAACTATCCGGACTTTCCGTAGGTTCAACTTTCGATTTTACCATAGAGCCCGAAGAAGGCTACGGTGATTTTGACCCAGAAGCAGTGGTTGAACTTCCAAAGTCTCTGTTTGCTATGGAAGGTGTTGAGCAGGACGAACTTCTCCTCGTAGGCAATATCATCCCGATGACCAACGAAGAAGGCGAGCGCCTTCAGGGACAGGTTATTGAAGTGGGGGAAGAAAATGTTGTGATGGATTTTAACCATCCGCTCGCCGGCAAAACCATGCACTTTGAAGGTAAAGTACTCTCCATCCGTGAAGCCACTGAAAGTGAGCTCGAACACGGACACGTTCACGGAGAAGGTGGAGTGGAGCATTAAATATTTTTGGAGTTTGCCCGGCATTTCTTTACCTATTTATATGAAGGAATAAGAAAAGCCGGGCAAACTCTCCCCTATTAAAGCACTAGTCCATGTGTACTTGTGCCATACTGACTTACCTCTACACCAAATTTTTTAAGGAATTCAACACCTTCCTCCACTCCAATTCCTTTGTAGGCTGCATACGAATCAAGATATAATACCTTACTTATTTTCATGGTAAATATAATCCTGGCACAGGCAATGCATGGAGCCAGGGTTACATAAAGTGTTGAACCTTCGATATTTGATCCATTTTTTACGGCATATAAAATAGCATTTTGCTCAGCATGTAATGCCAATGAACAGCTTCCTTTGGAATCGCGGGGGCAGCCTGTTTCAGAAAACTCTTCATCGCAGTTGTGGGTTCCGGACGGAGGACCGTTATATCCAATTGAAATGATCCGGGTATCTTTTGTCAGGACTGCTCCAACCTGTGCCTTGATACAATGAGATCTTTTTGCTAAATTTTTTGCCAATTCCATGTAAATATCATCGAAATCTGGCTTGGGGTTCGTTATAGATTTACTCATAGTTGCTCATAAAGGCATGCAAATTAGACAAAGGATGGCATTCATTCTAATAAATAACCGAAATTGGCTCAGGCTACTACCGCTCCTGCTGCTTTTCCTGGTACAAATTGCCGGGAAAGCGCAGTCAGTTCCAACCGCTAATTTACAATTTCAAAAAGAGAAAATTGCCCTGGCCAATACACGCTCTTACTACGTTTTGGATGTTATCGACAAACGAAAACTGAAACCAAATGAACTGGGAGAGATTAATCTGCTGGGAAAACCGAACAACCTGGTCATACAACCCACTCTTGCACGTGCGCTATATGATTTTTGGTCAGGCTCGACGCGCGTCCGAAATGAACTCAGCGTACCACTTGAAATTATACTTGAAGATGTCTCTGTAAGTGAAAAGCGAATTGCTCCCAATAAAATAGCCGGCGAGTTAAAAGTTCGGGTTTCGTTTCAGTGGACACGTTCCATGGAACCGCTGCATTTGACCACCTACCAATCGGCAAGTACGTATACCCGACCGGAGGGTAGTTACGATCATGAAGTGGTATTTCGTCGCATGCTTACGGGTGCTATCAAGCACTTTGATTCCTGGATTGGCCAGAATGATGGGAAAAACCCTCTTTTGGCCCGAGGTGTAAAACTCGTGTTTGATGAGGTCGACTATGCTGAAAAGGGTGATACTGTATTTTATAAACCTTCCAGAAAACTAACCTGGGAAGATTTTCAGGGATCCTATAACCGGCCCGGGAGCAAATATTCAGCAGCAGTATTTTCCAGTTTATCGTATGAAGGTGGTTCACGAATGCGGAATAACTTGCTGGAAATACGAATCTCTTTAAAAGTATTTATGGTCAAAAGCATGTCGTGGGGAAGGCCCGAAGCCCGCAACACCTACACACTTTCTCATGAGCAACTGCACTTTGATATTACCCGAATCGTTGCCGAACGATTTAAAGAGAAGTTAAAAAAAATGGATCTGACCATCGAAAATTATGATAGTCAGATCCAATATGAGTTTCTGGAAACCTTTCGGGAGTTAAATACCGAACAGGAAGCCTACGATGGACAAACGAGTCATGGACTAAATTCGACGCAACAGGCTGAATGGCACCGAAAAATTAAGGCTGAAATCGCCCGGATTTATCAGGGCACCTAGGCTAATTGTTTCTTTTTGCTGCTTACCAACCAATCCGGCTTGTTCGTCACCACATTGGCTTTCAACTCATTAAGCATCGAATACAAACCAAAGTACGTACGGTTAATATACAAGCCATGCTGCGAACCACGGGCAACCTTTGAGTTTTTCAGTGCGTCTACTTTTGCCAGATCATCCGCAAAAGCATACACAGAATCAAAATACGTTTCGTCCCCGAAATCAAAGGAATCAACTGCAAACGGACGGCCCAATAAATCAATCATGGTTTTGAACAAATCTGAAAACATCCGGCGTTCGCTTTCTGTATCCGTGTCAACCAAAAATTCAAGGTTGTAAAAAATTCGCTCCGTTTTGGCCTGATCTTCCACTGTATCAGGATTGATGAGGGCAAAATAATTTTCGTAGAAAAAATCAGGAATGACCTTTACGCACCCAAAATCAATCACGCCCATTGTGCCGTCGGCCTGCATCAGAAAATTACCCGGATGCGGATCAGCATGTACCTGCCGGAGTTGATGCACCTGAAAATCATAAAAATCCCACAAAGCCTGACCAATTTTATTCCTCACGTCCTGCGAAGGATTAGTCAATAAAAAATCTTTCAGGTGTTGCCCATTGAGCCAATCCATTGTTAGAATCCGATTGGCCGAAAACTCTGGATAATAAACTGGAAACTGCAAATTGGGAATATGCGCACAGGCTTTTGAAATTTCCATCGACCGTCGCAATTCCAGCTCATAATCCGTTTCTTCCAAAAGTTTGGATTCTACTTCGCCCATGTAGCGTTCAATGTCGCTTTCGTTCAGGTTAAACAACCGAACCGCCATAGGTTTCACCATTTTCAAATCTGAGCTGATGCTGTTGGCCACGCCAGGATACTGAATTTTGACCGCAAGTTTTTTACCATTCAGCGTCGCTACGTGCACCTGACCAATAGACGCCGCATTCAGAGCTTTTATTTCAAAGGAATCAAAAAGCTCATGAGGCGCTTTTCCAAAATAATTTTTGAACGTCTTTACGACCAACGGTCCCGACAGCGGAGGTGCTGAATACTGCGACATTTGGAAGCGATCTACGTACGCTCTTGGCAGCACGTTGCGATCCATGCTCAGCATTTGGGCAACTTTCAGCGCCGAACCTTTCAATTGGCTCAGCGAATCGTAAATGTCTGTGGCGTTGTCAAGATGCAGTTCATCTTTGGTGAATGCAGGATCCACCATTTTCTTGACATTGTATTTCAGGTAATTCCCCCCAATTTTTACACCTGTTTTCACAAACTGTGTTGCACGCGCAACTTTGGAGGTGGGTATTGATTGTTGTTCTTTCATGGCCGACGATTTTGGTACACAAATTTGGCGAGATCCAGCACGGTATCTACCACCGATTTTCCCATGAGATCAAAGGAAGTATTTACCATTTTTTCAATGGCCGTATCCGAACTTTCAAAACCCCGACTTGTGTCTTTAATCCAGAAATCCAGAATATACAGGCATTGCAGCCACAGGCCATCGACGTAACGATCTGAAATAACGGGGCGAATGACGACTTCTTTACTTTCGCGTCCTTCCAGAACAATCTCGGTGGCATAATTTTGAAATCCGTTTTTGAAAGCGTGCAATACGCCAACGTGCCGGGCCACGGGCTGTGGCAAAGATTTGTAACTATAAACCACAAAACTCCTGTCCTTTTTCAGAATTTCTATAAGGGTATAGTAAAATGACAGAAACTTTTCCCGGACCGAGTAGCCCGCGTAGACTTCGTCAGATTCCAGGGTTTGCAGCGTATCTTTCAAATAGCCCAGCCAGATGTCCGAATCAATCGATTCAAAATTATTGTAGTATTCGTAGAACTCTGCTTCGGGAAATTTTAATTTTTTAGTAAAAATATACACCGACGGGGGTTGAGTTCCGTTTTCGAGGACATAATCTTTGTATGCCTTTTGGATTTTTTCAATCTTTTCCATAGTATATCAATAACCAAAGGTGAAGTAAAAAGTTTTGAAACCGAAGGAATAAACCTTTGTTTTATTTTAGAACACTTTTGACCCCGAAATAAGCGGATCCTGAAAGTTATTTTTACTTTCGATCAATACCTTTTCCCATTCTTTTCGGGTTAAGTAACCCAATTCAGGACTCAATACAAAGACAGTATTAGTGGCCGTAGATAATCGGGCCTTTTGGGGAAATCGTTTGTTTCGTACTATCACCACTTGCGGCTTTTGAGTTTCCGACAATGCATCCATTTGAATAGCCGTACGTGGGGTACGCAACAAAAAACTCTCGTTAAGTTCTTTGGGTGGCAAGTCCAGCCATTCAATAGTTTTGATGCCAAGTGCAGTAAAGTAGTTCGCCAAGTGGTAGTCAAAAGCTCCCGAATCTTTTCGGAATTCGGGATTGGCTGCTACAAAAGCACTTTGCCCCTGCGTAAAAGTCAAAACCGTGTGCCGGGGAATTGCGTGAAAAACCAACCGCGACGTGGCGAAGGAATCAACAAGTTGGACCGTCGTGTAAAAGGCGTACAGGAATAAAACTGCGGCTACCGCTTTAAGATATGTATATTCTCTCGCTGAAAAAAGTTTGTACAGCAAAAGCAGGATGATGAAAAGTAAACCTACCTCAACGAAATCTATATGTAGATTTTTCAAAAGACCATACGGCATGTTTGATGGAATCTGAGCAAATCCATTCATGAGTCGGGCTACAATATCTACCCCGAAAGCGAACATCGTGGCCAACAACTGAAACGAAAGTAGCTGTGAAACCAGAATGGCAATGGTGCCGTAAATTAGAAATGTGGTCAGAAAAATAACGAAAGGATTGACCAGCCAAAAGTAAAGCGGGAATTGATGAAAGTAAAAAACGCTGATTGGAAAGGTAAACAGCTGCGCCGCAAACCCAACTGCCGATACTTCCCAGAACAGTCGGAGGTATTTATTTTCGATTTGAAAAAGATTTTTTAGTAACGGATAAGCCAGCATAATGCCGGCTACGGCTGCAAAAGATAGCTGAAAACCTACTGTAAATAGTGCATACGGATCCAGTAGCAACAAAAAGAACGCTGTTATGGAAAGGGTATTCAGGCCAAATTGCCGGCGTTGAAAAACTTTTGTCAGAGCAAACAGAAAACACATAATCGACGCACGAATGACCGACGCGGGCAAACCGGTAATCAACGCGTAACCACCCAATGTTAGTCCTATAAAAAGTATATACGCATAACGTCCGGTTGGGTGTTTCGCCAAAGGCGCTAACAACCAGGACAATAAGGCAAATAAAATCCCGACGTGGAGGCCGGAAACTGCCAAAACGTGTACAGTGCCCGAGCTAACATAATCATTGAGTTGGTCTTGCGCTAAATCTTCCCGGCGTCCCAGCAGCATGGCTTTTACGAGTCCGTACGCTTTGGGGTTGTTAAGATGATTTTTCAATGCTGCATCCGCATGTTCAGAAACCCGCATGGGCCATGTGGTCCAGGGAGTCTCCCCTCCTTCCAGAATTATGAGCGATTGTTCATTTACGTACATTGTCCAGGCAATCCCCTTGCGTTCCAGGTACGCACGATAATCAAATTCTCCCGGATTTAGCGCTTTGGGTGGTCGTTGTAGTTTCTGATTTTTGACAAGAATCAAATCGCCGGCACGGGGAAATTTCTTTATTTTATCCGAAAGTGAAAGTCGAACGGCTATTCGAACGGGCTTCCAGTTTTCATTTTCCAGGGTTTTTAAGAGTTCAGCTTCAAAGCGATAGGTCGATTTTCTCTTTTCTCCGGGAGTTTTTATTTGAAATACAAACTGGGTTTCTGCTTCTGAAACGGCTGACAAATCGTCCTGAAATTCAATATGTTTAACACCCGTAGCCAGAAAACCAAGTGCCCCAAGTGTTATGGCCAACACAACAGCCCGCTGAGTAGATTTGTTCTCCCAGGCATACAAACCGACACATCCCAAAAAAACAATTCCCCCGCTGAGCTGCAAGGAAAGAGGCAGAAATGCAGGGGAAAGATTCAGAAAATCAAAAGTTAAAATCCCCGCCAACAGCGGAAATAATAGCCGGATGGAGGGATGTGTATCAGACATGCTAATTCACGACAAATCGTTTGGTAACGGTTTCATTGTTCATTTGTACCCGCAACAAATAATTACCGGGAGGAAGTAGCCGAATATCGGGCGAAAGCCTGCGGCTCCACACCTGAGTAAACGATTCTTGGTAAAGAAGCCTTCCATTCAGATCAAAGATTGCGTAAGTAAAATCCTGAAAATCAGGAAATCTAACTTCCACTGTTAAATCTTCATCTGCCGGATTAGGATAAATTTCGACTGTGAGATTGTCCGTTGATTCCAGGCGGCTTTCCCTCGCATACTCAACCAACAAAGCACGGCGCGGACTCAGCGCTAACACTGCACGCATACGTGCAACCTGATCATTGGTGAACACATTCATGCAGGAGTCAGGCGAGTAGTCGAGGTAATTTTCGATCATATTCCGGGTGACCGTTCCATTGCAGTTCGAGAATTTAGGAATACAAACCGTTGTTCGATTCGGTTCTTCGGTCGGTGGAGTATCTGCGCAATAGTCTGTCCCACAAAAAGCATCGCCCCAGGTATGTATCAAACCGAGCCAATGCGCAATTTCATGCGTGGCTGTTCGTCCCAAATTATAAATTCGACTCGTAATCGCACCCGTATTTCTTCCAAAATTCCGGAAATCTATAATAACTCCGTCCGTTTTAGCTTTATTTTGATCAATAGAATTTAAACCATCCACGCCTTCTACCGATGGAAACTGAGCTACACCCAAATAGCTGTTTGTGAGTCGGCAGGTCCAGATATTCAAATATTTCTCCGAAGGCCAATAACTAATAGAGGCCAAAAGTTCGGCATCGTTATACGGATTAAAACTCGTTTTGTCCGTATAAAAATTTCGCGTTATCCCGGTAGTTGGTCTACCATCAGGATCGTACTCCGCCAGGTAAAACTCAATGTAGGCATCAGCGCCAACAGGGCTGGTATTAAAACCCGGCGTACCAGGTTTTCGCCGATAATCTTCATTCAGTACGTCAAGTTGCGAGCGGATTTGCTCATCAGAAATATTGGCATTGTTAAGTCCACCCGTTGTATTTCCGGATTGATTATGAATTACATGCACAACAACCGGAATTCTTATTACCTCTTCAATAGCTCCGTTCCTAAACCTTCGCTCCGACTTCACCCATTGGTTTACCAGTGAATCCAGTCGCTCGCGTTTGGTTTTCCATTGTGGATCAGTAGTTTTGAGCAGTTGATCCCGCTCAAAACTACCGCAACGCTGAATAAACCCTTCGTTAGTCTGAGCCACGGCTTGAAACGATGCCAGAAAAAGCAAAAGATAAATTCCGGATAAATACTGCGCAGACTTACTTTTCGGACGTTTCATAAGCAGCCAAAATATCCTTGACAAGACGATGTCGAACAACATCAGAACCGTCGAGTTCCACAAACGAGATTCCTTTGATGCCTTTCAGGATAGTTAAGGAATCAATCAAACCCGATTTTTGATTTTTTGGCAAATCCACCTGCGACTTGTCACCCGTGATTATCGCCTTGGAATTTGGGCCCATACGGGTCAGGAACATCTTCATTTGCATCGGAGTTGTGTTTTGGGCTTCATCCAGCAAAATAAAGGCATTATTCAGAGTACGTCCGCGCATGTAGGCCAACGGTGCAATTTCGACGATGCGATTTTCGACAAAGAATTTTAGTTTTTCCGGCGCAATCATATCATCAAGTGCATCGTAAATTGGCCGCAGATACGGATCAATTTTCTCTTTCAGGTCGCCGGGCAAAAAACCAAGATTCTCTCCTGCCTCCACGGCCGGGCGGGTTATAATAATTTTTTTTACCTCTTTATTCTTTAACGCCCTGACCGCCAAAGCCACAGCAGTGTAGGTTTTTCCGGTTCCAGCGGGACCTACTGCAAACACCAAATCATACTTGGCGGCAGCCTCCACGAGTTTTTTCTGATTCTCGGTTTTTGCCTTTACCACTACCCCCTTATTCCCATAAATAATGACATCTTCATCATTCTCAGGTTTTTGAGTTTGACCCGTTGTTGACAAATAGCCATTGAGATAACGCACCACGTGGTCGTTTGTAATGCGGCCATACTTCTGATAGTGACTCAAAAGTGAATCCAGAAGGTCTGTAATTTTGACAATTTCGGAGGCAGTACCCTGTATCCGAATTTCATTGCCACGGGAAAGGATTTTACTCTCAGGAAACGCTGCTGCAACTTCCCGAATGTTTGAATTGTGCACGCCCAGAAAATCAACGAGCGAAACATCTTCGAGTGTTATTATTTTCTCTACCAAACGATTAGAATTTTGTTGACTAGTTAATAAGGATAAAATGTAGTAATTTAATTCAACTATTTCATCAAATATAAGACTCAATTTTTTGATAAAATCAACACTCTACCAACGTTAAATAAATGTATGAGGTTCAACACATTCAGAATCAGCTAGTGTAGCGTTTAACAAAAAAAATACTTCTCCTGCCTCCTTTTCATACTCCCCGGCAATTTGTAATATTGTACTTACTATGGACAACGAAAAGACATTCAATTTTTTGAAAAAATCAGGCAGTCCGGCTCAGTCCGCCACTCGCCCGACAGGTGCTAACCGATGGTTAGGCAATGATTCGGGCATGGGCAAACTCCCGCCGCAGGCTGTTGACATGGAAGAAGCAGTGCTGGGAGCTCTGATGATTGAAAAAGAAGCGCTGTCGGCAGTTGCTGATATTTTGAAGCCTGATAGTTTCTACAAAGAATCTCATCAACGTATTTACAGTGCAATTATTAATCTTTTCGTAAACTCCGAACCGATTGATTTACTCACAGTCACGGCAAAGCTGAGAAGTACCGGCGAACTGGAAATAATTGGTGGAGCCTCGTTTATTACCGAACTGACGTCCAAGGTCAACTCTGCTGCTAATATTGAATACCACGCCCGCATTATTTCGCAGGCAGCTATTAAGCGGGAACTCATTACGATTTCTTCCGAAATTCAAAAAGAAGCGTTTGAAGACACAACGGATGTTTTTAAGCTGTTGGATAAAACAGAACAGGCACTTTTTCAAATTTCTGAATCCAATATAAAAAAGAACTATGCTGACATGGGTGCACTCATGCGGCAGGCGCTGGAAGAGTTGGATCAGAAGAAAAATAATAAAGACGGACTAACGGGAGTGCCCTCAGGATTTAGTAGCCTGGACCGTCTTACGTCAGGCTGGCAAAAAACTGAATTGATTATTTTGGCGGCTCGACCCGGTATGGGAAAAACCGCCTTCGTGGTGTCTTCCCTGCGAAATGCAGCCGTAGAGTTTAATATGCCGGTGGCCATTTTTTCTTTGGAAATGTCGTCGGTGCAGCTAGTCAATCGTCTGATTTCTGCGGAGGCGGAGATTGATAGTGAAAAAATAAGAAAAGGAAATTTGGCTCCCCACGAGTGGGCACAAATTCACCACCGCATCGGTCGACTTACGAATGCTCCTATTTTTATTGACGATACGCCTGCTTTATCTATACTTGAACTACGCGCCAAATGCCGGCGTTTGAAGGCGCAGCACGACATTCAAATGATTGTGATTGACTACCTCCAATTGATGTCGGGAGACACAGGAGGAAAGTCAAGCGGAAACCGCGAACAGGAAATTGCCTCGATTTCCAGATCGTTGAAAAATTTGGCCAAAGAACTTGACGTTCCCGTCATTGCCCTTTCACAGCTGAGCCGGGCCGTTGAAACGCGCGGAGGTGAAAAACGTCCGCAACTCTCTGACCTTCGTGAATCCGGTTCGATTGAGCAGGATGCCGACATGGTACTTTTCTTGTATCGCCCTGAATACTATGGGATTACGCAGGACGAAGCTGGTAATTCTGTTGCAGGAATCGGAGAAGTGATAGTGGCTAAAAACCGGGGAGGTTCACTTGATACTGTTCAGTTGAAGTTTATCGGTAAGTTTACCAAGTTTACGGATGTGGATGCCTACTTTGCGCCATCACCAACTCCCACCGACCGCCCTCTGCCACCTGCTTCTACCAATCCTATTCAATCGTTTGAAAATAATTCCGGTGGCGGTGGAGCTACCTTTAAAAGTAAGGCCAATAATTTATCCAACTTTGATTACAAAGGCCCAGCCGAAGAACCACCTTTTTAAAAAATAGACTTGTCATTCAGTCAAAAGCCTGTATTCCAGCAAGGAGAATACAGGCTTTTTTTGGAAAGATTTTTTTGGAAAAATGCTTTCAGATTATTCCTTACGATACAGCAACGTCACATTCTCCACATGGTGCGTATGCGGAAACATATCTACCGGGCGGGTCTTTACAACTGTGTAACGCGCCGAAAGGAGTTCAAGGTCACGGGCTTGCGTAGCCGAATTACAGCTGACGTATACAATGCGCTGAGGCGCTACGGCAAGTAAGGTTTCCACCACTGCCGGATCCATGCCTGCCCTCGGCGGATCAGTAATCACCACATCCGGACGTCCATAGCGGGTAAGGAAGTTTACATCAAGCACTTTTTTCATATCCCCGGCAAAGAACTCCGTGTTGTCAATTCCATTCAGGGCAGAATTTCGACGAGCACCCTGTACAGCTTCTTCAATATATTCAACACCAATTACCTTTTTGGCCATTCTTGCCACAAAATTTGCAATTGTTCCCGTTCCAGTATACAAATCATACACCGTTTCCTGTCCGGTCAGTTCTGCATATTCACGGGCAACCGAGTATAACTGATACGCCTGTTCCGAATTGGTTTGGTAAAAAGACTTGGGACCAACCAAAAACGTCAGGTCTTCCATTTGTTCCCGTATAAACTCCTCCCCTGAAAAATGAACGACTTCCTGATCCTGATAGGAATCATTTCCTTTTTGGTTGACAATATAAAATAAGGACGAAATGACCGGGAAATTCTCCTTCAAAAAATTCATTACCGAAGAAATAACCTCCGTTTGATGTTCGGCAAACTGAACAATCACCAGCACATCACCCATGTTGGATGTACGAATTATGACGTTGCGCATCATGCCTACATTCTTTTTCACATCATAGTATACGTATCCCTGACTTTCAGCAAAGGCATGCAGGCTGTTTCTGATGGCATTGGAGGGGTCGGGTTGTAAATGACATTTTTCAACGTTGAATATTTTGTCAAATCTTCCCGGAACATGAAACCCAAGTGCGTTTCGGGTAAAGTCACGGTCCGAATGAATTTCATCATTGGTCAGCCACCGGCTATTTGAAAAGGTAAATTCCAGTTTATTCCGATAAAACTCTCGATTTTGAGCGGGTACTATTTCCTCAAATAGTACATTTTTGAGTTTTCCAATTCTCTGAAAATGATCTACAATCTGTTGATTTTTAAACCTTAACTGTTCCTCATAGTTAATATGCTGCCACTTACACCCACCACAAACTCCGAAATGTGCACAGTAGGGTTCGGTGCGCAGGCTTGAATACGAATGAAATTTGGTGATGACTCCTTCCCTGAATTTTTTCCGTTTATTGGTAATTTCAATATCCACGACATCTCCCGGCGCGGCATTTCCCTGAATAAAAACTACTCCTTCCTCTGATTTATAGATGCATTTTCCTTCGGCAGCAAAATCGGTTATGGTAATCTGTTCGTATTTTTTTCGGTTAAGCATAAAAATGATACAATTGAATTCACGAAATTTAATAAAATTTTGAATAGACGTGTATGAGGTCAACTTTACTGGTACTTTCTTTTTTTCTGCTATTTATCAAGGTACAAGCCTCTCACATTGTTGGTGGTGAACTGGTTTTTAAAAAGTTAACTGGAAATAATTTAGCCACTCATCAGCTAGGTTTGAATTTGTATTTTGACCAAATCAACGGAATTCCTGCTGCTGAGGATAATTCCGTCACCCTGTTTATTTTTCGAAAAGCAGATAATAGACGGGTTGGCTCGGTTCAGGTTCCAAAAGTAGGTCGAAAAAACATATCCTACGCTAACCCACTCTGTGGAAATTCTGGTTTAAGAACCTTACTAATAACTTACTCGGTTGATGTGGCTCTAAAACCGGAAGATTTTAGTGATCCTGAGGGCTATTACATTGTGTGGGATCGGTGCTGCCGAAACAACGTTATTGATAATATCCGCACGCCGGGCGATGTGGGCAGCCTTTTTCAGGTATTTTTTCCACCACTCATAAAAAATGCCGCAGTTTTTGATAATTCTGCTCCTGAATTTACCGAAATTAAAGGCGATTACGCCTGTTTAAATGCGGACTTTTACATTGATTTTAGTGCTACTGATGCAGATGGCGATAGTCTGGTATACCAATTAACACCGCCTGTAACTGGTTTCAGCAACCGTGCTGTACCTAATCCACAAGCGCTGGGATCGAGTAATTATCCCATAGTTTCGTGGGTTGAAGGAATATCAATGGCCAATGTCATTCCCGGAAGCAAGCCCTTGCGGGTAGATCCTGTAACGGGTCGGGTTTCCTTCAACGCCAGCAAATTAGGCCTTTTCGCCTTTGCCATCACCGTTACGGAGTTTAGAAACGGAGAGAAAATTGGTGCCATAACCCGGGATTTTCAACTCAAAGTGATTGATTGTTTCGAGGTTTTACCACCTGAAATTATTGTGGTGGAATCTGAAAACAGAACCCGCTACTTTACCAATGATAGCATTCAGATTTCAGTGGACGACCCAACCTGTTTCACCATTCAGGTTACAGATCCTAATTTCAATCAGCTCTTACGTATTAAAGGTCGGGCGGTCAATGCACCAACAAATAATTTCTCCCTCTTTCCCACAGAGTTCCGAACCCGGAAAAGTCGTGATACTTTATCTTTTCAGATTTGTCTCGATGATTGTTTTGCCTCGTCAGGCAATCGCCCTGTAAAAATTGAATTAATTGTAGAAGATGAAAGTTGCCCGGTGCCACTGACGGATACGCTAAATCTTTACATATTTCGTAAGGCTGCGCCAAATGAAGTTCCATTAGTTACTACAACCTCCCCACAATCCTTAATTGAAGCATTTCCGGATGAAAGAATTCTCTTCGATGTACTTGGCTCAGATAGTGATTCTGACAGCATCCTCCTGTCAGCGCAGGGCCGAGGCTTTTTACTATCTGAGTATGGTATCAATTTCCCTCAAAAATCGGGTGTAGGCTCTGTCTCACAACCTTTCTCCTGGCTCCCACCCTGTTCACTGAAAGTTTCAGATACCTTAATGGTTGATTTTATTATAACTGATTTGCGCTGCGGAGGAGGCGGACTTTCATCTAGAACCACAATTAAATTTGTAGTTCAAAACCCAATCAATATTCCACCTTCTGTTCAGAGTACTGCTGCAAATGATACAATTGTTTGGCTCTTGGGAGAACCCCTGAATGAAAGGATCTTTTTTGACGTCTTGGCCTCTGACCCGGATTCTGCACAACTTTCTTTATTTGCCCTGGGCCGGGATTTTGACCTGGGATCCGAAAAAATGAATTTTCTTAACAAATTAGGATTCAATCAATTAACGAGTAGCTTCGAATGGATTCCTACCTGCGAATCACTCAAAGGATTACCTGAGCGTTACTTCACGCTTGATTTTATATGCGAAGACCAAAGTTGCCTGGCGGAACGTGATACGATTTCAGTAACGGTTTTGGTAAAAGATCAACTATCAGATGCCATCCTGAACCTACCGAATGTGTTAACTCCAAATAGTGATGGTAAGAATGATTGCCTGGATTTGTCGGTACTTCCACCCAATAACTGCATTGAGCAATTTATCGGGATTAAGATTTTCAATCGCTGGGGTACAAAGGTTTTTGAATCAACTGATCTTTCGCAAACATGGTGCCCCAATGAACTTCCGATGGGCAGTTATTTTTATCATTTATCGTACACCAAACGTACTGTAAAGGGCTCAATAGTGATCATAAAATAAAAGGAAGCAGTTTGCCATAAAATGGGAACTGCTTCCTTTTTGCAGGAAAAATTTCAAAAATATTAGAACTCAACCAACAGCACCTGACCACGGATTTCTCCTGCGGGATATTCAGCCGAATGTATATTTATATACATATTTCCAAGCATTAAAAGATTTTCCTGATCCTGCGAAAGTACCGTCGAACCGGTAATTGGCGATGTGCCGATATTCGCAAACGGTACCTCTACCGGACCTGTTTCCCAGGCTGGCTTTGCCGAGTGAATATGTGCAGCAGTCGGTGTAATACCCTGATAGGTAACATTATAGCTTAACGTATTTGTTCTTTTGTTATATTCCAGAACAGCAGAACCCTGAGCAGAAGAAGTTGACCTCGGTATTGTATTGTTACTATTAATAGTTGATTCAAATCTAACAATATCATCTTTATCCGGCCCTTCCTCTTTACAGCTTAGCGTACTCACCATCAAAGCAGCCCCCATCACTAATAAACCTAAATTTTTAATCGTTTTTCTCATAGAAATAATCAGTTTTGAATTGATGCCGAAATATACGTTAAAACCTAGTTATAACACGCAAACAAGGGTAACTTGTTTCAACTTTTTAGCATAAAAACAAACAGGAGTACTCATTCTAAAAGGATTAACTTTACAAAGCCCATAAATCATTTTCGCGAATATACCCTATTTCTCCATCCCAAATTACCCGTTTCCAACGGTCTCGGTTTCCGATAATCGTTAACTTATTTCCTTTTTGGATCACTTCAACTACCGGCGCTGCCGAGGAAGGAAAGCCTCTCATAAAGGTACGTTCGGTTTTAACGACGCCTGTTGTGTAGTTTGCGGGAATATTAAGCAAACCTAAAAGTGCAATAAGATACATAAATACAGCGATTTTGTGGCGCCTCTGTATCCACTCTCCACTCCGGACTTTTATTACCATAACCACCACTACATACAGCCCCAAAGACAAAAGTAGAATAGGAATGTATCCCCCGTATCTTCGATAGAAGACCATGAAGTAACTCAAATCATTGAATATATATCCATCCAATTGATTCATTTCCGCTATTTGATTCATTTTTTCAAAGAGTGAAATCGTGGGCTTAATCTGAGAAAGCAGGCTCAGATAATAAAGGGTCTTCCCTGGGTCATTAGCCTTCTCAGCCAAAAATGACAGTTTTATGAGTACATTGGGATTGTATTTTTCGCTGTTTTTAAAGTTTTTTTCATAAATTTTTTCAGCTTGTGAATACTTACCGATAGTAAACAGAGAATCAGCTACATTAAGCGCTGAATCCTGCGCAAAAAGTGCATCACAAATTGCGCTAAAAAAGGCCAGTAAGCTGAGTAAGACAAGATATTTATTGCGTAATATTTGCATAATAGGGCATGAAATTCTAATTTTGCATCGCAATTACGGAAAAGGATTACACCTCTCCAAGTAATTTAACGATTCTGTAGCTCAGCTGGTAGAGCAATACACTTTTAATGTATGGGTCCTGGGTTCGAATCCCAGCGGGATCACGATAATAATAAAGAGAGTACAATATTTCAATACGATTCTGTAGCTCAGCTGGTAGAGCAATACACTTTTAATGTATGGGTCCTGGGTTCGAATCCCAGCGGGATCACGATTCTTTGAAAAACATTACGAGCAATACACTTTTAATGTATGGGTCCTGGACGGTAGACCGCTGCCGTTCGAATCCCAGCGGGATCACGATAGTTCTAAAATAAATTAACCAATACTGAATTGCTCCAGTGCACTTTTGTCCAGGTGGTGGAATTGGTAGACACGCTACTTTGAGGGGGTAGTGCCCGTTCGGGTGTAGGAGTTCGACTCTCCTTCTGGACACCCTTGAAAAACCGCATTCAGAGCGTCTGAATGCGGTTTTTATGCTAGAAAATAAAATTGCTGACAAAATACTGACAATTTCGGTCAAGGGATCAACTCAAAAGTTGTGGAGTTGATCATAAATAATCTAAGTATGACATCAACTTTTCGAAATGATCATTAAGAAATAGAGAATTGCCCCCTCACACATAAAACAACTCCTTATTCATAAGGTCGATTATCGACTTGAAATCGTCTTCATTATTTGCAAAATCCATCTCGTTGACATCCAAAACCAACATTTTACCATGTTCGTAGGAAGCAGCGAAGTTTTCGTAATAGCTGTTAAGGTTAAGTAAATACTCTTCCGAAATCTCTGATTCAAAATCTCGGCCTCGTTTTTTAATTTGTTGCACGAGTTTTGGTATATCCGCTTTTAGGTAAATCATCAGATCCGGAGGTGGCACTGCTCCAATGATTGTTTCAAACAACATCAGGTAACTTCTGTAATCGCGCTCAGTCATGATGCCGGATTCGTACAAATTGCGGGCAAAAATATAGGCGTCTTCATAAATCGTGCGATCCTGAATGACAGTGGTGTAAGTCAGCGAGCGGATTTTTTGAACCTGTGCAAACCGGCTGTTCAAAAAATAAATTTGAAGATTGAAGGCCCAACGCTCCATATCTCCGTAAAAATCAGACAAATATGGATTTCCTTCTACTGCTTCGTACAAAACTCCCCATCCATAATGTTCTCCTAATTTTTGGGTAAGAGTAGTTTTCCCAGCCCCTATGTTACCAACAATCGCAATATGCATCTTCCTGAAATGATAAAAAGTTAAACGACAAAGGTACGGGTCGAAACCTAAAAATGCACCTCCGTTTGCGACTTCTATCAGTTTTCTGATTGTGCACAAAAGTTTTCCTATTAGTATCTTTGCACCCGGACACAAAGCGTACCCATTCATGAAAGCGTATCAAGTATTATTATATTATGTCTATGTCCCCATTGAAAATCCAGAGGAATATCGGGACGAGCACCACCTTTTCTGCATTGAACACAACCTTTTGGGCAGGATTATCGTATCGCCGGAAGGCTTAAATGGTACTGTTTCCGGCCTTGCTGCCGATTGTCAGGCCTACATGGACTATTTACATGCAGATCCCCGTTTCAAAAAAACAGCATTTAAAATTGATGAAAGTGAAGGACATACCTTCAAAAAATTACATGTGCGTGTCAAAGATGAAATCGTTAATTCGGACCTTCCTGTCAATCCCATAGTTCGTACCGGAAAGCATCTTGAACCTGCTGATTTTAAGCAATTGCTCAACGATCCTGACGTTGTTCTGGTCGATATGCGTTCGAACTATGAGCATTCTTTGGGCAAGTTTAAAGGGGCCATTACGTTTGACATGGAGAACTTACGGGAACTACCAGCGCATGTTCAGGAAATTGAACATTTAAAAGACAGAAAGATTGTTACCTATTGTACGGGCGGTATCAAATGCGAAAAAGCAAGCGCGTATCTGCTTGAAAAAGGGTTTGAAAATGTGTATCAGTTGCATGGTGGCATCATCCGCTATGGTATAGAAGAAGGTGGAGAAAATTTTGACGGAAAATGCTACGTGTTTGACAACCGCATTGCGGTGGAAGTGAACAAGGTGAATCCTGAAATAATATCTTCCTGTCACGTATGTGGCACTCCCTCGGACCGGATGGTCAACTGTGCCAATGCTGCCTGTAATATTCATGTACCAATTTGTGAAAATTGCGGGGTCACGCTGGAAGGGGCCTGTTCAGATGCCTGTAAAAATCATCCGGACAAACGAGCTTACGATGGCACCGGAAACTACGCTATCCACAGCAATCACTACAACCCTTTGCAAGGTTTCAGAAGTTTAAAAAAGAAAGAAAAAGTGTGAATGGGCTAAAATTCCTGTATACTCGCACTGTTCAACTTACTTTTCTTACTACTATCAAAAACAACTGAATGAATCTCGAAGAAACTATTCCCATTGATCCAAAACGCCCCCTCATTCTGGTCACGAATGATGACGGAATAACATCGTTAGGTATCAGAACACTCGTAGAAGTTATGCTCAAACTTGGCAATGTCGTGGTTGTAGCACCCAATAGTCCACAATCAGGCATGGGGCATGCGATTACAATTGGCGAACCGCTTAGGCTATATTCTACCGAACTTTTTGCAGAAGTTGACGAATATGAATGCTCCGGAACACCGGCAGATTGCGTCAAACTTGCCAAGCACTATGTGTTAAAAGACCGCGCCCCGGACCTTGTGGTGAGCGGAATTAATCATGGAAGCAATAGCTCCATCAGCGTTTTGTACTCTGGCACAATGTCAGCAGCGATTGAAGCAGCAATTGAGGGTATTCCGGCAATTGGTTTTTCTTTGTGTGACTATCGGGAACAAGCCAACTTCGAGCACGTGAAAGAATATGTGTACTCGATCACGAAAATGGCCCTTGAAAATGGCATCCCAAAAGGAGTTGCCCTGAACGTAAATTTCCCGGCGCTGTCCGATGTACCGATAAAGGGAGTTAAAATTTGCCGGCAGGCAAATGCCAAATGGCAGGAAAAATTTGATTATAGAAAAGATCCTTACGGTCGTGGATATTTATGGATGTCGGGCGATTTTGTCAATTTCGATCACGATAAAGAAGACACCGACGAATGGGCTTTGGCCAATAATTACGTGTCGGTGGTACCCTGTCAGTACGATTTAACCTCCTATCCTGCCCTCGAATCAATTGCTCATTGGGTCAATCAGGAAGTAGTTTAAAAATCGAGGAGAGCGATAAACATTTTTGTTTTTAGTTTAAGATTATTTTAAGATATGGCAGTAATTGGAAGTTTGTTAAAAAGAGGAATACGTTTTGGAAATCTGCTGGCAAACCGGGCAAAGATTAACCCTCTGAAACAACAGAAAAAAACGCTTTCCAAATTGGTAGCAAAAGCTCGCTATACTGCTTTTGGCGAAACGTATAATTTTGAAGAAATATTAAGCAGTTGCCTGTTTGGTGAACCTCGGGAATTCTACGAAAAATACAAAGCGAACGTTCCGATTTATGACTATAATAAAATTCATGCCGAGTGGTGGAGCCGATTGCTGGAAGGTGAAAAAAATCTAACCTGGCCGGGTCGGGTCAAGTATTTCGCTTTAAGTTCAGGCACTTCTGAGGCTGCTTCCAAGTACATTCCGGTTACGAATGCAATGTCAAAGGCGATGCAAAAAACCAGTATTCGCCAAATCCTGAGCCTGGGGCAGTATAAGGACCTTCCCGATAAGCTCTATGAAAAAGGTTTTTTGATGCTGGGCGGGAGTACCAATTTACGTGAAAAAGGAAATCACTACGAAGGCGATTTGAGCGGCATCAACGCAAGTCAGATTCCATTTTGGTTTAAACCCTACTACAAACCGGGCGAAAAAATTGCGGCTGAGTCAGACTGGGCTCTTAAACTTGAAGAGATTACGTTACAGGCCAAAGATTGGGACATTGGGTTTGTGGTAGGCGTACCGGCATGGATTCAACTTTTGATGGAAAAGATTATTGATCATTATCAGCTTAAAAATATACACGAGATTTGGCCAAACCTGCTGGTTTTCGGCCACGGCGGTGTCTCGTTTGAACCTTATAAAAAAGGATTTGAACGTCTTCTAGGCAAGCCACTCATTTATATTGATACCTACCTGGCTTCCGAAGGTTTTCTGGCGTATCAAACCCGCCCGAGTGCTACGGGCATGCAATTGGTGCTTGACAATGGCATTTTCTTTGAGTTTGTACCATTCAATGAGACCAATTTTAATGCCGATGGAGAAATTAATCCAAATCCCGAAACACTCATGATTGACGAAGTGGAAGAAGGAAAGGAATATGCACTTTTGATTTCTACCTGTGCTGGTGCGTGGCGTTACCTGATCGGTGATACGATCAAATTTGTGGACAAAAAAAATGTAGAAATCATCATCACCGGACGCACAAAACATTTTCTGAGCCTTTGCGGAGAACACCTGTCGATTGACAACATGAATAAAGCAATTGACCTGGTTTCAAAAGAAATCGGAATAACGGTGAAAGAATTTACTGTTGCCGGAGTTTCGCACGAATCTTTGTTTGCGCATCATTGGTACATTGGAAGCGATGAAATAGTTGACAGTTCCAAAATAAAATCACTCATTGACAACAAGTTAAATGAACTCAATGATGATTATGCCGTCGAACGCAAACATGCGCTGAAAGATATTTTCGTAACAGTGCTGCCCAATTCAGCGTTTTATGGCTGGATGGAAGTAAAAGGAAAACTCGGAGGACAGCATAAATTCCCGCGAGTGATGAAGAAAAACCTGATTGAGGATTGGGAAACATATTTGAAATTAAATGGCTATCAATAGCTCAATTATAAATATTTGTGCTTCAAAGCTTTGCTATTTTAAAAATACCGAATAAGCAATCTGAAACGCAATCCCGATAAACACAACTCCTGTAACTTTATTAAAGATTTTTACCGTTCGTGGGGTAAAAATCTTTTTTAGTTTATGAGCCGACAAAGCGATTCCTGATTCTGTAAGAAATATAGTTACGAGGCTTGCTCCAAAAAATAGTATTACCTGATCCAAAGTATAGGCATAATTTGAACGAATGTAGGAGGCAATAGCGACCCAACTGATGAAATTGACTGGGTTTAAACCATTTAACAAAAAACCTGTGGTAAAATAGTATAGCAAATTCCCGAATCTTGTTTTAGGGTAAGCAAGTTTTGGCTGCTGACGAAAGAGATTATTGAGGCCAAGAATCAGAAGAAAAATAATTCCTGCGCCTGCCATCCATTTTTCGAAATTTTCGATATGCGGCAATAGAGTGGTTCCGAAAATAGCAAAAAACACAAAGATGGCATCGCACACCAAAACGCCAAACGCAATTTTGATACCGCTGCGATACCCGTTGTCTACGCTATTTTGAACCAAAGAAAAAAACACAGTCCCGAAGGTAAAGCATAATACAAAGCCGGTGACTGTTCCGTAGAGAATTGGGGACAGCATATTAGATTCCTTTGAGGCGGGCGGCCATTAATATGGCGCTAACAGAAAGCGAATCCGTGATTTCGGACCGCATCACCATGTCAACAGCTTCTGACAAGGGTATTTTTCTAAGTTGCAGTTCTTCGGTTTCCTCAGGTTCCTGTTCAAATTGACTCAACTCTTCTGCAATGTATAAGAACCCTTCCTCATCGGTCGCTGAATTTGAGGTATGAATTCGGGCCAAAAAAGTCCACTTTTCGGCTACCAGTCCCGTTTCTTCTTTTAATTCACGTTTAGCCGCTTCCAGCGGTAATTCATTAAGCGGTCCGCCGCCTTCGGGAATTTCCCAGGAGTACTCATTAAGCGCATAACGGAATTGACCAACGAGATAAATGTTATTTTCCTGATCCAAAGGAAGTACACCGATTGCCTTATTTTTAAAACTAACTACTCCATAAATACCTTCTTTCCCGGCTGGATTCAGGACGTCGCGGTGATGAATCTTTAACCATGGATTTTCGTATACAACTTTATCGGTCAAGGTTTTCCAGTTATTTTCGGTACTCATAGGAGAAGATAGTTAATGAATTTTCTTAATTTAATCTTAGTAACTTTGTTGCAAAAGGAATTCCTTTGAAGATGCAAATAAACCAAAATAAGCGTAAAATTCGTCTGATTCTGCTTTCTTTCCTGATGAGTATTATCTTGTCGGGCATCAAATTTTTTGCTTATTTCCTTACCCACTCCAACGCGATCCTGAGCGATGCGCTCGAATCCATCATCAACATTTTTGCCAGCGGCTTTGCGCTTTACAGCGTCCGGTTGGCGGCTATGCCCAAGGACAGTAACCATCCCTATGGCCACGGCAAGGTAGAATTTTTCTCGGCAGGTTTTGAAGGTGCGCTCATCATCATTGCATCCTTCATCATTGGGTACGGAGCCGTTTTGCGCCTGCTTGATCCGGCACCTTTATCCAATTTGTCCAGCGGTTCGGGGCTTATCGTTCTGACAGTTATCCTTAATACTGCTTTGGGTTTTATTCTAATTCGCGAAGGACGCTCATTAAATTCACTTGCCTTAACCGCCGATGGCAAGCACCTGCTATCCGACAGTATGAGCAGCGTATTGCTCCTGCTAAGTATCGGACTTGTGTTGATTACCGGGAAAGTTTGGATTGATAGCGTGGCTTCACTTGTTTTCGGAGCTTTGATTGCCTACAACGGGTATCAGTTACTTCGTTCATCCGTTGCCGGATTGATGGATGAAAGCGACCTTACCCTGATGAAAAAAGTGGTGGATACCATTGAAACCCATAAAAATGAAAACTGGATTGACGTGCATAATTTACGCGTACAGCAATACGGTTCTGATTTACACGTAGATTGTCACCTTACATTGCCCTACTATTGGCCGTTGCAGCAGGCTCACGATGCAGTTCATGAGTTTGAAGATGCCCTGAAAGCAAGTCATGCCGGTGAAATGGAAATTTTTGTTCATGCCGACCCATGTTTGCCTCAATGCTGTTACTTTTGCCGGGTGAACAATTGCCCGGTACGTCAGCATGATTTCCAGCTGGATTTGGTGTGGGACGTGGAGAATCTGGCAAAAAATCAAAAACTTTTTAATGAAGTAAAGATTTCCACCTGATTCATTCAGACGAAAACTTTAAATTTTATTTTACTTATTCCGTTTTCCCTTATCTTTTTACCTATCATAACCTCTACAACATGTCTCAATCAAGAAGAGATTTTATCAAGAAGCTCGGCCTCGGCGCCATTGCTTCGACAACACTTACAGATTTGCTGGCCGAATCTGCCAAAAAGAAATTATTTTTTGATATTTCACTCGCCGAGTGGTCGTTGCACAAGGCATTGTTTGCCAAGAAAATCACAAACCTGGATTTCCCTGAACTGGCACGGAAAGAATTTGGTATCGAAATCGTAGAATATGTGAATCAGTTTTTTAAGGATAAAGCGCAGGATACGAATTACCTGAACGAACTTCTGAAACGGTGTAAAGACAATGGCATCAAAAACCATTTGATTATGATTGACGGAGAAGGTGGTTTAGGCGAACTAGATAATGCGACCCGTAACAAAGCCGTAGAGAATCACTACAAATGGGTAGAAGCAGCCAAATATCTTGGCTGTAAAACCATCCGCGTCAATGCATTCGGCAAAGGAACTGCGGAAGAAGTAGCAGCAGCGGCTGTGGATGGTCTTGGTAAATTGGGTGAATATGCAGCCAAGGAAAAGATAAATGTGATCGTTGAAAATCACGGCGGCTATTCTTCGGATGGAAAATGGCTGAGCGGAGTGATGAAGCAAGTCGGACAGAAAAACGTCGGAACTTTGCCTGATTTTGGCAACTTCTGCATTGAACGCAAGCCACGTTCGTTTGAATGCGAAAAATCATATGACCGCTACCTCGGCACCAAAGAACTCATGCCTTTTGCCAAAGGGGTTAGTGCCAAGTCATATGATTTTGATGAAAATGGGAATGTCATTGAAACTGATTACCTGCAAATCATGAAAATCGTGAAAGAAAGCGGTTTCAAAGGAATTGTGGGAATTGAATATGAAGGGAGCAAAGTGGACGAATACGAGGGAATCAAGAAAACCAAAGCCTTACTCGAACGCGTAGGCGCTCAGGTGTAAATCCGATTCTATATAAAAATAGCGGAACGTGGCTTCTCCACGTTCCGCTATTTTTATGTTTGTGCAAAAAATTATTTCAATTTTCCCAAACCACCATCCACTCCCAGGACCTGCCCGGTAATCCAGCTCGCTTCGTTACTTAAAAGAAAAACGGCGGCGGAAGCTATATCCTGCGGATCGCCAATGCGGCCCAACGGATGCCGCTTGGCCGATGCTTCACGCTTATCATCTGAGGCCAGCAATTTACCCGCAAGCGGTGTGTCGGTCAGCGACGGGGCCACGACATTAAACCGGATTCCCGAATCGGCGTACTCTGCCGAAAGGGCTACTGACAAACCTTCCAGTGCACTTTTGGACACCGAAACAGAGGCATGAAAACTCAGTCCGGTGGATGCAGCCACGCTGCTAAAAAACACAACGCCAGCTCCCTGCGCCTTTTTAAGCCGATTGATAACAGCCTGCAAAACAAACACTGCGCCTAAGGTATTAATCTGAAAATCATCCGAAAAATCCTTCACACTCAACCGATTAAACGGTTTGAGATTAATCGTTCCGGGACAATAAACCAAACCATCCAATACAGCAGGCAACGAATCAAAGGCCGCAGAATCGGGTTGGGTAGCGTCCCACGGAACAAACGTTACGTCCAAATCAGGTTTGGATCTTCCTGCCACAAATACAATGGCTCCTTCGGCCAGCAAGTGAGTAGCAATGGCGTGGCCAATACCTGTACTTGCCCCAATAATCAGGATATTTTTTTGTTCAAATCGCTTTGACATAACTACTTAGCATTTAGGGATTAGGTAAAAATCACATCCCCAAATAACTCAGGAATTCACGTCTTGTTGCTTCCTTTTCAAATTTACCACCATAGTAGGACGTAATTGTGGAGCTTCCGGTATCCTGCACGCCCCGCGAATGTACGCACATGTGCTGCGCATCAATAACTACGGCCACATCTTCGGTCTTCAAAACTTCCTTCAATTCATTGGCAATTTGAACCGTAAGGCGTTCCTGTACCTGCGGACGTTTGGAATAATGATGCACAATACGGTTCAACTTTGAGAGGCCAATCACTTTTCCACTTGAAATATACGCCACGTGCGCTTTGCCATGAATGGGTACAAAGTGATGTTCACAGTTAGAAAAGACCGTTATGTCTTTCTCCACAAGCATCTGATCGTATTTATATTTATTGTCAAAAAGAGTAATAGACGGTTTATTCTCAGGATTCATACCGCTAAAAATCTCCTTTACGTACATTTTGGCCACGCGTCTCGGTGTACCTTTCAGGCTGTCGTCGGTCAAATCGAGGCCCATAATTTCCATAATATGCCGGAAATGCTTTTCAATTAACTCTATTTTGAGATCATCGTCCATCTCAAACGCATCTACCCGCAAAGGGGTGTCATAGGAAGTAAGGATATGATCGTGCCCGTTTTCGTCCATATTTTCTTCGGAAAAGGAGGTTTCAGCCATGGGTTGGGTATTCAACAAAATTCCGTTCGGTTTCATAGAGTCGTATTTTCAAATCTAAATTGGTACTAATTTCTTTTCTTAACAAATTGTAAATGACAATAGCGATGTTCTCGGCAGACGGATTTAAATCCTTAAACTCCTCTGTATCAAGATTTAAATTTTTATGATCAAATTTGTCGGTTATATGTTCGCGGATCAAATCGCCCAGAACTTTCATATCAAACACATAGCCTGTTTCCGGATCAACCTCTCCCGTTAACTGAACAATCAGATCGTAATTGTGGCCGTGGTAGTTGTAATTATTACACTTGCCATACACACGTTCGTTCTTATCATCAGACCAATTTGGATTGTGAAGGCGATGCGCAGCATTAAAATGTTCCTTTCGAAACACTGATACCCGTGGTAAAATCATGGATCAATTGATTGAATAGAATAAATGGCTTAAATGTCGTTACAAAGTTTGTGTACAACACATTCGAGGCCTTCGTATCCGTACGTTGCAGACACGTTGGTATATAAATGCACAGTATTAACGGGTGGAGGGAAAGTTTTGTTCAGGCATTTAAGTAAAAGATTAAACAAAACAGTCAATTTTCCCTGACCCTATTCCTTAAATCCTTACTGGTTAAGCAGTTAGAGTTTCACTTTTTTCGGGGATGAATTATTAATAAAAAAAATTAATATTCAGGCAATAACTACTATTTTGCGGGTTCTAATCTCTGATCCTTTTCTGCCCGAATGAACCGAAGAAACTTTCTCCAAAAAGCAAGTCTTGCAACCTCCGCCGGAGCTGTTTTGCCATCCCTGAAATTTAAAAACCCGGTCGTCGCCGACAAAGTTCGTTTGGGCTTTATCGGGGTGGGTATGCGGGGCCGCAATCACGTCGAACAGGCCCTTTACCGCTCCGATGTAGAAATCACGGCAATCTGCGACATTGATCCGCTTTCCGTGCAGGAAACACTCTCCATGATAAGCAAAGCTGGCAGAAAAGCTCC
This sequence comes from Arundinibacter roseus, assembly GCF_004348825.1. Taxonomy (GTDB): domain Bacteria; phylum Bacteroidota; class Bacteroidia; order Cytophagales; family Spirosomataceae; genus Arundinibacter; species Arundinibacter roseus. The sequence goes on from NZ_SMJU01000004.1 coordinate 278,839, forward strand.
TGCCGTCTACTCTACCGGGAATGAAGATTTTCTGAATATGGTGAAGCGCGACGACCTCGACGGTATTGTGATTGCAACCCCCTGGGAGTGGCACGTGCCAATGGCCGTAGCATCCATGAAAGCCGGAAAATATACAGCCGTGGAAGTTTCGGCAACCGTTACGCTGGAAGAATCCTGGGAACTTGTCGATACCTTTGAAGAAACGGGCTCGCACTGCATGATTCTTGAAAATGTTTGTTACCGCCGCGACGTAATGGCCGTTTTGAACATGATCCGTAAAGGAATGTTTGGGGAAATGATCTATACGCATTGCGGCTATCAGCACGATTTGCGTGAGGTAAAATTCAATAACGGAACACAAGCGTACGGCGGCGGTGTCGAATTTGGCCCAAAGGGTTTTTCGGAAGCAAAATGGCGAACCCAGCATTCCATTGATCGGAATGGAGATATTTATCCAACGCACGGCCTTGGCCCCGTTGCGCATTGGCTGGACATCAATCGGGGCAATCGTTTTACGTATCTGACTTCTACGGCCACCAAAGCACGAGGTTTACATAATCACATTGTCGCCGAAGGCGGGCCCGACCATCCGAATGCGCAGGTAAAATTCAAACTTGGTGATGTCATTACGACGGTCATTCAGTGTATCAATGGTGAAAATATCGTCCTAATTCATGATACTAATTTACCACGCCCCTATTCTTTGGGCTTTCGTGCACAGGGTACCGAGGGGGTTTGGATGGATGATGGCGATGTGATTTACCTGCAAAAAGAAACCCAAAAGAAACATTCCTGGGAGCCTGCCGCTCCGTACCTCACCGAGCACGATCATCCACTTTGGAAAAATTTTGAAAAAGATGCCGAAAGTGCCGGCCACGGCGGCATCGACTATTTTGTCATTCGAGGATTTATTGAAGCCATCAAACGCAAAACCCCTCCCCCAATCGACGTTTATGATGCAGCCGTATGGAGTGCGATCAGCCCGCTTTCGGAGCAGTCTATTGCCCGGGGAAGTTCTCCTGTCGAAATCCCGGATTTTACCCGTGGCAAATGGAAAACCAACAAACGAATTTTTGGGCTTAATGATCAGTTTTAATTAACGTATTTTACTCATAATCATCACCTTTTACTCTTCCTAACCAAATTAATCTAAATTATACAATGACTCAAAAGAAAGAAAATTACCTGGGCCCACTCGTCATTATTGGTGTTCTTTTTTTTATTCTAGGCTTTGTTACCTGGGTAAATGGCACGCTCATCACCTTTTTCAAAAAGGCATTCAATCTTGATAATGCGACTTCGTACCTTGTTACGTTTGCCTTCTTTATATCGTATACCTTGATGGCGATCCCGTCATCGGTGGTTTTAAAAAAGGTAGGTTTCAAAAATGGCATGTCTGTTGGTCTACTGGTGATGGCCGTAGGTACAATCATTTTTATTCCTGCTGCCAAAATGGCGTCTTATTCGTTATTCCTCGTAGGTCTTTTTGGCATTGGAATTGGCCTTACAATCCTGCAAACGGCGATTAATCCGTATGTAACAATCCTAGGTCCCCGCGAAAGTGCTGCCGCTCGAATCAGTTTCATGGGTATTGCCAATAAAGGCGCAGGCATTATCAGTCAGGTAGTATTTGGTGGTCTTTTGCTTGCAGGAACCACCAACACAACACAGGCCGAAGAATTGGATAAAGTCGTGGGACCATACCTTACGCTTACGGCTATTTTGGTAGGTTTGGCTTTATTGATCCGAATGACCAAAGGACTACCGGAAGTTGAAGAGGAAGAAGAGGAAATTATTACCACCGGCGACACGCTTTCCGTTTCAAAAACCAGTATTTTTCAATTTCCCAACCTGATTTTGGGAGTTATTTCGCTGTTTTGCTACGTAGGAGTCGAGGTAATTGCCGGAGACACAATCATCAGCTACGGAGTTTCACTGGGCTTTCCCGAAGAAGATGCCCGGCTCTTTGGCACCTACACGCTTGTAGCCATGATGGTTGGCTATGTGATGGGTATCGTCCTGATTCCCAAGTTTGTATCTCAGCAAGTTTGGTTAAAGTATTCAGCACTATTTGGAATTCTCATTACCCTAATTGCCATCTTCACGACCGGATTTACCTCCGTACTTTGCATTGCCCTGCTCGGATTATCCCATGCCATTATGTGGGGGGCGATATGGCCGTTGGCGATTGACGGACTAGGCAAATTTATCAAAACCGGTGCCGCGCTACTGATTATGGGTATTTCGGGAGGCGCAATTTTGCCACTCGTCTATGGCTGGCTGGCTGATTCTATCGGAAGTACTCAGCAAGCTTACGTTATGATGGTTCCGCTTTATTTGTTTGTGTATTACTACTCAGTTGCGGGTTATAAAAAACGTTCCTGGTAAGTATAGGGCATCAACTAATCAGAAGGTATACCTCATAAAATTTGAGCGACACGGACTGAACAATTGATTTCTTCGGATTGTTTGTAGGATAAAGGATTACGAATGCGGTATTTTTGCCGAGTATTCGTAATCCTGTTCCAATACAATTTCTGCATGAAAGCCAATCCTATCATTTCTGAAACTGAAAATTTACGGCTGTATAGCCCCTCTCTGACCGAATATATTCGCCGAAAAACTATTTCCGTGCACATTGGCGACTTGCCGATGGGCTCCGAGTATCCGATTCGGGTGCAATCCATGACCACCGTAGATACAATGAATACGCTGGGATCGGTGGAAGAAGTCATTCGAATGGTAGAATCCGGTTGTGAATACATCCGAATTACGGCTCCAAGCGTCAAGGAAGCGCAGAATCTGGAAAATATTAAAAAAGAACTTCACCAAAGAGGAATTAAAATACCGCTCATTGCGGACATTCATTTTACTCCCAACGCGGCTGAGCTCGCCGCCCGCATCGTAGAAAAAGTTCGGATTAACCCCGGTAACTATGCCGACCGAAAGCGATTTGAAACCATTGATTATACCGACGATTCTTACGCAGCCGAACTGGAACGCATCCGCGAGAAATTTATTCCGTTAATCAAAATCTGCAAAGAATACGGTACTGCCATGCGAATTGGCACCAACCACGGCTCACTTTCCGACCGAATTTTAAGCCGCTACGGAGATACACCCGTCGGTATGGTTGAATCAGCGCTGGAATTTTTGCGCATATGTGAGGAATTGAACTACTACAATATTGTCCTTTCGATGAAGTCAAGCAATACACAGGTGATGGTAGAAGCCTACCGATTACTTGTTCAGCGGCTTGACGAAGAAGGACTCAAACCCTATCCCCTGCATCTGGGAGTTACCGAAGCCGGGGAAGCCGAAGATGGCCGGATCAAATCTGCAGTTGGAATTGGAACACTTTTGGAAGATGGCCTGGGCGATACCGTCCGGGTTTCACTTACCGAGGCCCCCGAAAACGAAGCCCCGGTGGCTCGTGCGCTGATCAATCGCTACACCAATCGAGCGCCACATGCGCCTATCGAACCGTTAAAAATTCTGCCAATAAACCCTTTTCAATACCATCGGCGCGAAACGCAGGAAACGTATAATTTCGGTGGAGTTAACGTACCGCGTGTCATTGCAGATTACTCAAACATTACCGTAGAATCCCACGAAGATTTGCGCAGTGTCGGGCATTTTTTTCTGCCTGTTCCTGACAAATGGCGCATGAACGATCAGGGAGTAGATTTTATTTATTCCGGCAAAAAAACGATTCCATTTATGCTGCCCAATGGTTTAAAGGAAATCGTTGATTTTTCAGCGTGGGTAAATCTGGAAGATCAGATTCATAAGTTTCCTTTATTTACAGTCAATGAATTCTTACAGGCTTCTCATCATCCTCTGCTAAATTTTGTAGAAGGAACTCGCGAAGAATTTACGGAGTCATTTTTGAATCAGATTCAGAAAATGACTCATGTAATTTTAGTTGTAAAAACGGAGAATAAGCACGCAATGCCTGACATGCGCCGCTTTTTCTTTACACTTCTTGAAAAGTACTGCAATGTTCCGGTGTTGATCAAACGAAACTACCCGGCTGGTTCACAAACGCTAACACTCGATGCAGCGACAGATGTGGGTGGATTACTGATTGATGGTTTCGGGGATGGAATTTGGCTGTGTCCCGAATTTGATGAAGCTGCCACAAAAGCGAACCGTCTGGGAGCTGCATCGGAATTCAACTCCATTGCCTTCGGAATTTTGCAGGCAGCGCGCACGCGTATGTCAAAAACAGAATACATCTCTTGCCCGTCCTGTGGACGTACGTTGTTTGATTTACAGGAAACTACGGCTATGATTCGCAAACATACCGAACACCTCAAAGGATTGAAAATCGGAATCATGGGTTGCATCGTGAATGGTCCCGGTGAAATGGCAGATGCGGACTATGGCTACGTGGGCATGGGAAAAGATAAAATTGCGCTCTATCGCGGGCAGCAGGTGGTTAAACGTTCGGTTTCGGCAGAAAAGGCAGTGACTGAACTTATTGAATTAATCCGGGAAGACGGACGCTGGATCGAACCTGAATCCGTCGAGTTGGTACAAGCCTGATGTTTAACTAAATGTTTTAAATAATATAAATTTTGTAACAATGAGTAATTTAAAAAACTATTTCCAACTAGGCGATGTGTTCAGTTACTTCATCCGGGTTTTCAAAAAACCTTCATCTGACGCACCCAACTCGTTCAGTTTGCGCATGATGCACGGCATCAACCGTATTTCAATTGTCATGTTTCTATTTTGTGTAGTAGTAATGATTATTAGAGCGATCATGCGATGAACCTGGAACAGCTCCGTGACTATTGTTTGAGTTTGCCGGGAACCTCAGAAGATTTTCCATTCGGCGAAGAAACGCTGGTGTTTCGTGTCAAAGGCAAAATCTTTCTTTTGACGCCCGTTGATAGCGAGCAACGCCGCTTTAATGTAAAATGCGATCCGGAGAAAGCAATTGAACTTCGGGAAGAGTATCCGAGCGTTAAGCCAGGCTACCACATGAGCAAAAAACACTGGAACACGATTTTGGACGAAGGCAAGGTTCCGGACTCCCTTTTAAAAACCTGGATTAAGGATTCCTACGACCTGATTGTGGAAAGCTTGCCCGCCAAAGCCCGGGCTGAACTCCGTTAAGTTTTCGTTCGGCGTTTAGGCAAATCTTCTAATTTAAACATAATCAACCGCTTACTACAAAAAAAACTCATTGACCAACAGCCCAATCCAATTTTTGCCTGTATATGGAAATTTCCCTGCTTGTATTGTTATTTATACCTTATCTGATCATTAAATATTATTTGACTGATCACGAAACGAAGGCAGAAAAAGATCTGAAACGGTTTGAAGAAGGGGTTTCATTGGTGAAGAACGGGAACTATGAAGAAGCTTTTGCATTTTTTGATCAAATGGTAAAAGCAAATCCTAAATCAGCCGTAGCCTATGCATTGCGGGGAAAATGCAACCTGCACGATGAGAATTACTACTCGGCACTTTACGATTTTTCCCAGGCGCTGAGTTTTGACAATACCCTTGCCGACTGCTATTTAGACAAAGGTAAGGCACATATGGCCGTGCTGGAATTTAAAGAAGCTTTTCGTGAATTTGACAAGGCCGTTTGGTTTTTCAGGAATGTAAATCCTGACGCTTTACGGTTACGTGGGATGGCTCGTTTGCGGATGCATCAGTTTGTTCAATCCGAGCGGGATTTTCAACGCGCCATGGAGCTAGGCGATGAGGACGCCCGGGTGATTCTTTCCCAAGCGCCCTTTAATCATACGTTTGTTGTCAAATAACGACAAATTATCTAACCATTAGTTCTCAAATCGTACGTAGGAACGTATCAATTTTTCCGGTTTCTGCCTTGGCATTTCGCGCAATAGTAAGCGCTTGATCTGCCATTTTTTTCGCCTCGGCAATGTTGTTGGCTCGTTTTTGGGCCACAGCCATTGAATAATACAGGTCAGCTTCTTCTGCTGAATTTTTGGTAATTAAAGTCAATGCATTTTCAAACCATTTTTGGGCAGAAGCCACATAGCTCGCATCCGGGCATTTGTCATTAAAAAACTGTAACAAGTACGCATAATCAGTCGCCTTCATTTGAACTTGCGTAAGGTGCGTATTCACGTGGGCAACTGCTTTCCCCGGCGCCTTTTCTCTAAAATAGGCATTGATAAGGGGAAGAAGAATTCTATTTTTGGCAACCTGAGGATGAATTTCTGCGGCAATCAGGTAATCTCTGATTTCCAGAACTTTTGCACTGTTGTACTGCGCACCAAAGCTGCTGTACAACGAAGACATGACTAGATTTTCGGCTACATTTTTAACCCGCGTGGGGTCAATTGTTTTTCTGAATTGCGGTAAATTTTTGATAAAGTACTGCCCCATCGGATTGTACACATCCATGAGTAGTTTTTCGATAGCCAGAAAATTTGTTTCCGAGCCATAACTACTTACGGGCTGCTGTTGGGCATAAATCTCCATTGCTTTGCGATTCATAACTGTATCCATTGTAACCTTACTAAACATAGCGAAATCAATCAGGAATTGCGTATTCTTTTCTCCTTCTTCAAACCGCTTTTTCATGGAGCCTGAGCGCAGTTGAGGATTTTGCGCCAATTGCCCCTGTTCGATCAGCTTCTGAGCATCAGCTTCGATCATTCCCAAATGCGTCAAATTCTGGTTTTGATCAAAATACAAAAGCAAAGGCAACGAAGGAACAAAGATCTTTCGCGCCAGCACAAAGCTCTGAAATTCAGGAGAGTTGACCTCTATTTTGTAATTCAGGAAATTGGTATTGTAAAAATCTCTTACCTGCTTTTCCTTAAAAATTGGGATGAAACTTTGGCAAACGTGGCACGATTCGGAGTAAATCTCCACAAATACAGGCTTGTTTTGTGCACGTGCGGCTGCAAATGCCTTGTCGACATTGTTGGCATAAAAAATAACGCCTTCCTGCGTCACCGGCACCAGGTCTGTGGCAGCAACTGCGGCACTATTCCCCTCATTTTGAGTAGACTGTTCCTTTTTTTTAGCGCAGGAAAATAAGGTAAATGTAAAGAATAACAGGTAAGCGATTCTAGTCATGAAATTTCAGGTTAAGGAGTAAAACCAATTATAATACAACTATTGAGCCGATTTTATCTCCTCTTCGAGTGCCTTGCTGAGCTGCTGACACAACCCCTCAATACTATCGGCCATTTTTTTGTCATTTGTAGCCGTAAGCAGCGTATCTGCAATACCACTCATGATTTCAATGTAAAAGCGTTTCATGTCAAAGACCTCCATATCTTTGGTCCAAAGGTCAATTTTGAGCGTTCCGCGGTGATAATGATCCCACACGGCCACGGCAATTGCCCGGGTATCGTTTATACCTTCGTTTGGATTGTCGGTAGCATTCCAGAATATTTTGTCAGGAACGTTCTGATTATCAAGCTCTATCGAAAAATTAATTTCTGATTTTTTCATTAAAGTAGGTTTAATTAATTTGTACAAAAGTACGCACTAAGGCTTCGCCTGACCAAATACCCGGCGCAAAATATCATTTATACGTGCAGCGGGGTCCTGCCGGATTTTCTTTTCTTCCTGAGCAATCAGCACAAACAACCCGTCCATTGCTTTTTGGGTAGCATATTGCTTCAAATCCGGATTTACTTTTTGTACAAGTGGAATTTTGTTGTAGGTATTTACAAGATCTGCATAGTATTTAGTAGCCTGATTCAAATTCAGGGTACTATCTACAACCGGAAAAAACGTCTGATACAACTCGTCGTTGGTGGTTCGACGGAGATATTCGGTAGCTGCGGTTTCGTCGCCTTTTAAAATTCCAACTGCATCCGTAATTGTCATGGATGTAATGGCCGAAACAAAAATTGGCTTAGAACGCTTGGCAGCATCTTCGGCCGCCCGGTTGAGCGACATTACAAACCGATCTACTTCATTGCCCAAACCAATCTGCCGCAGTCTTTCTTCTACCCGCCGGGCATCCGGCGGAAAAAGAATTTTGATGAATTCATTTTTCAAATAACCATCAGTTTGCGAAGCCTGCTCAGAACCATTGCTGATTCCGACTTTCAAAGCCTCCTTCAACCCCATGGCAATTTCATTTTCTGATAAAGCGCCACCCTGTGTCTGAATTTTTTCGAGTGCTTTGCCCAATTTTGTTTTATTAAACTGAGCCTGTGACGAACATCCTGTTATCAAAAACAGAATTGACACAATAAACCATTTCATAGTCATAATTTTGGATTTTAGTGTAAACGGGAACTACCCTTCAAACGTAATCATTACCGATAAATTTTACGTATTTTTGGGACAAATAGCCGCATTTAATTTGAGTTGGACCAGTATGAGTGATCTGATTAAAGCTGAAATAATGACCATTGGTGATGAAATCCTGTTTGGCCAAATCACCGATACCAACACCCAATGGATAGGTACCGAACTCACAAGACTGGGCATCCGGCCGATACGTAAAACCTCCGTAGGCGATCAGACTGCTGATATTTTGTCTGCCATTGGTGAAGCTCTTTTACGTGCCGATGTCCTGATTATTACGGGTGGTTTGGGCCCCACCAAGGATGATATAACCAAGAAAACCCTTTGCGAGTTTTTTGATACGACCCTTGAAATCAATGAAGTGGCACTTTCATTAATTACCGATTTTTTTACAAAAAGAGGTCGCGAAATGACGGAGTTAAACCGGCAACAAGCCGCACTTCCCAAGGTTTGTACCTACCTGCAAAATGATTGGGGAACGGCCCCGGGCATGTGGTTTGAAAAAGACGGTAAAATTATCGTTTCATTGCCCGGTGTACCTTTTGAAATGAAAGCGTTGATGACCCACCGGGTTTTGCCAGCTTTGAAAGCCTATTTCAATCCACCGCTCATTATTCATAAAATAATAAAAACCATCGGAATTGGGGAATCCTTTCTTGCCGAAACAATTGAAAGTTGGGAAGACAGTTTACCATTGCACATAAAACTGGCGTATCTGCCACATTTTGGGCAGGTTCGACTGCGGCTGACTGCAAGCGGTACTAATGCAGACCAACTGAATCAGGATCTTGAAGAAGAGGTTACTCGGGTGCTACCGCTAATTAGTCAATATGTGTATGGATACGATGCAGAAGAACTTGAAAGTCTTATTGGTAGCATGCTTATAAAGGAACAAGCTACGCTGAGTATCGCCGAAAGCTGTACGGGCGGGTTTGTTTCTCAGAAAATTACGAGTGTTTCTGGTTCGTCGCGGTATTTTGAAGGCTCAGTGATTAGTTACAGTAATGCGGTGAAGATGGAAAGCCTGGGTGTCTCGGAGTCGGATTTGATTCAATACGGGGCTGTAAGTGAACAAACCGTAAAAGCGATGGCAGAAGGAGTCCGCAAAAAACTGAATACTACCTACGGTTTGGCAACAAGCGGGATTGCCGGGCCCGATGGTGGAACCCCCGAAAAACCTGTTGGCACGGTTTGGATTGCCTGTGCTACGCCGGAGTTTACAACCGCCCGGCTATTGAAACTTTCCAATCACCGCAGTGTTAATATCGAACTGGCGTCGGCTTATGTTCTTGATTTATTACGAAAAAGCATTCTTCAAACGGCACATGCCTGAAAATGCTCCTCAAACTATATAGCCTATTATGAAAGTTGTTGAGATGGTCATGCCCCAAATGGGCGAAAGCATCATGGAATGTACAGTGTTGAGCTGGCTGAAAAACCCAGGTGATTTGGTGGAGGCAGACGATTCTATTCTGGAAGTTGCTACGGATAAAGTGGATACCGAAGTTCCCTCCCCTTTTTCGGGCACGTTGGTGGAAACTCTGGTAAAAGAGGGCGATGTCGTAGCGATTGGCGCTGTGGTTGCCCGAATAGAAGTTCAGAATGATGCGGGTACAGCTATTGATTCAAAAGGAACTGAACCCGAACCAATGCCTATTTCTGAACCTGAAACGATGATTCCTTCGTTTGGTTTGCCTTCGCTTTCTACCTCAATGGAAGTAGATTCCGGTAAAGATTTAGAAGGAAATGCAGATTCAAACAATGGATTTTTTAGTCCGTTGGTATTGAGTATTGCCAAAGAAGAAGGAATTGATAAGGAGGAGCTTAACCGGATTTCTGGAACTGGGGCCGAAAGTCGAGTGACCAAAAAAGATGTATTAAACTATATTGCCCAACGAAAAGCACCTGCTCAGGCGATTTCTGAAACTCAGCCTTCTACTCCCAAAAAAGTAAAAGCAGGATCGGTAGAAATTGTAGAAATGGATCGCATGCGCCGTATGATTGCGCAGCGAATGCTTGATTCCAAAAACATCTCGGCACATGTCACTTCATTCATTGAAACCGACATGACGACTATCGTTCAGTGGAGAAACGCAATAAAAAATGATTTCAGGAAACAAAACGGTGATTCAATTACCTTCACGCCTATCCTGATTGAAGCTGTTGTAAAGGCAATTAAAGAATATCCGCTCATCAATGTTTCAGTAGAAGGAGAATCGCTACTCCTTAAAAAAGATATTAATATCGGAATGGCAGTAGCGCTGCCCGATGGCAACCTGATTGTACCCGTAATTCATCAGGCAGATCAGTACAACCTGATTGGTTTGGCAAAAAAAGTAAACGAACTGGCCCGAAGGGCACGTGAAAATAAACTCAAAGCGGACGACCTGGCTGGCGGTACATACACCATCTCGAACATCGGAACTTTCGGAAACCTGATGGGGACACCCATTATTGTGCAGCCACAGGTAGCGATTATGGCTTTTGGAGCCATTGAAAAAAAGCCCTCTGTTATAGAAACCCCTCAGGGTGATTTATTGGGAATTCGCCACAAAATGTTCATATCGCATTCGTATGACCACCGGGTGGTAGATGGTTCACTTGGGGGAATGTTTTTGAAAAGGGTTTCAGATCACCTGCAAAATTTTGACCCTAAACGACCCATAGTTTGATGGTGCGAATTACCCTGGATATGGACGATGTTCTGGCAGATACCTACGGTAAACTCGTAGATTTTGCCCTGACTGATTTTAACACCTACCACAGCCGGGAAGATTTTTACACGAAATCACTCAAAGAGTTGCTGCATCCCAGGCAGTATAAAAAACTGCTGACCCGAATGCAGCAGCCTGGTTTTTTTAAAGATTTGGCTTTAAAAACCGACGCTAAACCCGTGGTGCAAAACCTTTCCAACTATTACGAGCTATTCATTGTGTCAACAGCGATGGATTTTCCACACTCTTTTTCGGAAAAATTCACCTGGATACAAACTCATTTTCCAACATTTCCTAAAAAAAACATTGTTTTTTGTGGGGACAAAAGCATTCTCACTACTGATTATCTGATTGATAATCAACCCCATACACCCATAAAATTCACAGGAAAGCATATTCATTTTTGCACACCTGCAACACGCACAACCAACACAGCACCGCGCGTTGCCAATTGGGCCGAAATTGCCGATTTATTTTTACCTGCCCTATGAAACTACTACTGATTGAAGATGAACCCAAAACGGTACAATCGCTCAAACAAGGGCTGGAAGAGAATGGCTATTTGGTAGATGTGGCCTATGATGGCCTGATAGGAAAACAACTCGTTTTGCGCAATCAATACAGCCTGATTATCAGTGATATTATCGTACCCGGTCTCAATGGCATCGAACTTTGTCGGGAATTGCGGAACATGGGCAATCAAACGCCCATTCTGATGCTGACTGCCCTGGGCACAACCGATGACAAAGTAGTTGGTTTTGATGCAGGAGCTGATGACTATCTCGTTAAACCGTTTGAATTCAAGGAGTTGCTCGCTCGGGTACGTGCGCTTACGAAGCGCGGCGGCACAATGACTCAGACTTCTACGATTCTTCGTTTTGCGGATTTAGAGGTAAATCTTGATGCTAAAACCGTATTTCGTTCGCAAAAGAAAATTGAACTTACCGCCCGTGAGTTTAATCTTTTGCTTTATCTGATTCGGAATCAGGGTCGGGTGGTTTCCAAAGCTGAAATTGCAGAACAGGTATGGGAAATTGATTTTGATACGGGTACCAACATTATTGAGGTTTATGTAAATTATTTGCGTAAAAAAATTGATAAGGATTTTGATACCCGACTCATCCACACTCAATTTGGAATGGGTTATGTACTTAAAAATGAGTAACTTATGCAGATCCGCTCACGTTTGACTATACAGTTTACGCTTCTCGTGAGTGGTATTTTGTTTGTGTCTTTTGTGGCTATCTACTATTTTACCTACATCTACACGATAGAAGATTTTTATAGCCGATTAAAATCAAAAGCAATTTCAACGGCAGAGTTGTTACTAAAAGTACAACAAATAGATACTGAGCTTCTTAGACTATTTGATCGCTCCAATCGCGACCTGATTTTCAATTCCAACATTCTGATTTTTGACGAACGAAACCGGCTCATTTACACCAACACGGATTCGGCGATCATTCATATAAGTAACTATTGGTTGGATGAAATTCGTCGATCCGATCAAATTTTCTATAAAGATGGCGATTATAACGTAGTTGGAATCTACTATAAATACCCTTTCAATAAGGCCGTCGTAGTGATGGGTGCGCCTGACTTATATGGCAAAGCCAACCTCAATAACCTTCGAACGCTGCTAATTATCATTTTTGTGTTCATAACCACTATTGTCGCTTTTGCCGGTTGGATTTTTTCAAAACGAGCACTTTTGCCAATCTCGAAGGTTATGAATGAGGTAGAGGGAATGCTGCCTCAAAAGCTGGATACCCGGCTGGAAGTCCCCAATCAACAGGACGAAATCGGGCGGCTGACGGCTACTTTCAACAAGTTATTGGATCGGATTGAAAATGCCTTTCGAATTCAGAAGACATTTGTCGCCAATGTTTCGCACGAATTAAAAAATCCTTTGACCAAAATCAGCTCGCAGCTGGAAGTAAGTCTGCTGAATGAACGGGAAAAAGAAGAGTATAAATCTACGATTCGGTCAGTATTGGAAGATATTAAAGAACTGTCGCAGTTGTCAAATTCCTTACTGGAACTGGCCAAAGTAAGTGAAAATCAGCGCGAAATGCTTACTGACCGAGTTCGGCTCGACGAGATTTTGTGGGATGTACGAACCAACATTGGTCAGGCAAATAAAGCCTATAAAGTTCAGTACCTCATTCATGAACTGCCGGAAGACGATACGTGGCTGGAAATAATCGGTAATCCTACGTTGCTGAAAACTGCTTTTTTTAATTTAATGGAAAATGCATGTAAATTTTCCGGGGACGGCAGTGTGGTGGTTCAGTTGTTTGCCAATAAAAAAAGCATCATTATTGAGTTTATTGATTCTGGCAAAGGAATTTCACCGGAAGAGCAGGCAATGGTTTTTCAGCCCTTTTATCGCGGAATCAATACAGCTAATGTCAAAGGGTCAGGTATTGGGCTCTCGCTCGTGGAACGAATCATTAAACTTCATAACGGAACCATTCAGATTAAGGATAACATCCCGCACGGTTCTAAATTTGTGTTAGAATTTTTTCATTTCTAAGCAAATTCTAATTTCATTTTAACTCCATTCTAAGTACTGCATACGTATTTTGTATCAGAGGCTAACGCCTAAACCCCTAACTGAATTTACGAAGTGATTGATAGATATTGATTTTTCATTTTTTGTGGTGTTAATATCCAAACTTGGCAGGTGTAACTCACACCTGCCAAAGTTTTTTATGGACCTATCCCAAAAAACAAGCGGTCATCCTGAATCAGGATGACCGCTTGTTTTAAAACGTATTGGAGCAATTATTTCTTTCTAAATTCAATAATCTTCATTTTCGCCAATAGTTTAATCACCGGATAGGTAGGATCAAACTCAAACCATTTGGAACCAAAGTTCAGAGAATTGGGACGCTTGTGATGATTGTTCTGAAACAATTCTCCCATCATCAGGAAGTCAATGATTAAGGAATTTTTTGATTTATCCTGATTATCAAAATTCTGATAGCCATACTTATGCCCGCTCCAATTGACAATTGCACCATGAATTGGCCCCATCAAAAAGTGAATCGGTAAAAGGAAGAAAAAGGCCCAATGCATATCAAGATACAAGTAAGCCACAATATAAAAAGCGACGTAAAGCATCACCCATCCAATTCGAGAAAGCCATGAATCGCCAAGTTTTTCAATAAAATTCCATTCGGGATAATTTCGCTCAAATCGGGTTTCGATTGCGCGCTTGCGACTCAAAACAGCATTGTAAATATCCTTGGTTTCCCACATCATAGTAAAGACGTTTTTGGTATGATGCGGCGAATGCGGATCTTTTTCGGTATCGCTAAATGCATGATGCATCCGGTGAAGTATAGCATAAGCCCGTGGACTGAGGTAAGATGAGCCTTGCGAAAGATAAGTTAGCAAGTAAAAAAAACGTTCCCAGAATTTGTTCATCTGGAACATCTTATGCGCCGAGTAACGGTGTAAAAAAAACGTCTGACAGAAAAGCGAAAGGTACCAATGTCCGACAAAAGCAGCAATAACAGCGTACATGAATTAAATTAGTTATAAATAATACAAATAGAAATACAAAAGTACGGCTAACTAAGTTAATGTCAACTTAGCACGCAATTTTCAATAGACGGTGGTACAATAACTCAGCAAATTGGCACCCATTTGCAGAGCCTGCAACCGCACCGATTCCGGATCATTGTATACACTTTGATCTTCCCAACCATTACCCAAATCACTTTCAAAGGAATAATAACAGATTAATCGGCCTTCATACAGCAATCCAAATCCCTGCGGTGGTTTTTCATCGTGTTGATGAATCTTGGGAAGTCCTTCCTTAAAAATAAATTTCTGGCGATACACCGGATGATCGTAGGGTAATTCGACAAAAGATAATTCTGGAAAAACTTTTTTCATTTCCCGACGAATGAACGGATCTAACCCATAGTTATCGTCGATGTGCAAAAAACCTCCCGCCAATAAATAGTTGCGAAGATTCCGTGCTTCGGAATCGGTAAAGACGACGTTCCCGTGCCCAGTCATGTGCACGAACGGGTATTGAAAAATATCAGTACTGCCAACTTCCACAATATCTTCTTCCGGGAAGATATTCATTTTCAGTTGACTATTACAAAACTTGATAAGATTTGGAAGTGACGTTTTATTGGAATACCAATCTCCGCCGCCACCATATTTTAGCTTGGCAATTTTAAAAGAAGATTGGGACATTCCGGGCAAAGCGCCAGAAATACTCAAAAACACCACTAAAAATATTCTTGTCAACTGCATATACTGATGTACGAATCGTTTAATAAAAATGTTTGATCACCTGACTTATCTTTTATCCAAAACCTGTGCCAAATGCACAGCATGACAAGCCATAACCGCAGCCGTTTCGGTTCGCAGGCGAGTGCTACCCAAAGAAACAGGTTTAAATCCGGCTTCTACTGCCTCTTTGATTTCCGTTGAGCTGAAATCTCCTTCCGGACCAATCAAAACACATACTTCCTGTGCCGCCTGTACCTGATTCAGGAGATGTTCAGGAACGTTATGATCTGTTACGTATGCAATATAACGTTGAGGTTGGTCAACTTGTGCAAGAAAAGCGGGAAAACTACTTTGAATAGATATTTTGGGCAAGAAATACTGTTGCGATTGTTTCATTGCTGAAAGGGCGATTCTGTTCAATCGCTCTAAATTAACGACTCGGTTCAATGTCTCGCGGTGCGTGTGTTCAGATACTACAAACTGAATTTGCAGAACGCCAAGTTCGGTCATTTTTTCGACCATCCACTCATTCCTTTCCGCTTTTCTTGTGGGGCAAATCGCCATATGAACCGCATAGGCTGATTGCTCCATCGAGATACTTTGAACAATATGAAAATCTACGCGATTGGCATCTACCTGCGTAAGCACTGCCTTTGCGAGCCTTCCCTTTCCATCGGTAATTTGAATTTGGTCTCCGAGAGTCAGACGCAAAACCTTGTAACAATGCCGGGCTTCCTCTCCTGTCAGATAAGAAATTGCAAGATCTTCCGAAAAAAATAAATGCATAAAGTTTGACTATTGACTCAATTACCAGACCAAAATTCCGGACGAGTACTATAAAAAATTGGATTAATCTATGAAACCATAAAGATAACGAAAAGCAGTCAGTCACTAAACCTTCATTAGAAATGTCACAAAACTTCGTTTTTCAGAATTCTTGATTTATCAGTGCGGAAAGCCTGCATTTTATACTTAATTTTCACTAAATGAAACTTTTTACCTACAAATACCTCAAATTTAAAACAGAAGCTATACCAAAAGGAAAAGCACATAAAAAACTTGAAATATTACAATAAACATATAAAAGATATGGCAAATTGAATTTTTTGTTAAATAATATTTTATAAAATTAACTATATCCATTATTATTGTAGTGTAGTTTAAAAAAGTATTTAATATTTCTTCTTTTAGTACCATTATGGCAAAAGCTAAACTTGAGTACATTTGGTTGGATGGATATAAGCCAACCCAGAGCCTTCGCAGCAAAACAAAGATTGAAGCTGATTTCAGTGGTAAACTTGAAGACTGCTCCATGTGGTCTTTCGACGGATCTTCTACTGAGCAAGCCCTTGGTGGATCTTCTGACTGTTTGCTGAAACCTGTTTTTATTTGTCCTGATCCTCAGCGCAAAAATGGATATTTGGTTATGTGTGAAGTACTCAATGCTGATGGTACACCGCACGAATCAAACGGACGGGCAACAATTGAAGATGACGATAACGATTTCTGGTTCGGATTTGAGCAGGAATATTTCCTGTGGGATCCTGAAACGAACCGCCCCCTTGGCTTCCCTGCTAACGGCTACCCTGCCCCACAAGGACCGTACTACTGCTCAGTAGGCGCAACCAATGCGTTTGGTCGTGACATCGTAGAAGAACACCTTGATGTGTGTATCGACGCAGGCCTGAACGTAGAAGGGATCAATGCCGAAGTAGCTGCCGGACAATGGGAGTTCCAGATTTTTGCAAAAGGTGCTGCTGATGCAGGTGACCAAATTTGGGTGGCGCGCTACCTGTTGGAAAGAATTGGCGAAAAATACGGATTAGCAATTAACTGGCACTGCAAGCCTCTTGGCGCTACCGACTGGAATGGCTCAGGAATGCACGCCAACTTCTCCAATACAACCTTGCGCACTGCCGGAAGCAAAGAAACTTACGATATTATTTGTAACTCATTTGCGCCTGTTGTTGCTGAACACATCGCTGTGTATGGTGCAGACAATCACCTGCGTTTGACAGGAAAGCATGAAACTCAATCAATCGATCAGTTCAGCTACGGAATTTCCGACCGTGGTGCTTCCATCCGTATTCCTATCGCAACGGTAGAAAGAGGCTGGAAAGGTTGGCTGGAAGATCGACGTCCTAACTCTGCGGCAGACCCCTATAAAGTAGCAGCTCGCATTATTAAGACTGTAAAGACAGCAAAAGTGTAATTTGGAATACTGATAGTAGAAAAGCCTCCGAAATTTTCGGAGGCTTTTTTTGTTGGTCAAAGTCAAAGATTTTAAGCAAAAAAGAAAAAAAATGATTACTTAATCATCATCTTCCTCATCGCTGCTATGAAACGTATAAACGTCCGGATCAAGTTTCAGGCGGTCCGCATTAAAATGCGCAATAAAGTCATCAATTACTTTTACGGTAATTTCTGGCCGATTTAATCCCACTTCGAGGCCGATACCGTATTCAAATTCGGTATCAATTTCTACATGTTCCTGAACCTTTACTTCCTCATTTTCCTCAATTTCCTCAATAAATTCGGTCAAAAGGAGTTCTGCTTCTTCGTCCTGTTCGGGGTCTTCGGGGTAGTCGATGCCACGCTCGTCGGGTGAAATGTAGTCAGGCATTTGTTTTTGGAGACGTTCCAAAGCCAGGTCATACACGAGGGTAGCATGATGGAGCCGGAGGGTGTAAATCAGTGCATCGTACACTACCTCACGGGTGTTGTGATAGCCAATAAACTGAATATGAGCATGTTCGTCATTGCCTTCCTCTTCTTCCTCAAAACCATCCTCAACATAAACAAAATTCTTTCCTTCTGCCCTGCATTCTTTTTTCAATTGGGCAATTTCTGCGGGATCAAATCCGGGATTCATAGTTTTTATTAATTGTGTTAAATATCCTTTACATAGAATAATCAGGACAAAAATACACCCTATTTACCTATAAATAAATAGAATCTTAAAAGCCGTGCCATAGTTTTGCAGGAATCAGACCTTAGCTTCAACTAAAAGACAAGGATGAGATAAAAAACACTCGTAAATCAGGTCAAGAACCAAAAATGCCCGACCTTACGGGCCGGGCATTCCGATTGGCGACTACCGGATAAATAGCATTTCGCGGTATTTGACCAATGGCCAATCCTCATCATCAATTACCAATTCAAGTTTGTCTACATGATACCTGATTTCCTCAAAGTATCCCTTTACGTCCAAACTGTACATTTTGGCCTTTTCGACCAAATCTTCCAAATTGTTGGCTACTTTACGACTTTCGGTCATTTCGTACACTAATTTCTTAATAATGATCACGTGCTCAGATATTTCCCGAATAATCTCTTTGATGGGTTCAGCTTCATTATTCATGTCCAAATCTGAGAGTGAACGGGCCGTTTGAGCAAGTTTAAACTGGTATTTTACAGCCGTGGAAACTATATGATTCAAAGCCAGGTCGCCCATCACACGAGATTCAATCTGGATTTTCTTGATGTAGTTTTCCAGTTCAATATCGTAACGTGCGTGCAACTCACGGGCATTCAGCACCTCCACACTTTCAAAAAGCCTGATCGTATCTTCATGCGTATATACTTTCAGCGCTTCATAGGTAGTTTTGATATTGGAAAGTCCACGCTTATTGGCTTCTTCTACCCATTCCTCCGAATATCCATTTCCTTCAAAAAGAATTTTCTTTGAATCGGTATAGTACTTTTTCAAAATTTCGACTACCGCAATTTTCTTTTCTTCTCCGCGGTTCAAACGTTCGTCTAGTTCTTTTTTGAAATCCATAAGTTGCCGGGCTACAATTGTATTGAGGACAATCATAGGCGAAGCGCTATTGGCATTTCCACCAACGGCCCGGTATTCAAATTTATTTCCGGTAAATGCAAAAGGCGACGTCCGGTTTCGGTCAGTATTGTCTCTAAACAAGTGCGGAATACGATTTATTCCCAGTTTATAGTAAAAATTCTCCCCTTTTTCGAGCGTTATTTCCCCGCTGCTGACGAGGTCTTCCAACATACGGGTTAACTGCGTTCCGAGAAAGACGGAGACAATGGCCGGCGGCGCTTCATTGGCACCCAACCGGTGTTCGTTACCCGACGACGCAATTGAAGCACGCAGCAAATCAGCGTTATCGTGCACGGCTTTAATGACATTTACCAAAAAGGTCAGAAACCGCAGATTCTCTTTGGGTTTTGTCGTAGGCGCAAGCAGGTTAATACCTGTATCAGTAGACATCGACCAGTTGTTGTGTTTGCCACTTCCGTTGATTCCGGCAAAAGGTTTTTCATGAAAAAGGACTTTAAAACTATGTTTTTCAGCCATTTTTTGCATCAAATCCATCAAGAGCGCATTATGATCAATCGCCAGATTGACTTCTTCAAACGTTGGTGCGCATTCAAACTGTCCGGGGGCAACTTCGTTGTGTCGGGTTCGGACAGGAATCCCTAGTTTTAATGCTTCAAACTCAAAGTCTACCATAAAGGCATTTACTCGGGGAGAAATTGAGCCAAAATAGTGATCTTCAAGCTGTTGGCCTCGCGCCGGTCCGTGTCCAAATACCGTACGGCCAGCCATCACCAAATCAGGTCGGGCATAATACAGCGCTTTGTCTACCAAAAAATACTCCTGCTCAATTCCCAGCGTAGGCGTTACTTTGGCTACATCCCGATTAAAATACTGGCATACGCTTGTAGCTGCTTTATCAAGCATGTTGAGTGCTCGCAACAGGGGCGCCTTGTAGTCTAATGCCTCACCGGTATAGGCGATAAATACTGATGGAACACACAAGGTTTTGCCACCGGCACCATTGTCCATCAAAAACGCGGGCGAACTTGGGTCCCAGCCGGTGTATCCGCGCGCTTCAAAAGTAGCGCGAATTCCGCCGCTTGGAAACGAAGAGGCATCGGGTTCTTGTTGTACCAATGCGCTGCCTTTAAACTTTTCAATAGCCTTGCCACTTGGAGTAAGGTCAAAGAAGGAATCGTGTTTTTCGGCGGTCGTACCTGTTAAGGGTTGAAACCAATGCGTATAATGGGTAGCGCCTCGTGAAATTGCCCAGGATTTCATGGCCGTTGCAACTTCTTCTGCTACTTCGCGGTCTATATTAGAACCGGCCCGAATGGCGTTTGAGATTTTAATATAAGCCTCCGGCGACAATAGCGTACGCATGGTATCTTCGTGAAACGTATTGGTTCCATAGAGTTCGGTGATTTTTTCAACGGGTGGAACGAGGGGAATAGGTTGCCGTTGCAGGGCAACTTCGATTGCTTTGGATCTGAATGTCATAAGAATACTGATAGAATAAATAGTTATTATTAGCTATAAGCCGTAAAGAGAATAAAATTAATTGTACGTATTTAAATTTTTACAATGAATTTTGTAGAAATACCAAACACCAATGATTCAGAGAGTAACTTTTGCCGGAATTCTGGGCCTGACCTGGATTCTTTTTTTTCAGTTTTGCCGCCTCATTTTCTTTTTTTATCAGACTAGTCACGGAGAAACATCAACTGTATCTATTTTAGCGGAAGCGGCATGGAGAGGTTTGCGAATGGATGTTTCGTTTGCCGCCTACTTGCTGGTGATTCCCGTTTTTCTTCTGTCTTTTACAGCGCAAAACTGGCGATGGTTTCAGACATTTTTTTGGGGCTATTCCATCCTCATTGCCGGTTTAATAGCTCTGCTTGTAACCAGCGATCTGGAAATTTTCCGTGCGTGGGGTTTTCGCATAGACACTACACCACTGCGCTATTTGGCAACTCCTCAGGAAGCTTACGCATCCATGAGCTCTTCTCCCCTGTTGTTTCTGGTGATAGTATTCCTGTTTTTAGGGTATTTAATTTACAAATTTTCAGTATTAGTTATAAATTATTTTCTTTCTGACTTTACAAAAACCCATCAACTGCTTACTCCCGTTGTCTTTTTACTACTGACAGGAAGTCTCATTATTCCCATTCGGGGCGGGTTGCAGCTTGCGCCGATGAATCAAAGTGCGGTCTATTTTTCCAACCAACCTTTTGCGAATCAATTGGCGGTTAACCCTGCCTGGAATTTTTTCAGTGCATTAGTCAATGACACAGGCCGCAAAGACAACCCTTTCGAAACTACCTCAAACGAGTACGCCACTGAGCTCATTTCTTCGCTTTTTCACCCAGTTAATAATTCATTTTCACTTCTCCGGCAGGATCGTCAGCCTACTAATGTACTACTAATTATTTGGGAAAGCTTTACGGCAAAGGCCGTCGGTTCGCTGGGAGGATTGCCCGACATTACCCCACAATTTGATTCACTCACGAAGGAAGGTTTACTTTTCAGTTCGATTTACGCAAGTGGCGACCGGTCCGACAAAGGTCTCGTGGCGCTTTTGAGTGGCTTTCCGGCACAGCCTATAACCTCTATTATAACCATTCCAACAAAAACGGCCTCTCTTCCATCATTGCCCAGGCAATTTAAGTCGGCCAACTATCAAACCTCGTTTTATTATGGCGGAGAAACCGAATTTGCCAATATTAAATCCTTTCTGCTGCAACAGGGTTTTGACCGAATTGTTGATAAAAAGGAATTCAATCCAGCCGACATGAATTCCAAGTGGGGAGCTCACGACCATGTGGTTTTTGAGCGTCTATTAAATGATCTTGATTCACAGAAAGCACCCTTTTTCTCAACTATTTTTACGCTTAGTAGTCATGAACCCTTTGAAGTGCCTGCGGCACAGGCAATTGCAGGAACCGATGTGGAACACAAATTTCTGAATTCATTACATTATACGGATGCTAGTTTGGGAGAATTTATCAGGAAGGCAAAAACCAAAAAATGGTGGCAAAATACCCTTGTTATCATCATTGCCGACCATGGCCATCCTTTACCAAAAAATAAAATCAGCAAGCATAGTCAATTTCATATCCCGATGCTGTGGCTAGGCGGCGCGTTGATTCCAAGCGGAGAAATTTGTGACTCCCTTGGTTCGCAAATTGACCTTGCGGCAACGGTTCTTGGACAATTACATCTAAGCACCAAGGACTTTCGGTGGAGTAATGACCTATTTCTGCCGGCTCGAACTCCTTTTGCCTACTATTCGTTCAACAATGGCTTTGGTTGGACCAATCCTGGCGGACATGTGGTGTTTGACAATATCGGGAAACGGGAAACTGAAAAAGAGGGTGTTTTAAGTGCTCATGATGTTAAACTTGGGCAGGCCTATCAGCAGTTGGTATTTGCTGATTTTTTGAACCGATGAATCCAATTCTGTACCTTTGTACATTAATTTATACTGATAATGAAAAGAGTAGCATTTTATACCCTTGGTTGCAAATTGAATTATTCGGAGACATCTTCTATTTCCAGGATGTTTGAGGAGAAAGGGTACCAAAAAGTTGAATTTAATCAGAAGCCGGATATTTTCATAATCAATACCTGCTCGGTTACAGATAATGCCGACAAAAAATGCCGTAAAATTGTTCGTGAAGCACAGGCTATTAATCCCGATGGATATGTTGCCATCATTGGTTGTTACGCGCAGCTCAAACCACGTGAAATTTCAGAGATTCCGGGAGTTGATGCAGTACTCGGTGCTGCCGAAAAATTCAGACTGGTAGAATTGCTTGATACCTTTCAAAAATCTCCCCAAAATGAACCCGCGCTCGTATTGGCTTCACCGATTGAGGACGCCTATGACTATCATACCTCTTACTCTCTCAACGATCGAACCCGTACTTTTTTGAAGGTGCAGGACGGCTGCGATTATCCCTGCTCCTACTGTACAATTCCACTGGCTCGGGGAAAAAGTCGGTCGGATAGTATTGCCAATGTAGTAGCCGCAGCGCATGAAATTGCGGCACGTGGTGTAAAAGAAATCGTGTTGACTGGCGTAAATATTGGAGATTTCGGAATTCAGCAGGGAATACGTAGTTCTACCTTTCTGGATTTGATTCGGGAATTGGATCAGGTAGAAGGAATTGAACGCTTTCGGATTTCATCCATTGAACCAAACTTGCTTACCGACGAAATCATTTCATTTGTAGCAAACTCCCGGCGATTTGTCCCTCATTTCCATATTCCGTTACAATCCGGCTCTAACACGATGTTAGGTTTGATGAAAAGGCGCTATAAGCGTGAATTATACCAAAATCGGGTTGAAAAAATCAAACAACTAATGCCCGATTGCTGCATTGGGGTAGATGTAATCGTGGGTCATCCCGGCGAAACTGAGGCCGAATTTCTGGATTCATTTCATTTTTTGAATGAACTTCCCGTTTCTTATTTGCACGTTTTTACCTATTCAGAGCGTGCCGATACACATGCTCTTTCGCTGCGTCCGGTGGTTCCCAAAAAAGTAAGAGCCGAGCGGTCGGGTATTTTGCATAGCCTTTCCGAAAAGAAAAAACGAGCTTTCTACGAAACCCAAACGGACTCATCCCACGTGGTACTATTTGAAAATGATGTAGAGGATGGTCACATGCAGGGTTTTACAGAAAACTATGTTCGGGTTATGGCCCGTTATGATCCGCTTTTAATCAATGAATTGAAGGCCGTTCGACTTACACAGATTTCGGCAAATGGGCTTTTTGAGGTGATTGATGAGGAAATTTTTGAACAATATGTCTGATTTATTTACTTCATCATTAAGAAGTTAAGAAAAGTTAAGTTTTTTCTCCTGCATCCAAAACACAAAGAAGTTGCCCACTAAAAGTGGCCAACTTCTTAAAGTACAACAAAACCACAGAACCACTGTGGTGTTGTTGTGGGTTTTGTATAGAAATTCGACTTATTAGGCTTCTACTAAAAACTCGTCATGTTGGCTGATATCAAGACCAACTTTCTCGTCTTCTTCTGATACACGCAAAGGCATGATGATGTCAGTAACTTTGAGCAATACGAAGGACATTCCGAAAGCAAATGCAGATACCAGAACAAGAGCGATCATGTGATTAAAGAACAAAGTTGTTTCGCCATAGGCTAAACCCTGATCTACAACTCCGCTGTTCACACCGCTGTTTGCGAAAACACCGGTCATAACCATACCGACCATACCACCTACACCGTGGCAAGGAAATACGTCAAGCGTATCGTCAAGCGTTGATTTTGTGCGAAGATGTGCAATATAATTACTTGTGATTGAAGCGATTACGCCAATAAAAATGGAAGCAGGAATTGTAACAAATCCGGCGGCGGGAGTAATAGCCACAAGACCTACAACGGCACCAATACAAAAACCTAGTGCTGAAACCTTCTTGCCTTTGGCTGCGTCAAACAAAATCCAGGCCAAACCTGCTGCACCAGCGGCGGTGTTGGTTGTGGCAAAAGCAGATACTGCCAATGCAGAAGCTCCTACTGCCGAACCGGCATTGAAACCAAACCAGCCAAACCATAGTAAACCTGTTCCCAATAATACAAAAGGAATGTTGGCAGGAGGCAAAACGCTTGCTTCCACGTGCGACTTGCGTCTTTTGAGGTACAAGGCACCCGCAAGAGCAGCCCAACCTGCGGACATGTGAACAACGGTACCGCCGGCAAAGTCAAGCACACCCATTTTGAACAATAAACCTTCGGGGTGCCAGGTCCAGTGGGCAAGTGGGGCATAAACGAAAACACTGAAAAGAATCATGAAAAGTACATACGAACGGAAGTTGATCCGCTCAGCCATTGAACCAGTTACGAGCGCCGGTGTAATGACCGCAAATTTCAATTGAAAAAATGCAAAAAGCGCCAGTGGAATAGTTGGAGCAAGCGACCAGGGCTGACCGTCCAGGACATTGCTGAACATAAAGTAGGACAACGGATTTCCGAATAAACCTCCAATGGAATCGCCAAAGGCCATACTAAAACCTACCGTAACCCATAATACACTGATCACACCCATGGCAATAAAGCTTTGGAGCATCGTCGAAATAACATTTTTATTATTGACCATACCGCCATAAAAATATGCCAGTCCGGGTGTCATAAGAAGCACCATTGCTGATGCAACGAGCATCCAGGCAATATCGCCCGAATCAAGGCCTTCCGTCACAATTTGAGTAGGAACGGATGGCAAAAAGATACCTAATAAGCTGATAGCTACCAGGATGGCCAATGGAATGTAACTAGGTTTTTGCATTTTTCAGGATGGTTTTGGTTGTACTTAGATTACTAGTTCAGAATTTATTGTTGTACACGTTTGGTATTGAATACTATATCAGAAAGAATAGATGAAAGCCATTCCCAGCGTTGTTTGGCTGTTCTTGGTAAAGCGTCCGTCCGAATCTTCAAACTGTTGCACTTCGGCAGAACCTGCGATTTTTGGGTAAGCATCGATACGAAGCTCAGGCTTCAACAAAATGTGACCATCAGCCAGGGTAAAATTACCTGTCAACGTGAATGAGTTGACGGTGGTACCTTGGTCCAAACGGTTCAACACTGCACGGGCACCATCTTTGTTGTTGAAGTTTTCAAAACGAGCACCCAGACCAAATCCATCCGTAATTGCTACGTTAGCATAAACAGCTGCACCAGCCCATGTTTTAGTTTCGGAAGGACCGCCTGCTCCCTGATAATCACCTTTTTGTGCGCCATAAGCTGCATTAAGACCCAAAAGGAATTTCTCAGTAATTTGGTAACTAGTGGTGATATCAAACATTCTGTAAAAAGCATCATCAGCCGGAACAGAGGGAACAGCTTCATTTGCTTCGTTGCTATTGATAAAGTTCAGGTATACGTTCCAGTTTTCAGCAGGAGCAAGAAACAATTGGCTGATAAAACCCTTCTTGCGGTTATTGTCCCCAAGTCCATCGACATTATTGACTAGTCCTACCATCAAAGAAGCGCGATCCGTGAAAGCATAGGTTGCTTTCAAACCTGTGTGATAAAATGGTCCGTTATTGAAAAGATTGGAAAGTGAGTAGTTAAAGTTAACCGGAGCGTCAATTACTTCGTAACCAATATGCGTACCAAACTGACCGGCGGTCATCGAAAACTTATCTGTAAAGTTGTAGGTAAAGTAGGCTTGCTTAATGGCAAGTGCCATGCTTGTGCTACCCAACGGTCCAATCGCATTGCCGTAGTTTCCTAAATCAGCATTTGGGCCAAAGGTAAGATCAACGACTGCTTCCGACTTGTCCGTTGCATACGTCATTTTGGTTTGAACCAAACCCAGCTGAAACTGACCCGCTACCTGATCAAACGCACGTGCATAGTAAGGTCCCTGGTTTGAACGTGAGGCAGGTTTGTTAAAGTTACCAATGTAATAGGAATCCAAATACCCGGAGAAAGTGAAGGGGCTTTTGGCATCGCCTTCTTCTGTTACCTCTGTTGTTTTCTTAACATCTTCTGTCTGAGGTGTTTTTTTCTCTTCATCCTTGGTAAAACCCAAAAATGGTACTAAAATAGATAATACTGTGAAATAAAACTTCTTCATAATTTTATTTTGTTTAGTTGGGTAAATGGTTAATCCTCAAATCACATGGCAAATATTAACTATTTATGATTATTTTCAAATACCACCCCTATACAAATAGCACTTTTCGGGTAATTTTCATAGAATAGTATAATTTTTCGTTTCTTTAAGACCATAAATCCGATAATTTTAAATAAATTTATTAATCTATATTATTCTGCATTTCTTCAATTTTGCCAAATATTCAGTAAAATTCTCATTTATCGGACATAGTCAATTATATGCATTAAATCATAAATATGGTTTAGCACAAAAAATATAGGGCACAAAAAAATGGCTTACTTTCGTAAGCCATTTTTTTACTATCTATGTAGGTAGAAGCTATTACTCAGCGTGTAGCCAGGATTTTTTGGCGAGCAACGTTTCATTGTCTTCTTCGTGTTCAGGATCGGGAACACAACAGTCTACCGGACACACGGCAGCGCACTGTGGTTCTTCATGGAATCCTACGCACTCGGTACACTTATCGGATACTATATAGTAGAATTCATCTGAAACAGGAATTTGTTTTTCTTTGCCACTCACTATTGTGCCATCGCCAAAGTCTACTTCGTCCAGGCTTGTACCATCGCCCCAGGCCCATTCTACACCACCTTCGTAAATCGCTGTATTGGGGCATTCAGGTTCGCAGGCACCACAGTTTATGCATTCATCAGTGATAATTATAGCCATGCTCGTCGGATTGTTTATATTTGTTCCACAGTAACTAATACGGAATAACAAATATAACTATTTATAGTTTCACAACAATTAGAATAATTAGAATTAACCTTTCACCTAGTACTTTCCCGATAATTTTTAGAATGATACCCAGAAAAAAAAGAATTGATGCGTTTGTAAATTTGGGCAACTATCTAAAAGACCCTATACATTCGATAGAGTTAGAGGGGATAGCCGCTCAGGCACGCAATATAAATTCCTGGTTTATTCCGGAAAATGTGCGATTGGCCGTGCAAAAGATTAGCGAACAACTTCTTGCAGGGTCCGCGCTTCTATCTTTTCTTGATACCTATGAGGAAGTTTCCGAATCAAAGAAAATTGGCGTTGTTATGGCCGGAAATATCCCGGCGGTGGGTTTTCACGATGCGCTGTGCGTATTGCTGAGCGGGCATCATCTGCTTGCCAAAGTTAGTAGCGACGATGCGCCGCTGATGATGTACCTTCTGGAAACGCTTTTAAGAATTGAACCTGAGTTTGTAAACTACCTATCGGTCGTTCAAAAAATCAATGTTGCGGATGCGTATATTGCTACGGGTAGCGACAATTCTTCCCGTTATTTTGATTACTATTTTTCCGCAAAGCCACACATCATCCGCAAAAATCGTACGTCTGTCGCCATACTTACAGGTGATGAATCAGGTGAAGAACTGGAAGCCCTGGGCGATGATATTCTGCATTATTTTGGATTGGGCTGCCGCAATGTTTCCAAAGTATACGTGCCGGAAAATTATAACTTTTCGCCTTTTTTTGATGCGCAGGCTTCGAAGATGGAGAAGTATCAGTACCACCACAAGTATTTCAACAATTACGAATACAACAAATCCATTTTGCTCGTTAATCGGGTGCCTCATCTCGATAACGGCTTTCTGATCGTGAATGAAAATCAGGCGTTAGTTTCGCCATTGAGTGTATTGTATTTTGAAACGTATAGCTCAGACGAACAACTTTCGGAGGAACTTGGCAGTCATTCTGAAAAAATACAGTGCATCGTAGGTCCCTCAAAATCTACTTTGGCAACGGTACCTTTTGGGAAAGCGCAATCGCCGGGCATTGCAGATTATGCCGATGGCGTGGATACAATGGCTTTTTTGAGAAGTTTTTAAAAATCTACTGCCGGATAGTTGGTATCCGGCAGTAGATTTTTTTGATCATTCAATGTCTCCAGCTTCGCAAGTCCGCACCAACGGGGGCTGATTTTTCAAGGCGTTCGAGTATTTTGGGCAAATACATCCAATTATAGCGCAATCTCGTGATATGGTTTGGCTGCGTCGGATCGCCGTTCCAGCAGTGCTCCGCCCGGTCACCATAGGCTACTTCACCGTAGTAATGCGGAGCCTCCGTTTTTTTTAGAAAATCTTCCATGAGATACACCGCATTATTCAAATAGTAGTTGTCCATATCACCGCAATAAATATGGATTTTTCCGGTAAGTTTCGGACCAAGCGTTTTCCAGTCACGTTTCAGAATGTGCATTAAATCATAGTTTTCCTTCCAGTACTGCGCCACCGAAGGGTCAATTTCCCCGCTTAGTTTATCCCAAATGGGCTTAGGATAGCCATCTTGTCCGACGGGAGAATAAACCGCCTGCCAAATATCCCACTGATCGCCGGAACGGCCTTTACTTCCCAAAACCAGTTCCCGGTTGTTCATATCCTGCAAGGTACAGAGCATTTGACCCAGATAATTTCGCTTTCCGGGACGAGGCGTTTGTTTGAAAGGACCGTCCCAGTAGTACGCATTCTTATCTTTATATAGGTTAACCATTGTGTAAGCCTCAAACGTGATGGGGTCGGGACAGGCCGCAAAGCATCCGTTGAACTCGTCAGGATAAAAAACCTGAGCTGCCAAAGCTTCCCAACCGCCTGTGGAACCGCCGTAGGTAAAACGGGCCCACCCTTGCCCAATGCCTCGGTATTGGCGCTCGATTTCCGGCAAAAGTTCATACATAATGGCATCACCGTACGGCCCCAAATTAGCTGAATTGACCGCGTACGAATCGTCATAAAAGGGGTTGGCGTGCTGAATTTCTACGACCAAATAGCGTGGAAAATCGGGACTTGTCCATTTTTTGTAAAAGTCATAGGCTTCCTGAGCCACAATTTTGGAATACCCATAAATCCCGAACCGCTCACTGTACGCCGACGTGTCCATGTCCGCAGGAGGAGGCGTTTCACTAAACCCGGCGAAACTTTCAGGAAAGTGTCCGTGAAAAAGCGCCAACGGGTAGCGCGCCTCGGGATGTTCATCGAAACCATGCGGAATGAGCACCCACGCAGCCAAATGCATGTCGCGTCCCCAAAATTCGCTGAGTTTTTTTGATTTGATCTTTACGTATTTGATGTACTTGGTCTGTTTGCTGGCAGGATCTTCCAAATCGGGATTTACGAGGTCGAGCGTCAGCAGCTGCGATTTTTTGGAAGCCGGATCAAAGTAAATTTTCTTTGGAACACTGTACAGGTTTCCGGGAGCCGAGCGCCAATTTTGCCCTTCTCCCCGATCCATCGGCAGCTTGACCGTATGGCCATCGGCCCGTTTGAAGGTTTCATAGCGGTGAAAAAGTGCTTGTACAACATATTCTCCGGCAGGAATTTCGCTCATTTTTACTTTGGGATATCCTCGTGAAAGTTTATCAAACGCGACCTTTTGTCCGGCCTTTTTACCTTCCACATCCATCCCGAACATTTGCTGCGTATCGACTTCATCCTTAATCAGGTAGCGAGGCTCTGTACCTTCTTTGGTCGAAAGGAAAAGCAGCATTCGTCCGTCCAAATCGCCCTCGGTGGTTGGAGAAAACTGAATTTCAAAAGAGCCGACAGATTGCGCCTGCGCTGCCACCGCTACCACGAGCCATAGCAAACAAGTCAGAAGTTTGTTCATTTGTTTATCAAGTTTAGGTTAAGAAAATGGTTTAAATCGCTGTCAATTAGCTGTTAGCATTCAGGTTATTAGCGGGATGCCGTCAGGCTATTTGTTTTTTTTATTTATTTGATAATCAATATATTACATTTTACTTATTTAAATCAATAGTAAAAAAAATTTCATAGATATAGCCTAGGAGAGGCAACCTGTTTGTAGGAAACTTTTCAATAACTGCATACTAGCTCCGTAAGGAGCGGCCCAATTGTACTGAATTGGGGCTATTCCTGAAAGAACTCTGCCGGATAAGTTTTCTCATTCAGAACTATTTTTAACTTTATTCAATCGCCTCCTGCGTCCAATGCAGGAAATCCGGAAAAACCGTGGCCCATGTAGAAGGTGCATGCACACCATTTTTAACTTCAAGATACTGCACATTTTTGCCCCACTGATACCCTTTTCGTTCAATTTCGGCAATCAAATCCAGCGTATCCGCAATAGAATCAATCACGCCATCGCCGTCCCGGTCATCTTCCTCGTCCTGCGTGCCAACCTGAAACCAAAACGAAGAATCAGGTATTTGTTTGGTTGATCGAATCAATGCGTGCATAATTCGGTCGCTATCCTCGTAGCCATGATCCAGCGCTTTTTGTCGCCACCAAAACGAACCTGAAAAAACGCCGGCTTTTGAAAAATAGTCGGGGTGATTCCAGGCAATATCCAGAGCCATCAGTCCGCTGAGCGAAAAACCTCCAATTGACCAATCGGCACGATTGCTACTGAGCGGAAATTTTGATTTTAAATACACAATCAATTCATTCAGAACAAATTGTGTAGTTTGTGAGGCCCGGTCGCCCCGATTGGCATAATCGGCCTGAGCGGCCACACCATATTCATAAATACGGTTTTCGTTTGCATGAATGCCCACGAGCAGGCAATTTTTGCTGAGCCTCGATGCCAGCGAATGAGTCGCCTGTGAGGCATGCAGGGCCGGAAAATCCTGTCCATCAAACACAAGAATTACTGACCACGGCCTGGAAGTTTTAACTTCCATGGGTTCCGTAATCAGCATGCTGAGCTCCACAGAGCGCTGCAAATGTTGCGAAAAAATAAATTCTTTTTTTAGTTGAGAAAATACAGGAGTTGTCACAAATGTCAGGTGGAGAGCTTGAAATGAAAAAATTGGTTAAGCGATTGTTAATTTCTGCAAGGAAGTAAAAAAGTTGATTCAACGGCGAACTAAATTTCACAAACAAGGCTAAGAATTCTAACATTTCAATAGATTTGTGAAAATACTGTACCCAAATCCTCTATCGTTTTGCAGGAAAATCACATCAGCTACTACTCCCACGCGCTGGGCCGTTCCATCGATTTACTCGTGTATGGACACTGGGGCTACCCCATTTTGCTTTTTCCCACCACGTTGGGCCGTCACTATCAGGCCAAAGACATGGGCCTCATCGACTCGGTCCGGGGATTGGTCGACGCCGGAAAGGTGAAGATTTACTGCGTGGATAGCATCGATGCCGACTCCTGGTACGGGCGACACCTGCCTTCTCACATCAAGGTGGCCAATCACGCATTGTACGATTCTTTTTTGCAGCATGAACTCGTACCGTTTATTCAGCAACAATGTTCCGTTGATAAAATCGGCGTGGCTGGTTGCAGCTTTGGCGGGTATCATGCGTTCAACTTCGCCTTTCGTCATCCCGAACTAGTCGCCTACCTCATCAGCATGAGCGGAGCGTTTGACATCCGGAGTTTTTTGCACGGCCACTACGACGAGCAGGTATATTTCAACAATCCCGTTGATTTTGTGGCTCAGGAACAAGGCTGGCGCTACGGCCACATGAAGATTATTCTGGGCACCTCGGAATGGGATATTTGCCTGGCGGACAATCAGCGAATGTCGGAAATTCTCCATCAAAAAGGCATCGGACATTGGCTGGATGTGCGTGGCTGGGAAAAACACGATTGGCCGCTATGGAACGCTATGTTTCCGCAGTACTTGTCGAGCATGTTTTGATTTTTTAATTTGTTGACTTAAATAAATTTATTCAGTGAAAATCACGGGTAAGGCTGGTAATCTATCTATAAGATTTTTAAAATACTTCATGAGTATCAGGTGCGGCAACACACGGAAAATTTGAATTACTGCCTGCCATTTCTGAATCCAAAACTTCATTAGGAACCCTATCTGCGGTCCTGCTTTCATTTTTCTACTCAACGTACCGTTTACAGCTATTGCCGATTCTATGGATTGGTATGAGGCTGTTTTTGGTGATAAATTAATTCGTGGATAAACTCATTCACCATTGCTTGTCAGGCGGAGTCGAGCGGATTGCGACCTGGTCGAAGCTCAATAATGTTTTTACAAGCTTATGTTATTTTCAATAAAAATACTGATTATCAATAAATTAAAACAAGAAAAACCTAATCATTAATCAACTGACCTTCTTAAATAAACCCGTAAGCAAAAGAAAATTCAAATTCAAAACAGAGTATCGAATAGCAAACTTAAAATATTTTTTTTCTATTGACAATGCTTTTCAAACGATTCTTTTGCTTCTTTACTTTCCAGTTTAGCTGCTATTTCCCAATCCTGGCATGCGCCACTCTTATCAGATAATTCAAACTTGGCATTTCCTCTATTATTATATGCGAATGTAAAAGTACTATCTAATTCCAATGCTTTATTTAGATCAATTATGGCAGCCAAATAATCTCCTTTATTTATTTTTGTAAAACCTCGATTATTCAAGGCGATAATATTCTTTGGATCTAGATTTATCGCAGCGCTATAATCTTTTATTGCACCCTCAAAGTCTTTAAGTAAATCCTTATTAAAACCTCTTGATAAATAGGCTTGTATATACTTAGAATTTAATTGAATAATTTTCGTATAATCCTCATTTGATTTTAAATAGTCATTAATGCTAGCATTAATAAATCCTCTTATTCGAAACAATTCAACATTTTTGGGGTCAAGCTTTATAGCTGTATCAATATCAGAGAATGCACCAATAGTATCTTTCAACATTAATTTGGTAAGTGCACGATTCATAAACCCCTCAACTACGTACATATCAATAATTAAGACAGTATTAAAATCATTCAAGGCGTTTTGATAATCATTGAGATTATACCAAGACCTACCTCTTAGCAAAAGAGTATTTACATCATTTGGCAAAAAAATAAGCACATTATTAAACTCTTCTATTGCTGATTCATAGTCTTCAAACTTAAATAGTCTTATACCCCGATCATAGTGTTTATCTATATTAGTATAAATAGTTCTATTTTTTTGGCTAAGAGCAGGATATGCTAATAGAACGAATAGAAATATTGAAGTAAAAAAATACTTTTTCATAAATAATTTTATTTTTTTCTTTATGATTAAAAATATAAACAATCTTAAAGGCAAAAGTATTCTCAACTTTTGTTTTATCTAATTTATAAAAATATTTATTATTTTTATATTATGTTTAAATAATCATCAAAATAGATAAAAAAATAATTAATATACATTACAAAATAACTCTTGATGGCTGAGTAACATTGGAAATGTTAGTGAATCAAATACATGAATACAATATTTAAACCGCTACATTTTATAATCCTGCACTATCGATGCGTTAAGTTATTTATGAGTGAATAAATGATAAATCATTTACATACCTAGCTTTGCGGAATTATAACCCTTTGATACAATCGATTTTACTTCGATATGATGGTCGAATTACCTAAACTAATTTTTATACCAGCCCACACATGTATAAACAAAAGAATTTTATTTCCACTAAACTGCCAAAAATTCGGTCATCGTTCGAAGTTGTACTTTACCCTCACGATGAAGTTCAGCATCTTGCAGACCTTCTTTTATTTTTTCCTTTAAATCATCTTTTGACAAGGCAGGATCATCATCCAGAAGCATTGACGCCAACATTAACCTGTCTTTTTGGGGTAGTTGTCGAACTAATTCAACCAACTGACTAAGTGTGAGTTGAATGTTTGTATTAAAATTTAGCGTAGATTCCATAGGTATTTAAAGTACGTTTTTTTTACCAGGATAAACCTCTTACAAAAATACTTCTTTTGCATTAAAATGCGATAGAACTGATGGTCTTCCCCAATCCTTCGTCCGCGCTTTTCCTGTGGCCGTAATCTCCTCAGCACTTCATACAGAAAACTTTCACCTAAAAAAATGAAAACGTCCCGAAACAATTTCGGGCAAGTGCCCACCTTTCGCAGCTATACAATCCATGTCAGCACACAGACGGACGAATAGGAACATTTCCTAACCATGAAAAAAAACGCACTCGTCAGGGCCTGTGTGGTTAATTTTAATTTATTTTACACCAAAAATCCTATCTTGCAAATCAGGTCGGGTCAACTAGCGGGTCCGTTCAAGCCTAACCATAACAATCAGCAAAACAATGTTACCAATGAAAAAAATCGGCATCCTCCATGGCATGGAAAACACCTTTCCACAGGCCTTTATTGATCGTGTCAATAGTAAAAATATTCCCGGCATCATGGCCGAAGCGGTTTCCATCGACAAGGTTGTGCAGGCGGCGCCAACGGACTACGCGGTGATCATCGACCGGATTTCACAAGATGTGCCCTTCTACCGGGCGTATCTCAAAAATGCCGCTTTGTGTGGTACTGCTGTCATTAATAACCCTTTTTGGTGGAGTGCCGACGAAAAGTTTTTCAATAACTGTTTGGCAGAAATGGTAGGCGTGCCCGTGCCCAAAACCGTGTTGCTGCCTTCCAAAGAACGCCCAACGGACACGTCCGAAACCTCTTTTCGGAATCTCAAATTCCCGTTAGCCTGGGACGAAATGTTTGAGTATATCGGGTTTCCTGCCTACATGAAACCGCATTCGGGTGGTGGCTGGAAAAGTGTGTATAAGGTAAACGACGCCGAAGATCTTTGGACCAAGCACGACGAAACGGAGCAATTGGTGATGATGTTGCAGGAAGAAATTGTCTTTGACGACTATTTCCGCTGCTATTGCATTGGTCAAAAAGACGTTCGGATTATGCCTTACGAGCCCCGCAACCCACATCATCTGCGCTACGCCTCCGAAATGAAAGCAACCGGACCTGCCGCCAAAAAATTGCTGGAAACGATTCATGACTATACCATGCGGCTGAACAATGCGCTAGGTTATGATTTTAATACGGTTGAATTTGCCGTACGGGACGGTATTCCCATCGCCATCGATTTTTGCAATCCGGCTCCTGATGCTGACGTGTATTCGGTTGGCAAAGAAAATTTTGAGTGGGTGGTAGAAACAGCGGCGAATATGGCTATCGAACGGGCACAAAACCAGCAAATGGGCAAAAACAACCTGACGTGGGGATCGTTTGTACGCACATCGGCCATGAATTTGCCTTTGGGGAATCTGAGCAAAGGACCGGTTGAGAAAACCGAAAAGAAAGCGGCTGCGCCCAAAACTACCAAAAAGAAAGAACCAAAATCGTAACCTGCCGATCCTCATGCGCACCTTCACCTTAGGTATTGAAGAAGAGTTTCAAACCATCGACCCCGTTACCCGGAACCTACGCTCCCACATGTCGAAGCTTGTGGAGGGAGGTAAAATAACCCTCAAAGAGCGTGTTAAAGCAGAAATGCATCAGGCAGTGGTGGAGGTTGGCACCAACATTTGCCATAATATTCAGGAAGCGCGCGAAGAAGTAACCTACCTGCGCAAAATGATTCTGGATTTGGCAGCCGAGCAAAACCTGCAGGTGGCTGCTGCCGGAACGCACCCATTTGCCGATTGGGTAGATCAGCTCATTACGGAAGATCCGCGCTACGATGAACTCATCGACGAAATGCGGGACGTTGCGCGAGGAAATTTGATTTTTGGACTACATGTACATGTCGGAATCGAAACCCGCAACGAGGGAATTCAGATCATGAATGCGGTTCGCTATTTTTTGCCGCATATTTATGCGCTTTCGACCAATTCTCCGTTTTGGTGCGGACGCAATACCGGCTTCAAATCGTATCGTTCCAAGGTTTTTGATAAATTCCCCCGCACAGGCATTCCCGATTTTTTTGCGAGCTCCAACGAATACGACGAGTATATTAACCTGCTGGTAAAAACCAAGTGCATCGACAACGGTAAGAAAATTTGGTGGGACATTCGCCTGCATCCTTTTTTCAATACCATCGAATTTCGGATTTGCGACGTACCAATGCGCACGGACGAAACGATTTGTTTGGCAGCAATTATGCAGGCTTTGGTAGCTAAAATACATAAACTACAACAGCAAAATCTGAATTTCCGCCCCTATCGGCGCATTTTGATCAATGAGAACAAATGGCGCGCGGCTCGTTTTGGCATCCAAAGCAAATTGATTGATTTTGGAAAGCAGGAAGAAGTGGAGTTTAAACAACTAATGGATGAGTTGCTAGAATTTATTGATGATGTTCTTGATGAACTCGGCAGCCGAAAAGAGGTAGAGTACGTTCACAAAATTCTGGAAATGGGCTCCGGTGCAGACCGCCAATTGGCTGTTTTTGAAGCAACTAACGACATGAATGCCGTTGTAGATTATATCGTTTCTGAAACTAAGCTTGGCATAATATAGTTCTCTCCTATCAAGCTTTCAGATTTATACCTACTTCAATGGATCAATTACCTACCTTGCGCATTGCCATTCTCGACCTCTATAACGGGGTCGAGAATGAAGGCATGCGCTGTATAAAAAAAATAGTACACGAATTTGAGTCTCAGGAAAATTTCTCCGTCAATTGCCAGATTTTCGATGTGCGTCAACTGGCCGAAGTCCCCGATTTATCATTCGATATTTATATTTCGACCGGCGGTCCCGGCAGCCCAAAGCCCGAAGGCCACGCCTGGGAAAGAAAGTATTTCCGTTTTCTGGACTCCCTTTGGAAATACAACAAGGATCATCACAACCGGGTCAAAAAACATTTGTTTTTGATCTGTCATTCATTTCAGCTTGCCTGCGTTCACTGGCAAATCGGGTTGGTCGGCAAACGTCGCTCCAACTCTTTTGGTACTTTCCCAATTCATCAAACCCACTTTGCCGAGAACGAACCGCTTTTTAAAGGTTTGGAAGATCCTTTTTGGGCCGTAGATTCTCGTGATTATCAGGTCATTGAACCAAACAATCACGTTTTGGAGCATTTGGGAGCCAAGATTGTTTGTCTCGAAAAAATCCGTCCGCACGTACCTCTCGACCGCGCAGTGATGGGTATCCGTTTTTCCAATGAGATTTTTGGTACGCAGTTTCACCCCGAAGCCGATGCTGAGGGAATGTTGCGGTATTTTTTGAAGGATGAAAAAAAGCAGGCAATTATCAAGAATCATGGCGAAGCCAAATACTACGATATGATTGAGCACCTGAACGATCCGGATAAGATTCTGCTTACTGAAAAAACTATTTTACCCACGTTCCTCAAAATTGCCAGTCAACGAATTTACAGCGCGTCTCAGTCTGCGGTTTTTTAGAAATCAGCACCGATAGTAATCCTGAATAAGTGTAGACGGAATATGAATGAATTGATAAAGAGCAAACAACTTACTAATAGAATTTCGGTGCTTATTCAGTCCGCCAAAAGTGGCGTATTGCGTACGATCAATACAACGATGCTTCAGTTGTACTGGCAAATAGGTAAAACAATCCAGGAAGAACTCATCAGAACCGATAGAGCCGAGTATGGCAAACGAATAGTGACGACAGTGTCGTCAGAATTAGTATCTGCCTATGGCAGAGGATACGGAGATCGAAATCTTTGGCGAATCGACAGTATGCTTTTTGAGCGTACCGCTTTAAGCAAAAAAGGAGAAGATACCATTTATAATGATCTTGAAAAATTGAGAAACGAAAAAGAAATGACAGTTGAACTCTTTTTGAAGGATCCCTATATGCTTGATTTTTTGGGCTTAAACCAGATTTACAACGAACATGAATTAGAAAGTGCAATCTTGGTAGAATTACAACAGTTCATTTTAGAATTTGGAAATGATTTTGCCTTTTTGGCACGTCAAAAACGTATTACCATTGACCAGGAGGACTACTATATTGATTTACTTTTCTATCACCGAAAACTAAAAAGGTTAGTTGCTATCGAATTAAAATTAGGCAAATTCAAAGCAGAATATAAAGGGCAATTGGAATTATACTTACGTTGGTTAGACAAATACGAAAGGCAAGAAGGAGAGAATCAGCCGATTGGTTTGCTATTATGCTCCGAAAAAAGTGACAAAATGATAGAGTTGTTAGAATTAGACAAATCGGGGATTCATGTTGCTACCTATCTAACCGAAATGCTTCCAATAGAACAATTCAAGCAAAAACTGCTTCAATCAGTTGTCGTAGCACAACAACAATTAGGCACAAAAGGTAATGACACAGAAAATTAACAAAGTCCTATTCCCAATTTGCCCGTCAAAATTTTATGCATACATCAGCCCGTGCGGCCTATAATGCCGCTTTTACCAAAGAATCCTACGAATCTTTATTGGCAGAAATTGACCAGGATTTTCCGGGTCAACTCGACTTCCGACTTGCAGAAAGCCCGGTATTTGTCCCACAACCTCTCAAAGAAAAATTGGTAGAAGCCTGTGAATCATTCATTGATGTTATTACGAAAGATGATTTCAAACAACTGACCGAACGGGCGATTCCGGAAAATCAACGCGTGCCTAACGAAAATGCTCATAGCTCTTTTCTGGCAATTGATTTCGCTATCTGCAAAGATGAAACAGGCGATCTTTTTCCACAACTAATTGAACTACAAGGCTTTCCTTCCATTTTTGGCTATCAGGCCTATCTTTCGGAAAAGTATAAATCTGCGTTCCCTGTTCCCGAAGGTTTCTCATATGCCTTTGGAGTTTCTACCTATGAAGAATATGTAGAAGAATTTAGGAAGTTGATTCTGGGAAATGAAAATCTGGAGCAAGTCATTATTTTGGAGATTTTTCCTGAAAAACAAAAAACCCGAATCGATTTTGCCGTCACCGAACGTATGCTTGGCATTCAGGCGGTCTGCTATACGAAGTTAATTCGGGAAGGCAGGTCTCTTTTTTATGAGAAAGACGGACGGAAAATTCTGGTAAAAAGGATTTACAACCGCCTGATTTTTGATGAGTTGGTTCAATATCCTGAGTTGAAAACGAGCTATACATTTACGGATGAAGTCGATGTTACCTGGGTTGGTCATCCAAATTGGTTTTTCAGAATTAGTAAATTCACCCTGCCGTTTTTGACAAGCAGGTATGTACCGGAAACAAAATTTTTGAGTGATTATCAGCAGAACTTCCCCGCTGATTTAGAGAATTATGTAGTAAAACCGCTCTTCTCGTTTGCTGGTTCGGGGGTACAACTGCATGTTACTGAGCAGGATTTACGGGCAATTTCGGATCCTGAAAATTACATTTTGCAACGCAAGGTAACCTACGAACCAGTAATTGAAGCACCCGACGGCGGCGTAAAGTGTGAAATCAGAATGTTGTATATTTGGCCCGAATCCCAGGAACGCCCCCGTTTGTTGACGAGTTTGAGTCGGCTGAGCCGTGGCGAAATGATTGGGGTTCGATTCAACAAAGATTTTACGTGGGTAGGCGGCAGTGCCTGCTTTTACGAATCGTAGCCATTCTTTTTCGGTATGCATATTAGTCATCGACAACTTTTTTTTAACCATATTGCCCAAACATCAGACTTCCCCCTCGCGCTCGAAATCGAACGGGCCGAAGGGGTTTATCTTTTTGATACCGGCGGCAAAAAATATTTTGACCTCATTTCGGGTATAGCTGTCAGCAACGTCGGTCATCGTCATCCAAAAGTACTGGCAGCCATTCAGGATCAGCTGGACAAA
Organism: Arundinibacter roseus; assembly: GCF_004348825.1. GTDB lineage: Bacteria > Bacteroidota > Bacteroidia > Cytophagales > Spirosomataceae > Arundinibacter > Arundinibacter roseus. Next base: position 318,936 of record NZ_SMJU01000004.1, read on the forward strand.
TACCTTCACCTCATGGTGTATGGCGAATACGTGCAAAGTCCACAGGTACAATTGGCTCAGGCGTTGGCCAAAACCCTCGAATTTTCGTGTAGCCTTCCGTCTCCCTTTGGGCAAATTGATCACGTCTATTTTACCAATTCGGGCACCGAAGCCGTGGAGGGTGCTATGAAACTCGCCAAACGGTTTACCAGGCGCTCAGAAATAATTTCCTGTTTTCAGGCATACCACGGCGCCACGCAGGGAGCTTTATCTCTTTCGGGAGAAGAATTTTTTAAACGAAACTTCCGGCCCCTACTTTCCGGCATTAGGCACATTCGTCATGGGCAACTGGTTGATTTAGAAAAAATTACATGCAGAACCGCAGCCGTGGTCATTGAGGTAATCGGTGGTGAAGCAGGAGTGCGCATTCCGGCAGAAGGGTATTTCAAAGCCCTGCGTCAGCGCTGCTCGGAAACTGGAACTTTGTTAATTTTTGATGAAATTCAAACCGGCTTTGGCCGCACCGGAACCTTTTGGGCTTTTGAATCTGCGGATGTATATCCTGATATACTTCTAACTGCCAAGGGTATGGGCGGCGGCATGCCGCTTGGGGCATTTATGGCTTCCTCTCAGGTCATGAGTGTTTTAAAAGAAAATCCGGTATTGGGTCATATCACAACTTTTGGCGGGCATCCGGTGTGCTGCGCAGCTTCGTTGGCGACGCTTACCATTCTTATCAACGAATCGCTCCCTGAAAAAGCAACTGCCAAAGGTGAGTTGATAAAATCTCTTTTGGTACATCCCAAAATTCACGAAGTACGCGGAAAAGGGCTGATGCTTGCTGCTGAAATGGACTCTTTTGCCGTGTTGAAACCGGCAATTGATCGCTGCATACAGGCGGGCGTTATCACCGATTGGTTTTTGTTTTGCGATAATTCCATGCGCCTTGCTCCTCCACTCACGATTTCTGAAAGCGAAATTCGGGAAGCAGTTTCCCTTTTACTCTCCGCTCTTGACTAACTTTCCCTGACCCAAACCATGCAAAAAACTACAATTCTGTCATTCGTTGGCCTTTTGGCGGTATATCTTATTGGTGCCTGGGCCATTCCTGTTATGGACATCGACGCTGCCCAATATGCAAGCATTGGCCGGGAAATGGCCCAAAACAACAATTTTCTTCAAGTACAACACCGAGGAATTGATTACTACCTTGATAAACCTCCGCTTTTGTTCTGGCTTTCGGCGCTGATGTTCAAACTTCTGGGTTTTTCTCATTTTGTATATCGAATTCTCCCGATCCTGTCTACGCTCCTTGGAATCTATGCCGTTTACAGATTCAGTAAATTGTATTATTCCCACCACACGAGTCTTGCAGCTGCGCTGATTATGGGGAGCTGTCAGGCTTTTTTTCTGATGAATCATGACGTGCGGACGGATACTTTGCTTACCAATGCGGTTATGCTTGCGATTTGGCAATTGGCGGAGTTTCGTAAAATAGGCGGTTGGCGATTTCTCGTAGGCGGTTTTTTCTGGATTGGTATTGCGATGCTAGCGAAAGGACCAATTGGCCTGATTGTTCCAGGCGCAGCGCTTTTTATTGATATAGTGTTAAAAAGAGACTGGAAAAATATTTTTCGCTGGGAATGGCTCCTGGGAATCCTCGTAACCGGACTTGTTCTACTACCCTATTGTGTAGGTCTATACCAACAGTATGGCAGTGAAGGAATCTATTTCTTTTTCTGGAAGCAGAGTTTTGGACGCATTACGGGTGAAAATAGCTGGGACAACAATGCCCCGCTCTGGTTTCAGGCGCAGAACTTCCTTTGGAGCTTTTTACCGTGGGTTTTGGTTTTTATCGCGGCGCTTTTTTCATCTTTTAAACTCCTTATCAAACAGAAATTTCTACTCAGCAACTCACAGGAAGCAATGTCTTTGGGCGGGTTCCTGCTTCCATTTCTTGCGCTGTCAACCTCACACTATCAGCTGCCACACTACACATTTGTGGTTTTTCCGCTTGCTGCCGTTCTTACCGCCCGCTTCCTGAATGAACTTGTAGCTCAGCCCGAAACCAAATCTTTTTTATGGACAAAATATGCGCTAATGTTTACAGCCACGGTTATGGGGCTAATCGTTTTGCTGCTCAGTGTTTGGGCATTTCCGTTGACACAGTTTTTGATATTACTCCCGGCAATTGCGTTGTTAATTTTTGTTGTCTTTCTTTTTCTGGAAAAACAGCCTGCATTTTCACAACTGGTTTTGGCTCCTTTTTGGGCAGCTTTGGCCTGTAATTTTGTAATGAATTCGCATATTTATCCTACCCTACTCACCTATCAAACGGGCTCAGTTTTGGGAATGGAACTTGCTCAAAAGCCGGATTTTCCTTTACAGAACTTTTACATGCTCGACCTTGATCCGCGAGGTGATTATTTTCTTTTTCCGCACGCACTTGATTTTTACACCGCTCGAAACACGCCTATTTTTACTGATACTCAGGAGATTTCCGAAGTAAAATCAACGAAAGATTCGGTTTGGGTGTATACTGATCAAAAAGGCTTAACTGCTTTAAAAACAACACCGTATAGAATTGAAACCATAAAAACGTATCAAAAATACCACGTAACGCTCTTGACTTTACCTTTCCTCAATCCAGAATTGAGGAATACCCGGACGCGGGAAGTTTTTTTACTCAAAGTCTATTGAAAAAGAATTTTTTACACACAAAAAAAGGGAACCTTGCAGTTCCCTTTTTTTGATTTCATCAGTATCTATTTCTTCGATGATTAGCCGATTTGCTCATTCAATTTCTGTTCGAGAACAGACTTGGGCACCGCGCCAACCACTTTATCAACCAATTGTCCACCTTTAAAGATCATCAGAGTTGGAATGCTGCGGATACCGAATCTTGCCGGAATCTGAGCGTTTACATCCACATCCATTTTTGCGATGACCGCTTTGCCTTCATATTCGCCGGCGAGCTGCTCCACAACAGGACCGATCATCTTACAGGGGCCACACCATTCGGCCCAAAAATCTACCAATACGGGTTTATCTCCCTGAATAAGTTCCTCAAAACTGTTGTCAGTAACTTCGAGTGCTTTTGCCATGATTCTAAATAATAAAATGTTGTATGTTTTGATAGATAAAGCCAAATTCCTGCGCAAAAGTTCCGGTATCTGTCTGTGCATATTTTAGTTGAGCCAAAACTCTACTCCATTCAATATTTTCAACCGGTCAAACAGTTCGTTGGAAGCCTCAACCCGAAACAAACGCGAAAGCAGCTGAACTTCTACCTGAGATTCCGGGTCAACGACCATGAGCGTCAGCGCACATTTGCCAGGATAATCTTTCACGGTATTGTGTAAACTCGTCACGAATTTCTGATCAATTGTTGCCAATGAACACCGCATTTTTACCTGACTACACATTTTTTCACGGATCTCTGTAAGTAACTGAATGTTCAGAATTTTAAATTCAAACTGATCTTCATTATAGTAGCGACTTTGAACTTTACCTTTGATATACAAGAAATTACCAACCTGAATATAATTTTTCATCCGAATCATATCGTCGCCGCCAAGTAGCATTTCGAGCGAACCACGGTAATCTTCCATTTTGAAAATCATAAACGGACTACCTTTCTTGGACGTCCGCTCCTGCACGCTTGTGACGATGCCCGCCACCGTAATTTCTTTTCCAAGGAATATCGGTTGTGTGCCTTCCTCCGGAACTTCGAGTACCTTATCAAGCGTACAAGTACAAAAGTTGTCCAATTCGAGTCGAAAGGTATCCAACGGATGTCCCGAGATATAAAAACCTACCACATCCTGCTCGAAACGTAATTTTTGCAAATCGTTCCAGGGTTCAATGTTCGGTGTTTTTGGTTTGGCCATTAGCGAATCATTCCCACCAAAATCGCCAAACAACGAGGATTGACTTGATGCCTGTTCGGCATGATAATTATTGGCAAACTTGATGAGTTTTTCGATGAAGTTATTATTCTCACCCGCCTCATGCTCAAAGTATTGCGCACGATGAATGTCTTCAAAGCAATCAAACCCGCCGGCATAGGCAAGGCTTTCAATCGTTTTTTTATTGACCGTTCTTAAATTTACCCGGGTAATAAAATCGAAAATATCGGTGAAAGGTCCTTTGTCATTACGTTCGGTGATGATAGACTCTACGGCCGCATCGCCGGTACCTTTGATGGCGGCTAGTCCAAACCGTATTTCTCCGCGCTTATTTACGTTAAATTGTCGGTCCGATTCATTAATATCCGGGCCAAGAACCGGTATGCCGATGCTTTTACACTCCTCCAAAAAGAACGTTATCTTTTCAATATTCCCCAGCGAACTCGTCAAAACCGCTGACATATATTCCGCCTTGTAGTGCGTTTTGAGGTAAGCCGTCTGATAAGCGACAAAAGCGTAGCAAGTGGAGTGCGATTTGTTAAACGCATAGGAAGCAAAAGCCTCCCAGTCAGTCCAGATTTTTTCCAGCTTTTTGGCATCCAAATTCCGTTCCGTTCCTCCCTTCATGAAATCGCCCTTCAATTTATTGAGCGTTTCAATCTGTTTTTTACCCATCGCCTTCCGCAGCGTATCGGCCTGTCCTTTGGTAAAACCGGCCAATTTTTGGGAAAGCAACATCACCTGCTCCTGATACACCGTAATGCCGTAGGTGTCGCCCAGGTACTCTTCCAGCTCGGGTAAGTCGTAGATAATTTCTTCGTGACCGTGTTTACGACGAATAAAGTTCGGAATATAGGCTAACGGCCCCGGCCGATAGAGGGCGTTCATGGCAATCAAATCCTCAAATCGGTCAGGAATCAGGTCGCGCATGTATTTTTTCATGCCGTCCGATTCAAACTGAAAAATCGCATTTGTTTCGCCGCGCTGAAAGAGTTCGTACACTTTCGGATCGTCGAGTGGAATGGAATCTATATCAATGACCGTCCCGTGATTTTGCTTAATCAGACGTAGCGCTTCCTTAATAATCGTCAGGTTTCGCAGGCCCAAAAAGTCCATTTTGATTACGCCCGCATCTTCAATGACTTTCCCCTGATACTGCGTGATCAGAAACTCAGATTCTTTGGAAGTACTCACCGGAATAATTTCCGTCAGATCGCTTGGCGCAATGATGATTCCCGCCGCATGTATACCCGTATTCCGGACGGTACCTTCGAGCCGCTGAGCCTCTTGCAACACCTTGGCCGACAAATCATTACCTTTGGCCAAAGCGCGCATTTTCTTTACATTGTCGAGCTCTTCGGGAGAAATTCCCTCTTTTTTTAATAAACTACCCTCTCCTTCCAGCGGCGCCGTAAAGATTCGGTTGAGCGTCATGCTGTATGAAGGTTTATCGGGCACCAATTTGGCCAGTGCATTAGCTTCTGCCAAAGGCAAATCCATTACCCGTGCCACGTCTTTTATAGACGATTTGGCGGCCATTGTACCATAGGTAACAATCTGCGCAACCTGATTATAGCCGTATTTCTTTACAACATAATCAATCACTTTTTGACGGCCTTCGTCATCAAAATCGGTATCAATATCAGGCAGTGAAATCCGGTCAGGATTCAGGAATCGCTCAAACAGCAAATCGTATTTAATGGGATCAATGTTTGTAATTCCCGTGCAGTAAGCAACCACCGAACCGGCCGCTGACCCACGGCCCGGCCCGATAAAAACGCCCATTTCGCGACCCGCTTCAATAAAATCAGCAACAATCAAAAAATAACCGGGAAAGCCCATGCTGCGGATTGTCTGCAATTCAAAGTTCAGTCGCTCTTCTATTTCAGCGGTAATGCTCCCGTATTTTTTGTGTGCACCCACAAATGTCAGGTGTTTGAGGTATTCCCACTGATTCAGAACGTCCGCAGTAAGTTCTTTTTTCCCCGACATTTCCGACAATGTATGCGTTTTAAACTCCTCTGGAATGGGAAAATTGGGAAGTAAAATATCTTTTTTCAGTTCCAGATTTTTGATTTTATCAACTATCTCGTTGGTATTGTCCAATGCCTCGGGCAGGTCATTGAACAACTGCATCATTTCTCCGGTACTTTTGAAATAAAACTGATCGCTGTAAAACGCGAAACGCGAACCTTTGGGGATCCCATTTTCGTCATCAAATTCTTTGGCCGATGGCGTGCTTTGTTTATCGCCCGTGTTGATACACAGCAAAATATCGTGCGCATTCCAATCATCGCGATCGACATAGTGCGAATCATTGGAGGCAATGATTTTCACATTGTATTTGCGGGCAAAGCGAACAAGCACCTCATTGACAACATGTTGCTCCCGCATGTCGTGGCGTTGCAGTTCAACATAATAATCTTCCCCAAACAAATCCAGCCACCACTTAAATTCCTTTTCAGCTTCCGCTTCGCCGTGTCGCAGAATGGCTTTTGGCACCGAAGCACCAATGCAGCAGGTTGTGGCGATGATTCCTTTATGATATTTTAGAATCAACTCTTTGTCAATTCTCGGATACTTGCCGTAAAGCCCCTCTATAAATCCCAGTGAACACAATTTTACCAGATTTTTATACCCGATTTCGTCCTTAGCCAGCAGTAATTGATGAAAGCGAACGTCTTTTTTCTCTTTGGTAAACTGCCGCTTGTGGCGATCTTCTACTACATAAAACTCACAGCCAACAATTGGTTTTACGCCTTGCTTGTTGCCTTCTGCCACAAATTCAAACACGCCAAACATATTTCCGTGGTCCGTAATGGCCACCGCAGGCATATGATCAGCTTTGGCTTTCTTGAAAAGTTTCTTGATATCGGCGGCTCCGTCAAGCAGCGAAAATTGGGTATGACAGTGTAAATGAGAGAATTGCATGAATTTTTTCTTAACAATATTTGAAAAAGTGGAGATTCTGAATGACTATTAATCAAGCCTATCGGCTTCATCATGAAAAATATAATTCAGAAAATCAGTGTATGGTTTTAGTAGCTGTATGCCTTTACTAACAGCCGTCACAAATTGCGGCGAAAGTACTTCTTTATCCGTAAAGGTATGCGAAAAGAATAGCTGCTTTCGGCGCAGAAGTTCAATTTCTGGATGCGAGCGATCATAACCTTTCGGCGAAGTCTTCATAGTTTCTCCATGAATTTCAGGAAAAAATTCCCGAAAAACAGGGTTTTCGATAATCTTCTTTAAATCCTGGGGATTGTAATCAATTTCCTGCCTAAACTTTGCCAAATGTTCCGGAGTCGGGCTCCACATGCCTGCCCCCAAAAACGTTTGGTTGCCCGGCTGCACGTGCAGGTAGTAATCTACCCGACCCGAATGCCGCCCGCCCGGTCCAATGCCCGCTGCAAACCACTTTTTGTAGGGCGATTTGTCTTTGGAAAAACGTACGTCCCGATTGATTCTGAAAATACAGTCCTTGGGTTTGGTAGCGCCCAAATCCTGAAACGTCTGAACCTCCTGAATGAGTTTTTCTACCAAATTTTCAAAATCACTCTTTGCGACTTCGTACCGCCTGCGGTTTTCCTGAAACCAATCCCGGCTATTGTTTTCAGCTAACTCCTGCAAAAAATGAAACGTGGTTGATGAGAGCATGTGGTGGCGTATGTTGGTTAGAAATCAACAGGTGAATGGTGAAAAAAGATTTTAAATGCAGAAAAATTTCCTTTTTCTGGTTCAATTTAGCGAATTTTGACCCCTCATTCAAACATGCCTTTACCATTTGTGTCCTGCAAATTGCGTATAATTTGGTAAAGCCCTGACAGGCAATTGCTGTCAATTGAAGGAATTTTCATTTTTTAATAATCCTGTTTTTAACTATAAAATAGCATGGCAAGAATTCTCACCGGAATTCAAAGTAGCGGGCGACCACATCTTGGCAACATCCTAGGGGCAATTGTACCAGCTATTGAACTTTCCAAAGATCCAGCCAATGAATCGTTTTTCTTCATTGCGGATTTGCATTCCCTGACTACCCTAAAAGATGGCCAAACCCGGTCGGAATACGTACGGGCAATTGCCGCAACATGGCTGGCTTTTGGATTCGATACCGCAAACAATACCTTTTGGAGGCAATCACGAGTGCAGGAACATACGGAGTTGGCCTGGTACCTCAACTGCTTCACGCCTTACCCGATGCTGGCAAATGCGCATTCGTTCAAAGATAAATCTGAAAGGCTGGCCGATGTAAACGCTGGTTTATTTACCTATCCGGTATTGCAGACCGCCGACATTCTGCTGTATGATGCCAATCTCGTGCCCGTTGGTAAAGATCAAAAGCAACACCTGGAAATGGCCAAAGATATTGCCCGAACTGTCAATGCTCAGGTTGGTGAAGAAATTCTGGTTTTGCCTGAATCCCGCATTGACGAGCGCCTGATGGTGATTCCTGGACTTGACGGGCAAAAAATGAGTAAATCCTATAATAATTACATTGATATTTTTCTTCCTGAGAAAGAATTATTGAAGGTAATTAAAAAGATTGTTTCAGATTCTACGCCACTTGAAGATCCAAAAAATCCGGATACGGACATAACTTTTCAGTTGTATTCGCTCATCGCATCGGAGGATGCAACTGCCGAGATGCGGGAAAATTATTTACGCGGCAATTACGGCTATGGGCACGCCAAAAAAGCACTTCATGAACTCATTTTGGAAAAATTCCGCGAACCCCGTGAAATTTTTGACTATTACATGAATCATGAGGAAGCTTTGGAGAAAATTTTGGTAGAAGGCGAAGAAAAAGCCCGGCAAGTAGCTCAGCAAACCATCGGACGAATGCGCCAAGCCCTTGGTTTTAGCTCATGAACGACCTGATTCAGCATAGCATCAGCCTGGATCAAACGCTATTCCTGTGGCTAAACAGCAAGCATACTGCATGGACAGATGTGGCTATGGGCTTGATTACCAATAAATTCACCTGGATTCCACTTTATGTTTTCATGATTTTTTCCTTGTGGCGGCAGTTTGGCAAAACTGCCGCTATACATGTACTTTTCCTGATTGGCGTAGTTGCGCTATCCGACCAAATTGCCTCCGGTTTTTTTAAACCTTTTTTCATGCGGCCCCGGCCCTGTCACGATCCGATGATCGGTTCGTTGGTACATTTGGTAAGCGGCTGTGGCGGTCCCTTTGGCTTTGTATCCTCGCATGCTTCAACAAGCTTTGGTTTGGCACTCGCGCTTAATTTACTACCTTCCAAACCGCTCTCATGGAGCAAATGGCTTTACCTTTGGGCGTTCATTTATTCATACAGTCGCATTTATACGGGTGTTCATTACCCGTTGGACATCGTGGGAGGCGCACTCGTTGGCGTTTTCTCCGCTTTATTTTTATATTTTCCTTTTAGTTACTTAAATAAACGAAATCAATCATTATCGGAGCGAAACCATTAATTAATTTAGGTTAACTATCGCTAATTCAATGGTTTTTTTTGTATTTTTGCGCAAATTTTACCTTTTCATGGCTGCACTTAATACCGTTAAAATATTCTCAGGAAGTTATTCCACCTATCTTGCGGATCTAATCGCCAAGGACTACGGCCGCCCACTTGGTGGCTACACCTGCCGGACGTTCAGCGATGGTGAAATTTCTCCCATTTTTGAAGAATCTGTTCGGGGATGTGATGTATTCATTATTCAGTCTACACCACCTCCGATGGACAATCTGTTGGAATTGCTCCTGATGGTGGATGCAGCCCGCCGTGCTTCTGCTCACTACGTGACGGTTGTTTTGCCCTATTTTGGGTATGCCCGTCAGGATCGGAAAGATAAGCCGCGCGTAGCAATCGCTGCAAAGTTGGTGGCCAATTTGCTATCAGCGTCAGGAGCAGATCGTTTGATGACAATTGACCTGCATGCTGGACAAATTCAGGGATTTTTTGACTTTCCGGTCGATCACCTGGAAGGTACCTCAGTTTTTGTTCCCTATCTCAAATCGTTGAATCTCGACAATTTGCTCATAGCTTCCCCGGATGTCGGCGGAGCCGCACGGGCCCGGAATTTCGCCAAATTCCTGAATGCGGATATGGTCATTTGCGACAAATACCGCAAACGCGCCAATGAAATTGCCTCTATGCAGGTCATTGGGGAAGTAGAAGGCGCAAACGTGGTATTGTTTGATGACCTGATTGATACCGGAGGTACGATGTGTAAAGCCGCTGAAATTATCCTTAAAAAAGGAGCTAAATCGGTACGGGCTATTTGTACGCACCCCGTGATGTCAGGCAATGCCTACGAAAATATTGAAAACTCGCTTCTCGAAGAACTCATCGTGACGGATACACTTCCTTTACATCGGGAAAGCGAAAAAATTAAAGTCTTATCGGTAGCGCCACTTTTTGCCAAGGCAATCGGCCGTATCCGTGATCATGAATCTATTAGTTCACTTTTTATAAATAATCAATAAGTAAATAATCATTTTTTTAAATTTTAGTACATATGAAAAAACTAGAGATTGTAGGGTATCGTAGAGCGAATCTCGGTAGAAACGAAGCGCAGGACCTCCGCGCAGAAGGCAATGTTCCGTCAGTATTATACGGTGGCAAAGATCAGGTACATTTTTATGCACCTGCCATGTTGTTTCGCCCACTGCTGACCACCCCCGATATTTTTGAAGTAACTCTCAATATAGAAGGCGAATTGTTTAAAGCTATATTGCAGGATTCTCAGTTTGATCCGGTCAATGATATGATCATTCACGCTGACTTTCTGGAAATTATAGATGGCAAGGAAATTAAAGTAGATGTACCCATTAAATTGACGGGAGCATCAACAGGAGTTTTCAAAGGTGGAAAACTTAATCAAAAATTGCGTAAATTGCGCGTAAAGGGTTTGTCAGAAAATATTCCTGACTATATTGAGGTTGATATTACAAGCCTTGATCTAGGTAAATCAGTGAAAGTTTCGGCGATTCAGGCAGAAGGATTCACTATTCTGAGCCAAATGAGTAACCCGGTTGCTTCCATCGAAATCCCACGGGCCCTTCGCGGACAGCTCAAAGCGTAGTAATAAAATATTTTTCATGGCTAATAGATACAAACGTGCCGACCATTGGTCGGCATTTTTGTTTTCAGGCATACAATTTTTGTCAGTTTCTGCGTAAATAAAATTGTCTTTTTATGCTCAAAGAGAGATTTGATCTGACATCCAGGCTTGCCCTTGTGACTGGTGCAAGCCAGGGAATTGGCCGGAGCATTGCCCTGGGATTGGCTGAATACGGTGCGGATGTGATTGTTTTATACCATTCCGGCAAAAAAAATGCGGAAAAGGTTGCCAAAGAAATCAAAGCATTAAATCAGAAAGCCTACCTTTTTCAGTCTGATTTGAGTAAAAATCAAGCGCCTGAAAAACTTTTTGCGAAATTAAAGAAGAAACATCTATTCCCGGATATTCTCGTCATTAATGCTTCGGTTCAGGTAGCCCGTCCCTGGGCTGACATGACCGAAAAGGATTTTTCGTATCAGGTCAATACCAATATTCGCGCGACGCTTCAACTGATGCAACTCTTTATGCCACACCTTTTGGAGCAACAGTGGGGGCGCATTGTAACGTTGGGTAGCGTGCAGGAATCACGGCCTCATCCAGCCATGATCGTATACGCTGCCACAAAAGCTGCCGTTGAAAATATGGTGAAAAATGTGGCGATACAAGTTGCCGACAAAGGTGTTACGGTTAATAATCTCGCACCCGGTGTAATTGGTACTCCCCGAATTGAAGAACCTGTACCGGAAATTGATGAAGAGATTCACCAGCGCATGACAATCCCGGCCGGTGGTATCGGTGAACCCGAAGATTGCGCAGCAGTGGCACTTTTGCTTTGTTCAGAAGCAGGAAGGTTTATTACCGGACAAACCATTTTTGTAGATGGTGGAATGAGTCTTTGATTCGCCGATCAGCTACATAAAAAGTCCCTGCTCGTTTTCACAAACAGGGACTCATTACATATCATTCTTAGTACTTACTTTCCTGTCACCCGAATAGAAATCCGGCGATTTTTAGCACGTCCTTCTTCGGTATCGTTACTTGCGACGGGATATTGGTCTCCATAGCCTTCTGATTCCAGACGTGACTCAGCAACACCTAAGTCTGTCAGAGCAGCTTTCACAGATTTTGCCCGATCTGCAGAAAGTTGAAGATTTTGGCTGGCGTTTCCGGTATTGTCGGTATATCCACCCAATTTAATAGTTACCTTCTCATGAGCTTTCAAAATTTCGGATACATTTTTGAGCTGCTCCTGCGACTCAGGCATAAGCGAAGCACTACCTGTTTCAAAAAGTAAACGGTCAAAGTCAAACCATGTATCCTTATCAACAGCTTTGTCGGAATTGATAAAATCGATCAAACTAACCTCAACCGGATTTCCGGAAGTGGCAATGTTCATTTTTAAACCATTTTCCAATTCCATCAGAGCAGTAGTCTGCATGCTGCCATCCAACGCTTTGTCCACGGTCACTTCAATAGTCTCGGTAGCAGTTGCAGTCGAAGCATCAGAAATTACGGCGATGTAGGGCGCAATGACCAATGAAACGATAGACATCAACTTAATTAAAATATTCATCGAAGGACCCGACGTATCTTTGAAAGGATCACCGACTGTATCACCTGTTACTGATGCTTTGTGTGGTTCAGATTTTTTGTAGTACATCTGCCCATCAATAAGTACTCCTTTCTCAAATGATTTCTTGGCATTATCCCATGCGCCACCGGCATTTGACTGGAACATTCCCATCAATACGCCTGAAACGGTCACACCCGCCAAAAGACCACCCAACACTTCGGGTCCAAGAGTAAAACCAACCAAAACAGGAACCACGAGCGCAATGGCGCCTGGAAGTATCATTTGTTTCAGTGAGGCTTCGGTAGAAATAGCCACACATTTTTCGTATTCGGGCTCCGCTTTATATTCCATAATTCCCGGAATTTCCCGGAATTGACGACGCACCTCGTTTACCATTTCCATAGCCGCTTTACCTACCGCAGAAATCGCAAGCGCACTGAAAATAAAGGGAATCATACCGCCCACAAACAAACCGGCCAATACATCAGCCTTGTAAATATCAATTGCTTTGATGCCGGCGATTCCGACAAAGGCAGCAAAAAGTGCTAATGACGTGAGTGCTGCAGAGGCAATGGCAAAGCCTTTTCCGGTTGCGGCGGTTGTGTTACCCACAGCATCAAGATTATCGGTGCGCTCGCGAACTTCGGGAGGAAGCTGAGACATTTCGGCAATACCACCGGCGTTGTCGGCGATCGGTCCGAAGGCGTCTATTGCGAGCTGCATTGCCGTGGTAGCCATCATTCCGGCAGCGGCAATAGAAACGCCGTACAGACCTGCAAATTTGTAAGACAGGATAATTCCGGCCGCAAGTACAATCGTAGGTAAAACGGTCGATTCCATACCAACGGCCAAACCACCGATAATATTGGTTGCGTGACCCGTACCTGATTTCTGAACGATTGAATCTACGGGGCGCTTGCCCATTGCAGTATAATATTCAGTGATGATTGACATTAAGGCACCAACAACCAAACCTACCACGATAGCAAAAAAGACACCATCAGAGGTAAAGGCAAATCCGCGTAAATTTAGATTTTCGGGTAAAATGTGTTTTACCAGAAAATAAGATGTTACAAACGTTATAATAATGGAAGCCCAGTTGCCAAGGTTCAAAGCATTCTGAACCGACGAAGTTTCATTTTTGATGCGAACGAAGAAGGTCGATACCAACGAGGCAAGCAAACCAACGGCAGCAATGATCATGGGAAGCAGTACCGGAGAAAAACCACCGAAGTTGTCTGTCACGTCAATTTCCTGACCAAGTACCATTGTCGCCAAAATTGTGGCCACATACGAACCAAACAAGTCGGCACCCATACCGGCCACATCACCCACGTTGTCACCCACATTGTCGGCAATCGTTGCAGGGTTGCGGACGTCGTCTTCCGGAATTCCGGCTTCTACCTTTCCTACAAGGTCAGCGCCAACGTCGGCAGCCTTGGTATAAATACCGCCACCCACACGGGCAAAAAGAGCGATAGATTCGGCGCCAAGAGAAAAACCAGCCAATACTTCAATGGCCTTTCTCATTTCCATAGACGTAAGCGGTTGACCAAACGCAAATAGGTGGTAAAAAATAATAAACAAACCACCCAAACCAAGTACCGCCAAACCGGCTACGCCCATACCCATAACAGAACCGCCGGTAAACGAAACCTGTAAGGCTTTGGCAAGCGATGTACGCGCTGCCTCTGCTGTACGTACGTTAGCTTTGGTAGCGATTTTCATCCCGATGTATCCGGCAGTTGCCGAGAATACAGCTCCAATTAAAAACGCAATTGCAATCAGGGGAGAAGAGTGAATCGGGCGTTCGGGTGTTCCTTCATCGGAGCCTAGCCAAAATAAAAGAATAGCCGTTGGAATAGCGAAATACGCAAGAATTTTCCATTCGGCTTTAAGAAAGGCAATTGCCCCATCGGCTATATAACCGGATAATTTTTGCATATTGGCTGTTCCGGCCGGTTGTTTTACAACCCAGCTAAAACGCCATGCGGTGTAGAGTAATCCTACCAAACCAAAGGCAGGAACCAGGTAAATGATACTATCCATGCGTTGTTTATTTTTGTTTTTTATAGTAAAAAATCGGGCAAATATAGTGCTTTGGTACACACTTGCCCAATCAATTTTCCAAAGAAATAATTATTTATATAGTTTGTTGGATATTTTAAGGCTTGATGTTTGAACAAACCCGCTTAGGACGTATTTTGCTACCTTTTACTTTTCCCTAATGGCTATGAAAAACCAGATTTACCACTTTTTACTTATTATCTTCATCAGTACGTCGGGATTAGCCCAACAGGCCACACCTCCTTCGGGAGAAATTTTGCTTCAACTTAAAAAACTTCATGTATTGGGAAGTGCCATGCACGTGGCCGCGCATCCCGACGATGAAAATAGTTTGCTCCTGGCTTATTTGGCCAAAGATCGCCTTTTGGAAACCTACTACCTTTCGTTGACTCGGGGAGATGGCGGACAAAATCTTATCGGGTCGGAACAAAGTGAATATATTGGAATTATTCGCACGCAGGAATTACTTGCCGCCCGTCGCATTGACGGCGCTCAGCAGCTGTTTAGCCGGGCGTATGACTTTGGTTTTTCAAAAACCCGGGAAGAAACGCTTGAATTCTGGGGTAAAGACAAGATTCTGGCTGATGTAGTGTACCTGATCCGAAAACATCGCCCCGATGTGCTCATTACCCGGTTTCCTCCCGATGAACGGGCGGGGCACGGGCATCATAATTCGTCGGCCTACCTGGCACTGGAAGCCTTTAAAATTGCCGGCGATGCGACAAAATTTCCCGAACAACTCTCCACCGTGCAGCCCTGGCAACCGCTTCGAATCGTTTGGAATTCGTATTCTCCCGGTTTTCAAAACAATCAGCCTACCGACCAAGGCAGTTTTATTTCCATTGATCTGAGTGGCTACAACGCACTTTGGGGGAAATCTTATTCCGAAATTGCCGCTGAAAGCCGGAGTATGCACAAAACGCAGGGGTTCGGCTCAGCGCCTTCGCGCACCATTCGGAAGGATTACCTATTGCACAAGGATGGTGAACCCGCAAAGGAAGATTTGTTTGATGGGGTTGACATTAGCTGGAACCGGGTAGCGGGAGGTGCCGAGGTAAAACGAATGATTGAATCTACAATCGAAACCTTTCAGGCAGAAAATCCGGCTAAATCAGTGCCTGCACTTTTGGCTATTTATAAAGAACTGGAAAAACTCGACGGAAAGAATTTTTATGTAAAGAAAAAGAAAGAGGATGTTAAAACTTTGATTCAGCAATGTTTAGGTCTTTGGATAGAAACCACAGCCACCGAATACTCTACCACTGCCGGAGGTAACGCGTCTCTGTTGGTGCAGGCCGTCAATCGAACGTCCACTATTCCAGTAATTCTGCAAAAAGTTTCAATGCCCGGACTTACGTTTGACAGCACACTACGGGCAAGGCTTGATCCTTTCAATGGTTTTAAATTACCGGTACAGGCAACTATTCCGAAACAAGTCCCTGTCACTCAACCGTATTGGTTAAAAAATCCAATTAAGGATAAAATTTTTCAATACGAAGGTCAAGAGTATATTGGCCTGCCCGAAAATACACCAACGCTACAAACGAGCTTTACTTTTCTGATTGATGGTCAATCACTTACCTATACCTATCCCTGGAAATTTAAGTACGTAGATCCTTCTATTGGTGAAATTTATCGCCCCTTTGAAGTTAGGCCTGCTGTAACGGTTAATCTTTCTGAAAAAGTATTGGTCTTTCCCGATCAGACACCCAAGCCACTTTCTTTGCTGGTAAAGGCTCATGACATCGGCCTTTCGGGAACGCTAACATTCAACCTACCTACGGGCTGGAAGGCAGAACCATCCGAAATTGCCTTTTCGTTTCAGAACAAATACGAGGAAAAAACCTTCCAGATTAATCTATTGCCGCCTGCTTCCAATAGTTCCGGCAAAATGACCGTAGTTGCCAAAACCAACCGGGGAACATTTTCAAATAGCCTCAGAACTGTGGCGTATAGCCACATCCCCACACAATCCATTTTCCCTCCCGCGGATGCCGAAATCGTGAGGGTAAATGTAAGAAATCTGGCCAAAGAAATTGGGTATCTCGCAGGTGCGGGTGACGAAGTTCCGGCGGCTTTGGTGCAGCTGGGTTGTCACGTAACTTTCCTGGGCGAAGCTGAATTAAGCGGAGATTTGAGTCGTTTTGATGCGATTATTGCCGGGGTTCGCGCTTACAATACCAATGAGCGTCTGGCTTTTTATCAAAATCGCCTGATGGATTATGTAAAAAATGGCGGAACGTTCCTGATCCAATATGTTACACCTCGCAACGGATTTTTGAGTAATGATCTAAAAGTAAATCAATTAGGACCTTATCCATTCACAATTAGCCGTGACCGGGTCACTGACGAAACAGCAGCGATGCGCTTTCTGACTCCTGAACATTTACTGCTTACGAAACCAAACAAAATCAGCTCAGAAGATTTTGAAGGCTGGATACAGGAAAGAGGATTGTACTTTGCCACAGATTTTGCCCCACAGTATATCCCGCTTTTTGCCAGCAAAGATCCGGGTGAGGAGGAAAAAACCGGAAGCCTGATCTATTGTTCGTATGGTAAAGGACATTTTATTTATACCGGACTTTCGTTTTTCAGAGAACTCCCCGCGGGAGTTCCAGGGGCCTATCGGCTTTTTGCCAATCTGATTTCTGCTGGGAAATAGTTGATCAATTTTTATTCAAATAAAATCCTCCCCTTGTGACACCAACCAATTCGTGGCAGATTCTGATTGATACCGGCGGCACCTTTACCGATTGCCTTGGCTTAGATCCGGCAGGTAAAAAGCATCGCATCAAGGTTCTGAGCAGCAGCTCGCTCCGTGGGAAAATTACTCGAAAGATCAACCCCTACGTTTACTCGTTTGAAGCTCCGTGGTCCTATGATTCCCGGTTATTGGAAGGGTATACCTTACAAATACCCTCCCGGAATATTCAAACAAAAGTGTTGTCAATTGACTATAAAAATCAAATTCTAACACTGGAAGAAAATATACCGGCGCTTGTAAACCAGGATTTTGACCTTACTACGCATGAAGAGGCCCCAGTGCTAGCCATTCGGTTACTTACAGCAACTCCCCTGGGTAGCACCTTTCCACCCATCGACTTGCGCCTCGGAACTACGATTGGCACCAACGCTTTGCTGGAAAGAAAAGGTGCGAAAACGTTGCTGATTACCACCAAAGGTTTCAAGGATATTTTACCCATCGGAACACAGCAACGACCCCATCTTTTTCAACTAGATATTCCGACAATTCCTGCGTTGCAAGAAGAGGTTTTTGAAATTAACGAGCGCATAGATGCCCTGGGAAATGTATTGATTCCTTTAAACGAAAGGGAATTGCTTAGGCTCCGTGATTTTTTAATCCAAAACTCATTTCAGTCGATTGCTATTTCATTGCTCAACGCCTACAAAAACCCGTCGCATGAGCAGGCCGTAGCTGATTATTTAAGTAAAGAACTGACATGTCCTCTATCTGTTTCTACGTCACTTTCTCCCAATATTCATTTTCTAAGGCGTACCCAAACCACCGTTGTCGATGCTTATTTGGCTCCGGTAATTAAATCGTACCTCCATAATATTGAATCAAGTTTAGGTTCTGCGGCTATACAAGTCATGACGAGTGCGGGTGGATTGCTGGGCAGCGAAAAGTACTTGGCCAAAGACAGCCTGCTCAGTGGCCCGGCCGGTGGCATGACCGCCGCTCTTTCTCTGGCAAAGCAACTCGGATACCGACAACTCCTAACCTTTGACATGGGCGGTACGAGCACGGACACGGCACGCTTTGATGACAGCCTGCCACTCACCTACCTGACCCGAATCAACGGCATGGAAATCGCCAATCCGGCGTTGGCCATCGAAACCGTGGCGGCAGGTGGCGGCTCGGTCTGTTGGTTCGATGGATTTACACTACAAGTCGGTCCGCAAAGTGCAGGCGCCAAACCCGGTCCTGCCTGCTACGGCGCCGGCGGACCGCTCACCATTACGGATGTAAATCTTTTGTTATCCAAACTTGATACCAGTCAGTTTGAAATTCCGATCCAACCCACGCTCGCCTGGAAAGCGCTGAATGATTTATTGGAATTGATGGAAGAACTTACCGGTAATAGGCTCACCGAACTGGAAGTATTGCAGGGTTTTGAACGCATTGCCAATGAAAAAATGGCTGAGGCAATTCGCAAAATATCCGTCGCACAGGGCGAAGATCCTTCCGAATATGCACTCATGACCTTTGGCGGCGCGGGCGGGCTTCATGGCTGTCAGTTGGCCGAACTTTTGGGCTGTACCGAAGTGATTATTCCTTTTGAAGCCGGACTTTTTAGTGCCGCCGGAATGGGTGTTGCCGCACTGAACAGATTGGCTACAAGGCAAATACTTATGCCCTGGAATACAGTTGAGCCAAAGCTTTCTTCCTGGCTTAAAGAAATGAAGCTGGAAGTTACAGAATTGCTAAATCAGGATGGGGTTTGGGAAACAGAAACTGCTTTTTGCAGCATTTTTCTACGCTTTCAAGGTCAGGAAACGCCGCTGGAAGTAGCCTATTCAGGACCCCAAACTCTTGATCGTTTTTATGAAGACTACAAAAAACTATATGGCTATTTGCCTGAAAATAAACAAATTGAAGTAGAAAGCATTCGGCTGATGGGTCGAGAGAAAAAGCGTCTGCCTGAAAAAATACAAAGGATTTCTTATTCTTCCTCACCACCTGCACCCCGACGCACGCTGACGAATTCGGTCTTTTCAACAATCCACCCGGTCTATCAATGGTCAGACCTGGACCCTGCCAAAGGAGCTTCGGGCCCCTGCATCATTACCGGCGAGCACTCAACAACTTTTGTGCCGGAGAGCTGGGCTTTTTGCGTGCAACCTTCCCTCGATATTATTTTAAAACAAGAGAGGGATTTAACTTCAAATAAAGTAGTTGATTCTCATGCGGAAGAAATTGAATTAGAGTTATTTACCAATCGATTCAAAGGTATCGCCGAAGAAATGGGCGTTCATTTGCAGCGCACGGCATTTTCAGTAAATGTAAAAGAGCGGTTGGATTTCTCCTGCGCCCTGCTTGATCCTGAAGGCGAATTACTCGTCAACGCGCCTCATATTCCTGTGCATTTGGGAAGTTTAGGAGTTTGCGCGCGCCTCATTCTGGAACGCCTACCCATCGGTCCGGGCGATGTTGTCCTTACGAATCATCCAAAATACGGTGGATCTCATTTACCTGACGTCACGATGCTGGCTGGGGTTTTTACTGATTCAGGGCAGCTTGTGGGTTACGTGATCAACCGCGCGCATCATGCAGAGATTGGTGGAACCCGGCCGGGTTCCATGCCTCCCAACGCTCACACGCTCCAAGAAGAAGGCGTTGTAATTTTGCCTCAATATTTGGTAAAGGTAGGAAAATTGGAGTGGGAAAATATACGATCACTATTTCTAAATGGTCCCTATCCATCCCGCATGTGGGCTGAAAATGAGGCAGATATTGTGGCGGCTCTTTCGTCGCTCCGAAAAGGTCAGGCTGGATTACTCAACTTAGTGGGGCAGTTTGGTGAGGAAAAAATACTTTCTTTCATGAAAAAATTGAAGGAGAACGCCTATTTACGATTACAGCAGGCACTGGATAGCTGGGAAGGAAAAACTTTATCAGCCACTGAGTTTCTGGATGATGGTCATCGGATTTCGGTAAAAATCTCCCTAAAAAAAGATGCTCTCACCTTTGATTTTACCAATACATCCAAAGTTCACCCGAATAATCTAAATGCCAATCTTTCGATTATTCACAGTGCTTTGCTTTATGTCCTTCGATTGCTGGTCAATCGGGAAATTCCACTGAACGATGGGTTAATGAAAAATGTGACTATCATTTTACCAGAAAACACACTTCTCCATCCTGATTTTCAGGACGATCCCGCCGCTTGTCCGGCAGTGGTCGGTGGAAATACCGAAGTAAGTCAGCGGTTGGTTGACACACTTTTGAAAGCTTTTGGCCTGGCGGCATGCAGTCAGGGAACGATGAATAATTTTCTTTTTGGCAATGAAACGCTTGGCTACTACGAAACCATTGGAGGTGGCTGTGGGGCCGGGCCGGGTTTTCATGGTCATGCGGGCATTCATCAGCACATGACCAACACACGCATTACAGACGTGGAGGAACTGGAAAGACGGTATCCGGTGCAAATGGTACATTTTGGCATTCGTGAAAATTCGGGTGGATCCGGGCAGTGGAAAGGTGGTGACGGATTAATTCGTGAATTTGAATTTCTGGAAACACTCGACATTACTATCTTGGGGCAGCATCGACATTTTGCACCCTATGGGTTGGCGGGAGGCAGCAACGGAAAGTCGGCTGATCAAACGATTTTTAGAAAATCAGGCTCCATTGAAAAATGTCCGGGAATTTGCAGCACAACCGTACAACCCGGCGACCGCATCAGACTTGAAACGCCCGGTGGTGGTGGCTACGGCGATCCAGCATTATCTATATGAAAACACTTTCCTTTTCCAGGGGACTATCAAGAGTTCTGTTTTGGTCCGTAATTTCAGCCGCTTTCATCGGTCCGGGTACGGTCACGACCTGCGCTTTGGCAGGTTTAAATTTTGGCACTTCTCTTCTGTGGGCATTAAGCTTTTCTATCCTTGCCACCTACGTTTTGCAGGAAGCAGCCGCCCGAATCACCTTGGGGTCGGGTAAAAGTCTTGGTGAAATTATGATCATGCGTCACGGGAAAAATGGGCTCTGGATCAGCCGGTTAATGGCTGGCGGAATTATTCTGGGTTGCGCAGCCTACGAAGCCGGAAATATTCTGGGAGCAGTTTCCGGTATTTCGCTACTTTGGTCCGGCCCTACATGGCTCATAAGCCTGCTGATAGGCCTGGGAGGATTTATATTGTTGCAAATACGTACCATTTCTGTACTGACCAAAGTACTCGGACTATTGGTTTTTGTGCTTGGTTTTTCCTTTCTGATTGTCAGTTTGCCGCAAGTACAAAATCCGGCTCAGCTGCTTCAACATAGCCTGATTCCCAGCTTCCCGCCCGAATCTGCCCTTGTGATTGCAGGCCTGATTGGCACAACAATTGTTCCCTACAACCTTTTTTTGGGTTCAGGCATCGGACAAGGACAGACAATTCGGGAAATGCGTCAGGGGATTTTTCCGGCTATTTTAATCGGGGGAATCATTTCAATGGCTATTCTTTTTTCGGGTACGCTAATGGAAGGTGCATTTAGCTTTCAAAATGCCGCCTCAGTACTCACCCGAAAAATGGGAACCTGGGGCGGCATTTTGTATGCAGTGGGTTTGTTTGGTGCAGGTTTTACGTCTGTCGTTACGGCACCTTTGGCGGCATCGCTCACAGCCAAAACCCTTTTGGCGACGACTCCCGCTCAAACAAGTTGGGTCTGGAAAGGGGTATTGGCGACGGGGCTTGTCTTTGGTTTACTTGCCTTCAAACCCATTCCGGTTATTTTGGCCGCACAAATTGCCAACGCACTTTTGTTACCATTTGTTAGCTGGCAACTTTTTCGTTGTGTCAATGATACGAAGCTTTTATCCACTGAATTATTAAATACCCGGTCTCAGAATCTGCTTTTACTTTTAATACTATTGGTTACTATACTTTTGGGTGTAAATAGTTTGTTAAAAGCGTTTCAAATACTGTAATAAATTTAGTACATCGTATTGATATTCAGTTCTTTAAAAAACATAGTTAACTTTCAAGCCTGACCAATAATTCTGTTTGGGAGCCGCATTGTAGTACCGATTTCCAAAGGCGTTCAAGTCAAACCCTAAACTATAAATATCGGCTGCCGCCCAATCGGCAGAAGCTGAAAGTTCGGTACTGAGATGTTTCGTCCAGGCTTTATTCCAAATAAGCCGCGCAGCTAATTGATTAAATCCAGGTGCTTCTACGGTATTAGCATCGTTTAAAAATACTTTACTCAACGATTGGTAGGAAACAAAGGCCG
Organism: Arundinibacter roseus; assembly: GCF_004348825.1. GTDB lineage: Bacteria > Bacteroidota > Bacteroidia > Cytophagales > Spirosomataceae > Arundinibacter > Arundinibacter roseus. Next base: position 341,469 of record NZ_SMJU01000004.1, read on the forward strand.
ATATTCCATTTTTCAAAATCACATCAAGGCCTGTCATTTGAAAAGTTGAAGGAATGCCGGGCAATTTATTTCCACTAAAATTAACATCTCCTTGCTGATAGGTATCATATCGATACGAAACAAAATTCCCGGAATGTCTGATTTTCACTTCTTCCATCAGTCCCAGATTTCTAATCAAACCATACTCAAACATCCATTCGAGTCCTTTTTGATTAGTTTTTCCGGCATTTACAAAAAATTCCGCTCCGGCTTCATCTGAGCGACGCACGATGGTTTCGTTGAGATTAAACAAATACCCGATAATTTCCATGCGAAGTCTTTCGCCCACACGGCGAACAGCGATTTCGCGATTCAGGCCACGTTCAGGCGCTAAATCTGTACGAAAACCTCCTGCTGAGGGGCGAACTTCCTGCAAAGTAGGCGGAGAAAAACCAGAGCTTAAAGAGGCGGTAACTGCCCAGGTATCGCCTATTTTCTTGGTGGCTGCAAGTCTGGGATTTGCAATTACTCCAAAGGATCGGGAATCCTCGGCGTAGGGTGCGGGAAAAAAGCGTTCGTATCCATACCGAAAAGAATTCAAACTAGCACCGGCGTTTATAATCAAATTTTCAAGTGGGGTTAATTCTATTTGACTAAAAACCGACCAATTGGTACTTCGGATATCTTCGGAAGTTAAAAAATTACCGGGAACACCCGCATTGTTCTGATAGTTTCGTTGACTTGATTTGCCGTATTGCCATTCAAAGCCACTGGTCCACTGCACATCAATTTTACTTCCAGGCCTGGTATAATTCCAGACATTACGACCGCCAAAACCCTGTTCGTCTCTCTTTTCAAAATTAGTAATGAACGGATTGGCAAAATCATTGGCATTAACATAAAGCGAAATCGACTGATTCCAGTGCGAACTCAAATCCAATGAATGTTGTAGTCCCAGCAAAGTATATCGTGTATAAATTCCAGCATTCTGAGTGACACTTCCAGGAATCGTGGGCGTTGGCTGCCGGGCAAGCGTAGGATCTTTGGTATATTGATCCAAATTAATGCCACCCGGTGTTTTATAGTGCAAATCTGAATACAGGCCAAGAATGGAAAGACTAGATTTTTCGGAAAGTGCAGTAGTTGAATTTACCTGCAACGCATCGCGTACCATGCCACTATGCTGCCGGAATCCATCCTGTTGTTGATGTCCGTACCGAACGGAAACATCGCCCAATCGCAGCTCAGTATTTCTACTCTGAAATCCATACGATCCAACTCCTACGGCTTGCGAAAAACCATACTGACCGGCACCGGAAGGCGTGTTTAACAAAACTACTCCGCCCGTTCCGGCTCCGTACAGACTACTTCCCGGGCCTTTGATAACTTCCATTCGCCCGATCGAACCATAATCCAGAGAGTTAAGCGGAGTATTTCCGCTTGCATCTGTAAACGGAATTCCATTCCAGTAGAACTTGACATTACGCACCCCAAAAGGAGAACGCAACAAACTACCCCGAACCGAAAACCGGTAGCTTCCCGGCGAGCGCTCTTCCATGCGAACGCCGGGAAGGGAATTTACCGCATTGGTGAAGGTAGTTGGCGCATAGCGTTGAAAGGACTTGGGAGTAACTAATCCAACAGATGCCGTTGTTTCCAGAAGCGTCCGCCGCGACTCAAATGCCTGAACCGTGACTTCTTCCAGCTGTGTAGCTGTGAGTGTATCCTTCTGAGCAAAACCGTCCAATGAATTTCCTATGCACCAAAACAAACCCACAGCCGCAGGAATCAAATTTCTTTTTTTCATAACTTTTTACTCCTGATCATTGATTAATTCACTCATTTAACTCAAAAAGAGACAGAAAAATCTGTATTATACAAAAGACCCTGATAACTTTTACAGTATCAGGGTCTTTTAGTAATTTATTCATTGAAGTTAAAGCAGCTCAACCGCTTTACCTATTCCTCAATATAGGAGAACGTGAATTAGGCACCTACCGATTTGCGGATAATGTTCAGGGCTGATCCTGCCTGAAACCATTTGATCTGCTGCTCATTGTAGGTATGGTTCACCGTAATTTCGTCCTTTGTTCCATCAGAGTGATGCAACACGACGGTCAGCGAACGACCAGGTTCAAATGAATTCAGACCAACGATATCAATCGTGTCATCTTCCTGAACTTTTTCGTAGTCAGACGGATCTGCAAAGGTAAGCGCCAGCATTCCCTGTTTTTTCAGGTTTGTTTCGTGAATCCGGGCAAAAGATTTTACCAAAATAGCCCGAACACCCAAATGACGAGGCTCCATTGCGGCATGCTCGCGGGAAGAACCTTCGCCGTAGTTTTCATCACCTACGACAATTGAGCCAATGCCTTCGGCTTTATAAATACGCTGCGTGGCAGGTACTTCGCCGTACGCACCCGACAGTTGGTTTTTAACGAGATTTGATTTTTCGTTAAAATAATTCACGGCACCAATCAACATATTATTTGAAATGTTGTCGAGGTGACCACGGTATTTCAACCACGGACCTGCCATAGAAATGTGGTCAGTAGTACATTTACCTTTGGCTTTAATCAGAAGTTTAAGACCTTTCAAATCAGTACCTTCCCATTCTTTGAAAGGATCGAGCAATTGCAAACGATCCGACTCAGGATCAACAAGCACCTGCACCTGACTTCCATCAGCAGCGGGAGCCTGATAGCCTGCATCCTCCACGTCAAACCCTTTCAGTGGCAGTTCGATGCCCTGCGGTTCGTCGAGCATGACATCCTGACCATCCTCGTTTTTCAGGGTGTCGGTCATTGGGTTAAAGGTCAAATCGCCCGCAATGGCAAATGCTGTCACGATTTCGGGGGAAGCTACAAACGCGTGAGTACTCAGGTTTCCGTCGTTACGCTTGGCAAAATTCCGGTTAAACGACGTGATGATTGAGTTTTTGCGAGTCGGATCATCCATGTGACGCGCCCACTGACCGATGCAAGGTCCACAAGCATTCGCAAGTACAACCCCGCCAATTTTCTCAAAAGTATCCAGGATTCCGTCACGCTCTGCTGTGAAGCGAACCATTTCGGAACCGGGCGTAATGGTAAATTCAGCTTTTGCTTTAATATTTTTCAACGAAGCCTGTCCTGCTACCGACGCTGCACGGGTCATATCTTCGTAGGACGAGTTGGTACAGGAGCCAATCAAACCCACTTCCAGACGCTCGGGCCAGTTATTTTCTTTAACTGCTTGTGCAAACTTGGAAAGCGGCCATGCCAAATCAGGCGTGAAAGGTCCGTTTACGTGCGGTTCCAGCGTAGAAAGATCAAGTTCTATCATTTGATCGTAGTACAACGCAGGATTTTCATACACTTCATCATCCGAACGAAGATTTGCTTTGGCAGCTTCGGCAGCTTCGGCTACATCGGCCCGGTCGGTTGAGCGCAGGTAATCTGCCATTTTATCGTCATAGGCAAAAATCGAGGTTGTTGCTCCGATTTCGGCACCCATGTTACAGATTGTGCCTTTTCCAGTACAGGAAAGACTTTCGGCTCCTTCGCCAAAATATTCAACTACATACCCTGTACCTCCTTTAACAGTCAACTGACCGGCTACCCACAAAATAACGTCTTTGGCAGAAGCCCATCCTGATAGTTTTCCAGTCAATTTTACACCAATCAACCGCGGCATTTTCAGTTCCCACGCAAGGCCCGACATAACATCGCTCGCATCGGCACCACCTACACCAATCGCAATCATGCCCAAACCACCTGCATTGGGTGTATGAGAATCCGTTCCGATCATCATCCCCCCCGGAAATGCGTAGTTTTCAAGCACTACCTGATGGATAATACCCGCGCCGGGTTTCCAGAAACCAATTCCGTATTTATTTGATACTGAGGCAAGAAAATCGTATACTTCTTTATTTTTTGTTTTGGCAATCTGTAAATCCTCAGCGGCTCCAACTTCTGCCTGAATCAAGTGATCGCAGTGAACAGTTGAAGGTACTGCAACCTGCGGACGGCCGGCCTGCATAAATTGCAACAGCGCCATTTGGGCAGTAGCATCCTGCATTGCTACGCGGTCGGGAGCAAAATCCACGTAGGCTTTTCCGCGTTCGTAAGCAGCCGAAGCCGAACCTTCCCAAAGGTGAGAATACAGGATTTTTTCTGCGAGTGTTAAAGGACGACCTACTACGTTGCGTGCGGTATCAATTCGTTCTTCCATGCGGGTATATACACCCTTGATCATGTCTAAGTCAAATGCCATAATTGAGTTTTGATTCTGTTTTATTGTAAATTTTCAAAAACGCCTAAAAGTACATAATTTCAACGATTTTTGCCTTGAACGATTTTCTATTTATTCCAGTTTGGCAATCTTTTTTCTTAATTTTGTTCAAAATTGCAGAATTCAATTAAAGTATCTGATGTGATTATCAGTCAAAAAGTACAATTTTGCCGGTCTCAAAAAAACTGTTGAAGTAAATTCACATTAACAATACATTTATCACAGCAGTTTATCTTTTCATAGAATCTACTCTATATTTGAAGCGGGCAAAGCACCATTTTATCAAATACCAAACACCTATCTTATGTCAAAAAACCTGGTGATCGTTGAGTCACCGGCCAAGGCCAAGACGATTGAAAAATACTTAGGATCCGATTTTACGGTCATGTCAAGCTATGGTCACGTACGTGATTTACCTGAGCATGACATGGGCGTAGATACCGAAAATGGCTACACGCCGGTGTATGAAGTTTCGGCTGATAAAGTCAAAGTTATAAATGAGCTAAAAAAACTTGCCAAAGATTCCGAAGTGTGGCTCGCAACGGACGATGACCGCGAAGGAGAGGCAATCTCCTGGCACTTGAAAGAAGCCCTTGGTCTCCCCGATTCTACCAAACGCATTGTGTTTAGGGAAATCACCAAAACTGCTTTGCAGAATGCCATTGGTAAACCCCGGACTATTGATATTGATTTGGTGAATGCCCAACAGGCTCGCCGGATTTTGGATCGTTTGGTAGGGTATGAACTCTCGCCTATCCTTTGGAAAAAGATACGAATCGGAAAATCCTCGCTTTCTGCCGGGCGAGTGCAGTCGGTGGCGGTTCGTGTAATCGTAGACCGTGAACGCGAAATTGAGGCTTTTCAGACCAAAAGCAGCTACAAAATTACCGCTCGTTTTGATTTGGGTGCAGGAAAAGTTCTGAATGCCGAGCTCCCTAAGAATTTTGAAACAGAAGAGTTGGCACTTCAATTTGTAGAAAAATGCGTAGGAGCCGATTTCCATATCAAAAATCTGGAAACCAAACCGGCCAAGAAAACACCCGCAGCGCCGTTTACAACTTCTACCCTGCAACAGGAAGCTTCCCGTAAGCTGAGTTTTTCGGTTTCACAAACCATGACCGTTGCTCAGAAACTATACGAAGCAGGGAAAATTTCCTACATGCGTACGGACTCAACTAACTTGTCGGAGGAAGCGTTGCAAAAGGCTAAAACGCAGATTGAAACCGAATACGGGACAGATTTTTACTTCCGTCGGATATTTAAAACTAAGTCAGAATCAGCGCAGGAAGCACACGAGGCTATTCGGCCAACGGATTTTTCAACACTTGTCGGAAGTAAAGACCGAAACGAACAGCGGTTGTACGAATTGATCTGGAAACGTGCAATTGCCTCCCAAATGGCTGACGCCCGTCTCGAACGTACAACGGCAACGATTTCGATTTCAAAAACAAAAGAAGAACTGATTGCACAGGGAGAAGTCATCAAATTTGAAGGTTTTCTGAAAGTTTATCTGGAATCAAGTGATGAGGAGGACGAAGAGCAAAAAGGCATGCTGCCACCGTTGAATATTGATCAAAAACTTAATCTCGATCACTTGAAGGCGATTGAGCGTTTTACTCGAAATCCACCCCGGTATACGGAAGCAAGTCTGGTAAAAAAGCTGGAAGAAATGGGCATAGGCCGTCCTTCAACCTACGCTCCGACTATATCGACGATCATCCGACGGGAGTATGTGGTAAAAGAAGACCGTACGGGTCAGGAACGGAAGTTTAAGGAAATCACCCTGAAAGACGATACGATTAGGCAGCAGGTCAATACCGAAGTTTTTGGCACTGAGAAATCAAAGCTTTTCCCCACAAGCGCGGGTATGATTGTCAATGATTTTCTGGTCAATCATTTTCAGGATATTGTGGATTTTTCTTTTACGGCTAATGTCGAAAAAGATTTTGATAATATCGCCGAAGGTAAAGTACGCTGGCAGGATATGATTGACGGTTTTTATCAGAATTTCCATAAACGGGTATCTGATGCAGCCGGCGAAAAAATAGATAAAAGCCTGACAACCCGGGAGATTGGGGAAGACCCGGAAACGGGTAAAAAAGTCAGCGTACGGGTGGGAAAATATGGCCCCTACGTGCAGATTGGCGATGTAGAAGACGAAGAAAAACCACGCTTTGCCAGCCTTCTGAAAGGACAACTCATGGAAACTATCACGTTCCATGACGCCATGGAGTTGTTCAAACTTCCGCGTGAAGTCGGTTTTTATGAGGATAAAAGTCTGGTGGTAAATATTGGCAAATATGGCCCGTATGTAAAACACGACGACAAATTTTATTCCCTTGCTCCTACCGACGACCCGATGGCCGTAACGACCGAGCGATTGGTAGAAATTATTACTGCCAAACGTGTGCTTGAAAGCAATCGGCTGATCCGGGAATATGACGAAAATCCAAATGTGAAAGTCATCAATGGCAGATATGGTCCCTACATCGCTTTTGGCAAACGAAATTTAAAAATTCCGAAAGGCACCGAACCTGCTTCGCTAACCTACGAAGATGTGGTAAAAATAGCCGAATTAACCGAAGAAAAAGCTCCGGCCAAAGCCAAGGCAGCACCGAAAGCCAAGGCAGCCACAAAAACTAAGGCAGCGGCCAAAACCAAAGCAGCGGCTCCAAAGGCGAAGAAAACGAAGGAATAAAGCGACTTTATCCAATGAAAAAACTCGTGGTTTTGTCGGGAGCTGGTATAAGTGCCGAAAGTGGTATTCGCACATTTCGGGACAGTGGAGGCTTGTGGGAAAACCATCGGGTGGAAGAGGTCGCTACGCCGGAGGGGTTCCGCAAAAACCCGGCTTTGGTGCTCGAATTTTATAATCAGAGGCGAAAACAGGCGCTGACCGTTGAGCCCAACGACGCTCATAAGATTCTGGTCAAGCTGGAAGAATATTTTGACGTAAGCATTATTACTCAAAATGTGGACAATTTGCACGAACGGGCCGGATCTACTCAGGTGCTGCATCTGCACGGGGAATTATTCAAAGTCCGCAGTACAAAAAACCCTGACCTGATTTATGAACTGGATGGTTGGGAATTAGGTCTGGGCGACCTTGGCGAAGATGGCAGCCAATTAAGGCCTCACATTGTGTGGTTTGGAGAGGAAGTACCAATGATGGATGATGCCATTCGCATTACTGAGCAAGCGGATATTTTTCTGGTAATAGGCACATCCTTAGCGGTTTATCCTGCGGCAGGTCTTGTTCATTTTGTTTCTCCAAAGGTCCCGGTTTTCCTGATCGACCCTTCACTTCCGGACCTGAGACAACAAAAGAATATGACTTTCATCCAGGAAAAAGCAACCGTGGGAGCCGCAAAAGTTTTTGATTTACTGGTGAATAATTACACAACAGGATGAACAAAACCGTCACTTTACAGAATGGCATAGAGATGCCTTTGCTCGGTCTTGGCATTTATGCACCGGGCACACTTGATGAAGTAAGCAATGCGGTAGCTTACGCACTCGCAGCGGGCTATCGTATGATTGATACGGCTAGTATTTATAAAAATGAAGAAGAAGTAGGAAAAGGAATTCTTAAAAGCGGAATTGACCGAAAAGAAATTTTCATTACGTCAAAAGTCTATAATGACGAACAAGGCTACGAAGAAACCTTCAAAGCATTTGACCGAAGCCTGAACCGCCTGCAAACAGACTATCTGGATTTGTACCTGATTCATTGGCCGGTGCGAGAACACCGGGAAGCAACCTGGAAAGCGCTGGAAAAGTTGTACACAGAAGGTCGGGTTCGGGCTATTGGTGTGTCAAACTACTATGAACCTCACCTCGAAGAATTGCAAACCTATGCCGAGATTATGCCTATGGTCAATCAGTTTGAGTTTAATCCATTCCTTTTTTTACCTGATTTATTGACTTATTGTAAAAACCTGGGAATACAACCCGAAGGATATGCACCGTTGGTTCGGGGAAAAGCCGAAGATAATGAGGTTTTGAATGCGGTGGCCCAGCGTTGCGGAAAATCTACCTATCAGGTATTAATTCGTTGGTCCATGCAGCATGGAGTGGTAACAATTCCTAAATCGGTAAAAAAAGACCGAATTGAACAAAATTTTGACGTGTGGGATTTTGAAATTTCGGAGGAAGACATGCACTTGCTTAATAGCTTTGAAACACAGATTCGGGTCGCAGAAGATCCGATGTCGTATTTATAATAATATTTTTACCTGTACAATACAATTCTTTATTTATGCAACTCCTTGACGGAAAGGCGCTTTCCACAATTATAAAATCCGAAATAAAACAACAAGTTGAAGAGTGGACAGCCACCGGAGGCAAAAAACCACATTTGGCCGCTATTTTGGTAGGCAACGACGGCGCGAGTGAGACCTACGTTGCATCCAAAATCAGAAGTTGTGAAGAAATTGGTTTTTCATCAACACTCGTTCGTTTAAACCCGGACGTTACCGAAACCGAAGTCCTTGCAGCCGTTCAGACACTCAATAACGATGCTGATGTGGATGGATTTATTGTGCAGCTACCTCTTCCCAAACACATTTCCGAAAACACCATTATGGAAGCCATTCACCCGGCTAAAGATGTCGATGGTTTTCATCCAATCAACGTGGGAAGAATGTGCAAAGGCTTACCTGCTTACCTGTCTGCAACGCCGTTTGGTATATTGGAAATGCTGCAACGGGCCACTATCGAAACATCGGGCAAGCACTGTGTAGTAATCGGACGAAGTCAGATTGTAGGGCTTCCGATGAGTATTTTGATGCAGCGGAATGCTAATCCGGGCAATTGCACAGTTACGATTTGCCACAGCAAAACGCAAAATCTGAAAGAAATTTGTCAAACTGCCGATATTTTGATCGTAGCCTTAGGACGACCCGAGTTTGTTACCGCTGACTATGTCAAAGAAGGCGCTGTGGTAGTTGATGTTGGTATTACACGCGTAGCTGATCCTTCCAAAAAGAGTGGATTTGCGATCAAGGGCGACGTAAATTTTGCGGATGTAGCACCAAAAACCAGCTACATCACGCCAGTTCCCGGTGGAGTTGGGCTCATGACGATCTGTGGATTGCTTACCAATACGTTGAAAGCAACCCGGAAGGAGATTTATTCATAGTTTTTTTAAATGCAAAAAAGTCGGGACTCTTCAAAACGAGCCCCGACTTTTTTGTTCACACGTATTTTACTGCCCAATTAAGGAGTTTATTAATTCGTTCGGAATAAGGAGGATACAAAAATTTCATAGTTCCAAACCTTCGCTTCATGACCCCTTTTCGGTTGGAAAATTCTTCAAATCCGAAAAAACCATTCGATTTTCCGATTCCACTATTATTAACTCCGCCAAAAGGAATTTCATGATTACCAAATTGTAGTAAAAATTCGTTTACCAATGCATCTCCGGCTGTGGTGCTGTTCAGAAGTGTTTCAACAGTTTTTGCATTTCGGCTATTGATATACAACGCCAAAGGTTTTTCTCCCTGATTGATATAGTCAATGACTTCGTCCAGCGTTTCGTAGGTACGAAGAGGTAGTAAAGGACCAAAAATTTCTTCCTGCATTAGCAGCATCTCATCCGTTACGTGCGAAATAAGCGTGGGTTCAATAAAATTTTCTTGGGCAGTTGTCTTTCCACCAACTTCCAGTTTGGCACCTTTCCCAACCGCATCGTGCAGGTAATTGTCCAGCCGTTGAAAGTGTTTTTCATTCACGATTCGGCAATAGCTTTCAGACGTTTCGGCGGTAGTTCCATTAGAAAAGTACATTTCCTGAATAGCCTTCCCAAACTCTTTGACGAATGAATCTTTCACCGAACGATGTACCAGCACATAGTCGGGAGCAATGCAGGTTTGGCCATTATTCAGAAATTTAGCCCAGGCTACCTTGCGGGCCGTATCGGCCATTTGTACTGTTTCGTCAATAATGCAGGGAGATTTTCCACCCAATTCGAGTGTTACAGAGGCGAGATGCTGAGCCGCAGCCTTCATCACAACTTTCCCAATTGCGGGACTGCCCGTAAAAAATATATGATTAAACGGCAATTCAAGAAGTGCCTGAGACAGAGTAGCATCTCCTTCAAAAACAGCAACTTCTGAGGGTGAAAAGGTATCTTCAATTACTTTTTTGATAAAAGCCGACGAATGCGGGGTAAGTTCGGAGGGTTTTATGATAACCGTACATCCCGCCGCCAAAGCAGAAACCAAAGGTTTTAAGGCCAAACTGATCGGGTAATTCCAGGGAGAAATAATAAGCGCATTTCCTTTGGCTTCGTATTGAATATAACTATCTGTTCCAATGGCACTTAGTGGAGTTGACACTTGTTTGGGTTTCATCCACCTTTTCAGGTTTTTGATGGTATAGTTTAACTCTCCCAGGACACCAAACATCTCCCCCAACATTGTTTCCGCTTCGGGTTTTCTGAAATCTTTGTACGTAGCATCCTTGGCTTCCTCCATATGCGAGAGTAGATACGTACGTAGTTTTTTCAATTGTCCGATCCTCTCCGCAGCACTTGCCGTTTTAAGGCGTTGAGTTGCTTGTTGTTGCAGCAAAAACACTTTTTTAACTGCCTGAATTGTTGTTGTTGTTATTTCTGAGGTATGTGTTGCGAGCATGATTTATTGAGATTTGAACTGAAATACAGCTTTGCTAAAATTTGTGAAGGTTTACGTTCTGTATATCAGGATAAACAACAATTTTACCTTTTGTTCTTGAATAATCACAAGTATTTTATTAAATATTTCAAAAAAAGTAAATCAATTGAAGAGTGTCTTGCTTTTTACTAAAATTTTTATCAATTAGCCTGAAAAAGAAATTGGAGCGTGCAAAATGAGTATCGTCAGCAACAACATAAAATACCTTCGGCGGTTAAACGGCTTAACGCAGGAGCAATTTGCCCGCAAAATTGGAATCAAGCGCTCGCTTTTGGGTGCTTACGAAGAAGCCCGTGCAAATCCAAACCTGATCAACCTGAAAAACATGGCTCATGCCTTTGGAATTTCGGTCGATCAGTTGCTTAAAAATGACCTGAGGAAAATTCGCGAAACCCCAAATTTAGGCCTTCCATACAATCAGGATTCCTATTCTCCGCAATCACCTTTACTGAACGATACTGCAATTCAACAGCCTCCACAACCATTGGCAGCCGTAATTGCGAGATTTCAGCCGCCTCGTCCGACGCTCCGGACAGTGGCCCGGCCCATTGCCCTAAAACCTATTCATCAACCAAATCCGACACTTCCTTCGCCCCACTCACAATCTGTGTCCTCGGCAACGATGGAACCGATGCGGTTTAATAATCATTTTGAAAGCCCTCCAATAGCCACGCAAACAGCAGCCAAAGATTCGCCGACAAATCATCAGACCATTCAGTGGGTGCGCCAATCGCAAACTGAGCAGTATTTGAATAATCATCAAAATACCTCTTTTCTAGCTAGTTTGCCTGTTTTTCAGTTACCAAATCTACCTTCCGGGCATTACCGTGCCTTCGAGGCAGGCCTGGATTTTACCTTTCCCGGTGCGTTGCTTGTTGGTACATTTATCCGCAATTGGTATGACATTAAAGACAATGTTTTATACGTTTTTATCTTGCGCAAACACGGAATTGTATGTAGACGCGCTTTAAATTTGGTAAAAACCAAAGGGATTTTGGTGCTGAATTCTGATGTTGCCTCAGCCCTACCCATCGAAATTTCTATTAAGGAAGTGCTGGAAGTTTGGGAAATCAACGCCTTTATTAGTCAAACACTACCTGTACCTACTCCCTCGGCTCCCAAACTTAAGAGTCTGCTGGAAGACCTGCGCGAAGAGTTAAATCGTACCGATTTTGGTCAGAATCTCCTGATGTAGTCGATCAAAAAGTTGTTGCATTTTTGGTAAAATCTTACTTTTTGGCGCAGGTTCAACGATTCCTTCCCCAAAGGCATACCATAAGTCATCGCCAATGTACAGGTAATTGCCTGGCTGCGTGGGTTTGCGTTGGTAAGCTTCTTCGGGAATAAACTCGGCGGTAAAGACGGTTGCCATTAGCTCATTTACAGACTCCCAGGGAAGCAAAACAGTCGGATGTTGATCCAGCGTTGCCTGAAACGTACAGTGTAAAAAGCTGGCCTGAAAATTCAGTAGCGAACTTTCCATTTTCTCAATGTGCAAATAGCGAAGTTCAAAAGGACGCTCCTTACCGGAAGCTTCATAAATCGCCTGAATTATTTCCTGCAAAAAATAATCCCAAAGTTCGGTGTCTGCCGGAAACTGAATTTTTTGTTGTTCCTCTTCATCCTGAAATTCAATTTCGATCAAGGAATCATTTTCAGAAATATAGCTATTCAACACCAGTTGTTTAGGCTGTACCATTTGTTGCAGCCTTGTTTTCCAGACAAAGGGAAGTGTGCCTTTCCAGGCATAATCGTCATTTTCGGTAAAGCCTTCATCAAGGATAGTTTCCAAATCCAGTTCGTCCCGATCGAGGTAGTTTAATACAAAGTCCACAGCCAATGACCCATGGGCTGTATCAAAAGAAAGTGAGTACTCGTGTGCATACGGAGACGGAAGATAAGCGGCTGTCTGAAAGCGAATTATAAATTTTTCGGGGAGATTATTGGATTTGTTTGCCATAATTTATTTTGTAAAAAACAAGTCTGCGGTAGCTGGTTTATTCAATTTTCCCGTGGGAGTTTTTATTATTTCATGTATAAAATAAAATGCCTTCGGAACTTCAAAAGGCTTTACTTTTTGTGAAAGAGTATGCAATATTTTCTTCTCAATCACGCTGTTTTTTTCGCCTTCGACAAAAACAATCAATTTTTGACCTAGGCGGTCGTCGGGTTCAAACCAACTGAAAAATGGCAGCAAAGGTGTATCATTTGGCCAACATTCCTCCATTTTTTGATCAATTTTATCTAACTGTATTTTCAAGCCACCTGAATTGATAATTGAATCCAGGCGCCCAATCCATTTGAAGGTGCGTTCGGAAGTGATTTCTACAAGATCATTTGTCTGAACCAATTGAAAATCAGTAACCTCTCCTCGCACAAACAGGCATTGGCGATCATCAGTGCCAAAGTCGATTTCGGGTAAAAATGTATAATCCTCCTCCAAAACCGGCGCATTCAGCCGTCGCAGGGCCACGTGCGACACCGTTTCGGTCATACCATAGCTTTGGTACACCGGCACCGACAATTTTCTCGTTTCGGTCAGCAGGGTTTGGGAAACAGGCGCTCCACCGACAAGTACTTTCCCGCATGCTTCCAGCCTTGCACGCGAAGTTTCATTGCCACATATTGCTGAAAGTTGCAAAGGCACAAGTGCCAGAAAGTCAAAAGGTTTACTCAATTCAGGAATTAGAAGCGGGTTACTGGACGGCTCAACAAAGGTCATTTCCCAATCCATAACCAAAGATCGCACGACCATCATCAGGCCGGCAATATACTCCACATTGAGGCAAATCAGGCAGCGCGAGCCCCCTGGCAAATCTAGCGCGGTGGCAGTCATTCGGGCAGAGACTGCTAATTGATTTCTTCGAATCGTAATTATTTTGGGGATACCCGTTGAACCGGAGGTTTTTAGGGAAAACTCTTCGGCCCCATTCAGCCATTTCTGAGCGAAATGATAAGCCACCAAAAATTCCGGATGCTCGGGTGGCGGTTCGGTCAGTATACTATTTTTGGTGGTAATCCAGATTTTCATGGGCAATGTTTCAAAACCCAAAGTTCGAGAAATGGTTTTGAACCTACGACAAACAATCCGTAATTTCGGAAGTTAATTGCAAGTATGGAGAATCAAGAACTAGTAAACGAGAAAATTGCCCAAAATCCGGGTCTCATGGAATATGCCCACACGGCAGGTGGCGCGGTCATTCGCCCCGAGGACATGGGAAAAGTCAAAAGTCGCTCTTTGTTGGCGATGCGTCAGCAAACCGATATTCAGCTGGCTCAATTGTACAAACAAATGCAGCTTTTGGCTGAACAGGCCAACCATATCAAAAACCGGGTGGAGGTGTCTGAGCGCATTTATTCGGCGCAGATGAGTTTTGAACCTGTGGTTGGTGAGTCTTATTTTTTATATGAAAAACACGATGGCTGCGATGTGCTTTCGCTGGTCGCACCCGCAGAATGGGGACGCAAACGTCCGTTCAAAACCTGCCTTGCCCGCGTACGAATGCTGGCAGATCATACCTGGGAGGTGGAGAATCTGGAAGATTTCGCCCCGGCGGATGCCTGATTGAGATTCAGAATTTTGTTACTTGCAGGAAAATTACCCCTATACAAACCCGCCGATTGAGTCAAATGAACTACTGGATTGTAAAATCTGAACCCTTCAAATATTCGTGGGATCACTTCGTTAAGGAAAAGCGCAGCGTTTGGGATGGCGTTCGGAACTATCAGGCCCGCAACAATCTGATGGCTATGAAAGAAAATGATCTCGTCCTTTTTTACCACAGCAATGAAGGTAAAGAGGTTGTAGGATTGGCCAAAGTGGTTCGGGAACATTATCCGGATCCTACCACAGACGATAGCCGATGGGTCGTTGTAGAGCTTGAACCCGTCGAGAAATTTCCTAAAACTGTACCGTTGGCCCGTCTGAAAACGGATGAGCGCTTCCAGAATCTCTCCCTGATTCGTCAGTCACGCTTGTCAGTCCTTCCAATTCGGCCCGAAGAATTTGATTTAATCGTAGGATTAGCCCATGACTAACAAGGTAATTCGAAGAGCATTCATTTTGCTAATGATGCTTCCTTATTTTTGCACCACTACTTTTGCCCAAAAACCTACCCGAGTTGAACTCGCGTTGCCTGCCAATAGCGAAACTTATCAGGCTGTACCTATGGGTAACAAAGGCGTGTTGCTCATTTCACAAACAAGCCGCAGCTCTTACAATGTACAACGCTTTGATACCAATCTCGAACGTGTGTGGTCTATTGATGGCACGATTGAGGCAGGTTTGGACTATGTGACTTCTACCTACGATGGCCGTTCAGTATTTTTACTGTTTAGCCGCTACCGTAGTTCGACCTACCAAATCGTGAAAGTAAATATAGGTCCGGGTTTTGTGGAGACCTTTACCATTAATACCCTTGATCGGTTTCAGATTACGGATTTCAAGACCCTTGGCTATTCTATGTTTATGGCCGGGACGGTTCGGGAGGAGCCTATTTTGATTCATACCAATCTTTCTACGCTTCAAACCAAGGTTTTACCTTCCGCCATCAAGGGCTCCAATGCAATTCAATCCATCGAAATTGACACGACTCATCAGCTGGTCAATGTTAGCTTTGCGGTTAAAAGAGGAAAACAAATCCGCATTGTGGCCCATTCCTATGACGAAAGCGGTCAGCTTTTTTCACAAATCATGGTTGAACCCGAAGACGACTACACGTTGCTAAACGGTCGATTGCAGGTACTGAACGAGACTACGAAATTAATGATCGGGACCTACGGCTATCGCAACATGCAGTCCTCCACCAACACGGCTTCGCAGGGGTTGTTCATTACAAAAATTGTGGATGATGAAGTTGTTTTTACGCGCTATCATAGCTTTACTGATTTCGCAAATTTCTTCACCTTTATGAATGACCGTCAGCAGGAAAAAATGGAACGTCGGATCAAAAAGAAAAAAGAAACCGGAGGTGACCTTAAATTAAATTACCGATTGCTGGTTCACGATATAATTCAAAAAGACAATCAGTTTATCCTGGTCTCCGAAGCTTTTTATCCCGAATACAGGACCAATAACTCCAACCTGATGGGGGTGAATTCTTTTTACGGCAATCCCTTTCTTTTCGGTTCTCCTTTTATCGGCGGGCTATATAACCCCTGGCTTTGGAATCCGCTGTATGGCTCACGAGGTGGATTTAATAATCAGATTTTTGACGGTTTCGTATATACTCATGCTATTGTCGTAGGATTTGATCAGGAAGGTCAGCTAATTTGGGATAACAGCATTAATTTTGAGAATGTAAAGAGCATGGAGTTGAAAGAAAAAGTGAACGTACAACTTTCTGAACAAGGCCGTACTCAACTTGTTTACAGCCACGAGGGAGCTATTCGAACCAAGATCATAAAAGAAAACTCCGTAGTTGATGTCGACCGAAAGGTAGATTTACCAACAGGTTTTCAGGGAGATAAAGTCAGGAAAACGAGTACTGACGACGTAGAATATTGGTACAATAACTACTACCTGGCCTGGGGAACCCAAAAAATTGTAAATGCTGCCACCGGAGATGACCAAAGCCGTGGCCGCAGAAATGTCTTTTATTTGAACAAAATCACTTTCTGAACTTGATTCTTCTAACCCCTACCCAACATTCCGAATACGAACTTATTGATTCAGGAGCCTACGAAAAATTAGAGCGGTTTGGTCCCTATATTCTTGCCCGCCCTGAACCACAGGCTATTTGGGACAAAACTCTCACGGACAGCGAATGGGACAAAAGAGCGCATGCTGTGTTTCGACGAGACAAAGGCTCTCAGGAAAAAGGACAATGGATTGTAAAGAAAGAAATTCCTGATCGGTGGAATTTTCACTATAAAACCTCAGAATTGAACCTAACCGCAAGACTGGCCTTGTCTTCGTTCAAGCATGTGGGTTTGTTTCCTGAGCAAGCAGTCAACTGGGATTTTATTGCGACAAAACTACGGGCTATGCCGGTAGAAAAACCAACAGTACTTAATTTGTTTGCGTATACCGGCATGGCGTCATTGGCTGCCAAAGCGAGTGGCGCTGACATTACCCACGTTGATTCGGTCAAACAAGTGATCAGCTGGTCACGGGATAATATGGAGTTGAGTGGCCTGAAAGACGTTCGTTGGGTGGTTGAAGATGCCATGAAATTTGTTAAAAGAGAAGTTCGTCGAGGAAAAAAATACAATGGGCTGATTCTTGATCCACCGGCGTACGGACGTGGCCCCGATGGCGAAAAATGGTTATTGGAAGAACAACTCAATGAACTCCTGAGCCTGTGTGCATTGCTGCTCGAAAAAGACAATTATTTTTTGGTCATCAATTTATATTCACTGGGATTCTCTTCTTTGATTGTCGATAATCTCATGAATAGCCACTTCAAGGGAGCAAAGAACTACGAGTCCGGCGAATTATATCTTTCTGATTCTTTTCAGAAAAAGCTCCCACTTGGAGTATTTTCACGATTTTCGGACGTGGATGTACAATAAATTCGAGATATATGTCCAATTTTGTGTACCCGAAAGGTTGAAGAATTAAATACCTTTCCCGGAACAATGTTAAGAATCACAAACAACCGTATACTTACTTCTCTTGGCCTGCTACTGCTCGTTACCTGCATAGCCTGTCAGAACGACCTCCGAACCGAAACACGGATTCCGCCCGTTCCGACAGCTATTGATCCAGAAAAGTGGCAGAATACGGCCATAGAGGCCCTTACAAATCTTATTCGCAGACGTATAGATACCGACAATAATTTATACAAAAGGGCAAAAATTTATTTGGCACAGGAAAAATATTCACAGGCAGAAACAGATATTAATCAGGCCATAAGCCTGAAAGATAATACGGCAGACTACTACCTGCTCCGCGGTAAGATTCTTATGGAGCTGGACAAAACTGATTTGGCACTTGCCGACGCTCAGCGCGCCGAAGGTTTGCAGAAAGATACGCCCGAACTGTACATATTGCTTGCTGACATCCTTCAGGAAAAAAAGCAATACAAGGAATCTATTCAATATTTAAAAACTGCCATGCAAATGGCTCCTTACGAAAGCAATGCCTATTTTGTACAGGGTATGCTTCAAAGCCGCATGGCCGATACTACAGCGGGAATTCAAAGCCTGCGGTATGCACTGGTATTAAACCCTAAACTACTGAGAGCCTACAACCAATTGAGCAATGTTTATACTCGGCTTGGGGATATTCAGAACGCATTGTACTTTAATGAATTAGCTATAAAAAGATATCCTTCCAAAGCCATTTTGCACCTGGATCGCGGGAAGATTTATCAAAAAACAATGCACCTTGATAGTGCAGTTTATAGCTTTAAAAAGGCGGTTGCACTGGAACCAACCCTTGTTGAAGCACAGGCCGAAATTGGCCATATTTACTTCAAATGGAAAAGTTATTATACTTCCCTGAAGGCCTACGAAAATGTCCTGAAATATCAGCCTGACTATCCGCAAATTCAGTACCTGATAGGATTAAGCTATGAAAAATTGGGTAATGACGAAAAAGCTACGGAGTTTTACACCCTGGAAAGTCAGCGAAATCCGGAGAATCGACTGGCAATGGCGGGCCTTTGGCGCATTGAAAACCGAAAATTGAATCGCTATAATCCTGGCAGTATTTTTGCCAAGAGTCCAGAGGTTCAGGCAGTTCCGAGAACATTAGATACTTCCAGAATTACGATAAAAACCATACAGCCCCGACGAACCATTCAGCTTGGGTCTGATTCAACCAGAAAAATTACCATAAAATAGACCATACACGTGTCAAAAATTATTTACCGATTGCATGAGTGACCAACCAATAATCAAAATTAGCCTGCCTGATGGCTCGGTTAGAGAATATCCCAAAGGAGTTACCGGACATCAAATCGCTTTCAGTATCAGCGAGGGCCTTGCCCGAAATGTATTAGCAGCCAAAGTGAACGGCGAGGTATGGGACTCTTCCCGCCCGATTGAAGCCGATGCCACCGTTACGCTTCTTACCTGGAATGACCCCGAGGGAAAAGCAACCTTCTGGCACTCGTCTGCACACTTATTGGCCGAGGCGCTCGAAGCGCTGTATCCTGGGGTAAAATTTGGTACGGGACCTTCGCTCGAAAAAGGGTTTTACTACGATGTAGATTTAGGTGGTCAGGCTTTATCAATGGAAGATTTTGCCGCAATTGAAGCCAAAATGCAGGAACTCGCCCGCGGGAAAAATCAGTACCTTCGGCAACCGATCAGCAAGGCTGATGCCATCTCTTTTTTTACGGAAAAAGGTGATGAATATAAACTTGAATTGATTGATGGCCTGGAAGATGGTCAGATCACGTTTTATACCCAAGGCAACTTTACAGATTTGTGCCGGGGACCGCATATTCCCAATACAGGGATAATTAAAGCCATAAAACTCACCAATATTGCAGGTGCCTATTGGAGAAACAATCAGGAAAACAAAATGCTTACCCGGATTTACGGGATCACTTTTCCAAAGCAAAAAGAACTGGAAGAGCACCTGCATCAGGTGGAAGAAGCAAAAAAACGCGACCACCGAAAATTGGGCAAAGAACTTGAACTCTTTGCTTTTTCTGAAAAAGTAGGGCAAGGCTTGCCCTTATGGCTACCCAAAGGTGCAATGCTTCGCGAGCGCCTGGAAAGTTTTCTTAAAAAAGCTCAGTTGAAAGCAGGGTACCTGCCCGTTGTTACGCCGCATATTGGAAGTAAGGCGCTTTATGTCACGTCCGGACACTGGGAGAAATATGGCAAGGACTCATTTCAGCCTATAAAAACCCCCGATGAGGATGAGGAATTTATGCTTAAACCCATGAACTGTCCGCATCACTGCGAAATTTATAAGACCAAACCCCGATCCTATCGGGATTTACCACTTCGCCTTGCTGAATTTGGTACAGTGTACCGCTACGAGCAAAGTGGAGAATTGCACGGATTAACCCGAGTGCGAGGATTTACACAGGATGACGCCCATATTTTTTGTCGGACCGATCAGGTAAAGGAAGAATTTCTGCGGGTAATTGACCTCGTTTTGTATGTATTCAAAACCCTGGGCTTTAACGATTACAGTGCGCAAATATCCCTGCGTGACCCTGAAAACAAAGCCAAGTATATCGGTACGGATGAAGATTGGGAAAAAGCAGAAAGCGCAATCATCGAAGCCTCTGCCGAACGAGGCCTGGCAACCGTAACCGAATTGGGTGAAGCTGCATTTTACGGTCCAAAACTGGACTTCATGGTTCGTGATGCGTTGGGTCGAAAATGGCAGTTAGGAACGATTCAGGTTGATTATCAACTTCCTCAGCGCTTTAATCTCGAATATATCGGTTCGGACAATCAGAAACACCAACCGGTCATGATTCACCGGGCCCCTTTTGGTTCTATGGAACGGTTTATTGCTATTCTGATAGAAAATACCGCCGGTCAGTTCCCGCTTTGGCTATCACCGGATCAAATTGTGATCCTGCCGATTTCTGAAAAATATGCAGATTATGCCGAAGAAGTCTTCTTTACTTTGCAGGATCAGGACATTCGGGGTTTTGTGGATCATCGGGATGAAAAAATTGGCCGGAAGATTCGGGATGCCGAAGTAACTAAGGTACCTTTCATGCTTATTGTTGGAGAAAAAGAGCAAAGTGAGCAACTCGTGTCGATTCGCCGGAAAGGTGAAGGAGATCTGGGTTCTATGAAAGTGGAAGATTTTATTGTCTTTTTTCAGAAAGAAATAAAAAATAATTTGACAAGTTTCTAATTTCTTACTATAATTATTGGAAACAGGCACTATTCTTTTATTAATCCTGTTTCTTTTACTAGCTTTTTAGCTTTAAACCTCATTGTTTTACAAATTAACACCATATGGCATTAAGACCCCCGCGCGGCAGATTTAAAGTACCCGAAGAACCTTATCGTATTAATGAACGGATAACCGCCCGGCAGGTCCGGTTGGTTGGGGAAAATGTAGAACCTGGCATTTTTGATATTAACAAAGCCCGGGCAATTGCAGAATCCCAAAGTCTTGACCTTGTTGAGATTGCACCGACCGCTACACCGCCCGTGTGTAAAGTAGTCGATTACTCGAAATTCAAGTATGAGCAAAAGAAAAAGCAGAAGGAAATAAAAGCCAAAGCTCAGAAGGTTGTCATCAAAGAAATTCGATTCGGCCCCAATACTGATGATCATGATTTTGACTTTAAGTTAAAACATGCCATTAGTTTTCTTAAAGAAGGCGCCAAAGTAAAAGCCTATGTTCACTTCGTGGGTAGAACAATCGTCTTTAAAGAAAGAGGAGTAAACCTGTTGAAGAAATTTTCTGAAGCCCTTGCTGATTATGGCAAGCTGGAAATGGAACCAAAACTCGAAGGCAAGCGAATGACCATCATTTTGGCTCCGCTTCCTCCTAAAAAATAAATAATAACCTATCCTGAAATCCTGTGTAGATGGAAAGCATCCGCACAGGATTTTTATTTTTACCCAAATCATCGTATTTTTGCGGGCTGTTCAATTTTTTAACTAATTATAGACATTCAATCATGCCTAAAATGAAGACAAATTCGGGCGCCAAAAAGCGATTCAAGCTTACCGGCACCGGAAAAATCAAACGGAAGCACGCATTTCATAGCCACATCCTGACCAAAAAATCAACCAAGCGCAAACGCAATCTGGTGAAAACAGGTCTGGTAGATGTGACCAACGAAACCCGCATTCTTTCCCTGCTGGCAATGAATTAATTGCCACATGAGTACCCTTGGTTCAAGTTTCAACCCGATTGTCGGTTTATAAAGTCTGTACCGCTAAGGAAAGCACCGACCGTCAAAAAACAACAAAATTATGCCTCGTTCAGTAAATCACGTTGCGTCGCGTGCAAGACGTAAAAAAATGTTAAAGATGGCCAAAGGATACTTTGGACGTCGCAAGAATGTTTGGACCGTAGCCAAAAATGCGGTAGAAAAAGCGCTTGGCTATTCGTACATCGGTCGTAAACAGAAGAAAAGAAATTTCCGTGCCCTGTGGATTCAGCGTATCAACGCCGGTGCCCGTCAACACGGATTATCCTATTCTGCCTTTATGGGCAAAATTCATACGAGTGGAGTTGAGCTCAATCGGAAAGTTTTAGCCGATTTGGCCATGAACCACCCGGAAGCTTTTAAGGCAATTGTCGAAAAAGTTAAATAAGAACAGCAACCCTCACTTCGGTGAGGGTTTTTTTTTGACTGATTTTTGTGTGGGTGACTTTTGCATTAATTTGTAGTCAAAAATTATAAAACTTCAACACTTAACCATTCTCTATCATGCTAGAACAATTAATGGGGCTTATTCAGGATAATTCACAGGAAGCCATCGTAAAAAATCCTGCCGTCCCAAACGAAAATAACAATGATGTCATGCAAACACTCCTGGGTTCTATTACCGGCGGTTTGCAGCAGGAAGCACAATCCGGAAATATGGGTGGGCTAATGGGACTGCTTTCCGGCAATGCTGTGAAAAATAACAGCGCCGGGCTGTTGAGCAATCCAATTGTATCAGGTATTGCAACAAATGCCATTTCAAGCATCATGTCAAAATTCGGAATTTCAAACTCTGCGGCAAGCGGAATCGTGGCGTCCGTTTTACCAGGCGTTTTGAGCGGACTTATCAGCAAAACCAGCAATCCAAACGATCAAAGTATAGATTTCAACGGAATTCTGGGAAGTCTCATGGGCGGAGGCGCCTCATCAGCTGCGCCTTCCTCAGGTTTTGATTTTAACCAAATTGGCTACGCAATGGCTGATGGAAAGCTGGACATGAATGACCTCATGCGCATTGGCGGTAGCCTCATGGGCGGTGGCTCACAGGCACCGTCTCAACAACAAAGCGGCGGCGGACTGGATCTCGGAGGCCTGCTCGGTGGGCTTTTTGGAGGAAAATAAGTAGGCTACATATTTTTTAAGTAAAAAAGTCAGGGATAGCGATCACATGTGATCGCTATCCCTGACTTTTTTTGATGGACTTCTATAAAAAATGACATTTCTTGTACACAATCACGCATACAACAAAAAGTAACGAGTCTGGTGAACCTCTACGTACAATATCTCTGTCAATTTGTCAGAAGTGGATCATAATTAAGAAACTGGTACAGGCTTTTTGACCAAAGGTATTATCTAATATAAAGTAACAAACGATTAATAAAAATGGGAAAAATTATTGGCATTGACTTAGGAACAACTAACTCATGTGTAGCCGTCATGGAAGGAAACGAGCCCGTAGTTATAGCAAATAGCGAAGGAGCAAGAACAACCCCATCGGTGGTGGCTTTTATGGACAACGGCAATGGCGAACGCAAGGTAGGTGCTCCTGCCAAACGTCAGGCGATTACCAACCCGAAACACACCATTAGTTCCATCAAACGTTTTATGGGCAAGCGCCATGATGACGTTTCAGGTGAAATGAAAACCGTGGCCTATGATGTAGAAAAAGGCCCTAACAATACACCTAGGGTTCGTATTGGTGAAAGACTATATACCCCGCAGGAAATTTCGGCATTGATTCTTCAAAAAATGAAACAAACTGCCGAAGATTATCTGGGACAGGAAGTAACAGAGGCCGTGATTACGGTTCCTGCCTACTTCAATGATGCCGAGCGTCAGGCGACCAAAGAAGCCGGACAAATTGCCGGTTTGGATGTGAAGCGTATCATCAACGAGCCTACCGCCGCTGCTCTTGCCTATGGTCTTGACAAGCAGGATCAGGATATGAAAATTGCCGTATTTGACCTCGGTGGTGGTACCTTCGATATTTCTATTCTCGAATTGGGCGACGGTATTTTTGAAGTAAAATCTACCGATGGCGATACACACCTCGGTGGCGACGACTTTGACCAGGTAATTATCAACTGGCTCGCCGATGAGTTTAAAAAAGACGAAGGTGTAGACCTGACGCAGGATGCGATGGCGTTGCAACGCTTGAAAGAAGCCGCAGAAAAAGCCAAAGTTGAGTTATCAAGCTCTACCCAAACAGAGATTAATCTACCATATATTTTCCCGATCAACGGAATACCCAAGCACCTTGTTCGTACGCTCACCAAGGCGAAATTTGAGCAATTGGCCGATACGCTGTTTCAACGGATGATGGAGCCCTGCCGCCGTGCCATGAAAAATGCCAACATGAGCAACAGCGAAATAAACGAGGTAATTTTGGTGGGTGGTTCTACCCGTATTCCCCGAGTTCAGGAAGAAGTTGAGAAATTTTTTGGCAGAAAACCTTCCAAAAGCGTGAATCCCGACGAAGCCGTAGCCGTAGGTGCTGCTATTCAGGGAGGTGTGTTGACGGGCGAAGTAAAAGACGTACTGCTGCTGGACGTTATTCCCCTTTCACTGGGAATCGAAACGATGGGCAGTGTTTTCACCAAGCTGGTTGAATCAAACACAACAATTCCATCTAAAAAGACCGAGACATTTTCTACGGCAGCTGATAATCAGCCTTCGGTAGAAATCCATATTTTGCAGGGCGAGCGGCCATTGGCCAATCAAAACCGGACTTTGGGACGTTTCCACCTTGACGGTATTCCACCAGCACCACGCGGTGTTCCTCAAATTGAAGTAACCTTCGACGTGGATGCCAACGGTATTCTGAACGTTTCGGCACGCGACAAAGGAACCGGAAAAGAGCAGCGCATCCGAATTGAAGCTTCGAGCGGATTGACCGATGCAGAAATCGAAAAAATGCGGCAGGAAGCCAAAGCCAATGAAGCTTCTGATAAAGCAGAGCGTGAGAAGATTGATAAAATCAATGCGGCAGATACGCTGATTTTCTCTACCGAAAAGCAACTGACCGAATACGGCGAAAAACTTTCTGCACCGAGCAAATCTGCCATTGAGGCAGCTTTGGCCGAACTTCGTACCGCCCATCAAAACAAAGATGTAGCCGGTATAGACGCTGCCATGGAAAAACTAAATGGTGCCTGGCAGGCGGCTTCGCAGGAAATGTACGCTGCCGGCCCCGAAGCGGGTGGCCCCGGTGCTGCTTCGCAGCCTAACGCAGGTGGCGCAGGCGCTACTGCCAACGGTGCAAGCGAAGATGTAACGGATGTTAATTTTGAAGAAGTAAAATAATCGAACTCGTATAAATCCCCATTTCTCATGAAATGGGGATTTTTTATCCATTCCAATCATGAATGGGAATTTTCATTTACAATCCACACGACTATCTACAAAACAAGTACTGGTATCATTTTTTGACTCTTTTAAATCAATTGTCTAAAAACGAAAATCACCTATGAACAAATCCATCCATTCACCCGAATTAGCGTACTTATCACCTACCACCCGCGAAAGGGCAATTTTGCTTGCACAGCAATTGATGCTTTCAAAGAACCTTTCACCCGCTGATGCCATCAAACTGGCCATTTTGCAGGCCAAAGACTGGGCCGTTAAGAACATCAACCGGAATGTGTGGAAACGTTTGAAAACTGTTGAGAAAGAGGCCCTATGAGTACTGATTCCAGGAATTTCAAAGGACAGGTCGTGCTCGTCACGGGTGCGTCCTCCGGGATTGGTCAGGCGTGTGCGATTCACTTTGGGAGCTTAGGCGCCACGGTAATCGTAAACTATTATAGTGGAGAAGAAAAAGCCAACCAAACGTTGGCTCAAATCAAAGAAAAAGGCGGAGACGGAATCGCTATTAAGGCAGACGTAAGCGTGGAAGCGGACGTACTAAGCATGTACGAACAAATCCTGACTAATTTTGGACGTCTTGATGTATTGGTCAGCAATGCGGGAATGCAGGTAGATGCTCCATTTCTGGAAATGACCCTGGACCAATGGCAGAAAGTAATTGACGTGAATTTAACGGGTATGTTTTTGTGCACACGCGAAGCTGCAAAGCAGTTTATAAAGCAAGCCAAAGAGCAACCTGTGGAAGGTGATGGTGCACTTGGGAAAATTATTCTCATGAGCTCCGTACACGACATCATTCCCTGGGCAGGGCATGTCAACTATGCCGCCTCCAAAGGTGGAGTACTGATGTTTATGAAATCTATTTCACAGGAGCTTGCTCCAAAAAAAATACGCATAAACGCAATTAGTCCGGGGGCTGTTAAAACCACAATCAACAAAGAGGTGTGGCAGGATGAAAAAAAATTGAAAGAGTTGATGACGCTTATTCCCTATAAGCGAATTGGTACACCGGAAGATGTCGCTCGTGCCGTAGCGTGGCTTGCTTCTGATGATTCTGATTATGTCAATGGCGAAACCATGTATATTGACGGTGGAATGACGCTCTATCCTGAATTTATGGATAATGGCTGAGTACATAATTTTCATTAAAAGATCATTAAAAAAGCTGCGAAGGATAATCCTTCACAGCTTTTTTAATGAATTGAACCCAAACTATCGGCCTGCGGCTTCTTTGGATACCTCTTTCTTTACATTCTTTTTTAGTTTTTCACTTGCCGTAATCACAATCTCCACGCGGCGGTTTTGGTCCTGTCCACGTTTCGTGTCATTCGACACAATCGGCTGATTTTCTCCGTAGCCTTCGGTTCTCAGGCGCGAACGCGTTACCTTTTTATCCCGCAAATAATCCGCAACGGCTTTGGCCCGGCGCTCCGAAAGTTGCCTGTTGTAGTCTTCGGCACCCACATCGTCAGTATGCCCTTCGATCAAAATATCGGTGTCATCATATTCTTTGACTACCTCCGCCAAATTATCAAGGTTTGTGCGGGTTTCGGCAGTCAGGTCGTAGGAGTCAAAACCAAACAGCAAACCTGAATCGAAGGTCATTTTTATACCTTCACCAATTCGCTCAACCTTTGCATTTTCAACTTTTTGTTCCAGCTCACGGGCTTGTTTATCCATGTATACGCCAATCAGCGTGCCTGCGGTACCACCCACTGCCGCACCAATGATGGCGCCAACGGCCGTATTGCCCGACTTTCGGCCAATGACCGCACCGGCAGCAGCACCGCTCCCTACGCCAATGATTGCCCCTTTTTCCTGTCGCGACAACTTACTGTTTTTACATCCACTTATACCAACAGTCAGCATAAGGCCGGCTGCGGCTATGATCAGTATTTTCTTCATAAAATAAAGGTTGTGTGAGAAATTAGTTGATTAAAAAATGGCAAAACTCACCGTGGCTTGCCACAAATTTCCCTTGCGGCGAAGCTGAGAATTGAGGGTAGAATTGTCTGTATTGACGTCTACAATATTTGTAAAATTACCTTCGTAGCGCAGGTCAAGGCTCAGATTCCCAATATCAAACCCAACACCCGCCTGATAGCCGAGTGCTGCCCGATTGAAATTGTCCTGCACGCTGTTGGCACCAATTTCATTGAGCGCCTGACGCAAGCCACCGTTTTCGGACATACGCAACGAAGCAATCGGCCCGGCGTTGATCCGCAGCACATCTCCTACCCTAAATCCAATTAATACCGGAACATCAATATTTGTAAAGCGCACATCCACTTTATTTTCTTCATTGGTGGCACCGTCGCGAAAAACATTGAACATACCGCCTTTCTGTGAAAGAAGAAGCTCCGGCTGAATGAAAATTGTACTGCCAAAGCGAACAAAAGCACCGCCCACAAAACCCGTCAGGCGGGTACTCGTATTTCCAATGCGGATGGAAGGATCATTTGTAACAAAGACATCATCTCCGCGCAGGTTTGACAAATTAGCTCCGCCTTTCACACCAAATTTAAAGTTTCTACTCTGAGCCATCGAAAAACTTGTGGCGGTTAAAAAGAATAGTGACGCCAGAAAAAATAATTTCGTTTTCATAAAAAATAATTTTAGTACTTCACCTGCCACTAAAATTGTTGTACCGCATACCAGCATTTATACCTGACATCAATCATGTTTTGCATTATTACCAGCTAACGTTAAGATTGTCAATCGTTTTATATAAGATAATTTAGAAATCATGATGATTTAACCACCGATTTCCAGCCTTTACGATTTACTTTTATGAATGGGAAGAAGTAGAATAAAATCCCCAGTTTTCAGAATTTTGGAAGAAATATCGAAGGAATTACGTTGGAATATTATTTGGTGGCACTAAATGACCATGAAACCTAACTTTACCAGGCACTATGAAAACATACATTCCTGAATCGCATCCTGACGCAACAACCAAAGGGTTGCAAATTGCCAATATCATTTGCCTTGTGGTGATGATTACCGCAAATTTCCTGGCCAATTGGCTGCCTATCAATGGAAACACTACGGGCGAACTTTCGGCCAAATACCCTAACGTGTTCGTTCCAGCAGGACTGACATTTTCTATTTGGTCAATAATTTATTTACTGCTTATTGCCTTTACAATCTATCAGTCCGGTAGCCTTTTTTCATCAAAACCATCGGCAAGAAACACCATTGTGCGTTACGTTGGCGTTTGGTTTTGGGCCTCTTCTCTGCTCAATGCTCTTTGGATCGTTGTGTGGCATTATGAAATAATTCCGGCATCGCTTGGAGTTATGTTACTATTGCTTATGTGTCTAATATTTGCAAATTCGGGCTTTTACAATCTCAATGATTTTCTTTCTCCCAAAGAGCGTTTTCTCACCAAAGCACCTTTTGGAGTGTACCTCGGCTGGATTAGCGTAGCCACGATTGCAAATGCAACAGCATGGCTCGTGGGCCTGCGCTGGACAAGCGGCTTTGAGCAGGATACCTGGGCAATAATCATGATCTTAATAGGATTTTTCATCACCATCTTTGCTGCTACCCGATTAGTCAATGGCTACATTTCGCTGGCCGTTGCGTGGGCATTTACCGGGATCGTTATCAAACGTTTGCAGTCTGATCCGCTATTTTATACCGTTGCTTTGGTGGCAGGCTTGGGTGCGGTGCTGTTGCTGATTTATTCCATTTTCCTGATTCGAAAAGATCAGCATATCCCACAACGACAAACCGAGCCCAAAGCCTCGGATTTGTACAGTTAAGCTAAAAAGTGGAAATAGTTTAGGAATCTTCAAAAAACCGGACACTTGGTTCCTCTTCGATTGCCCCGGCGTTTCAATCGTACTTTTTGTGATTTGTAGGGTTGTTTTTTCGTCTTTACTACCGGGGTTTTCTTTTCAGAATACGGAAGAAGTTTAAAATCATATTCCGGAATAAAATAGTCTTCGTTGAACTCTGCGACAGGAAGTGGCAGGTAGTGGCGACCCGGAAAATGAAGCGTATCGTATTCATAATCATACAAATAAATTGTCACAAAACCATCCCGGCTATATTTGATTCCGATGTCGGAAAACGGACCATCATCTCCGGCAGACGCTACGGCACGAGCCAGTTCTTTTTGTTTTCCTTTGACCAGCAGGTTCATGTTGAACTGAAAAACATGATGTGCTGAATCAAGCTGTAAAGCCACTCCCAGATAATATTTGGCATCTTTCAATTGTTCTTGTCCGGCGTACAGAACAGCCGTATTGTTCAGCGCGCTTTTGTCCTGATAGGTCTGATAACTAAGTTTTGCTTCATCGTATTTTTCCCAATACCGATATACATTTCCCTGATTTACGTTATAAAATTTACGCAAAGGAGCCGATTGCATGGCATTGGAAAAATCAGAAAAAGCACGTTCGTAACTTGCGTCTGCTTCGGGCAATTGACGCTTTTGTTCAGAACGGTTGCCATGATACGCATTTACAATTCCCCGGTTATTGAGCAAATAAGGAATCGTTGGATTGGCCGCAACGAGACTATCAAAACGTGCCAGCGACTGATCCAATTGATCATTTTCCAGCAACACAATTCCCCAGCCATTTTGGGCTTTTATGTTTTCAGGATTGAGTGCAATTGCCTTTTGAAAAACCTGATATCCTTTTTTAAACATATCAAAATGAAGCAATAAGTTTCCATAATTACTCCACATTTGATCGTAGTTTTTCTCATAATTCAACGCCCGACTCAGATACTGTCCGGCCTGTGAGTAATTTTTTTGATCAATCAACACACCGCTTATTCCACCCATTGCCTCATAGCGCGCACCATCAAGCCGTAGGGCGGTTTCAAAATCGACCATCGCCTCTCCTGCCTTTCGGGTATAGTAGCGGGCAAAACCGCGACATACATACAAATCAGCGAGTTGAGGATTAGAATCATCGAAAAGTGATTCAGCTTTGGAAAAATCTGTTAGCGATTGCTCATAATTTTTCTTGCCAAAATGCGCCACACCGCGACCCAAATAAGCCGAGAGATAGGAACTATCCGCCTGAATTATCCGATCATAAATCGATAGTGCTTCGGCATATTTATGCTTTGTGACCAACACATTTGCCTGACCACACAACGCTACCGGACTATCCCGCATCATCGTTGCTGCCAGACGATAGTATTTTTGTGCTTCTTCAAATCTGCTCAGGGCATAGTAGGTATGTGCCAAACCCAGAAATGCTTCCTTTCTGAATTGTCGGTCTTCTGCTTCCAGGTAAGCCTCAAAAACTGCCCTTGCCTCCTGATATCGCCGAACTTCCAATAAGGCGTTTGCGTATCGAATTTGAGCTTTTGGATGACGTTTGGCTACTTTTTCAAAATCAGAAACGGCACGTTTGGGTTGTTTAAAATGCATGAGTACATCCCCGCGCAACAAGCGATAGGCAATGCCATTATCCTCTTGCCTAATAGCTACGTTCAGATTGTCTACTGCTTCCTGATCCTGCTGATTTAGTTTATAGAGCAAACCAAGATTATAATTCCATTTGCCCTTCGTGTTTCCAACGGCTTTGGTTTGCGCAAAGGAAAGACCATTTGTTACCTCCCCTTTTTGGCCATAAGCCGCAAGTGCATTTACTGCCGACCATTTACTGGCATCTGTGTTGGAAAGTGTGACAATTGCCTGATCAAAATTGCGATTCAGGAGATGAAGCAAACCTACATAATACGTACTTTGTGGACTAAGCGAATCCACAGAACCGAGCAAACGAAGACTTTTGCCGTAATTTCCAGCCAGTACATTCAGCGCCGCTTCATTGGTAAGTTTTTGAATGGAATCCGCCGGATTGTAGTAAAGTTTGTGATATTCCTGATACTTCTTTTGCAAATCTGCAAGCGCTCGCTGATACTCCGACGTCCGGATCAGAAGTGGATTATTTTCTTCAAACGATTGATTGAATGTTACCAGCAACCGCTCGTATTGATTTTGACACTCCTTAAAATCCTGCGCCTGAGCAAAGGTTAATTCGCTCAGGCACAGAACAAAAAGAAGAAAACAAACAAACACTTGCTTCATTTCAGGTCTCTAAAATTGTAACAACTCCCAAACAACGTACTGCCCGTTCTGTAAGACTAGTAACGTCGTGCTGGAAAAACGATTGTTAGTTTACCTGACATCGCTTTAATTTCTAAAATAAGAAAAAACAATATACTAACGTTCAATAATTTAGCTATTGGTCAGGGTTAAAACGTACCAATCAGGCTTTAAGTGGAAAAGCCTTTTGCCCCGCAACCAGTTCTTTTTGGCCGTGAACCACGATTTCTATTCCTGCCGCCGACGGATTGGTAATCAGAACTGAGTCCTGACTAACTGCAACTGTAAGCGTTACACCCCTGAATCCCAAACGAAAAGAGTAGGATTCCCACTCCTCAGGAATGTACGGATTCAGGATCAGTAAGCCATCCTGTACACGTTGCCCTGCAAAACCTTTCACAACACTCATCCAGGTACCGGCCATCGACGTAATATGCAAGCCGTCTTCGGTGTCGTTGTTATAATCGTCCAAATCAAGCCGGGCCGTGCGCAGGTACATTTCGTACGCCTTTTCCTTTTTACCCAGTCCGGCTGCTAAAATTGCATGAACACAGGGTGAAAGAGATGATTCGTGAACGGTCATTGGTTCATAAAAATCAAAATTTCTTCTAATTTCTTCTTCACTAAAATCCTCTTCAAAAAAATAAAGTCCTTGCAAAACGTCGGCCTGTTTGATAAAGCAAGAGCGCAGAATCCGATCCCACGACCATTTTTGATTAATCGGACGGTGGCTTGTTATTTGATCCACCGTCAACAATTCTTTATCCAGAAATCCCTCCTGCTGCAAATACACCTGTCTTTCGGAATCATACGGGAAATGCAGATTATCGATAATATGCTGCCATTGAGCTGTCTCTGAGGCAAAATCGAATGCAACTTTACTCGAAATATCCTCGATTTTTCCTTGATTCCGCACATACTCCAACGCTTCCAGCGTATAGCGCAAGGTCCATGCCGCAATGTAGTTGGTGTACCAGTTATTATTTACATTATTCTCGTACTCATTCGGCCCTGTCACACCCAGCATGACGTACTGATTTTTTTGAACCGACCAATTGACCCGTTGCTTCCAGAAGCGCGAAATGCCGATCAGAACTTCCAGCCCGTATTCCGTCAGATAGTCTTTATCGCCAGTATAGCGTACGTAATCATAAATGGCATAAGCAATTGCGCCATTTCGGTGAATTTCTTCAAAGGTAATTTCCCACTCATTATGACATTCTTCGCCAGTCATTGTTACCATCGGAAACAGCGCCGCCCCCATGTCAAACCCGAGTTTTGTGGCGTTCTCTATGGCTTTTCCAAGTTGTTTGTATCTATAAATCAATAAATTACGTGCAACTTGTTGTTCGGAGGTAGACAAATAAAACGGAATGCAATAGGCTTCTGTATCCCAATAGGTACCACCACCGTATTTTTCTCCGGTAAATCCTTTGGGGCCGATGTTCAATCGTTCATCTTTGCCGGTATAGGTTTGTTGCAAATGGAAAATCGTAAATCGGATTCCCTGTTGTGCTGCAACGTCACCTTTAATCTGAATGTCGTTTTGCTCCCATTTAGCTGCCCAGGCTGCTACGTGTTCTTCCAGTAACTGCTCAAATCCCTTTTCTGCCAATCGATTCAGGTACACTTTTGTATCAGGAATCAAATTTTCAGAAGTATGATTCATTGAAGACAAATTGACTGCGTATTTAAAAAGCGTCAATTCCTCATTTTGAATCAGTTGTACAGGTACTTTTCCGGCTACGTATTTTTCATCGCGTACAGGAAGCGACTGAAAATCAAGAATTTGTCCATTTTTTTTCAAGTCAAACCTCATCCCTGTCGCTACCTGATATTGCTCTACTCCGTATGGATTTGGCTTGGTTTCCATCACCAAAATACCTTCGGCAAATGAGGTTTCTTTCTTGATTTCGTTCCAAAAGGTTTCATTGTAATTTGAATCGCGGTTTTGGATATTTCCATCCAAAAAGGGCGTCAGGGTAATCGTCCCATCAAAATTTAGGGGAGTTATCGAATAAGAAATAGCTCCGGATTCGTCCTCCACCATATGACAAAACCGCCGGGTTCTGATTTTGAGCTGCTTACCTTCGGGCGTTGTCAGCGTACATTCTCGCTCCAGAACTCCTCTCTGCATATCAAGTACCCGCTGAAAATGTTCATAGGTACAAGTATTCAAATCCAGGATTTCACCGTCAATTTCAACCTCAATTCCGGTCCAGTTGCAGGCATTTAAAACTTTGGCAAAATAATTTGGGTACCCGTTTTTCCACCAGCCAACGCGGGTTTTGTCCGGGAAGAACACCCCGGCTACGTAGTTCCCCAGGAGTGTTTTACCTGAAAATCGTTCTTCAAAATTTCCACGCTGTCCCATCCGGCCATTGCCAAGGCTCATGAGGCTTTCGGTAATTTCGTTAAATTCTTTGTGAAAACCGTCTTCTACAATTTTCCACGCATCACGTGTAATATAATTTTTCATAGGTAATAAATGTATTTAGGAGGATTAAATCCAAATCAAGCTGCAAAGAATAGTTGCTGTATCACCTTCAAATCCAACGATTTGAAGGTAGATATAACAAAATCGGCCTCAGTCAAAATCGTAGGATCGCCCACGCCGATCGCTTTCATGCCGCCTGCTTTGGCAGCCTGCACTCCAGCTACTGCATCTTCAAAAACAACGCATTCTTCGGGCAGAACATCCAGGTCTTCGGCACCCATCAAAAATATTTCGGGGTCAGGTTTTCCTTTTGTGATCCGGTTGCCATCCACAATTATTTCAAGGTAATCGAGCATTTCGATGCGTTTCAGGATCGTTTCAGCATTTTTACTCGCAGAACCAAGGCCCATTTTTATACCTGCGGAGCGCAATGAGTCCATAAATTCCCGAACACCGGGCAACACATCATCAGGTGTCATTTGCTGGCAAAGTTCCAGATACCGAAAATTTTTAACTGTCGCCAGCTGCACTTTGGTTTCCAGGTCAAGCTCCACATTTCCAATCGCGAGAATAATATCCAGCGATTCCATGCGACTGATTCCTTTCAGCAGTTCATTTTGAGCGTGTGTCAGGTCAAAACCCAAACTTTGGGCCGTTTCGCGCCAGGCGATATAGTGGTACTGTGCGGTGTCAACAATAACTCCGTCCAGATCAAATAGACATGCTTTTAATGAGGGCATTTGTGGTTTGGTTTGGTAAATAGTTTACTTATATACAAGTGAAAAGTATCATGCTGACGCAAGGTCAGGAAAAAATATTCTTCAATTTTTTGTAAATAAAAGAAAAAAGGGACGAACCGTCAGGTGAACCCGCCCGGCTTATCCCTTTAATTCAATAAAAAATACATAAAGTACCGTAATGTTTCTTCTATTTCATCAATTCCAGCACAACTGCTGATTGTGGTGGAAGTGAAAGTTTCTGAATGGAAGTTAAAGTATCGTCGGTCAGGATATTCTTTGCCGAAGCAAAACCGGCCATACGTTCCTGAAAGCGTTCCGTAGTAATTTCAATTTCCGACTCGTTAGAATTGATACACACCATCACTGTTTTGTGATTGTCGTACCGAAAGTATACATAAACACCATCAACTGGCAAAAACTGCATCAACTGACCGCTATGCAGGGCAGAAGTGTTTTTACGGTAGTTGGCCAACGTTTTGACAAAAGTAAAAGCTTCATTTTCTGCGGCAGTGCGTCCTTTGGCTATAAATTTATTTTCAGAATCACCCGGAAATCCACCGGGAAAATCACGGCGTACTTCGGCATCTGACGGATTCTTAAAATTTTTCATCAGAATCTCGGTACCATAGTACAACTGCGGAATTCCGCGGGTTGTCAGTAAAAACGTCAGACCCATTTTGTATTTGGCAAAGTTCTCGCCAATGACGGAGAAGTAGCGATCCATGTCATGATTATCCAGAAATGTTACAAGTTTGGAAGCATCTTTATACAAATAATCCTGTCCTAAAACCTGATAAATTCGCTGAATCCCCTCGTTCCAGCCCGGTTTCTGATTTAATGCGTCGTTGATTGCAAATTGTAACTGAAAATCACAGGAACCGGGCAAATTACTTTTGAAAGGAACGTTCAGATTATTCTGCTGAAAATAAGACTGATTTGCGATGCTGTTCACCCAGTTTTCTCCAAAAATATGGAGCTTTGGAAATTCTTCCAGCAAAGCGGCGTTGCAACGATTCATAAATTCCAGATCGTTGTACATATAGGTATCAATGCGCCAGGCATCAATTCCAAAATACTCCACCGTCCAAAGCGCGTGCTGAATCAGATAATTGGCCACAAACGGATTGGTCTGATTGAGATCTGGAAGGAACGGCACAAACCAGCCATCAGAAGTAACTTTTTTATCTATGTTAGAAGCATAAGGATCTACCAGCGGCTGATCTTTGTAGGACGTATTGGTGTAAGTAGGCCACTGATGCAGCCAATCTGCTGAGGGTAAATCCTTTACCAGCCAATGATTGATGCCAACGTGGTTATATACCGCATCCTGAATGATTTTAAGACCATTGGCATGCGCCACTTCTACCAGTTTTTTATAGGCAGCATTGCCACCTAGACGCTTGTCTACCTGATAATGATCGGTGAAGCCGTAGCCATGATACGCACTTCGTTTGGCTCCTCCTTCATCAGTCAAAGGTTGGTTGTTTTCCAGCACCGGATTGAGCCAAAGAGCCGTAACGCCGAGTTCTTTAAAATAATCCAGGTGGTTGATAATTCCCTGTAAATCACCTCCATGCCGAAGAAACGGATCTTTACGATCGGCCTGTGTATCTGCCATGTCCTTGAAGGTGTCGTTCGTAGGATCTCCGTTCGAGAAACGATCCGGCAAAAGCAGATAGATAAAATCAGCCGAGGTAACCCCCTGCCCTTTTGTGTAGGTAGCTCTTGGTTTGAGTTCGTAGGTTAGGGTTCGGGTAGCTAGTGTCTTTACAGGTTTCCGTTTTCCTTTTTGCGAAATTATCTCCTTCGAAAGCTCAATAGAGAAATTTCCGGCTCTACAATCGGGAGAAATAGTCAGATCGACAAATAGATAGTTAGGATTTTCAACCTGATTCACTTTATCAACATGCACTCCCGGATAATCAATTTTTACCTGAGCTCCTGCTATATTTTCTCCATGAATAAGTAGCTGCAATCGCGGATCTTTCATACCAATCCACCAGTTGAGGGGCTCCACCCGGTCTATGGATATCGTTTGACCAAAGACAGAATTTATGTCACCACAAATCACACTCAAAAAGATGAGTATTTTAAAAATAAAGGTTTTGTTCATACTAGTTTAAGGATAAGTAAAGTGCCAAATTAAAGCAAATAGTCTATTTTTTCATAAATAAATCCTTTTTACATTTGATTTCAGAATGAGTAAAACTATGCTAAATCGGATACTTTTTACGGTACTTTCATTTTTTATTGCTTTTTTAGGTGCCTGTACTAAAAGGAACGATAAAAAATCTATGGATTCTTTGCAAACAAAACACCACAAACTAGTTGTTTATCAGGTCTTTACCCGTCTTTTTGGAAACCAAAATACTACCAATTCTTTTTATGGTTCCCGGGATGAAAACGGCGTGGGAAAATTTAATGACATTACAACACTCGCCCTTAAAGAATTAAAGAAGTTAGGAATTTCTCACGTGTGGTACACCGGAGTAATTGAGCATGCCACGATGGCTGATTACTCTGAATTTGGCATACGCCCCGACAATCCCTTGATTGTGAAGGGGAAAGCGGGATCTCCCTACGCCATTAAGGATTATTACGACGTTAACCCAGACCTCGCTGTTAACGTTTCAGCACGTATGACTGAATTTGAGGCACTAGTCCAGCGCACGCACGACGAGAATCTGAAAGTTCTCATAGATTTTGTACCCAATCACGTTTCGCGCCAATATGCCTCTGATCAGAAACCACAGGGTGTGCGGGATTTTGGAGAAGGCGACAAAATTTCAGTCGTTTTTGACCAGCAAAATAATTTTTACTACCTGCCCGATCAGCCCTTTCGCTTACCGGATGGACTGAAACCACCGGTTGCTCCCAAAGAAATGTATGAGGAATTTCCGGCCAAGGCTACCGGAAACGACGTTTTTAATGCCCAACCCACGATTAATGACTGGTTTGAAACGATTAAACTCAACTACGGCGTGGATTATTTGGGGGGGCATGCCAAGCGCTTTGATCCAATTCCTTCTACATGGCTCAAAATGCGGGATATTCTGGCTTTTTGGACTAAAAAAGGCGTAGATGGTTTTCGGTGCGACATGGCCGAAATGGTACCCGTTGAGTTTTGGGGATGGGTTATTCCGGAAATTGAGGCAATAAATCCTGACATTATCTTTATCGCAGAAATTTATAATCCCGAACAGTATCACAACTATATCAAAAACGGTAAGTTCTCCTATTTATATGATAAAGTTGGCCTGTACGACGCGCTACGCAGACTGATGGAAGGGCACGGATCGGTGGAAGACATTACGCGCGTTTGGCAAAAAGAATCAGGAGATATTTCGGAACATATGCTGCGTTTTCTTGAAAATCATGACGAACAACGCATTGCTTCCGAATTTTTCGCAAAAGATCCGTTTGTGGCAATCCCCGCAATGACCCTCAGCGCTACCTTGCATACGGGTCCACTGATGATTTATTTTGGGCAGGAAGTTGGCGTGAATCCTACACAGGCAGAGGGCTTTCAGGGCAACGATGGACGCACCACTATTTTTGATTATTGGGGCGTGCCTGAATTTCAGCAATGGGTTAATAAAGGTAAGTTTGATGGCGAAAAACTTGATTCAAAAGCGAAGGAGCTACGGGAATTTTATCAGGCTTTAAATCATTTTTCCACCAGTCAGGAGGCTATTCACTCTGGAAAATTTTATGATTTACAGTACGCCAATGTACACGGTCAAAGCGCCAACTACGATTCAACCCGGGTATATAGCTATTTACGCTATACCGAAAATCAGAAGTTTATTTGTGTGTACAATTTTGATAAAAACCGGACAATTTCCACAACAATTAAACTACCTGCGCATGCGCTTGTAGATTCCATGCAGTGCGCTTTGGATAAAAGTTATGAAGTATTAGAAGTCTTTCCCGCAACCGAATTCAAAGCTAAAAGCATTGGCAACGAGCTTGTAAATCAGGGACTTCCCATTACTCTTCCTCCACTATCGGTAAAAATCTTACAACTACGCGAAAAATAATATGGCAATTTCTATGTCTTCTGCAACACCTGCGGCCACCCGTCAAAAACCAAAGTTACATTTTTGGGACATATGGAACAT
Organism: Arundinibacter roseus; assembly: GCF_004348825.1. Taxonomy (GTDB): domain Bacteria; phylum Bacteroidota; class Bacteroidia; order Cytophagales; family Spirosomataceae; genus Arundinibacter; species Arundinibacter roseus. The sequence continues at coordinate 379,942 of NZ_SMJU01000004.1, forward strand.
GAGTTTTGGCTTTTTGGGTATTCAGTTTGGCTTTGCGCTTCAAAATGCAAACGTCAGCCGGATTTTTGAAACCCTCGGTGCTAATGTAGACGACATTCCGATTCTTTGGGTAGCTGCGCCTTTGACCGGGCTCATTATTCAGCCCATCATCGGGTATTTCAGCGATCGTACCTGGACAAAGCTTGGCCGTCGAAGACCCTATTTTTTGGCAGGTGCTATTTTGGCTTCACTTGCACTGTTCGTGATGCCGAACTCACCTAGTTTATGGTTTGCTGCCGGCATGCTGTGGATCATGGATGCTTCCATTAACATCACAATGGAACCGTTCCGGGCTTTTGTGGGCGACAATCTTCCCTCTTCTCAGCGTACCACGGGCTTTGCCATGCAGAGTTTCTTTATCGGCATCGGTGCCATCGTGGCATCTTCTCTGCCTTATGTTATGACCAATTGGTTTGATGTGCCCAATCAGGCCGCAGAAGGAATAATCCCAAATTCCGTAAAATGGTCGTTCTATTTAGGCGGAACGGTGTTTTTGCTCGCGGTACTTTGGACAGTAATTAAATCCAACGAATACCCCCCCGAAGAACTCAATTCATTTGCTGATAATGCCGAGGAAATTCTCCCGATACCTGCTTCAACTAGGGCCGCAGAAATAGTTTTTCAGACGAACGGAAAATCTCAACTCGTCAAGGGCGGAGTTCTTACCGTGATTGGCCTGATTTTTACGTGGTGGCTTTCTACCCAAAACCTCAACAAAGAACTGTATATATTCTCCATTGGCCTGGCACTTGTAGGCCTTTTACTCGCTGCCTCAGGTTATTTGCAAAAGAGCGGTTCGCATCAAAATGGTTTTGTGACCATGATGAACGACTTTGAGCACATGCCACCTACCATGAAACAACTGGCAGTTGTTCAGTTTTTTTCATGGTTTGCCTTATTCGCTATGTGGATTTATATGACGCCTGCCGTAACTAGCCACTTATACGGAACCACCGACACAACCTCCAAAATATACAACGACGGGGCCGATTGGGTCGGACTTTGCATGGGTGTCTATAATGGAATTTCGGCTTTGGTTGCCTTCGCAATTCCGGTTGTTGCACGCCTGACAAGCCGCCGAATGACTCACCTGATTTGCCTTGTGGCAGGAGGATTAGGCCTGCTGTCTGTTTATTTTCTTCCCAATCCCAACGCACTTATGCTATCTATGATTGGTGTTGGTATCGCATGGGCGTCAATACTTTCAGTTCCATACGCTATGTTGGCAGGTTCATTACCAGCCCAAAAAATGGGGTATTATATGGGCGTTTTTAACTTTTTTATTGTTATTCCTCAAATCGTTGCCGCAGCTCTTTTGGGTTTTTTGGTGAAAGAATTATTTGCTGGCGAACCCATTTTTGCCCTCGTTATTGGCGGAGTTTCGATGATTGTGGCCGGACTGCTTTGTTTACGTGTAAAAGATCAGGACGATATAGAAGTCAGCGAAATAGGTTTGCCATAAGTATTCAAAACCTGAAAAAAGTAACTAACGGAAGAATCGAAAGAATCTTCCGTTTTTTTTATTATTGGAACATTCTCCTGTACAATTTTTATAAATTTAGGTATTAAAGCATTATTAGGCTAAATTAGTTGTAACCCAGTTCTATTACCTGGGCATGCCTTTTTAGTTAACTCTTACGTTCGGTTTCCTGTAAATCTTCTTTTCAGGTAAATTACTCCATCTTTTTCATCACCGGACGAAAAATTCATTCTCATGAAAAACACACCTTCACGAACCAAAGGAAGGCTGATTTTGGCGGCCTATCGCCTTCCCTTCAAAATCATTCAAAACGAGACCGGATACTCACTATTTCAAAATTCAGGCGGCCTGGTTTCTGCGGTTCTTTCGCTCGCTCAGGGTCAGGTTAACACGAGTTTTGATTTTGCCGACAAAATTCAATGGGTTGGTTATACAGACAACAATCCGGAAGAATTGGCTGGTGTCACGCTCGAAAACGAAAGCTTCAAAGCACACCCTGTTTTTATTCCACCTCAAATAAACGAGCCTTATTACGAAGGTTTCTGCAACGATTTAATATGGCCGTTGTTTCATTACTTTCCTTCGTTGGCCCATTTCGAAAATACAAATTTTGAAGCCTATCAGGAAGCCAATCTGTTATTTTTTGAAAAATTAAAAGAAATTATTCAACCAAACGATGTCATTTGGATCCACGACTATCAGCTCATGCTTCTGCCGGATTTGATTCGGCAGCAGTTCCCAACTAACAAAATTGGTTTCTTTTTCCATATTCCATTTCCTTCATACGAAATCTTCCGCCTGTTGCCAACCACCTGGCGCGAGTCCATTATTGACGGAATTTTGGGTGCTGATGTGGTAGGTTTTCACACCAATGATTACGTAGAGTACTTCCTGAAAGCAGTCAGAATGGTGGTTGGTTACGGAAATAAATTACATTATGTCAATCTTAATAACCGGATCGTCAAGGTTGACTCCTTTCCAATTAGCATTGACTATCAAAAGTTTAACGATGCTTTCGATCTCCCCGAGGTAAAACACGAGCGAGAGCAGGTTCGGGCAACACTCAAAGAGAAAATTATATTTTCGGTCGATCGACTCGACTACTCCAAAGGGCTGCTGCATCGCCTCAAAGGTTATGAGCGCTTCCTGGAACGATTTCCAAACTGGCACGAAAAAGTTTCCTTCGTCATGGTGGTCGTCCCCTCACGAGATCAGATTGAACAGTACCAACAAATGAAATCGGAGATTGATCAGACCGTCGGACGAATCAATTCCAGTTTTGGAAAAATGCACTGGCAACCGATTATTTATCAGTATCGCTCCATGCCATTTGAAGAACTCGTTGGCATGTATACTGCAAGTGACGTGGCCTTGATAACTCCCGTAAGAGACGGGATGAATCTGGTTTGTAAGGAGTATGTGGCAAGCCGGAAAGACGTGCAGGGTGTACTGATACTCAGCGAGATGGCCGGAGCAGCAGCGGAACTCGGTGAGGCCTTGATTATTAATCCAACGGATGCAGAAGAGATTGGCAGTGCTGTGGTCCGCGCACTGGAAATGGAAACAGACGAACAACGTAAACGCATGGAAGCCATGCAAATGCGATTACGGGAATATGATGTTTTTGCATGGACAAACGACTTTTTTACCCAAATGCTTATGATCGAACAGGAACACAAAAAACTAAGTCATGCGTATCTTAAAACAAAAGACATGCAGGCAATTGGCCGAGCTTATCAGGCGGCGGCTAATCCTATTTTCTTCTTTGACTACGATGGTACCCTCGTCCCGATTGTGCGCGATCCGTCCGAAGCATTGGTGACGCAGGAAGTTAAACAAATAATCGCCCAACTAGCCGAAGAAGCCACGGTGGTAGTCATCAGTGGCCGGGATAGAGCGTTTTTGAGTAGTGTTCTTGGCGACTTGCCGGTACATTTAGTAGCTGAGCACGGCGCACTTATCAAGAAAAAAACGGATACTGACTGGGTCTTAAATCCTGATTATGTAGAAGATTGGAAAGATAGCATTCGTTCGATTTTAGATTTATTTGTCAAAAGATGTCCGGGAGCTTTTGTAGAAGAGAAGGAAACGTCATTGGCCTGGCATTACCGCACGGCCGAAGACCAGGAATATGCCCTCAGAAGAGCGCAGGAGCTGGCCTGGCAACTAAAAAGCTTTATTCAGCCGGAGCTGAACCTGCAAATTATTGAAGGTAATATGGTGATTGAGGTTAAAAAAACAGCATTTAATAAAGGCACTTCGGCACGTTCATTTCTTGATCTTGGCGACTACGATTTTATTTTGGCAATGGGTGACGACACTACGGACGAGGATATGTTTGCCGCTTTACCAAAATCCGCCTATACCATTAAAGTGGGTGATGCTTTGTCCGTCGCCAAAAATCATGTAAAAAATCAGCAGGCAGTTTTTGAATTACTTACTATTTTTAAAGCGAACTAGCTTAAAAATATGAAACTACTGATTTTTGCAGGAGGCCTCCTGGGCTTGTTGCTCGCTCAACAATCGTTGGCGCAGGTTACACAGGAAGAAAGTTATTCAAAAAAAATTCAACAAGTCAGTTCGGGGAATTTACCTGAACTGACTTTTCAGATGGCCAAAACCTTTTTGGGTACACCTTACGTAGCCCAAACGCTCGAAGGAAACGAAAAGGAGCAACTTATTTGCCGTTTTGATGGCCTTGACTGCACAACGTTGGTTGAAGTTTCGCTTGCACTTGCTATTTCAAAACAGAATTCGCTGAACTATTCCCAATTTCTTACTCAACTTGAACGAGTGCGCTACAAGGATGGAAGGATCAATGGATACGGTTCCAGACTTCATTACTTCACTTCCTGGATGCTCGAACATCAATCCAAAGGCTTGGTTCGGGATGTAACGAAGGAACTTGGCGGGGTACCTTTTACCAAAACAATTAACTTCATGTCTACCCATGCAGATTTGTATAAAGGAATTTCTTCAACAGAACTTTTACAGGAAATTAGTAAGAATGAGCAGGAAGTTAACCAATCTGACCTATACTTTATCCCAAAATCAGCGGTTCGTTCCGTAGAATCTATCCTACAAACCGGTGATATTATTGGAATTACGTCCACCGTGGCTGGCCTTGATTGTAACCACCAGGGTGTTATTCAAATACGTAATGGACGTGCCTACCTTTTACACGCTTCAACTACCGCGCAGGCAGTGATCGCAAGCAAAGAACCTCTGACAGACTATTTACAATCCGTGAAGCGGCACAGTGGAATCATTGTTGTCAGACCGGTTATGCAAGCTACAACTTTGAAATAATCATGGAATTCAGCTACTGGTACATCTTGGTTTTGGCTGTTGTATTGGGCATTTTCACTGCCTGGTCTCTGATCCGGATCATACATTTTTTATCAAAAAAACCTGATCGAACCTTTCTGAAAACGGTCAATCAAAACATTACCAACGTCATCTATTTCTTCTTTCCTGTTCTTTTTCTGACGATTAGCTCCACAAACCCTTTATCGCATGAGCTCAAAATGCCCTTATTTTTTCCGTTGAGCAAATTGGCCCTGCTTACCGTAAGCACCTGGCTCGTCATTCGGATTGTGGTAATATTCGAGAAATTTGTACTGGCTCAGCTTGATCTGAATAAGGCAAATAACAACGAGGAAAGGAAGCTTTTCACGAAAGTCAAGTTCATCAAACGGATCATCATCATTTGCATTTTTATCATCTCCTTTTCGCTGCTTTTGCTCAGTTTTGAGAAAGGAAGAGAATTTGGGCTGGGTTTGCTCACATCGGCAGGGATTGTCAGTGTAATTGTCGGTTTTGCCGCTCAGAAAACAATTGGGAATTTGTTGGCTGGTATTCAGATTGCTTTTACACAACCGTTGAAAATTGAAGATGTAGTGATAGTTGAAGGAGAATGGGGACGAATTGAAGAAATTAATCTTACCTACATTGTAGTAAAAACCTGGGACTTCCGACGCCTGGTTTTGCCAATTACATACTTTATTGAAAAACCTTTCCAAAACTGGACACGGAACGATTCGAGCCTCATTGGTTCGGCTTTCTTTTACCTTGATTTTCATGCACCGATCGAGAAAATACGCACCAACTTTCTCGAACTTTTGAAAAATAATCCTTTGTGGGATGGGAATGTGGCTGCATTTCAGGTAACTGATACAAAAGATCAGTATATGGTAGTTCGGGCAATTATGTCGGCTCGGAATGCCGGTGATGCCTTTGATCTTCGCTGTGAAGTACGTGAACAAATTATACGCTTACTTACAACCGAATTTCCAGAGGCCTTGCCCCGCGTGCCACTTGCTTTTCCTCAGGGCGACACGCCCGGCGCGGGTACATTTCTTTCTTCAAAGAATGTTGATTAACAGGTAATTTTTTATAGAACCTCACATTTTCTAAAAAATATATACACAAAAAAGCCATTCGAAATTTCGAATGGCTTTCCGACATATATCCACACCATTAAAAGCACAACCCTAGCAGGTTGAACTTTATCTTAAATGCAATTTACTTATATTTTTCCAATATAAGTTATAATATTGTTATTACTTTTAATCAAAGTCATTGTAATTTTCCCCAAAAGTACTACTATCCTTGTAATCTTCCAAGTCTTCCTCTTCAAAAGCCTTCAAAGTTAATCCTTTTTTTATTAATGAGATTTGGCCGGCATGATACATATCGTGATTGACCAACCCATGTAAAAGCGTATAAAAAGTATAATCCCGACCGGGAACTATGTCTTCCAGAAAAGCGTCACTCGTTTTTTTCTCTAATTCGCTGATTAACTCTTCCTGCGACAAACTTAATTCCATTTGGAGAGTTTCCCACTCAAAATCATCAAAAAATGTAAATTTCTTCCAATTCTTTTCTTTTGTGTTAACGTCAAAAGCGGCATCTCCCTGCAATTTCCTGACCGCAAATATTCGCCACGTGGTAATATGAAACACAAGTTCGGCAATTGTATGCGTATTTGGGACAATCCTTTTATCGGCTTTTTTTGGGGTAACATCTCTTAAAACTTCCACGAGACTTGGTCCATGCCATGCTTGCTCGCTTTCATAGGTATCGTTTAAAAGATCTATTATACGTAAGATTTCCTCCTTTGTTTCCATTCCATCTGTTGTTCAGCTGCAAATATGTTGATTTTAGAAAAATCAAACCAATAGATTGCTCTTTTTTATTTCAAATAAATTTTCAAATCCAATCAATTGTCCAAATATAGCTCTTAGGATACAAATACAAGAGATACCACTATTTACATATTTTTTGAGTATCAGGTATTTGGAAAAAGATTATAGGTCAAAATATGGTTGTTGCTGCATGAATCCACTTTTTTGGCTAAATTTCCTTTTTGATCAACCTAAACAACGAACTAATGCGCACAAGGTTTTTTGCCGGAAGCAGGATAACACTCCTGACCCTTCTGGTATTTCTGTCGTTTTCCGGATCCAATCCGACTTTTGCACAAAAAAGAACCGGGAAACAAGTGGCCGCAACTCCAACGGCTTCAAAAGGTTATAATCCAGAATTTTTCAAAGGCCTTCGCTGGCGTAACATCGGGCCTTTTCGCGGAGGACGTTCCCTGGCAGTAAGCGGCGTGGTAGGCCAAAGCAATGTGTACTATTTTGGTGCCGTCGGTGGTGGAATATGGAAAACCGTGGACGGTGGCAACAATTGGTTTCCAGTCTCTGACTCGACTTTCAAGGCAAGTTCTATCGGAGCAATTGCTGTGGCTCCTTCCAACCCAAATGTACTCTATGCTGGAACCGGCGAAACGGACATTCGGGGAAATATTTCTTACGGAGACGGCATGTACAAATCGGATGATGCAGGAAAAAGCTGGAAGCATATTGGCCTGAAAGCGGCCAATGCCATTGCAACGATTCAGGTAAATCCTACAAACCCGGACATTGTTTTTGTGGCCGCAATGGGCAATATTTTTGGTCCAAATCCTGAACGAGGCGTGTTCAGATCCAAAGACGGCGGAGCTACCTGGAAGCATGTTCTGGCAAAAAATGACAGCACGGGCGCCGTTGATTTGGTCATTGATCCTTCCAATGCCAATGTTCTTTACGCTTCCCTTTGGCAGGCGTATCGCAACCACCACTCCATGAGTAGTGGCGGTCCCGGCAGCGGACTGTACAAATCTACTGACGGTGGTGAAACATGGAAAGACTTGTCCAAAAATCCGGGTTTGCCCAAAGGGCTGCTGGGAAAAATCGGCATTACGGTATCGCCGGTAAATGCCAATCGTCTCTATGCCATGATCGAAAATAAGGAAAATGGCGGTTTGTACACATCGTACAATGGTGGTGATACCTGGCAACTTGTAAATGCCAGTGCTGATTTGAAACAACGTCCCTGGTATTATATGAAACTTGCCGCGGATCCTAAAAATGAAAATGGACTTATTGTGCTGAATGTCGATGCCTGGAAATCTTTTGATGGTGGAAAATCTTTCTCGGGAATTGACGTACATCATGGCGATACGCACGACATTTGGATTAACCCCGACAATCCGGACAACTTTATTATTGGCGACGACGGCGGCGGAGAGGTTACTTTTAATGGCGGTGGTACATTTACCGAACTGGACATTCCAACGGCTCAGTTTTATCACGTACATACCGACAACGAGTTTCCCTATAATGTCTATGGTGCACAACAGGACAACAGCACCGTGCGCATTGCGAGCCGCACCACGGGTTATTCCATTACGACTAGTGATTGGTGGCCCGTTGCCGGTGGCGAATCGGGCTATGTGGTGGAAGACCCACTCAATCCTGATGTGACAATCGGTGGCAGCTACGATGGTTTTTTGAGTATGATGAATAAAAAAACGGGAGAACGTAAGCTCATTAACGTTTATCCTGAATTTTATATGGGACATGGTTCTGATACACGTGAATATCGTTTTCAGTGGACATACCCCATCCTATTTTCTCCACATGATCCAAAAACGCTATACGTAACTTCACAATACGTGCACAAATCAACAGATTATGGACATAGCTGGGAAGCCATTAGCCCTGATCTGACCCGGCACGATCCGGCAACGATGGGAGCAAGTGGAGGGCCAATCAGCAAGGATAATACGGGTGTAGAAACCTACGCCACCATTTTTGCAATGGTAGAATCTACCCACGAAAAAGGGGTTTTCTATACCGGATCTGACGACGGATTGTTGCACATAAGCAAGGACAATGGAAAATCCTGGCAGAATATCACCCCCGCCACCTCCCTGCTGCCTGATTTCTCCATGATCAGCATCATTGAAGTTTCCCCGCACGATCCTGCTACGGTTTATGTAGCTGCTACCCGCTATAAACTCAACGATTTTAAGCCGTACCTTCTAAAATCGACAGATTATGGAAAAACATGGAAAATGATAACCAATGGAATTCCGACTGATCAGTTTACCCGAGTAATTCGGGAAGATCCCACGCGTAAGAATTTGTTGTTTGCGGGAACTGAACAAGGCATTTGGGCATCGTTTGATGGTGGCGATTCATGGCAATCGCTTCAACTGAATCTTCCTATATCCCCGATTCATGATTTGGTAATTCAAAAACGTGAGCATGATTTGGTAGTAGCTACCCACGGTCGCTCGTTCTGGATTTTGGACGACCTGACTCCACTGTATGAACTTTCGGATCAATTGGCTCAGAAAACTACGCATTTGTTTAAGCCCAATCACTCGTACCGAATGAACGGTGGCAGCCGCATTTCGGCCATTCCAACGGAAGGAGAAAATGCCGCAAATGGTGTAGTGATCCGATATTTCATGAAAGAAGCACCAAAAGAAGAGCTCAAAATGCACTTCCTTACTATGTCCGGCGATTCCATAATTTCGTATTCAAGCAAGAAAAATAAGAAAGGTGAACCGCTGAAAATACCGAAGGATTTTTATACGGACGATACTCAGAATCGACCCGGTTCGCTACCTGTTCAAAGTGGAACAAATACCTTTGTCTGGGACATGCGCTATCCGGATGCAACGCAGGTTGAAGGAACCAACGTGATGTGGTCGGGATCGGTAGTTGGCCCAAAGGCAGTTCCGGGTACGTATCAGGTTCACTTGTATGCGGGCAAAGAACTAATTGGTAAGCAGGAATTTACAATCCTGAAAGACCCACGCATACAAACCACCGACGCTGAGTTTAAGGAGCAGTTTGACCTACTGATGAAGATCAATGAAAAATTATCTGAAACGCATAAAAACATCAATAAGCTTCGTAGCATTCGCAAACAAATGAATGATTTTATGCAGACCGTGAAAGATTCATCGACTAGTACAAAACTGAAAGAATTGTCGAAACCTGTGCTGGAAGAATTTGAGAAAATAGAAAATGCACTCATGCAGCCAAAATCCAAGGCAATGCAGGACGCACTGAATTTCCCGATTCAACTCAATGATAAACTGGCAGGCGTAAAAACCGTGGTAATGTCCGGCGATTACAAACCGACCAAGTCATCTTATGCGGCCTTTGAAAGTATCTCAAATCGTATTGACACGCACCTGAACCGATTGTCAGAGCTGATTGAAAAAGATGTTCCTGCGTTTAATCAGGCAGCTAAATCTTCCGAAATGAAAGCCATCATCATCAATTGATCCTTTAATTTTGAAGGCAAATAAGAGCTCTCAGGATTGGATTCAGGTCCAAAACTGAGAGCTTCTTTTTTGGTGAATTTTGAACCATTGGCCGCTTATACTATCTTTACGGAGTTAAAGGAAAAACCAAAAACCAATGAAAATAAATAACCTTCAAATTACCACGCTGACGATCCTGATTTTTGCAGCGGCTCTTACGCGACTTTTACCTCATCCATTCAACTTCACACCGATTGGTGCAATTGCTCTCTTCGGAGGTGCTCATTTTGGCCGCAAGTTCCTGGCTTTTGTAGTTCCTCTGACAGCGATGCTCCTGAGCGATGCTCTCATTGGCTTCCATAGTTCGATGTGGGCAGTGTATATTTCGTTTGTATTAATTGTTTTTATTGGCATGGGAGCGCTCAAAAAAGTAACTGCGGGTCGCGTGTTTGGCAGTGCCATTGCATCGTCAGTTCTCTTTTTTCTGATCACCAATTTTGCCGTATGGTACGGTGCCGAAAATTTTTATCCACAGACTTTCGCCGGTCTGCTTGCTTCGTATGTAGCAGGATTACAATTTTATCAGCAGAATCTTTTTGGGAATTTATTCCTGAATACGGTTTATGGAGATCTGTTCTTTTCAGGACTACTTTTTGGTTCGTATGCTTTACTGAAAAGCAAGGTTCCTGCGCTTCGGACGATATAAGATTTTCAATACTATTCCTTGCAAAAAAGCCCGCACATTTTGCGGGCTTTTTTGCAATTTTATGAATACAATCTGAGAGAAAGTATCTGTGGAAACAGGGCTTTATTTATGCATCATTTCTGATAAACAAGACTTTATCTTTTCCTTTTCTACGTCTTACCAAACCTTTTTGAAGGGAAAGATTATGTTCAAAGAATTCAATTGCCCGAAAAATGCGGTAGTTTTTTACTGCCGAAAAATAGGGTTTTTTATCTTTTTGCTGAATCAGCCGAACATCCAATTTATAAACAGTACCTTCTGGAAAAGCTTGAATTGCCCAGGGTTTGCAGCGAATTTTCAGGTCAGCCGGAACCCTCTGCCCTTCCATTGTGACCAACGTGGGTTTGTGGGTTTTGGGGTCAATACACATTTTGGCATAAATATCCAGAAAAACGTACTTGGTAAGTTCCGGAAAATGCTCTACCAAAGAAAGCTGCATGCGACTTAGGGTTTGTTCTGCAAAAATTAGGTTTTTTTTATAATTTCCTAATTTTATTCCTAAAAATAGAGTTTTGAAGCCATGCGAAAGGTATTGCAATGCGCCTCCACAATATCCGCAATGCGGCTGGAATATCCACCACCCATCGAGACTACCACCGGAACCTGATAGTGTTGGCAGGTTTTGAACACAAATTCATCACGCTGACGGCACCCCTCGCGAGTCATGCTGAGATGACCAAGCTTGTCGGTTGCTAATGTATCAACACCTGCCACAAAAAAGGCAAAATCAGGGCGGTGTTCTTCAAAAAGACGGGGAAGCGTATGATGTAAAATGCTCAAATATTCAGCATCTGTTGTACCGGTTGGCAACGCAATATCCAAATCCGACTCTTCTTTTTTTAACGGATAATTGGCACTTCCGTGCATTGAAAACGTAAAAACTTCCGGTCGGTTTTGGAACATGACTGCCGTTCCATTTCCCTGATGCACATCCAAATCAATGACCAGAATTCTCGTGGCCAATTGCTTTTCCAGCAAGTAATTAGCCGCAATTCCTACATCATTTAATAGACAAAAACCTTCTCCCCTATCCGGATAAGCATGATGTGTGCCTCCGGCCACATTGAGTGCTACGCCATGCTGTTGAGCAAAAAAACAACAATCCACAGTTCCCTGTGCGATCACGAGTTCCCGAACGACAAGCTCGGCAGTCAGTGGAAAACCAATTCGCCGGATCATTTTTGCCGGTAAACCAAGCGAGTGAAGTTCTTGCCAGTAGTTTACCGAGTGGACAGCCAACACCCATTTTTCATCCAACTTTTCAGGACAAAAAAAATTGGATTCGGTACACGTACCTTCATGAATAAGCTGTTGAGGAATAAGTTCATACTTCACCATTGGAAATCGATGTCCGTCGGGAAGTGGTTGTTGATAAAGGGTACAGTAGGCAACTTTTAACATTTTCAAGAAATAGTAATAGACAATTACAACTCATCGCCTCCCGAAATGGTCGTTAAAATATGGCATACAGTTTAATCAACGGATCTGGAAGGACTGTAATCAATCTATAAATCAACCTCAGGTTTGGAGCTTTGTTTAGATTGGTAGGGCCACAAATGGACAAAAACTAACTATTCGACCCACATTCAAGTAAAATCTTTTAAGGTAAAATTTCGTTAAATCTGTAACACATTAAAAATAAAGTACAACTATGAAGTATCTAACATTTTTTGGTTTGGCAGCCCTTTTGGGTTTATTTTCAGCTTGTACCAAAGATCCGCTTAAAGATTTAACCCTTGAAGAGTCTCAGGTTTTTATAACCAATTATGATAAATCTGTAAACTTTTCTCAATATCAAACATTTAGTATTCTGGATTCAGTATTAGTCATTGGCAATCAGGGCAATGGCTCTTCACTTACCGATATTGACATTCAGTTTTTGACACAGGTTGTGGATCAAATGAAAGCACTTGGTTACACGTACGTAAGTCCACAAGACAACCCGGACCTCGGAATCAACGTAGCGCAGGTACGAAATAGTTTTCTGAATGTTGTGTCGCAACCGATTTCGCCTTTTTTGGGTAATTTTTGGGGTGGAGGATTTGGTTATGGCTATGGGTACGGCTATCCGGCCTATTTTTCCTACTACCAAACCCGCGAAAATTATTGGTATATGGAAATGATTGATTTCAAAAATCCAGATACTGCCAACAATCAGGTCAAGGTTGTTTGGAATGCTGAAATCCGGGGAAACGGGTTATTTGAGCCGGATTTACTAAACTCTGTTATCCAACAGGTTTTTGAGCAATCTACGTATTTAAATAAGAATTGATCCACAAATTTTTCTGATTGCCGTGCACAATCATGGCTCAAAATTCACCCACATTACCTATGAAAATTATTCAAACTTTGCTTTTGGCACTTGCTTTCAGTTCGCAGGTCATAGCCCAACAAGCGCCCAATTTATATTCAATACCTACTCCCTGGGAGCGATACTCGCATTACAGCATTACGCTTCGGGGCGGGGCAGGCCTGCCTATTGGCCCAATGGCCGAAAATTATATTGATAAAGTATCGATGGATAACTATTCGGTGGCCGTTGACTGGATCCTGCAACAACCTTTTTCTGTCGGAGTTGAAGTATCTCAAAGCTTTTTTTCAAAAAAACTTCCCCGCGCAATTTATAACATAGAAGATCAGGACGTCTCCGCAGTACAAACACGAACGTTAAAGCAAATACCTGTACAGGGAGTGGCAAGCTATTATTTTGGCACTCCAAACGCCCGCATCAGGCCCTACGTTCAATTGGCGGCAGGTGCAAGTTTTGTTGATTACACGCTGTATTATGGCAATTTGGCCACGCAGGAACAAGCCATTAAATTCACCTATGGTGCTGCGGCAGGTTCCAGGTTCCTATTTAAGAAAGATGGATCAGTTGGGGCAGATTTGCGGGTAAAATATAATCAGACTCCGTTCGATTTTGACTACCTTGACCGAGGAATTGGGCAGATCAACGCTACAATCGGCCTGTTTTACAGATGGTGGTAATCGAATTTTAATGCATGCAATCCAAACGCTCCGTGCGAATCTTCGTTCTTATTGGCACCTCCCTTGCCTTATTGGGAAGTACATTTGCCTGGATATGGAACCGATACGGCCCCACCGAACCGGTTTCATATCCGATGTATACGGAGACTTTTAGGAGTATAGAAAACGCCTCTCCTCCCAGTGCCGCATGTGGACTTGAGCTTCGGCACTATCGCCAAATCGGTCGTGAAATGCAATTTGAACTCTATGCAGGAGTTTCGGGAATCGCGCCTTATTCTGTTGAAATCGTTCAGAAGGGCAAGCGATTTTCATTTGATCCGGTTGCTCACCGGGCTGGCAAGTGGATGATTATCAAAAAATTGCCTATTGAAGCCGGGCAGGCAATCATTCGTATTCAAAGCAAAAATGACCCTTCCTGTGTAGCTTCCGGCACCTTTACTTTCAGTGCGCAGGTAGCCGTGGAAGAAGTACCGGAAGAGCGGTGGATTCGGCAAGGTAGTGACGATATCATGCTTGATGTACGTCCGGTTCAGGTTGGTGGCAAACTATTTCTCAAAGATTTCTCCAATTATCAGGACGGCCGTACCAGGGTATATTTAATTGATACTCGGGTAGTTGATAATCTGGAACAGGGAATTGAAATTCAGCCGGGGTATCTTTATTCTGTGATCGCTTGCTGGATCGATGCACCCTACTCGGAGTGGTGGAACCACCTCCGCACGCGGACGATTCGCCAACAGAATATTTGGGTGGATGTTCCTTTGACAAAGCCAGTCACCGAAACATCCCTCTCACAAATCACGATCCCGGAATGGTTCACTTTATCAAGAAAGCATACCGTTTTTTTTGACACAAAGTTTCCAGAATTTTCGCCTATTCAGGGCAAATTAGTCATGCAGTATCGGCTAAATGCGAATGTGCCCACCCAAAATTATTTTAATCGCGGAATCACGCACTTGCCCAAATGGGAACCTGATATACCACCGGCGAAGGCTCATTGGACCGAACCACCCGGTTTTTTTGGCGATAAAGATGCTGATTGGTTTGAAGGTTTGTCCCGACAAGAGGTAGAAGCCTATGCAGATCAGGTTTTCCCTTCAAATGTATATGCATTTGATTTTGAGTTTTGGCAACAGGAATACTCGACCGCCATAAAACAGCGCCTGATTTGGTTTGCGCAGCGGGTAAAGAAAAACAACCCAAACATTCAGTTATTTGATTATTGGGGAGGCTCGGCCTATCACAACCCGAATTTTAGGAAAAATAATAAAATTAACCCGTCGGCTTTTATGGAGGATTATGAAAGGCCGAAATCCACTTACCTAAATTTTGATCCGCTACCAGATGGACAAACTCTGGCTGATTTTACCTCAATCACTCCGGTAGATGTCTATCCAAAAAGCTTTTTTGGGGAAACTCCTGATGGACTCACGCCAAACAATTACCTGGTTTTGGCAGGTATACATACTGCCCGGATTAATCGACTTTTTCCTTTTCAGGAAAAAAATAAGACCATTTGGTATGCCTGGAATCGGTATATGCCCCTGTACAAAGATCCGGCTGTGCCCTGGAATGTGGCCACGAGTGAACCAGCCGGAGATCTTGTATTTGATGAATTAGTAACGATGCCGGCAAGTCAGGCGCTAGCGATTTCCCTTTTTTCCCTGATTGAGTCTGATGGTTACTATTTATGGCATGACAATCAGGCCATGGGAAATGGGGAAAACAACTATGACCTAAATCAAAAAGAATCGGGGAATTTTCAATGGTTTCCGGCCGATGGAAAAACTCCGTTTAGTGCCTTCCGAAAAAATGTCGTAGGCCCGGCTTCACCAAGATATTGGGACTACCCTACGGAATTCTTTGCGTTAGGGAATTGGATGGCCAAACAAGTTGAGGATATTTTGGTGGACGGTAAATCCATGGACCTGGATTTTAAACAAAATGGAGAATGGCAAAAGGCTTCTCCAAAACAAGCGGTTACCGCAGCCACAAAGCAACTACCTTTCGTGATGGGCATTGTGAACGGAAGTAAAATAGTGATTCTGGCACTGGATTCTTTTCAAAAACCAACTGAAAATAAGTCTATTGAAGTGCGACTTCCTTCCGGAAAGATTGAACGTATAAATCTATACGGTAACTGGCCATCGCTTTACAGAGGCACTATGTAGTAGAGTTTGGCTTGTTAATATCACTCAAACGTGGAGTTAGTCGCGTTTTGTGATACCATTGCAGAAGTTCACGCATGTAAGAAACAGGTGGTTCTCCTTTCTTATCAAAGTCTCTACGCACTTTAATAAAATATATATCTCCCTTAAAATCAACCTTATAATGATCAGGATCAGAGGTTGGAGCCACAATTTCGAATATATATTGGGGGTAGTGACCACGTAAAATCAGGACGGACTTATGGTGTGAACCTGGATTTATTAAAACAAGCCACTTCTCAAACCCCTCCTTCTTTTTCTTAATTATTCCGGTTGACAGCATAAAAAACAGGTAATTCCTCAAATAAATTTTATTCTCTATTCTTATGCCATGAGTGAAATTGCGTATTTATTATTATTTTAATTATATTATTTATTGTTTTATTTAAATAGTTTAAGAGTTTGATCTTAATGTGTGTAAAAATACCTCAGCGGATTGGCACAGTATTAATAATATTTTTTCCAGAATAAGGGATAAAAATCAGGATTTCTGTCTTATATATATGAGACTTATGTATTTAAGTTACCCCACCATTCATCCGAAGCCAAAACCCTGCCTGTAATTGACTGACAGACAGTGCATATGAGAATTTATTTAATTTTATTATAGTATATTTTAGCCATTTCTTGATCAATTAGTATTATGCCGATTATTACGAGTAAGTTTAAAACAGGGCTTGACAATTTGGGAATTGAAGAGTCAGCAGTTGTCAAAATCAAAAAAGGGGCCGCCAACCCAGCAAATCCAAGACTTTGGGTGCTTTACTTTTGCGGAGTAGATGAAGGTAATTCTGAAAAAGTGGTAAGAACCTGGTATTTTGAATCTGAGAAAAACCGGGAAAAAGACATTCAGAATATTTTACAAAAGTATCCAAATATTGTAGTTGAGTAGATTAAGATAATTCCTCAAAAAAAAGGACTCGCCGCAGAGTCCTTTTTTTATATATCAGGGTTGAGGATTACGCTTTGGGCTTAAATCTCAATTTATTATACTGTTGGAGTAAAATTGGATATACGTTGTAGGGAATATTGAACAAAAATACGAGCAAACCGATTTGCCACTGCCTTTGCCAAATGGCTAATCCTGCGCTTACCAGAAAAAAGATCAGAAATATCCAATGAAAGCGTTCGTACATCGCAATTGTACGTAAATAGGTTTGTTGATTGGCTTTTAGACGCACTCTCCTTTTGGTATTTTCTTTTTCAGAGCTCAATCGGTAGACCCACTCCCCATTTTGTGTAATTTTCCTGAAAACTTTAATTCCTGCTTTCTCGTACCATTTTTTTTGATTGGATAGTTGCGTTGCAGTATAAAAATGCCTGGGCAACAAACCGGCGATAATACTGATAAGACTAATGCCGAGCAAGTCAGAAATCGAATTCTGCCGGGACCAATACAGAACTAATAGCCAACTCGCCAAGGCCGTCCAAAAAACATTCAAAATTTGATTTACGGCTTCTCTCTTCATGGCAATCTAAAATTTTGGAGAAATTAATTGAAGAGGAATCAATTTTTGATCTTACCTAATCCAAAGAAATTTTGAATACACAAAAAGAAAGCCTACTCTTATGGAGTAGGCTTTCAATGTCGGTAATGTCACTTGCGTGACCCATAGGGGAATCTAAGCGAACCCAGATAACCGACTTATAACCAACTCATTAATCTATTTTTTCAAACTAATTCTGAAACAGCTCTGAAACTATTCACATTCAAAGGCTTTGGTCAAAGCCCCATCTTGGGCGAAATCGAAACATCGCTTTTCAATTACAAGAGCACCAAATGAATTTTTCGCTTGGTACTTGATTGAGGTTTGATAGTATGCCAAGGGAGTCGGATCCGTGATTTTATATTCTTCATGGTCAATGAGCTCGAAGCTTTCAGGATCCTTCAAATTCTTTCTTATCGACATTTCAGAAAGAATTCTAATATCCATCAATTTGGTAGCAAGTGAATCAGCAGATGCCTTCGCTGCTTGAACTAAGGCTGCCTCCTGCAATTGTTCAGGAGTAGCTTTGGTCATATTTTTCAAAAGGTTACTTATAAGTACAATTATTACAAGACCGATTCCAATCTTAATCCACTTAGACTTAGGCTCTTTGGTCGAATAAGGCATTTTACTTGGTATAAATGGTATTAAATCAATTTAAATGTTTAATTTTTTTTGTATACTTGTAGTTATATAGCCGCAAGTATTCAAAGTCATTTATCATTTTTCAGCCGAGCAACTTGCTCTTCTGCTTGTCGCTTTTCTTCCAATGTTTTGTCAAGGGCAATTCGCCTTAATTCCAAAAGCTCATCTTTTGAAATGGTTACGTAATCATTATTTGGAGGTGGTGGCTTGACCTTGTCCTCTATATTCATTGTTCCGACTCCCATAAGTAACCAATCAATCGAAATTTGATATACAGTTGCAATTCGAATTGCCAGATCAGTGGACAATTTTGATCGGCCATTTTCAATGTGGGATATGTTGGCAGATCCAATTTCAAGGGGCTCTGCAAACTCTTGTAAAGTTTTTTGACCCCGTAGCCGCCGTAAACGATCCCCTACTGTCATTTTGCTTATTTAGAATTAGTTTAATTATAAATTAAATATTATCACTATTTTTTTCTTTCATATTTATAATCTTATTATAATATTTGTACTATCACTATGTGCAGAAGATTTATAAATATAAGCTCACTGCAAAGTAGCACACTTGATAGATTCAAACAACAAGTAATTATACCCGTATGATTGATTGGACAGAACCTGTATTGGTCGGAATGGAAGGTAGAAGAGCCCGAAGAACCCGAATCGGAGAATTGATACGGGTAGTAACTGGGAATCGTGGTTGGCGTCGCCCCTTTCTGGACGCTTATCCAGAATTCGATTCCTATCAGGGAACAGCAGAGCTTAACCGCGGGCAAGCTGGGAGATCCGATGATCCTGCTCTGTTAAGAGCTTTGGAAGAATGGATACCTAAGGTCATAGAAAATCTACCCGAATGGTACCAGAAACAGAATCATTTAATATCCAACCCTTTTGATCTTGAGGCATGACAGCTACAACTATCTCTCTCTCGCTCCCAGAGGAGCAATTAGAACTTCTAGCGACTGTACAAGAGCTATTAAATCGGCAGGTTGAACAAAATAACCATGCGGTTTGGCTGAAAGAACAAGAGGCTGCAGATCGCTTGAAAGTGTCATTATCAACGATCCGCAAATGGAGAGGAGAAGGATGGCTGAGATATATCGGAATCGGAGAAAATATCAGATATCGAGCCAATTATCTGGATGATGACTTTGAAGCCAAAGGCTTGGTTGAAGCCCCTCTTCAAAGAACTATTCCTCATTTTGGAAAGAGGAAAGCTTCCTGAAAAATCAAATACCACTATACACACAGCTGCCGCTTGGGCCTGCAATCGGGCAGGTCCAGGCATTGAAATTCAACCATTCATTTTAAATGATTTACATATTTCTATACATCTGCCTATGTCTGGCAATCCTTGCCTGGGGAAGGCAAATTGCCAAGGGATTGAATAACTCAGATCCGTAAGGAGAGCATTTTAGAGTCTAATTTTCAACTATACATCTAAGCAAATGATCACGATTGAAAATCAATGTACCGTCCGGGTGGACGGTAGACTGGTGGGGTATATCCCTACTTCAAAATGGAACGATGCCCTACTTGCCCTTGGCGCAACCGGTGGTTTTCGCAAAGAAGCAAAGGTTTATACGGCAACGCCCATGTTGCGCTACAAACCAAGGTTGGTGAAAACTTTGAAACAGTTAATGCAATGCATTTGATATCCTACTACAAGGAAAAGCTGGAAAATCACTACGAGCGAATGCTTGAATGTGAGGGAGATATGATTCAGGAGTACCAACATCTGATGGCGATTGCCCGGCTTTGTCGGAAACTTATGCTGGCTCCTAACAGCTGGCTAATTCAAAAGGCAGAAGAACGTCGGGGAAATCATATGAAAGTTGAAAAGAAAGTTCAATCTAATGATATGAGAACTGTGCAAAAAGATACCCAACACATAATCCCACAATTTAGCTGCCCGGATTGTGGCAAAAGCTTCAGCTCCAAACAGGCTCGTGGAGCTCACGTCCGCTTTTGTGGGAAAGGAGGTAGTCATGAATGAATACGCCATCACTTCCACGCCCATTCGCTACGAAAATTTGATCCAGGGCAACTTGAAATTCCTGATTATTGAACAGGTTTTTTTTGATGAAAAAGTTTGCATTGGCGACAGACTCATGATCAAAGAACGGTGCGCAATAAAGGGAGAATTCACCGGCAGATCTGCTGAATTCATGATTACGAGCGTCGAAAAATCATTTACAATGAAAGGCTTACATGAAGCATTTCTTGGCTTATCGATAACGAAGATTTCAGAGAAATTGAATGGCTCAATCTGACAACTATTATGAAGCACGAAAGCAAAACAATAGGCCAAAGTCGTACCTGGGCAGCGGCCTTGTGCGGGCAATTAGAGGACTCCTCCGGATTAGAAGCATCAGCAGCGCTTTTCGTTTTCTGGGAATGGGCGGTCCGGGAATCAAAAAATAAATATCCCTGGCTGGTGTATATGCGCTGGGGATGCAGCCGGTCAAGGCTCATCAGGAAACGAGATGATGCGATGAAAGAGTATTTGAGAAAAACAGGAAAGTGAGTAAACGTGAGAACGGGATACTAGTGTAAGGTGCTGTCTGCTTACTCAGGCATGAAGAAAGCTGTTGGAGCCCTCAGAGTGGATATTGAATGTAGGTATTGGTGAGGCCGGGTTCGACTCCCGGAGCTTTCGTATCTGATGATGTAAAGACATCAGATATCGGATAGAGGAGGGTTTTTAAGAAGGAGTTGCCTGCTTACTCAGGCAAGGAGAAAGCTGCCGGTGCCCCCGTGTTGGTTCGGGGCCGGGTTCGATTCCCGGAGCTTTCACAGGGTAGAGCAGAATTCTACATGAGTGCCCAAACCACGCCGGGGTAACGCCTGGCGTGGGTAAGGGAAGGTTTGTTTAAAATTTTATGCAATTGCCAATTTAGTATGAACAAAATGAAGTCACTAACCCCACTCCTACGCTTGTATGCTACCCAGAATTGAGATATCAAATGTAGTACGGCGGGCTTATAAGGCCATTGATGAGCATAATAATAGCTGCCCAATGCAAGCTGTTGAACGAAGGATCATGACAGCAGATGGCAAACCAGATGTTCAGCTCATACACCGCAGGGTTGGTTTAATTCCGGAAGCGATCAGTACCACCTTTCACGCTTTGGTAACGGAGTATGTACGAAATTATAACCGTATGGCTTCCATGATGGCTGATGGAGCCTATACCAAAGATTCACCGCCTGGCCTACGTACCAATAATGTACGTCTCGCTCCTTTTTGTCGATGCACCGATCGAACCGTCAGAAACCATCTTTCCAGGCTCCGGGAGCTTGGCTACATCAAAACAAAATTTCATGGGACAAGGAAGGATTTTGAAGTGTGGATAAGCCCAAAATTCTTGTTTGAGCCAGAATCAGAAGCCCCTGTCAATGAGTTCAAAAATGCTCCAAAACCGCATTTTGAAGGGGAAAACCCGAAAAATTTTCCGCTTAATAGTACCTACATAGAGATAATAGAAAAAAAAGAAACAAGGAAAGTGGATATGTTGGTTGAACACGGAGAGAACGTTCAGGGACAGAGGGGTCGAGCAGAAACCATAGCTGTCGGCCAGCAACCCTTCAATACCGACAGACGGAGAGAAGATCAAGTTGGGGGCGGCAGCGTGCGGCCCCGGCAGGCGATAACCACCCTACGGCTGCCAAAACCTACAACACCTCGTCGTAATCCTAAGGATCTCGCCCCTCAGCATCTCAAAATGCTCGTTGAATTCTGGCTTTATGCATGGCAAGTGATTTACCCGGGACAAGATTTCAGTGACCAGGAGCAGGAAGCAGCCCTATACGCCATAATGGCAGGTGTTTACAACAATTTTACTGATCCGCTTTCGGATGCAGAATGGCTAAACGTACAAGTCTATCAGCTGAGCAAACTTGATAAAGCCGGACGTTACTTTGATCGACACCCAGATGCCTATCGACCGGATCCATACGCAGTGGTCATCGCAGGAAAAGGCTATTTTGACAGAGAAAACCATCTCGGATTCATTGGTATTGAAGCCTGGATGAAGAAGGATAAAATTGAACAGAAACGGCAACGAGATGCGTATGCCCACCGAAAACGCTGTGATCGATTACTCATTACTGCCCGTCGTGACTTCCTGAAACTACGAATGGGGATACCACCCCGCAAAGAGGTAGCTGGAAAAACTGAATTGGGATTGTATCAATACTATGATGCCTTATTCGCAGGCCTGGGCACCAAATACCGTGAACGTTTTGCCAAACAATATCTTGATCGCCAAACCCACAATTTTCAGTCACCCCGCTTTCAGGCCGCCCAACGAGCCCGCCGGGCAGGTGGAGAAGTTACTAAGGAGGTGATTGTATATGTTGAAAATTACATTGAAGGTGATGGTACAGGATACTATACTGATTGATTAAAATTTAAGCAGTTATCCATTTATAAACACATCTAAGCAAATGAAAGATCGTCGATTTTTAGGACAGCAGACCTCCAAACGTAAACCGCTGACCCAGGAGCAGAAAGATAAGCAACGAAAAATGGCCAGCTGCTACATGGTCGTTAAATTCCACGATGGCAATCAGTGGTCCAAGTGGTCCAACGAATGGGCTCAGCCCCGGATCAGGAATATTGGCGATGCTGTAAACGAAATGTTCCGGATCATGGAGACCTATTTCAGAGGAAAAGTACATTCTGCCGCAATCTTTGATACCAGAATTAATAAAGATACCAGGGCTGATAACAAAATCTACCAGTTTGAAAATGGGATCTGGAAAATGGAAAAACAGTTTAACTGGTAACAAAATGGCAACTAAACGACGTTTTTTCATAATAGGACGAATTTGTAAAAACCCTGTAAACTCTTTGCAGAGCCGACTAATTAACGAACTGGAAGACTTATCAAAATTAATGACTGATGATCTTGATAAATTTATTGATCAAGTACAGGAATTGGTCGAAACGGGGAACCGGGAATTGCCCAGATGCAGAAAGGAAAAAGTTTATACACATGATCATTTTTTTCATGGCGGCGAAGGCAATTACATAGATTCCATTAAGATTGGACTGTTTTACAGTTTTGAAATAAATATTGTACGTATGATCTCAGTAAATGAAGGATTGTATGGAGCCATTACGAATTAAGCTCAATATGCATGAGCTCACACATTTAAGAAATTATGTGCGAGTCGCTGAGCGAATAGCCCATAACCCTCAGGCGCGGGAAGAACTGATTGTATTGGCCGAATTTTCTTTAAAACTGGAAGTAATGTACATCCGAGCTTCCCGGAAAACAGACCAACGAAAATCTTACCATTATCAAATACCGGTTTCTGTTTCCAGGATTTTGCATCGAAGATTTCAGCAGGAAGATATTTCGTCAGAATTACAAATGGTGCTATGCGGGATAGATTATGAGTTAACTAAGCGTGGATTGAAGCCCAATCCTGTAAAGCCTGAGCTTTTTTAGAGTTTCGGTTTTTAAAGAAAACCAAATATTCTATGGTTGGTAAATGCATAACAATGGAAAGTAGCCGCCCCTGATCCTAGTCGAAATGGCCTGTATCAACCTCCGCAGTATCTGGTGTAGCAGCTTTCCAACCAAATTATTTTTTGTTTTCGATTTTTTACACATAAACCCATTTGAACTTGATTCCCAGACCGAAGATTGGCAAATGATAGAATGAAGACGGGTCTAATGAGAAGTCCAGGCATCACAGATACCTGGACTTCTCATAGTTCAAATACAGAAATTTAAGGGTTGGCTCCACTCAGTAAAAATAAGTAGCTAGTACTTTGGCCGGGACTAATTTACTATTTTTTCCTTAGAAGCGATGCAACTCGAAATTCCTGTGAAACCACATGTCAAAACTTTTTTAGAGCACCCGATCAACCTTGGGCCGGGACCTTCTGATATTCGGAAGGATCACTGGCTGGGCGAGATCCTACTGGCGGTCCTGAGCTTTCATCCGCTCGATCGTAATGACCTCGGGGTTGATTACATGCCTGCACAGATAAGCAAGTACTCAACCATTGTAATTAATCCAACTTTCAAGATCAACTATCAGCTGGTGACCGACGGACATTTGGCCAGAATTGGTATGGGCCTTGAAGCGTGGTTCAAAATGGCGATGGTATTTTACGTACAGGGACGAATGACCCTGCTCCTATCCGAACAGGGTGCCGTACGAAAGTTTTATGAGGAATATGGCATTTCGAGCGAAGATTACGATCTGGATGCAGCCTTCAAAGTAGCCCAACGGGCAAGAGCACATTTGTAGAAAGTCTCTGAATAGTTGGAAAGCCTCCTGAAAGCGGGAGGTTTTTTTATGTCCTGTTTTCAAAGAAAGTTGTCCTGATTTGTAGGTTTTGTGTCCCAAGTCAAATGCCCTTCAAAAAAGCTGTCCTTGTAAGAGAAAGTGGCTATTGCCAACTTGCTATGTATGATTACAGTTCAGGAAATTGGTGGATTTGATCAGGACACAAACGCTGGCTTTGTGCGGCGGATCAGGCTATTGAGAAAACGAGATGTAATCAGCGTAATGGATCCTATCCGGTTCCCTGGGTATGGGCCCATGTACGAAATTCCATTCTCGGGTCTGATTGTTAAAGAGGGAGCTCAGGGATTTACTTTTTCATTGCCTCCCAAAACCATCCGGTTTTCTGAAAGTGAATTTGAAAATGAACAGGGCCTGGCTTTTGATACTTCTTTTTCATTTGAAGTTCCAAAACCAACCACGAGCCTGCTTCACTGGCTGCTCACTCATCAGCACCAAGATTGGGTGGTACTATGGGAAGACTATAATGATGTGGCCTGGATTTCGGGAAATGAAGAATTTGGCCTTAGGCTGCAAAGGAGCCGGACCGCAAGCGGCCAAAACATTCTACTGGTAGCTATTCAGGGAAGTTTCTCCTTTCCCTCTTTCAAAATTACAGGCTTTGAACTTCAGGAACTATTCCCCCAGGGACAGTTCTCCTACCACTTTGGCCTACATTTCAATACTTAATAACTTTCAACAATGGCTTATTTCGCAAGTCTTCAACAATTCATTGACACAATAACCGCCAGGCTTATAAAGCCTATTCGCGGTGTTGGCGGCTCGGAAGGTGTAAGCAACCTGGATGTTCTGGAAGCGCTTTCTGATACCGGCAAGTGGGCAGATGATATTCGGGTACAGGCCAATGGTTTAATGGCTGACTATCCTACCCGGTTTAGTAGCCTGCAAACTACTATCTATATAAACCCCTTAACCGGTAATGATGCAAATCCTGGAACGTCCGGCTCCCCCATTGCTTCCCTGCATCGATTGGCGGCAATCGTATCGGACAAATTCAATCTGGTCATTGTCCAGATCCAGGGCGGAGTAGTCGAAGTAACGCAGGACGTGATGATTAATGTATCTTTCATTGCTTTTGCATTCAATGCCGGGACTGGTTTGTATTTCCGAAAGAAAACGTTTGGATCTGGACCGACCGCCTATGAGCAGCCCTATAAACTGAGCCTATTCTGTCTGAATGCCATGTTTACACCAAACTCCGGCGTTCCGACCCTTCAAACCGAGAACTGTAATCCCGTAGGTGGTGCCAACCTCACTTCCTATATGTTAGCTCAGGGTACAATCAATTTGGTGCAACGCGGTGCCCAGGCATGGATGAGTTATACCAAACAGAATATTTCCATTAGGGGATTGAATCTGAATGTCGGGAATAATACCATCATGTTTTCGGGTACAAATTCCGGCAGTGTAATTTACAATCCGCTGGGCGGAGACTCGAATTATACCCGGAACAGTGGTACTGTTACCCTTGGAGAAAATGCTTTTGAACAGGTTAATTTTCTGGACAAAGCTGTTTTTACGCTCAATGGTCGGGTGGTGATCTGTAAGCAGTCGATGAATGATATTGAGATTACCTTTCCTATTACATTTCCAGGTGATGGTGCCAACGCAAAAATAGCCCACGTTGAGTTCCTGCCTGGTATGGGCATTTATTGTGATCTGGAAATGACGGTAGGATCTGGCTTTGGGGTTGGATGGGTCATGCAGAAAATGGTCACGAAACATTTTTCCTTTTACTCAGCAGCAGTTGGTAGTCAGTCGAGTATAAGGCAGACAAAAGTAGTTGCTTACAGAAATACCGGAGGAGCGAGCAGCTTTACTGCCATTATTGGTGCCGCAACTCCGGGGGCAGCCATTGAGAATGTAAAAATCCCTATTCAACGCCCAGCTAATATTTATACCAATCACTTTTGGGTAACACTAAAATTTACTGGTAATTCCATAAGTACTGCTGTTTCCATTGCCCGGAACATTGTCAATTTCCTAAAAATTAATGATCCGGTAAACGACACCTCTCCTCAGTATGAGAATCTGGATAGCACGCCTCAGACTTTGATGCTGAAGGCGGGTGATACCTATACGGTCAACCGCCCTTTTCCCTTTTATTATACGATTTTACATAAGGATGCGGCTTGTACGGTCGGAAGCACTACGCTTTCAACCTCGGTGATCAATGCCGCTAATACGAGTTTCAGCCTGCCGTTAACCGGATCAGGTTTTTGTACCATCCAAATAACTCCCTGGACGTAATGAAAATTTCAAATCACCCTGACGCTCCTTCGGTTGAGCGCTTTGTAGAAATATTGGCGCGTGTAGATATGCCCACTGAGCGCCGGGGCTCGTATACCCTACGCATCTCGCATGTGAAAGATGGTGCGCCCTGGTACGGCATTGAGTCGCCTACGATCAACCGCACGGTTGAAACGAGTGATGATAAGTTGGTCGATTCGTTAACAGGTGCTCGCGTTCATCCAGATTCAGAAGGAGCCACTCCCGAAGGAGCCGTTGGCGAATATTCATTTTTGGCGGCGTTTGTCCCCAGAAACCCTGAATCGGGTGAAGCCATGGCGCTTCCGCTAGGTCAGGTACATCAGATTCTGGATGAATTTCTGATTCAACGCATGGATGAAAGTGGGGTATTTGATGATTTTAGAAGCCTGGTATGACGAAGTATCCTGACATCCGGCTCCGGAAATGCGTAGAGCCCCATGCAAAGATTGACTGGTTTGAAATTGCGGAAGATTGTGACTGTGGAAAGATGATCATTACTGCTGGCTACAAAACGGACTTTGCTTCGGTACCGAGGATTTTGTGGAGTGTGTTCCCACCACATGGCCGGTGGACGAATGCCGCCATTAAGCATGATTGGTGGTATGACCAAAAGGTAATGGAAAATGAGCTAGGACCGCAAGAAGCCAGGTACTGGGCCGATCATGACTTTTTGTTTGATATGCTCCGAGAGGGCGTACCGAAGTGGCAAGCCTACCTTTTTTACGGTATTGTGCGTCTTTTTGGTCGTAAATGGTGGGTAACTTGATTTAGATTTTTTTAAATTAGCACTTTAATGGTGTGGATATATGTCATTACAGCCCGGCTGCTCTTGCGGCCGGGCTGTATTTTTATATACTCAACATAATTTTTTTTGTATAAAGAAAAGTGGATAGTGCTACTTTAAATACTTTCCATAACTTGCAGCATCATTTTTAATTTTAGAGGAGGGATATTCCAGTCAGCCTGGTTGCTTTGCAGCTGGGCTGACTTTTTTTCGTCCTAATCTATTGACTTCTTATTCTGCTATTTCGTACCTGACGATTTATGTAAAATCAAACGTACGCTAATGTGACGGCAGAAACTTTTTCGGGCATGTGGTTTATTGATGAGCCATTTGCCTCTCGTATGCAGGGAATCATTCTCCCCCGCCTGGTGGCAGGCAAAGACCCCATTCCAGCACATTTAAATCAGGCTTCCTCCCGGCTCCGTTACGAAATTTCTCCCTATGATGAGAAAGGCGGATGGAATGAAGACCGGTGGTATCTGCGAAATTTTCTGAGAACGGGCGGTGGTGATGTTGCCGTCATCCCGGTGGAAGGAACCATGAGCCGCTACGGTTTCTGTGGCTATGGCAATGAACGCATTACCAGCGTTTTGCAGGAAGCTGATAGAGAGCCGGAGGTTAAAGCCGTGGTGTTGAAGCTCGACACGCCGGGTGGTACGGTCGATAGCACCGATATGCTGGCGGATGTTATCCGAAATTTTTCAAAACCCATCATTGCCTGGACCAACTACTGTGCCAGCGCCGGATATTTTGTGGCCAGTCAGTGCGATGAGATCATGCTGGAAAACTCCATTTCCAGCGAAGTTGGCTCGATTGGAGTCCTGATGGTTTACGTCGATCAAAGCGCCGCCCTGGAAAGAGAGGGGTTGGCAGTCACTATTTACCGGGCCAAAGGTTCCCAGGAAAAGGCATTGATCAATGGCATAGAGCCTTTGACCGCCGAGCTGGAAAAACAAATTCAAACGGATCTGAATGAAGCCATGGTAGCCTTTCACGGCTACGTCCGGCGTGGAAGAGCGGGAAAACTCAAAAGTGATGATGTACTGACCGGCCGCATGTTCAAAAAGAAAGCCGCACTCAAAGAAGGTCTTGTAGACCGGCTCGGTACCCTGGGAGATGCCATCACGCTCGCCCGAAAAAAGGCTGTGTAGAATTCAATTTCTGCGATAATTAAGTATCAATTTTTTCAACTAGCCATGACAAAACCAATAACTCTGGGAGGACTGCTGGCCAGCCTGTTCCCAAAATCCAACCGGGCTTTGAGTGAAAAACTCAGCACCGAGGAATTCAATGAACTTACCGAGGATGTTCAGGCAATTCAGGGACGCCTGGGCACCGAGGCCACTGCCCCACCTTTACCCACTGCTTTGGAAGCCGGTGAAGTACAGGTGGATGACAAAAAACAAGAAGTACCGACTGCCAAGGAAGAAAGCGCGGCCGCAGATCCGGAGCCGGGCGCCTCACAGGAAACCCAGGATCCTGAGCCGGAAACGCCACTGGAAGAACCGGCCCTGGCGGGTGTACAGATGGAATCCATTGCCTCCCAGGAACTGGCTCAGCTGCGTGCTGATGCAGGCGCCTGGAACAAGACCAAAGCCGAGTACGGCGTACTCAAAAGCTGGTACGAACACGCAACCTCCGAAATAGGAGCTGGTAGTTCAGCAGACGCGGTGGATGTTGGTCCCGCCGAAACCAAAAGCTGGCAAAAGGCGCCCTGGAACAACTAGGAATTGCCGGTCATTTAACGAGTTTTTATCAATTATTAATTTTTCTATTAGCTATGGCAGATTCAGTGGATTTATCACTATTGGCCACAACGGCGACAGACTACGCCCGGGACAATAAGGATCACATTTTTTCCAAGATTTACAGCGGTGGTCTGGCCGGCCGGCCAGGTACGCCTATCAAACCCATTACGGACTACATGATGCCCGTAGTGGGTAATGATGAAGTAGTACTAACAGAGCTGTACATCGACAGCGTGCTCCAGCCCGGAGCCAAAGACAGCTTCAACCCCAAGAACAACGCCGTAAAGCTCAAACCCCGCAAAGCGAAGGTAAAGCCCTGCAAGGTGGATTTGCTCATGAAGGAAACCACGATCATGGCCATGTACAAATCGTACTTTGGTCAGATCCGCGGCGGAAAGATTGACCGGACCACCTATCCGTTTGAAGCGGAAGTGATCAAAAAGGTATTCGACCGCCTGATGACAGACCTTCGGAATATCGCGCTGATCAACGGCGTGCGGAATGAAGCCGGTACCGCTGCCGTGGATACCATGGACGGTTTGTTCTTCAAGCTTGCCACCGAAAAAGCATCGGGTGGGATTACAGCTGGACAGATTGCTACAATCAATGCCATCACGGCCGCCAACGGCGTGACCGAGATTGAGAAGATCATTGACATGGTACCTTCGGATTATTTTTATGAGGATCTGGTTTGTATTACGCCTCTCAAATACAAGCAGGCCTACGAGCGCCACTACCGCGAACAGTACGGCACGAGCCCCTACAATGCGGGTTTTGACAAAATGCAGATCGAGGGTACCATGATTGAATTTGTGGTAGAACCCGGCATGGCTATTACCGGCGCCACCAAGTTTGAGTCGCCCGTGATCACGACCCGTGAGAACCTGGCCTGGCTCTATGATGATGAAGGCGATCAGACGCGGCTTGAATTCGATTACGACAAGCGTACCCGCTCACTGGCCTACATGGTCGATTTTCAGGTAGGAATGGACTGGGCCATCAGCGAACTTATCTGGATGGGCGATGTCGCCGACCCAGAGGAATAAGACCACTACGCCCCAAAGCATCAGCTGATGCTTTGGGGCCTGTTTTCAAATTGTTTCATCTATTTTTTACATTGATTTTATGAAAAAGGTATTGAATGTTTTTGTGGCTCTGGCGGTATTTGCGGTGGCAGTTGTATTGCCCAATGAGGTACTGGCCCACGTAATGGGCGATCCCGCTGCGAGTGGCCTGGTCCTGGGTGCTGTTTTGAATTTTGCGACTCTGGATGCTACCTCCCACCAAACGGGAAACCCCGGAGGTACGCGTCAGCTGCTGGTAGCACTGGCAAAATCCATAACCGGCGTATGGCCAAAGCGATCGGATATTACGGGCGGAGAAATCACCTCGGTTCCGACTCTGGATCCGGAAGCAACCAAGTGGGCAAGGTATGAATGTCCGGACGGAACGATTGAAGTGAGTTCTGAAAAACAGGGTGATCCCGGATTTCAGAGCTATAAGCACGCGATTGAGTTTATGTTTTCCGGATTTTCCAAAGCGATTCAGGCTGAGCTTGAAAAATATATGAATGCCGGTGCGGTGTTCATTGTCGAGATGAACGACGGAACCTATGCCGTGGTAGGATCGAGCGACAACGCGATTTTTGTAAAGCAGGCCTTCAAGGGTGGAAAGAAAGGGAATGACAAGCGTGGATTTACCATGAAAGGTGAGCAGGACGGTTTTGTGTGGGACGTTCTGCCTTTGGCGACTGCTCAGGTAGCTGAACTCGAAATTGCAACGGAGGGCATTTAAGGATAAATTCCTTATTCCAATTTTTAAGTCAAAGGCAATGAAGCAACGAAAATATGTGATCATGGGTGTTCCCAAAGAAGGAATCGGGCATTGTGTGCCGGGTTTCGGCTTTGTGAAAATCCATGATCAATTGCAAGACAAGACGATTGATGCCCTGATGGCTTTGGGCTTTACTCGTTATTTCAAACTAAATATTCCTACAAAAAGCGATGAGCAAAACTCAGCAAGCACCAAAGACGCAGCCGATACCACCCACTCTGGAGGTAGAGCAGGCAGCAACTCCAATACAGCTGGTGGAAACAACCCCGGAACCAACGGAAGATCCAACAGTAGCCAGCGAGAGCCCGAACGTGCCTCAATTACCGCAGGAGCCGGAGATGATCCAGCCACCGACACTGTCAAAAGTAAAGACCTGGGAAGAACAAATTCAGCAAAAAGCAAAAAGGCAGCTGGAAGCGCTGAAAAACCAGATGGAGGAGTCTGATCCTGACCCAATTGATAGTGCCATCAGTGACCCAAGAATGCGCCTGACAGACAATGAGTAAGGATTCTCTTTAAATTTTGATGCAGATTACAACCAGAATCCCGCCCGATCAGGCGGGATTTTTGCGTATATTGCCACCGCTAAGCTCAGTTAATATTATTGTACAGAGACGAACCGGTAAGAACTTGCCGGTTGGCATGGGGTTGTAAGTACCCCATCGTCTCTGTCTTAACAGTGAGTTTAGCAGTGACCAACCGGTATCTTTATGCAAATTCTTACTCAGGAGCTTCCCTTTGAAGGGGTTAGCCCGTTTCTCAGATCAAGGGGTATTGATGTAAAGGAGCTGAAAAACGCCCTGCATGAATACAATGACTACTGCGCAGAAATGACCTCTGAAAAGGATCACTATGAGGATCCGGTGGGCTGGCTGGAAGCGGTGGGGTACCGGCAAACGGTTGAAGATTTTTTAGGGTTGATTTAATTCGTGTTGTTTAATAGTTGATATGCTCCCTCCTTTTTAGGATCGGGAGCATTTTTTTGTCTTGGCAATTGCCGGTTTTCCGGATGATTTTTGGAGCATGGACGAAAAGAAGCTTCTGGAAGAACGGATTAAGGCGAAGGCAAACTGGGAACTGTTGAAATTACGTCATCGGGCAGGTAAAGCTTCCTCTGAGGAAGTAGAAGCGGCCTGGCGGGTGAGTTGTAAGCTCGGGAAACATATTCCTGCCTCAACAGATAAAGTCAAGGAAACAACCGAAAAGCCCTACGTACCTGGGGCCACGAAGGTTGAACAGGCAATTGCCGCACCGGAAGTGGTACTCAGTCCGGAAATGATCCGCCACATTCAGGAGCTGGAAGCACAGCGGTCTACCCTCGATGTGGAAAAGCGGAATGTTTCCATGAAACTCCAACAGATACCGGCTTCGGTGCCCTGTCCTGAGCTCACCGAGCGGATCATGAATTTAAGGAGGCAATGGGAAGAACTGGGCGATCGGATTTGGTACGTAAAGCGAAACGGGCAATTGCCGGAAAGCGCACTTCCCCAGGATACCGCCCTGTTCCCCACTAAATTCACTGCCGAGCTTCCCCGAGAAAAATTCGAGCTCGACCGGATGATCAAAAATCTGGCGATCAATGTGCAGCACAAGTGGCCGGCCAAAGTATCAGCTGCCAAGACCTCAGCCAAAAAAGCGGAATACGAACGGAAAATTGCGGTGGGGCTGGCAAAAATGGAAGTAATGCAGGCGTTGTTTGTGACCTTATAAATCTTAAACCGACTAACCAATGGTAAATCATTTAATGAATATACGGGTCCAGACCCAAAAGCTGCCTAAGGCTGTTTTCCGGGCTGTCAATACCACTCCACTCCCTCGACGAGGAGAAGTGGTGGTTCGGCTTAAACGGGTTAATCAGGAAACTATTACACACCGGGTGACGCCGGATCTGGTTCAGCCCGGCCGGGCCTGGCTCTTTGTTTTTGATATTCCGGAAGTAATGGATTATTTCTACATTTTTGACTGGTGGTGGGTAACGGATGATGATGAACTGTCTGGAAAGGGCGGAAACTCAAACCTGAAAAAATCCTTCAAAGGAAAAATTGCCGATGGCTCTTCAACCGATTGAAGGGCCATTTTTTGTCCTTATGAAATTCAGAGGTGCAGGTTTTCTTTGAGGCAGTACACTAACTGAGTTTTAAAAATGAATGATCTTTTTCAGATTGGGCAGCGGCGCCCAAACGAGCTTCTGCCGTACGCCAAAAATCCGCGGAAAATAAAGTCTACCCGCAAAAGAGAACTTGAAGAAAAGCTAAAAGCCTATGGGTTGATCACACCACCGGTCATTGATTCGGACGGAACGATCATCAGTGGCCATCAGCGCCTGACCGTTTTGCAGGAGCTGGGCCTGGGCAATGAACCCATCAACGTAAACATTGCCAGTCGGAAACTGACCGAAAAGGAATTCAAGGAAGTGTCGATCATTGAGAACAGCCACTTTGGAGAATGGGATCTGGAACTATTAAAGGCTGAGTTTTCGGAGGAAGTGGATCTTGCTACCTACGGGATTGACCTTGGCAGTCTGGATGCGGCACTGGAAGAATTGTCCGACTCCCACTTTGAAGAGCCTGAAATGCCCATTGTGGCAAAGTTTTCGGAAAAATACGATTCGATCGTGATCATTTGCCAAAATGAAATTGACTTCAATCACGTCTCCGAAAAGCTTGGGCTCGACCGGACCAAATGCTACAAAAGTTCCAAGATCGGAACAACCCACGTAATCCACGCCAAACAGGCAATTGCCGCTCTCACCAAATGAAAGACATCAAAATAGTAATCCCGAGCCACAAGCGCTGGAACCGGATCAGGACGACCAGTGCGGTATATGGCGCTGCCCTATGCGTGGAAGAAAGTCAGGCGGAGATTTATAAAAAATGTAATCCGGGAGTTGAACTCATTGTGCATCCGGATTCTATAAAAGGCCTCAGTCGCAAGCGCGACTGGATTATAAAGCACATAGGAGATTGTTTCATGTTAGACGATGACATTGACCATTTGTCACGTATCTACACGGAGAAAGGGGAAGAATCCGTGGTGGATCCGGAAGTTGCCTACGAGATTATCCAAATGACCGGCTATGCAGCCCGAAAGGCAGGAGCTTTTCTTTTCGGGTTCAGCTCCTCTCCTACGCCCATTTCATTCAACAGCCTGAATCCTATCCAATTGAGCGGATACGTTACCGGCTGTGCCCACGGGGTACTGGAAGGATCAAAGCTTTGGTACAGTCCGGATATCATCTGTAACGAAGACTATTGGATCTCGCTCCTTAATGCGCACCACCACAGAATGATCTGGAAGGACACCCGGTTCTATTGGGCCCAAAAGGACACCTTCGTGAACCGGGGCGGACTGGCTGAGTTTAGAAACGTGGAAAATGAAGAAAAAGACTTTTTACTACTGCAAAAGGTCTTCGGGAGCGTGGTGGAGTTGCGGAAGTCGTCCGGAAAATCTAATTTAAGGCATCCGTTTCAGAAAAGCCTGAAACTGCCTTTCTGAGTTTACATCATAAATTAACATCTAAGCTTTTATGGCAACATTTTTGAGAATTGATAACGAAGAGTTTTTCAATTTTGATCACGTAAGAAAATTTTTAATAAATAATTCTTCGGATGCAGATCAAGAATTTTTCATTGAAATATTATTCCAGGATGGCACAACAAGTACCATTAAATTTGAAACTGAAAGTTTAAGGGATATAGCCTTTCAGACATTGAAATTGAATATTGATTTTATAGATATTAATACCAAAAAAATAGATGATATAGCCGCATGGTAAATGTTTCTATAAATGTTGGGCCTTTCTTCTCATGCCAAAACGCTGCTATTTTTTTGAGGGCCAACATCTCCTGTTACACTTCCACCCCTATCCTTCCCCATGTAGCGCCATTCTAATGGGCATCTTTTCCTGAAAAATCAAGCAAAAAAACCTCATTTTTCAACAAAAAAATGAGGTTTTTGCGTTGTATTTCCGTTCTGTCGGGAGATCTTTATATCAGTTAAATATCTCATATAAAGCCAGTTAACTATCTAAGCACGATGGAATTAGCAGAAATTAAAGTTTCGTATCAGCCACCAGCCAAACAAGACCGCATCAAAGTTACGTGTAGTAAGGATGCCGAAAGGTTCCTTCGAAATGTATGGTCGGATCAAATCGAATTTCAGGAGGAAATGTACCTCATTATTTGCAACCGGGCCAATGAGATTGTAGGATACAAAAAGCTATCCAGTGGGGGAATGTCAGGATGCATCGTGGATTTAAAAATTCTTTTTGGTGTTGCCCTGCAATGTGCCGCCTCTGGGATTATTTTAGCGCATAACCATCCATCCGGAAATCTGGAACCAAGTAAAGCAGATATTGAAATAACCAAACGGATAAAGGAAGTAGGTAAAATCATGGACATTATTCTGTTGGATCACCTTATAGTTTCAGTAGGTGGTTTCAATTCAATGTCAGATTGCGGCTTCATTTAACGGCTGTTTTACAATGCCTTTCAAGGCTCTGTTTCAAGCGAAACGGAGCCTTTTTTTATGATCAAAAATGGCTGAAAAAACTTTAAATTTTTGGAAAAATAAATGAACCGTGGTGTTGTTAATCCGTTCTGTCGGGAGATCTTTATATCAGTTAAACATCTCATATACAGACAAATAAACTATGAAAACGCTATCATTCGGAAAATTTGCCAGTCCTCGGGCCATTGAATTTATTAAGCAAATAAGAGCAGAAGTTTGCGAGCATGCAAAAGTTAATAACAATGACAAAACCGACAGTCGATCACTGGTTTATCTGGGACGAAACAAAGTACTTGTTTTGTATATGCGGGACTTTTCAATGTCTCGCGAATTCGGGCAGGAGCCTTTTCCAAGAGTATATGCTACCTCGGCAATTGAAAGGGCAGCTTTAAGAATACTTGAGAAGGAAGCCCCAGCTATTCCTGAGGAAGTTCGTAAGGAAATTGCCGCCAAATTTATGTCTAAAAATGATATTGATTACACGTGGTTCCGTACAAAGTATGGGGAGTGCGTCTATTTCACGTTAGAGATTTCTTTGAAGGCCATCCTTGCAAAATAATTTACAGTTCTCAATCCTATCAAGGCCCTGTTTCAAGCGAAACGGGGCCTTTTTTTATGGTCAAAAAACGGTAAAAAAAACTTTAATTTTTTGGAAAAATAAATGGACCGTGGTGTTGTTAATCCGTTCTGTCGGGAGATCTTTATATCAGTTAACAATCACATATTCAGTCAATTAAAACAACTAAGCAAGATGGAGAACATGCAAGTGAATGCCCCGGTATCAGCCAAATCAAGTGCTCGCAAAGTAAAAAACACCGTGGCGGTGAAAGCCAAAACGGCAAAGAAAAAAGTGGAGAAAAAGGTATCCGAAAAAGTGGTTAAAGAGAAAATTGTGGAGACTCCCATTGTTCAACCAACGCAACCCAAAGTGGCTACCCGCCGAAACATCGACCGCTTTTTGGAAGCCACTGGCAAAACTGAAAAAGACTACTTTGACTGGGCAACTGAGGTAGGACGCCGGATGCACATTAACAAGTTGGATGCCCTGGTTTGCGCCAAACTGGAACTGTACACCGTGGCTCACCTGGCCAACCGTCCTACCGAAATTCCGGAAGGCATGCCCGAAACAGAAATGGATGAGCACCTGGTTGCAAACAGCGAAAATCCCTACGAGCTGGCTTGTCTCTGGCAACGGGTAACGGTCAATGCAGAAAATTGGGTAAGCAAGGAAACAATCCTAAATGAATGGCTGACCGGAATCAGCAAGGAAGACTTCGAGCGCTGGGGAGACAAAAATCATCTGGGAGACATCAACAAAAAGTGGTGGAATAAAGACGCAGCGGCTTTGGATGTAAAATTGGAGGAAATCAACAGCATGAGCCTGCTCAATCAACCGCTGACCTTTGAAGATGCCATTGACTTCATCAAATGCCACAAACCCGGCTCCTACGTCAATCCCGCCCAGCTGCTTATCAAGCGCATCGAGGAGCGGTTCAAGGCTGTGACCACTTTCCGAATCAAAGATTATTACGTAAGCCACTTGATGAAAATGTGCCATCTGGTACCAGCCAGTGAGGAGTTAGCTGACCTGCCGTTCTGATCCGCCGAGAGCCCCGAATTTCGGGGCTTTTTCATTTCTAATCCAATTTCATTTTTACAAGTAAATATCTAAGCAAATGGAAGTTCAATTTGATCTAAACGAAAGGTATCAGCAGTACTGCGGTACCGAAAATCTGTACCAGCACTGGTTGCCCGGGATGTGGTTTACCGATGGGGCAAAGGCCGTGGCCGAAGAACAGCAATGTTTTTGGCTACTGGATATCATTGCCAGCCACCAACTCACGCAGGGAGTGGTGGGAAACTACTTTCAGGTATGGAAACTCCTTCGACAGAAACAGGGTGAATTTGAAGTACGCTGCGATGACGGCAACGGGAAAACGCTTGTCTCCCAATGCGTATGGAGTCCGCATTTTGATCATGACCTGCTCACGCTTTGGTGCGTCGATGGAATCATGATGGTACCCTCCGAATACTGAGTAACGGGCCCCGAGCGATCGGGGCCTTTTTTGTTTCATTTTATTCAAAGACACAATGCATTTACCTACCACTAATAAAGCAATGCTATTCCACGGCATTGCATCCGAACCCAGCTCTATATACAGGCATTGCTTTCTGCTAGCACAGCTATGGCAGAAACGAGCAAGCACCTGCAAAATGCATGCTATATCGGGCTTCAAGGCTTTTTCAACCCTCCAAACC
The DNA here is from genome assembly GCF_004348825.1 of Arundinibacter roseus. Classification (GTDB taxonomy): domain Bacteria; phylum Bacteroidota; class Bacteroidia; order Cytophagales; family Spirosomataceae; genus Arundinibacter; species Arundinibacter roseus. The sequence goes on from NZ_SMJU01000004.1 coordinate 417,873, forward strand.
AATATTTACCTATGAGCTATTTAATGGATGCTCCCCGAAGCGTTGAGCCAATGATCCGGGTTTTGCGGGAGATGGGAAAATACCGATACGATCCCTCAGAGGTATTCAGAGACTGGATTGATTATGCTATTGCCTGCTTTTTGGTGGAAGGAGATAAGGAGCTGGCTCAACGCCTGGAAAAGAAGTACGAAAAGGCGTATCCCAAAATGCAGGAACTGATGCTCGCATGGTTTAAGGTCATGGATCAGCGGGTGACTGATAGTCCTACGAGCTGGTTTGATGCCCTGGGGACCATCTATGAGTATCTGGCAAGCCAAAGCAAACGCAGCTGGATGGGGCAGTTCTTTACGCCACCGGACTTGTGCGACCTGATGACTCAGCTAACGAGTCACGGCCAAGACCGGCCAGTCGGCAAACGAGTCAATGATCCGGCCTCAGGCAGCGGCCGGCTATTACTTTCCTTCAATGCGTTTAATCCCGGCAATTATCTTTATGCAGAAGATCTGGATGCGATTTGCGCCAAAATGTCTGCCTTAAACATGGCCATTCACGGCTGTCAGGGGCAGGTGTGCTGCCTGGACTCTATCGCCCTGGATAAATGGTGGTTCGGCTACCAAATCAACTATTTCCACCAATTCGGGGTACCTCCCATTCCTCACCTGCAACCGATCACCAAAGAGCAAAGCGAAACCATGCAGCACTGGGAAAGAAGGCGACAAAAGCTGGAAGTAAAAGCAGAAGTAAAACCCAAAGAGCCGGTATCCAAACCAGTCATTGAACCCCTGCAAACCCAGGTTCGGGCGGGTCAGCTATCACTGTTCTGATCGGAATAGCCTTCCTATTCGGAAGGCTATTTAATTCTATAAAACGCTGAAAATAAACGGATTGTAGCTTTTTATATCCGTTCTGCCGGGAGATATTTATATCAGTTAAGTAACTCATTTTAAATCAGTTAATCAGTATGAAAACGATAGCAGACGCAAAAGTTGCCCTTGCTGAATTGAGATCAGCAGGCTACAATTTTATTGATAAACCACCTGTAAGATGTAATCAGGTTGAAAAATGCCGCAACGTCATTGTGATGAGCCAAAGGGAAGACTTTGCATTCGGGATTTGCTTTTATCGCGGGAAACCTAAACAGTTTATCTGCTTTACAGAAAAGGAGGTGTTTTTCATATGAAAAAGGATTTCAATGAAGGTCTGCCGACTTCGATAGAAACCCGGCAGGATGCGATAGAATTTTTACAGCAGATAATCATTATAGAAAAGGCAAATTACCACCCTGACGATGATTTTGAGGACTACGAACGCTATGGATCAGGAAAACCCATGTACAGCCCGGGCGAGTCAGCTCAACGGAACAAACTCAATGCTCAGGCGCTGGATCTGATTGGGGACGAGCTGTACGATATGGCTATCCAAATGATCAAACGATATTTTGGGCTGCAGACCTGATTGTCAGATTTCACTTTGTTTAATTGGCCATACGCTCTCCCGGTTCTTCGGGGGAGCTTTTTTGTGAGGCTCTACATTCATTCCAAAAAAAAGAGCCCTATCAACCCCCACGCAGCGCAATTCTTAGGGGCGAAAAACACTTCAAAAAAACTGGTTAAATACTTGATTTTCAGGGAAAAATAAATGGACTGACGCTTTTTAAATCCGTTCTGTCGGGAGATCTTTATATCAGTTAAACATCTCAATATCAGTCAATTAAATATCAAAGCAATGGCACATGTAAGCGTCGATTCGAGTAAGTACAAGCGGGTACACGGCAAAGGGCCCCGCGGATTTGGGTGCTGGGCCTTCCAGATCCAGGACGAAGTTTTCACTTTCATGGCAGTGTATGGCAAAGCCAAACGCTTGGCCACCCGGAAAGCCAGACAACTGGGAGTATCCTACCTGCAAACGCTCAGCTGATGCGAACTATCAGTGAAAAACTTCGAGCCAAGCTAAGGCTGATTATGCAGCGGGCCTGGGGGCTTTTCCACCGGGGAGTTGTCAGTTTCTCCATGAGTTTAAGACTCTCCTGGGGAATCCAGAAAGGTAAAGTAAATGAGTCTACCCTACTATCCAAACTACGTAAAAGAGGATGAAAAAGAAAGATTTCAAAAAGTTAACGCCGGTGGAGCAGGCAGCGCTCCGGGAACTAATGACTGAACAACCCAATTCGGTGGGCGGAGTCAGGCGTGATCAGAAAAAGGGTTATACGGATCTTCCATTGTTTTTTCGGGACGATCAAACCAAGCTGTTCTAAAACAAAAGAGCCCGCCTGACGGCGGGCCTCCTGTGAGTCTAATTTTGCAATTAAACATCTAAGCGGGACAAATATAGGCATTATTCGGATGCATGCCAAAGAGAAAATAGAGTATCAATCAATACCAAAAAATTGAATAAATGGGCAAATATGATATTACGACCGTGAACGGTTATGACTTCTTTGAAATCAGTTCGGCCATGCAGAAATGCATTCGCCGGGGTCTGGAAGAAGAAGCTTTGTACTGGGCGGTTGAGCTGTACAATTCAGGTTACAGTGAATATGTATGGAAAAGGTTACGGATTATGAGCTCGGAGGATGTGGGCCTGGCCAACCCCTCGATTTCCTCAGAGATTTGGGCGCTGTATTCCATGTTTAAGGAACAGGCCAAGAAGAAAGAAGACAAAAATGAGCCGCAAAGGTTGTTCATGACGCATGCAATTTTTATCCTGTGCCGATCCCGAAAAAGCCGGCTGATTGACTGGGCGCTGATCTGGGCCTGGATGAGCCACAAAATCCGAAGGCTGGACGTTCCTGACTTTGCTTACGACAAGCATAATGAGCGCGGTCGGATGCTGAAACGTGGATGGGGGCATTTCTTCCGGGAAGGCGCCAAATTGGAGAACCCTGCGGATGTGTATCTGGAAGACGAGTACAAAAGAAGGGCGATGAAGGCCATTGAGGATCCGGATGGTATGGGGTTGTTTTGAATCTATGAGAGCCCTAATTGGGGCTCTCTTTTTGGTTAATGGGAGAAAATATCATTTTTGATTTGATCGTAAGATAGAATTTTTGAAATTAGAGTATATCTGGAATTTATATCCGCTATTTCATTACCTCCTACTCGGAAATTAGTTGATTCTAATAAATATCTGATTAATTCTTCAACATCATTGGAATCATTTACGATAATAAAGGAAATGTCTTCTGGTTTGAAACTAAGAGTCTGGTAAATAGGATCAATGGTTACTTTTCTATTGGCATCAAATTGATGCCTTAAAGAGTTAATAATTTCTTCCTTGGAAATTTTCTTTATCGCATGAATAATTTCGATCAATTTAGGATTATAATCTGAACAAAAAGCATTAATTATATTTACCCCTTCTGGAACATATCTCCATTCTCGCTCATTGTAGTATATATGGTTACCTACATTTCTGCCATTATGAAAATAATTACCTGAATATGGCTTCAAAAATAGAAATATTCTAGAAAGAAATGTATCAGTATTAAATTCAGGCAATTCAAATCTTATCCGAATTAAGGATCGGTCTTCAAATACATTAAAGCTTGAAAATGACTTTTCTAAAATCTTTAAAACGGCATTTGCCTCAGGCTGTTTTTCGTTATCAGAAAGTAATCGCTGAAATTTACTTTCCAATTCTGCCATCCTTAAACCAATATCCTCAATGTAATCAAAGCTTTGTTTAAGATAAGATTCATTATTAATATAAATTACAGGATTAAGTTTATTATTAATTCCCCAGTCTTTATTCATTCCAATACCAAAAACTTTCTCACCATTATTAAAACAGTAAATCTTAATATGGCTTTCGATTAATGATAAAGGAATATCACAAAAACAAACCATTGGAATATTAAAATGAGTATCACTTTTGCCATATTGCGATCGTAAAATCTCTTCTGACTTGCTTACTAGAAAACCATTTTCTAATATTTTTTTTAGAATATTCAAATCACCACTTGTAAAATGGAACAGTGAGCTAGAGCTTATTGGCATATTCTGGAAGTTTAATTTTGTGGTTCACTCAAAAGAATGACAATATAAAGCTTTTTCCTGTCCTACTGCCCCAAAAAACCACATTGTATCTAGCAGTGTGGTTTTTTAATGATGATGCATGGGAAATGTAAAGAGCATTGGCAGGCTCAAACGTATACTGAAAATTGATGAAGGCAAGCTGGATATCTACCTGAGATACTACAATCAGGAGGTGGACACGGCCGATCTGAATGGCACTCAGCTGAATATGCTGGAAAAATACCGAAAAGCGTGGAGCTGGTACTGCATGGGCCGAACCGAAGATATGGTGCGGGCCATGCTGATGAAGGATTACAACATCGAGGAGCGGCAGGCCCGGTATGTTTTTGAGGAAGCAAAATTCATTCATGGCAAATTGGATCAGGTAGACCGTGATGGTCGCCGGTCGGCCTCCATTGCCTTTTATGACCTGATTGCCAATATGGCGCTGAAAGAGAAAAATCTGGAAGCTGCCGTAAAAGCCCGGGAACGGGGTGACGATCTGGCAAGGCTCAACGAGCCCGAAGATATAGGCCTGGATCCGAATGATTTCATGAAAGCCTCCAAGTTCATTTTCGTCAATAATGTGAACGTGTACAAGAAACAGCTCGATCTCGATGAGTAAGGAACTGGTTCGGAAAGTACACGCCAATGACAAGCAGATCAAGTTTCTCAGGTCCAGAGCCAAGCGCAAAAGCTTCATTGGCGGCCGTGGATCCGGGAAATCAACGGTGATGGGCATGGCCGTGGGGATTCTGTTCAATCACTTTCCCAAAGCTACCTGGGCAATGGTCGGGCTGACCTACGTCCAGCTCGACCTGATTGTGATTCCATCCATTCGGGATGCGCTGGGCATGATGGGCCTTACCGAATTCAATGCCAAAATCAACCCCTCAGGCACTTATGTCATCGGGGTCAAACCGCCTGATCACTGGGTGTCTCCCTACAAAAAGGTGGGGCGGTTGGGTTATCAGTACTGCATCACCTTCATTAACGGCTTTACGCTCAGGCTCATCAGTCAGGACCGGCCCGAAACCCACCGGGGATTGAATCTGGACGGTTTTCTGGTGGACGAATCGGCTACCATGAATCCGGACTTTATCAAGAAAGTCATTCAGCCGGCCGTGCGTGCCAACAAGTACGCAAAGTTTGCCAGCCATCCCTGGCACCACGGCTTCTTTGATTTCTCTTCGGCCTCATGGAGTCAGGAAGGCATGTGGATTTATGAGGTGGAAGAACGCTGGATGCAAATGCTTGAAGAGCGGGCTACCCTGTCTCATGAGCAATTACAGCAGCTGCCCCCGCAGTATCTTTTTCTGGAAAGTACTTTCAAAGACAATCAGGATGTACTACCCGACGATTATGAACAGCGGCTCAGCCAGGAACTGGAACCACTTGAATTTGAGGTGGAAGTTCTGAACTTCCGTTTGGGAAAGCTTCCGAATGGTTTTTACCACGGATTTTCGTCAGCCAAACATTGCTACTCAAAATCCTACACCTACCAGGATGATGATAAGACCGGCCTGGTCCTGTTTCGCTCCAATGATTACCTGAGCGATATGCCCCTTGATCTATCGCTCGACTTCAACTCAGACATTGTATGGGGCATCGTTGGTCAGGAAATAGGTAAGGAACTACGGGTCATCAGCTCCAAGTATGTTAAGCCTACCGGCAGCAAGGAGGATCAGGACACCAGTATCATTGAACAACTGGGCGCCTGGTTCTGCGATACCTACGAAAGCAATGAGGTCAAGGACGTATACGTATACGGTGATCCGGGTGGGCGATCTACCAGCGCCGCTACCTCCTACAAAAACCGCCCCTTTTACAACATCCTTTGTGACGTGCTGCACAAAAGAGGGTGGCGTGTATTCCGGCGTGAGCTCACCCATTATCCCAACCATCAGGAAAAGTATACTCTCATTAATCTACTACTGGAAGAGAACAACCCACGTGCCCCCAAGCTGCGATTCAATCAGAACACCAACAAAGTACTGGTCATCAACATTCAACAGACACCAGTCACTACGGACAAGACCTTTAAGAAAGGCAAAGGCAACACAGCAAAGAAAGACAAGGCAAGTGAGACCAGGGCACGCAACCGCGAGTATGCCACTGATGGTACCGATGCGCTGGACTACTGGCTGTGGGTTAAGTGTAAAAAGTATCTGAACATGCAGCGCAGGCAACGCAATTTTATCCATTCGAGGTAGGCCCGCTGGCCCGATCGCCAAACCTATATTCCCTTTTTTGATTTTGGCAATTGCCATTTATGGTAAAGTGCGGGCCAGCTTACTCTGCGTCATTGGCTTAAAAAACGGTTGATTTTTTGGCAAGGCCTTAAAAATCAACCTACTACCAAAAAAAGGACTGCAAAAAATACCTAAAAACTTGTGTCCTACCTTAAAATAAAGGCCGGAAGTATCATTGCCGTATCAAAAATGTACGAAGATGATCCAATTAAGTGCCGTACTGTCCGAAGTCAATAAGCCGGGCAGTGTTTTCAACATTACCTATCGAAAGGTTGATGGAAGCTGGGGAGAAAAAAAATCCTGCATGCTGCGGACATCCACCCACTCGGCTGGCGGAGAACGTAAACGGATGAACCGGTCGGGTACGCTCAAACTGATTCAACAATCCAACAACCAGTTGCTGGATGTATACATAGATTTTCTGCTGACTTTCAACGGCCAGGCCATTAACCACCTGTACTGATGAGTTTTAAAAAAATTTCGAGAAATGTGTACGTGGCAAGCTACGCCCCGCAGGCAGGTGTGCTGGTAACCTTTGGAAAAGATGCCTCCAAAGCGGTGGATCTTGCCAACGGCGAAAAACCCTCGACCATCCAATCGGCGGCAAACGAGTACGTCAGGCGCGGGGAGAATGATGACAAGCTGCTGGTCATGCACCGGCTTGCTACCGAGAGCCCCAACAAGTGGCAGTTCATCACCACCCGCCGCAACTTCATTGGTGGACTCGGCATTGGGCCCCACCGCAAGGAAATTGTCAACCGGGAATTTAAATACGTACCGGTACTGGATCCTGCTTTTGATGAGTGGCACGAGCGCCTGGATCTGGAAGTGTATTTGGCGGCGGCCTCCTATCAGATTGCCTTTTGTGGCGAGCTCAATGTACTGCTGACTTTGACCACGGACAAGAAAGTGAAGTCTCTGGAAGTAGTGGATGCCATGGAAGTGCGGGCCAAACGGCCCGAAGCCAAATCAAATAAGGTAACCAAATACTTGATTAGCCCCCGCTTTGGCTACGAGAAAAAGGTACCCAAAGCCGATTACAAGGAAGTTAATGCCTTTGATCCGTCGGCTCCTACCAAATTTGCTCAGGCGCTGATCCATGTCAAGCATCCGCTGCCGGGTCAGAAATACTACGGATTTGAGCCGTGGTGGGGCTCGGCCAAATGGACCTCCATTTCCAACCGGGTTACGGATTACTACGACGCAACCTTTGAAAATGGCGCGTTCCTGACGCATCACGTGGACATCCCGGATGATTACTTTGATCAGGATGGATCCACGCAGGAGGAGCAGGACGAGCTGAGAAACAAGGTTCTGGATGAAATATCCAATACCCTCATTGGTCTGGACAAGGCCAACAAGATCCTGTTTACCTTCTCTAAAATCACCATTGACGGCCGCACGATTCAGGGAGTGAAGGTGACGCCCATTCAGAATCCGATCAATGACGAAGCCTTCATCAAAATGTTTGAAGTCGCCAATCAGGTGCAGGCAAGCGCCCACGGCGTGCGGCCCGATCTGGCCGGCATCACCATCGGCAATCAGCTGGGCACGAGTGGAAAAGAGATTGTGGCTTCTGCCAACTACATGCAGGACTACATGACCATTTTTGACAAGAAGCTGCTGTGCAAACCCGTGCTGTTTGCCATGCGAATTGACGGCGTAGCCGAAAGCCTGATCCCTTACGTGTACCGAATCACTTCCTATACCCAGGACGTCACGCCCAAAAGCTCCCCGGACAACCCTAATAGCGAACCCGAAACCAAAGAGCAAGATGCTGATAAATAGTATTGAGGAGCTGAAAGAGTCCATCGGCGGGATTCAGCAAACCATGAACTGGCGGACGTGGAAGCCCTTTGTGCAGCAGGCCGAAATGCTTTATATCCTTCCTGCCATTGGCCAGGAATTGTATGACGAGCTGTCAGAAGCTCAGACGCTGAGCGATAAACAAAGCACGCTGTTGGACTGGCTCCGAATGGCTATTGCCGAATATGCGGATCTTCTGGGCGGCATGCGGCTGGTGCTGCACACCTCCGACGCCGGCAAACAGGCTCCCTCCGGTGCCAACATGCAGTCCCCCGGCAAATGGATGATTGTGGCCGCCCGAAAGGAAGCCATCAATAAGGCAGATTTGGCCCTTGAACAGGCATTGCAATATCTGGAAAGCAACAAAGCCAGTTTTACCACCTGGAAAAACTCGCTGAGCTATACGCTTTCCAAAGAACTTTTCATCGGCTCGGCTACCGAAATGACTGCGTACTTTCCAGCGGCCCGCCACTCTCGACGGATCTACCTGGCCCTGCGGGATTACCTGCGAAAAGCCGAAAAGTTTTACATCAAACCGCTCCTAGGCGATGCGCTGTATACCTCCTGGAAAAACCGATTGGTAGCCGACAATCCCGGATGGACATCTGCGG
>NZ_SMJU01000005.1:0-221647 GCF_004348825.1 Arundinibacter roseus
CCTGAGTCACCGCCAATATAAATCGAATAATTTGGAGAGCGAAGCATGTAGGATGCCCACAGCGTTTGGTTGCGCTTGAAACCCCGGCCCGAAAAGTGGCGGGCAGGCAGAGCCGTCAATGTCAGGGTACTATCGAGGACTATTTCTTCCTGCCAGTCGAGTTCCTGGATTTGGGTTGAATCGTATCCCCATTTTTCCAAATGCGCCCCTACTCCCAGGGCTGTTACCACTTTTTTTACACCTGAGCGCAAGGCCGTGACGGTTGCGTAATCCAGGTGATCGTAATGGTCGTGGGTCAGTACAAGGAGGTCAATATTTGGAAAGTCCTCAGCTGTATATACGTTGCTACCTTCGTAATTCTTCCCAAAAAATGAAACAGGAGATGCATTTCCGCTAAATACCGGATCAATCAGGATTGTCTTTCCAGCCAGTTTGATCAGGTACGAAGAGTGACCAAACCACACCACCGCGGGTTCTTCACTGATCAGCGTTTTAAGGTTGGTTTTGACCGATGGAAGTGCCTGCGTTGGCTCGCGATCTACGCTTTTGGCCAGGTAGGCTTTCAGAATGTCCCAATAGGTAACTCCTTCCGCCAAATCAGGCGTAAAACTTTGGTTTTTGAACGAACCTTCCCGATAATTCTGTGATTTTTTTATGCGTTCCAAACGGGTACCTTCGGGCTCGGCTCCAAAAACAGCCTGTTGCATAAACAGCCAAATTCCTGCACCTGACAGCACTAAAAAAAGTATAAAATACACCATGATCTTGCGAATAGTTTTCAATGTTAAAAAAAGTTGATTGGTTTTTAAATAGAATATGTGAGTACTTACTTACAGCTCATACACAAAAATTAGTATTTCGATTTTATAAAAGTCAACATGTTTTCAAGAGTTGCAGCGTCCGGTTGTTTGATCATCATGGAGCCAAATCCTTCGACAAGCATTGCCAGTAGCTGAATTTCCTTTTCGGGTTCAGCGTAGCCCAGGGCCCGAAACGATTCCATGCCCAATTGCATCAGACGGAGGTAATGCGGCGACGTATGTGCATGCGTGTATTTTCGCTGCCATTTGATAGTAAATTGCAGCTGCCAAAACTCCCGTTCTTCCTGAAACAGAACGTAGGCAAGTTCGATGATTTTATGAATTCGTTGACGGTGATTTCCTTCCTGCTCAATCCCAGTCAGATGCCTGCCAATGCGGCTTTCGCCCAACTCAACAACCGCTTTCATTAGTCCTTCCTTTGTGCCAAAATGTCGAAAAATCAACCCTTCTGAAACCCCGGCCAGGCGCGCAATTTTGCTCGTAGGCGTGGTATCAAAGCCCTGTTCGGCAAAAAGTTTGAGGGCCGTTTCCAGAATGAGTTCTTTCTTTTCAGTCATAGCAAGTGAGTGATTACTTACAAAAACCCGCAAGCGTTATTTTTGGTTTCTGAATCTTGAAAAAAAATTAATCCTCTGGAAAATTCTGCGGAAAGTTTAGCCTTTTACCAGTTCAAAAAGTGTGATTTCGGGACGAACATTGAACCGCACCTGAATCAGATGACCCAGTGCCCGATTGATATACAGCGTGCGACCATCCCCCAAATCTACCTGTCCGGCTACGTACTTTTTGTTGCGTACCGGCAGCAGCGGTGGCCGTAAAAAGGGGGCTTTACACTGCCCGCCGTGCGTATGTCCCGACAAAATCCAGCCCTGATAACCATTCCAGATTGGAAGATCTGCAACGTCCGGATTATGACAAAGCACCAGCTGCGGCTTATTTTGAGGAAGCGATTGCAGGACCAGTTCGGGCTTAAAATTGGTCGCCCACCAGTCATCCAGGCCAATAATCGAAAGGCCATGCACATCAATTTGTTCATTCCTCAGCATCCGGATTCCACGGGCCGAAAGAATGTCAGTTACGCGGTCAGCCACCGCCTCTTCCTTCCAGTCGAGGCCGTAGTCGTGGTTACCCAGTACGCCCGCCGTTCCCAAAGTACCATGCACCGCATGCGCCATCACCTCTTCAAGTTGAGCAAACTGTTCAGGGGATTCGTAGTTCACAAAATCGCCTGTATAAACGACAAAATCCGGAGCCAGTTGCTGCGCTTTTTGCATCGATTCGATGAGGTACTTTCTGTCGAAGCGGTTTCCCACGTGCATGTCGCTTATTTGCATCAGCGTTTTGCCCACAAGTGCCTCAGGCAGTTGACGAATCGGCATTTGCACCCGAACAAATTCAAGCCAGAAAGGCTCCACCTGCCAGGTATACAGGCCCGTAAGTACACCTGCACCGGTAGCAGCGGCAAGCGTTTGAAGGAAGGTTTTACGTTGCATAAAAAAAGGAGGTTCAAATCAGCGGCTTAGCTAGTTTGATTTATAGTAAACTATAATTTTTACTAAGGTACGTTATTTGTTCTTTTTCTTATCTCCCCAAAAAGGCGAAGGAAGGGGTTTTTCCTTGAACACAAAAGCGAGACCATCCCTGAGAGCTTGTGGATACACGAGCACGCGCACTCTAAAAAATACGCCGTTGAAGGAAGGTATTGACTGAGAAGGTCTAAGATTGTGCCGATACCCCGACTGTAAACCGAGCCCTACCCACCGGGTGGCTTTCCACTCGCCATAGCCACCGATTTGCAGCGGGACGAGCGTATGTTCTACTGGTTTTTCGCTTAGAGGTTCGCCAGAAAGCAAAACCAATGTAGTGGTGCTTTGGCCAATTCCTAGCTCGATTGGAATTCCTGCCTTCCAGCGAGGTTCGTTGAACAAAATGTGCCAGTAGCCCGTACTGACAAAATAAAGGTCAGTTTTTGAGTAGCCTGCCGCGTCGGTTTGTTTGGCTTCTGCTTTGGAAATAGCACTCAATTGCCGCTTCCCGCGACTTCCTGCCCAGTAATACCCCAGAGTTACTTCACGTTCCAGAGTTCCCCAGGTATACCCTAAACTTCCGCCCCACATCCCGAAATTTCCGCCTGGAATAAATGATGTTCGATTGTCAATGTGAAGCTTCCAACGCAAAAGGCCCGTAGGGGCAGTTACAGACTGCGCATAACTTTCCGGGCACCCAATGAAAATCAGGCATTGCAATAAACCATACAACCAGAAAAGGCGCATATGCAGAAATTGAAACCTTACAACATACTTCCTTAAAAAAAGTCGGCCTGACCTGTCTGAAATGAGTAATGGCTAAAATTCATTACTCATAAAAGCGTATGAAAGAACAATTTTGAATTGCCTTTAAAGTAAGAGCTTCCTCTGATTCTCTTTTTGAGAAATACTTCCCCCAACGTATTCATTCCCATGCAACGACGAAGTTTTATCTCACTCAGCCTTTGTACTGCCGCCGGATTGTGGGCAACTACGCCATTCTCAGGCGCATCTCTGCCTTTCAAGCCACCACTACGGCTTGCGGTTCTGACTTCCGAAAATACCTTGACCGATACGTATCAGGGGGTAGTAGAACTATTAACTGGTAATAAAATTCCTTTTGAGTTTATTAGTTCACACCAGGAACTCGAACCCTACCAACTGCTGATCTTGCCAGATCATGTATGTATACATGATGCTTTTATATCCCGATTTGAGGCATTTTTGGCACGAGGAGGCACAGTACTCGCGTCGTTTCAGGCCGGACTAACAGCAGATTTTTCCCGATTTTTCAGTCCCGCTTTTGGGCTGCATGCACCTAAGTTGGCTACTTACAGTCCCGGACTTATCCGCATCAAATCCGGTTTAATCAATAGGCACATATCTGACCATGAAGTAGTCATGATTGAGCGGGGCATGCAGGTAAAAACCGCCGGAGCTGACGTTTTGGGACAAAGCCTTTCTCCTTTAACCGGCGAGCCTGATGGATTTCCGGCTGTTACCTTATGCAACCGGGTTATGTATTTTGCGCATCCGGTGTTTGCTGAATATCATAAATTCAAAACTCCCTGGTCAAAACAACTAATTCTGAATGCGCTGAACCTATTGACTGAAAAAAATCATCCGAAAATTTTAACTATTCCAGTGTAAGAACATAGCCTAAAATACCCGGCCGCGCAACATTCAAACCGAGGCGTAAGTTAACTACGTACACAAACTGTTACGAATCATGGTTCGATCAACGGCGTTGCTCTTCGTTTTGGTATTTTTGGTAGCGTTTCGGGCAGAAGCCCGACTTTCGGTTTCTTTCCCAACGGCTCACACCGTGATTCAACGCAGCCCTGCCGATAGCGCTCTGTTGTCGATTGCGGGTAGCTACAGCTTACCATACCAGTCGATAGAAGCCCGGCTCATATTTCTCGACGATGCCCGGTCCGGTCTGTGGACGGCATTGAAATTCTCTACGCATGAAGGTGTTTTTTATGGAAGCATTCCAGCCAAAGGAGGATGGTACCGACTGGAAATCAGAGGAATACTTACTAATTCCAGAACCGACACCCTGTCCGTCGAGCCAATAGGAGTCGGCGAGGTTTTTCTGGTAGCGGGCCATTCCAATGCCATGGGTCTGCCAAACCTTGGGGCCAAAGATGGCGGCCCGCAGGTGGTTTCGTTTTCAGCGGTTAACAAAGTTTTGAATGCGGAAAACATTACAGTAGCTTCGAACGAACCGATGCCGTTTCCTTCTTTTTCCAGATTCCGGGCCGACCATTTTGTGTTTCCTTCCGGCGAATCGGCCTGGAATTGGGGCGAACTCGGCACCCTGCTTTCTGCCCGGCTTGGCGTGCCCGTTTTGTTCATGAATGCAGGGTGGGCCGCGGCAAACTCGGTTAATTGGCGTGAGTCTGCCGAAGGAAATAATACCCGAAATATTTATGTAGGAAAAGATTGGCCTAACCAACAGCCGTACGCCAACTTGAAAAATACACTCATTTACCTGCATTCCATCCTCGGTCTGCGGGCAGTACTTTGGCACCACGGCGAAAATGACGCCACGCATTTGAAGATTTCCCAGGAAGATTATTTTACCAACATAAAGACACTGATTGAACGTAGCCGACTCGATTTTGGCTGTTCGATGGCGTGGGTCATTGGGCTCTGCTCGGTGAGTTTTTCTACGCCTCTACCCTATTTACCCGTGTTGAATGCCCAAACTCAATTGATCGAAACACCCGAATTTAATACCTGGCCCGGCCCGTGGACCGACACCATTCAGGTGCCCCGGCCAGCACATGGTCATTTTGAGAACGTACGCGGGGGCACGCAAGGGCTTTCGGAGGTTGCACATGCCTGGAACCGGGTTCTTACCGATTCGTTTTTTGACAACAGTAACGCTTTTCAGCCTCCTTTTTTATTGCATGTGGGGCTTCCTCCCGGGCTTGCAGCGCAGGGTCAGCACTTTCGGATTCCGGTTTGGGGGTCAGACAACATGGAAGTACCGATTTCGGTTGATATCCATTTGCATACGCAGGAAGGCGATTTTGTAGCAGTCGTGGGCAGTGGTACACCGGGCAACGTACAGGTACAGCTCCCCGAAACTCTACCGGAAGGTGGGTATCGCCTGCGGGCTGTTTGTCAGGAACCACGGCTGATAAGTACGGTGTCCGAATCATTCAAAATTGAAAAGAATATTTCTGTTCCAAATCCGATTCGCTCCGTAGAATTAGATACAACTAACGGGGAAGTCACGCTGCATGTTTTGCTTTCGTCGAAAGAAAATGTGGCGATGCTTACGCTGGAACGAACCGACGATTTACAAACATTTCAGCCGATCAAAACTTCCCCGCAAAACGATCACCCGGGCACTTCGGCTTTATATACACTGACGGATATTGCCCCCTTGTCTACCACCGCATACTACCGTGTTACACTTCAAGATACGGATGGAAATACGCTCTTTTCTTCCGGGATCGCCTACTTTCGAGGGGAAACTCCTGCTGCATTGGCGCTATTTCCTCAGCCGGCCCGGAGCGGCGAACTCATTTATCTGCGATTGGATACCGCAGAAATTGAAGAAGTTACGGTATTTGATTCCGTCGGAAATACAATTCCGGCCACGCTGCTGCCCGGTACTTTCCAGGGTTTGTGGGTGTTACACACAAACACCCGGCTGGGACCGGGTGTGTATATGCTGCATGTGTTGCAACGTTCAGATTCAAGAATCCAGCGTATGTTAATTATTCCTTAGCATCAATCGATTCGATCAAACTTTTCCCATCACGTACATCTCTTCGAGCGTAGGCGATGGACTTCCACCTTCCTTTTCAAGCGTAATGGCAAAGGCAGCAGGTGTGGCGTTGGCGCGTTTCATTTGCAGTACTCTTCCTGCATAATCCTGAGCCAAAACACCCATATCTACCGGCTTTCCATCCACGATCGTCCACAGCTGATACTGCTTACCGGCAGGCGCAGCCGGAAGATTCTGCACATCCAGAAAAACCTCCTGCGTTTGCTGATTCCACAGAGCCACCACCGTACTTTCGGGTGCTTTGTCAAGTCCTGGCATGCGAATTATACGTACATCAGGATTGCGGTAGTACGAAGCAATCGTTTGGTTGTTGTCAGCAGTCGTTTGCAGGGTTTTCATCTGCGCTGCCAGTTTTTCGTTCTGACCATTGGTGAGTGTCAGCTGATACACAGCCCAGCTACTAACCAACGCCAGCACCACCGAAGCTGCCACCGCCATGAGCGCCCACAACGGACGAGCGGACTGTTGACCTATTCGAATTTCGGCCGCACTTTCAGGAGCAGACTCCTCTACGAGAACGGGTTCTGTTTCGGTGATATCATCTTCTGAGGCAAATTCCATCTGGGCAAAAATCTTATCTTTCAAGGCCCGGGGAGGATTTTGCGCGTGTTGTAAAGCATAACTTTCCAGGGTTGATTCCAACCGGGTCAGCTCTGCTTTTACTTCTGGGTATATATGGGACAGGCATTCCACTTCTTGCTTCTCCTGTGGAGAAACAACGCCCAGCACGTATTCTTCTAATATGCCTGACTCTATGTAGGCTTGGGTATTCATATGTTAAAGTAAAGTTTAAGATCCTGCAACGCTGTCCGAATGCGTGATTTAACCGTACCCAAAGGAATATTTAGTTCCTTTGAAACCTCTTCCTGTGTGTAGCCCTGAAAATAGACCAGGTCCACAAGCAGTTTTCGTTCCGGTTTCAAGTTTTCTACTAATGCTTTCAGATCTAATGTTGAGGTGGAGGGTTGATAGGAAGCATTTTGTTCTGTCCGGTCAAGATTTTCCGTAATATCATCCAGAATTGGCTTGCGACCTTCTGACCGAACGGCATCAATTGCGCTGTTTCGAGCGATATTGAGCATCCAGGTAAAAAGTCGGCCTTTGGCCGGATCATACGAAGTTATACTTTTCCAGATCTTTAAGAAAGCGTCCTGCATAACGTCTTCCGCTTTCTCTTCGTCTCGCAAGACCTTACAGATAACGCTGAACAAAGCCCCTGAGTAGCGTTCATACAGATATTCGTACGCTTCCCGGTTGTTCTGTTTCAACGATGCCACCAGATCTTCTTCCGAATAGTTGGTTTTTTTGGTCGCCAAAGGTTATAAAAGTTTTTATTCAAGAGGGGCAATCTACTAATTTTTTGGATGGCATTAGACCTTTAAACGCTTTTTTTTCTCTTCATTTTCAGGCCCTAAGCCAAATGAACGTTTCAACTTTCATCAGAAGTACGTAAGTTAAAGTGCTGCCGGCGGGCTACTTCTGCTGAATCTTTCAAAATTCATTCAAAAATTCTTTGGCTTTCAGGGTTATCTGCCACTATTTCCACCTTCATTAGTAGTATTGTCAAAAAGGTTATATATAGACCATGCATCTGTCCATTTCCTGTATTCAGGCCACCGTTTGCCACCCCTGCTTTACCCCTCTCAC
Source organism: Arundinibacter roseus (assembly GCF_004348825.1). GTDB lineage: Bacteria > Bacteroidota > Bacteroidia > Cytophagales > Spirosomataceae > Arundinibacter > Arundinibacter roseus. The sequence goes on from NZ_SMJU01000005.1 coordinate 7,800, forward strand.
CCTTCAATTCAATACTGATTTGGTTTGGCTTGCTTTCGGGTTTATATACGCCACCCAAATATATTTGGATGTATAGCAGATGAAAATATATTTCCCCCACCTGGGCAACGATCACCCCAAATGCCTGGTGTCTCTTTTTGAGCCGTTCACTTTTTCTGTGCTTCAATAAAAGCTTGCTTTATAAAAAGTTGTTTGACGTCTCTATGCCCTAATATAGTACGAACCACAAGCGGCGATAGATCGACAGACTTTTACGATTTTAGAAAAAAAAGTCTGCAAAACTCTTCTGGCAGGCCTGGCGCTTCATCCTGTTCATAAATCTACCAAAACGGCTACCTTACTATCTCCCCAACTTGCGGAAAATCTTTCTCAGGCGCATTAAATCTTGAATTTTAGATTATTTTTTGTAACTGATTTAAAGTTAATAATTTTGGTTTTTTATTACTATACGTTATTTTAATTTGTAACTTTTTGTACAACAACACAAGCTTAAATTTTACAATCTTTTTAAAGAATCACGCACCAATACCGTTCAAATTAATTATTTTTCATTCTTTTTATTGTACTATTTTTAGTTAACTCAATTTCATTATACAATAAATACTATTCATTGGATTAAAAATTGAGATTTTCCCTGAACACATCCCTAGGTAGCTCATGAACCGTTAAAAAATTTTTATAACTTTTTATTGCTATCCATAAATTCATTCTTCATCTTTGAATCAGATTTATGTGTAACCAAAAACTACCATAATATTCTTCCCCTCTTGGCATATCGTTTTTTAAGTAGTTTCACTAACTATTAGTAACCAAAACTGTATCCTATTCCAAACATTTACACGACCATCCATGAGAAGTTTTCTACTGAATCCTTACCGGGAAACGTACGGCCTGTGGCTCCGTCTGACCTGCCTGATTATCCTTTTATCGCCTGGCCTGGCGCTGGCTCAAAATGGTTCTCTATGTTACAAACCCCTGATCGGTCCCGGCACAAGTGCGGGCCCGGTAGGTGGTAGTTTGACTGACGTCGGCTTTACTCCAAACAATACACCTGCTAACCTGATCGACGGGAATACGGGCAACTTTGCCGAAATTTCCAACCTGCTCACACTGGCTTCCGGACGGGGCGTAACCGTCAGCAATGCCAATACCACCTACCCCGCCGGATGGTTTGCGGGGTACGTGGTGGAGCTGGGCGACAATGGATTGCTCAATGCCAATGTGCTTTCAGGCATTGAAGTTCAGACATTTAATGATGGCGCACCCGCTGAAACCCGCACGTTTAATAGTGGTTTGGGAGTTACTTTACTTTCGGACGGCTCGCCGGATAAAGTGTATCTTAGCTTTGAAACTACACTGCCTTTTGACGAAGTCAGGCTGGTAAAAAATAGCCTGGTAAACCTGGCAGCCGGTACTTCACTCCGCGTATACTACGCCACGGCCTTTGATCCCGGCTGCGGCACGCTGGATCAAAATGGGATTTGCTACGACCAAATCGCCGGAAATGAAACGGTTGTCAATTTTGGAGCAGGCTTGCTCGGTACGCTTGCTACCCTGAGCAATCCGGATGGCATCACCGACGGAGATAAAAACACCTACGCAACTCTGGTCCTTCCGGCAGGTACCAACCTGCTGGCCTCGGCGCCATTTGTAGGAGTAAAAAGCCTGCAAACGATTTATCCGTCCGGCAATCGGGTAGGTTTTGTGGTGCAGCAGGATAACGGCCTACTCACCGCTGACCTGCTCAATACCCTCCGCATCCAAACGTATCTGCACGGAGAATTGCAGGATGATCAGCCGCTGAGCAGCGGAAATGGCCTGTTGGCCGCAAACGTACTGGCCGGCACAGATCCGATTCAGGAATTGTCAATTCTGACTACCGCACCCTTCAACGAAGTGAGACTCGTGGCCGAGGGAGTTATGGCTAGTTTGGGTACCCTGCGCATTTATTATGCCTTTGAAAACCCCGAAAGCTGTACCGATTGCAAAACGGCCCTTACTTCCAGCGCAGCACAACCCTACACCGGAGAGCTTGTCAGTCGTGACCGTGACCCCAGTATTTTCAGCACATACAATACTACGGGTGTATACGGCTTAACGTTAGGGACATTAACTAACACCTCTGCTCTGGTTAGCCCAAGTCTGACGGATTCTGCACGGTTTGCTGTTATAGCGGGTTTGCTCAATGGTGGCGCACGCATGACTGTTAAGCGAACAGGAGGAGATAATTACCCGGTAGGCACCGTGGCTGGCTTTGCGGTTAAAAGCGGTAGCGGACTGCTCAGCGCGGGGTTGCTCAGTGGCATTACCATCCGGCTCTATGAGGGCGATGGTGAAAATCCGGTACAGACAATCACCGGTGCCTCGCTGCTCAACCTCGGTTTACTGAGTTCCAATGGTCTTAATTTTATTGGGGGAAAATCAACTGTGGCCTTTGATGAAATTGAAATAGACCTGAACCTTGGGGCGATTTCGCTGGGACTGCCGCTTACGTTTGATGTTTTTTATGCCTATGTCCAAATCGATACCGACGGCGATGGAGTACCCGACTGCAACGAAATTTGCGGGGCCGGACAAGACGACTCCGTGGATTCCGACGGCGACGGCACACCCGATGCCTGTGATGCATGCAGCGATGCCAATGACAAATCGGCGGTGGTTGATACCGACGGCGATGGCTTACTGAATAACTGCGACCCGGACAGCGATAACGACGGAATACCCGATTCCGTAGAAGACACCAATGGGAATGGTGATCCTAATGATGATGACGCCGACGGAGATGGGGTGCCCAACTACCTTGACCTCGACAGCGACAATGACGGAATTCTGGATTTGTACGAATCAGGAATTGATCCGGCACTGATTGCCTCAAATGATGCGGACGAAAATGGAGTACTTGATACCGCCAATCCGATTTTTACCAATACCCCCCGCGATACTGATGGGGATGGAGTGCCGGATTATCTGGATCTGGATAGTGACAACGACGGAATCCCGGATCTGACAGAAAGTGGCCTGACAGGCTTTGCTGATGCTGATAATAACGGGGTGGTCGATGGACCTGACGCTGATAATGACGGAGTGCAGGATAGTGTAGATGGCGATGACGCCGCCTTTGGATCACCCAATACCGGTGCTCCACGCGACACCGACGGAGACAATGTGCCCGATGCCTACGACCTGGATAGTGACAATGACGGAATCAACGATATTATTGAAAGCGGAATTCCTGGCCTTATCGACGCCAATAACGACGGAATTGTGGATGGACCCGATGCTGATGGCGACGGTATCAGCGACAGCGCCGATACCGATGACGAAACCTTCGGCTCACCGGGCGCTCCGGCTCCGATAAATTCTGACAATGACGACGCTCCTGACTACATTGACCTGGATAGCGACAATGATACCCGCAGCGACCTCGTGGAAAGTGGTCAGACGGGCTATGTGGATGCGGATGATAACGGGGTGGTAGACGGACCGGATTCGGATGGTGACGGAATTATGGATAGTGTCGATGGCAATAATGGCACCTTCGGCGATGCCGGAGATACGGCGCCACAAAACACCGATGGTACCGACGAGCCTGATTATCGTGATACCGATAGCAACAACGACGGCACCAACGACATTGAAGATAACGGTCGTGGCGACCTTGACCCCGATGATGATGGCATGGTGGACAATCCTGTCGACCCCGACAACGATGGCATTCCGAATAACAACGGCCTGGACTTCCAGCCTGATGACTTTGGTGGTTTGGGTACAGGTAGTCCTGATCTTTCGCCGGGTGTACTTTCCAATGGCTCTACCTACAATGTGTCCGACGAACGTGATGTGGTGGTGACGATTTTTAACACCGGAGAAACAGGCACAAGCGCACCGGTTGTCTTTACGATCACGAAACTCGAACCAACCTTCGGAATTGCCATTCCAGAAACGGCAACCAACGCTGATGTGTTTGGCGGAACCGCCGTTGATAACTCCCAATGGACCATAACCGAAGAGGCCACACGCTATGTATTTACATTGAAGGATGGGTTCTCAATTTTACCAACCGAAAATAAAAAGGTCGTGCTACGCCTAACCGCCACCGGCACCAACTCATCCAATGCCAACCTGACCGTGCGGATCATTGACGGCACCGGTGGTTCTGAAAATCCAATCACCAATAATATCCTGATTTACAAACTGAGCATAAACTTATAACTACATCGATCACTATGAAAAAAGTACTTTTGAACTTCTGTTCACTGGCCCTGTTCCTGAGCCTTACGCTGCAAGTCTACGCCATTGACCCTGCCATATCGGCGCTAAGTGTTGCGCCAAACCCGATTCAGCAATATGATGTCGGAACCATCGTAGCCAACTTCAACGTGGGGGGAAGCGGCTCCATCCCGATTGGCAGCGTGGGTGTTCAGATTTCTTTTCCCAATTCCTACCTCCCCGATCCGCAGTCTATTGCGGCGGTTCGGGCCACAGGTGCCGGAAGCTTCTTTAACTGGATTTATGATAGTGGCGCACGAACGCTGACGGGTATCAGCAATCAGGTATTTGTGGATGGTGACGGCGGGCTCATTACCATCGACCTGCGAGGCTACGTAGTGACTGATCCTAGTTTCGACAATTCCGTAGCAAACCTGATTTATCCCAACGGGGCTTTAATTGGCAATGAAGTAGGCAATGACAACCTGCTGGCCGGAGGCCGCGTGGTGGTCAATCCAAGCCCGGTTTCGCTGCTGAGTTTCACGGCTCAGAAAGAAGCACAAACGGCGGTTTTGAGCTGGGGAACAGCGGAGGAAATCAATAGCGATCGCTTCGAAATTGAGCACAGCCTTACCGGAAAACAGTGGCAAAAAATTGGCGCAGTAGCCGCACAGGGCAACAGCCGACAAACCAACTGGTATTCGTTTGTGGACGACAACCCGGCCAATGGCACCAACCTCTATCGACTTCGGATGATTGATAAAGACGGCAGCAACGAAGTAACCCGCGCGCGAAGTCTGGATTTTGAGATTCTGGTCGAGACGACTCTGTATCCAAACCCGGTAGTTGAAAAGCTATTAATCAAGGCCGATGACCTTTCCAAAATCAGGCGGGTGGAGCTCTACAACGCCACGGGTCGAACGGTGTTTGTGTCCGAAACCATCAGTGCGCAGGGAATTGACGTAAAAAATCTGCCCAATGGATTTTATGTCGTGCGGGTAACGCGAACGAACGGCAGCAGCGATTCATTCAAGGTGCTGAAACAGTAAAGAAACATCCTCGTTTTTTCAGTCAATTTATCTAAAAAAAGAAACACGTATGAACGCATATACCACAAACACTCCGGTTGCATTTGCCCTGAAAAATAGCAAAAAGAGCTACCACAAACCATCTCTGGTACACCGCGGCACGGTGGCACGGCTCACCTTAAAAGCGGGATCCAGTACGGATGCATTTACAAATTTCACACCGTAATGCCCTGATAGTATACTAATAATTTAATCAGCCCGCCAGAATTGGCGGGCTGATTTTAGTCATTTTCCGGTAGTCGGCTCCTTCCGTTTAACACCCATTTTCGCCATGGCAATTCCTTATTTTTCGGGCATTTTTTATTTTGATCCGGCACAGGCACCCTCGTCTTTCCGCCCCATACCCGATAGCCAAACGCAGGTGGTAGAATTCCTAAACGGATACGTAGCCACCAATGTCCTCCAATCGCTGCACATTTCGTCCAATCTGATTGTGCTGGCCGATTGCCGTTTTCATGAACGTCCCAAACTCGTGCAAAAAGTTATGGGCGGAGCCATGGCTTTGTCCGACGCCGAGCTCGTAAGCCACGCTTATGTGCAATGGGGAGACAAGCTTTCAGAGCACTTTACAGGAGAATTTACTTTTATTATTTGGGAAAAAGATTCTGGGAAAATCCTTGTTTCGCGCGATCGTTTCGGCTTTAAAACCTTCTTTTATGAGCACAAACCCGGCGCTTATTTTGCCTTTGGCAACCGCATCAGCAGGCTGCCCACCTTCGTAAAGTCCAGAAATCCTGACTATGTAAAAATCCGTGAGTACCTCCTTCCCGAACGCTCGTACCGCAGCTACGAGGATCGGACTTTTTATGCGCATATCAAAGCGGCATTGCCTGCCCATACATTCCAAATCCTCCGAACCGATTTTCAGCAGCATTGCTACTGGCGCATCAATCCTGCACAGTATAGCGGCATCAGGCACGAAGAAGAGTACATTGAGCTTTTCAAAACCTATTTTTACAACTCCATCCGAAACTGCACGCAGGGCTACACCAACATCGGCACGCACCTGAGCGGCGGCATTGATTCGTCCTCGGTAGCCTGCGTGGCACATGAGGTGGCCGGTCCGCTGTCCACTTTTTACATCAATCCTGACCTGCCTTCTACCGACGAAAGTTTTTATGTAAAAGCTGTGCAGCAAAAAATCAACTCGCGGCATTTTGCAGCACAACCACAGGATACCATCTACGAATCCTTACGTACATTAAGTCGTCTGTTTGATCGCCCCGAACAGTTTCCGCTGCCGTCAAGTTTTCAGTTTGCGGCGGCGCACCAAATCCAACAGGCACAGTGTGACGTGGTGCTGACCGGTCATGACGGCGACTCGGTGATTGGTCACGGCAATCAGCTCATTGGAAACTACCTCGCTGCGGGCGATTGGCCTCTGCTCAGGCAGGCGCTTGATTTGTATGCGCAGGAACGCGACCTGAGCTACCTCGCGCCCAATTGGCTGACGCTACCTGCCAATAAACGGCAGCAAACGTACATGCAGCATTTTCTCACCACGGAGCTTTGGAAGCTCGTTCGACAAAAAGAATTTGGTCATTTCCTGCGTTCCGGACGGGCTTTTCATACCCAAATGGGCTACTCGTACGGACAATTTTTAGCTTCTTTTCTTGAAAAAATTTCTTCAAGATTCAGTTTTGAAACAGCGCATTTGCTTACTCCTGATTTCTTGAATCACTCGAATGCGTCCGAATCGACCCAAACGGCTAAGGCACTATACACCAACCTTTCCTCCGACTATACCCATCAGTTTCAGGCCATTACCAACAAGTCGTACATTGATGCCACCGAGCAGCTTCACCACATTGGTTTGCACTTTGGGCACCGCTATGCGCATCCGTATTTCGACGAACAGCTCATTGAACTTTCGCTGGCGATTCCTGAAAAATTAAAATTCGGAGACGGCAAAGGGCGGGAAACCATTCGCCGGGCGCTGAAAGGAATTTTGCCGGAAGAAGTTCGAACCCGTGGCCATAAAACCAGTTTCAGCGAATACGGCCTGCTCAGTCTGCGCATGCTTTATTTCCAGACCACCGAGCTGTTTGGCAGACAGCATGTTTTGTGGGAATTTATTGATAAAATAAAATTTGATGCCTGCGTAAAGTTCCTGTTGAATGACAAAATTCCTTTGAACCAAAAATCGGGAACTTATGGGCTGGTTTCCAGAGCGTTATTCCTGGGAGTTTGGCTGCATGATCTTTCCGAACCATGAAAAAACGACTTGCTGCCCAAATCCTGGTTCTATACATCTGCCTGAGTTGCGAGCCTCCCACAGAAGAACTGCGGGCGGATTACTCCTATTTCCCCCTCGAAACAGGACTTTTTGTAGAATACCAGGTGCGTGAAAGTCACTATTCCGTAGCAGGGCCCGCTCGGGAAACTACCTACTATTTGAAAGAACGCTGCGGAGATACGTTTCAGACACACAACGGCGGAGAACATGTTAGAATAGAGCGATTTAGAAAAAATTCCCCCACCGCCGCCTGGCTTCCTGACTCGGTCTGGAGCGCCCGTTTGTTGCCGGACAGAGCCATTCGGACAGAAAACAATCGGGCGTTTATTAAACTGATATTCCCACTTACTTCCCAAACTACCTGGAATGGAAATGCGCTCAACGAGTTACCATCTGAACTTTATAAAGCGAATTTTGAAACTGAAAATCTATCTGGATTTGAAAGCTCCCTCCCACGCCCGTTGACGGTCGTTCAGCGGCAGGATTCCAGTATAATTTCTCTTTACCGAAAAAGTGAACAGTATGCGCCGGGCATTGGACTGATCTACCGGGAAAATACCGCGCTTGAATACTGTCAGGAACCGTCATGCCTGGGTTCCGGGAGAATTAATTCGGGACATCGAAAAATCCAGCAGATGGTGGCTTATGGAAAAGAATAGCTACCGCATCACGAGCCTTCCCGTAAATACCTGTTCATTGACCGTCATTTTATAAATATATACACCCGGCGGCTGCGAATTTGTCCAGAAAATCTCCTGTATACCTGCCTGTACCTCCACCAATTCTTTATGCAAAAGCTGCCCGTTCAGGCTAAAAATAGTTAATAAAACGTCCGCTACATCCATTGGCTGATTCACCACAAACCGAGCATATATACTTGTCGGATTTGGACTTACCTCTACACTGACAGACAGATTTTCACGTTCAACTACCTGCCAGCGAACCTGATACGGTTGTCCGGCCCGGTTTCCGGCTACATCGCGGCCCTGCACCAAAAGTGTGTAAAAACCCGGCGCCAGTTCAGGCTGATAGCTTACCAACAGGCTTTTGTCGGCGCCAACCGAAAGCCTCAGTTGCTCGCTCTCCACGGCCCGAAAAGCACAGGAATCGCAGCTACGCAGAAAAAACTCAATCAGGCCTGGTTCCGCAGGCAGCGGATTTTGGTCCCACAGTTGCGCCTGTATCAACGGATTGCCCGAGATCAAGCTGTTGTTTTCAATCATTCGTCCATTCACCGTCACGGTCAAAAGCGGGTTCAGGAGGTCGGGCAAAGCTGACAACGGGTACACAGTTAGGTCAGCCACCTCTGCCCACGGAAGCAATAGCGTAGCAGCATTGTTGGTTTCCAGGGTTTCGTCAATCAGGTTTGCGTCATCCACCAGAACCTCGATTTTCGTCAGTATTTTATCATTTTTAACCCCAAAAAAAAGCGTATCCCGAAACAGCGGGGCAGAAATCTCATGATTCATGGGCCAAATCTGCCCTGCATCATCCGTTAGCCGGATCAGGACCGACAGTTTTTGTCCGGCCACGGCCTTGCCCGCATTCCCGATCACAAGCCCGACCTGTACCGAATCTCCTTTTCCGATAGACTGCGTTGGGGAGGAACTTTGTAAAAAAACGCCTGATGATTGAATCGTAAAATCGGGTTTATCGAGCTGAAAAAGCACCACCGCCGGATCACCCAACAGGATGAGCTGATGCACGTTGGCTACATCATAAGGCGTAGGATTATTCGCTAAAATCTCGTCACCGACTTTCTGTAAAACTTCCCCGATTGGTTTTCCGAGCCACGGTTCTTCGGCAAACAGTGTTTTGTACAGCGCCGCCAGGTAGCGGGCCGAAGTGGGCGCATAGCTCCAATAGGAATTTGAAAGCACACCAATCGCTCCTTTGTTGGCGGCCAAAAGCCAATCGGTTGCCAACGTTTCGTAGCGATAAAATACATTGCCCACGCCGCAGCCGTTGAAGTACATGAACGGATATTTCCCCGCATTGCTCAGCTGTGAACCTGCCGAAGTGGCAAAGCCGATGTTGAGGTCGGGAACTGTTGGTGAGGCATGCCCCATAAAAGTCACAAGCCCAACGCCGGCATTGATCTGCGGTGCAATGTTTACGTTTTCGACCGGTTCGGCAGACTGTTTAACAATCGATTCCACCGGACCGCGCAGAAAAGCTTTTTCGGCTAATGGCGAAATGTCCGAAAGGATTTTTTGTAAATCAGCAATTTCGTAGGACGATTTTCCGCCGCTAAGGTGCAACACCCGTTTGGAAAAAGTGCGATCCTGATTGCTTTCAAATTCCTTCACTTTGTCCAGGTAAGCCAACACTTCCTCGGGAGTTCCGGCATTAATACGCCCCGTGCGGTACGTGGGGTGATCGGCAGCCTGCCCCGCAAGTCCCGCGGACAGCAGCAGGTCCGAGCCAGGATAGCCAAAGGTTGGCACAAAATCGCGGTCTTGCCAGCTTTTGAGCACATCCGGAAAACTTACGCCCTTTCCAATCAACAGCAGGTACGCTTCTTTTGGACGGGCGTTGAGCTGAAAATCCAGGAAATTACGAATCGCCAACGGCCCTCTTTCTCCATAGTTAAACGGATCGTAGAGTTCCTGCACATCAGCAACCAATACGTTAAAACCTCCTCCGGCAGCCGAACGGCGGTAGTTTGCGTAGGTTTCTGCCGACTCCCGTAGTACTTTATGAGTTAAAATCAGGTAGTTGTAGTCGGTTTCAAATTCTTTAAATTCAATTTTGCGTAGATCTTTCGGAGCAAGAAATTGGGTAGTAACAAAAATTTTGCGGCTTTCCGATGCCTCTGAAACAGTGGTTTCCCAGCGCGAAGCAATCAGCCGGCTTTCCAGCAAACGCGGCTCGTACCGATTGGTAACATCGTACATCGCCGGAGTTTTTTCGAGTCCTTCTACCGCAAGTTTTACCAAACCACCGGCTTTGGGCGTCAGATAAAAATACCGCGATGCCAGCCCATTCATCGTGGTTTTTTGTGGGTAAATAACCTCATAACTCGACAGTGAATACAACTCCAAAGCAGCAGTGGAAGCGGACTGCACCGAAAAATTAATTTCATCATTCGTCAGACTTTCCTCTGCCGGAAGCACAGTTTCGACCATTCGATGCGCAAAACCGGAAAAATCCAGCGAGGCAAATTTTCTTTTTCCCGAAAAAAACGAAAGTGGATGTGCAGTATCAAATCGCCCGTTAACCAACAGCCGAAGCCGAACCGGAAAGTCAGCATGACGCACCGGATGCACCAGTTTGTAGCGCCACGAAGCCAGCGAATCGCCCTGAATCAGCTTGCCCGTCCAGCCTTCGCCCGCTTCGTAGTAGCTCTGCTGCAGGTAAGGTACAAGCCCGTTGGAATTGTTGAACGACCACTCGTCGCGGAAAGTCGTGAGGGCGTGTTCGAGATGAAAAGGTTCAGGAGAAAGGCTGTTGGCCAGGTAGGTACCTTGCGGCATTCGTTTGCCTTTTTTATCGGGATTAACGGTCAGAAAGAACACACAATCGTCGCTGTACAAACTCGTAATTCCCGGTGGCCGGGCGTGGTGAGGCCGATACACCAGGCTGTCTTGCTCGCCGGTATTTCCGGCTGAAAAAAATTCAATAAATCCATCCGGCCCCAACTGCCCATCGGCCGATTTTTCTACCCGAATTGCCAGCTCTTTGCCCCGATAAAAAAGCTGTAAATGATCCGCAGGAGCAGCTTCGGGGAGTCCGGCGCGAAAAAGCTCAGATCCTGAGAGGCGGTACACTCCGGCCTGTTGGGTGGTAATTTTTAGGTATAGCTGCGCCGGATTTATCCAACTTGAAGCCTTCGGCGCTTGCCCGCAGGTTTTCCCCAAAGTGAAAAAACAAATTCCTATCCACACAAGTAGCGCTTTCCCCATAATCGAAAAATTTCAGTCCGATTTAATCATTTTCATTGACTAAATTATAGTTACATAAATTTTTTAATATACATAAATTTCTCTTCTATAATTTTACTGAAATATACGAACGAAACTAACATGAAGTTTCGTCAACTTTCTTTTTTAGGCTCTTCGGAGCAATTATTAAGATAAAAAAGCATTTTCAGCAAAAATTTCTTACAGAATATTCATATATTATAGTTACATTTTTTTAAAATTATATAAAGATAAAAACTTACTTATTGCTCTAAAATCTTAATTCCCAACACATTTATTGAATCGTAGATTTGGGAAACAAGGAACCCGCCGAATAAAGTTATAGTCCTCATATTTCATAGATCCAGCCTCAGCGAGGCGACCTGTTTGTAGATTTTCTCCATGTTGAAATGCTCACTAGCTCCGTTAGGAGCGACCCGCAATCGCTTCCAATCAGCAACTACTGACGGAGTATTTTTTTAGTTTGAAATAGGCAGCTGTTTGCCTTACAGCCAATAATCTTCAATACAGGTCAATTCTGACGCTTCTTGCTCTGGCAATAAATAGTATGCGTCCATCTATCAATCCATACTCTTAGATTATTTGATTAAAAGATCAGACAACTTTGAGAATAAAGCGTAAAAACATACGTAAATCAGTATGTACCCGGGAAGAAATACTTTTTTCTTAAACCAAAAAATACAACCGGAATTTATGAGCACAAGACGTGATTTTCTACAAAATATGGGACTTGGAATTGGGTTTGCCTCCTTGGCACCTACCCTTTTACAAACTACTCAGGCGGCGGGCATCAGCCAAAATCCAGCCCCAAAACTTCGGGTTGCCCTGATGGGTTTGGGCAGCTACGCCACCCGTGTGGCCGAGGCCATGAAAACCTGTCAGTCGGCAGTTTTGACCGGAATCGTGACGGGAACGCCCGCTAAAATTCCAGTTTGGAAAGAGAAATACGCCCTTGCGGACAAGAATATTTACAGCTATGAGACTCTTGGTGAGCTAAAAAATAATCCTGACATTGACGTCGTGTACGTCATTACGCCCAACTCCCTGCATCACACCCACGTGATTCAGGTGGCAGCTACGGGCAAGCACGTGATCACAGAAAAACCCATGGCCGATACCGCCAAACACGCGGAGGAAATGATAAAGGCGTGTGAGAAAGCCGGGGTAAAACTTTTGGTGGGCTACCGCATGCACTTTGAGCCCTACACGCGTGAGGTGATTCGGATGCTGCGCGACGGCGAAATGGGTACACTCATGCATGTGGACAACTACATGGGTTTCCGGATTGGCGACCCTACGCAGTGGCGGTTGAAGAAAGACCTTGCCGGCGGCGGTGCGCTGATGGACGTTGGCGTGTATTGCCTCAATGCTGCACGCTACCTCACCAACGAAGAACCGCTGTGGGTGACGGCTCAGGAAACCAAAACCGATCCGGTAAAATTTAAAGAAGTAGACGAAACCATCACGTTTCAGCTGGGTTTTCCGGGCGGCGTCATTGCTTCCTGCGCTACTTCTTACAACGTCAATCTGGAACGGCTGTACGCAGTAGGCACCAAGGGATTTGTTGAGATGAGTCCCGCTTACAGCTACGGTCCGATCAAAGGCCGCACCCACAAAGGCCCGCTCAACGAGCCCGTCGTGACGCACCAAACGCTGCAAATGGATGGAATGGCCGATATTATCCTGAATGGAAAAACCATGACGCCGGCGGTAGATGGCTACGAAGGCTTGCGGGATATGAAGATTATTGATGCTATTTATGAATCAATTCGCAAGAAAGGCGTCAAGATTCAATTGGGGTAGTTTGTGGCGTGTACGAAGTGGCGGTGTTGTTTTCCTTTTATACGGAAAAACAACACCGCCCTTTTTATCGTCTCAGTTGACCCACCCGCCAGTAGGTGAGTATCAGAAAGAAACCCATCAAACTAAGCAGATAAACTACATTCCGAATGTCGATGAGGCCGCGCCCCAGCGCCTGATACTGTTGGTCGAGGGCGGCCTGCGAAAAGAACAGCGCCAATCCACCGGACCCCAGCAATTGCGAAAGCGCGCTAAAACCGACGTACCAGACAAAACCCAGAAAAACGCCAATGACAAAAGCCACGATTTGATTGTCATTGAGCGAAGATGCCCACAAACCCATGCTCGTGAGGGCACCGCCCAGAAGCAATAAACCTACATAGGAGCCCGCTACGGCGGCCGAGTCTACGTTGCCCGGCGGGTTGCCGAGCTGATAAATGCTGAGGTAGTACATCCCCGTGGGCAGGAGCATCAGCGCCACGAGCAGCCAATTGGCCAGAAATTTACCTAACACCAGCGAAGCATCACTAAGGGGTTTGGTAAGCAAAAGTTCCAGCGTGCCGCTGCGGTTTTCTTCGGCAATGGAACGCATGGTAATGGCCGGAATCAGGAAAAGGAGCACGTAGGGAGTCAGGTCAAAAAAGGCACCCAAATCGGCGTAGCCGTAATCGAGTACATTCGAGTCTGGAAACACCCATACGATGAGCCCGACGGCCAGCAGAAAGGCCGTCAGGACCATGTAGGCAATGAGCGAGTTGAAAAAACTACTGATTTCTTTCTGAAAAATGGCTAGCACGGAATGCAAAAAGGGATGACTGAAAAATGAATGAGTAGCTAGTGAAACGAAAAACAATCAACGATTCTGCTTTTGGATCACTCAAATACTGGTTTATTTTTACGCATAATGGCGGAGATAATCAGGGAAAGCAGGAAACCAATAATGAGATAGCTAATTATGCCCAGAAAAAACATCATGCCCGGCGTCATAAATTTCTCACTCATTTCGATGGCCTGCTCAATCTGTGCATCGTCCATGCCCCGGTTTTCCATATCCTCCCGGGCTTTGTCCATCGACTGTTGGATAATCGTGGTATCGATAAATTCCATATAAAACATGGTAAAAACCGAGCCCAGCAGCCCTACAATTGCCGAAACCAGCGAGCCAATGCCGAGGCCTTCGCCGTAGGACATGTAACCCGCATTTTGGGTTCGAAAATCACGCATTGCCAGCACGATGCCGATAATCATAATTACAAAACTAAGGGACGTCACCGCTCGGTTTTGAACCAAACCCGCAAGGTTCACGATCGTAGAATAGACAATAACGGCAACGGCGGTAATGATTCCGAATTTCAGCGCGATTCGGGCGGTAGATACTTGTTCTTGCATAAAAAGAGTGGTTTAGGGGTGTAACTAATGGAATGCAACGATTTAAATGTATACGTAAATTGACAGATAGTCAAACGGTTGGCTCAGGGCTTTCCCTGAAAAATACCGTACGACTGCCGTCTGAAAATAAGTGAAATAATCAAAATTGGAAGCACCGCCATTACGGTTTTTTTACTGAGCTCATCCGTAATCAGCTGCCCCGGACTGGTATTACCCACATTTTTTACCATATTCTGAAACTCGGCTTCCCCGATATTCTTCACGAGCTCGTCTTTTCCCTGCATCATCAGCTGCTTCATTTCTACCAGATAAGCCGTAAAAACCGAAGGATCAATATAGGCCACGAACAGATACACAAGCCAACCGGAAAGAAAAGCCCCCGCCGTATTGACCACATAGCAAACCGTCAGGGCTTCCCACAGGTGCATAGCCCCGCGCCCAACATTCTTGCGGTAGTACCAGCAGGCGGCAATCATCAGGATGAGGTAAATTCCAAAATCCAGCACCCGTACATTTCCAAGCGGGGTTTTTCCAATAAAATACAGGCCCAAAAAGTACAGAAATGCCAGCAAACCGGTAGCAGCGCCAAAGACAAGCGGCACTTTCAGCAGTGGTTTATTAAAATAATTCAATAGAGTATTCATAAGATATTCAGGTAGTTGGGACGTAAAGTAGGCCTCAGGACGGCTGTCCGAACCACCGGATGTGGCCCTGATTGAGTACGCCGGAGACGTGGCCTTTCAGGGTTTTTCCCAGAAAAGGTGAGTTGATTGCTTTGGATGCCGATTTGGTGTACGTCCACTCCTTCGCAGGGTCAAAAAACGTAAAATTGGCAGTTTGCCCTTCGGCAATGGAAAGCGCAGGCAGGCGCAGAATGCGACGCGGCTCGCTTGTCAGTTTTTCAACAATGCTTTCTACCGACAGTCCGCTGTGCATAGTCAGAAGCGCAAAGACCGTTTCCAGGCCGGTGATTCCAAATTCGGCATGATCAAATTCCAGATTCTTGCTTTCCTCATCATGCGGGCAGTGATCCGACACAACGCAGTCGATTGTGCCATCGACCAATCCATCACGCAGCGCCTGAATATCAGCTACTTTTCGGAACGGCGGATTAACTTTCAGATTTGTATCAAACGTCAGCAAGGCCTCATCGTGATAGACCAGCTGATGCGCGGCCACCTCACAGCTTACGGGCAGGCCCTGTTTTTTAGCTTCACGGATCAGCTCCACAGAACGGGCCGTTGATACGAGTGAAATATGAAGCAGTGGCAAAGTGGCCGGTTCGGTTGTTTGTTCCAGGATGTACTTCAACAGGTTGAGGTCGCGGGTCAGCATCATTTCTTCGGCGAGAGGCGGCATTCCTTTCAAGCCAAGCAACGTACTTGTAAGGCCTTCGTTCATTTGCCCAAAAAGCGTCAACTGTTTGTCTTCGGGACGGTTGATGAGCAGCGCATTCATCGGGCGCAGGTACAGCAGTGTTTTCAGAAAAATATCTGCATGCTGAATGGGATTATCTCCATCCGTAAACGCCACGGCTCCGGCCGTATGCAGGTCGATCATCTCGGTAAAATCCGTCCCGGCGGCATGTTTGGTGACCGCAGCGGCCACATGTACACACACCGGACTTTGCCGGCGGCGCTGCCTGACGTAATTGAGCGTATCCTTCGAATCAACGACAGGTTGAGAATTGGGCAGGAGGACGATTTCGGTAAAGCCCCCCTGCATTGCGGCCTGCCGAACCGAATCGAGGTCTTCTTTGTGTTCAAAGCCGGGATCGCGCGAGGCTACGCGCATGTCGAGCCAACCGGGCGAAATACAGCAATTGTTCCCTTCTACCACATCCATTCCGGCGGCAGACAAATTTTCGCCGATTTCGGCAATTCGATTATCTTCCACCCGAATATCCTTGATTTGACCATTCCAGGGAGAGGCCTTATCTATAATCTGTACCGAGCGTAGGAGTAAGTTCATTCGTAGTAGCTTAAAATTACTTCATAAAAAAAGCTCCTTTCGGAGCTTAGGGATACCTGCTTAGGCCCCCACAAACTGTTTGTATTCGTCGGCGCTCATCAAATGTTCAAGTTCGCCAGGATCAGAAACCTTCAAACGAATCATCCAGCCTTCTCCATACGGATCGCTATTGACTAGCTCAGGCGCAGCGTCGAGGGCAGGATTAATTTCGAGTACTTCTCCGGAGATTGGCAAAAACAGATCAGAAACAGTTTTTACGGCTTCAACCGAACCAAAAATTTCATTTTTTGCGAGCGAATCACCTATTGTATTGACATCTACATACACAATGTCTCCGAGTTCATGCTGTGCATGATCCGTGATTCCAACCGTGGCAAGATCGCCTTCAATACGAATCCATTCGTGATCTTCGGTATATTTTAATTCTTCTGGAAATTGCATGAGGTATATAGATAAGTTCGGGTAAGTTTATTTTAAATTCTGTTTTGCAAATTACAGGATGTAGGGGGGAATTTCCAAATGGATTTTCAGCTGTTTTTTTTTGATATGTATAGTAGTTTGTAGAAATAATTGCATTCTAAGTAGTATTTAACTAAAAAGAACAGGTTTCTGACATGCATCTTTCCATGATCCTTCCTGACACCCGCAGCTTGTCATTTCGGGTGTGGGTAACTATCGGTTGCTCCGTCCTGCTTATGGCCGGACTTTACTCCTGCCTTTCCCCAAAACCTACCGGCAGCAATAGCCCACAACTAACAAAGGCAGCAAGTGTTTCTCCGGCACGGGTTCTGGTTTTTTCCAAAACCAAAGGCTGGAAACACACCTCCATTCCGTTCGGAAATGCCGCCATTCAAAAACTCGGACAGGAACATGGATTTCGGGTAGATACGACCAAAAACGCTGCGTACTTTACCGACGATAGTCTGCGCAACTACCGGGCGGTTATCTTCAACTGCACCACTGGAAATGTTCTGAACGCAGAGCAACAGGCCGCTTTTGAACGCTACATTCAGGCAGGTGGCGGCTATATGGGCATTCACTCAGCGGCTGATACGGAGTACGAATGGCCCTGGTATGGCAAGCTTATGGGCGCGCATTTTGCCAATCATCCGCTCAATCCCGGCGAGCGCACGGCAACGGTGGAAGTGACCGACAAAACGCATCCGGCAACCGCTCACCTCCCCGACCTTTGGACCCGAAAAGATGAATGGTACAGCTACCGTTCTTTTTATCCGGGCCTGAATGTACTGGCTTCTTTGGACGAAGAATCCTATCAAAACGGTACGAACGGTGCCAATCACCCGATTGCGTGGTACCACGAGTTTGACGGAGGACGAGCGTTTTATACCGGCGGCGGCCACATGGACAGCAGCTACGATGAGCCGTTATTTTTGAAACATATTTTGGGGGGAATTCAGTACGCCATGGGCGATGGAAAGCCGTTGGATTATAGCAAGGCTTACGCCGTAAGTGTGCCGGAAGAAAACAGATTCGTAAAAACTATTTTGGTAGACGACCTCAACACACCGATGGAACTGGCCGTGGCCGACGATGGTCGGGTGTTTTATACGGAGCTCCGTACGGCAAATCTTTACATGTACAACACCCGCACCCATCAGAATACGGTCGTGCATCGCTTCGACGTAGCTACCAAAGGAGGCACCGGACTCATTGGCGTGACCCTCGATCCGAATTTTAACCAAAATAGCTGGATTTACCTCTACTATTCGCCCCCTACCGAGGAAGAACCTATTCTCTTCAATCTTTCCCGATTTACCGTTCGGGCAGATAATACCCTGGATCTTGCTTCTGAAAAAATACTCCTGCAAGTACCCGTACAAATCAATAGCGGCGCGCACCACGGCGGCTCGCTTGCCTGGGACAAGGAGGGAAATTTGTATCTTTCTACCGGCGATAGTTCCAGCCCGTTTCCGTCCAACGGCTACGCCCCGCTCGATGAGCGACCCGGCAAAGAATATGTCAGCCTTGATGCACAGCGCTCAGCGTCCAACACCAACGACCTGAAAGGCAAAATCCTGCGCATTCGCCCTCAGCCGGACGGCAGCTACACCATTCCCGACGGCAATCTTTTCCCAAAAGGAATGGCCAAAACCCGGCCTGAGATTTATACGATGGGTTTGCGAAATCCGTATCGAATTGCGGTAAATCCAAAAACGTCCGTTTTGTATTGGGGAGAAATCGGGCCTGATGCCGGCAAAGACAGCATTCAGGGCCCCCGCGGCTACGATGAATTTAATCAGGCCAGAAAAGCCGGAAATTTTGGCTGGCCCTATTTTGTGGGAAACAGCATTCCGTATGTCAAATGGGATTTTGCAACCGAAACCGCCGGACCGGCTTTTGACCCGAAAGCTCCCGTCAACTCGTCTCCCAACAATACCGGGCTAACCAACTTACCCCCGGCCGTTCCGGCGATGATCTGGTATCCCTACGCCGCTTCCCGGGAGTTTCCCGAACTGGGCCTTGGCGGACGGTCGGCGATGGTCGGTGAGTTTTATAGCTATGATAAAAATTCTTCATCGCCGGGCAAATTCCCGGAATTTTACGACGGCACGCTCTTTGCCTTCGATTGGATGCGGAATTGGGTCATGGCTTTCCGCTTTGATGAAAACGAAAATTTCCTCCGCGCCGAGCCCTTCATGACTGCCAATGGCGATTTCCGCCGCCCGATTGATCAGGCATTTGGCAAAGATGGCGTGATGTATATGCTCGAATATGGTTCGGTGTATGGCGCTGATAACGACGATGCCCGGCTGGTTAAAATTGAATACAATGCCGGAAACCGGGCCCCTTTGGCAAAGGCATTTGTTGTCGATTCAGTAGAAGCCGCCCAACTACCCAAACGCGTTTTTCTGACCTCCGAAAACCGCTATGTTTCTACCCAAAAAGAAGTAATCGGCGCCGCACCCCTGCGGGTGATGTTTGGCAGCCGGGGCACCACCGACCTCGACGATGATGACGAAATAAAGTATCAGTGGTTATTTGATGGCAAAACCGTAGGCTCCACCCAACCAAATGCTGCCCATACGTACACCAAACCGGGTGTTTATCAGGCCGTTTTGAAAGTAACCGACAAAGCCGGACTTACAGGCACGGATACAATCGTGGTGAAGGTGGGCAATGCACAGCCTGAAGTAGTTATTTCATCGCCCAACAACAAGTCGTTTTTTTGGAAGAATAAACCTTTCATATACGAGGTTAAGGTCAAAGATAAAGAAGATGGCACCATGGGTTCAGAAAAAATCCAGGCCTATTTTAACTATAATCCACAGCCCATAGCTTCGTCGGCAAGCGGCACCACTGCCGCCGTAGGCAGCACGCTGATGGAGGCAAGCGACTGCAAAGCATGCCATACGATAGATAAAGTTTCGGTGGGGCCTTCGCTGCTGGCAGTAGCCCAACGCTACAAAGGACAGACGCAGGCGCTGGACTTGCTGACGGCCAAAATCATCAAAGGCGGAGGCGGCGTGTGGGGCACCGAGCACGTCATGAGTGCGCATCCACAGATTTCAACGCAGGATGCCAACGAAATGGTGAAGTACATTTTATCATTGGCGGAACCGGCAAAACAACGTGTGCCCATAGCAGCGCAGGGAAGCCTGGCATTGACCGAACACAAAGCTGATGAACCGCGCGGACGCTATACCATTCAGGCTTCCTACACCGATCAGGGCGCTAACGGCATCGGCCCGGTCACCGCTACCGACGTGGTAACACTACGCAGTTCCTACGTTCAGACGGTCTATGCCGATGCGCATGTAGGTTTTCCACGCTGGGGAAATAGCCTGAGTGGCGGAAATCACAAGTCGTATATTTTGCTTAAAAACATTGATCTTACCGGCATTCGGAATTTTAAGTATACGTACAATTCATCGAAAAACGGAGAAATTGAAGTTCGAATCGATTCGCAGGCCGGACCCGTCATCAGCCGAACGACTTACTCGCCAACGGACGGAAAATCAGGCTCTGTACAGGCCGAAGTAACTACTCCAACTACGGGAAAACATGATGTCTATTTTGTAGTAGTGAAGCGCGACAAGCCCAATGATAACATCATTAGTTTGTCGGGAATAGAGTTTTTGGAGTAATAGCGCTGTTTCAATTTATACCCGTAAGGTTTTTAAAAACCTTACGGGTATAACTAATTAATGACCGGGAAAAATTATTCCGCCAAATTAAACTTCACCTGAACGCCACCGGCGGTTGTAGAGCGGTAGAAAGAATTGGAAACGAGCGGATCGTTGAAGGTACGGTCGAAGTAAAATTGCAGACTCAGACGATTGCTCACCACATAGTTGACCGTTGGTCGCAGCTGAAAGTTAATATTTCCGGCAATCGGTACATTTTGTCCATCAAATTTTCGCTGAATTGCACGCGTGTCCCGGAAGGTAAGTCCCATCTGAACCGTTAAATCATTTTTTAGTTTCTTCTTAACCCCATTGATTTTGAATGGAATCGGAACATCATTTTTTGTAAATCCAATGCTGATTGTCAAGTCCTGATTAAACAGCTCGGCAACCTGCGTATTGGACATACTCAACGCCACGGAGCGATCGCGGTTGTAGTCGATCCGGCCCGTAATCCGGCTTTGGGTACGGAAATTAATCCCGATCAAAGGCGAAAACTTTTCCTGTAAGGTTACGGTACTCATTACAAACACAGGCACGTATTGACCCAGATAATTGGTTCGGGACGACAACGGATAGCCCATCACGGCTAAGTTCACAAACAGCGATTCGTAGTCGAGTGAGGAAGTGAAATTACCGACGCTATACGTAGAAATATAGTTGTGCGTCAGCGTGAAAGAGCTGAAAATTTTCTTAAATGGTTTTAATTGTGACAGCCCGTTATAATCAACCCGCCAATTGGGCATTGGGAATCCGAGGAAGGGCGAAATTCTGACAGTTTCGGGATCTTTGCCGGTGTAAGCCGCAAAAAACGCCGGAATCAGCACATCCTGCGAATTCTCGTTGTACTCGCCACCGCTCCCATTTTCACTGTTGAGGCGCTGCCGCAACACCCCCCGATAGTCTCGAAAACGATCAAAAACGGGCGAAGTATTGTCACGGTTAATTTTGGCAAATGCCGTCCGGAACGACATAAATGACATACTAAACTGCCCGTTTCGTACCGGGCTTTGGCTGACAAACTGTCCGTTTGGATCTTCGGGACGGTAAAATTCCTGATAGGCATCCTGCCGGGTCAGGCGGGCTTCAATCTGCATTCTGAAATCTTTGAACGGTTCCAGCGTGGTCCGCATCGTAAAGTTCTTCTGAATGGTTTGTTGAAACGCCTGATTCTGTACCGTACTCGGCGTCAGCCACCCATTATTGGCGGCTTTTATATGAATATTTCGATCCTGACTACCTAGCACAAAAGGCAAACCGGGGGCATTGGCATTGTCTAGCCCAAAGAACCGGGGCGTTGGCAAATAGCCCGGCAGAGCGGTAGTTTCCAAAATGGTGTAACTCACATTGATACCCCGAACGGTCATCAGCACCCGAGTCAGATCTTTCAGCACTTTGCTTGGCGGCGGCGGCAGCTCTTCAATATCGCCGGGGCTGCGGGCAAAATTTTTCTTTTGCTGCGAAGGCGAATTGGCAAATTTCAGGTATTTGAGTTTGTTGTAAAGCGCTACAAAATCTACCCGACCCGTAATGCCCCGCTCGCGGCTGTTGCGGATGATATTTCCGAACGGAATTCCCAGCGAATCGACAAGGCCGAGGGCGTTGGCCTGAAAATTATAGGCAATCGTATGGTTATAATCGGCGGTCATCCAGTCTGTGAGCGGCAATTTGTCGAGGGGCAGCCGGTAAGTTAGCCGAATCCGTTGGTCATAGTTTTTGATTCGACCCAGTTTCTTAAAATTACTCCAAAGTGTATCCTGCTTTTCGGGCGTATTTATATCTCCCATTGGCTCATCCACAATGGCATTTGCCACGGTATTATAACTCAGAACGACATTGCGCGTAAGGTTCCAGTTGAGGTCGTAGTAGCGATTAAACCAAAAATATTTTTCAAAAAACGGCTCCATTCCCGCCGTCGTCAACTCTGAGTTTCGCAGCTGAGTTTTGGTATAACTCCTGTCTACATCCGTCCGAATCGATACGGTATTGGGAAGTAAGGTGAGATTAAAATCTTTGATAAAATTCAAATACCGGCTGTCCGTTTCCCACTTCCGGAAAGGCTCAAAAGCTTTGGGTTGTGAGGTAAAGGTGTAGGCGATTCCTCCGCGATACATCCGTTGCGCATAAATATCCGTGAGAATATTCGAGCGTTTGAGATCGCTGAAAGCATAGGTAAAGGCCAGATTTTCAAAATCATAGAAGTGACTTTTAGCCCCCGGTTTTGTCTTGGTCTTCCGCACATTCGAGAGATTTATTCCCCGCCTGACGGTATTATCCTCTACCAGGCGCCGGTACTGTTCACGTTCGTCAGCATTATCCAGATTTTCAAGCGACGTAGAAAGCGGCGTATCGGGGTCCAGCGGATTAAAATGCGGGCTGATGCGGCGATTGTCGTAGTTGACATAGAGCGGAATACTGAATCCCCACTCCTGCGGCAGGAGTTTATCCAGCGAAATATTCGATGAAATCCCGAACTCCGTCGTTGTGGCCCGCGCCCGCTCGCCGATGCGCTGCTGTACACCACCAAAGCCAAAGGTTTCGATCCGACCCGATGCCGTTACGGTTGCAAAATCTGCCAATTTAGCGTTCAGTTGCCCCACGGCCGCCTGTCCGGCAGTTTCGTCAAATCCTTCTACGTGCAATTCATTCACCCACAGGCAAAAACTTTTGGAGCGCTCGTCCAGCGACTTCGGATTTCTTACGCCAATCATCAGCACGCGTACAGAACTCAGGTCGGGATTTCCAACTACGGTAATCTTATAACGTCCGTCCCGGGTCATCACTGAATAAGGCAAACTGATTGCGTTGTTTTCACTCCGATTTCTCTCCGCTTTGGCCCGTATCAGTTCTTCAAACGCAACGTTTATCTCATTTTCCTGCGGCCAAACTACCTCCGGCTGACTTACATTTTCGGGGGTTGCCTGCAAGTTCGCTACTTCTATTTCGTAGTAGTTTTGGGTGAGGTCCGTTCCCAGGCGCATGAAGCCGGCCACAAAACCACTTTCATTGTCGTCATTTTGCATGTGAATGTACATGCGCAGTCGTTTACGAAATTGCAGGTCAAGGTTTACGTTTTTAAATACGGCCCGCGAATCTCCGTCGCGCAAATCTGTTACGCAAAGACTCATAGACTGCTCGTTGAGCTGAAAATTGGTGGTTGGCTGCGTAAAATCCTGATCGCGTTGCCAGCCCGGCGGTACGGCATATACGTACTTTCTATCCGAATTATTAGCCTGACTATTTTCCTCAATACTAACCGTTCCGACGGTAAATTTGGCATCATAAGGCTCGGGAACTTCCTGCAGGCCCGGTGCATCAAGGTCTGACAGGTACTTGCGGTATTGCTGCCCTACCATGTGCAGCTGGGCAAACCGAAGCACCACGGGCTGTTCAAAATCGGTAAGGTACATCCGCACAAAGCGGATGGACTTAAAGCCATTGATTTGTCCGACTTTCCGGGTAAACTCTTTTACCGGAACCCGAAACAAATACCAATTGACGCCATTGGCTACGGTTTTATCCACAATAAAGCCACGGCCAATATCCAGCCGATTCGGTTTCAGATCAATCTCGTATTCGTAGTAAGCTTCATTGTCATTGATGGTGTTATCTACGTTCAAATCCTCAGAATCAGGAATATTGGTTGCAGCCGGGGTGACGTTATTGGTACTTGTCGTGCTTTCGGGCGAGTTATTTTCCATGCCCAGAAACTGTTTATAACGTTCCAGGATTTTTTTGTCGTCGGCGTCGAGTTCCGCTCCAAGGTAAAACTGAAAATCATCGCCCGAAGGGTCAGCCAAAATTCGTTCGCGGGCTTCCGCTGTAAGGTTAGCGGGCAAGCGATCCAGAAAAGTTTCTCTGAAATACCGCCGTTCGTCTTCATTATTCAGTCCATCCAGCCCTACGTCCTGCTTTTCGCGGGCACCCGGTTCGTTGCTGAATGCATTGATTAAATACTGCTGCTTGGTTACGCGCCCCCAGGCGGTACTGTCTACATTGACGCCCGGTTGCGGGTTATCGAAAGGAAGGCCATTTTCAAAATTAAAGCGTCCATCTTTGACAACATCTTCTGAAATATCTCCGAGGTTAAACACAAGTTTTCCTCCGGTCGTATTGTTCCGATTCTCTATTCCATCACGAACGACGCCATTTTCGCCCCCAATAAACGGGTCGAGCATCCAGAATTCAATGTTTTCAATATTGGCATTGTCAAAATCAATGTCCGACGTTACTGCTCGGGAAATAGCACCAAAATTTCGGCGCGGGTCGAGAAGCCGCCCGTCGGCATCGAGCGCAGGATTGTAATTATACATTCCCCGCTCTTTGGGGTAATAGGCAATATCCAGAATATTCTGAGGTAAATTTAACGGCGGCACCGACCGACCGGGAAAGAGTTCAATCGGATTAAATAATCGTTCATAATAATTTTGAAGGTCTTCATCCGTAATTGTCGGCGGGCGAAGGTTTCCAAAACCGGCACCCAGGCCTGAAAATCCAAAGATATTGTCAACACTGTACGCCGAAATCTTTCCGCGCTTGTAGCCAAATTCCAGCGGATTATCGGGCGTTCCCTGTGGAAACTGCTGCGGCGTGGCTCCCAGACGCCAGCGGGTGGGCTGTCGGGTCAGATCATAAATCGTGCGCGTAGCCTCAAAGTCGTCCACTAGCGAGCGGTTGTTGACCCGGGGCGCTACGCCCGGAAAAAGTTGGGCAACTTCCCCTTTGAACTGAATGCTTGAAGGTTCTTTGGTTTGGATCAACGGTAATTTGTCGAGCCATTTGGTCAGGAATGGCGCATCTTTTCGAATATTGGCGTCAAATCCCACAATGGTATTATTGGTAGGTTCGTTGCCGATTGCTACCCGAGTCAAAAAGCCAGCCGGGGTTTCACGGTGCCGCATGGCGGTCATCCCCAGGCTGATATCATTATTTACCAAATAGTCGAGCCTTGTACCAAAAAGCGTTCGGATTTGATTATTGAACATATCGGGCCGCTCAAATTCGATGACTATTTCCCGGCCTGAAAGCAATACACTCGGATTGACCAACCGCACCCGCCCGATTTGCGCCTCTACGATAAAATCCTGTCCCGGCATGAGCGACACGCCTCCCGCCGTTACGGTCACCGACTCTTCCGACACCCCAAACGGCAGCTGCACGTCCGTCCCTCCGGCCGATTGGTAAGCACCTTTCAGGAAAAACTTATTTCGCTCCGAAACCTGCTGCGCATCAATTTGGGTAGTACTGTATAGCTCGTCAAAGACATATTTATTTTTGAGCAAATCTTCATCCGGATCAAAGTTTTTAGCCAGATTGGAGCCGAAAGGTTCGAGTACGGGGAAAAATATTCGCCCCGTTTTGGTGTCAATCGTGATGCCCTCCACGAAGTCAAAATTTCCATCGGGCTGTAAATCATTGACAGGATTGAGGCGATCCAGACCCATCACGCGCAACAGCGGGCGATTTTGCAGCCTGCGTCCTTCCTGCAAATTGGGATTATCAATTCCTGTTAAGTCATCCTTATAAATAACTCTTAGCTGAAAACCCTGTCGGTCAATCTGATTGGTACCTAATGAATATACGTTCTTCATCATCAGGTCCCACATCGGTAGTTGGGTATTATTTCGGATTGTTGAGGATTTCAACAATTTCAAGGCAATTACTTCATCATCTTTTCGATTTTGATAATCTTCCGTTAGCTCGCCTACTTTATACGCCCGTCCATTCAACGTATATTCATAAGCGACAGCCAGTACTTCATCGTTTCGCAGCGGTACGGTAAGCGAAATGTAGCCCAACTGCTGATTAAATTTATATTCCCGCTCATCCATCAATCGCTTGGCGCCGCGCAACAATTCAAAATCCACTGCTTTTTGCAACCCCAGCGTAGAACTTAACTCAAACGACGTACGGTCTACCTGCCGGAAAGCTTCATTTTCCCGCAGACTTCGGTACAAACCATTGGTTTCATTATCGACAGGCAGGCGGGGATTGATTGGTTGAAGCGCAGGATTGGACGTATTGTGAGGGCCGGGCTCGCCCAAATCGGCAAAGGCCGCCAGATTTCGCAGGGTTTCGGTTGTGGTAGTACGGTTTGTTACATACACTTCCAGACGGGTAATATTGATTCCGGAAGTAATCATGGGTAACGTTTTTAGCCCACTTTCATAAATATTTCTAAAATACTGAGAGAGAAAAAAGTGACGATTTTCGTCATAATTATCGGCCCGAATCTCAAAATCTTTGGTTTGCGCTCCACCTCTGAGCACGATTCGTTCTTTGCGGGAGCGCTGTTGTGAAGCGACGAACGTAGCGTTTAAACGTCCAAACTGAAACTCCGTTTTTAAGCCAAAAAGATTTTGAACCCCCGGAATCAACTGACTATTGATGGGCCAACTGATGTTTCCGGCTTCTATTTTGCGCACCAAACTTTCTTCGGGAGCTTTGTAGTTTAGCTTTAATGCATTTTCAAAATTGAAACTTGCCTTGGTATCGAAGTTGGTCAGGAAGCCCATCCGATCCCCCATTTTTGCATTAAAATTTATATTGATTTGCTCATTAAAGATAAAGCTCGTATTCCGCCTTTGCCGCACCGGTACGGCCGGATTATCGATGAATTGATGCAATACTCCAAAGTCCAGCGCCACAAAACCATTGGGCTTGAAGTCCATGAAATTATCTCCAAAAAGCTTATCCAATGCTGGCGGCAAATCCAGTTTAGGCAGCAGGCCTCGGCCACCCATTGCACTTTTTCCATCGAGCCGCGCCGAATATTCCCTCATCAGGGTTTCAAAGGCACGTTTACGCTGCATTTCGTTGTAGGTATTCAGATCCAGACTTTGGGTAGGTCGATAGTCGAGTTTGCCTTTGGGCGTAGTAACGTCTTCTTCTACAACTACCCGTCCGGTGCTGTCGAGTTCAATGGTAGTTTTGATATTGGCAGGATCTTTCAGGTACAGGGATGAGCGGGGTCGAGGTTCTGAAAAACGATTTTGGTAGTAGTCCTGCCAGCGAATAATTGCCTTTTGGCCCGATTTTTTTAGCTCATTCCCCAGAGTATCGGTGCCGGTGGTATCGGTTAAAATGGGCAAATAGGTATCATTGGCCGGCTTGGGAGCAGGCACAAAACTACCGGACGCACTTGCCAGCCAGTAAGCTGCTGCGGAAATGGTTGCCGTTCGAAAAAGAAGTTGGTAAATCGTTGCTGACAAAGCCTATCACACTTGGTTAAAGAGGGTTCGGTACTAACCTGCAATGCGCTATCCACAAAACGGCTAAAACCTTGCCAATATTCTCCTTCAATTATAAAATATAAACCAAAAAACTACCGAAGTGCCAGTTTGATGAGTTGTTCGACCGTAAGCCCTTCACCCTCACGCTTGATGATGGTATCCAGGCTTTTCTCTGCGGCAGGTTTAGGTATTCCCAGCGTAATCAAAGCGGCCAACGCCTCCCCGCGTGCCTGTCCACCCGACGACGCCCCTGAAAGAAAGCTGACGGGCGAGGTCAGGGAATCTTTTCTCATTTTATCTTTAAGTTCGAGGATCACCCGCTGAGCTGTTTTCAGGCCAATACCTTTGATGGATTGCACCACGCGCAAATCTTCGTTCATGATGGCATGACGAATTTCGGAGGAAGATAGTGACGACAGCATGACCAAAGCCGTGGCGGGCCCCACCCCCGACACCCCCACAAGATCCAGAAAGAGTTTCTTCTCATCGGGTTCGGCAAAGCCAAAAAGTACGTGGGCATCTTCCCGAATATTCAGATAGGTATACACCCGGCACTTTTCTCCCGGTGCCGGTAGAGCCGAAAAAGTCTGCAGCGAAATCCGGACCTCATACCCCACGCCCATGGCATCAATAATGGCGTAGGCTGCGTCTTTTTGGGCAAGTTTCCCTTCCACGTAAGCAATCATGCTTGAATAAGTTTTTTGGTAATATACTACTAAAACACCACCCACAAAACCCGAAATTGGTCCGTATGGGTGGTGAAAAATTGATTCAGAATGGCATTAGCCCGTGATCAAAAGCTTCATACCGGCTTTTATGCTATTCCCTTGTATTTTATTCGCTTGTTTTATTTTATCAATCGTTAGTCCATAGCGCTGAGAAATGGTCCAAAGGGTGTCACCCTGCTGCACGGTATGGTAGCGGGGCTTAACCTGAGGTATTGGTTTTTTTGCCGGATTCGCTGCTGCTACCTTCGCAGATGCGGCCACCGCCGCAGGTGCTACTTCGAGCTTTTGCCCCGGAAAAATAGTACCATTACTTAAATCATTCCGCTCTTTAAGTTCATCCACAGTCACGCCATAGGTTCGGGATATTGCGGCAAGCGTTTCTCCTTTTTTTACCAGATGTACCAGCGGCTGTCCCTTTTTAGTCTTGGGCTTTGCCACGGGAGCGTCTGCTTCCTCTTCTTCCTCGTCGGCCAGAGCAATTTCTTCTTCACCATCGGTTTTGGAAGTGGCTTCATTGACAGGTTCTGTAAGTACAGGCTTTGTAGGGGAGGTTTCGGTAGTTTTTGCCGAAGCCACCGCTTCGATAGGGCGCGGTGTGGCTGTTCGTACCTTCCTAACAATCGTAAGCTTTTGCCCGCGAAGAAGTTTGGTACTGCGCATGCGGTTCCAGCTTTTTACATCCGCAATACTTACTCCATATTTATTGGAAATAGATGAAAGTGTTTCTCCGCTGCGTACCGTATGTTTTGTTCGTTTGGTAGTATATACATAATCCCCGATTTGCTCTCCGGCTGAGGCCAGCATCACAGCATTAACCGGCTTTTTGGAAGCTGAATCCAAAATTGCGAAGCGTTCAGGATGCATAAGAGGAAATTTCTGAAAAGGAACTTTCAATACAAAATTCCGGGTATAGTCTGGCAGTACTGTATTGATAATCTGAGGATTAAACTTCCGGATTTCCTCCATTGTCACTCCACTTAGGCTTGCAAAAACGGTCAGATCCAGATAGCCGTTGACATGCACCGTGTCGGCAACAGTTGGGTATTCAATGCTTTGCGGAACTATGCCATGATCCTGTCCGTAGTGCATCATGTATAAAATAGCTACAAATTGAGGAACGTAGCTGCGCGTCTGCTTGGGCAGGGCATCATATACTGACCAAAACGTACTGCCACCGCTCCGCCGCATGGCGCGCTTGACGTTTCCGGGGCCGGCGTTATAGGAAGCAAGGGCCATTTCCCAATCTCCAAAAATAGTATATAACTGACGCAGGTACCGGCAGGCGGCTTCGGTAGATTTTTCGGGATCAAAGCGCTCGTCGATGTATGCATCCTGACGCAGGCCAAACTCCCGGCCGGTGGCGCGCATAAACTGCCAAAGCCCACCCGCCCCTGCATACGAGATAATCCGGGGGTCGAGCCCTGACTCGATCATGGAAAGGTATTTGAGCTCGTCCGGCATGTTGTGCCGGGCAAGTGCTTTTTCATAGATGGGGAAGTAAATATTTTTTTCGGCCATCATCCGGCGTGTAAACTCCGGTTTTCGGTAAATAAAATATTCGACAAACTGATGAGAAACCGGATGATAGACAAGCGGGATTTTCTTCTGCAACTGTGCAAAACGTGCCTGAATCAAATCGCCCGGGATTTGGGTGGTGGGCATTTCCAGTTCGGGCAGAGAGTCTGCCATAATACCCAAAGTGTCTGTTTCGTAATCCAGTTCTTCTTGTTGAGTCTGTGCCCATGCCGGCACGTTCCACACTCCCAAGGCAACAACGACTACACTCACAATTCGCTTTACTATCTTCATCAGTGTCAGGAAGAGGTTAAATTATTACTTTGTTTTTACGATTGGTGCCCGGTTTCGAGCGTATTTTCAAACAAATTTTATTCCACTTTTTCTGGCATGGTGATCAAATCGGATACGTATTTTGAAAAGGCCAGCAATTCTTTTTCCGCAAAGGGGCGGGTCATTAGCTGCAAACCAATCGACAGACCTTCCTGATCGGTTCCGGCCGGAATTGCAATAGCAGGTGTACCTACTACATTGGCCTGAACTGTAAAAATATCCGCTAAATACATTTGTAAGGGATCGTCCATTTTTTCCCCGATACGAAATGCTGTGGTGGGTGTAACGGGCGAGAGAATGAAATCGTAGTGTGTAAGCAGGCGCTCGGTTTCCTGACGTATCAGTTTTCTAACGCTTTGCGCTTTGGTATAGTATGCGTCGTAGTAACTTGCACTCAAAACAAAAGTCCCCAGTAAAATGCGCCTGCGCACTTCGTCACCAAAACCTTCGGTACGGGTGTTTTTGTATAGTCGTTCCAGATCGGGGGTATCTTCGCTGCGGTAGCCGTAGCGCACGCCGTCAAACCGGGACAAATTGGAACTTGCCTCGGCGGTAGTCAGAATGTAGTATGTTGGCAAACAATATTTCAGCAAGGGCATTTCTACGGGCTCCACGGCATGTCCGTCAGCTCTGAGCTGCTCAATTACCTGCCCCAAACGTTCCCGTATTTCCGGTGCCACTGCCTCGCTTTCGAGTGATTCGCGCAGGTAACCTACACGAGCAGGTTGTTGCCCGGATACAGCCATCCAGTCAAGCTGTGCCGAATAGTCAGGAACTTCCCTGGTAGAAACCGTGCTGTCGAACTCATCGTGCCCGGCCATTATTTCCAATAGCAAGGCAGCATCTTCTACGGAGCGGGTAATGGGCCCGATACAGTCAAAGGAAGAAGCGTAGGCAATAAGCCCCCAACGCGACACCCGCCCATAGGAAGGCTTTAAGCCCACCACGCCGCAAAAAGCCGCAGGCTGCCGAACCGACCCGCCCGTGTCGCTCCCCAGGGAAGCATGACATAAGCCCGCCTGTACTGCAACGGCAGAGCCGCCTGACGAACCGCCCGGCACCCGTGAGGGGTCGGCGGCGTTGCGTACGGGGCCAAAGTAGGAGCTTTCGTTGGAAGACCCCATGGCAAACTCATCGCAATTTTGACGGCCAATAATAATGGCATCTTCATCAAGCAGACGCTGAACGGCGGTGGCCGTAAAGGGAGAGCGGTATTGATCCAAAATATGGCTACCGGCCTGCACACTGTGCCCGGCCTGACAGAGGACGTCTTTGATCCCTAACACCAGGCCAGCCAAACGGCCCGCCTGATTGTTGGTCAAACGCTCATCTATGGCTTCGGCTCTTTGCAGGGCTTCGTCCGTATAAACCTCGACAAATGCATTGAGATGTTGATACTCTCGGATACGGGCAAGGTATTGCCCGACCAACGTCACACAGGTTGTGTTTCCTGCACGCAGATCGCGCTGTAGGTCAGCAAGCGTCAGGTACTCTTTCAAAATGGGGAAGCCTTAGAGATGATACAATTAAAAATCAGAGCCGTTTCGGAGTAGGCGTTTTGATGGTCTAACCCAAATCGGCTCTTAGGAAAAAATATTTATTTGAAACCGGCTACTTACTTAGTAGCGGAATCTTCCATTCCTTTTTCTATATTTTCTTTAACGTCCTTGGTAGCGTTCTTAAATTCGTTGATACCCTGACCCAGGCCACGCATCAGTTCGGGAATTTTCTTGGCTCCAAAGAAAAGAAGAATAAAAAGGGCAATAAGGAAAATCTCCTGTCCTCCCAATCCCATAAATGCGAATATCGATCCAAATTCCATGCTTATTAATTGTTTTATATGAATACAAATTTAATTAATCTTTTTACGAATCAAAACACAATTGCTCAGCCGATGTTAATCGTTTTGCGATCTTTTTCCCATTCGTTGAATTTCGCCAGGTCGTCTCCGAGCGATTTAAAGAGCCACAAAACCAGCGCCACGTCGTCGGTCAGGCCCAGAACCGGTAAAAAATCCGGAATAAAATCGAGTGGCGAGACGAAATAAATCAACACCCCCACAATTGATAAAAGGCTCTTCCAGGGTAACTGACGGTATTCTCCGGCAGCATAGGCTTTCACAAGCCGCGTGAGCAGAGAAAGCTGCCCCTGCACCTCAGCCACACCTTGTTTAAAACCTCCCTGCCGTGACTTTTCCATCACTTGTTTGGCCAGTTCAAACAGGCGGGAGCCGTTGGAAGCGTAGCGTCCGGCCTTTCCGGTTGCTTTTTTAAAAAAAACAGAACGTAAAATTCTGGCGGTAAAAGATTCGTTTGTCATAGTGAACTACACACGGGTAAAAGTAGAAACTGTCGGCTATATAACCATTTTTACTAATAAAAAATTGCATTTTTGACCTGACATTCTCCCCAATCCTTATCCGTTTTTGTGACTATTTTTCTTCCATAAGCACGATCTGTTTTATTCATGTACGTCCATTTGGCGTATACGGTTGAATGTAGTGTAAAAGAATTTGGGGCCGAACGGCCAAACTTAGGCAATATCGTCTTTTTCAAGGAGCATTACCGGAAGAACCGCCAAAAGTATAACGATTGAAAAAAGCAGCCCGCCACTTGTACCCATAGCCAAAGCCGGCCAAAAGGGCTGATCGGCACCCAAAAGCAAAAAAGGAAGAAGGCCCGTCACCGTGGTAAGTATTGAAAGCAGGATAGGCCGGATTTTGTAGCGAACCGCCCGACGGTACCCCCGCAGCGGAGAAACGAACCGCTGCTGCTGATTTTTTTCATTCATGACAAAAATCGTAGCATTCACCACGAGCCCCGCCACAAGCAGAAACGACGCGTAACCACCCTGATCAAAACTGAATTCAAAAATATAGAAGGCAAGAAAAATACCGGTAAATGACAGCGGGATTTGAAGGATCATCCAAAGCGGCTGCCGCAAAGACTCAAACAGTACGGCGCCAATGATGAAGATCGCCAGAAGCACCACGCCAATCAGCTGATACTGCCGCTCGCCGGCTTTGAGCCACCAGTTAAACTCCGACCGTTCGAGGGTGTAGCCCAAAGGAAGTTCTCCTTTGTAGAGACGCAACGTTTCGTTCAGAAATTCACTGCCGAACGTATGACTTCCAAAGTATTCAAACGAAAGCTGCCGCAGGTACTGCTGATTTTCTTTGCGGATTTGGGGAGCTACCGGCTGCCGCTCGATCTGCCCATCAGTAGACTTATGTTTGGTTTGCGCTCCCGCCGAAATAAAACTATGGCGCAACTGCCATAGGTCGCCGGGAAGCAGCGGCGCCACCACCACTCCTTCATAGCGGTTTTGAGCCAACCGAAACAAGTCCGGCACTGGGCGGGCATTGAAGCGCTCTCCCACGGCAGCGTAGTAAGCAGGCACCTGTCCACCCTGCCGGATCAGTTCGTCTTTTTCGGGTGAAAAAATATACGCTTCCAGCGTTTTTTGCTGATACATGCCCGGCACGCGGTTGATGTCTACCTTCTGAATTCGCGGGTGCACCAGGAGCTTATCCGCCAGGCCTTGCGTGAGCACTTCGAGTTGTTCATAGTTGTAGCCGCGCAGCAATACGTCAAAAGTCGGCGCGGTGTTGGCACCCAAATGTTGACTAAACCCCTGCCCCACTCCATAAATATCCCAGTCGACACCGCTCGATTCGAGCGAACGGGCAATCAACCGGGCTTTCAGTCGATAGGGAATGGAACCTGCCTCTGCTTCCTTTTTGAAATAAATAGCCATGCCTCCCTGCTGTCCATTGTAGACCTGCGTAATGAAACGCTCCACGCCGGGCTCTTTGGCTACTTCGGTCTCCATGCCTTTCAGCAGATCGTTCATTTGCTCTACTGTACTCTGATTGGGCAATCCAGCATTTACGTATAGTAATGTACGTTCATTGCTTGAATAATTGTAACTTTCAAAAACATGATTTACAAACAGACGCAAACTTCCCCCCAGCCAGGTGTCGAGCAACGGTCGCAGGTTTTCCTGAAACCACTCGCTGCCGAGGGTGTTGTTGTAGAATTGGGCATTGGGCTTTTCCCCTTCTATACGAGTGGGCAACAAAAAGATCGGCAGCCCGAAAGCCAGAAAAGCGGTGGTCAAAACTACTCCCCGAAACCGGACCAATGCCACCACGAAACGGCCATAGAGGCGATCCAGCCGAACGACCCAGCGACCAGGCCGCCGCATCGTTATGGCCATCAGGCCCATGCGTTCGAGCGCCACAGGCACAAACCAATAGGCTACAACCAGCGAAACGGATAGCGTAATGATGAGCACTTTACTGAATTCCAGCAGGTCGCGGCGGGCTTGTTCGGGCAAAAACCAGATGACCGTCAGGGCAGCGCAGGTCGTAAGCGTAGCCCCCAGCAAGGCCCGAAAAACGCTTCGATTGCGGCTGTGGAGGTAATGATCAATCATCACGATTGCGTTGTCTATCTGCAAACCCAGCGATACCGTCAGAGCAGCCAGTGAATAGAGGTGCATGTTCACCCCCAACACATAGAACAGCAGAGCAGAAAGCAATAAATTAACCAGCAGGCAACCAATAATTAACAGCAAATAGCGAAAATTTCGGATACTTAAAGCGACCACAAGCAGCAGAATAGTCACAGCAGCGCCTGATTGCCAGGCCATTCGGTAGAGATTCTCACGGATATAATCAGCCGCATCGTAGTCGGTACGAAGGCCGTAGGTTGGTGGAAACTGCGCCTGCAATTGTCGTAAAAGCGTACCAATTTGGGTAGAAGTTTCGAGCTGATTGGCCCCTTTTCGGGTAGTAAGCACCAGCTGTACGGCATTTCGGCCATTGACCCGAAAGTAGGATTCGGGCCGGGCTTCCACCCGTTGGACGGTGGCCACATCGGTCAGGCGTACAAGGCGCCCGCCAATTGCCCGCAGGAGTACGTTTGGAAACTCCGTCACGTCAGGCGATTCTACGGTCAGGCTGAGCAGGCGGTCGTTGGCCCGCAGCCAACCTACCTGCTGCCGCAGGCCGTGCACCTGTAATGCCTCCACGAGGTCGGCTTTGGAGAGCTGCAGCGCCTGCAACTGCTCGGGTACATAAGACACCCGCCACTGCTTTTGTTCACTCCCCCGCACCTCAATGCTATATAGTCCCTCTACACCTGCAAGCCTGGGTTTCAGGCTATTCTCGGCAAATTCAGTCAGTTCACTGACGGCTGCCTGCCCGTTTACCTGCAAAATCATAAAGGGTTGTTGCTTCTTTGATTCTTCGGGCGAATCTATGCTAATTGATGGATAACTCACGCCCAGCGGAAGCCGCGAATAGACTTGCCGAATATGCGCTGCAACCTCAAAACGCAGGCGGTCTACATCGGTTTTTGGGGCAAGTGTAAGCGTTATGAACGCCGAATGATAGCCCGAAACTGATTCAATTTTGACTACCTCAGGCATCGTGCTCAGCACCCCTTCCAATGGCGATGTAACCTGCAACTCCATGGAACCGGGTGAGGCACCGGGCCACTCGTAGGACACCCGCAGCTGATTACCGCCCCCCGCAGGCTGAAGCTGCCACGAAAGGCGCGGAACGGTCAAAAAGCCGATCAGACTTAATAAAAAGAACAACAGGAGGATTTTGTACGAATAGGTTTGCATAGAGAAATGGAGGAAAAGGAGGCAGGCAAAAATCTGAGTTGCACCAAAAGACTGCTTTTACAAAACTAAGTATTCTACCTTCGCAAGGGTTTAGCAATTCGACAAACAAGCCCAAACTATGACCATTTTCCGAAAAAATGACCATTTTTTTTCGTTCGGAAAGTTTGCAAGTATCAAAAATAGTTCGGTGGTTTAGTGTACACAATTTCCATTGAATAGACACGTATATCCAATTGCATTATGAACCCGAAACCCTCTACCCTTTTTATGAAAAAACCCCTGCTATTACTACATCTTTTGGTAGTTTTTTCCTGCACACAACGTTCTGATCGTACTAGTCAGGAAAACTCAGAGCTATCTAAAAGTACGTTAGCGATTGAGTACAAGAAAACCATAAATTTGAATTTAGACAACAAAACTTCCAATTGGTCAAGTAGCATTCAATACTATGAGGACTCGAAAAACAAATATCTCATTCTTGCAAGTACATCTACCAATTCTGTTCAATTTTATGATTTAAATGGAAACCTCCAAAAAGAGGTAACCTGTGAATGGGAAGGTCCGGAAAGCACTGGTAAAATGCAATCATTTTTATACACAGGAAAAGATTCATTGTACATTCTAAATATAAATACTCATCGAATATTTAGGCTTTCGGATAAAGGCAAAGTATTAAAATTATACCAATTGGAACCCTGGAAAACGGATGATTATTTCACCATACCCTTTGCAATATGCGCTATGCCTATGGAGATAGTTGATGACAAATTATATATTCCAGGATTACCGGGCGTATACTATTTTAAAAATCCAACGGATTATTTAACGAAGGGCAAGCTGACAATTTCGTTGGATCTAAAAACCGGGGAACATATTGAACAAATAAATCACCCGAACAAAGAAAAATTCTTAGGGAAAAATTATGGGTCTGATTTACTTTATGCGCACAGAACATTTAACCCGATAACGCAAACATTCATACATTCTTTTCCGGGTGATCATAGCATTTATTCATATACGATGGATGGAAAATTAATTGACACGAAGGAATTAAAGAGCGACTATGCAGATGATGTACTAAAAGAAATGGCTAACTGGGCAAGTGTGGATGATTCGTATAAAGAATATTTTCACTACCTGAAAAACACAATATATGAAGGTTTATATTTTGATAAGTATAGAAATATTTACTACCGACTTGTCAAACATGGTACAAACACAATTTATTCAAAAGAGGATGTTGACAACAAAAAACCCATTGATTGCAGGTGTTCATTGATTGTGGCAGACAAAGATTTAAATAAAATAGATGAAATAGTTTTGGAGAAAGGGGTGCGTCATCATTTAGTAGTTGTTACACCAGAGGGCTTGTTGATCCTAAACAAGAAGAATCCACAGGAAAATATAATTGCGTTGAATCTATATGAAATTAAAGTAAAATAAATTATGCAAATCATCAAGAACTTACAAATAGCTATCGCACTCGTAGTAGTTTTCCTTACTGGATGCAGCACCCAACAAAGTGAAAATTCTAAAAATGAACTAATATTTTCACTTGATTCACTGGCAATAAAAATTGATTCAAGTCAATTGAATGGGTATGATACGTACGGATTTAATGCGGAACATAATGTATTTGTAGGATACAATTCGCCCCTGAATAGTTTTGATCTATATTCATTGGAAAGCAAAACAGCAGTTGGGCGTATTTCAGCAGGTACCGAAGGCCCGGATGGTATTGGTCAAATAGAAGGTATTTCGCCAATCGGTAAAGATTCGATTCTGATTCAACACTACGGACATTTGAAGATTTTAAATGCTTCCGGGAAAGTAATTAAAGATTACAACTACGTCGATCAAATAGAGAAAAACAATGACTTATCAGGAAATCCGATCAGCAATCAGTACGTGCCTCTTCGGTATAGTTCACGAACAAATTCTGTTTTATTGTACTCATTACGTGAAAGTTATGTAGAAAGCAACAAATCGCCGTTAAGTTTGTTTAACCTCACAAATTCTACCTTTGAGCAAATTCCGGTACGTTTTCCTAAATACTACAAAGAGGCAAACGGGAACTATGGCTTCATGAATTATACCAATGGGAATGTGGTGAATGATACGTTAGTAGTTTACAATCACCTGTTTGCTCCTGCTATTTACAGCTATAATTTGAAAACAAAACAGAGCAAAGAATACGAACAAGTGGAACTCGAAAAACAAATTAGAAGTATAAATATTTCAAAATCACCGGAAGAGTGGGAAAAACATGCACTTGAAAGTACGCACTATCTGGAAGTATTATATGATCCTTATCGGCAGTTATACTATCAATTTATCTGGAAAGGGATTTCGCCCAAAGATCACAGCAACGAACACAATTCGTTTTTAGACAAAGAATTACACCTCAGAGTATTCACTCCTGATTTTAAACAAATTGGTGAATATGGTTTAGCTAAACACACCTACACACCCTTTAATTGGTTTGTTTCAAAGCACGGAATTATATTGAGTAATAATCATCCAAATAACAAAAATTTTAGAGAAAATTATCTTAGGTTTTATATTCTGCAATTTAAAAAAATTCATAAAAAATCAAATATTTACTTTTCCTCAGTAATTTATCGCAATAATTAACCTAAACAATTTATATACTATGTATAAAATATCGAAAAAAGTAATCCTTCACTACCTGAATATGTACGTACGACTCCTGCTCTTTATAGGCTTTACCTCTTTTGTAATGGCGTGCAACACTACCGGGAATGCGCCCGAGCTATTGATCGATAATACCTCCCTATCGAATGGAATTGATGGCGATATTTTCTTTGAAGACATTGAATTAAAACGACTACAAACTCCACTAGAAAGTCTCGTGTCCGAAACAGCCATTTTGGTTGGATACGAAGGGTGGGTCTATCAGTTGGATGGCTATAAATCCCGGCGATTTAATGCCTTTAATCCTGAGGGAAAATTGATCGCCACAATTGATCAAAGTCTGCTTGCCGAAAAACTCCATGTGGAAAGTCAGGTGGTTGATGTTGACGTAAATAAAACGGGCGTGTATATTCTGCTGAGCAATCCAAATTATATCCTGAGCTTTACGCACGACATGCAGCTACGCGACACCCTACGGCTTGCTTTTGACGCGCATAGCATCAAACATCTGCCAAGTGGCGATTTTTTGATTTATAAAACCTTACAGGCCGATACGCAGGAAAGCCCCCGCTATTTTTATCATCTCATCCTGACGGATGCCTCCGGAGAATTCAAAAAGGGCCTTTTTCCATTTACGCTTCCCGAAGGAGCACGCGCTTTTGTAGACATCAACTTTCCCTTTGGCCATGATTTACAGGAGCAGGTGGTTTTTTCAAGAACGATGAATGATACACTCTATGTGCTGTCCAAAGATCTCAGCAAAATAGAATCAACCCGGATTGTTCAGTTTAAGAACAAAATGCTGAAAATGGAGGAGTTTCCCGACAAATCAAAACTTGTAGAAATGATGCTGAATCCAGAATTGTCGCGTCCCTTTGGAATGGGCAATTTTCAGGAAGACAGGCATACGCTGAGCCTTGTTCTGGGACAAAACGCCCGAACGGTTTGGTATGTGCAGCAACAGGCCTCAGGGAAATCGGGCATTGGGTCGTTTGTATTTTCCAAAAAACAAAATGCTACCTTTCCCGTGCCGATCTATAAGGATGGAAGTGATTTTATGGGCATCCTGGAAGAAAGCACGCTGGAGAAATTGCCGCTCGCAAAAACAGCAAGCCCGTCCATAAAAAAAGTTTACGACGACATTCGGAACAATGGCGCAAGCTACGCCGTCTATTTCAAAACCAAAAAACAACCCTAATTCTATGAAACAATTGGTGCTATGTATTGCAAGTTTGCTGACGATCCCTGCCTTTGGTCAGCAAAAACCAAAGGACATTCGGACCGAAGCCTACACCCTCACGATTCGGCCTGCCGCGGAGCCCCGTGCCACCGGGAAAGCCACCGGCGAGCGGCTTCTGTCGTGCTCGGGCTGTACGCTGCAGGACTTTGCTCAGTTGCTGGCGAAGCCTCATGCCCTAAAAGTTACGGCCCGTCAGCTTCGGACCCAATACGACTTCAAGCTCACCTGGAAATCCGGAGAACTACCTGTACATCAGGAATCGATCATCCGTGCACTCGGCAAGGAGTTTGGCCTCAAAACCTCACATACGCAACAGAGTGTACCTGCTTTTCGGGTCGTCCTGACAAGCCCCAAGCGGCTCTCGAAAACCCTCGAAATGGAGGATGGCGTGGCTTACAAAAAAGTGGATACGAAGGTATATTTTTATAAGACAAGCCCCGCAACTTTGGCCACAGAACTAACCCAACTCACGGGTATCCTGCATGAGGCTGATGGAATCAGGAAAGAGGAACTTACGCTCATGTTTGACACCAAACAGCTCGACGAAACCCTGCAAAAAGCAGGAAT
Source organism: Arundinibacter roseus (assembly GCF_004348825.1). Taxonomy (GTDB): domain Bacteria; phylum Bacteroidota; class Bacteroidia; order Cytophagales; family Spirosomataceae; genus Arundinibacter; species Arundinibacter roseus. The sequence goes on from NZ_SMJU01000005.1 coordinate 48,465, forward strand.
TACCCGCGTAGCGCTAGAAAAGAAGTTGAAGATCTATCATCTCCGAGAGTAAACTAACGTGTGTTCATTTCTCCTTTCCGCAGGCTATGTCACACAGCCCCTGAAAACTAACGCAATGGGCCGCACTCACTCAAAACCCAGGCAAAACGGGCTGGGTGACACAGCCCACGGTGTAGCAAAACGGGCTGTGCGACACAGCCCGTGGAACAGGCACCAACCAATAAAAGTTAAATTTTTTCAATTATTAGTAACAAAATCTATTTTCCTATTGCATGATAAAAGTGACTTACCTATCTTGCCCACAAAACAAAACCCTCACGCAAACTAGGTAAACCGTTCCTCCACATGCATATGTTCACCCTCTTACCCAACCCCCTCCCCACCACAGCTGCCGCCTTTGTGGAGCATGCCGGGCGGTTTGTACAATCCTCGCCCCAACGCCTGACGCAAGCCCACCTGCCCGACACCTGCCCGCAGCTGCTCCTGCTCGGAGCCGACTGCCTTGCCTGTCCGGACGCGAGGTCGTGGCTTACCCGGTTTTCGACGGCCTATCGGGTCATTTTTTCGTTGGAGGCACCTACGCCCGAACTCCTGCTTGAAGCCGATGCCGTCCTCCACCCGCTGGACGACCCCTGCGTCGTTGACGCCTGCCTGAGTGCCTACCGAAGGCAGATGCCCTACGTATCGGCGGTGCATGTGCCGGGGCTCACGCAACTCATGACCCGCCTGCGTTTGCTCAGCACCCGCGAGTGGCAGATCTTTATGCACCTACGCAAGGATACCCCAAGCGCACAGATTGCCCACCGTTTGTGTATAAGCGAGGATACCGTAAAGAACCACCGAAAGGCGATCCGAAAAAAACTCGGCCTGCAGGGCGGAAAAAATAGGCTTATGCACTTTGCGAAATTGTATGAGTTGCATCAGCAATTGGTGCCGGAAGAGGTAAGGGAAATAAACGATTAATTATAATACTTTCGCAAATTAAAAATACTAGTTTAACATCAAACCAGTTTCAAAACCCTCCTATTTATATATATTATGAAAACTAAAATAACCCTGCTTCTTTTACTATCAGTTCTTATTTCCTGTACAGATAAGGCTGCTCTTGATCAGCCAATAATTCATTCTATTGATATTGTCAAAGAATTGGATAAAGCAGATTCGTTATCTCTAACCAATGAATTTGAAGTAAAGAAAATTATAGCTTTAAAAAATCCAGAAGAACTTCCAATCGTAGAAATTACTAAATTATTCATACATGATGGCAATATCTTTACTTTCGATCAAACGAGTTCGACTCTTTTGGCTTTCGATTCTACCGGTACTTATCAATATTCTATCGGAAAAATTGGTGAAGGAGAAGGCGAGTTTATCGATTTAAGTGATGTTGCCCTTGATAAAGAAAAGAACGTGCTTTTTCTATTTTCCAATAGCAGCCGAGCTCTGTATACGTTTACGCCAGAGGGAGCGTTTTTAAAGAAGTATAAAATCCCATTTTATGCTTCTTCTATCGCTCTACTTCCGGACAGTAATTTGGCATTCTACATCAACTATAATACGAGTGAGGCAAACGCAATGCACAATGTACTAATTACGGATCAATCAGGAAATATTAAAGAGAAATATATGCCCTACACAAGTGAAAGTACTCCATCCCTTGATATCAGTGGCTATGTAGGAGAGAATCAAGCAGGAGCGCTCGCTTCTACGGCTTTTTCGGATACTATTTATCAGTTGAGCAATGCAGGAATTTCCCCAAAATATGTACTCAAATTAGGCAAGTTTCAGTACAAAAACTTTGAGAAAAAAGATGTGATGGCGATTATGCAGGATTTGCCCAGCCACTATTTTTTAAAATCCAGATTTGTAGAAACAGCTAATTGGCTGACATTTACAATAGGACATAAAGGAAAAGAGAGCAAATTTTTCTACAATCCATCTATAAATTATTCTATTTCTGACGTTCAATTTAATAAGTATTCTTCTATACATTATTTAAAACAACCCCTGGCAATTATAAACAATATGTTTGTTTCTCAGTTTTTTTCAGACTATTTTATTTATATGAAAGAGGATAGAGAAAAAATCCTCAGCCAAGTAAAAAAAGAAGACAGTAAATTATTTGAGCTATTTTCAAATAGTAAAGATACGAACCATCCAACATTAGTATTTTTTTCTAAGAAAGAGAAGTGAGAACAGTTCAACTACTACTTACCTTTGTTGTTGAGAATTTCAACAAAGGTAAAAAAACGAAATTTAAAAATGCAATTCCAAGGAATACTGTACAAAAAAGTGTTATTATTGGTTGATTAGTTTTCTTGTTTAATTCAAAATCACGAAATTCTCTATACAAGTTTAAGCTTTTAGTATGTTATAATTGGGGAATTAATAGGTTTATCAAAATACATGAATATGTACTTTGTATAGGCAAAACCTTTGATAGCAATGCAGTACTTTGTGCTGTGTTGCTTTATTCATTTCCACCCCAAAAAAAATTCCAAATTCAAATCCTTTTCATTACCAGTAAAGTCCATAGTTTTACGACGCACTTATACTCACTTACCCCCTCATCATTGAACACATGAATCAGCCGTTTAGGAGCTTGTTTTATATAGTACTCGGCCTGATGCTGACTACCGCCTGTCAGTCGCCGCGTGTATCGGAGGAAGACGCCCTCGCCGGGGCAGACACCACCGCCCGGGAGCTGCCGCTTGTGGAGGTTGCAACGGCACAACGGCGGCCCTTTGCCACACAGGTCATCAGCAATGGCCGGGTAGTGGTGCCGCAGCAGGCAGAGCTTTCGTTTCGTAGCCCCGGCACAATTGAGCGGGTTTACGTGCAAAATGGCGCAAGCGTAGCCGCCGGGCAGCTGTTGGCCTCCCTTTACAACGCAGACGCGCAGCTTGCCCTGCAAAAAGCCGAACTCCAACTCGCCGAAAGCCGGGTGGAGATCAACGACCTGCTGATTACGCAAGGCGGCAGGCGTGGCGACACGAGCTCGGTGTCGGCAGAAATCTACCGGTTCATTCGCCTGCGCAGCGGCTACGACCGGGCGCTGTTGGCGGTGCGGGAGGCACGTCTGCTGCTGGAAAATACCTACCTGCGGGCACCGATGCCGGGCGTGGTAGCCAACCTCACGCTCTCGGCCCACAACCCCACACCTGTAGGGAAGCCATTTTGTATTCTCCTCAACCGCACCGAGTTGCGGGTGGTATGTCCCCTGCTCGAATCTGAACTTGCCACCGTGCAGGCCGGACAAACGGCCCGGATCGAAACCCTGGGGGCGGGCGGTGGGTCGTACGCAGCGCAGGTCGTTACGCTGAATCCACTGGTGAGCAGTGAGGGGCTTGTCGAGGCAACGCTGCGGCTGCAAAAGCCCGACGCGCGCCTGCTTTCGGGCATGAATGTACGCGTGGTGATTGAAAAATCGCTGCCCAACCAACTCGTTGTGCCCAAAGCCGCCGTGGTAGAGCGCAACGGCCGCAAGGTGGTGTTTAGCTTCGCCGACGGCCTTGCCAAGTGGAACTACGTAACTACCGGCCCCGAAAACAGTACCGACCTGTGTATTCTGGAAGGCCTGGAACCGGGGCAGCAACTGATTGTTTCGGGAAATCTGAATCTGGGCCACGATGCCAAAGTGGAGGTCAGGAAGGCTGATGCCGCCGATGCACCCTGAGGATTTTTTTTAAGTAGCGTTTAGCTGTTAGCTTGCTCATTTAATTGATTATCAGCTTATTAGAATTAATTTTTATTAAAATAGCTTATTCTAACCTTGCTTGATTATTTAGGAACCGATGCATTGTACACGATGGGACGCTCCTAACGGAGCTCATGTATTTTAAATTCAAAATATTTCTACAAACAGGTCGCCTCTCCGAGGCTAATTCTATAAAAATCAATGAATTAAGCATTTGAGCAAAATCATATTAGGTTTGAAAATACCACAAAGTGTTGATTTACAATAACATAGACCCAAATGGCAAATAACCTAATTCCTAATAGCTACTTATTGAACGGTTCTAAAATGTATATTCAAAAAATGCTATAAACCCCTAATTATCAGAATATTAAAAAAATTAATGACTAATCACCTACTTGCAAACAGCTACCAACACAAGCTTTCGATCCACAAGCTGACGGCGCTATCACGAATGACTACACGACTCCCCCTCTTCCTGCTGTTTGTGCTGCTGAGCCTGTTGCCTGTGTGCCCGGCGCAGTCGCAACGGACGCTGAGCCTGTCGGATGCCATAGCGTTGGCGCAGCGGCAGTCGCCCTATTACTTTCGGGCCAAAAACACCTACGAGACCGGCTATTGGCAGTTCCAAAATTTTCAGGCCGGATTTAAGCCACAAATCAGGCTCAACGCTACTATCCCTACCTTCTTTCGGGCCATCAATCCCATCACGCAGCCGGACGGCAGCATTCAGTTTCGGCGGGTCACGCAGGCCAACAACAGCCTGGGCGTGAGCCTTGTGCAGAACATCGGGGCCACGGGCGGGCAGCTGTTACTCGGGACACGGCTGCAACGGACGGATAATTTTGGCGGTGCCGAAAGCAGCTATTTTTTATCAACGCCCGTGAGTTTCTCGTACTATCAGGAATCTTTGCTTTACAACGACCTGCGGTGGCAGCGGAAATTGCAGCCGCTGTATTTTCAGACGGCAGAAAAAAACTACGCAGAAGAGCTCGAAGAAGCGGCGCTGCAGGGCGCAACTTTGTTTATGGCTACGCTCGTAGCGCAGGTCACAGCCGACATCACGGCGGCTAACCTTGCCAATGCGGACTCGCTTTATTTGCTCACCAAAGAGCGCTTTGCTCTCGGCACGGTGGCCCAAAGCGACCTGCTGCAACTGGAACTGAATGTACTGAAAGCCAAAAATCAGCTGGCCACTGCCCGCCTGAATGCCGAAGCAAGTCTGCGCAACATGAAGCGTATTTTGGGCATCGACCTGGCCGAAGCCGTGGCGCTTCAGGAACCGCCGCTGCCGCTCAAAACGAGTCTGTCGTACGAAGTGGCGCTGGAAGAAGCCCGCAGCAATCGACAGAATGTGCTGGAATTCAGCACCCGGCGGCTGGAAGCTGAACAGAAAATTGCCGAAGCCAAAGGAAAAAACAGCCTGCAATTTGGGCTATCGGCCAATGTGGGCACGCAGCAAACCGCCACGAGCTTTGGCGGTGCGTACCGAAACCTGCAAAATCAACAGTACATTGGCGTGTCGCTCGACATGCCGATACAGGATTGGGGGCTGCGAAAATCGCAGATCAGGCTGGCCGAAGCCAACCGCGAGCTCGTGGAAGTGAACGTGCAGCAGGACGAGCTGACGTTTGAGCAGGAAATATTTTTGCAGGTCATGCGCTTTGGACAGCAGTACGATCAGCTGGCGTTGGCCCAAAAAGCCGATACCGTGGCGCAGCAGCGGCTGCATATTACCAAAGAGCGCTACCTGGTGGGCAAAGTAGGCATCACCGATCTTAATCTGGCTCTGGAAGAAAACATCCGGGCGCGCGAAGGCTACATTCAGAGCCTGAGTGCGTATTGGCTGGCTTTTTATACCCTGCGACGGCTCACGCTTTATGATTTTGAGAAAAAACAGTCGATTCGCTACCAACCCTGATTCTGCCGCATGACCCGCTTCCTCCTTGCCCGCCCGATTGCTACGTTTGTGGTTGCCTTTACGCTCATGGGCCTCGGGCTGATCACGCTCCGGCAGCTCCCGATTTCGCTACTACCCGACATCCCGATTCCTGAACTTACCGTGCAGGCCTCCTACCCGGCAGCCGACGCCCGGCAGATTGAACAGTTGGTGGCCCTGCCGCTGCGCAATCAGCTTCTGCAGCTGCATCATCTGGACGACCTCGAAGCGGTGTCGCAGGACGGGCAGGTGACCGTGAAGCTACGCCTCGACTACGGCACAGATGTAGATTTGGCGTATCTGGAAGCCAATGAAAAAATTGACCTCCTGATGAGTCAGTTTCCGCGCGACATGGAACGGCCCCGCGTGGTAAAAGCCGGCGCGGGCGACTTGCCCGTGTTTGTGTTGAACGTGTGGGCAGCGAATGGCGACAGCGCCGATTTTATTGAGGTCAGCAGCTTTGCCGAACAGGTGATCCGCAAGCGGCTCGAACAATTGCCGGATATTGCCCTGGTAGACCGCTCCGGTGCGGCCGAGGGCGAGTGGCTCATTCGCCCCGATCTCAACCGCCTGCGGGCCGCCGGTCTCACCACCGACGAGCTCAGCGACGCACTCCGCAGCCGAACGGCCAATTTGGGCAGTCTTACCATCCGAGAGGGGGCCTATGAGTATAGCATTCAACTGGCTGAGCCTTTGCAATCGGCTGAGGAGCTTACAAACACCTATTTGCTGGCAGGCAAAGAAAGCCCGCGTTTGGTGCGTTTGGGCGATTTTGCCACCGTCATGCGGCAGGAACAACCCGAAGCCGGATTCCACACATTCAACGGGCAACGGGCTATGGCACTGGCAATTATCAAGCGGTCTGATGCGCAGGTGCTGGACCTGCAGGCCGAGTTGGCGGAGCAGGTCGAGCAGTTTCGGCACGACTACCCTTCCCTGCGGTTTGAGGTAAGTCAGGATCAAACGACCCTGCTGGCAATCTCAATCTCGAACCTGGAAGGTAGCCTGCTTACCGGGGCACTGCTTACGTTGCTAATGGTTTTTTTATTCATGAATTCCCGACGAATTTTACTCATTATTGCCGTGCTGATTCCGGTGTCGCTTGCCATCACGATGCTGGCTTTTTATGGATTGGGGCTTTCCATCAACATTGTTTCGCTGGCCGGGCTCGTGTTGGGTATTGGGGAAATCATCGACAGCGCCATTATTATTATTGAAAATATTGAGCAACAGCGCGAGCGCGGCCTGTCCGTAGCCGACGCCTGCGTAGAAGGTACGGGCGAGGTCATCGGCCCGCTTTTTACCTCCGTTTTGACCAATTCGGCGGTGTTTTTGCCTTTGCTTTTTTTGAGTGGAATTGCCGGTGCGCTCTTTTTTGATCAGGCCGTCTCCGTAACGCTGGCTTTGGGCATCTCGCTTTTGGCCTCCTACACGCTCGTTCCGGTGATGTATCATCGGCTTTACCGTCGGCAGGAGACGTTTCGCCCCACGACTACCCGCTTGATGCGGGCGGCAGATTCGTTTTATAACCGGGTATTTACGGCTGCTTTTCGGTATCGGCGCGGTGTATTGGTTGGCTGCGGGCTGCTGTTGGCGGGTGCCGGGTGGATCGGTCTAAAAATTCCCAAAAGCGGCATGCCCGAGCTGAGCCGTACCGAACTGGAATGGGCTGTGGACTGGAACGAGCCGATTTCTCCTCAGGAAAACAGCCGCCGGATTCAGTCGCTGCTGCGTTCAATCGGGCCGCTTTCGGGCACAGTAAATGCCTATGTAGGTGCGCAGGATTTTTTGTTAAATCCCCGACTCAATCAGGCGCCGTCGGAAGCCTTGATTTTATTTAAAGTAAACAGCACCGCTGATTATGAAAATCTTATAGAAAAATTACGCCAAAAAACCGCTCAGCATTTTCCTGCCGCTACCAATAGTTTCAGGCCCGCCCAAAACGTTTTTGAACAGCTCTTTCAAACCAACGAAGCGGATCTTATTGTGCGGGTTTTTGACGGGCAATCGCAGCAAAGCCCTGAACAGGCGCAGGTACGTCAGGCCACCGACCTTCTTCAAAAAGCAGGATTCAGCGTGCCCACGCCGCCCACCCGCCGCCGCATTTTGCTCACGCTTTCCGACGAAAAACTGGCGATTTATCAAGTTGCACGCGAAAGCCTTTACCAACGCCTTGCCACGGCCTTTGGCCAAAGCCCCGTAACTACCCTCCAAAACGGACAGCAGCAGTGGCCCGTGGTGATGGGGCAACTGAGTGAGGCGAACCTGGACAGCATTCTTGCCCATACTTTTGTGACTACTCAAATGGGCACAGGTATTCCAATAAAAAACCTATTGACTTATCGCTTTGCGGAAGACTTCGCCGCGCGCCGACTGGGTAAAGAAGGAGCCTACGTAGCGCTTGAACCGATATTGTTACAAACGAGTCAGGAGTTGCCCCCGCACCAAATCGCCCAAAAAGCTCTGGCACAGGCTACTGGTTTTTCGTTTGATTTTGCGGGAAGTTATTTCCGAAATCAAGCCTATTTGCTTGAACTCGGCTGGGTTATTCTGATTGCGGTGGCGATGTTGTTTTTTATTTTGGCGGCCCAATTTGAATCGCTGCTCCAACCGTTTATCGTGCTGCTGACCATCGTGTTTGGCACTACGGGTGCGCTTGCGCTGCTCTACCTAAGTGGCGGCAGCCTCAACATCATGTCCGGCGTCGGCCTTGTGGTGCTGATTGGCCTGCTGGACAATGATTCTATTCTGAAAATTGACACGATGAACCGTTCGTTGGGCAAACTTTCGCTCATGGAATCGATTCGGGAAGGCGGTCAGCGGCGGCTGCAATCGCAACTCATGACTTATTTCACCACCGTGCTGGGTCTGCTGCCTGTACTTTGGGCCGCAGGACTTGGAGCTGAATTGCAAAAACCACTTGCACTTACCGTACTCGGCGGTATGACGCTGGGCGTGCTTATTTCCTGGACGTTTATTCCGTTGATGTATTGGTGGCTACAAAAGGGAAAGGAGGAATAGCCCTAAAATTCTTTCCCTAACTCTTGCTGGTACGAACCGAAATAAATCGTCCGTATTTTAGTTACATCATTGGTATATCTGCCCGATGATGATCCTAAAAAGCTACAAAATCAGATTTCCATGAAAAAACGTACTTGTTTCGGCCTGTTTTGCTTCTTGGCGACCACTGCCTGCACGCAGTCGATTCCTTCTCAAAACCCGCTTTCGGGCGGTGAACTGCTCTTTCAGTCGGGTTTTGAAGCCGGCGTAACGGTGGTGCTGCGCGGTGCTGAGGCGGATATAATCGGGGCGGACGCTTCACTTACGAAGCCCAATGATTGGGTTACGGATCTTGACAATCATCCTGAGATAGGTAACTTTAATTTACAATATCAGGGAGGCGATAGTACGCAACGCTACGCGCGGATTATTCAGGAGCCGGGCAATCCGACCAACAGGGTGTTGCACTTTTGGCTTGACGGCCCTAATGTGGACAATTCCAAGGGAAGAATTCAGGCAAATTTATATGGCAATCGGGGCATGAAGGCATTTTCGCAATCCGTCAGGATGTATTTACCTGATGATTTTAATACCGTACGTACTTACCCAAAAGCCATTCATTGGCTCACAATTGCCGAATTCTGGAACAACATTACGTGGAGCCAAAGCGTACCGCACCGCTTTCGGATTACGCTCGGCCTCGGCAAACCTACCCCACAAACGGGCGATCTACGCTTTATTCTTGATGCACAGGATTGTGAACTTTTTGCCGATAACAGCCAAAAATACACGACGATTTGGGCCGAAAGCAACCCCGAAGTAAAAGTACCAATCGGCAAATGGTTTACGATGAACTACTACTACAAGGAAGGCGACCGCAGCACCGGACGATTCTACATGAGCATTATTCCGGAGGGAGAAAAGGAAGTGGTGGTTTTTGATGTAACCAACATCACCCACAATACTCAGGACCCATCGCCCGATGGCGTTTCGGATTTTAATCCATTAAAACTTTACACGTCCAAAGATTTGATTCAGTACATGAAAAGTCAGGGGAAAACTTTACAGATTTATTGGGACGATTTTAAGCTGCAAAAGCATTGAAATTTTGGTTTCAAAAAAAGCCAACTAAACCTTCAAACGTATTTTTACGCAAAAAATAAGCCACGAAATAGGGTTAAACAAAATATGTGTTCTAATTTTAGACCGAAAATTTTTGTTCACGTTTTTACTATAATTTTATCATGAAAATAACCGTCGTAGGCGCAGGAGCCGTAGGAGCCACCACCGCCGACAACATTATTCGCCGGGAGTTGGCCGAAGAGGTAGTGCTTTTGGATATCAAAGAAGGAGTTGCCGAGGGAAAATCCCTGGATATGTACCAAACTGCCGCTTTGCTGGGCTTCAATACCCGGCCGATCGGCTCCACCAACGATTACGAAAAAACGAAAGGTTCTGACGTAGTCGTGATTACCTCCGGGCTGCCCCGCAAGCCCGGCATGACCCGCGAAGAACTGATCGGCATCAATGCTGGTATCGTGAAGTCGGTGACTGAGAATATCCTGAAATATTCGCCCAAAGCGATCATTCTGGTCGTTTCCAACCCTATGGACACGATGACCTATTTGGCATTGCGCGAGTCGGGTATTCCCAAAAAACGCATCATAGGTATGGGCGGCGCACTCGATAGCGCTCGTTTCAAAACCTACCTGGCGCTGGAAATGAACGTCTCTCCCAACGATATTCACGGCATGGTGATTGGCGGCCACGGCGATACAACAATGATTCCATTGACTCGCCTGGCAACGTATAATGGTATTCCGGTTAGCCGTTTCATAGCGGCTGACAAGCTCGAAAAAGTAGCTGCCGATACGATGGTTGGCGGTGCTACGCTTACCAAACTGATCGGTACGTCGGCCTGGTACGCACCCGGTGCAGCGAGCGCTATGATCGTGGAAAGCATTGTCCGCAACCAACGCCGCATTGTGCCTTGCAGTGTGATGCTGAATGGTGAATATGGTCAAAAAGATATTTGCATGGGCGTACCCGTGGTGATCGGTAAAGGCGGCTGGGAGAAAATCATTAACCTGCGTTTGAGCGATGCCGAGAAAGCAGCGTTCGCTAAGTCGGCAGACGCCGTGCGGTCGATGAATGCCGCGCTGGACGCTTGATTTGGACTTTGATTTTTAGTTTGATAAAAACGGGTGTAGCTACTAGTAGCTCTATACCCGTTTTTATTTTTACAGACAAAATGATTATTGAAAATATTTGGTAAAAATTTACAAAAAGTGTGAATAGCTATATTCAAACCCATTTAAACGATGACTTTTGAGAAATTGACACCTGAGGAATTAACAGATGGATTTATATTTCCTGCTGTTGCACTTTTGCCTTCTGAAAGAGCCGAAATGGCGCAGGAATTAGAAACAATCCGTCGGGAACGTAGTTCGAGGCGAACTGTTGAACAGCAACGAAATGATATACAAACCTACCTATCAAATCGAAATCTGATACTGCAAAATCCAGGCGCCCCGCCGACCGCTTGACGTAAGGTTCGTTGAGGTAGAATTTGCTTCAAAAATCGGGCGGTTTTCATAATTCAGGCTGAGCTTGGCCGTATGTCCTTTGATAAGCCAATTCAGGCCGACATTGTATAGATTCATAGTGCTGTTCAGTCGGTCGTAATTGGCAAACTGCCCCGAGGCAAACGGCTGAATTGTCCCCTGCGACCCCAGCAAATTGTCGGAAAATTTATAACCAACCTGTGCGTATATAACCAAACCGTTACCAAACATTGGATAGGCATTTCCCTGCGTTCCGCCCACGCCCGGCAGCGGCTGAGTGGTGCCCGTAGCAGGGTTCATCAGACCATTGTAGCGGAGGTATCCACGGCCATAATCCGTAGAAAAATAGCCTGCGTATGACGAAATCGCCGTTCCTTTTTCTTTATTCAAAGGCATATCCAAATAGGCCGCCACGGACCACAAATTCATGTGATTGTAAACCGTATCCTGCCCGTTTTTATGCCAGGTTGCATTTTTCTGAGAAATAATCCCTGCTTCCAGATTAAGCACTTTCCGTTTACCCAGGTACGTTCCCGTCATGTATCCGGGGGTGGTATTATCTTCTATGTCAAAGAAATTATAGATGAATAGTCCCTGAAATTGTTTTTTATGATTTCGCTGCGCAAACACCGCATTTGACCCAAGTGCGGGCGGAGTAGCCCCATTGGTTTCGATCGGAAACGGATCGCTTATGTCTATACGGTAATTGAATTTCCCTATTTGTCCGCGGCTGTATACGCTTAGTTTACGGGCAAACTGATCTGTTTGGTCAACGGTAGCCTGTGCAAAAACCGGCACATCCATCGTCAGAATTGTGCCGATGCCCGGCTGAGAAAAGCGTGAAAGTCCACCCACGATTGTAAGCCCGCCGCCCAATCGGATAAAGTTGGTTCCTTGTCGTTGCACTTCATATTCGCCGACCGCATCATGAAAAAACGCCGCAACTTTCCGGTTGCTCGGGGTTCCGGTGGTAGAATAGCCTGGAAACGCATTGTTTTTATTGAAGTTGTTCATGCCAAACTGCGTATATAAAAATACTCGGTCGGTGATTTGCCCAAACATTTGAATACGAGTTCGCCGCAGGCCGATGTCGAAGGTTTGGGCGGCGGCATCGCTCAGGACGGTAGTTCCGGGATTATTATTGTTGAGGCGGAGCCAGGTTTGGTTTAAAAAAGTTACTTTAAAGTAATGAGAACCGGACTCATTGAGCGCATAGCGGAGGTCCGTACGGGTATTGGGTTCTTCACTTTTTTTTGTTTGGGAAAAAGCCGGGAAAGTCAGAAGAATTAAGATCCAAAGGGTATGTTTCATGTTAAAATTAATGATTTATCCGTCAAATGAATGATTCAAAGGACGGACTACGGAGTTAATGAGTGATTAAATCGGTATTAAAAAGTGCTTAAAAAGGACTATAAACAGCGATTAGATTCACAAAAAAACAACTATAAAGTAGTTATAAAAAATTTAGCCCAAAACAAAAAGCCTGTCATGGATCTACCACAACAGGCTTTTTGGAACGTACCGTATTTTTATTCACCTCATCGCTGTTCCCAGGTACAGGCAGGTTCGAGCCATTCCTGACCGGGATCAATCGGCGCTCCGTCCGGAATCGCAACGGATTTTTCTCGGATTTCTGTTTCCAGTTCACCGTTCATAAAACGGTCGATTTGACGAAGTGCAAATTGGTAATGCGCCCGGTGCTGTTCATCAATACCATATTGCTTTTGATCTATCCAGTTTTTGAGTTCGGTTAGTTTAAACAGACCCATCGAACGAGCCGCTGCTGATGCTTCCGAAGCCGAAACCAACGAAAATAGCTGATGTAAAATCTGACTTTCGGTTTGTCTCCGAATAGCTGCCTGATAACTCTCACGTACCACGATTTTGTTTTTCCAGGTTTCTTCCAGCAGCGCATCAAGTACTTCCCCAAGGCCGGGCAAAGTGGAATCCAACGCTTTCTGACTTTCGAGCCGGCTTGCTCGTTGCGGATGCAAAAGCAAGCTCAACATCAGGTTTGTGGCCGCTTCGGCCGGCGCCATAGGATCGAATGTAAGACCGGTTTTTCCGGCAAACAACTCACGTGAGTTGCCGTTATACCCAAATGGACGCGGCGGCAGGAGCGCCACCACCGAACGCGGCAAAGCCAGAACATCCGGTTTTATGGAGTTCAGCAATGCACGAAGGGCACGCCGTTGTTCACCACCTTCTACGGATATCTGTGACACTTGTCCGTCGCCTCTGAGTGCATAAGTATAATCGACTCCGCCAAGCACCTTAGTTGCGGCCTCTACCTGATACCGATGAAACAAATACATAGGCACGAGCACTTCCTGCAAGGTAGCGAGAGGCATACCTGCCGGAATTTTCTTCTCAGAAAACTGGTTGAGCGCAATTTTACGCACCCGCATCACTCGTTCCAGTTCATCCACGGCATTTTCTCCTCCGTCCCACAGATGGGTTTTTGAGTGAGAACTTCCGGCGGGGCGGGCATCCTGATCGGTCAGAAACGCCTGCCCGCTTTTGAGGTACTCCTGAATAATGGCATTCAGCGAATCCGCCTCCTGACTGCCTTCCTCAAACTCCCTATAGGCATAATTGATCGCAATTTTATCCCACTCACCAATTCCGACAGCATAGGCTTCTGTCAAATCCAGAGTCGTATCGTTCTTGATTTCTACGTGCGGATGTGGGTAGTCCATCACCGACGCCCGGGTACGGGTGCTTGCAATGTAGTTGTGCGGTAGCCCAAGGGTATGCCCCACTTCATGAGCCGAGAGTTGCCTTAAACGGGCCAGAGAAAGCTCCATCATTTCGTCCGAAACGTCCTTTCCCTCTTCGTATTTAGCTACCAATCCCTGTGCAATCAGGAAGTCCTGACGCACGCGCAACGAACCCAACGTTACTTTTCCTTTCAGAATCTCTCCCGTGCGTGGATCCATGATGCTGCCTCCGTAGGACCAACCCCGCGTGGAGCGGTGCACCCACTGAATTAAATTATAGCGAATATCCATTGGATCGGCATCTGCTGGCAAAAGTTTTACCTGAAACGCATTGATAAAACCGGCAGCTTCAAACGCATCGTTCCACCAGGCAGCGCCCTCCATCAGTGCCGACCGAATGGGCTCAGGCGTACCGGGGTCCATATAATAGATAATGGGTTCTTCGGCCTCACTTCGGGCGGCTGTCGGATCCTTCTTTTTGAGTCGGTGGCGCACGGCATAGCTCTTGCTGAGCGGGTCGCCTACGGGTGATGAATAATCATAAAACTCAATGCCATTGACACCTGAACGAGGATCAAAAGCACGGGTCTTATAATTTGCATCGGGCAACTGTACAAACGAATGGTGCTGATGCATAGTTACAGCGGTAGGTGTAGGCACCACCGAACGCAGGTAACCTCCGGGATTATCGCCTGTCAAAGTAATTATGGTTTCAAACTCTGTATTTTGGGGAAAATTTTTGGTCCGATCCATGAAGAGTGCGGAGCGCGACCCATCCAGTTTGTAGCTTCCCTGCCGACTGCGACTGATGGCCTGTACAGCGCCTACGGCATCCTGCATCAGAAATGGTGTGAGTTCGACAAGCACCCGACCATCCGTTTCTGCGGCGATTTCAAATCCCCAATGCACCGAACGGGCGAAGGATTCTTCCACGGCTTTTTTTTCAAGCGGATCCTGACTCAGCGCCCGATACATGTAATTGGGCTCAACCATCAGGATTTTGGGACCGCTTCGCTGAAATTTTACAATGTGTTCGCTCCCAAGCCGCCCCCGATCCAGGCCAATATCATTGGAACCTACTCCTTGTGCAAGGGTTGGATAATACAGCAGTTCTGTGTCAAGCTGAGCAATTTCCAGCCAGATTTTGCCTTTCTTGGCATCCCAGTAAAAAGCCAAAAAACCTTCCTGCTTTTCCATTCCAGCGGTAAAGCTTTCGATGGTTGAGGACTGAGCCCAAATCCCTGGACTTAGTAACAACAAAGTAAATAAGATAAAGGAGAATTTTCGCATAGCATCATCAATTAGGCAAAGTTAAGGGGTTGAATATACTCTAATTTCACACACTTCGCCACCTATTGCTATACGTGAGGGGAGGTTTATAAAATTTATTGTAAAAAATATCGGGATTATGAAAATCAGGTTCAGAAAAACGCTCCTGTCAATGAAAGGGTAAAGAACTACGTTCACCTGATTTTTAGCACAAAACATCGATACCCTTTTATCGATACCTTCATTGAGTTGAAATTACATATGTATCTGGGTGGCATTTGCAACGCGCTTGGCTGTCAGGTAATTGTTGTTGGTGGCTACACAGATCATGTGCACATACTGTGTATGCTTTCAAAAAAGATCGCTTTGATGAAATTATTGGAGGAGGTAAAATCTCATTCTTCTAAATGGATTAAGACAAAAGGTGAGCGATTTCATGATTTTTATTGGCAGAATGGCTATGGTGCTTTTTCTGTAAGCCCTTCCGACATTGACCGGGTAATCGTGTATATCGCCAATCAACACATACACCATGGCAAAAAAACGTTTCAGGAAGAATATCGCGCCATACTCAAAAAATATAATGTGGCGTACGATGAAAGGTATGTGTGGGATTAATTATTTATCGACAACGCCGCTCACAAAACCGTCATACAACATGCCCAAAAATCATAGGGTTGCACCCTATGCTAATAGATTTCGCCCAGCCCTGAAAGGGCGATAGATGCCAGCGATGGGTGAAGCCCATCGGTAACAGCGTACGAAACCCATCGGAAACACCGAATGAAACCGTCATACATGCCCAAAAATCATAGGGTTGCACCCTATGCTAATAGATTTCGCTCAGCCCTGAAAGGGCGATAGATGCCAGCGATGGGTAAAGCCCATCGGTAACAGCGTACGAAACCCATCGGAAACACCGAATGAAACCGTCATACATGCCCAAAAATCATAGGGTTGCACCCTATGCTAATAGATTTCGCCCAGCCCTGAAAGGGCGATAGATGCCAGCGATGGGTAAAGCCCATCGGTAACAGCGTACGAAACCCATCGGAAACACCGAATGAAACCGTCATACATGCCCAAAAATCATAGGGCTGCACCCTATGCTAATAGATTTCGCCCAGCCCTGAAAGGGCGATAGATGCCAGCGATGGGTAAAGCCCATCGGTAACAGTGTATGAAACCCATCGGAAACACCGAATGTTTACCGAACCTCAATCACAATTTTCGTTGACATTCCTCATGTTTTCAATACCAACGGTCCTCTACATTTGCCATAGTTATTCACTTAATCAAACAATCAGTATGAAACGCCGCGAACCTATTTCCCATATCATGACCAACAACGTCCTAACGGTTTCTGTAACCGACGATTTACAGGAAGTTGTAGATTTGTTAAATCATAAAAAAATCAGGCATGTACCCGTAGTCGAAGGAGATTCAATTGTAGGGATGATTAGCCGGACCGACATGAATCGCCTTACGTTCAGTTCTTTATTTGAAGGACAGGAAGGTGCCGATGAAGCTATCCTGACGATGCTTTCGATATCGCAGGTAATGACCCACAAACCGCGGGTGGTAAAGGCCGATCAGATCATCCGGGATGTAGCCGAAATCTTCACTGAGGAAGAATTTCACGCCCTTCCGGTGCTAGATGAAAACGATAAACTTGTAGGAATCGTGACCACGACGGACCTAATCAAATATATGCTCGAACAATACTGAGCCATAAGTTGATAGATTGTCTGGCACCTGCTTTTTGAAACAATCCGACTTTTGTCAGGTTACGAATACTTAACCGTTTCGTAACCTTTTTTTATGTCTAAATCCCGCGTAGCTATTTTTTGGTTCCGTCGCGACCTGCGTTTACACGACAACGCTGGTTTGTATCATGCCTTGAAATCGGGCTTTCAGGTGTTGCCGCTATTTATTTTTGATCGGGCAATCCTCGATGAATTAGAAGAAAAACAGGATCGAAGGGTAGAGTTTATTGCAAACGCTTTATCCGATATGCAGCAACAGCTAAAGGGACTAAATTCTTCGCTGATGGTGAAGTACGGTTTCCCGGAAAACATCTGGCAGGAACTCAGTGAAGATTTTGATATTCAGGCTGTTTATACAAATCATGACTACGAACCTTATGCTCAGACAAGAGACAAAGCCGTAGCGAATTTATTGAAAGAAAAAGGCATACCGTTTCATTCCTTCAAGGATCAGGTTATTTTTGAAAAAGAAGAAATCCTTTCGGGACAAAACACGCCTTACACCGTTTTTACTCCGTACAGTCGAAAATGGAAAGAAAAGCTGAATCAGGCCTCAGAAACCGGATTTTACACCAAAGCCTACCCTACCGAAAAGTATTACGATTCCTTTTTTAAAAGTCCCGCTTTACCACTTCCATCTCTTGCCGAAATGGGTTTTGAAGCCGTAGGAGAAGCATTTCCTACCGCTGGCATTCGTAGGGAGTTGTTGGAAAAGTACCACGATCTTCGTGATTTCCCCGGCGTACCCGGCACCTCCCGGTTGAGTGTACATTTGCGCTTCGGCACGGTCAGTATACGGGAATTGGCCCGCAAAGGACTTGCGCACAGTCAAACCTGGCTCAACGAGCTCATTTGGCGCGATTTTTATCAGCAAATACTCTGGAACTTCCCACATGTAGGAGAAGGAAAGGCTTTTCGCCCTGAATATGACCGAATCGGCTGGCGTAAAGATGTGGCCGATTTTGACGCCTGGTGCGCGGGCAAAACGGGCTACCCGCTCGTAGATGCGGGCATGCGGGAACTCAACGCAACTGGATTCATGCACAACCGGGTTCGGATGGTCACAGCTAGTTTTTTGGTCAAACATTTGTTGATTGACTGGCGATGGGGAGAGGCTTATTTTGCCAAAAAACTCCTTGATTATGACCTTGCCTCCAACAACGGCGGCTGGCAATGGGCGGCTGGCTCCGGGACAGATGCCGCTCCCTATTTCCGGATTTTTAACCCTACGACTCAAGCTCAAAAATTTGACCCTCAGCGCCTATATCTCAAAAAGTGGATTCCTGAACTTAACAGTTTAAGCTATCCCAATCCTATGGTTGATCATGCGTTTGCACGTGAACGTTGCCTACGCGTGTACAAGCAGGGTTTAGGAAAAGAATAAATTCACTTTCTGTTACATTTCTATATTTACCTGGCTCGTCTGTGTTGATTATTACAAAGATGCATGGTAGATTAGCATTCTTTTTTCACCATTCTTTATTGAAAAATTTTTCAAAAGCAATCTGCTTTTCATTTTTTATTAACTTCTATATACTCTAAAATTCATTTTTAAGTATACATAAATCTTATTAATTAATACTTATTTAAAGAATCCCTACTCAAATCTTTATGATTCTGACCTATACATCTACTAAACTGTCTATCTTAGGCTTATTCTGATTATGAATTTACGAATGATCAGAATGTTGCTATTTTTGGTAGCTTTTTGTTTGCCCCAGTTCAGCTGGGCTAATGCCGTTTTGCGCGGAAAAGTGATTGACGAAGCCACGCAGCAACCTATTCAGGGAGTTTCGGTTATGATTCTGGAATCTAAAAAAGGAACAATTACCGATCAAAATGGCGAATATTCTATTACGCTTCCCCTCGGTGATTATACCATCCGATTCAGCGCTATTAGCCATTATAACCTGGCCAGGAATATTGAACTTACTGACAACCTGACGCTTAATATTTCCATGCGCCCACTGGTTAACAACCTGGACGAACTGCAAATCAGCGGCCGCCGCGACGATGCCAACGTCCGCAGCACTGAAATGAGCGTTGTACGGTTGAATATTGCCGCACTTAAAAAAATTCCGGTGGTTTTTGGCGAAGTCGACATCATCCGTGCCCTGATGTTACAACCGGGCATCAACAGCGTGGGCGAAGGCGCTGGCGGCTTCAACGTGCGCGGCGGGCGTGTAGATCAAAATCTGGTGCTGCTCGACGGTGCTCCGCTTTTCAATACGTCGCATTTACTGGGCTTTTTCTCAAATCTGAATCCTGATGTAACCCAGGACGCTACTTTATATAAGGGAAATATTCCGGCCCGTTACGGCGGACGGCTCTCCTCGGCACTTGTTCTGAACAGCAAAAGCGGCAACACCGACCGTTGGAATGTACAGGGCGGCGTTGGCACAATCAGCAGCCGGGTGGTGGTAGATGGCCCCCTGATCGGGCGAAAGCTGACGCTGATGGCGGGTGCGCGAGTGGCCTATCCGGGCGTCATAATCAAGCTGTTTCCAGATTTATTTGAGGGCAATAAAGCCAATTTTCATGATTTGAATGCCAAGCTGACGTTTCAACCCAACGACCGCCACCGCGTGACACTTTCGGGCTATCGCAGCTATGACCGTTTTAAATTCCCGGCGGACACCCTGTTTGGCTGGCAAAGCGGCACATTGGCCATGCATTGGAATACTTTTTTGAGCGACAAACTAACGACCTCCGTTTCGTTGCTTCAAAGTACCTACAACTTTCAGGTAGATAGTCCGAAACAATTCACTGACTTTACGCTTACCTCAACGATCCGGCAGCGGGAGGCCAACGCCGGGCTGGTTTTTTCGCCAACGGCCAACCATAAACTGGAAGTAGGAACTGGCTATATTCAGTACCGCATCAGCCCCGGCAACCTCGCTCCGCAAACTTCTGAATCGAGCATTCGTCCACTACAAATCGAAACCGAATATGGGGGCGAATTTAGCGCACATATCCAGGAAGAATGGACCATTAATTCGTCGTTGACACTCACCGCCGGGCTGCGCTACGTGCAGTTCAAAACATTGGGCCCGTACACGCAGTATGCCTACGAGGCGGGCGTACCGACAAGCCCCGAAACGGTGCAGGATTCGGTGGTTTTTGGCGATGGCCAAACGGTACAAACCTATGGTGGCTGGGAGCCACGGTTGGCCCTGAAGATTGGCCTCGGCAGTCGGCAATCGTTAAAGCTTAGCTACAACCGCTCGCGGCAATTTCTGCATCTGATTTCCAATACCACGGCGATGTCGCCGGTCGACTTCTGGAAATTAAGTGACCCATTCATTCCTCCACAACTGTCTGATCAATACGCAATTGGCATATTCAGAAACTGGGCTGACAACAGCATCGAAACCTCGGTAGAAGGCTATTACAAGGATATTTCGAATTTGGTAGAATACCGAAATGGTGCCGAACTACTCCTGAACCCCTACCTCGAAACATCGCTTTTGAGTGCTTTCGGGAAATCGTACGGAGTAGAATTTACGGTCAATAAAAACAAAGGCAGACTTACCGGATCGCTCAATTATACCTATTCGCGAGCGCTGATTTCTACCAAAACTGAATTTCCCGGCGAGGCCATCAATGAGGGGGAATGGTACCCGTCTCTTTTTGATCGTCCGCACGTGGCGAATTTAACCGGCGGCTATAACCTGGGAAAAGGCTGGACGTACTCGTTCAATTTTACGTACTCTACGGGCCGGCCCAATACGTACCCTGACGGGCAATATTTGATCAATACCTTGCCCGTGGTCAACTATTCCAGACGAAATGCGGATCGTTTGCCGGACTATCACCGGCTTGATATGTCGTTTAGCTACGACACCCGACGCAACCGCGAACAAACAAAATATAGCGTGTGGGTCTTTTCATTTTATAATTTTTACGGAAGAAAAAATCCCTACTCCATCTACTTTACCAATTATCGGTCAGCTCTACGCTCCTATCAGCTAACCGTTTTTGGCAGTATCATCCCTTCGCTAACCTGGAATTTTAAGTTTTGAATCAGCCCATGAAACCTACCATATCCCGACTTTTGCTAGTACTGAGTTTGCCTTTGGGTATTCTGATGAGCTGCATTGAGCAAATCAAGGTGCCCGTTCGTACCGAAGCACCCATTTTGGTAGTGGACGGTGGCATCACCAATTTGCCTGAGCCTTATCAGGTACGAATTACACAGACGGGTACATTTAACCTACCCAGCGAAGCCTACGAAAAACTTGCCGTACGTAATGCGCAGGTTCTGATTGAAGAAGTAGAAAGCGGGCGAATGGTGAGCCTTTTTCCGGTAGAAACCGAGCCGGGCCTTTACCGTACTGCGGACCCTGATTTTGTGGGAAAAATCGGAAATTCGTACCTGATTCATATTACAACCCAGGACAATAAAAGCTTTCAGTCTGTTCCTGAACGCATGTTGGCTGCGCCGCCCATCAAATCTCTAACGGCTCGGTTTTCTGACCAACGGGCTATCGTCAATGACACGCCGTTTGGCTATGAGATTTTTCTGGAAACGGACGACCCGGCGGAGCAGGAAAACTACTACCGTTGGACGGCTTTTGGCTATATACGCCGCGAGTCTGCTGGGGTTCTCACATTTGGGGGGAATCTTTGGTATAAATTCTGCTGGACACCCGTTTTTGACAATTCTATCACGATTAGTTCTGATGCATTTACCAATGGTGCGCCAATTCGGGAGCAGCAGGTTTATCGCTCGCCAATTTATACCGTAGGAAAACACTTTATCGAAGTCCGGCAACATGCCCTTAGCCGCGAGGCCTACCAATATTGGCGCAGATTTAACGATCAGCGCGAGCGCATAGGTACCATTTTCGATCCTTTGCCCTCTCCCATCATTGGCAATATTTTTAATGCTGAAAATCCTCAGGAACGTGCTCTTGGCTATTTTTCAGCCACCGGCATCAGCACCAAACGGCTCATCGTGCCGGGCGATACGCTGTCGACGCCCCTTTTAAACATCGAAACCAGTCGTTTCATCGCTCCGGGTGACTGCCGGCGGGCATTTTTTCAGGGTTCGGAAGAAAGGCCGGTTGGCTGGGAATAAACGTTTATTTTTTCAATGTATCCAGAATTTTCCTCATCCTTTCCGAAGGAATAATATGGTTAAAATTTGCCCAGTAAACCTCATCATATTTGGGAATGCGCTGTGGGGCAAACAGTGCGGTATCCATCAGTTGATCCGTTGGCGGAATGGCATTTCCATTACTTTTCATAAAATCATTCACGGCAAAATGCAGCTTGATGGTCCCCGAAAGCGTATCCTGTTTTTCTATAAAATCCGTTTGAATCAGCAGTTGTGAATCCTGTAAATACCATTTTCCATTCCAGGGCAGATAGTTGGTAAAACTACTCACCCGCCGGGCTTCCCGTTTATTTTTTCCCAGCATTTTGCCCAACGCATTTTTCATAGAACTTTTGAAAACCTCATCCATCCCCTCCGGAGTAAAGTCATAAGCTATCCGTACGATGGCTGAATCTGATTTATTGATACAAATCACCCCCGTACGGGCGCCTTTTACCTGCGGACCAACGGGCGAAAAATGGATTTGATACACATCCTGATTGTTGTAAAACGCAATGGAATCGTCAAGTTGAAAACGGTAGTCAGACAATGCACTTCCGGCCAGATAATCGGGCAGGCCTGTGTCTATGCTGCGGGTTACGATTGCGGCTCCATTCGGAAATTCGTATTCATCCAATAGCTTTTGGCGGCTTGTACTTTGGAACCGCCGCCCCCGCAGCAACCTGAACTTTTCGGGAATTTCAACTTTGGGTCTAGGATCCTTCTCTACTTTCAAAACTGCCTCCCGAATGTCTACGTATTCGTCATTTTGTTGTAGGGTTTCCTGATAAAAACCCGTCATGACTATCGGCGTTTCGGTGTAGTTTTTCTGTACTTTGCTCAGCGCTGCGCTCACCCAGCCCCGCGCATTGAAACTATTGATATACGCGCTATCCACTACGACGGGTTGAGCTACCTGCATTTCGAGTACTACATTTTTATCTCCCGAAACAAACTCAGCTCCTTTGCGCGCCAGGTTGCGGTAGCCCAAATGCGCCACCACGACATCTTCTGTGGAAGCAATTTTGGGAAATCGGTAGTAAAATTCTCCACGCTCATTAGCAATCGTACCCAGGCCTTTGGACATCACGCCGATGTGTGCATACGGAATCGGCTGCTGTGTAACTTTATCAATAATTTTCCCACTGATTATAACGTAGCCCTGCGCCTGCACATCAGGCAGCGACCAACCAAAAACCAGAAGCACAAACAAGGATTTAACCAGCGTTGACATAAAAAATAGAAAAAGGGTACGGACTCAAAAATAGCAGTTGGCAGCATACTATACCAACTAGCCCCAGGATTAAATCGATGAGGGGCATTCGGCAATACGCAAAATCAGGTTTGGATCGGGGCAATTGGCCAGCATGCGCTCACGGTTAGAGAGCGACGCCACACCGGGATAGTCGCTCTGATACCCGCCTAAATCCTGAATCAGTTGAAAATGCAGATGCGGCGGCCAATGACCGTTTTCGGGATAATTGCCGATGTGGGCCACGCAGCTTCCAGCCTCTATCTCCTGCCCTTCGTGCACCATCTGCAAAGAAGCCACTGACAGATGCCCGTACAGACTAAAAAATGTATGGCCGTTCAGCTCATGCTTCAAAATAAGAGTAGGCCCATAGTCGCCAAAGTTGTCGTTGTTTGCTACGCTGTGCACCACCGCCGCAAGGGGCGCATACACGGGCGTACCGGCTGCCGCCCACAGATCTACGCCCAAATGCACGAAGCGCGGCTCCTGATCGGGCGCGCCAAAATGCGGGCTGCGACGGTAAATTACCCGGGGTTCGTTGTAGCCTCCAATGCCTACAAAATGGCTGTTTTGTAGAAGATTAGAGAAAACATAGGTATCAAAAATAGCTGTATCGGTCAAATCCAGCGTATCTAAATCCGGATTCGATGCCGTAAAATCCAGAGCTCGAAAAGGTTTTTCAGTGGAAATTACCGGGGCAAAAGACGTTTGTAATTGCAGGGATTCTATAAGAGACATGCCTTTTCAGTAGGTTAAATACGTCGCTTTTTGGTCAGGAAAAGCGACGTTATCAGAAATACAAAGTAAGGCAAATGTAACAAAGGATGCATCGTTTGTTTGCATTTGTGGGCTATGTTCAGCTGATTTTTGATGAATTCTTCCGGCTTCATGAAATTTAGACAATTTTGGTATCTTGCAGCAATTACCTGATTCGTCAAACAGACTTTAACCTCTATTACCTATTCTATCGTACACTTTATGACTTCAACTACCGATACAGCCAAACACCCGCGTGGACTTTACGTGCTGTTCTTCACCGAAATGTGGGAACGATTCAGTTACTATGGCATGCGGGCCATTCTCTTTTTATTTCTTATCAAATCGGCCTCCGAAGGTGCTATGGGCCTTTCGGAGCAAACCGGCGGGGCCATTTACGGGCTTTACACCTCCTCCGTTTATTTACTGACGTTGCCCGGAGGGTGGATTGCGGACAATATTCTGGGGCAGAAAAAAGCCATTTGGTGGGGCGGAATCGTCATCATGATCGGGCACATTTTGCTCGCAATTCCGGGCAGCGAAGCAGTCTTTTTTCTCGGGCTTTCTACGGTGGCTATCGGTACGGGCCTTCTCAAACCAAACATCAGTTCTATTGTTGGCGAGCTATATCCCGAAGGAGGTGCGCGGCGTGATGCAGGTTTTTCTATTTTTTATATGGGAATCAACCTGGGTTCATTTTTAGGAATGTTCATCGTGGGGTATCTGGGCGAAAAAGTGGGTTGGCACTATGGATTTGGAGCCGCTGCCATTGCCATGTTTTTGGGGCTTGTCATGTTCCGGCTCAACGGACACCACCTCGACAGCCTGGGAGAGCCACCCGTCGAAAAAGGCAAATTTACATTTTTGTATGTAGTGGCTGCCGCTTTGGTGCTCATTGCGGTTTTGTTGGTCAGCGGTGTTTTGGATGCCATTTCCCTGGCCGAAGTCATGAAATACGTTATCAGCGGAATCACGATTCTATATTTTGCCTACATCGGTTTTTTTGACTCCTCGCTTAGTGTAGTAGAGCGCAAACGGGTAGGTGTATTGTTCATATTCTTCATTGCAGCCGCGCTTTTCTGGTCCGGTTTTGAGCAGGCCGGTTCCTCACTGACTATCTTTGCCGACCGTCATACTGACCGGGTTTTTGGAGGATGGGAAATGCCCGCCTCGTGGTTTCAAAACGCCAACTCCTTTTTTATACTCCTATTTTCGGCACCCATTGGTGCACTTTGGATTTATCTGAATCGTAAAAATCTGAACCCGACCATTCCTGTTAAGTTTGGTTTGGGGCTTGTACAAATGGGTTTTGGTTTCTTTATCATGTACTGGGCCGCTCAATATGCCGTAGAGGGCATTGCCGTAGGGGTAGGTTGGCTCACCTTTACGTACATGTTTCACACGCTCGGCGAATTATGCCTGAGTCCGGTAGGATTGAGTACGTATACCAAGTTGGCGCCAAAAAAATATTACAGCCAAATGATGGGTCTGTGGTTTGTGGCAGCCTCTTTGGGCAACCTCATTGCGGGTGTTTTTGCAGGTAATTTCAATGAAGAAAATGTAGCCGATATGCCGAGCCTTTTCCTGCAGGTATGTCTGTTTGGGGTTGGCCTTGGCCTTTTGCTGATTCTTTTTTACAAACCTCTTAAAAGCTGGATGGGAGGTATTAAATAAGCTAAATTTAGACTCTACCATTTCACTAAAAAACCCCCTTCTGCTACCAAACAGAAGGGGGTTTTCAGTGAATAACTAAACTGAAAATATCATTGTACTTTCAACTTCAACTCTTCCTTTTTAGCCTGCGTGCGTTGAATCCGTTTGTCGAGTGACATCAGAAAAGCCGGCAGTAAAATCAGGTTCGAAGCCATGCCCATCAATAAGGTGATCGAGACCAAAATCCCCAACACGATTGTACCCTGAAAGGTAGAAGCACCAAAAATTGAAAAGCCGGCGAAAAGAATCATAGCTGTATAAAACATACTGATTCCGGATGATTGAATCGTGCGTGCAACGGCATCAGCGATACTGCCCCCACTGCGAAGTTCATCCTTATATTTTGTCAGGAAATAGATGGTTCCATCCGACGAAAGTCCAAAAGCAATACTGAATATCAGAATGGTAGATGGTTTGAGGTGAATATCAAAAAAGCCCATCAGGCCAGCCGTCACAATGAGAGGTACCGTACTTGGAATGATGGCAATGGCAATCATCCGCAAATTTCCGAACAGCAGGCCCATAATGACCGAAATCAGAACAATGGCAAGGATGGTACTTTCCACGAGGTTTTTTTGCAGGTAATCATTTCCTTTGGTAAAAACCACGCTGTTCCCGGTAATGCGGGCATCTACGCGGTCCTCCGCAGGTTTCCATTGTCCCATAGAAGCATCGTAGTTGAAGATCGTATCAATCCGGGGTTGTAGTTCACTATACAGTTCTGTAATCCGTTTGGTGCCTACGTCCGCAATCTGAAAACTCACGCGTGTGTACTGCCGGGTACTATCCATAAAGTTTCCGAAGCTATTTTCTTTCCCTTTAAAAGTCGCCGCATAACCCGCCAGTTTATTCAGTTCCAGGGCCCCCGGCACATTAAAGTAGCGCGGATCGCCACCCCGGTAAGCCTGATAAAAAAACTTGATGGCTTCTACCACCGACAGTGGCCGGGTAATTTCGGAATAGCTTGCAAATTCCTTTTGCATGACCCGAATCTTGGTCAGCGTGCGAGGGTCAAGCACTCCGCCGGGCCGGCCGGTATCAATTGAAACTTCAAAGGGTAACACACCTTTGAAATGTTCTTCAAAAAATTTCAGGTCCGCATATACCGGATCTTTCTGCGGCAGGTCATCAACCACGTAGCCGATTGCTGTAATTTTAGTAATTCCATAGATAGAGATCGCCGTAACAATCGCCACAAGGCCATAAATAATGGGCCGATGCGTACGGACCATTTGCCCAATCAATGCCAGAAACGCATTGATCCGGGGAGCTTCCAGGTGTCCCATTTGCCGCGCCGTTGGGGTGGGTAGCAAACTAAAAAGCAGAGGAATCATGATGATGGAAATAGCAAACGTAATCATGACGCTCAACGACGCTACGAGCCCAAATTCTGTCAGTAACGCACTGCCCGTCAGGTAAAAAACGCCAAAGCCAATGGCAGTTGTAACGTTGGCCCAAAAGGTAGTTTCGCTGCTTTTCTCAATGGAAAGTGCCAATGCCCCCTGTTGGTCGCCACTTTGGGCAAATTCCTGCTGATAACGATTGATAAGAAAAATCGAATTCGGAATACCGATCACAATCAGCAGAGGAGGAATCAGCCCTGAAAGTAACGTTATCTGAAAACCAAACACGGAAATCAATCCCAGCGACCACACCACACCCAGCCCGACCACAAAAGCCGAAGCGAGCGCTACGACTATGGATCTGAAAAACGCCAGCAGAATAATGGCAGTAACGACAAAAGCGAGGATCATAAAAAGGCCCATTTCCCGGCTCACTTTTGACATAAACTCCGTGCGAATGTAGGGCATACCCGACAAGTGAACATCCAGTTTATTTTTTTCACCAAACGCCAGCGCCTTGTCCCGAATCTCGTGGGCCATCGTAATCCGGCTTTTACTGTTCAGTTTTTTTTGATCAAACGTAACTGCCATTAGGTGCGCCCGGCCATCTTCACTAATCACAAAACCTTCATAAAACGGGAGCCGGTCAAGATGCGCTTTGATGGAATCAACCTCTGCCTGCGAGGTTGGTAATCCTGTTACCAAAGGCTTAAAATCAAAACGGTTCAGGCTATCATTCCGAACCAGATCAAACAGATTGGCATTGGAAAGTACCTGCTTAATCCCATCAATCTGTTTGACTTCCATGCCCAACGCGTACCAGTCATTGAAGAGTTCGCGGGTAAACATCCGGTCGGTTTCGATGCCGATAACCATCACATTTCCGTCTTCGCCGTAGCGCGCCTTAAACTCTTCGTAGAGTTGATAATTGGCATCTTCAACGGGTAAAATCCTGGCCAATTCATACGAAAGCCGAATCTGTGAAGCCCGATAGCCCATGTAAGCTGTGGAAAGCAAAACCAATCCAATCAGGAGCGCTCGGTTTTTTAGAATAAGATGGGATAACTTCTGCCAGAATTTCATAAGTATTGGGTTAATAATGAGGGTTTTGCACACTATTTTTAGCGTTTCCTCAGATTTTTTCAGAATCGCAAAGGTAGCTATTTCGTTCAGGTTTTGGAAGCACTTTCCTGTGCAAATCGTGTTTGGAAGCCTACGTTGCCGACAGGCAAATCCCTCGGAAGGTTGCAGGGTAAAAAAGTTTATCCGATTTTTGACCCTTCGTGACAGCCCGGCGCTGTTGGGATTTTTTCACTATTCATGAACCTTTTTTTCATACAATCTTATGCAAATAGAACCAATCATTGGAAGTTCCTTTACTCATGCTTTCCTTTTTACACAGGCAGATGTAGAAGCTTTTGCAAAAGTTACCGGCGACAACAATCCGCTGCACCTCGATGCTGAATTTGCGGCTACGACGGCCTTCAAACGTCCGATTATTCACGGCATGCTCGGTGCCTGTGTTTTTACCAAAGTACTTGGAACTGAGTTTCCTGGCTTCGGATCGGTCTATCTCAAACAAACCGTGGATTTTTTACGGCCTATGTTTGTCGAAACAGCCTACGAAGCTCGCTTTACGATTATCAGCATCAATCCTGACAAACATACTGCCGAAATTTCCACGGAAATCATGGATGCACAAACCCGAAAAGTAACCACCAGGGGCGTTGCAACGCTCATGAATCAGGAAAAATTTTAGGGGTTAGTCGCCTGCTTTGGGTCCAAAGCAGGCGGCTTCTTTTTTAATCAAAAAGAACTTGCCGCTTACGAAGTAATTTTTAGCCGTATCAGTTTTTTCTGCACTTTCAGCCTCTAATCTGTCCTTCTCTTCGCCTGTCTTTTCTATTGCTTTTTCTTTTATTAATTGCTGATTCTCCTCGTACCTTTTAAACTTTGAGAAATAACCCTCTCCTGCGCTTTGAATTTTTATTTACCTAACTAAAATTTCAACACGTTATGAGCTCATTTTACGAGGAAATGAAAGTGCCGTTTTACCTGCTAATCGCTATTTGTGTAAGTGCAGGCACCACAAAGGCCCAAAGTACCATCCGAATTAGCAGTCCTACGACGGCTGGTTTTGGCAATGAAACCACCATTGTTGGAGCCAATGCAGGCGCTTCCAGTACGGGCAACGAAAATGCTTTTTTTGGCTACAACAGCGGAACCGTCAACACGACGGGCTGGCGAAATACTTTTTTAGGGAGCGGCACCGGACATGCCAACACCATCGGCGAATCAAATACATTTGTGGGGGCTTCTGCCGGACGTTTTAATCAGGATGGCAGCAACAATGTGTTTCTTGGCCACTATGCCGGATTCGGAAATACCGTTGGGGTTTCCAATACGTTCTCGGGCTCTACGGCCGGGCAAACCAACAGCAGCGGGTCTTACAATTCATTCTTTGGGTTTGGTGCGGGCTACAACAACAGCGGCGGAATGAGTAATTCGTTTTTTGGTACAAGTGCCGGATCCAGCAACAACAACGGCGCCAACAATACATTCCTCGGAATGTATGCGGCTTCATTCAATACTTCGGGTTCAAACAACACCGTCGTAGGTTACCTTGCCGGTCAACGCGGCGGCGTGTCGGGATCCATTGGGGCAAATAATGTATTTGTTGGTGATTTATCGGGCTATAATTCTTCCGGGAACAGCAACACGCTTCTCGGAAGCGAGGCCGGACTGGGCCTTACCTCCGGTACGCAGGCAACCCTGGTTGGCGCCAAATCTAACGTACTATCCAACAACTTATTACGCGCCACGGCCATTGGCTACGATGCGCTTGTAGGTGTTAATTACGGACTTGTGCTGGGGGATACCGTGCATACAAAAGTTGGCATCGGCACGGCTTTCCCGGACCAACGCTTTACGCTTCGGGGAAATATAAATTTTTTGGCGCACGACAATTCTATACGGTACAAAAACCAACCGTTCATTCACTGGGACGATCAGCAAAATCTTGCGTTCGGACCAGGAACAACATTAACCTCTTCGGCACGCAACTCTATAATTTTGGGAAATAGTGAAGCACACATTGGAATTGGGACCAATACTCCTTCCAACAGGCTGGAAATCAATAGCGGTGCGGAAGGTTACTCGGGCTTAACGTTTTCTCAGCTGCGCACCAATCTTCCGCCCAATAGCCAAACGGCTGCCCGGATGCTTTCGGTCAGCGAGACGGGCGAGGTGGTATTGGTTGCTCCAAGGGTACAGTTGAATTCACCGGAAGATTGGGCTGACCACGTGCTGAGTAGCGGCTACAAGCTACCGACGCTGGAAACGGTAGCCCAATTTCTGAAAAATCATCAGCATCTTCCACAGATCCCGTCTGCCAGCGAAATGACACAACAAGGTATGGACCTGGCAACACTTGCTGCCCGACTCGTTGAAAAACTGGAAGAATTAACGCTGTATGCCATTCAGGCCGATGAGAAATATCGTGTCCTCGAACACCAACAGCAGGTGTTGATGCAACGGCTAAACCGACTGGAAAAAACTCAACGGTAAATAACTAAAAAAAGCGGCTCCCTTTTGGGAAGCCGCTTTTTGCTTTGAAATTGTATGCTTTTAGGATTCGGAATTTTTCATGTCCTGAACTTCACTACGAATATCCTGCGCAAGTGTTTTCAGATCCTGCATTCCTTTACGTACACGGGTACCCGCTGCCTGATTTCCTTTTTCATAGAATTTCTCAAAGTCTCCTTCAAGTGACATCACTAAATTTTTTACTTCTTCAAATCGTGCCATGGTGAATTTTTTTAAGTTGAAAAATGCGTAATACACGCAATTAAGGCATGTTTCGCTCGAAATTTAGTAATTAAAACCGTTTTACCAATTTAATTGACAAAAAAAAACACTTCAAAAAATTCAAAAAAAAATGCTATTTTTTTAAAATATTGATTATCAAGCAGTTACACGAGAAACTGATTTATCAAATGGTCAAAAAAAAGCAGGGGGATTTTTTTAAAAAATGCCCCTGCTTCTTAATTTAGCCTATTTTAGTCCTCAAACAATCTCCTGAACTTCGTCTTGCTGATAGACCCTATTTTTTAGTTTATCGGCCAGGGTTGTAAATGCGTTCAGGGTATATTCTACGTCTTCCAGGGTATGGGCAGAAGTCGGAATAATGCGGAGCATTATCTGTCCCTTCGGTACCACAGGATACACAACAATCGAGCAGAAAACCCCCATATTCTCCCGCAGATCGCGCACCATTCGGGTCACTTCCGGAATGCCGCCTTCGCTGTGCAAAAACACGGGTGTAACCGGCGATTCGGTCTCTCCTATATTGAATCCCCGTGACCGTAATCCGTTTTGCATTGCTTCCACTACGGTCCAGAGATTTTCCCGAAGTTCGGGCATTGTCTTGATCATGTGCAAACGATGACGGCATCCTTCCACATACGGCATCGGCAGCGCTTTGGCGTAGGTTTGCGAGCGCATGTTGTATTTCAGATACATGATAATGTCCGGGTCATTGGAAGCTACAAAGCCACCAATAGCCGCCATTGATTTTGCGAACGTAGAGAAGTACAAATCGATGTCATCCTGCACACCCATTAGCTCACCAGCACCCGCGCCGGTAGCGCCCATTGTTCCAAAACCGTGGGCATCGTCTACCAGCAAACGAAAATTATATTGTTTTTTAAGGGCGGCAATTGCTTTCAGGTTCCCTACTTTACCCGACATACCAAACACCCCTTCGGTAATTACAAGAACCCCGCCGCCTTTTTCGTCAGCAAGTTTTGTCGCACGTTTGAGGTTTTTTTCGAGACTGTCCATATCGTTGTGATTGAACTTATAGTATTGTCCCATTTTGGCTTTGTGCAGGCGAATTCCGTCAATCAGGCAGGCATGCGATTCGGCATCGTACACGATCACGTCGCGATGATCGCACACGCATTCAATGACCGACATAACGCCCTGATACCCATAATTCAAAAGGAAGGCGTCCGTTTTGCCCACAAATTCGGCAAGTTCTTTTTCAAACGTTTCGTGTAGTACTGAGTTTCCGGACATCATACGGGCACCCATTGGGTAAGCAAGCCCCCAGCGAGCGGCGGCTTCTGCGTCAATTTTACGAACTTCGGGATGATTGGCCAGACCCAGATAGTTGTTCAAACTCCAATTGAGAACTTCCCGTCCCATAAACCGCATCCGCGGCCCCAAGTCTCCTTCCAGCATTGGAAATGAAAAATAGTGGTGACTGTTCAACATTTTGGCAGGTGTTCCGATCGGGCCCCAATTGTCACGTAGTTTCTCAAAAATATCCACTTTATAGATGTTTATGTGGGTTGTTAATTTGTTTTTTTAATTCCCAGGGTGCAAAATTATAAAAAATTATGATAGGCTGGCACTTGCTTAGTAATCAGAAAGTTATAATCAACTTATGGCACCTGGTCAATTTTAACGCATCTGTATTCAGAAATTCACCGCCTTGTGCAGCAGCTGTACTCATCTAAACTCAATCCTATTTAAATATAAGCAAAAACCTGATTCATAGGCTTGCATTGGTCAAATTACTACATTTGGGTAAATTTCCAATCTTAATACATCGGTTTGTTAACACCCTTTTCAGGCAGATCGTTTTAGAGTCGAACTGCGTTTTTAAAGTTATTTCTTCTAATTTTAAAAAAGCGTAGATTCACGGCGTTCCGGTCATTGCTACGACTTAAATTAAAAAGAATTTTCAGATTATCCTGCAAAATAATGCCGACCATAAAAAAAATATTGATTGCCAACCGCGGTGAAATCGCCCTGCGAATCATGCGTACAGCCCGAGAAATGGGCATTTCTACCGTTGCTGTATTCAGTGAAGCCGACCGCCACGCCCTGCACGTCCGCTATGCCGACGAAGCCGTGTGCATTGGTCCGGCGGCCTCGTCGGAGTCCTACCTGCGTGGCGACAAAATCATAGAAACCGCACAACTCGTAGGTGCCGATGCGATTCATCCCGGCTATGGATTTCTTTCCGAGAATGCCGGATTCTCCCGGCAGGTACGTGAAGCAGGCTTACTATTTATTGGCCCTTCGCCCGAATCCATCGAGGTCATGGGCAGTAAACTTGCGGCCAAACAAGCCGCTGCCAAATCCAACATTCCGATGGTGCCCGGTACTGCCGGCGCAATTACGGACCGCGAGGAAGCCAAGCGGATTTCGGCCCAAATCGGCTACCCGATTCTGATCAAAGCAAGCGCCGGCGGCGGCGGAAAAGGAATGCGGGTGGTAGAAAATCCCGAAAGTTTTGACGAGCAAATGGACCGCGCCGTCAGCGAGGCAATTTCGTCTTTTGGCGATGGCTCGGTCTTTATCGAAAAGTACATTACCTCACCCAAGCACATTGAGATACAGGTTTTGGGCGATCAGCATGGACATATTATTCATCTTTTTGAGCGCGAATGTTCCATTCAGCGGCGACATCAGAAGGTAATCGAAGAAGCACCGTCGTCGGTACTTACACCCGAAATCCGGGAAGAAATGGGGCGATGCGCCGTGGAAGTGGCCCGCGCGTGCAACTACTACGGCGCCGGAACGGTGGAGTTTATTGTAGATTCAAATCTTGATTTTTATTTTCTGGAAATGAACACAAGGTTGCAGGTTGAACATCCTGTAACCGAGCAAATTACCGGCGTAGATCTGGTCAAGCAAATGATCTACATTGCCGAAGGCAAACAGCTCGCGATTCAACAGTCGGACCTCAGCATTCAGGGACATGCGCTGGAAGTACGGGTGTATGCCGAAGACCCGGCCACTAATTTTTTACCCGATGTGGGTACACTCAAAACGTACGTAAGGCCACAAGGCAATGGTGTGCGGGTCGACGATGGTTTTGAGGAAGGAATGGAGATTCCGATTCACTATGACCCGATGATTGCCAAACTCATATCCTACGGACAAACCCGTGAGGAGGCCATTCAGAAAATGATTCGTGCCATCGATGAGTATCAAATCAGCGGCGTTCAAACCACTTTGCCTTTTTGCCGCTTTGTGCTTCATCACGAAGCCTTTCGATCGGGGCAATTTGATACCCACTTTGTAGCCAACTATTTTTCACCGGAAAAATTAACCTCACCAATCGATACTCCCACTCAACACGTGGCAGCGCTTGTGATGGCTCATTTACTGACTGCTCCCCAAAAGCCCGTGACCGCCGTTTCGGCAGTTGATGCAGCAGGCAGTCAATGGAAAAAGAGAAAGCAGTTCTAGTTAGTACCGTTTTACTCAACTGTTACTAAATGCATTGAGTAGAGACTAGACAAAGGTTACTCTTTTACAGAAGACAGGTCTGGATTTCTACATGTAAAATTTTTGGACATTTTTGCTAAATTTTTCGTATTTTTGCGCTCTTATTTTTTAAGGGCATGCTTTTTGGGTATTTACTAAAAAACAATCCTTACGCTTAATTGACAAACCTATATTGCTGATATAAAGCTATGAAGCTATCTGAATTCAAGTTTGACCTTCCTCAAAGTCTAATCGCCCTTCATCCTGCCGACCGCGGTGAGGCTCGCCTAATGGTAGTTCATCGTAAAACAGGAGAAATTGAACATAAAACTTTTGGTGACATTGTCAACTATTTTGATGACGGCGACGTCATGGTTATCAACAATACCAAGGTTTTTCCGGCCCGACTTTTTGGTCAAAAAGAAAAAACCGGCGCTAAAATTGAAGTATTTCTGCTTCGGGAGCTCAACCGCGAAATGCGCCTTTGGGATGTACTTGTAGATCCGGCTCGTAAAATCCGGGTGGGCAACAAGTTGTACTTTGGCGATAGTGACCTTGTAGCCGAAGTTATTGATAACACGACCTCTCGTGGCCGCACGATCCGGTTTTTGTACGATGGCTCGCACGATGAATTTATGAAATTGGTCGATCAGCTGGGAGAAACCCCACTGCCTACCGAAATTATCTCACGTCGTAAAGTAGAAAATGCTGACCGCGAACGCTTTCAGACCATTTTTGCGGAGCATGTAGGCGCTGTGGCAGCTCCTACGGCCGGTACGCACTTTACTAAGTCTATCATGAAGCGGCTGGAAATAAAGGGCATCGGTTTTGCACCTGTAACGCTGCACGTTGGACTCGGGACTTTTCGTAGTGTGGACGTTGAAGATTTGACCAAACACAAAACGGATTCTGAAAATTATCAGATTCTTCAGGAAAGCGTCGACATTGTCAATCAGGCACTTGACAATGGAAAGCGCGTGTGCGCTGTGGGTACCACTTCGCTGAAAGCCATTGAATCGTCGGTATCTGCCAACGGACATTTAAAATCGGTAGAGGGCTGGACGGATAAATTTATTTTTCCTCCCTACGAATTTAAAATTGGCAATGCCATGATTACCAATTTCCAACTGCCCGAGTCGATCCTGCTGATGTCAGCCTGCGCTTTTGGCGGTTATGACCTGATTACGAAAGCTTATCAAATTGCAATTAAAGAAAAATATAAATTCTTTACCTACGGTGACGTCATGCTGATTATCTAAATCGGTAGTAGCTTTCCGAAGGTCTGTTTCGTCAGTAGCTTTTTGGAGCTGCTGACGAATTTTGTTTTGTACCCCGTTCAAAAACTCTACTTTATACCATCAGGCATGATGCAGGAATTTGCCATTATTGTTGCAGGCGGCAGCGGCAGTCGCATGAAAAGCGAGCTCCCGAAGCAGTTTTTACCCATTGGCGGCCTGCCCGTATTGATGCACACACTCCGCACGTTCCGGGCCTACTCGCCTACCCTCTCGATCCGTTTGGTTTTGCCGAGCGTACAGTTTGACCTTTGGCATTCACTTTGTGAAACGTTTCATTTTGATGAAACCTACGAGCTTATTGCGGGTGGTGAAACGCGCTTTCATTCGGTACAAAATGGGTTGGCAAGCATTCAGGCGCCAACGGGAGTGGTGGCAGTACACGATGGCGTTCGGCCCTTTGTTACGCCACAAATTATTGCGAATAGCTTTCAACAAGCGGCCGCATTGGGCACTGCGGTCACCTGCGTCACGCTGAAAGATTCTATCCGGCAGATCTTGCCAAATGAAAAAAACCAGGCAGTTGAGCGCACCGCTTACCGCCTGATTCAAACGCCGCAAACCTTTCGACTCAATTGGATGCGGGAGGCTTTTCAAACGGGCTTTTTACCCCATTTTACAGATTGTGCCAGCGTGTTGGAAACAGCGGGCTTTTCTATCCAACTAATTGAGGGCGCTTACGAAAATATCAAAATCACAACGCCGGAAGATTTGATTTGGGCAGAAGCTTTTTTGAAAAAATAAGGAAATAATCAGTACTTTACCCGCTCTATTCCAGATCCATTGTAGCTCCTTACGCCATGCGCCCCCGCCTTGCTCCTGCCACGTACGTAAATGGAATCCTGGCTCAGGATCGGGTCGTGCTTAGCCGTGCCATTACTCTAATCGAAAGCCGACTACTGACCGACCGCCAACTCGCCGATGAAGTTTTGCAGCTCATTTTACCGCATACCGGTCGCTCCATTCGCGTCGGGATTACGGGCGTACCGGGTGTCGGCAAAAGTACGTTCATTGAATCGTTGGGACAGCACATTACCCAACAAGGTACTTCTTTGGCCGTCCTGACGGTAGATCCGAGCAGTCAGCGCTCGGGAGGAAGTATTCTGGGCGATAAAACCCGCATGGAAACACTTGCCAACAATCCGCGGGCCTACATTCGTCCTTCTGCAGCGGGCACGTCGCTGGGCGGAGTGGCGCACCGTACCCGCGAAGCCATGCTGCTTTGCGAAGCGGCAGGGTTTGAGGTAATCCTTGTAGAAACGGTTGGCGTTGGGCAATCGGAAACGATGGTTCGGGGAATGACCGATTTTTTTCTGTTGCTCATGCTCGCTGGCGCTGGCGACGAATTGCAGGGCATGAAACGGGGGATTATTGAAATGGCCGATGCGCTGGCAATTACCAAAGCCGACGGCCACAACCACATATATGCAGCCCGGGCTGTAACTGAATATCAGCGGGCTTTACATCTTTATCCGGCTACCGAGTCAGGATGGGTGCCGAAGGTGGTCACGTGTTCGGCACTGGAAAATACCGGCATTGGTGAGATTTGGGACCTGATTCGGGAGTTTGAACAGGTTAGTAAAGGCTCTCATTTTTTTAAAAAAAATCGTCAGAATCAAACTCTTGACTGGATGCGTAGCTATATCAAACAGGAACTGGAAACACGCTTCCTGACTCATCCTGAGGTTCAGTTGCAGTTACCATTGATAGAAAGTGCTGTAAAAAATGGCGAGCAATTGCCTATTCAGGCTGCAAAGGATTTATTGTATTTTTTCTTTAAGTAAATTGAAAAACATTTTACCATTTACACAAAAATTCTTCCATAGACTAAGTGATTCTCGCTTTATGAATTTAGTCTTGCTAAATTTCACTTTACATTCTTTTAATAAAATTACATATACTCACAATTAATCGCTTCGAACTTCACTTTTTCTCTTTTTACTTATGAAAATCTATCCAAAATCATTTCGCGTTCCAGCCTTCTCAACGATGCTTGTTTTGGCTGCCCTCCTGGCAACTTCTGTGGCCTGTAAAAAGGACTCTGATCCTGAACCACTTTCAATTGAAGGCGAGTGGCAAATGACATCCTTAAAGATTTCACCAGCCCAAAGTGGCGTTAGCGATCTAATTCCGTTTATAAATTTTTTGGCAGGAAACGATTGTTTTACAAGACTTACGCTCTCCTTCCTGGCAAACAATAGAGTAAATGTAACTGCTCCTACTGATTGCCAAAGTGCAGAAGGAACCCTTTTTGAATTGACTGGACTGGATGATTCGAACACCTGGGAACTAACCGGCAATAAGCTGACATTGTCATCAGCATCATCTGGCACCGCAGAATATGATGTAACGATCAATCAGACAACGATGGAAGCCTCATTTAGTGAGGTAGACCCTGACGATGGCATTAATTATACCTACACGCTTGTTTTTAAGCGTGTTTAGCAAAAATTTTGACTAGAAAAAAACGAGAGAGACCTTTTTCGCTGGAAAAGGTCTCTCTCGTTTTAAAGGCTTTTTGCTAAAATTATTTTTCAATTAATTCCGGCGAAGGAAGCGATTTATCTACCCGAACAAGCCAAAGCAAACCCACCACCCCAGAAAGTAATGTTCCGACCATAATGGCTAGTTTGGAAGTGTTTTGAAACAGGACATCATCAAAGGAAAGGCTGGCGATAAAGATGGACATTGTAAAGCCAATCCCGGCCGTGAAGCCCAACCCAAAAATATGTCGCCAACGCAATCCGAACGGCAGCTCCGCAAACCCCAGCTTGACCAAAAGCCAGGCCATGAGTACGATTCCGAGCGGTTTTCCTAAAAATAAACCCAGGATGATTCCGAAACTAAGTGGTGAAACCAGCAGAGCCAGCAGGTCCGAAGGCAATACGATGGCCGTATTGGCAAGCGCAAAAATGGGCATAATGAAATAGTTTACCGGTTTGTGCAGGGCATGTTCCAGGTCGTCTACCTCAATCAGGGGAATCATTGCGGCCAGAATTACCCCCGCAATAGTCGCATGAATACCGGATTTCAGAACGAAAAACCACAGGAGTAATCCAGGGCCCAGATAAAAAATAAATTTCCTGATTTTCAGATAGTTGAGCAACATTAATGGCAAGAGCGTCAGGCCTGCATACAGCAACATATCAAGATGGATTTCGTGGGTATAAAACAACGCAATTACAATAACGGCTATAAAATCGTCGATAACGGCAATGGCCGTCAGCAGTACCTTCAGGGCAAAAGGAACGCGGTCGCCGAGCAGGGAAAGCATCCCCAATGAAAAGGCAATGTCGGTAGCCGTAGGAATAGCCCAACCGTCGACGGCGGTAGTGTTAGCATTAAATAACAAAAATATTGCCGCCGGAAATATGGCCCCGCCAACGGCCGCTCCGCCCGGCAGCAATGCCTGCCGCCATTTGGACAACTCTCCTTCCAGTAGTTCACGCTTAATTTCCAGACCTACAAAAAAGAAGAAAACAGCCATTAATCCATCGTTGATCCAGTGGCTGATTGTTTTTTCGAGGGGTGATATGCCAATTTTCTTTTCCCAAAAAGCCAGGAACTCGGCACCTCCGGGTCCATTGGCCCAGGTCAGGGCAATGACCGTGGCGAGCAGCAAAAGAATTCCAGACAAACGGCCACTTTCGGCCAGGTCTTTAATCGGGTTAATGATAGGTTCTGTCAGTGGTCTGACGGCTCTTCTAAATAGTATAATTCTCCGTTTTCTTTTCATAACTTGTTAACTTGTGTGGTCACAAACGATGACCCATTTTCCTTTAATTTTTCGCCACAATAGCGTGTAATGCCCGCCCACATCTCCGGCCTGCGGACGGGTGAGGTGCCATTTTCCAACCAGAAATGCCACGTCTTTGCCGGGAAAGGAAAGATTCAAAATTGTAAATTTCAGCGTTCCCATCGTGGCGCGGTCCGGGTAGCGTTTCAGATAGTTTTGATAGGTATTCTGATAGCCATAGGTCACGCCATTTTTTCCTACAAACATCAGAGAATCTGATTCAAGATAGCCATTCATGAAAGAATCAATATTTCCGGCATTCCAGTCGGCCGTCTGACGGTCCAAAATGCTCAAAATTGCCGCACGGTCATTTTTAGATTGGGCCATCAGGCCAGTTGTAAGCAGCAGAACCAGGAATGTCAGGATGGGCTTTCTCATAAATTTTATAGATTTTTGTAGGATTGAAAACGACCAAAGATAGTCAGGCAAGCAACAAAAAGTACCAGAAGTAGCACCAAAAAATGCTTCTACGAACTCAAATTGTTGCTCTCTCTGACCTGTTCCCGGCCCGATTTTCGTATACCTCGTCTGTAAATGCTCTACCTGATGCTCAAAGACCTCTTTAAAAAATTAGACCGACAGCGGTATCCGTTTGTGGATGGGCTGTATTATCTGTTTATTATTTTATTTATCGTGTTGCTTTTCGTCTTTTTTGCCTGAACCGTGGCTAAACTGTCCTACCTTTTTCTGATCAATCCCAGAGCAGGCACCCGGCTCGGCCAGGAAGCTCAACAGCTGGCAGCTACTCTGCAAACAAAAACGGTAGAAGCGGGTCATCTTGCCGAATGTATCCTGACTCAGGCAAAAGGCCATGCTACCGAACTTGCCGCTGCCGCTGTAGACTCCCGTAAGTGGGATTGTGTGGTAGCCGTAGGTGGAGACGGAACGGTCAACGAGGTTGCCAGCGCGCTGGTACATAGTCAGGTTCCGTTGGGTATTTTGCCTTTGGGGTCCGGCAATGGATTGGCCCGGCACCTGGGCATTCCCCTGGGATTTACCGACGCCCTGACGCACTTATTTTCAGGACAGCCTCATTTAATCGACAGCGCAACGCTTAATCAACAACCTTTTTTCTGCGTGGCTGGTTTAGGATTTGATGCCTACGTAGGACATCTTTTTGGGCAACAGCTGCATAGAGGCATACAAACTTACGTGAAGGTAGCCATGCAGGCTTACTGGGACTATGCCCCGAAACGGGTTCGGATTAATGAACAAACGTTGGAAATTTTTTCGTTGAGTTTTGCTAATGCCGGGCAGTTTGGAAACAATGCATGGGTAGCGCCTCAGGCAGATTTGTCGGATGGCAAGCTGGAAATTTGCACCGTTCGGCCATTCCCGAAATGGTACGGTACCGCACTGACTTATTGGCTATTTACTAAACAAATGAAACCCTCAACTTACATTTCATACGAGGCGTTGCCGGGCTTGACTGTACAGACCGAACAACCTGCTTTGGTGCATTTTGATGGGGAGCCCTGGCAATTAGACACAACTACGGTAGAGGTTTGTGTGATTCCGAAAAGTCTTTGGGTGATACATTAGCAGCATTTTTTTGTTTGTACTAATTTTATAAATCTTTCTCAGGAAAGAATTTTTTTATCAATAAAACCAAAATCAGCTATGTCAAAGAAAAATCGTTCGGGAATAGTTTACTCCACAGATCCCGGGTTTGACTATCAATCTGAGGAAACAGACGAGCCCGATACGTTGCCTGCTGCTCAGCAGGATTTGCGCGTATGGCTGGAACGAAAAGGAGGCGGAAAAGTAGTTACAGTCGTGAAAGGTTTTATTGGAAAAACCTCTGATCTTGAAACACTTGCCAAACTATTGAAAGGTGT
This sequence comes from Arundinibacter roseus, assembly GCF_004348825.1. Lineage (GTDB taxonomy): Bacteria > Bacteroidota > Bacteroidia > Cytophagales > Spirosomataceae > Arundinibacter > Arundinibacter roseus. Next base: position 89,795 of record NZ_SMJU01000005.1, read on the forward strand.
ATGCGGCAGCGGCGGCGCTGCCAAAGAAGGAGAAGTACTGATTCAGGGCGATCACCGCGATAAAATCCTGACGTGGTTGCTGACGAAGGGATATAAGGCAAAAAAAGCGGGTAGCTAAATTCTCACTACACCCGGTTGACCCGGAAATGAGAAATTAGCTACCCTAAAAAAACTACTTTTGATCAGAGAACCGTTCCGGCGGTAGTATCAGCCGGCACGGGCGATGGAGCAGGCTGTTGATACGATGGCTCACGGTAGGGCGACATGGGGGCTTCCAGGAGTTCCACCCTGGTTACGAAATACTTGGTGTCTCCATTCCAGGGAAGGATAAAAAACTTTTCCTCGTACGTCAGCGATACGCGGCGTCCGGTTTTGATGGCTTCTTCGAGGTTGAGAATTGCTTCCTCGTTATCACCCCCCACCGAAAAATCCCACTGCGTAGCATTGAGCGTTCCACCGCCTTCGTACAGACCTCCCACGTTGAGCACGCCTTCGTGCGTTTTGAAAAGATAGCCTTTATTGCTCAGTTTCACGACAAATCCTCCACGCTTTCCTTCACTGTAATAACCGAATGTGATGTAGTATAAAAAGCCAAACACAAGGGCCAGAAATATGAAAAGTATAATCCATTTACGCATAGTTGTTGCGATTAATTGTTGATTAGAAGGGCGAACTTCGGAAATAGGCCGGATTTTTCCAATTACTTATTTTGCTCGAATGGCAATTACGGGGTCGAGCCGGGCAGCCAACATAGCCGGTACAATGCCAGACAACACACCAATGACGCTCGATACACCCAGGCCCAGCAAAATATTTTCGGGGAGCATAACTACTTTCAGGCTTCCGAAAGGCATAAAGGACAACAAAAAGACCAGGAGAATCCCGACTCCTCCGCCTACCAAACTGAGCATAATGGCTTCAAAGAGGAACTGAAAAAGGATAAAATAATTTTTAGCTCCCAGCGATTTTTGAATCCCAATGAGGTTTGTACGCTCTTTGACCGACACAAACATGATGTTGGCAATACCAAAACCTCCTACCAAAATCGAAAAACTACCGATCACCCAACCGGCCAAAGTCAGTACGGCAAAGAGTCCTGAAATAGCCTGAGCAGCGGCCTCGGGCCGGTTAATTGAAAAATTGGATTCATTCCGGGGTTTTAGGCCACGTTTTGTCCGCAGCAGTCCGGTTACCTCAGCTTCCAGTTCGAGCAACCCTTCATCAGCTTCATAGCCTTTGGCCACAATGTCCGGACTAGGCCGCCCCGATTGAAAGAGTTTGGCAAAAGCACCGTAGGGAATGAAACACTTCGTGTCAGGATTGCCGCCAAATTCGACCAGACTTTCGCCTTTTTTTTCCTGCACACCTACAACCACAAATCGATTTCCGGCAAGTTTAAACTCTTTTCCAACAGGACTTTGATTGGGAAATAAGGCTTCGGCAACGTCAGCGCCGATAATTGCTACCTGCCGTCCGGCTTCGGTTTCGACGGGTGAAAAATAACGGCCATCGACCACAGGCACATCCGAAATCTCATTGTACTCATACGAAATCCCCTGAATTAGCGCATTCAGGCTGTTAGAACCATTTTTAACGGTAGTATTACCTTTAAAATCTATGATTGCCACAGCACTTGCAGAATTCAGATTATCGTACAAAAATTTGTATTCATTGTAGGAAGGTTCGGGCCATTGAAAATACCTCCACCAGGCATATTCGCCATTCCCGAAGCCCCAGGGCCATTTTTGAATGTAGACGACCTTATCGCCGATAAAGCTCATGCTTTCTTTGATGTTTCGTTCCAATGAATCAACGATGGTAAACACAGCCACGATGGCAAAAATACCAACGGTTACACCCAGTAGAGAAAGGGTAGTCCGGGTGATATTGGAACGAAGGGCCTGCCAGGCAAAACGGAAACTTTCAAGAACCTGCCGTAAAAACTTCATGGGTACGTTTTTTATAATCTTGTGAGGTACGCGCTTTTTTGTAATAGATCAACAAAAGTTAAAAACCTTCTGCATAGCCACAAATTAAAAGGGATAAGTGGTAAGATATCCATTTGTATGTGAGAATTTATCTTTTATTTTGCTGATTAAATCCATTCTAATTTATCCGGAATTTTATGTCAAACGAAGTTATATTTTTTGCTGGCTTCATCGTTTTCGTCATTTTTGTAATGATGCTTGACCTTGGGGCTTTCAGTCGTCAGCGCAGTCACATTGTTCAGTTCAAAGAAGCCGCAGCATGGAGTGCCGTGTGGGTAACGTTGGCCATCGGTTTTTACTTTTTCCTCCGCAACTTTGGCTATTGGGTACACGACATCAGTGATCCGTCGCATTTAGCTGCCGTACAGGGTCTTTACTACCAAAACCTGACGCTACCGGCTGATTTTGACGCTGCGCTCACAAAGTTTCAAAACAACATGGCCCTCGAATACCTGACGGGTTATTTGGTAGAATATTCGCTTTCGGTTGATAATATTTTTGTATTTATCCTCATTTTCTCCTCCTTCGGCGTTCGTGAAATTTACTACAAAAAAGTATTGGTGTGGGGAATTTTAGGCTCGATTGTGCTGCGGTTCATCTTTATATTTTTGGGTTCTGCCCTGATTCAGCAATTTAGCTGGATACTCTACATTTTTGGTGCATTCCTGGTTTATACCGGTCTCAAAATCCTGTTTACCAAAGACGAAGAGGAAAATATTGACGTTCAGAAGCACCCCGCAGTAAAGCTCACCTCCCGTTATTTCAACGTTTTTGAACGCTACGTTGTCGACCATTTCTTTATTCGCAGCAAGCGGACGGGCAAGCTCTACGTAACTCCCCTTTTTGTAGTCATGATCGTGATTGCCTTTACGGACGTAATTTTTGCGGTTGACTCCATTCCGGCCATTTTCTCTATCACCAAAGATCCCTACATCGTATTTTTTTCTAACGTATTTGCCATCATGGGTTTGCGTTCGATGTTTTTCTTCCTGGTCAATGTCATTGATATGTTCGCCTACCTCAAATATGGTTTAGGTGTTTTGCTGACGTTCATTGGATTAAAAATGCTATTCGAGCATCAGCTGCACGAATGGGGCTTCAACAACATGTACTCGCTGATCGTGATTGTGGGTATTCTGGCCGTGAGCATCATCGTTTCTCTGCTGTTTCCTCCCAAAGAAAAAAAATTGGCTGAGGTAAAGGAATAGCCCGTTAATTCATTTATTACCTCTTTTTTTTAAAACGTGATGGAAATTTATTTCTGTCACGTTTTTTTTATTTTTTAGGATAAATAAAAGAGTCAACTTCCTGAACCTGAATTCCTCATCATTCTCTCAACAAACTTTTTTAACTTGGGAAAAGGTTCATCCCAAATCATCTTAACCCCAATCGAATTATACATGAAGAAAAAGTATCTTCTCGGCCTGCTATTAGCGGGGTCTCCCCTATTGATTCAGGCTCAACAGCCCGTAAAAGAGAGCAAAGGCTTTTACCAGTTTTTGACCGATGACCCTACCCAAAAACCTTTCTACAACGACCGTGAAGGCGTTTTTGCCCGTAACGGCATGGTGGCTTCGGCACATCCTGAGGCCTCGCGCGTGGGGATGGAAATTCTTAAAAAAGGGGGGAATGCCGTAGATGCTGCCGTGGCCGTGCAGTTTGCATTAGCAGTTGTACACCCGTCGGCAGGAAATATTGGCGGTGGTGGTTTTATGGTTTTCAGAGCCAATGACGGACAAAATTACACGCTGGATTTCCGCGAAAAAGCCCCACTCAAAGGTGGGAAAGACATGTACCTCGACGAGCAGGGCAACGTAATTCCAGGTCTTAGCACGTTGGGGCACCTGGCAAGTGGCGTGCCGGGCTCGGTAGATGGAATGGCTACGGCACATGCACGTTTTGGTAAATTATCCTGGAAGGAGGTTATTCAACCCTCGGTAGATCTGGCCGAAAAAGGCGTTGTTCAAACTGCCCGCGAAGCCCGCGGTCTGAACGCCATTCGGGAGGTCGTTCAAAAGGTAAATCCCGGAACGACTTATTTTCTAAAACCGGATAAATCGGACTGGCAGGAAGGCGATACGCTGGTACAAAAAGACCTGGCAAAGGTGTTAACGGCTATTCAGAAGAAAGGCCGTGAGGGTTTTTACAAAGGAAAAGTAGCCCGGATTCTTGCCAAAGACATGAAGAAAAATACGGGCATTATTTCACGAAAAGATCTAAAAGAGTACCATTCTACCTGGCGGGAAGCAGTTGTCGGCAATTACAAAAACTACAAGGTCATTACCATGCCGCCCACGTCGAGCGGCGGCGTGGCGCTCATGCAGCTGCTCCGGCTTGTAGAGCCCTATCCGCTCAAAACCTGGGGCTGGAACACCGACTCGACCGTACAGGTGATGGTAGAAGCCGAGCGCCGGGTCTATGCCGACCGCGCCAAGTTTCTGGGCGATCCTGATTTTGTCGATGTTCCGGTCGAAAAACTGATTAGCTATGAGTACCTGAAAGAGCGCTGGAAAGATTTTGATTTTGCCCACGCTACCGACAGCAAGGCCGTGAGCGGTGGAGCAATTGCGGGCTACGAAAGTCTGGAAACCACGCACTTTTCGATTGTCGACAAAGACGGCAACGCCGTGTCGATTACTACCACGCTAAACGGTGGCTACGGAAGTAAGGTGATTGTGAAAGGCGGAGGTTTTTTTATGAACAACGAAATGGATGATTTTAGTGTAAAAGCCGGAGTGCCGAATATGTTTGGGCTGATTGGCAACAAAGCCAACGAAATTGCTCCCTCCAAACGCATGCTCTCGTCGATGACACCCACGATTATTGAAAAAGATGGGAAGCTGCTCATGGTAGTAGGTACTCCCGGTGGTTCCACGATCATTACCTCTGTGTATCAAACCATCCTGAACGTTCTTGAACATGGCATGACGATGCAGCAGGCGGTAAATGCTCTGAAATTTCACCACCAATGGCTGCCCGACAAAACGATGTTTGAAGCGGGAGCTTTTACCCCAAATACTATTCAAAAACTTCAAAACAAAGGGTATATTCTGGAACAACAACGGGGCACAATTGGCCGCATGGACTGTATTTTGGTGCTGCCTGACGGCACGCTCGAAGGTGGCTCCGACCCTCGCGGCGATGATACGAGCGTTGGGTATTGAACCTGACTGCAATTTCTTTTTCGGGAAAAAGATAAAGGTTTGTTTTGGATGAGTGAAGAAGACTTTCACTCATCCAAAAACCTCATAGATATCAACCTGTGTGTCAAATACATCAATGTACGTAATGGAAGCAACGGGACCACCCATACGGGTAATATACGGCACCCGACTATGACCCACTACCTGATGAAAAATAAAATAATCACGCTGCGTTTCTGATTTATCTGCCCAAATCGGCCCGCTGCATCGGTCGCTGCCGCCCCGAACGGCACCTGCCTCAAACAGAACATCCCGATGCTCGCTTTGATACACGCTATTCAGCGTGTCAGCGAAGGTGTTTGCCGGAAATAAGGGCCAAATGTCCCGGTGATGCGAATACCATTTTCCCGAAACGCCCGCATGTGTAAAAAGTGTTTTTTTGTACTGAAAAGCGATCTGAAACAAATCGTGATTGTCCTGAAAAATTTTCCCATAAACCGATTGAAGATCCGGACGGTAGCCACTGCATGAATAGTTGGGAAAGTGCAGATACTGAGCATCGTGATTGCCAAGTAGCAGTACCACGCGGTCGGGCTCCTGCCTGCGAAACTCGATGATTTCTTCCAGGTTCCGAATCACCCTATCATCTGGAATTGGTCGGTGCGGATCGACATAATCACCAACAAAAATCAGCTTGTCCGATGGTTTTTCTTTGACTTCTTTCCAGACATCGCGTCCGTGAATATCTCCAATGGCGATCAGGTGCATGGGGCAAGGGATTAATTTAAAAAAGCAAGGCCAAAGCGACCTTGCTTACTACTAATGGACACGAATGTTCGGGTCAGGCGATTTAAGGAGTTGGCTCCGAATCAGAAGGAGTCGGAGGTGTTTTTCCGGAAAATTTATCCATCAGGTCGCGGAGCATTTGCTCAGCGTCCGGAAAGTTTTCTTTCAGGGCATCAGCTCCTTTATTTTTAAGTTGTTCAAAATATTCGGGAGCTCTGTCAACTGCACCTTCGGCTTCATCGCGCAGGCTGCCGGCTTTGGTTTTCAGATCTTCCAGCATTTTTTCACCTTCATCCGTTTGCAGGAATTTATACAGCGAAGCCCCCGCAGCGGCACCGAGGATAAAAGTGGCTAAGTGTTTGGCATTTACGCTCATAGTGATCAAAAGGTTAGACGTGTGATGAATAAATCAAATGTACAAAATCAACCTGAGGGTACGTATGACGTTCCTCATTTTTCGTGCTGTTACTTTATTTCAAAAACAGCCTGCATGCGGTAGCTTAGCTTTATTTTCTGGTAGTCCAGATTACTGTCCGGCGCTGATTCCATGACCATGTCGGCGCTTGCCATGCGCATAGTCTTGTACATGGGTACGGGGTAAGAGGCGTTGTCTTCAAGTTCATGAATGAGCAATACGGGGCCAATTTTCTCATTGATTGCTTCCAGCAGATAGGTTGCTTTTTCGCGTGCATCTTTCAGCGCATTGATTTTCACCTGCTTTTTAAACTCCTCTTTTTTGGAATGATCCATCCGGTTCATGGAAGCATATTCAATGCCCCGGCTATCTACTTTGGACAAAATCCCGTCAAGTTTATCGGCTCGTTCTACTTTCAGTTCATACTGCTTGGATTCCAGAAAAGTAGCCGGATTTTTCTTTTTCTCCCACTGCTGCTGATACCCTCCTACTCCGCTGACACGCAGCGCTTCTTTGGGCAAACCAGCTTCCGAAATCGCCTGCATGAGCTGCTTTTCGAGCGTACTGATGATCACTTTGTCCTTCTGATTTTTCTCATCTTTAAAATACTCCCGAAGGGAAATCGTAAAATAAAGCTCGTCGGGTGTAATTTCAATCTCTGAAAACCCGGTTACTTCAATGCGTCTTGGTTCTGTTTTGGTCAAGGTGCTTGTCTGGGCAAAAGTGGAAAATGAGGTACTGAGGGCGAGAAAAGCTGATAGAATTAAATGAATTGATTTCATGGCTATACGTAAATTTTGTTTGCCAAAAAACGCAGACCCGGGCCGCTTATTGCCCGGGTCTTTCGGTAAAAGTACTGGCTATTTCTGGTCTCAGGTGAGCTTAATCAGGTAAAATCCTGACCATGACATCCTTGTAATAAATCACGCTTTTGGGGTCGTGGCCCTGCAAAGCTACCGTACCGCGGCTCAGCCGTTTTTTTGGATCCGGGTTTTCGGGTTCGGTATATTCATTAATGACTTTATCATTGACCAAAACCGTCACTTTTTTGCCTTGAACGATGATGTGCTCGGTATACCACTCCCCATCTTTCACAAATACCTCTTTGACATCCTGCACACCATAAACGCTGCCCGTCTTGCGCCAGTCGCTATGGGTTTGATTCACCTGAATCTCGTAGCCTTTGGAGGGCCATCCTCCCTCCTGAAACTCGGTATGAATAAACATGCCGGAGTTAGCATTCGGCATTGTTTTAATTGACGCCTTGAACTCAAAATTTTTGAAATCATGATTCCCTACCGGGCCTTCATAAAAAAGATGCGCGCGCGGACCGGCTACCTTTATGGTGCCATCTTCGATAGAGAAAGTTTCGGGATTTTCGCTGATTTTCCAGCCGTCAAAGTTTTTGCCATTGAAAATGGTTTTCCAGCCTTTTTGTTTTTTCTTTTGGGCAAACGTTGGGTTAATTGTTAAACCCAAAAGTAGGCAGGCACCTATAAAAAGTCCAAAACGCTTCATGATAATATAGAGATAAGGTGATGTAATTGAGCAAACCGCAGGCTCTGAATTCTAAAAAAAGGAATTTCAGAAATGGATTTACTTGTACAGATTTTCTTTCAAAGACTATATCTACCTGCTTTCCTGTAAAAGCGTGAGCAGTGCCTCTACGACCTGATCTTTTTGTAGCAGTTGCCGGGCGTGATTATGAAGCAGATCGGGCCAATACTGACAACCCATTTGGGCTTCCTGTCGGAGATCCTGAATTGCGGGATTTGTGCCATAGGCGCTAATAACTGCTTCTTCGGGCCAGATTTTCAGGCTACCCAATCGTCCGAGATCATTACCCGTCAAAATACGTGACTGCCGGACGGATTCGGGCAGGGCGTCTACACCAATGCCATGCTGCGGTCGGGGTATTTCAAAAATCGCTTCTCCACTCGCCCTTGCGTACCAGTCGCCGCCCATGCGAGCTACCCAATCGGTCTTGCTTTGATCAATAAATCCTTTTTCGTTCAGGATAGATTCGTCAAAATGCGCCCGCACTACTTCGGCAATCACCAGCACCATAGACCCAATCTCCTTGATTTCTACTACTTTGCATTCAAACTGCGCAGGCGACTCAGCCACGCGGGGAGGTTTCACCAGCTCAGAGGGCAGCATCGTAAGCCCAGCCTTTTCAAATTCATTTACGCCCCGCTCAAACTCCGCACTAGTGAGCGACATTTGCTGAATTATAGCGTAGGTAACCATGTTTATGACCACTTCCGGCACCTCGAACAGATTCAAAGCCGTGTCTTTGTAAGACTGATCCCGGCTGCGTTTTCCGGGGGCAAAAACTACGAGCGGCGGCTCGATTCCCACATAATTGAAAAAACTAAACGGGCTCAGATTAACCTGTCCCTGAGCATCTACCGTGCTGGCAAACGCAATGGGCCGAGGCGCCACGGCGGTAGTCATGTAACTATAAAAGCTTCGCGGCCCTATATCGCTGGGATTAATGGTTTTCATTGGATGTTAATTTTATGGATTTTCGTTAGCAGGAAGTATCTGCGCCCGCACTTCGCCAAAGCCAACCCGCCCCTGCGGCTGTACACCGTAGCCACGCATGATGACTTCGTCATAGTCATGCAGGTAGATGCGTTGGTTTCCATCTTGCAGATTTACCGGAATTTTACCCGCCTGCGTTTGTTCCAGCAGGCAGCCGTGGCCGTTGGGTTCCGGGCCGCTGATGGTGCCGGAAGCCAGCAAATCGCCCACGCGGAGGTTACAGCCCGAGCTCGTATGATGTGCTATTTGCTGACGAACATTCCAGTACAAATGCCGGGCGTTGGTTTGGCAAAAGATTGAAGGTTCTGCGTCTGCGGGATTAATAGCTACCTCCAGCTGAATCGAAAAATTGTGTGCGCCTTCGTCCGCCAAATGCGGAAGTGGCCGGGGAGTTTGCTCAGGACCAAACACCCGCAAGGGCAGCAGGGCGTCGTAGGTTACTACCCAGGAAGAAATAGATGTTGCAAAATTTTTACTCAAAAAAGGCCCCAAAGGCTGATACTCCCAGCGCTGAATATCGCGGGCAGACCAATCGTTGACCAGTACAAATCCAAAGATATAGTCCTCTGCTTCCTCCAACCGGATGGGCCGACCGGATATAGAATTTTTCCCAATCAAAAAGCCCAGTTCCAGCTCGTAGTCAAGTGCTTGTGTGGGGATAAACACGGGAGCATCGGCACCTGCCGGCAACACTTGTCCAAACGGCCGCCGCACGGGCACCCCCGACACCTGCACCGACGAGGCCCGACCGTGGTAGGCTACGGGCAGGTGTTTCCAGTTGGGCATGAGGGGTTGTTCGGGGCGAAAAAGTTTACCGACGTTGGTGGCGTGTTCGAGAGATGAGTAAAAATCTGTATAATCGCCGATGGCAACAGGCAGGTGCATGTGTGCATCTTTTTGCCTGACAAGCACCCGGTCCGCTGCCTGATGCAGGGTAGAATTCGGAGTTGTTAATTCGTGTTGCAGGATCGTTCTCAGCCGTGATGCCTGCGCTCGTCCCCCATTCATGAGAGCATTAAGAGTGGACTGTTCAAAAACAGAAACCGCTACTTCGGCCTGGTCAAAAACCCCAAGCTGAGCAGCGGCAGTCATGTCAATGATGTATTCTCCAACGGCAACGCCCACCCGTGGCGGTTGACTAGCATGGCTAAATATACCAAACGGCAAATTGGCCAACGAGAAGTCAGAACTTTCTGAAATAGGTAGCCATGAAGCCGGGAAATTCATTCACTTTCGCTAAAATTATTATAAATCGAATCCATTATTCTTACAAACTGCTGATAATCAGACTCATTTAATTCACCCCATCCCTTGCGACGAATTTCGGCCACTACCGGAAACGCCTCGTTGCGAACCTGCGTTCCACGCTCGGTCATGAAGATATTAAACTTTCGGCGATCCCCTGCGGCCATCCTGCGTTCTACTAGTCCCTTCTTTTCGAGCAAGTCGATGATACGCGTCACCGTGGGCGGATCTTTGTACGTTACTTCCGCAAGCGCATTTTGACTAATACCTTCCTCTCTGGAAATGTGATCGATTAACACCCACTGATCCACGGTCAGGTCAATGCCATTTTCATTGAGTTTCTTTTGTAAAGCACTCCGTATTTTTTTGATTGTTGTATCAATCTTAAAAAAGTAAGCGCGCTGATCGGAATGATGCGTCATAGTACTATCCGCAGATGTTTAAAAGCCATTTTACACCCTACAAATATACTAGACACAAACTGTTGCTTTACTAATAAAATACTATTTTTTTTGCTATTTTTTTAGTAAACTGACTCTTTTTCCTCTATATTTTCTAATAATTTTTCAATTTCTGGCACGGAAGCATAAAGTTGTTCGTAACTGTCAATCACAAAGTAGTGTTCCTGAAAACGATCAATCTGATAGGGAGTATTCAGGATAACCTCTACATCAAAAGGCCGCTTTGGTACGTCGGGCCGCACGGAATAGGCACTTTCGCCCGGCGAGGACAAAATACCACCGCCATAGATTTTCTGCGCGCCATTTTCATGAATTAATCCAAACTCCACGGTGTACCAGTACAGCCTCGACAAGCGCTCAATCAGATGACTCTGCTCAATAAATCGTAGAGCTACCCGGCTCAAATCAGCCATAAAATCACAAAATGCCTGCTGACAGAGCAAAGGTACATGCCCGAAGGTATCATGAAACATATCGGGCTCTTCGAGGTAGTCGAGCTGCTCGGGACTTCGCAGCCATGTGGAGGCTGGAAATTGCCGGTTGGCCAAATGCTGATAAAATTCCTGATGCGGAATAAGTCCCGGCACCACGTACACTTCCCAGCCTGTCAAGGCCCGTAGCCGGGGGTTGGTTTCGGCAGTTAAATTGGGGATATGATCGGCCACGAAACCTACTTGTTCGATACCCGTCAGATAAGCCTCGCTTGCCAGGCGGGGCAAAATTTCCATTTGTCGTTCAAATAACCGTTTCCACATCAGGTGGTCAGTTTTTGTATATTTTTCATACGGCTGTTTCATAACTTTCATCGGTTAACGTGTGAATACCTACTCTAAAAAATAATCCAGGAACTAATTTTTACAGGGTTCCGCGCCGCGATTGTTCCCGTTCAATTGCTTCAAAGAGGGCTTTAAAATTTCCTTTACCAAAGGATTTTGCCCCTTTACGCTGAATAATTTCAAAGAAAAGCGTAGGACGCGGCATGATGGGCCGGGTAAAAATCTGTAAAAGATACCCTTCCTCATCGCGATCCACCAGAATACCGAGTTGCCGGAGTTCGGCTAACTCTTCGTCAATGTTCCCCACCCGACTCAGCAAATTGTGGTAGTACGTATCAGGAACCTCTAAAAATTCTACGCCACGGGCTTTCAGCTGCTGCACCGTTTCGATAATATCATCCGTCGCCACGGCAATATGCTGAATGCCGGGGCCATCATAAAAATCCAGGTACTCTTCTACCTGCGACTTTTTCCTCCCTTCGGCAGGTTCATTGATCGGGAACTTGATACGACCATTTCCATTGCTCATCACTTTGCTCATCAGGGCTGTGTAATCCGTCGAAATGTCCTGATCGTCAAACGAAACGAGTTGTTTGAACCCCATGATATCTGCATAAAATTCCACCCATGTATTCATTTCCTGCCAGCCGACATTTCCCACCATGTGGTCCACATAGCGCAAGCCTACATCCGCCGGTCGATAGTCAGGTTGCCACGCCCGGTAACCCGGCAAAAACACGCCGTCGTAGCTTTGTCTTTCTACAAAAACATGAACCGTATCGCCATAGGTATGTATTCCTGAAAGCACCACGTGGCCGGCTTCGTCCTGCCTAGCCATTGGTTTTAAGTACGGTTTTGCACCACGCCGGGTTGTTTCTTCAAAAGAATACCGGGCATCGTCTACCCAAAGGGCCACAACGCGCACCCCATCGCCGTGTCGGTCAAGATGTTTGCCCAGCTCTGTTCCTTTTTTTAGAGGTGAGGTAAGCACAAGCCGGATTTTATCCTGCACTACCACGTAGGATTCGCGGTCGGTCAGACCAGTTTCAAGGCCGGCATAAGCCAGCGGTTGAAAGCCAAAGGCCGTTTGAAAATAGTGAGCTGCCTGCCGGGCATTTCCTACATATAGTTCAATATAATCAGTACCATTAATGGGCAAAAAATCTACATCTGCCGATTGATTTTCTACCATTTCCAGTGTTTCAAACTTTTCCATACGTCTATTTTTTTACTACTTTACTTTAAGTAAAAGTCTTATTTCCAACTAAATAGCAAACTAACAGCCTGCGTAAATTTTACTTTTCCAGCCAGCTTGAAACATAAGCTCCGTCGTCCAGAGCAAGTGCCGCTTCGGTAAGCTGCAAGGGGTGAAATGTATCAATCATGACGGCTAGCTCGTGTGTTTCCTTTTTACCAATGCTGCGTTCATACGCTCCCGGATGCGGGCCGTGGGGAATACCGCCCGGATGCAGCGTAAGATCTCCGGAAGCAATCGAATTCCGGCTCATAAAATCTCCATCTACGTAGTACAGAACTTCGTCAGAATCAATATTGCTGTGGTTGTAAGGTGCCGGAATTGCCTTTGGATGGTAATCGTACAGCCGGGGACAAAACGAGCACACTACGCAGGCGTCGGTCTGAAACATTTGATGTACCGGCGGAGGTTGATGAATGCGTCCGGTTATTGGTTCAAAATCATGAATAGAAATTCCCCAGGGATAATTGTAGCCGTCCCAACCTACAACATCGAACGGATGTGCAGCGTAGACAACCGGATGTAACGCGTGGTTTTTCTTTATCTTAATTAAAAAATCACCCGTTTCGTCCTGCGTATACAATTCGGTTGGAAGCTTATAATCCCGTTCGCAGTAAGGGGCGTGTTCCTGCAATTGCCCAAAATGATTTCGGTATTTTTTGGGTGTAGTAATCGCCGAGCGCGACTCCATATAGAACAAACGATTATCTGCCGTAGCAAACTCAATTTGATAAATTACGCCTCGGGGAATCACGAGGTAGTCGCCATACTGAAAATCAATTGTTCCAAATAATGTGCGCAACCTGCCTTTTCCCCGATGAACAAAAAGGAGTTCATCCGCATCAGCATTTTTATAGAAATAGGTCGTAAGAGATTCAATCGGTGCCGCCACGCCAATCGTAAGCGCGGCATTTACGAGCAGTGGGATGCGACTTTCCAGAAAATCAGCAGCGGGCTTTGCCTTAAATCCTTCCAGCCGACGCATCGTCAGATTGTTGCTTACGGCAATTTTGGGCGCTACGTCAAGGGCTTCGCCAACGTGTTTTACCTGCGTTGGGCGGTGAATGTGGTACAGCGTAGACGCCATTCCGTCAAAACCAACCGTGCCGAATACCTGCTCGTGATACAGCCCGCCGGTTGACTTTTCAAACTGCGTATGTCGTTTGGGAGGTAGGTTTCCAAGTCGGTGGTAGATTGGCATAATTTGCTGGAATTTAAAGATGCTTTATCAATCATTGTTTAAGCAACAATTATAACAACAATTTACTATTCTAACAAATTTTAGGATTATTTTGTTTTTGCTTAAAAGCTTTACAGGAAAAGAATTACCCCCAAACGATCCTAAACGGCACAAAAAAAAGAGGTGTAACCTGTTCTAAAACAAGCTGCACCTCTATAAAAATGAATTTTCTTAAATCAATGAGTTGAAATGATCAGGCGGAATTCCGAGCGGCGTTGATGATTCCAAACATAGCGCGCATGATCAATTTATTGAGTACCTCCACGTCCATCGTCCGGTTTTCGGGAGTTTCGGATAGCATTTGCAAGGCATATTGCTGAATCGTGATAAGCGGAAGTACGATCCGCTCCCGAATTTTGATCGATTCTTTTGTCACAATATTACTATCAAGCAGCTCTTTCTGACCTGAAATTTCAAGTAATAATTTTCCGGTTCGGATAAACTCATCGTACATTTTATCCCACAATTCCCGGTAATCCTCTTCCTCTCGAAGGTACTCCGTAGCCGGGAAAAACGCTTTGGAAAGCGACTGCATGGAATTTTCGATGAGCGTGCGGAAAAAGAGCGATTTTTTGTAAAGCTTTTTCAATTCTTCCTGCTTGCCTTCGGCGCTGAGCTGCTCAATTGCCGATCCAAAGCCATAAAACCCAGGAACGTTCTGCTTCATTTGTGCCCATGATCCGACGAATGGAATGGCCCGCAAGTCTTCAAATTTAAGTCCTTCTCCATCGGCACCCCTCTTGGTGGGGCGGCTGCCAATGTTGGTTTGGCCATAAAACCGAAGCGGTGTTTTTAGATCCAGATATTTTACAAATGATGGATGATTTTTCAGATCCAGGTACGAGCGGTAAGCCGATTCTGCCAGCTCTTCGAGCAGTTCTCCATCCGCTTCGGTCAGTTGCTCGTCTTTACGGCTCGACCTGAACAGGCTATTTTCAAGACCCGCTGTGAACAGACGTTCAAGGTTAAACATTGCCGTTGGAACCGTACCATAGTTCGAGCTGATGGTCTGTCCCTGTACCGTTAGCTGTACCTCTTTATCCTCAATATTTTTACCAAGTGAGGCGTAGAAATTCTGATTATTTCCACCACCCCGACCGGGAGGACCTCCCCGACCGTCAAAAAACGTCACCTTAATTCCGAATTGGCGCGAGATTTTGGTCAGTTCTTCTTTGGCCTGATAGATCGACCAATTGGCACGCAGATAGCCCCCGTCTTTGGTCCCATCCGAAAAGCCAACCATAATCGTCTGATGATTTTCTCGGCGGGTCAGGTGGCTGCGATAGGCTTCATTTTCGTACAAGGTACGCATCACTTCTGCCGAATTGGCCAAATCGTCCACGGTTTCAAAAAGTGGAACTACATCAAGCGCAAGATGCCCCTTTTCGTCACCAATCAGGTTTTTCGCCAGTGCCCAAACGCCCATCACGTCCAGCGCGGTGGTTGAGTTACTAATCACATAGCGGTGTGCGCCCGGTTCGCCGTTGCGCGCCTGAATAGTTTTAATGGACTTCATAGACGCCAGAATATCCTTCGTCGTGGCGTCTTCATAGTCTTCTTCACGTAGTGGAATATTGAGCGAGAGCAAAAGGTCAATCTTGCGGGCTTCGTCCCAGCTCTGATATTCACTGTATTTTAGCAGCGGAATTTTTGTTTCCAGCCGTTTCAAAATATCCTCCCAGGCCTTGGTATGCTTCCGGCTGTCCTGACGAACATCCAGACTGGCAAAGAAAAATCCGAACAATTTTACTTTGATAATGAACAGATCCAGCGTTTCCAGAAAAAGCCCCTGATGCCTATCTACAAGGAATTGGCGAGCCTGCTGCAATTCGGCCATCAGCTCTTCTGCATTGGTATAGCCTTCTTCCTGCGGACCAAAAATGGTGCTGTTCATCTTCCGCTCCATTTCCGAAATCGTACCTTCAACACCTTTAAATGTCAGACGACGTTTAAGCACCCGAATATCGCGATAATAACCTCTCAGAAGCGAATCACGCAACTTTTCGGCTACTTTAAGCGTAATGTCCGCATTAACAAACGGGTTGCCGTCGCGGTCACCGCCAGGCCAGAAACCAAGCCGGAAGACCTGCGGGTAGGGCCAATCGTGGGCTGACATGCCTAATTCGTCAATCAGCTTTTTCAGGATTGCCGGTATCGCATCATAGAATACATTTTCCAAAAACCAGCACAGGCTTAGTGCTTCGTCATAGGGCGTGGGTTTGGCGTGATTGATGAAAGCCGTTTTGCCCAATTGCAAAATCAACTGATTAACCGTCGCAAAATCGTTTACCCGGATAGACTCTTCCAGATCGTTGATAATCCCCAGCACTTTTCCGGGATAAAACTGGGTGGGGTGCGCAGTGAGTACAATCCGAACGCTAAAATCCTGAAGCTTGTCCAGCATTTTTTTGCGCATAGATTCGGTATCCAGCCGATCTACAAGGTACTTAACCGATCCTTTGCCATTCATTTCGTGGGTTTGGTCAAAGGCTGCGTCCTCTACCGAATCAAACAAAACAACCTGTCGCTCAATATATTGAATAAACGCAAAGAGCAAATCCATGCGTTCTTTGGGCGTTGCCTCTTCGAGCAGCTCTTCAAAGAAATGTTCAATAATCTGCCGGGGCGATTTTCCTGCCGCAAAACCTTCTTCACTTTTTTGAGTAAGCAAAGGCAATAAAGAGCCCGTCTGATAGACTCCCCGATAGGGCAAACTCAGGAAAAGGCTATTGAAAATATTGTACTTCGTTACGACTGCGTCCTGAAAAATATGGCTCATGGAAAATGGACGAAATTAAATTTTGGATCTATTTAACTAGGCAAATATAGCCCTAAAAATTGGTTTCAGGCTTTGGGATGCGCCTGTTGATGGGTTTTTTTGAGTTTCTCGATGGAGTTGTGCGTGTAGATTTGGGTAGCCGCAAAGTTGGCATGTCCCAGCAATTCCTTGATGGCGTTCAGGTCAGCGCCCCGGTTCAAAAGGTGTGTAGCATAGGTATGCCGCAGCACGTGGGGGCTTTTTTGGGCAAGGGTCGTAACTGCTGACAGGTAATTTTTGACCGTTCGCTGCACAAACACAGCGTAGGCCGGTTTAAATTTATCCGTCAAAATAAGAATATCTGACGATTCAAGCGCGCCCCGCTGTGCGAGGTACTCCGTGAGAGCCTGCACCAACAAACCCGTAATCGGGATCAGCCGTTCTTTGGAGCCTTTTCCCGTCACCCGAATCAACCGCTGTTCCAGGTCAATATCCTTTATCCGTAGAGTAATCAGTTCGGTCAGACGCATCCCGGTTCCGTAAAGCAGTTCCAGAATGATGCGGTCGCGGAGCCCCGAAAAATCATCAGAAAACACCCCTTCCTCAAAAAGTACTTCCATGGCTTTCTCTTCCACATAAGCAGGCAGCTTTTTCTTCTCTTTCAGGGCGTGGAGAGTTTTGGTCGGATCGCTGGGAATGAGATTTCGTCGGCGTAAAAATCCGTAGAATGAGCGAAGCGTGGCCATTTTACGGTTCAGAGAAGTTGGCTTTATATTTTCTTCAACCATACTTACCACCCACGAACGAAGCTGCTGAGAGGAGGCAGTATGCGGTTCGGCGCACTCATATTGCAGCAGCAGGTAGGTTGTCAACTGCTGCAAATCAGAGCTATAAGCGGTGAGCGTGTGCTCACTGAGGCGCTTTTCGTGGCGCAAATGATCCAGAAATAGTGTTATCATTGGCACAACATACGAAAAGCGGCTATCCTGAACAAGACAGCCGCTTACAATTTTCTGTATAAACAGGATATATCTCTCCCGTCAACTAGCTCAGAAAAGCCAAATTATTGACTAATCTTCGAGGTGACCGTAGGTTTTTTGCTTGTAAATAGCATTCAAAACCTCGTGACGACGTTTGATGGAAGGCTTCACAAAAGCCGTCCGTGCACGAAGCTGACGCATTGTACCAGTTCTTTCAAATTTCTTTTTGTAACGCTTCAAAGCGCGATCAATGGACTCGTTGTCTTTAACGTTAATGATAAGCATAGGAGCTATATACTGTTTTTATGATTGTTCTCAAATTTCGGACTGCAAAGAAAACGCAGATTTACCAGAAAATCAAGAGTTAACTATTCTAAAATTCAACTATTTTTGGTTTTTTAATCAAAACATCTTTGAATGGCTCTTTTACCCCTGTTTCTATGACTGACCGGCTGGGAATAATTGACTTAGGCACCAATACGTTTCATCTGCTGATCGTGGAGAAACGCGCTGACGGGGGCAGCACTACCCTTTTTCATGAGAGCCGCGCCGCCAAAATCGGGGAAGGGGGCATCAATCGCCAAACGATCACCGAAGCAGCTACCGAACGCGCGTTGACCGTTTTGCGCTTTTTTCGTCAAAAACTGGAAGAATTTGACGTAGAGCTTACCCGTACGTTTGCGTTTGGTACAAGTGCGATTCGCAACGCGGACAATGGAGAACAATTTTGTCAACTCGTGGAAAAAGAAACAGGCATTCATATTCAGCAAATTGACGGCAATCAGGAGGCATTACTCATTTATGAAGGCGTGCGCAATGCGCTGGATCTGGGCACTGAGCCTTCGCTGATTATGGACATCGGCGGCGGGAGTGTGGAGTTTATTCTAGGCAATCAGCAGCAGATTTTCTGGAAGCAGAGTTTTGAAATCGGTGGACAGCGCCTGATGGAAAAATTTATGCGTACCGATCCACTTACAAATTCTGACCGACAGCGGCTTTACAATTATTTTGACGAACAGTTAATTCCCCTCGCCAATGCCATTCATCAGTATGCCCCTACGGCATTGGTAGGTTCTTCCGGAACCTTTGATACGCTTGTAGCAATGGATTATCAGCATCGGTTGGGTGAGTGGCCTGCGGCCACCGAGACAGGTTTTGACTTATCGCTCGAAGAGTTTTATCGTAGCTTTGAACTACTGTTGACCCGCAATGCAGCGGAGCGGCTTACCATTCCGGGGATGATTCCCCTGCGGGTCAATATGATTGTGGTAGCCGTGTGTTTGATTGATTATGTGTTGAAAAAATATAAAATTCCGCACCTTCGTGTTTCAAGTTATGCCTTGAAAGAAGGTGCATTAGCTCACGTTCTGAAAGACTTTTGATCACACAAATTATTTACATGACAGCAAAAACGCATACAATCTCCGTCAGTCGAACGGCCCGCTATTTTACCCTCGGCGAACTCAATGAAACTACCGAACGGGTATGGTTTGTACTGCATGGATATGGACAACTTGCGGAATATTTTATCCGAAAGTTCGAGAAGCTGAACGATGGCAGAACACTCGTAGTGGCGCCCGAAGCTCTTTCCCGTTTTTATACCGACGCAGAATATAAGCGGGTCGGGGCATCGTGGATGACCCGGCAATCGTCTAAGACAGAAATAGATGACTATGTCGCTTACCTCGAAAGTATTTACAAAACAATTTTTGAAAAAGGCCTTCCAAAAGCCATTCAGCTAACCGTATTTGGGTTTTCGCAAGGTGCCACCACGGCCTGCCGTTGGCTCAATCAGGGTACGATCAGCTGTGATCGGCTGGTAATTTGGGCGGGATATTTTGCCAATGGCATTCAGGATGTGATTGATCCCGCCCGTATTCCGTCACAAACGTATTACATTTTCGGCGATCAGGATCAGTTTCTCAACCAAATCGACTTCCCGGAATATCTGGTGCAGCTACGCAAACAGATTCCCGGCCTGAATATCCTGGATTACGCAGGAACTCACACCGTCGATCCCGAGATTTTGGGTCTGTATTTTGGCAATCAGAAATAAAATAGCGCTCCTCTTTACATTCTATTTACTTACGATAAACCGTCGTGGCCGCTGCCTGCGCTGAGGCCAAAATGGTCATGTCCGAAATCGTCACGTGGGCGGGTGCCAATACTGCATAGGCGATACAATCGGCAATATCCTCGGCGCGCAGGGGCACAAACCCTTCATACACCTTTCCGGCACGAGCTTCATCACCCTTAAAACGAATGAGCGAAAACTCCGTTTCTACCGCACCCGGTGCAATGTTTGTTACCTTGATTCCGTGCTTGGTCAGGTCCAGACGCATACCTTCACTGAGAGCTTCTACGGCGGCTTTGGAAGCACAGTACACCGTTCCGTTGGCGTAGGTTTCTTTACCCGCAATCGAGCTGATATTTACAATATGACCTTTTCCCCGCAACACCATGCCAGGAGTCACTGCTTTGGTGACGTAAAGCAATCCTTTTACGTTGCTGTCGAGCATGGCGTCCCAATCGGCAGGATCGCCCACCTCAATGGAGTCAAAGCCATGAGCATTTCCAGCATTATTTACCAGGATATCAATTGCCTGCCATTCCGCCGGCAGCGAGTCAATGGCGTGTGTAACGGCCTTGCGGTCGCTGACGTCAAAGGTAAGAATGGTTGTGCGGGTATAGGGAGCAAGTGTCTCGCTCAGTTCGCGCAGGCGGTCCTCGCGGCGCCCGCAAAGAATGAGGTCAATCCCGCTTTTTGACAACGCCATGGCGGTGGCTTTTCCAATGCCGGACGAAGCGCCCGTTATAAGTGCAATTCTGGACATACGATCTAAGTTAATTGATTTTACAAAGCACAAATTAGACTTAATTTGTTAAAAAAATCTGTACCATTGAATTTTTACTGGGCTACTCTACTGTTTTTATAGGAGAAGTTTCCTGTAAATACGATTTACTATCAAACCAGAAAACTTCCTTACGGTCTGGCATGTTTCTAAATTTTACCTACCAATCAACCGCTCCAAATAAATAGTATGTCTGCTTCCGCACGTCCGATTTATCTCGACTACAACGCCACTACTCCGCTTGATCAGCGCGTGCTCGACAGCATGATGCCGTGGCTGACCGGGAACTTTGGCAATGCCGCGAGCCGAACACACCTCTACGGCTGGGAAGCAGCCGAAGCCGTCGCCACAGCCCGACAACAGGTAGCAAGGATTTTGGGGGCTACTGAAAAAGAAATTGTGTTTACGAGCGGTGCCACCGAATCCAACAATCTGGCACTTAAAGGTGCTTTTGAAGCGCTCGGAGCCTCCCGAAAACATATTATTACGGTAGCCACCGAGCACAAGGCAGTGCTTGACACCTGTCAGCACCTGGAAGCATTTGGCGCAGAAGTAACCTACCTGCTGCCGGATTCAGACGGGCTCATTTGTCCGGAACAGGTTCAGGACGCCCTTCGGCCCGATACCCTGCTGGTGTCGGTGATGTACGCCAACAACGAAATCGGCGTGATTCAACCCATTATCGAAATCGGCAGTCTGTGCCGAAAAGCCGGTGTACTCTTCCATACCGATGCCACGCAGGCCGTGGGCAAAGTGCCGATTGACGTCCAACACGCTGCCATTGATCTGCTGAGTTTGTCGGCCCACAAACTGTACGGCCCCAAAGGCGTGGGTGCATTGTATGTCCGCAAGGGCATTTCGCTTACGGCTCAGCTTGACGGCGGACGCCACGAGCGCGGCCTGCGCTCCGGTACGCTCAACGTGCCCGGCATTGTGGGGCTCGGTGTGGCCTGTGCGCTGGCTCAAAAAGAACTCGCTAAGGAATCAACCAGGCTAACAGAATTACGAAATACGCTGGAAAACAACCTCATAAACTCTCTCCTCAACACGCAAATCAACGGCCACCGCACGCAGCGATTGCCGCAAACCACCAACATTTCGTTTGGCGGGCTCGACGGCGAAGAACTGCTCATGTCGCTGCACCGACTGGCAGTTTCCAACGGATCGGCTTGTACGTCGGCCTCGGTGGAGCCTTCGTTTGTACTCAAAGCCCTCGGCCTGCCCGACGACCTGGCTCATGCCTCTATTCGTTTTAGCCTCGGTCGTTTCACAACTTCCGAAGATATTGATCTGGCAATCGGCCATATACTGGAAGTGGTGTCGAGGATTCGGAATGGGGCGTAGTATGTACGGGGAAAAAGTGAAGACAATAAAGTGTAGTTTTCACTTCGGCTAATACCTTACAGCGCACTTTTACTCCTCATAGTACTATTTCATCTTTAAATTATATATATTTGATACCCCAACCCCAGGAAATGACGGATTGCGTTGTGGCAGGTTGGGCGGCATAGACCGAAGAAATAGAAAATCCTATCTACTGTCAGGCATGAAAACTAAACCTTCTCTGGATATTTCCAAACACCTTACAGGCCGAAAGCTTGACGATATGGTCGAAAATCGCACCGCCTACGCGCTGCACATGGCCGAGCTCAATATCTACGAAACCCACGCCCGGGCCGAAGATATTCAGCTGTCGTTCAATTATCCGGTGCTGGCAAGTATGATTCAGGGAAAAAAAGTGATGCATTTGGACGGTGTTGCGGCGTTTGATTTTTTTCCGGGTCAGTCCGTTTTGGTTCCCGGCGATGGGGTCATGCGTATCGACTTCCCGGAAGCGACCCTGCAAAGTCCTACGCAGTGCCTTGCATTGGCCCTTTCGGAAGAAAAAATACACAAACTTACGGATGATCTCAACGAGCGTGCGCCGCTCATTGATAGTGCCGATGGCTGGCAGTTTACGCCTGACAATCTATATTTTACCAATGATGAAACCATCAATCAGCTCCTCAACCGTCTGATTTTTGTGTGTACCGAAGGCAATTCCGCCCGCGATTACTTTGCTGAATTGATCTTGCAGGAACTCACCATCCGCCTGATGCAAACCAAGGCGCGCAACGTGCTCATGGCCAATTCGCAGGCACATGCTCACCGCAATCGCCTGGCGTATGCCATTCAGTATCTGCGGCAACATTTGCACGAGAGTATCTCTGTGGCCACGCTTGCGGAGCAGGCCTGCATGAGCGAGCCTACGTTTTACCGCAGTTTTAAGCAGCAATTTGGATTTTCGCCCATAGAGTTTATCAACCGCGAGCGCATTCGGCTGGCGTCGGAACTACTGCTTCAGCCCGATCGTACGATTACGGACGTGGCCTTTGCCTGCGGGTTCAACCACGTCAATTATTTCCTGAAAGTTTTTCGGAAAAATACCGGCCTTACGCCAACACAATACAAAGAACGACACCTCGCACGGCTACAAACACAAAACGCCCTTTGGGTTACGTCCGAATCCTGGCAAAACGGCGCATTCTGATTTTTCATATACCCTTATTTATTTCTTTCCCCTACTTTGTTTACCTGTTCGATCTGATAGAATCGTGTAGCAAGTTGATGCAATCGTCCTTATTTATTGAATAATTCTATTATAAATTTGAACTCTTTCACTTTTATGACTAGAAATAACTATGGACTTAACTGGCTCACACATCCTGAATGCTGATACCAACCGCATTTGGGCTATGCTGATGGATACGGACACACTCGCCCGCATTGTACCGGGCATTACACGACTGGAAAAAACCGCCGAAAATGAATACAAGGCGGTTGCTGAAATAAAAATGGGGCCCGTGAGCGGCTCTTTTTCGGGGGGATTGACGCTTCAGGATATTCGGGAAGGCGAAGGCTATACCCTGCACGTGAAGCAAAGCAGCAAAATCGGCAATGCTGACGCTACCATTCGCATTGACCTGAAACCCACTGACGAAGGCCACACCGAGCTCGTTTTTGACGGCGGTGCCAAGCTGTCGGGGCTGTTGGCCCGCACCGGAAACCGCGTCATGAGTGGCGTAGCTCATACGCTGACAAAACAGTTTTTCAACAATTTCGAGCAGGAAATAGAAACAGTATGACGAGGCACATTTCTCCCTGAATCACATCAAATTACGTTTTCCAAAACCTTATAAATACCCTTAAACCTATGGCAAAAATTACGGTAAAAGTTAATGGCAAAGTATACTCGCACGAAGTAGAGCCACGCCTGTTGCTGGCGCATTATCTGCGGGAAGTACTGAGCCTCACCGGCACACACATTGGCTGCGATACCAGTAGCTGCGGCTCCTGCACCATTCACCTGGATGGCCAATCCGTCAAGTCTTGCTCTATGTTGGCCGTACAGGCCGACGGCTGTGAAATTACGACAATTGAAGGCTTGGCGCCTTCGGGCAGCGAACTGCACCCCTTGCAGGAAGGCTTCAAAGAGTGCCACGGGCTGCAATGCGGTTTTTGTACGACGGGCATGATTATGTCTGCGGCAGATTTTCTTCAATCGAACCCGGACCCTAGCGAAGAACAAATTCGGCACGCATTGGAAGGTAATTTCTGCCGCTGCACCGGCTACCACAACATTGTTAAATCAGTACAATGGGCTGCGCAGAAAATGAAGGAAGATAAAGCCGTAACCGCCTGATCGAACGAAGCGATTCACCTCGTTCATTTGCGCAGGTATTTCTCCCAGCATTTAAAGTTTATACATATAAAAACTTTCTTATGTTTTTGAGAAACTTAATTTATCTCCCTCAAAATTAAATATTTATAAAACCTAATTGCTAACAGCTTAACAGCTAACAGCTCCTTATTCAATCACTCATTCAACCCAAAGCATTTATGAGTAATAAATATATTGGTCAATCGGTGAGGCGTACCGAAGACAAGCGCTACATCACCGGAAAAGGCCGCTATACCGACGATATAAAACTAGTGGGCATGACCCACGCTTCTTTTGTAAGGAGTCCATATGCTCACGCCAGGGTAATCAGCATTGATCTATCTGCTGCCCAAAACATGCCGGGCGTGGTCGCCATTTTTACCGGCGACGACATCAAGGCCACGGGCATTGTGGGTGTGCCGACAGGATGGCAGGTTAATTTCAAAAATGGCGATACTATGAAGGAACCGCCTCATCCCCTGCTGATTGCAACCGGCAGCACGTCCAAGCATATCGGCGACCCGGTGGCGGTTGTCATTGCGGAAACCTATGCAGCCGCAGTAGATGCCTCCGAGGCCGTAGAAGTGGAATGGGAAGAACTTGACGCTGTAACGGATCCGTTCAAAGCAGCTCAGGAAGGCGCAGCACTCGTGCACGCTGACGCTCCCGGCAACCTGGCTTTTGACTGGGAGCTGGGCAATCCGCTCAGCGAAGTTGACGAGGCTATCGCGCAGTCGGCGCATGTTACATCGCTCGAATTTGTGAATCAGCGCATGATTCCAAACGCCATTGAGCCGCGCGCCTATATTGGTCATTATGAAGAACATATTGATAAATACACGCTGTATACCTCCACGCAAAATCCGCATTTGATACGTCTGTTGATGTGTGCTTTTGTGCTTGGCCTGCCCGAACATAAAGTACGTGTGCTGGGGCCGGACGTAGGCGGTGGTTTTGGGTCAAAAATTTTCCACTATACGGAAGAAGCGCTCGTGACCTGGGCTTCCAAACAAATTAACCGGCCCATTAAATGGACCGAAACCCGCTCGGAGGCATTCATGCTCGACGCTCACGGCCGCGACCACGTGACAAAAGCCGAAATGGGATTTGACGCCGACGGAAACGTGCAGGCACTGCGCATAAAAACCTATGCAAACCTTGGTGCCTACCTGTCGACTTTTGCCCCGGCAGTGCCTACGTATCTGCACGGAACACTTTTGCAGGGGTTATACACTACTCCCAAAATCCACATTGATCTGTGCGGGATGTTTACGCATACCGTGGCCGTGGATGCCTACCGAGGAGCCGGACGCCCCGAAGCTACCTACCTGTTGGAACGCCTCATGGATTTGGCCGCGCTGGAAATGGGGAAAGATCCGGTGCAGCTGCGCAAGCAGAATTTTATTCCGGCATTTAATGGCGTAAGCGAGCCCGGCTACCAAACACAAGTGGCGCTGCAATACGACTCCGGGAACTATCAGGGAGTGCTGGATCGTGGTGTAGAAATGCTGGGCTACGAAAATTTCCGGCAGATGCAACGCGAAGCTGCCCAAAATGGCAAACTCCTGGGTGTCGGATTTTCGACCTACGTAGAAGCTTGCGGCATTGCTCCTTCCGCCGTTGTGGGCGCATTGGGTGCGCGCGCCGGACTTTATGAATCGGCGCAGGTACGCGTGCAGCCTACGGGCAAAGTAAGCGTGTACTCGGGCTCCCACTCGCACGGACAGGGTCACGAAACCACCTTTGCGCAGGTCGTGGCTGACAAGCTCGGAATTCCGATGGAAGATGTAGACATCATTCACGGCGACTCTGACGCAGTGGCCTTCGGTATGGGAACCTACGGCTCACGTAGCCTTGCGGTGGGTGGCTCGGCGATTGTCAAAAGTATTGAGAAAGTATTGGAAAAAGGTGCGAAAATTGCCGCACACAAGCTCGAATGCGCCGAAGGCGACCTCGAATATGCCGAAGGAAAATGGACAGTGAAAGGAACCGACCAATCGGTTAGTTTTGGCGACGTTGCCCTTACGGCTTACGTACCACACGTCTACCCGCAGGGCCTCGAACCCGGCCTGGATTTTTCGAGTTTCTACGATCCGGCCAATTTTACCTATCCATTTGGCTGTCATATTGCCGTTGTAGAAGTGGATACAGAAACCGGGAAAGTAACTCTCAAACGATTTATTGCCGTAGACGACGTTGGAAATGTGGTTAACCCCATGATTGTAGACGGCCAAATCCACGGAGGACTGGCGCAGGGAATCGGGCAGGCGCTGCTGGAAGGCGCTATTTACGATGAAAATGGACAGTTGATTAACGGTTCGTACATGGATTATGCCATGCCTCGTGCCGACGATTTGCCGATGTTTGAACTCGACCGTCAGGAAACTCCCTGCCCGCACAATCCGCTGGGTGTAAAGGGAGCCGGTGAGGCGGGCTGCATTGGTTCTACGCCTGCCGTGGTAAATGCGGTGATTGATGCACTTTGGAGTGGCGGACATCCTGTGAAGGATATTCGCATGCCACTCACCCCGGAACGCGTGTGGCGTGCTATGCAATCGTGAGGCAGATTTCTATTTTCTTTCATCCTAAACACAAAATCTACGTATGATTTCTTACGAATTTGACTATACAAGGCCCGATACGGTAGAAGCAGCACTCGACCTGCTGGACGACGACAGCAAGATTCTGGCCGGTGGGCATAGCCTGATTCCGGCGCTCAAACTGCGACTTTCGGCACCCGGAAAACTAATTGACATCGCCCGCATTCCGTCCCTGAAAGGAATAAAAATGGACGGGAATGAGCTGGTCATTGGTGCTGCCGCTACGCATAGCGACATTCTGGAATCGGATCTGATTAAGCAGCATTTACCGATGTTTGCCGAAGGTGCCGCTCTCATTGGCGACCCCATGATCCGGCACAAAGGAACTCTCGGGGGCAGCCTTGCCCACGCTGACCCCTCTGCCGACTGGCCCGCTATGGTACTTGCCGCTGAGGGAACCGTGGTGGTGCAGAGTAAAACGGGAACACGGTCCATTAGCTCGGATGATTTCTTTACCGGTTTTTATTCCACTGCCCTGGAAAGCGGAGAGATTATCACCGAAATCCGTTTTCCGATTCCGGCAGAAGGCACCAAAATGACGTACCAGAAATTTGTACAACCGGCTTCCCGTTTTGCGATTGTAGGGTGTGCTGCTTTGCGTCATCCTGACGGCACGGCGCGGGTTGCCTTTACGGGCGTAGCCGATGCGCCCTTTCGTGATACAGCCGTAGAAAATGCCGTGGGCGATTGGTCGGAAGAGGCCCTGGAAGCAGCCGTTGCATTAACTGCTCAGGGTATGGAGTTTAATGTAGACCACTATGCCTCCGAAACCTACCGGCATCATTTGGCGCGGGTCTATTGCAGAAAAGCTTTGAAAGCCCTTCTTTATTAATAATGTCTCGTGTTTTTTGAATGAAAGAATGACTACCCGTTTGTTTTCTGATAGTCTTCTTTCATTCAAAAACATGTTTCCTGAAACAATTGCATGCAAAATCCTGAATTAGAACGTATCGCCGAGCTTTTATTGACGCAGGGCTACATCACCGAGCCGTCCGTCACGATGGCTGTGTATTTATCGATGCAGCTTCAAAAACCATTGCTGATTGAAGGTCCGGCAGGAGTAGGCAAAACCGAAATTGCCAAAGTAATGGCACGGGCTATGGATACGGATCTGATTCGGCTGCAATGCTACGAAGGGCTTGATGCATCGCATGCTTTGTATGAATGGAATTATCAGCGGCAGTTGCTCCATCTAAAAATGCTGGAAGTGCTGTCCAAAACGTCCGATCAATCGCTCCCGGCAGAAGATGAATTGTTTAGTGAAAAATTCCTCCTGAAACGCCCACTGCTTCAAGCGATTACCCATCACAAATCTCCCGTTTTGCTGATTGACGAGGTAGATCGGGCGGATGAAGAATTTGAAAGCTATTTGCTGGAAGTACTATCAGACTGGCAAATTACAATTCCAGAAATCGGTACGATTCGAGCCACCCACATTCCGCAGGTGATCGTGACCGGAAACCGTGTGCGGGAGCTATCGGACGCGCTCCGCCGCCGCTGCCTGTACCTTTGGATTGATTATCCTGATTTTGAAAAAGAATTGGCGATTGTTAAAGGGAAAGTCCCTCAACTCAATGAAAAAATTGCCGAACAAATCTGCCGTTTTATGCAGGAATTGCGTCAACTGCGACTCGAAAAAACACCCGGTATTGCCGAAACGATCGACTGGGCTACGGCATTGGCAGCGCTGCATTTTGATTATTTGCCCAAAAAACTAATTGAACAAACGCTGGGCGTTATTCTGAAAGACTGGAAAGATACCCGAACTGCTCAACTTTCTCTGACAGAATTATACGCAAAAATGGGGGTTATTTCCAAGTTGGATGCTCTGTAAAAATCGATAACTTACTATCATTCCACACGATGATCTCACGCCACACGTCCCTTGTTGACAACATCGTGGCTTTCTGCCGCTATTTACGGGCCAATGGTTTTGCAATTGGTCCCGAAGAACAGGCTACGGCCCTGCGTGCAGCCGCGCTGCTTTCTCCCAACAACCGCGCTACTTTTGCCCTGGCTTTGCAGGTAAGTCTCACCCGCACGGTGCAGGAAGTTGAACAGTTTGGACAGCATTTTGAGGCTTACTGGCAGGAATTGGAACATGCCGTAGATAGTAAAATAAAGGAAGATGCGACTAAAAAATCCAAACAAAATGGTAGCTCGCAACCTTCCTTTGACACCTTAAAATCGTGGTTGAGCGGCAATAAAAATACGCAGGAAATCGAAACGGCGACCTACTCTACTGCCGAAACGCTGAGCCAACAGGATTTTTCACTTATCCCGTCGGATCAGCTGAAAGAGCTGGAACAACTCCTCCGCGAAATTGCCCAAACCCTGAGCCGACGACTAAGCCGCCGGCAGGAGCGGGCGTTTCATCGCCGTACGTTTGACCTCCGTCGTACGCTTCGTCACAACCTGCGCCGCGGGGGAGAAATGATGGAGCTTCACTACAAACGCCCTCGCCGCAACCGCACCAAACTGGTGATTTTGGCTGATGTCAGCAAATCCATGGATTTGTACAGCGCTTTTCTGATTCAGTTTATGTATGCTTTTCAGCGGGTATTCCGGCGCATGGAAACCTTCGTTTTTAGTACCGACCTGCACCGGATTACCTCGGATTTAAATCAGCAAAATTATCAGGAAGCCTTACAAAAACTATCTGCCAAACCCTCAGGCTGGTCGGGTGGTACGCGCATCGGGGCGAGCTTTCAAACGTTTGTGGCGGACTACGGTCGTCTGCTCACGAAAGACACCCTTGTGGTGATTCTCAGCGACGGCTGGGACACCGATCAGGGCGAAACTCTGGCCGATGCCATGCAGCAAATTCACCAAAAATCCCGCAAGGTAATTTGGTTAAATCCTTTGGCCGGACGCCCCGGCTATGAGCCGCGCACTGCTGCCATGCAGGCTGCACTACCCGCTATTGACGTATTTGCCTCGGCTCACAATGCCGCAAGCCTGCGCGCGCTGGGAAAGTGGCTGTAAGGGAAACCATAAAAATTTCACCAGAAAATCACAGCACTTTACCTGGAAACTATCCCGGCATCCACATAAAAATTTCGATCAACTTCCAGGGCCGTTGAACCTTTGGTTTTCAGTGCTTTCCAGGCCGTTTCGGGATAAATTATCTGTGGCTTTTTACCAGCCAAGGTAATTTTAACGGGCATATCAAAACCTTCCACGACATTAGCCCAGCGGTAGCGCAGGGTTTTTCCACTCATTGAATATTCCAGTCGGGGAATGCGCACATCGCGCAGGTATTGGTCAAATACCTTTGTGAAATTACGCCCGGCCTGCTGACTGATGTAGTTTTCAATTTCAGAACCCATCACAGTCTTGTGGTAGTACGTTTTGTTCATTCCCCGCAAAATAGACCGCCACTTTTCATCATCGTTCACGATTTGCCGAATGGTGTGCAGCATATTTCCGCCTTTGTAGTACATATCACCTGAGCCTTCCTGATTGACGCCATACACACCCACAATCGGGCTTTTGTTCTGAATCAGTTTACGGGTACCAATCACATAATCTGCTCCGGCTTCTTTGCCAAAATGATACTCGGTATAGAGATTTTCGGAATAGTTGGTAAAACTTTCGTGTACCCACATATCGGCTACATCTTTGTAAGTAATGTTATTGGCAAACCATTCATGCCCGCTTTCATGAATGATTATAAAGTCCCACTTTAAACCCCAGCCGGTATTGGATAAATCGCGCCCGAGATAGCCGTTTTTAAACCCATTGCCGTAGGTAACCGAACTTTGGTGTTCCATGCCGAGGTAAGGAACCTGCACGAGCTTGTAGCCATCTTCGTAAAAAGGATACGGCCCAAACCAGTGTTCAAATGCTTTGAGCATCAGCGGCACCTGCTTAAATTGTTCTTTGGCTTTTTCCAGATCGGCCGGCAGCACGTAGTAGCTCAGGTCAAGTTTGCCTTTTTCACCGTCAAAAGTTTCTTTCCAGCTTACGTAGTCGGCCACGTTCATATTGACCCCATAATTATTGATCGGATTGGCTACAAACCAATGAAACGTACGGCTTCCGTCAGCATGTTCTGTTACGTTACGCAACTGCCCGTTCGATACATTCATGAGGGGTTTTGGTACCCGGATGTTGATCTGCATGCTATCGGGCTCTTCGTACATGTGATCCTTGCAGGGCCACCACACGCTGCTGCCCAATCCCTGACACGATGTTGCAATGAACGGATTGCCTTTGCCGTCTTTTTCCCACTGCACGCCTCCTTCCCAGGGCGGGCGGGTTGCTACTTTGGGTTTTCCGGAATAAAATACCTGCACGAATTCCTGTTTTCCTTTTTCCTGAATTTTTGTCAGCGTGATAAAATACGCATTGCCATCCCGCTGAAATTGAAGCTCCTGTCCGTTTTGAACGACTTTGTCAATCGAGAGCGGTGGCTGCAAATCTATTTGCATTATCTGATGAGGTTTCAACACCGTGTAGTACACCGTGTTGCTTCCCCGCAGGCTACTATCCGCCGGATTTGCGCTGATGTCGAGCTTATACGATGAAAGCCGCCACCAATCCCGCCCCGGCCCTACGCTCCCGCGCAAGGTGTCTTGATGGGTAAAACCTAAATTCTGGCCAAAAGCGACGGCTGAAAAAAGCACAAAAAAAAGACTGAGGAAATACTTTGTCATGAAATTGTCAGGAAGATAAAAATAGCAAAAACGAATCGAATGAATTTTTATTTATTGGGAAAACTACTTTTCCAATACCTCCATAGAGGTTAATTCCGGTCCGCCGCCGCGGTTGGCCGAACCTGCCACTACGTACACTTTACCATTGACTACCACGGCTCCGGTGCCATGCCGACCCTGAAACAGCGATGGGAGTTTTTCCCAGGTTCCGGTTTTGGTATTAAAGCCTTCAACCTCGCTGTGCGCAGGCACTTGTTTGTCGCTTTCACCCCCAATAATGAGTACTTTCTGCCCATAAGCCACGGCCATATTTCCAGCGCGAAGCGTGGGTAAATTATTGGCAGCTTCAAGCGTTGTCCAGGAATTGGTTTTAAAATCATAGACATCAACTTCCGGAATAGTGAGGTTGAGCACCTGCTTGATTCGGGCCGTAGAAAGTCGACCGCCGGCTACATAGAGCTTACTGCCAACCATAGCCACCGACACGTGGTCGCGGGGGCGGGGGGCGTCGGGCAGAGTACGCCAGGTATTGGTTTTGGGGTCGTACTCATCAAACCAGGCCACGTGTCCATCCCAATGCCCATCCTGAATTCCGCAAATAATATAGATTTTATCATTGTACACAAAAGCCCCGGAAGCTCCCCGCAACCGATCTTTGGGAATGGCAGGACCTTCACGCCATTCGTCGCGCTCGGGGTTGTAAATGTACATCACTGGAATTGGGGTTTCGTGCGGATAACTGCCCGTAAATGCCCCAACCACATAGACTTCATCCCGAAACGTAATTGCCTGAAAATGGCTCATTTCCAGCGGCGCCATCGCTTTGGTTGTCCAGGTATCTTTTTTGGGATCGTAGCTATCAATTGGCTTAACACCGCGGCCACCGAGCAAATAAAGCTTGCCTTTGACGGCTGTCAGGGCACTTTCGTGCCGTGCCGTAGGCAGGCTCATGGGCTCAGCCGCCTTCCAGATTTGTGCATTGGCAACAGTAGCAAACGCTCCGGCAAACATCACGTAAGTCAGACACGTTTTGATTAAATATGGCTTCATAGTTCTGCGGTTTTGGGTCATGTATACGAAGTAAACCAAAAAGGAAAGATTTATCTACAATATACCGAATCTTGATCAAAGTCGAGACAATTCTACGGTCTTTGAGTTAGGTTAGTTGTCTCTTCTGTACAAATCGGTAAATAGCTAAACCGGAAACGGTTTTACTGCCGACACCACGTACATCATAGCCCCACCGCCGGAATGGTATTTTCGGGCATTGATAAAGCGTTCAGTTTTTTCACTCAGATGTGCATATTTCCGGACGTAGTACTCGTAAAAATCCAGAGATTCCTGACCCAGCGCTTTGAAATAGTCATATTCGCTAAACTCCTCAGAATTCCAGCGATCGCCCGATTTCCATTGCTGACGAGTCGCTACCTGCTCGGCAGTATCGTACGGCGGATACATGGCAATTGCTTTATCCGAAAGCCGTACGTCAATGGATTCCAGACCGGCCTGCGCCAGCAGCCCCGGCACGAGGTCGCCCAGAGAGTTGTCGCCTTGCCCCAGTTCCTTTTTTCCGCGTTCAAAAAGCAGAGCATATTTTACATGTTCCAGCACGTCATCAACGGGATCGTTGCTAGAAATCGAACTTCGGGTAAGGCTTTGCACAAGATTATTTGGCTCAGCGCACAAAATAATTCCACCCGGACGCAGCACCCGAACCATTTCCGCAATTACCTCCGTAGGCTGCGGCACGTGAATGAGCAGAGTTTGGCACGTAACCAGATCAAACCAATTGTCGGGATAAGGCAGCGTATCGGCGTTGGCTTTTTTTAACTCAAAATCAACCCCTTTTTCTTCAAAGTACGCTCGAAGAGCCGGACTCCCTTTTGCCCACTTGCGGTCGCTGTCTACCCCGCAAACCTGTATGGGAGTATCTTCTGTGGGAGTCAGATAATTGACCAGGAGTTTACTCCAATGGCACTGTCCGCAGCCTACATCAAGCATGCTGTGGCATTGATGCAGGTCGAGCCGCCGGGCCAGCAGGTTCAGGAAACTCTCATTCCACCAAAAATCTCTATAATCGCCAAAAAAATCCTCTGAATGTCCTTTCTTCCTGGTTGCTGCACGGGTTTCCTTCACTAGTTATTCTTTGTTTTTTAGGTTAAAAAATGACATTTGTCGCCGAATGTTTGTAGTTCAAAGATAGAAAAAACGACTTTGAATCCGGCATTGTAGTATATTTTGGTCAAATTTGGCTCTATTGCTTTGGGCAACGGACCCGCGTATTTTTAGACTTTAATTTATTTTTTTCATGAAAAATGTAACACTCAGTATTCTTTTCGTTTTGGTTAGTTTTGTGGCAATGGCACAAAAAAAGGCTGATAAAGAAGAATGGAGGCAATTGTTTAACGGAAAAGACCTTAGCGGCTGGGATCTCAAAATCAGAGGCTATGATCTTAATGAGAATTTTGGCAATACATTTCGGATCGAAGATGGAAAAATCGTGACGCGCTACGATCAGTACGACGAATTCAAACAGCGCTACGGGCACCTCTTCTACAAAGAAGATTTTTCGTACTACCGGGTTGCGGTTGAGTATCGGTTTGTTGGACAACAGCCCAAAGGCGGCGAGGGATGGGCGGAGCGCAATAGCGGAATCATGGTGCATGGCCAATCGGCGGCGTCAATGGGCAAAGATCAGGACTTTCCGATTTCGATTGAAGTGCAGCTTTTGGGCGGTCTTGGAAAAGGAAAACGCACGACCTGCAACCTTTGCACACCCGGCACCAATGTTGTCATGGATGGAAAACTCGTCACGCAGCACTGCATCAACTCTACTTCACAAACCTACGACGGCGATCAGTGGGTGCGAGCAGAAGTGCTGGTGCTTGGCGATTCGCTGATTCAGCATTTTATAAATGGCGACATGGTGCTTGACTACCAGAAGCCGCAGGTGGGCGGAGGTACGGTAAGTGGCTTTGACCCTGCTCAAAAACCCGATGGAAAACTACTGACGTCAGGTTCTATTTCGCTGCAAAGTGAAAGCCATCCGGTCGAATTCCGGAAAGTAGAATTACTGAACCTGAAAGGCTGCATGGACCCCAAAGCGACTAACTTCAAGTCGTATTTTGTGAAAGAAGATAACTCTTTGTGCACCTATAAGGGTAAGAAATAGTACGCTTCGGCTCAATCAACATCGCTCTCTTTATCCCATTTCACGTATTTCCGCCAGTTGTGCTGTTCTTTAAATCCCAGCACTTCACGAATTTTACGATTGGAAAACAGGGCTTCGTGTTCTTCCAATTCGCGCGAAACGGGTACATTAGGGAAGAACGTTTCAGCCAATTCTTTGCTCGGAATAATGGCCCCGTTGTGGTCATTTCCGGCATTGAAAACCTGATAGCCCAGCCCGTCTTTTTTCAAACATAAATCCACGATCTGCCCCAGATCGCGGGCATCAATATAGCAGAAGGCATTTCGGCGGCGCACTTCGGGATTTTTAAAATAATGTGGAAACAGTTCGGTATATTCGTGTGGTTCAATCACATTTCCGATCCGAAGGGCATACATATCAAATCCAGAACGGCGCTGAAAACTTTGCGCCGTTTTTTCATTAATCACCTTCGACAACCCGTAGCTATCCATCGGATCTACGTCATAATCCTCTTCCAGGGGTAAAACTTTGGGATCAGTTGCGCCATCCGAAAAACAGATGCCGTAGGTAGTTTCTGATGAAGCAATGATAATTTTCTTAATGCCAAGTTTGACCGCCGCTTCAATGACATTGTAGGTACCAATGGTATTGACCCGAAATGTTTCGTTATCAGGTTTAATTAAGATTCGGGGAACAGCCGCAAAATGTACCACTGCGTCAAATTTTGGCACACCATTTCCCGCTTCCAATTCATACAAACCCGTATAGGAACTCATGGCATTGAACATCTGTCCTGAATCCGTAATATCGGCAATCAGATTATCCACACCTGCCTGATGCAAAGGTGTAAGGTCAACATTGAGCACTTGATGTCCCTGATGGAGAAGGTATGGAATTACATGTTTGCCTGCTTTTCCTGAGCCACCTGTAAATAGAATTCGCATTTGAATAGTTTGTTATGAATGAATATCCCTGGAATTAGAGCGGCTTCATCTAGGAGTTTACTGATTTTAATTCTGTTTTCTCAAAAAAATAGGTACGTTTTTCTGTCATATCATCGTAGGTATACATGTCCCGGTGGCGGTTTTTCCAGGCATGTTTTATCAAAATAAAATCTCCGAAACAGCCCAGTGTATGCAGCAAAAGCGTAAATATCCAGGCAGTTTTTAGTTCGGGCACCAAAAAAATGAGCAGGATCAGCAGGCTCGTGATCACAACAAAGGGCATGGCAGCAACAAGGGAATTTTCGCGGAGCGTCATCACAAATCGCTGCGCATAGGCATACACCATCATTCCTTTGGTAGAGTAGCCAAAGCCAACTTTTGGCGCGCCAAGCATTTTAAAAACCAGGGCATGAATGCTTTCATGAAGCGGGAGCCAAATGATAAAAAAACACAAAAATGCGATCAGCATTTGCCAGCCGGCTGAAAGCCACACTTCATCTTCTGAGGACGTAAACAGCGCCGTGCCAATAACCCAGCCAAAGGCTGCGCCAGCAAGCGCAAGTACGGCGGTCAGGAGGATCATTCGGGCGGGCTTCTTTTGTTTAGGAACGTCCGATTTAGGTTGCATACCTGCTTCTCGGGCGAGAAACTGAGCCATTTCATCAATAGTAAATGATTCAATCAGACGGTAGGAACCAGATTCGTGCAGGGAGTTGGTCGTAGGGCGAGACATGGTAATAAATATTGGTAAAAATATTTGGACAATTCATTGATTCAGAAACATCTATTTGGAAAAAGTGGTCGTATATACAAGCTGATTTCTTACCTCAGAGATTGTCCATACGTATGCCAGATTTTTCCTACCCCCATACAAACCGTCCTTGCGATTATCTGGCACCGTGTAAACACTATTGCACGGTTTTTAATGCCCATCTATATACCTTTTTTTTGAGCTTTCTGTTATTCCATTCGGCTTATTCTCAGTCGCCTGCTTTTGGTACCACAGCCGAAATGGGCAGCTATCAAAGCAGCTCCAATCAGATTCCATTTTGGCTCCGTGCCAATCAGTGGGGACAAGTACCTATGCAGGCATCGTTTGGCACGGTTCGGCTAGGCATGTACCTGCATGCTGATTCTACCTGCGCTGAACATGAAGAAACGAAGAAAAAATCCACCTTTGGCTGGTCGGCGGGCGCTCAGGTAGTCACAACATTTGGCAGTCAAAATACCTATCTATTGCCCGAAGCCTACCTGAAAGTACGCTGGAAACACCTGCAAATTACTGCCGGTCGCCAAAAGGAAGCGATCGGAATTATGGATACGACCCTGACTTCCGGCTCCTATTCGTGGTCGGGCAATGCGCTGCCGGTTCCAAAAATAAATGTAGGTTTTGCTGACTATGTTCCCATTCATTTTCTACGTGATTTCCTTTCTGTAAAAGGCAATTACGCGCACGGCTGGTTTAAAGAAAACTATATAAAGGGCGTATTTCTCCATCAAAAAACACTACATGCCCGATTTGGAAAACCATCGTCCCGTGTACATGTGCAAGTCGGCATCAATCACCACGTTACCTGGGGCGGGCAGGCCGAGTACCTGGACAACAGCCCGTTGGCAGTTGATGGGAAGCTTACCCGAAATTTTAAAGATTATCTGTGGGGTGTGGTGTTAGCCAATATTCCCCGCGAAAGCCGAACCTCACGCTTCACCCAATTTGACGGCACCAATCGTGTAGGCAATCACGTGGGGCACTATGATTTGGCGATAGACTGGACGACGAAACGAACAAAATTTCTGGTGTATCGGCAGCATCCTTTCGAAGATGGATCGGGCCTTCAAATTCAAAATCTGCCCGATGGGCTGTATGGTTTCAGCGTTCGGCCCCTGCAATCTTCGGGCAAAGTAGTGGCGTGGAAAGGGCTGGTGCTGGAATATCTGCATACCCGAAATCAGTCAGGAAATGATTTTGACCTGACCGGAACACGATTTAAAGGTCTGGACAATTATTTTAATCATGCCCAATATGCACAGGGTTGGTCCTACCGAGACAAAGGTTTGGGTACGCCTTTTCTTCCAACGCGGCTGGAAGTAAGTGATTCCATTCGTACAACGGGGGAGTTTTTTCCTTCCAATAGCGTAATTCTATACCACATTGGCCTGGAAGCACTCTTACTAAACAAAGTACATGTACTGGCAAAAGCCTCGTACAGTCTGCATTTTGGGACAATAAATATTCCTTTTGAACGCAGGATCAGTCAATTCTCTTCGCTTCTTGCGCTTGACATGCCCTTGTCTGCCTTGGGGCACATCAAGCTTAACGGACAGCTTGCCTGGGATAAAGGCGGGCTTTACCCTTCTTCACTGGGTTCGTATTTGGGAATTAGGGCAGAACTTGCTAAAATGAAAAATCGCTAAAAAAATTACTAAAAATACTCTACAACCGAATAATCTCAGCACCAATGGCATTTAGCCGGGTATCGATGTGCTGATAGCCGCGGTCAATCTGTTCAATATTATCAATAATACTCACACCCCGTGCCGACATAGCCGCAATCAGCAGCGCCACACCCGCCCGGATGTCAGGGGAGGTCATGCGAATACCCCGCAACGGTGTATCACGGTTCAGGCCGATGACGGTAGCGCGATGCGGATCACAAAGAATAATCTGTGCGCCCATTTCAATCAGCTTATCCACAAAAAACAAGCGGCTTTCAAACATCTTTTGGTGAATCAGCACCGTTCCCTGCGCCTGAATCGCAGTTACGAGCACAATACTCAGCAAGTCCGGGGTAAAGCCCGGCCAAGGGGCATCGGCTACGGTAAGCGTGGAACCGTCGAGGTAGCTATCAATCCGGTAGTGCTCCTGTGCAGGCACAAAAATATCATCACCCCGTATTTCCAGCTGAATTCCAAGCCGTTTGAATACATCCGGGATAACCCCCAACATCGGCACCTGACAATTCTTGATGGTAATTTCGGACTTAGTCATTGCGGCCAAACCGATAAAACTACCAATTTCGATCATGTCCGGCAGCATTGTATGCTCTGTTCCGCCCAGTTTTTCTACTCCTTCAATCGTAAGCAGGTTGGAGCCTACACCCGAGATTTTGGCACCCATGCGATTAAGCATCAGGCACAGCTGCTGAAGGTAGGGTTCACAGGCGGCATTATAGATCGTGGTAGTGCCTTCGGCCATGACGGCAGCCATAAGCACATTGGCTGTGCCCGTTACGGATGCTTCGTCGAGCAGCATGTAGGTACCTTTCAGATTCTTGGCATCTACGCGGTAAAATCCACCGTCTTCCTGATCATAGCTAAATTCAGCTCCGAGTTTTTCAAAGCCCAAAAAGTGTGTATCGAGCCTGCGGCGACCGATTTTATCGCCTCCTGGACGTGGAATCCGCCCTTTTCTGAACCGTGCCAGCATGGGTCCGAGCAGCATTACGGAGCCCCGAAGCGCAGCGGCCTTTTGCCGGAAGGAATCCGACTCCATGTAGTCAGTATTGACATCGTTGGCTTCAAACCGGATCGACGAATCGTTGAGCATTGTTCGGCGAACGCCCAAATCACCCAAAAGGTCAATCAGCTGATTGACATCCCGAATAGAAGGAATATTATGTATAGTAACCGGCTCGGGGGTCAACAGCACTGCGCAAAGAATCTGCAGCGCTTCGTTTTTTGCACCCTGAGGCACGATTTCTCCTTTGAGGTGGCGACCACCTGTTATTTTAAATGAAGCCATAATTGGAAGCAGTGGCGGAGAGTAATAAACTTACTTTCTACGATTACGATTATTGGGATTATTTGTATTGGAAGAACCGCTGTTTCGGTTCGCATATTTATTGGAATGGCGGGGCCGGTTACTACCGCCCGAGTTACTTACATTTTTGGCTCTTTCGTTATTAAAATTAGTCTGAGCTTTGTAGCCACCTGAAGTATTTCCCCTACTCCTATCCACGTTACTATTCCGGTCTTTGGGCGATGACTCCACGGCTCCGTTTTTACGGATGTAGTCAATTTCTGCTTTCAGTTGTCCCTCCGAAAGCTCTTCGAGATGTTCCAGCAGCAGTACATCCTCGGGGTTGTCGCGATTCCATGCGTTATAAAACGAGCGCATGAGGCGATAGAGGTACGAAACGAACGCAAGACGATCGTCGGGGTCTTCGGTTTCGATGGCTTTTTCAACCAGCAGTTCAATGTTTCGACCGTAGTGGTGATAGTTGAGCTTGTGCTGATTATAGCCCACTTTAAGGGGCTTTTTTCCTAATAACTCTTTGGACGGCGGCGGATATGGACTTTCTACATCCATTTCAAAATCTGACATAATGTACAGATCATCCCACAGTTTGTTGTAGTAGTCCTGATTATCCCGCATGTTTGGGTGAATCTGACGCATCAGTTCCACCAGGATGTGCGCGTAGAGTGTGCGCTTGGCCGGATCTTCCATCGTAGCGATGTGATCGGCCAGTTTTTGTACGTTACTACCGTATTCTTTCAAAGCGTGAAGATTTATTGGATTGACAAAATTAAGAAGTTTTTACCAGAAAAAGATCATGCCGACCGCGGGCATCTTTTCCCAAAGGGTTTTCGTATTTTTGCGGGCTTTTTACAAGAGTAGTACATTTTATTTTTCTCAAAATTCCTGATGCATCCGGTTATCCGATTATATAAAAATGATTTATCAATGACCCTTCGCCTGAGCATTCCGATTGTGATTGCTCAGTTGGGTGTAGTACTCATGGGTGTTACCGACAACCTCATGATTGGTCGGATTTTGGGGGCTATTCCGCTGGGGGCTGCCGGTGTGGCCAACTCACTGACCTTTCTGATCGGGAGTATTGGCATCGGTGGGTTAAGCATTGTCTCGGCCTTTGTTTCGCAGGCCAAAGGCAAAAATGACTATGAAGAAATCAACCGTCTTTATCGGGCCGGGATTCGGGTAGCCTGGTATTTGGGCCTGGGGCTGGGGCTCGTGTGCCTTGTAGCTGTCTGGCAGTTTGACGTTTTTGGTCAAACCGCCGAAGTTACCCGCCTTGCAAAGCCATTTATGTTAATTCTAACGCTTTCAAACATTCCTTTGTTGCTTTTCATTGCCATTCGTCAGCTGTGCGATGGACTTTCACATCCAAAAGTGGCGATGTTTATTACCATGTCTGCATTGCTGCTGAATGCGTTCCTGAACTATTTCCTGATTCACGCAATGGGGCTGACGGGCGCAGCACTAGGTACGTTATTGGCCCGGTGTTTCATGGCCCTGGCCATTTGGATGTACGTACGCAACGACTCCTTTTTCCACCCCTACCTAACCCGCATCAGTCAGGTTTCCCTGAATGATCTGATCGTAAAAATTTTGCGAATAGGGATTCCGGGAGGGTTTCAGTTTTTCTTCGAAATAGCCGCTTTCTCGCTCGCTGTTATTGTGATTGGCTGGCTGGGCGAGCCGCAGTTGGCGGCGCACCAAATCGCCATTAATCTGGCCTCCACTACTTACATGATGGCTACGGGTATTGCAGCTGCGGGAAGTATTCGGGTCGGAATGGCCGTTGGAAAAAGAAGCCTGCCAGCCGTTCAACGGGCAGGAACAGCCGCCTTTCTGCTCGTGACAGCGTTTATGGTGGTATGCTGCATCCTATTTCTTGGTGCCAACGAATGGCTCGTTAGCCTGTATATTCGGGACAATGCCGAGGTGGCTACAATTGCCAGTACGCTCGTTATTGTCGCTGGGTTTTTCCAGCTTTCTGATGGCATTCAGGTCGTAGCACTAGGGGTTTTGCGCGGCATAGCCGATGTCAATGTTCCAACATTCCTTACGCTCATTTCCTATTGGGTGGTAGCACTACCCATTGGTTATGTGCTGGCGTTTCCGTTGGGAATGGATGCCATGGGCGTTTGGGTTGGATTGTTAGCTGGTCTGACCGTGTCGGCAGTTTTACTTACGTACCGTTTTTATACAAAATACCATCGCATTCGGCTGGAAGAAATCGATCCTGAGCAAATTCTACATTGATACTATAAATTTAAAAGAACCTCAAAGGCTTTAAAGAAATAGAGTTTGTACTCAGCTCCAAAAACGAATGAGCACGGGCAAAAGGTTAAATAAAGCATGCTGAATGACGGCCTGTATAAATCCGTAGCGCATGCGTACGTAGCCATTGAACAACCCAAATACCAGCTGCTGAAACGTAATTACGGGCGCAAGAACTACCACTGCCCAGGTGATTTCGCGGACGTTAAATACGTGCATCAATCCAAATAATAGACTGGAAATGTAAAAAATCCATCCAAACTGCTGATTCCATTTTCCGGCGATTTGAGAACCTACATACGGAATTTTGAACAAGGCGTAGGCCGTAAGGCCAACCACTGACGATACAAAAACCATGAGGTAAAAGCCTGGCAGTTGGGCAACTGATAGCAGGCTTGTGTAGGAATAGGTCCCTCCAAACGGAAGCCAGTAAAATGCGACCAACCCCAGAGAAATAGCCGTCTGTACGGGATGAAATCTGAGTCCTAAACGATAAGCGGCTTCTTCCACAAGCGGGGCTATGAGCAGTGCACTTACTACAAAATCGACGGCATCAAAAGAATGATATTGCCGGGCTACTTCGCTTCCGGTAAGATGCCGAATCAGAGGCCGAAACGCATTGATTTCCAGCACAAGACTAATCAGGCGGATAACAAATAACGCAAGAAACAGGTGAAGCGTTTTCTTAAAGGTACTTACCTCAGGTAATTGGGACGAATGAGGTTTTTTTAAGAAATTCCAAAAATCACGCAGAATGATTCTCATGAAGGAGAGCTAAGAACACAGAAAAAAATAACAACGTATTGTATGCAAAAAGCGGTCGCCTGAAAAATTAGCGACCGCTTTTTGAGAAGCATATAATTAAAGCCGTGAAAAATCTTTTGTGATTCCCCCGGCTTTATACTTAATTTTTCTTCTTGGCACCTGCCACGCTTGTCTCTTTGGAAATAGCTACCAAATCAGCCAAAATGCGGCTTGTTTCCGTAATGTAAACATCCTTCTTCTTTTTTGCCGGAGTTACTTCTCCTTCCTCTGCTTCTTCATCTTCCATATCAAGGCTACTCACAGCCGAGCGTTTTTTCTCGGCTTCTTCGCGTTCCTTTTTACGTTTGTCAATTTGCAAAGAAACCGATTTGTCCTCGCGTGCCTTACGGAACGATTCCAGATCTTTGGCCAGTTTTTTCAATTCTTCATCCGACTGCAACCGCTGCGCATATTTATCCCGCAGACGGGCAATAGTTTTATCAGAAATTGCATGGGTAACTTCGTAGCGGGATGACGCAATCTGATCCCAGGGCAGGGCACTTGGCTGTGAACCTTCTCCGTATTCGTTTGCCGCAAAAGCAGTGGGCAATTCCAGATCCGGCATAACTCCGCGCAACTGAGTGCTGCTGCCATTGACACGGTAGAACTTCGCGACGGTCATTTTTACCTGTCCCAGCTCTTCGCTTTCTTTAGGCATCCATTGGTTCAGATCAATGACCGTTTGTACGGTACCTTTGCCATACGACTGTTCGCCTACAATTACGCCACGCTTATAATCCTGAATTGCTGCGGCAAAAATTTCGGAAGCCGAGGCACTAAACCGATTGACCATTACCGCCAAGGGACCGTCATAGGCAATCATCGGGTCAGTATCTGACTGAATTTCAATATCACCCATCGATTCCTTTACCTGCACCACGGGACCTTTCTGAATGAAAAGTCCGGTCAGTGAAATAGCCTCGGTCAAGGAGCCTCCACCGTTGTTGCGCAAGTCAATTACGATACCTTCTACGCCATCTTTTTGGAGCTGCTCCATGAGCGCCTGTACGTCACGCGTAGTGCTGGAAAATTCCTTTTCCCGTTTTTGCGCTCCTTCAAAATCGCGGTAAAACATAGGAATATCTATTACTCCAATTTTCATCTGACGTCCCCCCTGCTCTACCGAAACAATCTCACTTTTGGCACGCGATTCTTCCAGTTTTACTTTTTCCCGAACAATCCGGATTTCACGGGGCGGTGTATTGGGCAGTGCATTGGCAGCAAGTACCTGCAGACGCACCACCGTTCCTTTGGAACCTTTAATAAGCTTTACAGCATCGTCAACAAACCAGCCAACAATGTCTACAAACTTCCCTTCATCACCCTGAGCAACGCCCATGATCCGATCTTCTTTTTTCAGTTGTTTTCCTTTGAAGGCCGGTCCACCGGGAATCACATCCACAATTTTGATGTAATTATCTTCTTCCCGAAGCATAGCTCCAATGCCTTCCAGCGACTGACTCATGTCCTGCTTAAAGCGGTCAGCGGTAGTTGGTCCCATGTAGTTGGTATGTGGATCCAATGATTCGGCAAAGGCATTCATGTACATTTGGAATACCTGCTCAGTACGAATCCGGGCCAGAGCTCGGTCACGATTCTTATAGCGGTCGCGCAACGTGCTGACAATAGCGGTATCGGCTTTTCCGGCCAATTTTAGATCCAGTGCTTCGCTTTTGATGTACTTACGCCAAATGTCATTCAGCTCTTCGCCGCTTTTTGCCCAAGGGGCTTTTTCCCGATCTGTATTCAGGCTTTCGTCCACTGTAAAATCAAAGGGGGCGGGTTTTTGCAGGAGATTTTGGATAAATGCGCTGCGTTCCTGATAGCGTTTTCTGAACACATTGTACATTTCGTACGGCACGTCCAGTTCGCCTTTTGTCAAAAACTCATCAAACGATTCCTTATGTATTTCAAATCGCTCCACATCAGATGCGAGATAATACAGCTTGTTATGATCAATGTCATCAAGGTACTTTTTATAAATCACCACTGACAACGAATCCGTAAGCTTAGTTTTGCGGTAATGATAATTGGACAGGATGCGGGTAACGAGCGCTTCGGCCCGAAACTGCGCCTCCGTGGGCGACAAATCTTCGGACAGACGTCCTTCTTCCACCTCAATACCGGCGGGAAGAACTGCGT
This sequence comes from Arundinibacter roseus, assembly GCF_004348825.1. Taxonomy (GTDB): domain Bacteria; phylum Bacteroidota; class Bacteroidia; order Cytophagales; family Spirosomataceae; genus Arundinibacter; species Arundinibacter roseus. Next base: position 134,265 of record NZ_SMJU01000005.1, read on the forward strand.
CTTTCTGGGGCTCGGGACCTCGCTGCCAACCCAACAAAATGACGGGTATCAGGGTGATCAAGTACTTCTTCATAACTGTTTCTAGTTTAAGATTTCTAACAACTCTACTTCAAAAACAAGCGCAGAGTTTGGGCCGATTGCCGGGCCCGCTGCCCGCTCACCATACGCTAAATTGGAAGGGATATATAATTTCCATTTGGATCCTACGGGCATTAACTGCAAAGCTTCCTGCCAGCCTTTAATAACACCATTTACCGGGAATTCGACCGGTTGGCCACGATCCACAGAACTGTCAAATACCGTTCCGTCAATAAGTGTGCCATGGTAATGTGTCTTTACTTTGGACGAATCGGCAGGTTTTGCACCTTCACCCATTTTTACTACTTCATATTGCAGGCCACTTGCGGTAGTAACAACCCCGGGACGTTTCTTGTTTTCTTCCAAAAACTTCTCCCCCTTTTTTTGATTTTCGGAGGCTTTGGCGGTTGTCTGCTTTTGAAAATACTCGCCAATAGTCTGATTGGCCTGCTCGGGGGTGAGGGGTGTCGGGTTGCCTTTGAGCAGGTCGTTAATTCCCTGCATCAGCAAATTAGTGTTAATATCCGTCAGCCCCTGCGATTTCAGCGAACCTCCTACACTCAGACCAATCGAATAGGCAACCGAGTCGATAGCCGTTTTTAACTGAGGGTTTGAAGGTGAGGAGGTTTGCGTAGAAACCGGAGCTTTCGCGGGCGTTTTGGAGGTTTGTGCTACTACGGAGGTGGTAGTCAGTGCCACGGTTGTTATGGCCGCAGCCATCAATTTTAGGTTACAATACATTCGGTTAAAAAAGAACAGGTAAAGATAAAATTTTGATAAGATGGAGAAAAAACGAAAGTAATCTACTTAAAAACACATTTGATAGGTAAAAAAGTTTGAATTTATGCTATTCCTATAAAAATACGCCCCTGTGGCCCTCCAAGGGGTACCCTTAGAAAAATCTAATTTTAGCCATATAGTTTTTTTTAAATCTCTATCTAATATAAGGAAATAAAACCCTAAATTTGCGGCAGTTTTTAAAAAACTATACTACTACATTCAAATAAGTAACTATATTATGGTATCTGTAAGACCGGACGAGGTTTCAGCCATTCTGCGCGAACAATTGGCGGGCGCAAAAACAGAGGCGGAACTCGAAGAAGTGGGTACGGTGCTTCAGGTCGGTGACGGCGTGGCACGTATTTATGGGCTTTCCAAAGTACAAGCCGGAGAGCTGCTTGTATTCGAAAATGGCCTGAAAGCTCTTGCTCTCAATCTTGAAGAAGACAATGTGGGCGCAGTTTTGCTCGGCGATTTCAGCGAAATCAAAGAGGGAGACACCGTAAAACGCACCAACGAGATTGCATCCATTCAGGTGGGCGATCAAATCGTAGGCCGCGTAGTAAACACATTGGCTGAACCAATCGACGGCTTAGGTCCCATTTTGGGCGAGCTTTTTGAAATGCCCCTCGAACGCAAAGCGCCCGGAGTAATCTTCCGTCAGCCCGTTACGGAGCCCCTTCAAACTGGTATTAAGGCAATCGACGCTATGATTCCGATTGGCCGTGGCCAACGGGAGCTCGTGATTGGTGACCGTCAAACCGGCAAAACTGCGGTTTGTATTGATACCATTATCAACCAAAAAGAATTTTACGATCGCGGCGAGCCCGTGTATTGTATCTATGTAGCCTGCGGACAAAAAGCCTCTACCATTAAGCAGGTAGAAGCCACCCTGCGTCGCTACGGTGCCATGGACTATACCGTAATTGTAGCAGCCGGTGCTTCGGATCCATCCCCGATGCAGTTTTTCTCGCCTTTTACAGGGGCTGCTATTGGTGAATATTTCCGTGATACAGGACGTCCTGCCTTGGTTATTTATGACGACCTTTCCAAGCAAGCCGTTTCGTACCGTGAGGTTTCGCTGCTGTTGCGTCGCCCTCCGGGACGCGAAGCTTATCCGGGAGACGTATTTTATTTGCACAGCCGCTTGCTCGAGCGGGCTGCAAAAATCGTAAATGATGACTCTATTGCCCAAAATATGAACGACCTTCCCCCTTCCCTGAAACACAAGGTAAAAGGTGGCGGATCGCTCACGGCTCTTCCCATTATTGAAACTCAGGCAGGCGACGTTTCGGCTTATATCCCAACCAACGTAATTTCGATTACGGACGGACAAATCTTCCTCGAAACCAACCTGTTTAACTCCGGTATTCGTCCGGCGATCAACGTGGGTATTTCGGTATCCCGCGTGGGTGGTAACGCTCAGATCAAGTCCATGAAGAAAGTGGCCGGTACGCTCAAACTCGATCAGGCGCAGTTCCGCGAATTGGAGGCTTTTGCCAAGTTCGGATCTGACCTTGATGCCGCCACGCAGCTTGCCATTGACCGGGGCCGTCGCAATCAGGAAGTACTTAAGCAGCCACAGTATTCACCTGTATCGGTGGAGCATCAGGTGGCGTTGATTTATGCTTCTACAAAAGGGTTGATTGATAAAGTTCCGGTTGATCGCGTGAAGGAGTTTTCAAACGACTATCTGACTATTCTTTCGGCGCAGTACGGTGATACCCTGAAAGCGCTGCAGGCTGGAAAACTTGATGACAGCGCCACGGGCGTTCTGGAAAAAGTAGCCAAAGAGGTTTCAGCTAAATTCGCATAATCCTATTCATACAACCGGGTGGCCCTGAGGATTTATTCCACTTGTGCCACGCGGTTGTTCATTCAGTCAGTATATGGCAAGCTTAAAAGAAGTACGTAACCGCATCGTATCGGTAAGTTCTACCCAACAAATTACCAAGGCCATGAAAATGGTAGCAGCTGCCAAGCTGCGTCGTGCACAGGACAATATCATTCAGATGCGCCCTTACGCTCAGAAACTTGGTGAAATGTTGGCCACAGTGTCGGCAGGAAGCGAATCCGGCGCTGATAGTCCTTTCAGTAAAGTTCGTCCGGTAGAACGTGTGCTGATGGTTCTTATCACATCCGATCGCGGACTTTGCGGTGCATTCAATACCAACGTGATTAAGGCCGCCGTACAGCATATCGAAACAAACTATCCTGTTTTGGCAAGTCGCGGACAGGTTGAGGTGCTTGCCATTGGCAAGCGCGGGGCCGAGGGCATGGCACGCCGGGGATATAAAGTGAACAGTACGTATCAGGATATTTTTACCCGTCTAAGTTTTGTGGGTGTAAAAGAAGCCGCTGAGATGATCATGAACGCTTATGAAGCCGGGCAGTACGACCGGGTTGATCTTGTGTTTAATGAATTCAAAAATGTAGCGACGCAGATTATCCGCACGGAACAATTTTTACCCATCTCGTCAGAACCCGCCGTTGGGCAGGCCGTTGTGAATACTTCGTATACCTACGAACCAACCGAGGCTGAAATCATAAACGAGTTAATTCCGAAATCGCTTAAAATTAAGCTCTACCGGGGTGTCCTCGAATCGAATGCTTCTGAACACGGTGCCCGTATGACCGCAATGGATAAGGCTACTGAAAACGCTCAGGAGCTTTTGAAAGAACTTAAATTGGTGTACAACCGTACGCGGCAGGCAGCTATCACTAAGGAAATCCTTGAAATTGTGGGTGGCGCAGAAGCGTTGGTGTAAAGAACATTTATTGCAATACTACTAACAAATAAGGCGGGCATATGCCCGCCTTATTTGTTAGTAGCTCTAAAAATATTTCTGTTTTTACGCAAATTGATACCACAATACTACCACTCATACTATATTTGGTCGGTAGTATGGGTATTCAACTCTATCTTTCATTTTATTTTAACCCTCTTTATTCATTCATTAACTTACAATCGTATGCGTATTCAACTAAAAAACAGCCTGTTGAGTGTTCTGGTCCTGGGGCTGATTCTACATGTTTTATCTGCCAAAGCACAAAATGTAGATGAAATTTTCAGCAAGCATATTTCCGCTATGGGAGGCGAAAAATACACAGGCCTCAAAAGCGTAAAAATCGAAGCGACGGCTCAGGTTATGGGAATGGATCTTCCATCAACCACCACAATTATGCAGGGCCGTGGTCTTCGTAGCGAAACTACCGTTCAGGGCATGGCAATTGTGCAGGGAATCGACGGTAATTCAGGCTGGATGATCAACCCAATGACCGGCCAAACCGGCGCCGTAGCGCTTCCCGAAGAACAAGTGAAGATGTCGGCAGGGCAGCTTGATCTCACCGGGCTTTATCAATACAAAGAAAAAGGACATACGGCTGAGTACGTAGGGGAAGAAACCCTCGAAGGAGCAGCTGTTTACGTTGTTAAAGTTACTATGGCAAACGGTGGTATCGCCACGCACTATATCTCAAAGGATACCTATTACATCCTGAAATCTGCGGTAAAGGTATCTGTGCAAGGTCAGGACGTAGAAGTAAAATCCAGTTTCTCGGACTTCAAGCAGGTAGATGGCGTAACGTTTCCATTTTCTTCCGAAATTGAATCTCCTGCCATGCCCGGCGTCATGACGATGCTCGTTAAGTCTGTACAAGTGAATCCCTCCATTGACGAAAGTATTTTTGCAATGCCTAAAAACTAAGAGACATCCATATTATCTATTTTACCGGAAGCCGCTTCATTCAGGAGCGGCTTTTTTGGGTGCCTTCGGCATAGAAGAATTTCCTCACCAACGGTACTATCTCCCCCTAAATCCAGTGAAAATCTATTTGGAACAGTTCTTTACCCACTAGTTATAGAATTATAGAAAATGATGTTTCACTAAACTATAAATACTATGGCACGTAAAAGAGGAGAACCCGCAATACCCGGTTTAGGAAAAGAGCTATTGGAAGCACCCGTATATACATCCTATCCTACGAATACACCCAATTCCACTCCACCCGCCGAAGATCCGGATCTTGTTCGTAAAGAAAAAAAAGAGGAAAAGAAAAAGTAGTTAACTACTTGTAAATCATATCGAAGGATCCGATACTTCTCTGTATTGGATCCTTTCTTTTGAGTTCAGAAAACTTTTTTATCTTAATATCTGTATATACATTAAATGTATTAACACATAAAAACAAACATACAAACATCTCATGGAAGCAACAACAAAAACAACCTGGAACATTGATCCCACTCACTCAGAAATCCAATTCAAAATAAAACACCTGGTTATTTCAACGGTAACGGGCCACTTCCGTCAGTTTGAAGGAACCGTAGAAACCGAAGGCGATGATTTCGCCACGGCTGCCATACGTTTTTCAGCAGACACCGCAAGCGTAGATACCAATCAGGCACAGCGCGATGAGCACTTGCGCTCAGCCGAATTTTTTGATGCTGAAAAATTCCCAAAACTGACGTTTGAATCTACAAGTATCGAAAAAACGGGCGATGATGTTTATACGATTACTGGCGATCTTACGATTAAGGATATTACCAAATCGGTGGTATTGAAAGCTGAGTATGGCGGAAGCATGACAGACTTCTATGGCAATTACAAGTCAGGCTTCGAAGTTTCGGGTAAAATAAACCGGAAAGAATTTGGTTTAACGTGGCATGCAGTGACAGAAGCTGGCGGTATTGTTGCAGGAGATGAAGTAAAGCTTGCTTTGAATGTGCAGATCGCTCGTCCTGCCTAAGCAAATGATTTACCTACGAAAAGAGGTCAATCCGAATGGTTCGGATTGACCTCTTTTCGTACAGACTAGCCGGCAGTCTATTGTTTCAGCATTCCGTATTTGGCAATACAGTATAAAGCCCGGAAACCATCTTTCCAGTTGATTTTTTTACCTTCTTCATAGGTCCGGCCATAATACGAAATTCCGATTTCGTAGATTCGGATGCGGGGAATACGCGATACTTTGGCGGTAACTTCCGGCTCAAAGCCGAAGCGGTTTTCTTTCAGATCCAGGCTTTGTAAAATCCTGGTATCAAACATTTTATAGCACGTTTCCATATCGGTCAAATTCAAATTCGTGCACATATTTGACACAAAGGTCAGAAATTTGTTACCGATCGTATGCCAGAAAAACAAAATGCGATGCGGCTTTCCCCCCATAAACCGGGAACCGTAAACGATGTCTGCAAATCCGTCCAAAATCGGTTTTAGTAAAAGATTAAATTCATTGGGATCATATTCCAAATCAGCATCCTGTACGATACAAACTTCTCCTGTGGCGTGCTGAAAACCCGTGCGCAGGGCAGCACCTTTGCCTCGGTTTACTTCATGTTTAAGATACTTGATTGATAGGCTCCCCTGATGTTTTTGCTGATAAGCCAAAACCTGCGCTTCGGTATCGTCCACGGAGCAATCATTCACTATAATCAACTCTTTTTCAATGGATTGAACTAACTCCACCGCACTAACTTTATCGAGTACGGTAGCAATCGTTCTTCCTTCGTTGTAGGCCGGAATGACGATGGATAATTTGGTAATTCTAGTCATAAAAATGTATAACAAACGAAACGACTCAGGATCAGTAGAGAACAAAAATCCCTTCGGTCAAATAATAGATCAGGTACAACAACGATACCAGAAGTATGGAGCCCACGCCCGTTGCCAGTAAGAAGCCGGATTTTTTTTGAATGGTTTCCAAACCAACGTATAGCAACCAAAGGATCGGGAAAAAAGCCTGCAAAAGCAAGCGTGATTGAAAACACACCCATACGTCGTATTTCAGCCCGGCCATCAGTACCAAAATCAGACTAAGTACAAGCATGGAAATCCAGGCAGCTTCTTCTAATCTCTTGGCAAATAAAGCAGAATTAAGATTTTTAAAGGTAAATAGAAAAGAAAACGAGGAAATCGTTTTCCTGGCAAACCCAAGTAAAATCAAAAGTGTAGGCACCAACCCGGCCATATAAATCAGGCTTCCCATGTACTTGAAGGAGGTTTGGGAACCCAGTTCGAACCCATTGAAAGGCTCCATGTATTTATACCAAAAGGTTGCATAAAACAAAATTGAATATAAATGTTCCAGATAAAAATCCCCTTCAAAAAAAGTAGGATTTAAAAGCAATCGTTTAAAATCAAACAAAAGGAAGCTTTTAATACCAATGTAACTACCAGCAGGCATATATTGAAAGAACTCAATATTGTGCACGATGAATCGTCCTTCGGCCAGATAATTTTCAAAAAATTTGTAAGAACCAACGCTGCAAAAAAGCAGGCAAAAAACAAAAACACGAAAAAATATTCGTCCGAAAGTCAATTCTTTTTTCCATAGTGAAAGCCCAACAACCGCAACCAACGGCGGTGCAAAAGCAAGAAAAGTACCCTTCGTAAGTAACCCTAAGCCTAATAAAATAGCAAGTAGTATCTCCTTTGACTGCGACGGCTTACGGATGTACTGATGCAAATACAGAAAAAGCAGGCTCCCCAAAAAGAACGCCAATGTATCGTTTGAAACGTACAAAGAAAAAGTAACCAACGAATGCAAAAATACAGCAAGCAGAAAAGAAACATTTCTTAAAGCATTGTTTTTAAACAACTTAATACACAATAAATACAATACATAGAGGTTACCTATGGAAAGGATTAAAGAAAAAAGCTGAGTTACTTTTTGGGATGAAAACTCATCCATTAAAAAAAATGGCGCAGCTAACAAATAGTATAAAGGAGGATGCATGGCGCAAAACGCTTCCCGAGAGAGAGGAAGACGTCCTTTTGTAACCAAAAAATTAATAATTTCACCATGTGCATCAACTCCAAATGGAGGTAATGTAACGAATAGGAAAATTCTTAATGCTATTCCCAGCAAGAGGAAATAGTACAGCGTAGAATTTTCCTTGAAAAAGCCAATCAAAAGAAGATAAATTAAATATTCAAATGAAAATGTTATACAATTGGCAAAGTTATAGAATAAATTTCAGAACCGGATTACCGAAAATGTGAAAACACACGCAAGGAAAAAATTAACATACTCCAAAATCCTAAAAAATTTATGTAATTCAAGTTTACATAAAACCAAAAACAAAGTTTCGATTTTTCTTAGTAATATTGAAAGAAAAAAACGCTTACATCATTGATCACTGAAACGCGAGCCTACGCCCGAGCCGGGCTTTTGGGCAATCCCTCGGACGGATTTTATGGAAAAACGATTTCCATTTCGGTCCGGAATTTTGGCACTTCCATCTCGCTGTACGAATCGCCGGAACTTCATATTGAGCCTCAGCCTCAGGACAGTAGTACGTTCAAGAGCATCTATCACCTGCGAGACTCTGTTACGATGCTGGGTTACAACGGCGGGATTCCACTGATTAAAGCCGGGATCAAGAAGTTTACCGACTTTTGTGAAAAGAACAGCATCCGTCTTCCCAATCGAAACTTCACGGTACGGTACCGTTCGTCCATTCCGCGACAGGTCGGAATGTCCGGGTCAAGTGCCATTGTGGTAGCGCTGTTTCGGGCGCTCATGCAGTTTTATAAGGTAGAGATTCCCCTGGAAATTCTGCCGCAACTCGTCATGACTTCCGAAACCGAAGAACTTGGTATCACGGCGGGTTTGCAGGACCGTGTCATTCAATGTTACGAAGGATGCGTTTTTATGGATTTTGACCAAAAATTGATTGAAAATCAGGGACATGGCTACTACGAACGTATACCACCGCACACACTGCCAAAACTTTACGTAGCCTACAATACCAACCTGAGCAAAGTATCAGGGAAGGTACATAGTGATGTACGTGCGCGCTTTGACCGGGGCGAACCCGAAGTAATCCAAACGCTGGGACAAATTGCCAACTGCGCCGCCGAAGGTCATAAAGCGTTGCTTGAAGGAAGAACGGAAGATTTGCATGAGTTAATGAATCAAAACTTTGATCTTCGTTGTCAAATCTATACAGTATCTGAATCCAATAAAGAGCTTGTACAGGCGGCCCGCGACTGCGGTGCGTCAGCCAAATTTGCCGGCTCCGGCGGTACCATCATCGGAACCTACCGCGACGATGATATGCTGAATAAACTCTTTGTAAAATTAAGACAATACAATGCCCGCGTGATCAAGCCATTCGTGGTTTGATTACGGCATATCATGCAAGATTGTTGGGTTATTATACAATTATTTAAACTTCTACGGCATCGGAATTGACGTAATTTATGATTCGATGCCCGCAACTAATGTACCGATATACTTATGATTCGTAAAGCCGTAATACCCGCCGCCGGACTTGGAACGCGCTTTTTGCCAGCCACCAAATCAATGCCCAAAGAAATGCTGCCGATTATCGACATCCCCACCATACAGTACGTGGTGCAGGAAGCTGTCGATTCGGGCATTGAGGATATTTTGATTATTTCGGGCAAAGGCAAGCGTGCCATTGAGGACCATTTTGACCGGAATTTTGAACTCGAAGCTCGTCTCGAAGAAAAGGAAGATCAGGCATGGCATACCGAAATGCGCCGATTGGCCGATATGGCAAACATCCATTTTGTGAGACAAAAAGAGGCCAACGGCCTGGGTGATGCCATTTATTACGCCCGACACCACGTGGGCAACGAGCCCTTTGCGGTTTTGCTTGGCGATACCATCATGGATTCGGTCATCCCCGTGACGCAGCAGCTTATGGATACGTACGAGCAATACGGCGGCTCGGTGATTGCGGTAGAAGAAGTCCCTACCGACAAAGTAGACCGTTACGGAATAGTAGGCGGAACGGCGCTGAGTGACAGCATCCTGGAACTCAGTACACTCATCGAAAAACCAGCTATTGGCTCTGCACCGTCCAATTTGGCCATTGCCGGACGATACATTCTTTCACCCGAAATTTTCCAGGCAATTGAGCAAACACCGAAAGGGAAAGGCGGTGAGATTCAGCTGACCGACTCTATGTTGCTGCTGCTTCGCCGGGAAAATATCTATGCCCACCGCATCGAAGGCAAGCGTCATGATATTGGCAATAAGCTCGACTTCCTGAAAACAACCGTAGAATTTGCTTTGAAGAGAAAAGAATTTGCCGCGCCGTTTCGTAAATTTTTAGAAGAAATTTTGCAGAAATAACCGTCAGCTGTTCCTGAAAACCTTATCCTTTTTCATAGAGAGGCTTGTCGCCCGAGTAATTATGAAAAGAGGATAAGGTTTTTTTGTACTACCTCAGCCACTCCGCCAGCAAAAGCCCTGCGTAGGTACCGATGCCATTGCCAAGCGTACCCACCAAAATAGCCGGAAGCTGAAGATCCGGTCGGCCCAGGCTGCGAGCGAGGGCAAGCGCCGAGCTGGACCCCCCAATATTTGCCTGCGAAGCAACCGCCACGGCGTCCCAATCTTGACGAAAAAGTCGGGCAAAACCAAAAAGTACCAGCGCATGAATGCCCACAATCAGCCCGATGATTCCGAGTAACCAAAGCGCCAAAGTACCGTTTTGCCAAAGTGCAGCCAAATCACAATAGGCACCGATGACCGACAAAAACAGGTAGATCATAAAAAGGCCAAGTACCCGACTCCCGCGCAGCCGACCAATCGCAGGAACCTGTGCCAAAATCAGGGCCAGCGTGGTGAGCACCATAATGGGTGAAATAACCGGGAAAGCTTCGTTAATCACATTCGCACAAGTGAATGCTCCGAAGGCCAATGCCATCAACAGTGAAATATCGAGTGGATGAATCGTTTCAGTTTCGTCAAATGAATTGTTTGGCACTGCCTCTTCTCCCAGGTTCTCTAAGGGCACATTCTTCTTTTTTCCCATAATGGCGGGCAACGCCAGCGTTACAATCATCCAAAGCGCGGTGATGATATTATCAGCAGCAGTTACAGCCGCAAAAAGTACGCCTTCGCGGGCAACGTTGTATTGAATGGCCAGCGCATTGAAATTAATGCTGCCGCCAATGTAGGTGCCCGTAAGCATGCCGGCAATAGCGAAATGGCTTTCGCCGAGATGTGAAGCCGCATCCAATCCCTTCATAGCTACCAGCACTCCCACCACTGTTCCGAATCCTCCCAGCAAAAAAAGTCCGATCATAACCGGACCTGCACGCCGGATACTTTTGAGATTTACACTCAACATTAGAAAAAAAATGGACAAAGGCGCTACATACGAAAAGATGGCGTCGTAGGCAGGCTCGGACTGTGAGCCCGTGGGAATAAGCCCAATATTAGCTACAAAAGCTGTTAGCAAAATAACCAGTAGAGCCGTGCCGATGGGACGGAAAAATGGTTTTCGGGATAACCATTCGCAAAAGGCCACTGTGAGGCATAAAATGGTAATGACAAAGAGTGTGTGCGTGTTCATGCGTTCAAAAAAAAGCGGGTTTTGAGGACGTAACCAATATATGAAAAAAATAAAGCAGCTCTACTTAATTGATGTAAAAACATCTTTTTAAAAATTCCCCGCAGAATCTGTCTTGGGAATGTAGGACCAAATTTCTACCTTGATAAAAAGTTTTAAAAAATCATTTTAACCTACTTAATCGAGTTTGTACCTACCCATTCTTACCAAAAAATCATGAATAAAAAGCTCTGCCTATCTTTTATCTGGCTCTTGATCTGGGTCGGGGCGCATGCCCAAAACCGCCTGCCTCAGGTAGACACCGACGTTGTTACCAAAGATCAGGTTACGATCAAAGGAAAAAGAATTCCGTACTCGGCTACGGCCGGTACACAGCCCGTCTGGAACGAAGCCGGGCAAGCCATCGCCAGTTTGTTTTATGTGTATTATGAGCGTACCGACGTTACTGATCGCGCCTCACGGCCGTTGGTCATTTCGTTTAATGGCGGCCCCGGCGCTGCTTCCTGTTGGATGCATATCGGCTACACCGGTCCCAAACGGCTGCTGATCGACGACGAAGGTTATCCCGTGCAGCCCTACGGAATTCAGGAAAACCCACATTCTATTCTGGATGTGGCCGATATTGTGTACGTGGAGCCGGTCAATACCGGGTTTTCGCGGATGCTTTCTGACACGATTTCCAAGGCTACTTTTTTTGGGGTAAATGCCGATATAAAATACCTTGCCGAATGGCTCAACACCTTCGTAAGCCGTAAAAACCGCTGGCCTTCCCCCAAGTATTTGGTGGGCGAAAGCTACGGAACCAACCGCGTGTCGGGCCTGTCGCTGGAACTGCAAAACTCACATTGGATGTACCTCAATGGCGTGGTGCTGGTGTCGCCTACGGGGCTGGGCATTGAGCGCGGCGTACCCGTCGAAGCGGCCAATTTTCTACCTTACTATGCCGCCACGGCCTGGTACCACAAAGCGCTGCCGGCAGATCTGCAACAGAAAGATCTCGTCGATATTTTACCTGAAATAGAGAAGTTTACCATCAATGAGTTGATTCCGGCAATCACCAAAGGCGGCTACTTAGACCCCGCCGCCCGAAAGCAGATGGCGGCACGGATGGCGCGCTATTCAGGACTTTCTGAGAAAGTAATTCTGGAACATAACCTGATGGTTCCACCAGCCTTTTTCTGGAAAGAACTCCTGCGCGACAAAGGCTTTACCGTTGGCAGGCTCGACTCCCGCTACCTCGGCATCGACCGGGCAGGGGCCGGCATGGGACCCGACTACTCGCCTGAGTATACGTCCTGGCAACATTCGTTTACGCCTGCCATCAACTACTATTTGCGCGAAGTGCTGAATTATAAAACAGACCTCGATTATTTTATTGCCGGACAAACCCGGCCGTGGAGCCGCGAAGGTGCCAACACCGACCGTACCGGCGAAAACCTCCGACAGGCAATGGCGCAGAATCCCTATCTGCATGTGCTCATTCAGTCGGGCTACTACGATGGAGCCTGTGACTATTTCAATGCCAAGTACGACATGTGGCACATTGATCCGAGCGGAAAAATGAAGGATCGTTTTGAATGGAAAGGCTACCGAAGCGGGCACATGATGTACCTGCGGCAGGAAGATGTGATTACGTCCAATGAAGACATTCGGGCGTTTATTCTAAAAACTTTGCCCAAGCCCGATCAACCTGCCCGATACTGAGGCATTTTCCTGATTACTGGTTAAACACTCATTTTAACTCCTGGTTTGATTTCTTTTCCTGAAAAATATATGAAAAAAATTCTCTTACTGCTTTTTATTTTTTTGATAAAAACAGCGAACACCAACGCGCAAAAACCGGCCACTCCGCCCGCCCCAAAGACTGCACCATCTAGTACAAATTCTGTAAAGCTGGAAATGGATTCCACGCTCTCGACGAGCCACGTGGTCACGATCAAGGGCGTGAAAGTGCCTTATACCGCCAAGGTAGGAACCCAACCCGTGTGGGACGAAAACGGCAAGGTCATAGCCGGTGTTTTTTATACGTATTATGAGCGTACGGACGTAAAAGATCGTGTCAATCGCCCATTGGTTATTTCGTTTAATGGCGGGCCGGGCACTGCTTCGGTTTGGATGCATTTGGCCTATACTGGCCCCAAGCTTCTCAACATCGACAGCGAAGGCTACCCGCTGCAACCCTATACCGTGAAGGACAACCCGAATTCGATTCTGGACGTTGCCGATATTATTTTCATTGATCCTGTCAATACCGGCTACTCGCGCATGGCTGATCCCAAAGGCCCTAAATCAAAGTTTTTTGGGGTAAATGTAGATATTAAGTACCTCGCCGACTGGATCAGCACGTTTGTGAGCCGTCAGAACCGCTGGCTTTCGCCTAAGTTTATTATTGGGGAAAGCTACGGCACCAACCGCGTGTCCGGGCTGGCACTGGAACTGCAAAATGCCAAATGGATGTACCTCAACGGCGTGATTCTGGTGTCGCCGACCAACCTCGGCATTGATCGCAACGGCCCCGTGGGAGCCGCCAACATGCTTCCCTACTACGCCGCTACGGCCTGGTTTCATAAAGTTTTACCGACTGAACTTCAACAGAAAGATCTGGTAGATATGCTGCCCGAGGTAGAAAACTTTACGACCAATGAGCTGATTCCGGCGCTGGCGATGGGTGGATTTCTGGAACCCCAAAAGAAGAAAGAAATAGCCGCACGCATTGCCCGCTATTCGGGGCTTTCAGAAAAAGTGGTGCTGGAACATAATCTGCAAATTCCCGTCAATTTTTTCTGGAAAGAACTCCTCCGCGACAAAGGCTTTACCATCGGGCGGCTCGACTCGCGCTATCTTGGCATCGACCGGCAGGATGCCGGCGAGCGGCCCGACTATTCTCCCGAACTTACTTCCTGGCTGCATTCGTTTACGCCCCCGATCAACTACTACTTCCGGGAAGTGCTGGGGTACAAAACAGACCTGAAATATTTCATGTTCGGGCCGGTATATCCGTGGTCACGGTCGGGAGAAAACACAGACCGAACCGGTGAGAACCTGCGGCAGGCTATGGCACAAAATCCGTCGCTGCATTTGCTGGTGCAGTCGGGCTACTACGACGGAGCCTGTGATTATTTCAATGCCCAAAACAACATGTGGCAAATGGACCCGGCCGGCCGGCTCAAAGATCGTATGGACTGGAAGGGCTACCGAAGCGGGCACATGATGTACCTGCGGCAGGAAGACCTGATTTCGGCCAATGAGGATATTCGGAAGTTTGTGCAAAAAGCACTACCCAAACCCGGACAGCCGATTAAGTATAACAGGTAATTTAACCTTTCTTTAAATAAGACAATTTTTGAGCGGTGCTGTATCTCAACATTGGGATGCAGCACCGCTCTTTTTTTGATTGTTTATTGGGCAAAAAAATTATTTTTAATAAAAAAATAAAAAAACGCAACCGATTCCGGGAACGTTTGCGTCAAAAAATCACTGCAAAATCTAATAAAAAGTTTTTTTATTTCAATTATTCCTCTTAAAATCAATCTAGCTAAGTCGTCTAAAATCCAGAAAGAATTAAGCTTAATTCTCAAATAAATACAACCTCTTTCGACTATCTTAACCCTAAAACCTCCCATGCAATTTATCTCAATACGATCGGCTTTTCTAACTATGCTTTTGAGCTTTGGGACAGGAACTGCCACTATTTGCGTTCAGGCTCAAACAGCCACGCCGCCGCAGCTGGGCCGCCGAAGTGCGCCACTTCTTGTCCAAAATGGTCAGACATTTAAAGACCTGAACAAAAATGGAAAAGTGGATCCCTACGAAAACTGGACGCTACCCACCGACCAACGGGTACAGGACCTGCTCAAACAAATGACGCTGGAAGAGAAAGTAGGTTTTATGCTCATCAGCACCACCCGGCTTGCGGGTGACTTTTCTTTTCAGGCGGGGGCTCCAAAGGCAACTATTTCCAGCGGCTTCAATGAGGAAGACTTGGTACAAACCACCAACATGTTTTCACGCAAACCGCTCCCCGTCCCGATCATGTCGGCATCAGGAACGACTAAGGCTGTTCGTGAAAAGCAACTGCGGCACTTTATCCTCCGGGCCAATACATCCGCCCGCATCCTGGCCGAATGGAGCAACAACTTGCAGGAACTATGCGAAAATACCCGTCTGGGCATTCCGGCAATTGTAGCTTCCAATCCACGCAACCACATCACCATCGATGCATCTATCGGATTGAGTGTGGGCGAAACGACATTTAGCAAATGGCCGGGCGAACTAGGCCTTGCCGCTATGCGCGATCTGAAACTTACCCGTGAATTTGCCGAAATCGCCGCCAAAGAATGGTCGGCAGTGGGCATCCGTAAAGGGTATCAATACATGGCCGATTTGGCCACCGAGCCACGCTGGCAACGAATCGAGGGCACTTTTGGCGAAGATGCCGACCTGGCAGCCGATATGATGCGCGAAATTGTCCTGGGTTTTCAGGGTAAAAAACTCGGTACGGGCTCCATCGCTCTCACCACCAAGCACTTCCCCGGCGGAGGGCCACAGGTGGCTGGACAGGACCCGCATTTTGAGTGGGGAAAAGATCAGCATTACCCCGGCGGAATGCTGGACTATCACCTGAAACCGTTTCAGGCGGCTATTGATGCAGGCACGTCAGCCATTATGCCGTATTATGCCAAACCTATTGGGACTGAATATGAGGAAATTGCCTTTGCTTACAACAAAACCATTCTCAAAGATTTATTACGTGGGAAAATGGGCTTTAAAGGCATCATAAACTCTGACACAGGCCCTATCGAAATGATGCCGTGGGGTGTAGAAAATCTGTCTATTCTGGAACGCTATCAAAAAGCGATTGAATGCGGAGTCGATCTATTTTCGGGTACAGCCGATCCGACGCTTTTGCTTGAAACGGTAAAAAAGGGACTTGTGACCGAGGCACGAATTGACGAGTCGGTGACCCGACTTTTGTGGGAAAAGTTTGAGTTGGGACTATTTGAAAATCCTTTTGTGGATGTTGACGCCGCTGAAAAAATAGTCGGGAATCCGCAGTTTCAGGAGCGCGCAAATGTTGCGTTGCGCAAATCGATTGTGCTGCTTCGCAATCAATCCAATTTGCTTCCGCTTGCACCAAAAACTAAGGTTTACTTTGAAAAATATTACAATTCTGGAAGAACCGACAAGCCCGCTGTCGTTCTGCAACCTGAAACGAACCGGTGGAATCTTGAATTTGTATCAACTGCGCAGGAGGCCGATGTTGTTGTGCTATGGCTTGTACCTTCTGCGGGGAGTTTGTTTGCCTCTGCCGGCGGACCAATTGAACTTGACCTTTCTAAAAATAAAATAGATATAGCGCATGTAAATGCCCTCACCAGCCAAAAACCGACCGTGGTGCTTATCAATTATACAAGCCCATGGATAATCGAAGAAATAGATTCTACGCCGCTACCGACCGTATTGGCAACGTTTAGTACTACGGCTGATGCCGTGTTGGATGTCGTCAGCGGCAATTATAATCCTACGGGAAAAATGCCTTTTTCTACACCCATTTCACGGCAAGCCGTGCTGGAAAACAAATCGGACGTACCCGGCCATTTGAAAACCAATGGATACGCTCTGTTTTCCTTTGGAGATGGGCTCAGCTACCCAGGAAAGTAGCATTATTTAGAGTAGAAAACTACTTCACTTTGAGCAGGAAAAACGTTTCAGAAACATGTTTTCCTGCTCATTTTTTTTATTTCAACCTTTATGTAGTAGCAAGCAGCATCCCATACTCTTTTATGTATAATTGACCGCTGATTTTTACCTGTTTCCAATGAAAAAAAGTATCATTTTTCTCCTATTCATTCTGATTGCTGATCTGTCAAAAGCGCAAAAACCTGCACCTGCCCGGCTGATTGTGCGTGGCGACGACATGGGCTTTTCTCATTCGGGCAATCTTGCACTGATGAAATCACATCAGCAGGGCATTCAAACATCGATTGAAGTAATCGTACCATCGCCCTGGTTTCCGGAGGCGGTTCAACTGTTAAAGGAAATTCCGGATGCAGACGTCGGCATTCACCTCGCGCTTACGAGCGAGTGGGATCTTGTAAAATGGCGACCGCTCACCGACGCACCAAGTCTACGCGACTCAAACGGCTATTTTTACCCCATGGTATTTCCCAATAAAAATTATCCCGGCCAATCCATCAAAGAAAACAACAGCACATTACAGGATATTGAGAAGGAATTCCGGGCCCAAATTGAGCTGGCCCTGCGTCATATTCCGCAAATCAGCCATGTATCGGCGCACATGGGCTGCGCCAATATTTCGGAGGAAGTAAAGGCTATGACCAGGCGACTGACGAAGGAATACAAAATTGATATTGATCCGGTCGACTATAACGTACTGCCGTTTCGCCTGGAAGGACCGCACAAAACATCCGCCGAAAAATGGGAAAGTTTTAAAGCTGCGGTCAGGAAAATGGAACCCGGAAAAACCTACCTATTTGTGGAGCATCCCGGCCTCGATAACACCGAGTTACAGGCCATTCACCACATAGGCTACGAAGATGTAGCCACGGATCGGCAGGGCGTAACGGAGCTATTCACGAATCCGGAAGCAAAAGATTTTCTTCAAAAACAGGGAGTTCAATTGATCAGTTACAAGGATTTACCAGTGCGGTAGATTTT
Source organism: Arundinibacter roseus (assembly GCF_004348825.1). Lineage (GTDB taxonomy): Bacteria > Bacteroidota > Bacteroidia > Cytophagales > Spirosomataceae > Arundinibacter > Arundinibacter roseus. The sequence goes on from NZ_SMJU01000005.1 coordinate 152,134, forward strand.
TTGGAAGGATCAAATGAGCAACTCTTTTTTTACAAAAATTTCTCAAAAAATAGGCAAGTGGAACAATAGAGCAAAAGATGGAACATTTGGGTTAAAGGCAGCAAGCCCTGACGCTCTATATTTGAGAAGAAATGTAGGAATACATGATACGATAAAAAACGTTATTGGAAAACTTCTGAACGGGGTCTGTACTTAAAAAGTAAGACCCCGTTTTGTTTGTCCGGGAATACGGGAAATTATCGCTTTTTAAATTCGAGATAGTCCGTAGAAGTAGAGGAAGATGCGCCCGGTTCAGTAAATTTCAGAGTAATTCCAATTACAACGGTGCCATCTGCTTTGGTTGACTTCACCCCTTCGCCTTCTACCCGGCGGGTTTTCAGATTTCCGTCTTCATTTACTGCGGCATCCTGGGCAATTTTAAAGGAAACCGGATTCAGTACCTGAATATCCTTTAAGGTATAGACTTCCTTACTTCTTAGCTCTTTTCCCTGATTACGAAACGTGTAATCAATTGTGTACGTGATGTTTAGCAAATTGTTACTTTCAGTAATTACCCACGTTTGGGCCGTAGAGTTGCCTCCATCTGCGGTGTTTGTCCAGTATTCACCCACAAAATCTGCGGCATAGTTTGGCTCCGGTTCTGGTTCTTTGTCTTTACAGCCCGCCGCAAACACAATCAGAAAGAGTACGAGTAATTTTTTCATAAGTACGATTGGTGATCAATTCCTTTAATGTGACATGTCCTAAATTGACTAAACTGCCTTTATAACGAGAAAAGGTTGGTTCGCTATATTTAGTTGTTCAGTTTTTGATGGCAAAGATGGCATTCTCAGGTGATATTTTTTAGGAAATAAGGGATCTTTTTGTGAGAAAAAAAACTGATATGCTGCCGGATTTTCTTTCCTGAACCTTCTTCCCCATTCTGTCGGCAGGCTCCACCTTGTGTGATAATCATCACTGACTACGCCGTTTGAGCTGGCTAATTTTGATCTATTATTCAAAATAATACGACAACTGCCCATGAAAACATACGGTTTCTTTTTATTCATTTTAGTAGCTTTTTCGAGTTGCTCCGAGGCGCAGCAAATCAAAAATTTGCCCGTGGCTGAATTCAAACAACTGCTTGACAAAACTCCCGCCAAAAATCTGATTGACGTCCGAACCGATGGCGAAGTAGCCGGCGGGGTTATTCCCGGCGCCCGGCAAATCGACTTATACAGCAGCGATTTTGAGCAAAAAATAGCCAGTCTCGACAAATCCAAACCCGTGTTTTTGTACTGTGCCGTGGGCGCTCGCAGCAGCAGCGTGGCCCAGCTACTTTCCAAAAAAGGATTTAAACAAATCTACAATGCCAACGGTGGCATCAGCGCCTGGCGCGCCGCCGGGTTTAAGGTGGTTCCCAAAAAATAACCTTCCTGAAAAAATCTTATGGAAAAATACATAGATGCCTTCGTCAATGGCTACGGAGGCTATTTTAACTACCTGCGCGAAGAAATTCTGCGCCCCGACTGGCACAACTATTTTTACTGGCTTCTGGGCTTGTCATTAGTTGTCTGGACCCTCGAAATCGTATTTCCCTGGCGCAAAGAACAGGGCATCATCCGGCACGATTTCTGGCTGGATGCCTTTTATATGTTCTTTAATTTTTTCCTGTTTTCACTCATTGCCTACAACGCCCTTTCCAACGTAGCCGTCGTGGCGTTCACTGATTTTCTGGCGCTGTTTGGCATCCGAAATCTGGTCGCCATCAACGTCGCAAACTTGCCGGTTTGGGCGCAATTAGGATTACTTTTTGTGCTGCGCGACTTCATTCAATGGAACGTGCACCGGCTGCTGCACCGCGTACCGTGGCTGTGGGAATTTCATAAAGTACACCACAGCATTGAGCAAATGGGCTTTGCCGGACACCTGCGCTACCACTGGATGGAAACCATTGTATACCGGACGTTTGAGTACCTGCCCCTGGCTATGATCGGTTTTGGCATTGATGACTTTTTTCTGGTACATATTTTTGCATTGGCCGTTGGCCACCTCAACCACGCCAATATTTATCTGCCGCTGGGACCGTTTAAGTACCTGTTCAACAGCCCTCAAATGCACCTGTGGCATCATGCCGAAGAACTGCCTGCACATGCGCCGTATGGAGTTAATTTTGGGATTACGCTGAGTTTGTGGGATTACCTTTTTGGTGAAGCCTACCTTCCACGGGCCGAAAAAAACATCAAACTTGGTTTTGAAGGCATGAAAAAATTTCCGAAAACATTTTGGTCACAACTCATTTATCCCTGGAAATCTGATGAAAACCCTGCTCAATAACTGGAAAACCTGGCTTTTTGCAAGCCTTACGCTTGGCCTTGCCCCTTTTGTACCCGAGCCTCACATTGTAGGTAAAATTCAGTGGATTCTGGGCGGGGCTAACGGCATGAATGCCATCGACTGGTTTGATACCGTGCAGCATGGCACACCCTGGCTTCTGCTGATTCGGGCATTGGTGATGAAGTTTATAAAACCAGCCTGATTCTTATTTTTTATTCGATATATCCAGTTCTTTCCGGTCAATGTAACAAAAGTCACATTGGCCGGAAAGAACTTGGTTTATATTTGAAACCATACAAGCTATTTCTGAACACTATTTCCAGACAAAATTTGACCATGAAAAAAGTATTTTTTCTTCTCGTTTGCTCCCTCCTTTTGGTTGCGCAAACGTCTTTTGCGCAAAGCAACGCTACGGAGCATCGGGTGGTTTTTCATCTTTCAACGAGCGATACCCTGGCGCACAAAGCGCTGATCAAGCAGCTTTCCAACGTATTGGCCTATTGGAATACCGCCAAAATGGAGGTGGTTATACACAACAACGGCATTGGTTTTATGCAAACCTCAGAAAGTGGTTTTGCCAAAGAAATTGCCGAGCTGCAGCAGCGCGGCGTCACGTTTGCGGTCTGCGAAAATACCCTGCGCCAACGCAAAATTGACAAAGCGAACGTACTGCCCAATGCCGTTTTTGTACCCGTCGGCATTGCCGAACTCGTGCTCAAACAGGAAGCAGGCTGGGCCTATATCAAAGCTGGATTTTAACTTTTAGGTATTCAAATGACTTCACGCAGAAAATTCTTACAGTCGGGCCTGTTGGCAACCGCTGCCGTTGGAAGCCCATCGCTTCTTTCGGCTCAGCCACAGGCAGTTGAAACTTCGGAAAAACCCAAACAATCCGGAGTAATTTCTTTTCTCCAAACCACCGATGTGCATTGTCAGCTACATGCACATGACGAGTTATTTTGGGAAAACAATCAGTTGACCTTCCGCAAGGCAGGCGGCTACGCACATGTGGCAACCGCTTTGGACGTGCTTCGGGCGCAAAATCCTGAGAATACGCTTACGATGGATACCGGTGATATGTTTCAGGGAAGCATGCTTTCGGTCAAAACCTCCGGCGAGGCTTTTGTGCCGCTGCTCAATGCGCTCAATTATGACTTTTATTTACCCGGAAACTGGGAAGTCGTCTACTATAAATCTCAAATGCAAAAGCTGATGGGTGGCTTGCTGGCGCCCAAAATCTGCACCAATATGTTTCACGATATGGGCGACGGCAAACCCGGTGAACCCATTTTTCAACCGTACCAAATTGTGAATCGGCTGGGTGTTAAAATTGGGTTTCTGGGCTATACTGATCCGCTTGTGCCGATCCGGCAGTCGCCGCTGTACAGCAAAGGTATTGTGTATGTAAAACCCGAAGACAACCTAAAAGCCTACGTTACCTTGCTAAAAGAGCAGGAACAATGCGATTTTATCATCATTTTGTCGCATCTCGGCCTTTCCCAACAAATTGCTTTGGGCAATCATCCGTCCTGTCAGGGCGTGGATTACATTTTCGGGGCTGATACCCACGAGCGCGTCCGAAAACCGATTCAGGCTGAGTACACCAAAATAGTAGAACCCGGCGCTTTCGGGTCGTTTATTGGTAAACTTGATTTACGGGTTGAACATGGTAAAATCATAAGTGAAAGCTACGAACTAATTGAAGTAGACCCACAAAAATTCCCGGCAAAAAAAGAAGTTGTAGCGCTGGTAAACGATATTGAGAAGCCATTCAAGACCGAAATAAACCGGGTGCTCGGATACAGCACGTTACCTCTCTACCGCAATTTTGTGGTAGAAAATACCATCGACACGCTCATCGTGGATGCGCTGAAATGGAAGGTAAACTCAGACATTGTGCTTTCCAATGGCTTCCGATTTTGTCCGCCCCGCACGCCCGACAAAGATGGCAAGGTGGCTATCACCGAAGGGTATCTGTACGACATGCTTCCCGTAGATGCTACAATCCGAACGGCCAATGCATCGGGAGCGCAGATAAAAGCCTGGCTCGAAAAAGAACTGCAAAATGTATTTGCGCAGGATGCTTCCAAACGTTTTGGCGGCTGGTTTATTCGCTTTAAAGGTATGCAGGTAGAATTCAAAGCTTTTGAAAGGCTTGGGCATCGGGTACAGAAAGTTACCGTAGGCGGACAGCCGCTCGACGAAACCCGCATCTATTCGCTCTGCGCCTGCGAACGCGAAGGCGATCCCGACGACATGCTCTGCCGCATGAAAGGCGTTCAGCAAGCGGCCAATACAGCCTTTACGCTGCACAGCATGATGAAGGATTATTTGCAGAAATTTTCGCCCGTAACACCTTCCCTCCGGCAGGACGCCCGCGTATTGGATGCTCCGCAGTCGCTGCTGAGTCAGGTAACGGGCGTTGATTATCAGTTTGTGTAGGCCCTCTTTATGAGCTAAATCATAAATTTTTGGAGACAGTTTCAGTAGTGTAACAATTGTCACGAATTTCGGCTGATCTGTCTCCTACTTTTGCAATAGAGTTTTAGGAATCTATTGCAAAAATGAAATATACTATACACATTCTTTTTCTGCTTGTGACGATTTCCCTGCCCGCTTCCGGGCAGGGGATCCACTCGCATCAGGAAAGTGAAAAGGACACCAATACTCTCAATCATTTTTTTGAAAAAGGCCGATTTTACGGTCATGCCCGTTCGTACTTTTCGGCAACGGTCAATCAAAAAGAATTAATGGATTCGTACGCTTTGGGTGTTGGGGCAGGCATAGGCTACGAAACGCCCATTTTTCTCAGGCATTTTCAACTGGGTATCAGTGGTTTTTTTATGTTCAATGTATTGTCCTCTGATCTTGCCAAAAGAGATCCGGCTACCGCACAGGGCAATCGCTACGAAGTGGGACTTTTTGACATTGAGCAACCGGATGATCACGAAGACCTTGATCGCCTTGAAGAATTGTTTGCCAAGGTACATTTGACCAAAAAAACTTTTATAACGGTTGGCCGGCAAATTCCGGCTTCACCCTTTATCAACCCGCAGGATGGCCGCATGCGGCCTACGCTCACAGAAGCCGCTGTATTGGAGGTAAAGGAAGGTAAACATTGGAGTTTTCAGGGACAGTACATCTGGCGAATTTCGCCCCGCTCTACCGTACGCTGGTTCAAAATCGGCGAGAGCATGGGGATCTATCCGGTGGGCGTACATCTGGACGGTTCGCCTTCTGCTTACAAAGAACATGTAGAATCGAATGGAATAATTCTGGGAGGATTTACTTTTCAGAAAAATCATTGGAACGTTCAGATTTGGGATACGCACGTAGACAATGTACTGAATACCGGTATGCTTAAAGTGGAATGGAAGTCGGCGCCGGGCACAGAACGAACCTGGATGAGTGGCCTGCAACTGATTTGTCAGCAGGCCGCAGGCAACGGAGGCAATGAAGACCCGGCCCGTGCCTACACGCAGCCCGGCAGCAAATCCACGGTAATTTCAGGACGCATCGGGCAACAGTCTACCCGCTTTGACTGGTACCTCAACGCAACTCGAATCACTGCCGAAGGACGATTTTTGATGCCGCGCGAATGGGGACGCGAACCTTTCTATACCTTTATGCCCCGCGAGCGCAACGAAGGAGCGGGCGATGTGTCGGCAGCAACGCTGAACATGTATTTCAAACCCGAAAAACACATTAAACTGGAAGTCAGCGGGGGCATGTATCGAATGCCTGATGTGCGCAACGCAGCCCTGAACAAATACGGCCTGCCGTCGTATGCACAGGTAAACCTGGGCCTAACGTATCAGTTTGATCATTACCTCAAAGGCTTGAACGCTTTGCTGTTGGTAGTTCGGAAAGATCAGTTGGGAGAAACTTATCAAAACGATCGCTTTGTTTTCAATAAAGTAAACATGACCCACTTCAATTTTATACTTAATTATCACTATTAAAAATCACCTGTTACAACATGGAACAACTGTTTGAGATTATCCGTAAACCCTGGCCGTGGTACGTAGCCGGCCCGCTCATTGGACTTACGGTACCTACTTTATTACTCATTGGAAATAAATCTTTTGGAATTTCCTCCTCGCTGCGGCACGTTTGTGCGGCCTGTTTGCCGGCTAATATTCCTTTCTTTAAGTACAACTGGAAAAATGAAATCTGGAATCTGGTGTTTGTCCTTGGGGTCTTTTTTGGCGGTATGATCGCCACTTTGTTCCTGGCAAATCCTGATACGTTTCAACTTTCCGAAAGTACAATCGCTGATTTGAGCGCATTTGGCATTACCGATTTTTCAGGATTAATGCCCGCTGATTTGTTCTCTACGGAGGTTTTGTTTTCGGCCAAAGGCTTCATTTTCTTTGTCCTGGGTGGATTTATGGTTGGTTTTGGCACACGCTATGCTGGCGGCTGTACCTCCGGGCACGCGATCATGGGGTTATCTACGCTGCAACTTCCCTCGCTGATTGCTACCTGCTGTTTTATGGTGGGAGGTTTCGCAATGACGCACCTGATTTTGCCTTATATTTTCAAATTATTTTAAAGAAATTTTAATTTTTCAAACGACCTGATGACGATGAAAAATAGTCAAAATACAGCTGTTCTGGACCCTGCCCTGGCAAACGACGAGCAGCCTTTTGTGTGCGAAGCACCAAACGACATGAAGAAGTCCGAAAGTTGGGCTGACAATATCAAATACCTCATTGTAGGTGTGCTTTTTGGAATTGTGTTTGTGAAAGCAGAGATTATTTCCTGGTTCAGGATTCAGGAGATGTTCCGGCTGCAAAGTTTCCATATGTACGGCGTCATTGGCAGCGCCGTTGTAGTGGGCCTGATTTCGGTACAACTCATCAAGCGCTTCAATATCAAAACACTAGCCGGTGAAACCGTGGAGTTTCACCCTAAAAAATTCCAGAAAGGACAAGTGTACGGCGGGCTGATTTTTGGACTTGGCTGGGCAATTACCGGCGCCTGCCCCGGCCCGCTGTTTGCCCAAATCGGTAGCGGCTACATGGTCGTGATCGTTACCTTGCTCAGTGCGATTGCCGGCACCTGGACCTACGGGTATTTTAGAGACAGACTCCCAAACTAATCGGGAGTTTAGTTCGAGGGCTGAGACATTTGCCCCGTCTTATATTTAGCGTTTCCGGAAATTTCATTTCCGGAAACGCTTTTTTTATGCACTATTTTATTATTTTTTTAGGAAATTCTGTGAATTTTATAATATTGAATTATAGATAAGTGAACCAACTGATAAAGTATCTGGATTACATGATTACTAATTCAATTTACCCATAAAAAATAAAGTTAAAAACTTAACTATGAACATGAAAGAGTTCCTTCTGAACGTATACGAGGGTATTTACTTTATTGCCAAGAAGTATGAAACGCAACCCAGTAAATTAACCATCAATGGACGTTTTTTTGCCACGTTCCTTTCCTATCATTTTTCTCTGGTTACGATCTTAATTGGAATTTTCGTCTTAATCTACGGCCCCTTCAAACTCTCTCTTCCTGTGGCCTTATTCTTGTTATTTGGACTCTTTGGGCTTATTTATTGGTACTTGCTTTACCCTCATAGAAATACGGGTGAGATAGATGAAAATATGGAAGAAGCCTTAGTAAAAAAGAAAAAACGAATAGCTCTTTATGTACAGGTAGGTGGTATTATTAGCATAGCTTTGGCAGTTACCATTATATATTTTCTGTATAAGATTTTCGACCCTAAATCTATGGCTCGATGATTATATCTTAAACAAGAAGTACACTCTATAAAGTTGATAGATAAATAGTTGCAAAACCAATCTAATAATTTACGTATAAACATGAAAGAGTTTTTTCGGGATGTGTATGAAGGTATTTACTTTCGGGACAGCGATAGACAAAAAGCAAACCAACGTTTTTTTTTGACTTTTTATATGTACCACCTATCCCTAATAATGCTCTTAACCGGAATACGCGTCGTAATCTACGGCCCTTTCAAACCCTATATTCCGGGCATTTTACTCTTGTTATTTGGGGTGTACGGGCTTATCTATTGGTACTTTATTCGCCCTCATAGAAACTTGGGCGAGATAGATGAAAACATGGATGAAGCCCTCATGGAGAAGAAGAAACGAAGATCCATATACGCTCAGGCAGGCGGGGTACTATGTTTTGTCATCGTTTTTGGCATAGTGTATGTCCTGTATGAGATTTTCGATCCCAAATCTATGATTCGATGATTTGATTCTTGCGAAAGGGCTAAGGCGTTTCTGGAAATTACATTTCCGGAAACGCTTTTCCTTTAAACTTCCTGGATTTATGTTTGTAATGCAGAGAATACAATACATCATCCGTCAGTCACATTACTGGGCAAGCCTTAATGAATCTGGTAAATACATCAACATGTCCTAAATGACCAATATAGGTATGAATATGAAGATTTTTTTTACATTCATTTTGCTTTGCTTTTGGAGTGCAGTACACGCTCAAACGTTCGACACATCTTTTACAGAATCAAAGATGAAGTCCAAAAATCAAGTGTATAAAGTCAAAAAGTATTCAACCGGTGGTAGTTTTCTAGAAAATGAGAAAAATCAACTGAATAAACAAAACTATCGGCCGGACACTTTAAACCTTTCAGGAATGAAATGGAGAGAGTCTATGGTCGTAGCCATGAATGAAATTATGGTCTATTTATTCGAAAACCGAAAACTTTCCCCTGATAAATTACCAAATATGGGCGCACATTGGAAAATCCTAAAAAATGGTCAGGTAAAAGAGGTAGTTTTTGTGGTTCGGAATAATACGTCGTTAACACCAGATGATATTGAACAAATTGAGAAAATTATGACTAAACAAAAGGTAAAGATTACTCAACCCCAATTTTATAGCCAAATGAATTTTGCCTATATCCATATGCCACTAATTTGGAAAAATCCCTTGCGCTGAAAGACATATTTTTGGCATATTCCTTCGTGGGCCGTGTCTCCCAGCTCTACTAGTAAGGTTTGGTAACTTTGGTTTTATGCGCTACAAAGCCAACGGGAAACGGTCAACATGTCCTAAATGACCAATATAGGTATGAATACGAACATCTTTTTTACATTCATTTTGCTTTGCTTTTGGAGTGCAGTACACGCTCAAACGTTCGACACATCTTTTACAGAAGCTAAGATGAAGTCCAAAAATCAAGTGTATAAAGTCAAAAAATATTCAACCAGTAGTTTCCTGGAAAATGAAAAAAACCAACTCCATAAACAAAACTATCGGCCAGACACTTTGAATCTTTCGGGGATGAAGTGGAGAGAATCTATGGTGATAGCAACAAAAGAAATTTTAGTTTATGTTAGCGAAAAACGAAAAATTTCACTGGACAACTTACCTAACATATTTGTAACGTGGAAAATCCTAAAAAATGGTCAGGTAAAAGAGGTTAGGTTTGCAATACCAAATGATAATTTGTTAACTGCCGATGATTTTGAAGAAATAGAGAGAATCATAACCAAACAAAAAGTTAAAATTACGCATCCTCACTATTATAAAAACATAAATTATATTTCAATATTAATGCCATTACGTTGGAAAGACCCCTTGCGCTGAAAGACATATTTTGGGCATATTTATCTGTGGGCTTTGTCTCCCAGCTCTACTGGTAAGGGGTGTTTGGTAACTTTGGCTCTTAGGGATATGTGACACAGCCCGCGGAAACACCAATAATCGTATGGGCGTTTCTGGAAGTAAAATTTCCGGAAACGCTTTTTTTATGCACTATTAACAAAATTTTCAATAAATACATATTTTTAAAACTTTAAAAATCAATTAGTTATATAATAAATAAGTCGCTTTATAACTAAAAATCAACTTCCCTTAGAATTGACTTGCGTGAGTGTGACAATTATCACTGATAAAGCGCTGATAATGGTACATTTTTGAGATAAAATTTAACAAAAACTCATTCTCTCATGGCCAGGCATTTCACCGTACTGATTATTGGGGGAGGAAACGCCGGACTTTCGGCGGCCTCTCAATTACTTATAAAAAAGCCTTCGTTGCAGATCGGCATCATGGAGCCTTCTGAAAAACACTACTACCAACCCGCCTGGACACTCGTGGGCGCGGGCGTTTTTGATATTGAAAAAACCGTTAAGTCCGAAGGAGATTTTATTCCCAAAGGTGCCGAGTGGATTCGGGACGCTGCCGCAACTTTTGAACCCGAGATGTCGCAGGTAACGGGCCGTAGCGGCGAAACGTACACCTATGATTCGTTGATTGTAGCCCCGGGCATTCAGCTCGACTGGGACAAGATCAAAGGGTTTCGGGAAACGTTGGGCAAAAATTCTGTGTCGAGCAATTATTCGTACGACATGGCGCCCTATACCTGGGAACTCATCAAGAATTTTAAAGGCGGTACCGCCGTTTTTACCAACCCGTCCTCCCCCATCAAATGCGGCGGCGCGCCCCACAAAATCATGTACCTGGCCTGTGACTACTGGCGTAAGCAAGGCATTCTGGACAAATGCGATGTGCACTATATTTCGGGAGCAGGTGCCATTTTTGCCGTGAAAGAATACGCTGCCACGCTCTCCAAAGTCGTTGCTGATAATAACATTACCACGCACTTTTTAAGTAATACCGTAGAAATTGACGGGTCCAACAAAAAGGTGTACTACGAAACCAAAGATGCTTCCGGCACAAAGGTTCGGAAAGAACTGGCCTTTGATTTGTTACATGCCGTCCCACCCCAATCCGCACCGGATTTTATCAAAAACAGCAAACTCGCCGATTCGGCCAACGCCTTTGGCTACGTGGAAGTAAACAAACACAGCATGCAGCACAGCCGCTACCCCAACGTGTTTGCCTGCGGCGACTGCACCAATGCGCCATGCAGCAAAACGGGCGCGGCTATACGCAAGCAGGTACCGGTGGTGGTTCAAAATGTGCTGGCGTTTCTGGCCAAAACTCCGCTGACGGCATCGTATGACGGGTACAGCGCCTGCCCAATTCCGACGCAGTATGGCAAACTGATGCTTGCGGAGTTTGATTATTCCAATACGCCCAAAATGACGTTTCCGTTTGATCAGGCCGTGCCCCGCTGGACGATGTGGGTGCTCAAAAAAAATGTCCTGCCCTGGCTCTACTGGAATAAGATTCTGAAAGGAACGGCCTAAATGAAGGCAATTTAACAAGCAAACGGGAAGGAGATTTTCTCCTTCCCGTTTGCTTGTTTTTCTAACTTAATAATATCTTTCTACGTACTTAAAATATTTAGTACTCATATAATGGATAATCAAATAATTTCATAAGTAATTGATTATCAAAACAATAAAAAAACTAATGACCTAAAAGCTAACAGCTGCTTACCTACATTTTAATTGGGTGTAAAATTTCCTGTTCCGTTTCTTCGATCAGGCGCTCAATTTCTTCTTCCGAACGGTTTTGAGTATTGATTGTCCGCTCGTAGCTATTTTCGATTCCATCAATCTGATAGATATACGATACTTTCAAACGACCGGTCAGGGTATCTTTTTCGATTGATTTTTGAAAAGGTTGCTGAGATAATCTTTCGCTCAAACTTGCGTGGCTCATAGCCACAACGGGCCCGGCGGGTTGTTGTTCGTAGGCCACATGCAGACTTATCCGTTGCTGAATCAGTTCGCTTTTCAGGGAATCTACCAACCGATCTACTAATTCCTTTTTGAGCGCATTGCTCATTCCACGGACCACAAACGTATGGCAATACTGAATTTTATGACCTTTTTCTTCCAGTTCAACCCGAAGAGAAAGGTGCTTTCCGTTGTCATCAATTTCCTGACGAAAGGATGTTTTCTGACCGAGCACCGTCAGGCTCAGGAGCAGGAAGGCAAGTAAGGGTACTGTTTTCATATTTTTGGATTTTATGGCTAATACGATGTCGTCAGGATGATAAATGCCTGTGCAAATAAAAAAGCTATGCCACTATCTTTTGTATACTGATTATCAACACTTTATAAAAAATTAAAAACAATAAATGTCCGCAAACGAACGTTTTGTGCCCATTTGCGGACAAGCCGTACCAGTTCATTTTTGGAAAATATCAATCACTCAGGCAGCAACTTCCAGCCGATAGCCGACACCGTGTACCGAGGCAATGCGGAGCGTTGAATCGTGTTGCAATAACTTGCGCAAACGCGACACAAACACATCGACACTGCGCCCAACGCTGATGCCTTCGTCTTCCCAAACCGATTTCAGAATGAAGTCCCGTTCCAGCAATTGATTGGGATGCAGCGCAAACAACCGCAAGAGTTTTGCCTCCCGATACGTGAGGGCATGCGGCATGCCTGCAACCACCAACGTTTGTTCTGCGGGATTAAACGTAGTTTGTCCAAAACTAATCAGATGCTTGTCAGATTCGGGTTGTTCAGGAGTTTTTTGGCGGCCCCGGTACCACACCAACGCCCCTGCACCAGCCAGCAAAATCCCCAACGCTCCTGCCCAAACCGCCCCGGTATCGGCTTTGGTTGGCGTTGCTTTTTGAAAGCTGATTTGCAACACATAGCATCCGCTTTCCTGAATACGTCCATTGCAGGGCACACCTTCGGGCTCTGCCAAGTCCAGAAAAGTGTAGCCCAGCGCAATTTCTTTGGTGTTGCAGTTCAAAACAGCCACGTCGTAGGCTTCGCTGATGTGATGCAGCGTCAGCGATTCCTGCAACAGTTGCGGAATGCGGTCGTACTCGAAGGCTTTTTCGAGTTGAATGGTAAAAACTCCCTCCTGCGGATTTTGTACAGGAGCGATGGCAGAAGTAGAATCGCCCTGTGCCAGCAACAGACCATGCGCCGTGCGACGAAGGGCCAGATTGACATGTTGGGCAAATGCTTCCGGTGCCAGTTCCTTTTCAGAAGCAGCCAACAAAAAATTTCCCGTACAAAACATCAGCAGCCACAGGCTACCAAAGACGATTCTTTTTTTTACCATAAAAAATCTAAACTACCAACTTTCACAATTCGGACTTAGCAGCCATCCTGCCGGATACCGGTCGGAAACCACTGAATCCCTTTGTAAAGGACAATGCGCAATACCCGACGACTTTTTTGATGAATCTCCTGAGCAGGCTCAACAACGAGTTGGTCACCCTCCATCGCTACCTTTAATAGTTCGCCAAGATCGGCCTGATTGACTACCTGCTCGCTTGTTTCTGTAACTGTTTTCTCTCCCCGGCGAAGGTATACTCTGAACGAAATCTGTTCGGCTTCGGGAGACGCAGGGTTGGCCGACATGACGGTCAGGGTACCTTTCATGCCGGGTTTGAGTGTTCCAAAATCCATTGGTTTTCCATCCACCAGCAGCGGATTAAAATGAAAACTATCTTCTCCGTTCTCTCTAAGGGTACTTCCGATGCCGGCTTTGGCCAAAAACAGAGCACTTACTACAAACAGCGCAATGATCAGGATTTGATCTTTTCGATTATTCTTCATTGGATTAAGATTTCATTATGAGGGAGTGAGTACCGAATGTCGAGTGTCAGAAGCACTAATTTGTCACCGATATTGCATTTAGCCAGCAAAGACTCAACGTCTACGGCAGTTTGAGGCGCTTCGTTAAACAGCAGCAATGTACCAGTTTTTGCATCTTTTATGGCAACCCGAAAGGCAATTTCCTGCAAAGGTTTAGCGGTTTCGGACGTCAGTTCCAGCGTCTGAACCCGAAGTTCGCCAACGGCTGATTTAGAAAGAATACATTTTCCTTTGGGGCTATACTCATCTACCACAAGTTTGGAATCAAGAAACGCGGCGCTGCATTCCTGAAAAACCTCCTGTGCCCATCCGGGGCCTGCTGACAGGCAACCGAGGAAGAGCAAAAGAAATCCGGTTTGTTTTTTCATTGGATCAAAAAGTTTAGTTGAACGAATGATCCAAAGCTATCAGGTTCTCTTTGGTGAGAAAAAACTTTGCGGTAAAAGAATGTAAAGGAAATGTAAAAGTTTAAAATTACCGCCAACGACGCAGAAAACGCGGTTGGCGGCAGTTGATTTCTATTCGCTTCGCAAACTTTCTACGGGGTTCATCAGCGCGGCTTTGATGGCCTGAAAACTGACGGTCAGCAGGGTAATGGCAATGGCACCCGCGCCCGCCACCACAAAAACCCACCACGACACCTCGATATGGTAGGTGTATTTTTGAAGCCACTGATGCATGCCGTACCACGACACCGGAACCGCCAATAGCAGCGAAATAAGTACCAACTGCACAAAATCTTTTGACAACAATCCCCACAAACTCATCACACTTGCACCCAATACTTTACGAACCCCTACTTCTTTGGTGCGCTGCTCGGCCATAAACGATGCCAGTCCGAACAGTCCCAAACAACTGATCAAAACCGCCAGCCCCGTAAACACACCTGCAAGCTTGCCGATACGCTCTTCTGCCGCAAACTTGGCGGCGTATTCCTGATCCACAAACTGAAATTGAAAAGGAAGATCCGGAAAATGCTTTTTGTAGACATCTTCCACCACCTTCATACTTTCGCTACTGTTTTGGGCCGGATTGAGGCGCAGGTTGTAGTAGCTCGCATTATTGAATTTATCAAACACATACATCGACTGCTTCACCGGCTCGTAGGGCGACTGCATAATCATATCGTCAATAACTCCAATGACGGTCATCGGCGGGTTGGGATCTTCCTCGTCGTCATCTTTGATAATCGTCCCTACCGGATTGGTCAGTCCCATGTATTTTACGGCCGTTTTATTCAGGATTACGGCATTGGAATCGGTGGCAAATTCGCGGGAAAAATCCCGTCCGGCAATGATCTTCAACCCGAGTGATTTAACAAAATCGACCGATACCGCCGTGTAGGCCAAATCTTCCTGAAAACCTTCGGGCTTGCCTTCCCAGATAAATCCCGAACGGTTGGAGTATACGTCCGTGGTAGGACTGCTTGATGAAGACATTTCGATAACAGAGCCGGATTTTATAAACTCGCTCCGCATTAAGTCATATTTTCCCTCAAAGTCATGCTCCGTAAGCGGGATTTGCACGAGTCCGTTTCGATCATAACCCACCGGGCGATTTTTGGAATATTGAATCTGACGAAATACCAGAATAGTACCGATGATAAGCGCAACCGATACCGTAAACTGCATCACTACCAGCACTTTGCGGGGCAAGGCTGCAAAACGCCCCGCTTTAAACGTTCCTTTCAGAACCTTTACCGGCTGAAATGAAGACAGGTACAAGGCCGGATAGCTTCCTGACAACAAGGCTGTCACGAACACAAACGCCAAAATACTTACCCAAAACCACAGGCTCGTCCAGGGAAACTCGATGGATTTATCAGAAAGCGTATTGAAAGGCGACAGAAATACCAGCACCATAGCTAGTGCCAGCACGAAGGCCAACGAAACGACCAGAAACGATTCGCTCAGAAACTGAAAAATCAACTGCCGTTTTTGCGAACCGACCGATTTGCGTATGCCTACTTCACGCGCTCGTTTTTCGGAGCGGGCCGTACTCAGATTCATGAAATTGATGCAGGCCAACAGCAGCACGAACCCGCCAATTGTACCAAACAACCATACGTACTGAATGCGGCCACCAATCGAAACCCCGTTTTCAAAGCGTGATTGCAGATACCAATCGTCCATCGGGTGCAGAAAAAGTTCGGGCTTGTAGGGAGCGGTGTCTTTAATTCGTTTTTTAATATCCTTAATTTTTGCCGTTACACCTCCCATCGTCGCATTTTCGGAAAGCTGCACAAAGAGCTGAAAAGAGTTATTACCCCAGGAATCCACGGAGTTTTTGATCCACTCGGTATTGGTGGTCAGGTGGGACCACGGCGCCAGAAAATCAAGCGTACCAAAACTAGAATTGGACGGAACATCGGCGTATACGCCCGTCACTTTCATGTTGTACAGGTTGTTGAGTTTTACCACTTGTCCCACCGGATTTTCCTTCCCGAAAAGGGCCTTTGCCGTAGAAGCATTCAACAGAATCGAGTTTGGGTCCTGCACGCCATGTGCCTGCCCATTCAGGATTTCAAGGCTGAGCATATCGGCAGCGCCATCCTGCATAAAATTCCCGTTTTTTACCAGTTTTGTATCTCCTTTCGTCAAAATGCCCCGGTAATTCCAGCTACTCATGATGATATGTTTGAAATTATCCGCAAACTCGTTGCGAAGCGTCATTTCCAGCGGCCTCGGAATAGCCGAACCCGTTCCAATGACTCCGTTGAATGTCTGACTTTGGTATACCTGCGCAATTTTCTGATGGTTTTTGTGGAACTGATTGTACGTCAGCTCGTCCTGCATCCACAGGCCAATCATGATAGCAACGGCCATTCCGGTGGCTAGTCCGACAATGTTGATGAAGGAATACACTTTATTCCGCACGAGATTTCGGTACGCAATTTTGAAATAATTTTTAATCATGGCTAAGGCACAGGATTAGTTAAATCCCTGATTTTTAAATAATTATTAATGAGAATGTTGAGCTATTTTATATAAATAAAAGTAAATCCAAGACGCATAACAGCGCTATGGATTTACTATTTATCCTAATTGCCAACGGCCTGATGCAGCAATCGGCGGCTTTCTTTCTTCACAAACGTAATCGGCACAAACTCATCCGTAGGCGCGCCAATGTAGTAGACCGTCCACTCGGGATCATGGTGAGCGAGCATTTCGCTGATGCAGTCGGCGCGGTGAGCTTGCGGATTGCGACAGTCGTCCCAGTAAAACAGCTCAACCCGGTAGTGCAGCTGCTGCTTTAATCCATTAATCGTAACCTCAACTTCAATCTCCTGCTTGCCCGGAAGCGGAGGAATCGGAATAGCTATGTGGCTCATAAGGAAAAGTTTTATTAGGGGTTTAAAAAATCGCTGTAAGCAATTGGCTTTTAGTCAGATAGTTACATAAAGTTTCTAGCTGGAAACAGCGCCATTACTCCGACCGCAAACTTTTTACGGGGTTCATCAAAGCGGCTTTGATGGATTGAAAACTGACGGTTCCTACGGCCACAAGCAAAGCGGCAGCAGCAACTCCTGCAAAAATCCAGGGGTTAATTTCGATGCGATACGGATAACTCGACAGCCACTCGCGCATGAAATACCACGCCAACGGAGTAGCGATCAGGCTTGCCAGCAAAACGAGCTTTACAAAATCCCGGGACAACGAAAAAACCAGACTTCCGATACTCGCACCCAGCACTTTTCGGATTCCAATTTCTTTGGTGCGCTGCTCAATCACGATGAGGGCAATGGCAAAAAGGCCCAAACAGGAAAGCAGAATAGCAATACCGGATGCGAGGCTAAAAATCTGCGCAAATCGCTCTTCACTACGGTACCAGGCATCCGTATTTTCGTCCACAAACGAGCCTTTAAATTCTGCCTGCGGAGCCACTTCCTTCCACACATTTCTAAACTTATCCATGACGCCCGACAAACTTTGGGGCGTAACCCGAATGAAGATATAACTCACCGGATTTTGGGAAAGGAACATGGTAATCGGTTTCTTTTCATTTTTGGAAGAATACAAATTAAAATCCGGCACCAGGCCAATAATCTGATACTTGGTGCCTGCCGTATCCGTCTGAAAAAACTTACCGACGGGGTCGTCCTCCCCGATCATTTTTGCCATGCTTTCGGTAATAATGACGCGGTCGAGGGTATCGGAAGGGTACGTGGCATTAAACTCTCTACCCGCCAACAGCTTGATATTAAGCGTTTTCATGAAATCGTAGTCAATTTGCAGCCAATCCGTAGTAACCTCTTTTCCTTTATAGGAAAAACCAATCACACTCCGCGACGTGCTGCGGTCGAGCCCAACGCCCAGGTTGACGCCACTTCCCGAAATGCCTTCCACGGACGGATCGTTGGCCAGCAGATTACGCATGCGCTGCAACGCCTGATTTCCGTTTACTTTATTGCCAACCGGAATGCTGATGACCTGTTCTTTTTGAAAACCCAGCGGCTGTTCACGCAGGTGATTGACCTGCTGAATGGCGATAATGGTGCAGCAAACCAGCAAACTAGACAGCGAAAACTGTATCACCATCAGAGAGTTACGCAGGAGTCCGGGTTTTTTCAAACTTACTTTTCCTTTCAAAACCTCTACCGTATTGAATCGCGACATGAGCCAGGCCGGATAGCCTCCGGCGAGCAGCGTTACAAACAAAAGTACGCCGAGCATCAGCGCTACCTTGTCAGGTTGCAGCATGTAATCCAGCGTAAGTTTGCCCTGAAACGTAGCGTTAAATTGGGGTAAAAACACCGCCGTGAGCACCAACCCTACCACAAAACCAAGCACACAAACCATAGCGGCCTCGCCCCAAATCTGCGTAAACAGCTGTCCACGAACGGCTCCTAATGACTTACGTACGCCTACTTCACGCGCCCGGATGAACGACCGGGCCACGTTGAGATTGATGAAATTGATGCAGGCAATCAGGAGAATAAACAGCGCAATTCCAATCAGGGCAAAAATTAACGTTTGAGGAGCACTGCTACCCGAAATATCCGTGTTGAAATGAACGTTCGCCAGCTTTTGCAGTCGCATAGCAAAAATATCCCCTTGCTCGTCGGGCTTGGCACCTTGCTTAATTAAACTACTCTGATTTTCAGAAAAGTACTTTTTGACAAAAGGTTTCAGTCGTTTTTCAAAAGCTTCCTGATTCGTTTTTGGTGATAATTTTAAAAATACCTGGTGCGAATGAGCATCCCACTGATCTTTTTCGCTGGCAAACCCTCCATAGTTTTCGGCCCTCAAAAAGGCATCAAATTGCAGGGAGGAATTTTCTGGAAAATCAGCCAGGACTCCTGTGATTACGTACTGCTTTCGGCCTTCGTCCAGGCCCACACTCACCTGCTTACCCATGGGATTTTGATTTCCAAACAAATCTTTGGCCATGTTTTCGGTAATAATCATGCTGCTCAAATCCCTCAACGCTACGTCTTTATCTCCTTGTAGTAGCGGAAAAGAAAAGATATTCAGGAAATCAGGGTCTGTATACTTTATCTGTTTTTCCAGAATAACATCCTGAAATTCAACCACATTGCTTCCATGCACAAACCGGGCAACGCCTTCAATCTCAGGAAACTCGGTTTTCAGTGCGGGCGTCAGCGGAAATGGCATTGACGATGACCGCTCGGGTTTTTCGGGCGCATTGGAAAAAAAATACATCTGAAAAATCCGGTCGCCATCCGCATGAAACGAATCAAAGGACAACTGAAAGTATGCCGTTAGAAACAGAAAAGCGCTGATACAAAACGCTACCGACAGCCCCAGAATATTGATAAAAGTATACCCCTTATTTTTCCAGAGCGTACGAAAGGTGATTTTGAAATAGTTCTTAATCATGGCTTTGTTTTTTTAGATAAAAAAAGAAACTCACTCCGACCGCAAACTCTTCACGGGATTCATCAGGGCAGCTTTAATGGATTGGTAGCTGACGGTTAGAAAGGCAATGAAAAGCGCCAGCAAGCCGGTTAGGGGAAAGACCCAAATGGGCATATCAATATGGTAGGCGTAGTTTTTGAGCCAGCCGTCGAGCATGTACCACGCTACTGGTGCCGCCAACAGCAACGCCACGAAAACCAGTTTCAGAAAGTCGCCCGAGAGCAGCCCCACAAGGCCCGGGATGCCTGCACCCAGTACTTTGCGAACGCCGATTTCTTTGGTCCGCTGCTCGGTAGTAAACGCCGCCAGGCCAAACAATCCCAAACAGGCAATGAGAATGGCAACGATGGAAAAGAAAAGCACCAAATTTGCCGTTCGCTGTTCTGATTCGTAGAGCTTGGCTACTACGTCGTCCAGAAATACATAGTCGAAGGCTGAGTCGGGAATATGTTGTTTAAATCCTTTTTCCAAAGTGGCGATATTTTCCGAAAGCTTTCCTCCCTGAAAACGAACCAACAGATTAGGCCGGCCTTCGGTGGGACTGTTATGAAAAGCATATGCGCCAATAGGACGATGAAAGGAGTCGAAATGGAAGTCTTCCATCACGCCCACAATGGTCGCCTGATTGTACCCAAAAAGATTATAAGCTGTTTTTCCAATCGCTTCTTCGGGCGAAACGCCTAAAAAATCGACGGCAGTTTTGTTCAGTACCACCTGCACGGTAGTGTCGGTTTCCGAAGTTTTTTCGGGAAACGTTTTTCCAGCCAAAAGCTTAATGTTAAGCGTTTTCAGAATTTCAGGAGTTGCCCGACTTGTCTGAATCGCCAGGCCTGTTTCCGAATTTTCGCCAGCCTTGGACAACGTGCGGCCGCTTGCGCCAATGCCGGGATAGGCCTGTGCCCGCGAAATTTCCTGTACAAAACTCAGCCCTTTGCAGTAGTCGATCAGGCTCGTAATCTGCTCCACTTTTTGGGCTCCCTGCGTCGAAATAGAAATAACCTGTTCGGGACTGTACCCCAGATTCTTTTCCTGCACGTACTGTAACTGACGATAAAAAACGAAAGTACTGATGAGCAGAACAATAGAGGCGGCAAACTGAATGACTACCAATCCTTTCCGGATTCGGGCAGCCGACAAATCGCTTCGGCCACCACGCCCAAACAGACTTAGTGCCGAAAAAGAAGACAGCATTAGCGCCGGATAGGAACCCGCAATCAGGGATAAAGTCACCGTTGCCAGCGCAATTCCCGCCAAAACGGGCATCGTGAGCAAGGCCTCAAACGTAATGTTTTTATCGGCTAATGAATTAAAAATAGGCAGAAAGGCCAATAGTAGGAGAATACCAAGTCCGATAGCGGCCGTTACCATCAAAAAGGCTTCGACATAAAACCGACGGATCAGAAAAAACTGACTGGCTCCCAGCACTTTATTCATCCCGACTTCTTTGCGTCTTTTTTGTGACTGAGCCGTGGCCAAATTCATGTAGTTGATGCAGGCAATGAGCAAAATACCTAACGCCAGTGCACTCAGGATTTTTACCTGCTGAATATCTCCCACACGCGTTGTGCTGGAATTGGTGATGTGCGTGGAGTACAAATGCACCTGCGTGAGCGGTTGGAGCCAAAACCGAAACCATTGGATGTCTTTTTCTACATGCTTGTCCAGCACGGCATTAATCTTCTTTTCAATGATTCGTGGGGAAGCATTGGGCACCAGCAAAAAGTACGTTTCGTAGCTGGCATTGCTCCAATATAGATTTTTGGAAGCCCACCCAACCGTAGTAAAAGACCCGATCAGATCCGCATCAAGGGTGGAGTTTTGGGGGAAATCCTGGTATACGCCCGAAACTGTAACGTTCAGGTCATGATCTACGGAAAGTAGTTTACCCACGGGGTTTTCATCCCCAAAATACTTCCGGGCCGTACTTTGGCTCAGGATAATCTTGTTGGGAGCGTCAAGCGCTGTTTTCGGATTTCCCTGCACCAGTGGAATATCAAAAATAGTAAACAGGCCGGGATCAGACCAGTAGAGTTTTTTCTCGGCAAATTTTACTTCCTGACTATTGACAAATGCCGTTTTTCCAAATGAGTGATACAACAAACGGGTAAATGCTTTTATCTCCGGAATTTCCTGGCTCATCGTAGGGCCCACAATATTGGGAACGGAGGCCCATTCTGAACTTTCACCATCGAAAGTTGCCGTGAGACCAACCCGGTAAATTTCATCCCGGTTTTGATGATACGTATCAAAAGAGAGTTCTTCTTTGGTGTACAGAAATAAGTACAAAAAAATGGCAATGCCCAGCGCCAGACCTACCAGGTTGAGTGTCGAAAAGAGTCCATTATTGATCAGACTCCGCCAGGCAACTTTTAGTTGATTTTTGATCATGAGTTCTTATTGGCCAACAGCCCTTAATTTGTTAGTAATCAGAATATATACTTACTTGAATGGTAGATTTTTAAATAAATTTTCCCAAACAAAAAACCTTACTCAGCTTTCTGTCTTTTCATGAAATTACTCCGACCGCAAACTTTTTACAGGATTCATCAGAGCGGCCCGGATGGATTGGTAGCTAACGGTAAGCAGTGCAATACTGACTGAGAGCAGCCCGGCCACGGCAAATACGCCCCAATGCAAATCAACCCGGTACACAAAATCGCTCAGCCAGGTATGCATGAGGTACCAGGCCACCGGCGAAGCCAGCAGAATGGCCAGGCCGACCAGTTTCAGAAAGTCAAATGAAAGCAGCGCCACGATGCCTGCAACCGAAGCGCCCAGTACTTTGCGAACACCGATTTCTTTGGTCCGAAGCTCCGCCGTAAACGTAGCCAAACCGAATAGACCCAGGCAGGCCACAAGAATAGTCAGGCCTGAAAAAAAGCCTAAAATGCGGCCAGTTTGCTGTTCGGCCTGATACACGGCGTTGAAGTTTTCTTCCAGAAACGAATAGTCCAGAGGCGTATCCACGGCAAACGTCTTCCAGACCTGATCAATGGTAGCGATGAGCCCGGGTAAATCTTCGGTTTTTACCTTCAAAATCACCTGACCGGAATTTTGGCCCAAAGTCATTACGAGCGGAGAAATACGTTCGTGCAAAGATTTGAAATGAAAATCTTCGACGACCCCAATGACCTGATACGACTTTTTGCGACCCTGATTATCGGGCCAGGTGATGGTATGCCCCACCGCATCTGCGCCCCAGCCGAAAGCCGTTGCGGCTGTTTGATTTAGAATAATACCAGAAGAATCGGTGCCGTATTCGGGCGAGAAATTTCGTCCGGCAGCCATTTGCATTCCCAGCGTAGGAATGTACTGCTCGTCCACATCGTAGCGTAGCGTTTTGACGAACTGCGTGGAATTGTCGTCGCCATAGATCAAAAAATTATTGTTGGAAGAAGGCCCGGCAGGCAAAAACCCGGAGACACTCGCAGCCAAAACCCGGGCATCCTGCATCAGCTGACGGCGAAAAGCCTGCTCTTTCTGACCGAGCCGCCAGGTTTCCTGCACCACCATCACCTGCTCTTTTTCGTAACCCAGCTTCGTATTTTGAATAAATTCTAACTGCTGATAAACAACCGTCGTGCCCACAATCAGAACAAACGAAATACAGAACTGCACCACCACCAGGCCGCTCCTCAACCCCAAACCCCGCGCGCCACCGCCCGAACTACTTCCGCCTTTGAGTACGTGCATGGGCTGAAAGGACGACAAAAAAAAGGCTGGGTAACTGCCTGCCAGAATCCCGACGAGCAAGCCAAACAAAAGCAAACCCGGCAACAGCCAGGGCGACGATAATGAAGCCAACGTCAGGTTTTTGTGCGAAAAATCATTAAAAAACGGCAAAGCTGCCAGTACAAGCCCGGCCGCCACTGCCAACGCCAGGGTGGTAAGCAGAATGGATTCGAGTAAAAATTGCGTAACCAAAGCGCTTTTATCAGAACCCATAACTTTACGAACACCCACTTCCCGTGCGCGCTTGGATGCTCCGGCCGTGCTCAGGTTCATGAAATTAATGCAGGCAATGAGCAGCATAAAAACTGCAATGGCACCAAAGAGATAGACGTAGCGAATATCGCCGGAGGTCCCAACATCGTAGGCAAAATCGGAGTGCAGGTGTACGTCCGTAAGCGGTTGCAGGTACAGCGCCACGTCATTTCCACGTTGCCGAAACTGCGTCAGCGACATGCCAAAAGCCTGTTCAAGCTGCGGAGCCATGTATTTCTCGACGACCTGCGGCAGTTTGGCTTCCAGTTTTTGGTAGTCATAGTTTTCGGGCAGCACGAGGTAGGTAAAAAATTCGGACTCCATCCAGGAATTTTCACGCGCTTCGGCAAGGCCTGCCATGGACAGGTAAAAATCAAACCGAAACTGTGTCTGAGTCGGCAGCGGGGCGAGCACACCCGTAATTTCAAAAACTTCGGTATCGCCTTTCAGCCTGAACGTTTGCCCGATAGCATCTGTGTTGCCAAAATGCCTGCGAGCCATTTCTGCGCTGATAATGGCCGTGTAGGGCCGCACCAAAGCAGTAGTCAGGTTGCCTTTTTGGAGCGGGAAGCTGAATATTTGAAAGAAATTGGAGTCAACAAACGCTACGGCATTCGCCTTGAAGGAATCATTTCCCCGCTGCACAACCGGCGATCCGGCTTGCCGCAGGCGAGTACTTTGGAGCACTTCGGGATACTCGCGCTGAAGCGTATGGGCGGTGGGCGGCATCACGTGCGCGTCCAGGATATTCCCGCCATTCATGGTTCCTTTGAAATATACCCGGACAATCTGACCAGCTTTTTCATGGAAGCGATCGTAAGCCAGCTCGTCGGCGACGTACAGGCCAATCAGCAGGCAGGTTGCAAGCCCGATAGACAGACCGATGGTGTTGATGGCCGAAAAGATTTTATTCCGCAGCAGATTCCGCCAGGCAATTTTCAGATAATTTTTAATCATGGCCAGGGTTATTTGTATTGAAAAAAACTACTCACTCCGCAGGCTTTTCACCGGATTCATGAGAGCGGCTTTAATGGATTGGTAGCTCACCGTAAGTAATGATATGAGAATCGAGAGCATACCCGCCAGCAAAAACATCCACCACTGAATGGTGATTTTGTAAGCAAAATCCTGCAACCATTGATCCATGATATACCAGGAAATAGGAGTTGCAATGAGAATAGCTATTAGAATTAGTTTAAGAAAATCGCCGGAAAGCATCGCTACAATAGTTGCAACCGAAGCCCCCAATACTTTACGCACACCGATTTCTTTGGTGCGGTGCTCAGCCGTAAAGGCAGCAAGGCCAAACAAACCCAAACAGGCAATTAAAATAGATAGCAGGGCAAACGTAATGAAGATGCGACCGATGCGTTGCTCAGCCCGGTACGTTTTGTCAAAATCCTGATCCATGAAACGATATTCAAAGGGTTGTCCTGGCGCCATACGCTTCCATAAAGCCTCTGCTTTTTTGATCGTAGCGCCTGATTCACTGGCATTTAGTCGGAAGGCAAATTTACCGGGACTATTTCCGAGTATCATATTGAGCGGTCCAATGGGACTATGGAGCGATTCAAAGTGAAAATCTTTGACCACACCAATGACCGTATAGGCTGGCTGAGAGCTGTCCTGAGGCCCGGTATTAGTCACCAGCTTTTTCCCAATAGGGTCGTCAAAACCAAACATTCGAACTGCTTCTTCATTGAGAACAATAGCCGACGAATCGGAGGGAAATTCTTTACTAAAAAACCGTCCTTCTACGACCTGAATCCCAAGAGTTTTTGCGTAATCTTCGTCTACTCTCCAATTCTGCATACTCATGCCTTTGTCCTGTATTGGCTGGCCTTCGGGGAAAATCATGTTATCACTTCGGGAAGACGGGGTTGGCAAATAGTCCGACATCGTGGCACTTTCGGCATAGCCCTGCGAGAGAATCTCCTGCTTAAAGACCTCCGTTTGGGTACCGAGTGCGTAGGCATTTTCAATAAGCACCACCTGATCTTTGGAATATCCCAGCGACTTTGCCTGAATAAAGTTGAGTTGTCGGTAAATAATGAGAGTACCAACAATGAGCATTACCGAAATCACAAATTGAAATACCACGAGAGAATTACGAAGAAATCCTCCTTTACCTTCCAAAACCAACCGTCCTTTCAGAACCTTAATTGCCTGAAATCCCGATAAAAAAAAGGCCGGATAGCTACCCGCCAATATGCCTACAATACCTCCTGTAAGCAGCAGCAGCAACCAGAAGCCAGGATTTTGAACAGGTAGGGTTATGTCTTTGCCTGCTAACTGATTGAATAAAGGCATAAGGGCAAATGCCGCAAGCAACGCCAGCACCAGCGAAAGATAACTTAGCAGTAAAGACTCTGTCAGAAACTGCGCTACCAAAGCGGAACGCTTAGAACCCAGCACTTTTCGGACACCCACTTCGCGGGCACGGCTAGCCGAGCGGGCCGTAGCCAGGTTCATGAAGTTGATGCAGGCTATGAGCAATAGAAAAATGGCAACAATTGAAAAAATGTATACGTATTGAATATTTCCATTCACGGATAGCTCCGCAACGCGGTCTGAATGTAGGTGAATCTTCGTAAGTGGAATAAGATGGTATTTCAAAAAATTTCCCGCTTTTTCGAGATCTTCCAGCGTTGTTCCGCCCATAGCGCCTTTGACATAGGGCCCCACGTAGTTGTCTAGAATTGTATCAAAATTTTTATCAAATTGCTGAGCATCCGTTTCCGGACTCAGCCTGATATAGGTGTTAAAGTTGTGCCCTCCCCAGTTGTTGCTCCGGCTTTCCTCGCGGGAAGCCATGGAAAGCAGCATATTCAGGCTACTCAAATGTGAATTAGCCGGAATGTTTTGCATTACACCGGTTACACGATAGATTTTATCATTATCCAGCAGCAGCGTTTGACCAACCGGATTTTCTTTTCCAAAGTATTTTTCTGCGTTACGTTCAGACAACACGAGGGTGTTGGGTTCGGTCAGAGCCTTTGCGGGATTTCCGCTAACCATCGGAATAGAAAAAACATCGAAAAAGGTCGAATCTGCAAATACTACCAACGCCTCCGTCAGGTTTTCGGTTGCCTCACTTTTCCGAACCAGATAGGAGCCATTTTCCCTTATTCGGGTGGCGGCTTCTACCTGAGGATAATCTTTTTTCAGGGTAAAGGCCATCGGGTCTGACGAAACAGCCAGCTTCATTTCCGGACCACCAAACTTAATATCGGCGTCAACCCGGTAAATACGCTCAGAGTTTTCGAAGAAGTGGTCGTAACTGAGTTCTTCAACCAAATAGAGTGTAATCAATAGGCAACTCGCCAGTCCCAGCGAAAGTCCAAAAATATTCAGGGATGAATAAAACAATTGCTTACGAACATTCCGCCAGGCAATTTTCAGATAATTTTTAATCATGACCAGGGTTATTTGTAATGAAAAGAACTACTCACTCCGCAGGCTTTTCACCGGATTCATGAGGGCAGCTTTGATACTTTGGTAACTGACCGTAATCAGCGCTACTGCGAATGTGGCTGCAATAGCCCACACAAAAAAGGACGGGCCCAGAGGAATATGGTACTTAAAATCCTGTAACCACTCGGACATGAGCATCCAGGCAACAGGCGCCGCTATCGTAAAAGCAATCAGCATCAGCAGGGAAATTTCCTTTCCAAAAATCCATAGAATCTGCTCGATGCTGCTTCCCAGTACTTTACGAATGCCAATTTCCTTGGTTTTTTGAGTGGCCATGAAGCGCACCAACCCGTACAATCCCAGGCAGCCAATGAGGATGGCAATGAGCGAAAAAGCCTGAATTAATTTCAACATCAGCGCCTCGGTGTCGTAGAAAGAAGCGATTTGATCATCCAGAAATTCGTGCTCATATAGCTGATCGGGATGCAGTCTGCTCCATGTTTGCTCAATCGATTTCAACGTAGTGGCAACATCACTTTTATTGATTTTTACAGCATAGGCATTGTAGCCGGAGATATCCGAAAAAACCGCAGCGGGGCTAATATCTTCGTGAAACGAATTGTCATGAAAATCTTTGATTACCCCAACGATCGTTCCATTTTTATCGCCATTAATACTCAGCGATTTCCCCAAAAGCTCTTCCGGAGAACTCAGGTTTAGCTTGCGGGCGGTCATTTCGTTGACCAGAAATTCGTTGGTCGTATCGGACGGAAAGATATTTCGCCCTGCGACCAGTTCCAGCCCAAAGGTTGACAGGTAGGCATCGTCAGCGGCTTTCAACGTCATCCGAAAAACCTCTTCTTCCTGTCGGTTGTCGTAGTAAGGCGTGGTGTTCCAGGAGTAACCGGCGGCCGGAGCGGCAAAGCAAAGGGAGACGCTTTCAACCCCCGACAGTTTCAGAAGCTCCTGCCTGACGGTCTTGGTACGCTCAGGCGCAGAAGCAATCGGAAGCATCACCACGGCCTCTTTGTCAAACCCCAAATCGGCTTCTTTGGAAAAGCGCATCTGCTCGGCAATGACAAAGAGCGCCACCATCAGCGCCTGCGAAATAGCAAACTGTACCACAATCAGCGCCCGACGGGTATTGAAACCGCCTATCGTCTGCTGCGACAGCTTCCCTTTTAAGGCTACAATCGGCTGAAAACCAGCAAGAATCAATCCCGGATATGCCCCGGCCAAAAAAGTAACGAGTAGTAATAGAGCGGGTACAAAGAGCAGCAGGGTGGCGTCTGACAGGAAATCAAGACGAACCTCTGCGCCAAACCATTGGTTGACGTAAGGCAACGCAAGCCAGGCTAGCATCAGCGCGAGCAGGCCCGCCAACAGAGTGATCAGGGCGGTTTGGGCTATAAATTGCCAGAAAATCTGACGTCGTAAACTTCCCAGGGCTTTACGTATACCCACCTCACCTGCCCGATTGAGCGCCTGCGCGGTGGCAAGATTTATGAAATTGACACTTGCCGTCAGGATCAGGAAAAGGCCAATTAAAGAAAGCACCCATAAGTTGCTTTTCTTCATGCTTCCCTGATACCGTTCGTTAAAATGCACATCGGCCAAAGGTTGTAATTTGTAATGATGTACGTTCTTGCTTTTTGCCCGATACTTTTCGACGTACGCAGGCAGTACGGCTTCCACCTGAGCAGCAGAGACTTGCGGACGGAGCCGGATGTAGCATTTCATGGCGCTCATGATTCCTCCCCACGAATCTTCACTCGCGAGCCATTCGTTGTAGGATTTCAGGGTTGGATAAGAAATAAAAATCTCTGCTTTTTGATCCGTATTGGGTGGCAGATTTTGTAGCAGTCCGGTTACGCGAATCTCAATACTGTCGTTGATCTGAAACGTTTGATTGATGGGATCAACTTCTCCAAACAGTTTTTTGGCGACCCGTTCAGTAACAAGAGCCGTCCGGGGTTCGGTAAGAGCCGTGGAGGCATTTCCTTGTAAAAGCGGAAAATTAAAAATTTCGAAATAGCCCGGTTCGGTAAATGCTATTCCGTTTTCTTCATTAAATTTTTTGGTTTCACCGGTCGTTTTTACCTTAATTAACTGTTCGTCGAAAGTCGCAATCCGGGCTATCTTTTCGCCAAAATCATGATCCATGCGCAGGGCATTTCCCAATGGGGCGGGCACACTCGAAACGTAGGTAATGTTATCCCGATGCTGCTCCGTTACGATGCGGTATATACGTTCTGAATTGGCATGAAATGTATCAAAACTCAGATGGTATTTTACCAACGCAAACACCAGAATGGCGCAGCAAATTCCTAAGCCAAGCCCCAGAATATTAATGGTAGCGTAGGAACTATTTCGTTTTAAAGAACGAAAAGCAACAAGAAAATAATTTTTTATCATGGCTAATTTTTGTTAGGATAAATAAGGAAATATCTGATTTATTTTAGAGATAATTTTCCTCCAAACCTTTGATAAATTGACTTATCAAAAACTGTTTTTAATTCAAATATGAATTTTTTCAGTCACTACTTTTCCATCAAAAAGATTTACGGTACGGTGGGCAAAACCAGCGTCATAGGGCGAGTGCGTTACCATGATGATTGTGGTGCCGGCTTCGTTGAGTTGTTTCAGTAAATTCATCACTTCTTCGCCATTTTTGGAGTCAAGATTTCCCGTAGGCTCATCTGCCAGAATGATCTTTGGCGTCGCAACTACCGCCCGTGCAATTGCCGTCCGTTGCTGCTGTCCGCCCGAAAGTTGTTGCGGAAAATGATTGCGGCGGTGCATCATGCTCATGCGTTCGAGGGCCGCTTCGACACGCTGTTTACGCTCTTCGTTGGGCGTTTTGAGATAAAGCAGCGGGAGCTCAATGTTTTCATATACCGTCAATTCGTCAATCAAATTAAAGCTCTGAAACACGAATCCGATGTTTCCTTTTCTAATTTGAGCACGCTGTCTTTCGGACATATTGCCTACTTCGGTCCCATAAAATTGGTACGACCCTTCGCTCGGATTATCCAGTAAACCGAGGATATTCAGGAGCGTGGATTTCCCACAGCCCGAAGGCCCCATAATGGCTACAAATTCTCCGTCCAGGATTTCCAGATCAATCCCGTTCAGGGCGGTAGTTTCTACTTCTTCGGTAGAAAACATTTTTTGAAGATTTGAAATTTTAAGCATTCGTCAGGAATTAGGTAGTTTGGCTATAAGTTGTTTATTTACCAGTAAGAAATTAAGAGAATTGAGAAAAACCTACTTAACTTCTTAATGGTTTACTATATTTTACAAAATCAAAATTCAAGAACCTCATTCTCACCAAAATTTTCGTACGAACTTGTGATCACTTTTTCGCCGGTTTTGAGTCCTTCCAGCACTTCATAAAACTCCGGATTTTTACGTCCCAGCGAAATCGTCCGCTTCACGGCCCGCTTGCCCGACTGATCTACCACATACACCCAATTGCCGCCGGTATCGGAGAAAAAGCCACCAACGGGCAGGAGCGTAGCCTGCGACGGCTGCCCCAATTGCAGGCGAATGGGCGCCGACTGCCCGCGCTTGATGCGCTCGGGTGCGCCACTAACAAAGCGCATGTCTACCTCAAACCGCCCGCTGCGTACTTCGGGATAAATCTTGACGATTTCGAGTGCATAAGGCTTTCCGTCAAAATCCATAGCGCCGGCTAATCCTACAAAAATTCGGGAAATGTAGTGTTCATCGACGCCCACGCGCATTTTAAACCCGTCGAGGTCGTCAATCTGACCGATGTTTTGTCCCTGATTAATATTTGACCCCACCTCCACATTCATGGACGAAAGCAAACCCGACACCGGAGCTTTTACCACGAGGTTGTCCAGCGTTTGTCGCCACAGGCTCACGTTCTTTTGCGTATTGGCCAGGGTACCTTCCAGCTGCTGAATCTGCATTTTGGCGTTTTCTTCCTGGTATTTTTGCGATTCTATCTCAATCGTTCGTTGCTGCGCCAGCCGGTCGTAGTCACGCTTGGTTTTGAGATAGTCGGCCTCCGGAATTACCTTGTCCCGAAACAGCTGCACGTTACGGTCGTGGGCATCTTTGGCCTGTGCAATTTGAAAATCCAGTTCACTGAGCGTTTTTTGCAACGTAAATCGCTCAACCCGAAGGCGTTGACGCGTATTTTGCAGATCGTTTACCAGCCGGCTTGCTTCGGTTTCTGACTGCAAAAAGTTTAGTTTCAGACTCTGATTTTCGAGTTTGAGCAGCACTTCGCCTTCTTTCACCATGTTGCCGCCTTCTACCATTTTCTGCGTTACGTATCCGCCCACGATGGCATCCAACTGAATCGTTTTGAGCGGCTGCACAACACCTGTTACCACAATAAATTCGTCGAATTGCCCCTGCTTTACGGTCGAAATCGTTACCTTATCCTGCTCAACGTTTAACTTACTACGGGTATCGGTAAAGAAAAATTGATAGATAAGCAGGCTCGCCACCAGAACGCCTCCTGCCAGATAACTCAGGCGGCGAGAGTTCCAAAAACGTTTGGGCTTTGCACGATCCATCCCCGATTGGCCCAGTGAATTTTTGGCGAGCGGCGTTCCCAGAGGAGATGATTTTAGGTCAGTTGGCATACTATAAATGGGTATTGTCTATATTTAAATGGTCTGTGACTCTATCTATTCAATCCTTGTGCCAGCGCTGAAAATTTACATTAACCTATTGAAAATCAACTATTAATTATCAATTCAAGTCTTTCAGGTTGTTCATTTTCGGACGTTATTGTTCGGCACCGGACAGTTTGTTTTCCTCATGGTTTTTCTAACTGTTTCTTTGTTAATACCTTAGCAATTGATCCTTCCTAAGGTACATTTTTTGTTAGTTGATCTTTGCTGTTTTTCCTGATTTTTAAAAAAAACGGGTACTCACTTTTACCTTTAACACCGTCTGGAAAAATGTTTTTATACCCATACTCACCCGACCAACCCTATGAATCTTGACCAGGCCAAATTATTAATTGTAGATGATGACGTTGACGTGCTCAGCGCCGCAAAGTTGCTGCTCAAACGGCACCTTCGGCTGGTTGATATTGAGAAAAATCCTGAAAAAATCCCATTTTTGATTACGAATGGTGCCTATGATCTGGTCCTGCTCGACATGAATTTTACCCGCGACGTCAGCAGCGGGCGTGAGGGGTTTCAATGGCTGGATCGAATTCTGGATATTTCGCCGTCCATGATCGTGGTGTTGGTTACGGCCTATGGCGATGTCGAAATGGCCGTGCGCGCCATCAAATCCGGAGCGACAGATTTTGTGCTCAAACCCTGGGAAAACGACAAACTTCTGGACACGCTGCAAAAGGCACTTTCCACCAAAACCGACGGCAAAACGGCCAAAGAAACAAGCGCTGCCAAAGCGCCTGCATCGTCGCTGATTGCAGCCGGACCGGCTATGCAGCAGGTCCTGAACACGGCGGAGCGAGTGGCGCCAACGGATGCCAATATTTTGATTTTGGGAGAAAATGGAACCGGAAAAACCCAATTGGCCCGGCATATTCATCAACATTCGCTTCGTGCGCAGTTGCCGTTTGTGGTCGTAGATTTGGGCGCTTTGAGTGAAAATTTATTTGAAAGCGAGCTTTTTGGACACGTCAAAGGTGCTTTTACCGATGCACGCGAAGACCGAGCCGGGCGGTTTGAAGAAGCCAAAGGAGGTACTATTTTCCTGGACGAAATAGGAAATCTTCCTATTTCCTTGCAGGCAAAACTTTTGACCGTCATTCAGGAAAGGCGGGTTACACGGGTGGGTTCCAATAAATCCATTGCGATTGACGTACGTCTGATTTGCGCCACCAACCGCCATCTCGACGGCATGGTGGCCGAGCGCAGTTTTCGGCAGGATTTACTCTACCGCATCAACACCATCGAGCTCGATTTGCCACCGCTACGCGAACGTCCCGAGGACATTGCGCCTTTGGCAGAGTACTATTTGAAGCAATTCCGAAAAAAATACAACCGGCCCGTTGCCTCCGTCAGTACGGCCTTGATCAAAAAAATGCAGCAGTATAACTGGCCCGGAAATATCCGGGAATTGCAACATGCGATTGAGCGGGCGGTCATTCTGACGCAGGAAAAAGTACTGCAACCCGAAGATCTTTTTCTGAAAAATGTGGGCTCCGAACCCGTTTCAGCCACAGCTTTTGACCTGGAAGACATGGAAAAAAACATGATCGTAAAAGCCCTGAAACGGTACAATGGCAACATTACGGACGCAGCCCGCGAATTGGGCCTGAGCCGCGCAGCGCTGTATCGACGGCTTGAAAAATATGGACTTTAAGAGATACTCCTGAATCATTTTACCTCACGCTCAAATTCCGATTCTGATGCATCATTTTTCCATGGGTATACTTTGGCGGGTGCTCGGCCTGATTGCCGCCGGGGTTGGGATGGGGCTTGTCCTCACCAAACCCGATCCCAACGGAATGCTGGCGCTTATTCTGCTCATGGTCACCGCTATACTTGGGCGGGGGCTGTATGTATACGTCACGTCGTTTAACCGCAAATTTGTCCGTTTCCTGGAATCAGTTCGGTATTCTGACTTTACCATTAAGTTTCGGGCAGACAACCAAATGGGGCCGACTTTTCAGGAGCTCAATCAGCAGTTTAATGAAGTACTCATGGCATTTCGGCAGGCACGAGCCGAAAAAGAAGCCAACCTGCAATACCTCAACGCCATTGTACAGCATATCAGCACGGGGCTCATTACGTTCGATTCTGACGGCAAAGTTAATCTGATCAATAATTCGGCCCTGCGGCTGCTCGACATGTACCGCATTCGGCAACTTTCTGACTTACAGGACACTCATCCTCAGCTCTATAAATTACTTTCTGAACTCGAAACCGGCGTTCGGGAATTGTACCACAGCCCGCAGGAACAACCGTTGGCGATTCAGGCAACGACCATTCAAATGCGGGGCAAATGGGTACGGATTGTGGCGCTGCAAAACATAGGCACGGAGCTTCAGCAGAAAGAAGTAGAAGCCTGGCAAAATCTGACCCGGGTGCTGCGCCATGAAATCATGAACTCAATGACGCCAATTGTATCACTCGTAGGCACCATGCAACTCATTGTAAATGAAGATATTGAAAAAAGTTCAACGAATCAGGAAGCGGTAGATGATCTGAAAGAAGCACTCCAAACTCTCGGCAAACGGAGTCAGGGCATGATGAAGTTTGTCAATGCCTACCGCGATTTCACGACTTTACCCAAACCAAACGTACGTCAGGTTGCTGTTCGTGAACTAATTCAGGAAGTTTTGCAGCTCTTGCAAACCGACATCACGTTGGGCGGTGTGGTGTGTCAGGTAGAAATTACGCCCGAAACGCTGAGTATACGGGCAGATGCGGATCAGATTCAGCAGGTATTAATTAATCTTATAAAAAATGCGCTCGAAGCGTTGAAAGAGCAACCCGCTCCCCGGCTCACGATTTTTGCGCGCCTGCTCGACAGTCAGAAAGTTTCTATCGAGATTCGGGATAATGGATTTGGGATTGAGCCGGAAGCCCTCGAACGAATTTTTATTCCTTTTTATACTACCAAAAAAACCGGCTCCGGCATTGGTCTGAGCCTTTCCCGGCAAATCTTACAGCAACATAACGGGCAGCTCACGGTGCAGTCGGAAGTGGGCACCGGAACATCTTTTTTCTTGTTGGTATAATATTGATTTTATTAAACCAACCATTTCATCCAAATCAGAATCTTATCCCTACGATTTAAAAGAAAAATTCTTATGAAACATGCAGCTTTTTTAGTCGTGCTAGTTGTTAGTATAATGGCTTGCTCAGCCGATTCCATAAAAGAACTATCCGCCGAAAAAGTGATTCGCTACAAAGAAACTGTGGCGCTTCCCGGCTCGGCAACCGGCACGTTGACCTTTGCCGAGGTAACCGACAGCCGCTGTGCCGATGGAGCCACCTGTATTTGGGCAGGCAATGCTACCGTAGACCTCGAACTCAAAAGTACTGCCACGACCGAAGGACAAAGCATTCGTTTGTGCCTGGGCGATTGCAAATCGCTTTATCCCAATGCCGCCTTTCGCAGCACAGATACGGTTCAGGTTCAGCTCGACAACCAACGTTACTCACTCATTCTGACCGACGTATCACCTTATCCGCGTCTGTCAGAAGTGGCATTTAAAAAAGAAGCCTACACCATTAAGCTCATCCTGAAAAGCCTGTAACAGCCTGCTTTGGCCGGATTTTCTATGGTTGAAACCAGTGGATTTTATACCTTCTGTTCGCATTGTTGAGATTTTTGATTATACTTGAAAACCCGTGCAAAAATGGTGTACGGCTCACGGCAACTTTTTGCTTAACTCAACCTTTCCCGAACGCGCATTTTCATGAAGAGGACTCAAATCTCGCTCCTTGAAGCCTTAATTCCCATCGTATTTTTGATGGCCCTGCTGGCAATCAACGTCTTTACCTTTGAAGATTCTCTGGGCGGCCCCAATCAATTTGCGCTGCTGCTCGCTGCTGCCGTTGCTACACTTGTAGGCTACACCAAAGGTGTTTCGTACAAAGATGTGATCGGGCAAATTTCACGGAACATCGAAAGTACTTCTGAGGCTATCATCATCTTACTTTTAGTTGGCTCTCTGGCCGGTACATGGCTGGTGAGTGGTGTGGTGCCGGCTATGGTATACTATGGCATTCAGATCTTGCATCCATCCTTTTTTCTGCCTGCCTGCGTGGTCATTTGCGCCATCGTCTCGGTAGCCACGGGTAGCTCGTGGACCACAAGTGCTACCATCGGAATCGCGCTCATGGGGATTGGCAACGCCCTCGGAATCTCGGAAGGAATTGTGGCCGGAGCGGTTATTTCCGGTGCCTATTTTGGGGATAAAATGTCGCCGCTTTCGGACACCACCAACCTTGCTCCGGCAATGGCAGGAACGGATCTTTACACGCACATTCGGTATATGGCTTTCACCACGGTTCCATCTATTGTGCTGGCACTCGTAATTTTTGTCATCATTACCTTTAATCTCGACACGGCGAGTGTGCAGAGTACTACGCAGATTCTGTCGGTTATTGAATCAAAATTTGTCATAACGCCCTGGCTATTTCTGGTTCCGATTACGGTTATTGGCCTCATTCTGCGACGGACTCCTCCTATTACTGCACTGCTGGCAGGAGCGCTGCTTGGCGGCGTTTTTGCGCTGATTTTCCAACCACAAATCCTGACGTCGATGGCCGGTGTCAATGCGCTGAACGCTACGGTTGCTTTCAAGAGCATCATGACGGCACTCACATCCAGTGTTTCCATCGAAACCACCGATGCTTCTCTCAACGACCTGTTTTCGTCGGGCGGAATGGCCGGTATGCTCAATACCATTTGGCTGATTCTTTGTGCAATGACCTTTGGTGGCGCCATGGAAGCAAGCGGTGC
Organism: Arundinibacter roseus; assembly: GCF_004348825.1. Classification (GTDB taxonomy): domain Bacteria; phylum Bacteroidota; class Bacteroidia; order Cytophagales; family Spirosomataceae; genus Arundinibacter; species Arundinibacter roseus. The sequence goes on from NZ_SMJU01000005.1 coordinate 188,657, forward strand.
GCTGGAAAAACTTACCAAAAGTATTTTGAAAGTAGCTACCTCTCCTACCGGCTTGTTTACGAGTACGGTTTCTACCTGTATTCTATTCAATCTTACGGCTTCTGATCAGTATTTGGCCATTGTTGTGCCAGGCAAAATGTTTGCCAAAGCCTATAAAGCCAAGGGCTTAGCTCCCGAAAACCTGAGCCGTTCGCTGGAAGATTCCGGCACGGTAACGTCCGTTTTGGTGCCCTGGAACACCTGTGGAGCCTACCAAAGTGGTGTCCTCGGCGTGGCTACGCTCGACTATCTGCCGTACGCTTTCTTCAATATCATCAGCCCGATTATGACGCTGACTTTTGCGTGGTTTGGAATAAAAATTCGCCGGATTTCGCAAGAAGACCTCGATGCCGCCTCAGAACCGGTGGTACAGGCAAGCTGAAAATTTTAACTCAATTTTACACCAAATAAATCTTTGGAGCGCACATAAATCCAGCTGACAACGGCGATAGTTACCACACCGCCAATCAGCACCGACGGAACCGTGCCCAAAAACCGTGCAGCCACCCCTGACTCAAAAGCCCCCAACTCGTTGGACGAGCTCACGAAGATGCCGTTGACGGCCGCTACTCGCCCGCGCATTTCGTCGGGTGGATAAATTTGCAGAATCGTTTGCCGGATAATCACGCTGACGCTATCGCAGGAACCCGTCATAAACAGCGCAAAACACGACAGCCAGAAAAAGGGCGAAAGTGCGAAAATGATAGTAAAAACGCCAAAACCGGCGACCGCTAACAGCATGTTGCGCCAGGCGGTATGCGTGGGTGGATAGTACGCCATGAAGAACATCGTGAGCAATGCACCCACCGACGGCGACGCCCGCAACATCCCGAGCCCTTCCGGGCCGACGTGCAGAATGTCTTCGGCAAAAACGGGTAAAATGGCAACAACACCGCCGAAAAGTACCGAGAAAAGATCCAGCGAAATGGCATAAAAAACGATGCGGGTTTTGGTCACAAACTGCAATCCTTCCCGCAGATTTTGCCAGATTGTTCCCGGATTGGTCGCCACCGGAATCGGCTTTTTAGTAATCATTGAGATGAGCACGAGGCATACCACAAAGCAGCCAATAACAACCAGCAAGGTGTTGGCAAGACCTATAAATACATACAAAAAACCCGCAATGCCCGGCCCCATCACCGAGCCCGCCTGCCAGAAAGAACTGCTCCACGTAGACGAATTGTGGTAAATAGCCCGGGGAACGAGGAAAGGTTTTAGAGAAGAGGACGAAGGTGAATAAAATCCTTTGGCAGCACCAATCAGAAAAAAGACTGAGTAAATGGCCACCAACCGTTCGTTGAGGGTATATTTTGTATAAAATTCCGGTTGAAAAATTAAATATAAAATTACCGAAGCTACTATAATGATTGTCAGGCTGATACGCAGTATCCACCGCTTGTCGTAGCGATCGGCTACGTAGCCGCCAAAAAGCGACACCAGCACAAACGGGACTACCTCGGCCAGGCCAATGAGGCCCAAAGAAAGCGGATCGTGGGTAATTTTGTATAACTCATAACCGACAATTACTTCCTGCATCAGAAAGCCGACGGTAAACAAAAAGCTGTTCGCAATGAAGTAGCGAAATTCAGGGTATTTGAGCGCCGCGTAGGGATCGTTCGGGGAAATGCTTTGCAAAGGATTTGACAGGAAAATGAATTAAAATCAGGCCGAAAGTAAATAGATTTGTAACGTGCAGTCTACCTCACAAAGATACGGGCAATGTGTAAGATACGCTCAAAAAATCTGTGGCGTTATTTAGATTAAAAATACCAGCAGGACAACGCCTTCATTGGCAAATCAGCCTGAATCCGTGTACCTTTACCTCCAAAAAAACACCATCTCTTGAAAGCAAAAAAGGAAAAATCAAGCGAGAAAAAAGTAAAGGCGGTGTACTCCATTCCTGACATCGCCGCCATTCTAACCCTGCCCGAAGGACAGGTAAAACGCTGGCTTCGGGAATTTACGGCTACGGCGCCATCGTCTTCCTCCGAACTATCGTCCCGGAAAAGCGATACCGTCGATTTTCTCACCCTGATCGAATTTTACACCTACTTTCAGCTGAGGCAGCTTGGGGTTGGGCCAGCCAAAATCAATAATGCCCGGAGTATTTTGTCGGGCATGATGCATACAATCCACCCTTTTGCAACCGCCAATATTCTGACCGACGGAAAAAATATTTTTTATAATGCGGAGGTAGGTCAGCTGATTAAAGCCGATCAAACGCTGCAACTTTCTATTCAACAGGTAGTGGAGCCATTCTGCAAACGTATTGAGTTTGGCGACGACGCACTCCCCGTAAAACTTTACCCGCTCGGACGTGAATCGGCCATTCAGATTGACCCTAACCGGCAGGCCGGACGACCCGTGGTAGGCGATACGGAAATTCTTTCCCAAACCGTTTTTGACTTATTTCTGCACGGTAGCAGCGTATCACAGTTGGCCGAACAGTTTAGTCTCACCGAACGGCAGGTGGAAGATGTTATTCTTTTTCACGAAAAATAAAAAATCAACGCATGTCTGGCACCGACCGCAAAAATATTCACGCAGGCCTTGAAGTATCCATCGTTCTCAAACAGGATCAGCGCTCAGGCACGCTCACGGAGGGCGTGGTCAAAGACATTCTGACCAAAGCGCCTTTTCATCCGCACGGCATCAAAGTTCGCCTCGAAACGGGCGAAGTTGGCCGCGTAAAGGTCATTCACGATTAATCAGCTTTGGATGCTTTCAGGATGAGCTCTGCCCGGAAAAGCCCATCGGCTGATTGCAGCAACTTCCCTTTGAGCCGGGGATTATAAGCAGACCGTTCCGCCAGAAATGTTCGCACAACCTGCACAGCCTCCGTCGTTTGGTACGAACCCAGGGTTGAATTAAGCCACGCCTGAGGAAAAAATATGTCGCCTGTTTTTTGAATTTCTTCCAGCAATTCCAGGCTTTTTGGCAAATATTTTACGGATCGCTCCGCCCGCAGCGGATGATGCAAATATCCCAAAGCGGCCGATACCCAGGCTTCGCGTTCGCGGTTTTTATCGTCAGCAAGCGAGGCAAAAAAGGCATCCCGAACTTCGCCGTCAGACGCAAGCGCCGGGATCATAAACCGCAGCCTTTTCTGACGATCAGGGTTTTTGATTCGCTCGACCTGCTGCTCCAACAATGCCTTTTCAGGATAATCCCGCACGGCTAATGCCAGCGCCAGCGCTGTGTAGTCGTCTTCGGTCAGGGTGATTCCGTTCGGTGCTTTTTGCGTTTTCCAAATCGTATACAACTCATCCTGAGTAACTTTTGAAAGTGTAACGGATTGGTAAAATTTAAACAAAAGCTTTTTGATATTCGGATTTTCCTGTACCTGCATAGCCTTTCGGGTTTCTACTTCCAGTTTTGTAGCCAAAGCAGGCCGTTGACCAGACGGTATAAATTGCCAGAAAATCGAGCTCAACTGCCCGGTAAGCAAGCGTATGTTCAGCTCTTCTTTTTCGGCAATCAACAAAGGGATGTAGTTCGTGAGAAGATCCTCCGGCTTTACCATTTTTTGACTCAGCATATTCTCATACAACGAAATATAGGCCGACGCCCGCATGAGCGCATTGGGCAAGGTTGCAAGGTTTGGCAGCATCGCTGGATCAACCGAAAAAAGTCCGTAGCCCTGTCCCGAAGAATTAACCAGGACGAAGGTTGGTGCAGGCTTGCCGGCAGCTTCCGGCACTGCCACAGAAACAGCATTCATGCCTACGGCGATTTCCTCTACACGGTCGGGATACACCAGCGCAACCTCAACCGATTGGGGCCACAGCCGTGTAGAGCCATCTTCGGCTTGTTGAGTCAGTTTCAGTTCGGCAATTTTCCCATTTTCTTTTTTTAGGGAAAAATCAATCATCGGTCGCCCGGTTTCATTGACCCATACGTGGTTCCAGGCGGCCAGATCCAGCGGTGTGCGGGCATCCAGAATTGCGATCAGATCCGGCCAGGTGGCGTTACCAAAAGCGTATTTTTTGAGATATTCTCTTAGTCCGTCGCGCAGATTATCCTTGCCAATGAGGCGTTCGAGCTGCCGCATCATGATGGGCGCTTTGTGATAAATAATGGGTCCGTACATGCTACCCGCCTGATTTAGGTTTTCCAGCGATTGCCTGATCGGGTTCGGACCTTCGGTGCGGTCGACTTCGTAGGCCGCAGGCACGTGTGACACCAGAAATTCGAGCTCGTAGTTGCTGTTTGCTTCGGTCGTTTCGGTGATTTTGTCGGCCATAAAATTGGCAAAAACCTCCTTCATCCACACATCATTAAACCACCGCATCGTGACCAAATCGCCAAACCACATGTGAGCCGTTTCGTGAGCGAGCAATTTAGCACGGCTCAGTTTTTGATCTTTGGTGGCGCCTTTATCCAAAAAAAGGCTCGCAGATTTGTACTGAATAGCTCCCACATGCTCCATGCCACCGTACTGAAAATCAGGAATTGCCGCAAAGTCGAACTTCTGAAATGGGTACTTGATTTGGGTATAATCTTCCAAAAAAGCCAGCGCTTCGGCATGCGTATTAAAAATCGGGTCCAGGCTCAGGCTAAGCTTTGTCGTGTCGGTTTCGCGGTGCAGGAGCGTCATTTCCCGTCCATTTATTTGACGCGTCCAAGAGAAAAATTCACCTGCTACAAATGAAAAAAGGTAGGTAGGAATAAGGTCCGATAGCCTAAAATTGTAGGTTTTCTGACCGTCTGAACGTGTACTGTCGCGGAGCGGTGCGTTTCCCATCGCATTCCAGTGGGCGGGCACAGTTAGTGACAATTCAAAGCGGGCTTTCAAATCCGGCTGATCAAAGCAGGGGAAAACCGTCCGGGCACGATCCGGCACCAATAGGGTATACAGAAAATCTTCGCTGCGGTTGAGCGAGCTATTGCCCGCCAGAAAATCAACTTCGATGGCATTGACGCCCGTTTTCAGGTCGTTGGCCGAGATAAGCAGATGCTCTTTCTCAAACCGGATCGGCACTTCTTTTTCATTGACTCGTAGTTTTTTCAAACGTTCAGCATTCTCCCGGAAATCCAGTTGAAGATCGGCTTTGGACGCTACCCGGCTAAACCGAACGACGGCCTGCGCCGCAATATTGCTGTCTTTCTGTGCTGGAATTTCAAAATGAAGTTTGTAAGAAATATCGCTCAACTGCGCTGCACGCTGCTGAGCCAACGCCTCAGAAACACCATCTTCAACCAGCACCGAACCAACGGGCGACTGACGGCAGGCCGCAAGGACCCATCCAAAAAAGAGCAAAAGCAGAGAATATTTCAAAGTCGTGAACAGAAAAGGGTGAATAAAAAAAATTGGATCAGCCGGGAAACGAATGTACAAGCGCAAGTTGTTTTTTACAAAAAAGCTTTTTACCTGCTAAACGAAGCCCGATACGCAGAAGGTTTCTGGTTTTTGAGCATTCGAAACGAGCGGTTAAAATTGGAAAGGTTGTGAAAGCCGCAATCCATCGCAATCTGTTGAATGCTCTTTTTATCCTCCATCAACATCCGGCAGGCGTACCCGATCCGTACCTCGGTCAGAAACTGAATGTAGGTTTTTTGGGTGCGATTCTTGAAATATCGACAAAAATTAGCCACCGACATATTGGCAAGTGACGCCGCCTCTTCAATCAAAATACGGCGATGAAACTGTGAAAGTGTAAATTCATAGATCCGGTTGATAGTATCGGTGTCGAAGCGGTGGTACGAATCCAGAAAACCTTCGCTGCTCAAATAGACCAGTTCGTCAGACTCGGCAATGGTTTCCAGAATTTGCAGGAAAAGCGCAATTCGCTGAATCCCGCTCGGAATTATAATTAATTGAGACAGAGAATCAAGCACTTTTGTGCGGGTAGTTCCCGTGATACGCAGCCCGCGTTTGGCTTTTTCAAACAACCGCCGCACGGGTTCCATTTCTTTCAGATTAAGAAACTCTGTTCCAAAACAGTCCGGTAAAAATTGCAACACCCGGGACTCAGCCATGAGCTCCGAATCGGCAGAATAATAGCCCGAATCGTTTTTCCAGACGTGCGGCAAACTGCTCCCCAGCAGCACGAGGTCGTCTTCCTTAAATTCTTCAATGCTATCGCCCACAAAGCGCGTACCCCGGCTTTGTACAATATGCGTGAGTTCCAGTTCGGGATGAAAATGCCATTTATCGTACAGAACCGGCAGGTAGTCAACCCTCGAAACAAAGGAGTAATTAGCCGACGGATGTATCTTTCGGAGAATAGCTTGCATGATATAGTGCTATATTTTAGAGACCACAGAATCAAAATTGATAATATTTCACTGGAAATAGATAATATTTCACAAAAAATGTATGAATCTAATGTGCAATTTTGTGTACTGATTATTCCTAAAAAGATTTTTTAAACTTTTCTCAAAGTCGGGAATTAATAAAAAAATTTAATTTTCATCATAGGTTAATTGTTATAGTAAAGGTCTCTTACTTTGTGGGAGACCTTCTTTTTTCTACTGAATTTTTTATTTGAAACATGCAACATAAAGTACTGAAAATCAACGCCTCAGACAATGTAATTGTGGCCCTTCGCTCACTGGAAGCTGGCGAAAAAATTACGTTTGAAGGTGAGACTTACACCCTTCCACGAGCCATTGCAGCCAAGCATAAGTTTGTTACTGAAGACCTCAACCCCGGCGATTCTGTCACAATGTACGGGGTGCTTGTGGGCAAAGCCACGCAGCCCATTGCGCGCGGGGAGCAAATCACCACTTTTAATCTCAAACACGAGTCTGACGAATATTCGGTGAGCAAGCGGCAGGATCGCACGCATTGGCAGGCGCCCGATGTTTCGGCCTGGAAAGACCGGACTTTTATGGGTTTTCCACGCTCGGACGGGCAAGCCGGAACGGCCAATTACTGGCTCGTAATTCCGTTGGTTTTTTGTGAAAATCGCAATATTCTGAAATTAAAGGATGCTTTTGACAAAGCGTTGGGCTATGCTTTCCCGGACGTGTACCTGCGGCAGGTCGGCGATTTGGTGCAGCTGTATAGTAGCGGCCAAACCGAAGCGCTGAAAAGCTATAAAGGCGTTACGGAAGCAGCAGCCGTAGCCAATCATCAGCCACTTTTCAAAAATCTGGACGGCATCAAATTTCTTACGCACGAATCAGGCTGCGGCGAAAGCAATCAGGAGTCGGCATTGTTGGCCGCACTTTTTGGGGCTTACGCCAACAATGCCAACGTAGCTGGCGTGACGGTGCTGAGCCTGGGCTGCCAGAAAACGCAGTTTAGCGACCTTACCGCCGAAATCAAAAAGCGGAATCCGGCTTTTGACAAACCTGTGCTGTTTTTTGAGCAGCAGTCCTACGGCACCGAAATGGACATGATGTCTGCCGCCATTCGCGAGACGTTCCTGGGATTAATAGAAGCAGATACCCTCGTGCGGCAGCCTCAGCCCCTGTCAAAACTTAACATTGGTTTGAAATGCGGCGGTTCGGATGGTTTCTCGGGGCTGTCGGCCAATCCTGTGCTTGGTCATTTATCTGATCTTGTGGTGGCCCTTGGCGGCACTACCTACCTGGCTGAATTCCCGGAGCTTTGTGGTGTAGAACAGGAGCTTATTGACCGCTGCATGAGCGTAGAAAAAGCGCAGAAATTTGAAATGCTCATGCGCGACTATTCCTCAAAAGCAGAAGCCGTTGGTGCAGGATTTGACATGAATCCATCGGCAGGAAATATCAAAGACGGCCTCATTACGGACGCCATCAAGTCGGCAGGTGCGGCCAAAAAAGGCGGCCTTGCGCCCATTGTCGACGTGCTCAACTATACAGAAGTAGCCCGCGAACCGGGCCTGCAACTCGTATGCACGCCCGGTAACGACGTATTGGCCACCACTGGACAAGCCGCCGCCGGTGCTACCATTATCCTTTTTACGACTGGCTTGGGTACGCCCACTGGCAATCCAATTTGTCCGGTAGTGAAAGTTTCTACCAACACAAGTCTTGCCAATCGTATGCCGGACATCATTGATTTTGATTGCGGGGCAATTATTGAAGGTGAAAAAACGATCGAGGAAACCGCCGAAGAATTATTGGACTATTGTATAAAACTGGCAGGCGGCGAACTGAAAACAAAGGCTCAACTGCTTGGTCAGGATGATTTTATGCCCTGGCGTCGGGGTGTAAGTTTATAGGGCACGTTAGCCGTCGGGCGCATCGTCAGGAGCTTCTCTCGAAAAACGTTTTTCAATATGGTCCATACTGTGCGTAGCGGTAGAGCCATGAATCAGGAGGGAAATCAGCACGGTAAGCGCCACGAGCGACCACACTTCTTTGCTTTGGGAAAAATCTGTTTTTCCCAAAGCAAAGGATAAATAAAAGAAAGACCCGATGCCTTTGATCCCAAAAAAGGAAATGGTCCAGCGCTGAAAAGAATGAAAGCCCGCTCCGGCCAAAGCCACATAGCCCGCCAAAGGCCGCACCACAAAAACAAAGGCGACCGCCAGGAGAATCATCGGCAGCGAAAGCTCTTCCAGAATTCCGCTCACGAGGCTTCCCCCAAATAAAATCAGGACAATAGCTACCAAAATACGCTCGATCTGATCCGTAAAGGAATGTAGTTGGGTGTGAAATTCGTGCTTGATTTCGTAGTTACGAATCGTGACAGCTCCCACAAAAACGGCAATGAAGCCGTAGGCATGAATCAGCTCCGTGAAACCATAGATGAATAGCGTAGCGGCCAAAGCCACGAAGCCATTGTGCATGACCAACACCTTGAAATCCTTCGATTTTTTGAATAAAATAAACGCCAGTAGTCTTCCCAACAAAAACCCGGCGATGGTCCCGACAATCATTTTGTAGAGTACATCTACCAGAAACCATTCTGTAAAACTCCCTTCACCCGTTGTAGAAATTTGTGCCCACGTAATGGCTAACCACGTAAACGGAAATGCCATTCCGTCGTTGAGTCCGGCTTCGCCTGTGAGCCCAAACCGTACATCGTCGCGCTTTTTTTCGTGCGGTGGGCCCACCTGCACATCCGACGCCAACACCGGGTCGGTTGGCGCCAAAACTGCACCCAACAACACCGCCGACGGAAGGTCGAAGCCAAGGAAATACCAGCACAAAAAAGCCATGCTGCTAATACTCAGCAGCATCGTTATGCTGACAAGCCGAAAAGGAACCGACCAGTTTTTGAGGGTAAACGGGCGATCAATCTTTAATCCTGAACCCATTAAAGAGATAATTACCACAAGTTCGGTCAGGTGTACAGTGTATTCTTGTTTTCGGATCGGGTCCGGCAAAGGCATGTTGTCTCCAAAAATATAGAGCACCGCTCCGAAAGCTACGTACAAGATAGAGTACGATACTTTTATCTTTTTGGAAATCTGAGGCATCCATGCCATGCCGAGCGACGCCAACCCAATCATCATCATTACTAGCAGGTATGTATCCATAGGGAGAATATGAAAGAGAAGCATGTTTTCCCAACCGATGAAAAAATCGTACCTGACTCAGTACGTTAAATTTCAGGTAAAAAAAGAATGGAAATCAATGAGGGTAAAGCGGTAGTTGATTGTCTCAGTATGAGGGGAAAATTGCCTGGCAATTCATATATTTATAATTAAAATTTTTCATAAAAAAATACCACAGCCGACTTGTATACTTTTCAGGCCATCTTCTCGTTAAAAAAATAATTTACATATGGATTTTTTTAATTCCCGATTAAACCTCCCCGACTGGCAATTGTCTAAAAATCAGAGTTCAAAACCCCCAATACAACCTATAATCTATACAGCCATGAAAACCATAAAATCCGTATATTTTCTGCTTGCGCTTTTGACCGCAGGTTTTTTTAGTTCCTCCGGCGTTCAGGCACAGCCGCAGGTGGGCGTTTCTTTTCAAGTGTTCTACAATGAGCTCGCTCCTTATGGCCGGTGGATGTCGCATCCGCAGTACGGCTCGGTGTGGTCGCCCAATGTTGGCAATGACTTTCAGCCCTATGGCACCAATGGCCAATGGGTCGTAACCGAGTATGGAAACACGTGGGTGTCAGACTATGACTGGGGTTGGGCGCCTTTCCACTACGGACGCTGGTTTTTTGACGACATGTACGGCTGGGCATGGGTACCCGACTACGAGTGGGGCCCCGCGTGGGTAGACTGGCGGAGCGGTGGTGGCTACTATGGATGGGCGCCTTTGTGGCCGGGCATTCGGGTGGGCGTTTCGTTCAACATTCCGTTCCGGCACTGGATTTTTGTCCCACAGCGCTACATTGCCCGTCGGGGAATTTTCCGCTACTGCGTGCCCCGCACCCGCATCGTGAATGTGTACAATCAGACGACGATTATCAATAACTATTACCGCAACGACAACCGCATGTATGCCTACGGCCCCCGCCACAGCGAAATCGAGCGTGTTACCCGAGGCAGCGTACCGGTGTACCGGGCCGAAGAAGTTCGCAGCAGTCGCTATACGGCGTCACGTCAGAATGCTGATGGAACTTACCGCGCCAATGGAAACAGCCCGAGTGGACTATACCGCGAAGATCGCAATACAAATACGAACCGGGGAGCCGCATCCAACCGTACTTACGACGCCAACACGTCTTCGGGCGGACGCAGTAGCTACGAGGCCGATGACTCAGGACGCAGCAGCAACCGGGTAGAATCCGGACGTACTTACGAAGCACCGCAACCCGCGGCCCGGTCGCGCAGTAACTCATCGGGGACGTACACACCCAACGGAAGCCGGGAAGAATACAACGCTCCGCAGCCACGCACCTATGAAGCCCCGCAGCCTTCGTCGCGGTCGCGCAGCAGTTCGTCAAACAGCAGCAGTCGGGAAGGCTACAACGCCCCGCAGTCGCGGAGCAGTAGCCCGTCTGTTGAGCGGCCATCGAGCCGAAGCAGGGAGTCAAGCCCTCGGGTTCAGCAGGCACCGAGCCGGTCGCAATCGTCGGAAAGAGCACGCACGTCTGCACCTCAGACACGCAGCAGTAGCCGTAGTTCAGAACGCCCGGCCGCTGCACCCTCTCGTTCGTCGGGTTCAACCGAGCGCTCTTCGTCTAGCCGCGAACGCTCTCCACGCTAACGGTCATTTGCCAGAAAGTGAACAGGGCGTTTGTTCCTGATCTATTGATAAATACCTAGCCAAATCGAATATTGCATCAAGTACATGAGTCATCCCCGCCTAATGGGGATGACTCATTTTTTTATACGGAAAAATTAAATAAAATTTCCAGAGATTAGTTTAGATGAAATGGCTGGGAATCTTTCTTACCAATCAGTTGCGCTCCTTTAATAAGGGCCAATACCATCACCCCGATAATCAAAACGGTCAGTAGCTGTAAGCGGGAAAAAAATTCGGATTGCAGCACACTGCTGTGCGAGTTACGAAAAAGCTCTTCCCCAACCGTTGACTGAATCTGAGTGAGCTCGTTTAGTCGGATAATGGTCTGTTGAAATAATGTGCTCCCCTGTCTTTCAAACAATTGAATTGCTTCCTGTCGCCGACCCGCTTCGTGTAGCGTAAGGATGGTTTTTTCTAACCCGGCGTATTCATTGATCCGGTGTTGAAATTGGTTCAGACTTTTGAGCTCAGCTTGTACCAGATAGGTTTTACCAAAAGCATCAATCAACGAATCGATTTTTTGATTGTGCCCGGCAAGTTCTGCCGCAACTGCCCCAAAGGAAGCTTGCCTGTCACGCAGCAGGTACCCTTCCACAAGCAGACGCTTGCGGTAAAGGTTTTCGGTCAGGTAAATCATGTCGATAGCCGGAATCAATCGGTCTGCATACATAGAAGAAAACGACTGATCGACGCGTCCCATCGTGTAGCTCGAAAGCAGTGAACTGGCCAGAATAAATACCATCAGGCCGCTCAAAAGCAGCGCTGCTTTCATTTTTTGCTGAATTATAAAGGACCATTTCATGACAGAATAGGAGCGTTAAATTGACACTTTGAAATACGAGCGGACAGGTCAAAACATTTTGAAAAAAAATCGTGGGCCGCACGGGCATACAAAGTATCTTAGTGAAACTTTCTGTTACTAAAACCCTGTCACTTACTAATTTTACTATGAAAACAACTTTTCTTTGGATGGGCCTGTGCCTGTTGGCTGGTATGTCGGTTCAGGCACAAACGTTTCGTGGCATTGACAAAAGTCCGATGGACATGGCCTACTATCCTGACGACTTTGCGCATGACCGGAAATTTGCCCCGCAAAAAATCGACAATCTTCCCGCTATGGTGCGGGTTACGTACAGCAGACCGGCAAAAAATGGACGGGAGATATTTGGCACAAAAATCGCCCCTTACGGAAAAGTATGGCGCGTAGGTGCCAACGAAGCACCGGAGATTAAGTTTTATAAAGACGCCAGCATTCAGGGCAAACAGATAAAAGCAGGAACGTACGCCCTGTTGGCGATTCCGAATGAAAAAGAATGGACGTTGATTTTGAGCAGCGATGTAGATCAGTGGGGTGCGTATAGCTACGACGAGAAGAAGGATGTCTTACGGATAAACGTGCCAACTGCAAAAGCCACCGAACCCATCGAAAACTTCTCTATCCAATTTGCCAAAGGAACCGGAAACCAGGTTTTGATGCGCATGGGCTGGGATACTACCCTGGTAGAGGTACCGATGGTTTTTTAAGAAGTTTTCAGCAATTAGTTTATCTAACTATTTGATTATAAGCCAGTTGATTACAATTACCTGATCTATAAATACACGAATAGCTTCCGGTTTGGAAGCTATTCGTGTTTAAAGAGCATGTATATTCTCTCTGATTTCTATAAAAGGCAATCCGAAAGAAACAGCAGATTATTTTTCTACCACAGCTTGATTCGTTTTTCGGGAGCTACGTACAGCTTATCACCGGGCTGCACGTTAAAAGCCTCGTACCAGGCATCCATATTGACCAATGGCCCAATCGTACGCCACTCTCCGGGCGAGTGCGGATCTACCAGAATTTGCTGAGCGGCGGCTTCGGGCAAAATATTCGTGCGCCATACCTGTGCCCAGGCCAGAAAAAACCGTTGGTCAGGTGTGAAGCCATCTATTTTTTCACTGGATTTCCCCTGTGGGGTCATTTTAAAAGCCGTGTAGGCCGCATTTAGTCCACCCAAATCACCGATATTTTCGCCCAGCGTCAGCTTGCCATTGACGTGAATGCTATCCAAAACGGTGTAGCCGTTGTACTGTTCCACAATTTGATTGGCACGAGCCATAAACCTCGTGCGGTCCTCTTCGGTCCACCAGTTTCGGAGGTAGCCATCTTTGTCGTACTGACTGCCGCTATCGTCAAATCCGTGTGAGATTTCGTGTCCGATTACCGCACCAATTCCACCATAATTTACCGCATCGTCAGCGTTTGGATCAAAGAACGGAAACTGCAAAATACCGGCAGGAAACACGATTTCGTTCTGCACCGGGCTGTAATACGCATTTACCGTGGGCGGCGTCATGCCCCAGCGGGTTTTGTCCACAGGCTTTCCTAGGCGATCTACCATGTCGCGGTAGCTCCACGCAGCGCCATTTTTTATATTATCAAAAAAAGCTGCCGAGGTAATGTCGTATCCATTGTAGTTTTTCCAAACATCCGGATAACCGATTTTGGGCGTAAAGGCATGAAGTTTTTCGAGCGCTTTGGTTTTGGTCACATCGGTCATCCATTCCAGATTCTGAATACGGATTTCGTAGGCTTTCACCAGATTTTTAATCAGCTCGTCCATCCGCTGCTTGGCGGCAGGCGTAAAATATTTTTTTACATAAAGTTGTCCCAAAAGCTCACCGATCGTCCGGTCGGTCAATTGCGACATGCGTTCCCAGCGAGGTGTTTGTACTTTTTGCCCGGTAAGCGCCTGTGAAAATGCAAAATTGGCTGCGACAAAATCGGAACTCAGATAAGGCGCCGCAGATTTGAGCAGGTTCCAGCTGAGGTACGCTTTTAGTTCAGGCAGCGGTGTTTTGGTCAGCAGCGAATCCACGGTCACAAAAAATGCCGGATTGCTGACCAACACCGTATCCTGCCCCGTCACGAGCATGAGCGCCATGGCTTTTTGCCAATCGATGGAAGGAGTGGTTTTAGAAAAATCACTTACCGCAAACTTGTTATACGTTTTGTACGGATCGCGCATTTCGACACGGCTCATTTGGGCTTGTGCCAAAGCAGTTTCGAGCGCAATAATTGCGTCAGCATGAGCTGTGGCGGCAGCCTCGGGCGTACCAGTCAATGAAAAAAGCCGGGTGATGTACGTTTTATAACTCTCTCTGATTTTCTTGCTGCGCGCATCGTCTTTAAGGTAATAGTCACGGTCGGGCAAGGTGGTGCCCCCCTGCGAAAGCTGTGGGATCATAACCTCTACATTTTTACGATCCTGTCCCACCGAAAATCCGAAAAACGAACTTCCGTCGCCCTGCGTACGGGCACGGGCCACTTCGGCAAGCACTGCCTGTCGGTCTTTGAGCGCCGAAATTCTTTTCAGGTCTTTTTCGATGGGCGTGTAGCCAAGTTTCTCAATGCGAGCACTATCCATAGCGGCCCGGTAAAAATTTCCCACGCGCTTCTCGACCGAACCGGCAGGTGCAGCGGTGTTGGCCTGCGCCTCTTCCAGCAATCCTTTAACGGCATTGATGTTGAAATCGCGCAAGACATTAAAACTCCCCCAACGCGTCTGCTTGGCGGGCACAGGGTTATTTTTGATCCAGGCGCCATTTGCATAGGTATTAAAATCATCGCCCGGCCTGACGGTCAAATCCATGTTGACCGGATCAATAAACTTATCCGGAGTTAATCCTTGTTGGGCTTGTGCTCCCGATGCCAGGCAACTCACGCCCGCAATCAGCAACCCTGCCGCTTGTTTTTTCAAAGTCATAGTCACTTTTAGTTGGTTGATTAATTCGTACAATACTACGGCTTTCCTGCCTAAACCAGAAAAACACCTGTCAGCTTTCAGGCAGTTCATTCGGCTACTTTACTTCCCTGTTTTCCAGATCAGGCCCATATTTTTAAACATAAAGGCGTAGATATCGGCGGTTGTTTCCAGCGCTTTTTTGGTATTGCTTGCTCCGTGGCCCGAGTTGGTATCAATCCGAATCAGCAACGGATTGGTAGACGAAGCTCCGGCTTTTGCCTGCAACTCTGCGGCATACTTGAACGAATGCGCCGGTACCACGCGGTCGTCATGATCGGCCGTGGTGATGAGCGTAGCGGGGTATTGACCTCCCTGCCGGATGTTGTGCAGGGGCGAGTATTTGATTTGGGCCGCAAATTCTTCGGCATTGTCGCTGCTGCCGTAATCGGCAATCCAGTTCCAGCCGATGGTAAATTTGTGAAAACGCAGCATGTCCATGACACCTACCGCCGGAAAGGCAACTTTGAACAACTCGGGCCGCTGATTCATCACCGCTCCCACCAATAGACCGCCGTTGGAGCCACCTTGTAGCGCAAGCCGACCGGGCGACGTATATTTTTCCTGAATCAGATACTCAGCCGCAGCAATAAAATCGTCGAATACATTTTGCTTTTTGAGCTTCATGCCCTGCTCATGCCAGGTTTCGCCGTACTCGCTGCCGCCGCGCAGATTGGCCTGCACAAACACCCCTCCCTGATCCAGAAACGGAATGCGGGTAGGACTAAATGCGGGCGTCAGGCTGATGTTGAAACCGCCGTATCCGTACAAAATCGTCGGGTTGCTGCCGTCCAGTTTCAGGCCTTTTTTGTACACAATAAAAGCCGGGATTTTTGTGCCGTCCTTGCTGGGATAAAATACCTGTTTGGTTTCGTAATCTGTGGGTGTAAAGTTGACCTCGGGCTCCCGGAACACACTGCTTTGGCGGGTAGACAAATCATACCGGAATATGGTAGGTGGGTAGTTAAATGAAGTATACGTATAAAAAACGAACGTGTCGTCCTTTTCGCCACCAAATCCACCTGCCGAACCAAGTCCGGGCAATTCTACCTCGTTTTCAAATACGCCTTCGTGTGAATACACCTGCACGCGGGTCGTAACATCTTTGGAGTAGTTCGCAAAGATTTTTCCACCCGCCGTGCCTATGCCTACAAGTGGTTCAGGTTTTTCGGGTAAGAAGGGTTTCCAGCTTTTGGAGACAATTTCGTAGCGCATAACTTTGCTGTTCGGTGCATCGGCGTTGGTTTCGATCAAAAAACCACCCGCTACATTTTCTACGAGTCCGTAGCTAAAATTGGTAATTTCCTCGACTACGGGTGTAAATTTTGTCTCACCTTTTTTCATGACCCACAGGCCGTTCCCGTCTTTTCCCTTGCCCCGGTCGCTAACATACAGGGCGGCATACAGCTCATCTTCGGTGGTACTCACCGTATGAAAGCGCTGCGGATTGCCCGCATCTTCAAAAATCAGTTGATCGGCTGATTGAGCAGTTCCCACTTTATGGTAAAAAACCTGATGATTTTCATTTTTTGCCGCCAACGCACTTCCATCGGGCTTCGGGTAGCGGCTGTAATAGAAACCGTCGCCCTGCCAGGCGGCACCCGACACCTTCACCCACTCTACTTTGTCCGGCAGCATTTTAAGCGTTTTTGTGTCCATTACCTGAAATTCCTGCCAATCGGAACCTCCCTTTGAAAACCCACAGACAGCGTAGTCGCCATTTTTGGACAGCGTGAACACGGTCAGACGCGTAGTGCCATCAGCAGAAAGTTTGTTCGGATCGAGCACGACTTCGGGCGTTGCATCGGGCCGGTCCTGTGGCACTCGATACAATACCGACTGATTTTGCAGTCCGTCATTTTTGTAAAAATAAAAGTAACCGCCCTTTTGGCGAGGCGCCGAATACTTGGGGTAATTATAGGCTTTTTCCAGGTCATCCAGGATGTTTTCCCGAAACGGAATCTGAGACAAATAGCCAAACGTAACTTCATTTTGGGCTTTTACCCAGGCAGCCGTTTCGTCGGAGCGGTCATCTTCGAGCCACCGATACGGATCGGCCACTTGGGTGCCGTGGTAGTTTTCCACGAGATCCACCTGACGAGTGGTGGGATACGTCAATTTTTGCGCCCTGCCATCGGGGGCAAGTAAGGTCGCGGTGAGCACAATCATGCCGGAAAGTTTAGAGTTCATTGAAAAAGGATCGTAGAGGTATGAAAAAAAGTATAATTTATTTTAAAAAAATATCTAAACGCATTCTGCCCGTCTAAAACTTCAAATAATACAAATTTATCGCTATTGATCAAACCGCCAATTTACCAGTAAAGTTCTTACCGACTACCTTCGGCCCGGGCATGAAGAATGTTCCCTTTTTATGGGTAGAGCACAGAATAAGTATCTATTTTTTACATTTCCAAATACTAATTTTTGTTTAGTATTTAAATCGATTGATTAAACAATAGCCGAATACGTATACAGATTTATACTAATATATAAAAAGTTAAAAATATAATTTTGCATAGTTTAATATTAATTTATTTAATTTTTATTTCACAGATGCACCCTTAAACTTCAATAAATCCAACCAACACGTATAGTACATTCTCACATATTCGTATAGCCATCAACTCAGATTTTGTTTAATTTTCATCACAATAATTTAAACAAAAATCTATCACGATTGATTAAGGTGATCAATTAACATCTTGTAAATCAATCTATAATTTTTAACTCTCAACCCTCAAAAAAGTATGGGAAATCTAGTAAGTTCCTTCGCCAATGTACTTGCGGCCGATCTTCAACCCGGTGACGCCATCGGTTTTACCTTCTTTACGGGCTATATGGCTATGGCCGCCGCCTCTATTTTCTTTCTCGTAGAGCGAGGACAGGTAGACGGCAAGTGGAAAACCTCTCTGCTAATTTCTGCCCTCATTACGTTCATTGCGGCAGTGCACTACTATTACATGCGGGATCTTTACCTGGAAACAGGTCAATCGCCCACCGAATTCCGGTACATCGATTGGACACTCACCGTGCCCCTGATGTGCGTTGAATTCTATTTGTTAATCAAGCCCTACGGCGGCAAGGTCAGTACGATGTGGAAACTGATCGGCTACTCGGTGCTGATGCTCGTAACGGGTTACATTGGTGAAAGCCTTGACAAGGAAAATACCATTTTGTGGGGGGTAATCTCCACGCTTGGGTATTTGGGCATTGTGTACGAAGCAACGATTGGAGATGTAAAGAAAGTAGCACTTTCGTCCAACAACCCAGAAGTTGCAAACGCTGTACGGTTGCTGCGCAATTTTGTGATTGTAGGCTGGGCAATTTATCCGATTGGATACATGTGTATGGAAGGCAACTTGCTGGCTTCCACTGGATGGAATCTTGACCTGCTGTACAACATCGCCGATGCTGTAAACAAAATCGGATTTGGTTTAGTGGTCTATTCCTCAGCAATGAGCTCCACAAAAGCCGCTGCCGCTGCTGCAATAAAAGCATAAAGTTGGCGTAAAAGCTGATCCAAAAGCCGACGGACTGAGCGACTTCGTCCGTCGGCTATTCTTTCAAAATACGGTTACTTATATCTTCCGCAAACCACCTCCTTAGGTTAGTCCGTATGCCCGCCACCTATGACTTTATTTTTGCAGGCGGAGGAATGTCCGCCCTACTGCTCGCTACCCTGATTCGGCGTGAACCGACGTTAGATTCCTGTTCGATCCTCATCGTCGAACCTCGGACAGACGTTCCCGAATCAAAAAATATCTGCTTTTGGGATTCTCAACTTCCGGATCTGTCGCTGAACCTGAAAGGCGCCTGGAACAAACTCTCCTTTGGTGGAACCGGCGGATTAATTACCCGTCCGATTGCACCCTACACGTACTACTGTTTCGACGCCGCAAACCTGCAACGTACGCTTACGGCAATGTTAAAAAAATCCAATCGGGTCGACTTCATTCAGGATCGGGTGGAAGCGGTAAATAATGGTGCGGTTTTTCTGCAAAAAACGGGCTTGACTTTTCAGGCCACTCAAACCGTTTTTGACAGCATCCCGGACCGAAGTATGCCTGTACTCCTGTGGCAGCATTTTGTAGGGTGGGAAATTCGGGTACTCAACGAGGTTACGTTTGATCCTGCATCTGCCATGCTTATGGATTTTCGGGTGAGTCAGTCAGAAGGCCCGGCTTTCATGTACATACTTCCCTTTTCACAAAAAACCGCCTTGCTCGAAATCACCTTCATGTCGCCAAAAACCCACTCAGCGACGGTGTATGAGCACTATTTGCACGAATACCTGCACAAAAATTTTCCGGACATTCGCTATGAAATCGCCCAAACCGAAGGTGGCAAAATTCCGATGCATCAGGCACAGCAATCGCCCTCACTACCCAATCATGTGTTTTTGGGCACCAAAGGTGGCCTGAGCAAACCTACTACCGGCTACACGTTTTTGAATAGCTATGAACATGCCCAACGAATTGTAAGACAACTTACAGGAAATCAGGAAAGTAGAGTTATTGCCAAAAGTCGATTTGCTTTTTATGACAAGTTGTTGCTCCGTATCATGCGTACACAGGCCACTTCGGTAAAACCCATCATGGAAGCTTTGTTTTACCGCAATTCGTTTCCGCTTTTGCTGACATTTTTAGCCGAAAAAACTACCCTGATTCAGGAAGCAAAGCTCTTTTGTACGCTTCCGTGGAAACCCTTTTTAACCGCATTAGCTCATGAATACCTCCGCCGCTCCCCACGAAATGAAGCACAATCAGGTATTGATTCTGCTATCCTGCCTGCTCCTCGGCTTAAAGTGGACCGGAATTTGGGCTGATGAACGGCTCGACTACGCCTTTTTTGCTGGAATCATGCTTGTTGTAGGCCTTCCCCACGGGGCCGTGGATCACCTGATTCACATTCAGTTGAAACGACAGAATGAACTGACGCTCCAAAGCTTGCTCCGGTTCGTCAGCTTTTATGTGGCGTTACTCTTGTTGTACGGAACTGTTTGGTTCTTTTTCCCGACCATGAGCCTGATTTTTTTTATTTTACTTTCGTGCTACCATTTCGGGCAGTCTCAGTGGTACTATTTTTTCAGTTCTTCACCTGTACTTTCGGGCATTGTCTACATTCTTTGGGGGTTGGCTGTGCTGAGTTACATTGTACTTTGGAACAGTTCAGAAGCACTTTTGATCCTAAACTCCCTGATCCCAACGCTCACGCGCGATAACTTATCGGAGATCATAGGCAACAAATGGTCACAAATTCCGACTTTACTTTCAATTATTCCAGCCATTTTTTTGAGTTCAAAGTTTCGAACATTTCCAAAATCAGTCATTTTCTGGGAAGTAGTTTCCCTGCTTGCAATTGGTTTGGTCAGTTACTTTTGTGGCTTGCTCGTTGGTTTTGCGGCATATTTCGGCTTTTGGCACAGCACAAAATCCCTGGCGGCAATCGTCAGAAACCTCCGGAGCGTTCATCCCGGATACAGCCTTTCACAGTTTTATAAAGACGCCTTTGTATTTAGTTTTATAAGTATTGCAGGCATCGTCCTTTTACTTCTCAGCCTGCCACATTTGGACCTCGGAATTCATCCGGTCATGCTCTTTTTTGTGCTCATCTCCCTGCTTACTTTCCCGCACATGGTCATTTTAGAACAGCTGTACTCGCGCCCTAAGTAGCCCGAAATGGCACTTTTAAGGTATTTCTCGCAGAAATATCAAGTTCATTTTTACTTAAAAATAAAACTTACGGTTACTTTTTGCGAGAAAATTTATTTATTCTTTTTCTCCACTCTTTTATATAGTTTTGAGAATAAATGCTACAAAACCGGGAGCGGATGCTGACCGATAAATATACTGACTGTTCTGACGATGCCCTGATGCTGCTTCTCTGCCAACACGACGACGAACTCGCGTTTCGGGAAGTATATCACCGCTATGGCCGTACGCTTGTGTACACGGCAATTCGCAAAACCGGGCAGGCAGAAGTGGCCGAAGACCTTGTGCAGGAGCTCTTTGTTAAACTGTGGCTTAGTCGTAAAAAACTGGTTATACAAAAGACACTGATTGGCTATTTGCAGGGCATGCTCCGCAACGGAATTATCACCCACTACCACAAAGAAAAATCGAAAAATCCGGTATCGCTCGACGAAGCCTACGCACTTGGCGACTACCAAACAACGGAACAAATTCAGTACGATCAGCTACATGATTTGTATCAGGAATCGCTGCAAAAAATTCCTGAAAAATGCCGGGCGGTATTTGTTTTAAGCCGTAAAGGATACAGTATCAAGGAAATAGCGCAGATCCAGCAGATTTCCGAAAAAACGGTGGAAGCGCATATCAGCAAAGCTCTCCGAATTTTGCGCGTCGAAATGAAAGACTACATGGCCGTTGCGCTCCTTTTTCTTCTTTCCTGAATTTTTACCTAAAAATTTAAAAAAAATCATCCAACTACTAAGGGAAATCTATCCCAGGTACAGACTGTATACTAGGAGTTGTACTTATCTGGGTATTTTTTAAATAATAGGATGAAAAACGCACCATTTCCGCCTGAGCTTTTGCAGCGCTACCTGAATCAGCAATGCACTGATACTGAGCGCCAAATGATTGACGATTGGTATCGGTCGGTAGATTTTGAGTCGTCGTTGGTTGGGTATGAGTTTCAGGAAGAAAGGCTTTTTGAACAGATCCGGGCACAAATCGCGGTTGAGGAACAAGCCGATATTTTGCCTTTAAAAACTACCCGACGGTGGCGTTTCTGGGTGCCTGCCGCCGCTGCAGTGGCAATTTTGGCGCTGGGGTTTGCATACCTGATGCTTCGTTTGCCTGCTCCTGCCCTGCTTACCTCCGTCCTGAATGACTCTCCCGCACTGGTAGAATTTGTAAATACCCAAAAGAAAGTGGTCCGCTACACCCTCCCCGACAGTAGTACGCTTTGGCTCTATCCGGGCGCGAAGCTGAGCTACGAACCCGCACTCGCAGAGGCTGCAAGTCGCAAAGTCTGGTTTGAGGGAGAAGGTTTTTTTGATGTAGCACGTGACGAAACCCGACCATTTATTGTGTACAGTGACGACCTGAAAACGGAGGTTTTGGGGACGAGTTTTCACGTAAAAGCCTACAAAAACGACCCAACCTACGAGGTGTCGGTGCTGAGTGGAAGTGTGGCCGTCAGCAACTCAGACGAAGCACAAAAAACCGAAAAAGTGGTGCTTAAACCTTCTCAGCAGGCTATTTTTGAAAAAACTACCCAACGGATTTCAACCAATACTTTGCCGGAATATACGCCCACGCGTGAAAGATGGCAGCCCGCCACGCTCGCTTTTGAAGATGCGCCCCTTGCGGAGGTCATCGCCCAGCTTGATACGGTATTTAAGGTGCAGCTGGTAGTCGCAAATCCGGCATTGAAAAACTGTCGGTTGACGGTAGATTTTACGCAGCAGCGCCTACCGGAAATGCTGGAAATGATCAATACCCTGCTCAATACTACCTACGAAATGGATGGAACCACTATTCGGCTTTCGGGCGAAGGCTGCGCCATGTAGTGATTTATATATAAAAAATTGACTTTGTGATCCTGTATAAACTAAACCCTTTTGATGATTCTATGCGCTAAAAACAACCAGAAGATGTAGTACTTTTTTCCGGTCACAAAAAAACTCAGGAGTGGTACCAGCACCCCCGAGTTCTACACTGACTGATGAACCATGGATCTGCGTTTCGGAATCCGGTCGTTGCTGACGGGAAACGCAAAGATCCGTTTGATGTCGTTTGTTCAACCAATCAAAAGTAAAACTATGAAGAAACATTTGCATTCCAAACCAGGAATCCTTTACATGATTATGAGAGTAACCGTCTATCAATTTACGCTCATTTGCTTTTTCTCCGCTCTATCTTTTGCGCATTCTGTGCCGGCGCAGGACATTCTAAAAAAGGGTGTAAATATTCAGGTAAACAAGGTTACACTTAAAGAAGCGCTCTCGCAGATTGAGAAAAATCTTTCGGTCCGGTTTGCTTACAGCAGCGACCTGATCCGGCTCTCTCAGCCCGTGAGCCTATCGGCCCGAAACGAATCGCTCGCGTCCGTTCTGGACCGACTTCTGACACCTCATAATATTGGTTATAAGGTAATTAACAATCAAATTCTTTTATCCAAAACTCAAAAACCGGACGTAGTTTCACCAAAAATAGAAGAAGACGAAGCGTCTTTACGGCTGAATCAGGACGTCGATCAATCCATTCGGGGTCGGGTAATCGGTGCCGAAAATCAGGACCCGTTGCCCGGCGTAAGTGTGGTGATCAAAGGCACAAATCGAGGTACCGTCACCTCAGCCGATGGCACCTTTCAA
Organism: Arundinibacter roseus; assembly: GCF_004348825.1. Lineage (GTDB taxonomy): Bacteria > Bacteroidota > Bacteroidia > Cytophagales > Spirosomataceae > Arundinibacter > Arundinibacter roseus. The sequence goes on from NZ_SMJU01000005.1 coordinate 211,910, forward strand.
CTGACCGTTCCTGATGCACAGGCGGTTTTGGTATTCAGTTTTGTGGGTTACCTGTCTCAGGAAATTGAAGCAGGAAACCGCAGCGAACTAACAGTAACTATGGTAGCCGACATCAAAGCGCTCAACGAAGTGGTGGTAGTCGGCTACGGCACACAGCGCCGGGCCGATGTGACGGGGGCGCTGTCGTCGGTAAGCGCCAAAGACATCAAGGACATTCCCTCGCCTAGCCTGGACGCCTCCATGACCGGACGCATGCCGGGGGTGTATGTAGCCCAAACCACCGGAACGCCCGGCGGCGGCCTGAACGTGCGGGTACGGGGAACGGGATCCATTGGTGCCGGAAACGAACCGCTGTACGTAATCGACGGGTTTCCGGTGACGGCCAATTATAATCAGGTAAGTAATCCGCTCAACTCGATTAATCCGAATGATATTGAGTCCATAGAGGTATTAAAAGACGCCTCCGCGACGGCAATTTATGGATCAAGAGGCTCTAACGGTGTGGTGATTGTGACGACCAAATCGGGCAAATCCGGAAAAATGAGCGTTGAAATTGACAGCTACGCCGGGATTCAGAACGTGACCAAAACCCTGGACATGATGAATGCGCAGGAGTTTGCGCAGTACATCAAAGACTCCCGCAACAACGCATGGGTCGATACCGGCGGAAATATTGACGCTCCCAACGCACAGCGCGGGGCGATTTATCGGATTTTACCCGAACTCCAAAATCCCGAAACGCTGGGCGAAGGAACCAACTGGCAGGACGAAATTTACCGTACAGCCGGCATGCGCAATCTGCAATTGCGCGTTTCGGGTGGCAACGACCGCATTCGGTTCATGACTTCGGCGGGCTATTTCAGGCAGGAAGGCGTGGTTATAAACTCCGATTTTGAGCGGTATTCTTTTCGGGTAAATCTGGATGCGCAAGCCACAAAAAAACTCAAAGTCGGTGTTAATCTTACTCCCGCCTACACGGTAAGCAATCCGACGGATGCCGAAGGGCACTGGTCGTCGGGCGGAATTATCCTGAGTGCGCTAACTTTGGCACCGCACCTGCCCGTGTACGATGCCGACGGAAACTACACCACGGGCCTGAGCCTCGGCAACGGATTCAGCAGCATTGAAAACCCTGTAAAACTGGCCAAAGAACGCACCAATCGTACGGATGAAATCAGACTTCTGGCCACTGCTTTTGCCGAGTACGAACTACTCCCGGCCTTAAAATATAAACTGTTGCTGGGTACAGACGTGCAGTCGTCCAATCAGCGGACCTTTCGCCCATCGATTGTGGGCATCGACGGCGTGCCGCCCCCGGTTGTGCCCATCGGCACCAACGCCACGCAGCAGTCGTACAATTGGCTCGTAGAGCATACGCTTACTTATACCAAAAGTTTTGGAAAGCATTCTGTGAATGCGCTGGCAGGCTTTACGAGTCAAAAAGTACGCTCAGACAACTCCAACATCACCTCATCCAATTTTCCAAACGACCTGGTTGAAACCCTCAATGCAGGCATCGTGACGTCAGCTTCTACGACGGCCAATGAGTGGTCGATTTTGTCGTATTTATCACGTATTAACTACAACTACGACAGCCGCTACCTGCTCACAGCCACGCTGCGTCGTGATGGGTCGTCACGGTTTGGGACAAATAATAAATGGGGAATTTTTCCGTCGGTTTCAGTGGGTTGGAGACTTTCGGAGGAAAATTTCATGAAAGATGTAAAAGCCATCAGCGATTTAAAACTGCGGGCGAGCTACGGATTTACCGGAAATAATTTTATCGGAAATTATGATCACGTTGGGCTACTTACCAAGCAAAACTATGTGTTTGGCGCTGGTAGCGGCACGGTTGTGAACGGCCTTGGGCCGAGTCGAATCAGCAATCCGGATTTGAGCTGGGAGAAAAATGAGCAGGTAGATATCGGTCTGGAACTGGGCATTTTCCAAAACAGAATCATGGTTATTGCCGACTACTACCGCAAAATTACGTCAGACCTGCTGCTTAACGTACCGACGCCTTCGCTGACGGGCTATACCTCTGCCCGGCAGAACATTGGCAAAGTCCAGAACAACGGCGTTGAGTTAGCCATTTCGACCCGAAATCTGGTATCCGAATTTAAGTGGAATACCGATTTTAATATTTCCTTTAACCGCAACAAGGTGGTGGCGCTTGGTCCAAGCGGCGAACCCATTTTTGCCAGTTACCAACTTTCCAACAGCCATATTACTCAATTGGGAAAACCCATGGGTAGCTTTTACGGCTATCAGGTAGAAGGCATATTCCAAACGCAGGATGAAGTCAACAGCAACCCAAGCTTTACCGACTCCAAGCCCGGCCACTACCGCTTTGCGGACATCAATGGCGATGGAAAACTCAGCGTGGACGACCGGACAATTCTGGGCAACTCACAGCCTGACTTCATTTTTGGTTTGACCAATACGGTATCTTACAAAGGGTTTGACCTGAGTATACTGGTACAGGGGGTGCAGGGCCACGAGATCATGAACCTGGGCCGGAGATTTTATGCCAACTACGCCGGAACTGCCAATTCTCTCCGAGAAGTGGTCAACAGCTGGAAATCGCCGCAAGACCCCGGCGACGGAAAAACGCCCCGCGTCAACCGGGATTTGTCGCGGTATAGCAGCAGCAACGCCAGCGCCAACATTTCGTCGGGTCAGGTAGAAGATGGTTCGTTTGTGAGGATTCGGAACGTGTCTCTGGGATACAGCGTGCCTTCGGCCTGGGCTTCTCAGCTGAGGCTTAGCAACATACGGCTGTATGTAAATTTACAAAACCCCATTACCTGGACTCGCTACTCGGGCTATAATCCAGAGGTGAGCGTGGTGGGCGGCAGTGCCCTCGCCCCTGGCGTTGACTACGGCGGCTATCCTATCGCACGGGTGGTTACGGCCGGACTAAACCTCAATTTTTAACCTTAAACCTACAACAGACATGAGAAAATATAGCTTTTTCTTCCTCGCAGGCCTGCTGGGTTTGGGCTCCTGCCAAAAAGGTTTTCTGGACCTTGCACCTATTTCCGAAACCAACAGCATCAACTTTTACCGCAATGCCGACGACATGCTCAATGCCGTCAATGCGGCCTACGCAGCGCTGCAATTTAACGGGCAGTACAATCAGGCGATGTACGCTTTTGGCGAAGTTCGATCTGACAATACCGAAATTCTGGATGCACAAAGCGGGATTGACATCACGCAGGTTGACGCCTTCACGACCATCAGCAACAATGGCCTCGTGAACTCCGCCTGGAACGATCACTACCGGGGAATTCTGGCGTGCAATACGGTAATTGACCGGATTGAGGGCGTAGAAATGAATGCTGATTTGAAAAGAAGAATTGCCGGTGAAGCGCAGTTTCTGCGGGCTCTGATGTACTTCAACCTCGTCCGGATTTTTGGCGATGTGCCGCTGGTAATCAAAGAAACCACCAACGTGGAAGATGGCTACGCTTACACCCGCGACCCGGCCGAAGCTGTTTATACCCAAATTATCAAAGATTTGTCGGAAGCCGAAGCCAAACTACCTGTTTCTTATACCGGAAATAACATCGGTCGGGCTACGTCAGGAGCAGCCAAAGGGCTGTTGGCCAAAGTGTTTTTGACGCAGCGCAAATGGGCCGAAGCCGCCGCCAAAGCCAAAGAAGTGATGGATTTGAATCAGTATCAACTCCTGCCAAACTATGCCAGTTTGTTTAATCTTACGAATGAAAATTCCAAAGAATCGCTCTTTGAGGTGCAGTATAAAAAAGGAGGACTCGGGCTGGGAAGTCCGTTCAACAACCGCTTTGCACCCCGGCTTTCGGGAGTGATCGTGACCACGATTGGCGCCGGAACGGGCCATAATCATCCAACAGCCGACATCGCTACTGCTTACGAAGACGGCGACAACCGTAAGGCGGCCTCGTTTGCGCCGGGTTTTCGGGCTGCCAACAATCAGTTTGTGGATGTTCGCTACGTAACAAAATACATTGACCCGGCACCTTTTGCGGCGAGCGATGCCGACAACAACTGGCCCGTGCTGCGCTATGCCGATGTGCTGCTCATGCGTGCCGAAGCGCTGAATGAAGTGGGCTACGTGGCCGATGGCGAAGCATTTACTTTACTAAATCAAATCCGAACGCGAGCAGGACTTGCCCCCAAAACAAGCGCCGAACTCTCTACCCAAGGGGCGTTCAGGCGGGCCGTGGAGGAAGAAAGACGCATCGAACTGGCCTTCGAAAATCACCGTTGGTTTGATTTGGTACGCACCGGACGAGCCCTCGAAGTGATGAACAGCAAAGGTTTTTCGATCGACGCCACACAACTTCTGCTACCGATTCCTCAAAATCAGATTGACATAAACCCGGATAAAATCAAGCAGAATCCGGGCTATTAGTTCACCAAACAGGGTTCGTATAGAACCTTGTTTTTTATCCATATATTAATGAAAAAAATAACCACGTATACATTCTATTTCTGGTTGCTGTTTGGGGCAATTTCAGTGCTTCATGCGCAGGAAAAGAAACCCGTGCATCCGGATGCGCGTTACGCCGAAGCAGAACTGATTCAGACCAAAGCCAACGGTTTTAAAGGAATTTGGTACATGAATCAGCCATCCAACGATGAGTACGTCTATAAGTACAGCGGCGGCCTTGCTACCTACCCGGCCAACCACCGCCCTTTTGCAATTTATGCCCCGGCCGTCAACAAAACGTTTTTCTGTTTTGGCGGCACCGACGATGCAAATTCTACGCTGCTGCACAACGTATCGTATTTTGATCATGCCACCAAAAAGGCAGCGAATCCGGTGATTTTATTGGATAAAAAAACAACCGATGCGCACGACAACCCGGTTATTTCGCTGGATGAGCAGGGGAAAATCTGGATTTTTTCGACTTCGCACGGCACGAGTCGCCCTTCCTACATTCACCGCAGCAAGCGGCCCTACGATATCTCCGAATTTGAGACAATAAAGGCCACAGAGCGGGTCAATGGCGAAGAAAAAGCGTTTGACAACTTTTCGTATTTTCAGATTTATCCCATCAAGGGCAAAGGGTTTATCGCTCTTTTTACGCGCTACAATCCCAAAGGTCAGCGGGTTATTGGTTTCAACACGAGCCGCGACGGCGAGCATTGGAACGAATGGAAAGTGCTGGCGCATATTGAAGAAGGACACTATCAGATCAGTGCCGAAATGAACGGAAAAGTGGGTGTTGCTTTTGACTTTCACCCCAAAGGGAAAGGGCTCAACTACCGCACCAATCTACACTACCTCGAAACGTCGGATTTTGGTGAAACCTGGCAAACAGCCGCCGGACAAGCCGTGCAGCTTCCCCTTACGACGGTGGATAATCCGGCGCGTGTGAAGGATTTTGTCAGTGAAAAACTCAACTGTTATCTGCTGGATATTACGTTTGATTCGGCCCAAAAACCTGCCATTCTGGTTATTTCGAGCAAGGGTTTTGAAGCCGGACCGGGCAATAATCCACGCGAATGGCGGCTGTTTCGCTTTGCCGGAAAAGAGTGGGCCAATCAGGTAGTCACAACCTCTGACAGCAACTACGACATGGGCTCGATCTATGCCGAGGCCAATAATACGTTCCGCATCATTGGCCCGACAGCCGACGGCCCGCAGGCCTACAACCCCGGTGGCGAAGTGGCGATGTGGGTAAGCAAAGACGGCGGTGTGCGCTGGAAAAAGCAAAAACAAATGACCAAAGGCAGCCCCATGAATCACTCGTACGTGCGACAGCCCCGGCAGGCTCACCCCGATTTTTACGGGATTTGGGCCGACGGCCACGGGCGCAAACCGTCGGAGTCGTTTCTGTATTTTACGACCAAAAACGGCACGGTATATCAGCTTCCCCGCCAAAGTACCGACGCGATGATTACGCCGGTGAAGCATAAGTAGCTGTTGGCATTTAGGTTAATAGCGGAACTCCGCCCGCCCCCTAGCTTTTTTATCTAATTGATTATCAAATGTTTACACATTTAAAAATCCTCCGTAGGAGCTGACTGTTTGTAGCTAATATATTGATGTGTTCATGCTAGCTCCGTTAAGAGCGGCCCATTTTTTACTCTTAGCGACGGACCGCCGTTGCGACGGACCGCACCTAACGGAGCTCAAATACCTGTCAATTAGAACAATATCTACAAACGGTGTGCCTCTACGAGGCTTTGATTATTAAATTAAAAACAGTTCTGCTTGATTACTTAGGCAGAGTTGGCTGGTTGATTTTTACAAACTCCCGTTTCGTTGCGCTACCCGCCGAAACGGGAGTTTTGTTTTTTATTCAAATTAAAATACTCATTAATAAATACTTACAAATACTTTTTAAAAATACATTATTTATAAAAATCCGAGATTACAAACAGGGCGTAGGTTGTAGCAAGTTCATCTTAACTAAAAACCAAAACTTACATTCAATCAAATTTCACTATGAAAAAGCTAGTATTTGTATTCGCCGCTGCCCTGTTTGCTCAGGTATCTTTTGCTCAGGGAAACATGAAAACCGTTGAAGTGGGTGGTGCCGCTATGTATCCCAACAAAAATATTGTTGAAAATGCCGTTAACTCCAAAGATCACACCACGCTCGTGGCCGCTGTAAAAGCCGCCGGACTGGTCGAAACTTTGCAGGGAAAAGGACCCTTTACAGTGTTTGCTCCCACCAATAAAGCTTTTGAAAAACTACCTGCCGGAACGGTGGAATCGCTGGTAAAGCCTGAAAACAAAGCCACACTCACAACGGTGCTGACCTATCACGTGGTGGCCGGCTCAATGGATTCGCAGGCAATTGCCGAAGCAATCAAGAAAGGGAACGGAACCGCTACTTTCACAACCGTGCAAGGCGGTACGCTAACGGCCATGATGAAGGGTAAAAAACTGATGCTGAAAGACGAAAAAGGCGGCACTTCCACCGTGACGATCAAGGATGTATCCCAAAGCAATGGAGTGATTCACGTGATTGATACGGTTGTGATGCCGTAATAATTCTTCCCTCCTCTTTCTTTTTTAGGTATTTTTTTTCGCACCTACACACACGAATTGATTTTCCCTGGAAGGCTTCAAACCCTTTCAGGGATATTTTTTGAGCTTTATTTAAAGAATATTTTTTCTAAAAACATTAATAAACCTGCTCAAACTCCTTTGTCAGAAGAAAATCTCACCTGCGTCTGAGCGGCAACTCGTTTTGGTGCACAAAACCCTACCTTATGACCCTTGGTTTACAAACCCTAGATTACGGCATTTTTCTGGTATACTTCCTCATTGTTTCTGGTTACGGCTATTGGGTCTATACGCATAAAGGCAAGCAGGGCGGCGATAGCGCCAAAGATTTTTTTCTGGCCGAAGGGTCACTGACATGGTGGGCGATCGGGGCTTCCATCATTGCTTCCAACATTTCGGCAGAGCAGTTTATTGGCATGAGCGGACAGGCATTTCAGCTGGGCATTGCGATTTCCGTGTATGAACTTCTCGGGGCGATTGCGCTGCTGATTGTGGCCGTTTACTTTCTGCCCATGTACCTCAAAAACGATATTTATACCATGCCGCAGTTTCTGGCGCGGCGCTACGATACGCGGTTGGCTACCATCATGGCGGTTTTCTGGCTGTTTCTGTACATCTTCGTCAACCTCACTTCCATTATTTATCTAGGCGCACTGAGTCTCGAAAAAATGACTGGTTTTGGCTTCATGCCCTGCGCCGTTTTTTTGACGTCCTTCGCCATCGTCATCACGCTGGGTGGGATGAAAGTCATTGGCTACACAGATGTAATTCAGGTTGTATGCCTCATTTTTGGCGGATTAGCCACTACTTACCTCGCTCTCGACTTACTCTCGGAGCGCGTCGGCACCGGGCAGGGCATCATGGAAGGCCTTGGGCTCATCAAACAGAAAGCCGATAGCCACCTGCACATGATATTTGAACCCGGAGAATATAGCGTACACGACGGAAGGGGCGGATTTATTGATGCGTACAATCAGCTGCCGGGCGTGATGATGTTTATTATTGGCGGGCAATTTGTGAACAACCTCAACTACTTTGGCTGCAATCAGTACATTACCCAACGGGCGCTCGGCGCCGACCTCAATACTGCCCGCAACGGGTTGTTGTTTGCGTCGCTTCTCAAAATGTTCATGCCGCTCATTGTGGTTTTACCGGGTTTGGCGGCTTACGTTTTATTTCAGGAAAATGCCGATCCGGCCATCAGTGGTGGTATCACTGACAGCGGCATTGTGAAGCCCGACAATGCGTATCCGGTTTTGCTCAACCTGTTGCCTACGGGTCTGAAAGGTCTTGCTTTTGCGGCCCTCACGGCTGCCATTGTGGCGAGTCTTGCCGGAAAAGCGAACAGCATTTCGACGATTTATATGCTGGATATTCACCAGAAATTTTTCAATAAAAATTTAACCGAAAATCAAACCGTCCGTACGGGCCGCATCGCCATCATCGTCGCTTTCCTGATTGCGCTGATGGTGAGCCCGCTGCTGCGTAATTTCGGACAGGCCTTCGAATATATTCAGGTGTATACGGGCTACATTTCGCCGGGCATTTTGAGCATTTTCCTTTTGGGTTTTTTCTGGAAAAAAGCTACCGCCAACGGTGCTTTGGCCGCTGCGGTTTTGAGCGTAGCGCTGTCTGCATTCATCGAATTCCAGTTTCCGGCTTTCCCTTTCCTCAACCGCATGGGCGTGGTGTTCTGGATTTGCTCCGCTGTGCACGCGGGCATTAGCCTCGCACAGGGCAGCGGACAAAATAGCCCCAATGCTTTTGCGCTGGACCGCCGGTGGTTTGCCGTAACGCCTACGTTCAGGTTTGGTGCATTGGGCGTAGTGGCGTTGTTTGTGCTTATTTATTGGCTTTTGTGGTAGCTTTGGGCTTCGAGCTTCGAGCTTCGACTCCGCTCAGCTTGACAAACCATTGTCAGTCTGAGCGGACAGGGCTGCCTGTCGGTCGAAGACAGTCCATACAAACCACCATTGTCAGTCTGAGCGAAGTCGAAGACAATCCATACAAAGCACCACTGTCAGTCTGAGCGAAGTCGAAGACAGTCTGAGCGGAGCGGCCGGCGGACCTATCGAAGACAGTCCATACAAACAATGATTGTACTTAGTTACCAAACAAACAAAAACAATTCCCTTCTGACCAATGTACCAGTACTTTGTATATATTCTTAAATGCTCCGACGATAGTTACTATACGGGCATCACAAATGATCTGGAAAGGAGATTTTTTGAACATCAGACGGGGTTAAATCCGAACTCTTATACACATAGTCGAAGACCTTTAGAACTTGTATTTCATCTGGAATTTCAAGATGTAAATCAGGCTATTGCTTTTGAAAAACAAGTAAAAGGATGGAATAGAAAAAAGAAGGAGGCAATTATTAATAACCACTGGGATCAACTTAAACCTTTGGCAGAATGTAAGAATAAAACAAGTCATAAATACTTTGGTACTGACAAGGGCATCGACCGGTAGACGGACCTCGCTCAGCCTAACAAAGGTCTGGACTCTCCCTGAGGAAAAAGGGCTTTGAGCATTGACCGCCAGGCGGCCCTTCTGCTCAGCTTGACAAACCATTGTCAGTCTGAGCGAAGTCGAAGACAATCCATACAAACCACCACTGTCAGTCTGAGCGAAGTCGAAGACAGTCCATACAAACCACCACTGTCAGTCTGAGCGAAGTCGAAGACAGTCCATACAAACCACCACTGTCAGTCTGAGCGAAGTCGAAT
>NZ_SMJU01000005.1:221746-415032 GCF_004348825.1 Arundinibacter roseus
TCCATACAAACCACCACTGTCAGTCTGAGCGAAGTCGAAGACAGTCCATACAAACCACCACTGTCAGTCTGAGCGAAGTCGAAGACAGTCCATACAAACCACCACTGTCAGTCTGAGCGAAGTCGAAGACAGTCCATACAAACCACCACTGTCAGTCTGAGCGAAGTCGAATACAGTCCATACAAACCACCACTGTCAGTCTGAGCGAAGTCGAAGACAGTCCATACAAACCACCACTGTCAGTCTGAGCGAAGTCGAAGACAGTCCATACAAAGCACCACTGTCGTCTGAGCGAAGTCGAAGACAATCCATACAAACCACCACTGTCAGACTGAGCGAAGTCGAAGACAATCCATACAAACCACCACTGTCAGTCTGAGCGAAGTCGAAGACAGTCCATACAAACCATTGTCAGTCTGAGCGAAGTCGAAGACAGTCTGAAATAAACATTCACAAACCTACACTCCACATGAACAACAACGATATAGTACGCCGCCTGCGTTTTGCGTTTGACCTGACGGACGATCAGATGATGAAACTTTTTAAAAACGGTGGCTACAAAGCCACGCGCGCCGAAGTGAGCGATTGGCTAAAAAAAGAGGATGATCCGGCCTTTAAAACTATCATTGACCTGCATTTGGCTATATTTCTAAATGGATTTATCGTAGAAAAACGCGGCAAAAAAGAGGGCGAAGAGCCGATACCGGAAAAGAAAATGAATAATAATCTGGTGCTGCGTAAATTGAAAATTGCGCTCAACCTGAACGATACCGACATGATGGCGCTGTTCGATTTGGTAGGATTCAGGCTTAGCAAGCACGAACTGAGCGCTTTTTTTAGAAATCCTGCAAATCCTCATTACCGCCCGTGCAAGGATCAGATCCTGCGGAATTTTCTGGTGGGTTTGCAAATGAAGTATCGGCCAAAAACAGATGATACAGATGATACAGATTAAAAACAACTTGTAACAAAACAGGCATCGCCAATGACGATGCCTGTTTTGTTGAATAATACTACTAAAAAAACTCCTTCTATTTTTTCTCCGGCATCAACACCACCTTGATAAAATTATCCGGATTCAGGTATTTCTGAGCAGCCGCTTTGGTACTTTCTACAGATACCTGTTTGAGGAGTTTCTCCTGTTCAAATATCTCGTTCAGATCATCGCCAATGAACGTATTGGTATCAATGTAGCCACGCCAAAACTCGTTCGTTTTCATGTCCACTTCGGTTTTGCGGCGTGTTTCGGCAACAAACTTTTCGATGTCCTGCGGTTGAGCTCCATTCTTTCTGACCTTCTCAATTTCTTCCAGCGTACGGGCTACGAGCTTGTCTACATTTTCGGGACCACAGCCAAACTGAATCATGTAGCGGTAGTGGCCCGAAGGAAGTTTGTCCGTTTTTTCTGACACACCTACCCCGTACACACCGCTTTCTTCTTCCCGCAACGCCTCAATCAGTTTTATTTGCAATACTTCCTGCAAAGCCTCAATCTGCACGTTGTTTTCGGGGTTGAACGTATATTCGCCGCTGAAAATCATCGTCACGCGACTTTTGGGTTCCAGGCCTTTATACACCGTTTTTTCAATGCGTCCTTTGGGAGGAAAAATGTTTGGATGATCGTAGCTGTCATCCCGATTGGTAGCTGGCAGGCCACCCAGGTATTTGGCTAACAAAGGTTTGATCTGATCGACGGTAAATGCACCAACAAACGTAAATACGAAATCGGAGGCGTCAGAAAAGCGGTCTTTATAGATTCCCAATGCTTTATCCAAATCTACCTTATCAACCCGCTCGGGAGTCATCGGGCGGCGGCGCGGATCGTAGTTGCTCATCACGGCCGACAGCGTATCAGAAAACACCTTTTCGGGCGTTGGCGTTTTCATCATGTTTTCCAGATAAGCCCGTTGGTTAGCCAGAATTCCCTTCACCACCGGCTCATCTTTACGAGGGGCCGTAAAATAGGCATACACCAATTGCAGGGCAGTTTCCAGGTCTTTGGGACTCGCACTACCAGCGATGCCCTCGGTTAGTTCGCTGATGTAGGGATTTACGCTGACGGATTTTCCGGCCAGAAACTTCTGCAACTGCGTCTGACTATACGGACCAACCCCACCCGCACCGACAATATAACTGGCGAAAGCGCCCGTTTCGAGGTCGTTCGGGAAAAGCGACGTCCCGCCTTTTCCGGTAGCTTCAAACAGAATTTCATCATTCTTGAAATCCGTAGGTTTCAGCAGTACTTTCACGCCATTGCCAAAAACCAGCTCGGTTACGTCCACTTTTTCAAGCTTCTTTTCCGAAACAACCGCCGTTCCTTTGGGCTCTTGTGGCAGCAGCGGCGTATCTACGGCGTCATCCACGTAGGCGGTCACGTTTTGTCCGGCAGAAGTCAGCAGTTCTTTTACTTTGGCTTCGGTAGGCAATACATCTTTGGCTGATTCGGGGCCCAGAATTACCACCGCCCGATTTTTATCCGTGATAAATTTTCCGGCTAACTGATTGATTTCCTGTAAAGAAATACCGTCCAGTTGCTTTTTTACAAAATCAGCATAAAACTCAATGCCCATCGACGAACCGCTATTCAAAAAATGATTGATGTATTCCTGCACAAAGCCATCCGAGCGGCTTTTATCTTTTTCTTTCAGGCGTTGATCCACCGAATTGAGGAAAGATTTTTTGGCACGATCCAGCTCAGAGTCGGTAAAGCCGAATTTTTGCACCCTGACATTCTCGGCAAGCAGCGCCGACAATGCGCGTTCAACACCATCGGCACCTTTGGCAAGTGCCACAGCAGTGTAGGCATCCAAATTTCCCAGAAAACCTCCATAATTTCCAATTCCAAACAAAAACGGTGGATCGGCCTGTTGGGTTAGTTCCTGCATGCGGTCGCCCATCATGGCGTTAAATAATTCATAGGAAATAGCCGTCCGGGAATCTGCCAGCGTTTTTTCCTTAAATTCAGGCTGCTTATAAATCACCTGAATGATGTTTTGCGGCTGCTCCGGATCTGTCACAATCGCCACGTTGTTGGTTCCGTCCAGCGGAATTGTGTATTCTATGCGCTCAGGTGCATTTTTGGGGTTGGAAATGCTGCCAAACTTTTCTTTAATGATTTTTTCAACCGTTTCTACTTCAAAATCGCCTACGGCAATTACCGCCATCAGGTCCGGGCGGTACCAATCCTGATAGTACTTTTTGAGTACTTCCGGCTTAAAATTCTGCAATACGTCGTCTTTTCCAATCGGCAGGCGGTCGGCATAGCGCGAGTTATTCAAAATCATTTTGAGATACTGATCTCTCATGCGCTGCTGCGCACCCCGGCCCAGGCGCGACTCTTCGAGCACCACGCCCCGTTCTTTATCGATTTCAGCCGGATCGAGCAAGGCATTATGCGCCCAATCTTCGAGTACCAGCAAGCCTTTTTCGAGCAAACCAGCTGAGTCGGTTGGGATGGGCAGCATGTACACGGTTTCGTCAAAACTCGTGTAGGCGTTCAGGTCCGCACCGAAGCGTACGCCGGTTTTTTGCAGGAAATTAACCAGTTCATTTTTTGGGAAATTCTTTGTTCCGTTGAAGCTCATATGCTCCATGAAGTGCGCAAGACCTTGCTGCTCATCGGTTTCCAGAATAGAGCCCGCTTTGAGTACGAGCCGAAGTTCGGCCCGGTTTTTGGGTTCTACATTTTTACGAATGTAGTACGTGAGGCCATTGGGGAGGGTTCCGGTTTTTACAGAAGGGTCAAAAGGAACGGCTTTCGTCAGGTCAGTTTGGGCCAAAACCGGAACTGAGAAAAGCATGCACAATACCCACAACTTTTTTAGGAGGACTTTTTTCATGAGGATTTTAATTAGTGTTAAACTGAATTGAATGATGGAAAAACGAATAACGGAGGTATCTTGTTAACAACAAAATAAATCTTCAATTTATTATATTAAGACACACACAGCCTCTTGCCCCATAAACTCACCCTGAAAAATCTTGAACCAAAGTAAAACTTTACGGATATTAGGCGTGGGTTTTCGGTATTTGGCTGAGAGCCCCTATCCATTTTTCCTAAACTTAGTAACCTAATCACTATTTCTGCTCGCAGGAAGGTCTTTTTTAACGTGTGATAAAATGAAGAAAATTTTTCTACTGCTACTCCTTTGCGGCTCACTCTCAGCGCAGATTCCTCCTAAACCATATGGCCCGATTCCATCTGCCCGGCAGCTCCAATGGCACGCTACCGAACTGTACGGACTGATTCATTTTACACCCACCACCTTTGAAAATAAAGAATGGGGATTTGGCGATGCCGACCCGGCCGTGTTCAATCCAACTGATTTTGACGCGGAGCAAATTGTAAAAGCCGCTCAGGAAGGCGGACTTCGAGGCATCATTCTGGTAGCCAAGCACCACGATGGCTTTGCGCTTTGGCCGACCAAAACTACCGAATATAACATCAGCAAAAGTCCGTTTCGGAACGGGAAAGGCGATCTTGTGCGGGAAGTCGAGCAGGCTGCGCGTAAGTATGGGCTAAAATTTGGCATTTATTGCTCGCCCTGGGACCGAAACAATGCCGCCTACGGCACGCCCGCTTATCTTGCAATTTATCAGGAGCAGCTTCGCGAGCTGTACACCAATTACGGACCGCTGTTTATGTCGTGGCACGATGGCGCCAACGGTGGCGACGGCTACTACGGTGGCGCGCGTGAAAAACGCTCGATTGATAATACAACTTACTATCAGTGGGATTCTACCTGGACCAATCTGACGCGTAAACTGCAACCGGATGCCAACATTTTCAGCGATATAGGCTGGGATGTGCGCTGGGTGGGCAATGAAAAAGGAATTGCTGCCGAAACTCACTGGTCTACGTTTACACCCAAAGCCCCCGAAGGCGTGAATAAGGCCGTACCGGGACAAGCCAACTACCCTGACAGCCCCGTGGGCATGCGCAACGGCGAGTTCTGGATTCCGGCTGAATGTGACGTTCCGCTGCGGAAAGGCTGGTTTTTTCACCCGGACGAAAAGCCAAAATCACCCGATGAGCTGTTTAGTCTGTACCTCAAAAGCGTTGGCCGGGGTGCCGCTCTGGATTTGGGCCTTGCCCCCGACACACGTGGCCGACTGAGCGACGAAGACGTGGCGGCGCTGAAAACACTGGGCAATCGCCTGGAAAAAACATACGCCAAAAATCTGGCTCGTGATGCCTACATTCGGGCCATAAATGTGCGGGGCTATAACTCCATTTATGGCACCAAAAATCTCGTGGACAACAATCCAGAATCATACTGGACTACGGATGATGATTTTAAGGAGTCAAATCTGGCCGTTGAGTTTTCACAGCCCCGCACCTTTGACCTGATCAGCATTCGGGAACACGTCAAGTTTGGGCAGCGAGTAGAGGCTTTTGCCATAGATACCTGGGAAAACGAAGCCTGGAAAGAAATCCATAAAGGCACGAGCATCGGCGCCCGTCGGCTCATTCACTTTGACATTCCGGTGACGGCCTCAAAAATCCGGATTCGTTTTACCAAAACTCCTGTCAATGTAGTTTTGAGCGAGTTGGGAGTGTATAAAATTACTGATTAAGGTAGTTCGATCAGGACATCATCCGACTCCGGATAGGCCGTGCAGGTCAATATCCATCCGTCGGACAGGTCACGGGCAGTAAGTACATCGTTGATACTCATGCGCACCTTGCCCGCCCTGCATTGGGCGGCGCAGGCTGAGCATCTTCCCCCTTTGCAGCTGTACGGAATTGGGATGCCGTGGCTCAAACCTGCCTGTAAAATGGTGGTAAAAGCAGGAACATTAATCGTATGTACCTGTCCGCGGTGACGCAGCTCAATGGCATGCGCCTGCGAGCGAAGCGGCGGCGGCGGCGTTTGCGCAACAATCACAAAGTTCTCTTTGCGAATCTGCTCTTCCTCCACGCCCATAAACCGAAGGGTGATTTCGGCAGTACGCATCAGTTCAAACGGGCCACAAATCAAAAATTGAGCCTTCGATAAATCATACCGAAGTTGTTGCCGTACTTCATTTTCCAATCTGTAATTATTAATTCGCCCGCGCAGGCCCGGCCAATCGTCCGAAGGTTGGCTCATAAAATAGCGGATCGTAAACTGTTCGGAGAAATGCGTCTGCCATTCATTTAGCTCTTTTTGAAAAATGACTTCCCGTTCATGACGATTGGCATAAAGAAGAATTACGTGGGTATTTGGTTCATGAACAAGGGTATGTTTCAGAATAGAAAAAAGCGGTGTGATTCCGCTTCCGGCACCCAGCAGAAAAAGGTCACGCGGCTTCGCATCGGCAGGAGCAGCCGCAAACCGCCCGGCTGCGGGCAACGCCGTCAGCTGCGTACCTACCTGAACGGAATCATGCCAAAATCGGGAGATTTCGCCATTGCTGATGCGCTTGACCGTCACCGCCGGAAGCTCATCAAGCCCCGGCGCAGAACTTAAAGAATACGACCGCCTGACTTCGTGTCCGTGTACATTCAACAGGAAAGTCAGAAACTGCCCGGCGGTATATAAAAACTCAGGAGGATTCATTGGTTTCAAAATATAAGTACGGGTATCAGCCGTTTCCTGATTGATCGCGTATACAGAAAACGTGTGGGTAGGTTGAAACATGACCGGACTTTGACGGGTAAGAAATGTGTTAGTTAAGAACAACTAATATAGAAACCCGACGCTGATTTTCCCTGGTAAATTTTTCAAAAATTCACCAAAACTTTCTGTCCTCGACCAACGACCCAGGGTAAAGAAACGGTTATATTTTATTCGTACTTCCCTTTCTACTCATACGATCAGCAGAACTCCATTTCATATTTTTATTCATCATGAAACATTCACAAACCCGGCGGGATTTCATTCAGAAGGCCGCCTTGGCTGCCGGGGCTCTTCCATTTATTTCTACGGAAATGGCAGGTGCAAACCCTGCTGCTGCCATGCCTCCGCTCATGGTGTTTTCCAAGCATTTGCAGTTTTTGGACTATACTGAAATGGCCGAAAAAGCGGCCGAAATCGGGTTTGACGGCGTCGACCTGACCGTCCGGCCAAACGGCCACGTGCTACCGGAGCGGGTAGAAGAAGATCTGCCAAAAGCCGTGCAGGCAATCAAAAAAGCCGGGTTACAACCTCTCATGATTACTACGGCCGTAGAAAATGCCACGGGTGTTGATGAGCGGGTGCTCCGCACCGCCGCCGCGCAGGGCGTAGGCTACTACCGCATGAACTGGTATAAATACAAAGAAACGCAACAGATGGCCGACACGCTCCGGGAATATCAGCAGCAGGTAAAATCGCTGAGTGAGCTCAACCGGACTTTAAACC
Organism: Arundinibacter roseus; assembly: GCF_004348825.1. GTDB lineage: Bacteria > Bacteroidota > Bacteroidia > Cytophagales > Spirosomataceae > Arundinibacter > Arundinibacter roseus. The sequence goes on from NZ_SMJU01000005.1 coordinate 229,072, forward strand.
TCACGGGTTGCTACCAAAATCACGCCGGAAAACTCGTAGGCGCCTCAACCTGGGAAATCTGGCAGCTGCTGCAAACAGCCCAAAGCAGTCACATGGGTGTGCAGTACGACATTCGGCATGCGACCGTTGAAGGCGGGCTTTCGTGGGAAAACGGCCTGCGGCTCCTTCACCAAAACATCAAAATACTGGCAATAAAAGACTTTGTCTGGGCTCAGGAAAAAGGAAAATGGGTGGTAAAAAATGTGCCGCTCGGCGAGGGCATGGTGGATTTTGGACGGTATTTCCGCCTGCTAAAACAGTACGGTGTACAGGTCCCGATTTCGATGCATTACGAATATGATTTGGGCGGAGCCGAGCACGGATCCAAGACTCCCAAGATTGATAAAAAGGTAGTTTATGAAGCCATGAAACGCGATTTGGTGAAGGTAAAGGAACTATGGACAAACGCTTAATTACACCTGATTTTCTTGAAATTTTATATGTTTAAAATACGTAAAAGTGGCCTGACCGTAGCCTTGTTAGGGCTGGTTTTTCTGGGGGCTCAGGCGCAAAATCTGGCAATCAAAACCGGAGAGAAATACCCGAAAATTGATGGCTATAAAGGTATTTGGTTTACGTTGGGGCAGTTTTCGGAATATGGCGATAAGTACTCTGGCGGGCTCGGCACCTACACCGCCAAACATATTCCACTGGCGATTTATGCTCCCCAAGTCAACAAAACATTCTTTGTATACGGCGGCACCACTGCACCGGATGCCCGATACCTGCTGTGCATGATTGGCACCTACGACCACGCCACGCATACGGTATCGAAGCCGGTGGTGGTTTATGATAAAAAAGGTGTGAATGATCCCCACGACAACCCCAGCCTGAGCATGGACGACAAAGGCCATTTGTGGGTCTTTGTGAGTGGCCGAAACACCAGCCGCCCCGGCTATAAATACCGCAGCAAGCTCCCCTATAACACCGATGAATTTGAGCAGATTACCGAAGAAACCATGACCTATCCGCAGCCAAAGTATATCCCCGGAAAAGGCTTTCTGAATCTGTTTACAAAATATACAGGCGTGCGTGAACTGTACATGGAAACAAGCCCGGACGGCATTACCTGGACCGAAGATCAGAAACTGGCAGGCATGAAACGCCCCGAAGATAAAAATAGCGGGCACTACCAGATTAGCGGGCAACTGGGTGAGAAAGTTGTATTTTTCTTTAACTGGCACCCCAACGGAAATGTTGATCAGCGCACCAATATTTACTACCTTCAGACTACGGATTTTGGACGTACATGGACTACCGTGGACGGTCAGAAAGTGGCCACTCCGGTTACGGACGTAGCTTCGCCTGTGCTGGTAAAGGAGTTTTTTAGTCAGGGGCAAAATGTCTATATCAAGGACGTAAATTTTGACGAAAACGGAAATCCGATTGCTTTATATGTGTCGGGACCGGGACATCAGCCGGGGCCCAAAAATGGATTGCGACAGTGGGCCGTGATTCATTGGAACGGCAAAACCTGGGACAACCATCCCATCACGACCTCCGACCACAACTACGATACCGGTAGTTTATTCATAAAAGACGGGGAGTGGCTCGTGGTGGCACCTACCGAAAATACCCCTCAACCCTGGGGTGGAGGCGGCGAAGTGGTGCATTGGAAAAGTGCGGATAAAGGCCGCACCTGGACCCGCTCCCGGCAGTTGACCCACAACAGCCCCCGCAACCATAACTACATTCGTAAAGTGGTAAATGGCCGGGACCCTTTTTACTATTTCTGGGCCGATGGCGATCCCGGCAAGCTTAGCCCCTCACATTTGTATTTTGGTGATAGTCAGGGAAAAGTGTGGGAGCTCCCCTATGATATGCCCACAGAAAAAGCTGAGCCGAAGGTGATGAAGTAGGTTGGTGAAATTGGGGGGATATATTCACCAGTAACTTACTCAGACAAGAATTTATCTGGTAATTTTATTTTCTTAGTTTTCAAGCAGGGAGCTACCAGAAAGTTTAAATCAGGTGGTTTTTTTCACTCATAAATATCTTTCCTATGACCAAGGTCAATAACATCCACCAAAAGGACATCATCAAAAATATCGTAAATAATACGGTAATTGGCCACCCGGGAGACTGTAAGCGTCTCTGCCTCTTAACTTTTTGTATCCAGTAGGTCTTGGATTTTCGGAGAGGCTGTAAATGGCTTCCCTGATATTAGACTAGTACGGCTCATTGATTTTTTCAAGAGCTTTAATGGCGCGCTTATTTAAAGTTACTTTATAAACCATTACTTCGCTTTGCACGCTTAGCGTCAATCATTTTAAAGGCCTCATCAATGGCAATGGAAGGCTCATTGGACTTTTTGGCTTCGTCATAAAGCTTTATGTCTTCCAGCTCTTCCAATTCTTCCAGAATGGCTTCAAAATCTTTCATCGGAAGTACCACTGATATTTTCTTACCTGTGCTGTCGATAATGTATTGCGGATGTATTGTAAGCATATCCGAATTATTTTATTGTACTAGCATTGTTACCATCGTCAACGGCATCAAGTTAGTCAAATTGTCTAAAAAATACATCGGTGTCAACGATATACCATTTACGTTTTACACGTTTTGGCCCGCCGGGGCGTCCTCATGCCAACATCAGCACATACAGCTAAGTACTTACAATTAACTAACCGATTAATCACTTAACTCAAAATTTAAAACATTAAAAATCAGTGTCCGTTATGATTAAGTAAATTTTTCAGGCAACCTCCTTAACACATTCATAACGGTAGCCGGGCAACCCCCTTCACCTTTAAACACTACTTTTGACAAAATAAAATATAGTCAGATGAGCGAATGCTACATGACTTGTTCCGACGAAGAACTTCTTCGTTTTATGCAAGAGCACGACGATGAGCTGGCGTTTGGCGAGGTGTACAACCGCTATTTTCGTTTGCTGTTCAATTATACGTACGAAAAAGTCAGCGATCAGTTTACAGCACAGGAGATCGTTCAGGAGCTGTTTGTAAGCCTTTGGCAGCAGCGAGCCCGATCCACAATTCAGGCCTTGCGGCCCTACCTTTTTGCCTGTGCAAAAAATCAGGTGATCAGTTTTTACCGCAAAGAATATACGCGCCAAAAGCACATTCAGGCCTGGGGCAACCTGGGTGCCGGCACTGCCGAAGCCGGCGATCAGCTTGTACTGACCGACGATTTGCAACATCGTTACGAAGAAGGTCTCCGCCAATTGCCCGACAAATGCCGGGAGGTTTTTTGGTTAAGTCGTCAGGGATTTTCGCACCGGGAAATTGGAGAAAAACTACACATCTCCGAAAAAACCGTGGAGCAGCACATCACCAAAGCGCTACGCTTCCTCAAAATTCATCTGAAAGAGCATTTACTGGATGGATTTTATTTATTAATTCTATTTTTTCTGTAAATTTTTCTACTACGACTAAGGGTAGCGGGCCCGGCGTGCGACTTACCAGATAAATAAACCTCTGGTTGTACCACAAAACCCGTATGAATCACCCCCCGATTTCACCTGAATTACTGCAAAAGTACCTTGAAAATACCTGTACCGAATTAGAAAAAAAGGCGGTTGAGCAGTGGTATGCCTCACTGAAAGGGACCTCTCATTTTCTGGATTCGCTTCCGGAACATGAAAGTGAACGGATCAAAGCCGAAACTTTCAGGCACATACAACACGAGCTGGCGCTCATTCGGGAGCCCAAAACCCGTCCTTTGGTTCGGTGGTGGGCAGGCCTTGCAGCGGCCGTTGTGCTACTTGCCGGTGCGTGGATGCTGTATGCGCAGAAAGAACGCCTTCTGCCAGTTTCTCCCGTAGCTACGGTTCAGCAATCAGAATCCATTACTGTTCCCGATAACCTGACTCGTTTTGTGAACGATCAGCCCCGGATGGTCATGCATTCACTTCCTGATGGAAGTACGGTGTGGCTGCACGCCGAAGCGAGCATTTCCTATCCGCCCGTTTTTACGGGAGCTACCCGATCTGTTTTTTTTGAAGGAGAAGGATTTTTTGATGTAAAATCAGATAAAAAACATCCGTTTCTGATTCAAAGCGGCACGATGCAAATTGAAGTTCTGGGAACACGATTCAATGTAAAAGCCCTGCCAAAGGAGAAGATTCATGAAGTGTCGGTCGTCTCGGGCAGTGTGGCGGTTAGCGTGCCAATGCCAACCACAGCCGATGCACAAAAGATTGTCCTTTCACCACGTCAGCAAGCGCTGTTTGAAACCCAAAACAAACGACTGACAACCAACACTTTACATGCCGAATTAAAAAAAGAAATATATGAACCCGTAACGATTCAGTTTGAAGGTACAGCCTTCGATCAGGTAACGGATCAGTTGAGCAGGCGTTTCGATGTCAGGATTCATTTGGCCAATCCGGCCATGAAAACCTGCCGTCTGACCGCCGATTTTGAACAACAACCCCTCGCTGCCATTCTGGAAATGCTGTGTACGTCGTTGGATGCCACCTATACGATGTCCGGTAAAACCATTTTGATTGAGGGCGCGGCCTGTGAGTAAACCATTTTAAACCTAACCCAAAGGATGCTATACACGACGATTCCCCCTTAACAAAAAAACCGGAAGTGTGCCACCACTCCCGGTTCAAGTTAATTTTTCTCCTGTTCTAAACCACGTGCCACCGGGGTAGAGCAGAAAAACTATTGATCTAACAGAGCTAACTATCAGACAATCAAAATTATGAAAAAAACAGTACGTTACAAGTCGTTCAACTGGCAAAAGATTATGCGTTTCGGATTGCTACAATGGGTTTTTGTTGCTTTTATCGCCAGCGTATCCTACGCTGCGGAAAGCACTGCCCAGTCTATTCTGAGTAAGGAAGTTTCTATTCAGCTGACCAACGGCACGTTAAAAGAAGTGCTGGGAGAAATTCAGGAAAAAACGCAGGCCAAATTTGTATATAGCAGTCGCATTCAGCTTAACGACCGAATCTCGATTCAGGTAAAAGATAAAAAAGTTTTTCAGGTGCTTGATCAGCTTTTGGTTCCGCGCGGCATCAACTATCGGGTCATTAATAACCAAATTGTTTTATCCAAAAGAAAAGAAAAAAACACTTCGGTACTGCCCGAACTGGACGAAAAACTCAGCCAATGGACCGCTCCCAAGGACTTGCCCCTCCGCGGGAGAGTGCTGGCTTCGGATGGCAGCGAGGGCCTTCCGGGCGTAAGTGTAGTTGTGAAAGGTACGCAACGAGGCACTACTACCGATGGCAACGGCGGTTTTGAACTACTCGTACCCGATGCTCAAACCGTCCTGGTTTTCAGTTTTGTGGGTTATCTTTCTCAGGAAATAGTTGTAGGCAACCGTACCGAGCTGACCGTTACGCTGGAAGCTGACGTAAAAGCTTTGCAGGAGGTTATCGTGGTAGGCTATGGTACGCAAAAAAAGGAAAACCTCACGGGTGCCGTTTCGACGATTGACGCAGCCGCCATCGAAAACCGCCCCGTAGCCAACGTGGCAATGGCGCTTCAGGGCTTGTCGCCGGGGCTTTCGATTACGCGTTCTACCGGACAGCCGGGCGATGAAGGAATCGGCATTCAGATTCGGGGAGCAACGTCCGCCAATGGCAACGTAGATCCCTTACTCATCGTTGACGGAGTTACGAGCCCCGGAGTATCGCTTCAATCCCTCAACCCCAACGATATTGAGAGTATCAGCGTGTTGAAAGATGCAGCCGCAGCCGCCATTTATGGTGCTCAGGCCGCTGGTGGAGTTATCCTGATTACGACCAAAAAAGGAACTTCCGGCAAGACAATTTTTGAATATTCTTCCATTGTAGGAACCGATTGGGCTTTGAACGTACCCGAGCGCATGGAAGTCTGGGAAGAACTCGAACATAACAATCTGGCAAGGATCAATTCGGGCGCGGCAGCCGGGCACACAGCCGAAAAGATTGCGATTGTCAAGGAAGGAATCATGAAGTATCGGATTAACCCAAATGACACAACCCGCTATGAATACTTTGGCACAGAAAGCATTGTGGATCAGATGCTTCGGAAAACCTCTATGATGCAAACGCATAATATGTCGGCGCGGGGCGGAACTGACAAGCTCAATTTTCTGATCTCGATGGGCTATTACGACAAGCAGGGAATTTTTAAGGTAGGACCCGACAAAAATGACCGCTACAATTTCCGGCTTAATTTGGGGACTCAACTGACCAAACGCCTTTCACTCGATTCACGCATTACGTATACCCGCCAAAATCAGGAGGCATCGTCGGTGAATATCAACGGCAACGGTGCTTTGCTCTACAACATCTACCGCTATTCAAGCATCAATCCGCTCCTTACGCCTGACGGGCGCTACAACGCCACTACGGGAGCCTCTGCCTACGCTGCAATGGATGCCGGTGGATATAATAATTACAGCCGAAATTTCTTTGATGGTGTATTTACAGCCCGTTTGACAGACGTTGTCAAAGGTCTTAGCCTGCGTGCCGTGTACGGCGCTCAATATCGTCGTGGTGACCGGGAGTTATTCCGCCGCACGGTGCAGCGCTGGCACCGTACCGCTCCCGGTGATATTCTCAATACGCCAAACGCTTTTACAGTATCCAAGGATTTGACCCAAAGCAATAACCTGCAATTTCTGGCAGATTATGATTTCAAAATTGCTGAAAAACATTCGTTTCATCTATTGGCAGGCTACCAATGGGAAGATAGCCGGGGCGAGGTAATTTCTACGGGGGTAACAAATATGGTCAGCAACGACCTGCCCGCGCTCAGCCTGGGAGATGCGACTACCAAAACCAACTCGCAGTCCATTTCAACCTTTGCTTTTCAATCCTTTTTTGGACGTTTCAACTACAACTACGCCGACCGCTACCTCGTCGAGGCTACGTTCCGAATCGACGAAAGCTCACGCCTGGCGCCCGGACTTCGGAGAAAATCGTTTCCGTCCATATCTGCCGGCTGGAACATCCACCGAGAAGCCTGGTTTGCCGTTCCACTTATTTCGGAGTTAAAGATTCGGGGATCATGGGGACGTTTGGGAGCTGCTTCGGGCATTGGTTTGTATGATTACCTGGCGTTGATTAATCAGGGGACAAATCTGGTGCTGGGTTCGCCGGAAGTGCGGGCTACGTACTTTTCTCAAACCACAGTTCCCTCTTCTCAGCTTTCCTGGGAAACCATCGAAACAAGCAACGCCGGTCTGAATGTGGGTTTATTTAAAAATAAAATTCAGATCAGCGCCGACTATTACGTCAAGTATAACCGAAACATGCTCACGGCCCTGCAACTTCCCGCCACTTTTGGCGTAGGTACGCCACGGATCAACAACGGCGAACTGAAATCGTGGGGTTGGGAAACCGAACTTAACTACCGCGACCGGATTGGCGATGATTTCAGCTTCTCCTTTGGCCTGAATGTCTCTGACAACCAAAATAAATTGCTCAATTTTGCCGGTCGCCGGGTCATCAGTGCGGGTACAGTTTCAACACTGGAAGGATACCCGCTCAACTCCGTTTGGGGCTACCTGACAGACGGCTATTTTCAGAACAGCGACGAGGTTAAAGCTGCCGCTTTTCAGGACAGCCGCACCGCTCCCGGCGATGTACGCTACGTAGACGTCAATGGCGACAACCGCATCAGCATTGGGTCGGGAAGTATGGAAAACCATGGCGACCTGGTGTATTTGGGCACCACGCAACCTCGGTATTTGTTTGGCACCAACCTGGCTGTACAATGGAAAAATCTGGATTTCAGCGCATTTTTTCAAGGCGTAGGTCAGCGCAGATTTGCCCCTACCCGGCAGGCACTCGACCCCAACATTGCCAGTTTTTATCAGGCATTGGCCATTCATAGAAACTACTGGACGCCCGAAAACCCTAACGCAGATTTTCCCCGGCCTTTTGTGGGCGGTACCCACAACTTTTTACCCTCAGACAAATGGGTCCTGAATGGTCAGTATGTCCGGTTAAAAAATGTTCAGCTGGGCTATTCATTGCCGGCAAGCTTGCTTAACAAAGTGAAAATCAGCCGGGCCCGGATTTATTTCACGGGACAGGATATTCTTACGTTCTCCCGTTTAGGTATTTTCAAAGATCAGTTTGACCCCGAACAGCGGGATGCCGTTGCGGCCGACTATCCGTTTTTTGCCACGGCGGCTGTGGGTTTGAACCTTACTTTTTAGTCTTTTTCATTTTAGTTAAAAAAATAGATACTACTCGATATGAAATCGTTCCTGTATAAAAAACTTACGTTGCTGCTTGTCGTTCTTGCCGTAACTGCCTGCGACGTAGAACGGCTGCCTGAAACACAAATTACCGATCCTTCGTTCTGGAAATCCGAATCAGATATACGCTCGGCCACCAACTACCTGTACACGTTTTTGCCTGGTTTCAGTAAAGAAGAGGTGTGGTCAGATAACGCCTTTGGTACACAGCCCGACCCTATCAGCGACGGCACCCGGCTTCCGCCCGCTACAGCCGGCGACTATTCTACGCCATACCGCCTGATCAGAGCTGCCAATAATGTGCTGGAAAAAGTACCTGATGCGCCGGTAACCCAGGATGTGAAGGATCGCTACATGGCCGAAGCTCGTTTTTTTCGCGCCTTTGCCTACATGCAACTCGTGCAGAAATATGGCAACGTGCCGCTAATCCTGAAAACGCTGGTTGAAACTTCGCCTGAATTAACTAAACCGGCCGCACCAAGACAAGAGGTTATCGAGCAGATTTACATGGATCTCGACATTGCCGCAGCTACACTCCCTACTCCAACTGCACTGGGCAATGCCGGATATGGCCGTATTGCGAACACAACGGCACTTGCCATAAAAGCACGCATGGCGCTTTTTGAAGGAACACGCGCCAAATTTCATAAATATGGTGACCCGGCAATGCACCTGCGACTGGCGCAACAAGCCGCCAAAGCCGTCATGGACAGTCAGCAGCATAGTTTGTTTAACAGCTATTTTAACCTGTTTCAGTATGCAGGAGAAGGACGCCAAAATCGCGAGAATATTTTGGTAAAACAGTACGGTACCGACCCGGCCAATCTTGTACTCAACCACAACTATTCACTGGATATATATACGGGCGGAGCCAATCCAACCAAAAGTCTGGTTGATAGCTATCTGATGAAAGACGGTTTGCCAATTACCAAATCGCCTTTGTACCAAAAACCCGTAGTTTCAAACGATGTATTCCTCAACCGGGATGAGCGTCTTTTGGCGACGGTTTACCGGCTGGGCGAGCCCTACAACGTAGGCGCAAACTTTACTATGCAGCTGCAATACTACAAAACCGGATTTGGGGCAAAAAAATACTTTACAGCCACCGATTTTGCTACCCGGCAGGCCCTGCTCGACTGGGTTATTCTGCGCTACGCCGAAGTACTTCTGACCTACGCCGAAGCTACCTACGAACTGAATGAAACCATTTCGGATGAAGATCTTGACATCACCATCAATCTGCTGCGGCAGCGGGCCAACATCGTCCCCCTTTCCAATGCCTTTGTGGCTGCCAACGGGCTTAACATGCGGGAAGAAATTCGCCGCGAACGCCGGGTAGAACTTGCCATGGAAAATCTACGGTATTGGGATATAATCCGCTGGAAAACAGCCGAAGAAGTTCTGCCCAAAACGGTATTGGGCAACTATTATTTTCCGGATGAATTTGGCACCGAATCACCCGTTCAACTCAATGCCGAAGGGCAGATTCTGGTACAGGATGCTTCCTTCCGGCGGTTTGACCCGGCCAAAGACTACCTGTGGCCTTTGCCCGTCAATGAATTGGGACTAAACCCGGCATTGCAACAAAATCCGGGTTGGTAATTTTTAATTTTTAAAAAACATGATGTTAAAAAAATATTGTAAAAAAGGGCTGGTCTTTCTGGCCGCCCTTGCTTTAAGCTCATCGGGTAGTTCTGCTTGCTTTGCGCAAAAATTTACACTCCCCATTTTTCCGGATACCCAAAGCGAAATCAACGCCCGTCCCGAGATGTTTTTTAGTCAGGTCAACTGGCTCATCCAAAAGCGTGATTCGTTGAATTACCCGATCGTGCTACACGTCGGCGACATTGTCGATTATGACAATCATGACCACTGGAAAAGAGCGGATCAGGGTTTCAAAATGCTCGACAGCGCCGGAATTGCGTACGCACTGGCCGTGGGCAACCACGATACGGAGGCCGTAGGCGTCAACAGCGGCAGTGCTGCGCCCGGAAACGTCAATCAGAATCTGCGCAAAACAGCCAAGTTCAATTCATATTTTCCCGTCAGCCGATTTCCCTTACAAAGAGGACGATACGAAGAAGGAAAAAGTGATAATTCGTGGTATTCGTTTGAAGCCGGAGGTTTGAAATGGATGGTCGTGAGCCTGGAATTTTGCTCCCGGCAAGGCCCTGTCGATTGGGCCAACGAGGTAGTGGCGGCTCATCCCGACCACAATGTCATCATGCTGACGCACTACCACCTGAACCCCAACGGCGACATCAGCGAACGAAACGCGGGCTATGGTGATTTGAGTCCGGCGCAGATTTACGATCAGTTTATCAAAAAACAACCTAACATTCTGATGGTTTTGAGTGGACACGTGTGCTATTCGTCGTGGCGAAACGACAAAGGCGAGCACGGCAATCGCATCTATCAGTTTTTGCAGGATTATCAGAATGAAGACTTTGGCGGCGGCTACCTCCGTCTGCTGGAAGTTGACACGCAAAAAGGTACGCTGTCGGGCCGCATGTACTCGCCCTACTACAACCGCGAACGGCAGGACGCTTCGCCCATTTACTTTAATCGTGTACAATTTATTAAACCCGATCAAAAAACCGGAAAGTAATTTTGCCCGGACTTTTTGAAGGAAAGTTATCAGTAGAGAACCCCTTTCTTTCGATTTTAGTAGTCCAATGGTTCATTTTCAGGTTTCATTTTTATTTAGTCCTAATGAAAAAGAGTATTCTGTTTCTCATAATTTGCCTTGTATGCCAACAGGCTGTATTTGCCCAACGCGACACGCCCATTACGGTGGCGTCTTACAATCTTCGCTACAATACGCCAAACGACGGTGTGAATGCATGGCCCAACCGCAAAGAACATGTCAAGTCGCTCATTCGTTACCACGAGTTTGACCTGTTTGGCACGCAGGAAGTGCTGCGCGGGCAGATTGAAGATGTGGCAGAACTGAGTGAGTTTGGGTTTCTGGGTAAAGGCCGGGACGATGGTAAAGAAGGCGGCGAACATTCCGCTATTTTTTACAAAAAAGATCGGTTCAAAGTACTTGATTCGGGTGATTTCTGGCTGAGTGAAACCCCGGACGTGCCCGGCAAAGGCTGGGACGCTACCTGCTGTAACCGCATTTGTTCGTGGGCGAAGTTTCAGGATTTAAAGACAAAAAAGCAGTTCTACTTTTTCAGCGTTCATTTTGATCATCAGGGCGTAAAAGCCCGGCAGGAATCAGGTAAACTGATGGTCAGGAAAATAAAGGAAATTGCTAAAAATATTCCGGCAATTTGCGTCGGTGACTTCAACTCAACTCCCGAAACGGAGCAAATTAAAGCGATGGAAACAATTTTACAGGACACCTACAAAGTTTCGGCTCAGCCGCCTTACGGCCCCGTGGGAACGTTCAACAGCTTCAAATTTGATGCTCCGATGGAAAACCGGATCGACTATATTTTTGTCAGTAAAGAGTTTAATGTCCTGAAATACGGCGTTCTGACCGATGCCAGAGAGCAGCGCTACCCGTCTGATCATCAGCCTGTTGTAGCGAAGGTAGTTTTGAAATAAGAATTTAATTTTAAATAAATAAAATGAGGTTTTGAGAAGGTAAATGCTTTCTCAAAACCTCATTTTTTTAGGTAGCTAAAAGTTTTTCTCAACGCTTGACTTTATACGCACGTACCGCACCCTGATTGACGCCAAACAGCAACTTGTCGTTTAGCGGCACAATGCAGCGCACGTCTCCCCGGAGCATAAAACCGGATTTTTTTTGCGGGATTGTTACAAAATCTCCCCGCCCGTTTCCTTTCAGCAGCAGGCCGTAATTTGCATCAAATTTACCCAGCCGCAGCCGTCCCTGACTACTATTTCCTCCTAAAATCAAATCCTGATTTCCGTCCTGATCGTAGTCGAAGGCCGTTATGGCAAAAATCGGGGAATACTGCGCTTCGCGCGGGAGTTCTTTGGCCTGATATTTTCCGGTAGCCGTACTTAAAAACAGTGTTGTTTTGAGATAATTCGCTTCAAGTTTTTGGGCACTTTCCAGTTCTTTTTCTGAAAAAAGCTCATTAAGCGTCACATCAGCATAGCTTTTATAATCGGGATAGCGCGCGCCCATGCTGCTCATTTGCATCACGAGTTCATCGCGCGTGATGTACGGGTAATTTTTGCCCTGTACATAAAAACTCAACATTGGATCAACCGTACCGTTGCCATCAAAATCTTTGGAATACAGCGTGGCCGGTTCTTTGTCGCTGACACGCACCTGCGAGTTCAGACCCTGATTGCCCACCACAAAATCGGGCTTTCCATCTTTATTAAAATCGTCTACGAGCAGTGTGTTCCACCAACCCTGAAACGATGCGTCAAAGTAGTCGGACGTTTTATCAATCAATTTGCCGTTCTCCTGAATAAAAATTTTCACAGACATCCACTCCCCTACGACTACGAGGTCTGCTTTTTTATCCCCATTGACATCTACGGCGGCGGCATCGGTTACGAGCCCGGGAGTTGACAATTCTTTCGCAACGGCGGCGGTACGTTTGGTAAAATTCCCGCGCCCGTCATTCACAAGCAGGTAGCTTTCCGGAATTTCGGGATAGCGCCCCGGCACCACACGACTACCGACAAAAAGATCGGGTTTTCCATCGCCCGTAAAGTCGTCGGCGCAGACCGTGCCCGTGCTCGTGAGCATGACGGGCAGCGCTTTGGGGCTAAGGGTAAAGTTTCCTTTTCCGTCATTTATAAATAATTTGTCCTGAAAACGGGCGTCGTTTATTTCAAAATCTGCGTAGCCGCCATGCGCCACGTACAGATCGAGGTGGCCATCGGCATTGGCGTCAAAAAAGACCGCATCCGTCACCTGACTTGCGGCATCGGCATTCCAGTCAGCGTTGGTTTTTTGTACAAAATTTCCACCTTTTTGCTGGATAAAAAGTACGCTCGCCTGCCCTTTGCTTCCTCCCACAAAAACATCGGGAAGACCGTCGGCATTGACATCGGCTTTTACCAAACAAGGCGATGCAAAGGAAAGGGATTGCACGAGCAGCGGCTGTCGGTAAAAATCATTGATGGGGGGTGTGGCATCTTTGTACGCCAAAGGTGAGCTGATTTCTTCAAAAACAGCGGGTTGTGCTACGGGTCGTTTGTACATGTCTAGGGCATCGCTTTCAGAAACTGCAAGCACCTGATCAACTTTTGGGCTCGTAATCAACTGCTGACGACCCGATGACCACACCACTCGTAGTGAATCAACAGCGGCGATTTCACCCAATCCAAAATGCAGGGTCGGAGACACGCTCGACTGATAGCCACGGGTGGGCATTTGTTCCAGATATTGCACGTTTCCTTTGGCATAGAGAAATATCTGCGCACCAACGCCCTGCGTATTGGGCGTCTTTCCTTTGGTTTGAATTTTTAAATAATGATGTTTGAAGAGCGTATTGGCTTGATTTTGATAAATAAATGCGGGTAAATTGACATTATTAACAATCAAATCCAGGTCGCCGTCATTGTCGAGGTCAGCGTAGGCAGCGCCGTTGCTGTTGGAAGGTCGGCTGAGGCCCCAGGCTTGTGTCACATTCCGGAACGTCATATCGGTCCGGTTTTCAAATGCATAGTTGGTCAGGTTCGATGAAGGAATTTCGTAGACCAGTTTGAGTACATCGCTTCGTTGAATTCCCTGCTGCTGATTTTGCACATAATCGCTCATGTGTTTCAGAAAATCCATGTTGGTATAATCGCGCAGATATCCATTAGTAATGTAAAGATCTTTCCAGCCATTATTATCAAAATCGGCAAACAGCGCCGACCAGCTCCAATCGGTGTTGGATACTCCTGCCAACTGCCCTATTTCGCTAAATGAACCGTTTCCCTCGTTTACATGCAACATGTTGCGCATGTACTGATGGTTAAAACCGAGATTTACATTCAGATTAAATTTCTCGTAATTATCGGGCGCCATGAGCAGTTTTTGCCGGCGGTTGTCTTCCGGAAGCATGTCGAGCGTCAGAATATCCGGTCGGGCATCGTTGGTGAAATCGGCCACATCGCTCCCCATCGAAAAGTGTGACGTATGGCCCATACTGCTTTTGAGTTGATCGCTGAACGTACCGTTGCGGTTGTTGATATACAGGAAATCGGGTACCTGATAATCGTTGGACACGTACAGATCCGGCCAGCCGTCGTCGTTGAAGTCGGCAACACCAGCACCCAGTCCATACGAAAGCGCCGAGCTTTGCAGTCCTGCCTGCCGGGTAATATCTTTAAAGACCTTACCATCGTTTCTGAACAGCCTCGGGCCGTTCATCGGGTCATCTTTTTTCAGGATTTCGGCTGTGCCGAGTTCATTAAGAACTGGCAGTGATTTTGGATTATGATTGAGTAAAAATAGATCCAAATCGCCGTCTTTATCATAGTCAAAAAAAGTAGCCTGTGTACTAGTGGCTTCACTTGCCAGGCCAAAGGCAGCAGCCTGCTCGGTAAAGCGTGGCATTCCTTTTTCATCTACTCCTTCGTTGATATACAGTTCGTTCCGACGTTTTTGGGGAGAAAAATTTCCTGAATAACATACATACAAATCCAATTTTCCGTCGCCGTTGACATCGGCCATTGTCACGCCGGTTTTCCAGCTGCTGTCTCTTCCGGCAACGCTTGCCTGAGCCGTTACATCTTCAAACTGCATGTTGCCCTTGTTGATGTACAGCCGGTTTGAAACCATATTTCCTGAAAAATACAGATCATCCAGTCCATCGTTGTTAACATCTCCTACGGCCACCCCACCCCCATTGTAGAAATACTCGTACATCAGCACGTTGCCGTTCAGGTTTTCAGTCAAGGTGTTTTCAAAAGTAACGGCGGTTTGCTCAGGAGTAAGCAACGTAAAAAGCGGATCACCGACGGGAGCATCGGCAGCTTTGTCATCGGTAGCAGATTGCTGACAGCCCGAGAGTGCAGCGATGAAAAATACACTTGCAAGCAGGCTAAAAATTGGCAGGCGCATCGAGTGAGATATAGAAAAGGTAAAAATGAAATGACTAAAACGGAAAAGAATCCGGTTAGCCGTAGCTACCGGATTCTTTTCACAAATCTAAACAGATAAAAGGAGTAATCATTTCCTGCACGAACCTAAGTCCATGCAGGAATTGAAAAAACCTTAGTTGAGCGGATAACCTGGGTTTTGAACCAGATCTTTATTCCGGTTCATTTCATCGCGAGAGATCGGCAGATAGTACATTTTATCCAGCCATGCCCGGTTTTCTTTACCCGGATCAATCTCAAATACGGTGTATTTGTAGTCGTAGTTGTCTTTGCTGTACTTATACACACTTACCGACTTGCCGGGTTTCAGCGTACCTACAATCTGAATACCGTTGGCTTTGCGGCCAAGGGTGGTGGGGGCAATCATCCAGCGGCGGGTGTCATGGAAGCGTTGCTCTTCATACAACATTTCTATACGCTTTTCATTCCGGAAACGGTCTACCAATGCTGCACCTGACTCGGTGATAGCTGGCATACCCGAACGGAAGCGGATTTTGTTCAACCACGTGCGGGCTTCTTCTTCCTGACCAAGCGCAATACATGCCTCAGCATAGTTGAATACAGCCTCAGTGTAGCGCAGAATCGGCCAGGGAATTTCCTGCCAGGTATTCTGATCTACGATTGCCGGATTAGGATCGGTAAATTTACGAATGTAGTAGCCGGTGTAGCTACCGTTCCAGTCTTCAATGGAGCTGTTACGGGTATCAAGGCCAAAATGAGTAACTTTTTCACCAGCAGCATTAACTACCTCATAGCGACCTGTCTGAATCTGACTTGCAGGATCCTTAGGTAAGTTAGCATTTGAGCGAACTTTCCAGGGAGTGCCTTCATGCATGATTGACGCTTTAAAACGTGGGTCACGATTCGCATACGGATCAGCCGCATGAGCGGGGTTGTTCCAGCTAAACTTCGTTCCGTCCATCATTTCGTAGTCATCTACCAGCAATTGAATTGGTGTATTACCAGCCCAGTTGTTGTAGCCGTTTGGTCCGTTGAACAAGCCGATACGTCCGCCACCTTCCTGCTTGGCATTGATAAAATACCGTGCCATCAACAGTTCCGTTTGGCCGCCATTGCGCGCTAGCGAATTGTTCATGTAGTTGGTAGTTCCCTGCTCGGGGCTTACGGGCTCGCTGAGGTTCATTAGGTTGCCCCGGTTCAGATCAAGTACTGCTTTGGCAGCATCTTTGGCTTTTTGCCAGCGCTCCGTACGGCTTCCGCCGGTATATCCCAAAATTTCGGGATTTGCGAAAGCTGCAATCGTGGTGGATTTCTCTTTTGCCGTTGGTATATCGTGTAAATCACTTGCAGCGTAAATCAAAATGCGGGCTTTCAGCGCCAGAGCGGCAGCTTTTGACGCACGACCGGCGGCCATTGATTTTCCGTCAAGAAGTGCGGCGGCTTCGTCGCAATCTTTTACGATAAAATTAACGGTTTCTTCCCAGGTGTTACGTTTTTCCAGATACGACTCTTCTCCCAGTCCATAGGGACGATCAATTAGGGGAACCCCACCGTAGTAGCGAGCCAGCTGATGATAGTAATACGCCCGCATAAACTTGGCTTCGCCTTTCAAACGATCCACGATATTGTTCGTATTTGGGAATTGAGGAGCTTCCAGGTTTTTTAGGGCCAGGTTTGCCGCCCGGATCCGGGTGTACATATTTGGCCAGGAAAGCGTACCATTGACCCATCCAATATCCGCAGGGTTTGAGCGGGCCTCGGTAATTGTGGTGATGCCACGGCCAGGGTGGGTAAAAATGGCTTCGTCCGTAAGGGATGCGAGCATTTGCTCATCAAACCCGCCATTTCCGAAACCGGCGTAGATCTCTGTCACGAAGGCCTCTGCCAGAGCGGCATCAGTCCATACGGCATTTTGAGATAGTTCTCCCAACGGCTGCGTATTGACGAAGTCGTCGTTACAACTCGTGGTAAAAACCAGCGCTGAGGCAACTGCCAAAGCTAATAGTTTAATTTTTTTCATATTATTTTTAATTATATGATTAGAATGTAGCAACCAAACCGAAATTGACGATCTTTTGTTGCGGATAATAATACCCGGTCGAGTTGTCAGCTTCTGGATCAAATACCTTCAACTTGTCGATTGTAAATAGGTTCAACCCATTGAAGTATACCCGGAATTGGCTCATACCAATTTTTGAAATCAATTCAGTTGGCAGACTATAACCCAATTCAAGGTTTTTCAGACGGATATAATCCGAGCTTCTCAACCAGTAATCGTTTCCATTCGAGTAATACTGATCACTCCGGTTGGCAATCCGTGGGTGTACGCTGCTAGGATTCTCAATAGTCCAGCGATTTTCGTATACGTCCGAAAGGAAGTTACCAATGTTTCCAGACTCTCCGGTGCTTACATATTGTCTTGCACCAGTTGCGCCTTGTAACAGGATAGTCAGGTCAAAGTTTTTGAACTGAGCGCCCATGTTAATACCGCCCTGGAACAAAGGAAGGTTGGTATTGTCCAAACGAACACGGTCGTCAGGTGTAATCTTACCATCGCCGTTATGATCCTTATATTTCATATCGCCGGGGCGAAGATTATTCACGATAGCCGAGTAATCCAGTGTATTGGCATCAATTTCGGCCTGATCTTTGAATACACCGTCGTACTTATAGACTACGTAGGTATTCATTGGCTTGCCAGTAGAGCGCTGCCATTCAGGAGCACCGGGGGCTTCATCCCAGAAAATAATTTCGTTTTGTGCATACCCACCGTTTACGCTGAAATTGTATTTGAAATCGCCCACCTGATCGCGGTAACCTACATTGAATTCCCATCCTCTGTTTTTAACCTCTCCGATGTTTTCCCTTGGAAGCGAAAGACCGGTCGATTGGGGAACAGAAGCATTTTTAGACCACAGGATATTGGTACGACGGTTGGAGAAATAGTCTAACTCGAAAGAAACTTTTCCGTTGAACAACTGTCCTTCCAGACCAATGTTTGAATTGGTCGCAACCTCCCACGTAATGTTTTCGTTGGGTACACGTGCTTCAAACAATGTTTTGGTTTCGGTATTACCAACAATATAGCTACGGAAACCATAGGTAGAAAGGTATTGGTAGCTAGGAATCTGATCATTACCCAACTGACCAATCGAACCACGAAGTTTCAGGAAGCTAATAGCGGGCACTGAGTTTTTCAGGAAGTTTTCTTCTGACAGAACCCAACCCATCATGATACCTGGGAAAAATCCGTAGCGAGTTGCTTTGGGGAAAATGTCCGAGCCATCGTAGCGCCACAGGAATTCTGCCAGGTACTTTTCTTTATAGTTGTAGCCAACCCGCCCAAAATAGTTGATACGTGCTGTTTCAAAAGCTCCACCACCGTTATTCCGTTCCAGGTCCCCACCAGCAAACATTTGATCAAGTGCCGTAGAAATAAAGTAGCGACGGAAAGCATTGAAGTTATCTCCTTCGATTGTTTCCCGGTTGGTACCTGCCAACAAGTTAAGCGTGTGGCTTCCGAAGGTTTTGTCATAAGACAGTACGCTCCCTAACAAAATGTTTAGTTGATTTGCATTACCCAACGTCAGCCGTGGATCAGCCGGGCCGCGGCGGCTAGGCACTAATATAGGCGTTACACCATCAGCTTCAAAACCGCTTCCACGCTGATAGAGCGTCCAGGGAATCTCCCAGCGCTTGGTGTTTTGGCTCAGGTTGTCAATCGCTGCCGTAGCCGTATATTTCAGACCTTCTACACCCGGAATTTTGATTTCAAGTGATCCGTTTGTCTGTACATAGTTACGAACATCTTTGTCATAACCACTCAAATCAGTGGTGATTACCACCGGGTTTTCACCGTTTTCGATGTCAGGACCTGGCAAACCGTTTGGCCAATAAGCAGGTTCCTGTGGTTTACCACGCATCAGCATCCG
Organism: Arundinibacter roseus; assembly: GCF_004348825.1. Classification (GTDB taxonomy): domain Bacteria; phylum Bacteroidota; class Bacteroidia; order Cytophagales; family Spirosomataceae; genus Arundinibacter; species Arundinibacter roseus. The sequence goes on from NZ_SMJU01000005.1 coordinate 248,199, forward strand.
GAAAATTGTACCGGCAGCCTTCGTTGGAAATGCACGTGCTTCCTGACGACCTACGATACCCAAATTCACTTTTACGTATTTGTTGATGTCCGCATCCAGGTTAATCCGGAGGTCATACTGCTTATAACCAGTAGCCGAATTGATGTAGTAAGCGTCCTGGTTTTGATAACCCAAAGAAGCCAAATACCGAACATTTTCCGTTCCTCCATTCAGCTGTACATTATGCCGAACCTGTGGAGAGTTTCTCTTCAGGGTAGCACCAAACCAATCGGTGTTTGGGTGGCCCCATGGATCGCTTCCGTCTTCATACTTGGCAATACTTTCTGGGGAGAATGGCGCTCTTCTTACCGTTCCGTTAGGACGGGTAAACGAACCCGTTGCCTTGTAAGCTGTGTTTGCCGCAGCCCATTCGGATACAGGCAGTCCGTAAATATCCAGGTCGTTCAGCATGCTTGTATACTGAGCCGCACTTGCTACTTCTGGAATTACCGTTGGGTTAGAGAAACCCTGATTGAATGAGTAGGACAGTTCGGGCTTACCGGATTTTCCACGCTTGGTGGTAATCAGGATAACGCCGTTGGCCGCCCGTGAACCGTAGATAGCCGCCGCTGCATCTTTCAAAACAGAGATACTTTCGATGTCAGCTGGATTGATACGATCCAAACCGCCGGAACGGTTGGGGATTCCGTCAATTACGATCAGTGCACCATTGTTTCCTAAGGTGTTGGACCCACGAATACGAATCGTTGCTCCGTCATAACCAGGCTCACCACTCCGGTTTACCACGGTCACACCCGGCAGACGACCTGCAAGCGAGTTCGCAAGGTTAACAGCTGGTGATTTTACCAAATCGTCTCCCTTTACAGATACTACGGATCCCGTTACGGTCTCTTTCTTTTGGGTACCATATCCTACCACAATCACTTCGCTGAGTGACTTGGTGTCGGTAGCTAATTTTACATTAATTGTTGACTGACCATTCAGGGCAATTTCCTGAGAAACATAGCCAATTGATGATAAGATCAACGTTGAGTTGCTGCTTGGTACGCTCAGGGTAAAGGCACCTTCTGCGTCGGTAGTTGTACCGGTCGTAGTGGCTTTTACCAGGATGTTCACACCCGGGATGCCCTGTCCCTGCTCGTCGGTTATTTTTCCTTTTACTGCCACCTGTGCAAATGCACTTACTGCGGCAAGCAGCAGGAATGTGAGCATTAAAAGACCCCTCCTTGCAAAAGAGCAGGTCGATGGAGTAGTAATTTTCATAGATTGGGATTAAAAATGATTGTTTGGTTTAACATGTCCATTCAACTTGTGATTTGAGTAACTCTTGCAGCTACACACGGTAGGACGACTCGCTGAAATTTGCTTTTGTGGAATTCGCAGAAGCAATCTTTCGTACTTGGTGTTCTTCAAGGTTGTGTTACATAGGCAAATAGGTTAGGAATTTATCTTTAATCAAAAAATGGTTATATAAAACTACTGATAATGCGCTTTAAAAGTTATTTCAACACTTATTTATTAACTAAAATGGGCTTTTCAATATCCATTAAATTCTGATAATTCTTATAATCTAAAATAGGCAAAAGTTTCCGTGTGTGGGTATTTTACTAGTTCATTGACCTATTTTTTGTAATTTATTTTAATAAAACAAGTGCAGTTTGCGAGAATCATAACAAACTCTGTTGCACTTTTTCAATAGTTTGTAGAATGTGGTAGATAGTAGAAATAGACTTCCTGATAAAGCCAACAATGATAGTACAATTTTAGCGCAAAATAGTGCTAAAAGCTATTCAGGATTTGATTATTACTGACTAAATTTTGACAAATATTGAAGATTGAATGGTTTTTTTATGACAAAATTCAGGTAGGATTTGTCTTTTTAGACTATTTAACAAATTTTATTTTGTTTTATATAAAAGAATACTATATATAAAAATCGTCTTCCGGCAGAAGCTCTTAAACAAGATTCAATTATTATTTTTTTGAGATATTCAGACTATCCGGTGCAGCATTTGCTCCGGCTTTCAGGAAATTTGCAACGGCTTTTTCGTCCCAGCCGGTCAGCACGCTCATGTCGGGCCGAGCTTTTTTCAAAGCCTCAATTCCTGCTTCTGTCACTGCCGATTTCCAGACATACACCTGTTTTAGCGCTTTATGCTCAGAAAGAGCTAATAATCCTTTATCAGTTACTTTTGTTCCAATCAAATTGAGCAATTCCAGGTACGGCATATCTTTTAATTGTTGCAGGCCCGTGTCGCTTATCTGCGTTCGTTCGAGGTACAGCTTATTCAAATTTTTCAGCTTTGCTATTTCCGGCATTCCGGCATCGGTCAGGCGAGTATCACTCAATTTTAGCCACACAATTTGCTCCGCAAGCGGACTTAACAACGCACTTTGTTCGTCCGAAAAGGCAGGAAAATTGATAGCACTGACTTCCAGCATATGTTGCTCTTTGGCCAAAGGCACTACCAAAACCTGCACCTTTTGCAAAGCCGATACGGCCGACGCATCCGGAGCATCAACTTCAAGATTTTGAATTAGTGACTGCGAAGGGATAGTTTCCGATTTGGAACTGCCGCCAGTGCTCAGCGAGGCTAAGGCAGGTTTGATCGCTTCGGTAGGGGTAAGTTCAGCCACTTTTTTGGTAGCCGACGCCCCCTGATCAATCCACCAGCCAATCAGCGCAACCTGCGATTCTGATAGCTGTGGTTTGCCTTTGGGTGGCATGTGCTCATCGTCTTCGAGCGGCAGTAAACAGCGTTTCAGCATTTCGCTATCGAGGCTTTTTCCTGCTACAAAAATGGCCCCATTTTCGCCTCCTTTGGAAAGATGCTCGTACGAGTCCATGCGCAGTTTACCTTTTTGCTTGGTCGCATTGTGGCATTGAATGCAATGTACATTGAGTACGGGCTGTACAATATCCTGATACACAACGGCCTCCGGAATATTGGCAATGGGTTTGATTTCATAGGCACCTGTTTGGCGGGGAGGCATTCCGGCCAGCGAACGGAAAGGTTCGGGCGTGTATTGCGTGAGGTACTCTTCTCCGTGCGTAAGGCCACCGCCCAAATGTCCAGTAGATAGGAGCAGCAACGTTGAAATTCCAAGAGCAGGTACATACAGGGCCGTCAACACCGGCACACGATTGGCCAGAAAATCAGACTTCACCAGCCACGCTACCGATGCCCACACCGCCACGCCAATTCCCTGCCATTGGTGCTGTTCCAGGAGTTCTTCCTCGTAGCCTCCACCCAATGAAAGCAAGTATCCGGCGCCACAGGCAAAAATAGCGCTCAGTGCGGACCAGCCCAGAATAAAACGCAGGACATCCTGACTAATTGAAATTTTCCCTAGTCGATTTCCCAGTTCGAGCAATGCCGCCAAAAGTAAAAATCCGATGGGAAGGTGAACCAGCACCGGATGGAAGCGCCCCAGAAAAAGTGCCCAATCGGTAGCTTGCAGAAGGAGAGTCAGGAACATAGAAAAGCAATAGAATTAGTTTACTTCAAGGATTGAATGAAAAATTACAGCCGGAACATTTCGGGACAAGCTGCTACCACGGGAGAGTTATCTGGGTTGACCTCCATGAGGTCGGCCATGTAGTCCCACCACCGCTTCATAATAGGCAGCGCGGCAAGCTCAGCCGTGGTGTCGGGTGCAGCTACTTTTTGAAAAGCAAAAAGGGCGAGAGTAGCTTCATCTAAAAAAATGTAGTATTCGATGATCCCGGCCATTGTCAAAAGCTCCCGCAACTCAGGCCACAGTTCGTCATGACGTTTTTTATATTCAGCCACAAACCCTGGTTTCAGCTGCATTTTAAACGCATGAATACGTTCGTCGTTCATTTAGGTTTTTGGTTAAAGGGGTCTTTTAATTGAAACTGAAAGATAATTGTACAAAAAGGGTTTAAACTATATTTCTAGAAAACCAATTTAAATATCTATAAATCAATTATTTATATAAAGCTAATTGCTAACGAACTAATCGCTAACAGCTACTCATCACGCAAGAATCGGTGTAATCACTTTTCCAGCGGTATCGGTCAAACGAAAGTTACGGCCCTGGAATGGATAGGTAAATTTCTCATGATCGAAGCCCAGCAAATGCTGTATTGTGGCCTGCAAATCGTGCACATGGGTTTTGTCTTTTACTCCATAATATCCCAAATCATCGGTTTCGCCATGGCTGTATCCTTTTTTCACACCTCCCCCAGCCATCCACATCGTAAATGCTTCCAGGTGATGATCGCGCCCCATAAATGGCAGGGTTTGGCCGTTGCGGTTTTCCTGCATCGGCGTGCGGCCAAACTCCCCGCCCCAAACCACGAGCGTTTCGTCGAGCAGGCCCCTCATTTTCAGATCCTGCAACAGCGCCGCCACGGCCTGATCAGACTCCCGGCATTTGTCGCGCAGCCCGATTTCCAGCGCGCCATCCGGTCCGGTGCCGTGGGTATCCCAGCCCCAGTCAAAAAGTTGAACAAATCGAACGCCATTTTCGACCAGTTTTCGAGCCAGCAAACAATTCATGGCAAACGAGCCTTCACCAGCTTTTACTCCGTACATATCCAGCATGTAGGCCGGTTCTTTGGACACATCCATTACTTCGGGCACCGACATCTGCATCCTGAATGCCATTTCGTATTGGCTAATTCGCGTCAGGATTTCGGGGTCTTGTACCTCTTCGTAGGTTTGGCGGTTTATTTCATTAATTGCCTCAATCGTCTGCTTTCTAATATTCCGGTTCATGCCATTCGGATCAGACACGTAAAGCACCGGGTCGCCACCGGTGCGGCATTGGACGCCCTGATAGACCGTAGGCAAAAAGCCACTCCCCCATACGCTTTTGCCCGCATCGGGCTGCTTGCCGCCGGATGCCAGCACAATGAAGCCGGGCAAATTCTGATTTTCTGAACCCAGTCCATACACCGACCATGCGCCCAGACTTGGCCGACCCAACCGGGCGCTGCCGGTGTGCATCAATAGCTGAGCCGGGGCATGATTGAACTGATCGGTATGCATGGCTTTCAGAAAAGAGACTTCGTCGGACATGGTTTGCAGGTACGGCAGATAATCCGAAATCCAGGCACCCGATTGTCCATGCTGTTTAAAACTCCCCTGCGGGCCAAGCATCTTGGGTACTCCCTGAATGAACGCAAATTTTTTACCTTCCAGAAATTCCGATGGGCAATCCTTGCCGTGGTATTTGGCCAGTTCGGGTTTAAAATCAAAAAGTTCGAGCTGCGAAGGCGCTCCTGCCATGTGAATATAAATTACGCGCTTGGCTTTCGGTGCAAACTGCGGCATACGAACGGCCATCGGATCGGTGGCAGTGGCGGCTGTGCCGGTGGAGCCGCAACTGCCCAGCAACGAGCCAAGTCCCAGCGCGCCCAGGCCAAAGCTGCACTCTTTCAAAAAATGACGCCGGGTTTTTTGCTTCAAATCTTCGTAGTGAAGTTCTCTGAGTAGCTTATCCATAGTATATGTATATAGATTCTTTAACCTGTCTGTTCTAAACTAATTTACTCCTTCGTCACGACTTCATCCAGATTCAACAAAACATTGGCCGTAATGGTCAATGCCGCCAGTTCGGGAGTTTTTCGTTGGGATTTGGTAAAAACCAGCAGGCTATCAATTTCTGCCGGATGAGCTTTGTATTCACTTAATGCCTGTTGGTACACTTTCAGAGCAACATTCAGGCTGTTTTGTTTCATGGGCTTAAAGGTCAACTGCTGATACCCCAGCCGAAGCTGTTGTTCGGGTGTTTTGGCTTTTTGCTGCATCACCTCAGCCAGTTGCTGAGCCGCCTGCAAATACACCGGGTCATTGAGCGTGACCAGCGCTTGCAGCGGGGTATTGGTTCGGATGCGGCGCGATTGGCAAAACTCCCGGCTCGGGGCATCAAAAGTTGTCATCGATGGATAAGGTGCAGTACGCTTCCAGTAGGTATACAACGCCCGGCGGTAGCGGTCTTCGCCTTCGCTGAGTATCCAGGACTCACCGCTGTACGGCGAAAGCCAAATTCCCTCCGGCTGTGGAGGCATCACGCCCGGTCCGTACATTTTTTTGGAAAGCAGCCCGCTCACCGCCAAAGCCTGATCACGCACCTGCTCGGCGCTCAGTCGCACCCGTGGCCCGCGCGACAGCCAGGTGTTGTACGGGTCTTTTTCAATTTTTTGTCGGTCAGTAGCGGAGCTTTGCCGATAGGTAGCTGATAGTACTATTTGTTTAAGCAGCTTTTTTGTACTCCATCCCTGTTCCTCCATATAAGAGGCCGCCAGCCAGTCGAGCAGCTCACGGTGGGTCGGTTCTATACCCTGCGAGCCAAAGTCTTCTACGGTTTCTACAATCCCCGTTCCAAACAGCTGCTCCCAAAGCCGATTGACCATGACGCGGGCCGTCAGCGGATTTTGCCGGTCTACAATCCAGCGGGCCAGGGTCAGGCGGTCGGCGGGTTTGTTTTTAGGAATTTTTCCGAGAGATGCCGGCACATCCGGCCATACTTCCTTGCCAGGTACCAGCCAGTTGCCGCGTTCGTATACGTGCGTCTTCCGGGCCAGATGTCCCCGCCCCTCCCACAAAATCGGGGTGCTTGGCGTACGGCTCATCAGAAGTTGCGTGTAGTCTTTTTTGATTTGGGCAAAACCCGGTTGATTCTCACCCGGAAGATTCTTTTGGAAAGCAACCCATTTAATCTGTATCCATTTTTCCGGATTTTTAGGGCTGTTAAATTCCAGATACAGCGAATGCGTGCCCGTAATCGGTGGCAAAGGAATAAACAGGACTGTATCGCGCTTCGGAATGGCCACTTTTGCCAGCAACTTGCCTCGCAGAGAATCCAGCCGCAAGGTCATCGTAGCCGACTCGGCACCCGTCGAAACACTCAGTAACATTTGCTCTTTTCCGGTCAGCGGCACGCCTTTGATCCGGGTTGAACCTTCGTGCTGCCCGCCATAAAACTTAGCATCTAGCAGCGAAGATTTTACATACTCGTCAAAATCGTGGGAGTTAATTTTAGGCTCCATGATCCGCACAAACTGCGTCACTTCCTGCGCCTGCTTAGAGTCAAAATCAGTAACCCATGCCCTTAGCCGCTGGACGCGTAGCGAGTCTTCTCCCTTAAAAAACCGAAGAGTAGGCGTGTCTGTTGTTACGTCCTCATCGCGGGTATTATTAAAGAACGCCATATATTTATAGTACTCCTCATGCCGGATCGGGTCGTAAGGGTGGCTGTGGCACTGGACACAGGCAAAGGTTGTCCCCTGCCACACTTCCCAGGTCGTATTGACCCGGTCCATGAGTGCCGCCACCCGGAATTCTTCATCCTGCGTTCCACCTTCGTCATTATTCATCGTATTTCGGTGAAAACCAGTCGCAATCAATTTCTCGTCATCGGGCAAAGCACCCGGTGCGCCAGGCATCAAATCTCCGGCCAGCTGTTCGGTTGTGAAAACATCATACGGTTTATCGGCATTGAAGGCCCGAATCACGTAGTCGCGGTAGGGCCAAATACTCCGTCCGGGGTCGCGCTCGTATCCTTTGGTGTCGGCATAGCGCGCCAGATCCATCCAAAGGGCAGCCCATCGCTCGCCATAGGCAGACGATTTCAGGAGTTGATCCACTACTTTTTCGTAGGCATTTGGGGAAGTATCTCTAACAAATGCCTCCACTTGCTGAGGGGTCGGGGGCAGGCCGGTAAGGTCCAGGCTTACGCGCCGAATCAGCGTGGGGCGATCAGCCTCAGGAGCCGGGCTTAATTTCTTTTCTTTCAGCTTTTCAAGAACAAAGTGATCAATTTCATTTTTTGCCCAGCCTGCTTCGTCCGACTCGCCAAAGCTGAGCCGAGCCAGCAGGCTGCCATTGGATGGAACCTTTGGCCGAACCACGGGCAAGTAGGCCCAATGCGTACCCCACTTGGCTCCCTGATTGATCCACTTTTTCAGAATATCTACTTCTTCATCCGACAAAGGCGGGCCATCTTTGGGCATTTTTTCCTCGGGGTCATCCGTCAGAATCCGGCGAATCATCTCGCTTGCGTCGGCGTCGCCCCGCACCACGGGATGTTTTCCTGACTTGCCCGGTTCGAGCATTTCAGACTCAAAGAGGAAACTCACATTTCCGGCCTTTTTAACGCCCCCATGACAGCCCATGCATTGTTTATTCAGAATGGGCTTTACTTCGGTGTTAAAATCTATGTCTTTTTCAAAAGGGCTGATCCAGAAAAACAAAAGGGCTATAAAAACACCCGCCGGAGCCAGTATGACAAAATTTCTTTTCATGAAACGGTACGACTAAAAAACGGATATAGGGATGTATTTCCTGGGGCTGCCTGCAATTTGAAAAGTTACTTGTTAGTAATTCAAAGAATAATCAGGCTTGATTTTACCCAGCCTGTCGGCAAATAGTTGGCCGTCAAGTGTATGCAACTTTTAAGCAAATTGGATACCTGACCGATTTTATCAATCGAAAACCTTTGCAAATGAAACTTGATATTACTTTACCAGTTTTTTTTATTACTTTTTTTCCAAATCACTATAAATCAAGTTTTTAGAAGACTTACTCGAAGATTTGAATAAAAATACGACCTAAAAATCAGCCGAATTTTTTTATCAAAATAAAATATTAGATAAGTGCAATTAAATTTGGTGATTCATAGTTAAAACCTACTATATGTTCTAGAATAGTTAAATTTTTATTAAAAAAAATTTGGCATATATCGACTTTAACAATATATTTGATATGTGGTTTTGAAAATAACCCAACTTCATAATGTAAAGCAACATTTCATGCCGCACTAGACATGTTGCCGAACAACGAAGAAATGTACAACTGCCGAACCCATAGTTGAAGAACCATGTGGGCTCCTGTGGTTACATATATTTCTTCCAATCAAGTTACGTATATCCAGGAACGATTCGGGTTAATTGATCTGTAAAATGTACAGATCCAGGAAATTATTTGCCTGCATTTTCAGGCATTTGACAAGCCCTGACCCTGAGTCAACACTACGAATTTGCAGCAGAATACAACAAGGTCAAACCAGTCAATATAGGGTTAACGCTTTCCGGAAAAGCATCTCTACCAGGATTATGGCTGTGGGGTTCGTTCGCAAGTGTGTGCGGCCCACGAGCAGGACGAACAGCCACAGCCATAACCTTTGTCCCGATGAGGGGCAGGTCCAATCTATCATTCTTAATTTAAACTAACCGGAGTAATACTAATGAGGAAAACTGTACTACTACTCTTACTGGGCTGTTTGTGCTCAACCTTCAGCATGGCGCAGGTCAGGCAGTTGAGCGGAAAAATAACAGCGGCTGAGGACGGCCTTGGCTTACCGGGCGCCTCCCTGATTTACAAAGGCACAAACATAGGCTCAAACGCAGATTCTGACGGTAATTTCAAAATAACCGTCCCCGACGACGGTATTTTGGTTGTTTCATTTGTAGGTTTCCTGTCACAGGAAGTCCCCATCGGAAACCAAACCTCCTTTGATATAAAACTTTCAGCCGATACCCGGCAGCTGGCCGAAGTGGTTGTTACTGCTTTTGGTATTGAACGCGAGAAAAAAGCACTTGGATATAGTGTACAGGAAATCAAAGGAAGCGCCCTGACCGAATCGCGCTCGACCAACGTGGTGAATGGACTTTCGGGCAAAGTAGCCGGTGTGCGGATTCAGTCTAATGGCGGCCCCGGAAGCGGCTCTACGATTCAGATCAGGGGTTCGTCGTCTATTTCCGGAAACAACCAACCGCTCATTGTTATCGACGGAGTACCGATGGACCAAAGCGCAAGTAAGCAATTGGGCGGCGGAATTTCGGAAGTAAATCCAGACGACATTAAGGAAATGTCCGTTTTGAAAGGTCCTAACGCAGCGGCACTTTACGGCTCACGGGCAGCCAACGGTGTAATTTTGATTACAACCAAAAACGGTCAGGGAACCAAAGGATTGGGTATTGATTTCAATTCCAACGTAACCTTCGAGCGTCCCTGGATCAAGCCTGATTTTCAGAATACCTACGGTGGTGGCAATGGCTACCGGACCTGGTACAGCGATGGCTGGAGCGGGTCGATTACCAATCCAACGGAAATTCAGCAATACCGTCAGGTGTACGATGCCCGTTACCCGCTTGCCGGCTCTGCCGGGACGGACGAAAGCTGGGGCGCCCCGATGGACGGTCGCCTGGTGCGTCATTGGTGGAGTGGAGAAGAAGTAGCTCCGCTTACCCCTCAACCCAACAACTGGGAAGAATACTGGGCTACCGGTCAGACGATTTCAAACAGCGTGGCTCTTTCGGGGGGCAATGACAAAGGCTTTTTTCGGATGTCGCTGGGACGGGTAGATCAAAAAGGAATCATGTACTACAACGATTTTAACCGGACTAACTTCCGCTTAAACTCCGGCTATAATCTGGCCAAAAATCTGAGCGTAACCGTTTCAGGAGAATACATCAAATCGGGCGCTGAGAACCGTAGCTTTACGGCTGGTCAGCAGTTTATTTGGGCACACCGTCATACGTCCTGGGAGCAGATCCGTAACTACGAAGACTACGAAGCTACGCACATTCAGCGGGCAGTAGCAGGCAAGCCGGCCGATACTGATCCACCAAACTGGCAGCACACATTTTTCACAAACCCATTCTTTACCTCACGGGAGCTGCCTTTTGGCAACGAAAAAGATCGTTTGCTGGGAAACATTGCGCTGAACTACAAAATCCTGCCTTCGCTAAGCCTGATGGTTCGTAGTGGTACAGACGTATGGTCTGACACCCGGATCAACGTAACCAACTTTGCCCGGGTTCGGAATGGCAATTATACACCGGGAAGTTTCAACGAAGAAGTGTTGAGAAGCCAGGAAACAAACCACGATTTTATCCTGACCTTCAATAAAAATATCACGCCTGACTTCACTACAAACGTTCAGTTTGGGGGAATTAACCGCACGAACTACTACAAAAGAAACTACTTCAACGTAGGAGAAATGGTAGTAGATGGTATTTTTAACGCTGGTAATTCTGTACCAAGTCGTAATACCATTCAAAGTTCCATTCGGAAATCAGAAGTTCAAAGTCTTTTTGCTGCTGCAAATTTCGGCTGGCGCAACATGCTTTTCCTTGACCTGACTGCTCGTAACGACTGGTCGAGTACGCTTCCCACGAGTGCTCAGTCGTACTTCTACCCTTCTGCTTCTGTGAGCGCGGTGGTTACGGACCTTTTGAATGTTCAGAGTGATATATTGACTTTTGCCAAAGTGCGTGCCAGTTTGGCACAGGTAGGAAATGACGCCGATCCGTACCAATTGGCGCAGACCTTTTTGTCGAGTGGCTCCTGGAATGGTTCGCTTCCAAAGTTCACAGAAAGTGTTTCGATTGCAAACTCAGGCTTGAAACCAGAAATCACGACCGGCCTTGAACTTGGGGCAGATCTGCGCTTCTTCCGTGGAAAAGTTGGACTTGACGCTACCTACTATGAGCAGACGACCAACAATCAGATTTTGGGAGTAGAAATCTCCAAGGCTACGGGCTACGACCGCCGGATTTTGAACGCAGGCGAAATTACGAACAAAGGAATTGAGTTGACGCTCTCGGGAACTCCTATTAAGCTCGACAACGGATTTACCTGGGATGTATCACTCAACTACGCCCGCAACCGTAATAAAGTAGTTGCACTTGCCGAAGGATTAACTACCTATGTACTTGCTTCACAGCGTGGCATGACCTCCGAAGCGCGTGTGGGACAGCCCTATGGTACTTTGTACGGTGTTGCGTTTCAAAGAGCTCCGGACGGACAAATCATCTATGGCGACAACGGACTTCCGCTCCGCGAAGCCAATCAGCAGATCATCGGAAACATTCAGCCTGACTGGACGGGTGGTATGCTTAATACGTTCCACCTGAAAGGATTTACGTTAACGGCTCTGGTAGACGTGCGTATGGGTGGTGATATTTATGATGAAGGAACAGGAACGGGCCGCTGGACAGGTCAGTATGCAGAAACAGCCCTGGGTCGTGAGGAAGGCGTAATCGGTAAAGGCGTACGCGCCCTGACCGCTGCGGATGGCTCGGTAAGCTATGTTCCCAACGACATCATCGTGACGGCCAATCAGATGTATGCCTTCAACAACCCACGGAACTACCACGAGGCAGCGATTTTTGATGCCAGCTATGTGAAACTGCGGGAAGTATCACTAGGCTATAATATCCCTGCTTCTGTGCTCAAAAGACTGCACATTCAATCGGCTAAACTATCATTGGTTGGTCGCAACGTATGGATGCTCTTTAAGAACACCCCACACGTAGATCCCGAATTTGATGCAAAAGGCGGAAATGCACAGGGCTTCGGCTACGGTGAATTGCCAAGCTCACGCAGCCTGGGTATGAACCTCTCACTTTCATTCTAAACCGGAACCCGGAAACTCACATTAACGAATTCAGGTATGAAAAAATATATCAATTCTAAGCTATTCACCTCTTTTGCCCTTGCTTCCGTGCTGACAATCAGCAGCTGTACCGAGGACTTTGAGGAAATGAACACCGACCCAAACAGCCCAACCGCAATCGGGGCGCAGTATCTGTTGCCAACCGGGCTGGAAGCATCAATTGACCGTTACTGGGGACATCGTACCCGCTTTGAACGCATCAATATTGATGCCGCCGAACTGTATGTTCAGCATTTTACCCGGAATATTTATTCCAACGAAGGTGATAATTTCAGTGTATCGCCGGCACTCGTAGCCAATAACTGGAAAGGCTTTTTTAATGATGCTCTGGTCAATTTTCAACGCATTATCATTCAGTCTAGCCCGGAAGGCAAAAGTCCAAACGCCAACTACGAAGGCGTGGCATTGGTGATGCGCACGTGGGTATTCTCATTGCTAACCGACATGTACGGCGCTATTCCTTACTCTGAGGCCATAGCCGGTACCAGCGAAACGCCCATCTATACCCCAAAATATGACCCCATGGAGCAGGTGTACGCAGGCATGCTGAACGACCTCAAAATGGCCAATGAGAAACTGAGCACTTCGGGACCCGGTATTTCCGGAGATATTCTGTACAATGGCGATATTTTGAAATGGAAGAAATTTGCCAACTCGCTGCGTATTCGTTTGGCCAATCGGCAGGCAGCAAAAAAACCTGCGGAGTCAAGAGCCATCATGGCCGAAATTCTGGGTGATCCGGCAAAATACCCGGTCTTTACCAGCAATGCAGATAATGCTTCGCTGAAATGTACCACCGTTTTGCCAAGCAACAACGAATGGCATCAGGTGATGGTACAGGATGGCCGTACGGACTGGAACATAAGCTCGACCTTTGCAGATAAGCTTAACGCTTTGGGCGATACAAGAATCACGGTATTTGCCAATCCGAACAAAGACGGAAAGTATCAAGGTCACCCCAATGGCCTGCCCGATGCAATTGCTACGGACTACCTCGCAACAAGCTCTACAATTGGCAGCTATTTTGTGCGCGCCGATGCCCCGGAAGTGATCATGACTTTCTCGGAACTGAACCTGATTCTGGCCGAAGCGGCTCTTGATGGTGACATTGCCGGCGATGCTACTGCTTACTTTGAAAAAGGCGTTACTGCTTCCTTTGCTCAGTACGGTCTGACGGTTCCGGCTACTTACTTCGCAACCGTTGGTGCCGTGACACGTGCCAAAGTGTTGGAGCAAAAGTGGATTGGTTTGTTTGGACAAGGCATCGAGGCCTGGATTGAAAAGCGTCGTACGGGTTTACCCGTATTTCCGGCAGCTGACAGCCGCGCGGTGTTTGACAACGATGGCATTATGCCTACCCGCTTCCCCTATCCAAACTCTGAGTTTTCGCTCAATGCCGCAAGCGTTGAAGCCGGAGTGGCGCTCAATGGTGGAGCCAATGACATGAAAACTAAACTATGGTGGGCTGAATAATCCTGATCCAGCTATTTACTCCTGTTTACCCAAATTAAAAATAGTATGAAAAAATCACTCACCTATATCGCAGTTGCCTTCCTGGCACTAACGTTTGCCGCCTGTAAAGTGGAGGATCCATTTGTTGATCGCGTAGTAGCACCTGTGTTGGTGGATATTGTTGGTGCAGCTTTCGGCGCACCACTCGCCACTGAGCCAACCGTCTCGTATCCAACCACTGGCAAAGTAACGCTTACCGCCCGCCTGCTGGAACTAGACAAAACCAATATTCTGGACAATACCAAAGGCATTGATTCTATTCCGGTTCCGAACATCCCCATCCGCATTACCCTGCGTACAGGCGCCGTTTTGGGAGAAGTTACGTCCAACGCTCAGGGAGTAGTTTCCCTGGAAAAGAGCTGGGAAGAACTAGGCTTGGCAACCCCAAGGGCAGGCGCTGTTATTCGCATATCCTGGTCGGGTAACTATAAGGGAATAGCCTTTACCCGCCTGTCCCAAATTCAGGCGCGATGATGCAATTGCTTAAAATCTGTCGGTTTTACCTTTGTAAAATCGGCAGATTTTGGCATTTAAAGTCGTAAATATTATTTATTGATGTTAAATTATAATATTTCTTAAAAACTAAGATAAACATCATAAATTACTAGAACAGAAGATTTTAGATTCTTTAATAATTTGCGTAAATTCGTTTTTACAGAATAATTAACTGATAGCCTTATAGTCATTTCTACCTAATCACTAGTACTCCAATGAACCAAAAACTTGACCGTCGCAGCCTCTTAAAATCTGGTCTCCTAACTCTTGGCGGCCTGGCCGTTGCGCCACATTTGTCTGCCGGCGCATTCTCCAATGTTCCTTTGAATATCGATCGCTCTAACCGTATCTACCGCAGCCCGTTGCTGCGTGAGCACTTTCTCGACGAAGAGCCGGATTTCACCAAAATGATTGCCAAACTCAACGCCAACGAAAACCCCTACGGACCACCCGCAGCCGCCAAAAAGGCTGTTTCGGATTCGGTAAGCGGGGGCAATCGCTACGCATGGAGAGAGCTGTATGATCTTGTTGCCAAAATCGCCAAGAAGGAAGGAATCGCTCCTGATCATATCATGATGGGTCCGGGATCATCCGATTTGCTGGAAAAAGTAGCGATTGTACTATTCAAAGATGGCGGCAATGTAGTTTCTGCCGACCCGTCGTATATGTCGCTCATGAACGTAGCCAAGTCGGTAGGCGCTACCTGGAAAGCCGTACCTTGCAACGACGACTGGTCGCACAACCTGAAAGCAATGGAAGCCGCCGTTGACAAAGACACCAAGCTGGTGTACATCTGTAATCCAAACAACCCGGTGGGCATGATTACGCCCGGCAAGGAGTTGCTGGATTTCTGCTCACGGGTTTCCGAAAAAGTACCCATTTTCATTGATGAAGCCTATATTGAACTAGCCGTAGGCGCTGATACCGAAAGTATGGTGTCTCTGCTTCAGAAAAAGAAAAACGTCATCATTGCCCGTACCTTCTCCAAAATCATGGGAATGGCCGGACTGCGCATTGGCTACATTGCGGCGCTGCCTGCTTTCCTTGATCAGATTCAGGAAATTACGCGTGGCGGCATGGGCATTGCCTACACGTCGATTGCCGCTGCCTCAGCTGCCATGGACGATACCGAGTTTCAGGACACCACCCGCAAACTCAACCACGAAGCCAAGCTGTATCTGTACAGCAACCTGGACAAAATGGGCTACAAGTACATTCCATCCTACACCAACTTTGTGATCTTCCCGATTACGATGGCAGGTAAAGAGTTTTTGGGCAAAATGAGCTCAAAGGGTGTCATGGTACGCTCGTTTGACATCAGCAACAAAACCTGGTGTCGGGTAAGTATTGGTACAATGGACGAAATGAAGATGTTTGTTGGAGCATTGCAAGACCTAAGCTAATCCTAATACAGACCCTGCCCATCAGCCCGGGGATTTCCTGGTTGATGGGCTCTTTTTTACCAGTGTAGATTGATCTACTTTTTAATTTTTTTCTCATGAGCGAGGCGTTACAAAAAACCATTACGCTGATTTTATTAATTGTCCTGGGGTTGATCCTCCGGGGGAAATTTAAGAATAAAGAACAACTCAACGGGATCAAAGAAATCGTCCTTTCGGTTGCTTTACCTGCTACAATCTTCATTGCTTTGATGAAAATTCAGGTAGATTCTACCTTGTTTTTCGTCCCTCTTGCTGCACTTGCGTTCAACTTTTTCATGTATTTCGTTTCCCCCATGGCTTTTGGTTTTTTTGGGGTAGAAAAAGATAGCGCCACCGCCCGCACGCTCATTATGTTGTTGCCTTCGCTGGCACCCGGACTTTCAGCCTTTCCTTTTATTGCCGAATTTTTAGGAGAAGAAGGACTTGCCAAAGCCGCTATGGCCGACGTCGGAAACAAGATTTTTGTGCTTGTGTTTCTGTACGTAATAGCCATGAATATGTTTCTGAAAAATAGCGGAGACGAAGATTCTAATCTTGGAAAGAAAATTAAAAGCCTGCTGCTAAGCCTGATACAGGAGCCAATCAACATTTTGCTGGTACTTGCCATGGTGTTGTTAAGTGTTGGAATTAACTACAAAACCCTACCTTCGGTAGTGACCGACCTGTTTGACAAAACGAGTGCCATGATGACGCCTTTAGTACTGATTTTTATCGGATTGGCGGTTCAGCTCAAAGAAGGCAAAAAGCGACTTGTAGTTTCCATTCTGTTTTTCAGAGCGGGCATTACCTTGCTTTTCAGTGCGGCGCTCATCGGGATTTTTAACCTGAACGACCCCACGATGGTACTTTTGGCAGTGGTTGTGCCGCTGAGTTCGGCAAGTTTCTGGCCTTTTGCCCACATTTCGGTATTTAACCTGCGCGAGGAAGCCAAGGGGTTATCCAAAGAACGCCGCACGTTTGATACCGAACTGGCCGTTTTGATTCTTGCCTTTTCGTTGCCTTTTTCTACGGTACTAATCCTCGGTATTTTATCCACCGGAACGCTCTTCCTGCATTTGTCAACAATCGTCATTTCCGGCCTTGTTTTGATTGGGTTGGGTACGATTCCGGGGCTAATTGCCAAATCATTATTAAAAACCTCTACGTCAGAAGCCTGATCAGCCTCCGGACTTACCTATTTCTAAACCCTTACTTTATGGGAAAACTGAGCCTTCTACTTCTCCTTTCAGCCGTTTTTACCTCAGCAGCAGCTCAGCAAAACAGCCCCGCCGATTCGCTGAACAACACAGTGACCCGGTTTCATGTTCCGGGAGACGTAACTATTACCATGGCTGACGGACAAGGCAAGAAAGTTTCTGAAATCCAGGCCGGCGAGCCAATTAAGTGTGTGCGGGAAGGTTTGGTGCAAACGAGCCGGATTTGTGAAGTGGAGCAAATGACTGATTCGGCCCTGTGGCTCACCACGCTGTACCTCCGCCCGGTTGATGAAGCGGCAGCAAGCCGCAGCACGTGGCCGCTCATTCCGGCACTCATGATCGAAACCGCCCCAACGGCGTTAGTTACAACACCCGAAGGCCCGCGCATGATCAGTCAACTCAGAAAAGGCGATATTCTGTATCACGTTGAACCTTCGACCCAGCAGATCAGCACCTGGAAAGTAGGGATCGTGCGCCGCAAAAGCCGTCAGGTGAGTACGTTGTACTCAGTCGTTACGGAAGAAGGAACCTACTTACTGGAAAATCTCGTCGCTCAGGACCGATAGATTTGCAGGTTTACCGTACTGTATTTTAACACAACCCGTGCTTCTGGAAGGCACGGGTTGTTTTGGTTTTGAAGTATTCATTTAAGAACCAGAAATCAAATAAATCGCCCTACCTCCCCAACACCTTCATTGCGGCATTTCTTCCCGGAATGCCGCTCACAGCGCCACCCCGTTTGGCAGAGGAGCCGCAGATCAGGATGCGTTCCCAGGGAGTTTCAACGCCCCATGTTCCGGTTTCTGTTTCATTTTCGGCAAAAAACCACGTGAGTGCGTCGTGAAAAATATTACCCTTTGGCAAACTTAAATCGTTTTCCAGATCCAGTGCACTTTTGGCTTCCAGACACAGATTCCCCTGCGCATCGCGCGCCAAACAGTCTTCCAGCGGTTCGACGAGATATTCGTTTAGACCGTCCAAAAACCTTCTGACAACCTCCTGCCTCGTTCCTTCATTATCCTGTAAAAACAAGCGATAGGGCAAATCCAGCCCGAAGTAGGTCAGGGTGTGGTAACCCTCGCGTTGCAGTTCCGGCGACAGAATACTCGGATCGGTGAGCGTGTGGCAGTACATTTCGCCGGCAAGCGTTTGGGGAAGCTCGGTTTGGTTGGCTTCGGCAAAGGTTTTCTCCATTTGCGAGAACGACTGATTGATGTGAAACGTACCCGCAAAAGCGTCTTCGGGACGTACGGATTGCTGTTTGAGGGCAGGTAGTTTTTTCAAAAGCATATTGATTTTAAACGCTGTACCTTCATCCTGCACCGACGATGGCTCAGGTTTATGGTCCAGCAATCGCCGCAGCTCTACTACACTGGCGTTAGAAATTACCGTTTTGGCAGAAAAAGTATAGGCAACTCCGTTCATTTCAACCGCTACTTCATGAAGAGTATTTCCCAAATGAATAGCTTTCACTGCGGCCTGCATACGCAACGTGGCGCCATACTGAACGGCTTTTTGTACCAACTGCTCCACCAAAAACCCCATTCCGCCCTCAGGAACGCGCCATTCGCCGGTTTTGTTGCCGACTACATGATATAGAAACGTCCGGTTTTGTAGCAGACTTTCGTCATACGCACTGGTAAATGCCCCGATTTTGGCGTCCGTCATCAGCACGCCCCGCAGAATATCGGATTGCAGGTTTTTATCAAGAAGATTTCCAATGGGTTCTTCCACAAAGCTTTGCCAAAGCCCCTGCTGTCCTGCCTGTTGAAATTGTTTTTCAAACGTGCTTCGGCTTTTCAGCGGTTCCAGAAAAGAATCCCAAACCAAGTCTGCAAAAACGGATTGCTGACTCATGATTCGCTGATAACCAACATATTCACTTTCGCCAAATCCCAAACCAAGAATTGCCTCCCGAGTTGCCTGTGGATTTGACTGCGGTAGTAATAACCCCTGCGCCGAATGGAAAGGCGTGTAGGACGCGATTCTTCGTGGAAGCAAATTGAGAGATAATCCCAGTTCCTGACGAATCTGCTTCGGAAACAGACTAATGAGGTAGGAATACTGCGACAGACGGGCGTCGTAGTCCGGAAAAATACGCTTTGACGTGGTTGCTCCTCCGAAATAGTCATTTTTTTCGAGTACTAACACCCGCTTTCCGGCTTTGGCAAGGTAGTTGGCGGTTACGAGGCCGTTGTGGCCGCCGCCAATTATGATAACATCATAGGAAGAGGAAAGTCCGTTCATGAAAAAGTTTAGATCGATGAAAATTGAAAAATAAGTAAAATTTCATAGTCCATCTCACATTTGTTATAATTGTATCTTTTTTATACAATGGCCTTTTTTTACTTAACCCTTTTTTTCAATGAAACATCAAGCCGTCTTTGTCGGTGTATTTGTTACACTCCTCAGCTATTTTGTTCCGCTTTATGCGCAAACCCTTCCCGCCGGGCCACAGGTCCTGACGTTTCATTCGGATGTTGACGATACCGAGCAGCCGTATGGTTTGTATTTGCCCAAAAATTTCGATCCTGCCAAAAAATACCCCTTCGTTTTGATGCTCCACGGAGCAGGTTCCAACCACCGCCTGTCGTTGAAACGGGTATTTGGAAAAAGTAATCTGCCGGGCGAAAACGACGTGGAGGCAAGCCGGTATTTTCAGCCGTGGGACGATGTGGATTTTATCGTAGCTGCCCCTTTTGCCCGGGGTACGATGGGCTATCAGGGTATTGCCGAGCAGGATGTGTGGGACGTTGTGGCTGACGTAAAAAAGCGTTTCTCACTGGACGAAAACCGGATGTACCTCACGGGCCTTTCGATGGGCGGCGGCGGCACGATGTGGATCGGCCTGACGCGCCCGGACGTGTGGGCAGCCATAGCCCCGGTTTGTCCTGCGCCACCGCCGGGCACGGAGTCTTATGTGACAAATGCTTTCAATTATCCGGTTCATTTTTTTCAGGGAGGTGCCGACCCGGTTGTGAAGCCCGAAGGTACCCGCGAGTGGGTAGAAAAATTTAAGGCTGCCAACTCAGCTGTTGAGTACATTGAGTTTCCGGGTGTACAGCACAATAGCTGGGAAAATGCCTATCAGGATGAATTTATTTTCAAGTGGTTTTCACAATTTACCCGAAATCCTTTCCCGAATGAAGTTCGTTTTTCTACAATGCAACTGAAATATAACAGCGCATACTGGATCAAAAATCTGGATTTTTCGCCGGGTACCACTGCCACAATCAAGGCAAAATTTACGGGGAAAAATTCTCTGGAAATCAAAACCGAAAATCTGGACGGCCTCACGCTCGACCTCATCGGACACGAGCAGTTCGTTTCCAGCCAAAAGCTTAGCATTTTAATTGATAATCAAAGCATTACAATAGAGCCTGGAAGTGTAAAACGCTTAACAAAAACCAATAAAAAATGGGCACAAAATCCTGAAATAGCTACGGCCGGAATGCGTAAAAACAGCCAAACGGAAGGCCCGCTTATGGAGGCGGTTTCGGGACGGCATATTTATGTGTACGGTACTGCCGATAATCCATCCAAAGAAGAACTTGCTGCCCGCCGTAAAGTGGCGGAAAACCTGGCCGATTGGGCTACCTACCGGGGTGAGTTTTTGGGTCGGGTGATGGTTTTCCCGAGGGTATTGGCGGATAGAGAGGTAAGTGCGGCAGACAAAGCTTCCTCACATTTAATCCTGATGGGCACGGCTCAATCGAATAAAATAGTGGGGGAAATGGCCGACAAGTTGCCTTTTCAACTAAAAGAAGAGTCGACTGCTACGCATGGTTTGGTGTATATTTTTCCAAATAACAACCGCTATGTGCTTGTCAATTCGGGTTTGCCATGGTGGGAAATGCCCGACAAAACCAACAATCCGCTGGCCCGGCTCAGCACGCCGGGCTCTATTGGTACGTTACGCAACTTTGGCGACTACCTTCTTTTTGAAAAGAGCAATCCTGAGCCCATAGTATCGGGCCGTTTTGCCAACGACTGGACCCTGCCCGCCGAGCAGAAATCCAGGCTCACAACTTTGCCTTACATGCAGGTAAAATAGATAGGCAGTTTTTCTCTTTTGGTGCGAATGGTTCTTTTAAAAACCGTTCGCACTTTTTTATCCCTGAAAGCCCGCATGTTGGTGACTGCCATCGCAGTAGGGCTTGTTGGCTGAATGTCCGCAACGACAAAACGCCGTAGTGCCTGACTTTGTATGCCCAGTTTTGTCGGAGGTAATGATCGTCAGATCTCCGTGCACCAGCAAAGGTCCCTTTGGCAATACCTCTACCGTCGTTGAATTGGTTGCCGTACGTTCGGGCTCAGGCTCTGCATCTTTTCGCATGTACGACAAAGCGCCTGAGGGACAGCGGGACACCTGCGCTACGATGTTCTCCGTATCGGAGCCGTGTATGTTTACCCACGGACGTTTGAGAGGATCAAAAACTGCGGGTAATCCGCGAAAGCAATTAGCCGAATGAATACATTTGGATGGCTGCCAAACCACGACAATTTCACCATTGTCGTATTCCTTGCGAAGCGAATGATCAATCATGGAGAAGGGTTGTTTTGGATGAATTATTTTTCTTTAATTTTTAGTAGTACCGTCCCATGTATCTATTTTCTACAATGGCTTTTCTCATCTGATACGGGTCAATAGGTCCTTGCTTTGCGTACACAATTTTGCCGCCCGGCTCTACTAAAATCGTGTATGGAAGAGCGCCCTGCCAGTTGGGATCAATCGCTTCAATGAGCTTGTATTTATCCTCAAAATTAATGAGATAGTTAGGGTTTGAAGCAAGCTTACCCGTCAGAAATTTCAACACTTTATCTCTTTTATCAGGGCTATCGGCGCTGATGGAAACAAACTCAAAGTCCCGGTTTCGGTACATGTGATGCATCGTCATAAAATCCGGAAATTCCGTCACACATGGACCACACCAGGTAGCCCAAACGTTAATCAGCCGGAGTTTGTCTGAATCATTCTTTATCAATTTACGAATACCCGCCTCATCAATCAACTCCACAGCCACAGGTTCTTTGGCCCATCCCTTTTTTTCATCGTCTACACTATGCCGTTTATCTGCCCATTTCAGCGAGCAGCCAAAGGTTTTAGTCGCAGGCACCGGCACGGGCTGCTTGGCCAATAAAGCTTCAATAGCATTTCGGGCATCGGTATTTTTTGGCGTAGCCGTAGGTTTTTCCACATCGTCGATGCGGCCCTGATACCGAAGTTTCCGCTGACTATCAAAAATAAAAATATGAGGAGTCGCTACCGGACCGTACGCTTTGGCAACCGCCTGAGTTTCGCCATCGTAGAGGTACGGAAAATTATAGTCCATTTCTTTGGCCCGAAGCTGCATATCTTCAAACGTATCGCCCAAATCCGTGTAGCCCAGCTCATCAAGCCGAACCGCCAACGGGTCGTTGGATGAAATCGCGATCAGCGCCAGTCCTTTGGCTCCATAGTCTGCGGCGAGTTGCCGCATTCGCTCCTCATACGCCTGTGCCGTAGGACAATGATTGCAGGAGAATACCACGGCAAAAAGTGGCGATTTACTAAAATCTTTCAGCGTGTAGGTTTTCCCGTCCACCCCGGGAAGTGAAAAATCGGGTGCCGAAGCGCCAATTTCCAACGTTTTGCCGTAGTCCTGCGCCAGGCAGGCCCCTGCAAAAAATCCACTCGTAATCAGCAGTATTCCGAAAAAATAGAAGCGTTTTTGGCTCATGAGTAAGGAATTTAACGTGATACGGACTTTCGCATGTAAAACCCCTATGAATCAAAAAATTACTGATTCTTAGGTATCTTTTTCCTTAGCCGCGCACATTTTGTATTACCAGTACCTCCACGACTTTACCTTCAATTGTGGTTAAAATTTATATAAATCTCCTTTCATAAAGAGATACCTTTTATTTACCTCATTCTATTCATCCAAAACCTGAACCATTATCTCATGAATACCAGGTCATTTTCTCTTCTCCTGCTCATGCAGGTCACTTTATTTATTTCAGGATATGCTCAGCCCGATACCTGGAAAATGGTAGACGGAAAAATCAAGAGCCAATGGGCGGCAAAAGTTGACCCGGCAAACCCGCTGGCAGAATATCCCCGTCCACAAATGATACGGCCCGGCTGGCAAAACCTCAACGGCTTGTGGCAGTATGCGATCACCCCAAAAGCAACCGCCGCAACTTCCCCTACCGCCTTTGAAGGGAATATTCTGGTGCCTTTTGCCGTAGAATCGGCCCTTTCGGGTGTAGGGCGCACAGTCGGAAAAGACAGTATTTTGTGGTATAAAAAAACCATTACTCTTTCATCTAAACTCAAAAACCAGGCCGTATTGCTCCATTTTGGGGCCGTAGACTGGGAGTGCGACGTATTTGTAAATGGACAAAAAGCCGGCTCACATCAGGGGGGATATGACCCTTTTTCTTTTGATATAACCTCTCTGCTGGCCAAAGGAGATCAGCAGGAAATTATGGTAAAAGTGTGGGACCCGAGCAACGATGGCCCGCAGCCACGCGGCAAGCAAATCAAAAACCCTCACGGAATCTGGTATACGCCCGTGACCGGAATCTGGCAAACGGTCTGGACCGAAACTGTTCCTACAAGCTACATCGTAGCTACCAAAAATACGCCCGATCTGGATCAAAGCAACGTCACGATTTCGGCAACTACACAAAATCTGCAACCCGGCGATATGCTCCGAATTCGCGCCTGGGATGGCACCACGATGGTTTCTGAAAAAGAAGTGACTCCCACAGAAGCAGCAACACTGCCCGTTCCAAATGCGAAAAAATGGGCGCCCGGCTCGCCTTTTTTATACGAATTGACCGTAGGAATTATACGAAAAGGAAAAGTGGTTGATGAAGTGAAAGGTTATTTCGCCATGCGTAAAATCAGCGTTGAAACCGATGCGCAGGGTATTCAGCGCATGATGCTCAACAACTCCTTTGTGTTTCAGTACGGCCCGCTCGATCAGGGATGGTGGCCCGACGGGCTTTACACCGCCCCAACCGACGAAGCGCTGCTCTTTGACATAGAAAAAACCCGGGATATGGGTTTCAACATGATTCGTAAACACGTGAAAGTGGAGCCCGCCCGCTGGTACTATCACTGCGACAAGCTGGGTATGCTCGTGTGGCAGGATATGCCAAGCGGCGACATGGGCAACCGCTGGGAGTCGCGGCCGGGCGTGTCGGGACTGGGTACAGAAAAAGAGCGTACGCCTGAATCTGAGGCGATTTTTCGGAAAGAATGGAAAGCCATTATGGATGCCAATTATAACTTTCCGTCTATTGTCATGTGGGTGCCTTTCAACGAAGCATGGGGTCAGTTCAAGACCGGGGAAATCACGGAATGGACCATGAAATACGACCCCTCGCGCCTGGTGAACAGTGCGAGTGGCGGCAATTTTTTTCCCGTTGGTCACATCATGGATTTGCACAACTACCCCGCGCCGGCGATGCCTACACCCGAGCTTTTTGGTCAGACTCAGGTTATCGTTCTGGGCGAATTTGGCGGTTTGGGTCTTCCGGTTACCGGGCACACCTGGCAACAAAAAGATAACTGGGGCTACCAGACTTTCAAGACCAATGAAGAACTTCTGGACCGCTACAAAACCTTCATGGAAAGCCTTACCGGATTGATCAGCAAAGGATTATCAGCCGCAATTTACACCCAAACTACGGACGTTGAAGTAGAAACCAACGGCCTGATGACCTACGACCGGGAGGTTATAAAAATGCCGGTTTCGGAGCTTTTTGAATCCCATAAAAAACTATATAATCCTTCATTGGTGCGCATGAAGTAATCGTTTTTTGATTTGGTTGTTTAGCAAAAAGTTACCCTTGTTTCTGAACTCATTTCAGAAACAAGGGTAACTTTTTTAGCGTATTCCAATCAACATTTCCGTTACAAACCCTACGCCACAGGCGTTCCTTTCAGAACTACGGATACAGACTTTTCCTGAATAGCTTCTGCCAAAAGATTGGCTATGGTTTCGCCCCGGTGCTTCCAGGTATTTTGCGAAGCAAGCTGAATTCTCTCCTCTTCGAGTGCCGGGGTGTTGGTTGACAGAGCCTCCTGAATCGCCTCGGCAAACGTGGCGACATCCTGAGCAATTGCCGCAGATTTCTTTGTAAATTCCTGTAAATCAGGATTAAAATCTGACAACACAACGGGCTTACCGGCTCCCAGATATTCAAATAATTTTAAAGGAAAAACGGTTGCACTTCGTTCATCTTTTTTGAAAGGAATAATTGCAACATCAAACCCTTTCAGAACAGCAGGCAACTCTGAATAAGCTATTTTTCCGGGGAAATATATATTGGGCGTAAGTAACATCTCATCGGGAAGTTCACAATTAACCGGACCAATGAATACAAAACATTTATCGGGATGTAGCCGGGCTACGTTTTCCAGTAAGGAAAAATCCATTCGATAATCGATGCTGCCTATATATCCTATAATTGGCCGGGAAAATGAAGAAAGCATAGGCGAAACTGACTGCTGCGGATCCTGCGCCTGTCGGCTGTGATCCAAATCAGCGGCGTTGGGGACAAAAAAAGTGCGTGGATTTAGTTGCAGTTTTTCGTGATACAGTTGTCGGCTGCTACAAATAACGAGGTCCGATTGGTGTACGAGCTGATTTTCGGAAGGTACGCCGTGCCGGCCATCAAACGGCCCGAATACGGGATCCAGGCAATGGTAGATCCGCAGTTTGGGCGTAAGGTTTTCGGAAATTCCCGGATAATGAAAATTGAAAGAATTAATATAAACGAAATCCTTCACCTCCCGTTTTTTGAGAATGTGTCGAATCTTAGTCCGCATCAACCATTCATTGATTCGTAAAAGAAAACGATACAGCGGTCCTTCCGGCAAAAAATTGAGTGACAGAAGTATCGGTGAAACAAAAATTTCCAGATCATTTTCAAGTGTTTGGATAGGCTGATCAGAAAAAACCGAAAAGAATCCACGCCTTTTTTTAAAGCATTCCGTCTTTCGTTTTTTTATGACATCGTTAATGGTGTAAGGATTATCAAAATAGTAAACCTTGTTAGCTTTGGCCAACTCCCGGGCAATTGCCATAGAGGTGGATTCAATGTCGGCATCATACCTGAACAAGCTTAGAATCAGGATGTTTTGCCCAAAAAGATCCATAGTAGTACGGATTTATTTCTTTAAGTTACAAGTATAGTTTGTGTATAGGTGCTTAAAGATACTATGGGTTAATATTTTTACCAAAATTATGTATACATATACACGAAAAATAGTTAATATTTCTTTAAAAAATTGTATAGACTAAACGATAAAATACTGATAAATAGCACATTAATTATCTTCTAAGGTATTTTATTTTTGTAGCAAAAGGTTTCTAATTTCAATTATTATTTCACAGAAAGAGCTTCAAAAATGACATTAAAACCGGGATTTCAGGCAACATATCCACACGACAACCTTACAAACTCAGCAAGGTCCGGATTTCTGCAAGAGTACCTTCGTAAGAGGCTCCAACCGGAATCTCTACGGAATGAATCCACACGCTTTGCCGGCTAATTTTCTGAATATGCCCAATAGCAACCACGTAGGATCGATGCAAACGAACGAACTGACGGTCGGGAAGCTGAGCAAGTGCTTCTGAGATGCTTTGACGGCACAGGAGCTTTCGATTTTTCAGGATATAGGCTACGTAGTTGCCTTCTGCTTCCAGGTAAAGGATATCATTCAGCATGATTCTTTCCTGTTCATAGCCCGTTTTAATAAATAAAAAGGGAGATTCTGACACTACATATTGAGGTAGCTGCCCCTGCCGCCATTTTTTGAGTTCGAGCGCTTTGTTGCAGGCTTGCGTAAAGCGAACGAGCGAATAAGGTTTTAAAAGATAATCTACTGCATTCAGTTCAAATCCTTTTACGGCGTATTCTGAATAAGCCGTAGAGAAAATCACCATCGGCACCTGTTGCAGGCAATTGACAAACTCAATACCCGAAATATCGGGCATTTTTATATCCAGAAAAATCAGGTCAACCGGGTGTTGCTGCAAGTACGGAATAGCCTCAAAAGCATCTGTAAATGAGCATTTTAAATCAAGAAAAACCACTTTGGCAGCAAGCATTTGCACTACTTCCAGCGCTCGGGGCTCGTCGTCAATGGCAATAGCTGAGAGTGTCATGTTCCGTTAATAAATTCCCAAAACCAATGATACAAAAAAATCGTGTTCTGTTGCCTGAATATCTAACACATGCCGGTTGGGATACAGTAAATCCAGTCGCTTTTTTACATTGTCGAGCCCAATTCCCGACTGTTCTTTTTCGGGGTCATGAGCTACTTTCGGATGAACACTATTGTGTACTTTGAAATACAATTTTGTGGCATCGTGCGTCAGCGTAATATACACCCATGAGGGATTGCGGAGGCTAATGCCATGCTTGAAGGCATTTTCTACAAACGGATTGAGCAGCATAGGCGCCAGGTAAATTTCGTTCTGAGGTTCCTGTATATTGACCCGAATTTCGATGGGGTGAGCTTCGTTGAGCCGCATGCGCTGAAGGTCCAGAAAATTGTGGAGGTAGTTGATTTCCTGACTCAGCGCAATCCGTTCCTGATTATTTTCGTGGAGCATAAAGCGCATCATATCGCCCAGCTTTTGTATGCCGTCTGCCGTTTGTTCGCTGTTTTCTTTCATGGCTACTGCATACAGCGTGTTGAGAGCATTGAACAAAAAATGCGGATTTATCTGCGACCTCAACGTACTGAGTTCAGCCGTTTTTACCAATACTTTGGTTTTCAGCTGTTGCTTTTCTACAAAAAATACCCATCGTAAAATGGCTGTTAAAAGTGCCACAATAGTTGGAAGTACATACAAAACGGCAAATAACTCTGCGTCGTCGCCGCGATGAAGCGCAAGTATAAACACGAGAAAGCTTACCAAACCGTACCCGCAAATACCTGCAAAAAGGTAGATGATTCCATCGCGGGTGTTGAGGCGAAGACTGACGAAGTAAGGGATTATTTTTGCAAAAAACAGGTGGTGCAGTACAAGGGTCAAAACTATGATCAGCAGATTAATTGACACGCTCGTTCCGCCTAAAATAAGATTAGCGACTCTTCCGACCGACATCCAGAAAAGTAGTGTAATCGCTGCTACTGTCAAAAGGATATTCTGTAAAATCAGATGTTTGGGTTGTTGATACTTTTGATACAATTCATGGGTATGATAAACCACCTGCATAAACGCTTCGTAGAGCAGGATCATCAGCAGTAAGCCTACCGTGGAGGTCAGGAGATGAAGTTTCCGAAAGAGTGAAAAAACCACAAAACCGCTGATCCGTCCCGGAGAACTGTACCGTAAACGCCATTCGAGTTTAAAGAAACTATATACAAAGACGCTTCCAAATGCCAGAAGGATTGCGACAATTAGTAATGTATAGGTCTGATTATCAATATTTTTCTCTTTGATCCGGGGAAAAGCCTGGAAATGAAATGTGTACCAGGCCCCCAAGAGCAGGACAGCCCCCGAAATAGTTGGAAGAATAATATCCAAATTATAATCGAACGTTAAAAGGTCATTGAGAATAACCGAAACCTTTACCCCCTGGGACCGGGCCCGGAGAATATCGAAGTCAAAATCACCCGCAGTTTCAAATAATCGTCTGATTACATAAACGGCGACAGCGCCCGGAATAAGGAAGAGTTCGAGTCGGCGCAGGGTAGTTGTTGTGTACATAGCAGGTTTATTTTTTTGATCAAAACTACCTTGTTGCAGCAGGCATTTGGAAAAAATGACGTGAACGAACCCAAAAAAGGGTTGAATAACGAATCAGGGATAGGTTGGTATAAAAAGAAGGCTACGGAAAGCCTCCTTTCTCGCGCATCATTCGCAATGTCGGAGATGTTCCGGCAACTTATCATGTATTCAGCGGGGATGTTGAAAAAAGAAGTGTGAAGAATAAAAAAAAGAGGAGTTCATCTTATTTATTCAATAAGACGAACTCCTCTATATTACCGACTATGAATAGCTTAACTTCTGTATATATTCTAGCTCAGCTTTTTGTACTTAATCCGACGGGGCGTAGCGTCTGTTCCGAGGCGCTTGCGGCGATTTTCTTCATATTCTGAAAAATTCCCTTCAAACCAATATACCTGCGAATCCCCCTCAAAGGCCAGAATGTGCGTAGCGATGCGGTCAAGAAACCAGCGATCGTGGGAAATAACTACTGCACAACCTGCAAAATTTTCGAGACCTTCTTCCAGCGCCCGCAGGGTATTCACATCAAGGTCATTGGTAGGCTCATCGAGCAATAGCAAATTACCGCCTTCTTTAAGCATCATGGCCAAATGTACGCGGTTGCGTTCGCCTCCCGACAGAGTACCGACCTTTTTTTCCTGATCAGACCCGGCAAAATTGAACTTACTGACATAGGCGCGGGCGTTGGTTTGCTTACCACCCAACATCACCCACTCATTGCCATCAGAGATTGTCTGAAACACCGTTTTGTTCGGATCCAGGTTGTCATGTTCCTGATCTACATAGGCCCACTGCACGGTTTCGCCCACATCAAACGTACCCCGCAACGGTTTTTCCTGTCCGGTAATGAGTTTAAATAGGGTAGTTTTTCCAGCACCGTTCGGCCCGATAATTCCGACAATTCCAGCGGGAGGCAGGGCGAAGTTCAGGTTTTCATACAGAAGTTTGTCGCCGTAGGCCATCATGATGTCATGGGCTTCAATGACTTTATTACCCAAACGGGGCCCCGGCGGAATAAATAGTTCCAGTTTTTCTTCCTTCTCACGGCCGTCTTCACTCAGCATTTTTTCATACGCTCCCAGGCGGGCTTTCGACTTGGCCTGTCGGGCTTTGGGCGCCATCTTCACCCATTCCAACTCTCGTTGCAGGGTTTTCTGGCGTTTTGATTCCTGCTTTTCTTCTCTTTTCAGGCGATCCTGCTTTTGTTCAAGCCACGACGAATAATTCCCTTTCCACGGAATACCCTCGCCCCGATCCAGTTCCAGGATCCAGCCGGCTACGTTATCCAGAAAATACCGGTCGTGCGTCACGGCAATAACGGTTCCTTTGTACTGACGCAAATGCTCTTCCAGCCACAACACCGACTCCGCGTCGAGGTGGTTGGTGGGCTCATCGAGCAGCAGTACATCCGGCTGCCGCAGCAGCAGTCGGCAAAGTGCTACACGGCGTTTTTCGCCGCCGGACAAATTGGCCACGGACGCATCTGACGGCGGACAGCGCAGGGCATCCATCGCTACTTCCAGGCGATTATCCAGGTTCCAGGCATCGGTGGCGTCGAGTCGCTCCTGAACTTCTCCCTGCCGTTCAAGAAGTTTGTCAAAATCGGCGTCGGGATCTCCGAAGGCTTCGTTAATTTGATCAAATTCTTTGAGTAGATCAACGATTTCCTGCACTCCTTCTTCTACAACCTCCCGAACTGTTTTCTCAGGATCCAGTTTTGGTTCCTGTTCGAGCATACCGACGGAGTATCCGGGAGAAAAAACAACCTCTCCAAAAAAATCTTTATCAACCCCCGCAATGATGCGCAGTAAAGTTGATTTTCCGGAGCCATTTAGTCCTAAAACGCCTATTTTGGCGCCATAAAAAAAGGACAAATAGATATTTTTAATGATATGTCGAGTGGGCGGAATGACCTTACTAACACCCGCCATTGAGAAAATAATGGTTTCGTTACTCATTTTTTAGTTAATTTGTGCCTGGCAAATATCGTTAAATAACCCCTATACCAGCAGATAAAAAGTGAAATAATGGAAAATGCCCAACAAACGAAAGAATACGGCTATGTCGAAGATGGCAAAGTATTTTTAAAAGGGTACCTCGACTATCCTGCCCGGCAGATCGGCGAGGTAAAAAGAACAGAGCAGGAAGCAATCGATTATTTTAAGAATCGATTCACCATCGCCGAAAGCAAGGTCGCTCTTTTAGAAAGTGAAGTTCAGGAAGCCCAAAACAAGGGCTCGTACCTGACCAAGCTGTTGCAGCTACGCCGAAAACTAATCGGCTTTGATGCAATTGGCGACTTTATCCCCCTGCTAGAACGCCTCGACAAAGCCGAAGCCTACTTGTCCGAACTGATTCATTCGAATCAGCTCAAAAACCTGGAAATCAAGCGTGCACTTATCGAAGATGCCAAAGTCGCTGCTGCCATTGAAGATTGGCAGGTTGCTACCGACGCATTGCAGGAGGTAAAATCCAAGTGGATCAGAACCGGCCCCGTCGATAAGGAATTTCAGGATGCAGTAGACACGGAATTCCAGGGTGTTCTGGATGACTTTTTTCACCGCCGTCGCGAGTACTTTGCCGAGCAAAACAAGATTGTGCAAGGCCGGGTAGACGAGTACGAACGTCTCATTAAGCAGGTCAAGCAGCTCTCATGGAGCAATGATCTGGACGCTTCCTACCAAAAAACCCGCGAAATCCGCAACGCATGGAACGCCATTGGCGAGGTTCCGCCCAAGAAATTTTTCAAAATTAATAAGGCGTACCGCCACTTTTTGAAACTTTTCTACGACAAGTATAACCTTGCCAAAGGAATCGAACCCAAAGTACGGGTTGATCCGCGTATTCTGGAACAGCAAAAACTGCTGGAACAAGCTGAATACGCACTCAAAAACGATAACATCGTGATTGCGTCCGAAAAAGCGAAAGTTTTGCTTAGCAAGTGGAAAGACATCCGGATTCCATTTAAGCTTGCAGACAAAGAGCTTGCCGAAAACTTCCGGTCTACCTGCGACAAGATTTTTGAGCTGAGCTATTTGGCCCGTGTAATTAGCCGCAAGTACCCGGCTTTTGAAATGAAAAGTGAAGAAGAGCAGCTACGCACACAAATTCGCGAAATGGAATGGCTCGTGAGCCGCGAACGCAGCGATTTGGAATTTGCTACGCAGGATGTTGAACGCAGCCTGACCGGTAACGAAGAGGAAGATAAGCGCATGTTGGGCCGTCTGAATATTCAGAAACGGAAGATTGCGATGAAAGATAAAATTCTCAGAGAATTTCAGCGGAAGCTGGATCGCCTGAGTTAATTATTTTGAGGGTGGAGCCTCTAACCACCAAATTTGTTTTAAGCACCCTGGTTTCAAAATCCAGGGTGTTTTTGTTTTCTATCAATTCTAAAAGCAGTTCAGCTGCCTGCCGCCCCATCTCAAAAGAAGGCTGTGCAACCGAGCTCAGCGGTGGATCGAGCAGGGCAGAAATTGACAAATCAGAAAAACCCAACAGCGCTACATCCTGCGGCATACGGTAGCCCAATTGCCGCAGCACCCAATGCACCCC
This sequence comes from Arundinibacter roseus, assembly GCF_004348825.1. Classification (GTDB taxonomy): domain Bacteria; phylum Bacteroidota; class Bacteroidia; order Cytophagales; family Spirosomataceae; genus Arundinibacter; species Arundinibacter roseus. The sequence continues at coordinate 280,572 of NZ_SMJU01000005.1, forward strand.
GATAGCGATGCGGTCACTTGCTGCAAAAATGGCATCCGGACGCTCGCGCAGCGCCATCAGCTGATAGGCACGTTCGGCGCCGTCGGACTGACTATAATCAGCCGAAACCACCCACTCGTCCCGTAGGGGAAGATTATGTTTGGCAAGCGCATCTTTGTATCCATTGAATCGGTTGCGGCTGATATTGAGCCCCATCGGCCCCGAAATATGGGCAATACGCCGACAGCCTTGCATAATCAGGTGCTCTGTTCCTTCAAACGCTCCTTCATAATCATTGACCAATACTTTGTGCGTTTGCACCTGCTCACTAATCCGATCAAAAAATACGACCGGAATATCGCTTTCCTGTAACTCCTCAAAATGAGAATGATCAGGTGATTTGCTGGCCACAGACACAATCAGGCCATCGGCCCGGCGGGCTGCAATGTGACGGGCATCAATGCATTCGCGTTCGTACGAATCATGACTTTGGTAAATCATGACGTGGTAGCCCCGGCTATACGCCACATCTTCAACCCCGCCAATTGCCATGGAAAAAAACGGATTATCGATATCCGGCACAATGATTCCGATGGTTTGCGTGCGGTTTTTTAAGAGACTCAGCGCAATTGGGTTGGGTGAGTAGTTGAGGCGGCGCGCCAGTTCGATTACCCGCTCGCGGGTGTGCTCACTAATCTCGGAACTATCTCGAAGTGCCCGCGATACGGTTGACTTTGAGATATTTAGCTGCCTTGCTATTTCCTTAATTGTAATCGAGGTTTTTCCCATGAAATTTTGGTTTAAATACCGGAAAAATTCAAAAATTAACACCCTGAGTCCTTAAACTTCTTCGGTAAAATCGTACGCAAACTATGAAAAACTTCTGGATTCCCGGAAAAAAAGATCTTTTCGGGAACGGTCCCGGGAACGGTTGCATAAAAATATAGCTTTTTTTCAAGATAATTTTTTGCAAATCAACGAATCTATGCCTAATCTCCGTAGAGAATCAAACACAGATGCCAAAGAAGGTATCGCTACTTTTCACAAAAAAATTCTATTCCAAACCTCACACAAGTAATGGAAACAATCGTAGTACCCAAGCCCATCGCCAAGCACCGAACGTGCCCTAGCCGCATGGAAGTATTGTTCAAAAAAGTAGTGCAGGATGGCGATTATGTAGCCTATCGAGAATTATTTACACGCTATTATCGCTCGCTGTGCACCTATGCCATGCGGGTGGTGGTAGTTCGGGAAGTAGCCGAAGAAGTTGTGTCCGATGTTTTTGTAAAACTTTGGAAAAACCGTGAGCAGATTGAAGTGCATACGTCGTTTGAGGCTTACATGTACCGGGCCGTCCGGAACCAATCGCTCGATTACCTGAAACTGCGGATGCACCGGGTATACGAACGCGAATCGCTGGAAAGTATTCAGTGGAATTTGGCGTATGCCGATCATTATACGCCTGCCGAAGAAGTGGTTTTTAATGAGTTTTATGATCGTATGGAGCGGTATATCAATGACTTGCCCCGGCAATGTCAGTTAATTTTCCGCATGAGCCGTGAAGAAGGGCTACGCTACCGCGAAATAGCTGACCAACTGAAAATCTCAATCAAAACCGTAGAAACCCAAATGGGACGAGCGCTGAAAGTGCTGCGCGAGCGAGTACCGGAAAATCGCCTTGTGGCCTAGGGACGTAAGGTACTAAAAGGTCGTTTGTCGTCTTGTTTTTAAAGTACTATTTTCAAATTTCCTGAGGCTATTAAAAACCTGTGAGGTTTAGGCGTATTTTTATCTATAAATAATTAACTATCAAAACCTCACAGGTTTAATACCCACCACTTTTAGTTGAGCATTAAATACCATGGCACTTGAACAAACATGGCGCTGGTTTGGCCCGAATGATCCCGTTTCTCTTGCGGATGTCCGGCAGGCTGGCGCTACTGGCGTAGTAACCGCCCTCCACCATATTTCTAATGGTGAAATATGGACACCACAGGAAATAGAATTCCGTAAATCTGAGATTGAGAAGGCCGGGCTTTCGTGGTCTGTTGTCGAGAGTATCCCGGTCCATGAAGCCATAAAAACCAGAACCGGACGCTACAAAGAATTTATTGATAACTATAAAGAGTCGATTGTAAATCTGGGAAAATCGGGAATAGATACCGTTTGCTACAATTTTATGCCTGTTCTGGACTGGACGCGCACGGACCTGAACGCTCCGATGCACGACGGCTCCACCGGTCTCCGGTTTGATGCCGCCCAATTTGCGGCCTTCGAACTCTTTATTTTACAGTCGGCACTGGCACAAAAAACATATTCGGACGAACAGAAATCCAAGGCAAAAGCCTGGCTCGATCAGGCCGATGAGGAGCAGATTCACCGCCTGACCCGCAACGTCATTGCTGGGTTGCCCGGCTCCGAAGAAAGCTTTACGATTGAAGAATTCAGAGACGTGTTGGCTACCTATGCCCACATTGGCGACGCTGAACTTAGAGAAAATCTGTACCGATTTATCAATGAAATTGCACCAGTTGCGCAGGAATCCGGTGTGCGATTGTCTATTCATCCGGACGATCCGCCCTACCCTATTTTGGGACTTCCCCGCGTAGTAAGCACTGAAAATGATGCGCTTCAACTGCTCAAAAGCTGCGAAGTACCCGCCAACGGCCTGTGCTTTTGTACGGGCTCTTACGGCGTCAGGGCCGACAACGACCTGCCTGGGATGGTAGAACGGCTCGGCGATCGCATTCATTTTATTCACTTACGGGCAACAACTCGCGAAGCAGACGGCAGTTTTTATGAAGCGGATCACCTCAATGGCGACGTGGATATGTACGCAGTCATGAAAGCCCTAGTGCTCGAACAAAAGAGACGTCGGGAAGAAAATCGCTCCGACCTCCGGATGCCGTTCCGGCCGGACCACGGCCACCGCATGCTCGACGACCTGACTTCCGAAAAGCGGCTTAATCCCGGCTACACCGCAATCGGGCGGCTTCGGGGACTGGCAGAGCTTCGTGGACTTGAACTAGGCATTGAGCGCTCGTTATAGTTCTGCGGAACTCGTCTTTTTTTATTTACTACTATCGAAATTAAATCATAGCCTCATGAGTACCATTCATCATACCGCTCAAAAGACGTTCATAACCGAAGATTTTTTACTTCGTACTGAAACCGCCCGGCAGTTGTACCACGACTACGCAAAGCAGATGCCCATTATAGATTATCACTGCCACCTTCCGCCCGATCAGATTGCAGAAGATCGGCAGTTTGAGAATCTTACACAGATATGGCTCTACGGCGATCATTACAAATGGCGGGCGATGCGCACCAATGGCGTTGCTGAGCGGTACTGTACGGGCGATGCGTCCGATTGGGAAAAGTTTGAGCAATGGGCCGCTACCGTACCCTACACGATGCGCAACCCGCTCTATCACTGGACACACCTGGAACTGCTCCGATATTTTGATATTGACTATATTCTGAATCCTGATACCGCCCGGGAGATTTATGAGGAATGTTCCGCCAAGCTGCAAACGCCCGAATACAGCGTAAAAAGTTTGCTTCGCAAAATGAATGTGAAGGTCATTTGTACCACGGATGATCCGACCGATTCGCTGGAATATCATCAGATGATTCGTGAAAGTGGCTTTGAAATCAAGGTGTTGCCTACTTTCAGGGCTGACAAATCTATGCTCCTCATTAATGATCCGGAGGCTTATAAAGCCTACGTTCAGAAAATTTGTGAAGTAGCCGGTGTTACCTACAATGGCGAGTATTATAACCTCGTAGAAGCGCTGCACAAGCGGCATGATTTCTTCGCAGAAATGGGCGGACGCCTGTCTGATCATGGTCTGGAACATATTTATGCAACCCAATTTGACGATCAGGCCGCTTATCGTGCGGCCGCGGTGGCACTTGCCGGGAGCGTGCCCGACAACGACGCTCAAAATGCGTACAAGTCTACGCTGCTTTATGAATTAGCCACGATGGATCATGCCAAAAACTGGACGCAGCAATTTCACCTTGGCGCCCTGCGAAACAACAATTCACGGCTACTCAAAACTCTTGGCCCTGATACCGGATGGGATTCCATTGGCGATTTTAGTCAGGCGCAGGCACTTTCCAAATTTATGGACAAGCTCGATTCTACGGATCAGCTGGCCAAAACGATTTTGTACAATCTCAACTCGGGTGACAACGAAGTCATCGCTACTATGGTTGGCAACTTCAACGACGGCAGCGTAGCTGGCAAAATTCAGTTTGGCTCCGGTTGGTGGTTTCAGGATCAGAAAGATGGCATGGAAAAACAAATGAATGCCTTGTCCAATATGGGCCTTTTGAGTCGTTTCGTAGGAATGCTCACCGATTCCCGCAGCTTTTTGTCGTATCCTCGTCACGAATATTTCCGCCGCATTCTATGTAATTTGATCGGAAATGATGTTGAAAATGGCGAACTGCCAAACGACATGCCGTGGCTCGGAAAAATGGTTCAGGATATTTCCTACAACAATGCCAAACAGTATTTTGGCTTCTAATCCGGCTTTTCTCTCCATATAGTTCTTCACTCAGAAGTACCCTTGTATGAACTTTCGGAAAGTATTTTAAACCACTTTCCGAAAGTTCATACCTTTGTTTTATCCTTTCAGCAGAATAGACCTAACACAAATGGCCCAAATTGTTACCATCGGTGAAGTATTGATGCGCCTGAGCACTCCCGGATTTTCCCGTTTTGAACAAGCACGCTCACTCAATGTAACCTACGCCGGAGGCGAGGCAAACGTCGCCGCGGCATTGGCCTACTGGGGGCACTCAACCGCTCATGTAACCCGCTTTCCAGATTCGCCTATTGGGAGAGCAGCAGCTCAATATTTGCACTTTCACGGAGTAGATATTTCAAGTATTCTTTACGGTGGACCGCGAATGGCCGTTTATTTTCTGGAAACCGGCGCAGCTATGCGCGGAAGTCAGATTGTGTACGACCGGGCCGGATCTTCGTTTGCTACCATTGACCCGGCAGAGTTAAATTGGGACGAGATCCTGAAAGATGCCAAGTGGTTTCACTGGGCGGGCATTACGCCGGCCCTTTCGCAGGAAGCAGCCGATGCCTGTTTGCAGGGCATACAGGCAGCCCGGCAGCGGGGCATTACGGTTTCGGGGGATATTTTTTACCGATCCAATCTTTGGAAATACGGAAAAGGACCCGCTGATGTGCTTCCGCTGCTCACCGCCGGAACCGATGTGGTGATTGCCAATGCCGAAAACATCCGGGATATTTTTGGCATCGAAAGCGTTGGTTTTCAGGATGCCTGTATCAAATTGCAACAAGCGTTTCCTCAGGTAAGCCGGGTCGTTGATACCAAACGTACTTCCCTGAGTGCCAGTCATAATTTATTGCGGGCCTACCTTTGGAATGGAGAAACAATGCTCGAAACCTCCGATATTGACATCAATCCGATCATCGACCGTGTAGGTGGTGGAGATGCATTTATTGCCGGGCTCATTCATGGCTTGATGACGTTTGACGACGAACAAAAAGCCCTGGAATTTGGTGTAGCAGCTTCTGCACTAAAACACACAATAGAAGGTGACGCCCTTATTTCCACCGAAGCCGAAGTAGAAGCGATTCGACAGGGAGAAACTTCGGGGCGGATCAAAAGATAATCGATACTAATCAAAACTTTTCTCATGGCTCACCTGGAAAAAAATATCATTCTGAATGCTTTGCATGAAGGCGGCATGCTGCCTTTGTTTTACCACGACGACCTGAACGTAGCCATTGAAGTGGTAAAAGCTACGTACCAAGCAGGGCTTCGGGTTTTTGAGTTTACCAATCGGGGCGCAAATGCTCTGGAAACTTTTACAAAACTGGTGGAGTATGCCAATGCAGAACTACCCGAAATGGGCATGGGCATTGGTACCATTTACGATGCGCCCACGGCTCATCAGTTCATTGACGCCGGTGCTGACTTCATCGTCACACCAATTCTAAACCCCAGCGTTGGAGCCGTTTGCGTAGCTGCCGGTGTACCCTGGATTCCGGGAGTAACCACGCTTACGGAGATTTACAATGCCCGTCAGGCGGGCGCCGAGGTAGTTAAGCTTTTTCCGGGCGAAGTAGTAGGTTCTGTTTTTTTACGGGCAGTGCGCGGCCCTATGCCTGATTTGAAAATTATGGTAACCGGAGGTGTACGACCTACGCGTGAAAGTTTTACGGAGTGGTTTGGGGCAGGTGCGTACTGTGTGGGTATGGGCTCCAATCTTTTTCCAAAAGATGTTTTGGCAGAAGAAAACTACGGTTGGATTGAGCAGAAAATCGCTGAATGCATGGGTTTTGTGAAGGAATTGCGTTGAGTAGTTATTAGCCGTTAGGTTATTAGCCGTTAGGATCTATATTGTTGTAAATCAATACTTTGTAATAATTTCAAACATAATATAATTTTGCTCAAACACTTAAAGAAAATCTAAATACATAAAGAAAGTCCGCCGACGGTATTTTCCATCGGCGGACTTTTTAATTTACTTCTCCTGTTTTTTAAAAACCTAGTTTCTTGGTGGCTTGCCGCCCGTGAGCAGACCCTGCATGCGTTCGAGGGTTTTCTTTTCTCCGCACAACGAAAGGAATGCTTCTCTTTCGAGATCCAGCAGATACTGCTCCGAAACGGTTTGGGGATAGCTCAAATCGCCGCCACAAATTACATACGCCAGCTTGTTAGCCAGCTTCATATCGTGATCGCTGATGTAGTTGGCCAGGCGCATTTGGGCAACACCCGCCATAAACAACGCCATGCCCGTTTTACCTTGCACCTTAATATCCGTCCGCTGCTTAGGTTGCGTATAGCCATTATCCGCAAGATCAAGAGCGGCTTGCTTGGCCTCGGCAATCAGGCGGCTGCGGTTGAGTACAATCTGATCTTTTTCCTGCAGATAATTCATGGCAAAAGCCTCCTGTGCCGACGTTGACACTTTGGCCTGCGCAATATTCATGAACGCACTTTGCAGAATATTCAGCTCCGGATCGCCCGCCTGATACATATCCGAGCAGCGCACAGCCATTTCCTTGGTGCCACCACCGGCCGGAATCAGTCCAACGCCGAGTTCTACAAGGCCCATGTAAGTTTCGGCATGCGCCACTACTTTATCAGCATGCAGGTTCAGCTCGCAGCCACCACCCAACGTAAGGGTGTGGGGGGCCGTCACGACCGGAATCGACGAGTAGCGCGCCCGCATGATGGTTTGCTGAAACTGTGCAATCATCAGGTTTATTTCGTCAAACTCCTGCTCAATGGCAAACATAAACAGCATGGCCAAATTGGCTCCCGCCGAAAAAGCCTCCGAAGAATCGTTGCCAATTACCAGTCCACGAAAATCCTTCTCAGCCAGGCTAATGCTTTTTTGAACGCCTTCGACAACCTCAGCACCGAACGTGTTCATCTTGGAATGGAATTCCAGATTTACAATCCCATCACCCAGGTCATAAAGCGTCGCTCCGGCGTTTTTCCAGACCACATTTTGCGACAAATTGTTGAGAAGAATAAACGAATCCTGACCAGGAATTACTTTATAGCTTTTGGAAGGAATATCATAGTACTGCTTTCGGCCTTTTTCAATTTTGTAGAAAGACTCATGCCCGGCTTCCAGCATTTCGTAGACCCAGGCCGCTGGTTTTTTGCCGAGTTCTTCCATGATACCCAACATTTTCTTTACCCCAATAGCATCCCAGGTTTCGAAAAGGCCCATTTGCCAGCCAAACCCGGCTGTAATCGCCTGATCGATGCGGTATAATTCGTCCGAAATTTCAGGAATCCGGAAGGTAGCGTAGCGGAAACCATCGGCAAAGGTTTTACGGTAAAATTCTCCCGCCTGATCGGTCCCGGCTAAAAGTACGCCAAAACGCTTCGACAGATTGTCGATTGCCTTGGTGCCTTCCAGCGTCTGGAATTTCACTTTTTCCGAAGGACGATATTCCTGAGTTTTAAAGTCAAGAGCCAGAATAACCGACTTGCCTTTTTCGTCCTTAACTTTTTTATAAAAACCCTGACCCGACTTATCACCCAGCCATTTTTTGTTAAATAATTCCTGCATCACACCCGGCACTACAAATGCCTCGTGCGATTCGTCAGTCTCTTTTCCTGACTCAAACAGGTTGTTGGCCACGTGCACGGTCGTATCTAGCCCTACCACATCCGACAGCCGGAACGTGCCCGACTTGGGCCGCCCAACCACCGGCCCGGTCAGCTTGTCGACCTGCTCCACGGTCAGCCCCATTTCTTCGGCTACCCGGATGGTTTGTACCATGGCGTAAATCCCCAGGCGATTGGCAATAAAACCCGGTGTATCCTTACAGAAAACCGTCGTTTTACCCAAAAATAAATCGCCGTAATGCATCAGAAAATCAATGACGGACGGGTCGGTCTGCGGGCCGGGAATAATTTCGAGCAAGCGTAAATAGCGGGGCGGATTAAAAAAATGGGTGCCACAAAAATGCTTCTGAAAATCGTCGCTTCGTCCTTCTGACATCAGATGAATCGGAATGCCCGACGTGTTGGAACTTACCAGCGAACCCGGCTTGCGCAGGGCATCTACTTTTTCAAAAAGGCTTTTCTTAATATCAAGCCGCTCGACGATAACCTCAATGATCCAGTCATAATTTTTTATTTCTGACAAATTATCATCAAAATTTCCCAACCGAACCCTGCTGGCAAACGAAGGATCATAGAGCGCAGCCGGCGATCCTTTCAGGGTATTTTGGAACGACTCCTGAACAATCCGGTTTCGGACTGCCGGGTGTTCCGTAGTTAGTCCTTTGGCTTGTTCGGCGGTATTTGGTTCTTTGGGGACAATATCCAGAAGTAGTACCTCCACGCCTATATTGGCAAAATGACAGGCAATGCGTGAGCCCATAATCCCGGAACCCAGCACAGCTACCTTACGAATAGTACGATTCATTTTATTAGGTTTTTAGGTTGATTTAAATGGAATAGGTGATAGTTGTTACAATTCATCCGGCATTTCCCCGGCTTTTAGCTTTTGGTTTTCTTCTTCCACGATGTGGTTAATTTCCTTAATCACGTCCAGAAAAACGACCAGTTTTTCCAGCGGAATTTTTTCACGAATCATTTGATTAAACGTAATGACCCCTTCGCGGGCCTGCTCCCGGCGGACTTTCCCTTCTTCCGTCAGGATGATCCGTACAAAGCGTTTATCGCTGCCGCTTACTTCCCGACGAATCAGCCCCTTTTCTTCCAGATTTTTCAGCATTCGCACCAGGCTGCGCGGCTCCATGCCCAGCAAAGGAGCAATTTTTGTAGCAGGTGTGCCCTTTTCCAGATCGATATTCAATAGAACATACCCTACTGCCATCGTCATACCATACTGAGCCGCGTGGGTGTTGTACATGCGTGAAATCGAATGCCAGGCCCACTTTATATGAAAATCAATTGTTTTTTCTTTGCGCATCAGCTATCAAAAGTCAAGGTGTCAGTTTCATTGCGACCATTCACAAATGTACTAAAATCTGGTATTAGTATGCAAGCATACTTTTATTAAAAGCAGGGAGCATCAGGAATTTCAGGAGAAATACGAGGCCGGAGGAAGAAATGTGTTATTTAGAATGACCAAAAATTTGGCAAAACAACGGCATCTGATTTGGTGGTTTTGGAAAAGGCCTTTACTTTTGCACAAAACCTATTTACAAAAACTCGAAAATGAAACTCAGAAAGATAGCCGCAGTTGTAGCAGGTGTAGCATTGTTATCATCCTGCGAATATCAGAAATACAACAAAGCCGAGCAGATCGATGTTCGTGCAGGAAATGAGTGGGTATATGGCGTTAGCCCCGATTCGTCGGCTCGTCAGCTTGCCAACAAATACGAAGACAATCCAGAAGTAGAAAAGCGTGTAAACGCTATCCGGGCCAAGCTTTTTGATGGCAGCACCGGTGCAGGCGAAAACTAAGCCTGTACTTATACATTCTTAATGGAAGCAGCATCTTTTCGCAGATGCTGCTTTTTTTGTTTTTGCATGGTTCTTCCCGGCATCCATTTGCTAAATGATGCATAGAAGCATGACGGCAGTTTGGGACAATTGAACTTTTTTAATTTACTTTACGAGTCTTTTGCCCGTTTGAATTGCATTTTTCCGACATACATACTTCAAAAAAACAACACAATCAACCATGAATATTGCCTTAGTTACTGGGTCTGCCGGTCTTATTGGAAGTGAATCTGTGGCTTTTCTGGCCGACAAATTTGACCTCGTGATCGGAATCGACAACAACCTGCGCCAGTACTTTTTTGGTGCAGATGGCAGCACGGAATGGAACCGCACTCGAATTTCAGAAGCCTATTCCAATTATAAACACTACCCCGCCGATATCCGTGAGGTAAGTCAGCTGGAACCTATTTTTAAGGAATTTGGCACCGACATAAAAATGATTGTGCACACAGCCGCACAGCCAAGCCACGACTGGGCTGCCCGCGAACCCTTTACTGATTTTGGAGTAAATGCCGTTGGTACGCTCAACATGCTCGAAATGACCCGCTTGAACTGCCCGGAGGCTGTTTTTATCTTTACTTCTACCAACAAAGTATACGGCGACAATCCTAATTATCTGCCGTTGGTTGAGCTCGAAACTCGCTGGGAAATTGACGAAAACCATCCTTATTTTGAAAATGGCATCGACGAAAATCACAGCATTGACCACACGAAGCACTCTATTTTTGGGGCGTCCAAGGTAGCTGCTGATATTATGGTTCAGGAATATGGCCGTTATTTTGGCATGAAAACGGGCACGTTCCGGGGAGGATGCCTCACAGGCCCCAACCACTCGGGAGCACAGCTGCACGGATTTCTGGCTTATCTCATGAAATGCGCCATTACGGGCAATCACTACACAATTTTTGGTTATAAAGGCAAGCAGGTGCGCGACAACATTCATAGCCACGATCTGGTAAATATGTTTTGGCATTTTTATCAAAATCCGCGTCCCGGTGAGGTCTATAATGCCGGAGGCGGCCGCTATGCCAACTGCTCCATGTTGGAAGCAATTACGCTATGTGAGCAGATTTCGGGCAAAAAATTATCTTACTCGTATTCCGACACCAACCGCATTGGCGATCATATCTGGTACGTAAGCGACCTTTCCAAGTTTAAGGCTCATTATCCCGGATGGAACTGGGAGTACGGCCTTGAAGAAACCCTGACGCAGATCCATGATGGCATTGCGGCCCGTCTTGCCGGAACTATTGCCTGACCCATTTTATTTCAAGCCTGAACCATGCCGGAAAAGTACATTATTCTGATTCCTCAATTTAATGACTGGGAGGCACTGAATTTACTCATTGAAAAAATCAACACGGATGTGGCTCACGACTTACTTGTGCGCACATCCGTGTTGGTCGTTGATGACTGTTCTTCCCGCGACCGCACAGAACCTTTTCCGATTTTTAAAGGTACCGGGATAAAAGTCCTGAGGCTTCATCGAAACCTGGGGCATCAGCGGGCTATTGCCATTGGTCTCTCCTATATTGCCACGGAGCTCCCCTGCGACAAGGTGATTGTGATGGATGCGGACGGTGAAGATGCCCCGCGAGACATTAATTTGCTGTTTGCCAAATCAGCGGACCTCCCCGATACGATCATTTTTGCCCAACGAAGCAAGCGGCAGGAAAGCTTCCTGTTTCAAAGCTTTTATTTGATTTATAAATTTGTTTTTAAAATCCTGACCGGAAAAGTAATCACCTTTGGGAATTTTAGTTTGGTTCCACAGCGACGGCTTCAAAATCTGGTACGGGTTTCGGAAATCTGGAATAACTACCCCGGCGGCGTCATCCGGTCGCGTATTCCCTACGATGGTGTGCCAATTGAGCGTGCCAAACGGCTGGCCGGAAGCAGCAAGATGAATTTCGTGTCATTAATTCTGCACGGCCTGAGTGCTATCTCTGTTTTGATTGACACGACAGCTGTACGGATTCTGATTTTTTCAATTTTAATGTCAGGCTTCGCCGTTGCCATCATTTGTGTAATCTTATTTCTGAAACTCATCGGCAATGCCACGCCGGGCTGGGCGTCTACCCTTAGTACTACCCTGCTCATTGTGATGATGCAGTCTTTTCTGATTTCGCTGTTTCTGGTCTTTATGGTGCTTCAATACCGCACACAGCAACATTTTATCCCGGCGATTCACTACCGCGATTTTGTAGAAGGTGTAGAAACTATCGCCTAGCCTATGATTACTTTTGATGCTTCGCCGATGGTTTACTGGGCCCTTGCCTACGGGCTGGCGCTGATCGTGCTCTGGCTTAGTCAACACAAGCGGATTTCTACCCCGGTTTATTTAACGGTTTCCATTCTTCTGTTTGTTGCTATGCGATTGCCCGCGGTAGTACTGAATCGCGAGCTCAACGCCGATGAAAGTCAGATGCTCAGCCACGCCTTGACGCTCTTTCAGGACCCCGTCTACTGGCGCTCCGTAGACGGCACCACAATTGGCCCTCTTGATAATTACCTGCTTGTTCTGCCCCGGTTGCTGGGTTTTCAGCTCGACTATACCTCTGCACGAGTCATGAGTGTTCTTTGCAATATAGGCTCGCTCCTGTTTTTCTTTGTTGCCATGCAGCGATGGTTTGGCAGTCAAACGGCTCGCACAGCCCTTCTGCTTCCACTATTTTTTCTTGCTTTTACTCAGGAAACCGATTTTGTTCATTATTCCAGCGAGCAGCTTCCAGTTTTTCTTTTGAGTATTTGCCTGGCACTTTTAGCCTATTTGCCGGACGGATTTCAGGCAAACCGCCTTTCTGTTACTGCGTATGTATTCGGTTTTGTAGCCGGGATGATTCCTTTTGCCAAATTACAAGCTGTTCCGCAAGCGGTGATTTTGGTACTGGGTGCCGGATATGAAATCTGGCGAATGCATAGGCATTCAAACCAAATCAAACCCTTTTTTCTGCTGGCATTGGGCGGTATTTCCTTTCCGGCACTTGCACTGATTTGGGTCCTTTGGCAAGGGGTTTTTCAGGATTTTATCAATTTTTATATCCTGGGAAATGCCGTCTATGCAGGTGGTAGCAGCTGGTCCCAAATCCCAACTCAATTTGGCAAACTGGTTTTGCTTAGTCCGGACTTCACCGCCCTGCTGGTTATACTTGCTGCTTTTCAGCTGGCGAGTTTTTTTACACAAAGAAAAAAAGACGCAACCGCAACAGCCTCAGATAAAGCACTACACCTACCGCTCATAATCGCAACTTATAGCTTCGCTGCGCTATATGCCGCTACCAAATCCGGCAATCTTTTTGTGCATTATCTGGCCTTTTGTGTGTATCCGCTTGCCTTATTTGGCGCTGCCGCTGCGCAGCGTTTTGCTTTCAGGCCTTTATTTGCCATACTGGCACCGCTGTTGATGCTCGGCTGGTTTGGGCTAGATGATGGAATTTCATTTATCAAAAAAAGAGAACTCAATTCTCTCGTATCGGTAGAAGCCCGCCACTTACTGCAGAGCCCGGTAGTAATGGCTATGCATCCTTTTCAGAAATCTGGCGATCAAATGGTGGTTTGGGGCTGGCAATGCCGCTATTATGTAGAAGCACAGCTGGCGCAGGGCACCGCTGAAAATCACTCTGAACGATGCATTTTTGAACATCCCCTGCGCGACGTGTATCGTGAGCGTTTTATTCGCGACATGCAGCGCAATCAACCCGCCTTTTTTCTGGATGCAGTAGGTAAGAATAGTCTGTGGTTACAGAATAAAGACACACAGGGGCATGAGATTTTCCCTGAATTGGCCGCCTATATTAGCACTCACTATCAGCTAGTTGAAGACATAGACGACACACGACTGTACATCCGTAGGGACAGGCTTTAAACAAACTTACAGTTCCAGCTCCCCGGATTTATTCAACATATCTGACAACGTCGTTGAGTCCAAGACGGCGAGGTTCGCATCGCGCCATTTTTCCATGACAGCCCGTAAAGAGCAGGTGCCTTCGTCGGCACAGTCGTCGCATTTTCCATAAAAATACAGCGAGACACAGAGCGTTGGAGCAATGGGTCCGTCAATAATGCGGAGTACTTTTGAAAATTTCACTTCATCCGGCGGAATCCGTAGCAGGTAGCCGCCACCTTTGCCTTTTTGACTTTGCAGAACACCGTTATTTCGTAAATCCAGAAGGATTGCTTCCAGAAATTTCTTTGGAATTTTTTCTTTTTCGGCAATGTAAGAAATCAATACCGGGCCCTTGCCGTATTGTTCGGCCAGCACTTTTAGAGCTTTGAGGGCATATTTTGCTTTTTTAGAAATCATAAAGGTCGTATGTATAAATTTGGACGGGTGTGTAAATCAAAAGTACTCATTCTTTCAAAAATTTATCCAAACTCACTCAGGAATGCTCCGAATCCATTCTTTTATTAGCGCAATACCTTCCTGATGCACCAACTTACGGCCAAGTTCGGGCATCATTTCGCCGGGGTCGCTGGATTCAAGCCGATAGACCAAAATCGACTGCTCCGGGTGTCCGGGCACAATGTCGTATAGACGGCCGCCTGAGCCGCGTCCGGCTGCAACCGGAGTCTTTTTGATTCCAATGTGAGTCGGGTTTGTTTCCTCTGTTTGCAAAAATAAACCCGACGTGCGGGCCGGGCCTTCGGGGCGGTGGCAGTGAGCGCAATTGATGGCGAGCCATTCGCGGGCCCGCTCGGCCACGGTGCCCGTAGTAGTATCGTCCCAAACGGCGGCTTTTGGAACTTCTGATAAAGCAGGCAAAGAGATTAGTAAACCCTTTTTTTGCCAATAAATCAACTGATTTTCGGCACCTTCCTCATACGCAAACAGGCCGTTGAGCTGCCGGGAAGAAGGTCCAATGGGTGTAAGCTTCTCGTTGGAATTATGACATCCTTTGCACTGATTCAGGTTCGGAATCGAATACGTCTGCGTACGGGTTTGACCGCTACGGTCTACCCATGAAAGCTCTTTGGTATCACCGGCAACTTCCAGAAAAGCGTCGGTTTGCTCCTCATTCCAGACATATTCCAGCGCTTTCCAGCCTTTGGGTTCATGAATTAAAAGGCGGGTTTCTATCAGGCGGCGGCCTTTTTCAGGAGAACGGGCATCTAGTGGAAAATAAAACGTTTTGATCAGCGTGGTTCCTACCGGAAAATCAAGTACCTGCTCAGCCGCATAGGCAACCGATTGACCGTCCGGGAACTTCACAAATCGGAGTTTTTCGGCATAGTCCGTAAAAAGAGGCGTGTTCAGGCGGTACGGCACCACCCCTTCGGCTGGTTTTTGCGCGGCAGGCAAGCCTTCAAAAAATCCATAGTCGGATAATTTTTCTTTGGGGGCAGCAGGAAGAAGTTCCGACGTTTGTTCAAACACAGAATGAAAGGAAAGCAGCCCAATGCTCAAAAGCGAACCAAAAAGAATCCAGAGTTTTTTCATCTATTTTTGGGACAAAACCGCTTCTTTCAACGACAGTAACGTGCAGTCGAAAGGACTGCTATCGCGGGAAACATTCTTGAAATTATTGCCTGCATCCAGATTTGCAAAGGTTGCATTTTGATTTTGTCGCAGACACAGGGCTGGGCGATTGGTTTGATTTTTATCCAAAATTCCATCAAAAACTATATCCGGCACCTTCTTGCCAAAACGGAGTTTATACTTAAACAAAAGCCCCAAACGTCCTTTCCCCTGATATTTTACCCGGTCCCGGTCAAACTGATTGCTATGAATTGAAATTTGGCTTGGATACGGATAGTACAGCGAATCGGTCATTGGTTTTTCGGTCATAAAATAGCTGATAATGCCTACTCCAATGCTGTTGTTGGCGGTGAGGGTATTATTAAAAACCTCTACCTCGTTAGTTGCCAAAATCAGTACACCCGTTCCCTGCGGAACGGTAGCCACGATATTTCCGGCGGGAGCAAAATTGGGGAAATTATTATGGTGAATTTTATTATTAAAAACCCGCACATTCCCTCCCTTTTTCTGAATCAGATCGGGCAGATCAAACACCAAAATCCCTCCCGTATTTTCGGTCGCTTCGTTGTTGTAGACATCAGCCATCTGGGAGTTTTCGATTTCGATACCGGCTACGTTGTGAAAAGCCCGTGAATGCCGCACAATGATGTGCTTTGACTGCCCTACATAAATACCTGCGTCCGAAGCACCGATAGCCTCACAGTACTCAATCAGTACGTTTTGGCACAGCACCGGGTACAGCCCGTAGCCCCCGTTTTCGGGTTTGGGTTCTCCGGTCCATTCCGTTTTGACCCGGCGGAACGTGATACCATCGATCTGCATGGTTTTGATGGCGTCTCCTTTGGCATCCTGCACCGTAAAATCTTCCAGAACGATTTGTTGCCCATTGCTGACGTGCAGGCCTTCGGCTCCTTCGGTTTGGCCTTTGAAGCTCAGCACCGTTTGGTCTACGCCCGCACCTTTCAGCACGATTCTGTTTTTCCCTTCCAGCGACAGTGTTTGAGTAAGGGAAAATTTACCCGCCGGAATTTGAATGGTATCGCCATCTTCGGCCAGGATTAGTTCTCGTTGTAGGTTTTTCTGAAAATCGGCCTGAGCAAACGTGAGTTGCGCAACCAAAATACCCAGTAAAGTACACTTATATTTCATAAGACAGGATTATCACTTCTAGTATTTGAACTATAAATATAAAGAACTGTACTATTTTTATTGTATTCTATTTCTTATTACCTACTATTTTTTCTTAATCAGGCTTTATTTCAAGCATTTATCGCTTCTTTATTTTCTTTCAAACATCCCCAGACAATGAAAAACTGGGCTAAACCGTAGGTAAGCATGACCCAAATTCCTGAATAGGGAATGGGGGTTGAAAATTTATTCAGGGCAATAAATGAATCAGAAAGTATAAATAAAATGGCTCCAACAAGTACAAAGTCATAGCCCGGAAGCTGTCCCAGGCGCAAGGCTGCCATGATGCCCATGCTGATAATCGCTCCCATGTAGAAGTAAATCGGTACTTGCAAAGGTTCGGGAAGCGTTCCGTGCAAAGGGCCGCCAAGCACCAGGCCCATGTAGGCCAGAAATGGCAACGCACGAATAAGTTCAAACGTGGCGGTTTTGCTGAATAAGCGGATATAAACCAACTGCGCAACCAAAAAAGCACCTAAACCTGCCAGAAAGTACATTTCACCGCTGAACATAAGCAAAATGTCACCCAGCCAGGAAAAAAGCAAGGCACTCAGCAGAAGTTCATTGCCCTTGAATGAACGGCTTTTCTGCCACACAAGTCCAATCAAAAAAGGCATCAGCAACGGTTTGGTTGCTGCACTAAGCATCGAAACATGAAATAAAATGGCCAGCAAATGCAAGCTGAGAAGAATCAGAAAGGCATTTCTAATGAGGGTCATAGCGGTACTTTTTGGACAAACGGAGCGATTACTAAACTGCGCTTACCTCAGAAATCTGCTTTGAACTAAACGCAACTTTTCTCAAAAGTCGACCGAAATTGTCGCCTACTCTTTCAGCATCTTCACAGGCCAGGCAAAACGATACTATTTTCAAAAAGTACCTAATTCCTAAAAAGTGAAACCCTGCACTCCCAATTGCTGACGCAACGTGGTGTCGGCGGGGGCGTTATGCGTCCAATAATCGGTCCGTTCGGTGTGCGTGCGGGTAGCACGGGTCGTCAGCATTTTACCCCCTGAGGTGTAGTTTTCTTCCCACCCAACGATTTCGTGCGGAAACTGCTGTTCATAAATAAGCGTAAGCATGCGTCCGGCGTTGGGATATTGGAGAGAATATTGCAGCAGGCTGATTCCTTTAAAATCGGCACCTGCATATGCTTGTCGGGTACCCACCGCAGGTTGAGGTTCCAGTTTTTGGCCGGTCAGGCGGGCAGCGTAGGTGGCCGGAATCACGGTAGTTTCACCCGTTGGCAAAGACTCAGGGTTGATCCGAAGGCGGGTCCAAAGCTCGTCTTCGAGCCAGGCTGCGTCGATAGAAAAATCTTCCGTTGCATTTTTTTCAAAATAAGAGCGACCCATAACATCGTAGGAATCTTTTTTCAGATTTAGCTGCGTGTACGTCTGCCCACACCAATCCTGTGCCGACATGGTAACTTTCAGGCTATGCCCAAATTTCGTGGTTTGAATGGGCGTAAAAACGGAGCTATACAACGAATAGTCGTAAATTCCGGTCACAAAGCGACGAATAGCATTGAGTTTCAAAACGGACGTAGCCCGTCGTTTTTCGTCCGATTCCAGCTTCACCTGTGCATCGGTACGAAAGTCTTCCGTCACAAAAATCAGCACGGCTTCTCCCGGATTTGCAGCGCCATAGTGGCCCTGCGAAAGTGTGTATCGACTGATTTCGGCTTGCCCCTTGTACCAGTACTCCCGAAAAGCCTGCGGGACTTCCTCCTCGCCGGATGAGTCTTTGCCACAGCCGACGAAAAGAAAAGCAATTAAAAAAAGTAGGGTGAATGAGTATTTAAATTTCATAGAATAGTTAGTTTAGACTCCTTTTGCTAAAAAAACCATACCGATCAGACGATTGTTCGTAGAGAGGCGAGTTATTGGTTATCAGGCATTTTCATAATCAACCCCCAATTGACCCGAATAAAAAGAGAAGAAAACCGTGAATTAGTTGAGTAAAAGGAAGGGAATGTCCAAAATTCTGGGTGGCAAGAGCCTGGGATTCCAAAAAAATGGTATTTTCGGAACGCTCCTTACACTCTTTCTTTACATGCAAAAATCAGCGGAACGCCCCCGAAACGAATTATTAAAAATCTTAGGTGTTGGATTTGGCATAGCCGTAACAATCGGTGGCACGATTGGGACGGGCATCCTGCGCAAGCCCGGACCAATTGCCGAGCAACTGGGCGATCCATGGCTGATCATGGGGTTATGGATTTTGGTCAGTCTCTATGCATTTTTGGGCACCCTCTGTACCATCGAACTGGGCACTTCTGTGCCCAAAGCGGGTGCCTGGTACGTATACGCCAAGCGGGCCTTTGGCGGCTATGCAGGTTTTGTGGTAGGGATCAACAGCTGGCTGGGAACCTGCGCAGCTTTGGGGTTTGGGGCGTATACGATGAGTGAATACCTGGCGCTGCTGCTTCCGATTTTTGGTGGCTACGAACCTTACCTTGCCGCAGCAATGCTCTTAACGCTGGGTGCACTTCATTGGTTGGGGCTGGCGCTGGCGAGCCGTTTTCAAAACATCATGAGTTTTCTGAAAGCCCTGGGCTTGTTTGCGTTTGTGGCGCTTTGCTATGTGTATGGTCAGGAAGTAACTCCCGAACAAACACTTGCCACTACGAGTCAAATTGCCCAAACCGGAAGCTGGCTTGGACCGGTAATTTTTTCATTACAGGCCATTTTTTATACTTACGACGGCTGGCACACGGCTGCCTATTTTGCAGAAGAAGACCGCAATCCGACACGCAACCTGCCCCGATCCATGATTGGTGGAGTGGGTCTTATCATCTTGATATATCTCCTTTGCAACCTGGCCATTCTGTACATATTGCCTATGGATCAGCTGGCGCAATCCAAACTGGCGGCGGCGGATGCCGTACGGTTAATCTTTGGCGAGCGTTCGGGCAAATTTGTCACGCTTTTTCTTATGATTTCAATTTTAGGGATTGTCAATGCGCAGCTTATGTTCAATCCCCGCGTGCTTTATTCAATGAGCCGGGATGGGCTGTTTTTGCGTCAGGGCACGCGCGTAAACAAAGGAGGCACACCATCATTGGGTATGCCGCTCACGGCAGGATTGGCCATTCTTTTGATTTTGATTGGCAAAGAAGCCTGCGAAAAGCTATCTGATATTGCTACGTTCTTTTTTGTGATTAGCTATACTTCTGGTTTTGCCTCTTTGCTGGCACTTCGCAAAAAAGAGCCCACATTACCCCGTCCCTGGAAAGTACCCGCCTACCCGGTTTTGCCGATTGTGATGCTCGTTGCTTCCCTGGCATTTCTGGTCGGGGCGGTGATTCAGGACTTGCCAAGTTCACAGTTTGCACTGCTGTTCCTGGTCCTTAGTTATCCGCTGTATCTGGGAGTCAAAAAGCTGAATTCCTGAACATTGAGTTTATTCAGTGTTTCCATTAAAAATTAATAAGGACAAGTAACCCGGCACTCAGAAGCACCATAAACGGAGAAGGGAAGAGTGTGCCTCTTCCCTTCTCTCAGGTTGTTGTTTTTTCAGAATGGCAAATCATCGTCCGACTCACTCGGCGCAAAGGCCGGGTTCGGCGGTGGGCCAAAGTCGCCAGGTGCGTTGGCAGGAGCCGCCTGA
The DNA here is from genome assembly GCF_004348825.1 of Arundinibacter roseus. Lineage (GTDB taxonomy): Bacteria > Bacteroidota > Bacteroidia > Cytophagales > Spirosomataceae > Arundinibacter > Arundinibacter roseus. Next base: position 300,819 of record NZ_SMJU01000005.1, read on the forward strand.
GCACTACCGGCTTTTTCTACTTTCCAGGCTTTCACCTCCGTGTACCAGCGTTGATTATACTCACGGCTTTCGACGTCAATAGAGGCTACGACTGCATCGCCGGGGGTTAGTCCAAACTGATCGATTTTATCGCCCCAAACGGCGATACATACTTTTTTAGGATATTGTCCTTCGGTTTCGAGAACAAATTCCTGCTTGCGCCAGGTGCCATTCTTACCTTGTCCATTTACTTCTGGAAGAATTGTGACGACGGTTCCTGTTATTTCCATAATACCCTGATCTAGCTATGTGTTGGGGAAGAATACGGGCCAAAAGTAAGAGATTTGGGCGGTAAATCAAAAACTCTTTGGCCCCTCTTAACCCATCAGTTTAAAGCCTTCGCCGTGCAGATTCATAATCTGAATGGATGGATCTTCCCGGAAATGCTTGCGCAATTTTGTTATATACACATCCATACTTCGGGCGTTGAAATAGGAGTCATCGCCCCATATTACTTTCAACGCAAAACTACGGCTGATAGGTTGGTTGAGGTTTTGACAAAACAACTTCAACAGCTCCGATTCTTTACTGGTAAGCCGGGCGCTATCGCCGCCCCGGCTTAGTTGCTGATGTGCATAATCGAAGGTATAGCTGCCAACCTGAAATACACTTTGCGGCAATTCGGGTGCCGCTTGCCGGGAGTAGCGCCGCAAAATAGCCTCCATCCGCAGCAGAAGTTCTTCACGATCAAAGGGTTTGGTCAGATAGTCATCGGCACCTACTCTAAACCCCTGAATGGTATCTTCCTTCATGGATTTGGCCGTCAAAAAAATAATCGGCACATCGCGCCCGCTCATGCGTACTTCCCGCGCCAGCGAAAACCCATCTTTGCGGGGCATCATGACATCGAAAATACACATGTCGTACTGACCCGCCACAAACTGCTCCCATCCGTCCTGCCCATCTTTGGCGAGTGTGGTGGGGTAGCCTTTATCCGTCAAATATTCCTGAAGCAGCACGCCCAGGTTGGGATCATCTTCAACAAGTAAAATAGTGGGCATAGCAGCGAATTTCTTATCGGGTAAATAAACTATACATCAACCAGATTCCTGGTTTTCTTTTCTAAACCTATTTTTCAGGCAGCAGCTACTGCACATCTTCCGGCGAAATGGTCGGGAGCCAGAAGCTGAATTCGCTTCCTTTTCCGGGTTGACTGCGTGCCTGAATAGATCCTTTATGCGCTTCAACCATTTTTTTTACATAACTCAACCCTAACCCAAACCCTTTGACATTGTGAAGGTTACCAGTCGGAACCCGGTAAAATTTATCAAAAATACGGGTAATTTGATCAGACGAAAGCCCCATTCCCTGATCGGCAACTACCATGCGAATGCCCCCTTTTTCATTTTGGGTGCTGAGGGTTAAGTGCAGCGTATCGGGCGAGTACTTGATAGCGTTGTCTACCAGATTGTACAGGACATTGGAAAGATGGACTTCGTCGCCTTCTACGAGTTCGTCTACGGCCTCAAAATCCATTTCCACAACCCCCTGTCGCTGCTCAATTTGAACGCTCAGGCTGTTCAGTACTTTGGCGATCACGTCGTGCATATTGACCAGGCTGCGTTTGAGCTTCACTTCTCCTTTATCAAGCAAAGCCATTTGCAGCACTTTTTCGACGTGCGTACCCAACCGCCGGTTTTCTTCCCGAATAATTCCCAAATAGCGGTCAATTCGGGAAGTCAGATCAGGTACTTCTTTACCGGATTGCATGTTTTCGTGCGCCATTTCGGTAGCGAGTGCAATGGTAGAAATAGGCGTTTTGAATTCATGCGTCATATTATTGATAAAATCATTCTTAATATCAGACAGTTTTTTCTGCCGCAGAATGATGACCACGGCGCTGTAAAAACAAATCAGAATGACCAACACCAATATACCTGAGCTGGCAAACATGACACTCATGTTTTGGAGTATAAATTGCTTTTGGTCAGGAAAATAAACGTACAATAGATTATTTCCACTCAGCATTTCACTCGGAAACAATGAAGCTTTATACGCGTGCTGTTCCCATTCAGAACTGTATAATTCTACGGTTGAAAACAGCAGGTTTCGGCCGGTTTGCGCACGAACGGCAAACTCGTACGGCAGGCTGATTCCGTTTTGGGTAAATTCCTTTTTAAGGAGAGAATCCAGCAAAAACCGATTGACACGCTCTTCTATGGGTCTTTGTGTGTAAAGCAAATCCTGCATAACTTCCCGCAGCAGTCCGGCTTTATCGACGGGCTTGGCCGGGAGCGGATTATATGAAGCTTCGGGTACACTATTTTGAACTTTTCCCCTTTTTTCTGGTACTTTTTCGGCACTTTGTGAAGGTTTGGTCCGCTGATTATGGTCCGTCAATGCTAGTCTGTCACCCGATTTTCCGGCCGCCACGGCATCCATAGCCGAGCCAAGATTCTGTTCTTCTGCCAACCGGCGACGCACGAACTCATCCAACCCGGCTGCACCGAGTTTTTGTGCCTGAAAAAACTCGTCAATAATGCGTTGCTGACGGTCGATCATCACTCGGAAATTGGGGCTCAGAACGTCCGAAGGCGCCACTTCCGAAAAATATTGATAGCTGATTTCGCCCGTCGGACCCACCGAAATTTCCACACCTGTCGGGGCAGGCTGCAACGCTATCGCCTCGGCAGGCTGGTTTCGAAGGGCTTTTTTTCTGTTTTTGGGAGGCTGATTTACTTTGGTAATCTCTTCGAGTCGACTTTTTTGCTGTTCATTTTCAATGCGTTGTTGCAGCAAATACATCATTTCCTGCTTTTCAAGGCGATGTACAACCTTCTGCACCGACTCGGCTACTTTATGATTAAACTGCTCATTTCGTACAGCAATAGCTTCTCTGATAAAATACCACTGAAACCCAATCAGCCCCATCAGCGCCACACACATCAATCCGACGATTCGTTGTATTTTTTGTTTTGTCATTTTTTTTCAGAACCTAATGCAACTTTGTCCAGTCTCTGAACGACTATTCATGAGCAGGAAAACAAATTTACGAGCCTGCCTATTCTTCTGCGAGGCTTTTAACATACTTTAACATACGTTTTTTTATTTAGATACCTAAGTTTACAACCAATTGATTTATAAATTAAAACCTGTTTTTTAGTCATGAAAAAACCAAATGCAAACCTCCTGTTGCTGTCTTTTGCTCTGCTGCTTGGTATGAGCGCAACTCAGCTTCGTGCACAATCTGCGAACGATAAAAAAGAAAAATCCATTCGGGTAAAAGTTGTTGAAAAAAAGAACGGCAAGACGACTGTTCAGGAACGGAATTATACGCTCACTGAACCGCTTTCTGACTCAGAACAAAAAGCCTTTGTAGATAAAGTGCTCGACTCCATGAACGTCGACGGCATGAGCCAAAAACAAATCAGCATCAGGATTGATGAAGATGGCGACAATGAGATCAAATGGAACCAAAAAAACGACCGTCGCCGCGTGGAAGTCATTGAAGGCGAGCACGAACCGATGGTTTGGGGCTATGATAACGACCGTGACCGGACGTTTCATTTTGATACGCGCGAGTTTGAAGGAAATATGCGGCGTTTGGAAAAAGAAATGAAGCCGAAAGTCAACATCATGATGAAAGATATGGAACGGCTCGGTGAGCGCATGGGCGATTTCTGGACGCACGACGTGCTGCAAAGCGGAAGTGTGCGGGCGCTTAATGCTTTCCCGAACAATCCGGACAACGGCGTGCTCAACCTGCGGTTTACTGCTCCGGAAAAAGGGGATATTACGATAACTGTCACCGACACAGACGGTAAAGAAGTTGGCAAGAAACAAATTAAAGATTTCAGTGGTGAATTTGTAGGGCAAATTGAACTGAAAAAAAATACCAAAGGCACGCTTTTTGTTACAGTTACGCAAAAAGAAGATGGCGCCGTACGGCGCGTCGTGATTAAATAATGGGAACATTATCCCGGCAATTCAGGGATTCCTCAACAGCTGCCTGTACTCCAAAACGAGTACAGGCATTTTTTTAAGCTAAAAAAACCAAGAAAAATAGCACGGGCTTAGGTAAGAATTGTAAATTTGCCGGTTCTAATCCTCCTGTTACACTAGAAAGCATCTAACTACATACCTATGCTCAATCTCGTACTATTTGGTCCTCCGGGCGCTGGAAAAGGCACCCAAAGTGAAAAAATCATTGAAAAATACAAATTGGTGCACCTCTCAACCGGAGACTTGCTACGTTCTCAGATTCAGGCAGGAACCGAGCTTGGCCTCAAAGCCAAAACGCTGATGGATCAGGGAATTCTGGTTCCAGATGAAGTAGTAATCGGGATGATTGACACCAAACTTAGCGAGAACAAAGAAGCCGCCGGATTTATATTTGATGGCTTTCCGCGTACCGTGAAACAGGCCGAAGCGCTGGATCAACTACTGGCATCGTACGAAGAAAGTATCACGGTGATGGTTGCTTTAAATGTACCGGACGAAGAGCTGAAAAAGCGTCTCCTGAACCGTGGACAAACCTCGGGCCGGCCGGATGATCAGGATGAGGAGAAAATTAAAACCCGAATTCACGAGTATAACAGCAAGACTGCACCCGTTGCAGAATATTACCGTCAGCAGGACAAGTTTGTGCCCATTGAAGGAGTTGGAGCGATTGAAGAAATTTTTGATGGCATTTGTGGTGCCATTGAACATAAATAGTAGTCCAACCATTTGACGTAAAATCGCCTCTGTATCATAAATAAACTCAGAGGCATAAGGTCGCAGATAAAACTTGTCTGCGATAAATTTACTTTATAGAAAACTACCGGAGGCAGCAGGGCATGGCATCATCTAATTTTATTGACTACGTAAAAATTCACGCCCGTTCAGGGGCAGGTGGAGCAGGTTCTATTCACTTTCGACGGGAAAAATACGTAGACAAAGGCGGGCCGGACGGTGGCGATGGTGGCCGGGGGGGGCACGTTATTTTAAAAGGTAATACGCAGCTCTGGACTTTGCTGCACCTAAAATACACCAAGCACGTCAAAGCGGATGCCGGCAAAGCTGGCGAAGGCGGACGGCGGGCGGGCGCACAGGGCAAGGATATTTTTCTGGAAGTCCCCTTGGGTACAATTGCCAAAGATGCCGAAACCGGGAAAATCCTGGCTGAAATTACCGAAGAAGGACAGGAAATTATTTTACTGCCCGGTGGCCGTGGTGGCTTAGGAAATGATCATTTTAAAACGTCAACCAAGCAGACTCCGCAATATGCCCAACCGGGTGAACCTGAGCAGGAAATGTGGGTTGTACTGGAACTGAAAGTACTGGCCGATGTAGGTCTTGTTGGTTTTCCGAATGCCGGAAAATCCACACTGCTTTCGGTTGTGTCAGCCGCACGACCCGAAATTGCCGATTACCCTTTTACAACCTTAACTCCTAACCTTGGCGTAGTAGCCTATCGGGATTATAAATCCTTTGTGATGGCGGACATTCCGGGCATCATTGAGGGGGCTTCTCAGGGCAAAGGACTGGGACTCCGCTTTTTACGCCACATTGAACGAAACTCTCTGCTTTTATTCATGATTCCAGCTGATTCAGAAGATCTTGCTGCCGAATATGAAACCCTTCTAAACGAGCTCCGCCAATACAATCCTTCGTTGCTGGATAAACAACGCCTCATTGCTATTTCAAAAATTGATTTGATTGAAGCAGGTCAACGAGATGAATTAATCAAACAACTACCCGCCGAGATTCCCAATATACTTATATCAGCAATTACTCAGGAAGGAATTGAACAATTAAAAGATTTGATATGGACAACACTAAATAAGTCGTTATCCGTTTACTAATTTGAGGTTGAATTTATTGCTAGTCCGGCGTACTTAATTCATATTGTATACTAGTTTTTAATTAAGAAGAGTTAAGATGGCATGAAATTTACCATTTTTTTAGCCGTGATATTTCAGGCTATACTGGTTGTGGGCGAGGTAATGGGCCAAATTTCTATAAGTGTTCCCACCAATCGAACTGTATTACAAAGAGACAAAAATAACGCAGCAACCGTTTACATCCGTGGCGCATATTCTCAGCCCATAGACCGTATAGAAGTGCAGTTGCGCGCCATAAACGGAGGAGCTACTTCTGATTGGATCACTATTCAGAACAATCCGCAGGGAGGTACCTATTCTGGTCAGTTAGACTGGACTGGCGGCTGGTACGAAATGGAAGTAAGAGGACGGCGGGGAGATCAGGTTGTGGGTAGCTCTACCCTTCAGCGCTTCGGGATTGGCGAGGTTTTTCTGATAGCCGGTCAGTCCAATGCGCAGGGCTATTTCAATTATGGCGGCCCCGGTGCCTCTGATGATCGGGTGAATTGCGTAAATCATTATAATTCAGGCTCTATTTCTGAACTACCTGCTCCCCAATTTATTCATCTCAATTCTGATTCATACATTGCGCCTCGCGGCAATTCGGCATGGAGTTGGGGCCGTCTCGGCGACCGGCTTACGCAGCGTTTGGGTGTACCGGTTCTGTTTTACAACGTTGCATGGCACGGATCAGCCGTACAAAACTGGCGCCAAAGCATTAATGGGACTGCTTATTCGGTATACAATGGCGAGCCATTCCAGCCCTCCGGTATGCCTTATGGCAACCTACGACTTTCGCTTCAGTATTATATTCCAATCACAGGACTAAGAGCGATTTTGTGGCATCAGGGTGAAGCCGATAATTTTACAAAAACGTCCCAAAGTTCGTATACAAATGATCTTCGGGCCATTATAGACCAAACCCGGGGTGAAACTGGCCGGAATATTTCCTGGGTTATTGCGCGTTGTTCATACGACAATCAAAGAGGATCTGATGCGGCGATAATCAATGCCCAAAACGAAACGGTTGCCAACACTTCCAATACCTTTTATGGCCCCGAAACGGATCGTATTCAGGCACCGAGACCCGACGGAGCTCATTTTCAGGACGGTGGGCTTTATGAACTGGGCGATGCCTGGAATGACGCCCTGACGGACGACTTTTTTTCCCGCTCAGAGCCATTTCGTTCAGCGGTAGCTCCTCGAATTACGGTAGCATGCGCCGACAACAACTCGGTTTCACTTACAATTGAAGGAGAAAATATTAACTCGATTCAATGGAATAATGGCCGCACAGATTCGAAAATTTGGGTAGGTGGAGGTCGATATGTTGCCCGGGTGCGCGATTCGTTCGGAAATATTCTGAGTACACCGGAATTACAGATTCCCGATCAGGTTCAACCGTCCGTTCCAACCATTAACCTTGACGGCAGCAACACACTTTGCCAGGGCAGTACTCTTGCACTCACCGCTTCAACGTCAGAAAATATTCGATGGAATACCGGACAAACCGAACAACGCATTACCACCAATGCTCCCAATACGTTTTGGGTAAGTACTCAAAATGTATATGGCTGTGAGGCAGTTTCTGCGCCGGTTACCATTGGCATATTTTCAACTCCGCCGCCGCCTCGCCCTTCGGTTAGTGTGCAAGGTGCCACAACGTTCTGTCAGGGTGGTAAGGTAGAACTTCGCTCAAATGCCGAAGTTCGCAGTGCGTGGTCTAATGGACAGGAAGGTGCCGTGCTAACGGTTACCCAAAGCGGCGATTATCGTGTACGGGCTATTGACCAAAATGGTTGCCCCTCGCCAGATTCTGACCCAATTTCTGTGACCGTAAATGCCTTGCCCGTTAAACCAACCATAGCCACAAGCCGCAACCCAACCTTTTGTGCAGGAGAAAACGTTCAGCTAACGTCTAGCTACACCACCGGAAACCGTTGGAACACGACCTCCGCCGAACCTTCGATTGTGGTTAATCAATCAGGAGAATTTTCAGTAAGCGTAACCGATGCCAACGGCTGTGTCAATACATCCGATGTGGTCCGGGTGCGGGTTAACCCCTTGCCAGAAGTACCAACAATTGCGGCACTTCGCCCAACGACCTTTTGTGACCGCGACTATTCTTTGTTGAAAGCCAGTCCTGCACATTCTTACCAATGGAGCAATGGAAGCAATCAACAGGAAATCAATGTCAAAACCCCGGGAAATTATTCCTTAACCACAACAGATGCCAACGGCTGTACTTCACCGGCTTCGGCCCCTATACAAATACTTGTAAATCCGCTTCCGGCACAGCCAACGATTGAGGCAGTTGGACCTACGACCTTTTGTGCCGACCAAAGCATCACGCTTAAAGCCCCTGCATCAGCGGGTTATGTGTGGAGCAACGGAGCTACTACTCAGGAATTATCAACCAACATAGCCAATTCGTATTGGGTCGTAACTCGAAATGAATTCGGATGCAATTCGGACCCTTCCCCATCCATAAGCCTTACCGTGCTTCCATTGCCGCAAGCACCAACGACCTCTGCTCTTGGGCCGACGGTCTTTTGTGATGGAGATCAGGTTGAGCTCGTAGTTAATGGCACAGAAAATACGATTTGGAATACGGGGGCCACGGAAAAAGCAATTACAGCCACAGAATCAGGCAATTACTCAGCCCGAGTCATTGGCACGAATGGTTGTTTTTCACCTTTTTCAACACCGATTCGGCTGGATGTCAAACGAACGCCCCCACAACCGACGATCGTTCAGGCAGGTACGTTTACCCTGGCGGTAGAGAATGGAATTCCTCTGGAAGAATATGTCTGGAAAAAAAACAATACGCAACTCCCTGACAAATCAGCGGCCATTAAAGTAAACCAAACCGGTACGTTTTCAGTATACGGTATAGTTGAATACAGCGCTACTTTGAGTTGTTTGTCCGAAGAATCCGATGTTTTTACATTCGCACTTCCACTAGATGGCTCAGACGGAGTGAGTATTTATCCAAATCCAACAACTGACGGACGATTGACCATTGAAACGCTGGAAAATCTGGAAAATACAGTCGTACAGATTTTTGATGCCAAAGGCGTACAAGTGCAGCATTTCAATATCCTGGTCATGAACGAACGGAAATACCTGGATTTATCCTTGTTACCGAATGGCATATATTTTGTTCGTCTCATTTCAGGTACACTCAGTAGCGTAAAAAAGGTCATTATTCAGCAATGAGGAAATGATACTTACCAAAAAAATAATCTGTATAACCGAAGCAAAAATAATCTGCTAATTTTGCATACATCTTACATGCAAAAAAAGTGGACAATCTTGTATCGGTCCAAAACCCATGCTCTTGTTCTTGAATCTATACTTTACCACCGCCCAAAGAATGCTCACCAAGTCTTTTACCTCTATTTTTTTGAATGCCTGGTTGTTATGCGCTACCTGCGCAATGGTTGCTCAGGCCCAAATTACGATCACCTCACCCACAGATCGTTCAGTATATCAGCGCGATATTACCGGACAAACGACTATTTCAATTTCCGGAACTTATACCCAACCCATCGATAAAGTGGAGGTTAGAGCAGTTCCGGTAATCCCCGGCCAGGGAATTGCTACGGAATGGAGTACGTTACAGAACAACCCTACCGGAGGTATTTTTGTGGGTACGCTACGCCTTCAAGGCGGCTGGTATACGCTTGAAGTGCGGGCGCTGCTGGCAGGAAGCATCATTGGCCGGGACGTAGTTTCACGGATGGGCGTGGGAGAGGTATTCATGATTGCCGGACAGTCCAATGCTCAGGGACTTAGTAACGCGCCCGGCCCCGCCGCAACGGATGACCGCGTAAATTATATCGTTTATGACAACACAGTTAACTCGATACTTGACCCCCCGGCCCCAACATTTGCTCATCTCGAATCCAATGTAACAGTAGGCCCCCGTGGCCAAACCGCCTGGTGCTGGGGAATTTTAGGTGACTTATTAACCCGAAAGTTAAACGTACCCGTTTTGTTTATTAACACTGCCTGGGAAGGTACATCCGTACGAAACTGGGCCGAAAGCGCTGCCGGCAAAAGTACCATTAACTATTACGGTGGTTTTCCTTATCCTGCCCGAATGCCGTATGGAAACATGCTGATTTCAACGCAGCACTACGTACATCAGTTGGGTGTTCGAGCCATCCTTTGGATGCAGGGAGAAACCGATACAACTCCCATCAACATGAGCGCGCGGGAATATCAGGACAATCTTCAATTTGTCATTAATAAACTTAGCGGAGATACGGGCAAGCGTATCAACTGGGTTATTGCCCGAACTTCCCGCACAGTCTCTCTCTCTGGCGAATCGATTACAAGTCAGGCGGTAATTAATGGCCAAAATGCCGTACTTAATACGACCTTTAACAGTACTTTTCCCGGCCCCGAAACAGATAATTTTCTTCTTCCAAGACCCGATGGCCTTCACTTTGTAGGGCAGGAAGGAAACCGTCTGTTGGCAGAGCTTTGGAATAACTCGTTAAATACTACGTTTTTTTCGACCATTACACCCGTTACCCCCTCTCCTATTCCGGCTTTGACAACCTCCTGCGGAACTGATAATGCAACTGTAACTTTAACGCTGCCGGACGGATATTCTTCATACACCTGGTCTACCGGGCAAACCGGTAAAACAATTGCAGTATCATCGGCCGGAACCTACCGGGCTACTTTGAAAGATGCCAGTGGGAATGCCCTTCGGAGTCCACAAATTACGATTCCGGGTACCGTGAGGCCGGTAAGGCCCGTGATTATTCCGGGAGGTCAGCAGCAGGCATGTGCCGATTCCGGGCTTCTTTTGGCTGCGTCGGGCGGCACCGACTATTTTTTATGGAGCAATGGTTCTACCACAAAATCACTGAAAGCGCTGCAAACAGGAAATTATACCGTGAAAGCCCGCAACGTGTTTGGGTGCGAATCAGAAGTCTCTGCTCCGGTAAATTTGACGGTTCGGCCTGCGCTGAGTGCGCCTGTGGTTGAACAATCCGGCCCATATAGCCTGAGTGCAGCTATTTCTGAAACCGGACTAAACGAAAAATATGAATGGAGATACAATACGGGGTTTCTTAAACCTGAAACACCAGCCGTTAAAGTAACCGAAACTGGCAGCTATTCGGCCAGAGCACGAGCCGTGTTTACCCTCGGCTCTACAAACTCCTTGACCTGCTATTCCGCTTATTCTGCTCCTTTCCCTTATACCATATCCGAAGGAGATGGGGTTGTTATTTTTCCAAATCCCAGTCGAGGAGGCGTTATTGCCATCGAAACCCGGGAAGACCTTACTAATGCGGAAGTGGCTTTCTACAATATTGACGGCACAATTATACGAACCCAGAAATTTCCAATTCTTAACGAAAGACGAACCATCAACGCCGGTACACTTCCAACCGGCACCTACATTGTCCGTGTAAGAGCTCCCGGCCTGGACGTGACCAAACGTATTGTTATTGATTGATAAAATGTAATTTCAACAAGGCTCCTGAGTTCAGGAGCCTTTCTTATGAATTTTCCTGTCAAAATTCGGGAATCCAGTCATTTGGTTGGTAAATTTGCACCTCGTAATTTTGAACACCGGGATTGGCAACCTGAATCCAGCAGTGCCTGAACAAATCCCATTAACAATCCGTTGAAAGCACGATTATCATGAATACAAACTATCTTCCATCCGATTTTTTACCCATTATCGTACAGTTTGTACTGGCGGCAGCGTTTATTGTTGTAACAATGATCGTAACGCACCGCATTGGCCCCAGCCGCAAAAGCAAAGCCAAGGACGATCCTTTTGAGTGTGGAATTGAGGTAGTTGGAAATGCCCGTACCCCCATTTCGGTAAAGTACTTCCTGGTAGCAATCCTGTTTGTACTTTTCGATGTCGAGGTAATTTTTATGTATCCATGGGCCGTAAATTTCAAGAAGCTGGGCATGCTCGGTTTTATCGAAATGGTTCTTTTTATGGCTCTTCTTCTCGCCGGCTTCTATTACATTCTTCGCAAAGGAGTATTGAAGTGGGAAGAATAGTCCTTATTTATTTTTTAGACATTGATTGATCCTATATGAAATCCGTTGAGATAGTTAAAGCTCCCGAAGGGCACAGTGGATCCGGTTTCTTTGCCACTTCTTTTGATGAAGTCATTGGTATAGCCCGAAGCAACTCGCTATGGCCGTTACCTTTTGCTACGTCCTGTTGCGGTATTGAGTTTATGGCCACTATGGGCTCTCATTACGATATTGCACGCTTTGGCTCCGAACGCCCAAGCTTTTCACCTCGTCAGGCTGACATTCTGATGGTGATGGGGACAATTGCAAAAAAAATGGCCCCTATCGTAAAACAGGTGTATCTTCAAATGGCCGAACCCCGCTGGGTAATGGCCATGGGTGCCTGTGCATCAAGTGGTGGTATTTTTGATACATACAGCGTTTTACAGGGTATTGACCGAATTATACCTGTTGATGTATACGTACCCGGCTGCCCGCCACGACCCGAGCAGGTAATTGATGGCCTGATGCAGATTCAGGAACTTGCCCGCAACGAATCGCTGCGCCGCCGCAATTCGGATGAATACCAACAGTTGCTTCAGTCCTATAATATTCAATAGCCCCCTATGCTCAGTAATCAGAAAGTAGCCGAAACCCTCGTTAAAAAATTCGGGGATGACGTGTTTGATTTTGAAGAACCATACGGATTATTAACCCTCTCGACCACCCGCGAGCAGATTTTACCCATGCTTGAATTTTTATTCAATCATGAAAAAATCAAGGGAAATTTTTTGACTGATCTCACAGGAGTCCATTTTCCAGACTGGAAAGGACAGGAGTTTGCCGTAGTGTACCATGTGCATAGCCTGGTTCATAACTTTCGGCTGCGAATCAAAGTTTATCTGTCTGAGGCAGATCTGCATATTCCAAGTGCGACACCGGTGTATTCATCTGCCAATTGGATGGAACGCGAAACCTACGATTTCTTTGGAATTATCTTTGATGGACATCCCAACCTGATCCGGATTCTTAATATTGAAGAGATGGATTATTTCCCGATGCGGAAACAATATCCACTCGAAGATGCGACCCGTGAAGACAAACTAGATGCGTTGTTTGGACGCTGAGACCCACAAAAAAGAGATTCATGGCAGATATAGAACTAGTCCCTAATGCAAAATCCCCCGCGCGGATCGGCCAACCTGAACTGGTTGGTGAACTGACCACGCTGAACCTAGGCCCAACCCACCCGGCTACCCACGGCATTTTCCAGAATATCCTGCAAATGGACGGAGAAAAAATTGTGAGCACCGAGCAGACCATCGGGTATATTCACCGGGCTTTTGAAAAAATTGCCGAACGCCGCCCCTACTACCAAATTACGACGCTTACCGACCGCATGAATTACTGCTCGTCGCCAATTAATAACCTTGGCTGGCACATGACGATGGAGAAATTTCTGGAAGTAGACGTTCCCAAGCGGGCACAATACATCCGGGTCATTATGATGGAGTTGGCCCGAATTGCCGATCACCTGATCTGTAATGGCATTTTGGGAGTAGATACCGGCGCATTTTCAGGCTTTTTGTACCTTTTTGAAAAACGCGAAGAGATTTACGAAATATACGAGGAAGTTTGCGGCGCACGCTTAACTACCAATATGGGCCGCCTTGGCGGTATGGAAAGAGACTTGTCCAGTGAGGCTATTCGCAAACTTCGGGCTTTTATCAAGTCGTTTCCACCCGTGATGCAGGAGTTTGAAAATCTGTTTAACCGAAACCGGATTTTCATGGATCGCCTGATTAATGTTGGTGCGATTTCGGCAGAACGAGCTTTGAACTATGGCTTTACCGGACCCAACCTGCGCGCTGCGGGAGTTGATTACGACGTTCGGGTAATGAATCCTTACTCTTCCTATGAAGATTTTGATTTTATAATTCCTGTTGGCCAAAGCGGCGATACCTACGATCGCTTTATGGTACGAAATGCGGAAATCTGGGAAAGCCTCAAAATTATTGAGCAGGCTCTTGAAAACCTTCCGCAGGGTCCCTATTATGCCGATGCTCCCGAATATTACCTTCCTCCCAAAGATGAGGTATATTCCAATATGGAAGCGCTCATTTACCATTTCAAGATTGTTATGGGAGAAATTGACGCACCTGCCGGCGAGATTTATCATGCCGTAGAAGGCGGGAATGGTGAGCTTGGATTTTATATGATCAGTGATGGCGGACGAGCGCCCTACCGGCTGCATTTTCGTCGTCCTTCGTTCATTTATTACCAGGCATTCCCCGAGATGTGCATCGGAAGCACGTTGTCGGACGCAATCGTAATTATGAGTAGTTTGAACGTAATCGCAGGCGAATTAGACTCCTGATCCCGACTGGAACCCTCCGACGGGAAGTTTGCCAATTTCTAGAAAATCAAATGACCGAGATACCAACCACTAGTGCATTTACGCCAGAGCGACTGGCCAAAGTTAAGGAGATCATTGCCCGCTATCCCGAAGGACGGCAGAAATCCGCCCTTTTACCCGTTTTGCACCTGGCTCAGGAGCAGTGGGGATGGCTGAGCAGCGAGGTGATGGATCAGGTGGCTGAGCTGCTCAGCATCGAACCCATTGAGGTCTACGAAGTTGCTACCTTTTATACCATGTTTCACCTGCAACCGGTAGGCAAACATGTCATCGAATATTGCCGCACAGGGCCGTGCTGCCTGATGGGAGCCGAAGGCGTCTATGATCATTTGCAGGCACGCCTGGGAATCAAAACCGGGCAGACGACTCCGGATGGACTTTTTACCCTAAAAGAAGTTGAATGCCTCGCCGCCTGTGGCTGGGGACCGGTGTTCCAGATCAGGGAAAAATACTATATGAATCTGACCAATGAAAAGGTAGATTCTATCCTAGATGAATTGAGTAAATAGCTCTCCGCAGAAAAAAACAGACTAATGGCAATAAAAATTCTGACCGAACATAGCCACATTCCCGGCATTGAGACTTTTGACGTGTATCGCAAAAACGGTGGATACACTGCGCTTGAAAAAGCGATCAAAACTATGTCTCCTGAGGAGGTTGTGGAAGAAGCCAAAAAATCGGGAGTACGAGGTCGCGGTGGTGCGGGCTTCCCGATGGGTATGAAATGGGGCTTCCTGGCAAAGCCCGAAGGCGTGCCCCGGTATCTGGTATGCAATGCCGACGAATCGGAGCCCGGCACATTTAAAGATCATTACCTGATGAAAACCATCCCTCATTTATTAATTGAAGGGATGATTATATCGAGCTATGCCCTGGGAGCAAACAAATCTTTTATCTACGTACGGGGCGAGCTCATGTATGTGATTCAGATTTTGGAAAAAGCAATCGCAGAGGCAACCGCCAATGGTCTCCTGGGTAATAACATTCTGGGTTCAGGCTATGACCTTGAACTCGTTGTACAGCCCGGAGGCGGTGCTTACATCTGCGGCGAAGAAACCGCCCTGCTTGAATCACTCGAAGGGAAAAGAGGAAATCCACGGAATAAACCCCCTTTCCCGGCGGTTAAAGGGCTTTACCAAAGTCCAACAGTTGTTAATAACGTAGAGTCAATTGCCAATATGGCCTGGATTATTAACCACGGAGGAGAAGCCTATGCTTCTGTCGGTATTGGCCGCAGCACAGGTACCAAGCTAATTTCGGCCTCGGGACATATTAAAAAACCGGGGGTCTACGAAATTGAACTCGGGCTTTCGGTGGAAGAATTTATGAATTCGGACGAATACTGCGGTGGCATTCGGGACGGGCATCATCTGAAAGCCCTTGTGGCCGGAGGTTCTTCCGTACCGATTATTCCTGCACATCTTGTCTATAAAACAGCGAATGGCGAAGATCGGCTCATGAGCTACGAATCGCTGTCGGACGGCGGCTTTGCAACGGGCACAATGCTAGGTTCGGGTGGATTTATTGTTTTTGACGAAACCGCCTGCATCGTGCGCAATACCTGGAATTTTTCACGCTTTTACCACCACGAATCCTGCGGGCAATGCAGTCCGTGCCGTGAAGGTACTGGCTGGATGGAAAAAGTATTGCATCGCCTTGAACACGGACACGGAAGCATGCACGACATTGACCTGCTGGTAGATGTCGCTAAAAAAATAGAAGGAAATACTATTTGCCCCCTTGGCGATGCAGCCGCATGGCCCGTGGCAAGTGCAATCCGGCATTTCCGGGAAGAATTCGAGTGGCATGTTTCGCATCCCAAAGAAGCTACTCTGCCCGGAGCAGTGTACAAAGGAGCAGCCGTATTGGCCTAGGTTTTAAATTTTGAATGATCTAATCCGTGATTGAGTGAATAAGAGTAGTAAAAAACATCTTTCCCTCATTCTGTCATTCTCTCATTACTGAAACATGGAAGATAACAAACCGCAAGTAATCAAAATAACCTTCGACGGAATTGAGGTCGAGGTAGAACCGGGAACGACGATCATGCAGGCCGCCCGACGGATTGCCGAAGCCGATTCCAGTCAGCATCATTTGGTACCTCCTGCCATGTGCTACTATGAGCCCCTCAAAGGCAGTGGTGGCAAATGCCGGGCCTGTCTCGTGAAGGTGGCGCAGGGCTCTGCCAAAGACACCCGCCCGATGCCTAAGCTTGTGCCTTCCTGCATTACTCAGGTACAGGACGGAATGGTGGTTGAGAATGTGACCAACCCCGCCGTGCTTGAAGAACGCAAAGGCATCGTGGAGTTTTTGCTTCTGAACCACCCGCTCGACTGCCCCGTGTGCGATCAGGCTGGCGAATGCCATTTACAGGATTTTGCCTTTGAACATGGCTCCGCCAAAACACGCTACGAAGAAGAACGCCGTACGTTTGAAAAACAGGACATTGGGCCGTACGTACAGCTTCACATGACCCGCTGTATTTTGTGCTATCGCTGTGTATATACAGCCGATCAGATTACAGACAAGCGCGTTCATGGCGTGTTGGGCCGGGGCGATGCTGCCGAAATTGGTACGTATATCGAGAAAGCAATTGATAATGATTTCTCAGGAAATGTGATTGACGTGTGCCCCGTAGGTGCACTAACAGACAAAACGTATCGCTTCAAAAATCGCGTTTGGTTTTCCAAACCCGTAGATGCACACTGTCAATGTGATAAGTGTAGTGGTCGTGTGACGCTTTGGTACCGTGGAGAAGAAGTAATTCGGGTAACGGCACGCAAAAACGAATGGGGAGAAGTAAAAGAGTTTATTTGCAATACCTGCCGTTTTGAGAAGAAAAAAACCAGCGATTGGGTCATTGAAGGCCCAACCAAAGTACAGCGCAGCTCAGTAATTTCTGCCAACAAATACCGTGCAGACGTAATCAAAAAGCCTGATTTTGCGCTTAAACTCGCTGCTTCACAATACAAGCCCATAGACGATTCCCGGCCTTACATAACGGATGATCAAACGATTCGTGAGCTGAGTATTGAAAATAACAACAAAGCCAATCAACGCTCACTTGCCGAAAAAAACTAGTAGTTCTGTTTTAGATAAATTTCTCTAACGGGTAGGCAGCTACCCTCCTATACGAAGATGGAGTTAACCGCATTTATAATTAAGGCTATCATTATTCTGGTCATTTTTGGACTTACATTGCTTATAGCCATGTATTCTACCTATGGCGAGCGCAAAGTAGCAGGCTTTATTCAGGATCGTCTGGGGCCCGACCGCGCCGGCCCCTGGGGTCTTTTGCAACCGCTGGCCGATGCCGGAAAAATGTTTTTTAAGGAAGATTTTATCCCCGCACAGGCCAACAAATGGCTGTTTATTGCTGGTCCTTGTTTAGCCATGCTTACTGCCCTAATGGCAAGTGCTGTTATTCCTTTTGGCAGCACCTTGCGCTACGACGGCATTGAAGTGGCCGTTCAGGGCGTAGAGGCTAACATCGGGATTCTCTACATTTTTGGCGTTGTTTCGCTGGGTGTCTACGGAATCATGGTTGGTGGCTGGGCTTCCAATAATAAGTTCTCACTGTTAGGTGCCATTCGTGCGGCTTCACAAAACATCAGCTACGAAGTAGCCATGGGACTTTCCATTGTGGCCATTCTGATGATGAGCGAATCGCTTTCGGTAGGTTCAATCGTAGCACAGCAGCACGGAGGCAACTGGAATATCTGGTATCAGCCACTGGGCTTTATTATTTTTCTGACCTGCGCTTTTGCCGAATGTAATCGTACGCCTTTCGATTTGCCTGAGTGCGAAACTGAGCTCGTAGGTGGTTACCACACCGAGTACAGTAGCATGAAGCTGGGCTTTTATCTATTTGCCGAATATATCAATATGTTTATTTCGTCAGCGGTTGTGTCAGCTCTTTATTTTGGTGGCTACAACTATCCCGGAATGGACTGGGTATATACGCAATTAACGGCTGCTTTCGGAGATATAGCCGGGCACAATGTAGCTACCTTGCTGGGTACAGCGGTGTTCTTTGGTAAGGCTTTATTTGGCGTATTCTTTTTCATGTGGGTACGCTGGACGCTCCCCCGCTTCCGCTACGATCAGCTCATGAACCTTGGATGGAAAGGGTTAATTCCTCTGGCCATTCTTAATATTTTAATTACAGGCATTGGCGTGTTGTTTATTCAACCCAGCCTGACCGCCTTCCTGAAATAATCCTGACACGAAAAAACGAGTAGTGCCATGCAACAACTGACCAATCGCTCCAAGCAAGTAAGTAATAAAGAAATGACGCTGGCCGAGCGGATTTATCTGCCGGCTATCGCCCACGGAATGGCCATTACGATCAAGCACTTTTTCCAAAAGAAAGTGACCATCCGGTATCCCGAAGTGAAACGATATCTGGGCCCCGTGTTCAGAGGCCGCCATGTGTTGAAACGGGACGCCGATGGCCGCGAACGCTGCACTGCCTGTGGCTTGTGCGCCGTGGCGTGCCCCGCAGAGGCCATTTCGATGGTTGCTGAGGAACGTCAAAAAGGCGAAGAACATCTGTATCGTGAAGAAAAATATGCGGCTGTGTACGAAGTAAATATGCTTCGCTGTATATTTTGTGGACTGTGCGAAGAAGCCTGCCCCAAGCAAGCCGTGTACCTGCGCCACGATGAATTTGTACCAGTTTTTACCGAACGTGATCAGGTAATCTGGGGAAAAGATTTGTTGGTAGAAGATATGAACAACCGCTACCTTCGTGAAGCATGGACCAAAGAAGAGGCCCATGCGCAGGATTTGAAAAAAGCAGCCGGAGCAATCAGTCACGTAGAACCACGGGCCATTCCCTGAGTCTGCCTTTTTGTAGCAGGTATCAACAGTTCTCGTTTTTTTTAATTGAATTTCCAATGAATCCGACACTCTCATTTTTTTACTTTTTGTCATTTCTGACTATCCTGAGCGCCATCATGGTTGTGGTGTCCCGGAGCCCCATCCATAGCGTTCTATATCTGATCCTGACATTTTTTTGTTTGTCGGGCCATTACATTTTATTAAACGCGCAATTTCTGGCGGCAGTAAATATTATCGTTTATGCGGGCGCAATTATGGTACTTTTCCTTTTTGTAATCATGTTTTTGAATATGAAAGAAGAAGAAGAAAAATTCCGCGGGAACGTCACCAAAATTGCGGCGGCTATTGTTGGCGGCACCATTTTCATCATTCTATTTGGTGCATATCGCAAGACTCAGGTCGGAACGTATAATCCTTATGAATTCAAATCACAAACCGGCATGGTCGAAAGCCTTGGAATGGTGCTGTTCCGGGACTATCTCCTTCCTTTCGAGCTTGCATCTGTACTTTTCCTGATTGCGATGGTAGGTGCTGTCATGTTAGGAAAAAGAGAAATTGGCGAACGTCATTTTTGATCAAAAATATTTTTTTAAGTAAAAAGGTAGCGATCAGCTTGAAACTGACTGCTACCTTTTTTTATAGGAAAATCTTGATTATTAGCTATTAATAATCAGATCCGCTCCTTTTTCACCAATCATCAGGCAGGCGGCATTGGTATTGCCGGCCACAATCCGTGGCATAATGGAGGCGTCCACCACGCGTAGCCCTTCTATGCCATGCACGCGTAGTTTTTCATCTACTACCGAACCTTCATCCTGACCCATTGTACAGGTCCCTACCGGGTGATAGACCGTTTCAAGGCTTTGTTTAATATGCAGAATTAACGCATCATCGGTGGCACAATCGGGCGGGGCAATCAGCTGCTTGCGGTAAGGTGCAAACGCATCAGCCCCCATAACCTCAATGGCGCTTCGGGTTCCTGCCAAAAGCGTCGTCAAATCTGCTTCATGCGATAAAAATCGGGGCTGAATTATGGGCGCTTCCGCCGGATTGGCGGAGCGAAGGGCTACAAATCCACGACTTTCTGGCTTTAATAGCGTCGGTAAAATAGTATAGCCGTTGGTAAATGGAAAAGTTTTTAGATCATACAAATCCGCTTTATAATCGTTACCCAAATGAATGGGCGTAAAATGAAACTGAAAGTCCACCGGATCCGGCGAATCAGTCAGTTTTAGAAAAGCTACCGCTTCCAGCGGGCTTATAGTCAAAGGCCCTTTTCCAAAAACAGCATAGTTTAAAGCCCCCTTGATTTGATTAATCATCCTCAGTTCGTTGTTGGCCAACGGAATAGTTGCAAGCGAGCTAACGGCCAAAAACAAATGATCCTGAAGATTTTTTCCCACACCCGGCAAATGCTTTTTGATAGCTATTCCATGTGCTTTTAACTCCTCTTCGTCACCAATACCCGACAACATCAACAGCTGCGGAGAATTGAACGCTCCTGCCGACAAAATCACTTCTTTGGCTGCAAATGCCTGCTCAACGGCAGACCTCCCTACCGTAAACTCAACTCCCGTAGCCCGGTCATTTTCGATCAAAACCCGCCGGGTTAAGGCATGCGTCCGTACCGTCAGATTGGGTCGTTGAAGTGCTGGTTTGAGAAAGGCCGTAGCAGCGCTGTGCCGCTTTTGATTCTTGATTGTAAATTGAAATAACCCGGCTCCCAGTTGCAAAGCACCGTTATAATCTTGATTTTCAGGAAGTCCTTTTTCAATACACGCCTGCACAAAAGCATCAGCCACGGGCGTACGATACCGTTGTGCAAACGTAACGTTTAACTCGCCGCCCTGCCCATGAAACTCATTTTTCAGTTGCTCGTTATGCTCTGATTTAATAAAATATGGAAGAACGTTTTCATAGCCCCAGCCATTGTTTCCGGCGGCAGCCCAGCCATCAAAATCTGCGCGATTGCCTCGTACATAGGCCATAGCATTGGTAGAGCTACATCCTCCCAGTGTTTTACCCCGGGGCAAATAAATTTTCCGGTTCAGCACATGGGTTTGTGGCTCCGTCTGATAGCCCCAGTCCACCTCGGTGCGATTGAGTTTGGAATAGGCCGCCGGAATCTGTAATTCCAGTTTTTTATCCGGGCCGCCTGCTTCCAGAAGCAGCACCGAAACAGAGGGGTCAAGTGAAAGTCGGTTGGCTAACACGCACCCGGCCGAGCCTGCACCAACAATGATGTAATCAAATTTTTTCATAGGAGGAAACGCATGCATTCTGAGTAAAATTACTCTCCAAAGGCTGATTACGACACCAGTTACCCATCCTTTTACATACAAAAACCGGCGGTCTATGCGAGAAAGAAGGAGAAAGAATCTATTTTTGAGGATAGTATAAGCTTCCTAATTATTCGTAACCAGAAAGACTATTTCCTGAATCCATGAAACATATTACTATTCTCGTTTTGGAATCCTGCGTGCTGGAAGCCGTAGCTGATCCACGCTACATGTTTACAGCCGTAAACCAATTTCTGGAAGCCAATAATCAATCCCCGCTTTTTCAGATTCATATGGTAGGTATGACACCGGAAGTCAATCTTCAAAATGGACTTTTCTCCGTGCATACCGATAAATTGCTTGACGATATTCAGGACACTGACCTGATCATTATTCCTGCCCTGTTTGGCGACATGACCTCTGCACTGGAACAAAATCGCCGCGTAATTCCCTGGATTGTGCAGCACTATGACCGTGGCGCCGAAGTGGCTTCTCTTTGTGTAGGTGCCTTTTTGCTTGCCTCCACAGGTTTGCTCGACGGAAAGCGCTGCTCGACCCACTGGGCCTACGCCCGTGAATTCAGGCAGATGTTTCCGAAAGTTGAACTGGTAGACGGCAGTATCATTACGGAGGAAAAACGGCTCTATTCCAGCGGCGGCGCACTGTCTTACTGGAATCTTTTGCTATATCTGGTTGAAAAATATACCGGTCGGGAAATGGCTATTCTGGCTTCCAAATATTTTGCCATTGATATTGACCGCGACAATCAAATGGCTTTTACCCTCTTCAATGGGCAAAAAGATCATGAGGATCTGGAAATAAAAAAAGCGCAGGAATACATTGAGAAAAACTATACCGAAAAAATTAGTGTAGATGAGCTGGCAGACCTGGTAGCGCTGGGGCGCCGAAGTTTTGAACGCCGCTTCAAAAAAGCTACCAACAATTCAGTAATGGAGTACATTCAACGCGTTAAAGTGGAAGCCGCCAAGCGTAGTTTTGAAAGTACTCAAAAGAATATTTCCGAAGTTATGTTTGATGTAGGCTACACCGATACGAAGGCTTTTCGGGAAGTATTTAAAAAAATAACCGGGCTCACGCCCCTGGAATACCGAAACAAATACCACAAGCGCCCGGCAATGGCTGCGTAAGTGTATTCGTTTTCTTTTTTACTAAATAATCTCTTTTAACAATTTCAAAACAGGACTCCGACATCGAACCCTATTCCGCCGCAGCTGCACCCAGCCCGGACACGACTCACAATCCCCGATTGAAAATCTGGAACTTATGGGTGATTCTGTTGGCCAATGGCGCTTTTGCCCTACTTACCAATCTGCTATTTTTTTTTGATGGCATTCCCCTGTTCAAAAATTCCACAAGTCGCTGGGCACTGATTTTTCTTGGCTTGCTGATTTACAGCTTACAGGCAGGGCTAATTTTTGTATTGGTCCGAAAATTTGCATTAAACCATTGGCTGCAAAGACCGTTTCATGCCGTACAGTGGCTGTGGGCGCTCGCTGTGGGCCTGACGCTATGGTTGTTGACCAATGCGTTCCTGTTTTTCAAACTTCCCGAAGCTACATTGCGGCTTAACTCCGGACAAAGCTTTTGGCGTTTTTTCACGACTTTCCTTCTCAACTCCATTCCCGGAGCATTAATTGAGGAATTCCTTTTTCGCTACCTGCCCGTTCGTTATGCGCACATGATGCAATTGTCAAGAACCAAAACGCTGCTGCTCTTCATGGCCGTTGTAGTCTTTTTTACAATTACCCACATTCCGGCTTATTTATGGCAATATAAGTACACACTTTGGTCTCTCTGGAATCCATTCACGATGGGTATTGCGTTCTTTTTTGTCTATTACGCTACGCGTAATCTGGCTTTTACTACCCTCTTTCATGCCTTTCACAACAACTCATGGTACCTTTTCGGTCATGCCGAGCATAAAGATTATTCGTTCATTATCCTGGTCAGTATTTTTTGGTTTTTACTGCGAACAAGGACGCAGGCTACGCTTTGGCAGGACGATGAATCGCACGAAAGCCCGAACCCAAAAGCATCAGTATAATCAATAGTGGTGATTAATAATATAACCTTTATACAGTAGAGGCAGTAAAAATTCCTGCTTTTGGGTTCATTTGTATGGACAATCTATTTACTTCCTGTATCATAATTTTACTCATTGACCCCATGAAAATGTACGTTGCTTGTGTTGTTTTAGGATTAAGCGCGCTGGTAGTTCTTCCCGGATTTATAGGAAAAGAAACCTCTAAAACTCAGGTTATTGCGCACCGTGGAGCCTGGAAAAAACAGGGGCTTCCCCAAAATTCACTGGCCGCGCTCGACAACGCCATTCGATTGGGATGCTTTGGCAGCGAATTTGACGTTCATATGGCAGCTGACATGGGGCTGTTTGTAAGTCATGATCATGTTATTCAGAATGTTGCTATCGAAAAAAGCACTTCTGCGGAGCTTGCCGCCGTCAAATTAAGCAATGGTGAATCGCTTCCGACCCTTGAAGCGTACTTGTTACAAGGTAAAAAACAGAAGAAAACCCGGCTGGTTCTGGAAATAAAACCTTCGCAACTTGGAAAAGAGCGCTCTCTTTTATTGGCTCAAAAGTGTGTGGAAATGGTTCAGAAAACCAAAACTCAACGTCTGGTCGACTACATAAGTTTTGACTATGAAGTCTGTAAAAAGGTAAAAGAACTCGATCCGAAAGCGCAGGTTGCTTATCTAAATGGCGATAAAACTCCCGCCGAATGTGCCGCTGACGGATTGGACGGGCTGGATTACAACCAAAATGTGTATAAGAAAAAGGAAGAGTGGATACAGCAAGCGCAACAACTTAACCAAACGCTGAACGTCTGGACGGTCAATACACAGCAACAAATGGAATGGTTTGTAGAAAAAAACTTTGATTTCATAACCACCGATGAGCCCGAACGTCTGTTGGAAATGTTAAAAAAATAGCCCGAAAACAGGTGAGTAAACACGCAGCTGCATTCTGGGCTATTGATTAAAATTCACTCTTTTTACCTAGAAATCAACCAAGGATTTTACTTGTTCATTCACTAATTGTCTGATAAAACTATCGGTAATCTGGCCTTCTGCAAAGTTTTTTTTCATGAGCGGAATCCGTACTTTCTGGGCAAGCACATGCATGCCTAAATAATTAAAAACATCTGTCAAATGACTCAGACCTAGCGCGTTGCCTTGTACGCCATCCGAGAGCCCCACGAGTGCGCATTTTTTATGAATCAACGAATTTGGGTAGCTTAGCCCGTCGATAAACGCCTTAAATACGCCTGGATACGAATTGTTATATTCAGGAACCACAAATATAAACTTCCGGGAAGTATCCATCCGGGCCCGCATTTGATTAAAGGCTTCGTTACGCCCGGAATTTGCGTAAAGTGCCGAGGTTGTAAAATCAGGCGGGAGATCTACCAAATCCAGAATCTGGCAGTCAATTTGATTGGATTCGAGAATAGTCTGATAGAAATTTGCGACTTCACGAGATTTGGATAGAGGGCGATTGGTACCTACAACAATGGTAATCATACAAGTTTATATTTTTTATATAAATAAAAACTACCTCTAAAAAGTTTTGATTATACGTGAATAAATCCGGCGAGCCGCTATTCGCTGGCAATTGTCCTCCGCCAATTGTAACTTGCCTGTCGGACCCAACCTATTCAACTATTGATTATTTATTCCTATGTCTTTACCTCATCATGACCGTCGTGGTTTTATAAAAAAAAGTGTTTTGGCATCTCTTGCCAGCGTTTTGGGCACCGAACTTGTATTTGCCGGGTCTATGCCTGCTGGTTACACACCTTTGGTACTTTCAGCTCTTGAAGGGGAGCTTCCGACAGGTAAGCACAAAGATTTGATTATACGCAGCGATCGGCCCTGGAACGTAGAAACTCCGGCGCATTTGCTGGATGATGCCATAACGCCCGCCGACAAGATGTTCATCCGAAACAACGGAGCTTTACCTACCGACATTGACATTAAAAACTGGACACTAACCATTGATGGTGAGTCGGTTAATTCCAAAAAAACCTTTACTTTACAAGATCTAAAAACGAACTTTAAGCACTATACGTATCAACTTACTTTGGAATGTGCGGGCAATGGCCGCAGCGGTTTCAATCCACCTACATCCGGCAATCAATGGGCCGAAGGAGCCGTAAGTTGTGCGGAGTGGACGGGTGTGCGCCTGCGCGACGTCCTCGAAAAAGTGGGACTCAAACCCGACGCCGTGTATGTTGGGTACTACGGAACGGATATTCACCTGAGTGGTGATCCGGGGAAATCAACAATTTCGCGTGGAGTGCCGATGCGCAAAGCACTGGAAGACGAAACACTTCTGGCATGGGCAATGAACGGCGCGGATATTCCCCTAATGCATGGACATCCGTTGCGGTTGGTCGTTGGTGGTTGGCCCGCCTCTGTATCAGGCAAATGGCTGTCGCGCCTGTCGGTCAGAAACATTATTCATGATGGTGAAAAAATGGGTGGAGATAGCTATCGGGTACCTGCGTTTCCGGTGGAACCCGGCGCCAAAGTGGCCGCTGCCGATATGAAAATAATAGAGTCGATGCCCGTAAAGTCTGTCATTACCTATCCTCGTTCGGGGGCGATTCTTGAACTGGGAGACGAACTCCCCCTGAGAGGACATTCCTGGGCGGGCGATTTGTCGGTTAAAGAAATGATGATTTCGATTGACTATGGCGCTACCTGGCAAAAATGCTCTTTACAGAATCCGAAGAATCGTCTGGCGTGGCAACACTGGTCCGCCTCGGTGCGTTTTCCTAAAAAAGGCTACTACGAAGTTTGGGCCAAAGCCACAGATAGTGAAGGCACTTCACAAACGATGGTGATGCCCGCCTGGAATCCGAAAGGCTACATCAATAATGCCTGCCACCGGATTGCGATAAAGGTGGTTTAACTACATACTGATTCTAAAAATGAACAGAATTCGACCGATACAAATATTTTGCCTGATGGCAGTAGGTATGCTTTGGATGGCGGCTCGTCAACCCGTAAGCAATACGGTACAAAACCACTCAATAAAGACAGACACCTTGCGTGGCCTGGACCCCGAAACCGGTTTTGTAATAGCGCAGGGACTCGATTTGATGCGGGCACACTGTACCGGTTGCCACTCGGCAAATCTGATTACCCAATACAGAGCTACTCGTGAAGTTTGGCTGGAAAAAATTCGATGGATGCAGAAAACCCAAAATCTGTGGGAGCTGGGTGAAGCCGAACCAAAAATTCTGGATTATCTGGCTAAACACTACGGCCCGGTGCAGACGTTTGATCGCCGGCAGCCATTGAAAACTACCGAGTGGTATTCGCTTCCGAAAGGAAACTAAGCAGCAGACGGATTACTCAGTGGGAAGCAAAACCCGCCGCACTGCCACAAACCGGCGACGATAGTAGTCCGAACTTAGCAAATCGTATCGAACACCTCCCTTAAAAGCCGAATGAATAAATCGGACCGTTTGGTTGGGTTTAACTTCTGTAATAATGCCCACATGACCAATTTGGCTACTTTTGGTGCTGCTTCCTTTGAAAAAAATGAGATCGCCCGGCTGGGCTTCTTCCAGAGAAATATCTTCGCCTTTGTGCGCCTGAGCTGCGCTCGAATGCGGCAATAGGACGTTCCACTGTTGATAACAATAACGCACGAAACCGGAGCAATCAAACCCTTTTTTGCTCATGCCGCCCGAGCGGTAAGGAATATGAAGATGTCGAGATGCAAAATCCAAAAGAGACTCTACCGGATTTTCTGGGGTTTGACTCTTAACCGACTGTGCCTGAGAACGATTGGGACTACCAATGAAGAATAAAATAGATAAAAAGAGGCAAGTGTACCGAACAATCAATTTTAACATTTCTAGTAAAAGGACGGTTTTGGAAGCCCTAGTTTACGAAAAAAATGTTGATTCCTCTAAAAATGCACCAAAACTCTCAGGAGTTTAACCAAAACCAGTAAGACTATTAAAATCTTACTGGCCTGATTATCAATACCTAACTTTTATAGATTTCAAAATCCATAAGAGTTGAATATTTTTTACGAAAGTTGAAGCAAAATT
This sequence comes from Arundinibacter roseus, assembly GCF_004348825.1. Taxonomy (GTDB): domain Bacteria; phylum Bacteroidota; class Bacteroidia; order Cytophagales; family Spirosomataceae; genus Arundinibacter; species Arundinibacter roseus. The sequence goes on from NZ_SMJU01000005.1 coordinate 328,306, forward strand.
TTCCCCCAACGGCCGGGTTTATCTGCGTGTTCGACGGCTTTCACGATCTCATCCAGGCCGTAGGTTGCTTCTACCGGCAGCGACACTTCATCGCTCACCAGCCAGCCGATTACATTTCCGGCTACCTGAGCGCGTGTAGCTGCATCCACTTTACGCATCCATTCGGATAGCCAAAAACCCTTAACCGTTAGTTCTTTAAAGATCATCAGGCCAACGTCAAGCCTTGGATTTTGTGCACTAAGAAGTCCGAAAATCAGCAATAAACCGTTTTGACCCAGGCATTTCATCGCCTCTTCGGTCAGGTGCCCTCCGACGGCATCTACCACGCATTTCACGCCCGTACCGCCCGTAATTTCCCGAACGCGGGCCGGCAGTTTTTCGGTTTCGGTATTGATAACCTCATCGAGTCCCAGTCTTTTCAATTCTTCGTTCAGATCGTCCCTCCGGACCGTGCCGATGGTACGGATGCCTTTTTTGCGGCAAAGCTGAATCACAAGTTTTCCGTAAGCCGAGCCACAGGCCGTAATCATCAGCCACTCGCCCGGTTGCACGCCTGACTCTTCTACCATGGCATAGGCCGTAAATGGATTGACAAAAAGCTGGGCAGCTACCTGATCCGATAATTGGTCCGGAACGGGAATCACCGCCCGGTGATTAACAAGCGCATACTCAGACCAGGAACCAATGGTCGTAAAAGAAACCCGGCTTCCAACCGGAATCTCCACACCTTCACCCACGGCTTCTACCGTACCTACACCTTCAAATCCGGCGGCAGAAGGCAGTTCGGGACGTAGGCCGTAGCGTCCGTGCACAAAGGAAAGATCGGATGGATTGACGGGCGCAGCAATGACTTTCACTAAAAGTTCTCCCTTAGAAGGTTTCGGAACCGCACTTTCGTGTACAAATAAAACTTCGGCAGGCGGACCTGCTTTTTCAAATTGAATGGTTTTCATGAATTGATGAATTAATAAAAGATGGTAAATTTAACTTTTTCCTGAAAAAATTAGACCCTGCACGGCAATTGCTCCTTAGCAAAATAGTAGTATATAGACTATGAAAAGTCTTTTCTAACTTTATTGCTTTAACAACTTGATTTGCATGACTGAGTTCCAGGCTTACCTTCAATTAGGATTTGAACATATTACTGACCCCAACGGCTACGATCACATTTTATTCGTAATTGCTTTGTGCGCCATTTATACGTTACGTGACTGGAAAAAAGTTTTAATTTTAGTAACTGCTTTTACCCTTGGACATTCTGTTACGCTGGCATTAGCTACATTGCGGGTTGTATCGTTTCGGCCTGATGTGATTGAATTACTAATTCCGATTACAATTTTGATTACAGCGGTAGTCAATATGTTTCATCGGATTCCGAAAACAACACTCGTAACGCAGGAAAAAAGCTCGCCTCTGCGCTACCCGCTGGCACTCGGTTTTGGGTTGATTCACGGGCTGGGTTTTTCTACCTACTTACAGAGCTTACTGGGCGAAGAATCCAGCATTTTTGAACCCTTGCTGGCGTTCAATCTAGGTCTCGAATTAGGTCAAATTCTGATTGTGCTGATTGTGCTGATTCTCGCATTTGGGCTGATAGAATTGGCACGCATACCCAAAAGAACCTGGAATTATATTTTGTCAGGAATTATTGCCGGAATGGCGCTTTCGCTTATTCTTAACAATGAGCTTTTTCAATCGATGCTGGCAACGCTCTTTTCAAGAAACAATTAATACACCATTTTTATATAAACATTTGTTTATCAAAAACTTAAAACACAAAAACACTTTTACCAAACCTAACCAAATCATTTTACATTCATGAAAAAAATTCTTTCTCTGGTAGTAGCTTGTCTGGTCAGCTGGGGTATTCACGCTCAGCGTGCCTCAAACCCGGCCAACTACAAAGCAAATACTACCTTCGAGCAACTGGGCTCGGCCCTGCCGACTCCCAACACCTACCGTACAGCCTCCGGAGCACCCGGTAAGGACTACTGGCAACAGCGTGCTGACTATGATATTAAGGTAGAACTGGACGACGAAAAGCAGCGCATCATTGGTTCTGAAATCATTACGTATTTCAATAATTCTCCTGACGAGTTGAAATACATCTGGCTTCAACTGGATCAAAATCTGTTTGCAAAAGACGCTATCGGCGGTTCAAGCCGCACGGGTGCTATCAGCGAAAAAGGCATGAGCACTCGTCAGCTGCAATCCATGAATACGGGTCGCGGCTCTACTCTTGCCCCGGAAAAGCAATTTGGTTATGAAATTTTCGCAGTTAAGGATAAAGCCGGAAAGGCACTTCCCTACACGATCAACGGAACAATGATGCGGATTGACCTTCCCGTAGCCATGAAGCCCGGCACAAACGTAGTTTTTGGCGTAGACTGGGCCTACAACATTACGGAGTACTATGGTCGGAGTGGCTATGAGTTTTTTGAAAAAGACGGCAACTACAACTACTTCATTGCGCACTGGTTTCCACGTCTTGCTCCTTATGACGACGTAAATGGCTGGCTGCACAAGCAGTTTTTGGGTCAGGGAGAATTTTCTCTGATTTTTGGAAACTACAAAGTGGCGATTACCGTACCCGACGACCACGTGGTGGCCGCTTCCGGCGAATGTCAAAACTACGCTCAGGTACTAACCAATGACCAGAAAAAACGCATGAAAGAGGCCGAAACGGCCACGAAGCCCATTATTATAGTTACGCAGGCAGAAGCCGTAGAAAACGAGAAAACAAAGCCAACGGGTAAGAAAACCTGGATTTACAAAGCCGACAACGTTCGTGATTTTGCCTTTGCCAGCAGCCGGAAGTTTATTTGGGATGCCATGAAAACCGATGTGTATGGCAATGGCCGCAAGATTTGGTCGATGTCTTTTTATCCAAAAGAAGGCAACCCGTTGTGGGAGCAGTACTCCACCCGCGCCGTAGAGCATACGCTCAAATCGTATGGCAATCGTACGTTTGAGTATCCGTATCCGGTAGCGATTTCGTGCCATGCCACGGCTGGCGGTGGTATGGAATACCCGATGATTTCGTTTAATGGCGGACGGCCCGAAGAAGATGGAACGTATAGTGAAAGTGTGAAATATGGCATGATTGGCGTGATTATTCACGAAGTGGGCCATAATTTCTTCCCCATGATTGTAAACTCTGACGAACGTCAGTGGGCGTGGATGGACGAAGGATTGAATACCTTTTGCCAATATCTGGCCGAAAAAGAATGGGACTACAACTACCCCACCCGCCGCGGCGAAGCACAGTCAATTGTAGACTATATGTCTTCTGACAAAGACGTACTCTCTCCGATCATGACTAACGCAGACAACGTAATCGGTCTGGGGCCCAATGCTTACGCAAAACCCGCTGCGGGGCTGAACATCCTGCGCGAAACTATCATGGGCCGTGAGCTTTTTGACTATGCATTTAAGGAATACGCCAACCGCTGGCGCTTCAAAAGCCCTACACCCGCTGACTTTTTCCGTACCATGGAAGATGCTTCCGGTGTAGATTTGGACTGGTTCTGGAAAGGGTGGTTTTATGGCGTTGAGCCCGTTGATCAGGATATTGTGAGTGTCAACTGGTTTAGCGTAGATACCCAAAATCCTGAAATCGAGAAAGAACTCGCACGGCAGGAAGCAGCTCGCAAAGCCAAAACAATCAGTAAAATGCGGGATGCCGAAACGAAGGATCAAACCGTAGTTGCACAAGACTCAACGATGGCGGATTTTTATAACACCTACGATCCGTTTAAAGTAACCAACTCAGATCGTAAGAAATACGAGGATTATCTGGCAAGTCTATCTCCGGAGGAGCGCGACCTGGTGCAGTCAAATACTAATTTCTATACACTGAGTCTCAAAAACAAAGGTGGACTTGTGATGCCGGTGATTGTGCGGATGGAGTTTGAAGATGGTACCGACTCGGTGGCCCGCTTTCCGGCAGAAATCTGGCGTTTCAATGATCAGGATATCCAAAAAGTAATTTCTACCAAGAAAAAAGTTGTTCAGTGGACACTCGATCCTTACTTTGAAATTGCGGATATTGATACCGAAAATAACTCCTTTCCACGCGTAGCCAAGCCTACCCGTTTCCAGATTTATAAGCAGCAGCAATTCCGCCGTCCGGCCAATCCGATGCAGGCTGAACAACAAGAAAGCGGTGCCGGAAAACTCGGGACAGGAAATAAATAAGAGTGCTTTTCAGATGAGTTGAAAGGTATTTCAGTAAGAAATAATCAGGCATCGAATGAGTGGAAAGCGTTGGTAGCTCCTGCTCATTCGGTGCTTTTTAAATTAAAAAAAGAAAATTTCATGCCCCTTGTTTTTCCCAGTAGCTATCCGGGCGCACCGCGCTATCTTTTCAATGGGCATTTGCAGACCATTATTCCCGGCGCACTCCGGCAGATTCATGGGCTGTCCTACCAACGGGAACGGCTCGAATTGCCCGATGGAGATTTTCTGGATCTGGATTGGGTACGAACTCATCAGAAGCGGCTGGTCATTGTTACTCATGGTTTGGAAGGAGACTCCGGCCGGCACTATGTTAAGGGAACTGCCAAGCTTTTTTCGCAGGAAGGCTGGGACGCTCTCGCCTGGAACTGCCGCTCGTGCAGTGGTGAAATGAACCGGGCTTTCCGGCTCTATAATCATGGCGAAATCGGTGATATTGAGGTCGTGATCCGACATGCTTTACAGGTAGGAAAGTATGAGGAAATTTGCCTGGTCGGATTCAGTATGGGAGGAAATATCACACTCAAATATCTGGGCGTGTATGGGTCTCAGGTTCCCAAAGAGATAAAAACGGCCGTCGCTTTTTCAGCACCGCTTGACTTGCATTCCAGCGCTAAACTACTCGATCACAGCTCAAACGCATTCTATAAAAAACGCTTCCTTACAAAATTATCCCGCAAAATCAGGGCAAAAGCGCTGCAACATCCGGGTCTTCTTGATCTTGCCAAACTGAAAACTGTAAAAGTCTGGCGTGATTTTGACGAAGCCTTTTCGGCTGTTTTAGGAGGGTATCAAAATGCCGATGACTTTTATACTCAGGCCTCAGCACGCTACTTTCTGGCAGCTATCAGCGTTCCGGTTTTGGTAGTAAATGCTCAAAATGACCCCATACTCACCCCCGAATGTACACCCACTGACCTGGCAAAAGAACATCCGTTTGTTTTTCTGGAATCGCCAAAAAGTGGCGGACACGTTGGTTTTCTGGTCGCTGGTGACGAATTTAGCTGGGCCGAGCGGAGAGCGCTGGCATTTGCTCAATCTACTTTTTCCTAAATCAACTCCTGACTTTTACCTGATATACTCATGAATATCGTTTTTTTGGATGGCTATACCCTCAACCCCGGCGACATGAGCTGGAACCCGCTGGAAACATTGGGAAATTTCACGGTATATGACCGCACCGCACCCGAAGACATCGTGACACGCGCATTGGATGCCGATATAGTTCTTTCCAATAAAGTAATGCTTTCTGCCGAAACTTTGCAGCAATTGCCCAAACTCCGGTACATAGGTGTGACAGCCACTGGATACAACAATGTGGATATTCAGGCTGCACAAAGGCTGGGAATTACAGTAACTAATGTTCGGGGATATAGCACACCGGCGGTTGCACAGCATACACTTTCGCTGCTTCTGGCGTTGACCAATCATACCGAGCTACACAGCCAAAGTACCCGGCAGGGCGATTGGGCGAATGCCAAAGACTGGTGTTACTGGAAAACCCCTTTGGTAGAACTTTCCGGGAAAACGATGGGATTGATTGGTTTGGGGGACATTGGAGCGCAGGTCGCCAAAATTGCTCTTGCCATGGGTATGCGCGTGTTGGCGCATCGAAAAAGTCAGCTACCGGCAGGGGCAGGTATTGAACTGGTAGCGTTGGAAACGCTTTTCCGGGAAAGTGACGTAGTGAGTTTGCACTGCCCGCTGACCGACGAAACGCGTGAAATTATCAATGCTGATTCTCTGGCTTTACTGAAAAAAACGGCTTACCTAATCAATACCGGACGTGGGCCGTTGATCCATGAAGGTGCGTTGGCACATGCGCTTCATGCCGGAGATTTGGCCGGTGCGGCTTTGGACGTTCTTTCCAACGAACCACCCAAAGCCGACAATCCGCTTCTCACTGCTCCAAATTGTATAATTACTCCACACATTGCGTGGGCTTTTCAGGAGTCCCGCATACGGCTTTTACAGCTTGTGGCGGAAAACATTGCGGCTTTTCAGCATGGAGAGGCCATTAACGTAGTAAGTTAGTGAGCAGCCAATTGCATCAAATCTTCAATTTTATTAATCAAAATGGTATTTTCCGAAGGCTGAATATCCTGACCAACGACCTGATAACCCGTTAAAAGGATAGTAGATTGAGGAAAATTAGCTGCCAGTTTGTCTACATAAGGCTGCACGTCGTTGCTGGAAGGAACCGACGTAATAGCAGTAAAAATGTAGTCCGGCTTGTGAAGTTTGTAGGCAAACTCTATTTCATTAAAAGGCAGACTTTGCCCCAAATAAACCACTTTGTGATTGCGGGCCCGGATGATATAATTAGCAAAGAGCAGGCCCATTTCGTGCAGTTCACCTTCGGGTAGAAACAGCAGGAATTTTTTTGACGTTGGCAGTTGCTTCACAACCTGACCATCAATAGCCACAATGACTTTCTGACGAATGAGATTTGTAATAAAATGCTCCTGAGCGGGGCCAATTGAGCCCGTTACCCAAAGCGTACCAATGCGGCTCAAAAACGGATAGATGATGTGAATCATCGTATTTTCAAACCCAAATTGCAAAATATTGGTACTAATAATTTTCTCAAAACGCTCTTCGTCCAGATCAATCATCGAGATTGTGAGCGCATGTATTTGATCGGGGTAGCTTAATTTCCGGTCTGAAATAGTCATAACCTCGGCGTTGAGCTCGTCCGAAGTCATTTTTGAAATTTCTGAAATTTTATATCCGTGCTCTTTCAGCAACGAAATATTCAGCACCAATTTCAGGTCCTGATCATCGTAAAGCCGAATGTTTGTGTCTGTCCGTTTGGGAGCAATAATGTTGTATCGCTGTTCCCAAATACGCAGCGTATGCGCTTTGATACCAGACAGTTGTTCAAGATCGCGGATTGAATAATTACTCATGTCTAAATAGTGCTTTGAGGGTGTTTATCAATTTACTTCAAAATATCTTTCTCACGTGTCAACCTCAGCCTGTGAATCTCTGAAATCTGTTTAACTTAGGTTCTACATTAAACACAAAAGTAATCACTTTCGTGAACGAACCTACAAAAACGAATTCTGTTCATGCTGCCACCACAGGATCATATTAAGTATAAGCAGTTTAGGCCTATTAATTGAAGAACAATCTTTTTGACAAATTGTTTAATTTGTTGTTAATCAAGGAGGTTAACCAGGTTATTTAGAGCAAAAAATAAAAATTGCAGCAAGAGAAGCAGGGAAGCAATTGGGTTATTTTTTCGGAAGGGTAAATAGTAAAATACGGCAAATAAAGCGGCAGAAATAACGTACCAGGCAACATAGTTTTGCAAAGGAATTTCCCCCAGATGCCACTGCCAGAAGTCCAGCCGAATCGCTACCGGTTCAATGAACACATCCAAAAAAGTCATGCAAGCTGCGGCAAGCAGAATTTTTACAGGTTTTGTGGTAGAAATTTTATCAACAAAACTGCCACAACAGTAAGTCAGGATCAGCCAATTGACCCCAATTACCACCGGAACCTCCGCGATTTTCCATCCGAGTGCTGCGCCATAGGAATAATCGCCAAAAATCAGCCCGGTATGCACCCCGATTACTTCTACGAAAAAACCAGTCAGAAATGCCATCAGGCAATATAGTCCAAAAGTTGGACGCCAATCGTCGTGAAAAAGCAGTAAAATGCCCAGCGAAGCCAGCAGGTTGAAAGGAATCAGGGGCTGAAAAAAGGGCAAAAGTACAGAAACATTGAGCCCCACCAGGCCGGCGAGGTACATCAAAGGAAGTATAATAAATAATACCCGGCGAACAGGTGGAGACAGGCGCAAAGCGGAACTGACCATACGCAAATTGAATTATAAAAAAAACCCCGACAGGCGGGGTTTTTAAAGAGGGAGAAAGACGGGGTTCGAACCCGCGACCTTCGGAACCACAATCCGACGCTCTAACCTGCTGAGCTACAATCTCCGTTTTGGGCTTACAAAAGTAGGAAAAAGGTTTACAGCTTGCAACGTTATCTGAGAGATTTTTTCACAAGTAGTAAACCTTTTTCGCGTCTTCCTGAGTATCAGGACTTATTTTGCAGATTGATACAGCGCTTCGGCAGCATTCCAGTCTACCACGTTCCAGTAAGCGTCTACATAATCAGGACGTTTGTTTTGGTATTTGAGGTAATAAGCATGTTCCCAAACATCAAGTCCGAGCACGGGCGTACCCTTGGTTTCGGCTACGTCCATCAGAGGATTGTCCTGATTAGGAGTTGAGGTAACGGCAAGTTCACCTCCTTCGGTTACGATCAGCCAGGCCCATCCTGAACCGAAGCGTCCGCCTGCGGCTTTTTTAAATTCAGCTTTTAAGGCATCAAATGAGCCAAACTTGCTGTCAATCGCTTTGGCCAGTTCGCCGGTGGGTGCACCACCGCCATCACCTGACAGAGACTTCCAGAAAAAAGAGTGGTTCCAGTGGCCACCTCCGTTGTTGCGAACAGCAGCGGGTAAGGCACCTACGCCTGCCATTAGCTCTTCAATGCTTTTGCCTTCCATGTCAGTGCCGGCAACGGCTGCATTCAGGTTGGTTACGTAGGCTTGATGATGACGGTCATGATGAATTTCCATGGTCAATGCATCAATATGCGGTTCGAGAGCGTCGTTAGCGTAGGGTAAAGGATCGAGTGTAAAAGCCATTTTGTTTGTGGTTTTATGCGTTCTAAAAATAGTTTTAGTTGTTTTTCTAACAGAGGAATACGATTTTATGTTCTTAGTCGCTTAAAAAAAATCTTCAAAAGCGATTCTGATTCCTCGGCCAGTACACCCGCTGAAAGTCGGGTCTTTGGGTGTAAGATCGCGGGAGAAATCTGAGAAAAACCTCGTTTGGTATCCCGGGCTGCAAAAACAACGCGTCCTATCTGTGCCCAAAAAAGCGCGCCAGCACACATGACACAGGGTTCGAGCGTCACGTACAGCGTACAATTGTTGAGGTATTTGGCTCCCAGATAGTTGGATGCCGCTGTAAGTGCCAGAATTTCGGCATGAGCTGTCACATCCTGACCACGTTCAGTCTGATTGTATCCTTTTCCAATAATTTTATCCTGACAAACCACCACCGCACCTACGGGTATTTCGCCTTCTTCCATAGCTTGTTGAGCCAGTTGCAGGGCTTTTTGCATAAAATACACATCTGTATTCGGGCTCATGAGTAGGGGTTTTGTAGCAAAAAGCGGGAGAGCCTGAGGCCTCCCGCTTTGGAAGTAGTCGATAATTGATAGTGTTTAATCCTGTTTCAAAATTCTTTTTACGGCACGTTTCCCACCATTTTCCACACTCAGGAAATAAACTCCGGCGGGTTGATCCGTAAAATCAACTTCGGTACGGGTTGCCCGTACTATTTTTGAAAGGATCGAACGGCCATTCATGTCGGTTACCTGAATCGTGGACTCATCGCCTGTTCTTGTGGAATTTATTTCTACTACACAAATTGTCTGCACCGGACTTGGATACGCGTTTAGCCAGGTAGCAGTATAGATAGGCTCATTGCTCAAAATTGGATCCACCTGAATACGCGCCAACCCGCTTACCTTTCCGTCTCCGCATTGATTGGTTACCGAAGTCAGCGAATAGGTCGTTGTTACTGCGGGTTTCACAGGTATAACAAAGGGTGTTACGCTGGTAGTAATAAGTGAATCACGGCCTGAATCATTGAACCGGAACGTCCAGGGACTATCGCCGGTAAAGGCTACATTTACGGTGGTCGACTCGCCGATCAGGATCGTGTTGTTTCCGCTAAGCGTTGCGGTTGGCAAAGGCCGAACGGTTACGTTGACAGGGCTGATACTTCCCGGAATCAAAAACTGTGCACTTTGACCAACTACCCGCACAAAGTAATTTCCACCCAGTGTCGTATCGGGTACCGTTGCTACAACTTCATTGCCCGTTCTGACGCTGGGGATAGTTTTAAATCCAGAAGTTTCTTCGGTTAACGAAATTTGTACATTAAATCTATTGTCAGCTACAAAATCGCCTGACGCCTGGAACGGAATGGTAAACGATTTGCCTGCGCACAGGCTGGCAATTGTTGGGTTTCCGGTACTGATTGTAGGAATCCGTACGGTTACGATAGCGCTACCATTGGGAATACCTTTGCCGCAAACATTCTCCACCTCAGTTACCACGTAAGTTGTCGTTACCGAAGGACTTACCGTAATCCGAAGTGGATTTTGGGTTTCGCCTTTTCCGGTCAAGCCATTGGAAAGCACATAGTCCCAAGGGCCATCGCCGGTAAAGGTAACGGTAATCTGTGCGGATTGCCCAAGGCTAATTGAGTTGTCGCCGGTAATGGTTGCAGAAGGTAATGGTTTAATACGTACATCAATTTTCTCTTTTGGACTTTCGCAGCCATTGCCACCCGTTTGGGTAACGTAGAAAGCAAAATTCCCTACATTCGCAGTAAAGGGTGTAAATGGATTTGTTTGAAATTCAGAAGCAGCAGCTTCACGATACCACTTCAAACTGGCTCCCTGTGCCGAAAGCGGAGTTGCGGTGGTATTCTGGCAATATTCTACAGGAGTGACCACCGCCGGTTTGGGAGTAGTATTGATTCGAATCAGGATTTGGGTCCGATCGCCTTCGCAACCTTCCAGGCTTTGACTTACAAAAAAGGCCGTTTCGCCACCATCTGCCGTACTTGGCGTTGGAGCATTGCCTGAGGGAGAACCTCCTGAGGCATTGGTTCCGTACCAGTTCAGAATACCATTGGTTTCGGGAGTGGCCGTAAGTTGCCGGGATTGATCAAACTGGCAATACTCAATCAGTGAGCTCACGACCGGCAAAACGGGCAGACGCTTGACCCGCACTTTCATTTCAGCGCGACTTCCTTCACAGCTTTTGTCGGTTACCTGACTTACATAAAATGTGGTTTCTTTTGCTTCTTTCAGGTTTATGGAAGGAGCTGAGTTTTCGCCTGCGCCACCGGTAGAGGCAGTATACCATTTCAGATTAGTACCATTTGCTGAAAACGTAAAACTCTTGTCCTGTCTTTCCTGACAAAACTCCTGAAACGAAATCACTGAGGGTAAACCAGGAAGCGGATTGATGGTCACATTAATTCTCGCACGGGGTCCTTCACAAGCCAGGCTGCCAGTACCTACGGGATATGTAGTTGTTTGACTCACATAGTAGGCAGTTGTTGTGACAGACACAGTTGAAGGAGTTGGCGCGGTAGTAGTCACTCCGGTTGTACCTGTGGGGGTTGTATACCATTTCAGGGCAGTTCCTGTGGCTGATAGGGGACTTGCCGTTGCTTTTTCGCAGTATTCTACCAATGCAGTAACAGTGGGAGCCGTAGGATTAGCTTTTGTTTCAAAAGCAATGGAAGCTCTTGGACTTTCACAATTATTGACCGTTTGACTTACATAAAATGTTGCTGTACCAGCGGTGGCTGTGGAAGGTATCGGTGCGGTAGCATTGCTTGTTCCGCCCGTTGCTGCTGTATACCACTTTAAGGTGCCCGTTACCCCGCTTACCTGCCCAAGCAGGGATGTTGAAGTACCAAGCTGACAAATAGGCGCAGGGGCAGTTGTGACAGGAACTGCCGGGATGGCCTTTACCAAAACATCTACCCGGGCCCGGTCACTTTCACAGCCATTGAGTGTTTGTGTTACAAAGTAGGGAGTTGATCCAACGGCGGTGGTTGGAGGTATGGGAGCAGTTGCCGCCCCTACTCCACCCGCAGAGCTTGTATACCATTTTAGCGATGTGCCATTGGCCAACAAAGCTACGGCTGACTCGCCAAGGCAATACTCAACCAGAGCATTTACGGTCGGAGAATTGGTTCTGTAAACAGTAACGACAATAGACGCCTTTGGGCTTTCACAAGAGTTAGCTGTCTGACTTACCTGAAAAGTTGTAGAGCCTGCCGCAGCCGTGCTGGGGGTTGGTGCAGCGCCTAATGCTCCACCAGCTGCCGTATACCATTTTAAACCTGTCCCGGTAGCCGTAAGTGCCGTAGCGACTTCTCCAAAGCAATAAGTTACGGGAGAAGTAACAGCTGGTGCATTGGGTGTATCTCGGATGGTTACAGATAGCTGAGTTCGGGGACTTTCGCATCCGTTTACGGTTTGAGAAACATAGAAGAAACTAGTACCTACCGTGGCTGTACTGGGTGTGGGTGCGGTGCCTGAACCTGAACCACCGGAAGCGGCCGCATACCAGGTTAGATTGGCGCCTGTAGCTGTAAGCGGGCCGGTCGAGCTGCCTTCGCAAACACTTACCGGGCTAACGGTAGGTGCAGCTGGAATGGCTTTTACCGTAACCACTATTTGGGCTCTACCACTTTCGCAACCATCTATGGTTTGGCTTACGTAAAAATTAAATGTTCCTGGGGAGCCAGTTGAGGGGGTAGGTGCACCTGCCAAGGGAGATCCACCAGAGTTGCTGCTATACCACTTCAATGCCGTGCCGGTGGCGGTCAACGTTGGGGCTGACTCGCCAACGCAATACGAAAGCGCTGAGTTGACAGTTGGCAAAGGTGTTTGTGTTATTGTCACTGTAATTGTGGCTTTATCGCTTTCACAACCGCCTACGGTTTGTGTTACTTTATAGCTGGAATTAGCCGTATTTCCGGGAACAGGTGCAGAGCCAAGGGGTGTATCATTGGAAGTATACCACTTCAATGCACTTCCTGTAGCGGTGAGCGTTGAAATTGTTGCCCCAAAACAAGCGGTAACATTTGCCACAGCGGGGGGAGCTGGCTTAGCTTTTACCGTAACCGTAATTGTGCTCTTCGGGCTTTCACAGCCATTAATTGTTTGAGAAACGCTGTAACTGGAAGAAGTAGTATTACTGGGAGTAGGTGCACCTCCCAATAGTGTATTGGAAGAATCGTACCACTTCAAACTATTTCCCGTAGCGGTTAAAGCTGATACTCCACTACCGGCACAAATTTCGAGCGGAGTACTTACAATAGGTGCGGCCGGAATGGCAAAAACCTCAATGGAGATCGGAACGCGTGCACTTTCACATCCGCCGGTGGTTATTTGTGAAACGCTGAAATTCTGAGTACCAGTACTAGCGGTAGATATCGTGGGCGGGCCGGCAATTGCTCCTCCACCCGCATTGTACCATTGCAGCGTATTACCTCCCGAAGCCGTGGCGGTAAGAGGTGTAGCAGGAGCATCTTTACAGTAGGAAAAACTTGTAACAGGCACCACCGGAGCCGCGGGTGTTTGTTGAATAGAAAGTACCGTGCCACTCGTGGAACCAATCACCTGAGGGCTGCTTGATACTACGCGCACCCGGTAGGCATTACCATTCGCTACATCACTGGGAATTGTTACTATAATTGGACTTGCTGCACCCGAAGGTGCAAGCGTGCGCGGGGAGGCAAAACTCCCGGCTGCATTGGAAAGTTGAACGCTAAATGTATTGCCCGCTCCAAAGACCCCGGTAGTAGAAAAAGGGACAGAAAGGGAAGTTCCGCCGCAAATTTCGGAAACGGCTAAGGCGCTTGTGGTTATTGTTTGAGCCTTTGACTCACTTACCCATCCCAACACGATCAATCCAACTACCAGCCAGTGAGTAAAATATCTACGTTGCATACAGTCTATTTTATGGAGTTACAATTCTGAACTAAGCTTTTAATTTGGGGTTAAAGTTAGCTATAATTTTCAAAACTGAGACATCCATCCGTATTCCTTCCCTTAGGAATGAAGCAGCGACTGATAGATAATATCGTGTAATTTTCGTCGGGTACGATGAGTTGTAATTCCTTTATTCTCCGGGTCCGGATGCACGCGATTCGACAGGAAAACAAAAACCAGATCTTCGTCAGGATCAGCCCAGACAATTGCTCCCGTAAATCCGGTATGCCCAAAAGAATTGGCAGAGGCTTTATCAGAAACATAGGAACTAGTACCAGAAGTCAGTACTTTTTCCCATCCTAAGCCCCGGTGATGCGCTTCATCGTACAGGCGGGAAAATGTAGGTACAGTCGATGGCTGAAAGAATGTTTTTCCACCATATTTTCCTTTCCACAAATTCATTTGCATCAGCATAGCCAGATCGGTGGCGGTACCAAACAAACCTGCATGTCCCGATACCCCTCCCATTACAGCGGCCATTTGGTCATGAACCGTACCTTGAAGCAACTGTCCCCGAAACCGATAATCCTGTTCTGTGGGTGCAATTCGGCTGGAAGGAAAACGTCGCAGTGGATTATACCCCAGAGACGAAAGGCCCATAGGTTCATAAAATGTTTTCCACACAAAAATGTCCAACGGCTGGGCTGTCAGTCTTTCCACGATTTTCTGAAGCGTCAAAAAGCCTAAATCGCTATACACAAAGGTATTTTGCCCCGAACGATCACGACGGTTTGTGAGGGGCGATTCTACAATCCATTTCCAGACCGAATCGCGTAGCATTGGCCTGGCAAACAGCTTAGGGGCTACCTGCAGGTAGTAACTACTGTCAGCTTGTGAACTATAATATTCTGGTAAAAGCCCGCCACCTCCGGTCATCGTGCGTGACCATAGTTTAGGATAAAACGAAACCATTCCTGACCGATGCTGAAGCAACTCTCTGACTGTAATATGCTGTTTGTTAGTCCCTTTCAGTTCGGGCAAATAGAATGATGCTTTTTGTTCAAGATCAAGTTTCTTTTTATCATAAAGCCACATAACTGCCTGTAAAGTGGCCGAAACTTTCGTTACAGACGCCACGTCGTACAGGGTTTCGGTTGTAACCCGCTCGGTAGTTCGGTAGGTAAGGTTTCCGAAGCCCTTGGAATAAACTACTTTCCCTTTTCGGGCTACAACTACCTGACAGCCCGGAAAAACATGCTGATCAATAGCTTCTGCTACCACATGATCAATGTTTCGGAGCATGTTGGCATTCATCCCCACGCTTTCGGGTGTACCGTAGCTCATACGATCCACTACCGACGTTTCGACAAACGTTCCGGGATGATAGCCCGCTACCGACACGGGCAACATTCCTCGGGCCGGAAGCGCACCAAACATAATCTGAGACGCCACTTGCTGCGTAGTTTCATTATCTTCATTCGCACAAATCAGGGCATCCGTAGGAGGGAAAAACCGGATGCTGTATGGCGTACCAAACAGGCACAGCACCACTTTTTTCCCTTCCGCTTTGAGCCTCGCCACAAACGCAGCAGTTCCGTTGGAAATGCCATGCCGCCGCTTCGGCGAATTGCTAATGCCATGTACTCCAACCACAACCGTTTCGTACGGGGCCAGATGTTGCATCATTTCGGAAATTTCCTGCTCGCCATTTGGTTTATCCTCAAACACAAATTGCTTGACCGGCGCATAGCGGTTCATCATTTTCTGGAAAGGTGTTCCTACTCCCGCCCCAACCGTAACCGATGCAACATGTACTCCTTCCAGGCTCGCAAATGGCAACAGCGACTTTTCGTTTTTAATTACCGTTACCGAAGCTTCACTCAATTCACGACTCAATTCACGGCTTTCTTCACCATTAAGATCCTGATATAAGTTTGGTAAAACAATTGGCTGATAGGCGTTTAGGCCAGCCCAGTATTTGCCTCTCAATATTTTATGTACTTTTTTATCAATAAACTCTTCGGTAATAACCCCCTGTTCAACAGCCTCTTTAATCCGTTGAATTGTTTCGGCAATGCTTTCGGGATATAGCAAAATGTCGTTTCCGGCCAGTAAAGCTTTCAGGTTTACTTCCGAAGCCTTGCCGGTTTTTAACACACCCCGCATATTCATGGCATCAGTGAAAATGAGTCCTTTAAAGCCCATTTGATTTTGTAACAGTTGGGTCACCACTTTTTCAGAAAGTGAGGTTGCCAATTGAGGTGTATTGTCAAGAACAGGTACGTACAAATGCCCCGTCAAAACCCCCATGAGGCTATCGGCGATGAGTCTTTTGTAGGGATACAGGTCAATTTCCCGAAGTTGATCGGAAGAGTGGCTCACTACCGGTAAGGTATAATGCGAGTCTGCGTCGGTATCGCCATGTCCGGGAAAGTGTTTGGCGGTGGCAATCACCCGGTTGCGTTGCAGGCCTTTCATATAGGCCACCGCTTTTTGGGTTACATTGTCGCGATCTTCCCCAAAAGAACGGAACCCAATCACAGGATTATCCGGATTGCTGTTAATATCTGATACAGGCGCAAAGTTGATGTGAATGCCCATCCGCCGACAATGCTGCCCAATCAAATCGCCCATACGATAGACCAGCGTTTCATCACGAATAGCACCAAGCACCATTTGTTTTGGAAAAGAAATAGTGCTGTCGAGCCGCATGCCCAGTCCCCACTCACCATCTATTCCAATGAACAGCGGCACTTTGGCCAGTGCCTGATAGCGATTGGTAAGCACGGCCTGCCGATAAGGCCCGCCCTGAAAGAAGATTAGTCCACCTAGTTTGTAGTCGGTCACAAGGCGATCTACAATACGGTAATAAGACTCATCGCGATTGGAAAATGTGGCTACCATAAAAAATTGGCCAATCTTTTCGTCCAGCGTGAGCGTACGTAACGTACTGTCTGCCCAATCACTTTCGGGCAGTACTTCCAGCGGCAATTGCTTAACAACTGCCTTTGGGCGTTTTTTTACAACCTTTACGGGTTCCTCCGGTTGTTTGGTTGGGTAGTAAAACGGCAATGCCTCTTTACCCTTCCAGCCAATAGCAACCACAGATGTGACCACAATGAGGAGTACTATTCCAACTAAAACACGAACTATATATAAACGAGGGCCAAGATCAAACCAATTTTTCATACCTTCTGTTTGCGACTTAAAGAGTGGGCAATCACATTATAGGGGGGGCATCCCGGGAAAGTTTTTAATATACTAGTATAACGCAATATGATAAAGAAGTTAGCAATATTTACTTATTTTTTCTTGCAATTATCCTGTTTTTTGACGTCCGCACAGATAAAAAGTAACTCGTACCGCACGTTGCTCAAAACTTTATATAAAGACGACGTACCGTTAATCAGCTGTGCAGATGCTCATAAAACCCGGGCTGCCCTATTCTTAGACACCCGGGCAAAGGAAGAGTTTAATGTAAGCCATATTCCAAATGCCCGATGGGTTGGTTATGAGGACTTTACGCTGGATCGAGTAAAGGACATGGATAAAAATATGCCAGTGATTGTCTATTGTTCCGTTGGCGTCAGGAGCGAAAAAGTAGGCAGGCAATTAATGCAGGCCGGTTTTACGAATGTGCAAAATTTGTACGGAAGTCTCTTTGAATGGGTCAATCAGGACTATCCGATTGTCGATAGCACCGGGAAGCCAACGAAAAAGGTACATGCCTACTCCCGAAGTTGGGGTGTTTGGCTGCAAAAAGGAGATAAAGTGTATGAATAAACGCGGGAAAGTAAGAAAGACTTTCCCGCATGTTTCTAGAGTAATTCTGAAAAGTTATTGATAAACTCTTGGCTTATTAAATTCCAGCGAAGTTATTTTCCTTTACAAACTCCCCGTTTTTCCACCATCCACTGGCAGATTGATTCCGCTAATGCTTGCTGCGGCAGGGCTGCACAAAAAGGCAACCGCCGCCGCCACTTCACGGGCCTCGACAAACCGGCCGGTTGGCATTTCGGATTCCATTTCAGTCGAAAGCTGGTCAACTGTCTTCCCCTGAGCTTCGGCCCGCATAGTAAGCACGGCATCCAAACGGCCCGTGCGGGTGTAGCCCGGCAGCACGTTGTTTACGGTAATACTCTCTTTGCCCAATTCAAGCGAAAGTGTTTTGGCCCAATTGGCCACTGCCGCCCGAATGGTGTTAGACACGCCCAGGCCCACGATGGGTTGTTTCACAGACGTGCTGATAATGTTGACGATTCGCCCAAAACCCGCTTTTTTCATCGACGGCACCACTGCCTGAACCAGGGTTTGGTTGTTGATGAGGTGCATTTGAAACGTCTTCAAAAATTGTTCAGCAGCGGCATCTATTAGTGGCCCGCCCGCTGGCCCACCCGTATTGTTGACCAAAATGTGAATATCCGGCACAAGGCGAAGATAATCTTCCAGTGCTTTTTTGACTCCTTCTACTTCCTCAAAATCAGCTACAATGTATCGATGGATTTGCCCCAATGAAGTATCCAATGTATCCATTACATCTTTTAAAGAGTCTTCATTTCGGGCCATAAGCGTTACGTTTGCCCCTAAAAGCGCCAGCTCCTCTGCCGAAGCCCGGCCTATCCCCTGCGTACTGCCGCATACAAGGGCTGTTTTTCCGGTTAAATCAAGATTCATCTGATGATACGTTTGAATTAATTTTAGTTGAAACAAAAACACCGTTGCAGACCGGATGGTGCAACGGTGGTGATTTTTTATTGATAAAAAGAAAACTTACCAACCCGTTCGATAGTCCCGTTTCACAAACTGATTGGCGGGTTCAAAGTTGGTAATCTTCATTGCTTCTCCATTCCAAAGCAATTTTTGCCTTCCAGGAAATGAAAAACCCCCGGTAGACTTTGGCTCCCGATACAGGAAAGAACGTACGGCGAGATTCCCCATCAACACGGTTTCGGTGAGCGGGCCGGACTCCGCAAAAGCAGAACTAGTGTAGGTTCCTACGCCCTTTTTACAGGCTTTTACCCACTGCTGCTGATGTCCCTCTTCGCCACCTTCTACGAGTGGGCGGGCGGGCGGTGGCAGCTTCACATCCTTAAAGGACGATTCAGGCCACAGCCTGGGATTTGCCCCAAAAAGCTCAGCACTCAACATTCCTTTGGTTCCGATAAATAGCATGCCGCCATCTTCATTTCCAAAGACTGTTTCGTACGCACAGCCTTCGGGTAGCCGGGGCCGGATGCCGCCATCGTACCACGAAAGGCTCAACTCTTTTCCATTCGAATCTTTTGCAGGAAATTTGAGGTGAATGGCCGATGAAGGCGGGCACACATCATCAAAAAATGCTTCCTGAAAAAAATCTGCATAAACTGATCCAACACTACATTCCACCGAATTGGGATAGCCAAGGTTCAGGGCCCGAAAGGGAACGTCCATAAAATGGCAACCCATATCGCCCAATGCTCCCGTGCCAAAATCCCAGTAGCCCCGCCAGCGAAAAGGCATATAAGCTTCGTGATACGGGCGTTTGGGCGCAGTTCCCAGCCACAAGTCCCAGTCTACTCCGGCCGGAACGGGCTGCGACTCGCCCCGATCTTTAGGCGATTTGACACCCTGTGGCCATACCGGGCGGTTGGTCCAAACTTCTACCGTATGAACCTCACCGATCATCCCCGACCGCACCATCGCTTCGGTTTGGCGGGTGCCGTCTCCACTACTACCCTGATTGCCCATTTGGGTCACAACGCGATATTTTTCTGCAGCCTGTGTAAGCTGTCGTGCTTCCCAAATATCTTTGGTCAATGGTTTTTCGACGTACACATGTTTGCCCAATTCCATGGCCGCTATCGCAATTTTATAGTGCATATGATCGGGCGTAGTTATCAGGACAGCATCGATGTTTCGTGCTTCTTTTTCGAGCATCTGCCGATAGTCGCGGTAGTAAGGCGCTTTGGGAAACATGCCCCGGTACTTGACCGCCTGCCGGTCGTCCACATCACATAGAGCTGCTATGTTGTCTGTGCCGCCATTATACGCTTGCTGAATATTAAAATCTGCTTTACCTCCACATCCCACTGCCGCAATGTTTAGCTTATCGCTTGGCGGTACATAGCCTTTGCCAAGAACGTGCCTGGGCACAATAAATATACCTGCCGCCGCCGCTGCACCCGTTTTCAAAAACTGACGGCGATTGTCTGAATCCGTTAGTTCATTTTTTGTTGGCATACGATTTTTGAAAATTTAAAATGGTAAACATTGCAAGCATAGACAGCTGATTAACTACCAAATACCTGAGCAATTTTCATCGCAATGCCCATATCTCCTTTGATTTTTAGTTTCCCCGTCATGTAGGCCATCATTGGATTTATATCACCGTCCAGCATTTTTAACGCATTTTCGGAAGATATTTCCAGGGTACACTGCGCTTCTTGGTCTTCATTCGTTACTACATTCGGAACCTGGGTGGTATCTATAAAAATGACACCTTCGTCGGTTGCGAATTTCACCTTTGCCACCATGGAATTTTCGGTACCTACTACGGTGCGGATGCGGTCTGTCAGAATTTCTAAACTCATGAAAATTGGATTTTAGTTGTAATAAAGTTGTACGATTCGCAAGTATAAGAAATGCATTTCAATTTGCAGGAGAAAAATGCAGCCAAAGCATTATTCAGGAGAAAGGGACTAGCTGGTTTTTAAAGCAAAACCAGCTCCTGACTCTTTATGAAGGTATTTGCAAAACAACCGGAGGTCAATTTCAGTAATAAAATTAAATGCTTTTGGTGTTTTCATCTAAAACCGCAACTTTTGCCCGCTTTTACAAACTATCACTTATAATTATCCCATGTCAGATTCTTCAACCCCCGTGGAGCGCCCCAGATTTCTGTCATTTTTATGCATGCTCACGTTCATCAGTTGTGTGTCAGGTCTTTGGACACAGTCCGATCGTTTATGGAACCCGGGCGTAGTGGCGGATCAAACGCGCGAAATTTTTGAGCAGCTTCAGGAAAGCATGGAAGCACAGGCAACCCCTGAAAATGCCGAATTCATGGAAAATCTTTTTGATTCCATTCGGGAAGAGGCAACGTCCGATACCATTCGTCTGAGTGCCATCCTGATGTTAATCTACGAATCGCTTACACTTTTTGGTGCCTATATGATGTGGAATTTACAAAAACGGGGCTTTTATCTGTATTTGGCAGGAATCGCCGTGATTATCCTGGGACCTTTGCTGCTGATAGGCGGGTGGATGGGCACGATGACGATGCTGGGCGGCGCATTTTTTAGCGTCATTTTCAGCTTTATGTACCGGGCCAACCTCCGACATATGCACTAATAGTTCATTTCTTAAAAATAAGAATCTGCTAAAAAGAACTGCCGGACGGGCGTTTTGGCACTTCTTTTGATTTGAAGAAAGAACTACACTTGGATAGTATCCAGAAAAGATTTTATTTTGCGGGTCAAATTTGAAACTAGAAATGGCATTAATTAACAAAATCAGAGAAAAATCAGGGATTGCTGTTACGGTTATTGCCGTAAGCTTAATCTTCTTTATAGTAGGAGGCGACCTGCTGGGACCCAACTCCATGTTTGGAGGGGGAAACAATCAAACCCTCGGTGAGATTGCCGGTAAGGAAATTGACATTCAGAGCTTCCAGAATCGGCTCGACGTCATGCGGCAAAATTATGAAGCCCAAACCGGACGGGCTGCCGGAGAACAGGAAATCGTAGCCTTGCGGGAGCAAGCCTGGAATCAGCTGATCGTTGATATTGCTTACAAAGAACAATATGAAAAGCTTGGCCTGACCGTAACGGATGAAGAAATGGTGGATATGGTGCAGGGCAACCACATCAGTCCTTCTATTCAGCAGGCTTTTGCCAACCCTACTACCGGTGCATTTGATAAAAGCGCCGTAGTAAACTACCTGAAAAACCTGAAAACACTTCCGCTTCCTCAGCAACAGTCGTGGGCAGAGTTTGAGCAAAACCTGCGTTCGGATCGTCTGCGTCAGAAATACGAAAACCTGGTACGCACGTCTACCTACGTAACCAAAGCAGAAGCCGAAAAAGAATACATGGCCCAAAATACCCGGGCATCTTTGCGGTATTTGTATGTACCTTTTTACTCGGTACCTGACACTACCATTAAAGTTACCGACTCGCAGTTGGAATCATACCTAAGCGCGCATCGCGATGAGTACAAAGGCGTAAGCACCCGCACGGTGCAGTATGTTACGTTTCCCGTTTTGCCTGCTAAGGACGACAGCGCAGCGCTATATACTGAAATCAAAACGCTTGCCCGTGGTTTGGCCTCAGCAGAAAATGATTCTGCCTATGCTCGTATGAACTCTGACATTGCGATGCCAACTGATATGTCGTATGCAAGCATGTCAGATCAGCTCAAAGAAGCCGTGACTACCTTTGTTCCCGGTGGCGTGTATGGTCCTTATCGTGAAGGAAACACTTATTTTATCTACAAATACAACGGAACTAAAAAAGACTCTCTGTCGACAGTTAAAGCAAGCCACATTTTGATTCGTCCTGAAAACCCATCGGATTCAGCCAAAGAAGTGGCGCGTCAGCGGGCCGAAGGAATTTTGGGTCAGATTCGGGGTGGAGCAAGTTTTGAAGCAATGGCCGCTACCAACAGTGCAGATCCGGGTTCGGCTCAGCGTGGTGGTGATTTGGGCTATTTTCAAAACAACGGCTCCATGGTAAAGCCGTTTGAAGATGCTGTTTTCTCGATGAGTGGCACCGGGCTCATTGGCCGTTTGGTTGAAAGTCAGTTTGGTTTTCACATCATCAAAGTAACCGACGCAAAATCAAATACACTCTACCGGTTGGCTGGTATTGCCAAAACAATCGCTCCAAGTCAGGCTACCCGCGACGAGGCCTACCGCAAGGCTGATCAGTTTGCAGGTTCTGTAAAAACAAAGTCGCAATTTGACGAAGCTGTTAAGGCAGATAAATCACTTGTGGTAGCTACCGCTAACCGCCTTCCCGAGTCGTCTTCTAATGTAAACGCCATCCAAAATGCCCGTGAAATTGTCCGTTGGGCGTTCAATGATAAAACCGACATCAACGACGTTTCACAGGTATTCGAAACCGACGATCAGTACGTAGTAGCCGTGCTTACCGGAAAAACGGATGAAGACGAAGTGAAAATAGATGATTTTAGAGACGAATTGACGGCCAAGGTTCGTAACCAATTAAAAGCCGAACAGATTACCTCTAAGTTGGGTGCAGTGGGAGATCTGGAAGCAATGGCAAAAAAATACGGTGCAGGGGCACTGCTCGAAACCGCAAACGATATTTCTCTCGCCACCGGCCTGTTGAGCTCTGCCGGATTTGATCCGATTGCTCTTGGAAAAGGTTTTGGCTTGCAGAAAGGAAAAAAATCACCCGTATTTACCGGTGAAAATGGAGTATTTGTAATGGAACTTGTAGACCGTACCGAAGCTCCGCAAATCGCTGACTATACACCTTACAAAACTCAGCTACAACAAGGTATCGAAAGCCGCGCTAGTTTTCTGTTGAATGAAGCCGTACGCGATAACGCAAAAATTGTGGATCGTCGTGCTAAATTTTTCTAGTAGAAAATAGTTAAAGTATAGCTTTTCAGGAAAGGTCAGGTTCACAGCCTGACCTTTTTTTTATAAAAGAAACAGTAGAATAAAATAAAATTGTCATTTTTACACTTATTAATTAATTCAAGCAATTACCTTCAACTTTACAGAAAAAAAACATGAGCATTTTACTTGGTGATCGGGAATATTTTAAAGGCGTCGGAAAGATTGCCTATGAGGGGCCTGAATCAGATAACCCCTTGGCTTTTCGCTGGTATGACGAAAATCAGATCGTAGCGGGCAAGTCCATGAAAGAGCATTTGCGCTTTGCTGTTGCCTATTGGCATACGCTCTGCGGCACCGGACTTGACCCCTTTGGCGGCCCCACGCTTTTTTATCCCTGGAACGAAAAAAGTGATGCCGTAGCACGAGCCAAAGATAAAGCTGATGCGGCGTTTGAGTTCATTACAAAAATCGGTGCCCCGTACTACTGTTTCCATGATGTAGACGTAGTTGACTATGACGACGATGTGCGTACCAATGAAAAGCGGATGCAGGCCCTGACTGACTATCTGGCTCAAAAACAAAAAGACAGCAGCGTGAAGCTCCTGTGGGGTACGGCCAATTTGTTCAGTCATCATCGCTACATGAATGGCGCTTCGACCAATCCTGACTTTCAGGTATTGACCCACGCAGGTGCCCAAATCAAAATGGCGCTTGATGCAACAATTGCCCTTGGTGGCGAAAACTATGTATTTTGGGGAGGCCGCGAAGGCTACATGACGCTGCTCAATACAGACATGAAGCGCGAGCAGGAGCACTTTGCTCAAATGCTGAAATTGGCCGTTTCGTACGCTCGTAAAAATGGTTTTACGGGTAAGTTCTTTATTGAACCAAAGCCCTGCGAGCCAACCAAGCATCAGTACGACTATGACGCCGCCACGGTCGTTGGGTTCCTGCGTCAATTTGATTTGCAGGACGATTTTTCGCTGAATCTCGAAGTGAACCATGCTACATTGGCCGGACATACGTTTCAGCATGAGTTGCAGGTAGCGGCAGATGCCGGAATGCTCGGCTCTATCGACGCCAACCGGGGCGACTACCAAAACGGCTGGGATACCGATCAGTTCCCCAACGATTTGATGGAATGGACGCAGGCTATGCTGGTGATTTTAGACGCAGGCGGACTTGCCGGCGGCGGAATTAACTTTGATGCCAAGCGTCGTCGCAATTCTACTGACGTGGAGGATCTATTCTACGCGCACATTGGCGGCATGGACACCGTGGCCCGCGCCCTGCTTATTGCCGACAAAATCACTCAAAAAGGCGAATATCACAAAATCCGCAGCGACCGCTACGCAAGCTTCGACAGTGGCAAAGGAGCTTCCTTTGAAAAAGGAGAGCTTAGCCTGGAAGACCTGTTTAGCCTGGCAGCCGAAGCTGGCGAACCTGCCATGATTTCCGGCAAACAGGAATATCTGGAAAATCTGATTAACCGGTATATCTAAATACAACTTCCGGATACGATCTTCTGAATTATACACAAAGCTGCTTTCTCACGAAGGCAGCTTTGTGTATATTGAACCGTTCTTATCCTGAACAGGGAAATAAATTTTCGATCAACGGTGAATGCTTCGGCTGGATTTTACGATTTTACAACTCATTCTCTTTACCTTTCATACGCTTACAGGCAAGGAATTGAGGTCGTTTCCGGCGATTCGCTGCTGCGCAGAATTGTGCCGGATTTGCATCAGCCAACAACCTACATTGAGCTTTCTCCCGCTACCCAAAAGTTCGTTCTTCAACGCGATCTGTTTGGAATCGTGCCGCTGTACTACCTATATATTCCGAACAAGATTTTTGCTTTTTCTACCAATATCCCTTTGCTACGGCAATTTCCTGAGGTACATAAATACCTTCGCCCCAATCCACGCCGGATAGCAGAGTTTTTGACCTGGATGAGCGACAGCGCACCCTACACAAGCGCAACTTTCCTGGAACCGCTGTTGAGCGTACTACCCGGCCATCAGTTGCAATGTTTTGAGGGGAAATGTACTCAAAAAACCTGGGTAACTTTTGATTGCGAATCCTGGCGAAAGCTCCATACCACAGAGGATTTTGGTCAGGCTTTTCGGCGGCAGTTTCGGTCTTCTGTTCAACAGGCAGTTGGTTCGGCATCGGCACCGATTGCTCATCTGAGTGGTGGTTTGGATTCGTCATCCGTCGTTTGCATGGTGCGGGACGTACAGCCACAAACACCGCTGCATACGCTGTATGCCACTACCGAAACAGCCTTAACCGACGAAGCGCCCTATGCCCAAACCGTAGCTCAGCAGGTAGGCAGCACGCATCATGAAGTGTCGCCGTCAGAAAATGATCTGGAAGCTCTTGAAGAAATAACCCGGTTGCTTGGACAACCCGAAAACATGATTGTTTCTCCGGCTTTTCATCTGACCCTGAGCCGCTACGCACAAAACCTCGGAGGCGACGTGCTTCTATCTGGACATGACGGAGACAGCATCATCGGACACGGACTGGAATATCTGGAACAGCTAATGAAGGCGGAAAAATGGCAGGAATTGAAAACTCTCCTGAAACAGCGGGCGGCACTAACTTCACTTACATATCTCCATCCTGACTGGGATTCTTTTTCAATAACCAGAAAAGAAAAGTACTATCAACAATACTTTTGGATGTGGTACCTGCCTGGACTTTACAAGTCAAAATCACTGCCCGAGTTTGTTCGCTACTGCCTTCAACTAGTCCGGCATTTTGATATTTCCTCAGGATTTTTACTAAAAAGAGGATTTCAAAAACTCCGGAGAAAAGTTGATAGCTCTCAAAAAACACTTCTTCCGGTACTGCGTAAAGAATGGCAGTATACCCCCAAAACGCAAGGTACTCCTACCCTGTCCGAAACCCTGCGGGGCTCCTTGCCCGCTACCCTTCAATATGCCTTCGACGACGTGTTTTACCGGGAAGCAATCGTGATAAATGAAGAATACTATGCGCTCGGCACTCATGTTGGATGTAGCTATGCATTTCCTTTTTATGATCAAAAATTATTCGAAATTTGCCTGTCAGCACCTGTTGAACTGAAATACTATCATGGGCTCGGACGTGGAGTATTGCGGGAAGGAATGCGTGGCCTGCTACCTGATTCGGTGCGTGAACGAGTGGGGAAAGCTAATTTTGGCACGTATGGCCGCCTCGCCGCCCTGCGGCTTTACGAGCAGGCAGGTGACTACCTCAGCCCAAACAGCGGTGTATGGACGTATGTAGATCAGGCTCATTTTGAAAAAGCGGTGCATATCATCAGGCATCCGGAAAAGACCCCCGAACTGACCAATCGGGCGCAATTTTATGTGTACAAAACTATTTATCTTGCAGTATGGCTTCATCAACTTTCCGAATCCTGACAAAAAGCGGGATTTTCACTTTGCTGCTTTTAGCAGCCTGTACTACACCGGAAACCGTCGAAACCGTGCAGGAATCAGCGTACTTTCCAATGGAAGCAGGACGTTTTCGTCTATATGATGTGATTGAAGAACGATTTACACCCAACGAAACTCCGGTGCGGAGCCTATACCAGGAAAAAGAGCAGATCATACGCCTGGAACAATTAGCGGACGGCAGTATGCAGGCCGTGCTTTCACGGTCGAGACGACAAAACAGCAGCGAATCGTGGATAGATCAGGAAACAATAGTGCTGGAAAAATGGCCGGATCGGCTGGTGCTTACGGAGAAAAATCAGAAATTTATTCCCCTCGTTTTCCCAATTGATGCCTCAACTATCTGGAACGCCAACCGTTTGAATAGCAGGCAGGAAACTAAAAATCGCTATACTGACATTGGAATTTCCAATACTATAAATGGTCTGTTTTTTGAAAAAACCATTCGCGTTGTACAGCAGGATGACTCAACGGCTATTGACCGTACCCTGCGTGCAGCACGCTACGCCCTGAATGTTGGTTTGGTAGAAGAAGAACAAACCGTACTACAATATTGCCAACGCACCACAGATTGCATTGGGCAGGGAATTATCGAATCGGGAAGCCGCCGCATCCGCCGTTTGGTGGCAAGTGGACAAGACTAATCAGCGGGCAATCAGCAACTTGCCGGTTTTTACTTCTTCTCCTCCGTCCTGCCAATGACTAATCACTTTGTAAAAATAGTGCCCGGCTGAAATCCCCTTTCCCGGTGTCCAAAACCATTCATTAATTCCCGGCCGGGTTACAGGCAGCCGGTGTTGTTCGAGCAATGCTCCGGTGGCACTGTAAATCTGCCATTCCAGGCTTTGAATCCTTGATTTTTTTAGCGCCATTGCCTCAAATCGTACATAGTCCGAAGCCGGATTGGGACTTACAACTACCGTAAATGGTGCATCAGCTTCGCTCACAACAAACGAAATTTGGTACGACTCACTTTCATTTCCCCGCATATCCCGGCCAGAAACCCGGAGTTCGTAGGTATTTTCGGCTAAAAAACCCGGCTTGAACTGGTAAAAAATCTTTCGATTTTCGGATCTTTCAAGACTCAAAAAAGAACTGCTAAACGCAATTCGCTCAAAGGCGCAAGTCGGGCATCTTTTTATTAATACATCTACCAGACTTGTATCTGTTGCCGATAGCATATTTTCATCCTGAAGCATGATTTCAATTATCGGTTCATTAGACACCCGCTCACCTTGCCGAATCGTACGCCCATCAAACCGAACGTTGAGCCAGGGAGCGAGCTGATCATTCACGAAGCCGGTGGGGAAACTATTTTCCTGCGCAGCTTCGGGCCAGGCAATGCGCAATTCGGCTGTATTATTTTCTTCCGAAAGTTCATCCAGTTCATGCTTTGGATCGAGCACCACCTGTATGGATTCAAGCGCTTGTCCTCCCCCGATTTTAATCAGCAGCGTATCTCGTAGCGGAAATGTGGGAAACGCCTGTTCATAGGTACGCTCCTGTCCATTTTCGCTTCGTAATGTCGCCTGCACGGTCAGGCGCTGTCCGACTACGAAACGTCCTTTATTGGAAACAATTGCACCCACCAACAGGCTGTCCGATTCGCCGATGGTTTGGTTTAAATGTTGGGAGCGAATAAAAATACTTTGGGTAGAATTAAGGCTAAAATCAGGTTTAGAGAGATTAAATAGCCGCAGGGCGGGATCTCCCTGCAAAACCATCTGATGAAGATTGGCAATATCGTAGGCACCATGCGCACGAGACGTAATACGCTGAGAAAGCACCTGTTGGATTTGACCGATGGATAAATTACTTGTTTGCGGGTCTGAAAAAAGAGCCGTGTACAATTCTGTCAGATACGTACTTGTCGGTTGAAAATAGCTCCAAAACGAATGGGCAATCACCGCTACGGCGCCTTTGTCGGCGGCAAGAGCCCAGTCGGACGAGAGCGTTTCGAAACGGCTGAAAATGTTCCCCACTCCACATCCATTAAAAAACATAAACGGATAACGACCGCTGTTGCGAAACCCATTTTCGGCTGCGGACGCAAAGCCCATATCCAGGTCGGTAACCGTTGGAGAGGCATGCCCAAAGAAGGTAATCATACCTACACCTTCGTTGACCTGTGGGGCGATATTTACTTTTTCAATTTCAACTACATTTTGCTTGGAAAAAGGGATGACCTCTGCGCCAAGAAACCCATTTTCTGCAATAGGACTCAGGCTGGAAAGCATTTCCCGAATGGCGCGTATCTCAAAAGCTGACTGCCCGCCGCTCAGATGCAGGATCCGTTTGGAGGAAGATTGAGTAGGTGCGTTTTGTTCAAAATCCCGGACTTTTTGAAGGTAGTTACGCAGTTGTTGCGGGCTAGTCGCATTGATTCGCCCCACGGGCATTGCAGGGCTATTTTCCTTCTGTCCGGCCAGGCCATCAACCAACAGAATATCCGAACCCGGATATCCAAAGGTGGGTACTTCGCCCGGCATATTCTTTTGCAGACGTTCGGGAAAAGTAGCCGAACGGCCAATCAATAGCAGATATTTGGTCGAATCCCCCTGCGAAAGCATAAAATCCGCAAAGCGCCGGATCGCCAGGGGGCTTACTTCCCCGTAGTTAAACTGTTCGTACAACTCAGGCATTTTCACTACAAGTGGTCGAAAACTCCCCCCCGGTTCGGAAGCCCGATAATCGGCGTATTCCTGAGCCGCCGAAAAAAGCGATTCATTTGTAACAATCAGATAATCAAAATCCTGTGGTGCAAAACTCTGAAACGAAACAGGCTGTAAGGAGAGATTGGCAGATGGCTCAGCTGTACAATATAGGCGGCGGGCAGCGGGGCCATTTCTGGAAATCATGCCCTCCAATCGTCCATTCTGAACTTTGGCAGCTACTGAAATCGGATGCTCAGGATCGGTCAAATCGTATAGCCGGGCGGTGGCCGGCACGTTCTCTATCTGAATTCGCACCAACGCCTGCGAGCCTGCGGGCAAGGTAAATATCGCTTCCTTTTTACCTTGCATATCCCAGCGTTGCGGATACGTAACCCGATAAAAAGTTACGGAATAGCGCTCAGCAGGCTGTTTTAAAGGGGATTGTACCGCAAGTTGCGTAGAACCGTTTACCCCCATATCGGCACGGCTGAGCGTATCAGAAATCAGGCGGTGATCAAAGCCATAAAAAGCGAGGGAGGCAATTTTTCGCTCGTTTCCGACGGAAACCTGTATCTGATGGGAAAAATTGGCTCGCCCGTTAATCAGAACATCGAGTCGTGGCGCGGGCGCATTTTCCTGAATCCAATTGGTTAGCAATATCGGAAACCTGACCAACGAATCGGCCAGGATGGTTTTTCCAGTCCAGCTTTCTCCACGCTCGTAAAAACTCTGCATCAGATTGGGTGTCAAACCGAGCGCAGTATTAAATGAATACTCGTCCCGAAACGATTTCACCTCCGTTTGCAAATGGTAGGGTTCCGGCATCAGCGCTTCATTCACAGGCATTTCTGTGTACTTGACTGATAGTGGAGCGGCTGTTCCAATCGTGAAATAGTAGGCAGTTTCATCCGAAAAAATACTTTGGTAGGGCGAAGGCCGGGCACTAAACGGACGATACAGCAACGAATCCTGCGCACCGTCGTTTCCTGTGGCATAAAATACAATTTCTTCGCTTGTGCGGCTAAGCGCAGAAATTTCCTGACCCCGATGAAAAATCTGAACCTGCGCTAATGAACCAACAGGTAAACCGGCTACCTGCATGGCAGAGCCTGAAATTCGGTAAATCCCTGCTTTGGAAACCGTTGCTTTGACGTAGGTCTGCCCAGGCACAATCCATTCATTCCCAAACTGTTGCGCTGTTACAAATCCTGCATAAAAATACAACAGCAGTGCAAGACCCACCCAACGGAAGAAAGTAAAACTCTTCATGATTTTACACTAGTTCATAACGTCAATTTTCGGCCCCGCTTACCTCATTCCCGGCTTAGGCAAAACGGGCAAGCCCTCGTTGCCATCTTCACTCACGGCCTGAACCGCAAAAAAGTAATTATCCTTTGAATAAGGCAGTTCCATGCCTAATTTATCCGTAAAAAATTTCTTTTGCCAGAACGGCCAATGTGTTTCCCGCATCAAAATATAGTACCCTTTCACCTTTCCCGAAGCAGGAGCCTGCCAGTAAATCTTGGTAGTATTAGTCAGGCTACGCACATCCATCGTCACGTTTTGTGGTTGCGCCGGCGACTTGGCCAAATTAGCCAGGTTGGCCAGATTCATAGCGGTGTTTTTGCGCAAGTACTCAAAATCCATGTCTTCCGGTTTGTCACCATATACTACTCCATTTTCAGTGCGCAGGTCCTGATGCTGATGTTCAAAATTCTCGTTCATTTCGGTAATACGTACCGCCGCAAAATCCCGATTGACAAAAGGTGTGTGGTCGCCGCCACGCAGGTAGCGGTCGTTGCGGTAGATCATCCGCACTTCCAGATGATCTACATAGCGCTCGCCTATTTCTTTGACGTACCGAGCCAGATTTCGGGCTTTTCCATCATTTTCAAGTCCATATTGCCGCACAGAAGCCGCTCGTTTATCCGTTTCAAAACCGGAGAGTCCTTCACTAAATATCCGCACGATTGTGTTATTGATCAGCCGGGTATCGTGGCTATTATTTGAACCCATGATGTCATTATTGAGCAACGCTTCCAGATTCCATTTTTCGTCTTCGGCACGCTGAGCCAGGTGATTAGCGCCCAGCAAACCCTGCTCCTCTCCACAAAAAGCCACAAAAATGATGGTAGCCGGAAAACTCTGCTTAGCCATAACCCGCGCCAGCTCGATAACTGCCGCCGTACCTGAGCCGTCGTCGTTGGCGCCGGGAGCATCCTCGGTTCGGTTTGCAATATTACTCACGCGACTATCCATGTGGCCACTCACCAGAAAAATCCGGTTATCAGCCGGATCAGTTCCTTTCAGGGTAGCCATTACGTTCCCCATATTCGCAACCACATCTACCCGGCGGCCGTCAGGCTGCATCGTCCAGGTGTCGAGCGTCGCGGTCATGCGGCCACCCGATTGCTTGGCAAATTCCTGAAATTTACCCAAAATCCAGTCGCGGGCGGGCTCAATGCCACGGGTGCCCTGCTTCCCCGACAACGTATGCCGAGTACCAAAACTTACGAGTTTCTGTACGTGTGAACGCAGGCTGTCGGAAGAAACCTCGGTTACGAGTTGTGAAATGACCGGGTCGCGCTGAATGATGGTTTGCGCATGCGTGAAGAGATACAATGAAAGACAGACGAAGGAGAGTAGTAACGTTTTCTTCATGAAATGTTTGTTGAATATTTAATTAAAAACCTAAGATAGACCAAAAACAGGTTTGGCAGAAGTCCTGACGGTAAAATTGAGACTTATGGTAAAAAATGTACGAACTTGTACTTATGTCTACTTGAACTCCTTCTTTAAAAAACTATGGATAAATTGATCAAAAAATCCCTCCTGAATCATGGAAAAAGTACGATTCAAATCAAACTTCTCAGGCATACCTCAGGTAAAATGTATGTTCAAATACAACAAACCATAGAAGGGCCGCCAGAAACTAGTTCAGAAATTAACCTTAACCCAGCCCTGTTGCCGGAGATTTTGACAGTTTTACAACTGTATCAGAACGAAATTGTTACCGCAAGTTTACCAAAAAAGCCAGTCTTCTCACAAAAAGATCAGCAACGTATGGTACATTGGTATTTGAAAGGTGTTTCGGCTAAGGATATTGGCTTGTTATTCAATACCAAAGAAGAAATTATTCATGACATTTTGTTGAAAAATGAAATTGAACTGGCTGAGAATAAGGTGCCAACTCCCAAAAAGAAACGCTTTCGGTTCAGAAGAAAACATTAAATATCAATTCCAAAAAAGAGAAAATTACATTTTTCCCGGATCATTCATTTCTTGTTACACATACAGTTCTATGACAGACAGTATCACGCAGGCGTTTCCAGCTGCCTACAAAATTTTGGAAGATTTGACCTGCGCGGCAGGTTTTACGATGGCCTCCGATCCAAAAGCAGGTTCGTTTCTCAGAACCATGGCCGCAACCAAACCCGGCGGTAATTTTCTTGAATTAGGTACCGGAACGGGCCTTTCTACTTCCTGGATTCTGGACGGAATGGATGCTCACTCGCAGCTAATTTCGATAGACAATGATCCACAACTAGTGGCCATTGCCCAGAAGCAATTGGGCCACGATGAACGTCTTACGCTGGAAATTGCCGACGGTGGCGATTGGCTGACGAGCGCACAGGAACAGCGCTTTGACTATATATTTGCCGATACGTGGCACGGAAAATACCTGATGCTTGACGAGACTCTACAATTGCTCAACAAGGGCGGGCTTTACATCATTGATGACATGCTGCCTCAGCCCAATTGGCCCGAAGGGCACGCCGAAAAGGCCGTGAAACTCGTGGCAACGCTGGAAAGCCGAAGCGATATTTTTATTACAAAACTTCACTGGTCTACGGGGATTATTGTAGCCACAAAAAAATAGTTTTGGATTAAAAAAAGTCAGCATCAACGAAATTTTTTCTGAGACAGAATCCATTAAAAAAAGCGTCATTTCCGAGTGGAAATGACGCTTTTTGATTATTTCAAAGGTTGTAAACGCTTTATTTAACCACCTTCATTTTTCCCTGCATCAGCGTATGGTGCCCCGGAAAGGTGCAGACATACTGATAATCTCCGGTTTTGGCGGGTGCCACAAAGTACAGGGCTTCGCTGCTTTCGGGTTGCATGAGACCTGTGTGAAACAGTACTTCGTTTCGGTCGGGAATGTAATTCAATTCAGCGCCTTTGAGACCCATATTGAGAGCGGCTTCTCCTACGGTATTGGCGGCACCAGGAAGCGTAATGACGCAATTATGGAGCATATCATCGTTATTATTAAAAATGAATTTCACCTTGCTGCCCGCTTTCACGCGCACTTCGGCAAGATCAAATTTCAGTCCCGGCTTGGTTCCAATCGTGATTACCTGATCGGGACCGTTGGTCCAGGTCGCCGGTTGGGTAGTTACACGCTTGGCCGAAGCCGCCATAGGCATTGCTTCCGTAGCCGTATGCTGACTATGATCCATACCCGACATCCCCGCCCGGCTGCTTGCCGTAAACCGGGCCGCATCGGCTTTACTACCAGACGCAATTTCGTTCAGAGTATAGTAGCCAGTCGTATGGAGTAGTGGCAAACCATTGGCCGACTTAATTCCTTCGGCCTTTATTTCATGAATATAACCTTTGCGTAATTTGGTTTCATCCAAAACCAACCGAGCGCTTAATCCATCAGCTGCCACGATAATACCCTTAATGGTCATTGGTTCGGCGTTGATGATGGGACTTCCGTAGGTATGATGGTATTTGTAGGTAAAGCTATTTACGGCATACGAGGCCGGGTCTCCGGCGGTAGCAGCATCAACGGGCAGCGTGAAAGTTACGTCAAAACCATCGGGCTGCGAACGAATCGTTTTTATTTCAAAAGGGGTTTGTCCGGTCCATACCAGTCGCTGAATGCCAAATGGGCTTTTGCCGGTTGCTGACCAGCCACGTGACGTTTGGCCCACAAACATAGAACCATCCAGTCCCCAAACCATCCGAATCAGCCCGGATTGAAAGCCTTCACGAAACGGAAAACAGGCTCCCTGCCACACGCCGTTCACTATTTCCATGTCTACACGCATGATTTTGCTGTGTCCCTGATCGCCCACAAACATTTGTCCGGCAAAAGGTCCGAAAGCGCCTGCGGTAGTATCTTCCTTAAAATCAGACGTTGAAATACCCATGAGTGTATGTGGAAACCAAACGGCGGGGGGTTTGATGCCGGGCGTACGTTGGGCTACATCATACAGTGGCTCTCCGGTATCGGGCACGTCTTCGGGCCGCAGCTTCACGGGCGAGCCTTCTTCGCCACTCCACCGCAAGCCGGCAGGATTTCCGGCAAAATCGCCCTTGGCCAGGTGCGTCATGCGCCCCGACCCGACCCAGTCACCCTGATTTTCAGTATAAAAAATATCTCCTTTAAAAACGCCAAAACCCGCAGGTGAGCGGAGCCCCGTGGCCCAGGGTGTGAGCTTCCCCTGACTATCAAGTTTGAGCATCCAGCCCCGCCACTTAGACTGACTGGCACCTCGACCAATCCAGTCAAGATTCAGGGTTACGATCATTTCGCCGTCTGGCAAAGGCACAGGGCCGTAGGAATATTGGTGGTAGTTGCCCGATAATGGCCAGCGTGCAAAAGAATCGTAGACATCGGCTACGCCATCCTGATCGGTGTCAACGAGCTTGGTGACTTCGCCGCGCTGAGTAATCAGGAAATGATCGCCCCGATAGA
The DNA here is from genome assembly GCF_004348825.1 of Arundinibacter roseus. Taxonomy (GTDB): domain Bacteria; phylum Bacteroidota; class Bacteroidia; order Cytophagales; family Spirosomataceae; genus Arundinibacter; species Arundinibacter roseus. Next base: position 363,469 of record NZ_SMJU01000005.1, read on the forward strand.
GAAGCCCGAGCGGCTCGTGCAGCCCATGCGCAAAGCGTTTGAACGTAGGTCGACCGTTTCCTTTCATGTAGGGATTACCAATCATCCAAACCTCGCCCCGGCGCGTGGAAGCAGCCAGGCGGCCATCCGGCAGCACCGAAAGTCCACCTATTTCCATTTCGATGTTTTCCGGAATCGGCATGGTAATGATCCGGTAATAATCATCTTCGGTCATGGGCCGATTTTGCGCCGGGCTGATATGCGCAGCCATCAGGAGCCCAAATGCTACAAGTCTGGGTTTTATATAGGTACCTATTGTATTCATGGTTTAAAAGTACTTTCAGGTTATTTTATTTTTTCAGGATTGCTCTTTTTACCAAAACATGCTGTACTCTACCTTGCCGTTGACGGGAATAAGAAGCTCCTGACGTCCGGCAGATGTTCGCTGTGTCACTGAAAGTTTTTTATCTACCCGAACATAGTACCGATCGTCGATGCGGTATAAGCCCTTTTCTACCTGCACAATACTGCTGCCGACTCCGGCAAGTACAAACAGATTTGCGGGCGCATTGCCTTCCAGTGAAACCGTGCGGTTCAGGCCTTTGGTGTCGGCACTCAGCAGATCGGTAAGCGTGGCCGCACCCAACGCATAGCGCATAGCGGGTACACCGGCAGGTGTCAGGCGGTAGCCTAAATAGTTGATGGCTGCCGAGTCGGGCCATGCCGTTGATTTGTCAGACAAAACGGCATAGCTGCTCTGACCACTTACCGGCACCGTGAGCCCGGCTGTACTCAGAAGCTGCGGTTCGCCGCGCTCGTACCACATCTCGGTGACGTCGGCAAATTGCCCTCGCCAGGTTTGTAGTAGTGCGCCCCGATTCAGGTCGAGTGTATAGTGCCAGCCTGCGGGACTGCCCACAGATAGAACGTGCGTACGTTTCGCTTTTTCTTGTCCATAAAAAACGAACGAACGAATCATTTCGGGGCGATCTTCGGGCGTGACCCCGAGGTACGGCTTGGGCTCCGGCACGGGTAATGACGACAACGCGCTAAGGTCATACGAACGAATGCCCGAGGCGGTCACGCTAAGACCAAGAGCAGGTCTGCGCCAGGGAAAGCGTGAGTAGCGTAGTATAAATCGGTGAGTTCCTTTTTCAAGAACCGCCCGACCGGTATGTAAATCTTGGGAAGTACTTTCGCCAACCGTCACCACAGGCTTTCCGTCAATACTAAGCTGTGCCCGCGGGCCCGACTGCGCAATGGTAAAAGTATAGTCGCCCGATTCTTCGATGTTCATCGTACCTTCAAAAAACAAGTGAAACTCGCGGAGACCATTGGCTACCTCCTGCGTAATGGCGGTTGTCTTTTCTTCCCGATCCAGTTTTACAGGAGTGGCCGTATCCCAGGCATCCGTATAGAGTCTATATGATAAATCCGAAATTTTTAGCGGCTGCCGATTGGCAAGCGATTGAAAGCCAATGTTTCGAAAAGCTGCCGTGCCGTTGGTTACTTCCAGGGCAATTGGCTGCGCACCCGAAAGTCCGGGCCTACGAGGCAAATACACATTCTGCTGAACTACCACCCCATTCAGAACCAACGAGTTGAGTCGGCTCATCGTTGGCTGTGTAGGAAGTTGGGCATCATAAGCTAGCTCTACCACCTGCCAAAGTCCGGCAGCTTTGGCTGCATTTTGGATGGGAAACTGCCCTACGTAACCGCTCGTGGAAGCCGTAGGTTCGCTCGCGGAAGTACCTTCGGCCAACAATATGCGTGGCCCGCCGGGCAAAATAATGTAAGCCTGAGCACCGGGCGACAACATACATTCCAATCGAAGACGCATATCCTGCATCGTGGTGCGGGTACGAATAGGCTGCCCTTTTGAACCTACCAAAATTCCGGAACCGGCCTTAGTTGACATTCCCGTAGGATTTAGCGGGTTCATGGCAATTTCTCCCTGTACTTTCCAGGCAGACGCAGCTGATTCAAAACCCGACAGGTCATTCAAAGAGATAGGCGTGTAGTTGTCCGGCGCCTGGGCCCTGAGCATTACAGAACTGGAAAGCAGGCAACTCAACAGAGAAAGGCAAAAGAAATGACGCATAGTCAACTATTTTTTCAAGGATAAATTTTGTAATTACTTAATAGCCGAAAAATCAGTAGCCTTCATATAGACAAACTCTACTTTCTCGACAATCTTGCCATTGCGTTCTGAGTTGTCACGTGCCTTAATCCAGTCAGGATCTACCCGAAAAGCGTCAAATGAACTTTTTGCAGCATCAGCGTTTTTGTGCGCAAGCATGTATATCAGCAAATTATCTTTTTCAACAGGCAGCCAATAGTTCAGGTTGGTCATGCCTTGTTTGGCAAAAAGAGCCGTTGTATGATTGCGAAAACGAGCCAGCAAATCAGGCAGTTTGCCAGGTACTGTGTGATACGTTCGCATCTCAAAAATCCGATTGTCAGCCGGGCCGCTTACGGTCATGGGAAACGAAAAGTCGGTTTCTTTCATAAAAACGCTTTCAACTTTGGCCACAATTTTACCATCCTTTTCAGAGTCAGACTGCGCTTTTTTCCAGACAGGATCATTGATAAACTCCTTCCAGGCCTTATCGCGATAGGCTTTGTCGCCCGGATACGAAAGTACGTACACGAGTTTGTTGTCAGTGTTTTCCACCGGAACCCAATAGCCCACGTTCGTCATGCCGTGTTTTTCAAAAAGCTTCGTAGTGTGGTCTCTAAACCGCGCCAAAAGCGCATCAAGCCGGCCGGGCTCGCAGTAGTAAATACGCATTTCGTACAACTTTGCGTCGTCGTTTTTTTTCTGAGCCGAAACATTCATAATACTTAGGACTCCCGCCAACAGCAGGAATAAAAAACGTTGTTTTGTAGAATTCATGGGATTATTATAGAAAAGTTTATTCGCAGAAAAAATAAATTCTAAGGTAAAACGTATTTAGAGATAAGAAACAAAAACCAGTAAATCAGTAAACAGAGACGACATTTTTTTCTACTCATTATTACTGGTCGTTTCCAGAAAACGTGGGCTTTCCTTCTTTATCAAAGCCTGCTTTCCCGGATTAAGGACCCAATGTCAATTAACTATCAGGTACCTAGGAAAAATACCAAACACGATTTAGTTACTCTTTGAAACTTATTTAATAAATACCCTGGCCTTATTCCCGGTGCTGTGCTTCAAGATCCGTAGGTTGTTTTACTCCGAAAATCCGACACCTATAAAGATTCATTACACAGCTTTTTTTTACTTTTGATCAGCACCAAGCTTCGTTTAGGGGTTTATTCAAGCAAAATAATTTTCCGGAGAAACCACTTCATTTGTCATTCATACCCGGTTTTTTCGGTTTCACACGCAAATACCTTCGGTTCATCCCATTTCAGTAGGTAGTATTGTAATAAACTCATTTCCTTTGAGGAAACCATTGGATGAATAAAGGCAACAGAAAAAATCTAATGGCTTGAAAAATAATGAGTTGAAAAATATTTTTCAAAAATGGAACAATTTGTACTTTTAAATGGTACTATCATTAAATTTTTATCGTTTTAAAATCAAATCCCTGTCAGTTTTCGTATTTACCAGAAATTTATCTATACCCATGAAACAGCGCATTATCTCTATTCTAAATAACTTTGGCGTAGAATCAACAGCCATCACTGACGACGCCCACTTCATCAAAGACCTTGGTTTTGACAGCCTGGATCTTGTGGACATGATGATGCAATTAGAGCAGGAATTCTCCATTGCAATTCCGGACGAAGACTACACACGCATTACCTCTATCAATAGTTTGATGAATTATTTGCAGGAGCAACAATCCGTAGTTGTCTAAAAAAAATACTACTTTATATTTGAAAAATAAAGCAGGGAATTCGTTCTCTGCTTTATTTTTTGCGCTTCCTGACCGATACCGCCGCTACCACCGCAATCTCAATACCTGCCCCCGCTGGTAAATCCGAAACTCCCACCGTAGTTCGGGCCGGATAATCACTTGTAAAATAGGTTGCATAGAGCTCATTTACCCGACCAAACTGCCGAAGATCTTTCATAAAAACTGTCACATTGACGACATCTTTCAGGGTTAGTCCGTGAGCGGCTAAAATTGCCGTGACATTTTTCATGAGTTGAGGAAATTCTTTTTCTACGCCTCCTTCTACTAATTTTTGTGTACCCGGATCAATTCCCAGCTGTCCGGCTACGTAAAGCACTCCGTTAACAACCACTCCCTGACTATACGGCCCCACCGGCACAGGTGCCTTGTCGGTGCGGATGATTTGCTTTTGTGCCACCACCCCTTCGTGTACAAATAGAAGGAATGCAAGAAAATAAAAGACTTTTTTCATGTGTAAGTTTAGATGATTTAGAGCGGAAAAAGGTAGGGATTTTTTAGCTGAACCAATTCATTTTTCAGCCTATTTTATGTACTACTTTTTATCTACGCCTCCCCTAAGTTGTACACAAGCCCGGGTATACACGCAAAACTATCAGGAAATCGCACGGCTTTGGTCGGCTTTTCCTACTTTTGCACCTTCATTAAACAGATATGCAGCGAATGAAAACGATTCCCTTACATGAGATCCACGTAAAGTTGGGTGCCAAAATTGTCCCTTTTGCAGGTTTTCAAATGCCCGTGCGCTATTCTTCCGATCTGGAAGAGCATCATACGGTACGGCAGGGCGTGGGAGTTTTTGATGTTTCGCACATGGGAGAGTTTGTCGTGAAAGGCCCCGGTGCCCTGGCGCTGATCCAGAAAATATCGGCCAACGACGCGTCGATGCTTTTCGACGGCAAGGTGCAATACAGCTATATGCCCAACGCAACGGGAGGCGTAGTAGACGATTTGCTGGTGTATCGTTATAATGAAGAAGAATACTATCTCGTGGTGAATGCATCCAATATTGAAAAAGACTGGGATTGGATCATGAGCCACAATACCGAAGGTGTAGAAATGGAAAATATTTCCGACCGACTTTGTCTGTTGGCCGTGCAGGGACCGAAAGCAACCGCTACGCTGCAAAAATTAACGGATGTAGTGCTGGCCGATATGGACTATTATACCTTCACAAAAGGCCGCATGGCAGGTATTGATGACGTGCTGATTTCGGCTACGGGATATACCGGTGCCGGTGGATTTGAAATCTATGTATGGGCCGACGACGCAGCTGCGATGTGGGAAGCGATTTTTGAGGCTGGCGCTGAGTTTGGCATCAAACCCGTAGGTCTTGGTGCGCGCGATACGCTGCGTCTTGAAAAAGGGTACTGCCTGTATGGCAACGACATCAACGACATGACCTCTCCGCTCGAAGCCGGCCTCGGATGGGTCACCAAGTTTACCAAAGACTTTGTAAACTCTGACGCACTAAAAGCCCAAAAAGAAGCCGGACTTATGCGCAAACTCGTTGGTTTTGAGCTACTTCAAAAGGGGATTCCGCGTGGACACTATGCAATTTGTAATGAAGGAGGAGAGATAATCGGAGAGGTAACCTCCGGCACGCTTTCGCCTACGTTGCAAAAGGGCGTAGGCATGGGCTACGTTCCCATTGATTTCGCAAAACCGGGTACTGAAATTTTTGTACAGGTTCGGGAGAAACTCCTGAAAGCGCAGGTAGTAAAAATGCCATTTTGTTAAAATTTTTCTTGGTACAGTTTCAGAAATAATATATTCAAAAACCATCGTAAACAAATCGTCAAAACTCAGGATGACACCTACTTTTCCTGACCAAAAGCGCTCCATTTAACTACCTCTCATGAAACAACTTGACGTCTGCCTTACACCTGATCTGCTGCATTTACATTCTCTTGACAATTCAATTGTCGTCGTAGCAGACATTTTCAGGGCTACTTCCTGCATGGTTACGGGTTTGGCTTATGGCATTGAGAGCATTACGCCCGTGGCCACCATAGAAGAATGCAAGGCCTTGCAACTCAAAGGCTATCTCGCTGCTGCTGAACGCAATGCATTGAAGGTAGAAGGTTTTGATCTGGACAATTCGCCGTTTAGCTACATGTCCGAAAGCCTGATTGGCTCCCAAGTAGCTATGACCACTACCAACGGTACGCTATCTATTTCCAAAGCCAAAGCCGGGGCGGTGAAAGTAATGGTGGGGGCATTTCTGAATTTAGGAGCCCTGGCCAATCAGTTACGTGCCGAGCAGTACGACATTTTGGTTTTGTGTGCAGGATGGAAAGGTCGCCCCAATCTGGAAGACACGCTCTTTGCCGGTGCGTTGGCCGAAGCCCTCAAAGATGAGTTTATGCTCATGGAAGACAGCGTGCTGATGGCGCAGCGGCTTTATAATCAAGGCAAAAACAATTTACCTGCTTTTGTAGCCAATTCGTCGCATGTACGCAGGTTACAGCGGTTAGGCATTCAAAAGGACATTACCTATTCTTTACAGACCGACTTGTACGACGTGGTGCCGGTTTTGCGGGGAAGCAAGCTTGTGGCCCATCATTGAAATGGCCGGTAATTGCTTAGGTTATATTGAAATTTAAAAATACATACCAACGGACTGTTTCATCCGTTTTTTCGTTTCAAGAATCAGGATCACATCATGTTGCTATGGTTAAAACTTATTACACTGCCTTCATTCTCTTAATTTGTTCAGGTTTTTTTCTGCCTGTTTATGCACAGATTATTCCCACTGTGCCACAAACGGACACGACACTTGTCAATCCGCAGGAAGGACGCAATGTGGTTACTCCACTAAATACGAATGATTTACCAACCATTGAGCCTGATACCAATTCCGGGCAATATGGTGTTCCGGTCATAGATACCTCGCAGGTTTCTTCGGTTGTTATCGGCAACCTTTCTTATTGGTCGGTTTGTCCGGGCAGCCGGGTTTCGGTTCCATTTACGGCTTTGGGGCCCTTCAATCCCGACAATACGTTTGCGGTTCAGTTGGCCGATGCCAGCGGAAATTTTATTACGATTTCCCAGAATGTGAAAAGTGGCCCAATTCAGGCCATTATTCCGGCTGATAAAAAGGGTGGGCATTTATACAAAATACGGGTATTGTCTACGAGTCCAGTCATTACAAGCGCAGAAATGCCTATCCGATTGCTTCCTTTGGCTTCGGCGCGGCTGGAAACAGCCGATGGCTCAACGTCTTCACGGATTATGCCAGGACAGGAAGCACAACTGCGCGTGAGTTTTACGGGCGCAGCACCCTGGTCATTTCAGCTTTCCGATAGTAGCACCGTCAGTCAAACTTTAACCAATCCATACTATTTTTCTGTAAAGCCGGAAAAAATCCAGACGTATACGCTTCTCGGAGTAGCCAATGCCTGTGGAAGCGGCCAAACCGAAGGTAGTGTAATCGTAAACGTAGATGCAAACCCGGAACCGCGCCTTGCGCTGAAAGATGCCGAAAAAGGGTATCGGGTTTGTACCAACACTCCGTTTCAGGTAGCATTTAATGCCACAGGAAGCTATAAAGCAGGAAATTCGTTTGTGGTGCAGCTCACCGATCGTAACGGAGAATTCCAGACTATTTCGGTGGCAGATTCGCTGGGTCCCATTATGGCAAAAGTACCGGCCGGGACACCTACGGGGGAGTACCTCCTTCGGGTTATTTCCTCATCGCCTACGTTAGTGAGCGATTCTACCAAAGTCGTGGTAGCAGCCCCAACCATTGCCTTCCTGCAAAACGACACCATTCGACTTAAAGAAGGTGGCGCTGCCGAACTTACCGTTCGTTTTCAGGGAGGCGGGCCATGGTTTGTACTACTTTCAGATGGGACGTACGAAAATAATATTACTACCAGTCCATACACCTTAAAAGTAACCCCCTATAACACAACCTCTTACCGCTTTACGTCCGCAGGAGGTTTGTGTGGTGTTGGTACGTTTACGGGCCAAGCCTACGTTTCGGTCGATGTACCACCTTCAACCATTGCGATGGAGAAGCCTTCGCAGACGCTGATCTGTTCGGGTGGGGAAATCAGCGTACCCTTTACCACCACCGGGCGATTTTATGCCGCCAATAAATTCATCGTTCAGATCGCCGATAGCACAGGGCGCTACGTTGATTTACCTACAACCGGCAAAGAAAGTCCGCTGAAAGTAAAAGTAACCCCGCCTTATCAGGGCGATACCATCAGCGTACAGCGCATTCGCCTTGTAGCTACCGCACCGGCCGTAGCCAGTGAGCCGCTCGAATTAAAAGTAGTGGCACCGGATGCCGCCGTTGGCGAAGTATTTGGGAAAAGTATTATTCCGGGGGGAGGCTCTACCCGCATCCGGCTTCGGTTCAAAAACGGCCTTCCACCCTGGTCTTTTACGCTTTCAGATGGCTCTACGGTACAGGGAACCTTTTTAAACCCTTATTTTATAACTGTATCGCCAACCACCACAACAGAATTCACGATTAGCTCGTTAAAAAATGCGTGCGGAACCGGAACCAGTCGTGGCCTTGCGGTAGTTACTGTTGAAAATAAACCTTAACTTTAATTCATGTATTCATTTTTTGTTTTCCCTCTCCACACACCCTACTTGCCGCTCATGTGAGTTTTGAAAAACTATGAAACTATTAAAAGAATTTCTGAGTCGATACATTACCTTGTCTGACCCTCAGTTTGAGAACTTAGGAAATTCACTTCGGGAAATGCACCTGCAGGAAGGTGACTATTTGTTGCGGGAAGGAAACATTTGCCGTACGATCGGCTTTGTCACTCAGGGCACTCTGCGTGTGCTTCATTTTGACCAGGACGGTGAAGTAACACGCTATTTTATTCCCAAAGGGGCAATTGCCGTGCTGCCCGATAGTTTTCGCTATCAGGCTCCTGCCAATGAAAACATTCAGGCCGTAACCGACTGCCGTCTTTGGATATTGCGCTATGAAGATTTGATTAAAATGTATGATCAAATTCCGATGTGGACGCGGCTCGTACAAAAACTTTTAGAAGAAGTTCAGCATCAGCGTGCGTTGGGCCGCAGGCTCAACATGCAGGATGTCCGCACCCGCCTCCAACTGTTCAATGAAGAATATCCCGGTTTGGCGCAGGAAATTCCAATAAAAACGTTGGCTTCTTTTCTACGAATAAGCCCGCTGGAACTGACCAAAATCAGAAGCGAAATGGCCCAATAAGTCCATCAAATGCTGGTATTTCAACATGAATTCATACTAGCCGCCCGGCCTCGGGGTTTTCATCTGATTACCGATCAGATTGTCCGCGAATTTCCCGACCTGCGCCGGATCAAAGCCGGACTTCTGCATGTGTTTATTCAGCACACATCAGCCAGTCTGACGATCAATGAAAACGCAGATCCAACGGTTAGGCGTGATTTTGAAAGCCATTTTAATACGCTCGTCCCCGAAAACGCTCCTTATTACATTCATACCTACGAAGGCAGCGATGACATGCCCGCCCATATAAAATCTGCTATTCTGGGAAGTTCGGTACAAATACCTATCACCAATGGTCGTCTCAACCTCGGAATCTGGCAGGGCATTTACCTGTGCGAGCACCGCAACCACGCCTCCGGGCGGTCGTTGGTTTTGACAGCCTATGGCGTATGAAAAAGCTATTTTTGTGTTTCTTAGGGGTAATCATTTCCTGCATCGGAGTTTTTGCGCAGCAGGAGGTACCACTCAACGGCTGGAAAACTCATTTTAATTATCTATCGGCTCAACGGCTCATTCAGATTCAAAATCGCCTGTACTGCAGCTCGTACAACAGTTTTTTTAGCTTTGAGCCAACGACACAAAACATCACTCTTTTTTCCAAACTTGATGGTTTACACGATACCGGCATCAGTAGCCTGGCCTGGAATCCCGCTCAGCAACTGCTTTTGATTGGCTATCGAAGTGGTTTGCTGGATCTTGTTTCCGTCGAAGAAAATGGCACTTTGGGAGAGATTCGCGAATGGACATTTCTGCGGGATGCTGCTAATTTGCCTGCCAATCGCCAAATCAGAGATATAGTATTTCGTGAGGATTTGGCCTACCTCGCTACCTCATTCGGCGTTGTCGTGGTTGATCCCGCCCGCAGGCAGGTCATGGAATCCTACCGCGCCATTGGCCCCAATGGTACCATAGTGGCCGTAAACCAAATCGCTTTTATGGCAGATAGCCTGTTTGTGTTGACGCCCACCGGCATTCTGGGTACTTCTATGAACGAAACCCTCAACCGTCAATTTTATGAAAACTGGCGGGCAGTTCCTTTCCAGCATTCACCTACATCGCTGGCGGTTTTTCAGGAAGCCCTTTATGCGGGTGTAGCTGGTTCTGGCATTTACCGACGTTCCAATAGAGACTGGCAACTGATTTACCCGAATTCCGGCAGGCGTTTTTCTCTCCGTACCCATAATGATCGGCTGATGGCAACGCTTGACGACCGTGTGTTGATACTAAATCCGCAGGATCAGGTCACGGCTTTTCGTCATGCGTTGCTTACTTCCCCACAGGACGCCCTGCTCGACGCCGCCAATAATCTTTGGGTGGCTGATGCAAAAGCAGGATTGGTAGGCAATTTTGGGGGAAATTTTCAGTCATATAGTCCGCTTACGGCTGATACTACCCTGCCTGCCCGCACCGACTCTATCATTCTGGATCGGAATGGATTGAGCTGGACGCGCCTGCCTTTGCGCCTGGGTGGCGGGATTCTGGTACAAAATCCGGTTTCAGGAGCGCAGCGCTACTTGTCGGTTTCACCGGCCAATGGTGCCCTCCCTTCTTCTCAGATCAATAGTTTGTCCCAGGATCGGGATGGTCGAATCTGGTTTGCGGCTGATCGCGGCGTGGGCTATTTTGTTCCCGAAGGCGTTTTGTCAGGCGGGAATGTTCAGGCAACTTATCCTATTTTTGGACAGCGCAGGTTACTAAGCACCCAAACGAGCCGCGCCATCGTGACCGAACCCGGCAACCGAAAATGGATAGGTACCAACGAAGGTTTGTACTTATTTAACCCCGACGGCACTCGCCTCCTTCGTCATTTCACTGCTGTCAACAGCCCTTTACCATCTCAGGAAGTTCGAGGACTTTTTCTGGACGAGGCAGAAGGACAGTTATTTATTGAGACTCCCTCGGGCATGGTGTCCTACCGAACGGATGCTACGAGCCCGTCAACTTCGGTAGAATCTGTTTTAATTTTCCCCAATCCGGTTCGGCCTGACTACCAGGGATTGGTGGGATTTAAAAATGTACCGGATCAAACGGTTGTAAAAGTGACGGATTTGAGCGGGCGCCTGGTGTTTGAAACCCGGTCGCAGGGCGGAACGGCTTCCTGGGATTTGCGCGATTATACCGGCCGCCGGGCCCGCGGCGGGATTTACCTGGTATTGCTAACCGCCGCCGATGGTTCCGAATCAAAAGCAGGTAAACTGGCGATTGTGGAATAACCGGACCCAAATCTGAAAGAACATACGCCCGGTTCTTCGCTCGCTTTGTAATTTTTCGGATATTCGTGCCCAATTTCGGAAAGAAAGCTTTTTCCGCTGACACCCAAGAAATCAGATCTCATGACTCATCAAAATACCAAGCCCTTCATTGTGGGTATTACGGGCGGAAGCGCTTCCGGCAAAACGTTTTTTATGAAAAGTCTGCTGGCATCCTTTACAAGTGAGGAAATATGCCGGATTTCGCAGGATAATTATTACCGCCCGATTCACGAAATCCCGAGAGATCAGAATGGTGTGGAAAACTTTGACCTCCCCGAAACGATTGATCACCGGCTGTTTGCAGAGCATATTGCCGAGCTGAGAAAAGGAAATATTGTTCATCAAAAAGAATATACCTTTAATAATCCGCTGCTCGAACCCAAAATGCTCACGTTTACCCCTACACCCATCATTATTGTGGAAGGTATTTTTGTGTTTTATTTCCCCGAAATTGCAGAACTGATTGATCTTAAAGTTTTTGTAGATGCCAAAGAGCATATCAAAATAAAACGCCGGATTATCCGTGATAACAATGAGCGAGGCTACGACCTCGACGATGTACTCTACCGCTGGGAACATCACGTAGCACCTACCTACGATAAATTCATCAAGCCACTCCGTTCAGAAGCAGATTTGATTATCAATAATCATCAACGGTTTGACCGCGGCCTGGAAGTACTTGTAGCTTATTTGAAAAATAAGATTTCCTGAGTGAAAACCGAAAAACGCTGTGGGCCAATCCTGCCCGCTTCAAGGCACGTAACTTTTAAAAGGACGTGGGCAGCTTGTCTACTTTTCCATTCATGATGTTTATTAAAAAACCCATATTCCATACTCTGATTGGTTTGTTGCTCTTATTTGCGGCTCCCCTGTGCCGGGCGCAGCTTATTATGGACAACCTGACCGACACTACGCAGTACAACAAAGGGCTTTTTTCATTATACGAGAAATTTAATCGTTTGCGGTTCAGCGGGTATATTCAGCCCCAATACCAAGTAATTGAGTCAAAAGGCGCCCCAAGTTTTAACGGAGGCAACTTCCCTGAGGCCGTAAACAACCGGTTTATGTTGCGGCGTGGACGCTTACGCCTCGACTACACCCACGTGAACGAAGAAGGTCTGCCAACGGTCTTTTTTGTATATCAGTTTGACGGTACGGAGCGTGGCTTTTTCACGCGCGATTTCTTCGGACGAATATTTGAAAACAAATGGAGTGTTATTAACCTCACGGCCGGAATCTTTCCGCGCCCCTTTGGCTACGAAATTAATTTAGGGTCAAGCGACCGCGAATCTCCCGAGCGGGGACGCATGTCGCAACTCCTGATGCGTACGGAACGGGATTTGGGCGCTATGATTTCCTTTAACCCTCAACGCTCAGAACATTCGCTTTCTTTTCTAAAAATTGATCTCGGTTTTTTCAATGGACAAGGACTGAGCGGCACTACTGATTTTGATAGTTATAAAGACTTAATCAGCCGGGTGTCGGTCAAGCAGCTACCCATTTCCTCCAATTTGATTCTGTCGGCAGGAGCTTCTGTTTTATATGGCGGTATGCAGCAGTTTACCAATGAGATTTACCGTATGAAGGGTGATAGATTTGAACTCGATGACTCCGCCGAAAATGTTGGGAACATTGCCCCCCGACACTATGTAGGTGCTGATATGCAGCTTCTTATCAAAAATAAGCTTGGCTCCACCGAGCTACGGGCCGAGTACATTGCCGGCACACAAACATCTACGCGAACTACCACTGAAACTCCGGGCACAATTCCGCTCCGAAACGGCCTGCCGGGACCGCTTTACATTCGTCCGTTTAATGGCGCTTATTTTTACTTTCTGCATTCCTTAAAAAACCCAAAACATCAGTTTCTGGTAAAATATGACTGGTACGACCCCAATAGTGCCGTAGCTGGTAAGCAGCTCGATCAGACTTTTACCGGAGCCGATGTAAACTTTCATACGCTTGGTTTTGGATATAATTACTACGTAAGTGCAAACCTACGGTTGCTTTTATGGGTTGATCGGGTAAAAAATGAAGAAACCTTGCTCGAAGGCTTTCAGAAAGACCTGACCGATAATCAGTTTACCTGTCGACTGCAATTTAGATTCTGATTTCGGACCGCTGAATTTTGGATACACAGAAACCGCTTTTATGTGAATAATTATGTATTTTTCACATCTGTTTATCTCAACCAAAATTTACTTTTATTTATGAAAAATGCCTGGGGATTGCTCGCCGCTCTGCTGATGATCGGTGGATTTTTTGCCTTTAAATCTGCACCCAAAGTAGTTGCCTACGACTACACCCAAATCACCACGATCGAGTCGGTTGTGCCCGGTGGGCTTGGTCGTTCGCGAATGCTTGTAAATGAAAAAGGGGGCATGAAAGAAGAGCTGGACATGAAGAATTTTTTCAGCATTGCGGGTATTAACTTCCAGAATATCAACACAAATGAGCAGTTGATTTTGGAGAAAGTTTCGCAAATGAATGCCAATGGCTGGGAGCTGTTTACCGTAACGCCGGGTGTAGTTAGTCCCGGGAATGGCGGGTCTACCGGGCTTTTTATTACGAGATATTTATTTAGAAAAGAGAAGTAAAAAACCTTGGTTATCAGGTCAAAGCCGGGTAAAAACTACCGCAGAATCAGCCACCAATGGCGATCATGCTGCGGTTTTGTTCATACTCGGCTTTGGCTCCTTTTTCCTGAAAATTACTATGACCTCCGTGTGCAAAATGCTTGGCCTGAAAATGAGCCAAAATGAGCGGACGGATGTCTTCTCCCCGACGCAGTGCCCCGAGTAAATCGACTTCTTTGGTATCAAAAAGGCAGTTTTTCAACTTCCCATCGGCAGTAAGGCGAATGCGATTACAGCCTGCACAAAAATGATTGGTGATGGTGCTGATAATCCCGAACGTTCCCTGCCCGCCTGCAATGCGAAAAGTTCGGGCCGTGTCGTGAGCTTCGCCGGACAGCGGGTCAAAAGTAACCTGCGCCCCGATCATATCAAGTAACTCCTGATAGGGCACCATACGGGAGAAGTCCCATTGATTACCATTGAAAGGCATAAACTCAATAAACCGAACGTGCAGGTTTGGTTCATGAAGGGTAAGGTTCACAAAATCAATGACTTCATCGACATTTAAATCCCGCATGACTACCATGTTCAACTTTACACTAAATCCTTCGCCAAGCAGCCGGTAAATATTATCAAGCGTTTTTTTGAAATGACTTCTCCGGGTAATGGTCTGAAACCGCTCCTCCTGCAAGGTATCCAAACTAATATTGAGAGAATTTACTCCGGCTTTTTTGAGCGTTTCGAGGTATTGATCAATAAAAACCGCATTGGTGGTCAACGTCAAACTTGTGGGCAGTTGCCCCAAAGATTCGATGATGGTTCCTACATCTTTTCGTACCAACGGCTCTCCGCCGGTCAGGCGGATTTTTTGGACGCCCATCTCAACAAAAATACCCGCCATACTACTTATTTCCTCCGCCGACATCAGCCATGCCGAAGGCATAAACTGCATATCTTCGTGAGGCATGCAGTAATTGCAGCGAAGGTTACACTTATCGGTCAGCGAAATACGCAGGTACGTATGTTGACGGCCAAAGGTATCCAAAATTGGTTGAGACATGGTGAATGGTTTATTTCTACTTAAATAATCAACTCTGAAAAATACTTGAACAAAAACCCTTATTGGTAAAATCGAGAAAAACTCATCTAACCTCAGTCATGTTTTTTTCCTTCCATAACGCCAAAAACATGCAATACGTGCGGAAACAATGCATCCATGTATTCGGTCACACCGCCTGTACTGCCGGGCATGGTCAAAATCAGGGTATCATCAATAAGCCCCGCCACCGACCTCGACAGCAAGGCCGTAGGTACACGTTGTTGTCCGTATTGGCGGGCTGCCTCCGCAATGCCGGGAATGGGTCGATGCAGCAGTTCTGAAACCGCTTCCGGCGTGACGTCGCGCGGAGAAAGTCCCGTGCCACCCGTAAAAATAATCAGCTTATAATCAGCCGATAAAAGACTCTTTATTTTGTCCTGAATCCCTGATTTTTCATCCGGGATGACGCTGTAATCACTTACTTCGATAGCAAAAGGTTGCAGCTTTTCCATGATTTTTCTTCCCGATTTATCTTCGGCTACGCCTTTGGAAATACTATCTGAACAAACCACCACGGCGGTTTTCAGGGTGGGCAAATGCACCTGACGGTCGCTCTTGCCGCCTTTTTTTTCGAGCAGCCGAATCGTCTGAATCTCCACGCCTTTGTCAATCGGCTTCAACATGTCGTACATCGTCAGCGCCACCACCGAAGCGCCGTGCATGGCTTCAACTTCTACACCGGTTTTGTAGATCGTCTTGACGGTCATTTCAATCACAATTCGCAGACTTTCCTCTTCTATTTGATAAGCCACAGCGGTATACTCAATCGGAATCGGGTGACAATCGGGCAGTAAATCGGGGGTTTTTTTGACGGCAAGCAGACCGGCCGCTTTGGCCATTTCGAATACATCTCCTTTGGGCACACGACGCTGAACAATAGCCTCGATGGTTTCGGACCTGCTTACCTGAACCACGGCCTGAGCCGTGGCAATTCGCAGCGTAAAGGATTTGTGGGTAATATCAACCATGAAAAAATGAAGGCTATGTAAAATGAGAGAAGTTGACGATTTCTGCTAATGCAGCATTTCTTAGCTATTTTCTTTCCAGGCAAAAGCACCGGAATCGCCCAGGAGTTCTTTTCCAAAAATGGGTACTTTGGCTTTGATTTCCTCCACAATATATTCCAGCGCCTCAAACGTGGGGCGGCGGTGCGGGGAAGACACAAACACAAAAAGGCTGATTTCGCCCACAGGAACCAACCCGAGGCTGTGGTAAATATGCATACAACTAAGCTCAAATTTTTCAAAAGCTGCTTCCCGAATCTGATGAAAAACACCTTCCGCCATTTCGGGGTAAGCTGAGTAGTCAATGCCAGTGACCACGCCTTCTTCTTTTTGGTCGGCCCGGATTTGTCCCAAAAAAATGGCATGAGCGCCAATGTTCGTTTTGGACTGATGTTTGGCGATGGAATCCGAAATAAATGCCGGACTGATGGGACCTTCTACAAAGACTTTTTTGGGAGTTTTACTGCTCATGCGTAGCTATAAGTTTTTAGCAATCAACTTGCCTGATTATTTGAGAATTTATTGGCGATCCGATCCATACATACAAAAATTAATGGATCAGCACTAGCCACCCGCAAAAGGTGGAAGTAGGGCAATTTCGGCCTGCGGCGGAATCGGCAACGCCTCATCGGCTAGTTGATGGTTCACGGCCAGTTGAAATTTGCGATCCCGAAGCACCGGATACTTTTCCAGCAATTGGGCTTTCAGTTGCCCAGCCGTAAGTGGCTCGGGCATCTGCCAGGTTTCAAACGATTGGCCTACGCCCTCGGCAATCATTCCAAAATATAAAATAGATAACGTCACGTTCGGAAAAAGTTAAGACCGTATTTTAAATACAGTCAAATTTGCATGAATCTCATTAACAAAAAAATGGCAACAAATGTGCCTCAACCAACTCACCTTTGGCCACCGTATGCCGGCTGGATGGCAAATAAATCAGTGCATTAGCCAACGCAAACGAGCGCAGCACAAAAGACTCCTGCCCTTCCAGGGCGGTCACGGCTTCGGTGGTAGCTATGGCTTTCAGAAACTCGTCCCGCTCTCCACTAAACGAGTAGTCATTCGTTATAGGAAGCCGAAGCGCAGGCAAAAAGCAATCCGTCCGGCCATACATCAGCCGAATCGCCGGAAGCACATATTCATAAAAGCAAACCAACGTCGCCGCCGGATTGCCCGGCAGAGCCACGATTCGGGCGGTATCTTTGCGGCCCAGGTACAGCGGTTTGCCCGGCCTTTGTTTTACTTTATAAAATATTGAATCTACGCCAATCTTTTCAAGCGCTGTCCCTACAAAATCGTAGGTACCTACCGACACACCTCCGGTGGTCAACACGAGATCGTACTTTGTTGTCATTCCGCGCAGGGCTTCGGTGGTTGCTGCTTCCTCATCGGCCACATATTGGATGGTAATTGATTCAACTCCTTCGGCTTTTAGAACCGCTTCCAGCATGGCCGAACTGGATTCGTAAACCTGCCCAAACCGTAGCGGCATACCAGGTTGCACAAGCTCGTCGCCCGTCACCAAAATGCCAACCAAAGGCTTGCGAAAAACCCAAACTTCCTCAACATTAAGTGCCGCCAAAAAACCCACCGAGCCGGGTGTCAGGTAAGTATTGGCCGGCATGGCAACTTCGTGGGGTCGAATCTGCTGCCCTATGGCCCGCACATTGAGCCCTTCCGGCACCTGAGCCGTGTTGAAAACTATGCCCGACTCTCGCTGCTCGGTTTTCTCCTTCATCACCACGGCTGTGGCTCCTTCGGGCACGGGTGCACCTGTGAGCACTCGAATCGTGGTACCTCGTGCAAGCAGAAGCGGGGTATCGGTGCCAGCCCGCGACTCGCCCACTAGCGGTAGTTCTGTATCAGGAGTAGTCAAATCTTCATGAAAAACTGCATATCCATCCATGGACGACTGCCGAAACGGCGGTAAAGCCAAAGTGGAGCCTACATCTTCTGCCAGCACGTAGCCAACAGCATCTGCTAGCGTTCTTTTTTCTTTGGATAAAACCTGCGTACTTGTCTGTATTAATTGTTTTGCTTCCTGAACCGAAATCATAGCTGATTTAATTTTAATCTTCGGAGTTTTTGATCGGGAGTTTTTTAGAAAATGCCTCCCTCCAAACTTCCAACCTTTTTTAACTGTTACTGAAAGTACCGTCTACACGTGTAGAATCCAAAGATATTCAGAAAGGAAAGAATTGTCCTGAACTATCTCACTAAACGATCCTATCAACTTATGATCTCATCTGACGAACGAAACTACTATTCCCGGCATCTTTCTTTACCGGAAGTGGGAGCGACCGGCCAACAAAAGTTAAAACACGCTCGTGTACTGGTCATCGGTGCTGGCGGGCTGGGCTGCCCGATGCTGACGTACCTTGCAGCTGCGGGTGTAGGCACGCTCGGAATTGTTGATTTTGATCAAGTGGAAGTTAGCAATTTGCACCGGCAGGTGTTGTTTGGAATGGCAGACGTGGGGCGTTACAAAGCCGAAGCCGCCCGCGAGCGGTTGCAGGCGCTCAATCCGCACATTGCCGTAGAGGCGCACGTGTACGCATTGAATCCTGACAACGCTCTTTCGCTCATTTCTCAGTATGATCTGGTCGTTGATGGGTCCGATAATTTTCCGACGCGCTACCTCGTCAATGATGCCTGTGTATTGACAAACAAACCGCTGATTTTTGGTTCTATTTATAAATTTGAAGGGCAAATCAGCGTCTTTAATTTTCAGGGAGGTCCCACCTACCGTTGCCTGTATCCCACGCCGCCGCAAGACGGAGAAATACCCAACTGTGCCGAAATCGGAGTATTGGGTGTGTTGCCCGGCGTGGTAGGTTCACTAATGGCAACCGAGGCTATAAAACTCATTTTGGGGCTAGGGAAAGTGCTTTCAGGAAAGTTGCTGGTGTACGATGCGCTGGAAGCTGGTTTTCGTACGTATACGTTTACCGCCAAATCGGCTTCACGCGCGTTTGATACGTTGCAAAGTGACTACGGCCCGGTATGTGCGCTGCCGTCGGAAAGTACACTGGAAGAACTGGATTGGGAAGAGCTTCAGGCGCTTTTGGACAGCCCTACTCCTCCGTTACTCATTGATGTGCGCGAGCCTGCCGAATACCAACGCTTCAATATTGGCGGTGTCAATTGGCCTTTACGCACCCTGACGCAGCATTTGCCCGACATCCTGCCACATCGTCAGGTGGTTCTTTGCTGTCAGTCCGGGCAGCGCAGCCGCAAAGCCTGGCAGATATTGTCTGATGTTTTTCCCGAATATAACTTCGCGCATGTCAAAGGCGGACTTTCTGCCATTGGAGTTTGGAGTTGAGTAAAACGCCAGCGTTCGTATACGATTTTTATCATTTTAATTTGGAATAAAACCCGTTTAATTTGTAGCTCACCCAGTTAAATCTACCCTCATGAAAGAGATAAAAGCCATTCTGAAAGCCTACGACCACATGGATCATACCACCACCCGCGCAGCATTGGCTACGGTAGTCCGGGTAGAAGGCTCCTCGTACCGACGGACCGGAGCGCGCATGCTCGTGATGGACAACGGAACCTGGGTAGGCGGCATCAGTGGCGGATGTCTCGAAGGCGACGCACTCAAACGTGCCCGATTGGCAATTGCCAAAACAACTCCGAGCCTGATTACCTACGACACCACGGAGGACGATGCGCATCAAATTGGCGTTGGTCTTGGCTGCAACGGCATCATCGATGTATTACTGGCGCCAATTTTTCCCGACGAAAAAAATAATCCCATGGCCATTCTGCGTCGGGTGATAACCGACCACCGACAGGCAAATGTACTTTTGACCATTACACAACTCGAAGGTGAAGTCAACGGCCTGCGTGCCGGGCACATGATCCGGTCCTCAGAAATGGACGAAACGCTATCGGCCGATTTTCCTGAACTTGTGCCCGCGCTGCCCGATGCTGTGGAAGATGTCCTGCAAAACTCCCGCTCTGCCACGCTTTCATTTTTGCTCAGCGATGGCCGTGAAATCCGTTTTTTTGCCGAATTCTTACCCCCCGAATTGCACGTCGTTTTGATGGGGCATCAATACGATGTCTATCCGTTAGTCAGAGTGCTGCACGAGGCCGGCTGGCGTATTACCTTGGTTGCCAATCCCCAAAAAATACATCGGGAAGTTGCACAACTTGCGCAGGAAATCATCGCACCGGAAATCTTCGATCCCTCAATCCTGGATTCGTACACGGCGGTTATTCTGATGTCGCACGATTACAAGACTGATAAGCGTCATTTCCCGTTGGTTTTAGCTTCTCAAACTCGTTATTTAGGCATGCTTGGCCCGAGGGTTCGGGCAGAAAAAATATTCAGAGAAGTAACCGAGGAAGGGACTCTTATAAAAGAGCAGGATATGGAGCGCATTTTTGCTCCCGTTGGCCTGGATATTGGTGCCGTTACTCCTGAGGAAATTGCGCTGTCAATTGCTGCCGAAATTCGGGCGGTTTTTTCAGCAAGGCAGGGCCGTTTTTTACGCCAAAGGCCATCCACAATTCATGAACGATAGGATTTTGATACCGTTAACTAACAAATGTCTACATTTTTAGTACTATTAATAATATATATAGTACAAAACAAATATCTTTACTCACTCCTATTGACCTTGCTCTTAGGTTTTTTCCGGTTACTCTACCCAGCTGTCAAAGCAGGTTCAAAATAATAAAACAGGTTCGTTTCATACAATAGTTGTTTTATGGACCGTTGTTGTACTTGCTACTGTTACTTTCTGGTTATTTGAACGTATACCAATTATAATTTTGAAATTTCCTAAAATTAAAGAATTATATTTAATTGGACTTTTCCCACAACACGTCATTTTGACCATCTGAATTTAATCTTATTCCGGTTACTACTAACTACTGTAAATCAGTTTTTTAGCAAACGGGGAAATTTTTTAAATTCAATTGCGTTATCTTTGTTCAATATTAAATTATGTAGAACCAACCCGAACATGCATGATCCGATTCCTATTTATCGTAGTATCAATAATGTCGTTGGGGGTATTTACTTTTGATCACAAGGCCGTTCCGACGTCCAACTCCGAAGTCCCTTCGGAAGTGGTTGCAGAAGCCGAATTTGACACCAACATTCTCCATGTGCAGTTTTGCGGTGACACCTTGCCCCTACATCTATCGCAGGTAGCGAAGCGCTACCAAACCGCGATAAAATTCTATGATCATCCCTCATTTCAGCGCACCCGCAGTCGTGCCCGGAGGGAGATGAAACTCATCGAGCCAATCCTCAAAAAACATGGCATTCCGGCTGATTTCAAGTACATTCCGTACATCGAAAGCGCCATGAACCCCGAGGCAGTTTCGCCGCGCGGAGCCGCAGGATACTGGCAGTTTATGCCCGCCACGGCCCAGGGCCTCGGGCTTGTTGTAAACGATGAAGTTGACGAACGTAAAGATTTAATTAAATCTACCAAAGCCGCCGCCAAATACCTCAAATGGCTGTATAGCCAACTAGGTGACTGGACGCTCGTAGCAGCGGCCTACAATGCCGGTCCAAACAAGATTATCCGGCAGATGGATTTACAGGACGATGACGATTATTTTGACCTGAAACTAAGCCGTGAAACATCCAAATACGTATTTCGGTTAGTAGCGGTTAAGGAGTGGACCAATCGGCCTGAGTACTGCCATGAGTGGACAAAAACAGAAACTTTGCCCCGAATTGCACGCTTTATGAAACAGCAAAAAGAGCTTGCGGATGGTCCGGCTCTGGCAATGGCCGATTCCTTGTAGGTTTCAAAAACCACGATTAAAAATGTGTGGGCTGCCCGAAAGAGCAGCCCACTTTTTATTTAGCGACAGTCGTTCTATTTTTCGATTGCGTGCAGGTACTTGTCAGGATCGGGTGGCAATCATGCCCTAAATTAGACGTTTGATTGTAAAACCTGTCCTGTTCCTAGTACCTTTGTGAACTAATTACATTACCTAAGAAAAGTTAGCGAACTATGACAAAGGCAGAAATGGTCACCGAAAAGGGGACAATGCAAATTGAGTTTTATGATGATGATGCACCCATTGCAGTAAAAAACTTTGTGGATTTATCAAAAAAAGGCTTCTATAATGGCCTGACGTTCCACCGGGTAATCCCAAACTTCATGATTCAGGGAGGCTGCCCCGAAGGAACCGGACGTGGCGGGCCGGGCTACAAAATCGACTGTGAGCTGACCGGCGAAAAGCAGTACCACGACCGCGGCGTACTTTCGATGGCTCACGCAGGCCGTAACACCGGCGGATCGCAGTTTTTTATCTGCCATAGCCGTCAGAATACCGCCCACCTCGATCGCAATCATACCTGCTTTGGCAAGGTGGTAGAAGGCGTAGAAGTGGTTGACGCTATTCGTCAGGGCGATAAAATCCTGAGCATTACGATTCAGGAAGAGGAAGTAGCGTAAAAAACGCTTGCTGTAAATGAATGAGAAATGCCGGACGGGAAAATTTTCCCGTCCGGCATTTCTCATTCTCAACCCAACATTCTGATTTTATACAGCATAAAGTAAAATGTTATATTTACATTATTGAAAAACAAGTTATCCCGCTTTGACCTATGGAATTCCTCGAAAAAGCCCTTTTACTAAAAAAGGAACTTGACACATTAAGACCATTGAGCAAAGAGCAAGAATTGCGGATCATGCTGGGTCCTACCAACTATTTTATCTTACTAGCTCAAAATAATGATGCGGTACTTGAAAAACGATACGACGTACAATTGACCGAACAGGAAATAAACGAGTTAGTCGGTGCTGAAATGAAAAGACATACAGAAGTGGTTAAAAATAAAATTACAAATAACAAAAAAACGGGCTGATTTGCATCAGCCCGTTTTTACGGAGTAAAACTCTATCTTGTTCTACCAGAAATACGCATACAGGAACGTAATAAGTGCAATGATAACGGCCGCCCCGATCGTAAATGTCCGGTGCGTTTTGAACATGGAGACATCAATGGTAAGTCCTTTGTTTTGACCCGGAGCCACATACCCCAATACGATCATTACGGCTACACAAATCACAAATACCCACCCCATACGATCAAGGAAAGGTACGGTTTCCCAGCCGCTGAATGGAGGGAAGCCATTGTGCATCGCCAACGCAATCAGGAAACCGCCCACGATTGCAAATAGAGCGCCGGCAGAGTTGGTGCGCTTCCAGAAAAAGCCCATGATGAAGGAGGCAAATATCCCGGGAGAGAGCAACCCGGTCATTTCCTGAATAAACTGAAAACCTCCTTTTTTGTCAATGCCCATAAATGGAGCAACAACGATAGCCAAAACCATGGAAACCACTACTACATACCGTCCGATGCGTACAAGCTGTGCTTCGGAGTAGTCTTTTCCAATATAATTTTTAAAAATATCAAGTGTAAAAATCGTAGAAATGCTGTTGGCTTTTCCGGCAAGTGAAGCCACCACGGCGGCTGTCAAAGCAGCGAAGGATAGACCTTTCAGACCCACGGGCAGCAGATTCAATAGTACTGGATACGCTTTGTCAGGATTGATCAGTCCGTCAGGGCCCATCATTTCGGCCTGAAACATGCCCCGGCTATACAGAGAGTACGCCGCAATACCAGGCAATACGACGATAATCGGCATGAGCAATTTCAGAAAAGCTGCAAAGAGAATACCGTTTCGGGCGGTTTTCAAATCAGCTCCAAGGGCACGCTGCGTAATGTACTGATTACACCCCCAATAGTTCAGGTTCACGATCCACATCCCGCCAATGAGCACGGTGAGACCAGGAAGCTGAGAGTAAAATGGAGTTCCTTTCTCAAAAATCATGTGAAAATGGTCGTCGTGGTTTTGCGTCATAGCTTTGAAGCCGGCGATCATTCCCTGCCGTCCGGCATCGTCGGCCACCAAATTTAACGCCAAATACGTAGTTGCCAAACCACCGATGACCAGGAAGAATACCTGAATTACGTCGGTATACCCAATTACCTTCATCCCGCCCAGGGTAATGATGATAGCAAAAATGGCGAGTGCCCACATACAGAGATTAAAATCCAGCCCCGAAATACCGGAAACGGCCAACGCTCCCAAATACAAAATGGACGTTAAATTAACCAGAATATACAGCGCCAGCCAGAAAATCGCCATAATCAGACTTACGCTACGGTTGTAGCGCTGATTGAGGAACTGCGGCATGGTGTAAATCCGGTTTTTGAGGTAAATCGGCATAAAAAAAACCGCCACGATAATCAGCGTTGCGGCAGCCATCCACTCGTAGGTTGAGATCGCCAATCCCATCGAAAACCCATTTCCTGACATGCCAATAAACTGCTCAGCCGAGATGTTGGAAGCAATAAGCGAAGCACCGATTGCCCACCATGTTAGCGAGCCTTCCGCCAGGAAAAAGTCCGTTGTAGACGCTGCTTTTGATTTCTTCTGCTGATACACCCAATATCCATACCCGGCTACCACTATAAAATAGAAGAGAAAAACAATGTAATCCAGCGATTGTAATTGTTGCATACATAGAAAGGGTTAAAATGAAAGGAATTTGACGGTTTTTAGCCGAACGGGGCGAAAATACGCTTTTTGTTAAAATAATGCATGAATTTAGAATTATCCTGCAAAAAATCCTTTACCAGCGTTGTATTGAAAGCTAATGTAATGGGTAGAACGAAGGCGGCAGGCGCCGACGCGCTTCCCCGGCTTTTTTCATGCCCTGATAGCTTTCATCAAACGACCTCCCGTCCTGAATACCCTCCATCAAAACGCCAACGCCCTGCGAGCCTGTGAGCATAAGCCAGTAGGAAACCTCCATACCGGCCGTCATGTAGGCCAGCATTACGTGCCGCTGATTTCCCCCAAAGAACCCTTTCATAGAAGCTAACTGCTCCAATTCCAGCACTTCCTGTGCTCCGTGGGTGAGGTACATCCACTCGTCGTGATAGCTTTGGTACCGTTGCAGACTGTCGGTTTCGACCACAAAGCGGCGGTCCAGCATGAGTGCCAGGCCCTCGTTGAACCACTGCGGAATCTGCCGGGTGGTTTTCCACCAGCCCAGGCGTGTAAAGAGTTCGTCGTGGCACATTTCGTGACTAATAACATCTTCGTTGAGGCCAAACGGATTCAGTATAATGTACGAATCGCCCCAGGGAGTACCAAGGCTGCAGCCTGCGCCTTCGCTGCTGTGGCAGTATTTTTGATATTCCTCCGGACTACTACATAAAATAATAGTAGCTTCGCCCGTGGCTGTTCCCCAAAAAGCAGCCACCCGCTGCCGCGCCCGGAGGATGGTTGCGTACATTTGCTCCCGGTGCCCTGGCGCAATGCCCGGGCTTACGTATAGTTTTTTGTTTACTTTTTCAAAAGTTGAAAAACCAATGGTCTGGCAATAAAATATGTGAGAATAGAGCACGTAATAGCTTATAAATGAAAGCAGTAGCCCGACCATGAGGTACTTGGTGATGCTCAAAACCAAGGGAAATGAAAAACGTAGACGCTTCAACAAAATCAGGTATTTATTGTTGTCAGTAAAAGTAGTAGATAATCGCTTTAAATTTTAATCATACCCCCTTTGCTATGCCCTCTTGTATTATTATAGGCGCCGGAATGGCGGGCCTTACCGCTGCCCATGAACTTCAAAAACACGGCTGGGATGCTACTGTGCTCGACAAAGGCCGGGGCGTTGGCGGCCGCATGGCTACCCGCCGCCTGCTGACTTCCCGCGCCGACCACGGAGCGCAGTACTTTTCGGTACGTACTCCCGACTTCCGGGCGCACGTACAGCAATTATTGGCCGTAGGTGTGGTAAAAGAGTGGAATTTGCAGGAAGCCGACTTTGAACATCCCCGCTATATTGGCTCGGAAGGCATGAGTACCGTACCCAAATACATGGCCGAAGGTCTTTCCATAAAAACCGGCGAACGGGTAGTGCGCCTCGAAGAAAAAGAAGGCGGTGTGCAGGTACGTACCGATACTGGCCACCTGTTTAGCGCCGATGCAGTGATTCTGACTATTCCAGCCCCGCAAGCCTACACGCTCCTTCGCGACAGCGCCATCGAGCTGGCTGCTACCGAACTGTCGGCTTTCAGCACGATTTCCTATCAGCCGTGTTTGGCCGTGATGGTGGTACTCAAACAACCCACCCTGATTCCGGCACCCGGCGTTCTGAATTTTAAGGAAGGAAATATTGCCTGGATCGCCGACAACTACCAAAAGGGTATTGCGAACGATCCGCCTACCGTAACCATACACGCCTCGCCCACGTTTAGCCGGGAAAACCTGGAAGGAGACCTGATGGAGTTGGGACAACATCTATTAGGTCAACTCACCGAATGGATTCCAGCAGAAAGTATTGCTGATTATCAGGTGCATCGATGGCGGTATAGCCTGGCCGATAAGCGTTTCCCTCAGGCATTTGTCGTTTGTAACACGCCCTACCCTATGCTCATGGGCGGCGATGGTTTTGGTATGGGAAATGTGGAAGGAGCCTTTCAGTCAGGCTTGCAAATGGCCCGGCAGTTGGCTGGGACTAAATAGTGGCGAGTTTGTGTAAATAGTTGAAATAGTTTTTTATTTTATTCAGTTTCTAACTCTGCATGTTTTCTTCATTCTAAAAAAATTTTACACCCAATACTAATAAAGGTTGAGCAGGGGAAATGTAATCCTTGCTTAACCTTTATTTTTTAAAAATCTTTCTCGCAAAACTTATCCTTTCAGCACCTTCCTCATCCTTCCAAGCTCCAAAGCCATTTTAGGAATAACTAAGCGGCAGGGAATTTTGAACGATTGATTGATAACATTTAAAAAACAAAGTGAAAAATGTTTATTATCTTAGAGAGATTTTTCACCAGAAGCTATGTCGATGAATCAAATACAGCCGAATAAAGACCTCAGCACAACGCCATATTTTGGAGTAGTGAGTCAGGCCCGGCAAGGGGTGTCAAGAACGCTGGCTGACGAGGTGGCAGCGCTTGTAGGGCTTACCGATAAGGAAATGGCTTATATTTTGAGCATGACTCCCCGCAACCTGCACTATATAAAAGAAGATCAGCGCTTTGGCACAACGGCTTCGGAGCGGCTACTGCTTCTGAAGAATGTACTTTTGCACGCGTTGGATACCTTTAACCAAAAGCCAGCCGTGGTACTTCAATGGCTCAGAAATCCTATCCGGGAATTAAATGATCAATCGCCCATTCAACTCATGGATACGGTTACGGGGTTTGGCCTGGTAGATGATGTTCTCGGTCGCCTCGATCATGGTATCCCTGCTTAGTACTGCGTTATGATTGTGTATCGCATTATTCGGGAAAAATTCAGGCATGAGGCTCTTTCGTCCGTGGGCAGTCGCCTGTATGGTGGCAGATGGAATCCCAAAGGGACGGCAGTGCTTTACACAACCTCAACCCCTGAATTGGGTCTTGTCGAAACCCTTGCGCACGCTCCTGATGTACGCTACGAAGATTTGCCCCGCTACTGGCTTTCTCAAATTGAAATTCCGGACAACCTGCGTTCATATACGGTGGAAGATATGCCGGAATACTGGCAGGACAAAACCTACGACCGAACCCAGCAGTGGCTGCATGACTGGCTGGAAAACCCAGACGTACTGGCCGTTGGCGTACCTTCTGTTATAGTACCTTTCTCCCAAAATATCATGATTCATCCCGCGCATCCCAGGTTTGCTGAGGTACGACTTCTCAGTCAACAACCTCTCCTGATTGATGAAAGGCTTTGGCGAAATTAGCTCTTTGAATAAGTCATTTTATATAACTGATAGAAGTTATCTTTTGGCGGGTATTTTATGTAAATATTTGATTAATAGCAAGTTGAAAATATTACACCCAATACTAATAAAGGTTGAGCAGGGGAAATGTAATCCTTGCTCAACCTTTATTTAAAATTTTCTCTAAAATCTCACTCTTCAAGTACTTTCTGCATCACCACAAATTCCAGTTCCTGCCGGGGTTTTCCAAAGTTTATATCCTCTTTCGGAAAAGGACGACGCTCTTCCGTGAGCACATATCCCCGCCGTTCATACCATGCGATGAGCTCGGTACGGAGTGAAATTACGGTCATTTCCACCACCCGGCAACCCGCCTGTCGGGCATACGTTTCGGCATCTGCGAGCAATACTTTCCCTACGCCCTGCCCCTGCGCATCCGGTGAAACCGTGAGCATACCCAAATACATGAGATCGCTTTTTTTATGAAGATACACCGAGCCCATCAAGGCTTGGGTCACTTCGTGACGATGTAGTAAAATAGCCGTACCGGGCTGCGCCACCATCTGAGCGAGCAGCTCCTCAGTCGTACGAATTCCGTCAAACAAATCGGCTTCGTTAGTCCAGCCTTTGCGAGCGCTATCTCCCCGATAAGCGCTGTTTACCAGAAGGTTGATTTCAGGCAAATCTTTTTCAGTTGCTATTTCTTTTAGAAATTGATTGGGAAGAAACATGACTATTTATAAATTAAAAGAGACCTCATTTATTCAGCTCCCCCTGCACTACCTGCCGCCATTTCTCCATCAGGTCAGGCACATCTGCCTGCGTGAGCCCAACGGTCGGAATTGGCGCATGCACCACGGCCCGAATAACGCCGGGCCGCAGCCGCAAAGGACTCCGGTCGGGCAAAAGTACGTGATTGGTTTGCAGGCTGACGGGCAAAAGCGGTACCTGCTGCTGAATGGCCATCACGAATGCGCCTTTTTGGAGAGGCAGATGAATCTGAGGAGCATTTTTAGTAATAATACCTCCCTCCGGAAAAATCATCACACTTCGACCTGAGGCCAACGTTCGGATCGACTTGCTGAGCGAGTAAGCCCGGCTGTTACCCTTTTCGCGGTCGACCTGAATGTGTAATTTCCTGAACATATAGCCAAACAACGGTACTTTTTTAACGGCATGTTTGCCCACAAAAGCAAAGTAATTGTCCACCACAACACCCATTGTGGCAATATCGAGATACGAAAAATGATTGGCACATATTACGAACGTTTCCCGGCGAGCGGGTTTGAAACGATATTCTACCCGAACGGGCATGCCGATTAACGGAAAAAATAGCCTGCCCCACACCCGATTGATTTGGTGTGCGAAGGGTTTCCAACGGTCTTTTTGTAAAAAAAGCCAGGTAAAAGGAAACAGAATTAGAAAAAGTAAAATGAACCAGAAAGCGCACCAAAGTGTGTAGAGCAAAAGAAAGATACGCATGTGATTTTTGAGGAAAGGTAGGTAAACTGAGTTAGCGCTGCATGGGCTTCAAAAATAAGAATCTCCTCCCAATTCAGGAGGAGATTCCAGGAAAATGATAAAAAAGCAAGGCAATGCCTTACTTTCTGTTAATGTTTAAAATGGCGAATTCCGGTAGTTACCATAGCCACGCCGTTGGCGTTGCAATAGTCGATAGACTCTTTGTCGCGGATAGAGCCGCCGGGCTGTACCACAGCCGTAACACCCGCTTCTTTGGCGATTTCGACGCAGTCGGCGAATGGGAAAAAGGCGTCGGATGCCATAACGGCTCCGTTGAGGTCAAAGCCAAAAGCTGCCGCTTTGTCAATTGCCTGCCGAAGCGCATCCACGCGTGAGGTTTGTCCGGTTCCGCTGGCAAGCAGTTGATTTTCACGCGCCAGCACAATCGTATTTGACTTGGTATGCTTGCACACTTTCAGGGCAAATTCCAGCGATTTCAACTCGGCTTCGGTTGGCGCTTGGGTGGTAACGGTTGTCATTTGGGCCGCCGATTCGGTTTTCAGATCTTTGTCCTGCACCAAAACTCCGTTCAGAATAGTTTTGAACATTTCGTCAGGCAAAGTCAATGGCTTCCGGCGCAGCAGAATGCGATTTTTTTTGGATTGCAGAATTTTAATTGCTTCCTCTTCGTAGGCAGGTGCAATCAGAATTTCCATAAATAACTTATTCAATTCTTCTGCCGTAGCTACATCAACCGTTGTGTTAGTTATAACTACACCCCCAAAAGCCGAAACCGGATCGCAAGACAGTGCGTTCAGATACGCTTCCTGAGCCGTGGCAGCCGTAGCAATCCCGCAGGCGTTGGTATGCTTGATGATGGCAAAAGTTGGGCCGGATTCGGTAAATTCATCAATCAGACTTACGCAGGCATCTACGTCCACGAGATTGTTGTAGGAAAGTTCTTTGCCGTGTAATTTATCAAAAATGGCGTCAAGGTCGCCAAAAAACGTAGCCTGCTGATGTGGGTTTTCGCCGTAGCGCAATGACTGAGCGGGCAATGATTCGAACTGACGAACGCCTGATGAGTCGGACGCCGCTCCTGAAACAAACCACTGATTGATGGCCGTGTCGTAGTGCGACGAAACACCAAAGGCTTCTGCTGCGTAGCGACGGCGGTCTTCCAGGTCGGTTGCGCCATCTTTTTCGGTGAGTAAAGTCAGCGTTTGGGCATATTGCGTGCGGGAAGAAACGATAAGCGTATCTTTAAAATTTTTGGCCGCTGCCCGAATAAGAGAAATGCCTCCGATGTCAATTTTCTCAATAATATCTTCGGCGTCAGCACCGGAAGCCACCGTTTCCTCAAATGGATACAGGTCCACAATCACCATATCGAGGGCAGGAATCTTGAATTCTTCGGCTTGTGCCACATCGCCTTCGTGGTCGCGGCGGTAGAGAATCCCCCCAAAAACGGCGGGATGAAGGGTTTTAACCCGTCCTCCAAAGATAGAAGGATAGCCCGTCAGGTCTTCCACAGCCGTTACCGGAATTCCCAAATCTTCAATAAAAGATTGCGTTCCGCCGGTCGAATACAGCTTTACACCCTGCGCATGCAGTGCCCGCACGAGCGGTTCAAGGCCGTCCTTATAGTATACAGAAATGAGGGCGGATTGAATTTTTTTTGACATCAGAATCTATTTGAGCGTTAGTAAATATATTGTGAAAAATATCTTTTTTGACGTCCTGAGCAGTTTCTTAAAATCAGGCTGTTGGTTAAAATAGAAACTGCATTTTTAAAATAAACCGCAAAGATAAGGTAAACTCAATGATTTTTCTCCGGCTATGAATATCTCCCCCCGCATTTCGGAACCTCCCCACCACAAAGGTTTGCCTATCCTCGGCAGCACGTTAGGGTTTGTTCGTGATCCCCTGCGTTTTTTACTTTCGTTGCAGGAAAAGTACCCTCGTTTGGCTACTGTCAATCTTTTGGGTCGTAAGATAACCGTACTTCTGACTGCCGAAGATGCCCGTCATGTGTTGCAGGAAAATAATCGCAATTACCACAAAAGCGAAGCCTACAAAATTTTGGCTATTTTTTTAGGCAATGGACTTCTGACGAGCGAAGGTGATTTTTGGCGTCGGCAACGAAAGCTTGCTCAACCGGCATTTTATAAACAACGCCTTGCGCTGATGATCGACATGATGGGACAGGAAACTGCGCAATTGCTCACCGACTGGAAAACGCAGGATCCGGTACGCCCGGTTAACATTAGTCAGGAAATGCTGCGGCTTACGCTCAACATCGTAACAAAGGCGCTTTTCAGTACGGATGTCGGCGACCGCGTGGCCGGAATTTCGGACGCGCTCAACGACATCTTGCATTATGCCGACCGCAGCCTGAAAAGCTTTATCAGGATTCCCCTGCGCTACCCAACGCCCGCCAATGTTCGTTTCCAACGGGCAGTTGCGCAGGTAGAATCTGTGATCTATGTCATTATTCACGAACGCCGGGCTGCACAGGCGCAAAACGAAAATCTACGCTACGATGATTTGCTGGATATGCTCATGAATACCCGCGACGAAGAAACCGGAGAAACCATGTCGGACAGTCAGCTTCGCGACGAGGTTACGACGATATTTATGGCCGGGCACGAAACCACCGCCAATGCACTTTCGTGGGCGTTGTACGTATTGGCCCAACATCCCGAACACGCTCAAAAAATCAGAAACGAAAGTTTTCGGGTGTGGGAAAAGGGAAAGCAACCCGATTTTTCAAAAACCAGAGAACTGACCTACACGCTGCAGGTTGTGCATGAAGTGATGCGGCTGTATCCACCGGCCTGGGTTGTGGGTCGGCGTTCGTTGGGGCAGGATCAGGTGGGGACGTACGATTTTCCGGCTGATTCCTATTTCCTGATTTCGCCCTACACACTGCACCGCCGCGCGGAATATTGGCCACAACCGGATATTTTTATGCCGGAGCGATTTTCGGAGGAGCAGTCCAAAAGCCGGCCAACGTATGCCTACCTGCCGTTTGGCGGTGGGCCACGGCTCTGCATTGGCAACAATTTTGCCCTGCTCGAAATGCAGCTTGTACTGGCACTGATCCTGAGGGATTTTGACGTACAACTTTTGTCTGAAGATCAGCGAGTCAAGCCAGAACCCATGGTAACGCTCCGGCCCGAAAATGGACTTTCGTTGCGGCTTATGCCGAGAAACTAATCATTAAATATCCTGATGGTCAGCCCATTGACAAAGCTGTTGGGCCGTCAGACGGGCGTCGTCGTGTTCGGGAGAAAGAGTACCGGCAAGTGTTCGATCTTCCAGGCCGTGCAGGTAGGCTTTGTCGTAGTAGTTGAGGGTAATGTCGGCTACGGTTGCAAAATCGTTTTGATCCAGCGCTTCCAGAGCCGCTTTCACGTGTTGCCCGCCCAGGCGTTTGCCGATGCGGCGGGTAGCTTCCACAAGCAGAGCTTTATCGTAACAGGCATACTCGCGCACCAAACGCTCAATTCGTTGCTGTTTATCACTTTGGATCATCACGACTGGTGCTTGCTGCATTTGATTCCACAGACTTTGCGGAATGAGGCAGCGGCCTACTTTTCGGCTTTCGTCCTCAATCCATATCCGGCGGGAAGCATCCAAAACGTTCCATTCGGCAAAAACCTCATTTTCAAATTGTTCGGTACTTGGCTGCGGCTCCTGACCAATGGCACCATAGGACGAACCCTTATGATGCGCCAGTGCTTCCAGATCCAGAATTTGCTCTCCCTGCGCCCGGAGCTGATGCAGGATTTCGGTTTTTCCGCTGCCGGTTTTCCCACCCAAAACTACCAGTTTTTTAGGAATAGTCAGACCTTCCAACACCTGCGTTCGGAAAGCTTTGTAGCCTCCTGACAGCGTAGAAACCTTCATTCCAGCGGTTTCGAGCAGCCAACCAAACGAACCGCTGCGCATGCCCCCGCGCCAGCAATGCACCAGAATTTCCTGATTTTGAGCCAGTGGTTTCGACTGCCTGACAAACTGCGCCATTTTTGGTCCTACCAAATCAAGCCCCGCCAGGAAGGCTTCTTCCTGACTAACCTGCTTGTACAACGTTCCAATTTGGGCGCGTTCCTCATTGCTAAACAAAGGAATATTTACCGCACCCGGAATACGGCCTTGCGCAAATTCTGCCGGAGAGCGTACATCAATAACGGTAAGGTGCCGAGCCTTGGTCAAAAAATCAGCAATAGGCAGGGAAGCAGGCATAGAGGGGGTCAAAAATGGAGATAAATTTTATAAAAAACATGCTACTCCAACTCACGCAAATACATCTGAATGGTATTTTCCAATCCAAAATATAGCGCGTCAGAAATGAGAGCATGCCCAATCGAAACTTCATCAAGCCACGGAATATTTTTACGAAGAAAACGTAGATTATCCAAACTCAAATCGTGACCTGCATTTAACCCTAGCCCAACCTGTCGGGCGACTTCTGCGGCACGCACAAAAGGTTCGACAGCCTTTTCAGGATTTTCGTAGAAGTGCAGCGCGTACGGTTCTGTGTACAGTTCCACGCGGTCGGCGCCGCAGACTTTGGCCCCTTCAACCATGGCTTCATCAGCATCTACAAACACCGAAACCCGAATCCCGGCTTCCTTAAACTCCGCCACGAGGTCGGTCAATTGCGCACGGTATGTGAGCGTATCCCAACCGGCATTGGAAGTTATGGCGTTGAGCGTGTCCGGTACAAGCGTGACCTGCGCGGGCAAATTGGCCAGCACCAAATCCACAAATTTCCGTTCCGCCGGATTTCCTTCAATATTAAACTCCGTCGTTACTACTTTTTTCAGATCATACACATCCTGATAGCGAATATGCCGTTCGTCAGGCCGCGGATGCACCGTGATGCCCTCGGCCCCAAAGCGTTCGCAGTCGAGCGCCACTTTTACAACGTTCGGATTGTCGCCTCCGCGCGAGTTACGCAGGGTAGCTATCTTATTTATATTTACACTTAAACGGGTCATGATGGATGGTTTAACAACATTCTTTTAAAAAAACGGGACGAAAACGAATGGCAAAATGGTTGCTGAGTATTTGTACCTTTGTTGCAAAGTTACCTCAATCGAACGCAACAGTCCAACGATTTGTTCGGACGAAGTTTAGCAGGTTTTTCTTTCTGTACGTTTATTGCACCTATCAAAACATCAGTATGTCACTTAAAAGTAAAGTTGAAGAAGGCATCAAAAATGCCATGCGGGCCAAAGATCAGGATACACTCCGGGCGCTGCGCGCAATTAAGTCGCTCATTTTGCTGGAAGAAACCAAAAGCGGCAGCGCCGAGGGCAGCCTTTCGGCCGACGACGAACTTAAACTTCTGACCAAAGCAGCCAAGCAACGGCGCGAGTCTGCCGAAATATATAAGGCACAGGGCCGGGAAGATTTGCTGGTAAAGGAAGAAGCCGAATTAGCCACAATTGAGCAATTTTTACCCAAACAACTTACCGAAGAAGAAGTAAAAGCACGTCTTCAGGACATCATTGCCCGCGTAGGTGCTTCTTCGCCTGCCGACATGGGAAAGGTCATGGGAGTAGCTACCAAAGAATTGGCCGGACAAGCCGATGGCAAGGTAGTTTCGGGTTTGGTAAAAAGTCTGCTTGCCTCCTAAAATTAAACTTAGTTTGTTAAAAATCAATACGTTACGTCCGTAAAAGGTGAAATTACTGGATCTGTTAATTGGTATTCCACTCCTTTGGGGCGCAGTCAATGGCTACCGCAAAGGCCTGCTTGTCGAGATCGTCGGCATTGCTGCCTTTGTGGTAGCGATGATTGTCGGCTTTAAATTTTTGGGGCTCGGCATGGAAATTCTCGAACCACACATTGGCCACACAATGGCCCGGCGAATTTTGCCTTACATTGGGTTTTCCGTTCTGTTTTTTCCGACCGTTTTTTTATTAAATCAATTTGGTTATTCCCTTCGCCGTTCGCTGAAATACTCGTTGTTGGGTACATTCGACAGCCTTGCCGGTGGTGCCGCCGGGCTGTTTACGTGGGTGTTTGGAGCGAGCGTTTTTTTCTGGTTACTCAATACGATGGGCGTCACGATTCCTGAACACCGAACCGAAAATACTTACCTCTACCCTTTTATCGTTCCGGTAGCGCCTACGGTCATTACCACGGCGGTGGAATGGATGCCCGCGGGCAGTCAACTTATCCGCGACTGGAAACAGGACTATTTGTCCGATGACGATTCTACTGCCGTGAACTGAACAAGCCTTGTTTGGTGTTACCAACTCTACCTATTTCATTCAAAATTTTTCTATGAATTCCGCAAAAAATGACATCCGGAAATTATCCGTTGAACAGATAAAAACCTGGCTGTCAGAACGAAATGAACCTGGCTTTCGGGCAAAACAAATTCACGAATGGCTGTGGAAAAAATCGGCTCGTACGTTTAGCGAAATGACCAACCTGTCGCTGCCCCTGCGGCAGTTGCTCGACGAGCATTTTGCGATTCTTGCCCTCACTACCGACAAGCAGCAACACAGTAACGATGGCACCGTAAAGTCGGCATTTAAACTACATGACAACCACATTGTGGAAGGCGTGCTGATTCCGGCCACGGATCGTATGACGGCCTGTGTGAGTAGTCAGGTAGGATGTTCGCTGACCTGTACGTTTTGTGCTACGGGCTACATGGAACGCAAGCGAAATCTCGAAGCAGGAGAAATTTATGATCAAGTCGTGGAAATCGCCCGGCAAGCGCAGGAAAAATTTGCAGCGCCGCTCACCAACATTGTGTACATGGGCATGGGCGAACCTTTGCTTAACTATACCAATGTCCTCAAATCCATCGAACACATTACGTCTCCGCTCGGGTTGGGCATGTCGCCCAAACGCATTACGGTTTCAACTGCCGGTATTGCCAAAATGATCAAAAAGCTGGGCGATGATGACGTTCGGTTTCGACTGGCGCTTTCGCTTCATGCAGCCAACGACACCAAGCGCAATCAGATTATGCCCATCAATGAATCCAATTCTCTAGACAATCTGGCCGAAGCACTTTCTTACTTTTATAAAAAAACCGGCAACCGGATTACGTTTGAATACATTGCTTTCAAAAACTTCAACGATAGTCTTCAGGATGCCAAAGAGCTTTGGGAATTTACGAAGCGCGTACCTGCACGAGTCAATATTATTGAGTACAATCCTATTGCCGAAGCTGCATTTGTAAATACGGGTGCCGACATGCTGGATCAATTTGCAGGCTTCCTCGAAGATCGTGGTGTGACCGTGAGTGTACGCCGAAGCCGTGGCAAAGATATTGATGCTGCCTGCGGGCAATTGGCCAACAAATCGACGATTGATTAACAATTTCTTAACATTGCCCCCCCTCAAAGATTCTGTACTTTTGCCGCAAATCTTGCTAACTAATAGCTAATTAACACTTTTTTACCCCCTTCCTATGTTTGGCTTAGAAACCGACATTTTTCTCCTGCTGGCATTTAGTTTATTTGCCGCCTGTGCTTTCGAATTTGTAAATGGATTTCACGATACGGCTAATGCGGTAGCAACGGTTATTTATACTAACTCTCTGAAACCCAACACCGCTGTGGTTTGGTCGGGCTTCTGCAACTTCCTCGGCGTATTCTTTGGCGGTATAGCCGTAGCCATGGGAATTGTGAATCTTCTACCCGTAGAATTATTGATTGATCAAAACGTCTACCACAGTGTAGCGATGGTACTGGCATTGCTTTTCAGCGCCATCGTCTGGAACCTTGGCACCTGGTATTTTGGTCTGCCAAGTTCCAGTTCTCATACGCTCATCGGCTCTATTTTGGGTGTAGGTTTAGCCTTTACGTTTATGCCCGAAAATACTCGTGGCGCGGGCGTCAACTGGTCAAAAGCCACCGAAATCTTTATTTCACTGATTGTCTCACCTCTATTCGGTTTTTCGTTGGCTATTGTGCTGATGTTCATTTTACGACGTGTGTTGGACAAACCTCTTCGCAACATCGTTTTTAGCGAACCCAAAAAAAATCAGCCTCCACCGAGCTGGATTCGGGGGATTTTGATTGTGACCTGTACGCTTGTCAGTTTTTTTCACGGCTCCAACGATGGTCAAAAGGGAGTAGGTCTTGTGATGCTGATTCTGATCGGAATTACCCCAACCTTCTTTGCCCTTGACAGCAGCAAAGACCCGCTTATGATGCAGGGAAATTTAACCCGCATCGAAACCGTCGTCAACCGGGTTGACACGCTGCTGCTTTCGGCCCGCGACCGTACCGAACTTGCCGAAACCAAGCGGGAGATTAATTCTTTGCAAAGTGAATTAAGCAAGCCGCTGGTTAATAACACTCTTCCCGAAGAAGCCCGGCTCAACGCGCGCCGCTCTTTACTCCTTATTAGTGCCAATATTAAAGACCTGCTCAATAGCGAAACTGCCAACCTGAGCATGGCAGACGTTACGGATCTTAAAGCACAAATTGACGAAAAAGGTGGTTTAAGACGCTTTACTGACTATGCCCCTGATTGGGTAATTCTCATGATTTCGCTTTCGTTAGGTCTTGGAACAATGGTCGGCTGGAAGCGTATTGTGGTTACGATTGGCGAAAAAATCGGAAAGCAGCACCTAACCTACGCACAAGGTGCCTCCGCCGAACTCGTAGCTGCCAGTACCATTGGGGTTTCGTCGTATTTGGGACTTCCCGTAAGTACCACGCACGTACTTTCATCGGGTATTGCCGGAACGATGGTCGCCAACAAAGGTATACGTAACTTACAGGCCGGAACGGTTCGGAATATTGCCATTGCCTGGGCTTTGACACTGCCCGTAACGATGATTCTTTCCGGTACGCTCTATGTATTCTTCCGCTGGATCCTGTAATTAGTTTTTCAGTTTTCTGATCGCAACGGGGACGCAGGGGGTGCGTCTGAAATTAGCCTGCAAAGCCACTCGCTTTTCACTCACGCAACTGGAAGAGCCAACCGTCCGGACGGCTTCTACCCAATACGTTCCCGGCTTAGTGGGAAGGTAAGTTTCGCCTTCCCCGATACTTGACGCCCCCTGATCGGGAGAATCGTACCATCGGGCTACACAGTCCTCGTCAACCTCAACCGTCAGCAAAGGAAGCGATTGACCTTCGCAGCTCATAGTTAACGTCGACATTACCAGCGGAGTAGCCACGGTGCAACTGCACGAGGGAGATTGCAGGAGCGTATCCATGCTGCACGTCTCGGATAATTGGATGGTAATCAGCAGATTTTCACCGTTTGGAATTTCAGTAACTTCATACAGACCGCTTTCAATTTCACGCAGTTTTCCAAAAGAAGGCTGAATCATTTCTCCCAATTCCGGCCTGGTTCTGAACTGCACGTGATACGTATTAGCACCTGCATCACAGGATGGTAGAATCGAAATCGTAAATTCTGGTCGAGGTTCTTTGATGATAAAAATCGTATCGGTGCAGGTTTCTCCCTGATGTTTTGTGGTATAAACAAATCCGTAAACTCCACTTTCGATTAGGTTAGTTATGGTACCATCCTGAGCAGGTACAATCAGTTGGGGATTGGTATCTAACGCACTCCACACACCGCCGGAAGGAAGGCTGGTCAAACTGGTTTTTGTAGCATTAAAACATAGCAATTGATCCTCCCCGGCATTTGGTTTCTGACATCCTTCGCAGGCTTCAACCTCAATTGTCACCGTATCCGAACAAAATCCATTGGATAGTATAAATTTGTATAGGCCGGGAAGGGTCATTCCATTTACTAAACCATTTTCAGAAATAGTGGCAGAAATAGGATTAGAGGTGGCATTTGACCAAACATTGATTCCCTGAGCGACTAACTGAATGGTTGTTGTCAGGCCATTTTCGCCACAAGCTAAAAGCGTATCGTTTCCGGCAACAGGTTTTTCCAAAATCGCTACCGAAACCGTATCGCTGCAACCGTTCAGACTATACACAAAACTAAAATTCCCACTGCCCGGTAAACCAGTCACTTCGCCAGATGCCGAAACGCTGCCGCCCGAAAGCGCCATCCACGTGCCGCCCGCAGGCAGGCCGCTGAGTTGGAGTTGAGCCGGAAGGCCGCAGAAAGAAAGATCATCACCCGCCAAAGGTTTTTCCAAAATCGCTACCGAAACCGTATCGCTGCAACCGTTCAGACTATACACAAAACTAAAATTTCCACTGCCCGGCAAACCCGTCACTTCGCCAGATGCCGAAACGTTGCCGCCCGAAAGCGCCGTCCACATACCGCCCGAAGGCAGGCCGCTGAGTTGAAGTTGAGCCGGAAGGCCGCAGAAGGAAAGGTCGTTTCCGGCAACAGGTTTTTCCAAAATCGCTACCAAAACCGTATCGCTGCAACCGTTGAAACTATACACAAAACTAAATTTCCCGCTGCCCGGCAAACCCGTCACTTCACCCAAAGCCGAAACGTTGCCGCCCGAAAGCGCCGTCCACGTGCCGCCCGCAGGCAGGCCGCTGAGTTGAAGTTGAGCCGGAAGGCCGCAGAAGGAAAGGTCGTTTCCGGCAACAGGTTTTTCCAAAATCGCTACCGAAACCGTATCGCTGCAACCGTTCAGGCTATATACAAAACTGAAATTTCCGCTGCCCGGCAAACCCGTCACTTCGCCAGATGCCGAAACGCTACCGCCCGAAAGCGCCGTCCACGTACCGCCCGCAGGCAGGCCGCTGAGTTGTAGTTGAGCAGGAAGGCCGCAGAAGGTGAGATCATTTCCGGCAACAGGTTTTTCCAAAATCGCTACCGAAACAGTATCGCTGCATCCGTTGAAACTATACACAAAACTAAAATTCCCACTGCCCGGCAAACCCGTCACTTCACCAGATGCCGAGACGCTGCCGCCCAAAAGCGCCGTCCACGTACCGCCCGCAGGCAGGCCGCTGAGTTGTAGTTGAGCAGGAAGGCCGCAGAAGGTGAGATCATTTCCGGCAACAGGTTTTTCCAAAATCGCTACCGAAACAGTATCGCTGCATCCGTTGAAACTATACACAAAACTAAAATTCCCACTGCCCGGCAAACCCGTCACTTCACCAGATGCCGAGACGCTGCCGCCCAAAAGCGCCGTCCACGTACCGCCCGCAGGCAGGCCGCTGAGTTGTAGTTGAGCAGGAAGGCCGCAGAAGGTGAGATCATTTCCGGCAACAGGTTTTTCCAAAATCGCTACCGAAACAGTATCGCTGCAACCGTTCAGGCTATATACAAAACTAAAATTCCCACTGCCCGGCAAACCCGTCACTTCGCCAGATGCCGAGACGCTACCGCCCGAAAGCGCCATCCACGTGCCGCCCGAAGGCAGGCCGTTGAGTTGGATTTGAGCGGGAAGGCCGCAGAACGAAAGGTCGTTTCCCGCCATAGGTTTTTCCAAAATCGCTACCAAAACCGTATCGCTGCAACCGTTCAGACTATACACAAAACTAAAATTCCCGCTGCCCGGCAAACCTGTCACTTCGCCCGAAGCCGACACGTTGCCGCCCGAAAGTGCCGTCCACGTACCGCCCGAAGGCAGGCCGCTGAGTTGTAGTTGAGCCGGAAGGCCGCAGAACGAAAGGTCGTTTCCGGCAACAGGTTTTTCCAAAATCGCTATTGAAACCGTATCGCTGCATCCGTTGAAACTATACACAAAACTAAAATTTCCACTGCCCGGCAAACCCGTCACTTCGCCCGAAGCCGACACGTTGCCGCCCGAAAGCGCCATCCACGTGCCGCCCGCAGGCAGGCCGCTGAGTTGAAGCTGAGAAGGAAGGCCGCAGAACGAAAGGTCGTTTCCCGCCATAGGTTTTTCCAAAATCGCCACCGAAACCGTATCGCTGCAACCGTTGAAACTATACACAAAACTGAAATTGCCACTGCCCGGCAAACCCGTCACTTCACCCGAAGCCGAGACGCTACCGCCCGAAAGCGCCGTCCACGTGCCGCCCGAAGGTTGACCGGTTAGTTGGATTTGAGCGGGAAGGCCGCAGAAGGAAAGGTCGTTTCCCGCCAAAGGTTTTTCTACGATTGCGACCGAAACCGTATCGCTGCATCCATTCAGACTATACACAAAACTAAAATTCCCACTGCCCGGCAAACCCGTCACTTCGCCAGATGCCGAGACGCTGCCGCCCGAAAGCGCCATCCACGTGCCGCCCGAAGGCAGGCCGCTAAGTTGTAGTTGAGCGGGAAGGCCGCAGAACGAAAGGTCGTTTCCGGCAACAGGTTTTTCCAAAATCGCCACCGAAACCGTATCGCTGCATCCGTTGAAACTATATACAAAACTAAAATTCCCACTGCCCGGTAAACCAGTCACTTCGCCAGATGCCGAAACGTTGCCGCCCGAAAGTGCTGTCCACGTGCCGCCCGAAGGCAGGCCGCTGAGTTGTAGTTGAGCGGGAAGGCCGCAGAACGAAAGGTCATTTCCGGCAACAGGTTTTTCCAAAATCGCTATTGAAACCGTATCGCTGCAACCGTTCAAGCTATATACAAAACTAAAATTTCCACTGCCCGGCAAACCCGTTACTTCACCCAAAGCCGAAACGTTGCCGCCCGAAAGCGCCGTCCACGTGCCGCCCGAAGGCAGGCCGGTTAGTTGGATTTGAGCGGGAAGGCCGCAGAACGAAAGGTCGTTTCCCGCCATAGGTTTTTCCATAATCGCTACCGAAACAGTATCGCTGCAACCGTTCAGGCTATACACAAAACTAAAATTTCCGCTACCCGGCAAACCCGTCACTTCGCCCGAAGCCGAGACGCTGCCGCCCGAAAGCGCCATCCACGTGCCGCCCGCAGGCAGGCCGCTGAGTTGTAGTTGAGCGGGAAGGCCGCAGAACGAAAGGTCGTTTCCCGCCAAAGGTTTTTCTACGATTGCGACCGAAACCGTATCGCTGCAACCGTTCAGACTATACACAAAACTAAAATTCCCACTGCCCGGCAAACCCGTCACTTCACCAGATGCCGAAACGTTGCCGCCCGAAAGCGCCGTCCACGTGCCGCCCGAAGGCAGGCCGCTGAGTTGGATTTGAGCGGGAAGGCCGCAGAACGAAAGGTCGTTTCCGGCATCGGGATTGATACAAAACACTTCATTGGCAATAACATCAGGCGGAATGGGAA
This sequence comes from Arundinibacter roseus, assembly GCF_004348825.1. GTDB lineage: Bacteria > Bacteroidota > Bacteroidia > Cytophagales > Spirosomataceae > Arundinibacter > Arundinibacter roseus. The sequence continues at coordinate 405,784 of NZ_SMJU01000005.1, forward strand.
CAATCTGAGACAACAGGTCAGACGTCAGCACTTCATTCCATAATTTTGCCGCCATTTCCTGCCCAAACGCATTAAAATGCAGCCCATCCGTACGGCCATTTTCGCCAATCTGATTTAAATCCGGTCCGGGAAAAACCGTAGAAGTGGAGGCAATCACCTGGTTTTGAGCATCCACGATCCAGCTTTTTATATTTTGATTATAAGCAGCTTTTGCTACCACCCACGCTAAATCGTTCCGCTGACTAATCTGTCGGGTACGCTCAATTATTTTTTCATAAAAAAAACGAACGCTATCCGTTCCATAATCTACATCGTTAATCCCATGCGAAGATAACACCCCTCGAAGCCCTGTGAGTGGCACGTATTTTTCCAGGACATTCTGAATATTTACAAATGGAAACCGCAGATTTGAATTAATAAACCCATGGTCAAACGGAATAGAATACGCTGATTTATAAGTCATTGCCAGATTACTACCGCCAAAAGCGGTGCTATAAAAAAGAACGGGGACATTCAGCTTTTTGACCAAACTATCCCCCAACTGACTCCAATACCAGGGATATTCGCCAAAGGGAGAAATACCGCAGGTTTCGCACAACTGACTAAACTGCGTGGGCAATACATCCTGACTAGCCGTTTGAAGGTAGGTTGAAAAATCGGGATGGCTGTTATTGAAATTTATGGTACTGACCCGGCTTTCGGAAGCTGCCCGGCTATTGCTTGACCCACCCGAAGCATTGGAGTGCCCCACGATCATAAACACCTCGCCAATTCCGATGGGTTCTACAATCGTTGAATTCCCAACGGGCTGATTTGCCAGCATTCCCCGAACTTCCATGCGGTACCATCCGGCCGTCAGGGTGACGGCACCCAAGAAAGTACCTCCTTGCGGGTTGTACTGAATCGGTAACCAATCGGTAGAAATTCCCGGACCGGGATCCTGCACCGTAAATCGGGCCTCTACACGATCAATTGGTGCGGAGAATGTACCACTGACCTGTATCTTGGCTACGTTGGCGTTATTTCGCTGATAAACGATATGATTGGTGGGAAAATCCACCAGGATTTGACTTTTGCCGGTAAGCGATAGCAGCAGCAGGTAACCTGCAAAAATTGCAGGCGTTATGAAGGTAGAAACTTTCATAGAGGGTTTGTGTGTAGTATTCTGTTGAGTATGTGTGTAATGTCACCAGAAAGTCCACAAAATCCTTACCCTCAACCCTCGCCTTCCGGTCTCTTGATTTTTGCTATTTTTACTTTGACAGCTAAACCTTCGGGGTTTTGCAGACAAAAATCTCCATAAAAAGTATTCTAAACACTAAATTTTCAAATAGAAATTTTTACCAGCAATTGAACTGCTAAAAGCATTACATTATATGCAAGCATCGTGCCATTATTTCATACCCCCCCCCCTTTTTGTCTAGCCTGACATGCTAATTTTAATTGCGTATCCAAAAGCCCTCTCAACTTATTATTTTTGTTAAATTTTAAACATCTCTGTGAATATATCTTTCCCTCTCTTTCGCCTCCCACTGCTCTTGATTTTTGCAGGTAGTTCTTTGATTCTGTCCTGCACACAAGACCATACGCCTACCGAAGCGGATGCCGCCCTGGCTACTCAACATTGTACAAGTTGCCACGCTTTTGCTGGTCCGGAACTGCTCCCGCGTGACACCTGGGAAAAGAGCGTATTGCCCTACATGGCGCTTCGGATGGGAGTTAAAAGTGAGATTGCGGAGATGGATTCTCTGAATGAGCTTGAACTGCAACTTGAACCACCCAAACCGCTGATTTCCGAAGAAGACTGGGCGCGTATCAAAAACTATTATCTCGCTCTTGCCCCCGAAAAATTAGAAGAGAAGACAATTCCGCCCCTCGAAATGCAACGCGGGCAGTTTGAACTCAAACGCGGGCAGCTGTTTTCGGAGAAAATGACTAATATTTCCTGCGTAAAAATCGATCCTGAAAGACAGGTTGTGTATGCCTGCGACGATGCAAACGGGGAGATTTGGGCACTGTCGCCGGGTGGTTTGCCCAAAAACAGGTACGGCAACCAACTAGCCGTAAGTAATATTGAGCTCACAAAAAAAGGACTTTTGGTAACCTACATTGGCCCTTCGGTCGGGATTACGGTGCATCCCAATGGCTTTTCTCAGCTAGTGGATGTACAGGAAAATGCTGCTCAAAATGCCAATCTGATGCTAACCAAACTCTACCGCCCGACGCAAACGTTACCCGTAGACCTGAACAATGACGGCCTGGAAGAACTCGTAACCTGCGAATTTGGCGTGATTGAAGGCAGCTTTTCCGTGTGGTATCCCCAAACTAATGGTACGTATCGCAAAAAAATACTTAGCCCGACGCCGGGTGCCATTCGGGCAGAAGTGGTGGACTGGGATCGGGATGGGCGTAAGGATCTGGTTGTGCTGTTTGCACAGGGCGATGAGCGGTTGATGCTGTATCGAAATACCGGAAATGATACGTTTGAAGAAAAAATGCTAATGCGATTTCCGCCGGTGTACGGATCAAGCTATTTTGAATTGGCGGATCTGAATGGCGACGGGCGACTGGATATTTTGTATACCTGCGGCGATAATGCTGATTATTCCCGCATCTTGAAACCCTACCACGGCGTGTATGCCTTCGAGCAAAAACCTGATGGCGATTTTCGGCAAAAATTTCATTTCCCACTACATGGCGCTTACAAGGCCGTGGCGCGCGACTTCGATGGCGATGGCGATCAGGATATTGTGGCGATTGCGTATTTTGGTCACTACGACTCCAAAACTCCCAATGATTTGGTGTATCTCGAAAATCGGGAAGGGAAATTTGCCCCACAGCTTCTGCCCGGTATTGGCCGCGGGCGCTGGATGTGCCTCGATGCGGCGGATCTTGACGGCGACGGCGATGACGATATTGCCCTAGGCAGCCATCCCGTCGGCCTGATGCCCGGAGGTTTTAGGAAAGACTGGAGCAGCGGGCCGGGCGTCATTTTTTTGATTAATCAACAAAAATAATATTGCCCGTACTGCCTCTTAACCGCATGAAAGAGGTCTTTTAGAGAGAATTTGGGAATATTTGTATCTTCGGCTTTGTTATATATCCAATAATTGGACTTTGTATCAAAAAGAACTGACTGCCGTATTGTATTTTAATAAACCATCGTTACACGAACCTGGCTCGAATTTTTTAAACACACAATGACACAAATCGCTGAACAGATAGCACGTTTTGGCTACGTAAATGAACCCATTGCCGCCGACCTGGATTTGATTGAAGAGATCAATCGGTTAAAAAAAGAAAAAAATGCCGTCATTCTGGCGCACTACTACGTAGATGGCGCTATTCAGGATCTGGCCGATTACATTGGCGACAGCCTGGGACTTTCGCAGCAGGCCGCCGCTACGCCCGCCGACATGATCGTGTTTTGCGGGGTGCATTTTATGGGTGAAACCGCCAAAGTTCTGAGCCCGCAAAAGAAGGTGGTAATTCCGGATCTTAACGCCGGCTGCTCGTTGGCAGACTCCGCCCCGGCCGATAAATTTGCAGCCTTCAAGGCGCAGCATCCCGACCACATCGTCATCAGCTACATCAATTGTTCGGCAGAAATAAAGGCACTCACGGACATCGTCTGCACATCTTCCAATGCGCTGCACATTGTCAATAGTTTGCCCAAAGATCAGAAAATCATATTTGCGCCTGATGCCAATTTGGGGCGGTATGTAGCTCAGAAAACGGGTCGTGATATGGTGCTTTGGGACGGTGCCTGCATTGTTCATATTGATATTTCGCGCGAAAAACTCCAAAAATTGCGTGAAGAAAATCCGGACGCGCTGCTCATTGCTCATCCCGAATGTAAGGAAGATATTCTACTGCAAGCCGACTTTGTGAGCTCAACGACGGGTTTGTTAAAATTTGTGGAAACGTCTGATCATCAAAAGTTTATTGTCGCAACCGAAGCCGGAATCTTACACAAGATGAAGCAGGCAGTTCCGCACAAAAAGCTGATTCCGGCGCCCGCCACCGACAACAATACCTGCGCCTGCTCGGAATGTCCCTACATGAAAATGAACACGCTGGAAAAAGTGTATAACGCGCTGCTCTACGAACAACCCGAAATTATTGTTCCCGAAGACATCCGCCTCAAAGCCTACGATTCGGTAGCCCGAATGCTGGAATTGAGCAAAGGAATTTAGATCAAATTATTCCTTTTTCCATGAACTATATACTGCCGGTTCTGATCCTGATCGCAAGTATTGGCAGCGGCTGTAAGCGTTCGTCCGAATTTACGCCCGAAGCCCGCGAGCGATTGCTGGCAAACAAACGATGGCATATTGAGGAAATCCGGATGAACGAAGCTCCCGTTTTCAAAGAAGGCAAACACCTGCCGCACATCAGTGGCGTCCGGTTTGATCAACACATGGACTGGATTGAATTTGCGCCCGATGGAAGCTGCAAAGGGCATTTTACCGAAACTGACGACATCCGCGATTTTCAGTGGAAAGAATATCCGGTTCAAAATGTACTAGCACTTCGCGATTCCGTTACAAAAACCGGCGGCTGGAATATTTATCCACGAAATGTGTACGAAGATTCGTTTGAAATGGAAACCCGCAGCACGGTCTATGATCCGCCCCGGGTATCGAAACTAAGCCTGAGGTTTGTACGCCGGGAGTTTTAAAAATAATTTTTGAAAAAATAATTTAGAAGAAAATTATGCCCCAATTCGATTTTCTGATCATAGGTTCCGGCATAGCCGGACTGAGCTATGCCGCCAAACTCGCCCGACATTTTGAAGGTAATCAGGATATTTCTATTGCCGTGATTACCAAAGTACAGGCCGACGAAACCAACACCAAATACGCGCAGGGAGGCATTGCGGCCGTTTGGGCAGAGTCCGATTCTTTTGAAAAACACATTGAAGATACAATGGACGCCGGAGACGCTATCAACAAGCGTTCGGTGGTCGAAATTGTGGTTAAAGAAGGCCCTCAACGCATTCAGGAACTGATTGACTACGGCACCCGATTTGACAAAGAACATAGCGGTGAGTATGATTTAGCCAAGGAAGGCGGCCACTCCGACCACCGGATTTTACACTACAAAGACGTGACCGGAGCCGAAATTGAGCGTGCCCTGCTCGAAGAAGTAAAACGGCATCCGAATATTGAGATTTTTACGCATTACTATGCCGTAGAACTTATCACTCAACATCATTTAGGCGAAACGGTTTATCGCTATCGCGAAGATATTCAGTGCTTTGGGGCTTATGTACTAAACCGGGAAACGGGCGCTGTGGAGAAGTTTTTGGCCAAAACTACCCTTGTCGCAACCGGCGGCATCGGCAATATTTACCAAAGCACCACCAATCCTACGATTGCTACCGGTGACGGTATTGCGATGGTGTACCGCGCCAAGGGCATTTGTGATAACATGGAGTTTATTCAGTTTCACCCGACAAGCCTGTTTCAGCCCGGCAAAAAACCCTCGTTCCTGATTTCAGAAGCTGTTCGGGGATTTGGGGGAATCCTGAAACACGCCGATGGAAGTACGTTTATGGAGTACTACGACGACCGCCTTTCGCTCGCACCACGCGACATTGTGGCCCGGGCGATTGACTCCGAAATGAAAAAACGAGGCGTCGAGCACGTATATCTTGATGTGCGGCATTGTGACTACGAAAAGTTTCTGGAACATTTTCCGAATATCACCGAATACTGCCTGCATGCCGGAATTGACGTGCGCAAAGACATGATTCCGGTGGTGCCTGCGCAGCATTATATGTGCGGCGGAATCAAGGTAAATGAGTGGGGCCAAACTAATATTCAGTTTTTGTATGCCGTAGGAGAATGCGCCGCTACGGGCCTGCACGGCGCCAACCGACTGGCTTCCAACTCGTTGCTGGAAGCAGCCGTGTTTGGTCATCGTGCCTACCTGAGCACCGTGGAGCACTACGCACAGGCGGCGATTCGCGAGGAAATTCCGGAATGGGACGACTCCGGCACGACGCATCCCGAAGAGCAGGTATTGGTTACAGAAATGACCCGCGAGCTCAACAGCATTATGTCAAATTACGTAGGAATTGTTCGTACCAATCGGCGGATGAAGCGGGCCTACGATCGTTTGCAACTGCTTCACGAAGAGCACGAACAGCTCTACCGCGAATCGAAAGTTTCCGTCGCCATCTGCGAACTCCGAAACATGATTACGGTCTCATATCTTGTACTAAAAATGGCGATGGCCCGGCGCGAAAATGTAGGGCTGCACTATAATCTTGATAATTTTAAGTAGTAAAAAGACCCGGTGATTTAAGATTTTCACCGGGTCTTTTTTTAAAATTCCAGGCGATAATTCAATACTGGAATTAGGCCCGTCTGCGTAATTATCTGTACTTCGGCAGTAGTCGGGTTGTAATACTGCGAAAAAGCATTGAGTCGGTTGGTTACGTTCTGTAAATCCAGGGAAAGAGTAGACGTGGTATGCGCGCCATTTTTGGTAAAACTCACCCGCACGTCAGTTCGGAAATAATCAGGAAGTTGCTCTTCAAAGCTTCGGTTCCAGTCATATACCGCCTTACCTGCCACTTTGGATTGGGCAATATCAATCGGCACGACCCGGTTTCCTCCCGCCCAAACGCCCTTGATGTTGCACGCAAAAACATTCGTTTTGGTTCGCCCGACATTCCATTCTTTTCCAGCCAGAATATTCTGAACATACTTTGCATTAAATCGCGTATTGCGTTCTACCCCGTCTCTTGCGGTGTAAGTTGACTCGAAAAGGGACGTTGTGCTGAGCAGATAGAATCCGTTGGTCAAAAACTTTTCTACGGTCAATTCTACACCCTGACTTTTTCCTGTTCCTTCGGATGCCAGAGAATCGGTGGAATACCCGCCCATTTCGTTGAGCAGAGAACCTGCCAACAAATCAGGACGCAGGGTCGTTGGCGGCCCGATGGGTACCCGGTCGTGTTTTTGAAGATAGGCCTCCGTCTGCAAGCGCCAACTGGCAGCCGGGCGAAACTCATAGCCCGCCACCAAATGCTTTGAACGGCTCAGCCGTAAGTCTTTATTTACCGGCGCATAGTCACCCGTTGAGGTATTTACCAGCGCCAAATAAGTCGAAATTGCTTCGGTCCGGCTGTGCAGTCCCGCTCCCAGACTCAGCGTATGTTTTGGCGCAAGCGCCCACCGCATCCCGATCCGGGGTTCGATGGAGGCCTGATTGTTTAGGAGCAGCCCAAGCGCATGCAGGCCCGTATTGAGCGTTAGTGTGGGCGTTACCCGGTATTTCCACTGCGCAAAGCCCTGCATCAGCTGCGTATTTCCCCGTTGATTTATCAGGATGCGGGACGAATCTTTTTCCTCTTCCTTATCTTGCAAGTTAAAATATAACTGACTCGCAATCAAACCCGTGCGAATCGTGTGCCGGGCATTTAGCTTGTGCTGATAATTTACCGTCAGACGGATGGCCTGATTGGTAAAATTTTCTTCGTTGCGGGTCAGAGTTTCGGAATTCTGGAAATCGTCGGTTTGTCGGGTGGCCGAATACGACACGATGGTTTCGATGAATGAGCGGGACGAGAGATTACGAAGGTAGTTTACTCCGGCCACGGCCCGGTCCGACTTGTAGTTTTCTGTAAAAGTACTTTCCACAACTTTCTGTGAACTCAGGCCACCCATTCCCCAAATAGACAGCACGGCTTGTTTTTTTTGGGGCAGGAAGATTTTAAAAGCCCCATCCTGAAAGTTGGTGGCGGCATCTCCCGCAATTCTCAGCCCGGCCGTTCGCAAAATCGACAGCGTGGAATAGCGGTAATTGACCAGATAAGAAGAGCCTTTTGCCCGTTGAATCGGTCCTTCGGCGGCAAAATCCAGTCCAAGCACACCTGCCTGAAAGGCGTATTCTCTCTTTTCAGAATTCCCTTTTCGCAATTTCAAATCAAAAACTCCTGATGTCGCATTCCCATATTCAGCCGGAAAAGCACCGGTCAGGAAATCTGAGTTGCCGAGTACATTTACACTCAATGCGCTGATTGCGCCACCGCCCGAGCCTTCTACCGCAAAATGGTTCGGATTCGGAATTTCGACGCCTTCCATGCGCCAAAGCAAACCTTTGGGACTGTTTCCCCGAATAATAATCTGATTATTTCCATCGTCATTGGTACTGACTCCCGCAAAAGACAACGCCATACGCGCCGGGTCGTTGACCGCCGCCGCGTAGCGTTTGGCCTGATCGACACTAAACGACCGCGCACTTACGCTCACCATGTCGTTCAGCGCCTCGCCGTTTTCTTTCTGCGCTTTAATCACTACTTCATCGAGTGTATGAAGTGCCTCGGTGAGTTTTAGCAGGAGTTCCACTTCTTTACCCGCTCCCACGGCTATTTCCTGCAAAATTGCATCCTCATAGCCCACTCCACTGCACCGAATCGAATGTCGGCCAACGGGAACATTGGCCATACTAAAATATCCGTTTGCATCAGCGGCGCTGCCTATAACCGGACTAACGCTGCTGATCACGACGTAGGCACCCACCACCGGCTGCCCCGACTCAGCATCCAAAACCCGCCCCTTTACCCGCTGCGTTGGGGTTTGGGCATACGCATTCAGAAGGCCCGTGCTGGCCGTCAGGAGAAACATTAAAATTTTCATGGCTAAATTACATCAGTTTCTCCCTTGACAATCCAATCGGGACTTACCCTGCTTTTTTTTGAAATAGTTATGGGGGTGGTGGTGGAAAATAGAATAGCCGTCTGGCTGAGTATAGCTTTGGGGAAATTTTCTACAAATAGTGGGCTGGGTTGGAATACTTCCGCACTGAAGGCCCTATCCGAGGCCGTTAGTTACAGGGTATGCTGAAAAAATAAAAAAGTTGTTGGTGAAAAACACTAACGAAGGCACAAAGTCAATATTTGTAAGTGTGCAAAATAAAATTATAAAATTATTATATCTGATGGCGGCAGATCTTTTACTGCTTGTTTAGACCTTACTATTGATAAAATATATTCAATACTATGGTTCACTTTCTTTACCTTAAAATAATCTACTATACCATAATCACAGCTATATAAATAAATTACTTTGGTTTTTTGTCCATTCACTATTGTCATTTTATATTCTCTAATTGAACTAGGCATTTAGGCAATAATAAATTTGTAGGGCAATGGTGCTGCTTTTACTAATCTATTGATAAGGTTTTCAAATATTCCCTCTTTCATTTTATGCCTATTATATCGGTAGGTATATTCAT
>NZ_SMJU01000006.1 GCF_004348825.1 Arundinibacter roseus
TCAGCAGAGTGAAATAAAAATACGCACTTATAAAAAAGAAAGCCGCTGCAAAAATAATGTTGCAACGGCCTAAACAATCTAAATTAAACTAATCTTAAATCTGTATCTCTATTTTAGGACTAGTCATTCAACTTGTATTACTGGTTTCAACTACGCTATTTGGCAGTTGCTGCGGCGGGTTGTTTCACCACATTCATTGTTCCTTTCATCAAGCGCCAGTGACCGGGGAAGGTACACACGTAGGGGTAGTTCCCTGCTTCGGCAGGAGCTGTAAACTTCATGCGGTAAGTCTGATCAGGGTTAACTAGTGGACTTGCCATCAAAACCTGCGGGATAGATGGTACATAGTTCCGTTCGGCACCATCTTTGGCGGTGATGAGTTTATCTGCTGCGGCACCAATGATTTCCAGCGATTTGGGTTTACCAATCACCAGGTTATGCTGCATGGCATCGGGGTTTTCAAAAATAATCTCAACAGGTTTGCCGGCTATTACCGTAAACTCGGAAAGGTCAAATTTCAACGCTTCGCGCACAGCCTTGATGCGAATCACCTGCACGTTCGGATCGTTTTCTGAGGATTCCTTTATTCCAAAAGATTCCAGAAAACTTCCCATGCGTCCACTTAATTCGGGAGAAATCGATTGACTTAAAGATGCCAAAAATGACTTATCGGCCTCAGATGCAACTTCTTTTCTTCTGACATTCCAGCCATTCAGAACGCCCTTGTTAACTGCAAAAAGTCCGTCAGGATCCAGCTTTTGGGCCGTTTTCAGCATGTCAAGCACCTCGCTTGCCGAGGCGTAAGACGCATAACTCCGGGCGGCACGTTCCAGGGCAAAATCCGACATACGCTGTGGGCTGCGAACCTCAAAGGTTTTGGTCAACACGTTGTTACGTTCGTTGGCTTCTTCAACCACGTTATCTTTATCAATTGTCGCCGTTACGCTCACTTTTCCTGCCTGCTCCGACGTAAACCCAAACGGGCTGTTCCAGGGGCCATTGTTGCCTTCTGAGAGCTGAATGGTTTCGCCCGGAGCAATCCCCTTGGTAATTTTACGACTTACATAATTGATATTCAATCCATTGCCACGAATACCTACCGTTATCAGCGGTACTACATCGGCCGGAACTGCCACGCTGCCTTTATTGGTAATTTCGAGTGTAATACGTGCATATTCGCGAACATACGGACTTGATGGATTGATTGTGATATTAGAAACGGACAATTCGGCTTTTCCTTCAATCAGTGCCGTTTCGCCCATCGCATGTTTGGAGTGATCCATCCCCTGCATCGGCGCAGTACTTGCTGTAAATGAAGCGCTTGCAGCCTTCTTTTGGGGAGCTGCCGCTACACGCTGGGCCAGGTATTTCTGACGAAGTTTACCATCATTGGCATTCAATACAATGGAAAAAGCATCGGGCAACCAACGGTCATTGGCGGCTTCGTATTCTTCCATTCGAGCCAGAAGGGCCGTTTCAATGGCAGGTGTTTGGGGCGTTTCGGTAAGAGCCAGCAGCGTGTTCAGAACTACCAACGGCTCCTGATCGTGCAGGGCGTTTGCCTGCATGAGCGCCTGCGCAGTTGCTTCGTTTTTGGGCAATACCTGTACGGCATTCTTACGAACGGCTGCACTTGGGTGGCGCAAGGCCTGCGTAACCGCACTCAACACTGTCGGGTCTCCGAGGGCATCCAGGCCGTGCAGGGTCCAAAGCGCGTGGATGGCAGCAGTATTCAGGCCAATTTCATCAACCGACTGATCTTTCACCAGCGCTACCAATTGAGGAACTACGTCTTTATTTCTACGCTCAACCAGCATCCGCTGCGCATGACGACGCCACAGCATGTTGGTATTTTTGAGGGTAGCAACCAACTCTTCGGGACGATCTTTGCTCAACGAAATCGGCGTATAAGCCGGAGCATTTTTCCAGGCAATCCGGTACAAACGTCCGTGAGTAAAGTCTCTAAGATCGGTATCATAGGCATTACCACTTCCATTATCAAATCCTTTGGGCGTTGGGTTATGCTGAATAATGAAGCTATACCAGTCGGCTACCCAAACGGCGCCGTCCGGGCCCACCTCAGCAAACACGGGCGACACCCATTCGTCAGCCCCGGCCAACAGGTTGAATGCTTCCTCATCTTCGTAGTCCGTTCCGTTTTTAACCATTTTGTTTTGGTGCAAAACGTGTCCGGTTGGTTCAGATACAAACGCAATGCTGTTCCAGTATTTTTTTGGAAAAGCGCGTGCCGTATAAAAATTATGACCCGCAGCGGCAGTAAAGCCACCAAATACATCCACCTGCCGGACTTTGGGCGTAATAGGCTTCATGTCTTTGTGCGTATCCGTTCCCCGTCCGCCGTTGTCTACCCGACTATTTCCAAAATAGCGACTTGGAATCGCCATGTACCAGCCGTGTGAGTTGTTGGCCGTAGAGCCGAACAAATCGCCGGCTTCGTTGAAACCAAGTCCCCAGGTATTATTGGAAGTACGGGTCATCATTTCCATATCAGAACCATCGGGACGGAACCGGAAGAGTACTTGTCCGAAATTAAGGCTGTCTTTATCGGCAAATTTTCCTTTGAAACCCGAATAGCCCAAAGCACCATAAATCCAGTTATCAAAGCCATAGTGCAGGTTGGAAGGTCCGGCGTGGGTATCAAACGTACCAAAACCCGTGAAAAGAGTTTTCTTGACATCGGCTTTGTCGTCTCCGTCGGTGTCCTGCAGGAAAATCATATCAGGAGCCTGAGACACGATAAGTCCGCCATTGGCAAACACCATACCCGTCGGAATGCTGAGTCCATCGGCAAAACGGGTAAATTTATCCGCTTTGCCATCCTTATTGGTATCCTCACAAATCAGGATATAATCGCTTCCGCCACTGCTCTTGCGTTCGTTGGGATAATCTTTGGTAATCAGCACAAACAACCGTCCGCGCTCGTCCCAGGTCATTGCGATAGGGTGCATGACGTCGGGCTCATGAGCAAAAACAGATAGAGAAAAATCTACCGGAATCTGAATATGTTTTACGGATTCTTCGGGCGAAAGCGGTAACTGCTGCAACTGAGGACCGGGGCGTTGCTCGTAGTTGGGCAGGCGGGCTTCCCGGTATTCAAAAGGCTTTGGATTAAGCGCTTTATGCGCCTGACGGGCTTCGTCATTTACAGCCCAAAGAATTCCTTTTTCAATTAGGTTATGAAACTGAGGCTGTGTCCAGGTGCGCTCATCGTGGCCGTAGGCTGTATAAAATACGCGCCCCTTGCCGTGCGTCCGCACCCATGTGTACGGTTCTTTGGTTTGGCCGGGTTTATCCTTGGCCTGATCTGCCTGAATAATCCGCTCCGTCAGGACGATGTTGTCCGGCTGCAATTTTTCGTGCAAATACGTTTCATCCCAGGTTTTGAAAGGCTCTACGCCCGCGAGTGCCGGATGTTCAGGCTGTGTCCATACGGGCTGAATGGTGTCCATCGTATGCCGCCAAAACTGACCGCCAATTAGCTTCACCACCTCAGGATTATTTCTAAAACAGTAGGAAGCACAGTGAATGGGCAGGAACCCTTTTCCCTGCGCCACAAAATCCAGCAGAGCATTGGCCTGTGCGGGCGCAATCGTGTCCCAGTTGGCAAAGAGCAACAGCGCGTCATACTTTGCCAGCGTTTCGGGGTTCAGGTCCGTAAGCTTATCTGTGTAGGTAAAATTGATTCCTTTACTGCCCAAAGCTTCCATCAGTTTGGGCACAAAATCTATGGGGCGGTGATGCCCGTTATCGCCCAAAAATAGTATTTCCAGCCGCCGTGCCGTTACCTTCGACGCTGCCGTCGTTACGGTAGCCAATTCGCCGGTAGCGGTCTGTTGTACGCCTGTATTCCTGGCACATTGCCAGAACAGCGCCACACCCACAATCAATAGCCCGATGCGTTTCATAAAATTGGTTGTTTAAAAAATGAGTGCAGGCGCAGCTATGTACGCCACGCCTGCGGTAGGGTTAGGAATTTTTAAAATCAGGAATCGCAATCAGTTTGCCACCTTCCATTGCCGACTCATGCGCCAAAATCCCGACGCTCGTCCAGTTGGCTGACTGCCAGGCATTTGGGAACGGTTCACGATCTTCGATCAGCGCCATAATAAATTCATGGGCAAGGTGCGGGTGCGAACCACCGTGGCCGCCTCCCTGCACAAACGACAGGTGCGCTTTTTCGCCCAAATCATACACGCCACGGCCCGTAAACGACTGAATCTCTTCGGGTAGCAGGTGCGCATAATCAGGGGTTGGAACACGCTCAGGGATCTCATGCTCAGGCTTTTTGGCCGTATGAATCACCGGATCTTCGCCTTCAATGAGCGGCCATTCAAATGATTTTTTACTGCCATATACCTCAAAACTTTCCCGATATTGACGGGCCGTATCAAAAAGAGAACGGTACACATAAGCCGACAAATCACTGTCTTTGAACTTGATATGCGCCGACTCAACGGCAAAAGGCGAGTTATGGATTTTTACCAGATCTTCACTGATTGTCCCCGAACCAAAGCACGAAACATATTCCGCTTCAAGCCGCAGCAAACCCGCCACCGGTCCCACGCAGTGTGTGGCGTAGTGCATCGGCGGCAGGCCGGGCCAATAGTCGGGCCACCCTTCCATATCCTGCTGATGACTCGCTTTCAAAAACTGCACTTTGCCGAGTTCGCCTTTTTCGTATAATTCTTTGACAAACAAAAACTCGCGGGCGTACACCACGGTTTCCATCATCATGTATTTCAGGCCGGTTTCTTTACACACCTTCACGATTTCCATACAATCTTCTACCGAAGTAGCCATCGGTACGGTACACGCAACATGCTTACCTGCCCGAAGAGCTTTCAAAGTTTGCTCGGCGTGATTTGGAATGGGCGAGTTTATATGAACAGCATCTACGTTTGGGTCAGCCAGCAAATCGTCGTAGCTTGTGTAGCGCACGTCTACCCCAAATTCATCGCCCACGGCGTAAAGTTTGGACTCCGTCCGCTGACAAATCGCATACATATTGGCATTCGGATGACGCTGATAAATGGGAATAAACTCAGCTCCGAAACCAAGTCCAACAATGGCAATATTGATTTTTTTCATGGGTAAAAAAGTAGTAATTAACTCAAAGTTTTCAGGTAGTTATTATGACAAAACAATGTGATTTTGCACGGGAGCAGTTTTCACATTTTTTTTGATAAAGTCCAGTCCATCACGCATCAGTTGCTCTTCTGAATCAAACATTTTGCGCCAGATATTCGCCGCCGGGAGTTTTGGGCTGAACGCCTCAATACTCAGCCAACCGTCGTAGCCAATCGCCTGAATCGCGTCAAACACACCCGGCCAGTCAACATTCCCTTTGCCGGGAGTCGATCGGTCATTTTCAGAAAGTTGAATGAAAGAAATTCGGTCGCCCATTGTGCGGATACACTCGCCCGTATTTTTTTCTTCAATGTTGGCATGAAATGTATCGAACATGATTCCGCAAGCGGGGTGATTTACCTCATCCACAAATCGAATCAGCTCATCGCCACAGCTTGTAAGGTACGTTTCAAAGCGGTTGAGGTATTCAAGACCCAGCGAAATGCCCTGCTGCTGTGCGTATTCGGATAAATTATAAATACCTTCCACGCCCCATTTCCATTCGTCGGCAGTGGCGGGTTGTCCGCTAAAAACGCCCAAAGCGGCATTAAACGGTCCCATAAGTCGTGGCGCGCCTAACACAACGGCGCAATCGACGCAGCGTTTGAGGGTTTCCAGGGCATGCGCACGAATGACGGAATCGGGACTAATGAGATTGGTGTCCGCACCACAAAAGGTATCGGCTTCGCGATGAAGGCCCAAAGCATCAAGTTTTTTGCGCCATCCCTCCCAATACTTTGGATCAGGATTAAAAACCGGGACTTCCACGCCTTCAAAACCGATTTCCTGAATAAGATCCAAAACCGGAAAGAGCGTCTCATCCACCTGCGTTCCCCACAAGAGGAGATTCATGCTGTATTTCATAAAAAATAGGGGCTAATACCAGAATACAATTTTACAGCAGAAAAATACTAAATACTTTTCGAGTTTTGATTAGTACTGACTTAATTTTGACTTTTAATAAAATTATTATTGAAATTTAGGGCAAAATTAAGCTAAAATGAAACTACCTGTTCTAAAAAACTTTGAAAGTCCTACCGGTTCCCTCATTATTCAGGAACTGGAAGAACCGCATTTTGACCCAAATTGGCATTTTCACCCGCACTTTCAGCTGTTCACCGTTCTGGAAGGCACAGGCACTCGTCTGATTGGCGATTCCATTCAAAGTTTCGAGCCGGGTGATACCGTTTTTCTTGGGCCCGACGTGCCGCACCTTTGGCGAAGTGAAGCGCCTTATTTTGAGAAAGATAGCCAACTTCGTACGAAAGGAGTAGTGCTTTATTTTCAGGATGATTTTTTGGGTAAAGAGTTTTTGAGTAAACCCGAAATGCACCCGATTCAGCAATTTCTGGAAGAATCGCGTCGGGGAATTTCCTATATTGGTGCTACCCGTGAACTGATCCTGAGTGAACTATTGGCGCTCCCGCACTGCGACGACTTCGCCCGAATTCTGCGGGTTCTGGCTTTGCTTAATACCCTGGCTCACAGCAGCGAAGGCATTCCAATTACGAGTTATGGTTATGTCAATACCTATAAAGTTTCAGAAACGGAACGAATGCAGAAAGTACATAATTATGTGTGGCAGCATTTTCAAAAAGACATTCGACTGGGCGAAGCTGCCTCGCTTGCGGGCATGAGTGAAGCGGCTTTTTGCCGCTATTTTCGAACACGTGCCAACAAAACATTTACCGATTTCGTGAGCGAAATTCGAATCGGGCATGCGTGCAAATTACTCGTAGACACGCAGTGGACTGTTTCACAAATTGCCTACGAAAGCGGTTTTGACACGCTCTCAAATTTTAACCGAAATTTTAAAAAATTTACCCGTCAAACTCCCCGCGAGTACCGCAGCGCGTACCGCACTTCTGTTCAAAGTTCTTTGTAAAAAGAGAATGAAAGTCGGCTTTTTTAATTTTTTTTCAAAAAATAAGTTGGGGAAAATCCCTCTACTGCTAGTCTGTTAGTGCAGGGGTCAGGTACTATGCTGTAAGGCTGCATGCCTTCGGACTAGATCGTCCCTTGCGGTAGAGCGCGGGCTCTTTCCGCTTTTTTGTTCTCAAAGGTTTTTGACATTCCTAACAATACAGCAGACTATTCCTGAAAAGCCCATGAAACCCCTTGCTCACAACCGAAGAACGTTCCTAAAAACCACTGCCCTTACCACGTTGGGGGTTTCTGTCTATGGTGCCGATGCCCTGAGCAAACAGGCCGCCGGCACACGAGTCGGGATTATTGGCCTCGACACCTCGCATAGCGTCGCTTTTACCAAAGTATTGAATGCCGAAAACCCGGACGCTGCTTACCGTGGCTACCGCGTGGTGGCGGCGTATCCGCAGGGAAGTCTCGATATTGAATCGAGTGTCAAGCGGATTCCGGGGTATATCGAAGAGGTAAAGAAATTGCAGGTTGAAATTGTAGATTCCATTGAGGAACTACTGACTCGCGTGGATGTAGTTTTGCTGGAAACCAACGATGGCCGCCGCCACCTGGAACAGGCTCTGCCGGTACTGAAAGCGGGCAAAAGATTATTTGTTGATAAACCAATTGCAGGTTCTTTGACAGATGCCGTCAAACTTTTTGAAGCGTCAGAAAGATATAAAGTACCGCTGTTTTCGGCTTCTTCGCTACGCTACATCAAAGGCATCGAAACTTTGGACAAAAGCAAGGTCGTTGGTGCGGATACGTACAGCCCGGCAGTCCTCGAAAAAACACATCCGGATTTGTTTTGGTATGGCGTGCACGGGGTTGAGACATTGTTTACCGTGATGGGTACGGGCTGTCAAAGCGTAGTTCGGGTGCATGCCGACTCCACGGATATTGTCATTGGTACGTGGAAGGATGGTCGGGTTGGAACTTTTCGCGGCACCCGCACCGGCAAGCACGACTACGGCGGCACGGTATATACTCAAAATGGCAACCTTACCCTGGGGCCGTACGGTGGCTACGAACCTCTGCTTAAAGAAATTATTACATTTTTTGACACCGGAAAAGTACCCGTTTCTTCGGCTGAAACGCTTGAAATATTTGCTTTCATGGAGGCCGCCGACGAGAGTAAACGTCGTGGCGGCGCTCGTGTAACGCTGGAAGAAGTGATGCAAAAAGCCCGGAAAATGTAAGTAGTAAAATCTGATTATTCCTGAACCTAAAACTCCAAACTCATGCTTTCTGAACAAGAATCCCGTCGAAATTTTATTAAAAAAACCGTCGCCGGCACGGCAGCATTAAGCCTCGGCGGACTATTGCCTGGTTTCAGTCCGCGCAGTTATGCGCGTATTTTAGGCGCCAACGACCGGGTTCAGGTTGGCGTGATGGGCGTCAATAGCCGGGGCTTTGCGCTGGCGTCAAATTTTGCGGTGCAGCCTAATTTTTCGGTTCTCAGCATTTCGGACGTAGACTCGCGTGCTGCCGACAAATGTATTGACGCGGTTACGAAGCTGCAAAGTACCAAACCTTCCGCCCAGCCGGATTTTCGGAAATCGCTGGAAAACAAAGACATGGATGCGCTGATCATTGCCGCTCCCGACCATTGGCACGCTCCGGCAGCTATTCTGGCTTCTCAGGCAGGCAAACATGTGTACCTGGAAAAACCCTGCAGCCACTCCCCCAACGAAGGCGAACTGCTGCTGGCCGTAGCCAAGAAATATAAGAATGTGATTCAAATGGGCAATCAGCGGCGCTCGTGGCCCAATGTGGCCGCAGGCATTGCGGAGGTAAAGGGCGGCAGCATTGGCCGTCCCTACTTTGCGAAAGGCTGGTATACCAACAACCGTGCGTCGATTGGTATTGGCAAAGAAACCGCCGTGCCTTCCTGGCTCGACTACGAGTTGTGGCAGGGGCCCGCACCCCGGCGGCCGTTCAAAGATAACCTGATTCACTACAACTGGCATTGGTTCTGGAACTGGGGCACTGGCGAAGCGCTCAACAACGGCACCCACATGGTAGACCTTATGCGCTGGGGGCTTGATGTTGAGTACCCAACACGCGTGACCTCGGCAGGCGGGCGTTACCGCTATCAGGACGACTGGGAAACACCCGATACTCAGGTTATTACGATGGAGTTTGCCAACAACACGGCTATGACCTGGGAAGGCCGCAGCTGCAACGGCCGCACTATTGAGGGGCAAAGTGTAGGCGTAATTTTTTATGGAGAAAAAGGTTCGCTTTTGATTGAAGCGGGAAATTCATACAAGATTTTTGATCTTGAAAATAAACTTATAAAGGACGTTAAGAACGATCTCGTCATTGACCCCCGCAACAAAATGAATCCTTCACAGGCGTTGGATGCGTTTCACTTTCAGAATTTTTATGACGGCATTGCCAAAGGGGCAACCCTGAAATCAGACATTGTGGGCGGTCACCAAAGTACGCTGCTGTGCCAACTCGGAAACATTGCCCAACGCACCGGCACGACACTGATAACTGACCCAACCAATGGGCACATCAAAAACAACGCCGCTGCCATGAAACTCTGGAAACGAGAGTATCAAAAAGGCTGGGCACCGACTGTGTAAGCATCAATTTACCCTCAATTTTCGAAAAAAAACTATTCCTAAACCCTTATGAAAACACCTCCGCTGGCCGTTGAAGTCAGTTCGTTGAGCAAGCGCGACACGATGGTCTCCATCCTGATTATCGGCATGCTGTTTTTTATATTCGGCTTTGTGTCGTGGGTCAACGCCATTTTGATTCCTTATTTCAAAATCGCCTGCGAGCTTACGAGTTTTCAGTCCTATCTCGTCGCATTTGCCTTTTACATTTCCTATTTCGTGATGTCGGTTCCTGCTTCATTTCTCCTGAAAGCAGCCGGATTTAAGAAAGGGATGATGATCGGTTTTTGGGTCATGGCGCTTGGGGCGTTCATTTTTGTGCCTGCGGCCTACACCCGGACCTACGAGGTTTTTTTGGCGGGCTTGTTTACCATCGGCATCGGATTGTCCATTTTGCAAACGGCTGCCAATCCTTATATTACCATTTTGGGTGATAAAGAACGGGCAGCACAGCGCATCAGCATTATGGGGATTTGCAACAAAGGTGCCGGAATTCTTGCACCGATTTTATTTGCAGCCGTCATCCTGCGTCCCACCGATACGGCCCTTTTTGAACAACTGTCGAGCATGGGCGAAGCCGAGCGCGCCGCTGCACTTGACGAACTGATCCGGCGGGTTATTGTGCCGTATTCGGTAGTAGGCACCGTGCTGTTTACTTTGGGTGTTCTGGTTTTTTATTCCCCTTTGCCCGAAATCAACACCGAGCACGAAAGTCCGGAACTGGCTTTGGCCAATGCCGATAAGAACAGCATTTTCAAATTCCCTCACCTGATTCTGGGTGCCATAGCCATATTTTTACACGTAGGCACACAGGTCATCGCTATTGATACAGTCATCAGTTATGCCAATTCTATGGGGATGGATCTGCTGGAAGCCAAGGTTTTTCCTTCGTATACGCTGTTTTTTACGATTTGCGGGTATTTGCTGGGCATTGCACTTATCCCCAAATTCATCAGTCAGGTCAATGCGCTGCGATTCTGTACGGTACTCGGTACGCTGCTTACGCTACTGATTATTTTTGCCAAAGGTCCGGTCAGTTGGCTGGGACATGAGGCTGATATTTCCATTTGGTTTGTGGTGCTGCTGGGGTTGGCCAACTCACTGGTATGGGCCGGCATTTGGCCGCTTGCTCTGGATGAATTGGGGCGGTTTACAAAGCTGGGGGCTTCTATTTTGATTATGATGCTTTGCGGCAATGCGCTTATGCCGCTGGTGTATGGCTACGTAGCCGATTTGTCGGATGTCCGTTCGGCCTATTGGGTGCTGTTTCCATGCTATTTGTATCTGGTGTATTATGCGGTTTACGGACACCGGGTGCGGCGGTGGGGGTTATGAAATGTTATAACTCACGTTTCATATTTCACATTTCACATTTCACAGGGCTGCACCCTGTGCTAGCGGATTGCGCCCCTTTGGGGCTTTTTGGAGTTTTTGTAAGTTGTATAGATCGTTTTTTTTTATATCCATTATTTATCCTCATCCATAAGCACCCTGTGCTAGCGGATTGCGCCCCTTTGGGGCTTTTTGGAGTTTTTGTAAGTTGTATAGATCGTTTTTTTTATATCCATTATTTATCCTCATCCATAAGTACCCTGTGCTTGCGGATTGCGCCTCTTCGGGGCTTTTTGGAGTTTTTGTAAGTTGTATAGATCGTTTTTTATATATCCATTATTTATCCTCATCCATAAGTACCCTGTGCTTGTGGATTACGCCACGTTGGGGCTTTTTGGAGTTTTTGTAAGTTGTATAGATCGTATTTTATATATCCATTATTTATCCTCATCCATAAGTACCCTGTGCTTGCGGATTGCGCAACGTTGGGGCTTTTTGGAGTTTTATAGAATTTTTTAATCATTCATTTTTTATGCAAATTATACATACCGCCGATGCGAAGGATCTTGGTCAAAAATCCGGTGACCTGGCAGCAGCTCTTATCAAGAAAGCAATTGCCGAAAAAGGCCGTGCGCATATAATCATGGCTACGGGTACAAGCCAATTTGAAACTCTGAATCAACTGCTTTCACATACAGATATTGAATGGGAACGAGTGGTGATGTTTCATTTAGATGAGTACATTGGCCTGCCAATTTCTCACCCGGCAAGTTTCCGAAAATATCTGATAGAACGGGTTTTGGATAAAGTACCCGCCCTTCAAAATTATTACCTGATTAATGGCGAAACCGACCCCGAACAGGAATGCGAGCGTTTGGGCGCACTCATTACGGCTCACCCGATTGACGTTACATTGTGTGGAATTGGTGAAAACGGACACCTTGCGTTTAATGATCCACCGGCCGATTTTGATACGCAACTCCCCTACATCGTGGTACAGCTCGATGAGCCATGCCGCCGGCAACAGTTCAACGAGGGATGGTTTGAATCAATGGAAGAAGTACCTCAACAGGCCATTAGTATGTCGATTCAGCAAATTCTGAAATCCGAAACGATCATTTGCTCCGTACCAGATGAACGTAAAGCTGCGGCTGTAAAAAATTGTCTGGAATTACCCATAAGCAATCTCTATCCGGCTGGAATTTTACGCACCCATTCCGACTGCACACTTTACCTGGAACCCGCTTCGGCTTCGCTTCTCTCGCAAAAGTAAGCTATGAAAAAACGCCTGAAAATATTTAATGGCACAGTTATAACCCCCTATCGGCTCATTCCGAACGGAATACTGCTGATTGAGGATGGCATCATTCGGGAAATTGGTACCGCCAACCGGGATTTTCCCGACGCTGACGAAATCGACGCAAAGGGACAATTTATTGCGCCCGGCTTCATTGATTTGCACGTACACGGCGGCGGTGGGCATGACTTTATGGATGGTTCATTAGAAGCTTTTTTGGAAATAGCCAAAACCCACGCCCGTTTTGGAACCACGGCGATGGTGCCTACCACGCTTACCGCCACCAAGGAATCGCTGTTGAAAACGCTGGATTTGTATCAGGAAGCCGTAAAAAATAACACGCAAGGTGCTGAATTTCTGGGACTTCACCTCGAAGGCCCCTACTTTGCCATGAGTCAGCGTGGTGCGCAGGACCCACGCTACATCCGAAATCCTGATCCTGCGGAGTATCGGGAAATTCTGGCTCACGCTCCCGGCGTCGTTCGTCGGTGGAGTATTGCACCCGAGCTACCTGGTGCGCTCGACATGGGACGTTTTTTGCAGTCGCAGGGAATTCTTGCTTCGGTTGCGCATACAGAGGCGATTCATGAAGATGTAGTGTTGGCAGCCGAAAACGGGTATAGTCTCATGACGCATCTTTACTCGGGCATGCTCGGTGTTACTCGTCGAAACGCATTTCGGTATGCGGGTGCGGTCGAAAGTGCGTTTTTGCTGGACGATATGGATGTAGAAATCATAACGGACGGCATCCACCTGCCCCCGCCCCTTCTCCAATTAATCTATAAAATCAAAGGCCCGGATCGGATTGCGCTTATTACGGACGCTATGCGGGCGGCCGCCCAAAACGTAACCGAAAGTACGCTGGGTTCGCTGCAAAATGGGCTACCCGTTTTGGTAGAAGACGGCGTGGCCAAACTACCTGACCGGACAGCCTTTGCCGGTAGCATCGCCACCGCCGACCGGCTGCTTCGAACCATTATGACACAAACGGACATTCCGCTAACAGCGGCTGTACAAATGCTCACGGCTACACCTGCCCGCATCATGGGCGTTGACAAACGTAAAGGTTCGCTTGCTATTGGTAAAGAGGCAGACGTGGTTCTATTTGATAATTTATATCAAATTCAAACCACAATCTGTAAAGGAAACGTGGTTTTTTCTTCCTGAAACAGGGAAAACAGTACAATTGCTCGTCTGTGTTTTTGTAGAAGAAATAAAACGACAAACCATTCATGTCGTTTTTCTTTTTCCCCAATTAAATAGTTCGGCGAACGCCAAATTACCACTTGTAATCAACTACTTATGTTAAAAAAAAGTCTGTCTGTTCTGGCCTTATCTGCCCTCTTGATTATGAATCAGGGATGTAATACTTCCAAAGAAACCGCCGATACCTCGTCGTCAGCGCTGCGTCTGATTGTGCTGGACCCCGGGCATTTTCACGCGGATCTCCTGCAAAAATCTACTTACAATGATGTGGATTCTACGGTATACGTTTACGCTCCCGAAGGACCGGAAGTGAAATCGTATCTCAGCAAGGTTGAAAAATACAACAGCCGGAACGAATCGCCTACGAACTGGAATGAGCAGGTATACACTGGCGCTGATTACCTGGAAAAAATGCTGGCCGAAAAACCCGGTAACGTGGTGGTGATGGCAGGAAATAACAAGCGCAAGACTGATTATATCAAAAAATCGGTAGATGCCGGGCTGCATGTGCTGGCCGACAAACCGATGGCAATCGACGCTGCAGGTTTTGAATTGCTGAAAGAGGCGTTTGAATCAGCAAAAAAGAACAATGTGCTGCTTTACGACATCATGACCGAACGCTACGAGATTACCAACACGCTCCAAAAAGAACTGGCTAAATCGCCGGAGATTTTTGGTGAATTACAAAAAGGAACCCTCGAAGAACCCGCTGTTAGCAAGGTAAGCGTCCATCATTTTTTCAAATATATTTCGGGCGAAGCACTCGTGCGTCCCGCCTGGTTTTTTGACGTAAGTCAGCAGGGCGAAGGAATCGTAGACGTAACCACGCACCTCGTAGACCTGATTCAGTGGGCGTCTTTTCCGGAACAGGTACTTTCTCCCTCAGACGTAGACATCAAGACCACCAAACGATGGACTACCAACCTCAGTCCGTCGCAGTTTAAGCTCGTGACAAAGCTCGACAGCTACCCTGATTTCTTAACTTCGTCAGTAAAAGACAGCACGTTGAGTGTCTATTCCAATGGCGAAATCAACTACACGCTCAAAGGCGTTCATGCTCAGGTTCAGGTACTTTGGAATTTTCAGGCACCGGAAGGCGCCGGTGATACGCACTATTCGATCATGCGCGGCTCAAAAGCCAACCTGATTATCCGGCAGGGTGCTGAGCAAAAATACAAGCCTGCGCTGTACATTGAGGCCGTAGGAAAAGATGAAACCTATGCAGCGGCACTGGAAGCGGCCTTTCAGAAAGTAGAAGCGCTGTATCCGGGCATTTCCCTGAAAAAAGATGCCAAAGGGTGGCAGGTACTGGTTCCCGAAAAATATGAAGTAGGACATGAAGCGCACTTTGCGCAGGTAGCCCGCAAGTACATGGAGTACCTCAAAGACGGAAAGCTGCCGGAGTGGGAAGTCCCGAACATGATCACGAAGTATCATACAACTACGCAGGCTTTGCAAAAAGCAAAATAAGGTCAAAACTGTCCAAATGAAAGAAAAGCGTCAGTCCAAAAAACCTGGACTGACGCTTTTACTTTGAGGTAAAGGACATTTTAATAATACCAAAAACCTACTGTTCGTTCAGGGCCCAATTGTAATTCATGTACGAAATGGCATCGCTTTCGAGTTTTGTTTTGGCATACTTGTTAATCCACTCTTTCACAGGCATTTTCTTCTTAAAATCGCCACCATACCAATCCATAATCTTGGTAATACTGGCGCTGTTTTTGGTTACTACATTTTTGGTCGGATCATTCAGAAAATCGCGCCCCTGATCGTCGAGTTGCTTGTCTAGTTTATCAGCTGTAAACGCCTCGTTGCGAAGGGGCGGGCACGATTTGGCTGCGCAAACAAGCGCAAAGTGAATGCGGGGCTCGTTGAACTGCTTGCGGATGATGCCGTGTTCGATGTTGTTCAAATCCATTTTTTTGCCCCCAATCTCAATAAACTTCACATCCCAGGGTGTATTTACGAACGGAATTTTTATGGAAGAGCCAATATCTTTGATACTCTTGACAGGATAATGTTCCAGGATAAGTTCAATGGTGTAGGCGTTGTAAGCATTGATCCAATAAGCCAATTGTTCGTCTTTGCTCCATTTGTTGTTGGGCGCACTTTTGCTCAGCAGATTGAGGTATTTTTTCAGCTCAGCTCGGTCTTGTTTAAAGCCTTTGTAATCGACCATTCCCTGGTTGTTCACATGTTTTTTGAGCAACTTATCCCAGATTCCATGATCCACGTCAAGAGCATTTGAGGTGGGCGCAGACGTGCCGCAGGAGGTCATTAACAGAATGACATAAATGGTATACAGGAGATTTTTAATAGTCATAAATTTTAAAATTTAAGGCGCAAATCGTGAGATACGTATTTACTGCCGGTTGAATTTGCATCTTTGGTATATATACGAAAAAAAGCAAGCCATAGTTTGCTGACGGTACGGGCCAAAACAGCATGTTGAAGAAAATTAGCCCATTTTTTCAAAAAAAATTCCGGCTTATTGATAGAAGCCGGAATCAGAAACCTTAAAAAAACTAGTGGATTATCCTTCAAACAAATTACCCAAACCACCCAAAACTGAGCCGCTTTCTTTCTTGGCATTGCCGCCGCGGGGCGACAGCCGATCAATGAGTTTAGAAATTGGCATGGATTGAATCCAGACTTTTCCGGTTCCACGCAGGGTTGCCAAAAAGATACCTTCTCCACCAAAAACCATGGATTTGAGGCTACCAGCCCGTTGAATATCAAAGCTAATGCTTGGCTCGAAAGCGACCACACAGCCGGTATCTACCCGAAGTGTTTCGTTATTCAATTGCCGCTCCATCATCACGCCGCCCGCATGCACAAAGGCCATGCCGTCGCCACGAAGCTTTTGCAGGATAAAACCTTCACCCCCAAATAATCCTGAGCCGATTCGTTGATTAAAATGGATTTTCATGCTTGTTCCCATTGCCGCGCACAAAAAGCCATCCTTCTGCACAATGAGCTCATTGCCATAGATTTTGCTCAGGTCAATCGGCATGATCGTACCGGGATAGGGCGCTGCAAAGGCTACTTTCCGCTTGCCAATTCCGCGGTTGGTAAAGTGCGTCATAAACAGCGACTCGCCCGTAATGAGGCGGGTGCCAGCCTGAAAAATCTTGCCCATAATGCTTTGATTCGCTTCCGAACCATCGCCCATTTTGGTTTCAAACTGAATGCCATCTTCCATGAACAGCATAGCACCGGCTTCGGCAATTACGGTTTCGTTGGGATCAAGTTCTACCTCAACCACCTGAATGTCTTCGCCAAGTATTTTGTAATCAATTTCGTGTGAAATCATGAGTAAAAGAGTTTAAATAGGTTTAAGGTTACGTGAGTAAAAATGAATCCAAATAGTTTATTCTTCTTCCTGCGGGGGAGTTTTGGGTTTTGCTTTCCGCGTTTTCCGGCCCGGAATATCTTCGCGGTCGCGGAGTTTTTTATCGTCTACATTTTTATTCAAAAACTCGTTGATGCGATCCATGTCAAAGCTCGTGGTTATTTCTCCAAAAGAATTTATCTGAATATCAAATCCTTCAAGGTCTTTATGTACGCGCGGTTTTTCTTCTTCGGGAGCGTTGGGATCCAGTGGTTTTTTCTTAGCCATAATCAGTTGATTTGAAAGGTTTTTTATGTCGGGGACTTCCGTTGAATGCCTTTTTTTTAGTGTATAAATGTAAAGAACCTTGCCAGCAAAGGCAAGGTTCTTCCAGTAAACGGCTCAATTTAGCCTTTAATCGGTACTTTTGAATGTATAAAGGGCAGCGCTACTTTCAATGAGCATTGCTGTCGGCAGGGTTTCCTTTCAAAGATTCAATCACGATTTCTTCAAATCCCGGCAGCGTTTTGTACGCGTAGTCGCAGGTCCAGGTAGCAGGATAGTCGTACGATACTTCCAGAAAAGCCTTTTTGCCTTTGGGCGCATTGGGCGTCGTTGCGTCGTTTTCGCGGTAGTTTATCTGCACCGGAATATTTCGGTAATACTTAAAAAACTCAGGATGAGTCACATGGCCTAGCGGCGTGGTATCATAAGGTATGAAACCTTCCACGCCAAAAATCCGCTTACCCCGCTGCATCCAGGGCGCAAATTGGGCAGCCAGCCATTGGTCGCCTTTTGAACCCGATTTTAAAAAGTCAAGATCGGTTTTTCCTAAAAATAAATAGGCACTGCATTCAAAACCAGATAGAATTACTTTCACACCAGATTCAAAAATTACTTTGAACGCGTCAACGTCTTTTTCAAAATTGTAATCCGAAACAGTCAGCGTTTCCAAACCCGGCCGAAAGGGAAATTTCTCGGTGCGTCCGGCGCAAAACGTAATTTCCTTGATCTGACTCGCTAATTCGGGATGATTTTTAAGCACCGTGGCCACATTGGTAGCCGGGCCAATCGCCACAATCGTTAGCTTTTCTTTGCGAAGTGCCTGGGCCAGCGCCCGGCTTGCGTCGTTTTCTACGCCTACATCGCCACACAAATCGGAGCCTTTGTACACAGGAATTGTGCGGTCCGGTGCATACCATTTCAGCATGTTTTCGGCCACGCCATAGCCGTAGTCTACATAGGTAACAAGGCTCACGCCTACCAAATCGACTTTGTCAGCCATTCGCAAAGTCATGAGCAGGGCCACAGCGTCGTCAACTTCGCGGGGCGACCGTTCCGGCAGGCCGATCATCAGGTCGGTATCCAGCCATATCGCCGGTCGGGCAGATTGCGCATGAGTCAAACCTGCGCTAAGGATGAGTAGTAAAAATGCAGTTTTTATAAAATTCATTGGTAAATAGTTGAGGATTGAAATAAAATTTTAATAGATAAATAAATTGATTTTCAGCACATTATAAAAGGTTTCACCAAAAATACCTAACACCAAACTGAAACTGTCGGGGCGGAGCTGCCGAGCGAGTTACGAAAGTATCGCCGTATTGAATTTGGTTGCTCGCACCACGCGTGACGTTAAAGCCGGAGATATTCTGCGTGTTGAGCACATTAAAAACATCTGCTGAAATTTCCATGGACGTCTTTCCAAAGGAAAGTACATAACGCGCCGACAGGTCCAGGGTTTTGGCCCAGGGCAGGCGCTGCCCATGGCGTCGTTCACCGGGGGCGTAGTCGGCAGGCCAGAATGTTTCGGAATCACCGTTCAGATCCGAGGTTCCGTAGATCCGGGCATCGGCCAGAATCGTGTACGGCTGACCGCTTTGGAGCAGAAAAGCCGGAGTAATAGACAGTCCAGGCAAGGGTTTATAAAAAATCATGGCGTTGAGCACATGACGGCGATCCTGCTCGTCAAAGGTATATTCGGCTTCAAAATTGTTGGAATCCTGCGCACGGGTGTTCAGACTGCTTGTATTGCTTTTGACCAGCGCCAGTGCATAGTTGACCCGGTAACCAAATTTATCATTTTCGGGTAATTTATGGAACACAAAATTGGCGGCCCAGTAGCGGGCTTTACCCTCGGCTGTGGTCACAAACACATTTCGGGCAATTCCTCGCAGGGTTTCACCATTCACAACGGCCACATTTCCCGCACGTATCGGCACCGGGCGGGTGGCATCGGCTTCGGCAACGGAACGTATTTTCGGATTTTCAGGATCGTCATTTGGAAACGGCGAGGCCGGATTCAGGTTACGAATCATGTATAGATCGTTGGTAGCCGTATGGACAAAATCAACGTAAAAGAGCGTTTTGTCGGTTGGCTTGTATTGATAACCCAACGAAGCCTGATGTGAATAGGGATTTTTGAAACCCTGCGGGTTCAGAATTCGTAGATTGTTAGAAAACTGTCGGTCGCGCTGTCCCTGCAAATCGTCCGGCCCGGGGCCGTTCAGGTAGGTAACTCCCGATGTGGTGGCGCGCAAATTTCCCGGAAACGTAATTTTGTCCAAATCAGCATTCGGGTCCAGGTATCCCAGGCGCTGCAATTCCGCCAACTGTTTTTTGTAATCAGCAGAAGTACTGTTAAACTGCAACGCATCGCTGTATGCCGAGTATTTTATTTTATCATAAAACAAACCATATCCACCCCGAACTACTCCCCGCTCCCCTACTCTGAGATTAAAAGCCGCTCGCGGAGCAATGTTGTTCCAATCGCCTTTGTTGCCGCCACCTTTTGACAAATTGTCGTAATCGTAGCGAAGGCCAAACGTAAGATTCAGGCGATTGGTGGCTTCGTAGGTATCTTCCAGGTATATGTTATACACATTTTGAACTGCACCAAAGGTTGTAGGTCTAAGCTCGACATCGTATCGAATCACGGCCACATCTGCCGAAATATCGTTTACATCAAGCGCTGCGCCAATGTTTCTGTTTTTCAAGGCTTCCAGTTGCGACTCATTCAGACGTACCGTGTAGGTGCCATTGGGGTTACCGCCTCCTAACAATTGAAAATCAGAAGACATAAATTCCAGACCCGCTTTAAAGGAATGCTTGCCACTCTTGTAAAAAAACTTTTGCTGCAACTGATGCGAAAATTCCTTGCTGTCAAAAATAGAACCACTTTGTCCGATAATCGCAATAGCTGCACCCGAAGGGTCCTGCACCGTAACCGATGCGCTGTTGGGATTGACGGGTTGGCGATAATTCCAGCGGAAGTACGAGTGCTGATAGTTGGTTTCTGCCGTAATCTGTGCGCCAATGGAATAGCTGTTTTTGAGGGCAATCAGGTACGTTCGGTTTTTTTGTGCCGAAGCGGAAGACGGAAAATTGACGCCGCCTTCAAGCCCTCCGCCCTGACGATCAATGTCAAAACTGCCGACATTGAGCCGAAGCGTAGTTTTGAAACGTCCGTTCCATAACTGATCGATTTTCCCTGACACATAGCTGAAACTATTTTTTCCGCGCACAGTTTCGTTCACTCCCAGAGCGGGCACATTTAGTAAATTATCTTTTTGATCGAGGGTTTGCTCAAAGTTGAGGTAAAAAAACGTTTTGTTTGGTTTGATCGCCCCACCCAGGCCGACGCCCAGCTGATGCCGCTGAAAACCGTCCTTCACCTGATTGCCGGAAAGATCCAGTGTCGCAAATGCAGACTTGGAATCAATAATACTACCTGGGCGAGTCAGGTAAAAAATCTCCCCTGAAAACTCATTTTTACCAGAACGGGAAGTTACGTTGATGACTCCGTTGCTCGTATTACCATATTCTACCGAATAATTATTGGTCAAAACCGTGATTCCTTCCGCAAAACCAACGGGCGTATTGAACTTCATATTCCCCAAAAATCGCTCGTTATTGTCCATACCGTCAATCATGTAGTTGGTATACGTCCCATTTAAGCCATTAATCGACACATTGGGGGCTTCGGCATAGCCAAGGGTAGCCAGCGTAAGGTTAGGCAAACGATACAACGAGCGCGTAATGTCACGCCCTTCGATGGGCAACGCCTGTATTTCTTTTTTGGTAACATAATACGAAACCTGTGCATCCTTCACGTTGAGCTGAGCGGTGCGTCGGTCGCTTACAACTACCTCATCCAGCACCGACTCCCGTCGTGAGGGAAGTTCAAGGATGATTTGGGAAGTTGTATTTACCCCAGAAACGGAGGCTTCGGCAAACTCGGCGAAAGCTTCTGTAAACACCCGAAAACGATTACCGGAGGCAAGATTTTCAAAGCGCACGCGCCCGGTCGAGTCTGTTTGGGCTGTGGCTTTAAAATTAAGCGTGCTGTTTTCGATAGTGACGGTTGCGCCCCGAACCGGCTGATGATACAGTAGGTCCAGCACCTGTACTTCCACCTGCGCCGAAACGGTAAGTGACGTGAAGAAGATCAAAAAGAGCGTCCATAAAAAGGAGATCTTTTTCAAAATTCCTGAAATTTGATTTGAAATAAAAGTTGCGTTCATACGGAAAGAAATAGTACATGAAATACTTTGGTGTATACGTAAAAAATCATGCTCTGGTTTTAACTGAGCTCAATTTTGATGTATTTATCCATAAAAAAGTGCCTCACAAAACGCTTTGTAAGGCACTTATTAATCTCCTAATGAGGTGAATCAGTTCAGGCGGGTAATTGTACCAGCGCTTTTTTCAAACGCCCGATCACTTCCTGCCGTCCAAGAATTTCCATCGTAATCATCAGGTCGGGGCCTGCCCCCACACCAGTAATAGCCACGCGGAGCATTTGCATGATTTTACCCATTTTGATTCCGGCAGCTTCCAGCGTTTGGGAGAGTAAATGCTTAAAATTCTCCGCCAAAAAAGGACCTTCTGTGGTCGCAAGTGCTTCTGCGAAAGCCGAGATTCCCCGACGGGCATCGTCGTTCCATTTTTTACTCACAATTTCCTCCTCATAGCGTTGAGGAGCTGAGAACAAAAATTCGGATTCGGAAACGATTTCATGCACAAAATGCACCCGATCTTTGAGTAGATGAACGATTTGAATGGCCTGCTCATCCGAAATATGAATCCCTTTTTTTGCAAAAATCGGTTGTACCTGCGCAGCCATCGTGGCGTCGTCCTTGTGTTTTAGATACTGCTGATTGAACCACATCGCCTTTTGAATGTCAAACTTGGCGCCCGCTTTGTGTACCCGTTCAAAGCTAAAAGCTTCGATGAGTTCCTGCATTGAAAATAACTCTTGCTCTGTGCCGGGATTCCAGCCCAAAAATGCCAGAAAGTTGGCCGTAGCTTCGGGGTAATACCCTTCTTCCCTAAAACCAAGCGCCTTTTCACCCGTTTTGGGGTCGGTCCATTGCAGCGGAAAAATAGGGAATCCGCCCAAATCCGCATCGCGCTTGGAGAGTTTTCCGTTGCCATCGGGTTTAAGCAGCAGCGGCAGGTGGGCAAACTGCGGCATAGTATCGGCCCAGCCCAGGTACTTGTAAAGCAATACGTGCATAGGCGCCGAAGGCAGCCACTCTTCCCCCCGAATCACGTGGGTAATTCCCATCAAATGATCGTCAACAATATTCGCCAAATGATAGGTTGGCATTCCGTCCGATTTGAGCAGTACTTTATCATCAACCTGCGACGAATGCACCACCACCCAGCCACGAATCAGGTCATTAAACCGAATATCGTCCTTAGGCTGCACTTTGATCCGAATCACGAACGGCTCGCCACTTTCAATACGGGCTTTGGTTTCGTCAATCGGCAATGTGAGCGAGTTGGTCATTTGCATGCGTGTAATGGCGTTGTACTGCGCAGCGGGCACCTTGGCTTCTTCGAGCCGCTTACGCATGGCATCCAGCTCTTCGGGCGTGTCAAACGCATAGTACGCTTTTCCTTCCAGCACCAGCTGTTCGGCATATTGCCGATACATGGGCTTGCGGTCAGACTGCCGATAAGGTGCGTGCGGGCCGCCCACGTGCGGGCCTTCGTCGATGTCTATGCCCAGCCAGGCCAGCGATTCCAGAATATATTCTTCGGCACCGGGCACGTAGCGGGTTTGATCCGTATCTTCAATCCGAAGCAGCATTTGCCCGCCTTGCTGCCGGGCAAACAAATAATTATACAGGGCGGTGCGCACGCCTCCACTATGTAGCGGGCCCGTAGGGCTAGGGGCAAAACGAACACGAACAGGTTGTTGACTCATGAATTAATTAAAAATATAAAAACGTAGTAAGTAGCTTTTTGACTTTTTAACTCTTTAAATTATTTAGTTGATTTTCAACTATTTATAAGTAATTTTTTAATTATAACCTAAAAATAATTGTATTCAATTACGGAATGTTTTTATTGATGAGTGAATTGAAATGTAAATAATTTTGAATGTCAGGCTGAGCGTAGTCGAAGCCCGACTGTCTAGACTGGCTTCGAACGCCAGGCGGCCCTGTACGCTCAGCCTGACAAATTCCTCAAACTCTAACTTTTCTTTACAGGATTATTCACCGATCAATAATAAATTCGGAAATGTTTCAGTTCAATCAATCATTTACAGCAATTACCGATATTTCCACGTTCACGTCCTTTGGCAGTTTCGCTACCTGCACGGTCTCCCGGGCGGGAGGTGCCTGTTCAAAGTATGCACCATACACCTCATTGATGAGGGCAAAGTCATCCATGTTTTTCAGGAAAATAGTTGCCTTCACGATATTTGCATACGACATACCGGCTTCACTCAGAATGTATCCCAGGTTTTCCATGACCTGCGTGGCCTCCGCCCGTAAATCACCGGACGCGGCTTCAGCCAACGCAATTTGGCCGGAAACATACAACGTATTATGTACGAGCACAGCCTGACTATACGGGCCAAGGGCAGCAGGTGCTTTGTCAGAAAAAATAATCTTTTTTGCCATTTGATTCGTAGGTTTTAACTTGTCAATGATTTGCAAAACTACCAAAATATGCCGCTACCCGCCCTGATTATTTTTGTAAAAAACCCAATTGAAGGAAATGTAAAGACACGAATTGCCAAAACTGTGGGTCATGCCAAAGCCGTTGAGGTCTATCAGGAACTTTTGCTACACACGCGTCAGGTAGTTTCTTCTGCCGTCTTGTCGGATGTAAAACGCACTGTATACTATGGCGATTTTGTATCAGAAAATGATCTCTGGAATGGTTGGGAGAAAGCATTGCAATGCGAGGGCGACCTGGGTCAGCGGATGCAGCAAGCCTTTCGGGAGCAATTTGAGGCAGGCGCGACGAAAGTACTTATTATTGGCAGTGACTGTCTGCAACTTCACGAAAACCACATCAAAAACGCTCTTAGACTATTAGACACTCAGGATGCCGTCATTGGCCCTTCTACGGACGGCGGTTATTATTTGTTAGGAATGAAGCGGCTGCATAATGCCCTCTTTGAAAACATGCCGTGGAGTCAATCCTCCCTGTTGCACCAAACTCTAACGGTACTTGAAACCGAAAATTCGACTTTTTCACTCCTCGAACCTCTCACCGACATTGACGAATGGGAGGATTACCTGAACGCAATAACCTTAAAAAAGTAAGGTTTCAAACGCTCCAACGTATAATACAAGAAGAATAGCCCTTCCAATACTCATGCGCGGCAATCCGTTGCCTAACTTGTCGCATATACCCCTCCATGATGTCGTAATTCACCAATACGGGTAAGTGGAAATAGTAGTATATTTGTCTTATATTATAAAAAGAATAAAAAAGTGTAGTTTTTATTTTTTATATGCTATATTTATATTTCAAATATATGATAAAGTCCGATTAACTTTTCGTCTATTAGCCATATATCCATCCGCCGCGTTCCTTCCGAACGTGGCGGAACCTTAGGTGCTACAAGTCTCGGGCCACTTATTCAAAAAGTATGGGTATGACAGGTATTTATTATTCAACTATGAAAAACGTCCAAATTCACAAATCAGCGGTCATAGATGCTTCCGCCGAGTCTGTGTGGAAAGTACTGCTTCAAAAACCATTTACAAGCCGTTGGTACGAAGAATTCAGCATGGGTGCAGAAGTAGAATCAACCTGGGAGACGGGAAGTAAAATCGTGTTCACTGATTTGAGTGGCAGCGGCATGGTGGGCAGGATTGTAGAAAACCGCACTTTTCAGTTTATTTCCATTGAGTTTGAAGGCGTTGTGGTAGCCGGCGAGGAAGAATACTATTCGGTCGATGCCCGGGCCGTGTTGGGCAGCCACGAGAACTATCGCCTGACGCCGGTGGGGAATTTTACCCTGCTGGAAATTGAAACCGAAGTTGCCCCTGCTTTCGTGGATTCCATGGGAAGTTCCTGGGAAAGTGCTCTGAAAAAGATCAAAATAATGGCCGAAAACCTCCCCAAATCTCATTCCTGAATTCCTTTTTTTAACCAATTCATATTCATAAAACCACTTTCAATTATGGCTAGCGTACATACCTATCTGAACTTTAATGGAAATACTGAGGAGGCTTTCACCTTCTACAAATCGGTATTTGGAGGCGAATTTATGGCCCTCATGCGCTTTAAGGATGTAGAAGGCAGCGATCAGATGCCCCCTGATGCTCAGGAAAAAATTATGCATGTGGCTCTTTCAATCGCTCCCGGATTTACGCTGATGGGCACCGATGCCCTCGAATCTATGGGTCAATTCCTGACGTTTGGCAACAACATGCAGATTCTTTTACAAACTGATAGTAAGGAAGAAACCACGCAGTTTTTCCATGCACTTTCGGAAGGTGGAACCATCGAAATGAACCTGGAAGATACGTTTTGGGGCGATTATTTCGGTGCCTTTGAAGATCAGTTTGGCGTGCATTGGATGATCAGCTATACCTATCCCAAAGAAGCGTAACATTATTTTTCAGTTCGTCTTGGTATAGATTAGTTGATTTTTAAGGAGGTAAGAATCATTGAGTTCGCTTGATGGTTTTTACCTCTTTTTTATTGTTGAAGTGCGATATTTGATATTAAATCATACCTTCTTCAAACGTATGGGGAGCCATCACAATTGATTTTTAATTCATAAATTGATAGTTTCCGCCACTAAAATTTTTCAATTGCTTCTATAACTTCCTAAATAACAACCACTATGACTTTTACTGAATTTGAGAATACTCTTAAACTCGCTGCACCTGATGATTCGTGGTCGCCCCTTTTGCAGGCGTTATGGTGGGACGCAAAGGGAGATTGGGAGGCCGCTCACGAAATCGCACAATCAAAAGAAGGCACAAAAGCCTTTGATCGTCTGCATGCCTATCTGCACCGCGTGGAAGGCGACGACTGGAACGCGCGCTACTGGTATCGCCGCGCCGGCGCTACCCTACCCGACCAAACACTACGAGAAGAATGGGAATATCTGGTTCGGGAACACTTATGATTTTGAAAATGTGAGTGACAAAATCGTCAATTCGTAGATTTTTCCCTGCACGTAATTTTACTTAAATTACCGTGAAACTTACCATTTAATGTGTACTCAAAAGCTTTGGCACAAAATTTCTGAGGGAGTTTGTACAAGACAAAAATTTGTCAAACTTAAACAGTAAGGAAGATGAAAAAGATCGTGAGTTTTGTTTTTGCATTGGCAGTTGCCACCGGCACGGCGGTTTACTCAGCGCCGACTGAAAATGCCGTCATTGGCGTACAGGTAATTCAGGAAAAAGTTGAAGTAAAGGCAGAAGATTTGCCTGATCCGATAAAGAAACTTTTTAAGGAAGATGCCACCTATACGGGCTGGGAAGTAGTAAAAGCCTATCAGGTGCCCGGTCCCGGAGATTTGATTATGTACGAAATCCAGTTGAAAAAGGGCGAAGATGTGATGTCCGTCACGCTGGATAAAAGTGGAAATAAGGTCGTATAACCGTTCCCCTAACCCATAAACGAAGCGGTAGTATTTTCCTTTGGGGAGGTTGCTACCGCTTTTTTATTCTGGATAAAAAATTGGAGTTTTAAACCAATCGGAAAAGTGAGACTCTAAGGTTTTGAACTTATAAAAAATTACCATGAAAAAAGGAATTTTGCTAGTGGCCCTGATGGCCCTGTTAACTACTGCCAATGCCCAACGTGGCACCAGCAATGCAACACCGGAAGAGCGCGCCAAGCGTCAAACCGAACGAATGACCGAACAATTGGCCCTGACCGCCGGGCAGCAAGAGCAAGTATATACGCTTAACATGGCACAGGCAACCAAAATGCAGGAGTTGCGGGCGTCGCCGGATCGGGAGAAAATGAGAGAAGCTCAGGAAAAATTTTCGGCTGCTATTTCCGAAATTCTCACACCGGAGCAGCGGGTAGAATATAAAAAGAGAGAAGAGGAAATGAGAAACAACCGTCCTCAAAATGGACAAGGCGGCGGTGGTCGCTCTCGTGGACCGCAGTAAAACACAAAAAATCCCGGAGTCAAATCCGGGATTTTTCGTTTTTATGTGGTACAAATACCTCAACCTGCCTCGACCATTACAAGGCCGCTTCGGTTTTGAATTCGGAGGTATAGTGAAACTGAATATCGGGATTATTGTCACGATTCATGCGGATCATCCACTCCGACTCTGCCAGAAAAACTGGATTTTGGTCTTTATCAAATGCAATCTGATTTCCTTTCAGCCGGATGAATTCACTCATTTTCAGTTTATCATCTGCCGTTAACCAACAGGCTTTGGCGATATTCATGGGTACCCACCGACATTTAGCGCCATATTCGTGTTCAAGGCGATACTGAATCACGTCAAATTGCAGTTCCCCTACAGTTCCCACAATTTTCCGGTTGCCAAGTTCGAGCGTAAAGAGCTGCGCTACTCCTTCGTCCGTCAGCTGCTGAATTCCCTTTTCCAATTGTTTGGATTTCATCGGGTCGAGATTGATCAACTCCTTAAAAATTTCGGGAGAGAAACTGGGAATGCCTGAAAAATGAAAATTTTCTCCTTCGGTGAGCGTATCTCCAATCTTGAAATTTCCGGTATCGTATAGCCCCACTACGTCGCCCGGAAAACCTTCATCCAAAATACTTTTGTCAGAAGCCATGAACGTAAACGGGCTGGAAAAGCGTAAATCTTTATTGAGGCGGACGTGATGATAAAACTTTCCCCGCTCAAATTTGCCCGAACACACCCTGAAAAACGCAATGCGGTCGCGATGGCGCGGGTCCAAATTGGCGTGAATTTTAAAAATAAAGCCACTTAGTTTATTTTCAAGTGGATCAATCGGACGCAGGTCCGTAAGGCGAGGCTGCGGTGTTGGCGAAATCTCACAAAACGTATCCAGGAGTTCCTTTACGCCAAAATTATTGATCGCACTTCCAAAAAATACCGGTGCTAAATCTCCCTGATCGTAGGCTTCCTCCGAAAATGGATCATACACGCCTTCAATTAGTTCTACCTCT
Source organism: Arundinibacter roseus (assembly GCF_004348825.1). Taxonomy (GTDB): domain Bacteria; phylum Bacteroidota; class Bacteroidia; order Cytophagales; family Spirosomataceae; genus Arundinibacter; species Arundinibacter roseus. Next base: position 28,251 of record NZ_SMJU01000006.1, read on the forward strand.
TCACGCAGCGTATCAGCGTCCCGTTGACCAAGGAGATGCGGCAGATTATCAGCGTCCAGGCCAATTTCCACTACATCTTCCTCCACTTTGGTTTTATTGATCCGAAAAAAGTACAGTTTGCTTTCATACATGCTGTACACGCCCTTAAACTGCGACCCCATGTTGATGGGCCACGTAAGCGGCCGCACTCTGATTTTCAGTTTTTCTTCCAGCTCATCCAGCAAATCAAACGGACTTTGTCCCTCGCGGTCAAGCTTATTGATAAAAATAATCACGGGTGTTTTGCGCATCCGGCACACTTCCATCAGACGCTCTGTCTGCTCCTCCACGCCTTTTACACAATCAATCACCAGAATTACGCTGTCAACAGCCGTAAGTGTCCGATAGGTATCTTCGGCAAAATCTTTGTGTCCGGGTGTATCCAGGATATTGATTAACAGATCTTTATATTCAAAAGTCATTACCGAAGTAGCCACGGAAATACCCCGTTGCTTTTCGATTTCCATAAAATCGGATGTAGCCGTTTTCTTAATTTTATTGGATTTTACCGCTCCGGCTGTTTGAATAGCACCGCCAAAGAGGAGCAATTTTTCGGTGAGCGTCGTTTTGCCCGCATCAGGGTGGCTGATAATGGCAAAGGTTCGCCGTTTTTTTATTTCGTTCTGATAACTCACAGGTCGGATTTGTGTCGAAAGTTTTGAATAATGGTACTGAAAAAGAAAATGTTACAGATACGTACGATCTGTAACATTTTGGGGGCAAAGGTACGAAAAATCAGGCTACTGTGGGAGTCCTCAATAAAACGATTGCTTGTAGTCTTCTACCGATGTCAGAATTACCTCGTAGGCTTCGTCGCGGCCATAGACGTTGGTTATTTCAATATGCGCGGGCTCACCGGGCAGATTTTTATAAGTCAAAAAATAGTGTTTGAGCCGCTCTACCACATTCGCAGGCACCTCACTCAAATCCTGATACGCCCCGTACACTTCGTCGCCTTTGAGCACGGCAATGATTTTATCATCAGCCTCGCCTTTATCAATCAGACGAATGCCGCCAATCGGGCGCGCTTCGCAGATAATATCTCCGTGAGAAATGATTTTTTCGCACAATACACAAATATCCAACGGGTCGCCATCGCCTTCGGTTACGTCCCTGCCGGAGCGTTCTGCGGCAAGAAGTGCGATTTTTTCAGCGCAGTAGGTCTTCGGAATAAAGCCGTACAAAGCCGGAACAATGTTGGAATATTTCTGAGGACGGTCAATTTTCAAATAACCCGTCTGCTTGTCAATTTCGTATTTTACAGTATCCGTAGGTACAATTTCGATAAAGGCTGTTACGATTTCGGGTGACTTATCACCGATCGGAATTCCATGCCAGGGATGCGCTTTATGCACGTTTGCGTTCATTTCGTTTGTTTTTGGTGTACTTGTTTGCCAAAGGCAAACTTGGTTTATTCAAATAGTTCCACAAAGTTAGCCCAACTGGAACGAATTACAACTCAGAAATGTCCAATTTCTGCCAGAATCATATTATCTCTTTGTTACCTTATGTAAATTAAAAATTCAGGAATAACTCCCCTCCATTTTTGGTTAAGTACGTCACAGTCAGTGAAGGAGAGTTTTTCAAATTTTTACGATTAATCAATCATCCAACGTTTGGTAAATCATGCGAATAAAGGTGGCTTCGCTCGTATCGTTTGATACGCCCTGCGTTTGTTTCATCAGCACAGCCACAATTTTTTCTTTGGGATCGGCAAAGTAATTTGTGTTAAAATATCCGCCCCAATTATACTTCCCAATGCTACCCATGCCCCGATTTTGTCCGTTTTGATTGACGACGCTAAATGCCAGGCTAAAATGTGACGGGCCGTTTTCGCCTCCGTAAAGTGTGCCAGTTTGGTTAGAAGTAGTAAGCAATTCGGTGTTGAAGCGGCTTAAAAAACGCCGACCGTTGTAGGCGCCGCCATTGACGAGCATTTGTAGAAAAGTGGCGTAATCTTTGGCCGTCGACGATAGCCCGGCTCCGCCCGAAAAGAAGCGTTTGGCACCTTTTCGTGGATAATCAGGATCATAAAAAGTTGTTGGAAACGGAATCCAACGACCATTTTCCGGCTTGTGAATCGTAACCAGGCGATCGCTTTTGGTCTCAGGCAAATAAAAATACGTATCCTTCATGCCCAAAGGTTCAAACAGATGTGTGCGCAAATATTCGTCAAAAGGCATGCCCGACATGATTTCTACAAAATAGCCCATCACATCCAACCCTTCGGAATACAGGTACTTTTCGCCCGGCTGATGATGCAGCGGCAGTTTGGCTAGTTTTTTAATGTTGTCACCAATTGACACGGATTCCGTGGTAAACAAGTCGACAATTCCGGCTTTGTGATACAACGCTTTGAACCGCTCGTCTGCGTCGATTACGCCATACCCAAGTCCGGAAGTATGATTGAGCAATTGCCGGATTGTGATTTCGGATTTGGCAGGTTCGGTTGTGTAGGTACTGTCCGAAAAACGGAAATTTTTCAATACTACCGGATTCCGAAATTCCGGAATATAGCGCGAAATCGGATCATCAAGTCCAAATTTACCTTCTTCGTACAGCATCATGACCGCAGTAGCCGTAATTGCTTTGCTCATGGAAGCAATTCTGAAAATGGCATCTTTCTGCATCGGTTTTTGGGAAGGTACATCCGCAAATCCATACGCCTGATGATACACGATTTGTCCGTTTCGGATCAAAATTGCGACAAGACCCGGTACTTTATTGTCAGTTACGATGTTTTTCAGGGCCATATCCAGCCGTTGCACACGCTCAGACGAAAGCCCTACCGCTTCTGGATTTTTGGCCTCCACCAGATTTTGATGGGGAATAGTGGTGGTTAATTTGGTTTGGGCAACGAGCGACGAGCCACTACTCAGAAGCGCACACAGGAGAAGGTATTTTAGTTTCATAGGTAGGTTTTTAGGAGATAAAGTAAAAAATACACCCAACTTAACGTCCGCCTTTTACTCCTTTCTGCATTTTGAGTAATGATTCGGAAGAGTTTTGGGTACTATCGTGGAGAAGCCACACAAAAACAGGGTCATCTCGGAACAATCATGTTCCGGATGGGCAGCCTAAGAATATGTACAGGAAAAAACGTTTTGTTATCGGTCCTCCTCCACATGAATTTGTGGCGAACCTACCTCCTGCGCAATTAAATATTCCCCCGTTTTGGAAATGGATTGTCGGGCAAGAAGCTCACCCAAAAATCCACCGAGAAAGAATTGAGAACCTACAATTATGACAGTTAACGCAATGAAAAAAAGCGGATTATCCGTAACATTCCGATACGGCTGATGTGAGTAAATGTTATAGATTTTTTCACCAATCAACCATAAGGTCAACATGGAACCGAAAAAAAACATGAGCGTTCCGAGGCTGCCAAAAAAGTGCATGGGCCTGCGACCGAATTTATTGACGAAGGCAATTGACAGCAAATCCAAAAATCCGTAAAGAAAACGTTCCAAGCCAAACTTGGTAGTCCCATACTTTCGGGCCTGATGCTGCACGACCTTCTCACCAATTTTATTGAAACCATTCCACTTGGCAATTACCGGAATGTAGCGGTGCATTTCTCCATAAATCAACACGCTTTTGACCACCTCCCGCCGATACGCTTTTAGGCCGCAATTAAAATCATGAAGATACACTCCTGAGATAGCACGCGTGGCAGCGTTGAACAATTTGGTGGGCAACGTCTTTGTAATCGGGTCATAACGTTTTTGTTTCCAACCCGATACCAAATCATATTTTTCCTGCGTAATGAGCCGGTAAAGTTCCGGAATTTCTTCCGGGCTATCCTGCAAATCAGCGTCCATCGTGATAATTACGTTGCCCAAAGCAGCCTGAAAACCCGTTTGCAGAGCGGCCGTTTTTCCATAATTTCGGGTAAAACGCATGCCTCTGACGTGTTTATTCCGCTGACCAAGTTCGCGAATGACTTCCCACGAACGATCTTTACTCCCATCGTCCATAAAAAGAATTTCGTACGTAAAATGATTTTCACGCATCACCTTCACGATCCAGTCGTGCAGCTCGGGAAGCGATTCGTCCTCGTTATATAGAGGAACAATTATAGAAAGTTGGATGGGGCTAATGGTCATCAGGCAATTAGAATATCAGGTAAAATTCCTGTAAAAGTTTGCGAAAAGCAACTGTGTAGGTTTTTCCATCAGGTTCGTAGAAACACAATTCACTTGCTTTAACAGCAAAATCCGGGCCTGCGTTAGAAACAAAAGTGGAAATAATACAGCCGGGCGCATGAGCGGCTGTGTGTCGGAGAGTTAGTTTTTCGGTCAAAGCCCAGTCTATCTCTAACGCATTGTTATACAATAGTTTACTCTCCTTTTCCGGCAAGAGAATTTGCCAATTTCCACCGGGTTTCAAGAGCCTCTTTATGGCCATTAACAAATCAGAAAATGATAAGGACTGAGCATGATGCGCACCGTTTATGGCCGAGTCGGGAGAACGTAAATCGGATTGAAAAAAGGGTGGATTTGTTACAATTACATCAAAAAAATAATCCGGACGAAAGTCCTGAATTGCCGTTGAAACAATTTCTATTCGAGAGGCAAACGGACTATTTTTTACATTTTCCTGTGCCTGCGAGGCGGCCACAGGATCAATTTCTACCCCGATGATCTGCGCCTGCGGATAGCGTTGCGCCAGCATGAGCGAAAGCAAACCTGTGCCCGATCCTATATCGAGCACGCGGATGTTTCCGACAGGTAATACTACCGACGCTCCAAAAACGCAGGCATCGGTACACACTTTCATGGCGCAAAGATCCTGCTCAATTTTGAACTGCTTGAACTGAAAATAGGAATTTCTTGCCATAAACAATTTATAGTGAACTATTTACGTCCAAAATCTGCCGGGTTTTCTCCCCAGTATTCGGTTTCCCATTTTAGTATTTTATTGGTGTAGCGGTTTTCTGCCAGCCATCGTTCGGCGCGTTGTAACAACTCAAAAACGGGTTTATTTCTCGGGGTCAATGCCAGTTTGGTATTGGCATGTTTGCGCTTTACCCAGGCCATTGCGGTTTTGGAATCGGTATAAATCGGCAGCTGACTTTGGTTGGTGTGTAAATACGCCAAACCGTGCACAATCGCCAAAAACTCGCCGATGTTGTTAGTGGCGTCTTTGAATGGTCCCTGCAAAAAAATGCGTTCGCCGGTCTTGAGATATACACCCTGATACTCCATATCGCCCGTAGCGGTATTCCAGGCGGCATCTACTGCAATGCTATCCAAATCGGGCTTTCCGATATGAATCGGCGGCACCTTGGTAACAGGCTGCTTTTGATCTTTTTTTGTAACGAATTCCCAATAGTTTCGCTGAATAGCTCGCTCGGCCTCCGGTAATGATTCAAACGATTTGAACCGGGCATCAGGATAGCCCTTGATTTGCGCTTCACACTCTTTCCAGTCAGTAAAAATGCCGGATTTATGACCTTCCCACACAACATAATATTTCTTTTTCTTTGCCATAGTTGCGCAAATAAAGCACTGCTTCGGGTTTTTCGGTAGTTTATTTGAATATTTGCAGGCAATTCTAACCTATGAACAAGTCCTCCCATGAAGACAGAATTTAAATACGCCGCCCTGCTTACTGTAAGTTTATTTCTTTGGCTATGCTTCGAATTTTGGATCGGCTTTCACGATGCATTTGTCGATTTTCTGCCACTTACCTCCGCCTTAACGATCCTGATTTGGGGAGTTTTGCTTTTTCTGGAAATAAAGGAAAAACAAAATTTGCCGGGAAATTCCGTTCGAACCTACGGAAAAGGTTTCAGAACGGCATTTCTGACCACAGTGTTAGCTGTGCCAATGCTGCTCCTGACCCGTTGGGTTTTCTACGACCTCATCAACCCCGATTTCTTCAATAATATCGTCATTAAAGGACGCGAATGGATATCGGTTTCGGCAAAAACGGAGGATAATTTCAATAATTCAGTCAAGATGATGGAAGATTTTTTTAAGATGAAAAATTACCAAACCATCGTTCTTGTACTCAATATAGCCGTTGGATTGCTCTTTTCTTTGATTTTGCCATTATTTACCCGAAAAAAATCAGCCTGATCAAGCGTGTTCTTCCCATACTTTGGCCAGTTCAACGAGTACCTCCACTGCTTTTTCCATATCCTGCACCGACACCCATTCGAGGCGTGAGTGAAAAGCGTGCTCACCGGCAAAGATATTGGGACAAGGCAGCCCCATAAACGAAAGCCGAGAGCCGTCTGTGCCTCCCCGAATGGATCGAAGTTGCGCATTGAGGCCCACACGCTGCATCGCTTCCATCGCATGCGTCACCACCTCTGGATTTTTGTCCAGAATTTCTTTCATGTTGCGGTATTGCTCGGTTGTTTGAATCGTGGCAGTAGATCCCGGATACCGGAGAAGAACCTGTTCCATGGTTTTTTTTAGCCATTCGTTTTTTTGCCGCAAACCAATAGTTGTAAAATCACGCAGAATGAAATCAATACGTGCCTGATCCTGACCACCTTCCAGATGAACGGGGTGAATAAAGCCCTCCTTTTCGTCAGTCGTTTCGGGCGACAGGCGGTCTTTGGGTAAAGCGGCTATAATGTCTGAGGCAATTTTCAGCGCATTTTCGAGTTTTCCTTTACCAAAGCCCGGATGCGTACTAACTCCCTGAATCTGAATGGTGGCCCCATCGGCCGAAAACGTTTCATTTTCGAGCGTCCCGACAGTTTCGCCATCCACCGTATAACCAAAAACTGCACCTAATTTCTCAATATCAACGTGTTCCGTTCCGCGGCCAACCTCTTCATCGGGTGTAAAAAGTATTCGAATGTTGCCGTGCGGAATTTCGGGATGCTTCATCAAAAACTCCGCCGCTGCCATAATTTCGGCGACACCCGCTTTGTTATCTGCCCCTAAAAGCGTTGTGCCGCTTGCCGTTACAATATCGTTGCCAAGTTGCCCGGCCAAATCGGGGTGTTCAGACAAACGGATTACCTGTGCAGGATCATCCGGCAGCACGAGATCTTCCCCCTGCCAGTTAGAATGCACAAGTGGTTTTACGTTGGTACCGGTAACATCCGGCGAGGTATCAACATGCGAACAAAAGCAAATAACCGGAACATCGGCCTTGGTACTTGTTGCCGGAATAGTTGCATACACATAGCCGAACGCGTCCAAATGAGCGTCCGAAATCCCCATTTCCTGCAACTCAACCACCAGTAAATTGCTCAAATCACGCTGTTTTTCGGTGCTTGGAAAACTCGTGGAAAATGGATCAGACTGTGTGTCGATGGCTACGTAGCGCAGAAATTTGGTTAAAACCGAAGACATGTGTCAAAGATAATGGTTACTTAATTTATGCAGAATATACAGGAAAACGAATCTAAAAAAGACTTGGGAAAATTATTTTTCTGCCAGAATTTTTGACAAATCCGCCGGAGAATACTTGATATTTTTAAGCGTTTTGTTGTCCGCACTTCGGTAAACAAGGTATTTGCCGTTGTCTTCTTTGAAATGACAATCCACTCCTTTTGCCTGATAATGTTCTACGGTTTCTTGGGCTTCTTCAATAGAGTTACAGGCTTTTGACATGTTGGAGCGCTGCACTTCGTCGAACAAATCCCGGAATTTTTCTCCCAAACCAAATTCAAGTACGGCACCGGAAAGTACATACTGCAAATCGCAGAGGGCATCGGCAACTTCCACGAGATCATTTTGAAGAATTGCCACTTCCAGTTCTTTCAGTTCTTCGGCCAGCAAAGCCACTCGCAACCGGCAACGCTCATCCGAAGGAATCATGGGCACCTCTAAAACAGGATGATGAAATGTACGGTGAAATTCGGCTACCTGATTGAGACTATCGAGAGATTTCATAGAGGAAAATAAAACGGTTTATAAAAAATTTACTTTGAAAAGTTTTACGGCAATTGCTATAAGAATGATGCCAAAGATACGGCGCAGCACGTCCATTCCCGCTTTGCCGAGCTTCCGCTCGATCCATCCTGAAGATTTCAGAACGAGATATACAAAGAATAAATTGACCACCACTCCGACCAGAATATTGGCTAATTCGTAGGTGGAGCGCAGCGATATAAGGGTGGTCATGGTACCCGCACCGGCAATGATCGGAAACGCAATGGGCACAATGGATGCCGACGACGTATCGACATCGTCGTGCTTGAAAATATTTCGTCCCAAAATCATTTCCAGGCCCAGCAAAAAGAGAATTAACGCACCAGCAGCGGCAAAAGAAGAGACATCTACACCAAATAAATTCAGAATTCTTTCCCCCAGAAACAAAAAGGAAATCATGATAAAACCCGCGACAAGGGTCGCTTTTTCGGATTCAATATGCCCTACCTTTTTCCGTAAATCCACAATAATCGGTACGGCACCGATGACATCAATTACCGAAAACAAAATGAGTGTAACCGATAAAATTTCTTTCAGGTTGAACATGTGCTACATGATTAAATGACGCCGCAAAGGTCAGGAATTGGCGTTTCTATCCCAAATAGTATTTTTGGAAACCAGAAAGAGTTCGTAAGGCTGTTAGCTAATCCAGAAATCCGTTGGGAATAAAATTGAGGAAAGAGTCAAAAAACTTGACGTATTTTTCATTGTCTACGCGGTAGAGGTAAGCGCCCTTTTTGGAGAAGCCCTTTTGCTTTTCTTCCAGCTTGATTAACAGGCCGGTAGAAAGGATTTTTCGGCTAAAATTCCGCTTGTCAAACTTAAAATCAAAAATCGCTTCGTAGAGTTTTTGTAACTGAGGGATGGTAAATTTATCCGGCAATAATTCAAAGCCGATGGGATGTTGTGTGGCTTTGTAGCGCAGTCGTTCAATGGCTTTTTTTACCATGTCGGCATGATCAAAAAGTAGCGTAGGTAATTCATGAATCGAAAACCACTGTGCTTCGTAGGTATGAGAAATAACATCGTCGTAGTCGGCAACGTTGATCAGTGCAAAGTACGAAACCGACACCGTACGCTCAATTGGATCGCGGTCAGGTTTCCCAAAAACATAGAGCTGTTCGAGGTAAACATCCTGAATTCCGGTCAGTTCAAAAAGGATTCGGGAAGCGGCATGTTCGGGGGCTTCATTGTCCTGCAACCAACCGCCCATAAGTGACCACGTGCCGTCATAAACTTCTACACCACGTTTGACGAGCAAAAGTTTGAGTTCGTCGCCGTCAAATCCAAAAATTATTGAGTCGAGAGCTACTAGACATTTCGTCTGAGCCCGGTATTGTTCAAGCATCCGATTGATCACGGGAGGGTAAATGGTTAAAGTTTTGGTTAAGTATTTGTTGAATTGTGTATAAAAGAAACACAGGAATCATTCTTTACTCAACCAGTGATTTTATCCGAACGCTGCAATACCTGCATGAGGCGGTCGCTGTCGTCGGTGGTGATTGCGGGGAAGTTGGCAAGGCGAAAAGTAGTTTTTTTCCAGGCACCGTAGCCGTTGCCCAGGGTGATTTCGGCAGCCTGCGCTTTGGCTTTTATCATCCGAATATTTTCTTCTGAATCCTGCGCGACTACTACCGTAACGGCTTGTACCTCGGGTAGACCTACGAGTAATTTGTAGCCATTTTCACGCAAAAAATTATACCAAATTTCAGCCCGTTGATGAAGAGATGTACTTATTTTCTCAATCGGGCTGCGCTCCTGCATGCAGCGTTTGAGTAAAAAAATCCCTAGCGTATTGGGTGTAAACGGGGTTTGGAATTGCTGAAAATTACTGCGGATAAACAGCAAACTATTGTAATGATTTTGCTCATTCAAAGCCTGAGCCCGCTCAATTGCCAGCGGTGAAACAATTAGAATCCCCAGGCCGGACGGCAGGCCAAAGCATTTTTGTACGGAGGCAAACCATACATCTGCCAGCAGCCACGGCAGCGCCTCGCCACCCATCGACGACGTCGCGTCTACGGCAATGAGTCCGGGTTGATTTTTGCGTAGTTCAGCCAAAAAGGGAAGAGGTAGAGCGGTACCGTTTGACGTTTCGGTATGAGTTACACAAAGCACTTCGGCTGCGGGCACGTGCGCAGGGTCAGGCGGGAAATCGTTGAATCCAAAAAGTTGCCCGGTCGTAGCAGGATGAAGCCGTTGAGCGTACTCAAACCATTTTTTACCAAAAGCGCCATTGTATACATGATGACTCGCCTGTTGCACCAATGACTGCGAAATTATTTCCCAGCATTCGGTGGCAGAAGATGTTAAGTAAACTTCGTAACCATCTGGAATGGAAAGCTTTATTCGCAATGCCAGAAGTGTTTCTTCGAGCATTGCCATAAACGCCGTAGAACGATGATTTGCACTCAGCAAACCCGATTGAAAGGCTTCCTGCAAATGCTGCTCTACCTGTGCATGAAGTTTGGATGGACCAGGATAAAATGTCAGATTCATCTACAAATATAGCCCTTCTTCATCAAAAGGGACATCCTGCCAGGTTCCTGCCACCAAAACCCGCAACGTTTTGAAGCCAGCCTGTTTGAGTAGAAGAGCCGTGCGGGAAAGTTTGGCCGTAATTTCTGAGGGAGCGTGGCTATCTGAATTGATCATCACCGGAATCTTTCGCTCCTGTACTCGTTGCAACACGGACAATCCCGGATAGGTAGCGAGGTTTTTCTTATAAAGACCACGGGTATTTACTTCCAGCACGCAATCTGTTTGGGCCAGTAGCGTCAGCGTTTCGTCGATTTCTGCCTGATACCAGGGTTCGTTTTCGTCGTACAGGCTGTTGCGCAGGTTATGAATTTTTATTTTATCCAAATGCCCCAAAATATCCGGCGCATCCGTCTCAATCATTTGTCGGATGTGCTCGTAGTACAGATGAATCACCTTCCTTATGTCTCCTCCGTGCACTTCTACCAACCCTTTCATGAATTTCTCGGTTGAGCCATCAATTTCCCAGGGCTCGCCTTGCTCGTTAAGTCCGAGGTAATGTACTGAGCCAACCGTAAAATCAAGGCGCGAAGCGTACGTGGACGGACCGCTGAAACCAGGCAAAAAATCAACTTCCAGCCCCACGTAGAGATCGATTTGGTCGGCAAATTCTGCTTGAAGTGCCCGGGTTTCTGACAAGTATTCTTCGAGCCTATCTGCCTGCATACTCCATGCATTTGGAAAATGAACCGGCCCATGCGAAGAAAACCCAAATGCACGAACACTCTGACGAAGCGCGGCTTCTACCTGCTCCCGGGGCGATTCTACACCGTCGCAATAGTGGCTGTGGCTGTGATAATTAGTCCAAGAATCAGGCATGAGAAGGGTTTTAGAATGAATAAAGTTACGGTAAAATTACCAGTCAAAACGAGCCATTAGCCATACGCTCCTGCCCACTTCTGACACACCCGAGCCATGTGTTTTGTAGGCTTCGTTGAGCAAATTTTGAGCGGATGCAGTCAGGCTGATTTTTCCAATTTGATAGCCCGCCGAAAGATTGAACACGTTCCAGCCGGGTGTTCCGCCTTCGGGAATTCGGTTGTCGTCCACGTCGCCTTTGGCCAGTCGGTCCTGCGTGGCGGCGGTCAGGTAGTCCAAACTTAGCCAGGATTGCCGGGTGGGCTGATACCGCAGGCTCATGCGTCCGTTGAGCGGAGGGATACGGCGGTAAGGTTCATTTCCGGATAAATTTTGTCCGTAGGTATAATTTAAAAATCCTGATAAAAGCAAGTCAGAAGCAAGCTGAAACTCTGCATCGGCCTCTAATCCCCGAATAAACGCTTTTGAAATATTTTCTTTGAGATATACCGGATAATCCTGCCGAATTTCTGCCGTTTTTACCCGGCCAATCAGGTCAGTTAGTTGGTTATGATACACAAACACGGAAGATGAAAAACCGGGTAATTTTATTTTTAATCCAACTTCTTTATTGAACCCCCGCTCAGGACGCAGGTCCGTATTGGGCACTTCGTACCGAAAATCTACAATACCTAACGTTCCTAAATCATCAATATTTGGTGCTCTGAACGATGTGTTGGCTTGGGCAATGACCCGTAAAAAGGGTAACAATTCGTAAGAAATCCCGGCATTTCCCACCCAGGCGGAAGGCGATATAGTCGAATTCCCCAAATCTTTATCAGGAATACTGATGGAAAACGTATTAAATCTACCCCCAACGGTGACCAGTAATTTTTGCAGCTGAATGGTATGCAGGTTATAAAAAGCGAGATTGCTCATGTTGGCATGATCAGGATACAATCCACGCTGAATCGGTTGCGGACCAGCCGAACTGAAAATTGGCTCGATTTCCTGTTTCATACTGCCGATATAGTCATAATACCACTCAATACCTGACTGAATAGTCCACAGGCGCGTTGGTCGGGAAATAATGGACGCCAATGCGCCCACAGTTTGCACCTCATCTTTTTCGTGTAACGTTCTGACGGCAGAATTTTTTCGGCTCTGCCGCTCTTCAACCGTCCGTCCGGCAAGGGCAGTTAATTGCCAGGAACTTGCCCATTTAGTAGCTTTTTGACCTTCCAGGCGGGCATAAGCGAGGGTTCTGATTTGGGGATTAAATTGGTTTACGGCAAAGTTTTCAAGCTGTACTTTATGAAAAACCGGAACACTGTCCTGCCGCATATGCTGCACCGAAAGTGTCAACTGCACATTGGGAGTTAGTTTGATGCGCGATTTAAGATCCAGCGAATATTGATCGTAGCCCGTTGGCACCTGCGTTCCGATTCCAGCGCCACCGATTAAGTCACCAAAGGAACGATACGAAAAACCGCCTTGTATTCCTACGTTGGGTGCCGTAACGGAAGCCGAAAGCCGGCCACTTTTTTCCATACCTCCACTCATTAATTTCCCTAAAACCGTCCCATGAAACTCGGTTTTGTCAGAATAATCGGGCGAGGCCGTCAGGACATTTATGGCTCCACCGATGGCGTCGCTGCCATACTGAACCGACCCCGCGCCCCGCGCAATTTCTATGCGGTCGAGCAAAAAAGGATCAATGGTATTCAGGTATTGATTGGGCCCCGAGCGAAACGTCGCATTGTTGAGTCGGATGCCATCAACGAGCAACAGCGTTTGCTGTCCGGTTAGTCCCCGAACAAAAGGTGAACCGCCGCCATGATTGGTCTTTTGCAGAAAAACGCCCGACTGTCCCATCAATATTTCGGGTGTGGAGCGCATCGAATTTCCTGACAAATCTCGCTTACTGATGACAGTAAGTGCTTCGGGACGCTCAAAATCAGGCGTTTCGTAACGTTGAGCCGTAACGACTACCTGATCGTTTAATTGAATCAGAGCGGGTGTAAGGCTAATATCTACTACAACAGGCGCGTTGTCAACCTGTACGGTTTGCTCAACCGCACTAAATCCTACACTTGAAAAACGCAACTGATAGATTCCCGATCGTGAAACCCTGAGTTGAAAAGAGCCATCGGCAGCACTGCGGGTTCCAAGGTTTGAGTTCAGGATTTGCACAGTTACATCCGACAAAGGCTTATCGGAAGCTGTCGTGGTTATTTTTCCAGAAATCAACCGTGTACCTTCCTGAGCCATAGCAGGCAAGGAAAGACAAAGCGAAAGAAGTAAAGCTCGAAACATACCGATGACGGGTCAGGGTTAGTGGAATTTCAAAATACGGCATTGCCCTACTCAAAAAAAAGAAATCTATGTTATATTGATGTAATGTTTTTGTAGCCTGTTTATTCGTTGTTTTGAAGTAAAAAACGAATGGCCAATTCATAGCCAAACAACCCCAATCCGCAGATCATGCCCTTGCAGCGACTCGTCAGGTAGCTGTGGTGACGAAATTCTTCGCGGGCATGAATGTTGGAAATATGTACCTCAACGGCAGGCATTGTCACTGCCGACAAGGCATCGGCCAAGGCTACTGACGTATGCGTGTAAGCACCGGCATTGATCACAAGCCCGTCAAACTCAAAGCCTGTTTCGTGGATTTTGTCCAGCAAAGCACCTTCATGATTGGACTGAAAATAGTGCAGTTCTACGGTACTAAATTGTTGTTTCAGTTGCTCAAAAAACGACTCAAACGATTGATTACCATAAATACCCGGCTCCCGCTTGCCGAGCAGGTTGAGATTGGGGCCGTTCAGAATCAGGATTTTTTTCATACAAAAGATCAGATTTGTAGATTAGATGAGCCCCGGAGTGAATACTTTTGTTTGATTTCCCTCTTCCGATACACACAGTAATTTCGCATTTCACTCCTTTCGGACTATGTGGCAAATCTACATCAAACATTTCAAAAACTACCTGCAACTTGAACGTTCGCTCTCGGCCAATTCAATTGAAGCCTACGTGCACGATGCCGAAAAGCTGCGGGAGTTTGTGGAGCTATCAGGTTTGGAACTTTCGCCTGTCGAAATTACCGAAGAGCATTTGCTGGCTTACCTGAAATATCTCACCGAGCTTGGCCTCTCGGCACATTCGCAGGCGCGCTTTTTGTCGGGTATCAAGTCCTTTTATGCGTATTTATTACTCGAAAATATCATTCAGACCAATCCAACTGAGCTGATTGAAGCACCATCTTTACCCCGAAAACTTCCGGATGTACTTTCCTACGAAGAGATTATTCGGATGCTGGAAAGCATCGACCACTCCACGCCCGAAGGCACCCGCAACCGCGCAATTCTCGAAATGCTGTATAGCAGCGGGCTGCGGGTTTCGGAACTCACCTCACTGCAATTGACCAATTGTTATTTTGACATTGGGTTTATCCGAGTATTGGGGAAAGGCGACAAAGTGAGGCTTGTACCGATTGGGAAAGATGCGATTAAATACACCCAAATTTATCTTGATACAATTCGACCCACACTTTTGGTTGCCAAAGAAAGCGAAGACATCGTTTTTTTGAACCGGCGGGGCGCACAACTGACCCGGGTGATGATTTTTATAATTATTAAAGAACTAGCCAAAAGTGCCGGAATAAATAAAAATGTGAGTCCGCACACCTTCCGTCACTCCTTTGCTACGCATTTGATTGAAGGCGGCGCAAGCCTGCGAGCCGTACAGGAAATGCTCGGACATGAGTCGATTCTGACCACCGAAATTTATACTCACCTGGATCGTGATTATCTCCGGCAGGTTATTACGGAATTTCACCCCCGTAAGTAATCGTACTTCCCATTTTATTATTAGCTAACCTCTCGTTACAAGCAATTATTTTACCGGCTTAGGCTACCGATTGCATCCTAACTATAATTCACCTAAATTTCCTTTTTTTACGCTCAATTCAACGGTTTTTTTCATGTCAACGCCCATCTCTGAACCGCTCTTGCTGACCTCAGCACAGGAAATTGAAGGAAACCTGGTTTTGCTCAGCGGCTCGTTCCCAACCGATCTGCCGGGTTCGGTGTACGTGGTTTATCAAGTCGGAAGTGTAAACTCAGAGGGTTTGCCGTACCCGGCTTTGTTGCCCGACGGAAGGCCCAATCCCGAATACGGTTCGGCGATTATGAGTGGCGACGGAATGGTGATGAAACTGGATTTTGGAAGTACGCCAACGATCCGGACGCTATTGATGAAAACCCCCTGTTATTACGCCGATTTTGCCACCCGAAATGGCACGGCTGAATCACACGCGGATTGGGGAATGCTGCGGTTCCATAATTTTGGTATTTCCCGAATGTCGCTGATGCTCGGAGCCCGCAATCCACTGAATACGTCCGTAACGCCCGCTCAGTTTGGCACCGACCCGGCGGTGCTTATCGCTGCTTATGATGTAGGCCGCCCCTACATTCTTGATCCGGTTTCGCTTGATTTAAAGACTGTTATTGGCCAAAATAGCGAATGGATAACCGGCACTCCTGCCAAAGTTCCCTGGCCTTTTGAGCTCATAGAGTCTACGGCACACCCCTGTTTTGACCCACATACACAAGAACTTTTTACGGTCAATTATTCGCACATCCAACCGTCTTCGGTACTGCACGACCGCACGCTTCATCATTTACAGCATTCGCGGGAAACGTTCAGGGAAAAATTGTTGGACCTGATGCACACGCATCAGCACAATTCCGATCAGGAGGCAGTCAGACAGCGGGTTGTATCTTTTTTTGAAAATCTGGATGAGGAATTGTCGGGTGAAGTTTCAGCTAATTCTACAAATATTTTTACCCGAATTATTCAATGGTTTAAAAATTTGTTTCACAAAAAGGAGCCTGAAACAGCCTCTGGTGCAGTGGTGAAGCTCATGCGTTTTGATGGTAAAAATCCCTGGCAACAGTGGACGCTGCACGATCAGTTTGGGCAGGAATTATTGATCAAAAACTGCATGCATCAAACCGGTCTTACGCAGGATTACATCATTTTGCAGGATTCTTCTTTTAAGTTTTCTACCGAACTATTGTTCACAAATCCGTTTCCCGAACACCTCGAACTTGAACGCTTTCTACGCAAAGCGCTGGCTACAACTATGCTGCCCTATACGGAGTGCTACGTGGTGAAACGAAGTGAGTTAAAACCTGAAAATGCTACCGCAACGGCCTACAAACTCGATAAGCCGTTACCGATTGAAACCATTCATTTTTCGTGCGATTACGAAAATCCCGGTGGAGAAATTACGCTCTATGGCATTCACAATGCCGCTATGTGCGTAGCTGAGTGGGTGCGTCCGTACGACATTTCGGCCATTACGCGACAGCCAATTGACCCGGATGTCCTCAGCCTTTTTGCGCTTGGCACAATGGATGTGAGCCGCATTGGAAAATGGAAAATCGATGCTGCTAATTTTATTTTACAGGAAGAAAAATCTACGCTCCTGGCCGAAACCGGCAACACCAATGCTGCCGATGGACAGCTGGGATTTAATACCTGGACCGTCGGATTATACGCCTTTCGGGACATGATTTCGGAGAAAACGGCAGTAAAAAAAATCGACCATTTATGGTTTGTTTCGGGCGGACTGGATCCGAAAATGCTAACGCAGTTTATTGAAGATCTTTACAAAGACTACCCCAATCGGGATGTGCCTTACGTGCAGGTAAAAGAGCTTACCAAAAAAGGATTGCCGTTTAGCCTGAATTATCTTCAAACCGACAGCATGTCCTCCCATGCGACGGGGTATTATCAGTTTAAAGAAAACGACTATTTACGCAGCATACAGTTTGTGCCTCGTCAAGCCCCCACGCCCGGACTGGATCCCGGCCTTGATGGATATTTGGTGTGCAGCATGCAGGTGGCCTATCCACAACCGGACGGTTCCCTGCATCGGCAAGGCGAATTCTGGATTTTCAGAGCGGAGAATATAGCTGCCGGACCTATTTGTACCTGCTATCATCCGGATGTGAAATTTTGTTTTACACTCCATTCTGCCTGGATGAATGACCCGCAATCGGTAACTATGAGTTATAATGTTGACGTTCGACAGGATTATGAGGAAATCATTAACCAACTGCCGGACAAAAAAATAATCGAACCATTTTTTGAAAAATACGTCTATCCATATTTTTAACCCACCACAACCTTAAACCTGCATATCCGGTTAAAAGACCTACTCCTGCCATAAACGCATCGGTAAGGTCCAAAGGAGAAGTTGTCAAAAAGAATAACCCCCTAAAACAAGCCGTTTCAGGCTGTAAATGAATATGTTGACAATTTTACATAAGAAAATTATTTACGAAACTGAATTAACTATTGTCTATAAAGGCGTGGTGGAAACTACGGACGATGAGGTAATTGTAAAAACGCCCAAAGGCAGTGATTATTCAGGAATTTACAATGAATATGCTTTATTAAAAGAAGAGAAATTTCCACTGGGGGTCATTGAAATCGTACATTTTGACGACATCCCATCTTTGGTTCGCAGTTACTTGCCCGGCCTTTCCCTCAAATCATTGATTGAACAAGGCGAGTTTGGGCTTGATTTGTTTTTTGACTACGCCCTCGAAATCATTGGGCAGTTGCAGGATATTCACGCCCGAACGATCATTCATAAGGATATTTCTTCGGTCAATATTATCATTCACACCACGCACAAAACGGCCAGAATCATTGATTTTGAGTCGAGTATCAAGGCACATTATACAACCGTTCCGGTTTTTGAAGCTACCCGCCGCATTGGCAATTTATCTTATATTTCTCCCGAACAAACCGGTCGAATGAACCGGATTCTGGACTACCGTGCCGACTACTATTCGCTCGGAATTGTGTTTTTTGAAATGTTGACGGGACAATTACCATTTCAATCGGGTGACATGCTCGAACTTATTCATGGACATATTGCCCGAAAACCTCCTGGAATCAACGAAATAAACCCCGAAATCCCATCGATTCTTGGCGATCTTGTTGGCAAATTAATTGCTAAAAACGCCGAAGAAAGGTACCAATCCATGCAGGGTTTACGGGCAGACCTACTACGCTGTCGTCAGGAATGGATTGATTTTCAAAGAATTGAATCATTTACCTTGGGTCAGTTTGACGTACCGGCCCGATTGTTTATTTCCCAAAAAATGGTGGGACGTACCTGGGAAAAAGAGCGTATTCTGGATTTGTATGCGCAGGCGGCCGCAGGTGGAAAAGTTTTTCTGACGGTAGGTGGATTAAGTGGTGTTGGAAAATCGACGTTGATTGGAGAAACGGCAAAACCGCTGACCGAACACAAAGGCTTGATTTTGAAAGGCAAGTTTGATCCGCTTCAAAAAAACATACCCTATTTCGCCTGGATTCAGGCAATTGATCAGTTTGCCGACAGCGTTCTGACGGAATCTCCTGAAACATTACAAAACTGGAAACATATCTTTCGAAACTCTTTGCAGGATTTGGAGGGAATTTTGGTACAGCTCGTTCCAAAAATGGGGAAAATTGTGGGGCCCGTTCCGGCTGTTTCAACGCTGAATGCACTGGAAATCAAAAATAGGCTGCAATATGTTTTGGGCTTATTTTTGTCACTTTTGGCCAATGCTCAACATCCGCTCCTGCTTTTTCTGGACGATTGGCAGTGGGCCGATGATGACTCGATTCGCCTTTTGGAAAGCATACGATTAAACCCCGCTCTGAGTCATATCATGCTGGTGGTGGCCTACCGAAGCAACGAAATTGACGCTGTGCACTCTTTTTATCCAATACTTAAAAAGTCACAGGAAGAAGCGGAATCCTCCGTTTTTTTGACTGAACACCTGCACGTGGAGGCGATTTCCGAAGCCGATACGGAAGAACTGATTCGGAATACGTTACCCGAAACACAACAGAATCCTGATACTTTATCAGCCATTCTTTATTCAAAAACGCAGGGAAACCCATTTTTTATCGGGCAGTTTCTGAACCTGCTATACGACCGCAATCTGCTTTGGCTCGATAGTACCACGCATCTTTGGACCTGGGATTTGCCCGCTATTCAGGCGTTGGCCATTTCGGATAATGTCGTCGAAATAATTCTCCAAAAAATCTCCGGCCTGACCCCCACCACCCGACACGGCCTGACGGTGGCCTCTGCTATTGGCAATACTTTCGGTGTGGCCCAAACGGCAGAACTACTGGATCTCAATCCTGCTGACCTGCATCGTTTGCTTTGGCCGGCTATTCAGAATACCTGTATTTTACCAACCCGCGCTGACTATAAATTTATACCCGAATTTTATGAATCACAACAAACTGACGTGCAGTTTCGGTTTGCGCATGATCGAATTCAGCAAACCCTATACGGTGAAATTGACTCGTCACAACGTGAAGAATTACATTTCAAAATAGGTATGCGACTGGCACAAGGCCCCGATGCAGAAAACCGAATTCTGGAAGCAGCAAATCATTTTCTCACCTCCGAATCGCTGTTATCAGCTGCTTCTGAGCGTACTTTCATTGGGCAGCTCCTACAAAAAGCCGGTTATTTGGCCTACCGTTCCGCAGCGTTCGGCAATGCTTTTCACTATTGGGCACTTTGGGAAAAATTGCTTCTGGAACCTGCCCGTGAAGATTTGCCAACCTATCGTCATTTGATCGAGACATCCCACCTGAGCGGTCGGAAGGAACTTTCGCAAAAATATGAACAAAAAGCGCTGGCACTTTGCCTCACGCAGGAAGAGCGGAGTCAGACGTTTGAAATCATGATTACGAGCTACACAGCCACGGATCAGTTGGCCGAGGCAATTGCTCTTTCACGCAAGGCTTTGGGCGAGTTGGGTATTAAAATTCCTGAAAAAGCTCAAAAATGGCAGGTGATTTATCAGGCGATTCGCTCCCGTTTACACTTGCCCGATGCCAAAATTGCAAAAATTGCCCAGGGTCCCGACATGACTGACAGCCGCTATACCTGGGCAATGCGGTTGCTGAATGCCTCCTTGTCTTCCTATTTTCTGATCAAGTTTGAAACCTACCCACTGCTTATTTTCAAAATGGTGGATTTGAATACAAAGTACGGCAATACACGGGAAGCAATCACTGGTTTTGGATCGTATGGTTTAATTCTGGCTGGTATTCTCAACGCGCCCGAAAGTGGCTATATGGCAGGAAAACAAGCCTTGCTTCTCCTGGAAAAATACAAAGCTGAGGATTTGGTGGCTCAGGCTGGTTTTATCGACAGTACGTTCATCGCACACTGGAAGGAGCCAATCACCGAAATGGCTACCCGCTGTTTTGAGAATTATCGCAAAGGGCTAAGCAAGGGCGATATCTGGTACTCGGGATGGAATCTGTACATGAGCAATGTTTTCAGAATTTATGTAGGAGATAAAATGTCGGTTTTATTGAGTTCTTTGTGTGGACAGGAAACCTTCTTTTTGCAGCACAACATCGCCAATTTGGTGCAGAGAACGCGCTATGAGCGCCATTTCGCTTCCATACTAAGGTATGCGCGTTACTCTGACCCTACGTTTGACTGGCAGTTAATTCTTTCCGGTTTTACCACTACGGTTGATCTCACCGCCCTATTTACTTCACATGCCCTGCACACGATATGTAGTCTCTGGATGGGAGATTTTGCCAAAGCCTGGGAAATGTCGCTGCTGACAGATGCCTACACCGACAGCGTAAAGAGTGTTTTTTCCTACCATTATTTTCAGGCCTATCAGGCAATTTCCGGATTAGCAATTTATGAACAATCCGATCCGGCAACGCAAAAGAAAATAAGGAAAGTGGTGCAGAAAAATACAAAATTCCTGACCCAGCTTTCAACGCTGCAGCCCGGCAATTACGCCTGGGCGCTGCGGTTGGTTGAGGCCGAAAGTAAACGCGCTTTCTCCGGTGATTTTGAACCGCAAGCCTACCATGATGCCATCGAAGCGGCACGCCGGGGCGGCATGGTTTTTCCGGCAGTTTTTTCCCGATTGACACTTTTGCGGGCTTTGCTCAAAACCAATTCTACCGATAGCTACGATGAATATGAAAAACTGAAAGCCGAGCTACTGTATTGGGAAATGGAAGGTGTTTTGGCAGCATTGCAAGATACGCACAGCATGGCGTTAAGCTCCCGTTCCAGAGTTCGCCCGCAGGTTTCGTCCGGTCGGGCAAGCCATTCCAGCTACTCGTTACCTTTTGAATTTGATGCACTTACATTTGTTAAGAGCATTGAAGCCCTCAGCGGTGAATTACAACTAGACAAACTTCTCACACGACTCATGACGTTTGCACTCGAAAATGCGGGAGCAGATTATGGGTGTTTTCTAATTAGGCGCGGCAACGACTTTGAGCCAGTTATTGAGCGGTATGCCGATGGAACAATTGCTACTTCCGAAGAAACAATGTTATCTGCCGTACCGGCGGTTGTCTATAATTTTGTGGTTCAAACGGGAGAAGTTTTACTTCTGGAAAATGTATCCGAGGACCCTCGTTTTGGACAGGATCCGGTCGTTAAAAAGTATAAAGACAAATCGTTGCTTTGCGTTCCTTTTATTACAAAAGGAAAAATCAACGGCATCATTTACCTCACCAATCGTCTGACTCCGAACGTATTTACTGAACAGCGGGTCGGATTACTCACGCTGTTGGCTGGTCAAATATCTCTTTCCATTGAGAACGCCATGTTGTATGAAAACATGGAAAATCTGGTCGCAGAACGGACGAGTCAGTTAGAGGAAGAAAAAAAGAAATCGGACCGCTTGTTACTTAATGTCCTGCCTGAGCAAGTTGCAGACGAACTTAAACGCTCCGGGAAAGCTTCGCCCCGATATTTTGGGCAGGTCACGGTCATGTTTTGTGATTTTAAGGATTTCACGCTTTTTGCAGAAATCGAATCTCCTGAAACGTTAATTGAAGAACTGGATTATTGTTTTAAGGCGTTTGACGCAATCATAGGAAAATACGCCATCGAAAAAATTAAAACCATCGGCGATGCCTACCTATGCGTCAGCGGGTTGCCTCTACCCAATCCTGACCACGCGCTCACCACGGTTCAGGCTGCTATGGAATTACAACAGTGGATTAGAGAAGAAACTCAGAAAAGGCAGATAGCCGGAAAGAGTTTTCTGGACCTGCGCATCGGAATCCATACCGGACCCGTGGTGGCAGGTGTGGTTGGTGCTACAAAGTTTGCCTATGATATTTGGGGAGATGCCGTCAACATTGCCGCCCGCATGGAAGAATCAGGAGTAGGCGGAAGAATCAACATCTCCGACACAACCTATGCCCTCATAAAAGACCATTTTTCCTGTGAATATCGAGGTAAAATCGTGGCGAAAAACAAGGGAGAAATTGATATGTATTTTGCCAATCCGCCCATTTGAGTAATGTTTTAAAACTAAATTAGAAAATTTTATTTTTCTATAAACCTGATAATCAGCCACAAATAAAAAGTAGTAAAAATAATTTATACTTTTTTTACCGGTATTAAATCTTAAAGCCCCTATTTTACGTACATATTAATGTTGATAGCTTCACAGGCGATTCAATAACATTAATACTAATAACTTAGAGGGGACGGTAGTGCTTAGACCTGTTTCAGATACGAAACAGGTCTTTCTTTTGTCAAAATTTTTCTAAATTTTATTCCTTCCCCCGTTCGCCAACGAAATGATGATTTTTATCCTGAAAAAGAACGTTAAAAGAAGTCAATGAACCATAGCAACGCGTAATATACTGCTGCATCGACACCTTCTCCTCGTCCGTCAGACCGCTGGCATTTAGCCGTTGTTCCAGTACCCGCAGCCGATCCCGAAGCATCACTATTTTGTGAAAGAATGTCTCAATCGGCCACTCCTTATTTTGCAGGCCGGACACGCCCGGAGTCAGGATCATGCTGCCGCCCTGCCACTTTTGTCCAAGTGGTACGATTTCACTTACATCCGCCCATTTTTTTAATACCCGGCTCAGGACCAGTTCAATATCCCGCATACTGACCCTGTCAGTATCAGGAGCTACCGCTTCAATTATATCCATTTGCTCATCATACAGGATAATCAAAACTCCGTGATTGACAAAGGAAATTTCATGGCCCTTTATCTGTTGATTAATGACGACTCCTACACCGTAGTCGGGATGTCTGACGCGCGAGCCGATTCCTAATAGTTGGTTCATGGTTGATTTAATGAGGTTTTGGGCTAAAATAATTAACTTGCTTTTGCAGCAGATTTTCAATTATTGTGCCATTTTTCGTTTCTAACTTTCGCAGGCTTCGCCATGAAATGTCAAAAAGATCAGTTCAATCTTTCTCCATCGGTTCACTACATCAATTGCGCTACCCGTGGTCCATTCAGCAAAAAAGTAGAAGCTGCTGGCTATCAGGCTATTCAAAACCTGACACCTTTGATTCATACCCTTACGCCAACTGATTTTTTTGAACCTGTTTGGGAAGTTCGCGCCTTGTTTGCACGTTTATTAAATACTTCTGCAACAGGTCGCATAGCCGTAATTCCTTCGGTTTCATATGCCATGAGCGTAGTGGCCTGCAACCTGCCCGCCAAAGCAGGTTTACGCGCCGGACAGAAAATTTTGCTTTTGGAAGGCGAATTCCCAAGTGATGTATACGCCTGGGAACGGGTAGCCAGGCAGGAAAATCTCTCGATTCAAACCGTGGCAATGCCTGACACGAAACAATGCGGAGCCGATTGGAACACGGCTATTCTGGAAGCAATTACGCCCGAAACTGCTCTTGTGGTATGCCCGCACGTACATTGGATGTATGGCTTTTTGTTTGATCTTCAGGAAATCTCCCGTAAGGCAAAAGCCGTGGGTGCCTGGCTCGTGGTTGATACCACTCAATCCGTGGGAGCACTACCATTTGATGTAGAAAAAATTCAACCGGACATGGTTGTCTCGGCGGGCTATAAGTGGCTTATGGGCCCGTATTCGTTGGGGCTAGCGTATTTTGGGGAAGTATTTGATGGAGGAATTCCGTTGGAAGAAACATGGATGGCTCGACAGGATAGCCACCTTTTTCACAAACTAACGGATTATCAGGCGCACTATCAGCCCGAGGCTTTTCGGTATAATATGGGTGAACAATCAAATTTTACCCAAATGCCCATGCTGAAAGTCGCTTTGGAGCAAATTCTTGACTGGAATCCTGCTGAAATTCAAGCCTATTGCCGAACACTATTTCGGGAAGCGATTCCGGTATTGGAGCAGGCAGGTTTTTGGCTTGAACCGGAAGAATTTCGGGCGGCGCATTTACTTGGCCTGCGACTCCCGGAGCATGTAAATCCGATGGATCTCCACAAAAAACTGGTAAACCAACAGGTGTATGTTTCTGTGCGGGGATCAGGACTGCGAATTTCACCTAATGTTTACAACGACGCAGCGGATGTTCAGGCGCTCGTCAGAGCCTTACTTGATTGATTTTTAACCCACTACCTTTCTATTTCTGCCGGGTAGTATCGGGCAGTAACGAATCAAGTAACAGTGAATCCTGTAACGGCAGTGCCCCCGGCAGGGCACGGTCGAGCTGCCGGGGTTTGTTCCAGGGAGCAGTAGTGCGGTTTGCCATGTCGAGGGCAAAAAGCGCCACCACAAGCGTAAAGACGATAAATACAACGATAAATATTTTTCGATTTTTTGCTGGATCAGCCATTTTTTTTCAAAATCAGCGATTCGAGGTCAATCGAACCTTGTTTTATTTCAGATCTTTTGGCGAAATATGTTTCCGTACTTTCCCGGTTTTGCCCGAAACTTCGGCCCACAGCAAATCCTCAAATTGCATCACAACCAAATCACATGTACTTAGCGAATTTACCTGATCGCGCGTGAGGTATTCGGCAAAAAAACTAATGTCCGGATTATGTCCGCAAAGCATCAGGGTTTGCACGTTTTCGGCAGTCGTATTGACAGCTGAAAGGTACGCCTGCGGACCTCCGTCATAGAGTTTTTCTATTTGCTCGATAGAATCGGTATCAATTTTCAGCTGCTCGGCAAGCACCTTCACGGTTTGAAACGCACGGGCAGCAGCACTTGTTTTGATAGAATTTACTGTAAATTTTTCACGAAACAGAAAATTCCCTAACCGGGCCGCATCCATTATTCCCTGACTGAGCAATTCCCGGTCAAAATCTTTAAGCATCATCGACGAATCTTCCGCCTTTGCATGACGGACCAAGAGCAAATATTTTTTCATTATTGAGTCAGTATTTTTGCAAAAGTAGGATAAAAGCCGAAACCTTTGGGCATTCTGTATGATTTATAAATAGGCATACAACCGCTCGCCAAACTATTTGTACCATTGGGCAAATATTCCCGGTACTATCGGGACCTAAATTGTCTATTTTTGTTATCAGGTAAGACTTTTTATAATCACCAATTGTTCGTTTAATCTCATATGCTGCAATTTCTTAAATTCGTTTTAGCCACCCTTGTCGGGCTTTTTCTCTTCATTATTCTATCTTTTTTCATTATTGCCGGAATCGGTTCTGCTTTTTCATCGGAAGAAAAAACCGTAGTTAAAAGTGGTTCTGTTTTAAAACTTGACCTTAATAAACCCATTCAGGAAGTTGGGGTAGACAATCCTTTTTCTGAGTTTGCCTTTCCCTTTGGCGACAACTCCAATGTGTTGGGTCTGAAAGATATTCGGGAGGCTCTTTCCTACGCTGCAACCGACGACAATGTGAAGGGGATTTACCTGAAAGTGGAAGATCCTTCGGCAGGTTGGGCTTCGCTGGAAGAAATCAGAAATGAGCTTCTTGAATTCAAAAAATCCAAAAAATTTATTTATTCCTACGGAGAATATTACTCCGAAAAAGGCTACTACCTGGCTTCGGTAGCCGATAAGATTTACCTGAATCCGGCGGGAGGAATGGAATGGAACGGACTCTCTGCGGAATATGATTTTTATCAGGGAACGTTTGAAAAGCTGGAAATTAAGCCGTTGGTGTTCCGGGTCGGTGAATTTAAAAGCGCCATTGAAATGTTTTCGAGAAAGGATATGAGCGAGGCAAGCAAGCAGCAATCTACTGAGCTTTTGAGCGCACTTTATAGCAACTATCTTGAAAAAATATCAAAATCAAGAAACATTTCTACCGCAGAACTAAACGGTTTAGCCGATTCCTTGGCAATTTCTAACCCTGCCTCAGCGCTTAAATATAAGCTTATCACACATGCAGCTTATCACGACGAGCTGGAAACTGCGCTTAAAAAGGAACTGAAACTTGACGACTCAAAGAAAATTGAGTACGTAGGTCTGCAAAAATACATGAAAGCTGATCATCCTTCGGAGGGCGGTGATTTTAATAAGCGCGTTGCGGTGATTGTGGCAGAAGGAGAAATTGTGTCCGGGAACAGCACCGACGGAGTAATCAGCTCTGAGAAATTCGTGAAGGAATTGAAGGCAATTCGTGAAAATGATAAAATTAAGGCGGTGGTTATTCGTATCAATTCGCCCGGTGGAAGTTCGCTCGCTTCGGATGTAATGTGGCGGGAGATTGAACTGACTACGCGAAAGAAGCCCGTGATTGCGTCTATGTCTGACGTAGCTGCCTCCGGCGGTTATTACATGGCAATGGGCTGCGACACCATTGTTGCCCAGCCAAATACAATCACAGGCTCCATTGGAATTTTTGCCATGTTGTTCAATATTGAAGATTTTATGAGCAACAAACTTGGCGTCACTTTTGACGGTGTCAAAACCAACCCACACGCCGATTGGCCAACGTTGACACGTGAAATGACCGAATTTGAAAAAGCAAAAATTCAGAGTAGCGTGAATGAAGGCTACGCAACGTTTACCACAAAAGCGGCCAAAGGGCGGAATATGTCGGTAGAGAAACTTCGGAGTTTGGCGTCGGGCCGGGTGTGGTCGGGTGTTGAAGCCAAAGCAAACGGATTGGTGGATGTATTGGGTGGTCTTGATGAAGCAATCAGTTTGGCTGCCAAAGCCGCAAAGCTAAAAGAAGGTGATTATCGGGTACGTTTTTACCCTGAAAAAATTGACCCTTTAAATGAGTTTATGCAAAAACTAACGGGCGACTCGGAAAAGAAGATTCTGAATGAAAAACTTGGCGAATTGGCTCCTTACGTCAAAATGTACCACAAATTGATGAACATGCAGGGCTTACAGGCGCGGATGCCTTTTGAAATGCAGATTCGATAGAGTATAATTTATCATAAGCCATTTAATCAAAAACGGGATGCATCCAAATGGATGCATCCCGTTTTTGATTGGAAACGTACGCTGGAATTACATCAATAATCCGGCGAAAGTTGCGGACATATAAGAAGCCAGTGTACCGCAGATTAAGGCTCTGAACCCCAACCGTGCCAGGTCTGAACGACGGGAAGGAGCCAACTCGCCAATTCCTCCTACCTGAATAGCGATGGAACTAAAATTAGCAAATCCGCACAAAGCAAAACTCGTAATGACAATAGTCTTTTGATCCAGCGTATCTTTCAGTTTGACTAAATCGAGATAGGCCACAAATTCATTAATTACCATTTTGGTACCCATCAACGCACCTGCCGATTCAACATCCTGCGAAGGAACGCCCATGGCCCAGGCAAAAATCGCAAACAATTTGCCTAGTACGTAATTAAAGCTCAATTGTGGGAAATTGAAAATTCCGCCAGCTTTACCCAATAAAAAATCGAGTAGACCAACCAATGCAATAAACCCAATGAGCATAGCGATTACGTTAAAACCGACTTTCAGTCCTTCGCTTGCACCGGCGGCAATAGCATCGAGCAAATTGGCATGCGTCTTCTTGATTTCCAGTTTTATCGCCCCTTTTGTTTCGGAGACTTCCGTTTCCGGATACACGATTTTTGAAATTACCAACGCACCCGGTGCAGCCATCAAACTTGCCGCAATGAGATACGGCGCCGGTACACCCAACGAAATATAAACGGCCATAACTCCTCCGGCTATACAGGCAAAACTACCTGACATAGAAGCCATTAGCTCAGAGTTCGTCATCCCTTTCAGATAGGGTTTAATCATAATTTGTGCTTCTACCTGCCCCACAAACGTACTCGCAACATTGGACAAAGCCTCCGAACCACTCACGCCCATCAACCAGTATACGCCTCTTGCAATAATGGCGATGATGCGCTGCATGATGCCCAGGTGGTAGAGTATATTTACCAAAACGGCTACAAAAATGATGGTCGGAATCACTTTAAAGAAAAACACGAAGTCATTTCCCGGCCCAAAAGCCCGTTGCATGGGTTCGCTGCGCACCAGGGTACCGAACACAAAATCTGCTCCCTGATCCGAAAAAGAGAGGAGTTTTTGAACCTTGTCACCCAACCACTGAAAAATGGCCTGTCCGGTTTCGGTTCGTAGAATAAAAACAGCCAGCCCAAACTGTAAACCCAGTCCTACGCCAACGGTTCGGTAATTAATTGCTTTACGGTTGTTTGAAAGTGCATAGGCAGTTCCCAAAATAAGTACAATTCCGATCAGTCCGGTAAATCTTTCCATCTAGTAGGTTTACAATTTTATTTTTACACGAAACCGCTAAATTAGCTAAATATGCCCATACATGACGGGGTTTATTTTTGGGTAATTCAATTTTCGGTCGTTAGAATATTTACTTTGTTTCAATCTGCCGTTCGTCTCCCTGCCCAAATGCCGCAGGTTTAGAAATAAATAACTTACAAAAAAGCCCGTTCGATCAGGAACGGGCGGTAAAATATATTTTTACGGGTAAATCACTCAGCGGCGTCTGCCGGATTGGCTTCTGCCGGAATCTCCGGTGCGTCGGAACAAGCATAATTTTCACGTGTATCAAACAATCGTGCCTTCTTTACGTCGTTGGGTTTTACCTCAAAAAATGCTTTATGAATATCAAATTCTTCTTCATCACCCGTTGCTACGCGGCATTTCTCGTACGTTCCATCTTCCCGTAGTTCATACGAATTGACATTATCTTTCAGGTTGTAAGCCAACATCAGAATGGTTTCCTGTTTTACCCGCTCATCTACAAGTATAAATAAGGATTCAATTCTACGGTCAAAGCTACGAACCATTACATCGGCACTTCCGCCGTATACAAGCGGATCGCCCTGATTATGAAAATAGTAAATCCGCGAATGTTCCAGAAAATTTCCAACAATGGATCGAACACGAATATTTTCACTCAATCCAACCCGGCCGGGACGAAGGCAGCAAATACCTCGGACGATCAGTTCGATGGGAACTCCTGCCTGCGAGGCTTTGTAAAGTTCGTCGATAACGGCCCGATCTTCCAGCGAATTGATCTTGATGCAAATACCGGAAGGTAATCCTTTGCGGGCATTTTTGGCTTCATTCTGAATCATGTCAATGATTCGTTCACGCATTTGGCGCGGAGCCGTGATGAGGTTGCGGTAGTCACTTGGCAGTGAGTGACCTGTGATAACGTTAAAAAATTCAGAAATATCGTAGGTGTACTCTTCATTGGTTGTTAGCAAACCAATATCGGTATACAATCGTGCGGTATCTTCGTTATAGTTTCCGGTTGACAAATGCGCATAACGTACTACTTTTTCACCTTCATTCCGAACAATGAGCAACAGCTTGGTGTGCGTTTTGAGCAAGCCAATGCCGTAAATCACAAAACAACCGGCTTTTTGCAACCGCTGCGCTTCCCGAATGTTATTCTCTTCGTCAAATCGCGCTTTTACCTCAAACAAAACCGCGACGTGTTTACCATTTTCGGCGGCTGTCAGCAGCGCTTCCGTGACTCTGGAATTTTTGGCGAGGCGGTAAATAGTCAATTTGATGGAAAGAACGTTCGGGTCTTCGGCGGCCTGTTCCAGCAATTGGAGCACCGGCTCAAAGTTATTGTACGGATGATGCAGCAGAATATCACGTTCCCGCATCATTTCAAATATATCCGTAATACGCTCACGTCCAAGGCTTAACGGTGGCACAGGTGGATGCAACGGAGGAATTTGATCTTTAAATTCACTATGTTTGACAATTTGCCAAAAACAGGTATAGTCAATCAGGCCCGCTGAACGGTATACGTTATAGTCGTCTATTTCCCAGCGTTTTTTCAGCAAGCTTAGCAAATCATCGTTGACGTCCTGCTCCACCTCCACCTTTACAACCCGACCGAGCCGACGATTTTTAATTTTTTGTTTTATTTCATCAATAAAATCCACTTCCATGTCATCATTTTCTTCGAGAGAAAAATCTCCATTTCGAATGATTCGGAAGAGGTTTGTGCTCACAATATCGACGTTGCGATAAAGTTTTTTGATAAATGCTTTTACGATGGTTTCAATGGGCAGAAACAGGATTTCATTTTCCCGTTCCAACACATAAAACCGGGGGAGATTGAGCGGCAGCTGTACAAATGAAAGCTTGCGATCTTCTTCGTTGGTAGTGCCTTTGGTTTGGGTAATGACGCCAAAAATAAGCACCTTGGCCAGCAAAACCGGGAACACATGCGTATAATCATACAACATGGGTGTCAGCATCGGATAGATTGTTCGGTCAAAATAGTCCGAAACCTTCTTTTTTTCTTCCTCCTGCAAATCGCCCATCGTAGCTATAATACACCGGCGTTCTTTGAAAAGCGGCAGCAATTCTTCCTTATAAAGTCGATTTTGCTCTGTTACAAATTGTTGAAGCGCTTTCAGAAGCGTTTTTCTGAACGGCACTTCTCTCAGGCCGGAATAATCGACCCGTTCTTTGCCATAATCCAGGTAATTATACAAACTTCCAACGCGAATGGAAGAAAACTCGTCCAAATTAGAGGCCGTTATAGCCAGAAATTTCAAACGGTCAAAGAGGTTACGGTTAGGATCCCGCGCCTGATCGAGCACACGTTCGTTAAATTTCAGCCAACTCAAATCCCGACTGATGAAATCGCTTTGATCAATCAATTCGTTGAACTTTTCGCTCGTACGCATAAACTTGCTTTCTTCCATTTTTTCGTCTTTTTCCGTAAAGAAAGATAACAAATGTGATAAAGGGTTCTTTTTTTCCTGGTTGGAGTATTTCGTTGAATCGTTTGGCATGGTACGTTCGTGAGTGTGATTGGTCATATTAATCGGTATCCCATTGGTTTTAATGGGTATTTCATCCATTTTGACTCTAAAAAGAAATTCTGGTTTGCCAAATCTTTGTTTTTATAATGAGTCAAAAAGAAATTGCTTTCCTTCTCATAAAAAAACGCATGACTGACCAAAATAGTCAGTCATGCGAATTAAAAAAGCAAAAACAGATGCTTTACTACCTTTTACACATCCACTCGTGCATATTTGGCATTTTTCTCAATAAAGTCACGGCGCGGACCAACTTCATCGCCCATTAGCATGGAGAACAGGTGATCTGCCTCTGCTGCCGACTCAATACCTACCTGTTTGAGGCTTCTATGTTCAGGATTCATCGTGGTCTGCCAAAGCTGCTCTGCGTTCATTTCTCCAAGACCCTTATAGCGCTGAATATTGACAGACTCCTCTTTGCCACCTGCTATTTCCCGAACGGCGGCTTCGCGCTGCGCTTCGGTCCAACAGTAGCGCTCTTCCCTGCCTTTTTTGACAAGATACAGCGGAGGTTGGGCAATGTAGATATATCCTTTCTCGATCAGAATTTTCATATATCTGAAAAAGAACGTGAGAATCAGCGTACGAATGTGGCTACCGTCAATATCCGCATCCGTCATGATGATAATTTTATGATAACGCAGTTTTTCAATGTTAAGCGCCCGTTCATCGCCGTCCTGTCCGATCTGAACGCCCATTGCGGTAAACATATTCTTAATTTCCTCATTTTCATAAATGCGGTATTCCTGCGCTTTTTCTACGTTCAGAATTTTACCACGAAGCGGTAAAATAGCCTGAAAAGCACGGTTCCGTCCCTGCTTGGCAGTTCCTCCGGCGGAGTCTCCCTCAACCAGGTAGAGCTCACAAATTTCAGGATCAGTTTCGGAGCAGTCGGCGAGTTTTCCTGGCAATCCGGAACCGGTCAGGATGTTTTTCCGCTGCACCATTTCGCGTGCCTTACGGGCGGCGATCCGGGCTTTTGCAGCCAGCAAAACCTTATCCACAATCATCCGGGCTTCTTTCGGATGCTCGTTGAGGTAGGTATCCAACATTTCAGATACGACTTGACTCACTGCTCCGGCCACTTCGGAATTTCCTAATTTGGTTTTGGTTTGTCCTTCAAACTGAGGTTCCTGTACTTTCACCGAAATAACAGCCGTCAGTCCTTCCCGGAAGTCATCGCCACTTACTTCAATTTTTTCTTTGGCCAGAATCCCAGATTTATCTGCGTAGTTTTTGAGCGTGCGCGTTAGTGCTGCCCGAAATCCTGACACGTGGGTTCCGCCTTCAATCGTATTGATATTATTGACGTACGAAATTACATTTTCACTGTACGAAGTATTGTACATCATAGCCACTTCCACAGGCAATACGCCTTTGTCGCTATCCATGTAGATAGCGGCAGGAATCAGGGGCTGACGGGTGTTGTCGAGGTACGTTACAAACTCTACCAAACCACCTTGTGACAAGAACTCTTCGTACTGCGGTTTGCCCTCTTCGTCCAGTTCGCGCATATCGGTCAGGGTCAGTCGAAGACCTTTGTTGAGGAACGATAGCTCGCGAAGACGAGTAGCTACGGTTTCATATTTGAATTCCGTAACGGTAAAAATTGTATCATCGGGCTTGAATTGAATGAACGTTCCGGTGATCTCCGAATCGCCAATAACCCGAACGGGATACTGAGGAATACCCTTTTGGTACTCCTGCTCAAACACTTTGCCTTCCCGGTGAACCTCCGCGCGCAAATCGGTAGAGAGCGCATTTACGCAGGACACACCCACGCCGTGCAAACCGCCCGAAACCTTGTAGGTGTCTTTGTCAAACTTACCACCGGCGTGCAGCACAGTCATAACCACTTCCAGGGCTGATTTTTTTTCTTTGGAGTGATACCCGGTTGGTATCCCACGACCATTATCCCGCACTGTAACTGAATTACCTTCTTCAATAATGACATGAATGGTGTCACAATACCCGGCAAGTGCTTCGTCAATTGAGTTATCTACAACCTCCCAAATCAGGTGGTGCAGCCCTTTAAAACCGGTGTCGCCGATATACATGGCCGGACGCTTCCGTACGGCTTCAAGTCCTTCAAGAACCTGAATATTTTCGGCTGAATAATTACTTACTTCCAGCGTTGCTTCGTTTGCCATAAAGTTTGTTTTACACTACAATAAAAACTGCCCGTCAAGGCAGCACTATAAACGTGTAAAGATACGATTTTTCAGCCGTTTTGCCTACCTCTTTTTCACTATTTGAAGGGTTTTTATGG
Organism: Arundinibacter roseus; assembly: GCF_004348825.1. GTDB lineage: Bacteria > Bacteroidota > Bacteroidia > Cytophagales > Spirosomataceae > Arundinibacter > Arundinibacter roseus. The sequence goes on from NZ_SMJU01000006.1 coordinate 61,851, forward strand.
GTAAACCGTTTTGTCCGATGAGTATTTCAAAGCTCGTGCCCTGCGGGGCTGCCTGCATGCTGCGTATATCACCTGTAAGATACAATCCACTGACCTGTTGTGGCGTATACGTAAAGGAAGTATTTCCCTGATTTATAAATACCTGACCCGTGTTGGCGTTGTTACGTCCCATGCGTACCCGGCTTTGGGAGTGATTGCCCCCAAGCAACAGGTCCAATTTCCCATCTCCGTTCAGGTCATAGATCAGGCAGGCATATATTGGTGCAAACTGAGCTTGCACAGGTAAAGGTTTGAATACCAATTTCCCCTGACTATTTTCCAGAATTCCGGACCTGAATTCATTCACAGTTTTGCGGTACATACCCCTAATCGTTTCGGGATCAAAAATCGCTGAAAAAGCAGCGTTGGCGTAGGATGTATACTGAGGAAATTTCTTTTTCAAGGCCGGAAGCTGATCCAGAAGTTCGTCTCGGCTTGCATAGGGATACTCAGCTTCCGCAGTTTGTAAACTGACAATCGGAATTGTCTTACCACCCTCTGATTGAGCGGTATATAGGTTCAATCGTTGGGCCGAAAGCACATTCCACTGCCAGTTAGTACCGGTATTTCCGATTACAAAATCTGTATCTCCGTCGCCATCGAGGTCGGCGGCAGCAAGGGCAGTCCAGCGCCCGGACAAGGTTTCTGTTCCAAATAATTTGCTAACATCCTGAAAAACTCCCTGCTTGTTTTGTTGCCAAATCTGAATAGTTCCCCAGTCGCTTGCCAGTAGTAATTCACTTCTTTTGTCACCATCAATATCAGAAAATACAGCTTTCGTAACCATATTTCCCTTTACAGCCTCAGAAGAAAGAACTGTCCTATTTTCCTTAAAAACACCTTTACCCGTAGTTACAAGAAGTACCCCTCCCCGACTTTCCGGAAATTGGCCGGGAGTAACCCGCTCCCCAATAAACAAATCAGGGAAATTATCTCCATTGACGTCTGACACAGCCACGCAGGAAGCATTGATTTTTATATCAGGAAAGGCAGCCCGAATCCATTGGTTTTGTTGATTTAGATACAGTCTTGGTCTCAAAAGCGTATCCGTTGGCGCTAATTCGTAGCCTGCACTGACGACCAGTAAATCCTGATCACCATCACCATCTGCGTCAAAAAAAACGGCGTCAGCATCGTTAAAAGGTGCGTCTTTTTCAAATTCAGGAATATGTTGTTTTACAAAAGATTCCCCTTTTCGGATAAATAGAGCCCCTGCCTGTCCACGCCCGCCTCCCACGTAAAAATCATCAACACCATCGCTGTTTAGATCCGTCTTGACAAGTACAGGACCAACATAGGAAAGCATTTCGGGTAACAGCGGTTGGATCCGAAAATCATTCTGTCCGTTTTGTTGATGGGTAAAATCAAGTGTATTTTTTTCCTGAAACAACTGAGGAACGGGTTCAGGAGCAGCGCTTACCTGAGCTTTTGGATCGTAGGAAATTGACAAGGTTTGACTATCAGTAGGTTTGTCAATAGTTTGCCGATGTCCATCTGTCCACGTAACTTGTACCGAATCAACCACGGCCATTGATAAACCAAAATGCAGCCCGCCTGTCATTGCCGATTGAAACCCGCGGACAGGCATAAAATCCTGAACCTGAATGCTCCCGCCTTTTTGATAAAGCGTCACCCGCGCACCTGCTTTCAAGGCGAATGTGGGAGCCTGCAACTGAATGGACAAATAACGATTGGCGATTTCTTTTTCCTGATTGTTTTTATAAATGAATGCTTTTTCATTGACATTATTTGTAACCAAATCTAAATCTCCATCATTATCCAAATCTACATAAACTGCCCCGTTCGACTGACCGGGCTGATCGAGTCCCCAAGCCTTTGCTGAGGAAATAAAGTGCAGATTTCCGTCATTCTTAAAAATTGCATTAGGCTGATTGATTGGCGGCATTTTTTCAATAACATCAAGCTGGGACGGAGCTTTACCCGAGGAATTTGCTTCCATTTGGACGTCCGTTGAGTATTTCAGGAATTCCATATTCGTATAATCCCGGGCATATCCATTGGTCACAAAAATGTCTTTATGACCATCATTATCGAAGTCCGCAAAAAGCGCAGCCCAGCTCCAATCCGTATTGGAAACACCTGCCAATTGACCAATTTCGCTAAAAACCGGAATTCCCTCCGCGTTTGTACCGTTGTTCAGCTGCAACATATTGCGCATGGTTTGATGATGAAACCCTGCCCGAATCAGTTGCTGGTACTTGTCATAATTATCATCGCCAGCGGTTAGCATCACGCGTTCATGCGTGGCTGGCAGCATGTCCAATGTCAGAATATCGGCCCATCCATCATTGTTGATATCAGCCGCATCTGTACCCATTGAGTACAGCGAAACGTGGCCTGTGGCCTCCCGAATCACTTCTTTGAACGTTCCGTTTTTTTGATTGATGTAGAGATAATCGTTTTCGTTATAATCGTTGGCAATGTACAAATCCGGCCAACCGTCGTTGGTAAAATCTGTCACGTTAATACCCAAACCAAAGCTCAACACATTGGAGACAATCCCGCTGGAATCTGTTACATCGTAGTATTTACCGCCATCGTTTCGCAGAAGCTTATTTCCGTAAGAGGCATTTTTTTGTTGTCGGTAACTACCCAACAACTGACTGAATCCGGCAAAATCCTGTACCGAATGATTTAACAAAAAACAATCCGTATCACCATCTTTGTCATAGTCAAAAAACACTGCCTGTGTGGTGTATGAAGCATCAGCCAACCCATATTCGGCAGCGCGTTCGGTAAAAACCGGAATACTGTCAGCCGTAGGCCCGTTGTTGACATACAGCAGGTTTTGCCGTAAACCCGGATCCTGTGCTCCCGAGCGGCACACGTACAGATCCATCCAGCCATCGTCGTTTATATCTACCAATGACACCCCGGTTTTCCAGCCTTCATTCAGGTTCGTACCCGATTGTTCCGAAATATCTATAAATTTTAAATTCCCCTGATTAAGATACATTCGATTGGCAACCATGTTTCCCGTAAAATAGAGATCGACCCGTCCATCGTTGTTAAAATCAGCCGCGGCTACTCCTCCACCGTTATAGAAATAGCCGTATTCGAGCACATTATTTTCGGCGTCTTCGTCTATAAAATTGACAAAATCCACCCCCGTGTCTCCGGCATCAAGAAGGGTAAATAAGGTCTTTTCCTGTTGACAGGATTGAAAGATTGGGAGCGTAAAAATCAGAAGACGTAAGTATAGAAGTCGATTCATAGACAATATGAAGTTGTTAAAGCGGTCTGTAAAATTAAAAAAGGCAGACGAACGCCTGCCTTTTTTAGCACTGGAATCAATTTAATTTTAGTTTTTATCCCACCACAAAGGCGTACTTGCTTTGTCAGGTCCGCTGAGTAGCCCCTCAGCAGTTTTGACAGCCTCACCATTGGTTTGTTTTTCCAAATCGAGGAATGGAATTCGGCGAATAAACGATCCGGCCGGCAGATCGGCATTGTCCGAATTCATAACCGGATAAAGCTTTGGAAAACGAGTGCGGCGGAATTCAGCCCAGGCTTCAATTCCATCCGGATACAAGGCCAGCCATTTTTGGGTTCCAATTTGCTCACGTTTAACAGCCTCTGCTGCACCACTTTCCCATTTTACCGGAATGTTGGACAAAGCCGGTGAATTCTGAGGATCGCCGGGTGCTACCGGAGTTTTGGAACTGTTGATATACGCCTGAATAGCTGCATCATCGGTAATTCCCCACTGCCGCATCGACATTTCAATTCCTTTTTCATACAATTCCTGAGCAGTTCCACCCATATTCCAGCCGTTCAGAGCACCTTCTGCACGCAGAAAAAACGGCTCAGATGTATGAATAATATCCTGCGGAACAGTCAGTTGACTTGTCCAGGCGGAACCACCACCCGTTACCCAACGCCTACCAACGTTAGAATTGTCGTTATTTCCATTTCCAGCCTGATTCAGCTGTGCCGGGAGCAATCCATTTCGCAAACCCTCGTAGGTGTTTGTAGCCGAAGCGGGTTGAAAAAAGATACCGATCCGTGGATCTTCATATCCTTTCAAAACAGATTCCATGGAAGCACTCATCCGAAATTCATTCCAGATTGCAATACGTCCCAAACCATTATGGTCATTTCCTGCCTCATTTTTTACCATAAAGGCAGCATCCGAAAGGTCGGTCATCACGCCACCGGCATAGGCTGCTTCGGCTTGACGCTTAGCTTCTGCCGGATTAACTTTTGAAATACGCAGAGCCAAACGCAACCGTAAAGTATTGGCAAACTTGATCCATTTGTTCACATCACCTTTATAAATCAAATCAAAATTACCGTAAGGTTTTTCAGCGGTCTTCCCTTTCAGTACCGTTGTAGCGGCATCCAAACGTTTGAAAAAATCTTCATAAATCTTGTCCTGTGGATCGTACTTTACCGTACGTGCAGGCTCGCCGGCATCAAAGTAAGGAATTGGACCGTAGTAATCGGTGAGTCGGTGAAAAGCAAATACCCACATGATATTGGCCAAAGCATTCTCGGAAGAATTGGCATCGGTTGAATTCAGCAATGTTTTTAGCTGCGGAACAACCTGCGTATAGATGGGATTCCAATGGCCGGTCAGCCAATCGAAACGCATCACGTAACGATCCGAAGGAAAGTAAGTAGCCGAAGTTGCAAAATACTGTGCATACAAATCGGCGAACAGATTTTGGGCAATCTGATAGGTACCACCTGCATAGGAGGCCTGTTGCTCGGCTCTCGAAAATAAAAACGGCAGTTCGTCCTTGCCAAGCGTTGTGAGCTTGGTTTTGCTGGTATTCATTTCTTCAAACTTATCCGTACAGCTCCACCAAACTCCGGCAGAACCTACCATCATGCTCATGGCGGTTAGTTTAAGAAGATGTTTTTTATAATTTAATTTCATACAAAACGTAGTCTAAAATTTTCTAATGTAAGTGTTAATCAGAATTTTAACTCACTCTTGACCCTGTGGAGTCATTTAATTCTAGAATCCTAACTTCAAGTTAAGTCCAACCGTCCGGCTTGAAGGCAGGTTACCGTATTCAACTCCCTGAAAATTACCTGCACCCAGGTTTACATCAGGATCAAAAGGCAATTTGCGCTTGTCAACACCCGGAATATCCAGCGTAGCATATCCCCGATACAGGAAGAATAGGTTACGCGCTACAAAAGAAAGGCGGGCATTTTTGATGAAGAAATTGGCGGGTGTCTTAAAAGAATAACCCACAGAAACCTCACGCAAACGAACATTGGTCGTAGAATAAGTAAAGAATTCACCCCATGAATACCGACCCCCGGAAACTGTTGTCCAGAACGTTTCAGCGTTAATCGCCTTAGTGTTTGTTTCACCAGAAGCTGTAACGGCGGGCAATACCCAACCTCCTTCGCGGTTGTTCAATGTATAGGCAGCATTTCCGTCAAAAGCAAGGTTTGCTTCTGTACCGGAAGTCATAGTACCACCGAACCGTCCGTCAAAAAGGAAGCTAGCCACGAAATTTTTGTAGGAGAAGGAGTTATTAAAACCGAGAGTAAAGTCGGGGTTAAAGTTTCCGATTTTCTCACTTGCCGTCGCAACTGGTTTACCGTTGGCATCTACCACAAACCGTCCCTGATCATCACGCTTCCACCGTTGAGCATACATATCACCATATGAACCTCCTTCTGCCACCACCGGACCAGCCGTACGACCGTAACCACCAGCCAGGAAGGCAATTTTCACATCAGGATGAAGCTCTACGATTGTATTTACGTTGCGGGCAAAATTCAGCGTCATGTCCCAGTTCAGGGCGCTTCCTTTCAGCGGTTTCCCGGTTAGAGTTACTTCGATACCTTTGTTATTGATTTTTCCTGCGTTAATAAACTGATTGGAAAAACCGGAGGCAGGTGCCAGACCGAGGGTTAGCAATTGGTTAACAGTATTGGTGTTATAGTACGTTACATCCAGGCCAAGTCTTCCGGTAAAGAACCTCAGATCCACTCCAAATTCGGTAGAGGATGAGATTTCAGGTTTCAGCGTTTCCGCAGGCTGCGTCGCATCGCGGGAAACAAATCCACCAGTACCGCCCTGCGAGAAGGAATACGTTTGAGTCAATAAATAGGGATCTGTGTCATTTCCTACTTGTGCCCATGAACCTCTCACTTTGGCAAAACTCAACCACTCAGGAACCTGCAAAGCGTCCGAAATAATGAAGTTGGCCCCAAATGAAGGATAAAAATAAGAGTGCGGGGCAGGTAGCGTAGACGACCAGTCGTTACGGGCCGCCATGTCGACAGTCAAGTAATCGCGGAAAGAAAAGGAGGCCGTTCCGAAAACGTATTGCAATTCTTTTTCAGAAAATCCGGCGATTTGGCTCAATGCACGGGCAAACGACAAATCAAATTTGTTGGGCACCAGTAACCCATTGGCATTGGCTCCTACCTGTGAGAATTTCTTGTAGGTAGATCCGGCTCCAACGTTAAACGTATAGGCGATGTCCTCACCGATAGTATTATTTCCTGAAATGATCACGTCCATGTTCCGTTCCAGAATGTCATTGGTAAAATCCTGGTACGAACCACCCGGACCGGCAAACAGCAACGTACGGTCTGCCCAGCTACGATTGAAGCGGTCGTCGTAGCGGTCATAGCTGATTCGGCCCTGAATATTAAGCCAATCGGTTAGCTCATACTTGGCAGAACCCAGCAAAATCGTCCGGTTTCTTTTTTCAAGATCGGAAGTTTTGTTGGTTGTCCAGTACGGATTCATGTAAATAGAAGACGTACTCCAATAGGTTGGAACACCGTTTTCATCCTGAAAATTTTTGTACTGATTCAAATCTACACTGCGGGGAATCTTGTACAGGTTCATCACCACCGCGCTTTCTTCGCCGGAACGGGGCTTGTTGTTGATTACCTGATTGGTGTAGGTAATTTTCGCATCAGTAGACAACCGCTTGGTAATCTGCGTGTTGATCCTAAGATTTAAGGTATGACGGGTGAGGTCATTGTTTGGCAATAATCCCTGATTGTAGTTGTTGGTATAAGAAAGATACGTTTGAACGTTTTCTGTTCCCGCCGCTACTCCAATTGAGTTATTGGTAGAAACTGCATTACGGAAAAAGTCGCTCACATTGTTTGGGTAAGTCGTCCCTTTTGCACCCCAGCTTCCGCTTGCTCTATCACCGGCAGTTCCACCATTTCCCTGCCCGAATGTATTTTGCAACTCAGGCATCAGAAAGGGCGTTTCTACGACTACGCCTGAATTAATATCCGCGGATACTTTCCCGGCTTTTCCTTTTTTGGTCGTAATCATGATAACCCCATTCGCAGCCCGGCTTCCATACAACGCCGAAGCGGCAGCACCTTTCAGTACGTTCATAGACTCAATGTCGTCAGGATTGATGTTTGCGGCACCGTCGCTTCCATTGATCCCGCCAAAGTCACTACCCACCTGTCCCTGTACGGTATTGTCAATAGGCACGCCGTCAACCACAAAAAGAGCATTGTTGTTTCCGCGAATCGAACGGTTTCCACGCAACGTTACACGTGTAGCCGAACCGGGGCCGGACGCACCTTGCGTAATGACCACCCCGGCAATTTTACCTGACAGGGTATTAACAAAGTTTGCATCACGCACATCGGTGAGTTGTTTTCCACTGATTTGCTGCGTAGCATAAGTAAGAGATTTTGCGCTGCGCTCAATACCAAGAGCCGTTACTACAACCTCGTTCAGGCTGCGAACGTCAGGAGAAAGATCGACAGTAACTGTTGACATTGAGGGAGATACGGCCACTTCTTTGGTTTCGTAGCCCACCGAAGAAAAAACTAATGTGGAGGCTGTAGCAGGCACTCCAATAGAGAAATTGCCACTTCCATCTGAATTGGTTCCGCGATTGGTTCCTTTTAGAAGGATGTTCACGCCTGGCATCCCAGTGCCGTTTTCATCACGTACCTGCCCGCTGATCTGTCGATCCTGAGCAAATACCTGGGTTACAAAAAAGGTTAGTCCAAGTAACAGGAATAACCTCATAGGTAGTTGTTTAAGCATAGATTAAGAAAGTGTTAGTAATTTGTGGGATTAAATATAAAAATATTAACTACCAATGTCAATATTTTAAATTTTATTACAAACACTCCCTTTAATATTCCTAATCCTCTGGAAAAGGCACAAATACAAATCCCGCAAAATCAGCCTGAATCACAAAAAGACAACAGTATTCGTCTGGGTTCTTATAATTTTCTTTGAACAACTCTTGCGATTCTGCACCAACCAATTCACGATCAACGAATTCCTGTAAAAAAGAAGCCCGATAATTCCAGACATTCCCCATTTCTTCCCGCGCTAAAAGTAGTATCCCAATAGCTGCTTCTTCCTTGGAAACTACAAAAACAGGGTGTTCTGAAAACCCTCTTTTACGTATTTGATAGGAAGCTTCTTTCAATTGATCTGAAACCTTAACAAAATCCTGAGACACCATTCCCAATAACTTTCGGTTAACTTCGGGCGAGTTGGCATCATCCATAAGGATACTTTCATTGCTATTATTGATCATATTTTGACTTTTTTAAAGAACCCAAAAGTTATATATCATACAGATCACGAGTTACATTCTGGCAGCTAACAGCAGCGTAAGATCTTTATACCGCATACCATACTTACGGGCGATATTCGGATTAGTAAGTGTTCCTTTATGACTGTAAACTCCTTTCATAAACCATCGATTGGCATAAATCATTTCTTCTATCCCGCCAATTGTACCCGTTTGAAGTAAGAAAGGCAGAAAAATATTACTTAATGCAGCACTTGCCGTATTGGCAACGCGCGAGGCAATATTAGGTACACAGTAATGAATGACGTCATTATGCCGATACGTTGGTTCTTTGTGCGTGGTCATGCGGGACGTTTCAAAACACCCCCCCTGATCAATACTGACATCAATAATTACCGAGTTCTGCTTCATTTGGCCTACCATTTCTTCCGTCACGATGCAGGGACTCAGGCCATCTTCCGCGCGCATTGCGCCAATAACCACGTCGGCCCGGGCAATTGCCTCCGAAAGCGTATCGGAGTCGATAATTGAAGTATAAAGATTTTGCCCAATAGCATATTTCAGGCGTTGCAGACGGTAGATGTGCTTATCAAAGACTTTAATATCTGCCCCTACGCCCAACGCAGCCCGAGTGGCATATTCAGCCACGGTACCCGCCCCAATTATGACAACTTTGGTTGGCGGCACGCCGGTAATTCCACCCAGAATTATTCCTCTGCCTCCGTTTGAATTGCTCAAATACTCTGCCGCTACGAGCAGTACGGTACTTCCGGCAATTTCGCTCATTGCCCGCACAATTGGCAAACCACCTACCTGATCTTCAATGAGTTCGTAGCCAATGGAAGTAATTTTCCGTTGGTTTAACTGTTCAAAATAGTGCTTTTCGAGCGAAGGCAAATTCAGGGCAGAAATGACCGTTGAGCCCGTTTTTATCAGTTCAAATTCTTCGTTGACCAGTGGCTCGATTTTTAAAATCAGATCGGCCTGATACACTTCTTTGGCACTGTACACAATTCGGGCCCCCGCTTCGCTATACTCGTGATCCGGATAGTTGGCTCCCTCACCGGCTCCCTTTTCGAGCCATACTTCATGACCATTGCGAACCAAAATCGTGACAGCTTCGGGCGTCAGGGCAATTCGGTTTTCCTGCAAAGAAATTTCTCTCGGCAGGCCAATCAGCAGGGAATTCATATTTTTTTTGACTGCAACCACCGATTCCTGTGGATAGAGTGCCGTTTGCCTGGCAAGATTTTCAAACCCGGTAATTTGAGATTGTGCCATTCCTGTTCATCGTGTTAAAAAAGTAAAACCTGTTCCATTAGCCAATTCGTGATTTGATTATTAGTTTTCACAAAAAGCATTTTCGTATAAATAAGTACGTCAATCCTTGCGGGTATCCGTAGCTGAACCAAAATTGATTTACGAAATCAAACTTGCCCGAACGATACGCTCAAAATCCGGGCCAGGCAGCAGTTCTATCATGACATAGGTATCGGGCCAAAGGGATTCGATCTTGTCCGGCCATTCTATGAAGCAATAATTTCCAGAGTCCAGATATTCCTCAGCACCCATATCGTACGCCTCAACTTCATCCTTAATCCGGTAAAAATCAAAATGAAATATGGTCTTATTTAACGAGGATTTGTATTCATTTACCAGGGAAAAGGTAGGGCTGTGTACTGCATCCTGAACTTGCAGCTTCTGGCAAATTGCTTTGATAAGAGTCGTTTTTCCTATGCCCATTTCACCTGAAAATAGCCATACGGGTATGTTTCCGGCGAAGCTCAGAAGCTGCGCTGCAACCTCTTCTAGTTCGCTCAATTCTCGAAACTGTATAAAAATACTTCGGGCCTTCATGGCGCAAAAATAGCTATTTTTACCATCAAAAGCCCGAAGTATCTAGTGTCTGTGGGTATCTATACTTTCCACTCTTTTTTCATAGGCCGTTTCAAAAGTTTATTCGCCTCTTTGTTTCCCGTAAATTGCTCTTTGGCCGGATCCCACGTCAGGGTTTGTTGTAGTTGGTAAGCAATGTTTCCGATCGTACACACGGAGGCAGTCCGGTGACCTACTTCGACATCACAAATCGGATTTTTACGACTTTTTATGGCCCCCAGAAAATCTCCGTAATGATTTTCGCTTACATAAACTTTGTATTCATCAGCTGCAAAGGGCTTGTCTTTCAGACTTCCGGGCGTAGTTCGCAATTCTCCGCGGGCTACCCACACCTCTCCTTCTGTGCCGATAAAGTGGCAGTGCTGTTTGCCTTCCATCGTTTTATGAATCATTTCTACGCCATTTTCATACACATATTTCAACCCCTGCGTTTGTCCTGCCCCCGGCGCTATCACCTGAACCGGGCCGCTTTCGTCCATACCAAGCCCCCACTGAGCAATATCAAACATATGTGCGCCCCAGTCGGTCATGCCCCCACCACCAAACTCGGTATAAGCCCGCCACTGCGGCCAAAACTTGGCATCGAGCGGTGGAGCCAATTGATTATTGAACGGACGATCGACGGTATTTGGGCCCATCCACAGGTCCCAGTTTAGCCCTTGTGGGGTAGTTTCAGGTTGTAAATCCCAGGGTTTAGGCGGTCCGCCCACATTTACGATCACTTGTTTTACCTCACCAATCGCCCCGCTTTGCACCAATTGAGCCGCCTGCCGAAACTCTTTCCACGATCGTTGCATGCTTCCGGTCTGAAAAACCCGCTTGTGTTTACGGGTAGCATTCACCATTGCTCGTCCTTCCGGTATAGTAAGCGACAACGGTTTTTCGCAATAAATATCTTTTCCGGCTTCGGCAGCGCGCACAGCGGCAGCCGCGTGCCAATGATCCGGGAGGACAATTACGACAGCATCCAGGTCTTTGTGAGCCAGAAGTTCCTGAAAATCTTCGTATTGGGTACAAGAGGTGTAGGTTTCTTTTTTATTTTTTGAAGCGTACCATTTATTCACTTCATTGGTAAAAACCTCCCGTTTATTTTGGTATACATCGCAGGCACCGATGATTTGGGTCTGATTGCTTTCCAGGAAATTCTTTCGCAATCCGCCGCTTTGTTTGCCGCAACCAATAAAACCAAGGGAAATCAGGTCGCTGGGTGCCAGAAAACCCGGACCGCCCAACACCCGTCGGGGCACAATCATGAAGGAAGTGAGTACGGCTCCGGCCTTCAAAAAATCCCTCCGGTTTACATTTTTTATTTTGTCCATTGCTTTACACGATTAATCTATGAGTTTGGAATAGTTTTATTTGGGTAGCTACTTGTTAAAAGTTAGGTAAAGCGCACTTTACCTATTGAAACGTATCAAAATATCATTTTTAATTGTCTTTTTTATTCAAATTGAACTATATGTCAGAACGTGTTTTAAATGTGGGGTTAATTGGTTTTGGCTTATCGGGCCGTTATTTCCACGCCCCATTCCTTTCGGTCAATCCGAGATTTAAGTTAAAAACTGTCGTAGAGCGCTCAAAAAATGAAGCGCAGGAGTTTGATGCTTCCATAGAAAACGCCCGCTCCGTTGATGAGTTGCTGGCGGACGAATCCATTGACCTTGTATTTATCTGCACACCCAACGATACGCACTATCGGTACGCCATGGATGCGTTGCACAACGGCAAGCACGTTGTAATTGAAAAACCTTTTGCTAATACCGAAAACGAAGCACAGGAGATTTTTGACCTTGCCCGCGAGAAAGGTTTGGTCGCTACGGCTTATCAGAACCGCCGGTGGGATTCGGATTTTCTAACTATTCAAAAACTGATTCAGGAAGATAAATTGGGGGCAATTGTGGAGTACGAAAGCCGCTATGACCGTTTCAGGCCGAATATATTGCCCAATACCTGGAAAGAAAAACAAGCCGAAGGAAGCGGAAATGTGTATAACCTGGGCCCTCATTTGCTGGATCAGGCTTTCGTGCTATTTGGTACCCCACAAACGGTTACAGCTAACATCCGGACCGTTCGCGAAAACAGTACGGTTGATGACTATTTTGATATAAGACTCGGGTATGAAAACACAACAGTAATTGTAAAATCCAGCCTGATGGTGTATGAAAATAGCCTTCGTTACACAGTACATGGCACCAAAGGTTCTTTTATTAAAAGAGGGCTGGACGTACAGGAAGAAACCTCCCGGCTGGGTGTTTTGCCCGATTCTGAAAAGTGGGGAGTCGAGCCTGCTGACCGTTGGGGCACGTTGCACAGTGAGGCTTATACGGGAATTATAGAAAGTGAAGCCGGAAATTACATGGCTTTTTATGACTCCGTCTACGATTCCATCGTTTTGGGTACCGAGCCACAAGTCAAACCAGAGGAAGTACTTAGAACTACCCGAGTCATTGACCTTGCTTTTGAAAGCAGTCAGCGCCAAACGACGCTGAGTTATTGATTTTCAGTAAAAATAATTTATGAAAAAGCTCTCGTTCTGATCAATCAAAACGAGAGCTTTTTACTTTATTCTTATTCCAAATTAGTGCAAACCAAGTTCCGCACCAATCTTTTGTACTTTTTCTTTAAGATCAGCATACACGGTATCAAAATCTTCTTTCTTCTCAAACTCTGCCCGCACACCCACGTAAAATTTAATTTTCGGTTCTGTACCCGACGGACGGCAGGTAAACTTGGTTCCATCCGTAGTGAAGAATTGGAGTACGTTGGAAGACTCAATGCCCATTTCACCGGAAGGAATTTCGGTAATAGCACCTGTCTGTAAGTTTGTGGTAGTAAGCGCTTTGTAGTCATCCATCCGCACAACCTCTGCCCCTGCAAGGGTTTCAGGAGGATTGGCCCGGAAATCTGCCATCATCTGCTGAATTTCCTCGGCACCGGTTTTTCCTTTTTTAGTAATGGAAATGAGTCCTTCGTAGTAAAACCCGAATTGCTTATAAATTTCCATGAGCATATCAAACAAGCTCAGGCCTTTATCCTTGGCGTAAGCCGTCAACTCAGCAATCATGGCGCAGGAAGCAATCGCATCCTTATCCCGAACGGCGTCGCCGATGAGGTAGCCGTAGCTTTCTTCGCCACCACCAATAAACTCTTCGATGCCCTCTTTTTCCCGAATTACCTGAGCGATGTACTTAAAGCCTGTCAGCGTATTGTAGCAATTGACACCAAAAGCCTCGGCCATGTTGTCAATCAAATCGGTGGTCACAATGGTTTTGCAGACGAACTGCTTTCCGGTCAATTTGCCGGCATCTTTCCAGGCCGAGAGCAGGTAATAAATAAGTAAACTTGCGGTTTGGTTCCCGTTCAGGAGTTGCAGCTCGCCGTGATGATTCTTGGCTCCAATTCCTACCCGATCTGCGTCAGGATCCGTACCAAGCACCAAATCAGCATCAATTTCCCGGGCTTTTTGCAGCGCGAGCGTCATGGCCTCGCTCTCTTCCGGATTAGGATACACTACGGTCGGAAAATAGCCGTTGCCGTTTGGCTCGGCTTGTTCTTCAATCACAGTAACATTTTCAAAACCCATTTGCTCCAGCGTCCGCGGTACGAGCATTACGCCCGTTCCGTGAATGGGTGTAAATACGATTTTTACATCTTTTTGCCGTTTGATCGCTTCTTTTGAAATGGATAGCGAGACAATATGATCGACATATTTCTTGTCAATTTCTTCACTTATCAAATGAATCAATGCAGGATTCCCTTCAAATTTGATTTGGTCAATTGACGTGATCGCATTCACTTCATCAATAATATTTCCATCGTGTGGTGCTACAACCTGCGAGCCATCAACCCAATAGGCTTTGTAGCCATTGTATTCTTTGGGATTATGTGAGGCCGTAACCACAACTCCACTATGGCATTTGAGCTCGCGAATGGTAAAAGAAAGCTCCGGCGTAGGTCTCAGGGAGTCAAACAGGTAGACGGTGAAGCCGTTTGCAGAAAAAATGTCGGCAATAATGGTAGAAAATTCGTCAGACTTGATCCGACAATCATACGCGATTGCTACTTTAACTTCTTCTTCAGGAAATGCCTTTTTGAGATAATTAGCCAAACCCTGCGTGGCAGTTCCGACGGTATATCGGTTCATGCGGTTGGAGCCAATGCCAATAAGTCCTCTCAGCCCCCCGGTACCAAATTCGAGATCTTTATAAAATGCGTCGGTCAATTCAACGTTGCTTCCATCGTCAATTAGTTGTTGGATGGCTGCTTTTGTTTCGCTATCATAATTCCCTTCCAGCCAGGAATTTACTTTCTTTTCTACGGTAGAGTCCAGTTGTACGGCCATTGTTTTTGAACTATATAATTAAATTAAGTTTACTTCTGAAAGGGACAAATCTAAGGATTATTATCCTTTATCGATGATTAATTGCGGATCTTGTTTTGGATTGATGGCTGATTTAGCCCTTGCCTGCGAGGTTTTCAAAATCAACTCCGCCACGAGCCCCGTCCAGCCCGTTTGGTGAGCAGCGCCACAACCCCGGCCATTATCCCCATGAAAGTATTCATAAAACAGAATGTGGTCTTTGAAATGAGGGTCGTTTTGCAACTTGGCATCATCCCCGAAAGCTGCCCGGCGATCATTTTTATCTTTCCTGAATATATTAATCAAACGATCTGCTATGCCCATTGCGGCCTCGTCAATTGTGGTCAGATTGCCCGAATTGGTTGGATATTCTACCTCATAATCGTCGCCGTAGTAGGCATGAAACTTCATGAGAGAGTCAAAAATTAGGTAGTTGAGCGGGAACCAAATCGGCCCGCGCCAGTTGGAGTTTCCTCCCATGATATCCGTGAGAGCTTCGCCAGGGGTATAATCCACCTGCAACACTTCTCCGTTAATGTAGAATTTGTAGGGGTGCTCCTCGTGAAATTTGGAAAGCGCCCGAACGCCATAATCCGATAAAAATTCCTGATCGTCCAGTACGCGTTTCAGGATCATCTTCATTCGGTGTCCGCGCAAAATTGACAGCAGTCGGTTCTCGCCTTTACCTGATTCAAACCAACGGGAGATTAACCGGGCGAGATCGGGCCGGTTGGCAAGGACCCATTCGACGCGCCGTTTAAAAACAGGCATTTTGTCCAGCATCTGAGGATCCAGAATTTCAACCGCAAACAAAGGAATCAGACCAACGATTGACCTGATTTTCAACAAAATGCTTTGTCCGTTCGGAATGTGGATCACGTCATAATAAAACTGATCATCTTCGTCCCACAAACTTATCGTTGAGTTTTTATCACCCATTGCTTCCATCGCCCCCGCAATGTGCAGAAAATGCTCAAAGAATTTGGATGCCATATCCTGGTATACAGGTTGTTTCAGGGATATTTCTACCGAAATACGAAGCATATTGAGCGTGTACATCGCCATCCAGCCCGTAGCGTCGGCCTGTTCCAGTTTGCCACCAAAAGGCATCGGACTCGAACGGTCGAAAACTCCGATATTATCCAGCCCGAGAAAACCACCGCCAAAAATATTATTTCCGGTTTCGTCACGCTGATTGACCCACCACGTAAAATTCAGTAAGAGTTTATGGAATATTTTTTCCAGAAACTCCACATCACCTTCTCCATCATTTTGCTCACGGTCAATCTCATACACTTTCCAGGTAGCCCAGGCATGTACGGGTGGGTTCACGTCCGAAAAATTCCATTCATAGGCCGGAATCTGCCCGTTGGGGTGCATATAGTATTCCCGAAGCAGAATTTCAAGCTGTCTTTTGGCAAAATCAGCATCTACCCTCGCCAGCGGAATGCAGTGAAAAGCAAGGTCCCAGGCCGCAAACCACGGATATTCCCACTTATCGGGCATTGAAATCAGGTTCGCTGCATACAGATGTTTCCAACCCGAATTTCGCCCCCATTTGCGTCCGTGGGCAGGTTCAGGCTGAGCTGGATCACCTTTTAGCCATTCATACACGTTGTAGTAATAAAACTGCTTGTTCCACAACATACCTGCGTACGACTGCCGCTGAATGGAAAGCAATTCTTTGTCTTTTACATCTTTCTGAATTTCTCCATAAAATTCATCCGCCTCTCTGATTCGTTTGTCAAACAGGTCGTCATAGCCGCCAAAAGGTTCAGAAATGGTGTGATTGACAAACCGGCAGCGAATAGTAACGCTTTCTCCGGCTTTAACCATTTTGGTAAATTTCCCGGCGGCTTTGGTCCCAATATGATTGGGATTTACGGTATTGGATTTCTTTCCGCTAACGATGTAGTCGTTGATGCCATCTTTGGGATAGGCCGTGGTATTGGAAGTACCGTACAGTTTCTTAAAATTCGTCTCGTTTTCACAAAACAGCAGTTCGTCAGCATTGTCAAAATAGAAGTTAAACTTGCCGTGCTTCCGGTGATTAACCTCAATAATCCGATTAGCCAGCCCATTCATCATGGGTTTGTAGTTGAAGGCCTCATAGCCCCACGACCAGGTATTTCGGAAAGCAATAGAAGGCAAAATGGTGATCGGTGCATCTTTATCACCCCGGTTATGAACCGTTACCCGCATCAGCACATCTTCTTCATCAGCTTTGGCGTATTCTATGAAGACATCAAAATACTCGTCGTTTTCAAAAATCCCGGTATCCATGAGTTCATACTCAGGTTCTTCTTTTCCCCGGCGTCCGTTTTCCTGACGAAGTTTTTCGTATGGAAATGGGTTCTGAGGATATTTATAGAGCATTTTCATGTAGGAATGCGTCGGCGTACTATCCAGGTAATAGTACATTTCTTTGGCATCTTCCCCATGATTGGACTCCCGGTTGGTAAGACCAAAAATGCGCTCTTTCAGGAGTTTATCCTTATGATTCCAAAAGGCAAACGAAAGGCAGATATGTTGCTTATTATCAGAGAATCCACCAATCCCTTCCTCTCCCCATCGATACGCCTTGGAACGGGCCATTTCGTGGGTAATGTAGTTCCAGGCATCTCCATTGCCGCTATAATCTTCGCGCACGGTACCCCATTGACGCTCAGACAAATAGGGGCCCCATTTTTTCCAGCCTTTATTCTCTTTTTGAAGCGTTAGCCTAACTTTTTCCGCACTATTTGCCATAATTTTTTTGTTTTTCCAGGAGGAACGGGTTTAACAATTTAGTGAAATATGTAAACGGTTCAAACAAATATAGATATTTCCAATTTTTCAATGGTTATTCTATGCTCTTTGAAACCTGGATTTAGACTATTTAAATTCTTATTCAGGATTTTCAGTAAATTTTAATCCAAATTAATCCATTCTTCAATTTTTTCAATTGAGGAGAGGTCAGAAACAACCTGACAGTCAAACTGAACTATTCCCGCAAAAAAAGCAGTTAAGGAAAATGCTTCCTCTGAGGTCGAGCTTAAAACGTCATTTCGTTCATTTTGAGCTGCTTCCAAAAGGTCTTCGACAAAATCCTTGAACATAAGCTGAACCGGAAGCCGGATGTATTCCTGCTCAGAAAGTTTCAGGAAAGGAATAGCGATTTGTTTACCTTCCGCCCCAATCTGACCAAATTTCTTTCGTGCTTTGGCATAAGCAGCGTCGGTAGCCTCAAAAACCAGACCGACAGAAGGCTTTGGTAACGACAGCTGTTTGGCAATTGACTCATCGAGCAACAGAAGTTGCTGACGCAGGTTCAGGGTATTTTTTCCAGTCCGGATGCGTTCCCGCAAGGATTGCCGAATAAAATAGGTAATGGATTGTGTCACGTTGAGCCCGACTTCGGCCATCTGCTTAAAGATCAGCGACGTAGGCGACATGCCCGGAATGGTATTGGGATCATGCAAAAGGACGTCGCCCTCAGGAGTAAGGAATCCGTCAATTCGGGCACACACGTTCATTCCTAATCGGCTGAAGACCCGTGATATTTGATCACGTATTTTTTGATTAAGCTCAGTGGTTGTATCTACCGGAATCCGTTTACGGGTCGCACCGGGTTTATATTTTGAGTTAAAATCAAAAACCTCGACCACTTTTACGATTTCGGTAGGTGGCAGTGCCAATGGCGTTCCATCAGGAAGTTGGATACAGCCACAGGAAAACTCCTGCCCACGCACAAATGTCTCGAACAAAACCTGATCTTCTGCATTGCTGCTCAATAAAACGGCAGGCGCTGTTGAATTTTCTTCAAAAAAAGTATCCAAAACAGAAATCAGGACATCGGGTTTGTAAACCTTCTGCTCCTGTACCAACAGCGGATAGCCAATACCTTCATCCATGTTGGCCATTTTCTGCGCCCACGCTTTTTTCTCTTCTGCTGATTTGGAGATCCAGTCGCCGTGAAACAACTCTACCTGAAAAAAACATTGATTTACCGCCAGTTCAAATGCTTCGAAGTCGTCTTTTTGAACAATTGCTACTCCAATAGACGAACCCTGATGCGGCGCTTTGACTACAATTGGTAAGCCAAGTTCTGTTTTTAATTGCTCAAAAATCAGGCTCCGATCGGCGTCCTGCCACTGCTCATATCGCAAAACTGCGGTTTCCTTTTCCTGCCCGTTTACAAGCGCAATCATCTCATTTTGAAGCACTTTATCAATCCCAACCGACGAGCCCATCAGTCCGGGACCACTGTACGGAATTTTGTGCCACTCCAATAAACCCTGAATCGCGCCGTCTTCACAGTCGGGTCCGTGCATGGCAAGGAAGGCAAAATCTATGTAGTCGGTTAGCGTAGCGGGGGCAATCAATTCACCAATCGCTGCCTCGACGGCCTGCTCCCGAAGCTCCGGAAAAGACTCAGCATACAGCAAAAAGCCCGACGGTTGAAGTTCGGGTGATGGAAAGAAATCTCGAATGGTATCCGAATAAATCAGCTCGGGCCGAAGACGAATAAAACGCCCGAAGCTATCTACAAAAATGGGAACAGGTTCAAAAAGGGTTTTATCCAAATGCTCCATGGCGGTTTTGCCACCTGCAAACGAAATTTCCCTTTCCCGGGATGGGCCACCAAAAAAAATACCAATACGCATAGTAAAAACGATGATTTCGAGACGAATTTGCAAGATAACAATCGCTTTATAATTAATGCAAAGGCTAAGGTGAAGATTCAATAAAAGCCATAAAAAACAACAAAAGCTTCTTCTGGATTACAGTGAATCCAAAAGAAGCTCCTTTGTCTTATAGCTGCAAAGCCAACTTATTTCAGGCCAAACTAGGCACGTTGACTGCTTCTACACGCTTGACATGGGGCACGGCTTTGCGTATCGACTCTTCCAGGCCGGCCCGAAAAGTCATCGCATTCATTGGACAGGTTTGGCACGAGCCGATCAGTTCAAGCCGCACCACGAGGTCGTCTGTTACTTCGGCCAGCTTCACATTCCCTCCGTCGGCTTCCAGGTACGGTCTGACCGTGTCAAGGGCAGATTCAATGAGGGCTATCAGCGTACTCTTTTCTTCTATATTCATTTTGGTATATCTAGGAGTGCTAATTTGCACTTTTTCAGTAGTAAATCAAACTTTTTTCGGGTCTCTTCTTTAAACACGAGTTTCTACCACTTTGGTTTTATCGGAGTTTGCATTCCGAATAGCAACCTGCTGTGCCAGTGCTTCGGCTGCTTCCCTAAAGGCAACTGTGGCTACTGATTCGGCATCCATTACCGCCGGTCGGCCTTCATCTCCTGCCTCACGTACACTTTGTACCAGCGGAATTTGACCTAAAAACGGAACCTCATGGCGCTCAGCAAGCTTGGCACCACCTCCTTTACCAAAAATATAATACTTATTGTCAGGCAACTCTGCCGGGGTAAAGTAGGCCATATTTTCAATAACTCCCAATATAGGCACATTGATTTGTGGCTGTCGAAACATTGCCAACCCTTTATTGGCATCAGCCAGAGCTACTTTTTGGGGAGTTGTCACAATAACTGCACCCGTTACAGGCACTGTTTGCACCAATGTCAGGTGAATATCGCTTGTGCCGGGTGGAAGGTCAATGAGCAAATAGTCCAAATCGCCCCAATCGGTATCGCCAAAAAACTGACGAAGTGCCTGACTTGCCATGGGACCACGCCAAACCACGGCGCTATCTGCCGGAGTTAAGAAACCAATCGAAATCAGTTTTATGCCGTATTGACGAATCGGATTAATGAAGTTTTTGCCATCTTTTGGCGTAATGGTCGGCTGCATATCCTCTACGCCAAACATTACCGGAATCGAAGGCCCAAAAATATCAGCATCAATAATTCCGACTTTCGCACCCGAACGATGCAGCGCCATGGCAAGGTTAGCCGTTACGGTAGACTTGCCCACTCCGCCTTTGCCTGACGAAATGGCGATCACGTTTTTCACCCCCGGAATCAGCGAAGCGCCAGTCCGAATGGATGTTACGTTTGCCGTCAGATTGACACGCACGTCAATGTCCGGGCTCAATAGCGTATGAATCGCTTCCACACAGCTACGTTTGATTAATTCTTTCAGCGGACAGGCCGGAGTAGTCAGGATTACGGTAAAACTTACCTGATTGACACCTACCTCTATATCCTGAATCATTCCCAGGCTTACAAGATCCTTTTTAAGATCAGGCTCCTGAACTGTACTTAACGCGTGTAATATCTTCTCTTTATTTATTGTAAATTCTCCCATTCGATTTTTTCTTTATTCCTTATTTAGGGGTTAAAATTGGCAAGCTATTGGATAATTACCTAACATCTTTCTGCACAGATGAGTTTATCCTTCATCCGGAAATTCACTGATTCGTTGTTCTATTTCATGAATTTCTGACGAAACATTCAGGCTTTCGGACACGCCAAGCAGACGAGTATGAATGGTTTTGAGATGTGATTTATAGCCCGGCGTAAGTCCGTGACGAGGCCGGTGTTCCAGCATTTTCAGAATAGCATCCCACTCTTCCATCAGCGTCAGGGTTTCTTTTTGGATGTATGTTTTGGAAAAAAGCTGAAAGATATACTCCTCAGCCACTTCGTTGGGATGAATAAGATCCGGGCCGTAAAACCGGTAGTCGCGCAGGTCATCCATCATGATTTCGTAGGATGGAAAATACGACACGTTGGGATACATTTCGGACAATCGGTGGCAAAAAATCCGAAGAACCGATTTGCTTACCTGATTCATTGGAAGTGTGTCACGAACATGCCGTACCGGACTTATGGTTAACAAAATCTTGCGGGACAACCCTAACGTCTGTATTAAATGACTCCACCGGTTGATAAGTTGATCATGGCTGAGCAGCTCTTTCACAAACTCGTTTGGATGAGATTTATGACAATTGGACAAAATTGCCAGGTTTTTACGATACCGGTACACATGAGCTGTACCAAACGTCAGGACCAATACTTTGGCCGTCGATAAAAAGGTACGAACTTCATCAAGTTTTTTCACAAGCAATGCTTCAAGCTCCCGTTTACTTGTAGCCCAAAACATGGAATGAAAGTCGTAATGAAGCCAAATCCCATCTGAATTTCGGACGTATAGCTCCTCCGAAGGGCGAATATTTTCCAGCGCCATGGTGAGCAGTTGCGCCATAGAGTACGGATTAAACACCGTTCCAAAGGGATTGCTCAATACCGGAAATTTATAGGAAGAAAGCTGATTTCCAAGCACTTCGGCAAAGCAGGACCCTAGCGTAAGAATTGGTGTGCTGGTATCGAGCGTCCACTCAGATGATTTTATTGATATTTCAGTTCGAAGTTGTATGGACTTCATTATATTTGAATAAGATGCAACTAACCTATTTTACTTTTATGATGCGAATTGCCCTACTTTTGTTACCTCTTCCTCTATTGATTAGCATGGCTTGCCAGGAAAATGAAACCATTCCTGGATCAAAACCTCCTATCGTTCCTATCAAAACGGAATATACCTTCGGTTCAACGCCGAGTTGGCAGGATGAATTTGATTATTCCGGAAAGCCAGATCCGACAAAATGGGGCTACGATTTGGGAGGAAAAGGCTGGGGTAATAATGAACTGCAAAATTACACCAACAATTTAGATAATTCTTTTGTGAAGGAGGGTATCCTTACAATTAAGGCGATAAAGGAAGCCTCGGGCACGAATGCCTATTCTTCCGCCAGGTTGGTAACGAAAGGCAAAGGAGATTTCTTGTACGGCAAATTTGAGATCCGTGCCAAATTGCCTTCCGGCGTCGGCACGTGGCCGGCCATTTGGATGCTCGCCAGTCAGTCTGCGTATGGCAACCAATATTGGCCCGACAACGGGGAATTGGATATCATGGAGCATGTTGGCTATGATCAAAGTAAAGTTCATGCCAATGTACACACCAAGGCGTTTAACCACTCAATTCAAACCAATAAGGGCAATAACCGAATGGTTGACGCCGCTTCTACGGACTTCCACGTGTATAGTTGTGAATGGAAACCGGACATTATCACGTTTGCCATTGACGGACAAACGTATTTTAGTTTCAAAAAAGAAGCCACTTATGGCTGGCAGGAATGGCCGTTTGACAAACCCTTTCATCTGCTTCTGAATATTGCCATCGGTGGAAATTGGGGCGGTGCCAAAGGGGTTGATAACACGATTTTTCCTCAAAGTATGGAGATTGACTATGTGCGGGTTTACCCTTTAATTGAAAAAAAGTAATTGTTTGACTATCAATTTTCTGCACTCCGGTCCCGATCATTTATCTTGTCTCCGGCAGGCGTTGTCTTTGATTTCCGGGGCCACGGCAGTAACTTGCACGCATGGAGCATTTTGTTGTATCAGCCCGAAAATACCGCCCTATAACCTTCGATTCAGTTGTAGGACAAGCACATATTACCACCACACTCAAAAACGCCATTCGGACAAATCACCTTGCCCAGGCATTTTTGTTTTGTGGACCGCGTGGCGTAGGCAAAACTACCTGTGCGCGGATTTTGGCTAAAACCATCAATTGCCAGAATCTCAGCGATGACATTGAACCCTGCGGGGCCTGCGAATCGTGCGTAAGTTTTCAGAATAATGCTTCTTTCAATATTCATGAACTCGATGCTGCCTCAAATAACTCGGTTGAAGATATACGGAATCTGATTGATCAGGTACGCTACCCGCCGCATACCGGTTCTTACAAAATCTATATCATTGATGAGGTGCACATGCTGTCTCAGTCGGCTTTTAATGCATTTCTGAAAACGCTGGAAGAACCTCCCGGCTACGCCATTTTTATTTTGGCAACCACCGAGAAGCATAAGATTTTACCTACCATTCTTTCACGCTGTCAGATATTTGACTTCAATCGCATTCAGCCACGAGATATTGCGGATCACCTGTCAGCTATTGCCCTAAAAGAAGGAATTCAGGCAGATCGCGAGGCATTGGAACTGATTGGTCAAAAAGCCGACGGCGGTTTGCGCGATGCCCTCTCCATGTTTGACCTGAATGTCACGTTTTCTACTAATAACGAACTGTCGTACAGCAATGTACTCGACAACCTGCACATTCTGGATTATGATTATTATTTCAAAATTACGGATGCGCTTTTAGCCGGGGATATTGCCAATACTTTAATCTATTTTGATGAAATTATTCGTAAAGGGTTCGACGGGCATTTATTTTTAATTGGCCTTTTGGAACATTTCCGCAACCTCATGGTATGCAAAGATCCGGTCACGGTATCATTACTGGAAGTGTCCGAAAACGCCAAAGCCAAATATTTGGATCAGTCTATGCGGGCCAATCTAAGCTTTTTGCTTTCGGCCATGAGTATTGGTAGTCAATGCGATATAAACTTCAAATCTTCAAAAAATCAGCGACTCCACATTGAGCTATTTTTGATTAAGATTTCAAGACTCCCCGATATTTTGTCGATTGAATCTTTACCCGGATCAGGGGATGATTCCCACGCTGCCTTAAAAAAAAAAGCTGAGCCCGAGGTAGTCCTCACAACTGAGCCGGGCTCTCCGGCCTATCAGGCAACTGCGGCTACCAAACCAACAACGACAACAACAAATAACCCGGCAGAGGTAAAAATTCCGGTCGGAAGTCGCTTGCGAAGTACCAGTCATTTGGTGCCGGGAGTCGTGGCAGTTCAGCCAAAGGAATCAGTGACACAGCCTTCAAAAACTATAACTCCGCCACCTGCCGATCGTCCCAAAAAACCCCTGACCAAAGAAAATTTGATTCTGCATTGGAAAGAATTTGCCGAAATCAGGAAGAATCAATTTAATTTATCCAACGAAGAAGTAACCCTCGGACTCGAACCTGAACTTGATGGAGACGTGATCCGGCTTGCCCTGACCAATGACATACAGCTTGGTGCTTTGAATACGCTGCGAAACGATTTGATTGGCTATTTAAGACAATACCTTGATGCTCCTACCCTCTCTCTCGAAGGACGTGTAGCGCCGCAGGAGGTAGCGTGGCGGCCTTACACAGCACAGGATAAGTTTAATTTTCTGGTAGAAAAGAATCCGCAATTGCAGGAATTACAGAAAGTTCTTGGTTTGGATACGGACTTTTAATGTGCAGCTTTCTCCAAAAAATGGTTGTGTAGAGTTAAGACCTGCGGGATCAAAGGAGAGTCTGCTGAATTATCAATCACAAAATCAGCAAATTTCTGACGTTCTTCATCCGAAAGTTGATTCTGCATAATCGCACGTATGTCCTCCGCCGTTCGGTGCGGATCGCGGGCGAGGGTTCGGCTGATGCGTAAATCAAGAGGCGCAGTTACCAGGACAGTAAAATCGAGCGTATTCTGATCCCCTGCTTTTTTCATTAAGGCCGCTTCACGAATGACGTAAGGCACATGCAATTTGGATTTCAGCCAGTCAGCTGCATCTTCATGTACTTTTGGATGAATCAGCTGATTTAGCTGGGTAAGCAGAGCAGAATCCTTAAAAACCCGCTGAGCAACGTACGTCCGGTTATAGGTTCCGTCGGAATCGTAGGCCGATTCACCAAGCAAGGTAACAATCTGACTTTTAAGGTCTAAATCATTCACAGTAAGCCATTTGGCGCGTTTATCTGCATCGTAAATTGGCACATTCAGGCAGCTGAAAATTCGGCAAACAATGCTTTTGCCAGAGCCAATGCCACCGGTTACACCAATTTCTAGCGGGGCTTTTCTCATTTTTTTGCAGTCGTGACAGGGAGAGGACGCAGCAAACGAGCTACTTCAAAACTCACGAAAACCGACGAATGACTCACCTCTACCAGGGGTAGATAGGGAATATTCATCGACAAATTTTCGTCATAATTGTTCTGAATTTTACTGGCAGGAACCTGAACACGAATGGTATCAGGAAAATTACTTACTTCTGATGCAGGACCTTCTACTGAGATTAGCGATGGAGAGACATTTATAAGGCTGGAAATTACAAAACCCGGACGAAGATCTATGCTCAGGCTATCAACCCGAACAGGAATTATTCGAGAAATCTTTCGTTCAAAACCTAGCTCAAAGGTATCCGCAATGATGTAATTTACTTTTACATCCGGAAAATGTTCGGCAATTTGATCAGTCAGCGAAGTGGAATTAATGACACTGGCTTTCAGTGGGTTAATTACCTTATACTCTACCGGGCTTTCTACAAAAGTTAGCCACGACTTCCGCAAAAGATTCCAGCCGTCACCCGAAACGTTTACTGAAACAGTTTTGGGCAACGGCTGTACTGGTATAAACTGGGATTCATCGAACTGAAAATGAATCGGATAATCCAGTCGTAGGGAATAATTATCCTTATTAAGAGCCGTCATTAACCAAAAAAACGTAGCCGCCAATAAACAGCCGACAAACGTTTTTACCTTACTATTTTTGGATGCTGCCTGGCTCACGAGGTAAAATCAGTTGAAATAAAATGGATTAAGCTTTGATCGTACGGCTGATCGCTGATTTGTCAAACGTAAGCTTTACACCTTTGTCCAAATCAAGTGTAACAGTGGCTTCGTCAACCAAAAACACTTTTCCATGTAAGCCGCCAATTGTAACTACTTCATCACCTTTTTTAATTCCAGCCAACAGTTCCTTTTGCTCTTTCTGCTTTTTTTGTTGTGGACGAATCATGAAAAAATAAAAGACGCCAATGATACCTACCCACATGACAATTTGGTAAATCATAGCCTGTGAGCCGCCGGCTGCCGCCTGAGCAATTATAGAAACTAACATAGGTCGAAGAGTTGAAAATATAAAATGAAACAAATAATTCTATTGAATGGCAACGGAATCAGCAGCCGCCTGAACAATACCCTGTAACCGCAACTCGGACGATGCGGGCTCCGTATTGGCATATACCGTAATGGTTTTCACCTGTTGACCCGGCTTGCCTTTGCTGTTAAAACGCACCAAAATGGAAGATTCTTCTTCCGGGGCAATTGGGTCGCGGGGCCATTCCGGAATAGTACACCCACAGGAAGCACTTACATTATTGATGATTAAAGGGAATTCACCCTCATTCCGAAAGCGAAAGGTATGCTCTACAATGTCACCTTCTTTTACGCTGCCAAACTGAAAAGTTGCGCTGTCGAGAAGCGTCATTACGGGCATTTTTTCTTTCAATTCATCGGCCCGGCCTTTTTCGGTATTGGTTCCGCAAGCGGCCAGCCAAACGCCCAAAGTAACGAGCAGGAGCAGGACCTGAAACTGATTCTTTTTCATTTTGTACGTAGACGTTGGATAGTCAGAAAAAATCAACCGTTTTGGTTTTTAATTTGCGCCATCAATCGGTCGACATCTTCCAGAAGTTTTTCGGCTTTTTCACGCGCATCACTGACCACGCGCTCACCTTCTGCTTTGGCTAAACTGTCAGGAAGGTTTTTACCTTCGATCAAATCTGCGATCAATTTCTCTAACTGTTCCCGGTATTTTGACAATCGGTACGTCAACCGATCGCGGGTGATTTCCCCTTTTTCCGGTGCGTATAAGACTCCAAGAATTGCACCTGTGGCACATCCGGTTAAGAAAGCTAAAAGTGTACGGCTTGAACTGCTCATGGCTTAAATGGTTAATCGTTCTAGATTATAATTTATGATTGTGAATACTGATTCAAAAAATGCTTTTACTGAGGTCAATTTTTTATTTATTATCAATCAATCCGCGTCCACTCTTGCGAATAATCCCTTTTTCTTTTAGTTTTTCGGCCAATCGGTCAAGATTTCCGTTGACAAATTTACCACTTTTCAGAGTACTATAACGTTTTGCAATTTCGATATATTCATTTATTGACACTTTCACCGGAATGGAAGGAAAATGAATCAATTCGGCCAAAGCGGTTTTCATGATAATCATGTCCACTTGTGCAATCCGTTCGAGGTCCCAATTTTTTAGTTGCTCGTGCAAATAGCTTTCATATTCGGCTTCGTGTTCGATGGTTTTGTTAAAAAGCTCTTCTACAAAAAACTGATCTTCATCCCAATCATCGGTCAACTCAGGAAGTTGTATTTTTCCGGTATCGGCTGATTTCAGCGTTTTAATGGCCAACCCCCGGATCAGCTCAAAATGATCTTCCCAATAGAGGTCATTTTGCTGTAAATGCGTGAGCGGAATTTCGTGTTTTAAAATTACCTGCCTCAAAACGTGCTGCACCATTTTCTGATCTTCTTCCGGCGTGTGCACATTTTTTTTACAATAGTCAATATATACATCATCCGAACGAAGGGCTTCACGAAAGGTTTTTCGGATAATTGTGAGGTCGTTACTCCATGATATCCCCCGGCGAATAAACTCTATTTCAAGTGTTTCACTTGCCTGTAAGAGCAAAATAACCGCATTGGTATCAAGCCCGGACTCAATCGGAAACACGATGTCCGGATCGGGATATTCGCGCTCACGTTCCAATTTTGACTGAAAACCAAGTTCCATCAGAAGCATGATGATCGACAGAAATTCATCGTAAATGGCTTCGGTTTCTTTCAAAACCCGCCGCACTATGGCCTGACGATCCCGTTGGGTTTGGCGAGTATAGGTTTCAAACGCCCGCCGTGCGGTTTGAATCACTTCAAACGGAAGTTCTTCATCAGTTGAAGGCTGACCTTTCTTTATCAACTCTCCTAACGTCATGATAGACAGGCGCTTCAATCCTTCCAGCTTCTCCCGATTTTGAGGAAGCATGGAATTCAAATCCGGTAAATAGGCTTCTGCTATTTCGTCAATCGCCAACAATCGGTCAGCTTCGGTTGCAATCTGACTGGCGTACAGTGCCTGAACCACCTTGGTACGTAATAATCTTCGGTTGAGCATAATGCTGCTATGAAATGAATGTATGGAGCAGTAAAGTAAAGAACGTGTTGGGTGCTGGGATTCTCGTGAGCAACTGGAATTTTATCTAAAAAAACCAATCCACACCTATACTCCTCAACGCCCCTGCAACTATTTATCTTTTGTTTTCTGATCGGTAAAATTGTCCGCAAAATTAGATTTTTTTGTTAACAATCGGAAGCAGGCCACCGAATGAATCCAGAAAATTTGCAACGTTTTGAGCCTGGTTCGTGTTAATCGCCAAGCACAGTACCAACTTTTCACCTTTCATACCCTGCACGTGAAAGCACTCGCGTATCTTAATAAGTACCTCTTAAAATACAAATGGTACCTGATCTTAGGAACCTTATTTACGGTTATTTCCAATCTTTTCGGAATTTTTCCGGCCCAACTTGTGCGCTATGCGCTGGATCTCGTTCGGGAAACGCTTGACATTTATTACCTGTTTGACGGCTCGCCGATTCAGGCTGAAATGTATAGCGTTTTCACCAATAGTATTTTACTGTACGGTCTGCTGATTTTGGCCATGGCTTTGCTGAAAGGATTCTTTCTTTTTTTGGTTCGTCAAACCATCATCGTAATGTCCCGACATATCGAATACGAATTAAAAAACGACATTTACGAGCACTACCAAAGCTTGCCGATGAGTTTCTATCGGAAGCACAACACCGGCGATCTCATGGCGCGGATTTCGGAGGATGTCAGCAAAGTCAGAATGTACGTGGGGCCGTCGCTGATGTACGGTATCAACCTCATTGTGCTGTTTATTCTGGTTATTTCCTACATGGTTTCGGTCAATGCCAAGCTTACCTTGTACGTACTTTTGCCGCTCCCATTGCTTTCGGTTAGTATTTATATTGTCAATAGTATTATTATCAAACGTTCGGAAGAAATTCAGCGGCAACTTTCCAATTTGTCTACCTATGTTCAGGAGGCGTTTTCGGGAATTCGGGTCATAAAAGCATTTGTGCAGGAAAATTATTCGTTCGGGAATTTCAAAAAAGAAACGGAGTCATTCAAAGATAAATCCCTGAGCCTTACCAAAGTAGATGCGCTCTTTTTTCCAATTATTATGCTTCTCGTCGGACTTAGCAACGTATTGGTAATTTACGTCGGCGGACAGGAAATCATCAACGGAACGCTTACGCCCGGCAACATTACGGAGTTTATCCTATACGTTAACATGCTCACGTGGCCCGTTATGGCCCTGGGCTGGACTACCAGTCAAATTCAGCGGGCGGCAGCTTCTCAGGTTCGTATCAATGAATTTCTGGACGAAAAAACGACCCTTATTTCTGAAAAAAATCTTACCCCTGAAATTCAGGGTGGGCTGCGTTTTGATAACGTCGGTTTTCTGTATCCTGACTCAGGAATCCGCGCAATTCATAATTTTGATCTAACCATAAAATCCGGCGAAAGTGTAGCGATTTTGGGCACCACCGGCTCGGGAAAAAGTACGTTGGCCAATCTTATTTGCCGTTTGTACGATCCAACGCAGGGGAACATTTACCTTGATGACATTCCGCTAAAAGACTATAAAGTACAGCATTTGCGGCAGCAGATGGGCTATGTTCCTCAGGATGTTTTCCTGTTTTCGGACACGATTGCCAACAATGTTAAGTTTGGAATAAATGAACTGCCTTTTGAAAAAATTGAGCAAGCGGTTCAGGATGCGGATCTAATGACCACGATTCGTGAGTTTCCAGATGGGTACGAAACGCGCCTTGGTGAACGAGGCGTGACGCTCTCGGGTGGTCAAAAACAGCGTTTGTCCATTGCTCGGGCCATTGCCCGGGATCCAAAAATCCTTATTCTGGACGATTGTCTTTCGGCAGTAGACACAAATACCGAAAACATTATCCTGAATAATTTAAAACGAATCATGAAAGACCGTACCTCGGTTATTATTTCGCACCGGGTTTCATCGGCCAAGCTAGCCGACCGAATCGTTATGCTGGACAATGGGGTCATTGTGGAAGAAGGAACCCACGACCAACTGATTCAAAATGAGAGTGTTTATAAAGAATTGTACGAAAAACAGCTGATGGCTGAGGAAGAAATGTAAGGGTCAATTTACTACGATACATTCCTGCGTTTTTAAAAAATCGGCATCTATATCTGCCCCGTGCCCGGGTGCGTCGGGCAGGTGAAGCTGATAATGCTGCTCATACACCGCACCGCCTGGAATGGGATCAACGGCATGCTCAAAAGGTGAATCCAAATCATAAAAAACGATGGTTGGCCGCGCCGATGCTAAATGTGTATTGGCTGTAATACCCAACCGGCTTTCGGACATGCAGCCAATCATACAGGGAATTCCGGCGGCTTCGGCTATGGCAATAATTTTGAGCGCCGAATGAATCCCTCCGCTCTTGGATAATTTGATATTGAAATAGTCAACGGCCTGTGCCCGAACAAGTTTCAGCGCATCTACGTGCGTAAAAAGAGACTCATCGGCACAAATAGGAATGGGAGAATTTGCCCGTACCCGTGCCAGATTTTCATAATCCCAGGCTTTAACCGGCTGCTCGCAATATTCAACCTGATACGGCTCAATCGCTCGCAGTACCTGCACGGCTGATACGTAATTCCATCCCTGATTGGCATCAATTCGCAGAGGCAGACCGGGTCCGATTGCAGCTCGAATCGCTTGAATTCGCTGAATATCTTCGAGTGGATCTTTTCCCAACTTTACCTTGATCGCCTCCGCTCCCCGGGCCTGAATTGCTTTTGCATCCTCGGCCATCACCTCCGGCGAACCAATGTACACGGTTTCATCCGTAGTGATGACACGTTTTGTACCGCCCAAAAACGCATAAAGCGGCAGGTTTGCAATTTTTGCAGCAGCGTCATACAACGCCATGTCGAAGGCGCTTTTGCAGGTATAGTTCTGTGTCAGAAATGTATCCAGAATCCGCAAATTCCCATCCAGATCCAGGACACTTTTCCCTAACAAAAGTCGGGCGAAATCACGGGCAGTAGCCAGGCAGGAATCCTGCGTTTCGCCAACAATCATCCAAAAAGGCGCACCTTCGCCAATGCCATACAAGCCGTCTTTTGTAAAAATTTTCACAAGAATATTTCTCGCTTCTGCAATTGTACCAAGCGCAATTGTCACGGGCGCTTTTAGCGGAATATTCAGGCGGTAAATTTCGATACGGGAAATGATATGTGACACGGGAAAGAGGTGTTAAACCAACTGATTGACTTTATCAGTTGGTGTTTTTTTTATGTATAATTTTTATTGAAAAATGTAAAATCAATCTGGAAAAGCACTTTTATCCAGGCCTGGAATAATGCGAAGGGCATTTTTGTAATATAGTTTTTTCAACACCTCATCTGAAAGCCCCAGGCCATACATGCGCCAGAACGCATGGTATTTTTTATGGTAAGGAAAATATTCATCCTCCGTTTCCAGCACTCGAAAGTAGGTAACATATTCCGACGGCACCCAGCTATCTTTGCCAAACAGCACGCGATCCTGATACTTGTCAAAAAACTTTTTGGCCGCACGTGGCTGCCGCCCCAGCTCAGCAATGACCGCCCCGATTTCCACGTAAGTATTTGGAAAAACGGTCATCAGACTATCCAGTTTTTTCAAGTCATTGGCATACCAGCCCATGTGTGCATTGATGAAAGTTGTACCCGGATGTTTACGAAAAATATCGTGCTGTTCGCCAATCAAATCCACAAAAGGCACCGGATCGGTAGCACTGCGCTTGCGTCCAGGATGCGTTTTGAGTTCGAGCCAACGCTCATTATACCGATCAAGCGGGTCCCAAAAGGAGGGAACATCGGCCGTGTGAATCAGCACCGGAATACCCAAAGCGCCACATTTGGCCCAAACCGGATCAAGGCGTGGGTCGTTGACGGCTACTCGTTTTCCTTTTTCGTCTACGATTCCGCTAAAACCCAGGCTTTTATATATTTTCAGGCCTTTGGCACCCAGTTTAACGTCCGTTTCCAATTGCGCCACGGCCTTTTGAGTCCAGTCGGCTTCGCCAAATCCTTTGAATTGCAGGTTTGTAAAAATAGCGATGCGTTTCGGTTGAGACTTCATCACATTGGCCAAGCCGCCTTTTAGGTGAGCCGTGCCTTCCTCCCAGTTTTGGTACCAGCCGCGCCCGCTCAAATTGACCATAATGCCCATATTCATGCTGTCCATTTGGGCCACAAGTTTATCCAAATCCTGATCGGGCATGCGGTATTGATGATTGTGCACATCAATAAATGGGAATTTCGCTCGTGTCGGAATATTCTCTTCGACTTTCAGAGTGGACAAAGGATCATATTCTTCAAAACCGAGGGGAGCTTCCACCGTTTGGGCAGCGGCAGAAATCACTAAGCTTCCACAAAGAAGGGTAGTCAGGAAAATGTTTTTCATGGAGTACAGGATGGGTTTTGAAATGTCGTTGTAATTAAAAATCTTATTTTTTATAGATCAATGCTACTGCATGTGCAGCAATTCCTTCTTCCCGGCCAACAAATCCTAACTGCTCAGAGGTGGTGGCCTTAATGGAAATCTCTTCCTGATCAACGCCCATGACACCTGCCAAACATTCTTTCATGGCCGGAATGTGAGGATTCAATTTAGGTTGCTGCAAAACAATTGTTACATCCACATTTCCTACCTCAAATCCTTTTTCACGAATCATTTCCAGCACTCGGGCGAGCAAAATCTTGCTGTCAACGCCTTTCCATTGCGGGTCTTTATCCGAAAAATGGTAGCCAATATTACGCATATTGGCCGCACCCAACAGCGCATCGCACAGCACATGACACACCACATCTGCGTCGGAGTGGCCTTTGGCGCCGTGGGTGTGGGGGATCAAAATACCGCCGAGCCAGAAGGCACGGCCTTCTTCCATTTGGTGGACATCATAGCCCAGCCCTATGCGTATGCCCGGCCCGCTCATGTGGTCTGATTGGATTCGGCGTGATAAAATAAGGTAGAGCAGTTTTCAGGACGCAGGATGGTTTGGGCAACCCGCTGAATAGCTGATTTTTCTACCATCCTGATTTTTTCTTCATCGGCATTTACCAGCTCCGGATCCCCCGCATTGGCGGCAAATGCCAGATTCATGGCCCGATTCAACAATTCTACCTGAGAAAAAGCCACCGTA
Organism: Arundinibacter roseus; assembly: GCF_004348825.1. Classification (GTDB taxonomy): domain Bacteria; phylum Bacteroidota; class Bacteroidia; order Cytophagales; family Spirosomataceae; genus Arundinibacter; species Arundinibacter roseus. Next base: position 95,624 of record NZ_SMJU01000006.1, read on the forward strand.
ACTTCCGACTGATTCTTTACTTTTTCGAGCTCTTCGTCTTCTGCGCCATGTTGTACAAAATCTTGCAGAAGTGACTCCACTGCCTCATTGGCCAGTTCCATCGACACACCCGGATTTAAGTTAGCTTTAATCAACAGCAAACCCGGATCAAGTGAGGATGTGGTACTTGCAGTGACAGAATTGAATAAAGGTTGATTTTTCAAAAGTGCCTGATACAGTCGCGACGATTTTCCCCGACCCAGAATATCGCTTATCAGATCAGCTTCGTGAAAATCAGCCTCATACCGTCCCGGCATGTGGTAAGTTTTTATGAGCGAATTCAAAGGCACGGCGGCGGAGGTTTCCAAAAATCGAGCCGATGTTTGAACAGGCTCTGCGGGCAACTGCCGAAGGTACGGAGTGCCTGACTCAATAGGACCAAACCACTTTTCGGACAGCTGCTTTACCTGAGCCAGCGTAACGGCTCCCGCTACTACCAAAATCGCATTGACGGGGCGGTAAAATTTAAAGAAAAAATTGCGGACGTCATCAAGTGTGGCGCGTTCAATGTGCTCAATATCTTTACCAATCGTAGCCCAGCGGTAAGGATGCGTGGTGTATGCCAACGGGCGCAGTTTCAGCCACAAATCACCATAGGGTTGGTTGAGGTAGCGCTGTTTGAATTCTTCAATAACCACTTTTCGCTGAACTTCCAGCACCTGCGGATCAAACGAAAGGCTCATCATGCGGTCTGATTCGAGCCAGAAAGCCGTTTCCACATTATCTGCCGGGAGCGTGATGTAGTAATTGGTAAGGTCGGGCGAGGTAAAGGCATTGTTTTCGCCACCCACATTCTGAACGGGCTCGTCGTACGAAGGAATATTACGGGAACCGCCAAACATTAAATGTTCAAACAAATGAGCAAAACCCGTGCGCTGTTCGTCTTCGTCGCGCGAGCCTACATTATATAAAATATTGACCGCGGCCATTGGTGTAGAAAAGTCTTCGTGTACGAAAACCCTCAACCCATTGTCCAGCATAAATTGCTCGTAGTGAATCATAGGATAGAATAAAAGTCTACGCTGCGAAACGCAGGCAGGTAATTTAACGTTATGGACAAAGCTAATGTTCCAGTGGCACACTAACAAACCCCATACCGTCGATTCAAAAAATCACATGCTTCCTATCCGTTATTTTTTATATTTTCTGCTAATTCTCAGCCTATCATCAACTCCCGCCAAGGCTCAGCTTTTGAATGATCGTCCGACGCTTCTTCTGATTCAGAAAGGAATTGATCATATTTATAACTACGAATTCAGTCAGGCGCAGGCGGTAAATCATCAGGTTCAGGTCAAATATCCCAATCATCCGGTTACCTATTTTATGCGCGCCTTTCAGATGTACTGGCAATATTTACCTATTAAGGACAACAAAGCCAAAGTTGGCGAGTACATCGGTGTACTGAATCAATGCCTGGCTGCGGTCGAAAAACAGTACGGGAAAAACAGCAAAAACCCGGAGGCTGTTTTTTTTACCATGGCTGCCCGTGGCTACATTGCGTTGATGTATAATTATCAGGGCGAACTCCTTAAAGCGGCCAACGAAGCCCAGAAAACCTACGGATTCATGACCGAAGGATTAAAGCTTACCGCAAAAAATCCGGAATTTTACTTTACTACCGGCATGTATAATTATTACGTAGTAAAATATCCTGAGGATCACTCGATTGTGAAACCACTGATGATTTTTTTCAAGAATGGGAACAAAGCGTTGGGACTCAAACAACTGGATATTGCTACAAAATCAGGCATCGTCACACGCGTAGAAGCGGCCTATTTTCTGGCTCATATTTACCTCGAACACGAGTCACGCCCCGACCTTGCCGTACCCTACACCACCCGACTGAACACTATGTTTCCGAATAATGCCATTTTTAGAATGATTCATATTGAATCGCTTCTACTAAGTGGCAAATATACAGAAGCAGAAGAAGAATTGCCCGAATTGAAAAAACGGACTGAGCGGTTTTACCCCATTTCGTGGCTGGTTTTTGAAGGGATTTTACAGGAAAAAAAATATCATCAGGACGTGGAGGCACAAAAAAAATTCCTCGCAGCGCTCAAAATCCCTTACGACGATCAGTACACCCGCGAATACCACGCAATGGCCTATGCCGGATTGGCCCGAATCGCCCATCGCCGCGGTGACAAAGCTCAGGCCCGAAAGTACTACGACAAATGTCTGGAAATTGCAGAATATGACTCCATAGAAAAAGAGGCAAAAGCGTATCGTTGAATTGGATTTTAGTAAATATCATTTTAAGTAATACTGGCTAAAAAAATAGGTCTGAGATGGACAAACTAGATAAAATTGTGGAGGCCCGTATGAAACTCAAAGCCCGCTTTGAGGAAAAAATCAGGCGTACTCCATCGCTCGCGGACCAAAATCCGCAGGGAACCGGGCCCGTCAATCGGCACGGCATGCCACAACTTCCCGTTGGACAGTTTAAAACCGAAAAATGGCCCGTGCTGGATCTTGGCTACAAACCGGATGTATCCAAAGAGCGGTGGCGTTTATACATTGATGGGGAAGTAGAGCAACCGTTGGTTTTGAAATGGGACGATTTTATGGCCCTGCCGCAAACCGAAGATACCAGCGATTTTCATTGCGTAACTACCTGGTCCAAAATGGATATGAACTGGGTGGGTGTCAGAATGCTGGATATTGCTGCGCTCGTCAGACCTACGGATGCAGCGACCCATGTGATGTTTTACGGATACGATACCTATTCAACGAATGTATCGCTGGAAGAAGCTTTAAAACCGGACGTCTTGCTGGTTCATACCGCTCAGGGAGAGCCACTTCCTACCGAACACGGTGGGCTCGTGCGGGTCATTACTCCACAGCTATATGCCTGGAAAGGCGCCAAATGGGTGAAGAAGATTACGTTTATGAATGCTGATAAACCCGGATTTTGGGAAGAACGTGGCTATTCCAATACTGCCTATCCCTGGCAGAATGACCGGTACAGTGATTGATTCTTTACTCATTCTGTGGCTTTTATTTTACTGAAATGCCCAGCTAACAAATAGTCCGTAGTTGGGTTTGAATTCTTTTTGCGGTCCGTATTGGTCTAAATTTGTACCTGCTCCAAAATTTAAAGCATTCATTTTCAAACCTGCCCTGAGTTGCAAAAAACTCCTTGCGTGATGATTTTCACGGGAATTATGAATATATAGAAACTGAACTCTACTGTACAAATTAAGATTTTTTTTGATCAAAGGTTTATATTCATATATTCCAAAAAGCTCCGTATTTTTTGTTGAATTAAGAAACAATGAAGCAATGGTTACCGACACCCAATTTTTATTAGTGAACGAATGCTGTGCCCCTACAAGAGGAGAAAATCCTACCCGATTATTTATAGTGGCACCTCCCACAAACCCGAACCCTTTGTACATGGTATAGGTAACTAGTAAAGGAACAACCATATCCAGTTCTTCCAGATCATTTGCGTAACTTGAAGCTAAGGAAGAAACACTCAAAAAGCCCAATTTGCTTTCCGGTGAAAACTTCCGCTTGACAACCGTCTGAAAATACATTCGATTATTTCCTGCCATAAATTCAACCGGAATAGGAACTTTGGGCAAATTTTCCTGAGCCAAAATTTTCGTAAAAATTCCTGGCAATGAAAAGGTTACTACCAATAAAAACAGAGGGATAGCGACAGGCTGTTTTGACATTTGCATACAATTTGCTTTTTTAAACTGCTGCAAAGATTGGTAATTGAAGCAAGAAAAATGTTGCTCTAAAGCAACGTTTCTCCTAGGGCTATTGAGCTTTTAAACGACTCAAAGTATACGGTGTAACTCCAAGATAACTTGCAATTGTTTTGTTGGAAAGTCTGCTAAATACCATTGGCTGCTGTTCGAGCAGCCACTTTAACCGACCAAGGCTATCTGAGCCCTGAAAATCATAAATACGTTTTTGGGTGGTGATGTAGGCCGATTCAAGTATGTTCCGGTAAATTTTATTAACTGCCGGCTCCTGTTCTACAAGATAGAAAAAATCAGTTTTACTGATAGAAAGTACCGTTGATTTTTCCAGGCTTTGAATAGCCTCAATGGCAGGCTCTCCGGTTATTAAACTGGTAAATGACGTTCCAAACTTCCCTTCAAAAGCAAAATATCGGGTATTTTCTACGCCCTCAGTATTGACCGAAAATAGGCGTAAACATCCTGAAACTACAAAATAATTAAATTTGCAGACCTCGCCTTCACGCAGGAGGAATTCATTTTTTTTGACTAGTTTTTCTTTGAAGTATGGCGATAATTCATCAAGTTTTTCCTCCTGAATTTCGGTTCGCTCCCGAAAATATTTTTTTAGAGCTTCATGCATACATCATGCTATTGACAAGTAGGTCGGGTATAAAGTAAAAGTTATTGACTACTTATAATTTTCTAAAAATAAACAGTAGAAAAGTAAAGAGTCGTGAAAATAGTTTATCAGTAGTAGATTACAAATTCAAAATATTAGCTTAAAGTTAGTAAATAAATGAGCTAAGTATCACCAAATCCTGAATAAACGAACCACAAAGAATACCTATTTTCACGACTTTTTTTTTAATATTTGATCGTGAGAAAATCCCATTTATAAACTTAAACTTCCGCCAATAGGCAGCAAATGCAACTCAATATTTGAGGTTTCGGCAGTCCGTTGTACTGCTTCTTTATCAATGACGATGTACGGAAACGTATCGTAGTGCATGCCAATAACCTGCTTTGTATTGACAAAATGCGCAGCCCGGCAGGCATCGTAGATATCCATGGTAAAATTGCTGCCTATGGGCAAAAATGCGAAGTCAATGTCGTACTCTTCACCAATAAATTTCATGTCAGAAAATAGCGCTGTATCTCCGGCAAAGTAAAACGTTTTACCCCCCAACTGAATCACAAAACCGTTGGCGCTGCCGCCGTAACTGCCATCGGGCAGGCTGCTTGAATGCATCGCAGCGACCATTTGTACCTGCCCAAACTCAAACGTCCACTTGCCTCCGGTGTTCATTGGATGCCCTTTTTCGACACCTTTGCCCTGAAGCCAACTGTAAATCTCATAGTTGGCTACTACCGTAGCGCCGGTTCGTTTGGCCAAATACTCCGCATCGGCAACGTGATCTTCGTGACCGTGTGATATAAAAATATAATCGGCCTCAATCAGGTCTTTATCAATGGCATTTGCCAAAATATTGGGCGAAATAAAGGGATCAAAAAGAAGGCGATGATGGGCCGTTTCGATACCAAAGCAGGAATGTCCGAAATAGGTGATTTTCATAAGCAATAAAAATAGTTGTACATTAGAATTGAGAAAACTCCCGGAAGGAATTTTATAAAAATACCGCCGGGACAGCAAATACAATTTGCTTCTTTTTTACCAAAAATACCAAGCCAACCTTCTTCATTTTTCTGTTTTTTTATTGAGAATGTTATGAAAACACGCACTGTCATTCAGGAACTTTTAGAAAAAAATCTACTTTCTGAACCGCAAGCTGAGCAGCTGCAAGCTTACGAAAGCCAAAAACCCGTCTCGCTGTATTACCTGCTACATATCCTGCTCTACGCATCCGTTTCCGCATTTATTGCGGGCATTGGCGTGTTGATTTATCAGAATATCGACAGCATCGGTCATTCGGTTCTCATTGGCGCACTTTGTCTGCTTATGCTCGCGTGTTTTGGCTATGTTTTTCAAAAATCTGCGCCGTTTCAGTGGCAGGCTTTTACTGACAGGCAGCCGATTTTGGAAGGTATTTTACTTTTGGGCTGCTTACTCTTTCTGGCGATTGAAGGCTACGTGCAGTATCAATATCAGCTCTTTGGCGAGCGCTACGGAGTGGCCGTACTGATTCCGGCGCTGCTTTTTTTCTTCCTCTCCTACCGCTTTGATCATCAGGGAGTTTTGTCGCTAAGCCTCACCGCTTTTGCCTCCTGGGCCGGACTTACCGCCGCACCCTCACAGCTGCTCGTCAGCAACGATTTTTCAGATCCGGTCATTATTCATGCCGGATTGGCGGTAGGAGTTTTCTTTGTGGCGCTCGGAGTATTTTTGGCCCGAAAAGGAATAAAACCTCACTTTATGTATACCTACCTGCTCATAGCCGGAACGCTCTTTCTGGCCTCTGCGTCGGGTGGACTTTTCACGATTGATAGCTGGCAACTGTTGTATGCCGCACTTATAGCTGGCGGTTGCTGGTACTTTTATACCTATGCCCGCACGCACGGATCACTTTTGTTTCTGTTGCTTAGCGTAGTGTTTGGCTATACGGCCTTTACCTACCTGCTTTTTCACAACATCTCCATGGACGCAGGTTTTTTTCTAGGCAGTTTTTATTTTTTGGCAAGCGCTGCGGGAGTTGTCTGGTTTTTTCTCAATTTCAAAAAGCTTTTAAAGTAAACATTTCTCATGAAAGCCTACAACGAACAACTTCTGAAAAACGAGTCTATTCACAGGCAAGTGAAGGATTGGAGCGCCAAAAAGTTAATTTCGGAAGAAAATGCCCAAACGATCCGCGCCGCCTATCCCGAACTCCCTTACCGGCCACATTGGTTTGTGTGGGTCGGTCTGTTCTTTTTTACCTGGATTTGTATTTCGGCAGGGCTCCTGTTTTTAGCACCGTTTATTAGTATTCCGTCTGCTGAGAGATTTCTGCCGCCTATTTATGGGGTCGTGTTGTACTTTACTCTAAATCATTTAATTAAAACCCGAAAACTGCACTTCTCCGGCATTGATAACGTGCTGCAATATGCCTGCATTGGGTTCTTTGCGCCATTGCTGTTTGATTTCATTGTTCCAAATTTCGATCAACCCTGGGCAATTGCCTTGCTCTTTTTACCCTTGTTGCTCTTTTTTACGTATCGCTACGGCGAGCCGCTCATTGCGCTTGGCACATTGTTGACCATTTTATTTATTGTAGCCTCCCTTGCCGTTGAGTCGCCACTTGGCAAGGCACTTTTACCCTTTATTTTGATGGCTATTGCGCTGTTGGTAGCGTGGGCGTTGGCAAAATTCAGGGCACAACCAAAGAGTTTTTATTGGGAAACTGCACTTTGGGTAGTACAAATAGCTGCACTTTCTATCGTGTACCTTACCGGAAACTACGCGGTAGTGCGTGAGGGCAACGCCTTGCTGAATGACCTTCCTGATCCTTCGCCCGAAATACCCTATGCAGGCCTTTTCTGGCTCTTTACCTTTCTGATTCCTTTGGTTTATCTCGGAATCGGAATTCGCAAAAAGCAACTCATGTATCTGATTATCAGTATTTTCTTTGCGGTAGGATCAATTCTTACCTGGGTTCAGTACCATCCCGTAATTTCGGGCCCGTGGCTTAGCGTGCTACTTGGCGGCGTCGGCATGGGGCTTGCCTTTTTTCTGATAAAGTACCTAAAAACCGAACGCAATGGTTTTATCAGCACGCCTGAACCTATTTCAGAAACGGCTCTATTTGTCGGGAATATCGTAGCAACGCAGCTGTCGTCTACGGTTTCAGACACACAACCCGACCTCCGCTTTGGAGAAGGCGATTTTGGCGGTGGCGGCGGTGAGGGGAGCTATTAGGGGAAAGGGGAATTTGGAGCCATTGTTGGTGTTTTCACCTACAACAGGCTGCCAATGTGTCCTTGGTAAAACACCAACGACGGCTAGGATTTACAATACTTATTGAAATAGAAAAAATATATTTACTAATTCTGAAAAGTTTCATCTAGGAATTTCATGATTTCTTCATCATTATTTTTAGAATAACCAACGTGTTTCTTTACTATTTTTCCATCTCCATCAACAAGCAAAGTTGTTGGTATACTTCCATCAAAACTAAATAGTTCTTTGGAATACATATTAACTTCTTTACTCATGATCAACTGTCGCCAGGGCATCTTTTCATAATTTAGAGCTTTCTTCCAATCAGCACTATCTTCATCAAGAGAAATAGAAACCATATCAAATAACTTCTGATTTTCAAATTTTTTGTGTATTCGTTTTAGATCAGGTATTTCTTTGCGACAAGGTCCACACCATGAAGCCCAAAGAACTACCAAATGGATGCGTTTTCCCGGTATCAAAATATTCCTTTGCTGGTTGCTTACATCCGGCAGTAAAGTCGTATTCAACTTCCTGGTAGATCGTAACTTTATATAGTTTTCTACACGCTTTCCGGCATTACTATTTCTGACTTCAGGATCAAATCTCTCAAAAAAAGTCAGCGCTCGTTTCGTATTCATGGAGTGAGCTAACTTTTCAAACTCAAAAAACACATGATACGAATAAGGGTACTTATCCAACATCCCATTAAGATGGGAAATAGTGTAGCGGGTCGGAAACCTAACGGTATCTTCGAGATAAACCTTAGTCTGAATATCAAATTCCCGATCACCTTTAAAGGAAGATGAAAATGATTTGTGTTTCACTTTGGAATCAAAAAGCTCTCCGGATAGTTCCAGAAGGTTCTCTTCTAACATAATGGTACTCGTAGCCATAGGTTTCGATTTGTACTTTGCCTTAGTATCGAACATGAATACTCTTCTCACGCTATCGCCATGAGCAACATGCAGAAAGTGTATATATTTGGGCTCAAAGTCAATTCCTTTGATGATTTCAAGCACAAATTTTCCATTTTTGGTATTAACTGAGTCTATCTCTTGACGCCAGTCTCCTATATATAATGTACCATCTGGGAGATTTTTGATATTCCCTTTAATTATAATTGTATCTTTTTTTGCATATTCTTTACAATTTGAAAGGAAAATAAGTAAACAAACAAGAATTAATTTTACTTGAATTTCAGATAGGTTTCTGATTTTATAATCTTGCATATTGTTGATTATTAATAAAATATGAGTCAAATTTTATTATTTTTTAAAGAATTATAAAAAATAATAAATAGATTTAATATTTTTTAACAAATCTACATTTTAACCATTTCCTTAAAATTCTACGTCAATCTTTTCGGATTTTTTTACTACCACTCCTTGCTGTCTTTGTACATCCTCACTCATCGCCATGTAATCAATCGATAGTTGTGCACGTCCTGTTGCTTTTGTTTTTACAAAGCGCTGACGAATGCTCCCACGATCCTGCATGACCACGTAACTTTCGTCTAATCCTGAACTATGGTATAGTTTCGTATTGGAAAAGTCAGGGACACCCACTGCCATACAATTTTCTGTTTGCGTTATTTTTACATGCAATCCTACACTCAGGCTGTCCTTATCCTCTTTTTCAGCGTATAGATACCACATTGGCGCAATGGAAGCATCCATCCGCACAGTAATGGTATCATTTCCGGCATTCCTTTCTACCGTATAACTCCACAAAACAGGGGTCATTTCCTGGGCTATGCCTACTGACAATGTACTGAACCAACTAAGCAGGGTGATAAGAAGGGTTTTCATTTTGAATGGCAATTTATTAGGTGTAGCTATAAACAGAAGATCAAAATTGTAGACTAAGCCGCCGTTTTTGAAAAAGCCATACATCTCTTTTTGAAGGCAGCACGTGGCTACGGATCGAAGCAGGAAGCGGCAGAATGAGGGGCTTGCTAGTCATGTGGTTCAACAGAGGGAAATAGTTGATAGAATGATATGATCAAAAGTCAGAGACATCTCCCATAAATCCTATTCATTCATGAATAATTTATATAGAGGCTCGGAAATATGACGTCATCATCGGTTTTTTGCCGCATCTCTAATCCATTCTACCCAACTTTCTTCCTTTTTTAGCATCTTCGGGACAAGAATCACCTTGCCCTCCCGAACCTGTAATATACTTTCATGTTTTAAGGATATAATCATGTTTTCATCCCGCTTTACACGGCGCGTAGCGCTTGCTTTTGGTTTTTTGGGCAGTTTTTTTCTTGGTTCGTTTCTGACGGTAAACGCACCGGAAGTTATTACCACCGAGATGGTAAACTATGCCTCGCAGCTGATGGGGCTGAGCTTTACGGAAGCTGAACGAGACTCGATGCTGACTGAACTGACCGATGCCCGGGAAGGATTTGAGCGGATGCGGGCGGTTGAGCTGACCAACGACGTAGCACCTGCGCTCTATTTTAATCCGCTTCCGATTGGTTTTGAGTTTGAAAAAGTTAAAAAGCCCTTTCAGTATAGTCCAATGGTGAAAGCAAGTTTGCCGCGCGACAAAAATGAGCTGGCGTTTTACTCCATTTCTCAATTGGCTTCGCTCCTTCGTTCACGTCAGATTACCTCCTTAGAATTGACTCAGTTTTTTATAGACCGATTAAAAAAATACGATCCAACCCTGCATTGTGTCGTAACGCTCACAGAGGAACTTGCCCTGACGCAGGCCCGGAAAGCCGATGAGGAAATTAAGGCAGGCAACTACCGGGGATTGCTGCACGGAATTCCGTATGGCGCCAAAGATCTTTTGTCAAAAAAAGGATACAAAACTACCTGGGGCGCTGCGCCATTCAAGGATCAGGTGTTGGAACAAGACGCAACCGTAATCAAAAAACTCGAAGAAGCCGGTGCCGTTTTATGCGCCAAACTCAGCATGGGCGCCCTGGCCTGGGGCGATGTGTGGTTTGGGGGTAAAACACGCAATCCGTGGGCTCCCGAATCGGGGTCGAGTGGCTCTTCGGCTGGCTCGGCCTCTTCTGTTTCGGCAGGTCTGCTTCCTTTTGCGATTGGCACCGAAACCCTCGGCAGCATTGTGTCGCCTTCTACGGTCTGCGGAACTACGGGTCTGCGCCCAACCTTTGGGCGGGTGAGTCGGCATGGCGCTATGGCACTGAGCTGGAGCATGGACAAAATCGGCCCTATCTGCCGCACCGTGGAAGATTGCGCGCTGGTTTTCAATGCGATCTATGGTCCTGATGGACAGGATCTTACCATTCTGGATGCTCCGTTTAATTATGCACCGGTAAAATCTCTGCGCGGAATGCGCATCGGGTTTCTGGAAAAAGCTTTTGCCGAAAATTATCCTACCCGCTCCAACGATTCACTAACTCTGGCGGTACTTAAAGAGCTTGGCGCTGAGCTCATTCCGATGCAGCTCCCCTCCTATCCGGCGAGCGATATGACGATGATTCTTTCGGTGGAAGGTGCAGCTGCTTTTGACGATTTGACCCGTAGCAATCGGGATGATTTGCTGGTTCGTCAGGTAAAAAATGCCTGGCCAAATGTCTTCCGTGCAGCAAGGTTCGTCCCGGCAGTGGAGTATCTGCAAGCCAATCGGCTGCGAACAAAATTGATTCAGGACATGTACCGCTGTTTGCTGGAAGCCAAAGTTGATGTGTACGTTTCGCCAGCCTATGGTGGAGGAAACCTGGCGATCACGAATCTTACCGGACATCCCAGCGTAGTGCTCCCCAATGGATTTAATCGCCGCGGAACGCCAACAAGTATTACTTTTATGGGTCAACTATTCAGAGAAGATAAAGTATTGGCCGTAGCAAAAGCCTATCAGGATGCAACTAAGCATCATTTGAAACACCCTGAACTGAATTTCTGAACTAGCTTTTTTTCTGAACCTACTTTCTTTTATGCTTGAACGTTACTTTGAACTTTCCAAAAACAAAACCTCCATCCGGATCGAATTCATCGCCGGATTATCTACGTTTTTGGCCACCATGTACATCATCGTCGTCAATCCATCTATTCTGAGTCAGGCAGGAATGCCGTTTAGTGGCGTGCTGACGGCCACGGTTTTGCTGTCGTTTTTGAGTAGTTTGCTCATGGGTTTTTATGCCAAAAATCCATTGGTCGTTGCACCCGGCATGGGCCTGAATGCCTTCTTTACGTTCACGGCCGTAAAAACCATGGGAATTGCCTGGGAAACTGCTTTGGGTGCGGTTTTCTGGTCAGGTATTATTTTCCTACTTCTTTCCTTATTCAACGTTCGTACGCTGTTGCTGAAATCGATTCCGGTCTCGCTCCGACATGCCGTTGCTGCCGGAATCGGGCTTTTCATTGCGCTGATTGGTCTATCCAATGCCGGTTTCATTGTTGCCAATCCGGCTACATTGGTAAGTTTGGGTGATCCGACACAGCCGCTTCTGATCTTATTTATTGTAGGACTGGCGCTGACAGCGTTTTTTATAACCAGAAAAACCCCCGGTGGAATTGTCCTCAGCATTCTGATTGTTTCGCTGCTTGCCTATTTTGGACAAGCCTACTTTGGGCTTCCTGTTTCCTCTGCCGAAGGCTGGTTTTCGGCTCCGGATTTTAGTTTACTTTTTGCACTGGATTTTGTTGGTTCGCTGCAATTTGCACTGTGGCCTGTCATTTTTGCCTTTGTTTTTACGGACCTATTTGATAGTCTCGCCACATTTGTGGGTGTGGCCGAAGCCGCTAATCTTAAAGATGCCGACGGAAATCCAAGGAACATTAAAAAATCTCTACTAACTGACGCAGTGGCCACTACGCTTGCCGGTTTGCTGGGTACAAGTCCCGGCACTACGTATATTGAATCAGCGGTTGGCATTGAGCAGGGCGGACGAACGGGCCTTACGGCGGTTTTTGCCGGACTGCTCTTTCTGCCCTTCATGTTTTTATCGCCCCTACTTTCCCTGATTCCTGCCGTAGCCACAGCTCCTGCATTGGTAATTGTGGGCGTATTTATGATTCGTCCGGTGGTACAAATTGACTGGAAATCCATGGAAGAAGCTATTCCCGCTTTTTTGGCGCTGGTTTTGATACCTTTCAGTTATTCCATTACACAGGGAATTATCTGGGGTTTTCTGAGCTGGACTTTCCTGAAACTGGTTCAGGGAAAATACCGCGAAATATCTCCTGTACTTATTATTATTGACATTTTAGCCATTCTTTCCATTTTAACGGGCTCGCATGCCCAAGGTCTTTTATGAAAAAATTTAGCTTACTATTTCTGATTCTAACGTCGATTTTTACACTAACTATTTCTTTTTCACACGCTCAGATTTACAAAAAGAAAAATGTAACCGCTTTGCTCGGCGCATTTAGTGATGAAGTCAAACTACTGGAACAGTCTGTCAGTCATAAGCGGGTGCGGGTCGTTCATGGTATACCGTTTACCACCGGAAAGCTCAACGGCCGGAAGGTAGTCATTGCCCTTACGGGAATCGGCAAAGCCAATGCCGCGATGACGACTACGCTGATGTTACAGACCTTTCGCCCGGCGCAGGTTCTCTTTACAGGAATTGCGGGTGGCCTGAATCCGGCGCTCCTTCCGGGGGATATTGTGATTGGCAAAGAAGTTACCTATCATGATTTTGGCTACATAACTTTTCAGAAACAAGCCACCCGACAAACCCGAAACCCAATCACAAACGAATTTAATCCGGCTGATTTTCCGGCGGACTCGCTGCTTCTTTCCCTTGCTCAACAGGCGGTTGACCGGGTTACTTTTGAATCATCCGACAAAGCGCGTCGGGCGCCAAAGGTTATTCAGGGCCGAATTGTAACGGGTGATGTTTTTGTTTCTTCCGAAGAAAAAGTACAGCAATTGATTGCAGATTTTGGGGCAGATGCCACCGAAATGGAAGGCGCAACCGTGGCCCAAATCTGCTGGCAACAGCAGGTGCCATGTTTGGTCATTCGTAGCCTGAGCGACAAAGCAAACGGCAGTGCACGGGAAGATATGTTGCAATTTTTGAAAATAGCAGCTCAAAACTCAGCTGCACTTGTCAAGGAAACAGTACGGAGTATTCGGTAAATCCAGGTTAGGATATGTTTATAAGCACCTGATTTATAGATGCTCCAATGGTAGGAACAAAAACTTTCCCTTAAAATCAAAGGGTGAAAGAACTTGTTTGGCGTCTTTTGTGGAAATACAATCGGGAGAAAAAGGGATTCAGCCTCTTTTGTAACGAATGCCTGCGGGGAGTTTCGTCCGCTTACCCAGGACCAATCGGGTAGTTTGCTTCCGCAGAGAAATAGTTGAAGAGAGATTTATCTGAAAATTTACACGTAGAAATTTGATTTCAATCTAAACCCAATCCAATGGAAAAAACCACAAAGACGTACCGCTGGACCGTCGTCACACTCCTCTTTTTTGCAACCACTATCAACTACCTGGATCGACAGGTCATTGGGTTACTCAAACCCACACTCGAAGTTGACTTTAACTGGACTGAAACCGATTACAGCCAAATCGTAATGGCATTTACCGCTGCCTACGCTTTTGGTTATTTGATTTTTGGCCGGATTATTGACAAAATAGGCACTAAAATGGGATTAGCCGTTTCGTTGGTTGTGTGGAGCCTTGCAGCGATGGGTCATGCATTGGCAAAAAGTACCATGGGATTTGGTTTTTGGCGAGCCACGCTTGGACTGGGCGAATCCGGCAACTTTCCTGCCTCTATCAAAGCTGTGGCCGAATGGTTTCCCAAAAAAGAACGTGCATTTGCAACCGGGATTTTTAATTCAGGAACAAACATCGGTGCTGTGGTTGCGCCTATTATGGTACCCTGGATTTTGGGTTTATACGGCTGGCAGGAAGCATTCCTGATCACAGGCGCCATCGGATTTATCTGGCTCATTTTCTGGTGGCTGATTTACGAAATACCTAGCCGCAAAAAAGGCATTTCGCCGGAAGAGCTTGCGTACATCAACAGTGATGCAGACGACGACTCAAAAGAACAGCCAATTCCCTGGGCCAAATTATTTAAAGTGCGTCAAACCTGGGCCTTTGTTTTTGGCAAATTCCTAACTGACCCAATTTGGTGGTTTTTCCTATTTTGGCTGCCTTCTTACTTTGCTACAACGTTTGACCTTGACCTTAAAAAACCAAGCATTCACCTGGCAATCGTGTACACGGCAAGTACAATTGGCAGTATTGGAGGGGGGTATCTTTCCGGGTATCTGATCAAAAGAGGTTGGCCTATTTTCAAAGCACGCAAGACCGCGATGTTTATTTTCGCCATCATGGTGATCCCCATCATGCTGGCTAGCTCGGCCACCAATATTTGGGTTGCCGTTGGGCTCATCAGCCTTGCCTGCGCTGCACATCAGGCCTGGAGTGCCAATATTTTCACCACAGCTTCTGATATGTTTCCCCGGCGGGCAGTTAGTTCCATAGTCGGGCTAGGCGGCATGGCCGGCTCCGTGGGCGGCGTTCTTTTCCCACTGATTGTTGGACAAATACTCGATGCTTTTAAAGAAAGTGGAGATATAGGGAGTGGCTACAACATTATTTTTCTGATGTGTGGATCTGCCTATCTGATTGCATGGGTTGTCATGCACTTATTTGTACCAAAAATGGAACAAATCAAAGTTTAGAATTAAAATTTGTACTGAAATTCCTGAATAGGCCTGTTATTCTTAAAGAATTTCAGGCCTATTTAAATAAGGTAGCGTGCTCAAATTCCATGGCTTTACCCAAGCAGAATGTGGAAATTGCGACCAACAATTCATAGGGCTCGAAAGCAAACTGTGAATCAAGCGAAAGCCGCAATTTGCTGGAAAGCGCAAGGATAGTCATGGCAAAAATGATCCATAGTGCACTTTTTTGTTTGAGAAGTAAGCCCCAACAGGCGATCATCATGGAGATGACGATGCACAACGGCTGCACCACCTGAATCATGGATTCCATGCGGTACCATACTAATCCAAAGTAAAGCCCAATACCAACGCCGACGGTTCCCCAAAAGGCTTGTCGCGAGGGAACTGAATGATTAATCAGAAACCAGGTTCCGGCTAACATACAAACCGGACCAAGGGTGTTTTCCAGTCTTTTGACTGAGCGCAGCACCGGAGTAATTGCGTCCCAGCCCAGGTAGTTTAGCGTAGAAAGCAAAGCTGTTAAGGAAAGAGTAATTAAAAATAACCCCCAAAGCAGCCGGGAATAAATAGATTGTTTTTGAAAAAATACGAGAAAGACAGCGAAAGCAGTAACACAAAGAGTGAGTTCAGACACGGTTTGAGTAATCATGCGGGTTGACCGGGGCTTTTAGGGTTAAAATTGCGTAAAGGCAATTTACAAATTATCTTCACCTTTTGCTACTTAGGGCATTTCGTTCTACTTTTACCGAAAAAACCGATTCACCAACATGAGCGTTTTAGTAAATAAGAATTCTAAAATTATTGTCCAAGGATTTACAGGATCAGAGGGTTCCTTCCATGCCCAGCAAATGATTGAGTATGGCACCGCCGTTGTAGGCGGCGTGACGCCCGGCAAAGGCGGGATGAGCCATTTGGAGCGTCCCGTGTTCAATACAGTTGATCAGGCCGTTCGTTCTACCGGAGCCGACGTTTCCATTATTTTTGTTCCACCAGCATTTGCCGGCGACGCCATTATGGAAGCGGCTGACGCAGGAATTGGCGTGATCGTCTGTATTACAGAAGGCATTCCGACCAAAGACATGATGATGGCCAAGCAATATCTGAAAGGCAAAAACTGCCGCTTGATTGGCCCAAACTGTCCCGGAATCATCACTGCCGAAGAATGTAAAGTTGGAATTATGCCCGGCTTTATCTTTAAAAAAGGAACCGTCGGAATAGTTTCAAAGTCAGGTACCCTGACCTATGAAGCCGTTGATCAGCTAACCCGTGCCGGGCTAGGCCAAACAACCGCAATCGGTATTGGTGGCGACCCGATCATTGGTACAACGACCAAAGAAGCAGTTGAACTACTCATGAATGATCCTGAAACTGAGGCAATTGTTATGATCGGTGAAATTGGCGGAAGTATGGAAGCCGAAGCCGCCCGCTACATTCAGGAATCAGGAAATCTCAAACCTGTGGTTGGCTTTATTGCCGGACAAACGGCCCCCAAAGGTCGCCGCATGGGCCACGCCGGTGCAATCATTGGTGGAGCTGACGATACGGCCGAAGCAAAAATGAGAATTATGAGCGAATGCGGAATTCTTGTGGCACAGTCGCCCGCCGTAATTGGGGATACAATGCTGCTGGCACTTGGCAAAAAATAATAGTATTTGATGATTTTGGATAAGATAAGGGCTGAGGAAACTCGGCCCTTTCTTGCTACAATATGAAATTGGTTCGACTGCTTTCTACGCTTTCTCTGGTCTTGATTTTCAGTTCCTTTTTTTCGCTGTCCTGGGCAGTCAATGAAATCGGGCCTGACAAAAATCACTATCTTGTTTATGATTATCAACACGATTGGCTCACTTTCAGTAGCCGATATAAAAGCTTCGTCCCCTATTCCAAAGGTGTAAACGACAGCGAATTATCAGTAAGCTTACTAGTTGATTTATCCAAGTACAAACGATATGATCTGCTGGTTTGGGTAGCTAACGAAAACTATCTGTTTATTGAAGGAGCCCTTCAACAAAAGCTCACGGCAGATTCCTGGCGAACACTGAACGTTGATAGTCTTAGCCGCGTGTACAAAAAAAGTGAGCTACTGCTTACGCTGTACGGCTCATCCGGCATTGACGGCAAAAAGGTATTGATCGGGCATTCAAAAAAGAATGTGGGAACTTCCGAAAAAAAGCTTGTTCCCGGGCTGTCGTTTATAAACATCAAGCCAATTCCGACGTCTCCTTTTGAAGATTATGCTATAGTCGTGGTTGTTTTAATCCTGATCCTGACTCTCTTTACGTACACAAGTTCTCCGGTTACTTTTCGGCGTTTTTTAAGCCCGAAAGATCTTTTTGATACGAGCGATCGAAATGACTTTTACCGATTCAGCAAGCCTTACAGTCGCTCGGTACTGTTAATTACCCTGATCGTAAGCATGGGTCTTGCCTACCTTATACTATTTTTTACACATCATAAGCTTGATTTATTTTACAAAAGCGGTCTCTTGCTCGAAGGGGAAACATTTGCACAATTAGGTCTAGACCAAATCAAACTGACTCTACTTTTCATAGGGCTATTTTTCGTTAAATTTATATTCATGGGTGTTGCAGGAGGTGTATTGAATCTTGAAAATGTCATTAATACCCACTATATCAAATCTTTGCAATTCTCCTACCTGTTTTACCTGTTCTTCATTCTGATCAGCTTCTCACTTGCCCTGCAATATCCGGATTGGCTGGAACAAGCGCAGTCGTCTTTATTTTATATATTCCTAATCTATTACCTGATTCGCTTCTTCCTTCTTTACATACTGTTGAACAATACGGGTCGGATTATTAATCTGTATTTATTTTCGTACCTTTGCGTTTTAGAAATCATACCCTTGATTATTGGCGTCAAGTATGCTTTATAATGGAAACAGACGCTATCTATTTGAATAATTAACGTATAGATTAAATGAGTGAGACCATCAAATTTGATCAGGAGCGGCTCAATAAGGTATCTAGTATTCTGGTTAGCCAGTCAAGACCTGCCGATGAAAATTCACCCTATTTTGAATTAGCTCGAAAATACAACATCAAAGTAGATTTTCGACCCTTTATTAAGGTAGACGGAGTTTCTTTCAAAGAATTTCGGAAACAAAAAGTGACCATTCTGGATCATACGGCTGTTATTTTTACCAGCCGGAATGCCATCGACCACTTTTTCCGTATTTGTCAGGAAGGACGAGTTGAGGTACCTGCGGATATGAAATATTTCTGTATTTCAGAGCAAACGGCCAACTACCTGCAGAAGTATATTGTCATAAGGAAGCGTAAGATTTTTGCCGGCACAAAGACGGCTGCCGAGCTGATTGAGCTGATTCGCAAACACAAGAACGAAAAGTTTCTGTACCCTTGCTCAGATGTACGGAAAAATGATATTCCTGAATTTGCAGACATTGAGGACCTCCACTTCACTGAGGCCACGATGTATCAGACTGTATCCGCCGATCTTTCCGATCTGGAAGATGTGTATTACGACATTATTGCCTTTTTCAGTCCTTCAGGCATAAAATCTCTCTTTGAGAACTTTCCTGATTTCAAGCAAAACAAAACCCGTATTGCTGCCTTTGGGCCTACCACTGCCAAAGCCGTTGAAGATGCCGGACTTTTCCTGGATATTCAAGCCCCGCTACCCAATGCTCCCTCTATGAACGGCGCATTAGAACTGTACATTCAAAAGGCAAACAACATTCAATAGAGAACAGGAAGGCCGATTTTTTTTCGGCCTTCTTGGCTTTTCTCAATTTTTTTCCTGAATATGCGTTATCCTGTAAACCTTTTGTGACTAGGATAGTACTGTATATTGAATGAGGTTACCTTTAATCCTGTATGTTAAGAAGCACCTATACCTGTATTCTGCTGAGCATCAGCTTGCTACTTTCAACACTCGTCAGTGGGCAACAAGCCTCTCAGTTCAGTCAGTTTCAACTCAATCAGCTTTACTTTAACCCTGCCGCTGCCGGTGCCGATGGAGTCAGCCGAATTCAATTGATTCACCGACAACAATATGCAGGGTATCAGGGTACATTTGATGAAGGGGGGGCTCCTTCCACGCAATTTTTTTCAGCAAGTGTTCCTCTCAAAAATCTCGGCGTCGGTCTGACGGTTTATAACGACAAGATTGGAGCTTTAACCAATCAAAGCATTCACCTTGCTGCTGCCTACCGCCTTACACTAGGTGAAGGGACTTTGGCCCTGGGAGCAAGTGCCGGACTCTATCGTATGGCTTTGAACTATAATCTATTGCGCCCAAATGAACCCGGTGACCCACTTATTTCCACAGGAGTAATTGCAGAAGCTCACCCCGATATAAACCTGGGGATTCGATATGAAACAACCGGCTATTATGTGGGACTGTCCGTAAATCACCTACTTTCCTCACAGTATCAATTAGGATCAGAGTTGGCTACTAACCCGCTTATTCCTACCTATTATCTCAACGGAGGTGTAAATCTTGAAATTGGATATTTATTTGAGGTACAGCCTTTTCTTTTAGCAAAATATGACCTGTCGTCACTTTCTGTGGAAGGTGGAGCAAGCGTGACTTATAATCAACGCTTTTGGGCCGGAGCTTCGTTTCGGCAGGAAGATGCTATCATCGCTATGGGAGGAGTAAACTTGCTGGCCGATCAGTCGATGCGACTTTCAGCCGCCTATGACGTGGTTTCGTTTGGAACTACCGCAAAATCGCCTTCGTCATACGAAATATTACTTTCGTATCGACTACCTGCTCCGAAAATGGGTAAGAAAACGATTGTACGGACACCAAGATTTAGATTTTAACCAGAAAGCGGGATTTTGCCAGGTGTATTTTTACTTTTGGCGTAATTGTTGTTAGTCACTTTAAAAAGCAAGTCCTATATTTGAAGGATTTATTAAAAAAAATGCATTTTCATACCAAAAAAAGGCACAATGCGTTAAAGACGAATAACTTTGTACTGGAAATGCATTCTTTAAAAAACAGGAATTTTTCTAATATACTATACCACAAGCAGTAATCGTTTTTATACGGATATTAATCAAAAACATAGCACAAGCCATCATGAATGTTAACGTGTTCTATCGTAATGGAGTCAGGAGTCTGCTCGTAGTATCCTCAATAATGCTCATGCAAAGTTGCGGATTCATAAAAGAGCGCTTCGGCAAAGGGAAAGGGGAAGAAACCGGCGTAGCCAACGGTGAAGTTGTTGCTACTGCCCGAAAAGGATACCGGCAAACAACACCTGCCGGGATGGTGATGATTCCCTCAGGTTCTTTTGTGATGGGGCAGGCCGATGAAGATTTGGCCGCGACAATGGTCAACATGAACAAGCGGGTTACGATTAGCTCTTTTTACATGGACGATACCGAAATTACCAATCATGAGTATCGTCAGTTTGTTACTGCCCTTCTCATGGATTCAATTTCCGTCCTTGGAGAAGAAGAAATTATGACCAAATACTACCCTGATACAACTGTCTGGAAAAAGGATTTTGCTTATTCCAATGGAGATCCGATGGTAGAGTATTATTACATGCATCCATCATTCGATACTTATCCCGTAGTTGGAGTAAGCTGGACAGCTGCGAAATATTTTACTGAGTGGCGTTCCAATTTGTACAATGACTATCGTTCCAAAGAAGGTATGTTTAACTCTCCAAATTTCAGGTTACCTACCGAAGCTGAATGGGAATGGGCAGCTCGAGGTGGTCGTGCCGGTGCAAAATATCCCTGGGGAAATCCGTATACAATGAATGGTAAAGGCTGCTTCCTGGCAAACTTTAAACCACAAAGAGGAAATTACGATGCGGATGGCTATCCGTATACTGCTCCTGCAAATGCCTACAATCCAAATGAATACGGCCTTTATAATATGTCAGGCAACGTCTCAGAATGGACGCTTGATGCTTTTGCTGACAATGCCAATACGATTCTTTGGGATATGAACCCAGAAAATGACGATCCCAACGAGCCACGAAAAGTAATTAAGGGTGGTTCGTGGAAAGATGTGGCTTACTACCTCCAAACCGGTACCCGTTCTTACGAGTTTGAAAATCAGCGACGCGCCTTTATTGGATTCCGTTGTGTGATGGACAACTTTGACGGACGCCGGGGCGCCACGGGCCGGAGACGATAAACATTAGATTTTACACCCAGGTGAAGCAGCGAAAGAGGCTGCTTCTTTTTTACCCTGTAAGCTTGAAAACCCAACTTTAAATAAACCAATAATTAACTGTAAACAATCAGAATTTGTATGGCTCAGAAAAACGGCTCTAATTTTTTCTTTGATAAAGTATTGCCAACTTTATTTAGTGCTGGTGCGGTTCCGGTAATTTTAGGAGCATTATTCAAGATTCAGCACTGGGATGGCGGAAGTGAAATGCTTACGATCGGACTTGGTACGGAAGCGGTTATTTTCGCCCTATATGCCTTCCAATCGTTCGTACAACCTGTCGAGAAACAACCTGCCTGGGAACGAGTGTACCCCGAACTGGCTGATGATTATAATGGACCTGTTGCTTCAAGAGCATCCGGCCCCGCTGCCAATGGCTTAACTGCCGGAATGGATTCGATGCTGGCAAATGCTAAAATCACTCCTGATATATTTGATAGCCTTGGAAAAGGGTTCCGTAATCTTACGGAGTCGGTAAGCAAAATTGGTGAAATTACTGATGCTGCCGTTGCTACAAACGACTATGCCAAGAATGTTAAAAGTGCCTCGAATGCCATCAATGATATGAACAAATCGTACGGTGTTGCCATCAATGCTATGTCTTCTATGGCAGACGCTACCAAAGATGCACAGGCGTATCGGGATCAGTTCCAGCAAATTACCAAAAACATGGGCGCACTTAATGCCGTGTATGAAATGGAATTGCAGGACACTACTAAGCATTTGAAAGCAATGAACGCTTTTTATGGTAACCTAACGGTAGCTATGGAGAATATGTCTGATGCTACCAAGGAATCTCAGATCTTCAAAGGTGAGATGACCAAGTTGACAAAAAATATCACATCGCTCAACAGCGTATATGGTAATATGTTAACCGCAATGCGTGGCAACGCCTAATCTCTTAAAACAACTAACTAAATAAATCCTCACACGATAACCGATCACTGAATTCTATGGCAGGTGGAAAAGAAACGCCCCGTCAGAAGATGATTGGGATGATGTATCTCGTACTGACCGCTATGCTTGCCTTACAGGTAAGTTCAGCCATCATCGAGAAGTTTGTCCTTTTGAACAATTCATTAGAATTATCTTCCGGAGCAGCCAACAAAATAAATCAGGAAACCGTCTTAAAAATTAAAGCAGCGGTTGAAAAGTCCGGAAATCGGGCTGCTGATGTAGCCGTAATCAAACAAGCGGAAGAGGTTCGTAAATTGTCCGCTGACATTGTTAACGAATTGAATAGTCTCAAACAAGAGATTATTACCGTAGCTGGTTCTGGCCTTACCGAAGACGGAAGCATCAAAAACCCTCAGGAAGAAGAAAAAGTGGCGCAACTCATGATTGGCGGTCAAAAGAACGGTAAAGCTTACGCTTTGAAAAACCGCCTGAATGATTTCACCCAAAAATTGAACGGGTACAGCGAACAGAAATTTCAGCCTCTGGCATTGGACGCAAAGGATGATCCTATTTCCCAAAAGAAAGCTGATCAGCGGAACAAGGATTTTGCTGAACTGAACTTTGCTCAAACTCCGGTTGCTGCGGCATTAGCCGTTTTGAGTCAAAAACAAACCGATATTCGCCGGATGGAAGGTGAAGTTTTGAATTACCTCGCCGGTAAGGTTGGTGCGGCCGATATTAAATTTGACCGGATACTTGCCATGATTTCTTCTGAATCACGGGTAGTGGCAGCAGGTACCAAGTTCAAAGGTGAAATGTTTATCGCAGCTTCTGCCTCAGGCATTACTCCTCGTATGAGTCTAAACGGTTCACCAATCCGGGTTGAAAACGGCAAAGGACTTATTGAATTTATCGCTCAGGGCGGTGGCTACAATGCCGAGGGGTTGGCACGTCGGGTTTTGCAGGGAGTTATTTCGTTTCCAACACCCGCCGGTCGTGATACTACGGTTCGTTTGGAGCAGGAATATTTTGTAGCTAAGCCTACTTACCAAATCGAAACTGGAACACTTCCTCCCTTGTATCTTGGATGTTCTAATAAATTGAGCATTCAGAGCCCGGCTTTGGGAGCTTTGTGGGCACCTAATTTCTCTGCCGACGGCGCTGAAGTTATTCCAAGCGGACAAAAAGGACGGATTACGATTGTACCTAGCAAGGCGCAGGTGAACCTGACAGTAAGCAATCAGGGCAATGTACTCGGTACTGAAACTTTTAGAGTTCAACGTGTACCAAAACCTACACTTGAATTGCGTGTAAATGGCGCAGCATACGACGGACGCCGGGGTACTGCAGCAGCGGGGGCTCGCTCGATTCAGGTAGTAGCAGTTTCGGACGAGAGTTTCAAGAATTTCTCGCCCGAAGATGCTAATTTCAGGGTAGCCCAAATTCAGGTTTCTTTGGCCCGCGGTTCTCGTCGGGTAGCTGGTCCGTTGTCGCTTGCAGGCGGTGGTTCTATCTCGTCGTTGGCAACTAATGCAGAGCCGGGAGATCGCTATGTAGTTGAAATATTAAGCGTTCAGCGCCGCAACTTTAAAGGTCAGGTAAGTGACGTGGAAGTTGGTAAACAAACTCTTGAAGTAAGTTTGAACTGATCCTGTTAGAATATACTGAGTTAGAGCTTGTAAGCGTTATAAAGGAAATTATTAAACACAAAGTGTTATGAGAATGAACGGAAAAGTGGTGGCCTTATCAATTGTGTCTCTGGCATTGGGGGCAACCTCGGTCTACGCTCAGGAACGTGATGAGTCCAAGATGAACGAGCTTTCGGCACGTCCCATTGACGATCATGATGTCATGATGAAGCGTACCTTGTGGCGAAGAATGGATCTGAATGAGAAGCAGAATCTGCCGATGTTTTCAAAGAATAACGAAATCACCCGTTATCTTTTGGAAGCAACCAAAGCAGGCCTGCTCGATGCGTACGAGAATGATTCCTGCACAACCAAACTTACACCGGAGATTCTCCGCAAAAAACTCCTGATACCGAATCAGGAAGGTGGATTGTCGGCAGAAGAAATTGCGGCAGGTTTTGGGCAGCCTGCAACCACCGGTGGTGGATGGGATGATCCTGCTCCAAAAGCGGCCGCAAAGACAGAAACCGAGGATGATGGATGGGGAGCGCCAAAAAAAGATACCAAGAAAACAGCCGCCGTGGAAGATGATGGCTGGGGACCGCCTGTGAAAAAGACAACTTCAAAGACACCTGCCAAGAAAGGTGCTAAAACGGAAGTAGCGGCCGCAGAACCCGTTGTGGAAGAACAAAAGCCCGATGAGTTTTCACAGCAACTTTCCACGCTTGTTCCAGAGGAGGAGTTTTATCCAAATCAACTTAGCATCATGGAAGTGAAAGAAGACTGGACCTTTGACAAGAAACGGTCAAGACTTTATATGGACATCCAAACCCTGACTATTTATCTCCCCGCTGATCAAAATACAAGTACAGGATTGGAGATTCCAATCGCTTCTTTTAAGTACAAGGATGTAGAGCGGCTATTCCGGAGCGATAGTAAAAAGTATATTTGGTATAACACACAAAACGTGGCACAGCATAAAAATCTCGCTGACGCCTTTGATTTGCGTTTGCCATATGGCCGCATTACCAAATATTCTAATCCAGAAGACAAGTCTTTCATAGACATCTACAAAGGTGAAAAGCAAGGTTTGATGAAGTCGGCTCAGTACGAGCAGGAACTTCTGGAACTGGAACACGGTCTTTGGGAATATTAATATCTCGTCGATTACAGTTTTTCAATACACTAAAAAAGGAACGCTCAGGCGTTCCTTTTTTAGTGTATATTACCTTGTCAGAATTAATTTTCGGAAGTCATATTGTCAAAATACAGCTTCACTTTTCGGGCTTTATCAGGTCCAACTACTGCGGCCAATGTTTCGAGTGAACTCTCCCGAATTGCTTTTACTCCCCGAAAATGTTTAAGCAGAACCGCGGCTGTTTTTTTTCCAATTCCTTCCACATTTTCCAGTTCACTTACGAGGCTGTAACGACTCCGTTTATCGCGGTGGTAGGTAATGGCAAATCGGTGTGCTTCATCCCTAATTTGTTGAATTAACTTCAATGATTCTGACTTTTTATCGATATATAAGGGCAGCGAATCTTCGGGGTAGTATATTTCTTCAAGTCTTTTGGCAATTCCAATGATTGGAATCTGACCGTACAAATTCAGCTCTTTTAGGGCATCACATGCCGCGCTCAGCTGCCCTTTTCCTCCGTCGACTACAATTAGATCCGGCAACGGCTCATTTTCCTGCAACAAACGGGCATATCGCCTTCCTACAACTTCATTCATGGAAGCAAAGTCGTTGGGACCAATGACGGTTTTTATGGTGTAATGCCGATAATCTTTTTTGGACGGTTTTCCTTCTTTAAAACAAACCATGGCAGCGACTGGATTTGTGCCCTGAATATTGGAATTATCAAAACATTCTATGTGTCGTGGCAGGCTTTTGAGTTGTAAATCGGCTTTCATTTTTATCAGAATCCGGTCACGCTTTGAAGTTGTGGCTGAGGCTTCAACGGCCCTGCGTTCGGCTTTCTCCCGACGAAAAAACAGAACATTCTTCAAGGACATATCAAGCAATTTTTTCTTATCGCCAATTTGTGGAATCACCACCTCAATTTTCAGATCTAAATCAGGTTTCAGATTTGAAATCAACTCCTTGGCCTCACTTCCGTAGGTTTCACGCATTTCCACAAGCATCATTGCCAAAAGCTCTTCGTCGGGTTCATCCAGCTTTTTCTTGATATCAAACGTTTGGGTTGCTACCACATAGCCGTTGGTAATCTTCATGAAATTGAGGTAGGCTGCTTCCTCATCCGAGACAATCGTCAGCACATCAATATCCCCCATACGAGGATTTACGACAGTGGCTTTGCTTTGAAAATTTGAAAGGAGCTCAATCTTCGTTTTCCATTCGTGTGCCGCTTCAAACGCCATTTTTTCGGCAGCCTGTACCATTTGTTCTTTAAAATACTGCTGCGGCAGCGTCAAATTCCCTTTCAGGATTGATTGTATCTGATCGATTTCTATATCATATTCATTTTCCGAAACCCGACCTTCGCAAGGCCCTTTGCAATTGCCCAAATGAAATTCCAGGCAAACTTTAAACTTCTGACTTTCAATATTCTCAGGTGAAAGATTCAGGTGACAGGAGCGCACCGTAAATAGCTCCCGGAACATATCCAATAAGGCATACATTGCCCGCTGATTGGCAAAAGGCCCAAAATAGGTTCCCAATTTTCGGTCCACCCGGCGGACAGTCAGTACTCGGGGAAAGGGTTCGTGCGTGATACAAATAAAGGGATAAGATTTATCGTCCTTTAAAAGGATATTGAACTTCGGCTGAAACCGTTTGATCAGTTGATTTTCCAGCAAAAGTGCGTCCCATTCGGTGGGTACGATGGTAAATTCCAATCGATTGATCTGACTTACCAATCGTTTTGTCTTACGGTCGTGTTGGTTAGACTTGGCAAAATAACTACTGACCCGATTGCGCAAATCCTTGGCTTTCCCTACATAAATCACCTCTCCAAGTTCATCAAAATACCGGTAAACTCCGGGCTCATGCGGTATTTTTGAGAGCTCAACCTTCGCGTCAAAATCAGCCATTTTTCTTATTCCTTAATCATTTTTTTATGGTGGAAGAACAAGCTCACCAACTGAAAAGTTGCTTCCCGTACCAGGGGAAAAGTTTCCTTTTGAGCTTGTTCCAGGCTCATGGGCCGGTTTATGGCTGACATTGCAAAACTCAGACCAACCTTCTTTATGTCTTCGGAAGAAATAGCCAATGTGCCACAAACCGCAGCCACAGGGACCTCATATTTTTGACAGATTTCTGCCAAACCTTTGACAAGCTTTCCCTGTAAGGTCTGTTTATCCATTTTACCTTCTCCGGTGATGACCAAATCTGCTTCCTTAATATAGTCTTCAATTCGGGTTTGCGTAAGCACAATGGATGCTCCGGGTTGGAGAGTTGCGTTCAGGAACCAACGTGCTCCGGCCCCTACTCCACCAGCCGCACCGGAACCCGGCTCCTGACTTACGTCGAAGCCAAATGTTTTGGTAGCAATTTTTGCCAAAATAAATAACCCTTTGTCCAACAGCTGAATCTTTTCCATCGTGGCCCCTTTTTGTGGTGCATACACGTAGGAGGCGCCTTCGTGACCGTACAACGGATTCGTCACATCGCAAGCCACCGTAATTTTTGCATAGTCGAGGCACGGGTTCGCATTGGCGCAATCAATGGAATGGATATTGATCAAATTCTCGCCGTTTGGTGGGAGTTCCTGTCCGGTGCTATTCAAAAAACGATATCCTAATGCAGCGGCCATTCCAATACCGGCGTCGTTCGTAGCACTCCCACCAATGCCAAGAATTATTTTCTTCACACCCCGACGAAGCGCATCGGCAATTAATTGGCCGGTTCCATAAGAAGTAGTTTGGGTTGGGTCTCGTTCATCGAGATCAAGCAACCAAAGACCGGAAGCAGAGGCCATTTCTATAAAAGCAGTGGAATGGTCCGGGGAAAGTCCGTACGTTGCGTCGATTGGTCTTCCAAGGGGATCAAAAACAGGAATGGTAATAAATTCTCCCTTAGCCTGAAGAGTCAGAGCTTTGGCGGTACCTTCGCCACCATCCGCCAACGGAACGGATAGTACTTCCGCATCAGGAAATGCTCCCAAAATACCTTCTTTCATGGCTTTACAAACTTCATCGGCTTCCAGCGAACCTCGGAATTTATCAGGAGCAACAACAATTTTCATTTAATTGGTCTAAGGTAAGATTCAAAAAAAAGGTTGTATATACAAAAGGGTTGTGTAGCACAACCCTTTTGTAGTTTTATTAATTTATAATCATTTAAAACAAAACTCCTTCGTCATCTGACAATGAAGGGGGGACATAGGTATCGGTACTATCGGTATACACTCCTCCACAATTGAGGCTAAAATTGGCAGGCATATTGAATTTTCCTTTCCGGTATTGCAACAACGTTGGATCGGCATAAACTTTTTGCATATAAAGCCCCCACGCAGGCATCGCTATCCGCCCCCCTTGCCCGTAGGCCATCGTGCGAAAATGTATGCTTCGATCTTCACCGCCTACCCAAATACCCGTCACAAGACTGTGCGTCATACCCATAAACCACCCATCCGAATAGTTAGAGGTTGTTCCCGTTTTAGCAGCAATTTCATTGCCTTCAGTTACGCCATACTGCCGAAGCCGGCCAGCCGTTCCACCGGGGTCCTCTACGGCACCTTTCATGAGGTAAATCATGCTGTAAGCCATATTTTCACTTAATTCCTGATTGGCTTTTGGAAAAAAT
Organism: Arundinibacter roseus; assembly: GCF_004348825.1. GTDB lineage: Bacteria > Bacteroidota > Bacteroidia > Cytophagales > Spirosomataceae > Arundinibacter > Arundinibacter roseus. Next base: position 124,339 of record NZ_SMJU01000006.1, read on the forward strand.
TCCTGCAACAGATTTCCGTCCCGGTCTTCAATCCGAACGATAGCCATGGGCTCAGTACGGTGCCCGCTATTGACAAATGCACAGTATGCGCCTACCATTTCATAAACCGACACATCACTCACACCCAGGCAAAGGGCTGGTTTAGCGTCCAGTTTGCTGGTAATACCCAGTTTGTGGGCATATTCAACCACGGTGTTAGGTCGTACCATTTTCATGATGTGTGCACTCACCGAATTGACTGATTTTCCAATTGCCTGCCGTAGGGAGAGTGATTGGTACGAATACTTTCCATTTGCGTTTTTGGGTGTCCAGCCACCGGGCACGCCATCAGCTAAAGTAAAGGTAACGGGCCGATCAACGACATGATCGCAGGGAGTCAGGAAATTTTTATCCAGAGCAGAAACATACACAAATGGCTTGAAAGTTGAGCCCGGCTGCCGGGCTCCCTGCCGTACGTGATCGTATTTGAAATATTTAAAATTAATACCGCCAACCCAGGCTTTTACGTGACCGTTTCGCGGATCCATTGATACCATGCCGGTTCGCAAAAAGTGTTTGTAATATTTAATGGAATCGATGGGGCTCATCATCATTTCTTTTTCTCCTTCCCAGCTGAACACCTTCATTTTGTAGGGGGTACGCATTACTTTCCAGGCTTCTTCCTCACCAACTTCTTTTACTAAGGCCCGATAACGGGGAGAAATTCTGACCGCACGCTCCACAAATCCTTCGATTTCTTTTCCATTCATATCCGTCCATGGATTTCGGTCTTTCCAATGCTCAAAGAATAGTTTTTGCTGCGTTTTCATATGCTCCGTTACTGCTTCTTCTGCATACCGCTGCATACGAGAATCAATGGTCGTATAAATCCGTAAACCGCTGGTATAGAGATCATACTCCGTTCCGTTATCTTCATTATACTCTTCTACCCAATTTTTCAAATAGTTCCGCATAGACTCCCTAAAATAGGGAGCAGGGCCAGTATTATGGCTTTCGATCGTAAATTTCAAGCTCAACGGCAACTTTCTTAATTCCTGATGTTTTTCAGCCGTAATAAACTCATATTTATGCAACTGATCCAACACAGTATTCCGGCGATTGAGAGCATTCGTCGGCAATCGAAGGGGATTGTAAAGCGTTGGATTTTGAAGCATCCCAACAAGCAATGCTGCTTCGTGCACCTCCAAATCCCAGGCTTCCTTATCAAAATAGGTCTTGGAAGCCACCTTAATTCCGTAGGTATTATTTCCAAAAGACACCGTGTTCAGGTACATCATCAGAATTTCCCGTTTGGTATACTTTCGTTCAAGTATCACCGCCAAAATCCATTCCTTCGTTTTGGCAATCACCGTGCGCACCAAAGGAATATGGCCAAGTATGCCACGGTATTTTTCAGATCGTGTCTGAAATAAATTTTTTGCTACCTGTTGTGTAAGTGTACTTCCCCCACCCGAGCCAGTATTTCCAGTTATAATCCCCTTGGCAACCCGAAACAAACTTCGCAGGTCAATGCCGGAATGTTTGACAAATCGGGCATCTTCGGTTGCAATGAGAGCTTCAAAAAGTCGGGGTGAAACCTGATCGAACTCAATACGAGCCCGGTTCTCAACGATATACTTACCCAAAGATTTTCCATCCTGTGAAATCAACTCAGAGGCAAGCACACTCTTGGGATTTTCAAGTGTTTTCAAATCCGGCATTTCTCCGAAGAGCCAAAAGAAATTAAAGCTAACGGCGACAATATAAAAAATGAATAATCCCAGGCCGAGTGCGGCAAATCGCCAAAGACGGATAATCTTCTTTCGGTATTTTCCTGGCTGCAATTCTATCATAAGTTTCTTTTTTTTAAACTATTAGTGGTTAGGGAAAGGTAGTAAATGAACGATGACGCAAGTTGCAAGGTACTATTTACAAGGCTGACGTCCAGAGTTTCATCGGGAATTGATTCCCGCAATTTGCAAATATATAAAATTTCAAAATTTGCGTGGAAGAGAGGCTTGGCCCGTCACTTCCAACATTTCCTGCACCCGCGGAAGAAACTGACTTTCAGGATATAAACGAATAAATTCATTGATTGCCTGCAAGTAGGCATCTCGTCCCCGAACTTTCCCGATGAGAAAAATACGCAGGAGTGCAAATTTGTCAATCAGTGCATGATCGCGAAAGTAAGGAAGCACATTTTCAATTTGCGCAAGGGCCTCTGTATAATTTCCGCTATCATAGAGAGCATACAACCCTTCGTAAGACTTGCCTGCGTTCGTTGGTTTCCCAGCAGTCGGGACATTTGTCTCACCGAATGTTCCCTGATTCAGAAGTCGGGCATAGGTTGCATTGGGAAATTCCGTCATGAGTTTTTCTTTCCAAAGCGGTTTGTTCTTATTGGAATCGTCGAGTGATAAATATATCAGATAGTACGCTTCTTCGCGGTAGTCCGTTTTGGGGAATTCTTTTAGTAAATGCGTGAACGTGGTTACGGCTTTTTCAGGTTCTTTAAGATCAAACCGGTAAATTTTACCTAGTCTGTACAATGCATCCTCTTCTCTTTTTTGTGAACTGGCAAATGCAGCTCCGCTAAGAGGAACCGATTTGCGCAATTCCTCCCGTCTGCTCCGCCATTCTTCCGAGTCTTTTTTCATCGGTTCAAGTACACCCGTTGCAAAGGAAACACCACTCAGGGAATCGGGCGTCCCGGCGGTTGTTTGAGCAACACTCGCAAACGAAGAATTATCCTTAACTACCCGGCGCCAGTTATCTTCCAAAGGGCGATTTCCCCAAATCCGGACAAACTCCATTTTTGCCTGACTTATCAGGGAGGGATCATATAGCTCCCACCGACGTCCATTTCCTGACAGGTTCGGCACGCCAATATCTGCCGCTGATGGGCGATTGGCATTGGCAAGGGCTTCTTTGGCAGCCAGCAGAAGCTGTTGTTTTTCATCTTCCTCGGCTTCAATGATTGCATCCAATTTTCGATCCAAAGCAGCCGGATTCATCTGTGCCAATTGTTGCAGACTATCTTCGGTACGCACGATATTGATTTGGGTTACGAACTCATCAAGTGCCTTTTTGCGGTCGTTAGCAGACAGAAATTCTTCGGATTGAGGTGGCAGGCTTACCAGTGCGCTATCGTAATAAGCCTTGGCAAGTTCATAATTTTCCAACCTGTCGTACTGAATGCGGGCAAGTTCGAGATAAGTATACGGAACCTGAACTGTGTTCGCTCCCGCAGTTTGAATTGATTTTTGTAAAAAGCCAATTGCCTCCGGATAACGTTCCCGACGCTCCGCCAGCAAACCCATTGTGTAATAGATACGGTCCCTCAGATCATTATTCTTTCGATCCCTAAGCATTTTATCAAAACCAACCCGGGTCAAATCTACTTTGGGATCAAGCAGTACCTGATTTTGCAGGGAACTCATCGTTGCATAAAACGACAGATCGTAGGTGGGCTTATTTTTTCCAACTGCCTTGTAATGATCGTTCGCAAGTGCAAATTGTCCCAGTCGGTCATACAACTGCCCGGCAATGTAATGCAAACGAGCGGCTTGTTGATTTTTTTTCAGTAATGGAAAAACCTGCTCCAAAATAGCAACGGCGGTCAGGTACTCGCCCTGTTCCTGATGAATGTATGCTTTCGCAAGATAAAACTCCCGGGTAGCTACTTTATTTAAAGGCTGTTGCCGAAGGTACTCAGCTACATTAAGGGCGTTGGAATAATCCTTTTTTTGGGTATAAGCACGCATGAGCCACACAAGAGCGATATTTTTATCATCCTCATCCCGACCATTCGTAAATACATAGCGCAGGGCTTCCACGCCGTCATCGTATTGTCCCAAATACAAACGAGCTTTTCCGAGTAGCGTATAACTATCATCGAGCCATTTACTGTTTTGGTGTCTTTCAGCAACGATAGACGCTTTTTTTATTCCATTTTCCAGCTGTGGCCGCACCTGACTGCCCATAGTCGAATCCAGCGGCATCAAAATTGGTAACCGTTGCGTATACAAATCACGATATTTCTTTTTCATCGCAGCTTCTGCCGAAGAAATTTCGGATTGGGCGATGTAATAGGCATTAAACCGTGCGGTTAGGTTGTGAAAGGCAATACTTCCCGGACGATTGCTATATTGCGAGCAACCAAGGCTCATGCCAAGAATTGACACAACCATACAACTACGGATAAAAGGGAATAGAAGTCGGGTTAGCACAAACGAAGCCTTTGATGGGTAATAGGTTAAAAAGTATGACGCTTTCGTAAAAACGTTTGATCCACTATTTACGTATCGAATATAGTGCCATTTCATTAATTTGGGACAAAATTAGCATAAATTCACGTACAGGGCCTATTCCTTTTTTTATGAGCAAGCCAAAACCCAATCCCCAAAAAAGCAGTGGCCGCCCTGCCAATTCCTATGCACGCTATTCAGGGCTTGCTTTTCAGATGCTGGGCACCATCCTGCTTTTTACGTATGCAGGTTATAAGCTCGATGAGTGGCAGGAAAATCAAATTCCGCTTTGGACCCTTCTTTTTTCTCTTGGTTCAATAGCTGCCTCACTCTACATGTTTATACGTTCTATATCTAAGGAAGAATAGTTGCGGGAAATCCGGCCTTTGACAAAACAGTAGAATAATCGGTCATTTCTCCAAAACTCCGTACCTTTGTGCACCAAAATCACAGTTTTCATAACTTTATCAATGCTTCGAAGTTTGCTTGCAACCGTGCTACTCGGAATTGCATTTTTTTTAGCCCGTCATTACCATATTGACCAATGGTTTCATGCATTTGTTCCGTATATGCTGGTCTTTTTCCTGGCTGTTTCTTTCCTCATTCACCGACTCATGGAATTTGGATTTAGGGATAAGCGGGATAAATTCGTACAATTTTACCTTTCTACCGTTGTTGTTCGTCTGTTATTGTGTATTGTTTTTGTAGGTATAAGTCTCTATATAGGAATTGAAAATGTAAAGATATTTATAGCTAACTTTTTTGCACTCTATTTATTTTACACAATTTTTGAAATATACGGTTTGTATCGTAACTTGCGCCGCGATTCGTAACGCCTAGTACACTTTACAATTATGTTGACATACATACGCCGCATTTCTACCTATTTTTTCGTTGCTGCCTCACTCTCATTCAGTGCTGTTTATGCTGATGATCAACCCGATCACGACGGGCATTCGGGCGCAGACAAAATCAACGAAACCGAGCATGCTATCGAAAACAACCTCGAAGCGCACGAAGAAGAATTCAATATTGGCCAAATGATTATGCATCACATTGCCGACTCGCACGAGTGGGAATTTGCGCATGGAGTTGTTTTGCCTTTACCCGTGATTTTGTACTCACAGGATCGTGGTCTTGAAGTATTCTCTTCGGCCAATTTCCACAACGAACATCATGAATATAACGGATATCATTTGGTTCATGGCGATGCTGAAACTATCGAGCCGGTAGATCAATCTCGTACAGTGTATGATTTTTCTATCACCAAAAACGTAGCCTCGATGTTCATCAGTGCTATTCTTTTGCTGCTTATTTTTACCAGCGTGGCCAAGTCCTACTCTACACGTCAGGGCAAAGCGCCGAAAGGTTTGCAATCGGCCATGGAGGTTTTAATTCTGTTTATTCGGGATGAAGTGGTGAAACCAAACATTGGCCCTGGCTACCAGAAATACCTTCCGTACATGCTCACGTTGTTTTTCTTTATTCTGATCAACAACCTGCTGGGATTATTGCCAGGTGCTGCCAACGTAACCGGAAATATCGCCATCACAATGACACTTGCGGTTATCACCTTTATCATCGTGCATATTAATTCCAACAAACATTATTGGATGCACCTTGTAAAGCCCACCGGTGTGCCGGTAGCCCTGCTTCCCATTATGATTCCTGTTGAAATCGTGGGCGTTTTCATGAAGCCATTTTCACTCATGATTCGTCTTTTTGCCAATATGACAGCCGGTCACATTATTCTACTGAGCTTGTTCGGGCTGATCTTTATATTCAAAAGCATCGCCATTGCTCCGGTTATTTCCGGCTTTGCGCTTTTCATGAACTTCATCGAAATCATGGTGGCCTTTATTCAGGCATTCATTTTCACCCTGCTTTCGTCGATGTACATTGGCAGTGCCATTGAAGATCATCACGAAGCCGATCACGGTCATTGATAATTTTTTTGCAATCTTTTGTTCTCTTTATTTTTTAAATTTAAACTGTTTTTAAGTTATGTTATTTCAACTATTGCTTCAAGCTGCTGAACAAAGCGGTGCAGGTTTAGCTGTTATGGGTGCTGGTATTGGTGCAGGTCTTGCTGCAATCGGCGCAGGTATGGGTATCGGTCGCATCGGCGGCAGCGCCATGGAAGGTATCGCCCGTCAGCCAGAAGCAGCCGGTCGTATCCAAACTGCCATGCTTATCATCGCAGCTCTTATCGAGGCGGTTGCACTTTTTGCAGCGGTAATTTGTCTGCTTATTTCTTTCAAGTTGTAATAGACTTGCAACGAGAACCTATGATTTGGGCCGCATGAGGCAGTCCGAGGAGGTTAAAAAAACATTCCGGGAAAGCATTAGGTTTTCCCGGGCTTTTTTCAAAAGATTGACCCCAAACGGGAAACTACATTTCCTGCTTATAAAGACTTTAAAACAAATTATCTTACAAACTCATGGCACTACTTACTCCTGCCCTCGGACTTATTTTCTGGATGCTGGTGGTATTCTTACTGCTGGTCTTTATCCTGCGTAAGTTCGCCTGGAAACCTATTATTGACGGCCTGAATGCCCGTGAAAAAGAAATTCAGGGTGCACTTGACCTGGCTGAGCAAACCAAAGCCGAAATGGCCAAAATGCAATCGGACAACCAAAAGCTTATTGCAGAAGCAAACGCTGCCCGCGATCAGATTATCCGTGAAGCGAAAGAAGCATCTGAACGTATGATTGCTGAATCCAAAGATAAAGCAATTGCCGAAGGTCAGAAAATGATCGATAGCGCCCGCGAAACTATTCGCAACGAACAACAGGCAGCTATCGCAACGATGAAAAAAGAGGTAGCTACGCTATCGCTTCAAATTGCTGAGCAAGTGCTCCGTCGCGAACTTTCGGACAAAGCCTCTCAGGAAAAATTAATTGCTGAGCTTGCCTCCGGCGCTCGCCTGAATTGATTCTTTTATACTTTTTAGATAAACACTCATGTCGATAGGAACTGTCGCTTCCCGCTATGCCAAATCATTAATTGAACTGGCTCAGGAAAAGAAAGTAGTGGAAGAAGTATATCAGGATATGGTTTTATTCAAATCTGTGGCTACCCAAAATCGGGGAGTAATGCTGGCTCTTTCCAGCCCCGTGATTCGCCACGAGAAAAAACTCGGTATCCTTAAAGCTATTTTTCAAGATAAAGTAAATCCGGTTTCGTATACCATCTTTACCATTATCACCAAAAAAAATCGGGAAGCTATTCTCGAAAGTATTGCAGATGAATTTGTTAAACAATACAACCTGCTAAAAGGCATTCAAAAGGCTGTCGTTACCACTAGTATTCCACTTGATGCCGCGCTGCGTGCTCAGTTCAATGCGATGGTGAATAAAATGACGGGGATGACTGTTGAACTGGAAGAAAAGGTAGACGAAAAACTCATCGGTGGCTATATTCTGAGGGTTCAGGATCAACAAATTGACGCCTCTTTGAAAAGCCGTCTGAATAATCTGAAACTTGAATTACTCAATTAAAGACTTTACTTTTTATCTGTATATTTTGAAAGACTTTGCGGCTTTGCGGCAAAGTCTTTTTCTTTATACGGGAATTAGCCAACATTCAGGTATTCTTATTTCTTCATGATAAATATATTACAGGAGACTCGTAAAGTTGACATTGTTCAGGTTGTTCAGGATTTGGGTCTTGATATACACGAACATCGAAAAATCCTGTGCCCTTTTCATGAAGAAAAAACACCTTCCCTATACTTATATCCGGGTACCAATACCTACTATTGCTTTGGCTGTGGTAAACACGGAGACGTTATTCATTTTTATGCAGGATTTGCTTCTATTGAGTATAAAACTGCCATGCACGAATTGGCTCATTTGTACGTACAAGGCTACATTCGGAAAGGTAATACGCCCCCGCCTCGCGCTGGTAAAAGGCCAGAAATAGCCGCAGACAATCTGCCTGATACCAAAGAATATGTGTATCAATCGATACATTCAGAGATTTACGAATCTTTCAAAACATACTGTGAAACTCAACCTGACACAGAGACCAGTCAACAAGGTCTTGCGTATCTTCACCAAAGAGGATTTTCGGAGCCGACGTTGAGAAGTTTTGGTATTTTTGTAATAAAGGATTACCATTCAGCCAATTACTTTCTACGTTCGCAGTATGCATTGGCTGATCTACGTGAATGTGGACTGTATAATGAAAAAGATAATTTGGTGTTTTATAGGCATTGCCTGATTATCCCCTACTACAAACAAAACAGAATTGTCTTTTTGCAGGGACGGATTATTGGTTCTCCGGTCGACAAAACACCCCGCTATCAGTTTCTAAGCGGCGTACCGATTCCTTTATTCAATAGCGACATGCTTGCCCGAATCCGAACCGGTAAGGTTGTATACGTTACCGAAGGCGCATTGGACTGCATGACGCTTGTGCAACAAGGCCTACCTGCTGTTAGTTTGGGCAGTGTAACGATGTTTAAGAAAGAATGGGCCAAACTTTTTCAGCGTTTTGAAGTCTGTTTTTGGTTCGATAATGACAAAGCCGGGCAACAAGCTGCCAAATCCTATCAGATGCTTTTTGAAGAAGCAGGAATCAGCAGCCATGAGCGTAAGGTAAAAGACGGCTTTAAAGATGTCAATGATTATTTCAGCAAGCGGGATCAAGGTGAACTATTTGGCTAGTATTTTTCTTAACTCCTTGACATTTCCAAGTAATATCAAGTGATCGCCCGGCTGTAATTCACGATCAATGCCAGCTTCAAGTTCGAGTTTCTTTACTTTTCGGGTATATCCTACAATACTTTTCTCATTTTCTACGTGTACGTAAGCCACCACTTTCAAGCCCGGTGAGCGAGTGAGACCGGTTTCAGAAAGTTTTTTATAGTAAAAACGCTGTGGAATCCGAAGCTCCATCATGGCCGATTCTTCACAAATTTCGTAGGAGTTTACGAGCTCGGGAATAGTCAGACGCTTGGCCACTTTTTCTGCTGAATCCTGCTCGGGCAGCAGCAGCTCATCCACTCCCAATGCTTCCATAACGGTACGGTGTAGATCGTTAAAAGCCCGACCAAGCAGCTTTTTGACTTTCATCTGCTTCAAAATAGCCGTTACGAGCACCGAGGCCGCAAAGTCTTCACCAATGGCCACCACCACAATATCCATCTCCCGCAAGGGAATCGTATTGAGGTTGTGAATGTCGGTACAGTCCATACACACGGTGTGCGTAATCCGGTTTTTGAGGGAATCAATTTTATTCATATCGACATCAGCCCCGATTACTTCGTGGCCCATTGCCGTGAGTTTCACTGAAAGGGTGGCGCCAAAATTGCCTAGCCCAACTACAAAAAATTTCATAAAAATACCTTAGTTAATAAAGATTGTTTCGCTGGGATAGCGATAGTTTATCGCCTTGGTTTGCCGGATAAACGCAACAAACAAGGTAAAGCTGCCTACCCTGCCAATAAACATAATAATGACTAAAACAATTTTTGCTCCCTCAGAAAGCTCCGACGTAATGCCCAACGTTAGACCGACGGTACTAAACGCCGAGAAACATTCAAAAGCTATGCTGATCAGTTGCTTGTCTGGTTCAAGAACGGTAATAATCAGAATTGCCGGACCGATAATCAGGAGTGAAAGGCTAATGGTTGAAAATGCCCGACGAACGGACTCCGAGGGGATTTGCCGCCGCCGGAATTCCACGCGGTCGCTGCCCTTGGCCAAGCTCAGAATATTGAGAATAGCTACCGCAAAGGTGGAGGTTTTGATACCGCCGCCTGTTGACGCTGGCGAAGCACCGATCCACATCAGGAGAAGATAAATCAGGATGGTAGCCGGCTGCATGAGGGTCATATCAAAGGTGTTAAACCCGGCGGTTCGTGGGGTGACTGAGGCAAAAAAGGACGTAATAAGTTTGCCGTACCAGGTCGTGTGCTGATACAATATGCCGTAATACTCAGTAATAAAGAAAGTAACTATGCCTACGACAAGCAACAGAAAGGTCGTCAGTAGAACAATAGACGAATTGGCACTTACCGTCCGGGGTAAGTGACGAATCGGCTTGCGCCTGATTACCCAGGCTCCGAGCTGAACTACATAATGCTTACCATAGTAATATATATCGGTCAAAATCGGAAAACCCAGACCTCCAATGATGATGAGAAAGCAAATGACGAGCTGAAAATCATAGTCCATTCGTAGGTACGAATTAAATAGTCCATTGGGAACGGTAGAAAATCCGGCGTTACAAAAGGCAGAAATTGAATGAAAAATTGAAAAACGCAACCGCTGCCCCCAGGTAGCAAAGGCCTCATCTCCAACGGTGAAATAGATCCCGACCACGCCGATAATTTCGACCAGCAACGTAATGACAATAATTTGAGAAAGTGATTTAAATGTATCGCTTACTTTTTCGGCGGTAACGAAATCTTTTAGAAACAGCTGATTTTCAATTGAAAAACCACCTTTGTACAAATAACCAAAGAAACTTGTAAATGATAGCACGCCCAATCCTCCAAGTTGGATCAGCATGAGAATGAAGAATTTCCCTAAACGAGTAAATTCGGTAGCTGTATCAAGCGTACTAAGGCCTGTTACACATACAGCACTAACGGCAGTGAAAAGAGCATCTGTAAATGAAATACCATTGACCGTAGCGCGTGGCAACATGAGTAACCCGCAGCCCATCAACGACAGCATGACAAAACTTAGGATAAAAGCCAAAGCCGGGTTGAATCGCTTGGTATAAATTTGGAGAACCTTACGCGATGAATCCAGCAGTATCAATACAAAGCATAGAACAAGGCCACCGTAATAGGAATAGGATTTAAAGTCAGGCTTTAATTGTAAAACTGTAAATTTATAGTAACAGAATCCGGCTAGTAAAAGAACCGGAATCCACTGCAAAATCTTGTTTACTACGCCTGAAGGCGGATAGCGTAACGTTCGCAGGGAAAGGGTAATGGCAAACGAAGCGAGATAAATAAGATAAATTGCTCCAAAATACAGATACTTGATAACGTGCGGAAAGCCAACATCATACACTACCAGCAACAAGACAAACAGGCCAAAATAAAAGGAGAAATCTTCAAAAAAATCGTGCAGTCGACGCACAATCCGTTCCTTCACCTGACTAAAATTCCAATATTTTTTGCGTGTGTTGCTCATGAATTAAAAAGAGGATTTGTCTAAAAAAGTGTTGAATCACCTTTTGTAAACCTTTCGCCGAAAACTTAGTAGTGCCATTTTTCATTACCTTCCAGAGGTTTCCATGCATAGCGAGGTTCAAAGTGATTCCATAAAATGGCCGACAAGGTACGCAAAAGTACGTAACCTTCATTATCGGCTTTCCAGCGTTCATCTTTTTGGTTTTTGGTGGTAATGCAAAAAACGTAGTCGCCATGAGGGGCATGTACATACACTACTTCTGACTTGGCCCGATTGACTGCGCCGTTTTTTGCCGCAACTTTAATTTCGGGAGGAAGCTGAGAAAGCGCCTGCCCATCCCAAAACTGCCGGCCCAGCAAGCGATACATCCGTTCGCTAACATCAGGGCTTATTGCTCCACCAAACCGAATCAAAGTCATCAGTTCCGCCATTTCCCGCGGTGTCGTTTGGCCCCATCCGTAAGTTCTCTGCGCATCCGCACGACCCGGCGTCCGTGAGTTCACACGCGTATGTACAAAACCCTGTTTCTGCAGCCAATTATTAATTGTTGCACCACCACCGGCCAATGCCTGCATCCACAAACTACCCGTATTATCTGAAATCGTCTCCATGAGCATCAGCACATAGCTCAAAGGGATTTTGGCACTATCCCGCAAAGAACCCACAATTCCATCGTCGTACCGTAGCGAATCTCGATAAATCAGGACGCTGTCATAGGCAAGTTGGCCACTGTGAAGCTTGTCGAAAAGACCACAAAGTATCGGAATTTTGACCATACTTGCCGTAGGAAAAACTGTATCAGCCTGAATCTCAACTACTCTATTTTTCTTTATATGATGAACGTATACGCCCACATCACCACCAAATCCGGCAATTGCCTGTTCTATTTTTCGGGTAAGTTCACGATCCGTTTTTGGCTTAACTTCTGCTTTTTGGGCAAATGAACCGGTCGCAAATAGCGAGCAGATTATAAACAATAAGAAACTACACGGATTTTTCTTAAAACACAGTAAACCTGAAAACATATGTAAAGCGGTTTGATTATCAATTCTTTGAATTAAATAAATAGGTTGGTGTGTAGATTTACGAAATGCAACTTTAAACAAAAAAAATCAGAGAGGAAAATCCTGCGGATGTGCTCGCAGGTAAATTGCCATCAATGATTTCTTTTCAAAGTTTAAGCAACAAAATAACCCGTACTTATTCTAACTTTTTCATGAAAAAACTCTTTTCAATACTTTTCATTTTCTGTTTTTCATTCGTATCTGCCCAACAAAGCCCCAATACCCGATGGACAGAAGCGCAGGCTGACGCATGGTACGCAAAGCAGCCATGGCTGTTTGGCTCCAACTATAATCCGGCAAGCGCAATCAATCAATTGGAGATGTTTCAGGAAGATACATTTTCACCCGAAGAAATAGATAAAGAATTGGGCTGGGCCGAAGATATGGGTGTAAATACGGCACGAGTGTATTTACATGACCTCTTATGGGCTGATTCAGAAGGCTTCAAAAACCGTCTCAATCAATTTTTGGATATTTGTGCCAAACACAACATTCGTCCGGTGCTGGTACTTTTTGATTCCTGCTGGGACCCTCACCCAAAATCAGGCCCTCAGCGAGCTCCTCAACCCGGAATTCATAATTCGGGGTGGCTGCAAAGTCCGGGCGCAAGTGCGCTAAACGATCCGTCGCAACACCCCCGTCTGGAAGCCTACGTAACAGGTGTGGTGGGTGCTTTTGCCAACGATTCGCGCATCTTGATGTGGGATGTCTGGAATGAACCCGACAATACGAATGACAACAGTTATGGTAAAAATCACCTGAAACAGGAGCCTGAAAACAAACGAGAAAAAGTTGCCATGCTCCTGCCCCGCGTCTTTGCCTGGGCTCGGGCGGCGCAGCCTTCTCAGCCGCTGACCTCCGGCCTATGGATTTTTAATAAAAATCGTGATATGAGTATCCCTGAAAATTGGAGTACAACGGAGAAAATACAGGTTGAGAATTCTGACATTCTTACGTTTCATCACTATTCAGATGCAGAATCCTTTGAAGGCGTAATCAAACAACTACAAACGCTGAAACGCCCGATGATTTGTACGGAGTTTATGGCTCGTGGAGCCAATAGTTTGTTCCAGACGCATTTGCCAATCGCCAGAAAATACAACGTCGGTATGATCAATTGGGGATTTGTGGCGGGAAAAACGCAGACCTATTTGCCCTGGGATAGCTGGCAAAAACCCTATATAAATGGCCGGGTGCCAAAAATCTGGTTCCATGAAATTCTAAAAACGGACGGAACGCCTATCGATCCGGCTGAGATTGCGGCAATTAAAGCAGCAACCGGAAAAACAAAGTAATCAGGAAAAGTAACACATAAGAAATGGTCTGAATTTTAACTTTCTGGAAGTTTAAATTCAGACCATTTTATTTTCTTGACTGCTGGTCAAAAACTTATAGCTGACGTGTGAAAAATTTTACTCCTTTGTGAGGATTGTAGTTATAAGGTTGCGTTTCCAGAAATCCGTAACGCTCGTATAACTTCACGGCTCGCGGCATTTTATAACCAATCGTATCCAATTTCATCGTGGAATAGCCAAGTGCTTGCGCAGTTTCGATCGCCTTTTCCATGAGCGCACGTCCTATGCCAATACCTTGAAACGGAGGTTTAATATACATCCTTTTCAACTCACAGGTTTGGTCATTTTCAATTTGTCGCACACCTGCACATCCGATAAAATCCTGCCCGGATTGTACCAGAAAGAAACATCCCGTGGGCCTACCATACATCGTAGGTAAAAGCGACCGCTCCTGCTCGACATTTTGAAAGCTCAGATCAAAATCGAGCGATGAAATGTACTCTGAGAATAACTCCATAGCTGCCTCAAAATGAGCTGGTTCGGTGGCTTCCAGAATTTTCCAGTCCACCAGCAAATTATCCAATCCAGCTGAACTCATAGCTCAATTCAGGGACTTTGGTTCGATCTGCAACCCGACGTAAACGCGCAGGCAATGCCAGCAAATAATCCCTGGCTTTTTCGGCTTTTTCGTTCAAATCGCGCATGTGCTCAATCTGCCATTCATCCAAAAGTGAATCCAGAATTTCGATATAATCGTTGGTAGTGTACACGCCTAACCGCTGCGCAGCGTCGGAAAAATGGGAGAAAGTATCTCCCATACGAACGCCGGTTTCGCGTAAAAAATGAGCAGGCATAACAATCTTCTTTCGCATCATATCTTCCAGAGCAAGCATCATTTCGGACGCGTCAACCTCAAAGATCCTACTTACAAATGACTTATAGGCCTTGGCATGACGCATTTCGTCCGCAGCAATGACCCCGCAAATTTTTGAAAGATGCGGATTTCCAAACTGCTTGGCCAACGTGGCCGTCCGGCGGTGCGATACGTTGGTGGCGAGTTCCTGAAACGAGGTATACACGAAATTACGGTAGGGATCGCGGCCGGTTCCAATATCAAATCCATCAGCGATAAGGTATTGTGTAGAAACCTCCATCGCCCGCATATTTACCCGCCCTGACAGGTACAGGTATTTGTTCAATAAATCACCGTGGCGGTTTTCCTCGGCAGTCCAGGCCCGCACCCACTGAGCCCATCCTTTGGGATCATGAACCTGATCAACGCCGATTACGTCCATCAGCCAGGATTCATAGGTTGGCAAAGCTTCTTCGGTAATTGTATCACCGATCAAAACGGCTACATAATCATAGGGAAGTTCACGGGCACTTTCTTTGAGCAGTTTTACCTCCTCCACAAAATTTTCCTTCGAGAAATCCGGCAGGAAATCAGAGGGTTGCCAGTTTTCCTCAATAGGTTTGAGGTAATCTGTAAGAACTGAATCAAGTTTCTGACCAATAAACTGCATCACCTCGATACGTAAGGCTGAGAGTTCTTTATGCATGAGAATAAGAGTTAAAGTAGTAAAGACAAAGTTCGTGATATTACTTTAAGATACGTAATAAATAGCGAATTTCGTAATCTGCTATCCTTTTGAGTACTTTTGCAAAAAAAATTGAACCCGATGAAAAAAATCCTTGACTACGTTTTAAGTATCCTATATTTACTCTATTTTGGTCTAACCCTCCTGCTGTTTCACGCCGTTCAAATTGTTTGTTTCAATTTATTTGGGCCCAAGATTCATCAAAAATCGGTTGAGGTTTTTAACTTTTTCATAGCTTACGGCTGGTATCTCACCGGCAGCAGTATTTCGTTTTCATCGCTCGCAAGCCTACCCGACAATCGTCCATTGATCTTTACTGCCAATCATCAGAGTATGTTTGATATTCCGGGCTTAATATGGTTTTTACGAAAATACCATCCCCTTTTTGTGTCAAAAATAGAACTTGCGCGTGGCATTCCGGGGATTTCCTATAATCTTAGAAAAGGCGGCGCTGCCCTGATTAATCGCAAAGACAGCAAGCAGGCCATCATGGAAATTGCGAAATTGGGCAAACGCATTCATGATACCAAAGGTGCGGCGGCCATATTTCCGGAAGGCACCCGAACGGCCTCCGGTACCATGCGCCCTTTTGCGGCAGGCGGGCTGTCGGCGCTGTTAAAAAAAGCTCCCGATTCACTCGTTGTACCCGTAGCAATTCAGGGAACGGGGCATTTCAATCCCAAAGGTCTTTTTCCACTTCGGTCATTTTCCAGGATGTCGTGGACGGTTCTGCCGGGTGTTGAACCTGCGGGCAAAACACCTGATGAGGTTGCCCGGCTTGCCCAGGAAGCAATTCAGGATTTTCTCAATACGTAAAAGAAATGAATTAAAATTCTAACTTAAACTAACTCTCATTGGCTCTAAACGAGCTTTTTCACCCGTTAACACTCGTTAACATATCTCCATTTAAACCAATGATTGGCGTGGCTCTCTAACCAACGAAAACCATAAAATTATAAGAGCCATGAAAAATACCATCACAGTAGCCGCCTTTTTCTTATTGTTTGCAACCGGTGCTTTCGCCCAGGGATACGGTAAATCTCAGTATCCCGATAGAGGGCGGGAAAACTCACGAATTGATCCACGCGATCGGCAGGATCTTCGGCAGATTAACGACTTAAAACGGCAGGCTCGCCTTCGAATTTCTGACGGAATTGCGAACGGTACACTCACCAACCGGGAGTCGATCCGATTGCTGAATGAACTCGAACGTATACAGATTAAGGAACGCCGGTACTTGTCTAACCGCTCGCTGAACAACCGCGAAACCCGGGAATTAACACAGGATTTACATATTCTGATCAGGGGCATTCATTACGAAAAAGCGGACTCGGAGTACGAAAGAAATCGCTATTCTCAGCGCCGTAATTATTAGAAGAAAATAGTTAGTTGAAGGTTTAGGGTAATTGGAAAGGATACTTCATTTTGAGGTATCCTTTTTTATGTTTAGCCTTTCTTGAGATAAAACCGAACCACCCGTGGTTGCTCAATTTTCATGATCAGAAAACGACAGCACAAGCTTAAAGTGAGATTTAAGAAAGCCTTCGCGCTCGTAAAAACGATGCGTTTCCAGGCGAAGGCGATTGGTTGTAACTTCCAACTGAATGCCGTTATGTGAAAGAACAAACTTTTGGATTTCGTGAATAAGTGCCCTGCCAATGCCTTGTGAACGTACAGAGGGCTGCACATACATTTCCTGAATTTCTCCCACCGGGCCCGCATGATGTAACAATAATTGTACATGACAGCTCGCCATACCCACAATTCTCCCTGCCTGCTCAGCTATGAAATAGCGGATTTGGGGTTGGGTAAGATTTTTTTCAAAAACAGACGTAAAACTCTTCTTGTTAAGCTGTTCATTTTCAAGATCGCACAGCATTTGATACAGTTCGTCACGATCAGAAGCACGTGCAAGTCGAATTTTTAGTCCATTTTCAGAATTTTTGTAACTCATCTGACGTATGGAAGAATACCCCTTTATGTGGTTTTTGTGCCAAAGCGAACATCGCCCGGGCGACTTTAACAGAATCAATTGCCCGGTATTTCAGGAGCGGACCAACCATAAGTGGTCCAACTGCTTTCATCACTACCTCTCCTATCTTCTCCCCTAGTCTTCGTTCGGTACGATCGCCCAACAATAGGGAAGGCTGTAAAATATGTAAGGTTTCAAATTGCAAGGCCCGCAAATCTTCTTCAATTTCGCCTTTAACCCGATTATAAAAAAAAGTGGATGATGCATTTGCTCCCATCGCAGTCACGATCAAAAACTTTTCGGCACCATTCAGGAGCGATAATCTCGCTATTTGGAGTGGATATTCGTAGTCAACCGTGAAAAATGCTTCTTTGGAACCTGCTTTTTTCATAGTTGTACCCAAACAACAATAAATATCCTGAGCTTTTACCAGAGAGGCATCCGGCTTATCAAAATCATACCGAATTTCCCGCAAACGGGGATGAACTATTTTT
Source organism: Arundinibacter roseus (assembly GCF_004348825.1). Classification (GTDB taxonomy): domain Bacteria; phylum Bacteroidota; class Bacteroidia; order Cytophagales; family Spirosomataceae; genus Arundinibacter; species Arundinibacter roseus. Next base: position 142,143 of record NZ_SMJU01000006.1, read on the forward strand.
AGCGAACTCCGGACCAAAACCTGCACTTCACTATAATAGCCTGACTCTATCAGCAGTTGTGTCAGCTGTTTACCAATCAAACCGCTGGCACCGACGACTAAGGCCGTTTTCTTTTCATCGTTTTTCATACCTTTCAAAAGGTTGTGTCAAAATTTGTAAGGTCTAATTTAGGGTTATTTTTTTAGTAAAATTTGTAGCCTTCTTCTATTTTGTAAAATCTTTCAATAGTTGTCATTACATTTATAGTCTACCTAATTATATCATTCAATTAAAAACCCTTTATGCAAAAAAGAAAATACTACCTGCTTCTCCTTCTTAGTCTGAATCTATGTTTACCGGGACTTGCCCAGAAAAAAGACAAAAAGGACAAAAAGAAGGAAGAAACTACCACTCCCGCAAAACCTGCCGCCGCTGCTGCGAGTAAAGGACCCAAGCCCTATAAAGAAGTAATTACAAATAAAGCCAAATCTGATTCCGGCTTGTTTGTTGTGCACAAAGTTGAAGACTCCTATTTCTACGAAATTCCCGACTCACTTTTTAATCGTGAGATGTTACTTGTGACCCGTATCGCCAAAACTGCCGATAACATCGGCTATGGTGGGGAGGAAATTAATACATCGGTAGTACGCTGGGAATTGAAAGATAAAAAAGTTTTGCTTCGGGTGGTTTCTTATCGCAATGTAGCAAGCGAAGAACTGCCAATTTATCAGGCAGTTAAAAATTCCAATTTTGAACCCATTGTGGCTTCATTTGATGTAAAAGCTGTCAAAACCGACAGTACAAATACGGTCATTGAAGTAAATGATCTTTTCATTACCGATGTAAAAATGCTTGGGCTGGAACAACGTCGCCGGACGCAATACAAAGTGACAGCGCTGGACAGCAAACGTACATTTCTGGACACCATTCGGAGTTATCCGCTCAATGTAGAAGCAAGAAACATCCTGACCTACAACGCCTCCGAGCCGCCCTCTACCAGCGAAACGGGTTCTATTTCGCTGGAAATGAATCATTCGTTGATTCTGCTTCCTAAAAAACCAATGATGCCTCGTATTAAGGATACACGGGTAGGATATTTTTCAATACGTCAGAATGATTATGGTTTGGATGAACAAAAAGCCGACAAAAGGGAATATATCGTTCGGTGGCGGCTGGAACCCAAAGACAAAGCAGCCTTTGAGCGGGGCGAACTCGTAGAGCCCGTTAAGCCGATTGTGTACTATATTGATCCGGCGACTCCTGAAAAATGGCGGCCTTATATCAAGCAAGGTGTGGAAGACTGGCAGGCGGCATTTGAAAAAGCTGGTTTTAAAAATGCCATTATTTGCAAATATCCACCAACTCCCGAAGAAGATCCCGAGTTTAGTCCGGAAGATATACGGTACTCCGTAGTACGGTACTTCGCATCCGATATTCAGAATGCCTACGGCCCCAATGTACACGATCCCCGATCGGGCGAAATTCTGGACAGTGATATCGGCTGGTACCACAACGTGATGAACCTGATTCGTAACTGGTTTTTTGTACAAACCGCGGCCATTAATCCTGATGCCCGTTCTCCAAAATTTAAGGACGAAGTAATGGGCCGATTGATTCGGTTTGTTTCCTCACATGAGGTTGGCCACACCCTTGGCCTGCCGCACAATATGGGTTCAAGTGCTGCTTATCCCGTAGATTCTCTGCGTTCGGCAAGCTTTACGACGGCCAATAACGTCTCACCTTCCATCATGGACTACGCACGATTCAACTACGTAGCGCAGCCGGAAGATGCAGGGGTTTCGTTGATGCCAAATGTAGGAACGTATGATAAATACGCCATTGCATGGGGCTATCGGCCTATTTTGAGTGCTACTAAACCTGAGGATGAAAAAGAAACGCTGGATTCCTGGATTATGGCACATAGCGGCGACCCGGTGTATCGCTATGGTCGGCAGACGGCCAACCCGGTGGATCCTCGCTCGCAAACCGAAGATTTGGGCGACGACGCCATGAAGTCGAGTGCGTACGGAATCGAAAATCTGAAACGCATTGTTCCGAATTTAATGACCTGGACAACCGCCAAAGGCAAAGATTATGCTGATCTGGAAGAATTATATGGACAGGTACTCGGACAGTGGAATCGCTACATGGGACACGTGGCCAGTAACGTAGGCGGGATTTATGAAACCTACAAAACCTTTGATGAAGAAGGCGCGGTATACACGCACGTAGAAAAAGAAAAGCAGGAACGCGCCGTTGACTTCATTACGCAACAGGCCTTTAAAACTCCAACCTGGATGATCGATACGGATCTGCTGAGCCGTTTCGAAGGTGTAGGCATGATTGAACGAATTCGTGGCGCACAGGAACGCGTACTGAACAATTTGCTTGATCCGGGCCGGATGGCTCGCCTCATTGAAAATCAAACGCTTAACGGCCCCAAAGCGTACACAATGCTGGATCTGATGGGCGATTTAAGAACCGGAATCTGGACGGAGTTAAAAGGTGGACAAGTAGCTGATACGTACCGTAGAAATTTACAACGGGCCTACCTCGAACGTATGGAATTTTTGATGACCAAAGAACCCGCAACGGTACCTGCCGGAGCGCGGGCATTTGTCAACTACGTTCCGGTGCGTGTGGGGCAATCGGACATTCGTGCGGTCGTTCGCGGAGAATTGATGCAGCTTCAAACAGAAATCAAAAAGGCAATTCCAACGACAAAAGATACGCTGATGAAGTATCATTTGCAGGATGCGCTCGTTCGGGTTGAAAAAATACTTGACCCAAAAGAATAAGTTTCTATTGATCATCTTGAAAAAGCCTTCTGACTCAGTTTTGAATCAGAAGGCTTTTCTTTATGACAGCTTCCATGTTGATTTATGTCCGAGTTTTTCAGCGCCCCCCGTTTACCGCTTATTCCCAACTGAATCATATACAACCACTTTCTCCCATAGATGCGCGTAGTCTTCCACAAATTTTAGGTGAATCGGGTCGGTCTGATACATTTCTTCTTCAATCAGATTCTTAAAAAAACAGAGCCAGGAAACAGCATATCCTTTTTCGATAACCGAGCGGTTGGTAGATGCCGGTCTTCCGATATGTACCATTTGGATGGTAGAAACTTTACTCAATTTTTCGAGTCCTTCCAGCAACTTTGCTTCGTCCTGTGCGCTATCGGGGTTTTTGAGGTAGAAAAAAACGTGATGAACAAATAGTTCTTTTTTCTTTTCGGGTTGTGTAAATAAGCTCGGCCCGGCTGCTGCGGCTAGACCGGCTTTTTGTAAAAAGGAACGACGTGATGCTTTTTTCATATATTTGCTTTAAGTAGTAATACCACCGAATATACAGACTTTGGAGTTCGTGCCTACCTTATCAAGTAAATTAACTTCATTTTTTACTACCTTTTCAGGTAATATTCACAGCTACCTTTTTCGACTTTCTTCCCCAATCCAGCTCATGATTGTTTCGACCACCCGAGCCGTCAACAGCACGGCACTCCCATAGGGGCGGTTTTGTGGTTTTGCATGACAGGATGCGGCATTGCCCGAAACGTGAATTCCGACAAGCTGCATGCCGGTGTTGTGCTCCGCCCAAATAGGGGACCCGCTGTTCCGTTTAGTAGTAGTGAAAGAGTGCAACAGGCATTGACTTGTAATTTCTACAATATGTCCCCGCTCTTCCCAAAGTTCAAAATCAGGTTTATCAATCGGATAGCCGGCCATTCGGATAAGGTCATTTTCTTTCACCCCGGTATGCCCCGGCTCAAAGGGCTGCCAGTCAAAATGAAAGGTATCTGGTGAAATAATTTTATCTTTTTTCAGGAAAATAATCCCAAAATCATCCTTTACGTAGCAAAACGGATTGTCATATTCAGGCACTTTTCGGATGACAAAATCTGTGGATTCCACTCGGACCTTGCGTTCTGATTTCTGAGGAGAATTTTGATAAGGATATATTTCTATGCGCTCAATGACCGTATCTTTTTCACTCAAAGAATGCCCGGCAGTGACAAGCACATTGTCAGCAATTAAAAATCCGGTAGACCGATTGACGAAAGAAACGGCATCTCCGCTCTTGCTTTTTCGGTACATTTCCAGCAGACATATGGAAGAAAATGGAGCATGATGTGCATGAAGAACACGATTTCTGGACATAGTTTACCTTTGGTTCCTTGACGAAATACCGAAACGTCAGCCTATTCGTTATGGTTCATAAATTAATTCTCCTAACATTTTACAACATGCAAAAAACAATTTTTCTGTGGGCTATCAGCTTAGGTTTGTCCGTCGGTTTTTGTTCCTCAGTTCAGGCTCAGAACCGGGAGGTTGAAACTGAAATCAGTCTTGAATTTAACGAACGGCAACTTGAAAAGCATTTAACTACGTATAAAGAACAGCTGAACCTGAGCCGCCGTCAGGAACGGAAAATTAAGGCCGTACAGAAGCGCTATACTAAAAAAGAGGAAAAATTAGCCCAGGAAAAAGGCTTGAAATTGGGACAGAAACGAGCCTTACAAAAAGAGAAGGCGGAAGCGCTGTTGTTTATTCTGGATGAAGAGCAGATTGAAAAACTCAACTCACTTGCCGGAAGGAAAGGACTTTTCAAGAGAATTATTTAGAAACAGGATTAAAAAAAACTACGCCCCGAATGTTTCGGGGCGTAGCAGGTGCGGAATATGAACGAGTCAAAGAATGCCAATAGGCCAGGGATTACTCGCACTTGTCCAGAATTTTGCGTACTAATTTTTTTGCCATTTCCTGGTTTGAAGCCGAATCCTCACTTAGCTCGGCATATACTTTAAACTCCGTTTTACCAACCAATACAATCAGGGCATTATCGGTAGCATCCCATGCAGCCGCATCGCCAATTCCATCAACCGAATCAATTTTAATATTGTCCATCAAACCGCCTGAAACCCCTTTGCCTACGTTTTTTTGAGTTTCCGTTAGTTTTTCACCTTCCTTGTTTTCATACTTATCCAACTCTTTGTCCAGGTATTCTCTGGTTTTTTGAATCTCTTCTTTTGTCGGGGTACGATACGACATTTTAAACAACTTTAACGCATCCTGATCCTCCTTATATTGTTTCATACTCCCTATTGCAATTCGATTGCTGACGGGCACATCTATATTCATATTTCCAACTTTCAATTTTTTTATCCGGTCGGTTTTCCAGCTATATTCCATTTTATGATAGCCTTTTACAACTTTACTATATTCCTTTTTGGCCTCAGCCGGCAAGGCATATACCTCGTCGATCATCTCTTTTGTGAGCAACTCATCTAATTTCAGGTCATAGTCAAACAGACATTCTCCGGCTTTTTCTGAACCAGCACCGATCAGGGCAGATGCCTGTGCAACTGTCGCATTTCCTTCACTTTCAGTATTTTCTGATTTACCACAGGCCGACATTAATCCCACGCCCACTAAAAAGAGGTACTTTTTCATTGTATTTTCTGGTTTAAATTAAATCTTTTTCAAGTCCAAATAAATACAAAAGACCCATTAAATTGAACTGGAAATTATTCCTTCGTTCAATCGAATGAGTCTGTATAACTTCTGACCGGATAACCGGTAGTATTACTGACGGATTACCGTTTCTTCCAAAATTTTGCTGCTCAATCGCAGCAGTTCAACTTCTGCAAGTTTGGCGCTATATTCTGCTTCAATCAAGCGGGTTTCGGCAGCCACGGTGTTGCGCTGTACTTCGCGAAACTCGTAGGCTGTAGCATTTCCAACGCGATAGCGCTCAAAGGCAATATCAACATTTTGTCGGGCAATTTTGAAATTCGCTTCTTCAATTGTAACCAATTGAAGGCTATTTCGATAAGTCAAATAAGCCCGGTCAAATAAAGCCATCAACTGATTGCGCACATCCGCTTCCTGATCTTCAAAAATAAGTGCGTTAATTCGGGCATTCTGAATTCGGCGGCGTTGGTTAAGACCATCAAAAATATTGACGGACACCCGCGCTCCGTAGCTCCACACATCGTTTCGGGCTCTTCGCACCCCAAATCCTGCCTGATTGTTGGTAGTATTATAGTTAAAGCCTCCCAAAAGGTCCACCTGCGGGTATTGTTGGGCAGACAGAGCTTTTACATCCAATTCGGCAATACGCCGTTGCTGAGCAGCAAGTACTAAATTAGGGTTTTGTGCCATCAGGCTCTGACGCAACTCATCAGGCTGAATATCACGACGGGTGATGATGGTATCAGGTACGGTAAAAGCAATATCGGGATCTCGGGAAAGAAGCGAATTCAGATCAATTTTAGCATTTTGCAACACTTGTTCCTGAGCAATGTAAGCGGCAGTATCACCATTATAATCGACTTGTGCATTGATGTAGTCAACCTTTGAGCCATTTCCAACATCATAAAAAGCTTTGGACAATTCGAGCCGATCTTTTGAAATATCGAGAGCGTTGCGCAGCGCACGTACGCGCTGATACTGCCGGATGATTTCGTAGTAAGCCGTGCTAACCTGAGCTACGGTATTCTCAATGGTAATTTTTGCGTTAGTTCGTCCGGCAGCTTCCAGCTCCCGAAGCCGATCCTGAGATATAAACATCCCTAAACCATTAAAAATAGTCCAGTTCATGGCTATTCCTGAATTGGAGTTGTTGTTATTGACCCCCGATCGATCAAGAGGCGCCTGAAGGGCGTTAAAAAAGTCCTGACGCAAATGGCTGGACGTGTAGTTTTTTTGGGCTGCCGCTGTAATAGTTGGCAAAAACCCAGCATTGCCATAGGTGTTTTCATTTTTGGCAATTTCAATTCTTTTTTCGGCAATCCGAATGGAGTAATTTTTTTCCAGGGCAATGCTGATAGCCTGTTGAAGGGTTAGGGGTTCCTGAGCGTGGGTAGTAGCGGCAATAAGACTCAGTAGCAGAGTGATCGTAGCAAAACTTGTGACCTTTCTACGAATTTGAGTAGTCATTTTTAATAACATGTATTTGTTTTTGTGCGTTAACTGCGATTAATTTAACATTCCCTTCACAACATTACTTAATTGTTTCAACAATTTACTACCAAAGCTACAACCAACTTATGTGTAAGCCCTTTTTTTCTGCCCTTCTTTTTCTCTTTTTATTAAATTTTTTTTCTAACTGTCAGACTAGTACCCAAGTTGACCTTATTGTGCACAATGGCACGGTCTATTCTGTGGATTCCACGTTTACGGTACATGAGGCATTTGCCGTGAAAGATGGAAAGTTTGTAGCAATCGGCAGTTCGGAGGAAATCCTCGCCCGCTTTTCGGCGGACTCTGTGCTTGACGCCAAAGGAAAGGCAATTTTTCCCGGATTCTACGATCCCCACAGTCACTTTTTTGGCCTTGGTTCCAAGCTTAATTCAGCCGATCTCGTAGGTACTTCATCCTATGAAGACATCATTTCCCAACTAAAAGCATTTCGTGCCAAACATCCCGACCGAGCCTGGCTAATCGGTCGGGGCTGGGATCAGAACGATTGGGAAGATACCCGTTTTCCTGATAAATCACTTCTGGATCAGGCTTTTCCAGATATTCCCGTTTTTCTTACCCGAATTGATGGGCATGCAGCACTTGTTAATTCCAAAGCACTTGAACTGGCAAATGTGTCTACAAACAGCACCATAGAAGGTGGTCTTGTGGAAGTCAAAGGTGGACAATTAACGGGAATTTTGGTAGACAAAGCTCAGGGCTTAGTACAGAAGGTTATTCCGGAAAGTTCGGAAAAAGAGAAAATGGACATGCTGTTAGCGGCTCAAAAAGAGTGTTTATCACTTGGGTTAACCACTGTTTCGGATGCAGGTTTAAGCCGAAGCACGATTGAACTAGTCGAAAATATGCAAAAAGAAGGTTCGCTGAAAATCAGAAATTACATTATGATTAGCGCCACGCCCGAAAATCTCGATTACTATTTGGCAAAAGGACCGATTCAAACAGAGCGTCTGTCTGTCTGCTCCTTTAAAGTATATGCGGATGGCGCTTTGGGCTCGCGGGGCGCTTGTCTTTTGGAGCCATATGCTGACGCACCAACTTCTGGTTTTCTTTTGTCTAATGCTAAAACGCTTGAAACTATTACGGCCCGCATTGCCGAAAGCAGGTTTCAGGCAAATACGCACTGCATTGGCGATTCTGCCAATCGGTTGATCCTGGATTTTTACGGAAAATACCTGAAAAGTAAAAACAACCGTCGTTGGCGAATTGAACACGCACAGATCGTTTCAAAAGCGGATGTACCTAAATTTGGAAAATACTCCATCATCCCATCGGTTCAGCCAACGCACGCCACCTCAGACATGTATTGGGCGGAGCAACGCCTGGGGCCGGATCGCGTCAGAACCGCTTATGCATTTAAACACCTGCTGGATCAAAACGGGCTCATTGCCCTTGGGAGCGATTTTCCCGTTGAATCGGTCAATCCACTGTATGGATTTCATGCAGCCATAGCTCGTGTTGACGCCAAAGGTTTTCCGCCCGGCGGCTATCAAATGGAGAATGTCCTGACCCGCGAAGAGGCCTTGCGCGGAATGACGATTTGGGCAGCCTACGCTAATTTTGAAGATAAAAACAGGGGAAGTATTGAACCCGGCAAGTTGGCCGATTTTGTGTTACTCAACAGTGACATTATGAAAATACCGCTGGATGAAATTCGTGATGTAAAAGTGCTCAGAACGGTCATTGGCGGCGAAAGTCTGCACGTTGTAGCTCCCTAACCTAACCCTCATGAATACCTTCCGAAAACAAGTACATTATGCACTTGCCATAAGTCATAAAAAGAAAAGGGGAATACCTTTGGCAATCAATCTGTTTATTTTCAGTTTGATCGCCCTGAATTCTTTGGCCATTGTGTTGCATTCCGTACCGGAATATCAAACACATTCTGAACTATCGTCGTTTTTTTCAAGCTTTGAATTTTTCTCAGTAATTCTGTTTTCGATTGAATACATTTTTCGGGTATGGTCCTGTGTAGAACAGGAAGAATACAGACATCCTTTTTGGGGTAGAATCAGGTACATGCTTTCAGCCTGGGCGCTTATCGATCTGTTGGCAATTTTCCCGTATTATCTGACATTTTTCACCACCGACTTCGGTTTAATTCGTATGCTGAGAATCCTGCGCATTGTTCGTTTATATCGATTTAGCCGATACTCACATGCATTACGTATGATTCAAAAAGCCATACTTTATACCAAGGAAGAATTGATTTTGAGCTATACCTTCGTTTTGTTTGCGCTGATGATTGCATCAAGTATTATTTATTTTCTTGAAAATCCAGCTCAACCCGAAGCTTTCCCGAGCATTCCGGCATCAATTTGGTGGGGAATAGTAACAATGACTACCGTAGGATACGGAGATGTATACCCAATTACTGCTTTAGGTAAAATTTTCGGTGGTTTTCTGGCAGTGTTGGGAGTCGCTTTATTTAGCTTGCCTACGGGTATTTTGGCTTCGGGGTTTATAGAACAAATCAACGAAACCAAGCGGAAGAGAAAGGCTTCAACCCCGACCAAATGCCCGCATTGTGGTCAGGAGATTGAACACGAACACTAGTTGCGGTACTTTGCAATAGATGCTTTAATTTGTTCGGTACGATTAGCCGGACTTGGGTGCGTGCTGGAAAATTCTGCGGGACTATTTCCACCTGAGGCGGCTTCCAGCATGTTCATTACATCCAGCAATGCCTCCGGCTGATAGCCGGTTTGAATCATATATTTTACCCCAAAGTCATCTGATTCCAGCTCATCATCCCGGCCATATTTTAGATTGACCATGTTGGCAATATACTGCGCCATGTAAGCACCGCTCGCACCGGAATTGGGATCCGAAACGGCAACGGAAGCCGCGCCAGCCAGGCCCTTAAGCATTTCCTGTTTGGCCATTTGCTCCGCCGAATGACGACCGATCACATGTCCGATTTCGTGGCCTAGAACACCCGCAAGCTGATCTTCCGTTTTGAGTTGTTTGAGCAAACCTAAGGTAATAAATATTTGACCACCCGGCACCGCAAAGGCATTAATCGTAGTTGGATCCGCCAACACGTGAAAGTCAAATTGATAAGGAGAACGCGCAGCATCCGAATTTTTCACGAGCTTATGCCCGATCCGCTTGATGAGTTGCTGGGTTTCCGGGTCGCGGTAAAGCCCGCCAAACTCAGCAGCCATTTGCGAAGCACTTTGCAGACCAAGCGCAATTTCTTCCTCAGGTGTAAGATTTACCTGCTGTTTTTCACCCGTTACAGGATTTACCTGAGTTTTGCTAAAATATCCAAATAGCGTTACTACCACCAAAACAAGGGCAATAAGCAAGCGTCCGCCGGTCCGTCTCATAGGTTGTATTGAATTAGAAAAAAGGAAATTTATACATTAATTTCCAATAAAATTAAATCCGAAATAATTATCCGACGCAACCATTCAGGCGGGTTGTAACTTCCCCTTGTTTTCCTGCCAGGCGCGGATCACTTGTGATAATTGCTTGTATTCAATCAAAAAACCATCGTGACCATAAAGCGAGTCAATTTCCTGATAATCAGCCACTGGAATATGTCGGGCCTGAAACTGCTGCTCAACAACCGGAAAAAGCATGTCGGATTTTATTCCCAACACCAGCGTTCGGGCTTTGACCTGATTGAGCGTATGCACAATGCCGCCACGGTTTCGACCTACATTGTGTGAATCCATGACTTTGGATAAAATCCAGTACGAATACGCGTTGAAACGTTTCATGAACTTGTCTCCCTGATACTGCTGATACGATGACGCCCGGAACTCATCCGTCTGATCAGGATTATCACGGGCCTGGGTAAAATTGTAGGTGTCATAGTTCCGGTACGATAGCAGCGCAATCGAACGAGCCGCACGCATACCCATGATCCCCGCCTCCGGATTCGACTGTTTCCAGGAAGCATCAGCCGCAATCGCCATGCGTTGAGATTCATTAAAGGCAATGCCCCAGGAAGAATGTACGGCATTGGAAGCAATCAGAATCAACTCTTCAAAAAGATCCGGTTCCTGAATCGCCCATTCCAGCGCCTGCTGTCCGCCGAGTGAGCCGCCCAGGCAAATGCTGATTTTGGTAATTTCAAGCTCCTGCCGAAGCAAATCAAGCGCACCGACCACATCCCGAACCGTCAATACCGGAAAATCATGATAGTACGGTTCCTGCGTCAAAGGATTTATGGACAGTGGCCCCGTAGAGCCATAGGCCGACCCTAGGACGTTGGCACAAACAATGAAATGACGGGCAGGATCAAAATACATGCCTGACCCGACAAGCCCATCCCACCATTCGGCAGCATTGGCGCTTCCGGTCAGGGCGTGACACACCCACACAATGTTATCGTCGTCAGCGGAGCGTGTTCCGAAGGTTGTATACGCCAATTCAAAGCCGGGTAATTCCCGACCTGATTCAAGGGAATACGTATATGGATATTTAAATATTTTTTTTTCGGGTTGCATACGTGCCCTGGCACTTGGAAGTAAATACTAAAAATAGATGACTCCGGCCACTGCCGGAGTCGTGACAAACCTATCAGAGCGGTTTAGAGTTGGGCAAAGGCCTGCTCAAAATCTCCTTTAATATCATCAATATGTTCGATGCCCACAGACACACGAAGCTGTCCGGCAATTACACCGGCAGACTCCTGTTCAGCGGCAGACAGCTGCGAGTGCGTGGTGCTTGCCGGATGTATAATAAGCGTTTTTGAATCTCCAACATTGGCCAGGTGGCTCACCATTTGGAGTGAATTTACCACTTGATCGGCGGCTTCTTTTCCTGCTTTTAGTTTAAAGGAAAGAACGGCACCGTATCCTCTTGTCAGATACTTTTCGGCTTTTCCCTTATATGGGCTTGAATCCAGACCCAAATAGTTAACAAACTCAACGGCCGGGTGCTGTTCGAGCCACTGCGCCAGCGCAAGGGCATTTTCGCACGCTCTCTCTACCCGCAGGGTCAGGGTTTCTAGGCCCTGAATGAGCATAAAAGAGTTAAACGGACTTTGGCTCGGGCCCCAGTCACGCAGGCCTTCTACACGAGCGCGAATGATGAACTGAATATTTCCGAAAGGTCCATTCACACCAAAAACATCATTCAGTACCAGCCCATGGTAACTTGGAGAAGGCTCCGTGAACTGTGGATATTTTCCATTGCCCCAATCAAAAGTACCGGCATCAACGATAACCCCTCCCATCGTGGTTCCATGTCCACCAATCCATTTGGTAGCAGACTCCACCACGATATGAGCGCCCCATTTGATGGGCTGGCAAATTGCTCCACCGGCACCAAAAGTATTATCCACGATAATGGGCAAATCATGCTTTTTGGCCAACTCGGCAAACGCCTCAAAATCGGGAACGCTAAAACTTGGGTTTCCGATGGTTTCGAGGTATATGGCCTTGGTGCGATCATCAATCAATTTTTCAAAACTCGACACATCGTCCCCGTCCGCAAAGCGCGCCTCAACGCCAATATTCTTGAACGAATTCTTGAATTGATTGTAGCTACCGCCATACAGAAAAGAAGTAGTTACAAAGTTATCACCAACGGTTGTGATATTGTTGATAGCCAGAAACTGAGCGGCGTGGCCCGAAGCCGTGGCCAAAGCAGCCACTCCACCTTCAAGAGCAGCTACACGCTTTTCAAAAACATCATTCGTAGGATTCATGATTCGGGTATAGATATTTCCGAATTCTTTCAGCGCAAATAGATTTGCGCCATGCTCCGAATCATTAAAAGTGTAGGAAGTTGTTTGGTAGATAGGTACCGCCCGTGACTTGGTGACCGGGTCGACTTCCTGACCTGCATGCAGCTGCAGGGTTTCAAAACGTAACGTTTCTTGTGACATGGTAGTTGAGTTAAATAGGGTAAGAGTGTAAATTGGAATACTAAATGGAATCATCCGACGACACAAAACCGGGCTTCGTGCACACAGTTTCGGGAAAGATCAGATTACCTGCACATTCGGCACCAAAGGCCAAAGCAATTGGCAGGAGCCGAAAATGAACGGTACTGAACGAGTGGGCTGACAGCGACAGCTCCGAAAACGGATGATGAGTTCTTTTTTTTCATGCGCGTTTGAGTTTATATTTCCTAAATTGATTTAGGTGGGAGTTAGCACCTTGTCCCGGTTGCGCTTGGGATAGGTTGCCAGAGGTTCTATGAGCCCATTCTCTAGCCTCTTCTTTATAAATCAACCGCTGAAACGAGAAGCAATTGACTTGATGACGCAATATTAAGGCCCATTCCATGGAATTGCAAATACTGATTCTATTTTTTTAGGAAATGGTTTCCGACCTAATTTGGGACATTTCCCATCAGCTTGTTTTTTTGACCCTAAAAAGAACTGATGTTGGCCGGTGGCAAGGTTATTTATCCAAACACATATTCTGTATATTTGTGTAAAGCAAAAAATCCAATGGCTCAGTATTACAAATTTGACAAAGCAAAAGCATCCCGCAAACCTGGCATAACTCCGCTCAAAGAAGCTATTGAGCAGATGTTTAACTCCTACAAAATCAAAAACAGGTTTGATGAAACCTACCTTTCGGCGCATTGGGCCAACATCATGGGGCACACGATTGCTTCCCGAACTCAGAAGGTATACGTGCGGGATCGCGTCCTTTATCTGCAAATAGAATCGGCTCCTCTACGCAGTGAGCTGGTGCATGCCCAAAAGAAAATAATCGAACTGATTAACCGCGAAATGCAAACAGACCTGATCGAGGAGGTGGTATTTATTTAATGGTTCATTCTCTCAACAACAGCGATTTGCGTCCTGAATACATTTTTATGTCAAAATCTTTGATTGCTCCTCCCTTCTTAAAAGCAGGTGATACCGTGGGTGTGCTGGCACCGGCTAGCAAAATTGACTACGAGGACTGTTTGGAAGGGCTCCGAATTTTGCGGGAAGACTGGAAATTAAATGTGGTAGAAGGTGCTACCTTAAAAAGTCAATTCTACCAGTTTTCGGGAACCGATGAACTTCGCCGGCAAGACCTGCAAAGCATGCTTGATAATCCCGAAATAAAAGCCATTCTGGCCGTTCGTGGTGGCTACGGCTGCTCCCGCATGATGGATCAACTTGATTTTTCGGCCTTTCGCCAATCGCCCAAATGGCTGGTAGGTTTTAGTGATTTGACTGCGCTTCTTGCTCATTTTTATACCATTGGCTATGCTTCAATACACGGGCCAATGGTCAAACTTTTTGCCAAAGAAAATGGTGAAATCGCTTTGGAAAGTTTGCGAAAAGCTTTGTTTGGCGAGCCAATTTCCTATGTACTTCCCGCTCATGCCTTCAACCGTTTGGGAGAAGGTTTTGGTCCGGTGGTTGGTGGAAATCTTTGCTTGCTTGCGCATCTGACGGGTTCGGTTTGGGAGGTTGATATGGCTGGAAAAATTCTGTTTATTGAAGATATTAACGAATACCTCTACTCCATTGACCGCATGATGATTCAGCTAAAACGGGCCGGGCAACTAGAAAACCTGAGCGGATTGCTCGTCGGTCAGTTTAGCGATGTGCGGGATAATCCTGAGCCTGTTTTTGGAAAAGAAGCCTACGAAATCATACAGGAACACACAAGTAATTACAACTATCCGATCTGTTATGATTTTCCAACCGGACACGTTGCTGACAACCGGGCGTTGCCCATCGGGCTCACCGCTTCGTTGGCGGTTTTGCCGGGCGAAGTTCGACTCGACTATTCTCTAATTCCCAAACCGATTCTCTTCTAAACCAGACATTTTTTGCATGACGTATTTTACCAATAAAGTAGTTTGGATTACGGGCGCTTCCTCAGGCATTGGCGAGGCATTGGCTCTTGAACTTGCGCTTCAAGGTGCAAAATTAGTGTTGAGTGCCCGAAGGCAGGATGAACTTGAACGCGTGAAAAAACTTACAAATCTTGCCGCTGATGCGGTACTTGTATTGCCTTACGATGTCACAGATTTCTCTATTGCCGAATCAAAAACTTCACAGGTTTTGGCCCATTTTGGCAGGCTCGACTGTGTCGTACACAATGCCGGAATCAGTCAGCGCTCACGGGTTAGCGACACCCCGCTTGATGTTTATAAACGATTGATGGACGTGGATTTTTTTAGCACCGTAGCCCTGACCAAAGCTGTATTGCCCGGAATGATTCAGCAAAAAAGCGGGCAGTTTATTGTGATCAGCAGCGTAGCCGGAAAAGTGGGTACTCCGCTACGCTCAGGCTATAACGCTGCCAAACATGCTTTGCACGGTTTCTATGACTCCCTGCGCTCCGAAGTATTTGACGATAACATTCGGGTAAATGTCGTTTGTCCGGGATATATCCGAACCAACGTATCGGTGAATGCCATCACCGAAAAAGGCGAGAAGTTTGGCCAAATGGATGCCAATCAGGCCAAAGGAATGCCGGCGGACGAGTGCGCCAAAAAGATTTTGGCGGCTGCGGCGAAGGATAAAAAAGAAACCTTTATTGGTGGAACCACCGAAATGGCGGCCGTTTTTCTTCGGAGATTCTGGCCGTCGTTACTTTTCAAAATGGTTCGTAAAAATACGCCTAAGTAGTAGTTAGGGCCGCTCATCCGGCCCTAACTATTTTCCTGTTCTTATTTTTTTACAGGGTGTTTTTCCATGTAATCGACCGTCAGGCGGCTTAGTGCTTTTACGCCCAAAAGCATCCCGCTTTCATCAATATAGAAATCGGGTGTGTGATGAGGTGCGGCTTCGGACGGTTTTTTCCCTTTGGGCATTCCCCCCAGAAAAAAGAAAAAACCGGGGACTTTTTCCTGAAAAAATGAAAAATCCTCGGCACCCGTTTGTGCCGGAGTCAACACTACTTTATCAACACCTGCGAGTTCACGCAGCGTCGGAATCATCTCTTCGGTCAACGTTGGGTCGTTATAAGTAATCGGATACAGCACATCAATCTTTACATCAGCGGTTGCGCCTGCGCTCTCGGCAATGTTTGTGGCAACTTCCCGGATTCGGGTATGTACTTTTTGGTGCATCGCCTCGTCCAAAGTCCGAATCGTACCAATCATTTTTACTTCTTCCGGGATAATATTCTGTCGAATTCCGCCATGAATTGCTCCAATTGTGATGACCGCCGGAGCCGTTGTAAGTTCCAGATTGCGACTCACGATAGTTTGCAGACCGGTGATGATTTGAGCAGAAGTAACAATCGGATCTACGCCCGACCAGGGTGCTGCCCCATGAGTTTGCTTGCCTTTCACATCAATTGACAACCAATCCACCGCAGCCATTGTAGCACCGGGCCGGTATTTAATACTACCTACTTCGGTTTGTGAATTGATATGGAGTCCAAAAATGACATCAACATCCGGATTTTTCAGCACATTTTCTTTCACCATCAGCTTGGCTCCCCCCTCTTCTCCGTCAGGTGCACCTTCTTCGGCGGGCTGAAAAATAAACTTAACGGTACCATTCAAATCCTTCTGAATCCCCGCCAAGACCTCTGCAACAGCGAGTAAGATGGATACATGTGTATCGTGCCCACAAGCATGCATGACTCCGGTTTTCTGGCCGTTATACTCAGTCGTTACCGTTGATTTAAATGGTATGTCAACTCGCTCAGTTACAGGCAGTCCGTCCATATCGGCCCGTAAAGCGACAACGGGTCCGGGCTTGGCACCTTTCAAAACCCCGACAACACCCGTATGCGCCACGCCCGTAATCACCTCAATACCAAGAGATTTCAAATGATTTTCAATGATTTTGGCAGTTCTAAATTCCCGATTCCCGAGTTCGGGATGTTGGTGAAAATCACGACGCCAGTCGATTACCTTGTTTTCCAGGTCATTTGAACGTTTGTCAATGATCTCAGGAATCGAGGTTTGGGCAGAAGCTGTGACAACGAATAAAAAGTTCGCAAAAAGTACTGAAAAGGATACATTTTTCATAGAGGAAATTTTGTAAAATTTGAAAAAAACAACACAATATAGCTGTCAATTAATTAATTGCTAAAACAAATTTTATTAATATTGCGGTCAAATAAGTAATCGTTCGTTTACAATTAGAAAAACCAATCAATCAACTAAAACCAACTAAACATGAGGAAACTATTACTTTCACTCATTGGAACCTGGCTATTTGTCGGAATGGCAATTGCTCAGGAGAAAATGGTAAGCGGGACCGTTACCGACGAATCTGGTTCAACCTTGCCCGGAGTTAGCGTGCAGGTCAAAAACTCGACCCGTGGAACTACCACGGACGCAAGTGGCACCTACCGTATCAGCACTGCTACTAACGAGGTGCTTGTTTTCAGCTTTGTGGGCTTTGGCGCCAAAGAAGAAACCGTTGGCAACAGCAACACAGTAAACGTAAGCCTAACGCCTGACGTGCGTCAGCTTCAGGAGGCAGTTGTCGTGGGCTATGGTACTCAATCTAAAAAGAGTATTACAGGTTCGCAGACGCAAGTTTCGAGCGAACAGATTGAAAACACCCCCCTTCCTTCGGTAGATCAGGCGTTGCAGGGAAAAGTGGCTGGTTTACAGTCAATTTCTTCCTCGGGTCAGCCGGGCGCCAATCAGCAGGTTCGTATTCGCGGAATTGGCTCAATCAACGCAAGCTCACAACCTTTGTACGTAGTTGACGGTGTACCCATCAACGCTGGTGATGCTTCACGGCTTACTACCTCGGCCAATACACTTGCGGGCCTAAACCCAACGGATATCGAATCGATTACCGTATTGAAAGATGCCGCTTCGGCTTCTATCTATGGGTCAAGAGGTGGTAATGGCGTTATTCTGATTACTACCAAGAAAGGTCGTTCGGGAAAAACCAAATTCCGTTTTGATATGGAAACTGGTACTACGGACATCGCTCTTAGCGATCAGGCTCGCCCGTTGAGCCGGGATGAATATCTGGAACTTACCCGCGAGGGTCTGGTCAATATCGGTCGTACTGAAGCCAACATTACTTCGGTTCTTAATTCTTTGGGAGCTAACTCTGGCGCTTCTACCGACTGGTACGACGAAGTTACCCGCAAAGGGACTCAGCAACAGTACAACATTTCGGCCTCAGGCGGCGATAACAAAACTCAGTTTTTTGTTTCAGGTGGCTACTATCAGCAAATGGCTCCTGTAATTGGCTCTGAATTCAGCCGTTTAACCGGAAACCTGAACGTAAGTCATAACGCTACCAAGAAGTTATCTTTCAAGGTCGGCTTAAATGTTGGACATACAGAAGCCAATGCCCCAAGTACGGGTGGTGCTTTTGCAAACCCAATTTTATCTTCGTTCTTTCTGTTGCCTACCCGTCCTGCGTACGATGCTGAGGGAAGAGCCAACTTTTCACTCGCTGATTTCCCAAGCATTTACAACCCTGTTGCGTTAGTTGAATACAATAAGCGCGAGTTTGCTTCACTCCGCGGTTTGGCAAACATTGGCGCCGATTACCGGATCATGAACAACCTGACGTTTAGCAC
Source organism: Arundinibacter roseus (assembly GCF_004348825.1). GTDB lineage: Bacteria > Bacteroidota > Bacteroidia > Cytophagales > Spirosomataceae > Arundinibacter > Arundinibacter roseus. Next base: position 160,531 of record NZ_SMJU01000006.1, read on the forward strand.
CAAACTGGGTATCGATGCCAATAATCTGGAAGAACTTACTTACGACAACCCGTTTTTTGGTGATGGTCGTAACTCCAACGGACGTTCATTTACCTATTATACCCGATTGTTCAACTGGAACTGGACTAATATCCTGGACTATCGTCTGGACTTCAACGAAGCGAAAGACATGTACCTGGATTTAAAACTAGGATACGAATCACAAAAATCAACAACTTATGGTATCTCTGCCCGTGGCGATGGATTTCCACCTACTACGGCTTTATACTTGCCAAACGTAGCCGCAACGCCCGTGACGGCATCCGCTTTTGGGAGTGATTACGCATTTAACTCCATCCTAAGCAGCGCGGCTTTCAATTACAAAGATCGCTATTCAGTAAGTGGTAGTTTCCGTCGCGATGGTTCTTCCCGATTTGGATCAAATAATCGCTATGGTAATTTCTGGTCCGTAGGTGCTGCCTGGAACCTGGATGAAGAAGCTTTTCTGAAAGACAATAATATCATCACTGCCGCCAAACTACGTACATCCTACGGTGTAAACGGAAATGCCGGCATCAACAACTACGAGTGGCAGGCAACCTATGGCTACGGCGCCAACTACAATCGTCAGCCCGGTAGCGTACCCTCAGGAATTGGTAACAACAACTTAACCTGGGAGCAGAACAAACCATTTGACGTAGGACTGGATTTTGGTATTTTCAATAACCGTCTATCGTTTGTTATTGACTATTACGTACGTAAAACCGACCGTCTATTGTTGCAGGTTCCTTTGTCACGGACATCTGGTTTTTCTTCCATTCTTGATAACGTAGGTGCGATGGAAAACCGTGGATGGGAATTTACGGTCAATGCGGTTCCGTTTGAAGGAGAATTCAAATGGGATATCAACTTCAATATTGCGTTCAACAAGAACAAGATATTGAACCTCGCCGACGGACAGGATGAATATATCGACGGCGTGTTTATTCGTCGGGTTGGCGAAAACTTCACAAGCTTCTATGCGCGCGACTGGGCAGGAGTAGATCCTCAGACAGGTGCGCCACAGTGGTGGAGAGATGCGGCAAGAACTGAAAAAACTTCTAACTACAATCAGGCGGAGCGTGTAATTATTGGTAGGGCAACGCCCGACGCTTTTGGTGGATTCTCTAACGTGCTTTCATTTAAAGGCATTACCCTTGATGCGCAGCTGAACTACGTGTTCGGAAACTCAATCAATAGCATTTGGGCTCGTTACACCGAAAGTGATGGCTGGAACCCCGGATTCAACAAATCACGAAAAATGCTGGAACGTTGGCAGCAACCGGGCGACATTACGAACGTTCCAAAGTATACCTACAACAATACGACTCTATCGCAGGAATATTCAAGCCGCTTTATTTATGATGGTGATTACCTGCGTCTGCGTACATTGACGCTCTCCTATGAACTGCCTAAGGTAATAACCTCACGTATCAAAATGGACAAAGTAAGTTTCTTTGCCCGTGGTTTGAACCTCTGGACCTACACCTTCGACAAGGAAGTTACATTCGATCCCGAGGTTGGTGTAAACAGTCAGGAAAACCTTGGTGTGTTCATTCCTAAGTCATTAACATTTGGACTAAACCTTGGATTTTGATTTTCTGAGTAGTTGAGTTATCCTTTAATTTTGAAGAAATAGTATATGAAACATAAATTAATTGCCTCAGTTAGTCTTGCAGCCCTTCTTTCGCTGGGCTCCTGCAAAGATTCTTTTCTGGAATTAAGTCCCTACGACGCCCTACCCGCGGCCACTGCAATCTCTACGGCTGCTGACATGGGCGTAGCTGCCAACGGGATGTACTCAGGTATGCGAAACATTGGGCTATATGGCCGCACGCTGCCTTTGTCAAATGATTTAATGGCCGACAACGTGTACCTTTCCGTACAAAATTCGGGTCGGTATCTGGCACAGTTCAACTATTCCATCAATTCCCAAAATGGTGACGTGACGGGTACGTGGAACGCTGGCTATGTAGTCATTCTGAGAGCTAATAATATCATTAACTCTACCGTAGCTCAATCTACCGAATCAGATCAGTTCCGTGGAGAGGCACTTACTGCCCGGGCTCTCATGTATTTTGAACTGGTACGGGCTTTTGCTAAACCCTACACAGTAGATGCAAACGCTCCCGGCGTTCCGATTGTACTCGAATTTGATCCTTTACTGAAACCGGCGCGCAATTCTGTACAGGAAGTGTATGCCCAAATAATCTCTGACTTGAATCAGGCATTCGGATTGATGACCAATACTTCCAAAAATTCATCGTATTTCACGAAGTATGTAGCAAAAGCGCTTCTATCCAAAGTGTATTTTTACATGGGAGATTATCCAAAAGCCATTCAGGAAAGCCTGGCCGTGGTAAACGAAGGAGGCTATAAACTGGTACCGGCCGCAGATTACGGAGCGTACTATCGCAATCCAGCTCCGGTTGCGAACAAAGTTGAAACCATTTTTGAGGTAGCTTCGGACGGAACAAACAACGCTGGTTTTGATGCACTCGTGAATATGTATGCGCAGGCAGGCTATGGAGATGCGTTGGTTGCAGACGATTTGTTTGGTCTCTATGCTGATACCGACATCCGGAAATCAGTAATTATTCCCGGAACCCGTGCTGGCGAAAGCGTGAATATTGTTAACAAGTATCAGAACATTGCCAATGCGGATGATAAAGATGACACCAAGGTGTTGCGGTATGCGGAGATTTTGCTCCAATTGGCCGAAAGCTATGCACGCACGGGTGATGAAACCAATGCTTTGAATTATCTGAATCAGGTAGCCCAAACGCGCGACTCTGAGTTTCTTGGCTTTACCTCCACAGGTGCCGAACTCCTTGAAGACATAATCACGGAACGACGTAAAGAACTGGCTTTTGAAGGAAACCGTTTTGCTGACCTAAATCGTCTGGGCCGGGCAATAACCCGGAATGAGCAATTCCCCGCAGCAGCTCGTACAGTTGAGTTAACGGACTCACGACGGCAGGCTCCAATTCCTCAGGTTGAGCTTGACGCCAATAAAAACATCAACCAAAACCCTGGATATTAGAAAAATCATATTTAGTTAGAAACGCAAAACGCTTCCAGAGTTACTGGAAGCGTTTTGCGTTTTATAGATATACAAAACAATATCTGTCACTTTTATATACTAAATAGCTACATATAATATAATATTTTACGAAAAGAATATAACTCAAAATATTATTTTGGAAATAATGTATTACATGATTGTTACAACAACATAAACAAGTATATTTGCAACTTTAATTAATTCATAATAATCACATAACCTAATCGTATGAGGAAGTTTCTAGGACTACTACTGGGCGGTCTGTTTCTTTTGGGAACACAGACTTTTGCGCAGGACAAAATCGTGACCGGGAAGGTCACTGCTGACGATGGCTCGGCCTTGCCGGGTGTGAACATCTCGATTCAGGGTACTACTCGTGGTACCTCCACTAACGGAGATGGTGAATACCAAATCTCCGCTTCATCAACTTCAACATTGGTTTTCAGTTTCATTGGATTTACATCCACCGAAATCGCCGTTGGAAATCAGACAATCATCAACGTAACACTGCAATCGGACGTTCAGCAATTGAATGAAGCCATCGTGGTTGGTATTGCCGGTACCCGTGACAGCAAAACGGTAGGCCACGCCCTGCAGCAAATTGGCTCTGACAAGCTGACGTTTTCCAAAGAAACGAACCTTGCGAACTCTCTTGCCGGTAAAATCGCCGGTGTACAGATTCAGGGAGCACCATCTTCTTCTTTCCGTAGCGCCAACATCCGTATTCGGGGTGTAAACGGTCTGTCGATCTATGCAAACCCGCTGTATATTGTGGATGGTACACCCATCGACAATCTGGATGCGGTTAACATGGACAATGTCGAAACTATTACTGTTCTTAAAGGTGCCTCTGCAACAGCGATCTACGGACAGCGTGCTGCCGAGGGTGTAGTTGTGGTAACTTCAAAGAAATCAGTAAAAGGCAGAATTCAGGTAGATATCAACTCAGCTATCACCCTGGATAAAGTTTCTAACCTGCCCAACTATCAGAACGAATACGGTGGAGGTTACTCTCAGGAATTTGCCAAGTTTGAATACAATCCGGCGATTCACCCTGCTGCATGGCAGGCGTTCGAAGGCCAAAACCTGCCCGACTATTCTGCCGATGAAAGCTGGGGTCCAAAAATGGACGGAACGCTGTATCGTCCGTATTATAGCTGGTTCCCATCAAATCCTGCGTTCGGACAGTTGGCACCTTTCAACCCAAATCCTGACAATGTAAAGAATTTCTTCGATACCGGTCGTACGTACAACAACAACGTTTCGATCAGCGGTGGTAGCGACAAAGCTAATTTCCGGGCATCTGTTACCAACCTTTCCCGTAATTTGATCATCCCAAATACAAAGCAGGATCGTACGTACATTAACCTGGGCGGCAGTTACGAAATATCTAAAAAACTGACTTTCTCAACCAATATCAATGTCGTAAACGAAGATCAAACAGGACGTCCACTTGAAGGATACGGACAAGGTTTGACGGGTAGCTTTAACCAATGGTTTCAGCGCCAAATCGACATGGATATTCTCCGCGATTACAAAAATCCGGACGGATCGTATAATTCATGGAACATCAACGGCCCTGAAAATACAAAGCCTTTGTACTGGGATAACCCCTTCACCGATGTATACGAAAACCTTTTCCACAGCAATTCCGATCGTATTTTTGGTGATATTAGCCTGGCCTATAAAGTGGCTCCCGGCATTACCCTTACCGGTTGGGTACGCGACAACGTAGTAACAAGCCGTTACGATTTCCGTATTGCCTCAGGTACGTTGAATCAGGATGGTTTCTTTACCGGATTTAATAGAAACCGCGAACGCAACTACGAATTTTTGGGTACCTACAACAAAACGTTTGGTGAATTCAGCTTTGATGCAAACCTGGGTGCAAACATTCGTCGCAATACCTCGCAAGTGGTCAATCAAAGTACTAACGGTGGGTTGAGCATTCCGGATTTTTACAACATTGCGGCTTCCAAAGATCGGCCAAATGTTAATAACTCAACCTTTGAAAGAGAAGTACGCAGTATCTATGGTACCGCTTCTATTGGCTACAAAGGATTCATCTATCTGGACGGATCGTTGCGTAACGACTGGTCATCTACCCTGCCCGCTGCCAACAATTCATACCTCTATCCTTCGGTATCAGGTAGTTTTGTATTCAGTGAATTTTTGCAGGGACAAAATATCCTGTCATTTGGTAAGTTAAAGGCAGGTTGGGCACAAGTTGGTAGCGATACTGGTCCTTATCAAATCTTTAATACTTACGCGGTTGGAAACCCTTATGGTTCTTTGCCTACTCAAAATCTACCTGACCTATTACCAAATTCAGTTTTAAAACCAACGCTATCTACGTCATACGATTTAGGTGCTGAGGTTAAATTCCTGGATAACCGTATAGGACTGGACTTTACGGTATATAGCCGTAGAAATACCGATCAGATTCTACCACTTAGTGTATCAGCAGCTAGTGGCTATACACAGGCAATGGTAAACGCCGGTGAAATCACCAATAAAGGAATTGAAATAGCTGCCACTTTTGTACCTGTCCGTGCGAACGATTTTGACTGGACTGTAAACTTTAACCTTGCAAGAGCTCGTACAGAAGTAGTTGAACTTGCTGATGGATTGAACAACTACGTATTGCCAAACTTTGCTGTGTACTCAGCTGGTTCAAACGTATCAGGATCAAGCGTAGCTTTCGGACCTACGGTAAACGCCAAAGTTGGTGAGCCTTTCGGTATGCTTGTGGGCCGTGCGTTCCGTCGTGATGAAAACGGTAACCGCCTTGTCGGTGCCAACGGTGCATTCCTTTTTGACGATAACGTAAATCTGGGATCGTATTTGCCCGATTGGTCAGGTGGTGTTATTAACACCTTGACTTACAAAGGTTTCACCATGAATTTCAGCATTGATTTCCAGAAAGGTGGTAAAATCTATTCTGTAACGCAGATGTTTAATGCCTATTCAGGTTTGGGTGAAGCAACAGTTGGAGACAACGATCGTGGGGTTGCTCAGCGTGATCCAGTAGCTGATGGCGGCGGTATTCGGGCTGACGGTGTATTGGCAGATGGCACCCCAAACCAGAATTATGTAGAAGCAATTAACTATTACAAGTCACTGTTCCGTTTGCACGAAGCCTGGCTATATGATGCGAGCTATGCGAAACTACGTGAATTGAGCATTGGCTACCAATTGCCAAGCGCACTGTTGAAAAAAGCTAAAATTCGTTCGGCTTACGTTGCTTTGGTTGGTCGTAACCTGTGGCGTATCTCTCAGCCTGTGCAAGGTATTGATCCTTCTGAAATCGAAGGCGTATGGTCGGAAGGTGGTCAGCTACCCGGCACTACTACTTTTGGTGTGAACGTTAAGCTTGGATTTTAAGTAACATTCTCTTAAAAGAACAATTATTATGAAAAAGAATATAAAAATCTCCCTGATGGGTGCTCTAATGGCTACTGCGCTCGTTGCGTGCGAGCCGAGTGACTTTGGGGACATGAACATCGACCCAAACCGTCCATCGGTACCCGTAACGTCCAATCTGCTTACTGCATCTCAGCAAGGATTGATCGGACCAATCACTGATTCACAACCAACGCTGTATTCACAACAGATTTCAGAGAAGTTTTATACTGAAAACTCTCGCTATGGAACAGCGCAGTTTAGCTTCAATGGTTTTTATTCAGGCCCTTTGGCTAACCTTGAACTGATTATTCAGCTCAATACCGATGAAGCTACCAAAGCTGTAGCGGCTCAAAATGGCGCCAATAACAACCAAATTGCCGTAGCACGTATCCTGAAAGCGTTTATGTACTGGCACATGACTGACCGTTGGGGCGATATTCCCTACTCTCAGGCTTTGTTGGGAAGAGAGAACTTTACTCCTGTTTACGATTCTCAGGAAGCTATTTACAATAGCCTTTTTACCGAATTGAAAGAAGCTTCTGCCCAAATCACATCTGGTACAATTGCCGGAGACATGCTATTGAAAGGCAATTTGAATTTGTGGAAGAAATTTGCCAACACCATTCGTCTGAACATGGCTTTGCGTCTTTCGGAGGTTAGTCCTGCAAAAGCAAGAACCGAATTTGCAAGTGCCTTTGCAGATGGTGTTATTTCCAGCAATGCTGATAACGTGGTGTTTGCTTTCCTTGCTGATGAAAATAACGATAATCCCTGGGAAGATCGTTTTCAGACCCGTCTGGATTTTAACGTAAGTAAGCCTATGGTTGACTTGCTTAAAGCTAACAACGATCCACGTTTGCCCATTTTTGCTGATAAAGCAGTATTAACACAGGAGTATGTGGGTATGCCTTACGGACTGGAACAAGGTGCTGCCGGTGCGATCCCCAACGGACAGGTTTCCTTTTTAGGTATAGCTATGCGTCGTCAAACGTCACCCGGCTACCTGATGACCTACTCGCAAACTCAGTTCATGCTGGCCGAAGGTGCTCTGCGTAACTGGATCTCGGGTGATGCTGAAACATTCTATAATGAGGCTATTAAAGCTTCGTTTGACCAATATGGCGTAAACTCAGGTACAGTACATGCGGATTACATTGCTCAGTCGGGTGTTGCATTTGATGCATCCAAAGGCCTCGAACAAATCATTACTCAGAAATGGGTGGCTTTGTTCCTGAATGGCTACGAGGCTTGGGCCGAATGGCGTCGGACAGGGTTCCCGGTTCTGACTCCTCCTGCAAGCACTATTTCGCCTAGCGGTATCATCCCAACCCGTCAGGGCTACCCAACTACGGAGCGTGACCTGAATGGTATAAACTACAACGCCGCTCTGCAAGGATTAGGCGGAAAAGATGACCTCGACGGAAAAGTTTGGTGGGATAAGTAATCGTCTTATTAGACTTTCATCCATAAAAAAATCACCCGGAGACTCCGGGTGATTTTTTTAATTTTCGGGTAGGTTTTCACCTTTTTAAACTTCTTTAAAAACCTGCTTGTTCTAACAAGTAATGCCGTAAATTTGCCAGATCAAACCAAGTTCTCCTTTTCCTTTTTTCATGAACAAACTTACTAAACGCTTACTAACCGCCCTGATCATTCTGGTGATTTTAGGGCTTGTATTTTCACCCCGAATCAAAGAATATCTGGCATCCAAAGACCAACCGGGCAATTCTGCCGAAACATCAGGCCCTAAACCCGGCGGCAAAACGGTTGTATCCGTAATGGTGATCGAAGCCACAAATCTAAATGATATTGTCAAAACCACCGGCACCGTTCTGGCCAATGAAGAAGTCGAAATCAGAAGTGAAGTTTCCGGGAGAATTACCAGGCTTTTCTTCAAAGAAGGACAAGTAGTACAGAAAGGAACCGTACTGTTCCAAACCAACGACGATGACCTTCAGGCGCAATTAAAAAAATTGGAACTAAGTAAAAAACTCGCCGAACAAAACGAATTTCGTCAGCGGCAGTTATTGGATAAAGAGGCGATCAGCCAACGCGAATATGACATCAGCCTTACGTCGGTAAAAACGATTGACGCTGATATTGAAAATATCAAAGCCCTGCTCGACAAAACCACCGTGCGTGCTCCATTTTCAGGAAGACTCGGATTACGGTACGTGAGTGAAGGCAGCTACATTACTCCTGCTTCCCGCATCAGCACTCTCACAAACACCAATCCTGCCAAGGTTGAATTTTCTGTTCCTGCCAAATATTCTGAAAAAATCAAGGTAGGGAGCATTTTACAATATGTGACCGAAAGCTCAGCGGCTGAACATACTGGCAAAGTGTATGCAATAGATCCAAAAATAGACCCTCAAACCCGGACCTTGCAAATGCGCGCCACAAGCCCCAATCCAAATGGAGCGCTTCTACCCGGCGCCTTTGCACGCATTGAACTCATTATCGGTAGCAAAGGAACGGCGATTACGGTACCTAACGAGGCCGTGATTCCGGAGGTGGACGGGCACAAAGTTTTTTTGGTAAAAGGTGGTAAGGCAACTCCTCAAATGGTGAAGGTCGGCCTTCGTGGTGCTACCGACATGGAAATCATGGGGGGCCTCGCCGTTGGCGATACGCTGATCACGACCGGAATTTTACAGGTAAAACCCGGCGGACCAGTTGATGTACGAAACATTAGAAACAGTGCAGGAGTTGAAGTGGCGGCAAAACCCACTGAATAAAGTAATTTATTTTACATTCATTTTACAGGTTTAAGTATGGCAAGTTTATCGGATGTAAGTATTAAAAGGCCTGTGCTCGCGATTGTGATGTCATTGGTCATCATTCTTTTTGGCGTCATTGGATTTCTGTACCTTGGCGTCAGAGAATTTCCGAGTGTCGATCCTCCCGTGGTTACGGTTAGTACAACCTATACAGGGGCGAATGCCGAAATTATTGAATCTCAAATTACCGAGCCACTCGAAGAATCCATTAACGGAATTGCCGGGATTCGCTCCCTTTCGTCGTCAAGCCGCGACGGACGAAGCAGCATTACCGTAGAGTTTAATCTAGGGGTTGACATGGAAGCAGCCGCTAACGATGTACGCGACCGCGTTTCAGGTGCACAGCGAAATCTCCCACCTGATGTAGATCCGCCAAACGTAGCCAAGGCCGATGCGGATGCCTCACCGATCTGGTTTATCAACGTAAAAAGCGAAACCCGACCGTTGTTGGATCTGAATGATATTGTGACGCGGCAGATTAAAGAAAAATTTCAAACCATTGAGGGCGTGAGTAGCGTACAAATGTGGGGCGAGCAAAAATATGCCATGCGCCTGCGTATCGATCCGGCAAAATTAGCCGCCTATCGCCTCACTTCCATTGACGTGTCACAGGCCTTGGCCCGTCAGAATGTAGAGTTGCCTTCGGGTAGCATCGAAGGTCAAAACATGGAACTTACCGTTCGCACGCTGGGTCGCCTGCGTACCGTGGAGGATTTTGACAACATGATTGTTAAAGAAGAATCAAATCGTATCGTCCGGTTCAAAGATGTTGGTTTTGCGGAATTAGCCTCCGAAAACGAGCGGACTTCCTTCAAAAGAGACGGAATTCCGATGGTAGCGGTAGCCGTAATTCCACAACCCGGTGCGAACCACATTGCCATTGTAGACAATCTGAACGTTCGTCTGGAACAAATTAAAAAGGATTTGCCTGCGGATATTCAGGTTGAACTAGGTACAGACTATACTCGTTTTGTGCGGGCCTCTATTGCCGAAGTAGAAGAAACCATCCTGATTGCGTTTATTCTGGTAGCCCTGATCATTTTCGTTTTTCTCCGCGACTGGCGCTCCACGCTCATCCCGCTTACGGCAATTCCTATTTCGCTGATTGGTACCTTTTTTATCATGTACCTGTTCGGTTTTTCGATTAACGTACTCACGCTTTTAGGAATTGTACTGGCCATCGGTCTTGTGGTGGATGATGCCATTGTGGTACTTGAAAATATTTATGCAAAAGTGGAAGAAGGCATGAGCCCCGTTCAGGCTGCTTTTGCAGGTGCCCGTGAAATTTACTTTGCTGTTATTTCTACAACCATAACATTGGCCGCGGTATTTTTGCCCGTAATTTTTCTTGAAGGAGTTACAGGAAGGCTATTCCGGGAATTCGGCATTGTGGTAGCTGGTTCGGTGATCATTTCGGCATTCGTGTCGCTTACGTTGACCCCAATGCTCAGTTCCAAGCTACTAAAAACCAGAGCCCGGCAGCCGTGGCTTTACCGTAAAACTGAACCATTTTTTATATGGCTGACCGATGGATACAAATCTTCACTTGAAGGATTCATGAGTGTTCGTTGGGTGGCATGGGTGTTGATGATTGGCTTTGTTGGTATTGTATTTTACCTCATGACCGGCAAACGGATTCCTTCTGAACTTGCTCCTCTCGAAGACCGAAGTAATTTACGAGTAAACAGTACAGCTCAGGAAGGCGCTACTTTTGAATATATGCAGGCGTATATGGATCAAGTGGGGCAGTTTGTATACGACTATCTCGAACCTAACGAACGCGCCGGGGTAGTGACGATTACATCTCCGGGCTTCGGTTCAGCGTCCAGCAACTCCGGTTTTACGCGCGTCACCTTAACACCCCCTGATCAGCGGACACGGTCGCAACAGGAAATTGTGGACGATTTAACAATTAAGCTGAAACAATTTACTGGCGCACGTACAATTGTTTCTCAGGATCAAACCATTAATGCCGGACGGTCGAGAGGTCAGCCTATTCAGTATGTGATTCAGGCTCAAAACTTTGATAAGCTGAAAGAATTTTTACCCAAGGTTTTGGAAAAAGCGCAGGCAAGTTCCAAACTGGAAGGTGTAGATGCTAACCTGAAATTTACTAAACCGGAAATTCGGGTAGAAATTGATCGTGAAAAAGCGCAAAGCCTGGGGGTCTCGATTCAGGACGTAGGACAAACACTACAACTCGGGCTAAGTGGCCGTCGCTTTGGCTATTTTATTCAGGATGGCAAGCAGTATCAGGTCATCGGCCAAATCGAACGAACCGACCGCAATGACCTGACGGATTTGAAATCGTTGTATTTGAAAAGCAGTACTGGTGAAATGGTTCAGCTGGATAACCTTGTGAAACTTACCGAGCAAAGCACTCCGCCGCAGCTACTTCGTTTCAATCGCTATATTTCAGCTACGATTTCGGCCAATACCGCCAAAGGAGTAACGTTGGGAGAAGGCATCAGCGAAATCGAACAAATTGGGAAAGAAGTACTCGACGATACTTTTACCACGGCTCTTGATGGAAACTCCCGTGAATTTCGTGAAAGCTCCAATAGCCTTTTGTTTGCTTTTGTACTTTCCCTGGTACTAATTTTTCTGATTTTGGCCGCTCAGTTTGAAAGTTTTATTGACCCAATTATCATCCTGCTTACCGTACCACTTGCGGTTTGCGGGGCCTTACTATCCTTGTGGGATTTTGGTCAGACGATGAATATTTTTAGCCAAATCGGGATTATCGTTCTTGTGGGTTTGGTGACTAAAAACGGGATTTTGATCGTGGAATTTGCCAATCAGCGCAAGGAAGAAGGTTTCAATAAAAAAGACGCCGCAATTGACGCCGCAGTTTCGCGTTTCCGGCCCATTTTGATGACTAGCCTTTGTACGATTCTTGGTATTTTACCCATTGCATTAGCACTTGGTGCTGGCTCTGAAAGCCGGGTTTCTATGGGTATTGCGGTAGTTGGCGGCATGCTGTTTTCGACCGTTCTGACGCTCTACGTCATTCCGGCGGTTTATTCCTACATGTCTCGTAAATACGTGGCACCACCCGTAGAAGAACCACACGAACCTGCAATGGTCGAAGCTTAATTAGTTTAACACAGATTCAAAACAAACGGACAGGCAGTGGTGCCTGTCCGTTTTTGGTTTTTTGAAATAGGATAAATTATCTTGAAAAGCACCAAAAATTGATTTTAACAAAGAAGAGAACTTGCGGGCCTGTTAAATTTTCAAGGATTATCTTTCATGTGTACCTCATAATAAACCAAAGGTGTTAATTTTGCCTTTTGTCTGACACTAAAAATACAACTAATGGAATTGATTAAAGAGTTTGATAAGCAGGGAAACTGGCTTTTCAAATACCGGGGAATTCTACCACTTATTATACTGGTCCTGGGATTGGCCGTTTACGCTTACATGGTTTGGGAACATAGTCGGGTTTCACCTTCTTCAACGCCCTACTCATCAGATACCTATCAATTTCTCTGTCTTGCGGTAGCCCTCTTTGGTCAGGTAATCCGTATTCTGACGGTAGGCTTTACGCCCAAAAACACCTCCGGTCGCAATACCGAAACGCAGGTTGCAGATACGCTCAATACTTCCGGGATTTATTCAGTAGTACGGCATCCGCTGTATGTTGGCAATTTTTTTATGTGGCTGGGCGTAGCTATGCTTACCCAAAATACCTGGTTTATTGTAGCTTTTGTGTTGATGTACTGGATGTACTACGAGCGGATTATGTATACCGAAGAGCGGTTTATTGAGGGCAAATTTGGCGATGCGTTCCGCACATGGGCAGCCCGTACTCCGGCAATTATTCCTTATTTGAGTCAATGGAAAAACCCGAATTTAGAATTCAGTTTAAAGAAAGTATTGCGTCAGGAGAAAAACGGATTTGCTGCTATTTTCCTGCTTTTCCTGCTCTTTGATGTGACAGGCGAGTATATTCTTTTTGGCGATGTTGCGTTCAGAAACCAGCATTGGGCCATTTTGGGTGTAGCAAGCGGAATCCTTTACCTTATTTTAAAGGTATTGAAAAATAACACCACGGTACTTTCCGGGGATGGCCGGTAGTTTTCCTGCCACTAAAATCTATCGGGATTAAAAGGGGCAATATCCATGCTCCTTTTTTTTCCGGAAACAATCTCAGATACCAATTTTCCCGTAGCAGGTCCCAGGCTTACACCCATCATGCCGTGCCCCGTGGCGAGCGTCAGATTTGACAGGTGCTTTACCCGCCCGATATACGGCAAACCATCGGGTGAGCAAGGCCGAAGCCCCCGCCAAACAGATTCTTTCTCCGGAAATGGGATTGATAACTCGGGATAGTAGTTTTGAATAGAGGAGTGAATCCCACGTACCCGGTTCATGTTGACAGACGTATCGGTTCCGGCGATTTCGAGCGTGCCGGCAAACCGCAGTCCTCCTCCCATAGGCGTTGCCGTGGCCCGGGCTTCCAGCAAAATTGATGGAATCTGAATGCTTTGCGACTCTGGTTTTGCCATGAAACTATACCCTTTGCCGCCTTGTAAGGGTAAACTAATGCCAAGCTTTTGGGTCAAATCTGCTGACCACGCCCCGGCAGCCACTACCACTTCGTCAAAACAATACCTCCCATTCGACGTGTCGACGGCCTGCACTTTTTTATTCTGTATATCAAAATCCTGTACCGCAACATTTTCCAATATCCTGACTCCTTTGGCTTTAAGGACTGCCAATAAATTCCTGACCAATTGATTGGGATAAATATGAGCATCTCCCGGATAGTACAAACCGCCGGCTACATCAACCCGGACGTTGGGTTCGAGTGCCTGCACTTCATTACCAGAAAGAAGCTGAGCTTCCAACCCGGCCTGTTGCGCCAAATGTGCTTCTTCTTTCATTTCGGGCAGGGCGTGGGCATCTTTAAACAACATGAGTAAACCTTTTTCTTTCCACCCAAAAGCCACTTCGTGTTCCATGGCAAGTTCCTGAAACAACCTTTTACTCAATAAACTAATGTCCCGAAGTACCGGAATGGAATAGCGTACGTGCTGCTCGGTAGAGTGTTTCCAGAAAAGGTATCCCCACTTGACCAAGGACCCACTCAAACGAGGTTTAACGTAAAAAGGGCTATCAGAGCGAAGCATCCAACGCAGGCCCTTCGCAATCATTCCCGGTTGCGCCAATGGAATAATATGGCTCGGCACTATCATGCCTGCATTGCCAAAGGAACACCCATCCTCAAAATTCCCTTCTTCTAGAATTGTTACCTCTACATTTTCCTTAGCCAGATAATAGGCCGAAAACAAACCACTTACTCCCCCACCAATAATTCCTACGCTTTTCATTTGTTGTTGATTTTTAAATCTGTGACTTTGGTTGGCAACCACACCTGCATAGGGGTTTTGCCACGGTTGCACCAGCTATAATACGGAATCGCCGTAATCGTAGCTTTTTCTGAAACAACTTCTGTTCCATCATTACTTGCCCGAAAACGAATGGCATCAGATTTTATATTCATAACTGGCTCTTGATCAACCATAAATGAATTAATTGTAAACTTCGGATTGGGTGCCATAATGAAGTTCCAGGCTTGCCCCCCATTGTCTACGCCTTCTACACAATAGACTAGTGGCCCGCGCTGAATCGCTACGCGTTGCTGATTGTAGGTAAGTTCAGGTCGCGATTTTACCGTACGAACCTCCATTGGAAGCGTAAAGGTAACCACATCGCCCTTTTTCCAGGTTCGCTCAATGACTGCATATCCCGATTTACGATCAAAGGCAACGGAATTACCATTCACAAGTACAGTCACTTTTTGGGTAGGTTCGGCAGTAAAATCATAGAGATTACCCGGTGCCGCGGAGTTCTCGGCCCAGCCCGGAATGCGCAGATGAAGTGCAAATTTTTGCTGTTTTTCAGGTGAAACCGACAGTTCGACAGCACCCTCCCAGGGATAGGCCGTCTTTTGACGAAGGTTTACTGCACCAGCGGTCAACGGTAGATTAGTTTCGCTTTCAACAAAAAGATTGACCCAAATGGCCTCGTCAGAATTTCCGTAGATATAGTCGCCCAAAGATGCCACCAATCGGGCAATATTGGACGGACAACAGGCCGTTCCAAACCACTCGCGCCGCTCATGCGTGCCTTGTGAAGCCAGCGGATTTCCATAAAAGAAATGATCGCCGCTGAGCGATAATCCGTCCAAAGCACCATTGTACAGGCTCCGTTCCAGCACATCTACGTACTGACTTTCGCCCGTCAGGAGATTCATCCGCTGATTCCAGAATACCATTCCGACAGAAGCGCAGGTTTCGCAGTAAGCCTGCTCATTCGGCAGATCGTAATCCAGCCCAAAGCCTTCGTTTCTACCCGAAGCACCAATGCCGCCGGTGATGTACATATTTCTAAATACAACGTCCTGCCACACGGTTTTCATTGCATTCATATAGGCCTGATCGCCCGTCAGGGCGGCTACGTCGGCGGCTCCCGTGTACAAATACATCGCCCGCACCGCATGACCGGTTATTTCTTTCTGATCTTTAACCGGCACAAAATCCTGAGCGTAGGCGGGGTCTTTCCAATCGTCCCAAATATAACCTTTGCCGTGGCCGTGGCCGCGCTCTTCCAGCAGCCAATGCGCCAGAGTTACGTATTTTTTATCCTGCGTGATGCGATACAATTTTATTAGCGCCAGTTCCAACTCCTGATGCCCCGTGACCCAATGCCGCTTGTTTGGCCCAAAAAGGGAATCAAAATGGTTGGCCCATTTGGTAGCTACATCCAGCAATTTTCGTTTACCGGTAGCGTCAAAATAAGCAACGCCTGCTTCAATTAAGTGCCCGCCCATGTAGGCTTCGTGCATACCCATGTCGGTCCAGCGCTTACTCAGATCCGTCAGCGAATAGTAGGTACTCAGGTAACCGTCGGGTTCCTGTGCTGCGGCAATCTTGTCGATCCAATCATCCGCTTTTTTTTCCAGCGCAGCATCCGGTTTGTTTTTCAGGGAATAGGCAATTGCTTCCAGCGCCTTATACACGTCCGAGTCGTCGTAATAAATACCCTCATGTTTTTCGCCCTGTTTTCGTGCTGTTTTTTCAAAATTGCGGATACGGCCGGTTTTTTCTTCCGTTTGGAAAATGCAGGCCTGTAATGTAGCCGTGGCTACTTTTTCCATTTTTGGTTTCCAGAAAGCATCGGTAATGTTGACTTTGGAAAAATTGACGGGTTCAAAATGCCGCTTTACCTGTTGTGCCTGAATTTGAAAAGTCAGGAAAAATGCACTAGTCAGAACAAATAGCTTTTTCATAGGGTCAGGAATAGTCAGTATTTTAAGAAAAGGATTCGGGTACGCTATATTACCTGAAATCCATGGACATACGGATCTTCTTCATCAAAAATCAAATGATTGTAGCCATGAATAATCGCCCAGCCTTCAATCGATGGAATGATGGCCAGTTGACCATTTAGGGTGGTTTCCTGTTCGATTCTTCCAATAAATTTTGACCCGATAATACTTTCATGAATGAAGGTATCCGTTGGTGTAAGTTTTCCCTGTGCGTGCCACTGCGCCATGCGCGCCGAAGTTCCCGTCCCGCAAGGCGAACGATCAATTGCTTTGTCGCCATAAAAAACGGCATTTCGGGCGGTGGAAGTGGTATCGAGCGGTTCGCCTGTCCACAAAATATGGCTCAGGCCCTGAATCGACGGATTTTCGGGATGCACAAACGTGTGCGTTTCGTTGAGTCGTTGGCGCATACTCCTGGACCAGGCAATGAGCTGTTCGGCCTTGAAATGCTGCAACCCTGGAAAATTGGTTTGCGGGTCCACAATCGCATAAAAATTTCCGCCGTAGGCAACATCAACGGTAAGAATGCCCAGATCCGGGCATTCGACCGAAATATTTTCAGCCGCCAGGTACGATTTGATATTCGTGATTTTTACTGACTTCACTTTTTTCCCCACTTGCGTATATTCAGCCGTAATGACTCCGGCGGGAACTTCCAGGGACAGTTTGCCAGGGGTTTTTGGGGTAATAAGGCCTTGTTCAATAGCTACCGTTACGGTACCAATAGTTCCGTGGCCGCACATAGGCAAACAGCCGGACGTTTCGATAAACAGAATCCCCATGTCATTGGCAGGATCGGTCGGTGGGTACAAAATACTCCCCGACATCATGTCGTGGCCGCGAGGCTCGTACATTAGTCCCTGCCTGATCCAGTCATACTCACGCATGAAGTGCAGACGCTTTTCGCTCATGGTAGCTCCGCTCAACTGCGGAATGGAACCGCCCGTTACTACCCGCACCGGATTGCCGCACGTATGGGCATCGATGCAAAAGAAATGCTGATCAGCCATGGAATTATAAAGAAAGGTAGTCGGGCAACTCAGGCCGAATGGAAATTCCATGTTCGATCAACGTTCGGATGCGCTGACGTTCTTCACCGACGAGTGGTAAGCGTGGCAAACGTACCTGTTCGGTACCAATTCCGCACAAAGCTTCCGCCAGTTTGATGTATTGCACCAGTTTGGAGTGAAGGTCAAGTTCGAGCAAAGGCATAAACCAACGATATATTTCACGTGCTTCTTCCAACCTTCCAGCTTTTACCAGACGGTAAATTGCAACTGTTTCGCGAGGGAAAGCGCACACCAACCCGGCTACCCAACCATCTGCACCCATCACAAGTTCTTCCATAGCAAGCGTATCTACGCCACAAAGAATGCTGAGACGATTGCCGAAGCGATTGCGCAGGCGCGTCACATTTGAAATATCGCGGGTCGATTCCTTAACAGCCTGAATGTTGTCCAACTTCAATAATTCTTCAAACATATCGGCCGTTACATCAATTTTATAATCCACCGGATTGTTGTAAATCATGATCGGAAGGTGCGTCGAGTGGGCTATATCCTTGAAAAAAGCCACCGTTTCGCGGTCGTCGGCTTTGTAACGCATGGGGGGTAGCAGCATCAGCCCACTCGCTCCAAACTCAGAAGCCGCCTGAGCCAAATGAACCGCCTCACGAGTAGAGCCTTCGGCAATGTTCAAAATCACCGGTACTTTGCCATCCACTTGCTCAACAGCATATTTTACCAGCATTTCCCGCTCAGCGTTGGTCAGCGTGCTTGCTTCTCCAAGAGAACCACCCAGAATAATGCCATCGACGCCAGCGGCCAGTTGAGCCTGCAAATTGAGATTAAACGTTGCTAAATCCAGGGTATCATCCTGGGTAAATTTAGTTGTAAGGGCCGGAAAAACCCCTTGCCAGGTTACATTCATGACTTTTTGATGTTTATAGGAAAAACCGAAATTGTATACTCTCTTTATTTACAACAAAGGTAGCTTTCAAAAAAAGCGTTTGTTTGTCAAAATTAGGTGAGTATTGATGGTATATTGACCTAATTTCTTTTATTTAGAGTTTATTTTCGTATAAATCACATCAATTGAAGCCAATTTCATTTCATATTCCACGCACCCAACGGGAAGTTTTCAGGATTCAGGCCGAACGCCTGCCGCATTTTTACGATCGGCTGCACCTGCACGATGAAATTCAGTTTACGCTTATTGTGAATGGAGCCGGAACGCTCATTGCGGGTGATTTTGTGGGGCGTTTTGAGCCGGGCGATGTATTCATGATTGGCAAGCAACTCCCCCACGTGTTTCGCTGCGACCGAAGGTTTTATGAAAGTCCGGAAGAAGTCGAAAGCATTTCGGTGTTTTTTGATGAAAGCTACGCGGGAACAGATTTTTGGGAAACGGCAGAACTGCAACTAACCCGGGAGTGGCTGCAAAGACTAGGTCAGGGAGGCCGTTTGACGGAACCTTCCCGAACGCAGGCTGCGAGTTATCTTCAAAATCTCGCCAATCTGCAAGGACTTGACAAGTTGATTGAAGGATTTCGGTTGTTGAAATATATGGAAGAAAGTACGGATTCAGAACCGCTGTCTGTACAGGAAGGGGGGCAATTTTCGAAGGAATTACTTGGAGACCGAATGAATAAAATCGTGAGTTTCACTTTTCATGAAAGTCATCGGGCAATCTCTATTGAAGAGGTAGCCGATTTAGTGGCCCTAACCCCCTCCGCCTTTTGTCGCTTTTTTAAGCTAAGAACCCGCAAAACGTATTTCACTTTTTTGAATGAAATCAGGATCAGCCATGCGTGTCGACTTTTGCTGACGACCGATTGGCCCGTAGGAACAATTTGTATGGAAAGTGGCTTTTCAAACCTCTCTCATTTTAATGTGTCGTTCCGAAAATCTACGGGTGTTACACCCAAAGCCTACCGAATGAAGGTTCGGTAAATAGTGTTTCTGGAAATTAATGAATTTGCCCGGATCGCAACTGACGCGAAAGTCGCAGCATTTTTTCAGAGATGGCAGACGTAGTAATTTTTGTTTCTGATTTTGGAAATTCTTTGGATAAACCGAGTTTTCCTTCCACGTAGTAAGCAGCGAAAATCCCCCCAAATAGGCTGATAAAGAAAAATAGCAAGAGTTCCATATTTTTATGTCAGGTTAGGTATACGGTCTATTAGACAAATGTTATACCTGACAGGTCACACCATTTTTCACAAAAAAACACCTCAAAAAAGAGGTGCTGTTTCCACAATTTTTAATACAGACACTTATCATTGATGATTTTTATCACAGGCTCTCCTGCGTTATCTCCAACGGAAAGCTCAGCGTAAATACCGTTCCGATTCCTTCTTCCGACTGAACATCAATACGTCCTTTGTGCGACTGTACAATGTTAAGCGTACTTGCCAGACCGATGCCCATCCCGGATTTTTTTACTGTAAAATAAGGCTCAAAAATTTTAGTCATATTGGCCTCACTTATGCCCGAGCCATTGTCCGCAATCAGAACCTGCACTTCCTGATCTGTCTGTCGGGTGATGATCCGAAGTGTACCTTTACCATTTTCCATTGCTTCTATGGCATTGGTAATCAGGTTTAGCAGGGCTATTTTAAATGTATTTTCATCCAGTAAAATAACCGCATCTTTTTCATGGTAATGCTTTTCAACCTGAATCGATTTCAGTTGCAGTCGATCGATAGCAGAATCAAGAGTTTGGTCCAGAATAGCATGTAGTGACCCGGGACTTAAATTTAATTCCTCTGA
Source organism: Arundinibacter roseus (assembly GCF_004348825.1). GTDB lineage: Bacteria > Bacteroidota > Bacteroidia > Cytophagales > Spirosomataceae > Arundinibacter > Arundinibacter roseus. The sequence continues at coordinate 180,904 of NZ_SMJU01000006.1, forward strand.
ACGAGACGATTGCAGAAGCTGCGTAATCAGGTCGTTGATCCGGCTACAATTTCGCTTAATGATGTCAATGTAGAAGATTAGGCCTTCGTCTTCGATTTCGGATTCGAGTTGCTCTGCCGATAGATTTACGTTGGTTAATGGATTCCGAACTTCGTGCGCCAGCATTCGCACCAACCGGCTGGTAACGGCGAGTTTTTCAGAAAAAAGTCGCTCACGTTCCGATTGTTTTTGGAGCGTTACGTCATGAAAGCGTCCCTGAACGTAGGTAAATTCGAGATCCTTTTCGATGGTGGCCGAAAAAATCCCGAACCTCTTTTCTCCCTGCTTAGTCACTAAGCGCACCTCCTGATCGATCAGATCTTTTTGTTCGCGAATATTTTCCCAGAGAGTTTGCATTTCGCCTTCTTCGAAAAAATCCGGGATGGTTTTAGACTGTAATTCTGCTTCCGAAAAACCCGTCAGAGAAAGAGACGCGGCATTGAAATCGAGAATATTTCCCTGTAAATCGGAGATAAACAACATATCCTTGGATTCTTCAAAAATCCGTCGGTAACGTCGTTCGCTTTTGCGCAAGGCTTTTATAACCTTCGTCCGTTCGAGAGCGTAGCGCAGGCTTCGTTCCAGAATCGTGACTTCCAGCTCACTTTTCACGAGGTAGTCGGCTGCTCCTACGCGTAAAGCTTCCAGGGCGATTTTTTCATCGCCTTTGCCGGTAAGTAAAATGATCGGTTCCTGGCAATTTTGGGCGACTGCCTCTTCAATCAGGTCGATTCCTGTGCGCGACCCCAGCAGATAATCAAAAATGTAGATGTCGTGTCGGCAGTTGGTCAGATAATCTACCGCGCGCTCGTAGGTGGGGCACCATTGGATTTTAAAATTCCAATTTGTTAAATCCTTAAAATACTCGCTTGTCAGCAAAAAATCGTCTTCGTCGTCATCAACGAGCAGGACATGAAGAGGTTCATCCTGATTCATGAATTGGTAGGGTTAAGTCGTGTTAGTATGAATTAGTCAGGAAGAGGAAACAGGTAAAATTCAGAAGAAATTTCAGGACACCCGGATTCCCTGTGAAATCGGAAATACCATCGTAAACGAAGCTCCTTCGCTAGGTTTTCCGTAAGCCATAATAATTCCGGAATGATTTTCTGCTACTTTCTTACAAACTGCCAGTCCGATGCCCGCTCCTTCATATTCTGATCTGCCGCGCAGACGCTGAAAGAGAGTGAAAATTTTACTGGATTCGTTGTTTTCAAACCCAATGCCATTGTCTGAAACCGTAATTCGGACGTATTCCCTGTTGGCAGGCAATCCGTAATTCAATTGATCACTTTTCGATAATCGATCCGACTGTATGGTAATTAACGGAGTTTGATCTTCGTTGGTAAATTTCAGGGAATTTGATAATAGATTCATGAACAACTGCGACATCTGACTTGGAATTGCATCAATAACGGGCAGATCTTCTACCTCAATTTGTGCATTCTGCCGTTGAATGGCAATTTCCAGATCGCTCATGGTACTTTTCAGAATCTGGTTCAAATCCGTTTTTTTGAATCCTTCCCGAGAGCGGGTTACGCGCGAATATTCCAGCAGGTTATTGATCATGTCCTGCATCCGACGGGTTGCATTCAGAATTCGATCCAGATATAGCCCCATTTCCTCATTGAGTGCGCCTTTGGAGCGCAGTTCAAGCCGTTCACCGAAAGACACGATTTTGCGGAGCGGCTCCTGCAAATCGTGCGATGCAACGTAGGCAAATTGTTCCAGATCAAAATTGGAACGATTTAAGTCAGCAACTTTCCGTTCAAGTTCGTTCTGAATACTTTTTATGGAAGTCAGGTCAAACGCACAACCGATGGAGGTAGCGGCGCGGGTATGATCACCATCGTTAAATTGTCCACGACTGACCAGGTATTTTTCTTCCCCCTGCACCGTCATGATGCGGTATTCAACGCTAAAAGAAGCTTTGGTTTTAAATGAGTTTTTTACTGCTTCGTCGAGCTGTTGTACATCATCCGGATGTACGTGCGTCAGATACAACGGGTAGGATGCCTCCATTGTAGCCATTTCGGCAGGCGAATAGCCAAGTATAGAAAAAATACCGTCTGACCATTCCAGTTTGTCATTTTCGAGGTCCCACACCCAACTTCCAAACTGCATGGTTTGCTCGGCATCATGCAGAATATTTTTCACCAGCGCTTCCCGCTTTTCCAGTTCTTTGCGGGGGGTGATGTTGGTAAGCGTACACATAAAATGGTGCGCATCCACCGGCACATTACTTGCCCGGCACCAGGTATTGGACTGTTTGAAATAAATTTCAAGATCCTGGCGGGGCAGCAATTCTTCATTCAATAATTCTACATCGGCAATATCGTCCCAATTTTTCCCCGCAAGACTCTCCCAACCCGTGAGAGATTTGGCCGCGGCATTATCTACCGTGCAGACATACTTAACTCCTCCACCTGTATTGGACCGATCCTCTTTGAAAAGGAGCAGCCCGCTGGTGGAAGCGTTAAGGAGATCATTGATCCCAAATGAATGAAATATTTTTTTCAAATCAGTCATTATGTCAAGCGTGTTTATTGCATATCAAACTGCTTCATCTTATTGTAGAGGGTTTTTCTATCAATATTCAGAAGACGAGCAGCCTTACTTTTATTATAATTTACCTGCCGAAGCACCTGCATAATCATGTCGTACTCTGCTTCATTGGCTACCGTTTTCAGGCTTGGGTTCAAATCCAGGTCTTGTACGGGCATGGTGATTGGCATGGTGGTAAACTCCTCATCCATTTCTTTCAGTTTCTGGAAATTGGCAATTTCAAATGGCAACGCTTTCTCTTCCAGGTATTCTGTATTGGATAAAAGCGTAGCACGTTTAATCACATTTTTCAGTTCTCTGAGGTTACCCGGCCAATCATAATTCATAAAATCCTGTACCACTTCATCCGAAAACCCCTTGATATTCTTGGCAAGTTCTACATTTGTGGCTTGCAGGAAGGTCTCGGCAAAGAGCATAATATCCGCTTTCCGGTTTCGCAGGGCGGGTACTTCCATACTAAATTCGTTGAAGCGATAGTATAAATCTTCTCTGAATTTCCCTTTTTTTGCTGCTTCCAGCAGGCGTTCATTACTCGCTACAATGATGCGTACGTCCAGATCTATTTCTTTATTTCCGCCGATTCGGCGTACTTTTCGCTCCTGCACTACGCGCAAAAGAGCCATCTGAATCTCGTAGGACAGGTTCGCAACTTCGTCCAGAAAGAGCGTGCCGCCATTGGCCATTTCAAAATGTCCGATTTTGGTTTGAAGAGCTCCCGTAAACGATCCCTTTTCGTGGCCAAATAGCTCACTTCCGGCCAGTTCTTTGGAAATTGCTCCACAGTCCATAGCCACAAACGGTTTGTTGCGGCGGTTCGATCGGTTATGAATCTCATGGGCGATTGCTTCTTTTCCGGAGCCACTTTCGCCGTACAGAATCACACTGAAATTGGTAGGAGCCACGAGGTCAATCTGACGATAGAGTTCGTCCGAAACGGCACTTTGGCCAATCACATATCCCGACGCCGACTTGGGAGCTTTGCGGGTAGCCGGACTTCCATTTTGAGAGGGCTGCGTGGTTTCGGTATAATTGAAACTAACCTCAGGAGTGTTTTGAGCATCGGCAAGCGCTTTACGTACGGTCACCAAAATTTCATCAGGAAACAACGGCTTTGTGATATAATCGTAGGCTCCTTGCTTCATCACGTTTATCGCCGTCTTGATATCCGAGTAACCCGTGATGATGAGTACCGGTACATGCGGTAATTTTTTCTTTATACTTACCAGGAGTTCAGAACCTGTCAAATCTCCAAGCCGAAAATCTGTCATAACCAGATCGGGCTTAAACTCATCTACCAGCAGCAAGCCTCGCTTTCCGGTTTGCGCTGTTTCTACTTCAAAGCCATTCTTGGACAAAAACCGCTTCAACAGCATACAAATATCGCCTTCATCATCAACTACGAGTATTTTTTCCATTAAGATGCTAGTGCTTTTAGGTTCAAATCTGTATTCATAGCCAGTACCAGGAATACTTTACTTTTGTACTAATTATTTTTTCAACCAATCTCTACTCTCAGGCGCGAAGTAGGGATATTCAACTGTTCGCGGTACTTGGCCACTGTCCGGCGCGCCACCAGATAATCACGTTCGGCCAGCAGGTCTGTTATCTGCTGATCGTTCAGAGGATGTCGTTTGTCTTCCGCTTCTACAATCTCGCGGATCGCTTCCTGAATCGCCCGATTTGACACCTCCGTGCCGTCTTCACGGGCTACTCCCTCTGTAAATAGGTCTTTTAATAAAACAATGCCAAAAGGAGTCTGCACATATTTATTAGTGGTTACTCTTGACACTGTCGAAATATCCATATCAATTATTTCGGCAACATCTTTCAGAATCATCGGTTTCAGCTTTTTGATATTTCCTGTTTGAAAATAATCAAACTGCAACTTCACGATTGCCCGCATCGTATTGAGCATCGTATTTTCGCGCTGCTTGATGGCGTCGATAAACCACTTGGCCGAATTGATCTTGTTTTTTAAAAATTGACGGGTAGCCCGGTCATTTTTTTCTTCCGCCATTTGCGTAAAAACCTTGTTCATCCGCAGTGCAGGGCTATTTCCCCAGGCTAGCTGTACCTCAATATTGTCATCATCAAGGTATCTCAGCAAAAAATCCGGCTTGATACTTTCATTAATCGTGCTATCGTTTCGCAGTCCGGATGCCGGTTTGGGATTCAGTGAAACAATGCAGTGCAACGCTTCTTTCAAGTGCTCTTCATCAATTTCCAGCACGCGCATGATTTTATCATAGTTGCGTGCACCTAGCTCATCAAAACAATCCGTGAGTATGCGGTTGGCGAGGTTCCAGGATTCAGGACGGTTACTCATGCGATTGAGCTGAATGCGCAGACTTTCCTGCAAATCGCGGGCGGCGATGCCGGCGGGTTCCAATTGCTGAATCACTTTCAGCATCTCTTCCACGTCAGCTGCGTCAATAAAAATGCTGTTGGCGAAGGAAATATCGTCGGCGATAATGTCGCAATCTCTTCTCAAAAAACCGTCTTCATCCAGCGAATCCAGGATAAAATCGGCGATAAGTTGCTGCCTTTCACTCAAACGCAGAAAATGAATTTGTTCTTTGAGCTCATCTCTAAACGAAACCGTTTCAACCACGGGCCGTGTATAAAGCTCATCGTCAGGCGTATAGTTGTTAGAGTAGGTTTTGTAATCAGGTACATCATTATCTCTGAACTCGTCCCAATCGTAGTAATCCTGCATGGAAGGCGCCTCGTCGTCGCCTACCCCAACAGTTTCTCCTTTGTCCAAAAAATCCTCCACACGCTCACTTTCTGCGGGCTCCTCATCCTTGTCTTTTCCCTCTTCCAAAACCGGATTTTCCTCCATTTCCTCCTTGATCCGATGTTCCAGTTCAAGCGTTGTCAGGTGCAGCAAATTGAGCATCTGAATTTGTAAAGGGGAGTATTTCAACGTTTGACGTTGAACTTGGGCTTGTCTCTGCATGTGCTAACTTTTGTTCTTAGAGTGTAATTTCACACTAGTTGTTAAAAAAACTGATTCCAGGCTTGCATACTTGTCACACGAATGGTCCTGATTATCTTACACAGGCTTGCTTTTTATAGGAAGTGTAGGGCTAATTCTATCGTTCTCAACATATATAGCAAGGAAAATGAGCAATATTTATCTACTATCAGAAAGTAAACGGATTAGGCATCCTTTTATCAACAATCGCACCCGCGTTAAAATTTCCCCAATCTGTGGAAAAATATCCACCCTAATCACTGTGTGAAGTTTTCTCTATGAAGAATCTTTCTTCTGTCCGCATGTTGACTCGTATATTGAACGAAGGGCAACTATCGTGGGCCATTCGTTTGCTGTTTATCGTTTCCATATTCCTGATTATTATTCTTTCATTCAGCTACCATTCCATTAATCGGGAATTAATTTTCTATTCCGAACGCGTGGATCACACGCATGATGTTTTGGATAAAATTAAGGATATAAATTCGAAATTACACGAGGTGACATACTACGGACGGGGTTTTCTTATCATGGGCGATTCGTCGAACAAAGAACAGATGTTGCATAAATTAGGCGTAATGCCTGCAATGGTCGATGAACTAATGCAGCTTTCGGAGGATAACGTTGTTCAGCAGGAAAAAACCAAATTACTCAGGCAGGCAATTGAAACCTTCGGTAATCGGGTCAGAATTTATGCTCAGGAAAATCCCCTGATTTACACAAATGAACAAAAAAAGAGCCTGTTGATGGCAGGCTCGACACGCACACTGGAAGTAGTGAGGATTTTGAATGAAATGTCAGAGACAGAAACCAAGCTGATGGCCAATCGGTTGCAAAGCCGAAATAATTACAAACAACAGATTTTTCGATTCAATTGGGTAATCATGGGCGTTGCGCTCATTTTTCTGGTTTCTGCCTTTATCTTACTCGAACGTGAGCTTGCCCAAAACAAGATGTATAAGGCTGAACTTGAAAACAAGGTTGATAATCTGAACCGTTCCAACAGCGAACTGGAACAGTTTGCGTACGTTGCGTCGCATGATTTACAGGAACCTTTGCGAAAAATTCGATCATTTACCAATCTTCTGGTTACACGAAATAGTTCGCATCTCAATCAGGATACCATGCAATTATTGGAGAAAATTGATCGATCAGCCAATCGGATGCAATTGTTGATTGATGATCTGCTGGCGTTTTCCCGGGTAATTGATATGTCACAAAATGCCGAAGAAATTGATTTGAACGATATTATGGACGAAGTAAAGACCAATTTGTCGTCTATCATTCGGGAAAAATCGGCGCAAATCAATCAGCAAATTTTACCTACTATTGTGGGGTATAATATTCAAATTTTGCAACTTTTCCAGAATCTCATTTCTAATTCATTGAAATATAGCAAGCTGAATGAGAGGCCGGTTATTGATATTTTTGTTCAGGAAGTTTGGGGATATGAAATTCCGGGGGTAAAAGAATCACAGCAGGACTTGCCTTTTTACTGCATCAAAATTTTTGATAACGGAATTGGATTTAAAAAAGAATATGCTGAGAAAATTTTTGTAATTTTCCAGCGGCTACACGGTCAGGAGAAATTCCAGGGATCAGGCATTGGTCTGGCAATTTGCCGGAAGGTCATTTCAAATCATAACGGCTACATTATCGCAGATGGGAAAGAGCAGCAGGGGGCCAGTTTTTTTGTATATTTGCCCAAGCAAACACTTCAATCGTAATCCAGACGACATAACATGCTAAGTCAAAATATTATCATGGCAGACGACGATGCTGATGATCGTTTTCTGGTTCAGGCTGCGTTTGAAGATAATAAAATAAATCAGAAAATTTTATTATTTGAAGACGGAGAACAACTTCTCGAACACCTTTATAATCAATCAACTTTGGGAGATACCCGGTTCATTTTATTGGACCTGAATATGCCTAAGCGTGATGGTCGTGAAGTACTTCGAACGCTTAAATCAAACAAAGAGCTAAGCAAAATACCCATCATTGTATTTAGTACATCCAAAGCTCCTGACGACATTAATTCCTCCTATCAACTCGGTGCCAATAGTTACGTGGTAAAGCCATCAAGCTATGAACATTTGAAAGAGGTAATTCAGAAAATCAGTGATTTCTGGCTTGATACTGCTGTCTCGCCCTATTAAGCAGAATCAGGAAACTGTGCCGGGATTGGCTGGCACCACAGGTATTATTTCTTCCTGTCTGCTGTCAAATTCACCCATAGAGGCAGCTTCCTTTTCAATCAGCTTCACTTCGGGTTCTTTTTCATCGGTCACTTTTTTGACCCATTTCAGCCCGGCAATCAGCCAATCTCTGCCATTTTTTTGAGTATAGTTGATCGCCACATTTTCGAGCACATGCGGCAAAAGAATGTTCAAAGGCATTGGCAGCCGGCGTAAAGCCGTGCGCCCGATCAAGGTATTCAACCCAAGTTGCAGCCCATTGCCGAGCAACCCTTTCTTTCCACTGCCGACCAATTTATTTGTAAACATCTGCCGGGCAACCGATGAAACCAACCGCAGAGGTTTTACTTCTTCCTGCCAATTGCGGGAGTCAGCTATAAGTCTTGACTTCGCCACCTGTAAATCGTTGTGGGCCTGTGCGCGCTGCGCTTTCAGATCATCATACGAGTTTATCATCCTGATTTCGATATAATAGTTTTAGAAAATGATTCATTATGGGCATAAAAAGCAGCTTTTTACGGTTTGCATACAGCACACCGCCAACGATGCCATACAGCGCTGAGACAATTAGAAAACCCAACGGATAGCTTACGAGCAACTCTCCTACCCAAAGTGCGAGTGAAACACTGATAAAGAATAGAAAAAATATTGCTAAAATAGCCAGGCAGAGAGACATAACTACGGTAGTGGCAATGTTGGCCGTACGATCAGACACTTCCAGTGCAATCATATTCCAGCGCGCCTCTACATAATCTATCAAATGTTGATAGGTCTGTTCAGCCCTTTCTTTTGCGTCTTGTAGTAACATAGTTTCAAATAGTTAAGGGTAAGGTGATGGATAAATTTTATGGAAAGAGGTAACACTAACAAAATTAAGTAGCATTACCTCTCTCCTGAAACTAAGAAATATCCTACTCTTAGTTCATTTTATTTATCTTAGTTCGAGCATCGCCCAGTCTTTCGTCGGCTGTTTCGACAGCTTCATCTTTAAGAGCGGCACCATTTTTAACCAAACGGTCGGCGGCATCCTGCACTTTTACCTTACCTTTTTCCAGTGAATCAAGTACGTCGGAAGCCCAGTCATTCGCCGATTTCTTGATTTTTTTGCGAGTTTGATCTCCTTGTTCAGGAGCAAAAAGCATCCCGATGGCGGCTCCCGCTGCTGCTGCAGTCAATATGCTCCAAAATACTTTGCTATTTGTCATGATTAAATGGTTTTAGTTAATTGAAATTGATTTAACGTATATTATGGTCTTATGTAAACAGTAGTAAAAAAGACTGTTCCAAAGGCTGTATGGCCATTTGCAGCAAAAAAACGGAAAGATTGCGTGCAGGGTTTTCTACACCCTGTGGAATCTGCTTCTAAAAAAAAACAGATATTAAAAAAAAATAGAAAATAGTGTCATCCGTGGCAAGGTTCTTTTAAATGCTCATTTTGCAAGCAGTTAACATGTTTACACATATAGCAACTCACTGCGAGTAATAAGTTACTTTAACATCTTTATAGTCATGTTAACACACTGAATTCAGTATGAGAATTGTAATAATTGAGGATGAAATCGAATTGGGTCATTTGATACAGAACTTTTTACGTAAAAAAATTCCGGGAAAAGATCCTAATCAGATCAAAATTGCGACTAACATTCGGGATGGTTTGCACTTTATAGAAGAGATGCATCCGGATTGGATTTTTCTGGATAATAATTTGCCCGATGGCAAAGGCATTAATATTATTGAAAATATCAAGCAGTTTGGTACTTCCCGCGTCATTATGATGAGCGCTATGAGTAATCTGAAAGAAGAAGCCCTGAAACGCGGCGTTGATTACTTTATGGATAAACCCATAAGTTTTGTAGAAATTCAAAAGATTTTGAATGAAAACAATGGCTTTACTCCTTCATTATCCTAACTTCCATTGGAGTCGGTAAGCCTTTGATTACAAGTGAATTCGTGGCTCCAAGCCTTGGGGAAGTGGCTCAATCTGAGCATCTTTCAGGGCTGTTACTATTGGTTCTTCGTCCTTATTTACGGCCTGTTCAATAGCCTCTTCTTCCTGATCAGAAAATACAAACGGTGGTTCGTCGGGTGAAGGTTCGCCCAAAATATAACCAAAGGCTTTTAACCGCTCTGAATGATCGAGAATCACCTTCAATATAGCGATCATTGGAAGCGCAAGCACCATACCGGCAATTCCCCAAAGCATTCCCCCGAGAAGTAAAGCCAAGATTGCCATCAATGGATTGATGCTGATTTTGGATCCGACGATATAGGGCGTTATGAAATTTCCTTCCAGAAACTGTATCAATAAAAAGGAAGCTCCCACTCCTACGGCGTACATGGGCGATTCTTTGGTAACAAGCGCCATCATGATGGGCAACGAGGAGCCAATCATGACTCCAATGTAGGGAATCAATAGTAGCAATGCTGCGAAAAATCCAAAAAATACGGCATACTGAATCCCGAGTACCAACAGACTGATGGTGTTGAGCGCACCTACAATAACCATGACAATGAAGAGCCCCGCCAGGTAATTGTGGACGACATCATAGATTCGGAAAAGTATCCGATTAATTCGCTTTTTTTCGTCTTTACCGAGAAGCCTATACAGAAACGTACAAAAGAAGTTTCGGTAATACAGCATAAAGAACATGTAGAGCGGAATGAGTACCAAATCGGCCAGGATAGAAGTAGTTTTGAGCAAAGCCGTGGAGCCATTGTCTTGTAAAATCCGGGCAGACATATTCCCTAAATCGTTGACGGCTGAGGGCGATTTGAAGCCAAATGTTTGACCAATCCATACCCTAAACTCCTGAAACATGCGCTCTGCCTTGATCCGGAAACCAGGCCACATATCAATCATGTCTGAAATCTGTATAAAGGATATATACAGGATTCCGGCAATAAGACCTAAGAAAAGAATGAGCGTAAACAAGATCGAAGGGACCTTGCCAAAACCTTTGCTTTCAAAGTGAAAATTGATCGGAGAAACCAGAATTGAAAGCAAAACTGAGACTAAAACCGGAACTAAAAAGGGTCGCAAAATAACCAACCAATAGACACCAATTGTAACCACAATCATCGTAATACACGTGCGGATAAGTTTGGCATTGGCTGACACAATCGGCTGATTCATACGGGCGGTTATTCTCCTTTAATAATACAATTTTCTGATGTGCCGAAAGGCTTGTAAAGATAACGTGATTTGCAGGATTCTATTGAGTCAAAAAATCTACAAATTGTTGACTTTGATGAATTTTATACAAATGCTTTAGGACAGGTCACAATAAATGATCGGACGAGCTGTCCGATCATTTACTCTCCTTAACCATAAACCACCACATCATACATAGTGAAAAGTTGAATATTTTCGGTAGTAAGTATGCGATAAGAAGAGTTGCTAAATAGTCGTACCAAACAAAACGTTGCAATATTGCCTGACAATCACCGTGTCAAAATGTATTTTGTGAATTTCTGTTCCCTACTTGCTCAACAGTCGGGCATCCATTTCTACAATCAGTTTTTTGCGGGGTCGGGTCTTTATTAAAGGCAAAAAAGCAAACGCTGACCCTATACGTTTGGCTAAGTTTAAAATTTTTGTTTTCAAAAACATACACAGGTATTGTTCTTTTAGAACTATTGGTAATAAACAGAAAATTTGCACAAAAATTAACACGTCAATTATGAAGAAGATCACATTAACCGGAATATCACTCATTTGCGCAGGTTTCCTCTTCCTGTCGTCCTGCACCCCACAAGATCGTAATCAGGCAGAAAACTCTGCCGAGCGAGTTGAGAATGAGATGGAAGAAGGGTATGATGAAACCAAGAGTGATATAAATCAGGCTTCCAACGAGTTTAAGGCAAATTGGAAGGAAGATAAGGCCAAGCTCCAGGCAGAAGTGAACCAGACGATTGACAGGCTTGACCGTAAAATCGAGGAAACCGATGCGAAATTGAAAGAAGCTACAAAGGAAGAAAAAGCTCGCTGGCAGGAGCGCAAAAAGGAATTGCGTGAAGAACGGGACGAGTTGAAGTCTTCGCTGGCAAATGTTAAGGATGAATCTGAGGAAGATTGGACGGCATTTAAGAATAAAGTCCGCAGCAGTGTCAATAAGATCGAAGCTGATCTTGAAGATTAATCCTGAAACAAAATTAGGATGGGTTCATCCAGGCGTGAGCCCATCTTTTTAGTCAACTATATCCAACTATTTATTCTTCAATAGATTAACTTGCGAAAGCAGGAATAAAAATGATACGCAGATGAATTCTTTATTTTCAAGAAAACCGATTCGTATTTTTCTCATTTCCTTGTTTGTGATCATTATGGGAATGACCGTTTTGTTACATCAATACTCCAACCGGCAACCTACCCCAACCAATATGCAGGGCGTAGTGGCATCGGACACGATTTCAGGGGACATAATAAAATCTGAACAATCAAAACTTCAACAGTAGCGTCCAACCATCAATTTATGGTGGTTGGACGCTACCAACTTTTCAGCTCTGCGTGTACAGGCAGGCAGAATAAGGCGGCAGGCCTAGACTTGCAAACTGCGGTTTTTGATCGCGGGAACCTTCCGCTGTATGTACAGAACCGATCATTTTATCAGTAAATTCTGCATCATAACCTTTCCAATCGCTATTGAAACGGGCATGCCACTCGCCGGGATGTGGAAAACCAACTTCGTAATGATCGTACGCCTGCGCTGAAAAATTGAGCGCAACCACCACATCGTCGCCAGGGCCACCTTCTTTCCACCGATGATAAATCAGAATCTTTTTCTCCTCATCTATCCGCAAAATTTCCACATGCTGCCCCATGAGCCCAGCTGTATTTCCATCAAAATTGCGACGCAGCCGAATCAGATCCCGGTGCAGATTGACAAAACCGCTGAACTTGTCCAACCGGCTCCAATCCAACGGATCCGTATCCGAAAACCATTTATCTTCCAGCGAAGGTTGCCCCTGAAAAATCATAGGAATGCCGGGAGTCGTCAGGACAAGAGCCATGCCGAGTGCAGCCCTTTTTTTGGAATAATAGTTATTGACATCGTCAAATGCGATTTCTTCGGCAACCCTCGCCTTCCCATTTGCTACTTCATCGTGAGACTCCGTGTACACGATCCGCTCAAAAGCATCTGAATTATAGCGATGCAAAACCGCCTCAGCAACGGCAGTCATGCTACGGTCCTGATCGTGGGCAGTAATAATTGCTTCGCGTACCGGATGCACAAACTCAGCGTCCCACTGTGCGCCATATCCCCAGCCACCATTGCTGATTTTTTCAGTAATGGCTTCCAGCGAATGCATGTCTTCGGCAATCGTCAATTTGTGAGGGTATTTCTCCCGAATCTCACCGTTGATCCACTGAATCAGGTCCTTGCCTTCCGGAATATCATTTCCGGGATTACCATCGGCCTTTACGTTCCGAATATAAGGTACCATGTCCATGCGGAGTCCATCCACACGATATTCCTCAATCCACATCATCGCATTGTCCCGAATGTAGCGCCGCACCTCTTCGCGGCCAAAGTCCGGTCGGGTATTTCCCCAGGGAGTTTCTGAACGCCAGTCGTTATAAAAATAAATGCCGCCACCGTCATTTTCAGACCAGCCGTCAAACTGCCAGAGATCCATGTCTGAGGGGCCAAAATGATTATAAACCACATCCAGAATCACGGCAATACCATGCGCATGTGCTGCTTTAACGAAGGCCTTGAAGCCATCAGGCCCGCCGTAATCTGACTCAATAGAAAACGGAAAAGCGGGATTGTAACCCCAGGAGGTTGAACCTGGAAATTCAAATACAGGCATTAATTCAATGGCATTGATACCGAGTTCCTGCAAATAGGGAAGTTTATCAATCGCTGAATAAAAATTCCCCGTAGGTTCATTTTCACGAACATGAAAAGTACCTACGTGCATCTCATAAATTACGAGCTCGTTCCAGGAAGGCATCACATAATCATCATCTTCCCAATCAAAAGCCGATTGATCATAAATAACACCGTTGCCGATTGAATTGGTGAGTTTTAGTGCATATGGATCATTTTTGTATAGATCACCCGAGGGAGTTTTAAGTAAAAACTTATACTCATCGCCTGGTTTTGCTTCATCTACCTGCCCGGCCCAATAGCCTCCGCCTTCCGACATCAAGAGATGCTTATCGGTATCCCAATTTGAAAAACTTCCAATAACCTGCACTGATTTGGCATGAGGTGCCCACACTCTGAAAAAAACACCTGACGAATGTGGAAGCGCTCCCATACCGGGAATTGAAATTTGATGGTCTTTTTCCTTTTTTTTACTGGTACTAATAGTCGTTGAAGCCATATATAACTTAGTGGTTTTTTTAATGGTTAAATACGTTATTTTAAAACGAAGCAAGGGACGATCCGCAGACCCTCCCTTTCTTTATGGTTTTTGTACTATTGCTTTATTAATCGGCATGCGCATGTAAAACCGCAATGCGATTTTTGGCCGCACGCAATTCTTCCAATTGATTGGTAAGCACAGCATACAGAGCATCCGGGATGCGAACATCATCGTCGTCAAATTTCAGCGCGTCCTCATACGATCCGACGATTGTCTGCTCACCAAATTCGCAGGAACTGAGCACTGTTTCGCGGTCTTTCCCGGTTACGGCAGCTTTCAAATCCATCCATGCTTTGTGGATATCGCCCAAAAATGTATTATCAGAAGGCAATTCGCCGCCATATTTTACAATCTCAGCATTCAGATCTGCCCGAAACTGCCGGCTTTGCTGTGCATAAAAACTAAATAGTGCCAGCAAATCTGCATCTGTGGTGTCGTCCTTAGCACGCTCATACCCCTCAATTCTGTCATAGTGCAGCTTTATAAGCCGCTTCAACACGCTTTGCGCTTTCTCCATTGTATTTTTCATGATAAGGATTTATTTATTGATGAATTATTTTTTCAGGGAAAATAAAAAAGCCTTACCAAATCGCTTTTGACATTATTTGGGGAATAGCCCGGCTAATTTATACCTTATGGGAAAGTGAATTGAGCACAATTTTCTACAAGATTTGATGTGCAAGGCTATACGTTATAGTCTCTTTAAAGTACAGCTGATTCTACTTTCCAGGGTATAAATCAAAAAAGTCACCTTCGTAACTAACCGAAGATGACTTTAAAAAAAATAACGTAAGGTCTCTTTTTGTTCTATTTCAAAGGCAAATGAATTTCAGCCATCATGCAGCGGGCCGAGCCACCACCATTTCCTTCAATTACTGACAAATCAGCGTGAACCAATGCGGCATAATCGTCCAGAGCATCCCGCTGCTGTTCAGTTAAAGCATGAAATGCTCTTGACGACATCATGAGCACTTTTGTCTCTTTTTGGGTACGAACCAGCAGCATGTTCCCGGCAAAAGCGGCCATTTGATCCAGTGTAATTTCAACAATATACTTTCCAGTTTCTTCCAAAACTGACCGCACCAGATTTCTTTCATCGGGATTTTTTATGGCTTCCAGGCATATCACTGCAAACACGTCGCCCACACACATGAGTACATTTGTATGGTAAATAGGTACGTTCCTGCTGTCGACGGCTTCAAACTGAACAATCTCGTAGCCCGTAGCGTCGGCAAATGCCTGCAATACTTCCGGGTGTGTGCGGGGCGAAAGACAGGCGTAGGCAATCTTAAACCGTCGGTCGAGCACCATACTGCCGGTGCCTTCGAGGTACTTTCCTTCCTGCTCAAAGTGTGTCAGATCAATGATTTCTTCTACATGATAGGTTTTTCGCAACTCGTCGATAATATCCATGCGACGCTCTGCCCGGCGGTTTAGAGCCATCATGGGATACAGCACAACTTTTCCGCTTTGATGCAGCGAAATCCAGTTGTTGGGAAATATCGAGTCCGGCGTAAAGGGCTGTGGGGTATCATCAAAGACAGTGAGCTGCACACCCGTAGATGTAAGCACATGAACCATTTGTTCAAACTCCTCGGCAGCTTTTTGATGGGCTATTTCTGCCGTAGATTCGGCAAACTGTACATCCTGAAACTCGTTGCTCCCGGCTGTTTCGTCATTAAACGTAAAGCGAACCGGACGAATCATCAGGATCCGGGAGGTCGACTGCGGCTGCACGTGCGTGGACGTATGAATAACTCGCATAGGTAATATATATTAAAGTTGTATGGTCAGGTTTTGCTAATTTACTAGTCAGATCAATGGATTACAACTCAATCTTTATCAGATCTTTACCAGGCTATATGTGTATTTAAAGTTGCTCGCGAAAAATCGGCATGCTCATGCAGTGCGATCCGCCGCGGGCGCGCGAGAGTTCAGCCGATGGCAACATAATGAACGTATCTGTCAGAGTATCCGGGGAAAGTTCATCAGCCTCAAATTTTTGTAGCAGATCAGCCGCCTTAATGACCCGAAACCCCTGTTCCCGAAAGGCGTCGAGAGTTTTGTCATTACGGTCGTAGCCAATAACCACACCATCTTTAAGAGCCAGCAAATTGCAGGAATCAGTCCACTGTTCGCGGTCGCCAAAAGGGAATTCGTTATTTCCGGAATAAATAAACTTTACTTCCTCGCGGCATTCCAGGTCATTTCGGCTAATATCTGCCAGCAAATCTTCCAGATTTTCAATCTCAATGGGCTTGTGTTCCAGCCCCTTAATAAACTGTAATATTTTCAGATCCTGATCAATGGCTTTGGGGGCAAAAAAATGGAGCACATCTTTTTTCCTCGAATCATCGCCCACCCGGCCCAGGGTACTGAGCAAAACCCACATATTTTTCTTAACCTGAGTAAAAATCGTGTCAATATGCATATAATCACGTTTCTTCGGGATTTTGACAATCGTGATGGTATCAACAACATTTTTCTCAAAAAGTATTTTCATGGTTTGCTGTGCAGCGTAGAGTGTCGTCCGCTCGCTGCACCCGATCAGCAGGTGCCGGGGTGCCACCATCATTACGTCGCCGCCTTCCAGCGTTGAACGGTTATAATCGCTGTGCTTTTCGTCTTCGGGCAGCAAAAAATGCTTTTCATTATCCGGAATCTCAATGATTTTATCCCGGTAAGATTCAAAGACAGGATGGTAAAAGAAAATGTACTGCGCCAGTAAAGACTCCCTTGTGCGGGCAGTTTTCGCCGGTTTGTTGAGCAGAATGTGATCATTAATTATGATACCGATGTCGCGTGTAAATATCAGGTTGGGAAGCGGTGCAAAGAGCATCTGTTTATTTGGAAGCGAACCTGAAATAAAGATCATGGAAAGTGTAGCCGGTTCGACGCTCTTTAATTCCTGCTGCGTACGAAAAGAACAGCGCTCAATGCCACATATGGCTGCAATCAGCTGCGTGCGAATACCTTCATCTTCCAGAATGTAGGTGAGCATACTTTGCAGATCCATGACCTTGTCAGAATTAAAATAGCCTTCTCCGCCAGGTTTGTAGAATGCCCTCGTTGGGTCAGCATCAATAGACGCAATTTTTCCCCGAACTTTGTCAGGATCCAGAAAATAGAGCAGCAATTTTACGTAATAATCGTATTCATCACGACGCATCGTGTCCAAATGCACAATATCTTCAAACAGCCAATCCTGCGCTTTGGATGGTACAACTTTGCCCAAACCACCGTCGGGGCTATGGATCAGCAGACGCCTGAGCCGTCCTACTTCTGACGAAACATTGATTTTTTCTGAGGTATTATCCAGGTTTATCATAGGGTTTTTAGTTGCAATGGATGTGTCTACAAAATAAACAGTTTTTTATTTAGGAATCAGGATAAGCGCCTGAACCACGCTACACGTAAACAAAGCGCTTTCACAGGGAACAACCGCACGCTCATATTAGTTATAGAACATGGAACAGTTGTTTAGAAAGGTTCTAATCACAATTTCTTTTAACGGGCAAAGCTTAGTACTTTTGCGCAAATTACTACCCATCTATTTTTAATATTTCATGATGCTCAAAATTAACGACTTACGCGCCTCAATTGAAGGCAAAGAAATACTTAGAGGAATAAATCTGGAAGTTAAAGCCGGAGAAGTACACGCCATCATGGGTCCCAACGGATCAGGAAAGAGTACATTGGCTTCTGTATTGGCTGGCCGGGAAGAATACGAAGTAACAGGCGGCGAAGTACTTTTTGATGAAAAAGACCTGCTGGACCTCGCCCCCGAAGCACGGGCGGCAGAAGGCATTTTTCTGGCTTTTCAATATCCTGTTGAAATCCCAGGCGTTACCACAATCAATTTTCTCAAAACTGCGGTTAACGAAATCCGTAAATATAAAGGTCAGCCACCTCTGGACGCTGCTCAGTTTTTGAAAATGGTTCGTGAAAAGGCCAAACTTGTCAGTATGAATGATTCTCTGCTAAAAAGAGCACTCAACGAAGGATTTTCGGGTGGAGAGAAAAAAAGAAATGAGATTTTTCAAATGGCAGTTCTCGAACCCAAATTGGCCATTTTGGACGAAACAGATTCAGGACTCGATATTGATGCCCTGCGCATTGTGGCCGAAGGTGTAAACACGCTGCGCTCACCCGAGCGTGCTACAATCGTGGTTACGCACTATCAGCGCCTGCTTGATTATATAGTACCCGACTACGTTCACGTACTATACAAAGGTCGTATCGTAAAATCGGGCACCAAAGAACTGGCTCTCGAACTGGAAGAAAAAGGCTACGACTGGATCAAAGCCGAAGTAGACGCTACAATGGCCTGATTTTCTTTTTTTTCTATTTACTTTTCTCCGATTTGACATGAGTACCGAAACCATAGATCTTAAATCACAGCTTATTGCCGATTTTAATAGTCGGGAGAAAGCTATAAACGGGAAGGCTCAAACGTCCTTTCATCAAGCCAAACGCAAGGCTTTACATACATTTGAAACGCTCGGATTTCCAACTCCCCGAAACGAAGAATGGAAATACAGCAACGTCAAGAATCTGATTAGTCAGACTTATGATTTTGAGGCTGCACATGCCATTACTGCCGACTTGCTGAACGATGTCCGCATTCCAAATCTAAGCGGAAACGTACTTTTTTTTATTAATGGAAAATACGAAGCCGGACTTTCAACGATCGTTTCTCCTGCCGAACAGCTAACTATTTTGCCGTTACAGGAAGCGGTCGAAACACAAGCGGAGGTATTTGAGGCTCATTTTGGGACGCTTGCCGATGCTACCACCGAAGCCTTCACGGCACTCAATACGGCTTTTGCCGGCGAGGGCTTGTTTCTTCACGTTCCGGCAGGAGCAGTGGTTGAACAACCCGTGATCCTGCATTTTATTAATGATACCCGGCAGCAAAATGTCGGCACGCAGCCTCGAAATCTGTTTATCATTGAGAAAAATGCCGAACTCCTCATCACCGAAACCTTCATGACCGTTGGCGATGCGCATTCGTTTACCAACAGTGTGACCGAAATTCACATGGCGCCCGAAGCGCGTGTACAGTACTATAAGGTACAAAACGAAAGCGATCAGGCGTATCACGTCGGAACGACGCAGGTGCGGGTTTCGGACAATGGACATTTTTATGCCGCAACAGTTTCGCTGAACGGTGGGTTTATCCGGAATAACCTCAATATTGCTCTGGACGGTGAGCATTGCGAGGCTTTTATGTACGGACTTTATTTCCCAGACGGCAAGCAACATATTGACAATCACACAATTGCTGATCACCGCAAGCCAAACTCCCAAAGCAACGAGTTGTACAAAGGGGTTTTGAGAGGCAAATCGACGGGAGTGTTTAATGGTAAAATCTTCGTGCGTGAAGACGCTCAGAAAACCAACGCTTTTCAATCCTGCAAAAACGTGGTCCTTTCTACGGAAGCAACGATGAATACAAAACCTCAGCTGGAAATTTTTGCGGATGATGTAAAATGTTCACACGGTACAACTACCGGACAGCTGGATGAGGAAGCGCTGTTTTACATGCGTTCGCGGGGAATTTCAAAACCAGAAGCGCTTAGCCTGCTGATGTTTGCCTTTTGCGAGGACGTGATCAGCCAAATAAAGATCGAATCCATTCGGGAATATCTCGAAGGAATAATTCTAAAAAAACTTTCCTGAACCTGTTGAGAATCAGGCCGGGAATACTCCTTGAACAGGATCTGAAACATGTCAGAAAACTTGAATATTCAACAAATCAGAGCGGACTTTCCGATTCTGAATGAAGTTATAAACGGGAAACCGCTGGTCTATTTTGACAACGCAGCTACTACCCAAAAACCCCGGCAGGTGCTCGACGCCCTGCTGGGTTATTACGAGCACAGCAACGCCAATATTCACCGCGGCATTCATCATTTGGCCGAAAAAGCCACGTCTGAATTTGAAGCCACACGGCGTCGCATTCAGGAATTTTTAAATGCCCGGCTTTCGGAGGAAATTATCTTTACCTACGGCACAACCGACAGCATAAATCTGGTGGCGCAGACCTACGGCAGAGCATTCCTGAAAGCTGGTGATGAAGTGATTATCAGTACGATGGAACATCATTCCAATATTGTACCCTGGCAAATGGTCTGTGAAGAAACCGGCGCCGTTCTACGGGTCATTCCCATTAATGACGAAGGGGAATTGCTTATGGACGAATACGAAAATATGCTTTCTGAGCGCACTAAATTTGTGTCAGTAGTACATGTATCCAACGCATTGGGCACCATAAATCCTGTGGCTGAGATTATCCAAAAAGCGCATGCAGTTGGTGCCAAAGTACTGATTGACGGGGCGCAGGCAACGGCACACATTGATTTGGATGTGCAGGCGCTTGATTGTGATTTTTATACATTTTCGCTTCACAAACTGTACGGCCCCACAGGCATGGGTACGTTATATGGCAAAAAGGAATTGCTGGACGCTATGCCGCCGTATCGGGGTGGCGGAGAAATGATTAAGGAGGTTACGTTTGAAAAAACTACCTACAACGAACTTCCTTATAAGTTTGAAGCCGGTACGCCTAACATTGCGGACGTAGTGGCAGCCAAAGCCGCTTTTGATTATGTAGATACGCTTGGCAAACCACACATTGCTGCTTACGAACACGAATTGCTCACCTATGCCACGGATGCCCTGCAAGACATTGACGGTCTGCGGATTGTGGGACAGGCAAAGCAAAAAGTAAGTGTCGTTTCCTTTGTTATGGAAGGTATTCATCATCAGGACATTGGTGTTTTACTCGATCAGCAGGGAATTGCCGTCCGTACGGGACATCATTGTACGCAGCCACTCATGCAACGATTTGGGATTGCCGGAACCACCCGTGCCTCGTTTGCTGTTTACAACACAACCGAAGAAATCGATCGGTTGGTGCAGGGCCTGCACAAAGTTAAAAAGATGCTGGGCTGAGTTTCATTGCCCTTTGAGTACAATAGTTGACTAAAAAATCATGCAGATAAACGAAATTCAGGACGAGTTAATCGAGGACTTTTCGCTCTTTGACGAGTGGGAAAGCAAATACGAGTACATCATTGATATGGGCAAACAGCTCGCTCCCCTGAATGAAGCGTACAAAACCGAAGAAAATATCATCAAAGGCTGTCAGTCACGTGTATGGCTGCATGCCTATATTGAAGATGACGTGTTAAAATTTGAAGCGGATAGCGATGCTATTATCGTAAAAGGGCTCGTGAGTATGCTTGTGAAAGTACTTTCAGGACATAAACCCGAAGAAATTGCTCAGGCAGATCTATACTTTATGGAGCGTATCGGCCTGCATCAACACCTGGCTCAAACCCGATCAAACGGTTTGGCGAGCATGGTTAAACAAATGAAAACCTATGGCCTTGCCTATCAAAGTATTAACCAATAGAACCTATACCTATGGAAAATAGCACCCTGACCGAAGCGGAATTGAAGGAGGAAATTGTGAAGGCAATCAAGTCGGTCTACGACCCCGAAATTCCGGTGGATGTATACGAGCTTGGGCTGATTTATGACCTCAAAATTTTCCCAATTAATAATGTATACGTTTCTATGACCCTTACATCGCCTTCGTGCCCTTCCGCTGGAAGTTTGCCGGGTGAAGTAGAACAGAAAATCCGGGAAGTACCGGGCGTCAACGATGTAAGCCTCGAACTGACCTTTGACCCGCCCTACTCTACCGAAATGATGTCAGAAGAGGCAAAGCTCGAATTAGGATTTATGTAATCCCCTAGTAATCCTTTATTTATACTTTATAAATTTTTCATTTTACTTCAACCTTAAACAAACATACTATGTATCCTCCCCACTTAGTGGCTCCTATGAAGGCCGAACTAACAAGCGTAGGTTTTACCGAACTGCTTTCTGCCGAAGACGTAGACAACTACATGGCCAAAGCTGAGGGCACGACTCTCGTGATGATTAACTCCGTATGCGGATGCGCAGCCGGGGCGGCTCGTCCGGGTGTGAAAGCCGCACTTTCCCGTAGCGAAATTAAGCCTGATCATCTGGTAACCGTTTTTGCCGGTGTTGATGGAGAAGCCGTTAGCAAAATGCGCGAGTATACCTTACCGTATCCTCCCTCGTCGCCTGCAATTGCGCTTTTCAAAGACGATGAACTGATTCATTTCATTGAGCGTCATCATATTGAAGGTCGCTCAGCCGAAATGATCGCTCAGCATCTTCAAATGGCATTTGAAGAGTTTTGTGGAGAAAAAGCCTGATTTTACTTATGTTTAGTGGTAGAAAGGCGACCTTTGAGGTTGCCTTTCTGCTTTTTGAAGCATGGGTTTTTGCTTGAACAAAATCTTGTGTAAACCAAACAAGTAGTAAATTCGTTAAAAAACGAAGAACATCTCACCTGATCCAAATCTCTACGAATACTATGCTTGGACATCATTTTTCAAAATATATTCCCGAAGAACAAGGCGCCAATAGCAAGTTTGATCAACTGCTGTCCATTTTTCAGCAACTGCTCCTGATGTCGTCCGGCAACGTGTCTGACGCTATGTCGTGGCTAAGCGAACTGGATCGCCGCTACAATCTGACGAGTGACCAATACGGAATTGGCGATTTTTATGATGAACTGAAACGAAAAGGGTACATTACCGAAAAGGATGGCGAAGGGCAGGTATCAATGACCGCCAAAAGTGAACAAAGTATTCGTAAAAGTGCTTTGGAAGAAATTTTTGGTAAATTAAAACGCTCAAAATCCGGCGGAAATCATCACACACCATTTACCGGTGCTGGCGATGAGCTAAGCAGCGATGTACGATCCTATCAATTCGGAGATACACTCGATCAGATTTCTATGACGGAATCTATCAAAAATGCACAGGTAAATCACGGCATTGGCGATTTTACTCTTATGGAAAATGATTTGGAAGTAGTTGAAAAAGAGCAGAAAACAACTACATCAACCGTGATGATGATTGACATTAGTCATTCCATGATTTTGTATGGAGAAGATCGCATCACTCCGGCAAAAAAAGTAGCGTTGGCACTGGCAGAGCTGATCAAAACGAAATATCCGAAAGACTCACTCGAAATAATTGTTTTTGGAAATGACGCCTGGCAAATTCAGATTAAAGATCTTCCTTTCCTGGAAGTTGGGCCTTATCATACCAATACCGTAGCCGGAATTGAGCTGGCAATGGATTTGCTCCGGCGAAAGAAAACCCGAAACAAACAGATTTTTATGATTACGGACGGCAAGCCGACCTGTCTGAAAGAAGGGATTCGTTACTACAAAAACAGCTTTGGACTGGATCGCAAAATTGTCAGCAAAACGCTTACACTGGCCGCCCAATGTCGCCGTCTTGATATTCCGGTTACGACCTTCATGATTGCGTCTGATCCTTATCTGAAAGAATTTGTACAGAAGTTCACCAAAGTAAATAACGGTCGGGCCTATTATAGCAATTTGCAGGGATTGGGGGGATTTGTACTGGAAGATTTTCAACGAAACCGACGGAAGAATTTTAAGAACTGATTTTTTACCATTAAAAAAGGGCTTTGCACGAATGCAAAGCCCTTTTTTAATGCCTGTTACTCTACTTCTTACAAAGCAGGAATACGCAAAACCTGACCCGGATAAATCTTGTCAGGATGCGAAAGCATAGGCTTGTTTGCTTCAAAAATGACCGGATATTTCATCATATCATTGTAGTATGTTTTCGCAATTTTAGAAAGCGTATCGCCTTTTTCAACCGTATGATACTGCGCTTCGGGAGCAGGTTCGGCAACGGTCATGCGGTTGTCCACAACGGCAACTCCTTCTACATTTCCAACGGCCAACGCAATTTTCTCTGAATCTTCCTGCTTAGCGGTTTCACCTTCCAGAATTACTGTATCGCCTGCCGTTTTTACGGCAATTGTATTATAAGGCAAACCAAGTGCTTTTACGTGAGCAAGCAAGGCACTGGCCCGTAGGGGTTCAACTTCGGGAGTAGCCGCAACGACTTCTTCCTTCTTGAATATTTTTTCTCCTACTCCTTTAAAAAATGACATCAATCCCATGAGTTCTTTGTTTTTAGTGTATTATTAGAAAATGTTTTTCCAAATCTAGGTCTTTTCAGGTGCCCTACAATTCCTTAGACTAAAAAAAAACAAATCGTCACAGATAAATTACATCTTTATGTAATTTCCAGTGCGGCTGCAAAAGACCGAAAATCTTTTTTGAATTGCCGGTAATTCTGATCGTAATAAAACATTTCTTCCCGTAAATACTTAAAATCTTCCTTCAATTCGTTTTTGGGTACAGGTTCAGCTCTAACTTCCATACACATCAGCTTTTCATTGGATGAAATTTCGGCCAGAAGATTATTGACCAAACGAACAAAGTGGTGGAGTTCACCGACTAATTCCGCCCGTTTATGAGGCAGGATTTTTTCTTCTCTTTGGGTTAAAAAACGCTCAAAAATGGCAAGTTCGCGGCGGTTAAATTCCAGCTGATTTTGCCAGAGCATGTGCTCAAAATGCATGTTTTTAATGGTTTTCATCGTTTCCATACGCTGTTGATGTTAAAGTAATTCCCATTCACTTGACGGTAATTCTTCCGACGAATCGGAGACGTTCTCAGTAAGCACCAAAAGGGGTACTTCGGCCTGATAGGCAAGAATTCTGCTTGTGCTTCGATTTAACAGTACATCCCACAGACTCCGGTTATGAGAAACTGTTACCAGTAGATCAGTATGATGATTCGACAAATATTCTTCGATTCCTTCCAGGGTCGAGTCATCTTTCATAAAAAAATGAAGAGGTTCAAAATCTTCAAAGTATTGATTTAAAAGCGCTTGCCTTTCCTGATCTACCTCTTTTGCAGACTGTTCAGGTTCCAGAATGCTCAAAAAAACCAGCTTTGATTTTCCAGCCTCCAACACCTCCGCCACAGGCTTAAACAAGGTTTGCGATTTGAAATTGGAATAGTCCGTTGCAATTACAAAATCCTGAAGCGGCCGCAGTGCAGCAGATATTGGCACCACCAAAACCGGACAAGGAGCCGTTCGGATGATTTCGGTTGCCACACTTCCCAGCCAAATACTATCACCATTGCCCGTAGCTCCCACAACGACAAGTTCGCTTGGCTGCTTGGCGTACAATTCACTAACGGCAATGTATATATTACCTCCAATAGCCGTTCCCGAAAGTGCGTGGTACGGATTTAGTTCATATTCTTTCTTGAACCCTTCTACATAGTCGTTCATCATCGCCTGAGCATCTCTGCCAATCTGATCGTCCAGAAAATCTGAGGCTTCGGGAAGCTGCGCATAGCTATGCAGGAGGCTGAACTCACACGCCTGTGCGTGGTACATGTGCATGGCAAACAACAGCGCATGACGGGCTGCCGCAGAATAGTCGGTCAGTACTAGTATTTTTTTCATGAGTTAAGTTCGTCCAAAATTTTAGTAAGGACTTCTGTTTAGGAATAAAGAATAATAACTTTACCCAAGATACATTTTTTTAGTATCCGTAAAGCCTGATGCCTTTTCAAAGCTACCTTTTGCCTACTTTTTTTTTCATGATGCCCCTCAATTAGAGGACTGAAATTTATCATTCTTATGAAAATCGCACTTTTTAGTACCAAGTCTTACGACCGCGAATATTTTGATCGCTATGGCCAAGACTACCCGCATGAGATCACATACTTTGACAATCGGCTCACAAGTCAATCGGTCCCGCTTGCGGAGGGATTTCGGGCAGTTTGTGCGTTTGTGAACGACTCGCTCGATGCCGAAGTCATCGAAAAACTTTCTGCACTAGGCGTTGAATTGCTCGTACTTCGCTGCGCAGGCTACAATCATGTAGACCTTGATGCCGCCAAGAAAGCCAAAATGGCCATTGTACGAGTGCCGGCGTACTCGCCTCACGCTGTGGCCGAACACGCCGTGGCGTTAATTTTGACTTTGAATCGAAAAACCCACAAAGCCTACAACCGGGTTCGGGAGGGGAATTTTTCGTTGGATCGGCTGGATGGTTTTGATTTGTATCAGAAAACCATTGGAGTGATTGGTACGGGTAAGATCGGTCAGGTTTTTTGTAAAATTATGCAGGGATTTGGCTGCAAAGTACTGGCCTATGACCCATTTCCGAACAAAGAATTAATTGCGCAGGGCATCGTTTACAGTTCGATGGAAGAGTTACTTAAAACATCTGATATTGTTTCTCTACATTGCCCGCTGACTCCGGAAAACTATCATCTGATTCAGGCCGATACGTTAGATAAAATGAAAGAGGGTGTAATGATTATCAATTCCAGCCGGGGTGCGTTGATTGATACCAAAGCCATTATTAAGGCCTTAAAATCTAGGAAAGTAGGGTACTTGGGAATTGACGTGTATGAGCAGGAAGCCGATTTTTTCTTTCAGGATCATTCTGAAACGATCATTACTGACGATACACTGATGCGTTTGATGAGTTTTCCGAATGTATTGATTACTTCTCATCAGGGATTTTTTACGGATGAAGCCCTTGCCCAAATTGCAATTACCTCGCTCGAAAACCTGACTGCATTTGAAAAAGGCGAATTTATTGAAGAAAACACAGTATTACGAGCCTAAGGGTGTAAGGGGTTTCTTTCTAAACAGGAGAAGCCCCACACCTACCAATAAGACCACACTAGTTATTAAAGTAGCACCCCATTTGATCTGATTGGCAGCAGATGTAAGCCAAACTACCGGATCGGAAAAGTTAGGAAAAGTAGTAATGAGCGTTATAATCCCTACGTTTTCCAGGTAATCAGCTAACAAAATAAACAATGGTACGAGGTTAATCCATCGCCAGTAACTTGCCGGAAACAAAATCTTTTTATAAATAAGGGATAAAATAGATAAAAAAAGCAGCGTGTAGAGAATTGGATATATACCGTCTGCCAGTAGCTCCGTCCAAAGATATATTTGCCGTCCATTTTCACCCAATATAGTTAGAACTTCCATTGCCTCCGCTTTGGTAAATCCAATGTGTAAATCAAGAACATCAGCTGCGGCTCCCTGCCCCATTTTAGTTTGGAGAGCCGGAAATAAAAGTACGTTAATCCCGATTACCAAAACGAGGAACAGCAGCATTCTCCGGGTAGTGAGGTGCGTATAACACCAATCAGAAAGGATAAAAAGTGTTTTCATGAATGCACGTTTGAAATATTTAAGTACTGTAAATCAGAAAGTTCAAAAAATCTACTTTCCATGAATACAGAATAAATAGTTTGATTCAAAGACCCGATTGTTCAACCTTCCCCTTAACCTAAAAAAACTCCACGATGTCTGAAACCTATCGCTATCCACACGGCGACCGGCTGTTGGTTGCCATTGACTGTATCATTTTTGGCTACGACGAAACCGGCCTGAAAGTTTTGCTCGTCAAACGACACATTGAGCCTGGAAAAGGTCAGTGGGCGCTGATGGGTGGACTGCTCAATGCACAGGAAACGCTGGACGAAGCTGCCCGGAGAATTTTGATTATATTAACCGGTATGCACGATGTGTATCTGGAAGAATTGAAGGTTTTCAGTGAGGTAGATCGGGATCCCGTAGAGCGCACAATTTCGGTAACTTATTTTGCATTAATTAATATTCATAATTACGAGCATCAGATTTCGACAGACTACGAAGCCCGGTGGTTTTCGATCTCACATTTACCTGAACTTCTGTTTGATCATGCACATATGATCACCTATGCCAAGAATAAGTTGAAGTATAAAGCAGCACTTCATCCCATTGGTTTTGAATTACTTCCTGAAAAATTTACCCTGACACAACTGCGAAATCTATACGATTCCATTTTTGAGACCGAATTGGATAAAGGTAATTTTCGACGTATGATTCTTGCCTCAGGCCTTCTGATTCAATTATGGGAAAAAGACAAAAGTGCGTCCAAAAAAGGCGCTTACTTTTATCAGCTAGACGAAAAAAAATACAAAGAAAAATTCAATAGCTTCCTGAATCTGACGCCGAACAGCAAAACAATATCCTGGCAATAAATGCTCGATTTTTGCAAAAAAAGAGCCTGTTTCCAATGACTTTTGTAATCTTTTTATCTTTATTTTTTGAATTTGGTTTTTAAAAGTTATTTTTACTTTTAAATCCTTAATTATGCTGATTCAAGATTTTTTCTCATAGGTTAATTGATAATGGTTAGACGCTCCCGAATTTGTCGGGGGCGCTCTTTTTTTTGTTGTGAAAATATTGACAATCGTCACCTAATCCATGCAATCAGTTCTTAAACCAGAAGATCTCATACTTTGGAAAGACTTCAAAAACAGCAGTTCAGAAGCTTTCTCACTCCTATATTCTACCTATTTCCCTATTCTCATAACCTACGGAAAACGGCTGGGTGCTGATCCAATGGCAGTTCAGGATGCTGTTCATGACCTTTTTCTGGATTTGTGGCGCATGCGGGAAAATCTTTCTGATTCGGTGTCAATACAATTTTATTTATGCCGTTCCCTGCGACGCAGGCTGCATATACAGGCAAAAATGCTGTTGCCAATACTTGAAGAATCGCCGGAGAGGCAGCCACAGACCGAGTGTTTTGAATCTGCGCTGATTCGGGAAGAAGCGGCGCAATATGCCTGCTTGTTTTTGGATAAAATGCTGGAAGTACTTTCCCGTCGGGAAAAAGAAGTTGTTTTATTGAAATACTACAAAAACAATTCCGTACGTGAAGTAGCTAATTTGCTGGCTATAAAAGAGCAAACTGTTCGAAATCTGATGCATCGGGCTATGCTCAAATTAAGGAAACAATCATTTAACGCATCATCTCTATACGTTTAACTTTGAACGTTCCTCCCCGATCGCTTCTTTTTTTTGCACTTTAAAAGAGTGTAAATTTGTGGCTTACTCCTGCTTTGCTCATTTACTGCATATCTATGAATCGCCCCAAAAATGTAACGCAACTCTCCACTGAAACATTCGACATTTGTATTATCGGCGGAGGAGCGAGCGGGGCCGGATGTGCCCTCGATGCTGCGCTCAGAGGCTACAAAGTGGCTTTAATAGACCGTAAAGATTTTGCGTCAGAAACCTCTTCCCGATCTACCAAACTCATACATGGCGGCGTACGCTATTTGGAGCAAGCCTTTATGAAACTGGATTTAGGTCAGTTAAAGCAAGTTCGGCATGGGCTGGAAGAACGCCGGATTGTATTAAAAAATGCCCCGCATCTAGCGCATCCTCTGGCTTTACTTACACCAGTATTCTCCTGGTTTGAAGGACTTTATTATGGCATTGGATTAAAAATATACGATTGGTTTGCCAATGATTCTACGCTCCCCAAAGGAAAATGGCTTACCAAAAAGGAAGTACTGAAACGTATGCCTACACTTCGTAAAGAAACCCTGCACAGCGCGGTATTGTACTACGACGGTCAGCTGGATGACGCTCGCTACTGCCTGGCGCTTGCACAATCGGCCTCCGAAAAAGGTGTTGTGGTAGCCAATTATGTAGAAGTAACTGGTTTTGTAAAAAATGAAGATTCACAGCTTTCGTCTGCATTGGTCACGGATACACTTTCCGATCAATCCTTTGCTATCCAATCACGTATATTTATTAACTGTACAGGTACATTTGCCGATACCATTCGACACATGGCCAATCCAAAGCTTCCTGTTCGTATGCGGCCAAGTAAAGGCGTGCATGTGGTACTGCCATTTGAAACGCTGAACAGCACCGATGCGATGCTGATTCCAAAAACGAGCGATGGTCGGGTGGTGTTTGCGATTCCATTTGAGGGAAAACTGCTGGTTGGTACTACTGATACAGAGTACAAAAACCCTGAACTGGAACCGATATTGATTGAGGAAGAAGTCGATTTCTTGTTGGAAACATTACGACCTTATGTAAAAAAACTACCGGAACGACAAGACGTACAGGCGGGATTTGGCGGGTTGCGACCCTTGTTGGCGGCTGACCCCACAAAATCGACCAAAAGATTGACGAGAGATCATGAAGTGGAGCACGACGACGTTTCAAATTTGGTAAGTTTATTAGGTGGAAAATGGACTACCTACCGCCTGATGGCGAAAGATACGCTGGATAAAGTTGATGAATTATTTGGCGAAAATAAGGCTTGCCTTACAGCAGACTACCCGCTTGCCGGGAGCATTGGCTACGAGCCGGAAGCCTGGAAATTGATTAAAGAACAAACTGCCCTGAGCGAGGAAACCTGCCGACAGATCAATGGAAGGTATGGTTCGCGGTATCCCGAAATTATAACTTTGATCACTCAAAACCCGGATTTGGCGCAGCGATTAGTACCTGCTTATCCGTATCTGTGGGCAGAGGTTATATACGCAGTTCAGCATGAAATGGCGGTCTCGCCGCGTGACATCCTTGCCCGTAGGCTGCGACTGGAAATTACCGACTGGCAAGCCACGCTACAATGCCTGCCTGTGGTGTGTGATCTGATGGAAAAAGAACTGAACTGGTCCTCCGAAACCCGCGAAAAAATGGAAAAAACCTACGCAGAGCAACTCCAAGTATACTGTAAAAGTGCCGGACTTTTGTAGCCTGAAAATCTATTTCATTAGTTCAGTCAGGATTTTTTGAGCAGCAATGGAAATTATGGTTCCAGGCCCAAAAACACCTTTAACTCCGGCATCGTACAAGAACTGATAATCCTGCGCGGGAATCACTCCTCCCGCAATGACCATAATATCTTCCCGACCGAGTATTTTCAATTCCTCAATCAGCTGAGGAACAAGGGTTTTGTGTCCTGCTGCCAAACTGGAAGCACCAACTACGTGAACGTCATTTTCGGTAGCCTGTCGCGCCACCTCAGCAGGTGTCTGAAAAAGCGGCCCCATATCCACATCAAATCCTACGTCAGCAAAACTCGTAGCGATAATGTGTGCGCCCCGGTCGTGGCCGTCCTGCCCCATTTTCGCAACCATGATTCGGGGTCTGCGACCTTCCAATTCGGTAAATTGATCAGCCATTTCTTTGGCCAATCTGAAATTTTCGTCGTCTGAAATCTCTGCTTTATACACGCCTGAAATGGATCTGATTGTTGCTTTATACCGACTAAAAACGCTTTCCATGGCATCGGAAATTTCTCCCAAAGTTGCCCGACAACGGGCAGCTTCGACGGCCAAAGCCAGCAAATTGGTTTCAAGCTGCGTGCCGCCTTCGCCAGTGCAGGCATCGGTAAGTGCACGCAATGCTTCTTGTACTTTTTCTACGTCGCGGCTTGCTTTTATTTGCTGCAACCGCTCAATTTGAGACATTCGAACAGCCTGATTATCTATGGACAATACGTCAATTTCTTCTTCACTATCTGGTCGGTATTTATTTACACCCACACAAATACTTTTTCCCGCATCAAGCCGCGCCTGTTTGCGGGCGGCCGCTTCTTCAATTCTCATTTTAGGCAATCCCGTTTCGATCGCTTTCGCCATCCCTCCAAGTGCCTCTACTTCTTCAATGAGCTCAGTAGCTTTTTTTATTAGCTCATCTGTCAAATATTCTACATAGTATGAACCACCCCAGGGATCGACGGAACGGCAAACGTCGGTTTCATGCTGTAAAAAGAGTTGCGTATTGCGAGCAATTGCCGCCGAAAAATCTGTGGGCAAAGCCATGGCTTCGTCCAGCGAATTGGTATGCAGAGACTGCGTGTGCCCCTGCACGGCAGCGAGGGCTTCCAGAGTTGTTCGGGCAATATTATTAAATGGATCCTGTTCTGTCAGGCTATATCCACTCGTTTGGCAGTGTGCCCGCAAAGCCAGCGACTTATCATTAGTTGCACCCAGAGATTTTACCAGTTGTGCCCACAAAACCCGTCCGGCACGAAGCTTGGCAATTTCCATAAAATAGTTCATGCCAATTCCCCAGAAAAACGAAAGACGAGGCGCAAACTGATCAATCTGCATCCCGGCCCGCAACCCGGTACGGAGGTATTCCAGCCCATCTGCCAGCGTATAGGCCAACTCCAAATGAGCCGGCGCACCTGCCTCGTGCATGTGATACCCGCTGATACTAATGGAATTGAATTTTGGCATGAATTGGGCGGTATATGAAAAAATATCGCCAATAATGCGCATCGAAGGTTCGGGTGGATAGATGTACGTATTGCGCACCATGAACTCCTTCAAAATATCGTTCTGAATAGTACCCGCTAATTTTTCGGGAGAAACACCCTGTTCTTCGGCCGCAACGATATAAAATGCCATAATCGGGATCACGGCTCCGTTCATGGTCATGGAAACCGACATTTCGTCCAGCGGAATCTGATCAAACAAAATTTTCATATCTTCCACCGAATCAATGGCAACACCCGCTTTGCCAACGTCGCCTTCCACGCGCGGATGATCCGAGTCGTAGCCGCGGTGCGTCGCCAGATCGAAAGCCACGGAAAGACCTTTTTGGCCTGCCGCCAAATTGCGTCGATAAAAAGCGTTGGATTCTTCGGCGGTTGAAAAACCAGCGTATTGCCGAATCGTCCAGGGCCGCTGCAGGTACATGCTCGCATAGGGTCCGCGCAAAAATGGCGGAATACCCGCTCCAAATCCAAGGTGACTGGCATTTAGAGTATCATTTCCAGCATACCATGTTTTCAGTTTGATTCCTTCGGATGTTGGAAATGGTTTTTCTGAATTATTTCCGCCATCATTTTTTTGTTGATCACCCGGAAAAAGAGGTTTAAATAGTGGTTTCATAGCCGAAAGGTTAGGCAAAAAGGTCATCCAGTGTATAGGATGGAAGAAGGTTTAGTGTAGAAATCAGAACCGAAGATCTTTTATTTTCCTTACGCTCCGGCAATCCTGTTTCCGACAAAGTGTGCTGTTTGGGTTGGCCAACGATTCGTTTTTCGGTTGATTGATAGGCAGCTTTTTGGTCAGTCCAGGCAACAGCTAGCCTATCCTGAATAAAATTTTCCTGGAATGCAGGTACCAAACCGCCTTTTTCTTCTATTTCTAAAAATAAATCCCAGCTCGCAGTAGCTATTTTTTGGGTAAGGAGTTCCAGGTAATACGCACCGCCGGCGGGGTCAGCCACTTTTTCCAGATAACTTTCATGTTTCAAAACCAGCGAAATATTGCGGGCGATACGTTCTGAAAACTCACTGGGCTCGGACGAAGCCTGATCAAACGGCAAAATCGTGAGGGCATCGCAACCGCCCGAAACTGCGCTCATGGCCTCGGCGGTGTGCCGCACCAGGTTTGTATGCGGGGCATGTACAGACTGATAGAACCGCGAGCTCTGAGCCTGTATAAATGCCTGACAAAGTTCGTCAGGCAAGCCGTATGCCCTCGTAACCTGCCGATACAGATAGCGCAGGGCACGTAGTTTAGCTAGTTCGGTCAGGTAGTTTGTGCCGATAGCTATTGAAAACACCACTCGGTTTGCCGCCAATAGAGCTGAAACTCCCTGCCCGGTGAGCAAATCCATATACGTCACAAAAGAGGCCATGGTAAAGGCCAGCTCCTGCACTACATCAGCGCCTGCTTCATGAAACACATGACTTTCAACTTTATAGGATCGAAATTCTTTCATCGCTTTGGTGAGCGACATTCCTTCTGCCACGGCTTGCACAGCTGCTTCGTAGGGTTTGCCGTGCTTCATCCAGTTGGCTAATGGATCATACACAAGACCGCCTTTGAGGTAATAAGCAGAATTACGGCTAAGTTCGGCTATAAGTTGTGAGGGGTTTTCGGATGAATCCAGAAAAATGGGTGTATCCGTCAGGCGGATAGTGTGTAGGGTTTTTGAAAGTTCTAAATTCAGGAGGCCGGTTTCACTGGCTGAGATCCACATCCCGTCTGCCCCACGGTCAAGTTGATAGCGCATCAACTCATTGGTAACTTTTGGATCATTGAATCGGATGGATGGAATAGTCAACCAACCCGGATTTTTCTTCTGACAAGCCCGAATATCCGCAATTAAGGAGTTGTTTTCAGTTTCATCGGCGACAAAATAGGGTTCGAGGGACACATTTTTTGCCGGTTTGTACCACGTGTCTTCGTAGGTTCTGCCGCGCAGTTCCTGTTCTACCTGCTTTTTCCAGGAAGATTTATCTGCTTTTCCAAAATCGGACACTAACGAAAAACTCATAAAAAAGTAAGAAAAAATTGCACCAACTATTCATCCAGACAAATCTACAAATTTGATATTACATTTTTTTGATTGCCTCCTAGGCCGATTTTGATTTGGCCTTTTACCATGTTGGATTATTCCGTTAGTTTTAGGGAGAGGCTTGATTTAGGAAAAAGGGAATGTTAAATTCATGGCAGTTTTGAGAGACACTTGATCTATTTACTATCTTTGCGCTCCCTAAAATTGAACATGACACCAGACCAGCTAAGTATCACCTTGGAAAGAGTTGCACCTCCGCGCGAAGTGGACCTTGTATGGGGTAAGTGCCTCCATGTAATTCAGGAGAATATACCGGATCAAAGCTTCAAAACGTGGTTTGAGCCGATTCGTCCCCTGAAATTAAATGGGAAGGTACTTACTATTCAGGTACCTAGTCAGTTCTTTTACGAGTGGCTGGAAGATAATTACGTACACCTTTTACGGAAAGCACTCGACTTTTCGATCGGGCGTGATGGCCTGCTCGAATATTCCATCATCGTTGATCCGGGGACAGAGCGGCACAAGCCCCGTACAGTTAATGTGCCAACCGTAAAAACTCCCCAAAACTCCAAACCTGATAATTTTCAGACAGATCCGCGACTTGGTTCAACTGCACCCAAAGATCAGGACTCGCTGCAACTCGATACGTATCTAAATCCTAACTACTCGTTCGACAATTTTATTGAAGGAGATTGCAACCGATTGGCCCGTTCGGCAGGCTTTGCCGTAGCCCAACGGCCTGGTTTGACATCATTTAATCCATTGATGGTTTATGGTGGTGTCGGTTTGGGAAAAACACACCTTGTGCAGGCAATCGGCAATTATATCCGAAATCATTTTGAGGATAAGGTGGTGATGTACGTTTCTTCCGAAAAATTCACGAATCAGTTTATCAACTCTATTCGGAATAATGTTTTGCAGGATTTTACCGACTTCTACATGAAGGTAGACGTGTTGGTGATTGATGACGTGCAGTTTTTATCAGGAAAAGAAAAAACGCAGGATACGTTTTTCCATATTTTCAATCACCTGCATCAACTTGGTAAACAGATAATCATGACAAGCGACCGCCCTCCCCGCGAATTGCAGGGATTGCAGGATCGTCTTTTGTCGCGCTTCAAATGGGGATTAACGGCAGATTTGCAAACTCCTGATTTTGAAACCCGGATTGCTATTATCCAGAAAAAATTACAGGCAGAAGGTATTTTTATTGAATACGATGTAATTGAGTACGTGGCACATAGCGTCAACACTAACGTGCGGGAACTTGAAGGTGTCATTATTTCGCTGATGGCACAAGCATCCCTTACGCGTCAGAATATCGACGTGGAGCTCGCAAAAAATACGCTCAAAAACATTGTGATGAATGAGGAAAAAGAAGTCACAATTGATACCATTCAGGAAATCGTAGCCGACTTTTTTACCATCAGTATTGCCGATTTGAAGAGTAAAAGCCGGAAAAAAGAGAATGTGTATCCGCGCCAACTAGCCATGTTTTTGGCCAAAGAATTTACGGATCTGCCCTTAAAATCCATCGGCTACCACTTTGGCGGTCGCGACCACAGCACGGTTATTCACTCGATTCAGTGCGTCAATGAACTGATGGGTTCGGATTCGGATGTGGAAGAAACAATTCTGAAACTACGCAGCTATTTCAAATAGTGACGGAGCCCATTTTGTTGAAGCGGCAGGAAATAAATGACCACGCCTGGAATTCGCTTTTGACAAAATCCGTCTATCAATCTCCCTACGCATATACTGGTTACCTAGACTGTGTATCACCCAATTGGCAGGCACTTGTGTGGCCTTCGACCACGCAATACAAGATAATTCTACCACTTCCGATCAAAAAAAAATGGGGAATTACCGTCATTCAACAGCCGCTGTTTTGCCAGTTTTTGGGTTTTTTTTCTGAAAAAGATCTGGAAGTAGAACAAGTACTTTCATTTTTGAAAGTACTGCACAGGCATTTCAGATATATCTCGCTGTATGCATTTCATCCCTTGCAAACCAACCTGCTCGCTACTATTTTACCATCTTATCCATTTACGCAGGTTGGTTTATTCTCTACACACTGGCTATCATTAAATCAATCCTATGATGATATATATCAAAACTATAAACCGGATCGTAGAAAAAACCTGACACGGGCGGTTCGCTGGGATTGGCATTCAGAAGTTTCGGAGGATATTGAACCGTTGATTGCACTATTTGAGCAAAACCACGCCGAAAAACTCCCCTCGGGGGTTCATCCCGAAGCGTATCACATACTCCGTACACTTTCAGAGTATCTTTTATCAAACGGAATTGGGAGGCTTTTGTATGTAAGAAAAAATGGGGAAGTATGTGCCGGAATTTTACTAATTGAGACAGCGACCTGTGGGATTTATATCTTTAATGCTGCCGACAACTCGGGAAGAAAAGGAAATGCCCGTTCTTATTTATTAAATGAGTACTTTAAAGAAAAGGAGAATTTAAATCTGATTTTTGACTTTGAAACTCCTGAAATAGAGAACATTGCGAATTTTTACGAAAGTTTTGGCGCAAAGAAAATGGAGTACTTAACGCTCAAAAAAAATAATCTGCCGTTTCCTTTCCGACAGATTCAGGAATTAAGAAAATGGATTATTTCTGAATAATAAATTCATTTCGCAAACCGCGGTACGATTTAAGATCCATTTCCAGCGCACCGATCCACAAGTCTACTTCGGCTTTTACAGGCACTTTGTTTTCATCATCCGATACCCAAATCCGAATGGAATTCTCGCCTTTAAACAACTTATTCTCAGGCATTACCGGATTCAGTTTTAACACTTTCATCCTTCCAAACTTAGTTTTTATTACTTCTTTTCCACGGTATCGCACCCGCATTGGAAACACCTCATCCGAAAAGAACGTAGGAAGTTCTACAATTTGCCCTTCACTAATCTTGTCAAAATTTATGGTTCTAAGAAAATAGTAGCCGCTGATGACATCATGTATATTGTCGGGAACTTTATACGATTTCTTTTCCCCTTTTTCTTCTGCATAAACCACGTCGCTGCCGTGATTAAATGTCAGGGTTTCTTCTTTGCGGTAGCTATTTTCCTGAATATTCCGGTAAAACATTTGTGGTAAAATCGCCGAAGTATCAATGTACGATCGCCACTGATCACGTACACGCGAGACAAGATCAAACGCACCTACCGTACGACCGGTCACATTGACGCGGTAGCAGGGGCGATTGTTTACCTTCACAATCGAATTGCTCACTTCTACCTTAGCTTCAGCCGCATTGATAAAACCATAGTGTACCCTATATTCGAGCCGTTCGCCTTTACCAAAGCTATTGTTGGGCACGCGCCGGTAGCTGTCGCGCATGGTAAAAGCCATGACGCTAAGGCCAGCCATAATCAGGAGTACCAACAGGTAAAAACGACGATTATTATTTACTTTGGAAATACTCATAGAGAAGGATATTTTTCCTTTAAATACAATAAATACTTTCTAAAGTCACGATTAAATTTGTTCTCAAACTCATCCCGAAAGATATTCTGCCTGGATTTATATGTCTTGTACGCAATAAAATACGCATTATTAGGCAGTTTGGTTTCTTCCGATGGCTTTTTCTTATTCAACGTCAGCGTTCCCCCAAGTAGTGTATCGGCCGAAGTCACAATCTGTTGGATGAGTCGGTATTTGAGTGAATCTTTCTTCGACAAACTATCAACTCCTGGCAGACGTTTGTATAAGCTATCAAGTTGCCGGGCACCGCGCAGCACATGCTGTGCGTAAGCATCGTTATATTTTTTAGAAAATTCATATTTTTTCAATTGAACCGATTCGGCACCGTATTTCTGCGTCAAAAACCGAATTGCGCCCCAATCGCCGACAAAGCTTGCCAGGTTTTCATTGAGTTCGAGGTTGTCTTTGACGAAAAGCGTTCCGTGAGTCAATTCGTGCAAAATAAGGTTGGCCAAACTACCTTCCGAACGGGCAAGCATGCTGGACAGAATGGGATCTTTAAGGTAGCCGAGGGTCGACCATGCCGAAACTTCACTAATTTCAGTATCAAGTCCTTCGGCCATAAGCGCTTTTTCTTCCTGTACGGCTCGGGTTGAGTCAAAAAAGCCTTTATAAGAAAATGTGCCAATAATTGGAAATTTCCATTCCCGGGCTTGCAACTGATACTTTTCCGAAGCAGTTAGTACCCACAAAATTGGTTTTCCGTGCTGATTATAGAATGTGGTGTAATTTTTTGAAGGATTCAGACCAAGCGAATCAACGCCAAATTGTTTGATTTCTTCAATGAGTCGAATTTTCTGTTTAAGCGAATCCGGGAAAGAGGCATCATGTAAAACATCCTCAACATCCGTTACATTCATCAGTATTTTTACCTGCCCGCTTGCCTGCATCCATGCATAACTAACGAGGTTGCGGTAAAATAAGCCTACTAAAAACAGCACGAGCAAGAGAACTGCTATGGTTTTTTTTATCATAAAAAATCGTTTTGAAAGCCAGGAAAGGCCTGTGCGTTTGGGTAAAAATTAATTTTTTAACCCTTGCACAAGCCTTTATCCCCTTGCTCAAAACGATAGATGTGGGTGTACTTGTTCCCCACCAAATAAAATCAGATACTAATACTCCTGGAAACTACATATAGTGTAGATCGTTATTAGGCTTTAATCGAATGATTTTCAGGGCATGAAGTAATTTTATGAATGGATACGTAGGATCAAATTCAAACCAGCGAACACCGAAATTTGCCCTTCCACCAAACTTATGATGATTGTTGTGATAAGATTCGCCCATCATCAAAAAATCAAAAGGAAGCAGGTTTTTGGCCGTATCGTCTACTTTAAAGTTAACGTATCCATACCGGTGCGCATACCAGTTAATAATAACTCCATGTACGGGCCCCATCAAAAAATGAATGGGCAACAGCAAAAACATCCACCACTCAGTGGCAAATTGTACATAAAACCAGATGTAAAAAACACCCCAACCAAGCCGTGACAACCAATTATCGCCAATTTTTTCAATAAATGCCCAATGAGGAACACCCTTCTTGAACTTTGCTTCAATGGAATCGCGGTGATGCAGGATATTGTTGTAATAATTCTTCGTTTTCCACATCATATCAAACAAACTACTCGAAAAACTGGGAGAATGCGGATCTTCTTCGGTATCTGCGTGAGCATGATGCAGGCGATGCATGACGCCGTAAGCATAAGGGCTCAAAAAGGATGATCCCTGAAAAATCCATGTTAGGGTGTAAAAGATTTTTTCCCAGGTTGGGCTCATCGTAAACATTTTGTGAGCCGCATAACGATGCAGAAAAAAGGTTTGCATCAGTAAAGAAAGATACCAATGCGCAACAAAAAAGAGGAAGATTTCCATTTAAATTAACATTTTTTGACTACTAATTTTTAGCAAAAGTACGGGGCTTTAATTTTGCAAAAGATGAGCAGGATCAGTTTTGGAGGTTTTTTTGTTCTTTCAGGAGATTTTCTTTGAGTGTATAGTGCAGGTAAATACCTTCGGAATGTTCTATTTTTCGAGTTTGCAGATCCAGCGTAGGTTCCAGACGGGCAGTAAGGCTCAGGCCTCCGCCAAGTTCAACAGTTTTTGAGAAACGCAGCATGAGCCAATTTCGGTGCGGTTGCCAAAATGAAGGCGAATTAAGTCGTCGGGAATCTGAAATAAACAAATCACCGCCGTAGTCGGAGCGGTAACGGGTACCGTTCCAGTAACTCAGCATGAGGTCTACCCATCGGGTTTTAAGTGACGAATTTATGTAAAACGCTTGTCCATTTCTATGAGTGGTAGTTCCATCCAAATTCCCCAGCAAGTAAGGTTCCAGATCAAGTGAAGAAAAAAGTGGCGATGAGAAAAAACGCCTGCAACGAAAACCGATGGCACCTTGTGTAGTTGTACGGACCGGAAGATTGGTACGAATGCCCTGACCGCCGGCATGGAAAACTGTCACGTGCGGTAACACCAAAAACTCCCAGGCTGTATATTTTACAAGCGGAATCTGAGCTGATAATCCTCCCCAAAAATGTTCCTGACGCACATAGCCCGGAAGCGTGTTTTGCGGATAGCTGATCCAAAAATCAAAAAACGAAGCAGGACTCACATAATTAATTTGCAGACCGTTTTCAATGGGTGACGTCAACCCTCTCTCAAAATTATATAGAGGTTCCGGCAATCGGTGACTAAGATTACCTTCCAGCGTCCCAAAGAGGAAATTCCAATTGGAA
This sequence comes from Arundinibacter roseus, assembly GCF_004348825.1. GTDB lineage: Bacteria > Bacteroidota > Bacteroidia > Cytophagales > Spirosomataceae > Arundinibacter > Arundinibacter roseus. The sequence goes on from NZ_SMJU01000006.1 coordinate 221,393, forward strand.
TGAGAAAGCTTGAATGTCAGCAGTGGTTGAAGGACAGGACGACTAGTTTCACCAAAATCATTTCGCCAAAAAACACCACCTTTCAGTAAGATTGCAGGAGAAATGCGGTATACAAAAGCTGGTGAAAGCTGTGTTCCCCAAAGCGTGTAGCCGTCCTGATGCGAATTAAAATATTCGTTGTTTTTTACAAAACCCAGCATATCCACCTGAACATCTAAACGCCGGGTAGAATCAAGGGAAAGGCGATTTTCAAACGCCCGATTGTCAGGCTGAGCACGCGCAGGCAGTGAACCTCGATACCCTATCAGAAGGAAAATAAGCACAAGTAGGAATGGTATTTGCAAGGGATCTTTCACAGCCAAAAAGTGTTGATTATAATACAAAAAGCAGTTGCCTATATCAAAAATAAATCATATATTTACACTATAATAAAGAAGCAAACAAGGCTGTTAAGCCATTACTTGATTGACCAACAAAAATAACTTTTCAAACTTCCTTTATGGCACAAACTGTTGATGCAGACAGCAAATTAAAGGCGCTGCAAACTACACTCGAAAAACTAGACAAAACCTACGGTAAAGGTACCGTCATGCGTCTCAGTGACAGCAAAGTACTGGACGTTCCCACAATTTCAACCGGCTCTCTTGGCCTTGATTTGGCCCTCGGAATCGGTGGTGTGCCCAGGGGAAGAATCGTAGAAATTTATGGTCCGGAATCTTCCGGAAAAACGACGCTTGCCATGCACTGCATTGCGGAGGCTCAAAAAAGAGGCGGCCTTGCGGCTATCGTAGATGCAGAGCACGCATTTGACCGCTCCTATGCGGAAAAGCTGGGCATTGATACCAAAAATCTGCTGATTTCTCAGCCTGATAGCGGCGAACAGGCTCTTGAAATTACCGAGCATTTGATCAGCAGCGGCGCCCTTGATATTATCGTAATTGACTCCGTTGCGGCTCTTGTTCCGCGGGCTGAGCTTGAAGGCGAAATGGGCGATAGCAAAATGGGTTTGCAGGCACGTTTGATGTCTCAGGCACTGCGTAAACTTACCGGTGTTATCAGTAAAACGGGTTGCTGCTGTATTTTTATCAATCAGTTGCGTGAAAAAATCGGAGTTATGTTCGGGAATCCTGAAACAACTACCGGTGGAAACGCCCTGAAATACTATTGCTCCATCCGTCTTGACATTCGTCGGGTAGGTCAGATCAAGGAAAGTGCTGACAATATTCTTGGAAACCGCACGCGAGTGAAGGTTGTCAAAAATAAGCTCGCACCTCCTTTCAAAGTAATTGAGTTTGACATCATGTATGGTGAAGGTATTTCCAAGGCCGGAGAAATAATTGACCTTGCGGTTGAGCTGGAAATTGTAAAAAAATCCGGTTCCTGGTTCAGTTACGACGGAAATCGGCTTGGGCAGGGACGTGATGCGGTGAAAGCGCTCATCAAAGACAACCCCGAGTTGATGGAAGAGCTCGAAGCCAAAATCAAGCTTAAAGTAAATGGTGATCCCGATGCGTTGATTGATACGAGCGAACCAAATAAAGTAGATGATGGTGCTCCGGAATAGTTGTTAAAAAAATGTTATTACAAGAAATGCCCGACCAAATTTTGGTCGGGCATTTCTTGTAATTGAACTATCAAATCATCTTTCTATTGAGCCGTCGAACCGACAAATCATTTAAAACGGACGGTTGGTATCGTCATCGTCGTCATCATCAAAGTCAAATCCAAATTGATCGTCATCGTCTTCATCATCAGGTCCGGAAAACATACTGCTTACCAAATCTTTAAAATGCATGCCCCGATCCAGAGCCTGCTTGCCAATCAGCGAATATTCGGCCATGCCATGAAGCGCAAACTCCATCATAAAAAGTTTTTCTTCCTTGCCCAAACGCGACGTAAACTCGTCCACAAAATCGTCCAATCCTTCAATAGTTTTCAGACGTGCTTCATATTCCCGGTTACTCATGTCGCTCATGAGATCCATTTCATTGGAAGCTCCAAACCAATCGACTACTTTTCCAAATGGATTTTTCTTTGCTTTCTTGGCTTTTTCGGGATTTGGGAAAAAGTTTAAAAACTGAGTACGAATAGCTTTCCCAATCAAATTCTGCGCCACGATTACCGGACCTTCCACTTCACCTTCATATACCAGCTCCACTTTTCCACAGATTGCGGGAACGACGCCGTAAAGGTCCGAAACGCGCACGTGCGTCTCTTTTTCGCTATTCAGCAAAGCTCGGCGCTCGGCTGCGCTCAACAGGCTCTCATAGGCCGAAATCGTCATTCGGGCTGATACTCCGCTCTTACTATCTACGTATTCACTTTCACGAGCTTCAAACGCAATCTGTTCGATTAATACTTTTATGAGCTGATTCGTACGAATCATTCCCTTTTGTTCAGCTTTTACTACGGCCTCCTGCTCGGTAATTCGCTGACCAATTTCCAGAGTTTTTGGATAGTGGGTTACAATTTGACTGTCAATCCGGTCTTTCAGAGGCGTTACAATACTTCCGCGGTTGGTATAATCCTCAGGATTGGCCGTGAATACAAATTGAATATCGAGCGGTAAGCGTAGTTTAAACCCACGGATTTGAATATCCCCTTCCTGTAAAATATTAAACAAAGCCACCTGAATCCGCGCCTGTAAATCGGGAAGCTCGTTAATGACAAATATACCACGGTGCGAACGAGGGATAAGACCAAAGTGAATCACACGTTCGTCTGAATAAGGGAGTTTCAAAGTAGCAGCCTTGATAGGATCCACATCACCAATCAAATCCGCAATTGATACATCCGGTGTAGCTAATTTTTCGGTATAGCGCTCAGAACGATGCATCCACGAAATAGGCGTTTGATCGCCTTTCTCTTCTACCATATCTTTTGCCATTCGGGAGAGAGGCTCCATCGGATCGTCGTTCAGATCTGTGCCTTCCACAAACGGAATATATTCGTCAAGCAAATTGACCATCATGCGGGCAATTCGCGTTTTGGCCTGCCCTCTAAGTCCCAGAAGGTTAATGTTATGCATCGAAAGAATCGCTCTTTCAACATCCGGAATAACCGTATCCTCATAGCCCCAAATTCCTGGAAAAACTTCTTCTTTCCGTTGAATTTTATGGATAAGATTATCCCTCAATTCCTGTTTGATAGGTTTAGGGCGATAGCCAACGGCTTTTAGTTCCCCTAATGTATGAATGGCAAGTTTCTGTTTTGAATTGAGATCGGCGTAGTTCATGTAGGAATGATAAAATGAATCAGGATTGATACGTTAGGCTAACAAAGCCACAATTGAAATGGTTTGAAATCACATGCCATAAAACCTCATGAGCAGGAATTCAAAAAAACGTTGGGGCAGGATAATTCGTAACCAAACCGTGGCTCGCTGCACAATTGGCCCAACGGTATAATGCAATCTTGGCTTTGGGGTATGTATGATTTTTTCAATAGCTCTGGCAATAATGATGGGTTGTGCCGCGTGGCTGACTTCGTCATTGATCTGCCGATGTACTTTTGAGAATTTGGCAGCATACACTGAATCTTCCCGAAGATTCGCAACCAGTCTGTGACTGTTAATATTGGTAGAAATATCGCCCGGCAAGACGCTGCAAACCTGAATGTTAAATTCTTTTAATTCCATGCTCAAAGACTCTGTCATGGTTTCAAGTGCTGCTTTACTTGCTGTATATATCCCACGAAAAGGGAGCCCCATGCCCGACGCAATCGAACTGATGTTCAGAATAAACCCGTGTCGCTGCTTTCTAAAAATCGGGATTACGCTTCTACATACTCGCAAAACACCCAGCACATTTGTATTGAAAACGGTATTGACCAACTCATCGGTTGTTTCTTCAAGCGGGCCTGCTAACCCAAGTCCGGCATTGTTAATCAGCACATCAATTTGGCTGGTCTGAGCCAGAATCTGTTGTACAGCACTTTTTACCGACTCCTCCGAAGTAACATCCATACAGACCCATTCGAAGGTGACATTTTCTGGCTGACTTCTGCTAGCGCCAAATACCCGATGTCCTTTACTTGCCAGATATTGGGCAGTAGACAGTCCAATTCCTGACGAGGCCCCGGTAATCAATATTACTTTGGATTTGGTTAACATTACAGTGTAAAAAATCGGAAGTCAAAGTTAAATGGAGAGAATGCCTTGTTCAACTTCATGGCGCAGGTAGGGCAAGGATGTATAAAAAAACCTATGACTCTTTCCAAAGTCATAGGTTTTTTTATGAAAAATAAAATTAACGAGCGTACGCTACTGAACGCATCTCCCGGATTACGGTAATTTTGATTTGTCCGGGATACTGCATTTCTTTTTCAATTTTTTGTGAAATATCAAAAGACAGCAAACTTGCTTTTTCGTCTGTTACGTTTTCTGCATCCACAATTACCCGAATCTCACGACCGGCCTGAATCGCATAGCATTTTTCAACGCCGTCAAAGGCTGTGGCAAGATTTTCAAGGTCACGCAAACGCTTGATATACGACTCCATCATTTCGCGACGCGCCCCCGGTCTTGATCCGGAAATGGCATCACAAACCTGAATAATGGGTGAAATTATACTCGTTTTCTCGATCTCATCGTGGTGGGCACCAATGGCGTTGCATACTTCGGGGTGTTCCTTATATTTCTTGGCAAGCTCCATACCCAGCAAAGCGTGAGGCATTTCGGATTCTTCGTGCCATACTTTTCCAATGTCATGCAGCAATCCGGCACGTTTGGCAAGTTTGGCATTCAAACCAAGTTCGGCGGCCATCGTGGCGCAAAGTTTGGCTACTTCGCGTGAATGTTGCAATAGATTTTGTCCATAAGACGAACGGAAACGCATCCGCCCAATCATCTTGACAAGTTCAGGATGCAACCCGTGAATCCCCAAATCGATCACGGTACGCTCCCCTATTTCTACGATTTCGTCTTCTATGTTCTTCCGGGTTTTGGCCACCACCTCCTCAATGCGAGCCGGGTGGATACGACCGTCCTGAACCAAACGATGCAGCGAAAGCCGGGCTATTTCGCGACGAACCGGATCAAATCCTGAGATCACAATAGCTTCGGGGGTATCGTCCACAATTATTTCTACACCGGTTGCGGCTTCCAGTGCCCGAATATTTCGACCTTCCCGACCAATGATTTTTCCTTTGATATCATCATTTTCGATATTAAATACCGACACACAGTTTTCAATTGCGTGCTCAGCAGCGGTACGCTGAATGGTTTCGATCACGATTTTCTTGGCTTCTTTGGTAGCCGTCAGACGAGATTCCTCCATCACGGATTTGATGTGGGAAGCGGCCTTTGATTCGGCTTCGGCCCGAAGCGCATCTACAAGTTGTTCACGTGCTTCTTCGGCGGTCAGATTCGCAATTTTTTCAAGCTGAGTCACTTGTTGGCTCAGCATTTTCTCGGCTTCTTCTCGACGTTTGGTGGCGACTTCGGTTTGTTGAGTCAGCGTATTTTTCAGTGTTTCCAGTTCATTTTCCCGGCGTTTATTTTGTTCCAGGAGTTGTGAGATATTCTGTTCACGCTGCTTCAACTTTTGTTCATTAGATTGAAGAATATTGCGTTTTTTATTGGCATCTTCCTCAAATTCAGATTTAAGCTTCAGGTATTTTTCCTTGGCTTCAAGGATACGGTCTTTTTTGATATTCTCGGCGCTAATTTCTGCATTACGAATTATTTCAGCGGCTCTTGTTTGAGCCTCAGCTTCTTTCTTGTCGAAAGATTTCTGAAAAATCATTTTCCCGAAAAATATCCCGATTGTCAAGGCAACGACATCGGAGAATAGTAGTACTAAAAAGTCTGGCATAATGAGGTCCTGTTAAATAGGGTTGTGTACCGTTAAATGTAAACAGGCAATTTAGATACCGAACTGTTGGATTGAAGCAAGTATATGTGAGAAATAAGACTTAATTCACAGGGCCTCCGAAACGGTGGAATCAAGATCATCTACCCGATCTTCAAGAGCAGCAATTAATTTATTGAGCTGATCCTGAGCCTTTTGAAGCGCCACCAAACAATCTATCGATGTAAGTGAAATGGCTTCTAATGGACTATACCCTTTTTCCTGGTGTATTTTTATCTTGTGCAAGAAAACTTCGTATCCTTCCCGGTAGTACACTTCGTGCTCTGCCGGTACGCTTAGATTAAACCCTTTATCAAGTATTTTGATGAATACGGTTGCATATGACTTTGGCTTACTATTATCCATCATAAGGTTTCTTCAAGCATTTCTATGCACTTATCAATCTCATGTATATATCGTTCAACTGAGTCTTTCAGTTCGGCTAAACCGTCTGTGGGTGTCAGCTTATTACTGACAATCTTAGCGAAATTTTTAGATTTATTAAAGTCTTTCTGCAAAGAACTGTAATTTTTCTGGATTTGTTTCACCTCGTCTGTCAGCTGTTTATTGGCTGCTCTCAACTCTGCATTTTCACGTTCAAGCTTTATCAGATCCCATTTTTGCTTATCCTTAATAGCAATTAAATGCCTAATTTTTTCTTTTAGGTCAATCAATTTTCTATTTAGGTTGTGAGTGGGATAAACGGCCATAGCATGAATTACTTTCGAATGATTGCACCCAATTCTTTCTCAAACGCAGCCATCAGTCGCTGCATAGTTTTATCAATAACTTTCTCTGTAAGTGTTTGTTGTGAATCCTGCAACAAAAAGCTGAGCGCGTAGGCCTTCTTTCCGTTCAGGGCAGCTCCTTCAAACACGTCAAAAACATTTACCTCTTTTACCAATTGTTTTTCGGTACGATTCGCTACTTTTTTTACCTGATCAAAGCTAATACTTTTTTCAAGCACAAGAGATAAATCCCGGCGAACTTCCGGAAAACGTGGTACTTCCCGGAACTGCACCATGGCATTGTATTGCTTCAAAAGAAAATCCCAATCAAAATCTGCATACCAAACAGGAATTTTCAGACCGGCTTTTTTGGTCAGTGCCGGATTTACCAACCCAAACTGCACAATTGGCTTTTTGTGAAGGATATACGAAATGGCACTTTGAAATATTTTGGAAGAACAGTCTTCCGTTTCCACGCCGCGCATTCGCATCGTGGCCAATACCTGCTGCACAGCACCCGATAGGTCATGAAATTCCAGTTCTTCACTTTTTCCCTGCCAGGTTTCGGCCTGTTTTTGCCCGGTCATAAAGAGGCACAAATGAGTCTTTTCTACGTATTTTTCTCCAACGAGGTGATACGTTTTGCCAAATTCAAAAAGCTTCAAATCGCTCTGCTTTCGATTCACATTGTATGCCACGGTTTCGAGCCCTGTAAAAAGCATCGTTTGCCGCATAACCGATAAATCTTCACTCAAATAATTCAGAATCTGAACCGGCTCACCCAGAAGTTCGTCCGAAAGCATATCCTGTCCGGCAGGCCGGGTCAGTGAGTTGTTAATGATTTCAAAAAAACCATTTCCAACCAGCAGCTCTCCACAGCGCAAACGGAGTTTGTCAGGATCGTTTAGGGGGAAATCGGATAAGAAATCAGAACTCATCGAAGCCGACAGCTCCACCTGATCGAACCCATAAATGCGTAATATCTCTTCAATCACATCTGCTTCGCGCTGTACATCCACCCGATAAGGCGGCACAACAGCCAGAAAACCCAGGTCAGTTTGGTTTTCAATTCGGATATCCAAACTTTCTAAAATCGAGTGCATCAGCGATCGATCCAGTTTTTTTCCAATCAACCGATCGACATTTTTATAGCTAACCGGAACCTGAAAATCCTGAATTGGATTCGGGTACAGGTCAATTACTCCGGATGCAATTGTTCCACCCGCCAATTCAACCAACAGCAAAGCGGCTCTTTTTAGGGCAAATACTGGCAAATTGGGATCCGTACCTCGCTCAAAACGAAAAGATGCGTCTGTTTTAAGACCAAAACGTTGGGCAGTTTTACGAACCCATGCAGGAGAAAAATAGGCCGATTCAAGAAAAATGGCTGTTGTTTCAGACGACACACCAGAGGTTTTTCCACCAAAAACTCCCGCAATGCACATCGGTATATCGCCATCGCAAATCATCAGATCAGTAGCAGAAAGAGTACGCTCCTGATCGTCAAGGGTGGTAAACTTTGTGCCTTCCGGCAAAGTTTTAACTACTACTTTGCCGCTACTGATTTTGGCAGCGTCAAAAGCATGCAGCGGCTGCCCAAGCTCGTGGCAAACGTAGTTTGTGACATCAACCACATTATTAATTGGACGCACGCCAATAGCTTCAAGACGTTCTTTTAGCCATTTGGGCGATTCTTTCACCGTTAGTCCGGTGAGCGTGACTCCACAATAGCGTGGCGATGCTTCCGGTTCTTCTACCGAAACGTCAATCGGTAATGTAGTAGCTGTTACGGAAAAGGCATCCACCGAAGGAAGTTTAATTTCCCGCTGTAAAACAGCCCGAAGATCCCGCGCAACTCCAACATGTGAGGCTGCATCGGCCCGGTTGGGGGTTAGTCCAATTTCTAAAACATGATCAGACTGTAAACCAAAATAATCCGCAGCCGGCGTGCCTACGGGTAAATCCGTTGACAAAACTAAAATTCCTTCATGAGAGTGGCCGATTCCCAATTCATCTTCCGCACATATCATACCTTCGGAAAGCGCACCTCTAATTTTGGCTTTTTTCATAACCAACGGCTGCTCACTGCCCGTTGGGTAAAGCGTTGCACCAATCGGCGCTACCACTACCATTTGCCCTGCAGCTACATTAGGTGCTCCACAAACAATTGACAGGATATTTTCAGCCCCAATGTCAACAGTTGTAAGGCTTAACTTATCCGCATCCGGGTGCTTTTCACAGGTAAGAACTTTCCCGATCACAACTCCCTTCAATCCTCCTTTTATAGTTTCAACTTCTTCAATTCCTTCAACTTCCAGTCCGGTGGCGGTTAGCAAGGCCCCAACTTCCTCGGGACTTTCGGGTATATCCAACAGCTCGCCGAGCCACTTATACGAAATCTTCATGCAATAATTAAATAAACGGTTCTTTTAGATACTAAAAAGAAAACGATTTCCCGAATCCTTACTTTACAATCTTCAAAATTAATGTTTTTCTTCTACATATTTTTCACCTGCTGCAATTGCTACTGTCAACGTATTTTCGGCAGGAGGCAGCGGACAGGCAAAATCGGGGGCGTAGGCGCAGTAAGGATTATAAGCTTTATTAAAATCTATAATCAAAGAATTATTCTGCATTTCTTCAACAGGAATATCAATGTAACGCCCTCCTCCATAAGTCTCTTCACCGCTCGTCTGATCCCGAAAAAGAACTGAAATCACGCTTTCGTTTTTCAATAAAAGCAAGCGTTGAGCTGAGCCATTGACTGTAAAATCTGCGTATGCGAGACGTTCATAGGTATCAGAAGTGCCGTCGGTGTACGAAATTTTCAATTCCTTTTCGGCTCCTTCGTAGGGTGTCAGTGTAGCTACAACCCGATGTGCCAGCGACGGCTCGTAGTAATGCAGGCCGTGAAAAGTAGCTTTTTCCTCAATTGGCGACTCTTCGGAAGTACGAAACAACTCATCTTTTTGTTTCCTTTGCAGTTCAATCTCTGCGGTATGCTCCTCAGCGGTTATATTTTCGTTCAAAGTACCCGCAGAAGAAGCAGTATTTGATTGAAAAGTTTCCACGAAAAAATAAGTCAAAATGGCAAGAAGCATCGCTAGGGTACTCCACCGAATAATTTTATTTTTAAACATTGTGTACGTAAAATTTATAGGGACAAAATTCAGATGTTATCCAGTGAATAGCAAATATTCTTTTGATGGCACTGGCAAAAATTTGTCATAATTTAATGAATCATTTATAATCCTACCCAAAAAAGTATGTTTACAGGCATCATCGAATCTATTGGAAGAATTGTTCAGAAAACGCAGGAAGGTACCAATGTTACGTTTGACGTGTGGTCGGAGCTTACGCATGAACTGAAAGTTGATCAAAGCGTGAGTCACAACGGCGTGTGTCTGACCGTCACTGACATTCAAAATGATACCTACCGGGTAACAGCCGTAGAAGAAACGCTGCTTAAAACCAATCTTGGTGCACTTGAAGCCGGCAGCCTTGTGAATTTGGAACGCTGCATGCCCGCCAATGGGCGCTTTGACGGGCATATTGTGCAGGGCCACGTGGATCAGACGGGACGTTGTACACAGGTTCAGGAACGTGAGGGAAGTTGGTTGTACGATTTCTGGTACGATTCCTCAATCGGGAATATTACGGTAGAAAAAGGTTCGATTTGTATCAACGGGGTAAGTTTGACGGTGTTTAATTCGCAGCCGGATGGTTTTCGGGTGACGATCATTCCGTACACCTATTCGCACACTAATTTTCAGGATTTACAGCCCGGCGACCTGGTAAACCTCGAATTTGACATTCTTGGAAAATACGTGCAACGAATAATGAGCCGCTAAACCGCCGGAATATTGGTGAGGTAAAATATTACTCCTATTTTTACCGTTCAGAACGAAATGCTCCTTACAAGCCCATGGCTAAAATAAGTACGAACTCCCGCAAGGACCTTTACATACATATCGGTATCATTATTTCTTTAATTACCGTTCTCTTTCTTGCCTTCTTTTTTCTTTACTTACCCATCCGAACCAACCACGGGGAATCTATCACTGTGCCGGACATTCGAAATATGAGCGCTTTGGAACTTGAAGATTTTCTGGACGAACGGGATCTGCGTTTTGAGGTAGACTGTACGTTCGTGCCCAATGTTGCTCCCCTCACCGTAGTGGCTCAATACCCGCAGCCGGGCTCCAAGGTAAAAGAAGGGCGTAAAATCTACGTAACCGTTGTCGCCCGCACCGCTCCGATGGTAAAAATGCCCAAACTTACGGATATGACACAACGGAGCGCCCAAATGATCCTGAAAAGTGAAGGGCTGGAAGTTGGGAATTTGCGGTACGTACCCGATTTGGCTCAGGGAGCAGTTTTGAAGCAACTGTATAAAGGTCAGGAGATTTTGCCGGGACAGCCGATTGCCAAAGGGTCAAAAATTGATTTGGAAATTGGCGATGGTTTGGGGGCAACTGCTTTTGATATGCCAAGCGTAGTTGGTATGATTTTGGATGAAGCTAAGTTTCAAATCGTGGGCGCCGGGTTAAAAGTTGGCCAAATTATGTATGTCGAGCAGGAAGGCGTAGAACCCGGAATGATTGTCAGGCAAAACCCGGAGCCGGGCAATAAAACCCGCATTGGCGACGTAATTGACCTATGGGTGGTAGGCCCGCTCGAAGAATCGCCTTCTGAAACTGATGAACAACCGCAATAATTTAACTCCGACTGGTCGCGCCTATCCTTCCCTGAAAATCCTGTGGCTTTGCCTGGGGCTTTGTTCTTTGATGCATCAATCTGCGCTGGCTCAGCTCGAAGTTGTGCCTTTGGGCAAAACCACTCCACGAGTGCAAGCAACGTCAGATGTCAGGTCAAGTCGGATTCAGGCTCTTTCTCTGCCATTTTTTGATGATTTTTCTACCTCTGCTACACAACCTGATCCACTGCTTTGGATGCCCGGTAGCGGGGTTTATATCAACAATACCCTCACTACCGGTCACCCGTCAATAAATGTAGCTACGTTTGACGGGTTGAATGCTGCGGGAATTCCGTATAATTTTGTAAACGAACTGGCTGAGGGTGATACCGATACACTTACTTCTGCTCCTATTAATTTAGGTGGATTAACAGCAGCCGATTCTATTTATTTAAGTTTTTACTGGCAGGCGCAGGGCCTTGGTGAACGTCCGGACGATTTGGACACGCTCCGCCTCGAATTTCTGACTGCTAACGGAAGCTGGGAATCGGTGTGGCAACGCCCTGGTGGCGACATAGATTCGGCATTTCAGCAATCGTTCATTCCGGTGCTCGCAACAAAGTACCTTCATGCTGCTTTTCAATTTAGATTCAGGTCTTTCGGGCGTCTTTCCGGTGCTTTTGATACGTGGCACCTGGATTATATTTATCTCGATAAAAACCGAACGCTGGCCGATCCATTCATTAAAGACATAGCCGTGCGCAAGCCGCTTACGCCTTTATTGAAAGGGTATACCTCCATGCCTTTCAAACAATATTATGCTGATCCTGCCGCCGCAACTGCCGATTCGGTACGTACCGACATTGTTAACCTGTTTAATAACTTCAACTTCACATCCTATACTTTTACCATCACGGATGAGGTGAGTCAGCGCGAAATTCAGCGTTTTCAGGAGCCTGTATCCAGTTTTATCGCTGCCAAACAGACTCAAACCAAGAGTATCGGAATTGCCCCTTTCACTAAACCGACAGACGGACAAACCCGCATGAGGCTCCGGTATACGTTCGATTTACTGACAACTGATGATCAAAACCCCACGATTCCTTCCGTTAATTTACGACGAAATGACACCATCAGCGCCGTAGCTGAACTCGCCGATTACTACGCATACGATGATGGAAGCGCGGAATTCGGCATTCGCATGAATCAACGCCTTGGCCGCACAGCCGTACGATTTGTCCTGCAACAACCCGACACACTGGGAGGTGTACGAATGGCAATGGTTCCCTTTCGGAAAGACATCGGCGGGCAGGGATTTACGATTCAGGTATGGAGCAATCGGGACGGCAGGCCCGACCGGGTTGTGTATCAAAAATCAGTGCCGGTTCGTTACGGGACCGTGCGCAATGAGTTTATTGACTATCCTTTTGATTTTGGTGTAGCTGTTTCGGATACGTTTTACATTGGCTGGCTCCAAATCAGCGAAGATGCGCTTTCGGTTGGTTTTGATCGAAATTCAATTTCTGGAAGTTCACAGATTTTTTCAAACCTTTCGCAAGATTGGGCCCAAAACACTGAAATTCAAGGGAGTATCATGCTTCGCCCCTACTTTGGCGGAAAAACGAGCGGTGTAATTACCGGTCCGGTCTTTACACCCGAATTCCGCTTGCAGGTATTTCCAAATCCTACTTCCGGAGTTATTCAATGGAACAATGAACTTACTCAAATTGATATTTTTGATATAAAGGGAACACGTGTGAAAACTATTTTGCCCCAAAACGGTCAAAAGGAAGCTGACCTTTCTGAACTATCCGAAGGAATGTACGTGTTTCGATTATCAGACGGCCTGCGCTGGTTTACACAGAAAATCGTTTTAAAAAAATAAATTTAAACCTCTCAAAACCATGGATATTACAGTACAAGAACTAAAAGAACGGCTGGATAAAGGTGAAAAAATTCACTTTTATGATGTTCGGGAAGAATATGAATATGAGGCTGATAATCTGGATGCGATCCTGATTCCGCTGGGCGACTTGCCCGACCGGATTGAAGAACTGGAACCGTTTAAGGAAGAAGAAATCATCATTCATTGCCGTTCCGGCGCCCGTAGTGGTAATGCCCAAAAGTTCCTTCAGGCTAATGGTTTTACTAATGTACGAAATGTACTAGGCGGAATTTTGGCTTATCGCGAACTGGAAGAAAGCGAAGCCTGATTTAGAGGACCAAATGGTTTTTCAATATAAATGGTCATGAGATTATGTATCTCATGACCATTTTTTTAGGTATACATTTGGTCCAAAATGTACTGCTTTAACTCCTGATACTGATCTGGATGAAACCACGTATAATTCCCCTGATGCCTGAACCAGGTAAGTTGGCGCTTGGCATAGCGCCGTGAATTTTGTTTAAGAATCCTAACCATTTCCTGATAATCATAATTCCCATCCAAAAAACCATACACTTCTTTATAACCCACTGTCTGCAAGGCATTTTGTGCACGATAAGCTTGAAATTGACGGGCTTCCTCCACCAGGCCATCCGCAAGCATTTGGTCCATTCGGGCTTCGATCCGTTGGTATAGCTCCGTTCGATCACGATCCAGGCCAATTAAGAGCTGTCGAAATGGTCTTTCTGCTTTTGCCTGCGAATGAAACGAGGACATCGGCAGGCCGGATGAGTAGTACACTTCCAGAGCACGTACTACCCGCTGGGGATTACAAAACTCGCTGGTTTGAGCAAAAAGCGGATCAACTCGCTGCAACTCGGCCTGTAAAAAATCGAGCCCATCTTCCCGAAGCCGCCGCGACAGCTCCTCCCGAAGGCCAGCCTCGGGCTGAGGCAAAAAGTCCAGACCTTCACACAAAGCTTTGATATAAAGCCCCGAACCTCCGGTAACTACAACGCAATCCTTGCGCGCAAAGATTTTGTCCAGCTGGGTTAGAGCATCCCGTTCAAAATCACCTGCACTATAAAGATTGGCGATTGATTGGGTGTTTATAAAATGATGACGTACCTGTTGAAGTTCCTCCCTGGTGGGCTTTGCGGTTCCGATTGTCAGCTCCTGATAGAACTGACGCGAATCTGCTGAAACTATCTCGGTATTCAGATCCTTTGCCAATTGCAGGCAAAGCGATGTTTTACCTACGGCCGTTGGCCCGGCCACTACAATCAGGTATTTGTCAGTCACGTTTGGGATTATCCGCTTTTTGTTGGAATTTTATTCGCAACAAATTTAGTAGACTATGGATTTCACCACGCTTCTTTTTTTTCTTATTTCACTGACCATAGGCGCAGGAGGTGGCATTGGCGTATATTATTTTTGGTCAGGAAGGCATCGTCAGAAATCTGAACCACAAAAAGAGGCAACGGTTTTACTGGAACGCATCGAAAAAGTATTTAAAGTCGTGATGGCCGAAGGATACTTTACCGAAATTTATACCTATCAGCACAATAAAGAAATTTGGCATCTTTTCCAGGACCGCAAAAAAGCGTTGGTGATTGCCAAAGCGAAAGTTTTGGTGGGGTTTGATTTTGGTAAAATGCGCCTGCATGTAGAAGGAGAACAGCGCAAAATTATTGTAGAGTTTTTTCCGTCTCCAGAGATTTTGTCAATGGATACTGATTATAAATTTTATGACATTGAGCAAGGCTGGATCAACCGCTTTCAAAGTGATGATTATACCGCAATTCTTTCGGAGGCCAAAATTACGATGAGCGAAAAAGCGATGGAAAGTGATTTACCACGCATTGCCAATAATCAGATTCAGTTGATGATGTTTCAATTGGCCGCTTCCATGAATTGGAAAATTGACCTGCAACTTTCTCCCGACAACCAGAAAATGCTCAGCAAGCTATCCACTTATCGGGAATTGGAAGCAGACATTGAACCTCTAAACGATTAATTAAAATTTAGTTGGAAATTATCGCCCGCTATGTTTTGCGATTTTTTGAAACAACTCCTTTGGGTTAAATGGCTTGGTAACGTAATCGCTCATGCCAATTTGAAACGCCAAATCCTGATTACTTAGCGTAGCAGAAGCGGTAAGTGCGATGATTGGAATTTTTATGTCCAGCTCCCTGATTTTTTCCGTAGCCGTGTAGCCATCCATCACCGGCATCTGAATATCCATCAGGATAAGATCATACTTTTGCGGCTCGTACATTTCGAGGGCGATTTTTCCATTTTCGGCCAAATCTACCTCAATATTCCAGCGTTCCAGAAACTTGCGCGCAACTTTTACATTCATAGGATAATCTTCCACCAGCAAAATACGCAGTCCTTTCAAGGTAAATTCATTGAGGTGATAAGTGCTCGACTCGTCCACTCGCACACGCTGATCGGCGCCCAAATCCAGTTCCAGCGTAAAGTAAAAACGTGAACCTTTGCCAACCTCACTTTCAATCTGAATTTCGCTCCCGTACAGTTCCAGTAGTTTTTTGGTAATTACAAGCCCTAAACCAGTTCCGCCAAACTCCCGGGTAGTTTGAGAATTTGCCTGCGTAAAGCGGTCGAATATAAGTTGTTGTTTGTTTTTTGGAATGCCAATTCCGGTATCTGTAACCGAAAAATCGAGGGTTACTTTTGTTTCAGTTTTACTTTGCAGAGAAAGCTCGATCGTGATACTGCCATTTCTTGTGAATTTCACCGCATTGGAAACCAGATTGGATATGATTTGTCCTAACCTCAGAATATCTCCCATCAATACCTGCGGCACATCATCATCAATCATCAATTTAATCTTATTCCCTTTTTCTTCGGCTTTGACCTGATTTGCCTTTTTGATGTTTGAAACCAGCTGTTTTACATCAAATGGTACTTTTTCAAGATCTACTTTCCCAGCTTCTATTTTACTAAAATCCAGAATATCATTGATCAGAACGTGAAGGTTATCGGTTGAGAATTGAAGAATACGAAGGTTTTCGGCCATATTGTGCGACACCTCCTCCTGTTGCATCAGGTACGTAAGCCCCACAATGGCATTGAGCGGCGTACGAATTTCGTGGCTCATCATGGACAAAAACTCGGACTTTGCGTGCGTTGCCAATTCGGCTATTTCCTTAGATTTTCGTAGCTCAGCCTCTACTTTTTTACGATGCTCAATTTGTACCTGAAGCACATCGACAAGAGCAAGTAAATTATTGGAATCGAGTGATTTGTTTATGAATTCATCCTGCATTTCCAGCGAGCGAATGGCCTCCATTAGTTTTTCAACCGATAGCCTTCGCTCATTTATTTCCTTGGTAAGTTTTGCATTGATTGAGGCGTACTCCTTTTCGTTCAATTGCGAAGAATGCTCAAATAATTCTTTATCACGTTCAAAGTTTCGATACGACTCGTTGACCACCCGAATAAAATTCTGAAAATGTTCGTTTTCTGCAATACTTTCGGGGAGATATTTACTTAGCTGTTTTCGTAACAGGGGATGAAAATTCGGTTGGTCCATTGGATCAATATTCTGAAAAAGTTGTGATAGTCATGGTTTGATTATGCAGCTCGCAAGATACAGAAGGATTCAATCGGGAAATCTCACCGTATGAATAAAAACCAGTAATTACGGTTTCCGGACCCACCATTTCTCTCACCGCTTCTACTTCCTCTTCGGTTCGCTGTCCCAATACAAGCTTCCGACCCACGCAACTGATCAGCAACGTTAATTGGGGAGGATTTTCAAAGTTACGAATCGAACTCGACGCCGCCGAAGAGGAAGCCTCAATGAGACGGTCAAAATTTGCCTTCATAAATCGTACCAATGCACCTTTGGGAACATCACCCGCAAACGTCATACTTTTTTTCTCTTCATCAATTGTCAAAATTGTTCGAACCACGGGTTCAGCATCTAAGCTCGTTCGCATCGAAAGCGGGAACAACAATGCTCCGGCCGGGAGCTCAGCAGCGAACCGACCGAGGTATTCTTTATATAAATCCAAAGCAGCTATATCACCAATAGAAAATAACGTATTGTACTCAGAATGAGTAACTTCCCGCTCGGGACCAAAAACATCCCAACCGCCATTTGTTCCATGACCCACAGTCAGACTATAGCCATAGAGCCCAATGCCAACCACATTGCCTGGTTCAGCTTCCTGATTCAGCCCAACGAGTGTTTTCTCGAACCGGGCTTCATCACCGGCCAAACCTCCGGAAATTGAGGTATTTTCCTTTACCTGAGCATTTAACGAAACCAGTAAGGCACTACCATTGACGCGGCTCCCGTCGGAAATTAACAAAATAGCCGCCAAATCATCGGCGGCCAATTCCTTCCCTATTTTTTCTCCTACGCTTCCGCTTTCGTAATGATCCTGAATTTGATATTGAACCGCCTTCACCTGCGTTTTCTGGAACTGAATGGCCGTGACAATAATCGTATAGTCATTAACGGTATCGTTGTAAATCTCTCCTGCTGTGGAGTTTATAACAATTTCAGCCTGCGGATATTTCTCACGAAGGAAGGCATAAGGCAGGCATTCTTCCAGGCAGTGCCGTTCTCCAAAGGCAAGCACAAGCTGGGCAGAATCGGCAGAAAAATCGGTAGGCGTAGATAAAACTTCCCATTCCTGATTGCGGTAAACAACCTGTTGAGTTCTCATATTTTTTTGAAAGAAGTAGGTTTAGGAAAAGCGTTTTAACTTGATGGAAAAAAGAGGATTCACTTTTGGGATAAATGTACAATTTTATGCACATTTTCGTAAATCTGTATTCAAAAAATACTGTATATCCGGTATTTAAAATGAATTTTGTTTAAGTTGTGCATGAAATAAAAAATCCTCAGCTATTCCCTTCACCCAAAGGCTCCACGAGAATAACTTCTTCTTTTTCAATTAATACAGCACCGGGAGGCAAACCCTTGGGTTTACGAACATATTTTTTGGGAGTTACAATTACCGGACACAGGCTGTCGGTTCGTCGTTTGGAGTAAAAAGCGGCAATTTGTGCGGCACGTTCTATGACAGGAACTGGAAAAGGTTTTCCGGCCTGATACTTTATAATGACATGCGACCCGCTCACATCCCGGGCATGCAGCCAAAGATCTTCTTTGAAGGCAAATTGCTGAGTCAGTAAATCGTTATTTTTTGCGTTTTTTCCTATCAAAATCACAAAACCCTGAAAGTCTAATTTCTTAAATAATTGGACCGGATCAATCGCTGTTTTTGCATGCGTAAATCCATTCTTTTTCAGGTATCCTCTCAGTTCTTTTAATAGTTCAATGGAGTCGATTGCGTTCAAATGCTGTTGAAGAGTAATCAATTCAGCTTCTCGTGCGGCTATACTTTCCTGCAATTTTTCAATTTCTATTTTCTCATTTTTTGCCTTTCGGTAGTAAACTTCTGCATTTTTTTGAGGAGAAAGATCTTTCTTTAATTTTATTATAATTGGTAAATCCCGGTAAAAATCATAGAGTTCTACCTGCGTGGATCGCTCGGAAATTTGATGTAAATTAGCCATCAGAATATGTCCCATTTCTTCATTCTTCCGCCCTTCTTCCAGCAAAATCAATTTCTTATATGAATTGGCCAGGTAATTTTCTGTTTGAACCAATCTTTTGCGGAGTTGCTTTGTCCAATCGGCCTTTTCTTTGTCAATTGTACTGCGCCGTGCAAAGGCATAATAAAATCTGTTTGCGGCTTCCAGCGGATCCGTAAATTCTTCCAGAATATGGCCCACCGGCAATAAAGAAAGTGTCGGAATATGGTTTAGTCGGGTTAAATAAAAAGTAGGATTTTCCAGCTTTTGTACTGTATTTTCTAACAATTCCCAGCACTCTTTGGGCTGTTCAATAGTTTTAAACTCTTCCTCTATATACGCTTTGACTACTTTCCCGAAGGTGGGAAAGATAGTTTCAAAAGCACCGTTGTTTTCCAGAAATACCTCGTAGGTTTGACTAAGCGGCCGATGAAGGTCTGTAAGCGAAAGATTTTGATCGCCGGTAAGTTTATTATTAAATAGATCAACCACAGCTCCCTGAGGATTGAAGTGAGCAATATTGGAGCGATTGCCAAATAATTTAAAAACTAGTAAGTCGCCTTTTTCGAGGTAAAGCCCGAGTGCACGCTCATTTAGAAATACCTCTACTTTTATCACAACCTGATCGTACAGGACCGTAAAAAGATCAATGCTATTGCGCCGGGCGCGATCAAATTGTTCCGGGAAACTCAGCGCCGAAAAATCAGGCCGGAGGGAAGCTTTCAAAAAGAAAGGTTTATAAAAATTGACCTTGCCACGGGCTTCGGCAAAAACCATCAGAAGCTCATCTTTTTCCTGACTAAACGCTTCTACAAATCGTTTGCCAACAATTTTTTGATGAATGTGGGGAGCTAGCTGCCGTAGGAAATAGTAGTTCTGATGCACTGAAATTGTTGGTTTTACAAATAGTTCCTGATACCCGAAAGCCGATCAGAGCGAAAGTCTCAACCCATCAAACGCTAAATGTACGTTGGGTGGTAATTCTTTTTCCACGGCATCATGGAGGCCCATTTTGTGGCTTAGGTGAGTAAGGTAGGCCAGCGGAATATTGAGCCGGTCGATGAGGTCCAGGGCTTGCGAAAGGGTAAAATGCGACAGATGCGCTTCGCGTTGCAAGGCATCCAAAACCAGTACGCGTGTTCCTTCAATCTTTTCAAGCTCAATTTCTGAAATATAGTTGGCATCGGTGATGTACGTAAAATCACCGATACGATAGCCAAAAACCGGCAGCGTATGATGCATCACTTCAATGGGTTGAAAAGCAACACCATCTACACAAAAAGGAGAATTTTCGATAGTATGTAACTGAAATCGGGGAACGCCGGGGTAGCGTTTTTCAGAAAAAGCATAGGCAAATTCTGTTTTTATCTGATTCAAAACTTCCTCCCTTCCGTACAGAGGCATGTCTTTTTTTTGCAGGAAATTGAAAGCCCGCACATCGTCAAGCCCGGCTGTATGATCTTTGTGTTGATGTGTAAAAACCACAGCATCAAGCTTATGAACATCGGCTCTGAGCATTTGAGCACGAAAATCAGGCCCGGCATCAATGACGAAAGTTTTTCCTTTTTCTTCTATCAGAACAGAGGCACGGAGCCGTTTGTCACGAAAATCCAGGGAACGACAAACGGCACATTCGC
Organism: Arundinibacter roseus; assembly: GCF_004348825.1. GTDB lineage: Bacteria > Bacteroidota > Bacteroidia > Cytophagales > Spirosomataceae > Arundinibacter > Arundinibacter roseus. The sequence continues at coordinate 241,765 of NZ_SMJU01000006.1, forward strand.
AGGCGATCACGGGAACCCCCTGCGATGTGCCTGTTCCAAGAAAGGTAACCTTCATGAACGTTATTCTGTCAAATTTGCCACCACTTCCACAAGGCGGTCAAAATTTAGGGGTTTCATGAGCGCATCGTTGAAGCCTGCTTCTTTGAAGTCACCATCTGTATAATTTTTGGCATTTCCAGTTATAGCCACAATCGGTGTTTTCGACTTTTTATCATCGCTCATGCTTCGGATTTTGCGGGCACATTCCATGCCATCCATGATAGGCATATTGATATCGAGCAAAATAATATCAAAGTCTTCTTTTTCAAGAAGCTGCAACACTTGCTCGCCATTTTTGACGGCCGTGATCTCGTAATTTTGAAATTCAAGAATTTTCCGAGCTAAATTTTGAATCACCGAGCTATCTTCGGCAATCAATACGCGTTTGGTGTACGACATGGGACGTTGATCGTGTTTTAAAGTTAATTTGGCATGGTGAATTTAGGTATAATTCTATAAAGAATACAAAAAAGGAGTCTATGAACCCAGAATTTCGTCCAAAAAAATATGTGGTAGGGGTCATTGGCCCGCGTGCCCTTCCAAAGAAATCTGCTGCCTATACGTTTGTAGAAAATCTGGGGAAAGCGCTTATCAATGAAGGTTTTAGTATCGTTTGTGGCGGGCGCACAGGCGCCATGGAAGCCGTGTGCAAAGGAGCCTGTGAAGCCGAAAGTTATTCGTTTGGTTGCACCATCGGAATTTTGCCGGGCAAAGAAAAATCATCCGCAAACCCATACTGTGACCTCGTCATTCCGACTGGAATAGGTGTCGCCCGAAACTTGATTCTGGTTCAGACCGCTGATATTTTGGTGGCAATTGGGGGAGGAAGCGGCACACTTTCCGAACTTGCGTTTTCATGGCAAAATGGCAAACACGTGATTTGCTGTACTAACTTCGGCGGATGGTCTGCTGAATTGGCGGGCCGTTCACTTGACCCGCATCATCAGAATCTTTTCCATCCGGCTTCCACGATTGAAGAAATTTTATCTTTGCTCAACCACTATTTACCTACAAAAAAATGAAGTCAGGGTTTACCGCAAAAATTACACTCGCTTTCTGCCTGACCTTCGGTCTGCTTGGAGTACATGCGCAGAGTTTTCAACATCAAACGGAGGAGCACCGTGAAAAATATAAACAGGAGTTTCTAACCTCAGAAAACTCTCCTTTAAAAGAAGCTGATCTGGAATTTTTGCGTTTTTTTGAACCTGATTCTTCGTTTCAGGTGCATGCCAAATTTGTAAAAACTACCGGAAGTGAGCCCTTTTCTATGCCTACGTACAGCGGACAACAAAAAGAGTATATCAAATTCGGAGAATTGCACTTCACTTTACATGGGCAACTGCTCACGTTAGCGATGTATCGTAGCCTGAGTTTAATGCAGGTAGCCGCCTACCGCGACTACCTGTTTGTTCCTTTTAAAGACCCTACCAACGGTGAGGAAACCTACGGCGGCGGTCGATATATGGATTTTAGGCTTAAAGATATCAGCGAAACGGGTGTTTTGCTGGATTTCAATAAAGCGTATAATCCTTATTGCGCCTATTCGGATGGCTATAATTGCCCGATTCCTCCGAAAGAAAATCATTTATCACTGGAAATCAGAGCCGGAGAAAAGGGATTTGGCAAAGAACATTAGCCTTGATTTTCCCCTTGGTTTATAGCCAATCATCCAGCCAACTTTTGTAATTTTCCAGGAATCGCCCGTATGCCTTTTGGAGTTGAGGCAAGGCCGTGGAAAGCGTTGAAGTGTCGTCATGTTTCAGACGGCCTTCGGCATCTTTGGCAATCTCGGCAACCTGCATTACACCAACGGTTCCTGCACTTCCTTTCAGCGTATGCAGGTGACTCTTAACCGTAGCCATATCACCCGTCTCAAAAGCGGTGATCGCCTCACCTACCAATTCGTTGGACTCTGTCACAAAATCTTCATACACCGACAACACAAGATCTTTCCCGCCGATTTGTTTCAGTTGATCCACAATCTCCCGATCCAGTACGGGCAGGGCCATTTCACGGGCAATAGCCAGCTGTTTTTCGCTCATTTTGCGTGTAGAAGCAGACCCAATCATTGCCTGAACTTTGGCGATCAGGTGCTGTGCCCGAATCGGTTTTGCCACGTAATCGTCCATGCCCTGATTCAAAAAACGCTCCCGATCTTCTTTCATGGAGTAGGCCGTCATTGCCACAATAGGTGGCAAGCCGGTTGCGTATTTTTCATGAAGCTTTTTGGTCGTTTCCACCCCGTCCATGTCGGGCATCTGAATATCCATGAAAATGATGTCATACATTCCTTTCTCTGCCGTGACTACATCCTCTACCTTTTGCAAAGCTTCAAAACCACTTTCTGCTGTTTCGACTACACAGCCGGCTTTTTTCAGGATTTCACTTGCCACTTTCCGGTTCACCATATTATCATCAACCAGTAAAATGAAGGGATGATAGGTCTCAAAAATATTATCAATATAGGCTTCTTCCTCATTTTCGACTACTGATGCCGGGGCAATTGAGGTCTCTTTGGTTTCAAACGTAAACCAGAACATGCTGCCTTCGCCCATAGACGAAACTACGCCAATATCGCCGTTCATCAGGTGGCACAACTGCCGAGAAATGGAAAGCCCAAGCCCCGTGCCACCATATGATTTGCGGGAAGAATTGTCGACTTGTGTAAAAGAAGTAAACAGAATTTTTTGATCTTCTTCCGAAATCCCTATTCCCGAGTCATACACTTCTACTTTGATCCGATTTTTCTTACCCTGCTTTTCCAGCAAATGCACTTTGATTTTCACGGCGCCATTATCCGTAAATTTCAGAGCATTGGATGTCAGATTTGACAAAATTTGCAGGAGGCGGGTTTGGTCGGCAATGATGTACCTCGGCACCTCAGGTGCAAGCTGATACGTGAGAGTAGTGTTCTTATTACGAGCCGTTTGGCTAAACAACGAAACCAGTTTTTCCAACAATTCCTGAATGGAAAGCGGCATTTCGTGCAGTGCCATTTTACCTGCTTCTATTTTGGACAAATCCAGAATATCATTTAAAATATGCAGCAGTGTTTCGGACGACCGTTTGATCGTTTGAATGTAATCGCGCTGTTCGTCGTTGAGTTTTGTATTAATCAAAAGGTCAATCATCCCAATCACGCCATTCATTGGCGTTCGGATTTCATGGCTCATATTAGCCAAAAATCCTTCCTTCACTTTCAACGAGTGCTCGGCCTGCTCCTTGGCTTTCAGCAATTCCAGTTCATTCCGTTTCAGCGCCGTAATGTCACGCGCCAGCACGGCTACTTCCGACGGTCTGCCTTTGTCGTTGGTGAACATCAGCATATTGAACATAAACTGCCGTTCACTGCCGTCTTTCACCCGCAGCGTTGCTTCTACGTTGCGCAGGCTTTTGTCGCGACGGAGTTTAATGAGCGATTTATGAATCAGTTTACGGTCAAAGAAAAAATCCGTAATAGGTCTGCCCATCACTTCCTGAGGCGTGTACCCTGTTCGTTTGAGCACCGACGGGCTGATCATCGTAATAATTCCCTGCCGATCCATGCGGCAATAAATGTCCTGCAAGTTTTCAAAAATCCCGCGGAACACTTCCTCACTTTGTCGCAGCGATATTTCGGCCTGCTTGCGACGGGTAATGTCCCGCGCAATACCCGAAACCTCCTCAATCAGTCCACCGGTATACAGAATCGGATTAAGGTAAAATTCAAGCCACATTTCTGAGCCATCACGGGTATCAATCTTCATCTCAAAGTACTGCAACTCACCCCGAAACGCCTGTCGATACCGGTTTTCAAGCGAGCGTCGATTTTGTGAACCCACCATTCGCCAGCCAAGTTTTTCGGTACTAACGTTCAAAGACGGCGCGGTATGTAATTGACTTTCAATTAAATCCGAATAATTTCTATTGAAAGATGTCAACTGCATACTCTTATTCACAGACCAAATCAGGTGCGAGCTACTGTCAAAAATCGCATTGAGGCGGGCGGCATATTTGTTAAGTTCTTCTTCGTTTTGCTTTCGGGCAATTGCCAGGGCTACCTGCCCGGAAATAAATTCGAGCAGTTCAAGGTCGCGGGCATCGTAGGTATTTGGGTTGTCATAGGACTTCACACCGATAATCCCTGTCACGCGGTCGCCGATGCGAAGCGGCACACACAGCAACACTTCCGGCGTAGAACCGTAAAGGTACAAACTGTTGGTAGTAGCAAGTTTCTGAATATCTTCTTTGTATAAAAACAGCGGACGATTCGAAGCAATTGCGTATTCAGTAAGCCCGTTTCCCAGGCGCCTTTTGGTAAATTTCAGATTACCTTTAAAATATTGATCAATATAGTATGGGAAATAAAGAAAGCTCTTGGATTGATCGTAGAGGGCAATAAAGAAGTTTTTTACATCAATAATTTTTCCCAATTCCAAATGAATATTGTGGTAAAATTCGTCCAGATTTTGGGTGCTTATGGTCCAGTTTGCAATGCTGTAATAGAGATTCTGTGCGCGTTCGGCTCTGATTTTTTCCGTAAAATCGTGTAAAATACATCGAAAAGCCGTTGGTGTTCCATTGTCAAACCGGCAATTGACGCTACCCGTCAGGAATATTTTGCGACCACTTTTACTCAAAAAAACCGTTTCAAAGTAAGGAATCTCCTCCCCTTTCTGAATGCGATTTAGTTGGCTCAACGTTTCGTCTTTAAACTTTGGATACAAAATATCTGCCAGAGTCATGGAGGCAATTTCGTCCAGCCCGTAGCCCAAAACCTCACGCCAGGCACGGTTTACGAAGATAAATTTACCGTCAAGCGTAATGAGTTGAATGAGGTCACTTGTGTTGTCGACCAGATCCTGTAACTGCGTATTGGACCGCGACAGTGCTGATTCCATCCGGAGACGGCGCGTGATGTCGTCACCCACAAGGGTGAATGATGCAGGTCTGCCGTTTTCATTTTTAAGCAAAACGGAATTAATGGCCACCGTCCGCATTCCTGCATTTTTAGATAAAATTGGAAACTCTCGCCGCTCAATTTTCACTCCACGGTAGAGAGCATCTTCCAGCAAATCCTGCACTTCTTCCCGTTCAAATTCAGGAATTAATACACTAAGCAGATTTTCACCGATGAGATCAATTTCCTGCCAGCCGGTTTTTTTCAGGGTATAAGGGCTAACAGAAAGTATTTTCAGATCAATATCAAGCGTGATACCGATCAGATTCAGGTGGTCAAGTGTCATGTTGACAGACTGCCATTCTTCAAAAGAACGTATGGTTTCCATGGGGTGTTTAGGAATACTGGTGAACGGGAGGAAATGCAAAAATCTTAACTGAACTAAATCTACTAATTTAGCCGTAATTTTAGGGTTAATTCGATCAAATTCAAATTTAGAGCCTTTTGAAAGTACGCGCAAAAAAACATCTTGGCCAGCATTTCCTCCGGGATCAGGCTATCGCTCAACGCATTGTGCAGAGTATGAGCCTTCATCAACAGTACACAAAAGTGCTGGAAATTGGCCCTGGCATGGGTGTACTTACGCAATATTTACTACCTAATCCGTCCTTTGAAACCTATGTTATCGAAATTGACCGTGAATCGGTAGTTTATTTAAAAGAACATTTTCCTGAGCTTACTCCCAGAATTGTGGAAGGTGATTTTTTAAACTGGAAACTGTCCGAACTTACAACCGAACCCGTCGGAATTATTGGCAATTTTCCCTATAATATTTCATCCCAAATCTTTTTCAGCGTTTTAAAACAACGCAATCAGGTGCCGGAAGTAGTATGTATGTTACAAAAAGAAGTAGCAAGACGGATTGCCTCGCCACCGGGCAATAAAGAATATGGAATTCTGAGCGTACTGTTACAGGCATTCTATGATATAGACTATCTGTTTAGTGTTCCTCCGGGCGCTTTTGACCCGCCACCGAAGGTACAATCGGGCATCATCCGGCTCCGGCGAAATACTACCGAAGAACTTGCCTGCGACGAAGCACTTTTTTTCCGAGTGGTTAAAACCGGGTTCAATCAACGTCGCAAAACCCTGCGCAATGCGCTGAAACCTTTGGGTGTGACCTTTGAGTCGGAATATCTTGACAAACGGGCCGAGCAACTGAGCGTATCTGATTTTGTGACCCTTACCCAAAGTATTGAAGCCGCTTCGGCAGATCTTTCCTAACCTCCGAGAAGCAGTAAATCCATGATTCAGCATGACTTTCGAACTTACCAAAGACTACCTTGACCATATCCTGGATCTGATTGAAAAGCAAGATTCGGCCACGCTCAAAATCGAAATGGAAGGGCTGTACCCGGCAGACGTCACGGGTATTTTGTACGAAATGGAGAGTCAGGAAGCCCGCTATCTTATTAATCAGCTCGACACAAAGATAGGGGCCGAAATTCTGGCCGACCTTGATCCGCCGGAGCGACGCGAGTTTTTAAAGAATTTTACTTCCGAAGAAATTTCCCGCTACGTCAATCTATTTGATTCTGATGATGCCGTGGATTTGCTGAACGAACAGCCGATCCGCGTACGCGAAGAAGTTATTGCCTTGTTGGAAGACCGCGAGCAGGCTCGTTTTATTCTGGATTTGCTGCACTACGACGAAGATGTAGCCGGTGGCTTGATGCAAAAAGAGCTGGTTAAAGCCAACGTAAACTGGAACATGAATCAGTGCATTGAAGAGCTTCGTAAGCAGGCCGAAGATGTCGAGAAAGTGTATGCCGTGTACGTGGTCGACGATCACGAACGTTTGCTTGGCTTACTTTCGCTGAAGAAAATTGTGCTGGCACACAAAAACACCAAGGTTGAAAGCATCTACGATCAGGACTTTATTTTTGTAGAAACCTACCGCCCTGCCGAGGAAGTTGCCGAACTCATGCAGCGCTATGACCTCGACGCAGTTCCGGTTGTAAATGTGCAGGGAAAACTTTTGGGACGAATTACGATTGACGACATCGTGGACGTCATTACCGAACAGGCAAGTTCTGACACGCTGGCAATGGCCGGTATTACGGGAGATGTGGAGGAAGACGACACCGTTTGGCGACAAACACAGGCCCGGCTTCCGTGGTTGCTGGTGGGTATGATGGGTGGAATTCTGGCTGCAAAATTTATTGGTTTCTTTGAAGGTGATCTCAAAATTGTTCCGGCAATGGCGGCCTTTATTCCAATTATTGGTTCTACAGGTGGCAACGTTGGCATCCAAACGTCTTCTATTATTTTACAAAGTCTGGCAGACAAATCGGGCCTCGACACGGGCGTTTGGCAGCGGCTTATACGAATGTTCGCGGTGGCGCTCATCAATGGACTTATTATCAGTCTGATCGTTTTCGGATTCAATTTGCTTATTGGCAATGAATTACAATTAGCACTCGTGGTTTCTTCCGCTTTGTTGTCGGTAGTTTTTCTGGCCTCATTCATGGGGACGGTCACGCCGTTAGCTTTGGACAAGCTGGGAATAAATCCTGCGGTTGCTTCTGGGCCTTTCATCACCACCGCCAATGACCTCATCGGCTATGGAGTTTATTTTGGTCTTGCTCATTTGCTACTTGACCTGTAAATCAGTCCAACAAATTAGAAATCCTGAGCCATTCCAAATATGGACATTGGCTCAGGATACAGGTCGAATTCAAGCCACCTCTTTTTTCTTTCCTTCCTCAATTTTGTAGGCCACGATTTCAGTTATACGTACCGTTTGATCTTCTTTATTCTGATATTGCCGGTAGTTGATTTTTCCTTCAACTGATATAAATTTCCCCTTCGCGACCAATCGCTCGCATTGCTCGGCCAATTTACCCCACGCCACCACCGTGTGCCAGGTCGTATTAGTCACTTCCTCCTGATTCTTATTCAGGTACGTTTCGTTGGTGGCTACGCTAAATGATGCTACTTTGCCATTGTCAAATTCGCGAACGGTTACTTCACGTCCTACATTGCCCATTAATTTTACGGTATTCATAGTTTTGATTGTTAAGTGGACTAGCCACGGTGAAAATGAGTTGATTAACTGATGGGACAAAGGTGCAGGGTTCTGGAAAAATAAGTCGGTTCGTAATTGTTTATAGTCGGATAAAAACAGTTGTAGTCGTTTGCAAATGGATAATAGTTTTGTACATTTAGGAAAAAACGAATCAAAAAACATTAATTAAATCGTATCAGTTTTTAACTAAATCTCCCTCTAAATGAAAACCTGCCTTGAATGTGGTGTGGCATTTGCCGGTCGAGCCGATAAAAAATTCTGCTCCGATATGTGCCGCAATGCATACAACAACAAGCTCAATTCGGATTCGTACAATGTGATCCGAAATACCAATAATCAGCTACGGCGAAACCGCCGGATTCTGGAAGAGCTCTGTCCGCTGGACAAATCCAAAACTACCCGTGCTGTTTTACTTTCCAAAGGATTCGATTTTTCACTTTTGACAAGTCAGCGCATTACCCAAAAAGGCAACATATACTATTTCGTGTATGACTATGGATATCTGGAATTAGATCATGATTTTTTTCTGATCGTGAAAGATAGTCGAAGCAAACCCGAGTAAATTTCTGAAATCTCCACCTATCTTTGGCCTATTTGCTGGCAAAATGCCTCATTTCTCAAACTTATGATTGCCGTAATTCAACGTGTAAGTGAAGCATCCGTAACGATTGACGGACTTCTAAAAGGACAAATCAATACCGGACTTCTTGTTTTGCTGGGTATTACAACTACTGATTCCATGGAAGACATCGAATGGCTCGGTCGTAAAATTACCAATCTCCGCATTTTTAGTGATAATGACGGAAAAATGAATCTGGATTTAAAAGCGGTTGAAGGCTCAATTCTGTTGATAAGCCAATTTACGCTTCATGCAAGCACCAAAAAGGGCAATCGCCCTTCGTTTATTGAAGCCGCCCGACCCGAAATTGCTATTCCGTTGTACGAGCAAATGATCGGTTTTTTATCACATGAGCTAGGCAAACCCATCCAAACCGGAGAATTCGGAGCGGATATGAAGGTAAGATTACTGAACGACGGCCCGGTGACGATCTGCATTGATTCTAAAAATCGCATTTAATTTTACACTTTACTTTTCCAAAAATATTTATTTATGACTCTGAATGAAGCACAAGAGCAGGTTGACAGCTGGATTAAGGAATACGGTGTCCGTTATTTTTCGGAACTGACCAATATGACAATTCTGACCGAGGAAGTAGGCGAACTGGCCCGAATTATGGCTAGAACCTACGGGGATCAATCTTTTAAAAAATCAGATTTGGATCGAAATCTGGGCGACGAGATGGCCGATGTTTTGTGGGTTTTAATTTGCCTGGCCAATCAAACGGGCGTAAACCTGACCGAAGCTTTTGAAAAAAACATGGCAAAAAAAACCATCCGTGATCACGATCGGCACAAACAAAATCCCAAATTATGAGCTGATGGTATAGTTTTTTAGCCGGTTGCGAATAAACTTTATTTCCCAAAAAATTAATGAATTCATTTACGGCTGATCTTTGGAAGGTCCTGAATATCTACTATTTAACCTTTGTGCGGGTTCTTCCCCGCTTAGCTTTGGCAGTGGTAGCATTGGTTATAACGCTGTTTGTTGCGCATTACATCCGCAAGCTAATCCGTTTTAAATTACTAAAACATACCGATGATGTTCTGCTGACAGGATTTCTGGCTCAGCTTACCTATTGGGTTTTCCTGCTCATCGGACTTTCCATTTGTTTGGGAGTGGTTGGTCTTGAAGGTACGGTGTCTAAAATACTCGCAGGTGCAGGTTTATCTGCATTTATTCTTGGATTTGCGTTAAAAGACATTGGAGAAAATTTCCTTGCAGGCATACTATTGGCTTTTAAACGACCCTTTAAAATCGGTGATTTGGTCGATACACAAGGCGTTCATGGCCGAATCATTGGCCTGAATCTGCGTGAAACGATTATAAAAACACTTGACGGAAAAGATGTGTTTGTCCCAAATGCGCTAATTCTCAAAACACCTTTGTTCAACTATTCGGTAGATAATTTTCTCAGGCTTGAATTTACGCTGAATCTTGACCGGGAAGTCGAACATAAAAAAGCAATTTCCTTAATAAAGAGCACTTTGCTGGAAATAGATGGTGTATTAAATGAACCTTTGCATCAACCCCTGGTTCACATCGAAGACATAGACGCTACGATTTTATATATCAAAACTAGTTTCTGGATTAAAAGTAAAGAGGCCGAAATAAATGCTCCAATCATCAAAACACGGGTAATTGATCAGGTTTTGAGCGCTCTTAAACAAGAGAAATTTACCTATCAATCACCAAAAGAAGATTCTTTGAAATAAAGCGATTGATGGTTGCTTTATTTCAAAGAATTCCAGAACCGAAAGAAGTTTAAAATCCGTAAGTATCAATCAGATAAATCATAGCTGCCATGGAAGCAGCGCCCATTTCGAGTTCTCGTTTACTGATTGCTTCAAAAGTATCGGATGCTGCGTGGTGGTAATCAAAATAGCGCTGTGAGTCAGGAATCAGACCCAAAAGTACGGCTCCCTGCTGCCCCAGCGGGCCAATATCAGCCCCTCCACCGCCTTTTCCAAGCTCATGCAAACCATAAGGGGAAAAGAGCGGCTGCCAGGAAATAAGCCGGGTCTTTTGTTCTGCCGTACCGACAATACCAAATCCCAGGGGTGTAAAGCCTCCCCGATCCGACTCAATGGCAGCCAAATGCATTTCTTTTTTTGCACTGGCCGAATCCGCATACGTAATTCCTCCACGCAGACCATTTTCTTCGTTCATAAACATGACCGCACGCAAGGTCCGTTTAGGCGTATATCCCAGCTTTTTTAGCAGTCTCAATGCTTCAATTGCCTGCACACAGCCACTTCCGTCGTCGTGAGCACCCTGACCCAAGTCCCAGGAATCAAGATGACCGCCTACGACAATAATTTCGGAAGCGTGGGTGCCTCCTTTCATTTCGCCAATGACGTTGTGAGAATCGGCCATGGGGAGAGTTTCACAATTTTGCTGAAAATAAAATTGTGTTTTGGGATTTTCCCGAAGACTTTTACTTAATAATTCCGCTCCATTGGTACTGATTGCTGCCGTGGGTATGAGCGGCACCCCTACCCCATAGCGCATACCTCCCGTGTGCGGAAAGTCATCGAGGCGCGTAGTCATTGAACGTACAATTGCACCCACAGCGCCCAGTTTGGCAGCCTCGGTAGCTCCATTACCCCGTTGATCTACCGCACCGGCATAGGCATCGAAGGTATTTAGTTTGGTTGGGTCCATAGGCCGATTAAAAAAGACAATTTTGCCAGCCACTTTCTCTTTTCCCAGAGCACGTAATTCCAGAAAATTCTGTACCTCGATCACCTCGGCCTGAATGCCTTCCACAGGTGTGGCTACGGAGCCTCCCAAGGCGGCAATTGGCACGCTAATCTTTTTATCATTGACAAAAATGAAAGCAGTTTCTGCTTTTCCTCGAACCCAATGCGGTACTTTAACCGGTTGCAGAAATACCCGATCAAAGTTCTCTTCTTTCATCACTTTTTCGGTATACGAAACGGCCTTCGCTGCACCTTCCGACCCGCTCAACCGTCCACCAATATCTGTTGATAAAATTCGCAGCCATTCATACGGTTTTCCATTGGTCAGCGCTTCATCAAATATTTTTTTTATAAAAGTTGAATCTTTTTGAAAGGAAGATTGAACAAAAGAAGGTTGGGCAAATACTGCTGTTACCAGCAAGAATGCCGGGCGTATAAACTTGATCATAGAATAAAATTTTGAGTTTTCGACAAAAATAAAAATCCCGCATCAAACGACACGGGATTTTTAGCTATTTCCACAAAATTCACAAACATTCATACTCAAATTTATACACCTGCGTAGTGGCACCTCCGGTGGGCCGAAAAATGGTAGTACTTGCCTGAGTTGGAAAATTCTTTTCGTTATACTCATACGTAACAATTCCGGTTTGAGAGGGAGTTGGTGTTCCCAAATAGAACTTAAAACTACCGGGATTTGCTTTACTGCTACCTCCACCTGCCACTAAATTGATCAGTTGAGCAGGGTAAACATCAGAATAAATATTTTCTTTTTCATCGTAATTGTCATATTCCGCCACCAGAATTTCCTGGTTGATTACCGATGTAATTTTGGCAAACCATTTAGTCAGATTCCCTGCATCATCATATTCATATCGCCAATAATTTTCTCCCCATGCATAGGTTGTTATTCTTTTTTGGGCGTCGTAGGTCAGGATGTAAGTTTCGATGAGTCTGGGTCCGGAATTAAACACCTGGTATTTTCTGATGGTGTCTAAGGTAGATTCCGACGAATATATCAGCTCATATTGATAATTGATAAAAGGGCTCAACAGGTTGGTTTCCCGGAACGTGGCAACTCGTCCGTCTAAATCGTAGTCAAAAGAAAAACGTTTTTCCAGCTTGTTCGGGGCTTCACTTTGGTATTGTTGAATCCTGAATAGTTGGTTATTTTCTGCATATTCATACAGACGATAAGGAAGGTCATTGATCGTTTCCCCGATCATTAAACATCCGGCAGGTTCGGGAACAGGTTCATCCTTTTCCTCTTTTTTGCATTGAACCAGTAAGCAAATAAATACGAAAGCTATCAGTAGTTTCTGAGCCATACAACATTCATTTTTTTATGTAGAGCAATATTGATGCCGAAAGTAACAAAAATAGCCTGACAAAATTGTCAGGCTATTGGAATATAGATTTGCGCTTACTTTCAACGAATACGTTGATCAAAAGCTATTTAAAGTTCAAGCAATAATCGTGTTGGATCTTCCAGTAACTGTTTAACCCGTACTAAAAAGCTTACCGAATCCCGACCATCAATTGTCCGGTGGTCATACGAAAGTGCTACGTACATTATGGGTCGAACGACGATTTCACCATTGACAACTACGGCTCTTTCAACAATATTATGCATCCCGAGAATTGCCGATTGAGGCGCATTAATGATCGGGGTTGATAGCATGGAACCAAATATACCGCCATTGGTGATTGTGAAGGTCCCGCCCGTCATCTCATCAATGCCAAGCTTTCCGTCCCGTGCACGTACAGCCAACCGGATGATTTCTTTCTCAATTTCGGCAAAAGACATTTTTTCTGCGTTCCGAATAACCGGAACAACCAGTCCGCGTGGAGTAGATACAGCAATCGACACATCACAGTGGTCGTTGTACACGATATCATCTCCATCAATGTAGGCATTTACTACCGGAAAATCTTTTAGGGCCACACAAATAGCCTTGGTAAAGAAAGACATAAAGCCCAAACCGACTTCATGCTTTTCTTTAAATTTATCTTTAAACTTTCCTCTCAAATCCATGATTGGCTTCATGTCTACTTCGTTAAAAGTAGTGAGCATTGCCGTTTCATTTTTAACGGCAACCAACCGACGGGCTATCGTTTTACGCAGCGATGACATTTTCTCCCGACGCTGTCCACGGCTTCCCTCTACCGGTGCGGCAGGCGCAGGTGCTGCAGCTTTTGCAGGGGCGGCTTTGGGGGTTTCGGCAGGCGCTTTTTCTGAGGATGCGGCTGCTTTCTGAGCGTTAAGTGCATCTTCCTTCGTAATTCGTCCACCTGCTCCGGTTCCATTCACATTTTTAGGATCAATGCCTTTTTCAGCAAGAATTTTTGCGGCAACCGGTGATGTATGCACCGAAGTGCCTTCGGATTCAGATTCCGCGGCAGCCGGGGCAGGGGCAGCACTTTCAGGGGCCTTGGCAGCTCCATTACTTCCTGTTTCAATCCGGCAAATGACGGCGCCAATATCGAGTGTTTCGCCTTCGGCGGCTACGATACGTAAAGTTCCGGCAGCTTCTGCGGGCAATTCAAAAGTCGCTTTATCCGATTCCAGTTCACAAATTATCTCATCAAGCTCTACGGCATCTCCATCTTTTTTGTTCCATGAAGCAATCGTAACCTCGGTAATTGACTCTCCTACGGTTGGTACTGTCATTTCGATCACTTTTGCAGCAGCAGGTTCGGCTTCCTTAGCCGCGGGCTCGGCAACAGGCTCAGCCTGTGCTTTGGGTGTCTCTTCTTTTGCAGGTGCAGGCGCAGCTCCATTGGCAGCGGCAGTTTCTATGGTCGCAATGAGGTCACCGATAGCGAGCGTATCGCCTTCCTGCGCTTTTATGTGCAGAACACCATCGGCCTCTGCGGTTAATTCAAATGTAGCTTTGTCTGAATCTAATCCGCAGATTACTTCATCCATTTTAACAGTATCCCCTTCATTTTTAAACCAGGTTCCAATGGTTACTTCGGAAATTGATTCGCCTACGGGAGGTATTTTTATTTCTAATTCAGCCATGTTATTTCTTATTTGAGCAATGAATTCTTTGGTTTTTCTGGATGGTTATTCAAAAGCATGACGAACGATTTCGGCTTGTTCCTGAGCGTGAATTTTTGCAAAACCAGTTGAAGGTGATGCACTTGGTCTGCGGGCAATCACTTCCAGCGGTTGTTCAGGATACATTCGCAACATAAAGGTCCAGCCGCCCATGTTAAAGGGCTCTTCCTGAACCCAGAAAACTTTGGCCTTTTTATACTGCCCGATGAGCTTGTTCAGTTGGTTTTTCGGGAAAGGATGCATTTGTTCTACCCGAATGATTGCTACATCGTCACGACCGTCTTTTTGCTGTTTTTCAAACAATTCGTAATATAATTTCCCGGTACACAACAGCACCTTTTTTACCTTTTTAGGATCTGCGTAGGTATCACCGATTGTTTCCTGAAAACGACCATTGATCAAATCATCAAGTGGCGAAACGCACAGCGGGTGGCGAAGCATAGACTTGGGACTCATCAAAATCAGTGGCTTACGGAACGGGAAAGCCATTTGCCGCCGCATCATGTGGAACAGATTGGCGGGTGTTGTTACGTTAGCCAGGATAATATTGTTATTAGCAGCTAATTGCAGGAATCGTTCCGGACGAGCGTTGGAGTGCTCCGGCCCCTGTCCTTCGTAGCCATGAGGCAAAAGCATTACCAGGCCAGTCCAACGATCCCATTTGGTTTCACTTGATGAAATGAACTGATCGATCATCACTTGTGCACCATTGGCAAAGTCGCCAAATTGTGCTTCCCAAATCACAAGAGCATTGGGATTTGCCATTGAATACCCAAATTCAAACCCTAGTACTCCATATTCAGAAAGCAGCGAGTTATAGATCATAAATTTCCCCTGCTCCTCCTGAATAAAGTCAAGATTGCTGTGGGCAACATTGGTTTCAGCATCGGTCAGGACGGCGTGGCGGTGCGAAAATGTACCACGCTGTACATCCTGTCCACTCAAACGAACCGTTTTGTTTTCTGCCAGAATAGAACCGTAGGCCAGCAATTCGGCAGTAGCCCAGTTGACTTGCTTGGCATCAAAAATCATCTGTTTGCGATCTTTGAGAAGCTTGTCAATTTGTTTTAAGGTCGTAAAGCCTTCGGGGATAGTTGTCAGCGCTGTACCGATTTTATTCAGTATTTCCACAGGAACGCCGGTTTCCGGGGATTGCTCAAAGTCTTCTGCTTTTGCATTTCTCAGACTTCGCCATTCCAGTTCCAGTTTAGGCATCGCATAGGGAAGCGCTTTTTGCTTCACCATATCGAGTCTTTCCTGTAACAAACCTTTAAACTCTTTGTCCATTGTGGCAGCAAGAGCGGCGTCTACATCTCCACGTTCGGCTAGTGTTTTTTGATAGATTTCCCGTGGATTCTGATGATTTTCGATGGATTTATAGAGGACCGGTTGAGTAAATTTAGGCTCATCCGATTCGTTGTGCCCGTGCCGACGGTAGCACACCATATCAATAAAAATATCTTTGTTGAACTTCTGTCGGTATTCAACCGCAAGACGCATACAATATACTACGGCCTCGGGGTCGTCTCCATTGACGTGGAATACAGGTGCATCGATTATTTTGGCAACATCTGTACAATAAATACTTGATCTTGCATCTTCAAAATCTGTGGTGAAACCTACCTGATTATTGATCACAAAATGAATTGTCCCACCCGTATAATACCCTTCCAGGCCCGACATTTGGGTTACTTCATAGACAATTCCCTGTCCGGCAACGGCAGCGTCTCCGTGAATAAGAACTGGTAAAACCCGGTCATAATCACTTTCATACATCCCGTCTGCCCGTGCCCGAATAAATCCTTCTACGACGGGATTTACCGCTTCAAGGTGGGAAGGATTAGGGGCAAGTTTCAGGTAAACCTGCTCACCGGTATCGGTAGTAATCTGCGATGAAAAGCCCATGTGGTACTTTACGTCACCATCACCCCACACCTGATCCGGAAGATTGCCTTCAAATTCATTAAAAATCTGCTCATACGTCTTGCGCATGATATTGGCAAGTACGTTCAGTCGTCCCCGGTGGGCCATCCCGATCATTACTTCCACGACCCCCATTTCGGCGGCTTTGTTGATCATTGCATCAAGTGCAGGAATCGTTGTTTCGCCACCTTCCAGCGAGAAACGTTTTTGACCGAGGTATTTTGTATGTAGAAAATTCTCAAAAACAACGGCCTCATTTAGTTTGGACAGAATATGTTTTTTCTCGTCCAAAGTAAAATCCATTGTCAATGCTTCTTTCTCAATTTTCTCGCGTAACCAGCTTTTTTGCTCCCGGTCACGTATGTACAGGTACTCAAAACCTATATTTCGTGTGTATATTTTTTTGAGGGCCTCTACAATATCCCGCAGCTTGGCAGGTTTACCAAAAACTTCCGTACCGGCTTCAAATACAGTATCAAGATCGCTTTCAGAAAGTTTAAAATCGGCTAGATCAAGCCGTGGTTTGCGATCAATTCGCTCGCGAATCGGATTGGTTTTTGCTAAAAGGTGACCTCTTGAACGGTACCCGCGAATAAGATGGACAACTTCCATCTCTTTTTGAATTTGTTCTTTATCTACTTTTGTTCCGGCAGTCGGAGCTCCTGCGGAAGGCTGCCCCGCAGCTGCACCGTTGGAATTTCCATTGAGCGGATATTTTTGATAAAAATCAAATCCTTCAAAAAATTTTTGCCATCCTTCATCCACAGAAGAAGGATTTTGTTTATAGGAATTATACAATTCCTCAATGTAGGCACCGTCTGAATTAGCTATATATGAATAATTGTCCATTGCACTTGGCATTTTACTTTTATTCGGCAAAGTTACGAGATGTTAGTTAAACAAGACATAAAAAAAAACTTTTTACGGAATACCGAATTTATAGAAGACTTAAAAGTTGTATACATTAATTTATATGGAATCGAGAAGGATTAGGAGTAAATTTCAAAAGAATCTCATGTAAACTTATAGGATTATTATTTTGAGAAACAATCGTCGTTTCAATTGCTTTTGAATTATAAACATATCCCACCCGAATATTTCCCGACACTTGAACTTCACCTGAAAGCTGAACGTAATTGATACGAGCCATTCTATAAAAAACGCCCACCCCTACCTTTTCATTGTACCATCCACGAGCACCAGCATCCAATCTCAACTTCTGATTTTTTTCCTGAACAATCAACACGCTAGGTATCAGCTTGATAGATTCATCAGGTTCAAGGGTGAGGCCGGCAGTTATGTATAATGGTTTTCTGTAATCAAACTGACTTTGGGTACTTCCATAGCGTTGTGTAAAAAGTTCAGGCTTGGAGATTCCAAGATATACCTGATCAGAATGAACCCAAAGGCCTGCCCCAAGACTCCCCAAGGCACGATTTTGAAAGGTATTGCTGCCAAAATCATAGACAGGCAATACATTGATTCCTCCTTGTAGTCCAACCGACACTTTCCAGGCGACTGTGGCATCCCAATGATACGCGGCTGAACCATACACTCCGGTTGTGAAAAATGCAGACATTCGATCATTCAATGCCTGCAAACCAAGTCCGATTTTGCCGTCAGCCACCGAACCGTCCATGGCAAAGGTTTGGGTAATTGGAGAATTAGGAATGGAAAACCAGCGCCTTCGCAAGGTGACCAACATATTGAAATCTTCCCGAATACCTGTAAATGCCGGATTTATGGCCATCGGATTTTGGAGGTATTGCTCATAAAGAACCTCTTTTTGTGCAAGACTTATGGAAGAAATACCTGACAAGAGCGCCACTATGAAAAGACTTCGTATGACGCTGAAATATTTTTTTGTGCTTTTCATGCAATTTTTTTTCAAGTGTAAGCAACCTTTTTGGACAAACAAAAGAGCAGGTGAAAAAAATCACCTGCTCTTTCAAAACTTTCTATCATTCACTACTTCAAATTTAGAACCTTGATTTCGGTTCGACGATTTTTCTGATGCTCTTCATCCGTACAATCTGCCTGATCTCCGCAGGAATTAGTTAGCTTGCTTTCGCCATACCCTTTGGAAATAATTCTCTTTTCTGAGATTCCTTTGGATACTAAATACTGCTTGGCAGACTTTGCCCGATTGTTCGATAATGTCTTATTATACCGTGCACTTGCCCTGCTATCGGTGTGCGAACCCAGCTCTATCTTCATGGATGGATACTTTTCCATTACATCAACTACTTTATTCAGCTCAAAAGCTGCATCCGGTCGTATGTCCCATTTATCAAGGTCATAATATATATTCTCAATATTGATAACCGCACCCTTTTCAAACATCAGCAGGCTTAAATCGATATCCTTTTCCGGGGTATATCCAACAATTTTTTTCCCAAATGTGCCATAATCTTTCAATTCACCATCAATACTGTAATTGTGACCTGGAATTGCCTTAAACGTGTATTCACCAGCCGCCCCGGTCAGAACCTCCTGAACAGTTCCATCTGTCTCGTCTTTTATGAACACTTTCACGCCTGCCACGGGGGCGTTCGTATTTTGTGATAGAACAACTCCTTTTACTTCTGTCCCAGCATCTGCACTTAATTCGTCCTCAACTTCTATTTTTTTCAGCGGAATTTCCAGGAGAGTCGGTCGGTCATCTTCAAATGCTGATGTACTAAAACCGATCGTATTATTTTGAAAACCCTCATTGGAGGCAATCAGCATGAAATCATTTTCTGCTGCCAGGCATAACATAACATTGCCAGAGCTGTCGGTTCTTAATTGTCGGATATTTTCAGAACTATTCTTGTTTTCAATTTGAACCAGAGAATTAGTCAATGGCATTTTTGTTTTTTCATCGTACACCAGAATTGTAAGGTCCCGACAGGCATACATAGGTCCTTCTCGTCGAAAACGAAAAATGTCATCATCTTTTCCACCATTTTTACGGTTACTGCTAAAATAGCCAACTGTGCGCTCGGTGTCCGTTATAATTCCAAAATCGTCTTTGTTTGAATTAATTGGCGCGCCCAGGTTGAGGCTCTTTTTTGGCTTTGCGGGACCTTCCATAGCAGCAAAGAATATATCAAGATCGCCTAGTCCCGGCCTGCCATCGGATGAAAAATACAAATTTCCGTTATTGTCTACAAAAGGAAACATCTCATTCCCCTTGGTATTTACTTCGGGGCCAAGATTAACCGGCTCTGACCAGGTACCATTTTCAAATCGGGATAAGTAAATATCAGTTCCTCCAAATCCTCCGGGCCTGTCAGAAGCAAAATACAGCAATGTATTATCAAAATTTAGCGTTGGATGGCCTGTCGAGTAGTCATCGCTATTAAATGGCAACTCTTTACTTGGTCCCCAACTTCCATTTACAATTTCCGATGTATATAATTTTAGTTTATTAATTCCATCCTGACTTTCCTTATATTCTCCGTTATTATAGTTATTCCGGGTGAATATAACCCGACTGCCGTCCCGCGTAAATGTAGCGGGGCCTTCGTGGTATTTTGAGTTCAACGTTTTGCTGAAAGCTTCTGAATCTGTCAACGGTCGTTCGTCATAGCCCATTGTAGTATTGTAGCTACTGCCCGTAAAGAAACCTACTTTTCTGGAATCATTAGAGGTAAGTGCGGTATAGGAATCCATACCTAACACACTCTTTCGTTTGCGTACTGAGCTTTTGGGTGCAATGTCCCCCCCAAGCGATGAGGCACTTTTACCCTTAATTTTTGTCAAATCAGACAAAAAGTATAAATCCAGGAATGGCGTATCATTCCAGTTAAATACCCGTTTAATATTTAAAGGCTCTGTTCTTCCTGAGACAAAAACCAACCCTTCTTTGTAATACATTGGACTAAAATCAGGAGCAAGACTATTGATTGTCAATTCCTCAATTTTGTAGGAGCCTGAATTTTTTGTAAGTAGTCCAACATTATTATAAAGTTTTGAAAAACTGACTCCCCTTTTGTCCTCCTCCTGAATACTGCTGTATTTTGCGTAGGTGTCCTGAGCTTCCTTGTATTTCCCATTGCTTGCCAATGCCTGGGCAAAGTAGAGATAACAAATCGAATATTCAGTAGGCAAATCTTTCCCGTAGCTACTGATCATCTCCCGAAATACATTCTCAGCGTTTGGTGTATCCTTTAATTGCCGGTAGCAATAAGCCAATTTAGCTCTTCCGGAAAGCAACTCGTTTTCGTTCAGATTCTTATTTTCAAGGTATTTCTGATAAAGTTCGGAGGCTTTTAAATAGGCTAATGAATTGTATTGATTATCAGCTTGAGAAAGAATAGATTGTGCCGATACAGGCAAGATTAGAATACTAATAAGAAGGAGAATATAGACATGTTTCATAGCATTTCTTTTAAAATTTGGACAAAAAAAAGGTATATCCTCACTGAGACTGCCAAAACAGAATGTAGGGAGAATATACCTTGATTGAAGAAACCGCAGTGTATTTAGAAATAGCGCGGCGTCAGTATTTTACTTTTTCCGTAGCCGAATTCGTAACGTAACATAACTTCATGGCTACCAGAATTGATACTAAGATTACTTTGCTTTAAGCCATTTAGCATCATATCGTAGGCATATCCTAATCGAAACTGATCCGTTAGCTGAATTTCGACCATTCCAACAACGGCATCACTCACGTAGTCTTTCATCGAAACACCGCTTCCGCTGCTATTATTCAAAGTACTCCACTGATTGTGACGATAAGAAGTACCAATGGCAAAACGGTCATTGATCCACAAATTCAGGTTTCCATCCAGTCCCAAGGGTGCACCTTCTGCATATTTTACGAGTAGCGAAGGTTTCAACTTCAACGTATTTCCGAGACCTACCACGAATCCTGACATCAGGTACGCATGACGTTTTTGCTTGGCGCGATTATCACCGGTATTGTATTCTGTCAGGTTGTTGGCAATAAGCTGTGGCACCGAAACGCCAAGGTAGCTTTTGTCATTGCTGATATATACACCGGTTCCGAAATTGGGGAGGATCTTTGAGATATTTGAATTAAATACCGGATCACTTCCACCACCCGGTGATAGGACAGCTTCGCTGAGGTTCCAGCGAAAGCTTGTAGCACCCGCCTGCAACCCAAGTGCCAAAGTAGAACGCTCACCAACCCGAATACGGAAGGCATAGGAGGCATAAATCCCGGTTTCATTCTGCAATCCGATTTGGTCATTATAGACTTGAAGTCCCAGACCTACCCGCTCCTTATTTATCGGAGCATCGAGTGTAAACGTCATTGTTTTTGGCGCACCTTCTACGTTCACCCATTGGTTTCGATAAAGACCCGTGGCGCTTAACACATCACGACTTCCTGCATAGGCAGGATTTAATGCCATCATGTTAAACATGTACTGCGAGTACATCTTATCCTGCTGGGCGAGGACCTCCGTACTACCGACTCCAAGAGTCAGTAGTACGAATGCAGTCCATTTTTTGATTTGCGAGAACTGTATCATTATCTTATCTGGTTATTGTCAGGAATCGTACGTATTGGCGACCGTTTTCAAGTTTCACCACGTAGAAGTAAGTTCCATCAGGTAGTCCCTGAGTAGTGCTTCCAACACGCAGGCCATTGTTTGTGGTGCCATCCCAATCATTCTGATAATCGTTGTTCTTGTAGACAAGGTTCATCCAGCGATTGTAAATTTCCAGCGATACTTTCTGACCACCAGCGTAACGAATCACGAAGTAATCATTGATACCATCCCCATTAGGTGAGAAACCTTCAGGAATAAATATTTGGTCACCACCAGGTATTACAATCGGAGTTGGCTCACTTTCCAGTTCTTCCGTTGGATCGTTATTTCCATTGATATCCGGCAATAATCCATTAGTTGATATGTCAGACACCACAATCTCACCTGATTTAGCAAATGCATATGCCTGATTGAGATATGGAGTTTCGCGACCATCTGTTGCAACACTGATTGTGAAAGTAAGTGTATCGCTTGCACCTGCGTTCAACCTGCTATTTGAACTAATCAATAATTCAAAGTCATTCACCCCGTCGAAGTCTGGATTGATAGCCAACTCACTTAAATCACTTGCAATTGGCGTGCCAATTTTGCGGAAGGTTGCACCCGTTTGAGTATTAAATACTTTTGACAACGAATCTGTAACCTGAACATCGGTAAGAACCGTGCTTCCGAAGTTTTTCACGATTGCCATGTACGTAATGTGGTAGCTTCCATCCGACTGCCGTGTTGTGTCTTTCACCGACAGAGCAATACCAATGCGTGGCTGTCCCGGAACATTGTTCAGAACAATTGGAGTTGGCTCAGAATCATTTCCTGGATCCAGGTCATTGTTTGGATCAGGATTACTTCCGGAAGTTGAAGTATCAGACACCATAACACCTCCAGCACCCAGGGCTGACCCAAAAGCGATGTTGTTGAAAGTGGTAGTTGATGCCGAATTTATATCAATCCGAACCGTTAGCTTAATATCCCGAGTTTCACCTTTTGGTAGTGTGCTTAATGAATCAACCAGCAGGTTTACAAATTCACCCTGACCTGTGTATGCAGTATCTACCGTAAAGCCTGTATCAGCCGTTAGTGAAATACTACCCGGAACGATGATTGCACCGTTACCAAAGGTTTGTGACAGATCATCAACTACCTGAACCTTGGTAAGATCATTCAGACCTAGGTTTTTCACCATAATAGTGTACGGCACATCGTATACTCCATTCTCAATTTCCACCGGAGTTCCAGCCAATTTAGCTATACCAATAGAATTTGGCTGGTCAAAGCGAACTGGTGTTGGCTCATTCTTACTTGGCGTTGTGTCAAAGCCATTGTTAGAGAAATCTGTAATGGTACTGTCACCAGAGGTTCCGGATGCACTAACAGAGCTATAGAACGGCCCCATGTTACCATTAGGCATAACGCGTACAAACAAGGTTATTGTCTGCTGTTGCTTGGCACCTAACGTACTTGCAGAGTTTAACAGCTTGATTTGAGTTTTACCATTGAAGGTTGGATCAACTACCAGAGAACTACCTGAGCTCACTTCTCCAGAACCCAAAACCTGGAATTCAGAAGGTGAAGGGAACGCATTCCACAAACTATCATAAACCTGAACATTTGTCAATTCACCGTTGCCATAGTTTTTCAGTGAAATCTTATATGTCAGAATAAATGAGTTGTCTGTAGAAGGTTCTACGTTAGTCAACGCGAGTGCTACTCCTAATCCAAGCGAATCTGAGGTTTGTGGTGCCTGTGTCGAAACGATACCCACAGATGACTCGTTGTTGGCAAGATTGCTATCTACCTGATCCAGGTTAGCTATTCTGGCAACGTTCAGGATAGATCCTGTACCAGTAACCTTCACTGCACATGAATAGACAACGCTATCACCAGGGGCAAGGGCAGGTATCGTACCTTTAATAACATTCCCCTCAATTGAGTACCCAACACCGGCTACATATTCTAGTCCTTCCGGCAGGATGTCGATTACGGAGATATTAGTTGCCGCCTTAGGTCCATTGTTTTTCACTTTAATGGAGTACGTAACTTCTCCACCTACCTGTACTGTTGCTTTATCAACCGTCTTGTAGATAGCAAGGTCAGCTTTCACTGTATCAATTGCGCAATCAAAGATTGAAACATCAACTTTTGCAGGAGCACTAAAACATCCAGCAGCTGATTTTTCAAATACGTAGTAGGTTCCGGCACCAACTGCCTGAGGTGAGGCCACTTCATCAGACAATGGTGAAGTGCCAATTCGATAGATATATTGTCCGCCTTGTGATGGATTGCCAAGAATCGCCGTTGACAGATCCACTGTTATTGCAGGGCAGGTATTTCTCTTGTTAGATACAACAGGTGTCGAAATTGGCGCAGCGACTGTTACAACAACCCTTGCTGAATTAATCGAACAGCACGTGTTGGCATTCACCAACTTCACCATGTAGCTACCGCTTTCTCTCACCACAAATCGATTGGAAGGAGTTGAATTCCCTTCATTCCATTTGTAGGTATAAGCAGCACCATTAGCATCGACCAGGTCAGTTGCAGTAAGGACTACTGAGTCACCTGCGCAGATCGTCAGATAGGTTGGTAAAGTGTCTTGCTTAACCACCCCATTGATCGCAATATTCGGGCGGAAGTTAATTGATTCAATTGTGAGTTTCATTTGGTCCGAAGCGGACTGGCAAGGGCCAGTTCCGTCCGGATCATTTGTTGTCAGTGTAAGAATCACTTCACCATTAATTAGGTCCTGCAAAGAAGGATAGTAAGTAGCCCCAAGTGTAGCAGGATTATCAAAAGTTCCTGTTCCACTTGTAGTCCAAACTGCACTTGTGGCAGAACCAGCGATGGAACCTGTCAATTTATAGGATATAGCAGCGCATATTTTCGCATCCTGACCGGCAGAAGCCGTTGCAGGATTTGTCTCGCAAGGTGTTGCATCGTTGCAATTAAGTATCGTTACGATGATCACCGAAGGTTCGCTGAAACAGCCCGTGGCAGTTTGTTCAAAGACATAGTAAGTACCGGCACCGGCAGCAGCAGGATTCGCTACGACAGGGCTTTGTGGAGTGTTACCCGTTCTGAAAACAAATACACCACCTGCACTCTTGACAGAGCTCGTTATTCCAGTTGAAAGGTCAACAGTGGTGAACGGACAGGTATTGGTTAGGTTCTGCGTCAGAGGTTTGATAACCTTTGGTGCTACTGTTACGGATACTGCATTTGACAAATCACTCTTGCAATTGGTCGATGTGCAGCATTGAGCAGTAAATGTACTTGTAGAAGCAGGCGTTATGGTGATTGAGTTACCTACCAGGCCATTAGACCAGATGACGTAACCGTTTCCATTGCATCCGCTTGCCGTCAAGGTAACTGACTCTCCGAAGCAAACTGTATTGGCAGAAATCTGAATTGAAGGTGCCGTAGGTTTACCAACACTGATTATGCACGCCACTGATGGCTGACTTACGCAGCTACCTAAACTACAAGTAGCAGTGTAAGAAGCCGTTGCCGTTGGATTCACATAAATGCTCGCACCGGTTTGACCGTTAGACCAGGTGATATTACCCTCACAACCATAGGCTGTAAGTTTTACAGTATCGCCGGTACAAATGGTTTTGGAGCTTGCCGTTACCGTTG
Organism: Arundinibacter roseus; assembly: GCF_004348825.1. Classification (GTDB taxonomy): domain Bacteria; phylum Bacteroidota; class Bacteroidia; order Cytophagales; family Spirosomataceae; genus Arundinibacter; species Arundinibacter roseus. The sequence goes on from NZ_SMJU01000006.1 coordinate 267,219, forward strand.
GAGCACTTAGTGATATGACGCTAACTGTTACTGCATTGGATGGTGTACTGATACAAGTCTCGGACTTCTTACAAGTTGCTGTGAAGGTTGTAGAACTATTTAGAGCTACTGTAATGCTAGTTCCTGTCTGACCATTCGACCATACAACCGTTTCGTTACAACCAGTAGCTGTAAGTGTTACATTACCACCCAAACAAACGGTTGGTGTTGAAGCAGAAATTGATGGTTCTGCAACAATACACTCGTTAACAGTGATTGTAATTTTAGCCGTATCGCTGCTGCATTCTTTAACCATACATACAGCTGAATAGGTAGTCGTGGCAATTGGAGACATTGTGATGCTCGTACCCAAGGCTCCGTTAGACCATATAACAGATCCGTTGCAGCCTGTCGCCGTAATTGTGGTAGACTCACCCTTGTTAATTGGGTTTGCCGAAGCAGTAAGCACTGGTTTCACAGGTTGAACTACCGTGATGGTATAATTTCCTGAAACTGGACTCGTACAGCCATTTACTACACATCTTGCTGTATATGATGTAGTAACCATCGGTGAAACAACTATGGCATCAGCTGTTTCACCAGTTGACCATAGCGCAGTTCCAGCACAATTCTCAATGAAGAGCGTTAAACTTTCTCCTTTGCAAATCGTGTCAGCAGTACAGATTACTGTTGGTGCAGGGACAGACGTCACCGTAACTGTAACGCTTGCAGATGCACTTACACAAACTCCACTTTCGCAAGTTGCAGTGTAAGTTGTCGTAGCAGCAGGTGTTACGTTAATGCTTGCACCTGACATGCCATTAGACCATTTAACTGTACCAGCACATTGGGTAGCGGTAAGTGTAACACTTTCTCCAACACATATTGATGCTTTTGAAGAAGTAAGCGTAGGCGGAGTCAAAGGACTAACTGTAATAACTACAGTATTCGATGCGCCGCTTGCACAAGTTGATGAGGTCGCTTTACAGATTGCTGTATAGCTGCTGGTTGCAGTTGGGGTCACTTTAATAGAAGCCCCCTCCTGTCCATTTGACCACTGAACCATTCCGATACAACCGGTCGCAGTTAAAGTAACTTCTTCACCTGAACATACTGTTGATTTACCAGCGGCAATTACAGGTGCCTGACCACTCGTATTTACGTTAATGGTTACGGTATTAGAAGAACCGCTCACACAGGCATCAACCCCGCAAGTTGCAGTATAGGATGTTGTAGCATTTGGCGATACCGTGATGCTTACACCTGTCATTCCGTTTGACCAGGTAACCGTACCACTACAACCGGTTGAGGTTAACTGTACAGCGTCGCCCGAGCAGATAACGGTCTTGTTACTTGCAATGATTGGTGCATTTGGTGCAACTACATTAACTGTAACCACATTTGATTCACCACTTTCGCAGGCATCCGTTTTACAAATTGCAGTGAAGCTCCTTGTAGCATTCAGGGTTACCGTAATTGAACTTCCTGTCATACCGTTTGACCATGAAACATTTCCGTCACAACCAGAAGCGGTCAATATTGCACTGCCACCAGGACAAATAGTTAGTTTGTTTGTCGCAATGATTGGTGCAACAGGGGTAGTAACAGTTATTGTATGAAGTTCAGATTCTTCACTTACACATGTTCCATTTACGCATTTGGCAGTGTAGGAAGTCGTTGTCATTGGACTAACAGTTATAGAATTTCCTGTAATTCCATTAGACCACTGCACTACACCTTCACATTCATGTGCTTCAAGTGTTACACTTTCACCAGGACAAATCTCCATTTTACCACAAGTAACCAAAGGTGCAGGACCTGGCTGAGTTACGTTTATGGTGATTGAAGCTACCGGGCTAACACATCCGTTCTTGGTACAAGTTGCGGTGTAAGTTGTCGTTGCAACTGGGCTTACCACAAGTGGAGATCCAGTAGCACCCGTTGACCAGGTAAGGACGCCATTACAATTGGAAGCAGTTAAAGTTGCGCTTCCGCCCACACAAAGTGAGCTAACATTACTTGTAAGCGTTGGAGTAACAGGATTTGCTACATTAATCGTAATTGGGTTAGAAGCAGCACTTTCGCATTCACCTTTGTCACAGACTGCCGTAAAGGTAGTGGTCTGATTCAAGGTAATCGTAATTGAAGCACCTTCCATTCCATTGGACCACTTTACAGTTCCATCTTTACAACCAATGGACGTGAGTGTTACTGATGCACCTACACAAATATTTGTTGTGGCGCATGCGATTAACGGAGGCTCTATGGTTGGACAACCAACATTTACTGTTACAGAGGCTTCGTCATCTTCACCGTTGTTATATCCATTTCCAGGAGAAGAATCAGGATCGCTCTGATCTGACTTGCTGATTTGAGCGATATTTTTAACTGATCCTGTTCCTGTCAATTTCGCAGTAAAGGTCAACGATTTGGTTTGACCGGCCATGATGCTGGCAATGCTTCCTTTCAGGATATTTCCAGTTTTAGAGAAATCTGCACTCGCTACAAATTCCAAACCTGCAGGCAACTGATCCAGCACTTCAACATTGGTAGCTGTCTGTGGTCCTTCATTTGTCACTTCAAGAGTGTAGGTGATTGTTTCGCCAACTACTGCATTGAGTTTAGAAGCTTTTTTAATCAGGCTCAAATCTGCAACCGGAATCACCTCAATTGTTACACTTGACGTATCGTTAGAAGTATTTCCTGGATCGTTGTCCGGGCTGCTGACAATTGCTGTATTGGTAATGCTACCAGTTGCGTTGGCCTTGATGGTAGCAGCGATAACAAGCGTACGGTTAGAATTGGCAGTTAGATTTCCAATAGTCCAAATTCCGGTAGCATTGTTATACTCTCCTGCTGGAACTGCACTCACGTAGGTCAAAGCAGCTGGGAAAACTTCGGTTACTTTTACATTAGTTGCATTTCCAACTCCCAGGTTCTTAACCGTAATCGCATAATTAACTGACTGACCGGGCGAATAGGGTCCGGGGGTCAATATGGTTTTTACTACTTCAAGATCAGAGAAGCAAGGCTGTACAATCACTGTAACTGGTGTTCTTTCTGCACTAATACAACCTTTATCGCTAATTGTCTCAGCATAATATGTGGTTGTTCCAGTTGGAGTAACTGTAAGTTTTCCACCACTTAATGTGGTACCAATGGCTGTGCCACCGGAGGCTGTCAAATACCATTTGATAGTAGAACCGGGAGCAAATCCTATAAGCTTTGTGCTTTTTCCTAAGCAGACCAAAGTATCATCACAAGCAACACCAAAGGCTGGGGCTGGTTGAGGATTAATCGTTATTGCTACAGCATCAGATTTTGGTACACAAATACCCTGGGCATCAGGATCGTTTGTCGTTGCGGTCAGGATTACATTTCCAGCCGCAATGTCAGCGATTGATGGAGTATAAGTAGTCGTTAGTGCATTTGAATTTGCGAATGTACCTGAACCGGTTGATGTCCAGGTAACACTTGTTGCAACTCCTGTTACAGCAGCAGAAATAGATACTGGTAAACCAGCACAAACTTCCTGGTCCGCACCTGCATTAACACTATAAACTAGCTGGCAATCACATGGAATGATGTTAACACTCACAACCATTGGGTTGCTGTAACATCCGGCAGGTGATTTTTCAAATAGATAATAAGTACCGGCATTCACCTGCGTTGGATTTGTTACCAAAGCTGAGGTTGGTGAAGCTCCGGTGCGCCATTCAAATACTCCTCCTACGATTGAGATTGGAGAAATAGTAATAGCTGTAAGGTCAACTGTCGTAGCTGGACATGTATTTTGTACATTACCTACACAAGTTGGAGTTGCAGGTTTAGCATTAACAATAACCGTAATTGGCGTACGTGGGCTCTTACATCCAGTTGCACTTACAGCTTCAAGGTAGTAAGTAACAGTAGACGTTGGGCTTAGCGTTAAATTTTGGCCACTTGTTGTAGTTACGAAAGGCGTACCGCCAATCGCCGCGTAATACCAATTAATTGTAATACCGGTTGCTGTGGTAGATGCACCTAAAAGAACTGATTCACCTACACAGATCTCTTCGTCGGGGCTGACAGTCAGTGCAATGGTCGGACAATCAACAGTTATAGATTCGCTGTCGTCGTCATCTTCTCCGTCGTTAAAGCCACTGCCCGGCTCGGAGTCAATGTCCGTCACGGGGTTGCCGTCTCCATCTTTCGCATCCTGTATCTGTGCGTAGTTCGTCAGCGTACCGTTCGTAAACGACTCGCTTACTTTTACTGTAATATCAACAAAGGTCGATGCACCGGGAGCCAAAGGTCCGGCTATCGGTACGTTCAATGTAGCAATGTTGCCAGAAGCCGTCCAGTCTGTATCCTGCAAGGTCATACCCGTTGGCAATGAATCTGTTAGCGCAATCTGCGTTGCCGCTACGTTGCCCTGATTCGTTACCGTCAGACGGAAAGTTACCAGCGCACCAGGATTTACATTCGATACCTGACCCGGAGCCAATGTCTTGGCAATCGCTAAGTCAAACACCGGTGTGGGCGATACATTAACTGGCTCGCTGTCGTCATCATCCTCTCCGTCGTTAAAGCCACTGCCCGGTTCGGAGTCGATATCCGTCACTGGGTTGCCGTCACCATCTTTCGCATCCTGTATCTGTGCGTAGTTCGTCAGCGTACCGTTCGTAAACGACTCGCTTACTTTTACTGTAATATCAACAAAGGTCGATGCACCGGGAGCCAAAGGTCCGGCTATCGGTACGTTCAATGTAGCAATGTTGCCAGAAGCCGTCCAGTCTGTATCCTGCAAGGTCATACCCGTTGGCAATGAATCTGTTAGCGCAATCTGCGTTGCCGATACATTACCTTCGTTCGTTACCGTCAGACGGAAATTTACCAGCGCACCAGGATTTACGTTCGATACCTGACCGGGAGCCAATGTCTTGGCAATCGCTAGGTCAAACACCGGTGTGGGCGATACATTAACTGGCTCGCTGTCGTCATCGTCCTCTCCATCGTTAAAGCCACTGCCCGGCTCAGAGTCAATGTCCGTCACTGGGTTACCGGCACCATCTTTCGCATCCTGAATCTGTGCGTAGTTGGTCAGCGTACCGTTCGTAAACGACTCGCTTACTTTTACTGTAATATCAACAAAGGTCGATGCACCGGGAGCCAATGGTCCGGCTATCGGTACGTTCAATGTAGCAATGTTGCCAGAAGCCGTCCAGTCCGTATCCTGCAAGGTCATACCAGCAGGCAATGAATCTGTCAGAGCAATCTGCGTCGCCGCTACATTACCTTCGTTCGTTACCGTCAGACGGAAGGTTACCGCCGCACCAGGATTTACATTCGATACCTGACCCGGAGCCAATGTCTTGGCAATCGCCAAGTCAAAGACTGGCGTAGGCGATACATTAACTGGCTCGCTGTCGTCGTCATCCTCTCCGTCGTTAAAGCCACTGCCCGGCTCAGAGTCAATGTCCGTCACTGGGTTACCGGCACCATCTTTCGCATCCTGAATCTGTGCGTAGTTGGTCAGCGTACCGTTCGTAAACGACTCGCTTACTTTTACTGTAATATCAACAAAGGTCGATGCACCGGGAGCCAATGGTCCGGCAATAGGTACGTTCAATGTAGCAATGCTGCCAGAAGCCGTCCAGTCTGTATCCTGCAAGGTCATACCAGCAGGCAATGAATCTGTTAGAGCAATCTGCGTTGCCGCCACGTTGCCCTGATTCGTTACCGTCAGACGGAAAGTTACCAGCGCACCAGGATTTACGTTCGATACCTGACCGGGAGCCAAAGTCTTGGCTAGCGCAAGGTCAAATACTGGCGTGGGCGAGACAAAAACAGGTTCGCTGTCGTCGTCGTCTTCTCCATTCGTAAAGCCGTTGCCCGGTTCGGAATCAATATCCGTCACTGGGTTACCGGCACCATCTTTCGCATCCTGAATCTGTGCGTAGTTGGTCAGCGTACCGTTCGTAAACGACTCGCTTACTTTTACTGTAATATCAACAAAGGTCGATGCACCGGGAGCCAATGGTCCGGCAATAGGTACGTTCAATGTAGCAATGTTGCCAGAAGCCGTCCAGTCTGTATCCTGCAAGGTCATACCAGCAAGCAATGAATCTGTTAGAGCAATCTGCGTTGCCGCCACGTTACCCTGATTCGTTACCGTCAGACGGAAATTTACCAGCGCACCAGGATTTACGTTCGATACCTGACCGGGAGCCAAAGTCTTGGCTAGCGCAAGGTCAAATACTGGCGTGGGCGAGACAAAAACAGGTTCGCTGTCGTCGTCGTCTTCTCCATTCGTAAAGCCGTTGCCCGGTTCGGAATCAATATCCGTCACTGGGTTACCGGCACTATCTTTCGCATCCTGAATCTGTGCGTAGTTGGTCAGCGTACCGTTCGTAAACGACTCGCTTACTTTTACTGTAATATCAACAAAGGTCGATGCACCGGGAGCCAATGGTCCGGCAATAGGTACGTTCAATGTAGCAATGCTGCCAGAAGCCGTCCAGTCTGTATCCTGCAAGGTCATACCAGCAGGCAATGAATCTGTCAGAGCAATCTGCGTTGCCGCCACGTTACCCTGATTCGTTACCGTCAGACGGAAATTTACCAGTGCACCAGGATTTACGTTCGATACCTGACCGGGAGCCAGAGTCTTCGCTAGCGCAAGGTCAAATACTGGCGTGGGAATCAAACCCGCATCAATATGTGGATTATTCCTTAAAGTATCCGAAGGAAGTTTAGAAGTATCAATTGTAATTAAATGTGTTAACCCATCGAGGCCTGCATCACTATCCTGAGTATCATCACCCGCGTTCGATAATGTGAATACATTTCCAGTAGGCGCAAGAAACTTAACACGATATTTTCCAGAAGGCAGGCTATCAAATAAGTATTTACCTAACGGACCCGTTACGGTGGTGGCTAAAAGATTACCGGCACTATCTAATAACTGTACAGTTACACCAGACACTCCCTCTTCCAAAGGATCCTGAATGCCATCCTTATCCGTATCAAACCAAACAAAGTCTCCAATAGAACCCAGCGGACCAGGTACAATTTGAATTGCACAACAGCCAGTGGCTGGACAAGAAACACCAACGGTAGATGTAAATGTATAAGAACCCGGACCTTTAATAGTCAGGGTTGAATCAAGATTTACGACAGCAACAGTAAGACCACCAACAATTATTGAATCGGTAATTGCAATACCATTATAAAACCATTGAATACCTTTATAACCCGTAGGAACGCTAACTGTAAATTCATCTCCAACGTACCATTCTATAGGTACAGAAAAACAAGTGGATGCAAGATCATCCTGATCAAGTGCACCGTCACCGGGCCATGAGTCAGAATCATCCTGATCCATAGTCATGATTTCGGCAACGTTAAAAAAGACTCCCTGTGCAAGCACAAGTGCCTCTATTTCCAGGATAGCAGAATCGCCAGGAGCAACTGTGCCTACATTCCAAATTTTAGTAGCGGCGTTAAAACCAATTCCACCTCTGATTAAAGAGTGGCTTAGGTAACTAACGCCACCCATAGGAAGGCTGTCTTTGACAGTGACGCCGGTTGCTTCAAGAATCCCACTGTTCTTAACCGTAACCGTATAAGTAACAGTTTCGCCAATACTGGGCTGTCCCTTGTCAATATTTTTAGAAAGACTAAGATCCACCTGAGCGAATGAGGTGCTGCTCAAAAACAGCAATCCAACAATCAGGAATAGGTTAATCCCTAAAAACAGGTTGAATTTTGATCGACGTGGGGCAACTTCCTGGCCTCCTGTCGTAAATGGTGAGAGTTTCAAAAGCGAAGTCTTCTCTCTAAGTAAAGGCATGTTCTGAGAAAACAGAAGCTGCCCAAGTGTACTCATGAAGATCTTCAACTTTACAAGTAGAAGTGGATTGCTCATAGAGATGGCATTAAGATGACCTGTATTATTATTTATTAGTGTGTAGTGTATAGCATCTTCAACAGGCGGACCTTCTCTATTCATTAATAACCTGCAAAGTCTAACTATTATCAAATAATGTAACTTTAACAGGAGTATTTTGAGGAATTTCCCAAATACTTTTATTTGTGAATAGGATGCATCACTTTTTTTGCCAAATATAGCAAAAATCTGAATGAATAATCTCACTATTGAACTACTACCCAATAGCTTATTCATCGGAGGAATAATGAGATTTGGCATTTTTATACGGCTAGTTGAAAAATGAATACCTTTCATCTGTTCGGTATTATTGAAAATTTAGTTTTTATTACACCTTATAAGCAACACAAATTATGCCAAAGTACGGGGAGTGCCAGTTTGAAATCAAAATTTACGCGTATGCGCTACTATTGAGGTTTTTAGGAATGAGGAGACCTATACGTTCCTCTATAAAGCAGGTGCAAGGAGAAATGTGAGGGCAGTAGGAGAATGAAAAAGCCCGGGAAAATAACCATAGCTAAAAAAGTGCCAAAAATCGAATTCAGTGTTTTAGGTTCATTAATTTGGTCTGTGTACCTAAACTCTCCGTTCAATCAAGATTACTGTTTTACTAAAAAAGGGCTGAACCATTACGATTCAGCCCTTTTTCATGAAACCAAAGAAATGCTTAAAAATCGTAGCCCAAGGTGACGTATGGAACCGCCTTATTTGTGATTCCATTGTCTATACCCCATGCGTAATCGAACTTCACATAGAATCCGAACAGCATAGTTCGTGCTCCAACACCGTATCCCATGAGGTAAGGATTTCTAAAATTTGTAACCGTTGCTCGAAAAGGATCTGTACCTCCGCCGATGATTTCGGTGTTTAAACTATTCTCTTCACTAAATGGCCCTCGGCCTGTCCAGGCGGTTCCAAGATCTGAAAATCCAATGATCTGAAAATTTCTCAGGAAATTAGATGTGATTGGCCCGCGGTATAAATATTTAACAAGCGGAATCCTAAGTTCAAGATTTGCCAGGAAATAATTTGTACCAGCCAAACGATTCAAATTAAACCCTCGAAGATTGGTGGCGAATTCCGCGAAAAATATATCGCGATTATCAATTCCAGGTCCAAAATCCAGCGGGTCGTTAGTATTTGGGGAGTCCTTCCGATTCGCTACCCAATTCTCCATACCGCCCATAATACTTTGCTTTGGTGCACGTCCACCCGAACGACTAAATGCTAACCTACCAGCCAATATGAGATCGCGATGTACTTTTTGGTACCTGCGCAAATCAATACTTAATCGGTTAAAATTCTGATATGCCTGCCCAATACCAAGATATGATTCATATCTGACCTTCAATCGGGTACCTTCCACCATGTTCATGCCATTAATAGTGGTATTGTCCACCACAAATTCACTTCTCAAACCACCATATTGTGTAGACCGGTCAGGCTCGGAAATGAGGCCAATATCTACCAATCGGGTTACGGTAAACATTGGTGTTAGGGTAAATCGGGCATGCGCTGAAAAGGGATAAGATGCCGAAAGCTGTACCTGATTGAATCTGTATCGTTGAATTGCATTTTCAGAATCTATGTAAAGGCTCTTTCGTTCCACCCTTGCACCAAAATCTACCCGATAGGTATTGTTGTTATATTCAGCAAATAAATCGCTGTTTCTGAAAGTAGTAGAGATAAAAAATCCGGCTTTTATCACGTGATTTTCGAGTAGATCATTCATCGAAATAGACTGTGCGTAGCCAAATCCGCGTATGGGGTCAATTCGCCAATCCGATGTTGCATCGTTGGCAATAAATAAACCTCTGTAATCATATGGACCCTGAATCGCTATATTTTCTCTTTTCCGGGTCTTTGGAATTAACGTAGGAACATTAGCTACACTGCCTTTCTTTTGCCTGAACTCAAACGTCTTTAAGATATCTTCATCAAACTGATAGTTGTCTGTATCAACCTCTCCTTCTCTCAATTGTATTTTTGAAGCAAGTTGATTCCCATCAAGTGTGTCCTTTTTTACTTGCTTTTGGCCGGGAATTGCTGATTGTTTAGGTTCAACTTTTGGTGCGCCACGGGAAATAACCGGTGTTTCAAAGGTGGCATTTATATTGAAACTATTCAGGAAGTTCATTTCAAACAACCCATTACTCAACTTAGAATAAACGATTCCTCCGTTCCCCTCGACCGTCATATCTGCGCTACGGACCGAGAATGGATAGTTGGTAAGCTGAGATATTGCCTGTAATTGACGATCATATTTAAAGACATTGCGAATTCCTTTGTGGTCTGATAAAAAATAGACAAAGTTTTCATCCGCAGAAATGGCAGACATGGCCGTACCCAAAGAATCCACAAGCCGTGTTACAGTTTCAGCTCTTGGAGATCCATCGTGTTCGAACAGGCTGATAGACGCTTGAAGAGTTTTGTAATTTCCAGCATCTGTACCCAAAGAATCTGTGGTACGATTGGACGAGAAAACAACTTTTCTTGACGAACCGGACACGAATTGAGGATGGAGATCGTCGTACAAGTCATTAGTCAAAGCGATAACTGATGCACGCGACACACTAACAAGGTATAGGTCATTTTTACCACCTTTGTCTGCACTTACCGCCAACATCGTTCCGTCATCCGATATGTCCATCCACTATCTGATCCAATCCGCGAATCTGACGTTTAACCCGAATGACAGGTCGTTTTGTATCGAGCTTATCAAAGATGAATAGGTTTTGCCGGTTATTTTCCTCTACTACCACGGCAAGCGTATTGTATTTCGTCCAGGAAATTAATGGTAACATACTACTCTGCTGAGAGTTACCAATCTGCACTCCCCCTTGCCGCACCACCATATTTTTCCCGGTTTCGAGGTTAAATACCGTTACTTTATATCGATTTTTACGAAGCTCGCTCACTGCAATCCATTTTTTATCAGGCGATAATTTAATTGAAGCATTGCTTCCTGCTTCATTAAACTCATGCATGCGGTACGTCCAGGTGGGTGTTGGTTCTTTGTACCCAACATTAACTTTGGCTGTTTCTGCACCGTAAAATTCCCGCCATTCACGCAAAAATCGTGTGTAAGAAGGTATACCTAAGGTACTTGTAATACTAGTTTGCTCGGTTCTGATAATTCTGGTCAGGTTCAGAATATTGGAAATATTATCCCGCCCATAGCGTTCAGCAATGTAGTTCCAGATCGATTGGCCCACGAGCGTGGCATCTTGCCCGGTTAGTAACGCAGGCTTTTTAATTTGACGATTTTGCGTGTTGTCACGCATGTAGTCACTCAATTCTGGTGTCCAGCCTTCGGAAATATAGGCGGCAATTCCTGCCATAAACCATTCTGGAAGTGTAAGAAGTAACGAGCTTTGAAGGGCATCTTTCAAATTTCCTCCGTATAGCATATCGTACACGAACAATCGGGATATTTCGGCTATTAACTTTTTACGAAAGCTGATCTGATCGCCTGTAAATGCTATTTCAATGCGGGATTGGGCCAAATCCAATTCCTGATCATCCAAATCTCCAAACGTTGAAAGGCCCATGTTGCTTTGCATGAGCTCGCCGGGGGAATTGTACAGGAAGATTTTTATCCGATTGTAAGGTGTATACCCAAGAAGCTCGGTAACCCGATCAAACTCACTTTCGGCAAATTGAGCGGTGAGGCGGGCCATGTTTACACCTCCTTGATAATGGTATACTTCAAAATTAGAAGTTCTGAAAATTTTCCAGTCAAAAGTCCGGTATTGAATCCGGTTTTTTCCAAATTCCTCCTGAGATGGATACCGCTGAGCTTTGGCTGTGGGCCCGCACAACACAAAGAAAAGTGCTAGCAAGGTCACATATTTGATTTGCAAAAATATCTTCATTTGTGTTTCAGGCTTTCTTTTAACGGTAATATAACGAAAAATACCGGGCAATATTCACTTCTGGATTCAATTCTTTTCCATGTTCCAGGTGCTCTACAAACTCATTTGCAAAATACGGAGCCAAGGTTACTCCTTTGGTTCCCAGGCCATTAAATACTCCCAGTTGCGGTTTTTCAGGATGCAACCCAACCAATGGTCGTCGGTCCTTGCAGGAAGGACGTATACCAGCCCGCTGACCATGAATGGTGTAAGAACCTTCAATCAATGGTTGTAGCCTTTGTTCGAGGTATGCTTTTCCATCTTCTGTAATTTCCCAGTCAAGGTCATGCCACGAATAGGTCGCACCTACTTTATATATGTCTCCTTCGGGCATTGGCAATATAAATATTCCCTGATTCACGATTTGCCTGGCAAAATAGCTATCAAACCTCACGTCCAGAATTTGCCCTTTCACAGGATTGAACGGCAACCAGTCAAATAATGAATTCTCGCGGGCATCTACACCTTGACAAAGTATTACTTTTCCAATTTCATTTCCTTTCCACTCAACACAAGAATCATTGAATTTCAAATCTTTAAAGTCAAAATTTATTTCTATGTATTGATTATTTTCAAGAAATAATTCTTTACTTTTTTCAATAAGTAAACTTAAATCTACCCACCCAGAGCCTGTTACTTCTAAACCACCAAGCGGATTGTTTAATCCTTTAACTTCATTAGTTGCCGTAGAGTTTGAGGATATATACTGCGAAATCTCCGATTCGGATGTGTATTTAGTATAATTATTTTGCTCATCCTCAGACCGATAGGGTCGGTAGATTGCAAGAGGATACACTAATTTCTCTCCTAACTTTTTTTCTAAACCCTCATAAAAATCTTTTGCATACGGAAATATAGTATCTGCCATCCAGGTTTTAACCAACTTGCGCCCTGTAAGCGGATTAAAAATACCAGCTGCTACAAGCGAGGCCGAAGGCAGGGAGGAATCATTCACAACAAGCACCTGCCGACCGGCCTCTATCAGGTGCCACGCCAAACTTGTGCCCGCTATACCTTGCCCAACGATCAGATAATCGTACTTTTTTGAGTTCATTTTTTTGTATCCTCCCGCGACCGCAATTTTTGCCCGATTTGTTCATCCGCTAACCGAACAACCAATTCTACCTGTTCGTCAATTGTCATAAACGTATTATCCACCAAAACGGCATCTGCTGCCTGAACTAACGGACCTTCTGCCCGATGCGTATCTATATAATCCCGTTTTTCGAGATTGGCAATAATTTCCGGCAAACCAACCATTTCACCTTTTGCCAGAAGTTCTTCCTGCCGCCGCGAAGCACGCATCAGGGGATCGGCAGTCATGAAAATCTTCAATTCAGCTTCCGGAAACACAACCGTACCAATATCCCGGCCATCCATCACGATCCGTTTGCTTTTACCCATCCGCTGCTGTTGAGCCACCATGTCCCTCCTTACTTCGGTAATCGCACTCACCTCACTCACCCGGTCTGATACATACATTTTCCTGATTTCGCTTTCTACGTTCATTCCGTTGAGAAACGTATCGTTGCTGAACGTTTCGGGATGAAGTCTAAAACCTATCTGAATGTCATCCAGGGCCTTACGCACTTCTTTTGGATTGGTTAGCGTAATATGATTTTGAATAAAAAAAAGGGTAACTGCCCGATACATCGCACCAGTATCTATGTAGGCGTAATGCAGCTGCTTTGCTACCAACTTTGCCGTGGTGCTCTTCCCACAACTCGAATAGCCATCGAGGGCTATGATTATTGAAGACATAGTAGGGTTTCAAGTGATCAAACTGCAAAGTAAAGCAAACTCCTTATGCATGATAGCCTCGCGGGCGAAACTTTACTAAATATTCTCTCTCCTAAATCAAAAACAGGATTGTTAAAATGACTATTCCCTTTTTAACAATCCTGTTCAGGCATTTCCCTTCATACGACAATTCTCTTACAATTTGAATGCCTGACGTGCCAAAAGTTGCCAGCCGTCTTTGCCCTTTTGCCACACTTGCAGCACACCAAGTTTTGGCGTAATTGTCGAGCCATCCTCCATTTTAACTTTTGCATCCATCTGATGCCGGACAAGCGCAGTATTGCCAACCATTGTGATGTTCATTTTGGTCAGTTCAAGTTCCTGATAGACTTCTTTCCTGGAATCAATCGTATTGATAAACGAAACTTTTGTATCCATTTGCCCATTTGAGTGTCCGTAGGTCATTTCTTCGGCCAATAAAGAATAAAGCGCAGCCGCATTTTGATTGATTAGTGCCACGCGCCAGGTTTCGATCCGTTCCCGAACGGCTTTTTCGTCCTTGCTTTGGGCCATAGCAGCCATCGAAAGGATGCCAAAAATGAAAATTAGAAGCAACTTTTTGTTCATATTCAGATAATGTTAAGGGTATAAGATGAGATAAAGGATTAAGAACTTAATTTAAATTGAAGTAAGAAAGGAAAAAATTGGGCTAGGCTACCGAGTCAAATTGTATTTTATAAACAATCTTCATGGCCCTGTAAATAAACGTTGTATTATTCTAAGGCATTCATTTATTAAATAAACAACTTTTAAATATTAAAAATTTATCTATTTCATTGTATTTCAGAATACTATACTTTTGAATCACAAAGTTTTTCACAAAAGGGAATCGGAGTCTGAATCAAGTTTATAAAACTTTTTTTAGAATCTACAAACAAATAACTCTTATGAAAACAATTAATTATTTCTCAAAAGCCGCCTTATTAGGGCTGCTTGCTGTACTTTTTGCCAGCCCTTTGGCGGCGCAATCAACCGACGTATCTGACAAAACTGCTCATGCGACTCCACAAACGCACCTGCACGTTACTCAGAGCAAACCTATGCAATTCCGTGTTTCTTATATCAATCCAAACGCAAACAAAATTATCGTACGAATTCTTGATGCGCAAGATGTTATTCTCTTCAATGAGACTAGCTCCATCGAATCGAACTATGTAAAATTCTTTGATCTTTCTCCCCTGCTTGATGGTACTTATACCTTCGAGATTTTGGACGGAAAAGAGAAGCATAGCCAGTCGTTCGACATCATGACGCAGACTCGTCGGCTCGTTTCGGCAATCAACTAAGCCAACCGACAGCCTGCTTCTCAGATTCTGAAATCCAGAAACTTTGTATAATTCCGATACCATTCAGGTGTCGGAATTTTTTTTACCAGAATTCAAATGTCGCCATAATTGGAAAATGATCAGAGGCCGTCGGGAAGTCTTTTATGACAGTATATGACTTTACCCGAATGCGGGTGTTTTTTAAAGCCATCAGATAATCAAGTCGGTCGCCCGAAACCCCCTCAATCCAGGTCGGCAATAAAGAGCCTTTTGCAGCATCAATCCAGGAGTTCCGATAGGAAAAGTAGGGCTGTTCATTGGGCCTTGCCCCCATATCCATAGCTAAAATTACCGGCTGAACGCTTTGTCCAAGTACCTGATTGATGTAAGCCGATTGTAAGGCGCGGTCAAAGACAGAGGCATATTCAAGGCGGGCGCTGCATATTCGGAAACGTAAATCATCAATGGGATTCAGCAGGGCACACACCATGGTACGTGGATCTGCCCCTTTGGAGGTGGGCAATTGCAGGTTTTGCGTTTTTTCAAGCGGCCATGTTGACAAAATACCTACGCCGTGGCTGCCATTTGAGAGGCTATCCGAAGCGCCATACACGTAGTACATGCCCGTTTGAGCCGCTATTTGGCGGATTTGATGCGCAACAATTCCATTTTCGACCAGGCTGTCTACCGCCTGCAATGCCACTATATGTGGCTTATGAAGTTCAATGAGTTTTATGACCTGCCGCAGATTAGATTTTCCCCACAAATCTTCTCCATGATGCATATTGAAACTTATAACCCTGACTTCCAATGCCTTTTTGACCGCAGAGCTCCTGAGAGCTGTGCTTGTGATCAGAATAAAAATCAGTAGAATTATACGTTTCAAAATAGCTTGTTGGGGAAAGTTACACAGAACGGTGGCGTGAGTTTAGGCAATGCTTTTTTGTAAATCAAATATTTTTTTGGTTAATACCCATTTTTCACCCGGTTTGGCAGTCGGCAAAGCTTGTTGATAGGTCCACATGAGTTGCTCCCACTGCTGCACCCGTAGATTGTTTTCATCAAGAAGCTCTTTCAACTTGAAATTGAAGCGTTCATTTACATCCATAATCATAAACAGTCGGGTGTGGAACCGATAAATCTCCATTTGCTCAATCCCCGGCTCGACAATACTTTCCAGAATTTCGGGCCACACGGCTCGGTGATGAGCCTCATATTCAGCAATTAATTTAGGATCATCCTTCAAATCCAGTGTGAAACAATATCTCTTCATACCAAAGTCATGTTACAGCTAGTGTAATTTATTTCCAGAAAGCTATTTATTTAAAATGTCAATTTTTGCGCCTGTTTAAAGTTCAATTTTATAAAATTTCCTGGCATTTTCTCCCCAAACGGCCTGCTGTTCTGTGGCAGAAAAAGTACTAAAATACGTATTTATTGAATCTTTTACCTGCTTATATTCAGCAGCTACCAAACATACCGGCCAATCGGAACCAAACATCAGACGTTGAGTTCCGAATGCTTCCACAACAACATCTAAATAAGGCGTCAGATCAGAAGGCTGCCAATGCTGCCAGTCAGCTTCTGTAACCATTCCTGAGATTTTACAAGATACATTTGGGAACGATGCCAGTCTCTTAATCCCTTTTGACCACTCCGCAATCGCTCCTGTTCTGATATCAGGCTTTGCGAGATGATCTACCACAAACCGCACATCCGGCAATTGACTCACAAAAAAAGCAGCCGCCGCCAATTGTGAAGGATAAATCAGAATATCGTACGAAAAATCAAACTCGGATAAGTGACGAACACCCTGAACAAAATCAGTTCTTGTCAGAAAATCATCAGGCTCGGCCTGAACAATGTGCCGAAACCCTTTTAATTTTTCAAATTGAGAAAAATAATCAAGCCTTTTATACACATTTTCATCTCGGAAATCGACCCACCCAACGACCCCTTTTACAAAATCGTGGGCATCAGCCAACCCTAGTAAAAATAGTGTTTCTTCCTCAGTCTGATCTACCTGAACAGCCACGCAACCCTCTATATCATTCTTTCTCAGGAGAGTACCTAAATCTTCCGGCATAAAATCCTGACGAATTTTGGCCATTTGCGGCGTAATCCATTCGTGACGTAGCGAATCGTAGTTCCAGAAATGTTGATGGGCGTCGAGCGTCATAGGTTTTTGCCAATAAGTCAGGAGTTTTTACATTTGAGCCGTCCAAATCGTTTTGAGGGAAGGCCAGGTCGCAAGAATTTATCAATTAAACCATGGAAAGTCGGTTTTCTAACCATCATCTACCCTATGTTATTCAATAGCTTTGAGTTTGTGGCACTCGTGCTCGTTTCACTTTTCGTATATTATTTGCCTTTTGTACGAAAAGTACAGGTTCCGGTGTTGATTGCTGCCAGCTTATTTTTTTACGGATATACCAATCCGGCATTGCTGATACTATTTTTAGTGTCGGTGGTAATCAACGTTACCACTAGCTATTTGGTAGTGCACGGCCTGCCTGCTCGCAGACGGCTATACGCTACTCTTGGGGTTGTAATAAACCTGCTGATTCTCGCTTTTTTTAAATACAGTCCGCTGGTAGGTCGCACTTTTTTCCCGCCCGGCCATAGTGTGGGTGAATTTTTGACTTATGTGCCGCTTCCCATCGGTATTTCGTTTTTTACTTTTGAAGGAATCAGCCTTGTAGTAGACGCTTACAAAGGACGTGATATTCCGGCGTATCGCAGTTTGGTGGCAAAATCGGTGGTCAAACATACCATCAATACCACCTTTTTCGTAGCCTTTTTTCCGCATCTCGTAGCCGGTCCTATTCTGAAAGCGCATGATTTTATTCCTCAAATTCGGGAAAAATTCTTTACCGAAATCGATTGGACGTACTGCTACAAGGCCTTGGTTACGGGCTATTTCCTAAAAATGGTTATTGCCGATCAGCTCAATCATCATACATTCTGGATTCAGTATCCATATTTTGAAACCCATTCATCCTTTGTGCTTTTGACGCTTTTGTTTGGCTACTCCATTCAAATCTTCGCCGATTTTGCGGGATATTCGCTCATTGCCATTGGCGTGGCCGGGCTATTTGGGTATCGATTGATGCAAAATTTTAACTATCCCTATATTTCCACCTCTTTCTCCGAATTCTGGCGTCGGTGGCATATTTCGTTATCCACATTTTTGAAAGAATATCTTTACATCCCGCTAGGTGGAAATCGTAAGGGTCCTTATCGTACGTATTTCAACCTCATGCTTACGATGGTTTTGGGAGGATTATGGCATGGCGCTGCATGGAGTTATGCGGTTTGGGGCACTTTTCATGGCCTCGCGCTTGCGCTCGAACGCTTTTGGCGTGATCGTCATCCGGCGCCCAAAAATCCATCCCTGGTGTATCAAATTGGCTCCGGGTTTGTAGTTTTCTTCTTTGTTACCTTTGCCTGGCTTCTGTTTAAGCTCACGGATTTCAACCATGTCATACAATACATTCAGGCCATTTTTAACAATACCGGTATGTCAAGCTATATGGCGATTGTCGTGTATGTAGCGCTTTATACTTTTCCGGTAGTCTTGTATCATTTCTATTATCTTTTCAAAATGCAGTATCCTACCCATCGGCTTTCGCAAACCTTTGAGCCTTACCTGTATGGATTTATGTTTTTCATGATCGTAACCAACAGTGGCATTGGTACAGATTTCATTTACTTCCAATTTTGACCCTGAACCGATGCTAAAAAAATCACTTTTAACAGCACTCCTGCTTCTGATAGGATACGAAGTTCTGATGCGTTCGGTGGATGCGTGGTGGTCTACGGGGCAAAACGCACCGCAAAGCAGCGTGGTGAGGGCACATAATTTTATATATTCCCCACAAACCTACGACCACATCATGGTGGGTTCGTCTATTGGTAATCGCATTACTTCCAAAGTTCCTGCGGATAGTTTACCGGATTCCTTTTACAATCTTTCGTTTGGCGGTCAATCTATTTTTGATGGATTATTAATTCTTCAAAACATGGATTATAAACCTAAGGTACTGTTTATCGAAATGAACGTATTGATGCGAAATGCCGATCCGGAATTGCAGGCTTCCCTGTTTTCTCCCATTATGTATCCGGTCAAACGGGTGATGCATTCCTGGCGCGAGCGTAATCAGCCTTTGGGTGTCCTCGCACGGTTGCCGCTTGCGTTCGATGGAAATCCTGACTTGCAGCCCGCGGGTGTAATTACGGGCCTTGAACGCTCCGAAGATGCGTATAAAACGATGTTGGGAGTTCAAATGGAAAATCAGCAAAATGCGTATCCTGAAAATTATGTGACGGATCAAATAACCAAATTAAAACCGTTTGTGGAATACTTTCAGAATATTGGCACAACGGTTGTGTTTTTTGAAGTTCCTGTTGATCCAAAAATTTGTGAACTGGCTGCGCCTGTGCAGCTTCGAACCAAAATTAAGGAGGCGTTTCTTCCGCTCAACTGTAAATTTATTGACATGCCCGCCTGTGATGATTACCTGACGACCGATGGTACTCACCTCGAAAAAATTAGCGTGTATAAGTATCTTCAATACTTTCGATCAGAAGCTAAAAGACAAAATATTTTGTAAAAAACAGGGCTCGAAAAATTTAATTTTCGAGCCCTGTTTAGTTATAAAAAGCGATTTTCTTACAAGCTTATTCCCAGGCCACAGCTTCCTGCCGCTGCGTACCCAACCCCTCAATTCCCAATTCAATTACGTCGCCGGGTTTCAGGTAAACAGGCGGTTTCATGCCTAAACCAACACCTTCGGGAGTTCCGGTAGAAATCACATCTCCTGGCAACAGCGTCATAAAATGGCTTAAATAGCTGATCAGTTTTGGAATATAAAAAATCATGTCAGCGGTATTTGAATTCTGTACCTTTTGACCATTGACCGACAGCCACATCGGCAGATTGTGTGGATCCGCTATTTCGTCTTTCGACACAAAATATGGCCCCAAAGGTGCAAATGTATCGTTGCTTTTGCCTTTTACCCACTGACCGCCGCGTTCCAGCTGAAACTCACGTTCCGAATAATCATTGTGAAGCACATAACCAGCCACGTAGTTCATGGCCTCACTTTCTTCAATGTAGGAAGTTTTGGTACCGATCACGACGGCAAGTTCTACCTCCCAATCCGTTTTCACCGAGTTTTTGGGTATAATCAACTCGTCATTTGGTCCACAAAGAGCAGAGGTAGCTTTAAAAAAAACAACCGGTTCTTTGGGTGGCTCCGCGCCAGACTCGGCGGCATGCCGCGCATAATTGAGGCCGATGCAGATAATTTTGGACGGACGCCCAATGCACGAACCCAACCGCGACTTCTCGGGAACTTCCGGGCAAGTATCAGCCTGTGTTTGCAGCCATTCGGCCAAACGGGACAGGCCATCTGTGGCAAAAAAATTCTCGGAATAATCTTCTCCAAAAGCTGACACATCCAGCCATTTTCCATCGGGCATAAGTACTCCCGGTTTTTCCTGCTCAAAGGCGCCGAAGCGAAATAATTTCATTGGATCGTTTTTCTAAAAAATGGATAAGAAATATAGACTAAGCTGACCTTCAGGACATACCTGAATGAGTCTTTTAATTATTCAATTTTTCAAAACCGCCATCAATCAGGTAATCACAACCCGTGATGAAAGCGGCTTCGTCTGAACACAAATAAAGTGCCAATCCGGCAATTTCTTCGGGCTTGGCCATGCGCCCAATGGGCTGGGTTTTGGATAGTTTTTCAAACATCTCTTTTTCCTGACCCGGATACGTTTTGGCAATGAAGCCATCCACAAAAGGAGTATGCACCCGCGCCGGAGAAATACTGTTGCAGCGAATATGATCGCTCAGATAATCTCTTGCCACCGAAAGCGTCATCGTATAAACTGCCCCTTTACTTGCTGAATAAGCAAAACGATCCGGAATACCGACCGTAGCCGCAATTGACACCATGTTCAAAATGACGCCGCCTCCGTTTTTTTGCATATGGGGAATCGTAGCAAATAGACAATTGTACACACCTTTAATATTCACATTGACAATTCGGTCAAAGTCTGCCTCCTGCGTGGTATGGGCTTTACCAATGTGCGCAATTCCGGCATTATTGACCAAAATATCGATCGGATTTTCTTTGGCAATACCATCAATCACTTCAAGCACATGCTGCTGATTGGAAATGTCAACGGCATGTGCAAAGGCCGTGCCTCCCTCCTGCCGGATCGTTTCGGCGGTCTGCTGAGCGAGGGATTCATTCACTTCCAGAATATGAACCTGTGCCCCTTGTCTGGCAAAAATCGTAGAAATGGCCAACCCAATGCCGCTTGCTCCGCCCGTAATCAGAGCCACTTTATTATCTAATCGAAACATGTTTTTTCTATCGAAAGGTTAAAATTTAAGTAAGGGTTTTACGCCAGTTGTACGTCCTATTCTCAGGCTATATGGTAGTAGGGCCCAAAAATTTGACTTTTGCACAGCCAAAACCGACGTAAAGTTGTGTAATAAAGACTATGTATTGAAAGTATTAACCGTGCAGTCCGTTATTTTTTCAAAATGGCCGGTTCCAAAAATGGCTTTTTATCCTTTTCTTTGGTTATTCAGTACATCAAATAAAAATTAGTTACACAAATGAAGGCCAATATTCTAAATCTCTTTGACCGCACCATTCAGGAATCTACATTAGAACTGGAAAATGGCCGAATCATAAGCATCGTTGCACATGGCAGAGAAAACCCTGCACTCCCCTATATTTTACCTGGATTCGTCGATGCGCATGTTCACATCGAAAGTTCAATGCTCACCCCGAGCCAATTTGCGCGTTTGGCCGTAGTTCATGGTACGGTGGGCTCCGTTTCCGACCCGCACGAAATCGGCAATGTCCTGGGCATTCAAGGTGTTCAGTTCATGATCGAAGACAGCAGGCGTGTTCCGTTCAAATTTAGCTTTGGCGCGCCGTCCTGCGTACCTGCCACCCCTTTTGAAACCGCAGGAGCCGTTATTGGCCTTAAAGAACTTCGCACACTGCTCAGCATGAAGGAGGTGGGATATTTGGCCGAAATGATGAATTTTCCGGGTGTGCTCAATCAGGACCCTGAAATCATGGCCAAACTTCTGCTAGCTCAGGCGTTCAATAAACCGGTAGATGGTCACGCACCCGGTCTTCGGGGCGACTCCGCCAAACGCTACGCAGAAGCCGGAATAAGCACTGATCATGAGTGCTTTACGTACGACGAAGCGGCTGAAAAACTTGCGCTTGGCATGCATATTCTGATTCGGGAAGGAAGTGCGGCTAAAAATTTTGAAGCATTAATCCCGCTTTTGGCTGACTTCCCGGAAAAAATCATGTTCTGTTCCGACGACAAACATCCGGATAGTTTGGTAGAAGGACACATCAATAGCCTTGTCAAGCGGGCTTTGGCCAAAGGACACGATCTGTTTGATATTTTACGTGCAGCCTGTCTTAATCCTATACTGCATTACCGCCTGCCCGTGGGACTGCTGCGCGAAGGTGACCCTGCTGATTTTATTGTTGTAGACAGTTTAACACAATTTACCATTCTCCAAACGTACCTGAACGGCGAAGTAGTGGCAGAAAACGGTATTTCCAAGATCCCGGATTTACGCAGCGAATTCATTAATAACTTTACTTGTTCGCCCCGGCAGCCTGCCGATTTTCAGTTTATGATTAAAGAATCTAATCCGAAGCTGCGGGTTATTGAGGCATTGGATGGACAGCTGATCACAAATACGCTACTCAAAGAAATAGCTGTACCAGAAGGTCACAATTTTGAGAGTGATCTAACCCAGGATATTTTGAAAATAGTGGTCATCAATCGTTACCAGGAAGCGCCTCCAGCGGTTGCCTTCATCACAAATTTTGGTTTGATCAAAGGTGCAATTGCGTCTACAGTCGGGCACGATTCCCACAATATTATTGCCGTTGGCTGCGACGACGAAAGTCTTTGCCGGGCTGTAAACGCCGTAATTGAGGCAAAAGGTGGGATTTCGGCAGTCTGTGAGTCGTCCGCGCACCTTTTACCGCTGCCTATCGCCGGATTAATGACTGATGAAGATGGATATTATGTATCTGAAAGATACACTGAAATTGATCTTTTTGTTAAGGATATAATGGGTAGCGGGCTCAAATCGCCCTTTATGACCCTTTCATTTATGGCATTGCTTGTAATTCCTTCTCTTAAACTTAGCGACCTTGGACTATTTGATGGAGATGATTTTAAGTTTGTAACTCCAATTTATAGTTAAGACTAATAAAGTGCCCGGTAGAAATCTTTTCGTGTCGAATAAGAATTTTCTACTTAAAATATTTTTTTTTAATGTTTTTTTATAAATATATTTACAAGTGTAAATTTGACCTTTATTCCTAAACACGTAAAAATTCCTTAACCATTCCTAACCTACCCAATGGCCTACGTTCGATATAAACAAGAAGAAGAGCTGCGTTACTGGAACCAGTTCAGAACTGGCGACGAAAACGCCTACGCCTGCCTGTATCAATCTTACGTTCACATTCTGTATCAGTATTGTTCTCAGTTTACGATCGACAAACCTTTGATTAAGGATTGCATTCATGATTTGTTTGTAGAACTCTGGAAAAACCGCAACACAATCGGTGACACTACGTCAGTACGGTTTTACCTGATGGCCTCCATCAAGCGTAAGCTCGTAAGGCATCTCAACGCGCTTCAAAAGCATACAAGCAATGAGGACATCCCGGTAGAATACTGGCACATTCATACGGCTTCTCATGAGCATAATCTAATTGCGGAAGAAGAGTTTGATACAACCAATCGCCACCTGAACAAAGCGATTAACCACCTGCCCCGCCGGCAACGGGAAGCCATTTTTCTGAAATTTTATATGAATATGAATAATCAGGAAATTGCAGATTTGATGAAAATTAATATTCAGTCCGTTTACAACCTGGTTTTTGGGGCATTGAGCAACCTCAAAAAAAACATGACACTTGAAAGGCTAACCCTTTGAAGTGTAAGCAAGTAGTCGTTCGTTTGGATAACAGTTGAAGATCAACAATTCTCATAGCATCATTACTGGCGCGGCCTCTGGAATAGGCCGCGCTTTTTTGTATGAGCTATGCAGCTACAAAAATTTGACGATTTTGGTGGCAGACATAGATGAGACGAGCTTGCAGGCAACATTACGCGCACTTCCTGAGAATTCGCATCGTTGGGTGCCCTTCACAGGCGATTTATCCCAAAAAGAACAAATTGATGCCTTGTTTGAAAAAGCCAAAAACGAACTGGGCACCGTGGACTTTATGGTGGCAAATGCTGGTTTTGCCTATTACGAATCTTTCAAGTATGAAGATTGGGGAAGAATGCAGAAAATCTTCGATTTGAACGTACTTTCACCGCTATACAGCCTTCAAAAGATGAAGACGCTGAATGGCCCAAAACCACATTATACCTTAATTACATCCTCGGCAATGGCCAAACTGGCAATTCCCGGCTATGCGCTGTATGGTGCCGGGAAGGCAGCGTTGGATCGTTTTCTGGATGCATATCGTTTTGAATCGCATGATTCAGGCAAAGTAGGAATGATTTATCCAATTGCTACCCGTACCAATTTTTTCCAGGAAGCAGTGGCAGACTCCGCGCAAAAACCCGTAGTTCCGTGGCCATCTCAAACCCCTGAACAGGTGGCCAAAGCCATGATACAGGGAATAGTACACGAAAAACGCCACATATATCCCTCACTTTTTCATCAGGTGACACGCTTTCCGCAGCAGCTGTACGAGTGGCTTCTGTATCCCTATCAGGCGTTTTATGCCCGTGAACTCAAAAAATGGGAGAGTCGTTTCCAAAATAGAAGATAATCGGATTGATCAAAAAAGCAGCGCCCGATGATTAACGTTGCACACCTACTGCCAAATGTATGAATCCTACGAGTATTCCTTTGCCGGAGCGGATGCGTCCCCGCTCTTTAAATGATTTTGTTGGTCAGGCAAAATTGGTCGGCCCAAACGGCCCCATTCGCCGGGCAATAGAAGCGAATGCGCTGCCTTCTTTGCTTTTGTGGGGGCCGCCGGGTGTGGGCAAAACGTCGCTCGCGTTATTGATTGCCGAACTCACCAAACGTCCTTTTCATAGTTTAAGCGCCATTAATTCGGGAGTGAAAGAACTAAGGGAGGTACTTTCCAAACCTATGGGACTTTTTTCTCCCATTTTATTTATTGATGAAATTCATCGGTATAATAAAAGTCAGCAGGATGCACTCCTTGGTGCCGTAGAAAAAGGGCAGATCACGCTCATAGGAGCAACTACCGAAAATCCATCTTTTGAGGTTAATTCCGCACTCCTCTCCCGCTGTCAGGTCTATATTCTGGAATCGTTGGGAGAAGAAGAGTTAAAATTACTGGTAGAACAAGCGCTTACAAAAGATAGTTTTTTGAGGAAAAAACACGTGCAGATTGCTTCGTATGATGCGCTCTTTCGGTTGTCGGGTGGCGACGGACGTAAGCTTCTTAATCTGCTTGAAATGGTGGTGTTGGGACAAGGCGAAGTGGAAAGCATTGCGATAACTGATGACCTTGTTACGCAGGTTGCCCAACAAACAACGGCGCGGTACGATAAGTCAGGCGAGCAACATTACGACATCATTTCGGCCTTCATCAAATCTATGCGCGGGAGCGATCCCAATGCAGCGTTGTACTGGCTGGCGAGGATGATTGTGGCTGGTGAAGATCCCATTTTTATAGCCCGACGTATGCTTATTCTGGCATCCGAAGATATTGGAAACGCCAATCCGACGGCTATGATTATGGCAAATGCCTGCCTGCAAGCCGTAAAAGTGATGGGCTATCCCGAATGCCGCATTATTCTTTCGCAGGTAGCCGTATATCTGGCAACTTCACCCAAAAGTAACGCATGTTACACGGCTATTGATGACGCGATAGCTTTGGCCGAAAAAACGGCACATTTGCCTGTTCCGCTTTCGCTACGAAACGCTCCTACCAAGCTAATGAAGCAAATTGGTTACGGAAAGGAGTATAAATATGCTCATGCCTTTGAAGGTAATTTTGCGGCCCAAAATTTTTTACCCGACGAGTTAAAAGGACAGGTGCTGTATCAACCCGGCAACAACGCCCGTGAGGAAGAACTTCGCAAGCGCCTGCGGCATTTGTGGGGCGATTGGTATGGGTATTGATAAAAGAAACGAGTCGCTGAATTTTTCAGCGACTCGTTTCTTTGTGTTTGTGCACCCGAAGGGATCCGAACATTGATTTTACTTGCAATACAGTTAAAGTAAATACTACTCATTATCAGTAATTTATCAGTTGTTCTTTCTATTCCGTTCTTTGAATAATACAGTAAAGGAAGAAAAAAACGTCCCCCCGAGCGTCCCCCGTTCAAATTTTGGTGTATATTTGGTCAATTGTTCGACTGAAAAAAATATACATCAATGGCCAACTTCACAAACAAGGCACGTTTTGTGCTCAAAGAGCCTAGTTCACAGGCACCAACTACAATCTATTTAATTTGCCGCGGTTGTACTCCCAGACTGAAATATTCGGCAGGGATTCAGATTTCACCTACTCATTGGGACGCATCCACCGAACGGCCAACCGTTGAAACAAAAGGTTTCGACCGGAACCTAAAACGCCAACTTAGCGAAATCACCCTGCACCTCAACAGGATGAGCGAATGTATCGACGGTATCAATTCCCGAATACTTACCGAACGGATTACCCCAACGCCCGAATTATTCAAATCTACACTGGATGAGCAATTCAGATCCAAGGCAGCAAAACCAGAAATCAAAAAACTTGATTTTTTTGAATGGGCTGAAGAATTTATTTCAAAAGTTGAAAGTGGGGAAATTACAATAGCCCGCAGCGGGAAAAAGTACTCAGAGAGCGCACCGAAAAACTACCGGAAAATTGTCAATCATTTGACAGAATTTCAAAAGGCTACCGGATTCAAGGTGACTTTTGATAGTATTGACCTGCACTTTTACCAAAAATTCATCAACTACCTCAACAGGCAAAGTAAGGCCACAAACACGATAGGAGACCTGATAAAGAATGTAAAGGTTTTGATGAGGCAAGCCATGAAACAAGGCATGCACACGAATACAGCATTTCAGGATCAGGATTTTATCAAGCCTACCGAAGAAGTAGAAAACATTTACCTGACCGAAGCTGAAGTCAACACAATTTATGCTCTAGACCTCAGCGGCCGGCCCGGACTTGATAGAGTACGCGATGTATTCATCATTGGCTGCGGCACTGGATTAAGATTTTCAGACCTCCACCAAATACAGAGAGAAAATATTTCTTCAGACGGGAATTTCATCACAATCAGGACTCAGAAAACCAATAAGCCCGTTTACATTCCCCTCAACCCGAAAGTGAAATCCATACTTGAAAAATACGATGGCACCATACCAAGGGTACTAACAAACCAACGAATGAACGATCATTTGAAGGATATAGCCAAACTTGCCAAACTTGATGAGTCCGTTTCCCTGACAATGACCCGAGGCGGGAAAAGGATCATTAAGACGCTCAAAAAATGGCAATTGGTAACAACCCACACCGCCCGGAGATCCTTTGCCACAAACGCATATTTGGCCGGGATACCGTCTATTGACATCATGCGTTTGACAGGCCACAAAACCGAAACCTCATTCATGAAATATATCAAAGTCAGTAACGAGGAATTGGCTATCAGAATGGCAACACACGAATTTTTCAAAGGCAGTGCATTAAAAATCGCTAACTAACTAAACCCCAAATACATATCATGAAATCAAACTTAAATCTACCCGACATTTCAGAAGTTTACCTTGAACTCATTCAGGCACTATCAACAGACGATTTTACAAACATTGGCGACATAGCCGAAGTAAGTTGGTGTCACTATGAATATTTTTTTTCATACCTAGGCCACTACCCGAGGGAGTTATGGTATCCGTCTTTTGTAAACTACATGGAAGGTGTAGCACTATCCAGAAATGAAAAATTTTTTTCATACATAGCTCATTTCCGTTCCTTAGAATTCCTCCAAATGATGTTAGGGGTTGAATCAAGAATGACTAATTTTTTTCAATAGGTATGAGCAATTTTGAAAATTCAAAGGAAGAAATTCAACAGTTCCCCGAATGGATAAAGACCCTGTTAGGTAGTTTTGAAAGGAAATTGAATCAGATTTTAATTGATGACAATCAGGCCATAAATCTGCTATTGAGTAGCTATCTATCAGTTTTTAAATCTGAAATTCACAATAGCCAAATGGTATATAAAGACACTTATTTGCAAAAACTTCATATAGCTGAACGTATTCAAAAAGTTGAAAAGGATCAGCTATTATTACTAAAGGGAATTCAGCAATCAAAATCTACACAGCGAAAAATTGAGCAGGAAATTAAAAATCTAACTGGCAATGTATCAGAAAATATGATTCTGCTCAAGGCTGAAAAGTTGCACGAGGTTCTCAATGAATTGATGTATGATTTTTACGAGGGTTTCAGAATCGAAATGAGTAACCCTAAACAAGCACCGAAAATAAAGAACAAAATAAGTTTTTTTCTTATACTCTGTTTTCTTGGAAAATTAAACTTTGTCAATGAGTTTAAGATCGATGGCTCTCGAGATGAGGAAACTATCGAGATGCTAAGAAATGCAGCTATTTGGGCAATGAAAAAATTTAATTATGAAACAAACCTTGATTCTCTTGAAACATACCTTTCAGATGTAAGGCCAAAATTTTATAGAAATATCCCAAACGCTACCGAAGTAGTTAGTTATCATTTCCCAGAAAGAATAGAGGAAATAAAGAGAATTGAAACTGAATTAAAATTAAAATATGAATCAACTAATACGGATAAGAAGATAAAACTATGAAACATCAAAAAATTCAAAAACTCTCATTCTTTCAAATATTGGTAGTGGTCGTGATTTACCTACTTATCATATCAATTTTGTAAAACGTGTTTTCTCCTTTTTTCTCCCAGATTACACAACCCTCACTTTTGCAACGTCCGGGACAAACTTCCCCCCGGACGTTGCAAACATGCTCACACAGCAAACAACGACTGTTTTAGTACAAATTGAACCTTCAGCACTGGAGGAACTGATGCGTCAGGCCGTAAGGTCTGAACTTGCTACTTACATTCCCCCGACTCCTTCAAAACCGATGCCCGACTTCCTTACTCGTAAAGAAGTGGCCACACTCTACCGGGTTTCACTTACTACCCTCAACGAATGGGATAAACAAGGTTTCCTACCTGACCGAATCAACGCCAACGGTAGAGTACTTTACAGCCGAGCCGATGTAATATCGACTTTGGAATCTATAAAAGGGATGAAGTACAAAAAACGGGTCTGCTGATGTATAACTACAAAAAACTGACCTACCAACTTGATCGGGGATCAGGTTGGTACAAACTCCAATTTGCTCCCGTCACTGCCTCAACATTGCCCGATGAATTGAAAGTTGAGGAACGTTTAATGCCCGGAATCAAAGCTGATATAATTGTTCACGGCAGGGAAAGAATAGCCAAAGAAATTGACCCAAAACGTCCGTGGAAATGGTTTACCGGACTACGGCCAACAAACCGAATTGGCTACCATTCAGGACATTTCCGTACCTCAACACGCTACAAAGGAATTTTCAAAAGACACTTTTGTTTATTCAAATTTTCGCCCAACTCTGACCAATTGACCCTATACTTTTTTGAAGGTTTGGAAAGGCCGTTTGGTGATGTAGAATCAATCATTAAATACTTGTGAAAAAATATTGTCAGACTGTTTTTTTTCAAAAATTGAATTTAGCCAAAGTTTAAACAACCTATGGTTACATTCAAAAAAAGGGTCTGGATTTTTTTGCAAACGCAAGGTGGTTTTACAGGCCCGAGGGAGTTATGAAAAAAGGGGTGTATAGGGTCACTTTTGACAGCCCTATTAATTGCGCGCGAGGGAATGGGCACAAATGCATAAGGTTTACTGGTATCCAAAAATCAATATTCACAATTAATTTATTTGACATGAAAAAGTCACGAAAGGAGTTGAGGAAAGTGCATAATAGTGAACACGATAAACTATGTAGAAATACACTTCAGGTAATAGCTGATTGGGAAAGGGACATGGAAGCATCCGAGCGAATTAGCAAGGAGTATACCACCGAACCAACGGAGTTTCCACCATTCGACGAAGAACCTTTTCCACCATTCACCACCGAATAAATCAGTCACACCAAACGATAAAGGCCACAAAAACGATTTGTGGCCTTTATTCTAATTGTTCGACTGGTACACAAGTGCACCAACAAATCAAAGGTACTACGATGTTTGACGGGATAAAAATATTGAATGCGGACGCTGACATTCAGAAACTTATGTATAGTTCCGTATTAGATTGGAACTCAGTCGTTAATGACGGGACAGGGGAAGTTGTAGGCCGTACTGCTGAATACAATAATTTGACCCTTACAATTAAAGAAGAAACATCTTTGGTAAAGGTTACAGGCTCATTACATAAATACGCCAATGCAGGCATACACAATGCCGATGACTTTACTCCGGAAAGATTAGCCGGTGTACTGGATAGCATTCAAAAACTAGGTATAGGCATAAATAGTGCTCTGAATAACTTAGAATTCGGTGTGAACATAGAAACACCATTTCCCCCGGCAAAGTTGTTAGAACGCCTAATTTGCCACCAAAGAAGGGAATTTACCAGACATGTCAGCAAAGGTTTTGAATACTATCAGTGCGAACATGAAAGACAGTTTGTAGTTAAAATTTACGACAAAGGAAGACAGTTTGGGTTGCGTTCAAACTTGTTACGATTTGAAATCAAGGTGCTCACCATGCAAGTATTACATAAAAAAGGAATTGGCATCTACACACTGTCAGACCTGCTAAACCAGAAACTTTACCCCAAAATCGGCAACCTGCTGATTCAATGTTTCAATGAAATACTTTTTGATGAACCAACCATTGACACTACCAACCTCAGCAAAAAAGATTCCGACCTACTGATTAATGGCAGGAACCACAAATTCTGGAGGCCGTTCAGTGAATCGAACTTTGAAACAAAACAGAAATACGACACCGCCCGAAAGATGAGGTATAGGCAGGAAAAAAGGTTCAGGCAGATGATTGATTCGAGTCCGACGGCTGAACGTCTGCACAAACTAGCTGCTGAATTGATTGCAACGAAATGGGAGATACTTTCTAACCCTATTGTCCCATTATTACACTATACCTTAAATGTAGAAATGGGACAATCCATCATTCCGACGGCAAAGGAATGCCCCATCACCGGAATAGATATTTCTGACCAAAAAGGCTCGAGCCGATACCTCAGCGAACGCACCCTAAAAAGTGATCCTGAACTACTGAAATCTTTACCCGTTACCATTGGTCAACAACGGAGACGAAAACACCACCACCCCGAAGAATACTATGTAGCCCACAACATCCGAAATGCCGCAAGTAATCCGAGGAACAGTATCAAAAGGAGAATTGAAAGAGCCGTAAAAAATACGCCACTATTCCAGGCTGATGAGGTAATACGATTGACCGACGAACAAAAGAAAATTCTTCAATCCGTCCCCTCAAACGTCCCCCGAAACAAAAAACCCCGCTAACTATCTGAAAGTCAGTGGGGAGTTGTGCACCCGAAGGGATTCGAACCCCTATCGTCGGTACCGGAAACCGAAATTCTATCCATTGAACTACGGGTGCTTGTATCGGGCTGCAAATATAGGTCTAATTTTAAAATTCAGGCAATAGTTTGTGCGAAGATTCCTATAAAAAATTTAGCTTTCTCGAAATCAACAACTTATAATTTTGCTAATAAATCCCAATCACCCTTTTCTTTTAAATACATGTAGTTTAGCAGAAGTCCGTTGCTATTGGTAATGAGCTGATGCCCTTCCACAAACGGCACAACATGCGTCGTGATTCGCTCGTGGTCAGAGACGACGCCCTGAGCCTGATTATGATACCGGGCAATTTCGGTGGCAGAAAGCTCCAATTCACAGTAAAAAAAATACATCGCTTCATCGCTCGTTCCGGTGGAAGGATAACACACACGATCCAAAAGCCTATGTAACTGACTTTGCTGTATCGCTATACCGGTTTCTTCCTGTACCTCCCGTGCTGCCACCGCTGCGGCGTCACTTTCACTATCAAGCATTCCCGCCGGGTGTTCAAAACTTAGCGATCCGTCGCAGATTCGCCTTTGCTTGACAAGTAAAAGGTATTTCTCCCGACTTTCGGTATCAATAAAGCAAACCAAAACAGAAACAACCTCTCCCTTCATGAAACAAATAGGTGGAATTTTGTCACCTTCCGGTGTGAGGGCATCGGTCATCAGTAAAGAAAAAAGCACTTCGCCTTGCTGATTTCGACGGGTAAAAACTTCTTCTATCTGATTGATAATTAATCCATTAGATTCTAATCTATTTTTCCAGAGCAAGTATTTATGCGAATCAATGAGTTTTTCGGTCATTTCTATGTTTGATAAATAGTCTCTGTTTATTCGGCAGTTTTGTTAACTGCCGAATGTCTTAATTAATTATCTACCTTATGGAATTAACGCTGAGTACACCTGCGCTGCTCTTCTCCACAGTTTCTTTACTGATGATCGCTTTTACCAACCGTTTTTTGGCAATTGCGAATTTAATCAGAGACCTGCATAAGCAATTTCAAATTAATCCGGAAGGAATCGTGGTGGCCCAAATAAAGAATCTGCACATGCGCTTACGGCTCATTCGGACTATTCAGGCGCTTGCTGTTTTGAGCCTTCTTTTGAGCGCAATTTGCATGCTTGTTTTGTTGTATGAGCAAACGGTTTCGGCCCGGATACTTTTTATCGGTGCGTTGGTTTTGCAGATCACGGCGCTTGGCTTATCAGTCATCGAAATATCAGTTTCAATTAAAGCGCTTCAATTTGAGCTCAATGATATGGAAGAAGCGCTTGGCAAACGGCGTTTTGATATTTTCAATATTCTTTCTAAACCAGAGCCAATCCCTGATAAAAAAGAATCCAATCCTTCTGCAAACGACTA
The DNA here is from genome assembly GCF_004348825.1 of Arundinibacter roseus. Classification (GTDB taxonomy): domain Bacteria; phylum Bacteroidota; class Bacteroidia; order Cytophagales; family Spirosomataceae; genus Arundinibacter; species Arundinibacter roseus. The sequence continues at coordinate 300,176 of NZ_SMJU01000006.1, forward strand.
GTTATACAACGGGAAAGCAGCGGAGATGTACGGCATCTGATAACCAAAAGAGAAACGTCTTTGTCCGTTATTCAGCGCATTATCGGCACGGTAGGCAACACGGCCCACTACATAGCCCAACTTTATACCAACCCGCTGAGTTACCCAAATTCTCAGGAACGCTTCTGTCTGACCATTGTTAGCCTGATACAATGCCGGAATAGCATTCAAATTTGTAGGCGCAATTCCAATTTCTGTCCCGTTCAGGGCCTGAATTGAATCAGGTGCCGTCAATGGATTTCCAAGGGAATACAGGGCATTTCTGCGCTTTCCAAAGGCGATTCCAAACAAATCGGTATTGACGCCAAGATCAACCCGCTGAGCGAGGTGAAAATTTACGCCAACCATAAAGTTAGCACCAACGGCTGTCACCCGGCTTAGGCTCATGACGTCATCCCGTGAAGTACCTGAGGGGGCGGTCAGTGAGCCATCATTTCCAAAATAGGACCAAACCCGCATGCCTGCACTGATTTGAAACCATGGTAAATTTCTAGGTGAAATTGCCTGATAGTATAGCAACGACGGGGCAAATTCATTGGTCGCAAATCCAGTGCCTACATCAACACCAGATGTTACCCGGGAAATACGCTGAGCCCAGGCAGATGAGCCAAGACAGGAAAAGAGCAGTGCGGCAAAAAGTAGTTTCTTCATGACTAGTATGTGAATTATTTTCAGGACAAAGGTATAAAAAAGGCAAAAAAATAAGGCCGATTGTTTATAAACCGGCCTTATTGTAGGGAACAAATTAGATTTTTTTAAGAACGATCGCTCCAAGCGGTGGCAAACTAACCTGAATAGACTGTGGTTTTCCATGCCACTGTTTGTTGTCTGTTTGCAGCGGTGCCGGGTTTTCGATCCCGCTACCACCAAAGTCGTGCGAATCAGAATTGAAAATTTCTTTCCAGCTACCTTCTGACAAAACCCCTACCCGATAGCCTGAGCGGGGAATTGGTGTCAGGTTCAGCACGATGACCACATTTTGGCTTGGATCTAGACCTTTTCGGGCATAAATCAGCACTGAATTTTCGCGATCCTGCGTATCAATCCACTCAAATCCCTGAGGAGAAAAACTATAATCAAACAAAGCTGCTTCTGTGCGATACAGGCTGTTCAGTGATTTAACGCAGTTTTTGATACCCTGATGCTGTGGAGAATCAAGTAGGTGCCAATCCAGACTTTTCTCAAAATTCCATTCGGAAGGTTGTCCAAACTCACACCCCATAAACATCAACTTAGTGCCGGGATGCGTAAACATATAGCTATAAAGTAAGCGAAGATTAGCAAAGCGCTGCCAGGCATCGCCGGGCATTTTGTTGATCATCGAGCCTTTGCCATATACTACTTCATCGTGCGAAAACGGCAGCATGTAGTTTTCAGAAAAAGCATACACCAAACTGAACGTCAGTTGATCCTGATGCCATTTTCTGAACGACGGATCTTTTTCAAAATATTTGATGGTATCATTCATCCAGCCCATCATCCATTTCATGCCAAAGCCCAGGCCACCCACAAACACCGGACGAGACACTCCCGGGAATGCAGTAGATTCTTCGGCAATCGTTTGAATATCAGGAAATTCTTTATATGCTGCTTCGTTCATTTCGCGCAGCAAAGAAATTGCTTCCAGGTTCTCGCGTCCACCAAACTCATTGGGAATCCACTCGCCATGCTTTCTTGAATAATCCAGATACAACATTGAGGCCACCGCATCTACACGCAGGCCGTCGGTATGATAGCGATCCAGCCAGAAGATAGCGTTGCTGATCAGAAAGGAGCGTACTTCATTCCGACCATAATTGAAAATATAGCTTTTCCAGTCGGGGTGGTAGCCTTTTCGGGGATCTTCATGCTCATAAAGCGAGGTTCCATCAAATCGGAATAAACCATGGGCATCGCCCGGAAAATGCGACGGTACCCAATCGAGATATACGCCTATACCGGCCTGATGCAACCTGTCGATCAGTGACATCAGTTCCTGAGGTGTTCCCAGGCGGGAGGCCACCGAAAAATAGCCAGTGATCTGATATCCCCACGAAGGCGGGTAGGGATGCTCCATAATGGGCATAAACTCCACATGCGTGTAACCCATTTCCTGAATGTAAGGGATTAGCGCATCCCCAATTTCATGGTAAGTAAGGTACCTTTCCGGATCGGACGGATCGCGGCGCCACGAGCCCAGGTGCATTTCGTACACCGAATGTGGAGCATTTAGCTTGTTGACATCTTTACGTTTGGCCATCCAGTCGGCATCCTGCCATTCGTACCAGGTGTCCCACACCACCGAAGCAGTTTTTGGAGCTACTTCGCACCAAAGCGCAAAGGGATCTGATTTTTCAAGCTGCTGACCTGTGTTGGAAATTATAAAATACTTATACAATTCACCACGACCGATATTGGGTATCCATCCTTCCCAGATTCCGGATCCATCCCAGCGAGGAAAAAGTGGATGAGCGTCGCGGTTCCAGCCGTTAAAATTCCCGATAACTGATACCGAACCGGCATTCGGCGCCCAAACAGCAAAGTAGGTACCAACCACGCCCTTATGCTCCATGACATGAGAACCCAGTTTTTCATACAATTTGAAATGCTTTCCTTCTTTAAAAAGGAATATATCAAACTCAGAAAAACGGCTGATACTTTCTATGGCATTCAAAGCGAGGGATTCTGTAACAGGCTCCTGCTTTTCTGGTTCGATTTGTTTCTTCCCGGCGGTTGTCTTCGTGGTATTTTTTGCCATTTTGTATCCTTATGATAATTAATTGTATTTATTCTCTTGCCAAAGTAAACATCTTTTTAGATGTACGCCAACATTGGCTCCTTATCCATGCATTTTTTCGATTTCCCGAATCACGTCGGCAATACCTTTCAATGGAATTTTGACCCAATCGGGCCGATAGCTTAACTCGTACCCCAATTCATACACCGCTTTTTCGAGCAGATAATACAACAAAAGGGAGTTGATTTCATTTTGATCCTTAAACAAAGGATGCGGCCAGCCCAAAGCCTCCATGTAGGCATCCAGGTATGTTTCTTTCATCAATCGGTACCAGCGGTCTGTTACAACCAAAAGTTTTTCAGGGCTGATGTGGCGCGTTTCATCACTTGTAAAGACCTTGGATGATACAGCGTAATGGTAACTGCGGATCATTCCAGCGACATCTTTCAACGGCGAGTGTTTGATTTTACGATCCTGAATAGAAGCCTCCGGTTCTCCTTCAAAATCAATCAGGATAAAATCATGATCAGCGCTCAGCACCTGTCCCAGGTGATAATCTCCATGAATCCGAATTCGGAGTGAATCAAGCGGCTGTTTCAATAAATCCTCCGAAAACTCATCGATGAGTTCCTTAGCTTCCATAAACTTCCAGGCCAGGCGTTTGGTTGGCTCGTCAAGGCTTAGGTATTTGTCAATCAGCAGCGTGTAGCGACTATTCAGCAAATGAGACAAACGCTGTTGCAAAAAACGGCGGTAGCCTTCGGTAAAGGGTTCAGGTGAAAAATTAACCTCAGCCTGTGGATTATATAGTGCAGCGTGCATCTCGGCAGTTCGCTTGCCCAAAAGAGCCACTTGTTCAAAAACATTTTCCTGAATCGTAAAAACTGCATTTGGAACGGCGTACAAAAACTCGTTGAGGTAGTCGCCCGTCAGGCTCCAGTTGTCCATCCGTGCTTCCACTTTTCCCTGCATCATGCCCAGGGTAATATCCGTTGCCCCGGCCCGGCGCCAGGTCATGCTGCCACAAAAAGGAGGAATCTGCGTGAAGTCCGAGTTTTCGGTAATAAACTGTACCATTTCTACTTCCGGGTTAGTTTCCCGAAATAATTTTCGATACAATTTAAAGAAATATTTCTCCCCAAAAACTAAGGCAGAGTTGCTGCTGTCAACAGCCAAAACCCGACTTGATATATGCTCAGGAACATCCTGAATTTGCAATCCTTTACCCGTCGTGAACGTCAGAGCTTCGTCCTTATCGCCATGAAAAACCCTGGAATACAGCACATTTCGGAAAGAATCAGTATAAATTGCATCAACTAATAACCCTTTTTCCGTTTCAGTAATAAGCGTCTGCTCTGCTGGGTTGTCGGGCAGTTTTTCTACCAAAGCCACCGGTAATTGATACGTTTCTTTGTCACCTTCTTCGTAGGCTACTTCCAAAATCCAGATCCAGGCATCTCCTACCGGAATCTCGTGTTTTACCATACAGGACTCAACCTGCCGGGCTTTTCCGGCAAACCACCGGCATTTTTTTAGATAGTCAAGCAGAACAGGAGTTGAAAGTGACGCAATCATAAAATATATTTTTGTTGAGTAAATGGTCCATTTTTACTTACATTTTCTGGGCAATTTTTTCGACCTCCGTCAAAACCCGCATCACATTTTCGCCCCATATTTTGCGAATATCTTTGGCCGAATACCCCCGGCGTACCAGTTCTTCGGTGATACTTCCAATTTCTGAAACATCCCGACACCCCTGTACCAGTCCACCTCCATCCATATCCATGCCAATGCCTACGTGGTCGACCCCTACGAGCTTTATGACATGCTCGATATGATTAACGGCTTCGGCCACGGTAGGGACATCTTTAGCGTATTTCTCGCGCATTGCTTTCATTTCTTCCCGAAGTGCCAGTTTATCCGCTTCTGATAAGTCAACCTGCCGCATTTTCAGCCGGATGGCTTTCATGGAAAGTTCCTGCTGCTCAGAGGGTTTTTTAACAAAAGAAGGAACAAAATTAATCTGAATAACCCCTCCGTTTTTGGCCAACGCCCTGATCATGTCGTCGGTCATATTGCGGGGATGATCGCACAAGGCCCGGCAGGAAGAGTGAGAAGCAATCGCAGGTGCTTTGGTCAGACGCATGACATCATAAAAAGTTGAATCTGACACGTGAGAAATATCCACCATGATTCCCAGGCGATTCATTTCCTGCACGACTTCTTCTCCAAAAGCGCTCAACCCGTTGTATTCCGGCCCATCGGGGTCAGTCGATGAGTCACAAATATCGTTATTGGCCGAGTGAGAAAGGGTTATGTACCGAAGGCCAAGGTCATAGTATTGTTTGAGATTGGCCAGATCATTGCCAACCGGCCAGCCATTTTCCATCCCAAAATACACAGCTCGTTTGCCTTGTTTTTGCAATTCATACCCATCTTTGGCGGTAGTGGCAATTCCGGCTATGTCAGGATTATCGCGCACAGCCTGATGAATTTTATCAAAAATAGCCAGTGCCCGCTGTTTTGCCTCCGCCGTTGCTTCTGCACTTCGCATACCCTGCCCCAGATACACCGCAAAAAACATCGCATCCATTCCGCCCTTTTTCATGCGGGGAAAATCAATCTGCGAACCATCCGTTTCATAGTCATGCTCCTGCGCCACATCAAACCCTTCTTTCATCATATTGATGGGCACATCGGCATGTGTGTCAACGGTAAACGCCTCCGCATGAATTTTAGCCGCTTTTTGTTTTTGTTTGTCCGTAAGAGGCTGCGCCATTGCAACGGCTACACAACCTGTTAGGAAGAAAGTCATTAGGCACCGTGTAATCATAGAATAGAGTTTGGAGAGGGGTTGCCTCTATGTGGAAAAATAAACTACATCTGTGCGGCCAGACTATCTTAATTTCTGAAAATGAAATTCGTTATCAGTTGTATCGGTCAAAACTTCAATTTTTCTGTCAGTTTGGTAGAAAATAGCTAATTCTCGAAGTCTATTCATTACAACTTCTGCTTTCGTTTTGAAATTTATGTATTTAGAAAACTTGTCCCTGTTCAACACCTCTACATACTCAGCAAAAACTTCTTCTGAAAGACAAATTTTGACTTTTTCAGTTAGCCCTAATTTGCATCTCTTACTGCTTTGATTTCAGCGTTTATTTCGTCCATTGTCATTTTGGAAAGTCCAACCTGTTCGGCTATTTCGTTGCATTCCAATAATGCTTTGCGTGCATATTCACGGCTTATTGCTTCTATCAAGTCAGTAAATTTGATTTCCCCACTCCCCAAATTATACTTTTGGAAGTCGGTTTCGCTTACTTTTATCTGAACTGTTCGCATATTCTTATTTGTTTGATTTTCTGTTACCACAATTTCAAGCAACAACTAAATATCTTCAATCCTAAACAAATGAAAAGGTAAAATACCAGGGTTGAGCTCCACGTAATTCCACTCTCCTTTCCAGGTATACATTGCTCCTGTCACGAGGTCGTGCACCCGATAATCTTCCCCGGCTGTTTTCTTGATTAGGTGCAAAGGTACCTGCACCCACCCTGCCTGAGTGGTATACCCATCGAGATTTACGACACAAAGCAGGCGGTTTCCGTTGGCGTGAATTTTAGTGTAAGCTACTAAATTCTCATTTTCTATGGAACAGAAGTGAATATTGTTTGTGTATTGCAGCGCGGTATTTTCCTTTCGGATGGCATTAATCATCCGAATCAGGTAGGTTAACTTAGTTTCGTGGCTCCAATCCCAAAGCTTAATTTCATATTTTTCCGAATTCAGATATTCTTCTTTTCCGGGAAAGGCCTCATGCACCATAAATTCGTAGGTAGGACCAAAAATACCATAGTTGGAGGAAAGCGTTGCAGCCATAAAATACCGGCTCAGAAAATACGCCTCATGACCACTTTGCAACAAATACGGGTTTATATCGTGCGTATTGGGCCAAAAGTTGGGTCGGAAATAATCCTTCATTTCCGTTTGGGTCAGCTCGGTCATGTACTCAATGAGTTCCTGTTTGGTATTTCGCCAGGTGTAGTAGGTATACGACTGCGTGAAGCCAACTTTGGCCAATTGCCGCATAACTTTGGGGCGGGTAAACGCTTCCGAAAGAAAGATCATATCGGGATATTGTACCTTAACCTCAGCAATGACCCATTCCCAAAATGAAAATGCTTTGGTATGCGGATTGTCCACCCGAATCATACGAATGCCCCACTCGGCCCACAGGAGCAAAATCCGGCGCATTTCGAGCCACAGCGCCTGCCAGTTTTCACTTTCAAAGTTGATGGGGTAAATATCCTGATACTTTTTGGGCGGGTTTTCTGCATACTGAATGCTGCCATCCGGGCGAATTTTGAACCACTCGGGGTGGTCTTTCACCCAGGGATGATCCGGCGAACACTGAATGGCCAAATCCATGGCAACCTCCATCCCATGCAGCTGAGCGGCAGCGATAAGCGCCTGAAAATCTTCCAAAGTTCCCAAATCAGGATTGATGGCATCATGCCCGCCCAACTCACTACCAATAGCGTAAGGAACGCCGGGATCAGTTGGTTCCGATTTGACCGAGTTGTTTTTTCCTTTTCTGAATTGATGTCCGATTGGATGAATCGGCGGAACATAGAGTACATCAAATCCCAAATCGGCAATGCGGGGAAGCAGCTCAATCTGATCCCGGAAGGTACCGTGGGTGTTGGGTTGTTTGGAAGCTGAGCGTGGAAACATGCTGTACCAGGCGCTAAACCCTGCCCGTTGACGGTCTACATACAGGGGCATTTCGCGATAGCGGGTTGGATACTGCCGCTCGGGGTAACGATGCAGCCATTCAGTAATCCGAAAACTTGTTGCCAACGTACAGGCATCATCATGACGATGCTCATCGCGCAGAAGCCGGATCGCATCCTCAATCAACGGTTTGTCTTCGGCAGAAGCCTTATCCAGCATTCCTTCCAGAAACTGCGCACCCATCAAAAGTTCCAGCGGAACGCGTTGTCCATCCTTAATTTTCAGCGCCGTTTCGTGCTGCCAGGTATCTATATGGTCTACCCATGCTTCAATGGTATAGCGATAATGCCCTGGTTTTTCTACCACAAAATCCGCTTCGTAGCGGTCGTTGGTCAGCAGCGTCATGCCAATTTCTGACCATTCTGAGTCTGTGGAATGTTTGTAAAGCAGGCGGGCGGCTACGTGGTCGTGGCCATCGCCAAATATATCGGCTTCCAGGTGAATGCTATCGCCGGGGATGGCTTTTACGGCAAATCGGCCTTCGTTTATTTCGGGAGTTACATGTTCAATAACCACCCGGCGGCGGCCTTCGGTTGTGGTCGGAATCAGGTTTTTTGCGGTCTTTGCCATAGGAGCACTTTTCAGGATCATAGGTTTCTTTTCTTGTGGGCAAATTAAGAATTTTATATGGGCCAACGAGCAGCATCCACATTTTTTATCCCCCACGTGGGGAGTGTTTCAACTTCTTTTTCAAAAAATCACGCCCGTTCTACCCAAAATGCCCCGATGTTACCAAACTATTACTTTTTAAATTTCGGGTAGTCCAATTGCCTTTTTTCCAAGTATTTTGTGTCAATAACGTGCTTACTTTCCTGGATTAAACTTTTCCTGACAATTCATCATTTCTTCAAAAATATGCTTACAACATCTTCAAAATCATCACGCCGCGATTTTCTTTCGCTGGCAGGAAGCGCCTCGCTGGGTTTTCTGGGTTTGTATCAGTTTGTGCATACTCCTTTGCAGGCGGCGGGTTTTTCCCAAAGACCCGGCATGGGCTATGGCCCGCTACTTCCTGACCCAAAAGGGATTCTTAATTTACCCAAAGGATTCACGTATGACATAATTTCCAGCAAAGGCGACCTCATGAGTGATGGATTTTATGTACCGGGAGCTGCCGATGGCATGGCTACTTTTAGGGGTCCAAAAGGCAAAACTATCCTGATCCGCAATCACGAAATGAGCCCTGACCCAACCAAAGGAGGCGCTTTTGGGAAAAATAATGAGCTGTTCAGTAAAGTGAAAAAGGAATTGCTGTACGATGCCGGGAAAGGGCAAAAACCAGAGCTTGGCGGCACTACGACACTCGTCTACGATCATGCTAGCGGAAAAGTTGAAAAGCAGTTTTTGAGCCTTGCCGGAACTTCCCGCAACTGCGCCGGTGGCCCTACACCCTGGAATTCGTGGATTACCTGCGAGGAAACTACGATTGTGCCCAAAGATGACAACTTTTGTGAAAAAGAACACGGGTATAACTTTGAAGTACCCGCTACCACCAAAATCCAATTGAATCAGGCCGTCCCGCTCAAAGAAATGGGGCGAATGAACCACGAAGCTGTGGCCGTCGACCCCCGAACGGGCATTGTGTACCTGACCGAAGATGCAGGCGATAGTCTGATATACCGCTACATTCCGAACGTTCCCGGCAAGCTTCACAAGGGCGGAAAATTACAGGCTTTGAAAATCAGGGGACATGCCTCGCAGGATACCCGAAACTGGAAAACTCTGAAAACGCCCGTCTTTCCTGTGAATACAAAATTTGACGTCGAATGGATTGATATTCAGGATGTGGAGTCACCTAAAAATAACCTTCGGTATCAGGGCTTCGACAAAGGTGCCGCCCGATTTGCCCGCGGCGAAGGTATGTGGTATGGTACCAATGAAATTTACTTTGCCTGCACAAACGGCGGCAATGCCGGGGCCGGACAGGTGTTTCGGTATATTCCCAGTGCACAGGAAGGAACCGCTCAGGAAACTCAGGCGCCCGGCACGCTCGAACTTTTTGTGGAACCAAACGACCGCGACATTGTCAAAAACTGCGACAATCTGACCGTCGCGCCATGGGGCGATGTCATGCTCTGCGAAGATCATCCGCATCCGTTTGTGGTCGGAGTTACGGCCAAAGGCGAGTTTTATAAACTAGCCGAAAACGTAGGCTACGAGTCAGAGTTTGCCGGAGGCGTATTTTCCCCGGATGGCAGCACCTATTTTGTCAATATTCAGGGCCCCGGCCTTACGATCGCGATTCGTGGTCCATGGCGAACGATCTGACCTGGACTTTAAACATTTATTCAAGCTCAGGCTACCGCAGCCTGAGCTTTTTTTGTCTTTTATGTAAAGAATCTTTCCCCAAAGCCCGAACGTGTTTCAGCGTACAGGGTCAAAAGATCAAGACTTCGTCCTTTCTTCGGATAGAGTAAAATTCATGTATTTTCGATTTTTAAATTATAAATAATAAGTTACTTAATTAACACTCTGAATGAAACAACTTCGGTACGTTTCGCTGCCTGTACTTGCACTATTACTTGGTTTAATCAACTGTACCCGGACGCAGCCCGGCAGTACCGCCGCCACCGGACACTCTACTCAACCCGCACCGGGACATGGCAAAGAACTTTTCACCACGCATTGCGTTTCCTGCCATTCGTTAACCGATGATGGAATAGGTCCGCGGTTGGGTGGAATTACGAAATTAAAATCGGAACAGGCTTTGCTTGATTTTATCAAAAATCCGGCAAAAGCTATTGAATCTGGGGATTTGCGGGCTGTGAGTCAATTTCAGAAATACAAGCTAATGATGCCTCCTTTTGACTATTTGGACGATGCTTCGCTACGATCAATTGTGGCTTACATCGACAAGGAATCTACGGAACGAAACCTTACGCCGCTTGTAGTTGAGACGAAGGATGTAGCCAAAAATGCCGCCCCTGAAAGGCTTATTGCGCCTGTCCAAAAAAGTAATTTGAAAATAGAACTGGAAGATTTCGTAACATTTCCGGCTACAAGCCCAACACCGCCCAAAACCCGAATTGCTACCATGCGTTCGCATCCTTCGGCCAACGGCTCCCTTTTTGTGAGTGACCAACGCGGCATTATTTACCGCATCAATCAGCAGCAGATTCATACATTTCTGGATATTCGGCCTTTACTGGAAAATTATACCAACGTGCCCGGGTTGGGCACGGGGTTGGGGAGTTTTGCTTTTCACCCGGATTTTTTGGAAAATGGCCTGATGTATATTACGCATACTGAAAAGTTTGCCGGAAAACCCGCCGACTACGAGTTTCCCGATTCCATTAAAGTTGCCCTGCAATGGGTGTTGTCCGAATGGAAAATGAATTCAATTCAGGATACCGTGTTTCAGGGCGAGCGTCGGGAATTGCTTCGCATCAACGTGCCGGGCTCTGTACACGGAACGCAGGACATTGGTTTTACACCCAATATTCCTAAAAATGATCCTGACTATGGCATGCTGTACATTGGAACCGGAGACGGCGGCTCCACGATTGGCAAGCATCCCGAATTGACACACACTCTTCGTTCGCTGTTAGGAACTATTATCCGAATTGATCCCCGAGGAAACAATTCCCGCAATGGGAACTATGGAATTCCTGCCGATAATCCTTTTGTAAACAATTCAGAACCGGGCGTTTATAAGGAAATTTGGGCATACGGTTTCCGGAATCCTCATCGCCTGGCGTGGCATCAGCACAAGGGCGAACGAATCCTGCTCAGTGCCGAAGTAGGTGAAGTGAATGTTGAAGAAATTAACCATATCGTAAAAGGTGGGGACTATGGCTGGAATCAGCGGGAAGGTTCTTTTGGAATTTCAACCAAAAATCTGAAACAGATATTCCCCGTAGAAGACGCTCCAAATGAGCATTTTATTAAACCATTTGCTCAGTATGACCATATCGATGGCAACGCCGTCAGCGGCGGGTACGTATACGAAGGTGCGTTGAAGGAGCTACAAGATCTCTATATTTTCGGGGATATTGTCAGAGGGCGTTTGTTTTATCTTTCGCTCGAAAACGGACTTACTGACCCTGTGATTCGTGAATTATTTATTACACAAAATGGTCAATTAACCGATCTGGTAAAAATGACCAATACGAAACGGGTAGACTTGCGGATTGTGTACGATGAGAAGAAAAAAGAAATGTTTATCATGACCAAAAGCGACGGCAAACTCCGGCGCATCAGCAAAGCGTATCGAGAGTAATCACATCAAGCTCTACTTATAGTTTCTCACAAACCTGCTACATATTTTTGCCCGCCTAATGCCCGCATTTGGCGGGTAATTTTTGTGGTTCGACCTACGACATAGGACGAAGGATTTTTGATTGAAAAACGAATGGGATTGGGCAAAACAGCCGCAATCCGCGCTGCTTCGTGCCGGGTCAAACTTGCCGCCGATTTGCCATAAAAACGCTGAGCAGCAGATTCTACGCCAAAGGTCATTTTGCCAGTTTCAGCTACGTTCAGATACACCTCTAATATCCGCTCTTTGCCCCAAATTATTTCAATCAGCACCGTAAAGTACGCTTCCAAAGCCTTGCGAATGTAGCTTCTTCCGTGCCACAAAAATACGTTCTTGGCGACCTGCTGCGAAATCGTACTTGCTCCGCGGGTACGTTTCCGGCTCTCGGTCAGCGCGTCGTACATTTGATCAAAGTCAAATCCCCAATGCGTAGGAAACGCCTGATCCTCAGAGGCTACTACGGCCAAAGCGGCTTCCTTGGAAATGGATTCGTAGTTTTTCCATTGATGATAAATCTTCGTTTTTTCACCTTCACGGGCTGCTTCCATTTTCCGGCCAATCATGTGTGGAGTGATCCAAACCGGAACGAATTTCAGGAGGACTACCCAAAGCACCGAGACGAGTAGAAAGTAAAGCGTAAGTTTTATTAGAAAACCCAAAATGAGCCGAATCATAGACAGTTAAAAGTAGGTCGTGTAAGAATAAAATTGTCAGCAAAGTTCGTAAAGAAAAATGGGAGAATTTTAGGTTTTTGTTTATACTTGTAGCAATTCCTCAACACTTTTCCTCCTCGGGTATGAACGAAGATTTTTTAAGTTTTGTGTGGCGATTTCAGTATTTCGACACCACAGATTTACAAACACAAGGCGGAGAATCGCTGCAAATTCTCCGAACCGGCTATTTGAATACGGACGCCGGACCCGATTTTTCGGAAGCGCGCCTACTGCTCAATGGCATTGAATGGGCCGGATGCGTCGAGCTGCACGTCAAATCTTCCGATTGGGCTGCCCACAAACACCCTACTGATCCTGCCTACGAAAGCGTGATTTTGCATGTAGTTTGGGAAGACGATTTGCCCATAACTCATCAGGATCGAACGCTTGTGCCGACGCTCGTTTTAAACAAAAGAGTCGGTGAGTCCATTTTCTCCCGCTACCATGAGCTGATGGATCAAACCGATGATATTCCCTGTGCGAGTCTTTTTGACCAGGTCTCTTCGCTGCAAAAACTTACGATGCTTGACCGCGTTCTGCTCGAACGCCTCGATGCCCGGGCTCAGCAAGTACGCACGCTGTGGGAAGCCAACCAACGCGATTGGGACGAAACAGCTTACCAATGGCTGGCGCGGCACTACGGTTTCAGGCTCAATGCACCGGCTTTTCAACGATTAGCCGAACTTATTCCGTTAAGAATCATTCAGAAACACCGGAGTTCTTTGCTACAAATCGAGGCACTTTTGTTTGGCGTAGCCGGACTTTTACCCGAAATTCCGCAGGATGACTATGAACGAACCTTGATCCAGGAATATCGTTTTTTGGCCGCTAAATATGATCTTTTGGATAAGCAAATGGCAACTCACGAATGGAAATTCCTGCGACTGCGTCCTGCCGGTTTTCCAACGGTTCGTTTGGCGCAGTTGGCCCTTTTTCTCCAAAATCAGCCCCGGATTTTCAGCGTGTTGACCAACCCGGAAAGCCTGACCGTACTGCGAAATAATTTCAGGGTATCGCAGTCAGACTACTGGAAAAAACATTACCGGTTTGGCAAAACCTCAGCCGTGGCTGTTCCTTCGCTGGGAGCCGATGCGGCTGATTTATTGGTTATCAACGGCGCCATTCCGCTGTTGGTTGCTCATGCCCGCCACCTGGGTCAGGAGTCGCTGCTAGACCGCGCGATTGAATGGCTGGAACAGTGCCCGGCTGAAAAGAATCATTTGATCACAGAATGGGAAAAGTTGGGCATGTCAGCCAAAACTGCTTTTGATACACAAGCACTTATGGAATGGCACAAAAACTATTGCAGCCCCAAACGCTGTCTTGAATGTACCGTTGGCGCGGCCCTTCTCAAACCCTCGGCATCCTAAGTACGGCTGATCAGATTAACTCCCGAAAGCAAAAAGACAGTACCGACCAAAAACGGTACAAGCGATTCCCATTTGGTTACGGACAAACCCAAAACCGGTTTGTTGTCTGATAAAAACGCAACGCAGGCAAAAAGAATAACGATAATGCCCAAAATGGTTAGTAATGAGGCAAAAAAGCGTTTAAATCGAGTATTGTCCATAAATTTATAAAGAGTGAATGGTTTATTTTTCTTTGGGAAAAGTGACGGGCGAGAGGCCAAGTTTGCTGCCCTCCTCGACCATAAAGGCAAAGGCCGGCTCGTATTCGTTCGGAATAATGCCTTCCAGAATAGCCTCCCGAATGGTTTCTTTAAGTACACCGATAACTTTGGAAGGAGTCAGGGCAAAAGTTTCCATGATGATTTCGCCGGTAATAACGGGCTGAAAATTACGTAATTTATCCTTTTCTTCCAGCTCGATCAACTTCTTCTCAACAAGGTCAAAGTTGCTCAGGTAGCGTTTTACTTTTTCAGGATTCTTGGAGGTGATATCGGCCCGGCAAAGCTTCATGAGCGATTCCAGATCGTCACCCGCCTCAAACAGCAAGCGTCGCATGGCCGAATCGGTAATTTCTTCTTTGGAAAGTACGATAGGCCGCAAGTGGAGCCGAACGAGTTTCTTAACGAAGCGCATTTTTTCGTTCAGCGGAAGTTTTAACCGACGAAAAATTCCGGGCACCATGCGCGCGCCAAGTTCCTCATGATTATGAAAAGTCCAGCCTGCCCGCTTATCAAAACGTTTGGTAGCAGGCTTGGCGATGTCGTGCAGAATAGCCGCCCACCGCAGCCATAAATCATCGGTATGAGGCGCAAGGTTGTCGAGCACTTGCAGCGTATGATAAAAATTATCCTTGTGTCCCCGACCTTCAATAATTTCTACACCGTGTAGCGCCATCAATTCCGGAAAAATATAGGGCAAGAGACCGGCCTGATAAAGCAACTTAAAGCCATACGACGGCACCGATGATAAAACGATCTTGTTCAGTTCATCTGAAATACGCTCCATCGAAACAATCTCAATCCGGTCTTTCATGGCCATAATGGCATCAAACGTATCCGGCTCAATGTCGAAATTGAGCTGAGAAGCAAACCGAATGGCCCGCATCATGCGCAAAGGATCGTCTGAAAACGTCAGGGAAGGTTCGAGCGGGGTACGGAGCATTTTCATACGCAAGTCGCGCACTCCGCCGAAGGGGTCGATGAGTTCGCCATAATCCTCATCATTCAGGCTGATGCCCAGAGCGTTGATAGTAAAATCGCGACGGTTCTGATCGTCTTCCAGCGTACCATCTTCCACAATCGGCTTGCGAGACTCTGAGCGGTAAGATTCCTTGCGGGCACCCACAAATTCAACTTCCAGATCGCCCTGTTTTAGCTGTGCCGTACCGAAGTTTTTGAAAACAGACACATGTACATCCGGTCCCAAATCCAGCGCCAGGCGATTTGCCAGAGCAATACCACTTCCTACACACACAATATCAATATCCTTGCTGTTCCTTTTGAGCAGCAAATCTCTCACAAACCCACCAATGACGTACGCCTTTACCTGCTCATCCCGTGCCGCCTGCGCAATACGTTCAAAAAGGGGAAAGGCATCTAATTTATCCTTCAAATTCATGCCGCAAAGGTACAATTTTGGTACGTGAATTTTGAAAGATTTCAAAAATACGGTCGTTGTACTTGCTGTACAAAGGGCTTCTTTGTTACTTCGTCGGTTTAATCAACGAGATTCTCATGAGAAAAACAGGTTTTTGTTTTTTTATTTTCCTCCTTCCGGTAATCCTTTCCGCCCAAAATCGTGGCCCGGCTTCGGGGCAGCCGTCGTGGCAAAAACTGTATATCATCAAAGATAAACGCTTCATTTCACAGGGAGCCGATAAGGTTTTTTTCTGGATGGGCGATACCGCCTGGGAACTTTTCCATCGACTCACGCGGGAAGAAGTGGAATATTATCTCAAAAATCGGGCAGAGAAAGGGTTCAATGTAATTCATGCATCTGCAATTGCCGAGTTTAGCGGACTGACGCAACCCAACGCCTACGGACAACTTCCCCTGATCAATAACGACCCGGCTCAGCCCAACGAAGAGTATTTTAAACACCTTGACTTTGTACTGGATCGAGCTGCGCATTACAACATGTTCATAGCCTTGCTGCCAACATGGGGCGATAAATTCAATAAAAAATGGGGAGAAGGACCCGAGATATTTACGCCCGAAAATGCCCGCCGATACGGCGAGTTTCTGGGCAAGCGCTATCAGGCAAAAAATGTAATCTGGATGCTGGGCGGCGACCGAAATCCGGAAAATGAACAACAGTACCTCGTCGTGCGAGCCATGGCCGAAGGACTGACAGCCGGGCACGGAGGCGCACGACTCACGACCTATTACCCCACGGGCGACAGCAATTCGTCGGCTTTTTTTCATCAGGATTCCTGGCAAAACATCAACATGTTTCAGTCTGGACAGGAATCTCGTGATAAAAAGAATTATGTCATGATGCGGCAAAACCACTACCTATTTCCGGTAAAACCCAGTCTTGACGGTGGGCCACGGTATGAAGACGGCCCCGTTAACTGGAAACCGTCCATCGGCTATTTTACTGATTTTGACGCCCGACAAGCTGCGTGGTGGTCGGTAATGTCGGGAGCTTGTGGCCATACCTACGGCTCGCACAATGTGTGGCAATTCTTTGATCCTGACCGCAATCCGCCGATTTCTTATGCACGCACGCACTGGAAACGGGCGCTTGATTTGCCGGGCGCTTTTCAGATGGGTTATCTGCGCAAACTGATGGATTCGCACCCGTGGTGGCGGCTCATGCCTGAACAACGGGCCATAAAAAACGCCAATCCCGAAGATCAGGGGTACCAAATGGCAAGCCTTTCGGAAGATATGAATTTTCTGTTTGCCTACACGCCCGCCGGTCGCCCGCTTCGCATTGACCTTTCCATGCTCACAGCCGCGCCGCGCCTTGTGGCCTACTGGTACAACCCACGCGACGGGATGAGCATTCGCATTGGCGAGGTAAAAAATGAAGGCGTTGTGGAGTTCAAGCCGTATGCGAGCGGGCCGGGCACAGATTGGGTGTTGGTTTTGGACGATGTTACCAAACCATGGGCAGGTTTTGGGCTAAAAAAATAAACACTATTCGTAGCGTAAATGCTTCACCGAGGCACCTGAATTTGCCAGTTCAGTAAGTGCATCAATCCCAATGGCGAGGTGTTTTTCGACAAACTGCGAGGTAACTTTCTTATCGCTCTCTTCTGTTTTGACTCCTTCCGGAATCATCGGATTGTCGGATACCAACAGCAGCGCTCCGTGAGGAATGGAATTGGCAAAACCCACAATAAAAATAGTGGCCGTTTCCATGTCGATAGCCATCGCCCGAATTTCCCGTAAATAATCCTTGAATTTTTCGTCGTGCTCCCAAATCCGGCGGTTGGTGGTGTAAACCGTGCCCGTCCAATAGTCCATTTCGTGGCGCGCAATGCTCGACGAAACCGTCCGTTGCAAACGGAAAGATGGCAAGGCCGGAATCTCCGAAGGCATGTAGTCATTGCTTGTTCCTTCGCCCCGAATAGCCGCAATGGGCAGTACCAAATCGCCAATCTGTGTCTTTTTGAGTCCACCGCATTTACCCAAAAACAAAACGGCTTTGGGCTCGATTGCCGACAGCAAGTCCATGACCGTAGCCGCCATTGCGCTTCCCATGCCAAAGTTTATAATCGTAATATTGTTGGCAGTAGCCGTTTGCATGGCCCGGCCAATGCCTTTTACTTCTACGCCAAACTGTTCGCCAAACATCGTGACGTAGTTGATAAAATTGGTCAATAAAATATACTCGCCAAATTCTTCTGTGGGGGTTCCGGTATATCTTGGGAGCCAGTTTTTTACAATTTCCTCTTTGGTTGTCATGCGTTAATTCGTAATTTAGTTGATAAAGTTCAGCGTTTTTTTCTCATGCACGTGTTAAATCTCCCCCCCTTTGACCACAAAGTTATTGACCGAAACGGGAAACCCCATATTTACGACCTGATTCGTAAAAAATACATCATGCTCACGCCCGAAGAATGGGTTCGGCAGCATTTCATTCATTTGCTGATTAATCAGTACAACTACCCAAAATCCCTTTTCGCCGTCGAAACCGGCCTTTACTACAACAAACTGGCCAAAAGATCAGACATTATGATCTTAAATACCAACGGATTACCACATCTTCTGGTCGAATGCAAATCGCCGGATGTGGCTATTTCGCAGCTTACATTTGCCCAGATTGCCCGCTATAATTTTACGCTTCGTCCCGCTTTTCTGGCTATTTCCAACGGGCTTACGCACTATTGTTTTTCCGTGCAACATGGAGAAATAGAATACCTGAATGATTTCCCGGCTTTTGAAAGATTCTGAAACACAAAAAACGTCCGCTTGCTGTATGCAAACGGACGCTGAAATTTAGATAGAATCAGGTTTACCAATTACTTTTTGGCTACAAGATTCACCTCAATCGTAAAATCATCGTACACCAACTTGTCGCCAAGTGTTGCTTCATCAAAGAATGACTTTGAACGAAACTTCATGTCATATTTTGCACGATCCACCACCATTGTGCCTTTTACGCTAGCCCCGTCTTTGGAAGGTGAAACGGTCACGGGAAACGAAATGGGCTTGGTAATTCCTTTAATCGTCAGGTTGCCGGCCACATCAATCGTTCCGTTTGCTTTTGGAGTTGCTTTGGTCAATACAAAAGTAGCCGTAGGGTGCTTTTCAACCGAGAAAAAATCATCTGATTTCAAGTGGCCCAGCAGCTTTCCATTGTATTCTTTATCGGTAATATCCTGAACCACAATGCTGTTCATATCAGCAACAAACGAACCTGCGGTTAATTTCGCTCCATCCAGGGAGAAAGAACCTTCTTTCAAAGTAATTACTCCAAAGTGCTCGCCAGTAACTTTTTTTCCGTTCCATTTCAGTTCACTTTTGGATGCATCTACTTTATAGGTAGTTGCTTTTTTTCCATCTTCTGCCATTGTTACACTTGCCGTCAAAAGGATGGCAGCCAGCATTCCTGCAAATTGTTTTCCGAGTTTCATAAATAAAAGATTGATTTGTAAGTAGTTTGGTAATTGAATTGTAAAAAAATTTGTGTGTATACTATGGATTAATCTTGTCAGGCTGACTCCCGGATTCTGTCCAGCAACAGACTCATTTCGTCCGCTTGTTCAGGAGTGATTGCGTGCATTGTTTTTTCCCAATCGTCAATAATCGGATCGAGGATTTTGAGTAATTCCTGACCTTTGTCGGTGATCAGAATATCTACCGCCCGGCGGTCGGCAGAGCACGAATTTCGTTCCAATAATTCTTTGGCTAAAAGCTTATCAACCAATCGCGACGTATTGGACGTTTTGTCAAGCATGCGTTCCGAAATGGCATTCACCTTGATGGGCTCAGGAAAATGTCCCCGCAAAATCCGCAAAACGTTATATTGCTGAGGCGTCAGATCATACTGACGGAGCAAGTCCAGCTGCTGATACATCATCCAATTACTGGTGTAAATCAAATTCAAAGCGAGCCGCTGATACGCTGACCTGAATTTTTTTTGCTTAATATCGTTTTCTATGGACATACCTCATAAATTTCTCTCTACAAAATTAATGTATTTACATTTAATGTACAAACATATATTTTTTGGCTTTTGTTCACTTACTCCAAACGCAAATGATAATTATTTAGCTAACAACGACTTATCGTTAAGTTCTGTTACAAATATTCAACGCCTGAACCTTTCCTTCATTCTAATTTTGAGCACATAATTCACTTTTACCTTATTTCCCAAGCATCAAACTTGCATGAATATATCGCTTACCCGCCCGCTGATTTTAGCATCAAACTCTCCCCGCCGCCGACAGTTACTGTCCGACATCGGCTGTACATTTACGGTTGACGTCCGACCCACGGATGAGCATTTTCCCTCAAACATGATGCCAACCGACGTGCCCGGTTACCTGGCTCAGGAGAAAGCGCGCCAATTTGTCCACGATTCATCCAACGCGCTCATTCTCTGTGCCGATACGATTGTGGTGATCAATTCTCAAATCCTGAACAAACCCGCCAATGAAGCCGAAGCCCTCGACATGCTCCGCAGCCTTTCGGGTCAGGTGCATCAGGTCATTACGGCGGTTTGCCTGCTTTCAGATGGGGTGTACACCACGCGCACCGATTCAGCATCGGTTTATTTCCGAACGCTGTCCGAGGCCGAAATGCTGGCGTACATTCGCACGCAACGCCCGTTCGACAAAGCCGGAGGGTACGGCATTCAGGAGTGGATTGGCATGGTGGGGATTGAGCGCATTGAAGGCTCGTATTACACCATTATGGGCCTGCCCACGCACCTTGTGTATGAACTCCTGATGCCCTATTTTGCCTGAGTATTTTGTGTAAAACCCCTCGAAATCCATGTTTGTTACCCCTGATGCAGCACCCACACCACGGGTCTGCTACGAAATATTTATCCGTTCCTTCTGCGACTCCAACGGCGACGGCATTGGCGACCTGAACGGCATCACGTCCCGCCTCGACTACCTGCATGAGCTTGGGATTGAGGCGATTTGGCTGACGCCCTTTCATCCGTCGGGGAGTTACCACAAGTATGATGTAAACAACTACTACGAAATTGACCCGGAATATGGCACGCTGCACGATTTTCGGCGGCTGATGCACGCAGTACACGCCCGGGGAATGAAGCTGTACATGGACCTTGTGATCAATCACACGAGCATTCATCATCCGTGGTTTCAGGAAGCCCGCAAAGGGGCGGACAACCCGTACCGTAACTACTATTGGTGGATGCTTCCCGAACGAATTGAGGCGTTGGGCGTAGAAAAACGGGAAGAAACCGCCGATGCGCACGTTATTTTTCCCTGGCACGACAACCCCGGCGATCCCGAAAAGTACTACGCGATGTTCTGGAATGGCATGCCCGACCTCAACTACGACTCAACAGAACTAAGAAAGGAAGTCTATGACATCGCCCGCTTCTGGCTGTCCGACATGCAGGTAGACGGCTTTCGGCTCGATGCCGCGCGGCACATCTATCCGCCATGGCTGCGGAGCAAAAACATTGAATTCTGGCAGGAATTCGGGCAGGTGGTGGAGCGAATCCGCCCGGATGCGTACACCGTGGGCGAAGTGTGGGCGAAGGCCGCCGAAGTGGCGCCCTACTTCAAAGGCCTGAAAGCAAACTTCCACTTTGACCTTTGCTTTGCACTTCAAAAAATGATTCAAAGCGGGAAACAGGAAAACTTTGTGGAATCGCTGCGGCAGGACTATGCGATTTTTGGCAGTGAAAATCCCGACTTCATTGACGCCACGATGCTCAGCAACCACGATCAGGTACGCATTGGCAGCCTCGCCGGAGGCTCGATTGACAAAATGAAATTGGCCGCCGCGCTGCTGCTCACCCTGCCCGGACAACCCTATATTTACTACGGCGAAGAAATTGGCATGCTGGGACAAAAACCCGATGAGCGGATTCGGGAGCCGTTTGTATGGACCGAGCACCGCCACGACCCGCAGCGGGCCCTGTGGATCAAACCCCGCTACTCACGCCGGGGTACGGTTCGTCCGTTAGCCGTGCAGCAGGCCGATCCTGCTTCGCTCTACAACCACTACAAACGACTGATTGCCCTCCGCAAAACACTCCCCGCCCTCGGGCAGGTACACCGCCCCAACCTGCAAGCGGCTGATACAAAAGACAAAGAACTCGTCGCCTTCATCCGCTCCCACCCTACCGAACCCGTGTTCGTGGTTCATAATCTATCCAAAAAGGTAAAACAATTGACCCTCAGCCCTAAGGAACAAGCTTTTACACAAATACTTTTCCAAACTTTTGATGCTACACATGTACAGCCGGGAAAGTTGACGCTGCCGGGATTTGGGAGTGTGGTGCTGGGGATGGGGTGATGCGTGAGAGGTAAAGGGAGTTAATAGTTCTGGATTTGAATCAAAGCAGGGTTATGACACTTTACCACGACATTAGAGATTCGCTACTTTATGAGCCCAATCAAGTCTAAATCTTACTTTTTATTGCGGTTATACATCCAATCTGAAATATAACTTCATAAATCCCATGAAGATTAGCAGAATTACACACCGGGAACAGCAACGAATTAAAATCGATTTCCCATTTAACCATCATATTTCAGGACTTATCCGGCAGATTGCGGATGCGCAATGGAGCAAATCCCACCGTGCCTGGCATATTCCCGACACCGCAGAAGCACTATTAAAGCTTAAAACGCTTTTCCCCGAAATTACCTTTGCTGAACTGGAAACAACTGAGGCTGCCCCGCAACCTAGTGCGGAGGCATCAACTCCCAAAACTCAACAACCCCAACAAACTCAACAACCCCAACCGATAACGCCTACTACATCCCAAGGGAACGAAGGGAAACGAACCTCGATTCATGTTGAGGTGATCGGAAGAAAGATTATTCTCCGAATGCCTAAAAATGAAGCAGATGTGAAGTTTATCATCACCCTGAGATTTAGTAAATGGGATAAGCAAAACTACTGTTGGATTATCCCGCATTATCCGGGCAATTTAGAAATGATCCAAAATTATTTCGGAAAAAGACTAACCCAAGTAACTGTACATGAGCTGCTTGAAGTAAAGAACAAGGAACATAACTACACCATCCAAAAAAATGAAGTACTGGTGTTTCAAACAAAAGCCAAACGCCTGAAACTGATCTTTGGCTACATCCCCGAACTTTCAAAAGCTATAAAGAAAATTCCGTTTCATACCTGGGACTCCAAAAATAAATGGTGGAGTGTCCCTTACTCAGAACAATTCTTGCAAGAAATAAAACGTAAAATTGAGGAGTTGAAACTAACACTAAGGTATGAAATCGAACCTGACCCGGACAATCGGGTGATGCGGGTCACTCCCTATGACATCCCGAATTACAGAAACTGCCCCGATGAATACCGGATGAAATTGATTGAGCTACGGTATAGTAAAAACACCATCAAACTCTATACGGGACTGTTTGAGGAATTTATCAATTACTATCCAACCTTTGACATACACACAATTGATGAAACTCAGATTATCCAATTTCTTCGCTTCCTCGTAACCGAGAGAAAGATTTCTACCACCTATCAAAACCAATCCATAAACGCCATAAAGTTCTACTACGAAAGAGTATTGGGCGGACAGCGCAAATTCTATTTCATTGACCGCCCCAAAAAAGAAAAAACGCTGCCTTCTGTGTTGAGCACAGAGGAAGTACTTGCTACACTTAAAGTTACAACCAATGTAAAACATAGGGCAATTTTGATGACCATATACTCGGCGGGATTACGGATAAGCGAGGCGGTCAATCTGAAAATTAAAGACATAGACTCCCATCGTATGCAGATTAGAGTCCAACAATCCAAAGGGAAAAAGGATAGATACACCCTATTATCACACAAAACATTAACAATCTTACGCACCTATTTTCAGGAATATAAGCCCAAAGAATGGCTCTTTGAAGGCCAACAAGCCGGAGAACCATATACCGCACGAAGCATACAGGCGATATTTGGAGCAGCAGTACAAAAAGCAGGTATCACCAAAAAAGTAAGCGTACATACCCTAAGGCATAGTTTTGCCACACATTTGCTGGAAAACGGTACCGATTTACGCTACATCCAAAGTTTATTGGGTCACGAGAATTCAAAAACTACGGAAATCTATACTCACATCACTACCAAGGGTTTTGACCAAATAAAAAGCCCGTTAGACACTTTGGATATTTAAACAAAACTCACTAAATAGACTAATAAAATAACTATGCGAGGGTTAAATAAAGTTACACTTATTGGCAATTTAGGGAAGGACGTAGAGCACCAAACCCTGGAAGGAAACATTACGGTGGCTAAGTTTTCCTTGGCTACATCAGAAAGCTACAAAGACGAAAAAGGGCAACTGCATACCTCGACCGAGTGGCACAACATCGTATTATGGCGTGGCTTAGCCGACCTTGCCATAAAATATTTAGCGAAAGGCAGTACTATATATTTGGAAGGAAAACTAAAAACTCGTTCATATCAAGATAAAATGGGAGGAAGACGGTACGTAACCGAGATCATCGGCGAAAGCCTGATCTTGCTTGACAAGCCGGAACAGATGAAACTATAATGAATATAACCGCAACTGACTGATATAACCGCAATAGAAAAGAGGAGGATTGCGGATATACGATCGTTGGCAGATATTTTGAGAAAAACCGATAAAAACAAGAACATTTTATGGAATTGACAACAATAAAAAATATTCGTGAAATTCGTGATGAAATACGAGAAAAAATAAAATCGGTTGACTACAACGCAAACAAAAACAATAATTATGGAAGTGAAAACGAGTATAGTTATAAAGGAATTATTGGTGGAATTGATTGTTTACTAACTGACATTTCAACTTTAACAAAAGTTCCAAATAAGTTTATTGCCATCTCAACTTATGATGAAAGAAGCAACATTTATAATTATTTAAACAGAATCAATACATATTTTGAAACTCCAAACAATTTTATTTCGCATTTTGAAAGTCTTAAATTATTAATTAGAAATTATAATATTCGAGGTATTTCTGATAGACAAATTGAATTTGAAAATGAAATAAGTAATCTAACAAAAATTAAACTTTCAATTCAAGAAGAACTTAATGAAGTAAAAAAAATAAAAACTGAAATTGAAAAAGAAAATGAATCATTAAAAGAAAAAGTAGAATCTAGTAATGAAAAATTAAAAGAAATTGAAGATGAATTAGAAAATATTATTTCGAAAAAAACTGAACTAATAAAACAAACTGAAAATTTAAAAACATATAATGATGATTTAATATTATCGAAAGAACAAGCAGACGAAAATTTAGAAGAAATTGTAAATTCACTAAATGAAAGCAAATCAAATGAAAAATTAATTACTTCATTCGCAAATAAAGTTCAAGAAAGAGACAAAAGATTAAGTGAGTTAGAGATTTTGACAGAGAGAAATAGCCAAAAGCTAAAAGAGTATGAAACTGAAAGAAAAGAAATTTTAGCAGAATCTAAAAAATTAATAGAATCAGCTAAAACAGCACTTAACTATAAAACTGCCGAAGGAATAAGTGCATCTTTTCAAGTTCAATACGAAAATGCAAATAAAAAAATTGTTTTTGGCAGTTGGATACTTGGAGCAATTATATGTTTATTATTAACAATTGGTTTAGGAATTTGGATTCTTCAAAATGTTCCAAATGATTTGGTTATCTTGTTTGCAAGAATTTCACTTTTACCATTACCAATAATTGGAGCAATATTTTGTGCAAATCAATATACAAAACAAAAAAATATCATTGAAGATTATGCTTATAAAATGGTTCTTGCAAAATCAATAGTCGGATTTTCAGAACAACTCAAAAAAAATGGGACAGAAAATAATGAAGAATATATTCATTACATTAAAACTGCATTAGAAGAAATACATAAAGATCCATTAAGAAAGCGAAATAGTTCAAACAGTAAAGAACCGAAAATTGAACCAACAAATCTGACACAAATTGGAGAATTAGTAGAAAAAATATCCAAACTAATAAAAGCTGAATAAAAACATCTGCCAACAGCAGTTTGGCAAAATGGCGGGTTCACTGCTAAACTCAACGGCAGATTTTCGATTGAACTTTTGTGCAAAACTGAACATTTGTGCTTCGATTTCCGCCACTTCGCCAAGCTGCAAAACGTTAGCACCAATAATAAAAAACGACAACTATGCCAGCAGGAAAACCGACAAAAGAATTTCACGAATATTTATGTGACGCGACTAATTCTCACGTTTCACACCAAGACTATTTAGTATCACCTGCGACAACTTTTTTGAAATATACAATTGAAGCTAAAAGTGCAATCGACTTGTGTATTAGGAAGTTTCCAAAAAAGCAAAATGGACAATTCACTTCTGACAGTTTAGACAGTTTACAACATTTGGAAACGGCTACACTTCCTGCAATTATGGGACATTTTGAAACATATCAAAAAAGTCTATTTGCAGGTATGTTTGACCTGACAGTTTATTCAACCGCATTTAAATTGGAGCCATTCATAAAAAAACTCAATGACGGAGAAGTTAAAATTGACTTGACACGACTTTCCGCATATAGAAATATTGGAACGTCTTCTGTTGGACACATTGTGGCTGACAGCTTAAATGGTTGGCATAGTCCTGAAAAAGTGAACAAACATTTTGGTGCATTTGGTTTTAACTACCAGTTTTACTCAGCAGACGACATTAAAAGATTAAAAGTATTATGGCAATTGAGACACTCAATTGTTCATACGGGCGGAACACTTACTTTACCTGACGCACAAAAAGTTGAAAACTTGAATTCATTTGGAAATAGAAATATTGCTTTTGAAAAGAATTTCATTTACGAAGTTTCAAGAAAATTTCACCCTATTATTAAACGCTCAACAGAAGGAATTGGACAAGCATTTAAGAATACATTGTTACCAAATTTACCACAAGACACTATTAACCGCATTGACACATTTTTTAAAGTTAAATCGAGTATACACGTATGGTTGACATAGACGAAAAAAGAATTACTGGTGCTAACAGGCGTTTGGCAAAAAAGCGGGTTCAGTGCTTAAATGAAGTTTTGTGCTTCGTATCAAGTTCAGTGCTGGTAGACAGTTTAGTACTTCGAAATCCGCTTCTTCGCCAAGCGCCAAAACGTTATGTGACACCTTATAACAAAAAACACCAATAAAATGAAACAACTTATTTTTATAATATTGACTTTGATTATTTTGTCTTGTGAAAACAAAACTCAAAAGTCGGAATCAACAACTTCAAAACTTGAAGACACTTTAAAACTTGAAAAAACTGAAAAGAACCAAAATTCAAATTCAAATAAAAAAGTTGCAATCGACTTTAAAGAAAACAAAGACTTGCTTGATATTATTTTACTCTTACCCGATAGTGCTTTTCCGAGTTGGGAATGGAAATTAAATGATAGAATCAAATGGTATAAAGAAATCGAAGAAAACAATTTTTATATTGACGAAAATCCTGATTATTTTAACCAATCATATTTTGAACCCAATAAAGCAGGTTTTACAATTGTCGATGGTTTTTGGTCAATTAACATTTATAAGACAGCTGAAAATTCATACATTGTTATTACAGACGATATTGTTGGAGACGGAAATTCTTTAAATTTTTACGAAGTAAAATCTAATATTATAAATAAATATTTAGACGAAAAAACTATCTTTTCAGACTTCACAGAGCTAATAAAGAAAAAAGAAAATACAGAAAATTGTGGAGAGAAATTTGAAGAAATGAACGACCCAATATTTGAGTTTGATTTTACAAATAAAAATAAAGTAGAAATTGAAAGTTCTTGGTATTTAACAAAGGATGATTATGAAAACTGTTTAATTGGAAACTCAATAATTTATAGCTTTAACCCAAAAAAAAGAAGTTTGAAATAGAAAAAATATATTGGAAACCAAAGAAAAAAGAATAAAGGCGTCACATAACAGCACCTACCCAAAAGGCGGGTTTTCGTGTTCCAAAGACAGTTTTGTGGTGAATGAAACATTAGTTTTTCAAATCAAGTTTTGTGGTAAAAGTCCCGCCCTTCGGGTAGCTGCAAAACGTTGGCGGTAAGTTTAAAAAAGCACTCAATGACATTCAAATATTACGACAAACCAGAACTTTTCACAGGACTTCGGGACAAAAAAACGACCTGCGACACTTGCGGAGAAGAGAAATTTTGCTTTGATGCTGAGGCTTTTTATGGTACAGAGGACCTAAATTCAATATGTCCAGACTGTTTATCAGGCGGACAATTGAACAACAAAGACGTATTTACTTGTTGCGGAGATGTTAAAGAACTCAAACGACAATTAAAAGTTCTCAATCCAACTTTGTCTGAATTAGAAATTGAAAATATCGGGCAACAAAAAACAACCGAATTAGAAAAAACAACGCCAAAATTGATAACTTGGCAAGATTGGAATTGGCCATGTGCGGACGGAGATTATTGCAAATTTATCGGCTTCGGTTCAAAACCTTTTTATCAAAATTTGGCCACAAACTTGCCGACAGAAGACTTTTTCAAAAACTCGTTTTACGACAGCGACTCGGACACTGATTATTTATGGAAAGAAGCCTTGCCAAATAAAGAAATTAAAAACTATGAGGACAGTAATAATTACGGAACACTTTTTTATGTTTTCAAAAGCCTGAACTCGGACAAGATATTAACAATTTGGGACTGTGACTGACGACACGGACGAAGAAGAAAACCTACCGCCAACATTGTATTTATGAAAAAGGGGGCGGACGGAAATAATTGAACATCAGAATATTAATAAACATTTGCATCAGCGAACGGAATACTATGAAGCAGTTGGAAGAAACTCAACTTTGGAACAAAACCCAGCACCAGTTACGGGCGGACGAGTTCCAAATTCCCCCTTCTTCATAAATACTTGTAAGTTAGCGGTCAGCTTAAAAGACGACACCGAAAAATGAAAAGCAAAAAAGGAATGAAAATATTTGCAGAAACTGAACGACTAATTTTGAGAGAAATTCTTCCGACAGACATTGACGGGATGTTTGAACTTCATTCTGACCCAGAAGTCCATAGGTTTTTAGGGAATAAAACAGTGAAGAACAAAGAAGAGACTAATGACCTCATAAACTTTGTCAGAAAGCAATACATAGACTTTGGGATTGGACGATGGGCTATAATTGAGAAAAACACAAATAATTTCATTGGTTGGACAGGGTTGGAATTAGTTACCGAACCTATAAATAACCATAAAAACTATTATGACCTTGGATATAGACTAATCAGAAAATATTGGGGACAAGGAATTGCAACAGAATCAGCAGTTGCCTCATTGAAGTACGCATTTGAAAAACTTAAAACGGACGAAGTTTTCGCAAGGGCTGACAGCGAAAATATAGGTTCAGACAAAGTATTAAAAAAAGTCGGGTTAAAACTTATCGAAACTTTTGACCTTGACGGAATAAAGCATAATTGGTATAAAATTGATGGAAATGACTACGACAAAACAAAGCCGAACCGCTAACATCACCTATACGCAAGCAGGGGTTTCGTGCTTCGTAGGACAGGAAAGTGCTAAATTTGAAGTTCAGTTCTTCGTAGGAAGTTCAGTGGTAAAAATCCCTGCCTGCGTATAGCTGCAAAACGTTAGCACCAATTTTAAAAAACGACAACAATGACAGAACAAACAACAGAATTAACATTTCTAAAATCAAGCAGAAAAAGACGAATTGCGGCATTCATAATTGACCATTTCGTAATGACATTTTTAATGGTTTCAATTTTATTTATTGCACTTGGACCAAATTTTATGGACGAAAATAATCCAAGTAAAATGATGACAACAATGTTGTTTGTTATGATACCTGGTTTCATTCTTTATTTTGCAAAAGACAGCTTGAAAGGAATTAGTGTTGGTAAATGGATTATGGGAATTATGGTTCGAGACGAAAATAACCAGAATGAAACCCCTTCATTTGGACGACTTTTTTTACGAAATTTATTTATAGTTATTTGGCCTGTTGAATTTATTGTTTTGGCAACTAACGACCAAAAGAAAAGACTTGGAGACAAAGTTGCAAAAACAGTCGTGGTAAAAAATCCAAATAAACCGGCTAAACTTCCACGTATTTTAGCACTTATTGGAGTTGGAGTTACATTCTTTGTGTTTGTGTTTTTATTCGCTGGAAGTGCTATGAAGAATTCCGAAGCTTACAAAGTAGCGACAAAAGAAATCGAACAAAATAAAGAGATTATTAAAGAAACTGGCGGAATAAAAGGATACGGAATGATGCCAACAGGAAATGTAAGTATATCAAACGGACAAGGACAAGCACAGTTTGAAATTAAAGTTTTAGGAAATACAAATGACCTAAATGTTAGTGTTTACTTGGAGAAAAAGCCAAATGGACAATGGAAACTAATTGAAATGCAAAAATAGAAACTGGTGCTAACAGCAGTTTGGCAAAATGGCGGGTTCAGTGCTAAATTGAACATTCGGAATTCTAATGAACTTTAGTGCTAAAATGAAAGTAAGTGCTTCTAAATCCGCCACTTCGCCAAGCTGCAAACCGTTAGGCGTTATTAAACTAAAAATATGAAAGTATCAGTAATTATGCCCTCATTCTTAGGTGAGTATGAAAACTGTGCAACAAATAGAGTTCAGAAATTCCATCGTGCTATTCAATCATTCCTAAAACAAAAGTATTTAGATACTGAATTGATAGTTATTTCTGATGGCTGTCAAATTACTATAAATATTTGCGAGAATGACTATAATAGTTATACCAATATAAAACTAATTAAAGTCCCAAAGCAAGTTACATTTGCAGGTATTACACGTCAATTAGGTATAAATCAAGCGTCAGGAAAAGTAGTATGTTTTTTAGATACAGACGATTTTATAGGTAAGAATCATATTTTAAACATTGCTAATCAATTTGACAATAATATAGATTGGGTTTTCTGGGACGATTATGTGGTAATGCTAAATAGATTAGAAGAGAGAGAAACTTATTTTCAATATGGTCATTGTGGGACTTCAACAATAGCATATAGGAAGAAATTAAATATTTCTTGGGAAGATTGTAATGGTTATGGACACGATTTTAAGTTTATTAGCCAATTGACCAACTATGGAAAAGTAAAAAAAATTATTGGATGCGAATATTATTGTTGCCACGTTCCTAACTATACAGACGTATGAATATAATTACTAATCCGACAGCAACTATATTAATAACTACTTTCAACGAAGGTAAATTGATTGAGCGTGCTATTAATTCTGTTTATTATCAAGTATCCAAATATAATACAGAGATAATTGTTATAGATGATTGCAGCGAGGATGCAGAAACTATCAATATTTTGACTACTAAACTTCCTAAAGAAATAAAAATTTATTTTAGCAGAGAAAATATGGGATTATCGTATAGTAGAAATTTAGGTTTTAATATGGCTAATTCTGATATAATAATTCCCTTAGATGGTGATGATTATCTTCCAGACAATTCGCTCAACCTAATTATTGAAACTTTCCTTCAAAACCCTGATATAGATTTTATTTTTGGTAATTACTCTAAAATAGAGAACAAAAAAAGAGAAATTATTGATTGTTCATCTATATCAGAAGATGGTAAATTAGACTGTTTCAAACTAGCAAAAAAGTGGATTTTGTTAGGGACAAGCCCCTGCAAAAAAAGTCTTTGGAATCGTATAGGTGGTTATGACCTTACATTTTCTTATACGCTACAAGACGTTGATTTTTGGATGCGTGCTTTAATAAATGATGCTAAAGGGCTTTATTTACCTGATAGTATTTATGTATGGGAACGAAAGCCAAGTGGATTAAATAGCAATATACCTTGGAATGCTTACAGTGATTTAAAAGAAAAAAATCATAATTTCTTTACTAAATTCAAATGCAGTCTATAAATATATACTCTGAATTTTTTTTATCCATATCAGCAGAGAGAAATGCTGAAATACTTTTCTGCATTCAACAAAATGTGATTAACAACTTAGTTGATAAAATAAGTTTATTCGTTGAAGAAAAATATTATGAAAAAGCCTTTTCATTGTTTCAGGATATTCGTAAGATAAATTTAGTGAGTGTAACAGTTAGACCAACTATAATGGTAATAATTAATTACATCAATAATAATACTTTGGATTCTGATATAAATATCATATCAAATTCGGATATTTTTTTTGATAAAACACTCAATACCATACAAAAATTAGAGAAAAACTATTGTTTTGCTTTAAGTAGAAAAGAAATTGTAGTAGTTAACAACCAATATATTATAGGAAATTTAATAGAAGGGTATAGCCAAGACGCTTGGCTATTCAAAGGTCAAATAAGAATAAATTATTTTCCTTATTATTTGGGTTTTAAAGGTGTAGACAATGCTTTTGCTTTTACAATAAGAGAATCAGGATATAAAATTTATAACCCAAGTAAATCTATAAATGTATTTCATTATCACGAATCTAAAATAAGAAATTCAAGTAAAGAGGTAGTCCCACCACCTTATCTGTTCTTACACAATATCTATATTAGTGAGTTATCAAAAATTGATGAATTAAACTCTTTTTATGAAAGTGATATATTTTTCAATGTTTTTTTGAGCAAAACAAATGAAAAAATAATTTTAATTGATAAAATCCAAGAGTATTTGAATCAAAATTATCCAAAAGATAATTTAACTTTCGTAGATATAGGGGCGGGTTACGGAACAATAATAGAAAATATTTGTACTTTATTAGAAAAATCTACTTTTTTTTTCATAGAGCAATCACAATATTTGTACTCTATATTTAAACAAAAAGTTGAATGTTTAAAATGGACTAATGTTTTATTAGAAAACAATCTTGCTCAAAATACAAACATCCCATTTTTTGATTTTGCATTGCTTTCTCATATTTTATTTTATGTAGATAATATTTCAGATTTATTAGATAAAGTTTTGACTAAAATGAAAGAGAAATCAGTAATATTAATTGTTAATTCTAATTACAAGTCATTACAAAGCATAAAAGACACCAAGAAAGAACAAAAAATAAGCGAAGAAATAAGAAATTATTTTTACAATAAACAAGACCTTAGTTGTAAAATTGAAATTGTTGCATCCAAAATAAATGTAACAGATATATATCAAAAAACGAAAAATGGTGAACACCTTTTACAATTTTTACTGCAGAAAGAATCTATATCATCTGTTGATTTGGAGAGATTTGTATTAAATAATAAATATATAAGTTACCAAAATGAGCAAATATTTCTTAGTACAAGCGAAGAATATTTTTGGATTACCAAACAGTAAAAATTAAATTATGATTGATATTATAATGCCTGTATATAACAGCGAGATGTATATCTATGAATCGGTAAGCAGTATGTTAAACCAAACATACGAAAATTTCAGATTGCTAATATTTAATGATGGAAGTACGGACAAAACTAAGGAAATTATACATAAATTTAATGATAAGAGAATTATATATTTTGAAAGTAAAAAAAACATTGGTTATACAAATGCAATCAATATATTATTAAATTTTTCTAATGCAAAATATATAGCACGAATGGATGCTGATGATATTTCGTTACCTAAAAGATTAGAGTTACAATTTAATTTTATGGAATCTAATCCTGAATATATATTATGCGGTACGTGGTTTCAGACATTTGGTTATTATGAAAAAGAGGTGCATTATCCCGAAAATAGTGAAAAAATTAGAGTAAATCTTTTATCAAACTCTTGTATTGGACACCCAACCGTAATGTTTAAAAACGGAGTTCTTTTATATGATAGTAAATATGAACCTGCAGAAGACTATAAGGCTTGGGCTGTTTTATCAAAAAATAAGAATAATTTAATGACAAATATTCCAGAAATCCTACTTAAGTATAGAATTCACCAACAACAAGTAAGCGAATATAGAAAAAATAAGCAACTACAAATTTCAAATAAAATTAAGAAAGAACTTTTACGGAATATAAGTAAAAATTTTAGTCATAGAGAAATAAATACATTTTTATTTCTCACAAATACCTATTACAAAAACTACAATTTTAACGTAAATAAAATCAAAAATCTTATAGATAAGACTATTTTATTTAATAATAGTTGTGAGTTGTATAACAGTCAATTTTTAGAAGAACATTTACAAAACTGCTTAAAAGTAATTGTAGAAAAATATGGAATTTAAATTTGCTATCATCATATTAACCCATAAAAACCTAAATCAAGTAGTTGATTTAGTAAAAACCTTAACACACCCAAATGTTAATATTTACATTCACGTGGATAAAAAAGCAAAATCTGAAATGAAATGCTTAGATTATTTAGCAAACTATAAAAATATTACAATAATTTCAGAAATTTACTGTAAATGGTCTCATTTCTCAGTTGTGGAAGCAACTATGTTATGTTTAAGTAAAGCAATAACAGACAAAAATAATTATATAAGTTTAATTAGTGGGCAAGATTTACCATTAATCAATATAAATAAAATATATGATTTTTTCAAGAGAAATTATACAAAGAATTTTTTTGATTATTATGAATATACAAATTATTTTTTTGAAGATTATTTAATTGCAGATAGTTATTTTTTTCATATCAAAAATAAAATTATAGCATATCCGTCTTATGAATTACCAAAATCTATACATCAATATATAATTCACCATATTATTGGACTATATGTAAATCCTAAAAAAAGAGATTTTAGTTTGTATTATGGTCAACAGTGGTTTAATATATCATCTGAAAGTGCAAAGAAAATTATTAATGTTTGGAATAGTAATAATAAATTCCAAATTTTTTTTAGGCATTCTTTTACACCTGAAAACTTTTTTGTACCAACCATAATTAACTACATAGAAGGATTAGAAAATGTGGAAAATACTTGTTTGCGTCTTGTTGATTGGGATAGATTGACTCAAAGTAATATTCCAATAATAAAAGACGATTGGAATAAGCCAAGAATGAGTAATCACCCACACATTTTTACAAAAAATGATTGGGATTTATTGACTGAATCATCAAAAAAAGGAATTCTGTTTGCAAGAAAATTTGATTTATCAGTTGATGAGGATATATTTAACTTGGTTAGAAACAAATTGTGCTGCGAATAAATTAACAAACGCCTAACATTGCATTTGTGCAAGGTGGGCAAAAATGCTTTATTGAACTTTTGTGCTTTTTATTGGGTTAAGTACTTTGTGGGGCAATGGTGCTATCAAGCCCGCCCTGCACAAATGCTTTTCCGTTAGCACCAATATACGCAACCATTACCAAAAGATTACGCTACAAAACATTTTTCAGACAAATAATTTGAAACCTTAGAGTGAAAAAAATACTCATTA
Source organism: Arundinibacter roseus (assembly GCF_004348825.1). Lineage (GTDB taxonomy): Bacteria > Bacteroidota > Bacteroidia > Cytophagales > Spirosomataceae > Arundinibacter > Arundinibacter roseus. The sequence continues at coordinate 335,076 of NZ_SMJU01000006.1, forward strand.
TTAACGGACACCCAAACAGTGATAGTTTCAATTTCGGGCTTTTTGAAGCTTACAAAAAAGGGGCCTTGGCTTCGGGAGCAGACATTAAAGAAATTGTAGTTAAAGATTTAAAGTTCAATCCAAATCTGGAATTTGGTTATCAAAAAAGGACAGAGTTAGAGCCGGATTTATTAGACGCCTGGGAAAAAATAAAATGGGCTAACCATTTAGTTTGGGTTCATCCTGTTTGGTGGGGAGGACTTCCTGCAATAACGAAAGGTTTTATTGACAGACTTTTTTTGCCTGGTTTTGCATTTCAGTATAGGGAAAATTCTGTGTGGTGGGACAAACTATTGGCAGGCAGAACCGCTCATATTATTACAACCCTTGACCAACCGTCCTGGTATTATTGGTTTGCATTTGGACGACCAAGTGTTAACCAATTAAAGAAATCTACTTTGGAATTTTGTGGAATTAAGCCAGTTAAAGTAACTTATATTGGACCAATAAAAAACACAGAATTTTCTCTAAGAAAAAAATGGTTAGGCAAGATTGAGAAATTAGGAGAAAATCTTAAATGAAAACTGACGATAAAAAAACAACGAACCGCTAACACAGGCCTGGCAAAAGTGACGGTTCAGTACTCAGCAGACACATTTGTGGTTAATCAACGTTTGGTTCTCCGGATCAATATTTGTCGTGAAAATACCGCCTTCACATTGCGGCAAAACGTTAGCGTTCATCTTAAAAATTTAATATGAAAAAAATTATATTACTAATTGCAATTTTGGCAATAACCCAAACAGTACATTCACAAGTTTATACTGAAAAACAAACTAGACACAGGTTTGCCCAATTGAATTTAGGTTTTGATTTTCAATCAACTATCGGGGGTTCAGCAAGGTATCTTGATACGCAAGGAAATACTCAGTCCTTAAACTTGTCCAATAGTATCTCGCCAAGATTGCTAATTGGTGGTACTCATTTTTGGGGTCATGCTGATTTCTATATAGGCATTCCTCTGTCAGCCTCTACGTCAAAAAAAGAAAACCAAGAAGTTACTGCTTTACGAGGCGTTGAAACAGTTTTTAAGTATTATCCGCTGCGTATTGAACATAATAAAGTAAGACCTTACATCGGTACATCATTAGCCCCATTTTTCTATGAACAACGAAATAATAATTTTGAACATCCGAGTGGTCCTGAATTAAACCATACTAATTTTCCTTTACTTGGAGGTATTACATTTAACTCAAAAAAGCATCTAGTTGAACTTGGAGCAGCCTGGAATTATGCAAACAGACAAAACTACTTCATATCCCGAACGCAAATTGAAAAAATAAATACCCCACCTATATATCTTACTTTATCGTATAGATATATGCTTGAAACTACATTAAGTGCTGAAAAGGACTGGGAATCTGGACGTACTAAAAAAGTTACTGATATATTAGCAAACAAAGGGAAACTAAATGGATTTTTTATAGGTGCAGGTATTTCTTCTGCTTTTTGGCTAAAACAAAGCGACTATAACAAGAGTCAAAGACCTTATATCGGCAGGTATAGTACATCCCTAATGCCAGATTTTACTTTCGGCTACTATTTACATAAACCAGATATTAATTTGTCAGTAGGTTACAGAGGGTATGGTACTTCTACTAATGCTTACGGTGCTATACAACTATTGAATAGAAAATCTTTTTTATTCGAAACAACCAAATACTTATTTGATTATCATGGCTTTACACCTTTTTTAGGACCAACTATTAGTTATGAAAAATTATTATTTTGGGAGAATTTTGAAGGTTCAAAAACTATTGAGACAACAAATAACAGAATAGGATATGGTCTTACTTTTGGATGGGATATTAGACCCAACAGAATACAATCCTGGATTTTAAGAACCAATTTAAGGTGGTACCCGAATCTATTCTTAAATGTCGAATCAGAAAACAAAGTATCATTTGATAACTTAGAATTTAACTTCATTCAACTCATTATTTATCCGAATCGAATAATTAAACGAAAGTCGAACCGATAATATGCGTTTGGCAATAAAGTGGGTTCAGTGCTTAGATGATGTTTTGTGTAACGCATCAAATTTAGTGCATGAATACAGTCTCGCTCCGAAATCCGCCACATTCGCCAAGCCCGAAATCCTTACCCATCATCATATAAACCATAAAAAAAACAAATGACTCAGGAAGAACTAGCACAACTGACCGATGAGGAATTGCTCGAAGTAGCAAAAAACAATAAACCATCACCCATCCTTGATGCATTTTTTATTGGGTTTTTAGTCGGGATAATCTTTTTTGGTGTTGCCGCAAGTGCGTGGGGGTTTACTATCCTAATTCCTTTGTTTCTGATCTATCTATTTTTGAAGAAACCAAAGAAATATGAAGCCCTGAAAAAAGAATTGGAAAAACGAAACTTGCACTAACTGTCAGTTGGTTTTCAAAAGTCACCCCTCTATCCCCCTCATTTCCTCCATCCGCCTGTGCAGCAACCCACTGCATCGCCCGTCTCTTACAAAGATCTCGTAAGAAGTTAGTACTTTGTGGCAAAGCGTTCAAAGTACTAACCAACAAAATGCCATGAATTGGATTATTTTGATACTAGCGGGATTATTTGAGGTTGCTTTTGCCTACTGCCTGGGAAAAGTAAAAGGCACCACCGGCAATGAAATGTTGGGCTGGTACGCAGGCTTCGTCCTTACCCTTACCATCAGCATGACCCTCCTGATTCGAGCAACACAAACGTTGCCAATCGGCACAGCCTATGCCGTGTGGACGGGTATCGGTGCCGTTGGGACCGTTTTGGTAGGTATATTCGTCTTCAAAGAACCGGCAACCTTTTGGCGCTTATTTTTTATCACTACCTTAATCGGGTCAATCGTCGGTTTAAAGGCAGTTTCCTGATTAAAAAAGACGATTTTGAACATACAACTTTTGGAATTCTACTAGTCTCGTTTCAGGAGTATAAGGAATTCATTTTTCTATGTAAGACGATGATTTCTAAGGATTTGACATGCAATATTTGAAAGAGAGTAGGTAGATTTGTAGCAGTTAGAAAAAAAATGGAGAATCGATTTTCGGACATCATTCAGCTAATAAAGCAATCCCGGTCTAATGCGATAAGAGCCGTAAACGCTGAACTCATAAACCTTTACTGGACTATCGGCGAATATATCAGCAAGAAAATTGAAGGTTCAGAATGGGGCGACTCGGTTGTGGCTGAGATAGCCCACTATATACAAACCAACGAACCCGAAATAAAGGGCTTCTCTGACAAGAATATTTGGAGAATGAAGCAGTTCTACGAGACTTACAAGGATTTTCCAAAACTCTCACCAGTGGTGAGAGAAATAAGAATAAAAAATATCATTCCTAAACCTGGGAAAGCAGAATGTCCCAATCGAACTTCGTAACCCATTTTGTATTAGTATTCCCCACAAACCCCTAAACCCAACTGACTCCATGAAAAATCTATACATCATCTTTACACTCCTTACAAGTATGAGCATTTCTCAGGCGCAACCTGTATACCCTACCCTCGGGCGGGTGCAGTACGATAGTCCCGAACTGGAAAAACTACTTCCCAAAAGCAGTACAATTGAGGTACTTGCTTCTGGCTTTGTGTGGTCCGAAGGTCCTGTTTGGGTCAAAGAAGGTGGTTATTTACTCTTTTCGGATGTTCCGGCCAATACGGTCTTCCGATGGAGCGAGAAAGACGGGCTGTCTGAATTCCTTAAACCTTCGGGCTATACCGGACGCGGCGAATACAGCGACGAACCCGGTAGTAACGGATTAATCATTGACTCACAGGGCCGGCTCGTCAGTTGTGAGCACGGCGACCGGCGGCTTTCGGCTATGCCACTGACGGGCGGCGGCAAAATCACCCTTGCCGATCGGTTTGAAGGAAAACGCTTCAACAGCCCTAATGACGTGGCGCAGCACCCGACCAATGGCAGCTACTATTTCACCGATCCGCCCTATGGTTTGGCCAAAAAAGACAAAGACCCTACCCGTGAAATCAAAGAATTTGGGGTATATCGGGTCACAGCGGACGGCACGGTTGTTCGCATCATCGACAACCTCACAAGACCAAACGGGCTGGCTTTTTCACCTGATGCCAAAACGCTGTATGTAGCTCAGTCTGACCCTGAACGTGCCATTTTGATGGCTTATCCGGTTTTGGAAAACGGAAATGTGGGGGCCGGAAAACTGCTGTATGACGCTACTCCGCTCGTTAAGAAAGGATTGAAGGGCTTGCCGGATGGCCTGAAAGTAGATCAGGCGGGCAACCTGTGGGCCACCGGGCCGGGCGGTGTCCTGATTCTGACCGACACGGGCACTCTGCTTGGAACCATTCAGACCGGACAACCGACTGCCAACTGCGCCTGGGGCGACGATGGCAGCAGCCTGTACATCACGGCAGATGGCTACTTGTGCCGCATAAAAACCGCCACAAAAGGAGCGGGATGGGATTAAAAAGTATTGATGATGTTCCTTTGATAAATGATTCTATGTCACGAACTTCGTGCATAAATATGTGAGAAAAGGTTATTTCCGGGAAGAATGCTTGATAATCGTCGTTTTGTTATTTTTGGTTTTTTTGGGTTGATTGGTTTCGCCTACATTTTTCGTCTGCTTTATCTTCAGGTACTGGACGACAGCTACTCCATCGAGTCGTCGAGCAATTCGATCAAACGTGTCATTGAGATTCCCTTTCGCGGGCAAATTTATGACCGAAATGAGAAGCTGATTGTCTATAATACGCCTGTGTACGATTTGCTGGTTACGCCCTACAAAGCCAAAATTCAGGATACGCTTACTTTTTGCAAGCTCCTGAACATCGAACGCCCCACCTTCGACAGCCTGATGAATGCCGCAAGGTCTTACTCACGCGTGAAGCCGTCGCTGTTTTTGCGGCAGCTATCCAAAGAAGATTTTGCACGGATCCAGGATGTCATGGTCGATTATCCGGGATTCGAGTTTTCCAAGAGTTCGCTCCGTACCTACAACGCACCTACGCTTGCCAATACGTTGGGCTACGTGAGTGAGATTACCCGTGGGCAGCTCGAAAAACAGGAAGGGTACTACTACCAGCAAGGCGACTATATCGGGCAAAATGGCCTGGAAAAATTTTACGAAGATCAGCTCCGCGGGCGACGAGGCATTAAGTTCGTGATGCAGAATGTTTCGGGAGTGATGAAAGGCTCCTGGAAAGATGGCGAGTTGGATACAATGGCAGTAGCCGGTCAAAACCTTTACACCGGCATCGACCTGGATCTGCAACAGTATGCCGATAGTCTGATGCGCAACAAGGTAGGAAGTGTCGTGGCGATTGAGCCCAAAACCGGTCAGATTCTCACGATAGTTTCTGCCCCGAGCTACGACCCCAACATCCTGGCTAGCCGGCATTTTTCAGAAAACTACCGCAAACTCGCCAACAACCCTTACAAGCCTTTGTTCAATCGTCCGGTGATGGCGAGCTACCGGCCCGGATCTACCTTTAAACTGATTCAGGCGCTTACTGCTTTACAATCCGGGGTCATTACGCCCGGCACGGGTTTTGGCCATGCCGGCATACCCATGAAATGCCACTGTGGGGGCCGTGCCAACAGCGTGGAACACGGCATTCAGTTTTCGTGTAATCCCTATTTCTATCAGGTTTTCCGTCGCATTATTTATGACAATGACATCAAAGATACCTACAAAGCCTCTGCGTACGGTCTCAACAAATGGAACGAACAGGTTAGTAAGTTTGGCATCGGCGAGCGCTTAGGTGTGGATCTGCCCAGTGAATACAAGGGGAATTTGCCGAATGATTCGTACTATGACAAGATTTATGGAGAAAAACGCTGGAAATTCTCCAACGTCTATTCGTTGAGTATCGGCGAAGGTGAATTGCTGATTACGCCCTTAAAAATGGCGAACGTAGCTGCTATCATTGCGAATCGGGGGTACTATTACACGCCGCACGTGGTGTCAGGTGTAGGAAAAAAGAACAACCCGTTGCCAGAATACCTCGTTCGGCACGAAACCGGGATTGAGCCCCGGCATTTTGAAACCATAATTCCGGGCATGATTGGTGCCGTTGAGGCTGGCACCGTAATGGGCATGGCCCGTATGGCAGGCATTCAGATTGCCGGGAAAACCGGAACTTCCCAAAACAAAAAAGGACCCGACCATTCAATTTTCATTGCCTTCGCTCCTGCCGACAATCCGACGATTGCCATTGCGGTTTTTGTTGAAAACGGAAAATGGGGAGGCTCAGCTGCCGCGCCGGTAGCGAATTTGCTGATTGAGCGGTACATCAAAGGCAAAACAGAAAACAAGGCCATGGAGAATTATATCATCAACAAGAACTTCATGCCCGATATGCCCAAAACAACGCCTAAAAAAGCCACGAAACCTGATTCGAGTAAGAAGAAGGACGTACTGGCACCACTTGCAAAACAAACAGCTCCCAAAGAAAAATTCACCGCTGCATCCGGGATATAATTATTCCTCTCCATGTTGGCACTTAAATAAAGATATTTCTCCTTTTTCATGGCCCGAAATCAAAATAATTTAACCCAAAATCTCGATTGGGTGGCAGTGTTGATTTACATCCTTTGTGTACTTATTGGATGGTTCAATATCTACGCTGCGGTGTATAGTCCCGAGGTTCCGATGAGCATTTTTGATTTGTCGCACAATGCCGGAAAGCAAATCATGTGGATCGGTACGACAATTCTATTGATTATATGCATTTTGGTGGTAGACTATAAATTCTACGAAACATTTGCATTCATTATTTACGGGTTCATCATCTTCATGCTGATACTCGTTTTGTTTGCGGGTTCAGAAATAAACGGCTCCCGATCCTGGATAAAAATTGGCGCATTCTCCCTGCAACCTGCCGAATTTGCCAAGTTGGCCACAAGTTTGGCCCTTGCCAAGTATCTGAGCGACCCGGCCATTAGCCTGACGCGTTCGTGGAAAGACTATCTGCCGATTGCTGCTATCATTTGTCTGCCGTCGTTGCTCATTCTACTTTCCAACGAAACGGGCTCCATGCTCGTATTTGCTTCCTTTGCCATCATGCTTTACCGGGAAGGGTTACCGGGTTTTATACCGGCGATTGGTATTGTTATGGCCATTTTACTGATCCTGACCTTGCTGTTTGTCAAATGGTACATAGCCATCGGAATAATCATCGTAGCCATAATTATCTGGTCTTTGATGTCAAAGTCTACGCGTAGAAGTGGTGGAACTATGGCTACAATTGTGGTTTCGGCACTGATGATTGCCGTAGTATTTGGTGTAGATTTTTTTATCAATAATATCCTGCAAAAGCACCAACGCAGCCGAATTCTGGTTTTGCTGGACCCCGATTCCGATCCACGCGGCGCAGGCTGGAACGTGATTCAATCCAAAATTGCGATTGGTTCCGGGCGGCTGTCAGGAAAAGGATTTCTGGAAGGAACTCAAACTAAATTCGACTTCGTACCTGAGCAAAGTACCGATTTTATTTTCTGTACCGTTGGCGAAGAACACGGCTTCATCGGGGCTGCCCTTGTGGTTTGTCTATTTATTGGGCTTATCACACGTCTCATTACGCTGGCTGAGCGACAGCGCACGCGCTTCGCACGTGTGTACGGCTACTGCGTGGCGGGAATTATCTTTTTCCACTTCATGATCAACATCGGTATGACGATCGGCCTCATGCCCGTGATTGGTATTCCTCTGCCATTTTTCAGCTACGGTGGTTCGTCGCTCTGGTCATTTTCAGTTCTTTTATTTATTTTTCTGAAAATTGACTCGCAGCGTCCCTACACCCTTTCCCGAACCTGATTATGGCCCTCATTAGTAGAAAAAAAGTACCCTATCCGATCAATTCCAATTTACGGGAGTACCTCGTCAAATACCAGCGGGAAGTACCTTTGAAAATCCACTATACCGATCTGCTTCGGTTTTCAAACGCAATTTCCCTGTACGATCCCAAAGGAAATGATACCTTATGGCTGTCAGTTTTTTATGATCCGCAGGATACGGCTGATATTTTTCAGGCGCTCAAAACCATTTATGCCCATTTAAAAGTTGACGGCGATTTGTCCATTCTGAATCACCTTTCGGTAGACCGCGTCGATCTTTGTACCTATGGAAACACGCGCCCGTTTCGGGTACGTATCGTCAATCAGATCAATGACAACTTCGATTATTTTTACATAAAAAATGCCGATGCTTCCCGCGTGTACGGCCTCGAACTGGAAGATATCTTATCGCCCAATCAGGTGAGTTATCTTACGAGTGGGGAGTCGCTCGTGGAAGAGCACATTGCCGGAATACCGGGAGACATCTTCATGAAAACCCAACTGGGTGATTTGAATCTGAACCCGATTCGCTTGTGTAAAGAATTTGTCAAGTTCAACGAACGTTGTTTTGTTCGCCTGCTTGGCGACATGCATTCGAGCAATTTTGTGGTAGATATTACACCTGACTTTGAAGAAATTTACTACCGATTTCGGGCCATTGACTTCGATCAGCAGTCGTATGAAGGAAAGAAAACGGTGTACATGCCGCAGTACTTCAAACAAAACAACCTCATTATTGAGTTGGGCATGAAATACATGACGCCCGAAAGTGTACGGCAGTATCAAATTGAGGAGCGTTCGCAAATTGCCACCCGCATGCGAATCGAAAAATCGCGGGCAGATGATATTCTGGACGTGATGTCAGATGATATTATTTCAACGTCTGAATATGTTTCGCTGCTACGCAAAGATCTGGCACGTCATTACCGTCATCAGGCCTTCATGCAGTGCCAAACAATGGGCCAAATCGTGCGTACAAGTTTGCGGTTGTTGTCTACCCACAGCCAAACGTACTTTTAATTTGTAGCGTAAACTACTATACATCAGGCAAATTTTCCGGCAGCAACAAAAAGCATCACCCAACCCAAAATCAGCAACATGCCACCGATTGGGGCTACGGCGCCAAATTTGGTTATTCCTGTAAAGCAAATCGTGTATAATGAGCCGGAGAAAATCAGAACTCCTACAGCAAAAGCATACCCTGACCAATGCAACCATTTTGCAGCCGAAGCATCCGCTTTGGAAAGCAGAACTCCGATCAAAACCAGGGCAATGGCGTGGTAAAATTGATATTTAACGGCTGTTTCGAACGTATCCGCCCGGCCGGAAGCTTCCAATGTAGCTTTGAGAGCGTGCGCACCAAAGGCACCTAATGCAACGGCAATAGCACCCAATAAGGCGCCGGATTGTAACATAAATTTCATAATTCAGAAGAATCGTTTTCCGTACTTTTGATTCAAAGGTACAGGCAAAGCCTCCGCTAAGCAATATCCCTTTGGATTTTCTTGCGTAACTTGCAGGCGCAAACCGGAATTACACACATGGCTTTGGAACAATTTATTGCCCTTTGGACGCATCGCTACCACAAGTACTCCCACATTGCCCGGGCCCATCGAAAAGCCTGGCAGGCATGGAGCTATTTTTTTTGGAAAAAACAAAGTTTTCCCGCTGGTAAACAGCTCATTGCTATTATCCGTACGGAGCATTTTGGTGATATTATTGCCACAGAACCTTTGTCCAGGCATATTCGGGAAGAATTCCCAAACGCTCATCTTGTGTGGTTTGTAAAGCCGGTTTTTAAAGAACTGATTGAAACAAATCCTCATGTTGACGAGGCTTTTCCAGAATTCTGCGTCACACAGCGGCAAACCCTGCTCAAAACCGGCGTTTTTGATCAGATATTTGAGCTTCAATTCCGTAATAATAATCATTGCGCAACCTGCGATGTGTACGTAGAAAATCCACTCGCTGAGGCCAAAGGGGTAAATGTTCATACCTATTTTAATTTCGGAAATTTGCTCAGCGTTTTTGCGCAGATTGCCGGACTTTCGCAGCCAAGAGACGATCAGCCCCGACTTTATTTACAGCAACGACATCAGCTAAAAGTTGATGCCCTTCGTCTGCCCGATTCATTTATCGTAATTCATTGCCAATCCAACTACACTCCCAAAGATTGGCCAAAAGAGCAGTGGAATCATCTGATTTACTATCTGTTGGAGCAGTATTCCTTTTCAATTGTTGAAGTTGGATTGAGCTCAAATCTTTCGGTTAGGCATCCAAACTTTCATTCGTTAACGGGCAAATTATCCATTTTGGAAACTGCGGAAGTCATCCGCCGAGCCGATTATTTCATCGGACTCGACAGCGGACCTTCCCATTTGGCCAACGCGGCCGGCACTTTTGGCTTTGTTCTGATGGGTTCCCTAAACGATTTTCCGGCTTACAACCCGTTTTCGGGCTCGTATGGCCGGCAGGAAAACTGCGTGTTGATTCGGCAGGAAGGGATTCCCTGCGCACAATTACCGTTTGAAACCGTCGTTGAAGCCATTCATGCGCACATGCCGGCACAGGTAAAATCGTAAGGAGAAATCAATTTCTCTTCCCAAAAATAGCGCTCCCGACCCGCACAAGGGTACTGCCTTCTTCGACTGCAATTGGAAAGTCACCGCTCATGCCCATAGATAGCTCAGCCATAGACACTCGCGGATGTGACCACTCCCTCAGCGATTCAAAAAACGCCCGAAGGCTCCGAAACTCCGCCCGTATCTGCTCCTGATTGTCGGTATCGGTGGCCATGCCCATAAGTCCCACAATCTGAATATTTTTAAGATTTTCAAAATCAGGTGATTGCAGGAGTTGAATGGCCTCTTCTTCGGAAAGTCCAAATTTCGTATCTTCTTTCGCAATATAGATTTGTAGCAGACAGGAAATAACCCGATTGTTTTTCAAGGCCTGTTTATTGATTTCACTCAGTAACTTTAAGCTGTCCACCGAATGAATCAAAGCCACAAAAGGTGCAATGTATTTGACCTTATTTGTCTGTAAATGACCGATCATGTGCCAGTCAATATCTTTCGGCAAAGCTTCGTATTTGTCAGTCATTTCCTGCACCTTGTTCTCCCCGAATCGAGTGCAGCCCGCCTGATAGGCCTGCATCAAAACCTCCACCGGTTTGGTTTTAGTGACGGCAATTAGTTTTGTCTTAGTTCCAAGCTGAGAATTTACCTGTAAAATGTTTTCTTTTATAAATGTATCCATTTTTGTATTAGTTGCCTGACAGTGAGTTATTTAATAAAGTAATTGAAATAAAGCCTTATATTTGCAAAAAGTTGGGATTCAAAAAATCTGGAATAAATAGCATTCAAACCAAACAAACACTAAGCATCGCATGGATTACAATCAGGAGCAAAAGCGTGACCGTAAAACCTTACTTTGGGCCGCGCTCGCCATATTGGCACTTTTAAACATTGTCCTGCTCTATTTCTTTTATCAGGAAAGACAGGAGAACGAGAGCAAAGATACCATCATAGCTGCCAAGACCGAAGAGGTATTGTTTACTAAAACAAAATTGGACTCCATTTCCATTCAACTTGATGCAAAAATTGCAGAAATACAACAATTGGGCGGTAGCGTTGATTCTTTGATTGCACTAAAACAGCAATTGGAAAAAGACAAACAATCGTTGCAAAGCAAGAACGCTTATTCGGCCAAAACCTACGAGGACAAAATTCGCTCCTACGAAGCAATTCTTTCCCAAAAAGACAGAGACATTGCGCAGTTGAAGGAAGAATTGGGTATCGTTACGGCCCGAAACGAAGAGTTGTCACAAACCGTAACCGGGCTCCAATCAGAGCGGGAAGCGTTGGCGGATTCGGTAACAAACTTTGCCGTGCAGAATCGGGAGCTTAGCGAAAAAGTCACGATTGCCTCTGCCCTCAGAGCCGAGAATATCCGGGTAAATGCCCTGACTGCCAAAGGAAAAGAACGCGAAGGTGGCAACTACAAAGCCCGCCGGATTGATCAATTGAAAGTAAGTTTTGTATTGGGCGAAAACTCAATTGCCAAGCAAGATCGTAAGGATGTATTCATGCGGATTCTTGATCCGAATGGTGCCGTACTTTCTGACATGGCTACCGGCTCAGGCGCCTTTGTTCACAACGGACGCGAAATGATTTACAGCTCCAAGGAAGCGGTTAATTTTACCAATTCCCGCCAAAATCTGGATATCTACTACGGAAAAGGTGGCGTTCCACTGAAAGATGGCAAGTACACCGTAGAGCTGTACAGTGAAGGATTCAAAATCGGACAGGGCGACTTTACGGTCAAGTAATTCACCCGGCATCTATATTAACAGCAGCAGGGCTTGGAAAAGTGGATTCCAAGCCCTATTTTTGCACCCTCATTTTTTGAGAAAATAGTTTATATCATTTTAAAAATCAATTCATTCGTATGAACAATCAGTATGAAACGGTGTTCATTTTAACTCCCATCTTATCTGAGGCCCAGATGAGGGACACCGTTGACAAGTTCCGTAGTATCCTTACCGACAATGGTGCGGAGATGGTACACCAGGAAGACTGGGGATTGCGCAAGCTGGCCTACCCAATTCAGAAAAAAAACACAGGTTTTTATCACTTATTCGAGTTTACTGCTCCGGGTACTGTGATTGATACCCTGGAAACCGAGTTTCGTCGTGATGAACGCGTGATGCGTTTTCTTACCGTTGCGCTTGATAAGCACGCTGTGGCTTACAATGAGAAAAAGCGTAAAGGGCTGGTAGGCAGAAAAAAAGAAGTAGAAACTGAAACCAAAAAAGAGGAGGCTTAAGCTATGACACTCGTAAACGAACCGGTTGAAAAAAACATCAACCGCAAAAAATATTGCCGTTTTAAGAAATCAGGCATTAAATATATCGACTATAAGGATCCCAATTTCTTATTGAAACTGGTAAACGAGCAGGGCAAAATTTTACCCCGCCGCCTGACAGGTACAAGCTTGAAATATCAGCGCAAAGTATCGCAAGCCATTAAGCGGTCACGCCACTTGGCTCTGATGCCGTTTGTAGCCGATCAATTGAAATAATCACGTAAAGAAGATCGAAAAGAAATGGAAATCATATTGTTAACTGATATTGCCGGTGTTGGGTATAAAAACGACACCGTGAGCGTGAAAGCCGGTTACGGCCGTAATTACCTGATTCCACAGGGATATGCTGTTTTGGCCAATTCTACAAACCGTAAAATTGTCAACGAAAATATTCGTCAGGCCTCACACAAAGCTGAAAAATTGAAGAAAGATGCCGAAGATATTGCCGCGTCAATTGGTGACATGGTGATCAACATTCCGGCAGTGGTTGGCGAAAGCGGACGTATTTTTGGTCGCGTTACCAACACACAGGTGTCTGATGCCCTGCATGCAAAAGGTATCGAAATTGACCGTAAGAAAATTACGGTAGATGACGTGAAGTCAATCGGTACGTACAATGCAATCATTGACCTGCACAAGGAAGTAAAACATACGGTGGTTATCAACGTGGTACCCGCCGAATAATTTATTTTTCAGGTTTATAGAAGAGAAGGCACGGCAATCCGTGCCTTCTCTTGTTTTTAAAGGTAATCCCAGATTTTTCAGCGCTCTATGCATCTGTACTTTCATATTCCCTTTTGCAGGCAGGCCTGCCACTACTGCGATTTTCATTTCAGTACTTCTCTTTCACAAAAAGAGACGATGGTGCAGATGATGATTCGGGAACTTGACTTACAGAAAGACTATTTGCAATCCAGTCAAATCCAAACCATTTATTTTGGAGGGGGGACGCCTTCGCTTCTGTCTACCCACGAACTTTCGTTGCTTCTGAACGCCATACATAAAAACTATACGGTGTTACCTGAGGCAGAAATTACGCTGGAAGCCAATCCTGACGATCTTTCCAAACCTATTTTAACCACGCTGTCGCAACAGGGCGTCAATCGTTTAAGTATTGGCATTCAATCGTTTCATGATCCTCATCTGCGCTTCATGAACCGGATTCATTCGGCACAGGAAGCCGAAGTCTGTGTGAAACAGGCGCAGGAAGTCGGAATTACCAATCTCAGCATTGACCTGATGTATGCCCTGCCGGCCTCCAATCATGCGATTTGGGAGCAAGACATCTCACAGGCCCTTGCGTTGGGTGTGGAGCATATTTCGGCCTACTGCCTGACGATTGAACCCAAGACCACGTTTGGCAATTGGGTAAAAAAGAAAAAAATTGAACCGATTGAAGATGAATTTGCCGCTGAGCAATTTGAAATCCTCATGCAATCTCTTGACTCACAAGGATTTGAACAATATGAAATTTCAAATTTTGCCAAAAACCAACGGTATAGTCAGCATAACAGCGCTTATTGGCAGCGGAAGCCTTACCTCGGCATTGGCCCAAGTGCCCACTCCTACAACGGGCTTAGCCGACACTATACTATCAATCGCAATGCGGCGTACATTCAGGCGCTTTCAGAGTATACTATTCCGGCTACGGTGGAGGAACTGAGTATGACCGAAAAAGTAAATGACTACCTGCTTACCGGCCTGCGCACCCGTTGGGGCTGTCGGCTGGAAGTTTTACAGGAATTGTCTTTGGAAACCTATTGGCCACGAATGCAAAAGGATTTTGAATCAATTCAAAAGCGGGGCTGGATTGAGTTGGAGAATGACGTACTACGCCTGACACATGCAGGAAAATTCTTCGCTGATCGGGTAGCCAGCGAGTTGTTTTTGGAGGATTAATTTTTTGTGAAGCAAAAAAGGTCTGCCAGCAGTTACTGACAGACCATACTTTCCCAAGAATACTCGCTTTACTTTACCTTTGAGAAATCAGAAGCAAGACTTTCCATGTCGGAATCAGACAAATGATGAGACGCTACCACAACCCGATAGCGTACGGTCATGGATTCGCCTTTGGCAAGTTTCTTATTCCGAGCCTTTTCTTTGCCTGAGGAATATTCCTTGTCACCCATAGGGTTAATCGCATAGAGTCCGTATCCACGTGCATGCCAATAGGCCGGATAGCCAATGTTGGCCGGATGATCCAGAATAGCTACACTTACTTTCTCGCTGCCGATAGTACCTTCCAGATCGCACCACGCAGAGCGCTTGCCCCATACATCGTCGCCGGTTACACCTTCTTTGTTCTGATACATACCTGTAACCCCTTCATTATTTAAGGATGCCACTTTGGTAGCAACACCGTTGGCATCAGTAAATACCTCCGGCTTTTTGGAAGGATGTTCCAGCTCTCGGGCAAGCCGAAGCCCCAAAAGGCCTTCTTTGGAATCATTGAACGTAACATCTTCAACAGCGGTAAGCGTTGTGATGCGGTCAATAATTCGTTGATCCCCCGAGGCACTGAACAGATAAGTAGTTTTTTCGGTCAACAGTGTTTTCCCATCCTGACTTACCCAATCGGCCGTTACACCAAGCTGTCCTTTTTTCTTACCACTTTTTACGGTTGTGATGCCAGTATGAATAATGTCTCCATACTTATGTTTGGTACGATCCACGGCATCTGAACTATTCCAGAAATCATAGCCATTTACATCACCATGATTAAGCCATAGTCCTACGTGGTGCGGATGATCTACGCGTTCGCCCGGCCGCGGATCCATCGGCCACCCGCGGGTGATGAGCGTTCCCTGTGCCGTTCTGACCGGATAAAGTACTGCTTTTTTAAGCTTGTCCGGACCAGGAAAAATATAGGATGTAAACGGCTTGCCATCGACACTTACATCTACCTTTTTTTCGGCAGAATTTTCTACCAGTGTTACTTTTTGAGCCCACACATTTCCGGATAGAAAAGCGATGCCAAGGATACAAATTATTTTTTTCATCTGTAAAAATTCAAGTTGCACGAAATAGATAAGGAATTAACTTACGACAATATCCTTCTTCGTTTCATCCCAGGTAACTCTCTTACCCGTGTGCAAAGCCTGTGTAGCCATGATGTTGGCAACTGCGTGGTTAAATCCGGCCCGGGCGGGTGCATTTGGCTGCTTGCGGCTGCGAATGCAATCCATCCAGTTGCGCATGTGCAGCGAGGTCATCGGATCTGCACCCGTGTTGGCACCTGTTTCCATTTTCATGGTACTTGCCAGCGACATTTCCGGTAGCATATTGGCCGACATTCCCATCGCCTTCGCCGGACCGGCAGCGAGACCGCCTTCGGGTGTAATTTTGTTGGTATCCAGGTTAATCATCCCGCCGTTTGAGTAGTAATATTCTTTTACATCTCCGGCAGCCTGATGCATTCTCGACGAATAAATCACCTGAAATCCTTTGTTTTTGTCATTGAACGGGCCATATTCAAACACGGCCGTAAACGTATCGGCGTTGGTACGTCCGTCTTTCCAGACATATACACCACCGTTGGCTACCACGGAACGCGGAGCTTCTAAACCGGCAAACCAGTGCACGGTATCAATTTGGTGCGACATCCACTGTCCGGGAATACCCGAAGAGTAGGGATAAAACAAGCGGTATTCCAGATAGTACCGGGGGTTCCAGGCAACTTTGGGGCGATTGAGCAGGAAGCGATCCCAGTCTACATCTTCTTTCTTGATGGAATCGACGAGATCCGGGCGGCGCCACCGTCCGGGTTGGTTGACATTCCAGGTCATTTCTACCATCGAAATATCACCAAATTTACCGGAGTTGATAAACTCATTGGCTGCATGGTAGTTTGGTGCTGAGCGGCGCTGCGAACCTACCTGAACAATTTGCTTGGAAGCCTCGGCGGTTTTGAGCGCAAGTTTTGCATCTTCCAGCGACTCGGCAAAAGGCTTTTCCATGTAAACATCGCGTCCCGAGCGAACAGCATCTACGCTATGCAGCGCGTGCTGAAAATCGGCGGTACTGATAATTACGGCGTCTACATCCTTGCGGGCAAGTAGCTCATCGTTGTTGCGGCATTTCACAAAATCGTTGCTTACCCATCCTTTGCCTTTCAGCGTTTTTTCGGCTTCTTCGCGGCGGCGGGTCCAAATATCAGATACACCCATGAACTCAAAATTCATTTCTTTGGCATGCTCCATAAAACTAGGGGCCAATGAACTTCTGAAACGGTCCGAAAAACCGATGATACCAACCCGAACACGGTCGTTGGCACCAACAATTTTGCGATAGCTTGCGGCACTGAATGCCTGTGTGCCGAGCGCAACGCCTGCCGTGGCAAGGGTGGCTTTTTTTATAAAATCTCTTCTGTTTGACATAAATCTGATTTTTTTAGGTTGGGTACGGAATAAAATAATCTCGTTTTGTTCAAAGAACTATTTTTTGATTTCTCTTACTTTCAAGCTTCTGAAAGAAACCAGGTCGCCGTGATCCTGCAACAGAAGATTTCCCTGCTCAGCAAGACCAAATTTTTCGTGATCCTTATACTTGGAACGTGCGACAAGCGCATCATAAATCGGACCGCCACGGGGATATTCCAGTACTTTTTGTTCGTTCAGGAAATGTTCAACTTTTCCATCCGGATGCACCACAATACGCCCACGGTTCCACACGCCAATTTTATTTACAGCGTTTCTTGGCTTTTGGGCCGGAATCAGATCATAAAGCGAAGCAAGCGTGCGGTTGCCCACTACGCCCATTTTGGCATCAGGGTGTTTGGCATCATCAAGTACCTGATATTCCAGACCAAGACCCGATTTTCCTTTGGCATCCAGGCCTTCATTTACAAAATACTTCACACCGCTATTGGCACCTTCGGAAAGTTTAAATTCAAATTGAAATTCAAATCCGGGGCCAAATTTCTCCCGAGTCACGATGTCATTTCCAGTTTCAGAACCATCCGATTTCGTAATTGTGATGGTGCCGTCCGAGGTATTCCAGCGTTTCTGAGGAAACGATTCATTGTTATAACCCCGCCATTGGTCTGCCGACTTACCATCGAAAAGCAGTTTCCAGCCCTGCGCTTTTTCGGGATCTGAAAGCGTATTGGGAATCATGTTAGCTACCCGGATATTTGCTGCGGGTGTCAGCTTCAAATCCGTTGTTTTGATTCGGATATTTTTCCATTTTACCTGCGTTCCGTCCTGCTCGGGCGTGTTGATAGCGTGTACCTGCAAACAGATAAATCCGCTTGGGGTCATGTCGTCGATCAGATACGCAACGGGTACGCCATTCAGGAAGGTCTGAATCGTGTTTCCGATGGCTTCAATACGGTATTTGTTCCACTGATTATTTTTGAAGGCTGTTTTTGCCTCAGGATTAAGGTCGCCGGGATAGAGCCACCCGCGGCGGGCTTCGTCATAAATACCAGCGGCCCAACCCCGGCTACTCGGGTCAATTTCTACCTGATAACCGTGTACGCGGCCATTCATGTAGTCAGGCTTTGACAGACTGCGAATCTGAATACCGGAGTTCAGGCGGTCGTCTACCATGACTTCACATTCGAGGATAAAATCGGCATAATCCTTCTCCGTGGTTAAAAAAGAATTGGGAGTATTCAGGGTAGAGGTTCCCACAATTGCTCCATCTTTTACTTCATATTTTGCTTTTCCATTCAATTGCTTCCAGCCACTCAGGTCTTTGCCATTGAACAGATTTACCCATCCATCTTTCGATTTCTGGGCGAACGAACTACTTGCCAAACATCCAAAAAGCAGGACGGCTACTAAAAAACAATGTTTTTTCATTCTTGAAACTATTAATGTTTTACAGGGTCAGGCTAACGAACGTCAGCCTTTGGATAAGATTGTTGGGAATTAAGTAATTGGAATGTAAATTCTTTTACTCCTTAAAAACGATACAAACCGACTCTTACCCTTACAAAGTCTGTGCATTCAGCCATTTATGGTCAATTCTTTTCATTTTTTAGCCGAATGCCTCACATATATTTGTTCGAATTACTTCATCAATAAAGAAATTCTCGTTTCCAATATACTACTCCTGAAAAAGAGAAAAGTCCCCTACGAGGGGGACTTTTCTACTGAGGAATCAATCGCGCAGAAGCCAACAATTCAATGAATTATGTAGCAAATGCCCTACCCTCACACAGGTAGTGTCGTTAAATGGAATCAATAGCCAGGATTTTGTGGGAAAGCCGTTTGATTGCCTTCTACCCGGTCAATTTGATTTTGTGGGATCGGTCTCAGCACGTGAAAATCCTTAATATTGGGTGCAGCCTGTGGGTTATACTTCTTTACACGCTCCACCAGATTTCCCCAACGTTTCAGGTCAAACCAGCGCATTTGCTCGCCGAGTAATTCTCTCTCACGTTCTGCCATAAGAAATTCCATAGTCAAATCGGAGGCCGTAATTTCCATTTCAGCCTTTTTACCAGGCCAACCTGCACGACGACGAATCACGTTAATTGCCTCTACTGCTTCGGCGGTTTTGCCTTGCTTAAACTGTGCTTCGGCAAGTATCAGGTAGGTCTCAGCCAAACGAAAAGCGATATAATCACGAACCCCTTCAAACTGCGTACGGTCGGCGCGGCCACCGTCTATGTGTTTACGCAGCGCTGGAAAAATACGTTCGGTATACATACTTGGAGTCATAACCTGATAGGGCCGCTTGGCGCGCTCGGCTTCGGACATTTCATAACCCGGATCGAAAATCGTGGTATCTCCCTGAGCAAACGTTACGGTAGGCTTTGATTTATCAAAACTGGTATTGAAAGTTCCAGGCTTGTTGCTATAATACACATCTTTGAAAGTTTTGTAATAGCGACTGTCGATATCACGATTTACAAAAACCTCATTAAGCGTATATTTTGTAGGCATGTACCGCTTAAAAGGGCGACCGTTTTCAGTATCCCGTTGCATCCCGGGAAGTACATCATACTCCATCAGAAAGAACACGTGGGCGTTATTTCCACCACCATTGGTTAAGGGGCTGTTTGTGTATTGTACTGCAAAAACCACCTCTTCGTTTTTCTCATTTCCCTGCCGATGCACATCCGCAAAATCATCTACAAGTTTAATTCCGTAGTTATTAATTACATTGGAAGCAAACGTTGCTGCTTTGGCAAAATCGTCAGAAGCCTTAGCCTCTGAGGTAGCTTTTGTCAAATATACACGGGCTAGTAGATGCTCGGCAGATGCCCGGGTAAAGCGGCCATAATCAGCAGATCTTGCCCTGTTTTCCAAATCGGGCAATGCTGATTCGAGATCGCTAATAATGGCAGCATACATTTCCTGAATAGAAGCCCGGGTCGCTACCTTTGTAGGCGCAACTGTTTCAGTCAGACGTAAATCTACTCCACCATACAATTGCGTAAGAAGGAAGTAGTGGTGCGCCCGGATCACTTTGACCTCAGCTACGCGCTGCTTACGCAGGGCTTCACTGATATTAGGAACAGCTGGTGCACGCTCAACTACTGCGTTTGCGGCATTAATACCTACGTACAACAAATCCCAAACCTCACGAGCGTGTGCTGACCGCGCATCAAAACCTCCGTCGTAGGTATTGATGAATTTGTGGCTACCGTCGGCTCCGTTCTGATAGGAATCTGTACCAAAAATGGTAAAGTTGTTTCCCCGTTCTGTACCATACCATTCACGTAAAGAACTGTAAACTGCATTTACACCATCATTGAAACCGGTGGTAGTATTGAGATAATTATTTCCAATACCAGATACAACTTCCTCATCAAGAACACTCACGTTACATGACTGACCAATGAATAAGGCGGCAACGAGCGCCCCCGTCTGGAAAAATTTAGAAGCTTTTATATTGACTATTTTTTTCATAAAAATAAAATTTTCAGGTTACCGAATAACTTAGAATCGAATGTTTAGTCCGAAAGTAAAAATAGAAGTTGCAGGAGAAAGATCAGACCCAATAGACCTGTTTTCGTTACTTGGGCCATTGTCTAGTTCAACCTCAGGATCTATTCCTTTGTATTTGGTACGGTATTCAGAGAATATAAATGGCTGCTGTATGCTGGAATAAATCCGCAGGCTCTGCATTCCCAGCTTGGCGGCTACATTTGAAGGCACGTTATACCCTACATTAATATTTCTCACTTTCAGGAAAGAACCGTCGAAATACCGCAGAGTTGAGCTATACCGGGGCGATTCCTGATTTTCATTTGGACGCGGGAATTCGTTGGTAGGATTGTTGGGCGTCCAATAGTCGATATCCAGGTTGTTATAACGACCTGCAAGTGCGTTGTTACCCTGATGGAAACCGCTGGTAATAAACTGCCCGGCCCGTGCATACAGGAAGAAGGACAGGTCAATACCTTTATATTCAAAACGGTTGGTAAGACCGGCAACAAATGCGGGTATCGCTGAACCCAAAATCTGACGGTCATCAGCATTAATCACGCCGTCGTTATTGATATCCTCAATTTTGATTTCACCCACTTTGCTTTGGTACCGTGCAGCTTCATCCGCTTCGTTGGTTTGCCAGATACCAATCTTTCTAAAATCAAACACTACCGATAACGGCTCGCCGATAAAACGCCCGGCTGCTATATCATCCACTTTGCCATTGGCAAGTTCAACGATTTCCTCGCGGTTACGCGTGAACATAAAGTCACTTCTCCAAACAAAACCGCCTTTATCTACATTCACTGTTGACAGAGAAAGCTCGATTCCTTTGTTACGTGTGTGCCCGATATTGGTTGTAAAACCACCAAAACCTGTTGAATTAGGAAGCGGCTGTGGTGCAAGCAAATCGGTAGTATTGGTCACATAATATTCCAAAGCACCGGATACGCGACCGTTGAAGAAGCTAAAATCAAGTCCTGCATTTGCAGTGGCGGAGGATTCCCAGCGAAGGTCGGGGTTTCCAATAGAACCCGGACGGTAGCCGAAGGCGGCGTTATTGTCCCAGGCGTAGGAAGTGCGGGAAAGCAATGGTTGTGTTTGATAGGGGTTAATTGCCTGATTACCCGTTGATCCATAGCTCAGACGTAGCTTTGCCATATCTAACCACCGAACATTTTGCAGGAACGACTCGCTGGAAATGTTCCAGCCCACGGCTACCGATGGGAAATAACCAAACTTAGTATTGGCGCCAAATCGCGAAGAACCATCAGCCCGCATGGTTGCAGTAAGAAGATATTTTTCTTTATAGTCATAGTTAACCCGTGCCATGTACGATAACAAAGCCCATTCTGTTAATCCGGTTCCGACACTATTTACCTGGCTTGCGCTTCCCAAGTTATAGAACTGCTGGGTTTCGGCTGGGATGCCTGTCACATTGATACCAGAGGTCTCGAAGTTATCTCTCTGATACGATTGCAATGCCGTTATATTCAGGTTGTGTACCTGATTGAACTGCTTGGTATAGGTCAGGATGTTTTCAAGTGTATAGTTGAAGCTAAATGTATTTCCTACACTACCCGAAGGTGGTGCACTACGACGGGCATTGGTTTGACTTCCAAAGAAACGGCCATAGCGGTTGATGTTAATATCCGGCCCAAAATTAAATCGATATTTCAGCCCATCAATAATTTGAACTTCACCGTACAAACTATTGAAAATGCGGTAGCTTTTGCGCTCGTCAATTATAGCACCTGGTATGATTTCAGCCAATGGATTGGTACGAAGACCATCTTGTGTAGGCAGGAATATCAATAAACCTTCGTCATCATAGGGTTTTCCCAGAGGGTTTTCAGCCAATGCACCTCCAAGTGGGTTGAAGTTTTCACCATTGCGCAAACTATACACAGCCACCGTAGATGTTCCTACCTTGATTTTGTCATTAATTTTATGATCAAGATTTACTCGGAAAGTATACCGGGTAAAATCCTGATTTTTAACGACGCCTTTGTCTTTAAAGAAGTTGCTTGAAATATTGAATTGAGTTTTTTCAGTACCACCTGATACCGACACCTGATGGCTCTGAATAGCACCCGTCCGTAGGAGCGCGGCGGGATAGTCAGTGCTACGGCCCAACTGAATGGACTCTAACTCAACAGGTTCAAAAATTCGTGCATCAGCATCGGCAGTTGCTGGCCCGGCAGGATAGTTGCCACCCGTACGGCGCGACTCACGCTTGTACTCAGCGAACTCCGGTCCGTTCATTACGTCAATTCTTCCAAGCTCCTGATTTACACCAGCATAGGTATCAATACTTACCGTAGTTTTACCGGGCGTTCCTCTTTTAGTGGTAATAATTACAACCCCATTTGCACCTCGTGAACCGTAGATAGCCGTTGATGAAGCGTCTTTCAAAACCTCCATTGACGCAATGTCATTGGGGTTAATATCATCAATACCACCGGCCAACGGAATACCGTCGACCACAAACAGAGGATCGTTGGAAGCATTGAACGACCGGCGACCGCGGATACGAATCTGCGGAGCGGCACCCGGCTTACTACCCGCCTGATTCACGTCCACACCGGCTGCACGTCCCTGCAGAGCCTGACGGGCATTGGTTACCGGAAGTTCGCCAATTTCACGGGCACTTACCGAGGATATTGCCCCCGTCATTTGGCTCTTTTTCTGGGTACCATAGCCCACGACAACTACCTCATTCAGTGTTTTTAAATCAGCACTCATAGATATGTTTATCGTGCTTCTGTTGCCAACAGGAACCTCCTGAATTACGAATCCTACTGCCGAAAAAACAAGAATAGCATTACTGCCCGTCACATTAATTGAATACTTGCCATCTGCATCGGTAGTAGTACCTGCGGTAGAGTTTTTCAAAACTACGGTCACCCCCGGTAATCCTGTATTATCCTCAGCCGAAGTAATGACCCCGGTAACAGTCTGCGCCTGTGCAAATACGGGCATCATGCCCATCATCCAAAGAATCAAAATTGGTACTAAACCCGGAAAACGCGTCCCTTTTTTGCGGTGGGGATCTCCCATCTGACTACTTGTAAAAAGTTTTCTCATTTGTACATTTTTTTTAAAATTTAACTTTGTTTCAACACTCCTTTTTTACTTATTTTAAACTACTCCTATTTTTCCTTTCAATTTCTTTGGATGTACTATCCTGATTTACAGTCACTTGCAAGGTGTCATTTTCACACATAATCGTTTGGGAAAATGAATTCCCGGAAGCACCCGACTCCCAGAATACAACACCTAAAAACAGCCCAATTACTACCAAAATACCTGCACTCCATCGCAAAAAATTCCAGTTGGTGGCGAGCGCTTTCAGCGATGGATCCAGTCTCTCGATTTCGGGCAATAGCTCAATGGACGTGCGAATTCTGTTCCAGAGCGACCCCGTTTCTTCTCCTGACATTTCCTCCAATTCCCAGTCCGATACAGACCGCACCAACTCCCTGGCCGACGATACTGTGCCCGACATGTGTGGATGCTTTTGCAGCCACTGTTCCCAAAAAATCCGAATTGGCGAATCTTCGGGATGACGGATCCACCGGATAAATAGGCGCTCCGTTGCTAACTCTTCGGCAGTATATTCCGAGTATGGTTTCATCGTTTGTTCATGAGATATGCAGGTTTTTGACCTCCCAAACCCATGACACCGATAACGGAATATCGGACGCACGCTTCGGAAGATTACCCCTACAAGAATTTTACAAATTATTCGTAGAATCGTGTAAGAAAAGAGATGCTAGTTAACCATCTACTCGTAATCAGTCAATTTGTCATAGCGTGTAAGATGCTTTAATTTATTTATATAACCGAAAGTAATTTATGCATTAATTTAAAATATAATCATCTGTTTATCAACATTTTGCATAGATCAAAAATTTAGTTCTCTTTGACTATTTTCAATGTAATTCAGCAGTTTTTGGGCACAAAAAAAGACCTCTGCCAGATGGAAGCAGAGGTCTTTTTAAGTAAAATTAATTTTGTATTAAATCTTTTATTTTTTGGATTTCCCTTTCCACTCGTTCAGCGGTTCCGCCTTCTGAATGTTTTTGGAAGAAGTGAAGTATACGGTAAATGCCTGCGTAGAATTTGCCGGCAGATCCGATTCAAAGCCGATCAGCTGTGTGCCTGGATTAGGCGCATCGTAATCATGCGTCGGAACGGTCGTCCAGGTTTTTAGCGTAAGAGGGTTTTGGGATTCAAAAATCAAATACATCTTTTTACCGTTCTGCGAAAGCTCGACCGTCGAGCCATCCACAATACGGGCAGAGGCTGCCGTCAGCAAGGTCCAACGCAAATGGGTCGTTTTGTTTTTGGTTTTTATTTCATCCCGTACCACCACATATTTTTGTTCTTTTAATGCAATGCCACGCTTGATTGTTTCCACCTGATCGGCATATACGGTTGATAAATCCGACACAACACTCTGATTCATCGGTTCTTCGGACCATTGATCAATTTTGGCATAGCCCTTTACCTGCTGACAGGCTCCATTAAAAGTTAATGTATTGTGAACCAAATTATTATATCTGAAAATATCCCAGCGCTCGGCATCCTGAGTCCGGCCAAAAAGCTTGATACCCCGCTCTTCCAACGAATTATATTCCTGCGGGCCAAAATCCATGGCCCAGCGCTCACCCTGTACATCAAGCACAAACGAACCGATGTCCATATGCGCGTGATTCACAGAAGCTGAGCCTGCTTTGAATCCTACAAAAATCGCATTGGGGTCTGTCCACGAGGTCCTGAACATAGCAACCGGGCTATCCCCCTGCCCTACCCATATGTTTGATTTAGGTGCCGAAATGGTTTCCAGTTTCTGCTCGGGGCTCCAAATAAGTAGTGTAGGCAAAATACGATTTCCCGTTATTTTTCCATTACTTTTTGCCATCAGAATACTTCGCTGTCTCCACAACAGGCTCGGGTCTTTTTCCCGACCGGCAAACCAGAACATTGCCGGACTTACGCCTTCACTCAACCCGCTGTCGCCCCAATTGTGGACCATGCCCGTAGGACCGACCATACTTTGATAAAAAGATGCGGTTTCTGAAAATCCTTTAATTTTTGTTAGTCCAAAATCAGAACCCAAAGCTTTTTCCAGTGCACTGATAAACAATACATTAAAGCTCGTACCGTAACCCCAATAGCCAAACCCTTCGGGGTATCCGCCATCGGGTCCGTAAGCTTCCATTGCCCTGGGAATTGTTTGAATGGCCCGGCTGATGGTCCCGGCAGCGAGCGCGGGCTCATCTTCGGCAAGAGCCAATGCGCCAAAGATCATCCCGGCATTGCATACCTGATTCCAGTTATGCTCGGCTGTTAAAAACCAGTTGTACCTGGAATCGTACGATGGCTTAATGCCTTTGGTCAGCATCGCTGACTTTAAAGCTTGGCGCGAAGCGGGCGACAGTTGGTCATACAGCCAATCATACCCGATAGCCACGGCCATGGTCATTTCGGCTACATCCAAAAAATGCGAAGGATTCCAGTCTGAAAATGCGGCAACTGCCAAAAGTTCCTTCTCGGCTCGTTTGAGATATTTTTCTTCTTTGGTCGTGCGGTAGGCATAGGCAAGCTGCATGACCCGGCGCAGGCACTCGCGTGATTTGTCCAGCAAACGGCGACCAATCTGAATTCGCTCAACGGGTGCAACTGCCAGTAAATTATCGCATTCAGCAAGAATGGCTTTATGGACATTGCGCAGGAGTTCGTCATTTTCAACTTTTTGCAACACTTCTTTTTCCTCGCCTTTTTTCCAAAGAAGTCGCGGATGGCTTTTGTCCATCTTTTGCAAGTGTGCAAGAATAGTGGCACTATCGCCCGGAACAGATCCGGCGTGTTGCGCAAAACTGCTGAACGCAAAGAAAAAGAGCAACACGAGGACACCAAATGAAAGATTACTTTTCATATAATTGGGTTTAGATAAAAAAGTGTTCGCATGTGTAATACAAGTAGTTACTGTACTTTACCCTGTTTTTTTAAAAATATTTTTATTCACTAACAATTTCACCACCAATTATCAAAAAGTATGGGCAAAAAAATAGGTTTGGACAATCGGATGAAGGATTGCCCAAACCTTAAATCATTTCAACTATTGAAGCGTGTAGCGCTTGATGCTGATTCTTGCTGTTTTTGCTGAATTATTTACAGCATTGATGTACACATACGCCCGGTACTTACCATCGGCGGTTTCTACCCAAGCCCCCGCTTCTGAACGAAGATTGATGGCATAATTCGGTGCTTCGGAAAGATTAAGCACCTCAAAATCAAGATCATCAATATAAATTCCAAATTGCAATCGCGCCAGGTGAAAATCACGGAGATTCCAGACTTTGCTGATCCTTGTGCTGTTGGTCAATCCTGAGGGAATAAGTACATCCGGACGATATTGGGCTTCCGCAACGGGCGAAACCAACGCATGGTTAAACGTAATATTTGGAATAGAACGGTACAAATACACGAGGTCAATTTTGTCGGGCCGCTGAGCCGCTTCCTCTGCCGTGTAAACGGCCATATCGGCAATTGACAGATAAGCCGCCTTACTATCGCTAATGGTCATGTCCAGTTTCATATCCATTTTTGCAATGGTATATGGCCCCATTTCGTAGGTGATTTTCTCGCCGGTACTGCTGGTTGAAATAAACTTAAACGAAACCTGCTGTCCACGGGCCGCTTCCGGAATTTTGTAATAATACCGCAGCGTAGCCGCAGAGGTATCAGCCGTAAAATTTACACGTGTAATGGGTCCCTCGCTTGACGACGGCTGACCGACCACTACGCCGATATCATCGCCGCTTCCATTGGTGTAGTAGGAGCGGTGTTCGAGGTACGTACCTGAGGCACCACCAATGGAGGCTTCTACTTCTGCCGACACCAACTTACCTTCTTCGGAAGGAAGCGCCATGGCAAACGCAAATTCGAGGTCCAGCCCAACTACATTTGGGCCTAATGTTCTTTTGATAACGTCGTTCTGAAAACCTACCTTTTTGAGCGGCGTTACCGTTGGATTCTCCTCTATTTGGCAGGCGGTCAATCCCAGCAGGAGAGACAAACACAGGGTTGAAAAATATGAGATACTTCGTTGCATGATCAAATGGTTTATGATTACGGTTTTTGAACAGTAATGAAAACTGTATATGTTTTTCTGACCTTCCGATTTCCCGAAACGACAGTATACGTTTTAGGGTTGGTCAGGTCTGAAAAATCCACTTTGCCCACAATTTTGGGATCAAGTTTTGCGTCGGTAACGAGTGAGAACTGTGGGTACACATTTCTCAAATCCGTGCCAAAAAATACATCCACCTGAATGGTTTGGGCTACGGTGTCAATTACTGCATTTTTTGTCCGAACCGTTTGAAAATCAGTACCAAGTAATTCAAAATTACTTACAAAACATTCAGCACGATCGGTAATGAGCAGGCCATCCTCATCGATTGGGAATTCGGGGGTACATCCCCACACGCACAGGGCAGCCATCAGGGCTATTAGTATTTTCGAATATCGTTTCATCAGCTATAATTTTTTAGTAATTAAATCCCTTTTTGGAAAAAGGCCGCTTAGAGCCAGGGAGTGTTTTGGGTTAAGTTGGGGTTACGATCCCGCTCACCGGGTGGAATTCTGAAAATATAGGCTTGCTGATAGACCCGTTCGTCGGTGTTTTGGTAGTAGCGCTGTTGATTGGCGCCGTGGGTATCAATGCGCCACACTCCGTCGGAGTAAGGAGCTCCCCATACACGCTCAATGGCACGCCACCGGCGAAGGTCAAACCCACGGTGTCCTTCGGCCAAAAGTTCAATGATACGTTCCTGCTCAATTGCATCAAAAAACGCCTGTTTACCCGCAACTTTGTCAGCTGCCAAAGCAGGAAGATTTCCTCGGTGGCGAATTTTATTTACCAAGGCAATTGCATCAGCCTGCGGCCCGCTTATTTCGTTGGTTGCCTCGGCGTACATTAGATACACATCAGCCAGTCGCATGACAGGATAGTTATAGTTACCTTCGCTACGACCTTGTCCGGCATAATTTCTCAAAAACTTACGGAATACGTAACCTGAGTTTGTACCATCTGTATTATAGGAAGTCAGGCGCTCACCATTAATGGTAACGGGCTGATTCCAGGTCCGATAAATGAAAGGCACCCAACCCGTAGATTGGAGGGCGATCATGCCGATACTACGTTCAAAATCCCACATAATGGACGATTTCATACGATAGTCACGGTCAGCATAGCTTTGAGGATTCACGGCTGAGCGGGGCATTGTGCGTGCACCAGCAGTGGTCGGATTCATGGGTATGAGTGGCTCAACGAAGTCTCCGGTTACGGTAGACTGATAGCGATCGGCAATTTCGTAGCGGGGCGAAACCCAGCATTGCGAACCTTCGTGCGAGCGCCCCGAAACGTCACGCATGAGCTCTTCACCCTGATTGGTACCGGGCCCGCCGTGCGTAAATACCATAATCATTTCTGGATCACCGTTGGCAACCGGTGTAAAGAGATAGTAGTAATTGGGCAGAATGTCGGCCTTACCAATTTCATCAATCGGACCGGGCTCTCCTCCTCTGAAAAGTGCCAAACCATAATCCTCAATGACAGCTTTGAAATCAGCGGCAGCTCCTGCGTATGCTGTATTAGCTTCGGAAGCACTTGGCGTAAAAGTATCGAGCTCAGGCCAGCCATTTTTATTCCAGGATGCCCAGTATAATTGCAGTTTACCCCGGAAAGCCAATGCGGCGGGTTTTCCGGCCCGGCCAACCGCTGAACCTTTTACCGGTAGTTTTTCGAAGGCATATGTAAAATCCGCCATAATGGAGTCTTTTACCTGAGCCATAGGTATCCGGGTAATGTCCGACACTTCTGAGTTGTCATTAATTACCTTGCTAATATAGGGAACATCACCCCACATGGAAATCAATCGAAAATAAACCATTCCTCGCAGCAGGCGAGCTTCGCCTACAATTGCTTCCAGATTGGCAACCGACGACGGATTGGCAGTAGCAAGCAGGCGATTGGTGTTTTCGATTACATAATTCGCACGGTTTACACCACCATACAAGTAGCGGTACATTTTATCAAAACTTGCACCATAACCCACCGGATTATAGTTGGCACCCTGATAGGCATCCCCCAAACGCAGGTTGCCATTGGTCGCACTTGTACCTCGTGTACGCACATATTCACCGTGTCCGTCAAGGTAGTAATCACGGTCAAACAAGGGACGGATTGAACTATATGCTCCCTGCAAAGCAAAGGTGGCATCAGCTTCGGTTCTCCAGAACACCGCGGCCCCAAGTTCGGTAGTTGGCTCCTGCTCGAGCAAATCTTCCACACAAGAGCTTGCCATGAACAATGTGGCGGTCAGGAGTGAAATGGATAGTATTTTGGATGTTATCTTTTTCATGAGAGTTGTCATTAAATACCGATGTTAATACCAAATGAATAGGACTTATTCAAGGGGTAGGCATCACTTCTGTTGCCAGTTTTTTCAGGGTCAAGACCACGGAACTTGGTGAATGTCGCCAGGTTCTCAGAAGAAGCGAATACTCGTACATTGCTGATCCCTAATTTATTAGTCACAACCTTAGGGACATTGTATCCCAACTGAACGTTTTTGAGACGTATAAACGACAGGTCATCCAGCCAGAAAGTAGTTTCTTCCCGGTTAGCACTTCCTGCCAAACGAGGCCATTCGCCGCTACGGTTTTCTACCGACCAGGGATTTTCCCAGTGCTGCCAGGTAGAAGCATAGCGCTGCGAACCAAAGTTTACGTTGTTGTAAATGTTGAGCCAGTAATCCTTACGACCGGTTGACCCTTGTGCCAAAACCGTTAGGTCAAAGCCTTTCCAGGACACACTGGCATTCAGGCCAAAAAACGTGGTGGGTCGGTTGCGCTGAGTTTTGGGGTAAGCTTTTCTATCGTTACCATCAATCCGGCCATCACCGTTGAGGTCTTTCCGAAGAATATCACCCGGACTTGCTCCCTGTGGAGTAGCGTTGTATATATCCTCCCAGGTTTGGGCAATACCGGCATCTTCGTAAGTATACAGAAATTGATAAGGCATATTTAGAAAAATCCAGCCTCTGCCCAAAAACTCATTCCACTCTTCCAGTACGGTTGCATTATAGGACGCATTCAGGTTGACACTGTACGAAATATCGCCCCGGCTTTCGCGCCAGGTAATGTTGGCTTCAACACCCCGGTTGCGCAGGTCACCGATGTTTCTACGAGGTGCTGTATATGCACCAGTCAAGTGAATCGACATTTCGGACGGACGGTTCATACCCGTAGTAAGACGATCGTAATAATCCAGTTCAGTGGTCAGGCGGTTGTTAAGAAAACCTAAATCCAGACCAGCGTTAAATACTGTGGTAGTTTCCCAGGAGAGATCGCGGTTCACTAGTTTTTGATTTACAAACCCTTTCACAATACTTCCGCCAATCATATAGTTGGAGGAATTGAGCGTTTCTTTTTGCTCAAATCGCCCTACGCCGGAGTTGTTACCCAAGGCACCATACGACACCCGAAGTTTACCGCTGCTCATGAAGCGATCCGTGAAGGATTTAATGAAATTCTCTTCCGTAAAACGCCAACCCAAAGCCGCCGATGGGAAAAAACCAAACTGACGCTCTGTTAAGAAACGGGAAGAACCATCGTACCGGAAGTTCAATTCAAGCAGGTATTTGTCATAGGCAGCGTAGTTTAATCGGCCAATGTACGATTGTAGTCCTTCGGTACTTGAATTACCACCCGTGGTCTGAATATCCGTAAGTGCCGCATCAACTTCACTCAGCGTTGGGTACAAACGGTCGTTCCGGCCTGAGGCCTGATAGCGGTCATACCAGTATTCCTCGCTATATACCACAAGTGCAGTAATATCATGATTACGGGCAATCTTTGTTTTGTAGGTCAATCGGCCATTCAAAAGTGTTTTGTGGCCATTGTTTGTAAAGTTGCCTACACCGGCATTGTCGCCTACATACACGCGACTTCCAAACGTATTGGTCTGAAAATTGAACGAACGGTTAGGAATTGGCGCCGTTACCCGAAACTGATTGTAGTAGTTCAACGCATAATCCAAACGAGCCGTCAAACCTTTGATAGGCGACCAGTCAATGTATATATTGGTGTTTGCTTCCTGCCGATTCTGACGGTTCAGGTTGTTTACGTACAATGTATAAGGGTTATAAGCCTGCGGATCTTCGTTGTAGGCCATTACCCCGCCATAATTTCCAGACACCGGATCGTAGGGTACAATCCCGGCGATAGCATACTGCATGTCAAATCCAGCAGTATTGGTAGCATTGTCATCTGTAAACCCATCTTCCAGTGCATAGGTGAATTTAGACCAGTTGCCATTGAAGCGAATCCCTACGTTGATGTTGTTACGGATTTTGTAATCGTAGTTGAAACGGGCATTGTAGCGGGTAAAATCATTGTTTACCTGCAATCCCTTTTCATCCATGACTCCGACAGAAATAAAGAAATTGGATTTGTCATTTCCACCAGAAGCCGATAAGTTATGATTTTGAACCGAACCCGTCCGCATGATCACATCCCACCAGTCAGTACTTGGGTACCGCAGCGGATCTACCATGCTGAGCGCCATCCACTGATCAATTGTTCCGTCACGGAAAAGCTGATTGGCACGCAGGGTGTTAACCGCCGCTGACCGCTGATGCAGAGTAAGTGCCCGTGAATAATCGTTCATAAAGTCGTAGGCACGGGTTGGATTCTGGAAAGCGTAATTGCCTGTATAATTGATACTCGCTTTTTCCTGTCCTTTACCCGATTTGGTCGTAATCAGAATTACCCCATTCGCAGCCCGTGATCCATACACCGAAGCAGATGTCGCATCTTTCAAAACCGATATACTTTCAATATCATTCATATTCAGACGGTTAATATCCACATCGGGCATTCCGTCCACGACTATCAGCGGGCTGGCGTTGTTAACCGTACCCAACCCACGAATAATGAGTGCAGCATTATTACGTCCGGCCATACCAGTTGACTGTGTAACGGCCAAACCAGGAACCAAACCTGCTAAACCAGACGAAACGTTGGTCAGCGAGCGGCTCGTGATTTTGTCATCAATCGTTACTGTAGAAACAGCGCCGGTCACGTTGGCTCTTTTCTGCGTGCCATAACCGACGACCACCACTTCTTCAAGAGCCTTGATGTCAGCTTTCAAAACCAGATTAATGGTAGATTGAGCCCCCACTTCCACTTCCTGTGACATATAGCCAATGGCACTAAAAACCAGAACAGACGACTGATTGGCCACATTGATCGTAAATGTGCCTTGCACATCCGTATTGGTGCCGTTGGTCGTTCCTTTTTCCAAAATATTTACCCCCGGAATTCCCTCTCCATCTTCTCCGGTAACCTTTCCGGTGATCGCAATGGCTTGCATTTTCAGGACGCTTGTAAGCATTTGGCTCACAACTTCCGAACGAAATGGATTTTGAATTCCGACCTTAGGCTCACGGGTTGCCATATGAACAGGTGTCGGGGTAGCCGAGCCAACCATTTCAGTAACAGTCACTTTCTTTGTCGGATTGTGCATTACATAAATTGTCTCGTTTACACGACGAAAACCAAGGCCGGTTTCTTTGGAAATGGAGCGCAGCACATTGCCCAAACTAGAATTTACAAAGTTGTGGCTCAGCTTTTTGTTGGCAACCAGTTCTTTGGTGTACTGAAAATTGAGATCCGTTTTTTCTACAATTTTCACGAAGGCATCTTCCAAACTTACGTTTCGAAAATTTGCAGTGATAAAAATGTTCTCGATACTTTTCTCCTGTGCACTCAGATCGGAGGCAGTAAGAAGCCCCACAAACACACACTGAATCATAAGACCGATCATAGCATACCTTGTCATGGCTACAATTTGTGGTAGTAATTTGTATTTCATAATTTTAAGGGTTAATAAATAGTCTATTAAATGGAGCCCAATGTGATTTAATGGAGCGGCAACTCCTGCAAATCCTGGGCGGCCCTGAAAGCCGATGATGTTTCATTGTCGGTTTTTTTTATTTAACTACTGTTCATTTTTTAACTATTTTTACTTTATAACAACTTTATTATCAAGGACTTCATATGAAAATCTTTCTGGATATCGGCAAACATCCAAAATGTAATCAATTGATTTTTTCTCAAACTTTCCGCTAAAACGCCAGGTAGAATCTACCTTCACACCTTGCTGAACAGTCACCTCAACACCGTACCATTTTTCAAGCTGATTGACGATTTGGGGGAAACTCGCCTTTTCAAAATAAAGTATACCATCCTTCCATCCTAGCATATCGGTCTGATCAAAGCTGCTCACTTTCAAGGCCTTATTTTGCTTTTCCAGCGTGGCCATTTCGTTACGAGTCAAAAATACCTCGTTCGTTTCGGTTGATTCTGTGTCTTCTTTTTGGTTAGAATTTACCGCCACTTTGCCTTCCACCACGGCTACTTTCACCTCCTGATTCTCGGGATAGGCTTTTACCGTAAATTTGGTACCGATTACTTTCACCCGAATGTCTTCTGTATAAATGAAAAAGGGCGCGTGGGCATTGGGCGCTACTTCAAAATAGGCCTCGCCTTTCAGACGAACTTCCCGGCGGTCTTTCTCAAATTTTTCAGGATAAGATAAAGTAGAACCGGCGTTGAGTTGAATCACCGTACCATCGGTCAATGTAACCGTTACTTGCTGCCCGTTAGGAGCCTCTTTTTGGGTTAGTAAAGTAGACGAAGGATGGAAGAAAGGCAGGTAATTTTTGCCAATCCAAAGCCCGGAAAGCAAAACCAACGCCGCCGCAGCCACTCGTAGCCACCCTGGAAAATAACGTATAGGGATATCTTCTTCCTCACTTGCTGACTCCGGCTCCAAATCAGCGATCTTTTCCTTTACCACTTCCCACTGCTGCTGTACGACATTCATATCGATTTCCTCGGTACGGAAAGACATAGACATCAACAAATGCCGCGCCTTTTCTACTTCGACTCGTTGCTCAGGATGCTGAATCAGCCAGGTATTCCAGCGTGTATCCAACTCTGGATTTTTATGCCTGATCCAGTTAACAAAATCATCATCCAATACAAAATCAGATGCTTTGAAGTGATTGTAGCGTTCCTTTTCCAAATGCGTTCAAATTGATCTATACCCCTATAAAGCTTCCTTTTTACCAGAGTGACCCTTTGGAAATTATTTTTTTTCTAAAAAAAATGCAGAATCTTTTTCAAAAGAAACAAGCAAACCACCTGAGCAAGGCTAAACTAGCTAGTATAAAGTAGTTAACTAAGCTTACAGGTTCTGAAAGTCATGGGAGACAAGGCCGGAGAAGCCTTTCGGTAAATTTACTCGAATCGGTAGGTAAATCGAAGTTCATCATTCAGTGTATCGAGCGCTTTGTAAATCAACTTATAAACGGCCCGCGTCGTGATATTCATAACGGCTGCAATTTCGGCAAAGGACTGATTGCCAAAATATTTGAGGTAAAGTGCCTCTTTTTGTCGTTCCGGAAGTTTCTCAATAGACTGTTGCAACAGAATTAAATTCTCCTTTATCGACTGATCCTGAATAAGTTGCGCCTCTACTGAAAGCTCCGTTTGGAGGTTAAATGTGTCCAAATCAATGCCCATTCGGCCATTTTGATCTCTCATGCGTTTCAG
Source organism: Arundinibacter roseus (assembly GCF_004348825.1). Taxonomy (GTDB): domain Bacteria; phylum Bacteroidota; class Bacteroidia; order Cytophagales; family Spirosomataceae; genus Arundinibacter; species Arundinibacter roseus. The sequence goes on from NZ_SMJU01000006.1 coordinate 370,362, forward strand.
CACAAGGCGACGTAACGAAGCAAGCAGATAGTTGCGGATTGAAGTGGTAGTGCCCAAAAACTCCCGCCGTTCCCAAATGGTAAGAAACAGGATTTGAATACAATCCTTTATCTCGTCTTCGTCATCATGAAAACGAAGGCAATAGTTGAACAAAAACCCATAATTCGTCTTGAAAATACTTTCAAATACAGAAACATTTCCTGCTTTCAAAGATTCCCAAAGTAATGCATCGGTTCTGTTTTCGTCCTGATTCAAGTTCAATTGCCTTTCTACTTATTTAGTGTCTGTTATTCTACCGGCCAATTTACTCCTACCTGCCCGATTAGCGCTGTCTGCAGGGTCAGGCTATTGAGGTATAGCGCTTAGGATGTGGATTGGGTTTATGTATTGCTTTTTCAGGATTTTGTATCTTTTCGATACATGGATTTACTTTTTTACTCCGAATCTAACTTTTTTGGGAAAGTGAATGTAAGAAAATGTTATGATTACTTGTTCAAACAGGACGCCAAATACAAGGAATCCCCCTACTTTTTAGGTCATATCGTCAAATTAGTGGTTTTTGTTGGAGGCAAAAGAATCGTTCTTAGTAAACTCCACACTGATAAAAATCATTTCGTATTCGGTTGTATTTTTTATAATTCGGTCTATGAAAAAACTGCCGACCTCCATGCTTTATATAGCTTTAATTACAGTATCGGTTATATGCTGTAAAACGACTACTTCCGAAAGCACCCGGCAAGAGCGCAATTTTATCGCAGTAGATTCCATTCAATCGGCAAGGTTACAAGAGCTTGGAGCCTATTTGGACTCTACCGATTTGTCAGCGTCAGTGCTGACAGTTGATTCGCTTTTCGCCTTGGCCCATCAGCTTAAGTACGGCTCCCGGCCTGCTCATATTAGTTATATGGCACTTTCAGAAACCCTCGATTCTTCCTCCTTAACGAAGATTGTTGCCGCATTTCTGAATCCTGAAACTCAGAATTATATGCAGCAATTTCAATCACTTGAACCCACCGCTCAGCAATATCATTCCCTCAAAAGACACTATCAACGACTGATCCGCGAACAAAAAACCGACAGCTTACCCGGAGTTCGGGAATCTCTTCGGGCTTTTCGGTGGATGCAGCGCATAACAGATAGCACACTTGTGGTTATAAATATTCCATCTGCCGAATTATTCGTCAATCAAAAAAACGGCGTTGAAAAACTTCGGATGCGGGTAATTGTCGGTAGTCGTAGCCACCAAACACCTTCATTTATTACTTTCTCGGATGAATTGGTCACCTATCCCTACTGGAATGTTCCTCGTAGCATCGCGCTAAAAGAGATTCTGCCAAAAGTAAAACGAAATATAGGGTACCTTAGTCAGAATAATATGCAGATTATTGATTCTCAGGGGAATATACAAAACCCGGAAGCCTTATCCTGGGCAGATTTCAGCGTAACTAATTTTCCCTATCGGTTTAGACAATCGACCGGCTGCGACAATGCTTTGGGGCTGGTAAAATTTAATCTCAAAAACCCCTACTCTATTTATCTTCATGATACAAACGCGCGGAGTTTGTTTTCCCGCAGCAATCGTTGGCTAAGTCATGGATGCATTCGGCTACAAAAACCAACTGAACTAGCTAATTTTTTTCTGAATGATGAAGTATTTGACGAGAAATTCATGGAACTATGCCGCCTGAACGCCAAACCCTCCACGCTCAAACTACCAAAACCTATTCCCGTTTGTATTGTATATTTATTGACTGACGTAGACACAAGCGGAAACTTACGCTGGAACTCGGATGTATACGGTTGGTACGAATAATTCGAAAAAACAGGATACCCTTTTATTCAATAATCAAAGCATATTTATGAAGCAAACCGGGCAAACCTTCTTTCGAGAATTTTGCCTTTTGAATTCGGTTAGTTTCCGGATTTATAGAAAAATTCCATGCCGTTCGTAAATCTGCTTTTTCAAGATTTGTTTCGTCAAAAAGAGCGCCGGAAAGGTTGCAGTCCGAAAATATTGCTTGCGAGAGATTGGCCCCGGCAAAATCTACCTCTTGCAGCGAACAACTCAGAAACCTTGTTTTTCGCAAATCCCGGCCATAAAATGACGATAAATTGAGCTGACAATTATCAAAAGAAACTCCAAATAAAAACGGATTACAGGCATCAAAATGTACACCTACAAGCTTACAGTTCTGAAAATGTACCTCCTGAAACGACGTTCCCTTGGTGTGAGACAAGCTAAAATTACAGGAATCAAAATGGCAATTGACAAACCTAATCTGTGAAATAGTTGATTCTGAAAAATCACATTGTTTAAACAAACACTGTTCGTATTCACCCTTGTCCAACGGTTTTTCTTTAAAATCAATACCTACAAATTCCTGCTCTTCTATGTACATACCTTGTCTTGTTCCTTAAAAATGTTTTTGTAAAATTAAATCAATTGATTCAGGAAACTGTCTGAATGTTGGGAATTGGAAATTTCATTTTAAAATCACGAATTGCCAAGCCACCCAATAGATTTGACTCGTTCATCATGGGAAAAAACTCGGGATCAGAAAACCATCCGGTCGCACGCAGCCGCTGCCCTTTTCCCCTGGCTTCGGGTGCGGTGACGAGCAGTTCGTGGCGGCGTTCCTGACCGATTTTTAACGGAAAAAGCGCCGTAGAAATCGGAAATTTCCAGCCTGAGCGTTTTAGATGAACCGAGAAAAATGGTTTCTTATTTCTGCTCACTACCCATGTTTCTTCCAACTCACTTCTAGCCAAATCGTTCGTAAGCACATCAAAATCAGCTACTTCTTTCGGGATCCCCCAATTTTCGACGCCATTCCATTGGCTATCCGCAGAAGAAACATAAATCTTGGAAATTGAAAACATGTAGCTACTGGCAAACTTAAATATACCCGGAATGTAGAGTAGCTCGTGGTAAGGGCCTACCGGCGATTCGGCATAGTCTACGAGCAGCAAAGCCCCAAGCCCGGTAATCAATCGCTGACTCTGATATTCTTTCAAAAAGGCATATTTTTGAAGTGCTTCTTTGGACTGCCGAAACAGAAAAATACTGCCATTTCCCCGAAGTTTCCAGGGCGCAGGAGCTACTCGGGAAGGGCCAGTAAAAAAGGGATCTTCGTAGTTTTTCACTTCTGAAAATTGGTTTAGGTAAAAAAATTTTTGAGTAATTTTTTATTCCAATCTGCCACTCAAAAATCTACATCATTATCCAGCCATTGTAATGCGCGAACGTTCACAAACTCCCCCAATCGGTGGATTAAATTTTGATACCGATACCTCAACCCGGCCAATTTCCGGATGTAGTTTTTTTATTTCTTCAATCAATCGGTACGCAATATGTTCCAGTAATCGTGCGGGTTCCTGCATTACTTTTACGGCCACCTGATACAAGTCAACGTAGTTCACCGTGTCGCTCAGGCGATCTTCCTGAGCCGCCTTTTCAAAATCCGTATGAACGGTAATATCCAGCGAATAGCGATTTCCCATTTTTTGCTCCTCGGCAAAATACCCGTGATACGCAAAAAACTCCATTCCTTCCAATGAAATTGTTCCCAAGGTTGAATAAAGAAAAAGTGCAGAAAAGCCATTATCAGGTAGGTTTTTCTGCACTTATGTTAAAAAAATATACGATTGATTTATTAGCCTATTTGATCAAAAAACGAACCTTTATTTTTGGTATCGTCTTCCGTTTGGGCACCTTTCTTTGCCTGTTCAAGTTCCTGAGCGGCTTTTCGATTTTGTGCCATTTTCTCAATTTCGGCCATTGCTTCTGAGGCAGCATCCGAAACACGGCTATGCCCAAAGGTCATTTCTTCATTACCTGCTTCTTCCGACGCAGTTTCCACGTCTTCATCGCCTTCACTATTTTTAGCAACTACCTCAATTTCAGCACCTTCTACCGCCTTCAATTCAATTTCTGTCTCAGCTTCCATTTCTGATGTTTCCACTGGAATATCAGCAACTATTTCTTCGGCGGCAGGCACTTCCAGGTCATTTTCCGACATAACAATCGCCTCCTCTTCACCTGACTCCTTCTCTACCGGTTCGGCAGGTACTTGCGGTTTGCCTGCTTCCAGAATTTGAAGTTTAATTTCCTCCATCCGTTGCCCAAAGGATTCCTGATTAAACTTCTTTTCAAAACGTTCTACGGTTTCATTAGTGTTGTTAACCAGGGATTTAAGCTGAACAATCAGATTATCCCGGTATTTTTCCATGGTCTTAAAATCCCTTTCCTGATTTTTAAGCTCATTGATAATTTCTTCTTTGATAAACTTCGCCTCATTTTCGGCATCCTGCACAAGCATAGCTGCTTTCCGACGAGTTTCAACCAGCATTTCATCCGACTTTTGCCGCGATTCAAGCAGGTATTTTTCGGCAGCTTTGTTGGCCTGATCCGTAATTTGGCTGCTTGTGTCCTCTGCGGTTTTGAGCGTCCGGAAAAGTGTCATTTCTACATCTCGTAGCTTATTGAGTTCTTTTTCGGCAATTTCGAGCTGCATTTTCAGCATTTTATTCTCGTTCATCACGCGCTCCCATTCCTGCGAAAGTGAGTTCAGAAAGGCATTTACCTCGTCGATATTGTACCCTCTAAATCCTTTTTCAAATGTATGCTGACGAATATCAATCGGTGAAATTTTCATTCCAATAGCCTTTTTTATGGTGACGTAACTGATTCGGTAAGTACAGATTTTAATTGCAATTTTCAAAAACTTATGCAAATTATTATGTATTCGTAGTCAAAAATGAGACCATTTTTAATCGGCAGCCAATAAAAGTTTTCAGGATTAATTATCGCCAAACTCCCAAACAGAGACCATCCGGTCGTCACTTGCCGAAACAAGCAGGTTTTCGGTGGTCATCCACAGCAGTTTATTGATGGAAGTAGCATGCCCTGCATGTCGGGCCCGATCTACCACTTTTAGGAGTTTAAAAGAATTTGCATCCCAAATTTTTATCGATTTGTCCATACTTGCCGTAGCAAGCAAAGCGCCGTTGCCGCTATATGTGATATGATTTATCGAAAACATGTGCGCCGGAATATCCTGAATCGACTGATAATTTTGTTCAACACACCATACTTTCAGGTGCGCGTCACGGCCGGCCGTGACTAAAAAAGTACCATCAGGAGAGTACTGCGCTGAAAAAACCGAATTGTCGTGTGCTTGAAATCTTTTTTTCAACGACATCGTGGTTAGATCAAAAATGCACACGCACCAATCACTAAATCCGGCGGCCAATTCGTTGGTAGTTTTCAGGATTGCTAACGTCCGGACACTTTTCTGCGAAATTTTCAGGTGCTTTTGGATTGAAAATGTCGGTGCATCCACCACCGTCAGAATTCCATCTCCCTGAGCGATATACGCTTTTTGTCCCTGAATTTTTATGTCAAAAATGGCTAATGCTCCTAGCTTGATGGAAGCTACAATCTTTTTTTGGACAGGATCTACCACCTGAATGCCTTCGTAATTATGCCCAATCCAAAGCAACCCGGTTTGCGGGTCAAGGGCCAATGCATAGATTGACGCCCCTACCCGAGCGACCAATTCACCCAAATCAGGCTTTGTTACATTCCATCGAACCACCTGCCCGTCTCCCCCGGCAGAATAAAAAATGGGGGAACGTTGATCAGAAATTAAAGCGTAAACACAGTCGCGATGCCCCGAAAAAGTATCAATTTTGCGTACATTCATAAAAATAAGCCAGCCTGCATGCAGGGAAGGCCGTTTAGAAATTTGTTAGTTAACGTTTATGTTATGCCGCTCGTTCACTCCGAAATCATTGCATCCAATTGTCCGCTACTTGTCTGGAAACTTACCGAAACCCTAGATGAGTTACATGAACTCTTGCCGATTTACTGCGAAAATGATGAATTAGCTTCCATTTCTCATCCCCAAAAAAAACGAGAATGGCTGGCTGGAAGACTGGTTATCAAGTATTTATTGGAAAAGGAAGGCCACATTTTTATGGGTCTCCGAAAAGATGAACACGGCAAACCGTTTCTATTAAATTATGATTTTTTCATTTCGGTCACGCACACAGCTGAATATGTGGCTGCGGTTTTATCTCCACAGAAGGTTATTGGAATAGACATGGAAAAAAAACACGAAAAGTTACTCAGAACATTTCCACGTTTTATGTCCAAAGGCGAACTTCGTCCTGACCCACAGCAGCTTGCGCTGTTGTGCATGTATTGGTGTGGCAAAGAAGCGATGTTCAAATTGAACGGACGCAAAAAAGTAAGTTTCCAGAAAGACATTTCACTCGAACCACTTACAGCCGAAAGTATCACCGGAACAGCCCGGCTGCATGACGACGGTCAGACAATTTCAGCGGGCTTACATTTTCGATGGATTGACGATTATTGCCTTGCCATTGCGGTTTGAGTGAATTTCCGTAGGTTAATCTTCAAACGAATTTTCGTCCAAAATAGCGATCAGTACCTGTTCTACTTCCTTGATCTTTTCGGGCTCGCCGGCTTTTTCGTACGAGAGAATCAGATTTCTCAGGACCCGCTGTACGATTTCAAGGTTGGAGCAGGGTTGAAAAAAGGAATCTTTGGGAGGCAAATTCAGCTGTGCGATGTAGTGATCAATGTCGGTTTTGGAAAAAATGATCCCCCGATTAAATACATTGATGTAGAATTGAACTTTATCCTTTTTAAAAGTCAATACAAATAAATTAGGCAGATTAACACCGTATACCGGCATGTTGAGCCGACGGGCAATCAGTAAGTAAATCACACACAGGGTGATAGGATTTCCCCGGCGGCTTTCGAGCACGACGTTGATCATAGAGTTAGCGGCCGAATGGAAACTCTTGGTATTGGCACCAAAATTCATGGATCCATAAAACTCTCCGTTCAAAATCTTCACCTGATCCACCGGATTCATCTCCGCTTTAAATTGCAGCCATACCTTATAGTACAGTTGATTGACATCAGCCTGCAATTTTTCCAGCGACAAATCCGGATATTGATAGGTAGCCACGATCCACATCCCTTCCAGTAAATCGATGGCACCACCGTTTTTCCATTCGGTTAGCCGCTCAATCATCACGGAGAGTTGAAGTTCGTGAATCAACTCTTCGATCCGGCGTTGGGCAATTGCGCTGAAACTTTCCTCCCATTCAGATTCCAGAAAAGGAATAATCTTACTCCCCATCGACCGGATTTTCTGCTCTACAAGCGTCGTTACCTCCGAATCCTCATCGTCCAACAGCGAAACCAATGCTTTTATTTCTCGCTCATTCATACCTGTTCATTTCTTTTTTCCACTACGAATGCTTAAAGAAAAACAATTTTTATATGGCTTTCAAATTTTCTACTTTTGCCACGAAAAAAATTGCACTTTCAATAGAAAGAATCGACCCTTAGATTGATTGTTTTGTATTTTCATCAATAAGTTACTTCTTTTGTTCAAAGATCGTTTATGAACATTTTTTGCCCGTCTATTTCTACCAAGTTTTTCCTTAACTCATGAAAATACTAGTTACCGGAGGTACTGGATTTATTGGCTCCCATACGGTTGTTGAGCTGCAATCGGCTGGTTTTGAGCCTGTCATTTTAGATAATTATTACAATTCCAATGAAAAGGTTCTCACGGGCCTCAAAAACATTACGGGCGTAGCCTATTCGTGCCACACCATCGACTGCACCAACGAAGAGGCGGTTCGTACGTTGTTCAAAAACGAAGCTTTTGACGGTGTTATTCACTTTGCGGCCTACAAAGCCGTGGGCGAATCGGTAGAAAAACCTTTGAAATATTACGAAAATAATATTGGTTCTCTGCTCGTACTGCTGAAAGTCATGCAGGAATTCGGCGTGTCCAATTTTGTATTCTCCTCTTCCTGCACGGTGTACGGCCAACCCGACTCGCCCCCCGTAACCGAAGACACGCCGCGCAAACCCGCCGCCTCACCCTATGGCAATACCAAGGCGATTTGTGAAGATATTATCCGGGATCATGTATTTTCAAATCCCGGGCTGAAAGCTTTGTCGTTGCGCTATTTTAATCCGGTTGGCGCTCACCCTACGGCAGAAATCGGAGAATTGCCGCTCGGTGTTCCCAGCAATTTGGTTCCTTACCTCACACAGGCCGCTGCCGGACTTCGTGAAAAACTCGTAGTTTTTGGCGATGATTATAACACCCCGGATGGCAGTTGCATTCGCGATTTTATACACGTGGTAGACCTCGCAAAAGCGCACGTAAAAGCCATTGAACTCCTGAACTCGCAGACAGAAGCAAACTATTACGACGTAATTAATGTGGGAACAGGAGAAGGGAATTCTGTTTTTGAACTTATTAATACCTTTGAGGAGGCAAACGGAATCAAGCTCGCCTACACCGTAGGACCTCGACGTGCGGGCGATGTGGAGAAAATTTGGGCACAGGCTGACAAAGCAACCACTGTTCTCCAATGGACACCGGAAAAAACCCTGACCGATTCGCTGCGTGACGCCTGGAATTGGCAACAAAAAATAACCAAGAAGTAATTGATCCTATGAAAAAAATACTAATCACAGGCGGAGCCGGATTCATTGGTTCTCATGTAGTTCGGCGGTTTGTCAATCAATATCCCGACTACCATATTTATAATCTTGATGCGTTGACCTACGCCGGAAATCTGGAAAACCTGCTGGATATTGAGCATTTGCCCAACTACACGTTTGTCAAAGGAGATATAACGGATGCGGCTTTTCTGGATGGTTTGTTCAGCGAACATGATTTTTTTGGGGTAGTTCATCTCGCCGCCGAGTCGCACGTGGATCGTTCCATTACGGACCCCTTGGCGTTTGTGATGACCAACGTAATCGGTACGGTGAATCTGTTGAATTCCGCCCGCATTGCGTGGAAAAATGATATGGCCAATCACCTTTTTTACCACGTATCGACGGATGAGGTATACGGCGAGTTGCATAATCCAGAGGACTTTTTCCTGGAAACTACAAAATACGATCCCCGATCGCCCTATTCTGCATCCAAGGCTTCGTCTGATCACTTTGTACGGGCCTATCACAATACCTATAAATTGCCGGTGGTGATTTCCAATTGCTCCAACAACTACGGTCCCAATCATTTTCCGGAAAAACTGATTCCGCTGATGATTCATAACATCATGCAAAACAAGCCCTTACCGGTATACGGCAAAGGCGAAAACGTGCGTGACTGGCTTTTTGTGGAAGACCACGCAAGAGCGATTGACGTTATTTTTCATAAAGGTACGCTTGGTGAAACCTACAACATTGGCGGCCACAACGAGTGGAAAAATCTGGATTTGGTACTTCTGCTCTGTCGAATTATGGATCAGAAATTAGGTCGCGAAGTTGGAACGTCCGAAGGGCTGATTGTGTACGTAACGGATCGGGCCGGGCATGACCTGCGCTACGCAATTGACGCCACTAAACTCAAAACAGAACTAGGTTGGGAACCTTCGCTGCAATTTGAGGAAGGACTTCAAAAAACCGTTGATTGGTATTTTGACAATCAGGCTTGGCTGGACAACGTGACGTCGGGCAACTACAAGAAATATTACGAAGATATGTATGACGGACGCTGAAATGTTCGTCAAAAATGTAGATGAATAAAACTCAAATTGGGTAAATAAATTTCTATGAAAGGTATCATCCTGGCCGGAGGCTCCGGTACGCGGCTTCATCCGCTCACACTCGCTGTCAGTAAGCAACTTATGCCGGTTTATGACAAACCGATGATTTACTACCCGCTGTCTATTCTGATGCTCTCGGGGATTCGGGAAATTCTGATCATTTCGACTCCGCATGATTTGCCGCATTTTGAAAAATTATTAGGAGATGGCAGCTCTTTGGGTTGCTCTTTTCAGTACGCAGTACAGCCTAGCCCCGACGGGTTGGCGCAGGCATTTATCATTGGGGAAGAATTCATCGGAAATGATAAAGTTGCCCTGATTTTGGGCGACAATATTTTTTATGGCTCCGGGCTGTCCAAACTTTTGCAAGCCAACAATGACCCCGACGGAGGCGTAATTTATGCGTATCAGGTACACGATCCCGAGCGCTATGGCGTCGTAGAATTTGATGACAATTTTCAGGCACTTTCGATTGAGGAAAAGCCCGAAGTACCTAAGTCAAACTATGCCGTGCCAGGACTTTATTTCTATGATAATGACGTCGTTGACATAGCCCGAAACATCAAGCCTTCGCCGCGTGGTGAACTGGAAATAACCGACGTGAACCGTCGCTATCTGGAACTTGGAAAACTGAAAGTTGGTGTACTTGACCGAGGTACGGCATGGCTCGATACGGGCACGTTTCAATCGCTGATGCAGGCCGGTCAATTTGTTCAGGTGATTGAAGAAAGGCAAGGTCTGAAAATCGGATGTATTGAAGAAGTAGCCTACCGAATGGGTTTCATTGACGATGCTCAGCTCAGAAAAGTAGCACAACCACTTCTCAAAAGCGGGTACGGTACGTATCTCGAACGTTTATTAAAATAATTAACCTTTTTACACAAAAAGGAGAGAAGTAGCGCAGGAATTTTACACAAGAATTCTGAAAAGATGTCGTTTCTTTGATATATTTGAAGAAACGACATCTTTTTTATTTCTCTTGCCGCCCAACAAAATGGAGCTCTTATCCAAAGAAATTGAAGCTTATGCCGAGGCACACAGCGAGCCTGAAAGCGAATTGCTTCGTTTCATCAACCGTGAAACTCACCTGAAAGTCCTGCGTCCCCGAATGCTTTCAGGACAGCTTCAAGGCCGCATTTTGGCCCTGTTTTCACGATTGATACGCCCCGTATCCATTCTTGAAATCGGGACTTACACGGGCTATTCGGCGTTGTGTTTGTGCGAAGGCTTGCAGCCAAACGGCACTTTACTCACAATTGACAAGAATGAAGAACTTAGGCCTTTCGTGGAAGAAACATTTTTGCGCTCGCCTTTTGCTTCTCAAATTGACTTTCGTGTCGGAAAAGCACTTGATATAATTCCAGATTTACCCGGTCCTTTTGATCTTGTTTTTATTGACGCCGACAAAGTCAATTATCAGGCCTACTATGATCTTATACTTGACAAAGTAAGGCCCGGTGGGCTAATCATGGCCGACAATGTTTTGTGGAGCGGGAAGGTTGTACAGCCGTTGCCCGATAAGTACGATAAGGATACGGTAGCTCTTTTGGCCTTTAATCAGTATGTTCAGCAGGATGCACGTGTGCAAAACCTGCTGTTGCCCGTGCGGGACGGAATTATGATCGCTCAAAAAATATAAAAAGAAGCACCTTTTGAATCTAATATGCCGACCAATTAAGTAACCCTTAATTTATATGAAAAAATCTGATACAGTATTCCGAATGGGCAAGTTTTTTCTTGCGTTTTCACTGAGTAGTTTTTTTTTACTGACAAGCACTTCTGCTATCCGGGCCCAGGAATTTCCTGAGGTACCGGCCAATGTAATGTTTGGCGGGTTAATAGTCAAGTTTGACAATGGGGCTAAAAATATTATTGAAACGGATATTCGCAGCCTGATGGCAAACAAGCGGTTTTGGGAAGACAAAATGGATCGTGCTGTTTTGTATTTTCCAATACTGGAAGGAGTCCTGATTGAAGAAGAAGTACCGCTCGACTTTAAGTACCTGGCTTTGCAGGAAAGCTCCCTGACGCCCGATGCAGTGTCGTCTTCAAATGCGGTTGGTTTCTGGCAATTTAAAGAAGAAACTGCCGTCGAACTTGGCCTGCGTGTTGATAATCAAATAGATGAGCGAAAAAACATCACCTCATCGACCCGGGCGGCGGCGCGCTATCTGAAACGTAGTAATCAGCAATTCAACAACTGGGTTTCTTCGCTATATTCCTACTATTTGGGAATGGGTGGAATCAGCAAACTAGTACCCGCCAACTGGGCCTACGCACGTGAGATTTTGCTTACCTCCCGTACAGACCGCTACGTGCTTCGCTTTTTTGCCCACAAAATCGCCCTCGAAGCTGGTTTGGAACGCCACCGAACTGCCAATCGCATCGTACTTTTTGAATACCCAAACAGCGGCGGACGTTCCTTGGATGTGATTGCCCGTGACCTGGAACTTGACCCGCTCGAATTGCGCCGCTTTAACCGGTGGATCGAAACGGACGTGATTCCGATGGATCGCGAGTACGTTGTGGCGCTGCCCGTTGGAACGCCCCAAATCAATACTGTTCGTGAAAAACTGATGTCGGCCCGACAGTCACCCGGGCAGGAATACAATCGTGATGACATTGGTTTTCCGGTATTGCGCAAAGCAAGTGTGCAGCTAAAAGGCCGGAACGATCCGGTTTTTTATGAAATCAATGGCCTGCCTGGAATTCAGGCTCGTCCCGGCGACAAATCGTATGACCTGGCGAAGGCGGCAAAAGTCAGCACGGGTAGTTTTCTAAAATTTAATGAACTCAGCAGCCGGGACCCGTTGGTGCCGGGAGAGGTCTATTATTTGGCCAAAAAGAAGAAAAAAGCAATGGTTCCTTTTCATACCGTGCGGGAAGGTGAAACCATCCGGGGTATTTCCCAAATCTACGGCATACGTACCAAGGATCTCCTGAAATTTAACCGAATTTCAAACCGTAATTTACGCCTGCAAACAGGTCGGGTTATGTGGCTGAATAAAAAGCGTCCGTCGAGTTCGCCGATTGAGATTATAGAAAAAGGCAGCAACTTCCCGCCGGCAACCTCCACTCCTGTACCGATGGCAGAAAATACTTCGACGGAAAAGGCTACTCCTGAGATTCCAAAAAATGCATCTGAACGCAAAAAATACAGCCCAAAACTTGCCGACAAGATCGAAGAGCCCGTTGCCACTACGCCCGAGAAAAAAGTAGATACCAAAGCTCCGGCGCAGGTTTCGGGGGGAACGGGCGATCGGGTGGTGATTATTACGCAGGAAGACCGACCCGACAATTCTACGTTTGATTCGGAAACCAAAAGAAACAATAGAAATCGAAGTACAACTCCTGCTGAAACCCGCACAACAGCTACGCCCTCTACTCCGGCACCCACGCCGCAGCGGAGCAACTCCGGTTCACATACAGTCGAAAGCGGGCAGACGTATTACAGCATTTCAAAGCTATATGGACTTGAAATTAATGATTTATTGGCCTGGAACAACCTGACTTTAAATGATAAACTGGCGGTGGGTCAGCGACTCGTTGTGAGTAAATCGCAGGCAAAACCCACCTCCGTATCGCCGGCTCAGCCTGCTCAGTTTACCGAACACACGGTTGTTTCGGGCGAAACGCTCTTTCGTATTTCCAAAAATTATGGCGTATCGATGGAACAGATTCAGCAAGCCAATGGCATGAGTGATACCAATGTAAAATTGGGTCAAAAACTGAAAATACCCCGCAATTAACCCTTATTCTATCTTTTTTTATTAAGTCAAAATCTGCATGATACTCATCGACAACACCTGTATAAGTGACGACATCGGGGACCAATTTTTTGTTTGTAATCTCAGTAAATGCAAAGGTGCCTGCTGTGTCGAGGGTGATTCAGGTGCACCGCTGGAAGACAATGAGTTGCCCATTTTGAAAAAGATTTATCGACACGTTGAACCGTACCTTTCAGAAGCCGGAAAAGCTGAAATAGCCAAAAGCGGCGTTTATACCGAAGATTGGGAGGGCGATATGGTTACGCCCGTTATTGAAGGCAAAGAATGTGCATATGCTTTTTATGATGAAAAAAATATTCTGAAATGCGGAATTGAACAAGCGTACAACGACGGCAAAATTGATTTCAAAAAACCTCTTTCCTGCCATCTGTACCCCATTCGGGTGACCAAGTATGAGCAGTATCATGCCATAAATTACGACCGTTGGGATATTTGTAGCCCCGCCTGTGAATTGGGTGGAGAGTTGGGAGTGCCCCTTTACAAGTTTCTTAAAGAACCCTTACTCCGAGCGTATGGCGCAGAGTGGTATGAACAACTGGTGAAAGAGGTGGAAGAGAAAAATGCCGCACCCGATGCCGCAAAATGATTTTTTTGAAACGATATACGAGGTTGTACGCCTTATTCCCACTGGCCGGGTGTCTACTTACGGTGCTATTGCGGCTTATTTAGGCTCAGCCAAAGGTGCACGAATGGTCGGTTGGGCCATGAACAATTGCCATAGCCGCCCGGATATACCCGCGCATCGGGTGGTGAATCGGAATGGGGTGCTGACCGGAAAACTTTTTTTTGGCTCGCCCACCCGAATGCAGGAATTACTGGAAGCCGAAGGAATTCAAATTCAGGAAGATCAGATCGTTCATTTCTCAGACCACTTTTGGGATCCTTCCGTTGAATTAATTTAAATGAAAAGAGGTGAATCGGATTGAACCGAGTTCACCTCTTTTCTTCTATATACTCTACAAGATACGAGCACCAAATTCCGCCCGTTACCGAGGCAATCAAAAATAACAGTACGTCCATGTGTCAATTTTTTTGGTTTTGCGATTAGTACTAAAATTTTCGCTCCACCTTTCGACAAATCCGGCTACCCGTTTAAGTGGGGAATGGTTTTCACAAAACCGCTCCCTTTTGTTGCGTTCCTTTCGTGGCTTGTAACGAAAGCAGCCATAATCCCAGCCCTGTTAATAATCCATTTAGTATCAGCCGCTCAAAACCAATTTGGTAGCCATTGAACCAATCAGCTGAATAGATATTGGCGATGTAGGTCAAAATCGGAGCAGCTATACACACGAAGGGGACATACCGATCCCGAACCGTGCGCTTGTTTAACAGCCCAAAACCAAACAAACCCAGAAGCGGGCCATACGTATAGCCTGCCAAATCAAAAACTGCGGTGATTACTTCTTTGCTATTCAGGCGATTAAAGATGATAATTACTACAAAAAACAAAACCGAAAACCCAATGTGCACCCAAAATTTGATGGTAGAGCGTTGCTTTTCCGGCTTTTTTTCGACCCCCATAAAATCTATACAAAATGCGGTGGTCAGAGCTGTAAGGGCCGAATCTGAACTTGCATAGGTAGCGGCGGTGATGCCTAACAAAAAGGTAATTCCGACCACTACGCCCAAATGATTCAGCGCAAGCATCGGGTAAAAATCATCTGTTTTGGCTGGTAAAGTAATCCCTTTGGTTTGGGCGTACACATACAAAAGCGCACCCAAAGACAGAAAGAGCAAATTGACAACCACCAGCACAACTGTAAACCAAAACATGTTTTTCTGTGCTTCACCAATATTTTTACACGTCAGATTCTTCTGCATTAAATCCTGATCCAGGCCCGTCATAACAACGGCAATGAATGCACCGGCAAAAAACTGTTTGAAAAAATTCTTCGGGTCATTTACATCCCAATAAAAAATTTGTGAATAGTCACTTTCCCGAACCGTTGATACCATTTCCGAAAATCCGCTGAGGTTTAATTCCCTCGAAACCAGAACAATTGTCAGAATTACGGCTGTTACCAAAAATGTAGTTTGGAGGGTGTCCGTCACGATTATCGTTTTTACCCCTCCTTTAAACGTATACACCCAAATAAGCAGGATCGTAATGGCAACTGCCACTTCAAAAGGAACCCCCAACGGGCCGAAAAGAGCGATTTGAAGAACACCCGCGGCTACATATAACCGAACTGCCGAACCAACTGTACGAGACAAGAGAAACACCGCTGAGCCGGATTTGTAGGACCAAAACCCAAATCGACTTTCCAGATACGAGTAAATAGAAATGAGGTTCATTCGATAATACAGCGGCATCAGCACCGTACCAATAAACAGATAGCCGAGCAGATATCCCAAAACCACCTGAAAGTACGAAAACTGAATATTGAGCACAGCTCCCGGAACAGAAATAAATGTAACCCCAGACAACGAAGTACCAATCATCCCGAACGCTACGAGATACCATGGAGACTGACGGTTGGCAGTAAAAAAGGCGTTGGTATCGGCCCCGCGGGAGGTAAAGACTGACACAACAATCAACATTCCAAAATAGGCAATCAGAATAGCGAGCGCAATATAAGGATTCATTAATACAGAATTGGTTACTAAAAAGGGTTCAAATAGAGCACAAAGTAAGGTGTTTCCCTTCCGATAGTCTTTATTTTTGATTAATTTTGCTAATCAAACGTAAATTTGATTGTTATGCAAACCGATATAGAAACCGACGTTGAGGTTCTGGAAAAAACTGTGGAAACAGAAGTGCGCACACTCGTCGTATTCAATGATGATATCAATACGTTCGATTGGGTAATTGACACGCTGATAAATGTGTGCGAACACACTGCCGAGCAGGCTGAGCAATGTACACTTATCATACATTTTAAAGGAAAATGTTCTGTAAAGGAAGGGGAATTTGAAGCGCTTGTGCCTATGCGAAACGAAATTTGTCGTCGGGGCATCTCGGCTGAAATCTATTAATCCCCGCCTTTCCGCACCCGTATGAACTATCCTTCGCGATTGATTGAAGATGCCGTCAATGAAATTTCGAAATTGCCCGGTATTGGAAAAAAAACTGCCCTACGGCTTACCCTCCACTTGCTCAAACGGGAAGAACAGCAAACCCGCTCGCTGTCGGATGCACTGCTTGCGATGCGCACTCAAACGCGTTTTTGTACCCGCTGCAACTCTATCTCAGATGATGAACTTTGCACCATTTGTAAAAGTACCCGGCGCGACGCTGCTCTCTTGTGCGTTGTTGTAGACACCCGTGATGTATTGGCAATTGAAAACACAAGTCAGTACACGGGTGTTTATCACGTATTGGGTGGCATAATCTCCCCGTTGGAAGGCATTGGTCCGGCAGACCTGCACATTGATTCACTCGTGAACCGAATTGCTCAGGAATCAATACGGGAAGTCATATTGGCCCTCAGTCCAACGATGGAAGGTGATACGACGGCATTTTATTTGCAAAAAAAATTAAAACCAACCGGGGTAAAAATAAGTACAATTGCCCGGGGTATTCCGATGGGCGGCGACCTGGAATACGCCGATGAGGTTACGTTGGGTCGTAGTATCGTAAGCCGGGTGGCTTACGACTGATTTTTTACATTCCTACAAACTAATTTACTTATGAATCGTATTGAGTTTTTGCGGACTTTGGCCGGTACAACCTTTGCCGTTGGTGCGTTGGCAGGCAACACGGCCTGTAATGCTGCTTCAAAAGAAGAAAGCCTTATGGCTCCTTTTTCACAAAAGCCCCTTCCCTATGATTTTGCGGCCCTGGAACCTTCTATTGATAAAATGACCATGGAAATCCACTATGGTAAACATCATGCTGCGTATGTAAAAAATCTGAATGATGCCATAAAAGGGACAGAATTTGAGAAAATGAGCCTTACCGATATGTTTAAAAACATAGGCAAGGCCCCGGCGGCTATTCGAAATAATGGCGGCGGGCATTGGAATCATACCTTTTTTTGGGACATTATGGCCCCCGGCAAAGGCGGCACTCCTACCGGAGCCGTTGCAGATGCGATTAATGGAGAGTTTGGTAGTTTTGATTCGTTCAAAGAAACGTTTGGAAAAGCCGCTGCCACCCGGTTTGGTTCGGGATGGGCGTGGCTTGTGGTTCAAAATGGCAAGTTGGGCGTGGGTTCAACGCCTAATCAGGACAATCCGTTGATGGCCAACGCAGAAATTAGCGGTACACCCATTTTGGGAATAGACGTTTGGGAACATGCCTATTACCTCAAATACCAAAACAAACGCGCTGATTATGTAGGCGCATTTTGGGATGTTATCAATTGGGACAAAGTTGGAGAATTACTGAAAGCAGCAAAGTAAATTTAACCTGCTTCCCGTTCCATCAAAAAAACCGCTGAACTTTGCTCAGCGGTTTTTTTGATGTTGATATGCTAGTAATTTTTTTATTAGTTACAATAATCACTGATTACTTTATAGGCAGGAGTATAGCCTAACTCGCCCGATTTGCTGAGATCCAGGCAACCGCCGTTTACATCACCAAGACTATGCTTGATTATTCCCCGCAGATAAAAAGCTTCCGAATAGCCTGACCGAAGTTTGATGGCATTGCTGCAATCCAGAATAGCGCTCATTTGCTCGCCCATTGCCGAATGCACCAATCCTCTGGAAAAATATGCTTCCGAATACGTTGGATTAAGATCAATAGCACTGTTCATGTCCAAAATCGCTCCTTTATTATCGCCGCTTTTACTTTTGCTAAGCCCACGGATAAAAAACGCCTCAGCTCGTTCGGGGGACAGTTCATTAATTTTGATTCTCTCCTGAACCACACTCCGAAGGTTATCCAGAACACCTCTGGAAATTGGCCCGATGTACACAATCTTCTTAGAATCGGTGGTGTAGTTATTGTTGATTTCTACGGCTCTGCTCAAATCCTGAATAGCACCACGCTGATCACCCAACTTACTTTTTGCAAATCCGCGTCCGTAGTAAGCTTCTATGTCCGAAGGATTTATCTGTAAAGAGCGATTATAATCGGAGATTGCACCTTCAAAATCGTCTACCTTAGCTTTGGCAAAACCCCGGAAAGAATACGAGGAGCTCTCTTCGGGACTGATTTCGATAGCTTTGGTATAATCGGCAATTGCGCCTTTAAAATCTCCCAGTTTAATTTTGGCAAAACCACGACCCGCATGCGCTCCACCACGCTTGGGACTGAGGTCGATCACGCGTGAAAAATCAGCCAAACAGCCTGCATAATCTTCCAGATATTGCTTGCTGCTACCTCGTGCATAAATCGCCAATACATCATTTGGGTCAAGGGTTACGGCTTTATTAAAGTCCTGCAAGGCGCCCCGGTGATTGGTCAGTTTAGCCCGGCTTACACCCCGGTTGTAGTACGATTTCGCATCGTCAGCGTTTAGTTCGATTGCCTGCGTGTAGTCTTGAATGGCAGAACGATGATCTTCCTGCATGCTTTTACTCACTCCCCGGCTTTGGTAATAAACGGCTTCCTTGGAGTTAATTTCGATGGCCCGGTCGTAATCGATAATTGCTCCCCGGTGATCTTTTAGATTTGCTTTGGCCAACCCTCTGTTAAAAAAACTGGGTGCATGATCGGGATTCATTGAAATAACGGCACTGTACGATTGCAGGGCACCGGCAAAATCTCCGGACCGTGCTTTGGAATTCCCTTCTTCAAAAAACTCAGCCGCCGAGCGCTGTGCAGTTGCCTGTTGAACCAGGGCAAGGGTGAGTACTAGTGATAAAAAGGACGTAATTAATTTTCTCATGAAGCTCAGAGGATTTTTTGGGGTTTGTTTTTGTTTTTTGAATCCTAAAAGTATTCAAATTCGGTGGCAGGCACAAAACTTCACAGGTTATTTTTAATTTATGTAACAAAGAAGATGAAGAACCACGCTACCCATTACAGGATACATATACAAATACCCAAAATTAGTAACAGGAATAACCTTGACGTTTTCAAAACACCGCTTTGAACTTCCGGTTATGTTCCGGGAACTTTGTTAAACAGAACGGTATTTTAAAGTATTACCCAAGTCAACAATCAAACTTTCCCAACTACTCCTATGAAATCAAATCTGAAATATGTGGGTATTGCAGCCGGGCTTCTCTTGCTGGCAGTCGCAATCTATTTTAGTATGAAAGACAACACTCCTCCTGCTGCTTCGGAAACAGCTGCTACTGCTGATTTGCCGCCTGCGGTGGATGGCGACGCCTCTCTTTATCTGACATTGAGCGATATGAAAGGAAATGCCGTGGCGATGGATACCTCAAAATTGATTTTCCTGAATGTTTGGGCTACATGGTGCGGGCCCTGTAATGCGGAAATGCCAAGCATTCAGTCGTTGTATGAGCGCTACAAAGAAAATCCCAGGATGGCCTTTTATATCGTTTCTGACGAAAATCCGTCAACGGTACAAAATTTTCTGCAAAAGAAAGACTATCAGCTCCCCTTCTATTTGTTCAATGGTAGCTATCCCGGTCCGCTGAATGGCGATGCAATTCCCCGTTCGTATTTAGTACGAAACGGTAAAGTACTTGCCGAACAAATTGGAGCGATTGACTGGTCAAACCCGGAAATATCTCAGTTTATAGATCAACAGTTAGCCTTGTAATTATATAGTATAAACGTTGTAGCATACAAAAAACGGCGAGCTGGTTATGATGAACCGGCTCGCCGTTTTTTTGTACCTGAATGTAGGCTTGTTTACACAGTAGCAACCAAAGCCTGCTGACTCAAATGCCGAGTGGCTCGGTGCGCTTGTAAGGTTTTTTCTTACGTGCCCACACGGCTGCCGTACTAACCGCAAGTGCTGCGACGGGAAACAACCATAGAACTTTTTTCATGACTTTATCCTATAAATATTATTTT
Source organism: Arundinibacter roseus (assembly GCF_004348825.1). Classification (GTDB taxonomy): domain Bacteria; phylum Bacteroidota; class Bacteroidia; order Cytophagales; family Spirosomataceae; genus Arundinibacter; species Arundinibacter roseus. The sequence goes on from NZ_SMJU01000006.1 coordinate 390,648, forward strand.
TGTACAATTTAGTACGTACATCGTGCTAAACAGGTTTGCAATTTGCGAATTTTCGCTCGTATATTTTAACGTAAAAACACTTGATTTTGTTGGGGAATTACTTCTTTTTTCAAAAAAGAGAATAATTATTTGGAAGAAAGTAGGGTCAATTGTTCCAGGACTTTTTGAAAATAAGCCGGACTGCGTAGTAAGCGCGATCCATACCACGAAAAAAGCTCGCCGTTGACCCGCAAGACCTGCGTTTGGGGAAAGAGTGCCTGCAATTGTTCCCGATGTTTTTCCTGAAAAGGAAACGGTTCGGTAGAAAGAAAGATCACATCCGGGTGAGCAGCTTCTAAATCAAGTTGTGAGCATTCCGGATAACGCGCCTGATCTTTGAAAGCATTTTGAAAACCGGCTTCGGCAAGCATGGAATCAATGAAGGTATTGCCACCCGCAACCATCCATGGTTTCTGCCAGATCATATAGGCGACCCTCCGTGGCACATGAGAGGTAGCCTGCGATTCACGAAATGCCTGAAATTGTCGCTCGATTCGCTCTGCAATCCAATCCGCAGAAGAAGAATTTTCCAGAATTTCGCCCAATTTCCGAATCATGTCCGTGGCCTCCGCGAGGGTATTTACATCCGAAATCCAGACGGAAAAATCCTGTTTTAGAGCCAAAATGTCTTCTTCCCGATTTTCTTCTTTATTGGCGATGATGAGGTCAGGTTTTAACGAGCGAATGAGTTCCAAATCTGGATTTTTAGTGCCGCCCACCTGCGTTTTATCCTGAATTTTGAATGTGGGATATATACAAAACCGAGTGATCCCAACGACGGTTTCATCAAGCCCCAAGTCAAACAGTAGCTCAGTTTGAGAAGGCACCAACGAAACGATTCGCCGGGGAGGCGAGTCAATCTGAGTCGTAAAGCCGATTTGGTCGGTATACAAGGGCATCGTGCGGGTACTTTTGTCTTCTTTTCAAATATACATGAAATTACCCAAAAGCGGCAGTTCAAGCCCGTTTAACCTGTTTCAGAGCAGAAGCTGCTCCACTTCCCGCCAATTATTCACACGCGTGTAGCCTTCAATGTGCCGGTTGTGAGCGGCAGTGAAAAGCAGCGGTGTACCTTCGGTAAAGGCAGCAATATTTTTTAGATGATCGTCAATCAGGTAGTCGGCTTTAATCATGTACTTATGCCCACAGAAAACCAGAAACCGCCAGTCGATGAAGGGAAAATGTATTTTTAACCACTCTACTTTTTCCTGCATAGAAAGCGGAAACTCTACCGCCGCCGACACCACGAAAATCTCATATTTTTCCATTAGTTTTTGAATAACCTCCTGTGCATCAGGCATTACTTTCATACCGGCAAAGAAACCAGATTCATAGGTCCAGGAATGAATCGTTTGGTAATGTTCCGGGAATGCACGTTGCCAGCTAAATTCGGGCATCAGGAGATGTTCGGTACAATCGACTCGCAGGCGATCCAGGAGAATTTCCCGAAAGCGACCGTTGGCATCCGCCATGACATCGTCCATGTCTATGGCAATTCTTTGTTTTTTCATAGTACTAAAAAGACAATTCTATTATTCGCAAATAACTGAATAATCAGATATTTTCATTCCCCAAACAAAAAGTTTACACAAAGATACCATTGGAGAAAAATCTTAATCAATTCATAACACCTCAAAGCATGTAGGCAGGATCACTATCTGCATAGCAACCCTGCCTACACAATTTTTACAAATCTAAATTATTTGATATACCGGAAATCTTCGTTGCCTTTGAGGTTCAGCAACACTTCGTACATCAGGTTAATGACATTTTGCACGTCGTCTTTGTGCACCGTTTCGATGGTCGTATGCATGTATTTCAACGGCAGTGAAATCAGGGCAGACGCCACACCCTCAGCGGAATAGGCAAACGAATCGGTGTCTGTTCCTGTGGAACGGCTAACCGCCTGCCGCTGAAACGGAATTTCTTTTTGACGGGCAATATCAAGAATAAAATCGCGCAGGTTGTTTTGAACCGCAGGCCCGTAGCAAAGCACCGGTCCGGCTCCGCATTTCAAATCGCCCTGTTCTTTTTTGTTGTACATCGGCGACTGCGTATCATGAGTAACGTCAGTAACAATTGCGAGGTCGGGTTTGAGGCGGCGCGAAATCATTTCGGCTCCCCGAAGGCCAATTTCTTCCTGCACGGCATTCACCACGTACAGTGTAAAAGGCAATTGAACGTTGTTTTCATGAAGCATACGGGCCACTTCGGCAATCATGAATCCGCCCACACGGTTGTCGAGTGCTCGGCCCACATAAAACCGGTTATTCATTTCGGTCAGGCCGTCCGCAAACGTCACCACCGTTCCTACATGAATTCCCATATCGAGTACTTCATCTTTTTTGGCAGCACCTACATCGATAAAAAGCTCATGTACTTTTGGCACCTGATCTTTGGCTACATCGCGCACGTGAATGGCAGGCCATCCAAAAACACCCGGCACCGGGCCGTTGGCGGTGTGCAGATTTACCCGCATCGAAGGTGCAATTGCCGCATCAGAACCGCCATTTCTGCGTACGTGTATATAACCTTCCTCCGAAATGTAATTTACAAACCAGGCTATTTCATCTGAATGAGCCTCAATCACTACTTTATACTCCTGTCCGGCGCCGATAACCCCAACGGCAGTACCATACACATCTACGATTTGTTCATCAATGTAAGGTTTGATATAATCCAGCCAAATTTGTTGTCCGGACGCCTCAAAACCTGTGGGTGAGGCGTTGTTGAGGTACTTGTAAAGAAATTCTCTGCTTTGTTCGGTCATAATCCAATTCATTTTTTTGTATCAACTCTTTTGTTTGCAAGATAGTATAGGAAGGGATGGTTCGGGTCTATCCAGATTATTTTTTATAAAATGCTTCAAATTCTTTGGTACTTCCTGTTAAATTTGTCTGTTAATTTACTCAAAAGGATGAAACCCATTTTATACAAAATCCGGTGTCCAATCCTGACCAAAATCCAGTGTTCCCAACAATAAATATCTTTAACCAGTACGTAGCTATGAAATATACTCCCATAGAAAAACGCTCGGGACTTAGCCGGGAAGAGTTCATTGAAAACTACCTCAAACCCCGTAAACCTGTTGTTTTTACCGATTTGATCAAAGATTGGCCTGCCACCCAAAAATGGACTTTTGACTGGTTTCGTGAAAACCACGGCGATTTGGAAGTTCCGTTGGTAGACAACCACATTCATGATCCTGACAAGTACTTTCAAAATGCGGCCACGATGCCTTTTGGCGAATATCTTTCGCTGATCGAAGCAGGCCCAACCGATCTACGTATATTTTTGTTTGATATTTTTAAGAAAATCCCTGAACTCGGCGACGACATCAGCTTTCCGACCATCATGGATGGCTTTGTAAAAAATTACCGATTTATGTTCTTTGGCGGGCAAAATTCCGAAGTGAATTTGCACTACGACATGGACTGCTCGCACGTATTTTTGTCGCAGTTTCAGACCCGCAAAAAGATTATTCTGTTCCCGCCCGAAGACAGCACCAAGTTGTATCAGCATCCTTTTACGGTGATGAGCCACGTGCATCCGCTAAATCCTGATTTGAAGCGTTTTCCGGCTTTTGAAAAAACCCACGGCTACGAAACTATCCTCGAACACGGCGAAACGGTCTTCATTCCGTCACTTTGGTGGCATTACATCAAGTACGTCGACGGCGGGTTTGGCCTTGCGCTGCGCGCCAACGACTCCGTGTTTACGCTCTTGAAAGGCGGCATGAACCTCGCCCGGCATACCGTGGTAGACAAAGGCATGAACTCGTTGCTTGGCCCACGCTGGAAAGAATGGAAAGAGAAAAAAGCCATTGAACGCGCCACAGCGGTGGTTTAGTTCAAAAATCTGTTTCCTCAAAAACGAAATGGAGAAGTCAACGTCAATCGTTGCTTCTCCTTTTTGTTTTTTACTAAGTAATCATGCAGAATTAAACTAATTTTTAAATGTTTACACGTTTAAAAATGCTCCTACGGGGCTTAAAAATTCTGATAATTCAAGAGTTACCCCTTGAAAAATATACTCTAAACTAATTCTGCCTGACTACTTAATGGTTAAATGTCAATTATTCAGGAATAGAGGATTTTAGTCCAATAGCAGGCTGAAATAAGTGCACCGAACCAGGATTCAGAACCGCTTCGGCTGCCCAAACGAGCAGTTCGGCTTTTTCGGACAGGCTCAAATCCAGCGGCAACTGAGCCAGGCCAATCAGTCGACGAATGATTTCGGCCCCACAAAATCCAGCCAGCAACTGCCGGTCAAGCCGGTCTTTTGGTAAATAAGCAGATAATATTTGTTGAATCAGTGTAAGATCAACCCTTGCCATTTTGAGGTGCGCAACCATCACCCCAAGGTCAAATTCGGCCCGGCCTAGGTACGCAAATTCCGGATCAATGATGCGTGTACCGTTCATCGTTTGCAGCCAACTGCCCGGATAATAATCGCCATGAATCAATACAGTACCCTGCCCCAAATAAACCGCACTAAGCTCCTCAACGGCTCGTTTGAGACTTTCATGGTTTTTATAATTCCTGGCCAATTCTCCCAGACCCGGCTGAACGGTATCCAGATCAAAGCCGTTGTCGGGCATGTAGGGATAGTTGAAAATATGCTCAGCATTGAGTGTTTTCAGCGATTGATTGGCCGGAAATGGCTCCTGAAACTCTTCGGGAGAAACCTGATGAAGATCCGAAAGAAAGCCTGTTAACTCGTGCAGGGCCGAAATATCAGGCAAATTTGTTTTTGAATAAATTGCCGTAAAATCTGACGCCTGACCCAAATCTTCTACCACCATGATAAAACTCTCCGCCTTAAAACCCTTCAAAGCCGGAATGAACGGACGCAGCGACTGAACCTCGGAAAGCACATCATAAAATTGCGCTTCCACAATAATCCGCTCGATGGGGGCATCAATCTGAGGATACTTTTCAACCCAGGGCCGCGACTGCTTCACAATCAGCGACTGCTGATCAGTTTTTACCCGCAGCACGTAGTTCATATTTCCTTCACCCGGTTTTTCAAGTACAAGCAGCTGTTCCTGTTCGTCAATCCAGGCATTTGCTTTCATAAAAGTTAACAGGGCCTCGGGCTCTTCCACGGTTAAGAAAAATGAATTCGGATAAAGCTCCTGAAAACGTTTTCGTTTGTCAGTCATAGGTGTCAATCGCTAGTTGAGTTTTGGTGTAAAAATGCGGTTTTATAGGGGAATATTTCCGTGTTTTTTTCTGGGCAAATTCGCTACTTTATTTTCCAGCATGGCAAAGGCCCGAATCAGTTTTTCGCGGGTTTGCTCGGGATAAATCACCTCATCTACATAGCCCCGATGCGCAGCACGATACGGATTGGCAAACTTTTCGGTGTAATCCGCTACTTTTTCCTGCAACTTAGCCGCCGGATCTTCGGCTTCGGCAATTTCACGTTTAAAGATTATTTCGGCAGCCCCGCTCGCTCCCATCACCGCAATTTCGGCGGTAGGCCAGGCATAGTTCATATCCGCCCCAATGTGCTTGGAATTCATCACGTCGTAGGCTCCGCCATAGGCTTTGCGCGTAATGACCGTAATGCGCGGCACGGTAGCTTCGCAAAAAGCGTACAGCAATTTGGCCCCGTTGGTAATGATGGCGTTCCATTCCTGATCGGTTCCCGGCAAAAAGCCCGGTACATCTTCCAGCACCAGCAAGGGAATATTGAAACTATCACAAAAACGAACAAACCGTGCGGCTTTTTGACTTGCGTTGATGTCGAGCACTCCGGCCAAAACCGCCGGCTGATTGGCCACGATGCCTACGCTTCGACCTGCGATCCGAGAGAAACCAACCACGATGTTTTCGGCAAAATAGCGATGCACTTCAAAAAAACTGCCTGCGTCGGCCAACTCCTCAATCACCTCCCGCATATCATACGGCTGATTGGGATTATGCGGAATGAGCGTCGCCAGTTTGGGCCGACTTTCATTTTCAAGTTCGTAGGGTACAGGCGGCGCTGTATCCTCACAATTTTGCGGCAGGTAGCTCAGTAACTTTTTCAGGTTTTCGATGCACTGTACTTCATTGGCTGCCACAAAATGCGTCACCCCCGATTTGGTAGCGTGCGTCATGGCTCCGCCCAGTTCTTCGGAAGTTACGTCTTCGTGCGTAACGGTTTTTACCACGTTGGGGCCCGTCACAAACATGTAGCTCGTTTGCTCCACCATCATGATAAAGTCCGTAATTGCGGGCGAATACACCGCTCCGCCCGCGCAGGGGCCCATAATGGCCGAGATTTGGGGAATGACGCCGGAGGCCAGGGTGTTTTTATAAAAAATATCGGCATAACCTGCCAACGACAGCACACCTTCCTGAATGCGGGCGCCGCCTGAATCATTTAATCCCACGATGGGCGCTCCATTTTTCATCGCCAAATCCATGATCCGGCAGATTTTCTCGGCGTGGGTTTCGGAGAGTGAACCGCCAAAGACCGTAAAATCCTGGGCAAACACGTAGGTCAATCGCCCGTTTACAGTGCCGTAGCCCGTCACAACGCCATCACCCAGGTAGTGTTCTTTATCCAGCCCAAAGTCTTTGCTGCGGTGCATCACAAATTTGCCAATTTCTTCAAATGAACCTTCATCCATAAAAAGTTCGACACGCTCCCGGGCCGTCAGCTTGCCTTTGGCGTGTTGGGCAGCAATGCGTTTTTCCCCTCCGCCGAGCAGGGCTTCCGCATTTTTTTTATCCAATATTTCGGTTCTGACTGACGTTACATTCGTTGATTCCATGCTACTTAAATTTTTCCGGATGACTTAGTTGGGTTTATGTATCAAAAAACCGGCAGTACGGGGTTAAGTCAGGATTGCTTTCCTGATTCTTTTTTTTCCTTGTACTTTTACTTTGCCCGGTTGTTTAATTTAGAACGGGCAAGTTACGGAATCAATACTTTTTTGCAACATCTCAGTCACCCATGCATCTACGTTTGACCCTGTTCGCCGGATTGATTTTTGTGCTGACGAGCCTTCCAAGCTTGTCACAACCCACAGGCGGACGTAGTGGTTTATCCTTTTTGCAACTTCCTGCTCAGGCACGGCTCTCAGCACTAGGTACGCGCGCCATTTCTTTGCCCGGGAACGACGCTGCCCTTTTCATGCAAAATCCAGCTGCTCTCGACACCACAAAATCTGGAAGTTTGTCGCTTTCCATGATGCCCCACCTCGCCGATACACGACTGCTTACGTTGGCTTACGCTCAATCAATTGGCTCTACAGCGGGAGTTTGGGCAGGAGGCATTCACTACTTCAATTACGGTACTTTTACTGAAACGGATGCGTCGGGCAACGAAATTGGACAATTCAGGGCCGCCGACTATGCGGTTTCGATGGGCTATGGACATACAATTCAGCACATTACAGTAGGAGCGTCTGCCAAATTCATAGGCTCAGGTGTGGCTTCCTATCAGCTTTGGGGACTAGCGCTGGATTGGGGGGCGCTATTTAAACATCCCCGACAGGATTTTACCGCCGGTTTTGTGGTCAAAAATATGGGCTTTTTGCGGCAGAATTATGGCGGCAGCGAACCTCCCCCACTCCCGTTTGACGTACGCATCGGCCTCACCTTCAAGCCCCAATACATGCCCGTTCGGATTTCCCTGACAGCGCATCACCTCAACGCCTTCGATATAGTGTACAATGACCCCGATCTGTTTTTTGAGTTTGACGCCAACGGCAACCAAATTCCCCGCAAAGTAGCCCTGCCTGAGCAGCTGCTCCGGCACCTGAGCCTGGGCACGGAACTGATGCTGCACGCTCAATTTCGGCTGATGCTGGGCTACGATCATTTGCTTCGGCAGGAACTGCGGCTTCAAAATCGGTCTGGTTTTGAAGGAATTTCGACAGGTGCATGGCTCCGCATCAAACAGCTCGAAATCAGCTACGGACGGACGCAATTTAACGCCGGACGAGCCTCGCACACGCTGAGCGCGCAGCTACGATTGAAGAATTGAGCGACTGTCTGAAAACGCTATCACGATTTTTTATGTTAAAAGAAAAGTAACTTATTTTATCTGTACACAACGAACCCACGAATGACTGAACACTTGAATAGACTCACGCCGCGGCAGATTGTCGCCGAATTGGATCAGTATATTATCGGACAGCACGAAGCAAAAAGAAATGTGGCCATTGCCCTGCGAAATCGGTGGCGCCGCATGAATAGCCCGGCAGAGATTCAACAGGATATTATTCCCAATAATATATTAATGATTGGCGCCACGGGCGTTGGTAAAACCGAAATTGCCCGTCGCCTGGCAAAAATCGCCGATGCACCTTTTGTAAAAGTAGAAGCATCCAAGTTTACGGAAGTCGGCTACGTAGGCCGCGACGTTGAAAGCATGGTACGCGACCTTGTGGAGCAATCGGTCGGTATGGTGAAGGCTCAAAAGAAAGAAGAAGTCAAAATCAAAGCCGAACAGCTTGTCGAAGAGCTTATTCTGGACATTCTGATTCCGCCGATGCACTCGCTGACGCCCGGCAGCGTTGGGTTTGATTCGACAAAATCTGCCTCTACCGGCGAAATGCCCGGCAGCGATCAGGAACTCAATCAACGGACGCGCGAGCGATTTCGGAAAAAAATCAAAAATGGTGAACTTGATTCCCGCAAAATTGAAATTGAAGTTCAGCAAAATGGCTCCCCCAACATTGGCATGATCGGCGGCTCTGTTGACGACGTGTCGATGATGAATATTCAGGAAATGATTGGCAACATGATGCCCAAGCGTGGCAAAAAACGGAAGGTTACCGTCAGTGAAGCACGTCAGATTCTGCTCGAAGAGGAAGCTTCCAAGCTGATTGATATGGACGAAGTAAAGGAGGAGGCGATTCGCAAGGCCGAGAATTTGGGCATTATTTTCATTGATGAAATCGACAAAGTAGCGTCAAGCCGCTCGTCCGGCAGCGGCCCCGATGTAAGCCGCGAGGGCGTGCAGCGCGACCTGCTCCCGATTGTGGAAGGAAGTGCCGTCAACACCAAGCACGGCATCATCAATACCGACCATATTCTGTTCATCGCCGCCGGGGCTTTTCACGTGGCCAAGCCCTCCGACCTTATTCCTGAATTACAGGGCCGATTCCCGATTCGGGTGGAGTTGCAAAGTCTGACGCAGGATGATTTTTACCAGATTTTGAAAGCACCCAAAAATGCTTTGACTAAGCAGTACGAAGCCATGATGCGGGCCGAAGAAGTAGAGCTTTCGTTTCAGGATGAAGCTATTCATGAAATTGCAAAAATAGCTTTTGAGGTAAACAGCGAAGTTGAAAACATTGGCGCGCGGCGGCTGCAAACGGTTATGAGCACGCTGCTCAATGAATTTATGTTTGATATTCCGGATATTATCGGGCCCAACGCCCACGTGGTAATTACCAAAGAAATGGTGGAAGAAAAGCTTTCAGCTCTGGTGCAAAACCGGGATTTGAGTCAGTTTATTTTGTAAGTAGCTGTTAGCTAAAATATCTTAAGCCTCGTAGAGGCATTCCGTTTGTAGGTGGACATATAAATTGAAATGCTCACTAGCTCCGTAGGAGCGGCCCAAAAACAGTAGCCACGGGTCGCTCCTACGGAGCTGTTGTTTTACATTTATTCATTCAATGACTACAAACAGGTGGCTCCTACGGAGCGTTTTTGTTGTGCTTGATGAGGAACAATGGCATGGCAAATGTTCCATTTCGAAATATCTCCTTGTTTAAGCCTCATAGAGGCATTCCATGCCGGGCATTCCATGCCGGGCATTCCGTTTGTAGTCAAGTTTACATTGAAATAAAAAATAGCTCCGTAGGAGCGGCCCAAAAACAGTAGTCATGGGTCGCTCCTACGGAGCTTTTGTTTTTACATGGATTCATTCAATAACTACAAACAGGTGGCTCCTACGGAGCGTTTTTGTTGTGCTTGATGAGGAACAGATTTCATTTTTTTCTAAAATATTTCATTTTAAAAATCTAAAATTCAATGAAATACAAAAAATCAACTGCCATAACCTATTGATTTTCAGCTACTTAATAATACAACCATTCCAGCGCTTTGGGAAACTCCTCTCCCCAGCGTTCTTCCTGATGCTGCCCCGTGGGGTCAATTTCGAGCCGGAGCTTTACCCGGTCATAGCCGTAGCCCTGTTGTTCAAGGGTTTCGTACAAAAATTCCAGATTCTGAACCATGTTGGCGCCTTCTTTTTGGCCGCCGTAGAGATACATACGGGTTTCGAGCGGTTCAAAAAAATGGGAAGCGTCGAAGTAAATCCGGGGAGAAATCCAGAGCGAAGGCGAAAAAACCATCAATTTCCCGAACACGTTCGGGTGCATCAGGCCCGCATAGGCCGCCATCAACCCGCCAAGCGAACTCCCGCCAATGCCCGTATGCAGGCGATGCGGCTCCGTGCGGTAGCGCTGATCCACCTGCGGTTTCAGTGTATCGGTAATAAACCGTAGAAACTCCCGCCCTTTGCCCTTGCCGTGTTTGGGGTTGTTGTAGGGCGAAAACTCCTGAATCCGCTTTTCTTCGCCGTGATCAATTGCCACAATGATGACGTCGCCCCGCTGTCGCGAGGCCAAAACGGCCATTTTGCGATCAATGCCCCAACTCCCAAAAGCAGAACCTTTGCCAAACAGATTCTGAGCGTCCAGCATGTATAGCACCGGATACCGGCGGTTGGGTTGCTCGTGGTAGGCATGCGGCAGCAGCACGTATACCTTCCGTTCGGTTTGTAGCTGCGGAACTCTGAAATTCTGCGAAAACAGTTCGAGAATTGGCATGTAGGTGGTATCCAAAGAAACCCCATTCCGGCGCCAATGCGGCACAAAATCGTGCGTAACCGGAGCCGTACGATCCAGCACCCGATTCTTTGGCGCCTTGCCTTCGCTGTCCAGCTCGACCTGATCCCAGCCGCCGCGGGTGTATTTATACTCTATTTTTTCGGGCAAATCCAGCTCCTCCGGAAACACAAACCGGTAGTGACCGGGGCCGATCTGATGCAGCCGGTACTGCTCCATGTCGGGGTACCATTTACAAAAATTGCCTGACACAAACACGGGCCGGTCGTCTAGCACGGGCGTGTGTAGTTCAAGGGTAATCGTATCGATGTTTGTGTGTATAGAGGTTTCCATGGTAGGGTCATAAACAAAAAACGGGCTCAAAAGTACCTTTTTTGATGGTCAAATGCCACTTTTTCGGCAGGAAATGCAGCAAACGACAGCAAACGGATAGGTCTGAGAAATTATCGATTGGTCACATTGAATTTTCGAAAATAAATGGTTACTTGGGGAAGGAATTCCGCAGGGAGGAGATACAACTTTAACTGATATAACCGTAAGTGATTGATCTATTGGCAATGAAAAAGAGGAGGATTGCGGATATACGGTCGTTGGCGGCAACCTTAAAATGACATTAACAGACAAACATATCACATACGAAAGTGACTGCCGACAAATGTTCTTTGGACAGACAATTCGTGGTGTTGTTTATGGGGAACTAAAATACTTTGCTGACGAAGAAGGGAACAATATTAATTCTGAACCTTATTACAAAACAAAGTATCCAGACATTGACACTCTTGACCATTCTATCTACTTCAAGACAGACAACAAAACTATTTACGTCTTTTGGGACAATACATTTATTAGTTACGGACTTCAATCAAAATTGCTTGACTTAACCGAAACAACAAATGACTATGAACAGAAATGGGACGTTTCAACCGAGAAAAAATGGATTGACTGCATTGGACAAAAAATCGTTGACTTTAAAATAGTTTGGGAAGAAACTTGGACTTCAAATCTTGATGGCTCTAATAAAGTTTACACGACCTATCCGCAGACATTTGAAATAAAAACGGAAAACGGAAAGACAATTATTTTAAGTGCTTCTGAATTTAAACGTGATGAAGAAAATGAAATTTATCCCTTAATGGACAACCTACTCGTTACGACAAATATTGACTTGGCGAGACAACTAAAACTTATAGAATGACAAGAAAGGCAGCCCATAACAGCACCTACCCAAAAGGCGGGGATTTAGTGCTTACATGAAAGTGAAGTGCTAAATCAAAGGTCTTTACATTTGATAAACTTTGGTGGTGTCGGACAGGTAATCGCCTTGAAATCTGCCACTGCTCTCATACTTAGCCGTTTTCGGCCAATATAATTTGTAAGCCGCCCACTGATAACATACCCTTATTTTGGTTGAACGAGAGTAATTTTTACCTCCATTTTGACAACGAGAGTAAATTTTTGGTAATTTTACCCTTGTATCTTCTATCAAAGTTTCTGCCTGGTTGACAGTGAAATGCTATTTATTCCTACCCTTCGCAAACATTTTGCCATCATCCCCCAGCCCATGAAACAACAACTCCCCCTTTTACTCCTACTATTTTGTACACTTTCCGCCCATGCCGACTGTGATGGAATAGGGCTTCGGGTTTTTCCGGGTGGGCTGGCAATCAAACAAAATTCTCTTTTTTCGTCTTACATCTCAAACCCCTGAAAACCAAAATCTTCATCAACAATCTACGAACCCCTACCCCCCAATGGCAAAAAACAAGACAACCTCCACCGAAGTCAGCGTTCGTGAGTTCATTGACTCCTATGTTGACAATGACCAAAAGAAGGCGGATAGTCTCCGGCTGATGGAACTTATGCAGGAGTGGTCGGGATTTGAACCCAGGATGTGGGGGCCGACGATCATTGGCTTTGGCCGGTATCATTACAAATACGCAAGCGGCCACGAAGGAGATGCGCCAATCCTTGGTTTTTCTCCACGAAAGGCAGAATTTTCCCTCTATATCCTTTCTCCAACCGATGAAAGTAAAAAACTTTTGGACGAGCTGGGGAAATTTAAGATGGGAAAAGCTTGCATCTACATAAAAAAACTGTCGGACATCAACCTCTCTATCCTACACAAACTCTGCCTTGAATCAATTACGTATATCAGGGAAAATCATGGTACTGAGTGAGGAGAAATGCCCTCTGACATCCGTGGGCTGTGTCTCACAGCCCTAACCACCAATGCTATTTTAAAGTGATAAGGATACAACATTCCTGAATTAAAACCTCAAAAATTAAATGTAATCCTTAAAAAAAAGGGCTGTGAGACACAGCCCAAGGTGTAGAAAATTCCGTGGGCTGTGTCCCACAGCCCTAACCACCAATGCTATTTTAACGTAATAAGGATACAACATTCCTGAATTATACCTTCAAAAAT
>NZ_SMJU01000007.1 GCF_004348825.1 Arundinibacter roseus
ACCGGAAACGAAACGGCAGTAGAATCAACAATAGCCCCGAAAAAAAGTACTACGGATTTTAATTTTTAACTACTAGCTATGAAAAAAATGTTGTGGGGGCTACTGCTCCTGTTGGGCCCTGTGGCCGCTCAGTCCCAAACTACGCTGACTTTCCCAAGCGGCAAAATTGCCAGTCAGGACTGGGTGAAAACCTACGTTGATTCCATCCTGAATCGTCCGGGCTTACCGCCCACTATTCCCGTAACGCCTCCTGTGAATACGGATCCATCCTTACTGCCCTGTGACGCCGGTCCCGAAATCAGAAGTATTTTTGAAATCAGCCAAACCGGAGCACGGATCCAGTTTCACGGAAAGAATGTGTTCGGCCTGAACTTCCAGATTAGCAAGGCCGGCCAGCTCGTCCGCTCCGGACAGATCAGGCCCAGCTCGAGCGTGATTCAGGTCCAGTACTCCCGACTTGAACCGGGTATCTACACCCTTACCCTATCGGGCAGTACCTGCACTGGATCTGATCAGAAAGAATTTCTGATTCCGGGCAAAGAAACCGGCGTAGTGATTCCTGACAGAGTGGTTCCACCAGTCTCTGCGGAGCGTGGAACCTACGAATTATTCATGAACCTCACCGGCTTTGGCTACGAGCCTTATGCTCAAAATGGCCTTCATCACGACTGGCCCGAGCGCATCGAAGCCTTTCAGTACGAGTGGGGCTATGGTATTACCGGCATCAGGCTTAACATCCGGTGGAATGAGTGGGAACCAGCTCCGGGCAATTTCACCAGGCAGGGCTTGCAAAAAGTGATTGCCTACTGCCGCGCGCGCGGGCTGAAACTATCCGTCCTGTTTTGGCCGTGGCGAAAAGAAGGAGACAATTTTATTCCGGAAGGTCACTACGTCACCGGACATCGCGGGAAACAACACGAGATCGAGACAGATAAGCGCATGGGCTCGCTGGCTTCCGAGCTGATGAATGAAAAAATTTATACCGCCGTTCGGGAGCTATCAGCTGAACTAAATACCTACGAAGGAGCCTACTACCTGAGCATTGGCACGGCAAGTGCCGAAGAATTTACGAATCCGGTTGTTGGTGAAGGCTATGGCGGGGCCAAAGAAATCACTGGTTTTGAACCCGTATTTCAGGAAGGATTCCAAAAATTCAGGCAAGCAAAAAATTTGCCCTACGCCCGGCCCTACATTGTGGAATGGGAAAATGGTGCTGCCCTGGACATGGGAACCGACCTTGGAAAAGACTTTGCCAGGTTCATTTCCCTGACGCTCACCCGGTATTTTGAGAACTTCACAAAGGCCGTTAAAGATGGATCCTCAGGGAGAATCCTTTCGGTGTATTCGTATCCCGACGCCGGATCACCTCAGAACGCCTGGTACCTGCATGCCAATTTTGCCAGTCAGGCCGCAAGTGCTGATGGGATGTTTGGCACGGATGGAAATGACCGGTGGGATAACTCGCGCAAGCAGCTTGTAAACGCCATCAATTTGGGCATGGGGAAAATCAGCATGAATGAGTACGACCCATTCGATTTGAGTTCAAATGGCTACTGCACCGGTATCAATTTGGGACAACTTGAACGGGAGTTTGAGAAAAGCTACGCGGCCGGCGTTCAGGTCATTCACCTGAGCATGTCCTACTGCCCGGCGGAAATACGGGGGATGGAGCCGCACCTGCGCTATTTGTCTGAAAAGTATATCGGTAAACCCTACGTCCGTCCCGAACGGCCCGTTACGGAAGTTTCCATCACTCCCGCCTACTGGCAGGGAAAAGACATTTTTGCCCCCGCCTGGACGGGTAGTAATTACCTGCAGCCGGTGGATGATGAATTTTGGGGAGAAGCCCGTA
This sequence comes from Arundinibacter roseus, assembly GCF_004348825.1. Classification (GTDB taxonomy): domain Bacteria; phylum Bacteroidota; class Bacteroidia; order Cytophagales; family Spirosomataceae; genus Arundinibacter; species Arundinibacter roseus. The sequence continues at coordinate 1,853 of NZ_SMJU01000007.1, forward strand.
AAGACTGAGCGTATGAACACAGCTCGAATTGCCGCCTTTCTGCTAACCGTCCTGACTATAGCTATGGGCATAGTCCTTTACAAGGCGTGCAGGAAAACCACCTCCAAAACCCTGCTTGAACAATCGGCCGATAGCCTGACCCATTATTCCAATAAAGCACGTATTGCACATGATTCCGTCAACTATTATGATCAGAAGTATGCGGCTGCCAGGATTTCTCATGATAGTCTGGCGCAGCTTATTTTTCGTGGCAGTCCTGCTTTGGCTTTCAAACGGGACAGCCTGCGGGCAGTTATCGAAGCCCGTATCCGGGCAGCAGATTCAGGACGCGCTTCTGGACAGCCTGATCCTGTACGAAAGTCTGAAACCCATGCATCGCATTCAAACACAGGCCAATGAGAACCTTAGAGAAGAAAACCGTAGCCTGCGAAACGAGCTGCGATTTACAAACCTGTTGCGACTGCTGGAAAAACGCTCCTTTGAAGGTGCCTTTGAAAATGAAAAAAAGAAACGAAAATGGATACTATGGCGGGGCAGAGCGGAAGGATTTGCGGCAGGCCTATTGGTCCCCTTTCCTTAACCGCAATTTTTTTATGAAAAACTACCTTGAAAGTATCGCCCTGGCGGGTAAGAATTACTGCATTTTTTTGATCGATAATCCCTGGACAACCTTTGCTGCGCTGTTTTTAGGCCTAGGAATTTGGCTGGTGGAATTTGTGGAGATCTACATCTTCGCCGATTTCCGGTATTTGACCTCCCTGTTTTTGATGATTGCCTACGATACCATGGCAGGAATTAAGCGGGTGAAGTATCTGCATAATCTGAATCCGGGAGTGAATCCCGCGCCAAATTCCAAAGTATTCAAGGATAAGACGTTCTCAAAAATCACGTACTACCTGATCATGCTTGGATCCCTACACGGCCTGGCTCACTTCCAGGTCAAAGATCAGGAGGTGACCGTCTTTCACGCATTTGAATATGCCGCGCTGGTGGCCATGATGGCGGCAGAATTCTGGTCGGTGCAGGAAAACTACGCGGCCATTGGCAAAAAGACCATCTTTCTTCTGGCCTGGCAGAAACTTGCAGAGTACCTGCCCAGCGGCACCAAAAAGCCGGAAGTGTAAGAATTTTTCCATGTATCGTATTTTATTTTCCAAAAGTGTATGGAAATTTTCCAAAAACGAATTATAAAAAAAGAGAACAGTACCCTTTCCAAATACTGGGTGGATGGTGTTTGGAAAGGGTATATTCTGGAAGACAAGGACCGGGGACTAAAGTCCACCATGACACTGGCTGAACTCCTGAAAATCAAGGTCCATAGTCAAACGGCCATTCCGACCGGACGGTTTGAAGTGAAGCTAAGAGTATCACCGGCCTTCAAAAGAAAACTGCCCTGGCTACAGAATGTGCCGGCCTTCGAGTACATCTATGCCCACAAGGGAAACTGGATTCGGGACACCCGGGGATGTTTGATTGTAGGTTTGTCCTACGGGCAGGAAGATGGGGAGTACTGCGTTCGGGAAAGCAAAAAAGCCTTTGACCCGCTATTTGCTGAAATAGTGGCGGCCCTGGATCGGAAAGAAAAAATATGGTGGGAAATCGTTGAAGCCTATGAAGATGAGAAAAATCCTGCCGAAATGCTGGTCTGATTGCAGCCGGAATCAGATTTTAAAAGCCTTGCCAATAGTGCTGACGATCAAAGCCAATGAAGATCCTGCGGCTACCTTGCCCCTGATGGATCATTTGGCAGAAATTCTAAGCGGCATTTCAAAAGTGAGCTCGCTCCCCCTATTGGCCCGGCAGGATTTGTATTCTAGTCTTGCCTGGTCTATTTCCGAGCCGCTCAAAGAAAAGCCTTTTGACTATCTAAGGGTCAGTCATCGCCGGTACTATTTGCCTGAGCCCACCTATGCCGACAGCTCGACGATTGAAGTGGCCATGGCCAATATTCAGTATCTGGCTTTCAGTAATCCGAAGGCTCCAAATCCACAAGCACTCTTTGAATTTTTGGGCACCATCCTTCGCCCAAGACGAATTGGTTGGCGGATCCGGCAATGGCTTCCCTCCTACAACGGCGAAAATCGGGAGGTCTTCAACTCTTTGCGAGCGCAGCAGCGCGCCAAACGGTTCAGGAAGCTAAATTTTCAGCAGATCATACCGGTACTGCTGTACTGGCAGGAAATGAACAATGCCTTTATCCGGCGCTATGAAAAGCTTTACGAATCGGATGAAAGCACCCGGCAGCTCTTTAAAAATGGCGAAGGCTGGCTTTCAACCATTGAAGATGTGGCCGAAAACCGCGTTCATGGCAATTTTGACGCCGTTTGTGAAACCAATATTCATACCATTTGGCTCTTTTTATCCCACAAGAAGGTAAAAATGGATGAAGCAAACCGCCTGATGCAGGCAGAATAGGTTTAACTTTTCTGTCCTACTCCAACTCCTTTCTACTCCCTACGTTTGTAGCCTACCAAATCCCATGGAGGTATGCTACGCAGTGCCGATTTTGAATCCTATATCAATTACTTCAAGCAGTTTGCCCAGCTCAGCCCGGATATAGAGTACTTTCTATATGGAGGTGTAGAGCTTGGTATACAGTACGCCACCGGAGCGGACGGCTTCAACTACCCGTTTATGTGGCTCGAACAACCCGAAATCATTTCGGATGACAACGACGCCAGTCAGCTGACCGAGATTTACTACGGCGGAGTAAGTATCATCTTTGCTCCACCGCTTGACCGGCCACAGGAGCAAATTCAGGCTGAAATTGATTCCATCCGGATCATTTACAAACTCCAAAAACAAATGCGGGCCGACAACCGGTCCAAAGGCTTTGTGCACTGCAACCTTGCCAAAATGCGCAAATCGGCCGTAGATCGTGCCTGGGCAAATAACCACCATGGGTGGAGACTTGAATTTGAACTTCACCTGAACGCAAATGGATTACTTAGCTAGTATTACTCCCAAAGATCTGGCGCTCTCGAAAAACCCGATCATTGTCAATGTGGATCCGGTCAACCCGGCAACCTTTCCCGTTCGCGCCGGCCTTCGCTATTTGCTGGATGTCTACACGCCGAAGTTTTTTCAGGCATCAGAATATGCCCTGCTCACCACGCTGGAAGCCTCGGAAGAACCGCCTAAAAGCTTTGCCGACGTGGTCACTTACGCAGGTGCCTACTTTGATCTGTCGGAGCTGCTTCACTCTCAGCTGATGAGCTGCCCTCCCGCATTTGGTCAGCAGGTGATTTCGGTCTGCGATACACTGACTTCCTCGTTTTATACAAAGGCCCGAAGGTTTGAGGGTGAAACGCTGATTGATGAGTCTCTTTTCCCAATCGGCACCGTTTTTAGGGCCGGTATCGGCCCTGCGGACTATGCCGATTTTCAGGCTACCTTTTTCACCCGCTACACCCAGGGGCGAAAATTCCTGACGTATAAACCTAATGGCCTGAGTATCCGTCCGGATCAACCCGAATTCCTGACCTTCCTGACCAATTTCAGCCCGACCCCGGCTGAACTGCACCTTCGGGTTCAGCTACAATTTGATGATTTTACCCGGCAGACCTTTACAGCCAAAACTTTGGCAGGCATTACAGCCATGACGGCCTACTGCATTCCCGTTGGTGTACAGGCACTGGGGCTCATGAGTCTGGCCAAACCCGTGCTGAGATATGAGGTTTGGCTTTCCAATGAAAATGAAGAACGGCTTTCAGAAACCCGGACTTATATAATGGATACCACCCAGCATCGACAGGTACGGTACCTGATCTTTGAAAATAGCTTAGGAGCATTTGACACGATCGCCTTTACCGGCAGCGGTAGTGAGAGTCTGCTTGTGGCACGACAACTGGCCGACCGCTTTACAGGCTTTGACTTTCTGCCCACATCGAGCGAGCAGGTGATCAACCGGGTTACGGGGGAACGGCAGCTGTCGGTGGCCTTTGGTTATCCGGCCCATCAGGCCAAGGCTCAACGGGAGTGGTGGCAGGAGCTTTATTTTTCCGAGCAGTTTTATCTGATCACCGATCGGGAAATGATTCCGCTACTGCCCATGACAGAATCCTATCTGCCGCTGGATGATGCCGAGACGCTGATCAACCGGTCCATGACCTTCCGCTACACCAATGCTGAGCGTTCGTACAGCAAATTGCCGATACTGCCTCCGGTCCCGGCTCGGCCAACCTCATGGCGTGGGGATGCCCCGGCTTGTGAAACGAACGCAGTTTCTGGCCTACGAACCAATTTGAAAAGGTATGGTTTGCTGGTAAAATACTACCTCGATACGGGCGAAGATGTAAAGCCCTATACCCAAAAGCCCAACAATCCCGGCACAGAAGGCTACATTGGATCCTGGATCAGTGCCGATTGTGCGCCAGGCTTAACTACTTTTCTAAGCGAGGAAATTACAGGGATGTCTTCCTTTATGAAGATTGGATGTCCAGACGGTTACGTAGGTACCCGCTGGATGATCACCATTCCGGCTGGTGTATACGGCTCGGAAAGTAGCCAAACAGACGCTAATGCCAGAGCTCAGGTAGCCTGGGCTGCATTGGACACGCAAAGCAGCGCCAATCAGAATGGAAGCTGTATATTGGCGAGCCCAATTCCGCTTGGACTCCGGAATAATTGCCCCGGCGATGGAATTGGCTTTACGGGTGCAGCCTATAATCCGATTGCGGCTGTCCGCAAAAATGAGGTGGAAGTCATTGCCAATACTGCGTATAGTGTTGATGTGCGTTATGCGGCCGCTGGTCTTGTAGCAGGTACCTACACGCTGGACATCAAGGCCTCTTTTGCTTCAGCTCCTACCCTGCCCTACAAGATCAGGATCCCGACTAAAAACCTTTCCAGTCCGGTCCTGAATGGAAATCAGACGTTTCGCTTTGCCAATGTACCGGTAGCCTGGGGCGATGATGAACTGATCCTAGTGATTGAACAAGCCTGAGCATGATTTCAGATGATTTAAATCAGGAGATCATTGACCTGGCCACGGAAATCACCCGTGATGCCGTAGGCTATTTTGAAAAAGCTATTGAGCGGAGTGGGCTATTGCTTACCTCCGAGCTCAGAAATAGCTTTGAGTATCAAATCAACCATCAGGCCGGGCAGCTGGCCGTCTCCGGAGACATTTACTTCAAAGGCTATGGCCGGATGAAGGATATGCGCTCACTTACGTACCTCAATATGCCTTCCATAGATGTACTAGAAGAGTATGTTGATAAGGTAGGGCTGGACAAATTTACCTTTGTGAACCGGTTTGGGCAACGAAAGATCCCGACCAAACAATCAGACGCCCGGCATATTGCCTGGGCCATTGCCATGCATAAGAAACGAGTTGGCACCGTCCGGAGAAAGCGCAGCTCAAACTGGTACAACCGTACGAAAGTAGATTTTCTGAATGTGATGCGGCGGCGGATGATGGAACGGACGCAGGTATTGATAACAAAGGCGTTGAAAGAGCAGACTGAAGGCAAGTAAAAGTGGGGAGTATCTTCCTTAGACTGATTCTAAATTTCTACAATAGTATTTGTATACGAGTGGGTTGTGCTATCTTGTCACCGTTATAAAATCAAATTAAACGTTTTTTACCTTAGGGGGTATTGGCGATAGAAAATGCAATGGTATAATGGAACAGAACCAAATGCTTACTCAAATACCATTATATTACAATTCGGGAGTATAACCATAATTAAGTTTTAAATATATAGATTTTGGGGATAATTGTGGGAGGACAGTATAGAGTCAAAAAGGGTAATTCGGAAAAACCAAACAAGCTAATTAAAAAATATGATTTTAGCATCTGTAAAACTTCAAGGATTTAGAAACTTCAAAAATAGTGAAATAAATCTTGCTAAAAAATCTTTAATCATTGGCGCTAACGATGTTGGGAAAACCAATTTACTTTGGGCAATTAGACTTTTATTAGACAGAAGTTTATCTGACTACGACATTGAACCCAAAGACTCGGATTTTTATGCTTTTGAAGAAACAAATACGTTTACGATTCAACTACATTTTGACGATGTAATTGAAGATTGTGTTGTTTCAAAACTAAAAGGGAAGATAGGAGACGACAATAAACTTATTTTAGTATATAAAGCATTTCGTGATAAAATCACTAAAGTCAAAACATTTCAATTTTTTGCTGGACCTAGTAATGACTTAATTGAAGAAATTGAAGATAGATACTATAGAAAAGTATTAAATGTGAAGTATATTAGTAGCAGAAGAGATCTACACAATTACATAAACAGAGAAAAAGCATATTTATTTCAAATTGCTAAAGAAAATAGGGAGGAAGACGAAGTTACTCAAGACGAAAAACTATATTCTGAAATTCAATTACAACTAAAAAATGTTGATGAAAATATTCCCAAACTAAATTTCATATCTTCCGCAACAAATACAATCAATGAAGAACTTTCCAAATTGTCACTACATCATACTAAGCAAAAAATTGTATTTGATGCAAGTTCATCTAATGTAGATAAATTTATAAATAGTGTTTCGATAGCTTCTAAAAGTAAGGATCAAAGTGTTTTAATTGGCGGTGATGGACGATTAAATCAAATTTATCTTGCGCTATGGTCTTCAAGAAATGAACTGACAAAAGATAGTCTAAAAGAAATTACAATCTTTTGTATTGAAGAACCCGAAGCACATTTACATCCACATCAGCAACGTAAACTTGCAGAATATTTAAACTCATCAATAAAAGGACAAGTATTATTGACATCTCATTCGCCTCAAATTGCATCAGAATTTAGTCCTAATTCAATAGTCCGATTATTCAATAAAAAAGGGGAAACTAAAGCTGCTTCAAATGGTTGTTCAGAAATAATTGGTAACACTTTTAAAGATTTTGGGTATAGGCTAAGTATAATTCCTGCTGAAGCATTTTTTTCTGATGTAGTTTTTCTTGTAGAAGGCGTTTCCGAAGAATTATTCTATAAAACACTATCAATTCAGCTAAGTATAGACTTGGATAGACTAAACATAAGTATTTTAATGGTTGACGGAATTGGATTTTCAACATTTATTAAAATCCTAAATAGTTTAGACATTGATTGGGTATTAAGAACTGATAATGACATTTTTAAAATCCCCAAGAAAGAAGAGTATCGTTTTGCTGGTATCCAGCGATGTATTAGTATTTGTAAAAATTATTTTCAGAAGGACGAAACAACAGAAAAATTACTAAAAGAAAATGAAAGCCATCTAAAAGGATTTAATAATCCTAATGCTTCTGAAATTAATATTAAATCAGCTTCAATAATTATTAAAGACCTTGAACGATATAAAATTTATTTATCTAATAGGGATTTAGAAAATGACTTATTCAACACTAAAATTAAAGAAGATTTAAAAAATTATTTTAGCGATATTGGTGAACATGAAATCATTAATGAAATGCAAAAAAGAAAAGCCTCGTTTATGTTTAAATTTTTACGAAACAATAAAGAAAGTCTAAAAAAATTATCCGAAGATCCAATTGCCAAGCCTTTGCTAAAATGTAAAGAGATTATTGAAGAAATGCAGAAAGAATGAAACCAACTGAACAACAAAAACTAATTCTTGATTACGATGGCAATTCGGTTATTATAGCTGCACCTGGTAGCGGTAAAACATTTGTCATTTCCGAAAAAATAAAATGCCATTTAAGAAGTCTGCCTGAACATCAAGGTGTAATAGCAATTTCATATACAAACAAAGCAAGTATAGAACTAAAAAATAGAAGTCTTTCCAATGGCGATAACCCAAAAAGTTCTTTTTTTGGAACTATTGACAAATTCAATCTTTCAGAAATAATTATCCCATTTGCAAAATATCTTTTTGGTGTTCCAAGTACTGATGTGAAAATAACTAAAATAACATCTTTATCTCATGACGAAATTGAAAATTTTAATTGGTTTAATAGAAAACTAACTTTAGAAAAAATTTCCGACTCAAATATTGATTTGTTAAAGTCATATTTTCTAAAAGGGCTAATATTCATTGAATCCATTGGTGTTTTAGCAAACTACGTATATACTAATTCTGTCGCCTGTCGAAATTACATAAGAGCAAGATATAAATTCATTTATATTGATGAGTACCAAGATTCAGGATTTGAGCAGCATCAAATTTTTCAAAAAATTAAACTTTTAAATATTAAAGCATTTGCAGTTGGCGACTTAAATCAATCTATCTATGCTTTTTCAGGGAAAGATGCAAAATACTTAGAAGAATTGACTAAGGATGAAACTTTTAAATATTTTAAATTGGACAAAAATCATCGCTGTCACCCTTCAATAATAAATTATTCAAACTATCTACTCAATCCAAAAACCGAATTAATTTCTACAGAAAATAATTTAATATTTTTTTCCAGAGTTAAGGGCAATGAGCAAGCGATTGCACAATGGTTAGACCAAAATATAAAAATTACCCAGGAAGCCTTCAAAATTGAAAAACGCAACCAAATTGCAATATTAACACGGACAACTAGAACAGGTGAAATTATAAACAACGAGCTTAAAGAACCTCATAAACTATCAGTCAGTAATGAATTAGACACGAACCTTAATGTGTGGTCATCAATATTCTCAAATTTACTAAGTTTTGGGTATGATAAAAACTATAAATTTAATGATGTTATTGAATTATTTACATCATATGACAATTTCAGCAATAGTGATTTACAAAAGCTTAAAAGTTCAAAAGAAAAAATTGTAAATTTTTTTTCATCAAATACATTAAATAAAGAAGAACTAATTATCGAGTTCATAAATGTTGCTAAAATTATTGCCCCTAATTCAAAAGGACAAGAATCAATAGATCTATTGAAATCTGTATTAGAAAATGCTATAGAACTAAAATCATACGAACCAGCAAATGAAAACGAAGTCAATATATTGACTTTACATAAATCAAAAGGACTAGAATATGATTTTGTTTTTCATTTAGACCTATATGAATGGGTGTTTCCAAATAAACAACCTGGAAATAATAACGATTTCAATAATCCTATTTATGGTGATTGGACACAAGATCTGAACTTGCATTATGTTGGAATTACAAGAGCCAGAAAAGGATGTTGGCTAGTTTCAAGTACGCAAAGGACAAATAGTGAAGGTATATCGAAGAAAGGAAATGATTCTGAATTTATTTGGAAAGATAAAATTGAAGATTTGAGATTCCCTATTACATAGCTCTTTAACTAACTGAAAAAACCTAAATTTGGAAGAGTCAAATGAGAAAATTATTGTATCTAAGTACTCTTTTCAATTTAAATTGACGACCTATATTGCCAATCATCAGGCTAAAGTCAGGTCAAAATGCTCTTTCAGGAAACTAAGCAACAAAGCCGATTTGAAAGATAAAGAATAAAGAAGCTAAAACAGAAAAAGGACGACTAAAAAAACAACTAACCGCAAATAGCGGTTTTGAAAAAGCTTAGGTTTTGTGCTTCAAAGTAGGTAAAGTGCTTTATTGAAATTCTATAATTCTAATAAAGTTTAATTCTGAAAACCAACGTCTTTGCAAAGCAAAAAAAATATTTGGATTGATAACCGACCCATTTGAACAGTAGTACTAACTCGAAAAATTTATCAAGATATAAATAGATCGTGGATATATCAGCAATAGATAAAAAAATTTCTGAACTAACTACCAAGTTGAATAGTAAAGTTCCGAAAATGAAAAAGGATAAAGTAAAAATGGGTTCAATACCTGTTCACCTGAAGAAATATTATGCCGAAGAAATTGCGAAACTTGAAAAACAAAAAACTTACTTACAAAGCCTAGAAGAAGTTCATACAACAATCGATTGGAGCAATGTCAAATTTGAAAACTTTCAGATAAGAGTAATAATTAACGGGCAGTATTCAGAACCGTTTCAACTTTTGGAATCTCGTAGTTCCTATGAGTTTTTAAAACCTTATTTTTTAAAATCTGACTTGAATCCATTATCAGTTTCAATGCTGGGAAATAAAATTTCTTCAATAAGTGATTTATCTGAACTGAATTGTGTATTAAACATACTTTCAATTCAAGACGAAATCAATAACTATTTCAACGACTTCGAATCTACTACCATTGAAAAAATCTTATTAAAGCTGAAAAACATTTTGAACCAACATCTTTTTTACTTTTTCAAAATAAAGGAACGAAGTTTATACCTTAATTTTTTATGCGAGATTCAAAGCAATGATTTCAAAATTATCCCAACGACAGAAATTTTATTGAGTAACGATAAAGTTATTTCGCACGAGGAAACTTTTCTTTTCACAGTAAAGAATCCAAAGTACGTTTATATCATTTGGGAAAGCACTCTTATAAACAGAGCAACTTACATTTTTCAAACAAGCGACAACTCCTACACAGAAGATGTGCAAAGATTATTTGACTTCATTGCATCAGGAGAAAATAGTAAGAGGAGAAAACTTAGATATTCAATTAAAACAACGGAAAATCCTTTTAAAAGTATTGGAATAATTCAACATTCAAACATTGACGGATGGAAAATGAAAATAAAAAGTTTGGTGCAGAAATGATACCATGCGATCCTTCATCAATCAACTAAAAGATCGTTGTGCTTACTTGTTTGGCTGCTTCGGAAAGACAGCAGCACATTCACAAAACAATACTGATGCAAAAGCGTGGGTTTTGTGTTAAAGCTCAGTTCTTCAATTGAACATTAGTACCAAAATCCCTCCAAAGCAAAATCCAGACTCTCAGCCGAAACAGCCAGTCTTCCCCCTCACCCATCATAAATTTCTCCTTGGAAGCTGAAAAATTGACCGTGGTAAACTATCTTGTGACCCCTACAAGATTTTTAACTAATTCCACGATATGCCTACCCTTCATTGGATCGGAAAAGATAAGGTGGTTAACCATCATCTGGATGTTCCCTACCGAGTACTGAATCACGAATATGGTTTTTCTGGCGATTCCGGTAAGACAAGAACGCCTACCCAGAGCGGTAACAAGATTATCCACGGCGACAATCTTGAAGCCCTCAAAGCCCTCTTGCCAGAGTACGAAGGCAAAGTCAATTGCATCTACATTGACCCACCATATAACACCGGAAACGAGGGATGGGTCTACAATGATAACGTCAATGACCCCAAAATAAAGAAATGGCTGGCCACTGTTGTCGGCAAGGAAGGCGAAGATTTGACAAGGCATGATAAGTGGCTTTGCATGATGTATCCTAGATTGATGCTTCTAAGTAAATTACTGTCTCAAGATGGTAGAATGGTCATTAGTATCGGATATCAAGAGGTTTTTAACCTAATCCAAATTTGTAATGAGATTTTTGCTAAAAAGCAAATAGTCTGCATAACAATTCAGACTTCTGGTGGAAAGCCTGCTGGTGGGTTTAATTTTCAACATGAGTATTTAATTTTCATTGTACCATATGACTTTAAACCAAATCCATTGCTATTTACAGGTGGCAAGTTAAGGACACCTTTTGAAGGATTGACATTAGCCACTTTTGATAAGACTCAAAGGCCTAATCAAACTTATCCTATATTTATCAATACTGATAACGGCACTCTTGCTGGAATCGGAGAATCTCTTCATGAAAGAATAAAAACAGGAGAGTATATCGACAAACCAGAAAATTTTCCATTTGATTACAATGAGGCGCCAGAAGGTACAGTCGCGATTTGGCCAACCACCTCAAAAGGGAAAGACTGTGTATGGCGTTTAAGCCCAGCAAGATTGCTTAAAGATTGGGAAAAAGGCTATATCAAAATAAGTAAAAATAGATCTAAGAAAAGTCAGAATAAATATAGTATTCAATATTTACCTGATGGGGTAATAAAAAAAATTGAATCTGGAAAACTTGAAGTAAATGGAAAAGAACCTGCAGCTCCCACTTTAACATTTGGTAGTAATCTTACTGTGGGAAGTGAAATACCAACTCTATGGCAGGAAAAAGATTTCTATACTGTAAAAGGGACTACACAGTTAAGTCAAATTTTCAGTAAGAAGCTATTTAATTATCCAAAGCCACTAGAACTAATAACTGAAATTTTGAGATCAATCAGTTCTCTGGATGATATTATCTTGGATTCCTTTGCTGGTTCTGGCACAACAGGTAATGCCACACTGAAATTAAATTTGGAAGATTCTGGTACGCGAAACTTTATACTAATTGAAATGGAAGAATATGCCGAAACTACAACTGCTGAGCGGGTCAAGCGGGTCATTAATGGCTATGGAGAAGGCGAAAAAGCCGTGGAAGGTACCGGAGGGATCTTTGACTACTACACGCTTGGGGAGCCGCTATTTGATGAATACGATAATCTAAATGAAAGTGTTGGCACGGAACGGATCCGGCAGTATGTGTGGTATTCTGAAACCCGTACAGCCTATGAATCTCAGGCAGCGGGCGAATACCTACTGGGAAAAAAGGATGAATGCGCCTACTATTTTTTCTATGAACCCGATGCTATGACTGAGCTGAATTTTGATTTTCTGGCTCTCGTCAAAGTCAAGGCAGATCAGTATGTAATTTATGCTGATAACTGCCTGCTTTCAGAGGAATTCATGTTAGCCAAAAATATAATTTTTAAGAAAATTCCACGCGATATAACCCGCTTCTAAACCATATGGAGTTAAAAAGCTACCAACAGGATGTCCTGAACGACCTTCGCACCTATTTTGATTACCTTACTACCATGCAGGATCCGGCGAAAGCCTTTGATACGTATTGGGAGGAGCGGTTGGGTCCATACAATCCGATTACCCGCAAAGGCATGCGGCCCTACTTGAAAACGATTCCAAAAGCCGTGCATTTGTGCGTGAAAGTTCCTACTGCTGGCGGGAAAACGTTTATTGCCTGCAATGCGCTAAAAGTGATTTTTGATCGAATGCCGAAGGAGGATCCAAAGGTTGTGGTATGGCTTGTACCCTGGAGCAACCTGCTGGATCAAACTGTTAATAGTCTAAGTGACCCTAACCATCCCTACCGGCAGAAGATCAATACACTATTCAACCATCGGGTAGACGTTTACGATAAGAATAAACTATTGCAAGGGGCAAGTTTTAACCCCGGGGTTGTTAGAGAACAGCTCAGTATCATTGTTATGAGCTTTGCCAGCCTGCGGGCTCGAAACAAAGATGATCGGAAAGTGTATCAGGAAAATGGTCAATTGGCTTCTTTTGTCGATCAATTGACTGATAAGGAGCACGTTTTAGAAAATACGGACGAGTCTGCCTTGATCAATATAATTCGCAGTTTTAATCCCGTAGTAGTAGTTGACGAAAGCCATAACGCCGAAAGTGATCTAAGCGTGGAAATGCTTAAAGCTCTGAATCCAAGCTATATTCTTGATCTTACAGCGACTCCCAAAGAAAATTCAAATATTGTAAGTATGGTGTCGGCCATGAAGCTCAAAAAAGAGCACATGGTCAAGTTGCCAATTATTGCCTACAACCATAGGGAGAAAACGGAAGTGATTGACAGTGCCCTGCACTTACGGCAGAGTCTGGAACAAATGGCAATTGCCGAACAGAAAGCAGGCGGTAAGTATATCAGGCCTATCGTTCTATTCCAGGCACAGCCCAAAACTGGTGAGGAAAATACGACTTTTGAGAAGTTAAAAGCACTATTGATTAAAGCAAAAATTCCGGAAGAACAGATCAAGATCAAAACTGCCACGATCAATGAACTGAAAGGCGTTGACCTGCTTTCCCCTGATTGCCAGGTTCGCTACATCATTACAGTGAATGCTTTGAAAGAAGGCTGGGATTGTCCCTTTGCCTATATTTTAGCTTCTTTGGCTGATCGATCATCGGCAGTAGATGTGGAACAAATTGTTGGCCGGGTTCTTCGCCAACCCTATGTTACTGCCCATAAGCAGACACTCCTCAATATGTCGTATGTATTGACTGCCTCCCTGAAATTTGAAAACACTTTACAAAATATCATTCAGGGTTTGCAGGCCGCAGGGTTTAGTGAGAAAGATTATAGGGCCGAGAACAAAGTGACGCCGGAGGATATAGCTCAGGCAAAGGAAAAAGAAATTCAAAAGGAGTTATTTGCAGAAAGTACAGAAACCACTGCTGATGATATTGACCCTGAAAAAATAACGTTTGATCCAGAGGAAATTAGTGAACAGCCCGCACCTGGGGTAAGTACTACAATAGAAGAAATAATTGGCCTTGCTCATGAGGAATCGGAAAAGACGGAGGAGCAAATGAAGAATTTACGCGCAAATCCAACCGATCCTATATTCACTGAAATGGCTGACAAAGTAGTATTTTACCCTATGCGAGCAGATGTTGAAGCTCACGCTAAAGCCGTAATTCTCCCCAAATTTTACCTGAAAATTCCTTCGGGCGGCTTGCTGGAGGGTATGAATGAGAACATAGAAGTGAATAAAAATGCGCTTCTGGAAGGATTCCGCTTGGTGAAGAAAGATACAGAGATCAATTTTGAAGCTTTGGCGACGGAAGTGTATAAAATTGATATTGAATCAGGAGCCACAACCGAAAGTTATCGACCTACTGCATCGAAAATCAAAAAAGGTGATGCGCGAAACTTGTTGATGGAGCATATCCTATCAAGGCCTAAAAGTAATCAGGTAAAAGACATTGCCCATATGCTCCGGAAGCACCTGGGAGATTTGAGCCCGGTATCAGAACAGGATGTGACCAAATATCTTACGAAAGTTTTGGAGGATATGTCAACCGAAGAGTTTACTGAAATTCTTAATCGTGAATTACTCTTTGGCCGGATACTTAAGCAGAAAATCCAGGGCTTTATGGATGAGTATGCAGAAAAGCAATTTGGTGATTATCTAGAAACAGGTAAAATTTTCATGAAACCAGTTTGGAAATTTCCAGAGCAAATTGTCCCAGGAATGGTAGGGCCCAGTATCGTGCGGTCGCTGTATGAGAAGGAAGGGAGCGTCAATAACTTCGAGCACAAAATCATACTTGAAGTGGCCAGCATGGATAATGTAGCTTTTTGGCACCGGAACCTCGGCCGTGGAAAAGGCTTCGCAATCAACGGATTTAAATCCAACCATTACCCTGACTTTATTATACTGACACAATCGGGAAACCTGATTGTACTGGAAACCAAAGGGGATGACCGCGACAACTCGGACAGTCAGGCCAAGGTACGGCTCGGGAACACCTGGGCTATTCGTGCCGGTCAAAAGTTCAAATACTACATGGTGTTTGAAAAAAACAGCATCGACGGAGCCTACACCTGGGATAGGTTTAAGGAGCTGATGGAGGGATTGTGAGAAAAGCAATAATGTAAATCCATTCACATATGAACAAAGTTACTTATTTAATCGGAGCGGGTGCCAGTGCCAATGCTTTGCCGGTGGTTAATGGCATTCCTGAAAAAATGGCAGAAATGCGAAATAAATTTGACGGAATTAGTTTTAGCAATAGAGAGTTTTTTTCATTCGATACTCTGAAAGAATGTAATAAACAAGAATGTAAAAATATATTTCTTGCTGATTTAGATAAAATTAGGCTTGCCATTGAAGATCATGCAAGTGCTGACACCTACGCAAAAAAGCTTTTTTTACAGAATGATACGGAAGGACTTGTGCGTTTAAAATTGATGCTATCCATTTTGTTTAGTATAGCTCAATCAAGACATGCTGGTGTTGATAAAAGGTATGATGCCTTTTTTGCTTCTATACTTAATCGCCTAGATGAATTTCCGACTAACTTACGAATACTTTCATGGAATTATGACCAACAGTTTGAAATGGGGTATGCACGTTTTAGCAAAAGAGGTTTAGAAGATGCACATCAAACTTTACGTGTTCAATTTAAACATCTTGGAAAAAGTCTTCATAATAACTATAATGCTGACAAGTTTTCAATTATTAAGCTAAATGGCTCAACCGGCCTTGTTGGTGATAATAGAAATTATCGGTCGCTACTAAGTGATTACAGAGTTTCCAAAGAACAGAATAATGAAATTGATCCTAATGAGGGGTTCAGATATAATAGTAACCAAGCTGAATACTTATTATGTAAATATCATGAAATGCTATATCCCTTCCGAAAGAATCAAAATCCTGATATGGAACCTCTAATGTCTTTTGCCTGGGAAGATGAATTTTTTGATTCAAACCATATAAAGACAAAGGCTGTAGAATCATGTATAAAAGCAAATACACTTGTGGTAATTGGCTATTCTTTCCCTTACTTCAATCGAGAAACTGATAAGATGTTGTTCGACAATATGAGGAGTTTGAAGAAGATCTATATTCAAGATAAATATCCACAAGATGTAAAAGATCGAATTTTGACACTTATGCCTACTGAGAAATCTCCGGAAAATCAAAAAATCTCTCCACTTCCAGAATTTGTTTTCATTACAAACTTAGATCAATTTGTGATTCCACACGAGTTGTGATAATAATCCTAACGGATGTTTTAAATCATCTTAATTTTCTGACTGTACCCTCAAAAAACCACTAAAATGAAAAAAATCCTAACTATCCTACTTGCATTCTTTATTTTCTCCTGCCAATCGAAAAAGGAAGAATCTCCTGAAATGGTTTTGCTGCGAGAACAAAACGAACTACTCAAAAAGCAACTTGAAGAAGCTGAAAAATCTAAAACTGAGATTAAACAGAAAGTTGTAGAACAAGCCAAAATCCAGAAAGTAAAAAAGGTCGTTATTGACGATGATAGAATAAAGCAAGACTTACTAGGGCGGAGATTCGAGTATTTACAACCTGGCTTAGTTAGGATTAGGAAAACCTGGGAATTTGCCTCCCTATCTGAATTCATTACGTTCAGTGTAGAGAATGAAATAACAAAGGAAGATTATATTGAAAAAACTATCTCCATGACTTTGGAAGATAACCGAAGTGGTCAAAAGCATTATTGCAAAATGCTTGTTAGCTATTCAAAATCAGGTAATGAATGGATTATGGTCAGAAATGATGTATTGAAGTTTAATAACATTGATTGATTTTACGGAATAGAAATTAATAATTTTATGCAAAAAAATAATGAATCTTCCGATAAGCTAGAATACTGGATAAAATTATTATTTTGGATGAGTTGTAATACCATACTTGGCTGGATGGCTAGCAAAGTTAGTTGGGTTTTAGGTTTCACTTGGTTAGATGAAGATGGATTTATTTTTGAATTCCTACATGGAACTATTATTCTAGGATTACTTTATCCGATTGTCTTAACAGTAGGACCCATAATGGATGCAGCCGTTAAACTCGAAAAAATTTACTTTACTGAGGATAAGAATTTATAATCCTTGGCCTTTGTCTCACAGGCCTATTTTGTATGGTCCAAAAACCCATACCTTTCTGAACCCTGCCCACCGGCAGGGTTCTTTGCTTTTGTGGCCTGCCAAAGTAGGGTTCAAAAAGTAGGTTCAGTTCAAAAACATGCGCTATCTTTATGGACCTAACTTTATGACCGCTTCTACAGACCTACTCTATGAATCAAATATTCGGATACGCTCGTGTGTCGACAGCTGACCAAATTACAGACACCCAAATTGATGCTTTACAGAAATTCGGCTGTGATCGCATTTTTAAAGAGAAAATTTCCGGACTTTCCGTTCAACGTCCAGCCCTGGACGAAATGCTATCTCTCCTGCGGGAAGGTGATACTGTCGTGGTTTCCCGCTTTAACCGATTAGGCCGAAGCCGGGATCACTTGATTAGTCTGATTGGTGAGTTCTCTAAACGCGGCATCATCTTCAAAGCCCTGGACCTGGGAATTGATTCTTCTACACCTTCGGGAAAACTGGTCATCGGCATCTTTGCCGCCTTAGCTGAATATGATCGGGAGATGATTCTTGAAAAGACCCGCGCCGGCCAAATACTGGCAAAGGCAAAAGGAAAGCACATTGGCCGGCCATCCGGAGCAAATCAGGAGAATTATACAAAAGTGAAGAAAGCTATAGATAAGGGTTTATCTGTGATCGAAATTGTACAACTGACCGGCATCAGCATTTCCAGCGTAAAGAGGTACCGAAAGGAAATTTCCAGATCGTAAGTTTTTGAATTTTACTTTACAAAGAAGCTGCCCAGAGCTGTACCGTACTTTGCACGCGCTTCTTCCTAATCTTATGGGTGAAAGAATAAGGTATGGGATTACCTAAAAAGCAAGGTAAAATCATACATTGTTTTAGATCCAACTCCAACTGGACAACATACCCCTCCTACCTTTATTCCGTTTTCGTAATAAATAAAATCTTTATACTTTGTAGGAAAGTCCAAGTTATGAGAAAATGAGATATCAACAGATACTGCATCATAGCCCTTTGGTACATCTACTACAAATTCATAATTACCTTCTTCATTAGTATATGTCTTTCCCAGTGGAATGCCCGACTTATTCAATCCAGCGGAATTCAAGTGGATCAACACGCTATCGACCGGCTGTTGCGCCTCGTCGATCACCCGACCCGTGACGGTGGTGACGCGCTTGCCGGGACCACCAAGTTGGCAATCAGTCAAGCATAATATAATCAGTAAAATATAGAAAGTAAGCAAAAAGCCCTGGGTCTGTTTCAATTTCATACTGGGTGGATTTTAGAAACTTTGTAAATGTAAAAAATTGGTAACTTATAAAGGGTAACCTTATCAAAAAATTTGGCGCCAGATTTTTCTGATTCCTGAGCTCAGTTTTTCTGTCCTTCCCTCCCCCGTTTCCTACATTGATATTCGTACACTACCTAGTGTACGATAGCCATGAATTTAGAGGAAGTAGCCCGCCTGAGGCTCGAAATCCTGGGTGACGAAGCCCAAAAGACCGTTCAGAACCTGGAATCAGGCCTTAGAGATGTTAACTCCGAGCTCCGTCTTATGGAGCTCAATGGGGAGAAGGGCTCCGATGCCTGGAAAGAGCTCAAAAAGGTTCAGGCAGATGTAAAGGATGAAATAAAAGACCTCACCAAAGCCCTTGACATCAATGATGCCTCCTGGCGGGAGCTTTCCAGCCTTAGTAAACAGCTTGGGCGAGATCTTGCCAACCTGAAAATCGGCTCGGAAGAATGGGTCGATAAGCTTAAAGAGATCGCTCAGGTTGAAGACCGCATGAAAGACGTGCGGTCTGAAATGCGGAAGATCAAGGACGAAGGAGAAGATCAAAAAGGCTTCTGGGATACTTTCAAGGGCACCTTTTTCGGAGCCTTTGCCGCAGACATGCTCATGCAGGCGGGTCAGGCTATCTGGGATTTTGGTAAAAAAGCCATTCAAACTGCCGCCGAATACTCCGACTCTTTTGCGGATATTCAAAAAACTACCGGTCAAACCAACGCCGAAGTACGAGAGCTCAACGAACAACTTCAAGGCATCAATACCCGAACCGCTCAGCTCGACCTTTTGAATATTGCTCAGGTAGGTGGTCAAATAGGCATTGCCAAAGAAGAAATGTTCGGCTTCGTCGATGCGATCGACAAAGCGGTGGTTGCCCTGGGCGATGAATTCAGCGGGGGCGCTGAGCAGGTAGCCAAAGAAATGGGTGTGCTGGCTAACCTGTTCAAAGAAACCAAAGATTTGGAAGCCGGTGAAGCCATTCTTCGGATCGGCTCCGCAGTCAACGAACTTGGCGCGGCTGGCCTGGCCACCGGTCCCTATCTATCAGATTTTACGGCTCGACTTGGGGCGTTGGGTGATTTGGCGCCCAAAGTTACCGAGTCGCTTGCCTTCGGATCCATCTTCGAGGAGCTGGGCTTAACCTCCGAAATCGCCGCGTCCGGATTAACCAAGGTGCTGACTGTCGGAGCTACCGAATCGGAGAAATTTGCCCGGGGTATGAACCTGGCCAAAAGTGAGGTGGAGAACCTGATCAATACCAATCCGAATGAATTTATCCTAAAACTTGCCGAAAGCTTTGAGGGGCTATCGACTACCGAGGTAGCCGCTAAGATGAAAGATCTTGGGCTGAACTCTCAGGAAGCTATCAAAGTGATGGGCGTTTTGGCTGAAAACACGGATCTGGTCCGGGAAAAGCAGGAGCTTTCAAGCAAAGCCTTTCAGGAAGCTACCTCGCTGACTAACGAATTCAACATCAAGAATGAAACATTTGCCGCGACCTTAGATAAGGCCGGGAAAGCGGTTGAAGAGCTTGAAGTTAGTCTGGGTCAGGTTCTCATCCCGATCGTCACGACACTAGTTACCAGTTTCGTTGCCCTGTTAAAAGGAATTGGTGCCATTCCAGAATTTGTCCGCGAAAATAAGGAAATGTTTATCGCCTTGGGTGTCGCATTAGTAGGCCTCAATACGGCAAATATTGCGGCAACCGCTTCATCTCTCGCCCATGCAGCCGCAGAAAAAGGCAGATTGATCTGGACAGAAGCAGCGACCGTTGCTCAATGGGCGATGAACATCGCATTAAATGCAAACCCAATAGGAGCGGTAGTTGCTGCAATTTCTGTTCTGGTCGGTGGTTTCATTACGCTATATCAGAATTCAGAGACGCTCCGGAACATTATTGACGGTGTATGGGCTGCGATGAAGGAAGGTGTCGAAATTATTCAGGATGTAGCTCAGGCCATTGGACGAGGGTTTGATCAAATGCTTGAAAAACTTCCTTTTTTGACAGAAGGTTTGGAGTGGATTGGCGATGTTTCTGATACCATATTAACCGCTTTGGGCGACTCTCTTTCCTGGGTAGGTAGCAAGATTGGCCAGGTTATTGACTTTTTCGGCGGGCTATACAGTAAAATCTTTGAGGTAGGAAACTCGATTGGTGGAGCCTTGAGTCCAGCTTTTGATTTCATTCTTAATGGGTTCGATTTTGTCAAAAAATCAATTACTGACTTCCTGAATTTCATACAAGGCGGAGTTGAAAAGGTATCGGGTTTTCTCAAATCAATCACACCGGAAGGATTTACAGAAGCCGGTAAGCTATTTTCTGATGCAGGAAAACGCATTTCTAAATCATTTAATGATGCATTTGCCTCTGAACAGGAAGAAGGTCACAAGCAACAAAGCGCCCTGAATAAAAAGCAGCTCGACAAAAAGGTTGAAGATGAAAAAAAAGCGTCGGGTATCATCACCGAGAATGACAAACAAACCCATCAAAAAGGACTTTCGGAAAAAGGAAATGCCAACAAAAAAGCCAATGACGAAAGGATAAAGGCCAATGAGGATGCCTTGAAAAGCATTGCCAAGCTGGAAGTAACGGCTATTGCTGATGATTTGAAAAGGAATATAGCCAATGAAAATGCAAAGTATGCCGAAGAGAAAAAGCGGATCGAGAAGTCAAAGGCGGACGCCGTTCTGAAAGCCAAATGGCTGGAAGCGCTCGAAAAAGAGCATACCGCCAAAATTGAGAAAATCAATGGCGATTTTCGGACAAAGAAAGAAAAGGCTGATCAGCAAACGGCTCAGAAAATTGACGCCATGGAAGCTAAATATCAGGCCGATGATCTGAAAAGAAAGATTGCCTCCATTGAAGCTTCGGCCAAAAAAGATCTGGAAGAAGCCCAAAAGCTGGTGAAGGATAAGGATCAGCTGGCCAAACTCGAAGTTGCCATCAATACAAAAAAGGAACAGGATATTGCCGCTACCCGCGACAAGTTCCGGAAGGAAACGGAAGTCAAAGAAAAAGCGGCCCGTGATCTTAAACTGAAAGAAGAAAAATCGCTTTTTGATTCGGAATTTAAAGCATTTCAGGCCAAGACCGAAGCACAGCTGGCCAATACCAGGGAAGGATCCAACGCGCAATTGCAGGTCAAAATCAACTCCCTGACGCAGGAGTACGAGTATCGAAAGCGGAAGCTGTTGATGGAAGCTGCGGACGAAAAGGCTCGACTGGCAGAAAGCATTAAAGATTCGGATGCTAGGGCGGCGGCCATCAAGAATATTGATGATCGGCTGACTTCGCAGCTAAAAACCAATGATGCCAATCTGCAGGCCGAAAAGACCAGGCTCCTGGCTGAACAGCACCAGAACCGACTAACCAATACCACGCAGTTCTTTAATGCTTTGGAAGGTTTGGCCAAAGGGGACTTTAATTCCTTCACAAATTTCCTGTTACAAAAAGTCTCGAACGAGCAGGCAGCCAATCAAACAAGGCTAAGAGACTTTGCCACTAAAGGAGCTGAAACGCTGGAAATAGCCGGCCAGGTGGTGCAGGGTATGCAGCAGCTGAACCAGGCATTTCTTGAATCGCAGCTGAGAAAGATCGAGCGTGAAAAAAACTCTCAATTGGCGAGCTGGGAGGAGCAGTACAAATCAGGCAAAATATCCAAAATTGAATACCAGGTAGGCGTTGACCGGATCAATGCTCAGGCAGCTGAAAAAGAACGGGCGGAGAAACTGAAAGCCTGGAAGCGCGATCAGGCCATGCAAATTGGGATGGCGATTATTAATGCGGCAGCAGCTGCACTCAAATCCCTGGCTACCATGGGCTGGCCATTGGGGCTTATCGGCGTGGCCGCTTCGGCCGTGACTGCGGGGATCCAGATTGCCATGATCAAAAAACAGCAGCCGCCCAGTTTTGCAGATGGTGGTACGCTCCCTGGAAAAAAATATGTTCGTAATGCCGGTGTTCCGGAAGGGCCGGGACATGGATCCAGTTACGGAAAATCGGGTATTGCTTTGGTCAGACGTGATACCCAACAGGAAGTAGGTGAAATGGAAGGGGATGAACCCATCATGATCCTTTCCCGAAATACCTATAAGAACAACCGAGGGACAATTGACAAATTATTGCACAGCTCGTTGCACCGAAATGGCGCTCCCATCTTTGCCCGGAATGGGGCGTGGCTGGGTGATGCACCAATTGAGCCGCTGGGCTATGGACAGAGTTACCTGTTTGGGAGCAAGAAAAAGAAGAAAGCCTACGATGCCCAGATGCAGGCCCAATATGATGCGGATCAGGCCGCCAAGAATGGTACAACTGCGGGAGGGTATGAAGATTATGCCTACGAGGACTATAATTATGACGATGGCGGCGCTGGTGGAGATTACGGGGATTATGGAGACTATGGTGGTAGCGCTGACTATGGAGATGCCAGTGCCACCAATGCGACCACGAGCGCCCAAATCAGGGAAAGTCAGCTGATGATGGAGAATATTGCCAAAAACACCGCTCAAACGGTTGGTGCAATCAAGGAGCTGGCCGGTAAAATTGATCAATCAAATTCCCTTTTGAACGACATACGAAACAAGCCGATCGGCCCGAGCCTGCATGAAATTCAGGGTGCCGTGGCGTCGGCCACCGCAAATTCTGCTAAATCTGACCTCTAATCGAATTTTATCAATGCTTCAAATACGAATAAATGGCCACCGGCTGGATCTGAATCCACAGCAAACCATTGTGCTGGAACGTTACAATCCGATTTTTGATTTTGATGTAGTGCGTGGATCCAAGGTTCTGGACTTCATGGTCCCTTTTAGTACGGTGAATGACAGGATCTTTGGCTACGCCCGGTTGCCTCAGGTACGATTTACAAATGAGGTTTTTTTCTGCGAAAAGTATGAAGGATCCGAGCTTCTGGAACGTGGCTACGTTTATCTTTTGGGAGTTTCCGAAACTGGATACTCCATTTCATACAGTCAGAATCTGGGTGAAATATTCGGAGATTACCAGCGAACACCACTCAATCAAATTGATTTGGGGGAAGAATCCATTCCGGAAGAATTCACAGCGGCTGCAAATCACCTTACTGATGCTTACTGTTTGCCAGTCATCTCTAATCCGGCATTTTATGGTACCACCCTCCCACCCGATTTTACGGGCACCATGAACACCTACGAATCCGGCTCGTACCTGGCCAATACTCCCAAAGTCCCAATGCTGTTTTTGCGGTGGGTCTTCAAGCAGATTGAGATTCTATGCAATTTCAAGATCAAGGGTCAGTTCGTGGATGACCCGATCATGCAACGCCTGATTCTGGTCAATACTTTCTCATTGGATTCTGCCACGGTCATCAATTACAGCAATCACCTTCCGGAGCTGACGATTCCTGACCTTTTGAAAGAGCTGCGGAAGCTCTTTAACCTGGCCTTGTTTTTCGATGTACGAAACAGGATCCTGACGATACAGTATGTTGACAATTTGATTCAGCAGGAGCCAATATTAGACTGGTCCCGAAAATTTGCACCGGTGGCCACGCGCGCACCAGAAAGCGCCCGGCGCTTGGAACTTGACTGGGAAGTCGATAGCAATGACGGACGAATGAAAGTGCGGCCAGAAGATTTTCAGCTGTACCAATCGCCTGGGGACTCAGCACTATTTGCCATTAAATCCAAATTCAGTACCCTCGACACCGACCCGATCAGCGGCCGGCCGACGATGGAACAGCCCGGGATCAGCACGATCAACAACCAAATGAACAACAAATTTGCGCCAAGGCTCCTATTCTGGAAGGGAGTAATTGAAAGTGAGCCATCTGCCGGAAATGCAGAAGGTGAGTATCGACTTGCCTGGCACGGATCTTCAAATTTGGCAACTAACTTTTGGTCGGAATATGAAAGTTTTCGAGCCCGGACAGACCGGCGACTGCTCTTCGGTGATCTGACGTCATCAGACGTGGCCAGGATCGATCTACATCGAACGGCCGGAGAACCCATGAAAGTCTATATTCAAGGCAGAAATTATCTCATCGGGGCGCAGCGGATTGGTCTGCCCCTGCGGGGGCTTTCGGAGGTGGAGCTTTGGGGGGTGTAAGTAATTGATTTTGAAACTTGGAAAGAGAGTCTAATGCTAATTTTTGTTGGCTTACAACTTGCTTTAATGAATCAATTCGAATTTCTACATTTTTTTGGGAGTTGCTATTTGCTGATGTCTGCCATAGGGCAATTATAGATACGAATACAGCTAAGGCACTAATGAGTGGATTTATCCACCAGAGTTTTTTTGATCTAAATTCAGCCTCAATTGCTTGGCTTTCCAATAACGATTTTGCCTTTTTCTCATTTTGTCGCCGCGTAATTTCACTTTTGATAGTTACCCAGCCGTCAACTTTTATTCTTTCACCCAAAGTTGTGTATCTGAAAGAGTTATCAAGGCGATGTTCCAAGATTTCATATTGAATTAGCCAGTCAATTACAGATCTTGCTTCCGCCTTGGTAATTGAAAAGTTATGAGCAAAGAGGTAATAAAACTGTTCTTCTGTAGTTTTACCTCCACCATTAAAATCTTCAAAAAAGGCAATATACTTTTGAAGTGATTCATCCTCAGCTGGTAAATCCATTTCAAATTTTTCGTTTTGCTTCTTCATTTTTTTCTTCCGTTCCATAAACTTTATCAGCAAATGCATCATTTTCCTCTCTTTTGGCCGCAGCAAAATAGTTTTCCGTAACTGAGATCGATGAGTGATCCAATGCTTCCGATACAGCATAAATGTCGCCGGTTTCTTTTCTGGCAATCTCAGCGAAGCTATGCCTGGCCACATGCATTGAAAAATGTTGTATGCCAGCCTGAGAAGCTATTTTTTTGAGATTTTTCCCAACGATTGAGTTGGTGGATGATATGATTTTAAACCATTCATCTTGCGTAAATCGGCCTTTCTCTTTCCCTTTAAGGAAAGGAAAGACATAATCATGGGGCTTGACGCCAGGTATAGAATAAAATTCAAGTATTTGAGAAGCCCGCTTGTGCAGTCGTATCGAACGTACTTTACCTGTCTTGTTGGCAACGTACTCATATCTGTTTTCTCGAATCTGTGACCAGGTAAGTTGTACCACGTCAGCGAAGCGGATCCCCTGCATGTAAAAGGAAAAGAGAAAGATATTTTTCGCATGAAAGGCATTGATATCTTTCCGGATGTCAAGATTGTAGATTTTCTCTATTTCTTCAATACTCAGCTTTACCCGGCTCGACTTCTGTTTTTTGAGCTTGATCATGTCAAAAGGATTTCCTCCCTCCGGAGTAAAATGACCAGACTCAACAGCTTCATTATAGATCCCTCGTAATTTCGAGAAGTTAGATTGAATGGTATTTGCGCTATTCCCTTTTCCCTTTAAGTGTTGTCGGTAGCGATTCAACAGCTTGTGATCTATTTCACCAAAGGGCAACTCCTGATTTTTAAGGTAATCTTCCAGTTTTTTAACAACGGACGTCTGGCCAGCTCTCGACGCTGGGCTATCCAATGCGGCTATATGTGCCTTCGCAAATGTAAAGAAATTGTCACCAAGCAGATTAAATTTGACGGCCTTGATCAAGGTTTGAACGGTGGTTACCCTACCCTTAACAGTATTCTTTAGATAGGCTTGTTCCAGTTCAATCCTTTTGGCCTTTAAGATGCTGTTCTTCTGCCGATATTGCGGATCGCTCTTTCGTATTTCTTCTTTTTCAGGATTCCAATCTTTGGAAAGTACAGAGAATCCTGCACCTACTCTTTTGAGTTTTTTGTTTTGAGTGATCCTAATTTGGACAGTTTGGGTACCATCCTTTTTAACGTAATTATCCAGTTCGATGTGAAATGTGATGTTGCTCATTGAAAGTAAAAAATTCTGAAACTTTTTCTGAAACTTTTCTGAGTACTGGGCACTTTCAGAAAACACCTAAAAAAGAAAAAACCGCTCAGAAATGAATTCTGAGCGGTTATCAGTCTTGTCACGTAGTGCCTGATGGCAATAAAGTGACCCATAGGGAGTTATAGCCAATCCAAGGTTATATACTGTATTTCAGGACATTAAAGAACTTTCAAAATAATTCCATGAAACTTCCATGAAATCAAAGCTATTTCACAATTCCAGAATGAACAGTCACTAACCATTGGGAATCTGTACATGGAAAACATCTTTCAAATAACTTGCGATTGAGGCGATATTTGCACCAAGTGAGATTAAATCTATCAAGGTTTTAGCATATATTTTGCCTGTTTTCTCTACCTCGCTCTTGGCTGTTCGAAGGGTTTCTACAGCTTCACTTTTTTGCGAAGGGTTGAGTTGAGAATCATTCTGTACTTCAATCAAAACCTTTTCCAGATTATTGACTATATGGGTTGTAATATTGATCTGGGATCCGGTGGATCCTGAGATAATATTGGGGGAGCTGGCATTGCCGAAAAAATTAACTTGGTTACTTTGGCTAGTCTTATTTTCCTTCATCTCTGTTAACCATTGTTGGAATCCTTTCTCATGAGCACGATGCCCTTCCATTGTTAATTTCCACTGGTACCTATTTACTTCTGTTATTAAACCAAGCGTCTTTAGGTTATTGTGGGCATCGCTGAGATCTGGTCGATTAGCATAAGTTAGAAGGTAAAAGCCTTCATCAATAATTTTTTGCATTAAGTGATTTTCTGAACCCATGATATTTTATAATCAAATTAACTTGTGACCAAAAAAAAGTAACTTCACCTCTCTACATTTTGAATCTCACTATCAGATGAGCACAGCTCCTTGCCCGCTTCGAGCAGGAAGCTGACATCTTTGCCTACGGTTTGTACATCGCCGATCGGGCGCCAGTCGAAGTTGTTGGAACGACCGTAGGAATTTGCCCAGCCGTTAAGAGCATAAACCTGGCCACCTTGATCTGCACGAAAAACGATTGCTTTTTCGACACAGTAAACCTCTCCGGACTCAATGCCGATCAAAGGCCAGGCGTGTCCAAAATCAGCGGCGAAAAATTTTCGTTTGGTTGGTTTTTGTTCTTTGACCTGGCTCTCTTTTTCAGTGGGTATTGCAGCAGCTTCACTGACCACAGGGTTATCAATTTGATCTTTTGGTTTGTCGCTAAATCTGCCAATCAGGTAAAGGATCACAAGTACCCCTAGTAGATAATAAGGCCATCGTCTTGATTTTTTCATCTTAAATAGGCAAATAGTTATATAGATAGGAAGGGTTACTAATTTTAAATAATACGGTTACATTGGCACCTTTTGTGTATATGTATCCGCGCTAGTTAGGCTTGAAAATTAATCCACTAAGAATTTTTGAGCTGTTCAATTTGCTTTTGCTGCGATTTTACTTTTTCCTCCAACATGTTTTTTGCTATGCGTTGAAGATCAAGTAGTTCATTGATCGGTATGGTCACATAACCAGCTTCTGGCTCAGCACTCACAGTTGGTTTTGGTAGCTCTACTCCCCGAAATAGCCAATCCATAGAAACGTTGTATTTCTCACAGATTTTCATTGCCAAATCTACCGATGGGGTTGAATTCCCTGTCTCGATCTTGGAGATCTGCTGTCCTGACACGCCCAATTCTGCCCCAAATTCTGTAAGGTTTTTTTCGCCTCTCAGTTGACGAATTCGCTTTGAAATAGACATCTGATTTTATTTAGATTTAGTCTTAATACAAATTAGTTGTGTTTTTAAAATATCAGTTGTAATATTCAACCACTATTTTATAAATTTGAATCGTGGTTGTATTTAACAACTATCATTCATATTTATGAATGCAAAATAACACAATAGGACAAGTGTCACAACACGTAGAATTACTTGATATGGCTGAACGGACAGATCCAATGCTAATCGGCATTGAGGGTAAACGAGCGAGACGTCAAAGGATTAAGGAGCTAATTTCCACGGTTAAAGGCAATCGTGGTTGGCGGAAAGGTTTCACCGATCGCTATCCGGCCTTTGACAGTTTGTCCGGGAGTAGCTTACTAACTCTTGCTCAGCAAGGACGGACAGATGATCCAGAACTTCTGAAAGCAATAGAAGAGTGGATACCCTTCGTGATTGAAACGCAACCTGACTGGTTCA
The DNA here is from genome assembly GCF_004348825.1 of Arundinibacter roseus. Classification (GTDB taxonomy): domain Bacteria; phylum Bacteroidota; class Bacteroidia; order Cytophagales; family Spirosomataceae; genus Arundinibacter; species Arundinibacter roseus. The sequence goes on from NZ_SMJU01000007.1 coordinate 30,473, forward strand.
TCAAGCAAAATCACCTCAGAAACCCTCCAATCGTATGACCACTATTTCAATTTCCCTTCCGGAAGAGCAGCTCGAAAAGCAAGATATGCTTTTGGATGCGACGCAGGCACTTTTGGCCGAAATGCGTTCGCAGGTATGGTTGACCGAAGAAGAAGCAGCTGCACACTTCAAGGTAAGCAAAAGCACCTTTCGCCGGTGGCTTGTCGATGGGTGGATTCGGCACTACAAGTACGACGGTGTGTTGCGGTTCAACCGTCGTGAGTTGGATGAAGATTTCAGCCGGAAAGCACTTGTGCGGGCTGCCAATGAGCCACTCCTACGAAAAATGCCTTTGCCTAACGCTCGTAAACAAGCTGCCCAATGATATATATCGCTCTCTACATCGCTGCCTACCTGGGCGTGCTGGCCTTTGGCCGGTGGATCGTGCTTGACATGGCGAAAAACAACAATAAGTCAATCAATTAATTCACCTATACCTATCAATTAAGCACATGATAGAATTATTCACCCCTGTTACAATACCCCCGAGCGCCAGAGGAGTAGGCGCAGGTCTGCCAGCCTCGATCACGATCAGGACCACTGGTAAAATCAGTTTCAACCGCGACGCCATAAATACCTTTTTCCAGACAGGAGCTAAAACGGCGATCTTCGGAAAACTGGAAGAAGACATGCTCTTCATCCCGTCTTTGGAAAATGGCTACACGCTTCGGGCGAATAAGAGTGGTATTCTGGAATTCTCAAATATCACCCTGGCCGAAAAGCTGATCGCCGCTATTCCGAAACGGTTGCAAAATCAGGATGCCAACTGCTATCGCATCAGGATCGCTGCGCAGCCGATGGACATTGAGGAACCGTCGCTGCCGAAAGGCACCAAAATATTTTCGATTCTGACCAGCAGCGCCGTGGCTTTACTGCCTCCCGCCAAAAAAACGGCAAAGTCATGAGCAGAATCGCACAACGTCAAAAAAGCCTGTCCGAGAATATCGAAAGATTTCGGACGTCAGGCGGGAACGAAACAGCCGAGCGGGCTTCGCTTAGCTCCATTCTTAGGGATATGCACTTTCTCGCAATCCCGCCGAGCTCACTGATTACGGTGCAGGATCGTAAAGCTAACCTACTGAATTTGTTGGATGATGCGGGTAGTGGCCGCACGGTTGAGAGCATCGAGAGTGATAGGAAAGTTTCCTATCCCTGCGCCAGCTGCGGGAAACCGCACCCTACGCCTCAGGCCCGCGCCGCCCATGGACGTTTTTGCAAGAAAGGAGGGCGTGATGGACAATGAGAATCAGGGCATTGTACGTGGGCTGCATACTCAGTTGCTTTTGTTGGCCGGAGCGAAGGCGCTGTTTCCAGAGATCTGCGAGAAGCTCACCCCAAACGACGAGAATGGGAAGCCGTTTATCAATATCTATACGATGAAGGAGCTGATAGATGCAGCCTTTGAAGCGATGGAAAATCAGGTACACAATGCACCAAATTACTTAGAGCGATGGGAAAATCTGTAAGTAAATCTGTCGAAGTGTGGATTCCTTCGGAGAACATCCGGGAAACGGAATATCTGTATGAGGTGACAGAAACGATTAGTGCCGATGGTATGCCTCGCATGGAGCAGGTGCATTTGGGGACGGTGTATCAGGATCCGAATACGCAGCACTACATGGCCTATGTGGCGCGTCCTACTCCGGGTAAACATCTGGTAGCATTTTGGAACCTTGAAAGTGCCAAATGTGCATTGACATTCGAACTATGTAAGGGTCAAGACGATGGAAAATTACTATGAACGAAGAGCCAGGAACAACGCCCGGACGAGCCTGGGCAAACGAGCTCTGCGCAAGGCTCGAACAGCGCTCGAAGCAATTTTCGTTTTGGGAAGCAGCCTACGAGGACTCCTTGGGTCGAACGTGGTGGGTCGTGTGGGACCGATGGGGCTGCACCCGAAACGGGATCAAGAAGAAAATGCAAAGCGCACTTAATTATTATCTCGAAACGCCCATTCCTGGGCAAGAGGAAAGTCAATAGATAGAGGGTTTAGGATTTGGGGGGTGGGCTGCCTATCAGGCCACGGGGCATTCGGGAAAAGGCCCAGGTCCGGTTCGAGTCCGGGAATGCCACGAGTTTTTGATTATTGGTTAAAAGGAGGTTTGAAACGTGGGGGGTGGGCTGCCTAACAGGCCACGGTTGGGGGTGTCGGGACTATGGGCCCGCTGGCGATTCGCGATCGCCCATTCCGCAGGGTAGGACAGACCTACATGAGTGCCCAGGAACCCGAAGTGGAGTAACGTCCGCTTCGGGGAAAGGGGAAGTTTTTGTTGATTGTAATTACCGAAGCACCTAAATGAGTAGACTAATCCGCATTGAAACCTCGGATGCGTATTCGAGGTTTCTGAACGCCTTTCGCCAGTACAATGCTAATTGCCCAGTGGAGACCCACGAGCGCAAACGTACCACGAAAGATGGAGACGCTTTCACGCAGACGGTTCCGAGGAAAGTTGGGATATTAAAAGAAAGCCTGAAAGTCACCTTTTACAACGTCCTGACGGAGTACATCTATGCCTACAATACGTCGATGAAGAATATGCCGGAAGGCATGTACACGCAAGCCGACCCGCCGGGCGTGCTGACGAACTGCGTTCACCTGGCCTGGCTGTGCGATTGCAGCGACCGAACCGTTCGGAATCACCTGGATCGTTTGAGAGAATTGGGCTTCATAAGGACGAAATTTCGTGGCCGGAAACACGATTTTCAGCTGTGGATAAGTAGCGAAATCCTGTTTGGCGGAGAGGGCGAAAATTTTGAAAAAATGCCCCAAAACGGCCTTCCTGAGGGGGTTTCTAAAAATTTTCCGCCTAATAATACTCACAGAGAGTATATAGAAAAAGAAAAAGGGAATGCGGATTTGTTGATTAAACACGGAGAGAACATTTACGGAGAGAGGGGTCGGACTGACCAGGGGGACACAGCCCCATCAAACGCTTCGGAGAATGCCGAGCTGGAAGTACAGAGAGGGAGAGGTTCCGGCGGGGGGCGCGGCGAGATCGTGGCCGCAAACGCCGAAATGCGCCAAAGCCGGGCCAATGAAATGCTTTCGAAGCGAAATCCACGAACTCCACGCAATTTGCACCCGCGGCTCCGGGAAATGCTCGTCGAATTTTGGCTTTATGCCTGGAAAGTAGTCTACACTGGACGGGATTTCAGCCACGAACAACAGGAAAAGGCCATGCTTGCGATCATGGCCGGCGTTTACAACAACTTCTCCCCGGCCCGATCAGAGGCCGAATGGGTCGATTTTCAGACTTACCAACTGGGCAAGCTCGACAAGGCTGCCCGCTACTACGACCACCATCCGGATGCTTACAAACCTGATCCCTATGCGGTGCAGGTAGCTGGAAAGGGCTATTTCGATGCCGAAAACGTGAAAGGTTTTATCGGGATTGATGCCTGGGTGAAGAAAGATGCCCTGAAAGATCTGAATAACAAAGCTGCCTATGCCGAACGGAAAGAAGCGAAGATCCGCCGGTGCGAAGGTCTGCTCCGGACTGCCCGGCGTGATTTTGAAAAGCTGCATGCTGGTATTAAGCCCAGGAAAGAAGTGGCCGAGAAGACCGAAATCGGGCTGTTTCAGTACTGGAAGGTGATCATGGAAGCGCAGGGAGACGCCTGGCTTCGGAAGTTTGCGAGCCAGTACATCGAGCAGAAAGGAAAGAATTTTGAACCGCCTAAGTATCTCAAAAGCAAACGTCTGCGCTACAAAGCTGGCGAAATGAAGCAGGAAGTCGTGGTGTATGTCGAAGACTACATGAATGATGGAGAAGGCTACTATACCGAGTAATTACCAGTCAATTTATACAACTCAATTAAGCAAAAAAACAATGAAAGGACGTCAAAAATTCGGGAACAATCCTCGCCCGCCGCTGAGCGAAAACGACCGGGCAGAGCTGATCGACACAAGCATGGCCTGTATGGTAGTGCAGTTTCACAACAATGCCAGCCAGGTGAAGCGCTGGTCGAAATGTAAGCAGCGCAAGCACCGCCACATTGGTGATGCGGTGAATTACCTGATGTGGCTCGTGAATGAGTATGAACCGTGGTCGGGCTGCGTGGCCAGTGCAGCGATTTTCGACACGCAGCACACAAAAACCACCGGTGCAGGTAATAAGGTGTATCAGTACGAAAAAGGCAGTTGGAAACTAGTTAACCCGATCAGCTGGTAATGAAAAAACCCTTCCTACGCCACGGCTGTGATTTTTTGGTTGTTACCAACCCCGATCGAAGAATCCCTGCGGATGATGTTTTCCAGATCGTTGATCTGCCCATTGAAAAAGTAGAGCCGGACCTTCATTGGATACCGTCCGTAGCATTTATTGTTCTTTCACTCAATTAAGCAAATAGCATGGAACCAATTAAAATAAAAATTAACTCCTGGCATGTGCAGCATGTGCTGCACTTCTGTGAAAATGCAGCTGCTATGGCCAACAACCCCAATGCCGCTGACGACCTGATTGTGCTGGCCGAATACAGCCCGAAAATGAGGACAGTGTATTACAGCAAGGGCCTGAAAGGTAAAAAATTGAGCACGGTTTCAATACCGGTATCCATTGCCCGGATTATCCACCGGCGCTGGCAGCAAGGCAAGGTCACGCAGGAAATGCAGGAAATACTATCGGCGATTGATTACGAGCTCACGGCCCGGAACCTGAAACCCGATCCATCGAAATGTCGAATTGATTTTTAACTAACTAACCGATTAAGCAAGATGAAAGTACACATTAATGAAGCGCAGGCGGTGTGGGTGGTGTCGGAGGAAGAGTTGATTGAACGGGGCTTTGTGCTTGCCCCCGATGAATATAAGCGCTACCGGGACGAGCGCGTGTGGATCCACCCAGGGTGGAAGAGTCCGGAGGGATTTTTCCCAACACTCTCCCACGTAGGGAGCTACTACCACGCCACGATCGGCTGCCTGCAATGGAAGATCCGGACGCGGCAGGATCTGAAACGTTTTCTGTCTCGTAACGTGCATCCGTTTTGTAATTTGAGGTTGAAACAGGTTCGGGTATTGCAGGAAGGAGGTGTGGCATGCTGATTGAACTATGCTATCCGCAGATTTCATTCGGAATTAAGGCCTTAGAAGTCACCGAAGAAAAATGGGAAGAAATCCAGAACATGACCGAAGCCAAAAAGGCTGAGTACATCAACGAAAATCTTAATGAGAGTGAGCAGGATTGGTCATTTGGTGTACGGAATATCCGTGACGCTCTCAATGCCGAGTATGCATGGATTAAACCAAAAGTAGCCCCTGACCTAACACCCTAAAACCAAACATTCTTCGGTCGGTTTTCCGGGAATTCTGAAAAACCCCTCCGGAGCCTGGTCAGATTGGCCCAGATCAGCCCCCGCAGCACCAGGTGCAGCAGCTGGGCAACCAAATAATGTTCTGTTTTCCAAATAATCAATTTTTAGTTATGACTTACACAATTATTGCCGAAAGAGGTGACACCAAATTAGCTTTAATAGGTCCTAGCCCTGTAACAACATTAAACCGAATTCCCCTTTTCGAAATACAGATTGATGGTGACGAGTCTTTTATGAACCTCACAAAAGATGAAGCCAAAATGCTAGTAGATGTGCTATTGCCATGGATTGACGAAGGTAATTCAGGGAAATTGAGAGGTCCAATAAAAAGACACGCCCTAAAAACTGATAAAGGTTACTTTGATAGAGTTTGGGCAGGCCAAAAAAACTTTGAATTGCGAAAAAATGACCGAGCCTTTCAGGTTGGTGATACATTACTTTTAAGAGAATATGATCCGGAAAATAGTAGCTATTCCGGTAGGGAAATTCTTGCTGGGGTCGATTTTATTTTTTCATCGCTGCCAGGTCTACAAGATGGGTACTGTATAATGAAGATTTTTATCGAAAAACAATACAAAGTTACTCCGGTAGAGATAGAAGGTAGGTTAACCAATTGAGCACTATGGCGAATAAAACTACCCTATCCGAACAAATCGCTGAAATAAAGCGTGAGCTGGCGATGCGGAAGAAAGTCTACCCGGATTGGAAACGGACTGGCAGGATTCACCCTAAGGAGGCTGACCACCGGATACAGGTATTGGAAGATCTGCTCGAACGGTTGGAAGGGTTGCCTGGCAAACAGGGCGGATTGTTCTAAGTCCTTTGTCACCAGGTAGAGAGTAAGTAAATTAGAGACATAAGAAAGCCCCCTGTTGTGCGGCAGGGGGCATGTGTCTTTTCACCGGGCAAGGTGGGGCGACGGAAACAGGAAATTGTTAGCAATGCTAATGTACTAAATAGTAACTGATTTTTCCTGCATGAAATTGTTGATTCCCGTCGAAGAACATGTGTACGAATTTTTGACGAGTAGCGAGATGCATGGGCCGCCGCCGCTCGAACTTCGCCGCGATAGCCTGATCGGGCTGTTCGTGATTATGCTCGCCTCCAAAGGACCTACCGAGCTAAGCCATTTTTACCAGGGGCGGATATGCCCCACGGAAATCTCCTGTCCGAAATTGTTGGAGTGCCTGACGGAATTTCCGCTCCGGGCGGAGTTCCTGAAAGAAGATAACCTGATGTATGTCGGCAATGCGCTGTCGATGCTCTTTGAACACTCGGCACAGTTCTACACGCTCGGCTACATGCGTAGAAACGGGAGTGAGCGTGGTGGGTTGGCGGAGTTCTACCGGGAGTTTCGGATGCAGGACGACCCGATTAAGCAGGAAGCCCTTCGGGCGAAGTCGAAACGTTTCCGTGCAAGGAATCGCTTACGTGCAACTTAAAAATCGTCCCATTTCACTCAAAAATCGTCCCAAAGGGCAAAAATATTGTCCCAAAAACTCAAAAATCGTCCCAGGCCAAAATGATCGTACAAGAAGCAGTTTTAGGGGGCTATTCGGCCCCAAATGTCGGGTTTGTACAGTTGATTTTACTCGTACAACGGGAGTATGTTATGACGGTAGACCACCCCTACCGATACCGGCTCGATCGGCAAGAGATACAGCTTCCGACCGACACCGGCTGCATCAGCTTTTATTCAGATGCGGTTTCTTACAAAATGGTATTCCCGCCCAAAGCCTGTACGTTCGCAATACTGCCGCTTGGTGGTGGAGCGTATCAAACGACGATCAACTACGACCTGCCGGGTACGGATGTCGGTTTGGTTTCGTTTGTTGAAGCCTCCAAGAACAAACAGTGGGTGGTGATCATGCTCGACAACAATGGGCGCACCTATATAATAGGTACGGAGGAGCAGGGCATGCGGCTGGACTGCAAGCAGGGAATATCGGCTATCTCCATCACGAACCTAACCCTCCGAAGTAAGTTGAATCAGCCGGCCATGCAGGTGGCATCTATGTCAGGCTTCACCTTGCCCCTTTTGGAAATCGGCGGTTATCGTACCCCAAATATTGGCTGGGTACGCAAGCTGTACCTGCTGGATCACCGCGAGGTGGTGTCGGTGTTGGACCCGATCAGGCACCGCTACCCGAATGCACAGCCCGGTATGGTGCCGGTCGGTGGCCTGGCCACGTTGGTGGGTGCGAAGCTTACGCGGCTGATATTCCCACCAAGGGCTTGCACGGTGGCGGTGGAGTATCGAGGGCCATACAACTCCTACACGATTAACTGTCAGCTGCCGGGCACGAGCGCCGAGCTGGCGCATTTCTACGAAATGGCCCGGCAGAAGCAGCACGTATGCCTGCTGGAAGACAGCAATGGCAACGGCTTTATCCTGGGCAACGAGGAACGTGGCCTACGGCTCGAACTGTCACAAGCTGTAACGAATACTGCAATGACCGACCTGCGGCTAGGCGGAATACAGAACGTACCGCCCTTTGCGCTCCTAGGCGGTCTCGTCCTTGCAGATTTGTTCGAGTCTACCGACTTTTCGGTCGAATTCTCGCTAGATTTTAACGCTTAACAGTACGACAATGCCCTATTTTGAAAGCCTCGAACAGTTTATTGCCTCGGTGACTGCCAGGTTGAACAAGCCCCGGCGTGGCGTGTCCGGCTCGGAAGGCGTAACGGCTGCGGACTTTCGGGAAGCCATGATTGACACGGCTAAGCGTGCGGAAGATTTGATTCTGTTTGGACAGGAGAATATTGCACCGGCGATGGCCCTTATTACTCAACTGTATTCCTCATTCCCGAAAATTACGCTGGCAGCGCTCCGGGCCCTTGAATACGATCCGGACGCAAGCGATGCGCAACCGGCCTATCTGATTACGGATCTGGATGAGTTTTTCCGGTACGATGTAAGCGAAGCCGGAGCCGACAATGGCACCACGATTGTGGTGGATGCGGCAGATGGTCGATGGGTGCGTACCTCCCTTTTTCAGGCGGCATTTTCGGCCAAAAGCGTCTATGAACAATGGCTCGATGAAGGCAATATTGGTTCGTTTTCCGACATGATGGAGACACTTGTTGGGGAGCCTGGCTCGAATGGAGCAAGTGCTTATGCCTTATGGTTGGCGGATAATCCTGGCGGAACGCTCGAAGATTTTTTTCTGAGCTTAAAAGGAGATCCGGGCGAAGATGCTGATATAAGTTTCATTGATGGCGGTACCACCGGGCAGGTTTTGGCCAAGGCTTCGGCAGTGGATAAAGATGTGGAATGGATAGATCCACCTGTTCCAGATGCGAACCTTGGGCTAATTCAGGCAGTTCAGGGCGGAAGCTCGGTCACAATGACATCGGCAGATGTACAATATACAGGATGCAGTCTCACTTTAACACCTGGAACGTGGCTTGTTTCCGGAAGGATCGTATTTACCCGAAATTCCACCGGAATTTCGCAGTATCGAGCAGACATTAGCGGTGTTGGTGTTGCCGTTCCTACATGCTTTCAATCTTCTGTCAGCGTAAACCCTCACCAGGTTTCGATGCCGCTTATTGGAATAATTACAGTAGCAAGCAGCACATCAATTAGCATCAAAGGCATGTCTAGCACGACTGGATGTTTGATTGTGTATAGTAATATTCAAGCCGTTAAAATAGCCCCATGATTTTTTACCCCGCCCCGATCGCTGACCCCGTAAGCATTTTCGTTATGAAAATGGTACATGAAGCGCTTGTAATTGAACACGATCTGGAACTTTCACAGACCGTGCGCATCGAATATTGGACAGACGACAACGGCGCCTTTGGTGTGCCTATCGCTGAGTATTTCGATGCGAACGAAACGCTATCGACTGAGCAGAAAGCCCGCTCGAAAGCGCAGTATTCGCCTTTTACTCGCACCGCAAGCACCCGCGGCTACATGATCAACCCGGCCACCGGCGACATCGTGCAGCCTGACGAAGCGGGTAACTACCCCGAAGGATCGGTTCCTGAGCGCATGGCCTGGCTGAGCGTACTCGCCGAAAATGTACCGGGCGATGCCCTTTCCGATAAAGTAATTGCGCTGATCGTGCAGAGTATGGGCACGATGGCGGCTAACAAGCGCCTGTAATATGACTCACTACCCCGACATCCGTTTCCGAAAGGACATCGACAATAGCAAGCTCGACATGTTTGTGGTAGTAGAGCCGTGCCGGGTCGAGATCGTCGGTCCGCGGCTAAGTTTGGTGATTCCCTATGGGTATAAAACCGATTTTGCCAGTGTTCCGCAATGGCTATGGAGCATTGTACCGCCGCATGGCCGCATGACCAACGCGGCAGTGGTCCACGACTTTATGTACGACAACCGGGTTTTTGAAACCTACCTCGGTCCGGAGCTGGCACGAGCTTTTGCCGATCGCATTTTTCTGCGAAACATGCTGGCATCTGGCGTGAAGCCTGCACAGGCTCGCATGTTCTACTGGGCGGTGCGGATGTTTGGTGCCCGGTGGTGGCGCGAGTGAGATAGAAGAAAAATACATTTGGAACTACGGATTTACAGCCCGGTCGCTATGCGGTCGGGCTGTTTTGTGTCCTACCTTAATTTCTAAGGCCCCTGCATATTCGTAGACATAATTCAGTACTACGATGCTTCACCGTTTTTTTTCTGGCCCCTGGGCAATGGAACCCCGCCTGCACGACCGCCTGGCACCCTTGGTGCTGAGTGGCCGGGTGGATTTGAATGCCGCCAAACTTGCGCGCGATCGCCGCTCTCCCCGCTTTGAAATTGTTGCGCTCGATGCGCCAACGAAAAATGCGGTCGGGAGTGGATCTGCCTATCGGTACCTGCCTAAGTTGGGCACGAAAGAAGGGGTGGTTCCAATCATCCCGGTGATTGGTACCATGACCCGCTATGGCGATATGTGCAGCTACGGCACCGAGGATATTTCGGCGTGGATTCTGGAAGCAGAAAACGACCGCTCGGTGGTTGGAATGGTGCTCGAAATCGACTCGGGGGGTGGTGAAGTGAATGGCACCGAACTGCTGGCCGAAGTGGTGCGACAGAGTTCCAAACCCGTAGTGGCCTATGTCACAGGAATGGCGGCAAGCGCTGCCTATTGGGTGGCAAGTGCTACGCAGTGGATTGTGATGGAAAGTGCCACGGCTTCGGAAGTGGGCTCCATTGGCGTGCTGAGCATGCACGTGGACATGACCAAGGCTCTGGAAAAACAGGGAATGGCCGTGACGATCATCCGGGCGGAAGGCTCGGAAAACAAGGCCTTGTACAATTCTGTCGAGCCGATCGACGCTGCGATGATTGCCGCCGTGCGCGCAGAGATGAAGCCGATTCGGGAAGCCTTCGAGGATTCGGTGCGAGCTGGCCGGCCAAACATTTCGGACAAGGTATTTGAGAGCAAGGGCGGGATGTTTCCTGCCTCCAAGGCCGTTGGGCTGGGCATGGCCGACGAGATTGGATTTCTTGGAAATGCAGTGGCGAAGGTGCTCGAACTGGCTCAAAAAGGAGAATGAGTATTCACTTAATTAATTAATAACAATGGATTTAGGACGAAAAACACTTGGTCAGCTGATGGCGCAGACCTTTGGTTTTGGCGGTAAAACTGCTGACGTCAGTGCGGATGTGGACACCGGCGAAACGGACGAAACCTCCGACGATACCGACGAAGACGAATCGGAAAACGAGACCGATGAAACCACCGAAACTGAGACGAAGCCTGCTGCCAAAACTGGGAAGAAAAAAGCTGCACAGGCAGACTCGAAAAAGGAAACGGTAGCATCGACCGTGACCCTTAGCCTGGACGATTACAATGCTTTGAAGGCGGATGCTGATCAGGCCAAAAGCCTAAAAGCTGCTCAGGCCGATTTGAAAAAAAAGGCTGCGGCCTGGGATGCTCATCAAAAGGCCGTGGGTGGCACGAACGCTGCGGAAGACAGCACCAACGAAACGAAATCGACCGACGCGGCTGACGATGCAGAAGCTAAGGAGATCAAGCGGCTGGAAGCTCGGTACAAGGGTCTGATGTAAGGATCTGAGGTACGGGGCACGGATTATTTTTTCACTATTTTTTTTCTATTAGCTATGGCAGCAAGTAATGTAGTTGATGTTTCGGCGCTGTCGGAACAATTGACCAAAGACAAAAAGGATTACGGTAAGATTTTTGGCCTGAAAATGGCCTCCGGATGGGACGCAAAGCCTGACTTTGTGCGCCTGGGGATTAATGAAGAAGTGATTCTGGTTCGTGACGAACTGGATAACCTCACGCAGCCTGGCCGGACAGGAGCAACGAACTTTTCAACCACGTTCATCAAGCAGAAGGAGCGTATCGGAAAGTTGAAACCTGCAAAGGTTGACTTGAAATTGACCGAGGAAGAATTGTACAAGTTGCGCGTGTCGTACATCGGCAAGCGGGAGCCTGGCAACCCTCGTGATATTAACTCGCTGCCCGGTCGGAATTACATCATGGGCCGAGTAATGGCGGGTATTGGCAAGGAGATCAACAAGGCGATTTTTAAGGGAGTTGAAAACCGGGCGACCGGGGTTCAGGGTGGCCTGAACCTGTTTGACGGGTTGAGCTTCAAATTTACCGAGGGCTACACGGCTGTGGAAGACGACGGAGTTGAAGATATTCCGGAAGGGAACAAAGTGACCGGTGCAGCTCTCGCAGTAACGGAAGCGAATATCCTGGGCGAGTTGAAGAAGATCGTGAATTTGATCTACGGCTCAGAGACGCTGATTGAGTACAAGGACGAAGCGGCATCGCTGTTTATCCCGCCAATGTGGTATCAGTACATGGTGAATGCCCTGGACAGTGCATTGAGCAACGGCAGTCAGGTGGTGTCAAAACGTGGAAATGAGTATGTGTTCAACTTGTTGCCCAACACGGTGATCAAGCCACGTACCTACATGATCGGCGTGGATAACATGGTTTGGACGGTGGATGGCAATCTGTTTTGGTTGCATCAGGATGTGGAGACTGATATTCCTCGTATCAAATTCCAGGAGTCGGACCGCGACCTAAAAATCCTGATCGACTTTGAGGTGAACGTTGAATATGCAGATGGCCGCCTGGTTGTACTGTATAAGTAAGCGATCGATTTAAAATAATTATTCACAGGGGTTGGGGAAGCCCACCCCCTATTTTTTCTCTACATAAAAAATGGCAGGAGTATTCAAAAATCTGGGATACGTAGCCCGTGGGGCTAGTAATTTAGGAGGCATCAGCCGCATGGTTGGTTTTGCCGAGAGCGATTTTGAGGGAGGTACTGGTTGGCCGCTGCGCAAGGACATTGTGGCCGGCGAAACATCCGTAGTGCCCCCATTGAAAGATGGTGTGGTTGGTGCGGAGTTCACGTTCGACCATGGCAGCTGCCGGGCGAAGTCGGGAAAGAAAGGAAAACTCGGCTATCAGAACCACGACCACGAGGTAGAAGCAAAATTCGCCGGTGTGTCGAAAGGGCAAGCTGCGGCTGTGGATGCGTTTTTTAACGAAGGTGGCGTGATTGTATGCTACTACAAGGATGGCAGTCGCCGGGTGTATGGTGCAAGCTGGAACCCGCTGGTGATTGAGGAATCGGACGATTCGGGTGCGAAGGGTGGTGATGCGAACAGCATTACGTTTAAGGCTAAGGCCGAAGATTTAGATTTTCACGCGCCTTTCCTTGCTCCTGCGGTTGTGCTACCTACCGACGCTACGGCTGTGAAGGCGATGCCTTTCGAGGTGTAATTCCTTAGGCAATGGCTAAGAAGAAAATGAAAATATGGCAAGTCCGGCCCGGTGTGGGCCGGATTGCCTTAGAAAAACAGGGTTCACGCATTGTGCTCAGCAATGATCTGCCGCAGGAGCTGCTTGCCGAACTGGCAAAGGAGAAACTTGCCGCAGGATTTTTGGAGCAGGTGTCTGTACCCATAACCGAATCTACCGATGTCGAAAGCGAAAGTTAATGCGGCGCTTACCGCCCTGGACAAAGCCGCCAAAGGTGCCTATAAGGTGCTGAACGAAGTGGCTGATAATACCTACGAAGGCTCCCCCGCCGAAGCCGAACCTACGAAGCATGCGTATGAGATCAGTTTGCGGCTTCGCAAGCAGCTTGAAATCTACGAAGCCAATGCCCAATACGACGGCATGTCTCCGGAAGAAATCGAGCTAAAAAAAGCGACCGACCTGGCCGAAGCTCGCGCGAAACTGAAAGCCGAAGCAGCTGCAAAGCTGGCCGAATTGAAGCCGAAGGCGGTGAAAGAAGTGGTGATGGAGGAAGATCCTGACCATGATGCGATGCCAGTGCCGATTAGTGATCCGGAGCCGGTGCAAGATCCTGAACCGGTGCAAGAACCTGAACCGGTTGGTGATCCTGAACCGGTGCAAGATCCAGAACCTTCGGCCTAGTATGAAAAGCTATCTATGAAAAACAGCCTTACGAGCGTAGGGCTGTTTTTTTGTGTCCTGTTGTATAGGGAAGGCTAGTGTGTATATTTGTAACGCTAACGATTGATAATTTTCTGGGGTACAAGTGTGGACATGCAATGGAATCAGGGCATGGCCGGTAAGCGTGCGGTTGTAAGTACCGCACCACTTGTACTCCGTTATTGGATTATCGGTCGTTAGCAGCGACTTACCGGCTTATATTTCTCCCCGATGATTCCTGCTCCTGTTGGTTTTGAAAGCCTGAATGAATTTCTCCATCGAAAAAAAATTGATGCAGAATATATCCGCAGCTCTTTGGAATCGTACCTCGGTAGCTATGATCACCGGCAGTGTGACTCGGACGATCTCGAACTTGATCATCAGGTATGGGCCTATCGACAGATCATTCATGAATTTGTTTTGATTCTCTACAATGACAGCAGCACAGCAGATACAGAAGCAGAAGGCAGCGCTGAGCCTGATGGAAATGAAAGTAAAGGCAGGCCGAGCACGCCCGGAGCAGCTCGACGCCCTGCGCAGCCAACTGGCCACCCTGCAAAAAAACGCTGAGCAAAAACCCCCATCGCCCGATCGGGCAGCCCCCACTACCCCAACTCCCGAAAAAACCGCAGCTGAGCGCCCGAAGGGTGAAGCCTATGCCGAAAAGCAGGCCGAACTAAGCACGGAAGCCAACGAGCTACGAAAGGAACAGGCGAAACTTAGCAACTTGCTGCACAAGGTGTCGCCCCACGTGGATTGCTACGAGTTGACGTCGCGTATCTACGAGTTGCAGGTACAGATTGAAGGACTGTGGGATGAAAAAAAGTACATCGAGCGAAACGGCCTGGATACGGGTGGCACGTTTCGTGATAGGCCAGAAAAAGTAGTGCCTGCCAAATCGCTGGACGATGTGCAGCACAAGGCCGTGCTGACCGTTGAGCTGCAACGGCTCCGGGAAAAGCGCTCGAAAGTGACAAGAAAGTTGGAAAACCCGAAATCGGCAGAATCGAAACGGGCAGAATGGAGCATCGAGCTCGCGCAGACGAATGCACGCATCGAGGAGCTGACGGCTCAGCGGTATGTACTTTAAGGCTTGCCCCGCATTTTTCGCCACTCTTTCCATTCTCTATTGGTGGTGAAGGTCGGGAGCGGGAGCAGTAATTGAAACATTGCCCAAAAGTACCATTTGAGTATTCGCCAGGTGCGATTTTGTTTTTTTACATTTTTACTGTTAGCCATGATTAATGAATTGTTTGTAACACAGAGGGTTGCTATTTCGGAATTGGTGCCCCACGTTAAGAATCCGCGGAAGATCAAAGCTACTGAAAAACAGAAACTTTGGGAGCGGATCCAAAAATTTGGCATGATCGGTATTCCCGTCCGGGATGCTGATAATACACTGCTAAGCGGGAATCAGCGATGTGAAGTGCTCGCATCGCATGGCCTGGGTGATTATGTCATCGACGTGCGCACGGCAGTGCGTAAACTCACCGAGCAAGAATTGCGGGAGGTGATGATGATCGAGAACAGCCACGCCGGAGAGTTTGATATGGAGGTGCTGAAAGCGGAGTTTGACGAATACATCGACCTCGATAGCTTTGGCCTAAGCCTGGACGAGCTGGCAAAGGACCTGACCGAAGCGGGCTCGGAACTCGCACCAAGCGAACCGGAGCTGCCTATTGTTGCGAAATTCAGCGAAAAGTACGACTCCGTGGTGATCATCTGCCGAAACGAAATTGACTATAATCACCTGGCTGAAAAGCTGGGACTTGATCGCTCGCAGTGCTATAAGAGCAGCAAGGTAGGTACCACGCACGTGCTTGATGCGAAACAGGTGATTGAGGTTTTGACGAAATAATCTACTGAATACCTGGCGAGGCCTGCGAAGTACTCCCAAACAAAATTTTGGCAAATGAAAGAAGTTAAGATAATAATTCCCTCGCACAAACGGGCGACCCGCGTCCGGACTACGAGTGCGGTCTATGGTGCTGCACTATGCGTCGAAGAAAGTCAGGCGGATCTGTACCGAAAGTGCAATCCCGGGATTGAGATCATAACGCACCCTGACAACGTGATCGGGCTGACCCGGAAACGGGACTGGATGATCAGGAACATTGGTGATGTGTTTATGCTCGATGATGACATTGAGCACCTGAGCAGGATCTATACCGAACCGGGTGAAGAAACGGTGGTAGATCCGGAAGTGGCGCACGATATAATCCAGATGACTGCCCACGCTGCCTGGCAGGCGGGCGCTTATTTGTTTGGGTTCAGCTCGTCACCCACCCCAATTTCCTTTAACAGCCTGAACCCCGTACAGCTGAGCGGCTACGTGACCGGCTGCGCCCATGGCGTTCTGACTGGCTCGAAGCTTTGGTACAATGGTGATATTCACTGTAACGAAGATTATTGGATATCGCTTCTTAATGCGCACCATCACCGCCTGATCTGGAAGGACACACGGTTCTATTGGGCACAAAAGGACACTTTCGTGAACCGTGGTGGCCTGGCTGAATTTCGTAACGTGGAAAATGAGGAGAAAGATTTTCTGCTACTCCGAAAGGTGTTTGGTGACGTGGTTGAGTTGCGAAAGTCGAACGGAAAGTCTAAATTGGCACATGCGTTTCAGAAAAGTTTGAGACTGCCGTTTTAAAATCCATAGAACCAAAGTGCTGCCCCTGGACAATTGTTCAGGGGCTTTTTTTGTGTGGTCCTACATTTCCTGCTACTTTTTTCGCCCCTATTCCCTACCACGCAGCGCCATTCTCACGGGCGATTTTCAGCCCAAAAAACCTCAAAAAAACTTCATTTTTCAGGAAAAATAAATGGTTCGTGGTGTTGTTAATCCGTTCTGTCGGGAGATCTTTATATCAGTTAACAATCACATATTTAACCTTTTAACTCCAATTAAGCAATGGAAAACGTAAGCACAATTTCGCAAAATGAAGTAGTAGTAGCCACTCGCCGGAACAAAGATCGTTTCCTGGAAGCGACCGGAAAATCAGAACAAGAGTATTACGCCTGGGCTACCTTAGTCGGGCAGCGTATGCACATTAACAAACTAGATGGGCTATTGTGTGCGAAAATCGGAATCTATACGGTTGCCCACCTAATTCACAAGCAAACGCAACTGCCACAGGGCATTGAGCAAAGCGAGGTGCAGGCGTACCTGATCGAAAACAGCAACAACCCCTATGAGCTCGCGCAGATTTGGTTGAGCCTAAAATCCGACGTCGAGAATTGGGTAAGCAAAGAAAGCATCCTGAATGAGTGGTTGACCGGCATCCGGAAAGAAGATTTTGAGGCGCACGGTGATCCCAATCATGCTGCGGATGTAAGCCGGGCGTGGTGGAAAAAGGACGCTGACGGTTTGGATGGTATTTTGCAAGAAATAAACAGTATGGAATTTTTGAATACGGAAATCAGCCTGAGCGATGCCATCGAGTTCATTCGGGCCAACCGCCCAGGGCGGTGGATTTGCCCCGCACTTACCGCGCAGAAATTAGTCGAGAGCCGGTTCAAGACCTTGACCACGTTCAACATCAAGGACTACTACGTAGAGCACCTGTTGAAAATGTGCCGAATCGAAACGGAACTGATTGCAGACGAAGATCTGCCGTTTTAATCACCTACCAGGCCCCGAGCGATCGGGGCCTTTTTTGTTTCACCGAAAATCAAAATACTTATGAGCAATATGCAAGACGCCCCGCGGCAAGTGAGGCCGATGGTGGATGTACTGAAAGAGTTTGGGGAGTACCGTTTCGACCCGGCAGACGTTTTCCGGGATTTTATAGATTATGGCATTGGCTGCCTGCTGGTCCACGGTGATCTGGACATGGGCAAACGCCTGCTGGATAAGTATGGAGCCGATTATGCGAAGTTCGGCACGATGCTCCGGGCGTGGATTGGGATTCTGGATAAGGAAGTGGCAGGCGATGGACAATGGTTTGATGCTTTGGGCTCGCTGTATGAATATTTGGCCAGCCAAAACAAACGCAGTTGGTTGGGGCAGTTTTTCACCCCTGCCTCAGTCTGCGACCTGATGACCATGCTAACGATCCAAAACATAGAAGGGACTGGCAAGCGGGTGAATGATCCTGCCGTGGGAAGCGGCCGCACGCTGCTCTCCATCAATAGTCGGTGGCCAGGCAATTATATGTTTGGCGAAGACATCGACCCGATTTGTGCCAAGATGGCGGCGCTGAATTTGGCCTTTCATGGTGCCCAGGGACAGATTAGCTGTTTGGATTCGCTGCGCCTTAACAGCTGGAAATTTGGTTACGAGCTTAACCCCTACCACCGTCACGGAGCGCCGCCGATTCCGCACCTGCTGCCGATTACGGAAGAAGGCAGCGTGGTGATGCAACACTGGCGGCAGCGAGTGCCCGACGTGGTTCAACAGCCGGTTGAAAAAGTGGCCAAACCTGCCCCGATACCAGAACCCAAACCTGTGTTTACGAGCCAATTGAGCTTGTTTTAGGAGAAAAATGGCTATCGGATTGATAGCCATTTTTTTAAAAAATAAATGGACTGCGGAGTTGTATATCCGTTCTGTCGGGAGATATTTATATCAGTTAAGTATCACATAATTAATCAATTAACTCAATTAAGCAATGAGGAATTTTAGCGAAAAAATCAGGTCCAAGCTTCGGCTAATCATGCAGCGTGCCTGGGGGTTATTCAGAAAAGGCGTTGTCAGTTTTTCGATGAGTCTCCGGCTCTCCTGGTCCATCCAGAAAGGCAAAATGAATGAAGGTCAACTCGCAAAACTGCTGAAACGATGAAAAGAAAGGATTTCAAAAAGCTGACACCGGTGGAGCAGGCAGCGCTCCGGGAGCTGATCGCCAACCAACCAAACGCCCTGGGCGGCGTACATCGGGAAAAGAAAAAAGGATATACCGATCTCCCGTTGTTTTTCAAGGACGATCAGACTAAACTGTTCTGAAATAACAAAAGCCCGCCTTGGGAGCGGGCTTTCAGTCAATCAGTAATTAAACTAACTAACCTCAATTAAGCATGTCAAAGGTAGCGCAAAAAATCACAAAAAGGAAGGTCGGCTCGAAATACTGCCGCAGAATTAGAAACAGAGCGGTATGGGCCCCATCGCTAAATCTTGCCGGGATCTGGATGCGGGATGCAGGGTTCAAGATCGGTGAGCGAGTAGATGTAATAGTAGTTAAGGGCAAGATAATCATTCAGAACTAATGGGAAAGTACGACATAACGACACAAAACGAATACGATTTCTTTGAGGTCAGCTCGGCAATGCAAAAGTGCATCCGCAGGGGAATGGAGGAAGAAGCTCTCTATTGGGCGGTGGAGCTCTACAATTCTGGATACAGCGAATATGTATGGAAGCGGCTCCGGATCATGAGCAGTGAGGATGTTGGGTTGGCGCATCCATCCATTTCATCAGAGATTTGGGCGCTTTACTGCATGTTTAAGGAACAGGCAAAGAAGAAGGAGGATAAGAACGAGCCGCAGCGCCTGTTTCTCACGCATGCGGTTTTCATCCTTGCCCGATCGCGCAAGAGCCGGCTAATTGATTGGGCGCTGCTCTGGGCATGGATCACGCATAAGTTTCGTAGGCTCGAAATCCCTGATTTTGCCTACGACAAGCACAACGAACGTGGTCGGCAGCAAAAACGTGGATGGGGTCACTTCTTTCGGGAAGGCACTCAATTGGAAAACCCGGCAGACGTCTGGAAGGAAGATGAGTATCGACGTCGGGCGATGAAGGCGATTGAAGATCCGGAGGGGATGGGTTTGTTTTAACTAAAAGTGTCCTATTGTGAGTGAAAGTCACGGTGCATTTTGCATCGTGACTTTTTTGCTATTAGCTATGAATGAATTAGAAAAAATGCCTCCTGGGGACTTCCTGCCCGAAAAAGGCAAACACAAGCTCGACAAGTTCAAGGACCATCTTGTTGCTCAGGTGCCACTATCTGCCAGGGATCAGGAGTATTTTGAAAAAATGAAAAAAGCCTGGTCGTGGGCGACAAAGATGTTCTCGCCACAAAAAGTAGTCGAGATGCTGCACAACGAGTATGGCCACGAGAAAACCCACGCCTATCAGATTCTTCGGGATAGTTATGCGCTGTGGGGTGATGCCTATGACCTGGACAAAAAAGGAGCGGCAAAGGTACTCGTCGAGTCTGCGTATGTTGCCCTGCAAATTGCAGTACGTGACAAAAACGGTGAACTGATCCTAAAAGCGGTCAAGGAGCTGCGCGAGCTCCAACAAATTGATAAGCTCGAAACAGCGATTTCTCCTGAGCAGGCCATGCCGCCAGGTACGCGAGTGTATGTCTTTACTGCCCCCACGCAAAATGAGGGTACTGGTTCTGGAAAGGAGGTGGAAGATGGGGAATATAGTGTTGAATAGTCGAGAGATACAGATCAACGTCAATCCTGCGCAGGGTCGGTTTCTTCATGCTTTGATGGAGAATGAAGCCGATTTTGAGAAAAACGGCAAAATGTATCAGACTGGTTTTCGAGCAACTTTCAACGGTGGGCGTGGATCCGGAAAAACCAATGTGCTAATGAAATTGCTGGCGGAAGTGGCATTTGCCCTGCCTCGATCTAAGGTTGGGCTTGCCTCCATGACCTATCGACACGTGCAAGACGTTGTACTTTCACAGAGCCGAAAGGTTTTCGAGGACTATGGCTTGTACGAATATGACCCCAAGGTTCGCCCATGGGGTCACTACACACTCAACCGCCGACCGCCCGAAACTTGGTGGCATCCCTACGAAGGGATTAATACGTACGAAAACTGTATCTGCTTCAAGAACGGATGTACGATCGTATTTCTTTCCGCCGATCGCCCGGACACAGCACGTGGATTGAACCTCGATGTGCTGCTAATGGACGAGAGCTTTAAGTTGAAAGAGGACTTCTATAATACCGTATTGCGTAAAACGGTACGAGCTAACAAGTATTTGTATGCGGATCCACGTCCGCACAGGAAAGGTTTCAACCATCCACTTCATTGGCTCATTGCCGATTTCACGTCCGCAGCATGGACCCCTGAACAGCAGTGGATCTACCGCACCGAGGAGCTCATGAAGAAAGACCCGAAGCGCTACTATTTTCAGGAAGCGACTGCCTACGATAACCTCGATAATTTACCAGGGAACTTCATCGAAACAGAACGTGAATCCTGCGCAGACGAAATGACCTTTGAGGTCGAGATCCTGAACCGGCGCGTGATCAGGCTGAACAACGCCTATTATCCATCGCTAAGTACGAGCCGTCACACTTACAATGAAATGTACGACTATCAGTTCGATGACAAGTCTCGACTGTATGTTCACAAGCGTATCGACTATGATGAAAACAAGCCCCTCGAAATCAGCTGCGATTTTAACGCACGGTTTACCTGTATGGTTATTGCTCAGGAGTTTCCGAGCGAGCTGCGTTTCATAGATAATATCTTTGTCAAGCGTGCCAATACTACCCTGGTTGAAGAAATGGCTACTATATTCTGTACCAGGTACAAGGCCCACAAAAAGAGGGTGCTGTTTTTATACGGTGATAGTTCTGGAAAGAAGGGTGATCCTGGTAGAACTACTACCCACTATCAACAACTAATCCAAGTACTTAGAAATAATGGGTGGTCGATTAAGGACTGCGTACAACAATCCTACCCTCCTTACAAAATACGCTACCGTGTAGTGAATACTATCCTATCTGAATCTAAGCCCTCTATACCTCGTATACGTATCAACGAGATAGAGTGTAAGTCACTACTCATTAGCCTCCAGCATGCACCAATCATTAGTGACAACTTCGAGAAAGACAAACGTTCAGAGAACAATGAAAAGCTTGATCAGCAATATGCAACACACTTAAGCGATGCATTCGATTACATTGTATTCAAGAAGTTCTCACGTATTGTCCCAATCACAAGCTCAGGATCAAGGCGCATGAGAACATCCAATGCCGCTTAACAAACTAAAAGTTTCTCATCAAGGCGCATGAAGACATCCAACGCCTCTTGACTTCACATTTAGAAATCCGAAACGATCCATTGTTTCGGATTTCAATTTAAATCCGAAAATTTCAATTTTTTGAATTTTTTGAATTTTGATCGACACGACTATTGCCACAAACCACGAATCGAATAAGTCATTGACGATCAAGCCGAAAACGAGCCTGCATATATTCACAAAAACGATTTGGCAATTGCCTTTTCGATATAGGGCGGGCAACCCCTTTAAAGGGAAGCGGAATGTTAAAGCCGTTTTTCGGAGCTAACTGCCTGAAAGTCAAAATTGAGAGTCTTGGAAACAGCGGAATGGCGTTTCTGTGAAAAATCGTCCTACTGGATTAGGGTTGATTGAGCGAATTTTCAGCATGGGAACAATATACATACGTGACGTTCGGCGGCAGGTAGACCTGTTGACGAAGTTTGGAGACCAGACCTTTTCGATCACCTACCGGAAAAAGGACGGGAGCTACGGTGAGAAGAAAAATTGCAGAAACAGGTCCGCAGATGTGAAGCACCAAAAGTCGGATCTGCTTAGCATTCGGCAGGCGAGCCGTCGCGCTGGATACTTGCGTTTTGAGTTTCGCGACCAGGGCGGGCGGTGGCTGAAACGGGAGATCCTGTTTTGCCTACTGGTAAGTTTTAACGGCCACATAATTGACCACAATTTCTAATTCTATATGGCGATCGAAAAAATTAAAGTTGGTACGCGCAGAATCGCAATGACGAAGCATGCCGACGCTGGGCAACGTGACACGACCGGTGTGAAACCCGGCACGGAGCGCACCGTGAATGTTGACAAGAAAAGCTACATCTATTACCCGTGGGGTGACAATAATATATTGCCCAACGAACGGGTAAAGTTGCTCCGGAGCAATGGCGATGCGCAGAACCTGGTACAAGCTCGAATCGATTTTTTGTACGGTGGTGGTTTTGGTTTCTTCAAGCACGTGAAAAAGGATAACATCATTATCCGGGAGCCATTCACAAACGATGCAATTGAAGAATACATTGATGCCTACAATGTGCCTGATTTGAGTGAGGTAATTGATCGGGCGTTAACCTCCATTGTCGAAACGGGTAATGCATTTATCCGGAGAAATGTAGTTGAAGATTTGCCGATATATTCCGTGAAAGATTCTCTTATCATGCGGGCAACCCTTGCTGATCCGATCGTGAAAACGTATTTGCTCTGTCCGGATTGGACGGATCAGGATGCGATGGATAAGCATACCTCGGTTATGCCTGCCTACAATCCTGAAAGTACGGACGTTATGGACTCCATTGTTCACCTACGCCCATACCAAAGCGGCCAACCCTACTACGGGTATGCGCAGTATTGGGGTGATCAATCCGTTCACTGGATTGAGGTCATGAACTACATTGCCAGCTCGATGATTGGCACGGTGAAGCACAACAAGAACCTTGCCCACGTGGTCCGGGTAGCGAGCAGGTACTTCGATGAAATGGCGGCAAGTGCTTCGCTGGATGATACGACCTCCGACGAACCGGAAGATTTCGAGAAGCAGAAAGACAAGGCCCGCGACGAATTTTACAAGTCAATTGAAAATATCTTTTCTGAGAAAAACGACACCGGCCCCCGATTGATTTTCGACGAATGCGACCTCACGCCTGACGGCAAACTTTCCGGATTCATCCAATTTGAAGAAATTAAGCGATCGCTTAATGCGAAGGAGCTGAATGAAGCCTATCAGCTTGCGTTACTTGCGTTTTCAAACGCCTCCCGAATGCTGCCAAGTTTGGCCGGCGTCTCAGACGGCAAGATGCTCGGCGGCTCCGGATCAGAACTGAAAGTGGCTGCCAACTTCCAGCAACACTTCCGCACCGCACGGGAAAGAAAGCTGATCACCGGGTTATTCAACAGCGATGTGAAGAAAGCATTGAAGCTCCCGAAAGATGTGTATGCTGGTTTTCATGACATTCTCTTGGTCTCCGACGACAAAAACCCCGCTGGCGTTGAGCAGAAAAAAACATCTGGACTGAAACAGGAAACAGGCGACAAAGCCGAAGAAACCGACACAGAAAAATGATACTGAAAGGCGTACAAGATCTTACGAAATACTTAGGCCGGGCCGTGATGAATGCCACGACCGACGAATTCCTTGCCCCCTACATTCAGATGGCGCAGGATGGAGAACTGACGCGTGCGGTAGGAGCTGAGCTCGTGGCCGAAATTGATACGCAGTACAACGCAGAAAATCTTTCTGACGAAAATGAGGGACTGCTTATATACATGCAGAAGGTAGTTGCCTGGTATGCGTACCTGCACTATCTACCGTTTTCGATCGGTAATGACGGTGACAACGGTTTGCAGGAAATGAGCACCGAAAGCACGGCCCCCGTCCGAATTGGCGTGTTGGATAAGCGACTACGGGAAACGGAACGCAATGCCATTGAAGCATTGGAAAATCTGCTGGTTTACCTGGAAAGTTTTGATTCCGATACGTACAAAGATTCGCCGACCGCAAAGGCATCCCGTACCATGTTTGTTCCTTCGGCTACGGCTATGAGTGAATTTCTTCCGCAGATTGACCGGAACTACCGGCTGTACGTGAACATTCGCCCGTATATCGTTTTGGCCGAGTTGGATTATATCCTACCGCGTTTGGGACAGGAGCAATACGACCAACTGAAAGAAGCTTTGCTTGAATCAACAGCCACAGATCCTGAAAAAAAACTACTTCGGCTCATTGCCCGTGCCCTGGCTCATACCGCCTACTGGATGGCGCTGCCTAATCTGCAATTTGCGCTGTTATCGTCTGGTAGCATACGGGTGCTGTCTGATTTTGATGGCATCTATAACCGCAAAAATGCTCCGGAACAAACTGTTGCATACCTGATCGAACAGGCCGAAACCGACTCCAAGAAGCATCTGAACGCCCTGGTTAATTTTCTCCGGAAAAACCTAACCACCTACCCGCTTTATGCGGCAAGTAGTGCCGCTGGCAAGGAACAAACTAACCGGCTGCCAGACAATTCCAAGTACAACAAAGTTTTCCGGATGAAATGATATGGACTATCTAGCAACCATTACCCACCAAAAATTAGTACTTGCCCGAAACCCGGTCGTGATTGGCATGGAGCCGGTTGTATTGGCAGAAGGTCTCAGCCGGGTAGATCTGCTGTACATCTGTGAGCTATTCATGCAGGAAGGCTTTCAGGCTGCCGGGTTCGGCTCCACTTCGGTCCACGAAGCTAATGAAGAACCTCCTACGGACGATTCTCCTTTTTCTGCCGGTGCCTATTTCGAGATTCAAACCCGTCTCGACGACATGCTTTCGGCAGAGCCGCCGCCTTTCGATGCCAGCAAAATCCTTGTGTGTGCAGGCAATACCCGTCAGTTTTTTGTACGGAAAAGCCGGTTCAATGGCGACGATCTGCTAGACACCGAAGACGAAACCTCCGAGTGGGCGATCAAGGCCGGAATCTCCGAGCGTGATTATGATACCTACGGCGGTCTGTTTTTCACGCGCCACATTGCCGAAGGCCGGCGCTTCCTGACTTGGCAGCCGAACAATAAGCTTGTCCGGACGGATCAGCCGGAATGGCTTTACTTCCTCACGAACTTTTCACCCGCACCGGAGCAGCTGCATGTTCGGGTAGATTGCCTTTACGAGGACAGTACCCGTGAAACCTACACGGCCCTGACAATGGAGGATATTTCGTACATGACCGTCTACGGTATTCCGGTTTCTATGCAGGCACTTGGTTTGCTCGACCGGGAGAAAACCGTGGTACGCTATGACGTGTGGTTATCGAACGAAAACACGGAACGCATTTCCGAAATCCGCAGCTACCAGGTATGGACCGAATACTTCGAGACCGTCCGGTACTTGCTCTTTCAAAACGGCCTCGGTGGTTACGACACCCTGCCGTTTGTTGGTTTGTCGGTCGAGAGCATGAAAGTTTCCCGTCAGATCCTGTCACGTTTTGTGGGGCATGATTACCTGCCAACCGTGAGCGAAGAAATAATTAACGAGGTCACCGGCGATCGGCAGATCACGCTATCAACGGGCAACCGGCTACGAGCTGAGCACCGAACGTATTTTGAGGATATGTTGCTGTCGCAGGAATTCCGGATTGCCGACAACGGCGAGTGGATTCCGGTTGTGCCGGCTTTCGATACGCTCACCACCGAGAACATTGCCGAATGGCCGATCGACCGGACGCTAACGTTCCGATACACCAACCCTTTCAGCCGATTTAGCAAGCTTCCCAAAATCGCAAAAGACGATCGGCCTACGGGTTGGCGCGACTGGATCACCTCCTGTGAGCTGGGCGCGAATGGTCTGCGTACAGGCCGACGTATTGTGAATGCTCTCGTAAAATACTATTTGGATAGTGGCGAAAATGTACGCCCTCTCGTTACTTCGGTTAATGCTCCCGGAGCCGATGGATACATTCCGCCCTGGGAAACGGAAGATTGCGATTTGGAAACAACGCCTTTCTTTTCGGAGGAAGTGGTGTATGTATCGCAAAAGAAAAAGTCTGGTTGTTCGGTTGGATTCATCGGAGGTTCCTGGAATATAACCATTGCAGCCGAAAGTTACGGTTCTGAAATCAGTCAGGCAGATGCAAACGCTAAGGCGCTTGCTGCCGCATTGGCTATGGATACTCAGGCAAATGCAGATACGAACGCCGTTTGTATTTCTACTACACCTATTCCCCTTTCTTTGGTACAGGTCGTTTCCGGACCGGTTAGTTATATCTATTACCCTTCCATCCAGGTACTGGCAAATTCTGTTTCTAAAATACCTGCACGAGACCCCTTTACAGCAAAGGTTTTTGCTGCTAGTCCGATGGACGCCGGTGTTTATAATATCGACCTGAAACTAACCTACATCATATTTATTTCGCGCCGGCCGGTGATTATCACGATCCCTTCCAAGGGCCTGACTTCGCCGGTACTGAACAAACCCCAAACCTACCGATTTGCCAACGTAGCCATAAATTGGGAAGATCCTGAAATAGAAATTATCGTAACCGAAGCACCATGAACCTGATTCGATACAGAAACAAAACCTACAAAGCGCCTGAGCGCTGGGAAGAATGCTCCCTCGAACAGTGGGGCGCACTCGTTGCCTTTGGCCGGGTGCCCGCCGAAGACCGAACGCCCGACATGCAGGTACTTGCTGCGCAAATGTGGCTCCAAGTTCCTGCCGACGAATGGGAAAAGTGGCAGCTGGATCTGTTACAATGGGAAGCTTTGCAAAAAGCCTTTGATTGGATATGGACACCTCCTACGGCCCGGCCTTGTGAGCATTTCTTACACATGGACGAGAAATATTACGTTTTTGGCCCCAACTTCGAGGACACCAAGGCGCTGGAACTTAGCCTGGCGCTGATGGACTACGTTGCTTTCTCTGACCCCGACGAACCGGACCTGACCGCCTACGAGCGTATATTGGCCACGCTTTGCCGCCCGGAGCGGAAAGATTTGTTTCACTTTCGTGAGTCGGACGAGTGGGACGGTGACCTGCGGGAGCTGTACAACGAAGCCCGCACTGCCGACCGCGCAATCGCTCTCAGCTCGCTTAGCGAAATGTCGAAGCTCGCTCTGTTCGATTATTTCGAGCGATCGGCAAAAGCCTTCCTGACACAATACGAGCAGGTTTTTGGCGGCTCCGGCACACTCGAACCCCGCTACCCGGACGGGCGTGGCTGGATCATGCTACTGAAAAATATCGCGAAGGAAGGGCACTTCGGAAACTTCGATATGGTCTGCAAACAGCCCGCGCACCTGGTTTGGGCTAGTATGCTCGACGATGTGCTTCACAATCAGGAACTAATTAACGACTCTGAAAATGCCTAATCTACCCGCTCCCTTACATATTACCGACCTGCTCACGCTGAATGACTTTTACGACGCCGTGGCCACGAAGGTCGTTTTTTCTTCCTATCACCTGGTCTCGTCGGGTGAAGAAGGGGTGCAGGAGGTGCAGCACATTTTTGAAAAGTCTGTTCTTCCCGGCGATATGATCATGACCGCCCAAATTGCCGAAACGCCCCTGACCGACAACGATACCGGCCTTACCCGTGCCACCTTTGCCTGCACCCTAATGGTGCTCGAAAAAATGGGAGGTGGTGCCCGCACAGCCGCCGTAAAGCTCGCAGTCCGCAACCGCACCTGGCTGAAAATGCTGGCCGTGATTGGCTTCATCCGCAGCTGTGCCGAGTACGCCGCTGCCAATAGCACCGCAAGCGACGAGCTCGAAATCTCCCTCCATCAGGACCGCCTATTGCCCATTGGCAGCATTGCCAACGCAACCGTGCAAGGCTGGCTTATCGACATCGACGTCACGATTCCAATCAATCACTATTTGTTTCTTGAGTAATGGCCATTGAAGAAGAAATCCTGCGGAAGTTCGAAAACGAAGTCGTTGAAGTCTGCGACCACATTTTCACAGAGGGGGTGCGGCAGATGCGTACCTCGATGGAAAACGCTGGCCTGATCCTGACCGAGGAACTGAAACGCTCCATCTATTCCGAGCGAACCTTTGTGGCCGGACAACTGGAAGTACATTTCCGTATGGGCATGCGGGGTTATGGTCGATTTAAGGACATGCGAAAACTTTCCTTCGCCAACTTCCCGAAGGTCGATGCCCTGGTAGAGTTCGTGGAAGCGGTCGGTGTAGAGAAATTCATCAACAATGAGTCTGTCACGATTAGTGGCAAGGATGTGACACTATTCGTGCCAGGCTATTACATCAACACGAAACGGCGTGCTGTGCCTACCGCTGAGCGTGCCAAAACCCGCATTGCCTACGCGATCGGGCGCAGCATGCAGCAAATGAATACCCTGAAACGCTCGAAAAACCCTTTCTATAATCTGAATAAGGCCGATATCTACAATGATATTGCGAAATATCTGATGGAGAAACTGCCTCCTGAAATGATGCAGGCCTTGAAAGACTACTACGAAAAACCATTTTATGAGAAAGATGAATGGTGGGGCTGAGTAATTGAAAGATACGGTAGGCTTTAATTCACGATCATGACCTATATTGCAGTTCATCTGTAATAGTAGCATTAATCTTAAAATTTTCGAGTTCACCAGACCATGGCTAACATCAATTTAAGCAAAGCAAAAAATGCAAAAAACGACGAGTTCTACACACAATACCACGACATCGAAAAAGAAATCAACGCCTATCTTGATTTCGACCCCGATGTCTTTCGTGGCAAAACCATCCTACTGCCCTGCGACGATCCGGAATGGAGCAACTTCACCAAGTTCTTTGCCCAAAACTTCGAGCGCTTTGGCATAAAGAAACTCATCAGTACCAGCTACGCCGTTGAAAGCAGGCATTACAAAACAGGGTATCAAATCACGATGTTTGAGCAAAACGCCCCTCAATACGACAAAACCAAAGCCACAAAAAACGGAAAGATATTCACCCTTACCCGTGACCAATCAGGTGATAGTAAAGTGGATGTAAATGATCTGGTATGGCAATACCTGGATGGCGACGGCGATTTCAATAGTGAGGAGGTTAAGAAACTCCGCGATGAAGCCGATATCATCATTACCAATCCTCCCTTTTCTCTCTTTCGCGATTTTTTATCCTGGATTGTTAGGGCTGGAAAGCAGTTTGTGATTATCGGCAATATGAATGCCATTACCTACAAGGAAGTCTTTCCGCTGATTAAAAAGAATAAGATGTGGCTTGGTGCAACCGGTAATGGTAATGATATGGTTTTTGCAGTTCCAAAAGGGACAGAGGTTGATGAGAAGGATAAACAAAAGGCTGCTCGCTTGGGCTATGTAGGTGATTATACAAGACTTGGAAATTCCTGCTGGTTTACAACAATTGATCACGGCAGGCGTCACCAGCCGTTGCAACTAATGACCATGGCAGATAACCTGAGGTTTAACAAGAAGTTAAAGGGAAAAGAAAAGTATGATCAGTACGACAACTACGATGCTATTGATGTACCCTTTACAGACGCTATTCCAAATGACTTTGATGGAGTAATGGGTGTGCCGATAAGTTTCCTGGATAAATATTCCCCTGAGCAGTTTGAAATTGTAGGAATTACAGATAGAGAAGCTGACAATGCTTTTAGAACTAAGATTTATACTCGTAAGGATAGCTCAAAATTTAGTGATTTAAACAGACGGGCTACCATAAAAACTAACGATGAAATTGTACCTGTATACGCACGCCTTTTAATCAAGAGTAAAAAGTTAACAGAATAAAATGAAAACCACCCTCAAAACCGATATCACCATATTTAATTCACGATCATGCCTATATTGCAGTTCATCTGTAATAGTAGCATTAATCTTAAAATTTTCGAGTTCACCAGACCATGGCTAACATCAATTTAAGCAAAGCAAAAAATGCAAAAAACGACGAGTTCTACACACAATACCACGACATCGAAAAAGAAATCAACGCCTATCTTGATTTCGACCCTGATGTCTTCCGTGGCAAAACCATCCTACTGCCTTGCGACGACCCCGAATGGAGCAACTTCACCAAGTTCTTTGCCCAAAACTTCGAGAGTATTGGCTTAAAGAAACTCATCAGTACCAGCTACGCCGTTGAAAGCAAGCATTACAAAACAGGCTATCAGGTTACCATGTTCGAAGAAAGCGCTCCGCAATTTGACAAAAGCAAGACTACCAAAAATGGTAAGATTTTTTCTCTTACTCATGATCTATTGGGTGATGGAAAAATTGATGTGAATGATCTGGAATGGCAGTATTTGAAAGGCGACGGCGATTTCAATAGTAAGGAGGTCAAAAAACTGCGCGATGAAGCCGATTTTATCATTACCAATCCACCTTTCTCTCTATTTCGAGATTTTTTATCCTGGATTGTAGAAGGTGATAAACAATTCGTAATTATTGGGAATATGAATGCCATTAAGTACAAAGAGGTATTTCCGCTAATAATGGAGAATAAAATGTGGCTTGGAAACGGGTTTCAAGCGGGTAATGCTTTCTTTTCCACACCATTTGCAGAAGAATACGGTGAGGGCGTTTATAATCAAGAAACCGGATTAGTAAAATTCAGAAATGTTTGTTGGTTCACTAACCTTGATCATGGCAGGCGCCATCAGCCTATGCAGTTAATGACATTAGCGGATAACCTGAGATTTAATAAGAAGGTTAAAAATAGTAGCGATGTCTATGAGCGTTACGAGAATTATGATGCTATTGAAGTTCCATTTACTGACGCCATACCAAGTGATTACACTGGTTTAATGGGAGTTCCAATTAGTTTTCTGGATAAATATTCTCCTGAACAATTTGAAATAGTTTGGCAAGCAAGTGGTAACACCCGAGCGTCAGCTCCAAAAAAAGTTTTACAACAACTCGGGTATATTGTTCACCCGGATGATAGAGGGGGATGCTCCATCGTCAATGGTAGAAGGACTTATGACAGGATCTTCATTAGACATAAAATTGCAAATAAATGAAAACCACCCTCAAAACTGATATCACTGTTAAAGAAATCTGCGAAGGCTTTGTCTACAACGAATTGGAAGGCAAGGGCCTTTTTGGACTATCCGGCAAGCTCACCATCCAGCCCGAATACCAGCGCAACTACATCTATGCTGATGGCAAAAGGGATGTAGCCGTGATCCAATCCATTCTCAAAGGCTACCCTTTGGGGTTGATCTACTTCAACAAAATTGATGATGAAAATCTTGAAGTACTCGATGGGCAACAGCGTATTACCAGTATCGGCCGGTATGTTACCAATAAATTTGCGGTAAAGGATGAACACGGCATGGAGCAGTATTTTAGCAGTATCGCCGCCGAGAAGCGCCAGAAGATACTTGACGCCAAACTACTAATCTACGAGTGTGAAGGAGAAGAATTTGAGATAAAGGAATGGTTTCGCACCATCAACATTGCTGGCGTTCCGCTGAACGAACAGGAGCTGAACAACGCGGTTTTTTCTGGCCCCTTTGTGACACTTTGCAAAGAGGAGTTCAGTAATTCACAAAACGCCATGAACCAAAAACGTGCGGCCTACATCAAGGGCACTGTCAATCGGCAAGACTATCTGGAATGTGCTCTTAACTGGGTAAGCAAAGGCAATATTGTAGATTACATGAGTCGTCATCGCTTTGACAATGATATCAGGGAGTTGAAAAATTATTTCAACAGTGTAATTGATTGGGCTTCCACATTATTTATTGACGTAGAACGGGAAATGTGCGGGTTGGAGTGGGGCCGGTTATACGAAACCTACCACAAAAAAGCCTATGACCCCAAAAAGGTTTCTGCCGAAGTAAAAAAGCTTTATGGAGATCCATCGGTCAAAAGCCGTAAAGGAGTTTTTGAATATATCCTTGGTGGCTCGATTGATGCAAAATTACTTGACATTCGAATCTTTGAAGATTCGACAAAAAAAGCTGTCTACGCTCAGCAGAAAGCCAAAGCTGAAAAGAATGGCGTTTCCAACTGCCCCCTTTGCGCCATTGGCCATGATGCCAACAAGACCAAGATTTGGAGCTTGGGCGATATGGATGCCGACCACGTGACCGCATGGAGCAAAGGTGGTTCTACTGATGCAAAAAACTGTGAAATGCTGTGTAAAACTCATAACCGGGCAAAAGGCAACAGATAAGCCACCATTTTTCTCGTCCTACTCCATACAAAAGGTACGCTGCAACTTAGTAGCGTACCTTTTTCTGTATAAGATGCAACAAGTTGAAAACTCGGTCTGGAATCTCGACATAAACGGGAAACCCGCCCTGAACGCACTCGGTGAACTCGAAAAGAAGCTCTACGAAACCAAGGAAGCCCAAAAGGAGCTAACCCGTGGTACCAAAGAATGGGCTGAATCGAAACAAGACATTAAGGCTCTCGAAGAAGAAATCAAGCAGGTCCGGGAGACGATGGGTCAGGCAGGCATGACCGTCCGACAATTGGAAGGCTATGCCCGACAGCTGGGCAAGGAAATTAAGGACCTTACGCCAGGTACCGACGACTACATCAAAAAAACCGAGGAGCTCCAACAGGTCAATACCCGACTCGCATCGGTTAGAAGTGACGTCCGGGCCGTGGCCGAAGAAGGCGAGAAAACCCAGGGCACCTGGGGCCGGATTAAGGAGTGGATCATTGGGGCGTTCGTGGTAACTGCTATTTACGAAGCCGGCCAAATGATCATGCGGTTTGTGGGTGAAGCCGTCGAGAATTTCACGAAGTACGACGCTGCCGCCAAAGAACTTTCTGCCAATACGAATATAATCGGCTCGGAACTTGAACTCCTGAAAACCAAGGCCAAAGAGTTGGGCCCGGAGGTAGGCAAAACCGCCGACGAAATGTTGGCCGCGTACCAGATGATGGGCTCCGCAAAATCGGACCTGACCGAAAACGCCGAAGCGCTGGCAGCTGTCACTAAAGAAGCCATTATCCTGAGTCAGGCCGGTAAGATCGAGCTCGCGCCGGCTACGGAACTGATGGCCGGAGCACTCAACCAATTCAACGCGCCGGCCTCGGATGCCGGTCGATTCATCAATGCCATCGCCGCAGGTGCGCAGGTTGGTTCTGCCGAAATTGTCGATATGACCGGAGCGCTTAAAGCCTCCGGTACCGTAGCCAATGCGGCGAATGTCTCTTTCGAGGAAACAAACGGTGCCCTGCAATCGCTCTCGACCATAAACATTAAAGGAGAGCAGGCCGGTACCATGTTCCGGAACATGCTTATCAAATTGATGTCATCGACCGAGGACCTGAACCCCCAGGTGGTGGGTTTGGAAAAATCGCTGGATAACCTGGCTGCCCAAAACTTAACTACCGCCGAGCTGGCAAAGATGTTCGGCACCGAAAACGTGGTGGCCGCTCAACACCTGATGACGCACCGGGGGCAGGTCGTAGAATTTACCGAAGCGCTCACCGGTACTGACGCCGCCTACAAAATGGCCGCTGTCAACAACGAAACGCTTGAATTTAAGCAAAAGCAACTGGACGTAGCTTTCGGAAACAGCGCCTTGAAACTAGGCGAGATCCTTGCTCCTGCCCTGAATCTGTTTTACGATACCATGCTGGAAACAGGAATTCCGGCACTGGAAGCCGTGATTCAGGCCGTGGTGGCATTCGGGAAGGCGCTTATTGCCATTCCTGAATTCATTTCCGAAAACCGGGCTGCCTTCATTGCCCTGGGCGTTGCCCTGGTATCGCTCAATACCGCCAACATAGCAGCAGCCGCATCGACGATCGCCCTCGCAGCCGCCGAAAAAGGCCGGTTGATCTGGACCGAAGCGGGCACTGTGGCGCAATGGGCATTGAATACCGCCATGAGCGCCAACCCGATCGGCGCAGTGGTGGCCGCCGTAGCCTTACTGGTTGGTGGTTTTATTACCCTATACAATAACTCGGAAACCGTTCGTGGTGTAATTACCGGCGTATGGGAAGCGCTCAAAACCGGGATTCAGGTCATTGTGGATGTTGCTCAGGCAGTAGGCAAAGGATTCAGCGAATTGCTCGACAAGCTGCCGTTTGTGTCGGCAGGCTTTACGCTCGTTGGTGAAATTGGGAAACTCGTTTTCAATGGACTAATCGAATTGTTGGGATGGGTCGGTGAAAAAGTCGTAGCAGCAACCGAATTTTTCGGCGGATTGTACACACGAGTTTCCAGCGTAGGGCAATCCATTGGCCAGGCCATGCAACCGGCCTTCGATTTCATCACGGGCGGGTTTGGCATCGTGAAGCAATCCATCAATAACTTTTTCGACTGGATCCAGACGAACGTTTCCAAAGTTACGAGCTTTCTGAAATCCATCACGCCTGACGGCTTCATCGAAGCGGGCAAGGTTTTTAGCGATGCAGGAAAGAAAATTTCCAAGTCCTTTCAGGATGCGTTTGTGTCGGAGCAGGTCGAAGGACAGAAAAAGCAGACCACTCTCAACACGCAAAAACACGCCGAAGACGCCGCCAGGGTGAAGAAAGCTGCCGAAGATGAATCTAAAACGCAGACCGGCGAAAACCTGAAAGCGATCAACTCCAAGGCGGCAGACAATGCCAAAATGCGTGCGGAAGACATCGCCCGGGCCAAAGCCGCTGCCGAGAAAGCAGCTGCCGAAAAGACCGCTGCCAACGCTACCGCCAACAAGGCCATTGAGCAGATGCTTATTGCCGCCATTACCGACGAAACCGCGCGCAAAAAAGCCCAGTTGGCTTTCGAACTAAACGAAAAGCTGGCGGCCAATGCCAAATCCAAGGCCGACGACCTCACGAAAGTAAACTACGAAATTGCCCTGCGCGCAAAGTTCAAGGCCGATACAGAAAAGCTTGAAGAAGATGCCCGCACCAAAAAGGCACTCGAAGAGCAGAAGAAGCTGACCGAAATGGCGAAGCTCGAAGAGCAGCTGCGCACCGAGCGGCTCACGCGCGAATATGCCACTACGAAGGCCGTGCTGGAATATGCCCTGACCAACGAAAAATTAACAATACTTGATCGGCAGAAGCTAAAACTGGACCTGATCGAACTCGAAAGGCAGCATACGTTCGACCGCATTGATCAGACCGCCGCCAAGGAGCGGGCAAAGGCCATCGAAACGAGCACGCAGCTGATGAAGCTTGCGGGCGATGACGATGTAAAAAAACGGCAGATTGCCGCCGATCTCGATGCTACTACCCGCAGCATTGACGCCAAATTGTTGGCCGACAAAAACCTTGCGAACGAAAAGTACAACGCCGAGTCGATGGCTTCGACCGAGAAAGTCTTGAAGCACGCTCTTGAAAATGAAACGCTGACGACCGCCCAAAAGCAGAAGTTGAAACTTGATTTGATTGAACTCGTCCGGACGAACGAGATTAATCGAATTGAGCTAACGGCCAAAAATGAACGGGATACGGCCATTGCTACCAGCCTGCAACTGATGAAAATGGCGGGTGATGACGATGTAAAAAAACGGCAAATTGCTGCGGATCTGGATGCCACCACCCGGCAGATTGACGCCAAGCTTCTGGCCGACAAAAACGCCGCGAACGAAAAATACAACGCCGAGTCGAAAGCAGCTACCAAGGCCGTATTGGAACAGGCTTTGAAAGACGAAACCCTTACTACCAATCAGCGCCAGAAACTAAAATTGGACCTCATTGCCCTCGAACACCAAATGGAGATCGAGCGCATTGAGCGTACCGCCGAACTCGAACGCCAACGAGCCCGCGAAACGAGTGCCCAGCTGATGGCTCTCGCCGGTGACGACGATGCCAAAAAACGCGAGATCAAAAACAACCTTGATGCGACTATCCGGCAGATTGACGCCAAGCTGATCACCGACACCGAAGCCGCCAACAACGCCCACCTGGCCCGCACCACCGACGCCATGCGCAAGGCTACTGCCGAACGTCTAGAAAATCAGAACAGCTTTTTCGATGCGATCAAGAGCTTGTTGAAAGGTGATTTCGATCTTTTCAGCAACTACGTGACCCAGAAGCTGAAAAACGAAAAGGCGATGAATGACGAGCGCCTTCAAAACTGGACCGGCAAGGCGCAGGAAATCCTGAATATCGTGAAAGGCTCCCTAGAAATAATGATGGGGCTTAATGAAGCCTACCTTACTTCGCAGATCAACCGGAACAATAAGGAGCGGGACGATAAAATCAAAAAGCTCCAACAGCAGTATCAAAAGGGCTTGATTGATAAGGCCACCTACGAGTCGGGTGTGGAAGGCATCAACCAACAGGCCGATGCCAAGGAAAAAGATTTGAAGATGAAAGCGTGGAAGCGCGACCAGGCTGGGCAAATTGCGATGGCTATCGTGAACGCCGCCGCCGCTGCCCTAAAATCGTTGGCTACTATGGGCTGGCCACTCGGTCTTGTGGGCGTGGCCGGTGCAGCGGCAGCAGCTGCTATCCAAATCGGGATGATCAAGCGGCAACAACCGCCGAGCTTTGCCCAGGGTGGAAAAATCCAGAATGCCGGTGTGCCTGACGGTCCACGGCATGGCAGCTCCTATGGGCGGTCGGGTATTGCGCTCGTTGATCGGGAAACCGGTGAAGAAAAGGGAGAAATGGAAGGTGGTGAGCCGATCATGATCCTGAGCCGAAACACGTACAAGAACAACGGCAAGGTGATTGACAAGCTCTTGTACAGTTCCCTGCACCGCAATGGTGCCCCGGTCTTTGCCGAAAATGGCACGATGATGGGCGACTATCAGGACTTTATCGAACCTATTCAGGCCGGGCAGATGTACCTTTTTGGCTCCAAAAAACGAAAGGCATACGACAAAAAAATGCAGGAGCAGTACGACGCCGACCAGGCCGCCAAAGCTGAACTCGAATCCTACATGAACTACGATTACAGCGATATGGGGGGTAGCGATGGTGGTGATTATGGTGGTGACTATGGCGGTGAGTACGACACCAACCTTGATTTTGGCGAGGGTAGCTACGATGAAAGCGGCTACAATGGCAACGACTACCCGGACGGATCGGAGGGAGCAAGCATTGATGGTGTTACCAATGCCCAGATCCAGAAAAGTCAGTCGATGATGGACAGTATTGCCAAAAATACCCATCTGACCGTTCAGGCTATTACGGCTCTCAACAATACCACCAAAGACATGGCCGGGAAAATTGATCAGCTGATCAACGCTACCAACCGTGCAGCAAATGGTTCCGAGTCTGCCGCGCAGGCAGGTTGGCAAGCGGCAGCTGCGGGCAACCGGGCAGCAGACGCAGCGTCGATGGGTGGAAAAAATAACTTATAAGCAGAATGAAAAAACGAATTGAAATCAAGCTCGACGGCAGGTCACTGGATCTCTCGCCGGGCATGGCCTTTACGCTCGAACGCTACAATCCCATGTTCGAGTTTGGCAGCATTACGGGCTCGAAGGTGTACCGGTTCACGGTGCCTTTCTCGCCAACCAACAACCGCATTTTTCAATATGCTGCGGATCCGCAGGCACTCTGGGAACCGCGAAAATATTCGGCACAGCAATATGCCGATGGCGACATGATCGAGCAAGGCGTGGTATTTCTGGAAAGCGTAAAGGCTACCGGCTACGAAATCACCTTTGGCAGCAACCTGGGCGATTTCTTTGGCGATTTGCGTGATGTACCCCTTACTGACATCGACTTTGGTACCGAAGCTCTGCCAGCTGATCACAAGGATATTTCTCCGGAGAAAATCGTGGCCGGCCAAACGGTCTATACCTTGCCCACGATCCTGAACGCGCAGTTCTACGGCACCAACGTCGTGGCCGGTTTTTCTGGAAAAGTAAACGAATATCTGGCAGGTACCGGTTATGTGGCCGGTTCGCCGAAAGTACCCATGCTGAACCTCCATTGGGTACTTCGCAAGCTGGGTGAGCTATGCGGTTTCTCACTTCGTGGGCAATTCATGGACGATCCCGACGCGCAGCGCCTATTGATCTACAACACCTTTGCCCTGGAAGGAGCTACCGTCCTGGACTATCGCAACCACCTGCCCGCCGAGCTCACGCCGCGCACGCTCCTGCTATCGCTCACGCTGCCGCCGTTTGGGCTATCCGCTTTTTTCGATGTACACAAGCGCACCGTTACGCTCGACTATACCGAAAACAAGCTGGCCACTCCTACCAGGCTAAACCTAACAACGGCCACCCAACCGAGCATCTACCCCGGCAATCTGAATAACCGCCGACTGGAACTGGATTGGGAACTCGACACGGACGACGGTTTGATGAAAACCATACCGGCTGCCGTGGCCAAATACACCGCTCCCGGATACTCGACCGCTACCCTTTTCCCATTAAAGGGAAAGTTTTCTACACTCGTAATGGACGGCGCTACTGGCCTACCCAAAGCGGAGCAGCTGGGCATCACGCCGCTGACGGCCCAAATGGATAAGAAGTTTCGGCCACGCCTATTGTTTTGGGAAGGCATGATAGACAATGTGCCCAGGGCAAGTAGCAGCTACGGCAGCACAAGCCTGAGCTTTGCGGGCCCCAACAATCTGCGCGAAAAGTATTGGAAACGCTACGAGGAATTTCGCCTCCGGACATTCCCCGTCACGCTGCTGGTAGCGCTTACGGCCAACCAACTGGCCCGGCTCGACTTTCACCGCACCGCAGGGCAGGAAGTGGCCGTGCACGTACGCGGGCTCGACTACTTCATTTCGGCCATTAAGGCCAGGCTCCCGCTGTCGGGATACAGCACGCTTGATGTCTGGCGCCGTTAAAATATCGTCCTACTGAAAAGCCTGGCTACTAGCGATTTTTGAACCGAACAAATTCAAAAAAATCTAGTAGCCATGAAACAATTTCTTTTCCTGTTGATAGGGTTTCTCACCCTACTTTTTGAGCCGCCCGGACTGGCGCAAAGTACCATCACCTTTCCCCGATCGGGCAAGGTGGCGACGGAAGCCTATGTGGATTCGGTCGTTAAAGCCAACCGTACGAGTATCGGGAATATTCCCGTAACTACCCCGCCGATCGTCGTTACTCCTCCGGTAGTTGTTGACCAGGTACCGATCCTGAAACCCTGCGATGCGGGACCGGAAATACGTACTATAACCAATATCACGACTTCCAGCCTTAGCGCAGTCTTTCACGGCCAAAATGTGTTCGGCATTACGTTCCAGATCCTTAGTGGATCCACTGTGCAGCGGTCTGGTACCATCGAGCCAAAATCCAACACCCTACCCCTAACTTTCGACGCCTTACCGCCCGGCTCCTACACACTCAGGCTGTTTGGAAGTACGTGTCAGGGCATGTCGAGCAGGGAATTCACGATACCGATTAAAGAAACCGGGGCGGTGACGCCTGCCCCGGTTTTAACTCCCAACCAACAATCGAAGGGCAATTACGAGCTATTCATGAACCTGACCGGTTTCGGCTACGAACCCACCGCGCCTAATGGTCTGCATCACGACTGGCCCGAGCGAATTGAAGCTTTTCGATACGAATGGGGCTATGGCATTACCGGCATTCGGCTAAACATCCGCTGGAACGAGTGGGAACCAACGCCGGATAACTTCACCAGGCAAGGGCTGCAAAAAATAATTGTCTACTGCCGAGAGCGAGGATTGAAGCTCTCGGTGTTGTTTTGGCCGTGGCGCAAACAAGGCGACAATTTTATTCCGGAAGGTCACTACGTAACCGGGCACCGGGGCAAGCAGCATCAGTTCGATGGGAACACCCGAATGGGTTCGCTGGCATCGGATGTCGTGAACGCCAAAATCTATAACGCAGTCCAGGAGCTATCGCGAGAGTTGAACACCTACGAAGGAGCCTATTACCTAAGCATAGGCACGGCTACTGCCGAAGAATTTACAAACCCGGTGATCGGCGAGGGCTTGGGTGGACCAAAAGAAATTACGGGCTTTGAGCCTGTTTTTCAAGACGGTTTCCGGGCATTTCGGCAAGCCAAAAACCGACCCTACGAGCGTCCCATTATTTCAGAATGGGACGGTGGAGCTGGTCTGGAAATGGGCAATGAGGCGGGGAAGGATTTCGCCCGTTTCATTTCACTCACGCTCACCCGCTATTTCGATAATTTCACCAGGGCAGTTAAAGATGGTTCCGGAGGGAAAGTGCTGTCTGTGTATTCCTATCCAGACGCCGGATCACCCCAAAACGCCTGGTACCTGCACGCAAATTTTGCTAGTCAGGCCAGGACTGCCGATGGAATGTTTGGCACGGACGGGAACGACCGCTGGGACAATAGCCGAAAGCTGCTCGTGAATGCGGTGAATCTTGGCATGGGAAAGATAAGCATGAACGAGTATGACCCCTTCGATCTGTCGAGTGATGGGTATTGCACCGGTATAAATTTGGGACAGTTGGAGCGTGAGTTTGAGAAGAGCTACTCGAATGGCGTACAGGTGATTCACCTGAGTATGTCGTACTGTCCGGCAGAAATACGGGGCATGGAGCCGCACTTGCGCTACTTGTCTGAAAAGTACATCGGCAAGCCCTATGTTCGGCCCAATCGACCGGTGACGGAGGTCTCCATCACCCCCGCCTACTGGCAAGGACAGGAGATATTTGCCCCGCACTGGACAGGCAACAACTTTCTGAAACCTGTCGATGATGAGTTTTGGGGAGCATCGGGCCGGAACTGATATGAGTAAAACTTCAAGAAGTTTCGATTGGTCCGGGCTTTTTTTTGGGGCTTTTGCCTTAACGGCACTCCTAGGGGCGATACTCATTCACCTACTGAAACCAAGCCCCGCTACCCCTACTACCACCGCCGACAGCCTGTTGATTGAAGCAGAAAACGCACGTATTGCACATGAAAAAGCTACCTACTACTATGCAGAATATACGAAAGCGACGGCCCGGCGCGACAGCCTGGCTGAGCGCATTTGGGGGGCTGATCCTTCTGTGGCTCGTGAGCGGGACAGCCTGCGCGCAGCCGTACAGCAAGACGTTCTCGACAGCCTACGAAGCCGCGCTGCTCGACAGCCTCCTGTTGTACCAAAGCCTGAAACCGATTCACCGTAAGCTACAATTTGCCTATGAACACCTTAGCGAAGAAAATACGGCGCTCCGAAATAGTCTTCGACTCGAACGCCTACAACGATACGTCGAAGCGCAGCGGCATGATACTGCCCTTGCAGCCGAAAGAAAAAAACGAAAAAAAGCACGCTGGCTTGGCCGACTCGAAGGGTTCGTGCTTGGCTTCCTGGTACCGCTCTAACATTAATGCTGACATGAGAAATTACTTTGAAAACATTTTTCTGGCAGGAAAGCACTACTGCATTTTCCTCGTAGAAAATCC
This sequence comes from Arundinibacter roseus, assembly GCF_004348825.1. Taxonomy (GTDB): domain Bacteria; phylum Bacteroidota; class Bacteroidia; order Cytophagales; family Spirosomataceae; genus Arundinibacter; species Arundinibacter roseus. Next base: position 71,906 of record NZ_SMJU01000007.1, read on the forward strand.
TTGGACCACCACCCTCGCGCTCCTGATCGGGCTGGGTGGCTGGATGATTGAGTTCGTCGAAATCTATATTTTCTCGGACTTCAAATACCTGATCTACCTGGTACTGATGATTGCCTACGACGGCTATTCGGGCATTAAGAAGGTGCGGTTTCTACATGAGCTGGACCCTGCTAAAAATCCGGCTCCGAGTGCTAAGGTCTTCAAGGATAAGACTTTCAGCAAGATTGGCTACTACATCACTACCCTTGGCGCCCTGCACGGGCTCGCGCATTTTCAGGTACAGAATGTAGAAGTGACCGTTTTTCACGCCTTCGAGTATGCGGCCCTAGTGGCCATGATGGCCGCTGAGTACTGGTCGGTGCAGGAGAATTATGCCGCAATCGGCAAGAAAACGATTCTGCTGCTGGGCTGGGACTACCTAAAAGCCTACCTACCGGCTGGCACCAAAAAGCCGGAAGCCTGAGCAAAATTCCAAAAAGCGTACTAAAATTTCCAAAAAGCGTATGAAAATTGTTCATAACCGTATCCGGAAGGGGCCAAACAGCACCCTTTCGGAATTTTTTTTAGATGGCATCAAACAAGGTTTCATTGTCGAAGACACCGACCGAGATTTGACGGCCGACATGCCTTTGGGCAATTTACTGGCGACAAAAGTCCACTCGCACACGGCAATCCCGACCGGTCTATATAAGGTGCAGCTGCGCTATTCGCCCAAATTTCGGCGCGTACTACCCTGGATCATGGACGTGCCCGGCTTTCAGTACATCATGCTGCACCCCGGCAACTGGATCCACGACACCGAAGGCTGTCCGATCCCTGGGCTCAGCTGGCGGAAGGACAGCAAGGGTGAATTTATGGTCGTCCGCAGTAAACTGTGTTTTGATCCGGTACTGGACGCGATCGTTAAAGCGATTAAAGCCGGGGAAGATGTTTGGTGGGAGGTAGTAGCTGCGTACTGAAAAATAGACTACATTTGTTTCAGGCAATCGTACCCTATGGAATTGAAATTACGCGATGCGTTTTAAGCGGCTTTAATCGTACCTTATAGGACTACACACACAAACTGAGGGACATGCGTGTCCCTCAGTTTTTTTTAGGCTATTTTTCTTCATCCGTACCGTATACAAGTTTTGCGAACGCATCATTTTCGGCTCGCTCAGCAGCTGCAAAATAATTTTCCGTAACGCTTACGCTCGAATGGTCGAGTGCTTCGCTCACGGCATAAACATCGCGCGATTCTTGCCGGGCGATTTCAGCAAAACTATGCCTGGCCACGTGCATGGAAAAAGGTTTTAAGCCTGCATTCGTTGCGATTTTTTTTAGGTTTTTCGTAACAATGGAATTCAGCCTCGATGTGATCTTAAACCATTCGTCCTGGGTGTACCGATCTGGCGTCTTTCCTTTCAATAAAGGGAAAACATAGTCGGTGGGTTTTTGTCCTGGAATCCGGTAATAATCCAAAATTTCAGCAGCTCGTTTGTGCAGAAGAATACTCCTACCCTTACCCGTTTTGCGCGCAACATAGAAGAAACGGTCATTGCTGATCTGCGCCCAGGTAATTTGTATTACGTCCGCGAAACGAACTCCCTGCATATAGAAGGAGAAAAGAAATATGTTTTTGGCGTGAAAGGCATTAATCCCTTCCCGTACCTCGTGTTTGTAGAGAATTTCAATCTCCTCTTTGCTGAGCTTAACCCGGCTGGACCGCTGCTTTTTGAGCCGGATCATGTCAAATGGATTACCTGATTCAGGCTGAAACTGTCCGGACTCAACCGCTTCATTATATATACCCCGCAGTTTGGAAAAATTGGATTGAATCGTATTGGCACCATTGCCAAGTTTCACAAGATGTTGGCGGTACCGGTTCAAGAAAACGTGGTCGATTTCGCCAAAACGTAGATCTTCCTGTTTTAGGTAATCTTTTAGCTTCTTGATAACTGAGGTTTGCCCTGCTCTGGACGCAGCGCTGTCAAGCTCGGCAATATGGGCGTACGCAAAGTTAAAGAAGCTGTCGCCCAGGATCTGTTTCTTAACCTTTTTGAGGAGTTCGTGTGGTGTCGAAATACGGCCTGCAATCGTTGTTTTCATATATGCCTGCTCAAACTCCAATTTCTTAGCTTTGAGCACTGAATTTTTCTGCGCAGCCTGTTTATCGGTTCGCCTGACTTCCTCTTTTTCCGGATTCCAGTCGCGTTCTAAAACGCTTATTCCCGTTGATTCGCGTTTGAGTTTTTTGTTTTGTGTGATCCGGAGCATGACATTTTTTGTGCCATCCTTCCGGACATAGCTGTTCAGCTCGAAGTGGAAGGTAATATTCATAGGCTGGGTTTAGAGTCAAAAAAACATGAAACTTTTCATGAAACTTTTTTGAATATACATGAATATAGATGAACATGCCAAAAACACAAAAACCACCTAGAAACGTGTTCCAGATGGCTTTTTGTGTTTTTCACTCGTGATGTCTAGTCACAAAGTGACCCATAGGGGAATCGAACCCCTGTTTCAACCGTGAAAGGGTCGTGTCCTAACCGCTAGACGAATGGGCCGACTGGTCCCTTTTTTTTCGTGTATTGAGAACACTTTTCTTTCTTTTCCGTTTCCATTCCCTGAAAACGTGGTGCAAATATGCAGGGTTGAATTTTAATTTGCAACACCTTCCTGAAAAAAAAATGTAAATATTTTCAAATCATCTCATTTTCAACAACTTGGTTTTCTACAATTTTTGTTTTTTATTTTTCCCTCTGTCAATTCCAACCAAAACATCTTATTTTGGTATTTTAAAACAGCTTCACCTCAACCACGAAAACCGCAGAAATGAAAAAAATCTTATTTTACTTTTTTTGTGCGTGCCTGTCAACACCTGGTTTTGCCCAAAACCCAACACCGGATTCCTTCCTGGGTTATCCGCTCGGCAGTCGCTTCACTTTTCATGCCACTATTCTCGATTATGTAAAAACGCTGGCTGAGAAAAATCCTTCGAAGGTTAAACTTATCCCCTATGGCTCTACCTATGAAGGACGTCCTTTGATGGTAGCCGTCGTGGCGTCCCCGGAAAATCTTGCCCGCCTGGAAACCATCCGCACGGATAATTTGAAGAGCATTGGGCTGCTGGAAGGCTCACCTTCGGACAAGGTGCCTGCTTTGGCCTGGCTCAGCTACAATGTGCACGGCAACGAGGCGGTTTCGTCAGAAGCAGTAATGCGGGTGATGTATGAATTACTGAATACGGAAAACACCACGACGCAGGAAATTCTGAAAAACACGGTGGTTATTCTTGATCCCTGCATCAATCCTGATGGCCGCGAGCGCTATACGCAATGGTACACACGCGTAATGGCTCAAAGCACCCCGAATGCCACGCCCTGGGCCTGGGAACACAACGAACCCTGGCCAGGTGGTCGGTTTAATCACTACCTGTTTGATCTGAACAGAGACTGGGCCTGGCAGTTGCAGAAAGAATCGCAGGAGCGCATCCAGCTCTATAATCAGTGGATGCCACACTTACACGCAGATTTTCACGAAATGGGCTCCGCAAGTTCCTATTATTTTCCGCCTGCGTCGAAGCCCTTTCATAAAGACATTACCCCCTGGCAACGTGAATTTAACGGTATTTTGGGTGAGTACAGCCGAAAGTACTTCGACAAAAACAGCTGGCTCTATTTTACCAGAAACAATTATGATTTGTTTTATCCAAGCTACGGCGATACCTGGCCTACCTACAATGGCGCCATCGGCATGACCTACGAGCAAGGCGGCGGCGGTCGAGCAGGAGCAGCAATTGCCCGCGAAAATGAAAACGATACACTGACGCTCTACGCACGAATTGACCATCACTTTGCGACAAGCATGTCTACGCTGGAATCCATTTCTTCTCGGGCAGACAAAACAGTTCAGGAGTTTGTAAAGTATCACGTAAAAGCCCAAAACGACCCAATTGGCGCCTTCAAATCTTATTTGGTGAAATCTTCCGGCAACGAAGGACGGGTGCATGCCCTAATTGATTTGCTTAAAAAACAAGGCATCCAATACGGTTTGGCTGGAAAGACTTTTTCATCAAAAGCCACTAATCTGGGAACGCTTTCTGAGGAAAATGTAAAGTTTGAGGAAAATGATCTTTTGATTTCGGCCTTCCAAACTAAATCTACGCTTTTAAAAATTCTCTTTGAAGCTCAGCCTGACCTTGAAGACTCAGTAACGTATGACATCACAAGCTGGGGATTGGCCTATGCGTATGGTTTAACGGCTTACGGACTAAAAGATAAAATGACTCCCGCTGCTTATCGTGAAACGGTTGTTGACAATCCGATTCCAGCTCAGGCACCTTACGCCTACGTTGCCAACTGGAATTCGCTGGCAGACCTTCGTTTTTTGACCGATTTATTCGCCAAAAATATCCGCTTGCGTACGTCCAATGTAGCATTTGAAATGAATGGAAAAACATTTGCAGCAGGCACTCTGGTAATCACCCGAAAAGGAAATGAGGCGTTGAACCAAAATTTTGATCGGATTGTGACCGAAGCAGCAACAAAATATCAAATCCAACTCACACCTGCTGTGACAGGATTCGTGACCAAAGGCTCCGATTTTGGTTCGGGTGATGTAGTTCCTCTTACAGCGCCGAAAGTTGCTGTGGTGGGCGGAAATGGCGTTTCTCCGTTGGCTTTGGGAGAAGTTTGGCACTTCTTTGAGCAACAGATCAACTATCCACTCACGGTGGTGGAAGGTGATATGCTGGGCTATTTGCCCTGGGATGAGCTCGATGTACTGATTCTGCCCACAGGAAATTACGGTCGGATTTTGTCCGAAGGCACTATGAATCAATTGAAAACGTGGATTCGCGGGGGTGGGAAATTAATTGCCATGGAACAGTCCCTGAATGCGTTTGCTGATAAACCTGAATTTGCACTCAAACGTAAAAAATCGGACGATAAGAAGGACAAGGAAGCTCCATTCGCTTTGTTTGGAAACCGTGAACGCGAGGCCGCAAGCGACGATACACCCGGTAGTATTTATGAATTAAAACTTGACTCTACCCATCCGTTGGCCTTTGGCTATAATGGCAAATATTTTGGATTGATTCGTAGTGCCTACAATTTCGACTATTTATCCGACGGATGGAATGTTGGTTATCTTGAAAAAGATGGGTATCGGGCAGGTTTTGTTGGCCAAAACGCTAAGGAAAAATTGAAAAATACGCTTATTTACGGCGTTCAGGAAATGGGGCGTGGGCAGGTCATTTTTATGGCCGACAATCCGCTATTCCGGGGATTTTGGTATAATGGAAAAGTGATTTTTGGCAATGCCGTTTTCCGGTAAAATCAGATTTTTTCTATCATTATAATACACAAAATAGGTTCGGCACATAATGCCGAACCTATTTTGTATACAGCAATTTTGTATTGAAATTTATATAAATCCTTCTCTCTTCATGGCAGAAGTTAAGGCATTTGACAACTCTTCCGAAGCTTTAATAAGAGGCAAACGAACTTCTGAACCACAAATTCCCTTGATTTCCAGGCATTTCTTGATTCCTACCGGATTAGATTCCTGATATAGGAGTGTATCGAATTCAATAAAGGAGAATTGTAAAGCTGCCGCTTCGGAAAAACGACCTTCCAGGGCATGCCAGGTGAGATCCTGAAACTCTTTGGGGAAAGCGTTCGCAATAACCGAAATAACCCCATGCCAGCCCAAACTAATCATTGGAACTACCAGATTATCATCTCCGGCCAACAGCAAAAAGTCTTTGGGTGCTTTCCAGGCAATTTCCATGTATTGCTCCATTGTAGAACAAGCATCTTTCAAACCAATGATATTGGGGTGTTTGGCTAGTTCAAAAACCGTTTCAGGTTTAAGATTAACTACCGTCCGACCGGGAACATTGTAAAGAAGCACCGGTACCGGACTTGCATCGGCAATAGCGGTAAAATGGGCTAAAATACCAGCCTGAGTGGGCTTATTGTAGTACGGACAAACGGACAAAAGAGCATCTACACCAGTAAAATCAGTGGTAGAAATAGTTTCAAGGACTTGCCGGGTATTGTTTCCACCCAAGCCATACACAATCGGCAACTTGCGGCTGTTGTGTTGTTTGGTAAAATCCAGGAGAGTTTTTTTCTCCTCAGCCGTGGTAGTGGCAGATTCTCCGGTAGTACCCTGTACTACGAGATAATCTACACCACCCTCAGAAACAAAATCAATCAGATTTTTCAATCCGTCATAATCAATATTTTGATGTTCGTCAAAGGGTGTAACCAAAGCTACGCCCACACCTTTGAAACGTTCGTCCAACGCCATTTTATTTTTAATAAAGGTAAAATTATGTAAGGTTTGGCCCCTAAGAAAGGCCGTATTTTGTAAAGAATGCGCAAAGTTAAAAGCCTATTTGAATATTGACGGTTAGTTTTCCAACATATTCAGGAATTCTTCTTCTGAAAGTATAACAACGCCTAACTTTCTGGCTTTTTCGAGCTTGGAGGGTCCCATATTATCACCGGCCAACAGGTAATTCAGCTTGCCCGATACGCCGCTAAGTACCTTGCCCCCATTCGATTCAATCTTTGTTTTCAATTCATCGCGTTCAAAATTTTGAAAAACACCTGAAATCACGAATGTTTTACCTGTCAGCGCTTCGCCCTCCTTTTCAATGGGCAAATCGTCCGTTTGGAAGGTCAGTCCTGCCTGCTGTAAGCGGGAAATCAGCTGCTGATTTTCGGGTTCCGTAAAATAATCACGAACACTTTGGGCAATACGCCCGCCAATTTCAGGCACAGCCGTTAATTCCTCATAAGAAGCCGCCATCAGCGCATCCATGGTTCGGAAATACTGCGCCAGTTTTTCACCTACGGTTGTTCCTACATAGCGAATCCCGAGGCCAAATAGCACGTTTTTAAATGGAGCAGATTTCGACTTCTCAATTCCTTTCAGGATATTTTCTACGGTTTTTTCACGAAAACTGATTTTTTTGGATTTACCCGTCTGTTCATTATAAATGTCTTTTTCAAGACCCAGCAAATCATTGTAGCTTAAATCATACAAATCGGCCACGGTATGAATGAGTCCTTTATCAAAAAGTAACTCTATTTTACCTTCTCCCAAACTATCAATGTTCAGTGCTTTCCGCTGAATAAAATGTTCAATTTTACCTTTTAACTGCGGTGGGCAACCCCGTTCGTTTGGACAATAGAAAGCTACTTCACCTTCTTTTCTAATAAGCTCTGTGGCACATTCCGGGCATTGAGTTGGAAATAGAATGGGTTGCGTATCAAACAATCCGCGTTGTGAAGTATCCACACCCGTGATTTTTGGAATAATCTCACCGCTTTTTTCCACAAAAACCGTATCGCCGATTCTTAAATCCAATCTCTCTAATTCATTGGCGTTGTGCAGCGTGGCGCGTTTTACCTGCGAGCCTGAAAGATGCACTCCTTTTACCTGCTCGTACGGTTTGTGACGCTCGTGAAGTCCTGACAAATTGGCCACGGGCGTAACTGCCCCGGTACGCCCCACCTGAAACGTCACGAATCGAAGTAAAGCAGGTTTGTTTTCGGCTTTGTATTTGAACGAAATAGCCCAACGGGGACTTTTGGCCGTACTTCCCAGCTCACGCTGCTGTTCGTATGAATTGATTTTTATGACAATACCGTCGGTAGCAAGTGGTAATTCAAATCTTTTCTCTTCCCAGGTATGAATGTAGTCCAGTACTTCCTCAATCGTCTGACACTTTTTCCAACCTGGCGACACCGGGAATCCCCACTTTTTGAGACCAACCAAACTTTCTTCATGAGAGTTAAAAACCGGAATATCGCTCAAAAAGGAATACACGTAACAATCGAGTCCCCGGCGAGCGGCTTCGGCTGAATCCTGCAATTTGAACGAACCCGATGCCGCATTCCTTGGGTTGGCATAGGGCGTATCGCCGGTAGCCTCCACTTCCGCATTTAGACGTTCAAAAGAAGAGTACGGCATGAAGCCTTCGCCCCGGATTTCCAGAATTTCCGGCAAATCTTCTTCCAGAATTCTTAATGGTAACGAGCGAATTGTTTTTACATTGGCCGTAATGTCGTCGCCCCGGCTGCCATCGCCACGTGTGACGCCCCGCTGCAAAACTCCGTTTTCGTAGGTAAAGCTCAGAGAAATACCATCGAATTTTAGTTCACAAATATATTCGTAGGTTTCATTGGGCAAGGCTTTTCGTACACGTTCATCAAAGTCCCTCAGTTCCTGTTCGTTGTAGGTGTTGTCCAGCGACAGCATCGGAAATCGATGGTAGACAGCGGCAAAATCTTTGGTAATTGTGCCACCAACCCGCTGTGTGGGCGAATCGTCTTTTTTGAGTTCAGGGAATTCACTTTCCAGCCCTATCAATTCTTTCATCAGGAAGTCAAACTCCTGATCAGGGATTTCGGAAATATTGTCCCGGTAGTAGCGATTGTTGTAGAAATTCAACTTTTCTGTCAGCCAGGAGATACGTTCGTTGGGATTCATCGACTAATTACTTTTTAATTCAAAGTTTAAGAAAACAGACAAATGTTTTACTTTACCTGCTTCTGCCATTTTCGTTTTATTATTGATTAATTTCGTTCAAAAATACACAGAAAAAAATTCGAATGACTTTCATTGCACCCTCAATCCTGGCAGCCGATTTTGCCAACCTCCAGCGCGACATCGAAATGATTAACCAAAGTGAAGCCGACTACATACACGTCGACATCATGGATGGTGTTTTTGTGCCCAATATTTCCTTTGGCATTCCGGTGTGTCAGGCGGCTCAGCGTCATGCGAAAAAACCGCTTGACGTACATTTGATGATCGTTGAACCGGATCGATACCTGGAAGATTTTCGTAAGGCAGGTGCCGAAATCCTGACCGTACATTATGAAGCCTGCCCGCACCTGCATCGAACGATACAACGAATTAAGGAGTTAGGCGCAAAACCGGGCGTTGCCATTAATCCTCATACTCCCGTAGAATTGCTATCAGAGGTTCTCGGAGACCTTTCATTGGTATTAATTATGTCGGTGAATCCGGGTTTTGGCGGACAAACCTTTATTGAAAACACCTACCGAAAAGTGGCTCGTCTATCCCAAATGCGCGCAGACTCCATGGTTGACTTTCAGATTGAAATCGACGGTGGAGTTCAGTTACACAATGCTTCACAGCTAGCCAAAGCAGGCGCAGATGTGTTAGTAGCAGGTAGCTTTGTTTTTAATTCTGAAAATCCATTGAAAACCATTGCTGATTTGAAAAGATCAACAGAAATTGCCTGAAAAATTTCCCTCAACCGTCTATCGCTATATATTCTTATGAAAAAAGTCTACCCTTTTCTCTGCTTATTTTTTACTTATCAAGCGGTATTTGCCCAAAATGATTACTACTTTCCAGGGCGAAAATTCAATCCATCAATTCTTTCACCCGATGCTTTTTTAGGTTATTCTATTGGCTCACATCATACGCGTTATGACCAAATGGTATCCTATTTTGAGTATTTAAGCCGGGAATCGGATCGGGTAAAATTTCAGACAATCGGGAAGACCTACGAATATCGTCCACAATTAATGGTCGTTTTCAGCAGCCCCCAAAACCTGACACGGCTGGAAAACATCCGGACAGAACACCTTCGCCTGACCGACCCAACAGTTGCTGCACCTGATATTCGTACCATGCCCGTCATAATGCAACTTGGCCATAATGTACACGGCAATGAAGCATCCGGAGGTGAATCTTCACTCCTGACGGCCTATTTTCTGGCAGCCTGTACAGATCCGGACGTCATTCATACGCTCAACCAATCCGTTATTTTTATCGAACCTGTCATCAATCCTGACGGGCGCGATCGCTTTGTCAATTGGGTAAACATGCACAAAGGCATGCCGCCGGTGGCTGACCCAAACGACCGCGAGCATAATGAAGTTTGGCCTAGCGGGCGGGTCAATCATTATTGGTTTGACCTCAATCGCGATTGGTACCTTGCAGTGCATCGGGAAAGCAAAAACCGTTTGAACTTCTATCATCAGTGGTATCCTAATGTCGTTACAGATCATCACGAAATGGGTACAAATTCAACTCACTTTTTTGAACCATCCAAAGTAAGCGCCGAAAACCCTCTCGTTCCGCCCTATGTCTATCGTACGCTCAACGATACCTACGCCAGGTATTTTGAGCAAGCCATGAATCAGATTGGTTCTTTATATTATACCAAAGAATCTTTTGACAATTTATATCCCGGTTATGGATCAAGCTACCCGGACATAGAGGGTGGTATTGGCTTTTTGTTTGAACAGGGAAGCTCACGCGGGCACGTGCAGGATAGCCAAAATGGACCTTTGACCTATGCATTTGCGGTTCGAAATCAACTGGTAAACGCACTTGCTACCATTCGAGCCTCCGTAGATCAGCGAGAAAACCTGCTGAAATTTCAGCGTGAATTTTTTGAAACAGCCATTTCATCTGCACAAAAAAGCAGTGTAAAAGGATACGTAGTTAGCACTCAAAACGATCAGAGCCGCGCACAAGCCTTCTTACAAACGTTACTCTATCACAAAATTCAAGTCTACGATCTACCTGAGGACCTCAAAATTGGGGAAGTCACTTACCAAAGTGGGAAAGCGTATTATGTACCTACGGCTCAGCCACAATATCGTATGGTTCAATCTGTTTTTGAAAAACCTACAACCTTTGCTGACAGTCTGTTTTATGATGCTTCGGCCTGGAATTTGCCGCTTGCTTACGGACTACCTTTTTCGGAAATCAAGTCTGCCTCAATTCGTCCCGGCAACGCCCTAACCACCGACGCATTAACAATCAAGCCAAAAACTTTTGCAAAAAGCTCTTACGCTTACTTGCTTCCACTCAACGACTTCAATGTCTACAAAGCCCTGCATCAGCTCACGCAAAATCGAATGCTTGTAAAAGCCGGACAGAAACCATTTAGTATTCAGACCGATCGGGGATTGCAGGTATTTGCTGCCGGTACTTTACTTATTCCGGTACAGCCACAAATGATTTCGGCAGATTCGCTGCATGGCTTACTTTCCCAAATTGCCAGTTATACGGGCGTACATTTTTATGCCGTCGAAACGGGGTACAGCCAAACAGGTGTTGACCTGGGCAGTAATACATTTGAAACAATCACTCTGCCACGGGTGGTGATGCCAATTGGAAAAGGAACGAGCCAATATGAAGCGGGTGAAGTATGGTTTATGACGGATCAATACCTGGGAATGCCCATTACAAAAGTAGATTTGAGTCAATGGAATTCCCTCAATCTCAACGCTTATAATGTACTTGTCATGGTCAACGGGCAATATCCGTCCGAAGGACGGTTTGTAGAAAAAATTAAAAATTGGGTAGCAGCTGGCGGGACGCTCATTACGTTCAAAAGTGCTTCACATTGGGCAATTAAAAACAATATTATTTCAGAAAAAATCCGAGAACTAACAGATAGCTTACCCAAAACTGGCCGAATGAACTATGAAAATGCCGAAGCCAACGAAGGATCCAAATATACTGGTGGAGCTATATTTTCTGCCGATCTGGATCTAACCCACCCGTTGGGATTTGGCTTTTCACAGCGCAGGATTTCACTGTACAGAAACAGCAACACCTTGTTGGAAATATCAGAGAATCCGTATCAGACCGTGGTACAATATGATAAAAAACCTTTGCTGAACGGATATGTACATCCAGCTACATTGAGTAAAATTTCCTCCTCAGCGGGTTTAATAGCAAGTACACACGGTGCAGGAAAAGTAATATTGTTTGCTGATAACCCGAATTTTCGAGGTACATGGTTGAGCACCTCCCGATTATTTTTCAATAGTATTTTTTTTAGTAAATTGATTCAGAATACCACGATCGAGGGACAGGAAGAATAATCCACCATTTGATGATCAACCGTTGAATCAATTATTAATTTAATTCAAGAAGAATGGTGATTTTTGGCCTGATTTTGGCTGTAAAAAGTGTTGATTTTATTGTACTTTCTGTATTATTATGTACATTTAGAATCGACCCTTCACAAAAAGCTCAACAAAAATCATTTCCACAATTTAAGCACGCTGTGGTTGCACGAGGAAGTGAGATTGATTCGTTAATTCGTTACACGATTCCTGAATTACAGGAGTGTCTATTGTCGAGATAATTACAAATGAAGGTACTATATCTATCTTTTTTCATATTTCTATTTTCTTATTCTACCAACGCCCAGGACGTTCAATGGGCTTCCAGAGTTTTGGGATATTCCTCTGAATATCGGCCCGGACCTTACGGTACCGAATATCGTGCCATTCAGATATTAGGCCGCCCTGACAAGCTTCCGGATGTAGGGAGTAGCCCGTGTGCCTGGTCGCCGGCTCAACCAAATACTATTGGCGAGGAATGGATCAAGGTCGGTTTTGAAAAAACAATCCCGCTTCGGCAAGTAGCAATCGCTGAGAACTTTAATGCCGGTGCAATTGCCCGGGTATTTGCGTATACGGCTGATGGACAGGAGATTTTATTAATTGAAAATTCGATTACACCTACAAAGGAAATTGGAAAAATGACTTATATTTTTCCATCGGATTCGAGCTTACAAACCAATGCAATCAAAATAGTTTTGCAGCCGTCGCGGGTAGTTGGTTACAATCAAATTGATGCCATTGGTATTTCATCATCAACTGTTCCCATAAAACCAACCATTTTTGTCTCTGCGGATGCTCCCAAGAATTTACAAAAAGAGAATTTAGGAAAAACAGTCAATTCCAAAGGTCAGGAGGTAGCTCCGGTAATCTCACCGGACGGCAAGCTTCTATTTTTTACCCGAAGCAAATTTGAAGGCAATATCGGCTCTCCCAATCGTCAGGATGTATGGGTTTCAAGCCTGGACAATTCCAATGTGTGGTCAGAAGCAATCAATTTGAAAGCACCAATTAATAACGATGGAGACAACGCCATTACCGGGATTTCTCCGGACGGGAAAACGATTTACCTCATAAACGTCTATAAGCCAGACGGAAGCATGATTAATGGCTTATCAAAGTCGGTGCGTACACGAAACGGATGGTCGTTTCCGAAGGAGTGTAAAATTAAAAATCACTACAACGATCACCCAAAAAACTTTACCGAATTTGCCATTTCTCCCAAAGGGAAAGTGCTCGTGTTATCCGTTCAACGCAAGGATACAGAAGGAAATAAAGATTTGTATGTATCTTTTCTACAACCTGATGACACATGGTCAGAACCTAAACACATGGGAAATGCCATTAACACACCCGATTATGAGGGCTCGCCGTTTATAGCTTCCGACGACAAATCGCTTTATTTCACATCCGCTGGGTTTAGTGGTTTTGGTAATGGCGATATTTTTGTTTCCCGGCGCCTGGACGACACCTGGACCAACTGGACAGAGCCCGAAAATTTGGGTCCGAGCATCAATACCGCTCAATGGGATGGCTATTTCAATATTCCGGCATCAGCAGATTATGCTTACCTGAGTTCCATGGAGAATTCAATGGGTGAGGAAGATATTTTTCGGGTTCGACTTTTTCCATCGATCAAACCAGATCCGGTTGCCATTATTTCTGGTAATGTGCTTGATGCAGAAACAAATCAGATGATTGACGCAGAAATCAGCGCTGATATTAAAAATACCAATGAAGAATTTGCAAAGGCTAATTTTGAACCCGAAACAGGCGAATTCAAGATGATCCTGCCTTTAAAGGAATTGTACCGGATAACGGCCAGTCATCCAGGTTATTTCCCCGTAACCGAAGAAGTAGACCTCAGTCGCGAAACGAATTTCCGGCTCATCCGTAAAAACATACTCATGCTGCCCATAAAAGAGGGGCAGAAAATACGGTTGAATCAAATTATGTTTGAGCAAAGCAGTGCAGAAGTTATTTCATCCTCACTGCCGGAAATGGGGCGAATTATTCAGATGATGAAAGAATATCCGGCCATGGAAATTTTGCTGGAAGGACATACAGACAATGTTGGAGACTGGCAAAAAAATCTTAAACTTTCCGAAGATCGGGTCGTGGAAGTGAGGCGCTATCTGGCTACGCAAGGCATCGAAAACAGCAGAATTCAAACCAAAGCGTGGGGGCCGGCCAAGCCAATTTCAAGCAATCTTACCGAACAAACCCGCAAATGGAACCGCCGGGTAGAATTTACGATTTTGAAATTGTAAAAAATTTCAGGCTTGTAAGTTACCTGCCGATTGTCTCTCAAATGGCTTCTTGTCAAGATAAAAAACGCACCTATCGACTTCTACCCGATGCAGCAAAAGTCCCTTAACTCACCTCGTCAGTTGGCGCCTGTTGTAGGCGCCAAAAAATAAGATTCGTATCTTGCCGCCGATTTAAGCAAAAAACAATCTTATTTTTGCTTCATTATTGCCCATAGAAAACAAGCTATGACTTTATCAACCGACCATATTCTTGCGCATGCTACCCACATCAGCGGCGAGTTAAGGCTAAAAACACTCTCGCTTTACAATCAGGCTCACGCCGGTCATATTGGCTGCTCTCTAAGCTGCATTGATCTGATGATCGGAGTTTTGTTGCTACATAAAGCCGAAAAAGATACGTTTATATTGTCCAAAGGACACGCTGCCGCAGCTTTATATGCCTCCCTAAATTGGTTGGGTGAAATAAGCGATGATGTATTGGCAACGTACTATTTGGACGGAACAACGCTCCCGGCGCATCCCGCTCCCGGGCAATTTAAAGGCATACCCTTTGCCACCGGTTCTTTGGGGCACGGCCTGCCAATCGCAACGGGCATAGCTCACGCCGCCCGCATCATGGACGAAGATAGCTACGCCTATGTGCTGCTGTCTGATGGTGAAACCAACGAGGGAACTACCTGGGAAGCCGCTCACTTTGCTATGCAGCATAAGCTTGACAATCTGATCATGATTATTGATAAAAATGGATTACAGGGTTTTGGGACAACCAACGAGGTACTTGGAGATACCGCCGATCCGGCGAAGTGGACTGCCATTGGTTTTGAAACTGTTGAGGTAAATGGACATGACATTGAGGAGATTTATTCTACTGTCAAAACCTTGAAAACACACAAAAATGGCCTTCCAAAAGCCATCATTGCTCATACGGTCAAAGGTAAAGGCGTCAGTTATATGGAAAATAAACTGGAATGGCATTACCTGCCGATGAATCCCGAACAGTACGAAGCAGCAACCCACGAAATCCAGGAACGATACTTTAATATTGCAGCGAATGCCTGAGTCAACACTTCCCTTTCACGATAAGATTTTAAAACTCAAGGGACCCATTTTTGTATTTGGCGCAAGTGGATTTATTGGGGTCAATCTCTTCAATGAAATTTTCAAGATACGTAAAGATTGCTACGCACTTACGCACGATGCGACCAAAGCGTGGCGTCTAAAACTGCTGAATGTACCCTACGAAAATGTCGTACACTGCGATATTCTTTCCTTGAACTCGGTGAAGGAGGTTTTTGAAAAATATGCTCCAAAAACCATCTTCAATTTGGCAGCTTACGGTGCTTACAGTAAACAGAGCAATATTAACCTTACGTACGAAACCAACGTAAATGGTACGCTTAACATCCTCGAAAACTGTTCAAAAGACACCGTTTATATTCACGCGGGGAGTAGCTCAGAATATGGTTTTAACTGTACAGCACCCAAAGAGGAAGATCGTGTAGAACCAAACAGCCACTATGCTGTTTCCAAAGTTTCTGCCGCTTACCTTTTGGAGTATTACGCCCGAATGCATCAGTTAAATACGCTCAACCTACGTTTGTACTCCATTTATGGGTATTGGGAAGAGCCCGATCGACTCATTCCTAGGCTTATTGAAAAGTCAAGATTCGGAGAATTGCCTTCGTTTGTATCTCCGGACATTAGCCGTGATTTTGTATTTATTGATGATTGTCTCGATGCATTCATTACCTGCGCGCTGGGTGTGAGTGAAACTACACGGGGGAAATCGTATAATATAGCTACCGGTCGAAAATCTACTATCGGTGATTTGGTGGAAATCAGCCGGAGTCAGTTCAACATTCAGGCAGAACCCCAATGGGGCAGTATGACGAATCGGAAATGGGATTTGGCCGATTGGTATGGCGATCCAACCGCAATTGAACGGGATTTTGGCTGGGCAGCATACACACCGCTGGAAGTTGGTCTTACCAAAACAAGAGAGTGGCAACGCGCCGTAGGGTACGAATCCAATGTGGTTCCGGCTTTTGAAAATCCAAAACTTAATCCGGTCATTACCGCAATTATTGCCTGCTATAAGGACGCTCAGGCAATTCCTTATATGTACGAGCGTTTGGTGAAGACGTTCAATGAAATGAAAGTACGGTACGAAATCATTTTCGTCAACGACAATTCACCCGACAATCAGGAAGAAGTAATTGATGCCCTTTGTGAAAAAGATCCCAACGTGGTCGGAATCAGTCATTCACGGAATTTTGGTTCGCAAGCTGCCTTTTTGAGCGGTATGGAAATAGCCACCGGCGACGCTATGGTACTTATGGATGGCGATTTACAGGATCCGCCGGAGGTTATTCCCGATTTTTTTGCCAAGTGGAGCGAAGGCTACGACGTAGTATATGGTGTACGGGTACAGCGTGAAATGAAGCCGCATATTCACTTTTTTTATAAGTCATTTTATAAAGTATTTCAAAACCTTAGCTATATCCCGATCCCAAGAGATGCGGGCGATTTCTCTATGATTGATCGAAAAGTAGTTAAGGAATTGGTAGAACTACCTGAAACTGAGCAATTTTTGCGCGGACTTAGAGCATGGGTTGGTTTCAAACAAACGGGCGTACCCTACATTCGACCCGAACGTATGTTTGGCGTATCGACAAACAATTGGCGGAAAAACATCTGGTGGGCCAAGAAAGCCATTTTCTCGTTTAGTTTTGCACCACTCGAACTGATGAGTTACGCAGGTTTCATTCTGACAGGCATTTCATTCATTGGAATTATGTGGCAGATCATCGCCAAAATTTTCTTTTTTCCAGAAACTCCACGAGGATTTTCAACCGTAATTGTTTTGGTAATTTTCTTTGGAGGCCTCACCATCCTGGGCATCTCTTTTCTTGGTGAATACATTGCCAAGATTTTCGAGGAGACCAAGAAAAGGCCTAAATTTATAAGAACCAGGATTCGCCGCGGCAGCAAAGCCTATACTTCTGCCGATGAAATCCGAACGCTGGTAAAACACTTAAACAAATGAGAGTAGAATTTTCACAATCCATAGAAAAACTGGCCACCGAAGACGATTCCATTGTGTTCATTACGGGGGATTTAGGCTATAATGCATTTGAAAATCTGAGAGAAAAACTCGGCAAGCGGTTCATCAATGCCGGAGTTGCCGAACAAAATATGGTAGGTGTAGCCGCCGGAATGGCCTACAAAGGATATAAAGTCTTTTGTTATAGCATTGCTCCATTTGTGGTATATCGTTGCCTCGAACAGTTTCGAAATGACGTTTGCTTTCATGAACTTCCGGTTTTTCTGGTCGCCAACGGCGGTGGCTATGGGTACGGAATCATGGGCAGCAGTCATCATACCCTTGAAGATTTGGCCTGTCTGAGCAGTATGCAGAACGTTACGACTTATGTTCCCGCTTTTTCTGACGAAATCGAATCTACCGTATATCAGATCGCTGAAACGGCCGGGCCTGCTTACCTTCGCCTGGGAGCCGGAAAAAAAACACCGGAAGATGCGTTTCAAACCGGCACATTTCAGGTAGTGCATCAGGCCGAGCAGTCTGATGTAACATTGGTCTGTCTGGGCCCGATCACTAATAATGCACTTGCCGCAATTTCGGGTCAGGATGAACTACAAAAGTCTGTTACGGTCGTATCAGCCAATCGTTTTCCGCTGGAAATACCTGCTGATTTGCACTCCATTCTTGGAAAATCAACGCATATACTGGTTGCCGAAGAGCACGTTTCAACGGGCGGTCTCGCACAGCAACTGTCGGTCCAATTACTGGAAAACCAAATTGCTCCTACTTCTTTTCAAAGCATCCGGGCTCAAGGATACCCCAACCGCCGATACGGTAGTCAGCAATATCACCAACAATTGGCCGGCCTTGACACAGAAAGTATCAGGAATTCCCTTCTTAATGTATTACAGCGCGTATGAATAAGCGGGCTCTACCCTTCTTTATTAGCCTGACCTTGCTGCTTCCCATCGGAATTTTTTTCTATGTGTGGAATTATTACGCCATCAACATCCCAAAATGGGACGATCACGCACTGAAAGCTTTTTTGGTTGAATATATTCAGGCTTCGACTTTTTCGGAAAAATTGCAGGCTTTGCTCAGGCAACATAACGAACACCGAATTTCGCTTACAAGGGTATTTACACTTCTGGATTATATTCTTTTTGACGGCTTGAGCTTCAAAAGACTGATGCTTTACGGCAACCTTCTATTGATTGGGATTCTGGGGTTGTGGGGGCTGCTTTTACATAAAAATGCCAAACCGTACTATACGCTTCTGCCTGTGCCGTTCATTTGGCTAACTCTCGCACACTATGAAAACATGTACTGGGGAATGGCTGCCATCCAGAATTTTGGAGTAGTTGTACTGGCCGCATGGACACTCTTTTGCTGTATTTCCCGATCAAGAAATTTATTCCTGCTATCTCTTGCTCTGGCTGTAATTACCTGCCTGACGAGTGGAAATGGCTTACTTGTCTTACCTATTGGTGCGGTCACCCTGTTTTTAGCTCCCCGCTGGCGACGACTTCTGGCATGGCTTGTCATGAGCGGCGTTCTACTTTTTGGCTATTTCAATTGGTACACTCGCTCACCTGCCAATCCTGAAGCTACGTTTGGAGTCGGAAAATACATAAAAGGTTTTCTTTATTTTCTTGGTTCATTCGCCGAGTCACTCCCGGTAAACGATCATTTTTTTGTTTGTCTTCTTTTTGGCGGCATACTTTTCCTGGTCGCCATGTCGATCATTTCTACTACCCTTTTTCGCATCATTCGCAACCGTTATGAGTATGACTTTGCAAAAATTACCGATTTATTTTGTCTAGGCGTCTTACTTTTTATTCTCGGCACCACGGCCCTTGTAGTGTATTCCCGGGTTGGGTTTGGGCTGGAAGGTTTGCTCACAAGTCGATATAAGATTTATTCATTTTTACTTTTGCTGGTTGCCTATTTGTACATAGTTATTCCCATTCGGGGAAGTTTTCTTTCTCCCTATGTTTCCGGAATCATATTTCTTAATGTACTCTATTCGCTGTTCAGCAATCACTATCATCTGGTAGATGCCAGCAATTTGCGTAAATTTCAAACCACGCAACGCTTCAACTGGACGTATACCGATCGAAGTTTGAAACCATTTAAGGACCAACGTCTGGCTGGAAAACTCGTCGAAGATTCTCCCGTTTTTTATCAATCCTGGCTCCCTCTTCTGCCGCAGGCAAGCCAATCGCAAACCGCCGGAGATACGGCCGGAATCAAAACGATGTTTGCAGCCACGGCTATCCGGCAAGGAACACAATCTATTGATATTCAAAATAATACGTATATAAGCAATCGATTACAGGACAGCGGTGTGTATATCCTTTTAAGCTCTGCGGAGCGCTATTACCTGTTTCCAACCAATCGCAGTCGCAATACCAACCGCAAACAATTGCTTTTGCATCAACAGTATTTTGCGCCTGGTTTTTCTTCTTCAATTCCCTTTGCCGAGATCAAACCCGGCACCTATGCATTGGGCATGGTGTGGCAACAGGGCGAAAAAACCGGAATAGTCATGGGGAAAGATTCCATCGATTCAAAACAAGTACTTACAAAAACGATTCGAACAAACTGGTAGACTATGCGCACGACGAATCATGGATATCTCATTCAGCTCGATGGACTGCGGTTTATTGCCGTGGCGCTTGTTCTGGTAGATCACTGGCTTGCCGAAATTAATGTCATTCCATTTGGACCGCTGGGCGTTACGCTGTTTTTTGTGTTGAGTGGCTTTCTGATAACCCGCATTTTGCTGGTAAGTAAAGAAAAAAACTTTGGACAGGAAGGCGGTTTGGGCCGTTATCTGAGAAAATTTTACTTCCGCCGAACCGTCCGGATTTTCCCGATTTATTACCTCACTATTGCCGTACTGTTCGTCATGAACGTACCACCCGTCCGGGAAACCCTGGCCTGGTGCCTGCTTTATGCCACTAATATCTACATCGCCATCAACCAACATTGGCTCGGAGTTATTGATCATTTCTGGTCTTTGGCGGTGGAAGAACAGTTTTATATCTTTTTCCCCTTTGTCATCTTTTTTATTCCTGGCAAATGGCTCGTTCAGTTTTTGGTAGGTATGAGTATTTTCAGCATTCTGTTGCGGGTATATTTTTTTACAGCAGGATATGAATGGATGGTCAATTACGTATCGATGCCCACCTGCCTCGACTCTTTCGGTCTTGGTGGACTCATGGCGTGGCTCCAACTGAACCGGCCCACTCTTTTTGTTAAAGTTTTTGAGAAAACCCGCTGGATTTGGCTTACGTTGCTTGGCTGGATTTTGGTTGTATATTGGTCCAAATCATTTGACGAAATCCACAACTTTGCCAACGATGTCGTGGATCGATTGATTAGTTCAGTCTTTTGTTTTTTCCTGATAGGAAAAGCTGTTTTGGGATATGGTGGCGTAATGAAATGGTTTTTGGAAAATTCAGTGAGCAACTATTTAGGAAAAATCAGTTATGGGATGTACGTCTACCATAACTTCGTATATAATCATTTTCATAGCTCACCGAGCCACCCAACTATCCGGCTTTTGAATAAAATTGAGAGCTGGTTTCCCGTTTTAAATGATTCACTGATTTTTCAACTGATGCTATTTTTTGCGCTAACAACCTTACTTGCTGCGCTTTCCTGGCACATTGTGGAAAAACCAATCAATTCTCTGAAAGATAAATACGCTCGCTAAATTGTTGAGGTTCATAAACCTAATTCCTTAATTTTGTATAATAATTCATTTAAACTCCATTTGCCTTGCTACTAAGTATTGTAATGCCTGCCTACAACGAAGAAGAATGCATTGAAAAAGTTGTAGAAAGTTGGACTGGCTATCTAAAAACGAAGTTTCCTGAAAACGAAACCACATTGATTGTAATTAATGATGGTTCAAAAGATAAAACGGGTGAAATACTCAATAAACTGAGCCTCAGCAACCCTCATTTGACCGTAGTAAATCAGGTCAATGGTGGGCACGGAAATGCCGTGGTAAATGGATACCGAAAAGCAGTTGCCCTGAAATCTGAATACGTGTTTCAAACCGACAGCGATGATCAGTTTATTGCTGATGATTTTGACAAATTGTGGAGCAAACGCAGCCAGTCAAAATTCATTTTGGGCTATCGTGAAATACGGCATGATGCATCCGTACGTTTATTTATTACCCGGGTTTTACGAGGAACTATCTCAGCCGTTTACGGAACATATATCCTGGACAGCAATATCCCGTTTCGTCTGATTGAAGGTAATTTTTTACGAAAGCTCTTAGAACAACTACCTGATCCCGAACCATTTGCACCAAACATTTTCCTGGCCGTCATGGCAAAAAAATCTGGTCAGGAGCTCTTTGATATTCCGATTACACACAAAGACCGAGAAACCGGCACGGTGTCAATCGTTAAATGGAATTTGTGGAAAGTGAGTATCCGTAGTTTTCAGGAGCTGCTTAAATTCCGCATTGAACTTAACAAAAAAGTAAAAGCTTTACGCACCAACACTTGACAATTGCGCTAAAAAAGTATGCGGTTCCACTATTGATCACCGCTGTACTTACCATTTCTGTTTTTTTGCTTTTTCAAGGCTGGGGCCGTTCTCAGGCAGCCTGGAAGTACATTCCGACCAATGCAAGTGCGGTCATTACAAGCGACCGCATGCAGGATTCTGTTTTTTCAATTTCTGAATCAGGAATTGACCTGAAACAATTTCCGTTGGTGGGGCAGGCTGCCCAAAGTTTGTCGTTGCTTTCCTGGATTACGCGCGATCAGCCCATTATTGACCGCACTTTACAAAAAAAGACGATCAGCTATTCCTTTCACAAGCGAACATCCAGAAATTTTGGGGTAATCCTTTATGTTCCTCTGGATGGAGATACGGAGGCTTCCTGGTGGAAAAAGCCAAATCGTCAGGATATTCGGGTTTTGCATCACACGTTTCAAAGTAGCGTAATCACTGATGTAAACGATGCGCAGTCCAAACCTGTTTGTTCCTACATAATTCTTGACAATTACCTCATTATCAGCAAATACGGCGATTTAATCGAAGACGTAGTTCGCTCGTTTGATCAAACGCTGGCAAAATCTCCGCTGCAAAGTCAGTTTGAAAACTCAAGCGATTCAAAGTATAATCTCAATATTTACCTCAAAAAAAGTGTTTGGGAAGCTTTACTCACACCGGGCACCCGAACCACCAATTCAATTGCGCAATTTCTGGCCCTTTTTCCGGCTACGCAGGATTACCACCTTTCCGAACCAGACAATCACCGGATTTCGTTTGAATCAATCGGCAGCGAAAAGGAGGAAAATTATGTGACAGATTGGCTAACAGGACAAAAGGGCAAAGAATTTACTCATCATTCCTTTATTTCTCAGCAAACAGCAGTACTTTTCCGAATTGCCAGCGCTGACAGTATTGCCTTCAAAAAACGCTTTCAAAACTGGCATTCATCCTACAAAACGACTGCATGGGATAAGCTCGGCTATCACATTGGCAATCAACGCAACGAATTGATTACCAACGTTGGATCAGAATTAATTCTGTGTCAACTCGAAGAAAGTAACAGCATTTCGGATGGTAAGTTGGCATTGATCGAATATTCCAATTACGAAAAACTTCGCCCGATTCTCACCAAACTTGCCCGCCTTGCGGCCAATGAAACGAACGTTTCTCTGGATAAATATCAGGGATATGATTTGTTTGCCATTGCCATTCCAGAATTGCCGGCAAGTTTGTACGGTCCGCTTTTCAGCAATTTTGCAAAATCTTATATTTCGTATGTAGGCCCTTATTTGGTTGTGACCAATAGTTCGCAGGCTTTGAGAAACTATATTTCAGATTATGAAAACCGGATTAGCTGGCAGCAATCACCTGAATTGGACAGTATTTTAATTTCTGACTCCGAGCCATCTCAACTTTCTATGGTAGCGAGCCCGCGTAAAGTTCTGCCCGGCACGGATGCTGAATTATTGCCATCCAAAATCGAAAGTATTGTTTTTGAATGTCAGTTTAATCTAAAAAAAGCCTATCCAAAAATCAGTATCATTTCGCGAAAAAGACGCACCTCCGGCAAAGTACTCAATCGTACGTTCCTGGCTGGTGAGATTGTCTGGACAGAAGGAAACACGGGATTAATTACGGTATCGGACAACCAAACGGATGGTTCGGCGCAATTGATTTTAACGGATCAAAAAAATACCCTGCTCCGTCCCGATGCCAGTTATCAAAAGTTTGCAACACTGACAACCCTCGACGGACCTTTGGTTGCGTCTCCTTTGAAGGTAGATTTTTTGAATATTGGACGCATGCAGTTGATCCTTGCTACTTCAAAAATGGTGTACGCAATCGACGAAGATGAACAGGGCATAACTACGGTTTTTTCAAAAACACTTCCCTCGGGAACGGCAATTCGTTCGCTGTTTCGCATTGAAGGCGGCAGCGAAGGCAGCAGTCGTTTTGTAGTTGTTGATGAGCAGGATAATCTTTTTTTGTGGGAAAACGCCATGGAAGAACTGATCAGAATAAATCGATTCAAAAACTTTGTCGAGGTTCAGGCGCCTGTTCAATCGCTCAATCAATTGGGTTCGCGCTCGCTGTTGATTACCCAAAAAAATGGCCTGATTTATTTGATCAAAGAAGAAGGTACTGTACGTTCCGGCTTTCCGGTCGATATGCTTACCCGCATCGAAAGTGCGTTTGCCTGGACTCAAAATGCAGAAACTGCGCAACCGGAACTCGTCGGTGTCAGCGCCCTCGGGGAATTGTTACGGGTTGATGTTTATGGTAAAATTAGAGAGCGTACCCAATTGTACCGTCCGTCGGCCTCGTCACGATTCAAAACGCTTTTTGATAAAAATTCGCTTGATTGGCTACTCGTTCGTTCCTCAGATACAAAAATGGCGATTTTGGATAAATCCGGAAAGGAGCTGTTTGAAATTGGCAACGTAGTCCCAAATGCTACTATTCAATATCATTATTTTGGGGTTGATAATCGGTTTATTTCCATAAATTCAGGAAAGTATACATCTCTATTTGACATGACCGGCCGGCGCCTGGGCGACAAGCCCATTCCGTCAGATCTTCCCGTTCGGGTGGCGTATCAATCGGCTTACTACAAGTTGGTTATTTTTGGTCGGTCAGCAGATAAATTTCAGACCTGGACTATCAAAATCCGTTGACGCATGAAGATTTTTAGAAGTTTAATTCTGCTCGTCTTTGGCCTGATTTGGATCGTCGGGTGCAGTACCTCACTCCTGAATGAACTGTATCGTGCCGAAGTTATTCCAGACGATTACCGTTTTGGCGATTTATACCGTTTGTCTAATCTTCCACAATTTAAAGATCCTAAACAAACCTGTCCTCCTTCTGTTGATCAGTCTACTTTTGATAAAAAAAACAAAGTAGCCTTTTACATTATCGGTGATAGTTTTGCCGAGGCACAGCGTATGGATTCGTCCGATTTTGTGTCGGCTCGCTACCAATACGCACATTGGGGAACTTTGCTTCATCTTAAATTGGATACTACTTACACAAATATTGTGTTGCTGGAATCGGTGGAGCGAACGTTTCGTGAGCATTTTACGGCACCAATTTCTAACGTAATTCCTGATACAGAAACCTATGTTGCCCTTCCGGCAGAGTCCAGGCTTGTGCATCGACTGGACCGTACATTTGCCGCGGAACCTACCGAAGACCGCTTGTCTTCCTTACTTTTTCAATTTGATAGTATGTTGAAAATAAAGGAATTAAAGAGCTGGATTACCTATAATTGGTTTGAGCGTACAGACCCAAAAGTTACAGTTTCGCCCGATGGCAGCTCAATTGCCTACTATGTAGACACCGATTCGTCACTTGCGGCATCATCGTTTATCACAATTTCTAATGGCGCTGTCGATACGCTCGTAAATTTTGTAAACACCGACAAAGAGTATTTATTAAGCCTTGGTTTTGATGACGTTTGGCTATCAGTAATTCCCAATAAAGCAACGATACTGATGCCCGACTACGGCACGTATAATCATCTAATTGAGCGTATTGAAAAACATCCTGCCCTTTCGGTTCCGGTCGTTTCGGTTATTCAGGAATTTTCTTATTTAAAAGATCAGGCGTATCTAAAAGGAGATTCGCATTGGTCGTGCGTGGGTCAGGAGCTTTGGCTCAAAAAAGTGAACGCAAAACTTTTGGAAGTAATCAGGACGGCAATTTGACGTCTGTTTGGTTAGGTTTTCCTTACTTCACAAAAAACGGCCTGTAAATCAGTGATTTACAGGCCGTTTTTTTTCATAATCTTTTGGTAGGACGTAGCGGGCTCGAACCGCTGACCTCCGCCCTGTCAAGGCGGCGCTCTGAACCAACTGAGCTAACATCCTGAATCGGGCCACAAATATACTAATTTCCCGAACCGTCCAATCGATATCGATATACTTTTTGTGAAGGAATACGTGACAAAAGCATTAATCCGGCAATAAAAATAAACATCAGGGCCAAAACGCTATTTCGCATACTACCTGTCATTTGCTCCACCAACCCATATACCAAAGTACCGATGACGACCGAAGATTTTTCAGTAACATCATAAAAACTAAAATACGAAGCGGTATCGCGTGTGTCATCCGGAATCAATTTGGAGTACGTTGCTCTTGATAGCGACTGCACCCCGCCCATGACCATCCCGACAACTCCCGCAAGTACATAAAACTCATTTTCCTGCGTAGTATAATACGCCCCGGCACATATTCCGATCCAAATGGCCACCCCAATCATAAGCGCATAGATATTTCCCAGCTTAGACGACAAATACGCAAAGGTATATGACCCCACAATTCCCACCAATTGAATCAATAAAACGGTGGTAATCAAGCTTTGGGAGGGCAATTTTAATTCATTCGCCCCAAATATAGTCGCCACGTACATGACCGTCTGAACGCCCATATTGAAGATAAAAAAAGCAGTCAGATATTTGTAAAGATTGGGTTGCAAACGCAACTGTCCGAACACTTTCTTCAACTCCCGAAATCCGTTGAAAAGCCAATTTCCAGAGGGTTTTTTACCAAAAGAATTATCAGGAAGGTAATGAAAAGGGATTTGAGCAAATAGCACCCACCACACGCCAACGGTCAGAAAAGAGATTCGGGCCGGAAGAGATTTATCAGTTATACCATATACATCGGGAAAAAGAACCATTGTCAGGTTAAACACCAAAAGTATTACGCTACCTACATAACCAAGTGAAAAACCACGCGCACTGTATCGGTCAAAATTTTCTTCGGTGGCGATTTCAGGTAAAAATGAATTATAAAAAACGATGCTTCCACTCCATCCGATCAAGCTAAATATGAAAGCAAAAACCGAAAGCGTGGTAGTTTCACGGGTAAAGAAAAATAGCAGGCCGCAACAGGTTGCGCCGGTGTAACAAAAGATTTTCATGAACAGTTTTTTCTTCCCCGTATAGTCTGCAATTGCTGTGCAAAAAGGAATGAGCGCCGCAACGACTAGAAAAGAAAAAGATACAGAATACGAAAAAAGTACCGTGTTTTTGACCGAAAAACCAAGGAATTGAATAACGTCTCCGCCTTGCTCGGTGAGGGCCGTAGCACTAAAATAAACCGGAAAAATACTGGAAACTATGACAAGCGCGTGCACGGAATTAGCCCAATCGTACATGCACCAGGCATTGATGATGCGTCGGTCGTTTTTTTTCATGGAGAGTCTTTTCAAATTCAGAATAATGCTTGATCGAAGTGAGCCGGTTGGTGGCTCAAAACTAAAATGACCCGCCAAACTTCTTTTGATAGATAATTTGGCGGGTCAAAAATATTTCCTACAACTCTCTAATCCAGACGTTGCGGAAGCTAATTGCTTCGCTTGGATCGCCATGATCCTGCAATTTAATCGGCGATTTTCCGTGTGCCTGCGAGTAGGAAGGCAAGCCGATGTACTGCGTGGGTCCACGCAATTCGGTATTGTTCTGTACAATTACGCCATTGTGTAGTACCGTCACGCGTGCAGGAGAAAAGAGTGAACCGTCCTCTTTGAAACGAGGCGCGGTGAAAATTACGTCATATACATTCCATTCGCCGGGCTTACGAGTGACGTTGCGTAGCGGTGGCGTTTGCTTATAAATGCTACCGGCCTGTCCGTTGGCGTAGGTGCGGTTGTTGTAAGAATCCAGAATCTGTAATTCGTAACCTGCATCACCTTTTCCGGTAGAAGCCAAAAACAAGCCGCTATTGCCACGCCCCTGCCCTTTTCCGGTAATCGTCGCCGGAACTTTCCATTCGATGTGTAGCTGATAATCCAAAAATGAATCTTTGGTCTGAATGTTACCGGTACCTTTTTTTACTGTAAAAACGCCATCGGCTACCGTCCATCCTGCGGGATTTTGGGGGTTATTGACAGACACCCATTGATCCAGATTTTTTCCATCAAATAGAACTTTGGCATCCGACGGGGCTACATTGCCCGCATCAGCAGTAATCGCTTTTACTTCGGGCTCCCAAAACTCGGTCATGTCGGGCGTCATTTTTGGGGGTGTGGGGACATTTTGTGCGCAAAGGGGGTTTGTTAATCCACCTACAACACAGGCAAAAAGGGAAAGTTTAGCTAAGGGTTTCATGTGATTGGATTTAAAGTATTTTTCAAAAATAAAGTGCAAATACCGTAATTCCGTCAATACTTACGCAGCATTGAACCATTTTTTCACAAAAAAAGCGACGAAGAAAATCCATCGCTTTCAAAAAATACTTTTGAAGTTTATCGAATTACAGGCTCAAATACCAGATTTGCAAGCTGATTGGTTCCGTTAACCGGAACGTTATTTGATAAAGTCATCTTTGAACGGCTCAATTCTTTAATACCGAATTTACCTTTAAACTGACTCACCTCAATATCAAGCGTTTGCTCATTTTCAATTAGATACCACGTGCCACCATTAACAACTTGCTTAGAAACACGATCAAGCGCTTTGGTAACGTTATTATCAAAAAATTGAATATCAAAAAGATAAATCGCAAGCGTTTCAAAGGAAAGTTGATTTTGCGGAATTGATTTCCCGGAAGCATCCGTAATATCCACAAGACGCCACGGGTTGGTGATCAGCATTTTATCTTTGGTGCTTACCGTATCAGGATCGGGTGTGTCTTTTTCAGTACAGGATAGTGTAAAGAGTACAACAAAAGCTAGCAGAAGAATGTTGGTAATTCGTTTCATGGAATCTATCAATTGGATTAGGGAATGCTGGATTTGGTACGGTTATTTGCAAAAGTAACGAAAATGTCCATAAAATTTATACTTGACTACATGGGTTTATTTATAAAAAATAGGCTGACAATACTTAGTATACTTCTGATTATCAGTCGTGTAAATACTTTTTCGCAACCATGCGAAACCAATTTTACTCTGCAACCTGTACAGGGAAACAATTCGATTGAATGGGACAAATTTCCACAATTTACTCTTCCGTTTACGATTATATATAATGGACCTCGATTTGGCGACCAAAATTCCCGTCCCTTGCAGCACGGGTTTAGTCACATAGCCTATTTCAGTGGACCGGAAAACAGTACTTTACCCGTCAAAAACCGGGCGTTACTCTGGAATAGCGTCGCAAGTGTTGAGGTGTTTCAACCGTGGTCGGTCGTAGGGCTGGAAAGTCCGTGGGGTAACGATACGGCGATTTACCGCCGGCATTGGGATCGATACATTACGGACATGGCAAATCTTTTTGACGATTCCAGACTGAGCGGAATTCCGAGGGCTGACATTATTTGCCTCGACGTTGAACGGATGCAGGAGCTGGATCGCGATATTCTTAACCTCAAACGCGACAACCGGATTCCGGAAGGATACCGTTCGCTAGCGGATAATACATTTATGACTACCTACAAAAAAGATATTCGTTGGTGGTATACTGCACCGGTCAATTACCTGAAAAACAAGGGATTGCCTGAAACTACAAAATTAAGCAGTTATAGCGATGTACCTGTCCGCGGTACGTGGCTCAATGTAACAACCAATAGCTGGGCCGACTGGACAAGTAATACACAGCGCACGCACTACCTGATGCAGGATGATGCCGGCAAAATCGGTGGTTCGTTTTATAATGCCATGGATATTTTGATGCCTTCGGCCTACTATTATTATCCTTATGAAAATCCCTTAGGCAAGGACTATTTGTCCTATCTGCTCTTTCAAATTGAGGTAAATAAGGCGTGGAGTTCCAAGGATATTATTCCGTTTGTGTGGCTGCGCTACCATGATAGTTTCGTACCGGGAGCCCCGCAAATTCCGAAATTCATGGCCGAGGCCACCGCCATTTTTCCATTTTTTTCAGGAGCAAAAGGTCTGTGGCTATGGGATAACAATATGTTTGAAAATACGCAACAACAAAATTACAGTACGTACGAGCACTTTATCTACGGCCTTTATCGACTTTCGCAGTTTTCGGACATGTTTCAGGGCAACTACGAGCTCGTAATTCCACAGTCGGCGCGTGATCACATGCAACAGCGCAATCCGATTTGGCGGGGAGTGGTCAAGGATGGCAAAATTGTTATCGCGGCTCAGAATACCTACGCTGCCGAAAATCAGAATACGGAATTGACCGTCACTTACAAGCAATGGACAAAGACGATTACCCTAACTGGACGGGATGTGTTTTTATGCAAGTTTGACCTTTCCGACGTAGTTTCTGCCCTTGATTCTTCCTTGCAGGTAGCCAATGTGTATCCAAATCCAACAGATCAGAAATCGGTTTTCGTCAATTTATCTAGCCGAAGTACCCATAGTAACCTGACTTTTGAGTTACTGGATTTGAAGGGCGTGGTTCTGCGAACCACCCAAATGCCAACCCAAATTGGCGACATTCGCTATCAGTTTGACCTCCCTATTGTCCCCGAAGGGCTTTACATGCTTCGGATTAGTTCAGAAAACTCATCTACCAGCCATTCTATTTTTATAAAGAATTAACTCCAAATTCCATGAATAAACTAGCCAAAGAAACCAGCCCTTATTTACTACAACACGCGCACAATCCGGTTGATTGGTTTCCGTGGGGCGAAGAAGCCCTTGAAATGGCCCGAACCGAAAACAAACCGATTTTAGTAAGTATTGGCTATTCAGCATGCCATTGGTGTCACGTCATGGAGCGGGAATGTTTTGAGAAAGAATCAGTTGCGGCAGTCATGAATGAACATTTGGTTTGCATTAAGGTAGATCGTGAAGAGCGTCCTGACATCGATGCTATTTATATGGATGCCGTGCATCTCATGGGTGTTCGCGGTGGTTGGCCGCTGAATGTTTTTTTGTTGCCCGATGCCAAACCTTTTTATGGCGTAACCTACCTGCCTCCTCAAAATTGGGTGCAACTTGTCAAAAGTATTCGCAATGCATTTGAAAACCATCATACCGAACTGGTAGAATCTGCCGAAGGATTTGCTGCAAGTTTGCAAACGGGCGAAGCCGAAAAATATGGCCTTTCGGTAACTTCTACGCACGTGTCGGTAAATGATCTGGATGCAATGTTTGAAAAGTTAAAGCGGAATTTTGATACCGAAAAAGGAGGAATGGATCGCGCGCCAAAATTTCCGATGCCGTCGATTTATAAATTTTTGCTCCGGTACTATGACCTTACCCAAAATCCCGAAGCGCTCGTTCAGGTAGAACTCACGCTGAACCGCATGGCAATGGGCGGGATTTATGATCACGTTGGTGGAGGCTGGGCTCGCTACTCAGTTGATGATGAATGGTTTATACCGCATTTTGAAAAAATGCTTTATGACAATGCGCAGTTGATAAGCTTGTATTCAGAAACATATTCTTTAACCCAAAACCCACTGTATGCGGCTCGTATTCGACATACCTACGACTGGTTAATGAGTGAAATGCGGAGTGCCGAGGGAGGTTTTTTCTCCGCTTTGGATGCCGACAGCGAAGGCGTTGAAGGGAAGTTTTATGTCTGGACCGCGGACGAACTTCGGGCGGTTTTGGGTGAAAATTATTCCTGGTTTGCTACCTTGTATGGTATAACTGATCATGGAAATTGGGAGCATGGCCTCAATCACCTGCACCTGACACAGGATGTACAGAGAGCAGCAATTAGTAAAGGAATCTTTGATGAAAGTTTCCTGGTCAACTACGAAACTGCCCTTCAAACATTAGCCCGTCATCGGACACCACGAGTTCGTCCCGGACTTGACGACAAGATCCTGGCATCGTGGAACGGCCTTCTGCTGAAAGGATTAACGGATGCTTACCGCGCTTTGGGTGATGAAGAAATTAGAACTACGGCCATCGAATTGGGACACTTTCTGAAAGAAAAAATGGTTGAGAATTCCCAACTCTGGCATAGTTATAAAGAAGGGAAAGCGAGCGTCAATGGGTTCTTGGAAGATTATGCTGCGGTCAGCGAGGGCTTGTTGGGCTTATACCAAATCACGTTTGATGAGTACTGGCTATCGCTTGTGCAGGAACTTCTGGATTATTCACTCGATCATTTTTATGATCCCGAAGACGGTTTCTTTTTCTTTACCCATAAAGAAGCAGAGAATTTGATTGCGCGTAAAAAAGAGCTTTTTGATAACGTTATCCCCGGTTCAAATTCAATTCTGGCGCACGCTCTTTTTCAGGCTGGCAGCCTGCTCGACCATCCCACGTACATCGAACTTGCGGACGGAATGCTCAATCGAATGGATAAAATACTGAAAGGTGAAATTCAGGTAGCAACAAATTGGGCGGCTTTTTATGCGCAACGCGTGCAGTCTACTGCCGAAATTGTGATCGTTGGGCCAGAATTTGATGAATTTAGAAAAGACCTGGACCGTTTCTTCATCCCAACAAAACTCATGGCTGGCGGCCCTGACACGTCTGATTTACCACTCCTTGCTGGTCGAACGGCAATTAACGGCCAAACAGCCATTTATGTCTGCTACGATAAAACCTGTCAGTTGCCCGTTTTGACTGTTGAAGAGGCATTGAAGTTGATCCAATAACTTATTTAAGGCGGTCGGGGTTTTCGCTTACAAAAGCACCCCATCCGCCTTTCTTGTCTTTTTTGGTTTTTCCTGTACCCAACGAAGCCGGAGAATTAGCATGGTATTGATGACAAATCGCAATGGCGATACCGTCCGTAGCATCCATAAACTCACGATTTAATGGCATTTTCAATATATTTTCCAACATATAGGCCACCTGCTCTTTGGACGCATTTCCGTTACCCGTCACCGATTGTTTGACCTTTTTGGGAGAATACTCCACAATTGGAATATTTCGTGACAAAGCGGCTGCCATAGCCACTCCCTGCGCCCGACCTAATTTGAGCATGGATTGGGCATTTTTGCCATAAAAAGGATCTTCTATCGCCATTTCATCCGGCAGATATTCATCAATCAGCTGGCACATGCGCTCGAAAATTTTCTTTAATTTGAGTTCATGGGTCGTATATTTGTTCAATTTAATCACCCCATACTGAATCAGGCTAATCTCCTGATTTCGGACTAAAATGACTCCGTAGCCCATCACCTGCGTACCGGGATCAACCCCCAAAATAATTTTTTCGGGTGCCACTAGTTCATTCATTTGTTTTACCATGCCGCAAGTTAGTCAAGTCCGGTCAAGTCAAAAAAGAAAAAGCACGTACGACCTGTGGTTTTGGCTAAAACTACTCGTTACCGGACTCGTAATCAGTTATTTATACCATGTATTTTCTACTTATAACAAAGATTTATCCTCCATTCTTACTACGTATACAACCTTAAAAGAACCTGAACAGAGGCTTTGGCTTTTTGTAGCGCTACTGTTGGTTCCGGCAAACTGGGCGCTGGAAAGTCGAAAATGGCAACTTTTGGCCAACAAAGCCCTTCAGTTGCGGTTCTCAGAAGCATTCAAAAGCACACTCATCGGGCTCGCCGTTGGCGTGGCGGTACCTGCTCAACTGGGCGATACCCTAGGGCGGGTGGGCTCACTTGCCTCTGACAATCGTATTCGGGCCGTCGGTGCGGCAGTGGTATCCAATGGTATACAATTTTACGTTTCACTGCTTGCTGCCTGCCTTGGATGGTGGTTTATGGCACCCGTACTTTTGATGCTAACCCCATTAAAATGGTCCGTTTTGGGCTTTGGAATTGCCTTGTTGAGTCTTGGTTTTATACTTGCGCTGCTTCGAAAAAGGCTTCATCCACAGCGAAAACCCCTCCGATATTTAGGGAAGTATGCCGAAAGTCTGGATGTAATCCGACTGTATCGGGGTCGCGAACTACTTACTGCACTTTGTCTTGGAATAGCGCGGTATGCATTATTCAGTTGTCAGTACGTGCTGGTTTTGTACCAATTTTCTCTTGGACTTTCACTCTCCGAACTGCTCGGTGGCGTTGTATTTGTATTATCCGTCAAAACATTTTTACCCGCCCTCACCGTTTTCAGCGATTTGGGAGTTCGTGAAGTAAGCGCCGTGTACTACTTTACGAAACTGGGAGCAACACCTGATAAAATTATGGCCGCCACGCTGTTAATCTGGTGCATCAATATTCTACTTCCACTTGTGGTGGGGGCCTGGTTTTTGTGGCAAAAAAAGTGGCGATTTAATTAAGTTTTTTTTGAAAAATGCTTTTTAACGGATGTCTTTTACTGGGAATGGCCTACGGGCTTTTTACGCTTTTTCTGTGGAGATCATGGAAAAAAATACCTGATTATAAACTATCTGGGAATCAAATATCTTCTGAATCCACCAAGGTTTCAATCCTGATTCCAGTTCGGAATGAGGCCGAAAATATTTTGGCATTATTGCAGGACTTAAACAACCAAAGTTACCCTTTTCATCTTTTTGAGGTTTGGGTAATCAATGATGCATCTACTGACCAAACGGCGCAGCTCGTTCAGGATTTTATCTCACAGGCCCGATTCAGTCTTCATCTTGAAAATTTGATTGAAGAACCTACCCTTTCTCCTAAAAAAAGAGCGATTACCCACACAATCCCAAAAACAATAGGAACCCTGATCCTCTGTACCGATGGCGATTGTCGCGTCGGCGCGGAGTGGGTAGCCACCATTGTATCCTTTTATGAACAAACAAACGCTCGGTTTATTAGCGCACCTGTTACTTTTTTAGCAGTTGAAACATTTAAAGATAACCTTTTCACAATTGAGTTTGGCAGTCTTGTAGGTGCAGGCGGAGCTACCCTTGCCCATAACCGGCCCACGATGTGTAACGGCGCCAATATTGCTTATCAAAAAACCGCCTTTGAAGCCGTTGGTGGCTATGCAGCTACGCCAAAAATCGCCTCCGGTGACGACGAATTTCTCATGCATAAAATCCATGAAAAGCTAGGAGGTGTTCACTTTTTGAAATCTCAGGCTGCAACCGTAGAAACAGCTGCTCCTGCCAGTTGGAAATTCTTCGTTCAGCAACGAAAACGCTGGGCGAGCAAATGGAAGCATTACAGCCAATGGCCTCCCAAACTAATCGCCATTTTTGTATTTTTAGCCAATGCAATGCTTTTGCTCAGTCTGCTTTTGTGGGGATTTGGCGTGTTTGACCGCTATCAGGTTCAGCTGCTGTGGTTACTCAAATGCCTGCCGGAATGGCTATATTTGGGAAATTTACTTCATTTTTTTAAACGGAAAAACCTTTACTGGTACATTCCTTTGCTGCAACTTGTCTATCCGTTTTACGTATGCTTTTTTGGCTTATTGGCTCAAAAACCTCAGTATCAATGGAAAAATCGTTCGTTAGAGTAACTCTAAAAATACTTATTCACTCCCGAGATGTCTTTCTTTCTGCACTATACGCCCCGTCTGCTCCATCAACTAGCACCCAGGTTTACCTGGCATATTCCTACAAATGAAAAAACTATTTTTCTGACCTTTGACGATGGCCCAATTCCAGAGGTAACCGAGTTTGTGCTGGATCAATTAAACCAATTTGACGCAAAAGCGACTTTTTTTTGTATTGGTGATAACGTCCGAAAATATACGAACATCTTTAATCGAATTTTGCAGGATGGGCATAGTGCCGGAAACCACACCTTTAACCACCTGAAAGGTTGGTCAACTCCTGATGAAGTATATTTGAAAAATTGGCAGGAATGTCAGTCGATATTGCCGGAGACACGCTTGTTTCGCCCCCCGTATGGGCGCATTACACTTTCTCAGGCAAGAAGTTTGCCAGCTGAAACACAAATCATTATGTGGGATGTACTTTCAGGTGATTTTTCAAAAGAAATAACTCCCGAAAATTGCCTTCACCAAAGTATTCGACATACGAAAGCGGGAAGTATTGTGGTTTTTCATGATAGCCATAAAGCTTCGGAAAATATGACCTACGCATTACCCCGTTATTTGGAGCATTTTAAAAGGCAAGGCTTTCGGTTTGAAGCCTTGCCTATGTAAGGTTGATTGATTTCAAAATACGTAAGATACCGACAAACTCAACAATCGCGGCAGAATCGGTCGAACCATGTAGGGTCTACCCTGCTGTTTCATGGCGTTCAAATCCGTCGGAGCAATAACCGAAAGGCTTGGAGATGCAGAGTTAATGGCCACTCCTTTGAGGTTCGGTCCAAAATTGGTGGGATTTTGACTTATCACCCCTCCCTCAGCCATATCTTCGATAGATCCGCCCGGTACCCCTACTCCATCAAAACTAACTAAACCACTACCATTCAGCAGGTTATTAGCCATCGCAGTGATCAGTACGCTACCAAATTTGGCACTGATGCCGGCATTTAACACACTATAAGAAGGTAAAGAAACGGTATTTCGACGATTGGCATAACGCTCGCCAACATAGGTCCAATTGAGATATGGCTTTAGCTTTCCGAGTTGGTACCCAATACTGAAATTTCCATGAAAATTGGGAATGTCATTCACTTTATTGTTATCAAAAGATTCATAAAAATCATCGGCAAGTGGATTTGCCAGAGGCAGTTGCGTCTCCGTTGGTGCCTGTGGGGTGGTAGTTCCGTTAGAATTGTAATAAGTAAACTTCGTAAAGCGGGCATTCTGTAAAGTAGAAGTAAATTTCAAATACAGTTTTTGAACCGGGATATACACCCACTCAAACTCCAAACCATACGTTCGGGATGAATTAAATGTGGGTGGTGTAAAAACTGTTGAGGTACCCGACGGAATAAATACCTGAAAAAGAATATTTTGCAGAGACGAATAGAAACCGGTCAACGAGTAAGTAAGGTTATTTTCGTCAAACCTGTACCCAAACTCCAATTGTTTAATTTGCTCAACAGTTCCTTTTTCGATGGGCTGATTCACAAAATTCTGAATATAATAATCCATTTCAGGAGCTTTGTTACCCAGCGTTGCCCGGCCATAGACAGCGGCGGTATTGTACCTAAACCGATAATTGAAACCTACGGAGGCATTCAGGTATTGATAGGAATGATCAAAATTGTATCGCACCGAATTATCCTTACGAAACCTGAAATCATAGGCGGTCAGTGGATTTCCATCCAATCCACCATTATTGGCCAGACCATTGCCCAACCCCAAGCCACCTGCAATAGCATCCGATTCATTGGGTACATCCCAACCTTTTTTGTGGCCGGAATGCTTTACAAATTCATACCGAAGCCCTGCATCGAGCGTAAAATAATCGTTTGTTTTCCACGAATCGTTGAGGTAAAATGAGGCCGTGCGGGCATTTCCTTTCATATTTACATAGCCCCCGTTGTTGTATCCCACATACCCTTGCGCATCCGAACCTGCATAGACAGTCAGCGGAGCGTAGGGACTGGCAAAGCGAACCTGAACCGGGCGGGGATTTGGTTCAAAACGGCTTACAATGAAATCGACATTCCAGAGCGCATCCAGGGAAGCTGCCGAAGTGAAAAGTCCGGCGGTAAACTGATGATTTGAAATGGTCTTACTCATGGAAAAATCATTCATGAGATCAGTAAGAGCATTATTCATAGCTAATCCACCAAAGCCATATAGATAATTGCCCAGGGCATTCGGTACACCGGGCACCGCATTAAATCCTTGAAAACGCCCCAAAATATCGCCTGTTTGTGGGTCATAATAAGTAGGAAAAGCAGGTGCAGGCGCAGCGGGCAGTTCGGGCAATGGTCCGGCAGAGGCAAACGGAAACAAGGCGACCGGATTAAAGATCGTCATGGCAAGTCCCGTAGGCATGATGAAGCTATTCTGAAATTGCTGATAATCCTGTTTGATTAATGAAATCTTCGCCATTTCATTAACTTTCCAACCCTTTGCAGTTGTCGTTTGCAGACTCAAACCGGCGACGTAATTTTTGGCACGAATCCCATTTTTTGAATCAAACGTTCGGGTCGCCGACGGGTTTTCCATCAGCTCTTTGGAATCAGGAATTGTATTTGAAAGCAGCGGAAAGGTAGAACTCGTCTGTAAATCAAATCCAGGATAGGCTTCTCCACTCGTAAGCGAAAGTACCGGAATGTGTTTGTAGAACGTAACGCGGTCATTCAGAATTTTACCATAAAGTTTAATCTGCCCGCCTTTGGACCATTCTTTACTAACATTAAATTTAAATTGGCCACCCTGATTGGCAATAAACGGCAACGTACGGGCACCCGCATCCTGACGATAAAAGCCCCCGGCATGGTACCTCCACCCGCGCGAATTCAATGCACCGCCTGTTTCAGCTTCCAGGCGAAAAAGTCCTGAATTATTGGCATTTAAACCAGCTGTAAACTTTACAGTACCATTCGATTCGGCAGAACCTGTACGGGAAATAAAATTAAAAATACCTCCCGGTGCATTGGCAGCGGTCACACTTGCAGCCCCGCCCCGAATAGCTTCGAGTCGTCCGGTTGTAACATCTACCCGGTGAAACATGTCTACCACACCAAAGCCAAGTTGAGTGCTCATGACCGGAAGCCCTTCCTCCTGCAAGGATACATAACGAAAACCCAGTTGATTGTTTTGACCGGTAGACAAGCCACGGGTAAATACCTGCGCCCCTACTTCGCCCGCTGAATTATCTACAAAACTACCCGGGATCGCAGTAAGTAAATCACCTGTACCACGAGCCGCCCGCTCTTCGATACTTGCATAGTTTAGGGTTGTAATTCCGGCGGTAGATTCGAGCTTGCTGGTAGGAAGGAAGTTTCCGGTAACAACCACCTCCTCCATTTCCAGCGCATTTTCGTTTAACAAAAAACTAAGCGTAATATCTTGCTGGATTTCGTCAATTATGGCCAGGCGTGTTACACTGCGTAGTCCCTGAAAAGAAGCAATGACTTTGTAGGTACCAAATGACAAACGCTGAAATTCATACTGACCCTGAGAATTTGTGATAATGCCGCGAGTTGTACCTAAAATTACGACATTTGCACCCGGTAAGGGTCGTTGCTGAGCATCCAGCACAACTCCTGTAATTGTTCCGAGTCGAGCAGGAGGAAGTTGTTGAGATAGAACAGAGAAAGAGAACAATAGGTGTAAAGCTACACTTAGGGAAGTGAGGTTGGAGGGTTTCATACGTTAGGTTAAGGTTTACCCCCAAATCTATTGTGTGAAAAACAAAATAAAAAGGATTTTGTACTTTTTGAATGAAAATAGTCCAAAAAATGTCAACAGACGCTAAAAATGACTATCCGAATATCACCATTTTGGTAGCAGCCCGAAACGAAGAAAAAAATATCCTGCGTTGTCTTCAATCACTTGACGAGTTGAATTACCCAACTCAGTACCTTGATATTCGTATTGGTGACGATCAATCCACAGATCAGACAGCGGCTGTAATCAAAGATTTCATAAAGAATAAACCACACTTTCATTACCAGTTCATTGCGCACAAGTATCCAAATCTTAAAGGGAAAGCCAACGTACTTGCCGTTTTGTCGCAGGAAGTAAACAGTGACTTTTTGTTCTATTGTGATGCCGATATTGCCGTTTCATCGGAATGGATTAACGCAATGCTCACACTTTTTTTACCCCAAGTTGGAGTCGTGGTAGGCGTCACGCGCATGACTTCCGGTTCCATATTTGCCAATTTCCAATCATTAGAATGGACCTTGGCCTTGGCTGCCATGCGTTTGTTTTCGATGGTACACATTCCTTTTACGGGCATGGGAAATAACATGGCGGTACGGACGCAAGCCTACAAAGCAGTGGGCGGTTATGAAACCATCGGTTTTTCTATTGTTGAAGATTTTGCGCTTTTTCAGGCCATAATTGAAGCCAATCATTCATTTGCGCAGGGATTTTCCCCAAAACTTCTGTCTGTTTCTCAACCTGCTCAAACGCTGGCAGAATTGCTTAGGCAACGAAAACGCTGGGTAAAAGGAGCTATGTCTGCCGTATGGCCTATAAAACTAAGCTTTTTTGTCTCTGCCTTGTGGTTACCTCTGCTAGTAATAGGGCTAATCCTTTGGCCTGCCGTATTTTTGGCTCTTGGTGTAATTCACTACCTATTGGTTACGATTTCATGCTTTATAGCTGTACGTCTGTTAAAACAACATGATTTGCTCGCCACAATCCCGCTATTCTGGGTGTATTTTAACCTTAACAATACCTGTATGCTGATCAATTACCTTTGGCCATCACCCACAGTCTGGAAAGGCAGAACATATAATTAAACAAAAAATGATTGAAACTCACGCACATATATACGATCAACAATTCGAGAATGATCGTCAGAGTATGCTGGAAAAAGCCTGGAAAAGTGGTATTCAACAAATTTGGATGCCCAATTGCGATCAGTACACAATTCCGGGCATGATGCAATTGGCTAAGGATTTTCCCGGCAAGTGCCTGCCAATGATCGGCTTACATCCATGCTATATAAAGGAAGATTTTGAAACTGAATTGCAAATTGTAGAGCAATGGCTCGCTCGCTACCCGTTTTTGGCAATTGGCGAAATCGGAATGGATCTGTTTTGGGATACTACCTTCCGCGCACAACAGGAAGAAGCCTTTTTGACCCAATGCCAATGGGCGATTCAATACGACCTTTGGATTGACATTCACAGCCGCAATGCCTTTTGGGAAACCGTATCACTACTAGAAAAAATAGCAAATCCCGCACTTACAGGAGTTTTCCACTGCTTCACCGGTACACTTAACGAAGCACGCCGGGCCGTTGACCTTGGATTTATGCTTGGCATCGGTGGGGTTGTGACCTTCAAAAATGGTGGATTGGATCAGGTGCTCCCGCACATTGCGCTCGAACATCTTTTGTTGGAAACGGACAGCCCCTACCTCGCCCCGGTACCATACCGTGGCAAACGCAATGAACCAGGCTACTTACTTTTGATTGCACAGCGGATTGCGGATATAAAACAGATTTCAGTAGAAGAGGTACTTACAATTACTACCCAAAATGCTTTAAAACTGAGTCAGAAAACGTTGAAAATTTAAAGTAGCTGTACCATTAAGATTCATCTTACTTAACTAATGACTTACAAAACAGTTCGAATTAATCCCGTTTCTCCCGCAGCCTCCCGAGGGTCAGTTCTTGTGATTTATACTGGCGGAACGCTGGGAATGGTATATGAGGCAACCGGAAATCAACTGATTCCATTTGAGTTTGAGCAAATTATTGAAAAGCTACCTGAAATCCAGCGACTGGACTTTGAAATAACCTTTGTCACCCTCTACGAACCCATAGATTCATCCAATATGTCGCCCGAACTTTGGATTGAAATTGCCGGGATTATTGCCAAAAAATACGAGCAGTACGACAGCTTTGTCATTTTACATGGAACTGATACTATGGCCTACACGGCCTCGGCGCTGAGTTTTTTGCTGGAAGGAATTCAAAAACCGGTGATCCTGACGGGTGCACAACTGCCAATCGGTATTGCGCGATCGGATGCTCGCGAAAATTTTCTTACCGCCCTGGAAATTGCCGCCGCTACAAATGATCTGGCGCAGCCGCTTGTGACGGAGGTATGCATTTTTTTCAACTCAGTGTTGCTCCGTGGAAATCGTGCCAAAAAGAAAGAGAGCTCCGATTTTAACGCTTTCCATTCCGAGAATTATCCAATTTTGGCCAAAGCCGGAGTTCATATAGAGTATAATCTCCCCTATTTGGCACCGCAATCAAAGCACAAAAAGCTCTTTGTCCATCAAAAAATGGATGCTCGGGTTACGTTTCTTAAAATTTTCCCCGGAATTTCGCGGGATGTTGTTCGTGCAATTTTAAATATTCCCGGACTGAAAGGAGTAGTTCTGGAAACCTTTGGGGCTGGCAATGCGCCCACTTCGTCCTGGTTTTTGAATGAAATTGAACTTGCCATTGGTAGAAATTTACTTCTTTTCAATGTTTCTCAATGCGATGGCGGACGAGTGACACAGGGGCATTATCAGACCAGTAAATTTTTGCAACAGGTTGGCGTTCTGAGTGGTTCGGACATAACAGCCGAGGCAGCTATCACCAAAATGATGTTTGTGTTGGGACAAACGGATGATTTGAATAAGCAGAAAAAATTGATGGAAACGCCGCTACGCGGTGAAATGAGTATTTAATTACGAAAATTCCAGAAAATTAGTACCTTTACACCCGCTCCAACATATAGAGAGGTGCCCGAGTGGTTGAAGGGGCACGCCTGGAAAGCGTGTATGCGGGTAACCGTATCGAGAGTTCGAATCTCTTCCTCTCTGCTATATTTCTCCAAAACCGCCTTCGGACTCTCCGGAGGCGGTTTTTCTTATTAATCCTGAAAATTAACAATTTGTACCTTAGTATTCAGGCTTAATTTTATTCAACACTTAAATTTGGCCCACAAATCAATAAGAAACCTACAATATAGCGTTGGATACAATTCTTGCCAAAAGTTGATATAGATAGATTACGACTCTAAGCAGTTTTATATCCCTTAATTGTTGGTAATAATAGAGCAACTATCTAATTAAATAAATCAGCAACCACATTTTCCATAGCCTTCGGGTTAACATAAATTAAAATCCCCCTTCAAGGCACGACAACCGCATGTTTTTTATATATTGTTAAAAAAACTACATTTTTACTTCATTCTAAATTCAACAATTGTATGACACGCAAATTACTCTATGCGCTCATGATTGGGCTTCTTCCTTTTCTGTATTCCTGCGAAGGCCCTCAGGGCGAGATTGGCCCGCAAGGACCCGCTGGTCCACAAGGCGTTGCGGGAGAAAAAGGGGAACCTGGCGAATCCAGCGGAAGTGGTGCCTTCCAGTTTTCAACGGGCGAAATCTCTACGGACGAAGAGGGCGACGTTTCCTTCTCACTTGAATTGAATGAGGATGTTGCGGCTAGTGTAGAAAAAGGTGTGGTACTGGTGTATGCCAAAAGCGGTAACCTGTGGTTTCCTTTGCCTGGAATTGTATTCTTTGGTGAAGAAATCGCCAACTTTACATTTGTCTATGGGTTAGATGGTGTAGATTTGACCTTTTTCCTTCTTCAAACTACTGGCGCTGATGCCCGTACGTTTCAGGATATTCGGATTGTGCTCGTACCTGCAATCAATGGTCGCTTAAATGCAGAAATTGATTATAAAGATTACAATGCCGTTAAGAAAGCTTTTAATCTTGCCGACTAATCGGCTAATGCCATAAAGAGCCGAAGCGCAATTGCTTCGGCTCTTTATTTTTTCAGGAAAGCCACTCAATTACATTTCGATGTAGAGAAATCCAGCATTTTTCTTGAAATTTCTCCCGGACGACTCAGACAGAAATCAGCAAAAGTTGCAGCTCTGTCTTGACTTATTCCCGGTTGGCAACGAATTCAAGGGGGCACGCATTATTTTTATACCTTTGCCTATCATTAACCAAACCTTTTTGTGGCACTTAATACAGAAAATGTCAAATTAGTTTTTGGCTTAAAGCTAAAACAACTACGTCTTGACCGTGGCCTGTCGCTCAATGAAGTTTCACAAAAGTCAGGACTATCAATTTCCTACATAAATGAAATTGAGAAAGGGAAAAAATATCCAAAATCGGATAAGATTATTGCACTGGCAACAGCATTGGAAGTAGAGTACGATTCGTTGGTTTCGCTTAAACTCAGCAAACGTCTGGAACCCATTTCTGAATTACTGAGCTCCAACATTCTGACCGAACTTCCGCTGGATTTGTTTGGAATTGATCCTTCTTCGCTCCTGGAAATGCTCTCCGATGCGCCTACCAAAGTGAGTGCATTTATCGGTACACTCATCGAAATTTCCCGGAATTACAACATGTCCGTTGAGCAGTTTTACTTTTCTGCTTTGCGAACCTACCAGGAAATGCACGACAATTATTTTGAAGAAATTGAACATTCGGCGGAGCAGTTTCTGGCAGAAAAAAACTGTGCTGACGAGTTTATCCCGGACGAAAATTACCTTTCTGAGTTATTGAAACATGATTTTTCGTACACAATCGAATCAATAAATCTTGATACGCATCCGGAGTTAAAGGCGGTTCGCTCTTTGCTCATTCCTCAGAATTCCGGCAATAAACTGCTTATTAACAAGAATTTAAGTAGTGTTCAAAAATCCTTTATTTATGGCCGGGAGTTGGGGTATCAATATCTAAAACTAAAAAACAGGTTATATACCACGGCACTTGTTGAAGCTGATTCCTTTGAACAATTGCTCAACAATTTCAAAGCTTCCTATTTTGCAAGTGCCATCATTATCCGGCGAAATTTGCTCGTTCCCCGCTTAAAGTCATTCTTTTCCCTGCCATCCTGGCAACCGGGGCAACTGCTGGAAATGATTGAGGAATTCAATACTACTCCCGAATCGTTTTGTTACCGATTGAGTAATATTTTACCAAAACACTTTGGGATTAATCAAATTTTCTTTTTAAGATTCCACAACTTCGCTGGGCAAAATCAGTTTGACCTAACCAAGGAAATGCACATTGCCCGAAAGCACATACCGCATACGGTCAAGGACGAGTATTATTGCCGGAGGTGGCTCGCTCTCACCATTTTGCAGGATTTGGAGGCACTTATGAAACCAAAACCTTTTTTGGGAACGCTGTGCAAAGGTCAAATTTCGACTTATGTAGATAGCAGCGAAAAGTACCTGATGATTAGTTTTGCTAAGTCGATGTCTACCTCGCAAAACCTAAATGTGAGCGTCACAATGGGGATTTTTCTAAATGAAGACACCCGAAAAATCATTCATTTTCTCGACGATTCCGCCCTTAAACACAAGGAAGTTAACGAGACCTGCGAACGCTGTATGCTCTTTGATTGCCGCGAACGCATGGCAGCTCCAATTGTCCTGCAAAAAAGACGCAACCATGATGAATTAAAGAAGACGATTGCCAAAATGATCGGGAATGCAGCAAAATAGTTGAGCCTGAATTGATTAATAAATAAGTACTTACAATTTATTTGAACGCCTGAATTCCGGTGATTTCAGCTCCCAAAATCAGCAAATGAATGTCGTGTGTTCCTTCATAGGTCACTACCGATTCGAGGTTCATCAGGTGTCTCATAATCGGAAATTCGCCCGTAATACCCATTCCGCCCAGGATTTGACGCGATTCGCGGGCTACTTGTAGGGCCATCGCCACATTATTTCTTTTGGCAAGTGAGATTTGTGCAGTTGTCGCACGTTTTTCA
The DNA here is from genome assembly GCF_004348825.1 of Arundinibacter roseus. Lineage (GTDB taxonomy): Bacteria > Bacteroidota > Bacteroidia > Cytophagales > Spirosomataceae > Arundinibacter > Arundinibacter roseus. Next base: position 116,660 of record NZ_SMJU01000007.1, read on the forward strand.
TTCATGAGCACTCCCAGCCGCCAGGCAACTAATTGTGCTTTGGTAATTTCCGTCAACATTTCTGCCAGCTTTTTTTGAGTCAATTGAAACCCTGCGATTGGTTTGCCAAATTGAATGCGCTCAGATGCATATTGAACGGCAGTTTCGTAGCAGTCAATGGCAGCACCAATGGCGCCCCAGGCAATTCCGTAGCGCGCCTGATCCAGGCATTTTAATGGCGCCGACAAACCAAGGCCTTCCGGCAATAAATTTTCTTTGGGAATGCGGACGTCCGCAAAAATCAGTTCGCCCGTAGCACTTGCCCGCAGCGACCATTTCCCTTTTATTTCGGGTGTTGTAAAGCCTTCCATTCCCCTTTCGACGATCAGGCCCTGAATTCGTCCGTTCGGATTTCTCGCCCATACAACAGCGAGATCGGCAAGCGGGGCATTGGAAATCCAGGTTTTGGCTCCATTCAGGACATAATAATCTTCCTTTTCAATAAAATGTGTGGTCATGCCCGCAGGATTTGAGCCGTGGTCAGGCTCTGTCAGTCCAAAACAACCTAACAAATCGCCGGAGGCGAGACCGGGAAGGAATTTGTTCTTTTGTTCGGAGGTTCCGAAGTGTAGAATGGGCCACATTACTAGAGAATGCTGCACCGATAAGGTAGAGCGCATCCCAGAATCGCCGCGTTCGATTTCCTGACAAACCAGTCCGTAACTTATATAATCTGCCTGAGTACCACCATATTCGACAGGCATGGTTATTCCTAACAATCCCAAATCACCGAATCTACGAATCAGATGCTGGGGAAACTCTGCTTTTTGGGCAAAGGATTCTATAATTGGTTTTATTTCTTTGGCAGTAAATTCAGCCACCGTTTGACGAATCAGTCGGTTTTCTTCCGAAAGCAAGTCATCTATGGAATAAAAATCAGTCATTTTTTAGTACTATTTATTGAAAATCCTCACCTTACATGTCAAACATTCCTAACTAACGACACAACTATGGTTTACATTATGGCACTCCTCTACATTGCCGCGGGCAGCATGCACTTTATTCAACCAAAGTTTTTCCTGAAAATTGTTCCGCCAATACTCCCATTTCCAGAGGGTATAGTGATCATATCAGGAATTGCAGAAATCCTTCTCGGGCTACTATTGCTGGTTCCTTTTACTCGTGCACTCGCAGCATGGGGAGTTATTTTACTTTTGATTGCTGTTTTTCCTGCCAATTTGTATATGGCATACGCTCCTAAATTTCACCAAATTTCTCCCTGGATACGCTGGGGACGGCTGCCATTGCAATTTGTACTCATGTACTGGGCCTACCAATATACCCGCTGACATGATTTTTTCCTACATTTGTGGCTGTTAAAGGCTAAATCCCTTTCCTTATGCCCCTTACCAAACAGTTTATATTATCGCCGGAAGTGGCGCTGAACGAGATCGCTTTCCGTGAGTTTATCCTTTCCGAACTACGTCTGCCTGATTCGCCCGAGGTAGTGATCCGAAAAACCCGGCAATCCATTGATGCGCGTGGTCGTCAGATTCGGGTAAATGTTCAGGCAGATATTTTTGTTAAAGAAATTCCCACAAATTTTATTGATTACAAAATCCCTAAAAATGACGTCAGTCAGTGCCCGCAGGCGATCATTGTTGGCTGCGGTCCCGCTGGAATGTACGCAGCGCTTCGCCTTATTGAAGCAGGGATAAAACCCGTCATTTTGGAACGCGGAAAAGATGTACGTTCCCGCAGGCGTGATTTAGCCGCTATTAACAAACACCACATCGTCGATCCTGATTCCAATTACTGTTTTGGAGAAGGCGGCGCAGGTACCTATTCAGACGGGAAATTATATACCCGATCTACCAAACGAGGAAATATCCGGCGAATTCTGGAAATATTTGTGGCTCATGGTGCAAGTGAGGACATTCTCGTGGAAGCGCATCCGCATATTGGTACAAACAAGTTGCCGAAAATTGTGGCCGATATGCGCACGACAATTATGGATGCCGGGGGTGAAATTCATTTTGAAACAAAAGTTACTGATTTCATCATCACAGGCAACGAACTGCGGGGCGTTGTAACAGCCGATGGAAATGAACATGTGGGCATTGGTGTTATTTTGGCCACCGGACATTCGGCCCGGGACATTTTTGAACTATTGCAGAAACGGGATGTCGCTATTGAAGAGAAGCCTTTTGCTTTGGGCGTTCGGATTGAACATCCACAACTTACGATAGATAAGATTCAGTATAATTGTGCCGCAGATCGAGGCCCCTATTTACCCGCAGCTTCTTATAGCCTTGTTACCCAAACGTACCACAAAGGTATACAGCGAGGCGTATTTTCCTTTTGCATGTGTCCGGGAGGGTTTATAGTTCCGGCAGCAACTGCACCCGGCGAACTAGTCGTTAACGGCATGTCGCCTTCGCGTCGTGATTCGCGCTTTGCAAATTCGGGACTTGTAGTGTCGGTACAGGGTAGTGATACACAACGATACAAGTCATTTGGAGCACTATCCGGCCTTCACTTCCAAAAAGAAATTGAACAAAAAGCCTGTGCTATGGCTGGCGGCGGACAACATGCTCCGGCACAGCGGGTTCCTGATTTTCTCTCGCGCAGGGTTTCAGCAAACTTACGGGAAACCTCCTATCAGCCCGGGTTGATTTCGATGGATTTATTTGATGTTTTGCCAGAGTCAATTTCCTATCCGTTGCAGGAAGGTCTCAGGCATTTTGGCACAAAAATGAAAGGGTATACGGGTCAGGAAGCGCAATTGATAGGTATTGAAAGCCGGACATCCTCTCCGGTAAAAATTCCGAGAGATGCAGCCACCTGCGAGCACCCGCAGCTCAAACGGCTTTTTCCCTGTGGAGAAGGCGCCGGATATGCGGGCGGAATAATGTCGGCTGCGATGGATGGCGAACGATGCGCCGAACAACTCATCCTTCGGTATCAATAGTTACTTTGCAAGTTGACAGTATGGCTTTAATTTAGTAAAATTGAAGATTGTTGATTGCGTAAACGCTAAACCCTTAATGCCAAATCATTTTTTTGATACGTTCGTTGAAGAATTAGAAGTCAGGTTTCAGACGCCCCTGCCCGGTGAAAAAGCGCATGCCCGTATGCTTGCGCAATCAGACATACGGCGGATGATTAAGCCCAATGAACGAACCCGAAAAAGTGCAGTACTTATTTTATTCTATCCTCATCGGGAAGAAATATTCCTTCCTTTGATTTTACGGCCTGCCTATGACGGTGTGCATTCTGGACAAATGGCTTTTCCCGGTGGCCGTTTTGAACTTAGCGATGAAGATTTGATTCGCACCGCCAAGCGTGAAGCACAGGAAGAAATCGGACTACGGCTGACCGACGTTCGTATTGTAGGCCAACTAAGTGAGCTCTTTATTCCGCCCAGCAATTTCTTTGTGTTACCCGTGGTAGCCTATATTCCCTACCGGCCAGAATTTTATCCGGATCCGCGCGAAGTAGAGAAAGTTCTGGAAGTACCGCTCAATGAGGTTCGCGACAAAACGATTATCGGTACAAGCGAATTGGTTGTTCGGGGAATACCGATTCAGGCTCCACACTATCTTATTCAAAATCATAAAGTATGGGGAGCAACTGCCATGATGATCAGTGAATTGCTGACAATACTGGAAGACTAAATTTGCAGGTGCTTCTATTGAAATAATCCCATAAATGTTCCAAAATGGCCATTTAAGAAAGGAATTCTCTTAATAAATTTGTATTTTTACTGAACACTAAACCAACTTTTGCCTCCTCCCTCTATGGAAGAAAGCCAAGAATTAAATCCAATTGAAGACGGAGAACTCCACGAAAAAGTACCCATTTCTGGATTATATGAAAACTGGTTTCTGGAATACGCTTCTTACGTAATTCTGGAAAGAGCCGTTCCCGCTGTTGAAGATGGGCTAAAACCCGTGCAGCGACGCATCATGCACGCCCTTAACGAGATGGACGACGGGCGGTTCAACAAAGTAGCCAACGTGATCGGATCAACGATGCAGTACCACCCGCACGGTGATGCTTCCATCAATGACGCTATTGTGAATCTGGGTCAAAAAGAACTCCTGCTCGATACGCAGGGCAACTGGGGCGATGTACGCACAGGTGACAGCGCTGCGGCTCCGCGTTATATTGAAGTAAGGTTATCAAAATTTGCCCGTGAGGTCGTATTTAACGGCGATACCACGCTTTGGCAACTTTCTTACGATGGTCGCAAGCGGGAACCAATTACCCTACCGGTCAAGTTTCCGCTTTTGCTCGCTCAGGGCGTCGAGGGAATCGCCGTGGGGCTTTCAACAAAGATCCTGCCGCATAATTTTTGTGAATTAATCGAAGCATCCATCGATTATCTCAAAGGGAAAAGCTTTGAGCTCTACCCGGATTTCCAAAACGGAGGCTTTGTTGATGTTACCAATTATAACGACGGACACCGTGGCGGCAAAGTCAGGGTGCGTGCCCGCATTGAAGAAGAAGACAAAAAAATGCTGGTGATCAGGGATATTCCCTACGGTGCCACAACTTCGTCTATCATCGACTCTATAATAAAAGCGAATGATAGCGGGAAAATAAAGATTAAGAAAGTTGTCGACAACACGGCTGCGGAAGTCGAAATTCAGATTCATCTGGCACCGGGCGTTTCTCCTGACATTACGATGGACGCCCTGTATGCATTCACGGAATGTGAGGTCTCCTATTCGCCAAATGCCTGTATTATTATGGAGGAAAAGCCTCACTTTTTGGGCGTCTCTGAAATTTTACGATACAATACAGACAAAACCGTAGATCTGCTTCGTCAGGAATTAACGATTCAGAAGAATAATCTGCTCGAAAAAATCCTGTATGGTTCTCTTGAAAAGATATTTATTGAGAACCGTATCTACCGCAATATTGAGGAATGTGAAACATTTGATGCGGTAATTGACACGATAGATAAAGGGCTTGAACCATTCAAAGAACAGTTTTACCGAGAAATAACAAAAGACGATATTCTGGCTTTAACCGAAATCCGGATCAAACGTATATCAAAATACGACGGATTTAAGGCCGATGAATTGATGAAAAAATGGAATGAGGAACTGCTTGCCACCGAAGACAACCTTGCCAATATTATCCGTTATACCGTCGATTATTTCCGCGATTTGCTGAAAAAATATGGTAAAGGCCGGGAGCGGAAAACCATTATCAGAACATTCAATCAAATTTCGGCCACGATTGTAGCAGCCAATAATCAAAAACTCTACGTCAACCGGACGGATGGTTTCATCGGCTACGGTCTCAAAAAAGACGAGTATGTCATGGATTGCTCGGACATTGATGACATCATAGTCTTTAAACGGGATGGAACCTGCGTGGTTACCAAAATTCAGGAGAAAGTTTTTGTAGGAAAAGATATTATTTACTGCGCTGTTTTTCTGAAAAATGATGAGCGCAAAGTTTATAATATGGTGTATTTGGATGGCAAATCAGGAGCCTCTTTTGTGAAAAGGTTTCAGATTACAGCCGTTACCCGCGACCGCGAGTACGATCTTACGCAGGGTACTCCCCGCTCCAAAGTCACCTATTTTACCGCCAATGATAATGGTGAGGCGGAAGTCATTACGGTTAATCTGACGGCTCAATGTAAGGCTAAGGTTAAGCAGTTTGACTTCAATTTTGCCGATTTACTTATAAAGAACCGGAATGCGAATGGCAACATTCTGACCCGGTATCCGGTTCGGAAAATCAGCTTTAAACAAGCGGGTGGTTCTACCCTGGGAGGCGTTGATATTTGGTATGACCCGACAATTGGCCGATTAAACCGCGACGAACGCGGGAATTATCTTGGAAATTTTGATTCTCAGGATTCGATACTTGTCATTTATAAAGAAGGGTCTTATGAGCTGACAAACTTTGATTTGACCAATCATTTCGAGCCGAACGACATTTTACTGCTGCATAAATTTGAACCGCACAGGATAATTACCGCGGTTTATTTTGACAACGGTCAAAAAATCTATTACATCAAACGGTTTCAGATCGAAACCACCACGTTGGAGAAAAAATTTCTCTTTATCAGTGATATAAAAGGCAGCAAATTGCTCCTCGCTTCGCTCGATAAACACCCACGTCTGGAAATTTCTACCCAGAAAAATGCAAAATCTGACGTTGAAAAAACCGAATATCTGGCCGAGGAAGTAGTTGACGTTCGTGGCTGGAAGGCGATGGGAAATAAACTTTCAATGGATAAAATAAAAGAGTTTCATTGGTTGAGTCCGCTTCCTGAGGAAGAATCGGAGACAGACTCTGCTCAATCAATCACTGAACAAACCACTGACAAAACGGAAGAAGTCGTTGAGAATTTGCCCAACACAATAGAAGTACCTGCAAAAAAAGAAGAACAGGAATGGATTGCACCAGAAAAAAACCAACTGGGTTTATTTGAATAGTATGCGGCATTCGATAGAAACATTGCGTATTTTACGGGTAGAGTATGTAAAAACTCTACCCAAATGGATCGTACCTGTGAAACGAATGCTCAAACTTTTCATCTTCCTGACTTTTTTCAGTACTCTGTTTATCCTGCTTTGCAATGCCTGGATTGTGGTAACTACCCGGTCGAACACCTACTTTAAAGTACCGCTTTTGCCCGCAAATGAGACCGCACTTGTGTTAGGGACGAGTAAAAACACAATTGGTGGAAAAGAAAATCTGTACTTCAAATACCGTATGGAAGCAGCTGCTCGCCTCTACAAAGAAGGAAAGGTAAAGCAGCTGATTCTGAGCGGAAATAATGATTCCAAATATTACAATGAGCCGCTCGACATGCAGAATGCACTGCTAAAACTGGGTGTTCCACCATTTGCGATACAGCTTGATTATGCCGGTTATCGGACGTTTGACTCGGTGGTTCGGTGTAAGAAGGTATTTAATGAAAAAAATATTACCATCATTTCTCAGGATTTTCACACCGCCCGTGCTTTGTATATTGCCCGAAAAGAAGGTATAGATGCCATTGCTTTTGCAGCGCAGGATGTGCCGGTTGGATATTCCTTCCGCACGCTCATCCGGGAATATCTCGCCCGTCCCAAAGCCGTCATCGACGTCTTTGTCTACCGTCCTGCTACTAATCTTCAAAACAAATCCTTTGAATAGAATTTATTCTAAAATCTACGTATTTGTCTGACTATGAGGCCACGTATTAGAATTTTTGCAAATCCTCAAAAAACTATTTACACCTGATTTGAATTTCAAATAGGCTTTTAAACTTATAAACTTCCTGTATCTATTAAAAAATCGCAAAAGTCATTACCCCGTTGGAAGTTCCCTACTATGCTTGTCAGCGTATGTCAACAGTACCTCATCCCCTATCTTTTTTACCTTTCTGGCACTACTGAATATAATAAAACGCCCTATTGAATCTTGGCAGTGGTATTCGTAGTACGCTCCTTTGAACCGAATATTTCTGACCACGGCAACCACCTTACTTCGTTCGGCATTGCGGGTTAGTTTTACATAATTAGGGCGAATTATTTTCCGCTGATCCTGATTCACGGTTTCCAGATCATTTACCATACCCGTAAGCTCAGCTACATACACAGAATTTGGATTGCTATAAACCTCATGTGGCGTTCCTTTTTGAACCAATTCGCCCTCTTTCAGGATAAGTAGTTGATCTGCCAGTGCTAATGCTTCATTGGCGTCATGCGTAACAAAAATACACGTCAGATTTTCCGACTTTTTTAGCTCTTCAATTGCCTCGATCAAAACATTTTTATTTTTCTGATCCAAATGAGCAAAAGGTTCGTCCAAAAGCAACAATTCAGGCACTTCTGCCAATGCCTGCGCAAGCGCTGTGCGTTGTTTTTCGCCACCTGAAAGCAGCTTGGCTTTGCGATCTTTCACTTCGGTGAGGCGAGTAAGTTCCAGCAATTCTGCTACCCGCTGCGCCTGATAACCACGTTCGTAGAAGCGCAGGGCATAGGCAATATTTTCCTGAACGGTCTGATTTGGAAAGAGCTCATATTCCTGATGAACCAGCTTTATTTGCTCGTGTCCTTTTAGAAGCTGCGAAAGAACAGATGGCAATTCTGTTCCATTGAGATGTACCTCCCCTTTATCTGCATCGACAAAACGGCCAATGATTTTGAGCAAGGTACTTTTTCCCGAACCACTTTCCCCCACAACACCTACCCATTCGCCCCGACCGACCTGGAAATCAATGGACGAAAGAACAGTTTGTTCGTGATAGGTTTTTGAAATAGATTTTACAGAAAGAACGGTCATATGGAATTGTGCTCGTGGGACACCTGAACTGATATTTTCCAACAAAACTACCAGCCTATGCCATAGTCTTCGCCATGATTACTTGATCCGCCCCACATGCTTCCCCGTATCCAGTCAAAATAAATGGCATTAATGGGGCCGCTTGTGCGAGGTTGATACGAGAGTTTATAGCCCTTTTGCGCTAATTCTTTACGTGTCCAGGCGGGCATTGCCTCATTCAAAATAAGTCCTCCGGGTGCTTTGCTATGATCTCCGAAACTCCCATACATCTGAAGCGTTTTGAAACTAGGTGCTTCGGTTGCTTCCTGTACCGTCATCCCAAATTCTACCATATTCAGAAAAAATTGAACCAGCAATTGATCCTGTTCATCACCGGCCTGTTTGGCAAATGACAGAAAGGGCTTCCCATCTTTCAATGCCATTGAAGGAGTAAGTGTGACCCGAGGCCGCTTTCCGGGCTCAACAACGTTAAACGGATTTTCGCGCTCATCCAGTACAAAGGACTGCATCCGTTGACTCAGTCCCACACCAGTATTTCCGGCAATACAGGCAGGCACCCACCCGCCGCTTGGTGTAATGGAAACCACCCAACCTTCGGCGTCCGCAGCTTCAACTGAGGTAGTTCCGGCTGTAAAATCTTCCAGAAATTTCTCCTCCTTATCTTTCTCCCAATTCAATAGTGACGCCTGTGAATTACCCCAGTTTTGAAGTAAATTTTGGTACGGATTTATCTTATTTTCAAAAGGATACGGATCACCCGGACGAACGTCGGCGTCGTTCATTTCCGGGTTAATAAGTTTAATTCTTTCCTTGGCATATTCCTTTGAGAGTAACCCTTTCATCGGTTCCTCCGGCCCAAAAGCAGGATCTCCATAGTAAAAATCCCGATCAGCAAAGGCTAGATTCATGACCTGATAGAGCGTATGCACATATCGAGACGAATTATACCCCATACTTTTCAGGTCAAAATTTTCAAGCATATTCAAGGTTTGCAGCATCACGGGCCCCTGCGTCCATTGTTGCATTTTATACACCTCTATACCTTTATAGGTAGTCATGAGAGGCTCTTCTATTTTCACTTTCCAGATAGCCATATCCTGCTCGGTGATGAGCCCACCCTGTTCCTGGCAACCTCTCGCAATTTCTTTGGCAATATCGCCCTTATAAAAGCGATCATAGGCCGCATAAATCGCTTCTTTACGCGTTTTTCCTTTTTTTAGTGCATCAGTTTCAGCATCTACCATCTTTTGCAGAGTACCATGCAGATCTTTCTGAACAAAAATCTCACCTGCATCAGGAGCTTCCCTTTTTTGTCCTGAATGCGTCAAAAATACTTTCTTTGAATAGGGCCATTGCTTAATCATTGCCTTTCCATTTTCAATGGAATTAGCTGTCTGCGCTTCAATCGGGTAGCCCTCTGCCAGCTGCATAGCTGGTGCCAGAACTTCTTTCAGGCTCATGGTACCGTATTCGGCAAGCATTGTCAGTAACCCGCCGGGTGTTCCCGGAGTAGTGGCGGCCAAAGGACCATATTCTGGCGGGTATTTCATGCCTTTACTTTTAAAAAAATCCGCAGTTGCGCCTGTAGGTGCCACACCCATCGCATTAATTGCAATGACTTTCTTTGTTTTGGGGTTATAAATCAGCGCCTGCGTTTCTCCTCCCCAGCTCAGCACATCCCACATAGTGGATGTTGCGGCCAGCATCGCACAGGCAGCATCCACGGCATTTCCTCCTTTGGTAAACACCATTGCTCCTGCCGTTGCGGCAAGAGGTTTTCCGGTAATTGCCATCCAATGCTTGGCGTGAAGCGGTGGTTTTTGAGTTGTTACCGGAAAATTATTGAATGACTGGGCAAAAACCGACATGCGCAGCGACATACCAACGAAAGTAAGGAGCAGTAGTTTTGTTCTCATATATCAGGAAAGGTTTATAGGTGGTTCAATCAAGTGTCAAATACCGGAAGAAATGCGTTTCACCTAAAAGTAGGGAATTTTGGAACAGTTTTTCCACTCCGTAGCCGGGGTTTGATTTAACCAAAGGTGTTTTTTGAGTTTTTTCATAAAAAAAGCTCCCAGACTTACGTCAGGGAGCTTATGTACCCGGAGCCGGAGTCGAACCGGCACGAGTGTAACCTCATTGGTGTTTGAGACCAACGCGTCTACCAATTCCGCCATCCGGGCATCTTGTTTCTGCTTTGGGTCTGCAAAATTAGACAGATTACATTATTTCGCAAGTCTCTTTTGAAAAAATATTTATCTATTCATAGCGTAAAGCCTCAATAGGGTCTAAGCGTGAGGCTTTTATTGCCGGATAAATTCCTGAAATTACTCCAACAAAAACACATACAAGTATACCCATGAACATCCAAAGCCAGGGCACAATGAAACTACTGTCGCTGCTGATTGACTTCGATATAACATTTCCGATGGCAATACCAAGAACTAACCCAGCCAATCCGCCCAGGATACAGATGACAATTGCCTCAATCAAAAATTGCAGACGAATGACCCGGGGCGTAGCACCCAATGACTTTCGGATACCAATTTCACGTGTCCGTTCAGTAACCGAAACCATCATGATGTTCATTAGAGCAATGGAAGCACCTAGTAGTGTAATGATCCCAATGCCGAAACCTCCAATTCGCAAATAGCTTGATATTTCCTCAAAGTTTTTGGCAAGAGCATCGGCACGCTCAATTTCAAAAGAATCTTGTCGGCCCAACGCGTCATTTCGGATGCGACGCATGAGTCCGCGGGCTTCTTCCATGATGTAGTCGCTATCGTCGGCTTGTGGTGCGGAGGCCGTAATGTCAAACGTCAAAGCCCGATTCGCTGCCAAAGCCCTGCCGGTTTCCAGGGGAACGAAAATAATACGATCCGCTCCGGTTCCACCGCCCAAAGAGCCTTTCTTTTCGAGTACGCCAATAATTTTGAACTGCGAACCCATAAAGTTAATTACCTGATTGATTGGATCTTCCCGCGTGAACAGCGTTTTAATAACTTCCTGCCCAACAATGACAACATTCATTGAATTTTCCAGATCATTTTTGGAAAAATTTCGTCCAATATCAATTTTATATCCCTGAATTGCCAGATAGTCCTCGTCAATTCCAGTGACGCTCACGTTAGGATTGGTTTTTTTTGATAAACGTTTCACCTGAATTGCCCCACCGATTCCCGACGAAAGCGAAACATTGGCATTATAGTCATTCCGAAAATGTGTGGCAAAAAGTGTAGCTTCCCGGTAATTAATATCCTTAAACTGTTTCTGTTGCCTGCCCCCTGACCGCCGGTTGCCATTTTCATAGTTCCGGATACTGAACGTATTTGCCCCTAAATCTGCAAAACTACTATTGACCGAACTCTGAATGCCGTCTATCGCAGTTAAGATACCCACGAGCGATGTAATTCCGATAGCGATAATCAGGGCCGTTAGCACCGTCCGAAGCATATTGGATTGGATAGAACGCAGGCCTTCATTCACATTTTCTTTCAGATTCATAGGCTTAGGCGTGCTTTTTGCACAATATTTGTATAAATTTCGTTAAAGAAAAGTTAAGTTTTTTTAATCAGGTAAAGCTGCATAGGATGCGTGAAAGAATCAAACCAATGGTACGGCTGTTTATTCCGCTTATCATTTTTTTAGGAATAACGACTCATTCCATGGCCAATCGACTATTGGTTCCGATGGATAATTCTCAAAAAAACCATTTGAAAGCCTACGGCATTGCGTATTGGGTGCTCAAACTGTACGATAGCGAAATTGATTGGCTCCTCAACTATCGCGGTGGTAGTTTTTTGATTCCGTATAATCAGAAATTTGCTACCGAGATGACCATTCGAGGGGTTAGCTATGAAGTCATATCTGAGGGCGATGCAGCCTCAATTCTTTCGGATATTGGCTCCCAAAATGCAAATATGGATGCCGTAAAACTACAAAAACCTCCCCGAATTGCAGTCTATTCACCCAAATCAAAACAACCCTGGGACGATGCAGTGACGTTGGTATTGACCTATGCCGAGATTCCTTACGATGTAGTGTTCGATGAGGAGGTGCTAAATGGTAAATTGCCCGAATATGATTGGCTACACCTACACCACGAAGACTTTACGGGTCAATACGGCAAGTTTTTTCAGTTTAAAGATTATCCCTGGTATCGGGATCAAAAAAGGGAAGCAGAGCAAATTGCCGAAAAATTTAATTTCCCCAAAGTATCGCTCATGAAGCTTGCCGTCGCTAAAAGCATTCGGGAATTTGTGGCAGGCGGAGGATTCATGTTTGCAATGTGCAACGCCACGGATACCTATGAATTGGCATTAGCAGCCGAAGGTGTCGATATTGTAGAGTCGCCATACGACGGTGATCCGGCTGATCCAAATGTTAACGAAAAACTGGATTACGGCAAAACGCTGGCCTTCAAAGATTTCAAGGCTATTACAGATCCCTATCAGATTGAATTTTCGACGATTGACAACCAACCGCAGGAACGGGGACTGTTGGAGCCAAACGATTTTTTTACATTATTTGAGTTTTCTGCTAAGTGGGATCCGATTCCGACCATGCTTACCCAAAATCATAAGTCGTTGATAAAAGGATTTTTAGGTCAAACTACGGCTTTTAAGAAACAGTATATCAAGCCGGAGGTAGTTATTTTGGCGGAAACAAAATCGGTGGGTGAAGCCCGGTACATTCATAGCCCTTTTGGCAAAGGTTTCTTTACCTTTTATGGTGGACACGATCCGGAAGACTACCAACACCGCATTGGGGAAGAACCTACTGATTTGAATCTTCACCCAAATTCAGCAGGTTATCGGTTGATTCTCAACAACATTCTGTTTCCGGCAGCCAAGAAGAAGAAACTCAAAACCTGATTTTTACATTATTTTCATTTTAACCTAAACCACTCGCCGGGTTTACTTTTTGCTTCAATTTTTGATTCGATGGCATCAGGCAATCGAGGGAAAAAGTCAATTCCGGTAAGTTTTTCAATCTGATCAATAGACACAACGAAGGTGCTTAATTCTTGCTGTGAAGGTTCATTTTTCATCAGGAAAGCTATTCCTTTTACGTACGGAGGATTTACATAAAGTATGACTTTATAAAACTGCTCAGGCACCGCCACCTTATTAATTCTCCCGATGGTCGGCAGGCCATTTTTAAGAACCGGACCTGTCACCACGTAGACCTTTTTGTATTTAACAGCCCAAATTCGCACCATTTTTTCAAGTTCCAGCCAAATACCTCGATTGAATTGCGGATGTTGCGGGGAAATGTTACTCATGTAAAAAGTCTCTTTCATCACCTGATACGAATTCTTAAAATCAGCCGCAGGTGCCAAATGTCCCCGATCAAAGCCGCTTTTTGTGTAGTCTGTCGTAATTGCGGTACCTGATTTAACAACCGGATCAGGCATGAATTCATTTTCACGTTCTTCTCCACCCACGATTTGCTCGTCCTGCAACACATAGGCTACCCATGCGGCCTGTTCATATTTTTCGACATATTTTAGCGTGTATCCTACCCGTCGGACAAGCTGATCGTTTGAGCCGATTGCTGGCAGGAAAAAATCTCTTTGGTTAGCGATTCGGGTGAGTTCTTCTATGGAAACAGGTTCTTCTGTCTTTAACTGAGGCTTTTTCTGTTCTGTTGGAAGAGGAATTTGTTCCTTATTTGGAGCAGCTGCCGTTCCATCATCAACCGCAAGTGTGTCTTCAAATGGTTCAGGAACTTTGTATGGATTAGGAACCGTAGTATTTTCGCCCAGAATTGAATCTTTCAGATTTCCCCAAAATGTAAGTACGGGTTTTGTTTTGCCTCCATAATGCAAAAAAAGACCAACTGTAAAAAAAACAATCAGAAGTAAGAGGGTATTATTGGGCAATCTGAATCCACGGCGTTTGTAGTGAGTCATTCGGTTTTTTGTACGTTTGATTGATTGAGTAATTATATATAATAAAAGTCAAAGATAGTTGAAAATTAGCGAAGGCTTAACGCTGAAAGTTACTTCCTGAGCGATCATTTTTTTAGTGTATTGACCCTGAATACTATATGCAAATAGTAATAATCGGTGGAGGAGCTGCGGGCTTTATGGCCGCCCTCACTGCCGCTGAATTTGACCCAAAAGCTGAAATACTGGTTCTGGAAAAAAACCGAACGGTGTTAAATAAAGTCCGTATTTCGGGTGGCGGACGATGCAACGTAACACATGCGTGCTTCGATAATCGACTGATTGTCAAGAATTATCCTCGGGGAGAAAAATTATTGAGGAAACTTTTCAAACAATTTGATGCTCAAAGTACTATCCATTGGTTTGAGGCCCGTGGTGTGGTGCTCAAAACCGAAGAAGATGGGCGAATGTTTCCAGTTAGCAATTCCTCCGAGACAATCATTGAGTGCCTTCAACGCCAAGCTCAACAGGCCGGAATTCGGATTCGCACACAGGTAAATGTCTCTAACTTTACCTGGATTGAAGACACATTCGGTAATATTCGTTTCCGTTTGCAGTGCGGAGAAGAAGAATTTCTGGAAGCAGATCGAGTCATTGTTGCTACTGGCGGACACCCTAAGACTCAGGGCTATGAGTGGCTGACGCAGCACAATCATGAAATAGAGTTGCCTGTGCCTTCACTTTTTACCTTCAATGCCCCCAACAGTTACCTGTTACCCCTGATGGGAATTTCAGTTCCTGATGTACTGGTCAAAATTCCCGGTACTTCGCTGGAATGGCGTGGGCCGCTATTGCTTACGCATTGGGGGTTTAGCGGACCGGTTATTTTAAAATTGTCTGCCTGGGGTGCGCGAATTCTGGCCGAAAAAAATTACCACTTTACCTGCCGTATTCATTGGCTGCCCGCTCAAAGCGAATCTCAGGTCAGGGAGTTCCTACTAAGTCAGAAGGTAAACTCCCCCCGGCAATTGGTTGCAACACAAGCTCGATTTGGATTTTCTTCGCGACTTTGGCGGGCATTCTTGCAACAGGCAGAGATTTCGGAAACCATAAAATGGTCTGAACTACCTCAGAAAAATCTGAATCGTTTGGTGGATATTTTAACCAATAGTCTTTTTGAGATTAGAGGAAAAAGTACATTTAAGGAAGAATTCGTTACCGCTGGCGGAATCGACCTTTCAGAACTTAATCCTGAAACCATGGAAAGCAAGCGCGTGCAAGGTCTTTTTTTTGCCGGTGAAGTGATTGATGTCGATGGTATAACGGGAGGTTTTAACTTCCAAAATGCCTGGACAACCGGATTTGTGGCGGGTAAAAACTGTGTTGTTCCGTAACTTCCTTTTGCCTAACTATTTGTTTTTTATCCATAAGTAATCAATAATTCTGTCATTTATGACTTATCTGCAAATGGTGGAAGCCACCAATTTTCTTAACCAGCAAACGGCTACTTTTCAACCCGAAATTGGTATTATTCTTGGTACCGGACTGGGTTCGCTCGTGCATGATATTAACGTGGAATATACGATCTCATACACTGAAATTCCTCATTTTCCTATTTCTACGGTAGAGTTCCATTCGGGTAAATTATTCTTTGGCACCCTCGCTGGTAAACGAGTGATTTGTATGCAGGGACGTTTTCATTTTTATGAGGGGTACCACATGCAGCAGGTGACCTTTCCGGTACGGGTCATGAAACTTCTTGGTGTACATACTTTATTGGTTTCCAATGCGGCAGGTGGAATGAATCCCGACTTTGCAATTAGTGACTTGATGGTTATTCAGGACCATATCAGTTTTTTTCTACCGGGAAATCCGTTGATCGGTAAAAATTTCGATGAATTTGGTGATCGCTTCCCCGATATGTGCGATCCGTATGACTTGGAATTGGTGGAAAGCGCACGAAAAATTGCAGTTAAACATGGCATTAAACTACACACAGGTGTGTATGTGAGCGTTCCCGGACCGCAACTCGAAACCCGGGCTGAGTACCGCTTGCTGCGGATGATGGGTGGCGATGCGGTTGGAATGAGCACCGTACCGGAAGTTATTGCCGCCCGACAAATGAACATCCGCTGCTTTGGACTATCTGTTATTACAGACATGGGAATTCCTGAAACCCTCGAAAAAGCAGATATTGTCAAGATAATTGATGCCGCAATGAAAGCTGAACCCCACATGACACAACTGATTAAAGATCTCATTGAAAACATGGATTAGATTAGAAGCATGGCCTGTTTCCCTTTGTAAATGAATAGCGTTTTTCCAGATTTAATCCTGCAATATTCTATGAATCGACGAAACTTTATTCAGCAGTCCACGCTTGCGACAGCGGCATTTTCTTCACTTCCCCTTTTTTCTGCTTTAAAACGAGCAGCACCTTACCGTACTGCGCTGATCGGTAGCGGGTGGTGGGGCATGAATATCCTAAGATGTGCTGTTCAATCGGGAGAGTCAAAAGTTGTGGCCCTGTGTGATGTTGACCAAAATCAATTGGCCAAAGCGAAAACTGCCCTAAATGGACTGACGGCTGACCAACCCAAATTATACCATGATTACCGGGAACTACTTGCGAAGGAGAAACCCGAAATTGTAATTGTGGCCACACCGGATCATTGGCATGCGCTCTGCTGTATAGAAGCCATCAAATCTGGTGCGCACGTCTATGTTGAAAAGCCGATTTGTCACACCATAGGTGAAGGACGGGCTATGGTAAATGCAGCCAGAAAATACGGAAAAACCGTACAAGTTGGCACACACCGCCGGATTTCGCCACACAACATTTCCGGAATGGAGTTTTTAAAATCTGGAAAAGCCGGAAAAATCGGAATGGCGAGAGCGTTCGTAAATTACGGCGGAGGTGCTGGCACAAAAGTAGCGAACGAAGAACCGCCAAAGGGTCTCGACTGGGATTTCTGGTGCGGCCCCGCTCCGCTTGTACCTTACAACAAAACGATTCATCCACGCGGGTTCCGCCAATATCTTGACTTTGCGAATGGTCAATTGGGTGATTGGGGAATTCATTGGCTGGATCAGGTGCTGTGGTGGACGGAGGAAAAGTATCCCAAAAAGATTTATTCCACCGGTGGTCGGGCGATTCGACAAGACAACACCGATGCGCCTGATCATCAGATCGCAATTTATGATTTTGAAGGCTTTACGCTTGAATGGCAGCACCGATTATTTGCTGGAAATAATGCTGAAAAAACACATCCTAATCAGGCAGTTGGGGTGTATTTTTATGGTACAGAAGGCACCTTTCATATGGGTTGGCTCGATGGCTGGACGTTCTACCCTACTGATTCCAAAAAGCCAATCATTCATCAGGATGCTCAATTGAATGAACCTGACCAACAAAACATTCAGGAATTATGGGCAAATTTTCTTTCTTCTATCAAAACCAATCAGTTGCCGGTTTGTGATATAGAAATCGGGCAACGATCAACTAATCTGGCATTGCTGGGAATGCTTTCCTATAAATTGGGCCGTAGCATCGAATGGGATGGTGACAAGGAGATTATCCCAAACGACCCGGAAGCGTCCAAATTATTGCATAGAAATTATCGGGGAGAATGGGAATACCCAAAAGTATAAAAAACAAAAAAAGAGTTGCAATTTTTGTAAGAGGTCCTTACCAAGATTGCAACTCTTTTTTGTCGAAAAACGAACCCTGTTTAATCTGAAAGCACTTTTATACGTATTGTTTTTTCAGAACTTTTGGGGTTTATTTTAGCTGATTTTAATTACCTCAGCAGGAATGTTATGTTGGGTAATTACATCCCGGGTAAAGCGAACATGTCCGCGCGGGGCCATCAAATACAGCTTGCCGCCCTTCATGCTGGCTAATTCGCTCAAAAGTTTCCACTTGGAAATGTCTTTCATGAGCTTGTCAGTTTTCATGGAGACTTCCAAATAGTGCTTGTTAAACATGTTTACGCCCGTTACATCAGGTGTAAAAACCTGCTTATCCTGTGTCCGCTCGTAGGATTTAGGAGTTTCGTAGCCTTCTATGTTGGCGCAAATATCCTTAAAACCGTGAGACTGAGCCCATTTTACTACGCTGACAATGATTGGATCTTTTTCCATGAATGCAAATATATTTGTACTTTCTTTTGACGAAAGAAAGGAGGTTGATACGTTAGATTTAGCGGGATGGGTTGGTTAGAAAAATAAATTGAGGGATTTCCCAATAGATTTATTACCTCACAATGTTTTGCAAGGTACGAACTTTTCCGTAAACTTCCAATCAGACCTCACCAATCGGATTTGCTATCTATCTCTTCGGGGCGTGGGTTTATCTACTTCCGATTCTTGTTTGATGATCATTACAGCATGACCGGAAGGTACAATTACCTCTCCATCCGAATTGGCATATACCTTGGTAAACTCAGCGCCAAAATACAGTATTATAGAGGAATAGTAAACCCATGAAAGAAGAATAATAATGGAAGCAGACGCTCCGTAAGTTGCTCCAAGATCGGAGTTACCGATGTAAAAACTAATCAGAAACTTCCCAATTGCAAACAAAATTGCGGTGAAGCCCGCCCCAACAAAACATTCCTTCCACCGTAAATCACCATCCGGCAAAACTTTAAAAATTACCGCAAACAATGTCGTGATAATAGTAAGCACAAGAGCTACATTGAGTATGTAGAAGACAACTACCGAAACTTCGGAAAAATATACTTCAAGTTCTGCACTTAGTAAATCTACCAGGGTATTTACACCAAGTGTAACTATCAACAAGAAACCCAGGGCAATAATAAGAGAAAACGAAATGAGACGGGTTTTCAAATAGCGCAGCCAACCTTTTTCAGGTTTTGCTTTGATAGACCATATGTAGTTAATAGAACTTTGGATCTCGGCAAAAACCCCGGTAGCACCAATCAGCAAAGTGCCGATTCCGATGGCAGCAGCAACTCCTGATTTATTGGAATTCTCCGCATTTTGTAGAATTTCCTGCAATTGAGTAGCCGCCTGCGCACCAACAAGTCCCTGAATTTGGTCAAAAACCTGCGATTGAATGCCTTCACGACCAAAAAACACGCTTAACACGGTAATCATGACCAACAGCATCGGAGCCAATGCAAATATGGTGTAGTACGAAAGCGCAGCACTGAGCTTTAATCCCTCGTCATCAATAAAATCAGTGGCTGCATTTTTAAGTAACTCAAAATATAATTTTATTTTCATGACCCAGTTTTATTTGCTAGAATTTTATTCCTAAACATCATCCTCTAAGGCGCGCAGGGCTCGTTTCAGTTCTTCAAGCGTTTTACTATTTCGTTGCTTATCCGCCAGGTCAATACCCTTTTGGTACACATCCCGAGCGGTTTCAATTTCTTCGAGGTCATAAAAAAACTGTGCCGCATGATAGTATGTCGGGAGATATTCCGGAAAATCTTTCAGCAACAGTTCAAAATAGCTTTTTGCCTGTGTGGTACTATATTTTGAATATTCCAAAGCCAGCGCATAGGCATTGAATGGGTCTTGGGGATCTTCCTGATAAAAATTCAGAAGGTGGTCTAAGCGGCTTGTATTCATGAGATATTATTATGCTTGCATACTATTATTTTTATTATGTATATTCGCAACAACAAACAAAAAATTAGAAAAGTTAACGTTTATCATTAAATACAGTCTTATGAAAATCCTTGTTTGTATTAGCAATGTGCCGGATACAACGGCCAAAATATCGTTCACGGATAATGATACAAAGTTTAACAAAACTGGTGTTCAGTTCATTATAGGCCCATATGATGACTACGCCCTGGCCCGCGCAGTAGAATTGAAAGAACAGCATGGCGGCACCGTTACGGTGCTAAATGTAGGAGAAAGTGAAAGCGATCCTCAGCTACGCAAAGCGCTTGCCATTGGGGCTGATGACGCCATCCGGGTAAATACCGAACCCACTGACTCGTATTTTGTAGCCGCACAGATTGCTCATATTGCGAGTCAAAACAGCTACGATTTAATCCTTATGGGTCGAGAATCCATTGATTTCAATAGCGGTGTAGTACACGGACTCGTAGGTGAAATGCTGGGAATTGCGTCCTATTCTCCTGTGATGAAACTGGACATTACGGGTAATGAAGCAAAATTTGCCCGGGAAATTGACGGTGGGAAAGAGCATCTAAGTGCAGCGCTACCGCTTGTTTTGGGTTGTCAGGAACCGATAGCCGAATGGAAAATTCCGAACATGCGGGGGATTATGACCGCACGTACTAAAAGCCTGGCGGTGGTTGAACCGGTTTCGGTGGATGACAGCACCGTGCTTGAAAAGTATGCTCTGCCTGCACCCAAGGGTAGTTGCCGGATGATTCCGGCGGAAGAAGCTGAGCAGTTAATTGCACTCTTAAAAACGGAAGCAAAAGTGCTTTAAGCAGGTAGTTAAAAAGGATTTATATTAAAAACTCAAAAAACAACATACATTATGTCGGTACTGGTTTTTGTAGAAATAGACAACGGCTCCATCAAGAAAACCTCCCGGGAGGCGATTTATTTTGGCGCCCGGCTGGCTGAGCAGTTAAGTGGTGAGGCTGTCGTTTTGGCCATTGGAGAAGCCACAGAAGCAGAGCTCGAACAAGCTGGAAAATGGGGAGCGACCCGGGTTTTACACGTTTCTGAGGAAAAACTTGCGCACGAAAATAGCCTTGCCTATGCGGATGTGTTGGCGCAGGCAGTTGGTGCTACTGATTCAAAAATAATCGTTTTGGCCAAATCCGGTCTTGGCGATGCAGTGGCCGCACGAGCTGCTGCCAAACTAAAAGCAAGTGTAGTATCTGGTGTGACCGAGCTACCTGATACCCAAAATGGTTTTAAGGTAGTACGTAGCATCTATACTGGAAAAGCATTTGCCACGGTGGAAATAAAATCTGCAATTAAGATTTTAGGGATCAGAAAAAATGCATTAGAGGTGGTGGAAAGCGAAAAATCTGCTCCCGTCGAAGGCTTTACTCCTACCCTGCGTGAGTCAGACTTTGCGGCCAAAGTACTTGAAGTTGAAAAAGCTTCTACCGAACTTTCCCTAACCGACGCTGACATCATTGTTTCAGGTGGTCGAGGAATGAAAGGGCCGGACAATTGGCAGCCACTTCTTGACCTTGCCGGAGCGCTTGGAGCAGCAACAGGCTGCTCCAAGCCGGTTTCTGACCTTGATTGGCGGCCCCACCACGAACACATCGGCCAAACGGGAATTAAAGTTGCCCCCAATATTTATATCGCGTGCGGGATTTCCGGTGCTATTCAGCACCTTGCGGGTGTGAATGGTTCCAAATGTATTGTGGTAATAAATAAAGACCCAGAGGCACCGTTTTTTAAAGCGGCCGATTATGGCATCGTGGGTGATGTATTCGACATTTTACCCCGTTTGACCAGGGCAGTTGAAGAAGCTCGATAACAAAATGCTATTTATTAACCCGTCGCGTATTTTTTTATACACGGCGGGTTTTTTATTTTTGCATTTTTGTAATGATAAAAGTTCAGCTTAACATCGTCAGCTCGGCTTTAATTAACATAAGTACATCAGGTGAAAAAAATTATGTTAGAAATATTAGGATTGTCCCCAAGTCAGTCTCAAACGGGATCTTTCGCGCTTGTTCTGGGCGAAGAACTTGGCAATAGAAGACTTCCAATAATAATCGGAGTGTTTGAGGCTCAGGCAATTGCAGTACAGATAGAAAATATTGTACCGAATAGACCAATGACTCACGACTTATTTAAGTCATTTGCAGATGGTTTTAACTATACGTTGAAAGAAATTGTAATTTCAGATTTACGTGAGGGCATTTTTTACGCCAAAATAGTCTGTGGGGATAATTTGCGCGAAGTTGAAATTGACTCGCGGCCTTCGGATGCCATTGCCATTGGGTTGCGGTTTGATGTCCCGATTTACACCTATGAAACCATACTTTCAGAAGCAGGTATAGTTTCAAACTCACTTACTGACGATGAGGATGAATCGGACGAATCGTTGATTCATGAAACAATCCGCCCAAAGGGCTCCTTCACCGAGCAGTTGCGCGATATGCATAACGAGGAGCTTTTGAAGATGCTTGATGAAGCGCTGGCTCGTGAGGAATACGAAAAGGCAGCCCAAATTCGAGATGAGCTCGGAAAACGAAATTAATCATTTGAGAGCGTTCCTGACCGGACGCTTTTTTCGTTAAAAATCGTTAAGGAGGCTCCACGACATCCTTGCTTTGGGTTTAAATCACTATTTTTGCGACATCAAGTTTCCTGAATTGCAGCTATGGCCAAGAAAAAAAAGATAGGCAGCTATCCAAACACCATGATCATCATTAGCCTTACGGCCGCATTATTCCTGATCGGTTTTTGTGGAATGCTTGTCGTTCAGTCTAAAAAATTGGTGTCGATTATTCGTCAAAATATTGAAGTACGCATCTTTATCGACAAAGAAACGACCGAAGCTGGCAAAGATTCGATCCTGACTAATATTCAAAGTCGCCCTTACGTACAGCAGATTGGTGATACGGCTTCCATTCAATTTGTCTCCAAAGAGGAAGCTGCCATAGAATTTATGGAAGGCACGAAAGAAGATTTCACCGCATTTTTGGGAGAGAATCCTTTGCGTGACAGCTATCGTGTCAAGATTCAGGAAGATTACTTTGAGGAAAGTAAACTCAAAGAAATCAAAACCGACATTGAACAAATTGATAATATATATGAGGTAGTTTATCAGGAAAACCTGGCAGATGACATCAACAAAAACATCACCAAGGTATACATCATCCTCGCTACTTTTGCACTCATCATGCTGATTATCATTATCTTACTGATAAACAACACAATCAAACTAGCCATTTATTCGCAGCGTTTTTTAATTCGAAGCATGCAGCTTGTAGGTGCAACCAATGGCTTTATACAACGTCCATTTCTGGTTCGCGGAGCGACTCAGGGAATTATCAGCGCTGTATTTGCAAGCATTTTCCTGGTAATCCTGCAACAAGTTGCCATACGAAACGTAGAAGGCCTTGCACAGTTGCAGGAATACAATAAACTGGCTTTTATCTTGCTTGCCTTGTTGATCCTGGGAATTCTGATCGGAGTGGTCAGCACAACACAATCCATGATTCGGTATCTTCGAATGTCACTGGATGATCTATATTAAAAAATTCACCTTCTAACTTTTTTACACCATGAGTTCAACGAACAAAGAAATGCCCTTTTCCCGGGCTAATTACCGTCTAATGCTGATAGGCTTAGCCATTATTCTTCTGGGTTTTTTTATAATGAGTTTGGATACCGAAGAATTTGGATTCGGGCTGCTTGGCCTGACTATCGGACCTTTGGTTACGGTGACAGGTTTCATTATTGAATTTTGGGCTATTTTACGCAAACCTTCCAATTCATGACCATTTGGCAAGCAGTAATACTGGCAATTATTGAAGGCATTACCGAATTTCTACCCGTTTCTTCTACGGGCCACATGATTATCGCATCCTCCCTGATGGGAATCAGTCATTTGGAATTCACCAAGATGTTTACGGTTAACATACAGTTTGGAGCAATTCTCTCTGTGTTAGTGTTGTATTCTCGACGTTTTTTACAGACGAAAGACTTCTATTTTAAGCTCTTTGTAGCTTTTTTACCCGCCGCTTTTTTTGGATTACTACTAAATGACTACATCGACGCCCTGCTCGAAAATGTTGTCGTCGTTGCTATTTCGCTACTTGTTGGCGGGATCATTTTGGTCTTTATTGACAAAATCGCCAATGACTACCCAAAAGACCGGGAGGTAACGTATACGGAGGCATTGAAAATTGGATTCTACCAGTGCATCGCTATGGTTCCGGGAGTTTCACGTTCGGCGGCCACAATTATTGGCGGCATGTTTCAGGGCCTTACCCGCAAGCAGGCTGCTGAATTTTCTTTCTTTTTGGCGGTGCCTACTATGGCCGCAGCGGCAGGTTACAAATTCCTAAAAACCTACGAGAGCATTCAGGCAAGTGATATCAAAATACTTTTACTTGGAAACGTGGTAGCCTTCATTGTAGCAATGTTGGCAATTCGTTTTTTTATTAATTTTTTAACCCGTTATGGGTTCAAACTTTTCGGCTATTACCGAATCGCCCTGGGTATTATTCTGCTTACACTACTTGCCCTGGGCTATAAAATTGAAATTGTTTAGTTATGCGTCAATCTACTGACAATCAAGAAGCTGCTGACGAAGGAGAGCTACTATTGATTGACAAACCCTATACCTGGACCTCTTTTGATGTTGTCAAAAAGTTAAAATGGGGGTGCAAGTTTAAAAAAATTGGTCATGCAGGAACTCTTGACCCGCTTGCAACCGGTTTACTAATTTTATGTACAGGTAAAAGAACCAAACAAATCGACTCTTATCAGGCGCAGGAAAAAGAATATGAAGGGAGTTTAGTGTTAGGAAAAACGACTCCTTCCGTTGATTTGGAAACAGAATTCGATGCTGAATACCCAACTGACCACATAACCGATGAAGCATTACAGGCTGCTGCACAACAGCTTACCGGACCGCTTCAACAGCTTCCTCCTATTTATTCTGCTGTTCGCCTCAATGGCGAACGTCTGTACAAA
This sequence comes from Arundinibacter roseus, assembly GCF_004348825.1. Classification (GTDB taxonomy): domain Bacteria; phylum Bacteroidota; class Bacteroidia; order Cytophagales; family Spirosomataceae; genus Arundinibacter; species Arundinibacter roseus. The sequence continues at coordinate 141,462 of NZ_SMJU01000007.1, forward strand.
AAGGCCCGTCGAGGTGAATCCGTAGAAATACAGCCGCGGGCAGTGACCGTAACGCTTTTTGAAATACAAACGCACGATTTCCCAACGATTCATTTCCGAATTATTTGCTCAAAAGGCACTTATATCCGAAGTCTCGTCCGGGATTTTGGCGTACAACTAGAATCAGGCGCTTACCTCTCAGCATTACGTCGAACGCGTATTGGTAAATATCATGTCACGGAGGCTAGTGAGCTTATGTCGTTTATACAAAAAAGACGCGAAGAATTGTCCCTTAATCAGGATATATGAAGGTATATCATTCTCTGGAAGCATTCCAAAAACTTCCGAATGCCGTGGTCACAAGCGGTACTTTTGATGGAGTACATAAAGGTCATCAACAAATACTGAGTCGCTTAATAGAAATCAGTCAAAAAAGACAAGGCCAAACCGTAGTTTTGACTTTTTGGCCTCATCCCCGCCTCATTGTTTCTGAAGACAGTCAGGGATTACAATTGCTCAGCACAATTGAAGAGAAAATTGAGCTATTTTCTTCACTCGGCATTGATCACCTGATTATTACACCATTTACGAGAGCGTTTTCTGAACTTTCCTCCATAGACTTTATTCAGCAAGTGCTTGTGGATCGGATTGGAACAAAAAAAATTGTCATTGGCTATGACCATCGATTCGGTCGAAACCGGGAAGGCAGCTTTGACTTTCTGCAAAGGAAAGCACCTTCTTTTGGCTTTGAAGTTGAAGAAATACCGCGGCAAGACATTGACGCCCTTGCCATCAGTTCCACTCGAATTCGTGCCGCTTTACTACATGGAGAAGTCGAAATTGCTCAGGAATTACTGGGTAGACCTTACTCGTTTTCCGGCGTTGTGGTAAAAGGAAAGCAGCTTGGCCGTACCTTAGGATTTCCGACAGCAAACATCGAAATCAGAGAAATGTATAAGCTGATTCCTGCCAATGGAGCCTATGTTATCGAAACAAGTCTGCGTGGAAAACGATATGGAGGTATGCTTAATATTGGCGTTCGGCCAACCGTAGATGGACTTTCACGCACGATTGAGGCGCATCTATTTGATTTTTCGGGAGATATTTATGGGGAGAAACTCTCGATTCGTTTATTGCATTACCTACGGCCCGAGCAAAAATTTGAAAATATTCAGGGATTGATTCAACAATTAGCGGAAGATAAACAATCCGCAATTGACTATTTATCTTCCGTTAACTAATCTTTTTTTGTGCGTTATGTGTGTATTTCCTTAGGAAATACGCACATAACTGCCAAGGACTTTCAGATTATTTCCATGTTTGTCCAAAATTTCCTTCACAGGTACATCTTCGTAATGCCCTTCAAATTCAACCAAAAACCAATATCGGAAGGAAGACCCCTGCCGCAGCGGACGGCTTTCAATTTTGGTAAGGTTGATACCCCGGTCGTAAAAATCTTTCAGGAAATCAAATAAAACTCCGGGGCGATGCGTATTTGGCAAATTGGCAATCAGAGTAGTTTTATCTGAATGACTTTTCTGATTTTGGAAGTTTTTTGAAATAATCAAAAATCGGGTTCGGTTCTGATCGCTGTCATTAATATTGTCAAACAAAACGGGCACTGCATACAGGCGCGCGGCAATATGCGAACAAATTGCCGCTGAATCAGGCTCTTGAAAAGCTAGTTTGGCAGCTTTTGAGGTAGATTCCACTGGGATAAGTTCAATATTCTGATCCTCAAAATATTCTCTCAAAAACTTGCTACACTGCCTGAAGGCAATATCCTTGGAATAAATCCGGCGGATTTGAGATAGCGAGTCCGACTGCGAAACAAACGCAAAGTGAATAGGAAGGAGCAATTCTGCCGCAATATGAAGTTCTTTTTCCCGAAGTAAATCCACGGTTTCGCCCACCACACCTTCCTGATTATTCTCAATTGGCACTACCCCAAATCGGGCTCTTTCGGTTTCTACACTTTCAAAAATCGAATGAATTGTAGGCAAAACGAGGTATTCACTCATTCCGCCAAACCGACTTTCGGCAGCCTGATGCGTAAAGCTACCTTCGGGTCCCAAATAGGCAATTCGCTCTGGTAATTCAAGGTTTCGGGCTACGGCAAAAATTTCCAGAAATATTGCATCGATCGCATTGCGGCTAAGCAACCCCTTGTTTTGCCTGTCCAAGCGGTCAAGAATCTGCTTTTCCCGTTCGGGGCGATAAATAATTGTTTGTTGAGAGCGTTTCAGTTCTCCAACCTGTTTGACATACGTCATGCGCTCGCTGAGCAATTCTAGCAGCTGATCGTCGATGCTATCAATTCGTTTTCTTAATTCTTGTAATTCCACGCTAAAAAAGGAAAGTAATGCCGGGCTTGTCCCGTTCAGGAAATAGCCACCAAATCTTCTATATTTTTTTCTATTTTCAAATTATCAATAATAAACTTCTGCCGATCAGGAGAATTTTTACCCATAAAATAGGTCAGCAACTTCTGAATAGACATTTCTTTTTGCAAAATGATCGGTTCTAGATGCATATTTTCACCGATGAAAGTTCCAAATTCCTCGGGGGAGATTTCACCTAACCCCTTGAAACGGGTAATTTCTGGCTTATTTCCCAGTTTCTGAACCGCCGCTTTTTTTTCTTCTTCGGAGTAACAATAAATGGTTTCTTTTTTGTTGCGAACCCGAAACAGGGGTGTTTCAAGGATGTAAAGATGGCCATTCCGAACCAAATCCGGGAAAAATTGCAGGAAAAATGTCATGATCAGTAATCGGATGTGCATGCCGTCTACGTCAGCATCCGTCGCAATAACAATTCGGTTGAAACGTAAATTTTCGATACCATTTTCAATATCTAGTGCATGTTGCAACAAATTAAATTCCTCGTTTTCATACACTACTTTCTTTGTTAATCCAAAGCAATTCAAGGGTTTACCTCGCAAACTAAAAACGGCCTGAGTCTGCACGTTTCTTGATTTCGTGATGGAACCACTTGCCGAATCGCCTTCGGTAATAAATAAGGTAGTTTCAAATCGGTCATCATTTTTTGCATCAGTTAAGTGCTGCCGACAGTCCCGTAGTTTTTTGTTATGGAGATTGGCTTTTTTTGCCCGTTCGTTGGCAAGTTTCTTAATTCCTGCCAATTCCTTACGTTCCCGTTCTGATTGTTCAATCCTTTTCTTGATGGCATCCCTTGATTCAGGATGCATGTGCAGGTAATTATCAAGATTAGCTTTTACAAAATCATTGATAAATGTCCGCACTGTCTGACTTGTCGGATCGGGAGAAATCGTGTTAGAGCCTAGTTTCGTCTTGGTTTGCGACTCAAAAATGGGTTCCTGTACCCGTATCGCAATCGCCGCCACAATGGAACTCCGCACATCTTCCGGCGCATAATCCTTCCCGAAGTGCTCCCGAATGACCCGAACCACGGATTCGCGAAAAGCTGCCAAATGAGTACCACCCTGCGTAGTATATTGTCCATTCACAAATGAATAATATTCTTCACCATATTGGTTACTATGAGTCATTGCCAACTCAATATCATCCCCTTTTAGATGAATAATCGGATAACGGATAGTGTCCACATCCGTTTTGTCTCGCAATAAATCGAGAAGTCCATTTTGTGAAAAATATTTTTGACCATTAAAATTGATCGTCAGACCCGCATTTAAATAGCAATAATTCCAGATCATGCTATCCAAATACTGCGGAATGTACTTGAAGTTTTTAAAGATCAGGTTGTCAGGTTCAAAGGCGATAAACGTACCGTTGCGGCCCGAAGCCGTTTCTTCGGACGATTCCTGCATTAACTCGCCTTGTGCAAATTCGGCCCATTTGGTTTTACCATCCCGGTAGGACTGTACTTTGAAATAGTTGGACAGAGCGTTTACTGCCTTTGTACCTACACCGTTAAGCCCGACTGATTTTTGAAAAGCCCCACTGTCGTATTTTCCTCCCGTGTTGATCTTGGAGACACAATCTATGACTTTTCCAAGTGGTATACCCCGTCCGTAATCTCTGACTTCAACCCGATGCTCCGAAATTTTTATTTCGATAGTTTTTCCATTGCCCATCATATGTTCATCAATGGAATTATCAACTATTTCTTTGACCAGTACATAAATCCCATCATCCACCGAAGCACCGTCGCCCAATTTTCCGATATACATTCCTGGTCTCAGACGTATATGTTCTTTCCAATCAAGTGACCGAATGCTATTTTCGTCGTACTGAATGTTGTTCAAATCTGCCATTAACTTATACTTAGAATATTAATAAATTGAGAATAGATATGATACCCCTTTTCCTATTCGTTTCCTATGAAGGGAGTATTATTTATTTTCCGAAAAATAGAAATTCTTTAAAAAAAGGAAAAATCTGATTTACTTTGCCCTTTCAAATCTGTCAGTAAAGATTTGTACTTTTAAAAGACAAACTCAAAAAACGGAAGGGTACGATACGATTTTTGGCGACTTATTCACATTGTACATTTCACAATTTTCATCCTATGAACTTGAATACCATTGCAAGGTATCAGAAAAATTTTCTGTTTATACCAATCCTTTTGTTCTTTTCAATATCCACCGTTTTCTCACAGGTAAATGCTCCTGCTCCCGCCGGAACCCCCAGTGCACCAGCTCCCACCAATACCGGAACAACCCAAGGAACTACAAACCAGGGAACTAACGCACCAGCAAATGCTCCCAGAAGTGCCGCCAATCCAACTGCCCCAACAGTTCAGGGTGCCTCAGGAAATGATGCGACTGACCTTATCAATAAATCAAAAACGGAAGAAGCCTTAAAAAGCGCCCAGCAAAATGCAGATGCCGCCCAGAATGAAGCAGTATCTGCCGCAGAACAGGCAAAAATTGCACTTAGAGAAAAAATCTTTGGGTATTCAATTTTTGCCAATAAGAGTTTTGACCTCATTCCCGATCAGATGATTGCTACTCCCCGCGACTACACGATTGGACCGGGAGATAATCTGAACCTTTATATATATGGATATGCTCAGATTCCAGACCTTGAATTATTAGTAAACAGGGATGGCTTTGTTTCCATTCCAAAAGTGGGGAACGTAAACTTAGGAGGAAAGTCAATTGAAGAAGCACAAAAAATTCTATTAGCTCGATTTTCAAGATTCATTCCCAGTCTGTTAGGTTCTGGTGGGCAGCCTGCTCCTACCAAATTAATGCTCAGCCTTGGTCAAATCCGATCCATAAAAGTTTTCGTAACAGGAGAAGTTATTAACCCCGGAGTATATGAACTAACGTCTCTATCTTCTGCCTTCAACGCGCTCTATCAGGCAGGGGGCCCAAACGAAATCGGTTCTTTCCGTGAAGTACGGGTAATCAGAAACAATAAGGTAGTGTCGAAATTTGACATCTATGATTATCTGATTGAAGGCACGCTTGATGGCGATATTCGGGTACAAGACAATGATAATATTAATGTAGGATACTACAAAAAGAGGATCGAAGTAACAGGGAACGTCAAGCGTCCTGGCATTTTTGAAGCAAAAGCCTCCGAAAAACTTAGTGATATCCTTAGATATGCGGGCGGATTTACGGATAATGCTTATCAAGGTTTGGTAAAAGTGTATCGTATAACCAATCGGGAACGTAAGATTTTGGATGTTTCAAGCGACAAATTTGACACATTTGAGCTTTCTACGGGCGATGAGGTGATTGTGGAAACTGTACTTGACCGTTTTGAGAATATTGTTACGATTGAAGGCGCAGTGATGCGCCCCGGTGAATATTCCGTTGATAATAACCCAACACTCAAAACACTTCTGAAAAATGCACAGGGATTGCGCGAAGATGCTTTCACTGGACGCGTAACAGTTACCCGCACCCGCGAAGACCAATCGGTTGTCAGTATTCCACTAAATTTGACTGACCTATTCAATAATACGGTACCTGATCTGGAACTGACCCGATTGGATCTGGTAACAGTTCCCTCAAAATTTGACATGGCAGAGCAATCTACCGTACATATTCAAGGGGAAGTAAACAACACCCAAATTGGTGATAATGGAGGAAACTTTCCCTACATGGCCAATATGACGCTGGAAGATCTGCTGGTGAAAGCTGGCGGATTCAAGGAATCAGCAGCTTCACAAGTAGAGGTTGTGCGCAGGGTTCGGGACTCTAATGCACAGGCTGCCGATGCAGCGATTTCCAAAATCTATCGCTTTGATGTTAGCCGTGATTTATCATTAAATGGACAGGCAAGTGGCTTCACACTTATGCCATTTGATGAGGTAATTGTACGGAAATCACCAAATTATCAGGAGCAACAATTCGTAGCACTGGAAGGTGAAATCCTGAATCCCGGACAGTATGGCATTATGAGTAAAAATGAAAAAATCACGGATCTTTTACAACGTGCAGGTGGACTTACAGACCTTGCCTATATAAAAGGCGCCACTTTAATTCGGACAACTCCCGTGTCAGAATTTGAATCCCAACAAACAGCAACTGCTATTGGACAGATCTCTAATGATGTCAAAAACGGAGCCTTCAATATTGGAGGTGGCGGCGAAGTTCGTCAGGAATTTATTGGAATTCAATTGGAGAAAATCCTTAAAAATCCGGAATCAAACGATAACCTAATTATTCAGGAAGGAGACATTATTCGTATTCCAAAACGGTTGGAAACGGTGCAGGTAAAAGGCGAACTTCTGTATCCAACCACTGTAAAATACAATGACAACATGGCGTTTTTGGATTACGTCTCACAATCAGGTGGTTTTACGAGGACCTCTTTGAGAAGAAGCGCCTATGTAAAATACCCCAATGGTTCGGTGGATCGTACCCGGAAATTCCTGTTTTTTAATGTGTATCCAAAAGTAGAACCCGGCTCAGAAATTTATGTACCGGTTAAAGCAGGCAGTGAATTAACTGCCCAACAGGTACTGCAACAAGGTGTAGCTGTTACTTCCACCCTTATGACCCTCATTCTTTCTGTTCTTGCCTTCCGCAATATCCGATAACATAAACCTATTATGCCACAAGTAGTAAATCAATCAATACCCGAAGATCAGATTTCACCGAAGCTGGTTCTTCTCAAAATAGTTTCAGTAAAGGACTCGCTCGTAAAAAATTGGAAACTGATTCTGCTTTTTTGTGTCATTGGATATGGAATTGGGTTTGCACTGGATTTGTATCTAAAAAAACGGGATCAATACCAGGCAACCGTACTTTTCAATCTGGGTTCAGGCGGTGGATCTACTGGCGGAATTGGCGATGTAGCCGGCCTTTTGGGATTGGGCTCTACGCCTGACGCCAATATATTTACCGGCGAAAACTTCTTCTATTTTGTTAAATCCCGACCAGTAGTGGAACGGGCACTTATGAAAGAAGTTGAGGTTGGTTCAAAGAAGATGTTACTTGCCAACTTTTACATCGATTCAAGTGCGATTTTGGAAAATGAATGGAAAGAAAATGAAAAACTTCAAAATTTTCATTTTACAAAAAACGACCCCAAAGAGTTCAACATGCAGGAACGCCTGGCTCTCAATGATGTTTTAGAGCGTATTCGGGTAGGTACTGATGTTTATCAACCTGATCGTAAATCTTCCTTTATAATGATTCAGGTGACCATCGAAAATCCACTTCTTTCAGAAACCTGGGCAAATATCTTACTTGAAACCGTGGAAGAGGTTTATACAGAAAATCAAACATCCAAAACCCGGCGGACGCTCAATTTGCTACAAAACCGTGCTGATTCGCTTTCCCGAATCCTTGGCGGAACCGAAAACAGATTGGCCCGTCAAATTGATTATAGTACCAATATCGTCGATCCCGTTGGTAAAGTTCAGGTAAATCGTCTGCAAAGAAGCTCGGAATTTGTGCAGCAGCTGTATATGGAAGCCATGCGGAATGTAGAAGCCATGAAGGTATCTTTGGTTCGCGAAGCTCCACTTTTCACGATTATTGAGCCGGTAAAGAATCCCGTGGATCGTAAATCGGACGAAGGTAAAAGAGCTCAGATTGGTTTACTGCTAGGTTTGCTTTTAGCCTTAGTTTTTATCTATTTTAAAAGTGTCTACGCTGCGATCATGAGTGATCCAAGGGCCTAAATTCTATGAGTTATCGTATTACTATAAAAGCGGGCGGGTCAGAAAAAGACTATTGGAAGGATCTATGGAGAAACCGTCAGTTGCTCTGGATTCTTGCCAAACGGGACATTTCGGTTCGGTATAAACAAACATTGCTTGGCATTGCATGGAGCGTCATTCGCCCCTTGATGACTATGCTCGTAATGGCCGTAGTGTTTAGTTTTATTGCCCGGCTACCCGGCGATCCCGGAATCCCCTATCCACTCATGATTTTGGGCGGATTGACCATTTGGACATTTTTTTCCAATGCGTTTGGACAGGTCAGCAATAGCGTACTCATTAATTCAAATCTGGTATCCAAAGTTTACTTTCCCCGGCTTTTCATGCCGCTAAGCGCTGTCTCGGTGAGTTTCATCGATTTCCTGATTTCGCTTGTACTCTTTATTTGCCTAAGTTTTTACTACAACTATCCGCCAAGTATAAATATAATTTTCCTGCCCTTTTTCATCGTTTTGACTTTCATTACGTCCATGGGCTTTGGACTATTCTTTGCGGTGATCAACGTTCGTTTTCGCGACATTGCTCAGTTGGTTCCCTTCATAATTCAGGTCGGCATGTACATTTGCCCAATCGCATACAGCAGCCGACTTGTTGAGGGGAAATGGTTCTATAAATTTTATATCATGAACCCGGTCGTTGGAATTGTGGATGGTTTTAAATGGTGCCTTTTGGGAGACAATGCCTACTTTGATCCCAATAGCCTCTATTCCACATTAATCATTTCAATACTAGCATTGTTGCTGTCCGTTATGTACTTTCGTAAGAAAGAAAACACCTTTGTCGACAATATCTGATAGAGTTTCTATTGCCTATGCACGTCATATCAGCTGAGAATATCAGCAAAAAATATATTATTGATCACCAACGTTCGCGTAAATCGTCGAGTTTAAAGGACGCGTTTTCAAATACGTTTGAACAACTATTTTCCAGGGAAAAGAAAGATTCGGACTTTAAGGAAAAGGAAGAATTCTGGGCGTTAAAAGATGTCAGCTTTACAATTGATCAGGGCGACCGCATCGGGATTGTAGGACATAATGGCGCCGGGAAATCGACACTGCTAAAAATCCTCAGCCGGATTACCGATCCAACAACCGGTCAGGTAACAATTGATGGACGAGTCGCAAGTCTTCTGGAAGTAGGTACAGGCTTTCATCCAGAACTTACCGGACGAGAAAATATTTTCCTTAACGGCGCAATCCTTGGAATGGACAAAAGTGAAATCAAAAGATCGTTTGATGCGATCGTTGATTTTGCCGGAGTAGAAAAATTTCTTGATACGCCCGTGAAACGCTATTCGTCCGGGATGTACGTGCGTTTGGGATTTGCCATTGCTGCTCATTTGGAACCTGAAATTATGATTATCGATGAGGTATTGGCCGTTGGTGATGCTGAATTTCAGAAAAAATGCCTGGGGAAAATGAGGGACGTCTCCGAAAGTGGCCGTACGCTACTTTTTGTGAGTCATAATCTCACGGCAATTCAGGCCTTATGTAACAAATCATTCTTTTTTGAAAAAGGGCAACTGATAGATCAGGGAGAAACTACGCACATTGTAACGACTTATCTGAGCAGGGTATCACAAAAAAGGCTCGAAAGAAGCTGGGAAGATGTGAACTCAGCTCCCGGAAATGATCAGGTTCGTGTAAAGAGTTTCCGGATTCTTCCTGAATACGTCGACAATCTCATACATATAGATGTTCGAACACCAATGCAGGTACAGTTTGAATTCTGGAATATGGTAGATCAGGCTCGCCTGAATTTAAGCCTGCATTTATATTCATACACCGGCGAATGTATCTTCAACGTTGGAACTTCTTCGCAACCTTTTGACAAAGGGCTCATCACGGGTGCTCTCGAAATTCCGGGACATTTTTTGAACGATGGTTCCTATGTGATTTCAATCATGGTAGTGAAAGATACAAGTTCCGTCATTTACAATATGGAAGAAGCCCTCACTTTTGACGTCGAAGATTATCGTGAAAACGTAAGTTGGTACGGAAAATGGCCGGGCTATATTCGCCCTCAATTAAATTTTTCACTGAGACAAACCGAAAACGTAGTGAATGATTAATGTCACTAAAACCTTCCTGCCTGACAAGGAAGAATATATAAAGTACATCAGCGAAATCTGGGACAGAGTACAGCTGACCAACAACGGCCCTCTTCTCCAAAAGCTCGAAGCCGAGCTAAAAAAGTATCTGGGGGTTGATGATCTCTACTTTTGCAGTAATGGTACAGTTGTTCTCCAAATCGCGCTCAAAGCATTAGGCGTAAAAAAAGAGGTCATTACCACACCATTTTCGTACTGCGCAACAACCAATTCCATTCTTTGGGAAAATTGTACTCCCGTTTTTGTCGATATTGATGCAAATACCTTCAATATTGATCCAACATTAATTGAGGCGGCTATTACTCCTGATACAGAGGCTATTATGGCTACTCACGTATACGGAAATCCCTGTGAGGTGGAAGCAATTGAAGAAATTGCCAAAAAACATTCGCTCAAAGTAATTTATGATAGTGCGCATGCATTTGGAGTTACTTACAAAGGCAAATCCTTACTTTCCTTTGGCGATATAAGTACATGCAGTTTTCATGCAACCAAGGTATTTCATACAATTGAAGGCGGTGCCATCATTTCCAACCATCCCGAATTACACGAAAAATTGCACTTGCTGCGGGCTTTTGGTCACAGAGGAGATGAGGATTATTTGTTTGCAGGCATTAATGGAAAAAATTCGGAGTTTCATGCCGCTATGGGTTTGTGTAATTTGCCGCATGTTGGCGAAATAATTGCCGCCCGAAAAGCTATTTTTGATATTTACGATGAAACGTTAATCTGGGATACACTGAAAAAACCAGTTCAATCGCCCGACATTTCGTACAACTATTCCTATTATCCGGTAGTCTTTTCTTCCGAATCTGTGATGCGAAGAGTTCAAAAGGCTTTGCTTGAAAATGAAATTGCCCCTCGTCGGTATTTTTATCCTTCCCTGAATACTCTTCCTTTCATGCCCAACTATTTTTCATGCCCTGTTTCGGAGGATATATCTTCCCGGGTTTTATGTTTGCCGCTATATGTTGGTTTGCTTCCCGAAGAAATTCAGAAAATAAGCGTGATTATCAATCAAAACTGTTGCATGTAATTCATGGAGTTTGTCTATTGGATATTCTTTTTTCTTTTTCTCGGATCGGTCGGGCTTGTGGCCAAACGTATCAGCCAACCCTCTCTAATTGAATGGATTCTGTGTAGCTTTCTCCTTTTTACAGGCTCAATTATTCCCACGGGCTTTGTGCTGTCTGCTCTTTATCTGACAGCACATACACCCAGCTGGATTATTGGAAATTTTATAGCCTTAGGTATACATTGGTTTTTTTGGACAAGATTGTCAGGCTCAAAAGTCAATTTTTCAATAAGAGAACTGATAGCCAATAGAATAAGTACATTCGGGCATTGGTTTCAGGAATTGGCCCCTTTCCTAAAATTGCTTTTGATACTGATGTTTGGCACATTGACTATCATTGGAATTACCAATTTGCTGCTTGTACTATTTACGGTTCCAAATGAATGGGACAGTATGACCGGTCACCTCAACCGGGTGGTCAGATATATACAGCATGGAACAATGGCGCACTTTGGGGGTACAAACTGGAATATGGACACTTATCCCAAGAGTGTATGTACCATTCAGATTTACAGCTATTTAATTTCCGGTAAAATTGAGAATGCTTTCAAACTCATTCATCATGCTTCCTATTGGATTACCCTCGTAGCTGTTTTTGGGATTGCGCAACGAATCGGTCGAAACCTTTCAGCCAGCTTTTTTTGTGCCCTTGCCTACGGATTGTTTTTGGATTTTTTGATGCAGGCCGTTACAACTGAAACCGATAGCGTGCTGACGGCCTACCTGAGTTGTCTGTTATATTTTTTATTTACTTATCAGGCTACTCGAAATACACATTACCTGTATCTCTCTGGTTTTGTATTCGGCATTGCCCTTGGGCATAAGGTAACCTTTGTGTTGCTGCTGCCCTCGGTATTTGTCCTGATGATCTATACTGTTTTTCTTTCACCTTCCTTGAAAGTCACTATTCAACGCGTCTTTTCATTAGGTATTGCCATCCTTTTGGCAGTTTTAATTTACACGCTTCCTTCGGGCTATATTCGTAATATTCAGGAATTTGGGCACCCAATTGGTCCACCCACTGCCTTGCAGCACCAATCCGTAGAACGTGCCGGAAGTTTACGAAATCTGTTGGAACAAGGGAGCCGTAATGTGGTTCGGTATAGCTATGATTTCTTTAATCTGGATGGAATTCGGAATGCTCAATGGGGCTACGATCTAAATACGCAGTTACGGAAACCGCTCGTAGTTCTGGAAGACAAGCTAGGCATGCGTCTCGACGAAGAAACAGATTTTTCCATCGTACCCTTTTCCTTTCAGCGCAGATTTGAATATTACAACGCCAATCCTTACTGGGGTATTTTGGGTTTTGCCTTGCTGCTGCCGTTGGTTTTACTGGTCTTTTTCCGTGTATTTCGTTCACGTCCGCATTGGTTTCTGGCAGCGGCCATCATTCTTCACTTTCTGGCTCTCTCCTACTCTGCCCCATACGACCCATTCAAAGGAAGGTATTTTATTGAAACCGGGCTATTTGCTGTTTTCTTTTTGTTGCTGCTCTTTTCAAACCACCGCTTATCCATTTTGAAACCCCGGCGCTGGGTGTGGAAAAGCTACGTAGCACTCATTATAGGTTTAGCCTGTATTTCGGCGGTTATGGCTGTTTATCTGAACATCCGGTGTCTGCCGATTTCGGCTTATGGATATGAATCAGCTTTCACAACGGAGCGAATAAAATTCCAGACTTTTGCCCGGCCCGACACCTATCTTGCCTACAAAAGGTTTGATTCTATCGTACCTCCGCAGGCTACTGTGGCCTTGGGGACAATCAATGATGACTTTGAATATCCCTTGTATGGAGAAGATTTGACCCGCAAATTAATTTCAATAAATCCTTTTGAACAGGGTGTTCAACCGATTCCCAAAGAGGCTGACTATTTATTTTTTGCGAAAAGCGTAATTTCTCCACAACCCGGAGACCTTCGTCTGAGCTCGGATGAACAGCTCGAAAACCTATTGGTAAAAGGTGAAGAGTACTACTTACGGAAATTAACCGAATTAGAATGACCATAGCCATCATGCAGCCCTATTTCCTGCCCTACATTGGGTATTTTCAATTGCTTTATGCAGTTGACAGGTTTGTGCTTTATGATGACGTCAATTATATTAATCGAGGTTGGGTCAATCGAAATAATATTTTACTTGCGGGAAAACCTCATTTGTTTACTGTTCCGCTGCAAAATGCCAGTCAGAACAAAAAAATCTATGAAGTTACTCTTTCTGAGGATCAGGCCTGGCGAAAAAAATTATTGAAGACCATTCAGCAGGCTTATCAGAAAGCACCACATTTTGAGATCGTTTTTCAGATGCTTGAATCTATCCTCAATACACATTCCGAATCAATCGCCGATCTTTGTTACGTATCCATTAGTACCATTGCGACTTACCTGGGCCTGGAAACAGAAATTATTTCTTCATCCCGAAAATATGAGAACGATTTACTGAAAGGGCAGGAACGTATTTTGTCAATTTGTAAATTAGAGGAAGCAAATCGTTATATCAATCCTATTGGTGGACAGGAACTTTACGATAAAGATACATTTGCTAAGCAGGATATTGACCTATATTTCATAAAAACCAAACCGGTATCGTACCCTCAGCTAAAAAACTCATTTGTCCCGTGGTTGTCCATTCTTGACGTCCTGATGTTCAACAACAAAGACGAGACACGGACACTTCTAAACGAATTTGAACTCATTTAACTATGGCAAAAGTAATCATTTTTGGTATTTTAGATACCGCTGAGCTAGCCCACTACTACCTGGAACATGACTCAGAACATGAAGTTGTTGCCTTTACGGTTAATCGTGAATATGTATCAGAACCTACCTTTCGGGGGCTGCCCGTGGTAGCTTTTGAAGATGTAGAAACGCTTTTCCCGCCACAGGAGTTTTCCTTTTTTGCCCCTATGACCGGTCGAAATATGAATCGTAACCGCGAAGCTATTTATAACTCCATCAAAGAAAAAGGGTATTCATTGATTTCCTATATCAGTAGCCACGCTACTATTTTTGATCGAAGCGTAATTGGTGATAACTGTTTTATACTTGAAGATAATACCATCCAACCTTTTACAACCGTCGGTAACAACGTGGTTTTGTGGAGTGGAAATCACATTGGTCATCACGGAAAAATTCAGGACCACGTATTTTTTACCTCTCACGTGGTTTTGTCCGGGCATTGCATTGTAGAGCCTTACTGCTTTTTTGGGGTCAATAGCACGATTCGCGACTATACTCACCTGGCTCAGGGCACGCTTGTCGGAATGGCAGCGGCCATAACCAAAGCCACTGACGAATGGGGTATTTACGTCGGAAATCCTGCAAAAAAAGTCCCCGGAAAGAAAAGTTTTGAAGCTTACTAATGCCCCTTCCTACCTGTGGGAAAAGGTTTATTATCCATTTTGAATGAATTCGCAAAAAGTTCTTTTTATATCTCATGATGCCAATCGGGCCGGAAGTCAGCTTTTGTTGCTTCAATTGATAAGCCTGCTGAAACAAAAAGGTCTGTCGACCCATTTGCTGTTAGGCTATGGCGGAGATTTGGAATCGGAATTTCGACAAGTCACTGATGTTACAGTTCTTGAAAAGTCATATCAGCCCGTTTCACGGTTTAGTCGGGGACTTTCGAGGTTATCTATTTTTTCCCGTCAAACCAGAAAGTCAACTCAAAAAGATTATTTACAGGTAAAAAAAGAGCTTATACAGGCCAATATCGGGCTTGTATTTGTAAACTCTGTGGCCAATGCCGAATTCTACGAAAAGCATCTGACCTATCTTCACGAGCTTCCGGTAGTCCTGTTTGCTCACGAATTAGAGATGTCAGTTGGCATGTATACCAACGAAATTAGCCTGAATTTTTTGCTTCAAAAATGTTGCCACCTGATCACCGTTTCCAAAGCTGTTTCCAGCTATTATATTGGCAAACATAATTTTCCAGAGCAACAAATCAGTACGTTTACGTTAATCAATACTCAGGAAATTTCGGAGAAATTAGCCGTTGTGGATCCTGACTATTTAAAAAAAGAACTAGGAATACCCCAACATGCTCTCGTCGTCGGCGGCTGTGGGAATGCTGAATGGCGAAAAGGAAATGATATTTTTAACCTCGTGGCGCATGAGGTTATTTTTCGTAAACCGGAACTTCCCGTTTACTTTGTTTGGATTGGTGCAGGGCCTTCTCAACCATTTTTTGAACAGATTAAGTTTGATATTGAGCGATTTGAACTGCAAAATCGAATTTTATTGATCCCGCCAACGCCCAAAGCGCTGGATTGCATGACACGATTTGACGTTTTTCTTCTCAGTTCCCGAGAAGATCCGTATCCCCTTGTTGTACTGGAAGCAGCTCTGCTTCAAAAACCCATCGTTTGCTTTGATAAAGCGGGCGGCGCACCCGAACTCGTTGAGCAGGATGCCGGTATGGTCGTTGACTATCTGGATATTCAGGCTACGGCCGATGCCGTTCTTTCTCTTTTGGAACAACCGGAAATTAGACGGTCCAAGGGACAAAGGGCCTATCAAAAGGTGTTACAAAGGCACAATACCGAACAAAGTATTCAAAATGTGTTAAATATCATCAGAGCTAATCTGCCGCAGGTGGCTTCCATAACCACTTCCACAGAATGACCATTGCATTTACCATTTGCTCTATCAATTACCTGGCGCAGGCCCGTACGCTTGGTACCTCACTAAAAAAGACTAATCCCGATGTTCGGTATTTTGTGGGGTTGGTGGATCGACTTGATGACGTTCAGTTTGAGCCTGGTTTTTTGCCCGATTTTTCTTTGATTGAAGTTCATACCATTGGCATTGGGCGATTTGAGGAAATGTGTGATCGGTATAATATTACCGAATTAAATACTGCGGTTAAACCTTTCTACTTTACTTACTTCTTTTCACAGTTCCCGGAGGCGCAGCAGGTTATTTATTTCGACCCTGATATAATTGTATATCAACCACTTACAGAACTAATCAATCAATTAAAAAAGCATGAGGCGGTAGTAACGCCCCATATTTGCACACCCATAGAAGACACCAAAACTCCAAACGAACTTCATCATCTCAATACGGGAGTGTATAATCTGGGTTTTTGCGCATTTCGCAGAAGTATCGAATCGTTGAATTTCATACGTTGGTGGGAAGAAAAACTTCGGTACGAATGCCTCATTTCGCTTTGCGACGGGTTATTTGTGGACCAAAACTGGATGAATTTTCTGCCCCTTTTCATTGAAAATACCTGTATTGAAAAAAATCCGGGCTATAACATGGCCTACTGGAATCTTCACGAACGGCAGGCGTCACAAATTGAAAATGAGTGGATTATAAATGACTTGTACCCATTACTATTTTTCCATTACAGCGGCTATGATCCCAAAAATCCTGATGATATTTCTAAATATCAGGATCGATTTACATTCCAAATGCGTCCTGACTTAAAACCGCTTTTTGAAATTTATCACAATCAATTACTGGAAAACGGCAATTCCTACTACCGCACATTTCCATGTAGATATATCAAACCAAACAAAATTTATAAATATGCCCGCGTAAGAAAAGCCTTAACTGATCCATTAAAAAAACTGGTGAAAGCCCTTGAATCCTACACATGAAAGAATTAGTAACTATACTTATTCCTCTTTCTGATAAAGATTTAACACCTTTCCAGAAAAAAAATCTGGCAAGCTGTCAAGCCCACTTAGGCGATTTTCAGATTACATTCATTAAGGCAGATTGTAATGAATGTGTGGCAGAAGTTCTTGAAATTTGTCCAAAAGCTGATTTTTTTTCGGTGGATGATCGATATTTCACTGCTTCACAAGGGTTGGCCAAATTTCTGCTAAG
The DNA here is from genome assembly GCF_004348825.1 of Arundinibacter roseus. Lineage (GTDB taxonomy): Bacteria > Bacteroidota > Bacteroidia > Cytophagales > Spirosomataceae > Arundinibacter > Arundinibacter roseus. Next base: position 158,593 of record NZ_SMJU01000007.1, read on the forward strand.
TGAGGAGTTATACGATATGTTTAGTTGGAGTCGTTTTTTACTTTGGTTTGATATGAATTCGTACGTGCATCGAAACGAACTTGCGTATTGGTGCCGGCAGGGTTATGACCTCATTCAGTTGTACCCAGCGTTTGATACAAACCTTACGCAAATGGATCAGTGGCGAAGAATAATTAATCCTGGGAAATCGATACTACTGGAAAAAGAAATATACCGGAGTTTTCAGCACAGCGCCGGATTTTCTTTACGTCGGGTAGATGTCTTTCAGAAGCTCGTTCGTAAGAAAAAATCCTTGATTTTCTCTTTTTTTCAAGAAATGTCCGGTATTGATTCTGCCAATGACTCCCTTTTTCTGGAATACTATCTAAACCGTTGGCGAACAGATCTGGCAATTCCGAACCAAATTTCCCGGAATCGTTTTGTTCACCTTGATCATTTACTTATGCAGGAAGAAATGCCTTTTGCCAGCATTTCACCCATAATTTGAATTGCATGAAAATTGTCTATACAGTTTGTAATCGTGATCAGCTGGCTCAGGCCCTTTGTCTGGGCAAATCTGTTCAGGAACACGCACCTGAGCATCAATTTGTTATTGGTTGGGCAGATTCGGCTGCACTTCCAAACTTGCCAACCTGGGCAATCGGAATAGACCTTTTGTCTTCTTCATTTGATCGCATTCGGGGGCAAGCTTCTACTTATCTTGATTTTGAGTTTGTTACAGCCACGCGCTCATTCTTTGCAAAGGAAATTTTACAGCGTTTTCCGGCATGTCAGGAACTTGTATTTCTTGCGCCAAGTGTCCTCCTTTTTCGATCATTTACTGAAATTTCCCTTTCAAATTACTTTTTGCAGCTAACTCCCCACCGGCTTTCTCCCATTCAAAAAACTGGGACGGTAGATGACAAACGCATATTAAATATGGGCATGTTTCATCACGGAAGCTGGATCTTACATCCCGATGGTCAGGAAGAAAAGTGGCTGAATTGGTGGAATGATCGACTGCTAAACCGAGCTCATTTAAACCTATGCGAGGGCATGTGCCTGGACCAATTATGGCTAAATTATGCGCCACTTTATCATGCTAATGTTACAACGGTTCGGAATGGCGGCTGGCATGTTGGAATACATTCGTTGATTGATTGCACTTTAACAAAAGATTCAACGGGTTACTTTCTGCAAAATTCTCCCATAATCAGCGTTGATTTTGCAGGATTAGAAAGTTTTCATCCGCTATGGTCAGATCATCACATCGAGAATTCGGCTGCTTTAATTGAGCTCCGCTCGATGTATAAGTCCGTACTACTGAGCAATAAATCAGATAACACTTTTGAAGTTCAACGCTTTGGCCTGGCAAGTCGAAATACCAACGCCCGACCGTTTCGGAAAAGAATTTCAGGATCTGTAAAAAATATTATTCACGCGATCGAGCATTTCGATTGGACACACAACTAAGTAAGTCGTTGATGAAATCCCTGGAACAATACACGTCGGATCTCCGCAAGAGCCTTCTAAAATCTCCGAAAAAAGCGATGATGGATCCTTCTTTTCCCCGACTGACGGTCATTACACCTTCCTATAATCAGGGTATTTACCTGGAAAGAACAATTTTGAGTGTCCTGAATCAAGGATATCCAAATCTTGAATACATAATCATAGATGGGGGCTCAACGGATAGTAGTGTTGAAGTTATAAAGAAGTACGAAAACTATTTGTCCTATTGGGTTAGCGAAAAAGACAATGGACAAGTGCATGCACTTAACAAGGGACTTAGTCGTGCCACTGGCGAATGGTTAAGTTTCCAAAACTCGGATGATGTTTATTTTCCAGAAACTTTTTCACGGTTTGGAGCGGTGATCAACAAATATCCGAACGTGTCCATTTTCTATGGAGATTTATTCATGATTACACCGGACGATACCGTAACTGAACTATTGAAAACATTGCCCTTCAATTTTAAAAGTCAATATTTTGAAGGAATGCAGATTCATAATCAATCCTTATTTTTTAAGAAGAAACTCGTAGAAAAATTTGGACTATTCGATGAAAGCTATCGATTTGCTTTTGACTATGAATTCATCACAAGATTTACCGCTCAGCCGGGCACGTACACGAAGCGCATAGAAGGCCTTGCCGGAGCCCTTCGTGTTCACGAGGATGCCAAGTCTTCTACTATTGCAGAGGTTGGCAAACAAGAGCATGCCCGTGTACAGGCCGATTTCAGGAAATACATTTCGGGCGGTTTACCTCATAAATTGCAGTATCTTTACTGCCGAATACGAAAAATAGCCTATTTAGTGGCTCAAATGGACTGGAAATATATTGCCCATCGAAAGAGTCTCCAACAAAAATGAATTTAAGTTCTCTATTTCATCTATTCAATAATCTCCGATACTCGGCGGGTATAGCCATGATGTTTAATGGCTTTCCAATCGTGTTTTTTATTCGGGACACTTTGCATATCGGACCAGCGAGTAATGTTTTTACGGCATTTTTCTTTGCTTTGGCACTTATATTGATGACGCCAACGCACCTCTTTATCCGATTATATAAGCCCAATGTAGTGCTGCTCAAATACGCAGTTCTGTTTCTTGCATTGGCACTTTACCATTTTTTTATCTTCAACAATACTGGGTTTGATTGGTTTGTAGAACTTGGAAACTTTGGCTTTACGTTTGCCTTCCTTTTCATGCTTATTCACGTTCCCAATCATGTCAAAGATACGCTCGTTCCTATCTTGTTCATTTTCGCTTTTTTCTCAAACCTAACCCTTATTTATTCTCTTTTAACTGATCCAAACTGGAAATTGGGAATGCGTGCGGCTGTAACTTTTGAGAATGCAGGCGCTCAGGAAGGTGGAAACCCTCACATTGCCGCCCGAAATGGTTTGGTGTGTCTCTTAACGGCTTTCGTGCTCATGTGGACCTATAAGAATGTTCTTATTCGTCTCTTTTTGATATGTTCAATCCTGATAAGTATTGGAGTTTTGGTGCTAGCTCAGGTAAAATCAAGCCTGCTCGCCTTGGGTTTGATTGCCGGTTTTTTCCTCGTTTTCAACGTAACGCTTGTCAAGACAATTCAGGCTGCAAAGGCCCTATTCAGTCTTCGGAACATTTTAGTTGTGGTAGTAATGGTAGTCCTTCTTAATTTCTTACTAAACAGATTCAGCGACTTTTATAGTGTTTTAGTAGGCTATTGGGCAGGATTTGAAAATAAGATCATGGACATAGTTTTCACTGCCTTTGGTTTAAAAATTTCTGAAACTGCCAGTGTTGATGCCTCTGCTATGGGCCGGGTAACTAGTTTTATTTATTTCCAAAAAGCATTTTTATCACCCGAAATTCTATTTGTTGGTCGTGGATACAAGGATTATTTTATGGATGTCCCGCTCGTAGAGGCCATTATTAATCATGGTATTTTTGGCTTTATCTTTTTTGGCGGTTTTAATTTATATCTGCTGATTTACACCATTCGTGAGATACGAAATCCGACCAATCCGCTTACTTTATTTCTGGCGTACTTTTTCGTTTATTTCACAATTCTGCTTATTTCCAATGGTCGTCCTTACGATGTTTCCTTTTGGTTTCCATACGCAGTTATGATTCGTTTCCTTGGCATTCATTATTTGGATGCTAGTAATAAGCCACTTGAAAATCAAGAACTTGTTACTTCTAGTTCGTAGAAATTGGAATTTCTGCTTTGTAACAATAATAAGGCGCGTGTAAATCGTTGGTAAAAACCTGAATTGGCTCTCGATCGTCCAGGCGAATATCCGTTATAAAATAGTCGTACTTTCCTTGCTTAAAGTCTTCGATTGCGGGTATCGTAGGCACACTGTGACTCGCAAGTTCAGTGTTATCAAGGTATACATCAATATCAAATGCTTTTTTCAGTTTTGGCTCGTCGTAATATTTCAGTAAAATCTGATACTGAATTTCGTACAAACGTTCATCTTCAAAAGCAAACGAACGGGTAACATATGGTAATTGATCCGCTGCAATTTTAGAATTGCCCTTATTCCCCAGCAAATAATTTAGTTTATCAGCCATCTTTAAAGAATCGCGATTTTGCAAAAATTCCCTTTGCAAACACTCTTTTGTTTTGGGGACAAAAAGTTCAAGGTCAGGATGAATCAACAATCGGGATTGATCGGGTAAACTCAAAATATAGGTATAAGCCGCCTCAACGGTAGAGGGCGTATGACTCCTCTGCTGGAATTTTACATATTCAGTAAGATTGGAGCCAATAATTATTGTGGTTAGTACAAGAGCAAGGTATTTTCCGTAAACACCAATACTATTTGCAACAAATCCAATTCCGAGGGCAATCACAATGATTGTTAGCACACCGGCAGGCAGTACGTGTGTATCGTATATTTTGGCTGAACGAAGTACCAAGAATAGGAATACCAGCCAATTGCCGAGTAAAATCAGATAAAAGAATTTACGTCTTTTAAACAGAACCCAAGCCCCGGGCAGACACAGAAAAATGACGAGATAGTTTACAGGGTTCATAAAGTAAATCCTGATAAACTCCATGTTGAAAAGAGTTGCCATTGGCTTATCCTGCATTTTGGCTAGAATTCCGCCAATAAAGGACTTTAAAACCACCAAAGGATCTGTAATTAGAAATGGACATAATAAAATAAAAATGCCAATTACCAGCAAAAAAGCCTGAAACGTTGTTTTCCAGCGCGCTTGTGGTAAAGCGAAAAAGATTCCTGCCAAAAGAATTGGCGCCACAAAAACAAATAGTAGCCTTTCTGCTAAGATCACGGCGAACATTGCTGCAAAGCCAAAAGCCTGTTGGCGCGTAATGCGCTCAGTAAATACCAGTTGTGCCAGCAAATACATAAATAAACTTCCTGATATTGCCTCAGGTCGCAACACGGGTGCATTAAACCAAATTACGTAGGAAGTTATGGATATGAATACGAGCACATGACGGGTAGTTCCTTCCAATAAATCATGACGGCTTTGGTAAATGAATCGGATAAATAAAATCAGGATTATACCGACGACCACCAATTGTATCGTTCTTCCTGCAAGCAAGAATTCTTTTCTGGATAGAAAGTAGTGATAGGCTTGCCAGTCAAATTGTTCAAATATTCCCATCATGCCGTTTACCTCGCCTATGTTAGTGCCGATTTGATACACGACACTTACGCCAAACAGTACAAAGAAGGTGAGTAAGCTTGGGGTCGCCGGCCAATCCAGGCACCGTGGCGTATTGCCATACCACAAAAACACTCCTGAATCGGCTATGTAGTTTTCATCAACGGTAAAATATCCAAAAAAAGGAGAAGCCAGAACGCTTTGATAAAAGGTATATAACCAAATCAAAGCTAAGGTTACACAAGCAAAAAGGAATGGTAAATTGAACCTTTTAGGATAAGTCATTTCGTAAGAAGTGAGGTCTTAATGGAAAGTAGTTCTAAATTTGCAATGCAATTTTTCACAAATTTAGGAAAGCTTAATGCTGAAATTCACCGTACGGATCATTATTTTTCTGATCCTGCTTCTGATCTCAGGGGAATTGGTCCTCCGCTATGTCTATGGTTTTTGCAGTGCACCACTCTATATTTCAGATCCTGATTTTGAATACATATATGCTCCAAATCAGGATGTTGTGCGGTTTGGAAATCGGATAAAGACCAATGAATTTTCGATGCGCAATGAGCCCATTCAGGAATCAGATACTACCGTTATTTTATTGGTAGGTGACTCGGTCGTGCTTGGCGGAAGCCTTACAGACAACGATAGCCTGGCTTCTACAATGCTCGAAAAACGGCTTTCTCAAACATTGGACCGACGAGTACGTGTTCTAAATATTGCAGCCGGCTCGTGGGGACCTGATAATGTCGCTGCCTATTTAAAGAAATATGGCTTGTTTAATGCCGACCTGATTTGCCTCGTAGCGAGTAGTCATGATGCACATGACAACATGGATCATGCCTATCAATTGGTAGGTGTAGATCCAAACTTGCCTGACAAACAGTTTGATTGGGCATGGCATGAGCTTTGGGTTCGTTATTTGTATCCAAGATATATAAAAGAATACACCGAAGGTGATATCTACTTTGCCCCCAAAGCAGCCCCTGCGCAGGAGCCGGGTATTCATAAAAATGGAATTGGTTTTAATCCCGGTTTTGGACAATTGGCGCAGATGGCCCGCGAGGCAGGAATCCCGTTTTTTATTTTCCTGCACCCCGAAATTTCAGAAATTGAGTTTGGAAATTACAATGGGGAAGGAAGAGAAATTATCCAATTTGCCGAACGCGACAGTATCCGACTCATCAAAGAGCTTGATTTGGGTACTTCCGTGAACTTCTATCGGGAAAATGATGTGGTTCACTATAATAAGGATGGGCAGTTGTTTTTGGCTAATAAACTATATCCACTTTTTCTCGAATACCTTAAACCTCAGCCTTGATGCGAATTTTGGTCATTCATAACCAACTTTGGGCGCACTATAAATCTGTTCTGTTTGAAGAGATTCATCAGGAAATTCGAAGCGAACACCCCATAAGTGAATTTTTAGTTGCACAAATTGCCCTTTATGAAAGTAGCCGGGCGGGTATGGGCAACGCTACCGAACAAATACCTTATAAGTACCCTTACGTAGTTTTATTTAACAAAAGCTTAGATTCGGTAACATTTTTTGAGCGAACCCGCAGCATTTTTAAGGCTTTCAATTCCTTCAAACCTGATGTATTGAACATTACCGGCTACTTTGATTGGGCACAGGTTCTTTTGCTTTTTTATGCCCGACTGTGTGGAGTTAAGGTTGTTTTATCCTCGGAATCATCGCAGGTTGACAAAACGAGATCTTTTCTTAAAGAAACCATCAAAAAAATAATTGTACACCGGGCAAATGCATTTTTTTGCTTTGGCAACACATCTGTCAGCTATTTGAAATCATTAGGAATTTCAGACCAGAAAATTGCGGTGCGAAAAGCTGCCGTGGTTGATAATGAACGGATCAAGAAGCGGTATTTAAGCGTTAAGGCACAAGAAAAGTCAGACTGTGAAACCCATTATTTTGTTTTTGTTGGCCGACTCGCTCCTGAAAAAAACCTGTTAATTTTACTAAAAGCCTATCAAACTTTTTTGAATCAAATCGGAAATACGGTTCCCTGGGGCTTACTTTTCGTTGGTGATGGCCCGGATCGAAAGCCGATGGAAGATTTTGCCAAAGCCAATTCATTATCCAAAGTAAAATTTACTGGTGCTGTTGGCTGGCAGGAAGTCCCCGAATGGCTCGCCAAAGCGGATGTACTCATTCTCCCTAGTCATTCAGAGCCTTGGGGCCTTGTGGTCAATGAAGCAATGATTTGCGGCATGCCGGTCCTGGTTTCCAAAAATTGCGGGTGCGCCGAAGACCTTGTCCAACATGGCCAAAATGGATTTTTGTTTGACCCGGCTGATCAACAAGCGTTGGTACAGGCCATGCTTTTTTATCAAAAATATCCTGAAAAAATAGAAAGTCATGGCCTACAATCCATGGACATAATTGCTGGCTTTTCTCCTGAAAAAGTAGCAAAAGAAATGGTGGCATGTTACCACTCCCTAAGTTAATTCCCTGATTATGAAAATTTTAAATATCTGTGCATATACCTGGGCGATTGGAGGACCGGCACGAATTATATATGACCACACCGCCGAAGCACTAAAAAATGGACATGAGGTGACAATCCTAAGCCCGATGTCGCCCGGTGATAAAATGTATGAAGCACCCGAAGGAGCAAAGTTGGTTCCCTGCCGAAGAACTACCCCGATAAGTTCAATATATCGGGAATTTTCGCTTGATCTTTATAAATATCTCAAAAATCACATGCACGAATATGACTTGATCCATATTCATGGCATCTGGCATTTTGGAAGTCTAGCTCCTTTTCTCATCAGGCACAATCTACCGATTGTCATCACAATTCACGGATTGTTGGATCAATGGGCAGTCAGGCATAGCAAATGGAAAAAAGATTTGGTTACTTTTTTATACCAAAAAAAGATCTTGGCAAAAGCGGATGTTATCCATGTTAATAATACGGACGAAGTAAATGACGTGGTTCGGTACCTCGGATTTAAGCCCAAAAACCTGGTCATTATTCCAAACGGAATGAAGTTTGATGAATTTTGGCAAATGCCTGAACAGGGAACTTTTCGTGCCCGTTTCTCGCTGCCAACTCAGCAGAAAATGATTCTGTTTATGGGGAGGCTAAACATAAAAAAAGGGTTGGATTTACTACTACCGGCTTTTGCTGCCTATCATAAGGCACACCCGGATTCCTTCTTGGTATTGGCCGGACCGGACGACGGTTATCTTGCGGAGACCCAAAAGTTCATTGTCGAGAATGCTCTCGAACAATCAATTCATCTGGTAGGAATGCTCACAGGCTCGCTAAAAAAAGCGGCTCTTGGCGATGCAGACTTGTTTGTGTTACCGTCTTACTCCGAAGGTTTCTCAATTGCCGTCATGGAAGCGATGGCTGCCCGTGTACCAGCTCTCGTCTCGGATCGCGTTGGATTCGGAGAATATATTCAAAAGTACGATGCTGCTTATCTCACGCCCCTCACCGTTCAGGGAGTAACCGAAGGATTATTCACGGTTTTGCAAAATGAAGCCTTGCGCCTGTCTTATCCTCCGAAGGCCTATGCCATGCTGAAAGAAAACTTTGAAATATCAGTTGTCGCAAAAACAATGCTGACGGCCTACGAATCTGCTATGACCGGCAAGTCTTAGCCTTGTTTCAAGCCCGATTCATTACTTTTGCAACAGTCACAACTAGAACTCATGGTAGATATTTCGATAATTATTCTAACCCATAACGAATCAAAGCATATTGGACGGTGCATCGGAAGTCTGAAAACCCTGACCAACAAAATATTTATTGTTGATTCGTTTTCTACCGACAATACCGTTGAGATCGCTACCGGGCTAGGAGCAGTGGTTGTGCAAAATCCCTGGGTTTCCTATGCCTTTCAGTTTAACTTCGGGATTGAGCATTGCCCTTTTAAAACTACCTGGCTTATGCGAATGGATGCCGACGAATACCTGACTCCCGAACTCGTGGCAGAACTTACCGATAAGTTGCCGCAGACCGGCTCAGATATTGCCGGTTTCTATATTAAGCGGCGTGTCATGTTTATGAATAAATGGATCAAAAATGGAGGCTACTACCCAATTTGGCTACTCCGCATTTGGCGACAGGGACTCGGAACCTGTGAAGAGTTGTGGATGGACGAACACATAAAGCTCCCCAAAGAGGCCCAAACCATCCAACTCAGTCATGATTTGGTAGATCACAATTTGAATAATCTTACCTGGTGGACGCAAAAACACAACCTCTATGCTACTCGGGAAGTAATTGATTTACTGAATATTAAGTATAATTTTGAAGAGAAAATAACGGTTACTCCTTCGCTTTGGGGGACTCAGGAACAACGAAAAAGATTCCTGAAAGTCAAATATGCAGGTCTTCCTTTATTTACAAGACCCTTTCTTTACTTTCTCTTTCGTTACTTTATAAAACTGGGATTTCTGGATGGAACCAAAGGGCTCATCTGGCATTTTTTACAGGGATTTTGGTACCGCTTTTTGGTCGATGCCAAAATTTATGAAGTGTATCACACAGCCGGAAAAAACAAACAAAAAATTATTGATCATTTTTTGACTGACTATGGAAAAGACCTCCGCAACCCGAACCGATCTGTCAAAATATGACAATAGCTGGTACAAACCCGGAGGCTTGGTCAAACGCCTTGCCTGGTATTTGGTGGGTAGGCTGACTGTCAATACCTACCTGCCGTTTCCTGTATCTGTGAAAGTATTAGTTCTTCGAGTGTTTGGGGCAAAAATCGGTAAGTCGGTCATGATAAAGCCGAAGGTAAACATCAAATATCCCTGGTTCTTGACGATTGGCGAAAACGCCTGGATTGGTGAAAATGTGTGGATAGATAACCTCACGTATGTGACGATTGGGGCAAATTCCTGTCTATCTCAGGGAGCACTTTTATTAACCGGTAATCATAACTATAAAACCTCCACATTTGATTTAAGAGTTGATCCAATTGTTCTGGAAGATGGCGTATGGATTGGGGCAAAAGCGGTAGTGTGTCCGGGCGTGCATTGTGGGTCGCACGCCATGTTAACCGTGAACTCGGTGGCAACCAAAAATCTATCCGCCTACGGAATATACAGTGGGAATCCGGCTCAATTTAGCAGAAAAAGAAAGACAGGCCGTGAAAATTAGCATCATTACCGTCGTGTACAACGGCGAAAAAACTATTAGAGATACCATTAACTCTGTTCTGTCACAGGACTATTCTGATCTGGAATATATTGTGGTGGATGGCAAATCGGACGATAGTACCGTAGCAATTATCCAATCATTTGGCAATCAGATTACTAAATTCATTTCTGAAAAAGATCAGGGGATATATGATGCCATGAACAAAGGTATTTCCCTGGCTACCGGTGATGTTATCGGACTTTTAAATGCGGACGATTTTTATGCTTCCAACTCAATTCTTTCTGAGGTGGCACAGAAATTTAGAGAGAGTGATGCTGATGCCGTTTACGGTGATCTGGACTACATTAATGTAGAAAATCCTATGCAAATTACCCGAAGCTGGAAAGCTGGACCTTACAAACACAATTACTTTATGTGGGGATGGATGCCCCCTCACCCAACCTTTTTTATTAAAAAAGAATGGTATACCCGCTTTGGTGGATTTCGGCTGGATTTGAACACCGCAGCCGATTATGAGTTAATGCTCCGAATGATCCATAAGCTACATGCAAAACCTGTTTATATCCAAAAAGTACTGGTAAAAATGAGGGCAGGCGGTGCAAGTAATAATTCGTTACATAACAGGCTCTTAGCTAATCAAAGCGATGCAATGGCATGGAAAGTGAATGATATAAAACCTTATTTCTTCACAATTTGGTTAAAGCCGATTCGTAAAATATTACAATTTTTTGTCTAAATTGCGGCAAAGAATGACATATTCCAACCATTTACTAAGTTTTTGAGTCTAATTACATAATCAGTTAGCACACTAACAACAAAATTTATCATCTTTGAATCGTTGTTAATTACTTACCTGCTAATGACTTATGAAGATTTATCTTGAAGGCTAAAAATTAAACAAAACATTTTTGCCATGGAACAAGCTGTACTGAACGATATATTCGCAGGAGGGTATTTTAAAGATCTCGCCGATCAGGATGTTTACCAATGCGCTCTTTCTTTCTTAATCGCCTGTTTTCTGTCGATTATCTCCATTCCGATTATAATCAATTTATCCAATCTGCTTAACCTGACCGCAAAACCCGGGTTTAGAAGTTCACACGATACGGATACTCCCACACTTGGCGGAATAGCTCTTTTTGCTTCAACACTTATTGCTTTTTTCCTTTGGCCTCATTCCGAAGAAATCATTGATTCCAACCTAACTAATTTATCGATGGTTGGACTAACAATCCTGTTTTTTCTGGGCTTGAAAGATGATATTCTGGCTCTTGATTCAGCAAAAAAATTATTGGTTCAAATCATCGCTTCCCTCACACTTGTAGTTATGGGAGGATTTAAAGTTGATTACCTTTACGGGATCTTTGGGTGGTATTTTATTCCAGATTTTGTCAGTATTCCCCTCACTATATTCATTTTTATTTCCTTAATCAACGCCATTAATTTGATTGATGGAATTGACGGCCTTGCCGGTGGAATCAGCCTCATTGCCGGGCTTTGGTTTGGTGTTTGGTTCCTTCTGAATCAACACTTTACGTTTGCCTGTTTAGCCTTTTCACTATCCGGTTCTTTGCTAGGTTTTCTTCGATTCAATTTTTCAAATACCAGCAAAATATTCATGGGTGACACCGGTTCGCTTATTGTAGGATTCTTACTGTCTTTTTTTACCATTGAATTTCTTCGCCTGAATGTAAGCTATCGCAACGATCCCAATGCATTTTTCAACGCTCCAATCGTGGTAATGGTCGTTTTGATTGTACCCATTTTTGATACTTTACGCGTTTTCATTGTGCGCCTGCTCAATGGTGGCTCACCCTTTGTGGCAGACAGAAACCACATGCACCATATTTTGATTGATAATGGTCTAAATCATTTGGGTGCGTCTGTCTCGTTATGGTCACTCACCATTATTAACACAACGCTGTTTTTTACTTTCCACGGCAATATCTCCAACACTGAATCTTTATGGGTGTATATCGGGATGTTTATGCTTTATATGGTGGTTGCCTACTTTTTAAAGAAAAGAGCAAATTTTGTAAAAGCCCGAAAAGGCCTAACACAAAGTCCGGCATTTTCGGAAGAGCCCCAATCTTTAACCAGAAAAATACTAAAAAACCTATAAATAGTATTCCTTTCCTTAGATTTTATCTCAGTAAAAAAACGTCTTTCCTTATTTTACCTCGGTGGTTTGTTCGTACATTCGTGGTGTATTACCATCATTAATGCCTTATGAATCAGAAAATCCGAAAAGAAGACGCATTATACTACCATTCCAAAGGTCGTCCCGGAAAAATTCAGGTGATTCCGACCAAAGAATTTAATACTCAACGTGATCTCTCCCTCGCCTATTCGCCAGGCGTAGCTGACCCTTGTCTGGAAATTGCGGAAAACGTTGAAAACGTGTATACGTACACTGCCAAAGGAAACCTCGTGGCAGTTATCAGCAATGGAACAGCGGTATTGGGTTTAGGTGATATTGGACCCGAAGCCTCCAAGCCCGTTATGGAAGGAAAAGGTTTGTTATTCAAGATATATGCTGATATTGATGTTTTTGATATTGAATTGAATACCAAAGATGTCGATGAATTTGTCAGAACAGTCAAAATCCTGGAACCAACCTTTGGAGGGATAAACCTGGAAGACATCAAATCTCCTGAATGTTTTGAAATTGAGGCACGCCTCAAAAAGGAACTTAATATTCCGGTCATGCATGACGATCAGCACGGAACCGCCATCATTAGTGGTGCTGCCCTGCTGAATGCTCTGGAACTTGTAGGTAAGAAGATCGAGAACGTACGAATAGTCGTTTCCGGTGCAGGTGCTTCGGCCATTTCCTGCACTAAATTATACCTCGCCCTCGGGGCTTCTGCTTCCAATATTGCGATGTTTGACCGTAAGGGCCATATTCACACGGCACGGACTGACCTGGACGAGCTGAAAATTCAGTTTGCTACGGACAATAAATACGACTCCCTCGAATCTGCACTTGAAGGTGCTGATGTGTTTTTGGGATTATCCGTTGCCAATGTTGTTTCGCAGGACATGGTACGTTCCATGGCCAAAGACCCAATCGTGTTGGCGATGGCAAACCCAGATCCGGAAATCACGTATCCCGACGCTATTGCCGCCCGTCAGGATATCATTATGGCTACCGGACGCTCCGATTATCCCAATCAAGTCAACAACGTACTGGGTTTTCCTTATATATTTCGGGGAGCACTTGATGTACGTGCTACCGAAATCAACGAAGCCATGAAACTTGCGGCGGTACGTGCTCTGGCAGATTTGGCAAAAAAGCCTGTGCCCGACATCGTAAATTTGGCCTATAATGAATCAAATCTTTCCTTTGGCCGAAATTACATTATCCCTAAACCAGTTGATCCGCGTTTATTAACCACCGTTGCCCCGGCAGTAGCCAAGGCCGCCATGGAAACAGGGGTGGCTCGCTTTCCAATTACCGATTGGGATACGTACGAACAACAGCTTTCCAGCCGTTTAGGTCGTTACGAACGATTGTCGAGGGTAATATTAAATAAGGCCAAAACGGATTCCAGACGGGTAGTATTTGCAGATGCCGAAAACATACAAGTACTAAAAGCTGCGCAGGAAGTACGTGACGAAGGTATTGCCACGCCAATACTTTTGGGCGATCTCCAAACGATTCAGCATCTGATTGAGGAACACAAACTGGATCTAAAAGAAGTCCGGATTGTTGATCCACGGGCAGTAGAAAATGAAGAGGCCATCGAACGATATTCCCAAATGCTGTATACCAAACGGCAACGGAAAGGAATGACACCTGCGGAAGCCAAAAGGACAATTTACTACCGCAACTACTACGGGGCAATGATGGTAGAAAATGGTGAAGCCGATGCCTTTATTTCTGGTTTGACGCGTAATTATCCAGATACTATTCGTCCGGCACTCCATGTAATTGGTAAGAAAGAAGGTGTAAACCGGGTGGCAGGTATGCACATTCTATTAACACCGAGAGGTCCTTTGTTCTTTTCAGATACAACCGTAAACCTTGAACCAACGGTTGATGAACTCGTTGAAATTACAGAGTTGACAGCGCAGGCGATTGAGCATTTTAATATCAAGCCTCGCATCGCAATGGTTACGTATTCGAACTTTGGTAGTGCCAAAGGCAAGGATGCTGAAAAAATGAGCAGTGCGGCTGCAATCTTAAAGAAAAAACATCCCGACATGATTGTAGATGGAGAAGTTCAGGCACACCTTGCATTCGATACAGAACTTTTGAAAAATAATCATCCATTTAGTAATCTTATTGAAGGAGGAGCCAATACGCTGATTTTCCCAAACCTTTCTGCAAGTAATATTGCCTACAACCTACTGAAAGAAGTAGCTCAACTCGAAACCATTGGGCCAATTTTGGTTGGTTTGAAAAAACCGGTTCACGTGTTGCAGTTAGGTAGCTCGGTTCGTGAAATTGTAAATATGGTGGCTATTGCAGTTGTAGAAGCACAAATGAAAAAATAAGGTCATTAATTTTCAGTATTTTACCATAAAGAGGCTGTTTCGCGTTGCGAATCAGCCTCTTTTATTTTCCAGATGCCAGATCTAGTGTAATCATCCTTGATTTAGCACTATTGGTCCGCAGTAGCATTTCTTTGATCATTTCCTGATGGGAAAAAGTAAGCATATGCCCAGCCTTTTGAATTGTAATATACTGAGAATGAGAACTTGGTATATTTTTCTTGGCAAACTCTATATTGACCGGATCGCCGATCCAGTCTTGCCCACCCTGAATAACGGTCACTGGCATTGTCAGCTTTTTCCATATGGGAAGCATTTTCCGAAGTTCCTCGGCATGCATATATTTTTCTTCCGTGGCAGTATTAAATTCTTTGGGTAAAAACAGTTGAACAAGTCGATTTCTGCCGTATCTGGAAAACCAGTAAAACTTTTCTTTATCTGGATCAATCACCGGTGAGACCATAATCAGCTGCTTCACTTTTTCAGGTGCCAAAGTAGCCAATTTGGCAGCGATTGGGGCACCATACGACCGGCCCAAAATGATGGCAGGTTCTTTGGAGTGATTTAATGAAAATACATTTAACAAACTCTGAGCCTGCATTTCGATGGAACCTACGGCACGTTTTTTGAGCAACTTTGACTTACCATATCCGGGTCGGTCGACAGAAATAATATGGAATTTTTTTTGCAAAACCGTATCATCCAGCATATTCATATACCCCCACCATGCACCCGGTGCCCCATGAATGAGTAGTAGTAATGGAAGCGTGTCGGCCCCTGTACTTGCCACCTGAATACACAGGGTATCGTTTTTGATACATTCCACTTTCGGCATCGTTTTGTGAGCATAATGCCGTTTAACCTCCCGATAGGTGGTTCGGTATTTTGCAAAACAAGACGAAAGCATGAATAGAATCAGAAGAAATACAATGGATTTAGGAAACATAAGAGACAATTTGGAATTCTGAACAACTAAATTTACTAAGAATCAACTAAAAGATATATACTTATTCCAGTTAAAATAGTCGTTCCACAAAAAAGAAAATCAAAAATGTGAGGTACAACAATCTTTTTAAAGATTTTACTGTTTAGCATTCATACATATCTTTATAAAGCCCAATAGCCAATTTAACAATCAATGAATCAGGAAAATAAAGAGAATTTCTTTAGGAGAATTACCGAACAAAATCAGTCGTACCGATATAGAATTCCGTCCAAAGCTCAAACCGGACGTTTTCTACATGATTTAATAGATTTTCTGTTTCCGATAAGTCAGGATTGTACACAATATGATAATGCGGATAAAATTTTCCACTCATACGAAGGTTTAAACAATCAATTAGGTTGTTTACTTAAACCACTGGAAGCGAGTTTGCCCAAAGAAAGTGTTCAAATTACTGAGGATTTTTTTGCTCAACTTCCGGCAATTTTTGAGCTTTTATTACAAGATGCCCAAGCTATTACTGAAAATGATCCCGCCTCAGTGGGGGTTGAGGAAGTTATTGCGGTTTATCCGGGCTTTTTGGCAATTGCAACCTATCGTATTGCTCACCTGTTAGGCAATCTTGGCGTACCGCTCATACCGAGAATGCTAACTGAGTACGCACATGGCTTGACAGGAATTGACATTCACCCCAACGCCCAAATCGGACATTCCTTTTTTATTGACCACGGAACAGGCGTTGTCATTGGCGAAACCACAATTATTGGAAACCATGTAATGATTTATCAGGGTGTTACTCTTGGCGCAACGCATGTCGCCAAGTCGTTGGCAGCCCAAAAACGGCATCCTACTATTGAAGACGGGGTCGTAATTTATGCAAATGCTACTATTTTAGGTGGTAAAACCGTCATCGGTCATGATTCGATTATTGGAGGGAATGCGTGGCTAACCAAGAGTATCCCCCCTTATTCCCAGGTTTTTCATCAAAGTAGTATTGAAGTAAAACCACAGATTGCATAATGAAAAAAGGGGCCATTAAGCCCCTTTTTTGTGTTGATTACATGGCACTTCGTATAAACCGCCGAACGCCTTCCATATAAATTGACTCTGCCTGCACAAAGGCGTGACGAGGCTGAGTAGTCATTGTAATGGATATAAACCCGTAGGTTAGGCACCAATACTCATAGTAGGTTTTTGTTACCATTTCGCCGGCTTTGGGCCGAAGCATGGCAATCATTTCCCAAACAGGATTTCCTTTAATGTTCATTTCCTGCATGTAGACTTGCTTGGAATTACAGAAAGCACCTTCAAGGTTAAACATGACATGAAAAACTTCGGGTTGCTGAACCGAAAAGTTCCAGATACTTTGGGCAACTTCCACCAAAAGTTTTTCCGGGTTCCGGTACAAATTTTTGATTCTGTCAAAATCGTCACGCAGGGTTGCGAAACCGTCCATTCGAATAGTTTCGAGTAGTTTGTCTTTACTATCAAAATATTCATAGAGTATAGGAGGACTGTATTCGATGATGTCGGCAATCTTTCGGATCGACACCGCTTGCCAGCCATCTTCCTTGGCAATTTCCCGAGCGGTTTTAATAATATCCTGACGAACCTGCTTTTTCAGTCGTTCACGCCTTTCTACAATTCCCATGCAGCCGTTATTTAAAGAGTATAATGGATTAGATTCCTTCCGACCAAATTTAAAAAAATAATTACGGATCCCAAATGCCGTTAAATTATTTAATGATGGTTTATTGTATCTAAATCCAGTCTTTAATATCTTAAATACAATTGGAGTTACTCCAATACTTGTCGCTACAAAGCCGTCAAAGTTTCTTTAATTTTTCCGAAGTTGGGAAGCTCTCCTGCATTGTCCAAAACCTCTGCATACTGAACAACTCCTTCTTTATCAACGACAAAAGCTGCCCGTTTTGAAACTCCTTTGAGTCCAAAGACAAATTCTTCATAGATTGCCCCATACGATTCTGAGGTAGATTTATTGAAATCAGACAATAAATCAAAGGAATAGTTTTCCTGTTCCTTAAATTTTGCCAGTGCAAAGGGTGAATCCACGGAAATTGCCACAACCTCAGCGTTCATATTTTTGTAACTCTCAATATCGTCACGAAGTGTACACAATTGCGTCGTGCAGACACCTGTGAAGGCCATTGGAAAGAAATGAATGATGAGATTTTTTCCAGCAAAATCAGTAAGATTTACTAGCTTCTTTTCAGAATTAAACAGGCTGAATTCAGGGGCCTTTTCTCCAATTTTACAACTCATAGTCGTATAGAATTTTTTTAGTTATGTTTGAAAGTGTAAGTTTATGTAATCAAATATCCTGTTGCAAGCTGATTTTTTGATTGGAGCTTTTTTTTTATAACTAAACTAGACAATTGCACATGCAGACTTTTTGGGGTATTGACCTCGGCGGAACCAAGATTGAAGGGGTAATCCTTTCCAAGCCCTCTCCCGATGCTGTTGAATTTAGAAAAAGGATAGATACCGAAGCCTCGAAAGGCTATGAACATATTGTAGATCGAATCGTTGAAATTGTGCAAATCATGCAAAGCGAAACCGGGTATTCACCTGAGGCTATTGGCTTGGGTACACCCGGAACGCTCGATCCTGTTACAAATACCATGAAAGGCTGCAACACAACTTGCCTGAACGGCAAGCCTTTGCGGGACGATTTATCCAATCGTTTGGGTATTCCGGTGTCGATTGCCAATGATGCCAATTGCTTTGCACTTGCCGAAGCACAACTAGGGGTTGTTCAGGACTATGCCCCAAATTATCGGACTGTTTTCGGGGTTATTATGGGAACAGGCGTCGGTGGAGGCATTGTCATGCGCGGAAACGACGGTCAGGCTTTTGTGCTGAATGGCATGCAGGGAATAGGCGGCGAGTGGGGACATAATGTATTGGAAGAAAATGGCTTCCCCTGTTATTGTGGCAAGCAAGGTTGTGTGGAGCAGGTTCTTTCGGGCCCGGCCTTACAGCGTTATTATCTTGAAAAAAGTGGACGCTCCCTGAAATTACCCCAAATTCTGAAAAACTATGAGGAGGGAAATGACGCCGCTGCAACCGCAACGATTGAACGTCTGCTAGAAAAATTTGGTCAGGCCATCACAACCCTGGTCAATGTACTTGATCCTGACGCAATTGTGATCGGTGGTGGTGTGGGAAACATTGATTTGTTGTATTCAGAAGGGGTAAAACGAGCTGAAAAGTATGTCTTCAATCCCACATTCTCTACTCCAATTTTACGTCCTAAACTAGGCGACTCGGCGGGAGTTTTTGGTGCGGCAATGCTCACCTTCCGTTAGGACCCAAAAATCGAAAGTTGACCGGAAAGCTCTGGATACGTATAAGGTTCATGTACGGAGGAGCTTTCCCCTTTTGATGTTTTACCTCCGATGGGCCGAATCGTATGTGCCTTTAAACCAGCACTATCAAACGGTCGCAGAAGCCTGGCAGCATCTCGCACGGGCAAAGTAGTATCAAGCCAAAGTTGTGCCTGCTTATCTGGCAAAATTGCCGGCATTCGTTTTTTTGTGTTATGAATTTGAGCCATCAAAGGATTGGCCTCCACCGTCAAAATTGAAAACGTGTGATGAACGACATTCTTTTCATCCGTCCACTCTTCCCAAAGTCCGGCCATTGAAAAAATTGGCTGATTTTCTATGTAAATAAAATACGGATACTTTTTCTTCCCGACTGTTTGCCATTCAAAAAATCCGGTAGAAGGAATCAGGCAGCGTTGAGCAAGATTTGAGGCAGCTTTGAAAGCAGGCTTTTCGTGAATAGTTTCAGAACGTGCATTTAGGGTCGAGATGCGTAGCTTCATTGCCTGTTCATCAGTTTTGATCCAGGCAGGAATCAGGCCCCAGGTTGCTTTGATAAAACGGTCGGGCTGTTGGGCCGTCAGTATTGGCCAAATCGGAATCTCAAACCCACTTGCAATAACTATTGGTGCAAACTCCGGTACTTTTTCTTCCAAAAGAGCATACTTTTGAGCTAGTTCTTTCTTCTTAATCGTAAGAGAGTTATAGTAGCACATGGATCAGTTGATTGGTTCTGGAATAGGTTTATCTCCTGAGGTTACGAGTGAAAAGAGCGTTGGCGTTCGGTGTTCAATGCGCTCCGTAAGCCGGTAGTTCACCTCCTGAGCCCTGATTTTTACGCCAGATTCTGTTTCACTACACAGCAAATTATTTTGGTAAGTATCAAGTTTTACCGCTTTTTGGTTATCATTCAGATAATTATCCAATACCTGCTTAATTTGCGATTTCAGATATTCATCCAGAATCGGATACAAAACATCAATTCGACGATGAAAATTCCGATAGGTCCAATCGCCCGAGGATTGATATACATCTTCTTTTCCCCGATTATAAAAATAGAAAATTCGGGTATTTTCTAAGTAACGATCCACCAATCGGGTAACGCGTATATTATCGCTGATCGTTGGGAGATCCGGGATCAGACAACAGCTATCATTGATCATTACGTTGACTTTTACCCCTGCCCGACCGGCCTGATAAAGCTTACTGATGAGGGTTTGATCCTGCAACTGATTGATTTTTATAGAAATTATCGCCTTTAATCCTGACTTACTATTGGCAATCTCCCGGTCAATCAGTTCAATAATTTTCTTAACCATCGAAAACTGTGAAACATGCAGGTAATTGAAAGGCAGATATTTATATTTTTTTGGTTCTTCTCTTGTTCCCAAATAGCCAAATAACAATTCAAGATCATTGGTCAGCTCACGGTTACTTGTAAGCAAAGCATGATCCACAAACTCACGCGATGTTAGGCGGTAAAATCCACCTGTGCCGAGGTAGGCATATCGATCCCAGCCCTTTTTTACTTTCCTTTTGATTAAGGCGATTTTTGCGTGAACTTTCAGGCCGGGAAGACTAAAAATAATTTTCACCCCGGCATCTTTCATTTTACGCGCCCACTGCAAATTCTCCTGAATGTCAAGTTTAGCATTTAATTCTACAAAAGTCACCACGCGTTTTCCGTTCCTGGCAGCACTTATTAGCGAATTGATCAAAAATGAATCAGCACTAATTTTATAGAGTGACACGTAAATCTCGCGAACGTATGGATCAATGGCAGCTTCATTGAAAAAGCGAACTACCGGATCAATGGAGTGATACGGCAAATGCAACAGTTGATCTCCTTTATTGAGGGTTTCAAAGAGCGATTCGCCCTCTTTCAATTCTACATGTGGCACAGCTTTTTGAGGTGCATACTCCATCTTTTTACTCGTAACCGGAAACTCCGCCAATTGCTGATAAAAAAGATAACGTCCTCGTTCATAGAACTCTGTGGGCAAAATTCCCAGGCGTTCCGAAAGCGCTTCTTTCATTTCATTGGGCATTCCCATCTCACAAAAATACTGATGAGGCTGAATGAAATTCTTTTTTTCCAGTTGACGATTTATTTTCTGAACAAGCGACAAAGGGTATTCATCATCAATGGCAAGTTCAGTTTGGCGCTCGGCACGAATGGCAAAGCAATCAAGAATTTCGTACCCCGGAAAAACCATCGGTAGATTCAGTTTGACCACATCGTCCAGAAACGTAAGGTATTTGACTCCTTCAAGCGTGGGCAGCTCCACAAACCTTTTGATTTGTTTGGCAGGAATATTTACGTACGCATACCATATTTCGCCTGGCTCAGACCGACGAATCAGCCGTAGAATAAAGTACAGATGATTTGGTTCAAAAAAAGTGATTTTTGAACCGCGACGACCATTGAGAAAAATTGGCTGTATATACCGGAAAACTTTGTCAACAAAGAAACGTTTAACAAATTCTGCATGCTCAGGCAGGTATTGCTCCTTAAAATAGAAATGGGTTCCTTGTGATTTTAAAGCCGGAACTAGTTGGGTTGAAAGTAAATCATCAAATTTACCAAGCTGATTATCAACTGTTTCCAGGATATGTTCAAGAAGTGGTTCAGGATAAATATTTAATTTTTCAAGTATGTCACTACTGACTTCCTTCATTGCCAGCAACATAGGAAACCGAACCCTGAAAAACTCATCCATTTGATTGGAGTATTGCGCCAAAAAACGAAGCCGCTCCTTCAGGGGAACGGACTCGTCTTTGGCTTCCATCAGCAGCCGATAGTTATAGGAAAGCCAGCTTAAATTTGTATCAAAATACGGATGTGAAACATCAATCATGCCCGAATGTGAATTGGATAATTAGTAAATATTCATCCAAGTTAGCCACAAAATAGGGATCTGACAATATGATTTCTCTACATGACAGGTCTAGTCAGGAGACTAAATCCCCCATTTCTCGGGTGCAAGCCGCCACGTAGTTAACGTTTCGACTTGATCAGAACTAATATATCCTTCGGAAAGCGCTGCTTCAAGTAAAAAGGAATAGTCGCTCAGCACCATACTTCTGACATTTTTTTCTGCAAAATTTTGGTCCGCAATATCAAATCCGTATGTAAATATAGAGGCCATTCCGGCAACTTCTACCCCAGCCTGCCGAAGCGCATCTACTGCTTTTAAAGAACTGCCGCCGGTAGAAATCAGATCTTCTATAACTACCACCTGCTGCCCTTTTTCAAGGCGCCCTTCGATTTGGTTGCCCATTCCGTGCTTTTTGGGCTCGGGCCGAACGTAAGCAAACGGCAAATTCAGCAAATCAGCCAATAGCGCTCCCTGCGCAATTCCGGCCGTTGCAACACCAGCAATTGCCTCAGCCTCAGGAAAATTTTGTGTAACTAAATCAGCCAATTGCTGTTTTATAAAAGTACGTGTGTCAGGCACTGAAAGTGCAATCCTGTTGTCACAATAAATGGGTGAGTTCCATCCTGAGCTCCATTTAAATGGGGTATCAGTACTTAATTTTATAGCTTTTGCCTGCAGCAACAGGGTAGCAACCTGACGCGCTACCGCTTCATTATAGACGTTCATCAGTCGTTTGTATCGATTAATTCATTTTTAACTACCAAAATCTTGTCGATTCGGCTTTTATCCATATCAATGATCTCAAAATCAAAGTGTTTCCAGCGAAACTTCTCCCCTGTTTCGGGAATATCTTCCAAAACGTGGAGAGCAAAACCTCCCAATGTATTGAAACCAACCAATTCTTTACGCTCTGCATCCGGAACGTTTACTTCAAAGAATTGCACAAAATCATCAAAAGGAAGTTGAGCATCGATCAGGAAGCTGCCATCTTCACGTTCAAAAATTTCTTTTTCGTATTCATCTTCTTCTGAAATATCCCCCACAAGTGCATCCATGATGTCATGCATGGTTACGACACCCATCAATCCACCATATTCGTCCACGATAATTCCAAAAAATACGCGATGTTCCTTAAATTTTTCCAATGCCTGATAGGCACGGTTGCTTTCCGGAAGGTATACAGGCTCCCGTTTGAGTACATTGAGCATTCCAAGACGATGATCAATGTCTTCTCCAATGAGATCTTTAATATAAATCAAGCCTAACACATTGTCCACGGCACCCCGGCAAAGCGGATAAACCGCATGCTTGGTTTCAAAAATTTTAGCCTTGATTTCCGCCATACTGTCTTCAATGTCCAGCCACACGATTTCCTGTCGGTTGGTCATGAGGGATGTAACGCGCCGATCGCCCAGTTGAAAAACATTATGAACAATTTCCTGTTCAATTTCCTCAAAGACACCACCCGTTGTTCCTTCCTGAATCAGACTTTTTATTTCTTCTTCGGTAACTGAACTTTCGGTTTGTTTGATACCCAAAATCTTGATTATCAAGTCACTGGATACGCTTAACAATACAATAAACGGTGAAGTCAAGATAGACAGCACATTCATGGGTTTGGCGACAAACTTTGCGATTCCTTCCGGATTAGCCATACCAATCCGTTTTGGTACAAGTTCACCCAGGATGAGCGACAGAAAAGTAATGAACAAAACCACCAAACCGACCGCTACGGGATGTTTGTAGGGTTCCAATAAAGTTATAGTAGCCAAAAAAGCTTCAAGATCACTAGTGATTTTATCACCACTGTAAACCCCCGTAAGGATGCCGATGAGGGTAATACCGATTTGAACAGTTGAGAGGAAGCGGTTTGGGGAGTTGGCAAGATCCAGAGCGGCTTTGGCCTTTTTGTCCCCGTTTCGGGCAAAAGCTTCAAGTCTGGATTTTCTGGATGAAACCAGTGCTATTTCTGACATCGAAAAGACACCATTCAACAACACCAGAAACAAAATGATGAGAAGTTCCAATGAATATTTTATATTGATGATTCTGCAAATTTATAAATAATACCTGCCGTCTAAAATAAACTCTTTACTTAATTTTGTAGCACGTAACAAATCCAGTCACATGATTATTTTTTTGAATGACCGTCCGATCAAAATCATACGGGAAAAAGATTTTGAGCGAACGGAATCAACCCATTTTGATCAGATTTTGGATTTAAGGCTTTCCAAACTCAAAACCCTCGAATTTTTGGGGCACGTACTGCTCCTGAATGTGACCGCTTCCAACGTGGCACAAATTTTTGACTATCTTGAAAATCACCGGGACGACCTGCTTTCGGTAACTTTGGTTACTACAAACAAAAAGGAAGTTTCCGCCCGAATTAAAAGTCTGTATAAAGTATTGAAAGCAGCAGGCGGGGTGGTGATCAAAAAAGATCAATGGTTGCTTATGTACCGCCGCAAAAAATGGGATTTACCAAAAGGCAAACTTGATCGGGGCGAAAGCTCGCGGAAGGCTGCTGTTCGTGAAATTGAAGAGGAAACCGGAGTCAAAGCGGTTATCCGTCAAAAGTTATGTACTACCTGGCATACTTATACGTTCCAAAACAGCCGGATTCTGAAACGCACCAAATGGTATTTACTTGACTGTCAGGACGATGAAGGCATGTGTCCGCAGGCTGATGAAGATATTGAACTTTTGGAATGGCTTTCCTTTCCGGATGTGCAGAAAAAGTTGGTCAACTCGTTCAGTTCTATTCGGTATGTGGCGGAAGTTTTGAATAGCATGCAGAAAGAAGCGCGGACTATGTGACAATTATTACTGTGCGAGTTTCCAAAAAGTGGCATTTTTGTGTGTACTCAGGAAATATTAGTTCCACTAACCTTTTAAGTTCTCATGGCAAATTTCAAAGAAATAATAAACTCAGACGAGCCGGTGCTTGTTGATTTTTTTGCAGAATGGTGTGGTCCCTGCAAAATGATGAAACCCGTACTCGAAGATGTAGCCCGCAAATGGCAGGGTAAAGCGCGAGTCGTCAAGATTGACGTTGACAAAAACCAAAAAGCTGCTGCTCAATATCAAATTCAGGGAGTTCCCACGCTGATGATATTTCAGAAAGGCAAGATCAAGTGGCGACAGTCGGGATATGTCAGCGCTCAGCAATTAAGCAATGTCATGGAGAAATTCATGTAAACTAACTAAGGAAATTACTCACCCAAAAAAAAACTAATGCTCAAAGGTTCAAAGGTTTACAGCATTTTGACCAATACTTGCCCCAAATGCAATGAAGGCTCTTATTTTGTCACCAACAATCCCTATAATCTGAAAAAGTTTGACAAGCTTAACGAATCATGTGAGTTTTGTCAGGAATCTTTTAAAAGGGAACCCGGCTTTTACATTGGAGCAATGTACGTAAGTTATGCACTTTCGGTCGCATTAACGGTAGCATCATTCGTTGTGTTCGTAGTTACACTGGACATGGACATCAACTATGTCCTCGCAGCGCTATTGCCAACCATAATTATTTTGCTACCTATCCTGTTCAGAACAGCCCGGATTATTTGGATAAACATTTTTGTAAGTTATAGCTCAACCAAAGGTGAAGCAGCACGGCAGATGAAAGCAGAGCGTAAAAACTCCTAACCTTCTGTAAGTGAGTAAGGTAAAAACTCATTCACATCTTGTCCATACCGGTGAAGATCGCGGATAATGCTCGAACTGATTGGAGCCAAATGTGGGGAAGTAATTAAAAAAACCGTTTCGATTTCTTCATAGACGAAACGGTTTACTTGTGAAATACCGTTTTCATATTCAAAATCGGTGGTGTTGCGAAGTCCGCGCAACAGGAAACGCGCGCCGACTTCACGGGCAATGCGAGCCGTCAGGTCGTCATACGAAATAACCCGCACATTGGTTTGTTCCCGAAAGCTCGATTCAATGTGCTTTTTCATCAGTTCCAGCGGGAAGTATCGCTTTTTATTTGCATTATTTCCTATGCCAATCACGACTTCATCAAACAAATTCAGCGCGCGCAAAACAATGTCCTGATGTCCTTTGGTGAATGGATCGAAGGAGCCGGGAAATAGTGCAATTCTCTTCATGAGTTAGGGTTAGAAAGTAAGAATTAAAAGAGAAACGTATTCAATAATCCAAAATACCGATGCTCCGGTATATCCTCAAAATCAGCGAGATAGTTTAAACCTTCCGGATTTTTACCAAAATGAAGCTCGGGGATAAATCGGGCAAGTTCAATGTAAAGGTCGGCATAGGGTGTTATTTCACCATATAATATCATCTGGATCGTTTCAGGAACTACGTGAAGCTGATTCAGACAAAAAAGTATGAGATATGTTAGTTCCGCCGGACTTTGGTACGGAAATCGATTACAAAATTTAAGAGATTGATTTTCAACCAAAATCATAGTAAAATAATCTGCTTCCAAATGCAAAGTAACGACCTGGCTCTCTCCCGGCTGCGCCTGATTTGTCAGTGTTCCTGTGATTAGCGGACTAGTCAGGTGAAAAAAGTCTACCTGTTGAAAAGGATATTGATTTTGCAACCAATCGGACCAATGGGCAGGAAGCGAAAAGATAGAAAATGCGTCGATTCCGGGCATAAATTTATAAAGTACCCGCTCATTCGGAAACAAGCTTCTACCCGTGGCAAATTGCAGATAATCACTTGCGTACTCTTTCCGAAACAAGGTTCCGGGAATGAGCGTAAAGGAGTGTGTGTTCACAGCAACCCGGATATTTTTCCATTGATCGGTTGCTAAGAACCGATGATTTGAGACTAGATTTTTGACGGTGGTTAAAAAATCCTCTTCGTTCAAAAAAGTATCAAACGCATAATCTTCAAGCCACAAACATTGCGAACTAGTTTCCTTAATTACACAAAAACGAAAGCGTGATTCGTCAATTTCAAAGCATAGAGTACATTCCCCGCAATCATTCGCGTCAAAATTTTCCTGAGCGATAATGACGGTCGGGAGCAATAACCCGGTAGTTGTGACAGTCCCTGACAAATCCATTATAAATTTTTAGCTAGGCAAATAGCCGTTTAAAGTAAAAATATCGCTCATGGAAGTGCAGAATTGAAACATTCGATGAACTTCATCGGGCGGGAATGCCTTGATTTGATCAAACGTCATGAGTTCGACTTCCGTAATAATTTGATTGTGTTCAGACATTTCCGGATCCTGACCCAAAAGAATAGTGCCACCTAAAATTTTGGTATCAAAAAATAATTCCATGGCATGCAGCGGAGGTTGCAGGAATTCGTTGACAAACAGCATTTTTTGCGGTTCTATGACGAGGCCTGTTTCTTCCAGAAATTCCCTTCTTAAGGCATCAGGCGCCATTTCAGCAAACTGAATCCCCCCCCCCGGTGGGCACCAAAACGTGTCGGTGATACCAATGCCCCGATGCCGAACCATGAGTAGGCGGTCGTCGATGATGCAAATGCCGCACACGCGGGTGCGGAGTCGGTTTCCGTAGAGGCGAAGAACCTCTTCTCTAGCTTTATCCAAGATTCCTTTTGATTTTTGGACTGCAAATATAGCTAACCTTTCCTCATAGGAAGACTACCTACTTAGCGATTCTCAGAAAGGATTTCCAGAAATATAGCTTTCCAGAGATTTGATATGGACTTTTTGTTCACGAATGATGGCCGTCACAATGTCATTGATAGAGATAATGCCGACTAGTTTACCTTGATTCGTAACCGGAAGGTGGCGTATATGTTTTTCAGACATAATTTCCATACATTCCTCAATTTTCTGGTCGGTATCGACAGTAATTACCTTACTCGTCATGACATCCTGTATTAGCGTTTCGCGAGACGCGCGGCCCAGCAAAATACCTTTTCGGGCATAGTCCCTTTCCGAAAAAATCCCGGCCATTTCTCCATTTTCGAGGACAATTACCGCACCGATATTCTTTGATCCCATAAGTTCCAGAGCATCGTAGACGGTGTTGGTGGGCGTTACAGACCAAATGCAGTCGATATTCTTTCCGGCCAGGATTTGACTAACTTTCATAGTTTTTTCAGGATTTAGGTTTAGAAAAAGATTTTTTTGTTTCTAATGTAAGTCTAAGAAACTGTTTTTTTAAATTTTTTACTGGAAATAATTACCGGAAAAGACTCTACGGACTGGTTTGCTTGTCGAATTAGCATCCAAATTCACTCTCATTCGGATTTATACCTTTACTTTACACCTCAAAAATATACGACGTCAACAGCTTTTAACCTATGTCACAATCCGATTCTCAGCTTCCCTCCGAATGGCTCATCAAGCGCTTCCCTTTTAAACCTACGGAAAGTCAAACACGCTTTTTTACCAAAATGAATGATTTTCTGGTAGAACAGGAAGGACTTGAACGTTACCGGGATGGCTTTGTTTTGAAAGGATATGCCGGAACAGGAAAAACGACGCTTGTGAGTACGTTGATAAAAGTACTGCCAAAGTTTGGCTACAAGTCCGTTTTATTGGCCCCAACGGGCCGGGCAGCTAAGGTAATGGCTAGTTACTCCAAGAAAAATGCCCTTACTATTCACAAAAAAATATACAAACAAACTTCCGATGCCTACTCCGGCGCGTTTGTTTTTGAACGACAAAAAAATTATCACGAAGACACACTCTTTATAGTCGATGAAGCGTCGATGATCAGTGATGATGCTGATTTTGGCAACGCAAGCCTGTTGGCGGATTTAGTCGAGTATGTGTACGAAAACCCCGGAAATAAACTCCTGTTGGTTGGAGATTTGGCGCAGCTGCCACCTGTTGGCAAAGAAGTGAGCCCGGCTCTTGACAAAGAGTATCTTGAAAAGAACTTCTTTCTGTCCATTTTTGACGAGGAGCTAACAGAAGTTATGCGGCAGGACGAGCATTCGGGTATTCTTTTTAATGCTACCGAACTACGCAAACAGCTACACGCTGAAAAACCTGAGATCCACATCAAGACAAAATCTTTTCGGGATATTTACAGAATGACCGGAGAAAAACTGGAAGATGGTATTCGCTATGCGTACGACAAATATGGAGTTGAAAACTGTATCATAATCACGCGTTCCAATAAAACTGCGGTTCAGTATAATGAGTACATTAGGCGCAGTATAAATTTTTCGGAAGACGAACTTGACGCCGGCGATCGGCTGATGGTGGTGCGGAACAATTATTCAATTCTGGACGAAAACTCCCCCGTGGGTTTTATTGCCAATGGTGATTTTGTGGAATTATTGAAATTAAAACGAACCGAAGAAATACACGGATTTCGGTTTGCAGATGCAGTCCTGCGGCTAACAGATTATGACGATCAACCGGAGTTTGAAGCAAAGATATTCCTGGACACGCTTCATTCCCCTGCGCCCTCGCTGACTCAGGAAGAGAATAAACGCCTGTATGAGAGCGTCATGCAGGATTATTTTTTTATTAAATCAAAAAAAGAACGGGTAGAGGCTCTGCGCAAAGATCCATACCTGAATGCCCTGCAGGTAAAATTTGCCTATGCGCTAACCTGCCACAAGTCGCAGGGTGGACAGTGGAGCACCATATTTATTGATCAGGGGTATTTGCCCGAAGAACAGGTAAATACTGAATTTATCCGATGGCTATACACGGCCATTACCCGTTCAACAGATGAAGTATTTTTAATGAATTTTCATCTCAATTTTTTCAATTGATGATATACTATTTTCAGTTTTTTCCTCAAAAAGTCGGGCATACTGTGGACTTTCAGTCTTCATCCATTTGTCCCAAAAGGTAAAATATAACCCAAAATTGGTTCGGAACTGCGAATGATGCAGACTGTGATGCGTGGCGCCGATCCACCAATGTCCAAACCAATGCGTATGAAAATCCTGAGGATAGAGCTCAGTATTCAGGTGATTGATTACACTTGTGGTGGTCATAATCAGGAGCACGAGTCCAATCGTATACAGGTGCAGAGGCAATATAAACAGCAGGCCGGGTATAAAAATTGCCTGTAAAATACTTTCCAGAGGATGAAAGGAAAAAGAGGTCCAGGCCGAAGTCGTAATGCTATCGTGGTGTACTTTATGCACATATTTATAAATCGATGGGCGGTGCATCCATCGATGAAGCCAATAATAGTAGGTTTCGTGCAAAAACAACACAATGATCAGGCTAACCGGAAGCCACCACAGCGGGTATTCGTTTACTTCCAGGTAAACCTTTGTAAAGCCCTTTTGCCAGACTAACACCATGGCAGCTCCTGCCAGGGCAAATAAAATAGACGTAAAAAAAGACCATCCGATTTCAACCTGTGTCTGACGATCCCGTCGTGGACGTTTCTGAACCTGCCTCGGCGAAAATTTGTCCTTGTAAACACCTTGAACCAACACACTGAAAAGCAGTGCAATGGCCACATAACGACCAAATATTCCAAGAAACATAAAAGCAGCTGTAAGCAAAAAAGTGCCTGGCTCGCTAAAATCTACGGTTTTCATAAAAGTTGTAAAATCTGATTTTTGCTGATTACCGAACAGAAGCACGCAAAAGCCGATCATTGATAGCTCTCCCTAAGTCATGATTAGGTAGTTTTTCTGCCCAAATTTTGGAAATTGGCAGGGTATCAAGTTTTCGCATAAAGGCAAATAAATTTTGGGCTGCTTCCCGGAAATCTCCCGTTGAGGATAAGATCAATTGGTTTTTATTTTCAGTATCGGAAATAGCTTCCTGGAAAAACAAATAGCCAACTTCTTTTTCAGGCACCTTGTTCCTCATTTCATCCTTTGTCATTAAAAAAAGTGGCTTACGCGGCGCATAATGACTTTTGAGCA
Source organism: Arundinibacter roseus (assembly GCF_004348825.1). GTDB lineage: Bacteria > Bacteroidota > Bacteroidia > Cytophagales > Spirosomataceae > Arundinibacter > Arundinibacter roseus. The sequence continues at coordinate 189,313 of NZ_SMJU01000007.1, forward strand.
TACCCGGAGCCAGCGGATTTGAACTTGAATGCAGCGTGGTTTTGATTTTGCCAATCACCGCTTCAATATCTTCCAGCCGCAGCCCTCCTACACGCACAACCACGGGTTCATCAGATTGAAAACTAACAATTGTAGATTCAATCCCAACTTCGCAGGCGCCACCATCAAGGACCATTGCTATTTTTGTTCCCAATTGGTCATCCACGTGCACAGCCCTAGTTGGACTCACATATCCAAAGGGATTTGCACTTGGCGCAGCCAATGGGAAATCAAGCCTGTTCAATAAATGCAACGTAAGCGGGTGGTTGGGTACACGTATTGCCACAGTTTCAAGGCCTGAGGTTACCAAATCCGGAATTATGGATTTTTTGGGTAAAAGCAGCGTCAATGGTCCGGGCCAGAATGCGTTAGCAAGTAGCTGTGCTTTTTCAGGAAAATCCTCGACGTACTTCAATGCAGATGCCATCGAATCAGTATGAATAATCAAAGGGTCAAACGCAGGACGATTTTTGACTTCAAAAATGGACAAAACTGCGTCCGAATTCAGGGCATTGGCCGCAAGGCCATACACCGTTTCGGTCGGTATTCCCACGAGTTTGCCTTCGCGTAGCGACTTCTCAGCCAAAGCGAGATCCGTACTAATCATTACAATCTTTTTTTTGCAAAGGTACGCTGAAAATGATAGTTTAGAGAACAGAATCAAAATCAGACTGTAGCATTTAAAACAGCTAATTAGTTATTAATTTTTTTTAGTAAACCAATACAAAAGGAGTAAGAAGTGTAGTACATATACTTATACAAATTATTCGGTAATCAAACACTGTTCAAATCTATTCCCTTATATGAGTTTTCAGATCAAAGAACAACCCACTGTATTTGATGTTTGCATTGTTGGATCCGGTGCAGGCGGCGGCATGGCGGCCTATCAACTGGCCAAAGCCGGTGCAAAAGTAGCCCTGCTCGAAGCAGGCGGCTATTACGATCCGGCAGATCCCAAATACATCACGCAGCTAAAATGGCCCTGGGAGTCGCCAAGGCGCGGTGCAAGCACTCCTTTCCGATCCTTTGGTGATTTTGACGCCGCGTGGGGAGGCTGGGATTTGGATGGTGAACCTTATACCCATAAAGGTGGCACTGAGTTTGACTGGTTCCGGTCGCGGATGCTGGGCGGGCGTACCAATCACTGGGGACGGATCTCGCTACGCTTTGGGCCCAATGACTTCAAGAGAAAAAGTGTGGATGGCCTGGGCGACGACTGGCCGATCAGCTATGACGACGTGAAACCTTACTACGATCAGGTTGATAAATTAATTGGCGTTTTTGGTGAGGCAGCCAATCTGCCCAACGACCCCGACAGTATTTTTCTACCGCCGCCCAAGCCACGCTTGCACGAGCTGATGATAAAGAAAGCCGGAAAAAGCGTTAATATTCCGGTTATTCCTGCCCGTTTGTCTATTTTAACAAAACCAATCAACGAAGATCGCGGATCGTGTTTTTATTGCCATCAATGCAACCGCGGATGTCAGGCATATGCAGATTTTTCCTCATCGTCAGTATTGGTGAAACCTTCCCTGAAAACAGGCAATGTTACACTGCTTACCAACGCGATGGTTCGTGAAGTATTGACAGACCAAACCACCGGACTGGCTACGGGCGTATCGTATGTTGATAAAGAAAAGCTTACCGAACATACCATCAAGGCAAAAATCGTGGTGCTGGCAGCGAGTGCCTGCGAGTCTTCACGACTATTGCTCAACTCCAAATCGCCCCGGTTCCCGAATGGCCTTGCGAATTCCAGTGGAATTGTTGGAAAATACTTGCACGATTCTACCGGTGCCTCGCGAAGTGCATTTATGCCGATGCTCATGGACAGGAAGCGTTACAATGAAGATGGCGTTGGTGGTATGCACGTGTATACACCCTGGTGGTTGGATAACAAGAAACTAGATTTCCCGCGTGGATACCATATTGAGTACGGCGGCGGTATGGGAATGCCGGGCTACGGATTTGGCTGGGGCATGGAAAACACCAATGGAAAATACGCCGGACCCGATGGAAAAATGAAAACAGGCGGAGGCTACGGAGCGTCCCTTAAAAATGATTATCGCCGTTTTTACGGAGCAAGTATTGGTATGTCGGGCCGTGGAGAAGCCGTTGCCCGCGAAGACAACTACTGCGAAATTGATCCGAATGTGGTAGATAAATTTGGAATTCCTGTCCTTCGTTTTCACTATAAATGGTCAGATTATGAAGTAAAACAGGCTAAACACATGCAGGATACTTTTGAAGAAATCATTCATGCACTGGGTGGTATTCCAAATGGCTCAAAACCTGGTCCTGAAAATGACTACGGTCTTGCTGCACCCGGCCGGATCATTCATGAAGTAGGTACTGTTCGGATGGGAAATGATCCGAAATCGTCAGCATTGAACAAATATTCACAAGCTCACGATGTCAAGAATGTGTTTGTAGTGGATGGTGGCTCGTTTGTTTCACAGGCAGACAAAAACCCAACCTGGACAATCCTTGCATTGTCATGGAGAGCATCTGATTATATTATTGATCAGGTGAAGCAAAAGAATTTGTAAGCGCACGCAACATATGCGTCTGAATTTTCATTAAAAACATTAATTTATTCCTACTATGAAACGCCGGGAATCACTTAAAGCTTTAACCCTAAGTTCCTTTGGAATTGCTGCCGTTAATCCGCAGGAATTGCTCTCTGAACAAAGAGACCTCCAAAAGGCAATGGCTGCCGAGGAGGTGGAAATACCGGGCGGGAGAACCAAAGAAGAAGCCGTTTATGATGCAAAACTCATGAGCGAGACTTTTTTTACACCTGCCGAATTAACAACGCTAACGGTATTGTCGGATATAATTATTCCGGCTGACGAAAAATCAGGGAGTGCATCGCAGTCGGGCGTTCCTCAGTTCATTGAATTTATGGTGAAAGATCAGCCTCGATGGCAAACGCCCTTTCGGGGTGGCCTGCGTTGGCTCGACCTTGAATCGCAGAAACGATTTGGAAAGATTTTTACTAAATGTACAAGTAAGGAACAGCTTCAAATTGTGGACGACATCGCCTATCCTTCCACAGCTAAGCCCGAAATGAGTCAGGGTGTTGCCTTTTTTAATACCATGCGAAATTTCACCGCCACAGGTTTTTTCAGTAGCGAAATTGGCATAAAGGATATAGGCTACATGGGCAACACGCCCAATCAATGGGACGGTGTACCTGCGGATGTACTGAAACAATACGGACTTAGCTACGATTAATGGTCCTGATAATCTTTTAATTATGAAGCGGGGAATATTTTTCCTCGCTTTTTTTATTTTATTTTTACAGAAAATATGTGAACCTGATTGAGCAGAAGGATGCGCTGTACTGATTGTATTAATAGAATTACACAACTTATTATTTGTTTTATCGGGCTAACTTTTCAGGTTGGTTTGGCCCAATGCCCTGTTTCTATACCTAACCTCCGAGACTACGGTACAGGTTCCTATACTCTCAAACGGATTGGTACAACCTGCCTGCCTGCCACTGTTTCACTTGAACCGTCAAAATCTGGTTTTGACTTTACTAATGTGATCTATAATTATACGGGCGGGGCCATTCATCCCGATAGTCTAACTACCGACACAACGCATACATATAGGCGGCCCGGAGTTTATACACTTGTAGTTTTTTCTGAGACTGATGGGCGAAAACTCATCGCTTGTCCACGCGTAGTAGTGCCAGATACGGTACCTCCTACGGTGCGATTGCTGCCTTGCGGTTCTAGTTCAGTGAAGATACTTTTTGATAGCAACCAACCTTTTCCGTATGATACGTATTGGGTCAGTTGGGGCGATGGAAATATAGAAGAAGTAAATCCTTTTTTTAAGGCGGTAGGGCATACGTACGCTCAAAGTATTCCGCGTAGAATTGCCGTTTGGGGGGTACAACGTCCGGGAACCTGTAAGAGTAATGAAACGATTCTACGGTTTGAGCCTGGAAATCAGATTCAAAAACCAGTACTTTCAGAGCTGAAAATGCAGGATGCACTGAGTGGTGAACTTAGTATTTCGAATCCGTTACAAACCGAACTGTTGTTGCTTAGAAAAAGGGAAAGCGGCGCCTGGGAAAGTACCGGAAGAACGCTTAACAAAAAAAATGAAGCATTAAGGGTTGTAGTGGATTCCTTGAATAGTGTATGTTTCAAAGTACAACCTACCGATACCTGCATGCTTGAATCTTACATTTCTGAGCCTATTTGTTCGGCTGTTTTTACATTGGAAGCAAAAGAAAAGGCCAATGAATTAGCATGGTATTATTCCAATGAGGTTTCTTCTCCCGCGGTAATATTGATGAAAGACAATGTTTCCGTACCGATTCCACAGCAATCGGCTGGTCGATTTTCTGATTCTGAACTTAGTTGTAGAAAATCTCATTGCTATCAGCTAATTATTCAGACAGGAAACGCGCGATTTTTAAGCAATCCTGTTTGTCGGCAAACTCCATTTTCTGCGTGTAGCCAAGCCTTTTCTTTATTCGTCCCGGATGCATTTTCTCCCAATGGCGATGGCATTAATGATACTTTTGAAGTAAAAGGTGAAGGGTTGGATAACTTTACGATCCAAATTTTTAATGGTTGGGGAAATGTGCTGTTTCAAAGTAATAGCCTATCAAATTCATGGAATGGAACTGTGCAGGATCTGCCAGTCAGCAGCGGATACTTTACTTACAAAATTCAATTTACAGATAAGTCATCCGGCGAAAGGTTTACCAAAACAGGTGCGGTAATTCTCCTCAAATAAGAAGAGTTGGCTTCTTATAGAAACCAACTCTACTCATGTATTAAAGACTATCTAATGATAAAGCATAATTAATAGATACCCTGACGCTGTGACTTAATGTAATCATCCTGTATAAATTCATCGTAAGTCATCAGTTTATCCAATGTACCTTTGGGACCGATTTCAATGATTCGGTTTGCAATTGTATGAATAAATTGATGATCGTGTGAATAAAACAGTAGATTTCCCTGAAAATCAATAAGACCATTATTTAAAGCAGTGATCGATTCCAGATCCAGGTGGTTGGTAGGGTCGTCCATTACGAGCGCATTCGAGCCGGAAAGCATCATTTTGGAAAGCATGCACCGCACCTTTTCACCTCCCGATAGTACACTTGCTTTCTTCAAAGATTCTTCCCCACTAAACAACATTCGACCTAAAAATCCGCGAATAAAGCTCTCATCTTTTTCAACGGAATATTGTCTTAACCAATCCACGAGGTTGAGGTCTACGTCAAAAAACTCGGCGGGCTCTTTGGGAAAATAAGTGTTGGTTATAGTTACTCCCCAGGTAAAGCTTCCTGAATCAGGCTTCTGTTTTTCCATCAAAATATCAAACAGCGTGCTGATTGCCTGCATGTTACGACCAACAAAGGCAATTTTTTCCTTTCGTGCTACTGTAAACGACAAATTCTTGAAAAGCACCGTTCCATCTTCGGCTGTTTTGGAAAGGTTCTCTACGCGCAAAATCTGATCACCGGGTTCGCGCTCAGGCTTGAAAGCGATGTACGGATATTTCCTTGACGAAGGCTTGATGTCATCAATCGTAATTTTTTCCAGCAACTTCTGTCGCGACGTCGCCTGCTTGGATTTTGATGCATTGGCGCTAAACCGACGAATAAAATCTTCCAGTTCTTTACGTTTATCTTCGGCCTTCTTGTTGGCATCCTGACGCTGTTTTTGAGCCAATTGACTCGATTCATACCAGAACCCGTAATTTCCGGTATAAAGCTGTACTTTACTGTAATCAATATCGACAATATGCGTTGTTACCTGATCAAGAAAGTGACGGTCGTGAGATACAACGATGACCGTATTCCGAAAATCTGCGAGGAAGTTTTCCAGCCACATCACCGTATCCACATCCAGGTTGTTGGTTGGCTCGTCGAGCAGCAGTACATCTGGATTTCCAAATAGCGCCTGGGCCAGCAATACCCGTACTTTGTCACTACCATTAAGATCCGACATCATAGTATAGTGCAGTTCTTCGGAAATAGAAAGGCCGCTTAGCAATTGAGCCGCCTCGGTTTCTGCCTCCCAACCGTTCAAATCGGCGAATTCGGCTTCAAGTTCAGCTGCTTTTTCACCATCAGCATCCGTAAAATCCTCTTTTTCATAAATCGCCTCGCGCTCTTTCATGATTTTGTACAAACGCGGGTGCCCCAGAATTACGGTATCCAGTACACTAAACTGATCAAACTCGTATTGATCCTGCTTCAAAACCGCCAATCGTTCGCCGGGATTCATTGAGACCGTTCCGGTTTGGGGCTCAATTTCGCCTGACAATATTTTTAAAAAAGTTGATTTACCCGCACCATTTGCTCCAATAACCCCGTAGCAGTGGCCCGGAACAAACTTTATATTTACTTCATCGAATAAAACCCGTTTTCCATACCGAAGCGATACGTTTTGAACAGTAATCATTATAAATTAATATTTTTTTGTGATTGAAGCCGCAAAATTACAAAATTATGAGGGGATTCATAAGACTTTTTGAATACTTCTCCGTCCCAATTGATTAGTTAATTATCTGTAAATAAAGAAAAGGAGACCCGCTGAGAGTCTCCTTTTCTTTAAATTCTAGAACTTCTTTGGGATCAATAAACAACCCGAAGCGTGTGACATCCGCCTTCCACGCTGATTTTACTTTCCTGACGTTTCAGAGTTGGGGCATCACCTTTGGCAACACTCCAAAACTCAATACCGCCGGTACGCAGTCCGAAATTCAGATATTCATAAACCGCCACGGCGATATTGGAACCATCCTTATCGAATGCAACACTTTGGGGTAGTATACCGCTAAAAGGATAGTCTTCCACTTTGGTCAAAACTCCATCGGCCGCCAATTTAAAGAGGCTCAAAGTACTGCCGGTTCCTGCGCCATCCTGTCCCCAGGGATTAGCACTTTTTCCGGCGTTTACTGTTACCATCATTTTTCCATCGGGGCTAATTGCAAATGCACCTGGATTCAGACCAACCGGAGTTGTACTGTTTACTTTATGCTCCGCAGCGCCTTCCAGTGAAAACTCTACTACATGTATATCGCCATTGGCCGTTGCTTTACCCAGTGAGCCTTTGGTATCAACTACAAAATAATACTTTCCGTCTTCTGAGAATGAACCAGAGGTAGGTGACTCTCCTACTTTGAATGGCTTGCCAACCATCTCGATATTTTTAAGCTTTCCGCCATCTCTGATGATTTTAAACAGCGCCAATTCCTTAGTTGCTTCCAGCGTTACGGCCAGATAATTGCCGGTTGGGTGCCAGGTCAAATCGATAATCCGGTTTGTACTGTCCAATGTTGACGGCAAATACAAGGCACGCGTTGGTTTACCCGAATCGTCCACTTCATAAAAAACCAATTCTTTACCAGGTACGCTAGTCGCAATCATCAGCTCATTTTTGTACACGTCAATTGCCGTTGGATTCTTTCCAACAGGAAACTGAAACTTTACTTTTGGATTTGCAAAGTTCACAATATCAATTACATACAAACGCTGTCCGTCAGGAAACTCTTTCATAACATCCGAAAATTCCTTAACGGTTTCAGCGGGAGAACTGCGGGTATCAAGCACGTAGGCCAACCCTCCCGTTTTGGGCACAGCCATGCTCTTGGAATTCGTTAAGGTCGAATTTGGTACTACGATTTCTCCAATACTCGCTCCACGCGCAATCGGAAATTTCACCGAAGTAAGCTTGTCTTTTACGCTGTTGTCACGTAGAAGTTTCCCGTCAACCAGGGCAGATGCCGCCATATCAGCGTCCGAAATGGCTACTAAGCCGCGGGCATTGAAGGTGACCTGACTGTGTGCAACTTCGGGTAAAACTCCCATTACCGCTAAGCCGGCAAACATTACTAGTTTTTTCATTCTTGTGAAAAAGGTTTTAGTGATTAATGGTACTTACAATAAAAAGTGCTTTTAGTATTCTACTCAAAAGAAACCTTGTGACCGTTGAGATGGTCACAAGGCTACGAGTACAATTTGCAATCTACTAAAAAATAATGTCACTGCCAAGTTTATATACGCATATAAGCGATATTACAGCTTTATTTATCCCTAAAATTTACACGTTCAAAACTCCATCTTTGTATCTTTCTTTAAAGGAAAAAATCTATGCGTGTAGTATTTCTTTTCTTTACTTCTTGTGTTTCAGGCGTTAAAATCAAAAATACCCTGACGGTTTTCACCATCAGGGTATCAAATACTTTCGGACTACAATAAAAAATTAAGCTACTGCAAGTTTGTTCACAAACTTAGCCAACTTAGATTTTTGGTTAGCCGCTTTATTTTTATGGATTACATTTTTCTTGGCCAAACGATCCAACATAGAGGAAACCGTTTTGTAAACTTCCAAAGCCACACCGTGTTCGGTAGTAGCACGCAATTTCTTTACGTACGAACGAGTCGTTTTGTGTTGGTAGCGATTTCTCAAACGCTTCGTTTCGTTGGCACGAATTCTTTTTAGAGCTGATTTATGATTTGCCATTTCTTAATGATGATGTTTTCTGTTCCTGAAAAGGTCTGCAAAGGTAGTAAATTTAACCAATACAGACAAACTTATCGTTTATAATTTTGGCAATAAGCCATTTCCAACCCATTTAATTGGAGTTCTTTACACTTTCTGTTTATTGGAATTGAGATATTCAGAAAGTCTGAGTTCCAGTTCCGATGCCGGAATATTACTAAACAACTCGCCTTCAATAGCAAGTGAAATTCTCCCTGTTTGCTCAGAAATCACGATTACTGCCGCATCTGTTGTTTCACTCATGCCAATCGCAGCCCGATGTCTGAAACCAATTGTGGATGGAACATCGGCTCCGTCGGCCACTGGTAAAATGCAACGGGAAGCGGCGATTCGTCCTTCTGAAATAATGACTGCCCCATCGTGCAAAGCACTGTATTGATTAAACAGCGAAACCAGCAATGGTTTGGATATAACAGCGTCAAGTGCTTCTCCGGTCTGTGTGTATTTTTCCAGATCATCCGTTTTTTTGATGACAAGTAAAGCACCATTGAAATCCGAAGCAATGGATCGGGCAGCATCCACGATGATTTTTAAGTTGGAATAATCAAATTTTGGAGCGGTGGTACCTAAAAAAGAATTCAGAAATCGACTATTTGTAAATGCAGTTGACTTTCCTATTATTAGTAGAAATCGCCTGATTTCCTGTTGAAATATCACAATGAGCGCAATAGCACCTACACCCATAAAATATTGCAGGATAGCCGTGAGCAGTTCGAGTCCTAACCCCTTCACTATCAGATAAAAAACATACACAAAGAGGTAACCCAGGAAAACCCGGATTGCAATGCTGCCTTTGACCAGATAGTACACCTGATAAAGCAAAACCGCCACCAGGATAATGTCAAGAAAGTCGGTCCAGTCAAAGGTCAAAAATCCTAGTCGCATAGTAAATCATTAATTTGGGCACGAATTTACCATTTTTCTAATTTACCTGTTGCGTCAACTCCCAAAGTTTAACAGTTTGGCATGCTTCCTTTACATCGTGTACTCGAAGGATAGTAGCACCATTTTCCAGCGCAATGGTATTCAGCACAGTGGTGCCATTCAAGGCCTCGTCGGCGGTAATTTGAAGACTTTTCCAAATCATTGACTTGCGCGAAACACCTGCCAAAATCGGGACATTAAATTGCTTGAACTGATTCAAATTGCCCAGCAATTCAAAATTTTGTTCTACGGTTTTTGCGAATCCAAATCCGGGATCAATCAGTATGTCAGCTACTCCCTTGGCACGAAGTTGGACTAGTTTTTTGGCCAATTCTGCCATGATTTCCTGAATCAAATAGTCATAAGTAGCCAGTTGATTCATCGTTTTGGGAGTTCCGCGCATGTGCATCAGTACATATGGCACACCCAGGTCGGCTACGGTGTCAAACATTTCTTCATCCAAATTTCCACCCGAAACATCATTAATAATTCCTGCACCGGCACTAATCGCCAATCGCGCAACTTTCGCCCGAAAGGTATCTATTGAAAGAATTACTCCGGGAAAGGCATTTTTCAATTTTTCGACTACCGCCAGGACACGATCTGTTTCTTCCTGAACTGATACGAAGTCGGCATTTGGGCGTGTAGAGTACCCGCCAATGTCAAGTATCGTCGCTCCTTCTTCCAGCATTTGGCCTGCTTTTTGAACATAACTTCCAGAATCCGCTTCAAAACGGCTTCCTGTAAAAAAGGAGTCAGGCGTTAGGTTCAATATTCCCATGACTTTTGGCCGCTGCACGTCAAGCAAACGACCACCCACATTGAGCGTTTTTTTAGTATCTTGCGACCTTTTCATTTTCTTTGGTATAGTACAAAAAACCGAAATTAGTAGTGAAATCAACCGAGACGGAATATCAGGAAATAATTCAACATTGTCAGGAACTTTTTTCCAGAAAAAACCGGGATTACGGCACTTCCTGGCGCATTTTGAGGCTTCCCTCACTGACTGATCAAATCTTCATTAAGGCTCAGCGAATCCGTACAATTCAGGATAAAGGTACTCAAAAAGTACAGGATGGCATGACCGACGAATTTGTCGGAATTATCAATTATTCGGTCATGGCACTTATCCAAATTGCTCTAGAAAATACAAATCAAAGTATTGAAAATGACCAATTGACACAACTATACGAAGATCAGATTGCAGAGGTAAAAACGCTGCTTTTCAATAAAAATCATGACTACGGTGAAGCGTGGCGGGATATGCGTGTAAGCTCAATGACCGACATTATTCTGATGAAGCTACTGAGAATTAAGCAGATAGAAGATAACGAAGGTTTTACACTCGTTTCGGAAGGTGTAAAGGCCGGTTACCAGGACATTATTAACTATGCAGTTTTCTGCCTCATAAAATCCAATGGTTTGCAAACCAATTAATCCAATTTTTCCCTATCCATGAAACTAGCAGCCCAAATTGCAAAAGTCGTCGTTGGCGTTATTTTTATTTTTTCAGGTCTAATTAAGCTCAACGATCCGGTTGGAACCGAAATCAAACTAGAAGAATATTTTGAGGTATTTGCGCAGGATTTGCCAGCCCTACATGATTTATTCATGGCCCTTATTCCGCTCTCGCTGTACCTTTCGGTAATTCTGTGTACAGCAGAGGTTGTACTTGGTATTGCGTTGCTTTTGGGGTACAAACCCAAAACTACCTCGTGGCTGTTGCTTGGAATTATTCTGTTTTTTACATTCCTAACGTTCTATTCAGCTTACTTTAATAAAGTTACCGATTGTGGATGTTTTGGAGATGCCATCAAGTTAAAACCCTGGACATCATTTGGGAAAGATATATTTCTTCTTATCCTGATTTTGCTGATTCTCTACAAACGAAAGGAATTCACAGCCCAAACCACCGGTATGCTAGTGGCGCTTGCAACGGTTGTTTCGCTGGGAATAGCTTTTTATGCCATTCGTCATTTACCAATTCTTGATCTTTTACCTTACCGGGAAGGAGCAAGTATCCCGGATCAAATGCAGCCTTCGGAGCCGATTCGTTATTCCTATATTTTTGAAAAAGAGGGAAAAGAGGTTCAGTTCGAGAGCTTCCCAACAGATACTACCTTGAAATTCAAGGAAATGATTATTCTTAATGAAGAAGCAAAACCTAAAATTACGGATTATCGCACCTGGAATGATGAAGGCGATTTTACACAGGAATCATTTAAAGGGAGTAAGCTTTTCGTTATTGTAAAGAATTTGAAAGACATCAATACGGCGGCTCTGCCGGAAATTCGACAACTCCTTACGGATCTGAAAGGTAGTGCGGTTGAAACATTGATTCTTACCTCTGCAAGCGGAGAAGAAATTGAAAAATTCAGGACAGAACAGCAGCTAAAAATCCCCTTCTATTACGCAGATGCAACCGTTCTGAAAACTATTTCAAGATCAAATCCCGGTATTTGGCTTCTCAAAGAAGGCGTAGTTAAAGGCAAATGGCATTTTAATGATACTCCTAAGGCAAAGGAAGTGCTTGAAAAGCTGTCACGTTAAACTCCAAGTAGCGTTTATTCAGGTATGAAGAATATTTTTTTGGTAGGAATGCCTTCCTCCGGTAAATCTACGCTTGGTAAAAAACTAGCACGTAGGTTGGGCTATCGTTTCGTGGATTTAGATAAACTCATCGAAAAAGATCAGGAAAAAACGATTCCGGAAATATTCAGGGAACACGGAGAACCCTATTTTAGAGACGTTGAAAAGAAGATACTTTATGATACAAAGCCTAATCATTGGCTTGTAGTGGCTACGGGCGGTGGTGCTCCCTGTTTTTTTGACAATATGGAGTTTATTAAAGCCAATGGAGTGAGTGTATTTTTAAACATTCCTCCTGCCGAACTCGTCGAACGTATCGGAAAGCATGGAAAAGACGACCGGCCCTTATTGTCAGGAGTAGCGGAACTTGAAAAAGAGCTTACCGCACGTCTTCATGTTCGTCTACCTTATTATTCTCAGGCTGAATTTACAATTTCGGGCCGAACTACCGTTCAACAATTGGTAGATTTGGTAAGCCCCTGCTTATAAAAATAGCGAAGATGCATCTGCTCATCTTCGCCATTTTTTGTTATTAACCTTCGCGCTTTCTCAGAAAAATGCACCGATAGTAATCAATACATTTACTGACTGATTATCAATTGTTGCAGAGGCGTAATCCTGGGAATTGTTCAGAATATATGGTGTATAGGCTGATTTAAAAGTGCTATAAACTGCGGTTAAGTCTGCAAAAAAACGGTCGGATCGAATTCCGGCTCCGCCCGAGAAAAACAATTTACTCCGATCTATATTGTCTACGTTAATCCTATATGGATCAGTCATATAAGCCCCGCCGGCCCGCAACCTGAACATCCCGGCACGATATTCGCCACCCAAACGTACATTAATTCCACTTGTATACGTGTCCTGAATCTCCCGTCTGTTATCGTTTCTAAATGCTGAATTTTCGGTGGCGTTCAGTGTATTGGTACTTACCCGCATTCCGCCATAACCAACGTATTCAAGTGTGCCGGTAAGGAAACCCTTTTGACCAAAGAAATAAGTTACCCCACCCGATGCCCGTAAAGGACTGGTGATAGAGTATTCAAAATCATACGGTAATAAACCAATTTGTCTGACATCCGGCACAAATGTACCACCGCCTTGTTGAGGAATACCAATAATATTAGCGCTGATGATTTCATTGAAGGTTTCGGTCATTCCCATAAATGTGGGTGAAGTGAACGACGCCCCAATCTGTATTTCCGGCGTGGCTTTATAAATAACTCCAATTGTAGCGTTGACACCGTTGCCCGTCACGTTTAAATCTTCCGTGTGTGTAGAACCTTGGAAAACTTGTCCGTTAACAAATACATCGTCCAAACTGCTTGTATAGTTATAGCGAATACGATTAAAACCAATGGATGCCCCCAGGTAAAGCCGATCGTCGTAGTTGCCCGCATAAGCAAAATTCCATTGCGTATGTGCACCGGTTGATTCAAAACTACCAAACTGATCGGTTGGACTATCGCGGTCGTACCGAACGTAGGGTGGTCCCACAGCCGCACTCGGGTTGATCATATACAATTGATAGTAAGCTCCGTCCACAGTATAGGCCTGTTGCGTATTAATGTCATAATCTTTGTCGAGTGCTTCGGCAGAGATATTACGATTATTGGCCATATCCACAGCAGCATCTACGTACGCACTTCGGTTATTTCGTCCGCCATAGGTAAATAAATTCTGAAAACTCTGTTGACGCGAAAAGGATATCCCGATCGACGTTCTTTTCCATTTACTGTTGTAGCCCTGTTGACTTCCCGCAATAACCAAAGACGCCTGTGCCAAATTTGGGGCAAGCTTCCCGTCAGTTGTTACCCGGTTCAAATAGGTACTTGATGTTGAAAGATTATTGAATGATGGCGTAAGACTAAGTTCAGAACGGTTATAAAACCCTAATCCTGCGGGATTACCACCAATTGTACTTGCATCTCCGCCCAATGCGGCATGATTACCCCCAACTCCTTGAAAACGGGCAGTCCCGGTTTGGTTGATTTCCGAAAACCGAAAGGCATCTGTCACATATTGGCCAAACGAAGGCAGGGCAAACAGTAAGGCCGCGCCAGTCATACAACTAAATCGACTATTTCTATTTTTCATGGATTAAAGCTGAATATAAAGGATTGTGTCTACTAAACGAAAAGCCCTACAAAATTGGTTTTTGTAGGGCTTTTTTATTCAAAATATCTTAAAATTTTATTGATTAACGTGGACCTCTCGAACGACTTCCGCCTGAGCTGCTTCCAGATGAAGGACTGCTACTTGGTGTACTTACACTTCCCCGGCTTTGCGAGCCGCTGTTGTATGACGGCGTTGAAGTTCTTGAAGAATTGTTGTTGTTATAAGTCCTTGTACCCGATTCATACGATGGAGTACTGTAACTTCTCGAATTGGTAGTACCAGAATTATATGTTCTTGACGAACGACTTGTACCGGTGCTATACGAGGGCGTTGTACCAGATGACCGTGGACTTGAATAATACTCGTTAGAACTAGTCGCGGTAGTACCTGACCTTCCACGATAAGTACCCACTTCTACGCCGGTTCTGCCAGAATTTGCATTACCATTATAATACGTTCCGCTGCTGTTGGCACGAGGACGAGCGTAATAACTATCCGTCGTAGTAGTTCCACGGTTCGTTGCGGGGTTACTAGTGTATGCCTCGCGTCCACCGTTGTTGCGTGAAGAACGAACCGTATTGGAAAAATCAGAATTATATGTTTCGCTGCTTCTTACAGAGTTTGAGCGAGGACCGTATCCACGATTTACACGGTTTCCGCTGTCGAAGTTGTTAACAACCAAAACCCGGTTTCCAAATCCACCGTAGTAAGGATTGAAAGTATTCCAGCCGCCAAAACCTCCGAAGCCCATACCCATGCCCCAGGGACTACCCCAGGAATTGTACATTCCATACCCAAATGGGCTAAAACCACCGAAGGCCATACTATTTCCCCAGAATGGGTCAAACCCGAAAGCATCCCAGCCTGAATAACCCCAGGTATTATATCGCCATGGATTCATATATCCCATACCCATACCCATACCCATACCCATTCCCATTCCGCCCATTCGCATGAAAGGGCTAAAGCGCATGGAGTTCATAATTCCCATTTGGAATCCTGAATTAAAGGCTGTATTAACTGATGGCCAATAGGAACCAAATCGCAGGGAGTTCATCATAAATGGATCGAAGGCAGCATTTCGGCCAGCCATATATCCATCCTGAAAGCCTCCATTATAGCCGGGATCGTCGGAAATCCGACGCTGAATATTCCGGGATGTTAAATAATTTTCATCGTAATAATCAGCGTTGCTGCCCTCAGTTTGAGCAACATCACCTTGATACTCAGGATTTGCGTAGCGGCTGTCCTGTGTGGAGGCGTTGGTCCTTGATGCAACCTGAACCTCAGAAGACGAGCCGTACAAATCATCGTACGATGCCCCGGAGCGGGATGCAAATTGGCTGGAGGAACACCCCCAGAGTCCAAGTAGGCCAACAACCGAAAAATAGGTTATTTTTTTTATGGTTGTCATGGCAAAATTGGGTTAAAAGTGATTGTAGTTATTATTGTACTAATCTCGTTCCATTTAGTAATAAAACGACAAAAGAACTTTAATAATTACAAATATAGCATAAAAAACTATCTTTGCAACCCCTATAATTAGTTATTACATGACAAAAAGTCATACCTTACTTTCAAACTATTTGAACCATGAGTAAAGCATTACCCACTCGCAGTGAAAATTACTCCGAATGGTATAACGAACTTGTAAAACGAGCCGATTTGGCTGAGAATTCGGCTGTCCGGGGATGTATGGTCATTAAGCCTTATGGTTTTTCTATTTGGGAAAAAATGCAGCGGGCACTTGACGATATGTTCAAGGAAACGGGTCATTCCAATGCATATTTCCCGCTATTTATTCCAAAGTCATTTCTTTCCAAGGAAGCCGATCACGTGGAAGGGTTTGCCAAGGAGTGCGCAGTAGTGACGCACTACCGTCTAATGAACGACCCAAACGGTGGCGGTGTGGTGGTTGATCCATCGGCAAAGCTGGAAGAAGAGCTAATTGTCAGACCAACCTCCGAGACGGTCATTTGGAGCACCTATAAAAACTGGATTCAGTCGTATCGCGACCTGCCTTTGCTTATAAATCAATGGGCCAACGTAGTTCGCTGGGAAATGCGAACCCGGATATTTCTGCGAACTACCGAATTTTTGTGGCAGGAAGGTCACACTGCCCACGCAACGGAAGCCGAAGCAATCGCCGAAACCGAGCAAATGCTGGAAGTATATGCCACCTTTGCCGAAGAATGGATGGCATTACCGGTGTTGCGAGGTATAAAAACCCCTAACGAACGGTTTGCTGGTGCCGTAGAAACGTATTGTATTGAAGCCCTGATGCAGGACACAAAAGCCTTGCAGGCAGGGACTTCTCACTTTTTGGGTCAGAATTTTGCCAAAGCTTTTGACGTAAAATTCCAGGATAAAGAAGGGAAACTTGAATACGTTTGGGGCACTTCGTGGGGGTCAAGTACCCGAATGATGGGTGCTCTCATCATGGCCCATTCGGATGATGCAGGCCTCGTGTTGCCTCCAAAACTCGCTCCTATTCAGGTAGTAATCATTCCTATTTATAGAGATCAAAATCAATTTGACCAAATTTCGGCCAAAGTCCAGGAATTGATGAAGGATCTTAAAAAACGCGGAATCAGTGTTAAATTCGATTCTAGTGATGCTTATAAACCTGGTTATAAGTTTGCTGAATATGAACTTCGGGGTGTACCTGTACGGCTTGCAATGGGGGCACGCGACCTCGAAAATGGAACCGTTGAAGTAGCGCGCAGAGATACGAAAACCAAAGAAACTGTTGCGCTCGAAGGGATTGTCGATCATATTGAGGAACTTTTGGAAAATATTCAGCAATCCATTTACAACAAGGCGCTTGCATTCCAAAAAGACAACTCTCATAAAGCTGATACGTACGAAGAATTCAAAGAGATTCTTGATACCAAAGGCGGTTTTATTTATGCACATTGGGACGGTACTCCCGAAACAGAAAACCGGATAAAGGAAGAAACAAAGGCTACCATACGTTGTATTCCATTGAACGCCGAGGCAGAAGAGGGAGTTTGTATTGTTACCGGGAAACCTTCCGGTCGACGGGTTGTTTTCGCTCGTGCCTATTAAAAATGAACGTTTTTTGTAAATATTGATGTTTACGAACTTTACAAAACTTTCAAAATATTTTTTGGTATGAAAAAAGCACAATCCGGAGATACCGTTTTGGTACATTATACGGGAACTCTTGCTGATGGCCAACTTTTCGATTCGTCCGCGGGACGAGATCCGCTGTCGTTTCAATTAGGTAGCGGACAGGTGATCAAAGGCTTTGATGACGGCGTAACCGGGATGGAAGTCGGAGACAAAAAGACGATTGAAATTCCTTGCCTTGAAGCATATGGCCCTGTAAACGATGAACTTTTGATAAATTTTGACCGTTCGCAATTCCCCGATGATATTCCTCTGGAAACGGGCATCACCCTCAATATGCATCAGGAAGGCACAGGACAGGTCGTACCTGTGGTTATTAAAGAAGTAGCCGAAAGTTTTGTAATCCTTGATGCCAATCA
This sequence comes from Arundinibacter roseus, assembly GCF_004348825.1. GTDB lineage: Bacteria > Bacteroidota > Bacteroidia > Cytophagales > Spirosomataceae > Arundinibacter > Arundinibacter roseus. The sequence continues at coordinate 207,041 of NZ_SMJU01000007.1, forward strand.
TCCTTTGGCCGGACAGGACCTTACTTTTGAACTTGAATTGGTAGGAATAAATTAAGGCAATGCATTGTTAGCATTCGGGAGCTTACCTTTTTTAGGTAAGCTCCCTTTTTAATTTACAAGTTTGAGGCTATAAAGCGCTGTTTTTCCACTTCCTCTACGAAGCACTACTCCTTTGCTTTCCAGCTCATGCAATAAACGCATGGCCCGTTTTTCGGATACATTAATCATATTTGATAGTTCTTTATCCGTAAGTGCATCGTTTCGTTTTAGGTATTGCAGAAGTATTTTTACAGGTTTTGAAAGTAGTAATTTTTCGGTAACGGCATCGCCCTCCCCCGGCAGCATGAGTCTGTTGGTAGGGACGGATTTATCCTTAATACGTACATAAATGATCCGGTCTCCTTTCTCATTTATTGCATAATGTGGCTTATCCTGACTTTCATCAACTTCTATTCGCAGGATTTTCTTTGAGCCAAAAGAAACGGATTTACACCGAATCCGGAGCTCCATTTCAATCAAACTTTCACAGGCTTGCTCCAACTTTTGAAGTTCACGCAGCTCCGAAACTATGCCAACCGTTTCGCGGGAATCGTTCACGCCTACAAGTAAAATGCCTCCTGAGGTATTGGCAAATGAGGCCAGAGTTTTTGCAATTTTGAAGGGACTGTCAATCGTTCGTTTGAATTCTACGGTGAGCCCCTCACCCATTTGAATTATTTCTAAGGTTGTTTTTGAAAAATCAATCATACGTTAAATTAAAGCATATTTTTTACCAGGCATAGATCGAATCATCCCCTGAAATTCCAAATTCAACAGCAGAGTGGCCAATTTCCCAAGGTGTATTCCGCTCTGCCAGCTCATATCATCAATCTGCATTTCTCCACCTTTTTTGAGTAAAGCCAAAATTTGCCCCTCATCCTGTGTAAACCCCTCAAACAGCAGTAAGGGTTCAAAATCCAGTGTATGCGCACGGGCAGTATTCGACTTCACCTCTTCCTTAGTCTTCCATTGAAGATCAGTTGCCATCTCTTCCACAGTACTAAAAAGACACGCTTTGTTATTCTTTATTAACTGATTACAACCTTCCGACAGTGGATTCCCCAAATTACCTGGCACGGCGTACACATCCCTATGATAATTTTGCGCATATTCTACCGTAATCAGGCTCCCTCCTTTTTTTGCTGATTCAACTACGATTACTACATCACTAAGCCCGGCAATTATACGATTGCGTGCCGGAAAACGCATAAAATCGGGCTTTGTACCCAATGGATTTTCCGTAGCTATTGCTCCATTTCGCTGCATATCAATGGATGTTTTCTGATGTGCTAACGGATAAATTACGTCCAGTCCACTCGCCATAACACCAACCGTAGGAAGCCCAAGTTTTAAGCAGGCTCGATGTGCCGTAATATCAACCCCATAGGCCAATCCACTGACTACCAATGTATTGTATGGCACTAATTCGTGGATAATTGTTTCCGTTACATTTTTCCCATATTCAGTTACCTGCCTTGTACCTACAATCCCGACTGTTTTTTGAGCATTATAATCTACTTCGCCCTTAGAGTATATCACGATTGGAGAGTCATACAAAGATTTAAGTCGTCGAGGATACTTTGCATCGGTATAGAACAAGAGCTCCACGCCATCTTTCTGGCAAACATTCCATTCTTTTTCTGCATCTTTCCAGGCCGTTTTTTGGAGTAAACCGCGAGCCATTTTATCACCTACACCCGGAATTTTTATTAATTTTTTATAATCCGAATCAAAAACCTGAGCCGCACCACCACAATAACTTATAAGCTGACGAATAGTAACAGAACCTATTCCGGGTGTACGAATTAAGGCTAAAAGCGCAATCGTTTCTATTGACATATACTAATCACAGAGTAGAGGATTTATTTTATTGAGGGAATTAAAAATACGAATTCCTGCAAAAATTGAAAATTTTTGTGGCTACTATTAAAAAATGTCAAGCCTTGTAAGTTGCCGAAACGACCTGACCCAAACTTCACAGAATGTTCACAATCAGATGACAATTCCTTCACTATCAAACAAATAGAGGTTTGTATTTTTGCTGATTAATTTTTTCAATTCCATCGTGAACCCTAAAAGAATCTAAGGTATATGATCAAATTAAAATGGAAATTCTTTTCAGTGAACGAAAAAAAATCTACGTTAGTCCTGGATCGGGACACCCTGAACTTTCGTTTGAATCACCTGATTATTAGTCTATTAACAGCTTTTCTATTGGTACTTCCGTTTTTAAATCAATCCTTTTTCACATTGTTTAAAAACACAGAAATCACAACTACAAAACCATTAACGAAGCAATACCTTGATGATCTTCAACATACTGAGGCGTTGCTTGAACAGTATCAGCAATCGCTCCTGCTTTCAAAACCGAGTGGTGTCATTGAGTTTAAAGTTCAACAACTTCAACAAGCTTACATTGATCTGCTGTGGCCTTTGGGTTCATTGAACAAAGATCTTCAAGGTGCCGATGCTTTAAATTTAGCCTCCGCAGAACTACTGCTGCAATATCATTACCATTTTTTTCTAAAATCTGAAATTGAGTCCCAGGGTAAAGAAACAATAAAAACTGCTCCTGATGTAATTAAAGAACTTTCTGCGTTTCGAAATCAACTTCGGGTTTTGGATCGGAAGTTGCAGGAAATTAATCTGGAAAATGCTCTAAAAATTTCATTGGAAAATCAACTTAGCCAATCAAATACGCAGATTTCCAATTCACTTTCAAAAACCAGTACTGAAAAGGAAATCATCTTAAAATCGATGATGAGATATATTGAAATCCGGAAATCAACATCCCCTGTTTCCACAGAAATGTTGAAGAGAATTGAAACCTATTCTCAACAAATGGAGGCTAAAATCTTCTGAACCACAATGCTTTGCCGTAAAAAAAAAGCCACTTTGTCCTTTCGGAAAAGTGGCTCTTCTCATATTTCAATTAATTTTTTCTTATTCAATTACTCTGAACAAACGATTCCAGCGGATTTTTCCTGCTACACTTGTTGGGTTAGGATCAATGGACATCCACACAAAAACAGCTTTACCAACGATGTGATCCATTGGCACAAAGCCCCAATAACGTGAATCGGCGGAGTTGTGACGGTTGTCGCCCATCATAAAATAGTAATCCTGTTTAAATGTATACGAACTAATTGCTTTACCATCCACAGATACTTTGCCGTCAGCAATTTCCACTTTCTCATTCCCCTCGTAATACTTGATTACATCTCCATAAAATGCCGTGTTTTCAGGAGTTAGCTGAATGGTCGCACCTTCTTTTGGTACTGTTATCGGGCCGTAATTGTCGCGGTTCCACTTAATCAAAGACGAGGAAGGATAGAGTGAAGGCTCACTTATGTCCTTTGGGGCCTTCACTACGCGTACGTCACGTACAAAATCGTACGTTTTCAGGGTTTCAACAATCGAAGCAGTTGTGTAAACTAAATACCCTGACTCATCGTTCGAGGGAATTGTATCACCATATGTTTCGGTATACGTACTATATTCTGAAATACCATTTTCCTTAAATACCTTCTCCTCATTCACGGCGGTCGTGGTAGAAACAAAGTATTCGTTCTCCATTCGGGAAGGATTTTCCATGGCAGTTCCGTTCACAAACACCTGTAAATCCCGAACTTCCACCACGTCGCCAGGCGTACCAATGCAGCGTTTGATGTAGTTCGTTTTCAAGTCAACGGGATGTTGCAATTCGGGAGGATAATTGAAAACGACCACATCGCCCCGCTGAACGTCGGAAAAGCCCGGCAACCGATACTGCGGCAACTGAATCCAATCCAGGTAAGAAGGGACGTCAGTTCCCCAAATAGTCTGATGCGTCAGAGGAACCTGCAAGGGCGTTTTGGGTGTGCGGGTACCGTAATGAAGCTTACTTACAAACAGAAAATCACCCACCAAAAGGCTATTTTCCATAGAAGGAGTTGGGATTGTGAATGCTTCCATAAACAACCACCGGATCAGGGTTGCAGCCACAACTGCAAATACAATGGAATCAAGCCATTCCCGAAAAGCAGATTTTTTCTTCACGGGAGTTGAGGCAGGAGAGGTACTAATTTCTTTTTCGAGAGCCATAATGAGAGTTCAAAAAATTCAGTGCTATTTTAGTTATTCACCTTTCAAAACAAATTTCAAATTTTAGAGGGATTCTGCCAACAGGTCATTCATGCCAAAAACACCTTTTTTTCCATGAAGCCACTCGGCAGAAACCACGGCTCCCAGAGCAAATCCCTTTCGACTGTGAGCCGTGTGAGAAATTTCGAGTGTATCTACCTCAGAATCGTAGCGAATCACGTGCGTTCCCGGAACTTCTCCGGTCCGTTCTGATACTATTGGCAAATGCCTCTCTTTTTGTTCCGGGGCTAAACTCCACCCGTTCAGATGTGGCCACTCTTCGGCTATCCCTTCGGCAAGGGTAATGGCAGTTCCACTGGGGGCGTCCAGCTTATGAATATGATGAATTTCTTTCATAGAAACCTCATAATCATGTGGTTGAATAAGTTTGGCAAGCATTTTATTTAACCTGAAAAATAAATTTACGCCAATGCTATAATTGGAAGCATAAAAAAAAGCTCCGCCTTTTTCCTGCGCCAACTTTTCAATTTCAGCTTTATGTTCCAACCAGCCGGTCGTTCCACTTACCACGGGCCAACCTTTTTCAAGGCATTTTTTAATATTTGGATAAGCAGCCTCCGGGGCACTGAACTCAATCGCAACATCCACCGAATCTACCGATAGGTTTTCCAATTCGAGCTGATTATTTACATCAATTTTACCCGCAATCGTGTGCCCGCGTTCAAGGGCGATCTGTTCAATGGTTTGACCCATTTTACCGTATCCTACCAGAAGGATATTCATAACCAAAAGACTGTAAGTAAACTACTATATTAACTAAAAAACCTGCAATTATTTAAAAGCAAAAACAAGCTTAACTCCCGCTGTTGGACGGGCCAAAAATGTTTTCTCGGTGGACGGTTCCAGTCTGAAAGTCAGATCTTCTGACATATCAAACGTTTTTAGATGAGCCGCTACATTGGCCTCAATGGCCGTCAGTGCATATACAGCGGCCAGAATCACGTAGCCATATTCCCGGTATCGTCGATAAAACGTTTTCCCACGCTTAACCTGATCCAGTGTTAACGTACGAATTTCATCATCACCCCGAATGTATACTTCATACTCAGTCTTACCACTTGGCAATCCCGTGTCAGGATTTACTGACGTGAGATAGGGTTGCAGAAAATCATTGTATCGAAGTGCGTTCCAGCGAATCGTGTAAACAGCGGCTCCCAAACCTCCGTACACAAGGGGAAGTTTCCAAAAATCACGATTGTAAATCTGACCGGCACCGGGCAGAATAAGTGAATAAATGGTTGCTTTTTTGGGGATAAGCTTTGGTCTGACAGCTTTGGAATTACGTAAAAGAGTATCTATTTTGATCTCTTGATCCTGCCCGGGTCGCAGGGAGTCGTTTATGGCGAGCGGCACAATCGCCTTCCGCACGCTATCGGTTCTAATTTCCTGAGCAGATGCTCCTACCGACCACACCAATAAACCAAGCCAAATCCACGCTTTCAAGCTTTATTTTCAAATTTTAATGTCCCCAGAATCCGATCCAGTTCTTCCTGCGAAGTAAAGGGGATTTTAATTTCTCCCTTATGATTTTCATCGCTTCGTATGGACACTTTTGAGCCAAAGAAAGAAGATAATTTGAATTGTAACGATCTGACTTCCTGTTTGATTGTTTGAACCCGACGGCTTGTTTCTCCCGGATCAATCACATGCGACAATTTGCGTACTTCGTCTTCTACTTTCCGAACCGACCAGCCTTCGTCAATAATTTTTCCAAAAATTTTCATTTGACTTTCCAGATCATCAATCGTGATCAGCGCCCGGGCATGTCCCATGCTGATCTGATTATCGCGCAGCGATGCCTGAATAGCCGGCGGAAGTTTGAGTAAACGAATGTAATTATTTACGGTTGTGCGGTTTTTGCCAACACGGTCACCCAGTTCTTCCTGTTTCAGATTACACTCGTGTATTAACCGCTGATAGCTGAGCGCAATTTCGATGGCATTCAGGTTTTCGCGCTGAATGTTCTCAATCAGGGCCATTTCCAGCATTTGCTGATCGTCCGCTGTGCGGATGTAGGCCGGAATGTTCTTTAATCCAATTGATTTGGACGCCTGCAATCGACGCTCACCCGAAATCAGCTGATACTTATCTTTACTGAGCTGCCGAACGGTAATTGGTTGAATAATTCCCTGAACACGAATGGATTCTGCAAGTTCCATCAGCGCTTCTTTGTCAAAATGCGAGCGGGGCTGAAAGGGATTTGCCTCAATGAAATTGACATCAATTTCATTCATTGAACTAATCGCCTCAAAAGGGGAAGATCGGCCAGCAGTTGGTTTATTGGAATTTACTGAATCTGAATCCTGCAACAATGCGCCCAATCCCCTGCCTAAACCCACCATCTTTTTACTTTTATTGGTATTTTCCATAGTGCAAAACTTTGTTTTTCTCGATTAGCCTCTTCCTAATTTTAACTTAAAGCCGGTTGATCCTGAGACAAATAACCATTTTTGGCCAGGATTTCTCTGGCTAAATTCAGGTAGCTAATCGCCCCTTTGCTATCGGCGTCCTGTGCGAGTACCGGTACGCCATAGCTCGGCGACTCACTCAGACGAACGTTGCGGGGAATGATGGTATCAAAAACCAACGATTGAAAATGAGTAGTAACTTCATTTACCACCTGATTTGAAAGACGCAACCGCAAATCATACATTGTCAGCAAAATCCCCTCAATCGCCAGATTAGTATTCAGCCTTGACTGAATAATTGTAATCGTATTGAGCAATTTACCCAAACCTTCCAGGGCAAAATATTCGCATTGCACCGGGATAATCACCGAATCGGCGGCTGTTAAACTGTTGATTGTTATCAGGCCAAGAGAAGGCGAGCAGTCTACGATCACAAAATCGTAATCATCCCGAATAAACTGCATGACTTCCTTCATTCGATCTTCCCTATTTTTGATATTAATCATCTCGATTTCAGCACCAACCAAATCAATATGAGAAGGTAGTAAGTCGAGATTTGGAAAATCGGTCTGAATGATAATATCACGGGCCTTTATGCCTTCTACCATGCATTCGTAAATGCTGTACTCAATTTCTTTGGGATTAAAACCGAGGCCGGAAGTTGAGTTGGCCTGCGGATCTGCATCTACGATTAGGGTTTTAAATTCCAGGGCGGCCAAACTTGCGGCCAGGTTTATGGCCGTCGTAGTTTTTCCAACTCCCCCTTTTTGATTAGCAATTGCAATTACTTTCCCCATTGTTAGTTTAGTTACCGGACCCAAATTTCATCTATTCAGCTGAATTACCCAAAAAATGTTCCACGGAGTTTTATTAAAGAATTGTTAAGTCTTGCTAATTAAGGACTTATCAGCGAATATTTTTTCCACTTATAGAAAGAATCAGGACATTTTTTGAATGTTTCACGCCCATACCTTGGTGCCTTCGGTACAATTCTTGCACATTTCGATTTCTGATCGGGAGCGTATGAGCGTCTGTCTAAATTCTTTGTACAGGGCACCGCTCCACAACTCTTTAAAAGTTTGTTTTTTCATATCGCCCAACCGATGATGTGCATCTTTGTCAAAACAGCACGGAACCACAAGGCCGTCCCAGGTGATGACGCAGGAGTGCCACATTTTCCAGCAGTGATTCACAAACTCGTTTTTAATAGCATATCCCTCGCCATCTTTTTTATAGCGGGAATAGCGGTCAATCGTTGGGATTAGCTCTGACCCATTTTCATAATCGTAAATTTGCGCCGTTTTTAAACCTACCTCATCTACGCCCAACTCTTTCGCCAAACGTTGTACTTCTTCAATCTGATGTTCGTTGGGCTTTACTACCAGAAATTGAAAAATCGTATGCGGAGTTTTGGAACCCAGTTCTTTTTTCCATTTCAGAATATTTCGTGTTCCTTCCAGCACTTTTTCCAAATTCCCGCCAATCCGATACTGCTGATATACATCCTGTGTGGTACCATCAATAGAAATGATGAGTCGATCCAGGCCGGATTCCACCGTTTTGCGAGCTTTTTCGTCGGTCAGATAGTGGGCGTTGGTAGAAGTCGCCGTATAAATTCCCTTTTTGTGGGCGTAGTTTACCAGTTCAAAAAAATCGGGATGCAGGTAGGGCTCACCCTGAAAGTAGAAAATCAGGTATAATAATCGGTCGGCTAATTCGTCAATTGTTCGTTTGTACAAACCCGATTCCATCATCCCTGTTGGTCGGGTAAACGAACGCAGGCCGCTCGGACACTCCGGACAGCGCAAGTTACAGGAAGTGGTCGGTTCGAAAGAAATGGCAATTGGCATACCCGCGTGATGCGCCTTCCCCGTAAGTTTTGAAATAAAATAGCTCCCCAATACCTGCAACGCATTCAGGGCGCGAAGAGGAGTAACTTTTGACAGTAGATTCAGCCCATCATTCCAATTTCGATTCATGTCAGTTTAGTTATACCACAGGATTTATTGTGGAATTTGTGGCAGTAGTTCTATTTTATAACTATTTCATTTTCAATTATTTGTAAAAAAAACAATTCCTTTTCATTTTATTCCTGGCATTTATAAATCCTGCATTCTTCTTTCTGCAACGGGACAAGACTAAAAAAAAGGCCATTACCTTTCACAACAGGGGTTTCGGACTCAGTTGAGGTTGAAAGCACCATTTCGAGTGACGAACTGTTGGCCAAATGCGGGAGAGTCACGTGTCGTGTTTCAGCGGAACCATTCAGATTAACAACAAAAATATAGCTTCCCAATTGCCAGGCGATATAATGAGTACTTTGGGTAGGATCCGGATACGTGAGCCACCGTATTGTTGCTTGCTCTATGGCCGTTGCATTCGTTTCATACCATTTGCGGAGGATATTCAGGATTTCAAACTGAGCCGAATTGTCCCCCCAAATGTAAGGGCCGCGAGTCACTTTATCGGGCTCTTTATCGTCCTGAATTTGAAACACATACAATTTGGAATATTCCTCGTTCGCTGCTCGTTCCAGATGTAAACCCCGGGTTTCGAAGCCTGCACCCACATAGGATGGCAAGTCTTTCATAAACAAAGCAGTAAAATAGCGTGCAATGTTCCCCTGCTGAAAAAAACAGTCAAACCGAGGATCGTCCTTATCTGCTGTCAAAACGGTAAAACAAGGTTTAAAATTTCGAGTTGCCCCAACATCCAGATACTGCCTGAAACGGGTCATGAATAGAGCCGAACCAACGGTTGTAGATTGCAAATCGCCCAGGGTCACTTCGGCTCCAAGCGCTTCCAAATGCGCAATTTCATCGCCGTATCCCATAAAATCTGGAGCACCCACAAACGACTCAGCAAAAAAGGCAAAATGATTGACTCCTTGACTAACAATATATTTTTTGACAGAACCTAAAATATCGTAATAGTCAGGTAAAATGGCAGGCACGCCCTCAGGCCGCATTTGAACGTGTGTCATATCGCCCCGCATAAAATCAAACTGATAGGCTTGTTGACATTCGGCATAGTGTTGACATACATATGACCAAACGTCTGTTAGTGGTTTTTCAAAATCCAGTCCCCACTCCTGATTGTCGTTTTTGCTTTCAAATAACCGGTAGCGAGTCAGCGGGCCAAAAACCCTTGACATCGTTTGAGGCTCGTCAAATTCGTACTGATACCAGGCGTACCCAGCCTCATCGAGTGTAAAAACATCTTTATTGATATGCAAAGAACGATACGGCGGTGCCATCGTCATAGGCAAGGTTTCGTAGCCTTCGGCAATCACAAACCGCATAAGGGCCACCCGCCTCGCCTGCCGGCCCCCATAATCATCAGGTCTGCCAAAAACCAAACGCATTCGTGCAGCTTCATCGATTGCCTGCAAAGTATTTCCGAAAAGCTGCTCTTTTGCCAGCAAATCAGAACCATCAGCTGTACCATGCAATTCCAGAAATTGATAAATTCTTGCTTCAACCTCCTGCCAAATTCCCTCCCGATGATCCAGCAACACCCCATCCTTTTGGCGTACCCATTCAAAGTAGCGAGGATGTGCAAGCACCATTTCGGAAAATCGATCAGTATGGGGAATAACATCCATTCCGACCGAAAAACCCATCAGGTGCAATAAATTTATGGTTGCTTTCAGCTGTTTTTCAATGGTTGAAAGATGAGGAAAAAGTTCGTATAATTCCTGGCTAAAAAATTCAGGATTTATATTCCAGCTCGCCATTCCGTACAGACTACCCACCACGCCCGGCTCCCAAATTGGCAGCAGGTGAATGCTGTCGTGAAAGGAAGGAAGTGTAAGAGAATATTTTACTACATTGAAAAAATTCCCAACGGTCCGAACATTAATCCCCACCATTCGGGTAGATTTGAGCCAATTGCCGGTTGGTTCTGAGGATTTTGGGCCTGGTACGGAAATTTCTGCCATCAATGCTGCCTGTACCTGAGCAAAGCCAAAACGGGCTGAAAGCGCATCAAGAACTGTGTAAATAGGCAGTTGAACGGCCTGCTCGGGCGTAAGACCCTCCCAAAAGGTTTGCTGCTTTTGTTTATAATTTTGAAGAGATACGTGAAGGTATTCTTTCGTTTTTTCATTTGGCGCAGGTATAAGTGAGGGCGTATGCATGCGAAGAAGAGGCTGAACAATTTGGTTAAAAAAGGCTTTAAATAATCTTGCGAAACTAACAAAAACCTTTCAGAATGACGTACCCTTTGGTAATTATCGGTGGCGGATTGGCCGGGTTGATCGCTGCGCTGGAAATGGCCCGGGCCGGAATCCGGGTTTTGGTTATAGAACGAAAGTCGTATCCGCATCATAAAGTCTGCGGTGAGTATATTTCCAATGAAGTACGCCCTTACCTGCATTCGCTTGGTTTTATGCCGGAGGAATTTTCTTCTGCCGAACTGACTCAGTTTCGGTTTACTTCCCCCAAAGGCTCGGTTTTGGATCATCCGCTAGATTTGGGAGGATTTGGACTTAGTCGGTATACAATGGACGAAGCATTGTATAAACTTGCGCTTAGGGCCGGAGTTGAGTTTTTGGTGAATACATCAGTGACGGAAGTCGAGTTTCGTGATACTTTCTTCGAAATAAAAACATCCGATAATCAAGCCTTTCGGGCCCAAATAGTCCATGGCGCGTTTGGGAAACGTACCCGTCTGGACAAGCAACTCAACCGCAAATTTATGGCCAAAGAATCGCCGTACGTTGGTGTTAAATACCACATTCGGGGTAATTTTGACCGGCAACGGATTTCCCTGCATAATTTTGAAAACGGCTACTGTGGCATGTCTGCAATTGAGGACGATAAGTTTTGCCTATGTTACCTCACGGAGCGCAACATGGTACGAAAGTACGGCAGCATTTCGGCTCTTGAAACGAACATTTTATCGCAAAATCCACACCTGAAAAACATTTTTGAAGAAGCTGAATTTTTGTATCAGAAACCGGAAGTAATCAATGAAATTTCATTTGAACCTAAATCCTGTGTCGAAAATCATATCCTGATGGCAGGCGACAGCGCCGGGCTCATTACACCGCTTTGTGGCAACGGGATGGCGATGGCGATTCGGGCTGCTTTTTTACTTTCTCAGGAGCTGGTGCGCTATTTTAAGGTACATCATTCGCGTGCTTTACTTGAAAAATCCTACGAAACTGCCTGGCAAAAAGAGTTTTCCAGGCGCCTTACGATCGGAAGAACCGTACAGAAGCTTTTTGGCAGAAAAGTACTCTCAGAACTCGCCCTTCACTTTTTTACGCTAACTCCCCCCCTGTTGCATCAGGTCATCAAAAGTACGCACGGGAGGGTCATGTCCGTACCCACTATTTACACAGGAAGTTGAGTAGTACTTTTAATTTCGGACATCACAAAAAAACTGCTGATGTGCTGCACGCTCTGCAAAACGGATAGATTTTGCTGATAGAAATTGTTGTAGTCTTCCATGTCTTCGGCAACTACTTTTAGTAAGTAATCAAAATTCCCTGATACAACGCAGCATTCCATCACTTCGGGCATGCGTTTTACAGCCTCGTTAAACTCTTCAAAGCTTTCCCGCCGTTGTTTATCCAACGTCACATTACAGTACACAAGCAGCGCTTTTCCCATTTTTTTACGGTTAAGTAAGGCTACGTACCGATCGATGTGCCCACTTTTTTCCAGCTTCCGGATCCGTTCATGAATGGGTGTAATAGACAAATTTACCTGCTCAGACAGCTCCTTCATCGTAAGCTGAGAGTTGGTCTGTAACAAACGTAAAATATCCCGGTCGGCAGTGTCAAGTTTCATAGCAGTATATTTTTTTATGTTGGGGTAATAAATCCCACTGACAAAGTTTTTTTTTCTTCAATATACCAAATTTTCAGTTTTATTTTTTATTAATTAAAACGATAAAAGGTAATATTCCTGTTCTATATAACTTTGTAGAATAGTTCAGCATGACAAAACTGAATACATTCACCTACCTAAATCAATCGCAATCGTATGATCATTGGCGTTCCAAAAGAAATCAAAAATAACGAAAACCGTGTCGCACTTACCCCCGCCGGCGTTACCGCTTTCAGTCGAAAAGGGCATCCGGTTTATGTTCAAAAAACTGCCGGGCATGGGAGCGGTTTTTCGGATGAAGCCTACGCAGAGGCAGGTGCCGTGATGCTGAATACGATTGAGGAGGTGTATGCAATTGCAGAAATGATCATCAAAGTAAAGGAACCAATTGCTTCTGAATATCCCCTCATCCGGGAAAACCAATTGCTGTTTACTTATTTCCACTTTGCTTCCTCTGAGGAACTTACCCACGCAATGATCGCTCAAAAGGCAATTTGCCTGGCCTACGAAACGGTTGAAAAAGACGATCGCAGTCTGCCGCTTTTGGTTCCGATGAGCGAAGTAGCTGGTCGTATGTCGATTCAGGAAGGCGCAAAATACCTAGAAAAACCTATGGGTGGCCGGGGTGTATTGCTCGGCGGCGTTGCGGGTGTAAAACCCGGAGAGGTACTCGTATTGGGTGGTGGTATAGTAGGTACGCAAGCCGCAAAGATGGCTGCCGGACTAGGCGCCTACGTAACAATTATGGACATCAGCCTGCCTCGTTTACGCTATCTCGACGACGTAATGCCTGCCAATGTGGACACGCTTATGTCCAATGAATATAACATTCGTCAACAAATTCAGACAGCGGACCTGATCATAGGCGGAGTACTGATTCCGGGAGCCAAAGCCCCTTCGCTTATTACAAGAGATATGCTAAAATTGATGCGCCCGGGTACTGTTATGGTTGATGTGGCGATTGATCAGGGTGGTTGTTTTGAAACATCCAAAGCGACAACGCATCAGGAGCCAACGTATGTTGTAGATGAGATAGTACATTATTGTGTAGCAAACATGCCCGGCGCAGTACCTTATACTTCTACATTGGCACTCACAAATGCCACGCTTCCTTACGCCCTGCAACTGGCAGATTTGGGCTGGCAGGCGGCATGTATCAAAAATGAGGAATTACGTAAAGGTTTAAATATCGTTCAGGGAACTATTGTTTACAAAGGCGTTTCGGAGGCTTTTGGTTTGCCCTTTCAGGAAGTAACTACTGTTCTGGAAACGGCAGAAGTGTAAGAACTATTCTTTTAAAAAGTCAAACGGGGCCGTACTCAAAATAGAAGTATGACCCCATTTTTTTATCCAAAAATCCCGAAAACTTCTGATTTGTCTATCTTTTGATTGATTTATGGTTTTCCATTCAAAATTTCGGCACGAATCATTTCTAAAAATATTACAATTTATTTCAGTCATTACGTGCACTATTCAAAAGTTATTCTTACTTTTGCAAAATATTTGAACGAACATCCGTTCAATTCTCTGCTTCAGTCCGGTAAAGGCACACAAGTTGCCAACAGCTTTTTTTAATACGCTGGAAACTCCGAAAAAGTCTTGCAGAGCCACACGGATGTCTTGTGGTGGGCTTTGCGCAAAATCCCTTTGTGAATAATGTAGTACAGGTTTCCTCTCCGGGTTTCCGGAAAGGCACGTTTCTTCGTTTGCGTCTTTTGGAATAGATTTTTCTAGTCCATAGAGCAACTAAGTTATCCTGATTATAAGGCACTTGCAAAAATATATCGCGCATAATACTAGCAGTTATTTAAAATATTTCTGTCGAAAAAGGCAGAATCAATGATCAAAACACAATGACAACAGAAACAACAACGGCGATTACATTTGCCGACCTAAATCTCTCGGAAGATGTCATGAGAGCCGTAACCGAAATGGGCTTTACTGCCCCGTCACCTATTCAGGCACAAGGCATTCCTCCCGTTATGGAGGGCTACGACGTAATCGGTCAGGCGCAGACAGGTACTGGAAAAACGGCCGCCTTCGGAATTCCGGCACTCGAACGCATCGATCTTACGAGTAATGCCGTGCAGGTACTTGTCCTTTGCCCAACCCGCGAGTTGGCCGTACAGGTATCCGAAGAAATTGGCCGTCTTGCCAAATATAAGCGTGGATTACGCATCGAAGCCATCTATGGCGGCGATTCTATTGAGCGTCAGATTCGTTCACTCAAACGGGGTGTACATATTGTTGTAGGTACACCCGGCCGCGTGATGGACCACATGCAGCGTCGCACCCTGGATTTTGGCAGCGTAAGCATGATGGTGCTTGACGAAGCCGACGAAATGCTCGATATGGGCTTTCGTGAAGATATTGAAAGTATTCTTGCCGAAATGCCCGAAGAGCGTCAGACCATTCTATTTTCGGCAACAATGTCCAAACCGATTATGTCAATCACGAAACGTTTCCTAAACGATCCGGTATTGATAAAAGTCGTTCGTAATGAGTTGACTAACACCAATATTGAGCAGGTATGCTACGAAGTAAAGCCACAGGCTAAGCTTGAAGTAATGACTCGCCTGATTGATATGTACAACCTGAAATCTCTCCTTGTTTTTTGTAACACCAAACGCAAGGTAGACGAAATCGTGGAGCAGTTGCAGGTACGGGGATACGCTTCCGAAGGTATTCACGGAGATTTGCGCCAACAGCAGCGGACCAACGTTATGAGTAAGTTTAAGGCAGGAACGACCACTATTTTGGTTGCCACTGATGTAGCTGCCCGTGGAATTGACGTTAGCGGACTTGATGCCGTAATCAATTATGACATTCCGTTGGATGAAGAATATTACGTACACCGGATTGGTCGTACGGGTCGGGCAGGTATGTCAGGCAAAGCGTTTTCGCTCGTTGCACGGGATGAAAAATTCCGTCTGCGTCAGATTGAAGGCTATACCAAAGTAAAGATTGAAAAAGGAGTTATTCCTTCCTATGAAGATATTGTAGGCGTTCGCAAGGCACGTTTTGTAGAAAGCCTGGAAGCAACGATCAAAGAATCTGCGGATGATACATTATATGACGACGTTCTAGAATTGCTGCACCACAGTGGCTTTACTACCGAGCAGGTTGTAGCAGCTATGGCTAAGCAATTGTTGGGTGTTCAGAAAAACGAATACTCTGATTCTAATCTTGCCTGGGAAGAAAAACGTGGAGACCGTGAGCGGCCCGGTGACCGTCGGGGCGAGCGCAGCGGTGACCGCTACGAGCGGGGCAACCGTTTCGGGGATCGTGCACCACGCGAAGATCGTGGAGACCGTGGACCTCGTTTTGAGCGGGGCGATCGAGGCGATCGTCCAGAACGCCGGGGCGATGCCAAAACTCCCGGTCCGGTAGAAGCAGGCATGACTCGTCTGTTTTTGAACATTGGACGTAAGGACAATATCATGCCAAGAGACATTGTAGGAGCTATCGCCGGAGAGTCTAACATTCCCGGAAAGGCCATTGGTGTAATCGATATTTACGATAAATTTACTTTTGTAGAAGTACCTGAGCGCGATGCCCGTACGGTTATGCGTGCCATGGACGGCAATACCATCAAAGGAAAGCCTGTTCAGGTTGATATTGCAAAATAAAAGTAGATTTTCACGCATGAATCACAAAAAAGCTGCCCGGACAAAATCCAGGCAGCTTTTTTGTGATTCATGCGTTATGAAATTTAGTCCTCATAATAGTAACCAAAGATAATTCCCATTTCATCCTCACTCGTCAGCCCAAACCGAACGGTGCGTGTGGTCGTATTGTTGTAGGTAATTTCAGAAGTAAGACCTTCGCCGGCATTCAATTTCAAAGGCGTAGGCAAGTTCTTTATCAGCGGATGTTCCCAATCGGTACTTTCGTACAAAATTTCACCATTTCGACTTCCACCATTAATTTTTACTACGAACTTCTCTCCTAGTTTGTGCGTATGCGAAGTAAGCATAAGCACGGTTCGGGGTTTATTAAATGTGAATTTTTTGGTAACCGTAATCCGCTGTCCGGCAGGCAAAGAAAACTCCTGATTTGCCAGATCAAGTGACTGAACCACATGCTGTACTTCTTCTTTCGGAATTGTGTAAAGATTTACGTGAACTTCTCCTGTGGTGGTTTGTCCTGTTTTATTTACATAATGTGAATTCAGATCGTAAGAACTACCCGCCGGCATCAGTAAAGCCATACCCGGTGGCAATGTATAATCGTGTTCGGGAGTTTGGGTACCTGCCCAAAATACATGGTTTTGCATGGAAGCAAACGTGGCAATATTTAGTGAGCCATTGGCGTTTCGCAAATCCCGAATAACATCCGCCGCTGGTAACTTGGATTTGTCTTTGAAATCATACAAAATAAAATGATGGCTGCCTTGCCGCATTTTGATCTGCACCCGGTTAACATATTGGTCCACACTAGTTCCCATAGTCTTACGAATAAACAGTTCCCGTTCGAATTGCGGATTTACCGAAAAAGGCTCAATCCGAACCTGAATGCCAGACCCGGCAGCGGGAGGTTCCAATCCAGTAAACGCAGCTACAACGCCCGGGGTTTTGTCAGATAGCAAAGTCGTATCCACCATATTCCCTGTTTCCGGCGCACCGGCTTCTATCCATCGACGTACAAATTCCGTCTGCCCTACACTTACAGGTATGCCGCCCAAAGGCATTGGACTACCGTACACTTTTCCTCCGTGATGACTTGCGTCCCAATTCAATTTATGGTAAAGCAGGCTTTCAAAGGCACTAAATGGCTTTACACGCCTCATGCCCTCCTCTTTTGCATCGGGTTGCCAGGAAACTACATTGATTAGATTTTCATACGACTTACCGTTGGTGAGCAGCAACCCGTGCTGTCTGAACGATCCATCCTGCTCGCTTGCATGGCACCCGGCCGTGGCACAGGAAGGCGTAAGAATGCGGTCCTGAATCAGGGAAAATGAAGAAAGCTCCGTTTCTACCAACGGCTCTTTGGGTTCTTTACAACCGGCCAAAAGCCCAACAAATGCGCTTCCGATCATCCACAATCTTCCTTTTTTCATTATCCATTCTTATTTAGAAATCCCCTATCTTCCTCATCAGCAGTAAGCTAAATTAATAACTCAGAATCGCAGGACGAAGTTTTCTTTCACCTGCTCCTTCCTGAAAAAAACCAGGCCAATCCAGAATAAGTCGATGGTAACTGTCACATCCGGTTGCGCTTTGATGTATTCCCAGGCTTGCTTCATCTCATCTGACCAATAAATATCATCAAAAATAAATACTGCCTGTGACGATGCTTTTTTCATTACTTCATTAAAATACCTGATTGTTGGCTCGTACCGATGATTGGCGTCAAAAAACGCCATATCTACCAACTGTTCCTGTTCAGCGACCCATTTAGGTAGGGTTTGATCAATGTTTCCAACGACGCACTGTATATCGGGAAAATTCAGCGTTTTGAAGTTTTCCAGCGCCAGGCGTGCTGTTTCCGGGCATCCTTCCATCGTAACCAGCCGACTTTTTGGAGCAGCCGCCGCAAAATAACCCGTAGTCAATCCTAGCGAAGTACCCAGTTCCAGAATCGTTTGGGGTTGAAAATGACGGGTGAGGCGATAGAAAAGTTCTCCAAAATGAGCTGGTTTTTCAGCATTTTTAACAATTGTACTAATTTTTCTACGGTTCGACGAATGTCGCCGCGACCCGGCGCCTAAATCCAGAATCTCAATTTCGTCGTTTACTTTCAGCAGTTTACGACGCAACGCTTCAATTTCCTTGAACTCAGTGCTGATTTTTTTGGGGGGACGAATGACCTGAGTATATAAGTCAAAAACAAACGGAGAATGAATCGAGTGCTCGTTTCCGGCTCGAAAAAAATGGGTTAAATACGAGGAAATCAAGGAATTATTGGTTGAACGTAGAAAGAAAAACCCAACGATTAATTTAAACGATAAGGAACAATAAGCGTAAACTCAGGAATAATTACCTTAAACTGACGGCCATCCAATACCCGTTCCATCAAATAGCTACCGGCCATTTTTCCCAAATTGGTACGCAAATTACAGCCTGACACATACTCATGTATTTCGCCAGGTTCGAGAACGGGCTGCAGGCCAACAACTCCCTCGCCTTCTACCTCCCGCACTACGCCGTTGGAATCATGAATATTCCAATGCCTCCGGAGAAGTTTGATGGTATTTTCGCTATGATTTTCGATTATAACCTTGTAGGTAAATACAAAGTGAGCCTGTTTCGGATTGGAATAATCCGGCTGATATTCAGTAACAACCGATACTTTTACTCCTTCTGTCACTTCTGAAACCATACTATAAGGGTGGGTTTTAATTAGTAAACGAAATTAGTACCCCGATGTTTATAAATACAAATGCTGATTATATTTAATTCAAAAAATCAATCTTATGGATGTAAAAATGGAAGAATCCTGGAAAATTCTCCTCCAAGACGAATTTAAGAAACCGTACTTTGAGAATTTAATCCAGTTTGTGAAACAAGAATACAAAAATCATACGGTATATCCGCCTGGTAAGCTGATTTTCAATGCTTTTGATACTTGCCCGGTGGATGCCTGCAAGATAGTAATTTTGGGGCAAGACCCCTATCATGGTCCCGGTCAGGCCAACGGTCTGAGTTTTTCTGTCAATGATGGCGTCAGCAAACCACCTTCGTTGCTCAATATTTTTAAAGAGTTACAGGCGGACGTCGGTACGCCGATACCGACGTCGGGAAACCTTGAACGGTGGGCAGTACAGGGTGTCCTGTTGCTAAATGCAACCCTGACGGTGCGGGCCACTGAGGCGGGCTCGCACCAACGCAAAGGTTGGGAAACTTTCACTGATGCAGTTATTCAGTCAATAAATGATCAAAAAGAAGGGGTGGTCTTTATGCTTTGGGGGAAATATGCTCAGGAAAAAGGTACAATCATTGATTCCAAAAAGCACTTTGTCCTAAAAGCAACACATCCCTCGCCTATGGCGTCCAAATGGGGTGGTTGGTTTGGTTCAAAACATTTTAGTCAGGCAAACGACTATTTGCGTTCGCGCGGACTGGATGAAATTAATTGGTAAAAAAATGGTCATCCTATTCTTAGGATGACCATTTTTTGATTTCGTTTTGTAAGCACTTATTTCTCAATGTCCGAGCTAAGTTCCAGCACCTTATCCCAATTAGCTTCGTTGTTTTTTACAAACTCATTATACTTGGGATGACTGTTATACGTTTCGATTCCTTCTTCATTTCTGAATGTCAGATAATGGATCGCATCAAAATCCTGATTAGTGTTTTGCTGTTCCAGAACTTTTCCGCCGGTATACCCAACGATTGCCGGAATTTGTCTGCGCAAGTTGGCAAATTCCGCCATGTGCTTTTCAATTTCAGCAGCTGGCGTGCCTGCCTTGAATTTCACACAAACGATGCGTTGAATTTCCGCTTTTTGGTGAGGCGTATACGCTCCGTAAATGACTAACATAAATACCCCGAGAATGAACACGGGTAACATATAGCCGAGAGTTTTATTTTTAGGTTTCATGGTCAATGGCAATTGAAAATTTCAAATTTGGAATACTGATAAAAGAACAGTACAAAGGTATAATTTGTTTCAATATTTTGCATTATTTCAATATTAAATTGAAGTAATTTTGCATTTTTACAAATTATCAAAATATTAGCAACGAGTTTATTTTGAATTTGAAATTTTCTATGGCAACCCATGCCTGGTAAAGTTATTGGTAGTACTATTAGAGGTTTAATTTTTTTTAGAAATGAATACTTTTTCGGGGAAATTCCCGGTAGTACGTTTAGATTTTGGAGAATTCTCCTTCAAAAATGTAATTTTCCTGAATTCGGTTAGTAATTTGATCCATTTTGGTTTTTCCAAAGATAATTTGGCAGCACTCACCATACATTTACCCTCCTGTACCTCCTATTTTTATGATTATTAAGAAATTATCTATTTTTATCAGCCTGCTTTTCAGCTTTTTTCTCTTTTTTTCTGCAAATCCTCATTGGGGTTTTTGGGGACATCGACGCATCAATCGCCTCGCTGTATATCGCTTGCCGCCCGAAATGCAGCTTTTTTTCAAAAAAAATATTGACTACATCACCGAAAATGCCGTCAATCCCGACCGTCGACGTTACGCCGTAGTTGGTGAGGCTGAGCGTCATTTTATTGATTTGGATGTGTATGGAGACAGCGCCTTCCAAATTCTGCCGCTGTACTGGAATCTTGCCTGTGAAAAATTTGGAGAAGATAGTTTGCGGAAGCACGGCATTGTTCCGTGGTACATTCAAACCGCCACCTTTCAACTGACTGAGGCAATGCGGTCTAAAAACAAGAAGGCTATTCTGCGGATTGCAGCCGATTTGGGGCATTATGTGGCCGATGCCAACGTGCCGCTGCATACGACAAAGAATTATAACGGTCAGCTGACGGGTCAACTTGGCATTCATGCGTTTTGGGAATCGCGCTTGCCCGAACTATTTGCGGACGACTATGACCTTTGGATCGGCCGGGCGCAGTATCAGGAACAACCCGCCAAAACGATCTGGAAAGCTGTTGCCCATGCACACGCAGCCCTGGACTCGGTTTTACTTTTTGAAAAACAACTCACCGAAAAATTTTCACCCGAACAAAAATATAGCTACACACAACGAAACAATATTTTGGTCAGAAGCTACAGTACCGAGTTTTCTACGGCCTATCATCAGGCATTGGCAGGACAGGTAGAGCGACAAATGCGGGCCGCAGTGCGGCTGACGGGCGATTTGTGGTATACGAGTTGGGTCAATGCCGGACAGCCTGACCTTTCGCTTTTGTTGAGTCAGGAAGAATCCGAAGAAGATAAAAAACAGGCAGCCGCCGAAGCGCAAGGCTGGTTTCGGCGGCTGCTAAAAGTAAGAACTGAGGCAGATGATGAAACGACTGATTAACTTAGTATCAGACCAGGACAAGATTTTTCATATATTCTGCATCATGCGCCAAACTTTTCAGAACCGATTCAGGATAGTCTTCCTGCTCGACAATAAAATGCTTCATGCCGTTTTCAGAGGCTACTTTCAGAATTCGCGCGTAATCAATGATGCCTTTTCCCAAATCGGTAGAATGCGGCTTTGGCTCACGAACCAGATCTTTCACATGACAAAGTTCGTAACGAGCCCCGTATTTGGTCAAATGCTCCGGAATATCCCGTTCGGCGGCAGCAATCCAGCACATATCAAGCTCGTACATCACGAGTGCCGGATCCGTGTTGTCCAGCAAAACGTGCTGAGGGATTTGACCATCCTGCTCTTTAAATGAATAATCATGGTTATGGTACCCAAATTTCACTCCGGCTTTTTTACAGATTTCTCCCCGTTTATTAAATTCTTCGGCTCTTTTTTTCCAGTCATCCAACGAATCCTGCGGACCAATCCAGGGTTGCAGCACATAGGTCAATCCACCTTCGGCTGCTTCGGCTGCAAGTTTTTCGAGATCTTTGGTAGTATCGGCATGCGTACTGACCATTGTCAGACCGAGCTCGCCCATATAGGCCTTGCACTCCGTGGGAGACATGCCCCAAAAAACGCCCTGATCGCCCTGATAGCTTTCAATTTTGGTATAGCCCATGTCTGCTACCTGCTTCAATAGAGCCTTTGGATCTGCGCCAATGATGTCCCTGGCACTGTACAATTGAAGACCAAACTCCTTAATTTTGGCAGGCTCAGCAGTTGTGGTCCCGTTCCCGGTTTCTTCTGATTTTTCTGAATTTGAACACGATGCCAACGGAAAAGCTAGTGTACCCAGGGCGGCAAAACCTGCTGCTTTCAAAAATAAACGACGATTGTTGTCCATGTCTCTTTAAACTTTGGGTTAAAAATTCCGTAAAATTGTACCAATAATACAACATATGCGCTCAATTCGTAGCATCTAATTTTAAAAATCAGCATCTTGGAAACCAGTAAAGTTCAACTTCTTCCCAAATTATTTCTACAAAAAGGTCGTGAAGAAGCTATAAAAAGATTGCATCCGTGGGTTTTTTCCGGAGCAATAGCCCGGCAGGAAGGTACCCTGGAAGATGGCGATTTGGTAGAAGTCGTATCGAATCGTGGAGAATTTCTGGCCCGCGGGCATTATCACGATGGCAGCATCAAAATCCGAATTCTGACTTTTGAACCCGAAGAAATTGACATCAATTTCTGGATCAACCGTCTTAAAAATGCCTATCAGGCACGCCTTGATTTGGGCCTAACTGACACTACCTGTTTCAGACTTGTGCACGGCGAAGGCGACGGCCTTCCCGGTCTCATCATTGACATGTATGGTTCGGTGGCTGTTGTGCAGGCACATACCGTAGGCATGCACCGCAGTCTGACACCTATTTCGGAGGCTTTGCAACAATTACTTGGCTCGGAACTTACTGCTGTTTACAGCAAAAGCAGAGATACGCTTCCCGGACAATATGCTGCTACAACTACCAATAACTACTTGTTTGGAGAAAGTACCGGTACTCATGAGGTCACAGAAAATGGCCGCACGTTTGCCATTGATTGGGAACATGGACAAAAGACAGGTTTTTTTCTTGATCAGCGTGAAAACAGAGCACTGTTGGCTCGTTATTCAGCGGGTAAGACAGTCTTAAATGCCTTTTGCTATTCGGGCGGTTTTTCTGTGTATGCACTGAGTGCAGGTGCACAAGAGGTTGTTTCAATTGATGTTTCTGGAAAAGCAACCTTGCTTTGTGATACAAATGTGGCGCTGAATGGTTTCTCAGAAAATCATACCTCCCTAACCGAAGACGTGATGAAATGGCTGAAAACCAGCCCGGATACTTACGACATTGTAGTGCTTGACCCACCTGCTTTTGCAAAAAGTCTTTCGGCCAGGCATCGGGCAGTGCAGGGCTATAAACGCCTGAATGCGGAGGGCATTGCAAAGGTAAAACCGGGAGGCCTGCTCTTCACTTTTTCATGTTCTCAGGTTGTAGATAGAGAACTGTTTTACAACACCGTTGTAGCTGCCTGTATGGAAGTTGGACGTAAAGCCCGAGTGTTACATCAACTGACGCAGGGGCCGGATCACCCCGTCAACGTTTTTCATCCCGAGGGAAGCTACCTGAAAGGGTTGGTCTTACGAATTGATTAATCTACTTGAAAATGAGTGATTTCGAAGAATATCTTTTTTCAAAAAAGATTGATGCAGAAAAATTTAAAGCCTCAGAAAGCGACCGGTTTTATGAATGGAACACTTTGTTTCAGCAGCTGCACCCGGAAAGTTTTACGGCACAGAAAAAATTCCTGATCAACGATGTCAGGCGTAGATATTTGCTGCAAGTTCCGAAGTAAGATGCTTAATTTTTTTGAAAAAAGGCGGTAAAGGGCATCAAAAAAGCCATTAAAAGGCAGGTTACGATAAATGCTCCCATCCAAACCATTCCCATAGCACATCGAGCTAATAGTGTCATATTTTAGTGTGTTATTTGGTGAATTTCTTTTGTTGTTTTAAGTAAGACTATAAAACAAGCCAAAAAGTTGTAACAAACGTATATTTTTTTGCAGTTGCCCTTTAAACAAAAGGCAACTGCAATTTTTTTTTACTATTTCAGCCAATTGTAGGTGTATCTAATTGGGCTAATGAATCCAGAATCTCTTCCTGGGTTACTTCATGTTCTACCAGATTTCCGGCTAGATACTGTTCGTAAGAAGTCATATCAAAATGGCCGTGCCCACACAAATTGAAAAGAATCACCTTTTCTTTCCCTTCGGCTTTGGCTTGCTCTGCTTCCCGAATCACCTGCGCAATTGCATGCGTTGCTTCCGGTGCCGGAATGATACCTTCGGTTCGGGCAAAAAGGAGACCTGCCTCAAAACACTCCAACTGTTTAATTGAATAAGCTTCAATTTGTTTGTCATTCAACAGCTGACTCACGATGGCACCCGCACCATGATACCGCAAACCACCCGCATGAATAGGTGCAGGAACAAAATTGTGCCCAAGCGTATACATGGGTAAAAGCGGTGTCATTCCTACCGAATCGCCCAAATCATATCGGAATACACCGCGTGTGAGTTTGGGGCAGGACGCAGGTTCAACGGCTACGCAACGGGTTTGATGCGTACCTTCCAGATTTTTACGCAAAAATGGAAACGCAATCCCCGCAAAGTTGGAACCGCCGCCAAAAGGTGCTATCACCACGTCCGGATAATCGCCCGCTTTTTCCATTTGCAACAACGCCTCTTCTCCAATGATCGTTTGGTGCATCAGTACGTGGTTGAGTACCGAACCAAGGGCATATTTGGTCGACTCGTCGGTCAGAGCCATTTCGACGGCTTCGGAAATCGCAATGCCCAGACTACCGGGAGAATTTGGATCTTCGGCCAGAATTTTGCGTCCGGCTTCGGTACGCATGGAAGGCGATGGGAACACATTTCCGCCCCAGGTATTCATCATAATTTTGCGGTAAGGTTTGCCTTCGTAGCTTACCTTTACCATGTAAACATCGCATTCAATGTCAAATAATCCACAGGCAAAACTTAACGCAGAGCCCCATTGACCGGCACCCGTTTCGGTCGTAATACGTTTGACACCTTCCATTTTGTTGTAGTACACCTGCGGCACAGCAGTATTAGGTTTGTGCGAGCCGGCCGGGCTCACGCCTTCGTATTTGTAGTAGATCTTGGCAGGCGTATCCAGTGCTTTTTCCAGTCCCGTAGCGCGAAACATCGGAGTTGGGCGCCATATTTTATAAATCTCCCGAACCTCCTCCGGAATTTCCACGTATTTTTCGGTGCTCACTTCCTGCTTAATGAGCTCCATTGGAAACAATGGCATGAGCATTTCCGGGCCTATCGGCTCTTTGGTTCCGGGATGTAACGGAGGAAGCGGCTTAGTGGTCATGTCGGCCACAATGTTGTACCAATGCGTCGGGATTTGATCCTCAGATAGTGTAATTTTCTTTGAAATTGACATGTAATTAATTAAAATTAGGGTTTAATAGGACCTGTTTAGTTTAGCGTAAATTCAAGATTTAATTTTAATATAATCAGTTATTCAACAAATGCTTTATACTGAATTCTCTACTCATGTAGCTGAAACTTACATTCATTTTCTTCCATTCTTCTGAGCATTTCCACCGCATGAGTACACCTTTTGCCTATTTTGACAAGCACCCAGCTCCTATCCGTGCGGTCCTTTATCGATTGCATGCACTAGTAGAAAACTCTGCCAATGGAATTTCCTTTAGGCTCGCATGGGGGCAGCCATTTTACTACTACAAAGGATCATGGTTTTGTTTTATTTCGTTTGTAAAAAAATGGAATTGCGTAGAATTGGGCTTTACCCGTGGGCATTTGCTCGACGACCCTGACGGAGTCTTGCTGAATAGAAATCGCAAAATGATTCGTTCCCTGTCTTTTCAGGATTTGGAAGATCTGAAAAGACAAGAAGAAGTAGTTTTAGAAATGATTCAACGGGCATTAATGATTCAGGAATCCAATCAGAATTAACGGGCACAAATACCTTTAAAGTCACAATACTGACACATAGAGCGGTCGGTCGTTTGGGTGAATTTCGATTCTGGATTGAGAAGTTCGGCAACAATTTCCTGAATCAGCTTTTCTGATTCGGCAATAAATTGCGCTGCATTCGGGCTGTCTGTAATTTCCAATTGGTTCTCAAAAGTCTTTGTTGGATTTCTAAACGAATAAAAACCCGCCTGAACCTGCACATTGGCGGAGCGGTAGGTTTGTTCACCCAAAACCAATCCTTCTGGTTGCTCCAATGCTTTGTATACCAAATACTTATACAACCAAAGCTGCCTTGCATAGCCCGCTTTGAGCGCCGGATCAAGGCGTAGCTTTTCTATTCTGTCCTGAATAGTGTTCTTTTTTTCCGCTGCTAATTCCACGCTCCCCGTTTTATAATCCATTACAAACAGCGTTTGAGAATTATCTTGCTCCACACGGTCAATTTTTCCGCCCAACAGAAGTTGCACCGATTGGCCATGAACTGACATATGCAGCGTTGTCTGGATTTTCTTCTCTGCGGCTAACACCTTCCGGCGATCAGGATTTTCTATCTGGAATTTTAAGAAAGCCAGAATCTGCTGTTCTCCAATCTGATAATACACCCGGTTCAGGCCCATATCAGTTACGTAACCGGTAAACAAGGCGTCAAATTCCTCCCGCAAAACCGCTTTAATCTGCTCGTCGGTTGGATCCTTTCCCAGGAGAAAGTAGTCCTGATCCAGGGTTTCAAGCGCTGCGTGCAGCCACGTTCCGATTTTATCCATTCCCAGCTCCTCCTCGATCTCTTCTTTGTCTTCCACACCAACAATCCGACTGAGGTAAAACTTCATGGAGCAGCGAATAAAGTCGTTGATGTGGGTGGGATAAAGCCCTTTTTCGGCCAAATAAGTACGGATTCGGGCCAGCATTGCGTCATCTTTTGGAACTTCCTGCGCAAGGGGTTCAAACGCCTGCTCGTCAAACGCAACCACCCGATTGTGGATTTTAAATGCCGGATTATAGGCCGTCAATTCATATTCCAGTTGTTGAATAAAGCGGCTTTTCTCGCCCCCACCCATGGCATCCGTTGTATTTACGTACATCAAATGAACCTCGGAAGCCCGCTGCAACAGGCGGTAAAAATGGTAAGACATGACGGCCTCCTGATGCAAATGCGTAGGCAGGCCGGACTCCTTGGCAATGTCAAACGGAATCAAAGAATTTTGCCGCTTAGCCTGCGGCAACGTGCCTTCGTTTAGCGATATAATAATTACCCGGCTAAAATCCAGAGCGCGGGTTTCCAGCATCCCCAGGATTTGCAAAGCGCTCACAGGCTCTCCGCTAAACGGAATTTTTGTCGTTCTGATCAGGTCAAACAAAAAGGAACGCAGAGTACGAAGTGTGAGCGGTTCAGGTCGATTGGCTACGGTTTGTTCAAATTGTTTCAGTAAGGTAAAGAAGAGGTATAAATATTCCGTTTCCAGGGCATTCTTATAATCTTTATACACATCTCTCAGTAAATCAATCAGTTGATACATCGATTGAATTACCTGCCTCGAATCATTTTTGTCCCAACGGGTAAACAAAACTTCAAACAACCTGTGACTTTCGCCAATCGTCAGAAGCTCGTGAGTACTTAGAAAAACCCGGTTATTTTGATTGATTTCCCGCAATGTTTTCTGAACTATTGTGGGTTCATCAGCCGCCAAAGGGCGCAGAACTACCTGCTCATAATGTCGGATAAAGGGATGATTCAGTACTTTACTGATGGTTTTATGATTGAATTTTGGAATTTTCAGCGTCCGTCCATCCTTCGTTCGAAACTCGGCGACCTGCTGCTGCAATTCAAAAATGCTGTCTACCAGCGTATACAACATAGAATTACGCAACGATAAGCCCATCGTAATGTTAAAATCCTTAATGCGATCATCCAGCGAATACAGCATCGGTAAAAGCAGATTCTCGTCGGCCAGCACTATGGCAGTTGGTACAGGATGTTCGGGGTCATCAGTCAACAAAAGTTGTGTGTAGAGCTCGCCAGCTACCTTGGTTTGAAGTGTGGCATTTGGCACGCCATACACATAGACATCCTTAGACGTCGAAAGCAGATGATCCTGCGTCCAGTTCCAGGGGCCAAAGGTGAGATCTTTCTTGTATTTTCGAAGGCTGATTCCTGCTTCTACTTCCTGATTTACAGACATATAGTAGGCATCTGTATCCCACAGCGTTTCGGCTCTTCCCGCTTTTCTAAGCGCCTGAATCAACACTTTTTCTGCTTCCGTAAAAGCATTAAAACCTATAAAATAAACTTTTGAAAAAGCTACATGATCAAGTAAGGTAGGAATATCATAGCTTGCTACGTGCCGATAGGCCATACCCCGATACGCCTTACCCTGCCCCAAAAGGCGCTCCCGAAACAAATGATATACGGTATTGATGGATTCAAAAAGGGCAAAATAGGGTTTGGCACCACCATTTTGCGGCAGCGACCGTCCGGCAGGCAGGCTTGCTTCCCAGCGTTCTACGGCTTTGGCCTCGGTCAGGTAGTCAAACAAATAGTTGGTATCGACCAGGTACTGATCGATGCGATCGAGGTCACTCATCAGGACCGACGCCCAGCCCATGAAGCGGTCAAACTGAATGTTGGGATCAACGGTTTTGAAGGTTTCAAAAAGCTCAAAAAGCAGGCTCACAGAATCGGCTATTTCCAACGTACTGAGCTCAGAAATGAAATCTTCAATGGCTACAATATGCGGACAAATGACGGGTTTCAGCGTAGCATTCGCGAGTTCATCTTTTAGAAAAAAAGCCGCACGGCGGGTAGGCACCACCAACGCCAATTGTTCCAGATCAGACTCATGATTTTCCAGCAAATAATTCGCAACTTCACTCAAAAAAGACTTCATAGATAGGGTTTTAGTATAAAAAATAATGGATGGATATTTTTGTTAAATGAAAGATTAGCCATGCATGCGATCGCCTCTGAGTTCAAGATTCTGCATGATTCGGGCTTCTGCTTCGAGTAGTTCCTTCCAGCGCCTGCGTACTTTTTCGGCGGAAATATATTCTTCGGCAAGATCCAGAAAAGCCCGGTAATGTCCGGCTTCTGAAATCATTAATTCCCGATAAAATTTTTGCAGACCTTCATCTTCCAGTTGCTCTGAGAGCAGCTTAAATCGCTCACAACTGCGAGCTTCTATCAGCGCACAAACCAGCAAACGATCCAGAAAAACTTCTTCGGTATTTCCTTTTTTGAACAAAACTTCCTGCAACTGCCGCACGTATTCATCTTTACGTTGACGGCCCAGCGGGATATTTCTTTTTTTTAATTCTTTCAAAACCCGCTGAAAATGACCCCATTCTTCACTCACAATCGGTGTTAAAACTTCTACCAGCTTTGTTTTTTCGGGGAAATGAACAATCAGAGAAATACAAGAGGAGGCGGCTTTTTGCTCACAGTAGGCATGGTCAATGAGCACTTCGCTGAGCTTCATCCCCGCAATATCGACCCATCGCGGATCCGTAGAGAGGGTCAGACCTAAGGTTGTCAGTGTCATTTTTTGAAGGATTTTATTTTTCTAAAAAAGGAAATTTAATCAAACAACGGCCAGTACAAGCCAAAACTAAATGTTCGCTGCAAACCCAAATAGCGGGGCGTGGTGTAGTAACCGGCCACTCCAAAACCTTCATTGATGTGCGACATTTTCAGGAGCAGGCGCACCCGGTTGATGCGCAAACTGGCAAAGGCATCGGCAATCAGGTAGCGATCTACCACAAAATCGTTTTGTAAAAAAAACTGCTGAGTTAAAGGCATGTAGGCATCCGCCAAATAGGACGACCGATAATGCGCCGCCAACCCCAGCTGAATGTAAAGAACTTTGGCATAAATAAGATCATAACTTAACTCCGCCGATACAAACAAAGCGGGAATACGAATGACGTCCGAGTTGGAATTTACGGTGTAAAAGCCCTGTCCGCTTGCATTAAACTTCTTCTTCTGCCAGCTTATTCGGGCACCAATGCGAAGTAAACTAAATGATCCATTAAACTGTCGGGCTACGGCGGCGGTATCGTAATACACATAACGACTTACCAGGTGATATTGCATTTCGGGTACAAAAGAGAGGTCTTTTACTTTGACTGGCAAAGCCCCAAAAATTGTATTGGCTCCGGTGAGTTTAAAATCGTTATCCCAGCGCAGATGATTGCTGATGTACCGCTGCATCAGCAGATCAGGCGTCCAGAAAGAGGTTTGATACCCTGCCCGGAACCATCGGGTAGAGAGCTCTCCCCGAAGCATGAAGTCACGACCGAGCAGGTGCTCGCCTTCGGCCGTAATATGCTGTGAAGAATCTTTCAGGTAGTAACTAAGCCACAAGCCCACAATGTTTTCAAAACGCGCATTGGAATAGGTGGTCCGCGTGGTGTCTGAGTTATTATAAATACTGTTTATGCTGTAAATCCGGGGACGATACCAGGCCCGATAATTAAAACCTGAAAATGTTCCTTTGATACCTAATTTGGTATCAATCAGTCGGTAATAAATATCCTGACGAGTAGAATCTGAGCCGAACAGCGTGTCGGGATATACGCGATTTTGAAAACCCTGTGCGGGATTATTATCTACGTATCGATCTTTTACAAATGAAATTCCTCCTTGCTGAAATAGCTGAAAGCCATTGGCTAACCGATACTGCTGATACACATGATATACATGCCGTCGCTCCCACGAACGAGCCAGGTCGCTGAGCCGGGCCTGACCATCGTAAATGAACAATTTCTGCCCCGTATCAACCGTATCCTGCACATTCAACAAGCCTCCTTGTTCTTTTACGTCATGGTTCAGGTGCCGATAGTGCCCCAAAATACTGTACTTTTTGTTGGGTGAGGTGTAGCTGCCATGAAAAAGAAAATTCCAGTTTTGGGCCAGATTTGCCTCTGAACCCAGCGTGCTGAATGTTCCATACTGTTTGTTGGAGGTAAATCGCTGCAAACGAAATCCAAGATTAAGCTTTGAATTTATATTTTGATTAAAGCCAAAACGAAGGATATTCCGACCGCGACCGCCGGAAAAAAATGTCATTTCGGTTAACGGCGACTTGGTATCATAGTAGCGTACTTCGTCTTGCTGTATGGCATAAGGATCGTAGGCCCGAAACCCCAACTGCGCCCCCACTTGCGTTCGTGGTTGAAAGAACGTCTGACGCGTTGCCGTGCCCAAATTCCCCAAATCGACAAGGTGATTCCAGCTGCGATCAACAAAATTCCAGCGATGCACGCCTGTGAGGGAAGTATCGAGGCGATAGCGTAACGAATCGCGATTATTTAAAATATCGTCTTCATAAAAATGAAGTGCGGTAGACGGACCGTACAAATTTTGCGTGCTGTCGTCCAGAATTGCGCCACCACCCTGACTTCCGCCCTGACTGCCGCCTATTCCTCCACCTGATTGGCCGCCTTGGGTTGGAATTCCCCGCGGCAAATTAATTCCGCCGGGGCGAATCTGCGCAATAGCGACCGATCCTGTACCGACCAGTACAAGCAAAAAAAATGTTCGTAAAATGGATTGTTTTTTCATTCTATTAGGTTGCCTCGCACGACTAGCTGCGAGTCAGCATCGGAGTTCTGACGTGTAAAGTTAACCATTCCTGAAAACGCCCGGTGTCAGATCCGAAATCTACTTCCATAGCGATATATCCAAAGCGGTGCATCAGGTTTAGATTTTGGGTCAAAGGTCGCAATTTGACCAAATCTTTTTCAGTCGTAACGATCAATTCTTCATTTTTAACACTTTTTAATACGGTTAGTACGTCACTTTCTGTAAACAGATGGTGATCCGGGAAAAGTTTGATGCCGTTTACTAAATAATTCTCCTGTAAATAGTGCAGCAAAGGCTCAGGTTGGGCAATGCCGGTCAACACAAAAAGTCCGCCGGGTTGAACAATATGTTCGTCGAATCTGCGAATGGAAGCGTAGCGAATACTTGAAAAAAAACAAGGTGTGCCCGACCTGATATACCGGCCCACAGCAGTTTCAATTTCAATCCGTTTGCCTGGGCTTAAATCGGCCGGGCACTTCGTGCAAATTACCGCATCTGCCCGCCCTGCACCTTGCCTGCTTTCGCGGAGTCGTCCGCCCGGAAAAGGCTCATCCTCGTAAAAAGGACGATTAAAATCATTCAGTAACAAGTACAGATCGGCCTTTAATCGACGATGCTGAAAGGCATCATCCAGCAGAAGCAAGTTATGCTTTGGCCACTGCTGAGCTAGAATTTGCGCACCTTTAACCCGATCTTCGCAAACAGCCACGTGACAATTTTTACCAAATTTTTCATAATATTGCAGCGGTTCATCCCCCACCTCCCGGGCGGTTGACTGTGAAGAAGCCTGCCGAAACCCCCGGGTCTCACGGCCATAGCCCCTGCTCAACGTCACTAGCTGAAACTCCCTTGCAAAACTTCGAATCAAATACTCGATCATAGGTGTTTTTCCGGTACCTCCAACGGTCAAATTTCCTACCACGACTGTAAATTGTTTGGCGGTAAAAGAACGGAGTAATCCAGTATCATAAAGTAAGTTACGGACAGAAGTAACCAGTGAATAGAGCCAGGTCAGTGGCTTCCAGGCCAATTTTATCAGGCTTTGTTTTATAAATTTCAGACCGAATAACCTGTTTTTTTTCATATACTTGAAGTCCAATTTACTTCTGACGCCCATTTTTCATGCCATTAACTATTCAATATCAACCCCTTTTCCTTAGGTTCAAATTTGATGCGGGAACGTCCCGCGGGGTACTTACCCAAAAAACATCCTGGCTATTAAAAATTACCGATCCTGAGCAGCCCGGCGTAGCAGGTTATGGCGAATGTGCTCCGCTTTCGGGGTTGAGCGTAGACGACATTCCCGATTTTGAGGCAAAGTTACGAGAGATTTGCAGGCTTTTTAACAGCCTTGATTTAGAGGTTTTTCCGTTTAATCTTCCCATAATTTTACAACAGGTTATTCCAAACCAATTCCCATCCATTCGGTTTGGCATTGAAATGGCGCTGCTTGATTTCATGAACGGTGGCTCATGCTTGGTGTTCAAAAATGAATTCAGCACAGCAGGTAAAGGATTGCCTATCAACGGGTTGATATGGATGGGAACGGAAGAGTTCATGAATAAACAGATCGAAGAAAAGCTAAAACAGGGCTACACTACGCTGAAAATGAAAGTTGGCGCACTTGACTTTGAGCAGGAATGTCGTATTCTGCAAGCAATTCGTTCTGAATTTTCGGCACAGACAATTGGTCTGCGCGTGGACGCTAATGGGGCTTTTACTCCCGAAAATGCCCGGGAAAAATTGGATCGTCTTGCGCAATTTGACCTTCATTCTATCGAACAACCCATTGCTGCCGGCCAAACGGATTGCATGGCCGAGCTTTGCACATCTTCGCCTGTACCCATTGCCCTTGACGAAGAACTGATTGGCAAGATGGACTACATGCAAAAATTCGCCCTTCTTAAAAAAACAACTCCCCCATTTATCATCCTCAAACCCACGTTGTTAGGGGGCTTTCAACAATGTCGTGAATGGATCGAAATTGCACAACGGCTTTCGATTGGATGGTGGATTACGTCGGCACTAGAAGCCAATATCGGCCTGAATGCCATTGCGCAGTTTACGGGTCAATATGCATCCGATCTGCCGCAAGGGCTCGGCACCGGACAATTGTACGAAACCAATATTGATTCCCCGCTCCGTATCAGAAAAGGTTATTTGTTCAGTGAGCCTTCCGAAAGCTGGGAATTGTCAGTTTTGGATAATTCCTGGCTGGTTCCCTGAATGTTTATACCCAGTTAATTCCCTTTTTAAGAAGCGCCAACGTTCGGGCTTCGGCAGTATTGGCTTCCGGCTGATAGTCGTAGGCCCACTCAGCCCGGGGTGGCAGACTCATCAAAATAGACTCGGTTCTGCCGTTGGTTTCCAGACCGAATTTCGTTCCCCGATCCCATACCAAATTGAATTCAACATACCGTCCACGCCGCAAATACTGCCATTCTTTTTCCTGGGCTGTATAGGGCTCCTCGCGATGCAGGTACATAAAATGAGTATAAACCGGTGCAAAGGTTTTGCCTACATCTTTGACGAAAGCAAATAATTGTCCTTTTGTAAGTCCCTGCCCTTTGCCGGGTTGATCCGGTTTGAGGTAATCAAAGAAAATTCCGCCAATGCCACGTGTCTCATCGCGATGCTGAATATAAAAATAGTCGTCGGCCCACTGTTTGAAGTCCGGATAAAAACCAGCGTGATGCCTGTCGCAAACTTCTTTCAGACACTGATGAAAATAGCGTGCATCCTCTTCAACCACAAAATGAGGCGTCAGGTCAATACCGCCACCAAACCAGCAATCGCCGTTACTTAATTCAAAATAACGTACATTCATGTGAATAATGGGAACTTTTGGCGATATCGGGTGCATCACAATGGAAACCCCTGTGGCTAAAAATTGCATCGGCTGATCATCCGCAATCCCCATTTGGGCTTTCAGCCGGACATGCAGCTCACCCTGTACTGACGAGAAATTGACACCTCCTTTTTCAAGGACATTGCCGTTCTGAATCACCCGGGTACGACCCCCTCCTCCCGAATGATGTACCCACTGATCTTCCTGAAAAAGGGCTTTCCCGTCCGCAATTTCAATTTCTGAGCAGATAGAATCCTGTAATTCTTTAAAAAATGAAACTATTTCTGTACTTTCCATAGAGTAATTTGTAAAAAAATATGGCATCTGCATTTACATACTATGCAATACCAGGTATAAATTAATTTTATGTATTTTGACTCGAACATTCAAAAACACTAATACGTTATATACGTCAGATTGCTCTGTTCATGCAACCCAAAAACCCACGATCTATTATTTGTGACATGATGAATTCCCAATTAATACATGCCATATGTACGCAGTTTGCCAATGCATTTGATTCCAAAAATACCACTATCAACGAAAATTATGATGCGCTTCATTCGGTCAAATATGAGGACAAAGATCTGCCGATTTTTATAAATGACCTTATTGCCAAAGCCCGGGAATACGATTTAACCCTGATTAGCAGCCACATAACCGCCGGAAACCTCACGGAATTGATTCAGGAGTCTGCTTTTCCGATTCTATTTTTTGAGAAAGAAAATGGACATTTTATCCCGGTTCTGGCTGGAAGAAATCATACAGGGGAGGTAATTAACTATATTTTCAGGAGTGATAGCGTAGAATCCGACGCACCGATAGTCCCAAAAAATCCTTTTACCTGGGAAGAATCGTCGGATTTAGATAAAAATGGCAAGGCACTTTATATTACAGCCTTTCCGATGGAGTCGCTCGTCAGTCAGGCCGATTATGCCAAAGAAAAACAGCTGACACCCGTTCAGCGATTTTTCAGATTACTCGGAAATGAGAAAAAAGACATAGGGTATATTTACCTCTATGCCATCGTTATTGGACTCATAACGCTCTCACTTCCTCTTGGTATACAGGCTATTATAAATCTAATTTCAGGTGGAATGGTGTTTAGCTCGGTCTATCTGCTGCTTTTTGTGGTGATTGGCGGAGTGCTCGCTTCCGGCATTATGCAAATCATTCAATTTACTTTGGTAGAAACGATTCAACAGCGAATTTTTGCCAAAGCGGCCTTTGAATTTACCTATCGGATTCCGCGTGTAAAAGCAGAATCGTTGTTGGGTTACTATCCACCTGAACTGATGAACCGGTTTTTTGACATCATCACCGTTCAAAAATCTTTACCCAAAATCCTGATTGATATCACCGGCGCAATCCTGCAAATCGTGTTGGGTATCATGCTTCTTTCTTTTTACCATCCGTTTTTTATCGCTTTCGGATTTTTTACGATCCTGATTGTGTCCATTATTATTTATGTAAATGGCCCCAAAGGACTGCAAACGAGTTTGGTAGAATCGAAATACAAGTACAAAGTAGCTCAATGGCTGGAAGACATTGCCCGTTCTCTATACACGTTTAAACTAGCAGGTTCGGCCAATTTGCCCATGGACAAAATGGACGGATTAGTGAACAACTACCTGGTTTACAGAAAAAAACATTTTAAAATCCTGAAAATATTTTTCTGGAATGCCGTTGCCTTCAAAACAATGGTAATTGGCGGATTGCTTATCTTGGGTACCGTGCTAGTAGTGGATCGGCAAATTTCGCTGGGTCAGTTTGTAGCTACTGAAATTATTATTGTTCTCCTGACAAACTCTGTTGAGAAACTGATCCAAAGCATTGATACAATTTTTGACGCGCTTACTGCCGTTGAAAAACTTGGAAATGTAACGGACATGCCGCTTGAACGAGAGCATGGCTTCCGTTTTACTCCCAACCAATCTACCAAGGGCCTGTATGTGGATGTTACGAAGTTACACTATGGATACAAAGACAAAAATTCCAGTGCGCTTAAAAACATTTCGTTCTCGATCAAACCGGGTGAATCCATGTGTGTGACTGGTACCAATGGTTCGGGAAAGAATACGCTCCTTCGGGTTTTGTCAGGTTTACTTACTGACTATCAGGGAGGTATAAGCTACAATGGAATTTCGCTGCGCGATCTGAATGTAGTAAGCCTGCGCTCCTACATCGAACAGAATATTTCGACGGATGATATTTTTGAAGGCTCTATTCTGGAAAATATCACGATGGGTCGGCACGAAATAAGCCTGGCAGATCTGGATTGGGCACTGGGCTTGTTGAATCTTAACGAAGAAATCAGTCAACTTCCCGATGGACTTAGTACGCAAATGTTGCCCGGCAGACGGCGGTTTTCAGAAAGCTTTTTACTCAAAATAACCCTGGCGCGTTGCTTCATTACCAAACCTAAACTACTGATGATCAACGATGTTTTTCATTCATTGGAAGTCAAGGAAAGGCAACGACTCATCCAAACCCTGACACAAGAGGAAAATCCCTGGTCGTTGATTCTGATTTCAAACGATCTGTATTTCATGAAATCATGTACCAAAGTGCTCGTGATGCACGAAGGACAGGTTACGATTCATGGGGCGTATGAGGATATTAAGAATTCGCCTGAATTTTTATTTCAATTTGAAAATTTGCTTTCCTGAGCATCCTTATTTTACTGAACATTCGTTAAAAATACACTTGACAAGGTTTAACAAAACATGCTTAATATATCAAAAATACGGGTAAACGACGAAGTGCTTGACAAGTATAGATTACACGCCCTCAGCACGCTATCATCGCCAAAGACCGCACGAACATTTGCCAAATGGATTCAGGGAATAGTTCTGGCCCTTATCCTTATTTTATTTTTACCCTGGCAGCAAAACATTTCCGGTACGGGCTCAGTCACCGCACTGGATCCGGAAGGCCGCCCGCAGACGATTCAGAATATCATTGGCGGCAGAATCGAAAAATGGTATGTGCAGGAAGGTGCTTTTGTAGAAGAAGGAGATACGTTGCTTGTAATTTCTGAGGTAAAAGACGAGTATTTTGACCCGGAAATTCTTAAACGCTATCAAGAGCAAATTCAGGCAAAGCGGGAGGCAATTGAGGGTTATAAACTTAAAATTAACGCCTTGAATCAACAATTGACAGCTCTACGCACCGGCCTGGATTTTAGCCTACAAAAAATGCGCAACAAGATAACACAGTCGCGCATGAAGGTGGTAAGTGACAGTACGGATCTTCTGGCGTTTCAGAAAAACTATGAGATCACACAAAGCCGGTTGGCACGCTACGAAGATGGTTTTAAAGATGGCTTATTTTCGCTTACAGACCTGGAATCCAGACGTTTGAAAATTCAGGAAGAAGCTGCGAAGTTAATTTCCCAACAAAATAAACTGGATATTTCCAGACAGGAATTTATCAATGCCCGTATTGAGCTCAACTCGATTACGGCCGATTATCAGGACAAAATTGCCAAAGCAAACTCGGATCGCAGTTCGGCGCTATCCAGCCTGGCCGATG
This sequence comes from Arundinibacter roseus, assembly GCF_004348825.1. GTDB lineage: Bacteria > Bacteroidota > Bacteroidia > Cytophagales > Spirosomataceae > Arundinibacter > Arundinibacter roseus. Next base: position 244,945 of record NZ_SMJU01000007.1, read on the forward strand.
GCGAATCTGAACTTTCCAAACTGATCAATAAATACGCAAGTATTGAAGTCCGGCAGGGCAATTACGTGGTTCGCGCACCTCAGTCGGGTTTTCTGGTCAAGGCTATGAAAGCCGGTATTGGCGAAACAATCAAAGAAGGGGAATCTGTTGCGACGCTGCAACCCGACAATTCGCAGATTGCGGTGGAAGTATATGTAAATCCGATGGATGTAGCATTGGTTTCACCCGGACGGGAAGTACGACTCGAATTTGACGGTTGGCCAGCGCTCCAATTTGCCGGATGGCCCGGTGTTTCGGTCGGTACTTTTGGCGGAACGGTGTCGGTTATTGACCAGGTAAATTCGGCAAATGGCAAATTCCGTTTATTGGTTGTGCCCAAAAAAGGAGAAGAATGGCCCGCTGCGATTCGGCAGGGCTCCGGCGTATATGGCTGGGTCATGCTGTCTGATGTGCCCGTTTGGTACGAAATCTGGCGGCAGTTGAACGGCTTCCCTCCTAATTTGAATGAAAGCGAAATTGAAAAATTAACGACAAAATCATCTGCTGACGGAGCAAAAAAATAGCTTTCCAGATAGATGTACAGCATAAAACCCATGAAACTTTCCTATCTGTTTGTACTTATTTTAAGTTCTTTTTCAGCTATTGCTCAGGATTCGCTGCTATTTACCTATCGGGATTTTTATGAGCAACTCCTGGCCAATCATCCCGTCATCAAGCAAAGCGAGCTGATTCCGGAGTCGGCTCGTCAGGATCTCATGATGGCAAGAGGTGGCTTTGATCCAAAGCTTGAAGGGACCTTTAACCGGAAAGTATACCAATCCAAAGAGTATTTCAACCGCAGTGACTTTTTTCTGAAAGTTCCGGTATGGGTTGGTGGCGCCGACCTCAAACTTGGTTACGATCGAAACGTAGGAGAAACACTAAGTGATGATATTCGGACAGGTCCCGAAGGTATTACGTATCTGGGACTTACTGTACCGATTGGGCAGGGTTTTTTGATTGATTCCCGCCGGGCGACCCTACGACAAGCCCAGGTTTTTCAGGAAATTGCGGATGCAGAACGCGTAGGAATGATCAACAAAATCATCCTTAGTTCTGCCAAAGATTACTGGAACTGGTACTTTGCTTATCAGCAATATCAATTGGCAACAGAATTTTATACACTCGCTCAGATTCGGTATGAGGCATTAAGTCAGCGGGTAAATCTGGGTGAAGCGGCGGTAATTGATACCGTGGAAGCCCTCGTAACCTTACAGGATCGGGAAGTGGCACTGTCACAGGCTACGCTTGACGTCCGAAATGCCCGGCTGCTATTGTCTAACCACCTGTGGTCGCGGGAACAGGTACCTCTGGAACTCCCGGAAAACGCAATTCCACAACCTGCTATGGGTCTGGTTCTTGGCCCTGAGCGACTGAACGATCTGCTGCGACTGGCACGGGAATCGCATCCGGATATTCTGAAATTGAATTTCAAACAGCAGCAACTACAAATAGATGAACGACTTGGCCGGGAAATGCTGAAACCGGTGGTAAATCTGGAAACGGCGGCGCTATACAAAGGAATTACACTTAATGGGCAAGAGACTCAAACAGGGTTTTCCAGTTTTAATAATAATTATAAACTAATTATTGATGTGTATTTCCCCCTGTTTCTAAGAAAAGAACGGGGAAAGCTGCAACAAATCCGGATTAAGCAATTGCAAAATACCCTGGAACAGCAACAGCTGCAACGCGAAATTTCCAACGAAATCAACGCAGCATTTAATGATGTCAAGACGTTGGAAAATCAGATTCGTATTCAGACAGCTTCAATTCAAAATCAGGAATTACTACTGAAAGCCGAAGTTCAGAAATTTGAATTGGGCGAAAGTTCACTGTTTCTGGTCAATGCCCGTGAATCTAAATTGAATGAGTTAAAAATAAAGGTAGAATCGCTGCGATCAAAATATGAAAAAGCGCTTTCCACATTGCTTTTCGCCGCTGGCTTAGGCTCGTGGAACAACGAGTAACTGGACTTGGTAATGCTTAAACAACTAATTATCTGATTCCTGGCATTCAGTTGTGCGAATAGTATTGCAAAAAGGTATGTAATTTTTCAAAGGAAATTTGTGTAGGCTGGTCGGTATAATTATCGGCCAGTTCTTTTTTATAAAAATCATAAAGCTTTTCAAAACGAGGATTTTGGGCCAATCGAGCGGCAATCAGCCCTTTAAAAGCCCGGTGAGTCGCATTTGCTACGTAAGCACACCGTTGTTCGGGAAAATCATTTAAAATAGAATCCAGCTCAGACAAAGTACCGACCAGCTCAAAAAATGCAAATCCTTTTTCTACAAAAAAAGTGGTAATATCTGCACAGGCAGCATCAAAGTCTGATTGATTTTTAAGTTTATAGTGAAAATAAGTGCGCTGCCTGAAGCGACCAATTGTGGTAAGCAACGTGTTTGCATCAGGCCGAAAATCGAGTCGATTGGTCAAAAATTGCTGAGCGATCTGCTCCACAGTTTCAAATCGATTTCCAAAAAACACATCGACCCAAAGGGCCTCCTGATACGGACTAAAAGAAAAAATAACGTTATCGAACCCCGACACAGTTGATCTTCTAAACTGAGCGGGCGTCGGATAAAAAGGAAAATTGTGACTGGTAAAAAAGTCCTCCAAGCTTGTAAAAAGCTTCTTTTCAAAAGAAGAAAGATCCATTCCGTAGGTTTTAATTCATAACAGTATCCAACCGAATTAGTTTAGGGTCTACCTTTGTAACACATCTACCAGTGGATTTATACTCTTTACTTCGAATGAATAAAAATTTACTTTTTACACTTTGTTTATGGCTTTCCAGCGCGCTTCTTGTGCATGCACAAACAAATACCACTACGATACGCGGTTCGGTTCAGGATTTTGAAACCAGGGCAATTTTAGCGGGTGCTTCTGTCCAACTCATCGAAATTGGTCAAGGGACGATTACTGCCGCAGATGGCAGCTTTCGCTTTGAAAAAGTACCCGTGGGGCGGTATTCTTTAAAAATCACAAGTTTGGGATATAGCCCCTATCTGCTACCCGAACTACTTTTGGAATCCGGAAAAGAAAAAATTGTGTCGATTTCTCTCGCGCCCTCTACTCAGCAATTAGACGAAGCCATGGTAATCAGTTCAAAGCCGCTGGCGTTTTCGAGTATTCAGGAAATTACCGTAGAGCAAACCCTGCGCTATGCTGCCACTTACCTCGACCCGGCAAGAGTGGCCACCTCGTTTCCCGGTGTGGCAAGTGCAAACGATCAGGCCAATGGGCTGGTGATTCGGGGAAATACGCCTAACGGAATGCAGTGGCGGTTGGAAGGCGTGGAAATCGTAAACCCAAACCATCTATCCAACGCCGGAACATTCAGCGACCGCGCCACGCAAACGGGAGGCGGAGTCAATATTTTGAGCACTCAACTGCTTGACGATTCGTATTTTCTGACGGGTGCATTTCCTGCCGAATATGGCAATGCGCTTTCGGGTGTTCTGGACATGAAATTACGGACGGGTAATAATGAGCAAACTGAGTTTACGGCACAAGCAGGACTTATTGGTCTGGATGTGGCTGCCGAAGGACCTTTTTCCAAAAAATCAAAAGCTTCTTATCTGGTCAACTACCGCTATTCCTTTACGGGCCTTTTGGGAGCTATGGGCGTAACTTTCGGCGGAGAAGATATTCGCTTTCAGGATTTATCTTTTACCATTACACTCCCCACGGCTAAACATGGCGAGTTCAAATTTTTTGGGCTGGGTGGATACAGCAGCAATATATTCAAGGCAAGCCGAAATGTAGACGAATGGGTTTTTCAAAAAGATGGTTTCGATATCGACTACACCAACGCAATGGGTGCCGTGGGTCTCACGCATTCAATACAGATGGGTCCTAAAACGTCTGTGAAATCTGTGTTGGTAACTTCTGCACTTGAAAATGGACGAGATGGGTATATTTTGTCAAAAGCCAATACAGATCGACGATTTTTGGTTGAAGAAGATGCGATAAGTAAATCGCGACTCTCCTATTCCACTACGCTTAGCCATCGGCTAAATGCCAAACACTTAATTAAAACGGGACTATTTCTTACCTATCAGGTGGATGAAATCCTGTCTCGGGGCAGTCAGGTTTCAGATGGGCGCATGGAAGGGACAGTGATTCAACCCTATGCAACCTGGCAATGGAAGCCCGCCAAACGACTAACTACCGAACTGGGCCTACATTACCTTGGATATACTTACAACAAAACAAATTCAGTTGAACCACGAGCGGCCGTGCATTTTCAGGCATCGCCCCGGCAATCGATCAGTTTCTCTTATGGATTGCACAGTCAGTTGCAACAGCCGCAAGTATATCTGGCAGTCAAAAATAGTAATACTCAGGCAAACGATCGGCCTAATCGGTTGCTGTCGCCTACGCGGGCGCATCATTTTGTGGCGGGCTATCAGCAGAATTTGAGTAAAGGCGGAATTCTCAAAATTGAAACTTACCTGCAAAATATCTTTGATGTTCCGGTGGTTACGTTGTCTCCGGTACTTAGCTACCGCGTACTACCTTCTTTTTCTACGCTCAATTTGGTTGAAAATTTTGTGGATCAGAAATTGGAAAATGCCGGAACCGGCCGCAATTATGGCGTAGAGGTTAGTTATCAGAAATATTTGACCAAAGGATACTATGTTTTAATCTCAGGTTCCCTTTATAATTCTACTTATGTAGGGGGAGATGGTATCCGTCGGAGTACGCGCTACAATGGCGGGCATACGTTCAGCTTTACTGGTGGTAAAGAAATCATTACAAAAAAACAGGCTATTTGGGGATTCAATACACGTATTCTTTGGTTGGGCGGGTTTCGGGATACACCCATTGATCTGGAAACATCACAGGCTGAACAGACCACCGTGTATTCCGTTAAAGATGCGTTTACAGTAAAAATGAAAGATTATTTCCGCCCCGATCTGCGAATCTACTGGAAAAAGAACCACGCAAAGTATAACCGAACACTGGCTCTTGACATTCAGAATGTTAGCAATACTGAAAATGAAGCGTTCAGCTACTATGATATTTTGCAACGGCAATTAGTTCCAAGGTATCAACTTGGGATGATTCCTGTTTTGAGCTATCGCTGGGAATTTTAGCCAATTTGAAGGCAGATAAAGACTAAAATAAATCACGGTCTGAACTATTTTACAGCTAATTTTGTCAGATAACTACGGAAAAACAACCACTTCCGTTTCCAAAATGGGGGCGACTGGTATTGACAGCGGGTTGGGATTCTGTGTGTAAGCATGTCGGGAGTTGAGGGTACCTCCCGTTAATCAATGCCTTTCAAACAATAACTGGCGAATCTAACTACGCCATGGCTGCCTAATCCGGAGGATTTAGCAAATGCCATCATCCCTCCACCCTACGTGCTGCCGGGTGGATCAAGGGGTGTCGAAACGCAGCGCTGGTTGGAATAGTGGTACGAAAACCCAACGAGACACTAGTACCTAAGGCCAAGACGCGGGTCCGCCCTGAACCTAGTCTGGCTCGAAAATCTAATCGGGGATAAGCATGTAGAAGGCACAGGGTTTCCCTGTTCTGGACGAGGGTTCGAATCCCTCCGTCTCCACAAAAACGGCCAAATTTTAAAAATTTGGCCGTTTTTTTATAAAGTGCCACCTCTTTTTTACCTAAATGACACCTTCCTTCATGCAGTCGCGTAACCTGTTGTTTTGCCATTTTACTACAATTCTCACTTTTTGCATCGCAGGGCTGCTGATACCCACTTCAAAGCAGACAAAGAGAAGCCTTCAAGCATCAGAATTCATTTATCAAGGATCGCAACCCAAAAAAATTCTTGTCTTTTGGTGGAAAATTTATTTCGGGAAAGGATTCAGTTAACTCAAAGTCCTAAATTTTAAACACTTCGTTTAAAATTTTAAACAGTTTGTTTAAAACTTTAACCCACTTGTACTAAATTTTAGAAAAAATATGAGTTACACAAAGCATTGTATGTATCCATAGTAACCAGTAAAATTTCAACCAGAAGTTGTACTTACTCATTGAAAATTAGGCTTGAAAAGCAATTTAACCCAATTAATTATCAGTATATTTCAAATTTAAAATTAAAGTAATGACACTAATGTGCAACTTTTGTACATTAATTATTAAATTTTAAATAAAATGAATATATTTATTGCCAATAAACACACATACTAAAATAACCGGATGAAAACGCACACCTTTCAACTGAACAAGCCCGTTCAGGATCTTTCCAGATGGATGCTTGTTTCTGATCCCCTCAATTCTGATGGGCGGTTTTATGTTCTCAAAGGACATTACCCGCAATATCTGTTTGAGATCGTACCGAAGTCTGAATGTACTGACGGTCATTCGATTGCCTACCGTGGAGAAACATACTATATCAATATACGAAAAGATATAGATAACCGTGGAAAACCTCCAATCAGTTACTTTCTGGAAATGCTGGCCTGGTATACGAAGATCGGTGCAAAACCCAGCCTTGCTGAAATCAATGCACGAAACAGCACTGCCAAAGTAGAAAACGTATAAGCATATCGTTTGTAGCAGAAAACCACCTGAATCGGTGGTTTTCTGCATTCATGATATAGTTCAAATCTTAAAAGGGAAGTCGCCCCAAATCAACATTTCCGCCCGTTAGAATAACCCCCACTGTCAAATCTTTAAACAGAGCTTTATTCTTAATAACTGCGGCCAGAGGCACCGCACAGGAAGGCTCTACGATAATCTTCATTCGCTCCCAGATTAGCCGCATTGCTTCTATAATTTCGGCATCCGAAACGGTGTATATTCCTTCTACGTGCCGCAAAATAATGTCAAGAGTTTTGTCGCCCAGGGGAGTCAGCAGGCCATCTGCGATAGTATTTACATAAGGTGCCCGCTCAATTTTTTGCGACTGAAAGGAAAGTACCGCATCCGCTGCGCCTTCCGGTTCTCCGGCAAAAACCCTGGTCCGCTCAGCAAAATAATGGGCCGATAATGCGGTGCCGCTTAATAAACCTCCACCACCCACAGGTGCTATAAGGGCATCAAGATCTACCCCCACATCATCAAACAATTCTTTGGCGGCGGTAGCTTGTCCGGTTATTACATTGTAGTCATTGAAAGGATGAATAAAGGTTGCACCCGAACGTGCTACAACTTCCTGCACAGTCCTTTCTCGTTCCTCAGGTGTATTTTTACAAAAAGTTACCTCGGCACCATAGCCTTTTACAGCTTTAATTTTTACCTCAGGCGAGTTATCCGGCATTACAATGAAGGCTTTTGTACCCACCACGCCTGCCGCATACGCAATGGCCTGAGCATGGTTTCCCGACGAGTGAGTGGCAATTCCTCGGGCCTGTTCGTCGGTTGTAAGGCTCAATACCGCATTGACCCCACCACGAGCTTTGAACGCGCCTATTTTCTGAAAATTTTCACATTTAAAGTATAAGGAAGCTCCCACAAGTTTATTGATGGTTTTGCAGGTAAGTATGGGCGTCCGATGAACATAGGGTTGAATACGTGCATGGGCTTCTAGAATTGATGTAGCTGTTGGATAAATAGGAGTTGTCATATTAAATAAATTCAAGAATAAATAGTACCATTTCCGGGGAGCTTTCCCTACTTTTAAGCAGGAGCTTCTTTTGCCCAAAATACTGCAAATTAAACATACTAAAAATCAAAGTTCATGACAAAAACCAAACGTATTCCCCGCACACCCTCTGCCTATGATCAACCGTTACTGATCAAAACGCTGCTTCTCCAAAGTGAACGTTACAACCCTGAGCGTGAAATTGTTTACCGGGATTTATTCCGGATGGATTATTTTGAATTGAATCGACGAATCCGAAGATTAGCCAATGCACTACGTACACTAGGTATTGCACCGGGAAGTACCGTAGCCGTGATGGATTGGGATAGTCACCGCTATCTTGAATGTTTTTTTGCCGTTCCGTGCATGGGGGCAATTTTGCATACCATCAATGTGCGACTTTCACCAGCACAGATTTTATATACAATTAATCATGCCGAAGATGATATTCTGCTGATACACGAAGACTTTTTACCCATTCTTGAATCGATTCATGGACAAATAACGTCAACCAGCAAAATCGTTATTATGAGTGACAAGGTGTACACTCAGCAGAAGACAGAACTTACAAAACCTTCTTTCCCAACTTTGGGTGAATATGAAGCTCTTCTCGCTGCACAACCCGCTGAGTATGATTTTCCAGATTTTGAGGAAGATTCATGGGCCACTACTTTTTACACCACGGGCACCACAGGAAATCCAAAAGGCGTTTATTTTTCTCATCGTCAACTCTTTATGCATACCATGGGACTACTAGCCTACTTTTGCGGCTATGAGGCTCTGCCGTTCTCACATCGGGATGTGTACATGCCTATCACACCCATGTTCCATGTACATGCATGGGGATTCCCGTTTTTAGCTACCATGCTGAATAACAAGCAGGTATATCCGGGTCGTTACGAGCCCGAGATGTTGCTTCGTCTGCTAATTCAGGAAAAAGTTACCCTTTCACACTGCGTCCCTACCATTTTAGGTATGTTGGTCAATAGCCCAATTGCAAAACAGGTGGACTTATCAAATTGGAAAGTCATCATCGGAGGTTCTGCCCTGACACGCGGTCTGGCGCAGGCGGCTATTTCGTTGGGTATTAATGTTTCACAAGGATACGGAATGTCCGAAACGGCTCCAATCATGTCAGTGGTTCATCTAAACGATCAACAACTTGGATGGGATGTACAGCGGCAACTAGACCTCCGCACCAAGGCTGGTCGCATAGCTCCTTTTGTAGATCTTCGGGTACTTGATGAAAAGGGCGATATTCTGCCTCATGACGGACAATCTGTCGGTGAACTTGTAGCTCGTGGGGCCTGGATGACGCAGGGCTACTATAAGGATGAAGTAAGTTCGGAAAATTTGTGGAAAGGCGGTTGGCTACATACGGGCGATGTTGGCAGTATTGGACCGGATTTTTACCTCACAATTTCGGATCGGGTTAAAGATGTTATCAAAACAGGCGGCGAATGGGTTTCTTCACTTGATATTGAAAACATCTTCTCGCAAATGGATGGTGTGGCAGAAGTAGCTGTGGTAGGCCTGCCCGACGAGCGTTGGGGCGAGCGGCCTTATGCGTTGGTTGTTCCAAAACCAGATTTTGTAAAAACCTTGTCCTCAGAAATCCTGCATCAACATATACTGACTTTGGTGGAAACTGGCGAAATAAACCGATGGTACATCCCTAACAGGATTGTACTCGTAGCCGAAATACCTAAGACAAGCGTTGGTAAACTTGATAAAAAGAAAATCAGAACCGAAATGAAAGAGTTATTAGTAGGCTAACACTATGGAAAGAAGACGTTTTCTTAAACTGATCGGATGCGTTCCTTTGCTTCCTTCCGGGATGGATTTTTCAGGGAGAGTGATGACCGTGGAAGGGCCCAAAGCTGCTGGATCTTTGGGAAAAACCCTTATCCACGAACATTTTCTGGTTGATTTTATAGGCGCTGATAAAATTTCTGCCACCCGATGGAATCGACAAACTGTCCGAAAGGCAGTAGCACCATATATTGAAAAAGCAAAAAGCGAAGGTATCCAATCAATTATGGATTGCACGCCGGCATTTTTGGGACGAGATGTGCATTTACTACGGGAAATTTCGCGGGAGCATACCATTCATATTCTGACCAATACCGGTTATTATGGAGCAGTAAATAACAAATACTTGCCGAAGTGGGCTTTTACAGAAACGGAACAACAGCTTGCTGATCGCTGGATCAGGGAATTTGAGAATGGTATCGAAGGCACAGATATTCGACCGGGCTTTATTAAAATTGGCGTTGACAGCGGAAAATTATCTGAACTTCATAAAAAGCTTGTTCGTGCGGCGGCTATCACGCATTTGGCCACAGGACTTACTATTTGTTCACATACCGGGCCGGCACCTGCTGCTTTTGAGCAAATTGAGCTTATAAAAAAAATGGGAGTACGGCCCGATGCATTTGTATGGGTGCATGCACAGGCTGAACCTGACAAAAACATTTACCCAAAGGCAGCGCAAATGGGCGCCTGGGTAAGTCTGGATGGCATGGGATGGGGAGAATTTGAAGGCTATGCCACATGGCTATCTCAGTTAAAGTCGGAGGAACTGCTGAATCGGGTTTTAATTTCTCACGATGCAGGCTGGTATACTCCCGGCACAAACAACTCCATGAAATCATTTGTGGGGTACACCAATTTTTTTGAGAAAATTCAACCAATTCTTCGAAGTAATGGCTGGAAAAATTCTGATTTTGACCAACTCCTGATCAAAAACCCTGAGGAAGCATTTACAATCGCTATTCGTAAACTATGAAATATTAAAAGGTATTACGCACAAAAAGCCGAAGGATAACCCCTCGGCTTTTCGTGCTTAACTTGAAATGAACAACTTATTTGCCCGCTTGTGGGGTATACAAGTTGAAGAATTGATCCAACTTGGGAGTAATGATAATTTCAGTCCGACGGTTCATGCTGCGGCTTTCTTTGGAAGAATTTTCTACCTTAGGCATATATTCACCGCGTCCACCGGCAATCATGCGGTTCGCAGCTACACCGTATTTCGATTGAAGCGTACGAACAACCGAAGTGGCACGCATTACGCTAAGATCCCAGTTGTCTGAAAGGTTTCCACTCCGGTAAGGGACATTGTCTGTATGGCCTTCAACCAAAATCTCAATTTCCTTGTAGTCATTCAGGATACGGGCCACTTTGCCAAGTACGGATTGGGCTTTTTCAGTGATGTTATAACTTCCAAAATCAAACAACATTTTGTCTGAAAGCGAAACGTACACAACTCCTTTTTTTACTTCGATCTGAACATCTTCGTCGCTAACATCCTGCAAGGAGCGTTTCAGGTTCATAACCAAAGCCATATTCAGAGAATCTTTCCGTTGGATACTTGTGTTCAAATCACGGATATAATTCCCCTGACTGTTCATCACTTCCATAGACTTCTTGATGCTCTCAGCACCTTCTTTGCTGATCACGGATAGATCCGACATACGATCCAGCAATGCGTTGTTATTCTTTTTGAGGAAATCCAGCTGATCCTGCAATTCCTTCAAACGTGTGTTTCTGGCTTCAAGCTCACCTTGGCTTGTTCTCAGATCAGTATTCAATTTTGCCACTTTACCGTCGCAGTCGCTCAGGTCTGTTTTGGCTTTATCAAGCATCAGCTGAATCTGATCTCTTTCATTCTGAACGGCCAACATTTTTTTCTTGCTGGCGCAAGAGCCTAGGGTGAAAATAAGGGCAATTGCAACAATTGTTTTTTGCATGGGTCTAGTGAGTTAGATGGACAAAAACTGGTTTATGGTTAAATAATTTGAATCAAAAATATAGTCTTCCACTACTAGTACATCGTACATAGCAAAAACGACTACATTGAGCTGCAAAATTACTACTCTCCTTTTAAAAAGACGAATAATAATCTATAATACTCCAAATTATCGTACCAAGGCCATTTTTAGCCAAAATTCTTTCATTTTAGTAACCCGCAAATGCTTTATGAAAACTTATTTTGAATCCAAATTAACATATTTCCTTCCTCAATAAGGTATTGACCAATAAGGATTTCGGTGTGACTTCATACTATCTGAAATATGCGTTGAAATCAACTCCTCATAACTAGCATCGGTAAGCTTTTTACCCTTGATTTTTTTGGGTAATTGGATGCCTTCTCCTACCGGTTTTAACTCAATATTGGTAGCTGTAATAACAAAGTCACCTTCATTCACATCAAGTTCCAGGATAATTCCGGGCAGACCAAAGTACCGTTCAGGTCCAGCCGAAATAGGTAAATCGTGCGCAAACCAGGCCGAAATTTTTTGCTTTTTTACCGTATCCTCCGTGACAGCCAGCATGCAAACATGTCCGTTCACATCCTTGATCTGATTCAATACTTTCCAGCGTGGCGCGCGCAAAGAGTCTTCAATGACATAGGTTTTACCCAGCATTTCCATAATTTCAACTTTTGACTCTTTTTCATAATCGCGAAAGATTATGTAATCCTCCTGCCGCCAGCTGTACGAACCGCTTTCACTCGTTCCCTGATCGGATGCATAGGTGTACTTGCTCTGATTTGGAGTAAAAAACAACTGCATTTTGGTCTTACTTTCATCGTCATTTCCCCAGGTCAGCTTGATCCTGTCTTTCTCTTCCTGACTCAAAAAGGTAAGGCGTGAGTAAATTTTAGACCAATGATACACGCGCTCGTAAGTAACCACTCCTTCCATCGTTTGACACAGACCGGGCAGGGCCATTAACAGGAATAGTGCGATGTTAAAATGCTTAAATTTCATAAGAATAAAATCGTAGGGGTTTAATGAATAATTCAGGAGTGTTTTTCGTCAGATTTTAGAAACCTCTTCGGCGCACGCCACCTGTTACTCCACGCATGTTATAAGTAAAACTTAGCATAAAATAGCGGGCAAGTGTATTGACCTGTTCGGTGGAAACGAAGTTTTGAGTAGCATATTGAGTAATTCCCCGATTTTGATTAAACAGATCATACGCTGATAAACGAACTTCCCCTTTTTTGTCTTTCAGAATAATTTTATAGACCGATAAATTCAATATTGGCTGCGTTTGGTTAAAACCGAAGCGATCATTCACAAAGGTATTAAGGTTGAATCGGCTGGAAAAATACATTTCGGCAGGCAATTTCACATTCATTTCGGCCCCATAGCTACTGTTCACAATCTTCTGATTCTGAGTTGTATTGAGCGAGTAGCGAGTATTTGAAAAATTCCAGTTGGCGTTGGTATAGAGCGTAAACTTGTCGCTTGGCGTCAGGTCAAGTCGCAGGCCAACATTATACCGGTCGGTATTGGTCGTATTCAGAATTTCATTGACATAAATCAGGTTTTTATTGAAGCCAATCGACGAGTTAATATTAAGTGTACTCTTAGTCTTGACTAATGGGAATCCATAATTGATGTACGAACCCAGGTTTGTTCCACCCGAAATATTAACCGGCCGGGTAGTTGTTATCAAGTCCTGACTAACGGTTTGGTTGTACACAATTTGGTTTAAATAGTATGCGTAGTACACATTAATGAAAAACTGTGTAAAGTTTCCGGGATTAAACATACTCAGTCCGGCACTTACATTATGATTGGCCTGTGGCTGCAAATCAGGATTTCCTTCCCGGATGTACAGCGGATTGCTATTATCAATAATCGGTTGCAAATCCCGAATGGGCGGCTCATCTACGTTCAGGTTATAGTTCATAAACAGATACTTATTATTCTTCATCGAATAATTAAGGCTCGCACTTGGCGTCCAGCGCGTAAACTGCCGATCTACCCGACCGATTTCGGGCGTGGTCTGATCTTGCGAGAACTGTCCCTTCAAATCAAAATAAACCCGGGCCAATCCGGCGCTGAGGTTGAATCCTTTGTAGGAGTAGCGCATGCTGCTTCCAAATCGATTGTAAACGAAATCGTTGGTATAGTATCGACTCAAAAAAGTATTACGAATTTGGGCTTCCTGTGATATGTCAAACACGTCGCGATCTACCTCATCCTGACGCAGGCTAAAATTGGCGAAGGTTTCCCAAAAGAATTTTTTACCTAAGGGTTCTATATACAAAGCACTTGCTTTAAACTGCGTCCGCAGACTCACCGTTTGATTATCCTGATTTATGACTGCGGTAGAATCACCTTCTTCTCTAAAAAACTCATTAACAGAACGTTGCGTGGCATCGCCATCCGAATTATTAATGTTGTAGCCAACACTAACGGCAAAGTTCCTGCCTTTTTTCTGGAATTTATGACGGAAAATAGCCGTATTCCCCATCGAGAACGAATTGAATCTGTTGTTGTTATTAATATTTGAGCGTGTTGACAGGTTGTTTTCACCCCGATAAAACTCTTGCAAACTGTTGTAACGCGAACTTCCACGGCCAAAACGAGCGTTGCTGATCACAATGATCGTATTGAGTGAGTCGAGTGTATGTTCAAAACGGATTCCTCCCCGATGATTCATGTTCAGGTTGGAGCGAGTGTTGTTGTCCGAGGTTTGAAAGGTTCCGGAACTAAGAAAATTTTCCCGGTTCGACAACACATCAAGCGTCTGATCGGTTTGGTTGTAGAAGTAATTGGAGCTGAATTTGGTTTTCTTGGTGTCGTAATTATAGTTGGCACCACCTGCCCAGTTTTTGGTAAACCCCCGGTCACGGCTGCTGCGCCCGGCCTGAATCGTCAGGCTTTCCTGATCGTCATCAAATGAAACAAACCGAACTCCGCCCCCACTGCTAAACCCAAAGTCGCCATCGTCGCCCCAATTAAACGACTGACTTCCCCGAAAATCCTGATAATCGTCCCACGAAAGTCCGCTTTGATTCGTATTGTTTCCAAAACCAACAATGGCAAATTGCTGCTTATCATTGAAGCGGTTATAATTCACTTTCCCTTCTACCCGGTTGTCCGTTCCGGCGCCAACTGTTGCTTTGCCAAAGCCACCTTTTTTATGACTGTCTTTGAGTTCAAGGTTCAGGGTTTTTTCCTGTTTCCCATCTTCTACCCCCGTAATGCGCGCCTGTTCAGATTTGCCATTAAACACCTGCACCTTAGAAATTGCTTCCGCAGGTAGATTTTTAGTTGCCATTTTTGGGTCATCCCCAAAAAAACGCTTACCGTCTACGGTCACGCGCTTAACTTCCTGCCCCTGCGAACGAATCGTGCCGTCCTGCTCAATTTGCATACCCGGAAGTCTCCGAAGTAAATCTTCTACTGTGCTTCCCGGCGGCACTTTAAACGAACCGGCGTTGTACTCCACCGTATCGCCGCGAATGCTGAGCGGTGCACGGGCAGCTTTAATTACCACCTCAAACAGATCCTGATTTAACATTTTTAACTGAATCTGCCCCAAATCAACTACCGCCTCTTCGCCGGGTTGTACCTGCTGTTCATAGGGCAAATAACCAACGTAGGAAATTTTTAGCAGATAGGAAGCACGCTTGACATTTTTGAATTCAAGCTCGCCCTGTTCGTTGGTTCGGCCAAAGTTGACCAATGCTGAATCCTGCGGTGTAAGCAACATGACAGTTGCTGACGGTAGCAAGGTTCCGGAAGAGTCAATGACAGTTCCTTTAATTGTAAATCGGCCAGGCGTTTGGGCCTGCGTGAGCAGGCTCATGAACACAAGAAAAAACGGAAGTAAGATTTTTTTCAAAGGGGTAGGAAGTTGGTGGAGTGAAAAGTTTATGAAGTTGGGTTTTGTACAAGGTCTTATTATATGGCAAAAGGTTGCAAGGATTGAGAATTATTTTTCAAATATAACTAATAGTTTAGTTATACAAAGCAATTTATGTGTAAAAAAGTAACTTAGTAAACCTGACAAGCCCATTCACGCAGTTAGGTCTTGATCAAATGAGGTAGTTTTTAAGCATAAATATAATAAACTATATATTAAATTAAACTATATATAGATTTATTTTATCAAATAAAAAATCCGGAATTGGGTCCCCCAATTCCGGATTCAAAAAAATTTAAGACAAAAAGAGGACTGCTACCAGCGAATCAGGGCAGAACCCCAGGTAAATCCACTTCCGAAAGCAGCCAAACAAACCAAATCATCCTCCTTAATTTTATCAGCCTCCCAGGCCTCACAAAGCGCAATCGGAATAGAGGCCGCCGTTGTATTGCCATACTTTTGAATATTATTCCAAACCTGATCGTCCCGAAGTCCTAGTTTTGTCTGCACAAACTGACTGATCCGAAGATTGGCCTGATGCGGAATAAACATGTCGATGTCAGTGGTTGAAAGGCCGGTTTTCTGTAATGCCTCTCCTATTACCTGCGGAAATTTTTGAATTGCAGTTTTAAATACGAGTTGGCCTTCCATATTTGGATAAATATTTCCGCGTTCAATCAATTCAGGATAGATAAAAATCTCTCCGTACTGCTCGTCAGGATACCCAAAATTTTCTTTGCCCAAGTGATACCCGCCGTGGCTGCCCGGATTAATCATCGCGAGTTGCTCAGCATGCGTCCCGTCCGAGTGAAGATGCGTAGTCAGAATCCCCTGCCCTTCTTTTTCAGTTGGTTGTAACACAACGGCTCCCGCTCCATCGCCAAAAATTACGGTTACATTTCGTCCTTTGGTGGTAAATTCCAAACCCATCGAGTGCATTTCTGATCCTACGAGCAGGATATTTTTGTACATCCCGGTTTTGATAAATTGGTCAGCAATCGAAAGTCCGTAAACAAATCCTGAACACTGATTCCGAATATCGAGCGCTCCGATTTCGGTGCTGGTAATTCCTAATTCGCGCTGCAACAAAACACCACAACCCGGAAAGTAATAGTCCGGACTGAGGGTGGCGAAAATGATAAAATCGACATCTTCTTTTTTAATTCCGGCCCGCTCAATGGCAATTTCAGAAGCCCGTGCGGCCATTGTTGTGGTGGTCTCTTCATGTTTGCGCGCGTAATGCCGCTCCTGAATTCCGGTGCGTTCCTGAATCCATTCGTCGGAGGTTTCCATTACCTGCGTCAAATCGTTGTTGGTAACCACTGCTTCGGGAATATATTTACCGATCCCGGCTATTTTTGTATGTAGTAACATATTGAACTGGTTTTTAAAAGTCAGATTTGCTCGTTTCGTGGGTCTTTGCTTCATTTGGGGATCAAATGTCCTACATACATCCCAATTATACAATAGGATATTACTTTATTACAATTTATTTTTTTACCCATTTCTATTTTGACAAGAATCGGATTACTATCAGATACCCACGGCTTTTTGGATGAAGCTATATTCGAGCATTTCGCTACCTGCGACGAACTTTGGCATGCCGGGGATGTGGGTAGCACCCGCATCCTGGATCAGCTGGAAGCCTTCAAACCCCTAAGGGTAGTATTTGGAAATATTGACAATCAAGCCGTTAGAATAAGATCAGTGGAGAATCTGCATTTTGAACTGGAAGGATTTCGAATCTGGATGACGCATATTGGTGGAGCTCCTCCGGGCTACAACCCGCAGGTACGGCCCGAGTTGCGTGCGAATCCACCCCATCTTTTTGTTTGCGGGCACTCCCACATTTTGCGGGTTATTCGCGATCCAAAACTACATAATATGCTGTACATAAACCCCGGAGCGGCTGGTAAAGAAGGATTTCACAACGTTCGTACGCTACTCCGGTTCGTTCTGCACGAAGGAAAAATCAGTGAAATGGAAGTTGTTGAACTTGGTAAGCGTGGAGCTTTAAACTAAAAAATGCAGGAAGGCCCGGCACAAGTACGGAGTATCTTCCTGCATTTCATAAATCTTACGGGAGCGTTATCTTTTCAATCTTTTTTTCTTTACACAAAGCATTAAACGTTGTTACATCCTGTGAAAGCAACGTTTTCATTTCCGTTTGCAGCACGCTCCATTCTTTATTAAGTTCGGCAATGCGCTCTTTTTGTCCGTTGGTTACACCCGGAGTATTGGTATCGAGCTCGCCACGAACAAAAATATAATCTGCACTCAGTCGATTCTGAAAGTTAATTACATCATCGTTGGCTTCCGATTTATTTTGAACCAGTTTTTCTTCCCAGGTCTTTATTTTTCCAGAAAGGGATTTACCCATTTCCACTACGGGTTTCAGTTCGGCCTTGTCTTTCACTAGTGCGGTTAATTCGTCAATCTGTCGCTTCACTTTGCGCATATTAAGGATGCTTTCGTGAATTTCTTTCACTTTATTTTCAACTTCGGTTAGCGTAAGTTGCTGCTCCTGATACGCTTCGGGAGACGCGTCAATGCGCGGATCGGACAAAATTTGAAAACTTACTTCTCTTTTTTCTTTACCAAAAGTAAAACGGGCAACATATGACCCCGGCGCCATTTTGCGCCCTTCATAACTTCCTTCAATAAAAACTTTGGGCACGCCCGGCAATGTTTCCGCCCGCATATCCCACACAAACCGATTTAATCCGGCCTTTTTCGGCAACACGTCATCCGGCGAAGGACCGCCGGGAAAACTGACAAAATCGGCATCTTCTTTACTGCTGTATGACCGAATCACCTTTTTCTGCGCATCCAGCACATCCAACGTTAACACTGCGGCGGTGTCCATTTTTGCAGGAAGTTGGTAATAAAAAACAACGCCCGTGGCGGGGTTGTCGCCCGACGAGCCGCTCTTTCCAGTACCAATTCCTTCATTTTCAGAATTTTCTACCTTGTCCAGCGCACTCCTTCCTGAGACCCGATACGCATTTTCAGGCGTTTATACCCACATACTATCGGGTTTAACGCTGGAATTATATGATTGAATCGGTGTCAAATCATCCAAAATCCAAAGTGAACGGCCCATCGTTGCAGCAATGAGGTCACCTTGATGTACTTTGAGGTCGGTAATGGGGGTAACAGGCAAATTCAATTGAAAAGGATACCATTTTTCACCGCCTGTATAAGAAATATACAAACCCGTTTCGGTTCCGGCATAGAGCAAGTTTTTTGTCTTGTCGTCTTCCCGAACTACCCGGGTATAAGCTCCTTCGGGAATTCCGTTGACAATATTCGTCCAGGATTGACCGTAATTTGTAGTTTTATATAGAGAAGGTTTATAATCATTCATTTTGTACCCTGTCGTAGCGATATAGGCAGTGGCGGGGTCGTGCGGCGAGACCTCAATGGAATTGATCAATTTTTCTTCCAGACCAGCAGGTGTTACATTTTTCCAGCTTTTACCTCCGTCGCGGGTTAGGTGCACCAACCCATCGTCGCTTCCGGCCCACAGTACTCCGGCTTCATGTGGCGATTCTAACAGGTAAGAAATCGTCGCATAATTTTCACCTCCTGCGCCTTCGTTGGTGTAAGGTACTCCGCCGAGTCCAAGTTTAGTCGAATCAGCCCGTGTCAAATCAGGCGAAATTTTTGTCCAGCTTTTCCCCAAATCCGTAGTTTTGAAAACGACGTTGGCCGCATGAAAAAACGCTTTTTCGTTTTTTGAATAAATAATTGGTGCATTCCAATTAAACCGATACTTCATTTCTTTGGCTTTAAGCGCCTGATACTGAATAGGCGAAACCATCACCCCCCGACCTTCTTTATTCTGTAAATCCAGCAACTCGATTGTACCTTGATAGCTACCTCCCATCACGTACCGGGGTGCGTCCGGATCAAAAGCCAGAAAAGCACTTTCGCCACCTGCGGAAGTTTCCCATTCCCGATCTGTGATTCCGCTCCCGGCAGTGTTGCGACTTGCAATCATCACCGACGAGTTATCCTGTTGCCCCGTGTAAATGCGATACGGAAAGCGATTGTCAACATTTATCCGGTAAAATTGCGCTGTTGGCATACCATTTTGGTACGAAAATGTTTCTCCCTGATTGAAACTCACGGCCGCACCTCCGTCATTGCCGACCACCAAATTTTTGGCATTTGCAGGGTTAATCCATAAATCATGGTAATCGCCATGGGTTCCGCCAAAAACCCTGCTAAACGTTTTTCCACCATCAATCGATTTCAACGCTGGCGAGTTTAACACATACACAGTATTCTCGTTGGTTGGGTCAACAAAAATTTCGGTATAGTACCAGGCCCGCTGTACCGTACGGTGATCCTTGCTCACTCTCGTCCAGGTTTTGCCTGCATTGTCAGAGCGAAATACTCCACCCATCTCTTTTTCGCTATCCGATTCTATCACTGCAAACACGCGCTCAGGGTTTGACCGTGAAACTGCAATTCCCATTTTGCCCATTTCTTTGGGCAATCCCGTTTCCATTTTCTGCCAGGTTTCACCCCCATCTACTGACTTATACAAGCCGCTACCTTTGCCGCCACTCACCATTTGCCAGGGCAACCGGCGATGATCCCACATGGCAGCGTAGAGAATTCGGGGGTTGGTCAGATCCATGCTGAGGTCGGAGCAACCGGTATTATCGTCCACAAACAGCACTTTTTTCCAGGATTTTCCGCCATCTGACGTTTTGTAAATTCCCCGCTCAGCAGACGGTCCGTGTAAGGCTCCCTGCGCGGCTACGTATATCAAATCAGGATTGGAGGGATGGATCCGAACCGCAGAGATTTGCCGGGTCATTTCCAACCCAAGGTGCAACCACGTTTTGCCTGCATCCGTCGATTTATATACGCCATCGCCATAGCTCGTCATAACGCCCCTTGGCGCGTGCTCTCCCATACCGGCCACAACTACATTAGGATCTGACTCGGCCACGGCTACCGCACCAACGGAGCCCGTTTTAAAATAGCCATCCGACACAGGAAACCACGAAACGCCTGCATCGGAGGTTTTCCATAGCCCGCCGCCTGTGGTACCCATGTAGTAGGTCAGAGGATCGGAGTTGACACCCGATACCGCCACCGACCGCCCACCCCGAAAGGGCCCAATGGATCGCCATTTAACTGCTTTGAATAGTTTGGAATAGTTTACAGTAGCTGTGGCAGGTTGTTCAGCCTGTAATTGCCTACTTTTTTTCTGTGCAGTAGTAATTTGTACTACCAACACAAGGAGAATCATAAGAAGAGTTCTTTGCATAAAAATCATAGTAGATTATTGATAAAATTCCGGGTAAACAAATCTAGACTTAAAACCGCACGATGCCGAGTTTGAGGCAGGTTAAATTTTCAATAATTTTCTCAATAAAATAGACGGTAACGTATGGAGATACTATGAAAAAACGTACATTTAGAGGAAAATAACCTTATACCACAATGGATATCTATGTAGGCAGCCTTCCCTATAAAATGAAGGAGGCGGAATTGAAAGAAATTTTTGAAAAGTACGGGGAAGTAGTTTCGGCAAAAATTATTATCGACAAGATAACCCGGCAAAGTAAAGGGTTTGGTTTTGTAGAAATGCCCAATGCTGACGAAGCCAAGGATGCTATCTCAAAATTGAATGGTCAGGAAGTAAACGGACGAAGCCTGATTGTCAATGAATCGCAAAAAACTGAACGCCCATCCGGACCTCGTCCGGGAGGCGGAGGTGGATACAGTGGCTCAGGCAGTAGCGGTGGAAGCAGCGGCGGCGGTGGATATAGCGGCGGCGGAAACAGTGGTGGTGGCGGTGGGTACCGTTCCGGCAATGACTCGCCACGAGGCGGAGGCTCTGGCGGAGGCTCAGGACGCCCTTTCACAAAATACAACGACAAATCTTCTGATAAAAAATGGGATCGTTCGTCCCGTGATCAGGATCGTCGTGGTGGCGGTGGCTCCAAAAAAAGAGACTGGAATAGCGATTTTGACTGATTTTTTCAGAATAAAATCTACCTATAAATTTTAACTGATCGTTAGGCAAAGGTGTTTAAACCATCGCCTGACGGTCAGTTTTTTTATTGGATTTACAGCAGCAAATTATCTTCATACCACTTTTTTAGCACTTCATTTTGCCCAAAATCCCATCTTTACCACATAATTTATTTGAACTATTGGCCTGATAATTAGTCATTTAATCAAAACAATTTCCCATGAAACGAATTTTAAGAATAATTGCCGGACTTGGTGTGCTTCTGCTGATAATTGGAGCGGTCGCTTTTTTTGTTTTGAACGAACCACTGCCCAAAGGCAGGCCGGGCCCGGAGGCGGAAGCTTTGGCCATAAAAATGCAGGAGGCCGTTGGTGCCGAAGCGCTTGAAGAAAAAACCGGTGTTTTGAGCTGGACCTTCGCCAACAAGAATCATTACGTATGGGATCCCAAACGCAGTTTGGTACAGGTAGCATGGGGCGACACCCGCGTTCTGCTCAACCTGTCCGATTGGCCAAAAGGCAAAGCGTTTGAAAAGGAAGTTGAAGTAACGGATGAACGCCTCGACGTTTTAAGAGGTAAAGCTTATCAATATTTTGTAAACGATTCTTTCTGGCTTGTGGCACCTACAAAAACTTTTGATGAGGGGGTTGAACGGGCAGTCGTTGTCCAACCGGACGGAAGCAAGGCTTTACTGGTTACGTACAGCAGCGGTGGAGTTACTCCCGGAGATTCATACCTGTGGCATCTTGACGCCGACGGACTCCCGGTTTCGTATCAAATGTGGGTGTCAATCATTCCGATTGGTGGCCTGAAAGCTACCTGGGAAAACTGGATTACGCTAGAGACCGGCTTGAAAGTGCCAACAAAACATCAGCTCGGCCCATTAACTATTCCAATTACCGATGCAAAATCAGGGATTGTTTATTCGGAAATAGGTTTGGATAAAGATCCTTTTGAATTGATTTTGTAAGCAACTATTACTAGAACATAACCCGCAGGACCTTCTTTTCGTCCTGCCGGTTTATTTCAACATTCGTCGTTTGTCCTTTTTCAAAAGTACCCAACGCCTTCATGTAATCCTGAATATTCGCAATTGTTAACTCGCCCATTTTCAACACGATGTCTCCTGCTTTCATACCCGCCAAATCTGCCGGACGATCTTTGGTCACTCCGTCAATTTTAAGCCCTTTTCCAGTAAAACTATAATCTGGAATGACCCCCAGGGTAACTTTAAAGGTTTGTTGCGTGGCCTGCGCATGCGGATTCCCCGCAGTTGTAAATGATGGCACTATTTTCTTTGCATCCAATTCATCAACCAAACCAACGATCGTTTGCAATACTGTCAAAATTCCCCGTGCATTAATTTTGTCCGCATCGTCTGACGGTTTGTGGTAGTCTGAATGCACACCGGTAAAAAAGAAAAGTACCGGTTTTTCTTTCAAATAAAACGAAGTATGATCCGAAGGACCAATTCCCGAAGAATCGACGTTATATTTTAGGTTACTGTTTCTGGCAATTCCCGGCAACAAATCCCCCCAACTTGGGCTTGTTCCCCACCCACCAATCGTTAGCCCTTTTTCCTC
This sequence comes from Arundinibacter roseus, assembly GCF_004348825.1. Taxonomy (GTDB): domain Bacteria; phylum Bacteroidota; class Bacteroidia; order Cytophagales; family Spirosomataceae; genus Arundinibacter; species Arundinibacter roseus. The sequence goes on from NZ_SMJU01000007.1 coordinate 267,800, forward strand.
GTCCAATCGTCCAATCATGTCCATGTTGATCATAAAGGCCATCGACTCGACTGGAATTTCGGATTTAGATACAAAAAATTTGGAACCCAAAAGACCTAATTCTTCTCCTGAAAAAGCTACGAACAAAAAGTTGAAGCCTTCTTTTATGTTGTTGGTAGCATAGTACCGGGCCAGTTCGATCAAGCCTGCGGTACCGGAAGCATTGTCATCAGCACCATTATGAATCATTTCGCGACTATCCGGCGACAACGAACCAGATTGGTAGCCTTTCCCTAAATGGTCAAAGTGCGCACCAATAACAATAGTTTTTTCAGCCTGATTGTCCAAAAATCCCACCACATTTCGGGCGGTTACCTGATGCGGAATACTTTCAACCGAAATTGTTACGCCAAAAGGTTGAAAAAAACTACCTTCATAGCCTTTGGGTTCAAGACCTGCCTGTAAGAATGAACTGGCAATATAATTAGCCGCCCGGATTTCCCCCAATGTGCCTGTGCCCCGGCCTTCGAGCGAATCTGACGCCAGAAACCGTACATGCGTCTGAATTTCTTTCAGGTCCAGCTTTTGAGAAAAGCCCGGATGATACACAGCCATTCCGGCCAGGGCTAGTAAACTTTTGTAGGTAAATTTCATAAGAATGGGGTATAATTAGTGGATAGAATCCCGTATTTCTTCCAGAAAGCTGCGAATTCGCGTCAAACGATGGATTACATTTTGGGCCATTTCGCGGTGATTGAGCTGCTGCCGGGTAGCCTTGATAGAACGCCCCTGCGTTTCGCGCTGATACATAATTTTACGAATTACCTCAATGTCACTTTCGGTATAGCGCCTCCGATTGCGGGAATCGCGCTTAGGACACAGGTGCGGAAATTTCTTTTCCCAAAATCGCAGTGCCGACGGCTGACACCCCAGCAATTCGGCCACTTCATTGGTATCGTAGTATAATTTTGTGTTGTTGTCCATGGTCTTTTGGCTTTATTCAAAAATACGATGCATTTTTTAACTAAGGCGCATGCGTTCCAAAGAATCTGTAATTTCGTTACCTTTGCGGAAATTTTTATCACAGGTTTTTTCTCCGGAAAAATCAACAAATAATACGCAGTCAGCATTCAGCCCAACGCTAACACTCTATAAGCTAACCACCTACACATGACCTCGCATCAGATTCGTCAGGCTTTTCTTGATTTTTTTAAGAGTAAAGAACACCTCATCGTTCCTTCGGCTCCGCTTGTTGCCAAAAATGACCCGACCCTTATGTTCAATAATTCGGGAATGGCGCAGTTTAAGGATTTTTTTCTGGGAAATGGCACCCCTCCTTCCCGCCGAATTGCCGATACCCAAAAATGCCTGCGCGTAAGTGGCAAGCACAACGACCTCGAAGACGTTGGATTTGATACCTATCATCACACGATGTTTGAGATGTTGGGCAATTGGTCTTTTGGCGATTATTTTAAAAAAGAAGCCATTCACTGGGCCTGGGAACTACTTACGGAGGTTTATAAACTCCCCAAGGATCGTTTGTATGTATCTGTTTTTGAAGGAGATAGCACTGACAACGTTCCGTTCGATCAGGAAGCATGGGATTTGTGGAAACCGATTGTGGGTGAAGACCGGATTATTCTTGGAAATAAAAAAGATAATTTTTGGGAAATGGGCGATACCGGCCCCTGCGGGCCCTGCTCAGAAATACATATAGACATTCGCCCTGCCGCCGACGTTGCAGCTGTGCCCGGCAAATCGCTCGTCAATCAGGATCACCCGCAGGTTGTTGAAATCTGGAACCTGGTTTTCATGCAGTTTGAGCGAAAAGCCGATAGCTCCCTGATTCCACTTCCTGCTACGCATGTCGATACCGGCATGGGTTTTGAGCGTTTGTGTATGGCTATTCAGGGAAAAATGTCCAATTATGACACGGATGTTTTCCAAAATACCATTCAGGTAATTGAGCAGATTTCGGGCAAAACATACGGTACTGAGCGTATGCCTGACATTGCGATGCGGGTAATTTCGGACCACCTGCGGGCGGTTGCTTTTACGATTGCTGACGGACAACTTCCTTCCAATGTACGGGCCGGCTATGTGATTCGTCGCATTTTGCGCCGGGCTATTCGGTACGGATATTCGTACCTTAACTTGACCGAACCCTTTATCAATCGCCTTGTGGGTCCTTTGGCCCAACAGTTTCAGGATGTTTTTCCAGAACTCAAAGCTCAGGAAGAATTTGTGACGAAGGTAATTTTGGAAGAAGAAAAAAGCTTCCTGCGTACACTCGAATCGGGCCTGAAACGCCTGGATTTAATGACTGCTCAGGTTTCAGCGAATGGCCACACGACTATTCCCGGTGATGAGGTTTTTGAACTGAGCGATACCTTTGGTTTTCCCATGGACCTCACGGCCCTCATTGCTCGTGAAAAAGGATTGACAATTGATGAGGCTGGCTTTCAGAAAGCCCTTGCCGAACAAAAAGCGCGATCCCGCTCCGATGCTGCCAAGGAAGCAAGCGACTGGATAGAACTCATTGACAATGAAGGAATTCCGGTAGAGTTTTTGGGCTACGATTTCAACGAAACTCATAGCCACATACTTAAATATCGCAAAGTAAAAACCAAAGGCGGGGACGAATATCATATTGTGCTGGATCGCACGCCTTTTTATGCCGAAATGGGCGGACAGGTGGGAGACACCGGAAGTCTGGAAATTGAGGTTGACGGAAAGCCGTTGCTTATTTCTGTTGCTGATACCCGTCGTGAAAATGATTTGACGGTCCATATTTCTACGGATAAAAACCTTGATTCAGCTTTACAATCAGCTAGCACAGTAACTGCCCGTATAAATATCGAACGTCGCCATAAAATTATGGCCAATCACACGGCCACACACCTGATGCTTTCGGCGATGCGGCAGGTGTTGGGCTCGCACGTAAGCCAAAAAGGTTCTTTCCTGAACGATGAAATTTTGCGTTTTGATTTTGCCCATTTTTCCAAAGTAACGGATCAGGAATTACGTAAAATTGAAGATATCGTCAATGAAAAAATCAGAGAGAATATTACCCGGGATATAAAAACCAATGTGCCCATTCAGGAAGCAATTGCGATGGGCGCAACGGCTACGTTTGGCGAAAAATATGGCGATTTTGTACGTGTCGTTACGTTTGATCCCGCCTATTCGCTGGAACTTTGCGGGGGTACACACATTCCGTCAACAGGTGAAATCGGCCTGTTCAAGTTTGTTTCGGAAGGCTCTGTTTCGGCAGGTGTACGCCGTGTCGAAGCTATTACAGGTGAAGTAGCTTTGGCCCGAATGCGCGAACAGGAGCAAACGCTTGCCCAACTGAAAGAGCTCTTGAAAGGTCCAAAAGATCTGGTGAAAGCCCTCGAAATGCTGTTGGAAGAACGAACTGCGCTTACCAAAAAAGTGGAAACGCTGGAAAATGAAAAAGTACAACAACTAAAAGCGACGTTGCTGGAAAAAATTCAACCCGCGGGCGAAATGAATCTTTTGATTGAGGAAGTGGAAGTTCCCAATGCCGATGCACTGAAACAGCTGGCGTACGAACTAAAAACGCAGGTGGATCAGCTAGTGGCCGTGTTTGGCGCAACAATTAACGGAAAACCTCAGCTTGCCGTGTACATTGCGGAAAATCTGGTAAAAGAAAAAAATCTAAATGCCGGACAAATCGTGAAAGAACTGGCGCGCGAAATTAAAGGCGGCGGCGGCGGACAGCCGTTTTTCGCCACTGCTGGCGGCTCTGAGCCAAATGGAATGGCCGCTGCACTGGAAAAAGCCCGAACGATGTTTTTGTAAGATCGTTCAGTACTTTTCCTATCAGGAAAGTTGATTGTAGTAAATTTCCATTGAAAACGCCCTGTACATGACCTGTACGGGGCGTTTTTATTGTCTACCCAATATTTAAGTACTTAAAAATCACAAGGTTCAGCCAAAAATTCATCAAACTGCTGTTTCGTAACTCCGGTATAAAAGGTTGGACAGGACTTATAGAAAGCTTCGAGCGTTTTTTTATACGCCTCGCATGTGGTCTTACTTGGATTAGTCCCAAAAGTATTTGCAGCTTCCAAAACCTTCTCGGCATTCATCCCACAGTTTTCAGGACTTGGATCTGTATCTTTTTTGCCACAATTGGAAAATGTCACTAATCCGGTAAAGGCTAATAGAACGGTGGTTTTTTTGAAGAGTTTTTTCATGAGTTTTCGTTTTTTTATTCAAAAGTAGCCTGACTATCAGGTGAGTCCTACCGTAGTTTTACGCTATTGATTAAATGGTTGCCTCCATTGAGTAATCGGAACATTCTGTGTTATGAAATGAGCGTTTCACTGAGTGCTAATTTTGTGTAGAAAAAACGCTACATGAATTTTCTGTTAAATCATCTCATTTTCTGCAATGAACTTAGGATCAATACTTTTTTTGATGCGCACGCATCTCAGTTTCGCTGGAACAGGAATTGTACTATTTCTGTAAAATGCATTTCGGCATTTTATAAAGTAATAAAACCAAAGTTTAACTACTATGAAAAAGTACTTCCTTGGAATGGCACTCCTCAGCGCCTCATTTTTTGCTCAGGCCCAGGAAAACGTATCCATCGGACCTATCGTCGGCGTAACATTTGCGAACCTGCGTGGGGATATTGTCAACAATGACTGGAAAGCCGGACCTACGTTGGGCGGGTTTTACAATTATAGTTCAGAGAACAGATTCGGTTTCAGCGGACAGGTGTTGTACACGCAGCTAGGTGCTCAGGTAAGTAATAAAACCAACGAAATCAATCTGCACTATGTACAGGTTCCGTTGCTGCTTACGTACTTTTTGGGGCAGGGGGGCATTCGTCCAAAATTGTTTATCGGGCCAACGGCAAATTTCCTGGCGGCCGCTCGTGATAAAGATGGCGAAAACATCAATGGACCTTCAAGCAATCGTGTGTACCGAACGGTAGATATTGGCGTTACGGCGGGTATTGGGCTGAATTACCGAATCCAAAACAAAGTTTGGCTCAATGCCGATGTACGTTACGGTGCCGGACTTATTGATATTTCGCGGAATTCGTCCAACACCCTACACAACCACAACGTAGGTATCAATTTAGGGGTAAGCTTTCCATTCGGAACGTATAATTCCAGAAGTGGTACATTGAATCCCCGGTAAAGAAGATTTTTCATATATCGCAACACCAAAAAAAGGAGCCTTCGTGGGCTCCTTTTTTAATGTGTGTTAGAGCCGATAAAGTATTATTTGGCCAGGTAAAGCTGCCTGATACGGCATTCTGATGCAAAGCCGTATCTTTGTAGATTCCTGCCACAGCATGTGCTGTCAGCTACCGAATTATGTTCTTTTATGAAGTTTGAAGATTACTCCCTGGCGTTTGAGATAAAGAAAAATCTGGCCAAAATGGGCTTTAACCGGCCAACCGATATACAATTCAAATCAATTCCACCGATTTTGAAAGGAGAAGATGTGCTGGCAATTGCTCAAACGGGTACGGGCAAAACGGCTGCGTTCGCAATTCCGGTCATCAGCCTGCTGCACGAACGTAAGCAACACAACCGCGCCGACGGCATCAAGTGTATTGTCATGGTACCCACGCGTGAATTGGCCCTGCAAATTACCGAGGTTTTTGATATGATTTCCCGGCATACCCGCGTCAAAACGCTTTGTATCTTTGGTGGAGTAGATCAAACTCCGCAGATTTCCAAGCTTGACAGCGGCGTTGATATTCTTATAGCCACGCCTGGCCGAATGTTCGATCTGATCAGTCAGGGGCATGTGCATGTCAATCGGGTAGAAATTTTGATTTTGGATGAAGCCGATCAAATGCTGGATTTAGGATTCATCAAAGATATTGAAGATCTGATTCGTCGATTGCCCAAGAAAAGACAAACGCTCTTTTTTTCGGCAACGATTAATGAAAAAATAAAAAAACTAGCGTATTCCATCGTCAATCGGGCAATTCGGATTCAGATTGCGCCAAAAGACCGGGTTTCAAAAAACATTACGCATTCGGTAGCGCGTATTGAAATGGATGACAAACGTTTTTTTCTTGAACGAATAATTCAGGAAAATCCAGAGAAAAAAATCCTGGTATTCGTCCGTACCAAAGTACGCGCTGAACGGGTCTCAGCCGCACTCGTTCGGATGGAAATACCAAATCAAACCATTCATGGCGATAAAGAACAGGCTGACCGGATGCAGGTTTTGCAAGAATTCAAAAAAGGCACCAATAAAGTGCTGATAGCCACTGATGTAAGTGCCCGGGGGATTGATATTCCGGAGGTAGATTTTGTGGTCAATTATGACCTGCCCGAAGAAGCCGAAAAGTATGTTCACCGCGTAGGGCGTACCGGGCGAGGCACGCACAAAGGCCGGGCGATTTCGTTTTGCAGTACCGAAGAGCAAGCGCTACTTGACGAAATAGAGGCATTTCTGGAACATCCGGTTGATGTGTTGGATATTAAAAAAGGTGATTATCACCAAACGATCGACCTGACCAAAGACACTGCAACTTTTGACCTCAAATCGCTGCTTAATGAAGTGGAGGAATTTGAAATCAGGAAAAAGAAAAAAGGAAAGAAAAAGTAGAAAGCCAGTCGGGATGAATTTTCAAACTATCTCTTTCATCCAAAACTTTTGACGCATGTATCTGCTGCTTATTTCTTTGATTCTGAGCTTTTTTAGCTCGCCCATTGCTGAACGTATTTCCCTTTTTGATGGAAAGACATTTACAGGTTGGGAGGGAGACGTTGGTCGTACCTGGCAAATAAAGGATGGCGCACTTACCGGAGGCTCGCTTACGGAAACGGTTGCTCACAATGAATTTTTAACCACTACCCGCACCTACAAGGATTTCACCCTCGACCTGGAATTCAAACTCGTTGGCACAGGCTTTGTAAATGCCGGTGTACAATTTCGTTCCAGGCGAGCCACCGATCCCGCCTACGAAATGATTGGTTATCAGGCAGATTTGGGAAAAGGTTACTGGGGTTGTCTCTACGACGAATCCCGACGTAACAAAGTTTTGGCCTATGCCGATTCCACTGCTTTACAGGCAGTTTTGAAAAAAGAAGACTGGAATACCTATAAAATTTCGTGTAAAGGAAATCATATTCAGCTGTGGATCAACGGCCTGCAAACCGTGAATTACAAAGAACCCGACTCAACGATTGTTCAGTCGGGTTTGATTGGGCTGCAAATTCATGGCGGCGGAAAAGCCTTGGTGCAGTACCGCAACCTGTTTATAGAAGAACATTGATCAACTCAGCTTCATGCTCAGTGCAATTCGTTTGCGAGCAATGTCGATCTCGGTTACTTTTACTTTAACGACCTGCTGCAATTTTACCACTTCATTCGGATCTTTTATAAATCGATTGGCCATTTGCGATACATGCACAAGGCCATCCTGTTTCACACCCACATCCACAAACGCACCAAATGCGGTTATATTTGTAACAATTCCTGATAGTATCATCCCCTCACGAAGGTCCTCAACCGTCCGGATCGTACTGTCAAATTCAAAAGTTTCCCGTTCGGTACGAGGGTCGCGGGAAGGTTTTTCGAGTTCTTTCAAAATATCCTGTAAGGTAGGTAAGCCAACCGAACCATCGACGTAACGATTCAACTGTATCTGTTTTCTAAGTTCCTGTTTTTGCATCAGATCAGGCACAGTCGTTCCCAAATCAAGGGCCATTTTTTCTACCAAAGGATACCGTTCCGGGTGAACAGCGCTGTTGTCCAATGGATTTTTCCCTTCCTGAATACGCAAAAAGCCAGCGGCTTGTTCGTAGGCTTTGCCACCCAACCGGGGCACTTTCAAGAGTTGATCACGAGTAGCAAATCCACCGATTTTGGTTCGATACTCCACAATATTCTGTGCAAGCGCCGGACCAAGTCCCGACACATAGCGAAGCAAATGTTTACTTGCTGTGTTCAGATTTACCCCAACAGCATTTACACAGCTTTCTACAACACCATCCAATGCATTTTTGAGGGCTGATTGCTCCACATCGTGCTGATATTGCCCTACGCCAATGGATTTTGGGTCAATCTTGACGAGTTCAGCTAAGGGGTCGGCCAATCGCCGGCCAATGGAAATTGCCCCGCGAACGGTAACATCTTTATCGGGAAATTCTTCGCGAGCGACATCCGACGCTGAGTAAATAGAAGCCCCTTGCTCGCTGACCATAAACAGACGAATTTCTTTTTCTTTGCCTTGCGACATCAATACTTTTTTAACAAAGTCTTCGGTTTCACGTCCTGCCGTTCCGTTACCCACCGCAATCGCCTCTATCTTCCATTTTTCAATCAATAAACGCAGATTGGCTTCTGCCTCCACCGCTTTATTAAACGGATAAATAACGGCATCGGCCCGCAGATTGCCATGTTCATCAAGTACCACTACCTTGCAGCCCGTGCGGTAGCCGGGATCAATAGCCAAAACTCTTTTTTGGCCCAAAGGTGCAGCCAACAGCAACTGACGGAGGTTTTCGGCAAAAATCCGGATGGCATAGGTATCTGCTTTTTCCCGGGCAAGATTCCCGAATTCGGTTTCGATGGCTGGTTTGAGCAGGCGCTTGTAGCTATCTTTTACGGCCAGTTCCAACTGATTTTTACCGGCTGTTGGGCCCACTACAAACTGCCGCGAAAGCATTCCGAGCGCCTGTTCTTCTTCAGGACTGATGGAAACGCTCAAAAAACCTTCGTCTTCTCCCCGCCGAATGGCCAACAGCCGATGCGAAGGAATTTTTGAAAGCGGCTCTTCATAGTCAAAGTAGTCACGGTACTTTGCGCCTTCTTCTTCTTTTTTCTTTTTTACCTTGGCAGAAATGACCGCTCCCCGTTCAAAAAGCGTCCGAATACGTCCGCGGGCATCCTGATTTTCACTAATCCACTCGGCAATAATGTCTCTCGCTCCCTGCAACGCAGCCTCAATTGTAGGTACTTCCTTGTTCAAAAACGCCTGCGCTTTACGTTCCGGCATCGCTTCCTGTCCTTTAAAAAGAGCGGTCGCCAAAGGTTCCAGTCCCCGTTCTATGGCCAGAATCGCCCGAGTCTTACGCTTTTGTTTGTAGGGTAGGTACAAATCTTCCAACTCTACCAAACTAAAAACAGACTCGATTTTCTTTCGAAGTTCCGGCGTCAATTTCCCCTGTTCTTCAATCGATTTAAGAATGGCCTCGCGGCGTTTTTCTACATCCAGCTGTTTCTGATAATGCTCCTTAATGGCACCAATTTCAACTTCGTCCAGCCCTCCTGTGGCTTCTTTTCGGTAGCGGGCAATGAAGGGTAATGTGGCACCACCTTCAAAAAGTTCAATTGTATTTTTTACCTGATGTTCTGAAATTCCCGTCAGACGGGAAATAATGGAAAAATTCATTGGGTACTCACTAAATTGTTATTGTTCACTTATACTTTTAAAAATTGACAAAAGTTTCCTAAAAAAATCTACTTATTCCACCCATTCCAGACCTTCATTTTCCAGCGTAATTAACCCTATTTTAGCCTCAACTCCGTACATGGAATGAAAGGCATGCTGCACCCGACGGAGTTGCCGGCGGGCATCGTCGTTGCCAAGTCCGGCTACGATATTTAGAATGCAGGTGCTTCCATCAGGCAACGTAACGAGACGATCAGCAGTAACGCTTTTTCCACCGGGAAGCAAAAACTCACGTTTGAGACGAACCATTGCCGTTGGGGCAAAAAATTGATGTAAGGGTTCTTTTTGTAACAGGACATTTAGCTTAGTCTGTAAACGATTCGCTTCATTGGCTTCAACAATCCCTTCATTGACGAGCTTTTGCATCACCTTTGGCAAATCATTTTCATGTTCAATATAGGAGAATGCATATCGTAATTTTTGATAAATATCCTTTCGTTGCTCAAAGGTTTCAATATCAAAAATCCGTTCGGCTAGCCTGCGCAACCGCAACCGATCGGTTCGGTCGTTGCTCACGACTGAGGAAAGCAGGAAAGGCTCAGCACTATCGCGCACATGGCTATGGCTGCATTCGCCGCTACCTTCCTGCACGATATAGACGCTTTTTTCATCTTCCCAGGGTATGGGCGAGGCCGGACTTACCAGGTACTCATGCAGCCACCGATTGACCCTATCGGTACAGCGGCTCCAATCTTTTTCATTTTTGGCCAATACGTACAAACGTTGAATCGGACGGGTAAAGGCAACGTAGAGCAGGTTCAGGTTTTCGAGTAGCGTTCGCACGCTTTCTTCCTCATAATCAGGCGCAAGTGCAGTTTCTTCTACATCACTTACCATCGAAACGACCGAACTTTTGAGGTGCCGGGTAATAACTCCAACCTCGTCAACTTCACGTTCCAAAGTAAATTCCGGTTGCTTAATTTTTTCAAGATCTACCCAAATACGACTTTGAGTTGCTTTGGGTTTAAAAGTCCAGTGTGCATTTGGAATAATGACTACGGGATATTCCAATCCTTTGGACTTATGAATGGTCGTAATCCGCAGCGCATCTGCATGTGCCGGAACGGTAATGGAAAGTTTGGTTTTGGCGGTTTCCCAATACGTCAAAAAATCGGCAAGGTGATTGCTGCGTTTGGTACCATAGTCAAGAACGGCGTCCAGAAAGCGGAAAACATAGGCGCCTTCGCTCAAATGTTGAAAGAGCTGAAAGTTTGCAATTAGTTTTTCGCACAACTCATACACACCTAGTTGCCGCAATCGAAAGGCGTTGAGATCCAGATCAAAAGCTGAAAAATAATCCAGGAATGTACTTAACTCTTTACCAGAACACATGGTACGAATTGCTTCGTGTCGGCTGGCATTGGGGATTTCCTGCTGAACTACCCGGTGAAAAAGATAAGCAGCTTCGTAGCGGGCAAGGGCGTTGTCGGGCGACTGTACGACTTTCATAAACGACACCAGCAAATTGACCGATTGTGAGTATGTTAGAAGTAATGAATCATCCGAAATCAGCGGATAGCCTCGCTCTTTCAACGCTCCGGCAATGGCGGTAGCCTCATTTTTTTTACGACACAAAATGGCAATATCACGCCAGGAATAACCTTTTTCACGAAGTTCTTCTACCAGTTCGAGCGTGCGAACCACCATGTAATTAGGGCTTTCCGACTCACTTTCTTCTTTTGAGGTATCGGTCAGAAATTCAATCTGCACGTGTCCGCCCCGTTTTACATCGGCGGTTGTTTTTTGTTTGAAATTTTCATCAAAAACCCCTGCAACCAACGGTTGTGTAACGGTTGGATGATTGGCTACATGATCAAAGAAAGCGTTGTTGAAATCCGTAATTTCTCTGTAACTGCGCCGATTGGTTTGCAGGTGCGCCACATCAAGGTAGTAATCCAGACTCTGTAAACGCTCCTGATTGAACTCGCTTCCGCCCAAAATTCCGGACAACTGTGCTACCTGATTAGCAGCGAGGTGCATGATCAGATCCATATCTCCGCCACGAAAACGATAAATAGATTGCTTGGCATCGCCCACGATCAGATTAAAATGACCAAATCCAAGAGCGTTGTCCAGTAGCGGCAGTAAATTGGCAAACTGCATTTTGGATGTGTCCTGAAACTCGTCTACCAAAATGTGATTGTATTTATCGCCCAGGCGTTCAAAAATAAACGGGACAGGTTCTTTGGCCACAATGTCCATCACTTTTCGGTTAAATTCCGAGATATGAACCTGATTATTTTGTCTCAACAGGCTATCAAACTCTTTCCGAATTTCGCCCAGAAGCGACAGGTTATATAAATGTTTGTCGAGCAGGCCCATCAGCCTGACTTTGGGGCCGAGAGTTTCTGCTAAATTTTTAATGGAATTATAATAACCACCTAGCTCGCTACTAATTCCCAAAATCTGACTTTGAACAGATAAAGGTGTTTTGGCCGTGCACCATTTGTCATTCTCAATCGCCGCCGAGGCGTAGGAATTAGGTTTATCCCAAAGTTTTTGGCCAGAAGCTCTATTTTCAAAAAATCCATAAATCCCTATGTCGCCTCTTGTAAAATCTTTGACACCAAGTCCCGCATTTTCTATGCAAGCCATTGCCTGAGCGGCAATATCTTGTATTTGCTTACCGGAATCTTTGGTAAAAGTTCTGAATTTTTTGCTAAAACCTACCCAATCTTCCACGTCCAGATCAGCCACGTTCTGCATAGCAAGGTAACTCGTTTCGTTCATCAGATCCAGAGCGGCTTCCCGGATTTTATGCGGCAGACTTCCCCAACTTTTTCCACCTTCTGCACTTTCGCGGTAGTACGTTTCCATGACCTGCGTCAATACGCCTTCGCCTTCCTGCCCGATGCGCGCCAGCATGCGATCAACGGCGTTTGAAATCTGATCGCTATCTACAAGCGTTTCAAAACCAAATGGAATACCAAGCTCATCAGTAAAACTGCTCACGAGTCGATTGGTAAATTTATCAATCGTCATGACCGAAAAATCAGAATAGCGGTGCAGGATTTTTCGAAAAACGTTTTGCGCCCGAACGGAAAAAAGTGTGCAGGTTTCGGTAAAAAGTTCTTTATCCTGTTCAATTCCGGGGTATAATTCCCCAATCAAATCCTGTAACATCGGGTGAGACGTTCCTTCGGGAGCGGCAAAAGCCCGCAACATGCTCAGGATTCGGTCTTTCATTTCATTGGCGGCGGCATTGGTAAACGTAACAGCCAAAATGGAACGAAAGTAGGTATCGGATTCGGAGTGAAGCGCAAGTTTGAGGTATTCTTTGGTAAGCGTGTAGGTTTTGCCGGAACCGGCCGAAGAGCTATATACTTTAAACATGGTGCTGATTTTTTAGGAGTGGTTCTAAAATAAAAAAAAAGCAGGTCTGTGCCTGCTTTTTTAAACAATATGCTAACCTTTTCTTATAAATTCAATCGGATTCCACCCGAAACATTGGGGCTTGTAAAAAATGGTCCGGGTAAGAGCTCCACATAAAGCCCACCTTCCAGAAAGATAGACATACGTCCATCAGGCAAAAAGTACTCAAAACCTCCTAAACCTGATCCACCCAACGAAATATTGCTTTGATAATTTACCGGCTGATTCTGTTGATTATCAGGATAATAGCGGCGACTATTAATTTGTGGACCAAAGCCGTAGTAAATCTGCGCTTTTTCAGAATTGAATAGCGCATGATGCCACAAATAGTGGGCCTGAAAGGTTACACCAACATTGCGATACACGCCCTGACGATATTCTCTGTAATTGGACAAAATGCCACCATACGTACCAAAACTAACGTCAATTGCATTTACGTTATTGAAGTACTTACGAATGTTTATGCCCGTAGGTTCTCCCAGTTTAAAGCCAACGGCCCAGTTGTCATACTGCGCCTGTGCGAGGGAAACCGTTAAGAAACAGAGGAATGTAAAAACTATTTTTTTCATTTGGATTGACGGTTAATGTTGTTTGGGTCATGACAAGTCTTCTATCTCAGACCACTATGCAATAACGGAATTTTGTTCAAATTTCTTTAAAGCATTCATCAAAACCTCGTTTTCAGGGCGCGTTCCGACCGAAATTCGCAGGCAAGCTTCGCACAAAATGACTTTTGAACGGTCTCTGACAATTATTTTTTCTTCCAACAGGAAATTCATTACTGAGGCCGCATCGTCAAATTTGACAAGTAAAAAATTGGCATCTGACGGATATACTTTCTGCACCATTCCAAGTTGGTTGAGTTCATCAGCTAATTGGGAGCGCTCCAACAAGATGTGAGCCACTAGCTCATTTTTCTTCTCTTCCTGATCCAGCGCTTCCAGCAACAATTGCTGAGTGATGCCGCTCAGATTGTACGGTGGTTTTATTTTATTCAAAATCGCAATCACCTCAGGAGAGGCAAAACACATACCTAAACGAAGAGAAGCAAGGCCCCATGCTTTTGAAAACGTTTGGAGTACTACAAGATTTGGAAACTCTTCCAACCGTTGATTCCAGGAATTTACTGCCGTAAAATCGATATACGCTTCATCTACTACTACCAATCCGTTAAAATTGTTCAGCAGGGTTTCAATAGCGTCAGTCTGTACCAAATTGCCCGAAGGGTTGTTGGGCGAACATACCCAAATCAATTTGGTCGTTGGTAAAACTGCCGCCAAAACAGCTGACACATCGATTTGATACTCCGAAGTTAAAGGTACTTTTATCAACGATATATCATTAATAGATGCACTCACTTCGTACATGCCGTAGGTTGGCGGCATAATGAGCAGAGAATCCTGACCAGGTGTACAGGTAGCCCGAACCAGCAAATCAATTGGTTCGTCACTGCCATTTCCTAAAAAAATCTGCTCGGGATTAACTCCTTTAATTGGTGCAAGTTTTTGCTTAATCAACACCTGATGCGGATCAGGATAGCGGTTGTGATCTGCTGAAAGTACCGACCCGTATGGATTTTCATTAGCATCCAGAAAAACACCCACTTTTCCCGTGTACTCGTCACGTGCGGAGGAATAGGGAACTAAATTCCAGATATGAGGCCGAACCACGGTTTTGATAGAAAAAGGCTGTTTCATGAAAAAAATCGAAAACCAAATGAAAAATTCCGGTTAGTTAAATAAATAAAAATCAAGAACCCAGCGCATGCAGTCGAATGCTTACGGCTCGCTTGTGCGCATGCAACGACTCTGCCTCTGCCATTGCTTCTACGGTAGGGCCAAGGATTTTTATGCCTTCCTCGCTGATGTGCTGCACGGTTATTTTTTTCACAAAGCTATCCAGCGAAACCCCGCTGTATGCACGCGCAAAGCCGTTGGTAGGCAGCGTATGATTGGTACCTGAGGCATAATCACCGCAGGATTCGGGCGTGTAATTTCCCAGAAAAATGGACCCGGCGTTGATAATTTTTTCGGAAACTTCCTCTGCATCAGCTACGCTTAAAATTAAATGCTCGGCAGCATATTGATTCAAAATGTCAATAGCTTCTTCGGGTGTTTCTACCAAAATCGCCTTGCTGTTTTCCATTGCCTTACGAGCAATGTCCCGGCGGGGCAAGGCTTCAAGCTGAGAAGAAAGGGTAATATTTACGCTGCTAATCAGTTTTTTACTGGTAGATACCAACAAAACCTGACTATCTACACCGTGCTCCGCCTGTGAAAGCAAATCGGCAGCAATGAACGATGGAATGGCCGTGTCGTCGGCATAAATCGCTACCTCAGATGGTCCGGCGGGCATGTCAATTGCGATACCTTCTTTGCTGACCAGCATTTTTGCTGCGGTAACGTATTGATTACCCGGCCCAAAAATCTTATAAACTTTGGGAACACTTTCGGTCCCGTAGGCCATTGCGGCAATTGCCTGTGCACCACCAATTCGGAAAGCTTTGGTAACACCAACCAATTGGGCGGCAAACAAAATAGCCGGATGGTCGCTCGGTGTGCATAAAATGATGTCCCGACAACCTGCCAATTGGGCAGGAACGCCCAACATGAGCACCGTGCTAAATAAAGGTGCCGTACCACCTGGAATATAAATTCCAACTTTTTCGATGCCGACACTTTTCCGCCAGCACGAAACACCCGGCATCGTGTCAATTTTTTGGACAGGCTGTTTCTGAGCTTCGTGAAAAAAGCGAATGTTTTGATAGGCCTGCACAATTGCCTGTTTCAAAGATTCATCCAGCTGATCGGCTGCGGCTGCAAGTTGAGCCGGACTAAATGCCAGCTCGTCGAGGTCCTGTTTATCAAACTCCCGCGCAAAATGCCGCAGGGCATCGTCGCCTTCGGCTCGTACTTTGGCCAGTATGGGCGCTACTTTTTTTTCAATGTCAGCAGAATTCTGAACGGGTCTTGCCAGTAAGTCAGGCCATTGGGCTGGATCTGGAAATGCAAATATCTTCATGCAGGTAAAACAGTTTTCGCTGCTTAAAGGATCATTTTTTCTATTGGAATTACTAAAATTCCTTCGGCACCAGCCTGACGGATTTTTTCAATATTTTCCCAAAAGTCATTTTCATTAATAACTGAGTGCAGGGAACACCACCCTTCTTTGGCCAAAGGCATGACGGTTGGTGCTTTCATTCCCGGCAAAAAATGCATGATTTGATCGACAGAGGCCGTGGGGCAATTGAGCAGAATATACTTATTATTCTTTGCTGCCTGTACAGCCTTAATTCTGAACAAAAGCTGATCGAGTAGTTCCTGGTAAGGAGCGGCGAGTTTTTTACCGGCAATCATGACGGCTTCCGACCGGAAAATTACCTCTACCTCTTTGAGACCATTGCTCAGCAATGTGCTTCCCGAACTGACAATGTCACAAACGGCATCGGCCAGGCCAATGCTTGGCGCGATTTCTACGGAGCCGCTGATCTCGTGAATCTGACAGGACACATTGTTCATTTCCAGATAGTTACTCAACAGTCTTGGATATGAAGTTGCAATGCTTTTTCCGTCCAGATCTTTGATTGACGAATATTCAATGCCACGCGGAATACCAATTGACAGGCGGCATTTCGAAAATCCGAGCTTATGAACTGGGTCTACTTCCCGGTTGGATTCAACCGATACGTTTTCGCCCACAATTCCGATATGAGCCACGCCATCTTCCACGTAACCGGGAATGTCATCATCACGTAGAAAAAGAATTTCGGCGGGGAAATTTGAGGCGGCGGTTTTGAGTTTTCCGGCACCGTTGTCAAATCTGATTCCACATTCTTTGATAAGTTTGAGCGAATCTTCACTCAAACGACCAGATTTCTGTACGGCAATTCGTAGTACTTCGTTCATATGTTTATTTGAGGCTCTAAGTAGGCCTTCACAAGTTTTAAAATTTCGTTGACGGAGGCTTTCGTTTGCTCACCGGTTTTCATATTTTTCAGGGTTAATAAACCCGTTTCTATTTCGGAAGAGCCGATCAGTAAAACGAAAGGAATCTGTTTGCGGTCGGCATAGTCAAGCTGTTTTTTTAGCTTTACAGCATCGGGATACATTTCTGTATTCAGCCCGGCTTCACGTGCAGCCTTTACGATTTTCAACCCGTATAATTCTGCTTCCCGGTCAAAATTGGTTAGCATCAAATGAGTCGTAATGGATTGATTTTCAGGAAAAAGATTCAACTCTTCCATCACATCATAAATCCTATCTACTCCCAGCGAAATACCTACGCCGGAAAGTCCGGGCACGCCAAACGTCCCGGTCAGGTTGTCGTAGCGTCCACCGCCACTGATACTCCCGATTTGTACGCCATTGGCTTTGACTTCAAAAATTGCCCCGGTATAGTAAGAAAGGCCCCGTGCAAGAGTAACATCAAACTGCATCTGCGGAGAATTCAGACCAAAGCCTTCCACAAGCGTCCAGATTTCTTCCAGTTCGTCAAGACCTTTGCGGCCTATTTCTGAGTCAGCCAGCCAATTTCTGAGCAAATCAAAGGGTTGCTCTTCTGTGGACAGATTAAAAATCGGGTCTAATTTTTGAGTATTTTCAGGTGTAAAGCCTCGCTCGTGTAATTCCTGAATTACCTTTTCTTTCCCAATTTTATCCAGTTTATCAATTGCCACGCACAAGGGTCCTTCCATACCGGCAGCACCAATTGTTTCGGCAATTCCGGTCAGGATTTTGCGGTTATTTATTTTTACTGTGAAATCAGCAATTCCCAGGGCGCGTAAACTTTCATGAAGCATCAGCACAATTTCGGCCTCACATAGCAGCGAATCAGTCCCGACCACATCGGCATCACATTGATAAAATTCCCGGTAACGACCTTTTTGTGGTCGATCTGCACGCCAAACAGGTTGAATTTGAAAGCGCTTAAAGGGAAAAGGTAAGGTACCTCTATTCATGACTACGTAGCGTGCAAACGGTACGGTCAGGTCATATCGCAGGCCTTTTTCGGCAATTTTGGTAGTAATTTGTTTGGAGTCGGCGGTCCAGTCCTCAGGTGTAAGTTTACCCGCAAAATCGCCGGAATTCAGAACTTTAAATAACAGTTGATCGCCTTCATCGCCGTATTTTCCCATCAAAACTGAAAGATTTTCAAGCGTGGGAGTTTCCAGAGGTTGAAATCCAAACCGCTGAAAAGTACTGCGAATAGTAGTAAGGATAAACGTCCGTTTGACCATTTGTTCGGGGCCAAAATCGCGGGTACCCCGGGGTAGGCTGGGCTTTGACATAGGAATTTCTGGGGGAGAATTGGAGGCATGGCCCCGAATGTCTCCTTTGTTTCGCGCAAAGTTAGGCAGCAAAGGCAACTTTTCGACCTAAATCTTACTTTTTTAATTAAAAAACACTACTTTTGCGGCTCTTTCACAAAAAACATTACATTACCATGGGAGTAACGGAATTGAAACGCAAGGGGCGGAAAAATAAGGCAACTGCCAATAATCGGGTAGCAAGAATTAAAAATCTACTCCGCAAACCAATTGTTAGAAATGTGGACGTTGAAGCTATCAAAGCAGAATTTGACGCTAAGAAAAATTAAGCCGTAAGTCGAAATTTTTACAACGATACACAAAAGAAAGAAGCTCTGTCAATTTGTTTTGGTAGAGCTTTTTGCTTTTTTATCTGCTGATCTTTTAAGCTTTTGTTTGCGGGAAATTTTGGCTTCTAGCTTGCGCATACTTCTTCGGGTCTCGCGATGTACATCCATCAGCACCCGGTAGCGTACCGCCTGCCCAAATAGTGAAAGCCCGCCGTTGATCAGAATCAGGCTATAAGTACCCAAAAGGACCCATTCCTGCGTTGTAGCGCCACTATGTTTGAGATTTCCGGCCTCACTAAACACGCAAAGACCATAACCGATCAGGATTAAACTGAGCGGTGCCAGCAATAGCCACTTCGTTTGGGTCGACATGCGGGTAATGATTTTCTTACCGGGTGGCTGCACGTCTGATTTTTCTATAAACATACTCGTAGGGAAGTTTAGTTAAGCTTTTGACTTCCAAAATCTATATCCGAATACCTTTCAACGAAAAGGCAAGCAGAATCTAGTTCAATTTTGAGAATCAGAAGCTATTTTTACGATTCAAAAATACATTAATTAATAGTTATCCGAATGAAATCAATCATAAGTCTGGTGTTAAGGTATATTCCGCGCCCTTTTTTGCAACGCATCGGACATTGGGCAGCCCGTTTTTTAGGGTTGTTTTATCAGGGAAAACAGGTAGAATGCCCCGTGTGCGGAAGTCAATACGGTAAATTTTTACCTTATGGTCGCAAAGGCCGGGACAATGCACTTTGTCCGTCCTGCCTATCGCTCGAAAGACATCGATTGATGTACCTGTTCTTACAGCGCAAAACCAACTTTTTTACTTCTCCTCTTAAAGTTCTGCATGTTGCACCCGAGTATTGCTTCATTGATCGTTTTGAAAAAATGAAGAACCTGGAATACATCACGGCTGATATTGAATCACCTTTGGCAAAGGTAAAAATGGACATTCACGACATCCCTTTTCCCGAAAACACTTTTGACGTTGCGTTTTGTAATCATGTCATGGAACATGTGGACGATTACGTAAAGGCAACGAGTGAACTTCATAGGGTTTTGAAGCCCGGAGGGTGGGCCGTTATTCAATCCCCACAGGATTTGCGCCGGGCAACTACCTACGAAGACGCAAGTATTACCGATCCACGGGAGCGTGAAAAACACTTTTGGCAAAATGATCATCTGCGTCTGTTTGGCCGGGATTATGCCCTGGAATTAGCCAAAGGTGGCTTTACTGTCATAGAAGACCGCTTTGTATTGGATGAACTAACCACGGAGGAGGTAAAAAAATATGCGCTTCCGGCTGAGGAATTAATCTACTATTGTAGAAAAGACGCTTAAACTAAGCGCCTTATACCTTCTATGATAAAACCTGTTCCGTAGCCAAACAGCTGCACAAAAGCTGCACCAATACTTAGAAAAGCTACGTTTATACGTCTATTTTTTAGGAAAGAATCTAAAAAAATGGTTCCTGTAAATAAAATTAAGCCGATCAGAGATAGCCAGAAAAAGGGCTCAAACACAAAAATCCACAGCGGAATCAGGACACAAAACAGGACAAATAACGAAGGGAAGGCGTGCACAGGTTTGATTAAATTTGCCTTCGGATGGAGCTTGTCCAGCACAAACCGGGTGCGGCCAAAAGAATAAACCTGTTTCCAAAAATCACTAAAAGTACCTCTACGCTTGTGATATACGTATGCCTCGGGAAGTAACCCGAGGCGGTAGTTGCCCGCCATTAAACGAATTCCCAGCTCAATATCTTCTCCCATGTCTCGCTTGGCAAACCCTCCGGTTTCGGCAAATACTTTACGGGAAATTCCCATATTGAAACTTCGGGGCTGAAAGGCTCCGCCGGCATTTTTCTTTTTTCCCCGAATACCTCCGGTTGTAAAAAACGAGGTCATGGCGTAGCTAATAGCTTTCTGCATATCAGAAAAAGAATCATCCGCACGGTCCGGTCCGCCATATCCATCAAGAAAGGACTCACTCAGTGCGCGATTTACTGATTCAAAATAGTGCTCAGGAATAATGGTATCTGAGTCAAATACCACAAAGTAATCTCCTTTTGCTTTTGAAAACCCTACATTGCGGGCAAAACCCTGCCCGCAATTTTCAATGTATATGTAGTGAATATCCAATTCGTGACCGATTGCATCCACCACCGGTTTGGACGAAACCGAAGAGCCGTCTTCGATTACTAATACCTCAAAATTTCGGTACGTTTGTCGAGTCAGGCTTGAAAGAAGTTCGGATAATTCGTCGGGGCGGTTGTAAACAGGAACAATCACCGAAAAAAATAGCATATCGGGGATAATTTTTCTTAATTAAAAGACCTTCGTTCAGGCCAGAATTTCATTTAGCGCATCGTCATTGGCCTGAATGACCTGTTCCAGAAGCGCATCGTTAAGAGCGGTGGACAGAAACATACTTTCAAATTGGGAAGGTCCCAAATAAACACCCCTTCGGAGCATCGCATGGAAATATCGGCCGTATAGCGAAAGATCAGAAGTTTTGGCCGAAGTAAAATTGTAAACTTTTTCATTGGTAAAAAACAAAGTGTACATCGATCCAATTTGATTGATACTGTATTCGACCCCCAGCTTTTCCATACTTTTTCGGAAACCCTGCGTGAGTTTTACGCCTGAGTTGTCCAGTGTCAGGTACACCTCCGCATGATCGTGGAGGTATTCGAGCATCGCGAGGCCGGCAGACATGGCAATCGGATTGCCCGAAAGCGTTCCGGCCTGATAGACAGGCCCGGCCGGCGACACACAGTTCATGATTTCTTCTTTCCCGCCATATGCACCTACGGGCATTCCTCCTCCGATAATTTTCCCAAGCGTCGTCATGTCCGGAATGACACCGAAGCGTTCCTGAGCACCACCTTTTGAAAGCCGGAAACCCGTCATTACTTCGTCAAAAATCAAGACGATGCCCTCCTTGTCGCAAAGCGAACGAAGCCCTTCCAAGAATCCGGGTTCGGGCAAAACGCAGCCCATGTTGCCGACAACGGGCTCAATAATGAGCGCAGCAATTTGTTTCGGGTTAGCATCCACCAGCTGTTGTACTGCTTCCAGGTCGTTATACGGAGCCGTGAGCGTATCTTGTGCAACGCCTTTAGTAACACCGGGACTATCGGGCGCTCCAAAGGTGGCAGCACCGCTTCCAGCGGCAATCAGGAAGCTATCGCCGTGGCCGTGGTAGCACCCTTCAAATTTGATGATCTTGTCTCGGCCTGTAAAGCCGCGTGCCACCCGAATAGCCGACATCGTGGCCTCAGTTCCCGAATTTACCATCCGTACTTTTTCGACCGAAGGCACCATCGACACAATACGCTCGGCCATTTCTACTTCCTTGCGCGTAGGTGCACCAAATGAAAATGAGTGTTGTAGAGCATCAGAAACTGCTTTTTCAATGAGTTCATTGCAGTGTCCAAGGATCATCGGCCCCCAGGAGTTGATTAGCTCAATGTATTGATTATCATCCTCATCGTAAATGTATGGCCCGCGGGCAGACTTAATAAAAAGCGGCGTACCGCCTACTGCCTTAAAGGCCCGTACGGGGGAATTTACGCCGCCGGGAATAAATTGATTGGCTTTTTCAAATAAAGCTTCGCTCGAATGTATATTCATACGTTTTTATGTACAGAGAAATCGGTTATTGGGAAGTAAGAATTCTTGAAAAAAGTTTAATCACTAAAATTGTACCGGAACCCACCTTGAATCTTCATAGTGAAGAATGCAGGAAACCGAATTTTCCCGGGATTTTGTGTAGTCAAAGCCTGAAAGCAGGTAATCTTCATCGTACTTACGCATCGTGATTCCCGTTTGGACGCGTTCGTTGTATTTTGCTATCATTCGTCCAAAAAACAGGAGCTGATCATACCCCTGATACGAATACACCGAGGGTAAGGTATTTGTTTTATCGTAGTACGTTTTCTGAAATTCCCGAATGGACTCTTTGGTAAGTTCAATAAAATCCGGCTCAATCAGGTAGAGTTTCCCGCCATAACCCGATGGGCGAAACCGATTAAAATCAAAACTATTGGCAACTGCGAATACCGGAATATCGGTGAGTTTTCGCCCGGCCACTACATTCATCAGTCCCGGTCCGGACTTGGCATCGTTTGAGAACAGGACAATATGAGATGGTTTCGCACCTTCAAAGAGCGAGACTCTTGCGTTAATTTCAGCGGCTCCTCCACTTACTTTTTTTATTTCAACAACTTTGCCACCACTGCTAAGCAAATTCCGGCGGTAAGTTGCTGCCATAAGTGAATCTTTGGGAGAAGTTCCATAGTAAATAGCTGCCGAAAGGCTACGATCTTTGGCCTTGGCAAGTTTTAGCGTTTCGCTGATTTGTAAATCAATGGAAGGATGTGCCAGAAAAATGGATTCGCCCGATTGTAGCAAACTCCCATCCGTTGCCAACGGATTAATTAACGGAATAGCGTTTTCGTTGGCGTAGGCAGAAATCAAATCAAAGGTTTTGGAATACAGAGGTCCAAAAATAAGGTCACTTTGCCGAAAAAGGCCATTATTCAACATTTCCAGCACTTTATCTTCTTCGTTACTTACATCGTAGGCCTGAATGTTAACCAAAACTCCTTCTGACTTCAATCGCTGACGTGCCAGTTGCATGCCTTCGAAGTAATCATATGCAAACTGATTCGGTAAGTTCCGCTTGGAAGCTCTTGCGTCTTCCAGTCGGTAGGGAAACAAAACAGCCACATTGTAAAACCCTTTTGTCCATTTCCTGTCATTTGGATTTGGGGTAGTAGATTTTTTGGTTTCCCTTTTGGGCGAATCAGCTGTTGCCTGTATGCCAAATTGATTGGTCAATCGGTCCGATAACTCCAAATCAGCTTTATTGGTCGATTTGCTCTGAATAGCAGCCACAAGCATCTCGGCCACGATTCGGTCGTTGCGAAACTCAGCATTCAACGTTTTCAATTGCTGTATATCGGTCAGATTTGCCAGATAATGCTGCTTTAATCCCTGAATGTCTTTTCCCAAAGCAGGATCTCCTACCCGATTCAAAAAGTCCAGCCCTGCCCGATAATCACTCAGTGAAAAATAATTGGCTCCTAACAAATAGTAGGCTTCATCCTTATGATTCCAGGTTGAAAAGCGAGTCAGCAGTTGTTTGAGCATCAAATTACTCTCATTAAACTTTTTGAGTTTATGAGCTGATAGCGCATGATAATAGTGGGCAACAGGTGAAAAGCCCGGATCAGCATTGGCTGTTGTCAGGCTCGACATCGCCTCCATAGCCAACTGATATTTTCCCTGATTATATAGGTTAACCCCTTCTTTAAATTTCCTCTCTGTTTGTTCAAATAGCTGAGCATGACCCGCCTGCGCAGTTATCATTAGAAGAATTATTAACACATATTTAGAGGATTGCATACGTTTTGTTTTGGTTAAAAATCCGGGGACAAAATACAAAAAGCCTTCCATTCTAAAAAAAGAAGGGTAACGTTTCACAAAGAAAACGTTACCCTTGCTCAGGGATTGTTTACGCAAACGCCTTCTTATTTCCGTTTTCCCTGTTTCTTTTCCAATTCAGCCTGTTTTTTACGAGCTTCTTCTCCTGCCTGCAAGGTCTTTTCGAGGTATTGCTGAAACTTATTTTGCTTCTTGGGGGCCGTGGCATTTTTCACTCTGTTTTCATCCAAAATCCGCTTGATCTTGTCCTCATCCACAAATCGGCGAATGATTTGCTGTTGAAGAATCGTCGCAATATTGGATACAAAGTAATAGAAAGTCAGACCTGCCGGGAAATTATTTAATACAAACATAAACATAACAGGCATCAGATAGCTCAGAAACTTCATGTTTACAGGACCCGGCTGAGTGGGCGTCATCTGATTATTGAAATAGGCATATCCAATACTTGAAATCGTCATCAGAACCGTAAACAAACTGACGTGGTCGCCATAGAATGGAATCGTGAACGGTAATTTCAGGAAGGAATCGTACGTAGAAAGGTCGTTTGCCCACAAAAATGACTGCTGCCGAAGTTCAATCAGGTTTGGAAAAAGAAAGAACAGCGAAAACAGAATTGGCATCGTGGCTAATACAGGAACACAACCGCTCAGGGGACTTACGCCTACTTGTTGGTAAAGCTTCATCTGATCCTGTTGTTGCTTGGCCATATCGTCAGGATTCTTCTTTTTGAGTTCTTCCAATTCCGGCGCCAAAACCCGCATTTTTGCCATACTTACGTACGATTTGTAGGTAAGTGGTGTCAATAATAGTTTAACGATAAACACCAGGCAAATAATCAATAAACCGTAGTTGGTAAATAGCTTTTCAAGCTGATTAAACAGCGGCACCAAAAAGAATTCATTGATTGGTTTCAGGAAAGCATACCCCAAATATACGTTATCATCAAAATGTTCGGCAGCTACTTCCCGAACAATATGGTAGTCGTTAGGACCCATAAAGTACTGAAAACGAGCCGTTCCATTTTGTAAGGCAGCAGATGGAATTGTTCCTTCTACCGAAAGTGTTTTGACAATAGTCGAGTCGGCAGGGTTAACTTCTGCGACAAACTTCATGCCTTGAAGCGGTGAATTCCCGGCAATCAAACCCGCCAGAAAATATTTATGCTTCATCGTAAACCATTTCACAGGGTTTTCGGCAGTTTCTTCCACGTTGCTATCCGTGGCCGGTGAAAGACTGAGCATTTCGTCGGTATAATAGTTAATGGTAACCACTTTACGGTTTTCCATCATATCATTCTCCAATTGCAACAGCTCGTTTTTCCAGCCGTAGGCAAGTGGTTTGTTGGGAACGCCTACACCCTGAGTTTGAATGCCGTAGTCAATCACAAAACCCGAGCCTCTAACTACATATGTTTGCTCAACGAACTGATTTTCAGCGACAGAAAGACGATACGTAATCACGGCGGAGTCTTTTTCGCTCAGGGTTTTACTTGTAGCTGAGGTAGAAAAGTACAGATTGGCCAGATTTATCGTCCCTTTCTGCGTGGGGAGATCCAGCTGAAAACGGCTGTGCTCTTCTGAAATCAGATAGAGGGGTTTTTGATCGTAGGTTTTATAATTTTTCAACAAAACCTCCTTCATAAGTCCTCCTTTATTGGAGAAAGTGATGCTGATATCTTTTGTATCAATGGTAATATCCTGAGATTCACCGGTAGCAGCTGCGGCAAAATCGCCATAAAGAGCGGCAGTTTGAGCCGAATCCGGAACTACCTCAGCGGGAGTTTCCGGGCTTGTTGTTGAAGAAGGTTTAACTTGTTCCTGAGCAACAGGCGTAGGTTCTTCGGGCTGTGGAACCAACACCTGATACCCTATCAGCATGAGTAAAATAAGTACTAAGCCGATGACTTGATTTCTTTCCATTAGGTAGCAAAGTAGTAAAAAATGTAGCCCCAAATTTTGGAAGACAGGAATAATTTGTTTTTGAAAAACCAAACAAAAAATGGCAAAAACAGCCTGGATTGCTCAGAATGGCCAAAAATCAAAAATCTATCTTGTCAAATTTGGGACTGCAAAGGTAATGAAGATTTATTTGGATTGAGATTATTCTTAGTAATGATTCATTCGGGTTACTGCATTACCTCTCGTTTTTGCAGCGAATGTGCCAGCGCTGATTTAACAAAATGCACAAAAAGCGGATGCGGGTTCATCACCGTACTCTTTAATTCGGGGTGAAACTGAACTCCAATAAAATAGGGATGATTGGGCAGTTCCATCATTTCCACGAGGTTATTTTCCGGGTTAATTCCAGTGGCTTTCATACCTCCGTCTTCAAAAGATTTAAGGTAAGCGCTATTGAACTCGTACCGATGCCGGTGACGTTCTGAAATAGTAGTTTTGCCGTAAATCCGGTGTGCCATTGATTCTTTTTTGATCTTGCACGCATATGCCCCCAACCGCATCGTACCTCCCTTATTCGTAACATCTTTTTGATCCTGCATGAGGTGAATCACCGGATGCGGCGTGTCACGATCCATCTCGAACGAGTGCGCGCCTTCAAGCCCCAATACATTCCGGGCGTATTCAATGACAGCCATCTGCATCCCCAGACAAATTCCGAAGAAAGGAATTCCATTTTCGCGTACGTACCGAATCGCTTCAATTTTACCTTCGATGCCGCGCTCACCAAATCCGGGTGCCACGAGCACGCCATCCAAATCTGCGAGTTTGTCGATTGCATTGTCAGGGGTTAGTGATTCTGAGTGGATCCATTCGATGTGAACTTTACACTCATTGACAGCACCGGCATGAATAAAGGATTCCACAATTGATTTGTAGGCATCGTGTAATTCCACATATTTTCCTACCAAACCAATCCGAACAGAGTCTTTTGGGTTTTTAAGTTTGGTCAAAAATCCTTTCCAGGCGTCTAAATCTGCATCCTGATCATTGTAGATATCGAGCATGTAAAGTGCCCGCTGATCGAGTCGTTCCTTACGCATGAGCAAAGGTACATCGTAGATAGTCTCAGCGTCCATCGCCTCAATGACCGAATTGACCTGCACGTTGCAAAACAGCGCAATTTTTTTCCGAAGATCGTTCGGGAGCGGATGTTCGGTGCGGCACACCAAAATATCCGGCTGAATGCCCGCTTCCTGCAACATCCGGACGGAGTGCTGCGTAGGTTTGGTTTTTAATTCACCAGCCGAGGTAAGGTAAGGAATGAGCGTAAGGTGAATGATGAGTGTATCGTTTTCGCCTTGCTCAAATTTGATCTGACGAACCGCTTCAATGAAAGGCAGCGATTCTATGTCACCAACACACCCACCGATTTCAGTAATCACCACGTCATACTCGCCGGACTCACCCAACAACAACATGTTTTTCTTGATTTCATCGGTAATGTGCGGTACAACCTGAACGGTACGACCCAAAAAGTCGCCTCGTCGCTCCCGCATGATTACGTTGTAGTAAATCCGACCTGTTGTTACGTTGTTGGCCTGAGAGGTACGGACATTCAGGAATCGTTCGTAGTGTCCCAAATCCAAATCCGTTTCGGCACCATCATCCGTGACGTAGCACTCACCGTGCTCGTAGGGATTAAGCGTACCAGGATCAACATTGATATAGGGATCGAATTTTTGAATCGTCACTGACAGCCCTCGGGATTGCAGTAATTTTGCTAATGAGGAGGCAATGATTCCTTTGCCTAATGAAGATGTAACGCCGCCCGTAACGAATATGTACTTAGCGGTCTTTTGCCCTGTAGAAGCCATAAGACGTATGCTTTTTTTCTATGATTACGGGATACAAAGGTACAGAAAAGGCCGGACAGTTTGGGACGAGTGGCCTTTATTTTATGTAAATACTTATAGGGCAACTTTCAGCTAAAACCTGGTAAAAACCTGAATATTAACCAAAACGAGCTAAATTTGAGTCACTATTTTCAGTCAATTAATTGGCTTTTAACCAGAATCGCATTTTTTACTTTTTTTCAATTTCTTTATCAATACAATAATGGCCAAAAAAGCTTTTTATCAAATGAAAATTTTGTACATGATTCTACTAGCCCTGCCATTATTTACTTTACCAACACTTGCTCAGAATAATCTGCTGATCTTTCAATCAGATTTTGGAAGTAAAGATGGTGCCGTTTCAGCCATGAAAGGGGTAGCGATGAGTGTTTCACCGGAGCTAAAAATTTTTGATTTAACCCACGAAATACCACCCTATAATGTTTGGGAGGCTGCGTATCGGCTCGTCCAAACGGTCCCTTATTGGCCACCGGGAACCGTTTTTGTTTCGGTTTGTGACCCGGGCGTAGGCACAGATCGCAAATCCGTCGTGCTTCGAACACGCTCCGGTCATTTATTGGTAAGCCCTGACAATGGTACGCTCACCCTGGTGGCAGAAGCGTTGGGAATTGATCAGGTGTATGAAATTGACGAAGCACGTCACCGCCGAGCCAATTCAGAACAATCCTATACCTTTCACGGCAGAGATGTGTACGCGTACACAGGTGCTAAATTGGCCGCAGCATTGGTTTCTTTGGAGCAAGTTGGACCAAGATTGCCAGATGTCGTGGTAGAAATTGCCTATCAAAAACCCGAGTTCCAAAATGGTATTATTTCGGGAAACATTCCCATTTTGGATGTTCAATACGGGAACGTGTGGACGTCGATTCCAAAAGCGCTGTTTGACCGTTTGAACGTAAAACCCGGCGAACAGATTTTGGTCGAGATTTATCAAGGCAATAATCGTCACTTTCAGGGCGATGTACCTTACACACAAACGTTTGGCGAGGTGGGAATTGGCAAAGAACTGGCTTATTTTAACAGCCTTCTTTACTTCTCACTTGCACTTAATCAGGACAATTTTGCCCAAAAATACCACATCGAAAGTGGCCCAAGCTGGCACATAAAAATAAAGAAACCATAAAATTCTTCCAGCTCAGGACAAACGATCCTTGTAACTCTCGTACCCAAAACTTCTGATCAGGAGGAAATTACCATCCGTTTGAATCATGCCGATGGAAGGCAGATTTACACCGTTAAAAGTAGTCGTCTTCACCATCGTGTAGTGAATCATATCCTCAAACACGAGCTGTTCGCCTACCTGCAATTCCTGCTCAAACGAATAATCACCCATAAAATCACCGGCAAGGCAGGTCATTCCACCCAACCGATAGGTAGGTTTTCCGAGCACAGGTTCCTGATATGCTCCCTGAATCCGCGGTTTATAAGGCATCTCGAGGGTATCGGGCATGTGTGCCGCAAAGGACACATCCAAAATCGCAACCTGAATACCCTGACTATCCATGACATCCAAAACGGTTGAAACCAACGTTCCGGTTTGCCACGCAATCGCCGAGCCCGGTTCCAGAATAACTTCCAGATTGTATTTTTCCTGAATGGCCTTCACGACCCGAATCAACCGTGGCAAGTCGTAGCCTTCGCGCGTCATGAGGTGCCCTCCACCCATATTCAGCCACTTGGCCTGATGCAGCAAATCTCCAAACCGCTCTTCGAGAACCGCAAGAGTACGTTCCAGTGTTTCGGAGCCATTTTCGCAAAGGGTATGAAAATGAAGCCCTTCGACTCCGTCAGGCAAGGTATCCGTAAATTTATCGCGGGTCTCACCCAAACGAGAGCCGGGTACGCAGGGATTATACATATCGGTTTCAACTTCCGAATACTGTGGATTGACCCGAACGCCAACCGAAACCGGCGCTTGCGGATTTCGTTCATTAAACTGCTGCACCCTTGACCGAAAACGATTTAATTGGCTTAACGTATTAAAGGTTAAGTGACTGCTTCGTTCCAGCACTTCTTCAAATTCGGCATCAACATAAGCCGGAATGTAGGTATGCGCTTTACAGCCCATAAAATCATTGATTAACTTCACCTCGTGCAGCGAACTCGCCGTAGCACCGCTAAGGTATTCGGCCACAATGGGAAACGCGCTGTACATGGAAAATGCCTTCAAGGCCAATATAATGGTACATCCGGCTTCCTTTTGAACCTCATTTATTAAGGTCAGATTCTTGCGGAGTAATTTTTCATCCAAAACAAAACAGGGTGATGGAATTTTGGTATTTTCGGAATGCATGGCAAAATGGTTTGTCTGGCGATGGTGTAACTTCAAGTCTTTATTCATTAATTTTGGCGCAAAAATACGCTTTCCTTTTTCAAAGCTTCTAACAAATTTTTAAACCAATTTGTCTACTCTATGCCTTTTCTTGTCCTTGATATTGAAATGACCGGCCCCGAACCCGGCTGGAATGAAATTATCCAAATTGGTGCTGAACTGTTTGATGATCAGTGGAAATCGCTCGGGACATATTTACAAAATGTGTATCCCGAAAATGTAGAAGCCTTTACCGCCAAATCAGAAGAAATTCATGGTCTGTCGCTCGATGACCTGGAAGAAGCACCGATGATTTATGAGGTAATCCCGGAATTTGAAAAATGGATAAAATCCAAAGCCCCCGCCGTGCCGCTATCCAAAGTCGTGATTTGTGGTCAAAGTGTTATATATGACATCAATTTTCTTCGCTTTGCCTACCGCAACGAAAAAATGAAATGGCCTTTCTCGAACAAAATGATCGATTTGCATACGATTTCGTACTTGTTTTTTATGATTTTGGAGAAAAATGGCAAAACTGCCCCGCGCTCTCTTAGCCTTGGAGCAATCTCGGGCTATTTTGGGTTTGAGCGAGAGGACCAAACACACAATGCGCTGGAAGATGCTCAACTTACGGCACGTTGTTTTAAGGAGTTTTTTAAACTTACGGGTCAACTGAATTTTGTTGAAAAGTAAGTTTCAACAAAAAAATCAAAAAAAACGGGAGGACCAACCTAAGTTCTCCTACTCAACTGCATGGTAGACTATAATCCCAAAGAATGGTTTCGCTTTATTTTTTACTTTCATAAAGCCGACACGGTCCGAAAATTGATGCCTTGGCTGCTCTCAATCGGCGCCTACTCTACGATTTTGGCTTTTTTAATTATTGAGTATTGGAAAATTGGGGAAGATGCCGATGTTCGAAACATCTCGCTTATGCACTCGTTACTCGGTTTTGTAATATCTATGTTGCTGGTTTTCAGAACAAATACAGCCTATGATCGATGGTGGGAAGGGCGCAAACTGTGGGGATCACTCGTTAATAATAGTCGTAATTTGGCTTTAAAAATCGATTCATTAGTCCCCGTTGAGGATCATCAAAGTCG
Organism: Arundinibacter roseus; assembly: GCF_004348825.1. Lineage (GTDB taxonomy): Bacteria > Bacteroidota > Bacteroidia > Cytophagales > Spirosomataceae > Arundinibacter > Arundinibacter roseus. Next base: position 298,887 of record NZ_SMJU01000007.1, read on the forward strand.
AGCTTTTTTTAAGGCAATGATTCCCAATTTTGCGTACGCCTTAAAAAATCACCTCCGCAAATCTCACAAACCAAATGAGCTGACAGATCTCGAAGAATTTCCAATTTCAGAGTTGCAACAGAATGAACATATCCCCTTACAATACGCCACGGCAATTTTTGCCCGGGTTTTGGCTTTACAAAAAAAAGGGATTCTGTTTCCTGAGCATCTGCTCCTTCTGAACACAGAATTGGATTCTTTTATGAATATCTGCGGTGCATGTGAACGAATCAAAAATACTCCGATCCCCTTCTCTTACAGTTCATTTCTAAAAAAATTCATTTTTGTATATTGCATCACACTACCTATCGGCTACATATTTAGCCTGCATTATCTCGTCATTCCGTTTGTGGTTTTTGTGTTCTATATTTTGGGAAGCTTGGAGGTTATTGCCGAAGAGATTGAGGATCCTTTCGGAAAGGACGCCAATGATCTTCCAACCGATAGCATTTGCAATACCATCCGAACGTCGGTAGGACAGGTTTTTAACTAAATCTATTGGATTTATCTAGCGCTGTGCAGAGGCGTCTTTCCCAAAATAGGTACGCAAGACGTGTTCGGCAGCTTTATGTTGAGGAGAAAATGGATCGCGGGCCCGGTTGCCCGGTTGTAACATGGGAAACCACTTCCAGACAAATCCGCCGGCCATCCATTCTTCGGTCCAAACTTCCTCAAAAACAGCAGTATAGGCTGCTGCCTGCAAAGCTTCGTTTTCGGGCAGTGAACGATCATTTTCCCAAGGTTTTTTGGCGGCGAAGTCAGTGCTTACATACCCAAATTCAGTAAAAAGAATTGGTTTTTGAAGGGTACCTGACAATTTTTCAAGGCCGGCTTTGTGGGCTTTCCAGCCTTTTCGCAACTCCGTTACAGTAGGCGCCCGGCCCTCAGAAAGTGGGAAATAGGCATCTACACCTACGTAATCAAGTTCTTTCCAGAACGGTACGTCCGCATAGGCGTCCCAGTTTTCAGCATAAGTTAGTTTTCCTTTATAGATCGTCTTTATTTCCTTGATTATCCGCGACCAAAATTCCGGGCGTTTTTTTACAAATGTCTGCATTTCGGTAGCAATGCAGTACAGTTCGACGTCCGTACTGTCCGCAATTCGGGCAAAATCAAGCAGGTAATCGCCATATCTTTTTTCAAAAATTTGCCAATCCTGTTCCGATTTCAAATCAAAATGTCCGGTAAAAACTCCGTGACCAATCCAAAGGTGTGGTTTTAGCATCACTTTTAACCCTTTGGCGTGCGCCATTTCCACGCAGTGCGCAACACCTTTAGGCGACTCGCCCCACCATTTCCATTGATTGTCTCTGCCATATACAAAATTCGGACTTTCAGCTTCGCAAAAACCATATGGCATAAGCGATACCCATTCAGCATTCAGCAGCCTCACAGGTACGTAGCAGCTGTCTGAAAGAGAATCGCGTGGTGCCACAAAAGACACGCCTTTCATCTTTGTACCGTCGTATACAAACTTTTTGTCTGCCCGAAATGAACAGGAGGCTAACAAAGAAGCCACAATTATTAATAGCAAAGCCTTGCTGAATGTGTTCATTTTTCAGGTAGTAACAGGTTTCAAAAAAATATTTGAAAAAAGATAAAATTACATTTTTGAGAAAAATAGTATCAGAAAATCATCAGTTTTTCGAGTTTTTATGCATTTATGGGGAAAACAGGTTTCAGTTTCAAGGTTTTTTGTGGAAAACAATACATAATTCTATTTTTTTTATTAATTCATTGACAATATACTGCATTACCAAATTTCATTTCCCATGAAACAAATTTTATGGAGGTTTCGTTATATTTGTACAGAACGCAATTAACGTTTTGAACAGTAACAAATTTAAATGAAACCAAAATGAAAAAGATCACATATAGTATTATCGCACTTGCCGGTTTGTTTTTTATTTCACAAGCGGCTAACGCCCAAAGTAACAAGGTAACGGTTGATCCGGGTATCTCCGTAAATAACTATAAGCATCCCAACAAAGCTCGTCAGGCAAAAGCTATGACAGCTGAAACTGAGGGCACGACTGCAAACGCAATCGTAGAACCAAGAAAAGGAAATCGTTTTAACGGTACTCCAAAGTATGCTAACCGCCCAGGTTCCAAAGTATTTTTGGGAACTGAGCCCGGAAAAGATTTTCACCTGAATCCTTTGAATGCACCAGGTCACTATAAGACTCCCTCAAACGGTGCCAGAAACGAGGAAGCAGAGATTCGTCTCGCGGGTAAGAATCAGTCAAAAATGACGGATGATTCTATTCGGGTAGACTAACCCTCCTATTATAGTTTGAAAACGCCCGGCTCTTTCGAGAGTCGGGCGTTTTTTATGGTGTTTATCCCAAAAACTGACGCAAATAATTTCGGCTGGTCAAAATTGCCGATTTCACATCCGTAATTGAGCCTTCGTAGGCTTTATCTTCTACCTCAATCACCACTGGACCGCGGTAACGCACATCGGTGAGTGCCGCAAAAAAGCCCCGCCAATTCACATCACCCAGGCCGGGGAGTTTGGGCGAGTGGTATTCGAGGGGGTTGGCCATAATTCCTACCTGATCCAGTTTGTCGCGGTAAAGTTTTACGTCTTTCAAATGAATATGGTGCAGGCGATCTTTAAATTGATAGATCGGTTTTATCTCATCCATCATTTGCCAGATCATGTGCGAAGGATCGTAATTGAGCCCCAAAGCCCGGCTTGGAATGAGTTCAAACATGCGGTTCCAGACGGATGGGCTGATTGCCAGATTTTTTCCACCCGGCCATTCGTCATTGGTAAAGAACATCGGGCAATTTTCGATGCCAATTTTTACATTGTTTTCTTCGGCAACTTTCACAATTCCCGGCCACACATCGGCAAATAGCGCAAGATTGTCCGTAATATTTTTGGAAGTATCCCGACCGACAAACGTATTGACCACAGGCACTCCCAACTTTGCAGCGCCACGAATCACTTCCTTGATATGCTCAATGTAAAACTCAGCTTTTTCCTGATCAGGATCCAGTGGATTGGGGTAGTAACCCAAGGCCGAAATACTGACCCCTGCACTTCGCAGTTGATATTTTACATCGGCTATTTTTTGGGGCGTCAGCGACGATACATCCAAATGCGTAACACCTGCATAGCGGCGGGAATCGGAATTATTGGTTGGCCAACACATCACTTCGACACACGAGAACCCGTGTTCAGAAGCAAAGTTAAGTACGTGTTCAAATCCAAAATCAGCCAGTATAGCACTTACAAAACCTAGTTTCAACATAAGAATAATGTATTTTTTGTCAGATAACAGGACGTCTTTTTAAGAAGACTTTTGTTTAAAAGGAACTCAAAAGCCAAATATCACAAAAATATCGTCCAATTTTTCCAAGGTGTTATCCCTACCCGCAACCGTTCATCCAAATCCGATACTATAAAATCGTCCGGGGTTTAGTAATATTGATGTACCAAGCCGGTGATCCGATGGAATTTACCAGTACTAAACCGACACAACTCATGGCAGAACCTGACAAAAGTTTTGGAAAGAAAATTTTAGGCTTTTTCATTAAGGAAGAGGAAAACGCTGTGAAACAACCTGTTACTCAGGCATCTATTCCAGCATCACCTCCTACTCCACCAACACCCGCAGTTGTTTCCAACTCCTCGGGTACAGCAACCGTCGAGCGTAAATTTGTCGATCATTTTGTAGCGCTCATGGAAAAAGCCAACCTTCCCGGGCCGGATTATTTTGAGTATAAACAGGCGCTCAAAAGCATGGAAGGACTTGGATTGACGGAAGAAAAGCAGTTTCAGGCCTCATGGGGTAGTTTTAAGGCTATGGGCGGCGTGGTTGACCCAACGGTATTGACTACCTCTGCTAATCAATATGTGAATATCCTGACAAATGACCGCACAAACTTTTTGAAGGATGTAGAAAAGGCCATTCAGGATCGGGTGGGTAGTTTAAGTCAGGAACACAAAAAACTGGAAGACGACAACAAGGCTTTTGCTGAACAGATTTTGGCTTTACAGAAAAAAATTGAAACCAATAGTACTCGTCTCAACCAAATTAAGGAGGAAATTGACGTGCAAAGCGCTAAAATAACTGAGAATCGGGATAGTTATGAAGTCACCTACAAAAGCTTTGTAGAGCAAATCCAATCTGATTTGAATAAGATAAAAACGTATTTAAAATAAAGTCCTTTTATACACGCGTTCAACCTAAACAATTATACAATGGCCACAACTGATTTCTCACAAATTGGCGGTTCGCAAGACGATCCCAAGCGATCCTATTGGTCTAAGCCAGAAGGAATTACATCGCTGCTTTTCCTGGGGGCAGCCGGGGCTTTTATCCTGTATTATTGGAATATAATTGCCCTGTTTCTGATTGAAGTAACAAAAAACACGCTCTATCTCGGAATTTTGATGGCTGCTTTGGCCGGACTTATTTTCCTCTTTACGAGCCGCGATGTACGCACGGCGGTGTTCTTTTTGTTCAAAACTTTCATGCGCAAAATAACGGGCACTATCATCAAACTTGATCCGATTGCGATCATGAAAATTTATATCAGCGATCTGAAAGACAAACGCGAAAAAATGCAGGGACAGATCAATTTGCTCGCGGGACAATTGGTGAAATTGAACAAAAAAATAAATGATAATAATGCACAAATCAAGCAAAAATTTGCGGAAGCCAACAAAGCCTCCGAGCTTTCGCATAAGCCCGGCATGCGCGAAACTGCCCAACTCGCTACGATTGAAGGTGCAGGTTTGCAGGAAATGAACGAAAAGCTCTTTCCCTTGCAGCGAAATATGAAGACGATTCTGGAATTTATGGAAAAGGTCAACAAGAGCGCTGATTATATTATTAAGGAAACTGAAATTAAGGTAAAACTAAAAGAAGCTGAATATCAAATTGTTAAAGAAAGCTCGAATGCTTTACGTACTGCAATCAGCATCTTCAAAGGCAATCCTGACAAGAAGTTTTACTTTGATGAATCCATGGAATATATTCAGGATGACATGAGCCGCAAGCTGGGAGAAATGAAACGCGCCATGGATTTATCGATGGACTTTATAAACGGTGTAGACGTACAAAATGGGATTTTGTCGGACAAAGGGCAAAAAATGCTCGAAGCGTATAATCAGGGACAATTTACACTGGTAAATCTTGACGCACCCGAACCCGTTTCAAATACCATTCCACTTAATCCGCCGAAAGATTCCAACTACCGCGGACTTTTAGAATAACTGTCTTTTAAAATTTCCTCTATTATTTCACTAAATACCAATCAAAATTCATGAAAAGACTAACCGTTGCCGGACGCCTGCTGATCACCGCCCTGATCCTGGCTGCTTTATATTTCGGTTTCAAACAATTTGGCGGACAGCAGGCGCTGGAATCCATGGCTGCAAAAAGTCAGGAAGAAACCTCTAACACATCAGCCTACAAAACACCTGAGCCGGGCCAAACTGAACCTTCGTCGTCGTCCGAAGACAACTACGCTACCGACACTGCCGTTCCGGCATTTAACTATCAGGCACCTGAGCCCGTCAACGGAACATTGAAAGGAGTGGTGGAACTAGGCGCAAGTGGCTTCAACTCGTTCATAATTAAGGTAGATCCTGAAAAACGATGGAAACTTGAAAAAGCAGAGTTTGGTAATAGCCTTGTGCTCGAAAACATGGCCACGGATGAAGATATTCGGATTGGTCTGAAAAAATACATTGGCAGTATGCTTGATTATGGAGTTGATGGAAAAAACATTCACTTTGTGGTAAGTTCTGGCGCGGCTAAGGCGGATGTGACACAGAAGATTACACGGGTTTTGAAATCACTGAATTATCAGGTGAATCAGGTAACACCAGAAAAAGAAGGACAACTGGCGCTGAAATCGGTTTTGCCGGCAGAATTCACACAAAAGGCATTCGTTACGGATATTGGCTCAGGAAATACAAAAATTTCCTGGATGGAAAGTGGGCAAACCAAAGCACTGGAAACCTACGGTGCCAAGTACTTTCAGGAAGGAGTAGACAATGAAAAAGTGTACAGTGCTGTTTCCGGAATGGCCAGGCAAATTCCATCAAACTTGCGCAAAACCTGTTTTATCATTGGCGGTGTGCCTTTTGAAATGGCCAAAGAAGTACGAAAAGGCAAAGAACGCTATACCGTTTTGCACGCTCCTGATGCATATAAACTTGATAACGCAAAATCAAAGGCAGGCATAAATATTTATAAAGCAATTGCTGACGCCACCGGTACGGAGCAATTCGTATTCGACTGGGACGCCAATTTTACCATTGGATTTCTGCTCGGATTACCCTGATTTTCAATAGTATAAATAATGAACGGGTGAAAAGTAGTCCTACTTTTCACCCGTTCATTTTATTTACTTCCAACAAATTTTACCCTCTCTCCATCAATGACTCTTTCCGATTTATTTGAAAGTATTGCCCAAAATCCTCTTCCATTGTTCCTGTTTTTCATTGCACTTCCGCTCATTGCCTGGACCCTCGGCGGGCTTGCTACGGGAAGTCGCGCAGTAGAAAGCTGGGGCATGGTCTTTGCAGTACTTGTGTATGCGGCGTGTATTCCGGGAATTTTTGCAGTTACGTTAAATGTATACTTATTTTTGTTTGAACGTCAAAGCATCTGGCACGCCAACCTTCTTTTACAGGTGGTACCCGTTATTTCTATGGTGATTACACTCCTGCTGATCCGAAAAAAAATCCCGTTTGATCTCATTCCGGGCTTTGGAAAATTGTCAGGATTTATGACGCTTATTGCGGCACTGATAGGAATCATGTGGTTTCTGGACCGGCTTCGGCTGATTGCGTTTACATATGTTCCTTTTTCTGCACTGTTGATCGGTTTTGTACTGATGCTGGTACTAATTCGGTTTGCGTGGAGTAAATTATTTTAACAATTCGATGAATAAAATCCTGATTTTCTGTTGCCTGGTAATCGCTTTGGGTAGTTGTAAACCCAAAAATCCACTAATTGGCAGCTGGAAAATCGTTCGGATCAGCTACACGCCGAGTAGTCGGGCAACTCCCGAATCACACGCTCTTGGCGAACAGCTGTTAGCTCGAAGTACGTCAGCTTTACAAAACTCAACTTTTGCGCTTTATGAGGAAGAAAAATGTTCGTTTTTCTCCACCAAAACGCCTTTTCGACAGGGCAATTGGGTAGTAGAAAACTCAATTTTATCCCTATTCCTGGGACCGATGACCTCACCTTATGAATTTGATATTGGTGATATCGATGATCAATTAATGGTACTTACTTTACTTGATAATAGCACTACTAATGGAGAAATTACCCTGATTTGTCAGAAAAGTAAGCAATACCAACTCGACGATATTGATTTGCTTGCACCCGACCAAAACGAATGGAGAAAAAAACCTGAGAAAAAAGAAACCAAAGCCCAAATTCGAACCCGTGTACTGACTCACCTCGACTACATGATCAATTACTTTCGATGTGTTGAAAAAAACAAGCAAACGTACTTTGAAACCGGATTGGTCAGTTCACCTTTTACGTTTTACGCCCACGGTCTTGGACTATCCAAAGAAAGTACACTTTCCAGGCGATGGCAGGAGTCTTTTTATGACAAGAGCGACGCTAAGGTTGGGATAGATGAGTTAAGGTCTGCTATGCGTACGATTAAAAAATTCCCCAAAGCTGAAACATTTTCAAAAGAATATCTGCTGGCTTTTGAACAGATGCGCCCATACTTTGAAGACTAAGCATTACATACAACTTTTGGTTACTGATGAGCAAAAAGCCTACGCCCGACAACTCGTTGAGCATTCGTTGGCGCATCATCAGGTTGCTAATGTATGGGACCGTGCCGCCGACAAAAGAAATCAAACCCGGCTGTTGCGCTTTACTGGTACCCTTGGCGAAATCGTTTTTGCGGATTTATACGCTCTTCCTCGCCCAATACGCTCCTTTGGGGCCGTCAACGGACAGGATTGGGGGCAGGATTTTATTCTTAAAACAGGAACTCATTCTTTTTCGTTGGATATAAAATCCATGAAACGAATGACCGGAATTTTGAACGAAGACTACGTGCTTAACATTCCGGCTTCGCAGCTACATAAACCAAATTCGCGCACCACGCACTATTTTTGCCTTTCTTTTCATCAATCTAAAACCCATCAAACCATCGTCTCACTGTTGGGTTTTATTGATAAAAATGAAGTAGAAAGTAAACAAATAGGCAACTTTTATTCAGCCGGTACGCAGCGCACCCGACGGGATGGAACGGTATTTACATTTCAGGAAAATACCTACGAGATTTCTTTTAAAGATATTCATCCGCTCATTCCAACAGACCGTATTCGGGCAATGGAAGGCTTTCGGTTGTGTCAGTTAAGGCGACCTCCTCTTGAAATCAGGTAAAACACTCCTCATTCAAATAAATAATTCATGGCTTCTTTAACCCGCTCCTACGACCAACGGAAACTCCTCGGACAAGTATATACACCGATGCCGATTGTTACAAAAATTTTGGACGAAACTGGTTTTACTACTTCTGGTCTTTTAGGTAAAAAAATACTTGATCCGGCTTGTGGAGATGGACGCTTCCTGGTCGAAATTGCCCGACGGATATTACAGTTTTCTACCCCGGAAAACGTTGTGGATCATCTACATCAAATTTATGGCTGGGATATTGATTATGAAGCACTTGAACTTTGCAGAGAAGCGTTGGACGAGCTCGTTTCGCCTCTGGGCTTACACATTAACTGGAATCTGGAAAAGAAAGATGCCCTGCGGCAACGCTATTCAAAAGAAAAATTTGACTACATCATTGGCAACCCACCCTACATTCGGATTCAGCATTTAGAACCTCGGCAAAGGCTTTATTTACAGAATAACTATACCTTTTGCAGCTCCGGCTCAACAGATAGCTTTGTTGCTTTTTTTGAACTGGCCAATGCACTGCTGAGCTCGGACGGAATTTGCGGGTTTATCACGCCAAATTCTTATTTTTTCTCCGAAACCGCCCGTCCTTTGCGGCATTTTTTTCAGGAAAAAAGAAACCTCCAACTCATTACAAATTACGGTTCGGTACCTGTTTTTGACAAAACCGGTACTTACGCAGCAATTACCGTATTTGGCAAAACTGAACAAACAGATTTCCGGTACGAACTCAGTGATTCCTCCTATCAGTTTCAAACCCGAATGATTAGTTTTGAAGAACTGGCAACGCATGAATTATGGCAGCTTTCAATTTCCCGCTCGGCAGATAAAAGTGGGGTCCGGCTGGGTGATATTTGTAAAATTTCCGTAGGACTTACGACATTATGTGACCGAATTTTTATTTTTTCAAATCTAACCCCCCTTTCTGAAACAATAGTCGAGGTACAAACAAAATCCGGTACTAAAATTCAATTGGAAGCTGCTTTGCTAAAACCGATTATCAAAGCTTCCCGATTAAAAAAAGGCGGAACAGAAATACATGAATACATTCTTTTTCCATACCAAAAAGATAAAAAAGGAAAACACAAAATCCTGAGCGAGACTTTTTTGCAAGAATATTTTCCATTGAGTTACACGTATTTACTAAGTCAAAAAAAAGCTTTAAACCAACGTGACAACGGAAAACCAAACCCGGTGGCCTGGTATGCTTTTGGGCGTTCTCAAAGTCTGGATAGTGCTTTTGGGAAAAAGATTATTTTTTCTCCCATGAATAAATCGCCGCTTTTCCTACTTTCAGAACATACAAATGCCACGCTATATTCCGGGTATTTTATCAAGTATGAAGGAGATTATACCAAACTTTTAGCTGTACTTAATTCTCCGCAAATGGCAGACTACATGGCCGTGGCGGGTCGCGACTTTCGGGGTGGATGGAAAGGTTATAGCAAAAAAATTGTGGAGAATTTCCGGTTTGATCCCGAAGCCTTGCGTTGAATTCCATTTTTTCAATGATTCTTTCCGACCTTTGCCTAAAAGCTTGTACTACCTGACAAAAGCATGTGAATGAAAAAAGTATTATTTATTGACCGTGACGGCACAATTATCGTGGAACCTCCCACGGATTTTCAGGTTGATTCACTTGAAAAACTGGAATTTTTACCCAAAGTCATTTCCAACCTTCGCCGCATTGCGGAAGAAACTGATTTTGAGCTAGTAATGGTTACAAATCAGGATGGATTGGGTACCGAATCGTTTCCGGAAGATACCTTTTGGCCCGCCCAAAATAAGATGCTGCGTGTGCTTGCCGGAGAGAATATTCACTTTTCCGCCATTCACATTGACCGTACCTTTCCGCACGAGCAAGCCCCTACCCGTAAACCCGGCACCGCTTTGCTTACTGAGTACCTTGATGGCAGTGTAGATTTAGCCAATAGTTTTGTAATCGGCGACCGTCTTACGGATGTGCAACTGGCAGTCAACCTTGGCACCAAAGCCATTTTCATTGCTAATGCAAGTCCGGCAGAACCACTGTCCGAAGAAGTAAACAAAGCCATTTCGTTTATATCCAATGATTGGGACGCAATTTATGAACATCTGAAATTGCCCAATCGAACGGCCAACATTCAGCGCAATACCAAAGAAACCGAAATCAGTATTTCGCTCAATTTGGACGGAAGCGGGCGGTCATCCATGCATACCGGACTTGGTTTTTTTGACCACATGCTCGACCAACTCGCCAAACACTCAGGCGCCGATATTTCCATTGAGGTCAAGGGTGACCTTCATATTGACGAGCATCACACCATAGAAGATACGGCATTGGCGCTCGGGGAAGCTTATCGGCAAGCCATTGGAGATAAGCGGGGAATCAGTCGATACGGCTACTTATTACCTATGGATGAAGCACTTGCACAGGTAGCCATTGATTTTTCCGGCCGTCCGTGGCTCGTTTGGGATGCAGAGTTTAAACGGGAGAAAATTGGAGAAATGCCGACCGAAATGTTCTACCATTTTTTCAAATCTTTTTCGGATACTTCGCTGTGTAATTTAAATATTAAAGTAGAAGGTCAAAACGAACATCATAAAATCGAGGCCATATTCAAAGCCTTTGCCAAAGCCATCAAAATGGCCCTGCGGCGGGATTTAAAAGCATTGGACGAACTGCCTTCCACCAAAGGAGTTTTGTAATTTTTCGAGAAACATTCGTCCATGTTCGTTACAGTTTTGTATTTTTGTCCAGTATTGAACCATTTAAAAGTGCCTTTACTATGTTCATGACCATCGTTGCCCTCGTGTTTTATGCTGTTTTACTTTCCGCCTCCTTTATGGTGGGTCGTTGGCTCGAAAGACACGAAAAGAGCTATAAGCGCTAAAATACAAACCGGAGAAAGCAACTAATTTGTACTTTCTCCGGTTAATTGAACCACACAACCTTGTACACATCGTAATGAAATACGCATTTTACATACTTTTTTTAAGTATATGCGTCATTAGCAACATTGCGAATGGCAAGAAGTTCGTGTACGAAAAAGATACCATTGAAATTCAAAACTGCGAGTCCACCGACTCCAATGAGTCCGATGTACAGACCTTACACTCGCTGCTCAACCAATCATTGGCCGATTCAGGTCATTCTGATTTAAATTCTTTACGTATTAATCATTATCTCTACCTGACCAATGCTCCTACTGATCAGGTAATCAATTGCTTTTCGCCTCCCCCGGAGGTCTAACGTCTTTCTTGCCAGTAATTTTGATTTAGCCTGTATAACCAAATAGGTAAAAAATTTAAGGATTTCTCCTTTTTGGAATGCTGGTGAATTTTTCCAATGTTAATTTTTCTTTACAGATTTTTGGTAATTTCAGTCCTGGAACACTTCGTTCTAATTGCTTGACTATTACTTATTATCCAGATAAATTTTAACTTTCTTTCACACAATCAAATAATTTAATTATCCAATAATTTAGAAACAAAATGGCAGAGTCATATTTGAAATTGTTCAAGAATAATCAGGAGTGGGTTGCTAAAATGAATGAGCAGGAGCCTGAATTTTTTCATAAGTTAGCCAACGGCCAAAGCCCTGAATTTCTTTGGATTGGATGCTCAGATAGCCGTGTACCAGCCAATGAAATAACCGGTACGCTTCCTGGCGAGATATTTGTACACCGTAATATTGCCAACATGGTCATTCATACCGACATGAGTATGCTCAGCGTGTTGGATTACTCCGTAAACGTACTAAAAGTAAAACACATCATCGTGTGTGGCCACTATGGTTGCGGAGGGGTAAATGCCGCAATGGGCAACAAATCCGTAGGGCTGATTGACAATTGGCTGCGGCACATCAAAGATGTGTATCGTTTTCATAAAGATGAACTCGACAGTATTCAGGATTCACGCGAACGTAGCAACAGGTTTGTAGAGCTAAATGTGATGGAACAGGTTTTGGATTTATCCAAAACTTCAATTGTCCAAAGTGCCTGGGCGCATGGACAATTTCTCCAAATTCATGGTGTTGTATATGATGTAGCGAATGGGATTTTAAAAGACCTCAACCTCATCACGAATGGCACTGAAAACCTGGAAGCAATGTATGTTCTTGATTCATCTCCACTTGCCTGATTTTAGTTGCCCCTGCTAATCAAGAAAAAATTCATACAACCTATTAAATATGTCAGCTAAAAAGCTTAATCTTTTTGCCAACCTTAAAAACGATTTCCCGGCGGGTCTCGTAGTATACCTGGTAGCCTTGCCTTTATGTTTGGGTGTGGCACTGGCATCTACCGGTCGGCCGGACCTCCTCTTTTCCGGGATTATTGCCGGTGTGGTAGGCGGTGTTGTCATCGGGATTCTGAGCGGTTCCGCCCTTGGAGTTTCGGGCCCTGCTGCTGGACTGGTGGTTATTGTTTTGGGAGCTTTGGAAACTCTTGGAAGTTTTGAAGCTTTTTTATTGGCGCTGGTCCTCGCCGGAATCATTCAGCTCGTGGCTGGTTTCCTGAATGCGGGGATTATTGGCTACTATTTCCCATCTTCGGTTATTAAGGGAATGTTGGCAGCTATTGGTATTACCCTGATCCTGAAAGAAATTCCGCATGCTTTTGGGTACGACAAAGACTTCATTGGAGATGAGGCTTTCATGCAAACCGACGGACATAATACGTTCACTGAACTGTACTACTCCGTTCGTTATAGCAGCGTCGGCGCTATCATAATCTCCCTGGTATCACTCGGCATTCTGATCCTCTTTGATCGACCCTTTATGAAACGCATTCAGCTTTTCCGTTTTTTACCGGGTGCTCTTTTTGTGGTCGTATTAGGGGTGGTCATGAACGGACTTTTTCAGGCTTTTAGCCCTGACTTAGCCATGAAGGGTGAACACCTGGTTCAGTTGCCGGTAGCATCAAGCGCAAGCGAGTTTTTGAGTTTCTTCACCTTTCCGGATTTTTCGTTTATTTCCAATTTTGACGTTTATACAGTGGCGTTTACACTCGCCATAGTGGCAAGCTTGGAAACTCTTCTTTCGGTAGAGGCCACAGATAAACTTGACCCTTTCAAGCGAAGCACCCCTACAAACCGTGAACTAAAAGCGCAGGGCGTAGGTAACATCGTTTCGGGACTTATCGGTGGTTTACCAATCACGCAGGTAATTGTGCGTAGTTCCGCAAATATTGATTCTGGTGGAAAAACCAAGATGTCGACCATTATTCACGGTATTATTTTGCTGTTGTCGGCAATTTTTATTCCGTTCTTCCTTAATCAGATTCCCCTGGCTTCGCTTGCAGCAATTTTATTATTGGTAGGCTACAAACTATCCAAACTGTCGCTGTACCGCGCCATGTATCGCCTGGGATGGGATCAGTTCATCCCTTTCGTCGTGACTATTGTAGCGATACTTTTTACGGATTTACTGAAAGGAATTGCGATAGGAATGGTCGTTGCGATCTACTTTATTCTCCGCAAAAACTACAAGCATTCGTACCATTACAAAAAGGAGAACAATCAGCATGGCGAAGTGATTACTATTCAGCTCTCCGAAGAGGTTACTTTCCTTAATAAAGGCAGTATTGGCTATACGCTGGACCAACTTCCCGAAGGTTCAACGGTCATCATTGACGGGTCAAAATCAGTAGACATTGATTATGATGTACTGGAAATTATTCAGGATTTTAAGAACCACGCGGCACCGCTGAAAAACATAAAAGTGGAAACCCGGGGAATAAAAGGTGTGCAATCTGTCGGAGGCCACTGACAAGTACAATTTCCCAAAAGATAAGCCCCGCTTCAAAGAACGTAGTATCTTCTGAGCGGGGCTTTTTGTATTTTAGTTGAGGCTACTAATCAATTTTAATCGATTCATAAAAGCACATTTAGTTACATTTAAAATGAAGGCTCAGCATTGAATCAATTCTATTTTCAAATAATTCTGATCGAAAATTGACTTTACAAACAATTAGGCGTATTTTACACCAATGTTAGACAGTCAAAAAAAGCTATAATCAGTTTCATAAATTGAATATTTCTTTTTCTCGACACTAGCTACCTCAATCGTATCCTTTTGTATTTTGACAAAAAAATGCGAAATTAAATCAAAGTAAACCCAATCAAAAACGACTACAAATGGCCTGCTTTTTGATATACACTCTATAAAAACTTTACACTCACTAATGAACTATGGCTGATTCTACTAATGGCCCCAAATCTTCCGATAAAATCCGGGATAATCCGAAAATTAAACTTCTTAAAAAGAACGCGCGTCCGAGAAGTTTACTGGAAAACCTGGGTTCAGATGCTGCATTTCAGGATTTGGACAGGATCATGGAAAAAGCGAGTGAAAATACCCTGCTGGAAGAGCGTAAAGATATTCGGCATCTACGGGGTAAATACGAAAGGTATTGGCTGGATCGGGCCAAAAACACCATTCATAAGGACATACTGATCATTCAACCCAGCGGCAAAGTTGTAATCAGGTCGGTCAATAACATTTACTATGGAGACAGTCGGTACCTGTTGAATTCACTTTTGCAGTTAAACATAAATTCCCAAAATGAAGAGATCGAAGTAGCCATCAATTTATTGGCTTACGTGGGACTTTATGACATTTCAGACATCAAGTGCCTGCACGTGCTAACTTTACTTTCTGGTCCAGATCATACGCCAATGACGCGCTATGAAGTGTTGGTTCCAATTATTCAGAATGACCTCATTACAATTCCTCAAATAATTGAAAATGACAGCCTTGAATATGTAAAATTGAAGCACCGCCATCCAGAATTACTGGTCAATCTGGAAAGGAGAATTACCACTCCTCCCTCACGGGTTGAATGGTAATCGACCTTATCTGAGGCGTTGAAGCAGCATTTCGTTAAAAGACCGTTCGGCTTTGTAAAGTTCTACGAGTTGCTTGGCCGAAATAACCGTCAGAAATTTTGCCTGATATTCTTTTTCCAATTCAAGCTCTTTCTGTTTAAGTGCCTGTACTTCTTTCAAATTGCTCATCACCTGATCGTCCGAACGGCCATCTTCGCGGGTATTGATCAACTGCCGCATTTCGCGGTGCATGCTCCGTTTCTGTTTGGAAAATTCGTTATAAATCGGCCAGAAATCTTTGGCTTGTTCAGGAGTAAGATTTACCCGATTGGTAATGATTGCGATTTTAGCATCCTGAATCTTCCGAATTTCTTCTTCACTTTTACGTTGCGCAAATGAATCCGAGACGGCCACTACACTCAGAAGGAAGAACAACAACCCGGCAATCCTTAATTTTTTATGTTTTGTACTCATTTTCGTAGGGTATAATAAAGCGTAAATCACAAAATACTTTCTTCCAGCAATAGTGCGTCATCCAGTTGATTCATCAACGTGGCATCATCGAGGCCGTCCAGGTAGTGAATAACCGTAGAGTCGGTACCAAAGGCTTTTTGAACCACTCCATTTTCACTCAGGTCATAGTAGCTAATATCTTCTGATTCCAGATATTCCAGAATTGCTTCGTCGCTGACCTGACTCAACGTATCCTGACCAATCGGGCCTTGCTGTTGCGGATAGGTAATCCAGATCAGGGCAATAAACAGACTCAACGCACCAGCAAGCGCAACCGACCGCTGCCACGACCAACTGATTAGGGGGCTTTCCTGCGATTTCTCCGGTATTCGTGCCTGAATAATGGAAGGCAACTCTTCGAAGTATCCTTCGGGCACCTTAAAAGGAACTTCCCGTTTCAGGTCTTCTAATCGTATTTGCTTGTTTTTCATTGTTTTGTTATATTCTCATTCCGGTAACTTTGACATCTCCACCCATAGAAAGTTTAATCGGTTGCTTGTAAAAAGTCCTCAATCTTTTTGGTAGCCCAGTGATAAGACGCTTTGAGCGCTCCAACGGAAGTGCCTGTTATTTCGGCAATCTCTTCGTAGGGTAGTTCTTCAAAATATTTCAGGTTAAACACAAGTCGCTGTTTTTCGGGTAATTTCAGCAAGGCTTTTTGCAACTTCAATTGGATCTCATCGCCGCCCATCAGGGGGTCACTTTCGAGTTTATCCGCCAATTCTCCTTCGACATCATGAATAGGAACAAAAAATCGGCGGCGTTTTTTCTTTAAAAAATTCACTGATTCGTTATGCGCCACCCGAAACAGCCAGGTATACAGGCGGGAGTCCCCACGGAAATTTTCAAGGCCACTCCATGCCTTTATAAAAACCTCCTGTGTAATGTCGTTTGCGTCGTCATGATCAATAACGATCTTCCTTACCATCCAATACACTTTCTGCTGATACGTTCGCACCAGTTGATTAAAAGCGTTTCGCCGTGTGTCAAGATTTCGGTAAAGAATCAGGAGTTCCTCGTCAGACATGCCATTGTACTAGTTAGACTGCTAAGATGCGGTATTTGGTTGAAAGTTTAAAATCTATTTGTTTCTCCCTGAAAAATCAGAATGAACAAATGCTGAAAATTTTTATTTTTCATCGTGATAATTGCTTGCCATTCATCTCATTTGAAAACAGAAAAGAGTCGTTTCGGTGCTGAAACGACTCTTTAATTTAACTCATTCAAAAAAAATTACTTGCGGGCAATTGCTCGTTTGGCAGCAGCCACAATGTCCTTAGCAGTAAGTCCGTATTTTTCCATGAGCTGCGCAGGCGTACCGCTTTCGCCAAAGCTATCATCAACGGCTACATATTCTTGTGGAACAAGTGTATTTTTCACCAAAACCTGCGCAATGCTATCGCCCAACCCACCAAGACGGTTATGTTCTTCTGCCGAAACGGCACAACCGGTTTTTGCCACCGATTTCAGAATGGCTTCTTCGTCCAAAGGTTTAATTGTATGAATATTCACAACCTCCGCACTGATTCCTTCGGCTTCAAGAATTTCTCCTGCCTGAATGGCCTCCCAAACCAGGTGGCCGGTGGCAAAAATGCTGACGTCGGTACCTTCGCTCACCATCCATGCTTTGCCAATTTCAAACTTTTGATCGTCAGCAGTAAAAATGGGAACTACCGGACGACCAAAGCGCAGGTAAACCGGACCATCGTACTCCGCAATTGCGATAGTTGCGGCTTTGGTTTGGTTATAATCGCAGGGATTTATGACGGTCATGCCGGGCAGCATTTTCATCATACCCAAATCTTCCAGAATCTGATGCGTTGCGCCATCTTCGCCCAAAGTAAGACCTGCATGTGACGCACAAATTTTTACGTTTTTGTGCGAATAAGCTACACTCTGACGAATCTGATCGTACACCCGACCGGTTGCGAAATTGGCGAATGTAGTAGCAAAAGGGATTTTTCCACCAATGGCTAATCCTGCCGAAACACCAATCATATTGGCCTCAGAAATACCACATTGGATAAAACGATCAGGATTTTCTTTGATAAAAGCATCCAGTTTCAACGAACCTACAAGGTCAGCACAAAGCGCTACAACGTTTTCGTTTTGCTGACCCAGCTGTTGCATACCTGCTCCAAATCCGGAACGGGTATCTTTTTTTTCAGTAAATGTATATTTTTTCATGATTTCAGGTTGAGGTATGTTTCCCGCAAGGGCCACATACGGTTTAATAATCGCCCATTGTTTCTTCCAACTGCCCCAATGCGGCGGCAAGCTGCTCATCGTTGGGGGCTACGCCGTGCCATTTGTGGCTTCCCATCATGAAATCAACTCCGTAACCCATTCCGGTTTCGAGCAGCACCATCACAGGCTTTCCGTGTCCGGCTTTTCCTTTGGCTTCCTGCAATCCTTTGACAATAGCGGCCATGTCGTTGCCATGAGTAATGTGTAGCACTTCCCAGCCAAACGCTTCGTATTTGGCGCCCAAATCGCGGTTGTTCATAACCTTTACTGTGGGTCCGTCAATCTGCTGTCCGTTCAAGTCAATAAACGCAATCAGATTGTCTACCTGATGATGCGGAGCAAAAGTTGCTGCTTCCCATACCTGGCCTTCCTGCTGCTCGCCATCGCCCATGAGGCAGTACACAAAATGATCGTCGCCGTCAAGTTTCTTGGCCATTGCTACACCCAAAGCAACCGACAGGCCCTGTCCAAGGGAACCGGAAGCAATGCGTACACCGGGCAGATCTTCGTGCGTAGTAGGATGCCCTTGTAGCCGGCTGTTGAGTTTTCGGAATGTAGCCATTTCGGGCACAGGAAAATATCCGCGACGCCCCAGCACGCTGTACCATACGGGCGAAATGTGGCCATTAGACAGGAAAAATACATCTTCGCCTGCTCCGCTCATGTCGAAAATCGGCTGCGAATCGTCTGATTCTTTCAGTTCCATTTGGTGAAAATACAACGCCACCAGCAGATCAGTACAGCCTAATGATCCACCCGGGTGTCCCGATTGGCACCCGTGAACCATCCTGACGATGTCGCGCCGAACTTGTGAGGCTATACGTTCTAATTGTTCAATTTCCATTCGTAAACTAAGGATTATTGGTAGGTAATTATAAAAAAACGTTCCCGATTGAAAGGCCGGGAGTAAGGCTATTTACTAGCTGTCTGCAAGACTTGTTGTGCATGATTTTTGGTATCGACCTTCTGAATTATTTCCAGAATGATTCCATGTTCATCCAACACGAAGGTCGTCCGGGCCGTACCCATGTAGGTACGACCGTACATACTTTTTTCAACCCACACCCCAAATGCCTTCACAACCGCATGATCGGTATCCGCCAGAAGTGAAAAAGGCAGTTCAAATTTTTCGATGAACTTTCGGTGCGATTTCTCGTCGTCAACGCTTACACCCAGCACAACGTAGCCTTGTTTCAAGAGTGCGTCGTAGTTATCCCGTAAATTGCATGCCTGCGTGGTACAACCGGGGGTGCTGTCTTTTGGATAAAAATAAAGGATTACTTTTTTGCCTTTAAAATCCTGCAAAGAAACTACATTTCCGTGCTGATCTTTGGCAGTAAAGTCCGGAGCCGGATCGCCAATTTGTAGTGTCATTTTCGTTTCGGTTTTCGGTAGGTTGGTTTAGTAACCGGTTCTTTAATTTCAACCTGCAAGATAGTACTATTTCCCGCCCGATCTGTTACTTCCAGGGTCAATTCTCCTTCAAAAAGCTGGCTTTCATCTAATTTTTCGGACCAGATATAGCGGTTTTTATATTCATAATTCATCAAAACCCATTCTCCATTTACCCTAGCCCGAAACGTATCTATGCCCGACAAATCGTCCTGAATGTACCCTCGAATGTGTTTACTGCTATGTTCGATCAGTCTGACTTTTGGTGGAATGCTGTCCGTCATTGCCACAAATTGTCCCAATTCCCGGGTTTTGAAGGCCAGAAAATCACCGGTCCAGTTTCCGCCCAAATACCGATAGTCATTTTTGTAGTAGCGGTATACACCCGTTCGCTCTTTGCGGGTAAATGTCCCCTCGGGTTTGAACCGTACCTGCACCGAACCGCGAAGTGCAAGTGTAGGTTCATTGACCGAAATTGTGTTAAATCGTTGTATAACAGACAAATGCAACGTATCAAACAAACTCGTGGAGTCGAATCGTATGCCCCAATTTGGCGTCAGGAACTCCATTTCCTTAGCAGGTGGGATACTTTTACGGTAGTTGAGTGGAAGTACTTTGCTTCCTACCTGTACTGAATCAGGCAGTAGGGTACGAAGGTCGGTCAAAAAAACAGCGGTTGTTCCTCTGATATAAGATGGATCTTGCTGTACCCGACGGCGATCGGTAAAAAAAGTAGCAAATGTCCCAGGTGAAGCATTTCCGGCAGCCTCAATTTTTAGTGTATTTTCATCACTATCTGCGGAAAGACTTCCTGCAAAAATTGGCGCTTCGGTAGAGTCTGCGTCACGAATTTCGGCGGCGTTTAGTTCACCCTTCATCGTAAACGTCAACTGCGAGGAGTTTTCGTAGGCATCAAATATTTTGATACTGATTTGATGTGTAAGCGTATCATTCAGCACGAGCCGGCCACTAAATCCGTCGGTTTTAAAGAGTTCAAAGCTGTTGCCATCAGGATTATAGCACTTGTAAAATCGCGCACCTGTTTCCTGATCGGTTCGGTAGTCAATCAAATTATTGTAATCCCGGGTGGCTGTGACGGGGAATTTTTCCATGTTAAAGGTAAAAATTTCCTGTCCATCCATTCGTATTTCGATGCAATGAAGCCCATACCGAAAGCCAGTGCCCGTCATGTAATCGTAGGCCTGCAACTCAATCCCGATTTGTCCCGTACCACGAATCGTCGAAGGAATTACATAAGTCCCATTTTTTTGTTTGATGGGTTTAAAAACCTGCCGATCAAACTGACCATTGACCCGCGAATTCAAGGTCGAAGGCCGCAGCGCCACATTCCAGAAAGCCGGTGGCGTCGTATCCTTAATTTCATCAAAATTAAAATAGAGCGGGTTCAGATAATTGTCACGCGAATCTCGAACTTCAAAGTGCAGATGCGGGCCGGCCGAGCCTCCCGTGTTGCCGGAAGCAGCCATTACCTGCCCTTTTTTGAACACAAATTGACCGGGTGCCGGATACAACTCTACATAAAAATCCTGCTTTTTATATTGTTCTGAGCGCACGTATCGGGCAAGTGTATCCGAGAAGGTTTTCAAATGCCCGTAAACGGTCGTCAAACCATTGGGATGTTTCAGGTAAATAACATTGCCGTAGCCCGTTCCCTGCACAGCCACTTTGTACACGTAGCCGTCTGCTGCCGCATGCACCGGCAAGCCTTCGCGCTGCTGCGTGCGGATGTCCAATCCACCGTGGTAATGATTGGTCCGCAAATCGCCCAATACACCTGCCAGGGTGTTGGTTTGACCAGGATTGATAGGAAAAATGAAATAATTTTTAGGGTAAGACTCCCGCTGAGCTCTGACGACCAAACTTATAAATACTAAAAAAAAAGTCCACGCTATTCTGTTCACAAACCGCCTGTTTTATGCATGAAAAATAACAATGATGAGTACTTGTATAGCTACTTAACGAACAAAGTCATCATTTTTTTGCCTTCTATGGAAGCCTCTAACTCATCCCCTACTTTTACCGCCGACACCCCTTTGGGCGTTCCGGTAAAAATCAGATCGCCTTTTTTGAGTAAAAAATATCGGGAGACAAACGATATAAGATAGTCAATCCGGTAAAGCATCATCGACGTGTTACCCTGTTGCCGGGTTTCGCCATTGACATCAAGACTAAAATTCAGATTTTGCAAATCAGGGAAATCGGTTTTAGGCACAAAATTCGAGATTGGTGCAGAACCATTGAATGCCTTGGCTAATTCCCAGGGCAAGCCTTTACTTTTTAGCTTTGATTGCAAGTCGCGGGCCGTGAAGTCAATCCCGATTCCGATTTCGTCGTAGTATGTATGGGCAAATTTTTCCTCAATAAATTTTCCCACCTTACTAATCTTGACTACTATCTCCACCTCATGATGAATATCCTGTGAGAATTCGGGGTGATAAAAATCTTCTCCGGGGCGTAAAACGGCCGTATCAGGCTTCATAAATATTACCGGCGCATCGGGCCGCTCATTGTTAAGTTCTTCAATGTGATCGGCATAATTGCGACCTACACAAATAATTTTCATACAAATACTGGTTTTTTCTGAATAGATAAAGGGGAATTAAACGGCCTATTCCTGGAAGACAAAACTACTTACAATCCGTTGGGTGGCATAATATTTTTTATATTTTCCCACAGCCTCTCCCCATTTTATGGGCTTTTGCAGGCTACACAAAATCAATAAAACTTATTAAGCCTTTCCCATGAAAAAAGTGAGCATAGCCTTTTTGGCACTTTTCTTAGCCTTTACCGCCTGTCAGCGGGTGCCGTTGTCAAACCGCAACCAATTGATGCTCGTGAATAGCAGCGAACTATTGCCCATGAGTTTTAAGAGTTATCGCGAATTTTTGGATACAAGCAAAGTCGATCGCTCAGGTTCTGATGTTGAAATGGTTCGTCGGGTTGGTCGAAAAATCCAGAAGTCGGTTGAAGACTACCTCCGCGAAACCAATAACAGCGATCTGATTAAAGGTTTTCAATGGGAATTTAATCTCGTTGAAAGTAAAGATATTAACGCATTTTGTATGCCCGGTGGCAAAGTTGTCTTCTACTCGGGGATTTTGCCAATTTGCAAAGATGAAGCAGGAGTTGCCGTTGTGATGGGACATGAAGTTGCGCATGCCATTGCGAGTCATGGTGCCGAGCGCATGAGTCAGGGAATGCTTTCTCAGGGGATTTTGACAGCCGGACAAGTGGGCTTAGGCGTAGCAATGTCCAGTAAACCGCAACAAACCCAACAGCTCTATAACAGCGTATACGGTATGGTAGCACCCGCAGCAACACAAGTGGGGTATCTGCTGCCTAACAGTCGTCGTCAAGAGTCCGAAGCGGACGAACTTGGCTTGACTTTTATTGCCAAAGCGGGTTACGATCCACAAAATGCGGTTGGTTTCTGGCAACGCATGGCGGCAGCATCCAACGGTCAAAAACCACCTCAGTTTTTGTCTACGCACCCGGCTGATAATACCCGAATCCGAGATATAAAATCACACCTACCGAAAGCTCAGAAGGTATTTCAGGCCTCGCGCTAAGAGAAACTATATCCACCCAAAAAAGGTCAATTCACATCGAATTGGCCTTTTTTACTAACTAAAAAGACCATTCGTCCGGGTTCATTCGTTACTTTTGGAAGATTAATTAATGAAGAATCCGTATGAATTTTCCCTACACTTCCGGTCGCACTTTGCTCTGTATTTGTATTGCCGCCTTGTTGTTGCAGGCTTGTGAAACCCTGAAAAGAAGTCCGGCGTCGCTACACACAAGCACGACCAAAGGCCGGACGAGTCCACCACCGCGAGCTACAACTAATTCCAAACCTGCGCCAAAACCTTCCGGGCCGTACGATCGGCATGTCCGTACAGTTATTCAGGAAGCCCGAAGCTATACCGGAACGCCCTACCGGGCAGGCGGAAACGACAAACGAGGAATCGACTGCTCGGGCCTTATATGTTCCGTATATACGCAGGTTGGCTACTCGGTTCCCAGGGTTTCATGGCAGCAGTCAGAATTTGGCCGCGAAGTTGAACGAATTGAAGATATTCGTCCCGGCGACTGGATTTTTTTCGTTCCCGATGCTGGTAAAGAAGGCTACGTATCACACGCCGGCATCGTAACCGAAGTTCATGGCAAATCCGATATTCGATTCATTCACGCATCATCGTCCCGGGGTGTACGCGAAGACAATCTTTTTTCCAGCTATTTCAAAAATCGTTTTGTTAAAGCCCTACGGCCATTTTGAGTAACTATTTAATATTTCCAGAACTAAAATAGGGGTAATACCTGTCTGAACTGTCTTTTCCTGCATATATTTGATTTAATTATGTCAAAAATTGTATGATGGAAAAAACTCTTCACTCAACGCCAGCATTTTCGTCTCCACCGCTGGCAGTCAGAGCTTTACCTGCACCCGGCATTCCGGCATACGTCTATGCCGTTGTGTTTTCTTCCTTTTGCGTCATCACCGGCCTCATTTGGGACATTTGCTGGCACATCAGCATTGGCCGCGACGGTCTGCTTTCTCCTCCGCACCTCGTGATTTATCTGGGAGCGGTTGTGTCCGGACTTTTTTCCGGCTATGAAGTTTTGAGAAATACCTTTGGCGGCTCGCCGGAAGAGAAAAGCCGGCGGGTTAAAATTTGGGGTTTCTTTTACAGCTCCCTTGGTGCGCTTTTTTGTATTTGGGGGGCATTTGCTATGCTCACCTCTGCTCCTTTTGACGATTGGTGGCACAACACCTACGGACTGGATGTAACTATACTTTCTCCACCACATACTGTTTTAGCGTTGGGCATTATTGGCGTACAGTTTGGGGCAATCGTAAGCGTGCTTTCCATTCGGAATCAATCGTGGGGCCAAAAATCTACGAGGCATCAGAAAACGTTATTCATACTTTTTGCTTTGTCCGCTGGTTTTCTACTCACCATGTGGTTTACACTTCTTTCAGAAGAAATCCACCGCATGGCGTCACATTCTTCGGGCTACTACAAAATTTCGGCAGTTGCCTTTCCCGTATTTTTACTGGCTTTTGGCCGCGCATTTCCCGGAAAATGGACCATTACGGCGGTTACGCTGGTGTATACGCTCATTATGTTATTAACACTTTGGATCATTCCGCTGTTTCCGGCAGAACCCAAGCTTGGTCCCATCCTGAATCATATTGACCACTATCAGGGATTTGAATTTCCGTTGCTTCTTGTCATTCCGGCGCTGGTTATGGATGTACTTCGTCATCGATTTGCCTACAAAAACGACTGGCTGCTTTCTTTGATTCTGGGAGGCGCATTTCTTCTTGTATTCTTTGTGGTTCAATGGTTTTTTGGTGGTTTTTTACTGGAATCTCCCTATGCCCGCAACTGGTTTTTTGGCAGCCATTACTGGTACTTTGGCAATAGCCCTGACTGGGAATACCGCTATGCCTTCGCTCCCTGGAACCTCGAAAGTACTCCTAAACTTTTGACTGGCCTTGGGCTGGCACTTGTATTCAGTATTGCCTCCGCCCGTCTCGGATTGGTGTGGGGTTCATGGATGAAAAATATTCAGCGATGAAACAGTTCCTTCTATTTATTTCCGCTTTATTACTAAGTCTACCATCGGCTTTTGGTCATGTGGGTAGTTCCGGGGTGCTTTTTCAAGGTCAGGCTGGCGACTATCGGGTCCTTGTGAGCGTGCAGCCACCAGATGTAATTCCTGGTACTGCCCAAATAACTGTATATGTAGAATCAGGCAGGGTTTCAAACATGTACGCCCGACCAATTTATTTCAGTTCCGGTGACGAGGGAGCGCCATCTCCTGACGAACTTTTACCCGTAGACGCACAGAAAAATCAGTATCAGGGCATAGTTTGGCTGATGGAAGGCGGTTCATCTAGCGTGCAAATTGACCTCGATGGTACGCAGGGAAAGGCCGAATTGATCGTACCCATTGCGGCTGTTTCTACGGCAGAACGCGATATGCCCGCCGGACTTGGCTGGACGCTCTCGGCCCTTGGACTTTTGCTCGTGGTTCTGATGGTCACGATCATCGGTGCAAGTGTCAGCGATGGACTTCTGCGACCCGGCCAGCAGTTGAGCGCCAAACAACGCCGTAAGCGACTGATTAATATGGGAATAGCCTTTGGCGTTTGTGTATTGATTTTATACGGAGGCAGCAGTTGGTGGGACAGCTGGGCAAGCGATTACAAGCAGTATTTATACAAACCTTTACAGGCCAAAGCATCCATTATTCAGGAAGATGGACAATGGATTTTTGAATTTAAGGCGGATACCGCAAGTCTTCGGGCTAACAATCGAAAAAATGCACTCAATTACCTCATTCCGGATCATGGCAAATTGATGCATCTTTTTCTGGTGCGGGTACCCGGCCTTGATGCCTTCGCTCACCTTCACCCCGAACGAGCAGATTCCACGACCTTTCGGGCATTTCTGCCAGCTTTGCCCGCCGGGAAATATCTGGCTTACGGTGATATTGTCCATTACTCTGGTTTTACCGAAACCATCACGGACACCATTGACATTCCAGCCGCCCCTGCTTCGTCGCTCCTCCAAAAAAGGACGGATCCAGAAGATACCTACGTCGTGACTGACCCGCTCAACAATCCAAAAAATATTCCTTTGGATGAAAATGTAGTCATTTGTGGACAGCCCGGCACTAAAACCAAACTAAAAGATGGCTCGTATGTGATATGGGAAGGAAAAGCCAGTCAGACCTTTGAAGCGGGGAAACCGTACTCGCTGCGCTTTGAAGTCTTTGCTCCCGATGGCACCCCTGCTGAGCTGCAATCGTATTTGGGCATGCCCGGCCACGCTGCAATTGTCCGTTCCGACGGATCGGTTTACATTCACCTGCATCCCGTTGGAACCTACGCAATGGCCGCTGAACTCACCCTTAAAAATCGGATTGCCGATACTTCCCGAACCTATCAACGCGCAGCTGCCGCGGTTTTTAGGGATAGTATCGATCGTCAAATTGCGTTTTTAAAAACTCTTTCAACTGAGGATCGGGAAACGTATTTAATGAAAGAAATGGGAATGTCTTCCGGTCAAACGGACGATTCGCAGCATACTGCAGCCATGAATCACGGCAGTTCACTATCGTTTCCCTACGCCTTTCCAAAAGCCGGATCTTACCGCATTTTTTTACAAATTAAACGAAACGGTACCATCCTTACCGGCGTTTTCGATGCCAAAGTGATTGATTCCACTACCTTCTAACGGGGACCTGTTTATCTGATTCAGGAAAAGCTCACAGGCCGGGAAATAAGTATATCCCGGCCTGTTTTTATTTTTGTATAAAATTTTTCTTTCGTAGCCTTACCCCATTCATTTCATGTCAAAAATTTCGTTCGGTCTATTTTCGGCCTTCGTTCTATTTCTATTAAATCCTTTTTCACCCGAAAAAAAGGAAACCGAAGACCTATTGGTACCTGTTCATGCCGGGACTGATTCGCTGTCAAACGCAGCCAAATGGCCTTCTGAATTATCTGTTACTCATTTTGTCGGCCCTGACGTCACACCAAGTCCTGCCTGCCTCGCCGTGGCCGCCACCGGAGAGGTTTTTGTAGGAGTAGATATGATCGGTTCGCTTGGCAAAAAACCAGGCAACGGAAAAATCGTACGATTGGTTGATACTAACAATGACGGCAAACCCGATCAGATCACAACTTTTGCAATGGTTGACAACCCGCGGGGAATCATCGTCAACGGTGATCAGGTTTTCGTCCTGCACACCACATTCTCGACCCAAACCGGAATCGCATCCGGGATGGATTTGGTTGTATTTGAGGATAAAAATCAAGACGGCGTAGCCGATGGGCCTTCCAAACCTCTGATTCAGAATATCAGTTCTCCTAAATTTTTACAAAGCCGCGGCACCGACCACGCCACCAATGGTATCCGAATGGGTATTGATGGCTGGATTTACATTGCCGTTGGTGACTTCGGTTTTCATGATGCGGTAGATCGTACCGGCAAAAAAATGACCATGCTGGGTGGAGGGATTGTGCGCGTGCGACCCGACGGCACCGAAATGGAAGTGTATACACATGGAACCCGTAATATTTATGATGTAGCCATTGACCCTTTCATGAACATTTTTACACGGGGTAACACCAACGACGGCGGTGGTTGGAATATCCGGTTTATTCACCAAATCCAAACTGCCGAGTACGGCTATCCCGTTCTTTTTAAACACTTTACCGAAGAAATTTTACCTGCACTTGTGGATATTGGCGGTGGATCCGGCACAGGTTCCATTTTTATTGATGATGCCTCATGGCCCGCTGCCTACAACAAAGTTCCCATGATGGCCGATTGGGGTCGTAGCCAATTGTATATTCACCGGGTAAAACCCAATGGTGCCAGCTATACGCAGCAGGAGGAGGAATTTATTAAACTGGCTCAAATAACCGATGTCGATATGGATGCTTCGGGACGCATGTACTTGTCGGCCTGGGATGGAGCGGGCTATTCGGGCAATCCGGCCAAAGGATTTGTCGTTCGGGCTGTACCCAAAAACTGGAAACTTTCCCCCTATGTATCCCCTAAAAAGGCTTCCTGGAAACAGCTTGAAGCACAACTTACCTCCACAAGCGGAGTAGCCCGTTTGGCAGCGCAGCAGGAATTGCTCAAACGCCCCGCAAAGGAAGCAGGTGAATTGGCATGGAAAGTCGCTTCCAATCAATCGCTTAGTTCAGAAGTTCGGGTGGCAGGAATGTATACTTTTTCTCAACTTAGTGGTAAAAAAGGTCTGGAACGACTGATTCAGCTTGCCACAGATGCTTCGCTAAAAGAATACGCCCTGAGGGCATTGACCGACCGAAAAGAACTGCTCGCAGAGGTCCCTCTCAACCTATTTTTGCAAGCTTTGAATGACCCTTCCGAACGGGTACGCGCCGCTGCCATCATTGGACTTGGCAGATTGGGGCGTGCTGAGGCGGCTACGAGCTTGCTATCTGTAAAGGTGCCGGGTTCATTTGTTTCTCCCGCCGCAGGTACAGAAGGTCCACATGCCACACCAAATGCCGACATTATATTGCCTCACCTTGCCGTTCGGGCTCTTGTAAGCCTCCATGCAGTAGACGAAAGTGTGCAGAAAATTGGGTCAGAAAATTCAGCGATTGCCTTGTGGGCGCTGCGCTATATGCATGACCCTCGGGCGGTAAATGGCTTAATTTCCGCTTTTTCAAAAACATCCGATGTTCAGCTGAAACGAAATATACTGTCAACATTAGCTCGGTTGTATAAAAAAGAAGCACCCTACGACGGCTCGTGGTGGTGGAGTACCCGGCCCGATACGCACGGCCCGTACTACAAAGGCATTGAATGGGAATCTTCCGAAGTAATCAGGGATTTTCTACTAAATCAATGGGAAAAAGATACTGACAAAACCTTCTATACGGATTTGAATAGCCGCTTACGGATGGATATTCCGCAGTGGAACCTGACGCAGGAAGCAGTGGCCGTGAAAGAGGAAGTAAAGGTTGATCTCGAAAAAATCAAGAACAAAAAAGGTCAGGTTGGCGAAGCGTCCATTGAAGATGTAATGCTGGCGATGGACAAAATTCCCGGAAATCCGGCTTTGGGTAAAACGCTGTTTACCAAACAAGGGTGCATCGCCTGTCACAGCATCAACAAAGGCGAAGCCATGAAAGGACCGTTTATGGGTCAGATTGGCTCCATTATGACCCGAGAACAAATTGCGGAATCAATCCTGAAACCGAATGCATCTATTTCGCAGGGTTTTGCCTCGGTACTTATTACTGCCAAAGGCGACAAAAGTTATATGGGATTTGTGACCGAAGAATCGGCTAATCGACTTGTCCTGCGTGACATAACCGGCCAAGTGTATCAGATAAAAGTTTCGGATATTATTAAGCGTGAAGAACTCGAAACGTCTATGATGCCCGCAGGACTGGCCAATTCTCTTTCTTATGAAGAGTTTGCGTCATTGATTACGTTCCTTTCAAAGCAGAAGAAATAATACGCCCCGTTTTTGCAAAAATCTTAACCATTAAGGAGTTAAGTTTCATTAAGATTATTTAACTCCTTAATGGTTAAAAAAAACACTCAGAATAAATCTTCTAAATCGCGGTAAGAAATTTCTGCGTAATCCTGAATATACAAGTTACAGGGCGGAAGTTCGTCACGTGAATGCGACGAAAGCACCCCAACCACCCGCATTCCGGCGTTCAGGGCGGCTGTAACTCCTGAAAATGAATCCTCAAAAACCACGCATTGGTACGAATGCATACCCAATCGTTCGGCTGATTTTAGATAAACTTCCGGGTCTGGTTTGTGATTGGTAACGTCTTCACTTGCCATAAATGAATCCATGAAACGATCCAACCCCAGCTTTGCGGCAATCATTTCCAGATTTGCCAACGGTGCCGACGTAGCAACAGCCATTTTAACATCCTGCGTTTTCAGTTCTTCCACAAAGGGAAAAAATCCCTGAATTGGCTCGGCAAAAGGTTCGTAAATCTTACGGAATAAGCTCTCTTTTTCATCTTCCAGCCGGTTAAACTCATCGCCAACTATGTCACGCTGTAAAAAATGACGAAGAATGTAACTGTTGCTTTTCCCAAACATATGTTGTGCAAACTCTTCGTCAGTTGGGTTCAGATTGCGTTTTGAGAAAAATTCCCGAAACGCCATCGAATGGTACGGATTGGTATGACAAATAACCCCATCCATGTCAAATAATACGGCAAATTGTGTTTTCATACTATAAAGGTAGACCCTGTTCGGTCAGTTCTGCAAACGGGATAGCAACAAAAAGCATGCGACAGCAAGTTTACTCCCAGATTACCTCAATCGCCCGGTCTTTCAAATCTACGGTCGTAAAGGCTTCCCCATTTTGCTTTTTCAGCGTGATTTTGCCATCCTGTACTTTGGCAATCTGCTGCGAAATAACATCTTTTTTATTCTTTTTCCGGTAAATAACCAGCATCTGATCAGAAGTTACCACATCAATAGTACATGTCTTGCCCGATACCTTAACTGACGAACTATTTGATGGCAGATAAGGTGCTTTTACAAGAGCCAAAGCTTTTGAAGCAAGCGGTACGCCATAGCCCACAAAATTATTTCCATACGGATACAAATGCGCCGACTTCTCAATCAAATCCATCAGTTCTTTGTTCGTTAGTTTAGGATTAGCTTCCATCAAACATGCGGCAAAACCCGTAATGACCGGCGCTGAAAGGGAAGTGCCATACAACGAAAAACAGGATACATTGGGTTTTATATAGGGCAAAAACTCAGGCCCCATGCTGCTGTATCCGATCCGATTCCAGAGGCGCATATTCGTTGCTCCAACGGCCAAAACACCTTTGGCGTCAGCAGGCGTCGAAATGATTCGCCAGTTTTTATCTTCGCCTTCATTGCCTGCGGAAACAACCAGCAAGATTCCTTTTTTGTCAACTGCCAGCTGTGCCGCCCGACTGATTGCGCTCGTTTTACCGTCCATTTGTTTTGGCTCATAGTTTTCTTTGGGATCCGAAAATCCACGTGCATAGCCCAGAGAGGTATTAATCAACCGCACGCCCAGACTATCCATCCATTCCATTGCCGCAATCCAGTTATCTTCTTCTCCCCGCCATTCGCGCAACGAATAGTCTGTGCGGGCCAAATAAAATTTTGCGTTCAGAGCGGTACCATACTGCACCTGATCGTCAATATCAAACCCGGAAATTGCCGCCATAACCTCCGTTCCATGCATGTCCGAATACGACTCTGCGAGCGTATACAACCATTCAGCCGGTTGATTTGGCTTTACATAATCTCTAATTCCTAACACCCGTTTATTGGAAAAAACGTGCTGTAAGGAATGAGAAGAATCCGCTCCATAGAATCCGGCATCAATAACACCCACAGTTACACCTTTTCCCGTAAAGCCCTGACTTTTAAATGCCTCAGACTGTACTTGTGACATTACAGGTGCCAAAGCAGACCGGTCGGCAGGAGCCGTTCGGGCAATTACAAAATCTACGTCCATTGGGACTACGTCGGTCACAAAATTGAGGGAACGAAGGGTAGTTGCCTGCTGTGGAGTAAGGGCTGCCGAAATAGCATTCAGCCAGCGTGATGCATAAAGTGGGGTAATATTAAATTTTTGTATAGCCTGAAAATACTCCGATCGAACGGGTAAATCTGTTTCATCCCAAAGCACTAAACCAGCTTGTTTTCGATTTTCAAGCGTGGTTTCAGATAGTACAGGTGTGGCGTTTGGATCTTTATCAGACAAATAAATCCAGTATTTCGGTTGTGCAGATAAGGTAGAAGTGAGCAGCACAAAAAGTAGCTGCCAAGTTTTGATTCTCATGTTCTTTTTTACGATTAGGTCAGTTTTGTAAGCAAAAAAATAGCGCACACGTTCATTTTTACCCGACGCATGTCATGATTACTTTTACAAGATAAACGTAATTTTACAAAAATTGATCTGTAACCTCTAATTGCTTAAAAACACAAAAGAACGCTTTTTCTTACAAATCTTTACCTTATGCGCTACTTACCACTTGATTCTAAACTATTTATAGAAAATCGCCGCCGGCTTGCTACCCTGATGCAGCCCGGTTCGCTTGCCATTGTGCATGCCAACGACCTCATGCCAACCAATGCCGATGGCACGATGGGCTTTCGACAAAATTCTGATTTGTTTTATTTGTCAGGAGTTGATCAGGAAGAAACCGTTTTACTGATTTTCCCCGATCATCCCGATCCAAAATTTCGGGAGATTCTCTTTGTCCGCGAAACCAATGAGCATATTGCCGTTTGGGAAGGCGAAAAGCTAACCAAAGAACAAGCCCGACAACTCACTGGCATTCAGACTATTTACTGGACACACCAATGGGAAACCATCATGCGGGGAGTAATTTTCGAAGCTAAACTTGTGTATCTCAACACCAACGAACATACCCGCAACGAATCGCCCGTACAAACCCGGGAGTTTCGCTATATTCAGGAATTTCGTCAAAAATATCCGTTGCATTCCCTCGCCCGTTTGGCACCGCTGATGCATTCGGTGCGGGCTATTAAGCAGCCTCAGGAAATCGAGCTGCTCCAAACTGCCTGCGATATTACCAAACTTGGCTTTGAACGACTGCTTTCGTTTACCAAACCCGGTGTCATGGAATATGAACTGGAAGCCGAGCTCATTCACGAGTTTATCCGAAATCGATCGCGCGGATTTGCCTACACGCCCATCATTGCTTCCGGGGCAAACGCCTGCGTACTTCACTATATTCAGAACAATCAGCCTTGCAGGGATGGGGATGTACTGTTACTAGATGTAGCCGCCGAATACGCTAATTACGGAGCCGATTTGACGCGCTCTATTCCGGTGAACGGACGTTTTACTGCCCGGCAACGCGACGTGTATGATGCCGTATTGCGGGTGTTTAAATTTGCCAAAAGTTTGTTGGTTCCCGGAAATATTTGGGATGAATACCACGCCGAAATCGGAACATTTATGGAAAGTGAGCTTGTCGATTTAGGGCTTCTTTCCCGTCAGGATATTGCCAATCAGGATCCCGAGTGGCCTGCGTATAAAAAATATTTTCCCCATGGCACGTCACATTTTTTAGGACTTGATGTACATGACGTTGGAAATAAATACCGCCGTTTTGAACCGGGAATGGTATTTACCTGTGAGCCAGGAATTTACATTCGGGAAGAAGGCCTGGGAATCCGGTTAGAAAATGATATTCTGATCACGGCTGAGGGAAACCGGGATTTAATGGCGCACATTCCGATTGAAGCCGAAGAGATTGAGGAGTTGATGAATGCCTGATTCGATTCATGAAAAAAACTGTCGTGGCCAGGTTACTGTTGCCCCGTTACCAGAACCATCAAAAACGGCTCCTGAATGAAACGTTAGGTTATTTGACAGCGTTATCATTATAATAGGTTGAACTAACACTTTTACCTTTTAGCCCTTACTTTTTAAATCATGTTTTTACAAAATATACATACCTTACTTTTTTCAATTCTCCGAAATCATGTAACCCATCCGGAATGGGAGTGGATTGATCAAAAAAGTCAGGCTCCTGCCCTGGAATTGATGACTGCGTTTGTTGCGGCACCTCGTTTTCTATCAAAACAACCGCTGGAACTCACAACTGAGGAGACGCTCCAAATCAACGAAGTTTACCCCGGATTTTCACTGGAAAACTGGAATCCTATTCGCCTGGGTCGGGTTTGCCTGCTCATGAGTCTGGACACTTCTGAACAGGAAACGTACGTGCGGCATGTTGAAACCCTGTTTGACACCGCCGAAATGAACGAATTAGTAGCATTGTACTCGGCCCTGCCACTGCTGAGTTATCCGGAAAAATGGCTTTTTCGTGCAACAGAGGCGGTTCGGTCCAATGTAGGGGTGGTGTTTGATGCACTGGCTTTGCAAAACCCTTATCCGGCACGGCACTTTAACGAACTCGCCTGGAATCAATTGGTACTGAAAACAATTTTTAACGACAAACCTATTCACCTGATTTCCGGTTTGGAAGAACGGGTCAATGAAAAATTAGCCTTAACCCTGGCCGATTTTGCCAAAGAACGCTGGGCTGCCGGGCGCAGTGTGGCCGCCCAGGTCTGGCGTTTAATTCCCCCGTTTGTGAATGGCACACTTCTGGAAACAATGCAACAGTTGTTCCAGTCTACCAATACCTATGACCAAATGGCCGCAGCACTGGCATGTTTTCATTCAGAAAATGTAGAAGCAAAAAAATTACTGGCCAATTTTCCCGAACTGGAAAAACAAGTACATCATCAAAAAATATCCTGGGCTGATCTGGAATTTTCAAATTTAAATACCTATGTGTCAGAAAGATAAAGACTATTCACAAAATCCTTCCCACTTTGAAGAAATCCACGAAAGCGTTTCTCATCGGGATCTGAACTGGGAGCAATACCGGGGATATATTGAAGGCATGCGCTTTTTTGACCCGCACGTCCACATGACTTCCCGCACCACAGACGACTATCAGGCGATGTACGATGCCGGAATTGTGGCGCTCATTGAACCCGCCTTTTGGCTGGGACAACCCCGCACGGGGCTCGCTTCTTTTAAGGATTATTTCAGTAGCCTGGTCAATTGGGAACGGTTCCGTTCTTCGCAGTTTGGCATTAAGCATTATTGCACGATTGGACTTAACTCACGGGAGGCTAACAATGAACCTTTGGCCGAACAGGTGATGGAAAT
Source organism: Arundinibacter roseus (assembly GCF_004348825.1). Taxonomy (GTDB): domain Bacteria; phylum Bacteroidota; class Bacteroidia; order Cytophagales; family Spirosomataceae; genus Arundinibacter; species Arundinibacter roseus. The sequence goes on from NZ_SMJU01000007.1 coordinate 333,548, forward strand.
TCTTCCGTTATTTTTGTACAAAGAAGGCGTGGTTGGTGTAGGAGAAATTGGCTTTGACGATCAGACACCCGCCGAAGAAAAATACTACCGTGCGCAGCTTGAACTGGCCAAAGAAGCAAAACTTCCCGTACAGGTGCATACGCCTCACCGCGACAAAAAACAAGGTACAGAACGCAGCATGGCAATTGCCCTCGAACATGGTCTTGACCCGTCGTGGGTAGTCATTGACCATAACAATGAAGAAACTGTCAAAAGCGTACTTGATCAGGGCTTTTATGCCGCTTTTACAATTTATCCTTTTACAAAAATGGGCAATGAACGCATGGTGAAAGTGGTGCAACGCTACGGTTCCGAGCGCATCATGATTAACTGCGCCGCTGATTGGGGCATTTCTGACCCCCTGGCACTTCCCAAAACTGCGGCTCTGATGAAAATGCACGGGATTGATGACGAAACGATTCGGCAGGTAACCTACCAAAACGCCATTGATGCTTTTGGAAAAAGCGGGCAAATTGATGAAGCCGATTTTGCAAATGGAATAGCAATCGACCAAAGTCTCAAAATGAACGGCAATACCATTTTGAGAGGCGGGCAGCAGCCGCTTGTGCCACGGGAATCTTTGTTAATTAAGTGACAATGGCCTCGCTCAAACCGTATGTGCAACTCACGCGCCCGGCAAATCTTTTGACGGCCCTTGCCGACATTGTTGCCGGCATGGCCATATCGGGATTCCTGTTTTCGGAGTATCGCTTTGGATTATTACTTATTTCTACGCTGGGTTTGTACGGAGGCGGTGTGGTACTAAACGACGTTTTTGATGCCAAACTTGATGCCATTGAACGCCCCGAACGACCTATTCCAAGCGGGAAAGTACCTTTGCGGAAGGCAGCGTTTTTTGGAGTTTCCCTTCTTTTGATCGGGATTGCCGCCGCGGCACTGTATAGCACATTGAGCGGACTGATCGCCTTTTTAATTGCCCTTCTGGTCATTCTTTACGACAGCCTGGCGAAGCATAGCGGTCTGTTTGGTCCGTTGGTTATGGGCATGTGCCGGGGAGGAAATTTACTTTTGGGGATGAGTGTTTTACCCGAAGCCATATTCAGCAATCTTTGGGTCACGCTTTTGCCAATTATTTATATAGGAGCCATCACTCTTATTAGTCAGGACGAAGTACATGGCGGCAAACGCCGAACGCTTTACCTGGCCGGGTTATTTTATTCACTTGTACATGCAGCACAACTGTGGGTAGCTTTTCAACAAAACCAACTTTGGCTCACGGTGCCGTGGGTTTTGCTACATGCTTATTTGGTTTTTCGTCCGCTTATTGCGGCTATAAATAACCCGATTGGTCCAAAAATCGGCAAGGCTGTTAAGGCAGGCGTACTTTCTTTACTCGTGATGAACGCTGCCTGGTGCATGGCCTTTGGCTACATACCGCTGGCCATTTGTTTACTATTACTTTTACCTTTATCCATTCAGATAGCCCGGTTTTTTGCCGTGACCTGAGGAATTATTTATGCAAACCATTCAGCAACAGTTTCAGGTAGAATATTCCTATTCTATTCATTTTACAAGAGATTTATTTTCTCCGGCTAATACCACGCTCAGTCAATTTCTGCAATCGTTTCACGCCGTGGGTTTTCAGCGGAAGGCACTTTTTGTGCTGGATGAAGGCATGCTTCTGCATTTCCCAAAGCTGACCGAAACGATCCGTGCTTATTTTCAGACCAACGTCCCTTCTGTTCTGCTATCCCAAACCATACTGGTAATACCCGGCGGGGAAGCTGCAAAAAACGATCCTGTTTTGTTTGAATCCATTGTACAGGCAATTGATGATCAGGGCATCGACCGTCATTCGTTGGTGGTTGCCATTGGCGGAGGCGCTGTACTTGATCTCGTCGGTTATGCCGCTGCGGTGTCGCACCGGGGCATTCGGCACATTCGGATTCCAACCACGGTGCTTTCCCAAAATGACTCAGGAGTTGGGGTCAAAAACGGGATTAATTATCAGGGAAAGAAAAATTTCCTCGGCACTTTTGCCCCACCTGTGGCCGTCTTTAACGACAGTAGTTTCCTGACTACGCTCGACGATCGGGATTGGCGAAGCGGAATTTCGGAAGCTATAAAGGTGGCCTTAATCAAGGATAAAGCTTTTTTTGAATGGATTGAAGAACATGCCGTGGCGCTTTCACAACGGTCTATGTCTGAAATGGATTATCTGATTCATCGCTGTGCGTACCTGCATACCGAGCACATCCGGAGCGGCGATCCTTTTGAATTTGGTTCTTCCCGCCCGCTGGATTTTGGACATTGGGCTGCCCACAAACTCGAATACCTTACCAATTTTGAGGTTCGTCATGGAGAAGCAGTTGCCATCGGCATTGCCCTGGATAGTGTTTATTCCTTCAAAAATGGCCTATTGGAGGAAACAGCATTGAATCGAATCCTGTCTGTTTTTGAGGTGTTGGGGTTTGAACTTTACCACCCTATGCTGGCCGAAAATGACAATATCAACCTCCGAAATGGCCTGAATGAATTTAGGGAACATCTCGGTGGACGGCTTACCATTATGCTTCTGGATCAAATTGGCCACGGGCTGGAAGTCCACGAAATGGACGCTGATTTAATTGCTGAATCCGTTAATTTTCTGGAAAACAGGAATATTAGTGTCTAATCTATTTTCAAAAATAATCCTAAACCCGGCAACGCCAGAAAACTAGAAATGAAAACATCACTCGGTCATTTGACTTATTGCAGCAATATTCATCCGGGCGAAAAATGGCCGGAACATTTTCAGATTTTGCAGGATAATCTACCCGCAATTCGCCAACATCTGGCTCCTGATCAGCCTTTTGCCCTTGGGCTAAGGCTGGCGCATGAAGCCTCCCTTGATTTGAGTTCGCCTGAGCGCCTCCTTGAATTCAAAAATTGGCTCCGCGATAATAATCTCTACGTCTTTACAATGAATGGCTTTCCCTACGGTGGTTTTCATAATACCCACGTGAAAGATCAGGTACATGCACCCGACTGGACAACCACCGAACGGACGGAATATTCCAAACGGCTCTTTTCGATTTTGGCGCAACTACTGCCCGAAGGCATGGATGGCGGCGTTTCAACCTCGCCACTCTCCTACCGTTTTTGGTGGAATAGCGATGAAAAACTCAAAGAGGCTATTCAACAGGCTACACTGAATGTAATTGAGGTTGTAGATTATTTGATAGAAATCAGGAAAGAAACCGGTAAGGTTTTGCATCTCGACATTGAACCTGAACCTGATGGAGTTCTCGAAAATTCCGTGGAATTTGTGAATTGGTACCGCGATGTGCTCCTGCCAATGGGTGTACCCTATTTACAGGAAAAACATGGTTTTCCGGCCCCACACGCCAAAGAAGCCATTTTGAACCACATTCGGTTGTGCTTTGATGTGTGCCATGTTGCCGTCGCTTTTGAAGAACCCGAAGACGTCCTGAATCGGTTGGATACGGTCGGGATTAAGGTGGGAAAAATTCAGATAAGTTCGGCGATCAAACTTGATTTACAGGAAAATCAATCTCAAAAAATAAACGCAATTCGTACTTTTGATGAACCCGTATACCTGCATCAGGTGGTGGCGAAAAAGGTAGATGGTTCGCTGGAAAAATTTAAGGATTTGCCCGAGGCAATTAGTCAGTGGACGGAGGATTCTTCAGACGAATGGCGAGTACATTTTCACGTTCCGCTATTTATTGACACCTACGGCGAATTACAATCTACTCAAAATGAAATAGTTAAAACGCTTTCACTTCAAAAGCAACTTCCATTTACCAATCATCTTGAAATAGAAACCTACACCTGGGGCGTACTTCCGTCGGACATGCAAAAACCGATTGGCGATTCGATCATCCGGGAATTGGAATGGGTAATACAGACCATCAAAGGGGACAAATAATGAATAAAACAGTGGTGATTGACATCGTGGGGCTGAGTGCCAATCTGATTGGTGAGCACACGCCGTTTATTCAAAAATACCTCAAAAAACGTACGCTCACATCCGTACGTCCGGTACTTCCTGCCCTCACGACTACGTCTCAAAGTTGTTATGTGACAGGAAAATGGCCGTCTGAACACGGCATTGTGGGAAACGGCTGGTATGACCGCGCTGATGCTGAGGTCAAATTCTGGAAGCAATCAAATGGTTTGGTACAGGCCGAAAAAATTTGGGATGCGGCAAAAAAGCAAAATCCTGAATTTACCTGTTCCAAAATGTTCTGGTGGTATAATATGTATTCTACCGCTGATTTTTCGGCCACGCCGCGCCCGCAGTACCATGCGGATGGCGTAAAAGCACCCGACTGTTACACGCATCCGCCTGAGTTACGGGATCGCCTGCAAGAGGAATTGGGACAATTTCCGTTGTTTAATTTTTGGGGACCAAATGCCAATATTAAATCGTCGGACTGGATCGCTAAGGCCTCGATGCGGGTGGATGATTGGCACAATCCAACGCTGACGCTTATTTATCTGCCGCATCTGGACTATTGCCTGCAAAAATTTGGTCCTGATTTTTCAAAAATTCATAAAGAATTGCAGGAAATTGACGCCCTTGTTCAGGAGTTAGTTACGTTCTATGAAGCCAAAAATGCCCGAATTATTCTTCTGTCAGAATATGGAATCAATCCGGTGAATCAGCCTGTACACATTAATCGGATTTTGCGAGAAGAAGGCTGGATCACCGTTCGCAAAGAGCGCTGGTATGAACTGCTGGACGCCGGTGCATCCAAAGCATTTGCCACAGCCGATCATCAGATTGCTCACGTGTACGTGAAAGACCCTGGCATTCTGCAACAGGTCAAGAAAAAGCTGGAAAATACACCTGGTATTGCGCTCGTCCTCGACGAATCCGGCAAAAAATCCAATCATCTCGATCATGAGCGCTCGGGGGATTTGGTGGTAATAGCCAAACCCGACGCCTGGTTTACCTACTATTACTGGCTTGACGACGCCCTGGCGCCGGACTATGCCAAGCTGGTGGACATTCACCGAAAACCCGGCTATGACCCCGTAGAAATGTTTATGGACCCGGCCAACCCGTTGATAAAACTTCGGGCAGGCTATAAATTAGGTCGCAAACTGTTGGGGATGAGGTATTTAATGGATGTCATTCCGCTGGATGCCAGTCTGGTAAAAGGCTCCCACGGAAGCAGCATGGTTCCGCTTGAATACTACCCCATTTGCATTACGAATGAACCTTTACCCCAAAAACAACTGGAAGCCATCGATTTGTACGACGTTATCTGGAATCATATTTGGTCATAAAGTGCATAGCCTGCGTAGATAATCATAGCTACGCAAAGTACTACTTTCAGGAAAATTCCTGTGAGAAAGCCCACAAAGGAGCCTACTGCCGATTTGAGGGCTTTTTTTAGATCGGCTCCGCCAATGAGCTCACCTATGGCTGCGCCAATGAAAGTTCCGGCAAAAATGCCAATTCCAGGAATAAACAGCAATCCGGCCAAACCGCCCACGATGGCACCTACGTTGCCATAATTGGTGCCACCAAAACGCTTCATGCCCAAAATCGGAATGTAATAATCGAGCACGGCAATGATTAATGTAACGATTCCAAAGGTGACCAAAATAGACGTACTGAAATCGGCAAATCGGCTAAAATGCAGAAAAAGCAACCCGACAAAACTCAGCGGCGGTCCCGGCAAGGGCAACAGCGCCCCGGCAAGTCCAACAAGTAACGAAACGATTCCTAACACAAGCAAAACTATATCCATGAGTTGCAGCTAAATTATGAGTGAGTGAGCAAAAAAAGGTTTCGCCCTTCTATCTTTGCCCTAAATTTAACCAACTGAATTTGCACTTGTCGCATTTTTATGATTGGACATAGAACGATTTTTTTACTGAACCATTTATTTATTCAACTTTACAGACCATGTCCAAAGTATTGATTATTGGTGCCGGAGGCGTTGGGAGTGTAGTAGCGCACAAATGCGCTATGAATAGTCGTGTTTTTAGCGATATTATGCTCGCAAGTCGTACCAAAGCCAAATGCGATAAAATTGCGGCTGAAATTGAGGAAATGCACGGCGTGCGCATTCAAACGGCGCAGGTAGACGCCGACATAGTGGCCGAAACTGTGCTGCTAATCAAGCAGTTTCAACCGGTGCTACTCATTAATGTGGCCCTTCCCTATCAGGATCTAACGCTGATGGAAGCCTGCCTCGCCACGGGCGTACACTACCTTGATACGGCAAATTATGAACCCAAAGAAGTGGCCAAATTTGAGTATAGCTGGCAGTGGGCCTATCAGGAGCGATTTAAGGAAGCTGGCCTGATGGCACTATTGGGCTGTGGGTTTGATCCGGGCGTGACGCAGGTTTTTACGGCCTATGCCAATAAGCATCATTTTGATGAAATGCATTATCTCGATATTATTGACTGCAACGCCGGAGATCATGGAAAGGCATTTGCAACCAATTTTAATCCTGAGATAAATATTCGGGAAATCACCCAACCCGGCCGCTATTGGGAAGATGGCAAATGGATCGAAATTCCGGCGATGTCCATTCACAAACCAATTGACTATCCCGGAATCGGACCAAAAGAGAGTTATGTATTGTACCACGAAGAGCTAGAATCGCTCGTAAAGCATTTTCCAACGCTGAAACGGGCTCGTTTTTGGATGACCTTTGGGCAAGCGTACATCACGCACCTCAACGTGCTGCAAAATGTAGGCATGACGAGCATTGAACCGATCAAATTTAAAGGCGTGGACATTGTTCCTCTCGAATTTTTGAAGGCCGTTTTGCCCGCACCCGATTCTTTGGGAGAAAATTATCAAGGACAAACCTCTATCGGATGTCAGATTAAGGGGATTCAAAACGGAGAAGAAAAAACCTACTACGTCTGGAACAACTGCGACCATGCCGAGTGCTATCGGGAAGTGAAGGCTCAGGCTGTTAGCTACACCACGGGCGTGCCGGCTATGATTGGCGCTATGCTGATGCTGACTAACGAGGATTGGATGAAACCCGGCGTGTGGAACTGTGAGCAGCTAAATCCTGATCCGTTTATGGAGAAGCTAAACCACCATGGTTTACCCTGGAATGAATTGATAAATAGTGAGTTACCTCACGAATATCCGGCTTAAATTGTTGTCAGGAGTCAGCTCAGATTTTTTGAGCTGACTCCTGACATTCTGTATTAGTATCCCTTTTTGCTGCCAAAACTTTTGAATATTTTGTAAAATACCCAAAAGTCGAAGAACTTTCAGTTATTCATAATTCAGGCTGAACCGGCCAATACTGCGCCATTTTTGAGCGTAAAAAAGCCACACTTCGTTCCAGCTGTTCCATTCCTTCAACTCCATCTTCGATGCTGATCCAGCCATCAAAACCTACGCGTTTGAGTTCGGTAAAAATGGCATCATAGTCATTTAATCCTTTACCAATTTCGCCGTGACGCAGCCGACGGGCATATCCAACGGCGCCATCTTCTTCCTTACGTAAATCCTCAATCGTACCTTCAATCAGGTAGCGGTCGCTTGCGTGAATGGTCACAATACGGTCAGAAATCCGATACAGCAGTTCGAGCGGATCCTCTCCCGCCAAAAATGCATTGCTGGGATCATAGTTGACGCCAAAATTGGGATGCCGCACCCGATCTACGAGTGCACAAAACACGTCCATTTTTTGGGCAAATTCGGGAAATTCCCAAAAATCATCTTTGTAATGATTTTCCAGAATCAGCGTAATGCCTTTTTCCTGAGCATAGGGCAAACAGGACTCAATGCACTGAGCAGCCAGTTCTACGCCTTCTTCAAGGGTAAGTTCAGGGCGACGCTGTCCCGACAACACCCGGCAATAAGAACCTCCAAGCTGATAGGTCATGTCAATCCAATGATGCTGTTTTTCAATTTCCCTCTGCCGGAAGTCTGCATCCGGATGCGTAAAATCAGGGGAACAGCACAGCATGGGAATCACTTTGTTATGCTGTTCTACCTGAGCTCTAAAACCAGCCCAGGTAGTTTCGTCGGCCATTTCCAGAAAACCAGCATACCATTCCAGGCCTTCAATATTCAGCTTTACGGCCAGTTCAATCCATTCGGAGACCTTCATAGTTCCTTCCCTGCAGAGTTCCTGCATGAAGGCTTTTGGAAAAGCAGCGAGTTTAGGCATTAGATATGTTTTTGATTGTGAATAACTTAAAACAAATTAGTGGATCAAATGAGCTTTGGAAGGATTTCGTCCCATGAATGGATATTGTTCCAGTTCGAGAATCTGCCCGCTCACCGGACCACAGGCATTGGACAATAGAAAAACAGCCGCCGCAGCAATTTCTTCAGGCAAAAACAAGCGACCGGAAGGGGCATAGAGTAGTGGCAAGTCTTCGTACCAATGTTCTTTAAGGCCCTGTTCCCGTTTATTTTGAATTTCTTTTTCCGTCAAAACCCAGCCGGGATTAATCTGATTGACCCGAACGCCGTGGGTACGGAAAAGAGCATCGCCCAAATTTCGCGTAAGCGTCTGCAACGCACCTTTCGACACACTATACGGCAAGAGTTCCGGTTCGCCGCACCAGGCATTGACCGAGCCGATATTCAGCACGCAGCCCTTATTCTGTTTCAAATAAGGCAAAGCTGCTTTAATTATGGCAAAAGGTGCCACCGTATTTACGGCTAGCATTCGCTCAAAGAGCGGCACATCAGTAGTTTCGAGAGTAGCAGCCACAATCATTGCCGCATTGTTTACTACGGCATCCAGCCTACCAAATGTATTCAGAGCTAAATCTACCAGCTTTTTGGGTACATGAGGTTCGGTAATGTCTCCAATTAAAAGTACGGTTTGATCTTCTCCCAGCTCATTTTGCAGGATATGCCCTTCGGTTTTTTCCAAACCATTTATCACTACGCGCGCACCTTCTGCCACACATTTTTTTGCAATTGCCCTTCCAATACCGGTGCAACCACCAGTTATTAAAATTACTTTTGTAGCAAGTTGCATGGTTATTCGGGTTTCAAAATACTCTTCACAACCCTGCCGCTATGCATGTTTTCAAACGCTTCGTGCCATTCAGTAACGGGCCAAACGCCTCCAATGATTGGTTTTACATCCAGCCTTCCTGAGGAAAGCAGCGAAAGAACTTTTTCCCACATAGGCCAATTGTGGCTAAAACTACCCTGCAAAGTCACATTTTTCTGCACCAGTTGATCCAGCGAAAACCCTAACGGCTGCGGACCCCAGCCTACTTTGGTAATCTGTCCCTTGGGTCGAACCCATTGTAAAGCCAAGCTCAGTGAAATGCTTGCTCCTGCCGCATCAATAACACAGTCAGCGCCCAAACCATCCCAGCGGTTTGCCCATTCTGTGGCATCACCGACAATACCTTCGCAGCCATACTGAGCCGCAATTTCGAGCCGTTTTCGGTCATGCTCGAGGCCAACCACTGCTACCTCTGCCCCACACAGGCGAGCCATGGCGGCGCACAAAATACCGATCGTCCCGGGACCTAAAACAATCACCCGGTCACCCGGTTTTATTCGAGAGTTTTCCACCACGGCATTATAGGCAACCGAGCAGGGTTCCGTCAGACACGCTTGTTCAAAAGGCAATGCATCCGGCACACGGTGCAGGAGGCGGGCAGGAACTTTCACATAGCGGGTCATCGCTCCGTTTACTCCATATCCAAATCCTTTGCGGGTGGGGTCAAGATTATAGAGCCCCTGTCGCGAGAGCGGACTTGTGGGGTCTATGACTGCGGCTGTTTCGCTAACTACGCGGTCGCCTTCCTGCCAGCCAACCACTCGCCTGCCGGTAGCGACTATATGTCCGCCAAATTCATGACCCAGCACCACGGGATAATTCACCGGCCAACTGTGATTGGCATTCCATTGGTGCAAGTCACTACCACAAACGCCCACATTTGCCACTTCCAGCAGGACATCATCTTCACCAATTTCCGGAACATCCACTTCCCGTAATTCGACGCTCCCTGTTTGGGGAGCAAAATTGACAACAGCGGGTGATTTCATCGCTAATTTTATTAAAAAATATTTTATAAAATACTTATTTTCAACTAATTATAAATAAATCATCTAAAAACTTCTCCGTAGGCATGCACCTTTTGACAAATGAGTCGCAGCGAACTTTCGAGATCTCCATCCGCAGTTTTGAAGGAATCGGCATCAATCGTCAGAGGCGCCCCCAGCACGACCAATGGAGCGCCAAACGCCGGACATTGAACGGCCTGTTCGAGTGAAAGACCGCCCACTGCCTGCACGGGTACCCGCACCGCCTGCACAACGTCCCGCAGTTGATCCAACGGACTAGGCATGCGTATTCCCTGCGCGGCAATTCCCCGTCTTTCATCGTAGCCAATGTGGTGAATCACAAAATCGCAGCCGAGGTCTTCCAGCCATTTGGCACCTGCTACCATATCGGGACAGCCGAGGTTGTCGCCCATCACCTGCACGCCAAAATCCCGTCCGGCCTGTACCACAACTTTAATAGTTTCGGCATGCGCACGAGCCATAACGACCACATGGGTTGCTCCGGCCTTAGCCATCATTTCGGTTTCGAGGTAGCCGCCATCCATGGTTTTCAAATCAGCCACAATCGGGATTCCGGGAAAAGCTTCCCGTAGCTTTTTTACACCGTGCAACCCTTCGGCCAACAGCAGCGGCGTTCCCGCTTCGAGCCAGTCGACTCCGGCTCGCAAAGCCATGGCGGCAGTTTCAAGCGCTTCATCGATCGTCGTGAGGTCAAGCGAAATTTGAACGATTGGTTTCATTCGTTTCTGTAAATAGGTTGGTTCAGGAAAGGAATTAATCTTTGAAGGATAATACCAGAAACCATAATGATTGTACTACTGATACTTTCCAAAATCAGTTTTTCAAAACCTTTTTCTCCATTTTTGGGTAATTTTTGGATTAAATAAAATTCATCCATGAAATGCCCTATTGACAGATATTGCGGGGATTCAACTGCCTTCATTCATTCGTATAGAGCTTTCCTGATATTTTTTAAAATGCTTTAAAAATGTTCGTATTTTTAAAGCAATTATTATTCTACTAATTATTTTCTATAACCAAACCTGTACTTTACATGAGAAAATTGGTTTGGACGTTGGTGGGTTTACTGGCATTTTCTACGCTCAGTATGGCTCAGCAGACGTTCCCCCGCAACGGTGCGTACGATGAACGCCCCGGACGCTATGCGTTTATCAACGCTACCGTGGTTGTTGATCCTCAAACAACTTTGGAAAAAGGTACCCTACTGATCGAAAATGGCAAAATCGTGGAAGTTGGTCCCTCCGTACGAATCCCAAAAGGTACGTTCACGATTGATCTGCAAGGGAAATTTATCTATCCCTCTCTTCTGGAACTTGACTCGGATTATGGCATGCCCGAAACCAAGTCAGAAGCACGAGGCCGGGGCCGCTCAGCCCAGCAAATGGAATCTTCCAAAAAGGGTGCTTTTGGCTGGAATCAGGCCATTCAGCCCGAAATGCAGGCTGCTATTTTATTTACACCTGATACAAAAAAATCAGCTGATCTGCGCAAAAACGGCTGGGGAACTGCCCTTGTGCATCCGCACGATGGAATTGTCCGCGGAACGGGCGCGGTGGTAACGCTCGCCGATGAGCCTGCCAATGCCGTGCTGTTGCGGGCACAAGCTTCGGCTCACTTTTCGCTTGATAAAGGTACGTCCACCCAAACCTACCCCGGCTCGCTAATGGGCAGCGTGGCGCTGCTGCGTCAGGCATATTATGATGCTGAATGGTTTGCCAAAGGCGGAAAAGCGATAGAAACCAATTTGTCGCTTGAAGCCTTCAATCAGATCAAAAGTCTGCCTTCGTTTTTTGAAACAACTGATAAGCTCGGAATTCTGCGTGCGGCAGATATCGGAAAAGAATTTGGAGTAAAGTACATCATCAAAAGTGGTGGCGATGAATTTCAGCGAATTGAGGAAGTCAAGGCGACCGGCGCTTCGTTGATTGTCCCGCTAGTTTTTCCGGCAACACCCGATGTGGAAGATCCGTGGGATGCTGAACTGGTAACCGTGGCCGAACTCAAACGCTGGGAAATGGCACCCGGAAATCCGGCTGCTTTGGCCAAGGCCGGAATTCCCTTTGCGCTAACCTCGCAGGGACTCAAAAACAAAGCCGATTTCTGGACAAATCTCCGCAAGGCAATCGACTATGGTTTATCCAAAGAAAAAGCACTCGAAGCCATCACGCTCACGCCCGCACGTTTTGCGGCAATGGAGGATCAGTTGGGTAGTTTGAAAAAAGGCAAACTGGCTAATTTCCTGATTACCTCAGGCGATTTGTTTAGCGCTGATAATATTATTTACGAAAACTGGATTCAGGGTAAAAAGCACGTGGTCAATGACCTGAATGCTCCTGACCTGCGCGGCACCTACGATTTTTCGGTAAAAGGTCTTTCCCCGATGAGCCTGAAAATTACCGGAAAACTCAACAAGCCGGAGTATCAACTTATCCTGAATGATACCATCAAGATCACCCCAAAAACTTCGGTTTCGGGCGAGTTGATTACGCTGAGTTTCCAACCTGATAAAAAAACGCCCGGAACCGTTCGACTAACCGGATGGCTTAAAGGCAAAAATTTGCTGGGTGAAGGCGAGCTGTCCGATGGCACTCCCGCTTCCTGGACCGCCACTTTCAAAGAAGCCCTAGTTGCAGAAACTACTGCCGCTAAAAAAGCCGAAACTACTTCTGAAATGGGTACGCTTCTATTCCCGTTTGTAGGTTTGGGCAACGAAACTAAACCTGTTTCAGAAACCATCTTGATCAAAAATGCTACCGTTTGGACCAATGAAGCGGAAGGCATAGTTCAAAATACAGACGTGCTGGTTCAGAATGGCAAGATTTCCAAACTAGGCAAATCGCTTGCCGCACCTGGCGGCGCGCGGGTCATTGACGGCACAGGTAAACACCTGACCAACGGCATCATCGACGAACATTCGCACATTGCTCTATTGGCAGTAAATGAAAGTGCGCAATCGAGTACGGCAGAAGTTCGCATGAGCGATGTGATTAATTCGGAAGACATCAACATTTATCGTCAACTGGCTGGTGGTGTTACTACCTCTCAGCTGTTGCATGGCTCGGCCAATTCTATTGGCGGACAAAGTGCAGTAATTAAGCTCAAATGGGGCGAAGCACCCGCAAATCTCTTGATGCCGGAAGCCAAATACATCAAATTTGCCCTGGGAGAAAACGTAAAGCAATCGAATTGGGGCGACATTGCCCGAGTTCGTTTTCCGCAAACCCGCATGGGAGTTGAGCAGGTATTTTTTGATCACTTCATCCGGGCCAAAGAATATTCTGATTCCTGGAAAGCCTACAATGCACTCAAAAACAAAGCCACCGCCACCGCACCCCGTCGGGATCTGGAACTTGATGCATTGGCGGAAATTCTGAATAAGGAACGCTTTATTACCTGCCATTCCTACGTACAATCAGAAATCAATATGTTGATGAAAGTAGCTGATTCTCTAAATTTTAAGGTCAATACTTTTACTCATATTCTGGAAGGCTATAAAGTTGCCGACAAAATGGCAAGCCACGGTGTGGGCGCTTCTACGTTTGCGGATTGGTGGGCCTACAAAATGGAGGTAAAAGAGGCGATTCCGTACAATGCCGCCCTAATGGCCCGTGAAGGCGTAGTTGTTTCGATCAACTCAGATGATGCCGAAATGGCTCGTCGGCTGAATCAGGAAGCAGCCAAAACGGTACAGTTTGGAGGGATTTCGGAGGAGGATGCCTGGAAAATGGTTACGCTGAATCCTGCTAAACTTCTTCATCTTGATTCTCGTTTGGGAAGCGTAAAAGCCGGCAAAGATGCTGACCTGGTGCTGTGGAACAACCACCCGCTGTCCATTTATGCTCGTCCTGACTTTACAATGATTGAAGGCGCAATTTATTTTGACTACGAAGCCGATCAGAAAAAGCAGGAAAAACTAGCTCAGGAACGCAGCCAATTGATTCAAAAGGCACTTTCGTCCAAAGCTGGCGGTGCATCTACGGCTCGTCCCGAAGGACGTATTCCACGCATGTGGCATTGTGAAGATATGTCTGGTTTCGACAGCGTTCATTCCCACGATTAAGTCAATTATTTTAAAAAAATATTCGATGAAAAAAATAATTTTCGGCCTGCTCGCGCTCTGCGGTTTGCAGGCACAGGCCCAAAACCCCGCTCCGGCGCTGCCACAGGCAAAAAGCATCGTGCTCACGGGCGCAACCATCCACGTGGGCAACGGACAGGTCATTGCTAATGGCGTAGTGGCTTTTGATAAAGGAATCATTACCGCAATTGGCGGTCCGGCAACTACCGTTGACCGTACCAATGCAGAAGTGATTGATCTTTCCGGCAAACATATTTTTCCCGGCATCATTGCGATGGGTTCCACGATTGGTATTCAGGAAATTGCATCTGTTCGGGCAACACTCGATTTTGAGGAAATCGGCGACATGAACCCGCACGTGCGGGCTTTGATCGCCTATAACACCGATTCGGAAGTGATTCCAACGCTGCGCAGTAGCGGTATTTTACTGGCACAGGCTGTGCCACAAGGCGGTTTTATTTCGGGATCGTCGTCGGTTTTTAATACCGATGGCTGGAACTGGGAAGATGCCGTGCTGAAAAAAGACGACGGGATTTGGCTGTCATGGCCGGCCTATCTGTCTCGTAGTTTCAACTACGATGATTATTCGATTACGGTTAAGAAAAATGAAAAACGAGCAGACATCATCGCTACCTTCGAGACCTTCTTCGCCGATGCCAAAGCCTATGCGGACGTGGAAAATCCCTCGCCGGTTAACTTGCGGTTGGCGGCCATGAAAGGACTTTTCGCCGGAACCCAGAATTTGTACGTACGCGCTGACTATGCCAAAGACATACTCGAAGCCGTCAAGTTTGCGCAGAAATTTGGGATTAAAAAGGTAGTGATTTCGGGAGGTAGTGAAGCACTTAAAGTGGCCGATTTCCTGAAAGAAAATCAGGTATCCGTGGTGTTGGGCGCGCTGCACCGGCTGCCGGGGCGTCAGGATGATGACGTGTATGCGGTGTACGAGTTGCCCGCTAAACTGCACAAAGCAGGCGTGAAAGTTGCAATTAGCTACGACGACGAGTGGTGGCGCGTACGTAATCTGCCGTTTCAGGCGGGATCAGCAACAGCCTTTGGTACAATGACTTCCGAAGAAGCGCTGGCGTTTTTAACGCTCAATCCCGCCCAGATTATGGGGATTGACGCTCAGGTTGGTTCGCTCGAAAAAGGTAAACAAGCCACACTGCTGGTGAGCAAAGGCGACCTGCTCGATATGAGGGGAAACGTAGTGGAGCATGCATTTATAAAGGGTGCGAAGATAAATCTGGATGATAAACAAAAACGGCTTTATCAAAAATACAAAGAGAAATACGGGCAGGAGTAAGTAGCTTTTTGCCAATAAAAAAACGATGGATTCAGAAATGAGTCCAGCGTTTTTTTATGTGTAAAAATCAGACCTTCTATACAAGACGAATTCCCGTTTCTTCAAAAGTAATGACTCCTTTTTTGTATAAATTTCCAATTGATTTTTTAAAGTTCTTTTTACTCATTTCCAAAGCCGCATAAATTTCATCGGGCGAACTGCCGTCGTGAAGAGGTAAAAAACCATCATGTTTACGAAGCAATTCCAGAATCTTTTCGGCAATCGGTTCAAAGCGTTCTACGCCAACTTTTTGCAGGGAAATATCCAGTTTATTTTCTTCTCTGATTTTTTTTACAAAGCCTTTCAGCCGATCGCCTACCTGAATTTTTTGAAAAATTTCGTTGTGATACACCAATCCTTTGTGATAATTATTTACGACCACATTGTATCCCAAATCGGTTCGTTCCCAAACCAGCAAGTTTACTTCATCGCCTTCGGCCACGGTCAGTCGTTCGTTTTCCAAAAACTTATTGACTTTGGCAGAAGCCAGCAAACGGTTGGTCTGATGGTCGAGGTACAAAAATACGACGTAGCGCTCGCCTACGCGCATGGGTTGTGGTTGTTCGCGAAAGGGAACAAACAGATCTTTCAGCAAACCCCAGTCCAAAAACGCGCCCATTGCGTTTACTTCCTTGACTTCCAGCCACGCAAACTCATTGCGCACAATGTACGGTTTTTCGGTAGTAGCCACGGGCCGATCTTCCGAATCGTTGTAGACAAACACCGTAATCGGATCGTCCAGCTGCATGTCGTCGGTTACGTAGCGGTTCGGCAAAAGCACTTCTTCGCCTTGTACATCTTCCAAAAAAAGCCCGACCGTGGTTCGGCGTGCGATGGTCAGATTATTATATTTTCCAATAAAAAGCATAGCATGAGTCGTTCAGAGGGGCAAAGATAGGGAATCTGCAACATCAAGTCAGCACCGAAAGCAAGGTCTCGCATTTCATTTCGGTTTCTTCCCACTCGCGCATCGGGTCCGAATCCTCGGTAATACCCGCGCCGGCGAAGAATGTGGCTGTGCCTTCACTGAGTCGAACGCAGCGTAAATTTACAAAAAGTGCCGACTCGCCAGCCATTTGAACAGGCCCTAAAAAGCCACTATAAAACGAGCGATCAAAGCCTTCTATATTCTTAATGAAGGTACGGGCGCTTTCGCGCGGCATGCCACAAACTGCCGACGTAGGATGTAGTAATTTCAGCATAACCGTACCGAGTTCGGCAAAATTCACCTCCTTCATTTGTACCTCAAAGTCGGTTCGCAAGTGGTACAGATTTCCCGCCCGAATCGTTTTTGGGCCCGTTTCCAGGTATTCCCGCAAGCGGATTTTCTTAAAACATTCAATAATATACCGACTCACAAGCGCCTGTTCTTCAATTTCTTTTTGTCCCCAAAGCACCTTCTTCGGCGGAATCAAATCTCCCTCTGCATTTTTGATGGATTGCGTACCGGCAAGAGAAGTAGTTTTGAAAATACCATCGGCACTTACCGAAACAAGGGTTTCGGGCGTTGCGCCCATCCACTGTTCGCCCCGATCAGGTAAATTTACCAAAGAAACAAAAGCCGAAGCGTAGGCACTGCACAAGCGTAAAAATGCCTGAAATGGCCGGAAATCTTTGGAGTAATGTCCCGGTTTGGTGCGTGAAAGAACTAGTTTCATGAAATTCCCCGCCCGAATTTCCTCCACTGCTTTTTCTACGGCCTGTGTATAATGCGCCCTGGAAGCCGGGTCGGTTTCGCTGCGGCGGGAAAGTCCATTCCATACAACAGGTTTCACTTCATCCTGAGCGGATAGTTGTTTGGCACGATCAAACAGCTGCTGCACAGCGGGCTGCTCCTCGCCCAAACGATTGGTGAGGCGCAGCAGTTGCATATCTTCTGAAAATGTGATGAGTACATCTCCCTCCAAAATATAACTTTCGCCAGATGAAGGACTTTCAAACGGATGAATTACAAAGCAGGCGGGCAGGTTTTCCAGGTCGGCGATTTGTTGCCGGATGCCATCCTGAATAGAAATCAGGAGATTGAGCTCTTGTGCGTGCGGCATGCGCCAAACGGCAGCGGGATAGCCCAAATCAAACGCTGCTCTCCACAAAGGTTCGGCCTGTATGGCACTATGTAAAGTTCCGGTTTCCGGAATATAGGATGCAAACATGGATAGTAAATACAGAGCCGTTTGGTGCGCTAGCTCGAACAGCTAATTTATTTCATTTTAACAAGATAACAACTTGTACCTATTAAATTGTTTCAACAAGTAAACGCTAAATCTTGTTTATTCCTTAACATCCACAATGGCAACTGTCAACCGGCTAACACACACGAGTTTGCCTTCTTCGTTGGTGATTTTTATATCCCAAATCTGCGTGGTGCGGCCGATGTGTAGCGGCGTGGCGCGGCCATACACCCACCCTTCACGTACCGAACGCACGTGATTGGCGTTGATTTCCAGCCCAACGGCCCGCTGCCTGATGGGGTCAGGCAAACATAGCAGAGAAGCCACACTTCCCAACGACTCAGCAAGCACCACCGAGGCCCCGCCGTGCAAAATTCCAAACGGCTGATGCGTGCGATGGTCGACGGGCATTTTGGCTAAAACATAATCGTCCCCAATCTCGGTAAACTCTATACCTAATTGAGTATTAATGGTATTCGGATTGAGATTCCGTAGAAAATCGAGTGTAATTGTCTTGTTAAACATTCTAAAAATTATCTAAATTTGTATGGGCTAATTTCGCACAAAAAAGCACTTTTAGCAAATTTTTTATTAAAAAAGTACAAAAACATTGAAAAGTAAAACCATCTATCTGATCCGACACGGCGAAACGGACTTCAATCGTCAGGGTATTGTTCAGGGAAGCGGAGTAGACTCCGAACTGAACGAGTGGGGAATTGCTCAGGCCGAGGCTTTTTTTGATGCCTATCAGCATGTTCCTTTTGACAAAATTTATACCTCTGCATTGCGTCGCACCATTCAGTCGGTTCAGGGTTTTATTGATCTTGGGATTGCGCACGAAAGTCATGCCGGGCTCAACGAAATTAGCTGGGGCTGCCGCGAGGGTCAAACGCCCAATACGATGGATAATGCGTACTACCGCGACCTCGTGCTGTCGTGGCGCAGTGGTCAGGTACACGTTCCGTGCGAAGAAGGCGAAAGTCCGGTGGATGTACGTACACGGCAAAAACCCGTGGTGGATCTCATTCTTTCCCGTCCACACGAGCGTACGGTACTTGTAGCGATGCACGGCCGGGCGATCCGGATTTTGCTTACCCTTCTTTTTGATGAACATTTGACCGAAATGGACAAGTACGAACACAGCAACCTTTGCCTCTATCGACTGAAATATCTTTACTCCGAACAAAAATTTGTGCTCGAAACCGCCAACGATATTACGCATTTATTGTCGTTGGATATTCCGCATAACTCATAAAGACCGCTTGTGGAGAATCTCTCCCATTGGTGTAATTAGACAGCCGCCTGCCTTTCCTTTTCTTAACTTGCTGCTTGATTTTCAAAAAAATCAACGGGGAAATACCTGTCGTATATCCTCGTTAAGCACTCTCAATCAGTAATTTATAATTTAAAAAAGAATGTCCAAAACCCAACTTTACTGGACACTCCAACTCCTCGGCTGGACGATTTTCATCATGTATGATTTCGTCTTTTATAGCGCCGAGTATGGCTTCGATACTTCCTATTTTTTGCTCAGCATTGCCAATATTTTCCTGGCCGTTACACTCACTCACTTGTACCGGCTCGTCATTCGTCGCTGGAACTGGTCGTCGCTTCCGATGTTACGGCTGGTTTTTCGGGTAGGTTTTTCGGTTTTGATTTTGGCTACAATCATGACCTTCGTAAACCTGCCGATTGACCGGCAACTGCTGGCCCAAAATATTGTAGATCACCCGTTTGTGTTCTGGAATTATTTTTCGAGTTGGAGTAAAACCCTCTTAGCGTGGGTGTTGTCCTATACCGTGTATCACTACGTGGAACAAACCCGCATGACGGAGCTGGAAAAAATCATGCTCAAAACTTCAATGCGTGAAGCCGAAGCCAAAGTACTTCGCTCGCAACTCAACCCGCATTTTACCTTCAATGCGCTGAATAGTATCAGGGCCCTTGTGATGGAAGATCCGCTCAAAGCGCAGCACAGCATTACGCAGTTGTCAAACATTCTACGAAATTCGCTCCTGGCAGATCGTCGTAAAACGGTGGATTTGCGGGAAGAATTAAAAACGGTGGAAGATTATCTGGAACTGGAAAAAGTACGCTACGAAGAACGGCTCTCCTACACAATCAAGGCTGATCCACAAACCCTTTATTGGCAGGTGCCACCCATGATGCTGCAAACGCTGGTAGAAAACGGCATCAAACATGGCGTTTCCAGGCTTCCCAAAGGTGGCTACCTGGAAGTAGAATCGATACTGGAAGGCAACTTTTTGATCATTCAAATCCGTAACACCGGCACACTCGGTTCTACGGATTCTGGCGGTGTAGGCTTGCTCAATACAGCGGAACGCTTGTCTATTTTATATGGGAAAGATGCTCATTTTAAAATTTTTCAGGAAGAAGAAAATTGGGTGTGCGCAGAAGTAAAAATCCCGATGATTTCGGATGGGCTGCATCGTTTTAGCGGTGAAACGCCCGTAGCCCGAGATGCCAATTGAAAAAGTAGTCAGTTAAAATTTATTTGGTATCCACCATCAACAAACTAATTTAAGTAACTTACCATACAAACCAAATACCTAAACAGACTAGCCATGAGAACGCTTATCGTTGATGACGAACGCTTAGCCCGAAACGAATTAAAAAGATTGCTTGAACCTTTCCACAAAATTGAGATTGTGGGCGAGGCTTCCAATGCCGAAGAGGCCCTGGTGCTAATCGATGATTTGCAGCCTGAACTTCTTTTTCTGGATATTCAAATGCCCGGAAAAAATGGATTTGAGCTTCTTACGTCGATTGAAGGAAAAGCACCCGAGGTGATTTTTACAACTGCTTATGACGAGTACGCAATCAAAGCTTTTGAGTTCAATGCGCTTGATTATTTACTAAAACCGATTGACGGCGAGCGGCTTAAAGACGCAATTGCGCGGGTGGAGGAAAATCAGTCGGCACCGGAAGAAACCGCCGTAGCCAACGAACGCAGCGAGAAAATCCTGGGCGAACAGGATCAGGTATTTGTGAAAGACGGAGAAAAATGCTGGTTTGTGAAGTTAGGGAAAATCAGACTATTTGAATCGATGGGCAATTATGTTCGTCTGCATTTTGATGACCAGAAACCATTGGTTCTCAAATCGTTAAATAGCCTGGAAGACCGCCTTGATCCTAACACGTATTTTAGAGCCAATCGCAAGCACATTATCAATTTGCAGTGGATTGAGAAAATCGAACCGTGGTTTAGCGGTGGTCTGCTTGTAACCTTGCAGGGCGGCGACCGCATCGAAATTTCCCGGCGGCAGGCCATTCGATTTAAAGAACTGATGAGTTTATAACAAACCTTCATCGGCAAAGCTTAGAAAACCGCGATCCGTAAAGATCAGGTGATCCAATATGGGCAGGTCGAGCCATCGGCCTGCCTCTTTTAGTTTTCGGGTCAATTCTTTGTCCGACTGACTCGGAGACAAATTGCCCGAAGGATGATTATGAACAAGTATGATGGAACTTGCTAAATGGTCCAAAGCATATTTAAAAATCAGCTTCGGATCGGCCACTGTGCCCGCTACACCGCCCGTACTGACCTGCACCGGACGCATGACTTCATTGGAGCGACTCAACAGCAAAATCCAGAATTCTTCGTGTGGTTTATCGAGTAGATACGGCCTCATTTCGTCGTAGGCGTCGCCCGCGCAGGTGATTTTTCGTTTGGCCGTAATTTCTGTTTCCTTTCTCCGTCGTCCCAATTCCAGCGCAGCTACAATGGTAATCGCCTTGGCTTCGCCAATACCCTTGGCTTTCATGAGTTCTTTAATACTCATTCGTGCCAGCGTATTGAGATTGTTTCCGGCAGCACCCAGCACCATTTTGGCCACATCCACGGCAGAAAGATCCACGGTTCCCATGCCAATCAATATCGCAATTAACTCGGCATCAGTAAGGGCACCTTTTCCTTTGAGGAGCAATTTTTCGCGGGGACGGTCTTCTTCGGCCCAATCGCTGATTCTTATTCGGGGAGTGTAGGATTCATTATCCATGCTGAGGATTTTTTTGACATTGAGACTCCAACTATTGAAATAGTTTCGCTTATTGAAGCTCTTTATTTCCATTGGCTGTTTTACACACCTCCACAGCTGATTATCAGGCTCCCAACTCCGTCAATGCCGCCCGTGCTTTGTTATCAATGCTATTTTTATACTCATGTTTTTTAAAGGACATTGCTTTTTTAAAGAAAGCAATTGCCAGATTTTTCTGGTTTTTTTCTTTATAAATATAGCCCATTTGTAAGGCAGAAGATGGCGCATAGTACAATCCGGACTTTTGGGCGAGCTGCAAGGCCCGTTCAAAAAACACCAAAGCCTGCTCCTCTTCTTTCATTTTTTGAAGGATTCGTCCTTTCCGGTAGTTAAACTCAGCCCGGTTGCTTTCTTCTGCAAAACTTACTTCCGAAACCTTCGATATTACTTCGGACGCCTGTTCCAAAAATCCTCCATCGCTTGCGTAACGGGCTTCAAAAAGTATTTTTTGCTCGGCTTTAACCTTCCCGGAAGTATACATAGAAGCAAATTTGGCTGCATATTGATCTGATTCTACGATTGTTTCACCAACTTTGGGCAGTAGCGCAAGTCGAGCCTTTGCCTGTGCATCCTGCCCGGTGAGCCAACGGCATAAAAACTGTTTAAAATAGCTGTCTTTCAGAAAATTAAAGCCTTTGAAGCTTTTCTGGAATTTTGAATAATTCGTATAGGCTACCTCATATTCTCCTTTTTGCAACTGTATTTCTGCAAGTAAATAATCCAGAAAAGGGAAGGAAATGTGCGCAGCTGTCCGCGGGGCCTTTGTCAAAATCCGCAGCGCTTCTTCACTTCTACCCTCTTTCATGAGTACCGAAGTTGCAAAAAAATGTATCAACAAATTATCCGGCTGTCGGTCGGGTAAGTTTTTAAGTAACCGTATTTGCGAATGATCCAATTGTAGTGTGTAAGCATGCAACAATAGGTCGATCAATTCGGCCTCCTGTCTGAATAGTGGTTCCTTTTGCTGCACAAGTCGCAATTCACGAATCCCCTGATTGATGTTTCCGGAGAGCCCTAAAATACGAGTAACCCAGCTATATTGCTCAGGAACCGAACCAATCAACACGTGTAGTAAACCCAGAGATTTGAGTGTTGGCAGGAAGGTTGGAAACATCTTCTGATTTTCTTCGAGCAGCCGATAGGCCTTAATAATATCCCAGCTGGCGCTGACTTCATTCCCGAATTTAAGTTTTATAAAAGCCCAATGCAGGCGAATTTCGGCTTTCAGAAAGCGTTTATAGGGAGAACTTGCCGGCAGTTTATCTAACTTTTCCAGCCGGAGATCCTGCTGTTTTCCCAGCCGCTCAAAGGCAGCTTTGTCTTCCGAAATCAGCAGATAGTACATGTCTGCATAATTTTCGAGATAGACAATTGCCGGGTTTTCCGGCGTTTGATTTTTCTCCTGCCCCAGCAGCAATCGTGCTTTTTCGAGCCTAAGTTTCTGAATTTCAAAATAGGCAAGTTGCAGTTTTTGAGTAAAGATTTGTGGAACTTCCGGTTCGTTTGCCAGGGTTTGAAATGCAGAAAAATTCGTAATAAACAGCCAAAGGATGGCAGAAAAACGGCAGCACAATAGTTTCATTTCATTCATTTTTGTATCCATATACGCCTATTCAACAGGGGTGGATGTACCTAAAACGAAGCAAAGGGCTTTTAGTTGAGTAAAACAAAAAATGGTTGCCCGGAGCAGGACAACCATTTTTTTTAAAATCTATCTCCTAAACGGAAACTATCGGCGACTTGTGGTAGTCGTTACTGCCGGATCGGGCGTATCGACCCCTCCGAAAATACGACCGCAATGCTCGCACACAATCAGTTTCTTATGTTCTCTGATGTCGGCCTGCCGCTGAGGAGGCACTACACTAAAACATCCTCCGCAGGCACCGCGCGAAACGGTAACGACGGCTAGTCCGTTCAGCGAATTATTTCTGATTTTCTGATACGATTTCAGCAAACGCTCATCTACTTTTTCGGCCTGCTTGTCGCGCTCACCTTTCAAAGCTCTTTCTTCTTCCTGATTTTCACTCGTAATGACGTCAAGCTCCTGCTTTTTGGATTTCAGGTCTTCTTTGCGCTCATTGTAAACGGACTGCGTGGTGTGCAGGTCGTCTTCGATGAGCCGGATTCTTGCTTTGGCTTCATTGATTCGCTTATCGGCCAATTGCATTTCAAGTTCCTGTAATTCGATCTCTTTGGTGATCGCATCGAACTCGCGGTTATTCCGCACGTTCATTTGCTGATCTTTATAACGGGTAATAAGCTTTTCTGAATCTTTCTGACCGTTTTTCAGGCCATCAATCGTCCCGTTCAGAGTACTAATTTCACTTTGAAACTTGGCAATACGAGTTTCAAAACCAATAATTTCATCTTCAAGATCGCGGACTTCTTCGGGCAGGTCGCCTCTGATTTTTAATATTGAATCGAGTTTTGAATCAATCTCCTGTAACGTGAGGAGTGTCTGCAGCTTTTGGGCTATCGTGTTTTCCATGTATGGCTTTTGGTACGGTTGTTGTCTTGGCTCAAACTTTTCTACCCGGAAAGTACTTCTGTTTTCTAAACAAAATAAGAAACCGGGTTGGTATTCACTTGTGATAAATAAAGCGCAAAATTATCACTTTTTTTTGATAAATAGTCGAATAAGAGGTCTTTCGTACACACTTCACTTTCATAATGTCCAATATCACAGATCATAAGGCGATTCTCGGCATCAAAAAACTCATGATACTTAAAATCAGAGGTCACAAAGGCGTCCGCCTGAACCCGGTGTGCGTGGGGCAGCAAAAAGCTTCCTGCACCACCGCAAACCGCTACTTTCTGAACCATTTTTTTTGCGGTTGAGGTATATTTAATTACCGAAACCGACATCCGTTCTTTCAAATAGTTCAGAAAATCCTGAATTGGCATTGGCTCAGGCAATTCTCCTACCGCTCCGGCGCCCACCTCCTGATGCAGATTTTCGAGCGCCTGCAAATAATAGGCTACTTCTTCATAAGGATGTACGGCTCTCAGGGTATTCAGTACTTTTTTTTCAAGATGCGAAGGTATGAGCAGTTCAATTTTTTTCTCGGCCACACTTTCAATTTCACCAATGACTCCTACTTGTGGATTTGCTCCATTTTCCGGTCGGAAGGTTCCGGTTCCAGCAGATTGGAAACTACAATGCGAATAATTTCCTACATGTCCCGCCCCTGTTTCATGTAGTGCATGTACTACTTCCGGTGCATTTTTTTCGGGAACATAAAAAGTCAATTTCGACAACAGGTCACCCTTGGGAGCCAGGATTTTACAATTTTTCAGGCCTAGTTTTTCCGAAATCCTGGCATTCACCCCGTGTAGCACGTGATCCAAATTGGTGTGAATGGCGTAAATAGCTACCTGATGCTGAATCGCCAACAGAATTGTTCGTTCGACATAGGTATTACCGTTCAGTCGTTTGAGCCCCTTGAAAAGGATCGGGTGATGAGCCACAATTAGGTTACACCCGAGAGTAACGGCTTCCTGTACAACCGATTCGGTACAATCGAGGGTAATCAAAACTCCGGTTAGTTGCTCTCCGGCATTGCCAACCAATAAACCTGAGTTGTCGTAGCTTTCCTGATATGAAGGTGGAGCCAAATACTCTAAGTGTTCTATAACATTCTGAATAGTAGACATTTAAAAAATATAGCTTAGTAAATAAAAAATTGCGTGATTGGTCAGGCTCTTGTTTCCTTTAAAGTTTAAAAAAAATTAATTCAGGAAAATTTGGTGATACTAATTGTTTACCAAAAAAGTTTAAACAAATTTTCCCTTACACAGTTAGATTATTTTAGGTAAACCCAAAGTAGGTTTTACCGGCACGTACACACACACTTTTTTACATTAAAATGTCTGTTGATCCCTGTAAAATAAAAAATCCAGGCGGTAAGCTCGCCCGGTGGATGGTAGCCTCCAATCCATCGCACTCTATGACTTCCATTTTGATCCTTAAAGGAAAATATCCCTCCTATTTATTTGAAATTGTCCCAACTGACCCAAACAATGAGTGTCATCAGGTAGAATTTCAGGGGATGAAGGTAACCATCAAAGTTCGTCGGGATTTTGATAGTTTCGGAACCCCGCCCAAAAGTTATCTGATTGAAATGCTAACCTGGTACACAGCCAACAAGTTAAAACCCGGTCTTGATCAAATCAGCAAAAAAACGCCACATTAATATGTGTAATACACTTAAAGATGTATTCTTTTTGTAAATTTACGAATACAAGTTCAAATCGGCTATCTGTTTAATAATGAGCTGATAAATTTTCTATTCCTTGTGTTCCTCCTCCTCTTTGATTTCTTTTTATTCAAAAAAATATTTTTTTTGAAACTTAATTTTACTTAATACCCACCCCTCAGATCTGTACGACTAATGAAAGTAACTGTTGTCAGCAAGCCTAACAATGGTCTGCCCCGTTGGATGAGGTTAATCAATCCTATTTCGGCAAATGATCCGATTTTGATTCTTAAAGGCCACTATCCACAATTTATATTTGAAATAAGTGGAAAGCCGGTTTCGGACACAAGTATGGCATTTGCCTACAAAGAAATTGAACTGTTTATAACCGTCCGAAAAGATGTCGATCAGTTTGGAGATCCCCCCAAAAGTTGCCTGAAAGAAATGTGCAATTGGTACTGCAAGTCTAACTACAAACCAACGTTCAGGCAGCTTTGCCAGTAAATTCCATATCCGTTAGTATACATTTATCCCACAATGTTATAGTACCTTAGACTATAATCCACGTATTATATTTTTGTCAATATTTTACCTAAATTGGTAGCATACTACTGTATATTATGTAGATTTACCAAAACTCTTGCAGATAAATTGTAGGCATAGATAACCCAAAAAGAGTATGGAAAATAATTTTTCCTCGTTTTCCGATGAAACCCGTACACCGACAAGGTGGATGTTGCTAACGGATCCGTTATTAAATAAGCCCAAAGTCATCATTTATAAAATTGATTATCCGGAATATTTCCTGGAAGTAAACTCTCACTATACAAGTTCGGAATGTGTAGCAGTTGACTATCAGGGAATGACCTTTTACATTGACATTTGTCGCGACATTAATAACTTCGGAAACCCTTCACACGGCATGCTCCTGGAAATGTTGCATTGGTACGACTCGCTGAAAATTTCCCCTTCGTTGAAAAAGCTTTCCGTTCAAATGCCCGAACAAAGCTTTTTTTTCAACTGAGCCTGTTCACATAGACAAACAGCCCTGATGTATTGAACCTCAGAGCTGTCTG
This sequence comes from Arundinibacter roseus, assembly GCF_004348825.1. GTDB lineage: Bacteria > Bacteroidota > Bacteroidia > Cytophagales > Spirosomataceae > Arundinibacter > Arundinibacter roseus. The sequence continues at coordinate 360,532 of NZ_SMJU01000007.1, forward strand.
CGATAGTCAAAAAATTTACTGCTACTTCTGTCCGGGTTGATGCACGAAGATGCGGACACCTTTTTTGTTCCCGGTTACAATATCCAATAGCCCATCGTTATTGATGTCTTCTACCGTTACATGTAGACCTACACCCGAATCTGTATCTATTTCATGCTTAATCCATGCAGGTACTTTTCCCGGTTTGTACTCATACCAGTAAATTACCGCCGGTTCCAAACCGCCCGGATCTTTGCCATGATGCGCAAAATATCTTTTCCCGGTGATCAGGTCCGGATTACCATCTCCATTTATATCCTTTAATTCGACACCATGTGTTTGGGAAAATGTACTATCTATCTGATGATGCGTCCATGTTTCTTTACCATTTGCATCTTTGCCCTGCTCGTGCCACCAAATTCCGTAGGCATGCGCGGAAGCGCTGATGATGTCATTTAAACCATCCTGATTCAAATCCATGACATACATTTGGGAACAATCAAGGCTAATATCCGCAGGATGAAACACCCAATCAGACTGCCGGACATTGACCGGGCCCTCCCACCAACCTGTCCGAACAACTACATCTTTTCGGCCATCGCCATTTACATCGCCATAGCCAAACCCATGTGTATACATGTGGGTCGCAATTTTATCATCATTACTGATTACATATTTTTGCCAATTGACCTCTCCCTTCGTATCCGGCGATTTCAGCCAGATTATCTTCTTTTCCGTTGGATCGTTGCATAGTAAATCCATACGCCCGTCGCCATCCATATCAACTAGTAAAGGTGACTCATTTCCTACGGAAGTATGAATGAGGTGTTGTTTCCAATGACCCGGTTTATTTTTGGGGTTTTCGTGCCAATAGGCTGCCTTTCCGGGCCAGTCAATCCGAATGAGGTCAATCCAGCCATCCTGATTAACATCCATGGCAAAATCAAGAAAGGAATCACTATATCCGCCAACGACTTTGAACGTATCGGGTTTGGCTAGTTCATGTGCTTTCCAGTCGGGGGCCTCAAACCAGTATGCCCCGGCCAACACATCTTTTTTCCCGTCCTGATTTACATCTCCCATCGCAGCGCCTTCGGAAATAAAGCGTGATGTAAGCACCACTTTCTTGAACTGAACAGTTTTACTCGTGGCAGAATTTGTTTGGGCAGTACATGAAATTGTACCACCAAGTATTAAAAGTGCAAACAGGCCAGTCAGCCGATTTTTTTCAGAAAACATAAATTTGTACGATTAGGAACGTCAATTACCCCTACTTTGAAGCCTTTTAATTTCAGCAAAGTATTCATCAACAAAAGTGTAGGAGAGGTAAACGTATACTCACTTTTCATATTTTTTTCATTTTTGTTTGGTAAGCATAAAAAAAAGGTAGCAGGTACGAAAACTTCGTACCTGCTACCTTTTCATAGTTCTACGACTACCGATTCGTTAGCGGGGAATAACTAGCTCAGATCCTGCAATGCCCCTACAAAAATTTTCATTTCGTCCATCGTTCCAATACTCACCCGACACCAGGGTTTGTTTTGGATTTCGTACGCTTTTACTCCAATTCCTTTTGTTATCATTTTTGACAGCAGTTCTTTCCCCGGAATGTTGATTGGGAAAATCACAAAGTTGGTGTACGATGGGATGTATGTATAGCCCATTTTTTCCAGGCTGCTGTACAAATATTTCTTTGCCTCATGATTTTTAGTCCGGGTCATGTCCTGAAACTCGGCGTCATCAAGACTTGCCGATGCGGCAAAGATAGAGGTATAGGAAATCCCCATTCCACCGCGCGTAATTTTTTGGATTTTTTTCAAAAACTCCGGCTGAGCCGCCATGTAACCCACACGAATTCCGGCCATTCCCATAATTTTTGAGAATGTACGCGCCACGATTACGTTTTTATTTTGGGAAATTAAGGACACCATGCTTTGGGTATCTGCTCCGACAGCAAGCTCAATGTAGGCTTCATCTACAAAAATGGGTACTTTTTCAGAAACCCTTGCGCAGAAATCAAGCAACTCTTTGCCAGAGGTAATAGATCCTACCGGATTGTTTGGGTTACAAATATAAACCAATTTGGTATCCTTATCAATCGCCGCTTCCATCGCTTTCAGATCGTGCGACCAGTCTTCTTTGCACGGAACGGCCTTCCAGGTTGCACCTACCGACTTGGCTACATTGACCAATGACATGTAGCAAGGATCAGCCGAAACGATGTTTCCGCCATTCATGAACATAACCAATGCCACTTTTTCAAGCAAATCAGAAGAACCGGGACCCATCATGATGTTTTCGGGCGTAACGCCTTCTTTCTTCGCAATCTTATCAATCAGGTCGGCCATTTCCTGCCATGCGTATCGGTTTCCACGCTTTACTGACTCAGCCACAGCCTCTTGTGCAGATAAAGGTGGTCCGTAGGGGTTTTCGTTGGAACTGAGCTTTGTCGTAATTTTCGGACGGGCGACCATCGGATCCAGAAAATGTTCACGTACCATGGGGCTGCGAAAAATCCGCTGATCGGGATCCAGTGAAAGTAGCTCGCCTGAGAAAGCGCCTTCGTTGAGTGTTCGGCTTGCGGCCTCACTCAATTGTGGAAGAGCGGCAAGGCCGCCGAGAGTTAATAATCCGCTTTTCAGGGCGGTTCTACGATTGACAGATACGCTCATTTTTTGTAGAGTTTTACAATTTATCGTGATATACAGTTTTGACGAACGTAAAGAGGATTTGAGGGAAGTGGCTCTTATTAAGAAACAGAATTAAATTAGTTATTTTTGACTATATTCCAACTAATTATACTATATTTTTTATTTTGACAAAACAATTATAAACATAAATTAACATCTTGGCAAATTATCTTAAAAAATTTATGTAAAATATGCGATCATTTATTTATGGTCACATTTTTGCATTTTCACAGTTTCACAGGCCTGCACCCTGTGCTGATGGATTTCGCCCCGTTGGGGCTGGGGGTATTGGGTTAACCTATGTTTGTAACCTTGATTTCTTTCATTAATTTTCAGCCATAGTTCAGGCGAGATATAGTTGTTTTCCAAATCATTTATTCAAATGCTACAAAATCTTTTTTGTTTTCTGTTTCTTAATGGTCTGTTCCTCTTACCAGTCGTTGCACAAGTAAAACTACCGACCGCCCCGCCAATACAAATTATCCTCGACACCGATATGGATTCTGACGTAGACGATGCTGGCGCCCTTGCTATGCTGCATTCGTACGAAAAATTGGGATTGGCAACTATTTTGGGGATTATTGTCACGAGCGACGATGCCCACAGTGCGCCTTGCACCAAAGCCATCACAACCTATTTTGGTCGCGGCGAAATTCCGATTGGAGTTAGCCAACGTGACTCTCTGCTATCTTTTTCGAGATATACTAAGCAAGTTGCTGCCGAATTCCCAACTGACCTTGCCACGAATGCGGATGCAGAAGATGGAACTGTGGTCTACCGCCGGCTCCTCGCCAATGCGCCTGACGGCAGCGTGGTGATCCTGACGATTGGCCATCTCACGAGTCTGAGTCGACTACTCAATTCTCCACCCGATTCGATTAGTGATTTGAACGGGAAAGATTTGGTTGCAAAAAAGGTGACGCGTTGGTCGTGTATGGGTGGACAATATCCGTCAGGAAAAGAAGCTAATTTTTACCGTCCCGACCCAGCCTCAACCGTCGATTGCCTGGCTCAATGGAAGCTCCCCGTTACGTTTGCTGGCTGGGAAGTCGGACAACAACTTGTAACAGGCGGAGCCGATTTTAAGGCAAAAGCTACTGAAAACAGTCCGGTGTATCGGGCCTATTCGCTGTACAACAATTTCAAGGGGCGGGCTAGTTGGGATCAGGTCTCAGTTTTGGAAGCCGTAGAAGGCGTTGAACCTTACTTTGAACGTGTTACTGAGGGACAATGCGTTGTAGCCTCAGATGGAAGCAATACCTGGCAGGCACCTGCCAATGGGCTGCACGGCTACCTGCGTATGAAAGCACCGACAGAAGTTATTCGGAAGCGGATTGATGATTTGATGCTGGGGAATTTTTGAATGAAGGATCAAACCTACAAGTGCTCAAAATTGATTTTTGATTTCTTCCAAATGATACTCAGGGATCCAATCAAAGTATGAATGAAAAATGGATTCCAATTTGCTTTTTGTATTGGACCAAAGGTAGCATCCTCTATCGTCGTACATCCGAAAAGCTTTATCGGATTCGGCCTCAAAAAAATAGATTTCTTGCGATATACACGGTTCATGGCCCATTTCAAAGGAAGCAATTCCACGCATTAGTTCTTCAATAGGTAAATTTTCGATTTTTATTTTGGCTACTATAAGCTTTGCATCATAAAACCGAGGAACGGAATTGTCATTTTCATGGTATTCAAAACTGCCCGAATGACATGAAAGCTCTATTTCTTCATAACATTCTAATTTTGAGCTTTTTAATACAGACGGAAAATATTGATTGAGGGTCTCATTAAAATAAGGGTTCAAATCTTCGTAAGCTAAAACCCAAATAGATGCTTCTGTATCTGAAAAATGTTCTCGAAAAAGCTCACAAGCTCTATCAGTAGCTTGTTTAATCCGCTTTTTAGAGCCATTTCTTACAGTTCCTCCCAGCTCAAACCGTAATTCGTATTTCCCACCCAATGTGAAGGATTCAGTAATGACAGCCCTGGAAAAAAAAGTAGCAAGATATTGCCGAAAAGCCTCGACGGGAGAAGATTTCAAAACAATATCCTGCATTACCTTTTCTGCTAACCAAACCTCTAACTCTTTTTCTTCTGGCTTCCAGCCTATTTTAGAAAATCCCTCACCGACAAGATAACTAAACGTGGGTGTCCATATTGGGTAAATAATTGTTTCTGGATTTTCAACTTTTCCAAGTTCATCATTCATCCAATGTATCATTTCAGGCAAAGCAATTCGCAAAATTTGTGCTTCTCCTCTGCCTCCCCCAACAAGGATATCACCTTTTTTGGCTTTGAATTCTTCCGCATTTTCTTCCAACCTATATACCGCAATCTGACGAGTATTGGACTTATACACAAAATCATGACTTGAAGGGCATTGAATAAAACCTAATTGCGAAAAGATATAGCTACTAATTTGTGACATACTGATATGTGTGTTTGATGCAGCGGTGCTACTTAGTTTCCAATATGCTTCTTCAAAACCTCATCCACAGCTTCATCAAACTGCGAAATGATTTCTGCCGTGGAACCAGGCAAATCTTTAATTTCAGCCAAATCATCAGGGTCAAAATGAAACAATAGCGAAGCATAAATGGCCCGTTGGCAGTCCATCAGGTTGATAGTCAATCTCTTTAACTCTTCCAGTGTAGTTGGTTGAGGTACATTTTTTATCGTAAAAAGCAGCTTTTCAAAACCTGAACCATCAAATTTTTGCTCGTATTCAAGCGTTTCAAAAAATTCATGGTCTAAAAGTCTCATGCAATATCAGTGTGGTCAATCGTAAACAAAAATTCTTGAAAGTCTTTTATTCTTCTTCCCACATATCATGCTTTTTCAGAACATCGTCCGCTTCGGGTGTATTGATTCGATACAGAGTCCAATAAATCCATTTGGGATAAGGTGCATCTTTTAAATTTCCGTTGTACTCCGTTGAAAGCATTTGGTCGAGATAAGGCGTTAACTCTGCAAATTCAGGACAGGAACAATACATCAATACTTCCTGATGCTGCTCGTGATTTTCGGATAACAGCAACCGCCCCAGCAAATCGATCATACTGCCGTGCCGATCATATAAAAAATGCCAGGCTATGGATGCGTTGAGCAGCTCTGCCCGATCTTCCCTGATGGCAAACTCTATGAACTGCCGGGCTTTTTCGCCATCTTTCAGCAAGGTATCGGGTATCAGCTGCCATACATCCTCGTAGGCAATTACTCCCAGCACAGCGTCTTGAAGGGTTTCTATTTGTTTGTGTGTAAGGATCATATGGTCAGTTTCTATCCAATACTTTTTGGGCGTAGTAGCGTACTGTTTCGTCTTCTGATGCCACAAGTTCTTTTATAGCCAAACTGGCAGCTTCGGCATTTATTTTCTCAATCGCGTAGATACATTTACGGGCAAGCTGCCGGCTTTCGTCCCATTCGAGATACTCGGGTTGAAAATGCACCAGCTCCATAAGAACCGGAATGTCTTTTTCTCTGAAACAGCCTTTGTAGTAGTGGACCAGGTCTTCGTGTTGTTGGTGCCATCGCCCGGCCATGCAAGCCACAAGTATATCTAGAAAAGTATCGTCCGTGGGTTCATCTTTAAAATAATGGACTATGAACATCGCCTCAAAAATCGTATCCGCCGATTGCTCAGCCAGGGCTTTTTTGCATAAGTGCAGCAGATAACCTTCAAAAATCACATTGTCTTTTGAATATCTTTCCCAAAACTCCTCCCAACTGATTTCCCTGCGTATATATTGATGTGATAGTTCTTTGTTTAGCATGTGTTTATTGTTTTTTGGTAGCTATGGTCTTCTAGATCGTTAATTCATTAGCTATCATTTCTGCCTGTTTTAAAACGGTCTCAGTCGCCAACATTTGCATGTCGGGTGGATAGCCAAATTTCCTCAAAATCCTTTTGACTGCCACTTTCAATTTAGCCTTTACACTCTCTTTAATCGTCCAGTCAATGGACGCATTTTGCCGGATCGTTTCTGTCAGCACAACGGCAAGCTCTCTCAACTTGTCTTGCTGCATGAGTTCTCTAGCACTGTCGTTATTGGCCACTGCTGTGTAAAATGCATATTCAAAATCGGTTAAACCCAAATGGCTTGCTTCCTTATCTGTTTCCACAATTTCTTTACTAAGCCGGATGAGCTCATCCATTACCTCAGCAGCAGTCAATATTTTATTGTGATATTTCTTGATTGAGTTTTCGAGCATCTCTAAAAATGTCCTGCTCTTAACAAGGTTCTTTTTGGCTCTCGATTTTATTTCATCGTTCAAAAGTTTCTTCAAAACTTCCAGGGCAACATTTTTATGTTCCATTCCTTTCAGTTCCATCAAGAACTCTTCTGAAAGAATAGAAATGTCGGGCTTCTTTATTCCTGCTGCATCAAAAACATCAATGACCTGTTCTGAAACTAAGGCTTTATCAATCACCTGACGAATCGTCGTTTCTATGGGGCGGCCTCCCGCTTCTTCATCTGTAATCCCTGATCCTGTTCCGTCAAACTTTGCCAGCCTTGCTTTCACTGCCTGAAAAAACGAAACTTCGTCTTTTGCGTCCATTGCCTGATCATGCGGAATGGCAATGGCAAAAGCTTTTGACAATGCTGTTACTTCGTTGATGTAGCGTTTTTTGCCGTCTTGCAGTCCTAAAATATGTTCTTCTGCTGCAAGAATTATGGATAGTTTTTTTGAAGTGTCAGCGTCAAAATAGGTCTCATAGTCAAACCCATGATACATCTGAGAAACAACCTCTAACTTTTCTAACATCAACTCAACCGCCTGTTCCTGCAAAATAGTCGGATCGCCTTTACCCCCTGCATCGGAATAAAACGCCAATGCTTTTTTCAAGTCGGCTGCAATGCCCAAATAATCCACAATCAAGCCGCCCGGCTTATCCTTGTACACACGGTTTACCCTTGCAATGGCTTGCATCAGATTATGTCCTTTCATTGGTTTGTCAATGTAAAGGGTGTGCATACCTGGTGCATCAAATCCAGTGAGCCACATATCCCGAACGATGACCAGTTGTAATTCATCATCAGGATTTTTCATTCGTTCGGCAAGTGTCCTTCTTTGGTCTTTTGTTGTATGATGTTTTGAAATTTTCGGACCGTCTGCGGATGCAGAAGTCATGACGACTTTAATAACCCCCTTAGTCAAATCGTCGGAATGCCACTCCGGTTTTAGGTCAATGATTGCCTGATACAAATCGGCGGCAATTCGTCGGCTCATGCTCACAATCATCCCTTTGCCTTCAAACACTTCCTGACGTTGCTCAAAATGCGCAACAATGTCTTTGGCAATATTCTTGATTCTATTTTCACTTCCTATCAAGGCTTCAAGCTGCGCCCATTTTGCTTTTGCTTTCTGGGTGTTGGTTAAATCTTCCTGTTCCAGTTCATCGTCCAGGTCTTCAACCAGTTGTTTGCCTTCTTCGCTAAGGTTTACCTTTGCCAAACGGCTTTCATAATATATACGAACCGTTGCACCATCTTCAACGGCTTGCGCTATGTCGTAAATGTCCACATAGTTTCCAAAAACCGCAGGTGTATTTACATCTGTATTTTCGATTGGGGTTCCTGTAAAACCCAAATACGTTGCATTGGGCAAAGCATCCCGCATGTATTTTGCGAAGCCGTATACTATTTTACTGCCAACCTCATTCCCTTGATCATCCTTTATTTTTAATGTTTTGGCTTTAAAACCATATTGTGTCCGATGTGCTTCGTCGGCAATTACCACAATGTTTTTTCTGTCTGAAAGTAGCTCATACACATTGCCTTCTTCGGGCTGAAACTTCTGAACGGTCGCAAATACCACTCCGCCCGAAGCTACTTTCAGTAAGTCTTTTAATTGGTTTCTATCTTCTGCCTGAACGGGCTCCTGCCTGAGCAATTGCTTTGAAGCTGCAAACGTATCAAAAAGCTGATCGTCTAAATCGTTACGATCCGTAATGACCAAAATGGTTGGGTTGTCCAGCGCCAAAACGATTTTTCCTGTGTAGAAAACCATTGACAATGATTTTCCGCTTCCCTGCGTATGCCAAACCACACCGCCTTTTCTGTCGCCAGCAGGTTGGTTTTTTACTCCGGGCACACCATAGCTTTCAGGAGATTCAGCTACCATTGAGGCCATCATCATGCTCAGGGGTGTTTCATTTTCTACGGTGTATCCTGTTGCTCTTAATGTTGATTCAACCGCTCGGTTTACTGCATAGTATTGATGGTAAGCCGCTAATTTTTTGACCGTAGTAATGGTGGTAATGCCTGTAACGACATCATTGTTTTTGGATTTTTCAAAAACAATGAAATTCCTGAGTAAGTCAATCAGGGTTTCTTTGTTCAACATGCCTTGAATCAGCGTTTCCAACTGACTGACCAAATGCGATGCTTCGGCTTTTCCGTCAGCCGATTTCCAGGACATAAACCGACTAAGGCCCGAAGAAATGGAGCCTGCTTTGGCTTCCAGTCCATCTGAAATAACCACAAAACCATTGTAGGTAAACAGGCCAGGAATTACGGATTTATAGGTTTCTATTTGTTTGAAAGCAGAAAGAATGGTTGTCTTTTCATCTGCTGCGTTTTTCAGTTCGATTACCACCAACGGAATTCCATTCACAAACAAAATAACATCAGGGCGTTTGTTGTTTCCGTTTTCAATGATGGTGAATTGATTGGCAACCACAAAATCGTTGTTGCCTGGATTTTTAAAATCTATCAGCCAAACCCTGTCGCCCCGGTCGTCTCCATCTACACGTTTGGAAACGGGAATGCCTTCTGTCAATAACCGGTGAAAGGTTTCATTGTTGGCAAGCAGTTCAGGCGAAGCAATACGCTGAATTTCTTTGATGGCTTCTGCCTGTGCATCGACTGGAATTCTGGGGTTGATGCGCTTAACTGCATTTTGCAACCTGTTTACTAGCAAAACCTGTGCATAGCTGTCTCTTTCTGAGCCTGTCGATGGGTCGCTAGAAGGTGCAATGTCCGGGCCATAGATATATTCATAACCGAGCTTGTCGAATAGCTCAATGGCAAAGGTTTCGATGAGGGTTTCGGTTATTTTCATGGTTTTGAACAGGATTTACTTGATTGTAGGATGTATAGGCTGTTTTACAGGATGAAATACCTTTTTGTATTGCAAACTGGTGGAACCAAAGTTGATTAGCAACCCAATTTCAAAATCATAGGCTACAACATAATTTTTTGCCTGTGCCAGGTGCACATCTTCCAGGGTAATCAATGCTTTTAGTTCAACAATTACTTTGCCTTCCACTACAAAATCGGCTCTTCTTGTTCCCACGGCAATGCCTTCGTAAAAAATAGTTTGCTCAACTTCTCTTCCAAAACCTAATCCTGCCTTTTCTAATTCAATAGCCAAACACCGCTGGTATATTACTTCCTGAAAGCCATTTCCCAGGGTATTATGTACCTTCATAGCTGCTCCAATGATTTTGTAAGTGATGTCGTTTAACTCCATTGTCAGAATCTTGATTTATTAGATTTGAGGATTTACCGGATGATTTATCTGTATTTTAAATTATTTGTTCCTGTTTTTTTTATTAATTAGTTTCTTCTTTCTTTATCCAGCTCATCCGTTCATTCTGTTCATCCATTAATCCCGCTCATCCGTTCATCCCCAAAATCCAGCTCATCTGTTAATCCCGCTCATCAGTTAATCCTGTAAATCAGTTAATCCTGTAAATCATGATTCAGACGAATTTCCCCACTCATCAATTTCGGCAACAACGTATCTCGTAAGGCCGTGAGCGTGCGGATTTGGGTTTGATTGGATTTCAACTTTGGGGTTATAGATTCGCAGAAATCATTGAATCTCAAAACCAAACTATCCGGTGGAATTGCAATTTCATAAGACTTTAAATTTTCAATATCCACTCTTTGTCTGCCAGATGAACCCTGCATACAACTTTCCGCAAAGTCTTTGAAGTCTTTATTCCTAACAACGGTATATGCAAAAAATGGATGCAGCTTTTTTTTAGGTCGTAGAATAATAAACTCTGTTGAACCCCAGCCAATTTGATCCTCATTCAAAAAGTCAACAAAAGCTGCTTTTCCATTCTCTAAACAAGGTGTGATTCTGGCTAATAATGTATCACCGCTTATAAATTTCGAACCAGAGGTAAACTCTCTCAAATACCAACCAGTTGGAGCGCTGGTAGATGTGTTTAACCCTGCCATTTCCAAATATGGTGCTAGTGCGCCTTTTTGTAGTTTTCGTGGCGGGTTGACCTCAATTAAATCTGAAATTGTTCCTTCCTCCCATTCCTCCTTCGCCTCCTCCACAAACCACTGCCTAAACAGCGTTTCCGCCATTTTTTCTAAGGTGGCGTTTTGGCGGTGCAGCAGGTCTATTTTGTCATCTAAACTGCTGAGGACGGAGGCAATGGCGGTTTGTTCGGGGAGAGGGGGCATTAAAATAATTAAGTCATCAAAAGATGCTTTCGGAACTCTTTGCCTTCCTGATGTTCCATCAAGATTAATTTCTGCATGGTCCCTAACTTCTTTCCAGCGAGATAAATAATAAATAAACTCGGTATCAGAAATGTTTTCATTACCTCTTAGAACATAAAATTCAGTTGAACCAAAACCAAGATTATTTTCCAGATTTTTTACTTTGCAAATTTTTCCATTTTCTAAACATGGTGTTATTCTGGCAAACAAAGTATCTCCATTCTGGAATTTTGAACCACCTGCTTTTTTTTTCTTAATTTTTGGAAAACAAAACTTATTGCCATCTTCCAAATCTTTCATTTCAACAAATGAGTATTCATCCCAACCATTTAATGAAACTGTTGGATTAATTTTTACAAAATCAGAAAATCTATATTCCTTCCACTCACTCATTTTTATCCTCCTTTTCCTTCTTTAAATGATTTAATTCATTGATAATCATGGTTTCCAGCTCTTTGGTAAGTATAAGCAAATTATGACGCCAGGACAAAACTGCTACGAAGCGTAATAGTTTTGGATATCTATACTTTGTTGTTTTGTCTTCACCCTAAAACTGCGACAGGTTGTCGCAGTTTTGGCTAAGTGGGTAAGGGTGCTTTCGTCTATGTAATTGTCAATCAGTATAATTTCTTTCTGGGCTTTTTTAATCAGGCCGGAAGCAAAGGCATAAGCATCAAAAATTTGTCCGTCGAAGAATATGCCTTGGGTGGGTAATTCCTGTGTTTTCAGTTGCAGGGATATTTGCTTTACTTCTTTACTTAGGTTTTCATAGTTGTTTTCTATCTTGTCAATTCGTTGATTGAGGGCGTAGCCTTTCAGCAGATAATCCCTTAATACCCGCGTAGCCCAGATGCGGAATTGAGTACCTTGTTTGGATTTTACACGGTAGCCGACTGAAATGATGACATCCAGGTTGTAATATTCGATCCTGCGCTTCACCCGTCTGCCCCCTTCTGCCTGAACTGTCAAGGATTCCTTGACAGTTGCCTTTTTCTCCAACTCTCCCTCTTTAAAGCAGTTATTAATGTGTAAACTGATATTTTGCTTGGTTTGGCCAAAAAGCGTGGCCATTTGTGCCTGCGTTAGCCATACGGTTTCATCTTCTAGCCTAACTTCAATGTGTTCGGCCAATTCATCAGGTCGGTATAAAACTATTTCGTTTGAACTACTCATTAGGCATCCTGATTTTTGAGAGGTTTTCAGCAATCACTTCATTCAGTTCCGCTTCCTCTTTCAGTTGAGCTTCTAATTCGGCTTTCAACCCGGCAAAGCGTTCTGCAAAATCAAAGTCATCTTCATCATCGGGCAAACCTACATATCGCCCAGGTGTAAGTACATAGTCGAGTTCTTTCACCTTGCTGATCGGAGCAGAAGCACAGAAGCCGGCAATATCTTCATAGTTACCATCAAGGTTTCTCCAATTGTGGTAAGTGCCGGTAATTTTATCAATGTCTTCCTGTGAAAGCTCACGGGTTCTGCGGTTGATCAAATGCCCTAAGTTTCGGGCATCAATAAATAATATTTCGTTGCTTCGGTCTCTGAAGCGTTGTCCTGAGCCGGATGGTGAGCCTGCCGAACCACGGCTCATAAACCACAAAGCAGCAGGTATCTGTGTATTCAGAAACAACTTGGCAGGCAGGTTTACAATGCAGTCAATGAAACCATTTTCTACCAGGGCTTTTCTAATCTCGCCTTCGCCTGAGGTTTTAGAAGTCAAAGCACCTTTCGCCAACACCACACCTGCCTGTCCGCTCGGTGCCAGGTGGTAAATAAAGTGCTGCATCCAGGCAAAGTTGGCATTACCTGTGGGCGGTGTGCCATACTGCCAACGTCCGTCGGTACGCATTAGATCTCCGCCCCAATCACTCACGTTAAAGGGAGGATTGGCAATGATGTAATCGGCTTTCAGGTCTTTGTGTGCATCGTTCAGAAAAGAGCCCTCGTTGTTCCACTTCACTTGCGAACTGTCAATACCTCGAATAGCCAGGTTCATTTTTGCCAGTCGCCAGGTGGTTTGGTTGCTTTCCTGTCCGTAAATAGAAATGTCGTTTACCCGTCCGGCGTGGCTGTCCACAAATTTCAAGCTTTGCACAAACATACCGCCACTTCCGCAGCAAGGGTCAAATACCCGACCTTTGTAAGGTTCCAACATTTCAACCAATAGACTTGATGCAATGCTGATTTTCAAGTAGATAAGTAAAAATTCCATAATCCAGCACATGCTTCCATGGCTGAATCGTGGTTGTCAAGATTATGTGCTCTAATACGGTCAGATATGATACGATATCTTTTCATTCCACCTATACTATGCTCGATACCAACACGTTGACTTGATAATTGTCTATTAAAATGTCTTTGATCTTCTGTCAATGGGCTAGATTTTTTGGATTTTGAAGGCATAAAAATAGATTTACAGCAATAATCTTTTGCAAATCCTAAATACCCTAAGTCTAAATATACGTCCAAATTCTTAA
>NZ_SMJU01000008.1 GCF_004348825.1 Arundinibacter roseus
ATCAGCAGAGTGAAATAAAAATACGCACTTATAAAAAAGAAAGCCGCTGCAAAAATAATGTTGCAACGGCCTAAACAATCTAAATTAAACTAATCTTAAATCTGTATCTCTATTTTAGGACTAGTCAACTTCTTTCACACGCTGCGAGTGATCCAGTTTGGAAAGCGTTAGTCGCACGATACTGTCTGCCTTCGCCAGTAAATCATGCGGAACTCCTCCTGAAAGGCTAATCAAATCTCCTTTTTGAAGGGCTAGTATTTCTCCGTTTACCCCAAAATCAATTGCTCCTTCAAAAATCTCAACTATAATCGGGAAAGGCGTCTGATGCTCTTTCATTTGTTGATTATTTCTAAAAACAATTCTGATTTCCTTCGTAAAATCGCTTTCCAGCAGTACAGTGATCGCTGGTTTAATTTCGTTATAAACCAGGTTCTTTTCAAGAGAAGCTATTTTCATGAAGTTTTTTGTTTAGCAGGTAAATCTGCAAAATGATTTCCCCGAATGTATTATGTAAACGATTGTAACATTTCAAAGGTACGTTTTTCAGGAAATCGTATATATGATCGTTATCATACGTATGAACCGCTTTACCACAGGCGGTCGCCGGGGCGTGTGTTTTGAGCAAGTAGTATTTATTTCATGTTTTACCTTTACCTCGCATTCTAACTATCTTGTAAAAAATTCAGTGCATATAAAAATGAAGAACGGACGGTTCGTGAATGGACATACATATTCTGACTGGAAAAGCTATATGAAAGCAGCAAATACGCTGTTTATTCTCCTGATAATCAATACCTTTTCATTAACTTTTGGGTTTCAGCAGGAAAAACCAACCCTTACGATCAGGATTGCAGAGGCCGGAATTGACCGCCCGGTGCCGGGCCTGAGTGTCGTGCTTCAGGACGAAACCACGGGTAATAGTCAACCTCTGAACTACGATTCTGCCAACATGACCGCAACTGTGCGTGTTGAACCTGACCATCGCTATACCGTTGCGATTGACGCGCCGGGCTATACGCCTTACCGAAAATACATGGATAGAGTGCCCGTAAGTCGGGAACTAAGCGTACAGCTTCCGGCAGAAGCTACCAAAGCAAATGTGAAAGAATATACATTTGTGGTAACAGATAAAGAACAGCACTCAGTAGTACCAACAGCCAAGATCACCGTTTTCGATGCCTCCGATCAGGGCTTGCAGGTACAGGCTACGGCAGGTCGTTATGCAGTTGCGCTACCAACTTCGGGTGCCTTCCGCTACGAGGTAGAAGCGCCGGACTATTTTCCCGAAAAAGGAAAAATAGAACCGTCGGCGGGCAAGATTATTTCCGTTGGGCTAAAACGCCGCCCGATTGCCCAAACCCAAACCGTAACTTTTGTAGCTTTGGATGACTGGACAGACAAATCCATTGCGGCGCGGTTCAGGCTAATGGCTGCCGGTAGCACCACCTCAGCTACGATCACCACGGCTGCACATCCGGAGTTTGGCACGGAGCTTAAAATTAAGGAAAACTACCAATTGGAAGTTTCGGCAGACGGCTATGCGGCTCATCTGGAAGCTGTTCAATGGAATCGCTCCCTGCCAAACCACGTAGAGCCACTGAAAATCAGAATGGTACCGCTTCGCTACGAAATCAGCTTCAAGGTATTGGACGCAGCAACGATGGAGAAGGTTCAGCCGTCAGAATTTAAAATTACTGAAAAAGGAAAATCATTGAACGTGCGACAAGCAGGCGGCATGTGGCACGTGTTGCTGGCTCCTGACACCAATTATGAGGTAATCGCAGGCAAAGATGGCTACGAACGTTTTGACCGGGCACTCGTTATTGAGAAACCTGTTTCTCCAAAAGACGTACAAAAAACGATACTTCTTGGAAAGGCACCTCCAAGGCCTAAACCTTCTGCTGTGGCGCCCGTTTCTGCCAAATCTGTTCCAAAAACGACTTCTGCTTTGGAAGAAACTTCACCCGCTGACAGTCTATTACCCGGTCTGAATGTTGGTGATAAAGTTGTGCTTCGAACTGTATTTTTTGATCAAAGCAGCTATATCATTCGCCCGGAACTTTTACCGGAGCTGAATGCTTTGGTACGGACGCTCCGAACCAATTCAACGCTGCGTATTCAGTTGGAAGGACACACGGACAACACAGGCGACCCACGACTCAATCAGTATCTGTCTGAGCATCGAGCCAAGGTTTTGCATTCGTATTTGATTAATCATGGTGTTGAGGAAAACCGGGTTTCCTGGAAGGGATTTGGCGGTTCTCAGCCAATTGCACCCAACGATACGGAGGAAAACAAGGCCAAAAACCGTCGGGTAGAATATAAAATTCTTAAAAAGTGATTAAAAATTTTTTTCAGCTTCCCAAATAAAAAACAATTGGACGAACTACGGGTTAACTTAGAATAAGAACAAATAAGCCTGACAAGTTCCAGACTATTTGATGTAAGCCCCAGCACAATTTAAAGTACCAGAAGTATGTCTATTTTCTCCGCAAAACCATTTTCTAACACCTATGTTCAGGCTCAGCTGGACATGCCGCTCCTGCTTGGGATGGAGTTTTCCACCCGTTACCCCGACCGGGGAAGCGATTTTGATGAAATAAGGATCATTCATCAACAATCAAACTGGTCGTTTGACCTGGATCGAGTTCAAAAGTACCTGGTAGGAAAAAAACGAGCCGTTGTCGTGACCGACCCTTTGCAGCATATTCAATGGACGAGCCGGGGGTTTGTTCGCATGACGGGGTATTCTTTTTGTGAGGCCTACCACCGCAAACCTTCGTTTTTGCAAGGACCCGCTACGCTCCAAAGTACGCGGGAGGAGATTCGCAGCTGCCTGAACACGAATTCCGTTTTTGACGGAACAATTCTGAACTATAGAAAATCTGGTGAAATGTACGCCTGTAAGGTGACCATCATGCCTATATTTAATCAAGAAAAAGAGCTTGTTAATTTTATCGCTCTGGAAGAAGAAGTAGATTAAGAAGCCACTAGCTCATAGGTTTTTAGCCATTAGTTTTCATATTTCATTGATTTTCAATATTTTAATGAATTTTTTTTGTGTGATTTAAAATATTCTAATTCTGCATCATTACGTTCCTCAGAATTTTTGAAGGGCTTGCCGCAGGTGTTCAGGTGCCAGTACCCGAACTTCACCGGGCTCAAAACCTTCTACCGAAAAAGTCCCGATAGACCACCGAATCAAACGAAGCGTGGGAAAACCGACAGCGGCCGTCATCCGGCGAACCTGTCGGTTTTTTCCTTCATGAAGCGTCAGCGACAGCCATGAATCAGGAACATTTTTACGAAAACGAATGGGCGGGTTTCGTACAGGAACATTGGGCGTATTTAGCACTTGTGCTTTTGCGGGCAGGGTGTTATGTTTCTTGCCGTTAATCGAAATTGTGACTCCGGCTGCCAATTGCGCACAGGCTTCTTGCGTAATTTCACCTTCAACCTGTACCCAATACGTACGTTCGTGTCGTTTCGCCGGATCTAAAAGTCTGGTTTTAAATATATTATCATTTGTCAGCAGCAACAATCCTTCACTGTCAGCGTCCAGCCGACCGACCGGGTATACATCTTTTGGAAAAGCAAACGGAAGGTCAGCAAGCGTCGGTTGGTCGCCCTCCCGACTAAACTGCGACAGCATTCCGAAAGGCTTATAAATGGCGTAGTACTGTGGCATTTGCTTTAATTTAATTCCAATACAACCCCGCAGTGGTCGGAGTGAACAGCCTCCGTGATGTGTCGACAGGAAATCAATCGGTTTTGGAGAGAGTTAGATACCGAATGATAGTCGATGCGCCAACCTTTGTTATTGCCTCGCGCACCGGCCCGGTAGCTCCACCAGCTATACTCAATCAGCTCAGGATTCAGGTAGCGAAAGGAATCCGTAAAGCCGCTGTTAAACCACTGCGTCATCCAGGCGCGCTCTTCGGGCAAAAATCCGGTGGAGTTTTTATTCCGAATCGGATCATGAATATCGTTTTCGGTATGCGCAATGTTATAATCTCCGCAAATAATGAGGTTGGGGCGCTGCTGTTGCAGTTCCTTTACGTATTCGTGAAAGTCACTGAGAAACTGCATTTTTACCCCCTGCCGCAATTCGCCGCTTGTACCGGAAGGAAAATAACAATTCAAAAGAGTGAGCTCGCCAAAATCTGCCCGCAGGATTCGGCCTTCGCAATCATAGATCGACAGTCCACAGCCGTCTACCACCTGATCCGGGCGAATGCGCGACAAAATTGCCACCCCGCTATACCCCTTTTTTTCGGCAGCATGCCAGCCAATTACTTCATAGCCAAGGGCCTCAAAGCCCGACAAATCTACCTGATCGCGCAGGGCTTTTACTTCCTGAAAACATAGAATATCAAAGGATTGAGTAGCGATCCAGTCTAGCAAACCATTTTTTATCGCCGCCCGAATACCGTTTACGTTGTATGAAAGAATTTGCATCAGAATTTATAGATTAACTCAGCACGACTTCACCTTTGGCAACGGCGGCTTCGGCTTTTTTATCATTGAAGAAAATCAGGAAAAGCACCAGCACCACCGCTGCAATTCCGGCCGGAACCATCCAGATTGCCGTCCAGTTTTTTACTCCGTCTACCGTATACATATCGGTCACAATTCCAGCGAGTTTGGAGCCAATGCCCATTCCGATGCCATAGGTAGCCAGCGTAATGAGCCCCTGCGCCTGCGATTTGATGCGCTCACCGGCTTTCATATCGGTATAAATCTGACCCGTTACGAAAAAGAAATCGTAGCAAATGCCGTGCAAAATAATGGCCGCATAGAGCATCCATTCGCCCGAGCCGCCATCGCCGTAGCCAAAGAAAATAAAGCGGACGATCCAGGCAACAAGCCCGGAAGCAAGCATCCATTTTACTCCTAATCTACTGAAAGCCAACGGAATTAGTAACATAAAGACAAACTCCGATGCCTGTCCCAGCGACATCTTGTTTTCTACGTTGGTCATACCCGAGTCGGTCAGTGACGGGTTGGCCATAGCGTAGTAGAACGACAGCGGAATGCATATCAGAATAGAAGAAAGGAAGAATATAAGAAAAGAGCGATTTTTGAAAAGTACAAATGAATCAGCGCCCAGAATTTGTGCAAAACTTGCTTTGCCGGTAGCTGTTGGTGGAGTATCGGGCAAAACAAAGGAAAAAAGGCCGAGCACAGCCGCTGCAACCATGGCAATCTGAAATATCATGGCCTGATCGCCCACATTCCAGAATCCAACGAGATTTGTTACAACAATCCAGGCGACAGTTCCCATGACGCGAATGGCCGGAAAATCTTTTCCCGGATCAGCCATTTGCCGCATCGCAATGGACGTAGTAAGTGCAATCGTTGGCGCAAACGATATACAGTAAGCAAGCATGATCCAGAAGAACAAATCAGCGTCCTGAACCTGCGTAATATAAAATAAAATGCCCGCGCCAATCAGGTTGAGAACACCCAGTACTTTTTGGGCAGGGAAAAAGCGGTCGGCGATCATGCCCACAAAAAAAGGCGCAATAATCATGGCGAGTGAAAAAGCCGTGTAGGCATTTCCGACCTGATCGCCCGTAGCGTTAAGTTGGGTAAAGAGGTATTTACTCATTTGACCATACCACGCACCCCACACAAAAAATTGCAGGAACATCATGGCCATCAGCTGAAATCGAACGGTGCTCTTCATACAGATAGAAAAGAAAATAAGTAAAGTTTAGGATTGAGACGCCGGAGAACTACCCGACAGTTTTCTTCAAATGTAAACCAAACAATTTAATTTTTTTATACCTGCTAATCCTTTTAACCCGCTTTTGGGGAAAGTGGCAAGGGAACGATTTAGGTAAATCTTTGTAATTAAAATTTCTCGTTCGGAGGCAAGAAAGGTCACAGCACTGAATTTATTCTAAACAACTGGTCACAACTGATGTTTTCTTTCCTACTGAAAAGTATAAATCACCAATGGAGCGGTTTTTTACTTTTTCAGCGGAATTCTCGCTCAAACAAACTCCTTTGGCAGGAAGTAAATATCTTTGCAGCTTATTAATGAAGTTACCTACACAATCTACCATGATAAAACCTATTTCTCTATTGCTGTCCGCCACCGCGCTGACGTTGGGAGTAAGTACCGGCGCTCTGTCTCAGACAAGTGGCAATTTACCACCGGTTGAAACCAAAGCCCCTAATTCTCCGGAGTACAAGCCTGCCTTTGCGGGTCAAACGCGCGTGGCGGGTGTAAAAACTACGACCGAATACGAGGTCAAAGTACTGAGTGAAGGACTAAAATCGCCCTGGGGCATCACGAGCCTGCCGGACGGACGGCTTATTCTGACCGAAAAAGCGGGTCATCTGCGCATTGTGGCCAAAGATGGCAAGTTGAGCGAGCCCATTACGGGCCTTCCGGCGGTGCATAACAAAGGTCAAGGTGGGTTATTGGGAATTACCCTGGATCCTGATTTTGCCAAAAACCGAATGGTTTACTGGGCTTTTTCTGAACCTCAAACCGACGGAAATCTGACGGCGGTTGCCAAAGGAAAACTATCGG
This sequence comes from Arundinibacter roseus, assembly GCF_004348825.1. Classification (GTDB taxonomy): domain Bacteria; phylum Bacteroidota; class Bacteroidia; order Cytophagales; family Spirosomataceae; genus Arundinibacter; species Arundinibacter roseus. The sequence continues at coordinate 6,545 of NZ_SMJU01000008.1, forward strand.
CTGACGAAACCAAAATTGAAAGTGCAACCGTCATTTACCGTGCAACACCTGCCTTTAATGGCAATTTGCACTACGGCGGTCGCGTGTTGTTTGATAAAAAAGGCAATCTGATTTTGAGTACCGGCGAGCGCTCCGACATCGTCACCCGCCCGCAGGCACAGTCACTAGAATCAGGGCTTGGCAAAGTAATTCGGATTACTACCGACGGAAAACCTGTCAAGGGAAACCCCTTCGCGGGCAAAGGCAACGCCCGGCCTGAATTGTATTCGTATGGACACCGCAACGTACAGGGCCTGGCGATTCACCCGGTTACGGGCGATTTATGGGAAACAGAATTTGGACCACGTGGCGGCGACGAAGTGAACCGGGTAGAAGCTGGTAAAAATTATGGCTGGCCAATCATTACGTTTGGAATTGAGTACAGCGGCAAAAAAGTGGGTGATGTGATTCAGGAAAAAGACGGTATGCAGCAACCTGTCTACTATTGGGACCCGTCGGTATCGCCGAGCGGCATTACGTTCTACTCTGGAAATGCAATTCCTGAGTGGCAAAATAATCTTTTTGTCGGTGCGCTGAGCGGCATGCACATTGCCCGGCTGGTAATTGATAAAAACAACCGCGTAGTTGGCGAGGAACGTTTGCTGGCTGATCAGAATCAGCGGTTTCGGGATGTAACGATGGGCAAAGACGGCGCGTTGTACGCAGTTACTGATCAGGGACGATTGTACCGGATTGGTAAAAAATAGTTTGAAAGATTTTTTTGATAAGAAACGGAGGCTTGATATAGAGTCTCCGTTTTTTTGTGTGTTTCAACCTTTGTTCATGTACAGGCAACACAAAGAAACTCTGAGATACAACTATTTAGGTTAGAAAATCAGTGCTGGACTCTTTTGGACATGAATCATCATCCAAAACCATGTTCAACTTTATAACTAATCCTATGACTATCAGACCTTTCATGTTGATTGCCTCCCTGGCACTTTTTGCCGCCTGTTCATCCAAAGACGGCGATTCGGCCAATGAAAACACCGACTCCACGGACGTGGCTGAGGTTTCGATGGAGCAGCTTTGGAGTACAGACACCACGCTTCAAACCCCTGAATCGGTTTTAGTAGATGCCCCAAATAACCTCCTGTATGTGTCGCTTATTGACGGGCAAGGCGGTGAAAAAGACGGCAAAGGCGGTATTGCCAAGGTTGGTACCGATGGCAAGATCATGAATGCAACCTGGATAACAGGACTGAGCGCGCCGAAAGGCATGGGTATTTCCAATGGCAAACTGTACGTAACCGACCTCACGGAATTAGTGATTGTGGATGTCGCAAGTGGAAAAATTGATCAGAAAATTACGGTTGATGGAGCAGCCGGGTTAAACGATGTAACGGTTGCAGCAGACGGAGTAATTTATTTTTCCGACAAAAACACCGGTAAAATCCATACCTACAAAGATGGACAAGTGGCTACGTACCACGAAGGAATCGACAATCCAAACGGTGTATTGGCTGTAAGCGATGGTTTGTTGTATACGGAAAGTGGAAAATTGATGAAAATCGACACGCAGAAAAACGTCACCAAACTTGCCGAAGGGATGCATAACAGTACCGATGGCATTGCGGAGGTTAGTCCCGGTGAATACATTGTTTCGTGCTGGGCGGGTGAAGTGTACCACGTAAAGCCCGATGGAACTACTACCAAACTATTGGATACAAAAGACGCCAAAAGCAACACAGCTGATATTGGCTATGATGCCGACAAAAAGATCGTGTATGTACCTACGTTTTTTAAGAATAGCGTGGTCGCATATCAGGTAAAGTAATTTGTGTAAAGAATCACTTATAGGTAAGTGTAAAACCTATAAGTGATCCTTAATTAAATTATTCAGCCGTAGTTGGTGTTTTCACCAAATACAAACAGCAGAAAGGGCAGGGGAATATTGTTGGTGAAAATATCAACAATGGTATAATGACGCACAACGGTTTGCGGCTTTGCGAAGGTGGCGATTTCCAGCACCAAACTTCAATCGAAGCACTAAATTTTGATTACCCACTAAACTGTCAAACGAAGCACTGCACCGCCACTTTTGCAAAACCGCTGCTACCAGCTGGCGTTCTGTCGTCCGTGTCTGTAAACCATTGTCGTTATTGAGTTTCACTGTCTTTGTCGTGTTGGTCTGTGTGGTTGCGTATTTTTTATTTTCAGAAGGGTGGGATTTTTTTTAATTCAATTTTGTCAGGGTGGAAAAGGTGGAAGCTCTTTTGCAAGCTTTGGTTTGTGCGTGAGCTTGTGCTGCTTGCAAATGTGCTTACACCTGTGTATTGGCTATTTTTCATATTCAATAACTTTTCTGAAAACTTGATGTTCTTTGAACGGATTTGCTTTAAAATATTCTTGTCTCCTTTCCTCTGTTTTAAACCTAACATCTCGTTCACCCCAAATAACCCAAATAAACTTAGAGTTTGTTTCCGCAAGATATTTGTCAAACAAATCTTTTCGTATGTAAACGAAACTATGATTGTTGTTATAATCTGCGTGAAATTCAATATTCTTTGAAGATAGGTTTCCTTTGTCGTCAAGCAAATCAAATGTTTGAGGTTGGTTTATTAAATTCAAATGATTCGCAATCTCTTTTCCAACTATTGTAGTTTGTCCTGCGTTATTGGTAGAACTATGATAACCTTCCCAATTATATTCCATTACAGGCATTAGTGTTTCAAATTCTTTGAAAGATGAAACTTCCTGTTCAATTTCTTCTGGGAAATCATTTTTTATAGTATCACTATCCCAAAAGACTGCTGGAAAATAACCTGGTTCTCCTTTTTTTATTTTTACTTTCTTTTTTTCGATTTCAAACTCTAAAACATCTTCGTTGTCGTAGGTTGCTTCTTGGCAATAATATAATTCGCCTGAAAAAGTGTAATGATTATGTCTTTTTTCGGGCAAGCGTTCCCATTTCAAATTTTTAGTTCGAAATAATTTAATTGCTTCTTCATAATCGTCATTTGCAATGATAAATCCACGGATAAATGCAAAACAATTTCGTTCTATTAGCATATCTTCCTGAACAATGAATGAATCTAAACAAATCCAATCTCCATTATTACCTTTCAAATCTTTTACTTTCAAATATTCTTCAACGAAAGGCATTCCGCCATCTTCATACCAATCAACAAGCGGTGTCTTAGTATCGCCTAATAAGTTATGAGTAAAAAACACTTCGCTTTTTTGCTTTTCAGGAAAACTCGGATCAATATCTGCATCTGATAATCTAAACCTATCCCAATCTTTATCTAACAAACCTAAATCATCTCTTAGTCCTGCATTTTCGTAATATGCAATCCACGAATATTTTTTTCCATAGCGTTCAACTATCGCTTGCTCTGTTCTTCCACCACTATAATAATTAGCGTTTCCAAGTGCTTTTTCTGCTTCTTTGAATAGCTCTTCATTCCACCCTAAATCATAAATTCTCCAATAGATTTGTCGTCTAACTTTTTGCTTCTCTAGTGGGTTGGAATAAGAGCCTCCATCTTTTACAATTCGCCCAATAGTATAATTGCTAAAATCCATATGGATTGGTCCGTCATAACCATAATCTCGGTCTCCATAATCAAACTCACCCAAATTTCTAACACCTCCAAAAGTATAAGGTGGTCTTATGTTTTTAATTTCTTTTTCAGTAAATAGACTTGGGTTATGAACTAAACCAATTTCAATAATTCGTCTTGAATAATCTCTTGCTAAAATATGTGTTGTTGAATGTGGTGCATTTTCTTTAAAAATCAAGTCGAAAATCGTTTTTGATATTTCGGGTAGAATATGAATTCTAAAATTATCAGATGAAGTTGAATTGTGTTCTGCCATAACAACACCATACAAAGAAGCCAATGTTCTTTCCCAAACATATGGGTCGTTAAATTTTAGCGAATCATAAACCAATGTTGAAAATTCCTTTGGAAACTTTCTTCCATAAAAGTAAAGTGCTTTTGTTGCCTTATCTCTTAAATTCCTATTAGTGCTTGTAAGAAACCAAACGATAACTCTTGATACAATATGTTGCTTTTCAGAAACAAGCTTGGATTCGCTTTCATTTGACCGACATTTCGCTTCAAATTCTAAGATATACTCTTCAAGATCGTAACTTTTCTTTCTAAAGTATTCAGTCCAAGAAATATCTCGTTCATTCATTTTTAGATAAGCCAACAATTTTGAAAAGAAAACTGCATTCAATGGATGCTTTACATCACCAAGCGTTTTAAAGAAAAGATTATAGAAAGTTTCTTTGTTTTCATCTGCTCCTAAAAATAATTCAGCAACCAAATTAGTATCCCTGCCTTTTACAGCTTTTGCTGGCAAAACAAAAAGCGAAGCAACAGACTTGCTGAATGTATAGCTTGAAAAGTTAATTCGGTCGGTAAAGCAATTCTTGATGAATTTTGGCAAATACTTAAAAGACGTAGATTTTGTAAACTTCAATAATTTATCTTTTTCACTCAATTCGTGAAATGAGGCTTGCTTTAGTTGTGGTAGAAGCAAACATAATGCAGAAATCACATCCTCAAAGAATGGATGTTGTTTACTATCAACTATAATTTTTTGAATAAACTTTTTACTTATAAAATATGAGATATCAGGATGCTTTTGGATTAAGTATTCTCCAACCATAAAACCTGCAAGGATATCGTAAGTAAAACTAACATACTCGCTTTTATCACGCATATCACGGGTTACAACTAAGCCTTCATTAATCAATATATCAGCCCGCGATTTGTCCTTTTCATAATCAGATTTTCCATCAATCAAATTGTAGAATTCATTTACTGGGATTTCTCTTGTGTTGTTATTCCATAAGAATAGCGATAGCTTATTTAGTGTTTCTGCTATGAATTGTTCATTAGCCTTTAAAATTGGATTGTTGTTTGTTACTCTATTGTTGACTTGACTTAAGTATTCACGAAACACATCATAAGATGATTCTTCCTCAATATTAACAGCGACCTCACCCGAAGTTTTCCAATTTGGATTTTTGATTTCGCAAAATATTTTTAGAAATATTGGGTCTCTAAATTTTTCAAGTGGTGCGAAAAACAAATCGGTCTTCAATTTATATTTAGAAAAATACTTTCTTACTGCTTCGTGTATTGTTTCATAGTCATCAAAACCATATAAATAATGAAATTCATTTGTTCTAGCCTTATCCCAAATCCTGTTAACATATGATTTTCTACAAGTGGTAATTACTATTAGGTTTTTTGTCTGCAATACTTTTGAAATAAATGCAGATAAATGGTTCTTCCAAATTGGTGAAAACAAGCGACTTGAAATAGTTTCATTTAATCCGTCTATTACTAATGGAAGTTGGGTGTTTAGAATTGAAGCATAAACATCAAGGGCTTGCAGAAAATCATCAAAGGTAAATTCTTGAGGAATGTCAAGGATTCTTCTTAATGCTTCAACTATACTTGTTTCGTCAGTAAATTTATCTCCTGTAATAAAAATTGCAGGTTTCGAGTCTGCTATTTTTCGATAGGCTATATCACAAGAGATATGTGTTTTTCCTTTTGCTGCATCAGCTATAAAATGAATTACTCTTTGTTTTTTATGAAAATAGTTTCTAAAAAAACTATTATAACTTTCTCCAAAATCAGAAATTAAGTATGAAATACTTGAGGCATCTTTGAAAGCTCGTGATTTTTCTTCAAAAGCTCTGTAATCTATTTTATTAAAATATTCAAAAAAGTTTTTATTTAATTCTTCTAAATCAAACTTTGGAAGAAGTTCTGGTGTGCAGTTTATAAAACAAGATTCAACAAAATCAATTTTTTCAAAAACATAGCTAATATGATTTTTGAATTCTTGGCAGATCAAGAAAAAATTTCCCCTTTGAATGTGTTCTTTCGATGAAAGCATTCTTTCATCTCGAAAGTCATATAAAGCTGTTTCAATTGCATTTGATTTTTCGAGTAATTCTTTTTTCAGTTCTCCAGTTAGTTTTGTGTAGTTTGAATCAATTAATAGAAAGTCAATTTTAGATTGAGTATATCTGTCAATAGTATGTAGGTCAGAATCATATTTATCTATCACTTTTTCAAAATTCTCATAAAATATTTTCTTGAACCAGTCTTGGTTAAATTCCAATTCCCCAAAAAAGAAACTACGAATCCCAATATGTTTTGAATCTTTTAGAAAATTAACAAATGAAGTTTCTCCCCAATGTTCCAGTGCGATTATTTTTCCCGAGGGAATTATTTTAGTTAATTCGTTTTCAAACCAATTTCTTTCTCCTTTACTAAACTTTCCTTTGCTTGATAAGCTATCTGCTGTTAAATCTGTTTTTAAGCAAAGAAACCATTTAGTTAAGTCATTATGATTTCGAATTGCTGTTTCAAATGAACCCTCAATTGCCGAATCTCTTGAACCTACATTAAGTCGTCCTGTATCTCCAAAAAATTTGCATTGCCAACCCCATTTTTCTCCATTATGAAGTTTTAAATAAAATTCAACTCCACCATCACCGCCACTTCCATCTATTGGTGTGAATGTTCCAAGGTGTCCAAATTCTTTTTGCGCTATTTGGTAACAAAATTGTTCAAAACATTTGGTCGTTTTGCCGTCATATGGTTTAAGTTTCGTGAAATCTACCTTGTCAATTGTAACCATAATACTAAAATGTTAAGCGTTGGCAATAAATGGCTTTTTGGGTTTTGTTGCGTGTTGGCTATTGGGTGTGGCAAAACACAATGTGCCATTTGTGCGGTGGTAATAAAATTGAATTAAAAAAATGTGTGGTAGGGAAAATAAAAGATACAGAAGGGTAACTCGTTGTCCGATTTTAATATGGTTTGTATGTCTGTGTTCACCTGTCAAAATGGTTTACTTTTTTCAGTTTATGTCGTTTTCTCGTGTCCGTGTCGTTCTCTACGCTTGCTGGTAACGTTTTTCGGCTTGGCGATGTGGCGGATTTTTAGCACAAAAGTTCAATAGAATTCCTGCTGTTGAACCTTGCTCAAATGTTTCATAGAAGCACTTTAGCCACTATATTGCAAAACCGCTGTTAGCGATATTTTTTATTCAATTCTGTCCGTTTTATATTTCTCTTTAAAGTCTCTAACTGTTTTTTTCTTGTCTTCATTGTTGAAGTTCAAATTGTCTTTATTAAAATACTTCTCTTTCAACTCGTTAAGTTCTTTTGTCTTTTCATACTCAAATTCTTTGTCGTAGATTTTGTCTATTCCAAAATAAAGTCTGTCTTCGTGAAAATAAAAAAGTCCCCAATTTAATGTCTCGTCAAATATTATCAAATCGTCAGCAAAGAAAAGTCCTTCCCAATATTTAATTACCATCTTCCAGGTTAGTGTTACAGATTGTCCACTTCTTTCGCTGTCAATAAATACAAATTTGTCAAACGGAATGGGTTTTGAGTAAAGCCATTTTTTAATTTCGCTTTCACAGTTTTCCGTCACTTCAAATTCTTCAATTGTCTTAAAGTATCTTTCATTAAATGGTTTCCATAATGGACCTGTTACCATTTTTGAACTGCTTATATAGTTTTGGACAAATTCACTTGCTTCTTTGTCTAAAAAGAAAATTTGGTCTTTATGTTCCTGTGGTATTTGACTTGCTTCTTCTGGCGACCATAAAAAACTCCAAGTCTTTGGGAATTCAGTTGAATAAGTTTTTATATTGTCAAAGTTTACCATTTTTGTTTCTGTGTATCGTTTTCTAAAATTACCGCATAACGGTTTTCGGCTTGGAGATGTGGCGGATTTTTAGCACAAAAGTTCAATAGAATTACTGCTGTTGAATCTTGCACAAATGTTTGATAGAAGAACTTCAGCCGCCATATTGCCCAACCGATGTTGTGTGCCATATATTGTTCAATATTCGTTATTTGTAATTTTCTTACCTAAATATGTTGTCAAAACTGCGGATAAGCCAACAATTAACTCTGCTTCTACATAAGTTGGTTGTCCGCCTTCTCGCAAGTGTCTGCCTTGTTCTGAAGTAAATCCCCAAATCTTTGAAATTGCTTCATCAAGCGGTTTTGGTACAATGTCAGGATACTTTTTTATTAGCTCTCCGAGTGTCATTTTGGTATTTCCTGCAATTTGCCTTGCCACGCATTCCAAAGAAGCTAATGAATGTTGAATGGCTCCTGTTATATCAGCATTTGGTCTTCTTGATAAATCATTTAATGCTTCTCTTATTTCAGTTTTTGCTGTACCAAGATTAGCTTTTTCCAAAATCGTAACCGCATTGCTTAATTCTATTTCAAAATTTTCATCGCCTCTAAATTCAATCTCTCCGTTTGTTAGTTTCCATCCTATTCCGTTTAATACAAAATAATCGTTTATTTCATTTTCAAAAATTGATTTTTGATTTTGTTTAAGTCCGTTGTAAAGTCCTTCAATAATGTCGTAAACATAAAACCATTCACATTGAGTTATCAAATCCACAACTTCATTATAAATATTGGGATATGCTGTCCAATTGTCTCTATCAGGAACTTTACGTAATACACGACAAATAATTTGTCGAGAAAATTGAGGTCCGCAACCAAGACTTTCAACAGTCTGAACGATATATTCTCGAAGTCCAATTGGTGCATCTTGTCGAACAGTTATTTCTTTTTCTTGCGTATTTAGTCCTTGTCTTTTGGAAAATGGTTTATTTAACATAGGGTTTTGCTATATGACACACAACGGTTTGGGGCTTTGCGTTCGGGCGGATTTTTAGCACAAAAGCCGAATTTTATTCTAATGTTTCATAGTAGCACAAAAGTTCAATTTAGCACCTTAGCCCCGCTTTCGCCAAGCCCATGTTGGCTGATGTTTATATTTCACTCGCTATTTGTGCTATTGCTACAGTTAATATGTTTTCAAGATGTAGGCGAATGTTTTTCTCCTTTGATGTAACCTCATCTCTAATTGAAATTACATAAGGTTTAATATCAAGTGGTATTATTGTATTGATATCTTCATTTGATAAAACTCCTTTATACTCTAAAAATGCACCAATAGCAATAACACTATCATCATAACCAAAATGGTGTAAAGTAATTCCTAATTCATATTTTTTACCTTCAAACTTAATTCCAAATTTGAAATATGATTTTGGTAATAATCTGTTGAAATAGTAATTATGTTTATTTGCATAACCAACTATTTGCTCGTGATAATAATGTTGCTTTGACACATCATCAGGTCTGCCACTTCCAATATACAAAGAAATGCTATCATCAAATTCTGTTTCAAATTTGTGCTTATACTCATTAAGAAACAAACTACAATAATTAAAAACTTGCAATCTATTTTCAGCAAGTGTCCTTTCATATTGCTGTTGCTTTTCTTGTTGCTTTCTAAGAATTTTTTGTTTGAATATATTGGTTACTTCATTCAAAGATGTATTACTTACTTCTTTGATATTGAGTGCTTCTTCAATGTTACGTTTTTGAATTTCAGCAAAGTAAGTGATTAATTTTTGAGGATTGCCATTGTCTGCTTCTTCTAATGCTTGAATGTATTTTACTTTGGCTTCTTCTCTTAAAACTGTGATTGGGAAAAAATTATTTTTTATCAAAATTAGACTTGCAATAAGTCGTACAACTCTACCGTTTCCGTCTTGAAATGGGTGAATGGTTGTAAATGCGTGATGTACCCAAGTTGCAATGATAAGCGGATTTACATTTTGTTCAGAAAGTTCATTGTAAATCTCAATTAGCCTATCCATTTCGGCTTCTACGTGTTCAGGAGAACAATACAACACAGTCGTACCATCTTCTCGTGTGGGATTATTTTCACGTTCCTTAAATCTACCTTTGATGAGTGGAATTTTGGTTTTGTTTCCAAATTGGTCTCTGCCTTCGGCAAATTCTTGATGTCTTGTTGTTAGTTGATGTAACTCACAAATAAATCCTTTTGTAAGAGGTCTATTTTCTCTAACGATGTCAAATATAAAATCAACTGCATCTAAATGATCTTGCAAATGATTAAATAGTGTCTGTTTGGAAACATTGGTATCTCCGTGACTTACTAATGAAGATATAAAACCTTCCTTGATTAAAGTTTCTGTAACACCTTTGTCAATATCATACATTCTTTCAACAATACCTGTTTCAATGGCGTGCCTCCTTTTTAGTCTGTTGATAAATTCTTTGTATTCCTCTGAATTGGCTTGTAAAACTTCTCTGCGTGCAAACCAAGATGGTGCAATTTCATCTAATAAAGATGTATCACAAGTTTTCCAATTATCAGAAAACGAAATATAATTCCAAAGTCTATGTACTGTCATCTTGTTTGTTTTTGTTTAAATATCAGCTAACGAGAATATATACGAAACCCAATTGCGGTTATATCTCAAATTTGAGATATAACCGCAATTGAATAAGTAGATTGGTAATGTAGTTGCAAAATGATTCCATGAGATATTGTTGGTAAAAAAACCAACAACGGCATAAATGGCACAATAGATTACCAATTACTTATTTGGTAATCGTTAAATCAAATTGGATCGTATACTCACTTAAATACCTGCCTTCGTCCGCAAATTTGTAAAATAGCCGGGCGACTTTTCCCAACTTCATACTCGTATAGCGCTCCTGAATTTGCTGTTTGTCGTTAAGTGGCTGCAAAGAAGGGTACCAAAGGGTTCTACCTGGCTTATGGACCAAAAGACGAGGTTTTGTCCATTTGTTTGTTGCATTTGCCAAATTGAGTTCTGTGTTAAATGAAATATACACTTTATCACCCACCCACGACTGTCCCTGCACATGTCCCATGAGCATGACCCAGGCATTCAGATAAGTGTTCCAACTTACCGAAGGTCCCCAATGAAAACCTCCTTTTGGAGAAGAGGCCGGGCCTCCCCCTTGGTCTTTGGAGATTTGAAGTGCAGAAATAGGCTGCCCTATACCGTTCCAAGAAGCGGAAAAATCGGTCCCGTTCCATCTTGATACTTTACCATACGGAGCATCCAAATCTTTTAAGGCAATACGTGCCACGCTAATGCATTGGCCAGCCCATTCTTTTTGTGGATCATATTTTTTTTCGTCAAACTTTCCAGGATATCCATATTCTCCATAAAATATATACAAGTAATCGCCGGAGGCTACCGCAGAAGGATCTCCAACCCCACCGGCAAATGTTTTGGAAGTATTAAACGGTTTGAGAATCATACGGTCCTGAAGGTCCTCCAAGATGATACCTCTATTTTCCCAGGACTTTCCTCCATCTCGTGATTTCATGATTCCGATACGCGGAACTGCGGCTGGCGTAATGCGATCCGTTAAGCCTAATGGCCAGTTTTTATCTATATATCCTTCACCTGTTTTAGGATTAAATGGAAGAGTTTCCGGATAATTTTCATTATGATACAATGCATAAAGGGTTTTTCCAGAAGGATCATTTGAATCTTGATACACAGATTCAAACCAAACAGCTCCATGAAGTCCCGGCTCGCCTGTGGGTGCATTAAGGGGCATTTTGGGAGCTTTATACTGACTGGTAGGCGTACTAAATACTTCATCGGGGCTAACTCCTTCCGCATACTTTAAATCGAGTGCATGGCCCCAAACCGGATCTTCCCCGTATTTTCCAGGGAAAATCCGAAATGTATCCCCCACCCAGGCACTAGCCATATTGCAATCCACAAAATGGTTGAACCGAAAGGTATCGGTAGGCATCAGGGTAAATGAGGGTTCAGCAGTGGTTTCAGCCTTTTTTGACTCACATCCACTGGCAATTATCACTATCCAAAAACAATAAATAATGATGAATCTGGCAGAATTTTTCATGTAATTTTTATTTCAAAAATATTTTCACTATTGATAATGTACAGCAGTACACCCGCAGATGGTGTTTCCACCAACTAAGGAACAAACTCGATAAAAGAGTCACTTATAGGCAAACACATACCCAACAAGTGACTCTTAATCAAATCATTATAAATTTTTCTTTTTCAATTCTTTCACCGCAAAATCTGCGGCACGGGCCGTCAGGGCCATGTACGTGAGCGAAGGATTGACGCAGGAAGCAGAAGTCATACACGCGCCATCGGTCATGAACACATTGGGTACTGCATGCACCTGATTGTTGCCATTTACCACCGAAGTTTTAGGGTCGCGGCCCATGCGGGCAGTTCCCATTTCGTGAATCGCCATACCCAGGTACGAACCGCGGTCGTTGGTTTTTACATTTTTAAGCCCCGCTTTTTCGAGCATTTCGGCGGCATCGTTTTTCATGTCAATGCGCATTTTTAGCTCATTTTCCTTTAATTCTGCATCAAAAACAGCCAACGGCATACCCCATTTATCTTTTTCAGTGGGGTGCAGGTACATCTTGTTTTCGTAGTAAGGTAAGGTTTCTCCAAACGCACCAAGGCCCATTTGCCACGGCCCGGGTTGCGTCATTTCTTCTTTAAATTCCTCACCAAAGCTCAGCTCCGCAATTCCCCGTTTCCAGTCTTCGCGGCTGCCTCGTCCCTGATACCCAAAACCCCGGAGATAATCGCGCTTGTCGTTGCCGATGTTGCGGTAGCGTGGCACATAAATTCCATTGGCCCGCCGTCCTGAATAGTACTTGTCCAGATCGCCCTCCCATTCGCCGCTTGCGCCGGTGCGGAAGTGGTGATCCATCAGATTGTGGCCCAGCTGCCCGGAGTCGTTGCCCATGCCGTTGGGGAAACGATTGGAAATCGAATTGAGCATGATGGCCGTGGAACCCAGCGTACTGCCGCATACAAAAATGATTTTTGCCGTATACATCCGCTCTTCCAGCGTAACGGCATCAACTACCCGCACGCCAGTTGCACGTTTTTTATTTTCATCATACAACACATTGGTGACCATAGAATCAGGCCGAAGCGTCAGATTCCCCGTTTTTGCAGCCGGAGGAAGCGTACACGACTGCGTACTGAAATAGGCGCCGTACGGACAGCCCAGCGCACATTTGTTGCGATATTGACACGGAGCCCGCCCTACGCCCAGCTGTTCTTTGCGTGCTTCCGACAGGTTGGCCACCCGACCAATTGTCATGGTGCGGCCCGGAAAGTTTTTCTCAATGCGCGCGCGGACTTCTTTTTCCACACAAAACATATCCATTGGCGGCAAAAAATCGCTGTCGGGCAACTGAGGCAGACCCAGTTTTTCACCCGAAATTCCGGCATGTTTCTCTACATACGAATACCAGGGCGCAATATCCTTGTAGCGAATCGGCCAGTCTACCGCGATTCCTTCTTTGGCATTGGCTTCAAAATCAATATCTGACAACCGGTAGCACTGCCGCCCCCACATAATGGACTTGCCTCCTACTATATTGGGTCGATACCAGTCAAAGCGTTTTTCCTCTTTATACAGCGAATCCGAATCGTTCATCCAGTACTTTTCCGTCAACTCATTATACGGATAATCGCGGGCCAGTTTGGGGTGCGTCCGCTTTTGCTCTTCCGTCAGGCGGCCATTGTATTGGCTTTCCCAGGGAGCTTTGGTAGCGTTTTCATAGCCCGTAACGTGTTCGAGTTGTTTGCCTCGTTCGAGCATGAGCACTTTCAGACCTTTCTCGGTCAATTCTTTGGCGGCCCAGCCGCCCGAAACGCCCGAACCAATCACGATGGCGTCGTAGTCCATTTCCTTGGCGGCATTCAGGTTTAGGTAAGACATGTACGTATAAAAATGAGTAGTGAAAAAATAATAATGAGATTCAGGGATTAAAAAAATCCTGATTTATTTCATAAACTTGTGACTTTTGAGCCAGCCTTCCATAGCCTGCGGCCAATTTTCGACGGAGCCTTTTCCGGTAGTTCGCAGGGCAAATCCATGCCCTCCTGCCGGATAAATATGCAACTCAGAAGGGACTTCATTTTTCTTCAAAGCCAGATAATAGTTGATGCTGTTTTCAATCGGAACGGCTTTGTCGTCCTCGGCATGCACCAGAAACGTCGGCGGCGTAGATGAAGTTACCTGTGTTTCATTGGAATAATACAAAATCAGATTTTCCGACTTGTCCGGCCCAAGTAGTTTGTCACGCGAGCCACCGTGCGCATAAGGTGTTTGAAAAGTAATCACCGGATAGAGTAAAAGGGCAAAATTAGGTTTGGCAAGTTCGCTGCCATTTGGCGGCCTGTCAAAGTGCGTCGAGAGCGTAGCGGCCAAATGCCCACCCGCCGAAAAGCCCATCACGCCCAACATCGACGGATTGACGCCCCACTTGGTAGCATGTTGCCGAATGATCTTCATTCCCTGCATCGCATCCATCAGGGGCACTTCGTGCTGCCGGGTCATTGCTTTTTCGTTGGGCAAGCGATATTTAAGCACAAAAGCGGCGATGCCCCGCTCCGTAAACCACTCGGCAAGCTCGCTCCCTTCGTGCTGAGCGGCCAAAATTGAATAGCCTCCGCCCGGACAAATCATCACGCCCGCTCCGGTTACCTTGCCGGCTGCGGGCAGGTAGGCCGTAAGTGTTGGCACCGTCACCTGACTGATGCGCATGATGCCGCCCGTGGTTTCAGACTTTTCTACAAGCGTATTGGGAATGGCATTGGGCACCTGTCCTTCGGGCCAAAGGGCTACTATTTCAGTTTGGGACATGGCCGAAAACGAAAGCGCAGTCATTGTAGCAATACAGAAGATTTTTTTCATACATAGATTCAAATGGGTAAAAGCTACAAAAGAATGATTTTCTTCTGAAATACCCATTTTTTAACGGGTCCGCAGCCAACCCGTCAGACTCCGGCGCGGGCGCTGCGCCTGCAACACCTCATGTTCGAGCACATCGCTCTCAAAACAGACCAACCGGCCACCCAAAGGCAGAATTGATTCGATGCGCGCGGGATTTGGGAAAAGGATAAGTTGTCCGCCATCGGTAGGTTCCCACTGCTGATTGAGATAGCAAATCACGGACAACTTTCGGCGTGAATCCGTTCGGAAACGGTCTAGGTGGCGCTTGTAAAATGCTCCTACCGGATATTCGGCATAATGCAGCTCGGCATCCTGCAAACCCAGAAAACACGTCCGGTTGAAGTATTCAATCAACGCCTGAATTTTAGACACATACAGCGCTTCGCCCGGAAAAATACCTTCTTCGGGCAACCAGCAAATCTGATCGCCGCGAATCTCGGTCAGCACCTGCTTGCCCGCCTGCTGTCCCACGGCAGCCGAAGCAAACTGTCCGGTACTTTTTCGAAAATCAAAGGCTTCATTCAGCGCAAGGACGTCATCAGGCGTTACGATGGCATCCGAAAAACCGTACCCCTGCGTGAGGATTCCGTCAATAATTTTTTCAAACTCACTTTCCAGTGAAACGGTGTTGAATGGAATCATGCTAGTAGAAAAAGAAAAATTTCAGTTTTCATTCCTGACAGAAGATATCAGGTACATGAAGCCCATGTAAAATAAAGCATAAAACCTTGATTTATAAGGCTGCGACAAAAGTTACTTTTGTGTATTTTTTTAAATAATCTCTACATTCGTCTTTTTGGCCCAAAAACATTTGTAAAGCAACTTAATACCCTGGAAGACTCCCCTCAATTATTGTACAAAGCTATGCCTACTCCCATACTCATCCGAATTGTCCGCATGACGTTTCAGCCCGAAAAAATGGAAGAGTTCCAAAGAATTTTTGAAGCCTCGAAAGAGCAAATCAGAAATCAGGAAGGATGTCTGCACCTGGAACTATGGCAGGACATACACCAGCGAAACGTATTTGTTACCCACAGTCATTGGCAGTCGGAAGAGCACCTGAATGCCTACCGCAACTCAGAACTTTTCCGAACTACCTGGCAAAAAACGAAGGTACTTTTCACAGAAAAACCGTTGGTTTTTTCGGCAGAAAAAGTGTAAAGTTAAACTTTGATGGTATTAAAAACTCTATTGATTATACTCTACGTTTCAACGCTATGAACTTTTAGGTAATGGCCAACAAAAACATACTTCTGCTAGGATTTATCGCCGTCAAATTCATCCTGCAATATTCATTGATAAGTTCAGACTATGACTTACAGCGCGATGAATTTTTGCACCTAGATCAGGCGCATCACCTGGCGTGGGGCTATTTGTCAGTTCCGCCCGTTACGTCCTGGATTTCATACCTGATTTTTGTTTTAGGCAATACTGTTTTCTGGATAAAGTTTTTTCCTGCCCTTTTTGGCGCATTAACAATTTTGGTAGTCTGGAAAACAATTGAAACGCTAAACGGTACGCTCTTCGCTCTGATTTTGGGAGCATCCTGTGTCTTGTTTTCAGCACTTTTACGTTTGAATACGTTATATCAACCCAATTCTTTGGATGTTTTAAGTTGGACAACTCTTTATTTTTTTATAATAAAATTTATTAAAACTAATCATTCAAAATGGCTTTATTTAAGTGCGATTTGTTTTGCCTTCGGTTTTTTGAATAAATACAATATTGCCTTTCTTGTGATTGGACTTGCCCCGGCTCTTGCGCTGTCTGAACATCGAACTATATTTACTCAAATACGTCTGTACATGGCTGCCGGACTTGGGTTGCTGCTTATACTTCCCAATCTTATCTGGCAATATACCAACCGCTTTCCGGTGATTCACCACATGAAAGAACTCACTGAAACACAGCTTATTCATGTAGATCAAATTGCCTTCTTAAAAACTCAACTTTTGTTTTATCCCGGTGCCATCCTGGTCATTCTATCAGCTTTTTACGCGTTACTTTTCTATAAAGAATTTAGACCGTATCGCTTTTTCTTTTTTGCTTTCATATTTACGTTTCTGGCCTTTCTATATTTCCAGGCAAAAGATTATTATGTCATTGGTTTATACCCAATTTATATCGCTTTTGGAGCAACTTTTCTGGGAGAAGTTTTGCAGGGAGGATGGAAAAAGCAGCTACAACCTGTCGCAGTAGCACTGCCGCTATTGATGTTTATTCCTTTATTTAAAGTTGCTTTTCCAAACGTTTCACCGGAATATATTATTCAAAATCCGGCCCCATACAAAGCGCTCGGATTGCTGCGCTGGGAAGACGGAAAAGATCATACTTTACCGCAGGATTTTGCCGACATGCTGGGTTGGAAAGAATTGGCTGCCAAAGTCGATAGCGTTTGTGCTACATTACCAAATTTAGACAAAACATTAATTCTTTGCGATAATTATGGGCAGGCAGGTGCTATCAATTATTATACAACAAATAAAAACATAGTCGCTTCTTCTTTTAACGCAGATTATATCAATTGGCTGCGCTATGATAAAGAAATTGTAGATGTTGTATTGGTCAAAGAAGGAGACGATGACGACAAGGCCAGAACGAAAGAAGTTGCGCTTTTTGATACGGTTTATCTGGCAACAAAACGAATAAATTCGTTCGCCAGAGAACCTGAAATCTCAATTTATGTATTGCGGGGAGCAAAAGTGGATATAAATCGGCGAATTAAAGAAGAAGCCGACCGCAAAAAAACATGGATGAATTCATCCAAAAGAGCTCTATAAGGTTCAATAAAACTTATAGAGCTCCTGAACATACTGATTATTTTGGCGGATTAATCATAATGTGCGCGCGGTGCGTGCCGGGATCCATGATCCAGGGCATCGCCGGGCCTTCGGGTTTGAGCGGGAGCCCCGTGCTTTCGGCAGTTGCGAACGGAATGTACACAACGTAGCGGAGGTAGCTGTCTTTTAAATCTCCCGTTGCCGGGTCAAAATTTTCGTCTGTTCCCGACAACACAAAAAGCGTGGAAGGTTGCTCAGGCATTTTCAATTTACCTGATTTTACCTCGGCTTCCCGAATATCAAAAATCTCCTTTGGTGACTTTTTCTCCGTTTTCAGTTCTCGGCCACGCGCCATGAACGGTTCGAGCAGGTTGTGGTAGCACGATACATTAATGCCTTTTTGCGCAGGATCGTCGGCGAGGCACACCCAGTCGTTTGTGCCTTCCCGGAGAATTTTAAATTGCCCATCGGTAGCAAACCCATACACACGAGCGCCTTCACGCTTGTCGGTGGGAGCGGCCAATACCGCCGATTTAATCTGTATTTCAGCCGTAGGAACGGGAGTTGTTTGGGCAAAAGCCGCAGTGCCTCCCAAAAGTCCGGAAAGGACGGTAATCCATATTTTTTTCATCAGAATCGTTGGTTTAAGTACGGTGTAAATTTGAATTTTCGTACAAAATATACATTGTTTTTATCAAAAAGCACAGCTAAGTGGTTAAACTACTTTATTGATAATCAATACCCATTGACCATAAACCCACCGTCAACACTCAGGCATTGGCCCGTTACATAGCTTGCAGCGGGAAGGCTCAAAAACAGAATTGCGGACGCCACTTCTTCCGCCGTTCCAACGCGCTTCATGGGTGTTCGCGCCAGAATATTCGCTAGCTTTTCGGGATCATTCAGGACTGGTTTGGCGAGTGGCGTGCGGATGTACCAGGGCGCCACTGCGTTTACACGGATGCCATCGGGGGCCCATTCAACGGCCAAATTTCGGGTCAGTTGGGTTACCGCCGCTTTGGACATTCCATAAATAGAACCGCTACTGATGTGCGTAAGCGCCGAAACGGAGCCAACATTCACGATGCAGCCTTTGCTACTTTTGAGCAACTCGTAGGTCGACTGCGCCAGTTCAAAAACGGACCGCAGGTTAATCTGCATGATTCGGTCAAATTCTTCGCCGCTGTACTGAATCGTGGGTTTTCGGATATTCATCCCGGCATTATTGACCAATATATCCAAACTTCCCCAATAGTCTTTTACATACTCTGCAATTTGGGCAGCAGCTCCCGGCGCTGTCATGTCAAAGGCGCGTCCGACGATGGACAAGTCTTTTTGCGCAGCTTTGCGCGCCATTTGGTCGATTGCCTCAGCATCACGGGCAACGATCATTACTTCTGCGCCGGCTTCCGCAAAAAGCCAGGTAGTTGCTTCACCAATCCCTTTGGTGCCACCCGTTATGAGGGCTTTTTTACCTTTTAAATTCCAGGAAATCATAGGTTAATTTTATGAAAATAGATGATCATGTTTTATGTAACGGCTCCAAACAATTTACCTGAACTGAAAATTATTTTAGCCAAAAGGTAAATATGCACACTCCTTTGATCTTTATATACTGAATCCAACAGAATGTTTGATTTTTACAACCCTGAATTACGATTTTAAATTAACAAATAAAAAAAATGCGTTTGACAAAATCCATTTACTTACTGCTGGGAAGTGCCGCCCTTGCGGGGCTACTCACCGCCTCCTACACGACCACCAATCCCAGCCAAAGAGGCGGCTCGGGCCTTGATTCTCTATATGCAAAACTTTCTGAGGAAGAAAAACGCTCCCCGGAGTTTGCAGTGGCGGGCCTGTCCGTAGCCGAAGGGTTGGAAGCAACGCTTTTTGCCGCCGAACCGACGCTTACCAATCCTACCAACATCGACGTAGACCATCGTGGACGCGTGTGGGTGTGTGAGGCTTACAACTATCGCCCGGCTATTACCGGAAATCCAACCCAACCCAAAGGCGACCGGATTTTGATTCTGGAAGATACCGACGGAGATGGGAAAACGGATACCGAAAAAGTGTTTTATCAAGGAGCCGAGTTAAATGCACCGTTGGGTATTTTGGTTTTGGGAAATAAAGTTCTGGTTTCGCAAAGCCCCTACGTGTGGCTGTTTACGGATGAAGACGGCGATGATAAAGCCGACAAAAAAGAGGTAATTTTTCAGGGAATCACAGGCGAGCAGCACGACCACGGCATGCACGCTTTTGTCTTTGGGCCTGATGGAAAACTTTATTTTAACTTTGGAAATGAAGGCGGACAACTTCTGGACGGACAGGGAAAACCAGTGGTTGGGAAAGATGGGAAACCGCTGGATTTTAAGAAAAATCGCATGGGAATCGTGTTCCGTTGCGATCCTGATTTTACCAATATTGAAATTCTGGGCAATAATTTCCGGAACAACTACGAGGTTGCGGTGGATAGCTACGGCACGATGTGGCAGTCGGACAACGACGACGATGGTAACAAGGGAGTGCGTATAAATTATGTAATGCCCTACGGAAACTATGGCTACACCGATGAACTCACCGGCGCAGGCTGGCGCGCCAATCGTACCAATATCGAAGCCGAAATTCCTCTTCGTCATTGGCACCTGAACGACCCCGGCGTGGTACCCAACCTGCTGCAAACGGGTGCAGGCTCTCCTACGGGTATGGTGGTCTACGAAGGCCGAATGCTCCCCAAAACGTTTCAGGATCAAATGATTCACTGTGATGCGGGTCCCAACGTGGTGCGGTCGTATCCGGTACAGAACGATGGCGCCGGCTACAAGGCTACCATCGCCAACGTGCTCGAAGGCACTCGTGACCAATGGTTCAGGCCGTCGGATGTGTGCGTGGCGCCCGATGGTTCGCTGATCGTGTCTGACTGGTACGATCCCGGCGTAGGCGGACATCAGGCAGGCGACCTTAACCGTGGGCGGATCTTTCGTGTAGCCCCGGCCAACACGCCTTACCGGATTCCTAAGGTAGACGTCATGAGCCCCGAAGGCGCAATCGAAGCGCTGCAAAATCCGAATATGTCGGTACGCTACATGGCCTGGAATTCGCTCGTAGGGATGGGTTCAAAATCTGTCGCACAACTTACCAAACTCTGGAACGACGAATCGGCCAACCCGCGCATGCGGGCTCGTGCCTTGTGGGTACTTAGCAAGCTGGAAGGCGCTTCGTCGCCCAGTCTGAGCAAAGCACTTACCGATTACAACCCCAATTTACGCATCACCGCTTTACGGGCGATTCTTCAACTACCCGTGGACGCCACGCCTTACATCAGCCGCCTGTCTTCCGACGCCGACCCGCAGGTACGCCGCGAGTGTGCCCTGGCTTTACGGGGTTTAACTACCGAAGGTGCAGCTGATGTCTGGGCCAAACTGGCGCAGCAGCACGACGGCAAAGATCGCTGGTATCTGGAAGCGCTAGGCATCGGGGCAGAAGGACAATGGGATCGTTTCTTTTCGGCCTGGCTGAAAGTTGCCGGACAAAATTCGTTGCAGACAGCCGCCGGAAAAGACATCGTGTGGCGGGCACGGACCAAAGAATCGGTGCCCTTGCTGGCATCTTTGGCCGGCGATGCTTCGGTTGATTTAAAGGAACGTCTACGCTATTTCCGGGCGTTCGATTTCAATCCCGGAGGCAAGGAAAAATCAGAAGCATTACTAAAAATCATGGAAGGCACCGCTTCTAATCAGGCCGAAATCAATCAGCTGGCCCTTCGCCACCTTGACCCCACGTATGTAAAACAAACGCCACGTGCGATGAGCGCACTGCAAAAACTGCTGGATTCGTCCTACGGCACTGCCGACTATATTGAATTAGTAGGCCGCTATGGCGTACCGTCTGAAAACAAGCGACTGCTGGCTCTTGCCATTCAAAAACCCTATGAAGGCATGGGTCGGGATGCTGGTCGAATTTTACTTTCGCAAGATGGCGCACCGCTGATTCGTGCTACCCTAAAAGGTACTGACGCCGCAAAAGCTACGGCTGCTTTGGCGTCGATTCGGTCAGTGGGCACCAAAGAGTCATTGGAAATCCTGCGCACTGTGGCCCTGGATGCCAAACAACCCCTCAGCATTCGTCGGGAAGCCGTGCGCTCGCTGGGCGGCAGCATGAACGGCGAAGACAACATCCTGGAACTTTTGCGGGCAGGAAAGCTTAGCGGTGAGCTCAAAGCCGCTGCTGTACAGGGTGTGAGCGGGGCCTGGCGCAAGGCCGTTCGCACCGAAGCCGCTACGTTTCTGGATGGTGGCACAACGGCCGCGGCCCAAAAACATCCGGCTGTCACAGAATTAATTCAAAGGAAAGGAGATATCGCCAAAGGAAAAACCGTGTTTACAATGTACTGCGCTGTGTGTCATCAGGTCAATGGAGAAGGCATGGATTTTGGACCAAAACTTTCGGAAATTGGCAGTAAACTACCCAAGGAAGGACAATACCTGGCTATTTTTTATCCTAGCGCAGGCATTAGCTTTGGCTACGAAGGGTATGAGGTAAAATTCAAAGATGGCTCTACGGCGGTGGGTATTGTTTCAAGCAAAACCGAAACGGATTTGATTATGAAATTTCCGGGAGGAAGTACACAGGAGTACAAAATGTCGCAGGTAAAATCAATGAAACAACTCGACGAATCCATGATGTCGGCTGGGCTGCACGAAGCCATGAGTACCGAAGAACTTACAAGTTTGGTAGAATATCTTGCTTCCCTGAAAAGAAAGTAAATGGTACAAATCTCGTAGTTGACTTTCCCCCCTGAGATAGCCTCAGGGGGGATTTTTCGTCTTTAACCTCGTCAGTTTGGTGAAAAAGCACAAATTCATGTATAGGAAAATAGCTTACTCCTATTTCCTTATGCCAAAAAGAACCCGTAATTTTCAACCCAAATTGATAGTGAAGATGATTCGGGATAATTTTAGTATGAAGTATAAATCAACTCTTTATAAATTTTTAAGTGTAGCGTTTGGTTGTGCATGTGGCGTATTTTTGAGTAGCAGCGCGCATCGAATCCCCCCGATTTCCGGCTTATATTTATCGGACAGCCTGCCAGTAAAAGACTCCCTGATCTACGATTCTTTGTCCGAAAAAGAGAAAAGATTTCCATCACACGCCCTGAGCGGGGTTCAGTTGGCCGAAGGTCTGGAAGCAACGCTCTTTGCGTCTGAACCGACAATCTCGAACCCGACTACGATTGACGTTGATCATCGGGGGCGTGTGTGGGTGTGCGATGCATATAAATTCAGACCCACGATTCACGGATACAGCCAAACCCGAACCAAAAAAGATCGGCTAACGGGCGACCGAATCCTGATTTTGGAAGATACCGATGGCGATGGCGTGGCCGATCTCACCAAGGTTTTTTACGAAGGTCCCGAGCTGGACGCCCCCCTGGGGATTTGGGTCATGGGTAATAAAGCGATTGTGTCGCAAAGTCCTTACGTATGGTTGTTTACTGACGACGACGGCGATGACAAAGCAGACCGAAAAGAAATTATTTTTCGGGGAATCAGCGGCGCAAGCCACGACCACGGCGTACACTCCTTTGTGTTTGGGCCCGACGGAAAGTTCTATTTCAATTTTGGCAGTGAAGGAAAACAACTTCTTGATGCCCGTGGAAGAGGCTTTTACGACAAATTTGATCAGCCCATCAATTTCCGTAACTACCGCAACGGCATGGTGTTTCGCTGCGATCAAAACTTTCAGAACCTGGAAGTACTTGGCGACAATTTCAGAAATGGTCTGGAAGTAGCCGTGGATAGCTACGGCACGGTGTGGCAGTCGGATCACGACGAAGACGGCAACGAAGGCGTACGGATCAACTACGTGATGGAAAACGGGAATTTTGGCTATACCGACGAAATGGACGGTACAAGCTGGCGCGTCAACCGGACCAATCTGGAAGAAGACATTGCAAGCCGGCATTGGCACCAAAACGACCCCGGCGTGGTACCTGACTTGCTGCATACCGGCTCCGGTGCTCCGGCCGGTATGGTGGTTTACGAAGGACGACTTTTACCCAGAAAATTTTGGGATCAGATCATTCACTGCGACGCCGGGCCGGGTGTGGTGCGGGCCTATCCGATTCAGAACGACGGCGCTGGCTACAAAGCGTCGATGCTGCCGCTCATGGAGGCTGGAAAAGACAGCTGGTTCAGGCCCTCCGATGTATGTGTGGCACCCGACGGCTCGCTGATTGTATCGGATTGGTATGATCCGGGAGAAGGAGAACTGGAACTTACGGATCAAAATCGGGGGAGAATTTATCGGATCGCTCCACCAAAAACCCCCTATAAAACACCAACCTTTGACCTGACTTCTCCCGAAGAAGCAGTTTTGGCGTTACAAAGTCCAAATCTTTCCATGCGTTACCTGGCCTGGAATGCCCTGGTTCGCATGAGTTTTAAGGCCGAACCTGCATTAAGTAAGCTCCTGCACCAATACAACGCTGACCCGCGCATGCGGGCACGGGCACTGTGGGTACTAAACAATATTGAAGGCGCAAGCGCTATGCACCTCGAAAATTCATTCCGCAACATGAATCCAAATTTACGGATTACAGCCCTGCGGGCCGTACGGCAGCGCAACAGCGATCCTACCGAATATATCAAACGCCTGACGGCTGACCCTGACCCGCAGGTGCGCCGGGAATGTGCCCTGGCGATTTACAGAAACCATACCTACGAAGCCCTGGACGTATGGCTGCAACTGGCACAACAGTACGAGGGAAATGACCGCTGGTATCTGGAAGCGCTGGGCATTGGTGCCGAAGGTCAGTGGAACCGGGTCTATAAAGCATGGCTCGAACGAGTAAACGACCCACTTGCCAAACCCGCCTACCGCGACATTGTGTGGCGCGCCCGCACCCGCCTGTCCATTCCACATTTGGCAGAGCTTGCCTCACAACCGCAGGTACCCTTGCAGGAGCGGTTGCGCTATTTTCGTGGATTTGACTTTGCACCGCAGGGTTACGACCGCTCTATGGCGTTGCTGGGCATTTCTCAAAAACCATTACCCGACCGCATAGAAGTGAGCAAACTCGCTTTGTATCATTTGGGTAAAGATTTTATCCGGGATTCGTATTGGGGGAAAATTGCGCTGGTCAAACTGCTGGACGACACCTACGGCACGCAGGATTACCTCGAACTCGTAGCGCGGTATACCCCCGTTTTTGAGAATGATCGTTTGTTCAAACTCGCCACTGACCAACCCAACACCGACCTTGGCCGCGACGCCGGGCGACAACTGCTGCGGCAGGCTCCTAATTCTTTTGTGTGGGACAAACTAGGCAAAAGTAACGACGATGTACAACTGGCTCTTGTGAGTGCGATCAAAGCCGTTGGTAGCCAAAAATCGCTGACGATTCTGGCGAGTATTGCCGCAGGCACAACTTTCCCGATGCATGTACGGATACGTGCAGCCCGAAGTTTGGGTGGAAGCTGGGAAGGAGAAGATTTTGTACTGTCTTTACTCAAAGAAAATCGACTTTGGGGGGAAGTAAGAGCCGCTGCCGTGGATGGTATTAGTCAGGCCTACCGGAAGGAAATTCGCGATAAAGCCGATCAGTACCTCGATTTTTCTGGAAATAACCCCACGTCAAAGGTCTTTGAATAATCCCTTGAAAACAGGTGGTTCGATGGTATATTTGTCAATAAACCGCCTTTCTTTCTAAAACCTTAACATAAAAAAGATGCTTCGGAGAAATTTCGTCAAATCAACCCTTGGACTTGCGGGTGCTACATTGGCCGCAGGCAGTGCCGCTACGGGTAGCCCGGCCAAAAATACATTCAAGCTAAAATACGCACCCCACTTCGGGATGTTCAAAAACACCGCCGGTGACGATCTTGTTGATCAGCTGAAATTTATGGCAGATCAGGGCTTTACGGCCCTTGAAGACAATGGCATGATGGGCCGCCCCGTGGATGTACAGGAGAAACTAGCCAAAGAAATGGATCGGCTGGGTATTCAAATGGGCGTTTTTGTGGTAGACAAAGGCGGAAACGGCGCTAATTCGCTGGCAGCAGGCAAGCAGGAATACATCGATATTTTCCTGAATGGTTGCAAGAAAGCCGTCGAAGTAGCCAAACGCGTCAATGCTAAATGGATGACCGTAGTGCCGGGTGATTTTGAACGCAGACTGCCGATTGGTGTGCAAACCGGCCATGTAATTGACGCCCTGCGCCGTGGTTCCGAAATCCTCGAACCACACGGCCTGACCATGGTGCTGGAACCTCTCAGCGACACGCCTAACCTGTTTTTGCGTACCTCTGACCAAACCTACGAAATCTGCCGGGGCGTCAACAGTCCTGCCTGTAAAATCCTGTTTGATATTTACCACATGCAGAAAAACGAAGGCCATATTATCCCGCATATTGACTGGACGTGGAGCGAGATTGCCTATTTTCAGATTGGCGATAACCCCGGACGTAAGGAGCCAACAACCGGAGAAATTAATTATAAAAATATCTTTAAATACATCTACGACCGTAGCAAAAAAGAAGGGAAAGAATTTATTATGGGCATGGAGCACGGGAATTTTTATCCCGGAAAAGATGGCGAAACCTCGCTGATCAAGGCCTATGTCGAAAGTGATAGCTTTGCTGTGTAGCAATCCATTTTGTCACAAATCAGGAACCCGCCTTTTGGCTGGGTTCCTTTCTATTTTTGGACACACGCTAATTGTCCTTACCTTATCGTAGGATTTAGCCCTCATAAAACTATGACCGAAATCATCACGCCAACCCGTCAACAGATTTTGACATGGGAGCAAACGCAACAAAAAATCCGTCGGATTGCCTTTGAAATTTACGAACGTAATTTTGAGGAAGAAGAAGTAATCCTGGCCGGAATTGCCGGGCAGGGCTTTGAGTTTGCCCGTCGACTTTCCGAAATTTTGCAAAGTATTTCACCCCTGCACACCGTGCTGGCAGAAATGATTTTTGATAAAGAAACGCCGCATAAAAGTCAGATTACGTTTCGGGATTCGGTTACGCTGACCGACGGCAAAGTCGTCATTGTCGCCGACGACGTCCTTAACACGGGCCGGACGCTCGCGTTTGCCCTGCAACCTTTTTTGCAACACCGCCTCAAAAAGTTGCAGGTAGCCGTCATCGTGGATCGAAACCACCGGCTGTTTCCTGTTTCGGCAGATTATGTCGGCTACGCCCTGAGTACCACGTTCAACGAACACGTAGAAGTGGTGCTAAATCAGCAAGGCGAAGAAGGCGTGTATCTGAAATAAGTAGCTGCAACTTAAACAAAAATTCATGGCATTGTCTGGATTTCCATTAATCCAGCAGCGCCAGAATATCTTCCCGGCTCAGCGATTTTAGAAACCCTTCCTCACTGGAAATGAGCGAATTAGCCAGCTGTTTTTTGGTATGCTGCAACGCCAGGATTTTTTCTTCAACCGTATTTTTACTGATAAATTTATAAATAAAAACTGTCCGGTTTTGACCGATTCGGTGCGCCCGGTCAATCGCCTGCGCTTCTATGGCGGGGTTCCACCACGGATCCAGAATAAACACATAATCGGCTGCGGTGAGGTTCAGGCCTACGCCACCGGCTTTAAGCGAAATAAGAAAAAGCCTGATTGATTCGTCGTTCTGAAAGCTCTCTACTTCCTTTTGCCGGTCGCGGGTAGACCCATCAAGGTAGGCGTAGGGAATGTCCTTTTGGTTGAGGTATTGGCGGAAAAGTTCGAGATGTTTGACGTATTGACTAAAAATCAAAATCTTATGATTTTCACTTATTACCGTTTCCAGTTTGTGCATCACATCCTTAAATTTCCCCGATTCGCCCAGGTACTCTTCATCCACCATACGCGGGTGATTGGCCAACTGCCGAAGGCGCGTTAGTCCCTGCAAAACTACCA
This sequence comes from Arundinibacter roseus, assembly GCF_004348825.1. Lineage (GTDB taxonomy): Bacteria > Bacteroidota > Bacteroidia > Cytophagales > Spirosomataceae > Arundinibacter > Arundinibacter roseus. The sequence goes on from NZ_SMJU01000008.1 coordinate 33,906, forward strand.
TTTGCGAGCGAGACATTCCCTGATCTTCAATGTGTTGCAGGATCATGTTTCGGTAGTACGACTTGGCTTCTTCGTAGGTTTTTTCCTGATCTTCGCTCATGTCGCAATAGTGAACGCTCTCTACTTTTTCGGGTAGTTCGGTAGCAACCTGCGACTTGTGACGGCGTAAAATGAACGGTTTGATGTGATGAAAAAGCCGCTGAATTTTTTCTTCATCATTCTTTTTCTCAATCGGAAGTAAATATTCTTTTCGGAAAAATGTTTGACCGCCCAGCAAACCGGGGTTAATAAACGTCATCTGCGACCACAAATCCAGCGTACTGTTTTCCAGCGGCGTTCCGGTCAGAATCAGTCGATGCGCCGAATGCAGCTTCATAACGGCCTTGGTAATATTGGATGCTGGGTTTTTGATCGCCTGCGACTCGTCCAGAATCACATAGTTAAATCGAAACGTTTTGAGCATATCTACGTCCAGCCGCACGATGCCGTAGGAGGTTAGAATCAGGTCATAGGCCTCAAATTGCTCCGTATTTTTTTCCCGGTACGTCCCCGTATATTGCAATATTTTCAGTTCCGGCGTAAATCGTTTTGCTTCCAGCGCCCAGTTATAGAGCAGCGATGTGGGCATTACCAGCAGCGAAGGTGCCTGCACGCCCGCTTCTTTTTCGGATTGCAGCAGCGCCAGCGTCTGAACCGTCTTGCCCAGGCCCATGTCGTCGGCCAGGCATCCGCCAAAGCGATACTGATTTAGAAATCGCAGCCAATCGTAGCCCGCTTTTTGGTAGCGACGGAGTTCTCCCTCAAAAAACTTCGGTGGCTCATACGATTCTATTTCCTGAAAATCGCGCAGGTTTTCGAGCCGGCGGCTAATCACAGCAGCGGCCAGGTTTTCCTGCTGCAACTCCTGCACCAGCATCATGTGGTGTTTTTTAAGCCGCAGGCCATCTTCTTCTTCGTGCGTTTCAATGAAGGCAAACAACTCCGAATATTTGGTAAACCACCAGTCGGGAATTACCGCAAACTCGCCATTGGGCAGAGGAAATTCTTTTTTATTTTGAAGAATAAAATTCCGAAGCTTAATAAAAGGTATTTCAAATTCGCCAAAACGGACGCGGGCATAAATATCAAACCAGTCGCGACCTTCGGTAATAGACACTTCCAGGGACGAATAGCCCAGAAAATACCGTTTGCCATTTTCTGAGTTTTGCTGAATGTCAATTCCGAGCTCGGTTAGCTGAGGCAGGTGATTTTGAACCCATTCAAATGCCGAAGCTTTGGGCATCACGATTCGCCCGTTGCGGATGTCAAGGTTCAGGCTTTTGAGTTGACGAAGAATGTTTTTCTCAAAAGTTAAATCCCGCTTTACTTTATGAAAAATATACTCATCACCCTTTTTTTCAAGGCTAACATTAGACGTATACGCAAAGTTATCGAACCGAAAGGCATGCTGTCCATACAAAAACGAAAGGTCAAATACCACTTCACTTTCATCGGTCCGGGCTTCTTCCAGCCCATCATCCTCGCCAAACAAAACAGGAACCTGTGAAGCACTTTTCAGATAGGTTTCCGAAAGAGTCAGCAGCGGTTTTGCCGCTACCGTCTCGCGTCTGATTTCGATGCCTTTGGCTACTACATCGTACGAAGCAATGAGCGGCACCACAAATTTGCGGTAGTACTGATCCTCTACGTTTCGGGGAATAACGATAAACTTCTTCTTCAAAAAAGGTCGTATTTTCTTGCCGTCCACTTCTCCTTCAAACTGGTAAATTCTGCCATCGACCACGAGCCACGCGGGCTCATCACAAATCACGATACCGTCCAGATATTGAAACGAAAGTTTTTGACCTGCATATAAAATCGTGGGGAAATAGTGGGTATTTTCTTCATTTCGCATAAAGTAAAACCGCACTTTCGCTTTTTCCGGCATCCACTCCACCCGTTTCCAGGCCGGATTGCCGTCGTTGCCCATGATGTACAAATGGCGGCCCGGAAGCTTTTTCAGGATTTCACTTTTTGCATTTTCAAGGTAACCCGCAATGGTTTCCTGCATGACTTTATCGCCCTTTTGCGGATCATACACTTTCAGAAAAAAATCCAGAGCGGAGAGTTTTCGGGGATTAAATTTCCGCAGAATAGCATCCTGCTGAATATCATCCATCATCCTGACGAGTTCAAAATCAACTTCATCCAGCCCGGCAGAAAACTCCTGCACATTTTTGGCCGAAATGTTCTGATTCAATAAGGTCAGTTGTCCGCGGCTATCCACTTGTACCACAAAGGATTCAAATAGGTAGCCCAGGTACTCGTGCTGCAAAAGCGAGTAAATTATTTGGTAGGGTTCGGCAGTAGATACCTTCATAGGTTTGTGAAATCTCAGAAAAGAACTGGGTGATTGGCGTAAACAGAAGACCCTGCACGAGTAAGAAAGGAGAGAACAAACCAAAGCCTCAAAGAATGCATGGCTTCGTTTTACAGCCGAAACAATACCAAATATACGGGTAAAGAGGGCAAAAACAAATAATAAAGACCATCGGGCTGATGGTCTTTATGTAGCCGTATTGGGCTCAGTGTACTTTTTATGTGTTGCTTTTAAAACTATCTCACATGCTACTTTTTACTCATCATGCCGGAACCGATACAGAAAGGGAGCTTTGTGAGCGGCACCGGTCATCTTTTTTTCGATGCGCTCCAACAGGCCTCCACTCAGCATTTTACGCTGAAAGTTTGAGCGGACGAGCTTTTCGCCCAAAATGGTTTCGTGTAAGGCCTGTAGCTCACTCATGGTAAACGTAGGAGGCAAAAGATTGTAGCCCACATCGCGATGATCGAGCGTAATTCGCAGGGTTTCAAGGGCTTTTTGAACCATTTGATTATGATCAAAAATCAGGGGCGGAATGTCACTGAGGTCCCTCCATTCGGAGCTCGCCGATAAGTAATCAGCAATGGGCTCGGCCTTGGTGAAGTCGATGAGAGCGTAGTAACCAATAGAAATAAACCGCTGCGACAGAAAAGCTACTGCCTCGGGACTCGCGCGAATTCCTTCCAGAATTTGACGTTGAGTTTCTTCCGACCGACGGTTTTTATCGCCATAGACATGAAACTGTTCAAGGTAAATATTTGACAAATTCGTCCGCTCAAAAAGTATCCGCTGAGCCGCATCCGACAGGTTTTCATCTTCATGCAAAAAACCTCCCGGCAAGGCATACAAATCCGAGTTGATGATTCGGGTGACAAGGAATTTTAACTGATTGCCATGAAATCCAAAGACGACACAATCAATCGAAATGCCGGGTAGAAAATGGCTGTTCATAACTATTTAGGAGTAGGTAATTAGTTAAAAAGCGAAAAAAACAGAGAGCTACTAGTCAGAAAATTTGCTGAAAAGTAGCTCTCAGTAATAGTAAGGACGATAAAAACTAGTTTGACTCCCCTCCGATGACGTCATCATTCCGAACCGACTTGGTTTTTTTCTTCTCCACGAGCGTCATTTTACCAATTTTATAGCTGAATGTAATCTTTATATTCTGGTTGTATATATTGTTTACACTGACCTGATTAAACAGTGGAGAGTTAAGCGTGCTCTTGATTTTCATGCCTCCAAAAAAATTGTCTGCGGCCAGTCCAAGGCTACCTTTCTTGTTAGCAAATTCTTTGCGCAATCCTAGCGAGTACATGCCCATGCCACCTTGTACGCCTTGCAATTGAATTCTGTTTCCCCGAAAACCACCGAAGGCCTGAATACCCCAGCCTTTGGGCAGCTGTACCTGCGATTGGACCCGACCGCCAATCACAAAGCCAGAATTACTTACCAACTGCGAGGTTCCGTCCAAACCATTTTGCTGTCCTTCCAGGTAGTTATAGTACAGATCCACGCCACCGTTCAGGGTCCATTTTGGGGTAAGATACACATTACCAAATACATTGGCACCAAAGGTTTGCTCGTGGCCGATGTTTTCAAAAGTCGTTACAACTGCGCCTAACAATGTATCCGAAGGTGTGCTGATTCGGGTAATTCCGTTGCTTGTAGTCCGGCCAAAAAGCGAGAGATTGAGGTATGTTTTCTTGAAAGATGTACTCAGGCTTAGCTCTACGTTATCGGTCAGTTCCGGCTTCAACGAAGGATTTCCGATGCTGATATTTTGCGTATTGGCCAGGTTAAAGTTCGGGTTCAGCTGTTGCAGGCCGGGCCGTTGAATCCTTTTGTTGTAGGCCAGTTTCAGCGTAGAAGCTTTGCCAATCGCCTTTGAAATATTGATACTCGGCACTAGATTGGAATACGACGGAATATCGATTTCGCTGATTTGGTCCTTCGCATCAATCATCGTATGTTCAAAACGAGAGCCGATTTTGAAGGTATATTTGTTGGCCGTGGCAAAGGTATACGACAAATACCCGGCGGCAATATTCTGGTTGTAGTTGAGCATCCCGGCCGGGTTGCGCACATCGGTTGCAAATAGTCCGGAAGCTCCGGCAATTTGGTATTGAAAATCGCTGTTTACTTCCCGGAAAATTCCTTTTACTCCAACTTCAATTTGCTGATTCTTACCAATCGGATTTACGTAATCCGTTTGCAGCGTGATTTCTTTATTTACATTGCTGTTCAGGTTTTTTTGGCGTCCGGTCAGTTCCTGAGAGCCATTCAGCAAATCAGCGTCAAAGTTATTGGTCAAATTGCTCACACTATACAACGTAGAAACTGACCATTCCTGACCGGGTTTGAACGTCCGCAGATAGTCTACGTTGATGTCTACCGAGTTAGACAAATCCCGAACGTCTACGTTGCGATAATTTGTTGAATTAAGAATATTATCCGTAAATAATTTAGTGGTAAAATCCTGATCCCGCAGAAAATTCCGAGTTCCGAAATTCACTCCCGCCGTAATGGACTGGTTTTTGGCAAGGTCATAATCAAACCCAAGATTATAGCGTCCAAACATTCCAAAATCATGTGCATCCGCACTTTGCTGAGTTAACACACTCGCACCGTTCTGAATCGTACTTTGATCCAGCGTTACGAGTGCTTTGTTGTAAAAGGCCCGACCAAAGCCACCCAATGTTACGCCGAGCTTTCCGGTACGCAAGCTGCCATTCAGCCCCAGGTTGGAGCCGCGCAGGCCCGCGCCGGTGTCGAGGGTGAGAGTTAATCCTTCAAGCGTAGATTTCTTGGTGATAATATTGATAATTCCACCCGAACCTTCTGCATCATATTTTGCTGATGGCGAAGTGATTACTTCCACAGACTTAATCAAATCAGCCGGAATCATTTTGAGAGCATCCGCAATATTGCTGGCAATAATTGTAGAAGGTTTATTGTTGATCAAAACCCGAAGATTAGATGTTCCTCGCAGCGTTACATTCCCGTCAAAATCAACCGAAAGCATTGGTACTTTCCGTAAAATATCGGCGGCATCGCCGCCTTTGGACGTCAGGTCTTTCTCAGCATTGTACACCAGGCGATCCACTTTTTCTTCAATCAGCGACTTCTCGCCCGTAATATTCACGGCGTCGAGCATGATGGTATTTACTGAGAGTTTGATCACCCCCAAATCAAGATCTTTCCCTTTTTCAACGACAATCCCGTCAATGGTTTTGTTGGTATAGCCAATGAATGTAATCAGCAGCGAATACTCTCCTTCGGCAATTTTGGTAAGAGAAAATTTACCTTTATCATCTGCCACCGTGCCGTCTACGGGCTTTTTGGTGGTTTTGTCCAACAGCGCAACCGTGGCATATTCAACGGCTTTGGTGAGCGTGGAATCTACGACAAATCCACTGATTTTGGAGTTGCCTTTCGCAGTGTTCATTTCAAACAAAGGCTGCGCCGGGGCGTCGGTGCGGGGACGGCCGTTGCCATCGCCACTCGGGCGATTACCGCCCGGAAACTGAGCCTGAGCAGTCAAGCTGATCATTGCCAGGGTAAAGAGTACGAGTAGGTTCTTTTTCATGGTCCTTTTCTTGTGTAGTATTGATGTATAGATTTGGTACAGGTTGTGAGGTTTTTGATTTCCTGAACAAAGCAAGCGGTTCTATTTCATTTTATTTTCAGGAATAGACTGGCTGACAGGAAAACTCGACCAACCTCGTCTTTTGGGCTCTTTTGTCCCAAAACCTGACTTATAGAGCCGGACCGCTAGTTGATCGGTAAAATGTGGGGGAAGCGTCGAAAAGAGGGTTGTTTTGGTGCAGGTAATGGGGGAAATGCTTGTTATGTCTCAAAAACCTTTTGAACATTTGATCCGCCATCAGCGGGCCCGGGCATTTGCCAGGAAGTCTACCTTAGAATTATTGCTTGCAGGAGGAAATCCGCATATGCTCACCATCGTCCTAAAATCGAGTTATTCATCATAGAGTTTAAAAAAATCACATTCCGTATGGAATATCGTGCCCCGCGTACTCGCCTACTCCTACTCCATCTATCGTTTTGGACCGTCTATTTTTCGTTCTTTTTTTACCAGATTTCGTATGCCCGCCGTGGCGAGGAAGTTAACGTACCGCGCGCTTTGCTCGATGCGTCTACGCACATGCTCATTATGGCCGGGATTTCGTACCTCAACTATTTTTACTTTTTACCCCGCTTTCTCAAACACAAAAATTTCGGTCGCTATGTACTCGAACTCGCCTTGCCATTTATCTGCACGGTGACCTTCCATATTTTTCTGAAAAGAGCGATTTACGAAAACATCGGGAATCATCAATCCGGCTTTCTGAACTCCGAAAAGTTCCTGATTCAGCACACGCTCAGTACGTTTTTTATCGTCATTTTTATTGCCATGCTACGGTTTGCAGAAGAGTGGTTTTTGCTGGAAGCCAGAAAAAAAGAAATTGAAAATGAGAAACTTACGGCTGAATTACGGTTTTTGAAAGCACAGATTAATCCACATTTTTTGTTCAACACGCTCAATAATCTGTACTACCTTGCTTTTACGCAATCGCCCAATACGACAGTTGTGATTGATAACTTGTCGCAAATGATGCGGTACATGATTTATGAATCCAACCATCCGAAAGTGACCCTTAGTAAGGAAATCGAGTACATGGAAAATTACATCAGCCTGGAAAAACTGCGGCTCGACAATCAGGTTCCGATTGAGTTTACGGTAACAGGAAATCCCGAGCGGGTTATGATTGAGCCGTTCCTGTTCATTACGTTTCTTGAAAATGCTTTCAAGCACGGGGTGAGTAATAATTTTGCCGAGTCGTGGGTAAAAATAACAATCGAACTGAGCAATAACCGCTGTGTGTATACGGTCCAAAACAGTGCCCTGCCTGCCAAACCACCCGTTGAAAATAAATCCGGAATCGGGTTGCAGAATTTACAGCGCCGATTGGAACTAAGTTATCCCGGGCACTATACGCTACACGTAGATTCGCAGCCGGAAAAACATTCTATTCAACTGATCCTGAATTTACTATGAGCTACACCTGCCTCATTGTCGACGATGAGCCATTTGCCCGCAAACTCATGGAAGAGTATGTGGCCAAGGTTCCCGAATTACGGCTTGTACAGACGTGTTCAAGCCCATTGACGGCCATTGAAGTTCTCCGCGAGCAGGTCGTTGACATTCTTTTTCTGGATATAAATATGCCTGATATTACCGGAATTGGCTTACTGAAAATCCTGCAAAAAAAACCGCTTGTGGTCCTGACAACCGCTTACTCGGAGTACGCCCTGGAAGGCTACGAACTGGACGTGGCCGATTATCTGCTGAAACCCATCACGCTGGAACGCTTTCTTAAATCCGTAGAAAAAGTTTTGAATCGCCTGCGTAAGTCTGCTCCGGCAGAAGTTCCTGTGGCCGATAGCATCGCCCGTACGGAACCGCCTGGTCCCTACATTTTTGTAAAAGATGGTACCCGATTGGTTAAAATTCTGCTCAGTGAAATTCTGTACATTGAAGGCCTCAAAGATTATGTAGGAATTTACACGCGCGACAAAAAAATAGTTACTTTGCAAACCATGAAGGCGCTGGAAACGCAGCTTCCCGAAAGTCAGTTTATTCGCATCCACAATTCATTTATAGTAGCATTCGCGGCAATTGACGCCATTGATCGTGAAAAAGTACAAATCGGGAAAGCGTTTTTGCCGGTGAGCGATACCTACCGAAAGTCGTTTCGGGAGTTTATCGAAAAACATCAGGTTGGCGGGTAAATTTTTACTAAAAAAGGCTTACCACTCAATAAAGAAACAGTCAGGAGATCCATTTCATACGTTCACAAAATTACCATCCAATGAATCGCAGAGAAGCCGTTCAAAGAATCAGTTTGCTCATGGGAGGAGCGCTTTCGGCGCCCGCAATGGCCGGAATTCTGGGGCAAAAAACGAATATGGGGCACAGCCTTGCAGTATCGGCAGAACAGGAAGCCTTATTGGCGGAAGTTGCCGATGTCATTATACCCGCGACCTCGACGCCCGGAGCCAAGGCCGCCGGTGCCGAGAAATTTATCGTTCGGGTGATGCGCGACTGCTACCCAATAGCCGATCAGGAAAAATTTTATGCATCACTGGCCAACCTTGAAAAAGACAGCCGATCAGCACATGGCAAAAGCTTTGGCAGCCTGGAAAACGGGCAAAAAAAAGAACTGGTAAAGAAACTAACCGTTTCGGATCAACCATTTTTCAGACGAATGAAAGAGCTAACCACAATTGGTTACTTCACCTCTGAAATCGGCGCTACGCAGGCACTGGAATACGTAGAAGTTCCCGGAAAGTTTGAGGCCTGTATTCCGTACAAAGCCGGTCAAAAAGCCTGGGCGTTGTAAAAGATTCTGAACACGCACACCTACAAAAAGCACTTTCCATCAGGCTGTCTGATTTGGGAGGTGTTTGGGGCATAATCTTCCAGCATTAGAAATAGAAATCACCGAAATACTTCATAAAATCCAGGCAAATTAATTTTGATGAGTATTTTAGATTTAAAATAATTCACTTTCCAAAACAAAAAAACCTCCCACCACCAAACGGTAGCGGGAGGTTTTTTGCATTCAATTTGTCCAGTTAATTTACCGCCACGAGCGTCCGGGCCGGGGTTTCGATCAGATCGGTCGTGGATAACCGAATTTCTTTCAGAATGCGCTCATCACCATTACTGATTTCGAGCGTATAGCGTCCATCCTTAATTTGCGAAAAGTCAAAACTGCGCGCGTACTTTTTCATTTTTTTACCTAAAAACTCTTCGTGCAGCGTCTCTCCACTCTGATTCAGAAGGCGCACTACTACCCTTTCACCCGCCTGTTTTTCGAGGAGTAACTTCATGCTCAGGCTATCCTTCACGCGATACATACCGACCTGAAATGACTCACAAGAATTATTTTTGCATTCCTGAACGGTCGGCTTTAGGGTTGTTTCGGCCCACACGCTTCCATTCATCAACACGCCGCACAGGGCAACAGCCCACATTTTTTTTAGGTTTTTCATGGCTTTTGAAGTTTTGAGTTTAAGGTAAACTTTCACTCCAAAGACACCCGTCCCAACCCATGCGTTACGAGCCTGTGCCTAAACGGCCAAAAAAAAGGATGAACGGCGTTACCTACTGCGACCACTCTGTGGGCGTACGATCCCAGCGGTGTTTTTTCAATTCTTCAAGTAAAGCCTTTGGCAATAACGCACCGTCACTTGTGGCGACATTGGTGCGCACGTGTGGCAGCTTGCGCATGCCGGGAATCGTAGTGGCTACGTCGTCATTGGCCAAAATGAACCGCAGCGCCATTTCGGCCATCGTCATCCCTTCAGGAATCAGCGGTTTCAGCGCATCGGCATGTTCCACGCTGCTGTTCAGGTTTTGAGGAACGAAGTAGGTTGAGCGCCAGTCGTCAGCCGGAAAGGCCGTTTCTTTGGTAAAAGTACCTGTCAGCGTACCTTCATCAAACGGCACACGGGCAATTACGGCCACGTCTTTTTCACGACAGAGCGGAAACAGATTATCAATCGGCGCTTGATCAAAAATATTGTAGATTACCTGCACGGCATCCACGAGGCCCGTCTTTATGGTTTCCAGAGAATTATCTGGTTCCCAGCGATTGACACTAATTCCCCAGGCCTGCACTTTCCCGGCAGCGGTGAGTTTTTGAATCGCTTCTTTCCATTCATCCCGCGCCGCCCACTGATCTTCCCACACATGAAACTGCATGAGATCAATACAGTCAATGCCCAGATTGGCAAGGCTTTTTTCTGTGTATTCTACAATATAATCCGCCGGAAAAACTTCGTCGATAGTGAATTCAGGGCGCGAGGGCCATGTACGGTTTTTTGGAGGAATTTTGGTAGCAGCATAGAGTTTCTTATCAGGATTCCGGCGAATCAGTTCACCCAAAATCTGCTCGCTTTTGCCTTCTGCATAGCCCCAGGCCGTATCAAAAAAATTACACCCCAGCTCAACGGCCAAATCCAAAGAGGCCTCTACTTCCTTAATATCAGAGCCCGTCCACCCGGCAAGGCCCCACATGCCGTAGCCAATTTCACTAACTTGCCAGCCCGTACGGCCAAATTTTCGGTATTGCATCGTAGTTTTTAAATTAAGTAAAAGGTTAATTGAAAATAGGATCTATTTGAAGAAAGGCAAGTTGTCGAAAAAATCAAGGAAACAAAAATCATTCCGTGATTACCCTTTGTGCTGCACTATCTAGTATTACTGAAAGTCATGTGGATACGTACAATTGCTTAAAATCTATACCCAAAAATCTCAAAAAATCGTTACTACCGTATCAGAATTGGTCTTAACGTGGTAAGAAAAATTTTGTATATTCGTTTTGAATCGTAGGCTGTGGCCTGTTTAGTTGCCTTAATTTATGGATGTAAAAAGCTTGCTTTATCGTTTGACTTCCCTCTTTTTGATCATGTCCCTGATGGGCTGGAAAAAAGTGGAGACGCCTTCGGAGCAAATGCTGAATTACTGCCAGTTGTTCCAAAAAATTCAGGTAGATGTTCGCGAACAAACTGTTTCGCCAGATTCGGCCGCACGGGCTTTTCAGGAAGTGATGCGGAAAATTCAGCAGCAACTTACTCACCCGGACTCGTGCCGCAGTGAACAACAATCGACTGCATTTGTGTATCCGCTACGCGGCTATCAACCCAAATATTCTATTGGTGGCGGAGGCCGCGGCTACTACAACAAGGGCTTCAACCTTTTCGATATGGAAGTCAAGAGCGGTCACCCTGCCCATGATTTGTTTATACGTGATGGCAATCAGGATAATCTCGACGACCGCATGTGCCTGCCCGTTGACCTGCTTGCTATCAGTTCCGGAATTGTACTTGCTACCGAAACCAACTGGCAACCCGAAAGCGAACTGCGGGGTGGTAATTTTATTTGGGTGTATGACCCTTGTCTGAACGGACTGTTTTACTATGCCCACAACAGCCGTGTGGTGGTTGAGCCTGGACAATGGGTGAAAGCCGGTGAGAAAATCGGCGAAGTGGGTCGCACAGGTTTCAATGCCTACAAAGAGCGTTCGCCTACGCACCTGCATCTGATGTTTTTACGCCTTGATGCTGATTTTTTACCCGAACCCGAAAATACAATTGACTGGCTCCGAAATGCTGAAACCAGAGAATGGTAAAAGCCACAAATAGAACGTTTTGATGTTCTTTCCGTGGCTTTTTTGGGTATTTTTCAAAAAATTCAGGCAACTACTTCTACCTTCACTTTAAGTAAAAATTCATCCATTTCTATCTGCACCGCGGTGCCATTCATGTCGGGTACAAGGTCCAAACCTACGGCCTGCACTTCCTGACAAATATAGGCAAGCTGACTGTTGATTGCGTCGGTTAGCGTGGCGTCGTCGTCCTGTAAACTTATCTGAATTTTATCCGTCACGTCAAATCCGCTTTCTTTTCGCAGATTTTGAATCCGGTTAACAAAATCCCGCGCAATACCTTCCTGACGCAACTCGTCCGTAATAGTCATGTCGAGCGCAACGGTCAGACCACCTTCGCTTGCCACGAGCCATCCGGGCACATCCTCCGCCAGAATTTCTACCTCGTGCAGCGTGATGTAGGCCGGATTTTCAGAATCTGCCAGCGATAAAGCAAACTCATTGGTCGTTTCCAGTACCTGAATATCGGCTTCATTCATAGCCGAAATAGCGGCCGCAACCTGCTTCATTTTTGAGCCAAACTTAGGCCCCAGCGCTTTGAAGTTTGGTTTAATTTTCTTTTTCAAAATTCCGCTGTCATCCTGCACAAACTCAACAGTTTTAATATTGACTTCGGACAAAACAATAGGAACTACGCGCTCAATCTGCCGGCGGGTTTTTGGATTCAAAACCGGAATCAAAATCTTGGATAACGGTTGCCGAACCTTGATTTTGTGGCCCTTGCGGAGCGAATGAACCAACGAACTGATGTCCTGCGCCAGTTGCATGGACTCTTCCAGGTCAGTATCAATCTGCTCGTATTCTACCTGATGCCAGTCTGTCAAATGCACCGACACGTGCGGGTATGCCTGGCTTCCGTCTACCGGGATTTGACGCGAATGATCGGTCAGATTTTTATAGAGCCATTCGCCAAAGAACGGTGCAATTGGCGACATTAACTGACTCACTACCAGCAAGCACTGTTGCAGCGTTTCGTAAGCAGCCTGCTTGTCGGGAGTCAATGTGCCGCTTCCCGAACTACCTGTCCAAAAGCGCCGACGCGACAAACGCACGTGCCAGTTGGAAAGCTGATCGCACACAAAATCCTGAATCAATCGTCCGGCTTTTGTGGGATTATAGTTTTCGTACTGTTCGCCCGTTTCTTTAATCAACGTATTCAGCTTGGACAAAATCCACCGATCCAGTTCCGACAATTGGTCGTGCGGAATGCGGGCCGTAGCGTCGGGCGTAAACCCGTCGAGGTTGGCGTACAGGGCATAAAAATTGTAGGTATTAAACAGCGTTCCGAAAAATTTGCGCTGCACTTCGCCAATTCCTTCGAGATTAAATTTAAGGTTGTCCCAGGGCTCGGCATTCGTAATCATGTACCAGCGAGTCGCATCGGGGCCGTAAGTACCGAGGGTTTGAAAAGGATCAACGGCATTGCCCAGGCGTTTGGACATTTTGTTGCCGTTTTTGTCCAGCACCAGGCCGGTAGAAACTACATTTTTGAAAGCCACGGAGTCAAACAGCATACCGGCAATGGCGTGCAGCGTAAAGAACCATCCTCGGGTTTGGTCTACGCCTTCGCTGATAAAATCGGCGGGGTAGCTATGATTAAATATATCGTGATTTTCAAACGGATAGTGCCATTGGGCGTAGGGCATTGCGCCCGAGTCAAACCACACGTCAATCAGGTCGGTTTCACGTTTCAGCAAATTTCCGTTGGCCGACATGAGGAAAATCTCATCCACAAATGGTCGGTGCAAATCCATTTTTTCGGATTGCGAGGCTTGTAGAAATACCTCATTTTTGGACAGATATTCCTGCCACTCGATTTCTCCGGCTTCTATCTTTGCCTGAAACTGTTCATTTGCCGTCCGGCACGCTTCCTGCAATTCTGCGACCGAGCCAATGCAAACTTCCTCGCCCGATTCGCTGCGCCAAATCGGCAGCGGAGTGCCCCAATAGCGGCTTCGGCTGAGGTTCCAGTCCACCAGATTTTCGAGCCAGTTTCCAAAACGTCCGGTTCCGGTACTTTCGGGTTGCCAGTTAATGGTTTTGTTAAGCGCCACGAGCCGTTCCTTCATCGCAGTGGTCCGGATAAACCAGCTGTCGAGCGGATAGTACAGCACGGGTTTGTCGGTACGCCAGCAATGCGGGTACGGGTGTTCGTATTTTTCAACTTTAAACGCCTTCCCTTCTTCTTTGAGCTTAATGGCGATCAGCACGTCCGTCGGCCTGAATGCCGGATCGGCCTGTTCTTCGACGGAGTAGTATTCCGGTTTTACGTACCGTCCACCAAACTCACCGATTTCGGCAACAAACCTACCCTGACGATCCACAATTGGCACATCTTTTCCGTTTTCATCCTGCACCATAATGGGCGGAATGCCGTTGGCCTGCGCCACCCGGAAGTCGTCCGCGCCAAAGGTCGGCGATGTATGCACCACGCCGGTGCCGTCTTCGGTCGTAACAAAGTCGCCCAGAATAACCCGAAAAGCGGGAGTTTTGGGCTGAACGTAAGGCATGAGTTGTTCATATTCAACACCTTCCAGGTCACGGCCTTTGCACTCGGCTACAACTTGCCACGGCAATACTTTCTTATCACTATCAGCAAATCCTTCAAAATCTCCGTCTTTTCCTTTCTCAGAAAAATATTTACCCAGAAGCACCTTTGCCAAAACCACATGAACGGGTGCATAGGTATACGGATTGAAGGTTTTGACAACTACATAATCAATCGATGCGCCAACGGTCAAAGCAGAGTTGGCCGGAAGGGTCCAGGGCGTGGTGGTCCAGGCCAGAATCCGAATATCTTCCTGAGCGAGAGCTTTAAAAACCGTATAATTTTCCGGCGTTTTCACCTTAAACATCGCCACAATCGTCGTGTCCTTCACCTCTTTATAGGTGCCGGGCATGTTGAGCTCGTGCGACGAAAGGCCGGTACCAGCGGCAGGGGAATACGGCTGAATTGTATATCCTTTGTAAAGCAGATTTTTATCGTAAAGCTTTTTGAGTAAGCTCCACAGACTTTCGATGTAGTTGTTTTCGTAGGTAATGTAAGGATCTTCCAGGTCTACCCAATAGCCCATCTTTTCGGTCAGATCATTCCACTGATCCGTAAATTTCATGACCGTTTGGCGGCATTTGGCGTTGTATTCTTCGATACTGATTTTTGTACCAATATCTTCTTTTGTAATTCCCAGCTCTTTTTCTACCTGTAATTCGATGGGCAGCCCGTGGGTATCCCAGCCGCCTTTGCGCTTCACCTGAAAGCCGCGGAGCGTTTTGTAACGGCAAAAAATATCTTTAATCGTCCGGGCCATCACGTGGTGAATCCCCGGCGCGCCATTGGCCGAAGGCGGCCCCTCAAAAAAAGTAAAGGAAGGATTTCCTTCCCGAACATGTACCGATTGTTCAAAAATGGTATTTTCTTTCCAGAAGTCCAGCACCTCATCGGCAAGCTTCGGATAGCTTAGATTTTTATACTCTTTGTATTTCACGGAAATATTGGCAAATTTTTGAAATGCAAATTTAGGCATTTTTTGTCCCGCGAGGAAATTCGCTGCTCTTTCACTTTCTGACTTTCCGGAAGGTGGTTTTGAAGGAATGATGGGCTTTCATCCCAGGTAATTAAGCAGATTTCTATTACAACACACTATTTTTCTCAATGCTTTAATCTAAATGATTTAATAAACTAGCAGTTTCATGGTTTCATTTACGAGCTGAATTCCTTTTTTTTGTTAAAATTATTTTCATTTACGTGACACCCTTATCCAATTTTTCTTTCGGTTCGTTCGGGGCCCGGGCTCGTCGGGCCGGGCTTGATGGCTTTCTTTTGGCTTTGTTCGGTGCCTTGTTTCTGGCGTATTTATGGCCTTATCCCGGCTCCTCAGAGGCTCCTTTTCAGTTGGCTAAACTAGCGAATTACGGCGTCTCCATTATCTTTTTTTTCTATGGGTTAAAATTAAATCCGGCACAGCTCCGAACCGGCCTGAGCAACATTCGTCTCCATCTGCTGATTCACGTTTCTACATTTATTCTATTCCCAATTCTCATTTTGGGAATTAAACCTTTTTTTCAAAGTCCTGACAATCAAACGCTCTGGCTTGGACTTTTCTTTCTGGCCGCCTTGCCTTCCACCGTTTCTTCGTCGGTGGTGATGGTTTCTCTGGCCAAAGGAAATTTGCCCGCGGCCATCTTCAACGCCAGTATTTCCAGTCTCATCGGCGTTTTCATCACGCCCCTTTGGTTTGGGTTGGTTATGGATACAACCGCCATTGACTTTGAACTTTCCGGTGTCATTATAAAGCTTATCATTCAGGTGGTTTTACCTGTGGTTCTGGGTTTGCTATTACACCGCAAGTTGGGTGCGTGGGCTGAAAAATACCGCACTCAGTTACGCTATTTTGATCAAAGCATCATCATCCTGATTGTCTACACGGCCTTTTGCGAATCTTTTGCAGCCAATATGTTTGACGCTATTGAATGGAAAGACCTTTTTTTACTTAGTATCGGCACCGTCGCCCTGTTCTTTTTGGTTTATGGCCTCATTCTCTTTATCTGTCGTGCGCTATCTTTTTCACGGGAAGACACCATCACTGCGTTGTTTTGCGGGTCAAAAAAATCGCTGGTGCAGGGAGCGGTTATGTCCAAAATTTTGTTTGCCGGACTTGCCAGCAGCGGGCTGATCCTGTTGCCCATCATGATTTATCATGCCTTTCAGCTACTGATTGTGAGCTCGTTGGCTCAGCGATATAGCCGTAATTCTCCTTAGGAACGTAAGCAGGAGTATTCTTTGTTTAATGAAGTGAAGGTGAACTACCTAGTCCTCAATATCTATAAAAATATTTTCCAGCCTATGCGCTTCATACAAACCATTTTCAGGTTAGCTCTCTTCTTTATTCTCATTGTCGGTATTATTTCTTTATGGGAAAATTACCGGGCCGGAAGTTGGCTACCGGATTGGTTTTCAAGGGAAAATAAAACGGAAACTACCCAAACTGTGGTTTTGCAGGAAATTACTTCGCTGGGCAAGCTCGAACTGGTACGGTACAATTTCAAGGATGTAGTGGAGCAGCAAATTGTGAAAGATTGGCTGCCCAATGCAAAGGCCGTCTTGATTGTACAGGGAGAAGCTGTTGGTTGCGTGGATCTTACCAAAATGGACATTGCCGATATAGAAGCCGGGAAGGATACACTTGTGGTACATTTGCCTGAGCCTGAGCTATGTGTATTCAAAATTGACCATCAGCGTTCCAAAGTTTATAACACAGAATATGCTTTTATGGAAGAAGCGCAGCTGGTACAGGAAGGCTACCAAAAAGCTGAGCAGCAAATCAAACAATCGGCGCTGGATATGGGAATATTGGATCAGACCAAAGAAAATGCTGTCAAACTCCTTACCCCAATGCTCGAACGAGCCTCAGGTCGGAAGGTTGTCATCCGCTTTTCGATGCAGGCACGACTTGAAAAACTACGCTGATTCAGGCATTCAACTGACTGTTGAAATCGTCTTTTAATCCCACGCCACTCAGTTGATTTTTCTTCATTTCGGTTAATAAATAGACAATTTTCTCCGTTGCCCGTTCGTACGAAAGGCCATCCGGCCGGATGTTGGAAATACAATTACGGCTCTCGTCGGTCAGCCCCGGTTTGGGGCGATATGTCAGGTAAGCACCCATACTATCAGGCGATGTAAGGCCGGGACGCTCGCCAATAAGTATCAGCACCATTTCGGATTGTTGGTAAAACCCAATTTCATCCGCTACCGCTACCCGCGCCTGCGACACCACGCCTACGGGAGCCATCTGCCAGCCGAGGGCTTTCATTTGTGGCACCAGCAAACCAATAATTTGCGGGGCATGCGCATTGACGGCACTTGCCGACAGACCATCGGCCACCACAATGCTAAGCTCATTTGGTGGCATGACTTGCTCTTTCAGATGTTGTCGGGACGGCTCGTTAAGGCGGCGGCCCAAGTCGGGACGAAGTAAAAACTCCCGCCTATCCCTTGCTTGACTTTGCAGAAAAAGCGCTGAAAGCCCCAAAGTACTTACTTGATATTTAATCCATTCCTGATCAAATATCGAGTACACTGCATCGCGTGCCCGGGCGTGATCAAGATTAAATTCGAGAAGCTGACGGGTAGGAATGCTGTGCCCGCTGCGGCCCAAAGCCAGCCGGGCGGGCGTAAATTGCCGGAGATATTCCCAATCGTCAGGTTGCGTGAGCTGAGTCATACGTTCTATTTTTAGTATCTAAAAAAGTCAGGACCTGGGAATCAACTGTAAAAGTCGCTGTCTTGACTCGGACGCCAGGCTGCGGAATTGCTCATCCATAATTCCCATGTTCAAAAGCCAGCTTTCAAACTCCGGTGACGGCCTCATTCCCAACACCTTTCGGAGATACAGCGCATCGTGAAAAGAGGTACTTTGGTAATGCAGCATGATGTCGTCAGCGCCCGGTACGCCCATGATAAACGTGGCTCCGGCCACACCCATCAGCGTCAGCATATTGTCCATATCGTCCTGATCGGCTTCGGCATGGTTGGTATAGCAAATGTCAATTCCCATCGGCAAACCCAGCAATTTTCCACAACAAATATCTTCAAGACCCGCTCGGATAATTTGTTTGCCATCGTAAAGGTATTCGGGACCAATAAATCCAACAACGGTATTGACCAGCAACGGATCAAACGCCCGTGCCACGGCATAGGCCCGGGCTTCGCAGGTTTGCAGGTCAAGTCCGTGATGTGCGTTGGCCGACAGTGCCGCTCCCTGCCCGGTTTCAAAATACATGAGTTGATTGCCAACGGTACCCCGATTCAGGCTTAGTGCTGCTTCTTTTGCCTCTTGAAGAAGGGAAAGATTTATTCCAAAAGAAGAATTGAGCGCTTCGGTACCACCAATGGATTGAAAAACAAGGTCGACCGGTGCGCCCAGTTCGATCAGCCGCAGGGTGGTGGTAACGTGGCTAAGCACGCAGCTTTGGGTTGGAATCTCGAAGCGCTGCCGCACGGTATCAATCATTTCCAGGAGCTTGCCAACGGTTTGCACATGATCGGTGGCGGGATTGATGCCAATAACGGCATCGCCGCTACCGTACAATAGTCCGTCAATCAACGATGCGGCAATGCCCCGGTAGTCGTCGGACGGGTGATTGGGCTGCAGCCGCGTAGAAAGCCGCCCGGGCAGGCCAATTGTATTTCTAAATCGGGTCGTAACCTGACATTTGGAAGAGACCGAAATCAGATCCTGAATACGCATAAGCTTACTTACAGCTGCCACCATTTCGGGCGTCAGGCCGGGGCTCAGTTGGGTAAGCGTACTGCTTGTGGTCAGATCTGAGAGCAGGAAATCGCGGAATTCGCCCACCGTCAGGGACCGAATCGGAGCAAAGGCCTCTGCCTTGTGCGTATCGAGAATCAGCCGGGTAACTTCGTCTTTTTCGTAAGGAATGAGTGGTTCTTGCAGAAAAATGGTTAGTGGCAAATCTGCCAGACATAGTTGAGCCGCAACCCGTTCTTCGGCACTTTGGGCAGCCACACCGGCAAGTTGATCACCGGAGCGAAGCGGAGAAGCCTTTGCAAGTACGGTTTTTAGGTCGGCAAATGTGTAGGAAATTCCTCGAACACTGTGGCTGAAAGGCATAGCAGATTCGCTGTTAAAAGAAAGTGATCACGATATATAGTACTGCACGGCGGTCACGGTAGGCCCCTTGCCTCGTGTATAAAGCTAGGAATTTTGATCCAATTTTTGGGCAATTCTATACTCAATCATTTTCTGAAAACATTCAGGCACAAAAAAAGCGGCAGGAAAAATCCCGCCGCTCACAACGCTTTTCTGGAAAAAGTTATACTACAACCACTGAATTTTCCTCAGAGGCTACACCTGCTGATACATACTTATCAGCGGCCCAGTCATTTTCCCATTTTTGTCCATCCAGCAAATACCGGAACTGATACTCCTTACCGAGTTCGAGTTCAAGAATTGCCTTGTATGAACCATCTTTTTGCTTCTTTAAGTAAGTTGCTTCGTTCGTATTCCATTCGTTGAAATCACCCACAAGAGCTACTTCTTTTGAATCGGTCGCGGCTTCAGCCGGTACAGAGAACGTTACTTTGCAAACAGGTTTGCTTTTCAGATATTGTTTTGTCAAAGCCATAGTGTTGTTGGTGTTAATAAGTTGACCTTACAAAGGTATATAATATTTTTTTTAATTCCATGAATATCAATAAGATGTATATATTTTAACTTGAAATAGTCCTATAAAGTACTTTTTCCTACGTTGCTTTACCGCTCAACGCAAGGTGTATCTCAGCCCCAAAAACCCGCGAAGTCCCTGATTGGGCGCATACACATAGCTCGGGTCAAAAGTCAGTTGATTCGGATTTTCAAGCGTTCTGATTACCTCTCCATTTTCATTAAAAATAACGTGCCTGTCAAACGGATCATGCGCCCGGGCGATGGAATTTGACGGCGGACGGAAGTTCAAAAGGTTTTTTATTCCTCCATACAGTTCCAGTTTTTCCCCAATATTTTTGGTAAGCTGAATGTTTTGCAACGACCAAACGGGTGAAAATTCAGCTCGGGGATCAAACTCACTCAATATTGGCAGCCGCATTGGGCCATATACATTCCCGGTATAATCCAGTGTCAGGCCTGCCCGTTGTGAAGTGTATGTCACTGCCCAGGTACCCATAAATCGTTCGGTCAGAACGGGCCGCACACGTTGTCCGTCAGTTACCTGAAAATTGTCCATAATTGTAACACCCGCCACGAGTTTCAGGGGTGCGTACAGGTTCACATCCAGATTCAGGCTCAGGCCTTTACTCTCGGCATAGCCTCGCAAATTATCATAAATAATCTGATTGGGATTGGTGTCATAGTCGGGCAAAATTCGGTTGCTAAACCGCGTATAAAAAAGTGAGGCGTCGATGCCTATAAAGGAATTTCCAGCCACAATTTTTTTGACAAAATTCAGGTTCGCATTCCAGCTTTGTTCGGGTTTGAGCGCTTCTTTTACCACCACTTGTCGCGCACCGGTAAGGGCGGCGTGGTCTTCGGTGAATAAATTCACAACCCGGTAGCCCCGGCCAATGTTGAGACGAATGGCGTCGGTCGTGTTTAATTTTATTTTGTAGGCCGCACGAGGCGTTAGGATACTGCCATGCCGCGAGTTGTAATCGTAGCGCATGCCGAGCAACACGGTGTGTGCGCCCAACGTAATTTCATCCTGCAAAAACAAACCCGGCAGTGTAATCCGATCGGGCTTATTTTGACCCTGTTCCGTAGCCGTAGCCGGCGTATTGTCATCATAATAGGTAAAACGCAAAGGTGCGCCTGCCAGCAAGGTATGCTTGCCAAGCTGCTTGTCCCATAGCAATTGTCCAAAAGCAATTGCCTGACGCGCCTGATAGGGTACATTGCCATAAAAGGAATCCTGATCGTGTAAATTGAAGGAGTACTGAACACTCAATTTTTCGTTTCCCGGCAAGTCGTACCGGCCAAAAGCCTCCACTCTGCTTGTATAAATACTTTCACCATACACCTCATCTCCTCCCCGATTGGCGGGCGTCCACTGCATTTGTCCGCCCCAGCGATCTTCATAAAAATACCTCACTGCCAGCGTTGCCTGTTTGTTTTGAGGGCGCTGTACGCTCCATTTATTAAAGATCGAAATCCGGTGTTGCAGCGTCAGGTCCGTAAATCCATCCTGATTGGTATCCATTGGATTTTGGTAACTGAAATAGTTAATGCCTAACAGAGAAGACGTTTTGTTGCCGGCAGATAGCTTTACACCTATATCGATATTAGTATCAAGCCAATTGCTGCTAAAAACATCCGCAGAAAAAGCTGGCGCACGGGAAACACTTTTGGTAATAATATTGATCAAACCGCCTACCGCTTCGGAACCGTAGAGCGTCGATGCCGGGCCTTTCACGATCTCTACGCGTTCGATGAGGCTATTTGGAATGCCCACTAAACCATACACCGTTGACAAACCGCTGACGATTGGCGTGCCGTCCAACAGCACCATTGTGTAGGGGCCTTCGAGCCCGTTGATGTGAATATCGCCCGTATTGCATACGTTGCAGTTGAGCTGTGGACGCACGCCGTTGACGTACGTAAGTGATTCAAAAATGCTGGGTACGGGGTTTTTGTAAAGAAATTTTTGGGTAATTACATCCACCGGAACCGAGCTGTCGAGCTTGGAAACTTCTTTCATTGTGCCCGTAACGACTACCTCGTCAAGTTGCCCGGCTTCTTCTTCCAGCGAAACATTCATCGAAAATGTCTTCCCGTTTTCCAGCTGCACAACTTCCCGATGACTCCGATACCCAACAGCTGAGATAAGTACCGTGTATTTTCCGACGGGTATGCCGCTCATTTTGAAACTGCCAACGGAGTCGGCTATGGTACCTAAGGAATTATCTTTTAGGGCAATAGCGGCAAAACTAACCCCTTCGCCGTTTGCCCGGACGGTGCCTTCCAGCGTAGCCTGTGCATGTACGGAAATACTCCCCAACAGCATCAGCATCCACGCCACGAGTATTTTATTTGACATATCTATTATTTTATTTTTAATTATCACAAATAATTTTTTATCAAAATTAAAAATAAAACGTTATTACTCAAATATAATTTTTAGATTAATCTAAATTTAACAAATACTAAGAAAAATAAGTATGTTTGAAATCCTGCCTTGGGCAGATTACACTGAAACTAAACGCACAAGTGATGTTACGAAAGTTTTTGAAACCGATTCCGTTGCCAGCCTCTGCCGCTGCCGGAATCCTGCTGCTGAGAGTCGGCGTAGGAGTTTTGATGCTGCTGCACGGCTACGCCAAACTTCAACGAGCGCTGAGTGGTGATTTGGGATTTGCTGATCCGATTGGTCTGGGAGAAGAAGTATCGCTCTATTTGACGATTTTTTCTGAGTTTTTTTGCTCAATATTGTTAGTTATAGGGTTAGGCACCCGACTGGCTCTCATTCCGCTGCTCTTCACAATGGCCGTTGTTTTTCTTATTGTCCATGGCGACGATCCTTTTGGCGACCGGGAACATGCCCTGATTTTTTTTATCACCTACCTTACACTTTTGGCCACCGGTCCCGGACGATATTCGCTGGATCAGCGTTTGTTTTAAAGCATTATTTCAAACATTCTCTTCTATCAAAATGAACCTCAGAATCTGGTTAGCTATTCTATTTTTTCTCCCGGCACTTGGCGGCTCTGCGCAGGAACTGACACGCGCGGAAATGCAGAAGGATTTGATATTCCTGAAAAAGAAGCTGGATAACTGGTATCCGGGAATTGGCTATTACCTGCCGGAGAAAGATTTTCAGGCGCTGTATGATTCCATATATAGGAATGTACCGGAAACTTTACCTTACCTGAATTTTTACCGGGCGATAAACCCGCTCATCAGCGCTCAGAAAGATGGGCACCTGAATTTGATTCACCGGAAAAAGTACACCGACAAACACACGAAGGTATTTCCATTCCTGATTCGGGACGTAGACGGAAAATATTTTACGGCGTTTACAACTGCTTCTGATACGACGATTTGCCAGGGAACAGAAATTTTATGCATTGAAAATCAAGGCATTAAAGAAATTCATACTCTTTTGGCGGATAAATACCGGGCCGGTGCAGATGGCGATATTCCGACGGGGCGGTTTTTTCGGACACTCGTCAATTTTTCGGGTAGCTATGCCAATTGGTTTGGGGTTAAAGATTCGCTGAATGTTCAATTTATCTTGCCCGGCAGTCAGGATACGCTTAGTCGGTATGTAGCCTGCGAGACGTTCGATACGATCAATGCACGCCTCAAAAAGAAGTACGCCAAGGATTTACGCTCTACCCAAAACCTGCAATTGACCGAAATTGATAGTATAAAAAATGCGGCTATTCTGAATATTACTACTTTCTCTTCTTTTAAAAAAGGGAATCTATTGGGTAACCGATTTAACAAAAAACTTCGCCGGGCTTTTAAGACGATCGAAGAAAAAGGATACGAGCATCTCGTGCTTGACGTACGCAGCAACGGCGGTGGCGCGGTGGCCAATTCCAGCCGATTGTTGAGCTATATTTTGCCGGAACCCTTTACAGTTATGCGCTCGTCGAGCCTCAAACCAAAGGCGGTTTTTCCTTACGTTACCTCGCCAATTAACCCTATTAGTCCCATTCATTTTTTCTTTCATCATCACCGCGACCGCACCACAGGGCTTTGGAAAAGTGCTCCCGAACCGAAAAGATATACGCAACCTGCCAGAAAATATGCGTACCGCAAGCAGCTGTATTTTCTGGTGAATGGAGCTTCTTATTCGGCTACGGTGTCGGTGTTGGCACATGCCGAAAGTCAGGGCGTAGGCGTGCGGGTAGGCGAAACCCCAGGCGGAGCGTATTGGGGCGACTTTGCGGCGAGGTTTCGGGTGGTGAAGTTGCCAAATTCCCGAATCAAAGTCAGAATTCCACTCAAAACGCTGTATCATAACGTAAAGCCTTCTGAAAAATTCGACCTTGAACCTCACTATCCGGTCAGCCGAACGTACGAAGATCTCGTAACTTCCGGACGTGATTTTGGCGTTGAATACGTAAAAAAGCTTATTCTGGCAAAGGGAAAATTGGCAGAAAACTAAGTAGCTTTTCACTTACTTGAATTTTTGATTGATAAATAGTTGAGTAAAGCTTTTTTTACTAACTAAATCAATTAAACTTTTGCGCAGCTACTCCATTAAACGGGAGCTATCATTCTGTCGAACAAGAACCTATACCCTTATGAACACTCCCCTGACTTTACGTTTGGCTAGTCTGCTGCTTTTTAGCCAGGTTACAGCTGTTTTTGCCCAAAATCCAACCTTCAAAGCAGAAGTGATTGATGCCAAAATCAGCATTGGCTACGGCCTCGCCACCGGCGATGTAGATGGCGACGGACGACTCGACGTGCTGATGGCCGATCAAAAGGAAATTGTATGGTATCAAAATCCGGGCTCAGCAGGTAGTACATGGGTGCGGCATGTTCTGGCAGCTAACCTCACCGAGCGGGACAACGTCTGCATTGCGGCCCGGGATATTGACGGGGATGGAAAAGTAGAGGTGGCCGTTGGAGCGCAGTGGAATCCCGGCGAAACCCGCAATGCCAATGAATCTGGCGCGGTGTTTTATCTTATTCCCCCCGCTGATCGTACAGCGCGCTGGGAGCCCGTCAGGTTGCATCATGAAGTAACGATCCACCGCATGCATTGGGTACAGGATTCTGATGGTGCTTTCCAACTGATGGTGCTGCCGCTACACGGCGAAGGAAACGAAAAGGGCGAAGGAAAGGCCGTGCAGTTGATTGCGTTTGATGTACCTCAAAATCCGAAAGGACTTTGGGCCTACCAACTGGTCGACACGGGTATGCACATGACCCACAACATGGAGCCCATGGAAGTGAAAGGGGCGTTTTTGGGCATGGCTGTAGCCGGAAAAGAAGGCGTTCAGGTATTTCTGAAAGGCGTGGACGGCTGGGCAGCATCGGGCAACTGGATGGTACTTAATCAGGGAGTTGGCGAAATCAGAACCGGAAAACTGGGTACTAGTCAGCTTTTTACCACAACCATCGAACCAATGCATGGCAATAGCCTGGTCGTTTATACAAAAGATGCACGGGCTGTGCTAACGGACCGCCTCAATCAGGGGCACGCACTGGTCACAGGCGACTTTCTGGGCCTGGGGCGCGATCAGATTGTGATGGGCTGGCGCGAAAAAAATCCTGCCGAACAGGTAGGTGTACGCTTGTATATGGCTTCTGATCCGGCGGGGAGCACCTGGCAGGAATATGCGCTTGATGAAAAAGTAAACATGGCTTGTGAAGATATTCGGGCGGCAGATCTGGATGGCGACGGCGATCTGGATTTGGTAGCAGCAGGAAGAGCGACAAAAAATGTAGTGATCTATTGGAACAAACGAATCCCCTGAATTGCCGAGCGGATGGTCTGATTTTTTTAAGACTTTCAGCGGGCAACTTCCTTAGTATCTGTCGAGTTTGCCTTTCATCCAATTTTTTCGGACTACTTTACCTGACGTTGGGCCGCCTGCACAAAAACACCTCTTCCTCGGGATGTTTTTTGCTAACTTTGGTTGTATTCAAACAAACATTTGTTACTTCCTCAAACGGAATCAACCTTTATTAAAAAATTAAATCACCAATACTATGACTCCAACCCGTAAAGGCCATTTTATCAGAAAGGCCAAAGATATTACCATTAGCAGCACGCTTGCGTTTGCCATTTTGGCGAGTGGTATGATGCTGCCCGGCTGCGGCTCCAATGAAAGCAATGAGGCAGATTACTCCTATGAAGAAACTACCTATACCAAAGGAATTCGTTCGCATATTAAGGAGGTAAAACCCGGCGAATTCAAAATCACGGACGAAGAAACCGTAGAAATTGATAAAGCTGAGGCTATCGTCACGTACCTTGACGGACGCACCGAAACGATAAGTCCTGCAGCTGCCAAAAAACTTATAGATGAGGAAATTGCGGCTCAAAAAGACAGCACCCAATCGTCCTCCCGTCATCATTCGGGTTACCACAGAAGCGGGCTTTCGAGCATGCTGCTTTACGGAGGCATGGGCTATATGCTGGGCCGCACCATGAACAACGGCTACATGAACTCTTTCCGCGACCGGAACCCTAACGGAAGTGCGTTTTATAGCAATCCGGGCGCTTATCAGAAATCCCAAAGTGCATACAGTGATGTCAATGCTTCACGCACGACCCGCACCGTAACAACTCGTCCGACCGGTGGCCGCAGCGGCTTTTTCGGCAGTCGTTCTTCCGCCAAAGGTGGTGGATAAGCTGCCATTTGTATTAAATACAGTTTTATTTTTTTAGCTTTTTGGTGCCTAACCTGACTGCACTGATTCTTTTATGATTTCATTAAAAAAAATGCCGCAACATCCCGAAAATGCCCTGCGGAAATTGGGCTGGCAGTGGATGTTGGGAGAAGATACCCTGCCCTATCTGGTGCAGGAAGCTGTGGTAGTCAATGAAGCCGAAGCAGATGACTACTATGAAGCTGCCAAAACCCTGTACGGGATGTTTGTGGAGGCCGGCCAATATGCCATTGACCAATTATTGTTTAAGGAAATGGGTATTCCGGATAGCCTGGTGGAGCTCATAAAATTTACTTGGGAAGACGATCGTCACGTACATCTGTATGGACGATTTGACTTTGCGGGTGGTCTTGACGGACAGCCTATAAAACTTATTGAGTTTAATGCCGACACAGCCACTTGCCTGCCCGAAACTGCCGTGGTGCAATGGGCTCATTTGCGGGCAAATGGCATGGACGACAGCCATCAGTTTAATACACTTTTTGAAACGCTGACCAGCCAGTTTAGTTATATAAAGGATGTTAATCCAGACCTGACGCCCAGCTTACTTGTTACGACTCTCCGCGATTTTCCAGAAGACGATACCAATGTCGCACTTTTGGCAGAGGCCGCCAGAGAAGCTGGTTTTGACGTAGAATTCTGCTACATGGATGAGGTGGAATTTTCGGCAGAAGAAGGGGTTTTTTATCAAAATCCTGAAACAGGCGATTTCGTACGTTTTGATTTTTGGTTCAAACTAGTGCCGTGGGAACACATTGGTTTTGACGAGCCTGAACTCGCCCAGCTGCTAACTGACATGGTAAAAGACCGCCGGGTCGTGATCCTGAATCCGGCGTATACGCTACTTTTTCAATCCAAATATATTCTGAAAATTCTGTGGGACATGTTCCCGTATCACCCGCTGCTGTTGCAAACGGAACGGTACGTAATGCCGCACAAAAAGTCAGTCAGCAAGGTACTTTTTGGTCGGGAAGGAGCTAATGTGGCGATTTTGGAAAAAGGGGGAACTGTCCTGGAAAAGGTTGAAGGTGAATACGGTGATCAACGCAGCATTTACCAGGAGTACGTCGAATTTATGACTGACACTCAGAATTTTAAGTATCAGGCCGGGGTATTTTATGCAGGAGAGCCTTGTGCCCTCGGGTATCGCCGAGGAGGGCATATTCTGGACAATACCGCTCAATTTGTGGGACATATTATAGAGTAAAAATCCCCAACGCCTTCAAACCATTTTATGCCACCAATATTTTAAACCTATGACAACCTCTGACCAGAAACGTCTTGCCCTGAGGCCCGTCATTGCTACCGAGCCGGCGCAGAATCCGGCTGAAAAATTTCAGAACGAGGTATGGCGGCCCATTCTCAAATATCAGCACGACCGCCTCGAAGCACTTTTTCAGCAGCATATTTCAAAATATCGAATCGACCTTTCGTCTATGCCCGAAACCGACCGGAAGCGCTACGTAGGTAAAATGTTCCAAAAGGACGTTCCGCTACGTAACCAACTGTTAGGTGTTATTTTTGGCCTGATGACTGCCGAAGAATGGCAGCTTTTTGTCACCATGGAAAAAGACCTCAGTCGTCGATTACATGATTTACTAATTCAGCGAATTCAGAGTATGCTTTAAGAGTACCCCATCTAAAATTAAAAATCCCCCGTGGTGCAAATGCTGCATCACGGGGGATTTTTAATTGTTTATTTAATTTTAACCCAAAGGTTAGTCCCTTCTTCCCATCAAAATACTGACGTAGTAGAGTAGCGTTGCCAAAGAACCAATCGCCGCTACCAGGTACGTCCGGGCGGCCCATTTCAAAGCGTCCTTAGCCATGCCGTGTTCCTGTTGGGTGACAATTCCGTTGTTTTGAATCCAGGCCAATGCCCGGTTGCTCGCATCGTATTCAACGGGTAACGTAACAAAACTAAAAATTGTGGTAGCTGCAAAAAGGGCTACTCCAATAGCCAAAGGAATTGGCGTAGAGTTAAGCAACAAAATGCCGCCCAAAATAACCCACTGCATGTAGCGTGACGAAATGGTCAGGAAAGGAACCATTTGCGACCTGAACCGAAGCCAGGTATAAGCTGTGGCATGTTGCACCGCGTGGCCGCATTCGTGCGCTGCTACCGCTGCTGCCGATACACTCCGGCCATGATACACATCGGGGCTGAGGTTTACGGTTTTGTCCTGCGGATTATAGTGATCCGTCAGGCGTCCTTCTACAGAAAGTACCCGCACGTCATAAATCCCGCTTTGGCGGAGCATCTTTTCGGCAATTTCCTTGCCGCTCAGGCCCACACTCAGGCCCACCTGCGAGTATTCTTCAAATTTTCTTTTGAGCCGCCACTGCACATACATGCTGACGGCCATTACCAAAATACCTATTAAATATGCACCTGCCATTTTTTTTTCTGGTTTAATTGTTAAAAAAGGGTTTCTTTCAATACTAACGAAAAAAATGTTCAAAAGTAACGAGCCACGCTTTCAATAACTTTGTTTGATTTTTTCGATCAGGGAAGTTGTTGAATAACCTTTTACCAAAGGAATCGTTTTGACCTCACCTCCATTAGCTAATACAAAATCTGCACCAACGATTGTTTCCACAGAATAATCATCGCCTTTGACCAAAATGTCAGGTTTCAGCGCTTCAATCAGCTCTTTTGGCGTAGGTTCATCGAACAAAATGACAGTATCTACAAAGCTCAGCGCCGCCATCAAACGGGCGCGGGCATACTCATCAACCACAGGCCGCAGCGGGCCTTTGAGCCGACCAACCGAAGCATCCGTGTTGAGACCCAACACGAGGCGGTCGCCATGCGCCCGGGCTTTTTCGAGATAATCAATATGTCCCAAATGTACCAGGTCAAAACAGCCATTGGTAAATACCACGCGCTGTTGGCTACGTTGCCAGTCGGCTACCTGAAGCACAGCTTCATCGAGCCGCATAATCTTGCTTTCTGTTGTCAGCATATAACCTGAGTAATCAAATTTAGTGAGTAACCTGCTCTTTTACAGCGGATTCCTCAGTTGATTTATTTTTAAGCAAAACAATCAAAAACGAAATAGCTCCCACCACCAGCATGAAGACCATCTGCGTACCATGCACGAATGTGGCCAGCGTAATGCCATCTTTTTGAGTCAATCCGTATAAAATCATCACATTGCCCACCAGCAAATGATACGCACCGATGCCGCCCTGCGTGGGGGCCGTCATGCCGATTGCGCCAATTACGAGCAGGGTAAGCCCGGCCAATAGGCCCAAAGAGGATGTTTCGGGAATACAGAAAAACAGCACGTAGGAAATCAGAAAATAGAAAACCCAAATCATCAACGTACTGAGAATAAACAGACCAGGGCTCCGAAGCCGCCGAATTGTCAGCAGTCCGTCGGCCATTCCTTTCAGGAAATCGACGATTTTTCCTACCAAAGCATTTTTCAAAATCTTCTCCCGAAGCGATTCATTTTTCCATACCCACCAGGCAGCTGCGATCAGTACTAAAAAAACTACGCCAAGGATGATTAAAAGCGTGCTTGTTGACGACGTTTCGGCGCCGGGAGTTCCTGAAAGTTTACTTCCAAAAAAATCCAGGAAAAACTGACTTAACCGATCAAATTCAAGAAAGAAATTGAGCATGATGAGCAAGAGTAACGTCAATACATCAAAGACTCGCTCCGCAACCACAGTTCCAAAACTTTGATTTACAGGCACCTTTTCGAGTCGATACAGCGTCCCGCAGCGTGTTACCTCACCCATGCGGGGCACAATATAGTTGGCGAAATAGCCCGTTAAAACCGAAAGCAAGGTATTGGCCAGGGTTGGTTTATAGCCCAGAGGTTCCATGAGCATTTGCCAGCGCCAGGCCCGGGTTAAATGCGCCAAAAGCACCAGCCCGCACGACAGCGCTACCCAGCTCCAGTCGGCCTGAGCCAGGCGTTCCATCATGGCACTCAGGTCAATATCTTTAAATACATACCAGAGCAAAGCCCCGGCTAAACCCAGCGAAATGACATACCGTAATGCATTCTTCATGAAGTAGTGATTTGATCCTGGAAAGACAAAAAAACAGACGAAAGCCTAAATTTGATCCGTGACTTTCGTCTGCTGTTGGTGCAAAAACCGGGAGTCTTTGCATCTGATTTTCTAGTGTACGATGCGGTTGGCGTCGTCAGGAAAAACAACTTGCGGCTGAAACGATTTGGATTCTTCCTGTGACATACTTCCGTAAGCAATGATAATGACCACATCGCCAACCTGCGCCTTTCGGGCGGCGGCTCCATTCAGGCAGATAATACCCGTCCCTCGTGCACCTTTGATGGCGTATGTGACAAGACGTTCGCCGTTATTGTTATTTACCACATGTACCTGTTCATTCTCGATGATTCCCACCGCATCCATCAAATCCTCATCAATAGTGATGCTCCCGACATAGTTCAGTTCGGCCTGCGTCACTTTGACCCGGTGGATCTTTGACTTCATAAGGGTAATTTGCATGATCGTAATTTTTGTAAAAGTCGTAGAATGCAAAGACGCATCCGGCACTAAAAAACCCGCCAAATGTACGCCTAATATTTACATCAGTCAAAACAACAGCAAAAACAAGCTGGTTCACAGAAAAATAATACAGGTGGTGACTTCATCTCAAAATCAGAAATTTATATCTTGTGTAGTTTTATTCCATATCCAGTTTTTCCTTCCAAATCTTTCCCTTTTGTATGGCAAAATACACAATGAATACCCCTTGGGTTGATTCACCATTTCTGAAAAAAGAACTAGAAACTTCGTCTCTTGATGAAGCCACCAAAGAGCAGGTTCGTCAGTATGCCGAAAAAGGGTATCTGATTATTGATACCGGCCTGCCCGAAAGTACCTTCGATCGCATCATTGAACTTCTTCAACCGCACTTCAAAGATCCCCGCATTCAGGATGCCTGGACAATTACCCCCTTAGTGAAAGAGGTAGCGGGCTGTACCAAAATCATGGACATTCTGCGCATTTTGTATCGGCGTGAACCTTTTCCTTTTCAGACGCTGAATTTCCACGTAGGCTCGCAGCAACGAACGCATAGCGATGCCATTCATTTTTATTCTATTCCGCAGCGCTTTATGTGCGGAGTTTGGGTAGCGCTGGAAGATACCGACGAAACTAACGGCCCGCTGCACTACTATCCGGGCAGCCATAAGTTGCCGTATTATGACATGGCCGATATTGGGCTGATGGGTTCAAAAGATGTTTCACAGTACAACCAATACATTGAATACGAGAACTTTGTGCAGGATTTGATGGAAGCTACCGGACAAAAGAAAGAAGTATTTCGGGTAAAAAAAGGACAGGCGTTGATTTGGGCCGCCAATTTGTTTCATGGAGGCGAGCCCATTCTAAGAGCCGGAAGTACGCGGCACAGTCAGGTTACGCATTATTTTTTCCAGGATTGTATGTATTACTCCCCGCTATGGTCTGACCTGCCCATCGAAAAAATGTACATGCGACGCCCCATGAATATCCTGACCGGGCAGATTATGGAAAACAGCTACCTGAATCAACCAGTACAAGGTCGGGTCGGTTTTAGCCCGCTGACGGATTATAAAAATGATCTTGAAAAAACACTTCGTTCATTGAAAAGAAAACTATCGGGCCGATAACCGGAATTTTTCCCAACACTCGTTATAAGTAATAACGGAGAAAAAATATCTTTTCCTGTCATTACATTCATCGAATTAACCATTCAGTACGTATAACATGACCAAAAAAGACCCAAAAGATGCCGTTTCACGGCGGGATTTTCTACAAAAAAGTACAGCTGCGGCCATTGGTGCATCGGCCCTCGGAAGTTTTTTCATCGTTCCCCGTCATGTATTGGGTAAAGGCTACCGCGCCCCGAGCGACAAACTTAATATTGCCGGAATCGGGATTGGCGGCAAAGGCTCGTCGGATATTCGGAATGCCTTCAACAATGGCAACGAAAACATTGTGGCGCTCTGCGACGTAGACTGGAACCGGGGAAAGGAATCGTTTGATAAACACCCCAACGCAAAAAAATATACTGATTTCCGTAAGATGTTTGACGAAATGGGCAACAGCATTGACGCCGTCACCATTTCTACACCGGACCATCAGCACGCCGTTGCCGCTATGGCTGCCATGCAGCTTGGCAAGCACGTGTACGGACAAAAACCGCTGACGCACGATATTTATGAGGCTCGTATGCTGACCGAAGCTGCCCGTAAGTATAAGGTCGTTACGCAAATGGGAAATCAGGGAGCGTCAAATCCCGGTCAGCGTCAAATGCAGGACTGGTTTAAAAAAGGCCTCATTGGTACAGTAAAAGAAGTGCAGATCTGGACAAACCGCCCCGTATGGCCACAGGGAATCCCGGTACCAACCCAAAAATTTCCGGTACCCGACGGAATCGACTGGGACTTGTGGGTAGGAACTGCGCCGTGGGTCGATTATAGCCCCGCCTGGCATCCGTTCAAATGGCGCGGATGGTGGGAATTTGGCACCGGTGCACTCGGCGATATGGGTTGTCACCTGATTGACCCTCCTTTCCGGGTGTTGGGCCTTGGGTATCCTACCGAAGTAGAATGCAGCGTGGGTTCGGTTTTTCTGAAAGACTGGACGCCGGAGTATATTCCCGAAGGCTGCCCGCCTTCATCACGGACGCAGCTCAAATTCCCTGCTACGAAACTCAACAAATCGGAAGTGACCATGATTTGGTACGACGGAGGCCTGCGTCCCGCTCACCCCGAACTGATACCCGCAAATGATCCGATTGGCGACAATGACAGCTCAAACGGCGCCATTTTGATTGGCGACAAAGGCGTAATGACCTGCGGAACCTACGGATTGGTGCCAAAGCTCTATCTCAAAAATGGGGATAAACTGGAAATGACCAAAGGAGCGTTTGACAATAAATACACCGCAATGCCCGAATACGGACATCAGACGTCGTGGACTGATGCCTGCAAAGCAGGTTTCAACAGCAAAGAACACAAGGAACTGACGTCTTCGTTTGACTATGCCGGACCGTTGACCGAAACCGTCATTATGGGTAACCTTGGCATCCGAAGCTACACGCTGCGTGAAGCTACTGCGGACGGTCGCGGGTTCAACTATCCTGGTCGTAAGAAATTGCTGTGGGATGGTAAAAATATGAAGGTTACTAACTTCGACGCTGCCAATCAGTTTGTAAAGCGTGAGTACCGCGGTGACTGGAAATTGGGTGTGTAAATAATTTAGATAAATAGAAAAAAGGTCTGTGGATGCATCGTGCATCGGCAGACCTTTTTTTGGGCTTTTGGGATACTTTCAGTTCAGCTCCTTCTCGTCCTCAACGGCCTGCTTTACAACTAACCGAATAACCGTAAAGCCTACTCCGGCAAGAACTATGTAAATAATAAACGGAGGTGTCAGCATTCGCATCGGTTGGTAGTCTGTTTGATGGAGAATGACCACGAAAAAAGGAATGAGGTAAAGATACGGGACGATAAAGTTTATTATTTTTTTCATGAAGAATGTCGTCTAAGTTAGATACACATAACTTGATATGTTCTAAAAAGTTACGGACATTTTTTCATTTACGAAGAAGACATAGCTAATTGGACCTCTGCCAGAAATCGGGGTACCTGCACCCGCGGGTCGCCGTCCAGAGTTTCAATTGGAATATATCCCCGATATCCAGATTTTATGATTAGCTCCATGAGCCGTTTCAAATCCGGAACCTCTTCTTTTCCTGTCCGATAGATTTTCTCTTTAATCTGCCAGGTATAGGCATACGGGGCCAAACGAGCAATTCCCTCGTAAGGATCACCCGCCCGCAGACTTCCAATATCCAGATTAATTCCCAGCCACTTAGAATCGATTTTTTGACGAATGTACAATACCTGATCCACGGTTTTGAGGAGTTCGTTATGGTTTTGAAGCACAATCATGACACCATGTTGTTCGCCATAAGCGACGCATTGCTGCAAGCTTTCAACGACCCAATCCAGCACTTCTTTTTCTGAAAAACCTTTCGGCACCCCTTTTCCTGCAAAAACCCGCAACACGGGAGCATCCAACTTGGCCGCAACCTCTACCCATTGCCGCACAAGCTCCACATCCGCCGCTCGCTTTTGGGCATCGCTCACAGAAAAATCAGTTCGGATGCCGGTCCCGCTTATATCCAAACCGAGTAAAAAAGCGGTTCTTTTCAGCTCAAAAATATAGGCATCCGAGGGGACTGCCGGATAACCCGGAAAATAATAGCCCGTGGGGTCAACGGCTGCAAAACCTACATCTGAACAAAAAGCAAATACCTCTTCCAGGGTCATTTCACCTTTCCGAAGCGGATTGTTGAAGGAATACAAATTACAACTAAGTTTGAGTCGCTGAGGAACTTCTTTCTTTTGTTGCAGTGCCCCAGAAAATGCCATAGGCATCAGCGGAGTAGTTTTGAGGAAATCTCGTCGACTGAAAGTCATTCTTTACTTAGTTTAAGAGATGAAAAAAGGATTGAAGTAAAAAGCCCATTGCCCTAGGTTGCTAAAATAGTCAAGTACATAATCCAGCTTAAACACCAATATTTCAGGTTTTTACTACTAATTAAAAAATAAAATGTTTTCATAGAAACATTTATATCAATAGTATGTTTACGTAGTAAATTAATGGGGGTTTAAGATTTCATTTTCACTTTGTTGAAAAATTTACAAGAAACTTTTCACCCAAAATTTAGCTAAACTTTTTACTACTGAATATTTACCATGCGGCCACAAACTACGCAAGTACGCAACGTACTTTCTGATTTCACAGGCAAAAGACCCAGGCATTCTCACGGTCGTTTTTTCACTTCCTTTAAAGAACTTTTTCTATTTATCACGTTGATTACGAGCTTTTTGCCCGGCTGGGCTCAGACAAGCCGTACCGGAACAATTCAAGGTATAATCCGTGATAAAAATACGCAGGAACTTCTCATCGGTGTCAGTCTTCTGCTTGAAGGCACTACACTTGGCACAACCTCCGACACCGAGGGCCGATACAGTCTGACGGCTCCCGTGGGGAGCTATAATTTAAAAGCAACACTTGTTGGCTACGGCGCGGCCACCAAGTTTAACGTAAACCTGACCTCTGGAAATGCGCAGGAAATTAATTTTGAGCTCGAAGAAGAATCCAAAGCGCTGAGCGAAGTGGTGGTCAAGGCCAATCGCGCGGTAGCAAGCGTAGCATCGGTCGAAACGCCTAACTCGATTCAGCGGCTGAGTACCGAAGAAATACGAGCGAATCCCGGCGGAAATTTTGACATCAGTCGGGTAATTCAGGCCCTGCCGGGCGTGGGGGGTACTTCCGGCAGCGTGGGTGGTTTCCGCAACGACATCATCATTCGGGGCGGCGCACCCAACGAAAACGTGTACTATCTGGACGGAATCGAGATTCCGGTAATTAATCATTTCGCTACGCAGGGCTCAGCCGGAGGGCCAACGGGCATTCTGAATGTCTCGTTCATTGAAGATGTAACGCTCAAATCGAGCAGTTGGGAAGCCCGCTACGACAATGCGCTTGCCTCGGTATTTCAGTTCAAGCAGCGCGAAGGAAACCCCGAGCGACTGTCAGGAAATGTACGGCTCAGCGGCACCGAACTTGCCGGAACGCTGGAAGGGCCTTTGGGTCCCAAAACTACGTTTCTGGCTTCTGCCCGCCGGTCCTATTTGCAATTACTATTTTCTTTGATTGATTTACCCATTCGGCCCAGTTACTGGGATTTTCAGTACAAAACAACGACCAAACTCAACGCCAAAACCACGCTGACGACCCTTGGTGTGGGTGCCATCGATGATTTCAGCTTTGCGGTTCCCAAAGAGTCTACGCCCGACCGGGAGTATATTCTGAGAGCCAATCCGATTATTCAGCAGTGGAATTATACAGTGGGAGCGTCTATTAAACGACTGATTGACAACGGGTTTGTGAACGTTGCGCTCAGCCGAAATATGTTTAACAACTCGCTGACGCGCTACGAAGACAACACCAAACCCGACTCAACGCCTAAGAATCTGGATGTTAGCTCGCAGGAAATTGAAAATAAGCTACGGGTAGACGTCAACAAATCGGTGGACGGATGGAAATTTAGCTACGGCGGTGTTTTGCAGTATGTCAAGTACAATACGTCTTTCTTTAACCAATTTCGCCCTGAAATCCGCAACGAGCAAGGGCAGGTTATTCAGCTGCCCGTGGAGGTTCGGTTTGCCAGTGATGTTGATTTCTTTCGCTACGGACTCTTTGGACAGGTAGCCAAAACTTTCGGACGACTGGGCCTTTCAGGCGGTTTGCGCACGGATATGAATAGTTTTACCAACGACGGAAATAACCCCCTGCGTACGCTATCGCCGCGCCTTGCGGCAAGTTACGCCCTCAGCGACCAATGGAATGTAAACGCTTCGTGGGGCCAATACTACAAGCTCCCGATTTACACCGTTCTTGGTTTTAGAAATGAGGCCGGACAATTTGTCAATCAGGACAACCGCTACATTGGCAGCACGCATTGGGTGGCAGGACTGGAATTTATTCCGAAACCCAGCGTGCGATTTACGGTCGAAGGTTTTTACAAGAATTATTCCAACTACCCTGTTTCGGTGCGGGACGGAATTTCCCTGGCCAATCAGGGCGGAGATTTTGGTTCCATCGGAAACGAGCGTACGCAGTCGATTGGGGAAGGACGAGCCTACGGAATGGAAGTATTCTTTCAGCAAAAACTCACAAAGAACATTTTTGCGACTGCCAGTTATACACTTGTTTGGAGTCAATTTTCGGGCGTTAATGGTCGTTTGGTTCCTTCGGCCTGGGATAGCCGGCATCTTTTTTCAGGGATTTTGGGAAGAAAATTCAAAAAGGGCTGGGAAATGGGCTTACGCTACCGGTACGCAAGTGGCGCTCCCTACACGCCTTTCGACCTGGAAGCTTCGCAACGTAATTACGCAAGCGTCGGCACAGGAGTACTTAACTTTGGAAACTTAAACACCCTGCGTTTACGCGCCTTCAATCAGTTTGATTTCAGAATTGATAAAAAATGGAACTACAAACGAACCACATTGGACGTCTTTTTTGATGTAACGAATGCATTTCTTGCCCGCAATCCATCCTTGCCGCAGTACACCTTTCAGCGCACTGCTGATGGCCCAGATTGGCTCACATCCGACGGGCTGCCGCTTGCCTCCGATGGAAGCAACGCACAACCCGTGATCCTGCGCAATGAAGATGCGTCGGTCATTCCGACGATTGGATTTATTGTAGAATTCTAAAAAACCAGATTATCAATCAGGCGCACTCCACCCAAATTGGCAGCTACGCACAGCGCAGTTTGTCCATCAGGTTGGAGTGCCTCTATGGGTTGAAGCGTGGTGGCATGAGCCACTTCAAAATACTCCAATAAAAACTCAGGGTGCGTTAAAAATTCTTCCTTGACAAAAGCCCGCACGTCATCAATCGACGCTCCTGATTGGAGTTTTGCCTTGGCTTCATTCAGCATCTGAAAAATAAAGGGCGCCATTGCCCGATATTCCAGGCTCAGTCGACGATTGCGTGACGAAAGCGCCAATCCATCCAACTCCCGAATCGTAGGGCAGGAAACAAGCTCTATGGGAAAACCCAAATCCTGAATCAGGCGCCGCACCACGGCTACCTGCTGCAAATCCTTTTGCCCAAAATACGCCCGCTGCGGCTGAACCAAATTAAAAAGTCTGCCTACAACTAGCCCAACGCCATTGAAATGCCCCGGACGGAAAGCCCCTTCCATGACCCGCTCCAAATCGCCAAAATCCAGCTTCAAAACCGGCGTTGCGGCATACATTTCCTCGGCAGAAGGCGCAAACACACAATCGCAGCCGGCGGCTTCCAGCATAGCACAATCGGCTTCCAGCGTGCGGGGATAGCGTTGCAGATCGTCCGGGTTATTAAATTGAATTGGATTTACAAAAATACTGCAAACCGTATAGGTATTTTCGTCCACCGATTGCCGTACGAGCGCCAGATGTCCCTCGTGCAAAGCTCCCATTGTGGGAACAAACCCAAGGTGCAGGTCGGCAGTGGCAAGTGAACGAAGGTGGTTGTAAAGAGACTCAGGAGATGTAAAAATGTGCATACGAAGAAGGCGGAAAACGGGCAAACGAATACGAAGGATGTAGGGAATCAATCAAAAAACCGGAATTGCCTGCGAATTGAAAAACTGCAAATTTATAGGCATAGAATGACCCAAACTGCACGCAATATGACAATTAGTTTCAAATAATTATTGAAAATCGGTTTTTTTTTGTATAATTTTGCAAATCTTTTTTTCACAAAAGCCCAACTATCTGTATGGACAAACTACGAATTCTGTATGTATCCAGTGAAATTAATCCCTTTCTCCAAACCACCGATGTAGCAGATTATGTAAGGCAGCTACCACAGGCTATGCAGGAACGCGGCGCCGAAATCAGAATCCTCGTCCCTCGCTTTGGGCTCATCAATGAACGCAAAAACCGACTTCACGAAGTTGTACGCCTCTCCGGCATTAATATTACGGTTGGCGAAGAAGAAAAACCGCTGATAATCAAGGTTGCTTCTATTCCCAACGCCAAATTGCAAGTATATTTCATCGACAACGAAGACTATTTTCACCGCAAATCCGTTTTCTTTGACAAAAAGAATAACTTTTTTGACGACAATGACGAGCGTGCCATTTTCTTTTGCAAAGGCGTACTCGAAACCGTTAAAAAATTGGGCTGGGCGCCTGATATCGTGCACTGTAACGACTGGATGACCGCCCTGATTCCGATGTATCTTAAAACTACCTATCGGAACGATCCGATGTTTAAAGACACAAAAAGCGTATTTACTGTGTATAATAACGCTTTCAGTTATAAATTTGATGCCGATTTGTTGAATAAAGCCAAGGCCATGGACGTCAGTGACGAAGCTTTGGCCCATTTACGGTCAGCAGATTTTGAAGGTTTTATTAAACTCGGATGCGCTTACGCTGATGCAGTGGTTAAGGTAGACGAATCGTACAGCGAAGAATTAAACAAAATACTTGATGAATTACCCAAGCGTGTTGACCTCGTCGATGAAGACGATAATTTCTCAGAAGCGTACTACAATTTGTATCACGGCCTGGTTAACTAAACTTAGCTCTTTCGGGGTGGTCGTTCTGACCACCCTGCTCTTTGCCTGCGATCCTCCCGGAAATATTGGCGTAACTCCCCTAACTCCCGTTGGAACTATCTATACCGATACGCTTACCGTACGTACATCTACCGTGCTGGCAGATTCTGTGCGGACGAGCCTGCCCGATATTTATTTGGCTGGTCGGTATTCTGATCCGCTTTTTGGGAAAATTGAAGCTTCGGCTTTTATGCGCATGGCGCTTGAATTTCAATTGAATTTGGGTGAAGAAGCAATCTATGATTCGCTCGTTTTGTATACGCCTTATAACTATACGTATGGCGATACGCTTTCGACGCAGACGCTTTCGGTACATCGCCTGAATGAAGATCTGGACGCTGCCAAAAACTATTACAACAATAGTAGCATTGGATACGACGCCACTCCCCTTGCCACGCAATCGTTTCAGCCCAAGCCTCAAAGCAACGGATTGCTTCAATTTAAGTTACCGGACGATTTGGGACGCGAATTATTTGCCCTTTCAGGAAAAACGGCCGGACAAACCAATACGGAATTTTATAAAGTTCTGAAAGGCTTTGCGCTTATTCCCGGTTCGGAAAACACAGCCGTAGTGGGTTTCCCAATTTCAAACAGAACCCTGAACCTGCGCATTTGGTACCACAAAACCACAGATGCCACAGCGGTGAGCTTCCCGATTTATGCCAATTTGGGAACGGATGCAGGGACTTCTGTCCGGGCTGGATTTAACCGCGTAACCGCCGACCGCTCCGGTACAGCACTCGAAAATCTGCAACCACTTGTGCCTGTGCCGGCAAGCAGTACCGGCAACCGCACCTTTGTGCAGGACGCGCTCGGAATCAGAACTAAAATTGAAATTCCGTATCTGAAATCGCTTGCTAACAATGGTCCGATTGCCATCAATCGCGCTGAGTTGAGCCTGAAACCCGAACTTTCAGCTATTGAACCAGGACTCAATATGCCGCCCTATCTTGTGCTATTAGAGACTGACGCTACCAATAGAATTTATTACGGAGCTTTGGGCTATGAGGCAATTGTCAATAACGATGCCTCCGCATACAGTCAGGTACCAGACCCACAAGTTGCACTTTACGATACTAAGTTCAAGAACTTTACCTGGTTTTTAACCACGCAGTTGAATGCGATGATAACTGACTACAAAAAGACAAACAGTTTTCTGGTTGCGCCTGTTTATACAAATGCCCTCGGACAGGGTGGAACTCGTTTTCAATCGCAGATGAACAATCGTGTGAGTCGTTTGGTGATGAGTGGAAAGCCCGAAGACATCAAATTGATCGTATTTTATACAGTGGCCAGAGAATGATCTGATTCCTGCCTTTTTCAGAATCTTGAAAAGACCGACAACGAACCCGTGTCGGTTTTTTTTGTGCAGGTCAAACTATTTTAGTAATTTGTACTTTTCTTATTTATTAATTTTTCTTACTAAATAGAACATGCTATGTGTGGAATCGTTGCATACGTTGGAAACAAGGAGGCTTACCCACTGATTATAAAAGGCTTAAAACGCCTGGAATACCGAGGCTACGACAGCTCGGGCGTTGCGCTTATGAACGAAAACGGGTTGGCGATATATAAGAAAAAAGGTAAAGTAGCTGCGCTCGAAGCCGAACTTTCAACAAAAGATACGCAAGCCACCATCGGTATGGGACATACCCGTTGGGCTACTCACGGCGAACCAAACGATACGAATGCTCACCCACATTTTTCTAACGACCGCAGGCTGGCAATCATTCATAATGGTATCATTGAAAACTATTCGGCCATCAAGCAAAAATTACAGCAAAAAGGCCACACCTTTCGCAGCGAAACCGACTCTGAGGTACTGATTCATTTCATTGAAGATATCCGTACCGAAACCGGCAAACCCCTCGAAGAAGTGGTACGCCTGGCGTTGCAGGAAGTTGTGGGTGCCTACGCAATCGTCATCATGTCTGACGAGCATCCCGGACAGCTCATTGCGGCCCGAAAAGGCAGCCCGTTGGTGATTGGGATAGGGCAGGATGAATTTTTCTTTGCTTCCGACGCCACGCCTATTATTGAGTATACAAAAGATGTAGTGTATTTAGACGACTTTGAAATTGCAGTTGTAAAGAATAATGAGTTGCAGATTCTGAATCTCGACAACGTACAACAAGTACCTTACATTCAGACGCTTGAAATGGAACTCGAAACCATAGAAAAAGGTGGATATGACCATTTTATGCTAAAAGAAATTTTTGAACAGCCCCGCTCCATCGCTGACAGTATGCGCGGTCGTCTGCGGGCGGATGATGCGCATTTGCAGTTGGGTGGCTTGCGAAACTACCTGGACAAACTCGCTGATTCCAAGCGGATTGTGATTGTGGGTTGCGGTACATCCTGGCATGCCGGACTTGTAGCTGAGTACCTGTTTGAAGAGCTCGCCCGCATCAACGTAGAAGTAGAATACGCTTCTGAGTTCCGATACCGCAATCCGGTTATTAAAGAAAAAGACATTGTCATTGCCATTTCTCAATCCGGCGAAACGGCTGATACCCTGGCGGCTATCGAATTGGCCAAGTCCAAAGGGGCCCTCATTTTTGGGGTTTGTAATGTGGTCGGTTCGTCTATTGCCCGCGCCACGGATGCCGGAGCCTACACGCATGCCGGACCGGAAATCGGTGTAGCAAGTACAAAGGCATTTACTGCGCAGGTGACCGTACTGACGCTCATGGCAATTGAAGCAGCTCAGCGCAAAGGAACGATTTCGGAAGAGCTCTACCGTCAGCTTTTAATCGAACTTGAAACGATTCCGGCCAAGGTGGAGCGAGTTCTGCAAACAGCGGAAAAAATCAAAGAAATTGCGTTTATTTTTACCTACGCCCGCAATTTTATCTATTTGGGCCGGGGACTCAATTTTCCGGTAGCTTTGGAAGGCGCGCTCAAACTAAAAGAGATTTCGTACATCCACGCTGAAGGCTACCCTGCAGCCGAAATGAAGCACGGACCGATTGCCTTGATTGACGAAGACATGCCGGTGGTTTTCCTGGCAACCAAAGATAGCTCCTACGAAAAAATCGTGTCGAATATTCAGGAAGTAAAGGCGCGCAAAGGGCGGGTTATTGCCATCATCACCGAAGGCGATACGCTCATTCCGACGATGGTTGATTTTGTGATAGAAATACCAAAAACGCACGAAATGCTCACGCCGCTTGTTTCGGTGATCCCCTTGCAACTCCTCTCCTACTACATTGCCGTGATGCGGGGAAGAAACGTGGATCAGCCCCGAAATCTGGCCAAATCTGTAACCGTAGAATAGTTCGCAATACTACCGAAAGATTCTCAAAAACTATTGCCGAAATACTAGTAAAACGGGCTATTCGTTTAGAACAATAGCCCGTTTAAATTAACCCTATGAATCGTTCTATTTGCTCTGTTTTATTTGCCTTGTGTATCGCCAGCACCCTGGCTGTCCTGACTATAGGCTGCGGCTCTAAAGAAGAGCCTGCGTATTTTCCCAAACCCAAAGGCTTTAACCGCATCAACCTTCCCGCTCAAACGTATCAATCGCTACCAGCGGAGTACCCCTATTCCTTTGAATTTTCCACGGCAGCGGTGATTTTGCCCGATACGTTTGCGATGGCCGAAAAATACTGGATATTTCTTTACTACCCCCGCTTCAACGCCAACATTCAGCTTACCTACAAGCCCGTCATGAACAGCACACAGCGGCTTGGCGGGTACATTGAAGATGCCTACAAGTTGGCAGTAAAGCATCAGATTCGGGCGAGTGCTTTGCAGGAACAACGACTGACGACCAAAACCGGAAAGACGGTTACTCTATTTAAGATCGAGGGCGAAGTGCCAAGTCCGTTTCAATTTTACGTGACAGACAGCACCACGCACTATCTTCGGGGCGCCATTTATTTCCCGACTGCTACCAAAAACGATTCCCTTGCGCCTATCATTGAGTTTATGCAGCGCGACGCCCTGCATTTGCTTAACACCCTGCAATGGCGTAACTAAGGCACTTGGTCAACCCATAAAAAAACCGGAAGTAACAAAACTATTGATCGGAATTGTATAAGCGTGTATCTTTGAGGGTCAGTCACTTATCAAATAAATTTTCTCATGGCGAAGAGACTACCTAAAAATCAGTTACCGCTCGACTTCTCCGTTCGTGGCGACCGCATGATTCTGGCACTTGGGCAGGTCGAAAGTCAGCGGGCAGCTCATGGGATTTTTGAAGAACTGCTGGCGGGCAATTGGCTGATCGAACCCGCCGGAGAAATGGCCGACGTGTCGTCAGCGCAGGACATTATTCGTCAGTTAGGTGCCAAATTACCTTTTCCAGAGGTTGTCAAAGTGGCTCAACTGCACTCGGCTCCGGCAGATTTTCTTGGATTTGCTGCGTTGTTTCGTCAAAAAGGGTGGGTTTTTGTCAATGCCCTCGCCGATGCCAATGAACGCTACTATCATACCTACCTGCTCACGAGCGCTCTTGGGCTTTATCCTTCCTATCCTGCGCCCGAATCCATGGCGCAACGTGCCGAACAACTCGTTTTTCAAAGCTTGCTACCTGTGCAGGATGTGCGTAGTTTTTTTCATGAGGGCATCACCCGCCTGCCCGGCTACCTCGCCGCCGACATCGCCGATTTTTTTAAAGTACCCTTTGCTATTGTACTCAAACGAGCCCTCCAAACGAACATTATTACCGACGAACAATTTCGCCATTTTATGACCGTCAGGCCGGTACATACGCACAAACCCAGCGAGCTTTTTCTTGCACCCGAAGGCGGTATTGATGATCTTGAAGCTCAACTTTTTGGTGCTGCTGACGAATAACCGACATCCGTCGTAAACCGCACATGTCCCCCTTTATCAATACATATTCCAAACACAGGGCGGAACCCATCGGAAACATCACAAACGTCGAAATAAAAACCGTCAATAACACCGCATACAATTCAATTTCGCATTCCAGACACAGGGCGTAACCCTGTGCTGATGGATTTACGCCCTTTCAGGGTTGATGTATAGCCAGCCCTGAAAAGGCAATAGATACCAGCGATGGGTGCAGCCCATCAGAAATATGGAAAACGTCGAATACGTTTTTACAAAGACGTAAACCTATTTATACAAAATCGTCAGAATCGTAATGTCATCGAACTGATCTTCAGCTCCGATAAATTCCTTTATGTCCTCTAAAAATGTATCA
The DNA here is from genome assembly GCF_004348825.1 of Arundinibacter roseus. Lineage (GTDB taxonomy): Bacteria > Bacteroidota > Bacteroidia > Cytophagales > Spirosomataceae > Arundinibacter > Arundinibacter roseus. The sequence continues at coordinate 78,705 of NZ_SMJU01000008.1, forward strand.
TTAATTTCCTTGGGGGTTTCAGTGCCCGACAGGGCCAGCAGGTGCTCTTGCAGGCGGGGCAGGCCGTAGCGCTTTTTCTCATAGTTGTATGCATCCGTTGCACCATCGGTATAGAGAAAGAACGTATCTCCCGAAGACAGTGTCATAAATTGAGACGTATATTCAAAGGAAGCATCAATCGCAAGCGCCAGGCCGCCATGTTTTTTGAGCACGTCTACCGTTCCGTCTTTCCGACGAATCAGCGGGGGTTCGTGGCCCGCATCAACGTATTCGACGACTCCGGTTTTCAGATCAATAATGCCCAAAAACGCCGTAACAAACATGAAGGAAGTATTGTCAGCGCATAAAAAAGAATTTACCTGCCGCACTTCGTCCATGAGCGTGCCGCAGTTGGGATTTAAAAAATGACTCTTAAAAATGGCTTTTGTAATTGCCATGAACAAGGCCGCCGGAATACCCTTGTCCGACACATCGCCGATGATAAAGAACAGCCGATTTTCGTCCATCAAAAAATAGTCAAACAAATCGCCGCCAACGACCTTGGCCGGTTCCAGAAAAGCGTGCAGATCCAGGTCGGTGCGGTTAGGAAACGGGGGCGATTCTTTGGGCAGCATCGACTGCTGAATTTCCTTGGCAATGCTCAGATCATTTTTAATGGAAATAAGCTGATCGCGCTCTTTTTGATACAATTTGAGCATCATTACATGCTCAATTGTTTTATTGATGGTTATTTCAAGATCCTCAAAATTGATCGGCTTGGTTATAAAATCAAATGCGCCGCGGTTCATAGCGGTGCGGATGTTTTCCATATCTCCATAGGCCGACACCATCACGGCTTTCAGCGAAGGATTTTTACGCTCATTGAGCACGCCCAAAAACGTAAGTCCATCCATTTCGGGCATATTAATATCCGACAGGATGAGCGCTATGTCGTCGTGCTCGTCCAATTTTTCGAGCGCTTCAAGGCCATTATGTGCAAACACAAACTCAAACTTTTTTTCACGAATCTGCTTGCGAAAACGCTGTGTTATCAGCATTTCCATATCGAATTCATCATCAACGTTAAGTATTTTCATTCCCATGATAGTTGTTTTTCAGGATTAATTTCGGACAATGTTCCAGGTTGACAGGTGATCGGGCAGCCAAATCATAAATTCAGTAAATACATTCGGCTCCGACTCTACCGTTAGTTTGCCATGATGCAAATCGTTGATCGTGGTCATGCTCAGCGACAGCCCCAGGCCGGTGCCTTCGCCGGGTGGTTTGGTGGTAAAAAAAGCATTAAACACCTTTTGGACAATTTCCTCCGGAATTCCGATGCCATTGTCCCGAATCCGGACCGTTACGTATTCGTTGCCCGCCCGTTCCGTCCGAATCGTGATGCGAGGCACATAATCAGGCTCATTACCCGCTTTTCTTTTTACATTGACGGCGTAGCAGGCATTATTTACCAGGTTAATTATAACCCGCGTAAACTCATTGGCCATCAGGTCAACCATGCCCACAGCCGGATCCAGCTCAAACGTAAACGACACATTAAACTCCCGATCCTGCCCGCGTACCGCCTGATAGGCCAATTTAGCGAATTCCTCCACCAATTGGTTCAAATCTGTCGGAACAAACTTTTGTTCATCCGCTCGGGTCTGTCCGAGCATCCGCTGCGTGATCCGTTCGGCACGCCCTCCGTTTTCATATATCCGGTTGATATTCACCTCCACCATGCCAATCAGTTCGGCCAATTCTTCAAAATCTGCACGCTCTGAATTCTCCTCCATTTTTGCCAGAATTTCCTTTATTTCTTCCAGCAAATCGAGCGTTAGTTTTGAAAAATTAGTGACGAAATTTAGTGGATTTCTGATTTCGTGCAGAATACCCGCCATCAGTTGGCCCATCGCAGCCAGCTTGCTTTGCTGCTCAAAGCGCCGTTGCGCATCTTTCATTTCCTGACTTAATCTCTCCACATCGTCTGAAAGCAATGCATTGGTTTGCTGCAGGTTTTCTAATTGGTTGGAATCATCCATACGGTAAATCGTTATGCGGTCGTGTACTCAAAACATGTATCTGACAGGACGTCCTGCTCAGGCAATCGGCAGCCGGATTGTCAATAAAACATACTCCCCTTCTTTGGATTCAATGTCAATTTCTCCCTTGTGAGTTTCTACAATGTCCTTACTCATATAAAGCCCAAGTCCGGTACCTTTGGACGTAGGTTTGGTGGTAAAAAATGGACTGAAAAGTTGCTCCATTTCTTTTTTCGGAATTCCCTTGCCATTATCTTTAAAGCGTAGCCATACCTTTTTCCCGACGATTTGGGTAGAAATAACCAGCTGAGATTCAAGGTTTTTCTGTATCTTCTTCTTTTCCTGCATCGAATAAAAAGCATTATTGACGATATTCGCAATCACGCTGCTCATTTCGTAAGGGAGCAGTTTTACCTTCGGCGACTGAGCGTCAAATTCAAAGGTTACGTTCAGGTCAAGTTCTTTATCTTTTTGCTCTTTTTTGAGCTCCTGCGTGGCCACCTGCACTTTATTTTCGACAAAACTGTTTAGATCTGTTTCAATAAAATCAACGGATTTTTCTTTCAGCAACCGCTGCATATCTTTCACGATTCGCGTGGTACTATTGCCGTGTTCTTTGATCTTTAACAAATTGACTTTCAGCATGTCAAGATCACCAAAATAATCATCGGCGATTTCTTCCGGAAACTGCACGTTATGCTCCTCTATAAGCTCCGTAAGCTCGTCAATCAGATCGTACGACGACTCTGAGAAGTTGTTGATATAATTGAGCGGATTCAAAATCCGGTCAACTATTCCGCGCGTCAGCTGCCCAACGGAGGCAAGGCGCTCCTGCCGGATCAGTTCTTCCTGCGCAACTTTCAGGTTGTTTAGTGTTTTTTCAAGATTTTCCAGAATCCGGGTTTTGATAAATGCCGCAATCAGGTGCTCTTTCAGATTTCGGATCATGTCAAAGTCGCGCTGATCAAAGGCATGCGTACGCGAGGCATTTTCCAGCGTAATAAATCCTTCCACATTACCCTCAACGTTGATCACAATCGTAATGAGCGACTTTGGCACAGCCAACCCATCAAGCGCATTGCCCAGCTCCGGAAAAGGCACTTCGGTTTTGAAATAGACATCTTCGGCCATTTCAGCGGCATTGGTCAGGTAGCGTTCCTCAGCTTCCTGAAGCGTCAGCGCCAATCCGTCGAGCTGCGAAAGCTCGATTTCTCCAAAGGCCGCCTTAAATTTGAAACTGTTGGATTCCTTGTCATAAATCAGCGCCGTTGCGTTTTCCATGTTTCGGATAATATTGAGCTTGGCCAATACGGTTTCAAACAGGCTCGTAAACTCAATTTCTGAATTGATGGATTGAACAATGAGGTCAATTTTTTCCAGCTGATCATTCTTGGAAGCCAGCTCAACCGATTGCTTTTCAAGCTCTTCTTTTTGGCTCGAAATTTCTTCGGTTCGTTCGGTAATCATATTTTCCAATTGATCTTTTTCCTTGACCAAAGCCCGCAAACGCCAGCGAATCAGGTAGGAAAGTACAGCCACAAACACTAGAAAGTAGAGAACAAAAGCCCACCACATGCGGTACCAGGGCCGTTCGATCACGAATTGAAAGACGGCTTCTTCGCTTTCTGAGTTATAAATATTCCGTGATTTTACCCGAAACACATAACGCCCGGGACTCAGGTTGGTATATTCTTTTTGATTTTGGGTGGTCCAATCCGACCAGGTTTCATCGTAGTTTTCGAGGTAAAACCGAAACATCAACTCTTCTCCTACATTATAACTTGGCGCCGAAAACACAAAACTAATGTCATTTTCAGCATAGCTGATGCGAGTGCCGGTGGGGTTCACCACCGTATTTTTTACCGTAGTTCCGGGTTGAAAAAATCCATTAAACAGCGTATCGGTCTTATTATTTATTTTCCTGATAATGGCCGGAAACGTTTTCAGAAAGTCGTCAGATTGCCGCAAATCGAACCGAATCGCTCCTTCCGGCCCACCAAACCACACAATGCTGTCGGCATCGGGATAGATCACTTTGAAGGTCCGGTCAGAAAACGCCCGGAAAGGCTTGACGATTTCTTCATACTGTCCGGCTGATTGTTTTTTGTAAAGCGTCACAAACTTTTCATCCCCGCGCGTAGTCCAGAAATTCCCGCTGCGATCTTCCACCAATTCGCCTTTCCAATACGCCGCTGCGGTAGAATCCGTTTTAAAAAGATTGAAGGATTCAAAACTGTCTTTTTCTACGTTATATCTGAAAATCCCGTTCTTGTTCCACGCCAGCAGCCCCTGCGAACTTTGGTACACCTGATTGTACAGCAGGGTTTTGAGGCCTTTGTCTATACCGTACAAAGACAAAGATCTAAACTGAGGATCCGTTCGATACAATCCTTTGGAAAGCGTTTCCAGCCAGACATTTCCGTTGGTATCTTCGGCAACACCCACAATCTGATCGTCAAGACCCGGCACGAGTTTATACGATTTTCGGGACAAATCCAGAATTGCGAGGCCGTTTTCGAGTCCTACCAGTACAAAACCCGGGCGGCTCCGCAAGGGGTACAGATAAACCGCAAAATCATTGGTGAGAGGTTGCGCCCGCCCGCCGCTGATCCGGTATACCCCTTTGCTCGTGGCTGCCAGCAAACCTCCCGACGCTTCGGCCAGGTAAAAGCAACTCGCGTTTAAGCCGCTAATCTGTTGCGCCCGAAAACCATTGACCACAAAAAGTCCATTGAGCGTACCCAAATACATTTCTCCCTGATACCGCAGCAAGTGATTTACGGCTCCTTTCACATTGGCCGCGTCATCAAAAACTGACATCGGCGAGGGAATATCTACCTGCGCGAGACCATTGTTGAGGGCCATCCACAAAATTCCGCCCTGTGCTTCAAAAAGGCTATTGACCTGCGCTTCTTCAAACATATCGCCCCGAATAATCTGCCGGATTATGCCCAGCGAATCCATCAGCACTATACCTCCCTGTAAAGTTGCCAGGGCTACCAAATTGCTGCTCAAACGAGCGCCGGCGCTTATTTGATTGGTGATCAGGTACGCATTTGCCGGTGTCTTGAATTGATCAATGTAGTTGTTTTTTACCTGAAAAAGTCCCTGATTACTCGTAACAATTAACGTCGACTGAGCATCAAGCGGCAGCATGCTCGTTACGTCCAAAAAGGCATTCAGTCGGGGATTGACCGGAATTTTTGTGATCGACTTACCATTAAAACGGGTGATTCCTTTATTTTTCTGGTAAAAAAACATTTGTCCGCTTACTTCAAAAGCAGACAAAATCGGGTCATCGGTGTACCACTCCTTCACAACCCGGTTGTTTTTCCAGAGGTACACATTTTTTTTAGATACAAAATAAATTCCTTCGGGCTTTCCGACGATCGTCAAAATTTCTCCAAAGGCTGTTTTCAGGCTATCGCTGATACTTTTGAAGAAAAGCGTGCCTTTAGCATCGGGTTGCAGATAGCCAAACTCGCCGTTGGCCCCCACAAAAATACGCCCGGATGGATCGAGATAGAGCGCCGAAACCTTGGCATAATTCTTCGTCGTGATGGTGCGCCACGTCATGCCGTCGTATTCTAGTATACCCGCAAAATTTCCGAAATACATCAATCCCCGCTTGTCCTGCACCATCGCAAAATTCTGTCCGTGCGCGTTGTATTCACGGGCGGTGTGTAGTTCAGCAATCGGATTGCCCATTTCTCCCACAAATGCCTGCGCGTACAGCGTGTGCATTGGCCAGAACACGCCGCAGCCCAGCAGGCACAACCAAAGCGCCAATTGTCGGAAAAATCCGGCAGCGGTTCGTTCAGGGTAAATTTCCATATGCAGTACACAACGTATCATAGCATTGAGCGTTCGGGGAGCAATTAAATTCATAGGACTTCTTCTGACGAAACTTCGCCCACGGCCTGCCGTTGGTCTTCTTCAATAAATGATTCGGGTAAAACGGCGTTTATCTTTTGTCCATCGATGCAATAAATTTCTGAGGTTTCGCGCAACCAGATTCGGACCTGATCGAGCTGTTCACGCGACAATTCAAGGGTGTCGAATGTTTCCAGAATCTGCTCGCGCCCATCGGGCCAGGAAACCACCATGCTGCCGGCGGCCATCACCATCACAAAATTTTCGTGCTGCCCGCGCAGGGCAAAATCAGGCAGCGGTCCTTCTTCGGTTTTGTAAGTAAAAAGCGAACAGGCAACCGGCAGGAGTTCGTCTTCGTGGAGCGCAGCCATGAGCTCCGTTTGCCGTAGTACCCACACCTTATGAATCATCAGGTCATGATTTCCCGGAGAGCTTTCTACCTTAAAAATGATGCGGCTATGAAAACTATCCTTTTGCTGCTGAATGACGGCCTGCAATTCATCGAACCGAACTCGGTTGGTGCGATGCAGCGTGTAGAGGGAAGTTTCGGCCATAATTTCATCGGGAGAAATGGCATGTGCAGCCAAAATCAGCGTATGATCGCCCGGAATCCGGGTTAGCTCGTCCAGAGCCATGACCTTTAACCAGCAGGAAATTCGGGAAAAATGGCGGTTAATGATATTTTTCAATCGTTCCTCAGGACTCAGGTTGGCATGCGGGTAAAAAGGCTCACACTGCCGAAGACGCTCAGACAGGGGTTTATCCTCAAACAGCATAATCAAATTATTTTTCCATTCCTCCGGTAAGGTCATATTCATTACTTCCAGCAAATAGCCGTAAGTTTCTTCGTCGTCGCTCAATAATTTTTCACTTATAAAATCAAACGACTGCACGCCCGGAAGCAGCGAAAGCAAGGTAAATAGTTTCGGAATCAGGCGCCGTTTTTCGCGGTCAAGTGCCACATGAATCGGAGACCAGGGCGGGTATTTTTCCAGGTCGCGCTGTGAGGCCATAATCCAGACAAGCAGGGCGATTCGATCTTCGATTTCGGAAGCGATGAAACTGCGCTCCGTAGAATTGACATGGTAGCTCAAACATTTAAGCGATTCAAATACTTCATCCCGAATCAGCACGTCGGGATAATTCATCACCGAGCGCAAAAATTTGAGCACCGAAGGTCCACCAATTTGGCGGAGAATGCGCAGCAGGCGCAGCTGTACGGTGGTATTGCCCCCCGAACGTGTGAAGGCCCGGCTCAATTCACGCACCACCGGCTCGCCCACGCTGATCAGGGCGTAAGCCGCTGATTGATGGAAGCGATCCGTGGCCAAATGGTTGATAAGCAAAGGCCATAGTTCTGGTTTACGGATTTCGCCCGCTGCCAGTAGAGCCGCTTTTTTGACGTCGCAGTCCGGATCATTGATCAGGGCGATCAGGTGGCGGTAAGCAAAATAACGACCCGATTCGCGCAGCAACTCAGCGGCCAAAATGCGGTCGGGTACGCGACTGGATGCGGCCAGTTTTACAATAAAATCAAAATTACTTCCTTCATAATTCAGGATCGGGGCTTTTTTGTCACGGACGATTCTACGGCCAATCTGCGCGTACAAATCTCGGCCCTGCTGAAAAGTCTCCTGAGATTTTTCAAGCAATGTTCCCAACACATTGCGGTATTCAACCTGAATTTTTAAGGATAAATAGTACCAAACGATCAGAATCAGGAGAAAAAATGCGGCGATTTCGACCATCCCCACAAAACTGAAACTTGTAAGCAACAGCAATAGTAAACCGGGAACAATGTTGCCGATTGCCTTGGGTCCTCCCTCAATTCGGCTTTGCAGCACGGCCCGCTCGTAGCCCATAATGGGTTGTAAAAGAAGCTGAAAGGAAGGTTCGTGTATGGATTTTCGGACGGAGCTCATGAAAAAACGACTCAGCACGATAAAGGCAAAAAAGAGCGCCGTGGTGCCATTGAACATCCCGTACCCAACGGCAAGGGTCACACTGAAAAGCAGCGTGAGGGGTAGCAATGAAATGGCAAGTTTGAGTCCAAAACGACGAATGAGTTTTCCGTAAAGCGCCGTTTTTATACTGATTTCAACCAACGCACAAAAGCCAAAAAATACACCTAGAAAGCTCGCCAGTAATTCGTTGTCGGGAAAGACATTCTTGGATTCAATTGCGAACATAAAATCAACAAAAAACAACCCAACCACGGGCATCATCGCTACCAGAAAAAGCAACACATAGTAGGGATTTTGGAGGAAATCTTTCCAGGTTCTCGTGTCTTTGCCTTCGGCAAAAGTTACCTCACTGCCCACTCCGCTCAACTCATTTTTATAACGGGCAACGATGGTACTCATCAGAAAAATACAGGCAACTACCGCCCCGGCGGCCAGGTAAAGCAGCTGATCGGTGGCCAGGAATCGGAGCAGCAAGGGTACCGAAAAATAACTCAGAATAGACGAAATAACCTCCCCGGCACTAATGAGCCCGAAGAGTCGCTTGCCCTGTTGCAGGTTAAAAATGCGGGAAGCCGTTGACCAAAACGTGATGCCATTGACAAAAACAAAGATGCGGTTCCAGATAAACAAAAAGAAAATAAACCATTTGATATCGCTGAACTGATAGCACAGCAGCAGCCCGGTGACGGATATCATCAGGAAGTAAATCAAGCCGCTTACCAGGGACGAAAACCGGACTTTTTTCTGAATATAGCTCGTAAACCAACCCAGCACATAGACCATCAGCCCGCCTACAATGTACGCTTTGGGCAGCATCGTTTTTTCAAAAGAATGCAAAAACAAAGAGGTAGTGGCGGTGTAAAAAATGGCCACAGCGACGCCCATAAAGAAGGAATAGCCGATAAATAGCCCTACGGCCTTCTCTTCGCCTTCTTTCAGGTCAACTAGTCGATATAGCGTTTCTTTGGTCAAGCTTTTGTTGGGTTGAGTGTAATTATATCCGGTCCCGGCTATTAGTTTATGAATATGTATTTATAAATTCTTTATCATCAAAAAGAAGGGTCGTTCGGGCATTTCCGGAATATTTTCCAGTTGATCAATTAGTATAAACCCCTTTTTTTTGAGCGGTTCCAGCCGTACCAATTGCGGAAAAGCAATGATGACTTCCGCTTTTTGCGCTACTGCCCGGTCAATGCGGACCTGATCCAACAGGCCTGAGAGCCCAATTCCCCGGTAATCCGGGGCCACCACGAGGCGATTGATGGATGCAATCCGACGGTTTTCGACCAGTCGTTTGTGTTCATCTTTCATAAAATCGGCATAAGGCACATCGTGCAGCGAATCATGAAAACTCAGCCGCGAGGCCGCCACAATCTGTTGGTTTTTGGTAATTACCCAATGATTGGCGCGCTGATCCAGCGAATCAATCCAGGTATCTTTTGAAAAAAATGCCGGATCTACCCCTTTTTCCATTTTCCAGCCTTTGATTCTGAAACGACCGATTTCCTTGATCTTTTCCGGATAATCGACTTCCAGAAGTTCCAGGCCTGCTTGTTGTGGCGAACGTGTTAGAGGGTGTGTCATGCCGAATTTTGTTAACGTTGAGTGTTGTGCAAGCATGGTTAAATACTTAATAATGAATTATTTGTAAAAGTGTGGTCTTGACTCATTATCTCAAATGAACCAACATACCGACCGAAATGGCGCGGCGCTCCTGCGGCAACTGCGAGGCAAAGGTTCGGTTGTCTGCTTCCCGAATGCCGGGGAAAAAATATTCGGTATTGAATAGGTTGTTTACTGTAAGTTGCAGCGAAAGCCCCTGCAAAATATTTTGATACGTAAGGGCTGCATCCATAATCAGGTAGGGATCAAAGCGGGTGATGGGATTGCGACTCCCGGACGTACCAGCTCCCGTTTTGCGGGCCCCCACGTAGTTGCCGCTCAGGTTAACATTTAGTTTGGGAGTTACTTCGTAGTTAGCTCCTACATTACACATAAAATCAGCTATATCACTGATTCTCAAATCATTTTCCTGATCCTTCGGATTCGTGACCGTAAAATTTCCCCAGGCATTGAAGCGGTCGACTCGGTAGGATGCTTCGCCCTGCACGCCCCAAATGCTCTGCTTTCCGATAGGTTGAAACTGATTGGTAAACGTACCGTTGGGGAGCTGCACCTGCGCCGTACCAATCACGTTGCTATACTCAGCATTGTACGCAACCGCACTGATCGAGAACTCTTTGGAGAGGCGCATGTTGACACTCACTTCGGTATTTTGCACGCGCTCAGGCAGCAAAGTTGGGTTGTTGAGGCGGCGGTCAGGCGCGGTGCCGTATTTTTGAAGGTTTGATGCGTCCTTAAATGCCGTTGCGTAAATCCCTTTGAAGATAAATTTCCCTTTGGTATAAATCGCCGCCAAACGTGGATTCAGCACCGTGCCGTAGCCTCCATTGTTCCGAATCCGGTTATCGTCGAGCCGTAGCCCGGCCACCAGTTTCAGATAGCTCAGGGGCTGATACGTCAGCTGTGAGTACAAACCAATGTCGTAGCTTCGGTAGTTATTACCCCCAACGATTGAATCGACGATGTAGCCGGTTTCGTCAGGAAACGGTAGCGCCGACCGAATGTAATCACCCTGAATATAACTCGCCCGAACTTCCAGACCACTACTGATGTCGAGCTTTGGCGTAGGTGTCCAAAAGACCCGAAGCTCGTTTCGAATCTGATTGGAATACCGGTAATTGTACTGCGTGGTAGTTGTTGGCAGGCGGCCATTGGCCAAATCCAGGAGCGTATACCGGGCATTGTAGTACCCCGAATAGGACGCAAGGTTTGTGCCGCCGTCGATCTCATGGATTTTGAAAGAAGAAATATTCAATACCTGTAATTTTTCACTAAATATTTTGGTGTAAATAGATGAGAATGCAGTATTTGTTGTGATCCAGCGGGAAAAATTCGGTGCCGAAAGCCGGGACTTGTTGGTATACCAGGGCGTTGCGCCTTCATCGGTGCGCCAGCTGTAAAAGGAAAGTGTAAGTTCTTTAAATTCGAGCTTGGCACGCATGAACCAATCGCGGCTATCGTTATTAAAACCAATGGGTTCGCCATTGATTTTTCCTTCAAACACTTGCTGATTATCCAGCAAAGCGGCTTTCTGCACGCCTTCCGGCGAAAGTTTTATTTCAGATGCCTGCGCGCCTGAATACGTTATATCAAACAGATTACTTCCGGGATGTTTGGTCAATAATCCACTGCTATTCAGGTAGTTTTGGGCCAGGAAGTTACCGTTGGCATCTTTGCCCGAAATCGCAAGTACGCCTTCATAATCAGCCGGTGTTCGCGCGTCGTAGTTCCAGGTAGGATACATTTGGGATAGATTCATCTCATCGGATCGGAAATACCGTCCCGTCACAGAGAACGCCAAATCTTTGGTTTTTCCGGTTATGATGCCGTCTACAAAACTCGAATTCCAGGTGCCGTGCCGGGCCTGCCCTTTTACTTCCAGCTTTTTGGTCAGTCCGATTATGCTTTTATGACTTTTAGTAATTACGTTAATAACCCCGGCAAAAGCATTGGCTCCATACAGCGTAGACGCCGGGCCGTAAATAACCTCCACCCGTTCAATATCTGAAATGGGGTATTGGCGGGAAATCGGAATATTATTGGAAACCAGATCATTTTCCTCGACTCCATCGATCAGCAGCAGGGTGCGGTCGTTGGCTACGGCCCGGTAGCCTCGCTGATAAAAATAGGAGTAACCGGGGCCGTTGCCCTTGGCAATATCAAATCCGGGCAAATCGTGGAGCATTTGTTCGAGACTTTGGTAGCCCCGTTGTTCGATATCTTTTTCCGTAATTACCATTACAGTAGCAGGAACCTGCAACAAATTCTCCGCTTTTTTGGATACCGACGTAATTTGAATAATCTGTTCCTGCAAATCTTTCATTTCCTGCACAAGAACTTTAAACTGCTCCGAAGCGGAAAAATCGGGCTCAAAAGCAGGGTTGATTTCCAGAATCCGGAGAATACTGGTTCGTGCCTGCTGAACGGAATCAATGGCCAGGTAGGTTTTGATTATGGTTTTGTAGGCCTGCACTTTCCCATCCTCGTTGAAGCCCGATTCGATGCACGGCAGCAGCTGACTCAGCACTTCGTCGAAGTTGCCGGTTGCGTACCTTTTTTCAGCTTCCGGAATCAGGATTGTCTGATCGCAGACGCCCGGCTGCTGAGCATGCGTGTGCGGCAATGCGGCCAGCATACAGCATGCAAGCAGCAAAGGCAGGCTTTTCATTTTTTTTAGAAGTTTTTTCAACACGTTCATTTTCAAATTCGGCACTTTATTCAGGCTTCTTACTGCGTCGTACTCTGTACTATTTTTTCGTAAGGAATATCCTTCCCGATAAACCGGTTCCACTCATCAACCGTCATGTCGCGATCCGCTTTTTTCACCACCTGTTCGTACAAATCTCTTGGGTCAATATTCCAGGCTCGGATGGTACGGTCGGCTCCACAGGCAACCAACTGCTTGCTATCGGGTGAAAAAGCAAGCCCAAGCACCCACGTATCGTAATCGTCAATCACGATGGGCTGGATTTGTCGGTTGGAAATATTTTCATAGTTCCACAAATGAACCGTCCAATCGTAGCTACACGTAGCCATGAATGCTCCGTTGGGAGAAAACACGATGTCGTTGACCGACGACGTATGCCGCCCCGAAAGCGGCAGGCCAATGCGATCTATTTTATTTTTTGTAAAATTCCATTGGTACAGCGCGCCCGAAGAATTAGCCGTGATGAGGTTTGTTCCGCTGGGTGAAAAAGCGAGAGCCGTTACCCTGGTACCAAAACCGTAGTAATTGTAGGTTTCGGGTTCTTTGTCCAAATTGGCCAAATCAAAAATCACTACCCGGCCTTTGCTCGACCCGCAGGCGAGTCGTTTGCCATCGGGTGTAAGCCGGGCGCAGAAAATATCAATCCCCGATTTCAAATTTTGCAGCGAATCCAGGCCGTTAGCTGATAGTTTCCAGGTACGAATGGTTCCGTCGCCACCTACGGTAATAACCTGAGAAGATTTTTTTGGGACAATGATGCTCGTAACTACGCCGGCATGCGCTTTCACCACTTTGGGCAAAGCTGCCGGATCCGCCGTTGACCAATGATACAGCATACCCCTGGAACTGCCCGCAAGCAGCGAGGCGCCATCTGCCGCGATACCAATTGCCCGTAACGAGGGCGCTACCTTTTCGGCAGTTGCAAACGTCTGAACCGTCGGCTGCTGATCCAGGTTTGTGCTCCACAGCTTAACCGTACCATCGTCGCCGGTAGAGGCATACTGATCGGCTTTGCCGGTGGGCACAAGCGTGCGCACAATGTCGCGGTGCCAGCGCAAAATCGTTTTGGAATCCGTAGCTTTGGAAAGTGCCCTGAAAATATCCGGATTGTCGGCCTGTCCTTTGTTTCTGACGTTGAAGCGGTATGCCTGAATCGCCAGCAGACCGGGCAGAGCGTCCTGCGCGTTGTCGGCCATTTGATACGACTGAATAGCCACGGAGCGAGCAATGGCTTTTCCGCGTTGCTCTTCGGCATCTTTTTGTGAAAGAATCGCCACACGCCGCGCCGAGTCAGCCTGAAAGCGCATCAGGTCAGCTTCGGCTTTGGCCAGTACGGCAAGGTCTTTTTGTTTGACCGCAATCCGTTGGGCCGTATCGGCCTTCATACGTTCCAGTACGGCCACCTGCTTGGCCACTTCGGCTTCCAGGCGTTTTACCTGAGCAAGTTGCTGTTCACGTACCGCAATAGAGCGCTGCTCTTCGGTGAGGCGGCGCTGCTGCTCCGCAATCATCTCCTGCTGCTCCGCAATTCTTTTTTGTGAAATAGATTCTTTGGTTTGCTCTTCTGCCCGCGAGCGCTCCGACATAGCGAGCTTTTCCTTTTCCAGCGACTGCTTTCGGCTCTGCTCCGCGTCGTAGCGAAGCACCAGCGAGATGACCAGAAACAACAGCGACATCAGCGAGCCAATGCCCATCACAATCGCAAAGTATCGGGCTCGTTTCAGCTCTCTTTTCTGCTTGTCTTCGTTACTCTTAATGGTGTTTTCGTACTCGATCCTACTGTGATCCAGGTAGTTAATTACCCGTTCAAAGTAAGGATCATGTTTTTCGGCCCACTCTTTGGACGGTTGCTTTTCTTTGAGCCATTTCAGGGCCGTTTGTAGTTCGGGATTGATGAGCAAACCCGTTTTTCCGGCCTGATTCAGCTGTGCCGAAACCCCTAGTTTTTTGTACAGCTTTGCCGACTCCGTTTCTTCCTGAATCCACTCCCGGAGACGCTCCCAAAGCAGCATTATTTTTTCAAGAGAAATATCGACAAACGATTCACGGTCTATTTTTTGGGTATAAGAAGGCGTCAAAATGGACGTTCCCTGCTGCCTGAACCGGTTGATCACATCCATCAAAACGTCTTCGGGCATGCCCGTTACACGAACGATCGTACGTAGCCGCGCCGGGCGCATGATGCCAATATCGCCGGGTGCCAGCACAATAAGCGCCTTGAAGAGCCGCTCCGTAGCCACCCGGCTTTGGGAGTCGGGCAGGGCGTGGTAGATTTCTTCTGCATGGCGCGAAATTGCTTCTTTCATAGTACCAATCGCCTCATAATGAACTTCGTCCAGCGGGTGCGTTGGGTCGTGCTTTTCCCAATAATCCCAGGTACGCATCAGCGCATGTTGCAAAATTGGCAGCGGATCGTAGCTCGTATGCACCTCCGTAAGCAGGCGCTCGGTCAGCCCCGGCGCAATAACCGCCCCTTTCAGAACCACGGGTTGCGTAATTGCCTGCCTGATTTCTTCCGGGTTCATTTTGGGCAGCAGGTAGTATCCTTCGTTGATAACTTCTGTAAAACCCGGATAATTGGTGCATTCATCCAGATAATCCGACCGCATCGTAAGTACTACATAAACCTGGCATTCCTGCTGCACAATCAACCGCAGGATGAGCGCAATCAGGCGCGTAGTTTGGGTCACGTTGGAGTCGTCGGGTTCTGACTCTGCGTAGCGAAATGCTTCCTCAAACTGATCAATAACCAACAGGATGTTCTTATCGGCCATTTTTTTCAGGTAAGGAAAAACCGCCTGCGGGTCATGTTTGAGCTCCTCTTCAAAAGCCTCATAGCCTGCTGAGCTGCCGTAAAGCGCCCGATAGATGGCTTTGCAAAAGGCCGTAAGCGGTTTGGCACCGGGTTTAAACAGGATTATTTCCCAGGCGTCGGCCACCGCTCCCTGCAATTTTTCCCGCCTCAACGAAGGAATTAAGCCCGCCTTAATTAACGAAGACTTTCCACTTCCTGACGACGCCACGATGGCCAGAAAACGAGTAAGCGAAAGCTTATTCCGTAATACTTTGATATGACTTTCCCGGCCAAAGAAAAGGTCCGAATCCTGCGATTCAAAACTTCTGAGGCCGGGAAATGGATTCGTATATCGACTGTTAACAGACATATATCTTGTACTAATGCAGAAACCTGAAAAAACACATCCTGTGTATCCGGAACTGATAAATTAGGTAATGTCAAAAGGCCCGAAGGCTATGTTTTTCAGCAAAGTTTGTATGCAATTTACATACATATTATTCCGAAGATACTACATACATTTTGAAAATATTGCGGTTTCGATTTTCTACATATTCATACGAAAATTCATCAACTCCCTGCACCGTCAAAAATATTCCCAATCCGCCAATAGACCGCTCTTCGAGGGGCTTTGTGAGGTCCTCTTCGTCGGGCAGTTCGCGTTGAAGCGGGTCAAACGGAGTGGCCGTATCTTCAAAAATCACCGTAAGCTCCGTGTCCGTCAGGCTATGGATCACGTCGATATCTCCTTCCTGATTTGCTTCCTGATAGCCGTACAGAATAATGTTGGTGGCTATTTCGTCGGCAGCCAACATGAGGTTGTAGGTCGGCTTTTTGCCTAAGCCCGCCGCCTGAGATATTTCCATGATATAGTGCCGGATTTGATCAATGGAATCGACCGTACCCGGAAATGTTCTTGATTCCATCAGACAAAAGATTAGCTGGGATATTTATCAACAATTGTAACGCTATGCAAAAGCCCGGTTTTGTCGAGCGTATCTACGATAGGCTCCTGAGGTTTAACGATATAGATACTCAATGCCGGCCCGATTTTCTGTTTGGAAAAAATCAAAACCCGCAAACCTGCCGATGCCATGAAGGATAGTTGCTCCATGTCGAGCACCAAATCTTTGGGAGATTCCAGCGCAACTTTTTCTATTTCTTTTTGAAAAAGACGTGCCGATAAAGAATCAAGTTCGCCCGTAAGCGTGATCAGGGCCACCTTGGCGCCTTCGGCATTTTCTGATACAGTTGAATTTATTGAAAAGCTCATTGTTGATTGTTTTTTAGGTTTGAGTGATTTGGAATTAGCTAAAAAGCGGGGTTCTCTTACTTATTTCCCTACCAGAATAATGATGGAGCGGGCGCCCGCAATAATATGATCCTGATGCTGTACGAGGGGCTCTTTACCCAAAGTACTTACCTGCTCCGCTGCGGGCATATCGGTGTTGGCGTACACGTGCCACTTCCGGTCCCGGCTCAGTGCCGGCAACTCAAACGAAAGCGCTTCCCAGTACATATTCATGGCTACATAAATCATATCATCTTTGATGGCTCCCTGCTTGGCATGTTCGCCACAAAGCATGAACGCAAACGAACGATTGTTGGCTGACCAATCCATTTGCCAGGCACGGGTGCCGTGAAAACTAATGTCGGGATAGCCACTGCCTACGTAATCAGAATGTGTAAAATGCGTAGAGCTTCGCAAAACCGGATGCGCCTTGCGGAATTTGATCATGCTTTGGGCAAAATCAAACAGGTGTTTATTCTTTTTGAGCAGCGACCAGTCAAGCCAGTTCAGCTCGTTGTCGTGGCAGTAGGTATTGTTGTTGCCGAGCTTGGTACGCCCCATTTCGTCACCCATCAGCAGCATGGGTACACCCTGACTTACGAACAAAATCGACAGCGCATTTTTGATTTGCTTATGCCGCAGAAAGTTAATTTCGATGTCGTCGGTTTCGCCTTCCCAGCCGCAGTTCCAGGAGTGATTGTCGTTGCCGCCGTCGTTGTTGTTTTCGCCGTTTGCCTCGTTGTGCTTTTCGTTATATGAAAACAAATCATAGAGCGTAAATCCATCGTGACAGGCAATGAAATTGATGCTTGCGGTGGGCCCACGGTAGTAGTACAAATCCGGTGAACCCTGAATCCGTTGGGCCATTTCGCCTACCAGTCCTTCGTCGCCTTTCAGAAATTTCCGTACCGAATCGCGGTACTTGCCGTTCCACTCGGCCCAGCGGCCATAGGCCGGAAATGTACCCACCTGATACAATCCGCCCGCATCCCATGCTTCGGCAATCAGCTTGCATTTGGCCAGGATCGGATCGTACGCCAGCGATTCGAGCAGCGGCGGGTTACTAAGCGGGCTGCCGTCCTGCGCCCGGCCCAAAATAGCAGCAAGGTCAAAGCGGAATCCGTCGATGTGGTAGTCGGCGGCCCAGTAACGCAGGCAGTCAAGCACCATGTTGCGCACCACGGGGTTGTTACAGTTCAGCGTATTACCCGTTCCTGAAAAGTTAAAATAGTAGCCCTCGGGCGTGAGCATGTAGTACGTTTTGTTGTCAATTCCGCGAAACGAAATCGTGTGCCCGCGGTGGTCGCCTTCGGCGGTATGGTTAAAAACCACGTCCAGAATAACCTCAATGCCATTTTTGTGAAGTTCTTTAATGACCGTTTTGAGTTCATCGACCTGCATCCCAAACTTTCCGGTAGCGGCATAGCCCGCTTTGGGCGAGAAAAAATTAACCGTACTATATCCCCAGAAATTGACGAGCATTTCGCCCGTTACCGGATTCGGTTTGCTGTTTTCCCATTCATCGTACTCATAAATCGGCATCAACTCAATACAATTGACGCCCAGTTCTTTTAGGTATTTTATCTTGCTCTTAATCGCGCTGAACGTACCCGAATTTTTGACTTTGGCTGTAGGGTGCTGCGTAAAAGCCCGTACGTGCATTTCGTAAATCACCAGATCTTCGATGGGATATTCGAGCGGGTGATCATTTTCCCAGTCAAAATCCTCAAACGCCAACCGGGAGCGGTAGGGATAAATATCATCCCAGTTTGGCTGAGCCAGCCAGGTGTCCCGGCCGCCAAGCGAGCGGGCGTAAGGGTCACTCAGGATTATATTTTTATTGAACCGATGACCCAGTTCGGGGGCAAAGGGTCCATCCATGCGGTAGCCATATTCGAGCCGCTCCACGTCGAGGTCAAAGACCGTCATGCAGTACACATCGCCGACCCGAAACTCGTCCGGAAACGGAATTTCGGCAAAAGGCTGCGCAGCTCCCCGATCAAACAGCACCAGCGTACACGACGTTGCCGCACTGGAACTGATGCTGAAATTGACACCGTTAGGAACCGTAGTAGCTCCAAACGGCAGCGCATGTCCCCGCCGAAACTTGATGCCCTCGTGCTCGTGCGTGGGGTAATAATCGATGCGTATATCGTTTGTTCCTGAGGTTGTTGCCATATCAGCTGAGTGCATTTACGCCGTCTTCGAGGAGTTCGGCCAGAATGAAAAAATTAATAAATCCCGTGTTTTCCATCACATCCTGAATCTCTTCCGAAACCCCCACAAGTACAATCTTGCCATTACGGGCTTTGACCTGCCGGTAAAGCATGAGCAATACCCGAAGCCCGGCACTCGAAAGAAACTCAACTTTGGTGAGGTCAATAATCACCTTGTCCTCCTCCTGCGTAGCCTCTACGGTGTTTTTCTCAAACTCACTGGCAGTCCGGCTGTCGATACTCCCTTCGGCCTCAATGACCGTGATATCTTTAACTGTCTTAATTGTAACGTTCATAATCGTACTGGTTTTGGAGGTCAACTACTGGACCGGTGAGATCAGAACTTTCACACGCACCTGCTGATCGGTGTCGGGCAGGGTCACGCTGAGTGCCTTTCCGTCATAATTTGTGTAAGGCTCATCGTTGATGAAGCATTCGCTGATATAAATACTTCCTTCGGGCAAAATATCCGGCGAAACAAACAATGTATTGTTTTTGAATGACCTTGGATAGGGCTTAAAGTAGAAGTACGTTGGTTTTTTAGTAATCAGCAAATTGGTATATACCGCCGACAGAAAGCAAAGCTCCGTGCTGTGGTAGGCACTCATGGAGTGGCTGCCTTTGAAGCGCTCGGTTCCTAACAAATACGGCATACCGTTGCTGAACACGTTGAAGTAAACCCCGCCATCGTCCGTATCCAAAAAGAACGCATTGTAAAACGCTGCTGATTCGCGGGCATATTTCAGGTATTCGTCTTTGCCCAAAACTCCGTACAAAATCATGTAGGCCAAAATCGCCTGCTCCTGCTGCCACCACGCCTTGCGGTCGTGCCACACAAACTGATGATGACCGTTCACTTTCAGCTCGCGTTCTACTACATCATACCAGCCTCCGCGCTGTTGGTCTGAGCCTGCGGCGGGCATCAGGGCGGCAATTTTCTCGGCAAATTCCTGATACGACTCCTTGGATTTGAGCGATTGCATGCGCATCAGGTTCCAGGCGATTTTCAGGTTGTGGCCTACCACGGCACGATTTTGTTGCCAGCCCCAGGTTTGGTCTTTGCTCCAATCTTCAAAAAACTTCTCCTGCACAAACGGACTGTTTTCGTAGTCCGGGAAATACTGAGTGATGGTATCGAAGGTATATTCCAGGAAGTCAGCGTATTTTTTTTCTCCCGTGGCCAAATACAGGTTGATCAGGTATGCGGGAGCGTGGTCACCGACAGAGTTCCAGTTTTTGCGTGCCCGGTTGTGCGCCAGCGAGTCTTCCCGCGGATCAAGGCTGATGGGGTGAATGTGGGAAAAATAGCCTTCCTGTTCGTTGTCTTTGTAGTATTTTTCAAAAAGATCAATTGTCTTTTCAATATCAAACATAATGCGCGGATCGCCCGTGATGCGGTAGGTTTGGGTAGGTCCGGCGAGCGCATAAATCTGCTCATACATCGGAATGGAGTCGTAGTCGTCACCAAATTCAGACGTAAGCAGTTTGGTTTCTTTCTGTCCTTCTACTTTCAGGCCGTGGTACCAGTACACAAGGTCGTCGTCCTGATCAAAAAACCGCATGTGGTCGCGCAGGTACTCAGTACCAAGCTCGGCACCTTCCAGAAATTCATCCTGACCGGTAAGCATATAGGCCGAAGCAAAACCATAAATCATTCGGGAAATGGTGTCGGTTTCCTGCAAATAATCTCCTTTTTTGGACCCTGCCAGATTAATCGACGTTCGGTAATTTTTGTAGTTTATGGGTTCCAGCGGATAGTTAAACTGCCATTTGAGGTAACTAGTCGCAATAGATTTAATCTGCTCAATCCACCAATCCTGTTCTTCCTGCCGATACACACCCGCCTCAGCTGCCGGGAAAATCATCCACTGCGCTTCAAAAACTGTTTGCGCGGAATCTTCATTTGGATAAAAAGTACCGTATACATACACAAACTGACCTTCATTGGCCAGCAAATGCTCCATCTGCCCGGAAGCGTCCTGATAGGGCTCCGTCAGGTTGCGAAGCGTGCGAGCGTAGGTAGAAGCTATGAGGTTTACTTTGAATTGACGTTTATCCGAGGTTTCCAGCAAAAACCACCGTTCCTGCGGCTGAAACTCCAAAACATACCCGGCGATAGTATCCGAAAAGGTGAAATCAAGATTCATAAATCAATAATTTTAAGAGTGAATAGAAGTTTTCATAACGTTAAGTAAATCAGATATTTTGAGGGAATTCAAGTTGTAAAAAACGCCTTACTCCAACCCTTCCTGATCTTTATATCCCTGGGTAATTTCGACGATATTGCCTTCTGGATCTTTAAGCCAAACGGTTTTCCAACCGCTGATAAAATCATCAAACCGAAGCGGCCCGAGCGTAATCTGTGCATCTTCCCCCATTTCTTCGAGCTTGGAATCTACGTCGTCCACCTGAAAAGCGATGTGCCGCAGGCCGGGATAATGTGACCCGTCGGCGGCGGCCATGGGATACGGGCGCTCTTCTTCGGGCGGAAAAACCTCGAAGTAAAATCCGTCGTCGTTTTTCAGAAAAACCAATTCTGCATCATCGCCCAGGTCAATGACACGGGCGCGACGAAATCCGAAATATTTGGCATAAAATGCTTCAAATTTGGCCAAATCCCTGACGGTTACAGCCAGGTGAAAAAAGGTAGTTTTCATGCGTCAGCCAGCGGTTATTGGGTGGGTTCAGATAAAATTTCAATGATTTTTTTAGCAAATAAATGTGCGTGCCCTCCCGAACGGCCCGTAACAAGATCGCCATCAACCACCACATCCTGATTGGTATAAATGGCGCCGTACGCTTTGGCATCGCCAATGAGGTTGTTGTGACAGACGAGCGGTCGGCCTTTAACGAGCTCAGTGGCCGGGGCGACGAGCCATAAGCCGTGGCAGATGATGCCTTTCAGGATCGACTTTTCGGCAAAAGCCCGTTTCAGAAACTCCGTTGCTGGTGGAATCTTCTCGACGTCTTCGGTGTAGCGGAGGCGGTCCGACACCATGCCCGACGGCACGATGATGGCGTCGTAGCTTCGGAGTTCTTCGTCCGACATATTTTCAAAACTTTCCCAGCATTCCATGGGGGCACGATACTCGTGCCCAAGAAACGTGAGGCGAGGCTGTCCCCACAACCGGCTCAGGAAATGGATTTCGGCTCCCTCTTCCGGAAATCTGAATTTGTAGTAGAAAATTTCGTTTTCGAAAAAATCCGCTTCAAACAGTATCCCAATTTTTTTACCTGTCAATTTCATATCTGATGCAGTTTTTTTTGAATGGTTCAGGAGAATATTTACAGGGTCAGAACGGCCCTTTTTATCAAGGTTTTTGCAAGGTTAAACAAATGGCTTCCAATGGTTATGGACGGATTATACAGCATCAGCCGCTCTTCTCCCAATTTCCGCGTGGCAGCTTCGATCTGCTCCGTCGAGCATTCTTTGCCACACAGCGACGCACTCACCCGTCGAAGCGGAATGGGCACAGGTGTACAGCCCGACAGCACAATACGAACCTGTTCCAGAACATCATTCTGACGACTTGCCCAGGTCGCAACGCCACAGAGCGGCTGCCCGGTCCGGAGGTAGTCAACCGACTGATAAACACTACTTTGACGAGCTTCCCCAGACACAAAAAAATGACGGACCGTTTCGCCTGGTGTGAGCGGAGTATTTTCCAGCGTCAGATAATCAATCAAACTGATGACCCGCTCGCCCCTGGGCCCAAGCACAAAAAGCGTAGCATCAAAAGCCATGAGCGCCGCTGCCAGCCCCTGCGCTTCCCGATCCTGATACAGCACACGGCCCAGCGTTTTATCGCGCCGACACACGGGCGAGGTACTGGTTTTGAGTGCCATGTATAAAGCCGTATACTCGCGCACCAACGGATTTTTGAACAGCGTCTCAAACGTAGTAGAAGCGCCAATCAACAATCCTCCGTCTTTCTCGATGACAGCATCGAAACCAGACAGTGGGTAGGAGTGAAAATTTTGGGGCGGCTCCATAGCAAGTGGCGGCAAAAGATGAAACGCAGGCATTCCTGCCGATTCGTACGGATTAAATGAAGTACTTGTGCTCATAAACGGGTAGTCGTTGAGTAGTAAATCAATGGGGGATTAAGCCAGGGTGCCGTCGGGATGTTGGACCATGCCGGCAAAGTGTATGGCGATTTTTCCATCTTTCAGCACCCAGCTATCGGCAAATCGCATCTCGCTTTTTTGGCCGTCAACGGTCATCGTTATCTGCTCGGTAATCATCAGCGTTTCGGGTTCTTCGGTTTCAGCCCAAAACACAATGTCCGTTTCGAGGCCATCGATGCCCAAAATTCCCTGCATGTGCTCGTTGACCTGCTCGCGACCTTTATAAATTACCGGGCTTTTGGAAAAGCTGCTGATGAGCAAGGCGTCGTCGGTATATTGGTCCAGGAGTGCTTCAATATTTTTATCCAGAATATGCTGAATGTGCTCCTTGTACATTCGGCCCAGTTTGGTATCGGGTACGTTTTTCATTCGTTGAGAAAATTTGGTTTTTAAGAATGGGTTTAAGAATAGTTCAGGATTAGAGCTCGGCAGAACCTTCGTGGTATTTGAGCTCATCTACCGTGTAGCGCGTAATCTGCGGCTTGCCATCCGGGCCGGTCTTTATGCCCCAGGTTTGATAGGCGTCCAGCTTGATGCGCTTGCTGTATGCTTCGGGTGCATTCCAGACGCTTGCCTCCCACTGCACCACTACTTTCGACACGGCGGTGTCGCCGCTGATTTCAGATTCAACACTTTTTACGGTGTGTACTTCATCAAAAAAGATGCGGATTACGCGCTGAAACCATCCTTCAAATCCTGCGTAGCCGTAGACGGTCGCTTCCGGGAAAACCATTTCAAGGCCTTCATCAATCAGCATAGGTAGTACTTCTACCATGGGTGCATGTACGTCGAGTTTCTTGTACCAGTCTTCGGCAAATGTTTGTATTGTTTCCTGAGTAAGCATAGCGTTATTAGTAAGTTTATTGGTTAAAATAATTTGGTGTGTGTAATGCCGGATAACGTATTTTTTTGTAATTAACTAGTAATCAATTTATTATAAAAAGAAAATTTTATTCACTTAAAATCATGTCTGCTAGTTTTTCGCCAATCATAAAACATGCAGCCACGGTATTTCCCGACGTAACGGTAGGCATTACCGAAGCATCCGCCACTCGTAATCCCTCCACGCCATACACCCTCAGCTGAGGATCTACCACGGCGAGTTCGTCGGTAGCAGCGCCAATCTTACAGGTTCCTGCCGGGTGCCAAAGCGTCGACGCCTGCGAACGGATAAAGCCGGGCAGGTCGGCGCCTTCACCGGGCATGAGTTCGCCACCGCTTAACTTCTGAAAAGTTGGCGTAGCGGCCAGGGAACGCACCAGTTCAACGGCTTTGACGAGGGTTTGTACATCCGCTTCTTCCTGCAAATAATTAGGATTAATCAGCGGTGCATCTGCCGGATTAGCTGAGGCCAGTTTCACCTCTCCTTTGCTTTCGGGCTGCACCAGAATCGGCAGAAAAATGCAGGCCGGACCGCCCAAATCTGGTAAAACCGGGGCGAGCGGGGCCGGAATGGACGGCGTAAAATTGAGTTGCAGATCAGGCACGCCTTCACCAGAGCGAGTCCGGGTAAAAAGTACGTTTCCTGTCAGCAGCGTTGTCATGTCCATCGGGATTTTTGACCGGAAAATCATGGGTAATTGCAGGTGATCCTGTAAATTTTTCCCCACGCCGGGTCGGTCGGCTACGACCGAAATACCAAGGCTCGTCAGATCCTGAGCCGGGCCAATGCCCGAAAGCAGAAGCAGTTTGGGAGAAGCGAGCGCTCCTGCCGATACAATTACCTCCTTTTCAGCCAGAAAAGTCTGCGTTTCTCCGGCTGCATCTGTGCAAACTACACCAGTGGCACGGCCATTTTCGACATTGATTTTAGTTACCTGCACACCCAATTGCACAGACAGATTGGGACGGCTGGCAATTGGATGCAGAAATGCAGTAGCTGCGCTGGCGCGTTCGCCGTTTGCATCAATGTGAAATTGAAGTAACCCGGAGCCATTTTCCTGTCGGGCACCGTTGTAGTCCCAGTTTGGACCATCGTAGCCCAATTCGGTGGCACCTTTAAGAAAATGTTCCGAGCGCATGACGTCATCCGGGCAATCCCGAATGCTCAGCTCTCCGTCGGTTCCATGTAAATCTGAGGCACCTCCTTCGTAGTTTTCCAGTTTTTTAAAATAGGGCAATACTTCTTCGTAACTCCATCCTTCGGCACCCAAAGCGGCCCATTCGTCAAAATTTCCAGGATTGCCCCGCACGTACATCATCGCATTGATGGATGTACTGCCCCCCACAACTTTGCCCTGATTGATGGTAACAACACGCCCACCCATGCTTTCCTGCGGAGTGGTAGGCAAAACCCAGTCTTTGGCAGAGCCCCACAGGCTCACAAAACCGCCAGGCTGATGCACCGCCGGATCGTTGTCAGACGCCCCGGCTTCCAGCACAAGCACCCGCAGCGAACCTTGTGCGCTCAGGCGATTGGCCAGTACACAACCGGAGGCTCCGGCGCCGATGATGATGTAGTCAAAAGTAGATTGAGAATTCATAACGTTGAGTAAATGGGAAGGTCTTTATTGAGAACAATTGATCTGCACCCAGTCTGATTTATGGTCGCCTTCAAGGACCAGGTCAATCAGGAAGGGTTTGTCGTCGGCAAGCATTCGTTCAATCGCCGGGGCTATTTCTTCCTCCTTCTCTACCCGTACCGCCTCTACTCCCATGGACTGAGCCAGAAGATCAAAGCGAATGGCGGGGTATGATAAATCGAAAGGAAGCGGATGATCGTGTTTGGGAATATCCCGCTCTTGCCAGTAAACATCAATATTTAGTTGCAGCAGTTTGTATGAGCCGTTGTTACAGACAATAAATTTAGCGCCTGTATTGTGCCGCACCGCTGACCATAACGCCTGAATCGTGTACATGCTGCCGCCATCGCCCGAGAAGCCAATGACGGTTTTTTGAGGATGCGCCAATTTGGCACCAATTGCTCCCGGAAAGCCAACTCCCAGCGACCCGCCACGTGTGACGAAGTAATGACCGGGTAAGCGTGGAGGTAAGTATCGGGAAACAGCCGGTGAGCTTGTGAGGGCTTCGTCAAAAATGATCACATCATCGGGCACTTTGGTGGCCAAAACCTGAGCAAATTGAGCCATTTGCAGCGGATGTCCACCCGCCAACGCGACGTCTTTATCAAGTTCTGCTTTGATTTTTGGAGCCTTAGCATCGGTAATTTCACAGGTACGGCGCTCAGCGGCAGCCTTAAATTCGGGCGTCATCAGTTCTTCCAGCATATCAGCCAGAGCTTCGAGCGACAACCGAGGATCAGAAACTACACCTAAATCTACCCGGTGATTCTTGGCAATTTCGTAGGCGTTCAAATCAAAATGAATGACTTTGGCATCTGGGGCGTAAATATCGTCCAGCGTAGGAAAAACCTCAGGAACCATGTACGTACCTACGATCAGGTTGGCATCTCCTTTGGTCGTTATTGGCAAACTAAAACTGCCGAACATATGACCCGTCGTTCCCTGATACAAAGGATGCGTATTGTCCATTACCAAATCACCAAATTCAACCCCGTACACTTCCGCACCGAGCAACTCGGCCACACGCGTGAGGGCCGGCACTGCACCAGAATAAGCCACGCCGTCGCCCACAAAAATCATGGGCTTTTGAGATGCCAGTAGTATTTCGGCTGACTGACGTACAAGGTCGGGCGCGGGCAATACCTGAGTGGAAGGAATAGCCGTCGGAAAAACCGGTTCATCGTTCAGTTCATCCAGCACATCCATGGGCAAACACACATACACAGGGCCCATCGGTGGCGTAGCGGCGATCTTGATGGCGCGACGCAACGTACGTAACACCGATTTGGACGACATTGCCATGGTCGAATACTTGGTCACGGGAGCCATCATTGCCACGAGATCGTTGGCCATTTGGGCGTCCATGTTCATGTATTTTACTCCTGCGTCTGAGCCAATAATCACCAGCGGCGCATGTCCACGCTTGGCCTGATACACCGCGCCCACGGCATTGCCTATGCCGGGCGAGCTGTGCAGCTGTACCAGCGTAGGTTTTTGGGTGGCGCGGGCATAGCCGTCGCCCGCCATCACGGCCACACTTTCCTGAAGCGTCAGGATGTACTTCATGTCAGGGTACTCGGCCAGGGCGTCAAGGAAGCCTTGTTCTACCGTGCCGGGATTGCCAAACATGTGGTCCATGCCATCGGCCAGAAACTGCTCGATGATCTTTTGATTTCCGGTTTTACCAGCCATAGCGCTTCAATCCACTATCCAACACATTGACAAACTGTTCTCCAAACTCAAACGAACACTGCAACGAGCGCGCGGTGATGAAGGGGTAGTCTACTATTACGGAGGTTTCTTTTCCAAAATTCCCGTGGTATTGTCCTTCCGGCCCAACGGCGTCTGCCAGTACATATTCGAGTACGTAGGGCGGTGGTCCCATGTTCAGATCGGTATGCAGGAAGCCCGTGCCGTCGTGGTAGTCGTATTCAATGCAGTGGCCGGTTACGTGCTTGCCCCGGATAATTGACTTGCGCTCGTTGAAATCACGGGCAAAAGCCAGTGGCGCCACACCGTAGCAGATTCCCGCAACGGGCATATTTTTGTTGTAAAATGCCAGGATAATATCGTGCACGCGCTGATTGTTGACCATGTCAATAATGGGCCCGCTGCCGCCTACCAGAAATACCGCAGCGTACTCGCTCGTGAGCTTATCCTGTGCTACTTTCAGATCTGCGTAGTATTTTTCAAATTGCCGTAAAAAATCAGGCGTTGAAAAATATGGCCGCTCCGGAATCATCTCCGACATATTCATGCAGTCGGCCAGGCGGTCAGTAGCTTCAAATGCTTTTACTTTTTCGGCGGCTTCGGGCGTGGTGACGCACATTCCGAGCGGAGGATCTACGTAGGTAGTATCATAACTTGGCGGCAGCGCTTCTGCTTTTTTACCATGCTTGGTCATGAACTCTACGGTATAGCCGGCTTCTTCCAGCTTTTCCAGTGGTCCCACCAACTCTACGCCCCAGTAGCCGTATTCAGATAGAATGGCTAATATTTTCTTTGACATAACTTCGCTTTTTTTGGTTACGTTGTAGTTTAAATCTCGTTGAGTAAAAGTTCTTATTTAAGCTGTTCAATCAGCCCCCAGTCGTCCCAATTGGCCCAGGCTTCCTTGATCTTTCCATCTACTACGTGGTACATAACCAAGCCTTTCCAGGTTGCCACGCGACCGGTAGGTTCTATCCCGGCAAAATTACCTTTGTGAGTACCCGGCGCCGCAAAACGCACGACTACCATATCATCCTCAGCCACTACATTCACTACTTTTAAATCTAAATCCGGAAAAGCCGAGTAGAGCATATCCATTTGTGTATGCAGGCCATCTTCACCCTGAATAGCTTCTGGAACTGCCGAGCGATCGATGTAAAAATCGTCGGCGGTAAAGTCCCTGAACTTGCTGAAATCACGGTTGATCAGAATGGCATCCACATAGCCAAGCACGATTTCCTTATTTTTTTGAATTGACATGATTTACGAGAGATTAGATTTCTTAAAAGTTTTTTTGAATCAGGATGCATACACTAGCTCGATACCACCGATTTGCTGCATCAGTCCCATGACATCATTATGAACCCGGACTTCGGTAATCAGGCCTTCCGGGGAAAATTTGAAATAGCTGAGCCCCGTGATTTCAACTTCTTTGTTGCTACCCGGTATGTTCCGCCACATACCTACATGTTTGGAGGTCATGCGCCAGAACCCGGCCCCTTTTGTTTCGTCTGCCACTACATCCCCTTCTTCATCATCAACGTGATACGTCAGTTTCTCAAAAGCCTGATGGTTAAATTGAACAAGCTTTTTGAACGATTCGCGGTCTTTTATATGAGCAAAAGACAGGATAAAATTGAAATCGGGATCCAGTAACTGATCCACTACATCCAGATTCGCTTCACTCCATATATCCCGGAAGAAGGAGAGTATTTTCTTTTCATTCTCCTGTGCAGTTGCCATTGACTTATTTAAAATTTAGTAAAATTGATGGAAGAGTTTTGTGAAAATCAAGGGATTCCATAGCTCGAAATGAGCTATGGAAAAGAGGAAATCTTAGGCTCCGGGAGGTGGAGGCACTACGCCCAATTGCTGAAGCAGACCCAGCTCATCCACATTCGCCCAGCGTTCCGCAATTTTTCCATCCTGCATGCGCACGGTAGTCGTACCCGACATCGTGATCGCTTTGCCGGAAGGCGGCATACCCATGACACCGCCCGTATCGGTGCCGTTGAGGCGCCACCGGTGAACCACCTTGTCGGCTGTGTAAATTTCGTCTTCAATCGTCAGCTTTACGTCGGGCATTGCGCCACGAAACATGCCAACAATGTGCTTGAAAGAACCGGAACCCGGCTCGGTTTTTTGCTTGCCGCCTACTTGTGAGTGATCCAGGGCATCAGACGCCAAAAGGTCTTCGCGTACTTCGCCGGTATTCCAGGCGGCTTCAAAAAATTCTACGCAGATTGCGTTGTTTTGTTCAGGAGTAAATGACATAACGTTTTGTAAATTAAATAGTTAACAGTAAATTAATTATTGTATAAAATCAAAAATCCATGGTGGGATTTAAAAATAGCGAATGGTTCAGAAGCTACTCGGGCAGTACACCCAGCTGCTGAAGCAAGCCCAGACTATCCTGCGCCACCCACATTTCTACAATTTTTCCGTCTTCCAGCCTAAAAATATCAATGCCCTGATCGGTAACTTTTAGCTGAGTGGCCGGTCGGCCTAAAAACTCGCCCGTGTTGGTAGCCACATATGACCATCTGCTTACGACTTTATCACCTTCGGCCAGCTCTTCGTGCAGCTGAAAGTGCACATCGGGAAACGCAATAAGGGCGGTTTCAAACCATTTGTGAAGCGTAGGTGGCTGATGCGCCTGTCCGCCCGGAAAGTGAAATGTTACAGGATCGAGCGCAATTTCGTCCAGCACCTCTCCTTTTTTTTCATTCCAAAGCTCAAACCAATACCGGCGGACGACTTCCTTATTTTTTTCTTGAAGTGTCGACATAATCTTCTCTTTTTGGGAATTGTGCGTGCGTAATTCGCGTCAGTAAAAAAATGTGCGTGAGGTTTGTTTAGGCCGGGATTACCCCCAACTGCTGCATCAAACCAAAATCATTTTCATTGACGTGTACGGAGACGATTTTGCCATGGCGAATCGTGAAGATGTCGATACCAAAATCCTTGATGCGATTGCCAGTAGGCGCTGCACCCAAAAACTCGCCGTTGTGAGTCCCTTCAATCGACCAGCGCGAAGCCACTTTATTGCCTTCTGAGGTTTGGCGAAGTACGGAAAACTTGATGTCCGGGAAGGCATTGCGCAGATACATCACAAATCCACGGAAAGCTTCATAGCCCGCGATGGGCTCGGGTTGCGTAGGAATAATAAAGGCAAAGGAAGGATCGAGAATTTCTTCAATGACTTCCAGCTTGCCCTGACTCATGATTTCTTCAAAATAGCGATACGCCAGTTGTTCGTTTTGTTCGGCGGTCGTTTCGGGCGTGGGAGTTTCAGACGGAATTACCCCGAGCTGCATCATCAGGCCAAGGGTATCTTCATGACCAATAGATTCGGTAATTTTTCCATTTTTGATCGTATGCCACGTCATGCCGTCAATCTCAAAGGAACGACCGTTGGCTTCAATATCGCCTTTGACCGTAACCAACGGGCCGCCGGTGTGCGTA
This sequence comes from Arundinibacter roseus, assembly GCF_004348825.1. GTDB lineage: Bacteria > Bacteroidota > Bacteroidia > Cytophagales > Spirosomataceae > Arundinibacter > Arundinibacter roseus. Next base: position 109,019 of record NZ_SMJU01000008.1, read on the forward strand.
CCGCCGCCAATCCAGCGGGTTACAACCCAGTCATCGCCAGCCACCATATCCTGAGGATTGATGTAAAAATCAGGAAAAGCGCCGTGGAGCATCTGCACCAAACCCAGAAAGCCGTCCGGCCCGCGGAAGGGTTCAGGGTGCGTAGGAAGAGTAAATACAAATTCAGGATCCAGAATTTCGTACGCGGCTTCGGAGTTCATGCCGTTCATAATCTGGTAAAAATACCGTCGTGAAATTGCCTTGTTTGCGTTCATCGTTGAGTAATTGTTTAGGAAAAAACAGGGTTTGCATCACCTTCGGCTTGTAGCAGTCCACCAAATAGTTTTTGCCTCGTGCCTCGGTTTGACAGCTTGAATTTCACATCTTGAAAGCAAAATGCAGGAGAAAAAATAAGTGAAACTGAAAAATTCAGGGCTGAACCTGTTCAGATCGCCCCTCAACTTTTCGCTCAGCCAGCCCATTTTTATTCACAGCTTCCTTTGATAGCTAATCAAAGGAAGCAGAACAGTAAATGAAATACCTATTTTGGTGAATTATATAACTATTCTTTTTTGTAACAGGATATTACTATTTTTTGTCTATAAAAAATGCAGGTTTTTTAATTAAAAATAATAGTAGTATAATTACTCAAAAAATACCTATACTACATATTTCCATCACTTTCCCTCCATTTTCTGGCCTGCCCGGATGGCAATTCCAATCTACCTGGCCTAAGATCCTGCACCATACTGAACACGTGCCTACCACCAAACTCCACCCATTGAACTACATATTTCAGACGTTGGCATGTATTTCCTAACTTTTGAGTCAAACTATCCGCACATTTGACTGTTATCACCTCCGAAGCTTCATACATACTGGTAGAGTCCCTTTTCATTATTTATCCTGATTTGAAACTGCTAAAAATGAAAAACTCATTATGGAATCTTTACAACTTCTTTTGGTGTCAATTCGTGAGGAATGGCAAAATTGTCTCATTCAAACCCTTCAATCTTCGGGTTACGAGGTTAAAATAAAAGTAGTAAGTAGCAAAAAACAGGCATTGCTTGCCTGCTACCAATCAAAGTTCGAACTCTTAGTTACAAACGAATCGCTTGCCGACGGTGCGTGCGGTGATTTGGTACATGTGCTGGGCTATTCTATGCCATGCCTTATTGTTCAGGAAGAAGGCACGGTTGCAGGTCACATCACTGAGCACTCCTGTTCACACGCATTGTCTTTACCCGCGCAACAACCGGACTTATGGGAGGGAATTCTTAAAGAAGTGATTCGAGGTTGGGAAAACAGGGTGGCCACAAAAATCGCTCAGGGAGAGCAGAATCAACGTTCGTTGTATCATAAAGTAGCCGCCCGCTGTGCTTCTGAACTCTATCACTCCACCGAAAACCGGATTGAAAACGCGTTGAAGGTACTTCTGGATATTATGGAACTTAGCCGGGTTTACATTCGCGAAGCGGCATCTTCCACTCAGGCATCGGCTGCCATTTTACACGAAATTGTAGCGCCCGGACAAAAAAACCTAAACACTCCGTTTGGCTCGACCTACGAAGTGCTCATTCCCAGGCCCAATGGCGAACGGACTTACCTCGGTGTGGAAGATTCAATTAAGGAAAGAAATTGGCAGAATGCCGAAATAGATCTTTTGAAAGCGGTGGCGTCTTTGCTAAAAGAAACCCGCGGGGGAATTCGCCGCAAAATAAATATGTACAGCGAACTAAGTATGAGTGCCTGATTTTCTGACATTTGTGTTGTGTTCTGCCTTTGTGCAGGAAAAATCCAAATAAAATCCTGAATATTATGGCAACGCAGCGCTATTTTGGTACCGCACATCTGTGGCGTTTTTGCATAGTTATATGCCTGATCGTCAATTTACCCCGCTTTCTGACCTTTTTCTGGAACCCGCATTACTTCGAATCGCTCGGTGGGTTCAGTTTTTATGCACTCCTGTTGCAGTTTTCCACGAGTCTGTTGTTCGGCATTACGTTTGCATTCGTAGAAATTGATTCGCACCATCCGCTTGCGCTTTGGTATCATCGGCAGTTGTCTGCCATAAAAATAACGGTGCAGGCTATACTTTTCCTTTTGCTCACCGAGCTCCTGTTTCAGATTGAGGTGGCAATAGCCGAACCTGTTACGGAAATTAGCTTTTACCATTTTTCTTACTTCGTAAGACATCTCGTTATTTTAGGCGCCATTCGTGGATTTTGGTACTTCATTAGTGTTGTGCACGAGAGCAATCAGGTAACGATTGAAAATGAGCAACTTAAACGATTAAAAGTCAAGAATCAGCTGGAAGCGTTGAGCAATCAGCTTAATCCGCATTTTTTATTCAATGCGCTCAACATTCTGAATGTCTCCATCACTACTGACCCCGAAGGTGCCCAGAATATCGTGCATAATCTGTCGGATATTTTACGCTATAATCTAAAAATCCAGAATCAGAATCTCGTGCGGCTTTCCGAAGAACTCGATGTGGCCCAATCGTATCTGGGACTTTACAAAGCGCGTTTTGGTGAGAAACTTTTGTTTAGTTTTGAAAATACAGATACTCGCAAGGTGTGGTACATTGTGCCACTTTCACTCCAAATATTGATTGAAAATGCCATCAAGCACAACGTCATTACGTCCAACAGTGTATTGCATATCAAAGTTTGGGTTAATGAAGCCAAAAGCCAACTCATTATTACAAACTCAATAAACAAGAAAACCCAGGCCGAAAGTCTCGGCATTGGATTAAGTAACTTAGGTAAACGAAATCAGCTGATTTTGGGTAAAACGACCTCGTCCTCAGAAGATGCCCAACAGTTTACCGTAAGCGTGCCCCTTATTGAATCTCCATGACTCGTATATTAATTATTGAAGATGAATCTCCGGCAGGCGTATACCTGCAAAATCTTATTCTGCAAATTGATCCGTCAGCTCAGGTTTTGGCTATTCTGGAAAGTGTGGAACTGTCGGTCGAATGGCTCAGCAGTCACCCTTCTCCCGATCTGATTTTTCTGGACGTACAACTCGGCGACGGCACCTGCTTTGAAATTTTTGAACAGGTATCAGTGCGCTGTCCGGTGATTTTTACCACGGCTCACGACGAATACGCCATTGATGCGTTCCGGCTCAACAGCGTGGATTATTTGTTAAAACCGATCAAATCTTCGGCCCTGCACAGCAGTCTCGACAAGTTTCATCAGTCCAACAGCGAACTGTTAAAAATGAAGGTGCATTCGCTGGAAGAAATTATTCATCATCAACTTTTGGCCCGGAAAAATACCCGTCGCAATTTTCTGGTCCCCTACCGCGACAAGTTGATTCCGGTGAAAGATGAGGAATTTGCCTGGTTCACGATTCAAAACGGAATAGTAGTGGGTACGCTCAACGACGAACGTACGTACCCCATCGAAAAATCGCTGGAAGAACTGGAAAATCTGCTGGATTCTGATCGGTTTTTTCGGGCCAACCGACAGTTTATTGTGGCGCGGGGGTGTATTCGCGAAATTGAATTTTACTTCAACGGCCGCTTATTGATACGCGTTCATCCTATTTCCAATCAACTGATTCTCATTAGTAAAGAACGAGTACCTATTTTCAAAAAATGGTTTGAAGAAAGTTAGACAACTTACTTTTTATCCATATTGCTCAGGTCAGGCAAGGGGCTTACGGAAGTCCAGCCACCATCTACCACGAGGCTTTGGCCGGTAATGTGCCCCGAAAAAGGAGAGAGCAAAAACAAAGCTGCGTTCGCAATGTCCTCCCGGGTAGCAGGCCGGCCCATAGGCGTAATGGCAGACCACACATCCGAATAGGTCGGGTCTTCCTGTTGCGTACGTTCGGTGAGCGTGGCCCCCGGTGCCACGGCATTAATCGTAATTCCGAAGGGCGAAAGTTCTACCACCAGATTTTTGGCCAGCATTTCGAGCCCTGCTTTGGTCATGGCATACGCAGCTAATTGCTGATGTGCCTGATGCCCAACTACCGAAGACATAAGCAGGATACGGCCACCTGATTTTTGCGTCCGCATCTGCCGGGAAGCTGCCTGAGTGAGTAAAAACGAACCGACCAAATTGACATCAAGAACCCGGCGCAAATCAGCGGAAGGATAATCAAAGAAATCACCAAAAAGCGTAATGCCCGCATTGGCTACAGCAATGGTCAACTTTCCGAAGCGTTCCACAGCCATCTGCACAAGGGCCTGAATGAAAGGCTCATCGGCAGCGTCGCCGGGCATTGCCAGGCAAGTGCCACCTTCCTGCTGAATTGCCTCGGCGGCCTGATGCGCAAGCGTGGCGTCACGGTCGTTGAGCACAACGGCAGCTCCCCGGAGAGAAAGCTGCCGTGCGATTTCAAAGCCGATTCCTTGTCCTGCACCCGTTACGAGTGCTACCTGATTGGCAAAAAGTGAATCGTTCATCTGGTTTTTATACGTTGCCCAAAGGCGCCAAACATTATTTTGGGAAAACTAAAATTTAAAAATCAGTGAGAATCACGCGTCACCACATCACCCGAGCCTCCCCGCAGAAAATCCATATCGGCTCCTTCGTGCGCCTGCATCACGTGGTTGATATGCAGATTGACATACCCGCGAGCGTAGCCCAGTTCGAGAGGCTTCCAGTTGGCCCGGCGGCGGGCAAGTTCTTCATCCGACACATCCAGATGCAATCGGCGGTTTTCAACGTCGAGTTCAATCATGTCACCATCCTGCACCAGTGCCAGCACGCCACCGATTGCGGCCTCGGGCGAAACGTGCAGTACCACAGTACCAAAGCCCGTACCGCTCATGCGGCCATCCGAAATACGTACCATATCCATGACCCCTTTTTCCAGGAGTTTTTTTGGTAAAGACATATTGCCCACTTCCGGCATGCCGGGGTATCCTTTTGGACCAACATTTTTGAGAACCATCACCGTATTTTCATCAACATCCAGATCCGGATCTTCGAGGCGCAATTTATAATGATCAATATCTTCAAAGACAAGCGCGCGTCCGCGGTGTTGAAGCAGTTCCGGTTTGAGTGAGGCCGAAGGTTTGAGGACGGCACCATTTTCCGCCAGGTTTCCCTTTACAACTACCAGACCGGTTAATTCTTTCACCGGCTTTTCGAGTGTACCAATAACTTCGGGATCAAAGCATTCGGCAGCTACGCAGTTTTCCTCAACGGTTTTACCGTTTGCCGTAATGATGCCGCCATGCAACCTTGAAAGCAGTTCTTTGATTACTACCGGCAAGCCGCCAGCATAGTAAAAGTCTTCCATAAAATACCCGCCGGAAGGCTGCAAATTAGCCAATAACGGAATTTCGGCAGAAAGATGGTCAAAATCTTCGAGCGTGAGATCTACGCCAATGCGCCCGGCAATAGCCAACAGGTGAATCACGAAATTGGTAGAACCTCCAATAGCAGCGTTGATTTTTATAGCGTTTTCAAAGGCCTCTCTTGTCAGAATCTGTGAAAGCCGGAGATCTTCTTTGACCATACTCACAATGCGCCGACCCGACAAGTGGGCATTTACTTTACGCCGCGAATCAGCCGCGGGAATTGCTGCATTTTCGGGGAGTGTCAACCCCAGCGATTCAACCATACAAGCCATCGTAGAGGCCGTGCCCATGACGGCACAATGTCCCTGACTGCGGCACATGCAGGCTTCGGCGGTGGTTAGCTCGTCCTGCGAAATCTGACCCTGCCGGTAGGCTTCACTAAACCGCCAAATGTCGCTCGTTCCGATGCTTTTGCCCCGGTAGCGACCGGTGAGCATTGGTCCACCCGACACAACGATCGTAGGAATATCCACACTACACGCGCCCATTACCAGCGAAGGCGTGGTTTTGTCGCAGCCACAAAGCAGCACGACACCGTCAATTGGATTGGCCCGGATCGACTCCTCGACGTCCATACTTGCCAGGTTTCGGTAAAGCATTGCCGTTGGCTTGATGAGCGTTTCGCCCAGCGACATGACCGGAAATTCGAGCGGGAAACCGCCCGCTTCCCAAACCCCACGCTTGACGGACTCGGCCAATTCGCGGAAATGCCCGTTGCAGGGCGTGAGTTCCGAAAAAGTATTACAAATCCCAATGACAGGACGTCCCTCAAATTCATCGGCCGGAAATCCCTGATTTTTCATCCAGGCCCGATATATAAATCCATCTTTTCCTTTTTTTCCAAACCAGCCTCGGCTGCGCAATTCTTTCTTATCCATAATAGAGTTAAGGTTCAATCGTGATCGATACTAACCAGGTAAAGGCAATTTGCCTACAATTATAATCACTGATTTCTGATGTTCAAGGTAAATGGAAGGAATGCGTTGTACCTTTCCTTACCCATATTTCAAATCAAGATTGCAAAGAAGTTGATCCGATATTTTGTCCTTAGGACTAAAAAGCAGAAATTAGAAAGCAGAATATTCATGATCTTACGTCAACCTATGTCCGGCTTCTTTTTACCAATCCAAACCAAACACGTTGGTTTTCTATTCATTGCGCTGTTTTTCTCTATGATTTCCTCTTTTGCACAGCCTGCCACCGATCCGTTTTTACAAAAACTTCTTGAAAAAAATCCTGAGTGGTTTGATTCCATTCTCAAAAATCCCAAAAATTATGGGGTACAGATACTTTACACCAAAATTGACCGGAATCGTAAAAATGAGCCTAAATTTACAACCTACCGCTATAATGTAGATCGTAACGCCTATTTCTATCCGGCCAGTACGGTCAAACTGCCTGCTGTGCTTCTGGCATTGGAAAAACTGAATCAATTAAAAATTCCAGGAGTAGATAAAGAAACACCGATGATTACGGAGGCAGCACGACCGGAACAAACGGCAGCTTTGACCGACACTACCGCTGAAAACGGCCTGCCGTCCGTTGCGCATTATGCCCGCAAAATCCTGTTGGCGAGTGATAATGATGCGTTTAATCGTTTGTATGAATTTATTGGTCAGGAAGATTTTAACGAACGGCTGCGAGCCAAAGGCTATCAGGATGTGCGGATGCGCCACCGGCTCGAACAGCCCATGAGTGTTGAAAATAACCGCTATACGAATCCGGTACGATTTGAAAAAGACGGAAAGGTACTTTATCAGCAGCCGATGGCTTATGCCCAAAAAACCTACGCCCCCGAAAACCCGATTCGGCAGGGGAAAGGCTACATGAAGGGCAATACGTTAGTGGAAGAGCCTTTTGATTTTACAGATAAAAATTTCTTTGGCCTCGAAAATCAGCATAACATGCTGAGAGCCATTTTTTTTCCTGAAACCCTCGAACCTTCCCAACGCTTTGATTTATTACCCGACGATTATACTTTTTTGTATCGCTATATGTCGCAGCTGCCGATGGAAACAAGCTATCCGGAACATTATTCAGAAGATTTACACGATAGTTATGTAAAATTCCTGATGTTTGGGGATAGCAAAAAGCGCATGCCGAGGCATATTCGGATGTTTAATAAAGTAGGGGATGCGTATGGGTACCTGCTGGACAATGCTTACATCGTAGACTTTGAGCGCGGAATTGAGTTTTTTCTCACGGCGGTTATCTATTGCAATCAGAATCAGATATTTAATGATGACACCTATGACTACGAAACGGTAGGCTTTCCGTTCATGGCGCATCTTGGAAAAGCAGTTTTTGAATACGAGGTTAGCCGCAAGCGACGCACCCGCCCTGACCTGAGCCGATTTGAAGTTGAATACGATAAGTAAGCCCCTGGAATTTTAGATGCTCTAAATTCAGGAAGTTCGTTTACCAAACAACCACGGACGGCAGTAGAACAAATTGTACATGTGTCCGCCAATGAGCAGAAAAGAACCTACATAACCCAGAATTTCGAACAGAACGTGCTTGTTTTCCAAAAGAATCGACACCGAAAACAAGGCAAAGGCTCCCCACATAAACGCGCGAAGTGCCGGAAGCTGATGGTCACGTGAGGCATAATATACCGCCAAACCGTTGATGAGAATGAAGAAATAGTCAAAACTAATACCACCCGCAGCATGTTGATGATCCATTGAATAGGAAGAACCAATAGCTAAGGCGGGAGTTATAAGGCAGTGAATCAGACACATGACTGAGCCGGCAATACCGACATAATCAGCCTTTCCGTGGGTGTGTTCTTTGGTATGTATGGTTGAATTCGTCTTCATGAGTTTATGCAATACTGATGCAAAAGTAACAGGAAACTTTATGTTTTGCAACGCTGTTGCAGGATAAAAGATTCAATTTACTGCTTCACCTCACGAACTTTTAGAAATCAAAAGCTGAATTGTACCTTTACAGAATCAACCAATGAGTTTACAAAGGGACGATTATTTCGGGAAAGTAGATTATATTTAAAGTAACCAAAATCAAGTAATGAGCTATGAATCAATTTGTTAAAAATACGTTGAAAGATCATAGCCTGCGCAACACGCTTTGCCGGGAAGATATTCTGGAAACATTTTTGTCCAGGGAAGTTGCCCTTTCACATGGTGATTTGGAACACTCACTGGGTGAAAAATTTGACCGGGTAACGATTTACCGGACTTTGAAGACTTTTCTTGAAAAAGGAATTATCCACAAAGTACTTGATGAAGAAGGCATGCGCTATGCGCTGTGCAAAGAGCGCTGCACGGAACATAATCATCACCACGATCACGTACATTTTAAGTGCAGCGAATGCGGGCAAACCAATTGCCTGGAAAGCCTGCATATACCGTCCATTCAGCTTCCGGCGGGCTACCACGCACAGGAAATGAACCTACTGATTCAAGGCCTGTGCGCGGCATGCTCGGAGAATTAAAACTCTGAATTAGTTGACTTCCAGATCAAAATCCAGATTTACATCATCACTTCCCGGACCGGGTGTTCCATTCTTGACGGGAACGCCGTTTACAGGAGTCTGATGCCGTAGCTGTACTTTCAATTTCCCTGTTCCGGCAGCTCCGGTGGTAGCAGTTCCTGTAAGGCCAATCGGGAAATTATTTGCATCTTTATCACCGTAGACATAGGTCAGCAACGATGCAGGCGTGGCCGTAAATATTACAAGATGTTCATCGGCTTCTTCTTCTACTTCTTCCGTTATGTCTTCGGCAGGAGTTTTGCTCTCGTCCAGAAATTCAACTGTAAGCGTATAACTTGTATTTGCTTTGAGCGCTATCTTATCAAAAGTAGTTGGGGCGTTTCCACCATCACCATCTGTGTCCCGGAAAGTAAACTGTAAAGGAGTAGTGCTTCCAGACTCTGTAAATTTCAGTACAACGGTTGTTATCAACTCATTTTCTTCTTCAGGCTCTACATCCTCTGCTTTCTTACACTGTGTAAGAAATAAGGTCAAACCTATCATTACCAACGACATCCATTGCTTTTTTCTGTTCATCTTATTTTAGTTTATTAGTTATAAAAAATAGTAAAAATTCAGATTTTCACCCTCCAAAACTCCACTGAGCTCTGAGAGAAATCATTCGTCCGATTTCATCGGAGAAATAGCGGAAGCGGTTCAGATAATCCCGGTAAACGGTATCGAAAAGATTATCAACGGTTATAGTCAGTTCAAGTTGATTTTTAGGACTAACTTCCCATTTACCCCCGGCCTGAACAGCCCACAACGAATACGCCGCCGGAGGCGGAGCAAAATCACTTGCCGGTGGCACCCGCCGCTGTTCGGCCACCCAACGATTAGTAACCGAAGCATACAGATTGCTCCATTGTCCAGCTTCTTTCCATTGGTACTTCAAGGCATTGTCCCAGCGATTTGCCGGAATCATCACGAGGTAACTATCATTGCGTACGTCTGTAACCCGCAAATAGGAAAACTTACTAGTCCAGGCGAGTTCTTTGGTTAGGTTCAGTTCCGCGTTTACATCCAATCCGGCAAAAGTGGCGTTGGTTTGGGTATATTTGAAATAGGGAAAAGCACCACGAATGGTCAGAATAGGCTCGGGCTGCGGTTTCAGATAGATATAATCCCGGATATAATTATAGTAAGCACCTACTTCTACCCTAAGTCGGGAATGTTCATATTGCGCACTCAGAACAGAATTCAGTGCTTTTTCGGGTTGCAGATTTTCATTTCCTTCCTCAAAAGCGGCTGCTCCGTGGTGTACGCCATCACTAAATAACTCGCTAACATTTGGCGCACGCCAGGCCGAGCCCATATTGAACCGTACCGACCAGGCATCCGAAAGATTTCGTCCGGCACCGATGGTTCCGGAAGCATTATGAAACCGGAAAATGTTCGTTACTTTTTCGCGGCTCACAATTCTGTACGTCGAAAGAAAGCGATAATCGTAGCGAAATCCTGCTTCCAGTTCCCAGCCGTTTTGCACGAGACGCTCAATGGCAAAAAGCCCGATATTCCATTGGTCAAAATTTGGAATCAACGGTCTTCCACTCATCAAATTGTACTGATAAAGCGTACTGAGCCCTAGCTGTCCGGCAAATTTCCGGGCCAAAGGCTTATGGTCCCAAATCAGATCGTTGGTCAGTGTATTGAGTTTAAAATTAAGTTCGGGGCGATTGAGGGCTGCCAGCGAATCATTGCGGGGGCGATGCAGGTCATACTCGGCCCGTTGGTTTAGCTGTCGGGCCACTACCCACTGAATGCGGTTTCCATCCGGAAAATGGTAGTGTGTTTCGACTTTCAACAAATCATGCTCGACATCCTGAAACGGACGATTGATCGAGTAGCTAAAATCTGACTTGATGAGCGGTTCCCCATTTTCCAGTACAGCCAGCAAATCGGTAACACTGCCAATATGTGCGCCGGAAAAAATACCGATTTGGGTGGTGAAATGACTGTAAAAAGCTTCAATACCAAAGCCACCTTTGCGATAACCGGCAGCAAGCGAAAAATTTTGTTCGGAAATACCGGTATTATCCAGGAAATAGTTTGGGGTTCGGATATTTCCACCCCGCTTGCCTGTGGCCTGAGCGCGCCAGCCAAAGCCTTCCAGCCCCTTAATGCCTCCCTGAAGCGTAGCCGAAGCAACGCCTTGTCGGCCATTGGAAAAGTATACGGTATTTACCTCACCACTAATCGGTTTATCAATCGGTAATTCTTTGGGCTCTACCAAAATTACCCCTCCAATAGCATCCGAGCCATACCGCACCCCGGCGGCTCCTTTTACTACTGCAAGCCGGGTGGCAATAAATGGATCAATTTCGGGCGCATGCTCAGAGCCCCATTGCTGCCCTTCCTGCCTGATGCCATTATTCATGATCAGAATTCGGTTGCTGTGCATGCCATGAATGACAGGCTTGGCAATAGATGCCCCGGTTTGTAAGGTAGTAAGGCCGGTAATTGATTTCAGGCTTTCGCCCAGAGACTGTCCGCGGGTTTGGGCTAAGGCCGAACCGGACAATATGCTCAACGGCTGCGTACTTGGGGCATCGGTCCGTTGAGTCGTTATATCAATATCATTCAGGTGGATTTCCGTTTCAGCCAACGAAAAATCTTCTTCGTGGCCTTCGGTGAGATCAATTCGGTGGCGGCTCGACTGATAACCCACGATCCTGCACTCTACATCATATACCCCGGGACAAAGTCCCGCAAACTGATAGCGTCCTTCGGCATCCGTAAACGTTCCGGTGTTTTTTCCGATCAGCAAAACCGTGGCACCTACCACGGGCAGGCCGGTGTGCTCATCTTTTACCACGCCTTTAACAAAGCAATGGCAATCCTTTTCCACCGACTGTGCGAGTCCGGGAAGCAGGTTCAAGAGTCCCAGAAGAATCAGAATCCCTTGTTTGAATAATATGAATGAATTCCTATACTTTGCCACAATGTTGCAAATATATGCTTTGTGCAACCTTGTTGCAAAGTTTTTTAAAACTTCTTTTGAAGTTGATAGACTTTCGTTGTTTAGTACCTTTGCGCCCTCAAAACTCCAATTCCAGTTTAATGAATTATATTTTTATATTAAAACTACTGATGATGCCCTTACTCATGGCCGGGGTCACGCTCAGCGTTCGGCGGTGGGGGGCTGCCATCGGTGGCTGGATCGGCGGTTTTCCGTGGGTTGCAGGACCAATATCTTTTTTTATGGCCTGGGAGCAGGGCGCTCCCTTCGTAGCCAATACCATACCAGGTGCCTTGATGGGCTCTGCCGGAACCATCCTTTTCGCCTATTCCTATGCCCGGCTTTCGACCCGTTGGTCGTGGTTGCCTACGGTTTTGGTGAGTTATGGAGTTTTTTTTACAATTGCATTTCTGTCGCTTCAATGGACACCCAGCCTGTGGCAGGCTCTCGGGTTGAATCTTGCAACGCTTACGCTCATTTTGTATCTTTTTCCGAAACCTGAATTTAAAGCAGTCGTTTCAAAACAACGCCGCTACGACATACCGCTGCGGATGGTAGTTGCCACGCTTTTTGTTCTGGCATTGACGCAGGCAGCCGAACGCCTCGGCCCCACGTGGAGTGGTCTGCTGACTCCCTTCCCCATTATGACTTCTATTCTTGCGGTTTTTACGCATGTTCAGCAGGGTTCAGCCGCTACCGCCCGAATCATGTATGGTTTGTTACTGGCCGGCTATGGATTTACTACATTTCTTACCGGGGTATACTTCCTGGTTCCGATGCTTCCTATTGGCTGGGCCTATTTTATCCTGACGCTCGGAACGCTTGTGCTGAATGGAATTGCTTTTAAGCTCATTCGATAAATCAATAAGTCCAAGTGTATACATACAAAAACTCCCGTCCAAGGAACGGGAGCTTTGCCATACTATACACACACTAAAACTTTTTTTGTCTTTGCTCGCTACTTGCGATTTAGATCAGGATATTTCGGGTGAGCAATTCACCAAATATGCCTTCTCCCAATATCTTTATCGGATTTTTTACCACCGGAGCTGAAAGGTACTTTTTCATGTCTGCCGTAATCTCGAAGGTTTCATAGGCCGTTCGATCAAAGAGTAGATAGTTACTTTCCAGCTCGAAAATCCGGTACCTACTCTGATTGAAACGGTAGGTAGTTTTTTTTCTGCTTACATCATAGGTTACGTTAGTAGTAAAGGTCTGGGGCGGAATAACCATCGAATTATGTACGTAACTCCATCCTTCCCATTGATCAGGATACTTCTCGACATACTGTCCAAAGTACTTATAAATTGCGGAGAGTGAACGATCACAAAACTCCTCGCGGTTCTCATTTTTTCTGCAAACAATCGGCTTACCAATTCTCAGAACGTTTTGCAGATTGCTCTTGCGAAACTGAACAATAGGCAGAATCGGGACACCCGAAAGAAAGCTTGCGTATGGTACACCTTTGCGGACTTTCAGTTTCTGATTCAGGAAACTTACAGTAGTCTTATGTTCTTCACCTGAACCTGTGTCACCGTCGATATAGACCAAAATCGAGCGGCCTGCCTGCAATTCCCGGGTCATTTGAAGTAATACCCGGGGGTCTTCAGCATTCAAAATATTTACCTTACTGGGTGTGCCAAAGGTATCGTGCATGTTGCGGCAATACTCTTTAAACTCGGCCTGCTGCGTTTCAAATACCTCCTGACGTACTAGGGTAGAAAACTGGTATCCTTTGCGCAATAGTAAATTGGCGATCAAACGATACGACCCAATGTGGAACGTGCAGAAAATAAATGGCTTCTTAGCACTACTTATCAGTGACAAATCTCCTTCAATAGCTGCCACATCGCTAAGGTGCATCAGTTCACGATCAAATTTTTCGAGCGTAAGGTTACGAATAAGATTCACATACAACTGCTCATGACCTGACTCAGAAATAGTGGGAAGAAAGTTTGTAAGATTGGCCGAAAACAGCCCGGACCGTACACAGTAACCTTCTTCCCGGCGCATATCAACCCGATCAAATGCGGTAATACATTCCTGGGCTACCTCCCGATAAGCTGCTAGTGATTTCGTTTTCATTGTAACCGGATTTAGGAGTTGGGCAAGTGCAATTACTTAGAGAGAAACAGACAGTCCTTTCGATGTTTTTGGGACTACTATACCAAAGCAGGACTCGCCACGTAAACCACCTTCGCTTGCAAATAATGAGCTTTTAATTTCACCTTTTGCCTTAATTGCGTTATCTTTCAAGTACTGAGACAACGTTCCTTTTGACTTAATTTCGAAGTTTTTCATGATTTTGAATTGTTTAGAATGAACGGTTAGGACTATTATCTGGAATTAATTAACTTTTGGTTGAAAGCAAGCGTTTGTGATGTGCTTAACTTTCGATTACAAAGGTATACCACAGGGGGCCTCCAAATAATCCGTGTTTTTTTCTATATTCAATTCAAAAAATAGTCATTAATTACTAGTTTCTTTGTACTCGGAATTCAGCATGAAGCCGCCCTTTTGTAGCCATTGAAAACTTAACAACAAATGCATCAGCCTGTGAAAACCCTTGAGTTAAACCGTTCTTTCTTACGAAAACCGTTAAGCGGTATAGCCATCCTGTTTATAATCGTCGTACTCTATGAACTGCTAAGCTGGGCTATAACTCCCGAAACAAGGCTTTCCTTTTATAATAATTCAGAAAGCTTTACATCTTATCTGTTCAATTGGCTTTTTGGATTTTACCTTCCAGAACTCGTTACCTTATACATTCTTGTAATTCTTGTAAATAAATTCCATACTCTATTCAAAATCAACGAATTAACTTTATCAACTAAGTCTATTCTCCAATATCAGGCAAGTTTTTTACCTCTTTTCCTAACCGCCTACTTCTTTTTTATTCCGATTACACTTCACCTACGTTTTTTCCTGAGGGAATTTCCGGAGTATGATATGCTTCGCTACCAACAACGCTATTTGGTATACTTCTATACCGTTGAGGGATACATCAGCTACACACCTTTTGTCATTCTCCTGGGCTATATCCTATTGAATACCTCTCTGATTTTGGATTTTTTACAAAACCTGAGAAAAGTTGCCGATCCATCAGACTCTGTATTTAGTGCGTTTGCCTCCTTTGCCACTGGCACTCCAAGAACCTACACCCAATTAATTGAGGCTAAGATGAGTACAGGTGACACCCTGCTCAGTGTGGAGGATTGCTACTTGTTTGAAACTGTTTCCGGAGAATATTTTGTGGAGCATCGTACGGGTCGTTTTACGGTTTCCAAGTCACTTGCCGAACTCGAAAACGAATTGGATCCGCAGCGATTTTTCAGGGGGAACCGAAATTATATTCTAAATCTGGATTTTTTCGACAGTTATTCTTATTGGGAAAAAGGCAAGTATATTTTATATAGTCGTAAGTTACCAGGCAAACAGCTGATTATGCCTCGTGCCCGCATGCAAAGTTTCAAAGAGGCCCTCGAAAGCAACCGTTCCGCGGCTCCCGGACCAAAAGTTACGCTCGCGGATCCCCAAGGAAACTCCTGATCCGCAATCCGTGGCGCAACAATTGCCTTCCGCTATCCAAAGAAAACTTTTGGGTAATATTTTGTTTATGATTGGCCAACGTCCGGTAGCTCATGTTGAGCTGCTCGGCTACCTCGTGCCCGGTCAGGCCTTTGGTCAAATAGTATAGTACCTGCCGCTCGCGCTTGGTGAGCGACTTGATGATCGCCAATGTCTCGCTATCTGCTTCATTAATTCCCAATTCCCGGATCAACTCCCGAAAGCAGGAGCTAAAATAAGTTGTGTCTCTACTCGTCGATTGCAGGCAGCGATACAACTCTTCGAGCTGATCTTCGGCATGCAGGTAAGCACTAAACTTTGCTTCCAGCACTTTTGATATATCCTGTGTATCGTGGGTATTCACATACAACACAACCTTCGGTACTTTTTTGAGTTCTCCCAAAGCGCTGATCAAACGTGATGCATCACCGATCAGTCCAACCTCAGTAATGACGCAGGCTGGTTTTTTTGTCTGTATTTTACTTATCAAATCGTCGAGCTGAGAGGCACGCCCGACAACATCAAATCCTTCACTTTTCAGAAGGCTTCCCAATACTTCACAGGTAAATGGTTCTGACTTTGCAACAAGCACGGTGGCATCCGTTTTTCTTAATGACCACTTAGATTCCATTTCTTTTTTCATGATACAGACAGCAGTTAGTGCGCGAATTCTGGATCGAAAATAGAATGAGAATTTATACCATTATAATGATTTCCGGTGAAATCAACACTTTTGGCCGTGAAATCAACACTTTAATTTCGGCCCTAACTGCTTGTAAAGGCCATAATTACAAAAACCCGAAGGAAATGTCCTCCGGGTTTCTCAAAATGCACCTTGGTTTGGATCAAGAAATCCGTTCCAGTTTCAATGGATAGGTTTTGCGGGCATTCCACTGACAGATGTAAATATTTTTGTCTGCATCAATGCACACATCATGGCAATGCATAAGGTCGTGATACTCCTGAACCATTACTTGCAGCTGACCGTTTCTGTACTCGGGTTTGGTACCACCGGGGTTCGAAATGACCTTATCATTTTTATCTAAAATCGTTACGAAGCCAGAGTTTGGCGTTTGGTTGAGATACTTCAAACGAGACCAGCAAACTCCCGCATAAATATTTTCTCCATCCAATACGGGACGACACACAAAGGCTCCCGGCAAAAAAATTGAAGACAAATATTTTCCGTCCAGGCTAAAACGTTTGAAAGAATTATGAACCCTTGAGGTAACTAAAACCGTCGGATTTGATTTATTTCTACTGTCAATTGCTACCCCGTGCGCGGTTGCAAACTGATGCTCTTCATCGCCGGGTCCACCAAATTTATCAATATATTCGCCCTCCTTGGTATACCGCAACACCCACTGCGAGCCATAGCCATCGGCAACGTAAATTGTACCATCCGGACCGATTGCGGTTTCAGTTGGTTTGAAATTCATTTCGGGTTTATAGGCACCTACCTTCGATGGATGTTCGATGGTAAGCAGTACTTTACCTTTCATATCTGTTTTGAAAACTTTCCCCAGATTAGGATCGCAAATAAAGAGGAACTCTTCACCATTAGCATTCCAGAGCGTAAGGCCATGTCCCCCGGGATATTCGTGCCCCCAGCTTTCGAGCAATTTACCGGAACGATCATAGACCAGTATATTATTCTTTACTTCGTCGCCAATCATAATCAGCCTTCCTTTGCTATCCTGCACCATTTCGTGGCAGTTGTTGACGGGAAACTGAGACGAATCCAGATTTCCCCACCCCTGCTGCACCCGGTACTTATGAGTTCCATGACCCACAATTTCACCATTGGCTTTTGGTTTGGCATTCAGGATATAGAAGGGCTTAAAGGTAAGTGCAGTGGCTGTTACAGCCGTTGACTTTAAAAAAAATCGGCGAGAAGACGTAAGATCCATGAGTTCAGATGATTGTTTTCAGATAGAAAGCGCAGGAAGGTTTAAATTTACTAAGTCGTTTGTCAGGATCCCAATGCTGTTTTTCAAGCCAAAATTTCATTCACGATTTTGCCGTGCACATCCGTAAGCCGAAAGTTCCGACCTTGAAACGGGTAGGTTAATTTTTCGTGATCAAAACCCAGCTGATGTAAAATCGTCGCCTGCAAGTCGTGGACATGAACCTGATCCTTGACACCGTAGTACCCTATTTCGTCGGTTTCGCCAAAACTAAACCCTTTCTTGACACCGCCGCCCGCAACCCACATCGTGAATGCGTCCTTGTGATGGTCTCGTCCCTTGAACGGTGCTTTCTTGCCTCCGCGGTTTTCGGCCATCGGTGTTCGTCCAAATTCACCTCCCCAAACGAGCAGCGTATCGTCGAGCATGCCGCGTTGTTTCAGATCAAGCAGCAAGGCGGTAGTGGCCTGATCGGTTTCGCGGCAACGGTTTACGAAGCCGATTTCAAGTGCTTCGTTTTGATTACTTCCGTGCGTATCCCAGTCGGCATGGTACAGCTGAATAAACCGCACGCCCCGCTCAGCCAATCGCCTTGCCAGCAGGCAGTTGTTAGCGTATGAATTCTGACCGGGCGTAGTTCCATACAATTGGTGCATGTAGTCTGGTTCTTTGGTAATATCCATGGCCTCAGGAACGGTCGTTTGCATACGAAATGCAAGCTCATACTGCTCTATTCGGGCCATGATTTCGGGGTCGCCGATTTCCTGATGCTGCACCCTGTTAAGCTCAGAAATAGTTTTAATGGCTGCTTTTTTCAGATCCCGGGGCATTCCTTTGGGATCACCAATGTACAGCACGGGATCTCCCTCCGAACGGCATTGTACCCCCTGAAACTGAGAAGGCAGAAAACCACTCCCCCAAATACTTTTTCCGGCACTGGGAATAGCATCGCCAGATGCCAGAACGATAAAACCCGGTAAATTCTCATTGTCAGAACCCAATCCATACGTTACCCACGAGCCAAAACTCGGGCGTCCCGTTCGCGGACTTCCTGTATGCATAAACAGCTGTGCGGGCGCATGATTAAACTCGTCGGTATGCATAGCCCGCAAAAACGTGACTTCATCAACTACCTGTTGGAAGTAAGGCATGTGATGCGACACCCAGCTGCCGGTTTGTCCATATTGTTCAAAATTGGCATATGGTCCCAGCATTTTGGGTGTGCCCACAATAAAGGCAAAGCGTTTTCCTTCCAGAAAAGACTTCGGGCAGTCCAGTCCGTCCAAATCTTTGAGCAGGGGTTTATTTTCAAATAACTCCAACTGCGATGGCGCACCCGACATGTGCATAAAGATCACACGTTTGGCTTTTGGCGCAAAATGTCGGAGCTGCGAAAGCGTCTCATTCTGATTTTTTTCTCCTTTAAACACATCACAACCCATCATCATTCCGCCAAGCGCCATAGCCCCCAAATGACCGATGCTTTGCTGCAAAAAGAAACGGCGGGTAGTGGTTTGCCGTTGTGTATGTTCGAGTTCTTTCAGAATTTTTTCCATGAAATATCCTTTCGTCAGCGATTTTTAGTTCTTAACCTCCTATGGATTACTCTTTTGTAACTACCTCATCCAGGTTCAGCATGACATTGGCAGTGGCCGACAAAGCTGCTAATTGAGCCGTTTTGGGCGCAGCCATGGTTAGGTAACTCCGTACATCTTCCGGGTGTTTTCTATAATGGTTGATGGAGGTATAGTAATACTTTAAAAGCAACGACAAACGCTCCGAAGAAGGATAATGCCCGGTTAAACGAAAATACCCTTGCCGGATATTTTCAGTTGGTGCCAGCCCGGCACTTCGGGCCATTTGTCCGGCTAGTCCCTGCGAAGCTTCCAGATATACCGGGTCATTCAGAGTGACGAGTGCCTGCAAGGGCGTATTGGTGCGGATTCTTCGCGAAACGCATAATTCCCGGCTCGGGGCATCAAAAGTGACAAATGACGGATAGGGACTGGACTTTCGCCAGTAGGTATACAACGCCCGGCGGTAACGGTTTTGGGTAGTATCTGTACGCCATTTGACCACATTCCGGATCACCTGCCAAACGCCATCCGGCTGAGGGGGCATCACGCTCGGGCCATACATTTTCTGCGAAAGTAGTCCGGCAGCCGTTAAAGCCTGATCGCGAACCTGTTCCGCCGAAAGTCGAACCCGCGGGCCTCGCGCTAACAAATAGTTGTAGGGGTCTTTTTCCTGTAAATCAGCACTTACCACCGAAGATTGCCGATACGTAGCCGAAAGTACAATATCTTTCAATAGTTTTTTTGTGCTCCATTGATGCTCATTCATAAATCGGAGAGCCAGCCAATCCAGCAATTCCGGATGAATGGGTTTGGCACCCTGCGTGCCAAAGTCTTCCAGAGTTTCTACCAAACCAATACCAAAAAGCTGCTCCCAAAACCGATTGACCATAACCCGGGCTGTGAGTGGATTTTGCGGACTTACCAGCCACTGCGCCAGCCCAAGCCTGTTTTTGGGATAGTCTTTGGGTAAATTGGATAGCATTTTTGGGGTTTGCGGAAAAACTTCATCCCCATGAACCATCCAGTTGCCGCGCACAAACATAAAGGTTCGTCGGCTACTGTCTGCCGGGAGCTCCTGCATAATGGGCGTATTGGATGGTTTTATTGCATCAAGATCACGACATGCGTTTTTGTATTCCAAAGAGGCTGTATCTTTCAATGCACTAAATCGGGCGAGCGCCTGCGTAAAATCTGCTTTTTGTCTATCAGAAAGTACCCTCAGCGTTGGGCGGTCATCGGTCCGGTCGGTGTCTTGCGTTGTATTGAAAAATGCCATTAATTGGTAGTACTCCTTGTGTGGAAACGGATCGTAGGGATGGCTGTGGCACTGTACGCAGGCGATTGTCGTGCCCTGCCAAACTTCCATAGTTGTATTAATCCGGTCCAGCACTGCTACTACCCGAAACTCCTCATCGTCCGTTCCACCTTCGTCGTTGGTGCTGGTATTGCGGTGAAATGCCGTCGCGATTAATTGCTCTGTGGTAGGTTTTGGCAATAAATCACCCGCCAGCTGTTCAACCGTAAACTGGTCAAAAGGCATATCGGCATTAAACGCCGAGATAAGCCAATCGCGGTATTGCCAAATGTCCCGGTGACGATCTTTTTGATAGCCCTGTGAGTCACCGTAGCGGGCAAGATCCATCCAAAGTGCCGCCCATCGTTCCCCATAGCCTGGGGATTTCAGGAGATTGTCCACTACTTTTTCATAAGCATCATCTGATTCATCTTTTAAAAATGCGTCATACGCCTGCGCCGTAGGCGCAAGTCCGGTGAGATCGAGCGTTACTCGTCTCAGTAAAGTCGCACGATCAGCTTCTTCGGAAGGCGAGAGTCCTTCGTCATCTAACTTTTTATAAATAAATTGGTCAATCGGACTTTCGGGCCACCGGCTCCACACGGAGGGCGGGGTTATGGCTACGGGCAGGATGTAGGCCCAATGCGTTTCCCAGGATGCACCCTCTTTTACCCAATTTGCAAGAAGCGCTATTTGTTCATCCGTGAGTGGCGGGGCTTTGAGCGGCATGCGCTCGTCGGGGTCATGATGACGCAGCCGGAGGATTAACTCACTTTGGTCAGGATAGCCCGGCACTATACAAGGCTTCCCCGACTTCCCTTTCGCCAAAGCGGACTCCCGATAGAGCAGGCTGATGCCACCTTGTTGTTTTACGCCTCCGTGACAACCGGTGCAGTTGGCATTCAGAATCGGGCGAATCTGCGTATTGAAGTCAACCCGGCTTTTGCCCCAATCGAGCCATGAAGTAAGTGTTGCAAGCACTACCCCACCGCCAATTAGCAGAAAAAAAACAAGTTTACCTTTTGCCAGCATAGGTATCGGCTTCGCCTGATTGAAAATTACAGTACCTTTTCTTTTGTCTCTTAAAGTGAATGATTTTTGAGATTTACCTTAAATATTCCCCTTTTTCATTTCCGAAACGGCATAGTCACATGCCCTTGCGGTGAGTGCCATGTACGTCAGCGAGGGATTTACACAAGAAACCGAAGGCATGCAGGCTCCGTCCGTATTGAAAACATTGGCCACGGTATGCATCTGATTATGCTTGTTCAATAGCGACTGTTTCGGGTCTGCTCCCATGCGGGCTGTGCCTACTTCATGAACCGTCGAGCGGGGCATTGGATCACCGAATGTCATCTTTACGTCCTTAAATCCTGCTTTTTCCAGCATTTCAATTCCCTGAACGACGGAATCTTTCGCCATTTTTAGTTCGTTTTCCTTCCATTCAAACTGAATTTCTGCCACGGGCATGCCATATTTATCCTTCACATCCTGACTTAGTCTTACGAGATTGTCTTCATAGGGAAGCTGCTCGCCAAAGGAAGTTAACCCGAGTCCCCACGCATCGCCCGGCTGTGACATACGTTCTTTGAGTTCAATTCCAAATCCGCTTCCGGCTCCTCCACGTCCTCTGCTTCCACTTCCCTGATAGTTGTAGCCCCGTAAAAAATCCGGGTGTTTTTCGTTCACATTTCTGAATCGGGGAATATAAATCCCGTTGGCACGCCGGCCAAAAACATATTTATCAGTAAAGCCCTCGTAGGTTCCGCGCACGCCCGCTTTGTGGTGAGTCATCAAGTTTTTACCCAATTGCCCGGAGTCATTTCCTAATCCGGTTGGGAAACGAGAGGAAATAGAATTGAGCATGATCATGGTAGAACTGATCGTACTTGCGTTCAGAAAAATCAACCGGGCGCTGTACTCGTAGGTCGTTCCGGTTTCGGCATCAAGGACCTCTACACCAGAGGCTTTCTGTTTTTGTTCGTCATACATAACTTTTGTTACGATGCTATGCGGACGCAAAGTCAGGTTTCCGGTCTTGACGGCTTCGGGCAATGTGGACGAATTGGTACTAAAAAAGCCACCAAATGGGCAGCCCCGTGAGCACATATCCCGAAACTGACATACACCACGGCCTTCTTTGGCCTCAGTTAAATGCGCCACCCGCCCGATGATCATGCGGCGGTCGGGATAGTGCTTTACAATTTCGGCTGAGGTGTGCTTTTCGACACAGTTCATCTGCATGGGAGGCAAAAAAACGCTATCCGGCAACTGAGGCAGATTTTCTTTGCTCCCACTGATTCCCGCAAATTTCTCAGCATACGCATACCACGGTTCCAGTTCTTTATAGCGTATTGGCCAGTCGATACCTACTCCGTCACGGGCATTGGCCTCAAAATCCAGATCGCTGAGTCGGTAACATTGCCGTCCCCAAATGAGTGACCTGCCCCCTACCTGATGTCCTCGCGCCCATACAAACAACTCATTTTTGGTTTGCACGTAGGGATTTTCAATTTCATCGACAAAAAAATGCTTATTTGTTGCATTTACACCATAATTCCGGGACTGAATAGAATACCGAACCTCTTCCTCGGGAGTCAGACGGCCGGCATGCGGAATTTCCCAGGGCGCCTTCATGGCGGTGGGATAATCCGTAACGTGCTCTACGTTTCGGCCCCGTTCCAAAAGAAGTACTTTAAGCCCTTTTTTTGTAAGTTCCATGGCGGCCCAGCCTCCACTAATTCCAGAACCTACAACTATGGCATCGTAGGTATTTTGTTTTGCGGCTTTAAGGTTAAGGTTCATTGACTAATAGTAAGATGTACAGATAAGAGTTTACAGGACGATCAGATACAAAAATGAGTTTATATTCAAGGAAAGACCACTCCTGCTGATAGACGACAATTTGGGTGGTTTTCCCTGCCCGGTTCGCTGTTCAGCAAGCATAGGTTATTCTTAACAGCTAATTTAGCAGGAGAATTGCACGGTTGAATTCTTTTTTATTCCAATTTTGGCAGGTTTCAAAGGAAACCCCCGCCTCTACAAGAACCCATAGTTTTTGAAATCCCAACACTATTTTTCCTTACATTTGAGCATACGTTATTTAACCAGTACATCTAATTGACCTGTCCTCATGGCTACTAAAAGACCGATTGTAACACTGACAGTAAACCCAGCGGTAGACAAAAGCACTACTGTGGATCGTTTGGTTCCTGATGATAAATTGCGGTGCGAAAAACCGCAATTTGAAGCCGGGGGCGGAGGAATTAACGTAGCCAAGGCCATTCATCGGCTCGGTGGCGAGCCCATTGCGGTTTTTACAGCCGGAGGGCCTTCCGGTCAGCGACTGCAAGCGCTGGTAAAGGCGGAAAAAGTGGATGTGCGCATTGTAGAAACCAAAGAATGGACGCGTGAGAATCTGAATATTGTTGAAACTACGACCTCCCTGCAATACCGATTCAGCATGCCCGGCACGCAGCTGATGCCTACCGAGATAGAAGCCATTATTGACACTCTGGAAGAAATTACCCCTTCGCCTTCGTTCATTATTGCGAGCGGCAGCCTTCCACCCGGTGTCCCCGCTGATTTTTATTGTCAAATTGCGACCTTAGCCAAGAGGCAGGGAGCGAAGTTCATTGCCGATACCTCCGGCGAATCACTCCGGTTGGCATGTCAGGCAGGAGTTTATTTGTTGAAGCCCAATATTAGCGAGCTCAGCCAGTTAATTGGTGTCGATAAACTCGAAATGGACGAGCTTGATGAAGCAGCCCGCGCACTGATCATTCGAAATAATTGTGAAATCGTCGTTATTTCTATGGGCGCAATGGGTGCCATGCTTGTTACGTCTGACTACGTTGAGCATATTCCGGCACCGCCTGTTACCAAGAAAAGTACCGTTGGTGCGGGCGACAGCATGGTTGCCGGTATGGTTTGGACACTATCGCAGGGAAAATCTATCCGCGAGGCTGTGCGCATGGGCGTAGCCTGTGGCTCCGCCGCTACGATGAATCCCGGAAGTGAACTTTTTAAAGTAAACGACGTGAACAGACTGCTCGATTGGCTCAATCGGTACGAGGTGCGGTATGCTTCGGCTATACGATAAGCAGCAATAACCGTTGGCTTCTCAGGATATTGAATAATCCACAACCTGTTCGGTTTGCCGGGCAGGTTGTTTTTTTATTTCAAAACGAACGATTACAAACGTAATGAGTGATGAAAGTAAAAAGTAAGCTCCCAGAAAATAACTCAGCCAATTTCCCGGTGTAGAAATCCCGAACCAATTTCCCATGTAAATCAGAATGCCCAGGCCGAGACCGTTTTTAAGTGCTTCCCACAGCCAAGCATACGGATTACGATCCATCAGCTCCGTGTAGGCATAAATTCCAAGCATGATGAACCCGCCACAGAGGACAGCATTTTGGAATCCAATTTGAGCAAGATTGGAAAAGAGGGTGTAAATAAGGAGAAAAGTAAATAAGAATTGGCACCAAATCCAGACCATCACTCTGCCAGAATGCTGTTGATTGTACTTTTCAAAGTTATGTACATCTTCTATTTTGTATACAGGATATCGTTCCTCTACATCCGCCGGACGCCACCCGGTAGGCATAAACCAAATGCGCAATTTATCAGTCCAACTTTTGCAGCGGTATGCATCCTGCATCAACAACCACAAATGTCCCCAATTTATTTTAATTGGATTCCAGGTACTTACCGGACGGGTAATGCCATACACGGGCGGCTCTTCCGGCAGTTCTTCCTGATAAGTCCCAAATAATTTATCCCAAATGATAAAAATCTGTCCGTGGTTTTTGTCAATGTACTGAGGATTGATGGCATGATGTACCCGATGATGCGATGGTGTCACCAGAATTTTTTCTAAAAAGCCCATTCTGCCAATGTAAGTGGTGTGGTACCAAAACTGCGCAAAAAGATGCAGCGGAGCCACTACGGCAATCACCTGAGCAGGAACTCCAACCAAAGCAGCCGGAATCAGAAAAATTGTGAAAATATTAATAATTCCAGAAATACTCTGACGTAAGGCACAGGCCAAATTGAACTCCTCGCTGCTGTGATGAATCAAATGCCGATTCCATAAAACATTGATTTTATGACTAAGCATATGACCCAAATAACCCGCCAAATCAAGGACAATAAAGGCTATCAGGTATACCCAAACCGTAGATTTAATTTCGAAGAATGCCCAATTGGTCACCATCCAACTGTACGTAATGATCGAAATCCCAAGTCCGAGTGCGTCTTTCAGGCTGTTGGTGAAGCCTGAACTCAGGCTCGAAATCATGTCCATATGTTTGAAGCTATGCCTGAACTTCATCCAACCGTAAAGCTTTTCTGATAAAACGGCAATCAGAAACACGGGCATCGCTATTGTCAGAATTTTTGCGTACTGTTCCATAAGGTAACCTTGAAGAGGAATTTTATCATTTTTCGGGTATAAATTTGCTAAATAGTTAGCAAATTAGCTACAACATCCTCTATTTGAAGTAATGAATTCTCCTGGCAACCCTTAATTTTTTCTATTCGATGACTCCCAACGAAAAACTTCTGACAACTTTTTACAACGCTTTCCAGCAGAAAGATTACAAAACTATGCAACAATGCTATGCCGAGTCAGCCACTTTTAGTGATGAAGTATTCAGGAATCTTGATACCGTTAGGGTTCGGGCAATGTGGGAAATGCTGATCAAACGAGGGAAGGATTTACAAATTGAGTTTAAAAACATCGAAGCAAATGAGACCCTTGGAAGCGCCGAATGGATTGCGACCTACACTTTTTCCAGGTCAAACAGGAAGGTAATTAATCATATTCACGCCAACTTTATGTTTGAAGACGGCAAGATTGTTCATCATGTAGACCGTTTCGATTTTTATAAGTGGGCGCGGCAGGCCCTGGGAATCTCCGGACTGTTTTTGGGTTGGTCGCCTTTTTTAAGAAAAAAAGTGCAGAAATCCGCTGCGGTGGGTTTGACCGAATTTCTGAACAAGAGGTGAATTTCACCAACCATTTTACATCATAACTTTTTCCACCTTTTGGGTAGAGAATACTGCTTTTTTCCAGAAAAGAAAATGTAGTAACCGATGATAGTAACGAGGATAGATTGTAATCGGTTTTTGAGAACTAGATTTTTGGTTGTTCAATTCTATAATTTCGTGTAACTCATGGAGATTCTCCCGTAAAACTGCCTCCGTTTTGATTGATTGCTGAACAAGTTTGTGATTAACTGAGGGGCTAAAATCAATTTTGCTCTTTCTAAACAATATTTTCTTTGGCAAGAATTCTTTCATAGCAAACCGCAGGGGTCCACGGCCAAAGCCTTCATAAAATTTCAGCTCGGTTGGAATAAACAAACACAGTTCAATCAACCGTTTGTCGAAAAAAGGATGGCACATTTGAATTTGGTAAGCGGCTCCTAGAACATCGTATTGCTCCTCTATTTCGCTCATCATTTGGTAAAGCATTCCTTTTTTTATGAGCAGCTTTGTGGTGGGGTTCGATTCCGTAGCCTCTTTCATGAAAGGCAGGCATTTTGACCACAGGCTTTTTTTGAGCATAAACTCCTGATTTTCTCCACTTTGATCCTTTTTTTGAAGAGCATTTTCTGCCAATAGTCGACTAATGACTAGTGGTGAAAAATTAAATTCAAGAAGTAACACTTTAACCAACAGCACAAGAGATACCGGGACGTTATGGTTTTTCCGGAGTTTTCTCCAAACGACACCAAGCGTGCCTTTCTGATACTTTTTTTCTCCTTTTACTTTCCCAAATTTTTCCTGATAATCCTGTTTATTGTGGCTTTTACTAAGTAATTGTGCTGCGGTTTTCCAATCTTTTTTCTGAATTGCTTCGTCAATGCATTCCATCCCGTAGCCAACTACCGTATCACCGTCACTTCCGGTCAGAAGTACCCGGCTTTTGACGCTGTTTACCTCTTTCAGAAGGGGTTTAAAATGCGAGTATGTAATGGAAAACATCTCGGGCATATCCGTCAATCGGGCAATTGCTGCCAAATCATCATAAAAAGACTTATCAGCCTTTATCTCTGCATGCTCCACCGAATGCAACTCCAAGAAAGACGCAACGAACTCTTTTTCAGAGGTTTCTTCCAGTTCAGTATCTAAGTAGTAGGTGTCAAGTATCCGCCCTTCAGCGTGTAGTTTTGTAGCAGCAACCGCCGCGACGGATGATGAATCCAACCCACCACTTAAAAATGAACTAACCTGAAACGGTGTGCGGATTCGGCAGTGAACGGCTTCCAGAAAAATCTCCCTGAATGCAGTCAGATATTCTTCGGAGGTTTGGAATGCATATTTTGACGGATTTATTTCCCAGTACATTTTTTCCTCAACATCCTTTTTATCGACGCGTAAACTATGCGCCGGAGGAAGACTCAACACATCTTTGAAGAAAGTATTCCGCTGATAAATCGGGAATTGTCCCCAATGACAAAGGTAGGTAGCAATGCGCTGTTCGTCAGGTGCTTTATCAAGATTTCCAAACGCCCAAAGTGCTTTAATTTCAGAGGCAAATAGAAAATATTTTCCGGGAACGAAGTGGTAAAATAGCGGCCGAATACCCGAATGATCGCGGGCACAGAAGAGCGTTTGCGTACCTGAATCCCACACCACAAAAGCAAAATCTCCTATCAAATGTTGCACACAATCCGTAGACCATTTTTGATAAGCAGCCAAAACCAACTCGCTATCCGGGATGCCGTCTTTTTCGGCAAGTCCAAGTGCCTCGATCAATTCTTTTCGATTGTCAATACGAGCATCTGCCACGAGCGTAATTCCCGCATCATTTGTGAGCGGTTGGGCTTCATTGAACGACTCGAAGGTTACGTTCAGATGCAGATACACAAAACCAGCGGAGGGTTGATCCAGAAACTGAATTCCATCCGTACCCCGATGCGCCATTTTTTCTGACATCTGACTAAGCAGTCCGGCAGGAATCGACTGATTGTCCCACCGAACCATTCCCGCAATACCGCTCATAGGAATAGCTGATTAGGGTTGCTGACGATAAGTTCCCATTTCTGCGTTTTCAAATAGTCGGGTACGACCACGTCCATTGCTATCGGTAACCCAAATGTTTCTGGGGGAGACCCCGTCATTATTGGTGTTGGTAAAGATTATGGTTCGACCGGTGGGTGAGTAACGGGGTTCCAGGTCATTGGTGCCCGGCGATTTTTCGGAAGTATTAATAACCGATCCGGTATTGATTGCCGATAGATCCTGCACAGTCCGATCAAATAAATTCATGAGGAAAATCCGGGCATCAAGCTGACGGCCTTCCTCGTTGGTAAACGTACCAATATCTCTCGAATACAGGATTTGCGTTCCTTCAATGGAAAATACGGGATTTCCAGTGCGTGTTGCTGATTGCAATACGGTATTCATCTCCCCATGGGGCTGAATGAGCACTAGTTCATTATCGTACAACGTTTGTCCGGTGGTTCGGGCAATAATGGTTTTGGTGGCTTCATTCCAATCGCAACCCGCAAATAACCGCCCGGCGGGAGCCGTGGCCACAACGGCAAGTCCTGTGCCATCCGTATTAATTGAGTATAATCGATTGTTTGATGGGTAGATAATCTTCGATCCGTTGTAGGCCCACGTAAATGACAAATCGAGTGGAGAAAGCCCCGAAACAGGGACGGAAGTCACCTTCCGCAGGTTTCTGCCATCCCGGTTCATGAGGTAAATCTGCGTGGTTGTGGCTCTGTTGGAAATAAAGGCAATTTGTTCCCGATTAGGACTCACAATTGGTCTCCAATTGCTTCCGGTTGTTGTAAGCTGTACCTGTTTGTCAGCAGTATTGGCCGAAAAAATTTGATAAAGTCCTTCCGTTTCCCGGCTAAACACGTAGGTTAATGCGGG
Organism: Arundinibacter roseus; assembly: GCF_004348825.1. Taxonomy (GTDB): domain Bacteria; phylum Bacteroidota; class Bacteroidia; order Cytophagales; family Spirosomataceae; genus Arundinibacter; species Arundinibacter roseus. The sequence goes on from NZ_SMJU01000008.1 coordinate 138,022, forward strand.
AAATGAAGGTGTTACAAAAGACCATGTTTCACTAAAAACCGCCTCGCTCTTATCTCTTGCCACCACCTGCCAGTAGTATCGCTTGCTGTATTCCAGGTTGGAAACATAAAGAGAGTCATTTTTAAAACCAGAAATATAGGCTGTATCCGGTGCAGTACCTTCGCTATACAGGTACACGTCATAGGTTAACGTATCCCGGTCAGGATCAGAAGCCGTCCATGAAAGCAACAAACTATCAACCACCGCAACTGTACTTCGATTTTCCGGAGTTACACGCAACGGGCGCGTCGGGGCACGATTGGTTTTTAAGTCTTCCGACATGTATAGCGTTACGTTGGGATTCCATGTATCGGTAATCTCAACGGTAACATATTCATTATAAAGAGCTTCTTTCGTGGCGGTTATAGTATATTTCCCTACCGTTAGGCTGTCAAAAAAGAACGTCCCTGAGGTGTCAGTTTCAAGGCTTCTTCCCGATGGATTGAGTCGAATGAGGACTTCTCCCAGCGCTTTTTTTGTAGAATTGTCAATTACTTTTCCGCTGATTTTTCCGAAGGTCTTGGGAGTAACAAAAATCTCTTCGGAACAGGATAGCAGCCAAATGGAGGATAAAACGATCAGAAAAGAGGCTAAATACTTAACTTTTAGTAACATATAAATAAATAAAAAGAGTCACGGGTAGATTTTAGAAAAAGACCAGGGAAATCAATTGGCTGGTAAAGGCAATACCCTTTTTCGGGAGGCTTTCCCGATGTAAATAGCAGTACCAACGGAAACCCTCAGGAAGGAATCATTAAGCTGACCGTTCTTGACGCCGTCGACCATGTCAGTAGTCATCCAATAGTAGTCCATCATCGCCCGCAGGCCAAGGTATTTGGTCAGGCTGACTTCCAAACCGGCTCCGGCCTTGGCAAAGTGAAAGGTTTTGGTGTCGGCAGAAAAATCGTTTAGAGGAGAGACTTGCGAGATTCCGGCACCAGCGGTCAGGAAAGGCGAGTATTTCTGAAAAGGTAAAGCCATGTAAACCACCGACAAATCTGCATTCCGCCAATTTCGTTTGAGGGTAAAGGTTCTATCAGAGGTAGAAGTAGAAAAAGAACTTCTGAATCCGTTGGCTATCAAGCCCCAATTCGGTGTCAGCTGTGCGTTCAGCTGAACTCCCCCACCGGGCTGCCAGCTTGGCACCTGATAATCGCCTTGAAGTTTGAAGGCAGAAGCGTAGGGCATGAGGCTAATGCGGGGACGTTCGACCGCATTGTCAATGCCGTACACATCCGTTAGTGCCATCAGCTTTTTCTCTTCTTCATAAAGTTTGATTTGCTCTTTTGTGCGGGTAGAGTCGGCATCAGCGGCTGCCCATAATCCATCTTTTATTCCTTCCAAAACCATCGCATGCACGGCTTTTTCTATTGCTTCAGTAACAGCCATTTGGGAAGGCTCATTGGTAGTAAAGCCCGTTTCAGCTTCCAGGATACGCTTAAAGCGTACGTAACGGAACAAACTGGCATTGACGGATTGTGACAAAATCGTCTTCGACGAATACACCGTTTTCAGGATTTTACCCGACCGCGTAGCGATTGCCCGCAGGTAAACCGTCACGCGGTCCTGCCGATATTCCGTAGACCCACCGGCACCAAAGTAACGCAACCCTGCACCACCGGTAATAATGTTGGCATCATAGGACACAATGCCGCCTTCCAGGATCATGCCGGCAAAAAGAAGCGGAGGTAATACATCATTTTCGGCTTTATTGTACTGTGACATACTCGAACGAATGATCTTACGCTCGTTAAGTAGATTACTCACATTTTCGCGCTCAATGTTCAAAAACCATTTGCTGTCTTCCATGGCTTTGAGCAAAATATTGGTAGCACCCTGCGTGACGGCCGTAGACCAACTCGCATTATCGGAGGGCTTGTATTGCCCCGTTTGATCACGAAATTTATAGACCGCCGTAGCGAGTGCTTCTTTGGGAGCCGGAAGGCTTCGCAGTTCTTCCGAAAACGTAGTTTCCTCTCCGAGCCGGGCCTGTTCTAGTTTGGTAGGTTGGTGAAAATACGCTCTACATCCATAAAGCATAAGACCCACCACGAGCAGGCAACCCTTCAAGAGGTGATTGGTAATTTGCATAAATTGAAAACAAAAATTATACTTAAAAAAGAAGGTGAAGTAAGGGTCAGAAGTATGGCACAGTAACGGTGGTTTCCCCTCCCTGCCCATCCACAATCCGGATGTTAATACCATCAGCAGCATTGGTGATATCGACCCGAAGATCGCCGTATTGATACGTTCCCGGGGTAAGTGTTTCCTCACCAAACTGCGAGCTTAGCAATTGGGAAGAAATCCGGCTTAGAAGCTGCCGGCTCAGGGTTTCTGAAAAGTTATCCAAAGAGCTCGTAGAGCTAAAGCTGGACCTTGCCCCGGTAGAGGTAAGTGCGTTGGGGTCTTTGGTTTTGTCCTGCGCCTGCGCCGAACTCTGCAACCACTGATAGTTAAAAGTCTGACCGCCAAAAGCTGGGTTTTGGGGACGATAGAGTAAAGCCTGTGCGTGTGTATAGTACGTTCCTGTAAGCAGGAGAAAGGCAAGAAGTAAGGTTTGTTTCATGGGTTAAGTAGACTTTGAAACGGTTAAAAAATCCCCGTTCCTTTCTGATCATCGCTTCCTAATTGTTGTTGAAATTCCTGAAAATTAATTACGTATTGAGCAAGGCTTGCCGCTGCGTCTTCGGCGAGGAGTTCAATCACTCCCAAACGGGGTTGTAAAAACTGCTGCCAAATCATGATATCGTTGACCGTCAGCGAAACGATGCTCGAAATACCCTGAGCGGGTTGTTCGTCAATCGTGATTGTGAGCTCTTCCCCAATGTTTTGAATGGCATCGGGCGAAAAATAGGTGGTGTCCGTTTGTACGACGAGCCACTGCTGATAAAAAAATTCGTAAAAATCCCGTCCGTTTTTTGTCCGGGTATTGTCCAATAGAAAACCTGCGGACGACTCCACCTGCATGCTGATTTCGACGGGTACAAACGCCGTTTCATCGTAGGCTTCCTCCACACTTTGTGCGTAGCAAAACCCCGATGTAAAAAGACAGGCCGTAAAAAACAGGAGCCGGAGGAAAAGTCGCTTACTGTTTACCATTGATGAAAACTTTCATCCCGCCGGATTGCTCAATCCGTATGGAGCGATTCAACATCCCTGACCCTTCGTCAACCAATTGGTTGCCATTTCCGCGTTGAATAATTTGCAGTGTTGAGTTTGAGGACTGCACGCCACGGACATCAAGTAGGTTGCGGTTGCCCTGCTGCACAAACTCATAGGCGTTTCCGTTGCCGCTCAGCTGCATGTTCATTGTGTTGAAATCACCATCCTGAGCCATACGCAGCTGATTGTCCTGTCCGTTTGCGGTTACCCGCTGCACATTGCCGTTGCCGAGTTGCAGGCCCATCATATCTTCTACCCGCACCGACGAAGCTGTGGCCGCCACCTGCCGCATCTGTTGTTGCGATTGGGGCAAGAGTTGCAGGGACAAATCTGTTCCATTTTGTTGGGCGTACGCGCGGCCGAGCCCAAACATCAGGATGAGGATACAGGTTAGTTTTTTCATTCGTTTCCAGATTTTTGAACGATTGTTACTTTGTTATTGGAGCCGGATTGCTGAATTTTTACGCTGTTTCCGGTTGTGCTTTCGGTTTGGATGGATACTTTGTTGCTCTTTCCCTCCTGCGTGATGTCGATGTTTTCCAGCGCTTTGCGGAGAGAATCGGCAGGCATCTTGGCATCAATGCGCAGTTGATTGGTGCCGTTTTGAGTTACAATAGTGGTGCGAGTGGTGGTATCTTTCTCTGAGCCTTTTACCTCCATTTTGATTACGTTCTTTTCTCCCTGCTGCACAATTTCGGTAGATTTTGGAGCCGTTTGCCCGAGCGCACTGCCCCCGATGCCGATCAGACCCAGAATGATGAGATTATTTTTCATAAGGCTATTTGTCAAAAGAAGTGAAAACCAGTAAGGAAGGAGACTAGCCCAAGATGAGCTAGTCTCCGTTTTTAGTGTGTGGTATTTTTTGAATACCATGCACCAAGAGAAAGGGATACCCTTATCTCTTAGTTCATTTGCGTGATTGTGGTCATGTTGCCTACACCGCCCTGATTTAGGTTGATGATATGGCCTGTGCCGGTTTGGGAAAGTGTGGCAGAACCACCGATACCATTTTGCAAGGCAGCCTCGTTACCTGCACCCGATGATTTACGCAGGATGTTATTGCTACCATCCTGAGTAAGGGTAAGTACGTTATCCAAACCATCTTGCTGCAACTTAGCAACGTTACTATCTCCCGTTTTCTGAGTGATTGTTACTGTATTACCATTGCTCAAAATATTACCAAAGCCGACAGCAAGGCCCGGATAGGGGAGGGTTAGATCCTGAGGGCGTTGCGAAACCTCAATTGTATTATTATCCCCGATAGTCTCATCTTGAGTTAGTGTAGCAGTACTTCCCTGATTGTCTTGAACGAGTTTGATACCATTATCAATTCCCGCAAGTTGATAAACAAAGGCTACATTTCCATTTGTAAATAACTCCGGATTAGCCTCAGCCTCTGGAATAAAAGAAGATCCAATTCCCTGAGATACTTCTATTATACCGTCTTGGACTGCAGAACCTTGCTCCAAAGTCGCCTTCTGTTGACCACCAAATTGCTGAACAGCAACCTCATTCCCTTTTCCACCCTGCGTTATTAACACCTCGTTTTCAAAAGAATAGGGTGCTTTTTGCAAAGCAGTCGCAGTATTGGATGAACCAGTCTGATTAATCGTAGCCAAACCTTCACGACCTTGCTGGGTAATCTCTGCTGTCAATGATGCAGTACTTCCAGGGGTTGAAACAGGTGTGCCGGGAGTAAATATCGGATTGTAAGGATCTGAATAATCCCAGTCTCCAGGGGGAGTTGAGATAGAACCTTCTCCATTCGTTCCATCCTGAGTAATCGTTGCCGTGTTGTCCTGAGAATTCCCTTCATCGGAAGTTGCATCACCTGTCTCAGACTGAACGATTGAAGCAGAAAGAACAGAACCCTTAATCTGATCTATAGTGGCCGTGTTGGTAAGCCCGATTTGATCAATAGTAGCAACGCCTAATTTTACATCCTCGGATTGGGTTGCGTAGGCCTTGTTTCCAACAGAAGGGCCGTTTGTAAGAGAATTTGACTGAGTGATAAATATCGTATTCAATACACCACCCTGCGTCGCCTCAGCAACTCCCGAATTGCCATTCTGATCAATTAGTACAAGTCCTCCAAAAGCCAAAGACTCGTCATTTACGCCCGTTTGAACAACCGCAGCGGTATTTTCATTCCCCGCTTGACTAACCGATGTTACATTGAACTTACTACCAGACTTTTGGTCTACCTCAGCTTCGTTATTATCACCAAGTTGATCAATACTAACTTGGCTCAATGTGCCATTTTGGGTCAGGTCTCCAAAGTTGCCATCACCTATTTGGAAAATTCCTCCCTCGTTTTCTGAGCCAGATTGTGCAGCTTTGCCTTCGTTGTCATCACCCGTTTGAAGTATTAGGATGTCATTCTCCATACCTGCTTGTGAGGTAACCGTTGCGGTGTTGTCATCACCAGCCTGGGCAATAACCGCAATGTTATCCTCTCCGGTTTGGGTTACATCTGCCGAGTTCCCCTCAACAGGAACGATTGCAGTACCTAAGGATGATAGGCTCAGAGTAAGAGGAAACGAAGGATCAATATTACCTTGTCCAATGATTACCGCACTTGTTGTTGCATTTTGATCCACTTTGACATCGTTACCAGAGCCATACTGACCAACGGCAATACCACCTTCAAGTGTGCTACCACCAACAAGACCATTGCCTGTACCCTTCTGATCAATAGTGGCTGTGTTGTCTTGTCCGCCCTGACCAATCAGCATTGCGTTTTCTGTTCCACCTTGTGTAATGTTAGCGGTGTTACCCATTGTACCACCGATTTCACCCAATTGGCCGAGAATTACGATTCCCTGAGAGCCTGTTTGGTCAATATCTGCCATATTTTTGGCTTCTCCACCCTGCAATACTAAGCCTGCATTTTGGGTGCCCGATTGAGTTAAATCCGCTAAATTGTCATCACCCAACTGACCAATTGCACCAATTTGGTCATTTCCGGCAGATTGCGTAACAGTGGCGGTGTTTCCTGAAACCGGCAACACCTCATCACCAAAGATATCGGTGTTGTCCAAAATAGCTCCGGCGATTGACCCTGCATCACGTGAACCTATGCCCCCAAGAACTGCAGCCTGAACGCCTGGATCTTCAATATCGAATTCACCCTGCAAAACAACTGCAGTTCCACCATCTGTACCGGCATCCTGTGAGGTAGTAGCCGTATTGCTAGTGCCATACTGTATACCCAAGGCAAAATTATCAGTACCAGCCTGTGTCATTGCGGCTGCGTTATCAGACCCAACCTGAGCAGCGGCAATTTGTCCTGATGTACCAGACTGACCAATTGCTGCCGTATTTCCTGCTACACCAAACAAACCATCCTGTGACTGCCCTAAATAGGTAACATTTTCAGTGCCGGATTGCAAAACACTAGCACCGTTACGTCCACCATCCTGACCAACAGCCACAAAGTTCACTTCGCCCGACTGATTAATCATGGCATCGTTGAACTCTCCAGAAACCTGGAAAACCAATGCCTGGTTCATTTCCCCCATCTGATCAACGTCTGCGACACCTTTTTCACCAGCTTGCTCTACCAGGGCATCAAGCTGCATTCCTGTCTGATCTACCGTGGCCGAATTCATATCACCTGATTGTTCCAGGCTGATCGTTTGCTCGTCTCCTGTTTGGGTCAGAGTTGCCGTGTTGTCGTTGCCCGTTTGCTGAGCCACATCATCACCATACAGACCCTTCAGGATATTCAATCCGCCATCCTGGGTCAGAGTCAATTCATTGGAGTAACCTGTCTGAGATAGTTTAGCCGTGTTTTCATCACCTGATTTCTGGGTAATCGTTACTTTGTTACCATCTTGGTTGTTATTTCCAAAACCTCCACCTGGTACAGCATCTGTAAGATCTTGTGGATATTGTACAACTTCAATCGTATTACTGTTGCCACTTTCCTGCGTCAATGTTGCTTCATTACGCTCATTGTTCTGATCCAGGTAAATGTAATTATCAGAACCCGCCAACTGCTTTACCACCGCCTTATTATCGTTAGTGTACAGCTCAGGGTTGTTAAGCACATCAGCATTAAAAAGTGAATAGATCCCCTGTAAAACGGTGATTGTACTTTTTTCTGTACCAGCCGCTTGTACTACCTCGGCATTCTGACGACCACCAAATTGGGATATCCTGGCACCCCTTTCAGGAGATGTTGGATCTGTTGGATCCTTTTTGCCAACATGTCCTTTCCCATCCTGAACAATTGTAGCTTTACTTTGAAATGAGTAGTCTGCTAATTGATCAATAGAAGCAAAATTAGAACTTCCCTTTTGATCAATAGAAGCAATCCCTTCCCGACCTTCTTGCAATATTTCAGCATACAAACCAGCGGATGATCCTCCACCCGTAGATGTTGTTGGTGGAGTAACTACAGGATTGTAAGGATCTGAATAATCAATCCCACCTGGATCAGTAACAGTAGTTGCATCTGCAATATCTGTTCCAGTCTGTGTAATAGTAGCTGAATTTTTTTGCGAATTCCCAGCTGCTTCTTTTTGCTCAATGAGGGCAGTCATTCCTGAACCAACCAATTGGCTAACCGTGGCTTTGTTTTCCAAACCATCCTGATCTACCGTCAACGTGTTACCAGAAGCAGCCTGCTGGAAAGCAGCTTGTTGTTTGCTACCCTTTTGGGTAATTGTTGCTTCATTGTCAGTTCCTGTTTGAATGGCGGCTGAGTAGGTATCAACAGCACCAACTACCCGATGTCCATTTCCTGTTTGGGTACTCTTGTATTCATTCTTTACACCACTTTGGTCAAGAATAGCTACGCTACCATTGGCTAATGCAGATTGATTCTGTGTAAAGGTAGCCTTATTGCCTTCGCCCGATTGGTCAGCATCTACATACCCTGATTTACCCGCCTGAGTGACTGTTACAGTACTCTTTGTAGCACCCGATTTGGTACCCGATTGAGTAACCAAGGCTATATTTTTCTCTGCATTCGCATTAGTTTGCGTAACGGTAGCCGTATTGCCATCACCTTGCGTCTGTGCAACAGTAGCTGAGTTTCTTGTATCAGCGTCAACAGTTGCACCTTGTTTAATAGTAACAGTTCCATTTAGAGATGTCGCTCCTTGTGTAACCTTTGCATACTGATACCCCTTTTGATCGGCATTAATTTTGTTATTGTCACCCGACTGATCAACCACCGCACCCGCATTGTTGCTTTGGATGATTGTCATTGTGTTAGCAGTGGTAGCTCCACCCGACTGAACGGCCGTTACCAATCCAGCACTTCCGCTTTGGGTAATTGTGGCAGCTCCGGCCTTACCTGATTGAGTCAAGGTAGCTGAGTTACGCATAGTGGTCGATAATAAACCAGGTGTTAAATCGGTGCCCTGATTTACAGTAGCAGTATTACCTGCTCCCGAGCTCTGCGTTACAACTATACCATTCCTCTCACCAATTTGTGAGGTTGTAATAGTTCCACCGCTACTTGGTCCTTGCTGCCGCAGGGTAGCACGGTTGTTACGCCCAAGCTGATTACCAATTATTGTGTTGCCAGATCCATTCTGAACAACGTTAAATAGGTTTTTCAGGTTAGTGGCTGTTGCACCAATCGAAATCTGAGTGAGCGTAATGTTATTAGCAGGATTTGCAAGTGCTCCTCCCTGGGTTAGGTCCACCCAGTTCCAATCATTGGTTTGATTGATCGTATACTGGGAAGCAGGATTCAGGGCTGTTTGATTGGCAAGCACCTGATTATTATTTCCTGTTTGGTTGATAGTCTGTGCGTAGACGGAGGAACATCCGAACGCAAGACCCACGATTAGAAATATTCTTTTCATAATAAAATTCTGGAAGAGTTAAAATAATAGGAAACTGAAAGCTGTATCCTTAGAATCCAATGACATTGTTGTTTCCAACCTGGACAAAGCGTACCTGAGCTGTATTCCCGGTCTGTCCGTTAATAGTGTTGTTTGTACCTGTCTGAACAAGTTCTACATCAGAAGGAAATGCCTTGCCTACCCCAACGCCACTCTGCGTGAAATTTAGCGTATGACCTGTTCCTTCCTGAACCAATACGAAGCGTTGTCCATCTACAGATTTTTGTGTCAGGTTAGCGGTGTGACCTCCGTCTGCAGTCTGACGAATTTCGGCGGTATTCAAATTGCTTTCCTGAGTGATAGTTGCCGTACTACCTGCAAGACCGTCCTGCTCTATCCAGCCAAGGTTACCGTTTCCAGATTGTGTGATTGTTGCATTATTAGAGCCAGTAATCGTAGAAGCCACCTGTGAGGTCATTGCTTTATTGTTCATGCCTGTTTGAACAATTTTAGCTATATCGTCCGATCCACCCTGATAAATCCCTGCTTCGTTTCCTTCAGCCGAACCAGTTTGCTCAATAGTAGCCATGTTGTTCGTGGAACCTGCAGCGACCCAAATAGCAGCCTTATTAGACTCAGCCATTCCCAACTGCGAAACTGTGGCGCTGTTCTGATTAGCACCATCAATTTTGATCGCTACTTCATTCAGGGTTGTAGTTGGATCTTGATTTACTGCTACACTGTTCTGATTACCCGTTACTCCAATACCACCAAGAATATCAATGAGGCCATTGTTAAGCTTACCGGTTGTAATTGGGGCCGGGCCTGCAGTTCTTGAATTTGTAAGTGTTACATTTCCAGTTCCCGCAAAAGTCCCGATTTTGTTACTTGTACCAGCCTGACCAACAAGTATGGTATTAGTGTTACCAGCAACCTTAGCATAAGTTTGATTGGTCGTACCAGCCTGTGTAATGGAGATGATGTTGTCACTGTTTGTTCCTACATTTGCAACAAGCTTCGCCTGATTTCCAAGACCGGATTGGTTGAAACCGATGGTGTTCGTACTTCCATTCAGAACTACACTAGATTCCATGTCCTGACCTGCCTGTGTAATTGTCACCGCGTTTAATGAACTACCTGCGCCGGCAATGGTAACAGTAGCTTCATGGCTGGATGCCGGCGTTTGTACGCCAGTCTGTGTAATAGTCACTTCATTGAAAGTACCTTTCTCTGAAATAGTTGCGGCATTTGACTTTCCGGTTTGATCGATTGTAGCTTTGTTATCAGTCGTCGATGCAGTTGTTTGTGTTACGGTAGCGGTGTTCAAATTACCCGCCTGAGTGATGTTCGCAGTATTGCGCTCACCAGTGGATTGGTTCACCGTGCTCGTATTACTCTGTGCGTAGCTCGCGGTTGCAATTGCGACGAGCATGGCTACGGTTAAAATAATTTTTTTCATACTTGGGGTTTGTTAAGGTACTAGTTTAATAACTACTTGATCCTGCTGAAACTATTTTTAATAATATAATCTCAGCACGACGATGGTCAAATTAGCCTCCAAAAGGCCCGTCTGTGGCGCCACCTGGTACATCAGCACTAAATGAGCCTCCTGCTAAGGTCAGATTCCGGACAGCTCCCTTGGTGCTTAGCACGGGTTTTTTGTAGCTTTTTTTGTTGGTGTTTGGTTTAATTTCCATGAGTTTTGAAATGATTGGTTAGACGTTCGACAATTCGAAAAATGATTGGGTAAGACAGATTTCTCAACTCTGCAAAATTGTTGATATTCTCACCCGCCTGAAATAGGAAAGCGGGCTTATATAGATAGGAAACTTACCTTATTGATCGAGTGGAGGCCTTACTGCCGACGGGTTTGCATGTGCTGCATGGCATATTTGTAGAGGTCAAGTGTACTGGGCAAACCCAACTTTTGCATTAGTTTGGTCTTGTGGTTCTTGACGGTATGCGGGCTGATGAATAGCTTCTCGGCAATCTGTTTATTTTGTAATCCACTGGCAATGAGTTGCAGTACTTTTTGCTCATGCAATGTTAGGCTATCCGGCAGTTGACTGTACTGGGAGCCCACACGTCTAAAATCCGGATGCACGAAGCGCATTCCCTTTTGTACTTTTTCAAGGCAAGCCAAAACATCTGGGATCGTCGCGTCCGGCGGCAGGAAGCCGTCAAAACTTATTTCTTCGGTCAGCGAATCATCAAAGACAAATTGGCTACACACTAATATTCGATTGATATGTGGCAGAAAACGTCTCAGGAAGGTAATATCTGAGAATATCCGTTGCAGATCCTGAATTGACGTGATAAAAATAAAAAGGTTAGCGGGATTGGTATGAATGGAAATTTTAAGGCCGTCTTCCAGCCCTAAGTATTCCCTTTGGTAACTTGAATAGGTGGTCTCCACGAAAGAAGTATCAAATTGAACTGCTTTTAGCTCGGGGAATCCACAAAAATAAATCAATTGGTTTTTGGATGAGAGGTTTACCATAGTGCGTGAGTGCGTGGAAAGTATTAGTTGTGTGTAGTTAAAGGTTGTACTAGGTAAAATCATGTGCTACTAGCGCCATTTCATTATACAAATATGAGAAATTGTCCATCAAGCCAATATAGTATAATATCCTATTTTATTTGGACTTATATAATTTTACTCAACCATGCACTAATTTTTTAATAACTATTGGATACTTAATGCACGTCCAACTAATCCTCTGTATTTTGAATTAAAAGTGATTTCTAATCAGTGAAAGTATCTAAAACATATTCTGGGCCCAGTAACCAAAAGCATACAGGTTACTTATTAGGTTTTATATTTAAACTCTCATGTATATACGTAACCCTATATCTATTGACAAATGGAAGAGTTTTTAAATTCAGGAAATTTATCCAACGGTACAATAAAATTGATCAAATAGATAACCGAGGCTAATTTATAGGAACATTTCTCATATCAGCCTTCCCGTTTTCCCGAAAAAATATTCTTCCTACCTTTAAACTTCACTTTTTTCATTACGACCAATGGACTACACGTTACCAATCAAAAACGAAAGTGACTACGAAAAGGCTTCCGAACGAGCCGAGGAACTCATGGGCGCAAAGCCCGGAACTGCCGGGAAGAAAGAATTGGATCAACTTCTGAAAGCACTGAAAGCCTATGAAGATGATTTTGTGAATATGCTCAGAGGATATTCGGCGGACTAGGCTGAAAAAGATTGCAGGTTTTGCATTAAGTAGGCTAATGAGTAGTTCGCCTTTACATATACGTAGTCAAGAAGAATACATTTAACCTATGATCCTGATGAAATACCTGATACATCGCAGTGCTGCACCGCTTTTTGTCCTGTTGCTGAGTACATTCCCTTTGTTTGTGGTTGCGCAAAAGAAAGCGGTTGGTGCCAAACCGCCCAAAGGTGCTGAAATCTATTTTGACGGCAGCCGTGCAATGTTGGATGAAAAATGGATGTATTGGGAGGGGCCCCGATTGGCCGCCGAGCCACCGATCAAATGGGCGATTGTGCAAAACCCGACCGGAAAAGGAACCGTACTCAATACCAACGACCCGGCCGCGGCAGGCGGTAAGTACGGGGCGGCAGACATTGTTACCAAAGATACCTTCCGGGATTTTCGCCTGCACATTGAGTTTTACATTTCCAAAGAAGGCGGCAATAGCGGGGTGTATCTACAAAACCGCTACGAAATTCAGGTACTTGATGGCGACACCACAAACCACGGCATGGCGGCGGTGATTAACGAAACGCCTTCTCCCTACTATGCCTACAAAGGCGTGGGTGCCTGGAATTCCTACGACATTGTGTTTCGGGCCGCCCGGTTTGAAAACGGCAAACGTACCGAAAAGGCCATGCTTACGATGTATTTTAACGGCCAAAAAGTACATACCAACCAACCGATCAGTCAGGTGTGGGGCGGACCGAACTCGGGCATTGACGGCGGAAACGACGGTGGAAAGGGCATAACCGACACACCCGGTGGACTGAAATTGCAAGCCGAAGGACATGATGTTTTGTATAAAAACATCTGGATTCAGAAACTCGATCTTCAAAAAGCCGACACGGACTTTTAACACGCCTGATTCCTTTCACTAGTACTTTTGCTGTACATTTACGCCATGAAAATTTACTGGCGCCTGTTGTCGTATGCCCGACCGCTTCGACAATACATCATTCCTTTTTTTATAACCTCCCTGTTGGCGAGTCTGTTTGGCATTCTCAATTTCTCGCTGCTGATTCCGCTGCTCAATCTGCTATTCAATCAGGTAGGTCAGGCCGACGTGCCGCTTCTCACCACAAAACCGGACCCTGCGTTTAGCTTTGATTATCTAAGCGGACTTTTCAACTATTATTTTGGTACCTTCCTGCAAAGTCGCGGGAAGCTTGGCGCGTTGCAGTTTGTGTGTGCCATCATCGTAGCGTCCGTTTTTTTGTCGGATGTATTTCGGTATCTGTCGGCGCGTATTCTCGAACGCTTCAAGGTAAACATGGTGGCCCGGCTTCGGCAGGCCGTTTTTGACAATGCCGTCGGGCTGCATCTTGGCTTTTTCTCCAATGAGCGCAAGGGCGATCTTATTTCCCGGGTTATGACGGACGTTCAGGAGGTAGAAAACTCCATTGCCAATACATTTTCAGCGGCTTTTAAAGAAGTTTTTACGCTTCTTGTTTATCTGATCGTACTTTTTCAGGTCTCTATCAGCCTGACGCTCTTTGCGTTTCTGGTCTTTCCAATTTCGGGAGCGTTCATTGCCTACATTGTAAAGCAAATGCGTAAAGATGCCCGAACGGGCCAAAGCAAACTCGGCGGGCTCATCAGCCTGATGGACGAAACCTTTGGAGGTATGCGGGTCGTGAAAGGATTTAATGCCGAGAATTTCATAAAAAATCGGTTTCGTACCGAAAATGACGCCTACAAAAAAGCCATCAAGTCGATGGCCTATAAACGTGAAATGGCCGGGCCTTTTTCTGAGTTCATGGGAGTAACAATTGTTGCATTTATTTTGCTTTATGGGGGCTCGCTTGTGCTTTCTAACCAATCAGAACTATCGGCTTCCGAGTTCATTTTTTATATCATTACGTTTTCTCAGGTACTTCGTCCGGCCAAAGAAATCTCCAACGCATTCAGCAATACGCAGCGGGGCATAGCTTCGGGCGAACGGGTACTCGAACTCGTGGATGCAAAAAATACCATTCAGGAAAAAGTGGGCGCACAGGCCGCGAAGTCATTTCAGGATTCGATTGAGGTCCGCAATGTTTCTTTTGAATACCAACCTGGACTGCCGATTCTGAAAGACATCAGTTTCAGGATGAAAAAAGGCAAAACAGTTGCCCTAGTGGGTAGTTCGGGTGGGGGAAAATCGACAATTGCCGATCTCGTACCGCGCTTCTACGATCCAAAAGAAGGGCAGATTCTGTTAGACGGAACCGACCTTAGGGATCTTACAACCTCCTCCCTGCGAGAGCAAATGGGGATTGTAACGCAGGAATCTATTTTATTCAATGATACAATTTTCAATAACATCGCCTTTGGCTCATCGGCTTCGGAAGAGCAGGTGGTAGCAGCCGCAAAAATTGCCAATGCGCATGCGTTTATTCTGGAACAACCCGAGGCGTACCAAACTATTATTGGCGACCGCGGCTCAAAACTGTCGGGCGGACAACGTCAGCGAATCAGCATTGCGAGGGCGATTTTGAAAAATCCACCAATTTTGATTTTAGACGAAGCCACGTCTGCGTTGGACACCGAATCAGAAAAGCTTGTGCAGGAAGCACTTACACATCTGATGCAAAACCGGACGGTGTTGGTTATTGCGCACCGACTAAGTACGATTCAGCACGCCGATGAGATTCTCGTGGTTCATCAGGGGCAAATTATCGAGCGCGGAACCCACGATCAATTGCTTGAAAATTCACAGGGTTTTTATAAAAAACTGACGCTCATGCAGGGTGTATAAGTAACTTATTCATATTTTTATATTTAAATCTATTACACCCCTCCCTGACTTTTACGGTCTTTAAAAAAAACTGCTTGAACGAATAGTGCTTTTCATAGGAATGATTGTACTATATTGCCGCAGGGAAAGAAAAAGACATAATTGAAAAACACTATCAGGAAATATGTTTCTGTATTAGATTTGCTCCTGCACAGATACTATAGGAAAAAGAATTACACACAAACTCAACACTGAGAGACTAATAAAGTACATGAGATTACTCCTCTTTTCTTTACTTATTTGCGGTCTCGCGAATGGTCAGTCCATTCAGCTGACGGCCACCACCAAACAGCCGGTCATTCTTACAGAGAATGCTTTTTTTTTCAAAGATTCTACGTCGGCGCTCAGATTCAGCGAAGCTCAAAAGCAGAAATTCTTACCCGTACCCCAATCAAATTTCCTGCTGCCTTTTTCGGATAATACCTATTGGTATATCTGCAACCTCACGAACACGATTTCAACAAACGAAACCTGGTATATTCAATGGGAAAACCCTGTTGTAGAGCTCATTACCTGTTACGTTGAACAACCTGACGGGACGTTCAGTGAAGACAAAGGGGGGACGTTTATTCCAAAAAACGAAAGAAATTACACAACCCGAGATCCAACATTCAGAATAAACCTCCCCGCCGGTCAAACCAAAAAGGTGTACCTGAAAGTAAAAAGTCAGCGCGGACATCGGGTAGACATTCTGCTGTTTGATGAGAAAACCTATCAGGCAAACCGTGTAAGCAATGCCTCTACCAATAGTTTTTTTAACGGGCTCGTTTCTCTCCGCTTGTTTTACATCCTGCTGTTAGCGGCATTTGCTGTGAAAGAAATTACTTTCCGGTATTATTCGCTCATGCTTCTGTTGCGCTCCTTATCCTATTGGGGTCTTAAAACCAGTTTGGGAAATTTTCTTACCTCCAATGCTTACCTGGCAACCTTGCTCAATTTTTCTTCCTACCACCTGCTCCCAATCGGGTATATGCTTGTGATCAAAGTGCTGCTCCCATTCCAGCGTTTTCCGGGATACGTGCGGCATCTCGTGCATGCGATTATGGGTGTTGACGTATTGCTTTTGGTATTTATCTGGCTGGATTATAGCTGGTACTGGTTACAGGCGAGTACTTATCTTGTCATTTGTTCGCAGCTTTTGGTCTTTGGACTCTACGTGTTTTCTGTAAAAAAGAAATACGCAATTGACTGGTACTATTCCGTGCCATTTCTGTTGGGCATCATGAGCTACTTTTTCCTATTGCTCAGTCAGGCCGGCCTACTAAATGCCTTATGGGTATTTGAGGTTGCAAACTTCTTCTTTATAAGTGAAATATTCGTTTTTGGCCTGTTTCTGGGCAAAATCATTCTCAGTTCGCAGCAGGCGGAGGCGGCTTCGCAGCGGGAAGTTGTCTTCAATCAGGCTCAAACGCATAAACTGAAAGAACTGGATGCGCTGAAATCCAATTTTTTTGCCAATATCTCCCACGAATTCCGAACGCCAATTACCCTGCTCATTGGTCCACTTGCTGATTTACGCAGCAAATATCCACAGGAAAAAATGATTCCGGCCATGCAACGTAACCTGAAAAGGCTTCATGTGCTGATCAATCAACTGCTGGATTTGTCGAAACTGGAAGCCGGAAAACTGCAACCCCAACTAATACAAAGTAACATTGCGGCCTACCTGCAGCAGCTTTTTGCTTCCTTTGAGTCGTTGGCGCAAAGCAGGGCCATCATTTTCAATCATGAGCAATCGGAATATCATAAAATCGGTTGTTTTGATGAGGATAAGCTGGATAAAATTGTGACCAATCTGCTATCCAATGCCTTCAAATATACACCCGATAACGGACGGGTTGAAGTGCGGGCAGACTATACCGACACGCATCTGCTGCTGAAAATTCAGGACTACGGCATCGGAATTGAAGCCGAACGTCTCCCCTATATTTTTGATCGCTTTTACCAGATAGAACCCAAAGATGCCCGCCAACTCGAAGGTTCAGGCATTGGATTGTCGTTGGTGAATGAGCTGGTAGACGTTATGAAGGGCCAAATTTGGGTCAATAGCGAACCGGGAGCCGGCAGTACATTTACCGTGAAATTGCCCATCGATCAGGCCACGTGGGCTGAGTTTGCTATTCAGACAAAAACCTCGCCGACATTCTACGATCCCGGAGCATATGAACTGACCGTTCCGACCAAACCCGTGGATCCAATCCTGAATGAATATGACGGACAGATTCTGCTTGTGGTGGAAGACAATCCGGATCTGAGAGCCTACATACGTACAATTTTTGACGAAACCTTTCTGGTTATTGAAGCTGTTGACGGCCTTGAAGGATTATCAAAAGCATTTGAATATAGTCCGGACATTGTGATTTCTGATGTAATGATGCCCATAATGGACGGATTTGACATGTGCAGAAAAATAAAAACAGACGCACGGTCGAGCCACATTCCGGTAGTACTTCTGACGGCCAAAGCTAGCCTCAAAGATCGACTGGAAGGTTTGGAATTAGGGGCGGATGATTATCTGGAAAAGCCTTTCAGTAAGGCAGAGCTGCAGGTGCGGGTGCGGAATTTACTAAAAATCAGAGCCGAATTACGTGAGAAATATAGTATACAGGTAGCTAACTACGGCAGCAGGCAGGAAGCCATTCCAGAGCCCGTAGGTCCCGATGAACTATTTCTGAAAGAAGCCATCCGGGTAGTGGAAGCGCACATGCACGATAGTAAGTTTAAGGTAGACCAATTCTGTGAACTCATGCAGGTTAGCCGAACCAACATGCACCGAAAGCTTAAAGCATTGGCCAATCAGTCAACGACCGAATTCATTCGCAACATGCGGCTTTACCGGGCTGCTACCTTACTAAAAAACCGGGAGGGCTCTATTTCAGAGGTAGCCTATAAAGTTGGATTCGAAAGCCTATCCTATTTTTCACGTTCATTCCAGGAACAAATTGGGTATTCACCCACCGAGTGGGTGGCTAAACATTAAAATATAAGAAGAAAAAATTTAATTATTTCAATAGTATTTATCGGGAGATAAGCCAACGGAAAGTTTGGCTGTCTCCCGTTTTTTTTGGGTTTGTGCCCAAAATGGAACATATGGACAAACGATTGGAACAATAGAGCAAAAGAAAAATTGGGCGTGGAACAATAGAGCAAGGATTGAAACATGCGTTCAACAGTTACACGAATAGGCTTTATAGATTTGTATCCGATGCGCAGGCTTAATAATTTCTGCCAGTTACTCTTCCTAAACTTTTACCTATTTACTCAATCAGTTATGACCAATTACCAGGATTACGCCTATCATCAGGTCGTATTTAAATCTTCGCACAACTCCTATGACCGACAGGAAAAGCCGTTAGGCAGACAACTTGACTTTCATCCTCAATCCAGTAACTACTACAACTGTGGGTGCAGGGGTTTGGAACTGGACATTTGGCGTCATTCGCAGAGTGATCCAAATTCAGCCGATTGGTTTACGGTCAATCATCTTACCAACGGTGGTCCGCAGCTAAAATATTACCTCGATCAACTCATAAACTGGCACACAGCCAATCCCGGGCACGATGTGATTTGGGTTTCGTTGGATGTAAAAAGTTGGAGTGGTGATAAAAGCACTTTCCCGGATGAACTCGACCGATACCTGACCAATTTCCTGGGCCGTGACCTGATCCTTAGTCCGAAAGACATGTTCTCCGAATTGACCGATACAAATTTTCTGTCGGATTTGGTGAAAGCTACCGGCTGGCCAAAATTGAGTGCCATGACGAGAAAATTCATTTTTTGTCTCAGTGGCGATGAAGATTGGAAAAAATACTATGCCGAACATCAACCTTCTGTACGCCTTTGCCTGGCCGATTGTGAAAGCGTAAGTACGCTGCTTTCCCCCAACAAGCGAGCCGTATATAATGTAAAGGCCGGTGATGAAAAGCACAGCGACCTGAGCAACCTGAAAGCTGCGAATATTCTGGCAAGAGTCTACGATGCTGATGGTGATGACGATTGGGACGACGCACAAACCCAAGGCGCAACCATCATTGCAACAGACAAAGTATCGGATCATTCCTGGGCCGCAGTTTCTTCGCAGGCGCCCTATTCCGCTTTTGAATTACGTCAATAAATATACCTTAAACCTTTTCCTAACTATTTTCCTATGTCAGTAACTTTCAATCAACAGAATTTCACCAGCCTGTTTCCAGGCGCGGTGTCAGCCAAGAACGGAACGGCAATTGAGTATACCGTAGAGGACTCAACGTATCGCATTTACAACCCGAGCATTACCTCAAACTCTTCTTCTGCAACCACCTTTGATTTGCAGCTCGATCACGTTCGGGGCGGTGCTACGGACGACCACGTACAGCTAACGGTAACTTTTAACGGCAGCGCAGTGGTACAATCGGTTGCCTATACCTGGACTCCCGGCAATGATGGCTATCAGATTCCGAAAGGCGTTATTGAGGCTGTCGATATAACGGCAGAGGTACTTGGCGCAGTGGGAGCGCTCGAAACTGCCGGTATTTCGGAAGCAGCCGCACAGGAAATCGTCGAAACGTTTGATACCTGCTGCAAGATTTTCAACGAGCTTTCGACGCACATCGTCAAGTGGACCGACAACGGCGGCCGTTTTTACTTCCTGCCGGTGGTGTGCCACACCTTCAATCGCCTGTGCGTGTCAGTGAGCGCCTAGGTTATCGTTTCTCTTTTTACTTCTATCATTCTAAACCTTAAAAACATGAATTTTAACTATAATACTTTCGCACAAAAACTGGACGGCTACTCGGGTATGGACGTAGACGACGAGCATACCAACTATGGCTGGGTGCAATGGGACAAGAAAAGTACCGACGATTTTAACAAAGTTGTAAAATATACCTACGAAAACAGCAAAGGCACTTTTCACTACGAAACCTGGCATCAGGAAACTTCTTTGATGAAGCAAAATGCGGGAATGATGGTGTCTGCCAAAATTGATTTCAACCGTGGTACCGGTGATGATCACATCAT
This sequence comes from Arundinibacter roseus, assembly GCF_004348825.1. Classification (GTDB taxonomy): domain Bacteria; phylum Bacteroidota; class Bacteroidia; order Cytophagales; family Spirosomataceae; genus Arundinibacter; species Arundinibacter roseus. The sequence continues at coordinate 158,032 of NZ_SMJU01000008.1, forward strand.
TCTGATGGCAGGGTTTAACCACAAGGCCGACCTCATTTTTGCACAGGCGTCTGTTCAGTTTCATGGCCACGAAGATGCCAATATTATTACTTCTCCAATTACATCGGGCGATATCGCTCAGGGATTGCAGGATGCCATTCAAGAACAAATTCTGGATAGCTATGGACACGTTGACGACAGCACCGACGGCCGGCATACCTTGCCCTACATTGCCAAAGTGAACCTGGAAGCAATGGACGAGGCCACCAGTATCTAAGAAGTTTACCACTCAGAAACCATGATTGTACCACCTGATTTTTTTTCTCAAAGTAAGGCATTATACCTGTTTTGCTGGCTGTTACTAACGGTGAATGCAGGGCATGCTCAAAAAATTAAATCCAAAACACTTCCTGAATGGAGCGCGGATAGTATTTCGGGAAAAGTAAACAAGGGGTACAGTCTGGGTGTCAGCCTTGGGAGTACAGTGGTGTTTAATCCGTTGTATGAGGCTGTCATCTCTCCCATCGATTCCCGGCTTTATCTGAATCGGATGAAACAATCGGCATTTTTGATGAGTACGGTACTGGCTATGCCGCTGTCTAAGGGAGAGCTGGGAGGAAGTTATTTCAGAAAATATGATGAATCAGGCAAACCATTTGGTCCGGTGTACTACATTCCGTATGGCTTATACCTGGTCGCCACAGTGAATCTCACGGCCTTTCATGATGCCATGAATGGAGGAGTTTTTAACCAACGAATTGACGGCGGACTTGGACTTGGCTACCGGATCAATCATGACCTGATGGTTTCGCTGACTTACGAAAAACTGTCGATCCGACAACCACGAGATTTTTTGTTTGACTATCAAAATCAGGTGATCACCATTAATGGACAACCATTAACCACCCTTGACACGACAGATGGGGGATTTTTTAAAACCGAATATTTTGGTACAATGGCAATAAAAATTGTGTATTTGTTTGGAAAAAAGTCTTGATATTTAGTTACATTTACAAATTCCTTAACTATTAACTGCTCAACTACTATGGATGCTTACATTGGCATGATATGCCTTTTTCCCTACACCTTTGCCCCAAGAAACTGGGCCTATTGCAACGGACAGTTGATTTCCATTGCGGAAAACTCTGCACTTTTTTCCTTATTGGGTACCACCTTCGGCGGTGACGGAGTACATACCTTTGCTCTTCCCGATCTTCGGGGGCGTGTCGTGATAGGTCCCGGACAGGGTCCCGGCCTTACTCCTCACGTACAAGGTGAAATGAGCGGGGCTGAGCACAACACATTACTTTTACCAAACCTACCGGCACATAGCCATTCACTTTTAGCAACAGAAGTGCCCGGAAACAGCCCCGACCCAAGCGGCAATCTACTGGCCAATACCGGAAGTTTTGATTCAGAATACCATTCAGGACCTCCAAATGCTGTAATGAGCTCACAGGCGATTGGAATGACCGGAAACAATATGCCTGTCAACAATATGCAACCCTACCTTGCTATACAGTCCTGCATATGCTTGTACGGAATTTATCCATCTCGGAATGACTAATTTCTAATGCTACTTCCGCCTACCCTTGTACCATACATGGGTAGGCGGAAGTGTTCTTTTTTCTACGCTTGTATGAATACATCCGACACAACCCCGGCACAAGCTCCTGCCCAAACTACTACCAACCTTAGGCGTCGGTGGTGGAATTCTTTAGAAGACCAATGGAAACAAGCTTTTTCAGAAGCCCTTTGGCAACAGAAAGAAATTACAGAACCAACAGATGAGGCGTTGCAAAACCTATTTTCGAGTAAAGTACTTCGAATTGCCGGGCCCCGTTCCTTTCACCCAAACGTGACGCCTGAACTCACGAATCTTTCAGGAATAGAACAACTGTCTCAACTCGAAATTTTAATCATCAGCGATCATCAAATCGAAGAGTTGACTACCCTGCGAAAGCTTCACAATCTGCGGGATGTGTTCGTATTCAATAATCGCATCCGTAGCCTGGATGGTGTGGAGTCACTCGAAAAACTGGAAAAACTATACGTGCAAAACAATCGCATTGAAAGCCTGCAACCTATTGAAAACTTACTGAATATTAGTGAGTTACATATATACAATAATCAGCTATTGTCGCTCGAAGGATTGAAGGAGCATCATGCCGATTCGCTGTACACATTTATCTGTATGCCCAATGAACACCTCCGGCGGCGCGAACTGCTAAGGGTGGAAAACCAACTGGGAATTCGTTGTAAATAATTCACTCTAAATTATCAATTCACTTTTATGAAAAAACTATTACTTACTTGTTTATCCACCTGTATTCTACTGTTGCTTCAAGCGCAGGAAAGTTCGGCTCAAACCATTGACGTTTCGAGTAGCTGTTTTACAGGCACCGCTACATTAAGTGTAGTAGGCACAAATGATGGAAAAACAGCCTATGGCGGAACAGGCTCTATCGGAGGAACTCCCGTAACCATAAACATTCTATGGAACACCGGTGCAAATTCCTGGTTCCTGCTACTTGGTGGGGGTACGCCCGCTTTTCAATATGTTGGCGATACTCCAGCCCCACCAAATAACAATTCATTAAGCTGGACGCAGCTCGCTGTTGGCGGCTGTCCAGTTACAACAGCTGTTGTGATAAACGGTACAGGCACACAGAACGACCCACTTCCCGTCAAACTAGTGTCGTTTACTGGTGGAGCCGGGCCCGAAAGTGTGTTGCTTCGCTGGGAAACAGCCGAGGAAGTTTCCAATGCCGGTTTTGAGATTCAGCAATCGGCCAATGCCAAAAGCTGGGAACGAATCGGGTTTGTAAAAGGAAATGAAACTACTACCGAAAGAAAAGCTTATTCCTTTGAAGACGTTCAGCCTTTGAACGGTATCAATTATTACCGATTGAAACAACTCGATTTGGATGGCAAATTTGCCTTGTCAAAAGCAATTGCCATACGTTTTGATGGAAAAAATGCTTTCCTGATTTATCCCAATCCTACCGAGAATAGTTTACAGATTCGTCTACCCGACATGACTTCCGCAAGTTTTATTCGTATAAAGGATATGACCGGACGCACCATAAAAACCTTTGAAACCGGACAACGAAACCTTGATATTGCAAATTTACCCGCAGGTACTTATCTGCTGGAAGCAGGCACAACCGAAGGTGGCCGATTTGCTGAACGTTTCTTAAAAAAATAAAAATCTTTCTAATTCTCTACTTCCTTCTGCTATGAATTCAAGTATATCAAACATACCAGCACGCAAGCGCTACACCAGGCCAACCCTTGTTTCTCATGGTGGAGTGAAAGCACTGACGCTAAAAATAGGCTCCACTTCTGATGTGGGCGGAATGCAACCCATGCCCTGAGTTTAACATATCGCTCTATACACACAAAAGCGGCCTTAGTGAATTCTAAGGCCGCTTTTATTGGTTTAAAAATTATTTTTATTCTCCGGGATGGTACGTTCGTTCGGTGTGTTTCAGGACATCTTCTTTATAAAAAAGTACATCTTTAAACTTCCCTTGGGTGTACATTTCGCCCTGATCAAAGAAATGAGGTGAGGTTGGATCGCCGCTCTGCCCGCCTGCCAGCAGGGATTTGGCCGTAACTTTTTCACCAAATTCCACGGCACAAATAAAACTGTTGCCATTGACGCCATAGCGCTTTTTGGTTCCGGGAAAATAGCGGGCCGTATACGAAGGTAACATGCCCCAGGCCGAAGAAGTAAACCCAACCGGAAGGCTTGGCTGATCGTCGGAATACTTTTGATCAATATCAGCTGATACGCGTTGAAACCGATTAATTTCTCCCCAGGCAATCTGCCATTTGCCATGATTTTTTTCTAATTCTGCTAGCATTTCAGAAAAAGGAACCAGCAAATCTTCTGCCGAAGCGGTAGCCGCAAAAGCTACGGCTTTTTCTACCTGATCGGCATTGGGCTTACCGGGAATCGACGTGCGAGCCATCTTGGAAGAAATCTTTTGTCCCCACTCTACGGCTAATGTGGTAGCCACAGAATTTTCATGGCTATAAAAATCCCAGTTTTTCAGTACCATCACCGGCCCCACAAGGTAAGGATAGCGGGCGTCAGTATAAGGAACGCTCGTTTCAAAAGCATTTACCAATGCCGGGACCAGTATTTCAAAGGAAGTGAGATAGGTATCATAGCCGGCGGCAATTACCTGATCGAGCGAATATTTGCGGGGTTTTCCCAGAACGCGTACGGCATTTACCCCACGAAAATTTTCCCCGTCAGGTGCCATGTAGGCAGGAAATTTCTCTGGATTTGGACTTTCTTTTCCCGCAACGGTAAAGGGTGTTGAGTTACAGTTTTGAAGCCATCCGCTGTTTGGATTATACACATGAACCGACTCGCTAACGGGGTGCAAACCCTTCCATTCGGTGGCTGAGGTACTACCGTCTACAGGCTTCGACCAATCGTAGGACGGGTCGCGGCGGGGCAGAAAGTTGCCGTGCCAGTAAGCAATATTTCCTTCGGCATCAGCATAAACGGTATTATTGGATGTATTTTCCAGCAAATCCATCGCTTTTTTATAATCTGCAAATCCTTTGGCTTTGGTTCGTTGCCAGCTCTGAATCAGCATGTTCATCGAGCGGTTGTTGGCTTTCATGCTCACCCACTGCCCTTCCCTCTTGCCCATAATGGGTCCGTGGTGCGTATAGTACGCCTGAATAGATTTTGAGGTAAGGGCGTTTCCTTCCTTAACGGTAAGGGCAATTGTTTTTTCTTTCAAAGGCCGTAATTCCTGATCGTATTCGTAAACCCACCCGTCTTTTTGCTTTTGTACTTTTTCAAGGTACGTATCGGCCACATCGGCTCGGGAAGAGGTATGCATCCATCCGCAATATTCATTAAAACCCTGATACACAAAAAACTGACCCCAGGTAACAGCACCGTAGGCGTTCAATCCCTCTTCACTAACCATGTGTACTTCGGGCCGGAAATAAAATGTTACGTGGGGATTAATGTACAAAATGGCTTTGCCTGATTCGGTGATTTTTGGTGCAAATGCAAATCCATTGGAACCGGTCAGAATCTCCTCTTCCAGCACTTGCGGAGTTGGTTCGTAGCCTACGGAAGGCGATTCGTTGCCATAGAAATTTTTCAGATCGCGGGTAGTTATATCCGCCGTGCTGATGGCGCCGATGCTCCCGTCTGTCCAAAGCAACGGAAACCAGGGCTCAAAGCGCGTGAGGAGCGCAGGCTTAACTGCCGGGTGTTTGTGCAGGTAAAAATTGATGCCGTCGGCATAGGCATTTAACAATTTTCGCAGCCATTCGGGGGCTTTTTTGTATTCCGCTTTTGCCTCATTTTCGTCAATCAAAAGCCGAATCAGCAAATCGTTATACAATTCTTCTTCTCCTTTTATTTCTGCCAGGCGCCCCAATTTCTCGATGTAGTTCATTTCTACCCGACTAAAATCATCTTCACACTGCGCATACAGCAAACCGAATACCGCATCCGCGTCTGTTTTGCCATAAATATGCGGAATGCCCCAGGTATCGCGATGAATGGAGACGCGCTGCGCCTGTTTTTCCCATCCTTTGATTTCTTTGGGCGTAAAAGGTTGGGCAAGAAGGCTAAACGGGACGAAAAGAAAGAGCAGTAGTACTTTTTTCATGAGATAAATTAAACCAGGTTGAACAAAGCGCGGCAAACAAATCTACGCACTTTTGCAGGGAATCTGCTGGTTAAATTTCTCAAAAAACTACACAGACATTCTTATTTGATGAGTTTAATAGAAATTGTTTTCCCTGCTTCGCTAATCTCAAACGCACAGTCTTTGAAGTCAGGCCCGGAGACAATCGGACGATAATTGTTACTAAATCCGAATGGCTCTTTTGGATAGCCGATCATGTTTTTATCCAAAGCCTGATTGTTATTTACATCATGATACAGCGCCACAGCATAAGTCCCCGGCTCTACATCAAGTACAACTTTTTGACTACCAACGGCCTTTACGTCCACTATTTTGTTGTAGTCCGGTTTGGCTTTGCCAAACGTATTGGAGGGCTTATACACGCCAACCCGTAACTGTCCGGTAGGATGACGGATATTCGTTATTTCTACGGTTAGCTTTGCCATTTTCTGGTTCAAATCGGTGGATACGATAAGTAAAGAAGCAATCAGGATTTTCAGCATGTAAAAAGAGGTTTGTAAAAAGAAAAACGCCGACTCTGAAAAATTGTTTCAGAGTCGGCGTGTAACTTCTTTCAGGGAAAAACCTATGCTAGAGAGCGATTAACCCCAAAATAACAAATACGACTCCGATAACTCCGACAATTAGCGAAACAAGTCCTAAGCCAGGAATCAAACCTACTAAAATAGCAACGGCAATCAAAATCAAACCGATTTTCAAATCGCGATTCAGCGCTTTGGCGGCACTCGGCCCCATGTGTTTACGAATGGATTTATCGACCAGTTTGCTCGCTTTTGACACCTGAACCTCCGATGGATTTACCTTTTGGATATTCGTCTGTGCCAGCATACTGCGCACTTTTTCGATTTGGGCGGCTACGGCCGGGCGGGCCAGTAGTTTTTGTCCTTCGGCTGATGCAAGTGCATTTTCGAGTTGCTGATCGATTTGTTTTGGGCTCTTTTCGGCAAGTATCGCCGTCATGCGCTCATCTGATTCGATACCTGCCAAAACCTCACCTTCTGACACAGATGAAACTATCGGACTGACCGCCGGAGTTGCTTCGTTTGCCTGGGACGGGGCTTCTGCAACTACTGTTGGAGTTTCGGCCACAGGCTGCACACGTTCGCGTGGTTCGTAGTGCGCATTGACAGGCATTTGGTTAAAAGTGGGGTACTGACGGCCACAGCTACCAAGCACTACGATGGTAGCGAGCAAGCAAAGGGTACTGATTTTTTGCATGGGGTAAAAAATTCAAGGTTAAAGAAAAACAACTGAAATGAATTGTTGATTTCTTTGCCAGTGAAAAGCATGCCACACAGCTCCTGAACGGTTCTTTGATTTTTTTGAGCACAATATTCCCCAACCTGTGGCAGATTAATGGTGCTGATTTACCAGGCCAATACACACCGGTAATTTTCCAAAAGATGGATTTCATCCTGCAACGAAATTCGATTTTTTTCATTGTCAAATGCATCCCGATAGCCTTCCTGCAACTCCCGCCTTTTGATGGCTTCCAGAAATCGGCGAGCGTCTTCCGGATTTTCAAGCAACAGCGGGGGAACCTCCATCGGGCGGTTGTCTTCGTCTTTGGCCACCATTGTAAAATAGGATGTATTGGTGTGTTTCTGTGTTCCTGTCTGAATGTGTTCAGCCACAACTCTGATACCAACGACCATGGACGTGCGACCTACAAAATTGACCGCGGCATGTAGTGATACAAGTTCGCCAACTTCTACGGGTTGCAGAAAATTCACTTCGTCGACCCTCACCGTGACGCAGTAAGTACCCGCATGCCGCGACGCACAGGCGTATGCCACTTTGTCCATCAGGGAGAGGATAATTCCGCCGTGGATTTTTCCGCCAAAATTGGCATAGGACGGAATCATCAATTCGGTGAGGGTAGTTTTGGAGTAACTGACTGCTTTGGGGGGAGTCGCCATAAATCGATTAATCTAGCATCAAAGGGTTGAACGATCAATTATATCACGCACTACTTCCTGAAAATAGGCCCCGTTGTACGGCCCAAACCAGCTCATTGTGAGGGTTTCGTATTGGTCTTTATCAAAATGGCGGTCATCCGTAATGTATCCGGCATAGGCTCCATTAAAACTTGTTACCATCAGATGCAGTCCTTTGGAGGAAGCGTAGGCGGTCAGTTCCTGCATGAGCTCCCCCGAAAAATCACAGGGCATACCAACCATCAGAATATCACCCAGGCGCAGCACTTTCACAAAAGCCGGGTAATCGCCAAAGGCCCAGCGAAACACCCACGAGCGCAGGGCCCATGTCTGATTCAATCGTGGGCTTGGCTCCCGAAGTGGCAAAGCAACCGTATAGGCCTGTAAGTGAAAAGTTGGCTGCACACGTACTGAGTCTAGAACTGATTGGATTGCCGTTTCAACGCCGTCAGCCTGATGCCCGATTTCTTCAAAATCGGTATTCCCTACCTCTTCCGGCCCCATGCTGCCAACTGCGCCAGCCAGGTAAATCGCAAAATCTGCTTCGCCATCTTCCAGAGAATCCACCAACGCCCCGGCGTAGTCGCGCGACAGCACCAGATTTTTGGAATTAAGAACCGTAGCATGCGCGGCATACGAACTCAAAAGGACCGTTTGGCCATCAGCAGCCCGGAGAACAATGTTCCGTACCCATGGGTCAACTGTGGTATCTGTGAGCCCGCGCAGGCGGTTACGGACATCCGCCGAGTCGCTTACCTGAACGTAGTCAATCTCAACATTCTGCTTGTTTTTTTGGGACAATTGAATCGCCCGAATCATGGCATCGGCAATTTTCCCTGCCGTAGCCGGATTGTAATCACCCGCAAATAATTTCCCGGTGACGGTATCGCCCCAGCCACCAATGCTATTGTGCGTATGCGTGGCTCCCGGATACACCTGATCGAAGTTCAACCCCAAAGCGGGGAGGCGGGCTTTCAGACTGTCGGTAACGGCTGGCGGAATAATCAATAAATCGGCAGCCAGAATTACGGCCTGTGTATGTCCATTGTCAAAAACCAGAGCCCGGACAAAAACTGAATCATGCACACTTTCGTAATGCTTGCCCCGTCGATTGCCGTAGCCTGCCATTGGCGTTGGGCTGTCAGGCGTAAAATTAACTTTGGCCCAACCCGCCTGCATCTGTCCGGTCGAATCGAACGGAACGGATTTGATCTGACTTATATTTTTTTTCCATACCCGGTAATAGTCCATTTCCTGGTATGGCGTATAGTCAAGCGTTGTGACAAGACTTACCAGCAAAAGCAGGATCAGCAGGAGGAATCCTGCCAGGATTTTCAAAGAAATTTTTAGTAGTTTCATGCCGTTTTCCGAAAGCAGGTAGAACAGTAGGTTGGGTTTATCTTAACGTCTGAAAAAACGAATTACCGGGTTTTTATTGACAAATAACCTCAGAATTTACTTTTTTACCGCATTTTTAATTCTACAATTTACTACTAAAAACCACGATGCGCCCCTATATTCTTGCCGAAACCAACTGGAAAGCTCTAAAAAATCAAACAATTGACCTGGTCATTTTGCCGTGGGGAGCTACTGAGGCGCACAACTACCATTTGCCTTACGCTACGGATGTGATTGAAGCGGATCATATCGCTGCCGAGTCGGCCCGCATTGCGTGGGAAGCCGGTGCCAAAGTGATGGTTTTGCCGACAATTCCTTTTGGGGTCAATAGCGGCCAAACGGATATTTTGCTGGATATTAACATGCACCCAAGCACGCAACTTGCCGTGCTGAATGACATCGTAGAGGTTCTTAATCGTCAGGGGATTTACAAACTGCTTGTGCTGAATAGTCACGGTGGCAACGACTTCAAACCCATTTTGCGGGAATTGGGCGTGCGGTTTCCGAGCATGCATTTGAGCCTGTGTTTTTGGTTTTCGGTGTTGGATAGAAGCCAGTACTTTGAAGAAAAGGGCGATCATGCCGACGAAGTCGAGACAAGCCTGATGATGCATCTGCGGCCCGATTTGGTCCGTCCGCTCGAAGAAGCGGGCGATGGCTCCGCCAAAGTGCATACCGTGGAGGCTTTTCGGGAAGGCTGGGCCTGGACCGAGCGTAAATGGTCGCAGGTGACAGAAGATACGGGCATTGGAAATCCTAAAAAATCATCTGCTCCAAAAGGCGAGCGTTTCTTTATGGATCTTACCCAAAAGCTCGGGCAATTCTTTGTAGAACTCGCTCAGGCTGATCCCAAAGCAATGTACGAGTAATTTTTTTTACTAATTTTATATAATTAAATAAATAAAAAATTTAACTATATTTGAAAATCATTTTTGCGTTTTCAGAAATGGTTATCTAAAAATCACACGTGAATAGGCCAATTCACTAACTTCCTAGCCTTTAACCAACTATACCGTACTCCTTCCAGAGTACGGTATTTTTTCTTCATAATCTTACCTAAATTTCAATCCTGATAATCTGGGGAATACTCAATATTCAATTGGCTAAAAAAATCTTTTTCATTTACTTCCCGAATTTCTCCCGGCCGCAAGTCGCCCAACGATAGGTTTTCAATCGACACGCGAATGAGCCGCTGCACCGGATGTCGAATCACTTTCATCATTTTTCGGATCTGCCGAAACTTCCCTTCCGTCAGCGATAGCCGAAGCCACGTATGCGGCAGATCTTCGCGAAAGCTGTACCCGGCGGCAAACAAATTTTCGGGCGGTACTACAATCGATGCTTCGCAGGGCGCGGTTGTGTAGTCCACATTTCCCTTGATTCTAATAGAAATTCCGCTTCTGATTTGCTGCAAAGTATCCTCACTTACTTCCCGAATCACACGTACGAGGTAGGTACGGGCGTGGGTTTTGGGGCCTTGAAAAAGCAGTCTCGTTACTTTTTTGTTGGTCGTCAGAATCAGTAATCCTTCCGAAATATTGTCGAGCCGGCCGATGGGATGCGTGCCTTCCGGAAAATCAATCCCCAAGTCACCCAACATGCGCATAGACGGTACTCCCTTAAATTGCGACAACATATCGTAGGGTTTATTCAGGATAAAATAGCGATGCGGCATTCGTGGACTTTATTTAAATCTTGTATGTAAGGCTTCTTTCCTGGACAAAATTCTTCAATATAGTTTATAAAAAAAATCAGGCTTTTATTTCCTCCTCCACCGCCGGCGGAAGCAATTTATACAAAACGGGCGTCACGACTCGTGACAGAATGGTGGAGCTGACGAGTCCGCCAATCAGCACCCACGCCAACGGCGAGTAGAGCGGATTGCCTTCAATCGCCAGCGGAATCAGCCCTCCGATTGCCGTAAGCGACGTAAGCACAATGGGCACAAACCGAACTTCCCCCGCCTGCTGAATGGCTTCAATGAGCGGCACACCCTGCGCCCGTAACTGATTGGTGAAATCGACGAGTAGAATTGAGTTTTTGACTTCGATACCAATCAACGCAATGAGCCCGATAATGGCCACAAATGAAAGAGGATAACCCACCAGAAAAAGTGCCGAAAGTGCTCCAATAACGCCCAACGGAATAACCGAAAGCACAATTAAAGAACTTTTAAACGTACCAAATTCGAGCACTAAAACACCCAGAAAACCAAATGCGGTGATGAGAATAATGGTGCCCAACCCACCAAAAGACTTGGCGCGGGCTTCGAGTTCGCCCGCTGCTGCGTAGCTGAAACCCGCCGGGAAGGTATATTGATCCAACTTTCCGATGATTTGATTATAGACATTATCTACCAGAAAATCACTTTTGACAAAAGCTGAAATCGTTACATAGCGGTCTTTATCGTAGTGACGAATCTGATTGGTTGCGCTCTCAAATTCAATATCTGCGATTTGTTTCAACGGAATTGAAACGCCCGTTTGCGAATTAATGTATAGATTGTTCAAAACCCGCTGATCCGTCACCTTTCCCTTGGGCATCGTGACCGTGATCGTAAAATCGTCTCCGTTAGTATCCTTAAACGTACCAACCGAAAGGCCCGCCACCGCCAGCCGAATCGTGCGATTCAGGTCAACCATAGATACGCCCAGCATTCCGGCTTTTTCTTTATTGACTTTTACCCGCAAATCCGTTTTTCGGTTTGCCAATGGGTTATTCACATAAATGGTTCCGGGCGTATTTTTGAGAATTGACTCAACCTCAGCGGCAACCGAACGCAGCTTTTCGAGGTCTTCTCCAAACACGCGAATGGCAATGGGCGCTTCGGTATTGGGCCCTTGTTCAAAGTCCTTTACCTGAACTTTGGCATTGGGAACCTGTGCAAAACGGTTTCTTAGTTCATCAATAATTTCGCCTTTTTTGCTCGTGGACACATCGGTAAGTTGCACAAAAAATTCTGCTGCATTGGAAGCTTCCGATTTCTGAATGACATTGTAGTAAATCCGTGGATTTCCCCTTCCTACATTGGTGGTGCTGTATTTTACTTCGGGAATCATTTTCAGTTCAGCTTCCACCAGGCGAGCAATCCGGTTGGTTTCAGAAAGTGCCGTACCATCGGGCGTTTCGACGGTAACCAGAAACATTGGTTTTTCGGATTTTGGAAATAGCGCAAAGCCAATCACTTTTACCAACCCGAGCGAAGCCACAAAAAGCATTCCGGCCACCGCAAGTGTTGGAAGCGGATGCCGTAACGCCCAGAATAAGAGTTTACTATACGAGCCACTGATTACTTTTTTGAGGGCACGAAGAAAAATATTTCCCTCTGGATTATGATCAGCTTTTAACAAACGACTACTCAAAAACGGCACAATTGTGAGCGATACAACCATCGAGGCAAGGATCGTCATGGTGACGGCCATTGGCAAACTGCGGATGAAATCGCCGGAGGCTTCGGGCAGAAAATTAAGCGGCAAAAACGCCAGCACCAGCGTAACGGTGCAACCAATAACGGCCAGGGTAATTTGGCGCGTAGCTTTAATAGCCGCTTCGCGGCGTGGATAGCCTTCGCGCATCCATCGTTCGATGTTTTCGACCACCACAATGGAATCATCAACCAGAATTCCAAGCGCTACAATTAGTCCGACTATACTCAGCTGATTAATACTAAATCCCAGATAATCAATGGCTGCAAGGCCGATAGCCAGCGAAAGTGGAATGGAGATCATGACCACCAGCGCCGCCCGAAACCCCAAAGGAAGTAACGTCAGGGAAACCAGAAAAATGGCAATGGCAAAATCTTTGGAAAAGCGTCCCAGACGTTTGCTTACACTTTCCGCCTGATCAAAATTCTTGACCAGTTCAATATGTTGGGGCAACGTGGCAGAAAACTTTTCGATCACCGGATTGATGGCCTTCCCAACCTGCTCGATGTTCTGACCTTCCTTTTGGGCCGCCGTGACCAATACACAGCGCCGACCGTTGAGCCGGGTAATGTGCGTTTCTTCTTCGTAGTTAAAGTCTACGTCCGCAACGTTTCGCAGATACACAATTTTGCTACCATTGGTACCCACAATCGTATTCCGTATTTCGTCGATTGTGGTGTAGTCGCCGGATGTTTTTACATTAAATTTTCGCTCACCAGCCTGCAAACTTCCGCCCGGAATCGTGGCGTTTTCTGCCTGTACCGCCCCCAGCACCCGATTCAGCGCAATGCCTTCGAGAGCCATTTTTTCAATATTGAGCGTTACCCGCACCGTACTTGCCGGATAGCCCCAGTCTGCCACGCTTTTCAGACTTTTTATTTTGGTAAGTTCATCTTTGAGCCGGTCTGCCTGATCGCCCAATTCTTTATCGGAGGCGGTTTCAGACAGCAATGCCACCTGTACGATGTTTACGTCGGTAGGAGAAAATCGGCGGATTTCGGTTCGGAAAATATCCTGCGGCAATTGGCTTTGCAAGGCGCCTACTTCCCGGACCATTTCCTGGTATTTTTCGTCGGGATCTTCGCTAAACTCGTAGTCTACCTGTACCACGGCGAGGCCATCGTCGATGGTTGTTATAATCGTTTTTACATTGTCAAGGGCCGAAAATCGCTCCTCTACTTTATCTACCACCAGTTCTTCCATGTCAAGCGCATCCGTACCCGGATATACGTAAACCACGGCAAAAGAAGGTGCGAAAAATTCGGGGTCCTCGCCCCGGGGCATATTGAGCAGCGAGTTGACACCCAAGGCCACCACACCGATAAACATCACCAGCATAAACTGCCAGTTTTTTACACTAAATTCCGATAAGTTCATGGTTATATGAGCTAGAATAAAGATAATTTTTCCTTCTCCGATCGAAATTTCAAACCGGAATCAAGAGAGTTTGGGAATACGTAGAAAAACCAAAAGTGAGTGGTTCCAGCGAATCTGAGTTAGCAAGATATCCGTGCATTACTGAATTCTGGAACCGTCCCGCAGAAAACCACTTCCGGCCGTGATGACCTGAGAAACGCCATCCAATCCGCTGCGGATCAGCACATTTTTGCCATCCAGAAAGCCCACAACAACCGGAATTCGCCGGGCTTTTCCCTGTGCATTGACGAAGACAAAGGCATTTTTTCCGTTTCCTTCCACAATAGCCTCAATCGGAACTACCGCATACGAACGACTTTGACGGGGCAGAAGCGTCACGGTGGCAAAGAGCCCGGTAGCTAATCTTTTGTCCGAATTATCCAGGCGAATTTCTACTTCATATAAACTACTCAACGGGTCGGCAGCCTGCGCCATAGTGGTCACTTTGCCTTTAAAAATCTCATCCGGATAAGCATCCAGCTCTATCGTGGCCTGATCGCCGGGAGCGAGGCGGGCCCAATCTTTATCAGAAACTCCCACGCGCACTACCCAGTCGCTGCGGCGGTTGGAAGCCAGCAACAGGACCGGCGCACCGGAAGAAGCCAACTCGCCTTCATTCATAAACTTACGTGTGACGGTGCCGTCGATGGGAGAGGTAATGCGTGAATAAGCCTGATTAAAACGGGCAATTTGTAGACTTTGGTTGGCCACATCGTATCCCGTGCTGGCATTTTGCATTTGTTCCAGCGTGGCAGCGGTGTCGCGAAGCATTTGCTCTACCCGATTGCGGTCGCGTTCTGCCTTTTCGGCAGAAAACTGCGCCTGTTTTACCTGTGCGCTAATTTCGGTCTGATCCAGAACGGCCAACAACTGACCTTTTCGAACGGCCTGCCCTTCTTTTACCAGGATTTGGCTCACAATTCCACCGATTTTGAACGAAAGTCTTGCCTCTTCCGACGAGGCTACCCGGCCCGAAACCAGTACCGGTTCTACCCGAATGGTGTCCCGTACCGAAACCGTTTTGATAGCAATAAACTCTTCATCGGTCACCTTGGTTTGCTGAGCTTCTTTCTCAGAACATGCCGCCAAAACCCAGGAAAGAAGGAAAATGGATGGAAGTACAATGGATTTCATGAGTGTCTGTTTTTTAACAAATAGAATAAATCAAATCACTGAAATGGCTCAGGGTTTATAGATTGTTTTGTTCAAAAGGGAGGTTTTGATAAGTACATCGTAGCGCGAAAGCGACTGTTGCAAGCGGGCCGTAAGCAAATCGTTTTGGGCTTTGATAAACTCAATCAGTAGTACATTTCCGTTCCGATACCGACTGTCAATGACCTGAAAATACTGACTTGCCTTGCTCAACCCAACCTCCGTTGCGCGCAGATTCTGACGCGTAGCCATGAGCTCGTAATACGCCTGAGTAACCTGCAGAGCAATTTGTCTCTCTACTTCCTGATGCTTTACTTTGAGCACATCTGTTTGGATTTTAGCCTGTTGTGTCCTGGATTTTCGTTCGTAGCCTTTGAACAAATCCCAGCTCAGACCTACCTGCGCTACCAAATACGCCTGACCGCTGAACGTATAGCCGAAGCCCTGAAAACCGGTATTTCCTCCCACAAAAACGGAGGGTAAACGCCCGGCAACTTCCTGCATTCGCAAAGCATTTTGGGCCGCAGTAATTGAATAATCCAGCTGCTTTAGCTCTTGACGATCTTGAACTGCCTCACCTGTCAGGCCAGATAAATCACTGGTAGTCAAATTAGTTGTGGACAATTTCCCTGGCAGCGCCGTGTCGATGGCAATGGGTTCCTGTAAGTTGCGGTTAAGAATAAAGTTGAAATAAGCCTGGGCAATCTGTTGATTTTTGGTAGCCTCAGCCAGTTGTTGATCCAGCTTACTGAACTCATATTCTGCCGATAGCACCGCATCTTTGGTTACTACATTGTTGGCTACCAATTTTTGGTTCAGTCGGATCAATTCCTGCATTACGCGCAGGCTATTTTCAAAAATCCGGCTTGCTTCCAGCGTTTGCGCATACTGATAGTAGGCCGTTTCAATGGTATAGCGCAGCTCGTTGGCAACCACTTTTTTCTTTGCTTCCTGTGCCGAAAGCAAATTTTGCTGAATCAGGTAATTGTACTGAATTTCAGGATTATAGATTGAATACTGAAAGCTGATTTTTGTATCATGGAAATTATTGGGCGCCAGCTGTTCGTCCACGTTTTGAATCTGTGGAAAACGGTTGGACTGTGTCATTTCGTTCAGCGTGCTGTACACAGGATTTAATAAATCACCGACCGGAAACTGCAACCGACGGCCACCGGCGGCGAGCGAGTAGGTAGGCGCAAAGGTTACCTGAGGGTAAAATAAAGCCCGCGCCTGCCGGATATTCTCCGCAACCCGGGCAATTTCCAGAGTTTCCTGTTGAAGCGATAAATTTTTCTCTAACCCTTCCCGAACATACTCTTCCAGAATATCAGAGCGTTGAGCAACTGCGGGAAAGAAGACCATACAACCCAAAAGCACAAAGTAGAATTTCTTAATAACCATAGTTCATACACTAAACAGTGTTCATTATAGAGTTAAAAAAGTAGTGCAGCAAGCTGCACAAGGTATACTCCTAGTAAAAGGTACTACTGATTCTCAAAAAGAAGAGCGCATCATCTTGACAAACAGCGCATAGGATTGTTGCATTCGCTCTTTTTCCCGATTGTCATTAAACATCTTCATCCGATCTTTCAAAAAAATTATAACCAATCCGTGCATATAGCTCCAAATTGTCAGAGCAGCCGTTTCTACATCCAACTCTTTGAAATAACCCGCTTTAATACAGTCTGTTATCACGTATTCCAGCAAAGAAAAGGCTTTCAATCCATCCTCCCACACCTCATCGCGGCAGGCCAAATCCTGCATAGGTCCTTTCATGACAAACATCAGGTCATACATTTCAGGATTTTCAACTGCATATTTTATATACCGATGTCCCATTTCGACAAGCCTTGCAAAAGGATCACTGATGTCGTTTACCTGCGAAAGTTCGAGCGTCATTTTGCGGAAAGCCGCTTCGTGTAAAGCAAAAAGAAGCTCATTCTTGTCTTTATAGTACAAATAAATAGTACCCGGACTATATTCTATGGCGTCGGCGATATTACGAATACTTGTTTTTTCGTATCCTTTGGTCAAAAATAACGTTCGGGCAGCTTCCAGAATCAAGTCGCGCATTTCTTCCCTGTCCCGTTCTTTTCGTTCGACTATTCCCATGGTTTATTCTAAATACACTACAAATATAATGAACAGTGTTTATTGACAATAATTTATCGAAGTTATTTTTTAAAAATAAATTTCCAGACACTGATTCTGTACTTATACAGGCAGCCTGATACCGGTTTGAACGAGGTTCGTAGCGCATTTGGCAATGATCTTTCCTTCATCTGATACAATTTCGCAGGCACAATGAATGATATTTTTACCCGCTCTAACTACCTGTGCGTGCGCCGTAAGGACGTCACCCAGACGGGCAGGACTTAAAAAATCACAATTCAGGTTCACGGAAGTATAGCCAAACTCACGGCCCAGGGCAAATACCATTGCCCCTACTACATCGTCCATCATAGCAGAGGCCGCACCTCCGTGCAGCACACCCATAGGATTGGTCATATCTTCACGCACGGTAAACTCTATGCTAAGTTGTCCGTACTCTACTTTTCTTACAATTCCATTGAGCCAACGGCCCATCGGAGAAATGCTGCTACTCATATCATTTCCCAATTGGGTGCGGAAAAATTCCAGACGAGGGTTCATGTGTGCCGGATCAGTAATCATCAGTAAATAGTGGTTAAATGGATGTAAATTAAAAATGCCGTTCAGTCAAAAAATAGGAATAATCATAGATTTATAGGCAAATAAGTCTGTAAATCATGTATTTTATTACGTATGTATCCACGGTTATTACTACCTTTGAGCGATTTTAAACGGTCATTTCGTTGCTCTAATATATGAATTATAATTTATCACAAGTTCCAGAACGCACCTCTCAACCACGCGAAGAAGGACTAACAATGGTTATGGACAAAGGATTGAGTGTCCGGGAGGTCGAAAATATGATCTCCGTTTCTCAACCACACATTGATATTGTCAAGCTCGGCTGGGCCACTTCTTTTGTAACGCCTAACCTGGATGAAAAACTAGCTGTTTATCGGGCGGCAAATATTCCGGTTTACTTTGGAGGAACCCTTTTTGAGGCTTTCGTGGTTCGGAATCAATTTGACGATTTCCGTCGCCTTCTCGACCGATACAAACTGAGCTATGCCGAGGTTTCGGATGGTTCTGTGGATATGCATCAGGATGAAAAATGCGAATATATTCGTACGCTGGCAAAGGAAGTAACGGTATTGTCGGAGGTTGGTTCTAAGGACGAAGAAAAAATTATTCCTCCTTATAAGTGGATTCAGCTCATGAAATCGGAGCTGGAAGCCGGTGCCTGGAAGGTCATTGGCGAAGCCCGGGAAGCCGGTAACGTAGGGTTGTTTCGGTCGAGCGGTGAAGTTCGGCAGGGATTGGTGGAAGAAATTCTGACACAGATTCCGAACGAAAAAATTCTGTGGGAAGCCCCGCAAAAAGCTCAACAGGTATGGTTTGTTAAGCTTTTGGGTGCAAATGTAAATTTGGGAAATATTGCTTCAAATGATATCATCCCGCTCGAAACCATCCGTTTGGGGCTTAGGGGTGATACTTTTTCACATTTTTTAAACCAGGAAACCAAACAAAAATGGAAATTATCAGCCAAATAATAGATTTCTTTCTTCATCTGGATAAACACTTGTTTGACATCATCAACGAGTACGGTACGCTTACGTACCTGATTCTCTTTTTGATTGTCTTCACTGAAACAGGGCTTGTATTTATGCCCTTACTTCCGGGCGATTCGCTGCTTTTTGCGGCAGGCGCTTTGGCTGCTTCTACGGGTGCGCTCAACGTGTGGCTCATTATTGTACTGCTGATTATTGCGGCGCTGATGGGCGACAACGTCAATTATTTTGTAGGAAAATATCTTGGAACGCAAATCAAACAACGCGAACGGATTCTGTTCTTCAAGCGTGAATATTTGGAACGTACCGAAGAGTTTTATGCCAAACACGGTGGCCGTACCGTGATTATGGCGCGGTTCATTCCGATCATCCGTACCGTTGCGCCTTTTGTAGCAGGTGCGGGCAGCATGACTTACTCTAAGTACATTGTCTATTGTATCATGGGTGCTTTTTTGTGGGTACCGTCACTTACGCTCCTCGGCTATTTCTTTGGAAATATTCCTTTTGTGAAAAACAACTTTGAAGTTGTCATTTTCGGTATCATCGGGCTTTCTGTTCTACCCATTCTTTGGGAATTTGTGAAAAGCCGGTTTATGAAGCCCAAAGCGGTTTAGATTAATGATCGCAGGAAATATAATAAGCATGTTACCTCTAAACCCCGATCCAAACAGATCGGGGTTTTTGTTGTTTTACTACCAAAACATATAGCGACGAACGGTAGTTTTTGCTACCTTGAACTTTCGACACACCCATAAACCTACTACTTTTAAACTTTTTTGAACTACTATGAACCTCTATGGACTCATTGGTTTTCCGTTAAGCCATTCCTTTTCAAAAAAATACTTTGCCGAGAAATTTGTGAAAGAGCATATTACCGGAAGCCGATACGATTTGTATGAAATCCCCGGCATTAAGGAGCTTCCCGGCATTCTTGAACAAACTCCCGGCCTGCGTGGACTCAACGTAACGATTCCATTTAAGCAGGAAGTTATTCCTTTTCTGGACGATTTGGACGAAGCATCTGCCGGAAGAATTGGGGCGGTCAATACCATCAAGATTTTTGCAGATGGCTCGACAAAAGGCTACAACACGGACTATTACGGATTCAGGCAATCGGTAGAAGAATGGCTCGATCATCGGGGAGAATCCTGTGCAAATCTGAAAGCGCTGGTGCTCGGAAATGGCGGTGCTGCCAAGGCTGTATGCGCAGCGTTAACAGATTTAAAAGCTGATTATCAGCTGGTTTCACGAACTAGTTCAGAATCCGCACTTTCCTATGAAGAATTGACATCAGAACTCATGCAGGAGCATCGGCTGATAATAAATACAACGCCCCTGGGAATGTTTCCAAAGGTGGAGGCTGCTCCACCAATTCCGTATGAGTTGTTGAATTCCAGGCATTTTTTATACGATTTGGTATATAATCCGCTCGAAACGGCTTTTATCCAAAAAGGAAAAGCAAAAGGCGCCCAAACCCACAATGGACTAAAAATGTTGGAGTTGCAGGCTGAAAAAGCCTGGGAAATCTGGACCCACGAAGAAGATTTATGGAATCGTTGATACTAACAAATACCACCATTTTTACGGGTGAAGCTGTTTTGCACGATCATGCCCTGTGGATGCAAAACGGTAAAATACACGCAATTATGCCTGTTTCAGAAATCCCTGAGCAGGTTTCAACGCTAGATTTGACCGGTGCGTGGCTTGCGCCCGGCTTCATTGATTTTCAGCTGTACGGTGGCAATAGCGGTTTTTTAACCCGTGATGGATCGGTAGATTCGCTTACTAACATGTACGAAACGCACCTGCTCGACGGTACCACGACGATTGTACCGACGGTATATTCGACTTCCAAAGAACGGATTCTGGCCGCAATAGAAGCCGTTCATTCGTATTGGAAGCAGGGACTGCCGGGTGTGGCCGGACTGCATGTAGAGGGCCCATTTATTAATCCTGTCAAAAGAGGGGCACATAGTGACAAAATGGTGCGACCGCCAACCTACGACGAGCTCTCAGAATTGATGGAAAAAGGACGGGATGTTATAAAAGTGATGACGATTGCCCCCGAATGTTTTGAAGATTCTCTGCTTGCTTTACTCCGTAGCAGTGGCTGGGCTATTTCAGCCGGGCATACCAACGCTACTTCTGCCCAGTTAAATGAATATTTCGATAAAGGATTTAGCATTGCCACGCATCTATACAACGCGATGCGCCCGCTCGAAAGCCGGGAATTGGGCGTTGTCGGTACTATCTTTGAGCGGGAGGACATTCATGCAAGCATTATTGTCGATGGTTTTCACTGTGATTATGGTGCCGTAAGAATTGCCAAAAAACTACTGGGTGAACGTCTGTTCCTGATTTCTGACGCAACATTTGCCAGGTACACCGGCGGGCGATTTGTGTTTGAAGACTTTACGCTCAACTACGACGGAGAACGCTTTGTGAATGACGCCGGTGCGTTGGCTGGTTCAGCCATTACGCTGCTTGATGCGGTCAGAAATTGCATTCAGCAGGTACACATTGCACCCGATGAAGCGTTTCGCATGGCTTCGGCTTATCCTGCCAAACAGCTGAAATTGGATCATCAGCTTGGCTATCTCAAACCTGGCTTTGCCGCCAATATCATAGCGCTAAGCCCTGACCTCAGCCTTCAACAGGTATGGGTAAACGGAGTTGCTCAACAGTAATTTTTCGCTAGGTTGTCTGATGGTTCGGGATGTAATACGTCCAAATATCCTGCGCAAGAAACTCGGTATATTTAAGTGTAGCCCCGTGTATCACGGGTGCTACAACACCCAAAGGTAGCGTAAGCGGACTTTGACAGCGACGGATTTCGTTCCAAAGCCCGGCCTGTAAAAATGCCTGCAAAATTTGAGCCCCGCCTTCTACAAGCACCGATTGAATTTTACGGGCGTATAGATCATTCAGTACCTGATGCAATTCATCTTCTCCCGGCTGAATCTTTACGAAAGAAATTTCAGGAAATTCAGCATAGCGTTCCGGGAAAATTGCTGAGTCGGTTGTGTGCATATAATTGTAGCAAATAGTCGGTTGTGTTTTGTCAAAAATTGCCAGAGAGTTCGGCAAATTCAATTGACGATCCAACACCACCCGAACGGGATTTTGGCCTGTCCAATGCCGCACATTTAACGCAGGATTATCGGTTTGGGCCGTTTGCCGTCCAACCAAGATAGCATCTTCCTCCGAGCGCCAACGGTGAACCATCTGACTGGAAGCCGGGCCGCTGATTTGTACCGGACGCCCGCCCGCTGCCGCAATAAATCCATTGGCGGTTTCAGCCCATTTCAAAATAATGTAGGGTCTTTTTTCGGTAAAAAAAGTAAAAAAACGACTATTCAACTCGTATCCTTTTTCTGCCAAAAGCCCCCGATGTACCTCAATTCCAGCCTCCTGCATAAGTGCATAGCCCCGCCCGGACACGAGCGGATTGGGGTCGTCGTTGGCAACTACTGCCCGATGTATTTTTTTTTCAACTAAAAGTTTAGCACAAGGGGGTGTTTTACCAAAATGTGCGCAGGGTTCCAACGTAACGTAGGCCGTTGCTTTGGGCAGAAGATGCTCAAATCCACGCCGGCTCGCATCCCGAACCGCTTCTACTTCGGCGTGCGGACCTCCGTATTTCCGATGCCATCCTTCGCCAATAATTTGCCCCTCAGCTACGAGTACACAGCCCACCATAGGATTCGGGCTTACGCTTCCCCGGCCATATTCGGCCAGTTGAAACGCCCGTTGCATGTAAAGTTCATCCTTTTCCGTCATCCTGCAAAGATAAGCGGGTTTTGCAGCAGGTGCATCAAATAGGGAATTTGAAATTCAGGGTTGAAAATTGCCATGAGATTTGCATCAAAATAAGAAAACTTGACGGGGGCGGTTCAGCATCTCTACTAAATTTACTAACTTTCACGCCAAAGAATCGAAATTTTCACAACATGACCTCGGCTCGTCAGCTTTATCAACAACTCACCCGACGGATTACAGTGTATCCGCTCAAAGAAACTCAGGCGATTGCCTTCATGCTTTTGGAGCATTATCTACGGCTACGAAACGTAGATGTACTCGTAGATCGCCCTATTCCTGATACGCAGATTCAGCCCAATTGGGACGAAATCATTGACCGGCTCAACCGCAACGAGCCGATTCAGCATATTATTGGCTCTACTGAGTTTTGCGGACTTACGTTTCAGGTTTCCGCCTCTGTGCTTATTCCCCGCCCCGAAACCGAAGAATTGGTTCGTTTGGTTACAAGAGATTACGCTGAACCCGACGAAAAACCATCAATTCTGGATATTGGTACCGGCAGTGGCTGTATCGCCATTGTGCTGGCGCGTTTTCTGCCTCATGCCAATGTGCATGCCTGGGACGTAAGCGACGAAGCCCTCGAAGTAGCGCGCGAGAATGCCCGGCAGCTCATGGCCGATGTTCGCTTTGCCCGGCAGGATATGCTAAACGTGAGCTTTCCACTGCCCGACGCCCCCGAACAATTTGATTGTATTGTGAGCAATCCCCCCTATGTTACTTATTCAGAAGCCGACCACATGCGGCCCAACGTGTTGCGTTTTGAGCCGCATGAAGCACTTTTTGTAGAAGACAGCGACCCGCTGCTTTTTTACAAGGCGATTGCCGATTTTGGCAAACATCACCTCAAAAGTGACGGGCGCTGTTACGTGGAAATCAACGAACATTTTGGCCCTGAAACTCAGAATGTTTTTGAGGAAAGAGGGTATAAAAATGTAGAGATTTTGAAAGATATTCATGGAAAAAATCGCTTTATCCGGGCCGTTTGTGGGTAATCAATAGAAGCTGATCACCTGCTAACCTGACGAGACTTAGCTTCATTTTGTTTTTAGTAATTTTTCCTGATAAAGCATTTTTATAGAACTGGCTCCTATGTATTTACCCAAAATAAAAGAACTTCTGGACGAAATGGGCAAGGTGGTCGTTGGACAGGAAAAGCTCCTGAACCGACTGCTTATCAGCCTATTTACAGGAGGGCACGTGTTGCTGGAAGGTGTTCCCGGCCTGGCCAAAACCCTAACGATCAATACACTCGCCAAAGTTCTGGATCTTAATTTTCATCGGATTCAGTTTACCCCTGACCTGCTCCCGGCTGACCTGGTCGGTACGATGATCTATAAACCCCAAATTGGTGATTATGAGGTAAAAAGAGGGCCTATCTTTGCCAACATCATACTTGCCGATGAAGTCAATCGCTCACCCGCAAAGGTGCAATCAGCGCTATTGGAAGCAATGCAGGAAAAACAGGTGACGATTGGAAACGAAACCTACCTGCTCGACCGTCCGTTTCTGGTTTTGGCTACTCAAAATCCTGTGGAACAGGAAGGTACGTATCCGCTGCCCGAAGCTCAACTCGACCGCTTCATGATGAAAGTATATGTTGATTATCTGGACAAACCGCAGGAACTGGAAGTGATGCGCCGAATGGCTGACCTTAATTTCAATCACCCGGTCAAGGCCGTGATGAGTAAGGAAGAAATTTTTGCGATTCGCAACGAAGTTAATAAAGTAACTATTTCTGACACGCTCGAACGCTACATAATCGAACTCGTTTTTGCTACCCGCCGCCCGCTTGACTACAACCTGCGCGACGAAGCCCGCTACATTCAATTTGGTGTTTCGCCACGCGCAACTATTTATCTCAATTTGGCGGCCAAAGCCCTCGCCTACCTCGAAGGCCGGGATTATGTGCTGCCGGAGGATATAAAGGAACTCGCGCCGGACATCATGAATCACCGCATTTTGCTTAATTACGAAGCCGAAGCCGACGGCGTGCGCACCAGCACAATTATCGATTCTATTCTACGAAAAGTCGCTATTGGCGGGTAAGAAGCTGTCAGCTTTTGGGTTGGCAGCAATTAGTTTTTATACTATACGGATAATCAAATACTTGCACCCTTAGTTGATTATCCGTTTAAGGCACCGGATCAAAGCCGCTGCCGCCCCACGGATGGCATTTAGATAGCCGTTTCAGCCCCATCCATCCTCCTTTCAGAGCTCCATGTTTGGTTACGGCTTCCACCATGTACTGCGAACAGGTGGGTGTGTAGCGGCATGAATTGGGTAAATAGGGCGACAAAACTGCCTGATATACTTTGACCAGGGTTATGAGCAAAAATTTCATAGGGGTTTGACCGAAAATCTTAACTTTGCCAAATATACTCAATCGACCGTTCAAACCCTGATTTACGCTTTTCATCGTTTCTGAACCTATTTTTGAATCATTCATTACCAAACACTTCACATGATCGCATACATCACCTGGAATGCCAGTCCTGATATTTTTACGATTCCCGAATTCTGGGGGATTGGCCCTCTGACTATTCGTTGGTATGGACTACTGTTCGCTGCCGGGTTTCTGATTGGCCAGCAAATTATGGCTCATATTTTCAAAAAAGAAGGCAAACCCCTTGCGGATATTGACTCGTTAACCCTCGTGATGGTTGCCTCTACGGTACTTGGTGCCCGGATCGGGCATTTTCTGTTTTATGAACCCTCCGTACTTTTTACCAATCCATTAGAAGTACTGTTGCCGCCCTATGCCGGACTGGCGAGTCACGGCGCACTCATCGGAATTTTGTTCGGACTGTGGCTGTACACCCGCAGCCGCAAAGCTACCGGACAAACGTACCTGTGGCTAACTGACCGAATGGTGATTGTGGCCGCCCTGGGTGGAGCGTTTATCCGCTTTGGCAACCTAATGAATTCCGAAATTGTGGGTACAATTACGGACAAACCCTGGGGCTTTATTTTTATGCAAAACTTGGAATACAGTCAGTATCCACGGCATCCGTCGCAGCTTTATGAGTCAATTACGTGCTTTATTCTGACAATTGTGCTATTTGTAATCTGGAACAAACGCAAGGCCGCAACGCCTCCCGGCCTGTTGTTGGGTATCTTCCTGATCTGGATTTTCGGACTGCGGTTTATGTACGAATTTTTGAAGGAAAATCAGGTTTCGTTTGAAGATACATTGCCGCTTAACATGGGTCAATTTTTAAGTATACCAGCCGTATTACTTGGAATTTATCTTGTAAGCCGTGCCTTGCGAAGCACTCAGAAAGACGCTGTTGCTGCGTAAACTACTCACTCAAAACTACCAGTTATCGAACCCGGCCTGACGTTCAATAGAATGTACGGAGCCGGGTTCTTTTTTAGTAAATAAAAATTTAAATTGCGTTAAATTCCTTACCTAAAACCATTTATACTATGACCAGAAGCTTTTTACGTGCCAGCCTGTTGGCTACCTCTATACTACTGTGGAATTGCGGCGGAAAAGAAGAAGAGCAAAAAGAAGAACCCAAAAACGCCTTCGAAGCGATGCAGCAAATGGCCGAAAAGGCCGAAGAAATGCAGAAAAAAGGACCGGTTGACCCGGTAGATTTTCGGTCGCTGAAAGAACTACTCCCCGAAAATGCCGGAGGAATGACCCGCACCGAAGCCACGGGCGAAAAAAACGGAGCGATGGGCTTTAGCATTTCGCAGGCGCAGGGACAATATAGCAACGAAGAATCGAGCATCGAAATAGAGCTCATGGATACCGGAGGCATTGGCGGCATGGGAATGATGGGCCTGGCTGCCTGGACTATTGCGGAAGTAGACAAAGAAACCGCCACAGGTTACGAAAAAACTACCCGGATTGACGGCAATAAAGCCTTTGAAAAATACGATAATGAAAGAAAAAACGGAGAACTCAACATCATTGTAGCCGACCGCTTTGTGGTTAATGTGAAAGGCCGCAACGTAACGATGGATCAGCTCAAAGACACCCTGGGAGATATTGATCTCGATAAACTGGGAGGTCTGGAATAACAGCATCAAACTGTACTATACACACGTTTGTAAAGTAGATGTTGTTTAAAAAGGGGCTTTTGCCCCTTTTTTTTATGCGTACAAAAAGGCAGGATCCAAAGTAGATGGAAGTGGTTCTACCGAGCTGATTTTTCTGGCGGCCATTCGGGCACCCGCACGGGCACATACTTCCGGGTTGTATCTGTTGAGGAAAGCAGAAAGAAATCCAGCCCAAAAGGCATCTCCGGCGCCGGTAGCGTCTTTTACTTCTACTGCCTCTACCGGAAAATGCTGAATCTTAGCGCCTTTTTCCCAGGCCAGAATACTCCCTTCTGCCCCAAGCGTGTAGCAAATCAGCTGCACACCCTGAGCAAAAAAGAATGTAAAAACCTCCTGAGGCTCCACGGTTCGGCCAAATATACGTTCGGCATCATCTGAACTCAACTTTACCAAACCGCCCTGTACATACTCTGCTATCACTCGCTGCGCTTCCGTCCGATCCGGCCAAATGGATGGTGCGTAATTGGCATCTATACTGATGATCGCTCCTAACTCGCGCGCCTGCTGAGCGGCCTTCAACAAACTCCTACGGGCAGGCTCCCGACTCAGTGCAAAACAAGTAGTATGAAAAATGGCTGTTTCACCCAACAGTGTTTCAGGAAAATGGTGCTCATGAAGCTGCGTATCAGCCTGCCTGTATGCAATAAAATCGGGAGTGCCTTTGGTACGTGATACCAGAACTATGCTTGTAGGTTGGTGGCCGTCAACGGCAATAAAACTGGTTTGTACACCGGTTTTAGCAACTTCGTCCATGAGAAATTTACCTACATTGTCGGCCCCCACACAGGCAACCAACGCCGTGCTGTGACCGAGACGAGCCATATTGGAGGCCAAATTGGCCGGACTTCCTCCCGCCAAACGGCGGAATTCGGTGGTGGTTAGCAGGTCGGGGCTAAACTGACATCCGATCAGATCAGCCAGGAGTTCACCGGCCGCAAGTAAACCGTATTTTTTAGAAGTGGTGCTTATATACATGAGTTAAGTTGAGGATTTTTTTGACAATGAGGGTTGTGAGTTGTTAATAATCAAAGCACTTCACGACAGAAATTCAGTGAGGTTTAGCATTGCTGAAAGCTCGCAAGTTCGGATTTTTTTGTGAAATTTAACCTCAAAACCCAGAAGGACTTCCATCCTGAACCATTCCTGAATCATATTTATCACTCTCATTTATGCAACCTGACGAATCTACGATTTACCTTTTACCGAATCAGTGGAAAAACCTACCCCACAACCATTTTTTTGAGGCAACAACTGGTGCCGAAATGCCTCAGGAAACCGTGGTGCGTTTACTGCTGGAACACGAGACCTTACGAATTTCATTTGAATGCCGGCAAAACCCCCTCGTCCATCAAAACACCCTCACCGAACACAACGAAGATCTTTGGAAACAGGAGGTTTTTGAAGTATTTATTGCCGAAGGCAGCTCCACACCAACGCGCTATCTGGAACTTGAAATAAATCCCAACAATGCGTTGTTTGCCGGCTGGATCGACAATCCGACCGGAGAAGGCGACGGAATGAATCTTGATCTGATTCCTTACGAGAAAACAGGAATTGTTCATCATATTATCCAAAAAACCAACGATTTGTGGACAGGCGAACTTCAAATTCCGTTTGCGCTCATAGGCAAGGGAGGCCGTGTGTATCGGCTAAATTTTTATCGGATTATTTTATTAAAACCCCAAACCGATCCTGCCTGGATCTGCTCCCCGGACAATTCCTCGTTTCAATGCTGGCGCTCCACCCACAGCGGAGTTACACCCCGATTCCATCGTCCGGAAAGTTTTGGGAAGCTTATGTTTGATTAAAATAAGTGTAATTTTCAAAAGCCCGGTTATTCAACCAAAATCATCTATAAAGCGTAGGTATAACAATTGAAGAGCAGTAGGCGGATAGTAAAAATTGGGGCACCTTCACCAAACCGTATAAAGAAGACGTACTTTTGATAAAAGCCCGCAGTAAAACATTTTTATTGTAATTCAGCGTTTTATAGTGATAAAGAAGCTTAAAAGGAGTTCAATGGTGTATTTTTTCAGGATTTGTGTATTGATTTTGGCAGGATTAGGCTCCTCTTTCTGTCTGCGTGCGCATCCAACACCAATAGATACAAGCGCTACGGCCGACATTCCCGCATTTATTACCATCGGCAGCGTGAGCGTGGAAGGAAACTACCGGACCCGAACGACCATTATTCTCCGGGAAATGGCCTTACGAGCCGGAGATTCAGTTCAGGCAAATCAGCTGGATGAGCGGCTGGAAATTGACCGTAGAAAAATTGTCAACACCAATCTTTTTGTTACCGTAGACATGCTTCATTTTCCAGATAATGAAGACAGTACGCTGGTGAATATTCGGGTGGTGGTGAAAGAACGCTGGTACTTTGTGATTGTTCCGGTGTTTCAATTGGCTGACCGAAATTTTAATGAATGGTGGTATGACCGCGACCGCGACCTGAAACGAATTACTTACGGATTGTACATGAGTTACAACAACCTGACGGGTCGGGCAGATAAGCTCCGCTTACTGGCTGAGTTTGGCTTTATTCCCAAATACGAAATCTCCTATTCGGTACCATATATTGATAAAGCACAAAAAACGGGAGTAACTGCCGGTATGTCTTATACCACGAACAAAACGCTTCCGTACCGAACCTGGAATGATAAACTCGATTATTTCAACAGCGAAAGTCTCAACCGCGAGCGCTTTTATACCTTTGTAAATTTTACCCGGAGAAACAAATTTTACAGCTTTCACTCCCTGGATCTTCGCTGGAATTATCTTCAATTATCAGATACGCTTGCCCGGCTGAATCCCGAGTACCTTCTTCAATCGCGCAAAAGTCAAAATTATTTTCAGCTTACCTATACGTACAATTACGATCGTCGCGACAACGTACAGTACCCGCTGGAAGGTTTTAATTATGGGTTACAGGTCAGTAAACTTGGCTTGTTGCCAACTGACAATACCAATCAAACCTATCTCTACGGCTGGTACAAGCATTTTATTCCAATCAATAAACGATGGTTTTTCAACAGTGGCATTACCGGCAGGATGTCAGCGCCGGTGCGGCAACCATATCCGCAAACCCTTGGGCTCGGCTATCGCATGAAACTCGTCCGGGGCTATGAGTTGTATGTGATTGACGGTCAGCATTATTTTTTGTGGGAAAATGAATTGAAATACAAGCTTTTCAGCTTTCAAAAGACCTTTCCCTGGATTCCCGTACGGCAGTTCAGCACAATTCCCATTACTGCCTATCTCAACTCTTTTGCTGATTTGGGGTATGTTCAAAATTATTATCCTGAATTGAGCAATACCAAACTAGGCAACACACTGCTTTCCGGGGCAGGCGTTGGACTCGATGTGGCTACGTTTTATAACATGGTTTTCCGCTTCAACTATACAATCAATGGCCTGGGTCAGGACCGCTTCTTTTTTCAAATCGGGCGGGTATTGTGATCCAATGGGGCCGATATTCAACAGGATAATTATTAATTTTGCAAAACATCCAAAAACAGACACATTTTATGATTTACAAAACGGCTATACGTTTTTTTTCTACGCTCCTGTTTCTCACCGGCCTTTTTCTTAGTTGCCAAACCAAAACTACTCCCGAAGAAGCCACTGTTCCTACCGACTCTCTACTTTTGCCTGATCCTGCGGCAAGCGAAATTAACAGCGATCAATCCGAATTGTTCCAAACATTGCTGGGCACCACGAGCGAAGGAATCCTTCGGGGAATAAACTTTGGTGATCCGCTAAGTAAAGTGAAGGCTTCGGAAAGCTTCGAAATGTTTGAGGATTCGGCCAATCACATAGGATTTACCTACGAGACCGCACAGCTTGAAACGATTGATGTACTGTACTACTTTAATCCTGAGGAACGACTTATTTCCAAAATTACCGTTGATGTATATCTCAATAGCGAAGCCGCCACCCGTCAGTTTTGGCAAACGGCACGCCTGGAATTTACTGAGAAATATGGCCGACCGCTGACTGACAAATCAAAACAACTGAGTTGGAAAAAAAGCCCGGTACGGTTGGTGATGGAGGAAGTATCTGATGGAAAAGATTATGGTGTAAAGCTGATTTTTGAACCAACTGATAAAACAATTCTCGCCTCTCGCTGATAATGAAAAAACGTTTTCTGATACTACCGCTGATACTTTGCTGTTTTCTGATTGCCAGTCCGGGATGGTCGCAACGGGCCCAAAAGAAGGATTATCTCATTACTCTTTCCACACCTTATGGCGCTATGAAACTTATACTATTTGACCAAACACCCCTTCATAAAGCGAATTTTATAAAATTGACCAAAGAAAAATTTTATGACGGTCTGCTTTTTCACCGCATCATAGAAGGGTTTATGGTACAAGGTGGCGATCCTAACTCCCGAAATGCTGAGAAAGGCAAAGCTCTGGGAAATGGTGATGTTGGCTATAAAATCCCGGCTGAATTTCATCCCGATCTATTTCATCAAAAAGGCGCATTGGCCGCCGCTCGTGACAATAATCCAGAGAAAGCATCAAGCGGTTGTCAGTTTTATATTGTTCAGGGAAAAACGCTGAATAGCGCAGATCTCCAAAGGCAGCTCGAACGAAAGCTGGACCGTATTCCCCGAAAACCTACGGAAACACAAAAAGAAGTGTATCAAAAATTAGGCGGAACACCCCACCTTGACGGAGGATATACCGTTTTTGGTCAAGTGATTGATGGACTTGCGGTAGTTGATTCGATTGCTGCACAAGCCAAAGACCCGCGCGACCGGCCGATGAAAGATATTCCCATGTCGGTATCAGCAGAATGGATGAAGAAAAAGAACATCACCAAACGCTACGGCTACACTTTCCAGTAAGTTGTTTTATAAACTCTTTTAACCCGAATCATTTTGAGTGCTAAACGTGTATTAATCACCGGTTCCAATGGACTTTTGGGACAAAAATTAGTAGAACTCCTTAGTCAGCAGCCTGCAATAGTTACCCTCGCAACGGCGCGCGGCGCCAATCGGCTACCGCAGACTGGAGGCTACGAATTCCACAGCCTTGACATTACACAAGCTGATCAGATAGAAGAAGTTATTGCCCGCACCTTGCCCGACGTAGTGATTCATACAGCAGCTATGACTAATGTAGATCAATGCGAATTTGAAAAAGAAAATTGCTGGGCACAAAATGTGAAATCAGTAGAATATCTGATCGAATCCTGCCGCAAGCATGAGGTTTTTCTGTTGCATCTTTCAACCGATTTTATTTTTGATGGAGCACACGGGCCTTACGACGAACTTGCGGAAGCCAATCCGCTGAGTTTTTACGGGTGGAGTAAATATGCCGCCGAAAAAGCAGTAATGAACAGCGGTATTCGTTGGGCCATTGCGCGTACGGTGCTCGTGTATGGCATTGCGCACGACATGAGCCGCAGCAATATTATTTTATGGGTAAAGAAATCATTGGAAGATGGCAAGCCCATTAAGGTAGTAACAGACCAATGGCGCACGCCT
This sequence comes from Arundinibacter roseus, assembly GCF_004348825.1. Taxonomy (GTDB): domain Bacteria; phylum Bacteroidota; class Bacteroidia; order Cytophagales; family Spirosomataceae; genus Arundinibacter; species Arundinibacter roseus. Next base: position 190,075 of record NZ_SMJU01000008.1, read on the forward strand.
ACCCTTGCCGAAGATTTGGCCACAGGTTGTTTTTTAATTGCCATGCAGGAAGCAGAAGGGGTTTTCAATATTTCGGGAAAAGACCTGCTTACTCCCCACGAAATGGCGATGATGACCGCCGATTTTTTTGGTTTGGATAAGTCTCTCATCTCCGAAGCTGATTCGTCCACTTTTACCCAACCCGCCCGCCGGCCAGCGCGGACAGGTTTTAATCTTGACAAATCGCAGCAAGTTCTGGGCTATGCGCCGCATAGTTTCAAAGAAGGAATTGCACGTTTGGCTCAACAGATTCAGGCCAATTGATTTTCAAATTATTATACTAGAAAACCCCGACAGGATTCCTCTTGCCGGGGTTTATATTTTGGATTCAACCTGGTACTATCTAGACGAATAGTTGGGTGCTTCTTTCTGAATCATAATGTCGTGCGGATGGCTTTCACGAACACCGGCACTGGTTATTTTCACAAACTGAGCTTTGTGCAACGCCGCAATATCGCCCGCTCCGCAGTAGCCCATCCCTGCTTTCAGGCCGCCCACCATTTGGTAAAGAATTTCGGACACCTTCCCTTTGAACGGAACCCGACCTACAATTCCCTCGGGAACGAGCTTTTTGACGTCGTCTTCTGCATCCTGAAAATACCGATCCTTTGATCCTTCTTCCATTGCCTCCACGGAGCCCATGCCCCGGTAAGCTTTGAATTTCCGTCCTTCATAGATTACAATTTCACCCGGAGCTTCGTCAGTTCCGGCCAGCATAGAGCCAATCATGACCGTACTTGCGCCACCGGCAATGGCTTTGGTTACATCGCCTGAATACCGGATTCCACCATCCGCAATAACCGGCACACCCGTTCCTTTAAGGGCCTCGGCGGCTTCCATTACAGCCGAAAGCTGTGGAACACCGATTCCCGCAATGATGCGCGTGGTACAGATACTGCCCGGCCCTACGCCTACTTTTACGGCGTCGACTCCGGCGTTGGCCAATGCTTTAGCAGCTTCGCCAGTTGCGATATTGCCAGCAATGACATCCAATTTGGGAAATTTCTCTTTAATTGCTTTGGCCGCTTCTATAACTCCACGCGAGTGGCCGTGCGCCGTATCAAGGCTCACTACGTCTACACCTGCTTTGAGCAACGCTTCTACACGCTGTATCAGGTCCGCAGTTACACCAACCGCCGCCCCTACACGCAACCGTCCATACTCATCTTTACAGGCATTGGGATGCGATTTGCGTTTCAGAATATCCTTATAGGTAATTAAGCCCGTAAGCCGATATTCTTTATCTACGATGGGAAGTTTTTCAATTTTATATTCCTGTAAAATTGACTCGGCATCGTGTAAAGAAAGTCCTTCGGAGGCGGTAATCAGGTTTTCGCGCGTCATAATTTCGACAACCGGCCGGCTCATGTCACGCTGAAAACGCAGATCACGGTTAGTCAATATTCCGATAAGTTTGCGATTGCTGTCTACCACTGGAATCCCACCGATTTTAAACTCCCGCATGATCTGCTGCGCATCGCCCAGGTTTGCACCTTCGGAGAGTGTTATAGGGTCAAGGATCATTCCGCTTTCTGAGCGTTTTACTTTTCGTACTTGCTCAGCCTGTGCTTCCAGGCTCATGTTTTTGTGGATCATCCCGATGCCTCCTTCCTGAGCCATAGCAATAGCCAGGTCGTATTCAGTAACGGTATCCATAGCCGCCGAAATGAGCGGAATATTTAGTTGGATGTTGCGGGTAAGCCAGGTAGTGGTATTTGCGTCGCGCGGAAGAACCTCCGAATAGGCAGGCAATAGCAGAACGTCGTCGTAAGTAAGTGCCTCGTAAAGGACTTTGGATGGGTTTGTGCTCATGTGCAAATAAACAGTAGTTATTTGCAGGGCAAAATTAGATAGAACTGAGCAGATGACAAAGGCTTTTGTTGTTCTTGCAACTAATATTTTTTGGTGAAGCCAATTTTATTGAACAGCCTGACCCAGCAATACGCGTACTTTCTTGATCCGTTTTTTATCTGCCGATTGTACTTTAAACGTTACCTCCCGATGCGTAATTTGCTCTCCTGTGCGGGGCAGACGGGAGTAAAGTTCCAGCAAAAGGCCTCCCAGCGATTCGCTGTTACCCCGGACTTCATCAAAATAATCGGGTTCAAGAGACAGGATTTTACAAAAGTCATTGATGAGAACTTTGCCTTCAAAAATAAACGTTTTGTCATCTACCCGTGTAAAGTTCACTTCCTCATCGTCGTCGTATTCGTCGTTAATATCCCCAAAAATTTCTTCAATAATATCTTCCAGAGTAATGAGGCCGTTTGTCCCTCCATATTCATCAACAACCACGGCCATGTGTACGCGGCGGTTTTGAAATTCGTGCAACAGATCATCCAGCCGCTTACTTTCGGGAATAAAATACGCCTTTCTAAGAAGTTTTTGCCAGCCAAAATGCTCGTCACGATGCAGATGTGGCAGCAAATCTTTGACATACAGCAACCCTTCCACCGAGTCTAGTGTATCCTGATATACAGGAATCCGGGAATATCCTGATTTATTTATTTTATCCATTAATTCATGGAAATCAAGATCAATATCAACTGCCGTAATGTTTAGTCGCGGCTGCATAGCCTGTCGTGCGGTTGTTTGCCCAAAAGTGGCCAACCCACGCAGCAAATCTCTTTCCTCTTCGTTGTTATCCTCATTGTCAGAAGACTCCGCACGGGATTCGATTTCTTCGGGTAATAATACCCCCCATTTGGTGCGTAAAAAGGTGAAGCCTCTTGTCAGTGGGGCAAGTGCTTTCAGCGCTACTTTTACGATTGGAGTTAACCAGGGTGTGAGTACGGTCGCATGCCGCCCGGCCAAATAACGCACCAGTGCATCCAGAAATATCCAGCCAAGCAAACCACCAAAGAAGATTTTTCCAGGCACATCGGAGGAAGATTCAAGTTGCAACAGCCACAACAGCCGGGATGCCCATAAAAATGCAACCAGCGTGGCAGCACGCTGAAGCAGGGATAGTGTAAGTTTTTGTGGAAAGGTAAGGCCGTCTGTCCGATGCTTTTTTTCCCAGGGAGAATCTGAGGAAGGAACGGTCGCATAGGCGGCCCGAATTGCAGAAAATACCAGGGAGAGTAGTAATAATCCGAACAAAATACTTACAGAAAGCAAGTCTATTTGGCTTGTAAGTTGATCCGTACCCAGGGCGAGGGGCGCTAGTTGACGAAGTTCTGTACGACTTCGCCCAATCGTTCGGGGCCCAGGGTCATCGCTGTCTTTTGGTTCTTTCACTGCTTTTAGGGTAAATTATTTTTTCGGATGGAAGTAAAACAATTATTTCTATAAAATTGTACCAACCACCAATTTTTGGTCAAAAATGCGCTTTTTTCAGGGTAGTATGACAAAATTGTATTGAACAATTCCCCAATTTCAAAAAAAGCCCCATGTCATTACATGAGGCTTTGCTGTAAAATCAAAATGGCAAATCATCGTCATCGCCACCAGCTGCCATCGTCGGCGGCACCGGATCGTTGGCGCGAGGGGTCGTCGTGACCGGCTGCCTCGCAGCGGGTTGCTGCGGGCTATTTTCAGTAGTCCCGCCTGTCCCGCCTCCACCAAGTAGAGTCATGTTATTGGCCCGGATTGTTATTCCGCTGCGTTGCTGCCCTTCTTTATCCGTCCAGTTTTCACTTCTAATTTTCCCTTCAATATACACGGCGTTACCTTTACGAAGATATTTTTCCGCTATTTGAGCCAGCCGGTCCCAGAGTTCAATACGGTGCCATTCGGTTTGTTCAACACGTTCGCCATTTTTATTCGTATACGATTCGGAAGTTGCTATATTGAATCGTGCCACCGAAGAGCCACCTTCCAGATACCGCACTTCCGGGTCACTTCCAAGATTTCCAATCAGGATTACTTTATTTACACTACCAGCCATAGGAATCGAATTTTTAAATTATAACTAATTATAAACCAGAGTATTTATAGATTATTTTAGGCACTTTTATTTTTAATTTGGTGAAATAAAATTACTAAAATAATGCTCTTTCAGGAAACTATCTATCAAAATTGGTTTAGGAAGCTGCTCCACCTGATCGAATGAGAAAAACGACAAATTGTCAGGCAAAGCCATGTTTGCCGAATCCGCAAACCTTAGACGCCAAAACTGCACATGAAGTTTCTGATGAGATAACAAATGAACGTAGGTTTTCTGAGGCACTTGAATCTCACTTTCCAAAAACCACGAGTGAACCGTCGGCTGCTCCATAAATTCATCCGGACTTTCGGGTAATTGAAGTGTTTCTATCAGAAAAAAATCATACAATCCCTGCCAAACATCCTTGCCGCCTCGCAGGTTCATGGCCAACTTCCCGTTCCATTCAAGTACCAGATAGTTTAGAAATCGATTCCGCACTTTTGCTTTTTTCGCCTTTACAGGTAAAACGGACTGTTGACCATTTTGAAACGCATAACACGAATCCTGAAAAGGGCACAAAAGACAATCAGGCGCTACGGGCTGACACTGAATTGCCCCAAATTCTATCATTGCCTGATTAAAAAACGCCGCATTGTCGGCAGGAATCAGGGTTTTGGCTAACTCAAAAAACTCTTTTTTGGCAGCATGCGAGGCAATATCGGTTTTTATTCCAAAGAGTCGGGCCAATACCCGGTACACATTTCCATCAACTGCCGGTACGGCTTCGCCAAACGCAAAAGAGGCAATCGCAGCAGCGGTGTAGTTGCCAACCCCTTTCAATCGCAACAGCTGTTCATACGAATTGGGAAAAACTCCATTAAACTCCTGTACGATCTGCCGGGCAGTCTGATGCATATTTCGGGCCCGGGAATAGTAGCCGAGCCCCTGCCAGGTCCGCAAAATATCCTGTTCGTCGGCTTCTGCCATTGCTTGTACGGTAGGATATTTCTCAACAAATCGCAGGTAATAAGGCAAGCCCTGAGCCACTCGGGTTTGTTGCAGAATCACTTCCGAAAGCCAGATTTGGTAGGGATCTGAGGTGTGCCGCCAGGGCAAATCGCGGTGATGATGATGGTACCAATGAATTAATTTACTGCTAAAATCTGTCACTTTCATACTAGATTACTCCCTAAATCAACGGGTTAGTTCCTGTTTTTTAATGGTTTAGAAAAAAAAGGGAAAAGAATGCCTTTTAAATTTTAGTAAAATTACGCTACCTTTGTACTCCCAAAAATCAGATGGGTAGTATTGTAAACGAAACAATATACACTTAAAAGTTAATATATACAGTGACTAAGGCAGACGTAATCGCACAGATTTCTGAGAAAACAGGTGTTGAAAAAGCTGATGTACAGCAAACTCTCGAAACTTTCTTCACCGTGGTTAAAGATTCACTCGCTGATGGCGAAAATCTTTATGTGAGAGGATTTGGCAGCTTCATTAACAAGAAGCGTGCCCGGAAAGTGGCCCGGAATATTTCACAGGGTACCTCAATGATCATTGATGAGCACTTTGTTCCCAGCTTCAAGCCTGCAAAGGTTTTTGTAGAGCAGGTAAAAAGCAGCGATTCTCTAAAATCTGTTGTTGAGAAATAATCTTTCAGATTAGTACAAACAATTAATCGGCGTAGCATGAAGAAGACTATAATTCTGGTATGTGTTTTGGCCATTGCATTGGTGGGTACACTGTACAGTTTACCCAAAATCGTGGTCAATTCAAAATCCCAGGATGTAGAAGGCGGACAGCAAACCGAACAGGCGTCAGGTGGTGAATCGACGGGTGCGTCCGGTTCAAATTCTGAATCAGAACACTTCAATCAGTCCCTGACGCCTGAACAAAAACAGGTTATTGATCCTCTGCGTGCTTCTTTTGTACAGGCTACTGCCGATGCCAAAATGCAGGCGGCCATTAAACTTTCGGAGACCTTTGGGCAATTCCAGAAATTTGATAGTGCAGCCTATTACGCCGAGCAGGCCGCAATTCTTGATCCATCCCTTGAAAATCAGATTCGTACAGCAGATCGCTATTACGAAGCGTACGGTTTTGCGGTAGATGAAGAAAAAGCCAAAACATTGGGTGAAAAAACCCGCACGTATTACAAGAAAGCACTCGATCAGAATCCTGAGCTACTCTCTGCCAAAGCGAACATGGCGATGACCTATGTCAACACCGCTTCACCGATGCAGGGAATTATGCTTTTGCGAGAAGTGCTTGACGCAGACCCAACGAATGAGTTGGCTTTGTTCAATTTAGGAATTCTTTCGATGCGCTCCAATCAGTACACCAAAGCGGTGGAGCGTTTCCGTCAAATTCTTCTCAATCATCCTTCCAATACAAAAGCTCAGTTTTACCTAGGCGTATGTCTCGTAGAGTTGGGCCGTGACGAAGAGGCCTCTGAGGTACTCGCTGATGTAAAAAAGAAGGAAAAAGATCCGGTGATTCAGCAAGCAATTGGCGAGCTGGAACAGCGGCTAAAAAAATAAAATAGTTATTTTTCACCTTATTAACCGTCAAAAGCTATGCCTTGCGGAAAGAAAAGAAAACGTCACAAGATTGCGACCCACAAAAGAAAGAAGCGTTTAAGAAAAAACAGACATAAGAAAAAGTAAAAGTATTGATTAAACCGGGGAAGAAACTTCTTTTCCGGTTTAATCTGCTTTATTACCTTTTCATCTTCTTCTCAATTATTTCTGACGTACACCTGTACCAAATTCTAAACAGGAAACCTGCGTCTACATTATTTCAATTAGTCAAGACCAATTAATTGGTTATACATTGAGTAACGAATTAGTAATAAATTCTACTCAAAAGGGGGAACGTATAGCCCTTTTGCAGGATAAGCGCCTTCTTGAATATCACGTAGAGGAGCCCGATCACAGTTTTACGGTTGGAGATATTTATCTCGGAACCGTCCGCAAACTGGTGACAGGGCTCAATGCGGCATTTGTTGACGTGGGCTACGAAAAAGATGCCTTTCTGCACTATCTGGACCTGGGACCAAACATTAATTCGCTCAATAAATTTACGAAGGATGTAATTTCAAAACGAGCGAATTCTGGCAAGCTAAGTGCCTTTAAGATGGAACCCGAGATCGAAAAACTCGGGAAAATTGATAAAGTACTGGTAAAGAATCAGCCAATTCTGGTTCAGATTGTGAAAGAACCAATTTCGACCAAAGGCCCCCGTCTTTCGTGTGATATTTCGATAGCAGGCCGGTACATTGTGTTAGTTCCATTTTCAAATTCTGTTAATTTATCCAAAAAAATTACAGACAAACAGGAACGAACACGCTTGCAAAGACTGATGTCTTCTATAAAGCCGGCCAACTTTGGGGTGATTGTGCGAACAGTCGCTCAAAGCAGAGATGTTGAGGAACTCGACAAGGATCTGCAAAACTGCCTGGAAAAGTGGGAGAAAGGGATAAAACTCCTGCGAGATGCCAAACCTCGTGACCGAGTCATTGGCGAAATGAACCGTGCGTCTTCCATCATCCGTGACATGCTCAACGAGTCGTTTGACAGCATTACGGTTGACTCCAAAGACGTATTTGAAGATATTAAATCCTACATCCGGACAATTGCCCCGGATAAGGAAAACATTCTCAAACTGCACAATGGCAAGAATAAAGTCTTTGAACAGTTTGGGCTTGAAAAACAAATTAAATCGCTGTTTGGCCGTTCGGTGAGTCTTCCCGGCGGCGGCTACCTCATCATTGAGCATACAGAAGCCCTTCACGTCATTGACGTAAATAGTGGGAACAAATCCAATAGTGAAGAAGATCAGGAAGCTACTGCCCTGAGTGTGAACAGCGAAGCGGCTAAGGAAATTGCCCGTCAGCTGCGCCTGCGCGACATGGGTGGAATCATTGTGATTGATTTTATTGATCTTAAAAAGGCTGATAATAAACGGAAGATTCACGATGTGATGCGGGAAGAAATGAAGTCGGACCGCTCGAAGTATACCGTGCTTCCGCTTTCAAAATTTGGCCTGATGCAGATTACCCGGCAGCGGGTAAGGCCCGAAATGAATATCGTGACGCGCGAAACCTGCCCAACCTGCGGGGGAACCGGCACGATTCAGGCAAGTATCCTGATTACGGACATTATTCTGAACAATCTGGATTATATTCTGACGAAACAAAACGAAAGCCGAATCAGTATTTCCCTGCATCCTTTTCTGCACGCCTATTTCACAAAGGGCCTAATCTCGCAGCAGATGAAATGGTTTTTTACGTATAAGACCTGGGTTTCGCTTATCAAAGACTCGTCGCTTGGCGTTGTTGATTTTACCTTTCACAACAAGTTCGGGGAGGTCATTGAGCTGAATGCACAGTAAAGATTTTTCAGTCGGGTGAGGTAGTTTTTACTTCACCCGATTATTTTTTTGAACAGAATTGTAGCTTCGTTCAATTTTTCCAGATTTAACGTCTGCTGCTGCTGTTTCTCCTGACCAAATTCAATTAAGCGCTCCGTAGGCATATTTCCTACGAGCGAATCCTGCGCCATCGGGCAGCCCCCAAAACCCAGCAAAGCGCCATCAAAGCGCCGACAGCCCGCTTCATAGGCAGCCTCTACTTTAAAACGCCATTCCTGGGGTAGTGTATGAAAATGCCCCCCAAATTCGAGCGTAGGACGGGTAGAAATCAATTCCTGAAAAATAGCGTAAACATCTTCCGGCTTTGCCACTCCGACCGTATCGGACAGCGAGAAAATCCTTACGCCCATACCTGCCAGCTCATCTACCCATTGCCGGGCAAGTGCCGGACTCCACGGGTCACTGTAAGGATTACCAAAACCCATTGAAAGATACGCCACCAACTCTTTCCCGTATGCTTGACAAAGTGACTGAATCTCACGCACCCGCTCCACTGACTGGGCAATTGTCGAATTGGTATTGCGTAGCTGAAAGGTCTCAGATATCGAAAAGGGAAAGCCTATGTACTGAATTTGTTCAAAAGCGCAGGCCTGCTGTGCTCCACGGACATTGGCCACAATGGACAAAAGCCGGGTTGACGTATCATGAAGATTTAGTCCTTCCAGAACTTCTGCCGTATCGCTTACCTGAGGCATAGCCGCCGGTGACACAAAACTGCCGAAATCCAGGGTATCAAATCCTACTTCCAGCAACAGATTCAAATACTCAATTTTTTGATCTGTCGAAATAAATGGATGATGCCCCTGCCAGGCATCCCGCGGACATTCAATGAGTTTCATAGGTGAATGTGCGTTAAGTAAAAACGAAAGGCGCCGGGAAGCGCCTTTCTTCAATCAATTTTACATCAAAATTGGCTTCAAATCCTCTTCATTTTCGGCCAGCCACGCGGCAATTTCCTCTACTATTTGTCGGATCCCGATTTCGGGTTTCCAGCCGGTCAAGGCTGTCACTTTGGTGTTATCAGTTACGTAAAGCCGGATATCGGCTGTACGTGTTTCGGCAACGGCCTTAATGGGAATCGTTTTTCCGGTTACTTCCTGACAAATCTTTGTTAGCTCTTGCAACGAAGCGCTGCTTTCAAGGCCTCCACCGGCGTTCAGAATCTGACCGTTTACCTGATCCAGATTGTGTAATTGCCAATCAATCAGTCGATACAAATCTGCTACGTGCAACATATCTCTAATCTGCTTACCAGTACCACCGTAGCCAAAATAACCCAACTGCTGGTCAAAATAATGCTTGGCAATCCATAGTACCATTACACCCTGATCGACCTTACCCATTTGCCAGGGACCGGTGATTACGCCACACCGATTAATAACCGTTTTGAGACCATAAAACTCATTATACTCCTGAATCAGAAGTTCAGAAGCCAGCTTGGTGGTGCCATAGAGCGAACGTGGGCCATCCAGCGGAAAATCTTCGGCAATGCCTTTGGAGGAGGCTCCCGGTACCGGCTGTTCATCAGCAAGTGCGAAACGGGTTTCTTCTTCCACGAAATTCAGTCCTTCCAGCGTTTTGATCGGGTAAACCCGGCTTGTGGAAAGAAAAAGGAAAGCTGCTTTGTGTTTCAGCGCATAGTTCAGGCAGTTGACAGTCCCAAACAAATTGGTATTAATCAAATAATCAGGCGTACCATCCAGGCCAGCCAATACCGACGGCTCGGCGGAGGCCTCAATGACCGCATCTACGCCCGGAAGCGCGTCAAAATCTTCCTTGCTACGAATATCTCCGTGAATAAATTCTACGCCCTGCTTTTTTAATCGGGATAGATTTAGCTCAGACCCTCGTCGTTTCAGATTGTCCATCGCAAAGATCTCATAATCGGGATAATTCATTTTCAGAGCAATAGCTAACGAAGACCCAACAAAACCCGCACCGCCTGTAATTAGTAGTTTCATGAATGTGTACCTGTTTTTTTCAAAAGTCAAAGGTAAGGTCATTCAACTAATCCACAGAAATTCTATGCTGATTTTTATCAGGATGTCATTTTTGTTAAACTATTTTGATCGGTATTGACTTCTATTTAGATAAGAAATTGGCATAAGCTGCCTTTTGTGAACAATTATTTTTAAGTTACTTCAACAAACATTTATGAAAACACTACCACTTGCCCCAGGCGCCAATCTGCCTATTTTGGGGCTTGGCACCTGGAAATCGGCCGAAGGCGAAGTTTACAAAGCCGTCACTGAGGCCATCTCTATCGGATACAGGCACATTGATTGCGCAGCTATATATGGCAATGAAAGAGAAATCGGGCAGGCCCTTCATGACGTACTATCGTCGGGAGTAGTAACTCGTGAAGAATTGTGGATTACTTCCAAGCTCTGGAATAATTCGCACCGACCTGAGCAGGTGCAGCCCGCATTGGCAAAAACCCTGAGCGATTTGCAGCTCGACTACCTGGATCTTTACCTGATTCACTGGCCGGTGGCACTCAAAGAAGGCGTTGGTTTTCCGGCAGATGGCTCTGACTTCCTGAATTTGAGCGAAGTACCACTTTCTCAAACCTGGCAAGGCATGGAAGATTGTGTAGATGCAGGATTGACACGAACTATTGGGGTTTCAAATTTTAGCATAAAAAAAATTGAGCAACTCCTGGAAACAGCGCGGATTAATCCGGCCATGCTTCAGGTAGAATTACACCCTTTTTTACAACAAAATACGCTGGTAAAGTTTTGTCAGGATCGAAATATCCAATTGACAGCCTATTCACCCCTTGGTTCCGGCGACCGGCCCGAACGACTCAAAAAAGCCGATGACCCTGCTCTGCGTGACCATTCAACGATTCTGGAAATTGCCGAAAAATATAGCTGTACATGGGCGCAGGTTTTGCTGGCGTGGGCCATTAACCGCAACGTGGCGGTCATTCCAAAATCAGTAAATCCGGATCGTTTGCAACAAAATCTGGAAGCAGCAGAAATCGATTTGGATGCCGACGATATGGCGCGAATCAGCGAAATGGACCTGCACTTTCGCTACATCAATGGCAGTACATGGGCCCATCCGGACACCGACTATACGCTCGCAAATTTGTGGGATGAATAGTCTGTTGCGCTGTTAACTATATACCCTTTTTAGTTTGACGTTTTCGGCAGGACGAATCACCAGCGGTACTTTTTCGATTTTAACCGAGCTGCTGTCAAGGCCAAACCACTTGTCTTCGGGAGTCGTAAAATCTTTAACGAAAAAATACGCTTTCATTACAATACGCTCAAAATAAGGGAGGTCGTTTTCAAACGAAAGGAAACGTTCGAGTACTACGAATCGAAAATCACCCGTCATATTTTGCCGGCTGAGTGATTCGTAGCGGCTCGTAATATCGACCTCCTTATTTTTCACCATGTCTTCAATAACCCGCCGAAAAAACAGGTTGATACGCTGCTCCACCCTGAATCCCAGGCGAAACGTAACTTTGATGACATCATCCGGCTCAATTACGTCCACCTTGTATTCCATCGTATAAGGATCATCGAGCGTATCTACATGGACAAACCAATATATATCAGCTCGTTTGGGGCGTTTTTGAAAGATAGAATAAATAACCTTGGTTTCTATTTCGCTCACGCGTGAGGCATTGCTCATAAAAATCAGGTGGGTAGCGTATTTTGGAATACTAATGTCGCGGCTCAGCTCGCGCAAGGCTGGCAGGTAGGTTTCCAGGCGTACATATTCTGTAAGTCGGAGTTTGATGTAAAATGCTTTAAGCCATACAAACATCAGGCTGCCCATAATACTTGCAATCAGCACCGTAACCCAGCCACCGTGCATAAATTTCAACATATTGGCGACCAAAAAACTACTTTCGATAATGAGGTAAAACCCGACGAAAGCGGCCACCCACCACATGTTCACCTTTTTTACATAAAGATAATAGCCAAACAAAATGGTATTCATCATCATGGTCATGGTAATGGCGAGGCCATAGGCGGCTTCCATGTTTGTAGACTCCTTGAAATACAAAACAACAGCTACGCATCCTGCAAACAAAAGAAAATTGATGCTTGGTACATACAGCTGTCCTTTTTGATTGGATGGATATACCAACCGTACCTTAGGCCAGAAATTTAGGCGAATGGCTTCGCTGATGAGCGTAAAAGCCCCGCTTAGCATAGCCTGACTCGCTATCACCGTTGCGATGGTAGCAATGGCAATTCCGAAAGGCAAAAACCAGAGCGGCATAATTTCGTAGAACGGATTACGCTCTCCGAGCATCTGACCATTAAATTGTAGTACATACACGCCCTGCCCGAAGTAATTGAGCAGCAGGCAGATCTTAACAAAAATCCAGCTAAACCGAATATTCGCCCGGCCACAATGCCCCAGGTCTGAGTAGAGTGCTTCTGCGCCCGTTGTACATAGAAAAACTGCCCCCAATAGCCAAAAACCACCCGGATGTACCACCAAAAACTGGTACGCATAGTAAGGATTCATGGCCCGCAAAACCGTTGGATCCTTCATTAGCGACAGCAACCCTACTGAACCCAGCATACAGAACCACACCAACATGACCGGCCCAAAAGCGGCTCCTACCCGGTTGGTTCCGAATACCTGCACCATGAACAAAATGGCCAGAATGACCAGTACAATCGGGATGGTTTCGATGGAAGGATAGATGGTTCGGATACCTTCCACAGCGGAAGAAACCGAGATTGGCGGAGTGATGATGCTATCGGAGAGCAGGGTACTACCTCCGATAATTGCGGGCACGGTCAGCCATTTGGCATGACGCCGCACAAGAGCAAACAGGGCGAAAATTCCTCCTTCCCCTTTGTTGTCAGCCCGTAAAATCAGGATTACATATTTTACCGTTGTTTGGAGTGTCAGCGTCCAGAATACGCAGGACAAAGCCCCCAAAATGAGTTCATTAGAGATAGTTTCAGAGCTGGCAATGGCACGAAGTACATAGAGCGGAGATGTACCAATATCACCAAAAATAATCCCCAAAGCGACCAATAGCCCGGCAGCGGAGACTTTATCTACATGTTTATGATTATCCATTGATTTTAACTGGCAACATGTAAGGTTGTTAGATTAGTATAGGGTAAGTTAATTAGCAAAAAGTCGCCAAAATTAGAAAATATACCCTTATGTCGAAGCCAATCTACTGATTATATTTCGATTAATAAAAGATAGCGGTTGAAACCGGAACGATGTCGGACCGAATGCAGAGCTGATGGGTTGGGATGACGCTAAACTTTTTAAAATACAATAAGTAAAGCGTATTTTTGCGTTATAAAGTCCCACGTACGTAATGAACAGCCCTGTTGCAAGTGCCATGCAAAATTCATTCACCGAAGAAAACTATCTTAAAATCATTCATAGCCTATCCGGTCCTGAGGGTGCCGAGGTAAGTACCAATGCCCTCGCAGAGGGTACGGCTACACGTGCGGCCTCCGTGACGGACATGCTCAAAAAACTTGCCGAAAAAGACCTTATTCATTATAAAAAATATCAGGGAGTACGCCTTACGCCCAAAGGAGAAAAAGTAGCTCTGAAAGTTATCAGGCGGCATCGTTTGTGGGAGGTTTTTTTGGTAGAAAAACTTGGATTTGGCTGGGATGAAGTGCACGACATTGCCGAAGAGCTGGAACATATTCCGTCAGATCGGCTCGTAGAACGTTTGGATACATTCCTGGGAACTCCGCGCTTTGACCCCCACGGCGACCCGATTCCAGATGCCAAAGGAAATATGCCACTGTCGGACTACCTCAAACTTTCGGATGTTGCAGCGGGCGACACCGTCCTGATGATGGGCGTAACTGAGCATGCACCGGCTTTTTTGCAGCACCTCGACCGCTCCGGCATTATGTTGGGTTGTGAAATTGCGGTACAGGAAATCAATGAATATGACAAGTCTGCACTCGTACTGATTGACAAAACTAAAACGCTTTTTATCAGTCAGGAAGTCTCCAAAAACCTACTCGTTCAACGCTGCTAAGGCTCCCCTCCCCCCATGAAATTAAAGATCCTTGATCGCTATTTGCTCAAAAACTTCCTGATTACCTACCTTTTTGTAGCCTTCGTGATTGTGCTGATTATCTGCATGATTGACTACACGGAAAAAATCGATGACTTTATTGAGAAGAAAGCACCCGGGCGAGCGATTCTGTTGGAATACTACCTCAACTTTATCCCCTACTGGATCAATTACATTAGTCCGCTGATGGTCTTCATTGCCACTGTTTTTTTCACATCGCGCATCGCAGCCCGTACAGAAATTGTGGCAATGCTTAGCAGCGGCATTAGTTTTGGGCGCATGCTTGTGCCGTATATGATGGGCGCATCAATTTTAGGTGCCATTATGTTTTTGCTCGTAGGCTGGATTCTGCCTAAGGCTAACAAAATCCGTAATTCGTTTGAACAGACTTATATCAAAGATGAATTTTATTATGATGGTAGAAATGTTCACATAAAAATAGCCCCGGAGGTGTACGCCTACCTAGAAAGCTATAATGTCACAACCAAAACGGGAAATAAATTTACCCTCGAAACCGTGCAGGAAAACAACCTGAAACACAAACTGACCGCAGAACGTATTGTGTGGCACGAGGAAAAAAATAAATGGACCGTCCACAATTACCGCATCCGCTCGCTGGAAGGACTGAAAGAAAGCCTTTCGTTTGGACAGGAACTTGACACAACCATTAATCTGCGTCCCAAGGATTTTGAAAGCGATTACAATATTTTTGAAACCTTTACTTTACCCGAACTGAACGATTACATTGAACTTTTGCGCAGCCGGGGAGCAGACGGGCTGGAAGTTTACCTAATCGAAAAATATACCCGCTTTACCCAACCCTTCGCCATTTTAATCCTGACGGCTATTGGCGTCATTGTCTCTGCCCGCAAAAGTCGCCGCGGCGTAGGCTGGCAAATCGCCCTTGGTTTTATGCTCGCGTTCATTTACATCCTTTTCTTTCTACTCTCAAAAGGCGTGGCCGAATCAGGGAATATAAATACGTTGCTGGCCGTTTGGTTGCCCAACATCGTATTTACATTTGTCGGAATCGGACTGTACAAAACCCTCCCCCGATGAAAAAAAATCCGCCACTGAGCGCCTATTTACAACTTCATTTTCTGGTACTGATCTGGGGCTTTACGGCCATTTTGGGCCTATTGGTTTCCATTGCCCCCACTTCCCTCGTCTTTTTTCGTACGAGTTTGGCCGTGGCAGGCCTGGCGCTTTTTATCTGGATTCGGGGAAAAAGCTTTCGGGTCGAACCTGCGCAGATTGTCAGGATGATGCTCGTCGGTTTGCTCCTTTCGGCTCATTGGATTTTATTTTTTGCCTCCGCCCGCATTTCCACGGCGTCGGTTTGCCTGGCGGGCATGTCAACTACTTCTCTCTGGACAAGCCTGGTTGAGCCTTTGGTAAACCGGCAACGCGTTCGTCCGCTGGAAGTTTTTCTGGGCCTCGTAGCCGTAGCCGGGCTTTACCTGGTGTTTCGGTTTGAATTTGACCATGCACTCGGGCTTGTGCTGGCGCTGGGTTCGGCTTTTCTAGCGGCACTTTTTACGGTAGCAAATAGCCATTTTGTAAAAAAAACCGATGCCTTTGTCATTACATTTTATGAAATGATCGGCGCAAGTATCGGTTCCTTTTTGTGCATGCTTTTATTTGAATCTTTGGCCTTAAATAATGGCCTGCCGCTTTGGCCCAAAACCAGCGACTGGCCCTGGATTCTGATTCTTGCCTGGGTTTGTACCGTCTATGCCTACTCGATGGGCACGCATTTAATGAAAGAATTTTCGGCCTATATGGTCAATCTGACTGTCAACCTCGAACCCGTGTATGGCATTGCACTCGCCTTTTTTATTTTTGGTGAAAAAGAACGCATGAAACCCGGATTCTACCTCGGTACGCTCGTTATATTGCTGGCCGTAGTACTTTATCCTATCTTGCAACGAAAGAAACAGACAACCGGTTGAACTTGCTTTCGCCTGGCCAAACAGATGGCCTTTCACTTATCCATCGGGCATATTTTACTACTTATTGGCAATTCCTGTTATTTTTGCCCCACCAAACTATGACCATACTATGAATCCAGCGCGCTTGCTGCTTGTCATTCCCTGTTATAATGAAGAGGCGATTTTACATCAAACTCACGCGCAACTAGTGCAGTATCTTGCTGATTTGAAAAATCGTAAACTAATTGACTATCAAAGCAAAATCTGTTATGTGAATGATGGAAGCCGGGACAAAACCTGGGAAATCATAGACACACTTTGTCAACAGGATTCTTCGGTAGTCGGCATCAAACTTTCCCGCAATTTTGGCCATCAAAGCGCAATTCTGGCCGGTCTTGAAACGCACGTGGCTGGTTACGACTGCTTCATAACGATTGACGCTGACTTACAGGATGACATTCAGGCCATGACGGCCATGATCGAAAAACACCGCGACGGCGCCATGATTGTATATGGCGTACGCAACGACCGCAGTTCTGACAGCTGGTTCAAGCGGTTTACAGCAGAAGGTTTCTATAAAATGATGCAGAAAATGGGTGTCCCCGTGGTGTTTAATCACGCCGATTTCAGATTGATGGACAAACGGGTGCTGATTGAATTAGGCGATTTTCGGGAAATCAACCTCTTCCTGCGGGGCATTGTGCCGCTGATTGGTTTTCAAAGCGATAAAGTTTTTTACAAAAGACTCGAACGCACCGCAGGCGAAACCAAATATCCGCTCAAAAAAATGGTGCTCTTTGCCTGGAATGGCATCACCTCTTTTTCAACCTTTCCCATGCGGTTGGTCCTTTATTTCGGTCTTTTCAATTTTATTGTTGCCATGGCCATTTTCGGATATATTCTGGTATCCTATGCATTTGGGTTTACCGTGCCGGGCTGGACCTCCACCATGCTTCCAATTACATTTTTTAGTGGCTCCAATATGATGGCGCTGGGTTTAATTGGTGAATACATTGGCAAAATTTACGAGGAAGTGAAAGCACGTCCCCGCTATATTATAGAAAAAATAGTGAATGAATAAACGTCAAAATACGTACCGTATCGTCGGCAACGGACTCAACATGGCGCTTTTGGCACTCGTTCTGATTCCACTTATTGCCCTTTCTTTTTATAATCACCCGTCTGCCGCCGACGACTATTGCTTCATTGATACGGTGTTCAAATATGGCTGGATGGAAGGGATGCATCATTACTACATTGGTTGGACGGGCCGGTATTTTGGTATTTTGCTCAACCACTCCAATCCTCTTATAATCCGATCAGTAGCAGGATTCAAGATTTTACCAATTGTTTTAATTCTGAGTTTTTCAGGAGCACTTTACGTGCTTTTCCGACAACTGACGCCCACGCTGTCGCGTAAGGCACATGCAGGATTTACGGGCGTTTTGCTTTTCCTATATATTACCAAACTTCCCAACATTGCCGAGGCTTTTTACTGGATGGCGGCATTCGTTACCTACACTGTACCCAACACCCTTACTATTCTCTGGCTTGTGGTGATGATTCGCTGGTACCGGCTCGAAACTATGCAGATGAAGGTTTTAACTGGAATTTTTGCCGGTTTTCTGACCTTCGCCATTATGGGTAGCAGCGAGATAAACCTGCTGGTTCAGTCGCTTTTGTTGGCAGGTTGGTGGGGGTATCGTCTTATTTTTCAACGAAAAACCGATGGACTCATGGCCTGGCTGGCCGCGGTGGCTGGTCTTTCACTCTATCTGTTTTTTTCGGCGCCCGGCAACGAAGCCCGCATGGGCGGCAATCCCGTCAGCGGAAACATCCCCGAATCAGTTCTGTATGCTTTTCGTAAATTGGCTATACTTTCGTTTGACTGGATTTTTCGCACCCCGCTTTTACTCCTTACAGCTGCCTGGATTTACGTTCTTTCCACCATTACGCCTCAGGCCCTAAAGCATTTTAAAGTACCTTTTTTTTACATGGCTTTACTTTACACAGGAATACTTGCGGCTCAGATTTTCCCTTCGTATTATGCCATTTCCATAGAAGTAGAACCTGCGCCCCGCGTGCTCAATTCGGTCTATTTATATTTCCTTTTGGGTTGGTTTTATATGGTGGGGGCAGGCTATTATTGGATAAGTCAGAAACGGACAATGAGCACTCTGAATACTATGTATCAACCTGTGCTGGTGGCACTTCTGGTTCCCGGCCTTTTGTTTTTTATGTATAAAAATCAATCGCTGCGTACTATCTATTCCGATTGGCTGCGTGGAAAAGCCTCGGCCTATAATAAAGAGATGTACGCCCGCTACGATCTCATTCATGCTTCGAGCGAATCGGTGGTGGCGGTTCCGGCGCTTAAAAATCTTCCGCAAACGCTTTTTGTCGAAGACATTCAAACCAATCCCGTTCATTTATGGAACAAATGCACGGCTGGTTATTTTGGAAAAAGTGCTATTTATTTAATTCAGGAAAAAGACACCTCCCATGAGCTCACTCCGTAATCGTTTTGTTTGGGTGCTGGGGCTTTTTCCCGTCCTTTTTTTTATCGGGATCACCTACCACTATTCCGTTAATGTCCCCTGGTTTGATGACTTTGACCCGTTTCCTGATTTTTTGAGAAAATGGATTACAAGCACTCGTTTCAGTGAAAAAGTTTCCCTGCTTTTTCAGCCCAACAACGAACACCGAATGGTTTTCGGAAAAGGCATTACGGCGTTGTACTACGCCATAACCGGAACGCTCAATTTTACTTTTCTGCACCTGGCCGGTATTTCCTTTACGTTGGGTACCTTATGGCTTTCCTGGCGGGCATTTCGCTCAACCAGGCTTCCGGCCTACTATTTTTTACCCGTTCCTTTTCTGCTTTTTCAGTTGCAATACCATCTCATTTCGCTATGGGCGATTTGCGGTTTGCAGCATCAGCCAGTCGTATTTTTTGTTTGTCTGACTATGTTTCTATTGGCCAAACAAAAGCCTGGCTGGGCTATTCTGGCGGCTTTTTGTGCCAACTTTGCCATGAGCAATGGCTTGTTTGTATGGGTCGGCGGTGCTGCCATTCTGCTATTTCAGACTAGGTACAAATGGCTCGCAATCTGGTGCGTGAGCAGTGGAGCGGCTATTCTGCTTTATTTTTCGGGTATGACCACGATGGGCAACGAATCCAGCATTGAATTTCTTCTGGCCAATCCACATCTATCATTTCTGGGCTTTTTTGCATTTTTAGGTGGTCTCTTCGATTTTGCGCCCGACCGAACCATTGAGGTACGAACGGCGCTGCCAATTCTCATGGCTTTTTTGCTCATGATTTGGGTACTTCTCTGGCTATTCAGTATCGTTGCGGGCTGGTTGGGCGACGTTTTCAAGCGACCTGCTTTTACTTCAAACCGTTGGTTAAACTTTGGTATAAAACCCCAATTTGAGCAGTTAGGCTATTTTTCACTGGGCATAATGCTCTTTGTTCTGGCCAATGCTGCCGTGATCGCCCTGCTGCGTCCACGCTTTGGGTTTTACGTCATGGTTGTTAGCAATTATAAGCTCTATCCGGCTTTATTTCTGACCGTTACGTACCTTTCCTTTTTATCCGCCAGCGCAAAGGGTACTCGTCCAACTGGTTTTAAGGCAGGCCTCGTTTTGAGCGTAGGTATTTGGGTACTAACGCTGATTCATTACGGTCCTGCCATTTCGGAGCGCCGCAAGTACCTGCTTGTCAATGCCTATAATCAGCAGCAGCATGCCTTTGGGCTAGGCTATCAACCGGGTTCAAAAGCAGCCGTTTACATTGATTCATTAGCAAATTTCACTACTTCCCGAAACATCTATCAGTTTCCAAACGAACTGAATCCATACATTCAACGCATGCAAACGGTAAAGCAAGCGTTGCCTGATTCGCTTCAATTTTCGCTCAGCCCGGTTGCCGATGGGTTAGCAGTTACGGAGCCTGCGGCGGTGATACCTTCGGGCTACGCTACGGGTGGGTATGTCTTTTTTCGTAGGGCTGAAAAGATTTACGTTTTTAAGCTAAATCAACAAAAATATACTGGTAGAAACCTCCTCATTCGCTATGACGAAGGTCTGGAAGTAACCGTCCCAACAGCTGCCATACCTGCGGGTACGTACGAATGGGGCGTGCTGATTCATGATGCAGAAAAAGAAACGGCTGGTGTCGTTGGCACAATAACCTTACCTTAGAAAACATCTTACGAATCGTAACACGTATTTTTGTCCACGGAACCTGATTTCTATTTTATTCCTTTGAAAACATTGCCACAAATCTCCATTATTGCGCCGCTCTATAATGAGTCCGATTCTTTTCCGCACCTTGTGGAACGGCTCAATACGCTCATGGACAACCTTTCCCTTCGAATCGAAGTGGTGCTGGTAGACGATGGCAGCCGCGACAACACCCCGGTGCTCATGCGTCAGCTGGCACTTTTGGATGACCGCTACCACTGCGTATTTCTTTCCCGCAACCATGGACATCAGCTGGCGCTCACGGCGGGCATTGCCTCGGCGCGGGCAAGTGAGGCTTTGTTTATCATTGATGGAGATTTGCAGGATCCTCCCGAGTTACTGCCGGATTTCTATAAAGAACTTTGTGATGGCAACGACGTGGTGTACGCAGTACGCCGAAAACGGAAGGAAAATATCGTCAAAAAAACAGCCTATTACCTTTTTTACCGCCTGCTCAAATCAATTTCTTACGTAGAAATTCCGCTCGATAGCGGCGATTTTGCCCTGATCAGTCGCCGCGTAGCCGATGTGCTCATTCAGATGCCCGAAGAGAGTCGCTACCTGCGCGGTATGCGTTCGTGGGTAGGTTTCAAGCAAAAAGGATTTGAATACGAACGCGACGAGCGAATTGCGGGCGAGTCAAAATATTCCTTCAAACTGCTGTTTGGGCTCGCCTATAACGGAATCTTTAATTTCAGCGAATTTCCCATAAAATTCATGACCCGCACAGGTGCGCTGTCCATTCTTATTTCCCTGATTTATTTTATTACCGTTGTGATAAAAAAATTATTCTTTACCGAAGTAATCGAAGGATTCACAGCTTTGCTTTTCGTGGTCATTTTGTTTAGTGGCGTACAGCTGCTGGCGCTGGGAATCATCGGCGAATACGTCCTTCGCATTTTCTTTCAGTCCAAAAATCGTCCCCTGTTTATCATTAAAGAAGAAATCGTCAACCGAGCGTACGTAGGAAGAGATGCTGTTTAACTCCCTCCAATTTCTGATTTTTTTTCTCGTCGTCACGGTTGCTTATTTCAGCCTGTCGTGGCGCGGACGATGGATGTTGCTGCTGGCGGCGAGCTGCTATTTTTACATGGTGTTCAAACCCGTGTACATTCTGATCCTGTTTGGCACCATCATTATTGACTACTACGCAGGCCTTTGGATTGAAAAAACGGAGGATCAGCCGAGGCGAAAAGCCTTGCTCGTAATCAGTCTTATTTCCAATATTGGCATTCTGGCATTCTTCAAATACTACGATTTTCTGGCCGATTCGGTCAATGGTTTTCTTAGCCTGACCAACCTTCCCCCGTTTGTTCCTCCTTTGGGTGGGCTTGTGCCTCAGGCTTTGGCCGAATGGATGACCAACGGCGCTGGCAAAGTGCTGCTTCCCATCGGTCTATCGTTTCACACGTTTCAGGCCATGAGCTACACTATTGAGGTGTACCGTAAAAATCAGCCTGCTGAGCATCATTTCGGCATTTATGCTCTGTATGTCATGTTTTATCCGCAACTCGTGGCGGGCCCAATCGAGCGGCCCCAAAACATGCTCTTTCAGTTTCACTCCTATTTCAAATATGATTTTGAACAGGTAAAAGCCGGTCTGATGCAAATGGCTTTTGGTATGTTCAAAAAAGTAGTGGTCGGTGACCGCCTGGCACTTGTCGTAGACTATGCCTACACCAATCCCTACGAGCAAAATGGGCTTACGCTGCTGGTTGCCACCTTGTTTTTTACCTTCCGGATTTACTGCGATTTTTCCGGCTATTCCGACATTGCCATTGGGGCAGCGCGGGTAATGGGTTTTACATTGATGGAAAACTTCCGCACACCCTACGAAGCTGCCTCTATCTCAGAATTCTGGTCACGCTGGCACATTTCGCTTTCCACCTGGTTTCGCGACTATTTATACATTCCTCTCGGCGGCAACCGCAAGGGAGAATTCAGGCGGTATTTTAACCAATTTACCGTATTTCTGGTCAGCGGATTGTGGCACGGAGCAAGCTGGAACTACATCATTTGGGGCGGGCTCCACGGGTTTTATCTCGTAGCGGCGGTGGTACGTGACAAGTGGTTAAAAAAATTGGGTATTGAAATTCCACAACATCCAGTTTTGCGGTTTTTTAATGTCCTGATTACCTTTTTCCTGGTTGCTCTCACGTGGGTCTTTTTCCGAAACGACAAAGCGCCCGTTAAGCAGGCTTTTGATATTTTAGGCAAAATAGCAACGCTCTCCTGGAATGAAACCCTGCGCTCGCCACTCAACTCCGTCGAAATGTGGTTCTGCGTTTTTCTGATTGCTTTCTTACTGCTCAAAGAGCATTTTTACCTCAAAATCCCGACCCAAAACACCGGTTCATTCTACCTGATTCTTGGGGTTTTGTGCGTAATCATTTACTTCTTTGGCGTGTTTACTTCCAACCAATTCATCTATTTCCAGTTTTGATTCTGACATTTTGACATTTTAGTCGGGGTCGTACAATTTTTTCTGAATTGTGAAAAGGCACTTGTTGGCCCGTTTGGCGGGTTTAAAAATTCTCACTTTATAAAAATCACCTTTTGCAATGATTGAAATAACCTCTGATAACCGCTTACGCAGTCTGATTGTCGTGGGCGACCGCGTCCTTATTAAACCCAAAAGCCCAACCGACCGAACCAACAGCGGTCTTTATCTGCCTCCCACAGTTACGGAAAAAGAGCAGGTTCAGACGGGTTACGTCATAAAAGTCGGCCCCGGCTATCCTATTCCCTCTTCGTCAGAAGACGAGCCCTGGAAAGAAACCGAAGAAAAAGTGAAGTATATGCCGCTGCAAGCCAAGGAGGGCGACCTTGCCATTTATTTGCAGCGCAACGCCATTGATCTGGAATATGATGGCGAAAAGTACGTTATTCTACCACAGGCATCTATCCTGATGCTGGATCGAACTGAAAATCTATTCGATTAAATCTCATTAAAACGGCCCTGCGTATGTTCTCATTCTTTGGTCTCACGCTTATTGCCTCGCTTTGGATGTCTGGAACGGATGCCCCTCTCTGGGAAAAAATGGAACGACTTGCCTGGAAAAATCGGGTGATAGTAATTTATGCCCCTGAGTCCGGAAACCTGGAATTGAACCAGCAACGGCAGCTTTTGGCCAATACCCTTGCGCAGCAAAAAGAACGTGATCTTGTGATTATCGAGTGCCTCAGTTCAAAACTGACCAGGGAAGACAAAGTGTATATAAACCGCCATTTCAACCACGATCTTACCCGCTTTGGCGTGTGGCTTGTAGGAAAAGATGGCGGTACCAAGCTGAGCAGTTCCAGCACTGTACCTGCCGAAAAATTCTGGGCGCTGATCGACAGCATGCCGATGCGGCAGAGCGAAAAGGCTCGCCGCAATGATCCCAAATAATTACTGCCGCTCGTAGGTATAGGCACAACCTTCAATGCACTGAGGCCGAATCGTCAGCAGGGTATCCGAAAGCTCATAAAGCCAGCTAACTTCTTCTTTAAAAGTGGTTTTATTGTCAAAATTAAAATTGATTCGGCCCGGTGTTTTAATGCTAAAATCCCCCGAACTTACGATGGGTGTTGAAAATTGGCCGGGCTGCGGAATGCGTTGAATGAAAGAGCCATTTTTCTTGAATTCCAGACTTTGGGTTCTCACTGCGGTCGCTTGTTGTGGATCGCAGCTTCCATTTCCCGGACTCACACAAAACTCCAACAGCTGCCACTTGCCATAAATTAACCTTTCTTCGGGAGTGGCTTCTTCCCGACTGCATCCGAGCAGGCTCATCAGAGCAAATACTAACGCTATCTTTTTCATAATCTTTTGCTTTCCTGTATGAGAGTCGGATTTGTGAACAAAAGTTGGAACAGGACTTGGAAAAAGTCAGTTAGATGCAAAGGCCCGGAAGTTGACTTCAATCCGTGTATCTTTGCCAAAAAGTAGCACATTTTTTGTATGCCCGTAATTTTCACACACACTCACCGCGCGCCTTCCTGGCTTCCCAATGGTCATTTTCAAAGCATTTACCCATCTCTGTTTCGAAAAATTACAGATGTGGCCTACTCTCGTGAAAAAATACGTACGCCTGACGACGATTTTCTAAACCTGGATTGGGCTCGTACGTCGCAGGCCGCCAAAGGTCTCGTAATTTTGTCGC
Organism: Arundinibacter roseus; assembly: GCF_004348825.1. GTDB lineage: Bacteria > Bacteroidota > Bacteroidia > Cytophagales > Spirosomataceae > Arundinibacter > Arundinibacter roseus. The sequence goes on from NZ_SMJU01000008.1 coordinate 214,780, forward strand.
ACGGGCTGGAAGGTGACAGCCAACGGCAGTACATTCTGGGCATGGTGCGCGGCCTCACCCGCCACGGCTACGACTGCCTGGCGTGGAATTACCGAAGTTGCGGCGGAGAAATGAACCAACAGCTGCGGTTTTATCACAGCGGAGCCACCGACGATCTCGATTTTGTGATACAGTATGCCCGGCAAAAAGGCTACAAAACACTGCACCTGATGGGGTTTAGTCTGGGCGGAAATCTTACGCTGAAATATCTCGGGGAACAAGGAAATGCCCTCACACCGGAAATAAAAAAAGCCGTTGTATTTAGTGTACCGATGGATTTGCTGGCGTGCAGCCGGGCCATTGAAAAGCCTGAAAACATACTTTATCTCCGTCGGTTTCTTTCCTCCCTTAAACCCAAAGTGAGTGCCAAAGCAAAACTTTTTCCCGATAAGATCAGCCTGGAAACCTACGCACAGGTAAAGACTTTTTATGATTTTGACCACCTGTACACCGCCGCCCTGCACGGATTCGCCGGAGCCGACGACTACTATACCCGAAACAGCGCACGCTTTTTTGTGCAGGATATTTCAATTCCTACGCTCATTGTCAATGCCTTAAACGACCCGCTGGTACCTCCCGACAGCTTGCCCCAAAAAGAAATTAACCAACTCAAACATGTATGGCTGGAACTTACCGAAGCCGGCGGGCATTGTGGTTTCAGGCCACAGCGGGTTGTTGATGGCCTGTACTGGTCTGAGCAAAGAGCGTTAAATTTTCTGGATTCAAGTGAAATTTGAAAAAATTAAATTTCTATTGCCGTCTGTTTTTATACTAATAGACTATTTAATTGAATATAACTCAGCGGATTAGTACTAAACCCACTAAATTATAGTCAGTTCTACATAGGTTTTGTAATTTTGCATGAATAGTAGTAGTCATTCCAAATTAACGAGGTAGCTTACCCATTTTTACCATCCTGCATGCTAACGCAAACACTCAATCCCACGTACATTGTCATTGATTTTGACAGCACATTTACCAAAGTGGAAGGCCTCGACGAGCTGGCCCACATTGCTTTGGCGGGTCATCCTGACCGCGAAAATCTGGTTCAGCAAATCCGCGACTTAACCGACAAAGGCATGAACGGCGAAATGTCTTTTGCCGATGGTCTGCGCCGTCGCATTAGCCTGCTTTCGGGAAACCGCTCGCACATTGACCTTCTGATTGAGTACTTACGAACCAAAATTTCGGATTCTTTTCAACGAAACAAAGCGTTTATAGCCGACAATACCGACCATATTTATGTGGTTTCCAGCGGTTTTAAAGAGTTTATCGTGCCAATCGTTACGGAATTGGGCGTGCGGGAAGATCACGTCTTTGCCAACGAATTTATATTTGATGCCGATGGTACGATAATCGGCATCGACGAAGCGAACGTACTGGCAAGTGATGGCGGCAAAATCAAGCTGCTTCGTAGCCTCAACCTGACGGGCGATGTGTACGTAATTGGCGACGGCTATACCGACTACGAACTTCGTGAATCGGGCCTTGCCAACCGTTTTTATGCCTTTACTGAAAATGTAAATCGCCCGCGCGTTGTTGAAGTGGCCGACCACGTGTCGGGTTCTCTCGACGAGTTTCTGTACGACAACCGACTGAGCCGCAGCCAATCGTATCCCAAAAGCCGTATCAAAGTCTTATTGTTGGAAAATGTGCATCCGGCAGCCGTAAAGGCGTTTGAAGATGAAGGCTTTAAGGTGGAATTTGTAAAAGGGGCCCTGGACGAAGATGAACTTTGCGAACGCATCAAAGATGTATCGATCATCGGGATTCGTTCCAAAACCATCATCACCAAGCGCGTGCTCGAAAGCGCCAACCGATTGATGGCGATTGGAGCGTTTTGCATTGGCACCAACCAAATTGACCTCGAAACGGCAACTGAACGCGGCGTGGCCGTTTTTAACGCACCATATAGCAACACCCGCTCCGTAGTAGAGCTCGCAATTGGTGAAATGATCCTGCTGATCCGAAATATCGTGACCAAGAGCAATCAGATGCATCAGGGAATCTGGGACAAATCGGCCAACGGAAGCTTTGAAGTACGTGGAAAAAAACTTGGCCTTGTAGGCTACGGCAACATCGGTACGCAGCTTTCGGTGGTGGCTGAGGCGCTCGGCATGGAAGTTTATTTCTATGACGTTGTGGAAAAACTAGCGATCGGAAATGCCCGGAAAGTACGCAGCCTGGAAGAGTTACTGAATCTGGCAGATGTCGTGAGTATGCACGTAGATGGCCGCAAGGAAAACACCAACATCATTGGCAAAAAGGAATTTGAGCAAATGAAAGACGGCGTGATTTTCATGAACCTTGCCCGTGGGCATGTGGTGGATATTCCTGCCCTGGCCGAAGCGATTCGGAGTGGAAAAGTGGCAGGTGCTGCCGTGGATGTTTTCCCTAAAGAGCCCAAAACCAACGATGAAGCTTTTGAAAGCGAATTGGTGGGTCTTTCCAACGTAATTCTTTCTCCACATATTGGCGGAAGTACCGAGGAAGCGCAGGCGAATATTGGCTACTTTGTGCCGGGGAAATTGCTCGAATACATCAACAACGGCAGTTCGTATGGCAGCGTTAATTTCCCCGAAGTGCAACTGCCCAAGTTGGGAGACTCGCATCGGCTGCTGCATATTCATGCGAACGTTCCGGGAGTTCTGGCCAAATTGAACAGTATTTTTGCCAAACATCATATCAATATTACGGGCCAATATCTCAAAACCAATGAGCAGATTGGCTATGTAATCGTTGATATTTCAAAAACATATACCGAAGAATTTATTCAGGAAATAAAAGCCGTAGAAGGTACGATCCGGTTTAGAATGCTTTATTAGAAAATACAAAATAACCGCAGGAAAGGAATGAGAGACCAAAGCAGGGAACAGGCGTTTCCGATTTGCCCGCTTCATTCCTTTCCGCATTTATAGACATTATGCAAAACATCTACTTTACTCCCGGCCCGGCGGCTCTTTACCCCACGTTTGAAAAACACATAAAATCATTTATTGACCGGCAGTTGGGTTCTATTTCCCATCGTAGTCAGCAATACCGCGACCTGCATCGCTTTACCGTGGAGCAACTACGTACGCTCCTGTCGATTCCAACTACGCATCAGGTATTGTTTTTGGGATCAGCTTCCGAAGCCTGGGAACGCATTTTGCTGAATTGTGTAGAGCACGAAAGTTTTCATTTGGTCAACGGTTCGTTTTCGCGGAAGTTCTACGATTACGCTCAGGCGCTGCACAAGTTTGCGCACATCTACGAGAAACCCATGGGTGAGGGCTTTGATGCCGCTGAAATCGAAGTCCCGGCCTACGCTGAGCTAATCTGTACCACGCACAACGAAACAAGCGCCGGAGTGCAGATGAAGCCTGCCGATATCCATAAACTGAAAAATCGCCATCCGGATAAGCTGATAGCGGTAGATATGGTATCATCGGCGCCCTATCCGGCTTTGGATTTTGGTTTGGTCGATACTGCGTTTTTCTCCGTTCAGAAAGCGTTTGGACTTCCGGCCGGTTTGGGTGTTTGGATTGTGAATGAAGCCTGTTTGGCCAAAGCCGAGCGCCTGCGACAGTATGATAGCCTCACGATTGGGGCACATCATGACCTGCCTACGCTGTGGAAAAACGCAGAGAAGAACGAAACGCCCGCCACGCCTAACGTGATGAGTATCTATTTATTAGGAAAAATAGCGGAGGATTTGAACCGAATCGGTATTGAAACGATACGGAAAGAAACCGAACAAAAAGCCGCAATTTTATACAATACCCTAAAAAATAGCAGCGTTTTTGATCCCTTCGTGACCGAAACCCGGCATCAGTCCCAAACGGTTGTAGTGGCCAACACGCGCAAAGACTCGTCGGTAGTAATCAGCAATTTGAAAGGGAAAGGAATGATGGTAGGTAGTGGCTATGGCCCATACAAAGGAAAGCAAATCCGGATTGCCAATTTCCCGGCAACCTCTTTCGAGCAAATTGATACACTTGCCCGCGCATTGAACGAGGTGTAAGGGCCGCAGGGTAGATGTTGTGGTTTTTTAAATGGAATGTATCTTATTTAATTAATAGGGGCAGTTGGAAAAAACATTTTCTGTGGAATAAAGGAACAGGTATACTTTTTAAGGGTTTATCAATTTACATGAAAATAGCCTCAGCGAGGCGATACGTTTGTAGAGTGTAGCCCTGTAAATCCCATTCAACTCCGTTAGGAGTGGCCCATTTGCAACAACTTTGAGCTACTCTTGACGGAGTTTAGTTTATTAAACCAATGAACTATAAATAGTTGACTCGGCATGGAAATAAATTAATCGTGCAAAAAACCTGTTGTTACTAACCTGATACAACTACCTATGAAGGCACTATCAGAACAAAAGTCATCCATAGCGAACATGGAATCATTGGCTCGTCTAATGGATTCCAGATTTAGAATCCCCGGCACCAACATTCGGTTCGGTTTGGATCCCCTTTTGGGGCTTGTCCCCGGCGCCGGCGACTTTGCCACTTTGTGCGTATCGGGCTATATGGTTACGATTTTGGCCCGGAACGGAGCAAGCAATTTTATCATTGCCCGAATGGCTCTCAACATTTTGATTGATGCACTTTTGGGATCGATTCCTTTGGTGGGTGATATTTTTGATGTAGCCTTCAAAGCAAATTTACGCAACGTTAAGCTCATGCGGGAACACTACGTGGAAGGCCGGCATCAGGGAGGAGCCTGGAAAATTGTAGTTCCTGTTTTGGGAGTGTTAATTTTAGCGTTGGGAGCGTTGGCATGGCTAAGCTATACACTTATCATGTGGGTTGTCAATTAGTTTTTTGAGTTGCTGACTTTTGCGGTTGTCTCACTTCTTTCCACTCAAATACATAGAAATATATTCATCCGGAGTTACAATACTCAATTCGCTCTTTTTGAAATCTTTGACATTCCGCGTAATTATTTTCCTGATGAGAGGCTCTTGCAGGGCTGTAAAATTCTGAATACCATCTTCAAAATCTTCAAATCGTTCGGCCAAAGCCTGTCGAATGATTATTTTGCCTACGGGTAAAATCTCTGTCAGGCTTTCTAGTTTTTGTAACAGTTCCATTGCTTTTTTTAATCCCGCCAATTTTCGCAAAATGTAGAAGATATTTGAGTAGCAAAGCGAAGACACATAAATTACTATTTCTTCCTTTTCTGCCAATACAAATACCTCAGCAGATTTCTGAGAAAAAGGCACGCGATCTATCAAAAAGTCTACGATGACATCAGTATCTACAAAAACTGCCTCTTTCATCTTAACCCAAATATTTTTTAATCAATTCATCTTCAAGTATTTGCTTTTCATCAAACGATCCGGACTCCGGAATTTTCACGGACCCTTTTAAAGATTTCACAAGTGGCGTTAATTCAATATCTTTCGCTTCTTTACCTTCCGTAATACTGCGAAGATATTCTTCAATCAGGTTCGATAAGCTGCGCTTTTGTTCGTGAGCATATTCTTTTGCTTTCTCAATCACCTCTTTTTCAAGCGTTAGCGTTAGTTTAGTCGACATAAGTAACACGTGTAAGTTATGTTGAAAGATACGTATAATTTTCGATGTATCAAGAGTGAAAAATTAGAAAGATCTGGAATACTGGGATAGAACCCCCATCCCGAACTTTTCCACCCTACAATTGATTTAATTTAATAGTACTAATCATCACCTATTTGCGTCCCAATTTACCCCCTAAAAAAGACTCTACTACGCAGTCATTGCGAAAGCGTTTTTCGGCCCTGCAAAATTTACCGCCCTTTTTCCGATTAGTCTGGAATACCAACAAATCGCTGACATTGGGAAACATCCTGTTTCGACTGCTGAAATCGGGAATTCCGTTGGCCATGCTGTACATCGGCAAGGAAATTATTGACGAAATTATTCGCCTGCTGGATGCAGGCGGCTCACAGCGGTATCTGTGGATGATGGTAGCTGCCGAACTCGGCCTGACGGTTTTCTCAGATATACTAAACCGCCTGATTGGCCTTTGCGACAGCTTGTTGGGCGATCTTGTCGCCAATAAAACATCCGTAGACCTGGTGCATCACGCCGCCCGGCTCGACCTGTATCAGTTTGAAAATCCCGTATTTTACGATAAACTCGAACGTGCCCGCCGTCAAACCACGAGCCGCACGGTGTTGCTCTCGCAGGTGTTGTCGCAGATGCAGGATATCCTTTCCCTGCTACTGCTTGGCGCCGGATTAATTGCATTCAGTCCGTGGTTAATCCTCATACTGGTGGTAGCTGTCATTCCTTCTTTTTTGGGCGAAACCCATTTCAACGAACGCAGCTACTCCCTTACCCGCAGCTGGACACCCGAGCGACGCGAGCTGGACTACCTGCGCTACATCGGTGCTAGCGCCGAAACTGCCAAAGAAATCAAGGTGTTTGGTTTGGAAAAATACCTGACCGAACGATTCAAAATGCTTTCGGATAAATACTATCTCGAAAATCGAAAAATAGCCATTAGCCGGGCTTTTTGGGGCTATTTGCTCGCTGCACTCGGAACGTTTGCGTACTACGGTGCCTACGTATTTGTGCTTTTTCAAACCATCAGCGGGCTCCTGACGGTCGGAACTATGACGTTTTTATCGGGTTCTTTTCAACGCATGCACGGCATGTTGCAGGGTATCATGAGCCGGTTTTCGAGTATTGCCGAAAGTGCGCTTTACTTACAGGATTTATTTGATTTCTTCGCCATAGAGCCAACGATTACGGCCAATGCGGCTGGTCTGAAAATACCGGATCCGATTGAAAAAGGATTTCGGTTTGAGAATGTCAGTTTCAAATATCCGGATAGCGAGCGCTGGGCAATACGAAACCTGAGTTTTACGCTAAATCCAAATGAAAAACTGGCACTTGTGGGCGAAAACGGGGCTGGAAAAACAACACTCGTCAAGTTACTGGCCCGGCTCTACCTTCCTACCGAAGGCCAAATTCTGCTCGATGGCCTTCCCCTGGATGCTTATAGTCTGGCTGATCTTAGGGCTAACATTGGAATTATTTTCCAGGATTTTATTCGCTACGAAATGACCGTGGCCGAAAACATCGCCGTCGGCGATATTGATCATCGGCTCGACGAAGAACTCATTGCCGATTCAGCCCAAAAGAGCCTTGCAAGCGATGTTGTCGCTCAGCTACCCGCTGGTTTTCAGCAGGTTTTGGGCAAACGATTCAAAGATGGACAGGAGCTATCGGGCGGGCAATGGCAAAAAGTGGCGCTCGCCCGTGCCTACATGCGCAACGCACAACTTGTGGTACTCGACGAACCCACCTCAGCTCTTGACGCCCGTGCCGAACATGAGGTTTTTCAGCGGTTTAGTACCTTAATAAAAGGCAAAATGGCGGTACTTATTTCCCACCGTTTTTCGACCGTCCGCATGGCTGACCGGATTTTATTTCTGGAAAATGGCACATTGCTCGAATTCGGTTCTCACGAAGAACTACTACTACTAAATGGGAAATACGCCGAACTATTTCATTTGCAGGCGCAGGGGTATTTGTAGAATCCTCGATGTTTTGAGAAAATAACACATGCACGAAAGTCTGCTGATTCCGTCTGGATTGGCAGACTTTTTTAGTAATACAATTTCCATTCTCCGTATAATATTTGGGGAAATACTCGATTTGCCGATACAAATGATGGACTTTTTGCTAATTTTTGAAACCTTTTTTAACTTAAACAATACATTTCACTATATTTGAAACCATTTTTTTATTTAAAATTCATCCAAACTAAACAAGCACATGAAGAAAATTGTACAGTTTTGCATGAGTTGCCTGCTTCTGCTGTTGGGGCCAATTGCCCTGGCGCAGCAAGGGCAGATCAACGTAACGGGCAAGGTCACCACCGAAAAAGACGGCTCTACGCTGCCCGGTGTTAGTGTAGGAATCAAAGGCACATCGCAGGGAACACTGACCGATGAAAATGGAAATTTCCGGCTAATGGTACCTAATTCCAACGCTATTTTGGTTTTCAGTTCCATTGGATTTATATCCAAAGAAGAGCCCGTCGGGACCCGCACGTCGTTCACGATTTCGCTGGCCGAAGATGCCAAAATCCTGAATGAAGTGGTAGTTACGGCATTGGGTATCAGCCGGGAAAAGAAAGCGCTCGGCTACGCATCGCAACAGGTAGACAGCGAGGAACTTGTCCAAAACCGGCAGCCCAACCTTGTAAATGCCCTGCAAGGGAAAGTCGCCGGCGTAACGATCACAAGTACGGGCGGCGCACCGGGACAAGGTGCCCGGATTTTGATTCGGGGGATTAACTCAATCGACGTCAACCGCGACAATCAGCCGCTGTTTGTAATTGATGGAATCCTGCTCGACAACAGCACCTCGACCTTTGGCCAAAGTGCCGAACTTCGGGGCATGTCCAACCGTGCCGCAGATATAAATCCTGACGATATTGAAACCATAAATATACTTAAAGGTGGTGCCGCAACGGCACTTTACGGTCTGCGGGGAGCCAATGGTGTAGTAGTTATTACGACAAAATCGGGAAAATCCGGTTCGCTTCGGGCCAATTTCAGCAGCACTTTTGGCACAGAAAACGTTAATAAATTTCCGGAAGTACAAGATAAGTACACAATCGGTTATAGCGGGGTATATAATCCACAGGATTTTTTCCCTTCCTGGGGACCAACTATCGCCGAAGCCCGGCAGATTGATCCCACGCATCCTGAAAAACTATACAACCATTTTAAGGATGCCTACCAAACCGGAAAGCAGTTTCAGAATAATCTTTCGTTCTCCGGCGGAACCGATAAAGTAACGTTCCTTTCGTCGCTTTCACATCTCCACCACGAAGGGGTTATTCCGTTTACGAGCTTCGACAAATACTCCATACGGCTAAATACGCAGGTAAAGTTCACCGAAAAATTCTCCACAAGTGCCAATCTTAATTTTGTAAATTCGGGTGGTGAGCGCTACAATGCCGATCGGTTCAGTGAAAGCCTCAGCTATTGGTCGCCTCGCTACGATGTGCGCGATTATATCAAACCCGACGGTACGATGAACACCTATGGCAACAATAATCCGCTCTATGGCGCACTGACTAACAAGCTGGAAGACAACGTAAACCGACTCATTGGCGGGCTCAATTTTAATTACTCTCCCCTCAATTGGCTATCATTCAACTACCGGGTCGGTATCGACACTTACTCAGAAAACCGGACTCGTACTGCACCCGGTCCAAGAGGATTTGCGGATGAATATGTGTACGAAGACAACGGTATGGGTTTTGTGTATCAGTACAATACCTCCTTCCGGTCGCTGACGTCAACTTTTACCGCAAGCGGCACCACACAGCTGGGCGAAAACCTAAAAGGAACGCTGCGTTTAGGACATGATTTGTACGAACGCCGCATTCGCAGCTTTGGAGCAGAAGGCAACGAACTAACGGTTTACAATTATTTTGATCTCCGAAACGCCAAGACTATCACACCCGCACAAGGGGCAGAAGATTACCGGTTGATGGGGGTTTTTGGTGAATTAACTTTTGATTACAAAGATTTCTTATACCTCACTTTTACAGGACGAAATGACATTACCTCATCGCTTCGGCAGCCCAATAATTCTTTCTTTTATCCTTCCGCGAGCGTTGGGTATGTCTTCTCACAGCACTTTGATTTACCTACTTACCTAAGTCTTGGGAAAGTGCGGGCTTCGTATGCCAAAATCGGAAAAGATGCGCTCCCCTACTCTACAACCACGGGCTTTGCGTCATATACCAACCTCCCCACCGGCCTGACGGGCTTTACCCGCGGCGCCCTGCTAGGCGATCCTAACCTACGGCCGGAATTTACTGAAACTCTCGAAACCGGACTTGAACTGGGCTTTTTCGGAAATCGACTGGGCGTTGATTTGACGTACTATCATTCGTTGAGTAAAGATCAGATAATCAATGTAAATGTTTCTTCATCAACAGGTTATGTTCGCGCAGCAATTAACTCAGGCACCATGCGAAATCAGGGAGTGGAACTTGTCCTGCGCGGTCGACCGATCCAGAAAACGAACTTTTCGTGGGATGTAAACTTAAATTTCTCCGCCAATCGTAACAAAATTCTGAGCATTCGCGAGGGGCTTACTGAAATAACTTATGCGTCGCAATTTGGCTATTCGGGTGCTACCACGACCATGAAACTCCTGGCTGGGCAAGCCTACGGAAATCTATACGGGACGAGCATGCAGCGCTACTACGAAAACAGCGCCGAAGAAGATCCGCTGCTTTTGGACCGAAGCCGGCCAATCGTCATTGGTGCCAATGGATTTCCGGTGCGTAATACTACCCAAAAACTTCTTGGCAACTCGCTGCCCGACTGGATTGGCGGCCTCAACAACAATTTCCGCTACCGCGACTTCACGCTTTCAGCCTTGTTTGACGCCCGCGTAGGACAGGAGCGTTACAATCAGTTGGGCAATTTCTTCTCGGCCTTTGGTATTGCAAAGTATACCGAAAATCGCGACGAAACTATCGTATTTGATGGGGTTTTGGCCGATGGCACACCCAATACAAAACCTGTCTTTTTGGGACAGGGCGTTGGGCCCGATGGCGTTAATTATGGCAACGGCTACTACCGAAACGTACACCGAACGCTGTCCGAAAACTTCATTGAAGATGCATCGTGGGTACGGCTGCGGTCGCTGCGGCTTGCGTACAATTTGCCCGGAAGTTTATTGGAAAAGAGTCTGTTTCGTAGTATTCAGCTGAGCGTAACCGGAAACAATCTTTGGCTTGGCACTAAGTACACAGGCTACGACCCCGAAACAAGTTCCAATTCCAGTGGCAGCAACGTAGACGGTTTCAGCGGTTTTACCTATCCCGCAGTGCGTAGCTTTTTGTTTACGCTAAATGTAGGATTCTAAAAATTCATTTTTGAAAAAAATTGATCTTATGAAAAAATATAGTCAATATATACTGCTTACGCTCGCGTTGCTCCTCACAGCTGGGCTCAGCGGCTGCGAGAATTACTTTGATTTAAACGAAAATCCAAACCTGATTTCTAACCCGCCGCTCAATTCGCTGCTGTCTACAACTACTCAAAAGACGGCACTAAACTCGCAAAGTATGGCTAATATCACCTCTTACTTTGTGCAATATCTGGCAAGTCCGGGCTCGGGTGGATCTACCGATACGTATCAGGAAACCGACTATACAGGCACCTGGGACGCTATTTACTACGCAATGGCCGACCTGACCGATATGAAACGGCTAGCCGACGAGCAAAATGCCGCTGAGTACGCAGGCGTAGCCAATGTGTTGCTGGCTTATCATCTCAATCTCATCGCTGATAGTTTTGGCAGCGGGCCGTTCAGTGCTGCTTTCACGGGAGACCCGCTGATTCCGCCCTACGATTCGGAAGAAGAAATGTACACCACGGCTATGGGATTGCTTGATAACGCAATAACCGAGCTGTCGCGCACGGATTCAAATATTCGGCTAAGTGCTGCCGACGACCTTATTCATCAGGGAAACATTGCCAAATGGATCAAAACGGCCTACGCCCTCAAAGCCCGGATGCTTAACAAAATCTCCGGCCAAAGTGCCTACAACCCGCAGGCGGTTCTGGCTGCCGTGGAAAAATCCTATACATCCAAGGCCGACGACGCGCAGATGAGCACTTTCTTATTACGCAATCCATGGGCACAGGTTGCCCGAAACAATGCTGCTTTGGTGCTGAATGGATGGCTTTCGGAGCAACTCGTCGATCATCTGAACGGGACTACCTACGGGGTGTTTGATCCAAGAATTGAAAAAATTACGGACAAAACAATCAATGATGTCTATAAAGGAACCGTGAATGGACAAGGCAATGTAGGAGGAAATAATACGGTGAAAGATGAAAGCTATATTTCTTTGAACTCACCATTAACCGGCGACGACTCCCCGCTGTTGATCGTGACCTACGCCGAAATGAAGATGGTCGAAGCAGAAGCGGCCTTCCGGGCCGGAGATCGCGCCCGTGCCTATGCCGCCTATCAGGAAGGAATTCGCGCGCACATGGAAAAGTTGCAGGTAGCAGCTGCGGCTATTGACGGGTACCTCGCCAATCCGACCGTTACGCCTGGCGCCGGAGCGCTATCTTTGGCGCTGATTTTTAAGGAAAAATACGTAGTAACTTACCTTAATCCCGAAGCCTGGAACGACGCCCGCCGGTTTGACTATCAGTACAAAGATTTCACGTTGCCAGTAAATGCAGCATTGCCAACGTTTATCCGCAGGGTAGCATATCCAAGTGCCGAATTGGCCGAAAACGGGCAAAATGTACCCGACGTGGGAGCACTTTCGGATGAGCTTTGGTGGGATAAGTAACAGCCTGCTTTCAGGTAAATTGAATCTCTATGCTTTTGGAAAAAGGAGTTGTTTTCCTTTCCCAAAAGCATAGATTTTTTTTGGTGGCGGCTTTTACCTACATTTCTACCTAACTCTCACTTAACCTTCTTCTTTGTTATGATTAAGAAAATAGCTCTTGGCCTGCTCGCCATTTTGGTGATGATCCAGTTTATTCGGCCTGAAAAGAACGTTTCGGATGACCGCACCTATGATATTTCGACGGCCTACGCTATTCCGGACGATGTGGCAAACACCCTCGAAGTGGCCTGTAACGACTGCCACAGCAACAAAACCCGCTACCCGTGGTACGCTGAGATTCAGCCCGTGGCGTGGTTTCTGGACGATCATGTGCAGGACGGAAAGCGGCATCTTAACTTTTCGACCTTTACCAAACTTCCGATTGCCGTTCAGAACCATAAGCTGGAAGAAACCCTCGAAATGGTAGAAGCGGGAGAAATGCCGCTGAAATCGTACACCAATTTTGGGTTACATCCAGAGGCAAAAATCACCTACGAGCAGCGGCAGGCCATTATTCAGTGGGCACGCGCGCAAATGGACACTTTGAAGGCTAACTATCCCGCCGATAGTCTTAAAATGAAGCCCCGCAAGCCTACTTCTTGAGTTTTTTCCGGGAAGGCAAATGTGGTGTTTTAAACAAAAAGTTTCTAAATAAGTAGTTTGGAAAGCACTGGTAAATCATTTAAATCACAACCGACCTTATGACAAAAATTCTTGCGCTCATTCCGCTGTTTCTGATCAGCACTTTTGGGATCATTTTCATGCCCGGGCAGCCCGATGCCGATTCGGCACCAATTCCGATTTGTCATACCATTCTACCTGAAACCGATGGCATGAAGCAATTTGCGCTCGATCCGGCTTTTCAGGCGCTTCACCTCACCCCACTACCGCTTGACTATGAGGGCATTGGCAAAAAGATAACCTTTACTGCTCCCGACGGAAAAGACGCTTCCGGCTATTTTATCAAGGCCAAAAAGAAAAGCGACAAATGGCTTTTTGTGTATCAGGAATGGTGGGGACTCAATGACTACATTCGGCGACAATCGGATACATTTTACAAAGATCTGGGCGAAGATGTAAACGTACTTGCATTGGATATGTACGATGGCCAATCGACAGATAATCCGCAGGAAGCCGGCAAATTAATGTCTGGTACGAGCGAAACCCGCCTGACGAGTATCGTACAGGGTGGCTATGCCTATGCCGGCACCAAAGCGCAGGTAGCAAGCGTTGGCTGGTGTTTTGGTGGCGGGTGGTCGCTGCGCTCAGCTTTGCTTGGCGGCAAAAATAACGTGGGTTCGGTGATGTACTACGGCATGCCTACGCAGGATACCGAATGGCTACAAACGCTCAACAGCGATGTATTGGGGCTTTTTGCTACCGAGCAGCGGATTTCAAAAGAGGTAATCGCGCAGTTTGATGCCAACATGAAGAAAGCCGGTAAAACCCTGACCTACAAGATTTTTCCCGGTGTACATGGTTTTGCCAATCCGAGTAACCCAAAATTCGACGAAGCCGGTGCCAAAGAAGCCTACGGCATGGCGCTGAGCTATTTGAAGAAACGCCTGAAGGTGTAGATGCTATTTTTTATGAAGTGGGCCCATAAAGTTTTTGAAACTTTGTGGGCCTTTTTTGTGGCGAAAAATACCACTGCTAATTCACAAAAAAAGCCCAATAAGATTTCTTTTGAAACCTTATTGGGCTAAACTAAGAATATCTGGAATGTTATTTATTTAACGAATTAATCCAGGCAGCAATCTTCATGGCATCAGCCTTTGGCACCTGAGGCATTGCAGCCATGGGGGTGGCATAATCCGGCCAGTTTTCGGGCTTGGGATTATAAATCAAATCTACAATTTTCTCATTTGAATATTTCCGCTTGGCTACATCAACGTAAGCCGGGCCAACCACACGCTTATCAACCGCATGACAGGCCAAACAGGTATTCTTTTCCAAAAGTGGCTTCACTTCTGCATACGTTGGCACTTTGCCGCCGGTAGCTGCTGTGGCTTTATTTTTTGCATCGGGCGACACGTGCTCAGCGGCTTTGGCGGCAGCGGCGGCTTTGGTTGTTCCGGCACTGAATGTTTTCAGTTCGGACACTTTTAATTTTTCTCCCGTCGGAATATTGTTCAACGTATAGTAGGCAGAAGGATGCACCAGTGAGTAGTACGTACCTGCCGCCCGGATTCCGTCCAGATTGAGGTGATGCACATAGTACTGACGCAGGCCGTCGGTTACGATACGAATGGTTTTTCCATCTTCCGAAATTTTAATTCCCTTGATCGCCACTTCTTTCTGATTGATCGGTGGGCTGCCATACACCGCATGATGCTTGTAAATGTAGCTCGTCAGCGAATAAGACGCCGGGTTTTCGGCAGACTTGCGGTCAACGGGCAGAGTAAAATTCACTTCAAAGCCATCGGGCATTGCTTTCACGGTGTACATTTCAAAGGGCATTTTGCCATTCCACACCAGGCGCTGCAATCCCTGATTGGCGTCTCCCGCCGAGCCCCAGCCACGGTTGGTTTCGCCGATAAACATGGAGCCATCTTTGGCGTACGACATCCGCAGCACACCCGACTGAAACCCACTTCTGAAATCAAAAGACGCACCCTGATATTCGCCGTTTACTTTTTCAAGAAACACCCGCATGATTTTGCTTTGTCCCTGATCGCCCACAAAAAATTGTCCGGCAAAGGGCCCAAAACCGCCCTGCGTGTCATCTTTGATAATTTCTGCCGTCGACACGCCGTGTACACCATAGGGCAACCACACCGCTGGAAGTTGCACGGAAGGGTATTTTTCCTTCAACTGATACAGCATCCGGGGATTTGCCTCATCGGCAATATTTTCGGGTTTGATGTACCGCCCGTTGGCATCTTTCACTTTACGGTTGTCAATTTCACTAAAAAACTGCTCCTCAGTCAGCGTTACTGGTGAGCCATTTTCTTTGGCCCATTTCAAACCTGCCGGGTGGCCCATGAAGCTCCCTTTTTTTACATGAAAAATACCACCTGTACCCATCCAATCGCCCTGATTGTCGGTATAAAAAAGCTCGCCATCCAGCATACTGATTCCTGCCGGAGAGCGCACGCCCGTTGCATAGGGTTCGTATTTTCCATCGGGTGTAATCCTGAATATCCAGCCACGGCTTGGTACGCGGCTTTCGCCCCGCCACCATTCTTCATCACCAAAGGCTACGTTTCCACTGACAAAAAAGCTGCCGTCGGGCGCAATTTTTGGCCCAAACGAATACTCATGGTAATGTCCCGAAACCGGCCATGCATACACCGTTTCGTAGACGTCGGCCTTGCCGTCGCCATCTTTATCAATCAGCTTGGTCAGCTCGCCGCGTTGCGCACAATAGAGGGCGCCGTCTTTCCAGGCAAGGCCCAGAATTTCGTGCAAACCGCTCGCAAATTTCCGGAAATAAGGCGTGCGGCTCGTTGGATTTTCCATGATCCACACTTCACCCCGGCGCGTGGACATACCGAGCGAACCGTTAGGTAAGGTGGTAAGGCCGCCCACTTCCAGGATAATTCCTTCGGGAATTGGCGGAGTAAGAATTTTGTAAAAATCCTCTTCCTTAGGCGATTCCTGCGCTTTCAAAACCGTAAAAGCCGCCAGAATCAAACAGGTGATTTGAATAATTTTCTTCATTTCTTTTAGTTAAAAATTTTTGTCCCGAACCAACGACGGGCTTGAATGGATGATTTACTGAATGTTCAGTGAAAAGGTTCTTATTATGCGGTTTAGAAAAGAATAGCGTAGTTTAGCTGCTCTTTTTCAAAAGGTACCAGCAATTCTTTCTTTCCGTTTACTTCCCGAATCACCGGTGCAGCCGCAGTAGCGGGAACCTGTATGTAGTATGATTTATCATCAAACGCATACAGACCGTCCGAAACTTTTTCAATAGACTTTCCTTCGCCCAGACGAGCCATCAATCCTTTCACAGGCTTAGACAGTTTTACAGTACGGTCAAAATGTGCGCCATCCACAATTTTTACCTGGTCCGAAACGGAAGTTCCAAAAGCTTCATAGTGAAACGTTGGCAGGTCATTTTCATCTAACGAATACCCTTTGGGACGGAAGCCGCTCCCCGTCGTATCGGTATTCCAGGCCGATTGGCCCGTAGCTTTTCCCAGTAGAAGCGCATCGTTCAGCAGCGTCACACTGCCACGTGGCCGCGAAGAACCATCGCCCCGGTCGTTCCACATCGGCGAGGCGTCCAGAAACTCCCCGCGCCACACCTGAAACACCGAACCTTTGTCGAGGTCATAGGAGTAGTGCAGATTGGCAGGACTGCCCACGTTTACGTTGTGCACAATCCGCTGACGTTTTCCGTCCGCAGGGCGAACATCCATAAAACTACGCAGCACGGTGTTGGTAGCGGCATGAACCAGAATCGGGTCAGCGGGGCTGCCACCCAGTGTAGAACCCAGGCTATGGTAGGCAACCTCCCGGAAGCCCGGCCCGGCTACCCACATACCCAAAACAGGTTTGAGCCAGCCGTCACGCTTATTCAAATAAATAGAAACAGAATGATCGCCCGCCGTTAGCGATGTTTTCCCAATCCGAAAATCATTGGCCGTTTTCCATTCGTTGGGCAGAATTTCTTTACCGTCAATTTTGAGGTAGCTATTGCCCGATGCCTGAATTTTGAACGTGTAGTCACCTGCCGTTGGGGCATTGTACGTTCCGGTATAAACCAGCACATAGTTATTATTTTCTTTGAGTACATCCCAGGTGAGGGCTTCGCTTTTTCCGGTTTCGGCTACGGTTAGCGTAGCCGGGTCAAGATCCTGCGAATAATTTCCGTAGTAGGTTTTGTAAGTCAGGTTGGTGAGTGTACCGGGTTTTTTATCAAAATTATTCACAACCATATTCCGGATTGCCAGCGAGCCGTGATCACCCTGAATACGAAGCGGGCCCATGGGCACATCTGCCGACAGCGCGCCACGCGTAGGTCCGCTTACCTCCACATTTTCGTGAATCGTAATGCCGTTTAGCTCTACATTCAGAAAAACAGCATTAGAAATTTTCTTTCCGGCGGCATCGAAGCGCGGCGCCTGATACGAGATTTTTATGTGCTGCCACAAGCCCGGCGCTTTGGCTACATTCAGGCGGGGCGCATAGCCTTCATAGCCTTTTTGGCCTTCGGGTTTGGAGTCATCCCAGCGCTCATAAATCCCTCCGCAGTCGTTGTATTTGGCTGATTTTTTACCCCAGCTATCAAAAAGTTGTATCTCATAGTTTCCTTGTAGATAAATCCCGGAGTTGGATCCTTTGGCCAGCATAAAATCCATCTCAATGTCGAGGTCGCCATGTGTGAAGTTAGAGATCAGTTCGTACTGATTTCCGTAGGTCCCCTGCTTATGAATGCAAGCCAATACTCCTTTGCCGGGAGCGGTTGTCAGGGTATTCGCTTTTGAAATATCCACCGTGGCATCTCCAACAATGCGCCAGTTGTCGGACTTGACGGTAAATGCCGAAAGATCGTTTAAAGGCAGCTTTTGGGCATAAAGTGCCTGACTTGCCATCAGGCCCGCACCAAAAATCAACCCTTTTAACAAAAAAACTTTACGTTTAAGCATACACTATTTTAGCTTAGATATTTATGAAAAAAATTTAAAAACGAAAATTACAAGGAAGAATCCGGAATTCGATACCCAAGTTGGTTAGAATGTCAAAGTTGCTGACTTTTGCAGTCAAAATTAGTCCTCTACCCGCATTTTTTTATTCAAAATAATTAGTACCTATGAAAAAAGTATTTCTTTTCGCTGCTGCTTTTGGCTCCCTTCTTACAGCACAAGCGCAGCTACAGCCTTCCAAAATGACTCCTGAATCCAGCGAAATATGGAGCCCCGTGCCCCGAATTGTTACTCCCGGTGGCATGTCAAATGCCGTCTCAGGTTTTACTGCACCCTCTGACGCAATTGTACTCTTTGACGGAAAAAATCTGGACAAATGGCAAGCGACCAATGGCGCCGCCCCGGCATGGACTGTTGCCGATGGCGCTATGACCGTAACACCACGTGCGGGCGACATTCAAACCAAACAGGAATTTGGCGATTTTCAGCTGCACATCGAATGGCGTGCCCCATCCGAAGTAAAAGGCAATGGGCAAGGCCGGGGCAATAGTGGCATTTTTATGCAAGGTGTCTATGAGCTACAAGTACTTGACAGCTACAACAACCGCACGTATTCCAACGGACAGGCCGGCTCAATATATAAGCAAACGATGCCGCTCGTGAATGCCACCAAAGGCCCCGGCGAATGGCAAACCTACGATGTAGTTTACACGGCCCCACGGTTTAATAAAGACGGGCAAATTCTGATTCCGGCCTATATAACGGTTATTCACAACGGTGTTTTGATTCAGAATCACACGCAGATTCAGGGCACAACGCCCTACGTGGGACGCCCGACGATTCAGCCCCACGGACGTGGTCCTATCAAATTACAAGACCACGGCAATCCCACAAGTTTCCGAAATATCTGGATTCGTGAATTGTAACATTCTTAAAAAAACTACGAAGGAGTCATTCTCAAATATTGGGAATGACTCTTTTTTTGGCCACCCTAGGGGAATGTAGCCGGGGCTTTTTTCGTTATCGTCCAAAACAGCAACCGATAGTAAAATCTTCATGCAGGATATTGAACCTTTCTATAACTGGGAAAAGCATTATGTGTCTAATCGCGACAATAAATCCCCTTTCTTTGGCCGTGAACCAAATCTGAATCAGTACGAAAATGATATTTATGGCTACTACATTCATCCGCTTTGGGACGAAATCGGTTCAGAAACACTCTATGTAAAAGTACTTTTTGCTGACTATAAGCAACACTTTGTGGTCATCGAGCTTTTTGGCGAATGGAACGACACGCTGCACAATGACATCATGTTTCTGAAACGAAACGTGGTTGATGAGTTTGTAGCAGCAGGAATCAGGCAGTTCATTTTGATTGGCGAAAATGTCCTGGATTTCCATGGTGCAGAAGACGATTACTATGCCGAATGGTTTGAGGATGTGGAAGATGGCTGGATTGCTGCTGTTAGTTTTCGGGAGCATGTGGAGCAGCAATGGAAACGCTTTCGGCTGGACTATTACCTTAACTTTGGCGGTACGCTCCAACTTGAACATTGGCGCACGATGCAGCCCCACGCTTTTTATCAACTTGTCAATAGTCTCATGATTCGTCGGTTAACCTAGCTAAGTTACAACCGGACAAACTACCAAATTATCAGATTATGATTACGGCTATACTTTTTTTAGTAGGTTTTTTTGCAGGATTATGGTTCCTGAAAAAGTATTTTACAAAAAAGCAAAACTGATTCATTTCCAGGAATTTTCATAAAGCAACCTTGCCACAAACAAAAACAGGAGCTAACTCCCTTCATAGAGATGCTCCTGTTTACATGGATTGAATCTGATAATACTCAGGGCAAATCAAACAAAGCTTTGAGCTCCGTTGCATCGCCGGGATTCATGCGGCCGGCCAATACAAGCCGCAACTGCCTTCTACGCAAAGCACTCGCAAACAACTCGTTATCTTCATCCGTTTCCGGTATCAGTTCAGGTACTTCAATAGGCCGGCCGTTTTGATCAACGGCAACAAAGGTGTAAAAGGCCCGGTTGGTGCTGAGCCGCTCTCCCGCCGGAATATCCTCAGCCCACACTTCCAGAAATACTTCCATAGAAGAGTTGAACGAGCGGGTAACCCGGGCTTTCATGGTTACGATATTGCCGAGTCTAATGGGTTCGCTGAAAGACACATTGTCCACCGAGGCAGTCACAACGATCCGGTTAGAATGGCGTTGGGCAGAAATAGCTGCGCAAATATCCATCCAATGCAACAGGCGGCCTCCCATTAGGTTGTTCAGCGTGTTGGTATCGTTGGGTAAAACCATCTCGGTCATAGTAACTTCGGACTCGTGGGCTTTTTTGGGCTTTGGCATGTAATGGAAAGAAAAATTGATGAGTGAATTTTGTAAAACAGAAATTTACAGGCGCGGGCAGCGCGTCTTTTTGCGTTGTTGGGCTAAAAATCGGGTAGTGAGCAGATAGTTAGCTTTCAGGCTCATGAAGATATAAGTATCCTTCACACCGGGATTGCCCCGCTGCCAGCCGGGTTGCCGGGCAGGTTCACCGATTTCAGGGCTGCGGTCTGACAATTGCCGGGCAAGATCATTAGGCAGAGCATCGGGTTGAGGGTAAAAACTACTTACGTCGTCGAGATAATCCGAATTCAGAAAATTATTGCACAGCTCAACGCCCAATCCCCACCGGTCGGTCAGTTTAAACGCCACGCCAATGCCCGCCATGACCAGCAGGGGTGTACGGGAATACTTGACCGCTTCCGTTGTAAGCGGCGCCAGGCTAATCCATTCGCCGTTCAGATTGGCTTTGGGAGAAAGGTACGTAAAGCCAACGCCTGCCATGAAGTAAGGATTAACGGGTGCCTGCCTGGAAAATGAAAAAAGATCGGCCTGCCCACCTATATAAAAGTCAGGATTTCGGGTTCGGAAAGAAAGGTTATTGACAAAATTGCGGGAAAACTTCTGGTCGGCCTGCACCTGATACCAACGAACTTCGGAGCGCAGGCTGAGGTGTTCGGACATGCGATACAGGGCTCCTAATGAAATGGATGGCCCCAAACCTAAATTATCAAAATCGACGCCGTCGATGAGGTCGCCCATATAGTAGGCGACTCCGGCGCCGCCTGTAAGGCTAATAACTCCCCGCGCCGGAATATGGCTCCCAAGGCCTTCAATGCGGGCCTGCGCGAGTGCAGGGATCGTTTTTGGGCCAAAAAAGCCGAACGTACTGAGCAGAATGACAGGTAAAAAATGTTTCATGTCTGTGCGGGATTTTCTTTCAGTTGAAACGAAGTGTCCTGTAAATATGAGGTGTATTTTGCCAAAAAACGACAAAAGCCGGAATATTTCCGGCTTTTGTCGTTTTTTCAGGTGAGAAATATCAGGGAATTTCGATCCCGTATTTTCGTACTTCTCCCAGAAAAACAGCGTCATCAAATTCTCTTTCAATCAGAATAGGTTCGATACGATCGTCAATCTGTTTTCTTAATTTCCACAACAAAGGACTCACTGAAAAATAGTCGCCTTCGATGCATTTTACAACCACCGCAACGTCAATATCACTATCGGCAGCCTGTGTATTGGAGGCATACGGGCCAAACAGATAGACCTGTTCGAGGTGGAAATGGCTTTCAAGTAATTGCTTATAAGCTTTTACTTTGGCAATAGCTTCGTTTCTATCCATAGTAATACAGGCGGGTTACACGGATGGAACACCTGATTTTATTAATTAGCGCGTCGGATAGAACTAGCCCCTGACGAACTGGAACGAACATCGCGCGCACTTCCAGCATAGCTAATCTTGCTGGCACCACTTGCGTCGGCAGTCAGGGTAGAATTGGCCACCACCGAAGCACTGCTCGCACCGGAAGCTTCCAGATTAGCTTCTTTTACCGGAAAGTCCTTGCCGTTAAACTGCGACGCACCAGACAGATCGCCATTCAGAATGTCCGCTTTGCCAATCAACATGAGCTTTGAAGCACCGGACAAGTCTACGGTAACTTTGGATGCTGAAAAGTTCATTTCTACCTTGGAAGCACCGGAAACCTCTATGGCCATGGCCCTGCCGCCTTCAAAGCCATTGACACGCACGATGGAAGCTCCCGAAAAATCGACACCATCCAAAGCGGGCATTGTGATTGTTACATCCACGCGTTCGCGATTTTTCTTCCAGCCGTTATTCTTATAGCCCAATTGAAAAACTCCCCGACTTACGCTGTGTTCCAGGTCGTTCAGGTCTTCGCTTCTGCCCGCTACCGTTACTTTGTACGAACTTCCTTTTTTTACATCCACCCGAAAAGCACTTCCCATGGAAAGTTTGGAAAAATCAGATACTTTGAGCGTGCGGGTAGTGGTTTGGGCCCAGGCAAAGGCAGTGGCCGACAGCCAGATCAGGGTAAGAGCAAGTAGTTTTTTCATGGTCTTTTAGTTGTAATTTCAGGTTTATGACAAATCAATTGGTTTGGCAAAAGATGCAGCTTCCCTGTAAAAAGTTGCACGTACTCTTTTTTTTATTGTTCGGTATCGATCCGGCTTGCACCTGTCGTCATTTTCCGAATCGACCGCACTTTCCCCAAAACCGCCCGACTCGCGCCTGTTGCATCTACATCGGCTTCGTCAATTGTCATGGCTTTGGCATTCAATTCACAAGCACCGGTGAGGGCAAAATCGGCGGTACGCGCGCTGCCTCGCAGCCTCGCACTCGACGCGCCCGTAAGGCTGAGATCCAGTTGGTTCGTCTTTACATCAATCTCAGATATTGTAGCGCCCGATAGATCTACATCCAGACGATCCAAACTCTCAAAACCCGAAATGCGGGATTGAGTGGCACCCGATAGCTGAACTCCACGAAGTGTTGGCATCGTGATAACCAACCCGATTCTCTTGGAGCGATCTTTGAAGAAATTAAATTCTCCGGGTTTTTCTACGTGGAGCGTTCCATTTTTGACATAGACTTCCAGGCTTTCCACGTCTTCTCGTTTGCCATCCGCTGCTACCGAAAAGTCATTTCCCTTGCGGATTTCGATGGCATAGGCGCCGCCAACTTCTATTCGTTGAAAATTATTGGCCGAAAATTGCCTTACATGTTCTCCACGCTCTCCCAGATTCAGGCTTCCAATTTCATTGTTCTCGCTTTCTTCGTAACTATCATCTTCTTCACTTTCCGTGTTTTCTTCCAGTGATTTCAAATATTTGGCGGGCATATTGAGGCACACAAGCCCTGAGTCAGCTTTGATTGCCCAGCGGAGTTGCCGCCAGTCAGTTCCCTCCTGATCGTCAAACATTTCGCGGTATTTATCGCGGGTACGCCAATCGGTAAACTTTCCATAAAAGAACTCCGGAGAAATAATGAATGGTCGATCATACGGCATCAGCAATCGCATATTTACCCGCTGATTACGGAAACGTCCGTCAGAATTCAACGTTGGTTCTTCATCAAACCGGATCACCGAATCTTTCTGAACAACCCGGTAGGTCATATCCATGGCGTTGCTGCGTGCATCCTGTGTAGAGCTACCGCGAGAAGTAATTTCACGCTCAATCTTGATACTGTCGCCGGTATATCCTTCAATCACCATGCGGATATTCCAGTCAAAATCATTGCTTTCGTCGTTGTCGTATTCATCCAGAATTGGCGTTCCGATCCAGGGAAAAAGATCTACCTGCTGAATTTCGCCTCGTTTAGAGAATTTTTGCTGATACACACCACCAGAAATAGCCGCCCCGATAATGCCTACCACCCAAAGGCCCGCCAACGTCAGCCAAAGAGTTCCGCTTGCCACACGGCGATTGGCGATGAGCGTGAGACCGAGTAATAGAATTACGATAAAGGGAATTGTTACCAACAGGACAATAGACAAGATGAGCGTGGAAGGCGCTTCCTGCAAAAGCAAGAGGGGAGGAATTTCTCCAAAAGGAAGCATATTCCGCATACCTAGCCCTACTCCTCCACCAATCAAAATTCCGAGCAGAGAAGCCACCGCCGAGGCAATCAGCAGCGCACCGATTATAACCCGTAAAATAGGTCCTATCCCTTTAAGCAATTTCCCTAATCCACTGATTATAATGGCAATGGCACGAAAAGGAAATAGCAACAATCGGGTTAAAGGAGGTTCGCCGCTGGCGGTTTCTTCCAGATTAAGACCCCGTTTAATATTTGATTCAATGTTGGTGAGTGTAATAGGCTCGCCCTGCATTTCCATTTTTTCGGTCAGGGTATTTGCCGCTGGCGCAATAATCCACAAGATGATATAAATCAGAAAACCGGTTCCGAAAAAGAAGATAGAAAGTACCCACAGAAACCGCACCACGCCTACATCTACTCCAAAGTAAGAAGCCACACCGGCCGCCACACCACCCACAACTTTGCGGTCGGGATCGCGGAAAAATTTCTTGATGCTTTTGTCTTCTTCCAGCGTAACCGAACCCGGAAACGCCACCCACATGGCAATGTACAGGATAACCACTATGCCGCTGAGCGGTCCGAAAACATCCTCGGCATCAAAAATACCACTGCTGGCTGGCAGGCCAATGACAAAAAACAAGAATAACAACCGAACCCACAGAGGATCAATGGTGAAATAGTGCGCAAGCCCCGAAGCCACACCACCAATCAGCTTACGCTGCATGTCGCGGAAGAGCCGCCGTGGATTGGGAGTAGCTGTTTTCTTTTCCGAAGCAGGATCAAATGAAGATACTGGTGGCTGATACCCGGTAGAGCTGCTTCCCGGCGTAGCGGCCTGAAGCGGCTCGGTCAGTAAATCTTCGGCCTGCTCAATGGCTTCAAAGTCAGCCACCGTACCCATAGCTGCGATGAGCTCTTCAACATCTTCCAGGGAAATAGCCTGCTTGTTATCAGCTTTTTGACGCGCCAGAAAACGCTCGGCAATACGTCCTTCTATGTCAGACAGGATTTCTTTGCTATCGGCAAAGGACGAAAAATAGCGTTGAATAGAGCCTAAATAACTTTTAAGCTTTTCGTATCCATCTTCCTCAATATGAAAAATGATACCGCCTATATTGATACTAATAGTTTTTTTCATGGTGATTTTTACTGAATGTCAGGGTGAACAGGATCAGGACGTTTTTTGAGTCTGAATGGCGTCATTGGTCTTTCGAATAATCGTTTGCACGGAGTCGGCCAAATCCAGCCATGTTTCCTGCATTGCCGTTAAAAACTGCTTTCCATCATCGGTAAGCACGTAGTATTTACGCGGCGGTCCCGACGAGGATTCCACCCACTTGTAATCCAAAAGTCCGGCGTTTTTGAGCCGGGTCAGCAGCGGGTATAGGGTTCCTTCCACCACCATGATCCGGGCTGAGGTCAGCTCGTCCAACATGTCGGAAGCGTACACCTCTCCGCGCGAGATGACGTGCAGAATGCAGAATTCCAAAATCCCTTTCCGCATTTGCACTTGGGCGTTCTCGATGTTCATATGTGTTTCATGAGTTTGAGGGTGCTTGCGCACGGGTTAATCCAAAATGATCATTTTAATTTTTTTCATGGCTAATTAGATGTCGGTTTTAGAAGAGCTATACTGCAAAATAATTCCCTCCTTCTTTCCGACTTTACAAAGGTATGCAAAGGTACTTTGCTATGCAAGGTACTTGGTTGAATTTGAGATTCCGTTATGATGAATGGTTGAAAAAAAGGGTTAGATGGTTAAATTTGTTGAGTTGAATTATTTCTACCTGATTATGGCCTTTTCCATTCCCCCTCCGGCGACCGTATCCATCATTGTAGCGATGAGCGAAAATCGCTGTATTGGACAAAACAACCACCTGCCGTGGCGGCTACCCGACGAATGGGCGTACTTTAAACAGGTGACCGACGGCGCCCCTTTTCTGATGGGTCGCCGGAGCTACGAATCACCCGATGGCCTGTATTCTTCCTACCGTAATGTGGTGCTAAGCAAGCGAAAATCATTAAAACTAACCGGCCCAACTGAACAGGCCCAAAGTCTGGATGAAGCGTTTGATCTGTTAGCAAACGAAAAAGAGATTTTTGTACTGGGCGGTGTAGCGGTTTTTGAAGAACTGCTCCCTCATGTACAAAAATTATATCTTTCCATTGTTCATACTGTCATTGAAGGAGATGTCTATTTTCCGGAAATAAACTGGGAAGACTGGCAGCTGACGCAGCATATTTTTCATGAAGCAGATGCGGAACATTCCTATGCTTTTTCGATGAATCAGTATGTTCGCAGGAAAAAATAATCCGTACATTTAAAACAATTCATTCCATTATTTTACAGGAATTTAAATAAATTCTCACTCCCATGCCCCTGGCCTTCCGTTTGTTTTTATGTTTTTTATTCGTTGGCTTTCAGGCTATTGCCCAGGCACCGTACGGAAACGAATGGATCAACCCGGAGCAAAACTACCTGCGGCTGGGCATCAGGCAGGAAGGCTGGTATCGGCTGGGAGTGGCGGATTTGCGCAAACATGGGTTCCATCCTGATTCCATTCCGGCGCATTCGCTGCAACTTTTTCGCCGGGGAAAGGAAGTGGCTATTCATGTGAAGGGCGAAGCCGACGGGCAATTGGATTCCGAAGATTTTATTGAGTTTTATGGCCAATCCAACGACGGGCAACCCGATTCTCTTCTATATGTAAATTCAGCGGCCATGCCGCATCCGCATTACAGTCTTTACTCTGATACCGCCGCCTATTTCCTGACCTGGCGAACTGATGCACTGCCCGGCCGAAGAATCACCACAACTGCGGTTTCTGCAACCGCTGAAAAAGCTTCCTTTCATACCGAAAAAGTACGGCAGATTTTTACGAGAGATTACCCCGCCGGTGCCATTTATCCCTACGGGGCGTGGTATGACGATGGCTACATTCTAACTCCCTACGACGTAGGCGAAGGCTGGACCGGCCCGGCACGAGGAACCAATCAATGGGAAACGCTTCGGCTGCAAACGGTCAATCCGCTGCGTGAGGCATTTGCTCAGGCCCGGGTTAAAATCCTGTTTGTTGGGCGCTTTGCAGGCGAACACCTCGTGGAGGTTTGGGTAGGAAATGCCACGAAACAAAGCCGGAAATTGGGCGAAATTTCGTGGAAAGATTACAATACAACTCTTTTTCAGGCTTCGCTTCAACCGCAGGATTTACTTGACGATGGTACGGTACAAATTTCTTTTGTCCCTCGAAAACCCGGCGAATCGGTGTCAGCTTCGTACGTTGCCTGGGAATATCCGCAGCAACTTTTGCTTCCTGAAAATACTTCTCAAAAACACTTTTATCCGACAGGAAGTGGAGATTTATCCTTTGAGAATATCTCTGAGGATGTGCGTTTTTTTGATGTGTCAAATCCTGAAAATCCACGGCAACTTTTGTACAATTCTACCTCAACTGGTATTCGCTTTTCTCCCCAAAATGATCGGGATATTTTGCTGGTTTCGCAGCCGCTTGCTGTTACAAATCTGCGGAAAGTTGAGTTTAAAACGGTTCTTGCTGCAAATTATAATTACCTCATCCTGACGCATCCGCTGATGCGAAAGCCCGTGGCTGGTAGCGCCGATCCCGTGGCCGATTATGCAGCCTACCGGGCAAGTACTGCCGGGGGAAATTTTTCTCCTTTGATTCTGAATGCTGACGAAGTAGCGGATCGATTTAACTACGGGGAGCCCGGACCGTTGGGAATCCGGCGCGCACTGCGTTGGCTGCATGAACAGGGAAAACTGGAATTTATGTTTATCATTGGCCGCTCACGGTCGCCTCAAATTGTACGCCCGCAAACCAACGCCCGCGAGGAAGACATGGTGCCAAGCGCTGGTTGGCCCGATTCGGACATTGCGCTGGGTATGAATCTTGACGCCGCTAACCCGAATGTACCGTTGGTTCCTATTGGTCGGTTGAATGCCTACACCTCCCAAAATGTCTGGGATTATTTCCAAAAGGTAAAACAGCATGAATCAGCGCCTTCGACGGCTCCCTGGCGCAAAAATATCCTGCACCTCAGCGGCGGGCGTTCGGTACCTGAGCTTAGTAATTTTAAAGGATTCGTGAATACCTATCAATCCAAAATCATTGCTTCCGGCCTGGCCCCCGCCGTACAGACAATCTCCAAACAAACCACCGATCCGGTGGAGAAGTTTGACATTGCGCCACTGGTTAATCAAGGGTTAGCCTTAGTCACACTTTTTGGGCATTCGAGCCTTACCGTCACTGACATTGACGTAGGTTTTGCTTCAAACGATGCCCTCGGCTATCGCAATCAGGGGCGCTATCCGGCGGTTATTGCCAATGGATGCGCCGTTGGGAATTTTTACTTTGGCCCTACTCCCCTAAGCACCGACTGGGTTTTGACGCCCAATCGGGGAGCTATTCTATTTCTGGCACACACCCACAATGGACTCGTGGGGCCGATGCACGCGTATAGTCAATGGATGTATGAAGTACTCGCTGATTCTGCTTTTACGAGCCTGCCTTTTGGAACCATCATGAAAGAAGCCGTGCGGCGCTACATGCGGTCACGAACTTTACTAACCGACCGCATCACGGTGCAGCAAATGAACCTTCAGGGCGATCCTGCGATTCGGATTTTTCCAGCTACCCGACCCGATTATCAGTGGGACGAACCCTCGTTGCGGATTTCAAATTTTAGAGGCACCGCACTCACGGCGCTGGACGATTCTCTGCGGGTGCAGGCAGTGGTGCAAAACAATGGCCGGTTTCGGCAACAGACCTATACTGTTCGCCTCCGTCGAAGTTTGGGCGATGCGCTTTTGGATGAAATTTTACTTCATCAACAACCTATTTACATTCGCGACACACTAAACTTTACCATACCAAACCTGAGCCGACAATCCGGAACCGAACTTTGGCAACTTTCGCTGGATCCTGAAAATGAGATTGATGAAGAGGACGAAAACAATAATGAAATTTCAATACCGGTAGAAATTGGTGAAGGCGGCGCCGTGCCGCTGCTGCCCGAAGACGGTGCGCGTATCGATCGCTCACCAATCCTTCTGGTAGCGCAAATTCCGGAAGAAAGACTGGGCGAAGAAGTGGTTTTTGAATGGGCAACGGAAGCTGATTTCCAAAAACTAATGGGTCAGGCGAGCTATACCACCAACGCCCGAATTGTCCGGCACACGCTCATCCTACCGGATTCTGCCCGGATTTTCTGGCGGGTTTTTATGAAAGGAGATTCTGCGCAACGCCTCCGCTCATTCCGCTTTGGCGACGATTTGGCCGCTACGCCGCAGCTTCCCGAAGGGATTGCGTATGCCACGCCAATCTCTCCCCTGGAACTAACCGAAGGAGCCCCGTTTGAAACACAGGTAACATTTGAAAATAGTAGTCAGGAAGCATTCAAAGATTCAATTCAAATACAAAGCCGGGAGTTTAGAGCGGGGCGCTGGCTAACAGACACCTTCGCAATTGCGCCTGTGGCCGGGCTGGGGAAAAGCTCATTCAAAATTAGCCGCGCTACCGCCGGATTTTCAGGGTTGCAGCAGATTTTTATCACCTTTAATACCACACAACTTCCCGAACAACTGTACTCAAATAACAGCATTGGTCTGCGCTACACGGTGCTCCCCGACCGTAGCCTGCCGGTGTTGGATGTAACAGTAGATGGCCGACGGCTGACCAATCGGGAGGCTATTTCGTCACAGGCTACGGTTCAGATTCGGTTAACAGATGCAAATCCTTTTGCACTTCCAACGGATGTTTCTGGTTTTAACGTACAAATTCTTCCGCTTTGTGCGGGCTGTGCGCTGGTAGAAATCGAACTTCAAAATGCACTTTTAACCCGACTTTCACCAACTACTATTCAGCTTGAAACCAATCTTCCTGCATTAGCCGCAGGTGACTATGAGTTGAATATAGAAGGAAAAGACGCCTTCGGCAACGCCGCTACCTATCAGATTCAATTCAGAATTGCGGACAAAAATCAGGTTATTGCCGTTATCGCATCGCCTAATCCTGTTACAAAATGGGTTACTTTCTCATTGAATCTGGAAGGCAAAAGTTCACCTTCCCGCTGGCATGTTCAGGTATATGATTCAAATGGAAAAAGCATTGCCAACCTTTCAAAACCTGCGCATTTGGGGTTAAATGAACTCCTTTGGGAACCTGCCGGCCTGGCCGCCGGTCTGTATTTTTACTCCCTGTTTCTGGAAGGCGCGGAGTGGCCAACGGCGGCCGTAGAACAAGGTAAAATTCTGGTATCTCATTGATTATGAAACTCCTGAATCAACAAAATCCGCTTCCATTAGTGGTTCTATGGCTGGTTCAGGTCAGTTTTGTGCTTTTTCTAACGGCTATTAATCCCAATCATTTCACCACAATTGACTCCGGATTTTACCTGCAATCGGCCTCCATGCTTTTGCAGGGAAAAGGATATACGTATCTAGATCAGGGACAACTGATTTGGAATGGAATCTTTCCGATGGGTTATTCGGCTGCTATTGCTGCGGTTTCGTGGCTGAGCGGGCTGCCAGTTCTGTGGGCGTCAAAGGCGGTCAATCTGCTGGCTTCGGGCACCTTTTTAGGACTTCTTTACCGTTGGTTTGGAACACGCCGGGCTGTTTTCTCCGGCCTGATTTTACTTTTGGGACCTTTTCTCAAACTGTGGGCGCATACCTGGTCGGAGCCTTTGTTTCTGGTTCTTTTGTTTGGCTGGGCCTATCTGTTTTTTAACCATCCGTCCCACTACTTACCCCTTTTTTTTCTGGGTTTGTCCTTGATTTTAGTGCGCTATGCGGGACTATTCATTATTTCGTTGAGTGGGCTGATGGCTATTCAGGATTTTCGTCAAATGCGCGTAAACGTTGGTAAAATTCGCCTGGGTTTGACGCTCATATGGTTGGTTTTTTTTGGGAGTTATTTAGTATTAAATTTTCAGAAAAGTGGTTTGTGGTTTGGTGGTGAGCGATTTAGTGGCGATGTCCCGCTAAGCGATACATTCCTGCTTTTTGGAAAAGGCCTGCTCAACGAACTTTTGCTGGCACGTGATAGCGATTTCACTTCGCCTGATCTGCTTTTCTGGCTGGCACTACTTGCCCAAATCTTACTATTTTCTATTCTGATAAACCAATGGCGTGCAACGCATTTTTGGCCAAAACCACCGCAATTTGTAAGTATTCCGGCTTTTTTCTACCTCATTTTTTTGTTGATTCTGCGGTTAATCAGTCCTTTTGACGCACCCGGCTTCCGCTTACTTTCGCCACTTTCTTTTTTAGTTTATTGGGGAATTATGTTTAAACTGGAAAGTTTTAATTTTACAAAAACCAGCAGCTGGGCAGCAATTGGTTTACTCCTTTTATCCTGGCTACATATTCTCCCCCAAACTAACCTGAATACCAAACTCGCCGCCGGAGCTGCGCTATTAAGGCAAATCCTGGCATTCCATTAGCAGCAAATCGCCCTTTTGAACGCGAATATGCACAAACCCATCTTTATCGGCCTCGTTGCTGTTTCCCGACCGGTAGCCCAACGTCAGACTTTCGCTGGAAAGATTATATTTTAAACCTGTTGTAGTAATTCCCTGCACCTCTCCCACCGGAATAAGCGAAAGAGGCGTGCCGGCAGTATACCACTTTTCAAAAGTATCCGTAATCGGAAAAATTCGGGAATAATCGTCAAACATAACCAACCGAATGCGGTGCTTGTAACGAACCAAATTGGTCATATTCGTGATCGAATGGTCGGCGCGGCGACCGGTGGCCCACACAATGTTGGCAGCCGGAAAGCCCCGCTCAATCAGGAAATCAATTCCTTTTTCCAGATCCGTTTTATCCTGATCGGGCGTATGAATAATTTCCAGCGGATGCTGCCGCTCACGTACGTATTCAAAATCCTGCGTTTGGTCAAAATCACCCAGCCAGGCGTCTACTTTTATTCCCAAATCCAGCACTCGGTGCATGGCATGGTCTAGCACTACCACGTACGGACTCCATTCCAGCAGTTGTCCCAGCAGCTCTTCCGAACAGGCTTCTCCGTTGGCAATGATCAGGGCCGGTTCCTGTTTTTCTCTGACAATATGATGCGACGACATTCAGGCTTCTGTTTTGGCGCGGTTCCAGTAATGATCCATTTCGGGCAGCGTCATATCCGACAGGTTTTTGCCATCTGCCAACGCGTGTTCTTCCATAAACTGAAAGCGTTTGATAAATTTTTTATTCGTTCTTTCCAGCGCCGTTTCGGGGTTCAGGTTTACGAAGCGGGCATAATTTACCAACGAAAACAGCAGGTCGCCAAACTCAGCTTCGGCTTCTTTGGCATCCAGCACTTCTCCATTTTCGAGATCGATGTGCGCTTTAAACTCCTGCATTTCTTCCTCTACTTTTTCCCAAACCTGCCGTTTTTCGTCCCAGTCAAATCCTGCCCCACGAGCTTTTTCCTGAATTCGCATGGCTTTTACCAGGGCCGGTAATGATTGCGGCACGCCTGAAAATACAGAGCGATTTCCTTCTTTAAGTTTAAGTTGCTCCCAATTCTGCTTGACCTGTTCTTCGGTTTCGGCCACTACATTTCCATAAATATGCGGATGACGGGAAATCAATTTTTCACAAATTCCATGCAGTACATCAGCCATATCGAAATGGTTGGTTTCTGATCCGATTTTTGCATAAAAAACCATGTGCAGCATCAAATCGCCAATCTCTTTCCGAATTTCGGGCAGATCATTTTCCAGAATCGCATCCGATAGTTCATAGGTTTCTTCAATGGTCAAATGCCGCAGACTTTCCAGCGTTTGTTTCCGATCCCACGGACATTTCTCGCGAAGATCGTCCATGATTGTCAGCAGGCGCTCAAAAGCCATCAGTTGTTCCTGACGGCGAGGGGTTAATTGATTAAATTGTTTTTCCATACGATAAAATAAAGCAGAGTTCACGCCCTGCATGTGGTGCCAAAAAAACTACTGTTTGGGTAGAACATCCGGCATTTCAAAGGTACTAAAATCCAGCTGAGTACTGGAAAATCAGCCAATCAGGCCGTTATTTTCGCCGGAAATACCTGACTTTTTTCATAAAGTACTTCGTATTCAAGCAATAAAACCCAGGCATGGGCCGGGCACGTCCAGTACATGTGGAAAAGACGATTGGATGCCAACCGATAGAGCAGCGGATGTTCATAAGCGGTAAGCAAACCGGCAATAAAGAAATAAAAGCCTTTGAAGGTCTCTTCCGTAAAAGTAGATACATCTATTTTTGGCGCCATTTCGCCCAGCCGCAGCAGCGAACTTGCCAGCAGTATTCTGCACATCACGTGCGGTTCGGTTTGTAGCAACGCACGGCAATCTGCGATCAATCTTGACTTGACAGGCTGCAATTCAGGGGGATCAAAAGCAGCCATAAGTCGGGCCACGTGGTAGATGATCAGCGCCGTGTGCGGGTACTGATGCGCACAGCGAAACGGTTCCCGCAAGTAACGCCTGGTTTCGACCACCGACCGAATGTACGTCAGGCTGTCTTGGTCATGGTCATTGAGGGGAAGTTTACGCTCAAAAATCAGGTAGAGCATATTGCTCAGTACACAGGCATCGAACTCTATGTACATGTTTTTGCCAAACCAGGTGGAGTACGCGCGCAGGGGTTTATATTCCGGATAGGTATTGCGTATCCACTGCCTGTGGCCGTTGGCGTGTTGAGTCAATTTTTGTTTAAGCCAAAGCAGTTCATCCCCGGACGGTGCCGTCGTCAGGTACACAAAAGCGGTATCGTCCAGGTCGTCGGGAATACGAAAATGTTCAAAATGCCGGAACAGATAGCCATTCGGAAAGTGTCGTGAGGGCTTGGTTTTCCAAAAATTATAGGTTTTTAAACCGTCTTTGTTTTTAAAATCTTCGTAGTTGGGCGTCACCTTGTCCACAACCTTTCGAATTCTTTCCTGATAAACTTCTGGTAAATCGTGGAAAATTTTCTGTAAGGTAAAGCAGATAATTGTAGAAAAAAACAGCGTGGTATCCGGACGAGAGTAACCGATCAAATCATTGGAACGATGGGCAGGAAAAAGCCCCGCCGGAAAAATGGCTGTTCCTGCCGACTGCTCATTTTCAATCTTACGAATAAAAAAGTCTATCAAACTACTCATATTCAGTTATTTATAAAATTGGCACAGAAATTGTTTAAAACTAAATAACTCTGAACCCATTTATGTATTTCTGCTATGAAACGACTACTACTTCTGTTTGGAATTGCGGCAATCTTTACCGGAAAAGCCAGTGCGCAACAATCGTTTATTTTATCAAGAATTGACCATAGAGGCTTTATAAATGTAACGGCAGGTAACAGTATGCCTACATTTTCGGTCTTTGGTAAAAACTCTCAAAACCTCATGGGCAATGGTCAGTCAGCGCAGGCTTCGATGGGTTATCGGTTTGGGCGACTACTCGGCATTGCCGGTTCGTATTCGTACAAGACCAATACCATTCGTAAGGATGTCATGATTCATTCGCTCGCCAACGATCTCGAATCTACCTGGAATGCACAAGCCACCAACTGTACCTTTCAAAGCCTGATGGTGGGACCTCTGCTCAGCGTACCTGCCGGACGATTCATCTTTGATTTCCAACTTTCAGGTGGACTGGCGCAGGCCAAAAGTTCGCACATGGAAATGAATACCGAGTATCAGCAAATACCGCTAACTTTCACAACGCCTTCCAAAACCACCCGCGCTTTGGCGGCAGGAGCTGGTTTTACGGCCCGTTTCAAACTCAACCGTTGGCTGGCGCTTCAGGCCACGGCGCAGTACATCACGGCAGATCTGAAATATGACAATCTTGTTCAGGAAATTCAGGTTGGTTCGCAGCTTTCTACCGAAATCCTGCCGTCCAGCCAACCAACCGGATTGCTGACGCTAGGTGGTGGATTTAGCTTTTTGTTTTAGGGTAAAAGTTTTACATTTTTCCCCTAAAACAAACATAAAACGCCTTTCTCTGGCTCACAACCCATATTTAACTTTGATCTGCTTGACAATTGGCCCAAGGGTAAGCCCCTGAATAAGAATTGAAAATATCACAACGGAATACGTAATTGATAATATTATTCCACGGTCCATAGCCAACGGTAGCGACAGCGCCAACGCGATGGAAATTCCTCCGCGCAGCCCACCCCAGGTCATAATAAGCGGCGTGCGAGGCATAAAATTTACGGATCGGCGCAAGAACAAAATTGGCAAATAAACCGACACGAAGCGGGCTGCCAAACCAATGACAATGCCAACAAGGCCTGCAATCCAGTAATTTTCCAAAAAAGGAATAATGACCATTTCCAGGCCAATCAAAACAAACAAAAGCGCATTGAGCGATTCGTCCACGAGCTCCCAAAATTTATCCAGATACTCGACCGTTTCGCTGGACATAGCCTCTGCCCGTCCTCGGTTTCCTATAAAAAGTCCGGCTACTACAACCGCTAATGGCCCCGAAAAATGAAGAGCCGAAGCAAGGGAGTAACCGCCCATTACAAGTGCCAGCGAGAGCAGTACTTCCGTTTGGTAATGGTCAATGGAACGCATCAGCAGATAGGTGATATACCCCAGGCCAAAACCCAGGACAATTCCGCCACCTACTTCTTCGCCAAATAGTAAAGCCACTTCGGCGGGAGTTACCTCCGTTGGGCCTAAGGTGGCAATTTGCAGGATTGTGAGAAAAATGACAACACCCACACCGTCATTAAACAGCGACTCGCCGGTTACTACAATTTCGAGTTTTTTAGGAATTTTAGCTTCTTTCAAAATCCCGAGAACGGCAATAGGATCCGTGGGCGAAAGCAGTGCTCCGAGCAGCAGACAATGAATGAATGGCAATTGAAAACCTAAAATGGGCAGAATATAAAAAAAGAGCCCGCCCATCAAAAACGTTGATATCAGAACTCCCAACGTAGCAAAGCTTAGGATACTCCACTTTTGCTCCCGCATCAGGTCCATGTCGGTATGCAGGGCACCTGCAAAAAGCAGAAAACTCAGCAGGACTTCCAGCAGTACCTGCGGGAAATCTATATTACTGATTAACAGCGTAACTTCTTCAAGGACAAAGGTATTAAACTGCCCCACAATCATAATCAGAATTGAACTGATGAGCGCGATCAGCATGAGGCCGATGGTGGTTGGGAGTTTTAAAAACCTAAAATTGACATAGGCAAACAAGGCGCAAATGGTGGTCAGAATGGCAATTATGGTAAATAGATCCATCAGTAAACGAGGTTTTGCTTGACGTATTTTTTCTTTTTAAACAGACCAAATATAGGGCATTTATCTTGGGCAACTTTCTTTTAATTCCTGAATTGTTTATTGATTGCGGGCAGATCAGGCTATCAGAATTTCTGACAAAAAATAAATATTCAGGTTTTACACAAAAATAAAACCCCGCCAAAAGCGGGGTCTATTTTTCTTATCAATGGTTTTAGTTGTTGTTGTTGAGAAAACCTGTATATAGTTTAGGTTAAGAAAATACGTGATTTATCAAATTAAAGAATGACTTCTTTTCCAGTTTCCAGCGTCAGCACTTCGGTATCTAATAACCTCGTAGCGAGCCCTTTGGTTTTGGGAACTTCGTAATGAAAATAAAATTTCATGGTGTGCAGTTTGCTTTCGTAAAAAGCGTCTTCGGTATCTCCCAGCGTAAGCTGCGCTTTTTTGGCTGCAATTCCCTGTTTTAGCCACTGCCAGGCTACCGTCACAATCCCGAACATTTCCATGTAAAGTGTGGCATCCATCAAAAACCGCTCGATGTTGCCCTGCATAGCAAAAGGCAGCAGAGAAGCCGTTACTTCCTGAATCCGTCCGGTTTCTTTTCTTAGACGTTCAGCATAGGGTTTCAGTTCATCATAAGTTTGGGCTTCTTCGAGCGTTTTGGCAATTTCTGCAAACAGCAGTCGAGGTGCTTTCCCATTCTTTATGGTCATTTTTCGTCCCAGCAAATCCTGTGATTGAATTCCCGTAGTTCCTTCATAAATAGGGGTAATCCGAATATCGCGGTACATTTGTTCCAGCGGAAAATCTTCTGTAAATCCATAGCCGCCCAGAACCTGCAAGCCCTCACTTACAGCGCGCACGCCCATTTCGGTTGGGAAAGTTTTGGCTACGGGCGTCAGTAAATCAAGCAGAAGTTCATAGTTTTCTTTTTCTTCTCCTTCCGTAACGTGTACCAAATCCGACAAACGGGCGCATTCCATCAGCAGAGAAAGTGAACCTTCTACTACTGCCTTTTGAAACAGAAGCATCCGCTTCACATCCGGGTGATTGATGATCATCGTTTGCGGGCTATCCAGCAGATTTTTTTCATTGAGCCGACGGCTCTGAGGACGTTCTTTGGCATATTCCAGCGAAGCATAATAAGCCGCTGAGGCGATAGCCGCCCCTGTCATACCAACTCCGATCCGGGCTTCATTCATCATCTGAAACATGTAGTTCAGCCCACGGTTGGGTTCTCCCACGAGCCATCCGTAGCAGTTATCTTCCTCACCCATTGTGAGGTGCATCGCCGGTGTGCCTCGTTGCCCGAGTTTATGATAAATCCCGGTAGAAGCCACGTCGTTATCTACAAAAGTGCCGTCGTCCGTTAGTCGCGATTTTGGCACCACAAACAACGAAATGCCTTTGGTTCCTTTGGGTGCTCCCTTGATTCGCGCCAGCATCAGGTGCACGACGTTATCCACGGCATCGTGGTCACCCGCCGAAATAAACACCTTTTGACCCTTTATCAGGTACGATCCATTTTCAAGTGGCTCGGCAGAGGTCGTGATGTCCGACAGTGAGCTTCCTGCCTGCGGTTCGGTCAGAGCCATGGTACCTTGCCATTTCCCGCTCAATAAATGGGGTACATAGGTAGAAATGAGGTTTTCGGAGCCAAAGGTAGTAATCAGATTAGCCGCGCCCGACGTCAGGCCGATGTACATCATGCCGTTATTGGCTGCCATTTTTATAAAGCCCATGCACGAACCAATCAGTTCGGGTAATTGCTGCCCTCCCTGTTCAAACGGGAAACTTGCGCCAATAAGCCCGGCATCGCCCACGGCCGTAAGAAATTCTTTTATTTTTGGATGAACCGTTACTTTTCCGGCCTTCAATTCCGGCTGATTTCGGTCCACATCACGATAATACGGATACATGAGCGTGTCAGCAATATGCGTAGCTGAGTCCAGCACCATGTCAAAAGTCTCGCGATCATGCGCCTCAAAGTAAGGATATTTTGTTAGCTCGGTAGCATGAAATACTTCGTATAATAGAAAGTCAAGATTTCGTCTGCTGAAATAGGTTGCCATGAATTTATAGGAGCTAAATTATAAGGTCTATTTTAATAGGTATGCAAGCATACTATTAGTCAAATATACAATTCCTTTTTAAAATATCTGCGTTTTGTACTATTTTTTGAAAAAAATTGAGAATATCCTTCTTTTCAGGCGTTTTACCTTCACCACATTTTGAGTACATTGGCACTGAATTTGTAAAATTCTCCTGGAAACAATCAAGAAAATGAAGCGAGCGCAGGTTTGGATGTGGTGGATGATCCTGGTTTTTTGTGGGCTGGCAGGCACTGCTCATGGCGCACATATTGTTGGAGGGAACATTACGCTAAATCCAAAAACCGGGAGTCCGGGCTTCTACACGGTCTGTGTAGTTCTTTACTACGACGCCAACAGTACCGACCCAAACGCAGAACAGAGTGAGCTTACTGTTTCTTTTTTCAGGAAACGGGATAACGCCCGCCAACAGGATTTGCGTCTGAAACTTGTCAGCAAAGAGCCGCTCGCATTTACAAACCCCGGCTGTGCCCAATCCCGAAATCTTGAAATAAATGTGGTGAAGTTTGCCGCAGACATTCGGCTGTCACCCTCGCAATTCGCCGATGCAGAAGGTTACTATTTGAGCTGGGAGCGCTGCTGTCGTAGCGGAGATGTCAGTAATCTGAAAGGTGCCGGAACGTCTTCATTGGTCCTTTACACCGAATTCCCCCCACTCAGTCAGGTCAATCATAGCCCGGAATTTCGCCCGGCCAACGGAGAGATTTTATGCACAAACACTCCCTACACCTTCGAATCAGGCGCAACAGACGCCGATGGCGATCGCCTGAGCTATCGTCTTGAAACTCCTTTTAATAGCACGCGCCCACCCTTTGGCATTGATCCACTCGCACCACCCACTACCGGCCCTTATCTCAGAAGTGAATGGGCCGATGGCTTTCAAACATCAACACCCGTACCGGGCAGTCCCTCGTTTCGGCTCGACCCACAAAGCGGGCAAATTAGTTTTACTCCTACTCAAACCGGCCTTTTTGTGTATCGGGTTGTGGTGGAAGAATTCAGAAATGGACAAAAAATTGGCGAAGTGCACCGGGACTATCAGCTGCTGGTCATTGACTGCTCCGACGAAAATCCGCCGCCCGTTTCGCTTACCGAGGCACTTTACCCGCCCGGCACGTCTATTGTTCCGGGTGACACAATCGAGGTGGGCATTTGCAGCGGCGATACAATTTCCCTAAAAGCCGAGGAAGACAGCCGTTGGTTTTATCAATGGCAGCGCAATGGCGTTAATTTGGATGATGGCGTTGGTCCGGCTATTCAAATTACGCAGGAAGGAGTCTATTCTGTTGTGAAAACTTTTGCCGACCGCTGTGGCAATGCCAGCGTACTGGGCGAAAAGTTTCGGGTAACGTACCGTTCTTTGGTGCCTTTGGCCATCACCCCCGGCCCCAAAGCCAGTATTTGTGAGGGTAGTCCGCTGGATTTGGCCGTAAACGCAAACGCACCGGACTGGACTTTTCAATGGAAAAAAGATGGAGTTTTACTCACCAATGCTACTCAAAATCAATTAAGTGCGATTCAGGAACCGGGTTCATATAGCGTACACGGGTTTCATGTAGTCAGTGGCTGTGTCAGTGCAGACACCGTAGCGGTAAGTCAAAATCCACGCCCGCCCGCAAACCTCACGGCAAGCAAGCTGGAATTCTGTGAAGGCGATTCGAGTATGCTGCTAATCAATTCAGGAAGTAATTTAACCTATGTATGGTATCGGGACGATTTCCCGCTTCCTACTGCTTTGTCTGCCTCTCAGGTAGTTTCCTTGCCAGGTCTTTATTCGGTACTCGTTACGGATACCGCCACGGGCTGTACCCGTCAATCCGATTCGTTGACACTTTTAGTGCGGCCTGTTCCGCAAATTACCCTGGATTCAATTCCGGTGCTTTGCGGGCAGGGGTTCGCCCAAATTGACTTGATCGGTACACCCGCAGGTGGCGTTTTTGAGGGCAAAGGAATTACCGGATCGTTATTTGACGCATTCGTAGCCGGAATTGGCAGTCATGAAATCACCTATCGGTATACGTCGCCTAATGGCTGCACCGGCACGGCTGCCCAAATGGCACAGGTCGTTGCCGCGCCCCGGGCGATTGTAGGAAATGACCGGGTGATTCTGGCAGGCGACAGCGTACAGTTGCGAAGCTCTGTAACCCCCGATGCTATCTATGAGTGGACACCCGGAGAAGGGCTAAGCAACACGACAATCGCGCAACCGACCGCCTCACCAGCCCAATCAACCACCTATACACTACGTGTAACAACCGCAAATGGTTGTTTTTCGGAAAGCCAAATTCGGATTGAAGTTTTGCCCCTCGTAAAAATCCCCAATGGCTTTACACCCAACGGTGATGGCGCCAATGATACCTGGATTCTGGAAAACAGCGAAGCCTACCCTGCCTGTGAAGTAAGCGTTTTCAATCGATGGGGCAACCGGGTATTTTCGTCCAACGGCTACCAAACGCCCTGGAATGGGCAGTTTGGGCAGGAAGACCTGCCCGCTGCCACCTATTATTATGTCATCAAACTTCATCCGGACTTACCCGTGCGAAGTGGGAGTATCACGATTTTCCGGTAACAAAAAAGCTTATTTTTCCTGCTTAAACTCCCTCGGCTACTACGGTTTTAACTCCCGGCACCATGCGGGTCAGAAGATTTTCGATACCCGCTTTTAGCGTTAAGGTAGAAGACGGACAGCCGCTGCACGAGCCCTGCAATAAAACTTTAACTGCACCTGATTCTTCATCATATGAATGAAAATTGATGGCTCCACCGTCAGATTCTACCGCCGGGCGCACGTATTGATCAAGCACCGCTTTGATCTTCTGCACAGATTCCGTGTCGTTTGCGTCAACGATCAGCGTATTGTTCTCGATGGTCTGCGGCTCAAATACCGGCTGATTTTCGTCAAAATATATTTTAAGGAATTTCTTGGTATCCGGCAGCACTTCCTCCCAGGGCAAATCTTCGGACTTGGTGATCGTAATAAAATTGCTGGCAATAAAAACCCGCTGTACGTGCGGAAACTGAAATAAATCAGCCGCCAGGGGAGACGCTTTGCCGGGTTCGAGGGCGGCTGCCTGTGAAGGATAGTCAAACGATAGACCGTCGGGAACCAATTCAAAATTCAGGACAAATTTCATTGAATTCGGATTGGGACTCAACTCCGTATAAATATAAATTGGACGCGCTAACATATGTTTTCGATGGGGTAATAAAGTAAAAGGATTGTTTATATCTTCCAGAGAACACCAAAAGGGCGGATTTGGTTTATACGCAAAAAAGCCCGCATCGGAGCGGGCTTTTCTTTCGGCAAAAAATATTTTATCCAAAAGTTGATAAAAACTTATGCTTCTGCGGCAACAACTACGGGTTCGATAGAAACGTATGATTTGTTACCTGCTTTTTTCTTAAATACCACGTGGCCGTCTACAAGAGCGAACAACGTATGATCCCGGCCAACACCTACGTTGCGGCCTGGGTTGTGTTTTGTACCGCGCTGACGAACAATAATGTTACCAGCTTTGGCTACCTGACCTCCAAAAAGTTTTACGCCAAGGCGCTTACTCATTGAATCCCGGCCGTTTTTGGAGCTACCTACACCTTTCTTATGTGCCATGTTTTCTTTGTATTTATCTGATACGTAATTTCTTAACCTAAAAAACTCCTAAACTTAAAAAATGATCTCGTCGATCCGGATTTTAGTCAGATACTGACGGTGTCCGTTTTTAACGCGATATCCTTTCCGGCGTTTCTTTTTGAAGATGATGATCTTCTCCCCTTTCAGGTGCTCAATAATGGTTGCGTTTACAGAGGCACCTGCCAATACAGGAGCGCCAATCTGAATCGTGCCTTCGTTATCAACGAGTAGGACTTTGTC
Organism: Arundinibacter roseus; assembly: GCF_004348825.1. Classification (GTDB taxonomy): domain Bacteria; phylum Bacteroidota; class Bacteroidia; order Cytophagales; family Spirosomataceae; genus Arundinibacter; species Arundinibacter roseus. Next base: position 256,913 of record NZ_SMJU01000008.1, read on the forward strand.
GAATACAAGTGCAGCGTCCGCGTCACCTTCAAGCCTATGCGTGAAGACTTCGCGACCCTTCTCAACTTTAAATTGCTGACCTGCGATTTCTACGATTGCGTACATGGTTATAAATTCGTTAAACTTCGTTTTTTGAAATGAGGTGCAAAGATAGCCACTCCCCCATTAATTCCCAATGGTTTACTACGAATTATTTTGATTATCAGCACAATTCCAACCCCAAATTTACGTATCTTAGTTGCCTGATATTTTCGGCATGGTGTTTGAGTTACCCATTAAGTACTCATACGAAATGAATGACAGCACCCATGAAAAAACTACTCATACTCTGGCTTTTAGCCATCGCACACACTTCGTTTGCTCAGGAAACTGCTTCACTTGAAAGTACCCAAACTCAGGAGTCAGGTGGTTTGTCTGACGTTTCGACGGCTCAGCCACTTGTGGCCGAAGTAAAGTGGAATGCTTTGCAGAATATTCTTTCCTCTTCCTCTGACACCACGTACGTGCTTAATTTCTGGGCAACCTGGTGCCGGCCGTGCGTAGCCGAACTGCCGCATTTTGAAGCCGTGAACCGTCATTATGCCAGCCAAAAAGTCAAAGTTGTGCTGGTGAGCATGGATTTTGTAAAAGATATGGAAGACCGCGTGATTCCTTTTGTGGAACGTATGAAACTTACCAATCCGGTTTGGCTGCTCAACGAACCCGACGCCAACAGCTGGATTGAACGGGTAGATTCGACCTGGACAGGTGCTTTACCGGCTACCTTGATTATTAATCCGGCACGTTCCCGGAAGGTATTCTATGAAAAAGCATTGGATTACGAAACCCTGGCGCGGGATTTAAGCTACTTTTTAGACTATTAACCGTCAAAAGAACTATGAAGTATGACGCATTTCTTATAAAAAAATACGTAAGCTTTTTTGGAGTTTTACTTCTGCTTGTGGCAATCGGAAGTGTTTCTTTCTCGACTGCGAGCGAGCGATTTTCTGCCAGCCAAAATTCAAAAGTCCTCTCAGAAGGCTATCAGATTGGCGATGCCGTCAGCAATTTTCGTTTAAAAAATGTGGACAGTCGAATGATTTCTCTTTCAGATTATTCGTCGCAAAAAGGCGTTATTGTGGTTTTTAGCTGCAATCACTGCCCGTTTGCCAAAGCGTATGAAGAGCGGGTCATTGCTCTGGATCGTAAATTTGGCGGTCAGGGTTTTCCCGTAATTGCCATCAATCCTACCGATCCCGCTGCCTATGAAGATGATACGTTTGAACAAATGCAGGCGCGCGCCAGGTCCAAAGGATTTACGTACCCGTACCTGGTCGACGCTACCCAAACGGTAGCAAAAGCCTTTGGTGCGACTCGTACTCCGCACGTTTTCGTTTTAACAAATAACAACGGCACTTTTACCGTGCGTTACATTGGAACAATTGACGACAACCCGCAGGATCCTTCCGGCGTGTCGAAGCGCTATGTTGACGACGCCGTGACAAATCTGCTGGCAGGTAAGCCCGTCGTTACTACGACCACAAAGGCGATTGGCTGTGCCATTAAGTGGAAAGATGTCTAATTGTTTTTAGATTTTATTCTTTAAAAAAATACCGGAAACCGGGACGCAATCGTCCCGGTTTTTTTGACATTTCATGATTACTCAATATCTTGAAACACGATTCCAGCTCATCCGTAAAGCATTTAGTCCTATGATTGCTACCCAAAAAACCTTCCTCACCCTTGGCGGTCTGTGGAGCCTGCTTGTACTCTCTCAACTGACCTACGCCCAAAGTAAAACCTTCACCAACGAAGGAGAATTTACGGCCAACTGTGAAGGCCCCGCCGTAGACGCTGAGGGAAACATCTATGCCGTCAATTTTGCTCAGGATGGTACAATTGCCCAAATCAGCCGCCGTGGCAGCACAAGTTTTTTTATTACATTGCCCAAAGGAAGTACCGGAAATGGCATTCGGTTTGGTGATAAAAATACTTTTTACATTGCCGACTTCACCGGACATAATGTTTTGAAAGCAGACCTGAACACACGCGAAGTAACAGTATTTGCGCACGAGCCCCGCATGAATCAACCAAACGACCTGGCGATTACCCGCTCCGGACATATTTTTTGTTCAGATCCGAATTGGGAAAAAAGTACCGGACAAGTCTGGCACGTAAGTCCTGCCGGAACCGTCCGGCTGGTGGCTGAAAACATGGGAACAACCAATGGCATCGAGGTCAGTCCGGACGAAAAAACGCTGTACGTCAATGAAAGTGTGCAACGCAAGGTGTGGGCGTTTGACCTGGCTCCCGACGGCACGCTTAGCAACAAACGACTGCTGCACGAATTTGAAGATGGCGGCATGGATGGCATGCGCTGCTCAGCTAGCGGCGACTTATACATTGCGCGGCATGGCAAGGGCGAAGTAGCCGTAATATCGCCTGAGGGCAAGGCACTTTCTACGATTAAGACAATTGGTAAAAAGGTATCAAATATTTGTTTTGGTGGCCGGAAAGGAAAAACCTGTTACGTTACTTTACAGGATCGGGGATGTCTGGAAACATTTTCGGTCAAGAATCCTGGCCGGGAATGGGTCATGATGCGTGAGTTTACAAAAAAGCCCAACTAACCGGATAGCCCCAAAAATAGATATGACGCCACCCATTCAGGTTCGCAAGGCTCTGCGAAGTTTTCGATATGCTTTTCAGGGAATTATTTCCCTTTTTCAAGTTGAAAACAATGCCCGGATTCACTTCGTGGCAGCGATTCTGGCCATAATTTTAGGTTTTTTTCTTCACATTTCTTCGCTCGAATGGGCTTTGATTGTGACCCAAATCGCTCTGGTAGTTGCCGCTGAGGCTTTCAATACAGCGCTGGAAAAATTAGCTGACGTAGTTTCGCCTGAGTATCATCCGCTTATAAAGTCTGTGAAAGATCTGGCTGCAGGCGCAGTACTGATCATGGCGATTTCGGCAGTAGTTGTAGGCCTGCTGATTTTTTTTCCAAAATTGGCTCAGTATTTTATCTAGTACCCATTAAGAATTTAAGCAGATTAAGGGTTTTGTGTAATAGCAACTGCTGGATCACACGCAACCAACAAGCTTCGCCTGTGAGTTTACGTTGCAGCCCCAAAATAGAGTTTCACGTGTATACCTTTGCCAAAATTATAATAAAAAAAGTGCATGCTATTTTCTATTCTTCGCTGGTTGATTTTTCCGTTCCTGTTTCTTGGTTTAAGTCTTCATCAGACTTGCTTTGGACAGGGAGCTATTACTCCCGATCCGGCCAAACAATGGTACGACCGGGAAACGATATATTTGCTTAGTCCTAATCGTTACGTACGCAATAATATGGTGTACGCCGGCGGGAATCAGCTCCGACGCGAGTTCATGATTTCGCCGGGCGGGATGCAGCTGTACGTTCGCTCACGGCGCACTCGCTCCATTGCGCTTGTGTTTTCATTAGCAGGCTCAGCAGGTACAATTTACACATTGGTTTCGGGCAATCGCGATGCTTTCCGTACCTTCTTTTGGGTGTCTTTGGGAACAGGGCTTGCTTCCGGCGCACTCAACAGTCGCGCCAATGCTCAGCTCAATCAGGCGGTTTGGCTTCGCAATCGTGATGCCATGATTTTTAGCGAAAGCCAAAAATAACACGAGCCTGACTCTTTTCAGAATCAGGCTCGAATTAGTGAAAACATTTCGTTTTTAGAATTTCACGGGCACTTCAAAACCCATGGTATCCCACTGAAAACCAATCATGTTATCTTTTACAGTAAAATTCAGCTGCTCGGCTGCATCTTTGTAAGTTTTGGTTGGTACGGTTACTTCCAGAACATTTTTATCTTTTACTTTGTCATAGCCATAAGCACCCCACTGCTTCAATTCGCTGTTCAGGATAATGGTCCAGTCTTTTTCTCCGGGAATTGAGAACAAGGTATAAGTTCCGGCCTTTACAGGCTTTCCACCAAACGTACCGTCTTTTTTGAATGTAATTTCGGTAGCTTCGTTAGCGCCGGTGCGCCATACTTTTCCATACTTTTCGAGGCTATTGCTTCCATCGGCACCAAAAATCACGCGGCCTTTTTTAGAAGGTTGGCCGTAAACGATACTTACATTTTTGCCTTCGGCGGTCACTTTTGGGCTGGGCTTTTGGGCAAATGCGGCTGAAACGGCAAATAACGCCAAAATGAAGAGTACTCCTGTTTTTCTCATGATCGATTAAATGAATGTAGTTTAGTTGTTATTTCTGAACAAACGTTACTGCCTTCCAAAAAGTTGTAAAGTCGCCAACAAAACGCCGGATCAGGCTCCAACAATCAAACTTACGAAGCTCTTTTTTCTTAACTTTGACTAATCAGTATACGCTTGCCATGTCTGAACGAAGTACTTTTTTTGAAACAAAAATTGAATTCCTGAAAGGAGTTGGGCCGCAGCGTGGCCCCCTGCTTAATAAAGAATTGTCCATTTTTACCTACGGTGACCTGATTCAGTATTATCCATTCAGGCACGAAGACCGCTCCCAATTTCATTATATTCAGGCTATTTCGGAAGAACTCCCCGCCGTGCAGATCAAAGGCCGGCTGAAAGACTGGACGGTGCTGGGCGAAGGCCACAAAAAAAGAATGGTGGCGAGTTTTACCGACAGCACCGGCAGTATGGAGCTCGTATGGTTTCAAAGTATTCCGTGGTTTGAAAAAGTACTCCGCCGAAACAGCGAATACGTCGTCTACGGAAAGCCCATTTTTTTTAATGGAAGATACAGCATCACGCACCCCGAGATTGACCCACTTACCCCCGAAAATGAAAAGGCGGGCACCTGGCAGCCGGTTTATCACCTGACTGAAAAACTAAAAAAACGATTTGTAGACAGCCGGAGCATTGGCCGATGGGTACGTACGCTGCTCGAATTGTCCACGCCGCATATCCGCGAAACGCTTCCCGATTGGTTGTTGACGAAATACCGCCTGATGCCCAAAGCCGACGCGCTGTGGTCCATTCATATTCCACCAAGTCCGGCGCATTTGCATCAGGCTACGCGCCGGCTCAAATTTGAAGAACTTTTCTACAATCAGTTGCGGCTGATCAAGAGCAAAATTCTGCTCCAAAACGAATTTCCGGGTCAGATTTTTGATCAGACCGACCGCACGACCGTCTTTCATGAAAAGCATATGCCCTTTGCCCTGACCAATGCTCAACACAGGGTCTTACAGGAAATTAAGGAAGATTTTCAAAAAGGAAAGCAGATGAACCGCCTCTTGCAGGGCGATGTAGGCTCGGGAAAAACCATCGTGGCGTTTATCGCCATGCTTATGGCGCTCGACAACGATGCCCAGGCCTGTCTGATGGCGCCTACCGAAATTCTTGCCGATCAGCATTTTCAAGGGCTCAAACAATACGCAGATCTGCTCGGTGTAACGATTGCAAAACTGACTGGTTCTACCAAAAAAAAGGAACGAACCGTACTGCATGAAGCTTTGCGGGATGGCAGTTTGCATATTTTGGTCGGCACTCACGCGCTCATCGAAGACGAAGTACAGTTTCAGAACCTCGGCCTGTGCGTCATTGACGAACAGCACCGGTTTGGCGTGGCGCAGCGGTCCCGGCTTTGGGCCAAAAATGAACGCATTCATCCGCATATTCTGGTCATGACCGCCACGCCTATTCCCCGTACATTGGCCATGACGCTTTATGGAGATTTGGACATTTCAGTCATTGACGAACTTCCGGCCGGGCGGAAGCCCATCAAGACCGTGCATCGCTACGATGCGCACCGAGCCACTATTTTTGGTTTTTTAAAGGATGAAATCGCCAAAGGGAGGCAGGTCTATATTGTGTACCCGCTGATTGAAGAATCCGAGAAAATGGATTTGAAAGACCTTACTGATGGCTACGAAAGCATCAGTCGTTCCTTTCCGGATGTCCCGATCAGTATTCTTCATGGAAAAATGAAGCCCGTCGATAAGGAGTATGAAATGGGGCGTTTTGTAAAAAATGAAACCAAAATTATGGTGGCTACGACGGTTATCGAGGTTGGCGTAAATGTGCCCAATGCCTCCGTGATGGTCATTGAAAACGCCGAGCGTTTTGGCCTTTCTCAGCTGCATCAGCTGCGTGGCCGGGTAGGCCGCGGAGCCGAACAGTCGTTTTGTGTACTGATGACGGATTTTAAACTCAGCAAAGAAACCCGCACCCGGCTCGACACCATGTGCCGAACCAATAACGGTTTTGAAATTGCGGAAGTAGACCTGCAACTGCGGGGCCCCGGCGACCTGACGGGTACACAACAAAGCGGGATAATGGATTTATTGATTGCGGATTTGGCCAAAGATGGTGAAATACTAAAAGCGGCCCGGGCGTCTGCCCAGGCCATTTTAGAAGAAGATCCAGAATTAGAAACTCCCCAACACGCAGCCATTCGGGGACATTTGGATAATATGCGGCAGTCCGAAACCAATTGGAGCCGGATCAGCTAACGGAGTCAAGTACTTCAACTTTAACGATTTCGCCCGGAAATTCAAACGTCTGCGGGCGGGTTACGTGTAGCGCCGCGCCTAAGGCAGCCGCATAAGGTAACAGCGTAGTATATACTTCGTGCGAGGGGAAATGCCGCGCCAGCAATTGCGTAAAAATCTGATTTTTGGCAAAACCACCATCCACAAATAGCGTCGGTACATCTTCGGCTCCAATGAGTTTGAGCGAAGTGGCTACGATATGCGTCAGGGCAATCATCAATTGATGATAGGCTGATTCTGCCGTAGCAAAGGCACTGATCTGCCATTCGCCGGGTTGGTGCTCAGGGAACGGACCGTTACCTTCCATGCAGGCCGGATAAAACGGCGGAGCATCCGCCTTTAGCTCTGCCGGATTGAAAGTTATGGAGCGATAAAAATCAGGAGCAACTTTGAAATATTCCGCAATGCGAACCACCTGAAAATCGTGCTCACGGCCCATAAAAACCCGCGAAGCTTTGACGCCACTGCCCTCGGGTGTCATAAAATGCAGGCAATCGCGTTCGAGCTGATCGGACGTTAAAGGATTGTTGGCAAAAGGATTAAAATTGACGCACCACGTTCCCGTTGATAACAGAATAAACGGTTTTTTGAACGCCATCCGATACGGAACAAGCGCCGCCGAACTGTCATGCAGGCCAAATCCTGACTGAATTACTTTGTTGTCAAAACGATAAATAAACGACGAGGCTGCCAGCAAAGACGCCATTTTTTTATGGATACCTTCGGCTTTTACCCATTCGTGGTAGTCCATCATTTCAAAACTCCACAGGGCCGTGTGACACCCCAAAGAAGTAAAATCACTTACCTTGCGGCCCGTTAGCAGGAACAGGATATACTGCGGCAAATGCAGCGACGTTCTGACCTGAGCGTAGGTTTCGGGTCGGGCATATTTTAGCCAATACATTTGCAGGCCGGAATTTAACAAGCCCATAGGCGGCGATCCCGTTTGCAGCGCCAGGCGCATCGGCTCGCCGTACTCGCTATAAAATTGCGCTGCCAGGGCTTCCGGAAAAGGTTTGAGGTACGAGTAAAGCGGGGCCACAGGCTGATCGCGCGCGTCCAGATGAACGAAACTTGCGCCATAGCCCGAAACATTTACAGCCTGAATCTCGAAACTATCGTCGTGCTTCAATTCCTCCCAGTGCTTCTGAACCCACTGAGTCAGCAGCGTAATATCTTCACAGGCAAAGCCGTCTTCATCGGTAGTTTCGGGCAGTACCTCCTTAATTTCTCTCACGACCTGAAACGACTCGTCGAATAGGATGTATTTCTTGTTGGTCCGGCCAATATCAAATACAGCGGTTACTTTCATTAGATTAGTGTAAGACTTGGTGTTAGAGGTTAATTATTTCGGTGGTTAAGATAAGTACTTTCGGTTAAAAAGCCGTCATGATTGTGGTCAGATTGACTGTACGCCGGTATGATGATCCGAAATTTACTTTTTACTCAACACCGGCTTAATCACTTCGGTCCAGCGGCGATAGCCTTCGGCATTCATGTGCAGGCTATCTTTTACATAAATACTGCCGTCAGGGCGTCCATCTTTTAGCATCGTTGGCCACACATCAACGTACTCATGATGACGGTCAGATTTGACAAACTCCCTGATTAACTGATTCGTTCTTTTCACTTCTTCGCGCCGGTCCCATCGGGAAGGAGACGGTTTCAAAGACACAAAATACATCTGTACGTCAGGCAGTTGAGCGCGTACTTTCTGGGTAAATGTTACGTAAGTATCACGTGTTTGTTCCGGAGTTTTAGGTTTTTTGCCAAACTGATCATTTTCGCAGTACACCACAATGGTAGCAGGCTTGTATTTCAACACCGTGCGGTCGGTGTAGTGCAGGACTTCGGAAAGCGTAGAGCCGCCAAATCCCCGGTTAATAATCGGCAGCGGGGCCAGGTCCTCTTCGGCTGTTTTCCAGAGTCGAAAGCTCGAACTGCCCGTCATGACAATGCCGCCAGCAGCGGGCATTTTTTGGGCATCCTCTGCTTCAAAATCCTTAATTTCCTTTTCAAATCGGTCAATGGCAAAATCCGGTTCCCAGGGTGGGGCCATTTGCTGATAGGAAGGTTTGTGGCACGCCACGAACGAGCAAAGGGCTATTGCAAATAAAATTGTGCTGTATTTTTTCATGAAAAACTTAATTGATAATTGAGATGATTTTACCTCTTGAAACATAGAAAACGTGAGGCCTACAAACAGAACCTGCCATTTATCCAAAGGTGATTAGGCGTAAATTATAATGCTTACCAAACGATGGGCTTTTCCAAAAGATAAATAATGGTGAGTGATTTTCGTGAAAATTTCATTACTCAACGAAACTGTCCGAGATTGACAGCGTGCAGATTGACTGTCTACGTATTGAATCCTCAATATTTAATGAATTTTCTAACGGTAGTTTTTTCGTTTGAAATAAAGTAAAAATAATACTGTCCCGCCGGCCAGTTGCGAACGTCCAGTGCAACTTTGCATTCTAAATCTTTTGATAATTTTTTGTCAAAAACAGAAAGCCCACGGGCATCATATACGTTCAGCGCATCATACAAGCATCCGTGGACTATCGTCACCAGATCGGTGGCGGGCAGCGGGTATAAAACCGGCGGTAAAAACTCCTGAGCCGGCAAAGAAGTCAGCACGTCTACATCCAGCCAAACTTGCTCTACCACGACATCCCTCACAGATAACAGTCCTTCCGTACTCCCGGCATCCAACACCAGGCGAGCCGTGAGATCTGTTTCATTTTTCATATCAAACATGATGGCGTATTCTTTTTCCTGCGCCCCTATCTCCACCCGACTATATCCTGAATAGCTGTCCCAGGGAGATACTGACCTGCCTGTATAGACCGTCACGGGATGCGGTGAAGCCGCCGAAGAAACAGCCTTAAACCGAACGCGATACAGCACGTCTTTTTGGAGAGGTATGTTTCCTTTGACTACCTGTACGTGCCAATCTTCCGTTCCTTTTTTGTTAATCTGAATCCTAAGTTGGCCTTCGACAGTACTCCGAGTAGCTTCTGCACCACTGTTAACGTACACATTCCACCCCGAATAGGCATCATCCGACGAATACACCACCGTCGTGAGCGGCTCCACGGGCTGCGGCAACGGATTGGAAAGCAGCGCATCGACCAGCGGCTGTACGTATTGATTCGTGACAGGATTAAAAATCCCAAATCCTGCACTGAATTCCCAGTACGCCCAACTAAATCCCTGGGATTCAAACCAACGGGCCAGAAAAGTAGTCCAGCGGACTCGGCTCGCTAAATCGGCTGTACTATAAGCGCCAAATTCCCCAATATGAATGGGCACATTGTGTTGTTTCTGAAAAGCCAGCACGGGCTCAAATTCCTGTATCAGCACTTCCCGCTCCGTAGAAAGGTCCCGCCAGGCCGTGCCCAGCCACGACTGCGCTTCTTCGCCCACCCACTCGGCGCCCTGATGCGTAAAACGAAACGGATTATAAAAATGCGGCGACACGATCAGGTAGTTGTCATCGGGCAGTTGCAGGAATGGTACTCCGGCAAGTCCGCCAAAAAGAGGCGCCCCCATGAGCACCGCCCGCGTGGGACTGTACACCCGGATTTGCTGCAAGGCTTCGGCGAAAAACTCGTTCCAGAGCGTAGGTGTGAGCTGATCGTGCGGTTCGTTGAGCACCTCAAAAAGCAGACGTTGATCATAGCCCTTGAAGTAATCGGCAATCTGCCGCCACTGCGCCAGAAAGCGGGGTTTTGCACCCGTGGGGTTTGAAAAAAGTTCGTCGTGATGATGCATGTTGATGATTACGTGCAGATCCTGCCGCAGCGCCTCATCCACAACTAGCCTGAGTCGATTCAAAAACGTTTGATCAACCCTGTAAGGCTCTGTAAATGAAGTACGTTCGGGTGTATCCCAGCGAACCGGAATTCGTACGTGCTGAAAACCAAGTGTACGGATTCGCTGAAAATAATCGGCGCGATAGGGATTGCCCCAGGCTGTTTCGGTGGGTGCCTCAAACATGTTGCCCATGTTGATGCCACGACCCAGGGCTTTATTGAGCTCAAAAGCCGTACGCTGTGCATGGGTTGTGTATCCGCTCAGCACAAGCCCTATTCCCAGGATCAGTACTCCAAAATATCGCATGACTTTTTCGTTGTTTTTACTTTCAAATGTAGGGGAATTATAGATCAACTTACCTATGGGCAACCTGGAATATGGTTTAAAAATCAGCAAGTTTTGACACCTTCACAGTTCTATTACCCGTGTAGGAAAACGTATAATTGAATTGCAAATAAGAAAATCTTCCAAGCCTTTTTTAAAGCAAACCAAAAAAAAAGAGCAGGCCAACGACCTGCTCTTTTCAATACTATTCAGTTTAACATTCTCAAAAAAAATTCCTTATCATTACAAAATCCCATTCCAGTTTCCCTGCTGATAGTAGCGAAGCTTTTTTTGGTTCATCACGTACTCATAACCCGACCGAATGGCGTTGGCCTGCGCCCGCGCCAGGTTTGCTTTGGACAGCGAATACTCAAACAGTGTGGCCGTTCCTGCATTCAGGCGACTTTCTACCAGGGCATAGCTCGCCGAAAGTGCCTCAAACTGTTCGCTTGCTACCTGATATCTTTCGGCAGAAGCCGTAACGTCAAGTACGCATTGCTCAATGGCCTGACGAAGCTGCAACTTGCTAACATCCAACTGATTTTGAGCCAGACGCTCCTGCACTTTTACAGACTCTACCCGTGGGCCGGTTTGCCAACGGCCCAAAATCGGAATCGAAAGGCCAAGACTCAAAGATCCGTTTCGGGTAGCATTCAGCTGTTTGAAGTAGTCGAGGTTGGCGTTGGTTGAGGCATAAAATGCGCCCAAACTAGTAGCAACATTTAGAGAAGGCAGGTTAAGCGCTCTGATCGCCTTGGCCTGATAGGCAAAACTCTGCCGACTCAACTCGGCTCCCCGAATATCCGGGAAAAGTCGCTGCGCTTCTGTATACATCGTTTCTGCGTCCATTGCCGCTCCTGATACATTCTTAGGAACATCCAAAGGCTGCAATTCCAGCGTATCGTTTGGGGAAATATTTAATAATTGAAAGAGCGCTAAACGAGCCATGCGGTAGGTGTTCAAGGCCGTCACTTCGTCGAAGGTATCAATGCTGAGCTGCGCTTTAATATCATAAAGTGCATTGCCGCCAACGACCCCGGCATCAACCTGTTTCTGAACCCGATGCACCTGCTCTTTTGACGAAGCTACCTGTTGTTGCGCCGCTTTATGGAGCGCCTGCGAGGCTAGTACCTGTACGTAAGCCTGCATCATATTCAGGATTTGCAGGTTCAGCACGGCAGACGTATTTTCGAGCGACGCCTCTTTGAGCAGTTGATTTTGCCTAATTTGGTGTTGCATTCTAAAACCCTGAAAAATAGGCACCTGCACGCCTGCTCCTACATAATTGGAATTATAGAGCTGATCAATGTAAGCATTGGTGAAACGGTCGATACTCCTGCCCAAATTGACACTTTGGCCCACATCCAGGCTCATTTGGGGCAGTTGCTGCGAGCGCGCCTGCCGCCAGTTGGCATGCGCCGCTTCGGCCTGCAACATTCCTTCGCGGTAGGTCAGGTTATTTTTTGTCAGGAGTTCTACGCACTCTTTTAAACCGATTGACTGCTGAGCCACAGCCGGCAAAACGGTTAGAATTAAACTACCCGCAAGCATTGGTAGTCCGGGCCGGATTAAGAAAAATTTTACTAAATACTGAATCAGGTAAATCATGGCTTTTGACAGGAATTATACATTATTTGGAAAAAAAACTGGCACGCTATTCCTTCTTACTAGGCCATCCAGCCATCTTTCAGACGAATGGTGCGAGTACCATAAGTAGCGTTTTTTTCGGAGTGGGTTACCTGCACAATCGTTACTTTATCTTCTTTATTTAATTTTTGAAAAAGCTCCATAATCTCGTCCGCCTGCTCAGAATGAAGATTGCCGGTGGGTTCGTCGGCAAAAATCACTTTGGGTTGATGGACCAGCGCCCGCGCCACGCCCACAAGCTGTTGCTGTCCGCCTGACAACTGACTGGGAAAAAGGTCTTTTTTGGCTACCATATTGAATCGATCCAGCAGTTCAGCTACCCGACTTTTGCGCTCCGAGCCCGACACGCCCTTGTACAGCAGCGGCGTTTCGATGTTTTCATAAACTGTCAGTTCGTCAATGAGATGGTAGGCCTGAAACACAAACCCGATGTGGTGCCGGTGCAGTTCGGTTCGTTTTTTCTCGCTCAGTTTTTGTACGGGTTCATCCAGAAAGCGATACTCACCTTCGGAGGGTTCTTCGAGCAGGCCCAGAATATGGAGCAGGGTAGATTTGCCCGAACCGGAAGGCCCCATGATCGACACAAATTCTCCTTCCTGAATCGTGAGATCTATTTGACGGAGAACATATACTTTCCCGAATCCGGCCGGGTAATGTTTGGCAATTTGGTTAAGCTTAATCATGATTGGAGTTTTCAATAGAAAGATTTACAAAATCTACGGTAGATGTATTTATAGTTAAATAAGCTAAATGCGTACCAGCAGTAAAAAAGTGCTGACTATCAATTAATTACAATAATTTAACAAAAAAAATCGTCCGAAAGCGTACAGTATTTGTACACTTTCGGACGTTCGGCACTTTGCGTTGAGCATTCGTCTTTTTGACAATACCCGGCTCCCTACTCTATTTTTTACTAACCTCAATCACCTCAATTTCATCCACTTCGGGTGTTTGGCCCCAACCACAGGAAATGGTGCGTTTGGTTCCCGTAGGGCGATATTTTAGTTGAACAGGTGTAAATGAATAGCTATTAACGGTACCGTATTCAGGCAAAGCATCCTTCACTTTTGCTTCCGTAGCCCGAGTTGGCACTACTATTGTGATTTGAATGGAATCACTTTGAACAATCTGAAAGTGCCAATCGCAACCATCAACGGCAAGATCGTTCACAAGTTTGGCCGATGTTTCAAACACCTCACCTGTCGGGATAGGTTCCTCTTTTTCACAGCCAAATACGGCCAGCATTAGTATAACAAACAGTATCTTTTTCATAGCTTTTTTGGTTCATTCATAATACATAAAGACCCGATCAACGGACTGAAAGGTTGGAATGACCCGAGATTAATTATGCCAAAAACTCAGCGAACCAATAGCCCGAACTTTTGATGGTTCTCTTTTGCGTTGCGTAGTCCACGTGCACCAGCCCAAATCGAGCGTCGTATCCTTCGGCCCACTCAAAATTATCGAGCAATGACCAGGCAAAATAGCCGTTTACCGGCACGCCTTCCTGCCGGGCACGCAGCACGTTTTCCAGATAATCTCTAAAAAAACCGATCCGTTGGGGGTCATGCACTTCGCCATTCTTTATTTCATCATGAAAAGCCGCACCATTTTCAGAGATAATGAGCTCTTTAATGCCCTCGTAAGCCCCAAATTGTGTCAGGATTTTATACAAACCTTCGGGCGCAACACCCCAACCCATTGCAGTACGAGTTCCGGTTGGTTTTACTTCCTCGGCCCACAGCAGGGGCTTTTTCCACGAATGCCGAACCACCACCTGAAAGTAGTTTTGCAGACCTATAAAATCAAAATCAAAGGCTAGTTTTTCGGCATCGCCGGGTTTCATAAAGTACCTGATATTTTTCAAAAATGGAAAGGCGTCGGTTGGGTAGCCCATACCGAGTGTGGGCTCTACGAACAGCCGATTAAGCAAAGCATCCAGCCGTTTGGCCGCCCGGACGTCGCGCGGAGAAGGCGAGTGGGGCAGCACCGGCGAACACGAAAAAGTGGTGCCCACATAAGCTCCGGGTACCAACTGCCGCAGCAAACGCCCCCCTTCGGCCTGGCACAACGCCAAATGATGCACAACGGGCAGAAAACGGTGCAGGCCCTTACGCCCCGGCGCGTGCAGCCCGCTTGTGTAGCCCAAAGCCGCCACCGCCATGGGTTCGTTTAGTACGATCCACTTTTTTACTATATCGCCAAATTCGGTCGCACAGAAGGAAACATACTCCGCAAACCAATTCAGAATTTGCCGGCTTTCCCATCCGCCCCGATCTTGCAACGCCTGCGGCAAATCCCAGTGATAGAGCGTAATCCAGGGTTCAATGCCACGTTCATGGCAGGCATCAATGAGCCGATGATAAAAAGCGACTCCTTCGGGGTTTATGCGCCCGGTGCCGTCAGGAAAAATCCGCGACCAGGATAAGGAAAAACGATAGGATGTAAAACCCAGCGTTTTGAGCAGATCAAGATCTTCTTCGTAGCGGTGGTAGTGGTCGCAGGCGCGGGTGGCGCAGGCATTGTTTTTTATTTTTCCGGGGAGTTTGGTGAACTTATCCCAAATAGAAGGTCCGCGTCCATAATCAGCAGCGGCGCCTTCTATTTGAAATGCTGAGGTGGCAGTTCCCCAGTAGAAATCTTTTCCAAAATCGTTTCTTGTAAAGGTTGTCTCAACACCTTCCGGGTCGGCACAGAACGAATTTGCACGGGTATAATCAACTAATTCCACAAGTAATGATGCATTTTTTGAGCTGCTCGATGGTGAGCATGGAAGTTAAAAACGCATTCCCGAGGTGATTAATTTCGCTTTTCTTAACAATTTGGTAACATTGCTAAAAATTTAACATTGGCTCTCATAGAGCCACGATTCTGCTATTCAGATCGCAGCGAATCTACCGGATTCATCAAGCCTGCTTTAACTGACTGAAAACCGACGGTAACAAAAGCAATGAGAAGCGCCAAACCCGCTGCTGCTACAAAAATCCACCATTCCATCGCAATCCGGTAGGGAAAATCCTGCAACCATTGATTCAGAAAATATGCCGCCACGGGCGATGCAATCAAAATCGCCACTCCAACTAAGGCCAGGAAATCTTTGCTGAGGAGCATCACCACGCTCGACACACTTGCACCCAGCACTTTCCGCACACCAATTTCCTTAGTTCGTGACTCAACCGTGTAGGTAGCCAATCCGAACAAACCCAAGCAGGCAATAAAAACTGCCAGTAATGAAGCGGTCGTAAAAAGCTTACCGTACTGTTGCTCTTCGTAGTACGCTTTCTGATAATTTTCGTCCATAAAGAAAAAATCAAAAGGATTTCCGGGAAAGCTCGTTTTGTACAATTTTTCGAGTTTGGCTACTTTATCGCCCATCCCTTCGGGCGTCAGACGAATGCTGTAATAAACCGCTGATTTTTGTGGATAAAAAATAATGGGATCAATGCTGTTTTTCAGGCTTGTATGATGATAGTCAGCCACCACGCCAATCACTTCCAGGTAGCGTTCGTCCCATTTAATTTTGGTTTGTATGGCTTCTTCTGGCGAGGAAAATCCGAGTTCTGCCACGGCCCGTTCGTTGAGCATTACCTTGGAATTATTGTTCCATTCGACATCGGTTTCCTGAGGCGTAAAATTCCGGCCAGCTTTTATACTTATTCCGTAGGTTTTGAGGTACCGGTCGCCAATCACAGCAAACGCATACGATTTCAGTTCATCTTTGGGCTTCGAGCCGGGTTGTGTAAAGCCTGATGTACGAAAGTTATAATAACGACTTGGCACGACATTAGAAGTGGCATATTCCTGTACAAAACTTTGCTCCGCCAGCGTCTGAACAAACGCATTGCTGCGGGTTGCAAAGGTGCTATCCTTGCCAATCTGCGGTCCCGAAACTACCAGAAGCTGTTCCGTGTTGATGCCCAGCTCTCCGGTTTGTAAGTGGCGTAACTGACTATAAATCACGATTGTGGCCAGAATCAGGCTGGTTGAAATAACAAATTGACCCACTACCAGCCCTTTCCTCAGCCAAATACCCCGACTATTGCTCGTGCGTTTTCCTTTCAGGGTTTCAATTACTTTAAATCGAGACAATATCCAGGCCGAATACAGCCCCGAAAGCACCGAACCAGCCAAAAGAAGCCCAAGGCCGTACATCCAAAACGGCGTGTTCCCAAGAATTTGTAGTGAAACCTGTTTCCCGATCAACTCGGCAAACAGCGGCTGCAAGGTACCTACCAGCATCAGAGCAAAGCAAAAACCCAGGCCGTTGGTAAGCAGCGACTCACCCAGAAACTGCCCGATGAGATGGGCCTGCGTAGCGCCAATGACTTTCCGAACCCCGACTTCGTTGGCGCGTTTGAGGGCATTGGCCGTTGAAAGATTGATGTAGTTGAACCAGGCAATGAGTAAAATTAGCAGAGCGATTCCGGCCAGCATGTACACATATTTGACGTTTCCGGTGGTCAGCAGCGGGTCGTTGAGCGAAGGCGCCAGGTGAATGTTGGTAGCAGCCTGCAACCGAAACACTATGCCGTCGTTTTCCTGACTCAGTTCGTTCCGTAAGGTATTAAATTTTGCTTCCAGCTCCTGATAATTTGCCTGTTCCCGCACCAGAAAAAAAGCGTTGATGTATTGATTATCAAGATTATCCAGCCGAACCCAATCGTTACCGTTGGTATTTGCCGGACTTTTCAGTGTTTCCAGAGACAAAACCATGTCATATCGAATATCTGACAAATCGGTCATGTCTTTATAAATTCCTCCGACAGTAAAAGTCGTTTTGCCAAACTGATTATGAAGCAGCAAGGTCTTGCCTGGCGCTTCGGTTTTTCCGAAATATTTGGCAGCCGTACTTTCAGATAAAAAAATCACGTTGGGTTGTTTCAGCGCTTCTGCGGAACCTTTAAGCAAGGGAAAAGTAAAAAATTCAAAGAAATTCCCTTCCACATACCCAATGCTTTCTTCCTTAAATGACTCTCCTCCCTCCGCTTTTTGCATCACGCCCGAGGCGATTCCGTCGGCAAAGCGGCAGTAGTCTTCAATTTCCGGAAATCGTTCCTTAGCCAAAGCCGCCCAGCCCGGCTCCACCTCGCCCCACGACGCTCCGTCGGTGGCTACATTTACCAGGCGGTACATGCGGTCAACGTTGGTGTGAAACTGATTGACGCTTTTTTCAAGGCTCACATATTCCAGAATAAACACAAAGGCCGAAATTCCGAGTCCTAGTCCGAGGACGTGAATAAACGTGTACACTTTGTTGCGCAGCAGATTTCGGAAAGCGATTTTCAGGTAGTTTTGTATCATGGCTAATAGATGTTTGCTTAAATAGATGAAAAAGCCATGCCAAAAGTTCAACTTCCTTATTTTCAATAAATTACTTTCCAAACAAAAAACAGAAGTGTCCGCAATTGGACACTTCTGTTCGGGTATGAACGGCTTTTGATTTACTAAAAAATGGCTGCTTAACTTATTGATTTACATTCACGCTGCCGCTGCTTGCTGACAGCTGAACCGAAATCCCGCCGCCGTTCATGCTTCCCTGCACCCGGTTTTTTTCGGAGGTTCCATTAAAGTTTCTCAAAGGAATTGACACCTTATTTCCCCGCAAATCCAGGTCCATTCCTTTGTTGAGTGGCATAGAAACGTTGACACTACCGGCGGAAGTCGATAAGCTCAAATACTTACCAAGTGAGTCAAAATCAGCGTCGATGCTGCCGGCGCTCGTGCGGGCTTTCACACTTGCTGCCATTTTAGTCAGGCGAATCGACCCTCCCGAAGTTTTGGCATCAAGCTCACCCGTAATATCGTCGCCTTTGATGCTTCCGCCGCTTGTAGCTGCCACTACATTTCCATCCATTTGTCCCAGCGTGATGCTGCCGCCGGAAGTTACGAGACGAATGTTCCCGATCATACTACCTGCTTTAATACTACCGCCGCTCGTAATCAAATCTACTTCGTCGGAGCAGTCGTAGGCCTCAATGCTACCGCCGGAGGTACGTCCCTGCATCTTGCCTTTCATATCCTTAATTTTAATACTGCCACCGCTCGTTTTGAAAGAATGCTCGCCTTCCAGAGAAGCCATGCGAATACTACCACCGCTTGTTTTGAGATCGGTGGTCATGCTGCGGGGCGTAAAAACTTTAAACGAAATCGACAAACCTTTTTTCCAGTTCATGCCATTCGAGTCTTTCGGACGGGCCATTGCTACTACCGTGGTACCTTCGCGGCGTACGACGAGTTCGTAGTCGTCAAGGCGTTCTTTAAGTTCTTCGTCGCTAATATCGTTTCCGTTCCAGCTGTTGCCCCGTATGTACATTTCTACCCGTACACCGCTGTTTCGGGTGCCTTCTACCTGAATGGAACCACCTGATGTTTGTACGCGCAGGTTGCTCAGGTTATTCTCGGCAAAGTCTTTGGTCATGTAGGGTGTATCGTCCCTTTTTTGTGCTTCGGCATGTAGAAAAAGGAGCGCAAGGCTCAGGAGCAGGTAAAATTTTACGTTTTTCATGGTCTATACGATTATGGTTTTTCTTAATGATGAAAAAGCCGCCACTGACGTTGCACCAGAAGTTAGTTTTTTAATAAATTATTTATAATATCCTTATTTTCAATTAGTTAAAATAATTTTTATGTTGATTCATTCGTAGAGACGCAAAATTTTCGTTTCTACATTTCAACAAAATGGAGCTCATCAGCTGAGCTCCATCAAAAAATACACTTTACAAAAACGCTAATTTAGACTCAGGATTGGGTAATATATTGTTCCAGAAACTGAATATGTACCTTTTGTTCAAACATGATCGAATTCACAATATCGCCAATGCTTAAAACTCCCACCACCCGATCGTTTTCGACAACGGGCAAGTGCCTGATTTTCTTTTGGCTAAATAGCTGCATACATTCCTGAATGCTCATATCACACGAAACCGTAAAAACTTTGGGCGTCATAACCTCCGAAATCGGCGTACTTTTCGCTTTTCTTCCCTGAATAATCCCCTTCCGTGCGTAGTCCCGCTCCGAAAAAATACCGACAAGGTTTTCATTTTCAAGGACAACCACCGCACCAATATTTTTTTCTGCCATCAAATGCAGCGTTTCAATAACTGTGGCCGTGGGGGGCACACTAAATACAACCGAGATTGGTTTGTCTTCCAGAATTTTCTTTACAGAGATCATACGTAAAAGTTTTTTTGAGCAGATGTAGGAATAGATTTGATACATCAATATATCAATTTGCTATTTTAATTACAAGTTTTTCTACGAAAAATAGAATCAGATTTTTTCTTCCATTGTATTTTTTGTATCTTGTAAATAAAAAAATAGTATGATTCCGATAGTAATCCTTTCCATTGTACTCGTAGCAGCAGGCTTTTTTCTGTTTAGCGTGCGACTGCTTTTTGTAAAAAACGGCGAATTTAAAGGAACCTGTGCCAACAACAACCCGTACCTGCAGAACAGCGGCGCTACGTGCGGAGTGTGTGGACGCACCGCAGGCGAAGCCTGTGCGGAAGAGAAATAAAAAAGCGCAGGTCGTTTTGAAATCAACGAACCTGCGCTACTTTTTTCAGGAAATAGGATTCCCTTTTTTCTCTGCCTACTCCCCGGTAGCTGTCATGCCACCAGCTTTTTTGCTGGAATACATCACATTAAACAACAGCTTGAACGTACCGTGTGACTGCGCCCGAAAGGTAATTTCGGGGCCAAAAGCATATAGTTTTCCGGCACCAACCGAAGCTTCAAAGGCCGCTACTCCGCCCTGCAAGTAGGCTTGCCCCCAGGCCCAGCCACTCCGGAGCGGCGTGCCGTTGGCAAACCACATCAAAGGCCTAACGGTCTGTTTTGCCAGGGCATCGGGTGCAATGCTAAACACCGGACTGTTGTCAAAATAGACATCACAGGAGCCGGGCATTCCCCAACTGACCGACTGCGTAGAATCTACCTGCACACGCAGGATACTTCCGGGAATAAAGTACTTTTCACTCACAAGGCGTTTTTCGGTTCCATCCGGCATAATCTCGACAAGGGCATTTCGTACGGGCAATTTGAGGTGAAAAGCCAGGTTTGTACTGCTCCCAATGGTAAATACCGTACCGCCATCCTGCATGAATTTTTGTAAATGAACCAGCGTAGTATCTGCCGAAATCTTCCCTAACATTCCGCGATATTCTTCCGGAATTTCACTTTCCTTAGGTTCTTTTCGGGTATAACTTCGCCCGCCGCTATCGCCACCGGCAACCGCGGGAATTGCACCCGTCACGAATACCAGTACGTCAAATTTCTTTGATAACTCTCCGGCATTGAGCGTATTAGGAAAAACCACTTCCACCGGAAAATGAAACTGCTCCGTGAGCCACCGTACCCAGCCCGAAGGCATAGAACCGCCGTACGTATCCCATAAACCAACCCGCAGAGCGCTGATTTTTTCCAGCGTGCCCGCAGGGCGTTCGGAGACGCCGGTAACTGCCACTCCAAGCGGCGAGGCTGTTTTTTCCAGCAGTTGTTTCGATTGATCTGTTGCCGGGACAAAAAAGCTTCCGGTGGAGGTTCGATACACATCAATTTTTTCACGAAGTAAATCATTTACAACCGTATACGAATCGTTAATTTGGGGGTCAAGCGTGTAGCCTGTAAGTCCGGCTTTACTCACAAGATTTGCTTTGGGATATTGCAGTTCACCGTAGGGTAGCGCCCGGAAAGGACCATCAAATGCATCCAGAATCCGGTCAAACTGTACGCCCATTTGATAAGCCAATGTCCAGCCTGCGGCATCGTAGGGCCGCACGGGCGGGCCGCCGGGATACTGAAAATCGTTGGGATGATCCTGCGGCTCAAACATATCCAGCACGTGTGGTCGAAACGCCTGCCCGGTTTTGACCACATACGAGCCCGCTGGATAGCTTTTGCCAGCTACATCAAAGGCCGCCGTGGCCTGATGTACCTGTACGCCAGACTTAATGAGAGCGTTCATGAATTTGGCAACCGTAGGAAAATCAGGCTGAGCGGCTGACAAAATATAGCCCCGTGGATCGCGCAAGGACGGATTCGTCATGACACTGTCGTAGTATTTGGACGGGATGCCCGAACCCGCCGAAACAACCTTTGCTTTTTTCTGATCTTCCCGATAGGCTTTCGTAATCTCCTCTACGCGCTTGGGATAGGATGTCCAGGTATCTTTAGCTCCCCGGTCTACGGCATTTTTTCCCATGCGATAGCTGTTGTAAAGCAGTTCGTCACGGTGGCGGGCGGCATAGTTTAATACGGCATAATTAAGTGACACTGAGTAATCAATTGACTGCCGGAAGTGCCACTTTTGGGGAGTAATCGGGAAAGGTGTAGCACCATTTGGAATCAGTCGCTGTGGAACTAATGGAATTTCAGAAGGCGTGGGACTGCCAATAATTTCGGTTAGGATTCCGATCATGTTATGAAAATAAGGAGCCGTGCGCAAGCCGCCGTTCCACCACGTAGAATACACCGAGCCTGCGCGTTGCGTATAGCCGGGCTTGCCTTCGGCATTGAGGCGTGAGTTCATGGCCGCTCCCAAAGCATCCAAACTCGTGATAATGAGCGGGTCATACACATGATTGAACGGATCACGGTAGGGCGGACCAGCCACTACCGAGCCCGCCGGGCCTGCCTGATGATGATTGTAAACCACTTGCGGAATCCACTCGACGTACAGTTGACGGCCAATGTTCCAGGATTCTTTCATGTTCATCATGAAAAAATCTCGGTTGTTGTCGTGGCCGATATATTTTTGGTACAACTTCGGCAGAAAATCCAGCGTTCGTTTCTCAGGTTTTTCTTCCCGCATGTACCACGAGCTTACCAATTCCTGCCCGTCGGGGTTGGCATGAGCCAGGAGAATAATGACCTCGTCCAGTATACGTTTTGTTTCAGCATCCTGACGGCTGACGAGTTGATACATCGTTTCGATCAACTGATGAGCGCCTACGGTTTCGGTCGCGTGCAGGCCACCGTCAATCCAGATAACGGCTTTTCCTTCCAGCGACAGCGTGCGTGCCTGCGCTTCGGTTACACCCTCAGCACGGGCGAGTTTTTGAGAAATGGTTTTGTACTGATCCAGTTTTTTGAGGTTTTCAGGAGAAGAAACCACCATCATGTACTGATGCCGCCCTTCTTCGGTCAGGCCCATGTCCACGAGTTTTGCCCGATTGGAGGCAGCCGCCAGTTTTTTGAAGTACGCCTCGGTTTGGGTGTAGGTAGCCAGGTGATAGTCGTCTCCAATGCTAAACCCAAAATGTTCTTTGGGAGCAGGGATTTTCTGGGCGTTGGCCAGGGTTAGGGTCATCATCAGGAAAAACACTCCCCGAACGGTCATTTTCAGCAGCTGCATATCGGTTTAGTCAGGTTATAAATACTTGTTTTATCAACTAAACAAATATAGCAAAGCTGCCCGCCTGCCCGTACAAATCTTCATATTTTTAAGTAATAATTATGGTTCAGGTACCTTATGAATAAAATTATTCCTGCCCACAGAAATTTTATCCTTGTGACCTTATTATTTAAAAACCATATTCCTGTATGAAAATTGAAAATGAAAATCGCCGTAAATTTCTGTTAAACACCATGCAATCGGCTGCCGGGCTTATGCTTATTCCTCTCGCAGGAAAGGCGGCGCTGTCGGCAACGCACCCGGCCAAAGCCGTTCAGTGGGCGGCTCCGCGCATACGCTTTTCGGTAATTGGCATGAATCACGGCCATATTTACTCGCAGGTAGAGGCCGTTATTCGGGGTGGCGGAGAGCTCGTTTCCTACTATGCCAAAGAGGCAGATTTGCGGACGGCTTTTCAAAAACGATATCCGCAGGCAAAAGCCGCCGCGAGTGAAGAAGAAATACTGAAAGATAGTTCGCTACAACTCGTGGTGAGTGCGGGTATCCCCAAAGATCGTGCGCCCCTGGGAATTCGGGTGATGCAAAGTGGCAAAGATTATATGTCGGATAAACCCGGAATTACTACTTTGGCACAATTGGCGGAAGTTCGAAAAGTGCAGAAAGCGACCAATCGAATTTACTCCATTATGTACAGCGAACGGCTCGAAAACCGGGCTACCGTAAAAGCCGGGGAGCTCATACGAGCCGGGGCTATCGGCAAAGTGGTGCAGACCATCGGGCTCGGGCCGCACCGCATGAATCCCAAAACACGCCCCGAATGGTTTTTTGACCTCGAAAGCTACGGCGGCATTATCTGTGACATTGCCTCGCATCAGTTTGATCAGTACCTTCATTTTACGGGCTCCACGGAAGCCGACATTGTGGCTTCACAAGTCGGAAATGTGAACCATCCGCAGTATCCCGGCTTGCAGGATTTTGGCGATGCCATGCTGCGTGGCAATGGCGGCATGGGCTATATCCGGGTGGATTGGTTTACGCCCGATGGCCTCAAAACATGGGGCGATGGCCGACTCACGATTCTTGGCACCGAGGGCTTTATTGAAATTCGTAAAAATATTGATATTGGCGGACGTGAAGGTTCCAACCACCTGTTCCTGGTCAATCAGGAAGGAACCAACTATATTGATTCCAAGGACGTTGACCTACCCTACGGACGACAACTTGTAGATGACATTGTGAATCGCACCGAAACCGCCATGTCCCAGGCGCATTGTTTTCTGGCCACCGAGCTCGCCCTGAAAGCGCAGGCTCAGGCACAAAAAGTAACGTTGCCGAAGTAAAAAATGGCTATTGTTTTTTAATTCAAAGTCCCGGCGCAAACGCCGGGACTTTGTTGTAATTTATTAGCAATAAAAACTTACGCTCCCAGCGCTTTACGTGCATATTCCACGCATTTGGCGGTTTCTTTCACCGCGTCCGACCCATCGGGCACGGGATATTCCAGCTCAATGGTTGCCGGAAACTTGTATTTATTTTTACGCATCATCTGCAAAACCTCCACGATTGGCGTATCGCCCTCGCCCCAGGGCACATTGGCGCCTCCATTTGCTTTGGATTTGCGGTCTTTGGTGTGCATACTGACAATGTGCTGATGCTTATCCGTCAATAGCGGGATGGGGTCATGGCCTGCGGCTACGTAATGCCCCATGTCAAAATTCATGGCGTTATATTTGGATTGTTGGATAGCTTCGTCCCATGCGGTATAGGTTTGCTGCAAATGTCCGTGATAGCCCACATAAATCTTATGTTTGGCGGCAATCAACCCCAGCCGTTTGCTTTGGGCAGAATCCGTGGGTAGCTCCACCGTCGCCTGATTGGCTCCAAGTGCCTTGGCTGCGCGGAAGGTGTAATCAACTTCCGCATCGGTATTATTTGGCCCTAACGCATTGGGTTTGTAGCCATAAATACTTACTCCGGCATTTTTGTACATTTTCCTCAGCTGCACAAATTTATCCATCGAAACTGATGCCCGCCATTCGGCCATTTTTTTTGCGTACTCGGCACGTTCTGCTTTTTGCTGATCCGTCAGATTTCCCCGGATAAAGGCAGGGGATTCGGGCGCTCCGGCAAAAGATTCAGCCGCCGGACCCATTAGTTCTATGGCGCTGATGTTGGAGTCGATGCAGTATTGCAGCACTTGCTCGGCGCTGCTTGGCAGGCTTCGCCATGAATAACTGATGACGCCAACCTGCACTCCGTTGAAAAGCGAATTGGGTTTGCCCAGATTTTTGATGTAGGCCGGCAGGCCAAATGCGTTGTCAGAAACCAGCAAAGCACCTGAAAGTACCGCTAGCGAACCGCTGAGAAAGCCCCGACGGGAAATGTCCTTAGATTCCATAGGATTAATATGATTGCTATTGAAAAAGATAATGTTCTCCTTTTCATATAAGACACGATCCGCCGGGACTTAATCAAAAATCTTTTTTTATTCCTTCACAAAGTAAAAACGGGTTACCTTACTTGATAGGTCGCAGTAGTTGAGCCGGGCAAACCCTGCCATGTAAGCCCTTCCGCCTGAATGAGTACGTCTGTGGCCGCATCAGAATTATAATAGCTGATTGTCGCTTTTCCTTCGGCATTGGTTTTGACCATAGGCATCCACAGAAGCGTCGAGCGGAAATCGGGCCGAACGTGCTCCGGACGGACTACATCATACTTTGGTGCATAAAATTCACGCTCACGGCTAAAACCCGGCATTTTCACTACTTTCACTCCTTCGGAGGCTTCCTGTGTATAGTCGTAGTTACTATTGCCCCGTTTGGTCAATACAGCAATGACCCCGCCACCTCCCCGACTTCCATAGATAGCAGCCGACGGTCCTTTCAGTACGTCAATAGACTCTACATCCTGCACCGAAATGGAATACATTGCTTCTTTGTCAACGGGCATACCATCGAGTAAAAAGAGTGGCTCCACTACCCCACTCAGGTTGGTAGAGCCCCGAATCTGCACCGTCACGTTTTGGCCGGCTCCCGTAATCTGCAAGCCCGCTACGCGTCCACGCAACATGTCAAAAATCGTCAAGGCTCCGGCGGTCATACCCAGGTTTGGTGTGATAGTCGCATCGGCGCGGGTGTATAATTTTCGGGAATCGGGTTCTTTTTCTTTTTTGCCTTTAATGACCACTTCCTGTAAAAGTTTTTCTCGATTTTGGCGAATCTGCCGTTCAATATCCAGGTACTCCTGCGTTTTTTTCTGCCGTTCTTTGTCCAGATTATTCCGCAAAAACAAGGCTATATCCAGCGGTTTGGGCTGGGCTTTGGGTGCAGAAAACTCATCAACTTCAATCAAAAGGCTCTTATTCCCTTTTTTGGTAGCCGCCTGAATCAGCACCCGCGCAGTATCCTGATTGGTCAGACCGCTAATAAGAAAATCGCCGGAAGCGTCAGTGGTGGCTTCTGAGAACGCCTTGGCACCGTCGATGGTCAGAATCAGCGACAAATCTACTTCGCCGGGTTCCTTCCGATTTAGCTTCATTACCTTTCCTTTTAACACCAGGCTTTGCTCCACAAAATAACTGGGCGTGGGCAGGTTTTCAACAAAAACATCTTCCCACCGAAACCGCCGCCATCCCTGAGTCATCATCAGAATATCCACATTAATTTTGGCATCTGCCAAGCCACCATCGAGGTAGTAGGATGGTTCTTCCACGTATCCTTTCAGGTCTGAGGTAAGCAACATATAGGACACCATATTCATTTCAAAAGGTGTTTTTCCCGCTTGGGCAGCATCCACCGCTGCCACCGAGAGCGTGGTTTGTACGGGTTGCCCGGCAGAATCCGTCACCATAAGCTCTACCTCCGTTTTTTCTCGTGGCGCATATACCTGTTTTGATGGTTTGACTGCTATTTTTAGCTGATTTTGATGATTTATAAACGCTAGCCGCTCACACACAGGCTTATTATTCTCGTTGAATAAGGTAAGATGAAGAATCCCTTCCGTCAGTTCTTTTTTGGGTATCGTAATGATAAATGACTTTCGGGTTACGTCGCCTTTGGCCGCAAAAGCTACCAATCCGCGGGTGTGGCCCAGCAAGGTAAGTTGTCCCGTGACTCCTGTTGGTCGGTTGTTGTAAATAAACACCCGCATTGTGTTGGGATTCGAAACATTATCGACCATCATGACGTAGCCCTCGGGCTGTACCGCCGGAAAATCGTAGGTTGCAAAACTTCCGTCGGAGCGTTTGATCATAGCCTTATAACGCTGATCGGGCATAGGTTTGAAGTTCATCAGGCCCATACCCCTAATCTTACTGCTGAATCCTGAGATCGTATCATTTTTTTGATTGAGAATAAAACCCTCCACGTCTACCCCAAGCCCGGATGCATCAATAGCCTTAAAACCTACACGTCCCTGCAAGCCGGCAACCAACTGTCCGCCTTCAGGAAAAAACTGAACATCAGGTGCAGGCGTAACTGCCGCTGTCGCTGCCATTTCCTCTCCCGTACGCACGACCCGGATGTCTTTCTGAAAAAAGAAATCATCCGAAAAGTTGCGCATCCAGTTTGTATAGGCACGAACCGTATAAAAACCCGCCCGCAGGCTATCAGGTAAGGGGATGTCGCCGCGCCCCGCTGCCTCTTCCATCCTGATTTGTCGAACGGTCATGATTTTCCCGGATTGCTTTTCGACAAGGTCAACATAAACCACGCGACTCACGCTATCAATCTGATGGCCGGCGCCCTCGGCAAGGTAAGCCCTGAACCACAGCGTATCGCCAGCGATATAAGTCGATTTATCAAGATGCAAATAGGCTTTTTCCTGCGGGAACATTTCCCGGTAGGTTTTGATTTTTTCAAGAACCTGCTGAGAGAAATCATCGTCGAGCCACCGAAAAGCCATGAAGAAAACCAGGCCCAAAACGATAAGACTGCTTTTGAATAGAGAGGTAGGGAAAAACATAGACGAAATAGTTAGGGATAGATGAAAAAACACATGTTACCTTTTACACAAAAAAGGCAGACAATTGGATGCGAAATAATCACTATTTTTTTATTCACCAAATTATACTTATTGATTTCTAAACGAAAAAAAGGTACTAAAACGGCATCTGTGTGCAAAAATAAAGGGTAAACAGCAAGGCGACGGCGCAGTCCAAAACATGACCTGCGTCATACAGGTTACCTACTTAATTATAGTGCTTTGCAGTCACAAAACTGATCGAAATTCTGTTTTATTTACCAACTAAAATTGCCATGAATTATTCATTTATATCTGTTGAAAAAGCTGTTTCGCTCATAAAGAGCAACGACCGGGTTTTTGTACACGGTGCAGCAGCCACACCTACGCATTTGTTGCAGGCGTTGGCCGCCCGCGCCTCTGAGTTGCGAAATGTACAAACCATCCACCTACACCTGGAAGGCCCGATGCCGCTGGCCGATGCCGGAAACGAGGAGTCTTTTCACCCCAACGCGCTGTTTATTGGAGCCAATTTGCGGGCAGCAGTAGCCGCCGGTCGGGCTAGTTATATGCCCATTTTTTTGAGCGAAGCTCCGCTGCTTTTTCGTCATAATATCTGGCCGCTCGACGTAGCCCTTGTGCAGGTTTCGCCACCCGATCAGCATGGATTTTGTTCTTTGGGTGTGTCCGTAGACGTAGCCCGCGCGGCAGTTGATACCGCCCCGACGGTGATTGCGATGGTGAACCCACAAATGCCCCGCACCCACGGCGACGGACAAGTACATGTCAGTAAATTTACAGCCCTTTGTTTTCACGAAACGCCAATATATGCCCACGAACCAACCGAGCCAACCCCGCTGGAAATGGCGATTGGGCGCAATGTGGCGGAATTGGTAGAAGACGGCGCCACGCTGCAAGTCGGCATTGGCGGCATTCCCAACGCTACGCTGCGATACCTGCACAATCACAAAAATCTGGGTCTGCACACCGAAATGTTTTCGGATGGCATTATTGATCTCGTCGAAAAAGGGATTATCAATGGCAGTCAGAAGAAAAAGCACCGGGGCAAACTCGTTTCAAGTTTTGCCGTAGGCAGCCAACGACTCTACAAGTTCATGGACGACAATCCGATGATTTCGATGCTGGAAGCCTCCTACACCAACGATACCGCCGTGATCCGGACCAACCCGCGCGTGACGGCCATCAACAGCGCAATTGAGGTGGACCTTACCGGGCAAATCTGTGCGGACTCTATCGGTACACGGCTTTATTCGGGTGTTGGCGGACAAATGGATTTTATTCGTGGCGCCTCACTTTCGGCAGGTGGCAAGCCGATTATTGCGTTGCCTTCCGTCACGTCAAGGGGTGAATCCAAGATTGTGCAGCTTTTAAAAGAAGGCGCCGGAGTGGTTACAACACGAGCGCATGCCCACTACATTGTCACAGAAAATGGCGTGGCCGATTTGTACGGAAAAACCCTGAAACAACGCGCGCAGGCGTTGATTGCCATTGCCCACGCAGACCATCAGGAGGCCCTGGAAAAGGCAGCCTTTACCCGCTTCGGGCCTGAATTAATTTCTTTTTCCTAGTCTATTTTTTTTGACGAAACAGCCCTCCTCCTACTCTACCCGAAGATTTTTATACGTCTTTGGGTAGAGATTACTGTAGAGAAGTCGGGAATATTCTTAGACGACTGTTATTGATGAGTGAATTAAATTATTGATACGTGAGTAGATTTGTAAAGAAAGTATAAAGTTCAGGAAATTTGTCAGGCTGAGCGAAGTCGAAGTCAGTCAAACCCTATATTTTTCTTTAAAAGTCCAATCATATATCATCAAATACTGAAAATCCTCACCTTCACCAAGCCATAACAAAAGGCTGGCAACAAGTGTACCAGAAAATAAAAACACGACAAAAACAATGCAGGACATACTATTCGACTTTATTTCAAAATACATTTCTCTAACAGATGATGAGAAGAACGCTTTACTTTCGCTAGACCTCTTTCATGCGGTAAAGAAAGGGACGGCTTTACTCAAAGAAGGACAAAAATCAATGATAGCTACTTTGTTTTAAAAGGCTGTATTCGGAAATACTACATCATAGATGGTGAAGAAAAAACTACCGCATTTTTTACAGAAATGGAAGCTTTGACACCTCATTGCGTTATAAATAAAACTCCTTCTGACTATTACATTAGTTGTGTTGAAGATAGTATACTTCTCGTTTCAAATTCTGATATAGAAGCAGAAATAAACAGCAAATTTCCAAAGTTTGAAATCATGTGTAGACTATTTTCGGAAGAGTTATTAGCCAAACAACAAATCACTTTTGACGAGTTTAAGACTTCATCCCCCGAACAACGATACCTGAACTTATTGCAAAAAAGACCTGACCTTATTCAGCGTGTACCACAGCACCAATTAGCGAGCTTTTTAGGCATTAAGCCTCAGTCATTGAGTAGATTAAGAGCAAGGATTCTTGAAAAAAAGGGCTAAAACGTATTTCTTAACTTAGGTGAAGGAGTTAGGGCATTTCGCCCATCTACTTTTGCAGGATCATTTAAAATCAGCAAAAATAGATATGCAAAAGAAAAAAATTATTCTCGTCATTGCGCTTTTAGGTGCTTTTTCACTGAATCTACAAGCACAATATAGTAAGACTGACAGCACATACAAACGGTGGTTCGTGGGTAGCACTATCTTTATATTAGGTAATTTAGCACCGGTAAACCCACCAAACTTCGCTCAACTCAATGTCGGTTACCGGATTACCGGAAAAGATGTAATTACATTAGAACCAAAAACCTGGAAATATGCCTGGCCCAATGGCATTCATCCCTTTTTAAATAAAGCGTACGGAAAGCCGGAAGAACAATTTCCGGGATATGTTCGTGAGTATGGCTTGTCGGTGGCTTACCAACGATTTTTGTGGAAAGGATTATATGCCGAACTTAATGTAATGCCTTCTTTGCAGGATTTTGTGAATATGGACGGCAAGAAAATTGATTCTGGTTTTCAGATTTTCAATACCTACCGTGTTGGTTATCACATCAAACTTTTTAGAGACAGGTTCTTTATTCAACCTTCCGTAGCAATTACACACCGTGCCTATCACACGAAATTACCTGATGGATTTAAGCAGTTGGATGACAAATGGTCTAAGTTCATCATTGGAGAACCGGGATTTCATTTTGGGTTTAATTTTTAAAAACTAGTGGCAACATGCACTGACATGCGAATCTGCAAAACAATGAAACGGTAAAATTTACCAAATG
Organism: Arundinibacter roseus; assembly: GCF_004348825.1. Classification (GTDB taxonomy): domain Bacteria; phylum Bacteroidota; class Bacteroidia; order Cytophagales; family Spirosomataceae; genus Arundinibacter; species Arundinibacter roseus. Next base: position 287,787 of record NZ_SMJU01000008.1, read on the forward strand.
CCAAACTAAAATATAGTTCCTTTTAGCAAATGATTTTCACGTTAATTTATCCATTACAAAACTGAAACAGCGTACAGATTTAGCTCTTTATTTTTGTCCGTATAAAAAAATGGGCCCTGATACTGCATGCCAAGTTTACCCAACAAGCCGATAGAATGTGCATTGTCGGGATCGGTAAAGGCATATACAAGTGGAATTTTAAAACTATCGAAGGCTATGCTCAGAGTTGCCCGTGCAGCTTCCAAAGCGTAGCCTTTTCCATGAAATCCGGGCAGAAAGGCATAGCCCAGATCCGGGTGTGCGAGCAAATCCCGTTTGAGAAGGCCACACATTCCAATCGGAATTTGACTTTCTTTTTGTACTACGGCGTACATACCAAATCCGTTTTCCCGGTAGCTTTTGAGCGGTCCATTTTCCAAAAATTGTGCTGCCTGCTCGGTCGTTTTTACATTTTTGTCGCCAATAAATTGCAAATACCCCGGGCTATTCAATAGTTCGAGCACGAAGGCCGTGTCGGTGGTAGAAGTAAGTTTTCGTAAAAGCAATCGTTCGGTTTCGAGGACAAGTTCCATGGAGCGGTAGGTTAGTTTTTGCAAAGGTCTGACCAATTTATCGCTTTTTAGTTTAAGTCATATCCTTTTTAGCTGGTATGGTAGTTTTAGAGAAATACAAAAAAGTAGCAGACTGCCTGCTTCATTTCTCACTAAAATTCCCAAATTTCATGTGGATTGTTTTTGCTCTATTGGCTGCTTTGTGTGCAGGCGCGTCGGTCGTTTTGTCCAAAGCAGGCCTAAAAAATCTGGATTCGACCGTTGCCTTTGCCATTCAGTCCGTTATGATCGTTCTGATTACGTGGACAGCCGTAGTTACGCAAAAAGCTCCTCTATCTTTACAGGAAATCGACCGGCGAACGTGGCTGTTTCTGCTTGGTGCCGGCGTGGCAACGACGCTTTCTTCGTTACTAACTTTTCGGGCTTTAAAATTGGGAGAGGCTTCTCTTGTTACTTCGGTCGAACGGGTTTCTTTGGTATTCGCCGTATTTTTTTCAGTTGTATTCTTGAAAGAGCGACTTAGCTGGCAACTCGTTGCAGGAGCTGTTCTTATGATTGGTGGTGCCTTGCTCATTGGTTTTTCGCAACAGTCTTCGGATTAAAAAAGATAGCCTGGTTTTCACTTTACTTCCTCAGCACCAAAGCCTTCTGACTGATATATACGGAAAGTCCCGTCTTTTTCGGTCAGAATTCCGTACAGTTCCAGTCCGTTTTGTTTGGCCAAAGGAATCGCTTTTTCCAGTCCCATCACCAAAAAAGCCGTGGCGTAGGCGTCGGCGGTCATGCAGTCGTTGGCTATTACCGAAATACTGAGTAGTGAATGCGTAATTGGGAAACCCGTGTGCGGATCAATTGCGTGGCTGTACTTGTGGCCGTCGCGCTCCACAAATTTCCGGTAACTGCCCGATGTCGCAAGCGCCCGACCGTTCAATGCTACCACTCCTTGTAATGAGCGGTTTTGTTCGTTAGACTCAATAGGTTTGTCAATCCCGACGCGCCACACTTCACCCCGTTCGTTTTTGCCTTCGGCCCGCACTTCACCACCAACTTCTACCAGGTAATTCTGAACACCTTTGGCTTTGAGAAAATCAGCGAGCACATCTACGGTATAGCCCTGAGCTATGGCATTAAAATCAACCTGCATTTCGGGAGACTCCTTCACTAGTTTACCTTCCGTCAGAGTCATTTTTTTATACCCTATTTGCTGTTGAAGCTGCATGACCTGTTGAGAATCAGGTTCAGGAAGGCCTTTTTTAAAACTAAAACCCCAGGCTTTTACCAACGGCCCTACGGTACAATCAAAATATCCGTCTGTTTGCTCAGATACTTCGGTTGCTTTGCTGAATACCTGAGTAAAATGCGCATCGGCACGGGCTGCCGGGCGGTTGGCATTGAAAGAAGAAATTACGGAGGTGCTGTCCCACAGGGACATGCTGCGATCCATGACGTGAAAAATACTATCGACGGCTGTCGAAAAATCCCGTGATTCGGCATCGTCATACACGATTCGGAAAGTTGTACCCTGTGCATTGCCTTCCAACTGCGTGTAGCCTTGCCGAGGTGCCTGACAACCAATACCCGAAAAAAATACCAGAAAAATTAGCCCCGAAAATCTGCTCATCCACCAAAGTCATCAAAGGCTACATTTTCGGAAGGAATGCCCCAGTCATCGGCCATTTTGAGGACCGACTGATTCATCATGGGCGGTCCGCAAAAGTATACTTCCAGGTCTTCGGGGGCCGGATGTTTTTCCAGGTACTCTTTAATAACCACCTGATGCACAAAGCCTTTGAAGCCATCCCCTTCGGGATCGTCGATGTCTTTTTTGAGCGTCCAGTTGTCTTCGGGCAGTGGGTTATCAAGCGCCACTACAAACTTAAAGTTGGGAAATTTCTTTTCTATTTCCCGGAATTCGTCAATATAAAACAGCTCCTTTTTGGTTCGTCCGCCATAGAAAAACGTAACTTTCCGGTCGGTTTTTAGGGTGTGAAACAAGTGGAAAAGGTGCGAACGCATGGGAGCCATTCCGGCGCCACCTCCTACATAGAGCATTTCACGATCAGTTTCTTTGATAAAAAATTCTCCATAAGGCCCCGAAATCGTGACTTTATCGCCCTTTTTTAGATTAAAAATATACGAAGAGGCAATACCCGGATTGACATCCATCCATCCGTTGCGATCTCTATCAAAAGGGGGTGTCGCAATGCGGACCGTTAGCTTCACGATATTCCCTTCGGCCGGGTGATTGGCCATGGAGTATGCCCGAAATATGGGTTCTTCATTAACCATTTTGAGTGGCCAAAGTCCAAACTTATCCCAATCTTCCTGAAACTTATCGGGCCGGTCGTGGTAGAGCGGGTGGGCCGTGATGTCCATATTTTTATAGTCAACCACGGTTTCCGGAATATCAATTTGAATATATCCACCGGCGTGAAAATCGAGGGTTTCGCCCTCGGGCAATTTTACTTCAAATTCTTTGATAAATGTGGCTACATTATAATTGGACATGACGGTACATTCCAGTTTTTTAATCCCAAAAACTTCATCCGGAATCGTAATTTTCATATCCTCTTTTACCTTAACCTGACACGCCAACCGCAGATTATCCTTGACCTGCCGACGGTTGAGGTGGTTGGTTTCGGTAGGCAGCACCTGCCCGCCACCTTCGTGCACGCGGCAGGTACACATGGCGCAGGTACCACCACCGCCGCAGGCTGAAGCCAGAAACAAGTCGCGGGAAGCAAGCGTTGACAGCAGCGAAGAGCCCGGCTTCACGATCAGCGGCTCGTCCTGATTTCCGTTGATTATGATGGATACATCTTTTTGTGGAATGAGCAAATCCTTGGCTTTCAGAATAAGGAAAGCCAGGAACAGAACGATCAGGATAAAAACTACAACACTGGATGTCAGAACGGGTAGCATAAGCAAATTAGATTTGTAGGGTCACAGTTTGATGCCGGAAAAACTCAGGAAAGCCATGCCCATCAGGGCCGTGATAATCATGGCGATGCCGAGGCCTTGCAAAGGAGCCGGGATATTGGAATAGCGCAGCCGCTCCCGAATGGCAGCAAGCAATACAATGGCCAGAAAAAAGCCAATACCCGCACCAAATGAAAATACGGCCGTTTCGGCAAAGTTATATTCCCGCTCCTGCATGAAAAGGGAAGTACCTAATATGGCGCAGTTTACGGTAATCAGCGGCAGAAAAATACCCAAAGCCGCATAAAGTGCAGGCAACGATTTTTCAACGATCATTTCAACGAGCTGCACGGCTCCGGCAATCGTAGAAATGAAAAGTATAAAGGCAAGGAAAGTGAGATCCACCGTGGCGAGTGACGGATGTATCCAGGCCAATGCTCCGTCTTTCAGCATGTAGGTCAGGATAAAATAGTTGAGCGGCGTGGTAAGAACCATCACAAAAATAACCGCCAATCCCAACCCAAAAGCCGTATTGATTTTTTTGGAAACAGCCAGGTAGGAACACATGCCGAGGAAAAACGCAAAGACTACGTTTTCGACAAAAATAGATTTTATGAAAAGATTGAGCAGATCTTGCATGAGCAGGTAGGTTTCAGTGCGTCAAAAGATTTTTCAGGAAACATTCACCAGTTTTTTATTACGGCTACGCTGCCACCAAATGTAAATACCAATTACAAACAAAGCCGCAGGAGGCAGAACCATCAGGCCGTTGTTCACGTAGCCCATGTCGTAGGCAGCTTGCGGAACAATCTGATAGCCAAGAATAGCTCCTGCTCCAAAAAACTCACGAAAAATGGCCACAACGATAAGTATCAGGCCATATCCAACGCCATTGCCGATGCCATCCAGAAAAGCCGGCCAGGGTTTTTGGGAAAGCGCAAAGGCTTCCAAACGCCCCATTACAATGCAATTGGTGATAATTAGCCCCACGAAGACCGATAGTTTTTTACTCACGTCAAACATGAACGCTTTGAGAAACTGATCCACGAGCGTTACCAGCAACGCAACCACAATCAGCTGCACAATGATGCGGATGCGGTTCGGGATTGTGTGACGAAGCAGGGAAATAATCAGGTTTGAAAAAGCGATTACAAAAATCACCCCCAACGACATAATCAGTGCGGGCATAACCTGCACCGTAACGGCAAGGGCCGAGCATATCCCGAGTACCTGTACCGTAATCGGATTGGTGTCGTCGAGCGGGTCACGCAGGGTTTGTATATTTTTTTTAGAAAAAATCGCTTCTCTTTTTTTCTCTTTTACAAGGTCAGCGGCGGGGGTGTCTTCTGTACTCATCACTCGTTGCTGTTTTGGGTAATAAAAAAAATTAACCGTACTAAACTCGTTTGTTATCGAAAGAACTTCCTGAGTTTCTCCCGTAAATCGTTATTCTTTCTTTAATTTTTCAAAGTAAGGAATGTAGGGTGCCAGGCAGTTTTTCAGCATTTCGTCCGTTCCGTTGGAGGTAATCGTTCCGCCCGAAATAGCGTCCACGCGGTGCTCAGCGCCGTAGGAAGTTTTCTCCGTACTTTTGACCACATTTACGGATATAAATTTTCCATCCGACATAATTTTCTTTCCCTGAAACTGATTCTGAAAAGGTTCTTCGGAAATTTCCGCACCCAGGCCGGGGGTTTCGCCTTTATGGTCGAAGTTGGCCCCATACACGGTATTGAAGTCATCTTCCAGCGACACAAAGCCCCAAATCGGCCCCCAAAGCCCAACACCCCTCACGGGAATGATGTAGTATTTTTTATCGCCCTTTGCCGTAAAAATGTACAGCGGCAGGTTGCGTTCAGCCGGAGCTTTGGTAATTTCATTTTTCAGCGCAATGGACTCAGCGTTCATTCCTGCCATATCTTCACCAGACCCATTGAGTACCTTTTCTTCAATGGACCCGTCGTAGGTTTCCTCAATTTCGACCGGATCGTCCAGGTCAAGTCGCACCGCTCTGAGAATATTGGACTTGGTATCAAGCGCCACATTGGCTTCCTGCGCCGGCCTTAAACCTTCGGCAGTTACGGCCAGAATCACGGCTGTCAGAATGGACAGCACGGCGGCGTAAATAAGGGTATATTGATTGCTATGCACGTTTTATCCGTTTTTTAATGTGTTGTTCAATAACCAAATGATCGATGAGCGGAGCAAATACATTCATTAGCAAAATGCTGAGCATAACCGCCTCCGGATAAGCCGGATTGAAAATTCTCAGTATGACCGTAAACACTCCAATCAGAATTCCGTAGATCCACTTGCCGGTTTCGGTATGCGCCGCACTGACAGGGTCGGTGGCCATGTACACAGCGCCAAAAGCAAAACTTCCCACTAATAAATGATAGTAAGCCGGTGTATGCATCGCGTGCGTCGGGATGTCGGCGGGAGCAAGTACATTCATAAGTAATCCCATGCCAACGACTCCGAGGCAGGAAGAAACGATGATTTTCCAACTTCCTACTCCCGAAAGTATCAGGATCAGCGCCCCGATAAGGCATGCAAAAACGCTTGTTTCGCCAATTGACCCCTGTTCAAAACCCCAGAACATGTCGGACACAGAGGACATTTGAGTATAATCGACATCAAAAGCGACCAGGTTTGTGGCACCCGAGTAGGCATCTACGAGCGCATGCCCCGGCTCAGGCGAAAGGTCGGTCCAGATATCGCCGGACATATAAGCCGGAAATGCGAAAAAGAGAAAGGCGCGGGCCAAAAGCGCCGGGTTCATGAAGTTCATGCCCGTGCCGCCAAATATTTCTTTCCCCAAAACCGTACAGAAAATAGCCGAAAGAGCCACCATCCAAAGCGGAATCGTGACGGGCAGCGTCAGCGGAATCAGCATTCCCGTGACGAGATAGCCTTCACTAACCTGATGCCCGCGCAAAATGGCGAAAATAAACTCTACGCCAAGGCCCACTGCGTAGGAAACAATGACGATTGGCATTACTTTCTGAAAACCAAAAAGGAAGTTTTCCATCAAGGTTGTTTGCATACCGTAGGCGAGGTAATGCTGATAACCAACGTTCCACATGCCGAAAAGCAGCGTGGGTATAAGTGCCACGATCACCAGAAACATGGTCCGTTTGAGATCCATGGCATCCCGGATATGGACGCCCTGCTCGGTGGTGTGGCCCGGTACAAAAAGGAAAGTTTCGAGGGCATCAAACGCCGGATGGAATTTTTCGAGCTTTCCGCCTTTCTTAAAATGAGGCTTTACAGAATCAATTACGCGCTGAATGGGTTTCACAGACTCTCTACAATTGGGTTCAGGAATAGGACAATAGGTACCGTCACGAAGCAACGGCAGGGTTTGGTGCAACGATGCCGGAGGTTACCCCTCACGCCGCACATAATCAAGCCCTTCGGAAATAATCCGCTGGACCTCGATTTTGGACGTACAGGCAAACTCACACAGGGCAAAATCTTCTTCTGCAATTTCATAAATCCCCAACTGCTCCATTCGCTCAATATCCTGCGCCAGAATAGCTTTGAGCAGCACAACCGGCAAAATGTTCATGGGCAATAGTTTATCGTATTGACCAGTCATAACAAACGCCCGCTCTTCGCCGTGCATATTGGTATCGAGGGCGTAGGATTTTTTTGGAAACAACCATGAAAAATAAGCTTTGGACAAACTGAGTTTTTCTAAACCCGGCGTAAGCCATCCTAAAAACTCCGGTTCGTCGCCCTCGGGAATAACCGTGATCTGATTCGTATAATGTGAGACAAAATCATCTGCCCCGGACGTAAGGCCAGTCAGGACGTTGCCCTGAATGATGCGCGCTTTGTCCGGTTTTATTTTCTGCGTAAGAATTGACGACAGGGTTTGGCCGGCAATTACCTTATAGTACTGCGGTGCCTCCACAAGACTGCCCGTGAGCGCCACAATGCGCTCGGCCCGGTAACGGCCTTCGCGAAATAGCCTGCCGATAATCTGCACATCCTGTGGATGCACATACCATACAACATCCCCTTTGCGGATGGGGTCAATATGGTGAATCTGCACGCCAACGTTGCCTGCCGGATGCGGCCCACGCACTACATGAATATGGTCAGAAGATACATTTTTGAATAAAGCCTCTTCGGATTTTGCCCGTGCCTCATCGGGTACGCTTACATGAAGATTTCCATTGGCAAGCTGTTTGAGTGCAGCAAGTCCCGTTTGAAAATTTTCGGGGTCAGAATCAATGATAAATCCTAAATCGGGAGCTAAGGGTGCCGTGTCAAAACACGAGACAAAAATCGCCTTGGGCGTATCTTTGGGATTGGCAATCAGAGAGAACGGCCTCTGTCGGATGTAGCCCCAGCAACCACTTTCCAGCAGCTGCGCAATGAGTTGCTCCCGGGATAGTGAAAGAGGATCCTGAATTTCCCGTTGCAGGTAGGATTGTTCGGTGCGGTCGGGAATAATTTTCACTTCCATAATCCGTCTTTTGGCACCGCGAACCACTTCTGCCACCTCTCCGCTAACAGGCGAAACGAACATAATCTCGGGGTTATCCTTATCAAAAAAAATCGGCTGCCCGGCTTGCAGTTCGTCTCCTGCCTCTACGAGGAGGCGGGGTGTAAGGTTCGGAAAATCGGGTGGTTTAACGGCGATTACTTCTGCCATTGCGACCTCCGTAACACGCTGCTCGGCCACACCGATCAACTTTATATTATACCCTTTTTTTAGTGTTATATGCTTACCCATAGTGATATTTAATCCCTTAAAAGTACAAAACAAAGGGTCTGTTTCAAATTTCCTACTCTTTCATTAAAAATATTTTTAATCTTTTTTCTAAAATCCCTCCTTTTGTACTGTTGCTTGCTTTTTCCTTAGAATCAGTAAGTTCTGAAAACCTTACGAAAAATAAAAATCAGACTGAATTATTTTTATTAAATGTTTTATTTTAATAGTACTATTTTAATATTTTTTTGTTGACTAATCGAATAAATAAGTTTTTTACACACAAGAAAAACGGAGTTATCCCGCCTATTGAGACAAGTCCGTTTCACGTAAATTTTTTTTAAACGGCCCTTCCTTTTTCTCCTCGGCGAGCCAGATATTTAAGTTTCAGATAGTCCGGAAAATAGAGGGATTTCAGCGACAGATTATTGTTCTGATCAGACTGTAAGATCAGTTTCAGGTTTTGGAAACAACTCGTAGAAACAATGTCAGAATCATGGAATGTAGCGTTTTTCCATGCTACAATCAGAAAAATTCCCAGTGCAAACTGCCAGGTGTAGACCATATCAGCGTTGAAGTAGTTGACGTTGCGATTCAGGTTGTCTGCATTGCCTTTGCCATCTGAGAGTACGCCATTTTCATGTAGTTCAATTAATTGCTATTGTGTACTACCCCTGGCGTGGTGGTGTCCCCGGAAGGTCAAACCTATTTTATTGGTGAAATTGTATTTTAAGAAGAGGATATAATCCATTGTTTTTACATTTCCAGGCGCAAAAAGTGGCCTTTTACCAGGTCCCATTGCCGTATAGCCGACCCAACCCTTCCCACAGCTGATTGCTGATGGCAGGGCGTGCGGAAAACTTCTCGGAAAACCTAAATTGCTGACTTACAAAAAGATCCGGGCGATTTAGATCATAGAAATCTACAAACAATCGCTCATAGGCCGCAGAGTAGCAAGGAGGAAGAAATAAATTAATTGAAGAGTCGGTACGTGGGTGTTTATAGTACTATTGTTACTCTAATATTGATGAGTGAATTAAAATGTAAATAATTTTGAATGTCAGGGTGAGCGAACAGGGCCGCCTGACAAATTCCTCAAACTCTAACCTTTCTTTACAGGATTATTCACCGATCAATAACTCTATTGCCTCAGCTTTTTCAGGAGCTCCTCTATCATCCCTGCATTCCCTATTCCTTCCCAGATATTCTTTTTCTCAAAAGATACTAAACCGCTAAGGCTGAGATTTAATCTGGGTTTTACTTTCCTGAATCGTTTTCAGCAATGCGGTTAATTCCTGCACTTTTTCAGGATGCATGGCAAACAAATCGCGGGTTTCGGCGGGATCATTGGCGAGATTGAACAGCTGTGCCGTAGGGCCACCGGCTACGGGTTTTATTTTTTGGGGCTCCGTAAACCCACCCGAGCCCAACCCGGCAATTAACTTCCACGGACCTTTACGAATCGCAAAATAGCCGTTGGAAGCGCTGTGAACAATCGCCGGCTGCTGAGGAACGGTCTGCGATTTTCCTAACAAAACCGGAAGAATGCTGTAACTGTCTTCCACCATTGTAGCAGGAAAGGCCTGATTTACAACCTCCGCACAGGTAGCGAGTAAATTGGTGAGAGTTGTTGACGCTTCGCTTACCGAACCGGGCTTTACTTTGCCCGGCCACCGCACAATAAATGGCACCCGATGCCCGCCTTCGTAGGCATCGCCTTTCATGCCCCGGAGATTTCCAGCGGCAGCATGTCCAAACTGTTGCGTAAACGCAGGACGCCAGAAAGGCCCGTTGTCGCTGGTGAAAAACACGAGTGTATTTTCGGCCAATCCCAGGCTATCCAGCGTATGCAGCACCCGACCGACCTGAGCATCTACCATTTGCACAAAATCGCCATACTCGCCTGCGGCTGACTTTCCCCGGTAGTTTTCGGTGGGCATCCAGGGTGTATGCGGTGCAGCCAGGGCGAGGTACAAAAAGAAGGGTTTTTGGGATGATTGGCGGCGCAAAAAATCAGTTGCTTTTTGGATAAATGTGGGTAAAACCTGAAAAAAATCAAACGAAGGCGCCATGTTTCCTTCCCTCCAAAAAGGACCCGTATAGCCGGACGAAAGGCTGTTTCCGGGCGTGTAGGCCGTCGGTTTTTCGGTCAGTCGGTCGTTTTCGAGGTAGCAATACGGGGGCATGTCGAGCGAGGCGGGCAGAAAAAACGTGTAGTCGAAACCCAGCGTGGTGGGGCCGTTGGTTGGGGCTTTGTAAAAATCGATATGCTCAGGATTCATTTCGTTTGTAATGCCATAGAGCGGCTCTTTTTCCAGATTTTTTTGTTCGGGTACAGAAACCCAATCGACTCCCAAATGCCATTTCCCCACCATACCGGTCTGGTAACCCGCCTTTTTTAGCATCGCCGGAACCGTCAGGCGGTCCTGCTCAATCAAACTGCGGCTATACCCGCGCAAGACCCCTACGGGCAGGCGACTGCGCCAGGGGTAGCGCCCCGTCATGAGGCCGTATCGGGTAGGCGTACATACCGACGAGGGCGAGTGCGCATCCGTAAACCGCATACCTTGCGCAGCCAGACGGTCAAGGTTTGGCGTCTTTATTTTACCCTGAGGGTTATACACCGACAAATCTCCATAGCCGAGGTCATCCGCCAGAATATACACGATATTGGGTTTGGAGGCCACAGGACTTTGCTTCATGGAGAAAAAAAGCAGCGCAGAGGCGCACAAACCTGTGGCCAGTAACGCAACAGATATTTGCGCTCTGTTTTTCAGTCGGAAGGCTGATACTAATACGTCTATGACTTTATTCATCAGGAATTTTAACGAAGATTCAAACATGAAATTAATACTCCGGATTGCGCTTTTTCAGGAAATTCTGAGTGTATGAATAAAAGGTGTAAAACCTGTCAGATATACCGTGGGGGCATTCATCGCAGGCAGCGCTCCGCGTAGCTGAACGGCTTTGTGCGCAGCGCGGCCTGGCCCAAACGTCAGCGTGTGCGAGCCTACGGTGCAGGTTCCGGTGCTATTGTCAGGAAGCAGAAAGACTTCTTTCCCGGTTCCAAGTGATTGTACACCCTTAAAGGTGCCTTCCCTGAAAATGAGTTCCAGCGCCACGGGCACGCCGTCGGTTCCTTCCAGCTTCAGGTCGATTTCCAGGCCATTGCCTCTTTCCCGAATGACAATAGTGGTGGTCATGACCTGCACCTCGCTTTGCTTACGTCCGCTGCGGGGCATTTTTTCCCAGTCGCCATCGTCCCTGATTTTTTCTTTGGATAACGGCTGATAATACGGACCTTCCAGGCGGCGGGTCATGAGCCAATCGGTGCCCTGTTGCGTAATGGTTTCGGTTTCAAATTGACCTTTTCCAAAAAAAGAAGCCGCTACCCGCATTCCCTGCAAAATGGCATTTCCTTTATGAAAAGTTAGCCAAACGGGATTATTTGAAATCAAGGTAGCATCCCACTCGTTTCGCCGGATGCGTACAAGACCCGAGCGGGGAAAGGTTCGTACGTAGTTGACGGGTAGTTTTTTGGCAGCAGGCAATTCACGCCACAAGGTTTGATCTTCCAGAAAATACGAAAGATGTCCCGCTACTTTGTCAAGTACAGTTTGTTCAATTTCGCGGCACATAGCGGCAAATGTACCGTCCGAATCTCGCAGGGCCATGTAGCGGTAAGCGTAGTAATAGCCGTCCATGTTGCCCACAGCAGCCTTGTCCTGCCGACCGGATGCCTCCGTTACGACTTCACCATTTGGGTGTATGTAGTAAAGCGTCATAGCCAGATTTTTACGCACATACTCGTACAACTCCGGTTTGTTGAGCGTGCGGGCAATCGTAATCAGCACCCGGTTGGTGAGGGGCGAATAAATGTAGGTACTGCGCTCGTTGTATTGACCGTCTTCGTCCATATCAATGTGTTCGGCCAGCCATTGTTCAGCGCGTTGGGCATAGCGCACATCGGGCCAAAGCTGATATAACGCCCCAAGCGCCGCCGAAACTACCCACCGATGATTGGGTGTATGAATGCCACCCACAATCAGTGATTCTCCCGCCCGCTTCAAAAAGGTTTGCAGCAGCCCAAGCGTTGGTTCAAAAAAAACGGCATCTGCCTGCCGGAGCAAGGTATGCAGGGGAGCCGTCCATTTGACAATAAAACCGGTATCAGGTGTTGAATGAAAATTGGTCGACAGTAAATCGAGGGTTCCGTCTGCATGCTGAATTTTCAGGAGGTACGTCAGTGCCTGTTCGGTTTCAGTTTTTATTTGTTTTGATTTATAAAACTCACTTTCCTCGCTTACCAGCGCACAAATAGCCGTTCGGATAAAACCTACCGTAGAATGAGGGTTTGGAATATCGGTCCCATCTAAAAAACCGCCAAACGCAGGCGATTTTTCATCGGCAACCCGGTAGGCCTGTAAGGCTTTCAGCCGCTGATCGTTTACCTGAATCAGCTTTTGCAGCCACTCGGGTTTGGGGGAAATCGCGTGTTGTAAGGCTACGGCTCCTACTGCCGGACAGGCACAAAGAGCAGCAGTACTGAGTTTGACAAAAGTTCGGCGGTTCATGTGGCGTGCAGGTTGGTTAAGGTGTCATCGAAGGGGGCGCGTCTGCCGGGCTGCTGCCCCAGGTTTTGTTGGGAGCTGCCCCCATGTCGAAAGTCAGGGTGCCGCCTTTGGCGACCACTTCGTGCAGCATCCAAGGCCGGGTAAGCGGCTGTCCGTTGAGGCGGGCGCTTTGGATATAAAAATCTTTCTCGTGATTCTTTTTTGGCGCCTCTATAACAAATGTTTTTCCAGGATAGTAAGCAGGATTCAGGTGAATCGTGACGCGGTTGAACAGCGGGCTGCTCAACTCATAGTAAGGCTGCGCGGAGGTGCCGCCATTGGTTGAAAACAAACCTATTTTAATCAAAACGGCCAACGAACCCATCAATCCCTGATCTTCGTCGCCGCTGTATCCCATTTGTGGCGAGATACCGCTGTATACTTTTTCAATCACCTGCCGGGTCCAGTATTGAGTAAGCCAGGGCGCTCCCGAAAAGTTAAACAAAAAGGCCGTCTGCATGCAGGGCTGATTGCCGTAGTTGATATACACCCGCCTGAATTCTTCGAGGGTTTCCTGATCGTGCGACTTCCCCGACACAAAATCATGCTTTTCTGCCAGTTCAAACGAGTGGTTTAGTTTTTCTGTAAAAGCCTCCCGACTGCCCACGAGCCCCACCAAACCTTTGACATCATGCGGAACAAACCACGTATACTGTGCCCCGTTACCTTCTACCCATCCATTATCATACCGCAAAATATCCACAGGTTCACGCCATTTTCCGGTAGAATCCTTGACCCACATCCAGCCAATATCTTTGTTCCATATATTGGTATAATTATGGGCCCGTTTAGTAAAAAGCGCCTGATCTTCGGTTTTGCCAAGGGTTTTGGCCAGTTGCGCCAGCGAAAAATCCTGATAGGCATATTCGAGCGTTTGGGCGGCGCCATCCTGATGACCGCCGTATTTTTTGGCCGCCAACGGGTGCGGTACGTAGCCTTTTTCGATGTACTGCTCAATGCCGCCGCCCTTTGCTGTGTAGTGTTCATAACCCGCTTTGGCCATCATTCCGCCCGGAAAATGGTTCTTTCGCAAACCTTCATAGGCCAGATTTATATCAAATCCCCGTATCCCTTTGAGGTACGCACTAACAATAAATGGGGTTGACGATGCGCCCGTCATGACGTAGGTATAGTTGCCGCCCGACGGTCCGCGCGGAATCAGCCCGCCGTCTTTGTACATGAGCAGCATGGAGTTGACAAAAGCCTCCGTTACTTCGGGATAGACCAGGTGCCAAAGCGTGTTGAGCGACCACTGAGCTCCCCAAAATGAATCCGAATTGTGGTGATTGAAGCGCGGCTTGCCCTGTTCGTCCAGTGGAATTTGCCCGATGCGACGCTCAGCGCCAGTCATGTCGCAGTATTTGCCATCCACGTCGTTCAGGATGCGGCGGCCTTGCAGTGCGTGCCAGAGGTCGGTATAAAAGCGGCGGCGCTCGGTTAGCGTTCCGCCTTCAATTTCGATTCGGCTGAGCCAGCGGTTCCAGTCGGCTTTGGATTCGCGGACAATTTTATTAAAATCCCAATGCGGAAGTTCGGTCGTCAGATTAAGCCGCGCCTGTTCCATACTAACATACGACAATGCTACTTTCATCTGCCGGATTTCGCCTTTTTTGGTTGAAAAAGAAACGTAGCCGCCCACTTTTTCGCCCTTAATTTCGGACCCGGCATTTTCCAGAAGTTTTCCGTTTTTCCAGCCGCTAAACTCCTGAAAAGAAGCGTCGAAGGTCGCTACAAAATGTACGGTGAAGGGTTTCGGACGTCTCGATGTGGGCGCCATGACGGCGTAGCCTTCCAGCTCACGGTCGTTGACCTGACGGATAAACCCGCTTTGCTGTTCAGAATTGCCCAGAACCGTGGCGAGGTCAAACAGAATATGGCTTTTGTCGGATTTTGGAAAAGTATAGCGATGAAATCCTACGCGGGTGGTTGAGGTCAGTTCGGCCTGAATGTTGTAATCGTCAAGATAAATTTTGTGGTAACCAGCCTGCGCTACTTCCCCTTTGTGCGAAAAATTGGAGCCGTACACATTCGGCCCGAGGTGGCCTTTAAAATCTCCGGTTGTAGGAAAAACCGGCACGCCGGAGATTTGCCAGGCGTGCACATGACTGAAACTCCTGATTTTGGTTTCGTTGTAGCGGTAGCCCGAGTTCCAGGCACCATCCAGCACCATATCGGGACTCAGATTGACCATCCCGAACGGACGCGAGGCAGAACTAAAAAAGAACCAGCGCGAATTGGCCGAATCGACCAGGGGCTCTACCAGATCGGCAGGGGTTTCCTGTTTGGCGGGAGGAGTTTCGGGCTGAACTGCCGACAACAAAAGACAGCCCATCCAGGCAAATAACCAGGCCTTTTTAGAAAACATGGGATAAACGTTAGGGTCAGAAAAATGAAAAAAGATCTTCTTACCAAAGAGAAGAAGATCTTTTTTTACTACTAAAAATACCACTAATATCCTTCGTTTTGGGTCATTGAAGGAAAGGACAAATCTATTTCGCCCTGCGGTATTGGTCTTAGTGTGTGTATATCTTTAATCTGTTGCCCGGCCGACCACGGATTATATTTTTTAATGCGTTCTACCAATTTCCCGGTTCTTTTAAGATCAAACCATCGGCAGTATTCTCCCATGAGTTCGCGGGCGCGCTCGTCCAGAATCATGTCAATGGAAAGAGTTCCGGCAGTGGCTCGATACGACGCGGTTTCGAGCGATTTCTGGTCTTCAGGAGCGGCTGCCCGCAGCGGCTCTGTTCCCTGATTTGCACCAAGCGCACGATCCAATACTTTGTTGTAGTATACCTCAGCGCCGCCCAATTTACCTCCTTTGGCACCTTTCATAATTGCCTCAGCTGCAATGAGATAAGCCTCAGCCGCTCTGAAAAGCGATTCGTTAAAAGTACCAAAAGCGTCGCCATAGGGAATATTTGGCTGCCAAAATTTCCACATCAACGGTTGTGACGCTTGAAATCCGGTATTGACAATTGGATATCCTCCACCAAACTCATAGGTATTGACAACCGCATACTTTTTGGTACCGCCTAAATCCACGCCCCGCTCCGCTAGTGTCGTGGCGGGTTGGTTCCACGGACGACAGTAAAGCACCGTATCACCCGCGGCAATACTGATGGTTAGGCCGGGATTTGTCAGCGGCAGAGGTCTGAAATTTGAAACCGCCTGCAGGGCGTAGCCTACTTCCACAAAATTGTGATCATATCGCAAATCCTTCGTTGGATCAAACAACCGATAGGCCGCTGCTGTAGGCGTATGAATGCCGAGGCATCGATTATAGTCAGACGTACGACCCTTGTTGCCAGGCAAGCCTTCACCACTTGCACCAAACTTTGAGTGAAGGTCGTTTCCTCCGGCGGCATCCTGCGTATAGGCCGGGTCGGTTTTGTTGGTCAGAACATCGGAGCCATATTGCACAGAAAAAACGATTTCCGGATTTTTATCATTTTGAGCCCCGGTATACTGCTTCAAAGGGTTTTTGGTACGTTTTGGAAACAGGTCACCATAATTTGCCGCCAGTGGGTATGTGTCAATAATTTTATCGGCATACTGTAAAGCCATGTCAAAATCAGCCGGAGAACCTCCCAAAGCATTTTTAAAATTCCAGCCACGAGTCAAATATACCCTTGCCAGCAAAAACTGTGCGGCTCCTTTGGTCGCACGCCCGTAATTGGTAGCCGTAACGGGCAGCTTAGCTTCACATTCGGTCAGGTCAGAAATAATTTGTTTGTAGACCTCCGCCGAAGGTACCCGTGGAAAATCTTTGCCAGGCGTAGTTACTTCGCTGAGCGGCATCGGGATATCTCCCCAGTGCTGTACCGCATAAAACAGGCAAAGCGCACGAAGGAATTTGGCTTCCGAAACTCGCGTGTCTTTTAGCGCCTGGGTCATCGTGGTGATGTCCTCAGCTCTTGATACAACCGTATTGGTTCGGGCAATTTCTGCATAGAGCTGTTGCCAGAGAGTTTGTAGCTCAGGAATTGTAGCGTTAAACCGGGCATCGTACACATCGTAGGCACTTGGTTGCAGGACCTTCCCGGTCGCGTCGGGATTCCAGCCATTTTGAGCAGCAAAAATATCGGTTCCATTCAAAACAAGAACACGGTTCTGATGGATATTCCGAAGCAATGGATAGCATGATCGCACAAGATCTTCAAACCCTGCTTCGGTTTTGTAGTAGGTATCAGTTGTAAGCGTTGTGACGGGTTTTTCTACCAGAAAATCATCTTTACAACTCGTTTGGAAGCAAAGAAAAATGGCCGCCACCCACGGACTATATTGTGTAAAAAGGTTCTTTTTCATAATTTTTAAATCGTTACGTTTTTCAGAAACTAATATTGACACCCAACGTGCAAGTAATCGACGGCACGTCGTCCTGATATACATTGGAATTAAACTCCGGATCGAACCCGATGTATTTGGTCATGATCACTGGATTCATCACCTGTGCATAGACCCGGGCGCTCGAAAGTTTCCATTTATCCATTATTCCACGAGGAAGCGTATAGCCAAGGGTAACATCTGAAAGTCGTAAAAAAGTAGCATCCTGATAATTGATTGCGTTGCGATAAGGATTGGCAGCCGCTACCCCAAAATAAGTATTGGAGGGGTTGTCGCTGCGCCAGTAGTCCAGATCAGCCAGCTTGTTGTAGCGCGTCGAACCGATTTCTCCGAAAGTTCCTGAGAGTGTACCGTTGTAGTACTGCGTGCCATTTCGATAATAGAAAAGAAAAGAAAGATCGAAATTTTTGTATTTGAGGCGATTGGTTAAACCGACCAGAAAATTAGGTAGCTGCGAGCCCAGCACCACGCGGTCGTCGATAGCATCAGTAGACGAGATAATGCCGTCGTTGTTTTGATCCACCACTTTCACTGAACCCGGCACCTGCTTATATTTAGTAGCAAGTTCTTTTTCAGACGTCTGCCAGATTCCGTCAAATTCATAGTCGAAATTGGAGCGAATCGGATATCCCACAAAAAGTTTATTTCCTTTATCGACCGTTTGTCCATCACCATACAATTCAAGCAGTTGGTTACGATTTCGGGTAAAAGTCAGAGCAGTATTCCATGTAAAGTCCGGTGTTGAAACATTCACAGTATTCAGGGTTAGCTCAACTCCCTTATTTTCAATCTGTCCTACGTTAGAAATTACCTGAGAGAAACCCGAAGCCGTTGGAAGTTTCTGATTTAGAATCAAATCCACTGTTTTACGGTTATAAATTTCGAGAGAAGCCGAAATTCTGTTTTGTAAAAAACCCGCATCCAAACCAAAGTTCAGCTCTTTGCTTCGCTCCCAGCGCAAATCTTTGTTTGCCAGATTAGCTGGCGCAAAGCCAAAGGCAGCAGTTCCGTCAAAATCATAACCCGTGTTGAGCAAGCCCGCCTGCGTACTGTACGGATTGACGGTAGCATTACCCACCTGACCATAGCTGACGCGTAGTTTCAGATTGGAAAATAGATTCAGGTCATTGATAAACGGCTCTTCGATCAGGCGCCATGCAAAGGCTATCGAAGGGAAAAATGCCCATTTGTTGCCTTCCGAAAGCTGTGAGGCACCATCCGACCGACCGGTAAGTGTGAGCAGGTATTTATTGCGGTAAGAATAGTTGAGCCGTCCCATAAAGGATAAAATGGAGCGCTCCACCAACGAGCTTTGTACATTGTTGATTGTCCCGGTTTTCAGTGCGTACCAGTCAGAATCGTAGGGCAGATCTGTAACCGCAATTTGATAGGCTTCATTGCGCTGATAAAATGCGCTTTGCAAGCCTGTGAAATTAAATTTGTGGTCGCCCACTCCTACTTCATAATTCAGGATATTGTCCAGCGTATAACTTCCCAAAATCTGATTGTCGTACTGAGCGCGCGGTTTTCTGCCAATCTGCGACTTGGTCCAGGCACCTCTAAAATCACCAATTCGGTCGGTATTGTAAATGGCCGAAATAGAAGAACGAATGCTGAGTCCTTTTACCGGAATATACTCCACGTAGGCATTGCTCATGACAGTGGAGGACGTAGTTTGTAACTTGGAATACTCCGGTTTGATGTCCGAAATCGGGTTGGGTACCTGCTTGTCGTTGATGCCCATCCAGAAAGCGTATCCGTCAATATTCAGGTCTGAATTTTCGGAAGGATTAGCCAGATCGTCGTAATAGACCGTGCCCGTGGGCCGAGCCCGGTAGGCATTTCTCAACGATTCGCGCGAGCCCAGGTTTTGGTTGGAGTACGTCAGATAAGCCGTAAAACCTACTTTAAAATGCTCCCCAAGTTTACTGTCCAGGCCAGCATTGAGATTATAGCGCTTGAAATTTGTATACTTCACATTGCCGTCTTCGTTCAAAAATCCGCCCGAAAACCGGTAGGTTGTTTTGTCATTTCCCCCCGTAACACTGATATTCTGACTTGTTTGCACACCGGGATCTGTGATTAGATCGGTCCAGTCTGCCGTGCGGCCTGCTTCAATGTTGGCTAGCTCGGCAGCCGTGAAAGTGGCGCCCGTTGCGCCTTCCAGGATCCGGTCGGTGTAGGTTGCTTTGTAAAACTCCTGACTGTTCATCATGCGGGGAATATGGGCCGGCATTTTTACGCCAACGTAGCTATCATAGCTCACGCGGGGCTTGCCCGAAAGTCCTTTTTTAGTGGTAATAATAATCACCCCATTGGCCCCTCTTGATCCATAAATTGCCGTGGATGAAGCATCTTTCAGAATATCCATCGACTGAATATCATTAGGATTGAGGTTATTGATATTTCCACCCATTAGCCCATCAATCACCACCAAAGGTTCGGTAGAATTATTGATCGTGTTTTCACCCCGAATCGTGATGCTGTAACCCGTACCAGGACGATTGTTCTGTCGGGTAACAGTTGCGCCGGCTACCTGTCCCTGAATCGCCTTGGAGGCCATCACCGGATTGGCCCGTACAATATCCCGTGTCTGAATTGACCCTACGGCGCCCGTCAGGTCAGTTTTTTCCACAGTTCCGTATCCAATTACCACCACTTCATTGAGTGCGTTTTCGTCAGGTTGCATGGTTATAGTAAGCTGACTTTGCACACCAACCATAATCTCCTGCCTGACGTAGCCCACAAAACTAACTACCAAAATGGATTCATCATTTGGCAAATCAAGTTCAAACTGACCGTTTCCGTCAGTGCTTGTGCCGCGGGTTGTATTCTTGATCACAATGCTTACACCCGGTAGCGGGGCGCTTTTTTCGTCTACAATAGTACCTTTTACCAGCCTTTTGGGAGCGACCACGTCAATGGGCACACCCCGCAAAAAGCCTACGTTCGCCGGGCTTCTTTTGAGCAAGATTCGCTTGTTCACTACTTCGTATGATACCTGAACAGGATCAAGAATTGTATTCAGGATAGCAGACAGGGGCGTGTCTCTAACGTTTAAGTTTACGGGCTGCCCCTGTGAAAAAATCTGAGGATTGTACATGAACTTCACGTCAGTTGCCTTTTCGATTTTTTCCAGTACCTGCACAATCTCCATGCGGGTCAGCTGTAAAGTCAGGCGTTGGTCAAGTACTTTTTGAGCATTAACCCGGTGTGCCTGAGCCATAGAGACAAAGGAGATGGCAAGAATCGCTTGATACAGACTTATACGCATAATTTTCTGTAAAGCTTTTTGATTGTGTAATCGTTTTCGCATAGTTTTACATTTTGTCAGTTGAAAAATTCGGCAAAAAAAACTCCTGTTTCCGCATAGCGGAATAGCGTTGTCAGAACTCGCTGAGGGGAGGTTTTGAAATCAGTCATGTTGGCGCATGGCTGATTTCGTTTTTTTAAAAGGAGTGGATATCTAGGCAGGCATTTTGGGTTTAGGATTAGTCATAGGCTCATGGGTTTGGTTGGCAAAATATCTGTATGTTCAGGGACAGCCGCGACTGTTCACAACAAGTTGCCCATCGACCTCCGCAAATGTGGCGTCTATGGTTCGAGTGATGAGATCCATTTTTTCGAGAAGGGGCTCATCGGTAAAGCTTGCCGTCAAAAAACAATTTTTCATTAAATCTTTATCGTACAAAATTTCGATTCCATACGCTTGTTGCAGCCGCTCAAAAACCAGCGCAATGGGCAAGCCTTTAAAGTTCATTAGTCCCTGCAGGTTGGCTTCGGGTAGAGGCTGAGGGGTTTCTGAAAGCCCTCGTAAAAACTGATTTTCTTTGATCCGATAGACTACCTGTTGATTGGGTTTCAGGATAATTTCACGCGGATATTTCTTGCCTTCCTCTGATCCTGCGCCCTGTCTACTCACGGATACCTGCCCGGTTTTGACTTCTACTTCAATCTCTCCGCCATCGGCACTCTGTTTCACACGAAAACGGGTACCCAACACCCTCGTAATCAAGTCTCCTGAATACACCAAAAAGGGTTTTTCAGGATTTTTTTGCACCTCAAACTCCGCCTCCCCTTCCAGGAACACCTCCCGATTAGTACCAGAAAATAGTGCTTGAAAACTAATCCGACTGCCGGCCCTGAGTATCACCCGGCTACTATCCGAAAACAACAGCGTAGTATCGGTGGTGGTGGTATTGACAATCTCCGTGAGCAAGCCCTCAAAGGCTTCGGTATGTGCCATGTAATCGGCGTGCGTGGGTTTGAGTTGCCCGTTTTTCCAGGTCAGAAATGCACCGGCCGACAGCAACAGCAGTAAAACCACTGCTGCTAATTTGTACAGGTTATTACTAAATGAAACCAATCTATGGGAGGAATCCTGCGTCATTTGGGACTCAGATAACTGGGCCGCAATTTGTCGAACCTCATATCGGGCATCTGCTTCACTGATCTGATCAAACGTTTCAAAAACCGCTTCCAGCAACAGGGTAGCTTTGTCGATATCCGATTGCTTTTCGGGATGCAACGAAACCCATTCATTCCAGAAGTGCGTATCTTCTTCCAGACCTTTCAGCTTCCAATTGCGGAAAGAAGGATCGGCAGCGAGCTCTTCGGGACGATAGATTATATAATTGTACATAGAAAAAATTGGACTTGCATTTGTTTTATCCAAGGATGCATAACCGGTGCAGGCATACCCTTTTTTAGAAATATTTTTTTGAGAAATATTCCAAATCAGAACCAATCAATTGATTATAAGATATTTACTGATTTAAATTTTACCAGTAAAAAAGAAAGGCAAGGACATAATGAAGCTGATCAAATCCAGAACGCAGGCTGAGAAGTGCTTTATGAAGAAGATTTGCTACCGATTGCCGGTTGAGTTCCATAACCCCGGCAATTTGCTCGTGGGTAAGCCCTTCGTAATATTTAAGAAAAACTATTTCTTTTTGACGCTTGGGAAGGCTGGCAAGCGCTCGCTTAATCTTTTGTTTCTTTTCAGAATCAATTTCCTGAAAAATCAATAAATTCTCAATCGTCGACTCGTCGGTGGGCTCGTGTGCCGTTTCTTCAATAGTTACTGAAGAAGTAGGATTTTCCCGAAAAGAAAGGAAGAGATTATTTCGCAAGGCACGAAGTAAATAGATCGTAAAATATTGAATTTCAATACGTTCTCTCTTTTCCCAAAGATGAATAAACAACTCCTGAAGCACATCTTTCAGAAGCTCATGATTGGTTGTAAGCGTGGCTCCATAATTAAAAAGTACCTGATAATGCGCCTCCACGAGCTGACAAAACGCATGTTTGTCGCCAACAACGGAACGCTGCCAAAGCTTCACAAAATGAGCATTCTTTTCAGGATGAATGTACTTTTTATTCAAAATATAGGTCGGTTAATGAGCCTTAGAGCCGAGCCTCGGACGAGTTTGGGTTCGTATCCTTAAAAGTAAGTTCGATGAAGATATACCCAACTTCACTAGCTGTGAAAGAAAAAGGCAGGATTTAACCTTCACTTCTGCTCTTGTACGCGGCATGCATTGACTTCTGTATATTCGGTATTTTACTGCCGTAAAGGCAGCAGCAGTAGCACCATAAGAAACGGTTGAGAGTATTTAGCTACATAATTCCTTGAACCTGTTGCTTTCTGCACGGAAATATTCTGACGGGAGTGGTAGCACCTCCTCTTTGGGCTTTGGCTCATCATAGCCTCAAAAAGGCAACCTTTCATACAATTTAAGCTAAGCCCCACACCAATAAACCCACTACCTTTTCCTTTCCTAAAAAAGCTTCATAGATTTAACGCTCGATCTTCGAAGCTGTGATACACATCCTACGAGTAAGGCAATGTCAAAATAAGGCCCATTACCAAAGAAAATTCACTTATTCCATACAAAAACGTACAAATAAGAAGATTATAATCTGCTTATTTTCACATCCTCTGTGACCTGCATCCCCCCACCCGGAAGCAGTAAAAAGTCAGTACCTTACGACCACTTTGTAACATATATCACGGAATCGCCCGTGATGGCCCGCTACTTTTGTTGCATCATTCAGAAAACGTTTACCTATTTTCGTACTACTTATGAGCACAACAGAAATACTGGGCTTTTCGGGCTCCATTTTTATCGGCATCAGTTTAGGCCTTATCGGGGGCGGCGGCAGCATTCTGACCCTGCCCGTGCTGGTTTATCTGCTCGGAATCAATCCGGTTTTGTCTACGGCTTACTCCCTTTTTGTGGTGGGTTCTACCTCACTTGTAGGTTCTTTCAGCTACATGCGCAAGGATTTGGTCAACTATCGGGCGGCGGCCGTGTTCGCAGTGCCTTCGTTCATCACGGTTTTCCTGACGCGCAAATTTCTGGTACCGGCTATTCCCGAGTCGCTCTTCACGGTTGCCGGTTTTGAAGTTACCAAAGACATCGGCGTCATGATTTTCTTCGCTTTGGTGATGTTGGCCGCGTCATATTCCATGATCAAAAGCAAAAAAGGTGCTACCGATGGAGAATCAGGCGAGTTACAATTCAACTATCCACTCATTGCCCTGGAAGGTGCCGCCGTCGGAATTCTGACCGGAATTGTGGGCGCCGGTGGTGGTTTTCTCATCATTCCGGCCCTGGTGCTGCTGGCGCGACTACCTATGAAAATGGCCGTAGGAACTTCCCTGCTGATTATCGCGGTCAAATCTCTGATTGGTTTTCTGGGCGACGTCTCCAACCTAACGGTCGATTGGCCTTTCCTGCTGGAATTTACGGCACTTTCTATCGTTGGTATTTTTGTGGGAGCGTATCTTTCCAAATTTATTGCCGGAGAAAAACTTAAAGTAGCCTTTGGCTGGTTTGTACTGGCAATGGGCGTGTACATCATCTCCCGGGAAATTTTATTTTAATTCAGGAAAAAATACACTCTGTAATAAAAGTCACGGACTGCCGGGCCGACACCAACTATCTTTGTTTCATTCCATTACAAATCTAAAAAACCGTACGATACCATGTTCTTTCAACACGTTTATGACAAAAGCCTGGCTCAGGCAAGTTACTTTATCGGATGCCAAAAAGCAGGCGTAGCCATTGTGATCGATCCGAAACGCGACGTAGATACGTACCTCGAAATTGCCAAGCAAAATAATATGCGGATCACACACGTGACCGAAACCCATATTCATGCCGATTTTCTGTCGGGCTCCCGCGAGTTGGCGGCCCTCACCGGCGCTACGATGTACCTGTCTGATGAAGGCGGCGAAGGCTGGGAATACGAATTTGACCATGTAGGTCTGAAAAATGGCCATATCATTGAGGTAGGGAATCTTACGCTCGAAGTGATTCATACCCCCGGCCACACCCCCGAAAGCATTAGCTTTTTGCTGACCGACAAACCCGCAAGCAAAGAGCCGGTTATGCTCTTTACCGGAGATTTTGTATTCGTCGGTGATATTGGTCGCCCCGATTTGCTCGAAAAAGCCGCCGGCATGAAAGGCACACAGGACGCCGGAGCAGCCGAAATGTACAAGTCTGTGCAGAAGTTTGCCGGTCTTCCCGACTTTTTGCAGGTTTGGCCGGGCCACGGAGCGGGTTCTGCCTGTGGCAAAGCGCTGGGCGCGGTGCCTAGCTCAACGGTTGGTTACGAAAAAATCCGGAATTGGGCGTTTCAGTACGACGACGATCAGGAAGGTTTTGTGAAATATCTTTTGGCCGATCAGCCCGAACCGCCAAAGTATTTTGCTATGATGAAAAAACTCAACAAGGTAGACCGCCCGTTGCTGACCGAAGTACCTAACCAAAAGAAACTCACTGCCGAAGAAGTTACCGAAGCAATGGCCCGGGGAATCAAGCTGATTGACACCCGCAACAAAGCCGAGTTTGCCGCCGGGTTCATTCCAGGAAGCATGAATATTCAGGGAAATAACTCATTCTCTACCTGGATGGGCTGGTTTTTGACCTACGAAGAACCTTTTATGCTCGTGGCCGACGACGCTACGATTGAAGATCTTACCCGCAAGTTGATGCGCATTGGTTTGGATCAGGTGATGGGTTACATTTCTGATGTAAACATGCCCGGTCTGACGCTTCAAAAAAGCGAGGTAATTGGTCTGGATGAATTCAAGACCTACCTAAATCAGGACGATGTGCAGGTGGTTGACCTGCGCGGCGCGGCCGAGTATAACAGCGGCCACGTAGCCGGAGCCGACAATGTGTTCATTGGTACGCTTCCGCAAAATCTTGACAAAATCAGCCGGGACAAAACCGTCGTAATTCACTGTCAGGGTGGCGACCGCGCTGCAATTGGGTATTCTATTTTGGTGAAAAATGGCTTTACCAAGTTGAAGAATTACTCAGCGGGCATCAACGAGTGGGTCAATCAGGGAAACCCCGTAGAAACGCAACTCGTGGAAGCCGCTGCGTGCTAAATTCCAATTGTTTTTTTCTGACATCACACTTCACTTCAACAATACTTGCACGGAGAGCTTTCTTCGTGCATTTTTTTGTGTCGCCTTGACTCGTTTATTCAGGGTTATTCAGTAATAAAATTCTAACCATTTCAGGGGTTATTTTTTTCAGCGTGACAAGTATCACAGTACGCTCGTGAGGCTGAATGTAGTTTTACATCAGATAAAAAAAATATAAAACTATCATGACCGAACAAACATATAACATGCCGCGCATCGGCGATCAGGCGCCTGATTTTGAGACCACTACAACCACAGGCAAGCTAAAATTTTCTGAATTCAACAAAGATAGCTGGGTTATTTTCTTTTCGCACCCCGCCGATTTCACACCCGTCTGTACCACCGAAATGAGTGGCTTTGCGGTGGAGCAGGAATCCTTTTTTGAAGCCAACAACTGTAAACTTCTGGGGCTAAGCATCGATAGCATTCACTCGCATATTGCGTGGGTCGACAACGTGCGGCGCAACACAGGCGTATATTTCAAATTCCCGATTATTGCCGACATCGACATGAGCGTGTCTAAACTGTGGGGCATGCTGCAACCCGGCGAAAGTGAAACAGCTGCCGTTCGGGCGGTATTTTTTGTAGATCCTACGGGCAGAATCCGCCTGATTATGTACTATCCGCTAAGTGTAGGCCGCAACATGGACGAGATCAAGCGCGTACTGTTGGCCCTGCAAACCGTGGACGAACATAAAATTGCGCTCCCCCTCAACTGGCAGCCCGGCGAAAAGGTGATTGTGCCACCACCAAAAACCCTGGATGCCTTGGACGAACGGCTTGCAAGCGATTACGAAATGGTCGATTTTTATCTGGCAAAAAAAAGTATATAATCAGTTACAGAGGCTTCACACAGAAGCCTCTTTTTTTGCTTTAAGAAACCAAATCATGCATCTTCTGTCCCAGGCTTCCGGATACAGTTGGTGGCGACCTATACCATTTTTGTGTTCTGGACTTTCCGTGGAAAAGTCAAACTTGATGACAGCAGGTATTTATAAAGGGTCAAAAACTGACGACAATCAGCCTTTCTGTGTGCCATTTGTTACACTAGTCAAAATCCGGAAGAAGTAAATTTGTACTATCAAATTAATCATAAGAAAAACACTAACCTTTTCTTACTTTAACCATCATTAACTTCCTGTATATCATGAAAGTAGAACAAATTTACACCGGATGTCTGGCAGAAGCCGCTTACTACATTGAGTCAGAAGGCGAAGCCGCAATAATTGACCCTCTGCGTGATACCAAACCTTATGTAGAGCGTGCGCAAAAAGATGGAGCAACCATAAAATATGTTTTTGAAACGCACTTCCACGCTGATTTTGTATCTGGTCATATAGATCTGGCGAAGCAAACAGGCGCCAAAATTGTGTTTGGCCCGCTTGGCAAACCCGCCTATGAAGCCTACACGGCAACGGATGGTGAAGAGTTTATGTTGGGAAAAATAAAAATCAAAGCTATTCACACACCCGGTCATACGATGGAGTCGACCTGTTTTCTGTTGATTGACGAAACAGGAAAATCGACCGCTATTTTTACCGGCGACACGCTGTTTATTGGCGATGTAGGCCGCCCCGATCTGGCTCAGCACGTAATCAGCGATATGACCGAGCAAAAACTCGCCGGGCATCTTTTTGATTCTCTGCGCGAAAAAATTATTCCCCTGGCCGACGATCTGATCGTGTATCCCGGTCACGGTGCGGGAAGTGCCTGTGGCAAAAAAATGTCGAAGGAAACCACCGATACGCTCGGCAATCAGAAAAAATTCAATTACGCCCTGAATCTGTCGTTGACCAAAGAGCAGTTTATTACCGAAATCCTGACCGGCTTGGTACCTCCACCGGCCTATTTTCCACAAAACGTGCTCATGAATATCAAAGGCTACGAAAGTCTGGAAGACGTGATGCAACGGGGCAGTCAGGCTTTATCGCCCGAGGCTTTTGAAGCAGCCGCCAATGAAACCGAAGCGGTGATACTCGACGTACGTGATGCACAGACGTTTGCCAAAGGATTTATCCCAAATGCCATCAACATTGGTCTTGACGGACAGTTCGCTTCCTGGGTTGGGACGCTGATCCCCGATGTAAAGCAGCCGATTTTGCTTGTAACAGAGGCCGGCAGCGAAGAAGAAACGATCACTCGTCTGGCACGTGTAGGGTATGACAACTGCGTCGGCTATCTCAGCGGCGGCATAAAAACCTGGAAAGAAAGTGGCAAAGAAATGGACTCGGTACTGTCATTGTCGGCAGCGGAATTTGCCGAGCTATTCAGTACTAATCCTGAACTTCATGTGCTGGATGTTCGCAAGAAAAGCGAGTATGTGTCGGAGCATGTGGTAGGCGTAGAAAACATGCCGCTTGACTTCCTGAACGACCACATGGCACTGGTCAAAAAAGACAAAATAAACTACCTGCACTGTGCCGGAGGATACCGGTCGATGATCGCCATATCGATTTTGAAAGCCCGTGGTTTTGAAAATCTGGTAGATATTGCGGGAGGTTTTGCCGCTATCAAAGCGGACGGAACATTATCCCTGACCGACTACGTGTGCCCAAGCACATTGCTGTAACATAAGACCATTGCTAATAAATAAAGGGTGAGAAGTGAGCAAACATCCGTGGGAGTAACAAAGGAATACTTTTCCTGAGTTACATATCCCACGGCTGTTTTTTTTAAATCCACTCTGAGCCCTGAAAGGGCGCAGTCCAAAAGCAATGGGTGCAGCCCATTGAAAAGAGTGCAGCCCATCCAAAAGGGTTGAAAATGAAACCCAAATTACCGTTCACCGATTTCGTTGGAATACGTATCGGCCGTGGCCTGCGGGAACGTACGCAGAATATCCCCGATAACCCCCTTAATCATCGCATCCCGATCTTCACGTTTCGACGGAGCTTTTAAACGGCCCGAAGCCCACCCCTGCCAAATCAGACTATTCGTTCCGTTTTGATAAATATTCACAATCAAACGGCCTTCCTGGTAATTGTAGGTAGAAATATTGTTATTCTGCGGACCATACCACCACCAATAGGGCGACATAGCGCCGTTGGAACGCACCTGCTGACGGTCCTTCACATCGGTCAGATAACGCACCACAAGTTCAGGATTATTTTCTACCTGACGATACCCTTTCTGTTCCATTACCTCAGCAACTGCACCCAAAATCCGACGGCTATTGAGCTCACTTCCAATAATAGGGTCGTTGGTCATCTCTTTTTCCATCTCCACCCGAAAGGTCTTAAACTGTTTCAGGTTGACGCTGCGGTCATAATCATTTTGAACTTGAAACGCCTGTGAACAGGAGAAGAAAATCACGCCTGACACTAGAATTAACACACTTTTTATTACGTATTTCATAGCTTTTTTTCAAATAGTTAGTAAAACAACTTACATCATACTAACGCAAAAAATCATTCCAAAGATGTATTTTTCTTTCAAAAAACAGATACGCATGTAGCTGTGCAGCTACTCACAAATAGCATCGCTGAATACCTGGGATCAGGTTAAAAAAGATACTTTAAAAAGCATTGGGGCAGTGAACCCGTCCGAAAACTTAAAATATATTAACTTGCAGCTTTTTAAGTAAAAAGGCTGGTTAATTACCAGGCTTCTAACTTTTTTCTTTCACAGGAACCCCCAAATCTTCGTAATGATTGTAGAACCCGCGCAGCGAACCCGCCAAACTTCGGAATACTACTTTTCCGTGAAGCTGGCCGAAGTGCGAGCACTCCTGGCTCAGGGCCATGACGTGATTAACCTGGGCATCGGCAATCCCGACATGATGCCTTCTGCCCCTACCCTGAATGCCCTGCAAAGCAGCGCACAACAGCCTCAGGCCCACGGCTATCAATCCTATATTGGAACGCCTGCTTTTCGTCAGGGCATTGCGGATTACTACCAAAAAACCTACAACGTTACGCTTGATCCCGCCAAAGAAATTTTACCACTTATTGGTTCCAAAGAAGGCATCACGCATATTTCGCTCACCTTTCTTGATCCGGGCGACGAAGTGCTTGTACCCGAACTTGGCTACCCGGCCTACCGGGCCGTAAGTCAGATGGTCGGCGGGGTAGTGAAAGAATATCCGCTGCTCGAAACTCAGGGCTGGCAACCCGATTGGGAAGCCCTTGCCGGGCTGGTAACACCCCGCACCAAATTGCTGTGGCTCAACTACCCGCATATGCCCACGGGCGCACCCGCTACCGTAGAATTGTTTGAACAAGCCGTCGCTTTTGCTCTTAAGCACCGTGTACTTCTTTGCCACGATAACCCATACAGCCTCGTGCTGAATAAAAAACCGCCGATCAGTATTCTTTCTGTATCAGGTGCCAAAGACGTGGCAATTGAGCTCAATTCTATGAGCAAATCGCACAACATGGCGGGCTGGCGGCTGGGATGGATGGCCGCGGCACAACCCTACGTGGAGGCCGTTTTGAAAATAAAAAGCAACGTTGACTCCGGCATGTTTCTGGGCTTACAGGAGGCTGCCGTAGCTGCATTACAAAACAATGAACAATGGCACGCAGAACGGAATGCCGTATACGAAGGTCGTTTGGAAGCTGCCGAAACGCTGCTGAAAACGCTTGGCTGTACGTGGGATTCTACGCAGGAAGGGATGTTTTTATGGGGAAAATTGCCTGAATCAACTCAATCAGCAGAAGAGCTGGTAAATACGCTGCTTGTGCAACAACACGTATTTATTGCGCCCGGATTTATTTTCGGCCCCAAAGGACAACGGTATGTACGGGTGTCGCTCTGCACGCCAAAAGAGCGGATTTGGGAGGCAGTAGAAAGGATTAGAAGTAAATCGTAACTGAGCTAAGTATGTTTCTGGAAAAATTTATCCGTTCAAATCGGAAGGCCTTCGAAAGCATTTGTGAGGCTCATCGCGTAGACACCATCTATGCCTTCGGCTCGTCTATTACAAATCGCTTTAATCAGGAATATAGCGATATAGACTTATTGGTTTCACTTTTGGAGGAAGACCCCGCCAAAAAGGAAGCAGCGATGGAAAGTTTATGGAATGATCTGGAAGCTTTTTTTGGTCGTAAAATAGATCTTCTGACGAAGGAATCCATCCGCAATCCCTTTTATAAAGAAGTCATAAGCCGAACCAGAAAACTTATTTATGATCGCGAGGGCGAAATTATGGCCTGAGTCCAGGCTGCCTGTATTTTTAGACCTGAAACCGGTCATTATTTTCAATATTTAGCCTATTAAAAATATGATAATCAGCATCATAGGTGTTGGATTACTGGGGGGATCTTTTGCGTTGGCCCTCCGCGAAAAATACCCGCATTTGCAGTTTATTGGTGTAGATCAATCCGCTGTAAATTTAAAAATTGCCCTCGCCAAAGGTATAGTGGACGAGGTGATGCCCCTGGAAGAAGCCCTGCAAAAGGCAGAACTCAACGTGTTGGCTACGCCCGTGGATAGTATTCAGACGCTGCTCCCGGTATTGCTCAATCAAATTCCGGCGGGGCGCACGCTCATGGATCTTGGCTCTACCAAAGAGAGTATCTGTGCCATAGCCGACAACCACCCCAATCGCGCGCAGTATGTGGCAGTGCACCCGATGGCAGGTACCGAAAACTCCGGCCCCGGTGCCGCTTTTCAGGAATTGCTTCCCGGCAAAAACGTCATCATTTGCGATAGCAAAAAAAGTCATCCCGACTCGTTAGCGCTCGTGGAAGCTTTTTTACGGGATATTGGCATGAAAATCCACTACATGACTCCCGCCGAACACGATCTGCATCTGGCCTATGTCTCTCACCTGAGCCACATTAGCTCGTTTGCACTGGGCCTGACGGTGCTCGTGAAGGAGAAAGATGAGAAAGCTATATTTGATATGGCAAGTACCGGATTTTCGTCTACCGTGCGATTGGCCAAAAGCTCTCCAAACATGTGGGCACCTATTTTTGACCAAAATAAACAAAACGTTTCCCGTGCGCTGGGCGACTACATTGAGCTTCTCAAACGTTTCAAGCAGGCGATTGATACGCAGGATTTGGAACAAAGCCTGAGCCTGATGACGGAAGCCAACGATATTGGCCGGATTTTGGCTGGTATTGAAAAAAAATAGAGACTGGCCCGGCACGCACCGATCCGGCAAACGGAACATCAATAGATTTCAGTGTTTTTCGTTATCTTGGTAAAGACTTTCAGGAAAATCGTATGGAAAATGTATTCAAAATAAAAACCGTAGAAGGATTAACCGACGAACTGTTTTTCGACCTGTGCCAGGCTAATTCGGAACTGCGCATGGAGCGCGATCAACACGGAACCATTATTGTTATGTCACCCACAGGAGCAAATACAGGAAATTATAATTTAGGAATCAGCGCTAAAATCTGGTTATGGAACGAGGAGTCGCAGCTTGGCTATACGTTTGATTCTTCCGCGGGCTTTACCCTTCCCAACAGTGCAGTGCGCTCACCTGACTTGTCGTGGGTGGCAAAAGAACGCTGGGAAAGAATTTCAGAAACTGAGCGCGATAAATTCGCCCCGCTTTGCCCGGATTTTGTGGTAGAAGTTCGCTCAAAAACAGATCGTTTGCCCGAACTGAAAGCCAAAATGGAAGAATACCGTGCCAACGGATGCCGGCTTGGCTGGCTCATCGACCGTCAGGAAAAAGCCGTCCATATTTACCGTACCGAAGGCGCCCCTGAAATCCGGAAAGGCGAGCCTGCCGAACTTTCCGGAGAGGATGTTCTGCCAGGGCTTGTGATGAAAATTGTCTACTAGACGTGTAGCATTTAGTATGTCTGAGCCCTCCTTTGCGCTCGTCGTGGCGCACTACCACGAAAATCTCAACTGGCTTCGGCGTGTTCCTGCTGTTTATCAAAAATTCATTTATTCCAAAGCCGAAACTCCTCCGCTTAGCTCGCATATTCAGCTACCAAATATAGGCCGCGAAGCTCACACGTATTTGCAGCATCTCGTTGCACAGTACCACAATTTATCTGACTATACAGTTTTCTGTCAGGGAAAACCGTTCGATCATGCCTACGATTTTCACGCAACCCTGCGTCAACTTATTGACGCAGAGGCCGATAAAAAGCCGTTTCAATGGTTAGGACATATTATTGATACCGATACGCCCGATGGTGATTTGTACAAACAATGGTCAAAAAATGAGACGGGCGAAGGCCTTGATCTGGAACGGTTCCATCAACAACTTTTTAATGCGGCTGGTCCCGATTCTTATCCTTTTGTGCTGGGTGCGCAGTTTGTGGTAAGTCGGGAGCAGGTTCACCAGCGCCCGCAGTCATTCTATCAAAAAGCTCTGGAAGCAGCTTCTACTTTTCCTCTTGCCGCCCATTGCTTCGAACGTACCTGGGACCTTGTTTTTGAAACCACCGGTATTGACCGCAACTGGCTGGCCGGGCGTGAAACAGTGTATCTCAAAACGATAAAACGACTGATCTGAAAAATTTGCAGTAGTCTATAAATTGCATACAGGTTTATTCTGTTTCTGCCGGCTACTTTTAGTACGCCTACTCCTGGTATTTGCCTTATCTTCACATCTTTCTACCGATTATCCTCCCTCAAAGTTGACGGTGTGTACAACCATAATAATTTTTTATATTAATTAAATATTAAGAATAGGGTATACTTTTTAAAATAAATACTTGTTATCTTTGATTTAATAATTTTTTTTAAAAACACCCTTTTTAATCTTAAACATGCAAAAAGTATGAGAAAAAATTACGTATGGCTGCTGTTGCTACTTATTTGCAGTACAGCAAGGGCCCAATCAATCACCGGACGGGTAACCTCAGCAGTGACAAATGAGGGATTACCAGGCGTTTCGATCCTGATCAAAGGAAGTACTACCGGCACAAGCACCGACGCAGAAGGGAATTTTCGGATCAATGCCGGAACGAGCAGCACGCTTGTACTCTCATCTATTGGTTATAAGGGCGTTGAGGTTCCTGTAAATTCCAGAAGCGTGATCGACATTGCCATGGAAGAAGATGCTTCACTCCTGAACGAGGTCGTTGTAACGGCCCTTGGCGTAGCCCGCGATCAAAAGGCACTAGGATATGCTACGACTACCGTAAAAGCAGTTGACATTACGAAGGTAGGTGCTACCAACGTAGTGAACGCCCTGTATGGTCGCGCGCCCGGTGTTCGTATTGCCGCTACACCCGGTGGCGCTACGAGTCCGATTAATATTCAGGTGCGTGGTGTAAACTCTATTACGGGCCGTAACCAACCCCTGATTATTCTGGATGGTGTGCCTATTCGTAGTGAGGAAGTTTCCAATAATGACTATTGGAGCAATCAACGGATGCGGGGCAATGGTCTAAACGACATCAACCCGGAGGATATTGAAAGCATGTCGGTTTTGAAAGGTGCTTCGGCTGCCGCTCTTTATGGTTCGGAAGCGGTAAACGGCGTTCTACTTATTACTACAAAATCTGGATCAAAAGGAAAGAAGGGCTTTTCACTGGATTTCAATACAAACTATACCGTTGACAGAATCGCCTATTTGCCTCGCTTTCAAACTGTGAGAGGTGCCGGTGCACCCACGCACGTATGGAATGGCGGACAAAATGCCGATGGATTTATATTCTACGACACAAACGGAGACGGAGTAGGCGAAACGCGCGGTCTGCCAAATACTACCATTAACTTTGGAGCTAAGTTTGACGGACAGCCCATCATGGCATGGGACGGTGTGATGCGTCCCTATGAAGCGCAGGAAGATCGTTACGGAGCGCTGTTTCAGGATGCACATAGTTCACAGGTGAACCTGGCAATTGCCCAGTCGACCGAAAAAGGAAATGTTCGTTTCTCGTTGACCCGGCAGGATAATGGTGCGCTATCACTCAATGCAAAAAATGCCCGGAACATTGCCAACCTGAATTCTTCGTATAATTTCTCGAAGCGCTGGAAAACCGATTTGATCGTAAATTACGTCAATCAAACCACCAATAACCGCCCGTATTCTATTGATCGTATGATCAATAACTTTACGGGTATGATGGGAGCATTTGATAATGGCGCATGGTATAAAGACCGCTACCAAACAAGCCGGGGCTATCGATTCGTAACCGGTAACGGCCAAAGCCTAACTCCCGAAGAGAATCTCGTTCGGAATGGCGTAAGAGGCGATATTCTGGATTATATGTGGCGTGTAAACAAGCACCAATCCAGCGAAATCAGCAATCGTGTCATTGGTAACCTGACCAATCATTTGCAGATCACCGACGACCTCCGCCTGCGTGCCCGTATCTCTACTGACTTTACTTCGGCTCGCCTTGAAGAACGTCAGGCTACCGAGGTCCCACTGGCTTTTAGGCCTTCAGGTGGCTTTTCAGCACAGAATGAACTGAGTACTATTTTGTATGGAGATCTGCTATTGACCTACTCCAAAAAACTCACCAACGATCTGAATATGCAGGTGATGGCAGGCTACACTGCCAATAAGGATATGTATTCATTGACAGGCCTAAGTACAAGAGATGGCCTGAGCACAGAAAACATGTTTGACCTATCAGCTTCGTTCAATCAGCCCAATGCCACGCTTAGAAGAAGAGAACGCGTAATTGATGCGATGCTGGGAACGGTAAACTTCGATTATAAAAACGTTTGGTTTGTCGAAGGTACCATTCGTCGTGACAGAACTTCAACGATGAACCCCAACAATAACGCCTTCACCTACCCTTCTGTAAACAGCAGCTTTATTCTTTCGCAGGCGTTTGATATGCCTCGCTTTGTCTCGTATAGCAAGATTAGAGGTTCATGGGGAATAGTAGGTAACTATCCGGATATTTATAGAGCCAACATCGCCTACAACCAAAATACACTGGGCGTGCAGACGCAGGGCGGACAGCCGGTTATATTCACCAATATTTCGAGCAGCTTCGGCAACGACGGTATTCGCCCGGAAATGAAATACGGGATGGAGTTTGGTTTTGAAAACCGTCTGTTCAACGACCGCGTAGGCTTTGAAGTAACCTACTACAACGATCAAATCAGAGATCAGATTTTGCCCCTTACATTGCCACAATCCAGTGGTGCCACCGAAGTATTAACCAATATCGGAACGCTTCGTAATCAAGGCGTTGAACTATTGCTGAGAGGTAGCATTGTGAAGTCCAACGATTTGAACTGGGATGTGTCTTTCAACTATGCCTGGAATAAGAACGTAGTAGAAAAACTTGCCAACAACGCCACAGAACTACAACATAACAACTACGATGGCGGTGCTGCCATATTGAAGTCAGTGGTGGGCCGTCCGATGGGCGACTTGTACACCCCCCCAATTGAGAAGCATCCCAACGGACAGCCAATTGTACAGCCCAATGGCTTGTATAAGCTCGATCCCAATAACTTTGAGTTCGCCGGAAATGCCATGCCAAAAGGAGTAGGCGGGATTACCAATACCATTTCCTATAAAAACTTTACCCTGGACATGCTTGTAGACTACCGCGTTGGCGGAAGCGTTATGCCAACCGGTATCAACTGGATGACAAGCCGTGGTCTTACAGAGGAAAGTACAAAGTACATGGATAAAGAAAGCGGTGGCTTGTCGTACTATGTGGCTAACGGAAAAGGGATTCAAACTACGGCCGCTCAGGGCCCCAACGGCGAGACAGTTTTCCATGACGGGATGCTTACCGAAGGAGTTCTTGCCAATGGCGAGCCCAATACAAATGTTATTTCACAGGCCTACTACTACTGGAATACCTACAACTGGGGAGGTCCACAATACAGCTCTTCGCGGTATAGCCTATACATTGACGATGCCACGTACGTAAAAATGCGCGAATTGTCACTTGCCTACGCAGTTCCGAGCCGCATTGCAAACAAGCTGGGTGCTTCACGCATGAGTTTATCGGTCTATGGCCGTAACTTGTTCTTCATCTATCGTACTATCAAGGACATGGATCCGGAAGTGCTGACAGCTGGCTCGCGCTGGTCACAAACGATCAACAATGCCGGAACAAACCCTGCCACCCGTTCGGTTGGTTTTATGCTACGTGCAAGCTTCTAATTGTTAAAATTAATCAAGAAAAGAGATGAAGAATAAACTAACACTTATAGCTCTGGCACTTTTGCTGACCACCGCAGGCTGCCAGGAATCCGATTTTGAAAAGGCCTATACCGATCCGTCGAAAATTGCCCAAACGTCCGTTGAAAAGCAGTTTACCGGATTTATGCACGCCAACCGCGAGTATGTCATTCCAAGTTATTGGCATTATTTTGTGGTGCTACGCCCAACCATCAACCGCTTTACACAATCCGTAGGTTGGGTTACTACTGAAAATCAGTACGTACCGGGTGGATCCCTGACTGGCGACCGCTGGGCTAACTATTACAACTTTCTAGCGCAGTATCGCGAGTTAGAGAAGGTATTTAATAGTCAGACAGAAGCCACCAAAACGGACTACCGTATCTATACCATCGCTTCTACGGTTTACCTCTACGATCATACGCAGAAAGTAGTAGACCTGCACGGCGACATTCCGTTTAGTGAAGCTGGCATGCTGAGCACCAATGGCGGTGACTACACCAAATCGTATCCTAAGTATGACAAGGCTGAGGACATCTACACAAAAATGTTGAATGATCTGAAAAGCTATGCGGATGAAATGAGTACGATCAACGTAAAGGCGGCCGTTTTGGCGGGCTTTCGTACGCAGGATCTGGTCAATAAAGGTGATTTGATGCTATGGCGCAAATACATTAACTCCCTGCGTGTACGAATGTTGACGCGTGTGAGCGGTAGCAGTGCTTTCTCAGCACGGGCCAAATCTGAAATAGCCGAAATTCTGGCCAATCCAGGCAAGTACCCGCTCGTGACTACAAATGCAGACAATATTCAGATTTCTATCTTTAACGTAAGCACGGATATTAATTCCAGCGGTTTCAGAACAGGTCTCGAAGACTGGAATGGAAATGTAGCTGGTAAGGCTATGATTGACCACATGAAAACCAACGCTGATCCTCGCCTGCGGGTACTGTTTGAGCCGGGGCTCAATGCAAACGGCGCTTATTCGGGTCTTGATCCATTGGCCACTGCGGCAGTACAGGATGCAACTATCGCCGCCCAAACCGTAAGTTTGTATAATCGCTCTACGTTGAGCCGCAACAGATTTTTCCCCGGAATGTTGATCAACTCGGCAGAAGTACATTTGATGCTTGCAGAATATCAACTGACCAACGGAAATGATGCCGTAGCCAAAACGCATTACGAAACAGCGATCAAACATTCTACCGAGTTCTACTACAACGTGCGTTCAATCAGCGACGACAATACCGTAGCAGCACCCGCCGCAGCCACTGCTGCCGAAATCGAAAGCTACCTGGCTGCTGCTGACATCAGCTGGGACACAGCAACCACTCCGGCACAAAAGCTGCATCGTATTGCTTCGCAGCGTTGGTTGCACTTTAATGTCGTACAACCTTACGAAAACTGGGCGGATATGCGACGTTTGAAGAATATGAATTTAACGTTCTGGGAAGACCAATCAAACAATCAAAAACTGCCCCCGGCGCGGTTCTTGTATCCTAACTCGGAGGTTACGTTTAATTTGCAAAACTACGAGGCCGTTCGTGCCAACGATCAGCTTGCCAAAAAGCTATTCTGGGACGTTAAGTAGTACATAAATAATTGATACATACTCACGCCTTAGTGAAAGAGCCTCCTGCTATCAGGAGGCTCTTTTATTATCAGCCATCAGATTCATAGATTTTTCAGGAAGAAAATTGATGGCACGCTTTTAATAATTCTTCTGGTCGGTTTCGGGACGGATTCCTTCCGTTTCGTACAGGATCATTTGAAAAAAGATCCGATTGTACGGACATTTGACCTCCTAATCAAGGTTAAATGTTCCAATGAAAAAAATTCTCTTCTATACGCTTTTCTTTTCGGGTATATCCGTTCAGGCACAAACCCCACTGAAAAATGTGACGGAGGCTATCGAACTGGCTCGTCAGCACAACCCCGATTTGAAGGCCACTCGCCAAACGGCTCAGTGGCAGGCAGCCGGGGTGGAGGTAGCCCGGGCCGGACGTATGCCTACGCTCAAAGCGACCTCGGCCCTCGAATACAACTATGCACTTCCGGTACAGCTCGTGCCCGCTGAGTTTTTGGGCGGACAGCCCGGCGAATTCCGGAAATTGCAATTTGGCGTTCCGTTCAATCTTTCGGCAGGTCTTGAAGCCAACTACGCCTTGTACAATCCTACGCTTAAACAGGATATTCTACTGGCCGACCTCAATAGACAAACTGCTGATATTCAGTTGGCTGCTCAACAAAACTCGCTCGAAACACAGGTAGTAAAAGCCTACTACCTCACAGCACTCAGTCAGGAAGCAATAGAACTGACACTCAAAAATCTGGTAAGCACCGACTCCCTCCTCATCCTGACCCGGCAACGTCTCGAAGCCGGAACGATTGAAGAACTGGATTTGAACCGAACCACACATACCCGCCTCACACTCGCCGATCAGCTGGAACAAAACCGCCTGGCCTACGCCAATAATCTCCGGCAACTGCAACTTCTGGTTGGTCAGGAAGTGACGCTTGATGAAGCTATTGCAGAAAAACAATTGCCGGTGGTAGCCGAAAATCTTTCGGGGGATGTAGAAAATTACCCGCAACTGCGCCTGAAAGCCAGTCAGCAGGCCTTTTATCAGGCCTCAATCGACCGCGAAAAAGCAACGCGTCTGCCTCAGCTTTCGCTGTATGGACGTTACACGGCGCAGGCGCAGCGCCAAACCTTCAACTTCCTGGATTTTGATCAGC
Source organism: Arundinibacter roseus (assembly GCF_004348825.1). GTDB lineage: Bacteria > Bacteroidota > Bacteroidia > Cytophagales > Spirosomataceae > Arundinibacter > Arundinibacter roseus. The sequence continues at coordinate 327,145 of NZ_SMJU01000008.1, forward strand.
CGTGGTTTAGTATTGGTGTGGTGGGCATCCGATTGGATGTACCCATTTTTAATGGCGGACAACGGTTGAAGACTATTGATCGGGCAAAAATCAGAGCCGATATTGCGGATACAGAATTCGTGGCTGAAAAGAACCGTCAGCTGGCGCAGGACGCCGAGTGGACTGCCTCCTATGCACACGCTCAAAAATCGCTGGCCGTGAACAAACAAAGTATGACGCTTGCCCAACGGAATCTTGAACTGGCACAACTCAAATACAGCGCCGGGCTATATACCTACGATCAGTACATTACGCTGTTTAATGAGTCGTTACAAATCCAAAACCGCTACCTGAAAGCACTGGCCGACAGCCTGATCTATGGCGGACTACTCCAAACACGACCCTGATTTTCAGGGCTTTTGTATCCTATTTTCTTTTTATTTGTTAAAATTCAATTCAATGAAAACCAATACTTTATACCTGGCAACCCTCATTTTCTCTGTCTCTTGTTCGTCAGAAAACGAAGGCACTTCGCCCACTTACATGGAACTGACGGAGGCCGTGTATGCTTCCGGCAACGTGTATCCCCGCAACGAATACAAGCTTTTTGCACAGGGCGACGGCGTGCTGATCCGGCAATTGGTAACCGAAGGCGAAACTGTGGCCAAAGGTCAGCTGTTGTTTGAGCTCGAAAGCAACGTGCCCGATGCCCGCTCGCAGGCCGCTACCAACATTTACCGGCAGTCGGAGGCGAATCTCGCCGCCAGCTCCCCCGTGCTGAAAGAACTCGAAGTGCAGTTGCGCAACGCCCGCACCCGACAGGAAAACGACTCTGTTAATTTTTTCAGAATTAAAGGGTTATATGAGAAAAATGCCGCTTCCAAAGCCGACTTTGAGCGCACTGAACTCGCCTACCGCAGTAGCCGCAACGACGTAGCCGCCCGGCAACAAGCGCTGATACGCACCAAAAATCAGCTGTATGTGGAGCTGCAAAATGCACGCAGCCAATACGCTTCGTCCACGGATGATGCCAAAAATTACCGTCTGCGCAGCTACGAAGAAGGCAAAATTTATGAGATTTATAAGCAGCCCGGCGAGCTCGTACGGCGCGCCGAAGCCGTTGCGCTCGTGGGAAGTCCCACCAAAGCATATGTGCAGATGGCAGTGGATGAAAGCGATTTTACTAAAATGAAATTAGGACAAAAAGTGATGATTAAAGTTGATGCATTTGACCAGAAAATGTACGAAGCGGTGGTTAGTAAAATATACCCAAAACTCAATAAACTCGACCAAACGTTTCGGGTCGATGCCGACTTTACCGGCGATGCGCCCGATGGATATTATGGCCTGACAGTAGAAGCAAACGTACTTATTTCCCAAAATCCAAAAGCCTTGACAATTCCGAAAACATATCTCTACGGAGCAGATAGTGTGTGGGTAAAAGAAGAAAATGGAGAAAAGAAAAAAATTAAAATACAAAAAGGCGCCGAAAATCTGGATTTAGTAGAAGTTAAAGGCGGATTGACTGATAAATCAATCATTTTTAAACCCTAAATTCCGTAGATCAAGCTCCGTGGGCTGTGTCTCACCATAGCCGTCATGTTAACGGCCTCGGACCGGGCCGTCAGTGCGGAAGCGGAATATTTGTAGTATCTCATAATCAGTTAGTTAACAAGATTCGGAGAAGCGTAATGTTTGCAGCTAGTTCAAACTCGGACGCTATTGCCAAAGTGTAATATTGCTCTTCTCCGAAGCTGTTTTATCAGAAAAATAAAAAATACAAACAAACTAATTACCAGCTCCGTGGGCTGTGTCTCACAGCCCTGAAAACCAATGCCGCTTTTCATCATCACCAAAATGTCATCAATATGCATTTCCAAAAATAAAAATATCCCGAAAAGCACAACAAAAAGGGGCTATGAGACACAGCCCAAGGTGAACCAAAAATATTTTCATCAGAAGAACAAAAAACACAAACCAACTAATTGCCAGTTGCTACTTATGAAATTAAAAATAGCTTTTGATATTGCAAAAACGCATTTGCTAACCAAAAAGAAACAAACACTCGTGGCGATGATGGGCGTTACCTTCGGCATTGCGATGTTTATTGTCATGATTAGTTTTATGCAGGGTGTCAATCAGTTTTTGGAAGATTCGGCACTTGATGCGTCGCCGCACGTTCGGATTTATAAACAAATTACTTCGGATCGTCCAAGCCTGATTCAGCAGCAAAATCCGGATGGTTTTAACGTGATTTACCACCAAAAACCGCGACAGGAATTAGCCAAAATTAAAAATGGTTTGGTCATTGCACGACATATTGAGCAGCAGCCCGAAGTACTGGGAGTTTCGCCGCAGGTAAGCACGCAGGTATTTTTCAACACCGGTTCCGTACCAATTCCGGCTACATTGGCAGGCGTGGATGTGCAGCGCGAAGAAAAATTGTATCGCCTCAGTCAGCGCATGAAAGCGGGAAAAATCGAAGACCTGATGGCAAATGCCAATGGCGTGATTTTAGGTCGACTTTTGGCCCGAAAGCTAAACCTGGGCGTAGGTGACAAAGTAAACGTAACTTCCTCGACGGGAGGGACTTCTTTGCTTCGGGTAGTAGGCATTTTTAGCTTCGGCATCCAAACCGTCGACGATGCGCGTGGCTATGTAAATACACCAAAAGTGCAGGAATTAATCCAAAAAGACGCCAACTACATCACCGATTTACACATCAAAATGAAGGACCCGCTGAAAGCAATTGCCTTTGGAAAAGAACTTGCCCGGCAGTACGACTACCGCGTGGAAGATTGGGCAATGGCTAACGCAGCGATTTTGGCCGGAGAGCAAATCCGAAACGTAATGACCTTCGTGGTTTCGTTTACGTTGCTGGTCGTGGCGGGTTTTGGTATTTATAATATTATGAATATGAATGTCATGAATAAAATTAAGGACATCGCCATTTTGAAAGCCACGGGTTTTGATGGGCAGGATGTTGTAGCAGTCTTCATGATTCAATCGGTAATTATTGGATTAATGGGTGCTTTGCTGGGAGTTATTATTGGTTTCTCGCTGAGTTATTTATTATCAATTACACCTTTTGCAGCCGGAGATTTTCTTTCTATTGATACATTTCCCGTCAAATTTGATCCAAAATTCTATTTATTAGGTGTTATTTTCGGAGTTATTACTACGTTACTGGCGGGTTATTTCCCTTCCAGAAAAGCAGCAAAAATTGATCCCGTTGCTATTTTAAGAGGGTAACTTTTGGAACTAAAAAATGTATCTATTTTTGATTCCTTTAAATCTAAAATAAAAATGAAAAATATTCCCTATTCCGAACGGGCTACGATATTAAAAGCGACGAATGTAAACAAGTTTTTTTTAGATCCTGTAAAATTTCAGGTACTAAAAGATATTTCATTTGAAGTAAAAAAAGGAGAATTTCTGTCAATTGTAGGTAAATCCGGCTGCGGAAAATCTACTTTGCTTTATATTCTTTCCACGATGGATACCGCCTACGATGGCTTACTGGAAATGAATGGCAAAAGTCTTACCGGATTGACGCAAAATCAACTCGCCGCCTTCCGCAACGAGCATCTTGGATTTGTCTTTCAGTTTCACTTTTTATTGCCGGAATTTACGGCCCTGCAAAACGTCATGCTGCCCGGCTTGAAACTGGGGAAATTCTCGTCTAAGGAAATTGAAGAACGCGCCTATCAGAAACTAAAACTGGTGGATATGCACGAGCACGCTCTCAAACCGTCGTCCAAACTTTCGGGTGGACAACAGCAGCGGGTGGCGATTGCACGGGCGCTGATCAACGACCCCACGATTGTGATGGGCGATGAACCTACGGGTAATCTCGACAAGGCAAATTCGGATATGGTGTACTCTATTTTTCGGGATATTTCACACAACAACGGTCAAACGATCATCACCGTCACTCACGACCCTGACTTTGCCGAAGGAGGCGACCGGATCATCGAAATGTCGGACGGCCACATCATTTCTCACGGACATGAAAAAACGGTTCAATAAATACGTCGAACTGGCGATTTTGGGGTTTGCAGCTTTGGGGTTTGCCGGGCGTTTCTGGGCGCTGCCCGAGCTGACGCTCACGCAGCACATAACGTTCTTTTTTTTACAATTGCTTATCCTGAATCTGATCTGGACGGCCTATTATCTGCTGAATGATCAGTTGAATATTTATCTGCCGTTTGAAAAAAAGCTATCGCTCCGCATTGCTGTACAATTGATTCTGGGCTGGGTGCTTGTGGAAGGTCTCATAATACCGCTCGGCATGTACGGAGTCGAGCGTTTTCTGCCGCTGCGTCAAACTCAGTTCGACAAACTGCACCTTGTATTCATTGGCCTTACCGCCTTTTTTGGCAGCTCGGTCATGAACCTGGGATTTATTGCCAACCATTTTTTTACCCAATGGCGACAGAATGCGGTTCGGGCCGTAAATCTTGAAAAAGAAAAAACTCAGGTACAATTTGAAAATCTGAAAAATCAGCTCAATCCGCACTTTTTATTCAATAGTCTGGCGTCCCTCGATAGTCTGATTCACGAAAACCCCGCACTTGCCCGGCAATTTTTGCAGCAGTTGTCCAAGGTCTATCGTTATGTGCTCAAAAGTCAGGAAAAAGGTCTGGTGAGCCTTGAAACAGAAGTTGATTTTGTGAAAAATTATATTTCACTACTATCCACCCGGTTTTCTGACTCACTTGTAGTTTCTATCAAGCTGGATCCTGATTCGCTGGACACTCAAATTGTGCCGATGACGATTCAGATTTTACTTGAAAATGCCATCAAGCACAATCAGATTAACGCCCAAAATCCACTATTCATTACCATTAGCAGCACCACCAACTGGCTTTCAGTTATTAACACTATTCAGCGCAAAGCTCAGGTAGAAACCTCCAATGGTCAAGGGCTGAGTAACCTGTCTTCTTTGTATAATTTTCTGGAAAAAAGACCGCTGGAAATTACCGAAACCGGCGGAATGTTTGAGGTGAAAGTTCCGCTTATTAAAGAAAATGCATGAGGATTTCTAAAACAATGTGTATCCCTTTCGCTGGAATGCAACAGCCCAAATTTAAAAATCTAACAAATCTACTAGCACCAATCTCCTGCTTTTCTATCTATCAAGAAACGTCAAACTCGCTTTCGCTCGACAATTTTCCATTCAGTCCGTAAGAAATTGGTTACCTTCGCAGGTAAATTTTAACTCATAAAAACATCGTTGCGTAGTGGCCTGGTATCATACATTTTTTGAAGGATTGCCTCAAATTGCCTGGAAGCAAAATCAGGAAGAGGATCAAACCGAATGGGAAGTCGATTTTTTGCAGGATGTGCTCGAAATCTCTCCCGGCGAGCAGGTACTTGACGTCATGGCGGGCTACGGACGCCACGCACTTCCCCTGGCGCGGAGGGGGTTTGTGATGACTGGTGTGGATATTTCGGCGGAATATTGTGAAGAATTTGAGCAGGTTGCACAGGTTGAAATCTTACCGGTAACGGTTGTTCAGAGTGATTTTCTGGCAATTGATTTGCCACACACACCTTTTGATGCTGCCTATTGCCTGGGCAACAGTTTCAGCTTTTTTCCGCGGGAAATTATGATTGACTTTCTGCAAAAAATTTCAGAGCATATCAAGCCCGGCGGTCGTTTTGTAGCCCACACCCAGCTATTGGCGGAAAGTATTCTTCCTAATTTTCAGGAACGCAGCTGGATGCCTGTCGGACAGGACATTTTGTACCTTACGAGCAATCAGTACGATGCTATGAAGGGCGTGATTTTGTCCGAACTTACGTATGTAAAAGGCCGTGAGCAGATGACCCGACAGGTAGAGCAGTATGTCTATTCGTTGTCGGAAGTACACGCACTATTTCAACAGGCCGGGCTGCATCTGACCGAAGTCTTTGGCAGCCTCGATGGCGAGCCCTTTGCCCTGGGCGACGAGCAGGCATATCTCTTGGCTACAAAGACAAGTTAAAAAGCGATACGTCAACCTCCCGTGGAGAATGACGTATCGGATTCACACTACACCTGCGTAAGTTTCCAGCGCCCGCGCCGAAAGACCAGAATCCCCATAATGGCCAGTATTGACTCGCCAATAGGCACAGCGGCAAACACACCAATGGGGCCCCAGTTCAGCAGCAGCGCAAGAATGTATGCGACCGGAATTTCGATCAGCCAAAAGCAAATGATGTTCAGGTAAATAGGCGTTCGGGTGTCGCCTGCGCCGTTGATTGCCTGGATGATGACCATGCCGTAGGCATAAAAGCCGTAGCCCAGGCACAGTACGCGCAGGGCCGTTACGCCCGTTTGCACCACCGCCGCGCTGGTATTGAACAAGCTGATAATCGGCTCGGCCGCCAGAAAAAACAGAACGGCCAGCGATAACAAAAACCACATGTTATAGTAGGCTGTACGCCAAACGGACGTTTCGGCCCGGTCGGGATGCCCCGCTCCCAGGTTTTGCCCCACGAGGGTTGCCGCTGCATTGGCCATGCCCCAGGCGGGCAGCAACGTAAAAATTATCACGCGAATGGCAATGGTGTAGCCCGCCACTACATCTGTTCCGAATTCTGCCAGCATACGAGCCAGGAAAATCCAGCTGGCCGAAGAAATCAGAAATTGACTTGTGCCACCGGCTGCCAGGCTGAGGATACTTTTGATGAGCTGGAAATCAGGCACAAAATCAGCCCATTCGATGGACACGCCATTCCGGGAATTATATAGAAAATAGAGCTGATACCCAACCCCAATGACCCGCCCGATGGTAGTAGCAACGGCTGCGCCTGTAACACCCATTTCGGGAAAAAAGGCAATTCCGAAAATAAATAACGGGTCCAGAATCATATTTAGTCCGTTGGCAACCCAAAGTGAGCGCATCGCTGCCGACGCCGCCCCGGCGCCGCGCAGCGCCCCGCTCAACGAATAGAGCAACACGATGGCCGGGCTACTTAAAAAAGTAATACGGGCATACATCGTACCCGATTCAATTACCTGACTATCAGCGCCCATGAGTTGCAAAATATCGCCTGCATAGACGAATCCAAATCCCGCCATAACGACCGAAATCACGAGCGAAATGAGGATAATCTGACCAATTGCCCGTCCGGCCTGATCGGCATTGCCCTCTCCTACCCGGCGGGCAACAAGGGCCGTAGCCGCCGTGCTGAGCCCAATGGCGATGGAGTAAATTAAGGTTATGACCGACTCGGTGAGGCCCACCGTGGCGACGGCATCAATACTTACTTTTGATACAAAAAAAACGTCGACCACCGCAAAGAGTGATTCCATGATCATTTCCAGAATCATGGGAACAGAAAGCAGGAAAATGGCGCGATTGATGCTGCCACTCGTGTAACTTTGTTCGGAGCCATCCAAAGCCAGCCGAAACAGGGTAATCCACTTTTTCATGGATAAAAAGAGAAAGTTTGGGTTATTTTCCTGATAAATAGATTCGTTCCCAAATCCGCAAAGGTGGTACTTATATTTTTATCGAAAAAAACCGCAGTTATAAAAAACTAATTGGAAAGAGATTGTACTCAGAAACGAGCACAAAAGAAAACATCGGAAAGCCGAAAAGTAAACGGCGGGCGGGTTGTACTAAACCCTAACGGGGAGCTTCATAGGCGTATGAATTTTCACAAAGCTACATAAAAGACAAAATAGCCCGCAAGTAGTGGAATAGAATTAATAGAAAGTTAATCGTACATTTAGTAAACGGTAACCAGAACTTTTAAGTGAAAATTACCGTTTTACACGACCTGACTTATCCTTAAAAAGTCGGACAAATGACCACATGAAGGAACAAGCCGTTTCTTCAAATTTCAAATCAAGCCTAGTTTTACGATTGAATGATTGATAAAAGAGAACTGAATTCGACTGCCAAAAAGCAGGAAACAGCCGTGTTGGTGGCCGTCAGTCCGCAGCGCCAAAGCCCCGGCAAAACCCGGGAATACCTGGACGAGCTGGCTTTTCTGGTCACTACCCTCGGGGTAAAAACACTGCATACATTTACCCAAAATCTTGAAAAACCCGACTCCCGGACCTATGTAGGAAGCGGCAAATTGCAGGAGATAGAAACATTTATTCAGGCCGAACCCGTAGACATGATTATCTTCGATGACGACCTGAGCCCATCGCAGGTTCGTAACCTGGAAGCTACTTTTGAGGACATCAAAGTACTGGATCGCAGTTTGTTGATTCTGGATATTTTTGCCATGCGCGCCCAAACGGCTCAGGCCAAAACCCAGGTTGAGCTTGCGCAGTATCAGTACATGTACCCGCGACTGACACGCATGTGGACGCACCTTAGCAAGCAAAAAGGGGGCGTCGGGATGCGTGGACCCGGAGAAAAAGAGCTCGAAACGGACCGACGGATTATTAAAGACCGGATCACGTTTCTGAAAGAAAAACTCGACAAAATCGACCGCCAAAGTGTGACTCGTCGCAAAGAACGCAATCGTCTCGTACGCGTGGCATTGGTGGGATACACAAACGTAGGAAAATCGACGTTGATGCGCCGCCTGGCCAAAGCCGATGTTTTTGCCGAAAATAAGCTGTTTGCTACCGTAGATTCTACCGTCCGGAAAGTATCTGTGGGAAATATCCCGTATTTACTTACCGACACCGTTGGGTTTATTCGCAAGTTGCCCACGATGCTTATTGAGTCGTTCAAATCTACCCTGGATGAAGTGCGGGAAGCGGATTTGTTGGTGCATGTTGTAGATATTTCGCACCCGTCGTTTGAAGAACACATGGAAGTGGTGAGCAGCACGTTGGCCGACATTGGCGCGGGTGACAAACCTACGATTGTGGTTTTTAATAAGATTGACTTGTACAATCCGGACGCGGGAGAAGAAGATTTCGACTCAGAAGTAGGTTACGGAGAAACCCCTAAGCAGGTTCCTATTGAAACCTTGATTGATCAGCTAAGCAAGAGCTACCACGCTCGTAAAGCCGAGCATGTGGTCTTTATCTCGGCCGAGTTCAATGAAAACATGGACGAACTGCGGCATCATATGGGCGAGTTGGTCAAAGACAAGCATTTTTTGATTTATCCGAATTGGCTGGACGTGGGCTATTACGACACGGATTTTGACGAGTAGAGGTTTGTTCAGCAAATGAAAATTGTCGAAATTCGCAGGCCCAAAAGGCATGACCCCGTAGTTCAACGGATAGAATAGAAGTTTCCTAAACTTTAGATATGGGTTCGATTCCCGTCGGGGTCACTTTTTTACACATTAAACTCCTGCAAATCAATGATTTGCAGGAGTTTATGTTTTATGCCAATTCCCCAAAAAACTAAAGAAAGACTTATAAATGCTACTCGTTTGATACCGGAGAGAAATTTAACTCCTGGTTTTGCAGGTGGAGACTCCAAAAAGTGTGTACAACGGGCAAAAACTCAAAAAACTCGTGAGTAAAAATACACCGGCCACGACCAGAGCAATGATGCTGAGCGTGGGAGAAACAAGATTTGAAAAGTAAAGTGTAACGGCGGCAATCGCCAAAATTACGCGAATCATGCGGTCGGTGCCGCCCATGTTGGTTTTCATAATTTTCTGAATAGATACGGGTGATGAACTAATTATTTATAGCCCGAAGATAAACCGTATCTTCCTGTTGTTCAGTGACTTTTATTACACTTATCTTTATTTAATCAAAAGTCTTTCTCTATTTACTCGCCGCTACCCGCAGACTACTTTGCAGCGATTTATTATGCGGAAATTCCTGGGGAATCCACCGATTGACGATCCGGCCTTCGGCATCTATAACCATAAAAGGAAAGCGGGGCTCAATGGCATATAAAGCCTTAAACATGTCTATGTCTTCGTCAGAAGCCCATAAATGCAAGGCCTGAGGACGAGGTTCGAGGTAGTCTTTCCAGGTTCCAAACGGAATGCCGGACGCCACACTTATATAAACGAAGGTTACGCTATCACCTTTAATATCTTCCAGCAGTTTTAGCGTAGGCTCGTGCTGTTTCAAACTAAATGCAAACGCCACGCAGAGGTTTTTTCCTTTCAAACTGCTGAGCGACACGGCGGTGCTATCCTTGTTGAGTAACGTAAAATCAGGAGCCGGGTTTCCGCTGTTAAGTTTTTCTTTGGTGGCAATCAGGGTGGAAAAATATTTATTTACTTCCGATGCCGGAAAGCGCTTTTCAAAATCTGAAAAAATCGTTCGGGCAGCCTCCATAGACTGCATCGCCGTGACCGCATAGTTGAGCCAATACGTGAGCAGGTATTCCTGCTGTTTAGGATATTCGCTGAGTTTGTCGGCACTTCGTGCATAAACATCCAACAAGGCTTCCTGATCAAGAGCGTACTGATTTGATAGCAATTGCGGAAATTTTTCAGTGGACGGAATCAGGATCCAGTTGCGCAGTTCGTTTCGGTAGGCAAGGCTAAAAAGAGCCTCGTCGGGAAAGAGCTTAAACTTCGTCAACGATATGGCATTCAGTTCTTTACGCTGTTCAGGCGTCAGCTTCACAGGTGTATTCTGACGCATCTCACGGTCTTTTACTACTATTTCCATGAGGTACGGTTCTACGTGAGTAGTCGCTCGTACGTACGTATCAAAAATGGCGTCCGGAGAATGTTTGGCCTTAAATTCTTCATAGCTTTTTAACCGGACTTCCGCTAAACTGTCACTTTGCTGGATAATTGCTTTATTATCGATTTTCCGGGGATCAAACCGAAAAGCGGGAAGATATTGATAGTGATTTTCTAAAAAATACTCCTGCAAAAACTCCTGATGAGCTATATTTTTACCCTCAAACGTAAGGTTATTTCCCGGCTGCACGGTAATTGTCAAACTCTCCTGAGGGACAATGTACAGCAACTGCGTACGGCTTTCATGCATCATCTCGCCGGGCGACAAATTATTGGTTGGTTTTTTTGAGGCAATAGTCAGCCGTACCAGCAAAGGCTTATCTACCTCAAAAGTCGTTGAACCATCTTTTTGAAAACTCAGGTCAAACACGTCAATTGTTTCGTACTCGGTTTCGGCGAGACCAATGCCCAACGTTTCGTGAAAGCGCACCCGTTCCAGCATGAGTGAATACACATAATCTATTTCAGTGGCCGAATTAATGGTGATTTGCGCAGAATTTTGAGCCTTGCCGGGAGTCAGTCCGAAGGTAATCGCCGAAGCAAAAATTAATACGTAAAAGAGGATTTTTTTCATAACGTAATGTTTCAATGCACTGTTTTTACCATTGCCTGGTAGTGGGCATACTCTCCAAAACCGCACCAGCACCATACGATTCCGATAGTTTTATTTTGTTAAAAGTAACCGATTCTTGCTTCCTATGCTTTCAAAGCAAAAAAATATTGGGACTAACCTGTGAATTACCCCTCAGGAATTTAGCATCCCGCTTTGATCCACTAATTTAGCACTCTATTTTCCAACTCTTATCATGCACCAACCTACCTTTTTCCAATTCAATTCGTTACGCACAAGCCTTGAAGGCGAACTTTTCTACGATGATTCTGCTCGTGATCAGGCCATTCGGCGGCTGTATGCAACGGACGCATCGGTCTATCAGGAACTTCCCGTGGCGGTTGCTCTACCCAGAAACAACGACGATTTGAAGAAATTGATTGCATTTGCAGAAAAGCATCGGATTACGCTTATTCCAAGAGCAGCCGGAACTTCCCTCGCCGGGCAGGTCGTTGGAAATGGGTTGGTGGTAGATATCTCCAAACATTTTAATAAAATCCTGGAAATCAATGCCGAAGAGAAGTGGGTACGCGTTCAACCGGGCGTAATCCGCGATGATCTTAACAAACACCTTGCTCCTTACGGACTACTTTTCGGTCCCGAAACTTCCACGGCGAGCCGTGCCATGATTGGCGGAATGATTGGAAATAACTCCTGTGGACTGCATTCCATTACCTGGGGCACTACCCGTGACCATTTGCTGGAAGTAAAAACTTTACTTTCGGATGGATCAGAGGCGGTATTTGCAGAAATGAAAACCTCAGAGTTTTTGGAAAAAGTTTCTGGAAATTTAGTAAACGGCAAACGCGAGCAAGCAATTTATGCGGGCATGTGGGGAATTATTTCCAATCCTGTGGATCAGGAATTAATCGAAAAAAACTTTGCAAAGAAATCTGTAACCCGACGAAACTCCGGCTATGCGCTCGACAGTCTTCTGGATACGGCAACTCAGAATTCTGTAAATAAAGACATTTCTGATCCTGACACCAGTCTTTCGCTGGCCCGCCTCATTGCGGGTTCGGAAGGAACGCTCTGCTTCATTACGGAAGCAAAGCTAAATCTTGTGGACGTCCCCCCCGCCGCCGTTGGGGTGGTGTGTGTGCATACATCCACACTTGCCGAAGCGCTCCACGTCAACCGCGCAGCCATGACCCACGTGCCCAAAGCGTCGGAGCTTGTGGATAAATACATCATGGATTTCACCAAACTGCATCACGAATATTCAAAAAACAGGTTTTTTCTGGAAGGCGATCCCGCTGCGTTACTTTTGGTTGAGTTTTGGGGACACACCCCGGCAGAGGTAGAAGTATTGGCGCAAAACCTGATTCTGGATTTGCAGAAGGAAAATCTTGGCTATGCATGGCCACTTTTGTTTGGCGAAGATGCCAATAAAGCCTGGGATATTCGTAAGGCCGGGCTCGGGTTAATCCGCAATCTACCGGGAGATACTCAACCAGTTAATTTGATTGAAGACTGTGCTGTAGCCGTAGAAGATTTGCCTGAGTATATCGAAGAACTGGAAAAACTACTGACCCGCCACGGCCTGCATGCTTCGTACTATGCCCACGCAGGCGCAGGGGAGTTGCACGTAGAGCCCATGATTAATCTCAAAACGAGTGCGGGCAAACAGCAGTTTAGGGATGTATTGGCTGACACGGCCGTACTGGTCAAAAAGTACAGGGGTGCACTGTCGGGCGAGCACGGCGACGGTCGGCTTCGGGGTGAGTTTATTCCGTTTATGATGGGGCAGGAAGTGTACGAGCTTTTCAGACAAGTGAAGCATATCTGGGACCCGAACGGGATTTTCAATGCCAATAAAATTGTGGACACGCCGCCCATGAACGAGTCGCTGCGCTACATTCCAGACGCACCGAAGCCTGTGATTTCTACGCTGTTTGATTTTTCAAAAGATGAAGGAATTTTACGACTGACCGAAAAATGCAGTGGCTCAGGCGATTGCCGAAAAACCGAACTGACAGGCGGCACCATGTGCCCCAGCTACATGGCCACCCGTCGGGAGCGCGACACGACACGCGCCCGGGCCAATATTCTGCGCCAATTCTACACCGCCGAAAGCGTTCCAGCTGCACTTCAAACCAGTCCCGAAATGGTCAAAGAAGTGCTTGATTTGTGTCTTTCCTGCAAAGGCTGCAAGGCTGAATGTCCATCAAGTGTGGATGTTGGTAAAATGAAAGCCGAATTTACTCAGCAGTATTACGATACGCACGGAGTACCCTTTCGGTCGCGTTTGGTAGCCAATTTTACCAAACAAATGAAACTGGCAGCCTGGGCGCCCTGGGCCTATAATGCAGTTTTTGGCACACCTGCGGTTCGCAAAATCGCCAACCGTCTGGTAGGTTTTCATCCTGATCGCAGCATGCCGCTTCTGCATAAAACCACGCTCAATGCCTGGTTCGAGAAAAGAAGCAAACCAACGCTTCCGGCGGATGCGCCCTTTGTATACTTTTTCTGCGATGAATTTACCAATTATAATGATGTTGAAATTGGTCAAAAAGCCATTTTACTTCTCGAAAAGCTGGGTTATCAGGTAGTGATTCCGGCGCATCTTGAATCGGGCCGAACGTACCTGTCCAAAGGATTGGTGCGTGAAGCTCAGGCAATTGCCACTACAAATGTCGGTTTGCTGAAAGATCGGGTGCATGCGCAGGCCCCGCTGATTGGCCTGGAACCTTCGGCCATACTTACGTTTAGGGACGAATACCCCGACCTGGTATCGGCTGAATTGCAAACAAATGCTCGTCAACTAGCTTTACACACCTTTTTGTTTGAAGAATTTATAGCCCGTGAAATCGAAGCCAAACGCATTCAGGCGGCTTCTTTTACTACCGAAAAAAAACAAATCAAACTGCATGGCCACTGCCACCAAAAGGCGCTGTCGTCTCTGACTTACGTCAAAAAAGCGCTGTCAATTCCGGCAAACTATACTGTAAGTTTGATTCCGAGTGGATGCTGCGGCATGGCCGGAAGCTTTGGCTACGAAACCGAGCATTACGATGTTTCCATGCAGATTGGCGAACTCGTTCTTTTTCCGACCATTCGCCAGCAACCCGATGAAGTATTAATTGCAGCGCCGGGTACAAGCTGCCGCCATCAAATAAAGGACGGAACCGGCAAAAAAGCCCTGCACCCGGCGGAAATTTTGTGGGAAGCGCTGATGTAAAATTACCTGATCCTATGCGTTCTAATTTCGGCTATCCGTAGCCAGGGTATCGGCATAGGCGTCGCCATTAACTGTATCGGAGCTCATAGCTCCTGGTGTTGGCGTACTGCCGGGTGCTACGTTTCCATCGTGATTAAACACGCCACCGACAAAAGCGATGACCATCAGTAGCAGACCTACGGCAATAATCCATATCCAGGTTTTATTGACTTTTTTGGTAGCCCGCGTTTCTTCATTCAATTCCTGTCTGTCCATAACTTTTGATTGCTATTGATTGTAGGCTATTCAGCACCAAATTTGTACCAATGCACTCAGACAGGCAATTTAAGCCGGGTGTGTAGAAATTAAACCCCTTTTTTGCACCTATATACGCATGCCGTTTTTTTAAAATCCTTCGGTCCATTTTTGTATACTGCATTCTGTTCATGCCCCGACGAAGCTCCCGAATTCAACTCGTTTGTTTAAGTAGATTTCTTTTTTTTGTATGTGAAAAACGGTAGTATTGTTCAGTCTAATTTTCAATGAATACTGGAAAACCAACTGGAAGTTTTTTGATCATCAACCTTGTCCTGCTTTTTTTAAGTACTTGAATATATTTAGTTTTCAATAAATGGATAATCAAACAATGGTACAAATATCTGATTATCAGAATAATAAAAAAGCTAATTACTAATAACCTAAAAGCTAACAGCTACTTATGCGCCTTAATTTTTGTTTAAAAGCCCTTTGTCTGACTCTTTGTCTACCGCTGCTAACGCAGGCGCAGGAAAAAAATGCAGTTTCATTTTCGGGCGGATACAGCCTGCCTCTCGGTAAGTTTGCTAGCGAACAATTCAGCGATCCGGAGGCTGGTCTTGCGGGTTCAGGCATTTTTGCACAGCTTCGCTACGAGCACAAAATTGGTCGTTGGTGGGGGTTGCGACTCAGCGGCAACCTGAACATAAACCAAACCAACCCAGATCCACTGATAGAGCAATACAGCATTTTACTTCCCGATCCCGAAACCTACTCCTGGGAAAGTACCGTCACTCAATGGAGACTGGGAGCCATTCTTGCGGGTCCGATGGCCTACGTTTCGTTGGGAAATATAGAGCTGAAAGGCCATGTACAGGCAGGATATGTATTTGCCAAATCGCCCGGAGTTACACTTATGGGCACCTCTACTACGGGCCTGAACTCGGTGGATGCCGGCCTTCCCGGCGCTTCTACGCAAGCCTTTGGCTATGGGGCGGGCGGGGCGTTGCGGTTTCGTCTTTCGGAGCACCTGCGGTTTCAAATCACCGGCGACTGGATTGGCGCAAACACCGAACTAAAAGATGTACCTACCTACGTAAAACTAGGCGACCGCCCCCCATTTGAAGGCTTCATCGATTCCAAACGCTTTGTAACGGTGCTTAATGTCGGCTTGGGGTTGGTGGTGGTGTTTTAGGTTATTGATTTTAAAGTGATTTCAAAAATAAGGAGCAATCCATAGACTCCTTTGACTCTTCTTCGTTCAGGGCAATGATGCTGAAACCACGTCAACTGTAAAACCAATAGCTACTTAATATACCGGAATGAAATCCTTCTTACTCACCCTCTCCGCTCTTTTCTTCTTTTGCTCGACTACTTTTTCACAAACCATTTCTACGGCCAAGCCCTGGACGTACTGGTGGTGGATGGGCAGTGCGGTGTCTCAGGAAGATATCACTACGCAGTTGGAAGGTTTTCGAAAAGCAGGTTTGGGGGGCGTTCACATCATTCCGATTTATGGAGTAAAAGGTTTTGAAAAAGATTTTTTGCCGTTTTTGTCCGACCCGTGGCTGGCGGCAATGGAGCACACCGTTCAGGAAGGCAAGCGGTTGGGGCTGGGCGTAGACATGACCACCGGAACGGGCTGGCCGTTTGGCGGCCCTAATGTAGCCGAAACCCACGCTGCCCGCACGATGACGTTCAAACAAAATACGCTGGCCGTGCAGCCTACCAAACAAAAGGTAAAACGTGCCGCGCCGGGGGGAGAAGGTTGGGTGCTCGATCCTTTTCATGCGGAAGCGATGACAAATTATTTAACGCGCTTTGACTCCACACTCGTGCAGGCTGAGCAGCAGCCAAGAGCGATGTACATGGATTCGTACGAAGCCTACGGTGCCAACTGGACCGTCGATTTTGCGGAGCAGTTTCAACAGCGACGGGGGTATGATTTGCTCCCAATCCTCAACCAACTCGCTGACACGACAACCGCTTCGGAACTCGTCCGTATAGATTACCACCAAACGCTGGCCGAACTCCTCCTGGAACGGCACACGTTTCCGTGGACGCAGTGGAGCCGAAAAAATGGTTTCGTAACCCGCTATCAGGCGCATGGCTCACCGGGAAATCTACTGGATTTGTATGAAGCTTCCGACATTCCCGAAACGGAGTCGTTTGGTACAAGCCGCTTCGCCATTCCGGGCCTGCGGGTAGATCCTGACTATTCGGTCAAACAGTTTGGGACACCGCATCCACTGGCCATGAAATTTGCCTCTTCGGCAGCGCATTTTTCAGGAAAAAAACTGGTAAGTTCCGAAACCGGTACCTGGCTGGCAAATCATTTTAAAGTGTCACTTTCGCAGGTAAAACCGCAAATTGATGAGCTGTTTGCTTCCGGCATCAACCATATTTTTTACCACGGCACCACCTACTCTCCTCCGGCGGAGGGCTTTCCCGGCTGGCTTTTTTATGCCTCCACTAACTTTGGTCCGCAGGCGCACTTTGCCGGTCATTTTGGCTTGTTGAACCGCTACGTAGAAAATTGTCAGAACCTGCTGCAAAACAGCCAACCCGATCAGGATGTGCTTGTCTATTTTCCGATTCACGATTTGTGGGCCACTCCGCCACGGTCGTCAGGGGGCATTCATTTGCTGGAAGTACACCACGTGGACAATTGGCTACTCAAACTCCCGTTTGGGCGTTTGGGTGAACAATTGCTCAGCAAAGGCTATGCGTTTGATTTTGTGTCGGACCGTCAGTTGGAACGACTGCGGGTCACTAAGGACGGTGTGATACTGTCGGAAGGTGCACGCTACAAAACCATTTTGATTCCGTCCACAACCTATTTACCCCAAACTACTCTTCTCGAATTACAGCGGCTGGCGCAGGCTGGCGCACGGCTGATTTTTGATGGAAAAGTTCCTCAACTGGTGTCGGGTCATGCCAACCACGCAACAAGACAGACCGATTTCCAAAAAAATATGCGTCAGTTAGTCAGCCTGAAAACGGTTTCTGTGGCTGCAAATCTGGATGATGCTTTACGTAAAAACGGCGTCGTGATCGAAGAGATGGCTGCCAAAGGATTGACGTTTATCCGAAAAACTCAGGACGGAAATCCGCTGTATTTTGTGGCGAATCTTAGCAATACGTTCACAGCCGATTGGCTGACTGTCGGACCAGGAATACAACTCCGGCAGTATGACCCGCTGACGGAAGAGGAAACCGTGCTACCAACCCGAAAACTTTCCAATAAAACCCAGGTATTTCTCCGCTTGCTACCGGGACAATCCTGTTTTATGAAATTCAGCAAAGAAACGGCTAATGAACCTTTTACGAATAAACCTCCCCGCGAGTTAGCGCTGAACGGAACCTGGGACCTTACGTTTCTTGCCGGAAAACCTTCCCTGCCCGAGGCGGCTACGATGGCAACGCTGCAATCCTGGACAACGCTTTCTGACACCGCCCGCTACTTTTCTGGAACGGCCCGCTATACGCTGAAATTCATGGGCAATGTGGAGTTAGCTACGTCAAATACGGTATGGCTTGATTTGGGAAATGTCTGCGAAGTGGCCGAAGCAAAACTAAACGGACAAGCCGTTGGAACGGCATGGAGTATTCCATTCAGACTAAAAATAAACCCTGAACTAATCAAAACAGGAGAGAATATTCTGGAAATTGAAGTAACCAATTTATCAGCCAACTACATGCGCCTGCGCGATCAGCAGGCCCCTGACTGGAAGAAATTTTATGACATAAATATCGTAGACATTACCTACGGGAAATTTGACGCTACGAAGTGGCCGCCGATGCCGTCCGGATTGCTGGGACCGGTGCGGATTTTGTATTGAAAGAAACGCTTTTTTACCTAAAAAACCCCTGTCGATGCAAACCATCGACAGGGGTTTTTATTTGTGTTAAATCAGTGGGTTAAATCAACCGGATTACTTTCACAAATCGGTTTTCGTAATAGCCTTCCAGGGGAGTTACTGTCACGGCATGTTGTTTTCCGGAAGTTGCATGAATAAAGTCCAGGCCTTCCAAATCGTTTTTGACTACGATTCCGATATGGCCAACGGTTCTGTTTTTAGGATTTGTACCCGTAAATAAAACCAAATCTCCGGGCTGTGCCTCTTCTACTTCCACGTCTGTACCAACCTCCGTAAAATCTACCGAGGAGCGCGGAACCTCAATTCCAAAGTGCGTATAAACATAGTGAATGTACCCGGAGCAATCGAAGCCGGTTTGAGGGTTAGCCGAGCCGTAGTAATAAGGAACACCGTAGTATAGCTTGGCGTACTCAACCACAGCGTCACCCGTTGGGAAATCTGAATTATCGGAAAGTATGGTATTTTCTATCGAAGATAATTCGGAGTTATTTTCTGGGGTACACTGAAACAAAAGTCCGGTTAGTAAAAGCATCAGGATGTTTTTCATATCGTGAAAGGTTAGCTCAGCCAGGAAAACAGCTGAATTTTAAAAATCACTTTACCCGGGTCAAAGTGGGCAAAGTAAAGCAAAAAACAGAAGAGGAGGATTAAAAAAGACAGGGAGAGTGTACAGATATATAACCACTAGTAGACAAAAAACGTTCAGATTTATCCTAAAAACATACAACCTTGGGTAGCTTTAATTCAAAATGGAGTAGTATTTTATGTAAATTTCAGTCACTGATTTGGATTTACTCTTGAATACACTATGAAAAAATATCCGCTAATTGCACTACTCTGCCTGACGATTTGTACCTGCCAAAGTCAGGAAAAATCTCCATTCCTTTACACGGCATTTACGGGCGCCACGCTCATCGACGGGCACGGCGGTGCGCCTATTGTTAATGGAGTTTTGGTCATTCAAAACGGACGTATCGTTTCCATCGGAACCCGTGATCAGGTTAAAATTCCGGAAAAAGCGAAAATTATTGATGCCAGCGGTAAGACGATTGTCCCTGGATTGATCAACGCTCACGGCCATGTGGGCGACGTACAAGGGATTGAGGGCGGACATTATTCAGCCCAAAACGTACGCGACAATCTGGCAATTTATGAACGTTACGGCATTACTTCGGTCGTTAGTTTGGGTGGAGATCAACCGGAAGCCGAACCGCTTCGGGCTGTACATGCAGATTCACACTCGAACCCGCCAAACGCCCGTCTGTATATCGCCGGCGAAGTAATTACGGGCCAAACGCCTGCGGAAGCACTTACGGTCGTTGAAAAGAATCATCGGATGGGCGTTGATTTTATGAAAATCCGGGTGGATGATAATCTGGGTTCATCGCCCAAAATGTTAGAAGCCGTGTACCGCGCCGTGATTCGCCGGTCGCATGAATTAGGTTATAAAATCGCCACGCATATGTACTACCTCGACGATGCCCGCAAACTGCTTGAAGCAGGTACGGATATGCTCGCTCACAGCGTACGCGACTTGCCGGTAGATGAGGCTTTTGTGAAACTCTTGCAGCAAAAAAAAGTGCCTTACTGCCCTACCCTGACCCGCGAGCTGTCTGCCTTTGTGTACGGCGACACGGCAAGTTTTTTCTCGGATCCCTATTTCCTGAAAGAATATGATCAAAAAACCATTGCTCCACTTCTAAACCCCGCGCGGCAACAGCAAATCCGGCAAAGCAAAGCTGCCCGAATTTATAAGCAGCAACTCCCAACCGCCATGGCCAATCTGAAAACCCTGAGCGATGCGGGCGTGCCGATTGTTTTTGGAACGGATAGCGGCGTTCCGACTCGTTTCATTGGGTATTTTGAACACCTGGAACTGGAAATGATGGCGGAAGCGGGTCTGAGCCCGATGCAGATTTTGCAATCAGCCACCAAAAATGCTGCGGAATATATGGGTCTTAAAAATGTTGGCACGCTGTCTCCCGGAAATTATGCCGACTTCCTGATTCTGGACGCCGACCCATTGGCTGACATCCGGAATCTACGGAAAATTTCCAGCGTGTATTCTCTTCGACTTCGCTCTCTCTGACTTCGCTGTCACCCTGAGCGGAGTCGAAGGGAGCGGAGTCGAAGGGAGCGGAGTCGAAGGAAAACTACTACTCCAAAAGCCCCATAACGGCAGCATCGCCAACAACAGCCGAGGCCGGACGAGGATGCGCACTCGTAAATACTTCGAGGGCAGCGCGTGGGAGCATTGAAACAAGAGTTTCGTCGATTGCACCCGAAGCGTCGGTAATCATGCTCATATTCAGACCGAGGTATTTGGCCATAAACGGATACATCGCTTTTCGTTTGGACGGGCCGTAGTCGTGCTTTTCGTTGGCAAAATGCGCGTTTACAACTTTCTCTTTCTGTCCATAAAACCCATAGATTTTTTGAATATGCGGATACTCAACCTGCGGTACGTTGAGTGTCCAGTCACCGCCATCCGAAATCAGGAGCATCGGACGTGGAGCGGCAAGAGCGGCTATTTCGACGTTATTGGTTTGAAACTCCCCTTTTTTATGAATTGGCATGCCGCTTTCGCAGGTGCAGCCACCAAAAAAATGCGCTGATACCATCACGCACGGTACAGAAACCTTCACGCGGTCGTCGAGGGCTGCGAGGATAAACGTTTGTGTTCCGCCACCTGACTCGCCCGTAACGCCAACCCGCTCAGGATCAACGTTGGGTAACGAAAGCAGGTAATCCAGCGCCCGCATCGTGTTGATTGTCTGCAATTTGAGCGCTTTTGGAATTTTATGTTCACTTTGTTTTGAATCACCATAGCCAATCATATCCAGCGTCAGCACGATAGCGCCCATGCGAGCCAACATCGCCGAACGCACCTGCGCCGGCTCGGCAAAGCGCGGGTCGTTGCCGTGGCCGTGCGGACACAAAATAGCCGCATTTGACGCCTGCGGCTGCAAGGGCCGGTAGAGATTGCCTGTGACAAAAATGCCCGCCATACTTTCAAAAGCGATGTTTTCAACCGTGTAGCCATTCATGACCCGGCGGCTGTGAATGATCGGCGCTGAGGTAGGTTTGGGGGGCAACGGCAGCAGGTCCATACCTTCCAGCATATTTGCCCGAATGGCCGACGCCCGTTTTTCCCAGGCGGCTTTGTTTTTTGGTACGTTTTTGGTCAAAAATTCTTTGCCCTGTGCTTCTGTAAAATACGCTCCCTGACAAAGTTCCTGAGCTGACAAAGTTTTCGCCAGCAAAAAACCAGCTACAAAAAAGATGGTAGAAAAGTACTTCATAACTTTAAAATAATTGGGTCGGGGAATAAAGAGACAGCAGCTATATAAGGTTAATTAACGTAGAGAATACTTACCTGACTTTTATGATTAAACTTTTTCCAGGAAAAATAATCAATTACGTATTTCAAACGCCCGTCAAAAGGTAAGTTTGTAGTTGAAACTTCTACCGTCTCGAAAAACGAATCTTTATGCACAAATATCTTCTTACGTTTTTGATTTTCTGCCTCGCAACATTCGCTCGCGCCCAATACGAAACCCGGTTTGAAAAAAGTGGCGGAACGCAAACTCCAACCTACGAAGAAGGTATTGCGTACTACGAGCGACTCGCTGCCGATTTCTCCCAAATTCAGATGCAAACCAAAGGGCTAACCGACAGCGGCAACCCGCTGCATGTGGTTTTGTATTCACGTAATCGGGAGTTTGATGTAGTAAAACTGAAAGCACAGGGTAAGGCTATTTTGCTGATAAACAATGCTATACACCCCGGCGAGGCCGATGGCGTAGATGCGTCGATGCTGCTGTTGCGAAACATCGCCCTACATCCGGAGCGTTTTCCTCAGCTCGATAGCATCGTGTTGGCTATTATTCCATACTACAACATTGGCGGTGCGCTCAACCGCAACAGCACGACGCGGGTCAATCAGGACGGGCCGGACGAGTATGGGTTTCGGGGAAATGCCCGGAATTTCGACCTCAACCGGGACTTCATCAAGGCCGACACCCGCAATGCCCAAAGTTTTACCGAAATTTTTCATGAACTCGACCCTGATCTTTTTGTGGATACGCACGTAAGCAACGGCGCTGATTATCAGTACGTGATGACGCTGGACTATACGCAGGAAAATAAATTGGGCGGTATACTGGGTGATTTTCAGCGAAATACGTTCCTGCCCTTTTTGTATCAGCACATGAAAGAGACTGGCTACGAAGCCACGCCCTACGTCAATGCATGGGGCCAAACGCCCGACAAAGGCTTTGTGCAGTTCCCGGACTGGCCCCGTTATTCGACGGGTTATGCGGCTCTTTTTCATACCATCGGCGTCATGACCGAAACCCACATGCTCAAACCTTTTAAGCAGCGCGTGCAGGCAACCTATGCCTATCTGGAAGGAACAATCCGCGTGCTGGCGCAGTACCGAAGCGACATTCAGAACATGCGGCAAGCGACCAAAGAGGCCGTAAAAACGCAGGAAAAATTTAGTGTTAGCTGGCAGGTAAACCGGAATCAACCCAGCCAAATTGAATTCAAAGGCTACGAAGCAGAATACCCACTGAGCGCCGTGAGCGGGCAAAAGCGCTTGTACTATAACCGGGAAAAACCATTTACCAAAACCATCCCGTTTTATAATCAGTACGAACCACTCGATGTGGTTGATAAACCGCAGGCCTATATTATTCCGCAAGGCTGGCACCACGTCATTGACCGCCTCAAAATGAATCGGGTACAGATGCGCGCGTTTGTCAAAGACACCACGCTGCAGGTAGAGGTCTATTCAATAAGTAATGTAAAAACGGCATCTCAACCGTTTGAAGGACATTATTGGCATACGAGTGTAGAGGTCAGTAAAGAAATAAAAACGCTTTCCTTTCGGGCGGGCGACTGGTACATTCCGGTGAATCAGTGGGTGAATCGCTACCTTGTGGAAACGCTTGAACCCAAAGGAGTTGACTCGTTTTTTAAATGGAATTTTTTTGATACAATCTTACAGGCCAAGGAAGGATTTTCAGCTTATGTATTTGAAGATCTGGCGGCGGATCTTTTGAAAAAATCACCCGATTTACAAAAAGCGTTGCAGGAAAAAATTGCGACTGATGCGGCTTTTGCCAAAAGCGCCGAAGCGCAGCTGGACTTCATCTATGAACATTCGGCCTACCGCGAAAAAGAACATTTGCGGTATCCGGTTTTTAGGGTTTTGGCGAAATAAACCCAATAATGCACAGATAATCAAACTATTTAAAGAGATCCACTTACTGCTGATCAAGAAAAAACGAACTACCACTCATGGAACACAAAGCCAAATCCATTCGCCCGTTTATTGGGGCCAAAGACTTTGAAATCTCGCGTAAATTTTATCACGATCTGGGATTTCAGGAAAGCGTTTTATCGCCAACGCTTTCCTACTTTCAAACCGAAGGAATTGGCTTTTATCTCCAAAAAGCCTACGTAAAAGACTGGGTTGACAACACAATGATCTTCATGGAAGTAGCCGATGTGCAGCGTTTCTGGAAGGAACTCGTGGCCCTGGACCTTCCGGCAACGTATACGTACGTCAGGGTAGAACCTGTTCGTGAGCTCAGTTGGGGCAGAGAATGCTTTCTGCACGATCCGTCAGGCGTTTTATGGCATTTTGGGGAGTTTCTGGATTAGATTTAGCAAATTTCTTATTCAGTTTGATACTAACTAGTAATCAGGGTTTTGCTACACTTAACCGGCACTAATAACCTCTGCACATGAGGAGAATGCGTTTCCTAACTAATTGCCTCTATAATATTCAGAATACTTAGCTGGAATTCATTTACAACTTTCCAAACACAAATATAAATAATCTTTGGTTACAATAGATTGGCTAAGTTTAAAGAATTATTGTAACCCTACTTTGCTCGACAAAAGCACTTATAAGCTTCATTTGGGCATCTTAAAGACACTTTGAGTGTAACCTCCTATTAATTTTTGCAACCACAACTACACATAACTATAACGTGCTTATAGTGTAGCACTTGCAGAAATATATTACTTAAAAACTTGTCTAAAACCGCTACTTTTCGCTACTTGTTTTTTTCAAAAAAATATTTTTTTTCTTACAAATCGAAGAATAAATCGATAATTATGTACTTTTGATTTACATATTTGAATAATCATATATGTATCTGTTATGCAATAATAATTATATTCTTTTAAAGTTGAATGATTATGCTGTTTAGCGGGCAATTCCTCATTGTTTGAAAAAACCTTTTTGAATGATCTAAAATTTACCCTCAAGAACTAGTCTGTATGAAAAGTCTTATCACTCTGACCATCCTCTTCTTGTCAGTAACCAGTGGTTATTGTCAATTTTCACTTCCCTTTTTCAAGGACGAATACAAAGAGTTGTATGAAACCGAAGTCCAAACCACCTCAAAACTCACGCAACATAATTCACGTTTAAGCCTGAATGTAAGGGTTTTAAATGACAGCCTGTATCGGCTCAACAAGATAAACAGTCAGCTGCAGGTAAGAATCGGCCAGCTGGAAAACTATAAAAAGAAGCTTGAAGACAGGATCTTTGTCTATGCACGGGAAACCAAACGCATGGAAAAAAACATACAGTCTTTAACGGCAGATACTACTCGCCTGCACCAGGAACTCGCCGATTTGACGGAGCAAATTACCCAGGTAGAGCGACAAGGGTTACAACGATCAGCCCTCTTCGAGAAGCAGCTCTTTGTTTTAAGAGATTCGCTATCAATTAATTCCAATCTGTACAAACGAACGTCGGATGAACTTTTCAAAATTCAAACAATTTTCAGTTTTGTAAAACTAGGTGACATGGAATTCGATATTCCAGCTGACCAATTTATTAATAGTATTCATTCGGCTGTTCTGACTGGTAACAGCAAACTTTTGCTGCGTAAAAGCGCCAATGGAGAAGCTATACTTGTGTTCAATACAGACGTAAAACGTCGGCGATTCATTGGTTCAAAAATGACTCCTTATAGTCTGGAAGCATATATACGTTTTTGGGCACACCCATTACAAGCCGAGGACAAGACGATTACGTCTATTCGCACAAAGGCTTTCAATACCGATGAAAAGGACGGCATGGATAGTATTAATTTCAATGAGCTGGAGCTGGTAAAATCACGCTTTTACAGAGAATTGGAACGTATCAACTACTCCTTTGATTCATCAACGATTGCTCAATCAAATCTGAGCAGTCTGGAATAAGCTGAACTAAAAAATCAATAAACCCGAATCCGTTTAAATTTCATAAAGGAGCGTTTGCCTGACAAGCGCTCCTTTTGCTATTCTGAACTTAAATCGAATTACCTGGTACTGATTTACATCCACCGGAGGGTTAGAAGCCGTGCAGCAAGCGCTCAGGAATGGACAAAATTTGGTTAAAAGTCATAGGAAAACTTACACGCTACGTCTATACTTGCTCTTTAATCATTCAGCAATTGATCGTATCTACAAAAAAGTACCAATACACATGAACCAATCCATTTTATCTTCGCTACCTACCGACGCATCGTTAATCAATTGGCAAAGCCTGCTTACTGACATACGTACAGAATTTGATTGCAGCACAGGTACAATCCATGTTTTCGACGCCTCTTCAAATCTGCTGATTCTTAAAGCACAGGAAGGAATTCCCGAGTTTTTATTGCCCAAAATGACGCAAATTCCCATTGGTAAAGGCATGGCAGGCATCGCCGCCGAGCGCCGCGAAGCCGTAGAAATGTGTAACCTGCAAACCGATGAGTCGGGAGTGGCGCGCCCTGCCGCCAAAGAAACCAAAGTAGAAGGCTCTTTGGCAGCACCTATGTTACTTGATGGTGAGCTGTTTGGCGTAATCGGCATCGCCAAACCAGTCGCTTATGATTTTACAAGAGATGAAATCAGCCGCCTGATGAAGATTGGCGAAGCAATAGCCGGACTATTGAAATCCTGATTTCATACTATCCCGTAGAGACGCAAAAATTTGCGTCTCTACGGGGCCTGTCACCTTTTTTTACAAAAATCTCCTGAAATTTTCAAATAGAATTAAGAATGGACATGCTTTATCAGATAGAAACTACCTATATGTCATTCTTAGTCAATTCTGTATGAATCTTCCTTTTCGAGCGCTGTTTTTGGTGCCGGTTTTCCTTCTTTTTTCCTGGGTTAGTTGGGCGCAAAATGACGTGCGTGTCATCAAAGAACGCATAGTAGCCGACCTCATGACCACCAAAATCAACGATTCGGCGGTAGATGCACTCTTAAAAAAAATGAAGTCTGATGGAAGTTTTGAAGATATAAAATACGATGACCTGAGCCGAACCGCAAGTTTTCCGCAGGGCGGGCACACGAGTAATCTTGTGTATATGGCCAAAGCGTATAAGAACAAATCGTCGAAGTTTCATAAAAACAAAGCACTCAAAGCTTCCATCGAAAATGGCCTGAGCTACTGGGTTAAACATGACTTTGTGGGCGATAACTGGCACAACAATCAGATCACGACTCCAACTAATTTAGGAAATCTGATGCTGATTATGGGCGACGAACTTCCGAAGGAGCTGGTAACCAACGCTCAGCCCATGATTGGCCGCGCCCATATGAACGCCTCCGGCGCCCGACCCAGCGGCGACCGGATTGTGATTGCGGGAATTTTGGCCAAAAATCTGCTATTTCTCGAAAAGTACCAGGAGTTCGATACCATTATTAAGATTATCGAAGGAGAGCTGAAATTTGCTACCGGTCAGCGGGGCATGCAGCACGATTACAGTTTTCATCACCGCGAAGATCGTGTCAATAATACGTCCTCTTACGGCTACGGAAAGTACGCCAACGCCTTTGGTGACTGGTCGTTTTTTGTGTCAGGAACGCCCTATGCCTTTGCCAAGGAAAAAATTAATCAGCTCGTAGACTACTACCTCGACGGTATTTATAAGCAGATGGTCTATGGCGTGTATGAAGACATTAGTGTAAAAAATCGCAGTATTTCCGGCAAATCTACCTTTTCTCCGCACAGTACACTGGAAATCGAGCGGCTACTGGTAAGCACCGATTACCGCAAAGCTGAACTGGAAGAAATCATCCGGCTGCGGAAAGGTGAAGCCAAACCATCGGCTTCGTTTGCCAAATTTTTCTGGCAAACGGAACATTTTGTGTTTCAGCGCCCGCAGTTTTATACCACCGTCCGGATGTTTTCTACCCGCAACCGGAACATGGAAGAACCTTACAACGGTCCTGGGAAAACCACGCATCACCGGGCCGATGGCACCAATTACCTCATGCTGAAAGGCGACGAGTACCACAACATGTGGGCCGTGTACGACTGGCAAAAGATTTCGGGCACGACCATCGTACAAAAACAGGCACTTCCCGGCCCGGAAGATATTCAGAAAGACGGGCTGACAGACTTCGTCGGTGCCGTTACCGATGGTTTGTACGGTGCCGTAGTTTTTGATTTTAGAAGTCCGCACGATCCGTTGAAAGCAAAAAAATCCTGGTTCTTTTTTGATGAAGAATACGTCTGCCTGGGTACCGCCATTAAATCAACGGCCAACCTTCCCGTTGCCTCAACGGTCAATCAGGTGCTGATGCGAAGCGATGTACATGTAATGCAAAACGGCACCCGGCAGCTACTTCCCAAAGGCAGTCGCTCTTTGTCGGATGTGAAGTGGGTACACCACGACAACGTAGGCTATATTTTCCCGGAACCGGCAACCGTTGAACTATCGAATCAAACCGAAACGGGCCGATGGTCGGACATTACGGATCAGAAAAATATCAGTAATGAACTAGTGAGCGAAGAGGTATTTACTCTGTGGTTCAATCACGGCAAAAGGCCTTCACAGGGCTCGTATCAGTACATTGTGGTACCCAATGTTTCTGAGCAGGTTTTGAGTGAAACAAGCCAGAAGAATCGAAACATTGAGATTATTTCCAATACGCCCGCGCTTCAAGCCGTAAAACACACGCAATTGGGTATTGCGCAGCTGGCGTTTTATGAAGCCGGTACGGCACCGATTGCAGATGGACTCAGTGTTCAGTTGGATAGCCCCGGCATAGCACAGCTGCATCTACAAAACAACCGGGTTAAGGAAATCAGCGTTTCGGACCCATCCCGAAAAATGAATCGACTGCTCCTTTCAATCAGTGGAAAATACCGCACGCAGGATGAGCACGTTCGTACGGTTTTTGATGAAAAACAAAACCGCACGCTGTTTATCATGGATCTGCCTCAGGGAGTTTATCTTGGCAAAAGCCTGACGGTGAAGGTCGAGTAAAAGCGCTTTTTTATAAAGCAATTCACCCGACCTCTCTATTTATGCTTTATCCGGCGCTCGCCCGAAAGGTGGGTGCCTGCCGTGCCTGTTGGGCTTGTTCAAAGGCATAGGCAAATTTGAGCAAGGTTGGCTCGCTGTATGCCGTTCCGAAAAAACTCATGCCTACGGGCATTCCCATCACCTGTCCCAACGGCACCGAAATTCCCGGATATCCTGCCACAGCTGCGATGCTATAACTGGCTTTCGACATCAGGTAATGGTCGCCGGTGATGTGGTCAATCACCCAGCCGGGTGTATCGGTGGGTGCAATCAGCGCATCCAGTTTGTATTTTTGCAGCGTAGCGTCGATGCCCAGTTCGCGCGACTTTCGGCGGCAATTTGCCCATGCTTTTTGGTAGGCTTTGTCAATGAGAGGGCCTTTTTTTTCAGCCATAATTAAAATTTCCTGCCCGAAAAAAGGCATCATTTTATCTTTATTTGCCTGATTAAAAGCAATCAGATCTTTCAGGGAGCGTACGGGGGCTTTTGCCGGGAGAGTGGCCAAATAGGCGTTGAGCCCGTCTTTAAACTCATAAAGCATTACTTCAAACTCATCTTCTCCAAACTGAATCGTCGGGTCAATGGGTGCGGGATCTATCACTTGCGCACCCATTTTCCGAAGCAACTTTATCACCTCTTCCATCAGCGCATCAACCTGCTCGCTATATCCAAAATAGCTGCGCTCCACGCCAATCGTTGCGCCTTTTAGGCCATCTATGTCCAAAAATTTTGTGTAATCCGGATAGCTCTGCTGTCCGGCGGTAGCGGAGTCTTTCGGGTCAATACCAGTCAGGGCCGAAAGCAACAGTGCCGCATCCGTAACGGTCCGGGCCATGGGACCGGCTGTATCCTGCGATTTTGAAATGGGAATAATTCCGCTCCGGCTCAGCAGTCCTACCGTAGGTTTAATACCCACCAAACCATTGATGGAAGAAGGGCTCAAAATAGAGCCGTCGGTTTCGGTGCCAATTGCCACAGCGCACAGGTTTGCAGCTGCCGCCGCTCCTGAGCCTGCGCTCGAACCCGACGTAGAGCGATCGGTTGCGTACGGGTTTCGTACCTGTCCGCCACGGCTGCTCCATCCGCTTGACGAATGGGTGGAACGGAAATTAGCCCACTCGCTAAGATTGGTTTTCCCTAAAAGTACGGCACCAGCCAGCCGTAGCTGTTTGATAATAAAGGCGTCGTCGGCCGCTACATGTTCGGCCAAAGCCAGCGAACCGGCAGTGGTGCGCATGCTGTCGGCGGTGTCGATGTTGTCCTTAATCAAAACCGGTATGCCGTGCAGAGGTCCGCGCGGGCCTTTTTGCTTCCGTTCTTTATCCAGTTGATCCGCAATTTTCAGCGCATCAGGATTGACCTCAATCACAGACCGCAGCGTAGGGCCGTTTCGATCAATGGCTTCGATACGATCCAGGTAGAGTTGAGTCAGTTGGCGGGCGGTGTAGGTACCTTCTTCCTGCGCTGTTTGAAGATCAGCAATGGTTTTCTCATCTAACTCAAAGGGAGCAACCGATGAGGGAGCAGATTCCGTAGCAGCGGAGGTTTCCTGCGTGCAGGCCGACACTTGTGAGCCGATAGCCAGCAGGGCGCCGCCCTGTAAACTACTTGTAAAAAAATCGCGACGACGCATGGTTTGTACGTAGGTTTTTTGGAAAAGAACGAATCAGAGTGAGCTTTTAAAACCGGCAACAGATTTTTTTGTTAAAAAAAGTATCGAACAATTTACTTTTCTACTTCCCGCAACCGGTACTCCTGAATCAGCGGTTGATTTTCCGGTGTAAGGGTGAACGATACCCGCAAATTACTTTTTTCACCTTCCAGCAGGTAGCTTCCCCGTAACTGATTTTCAGGAATAATTTCGTGGACTTTGATGATCTTTCCTGCTTTTTCAAACATCCGTTTTGCCTCCTGTTGCAAAGCCGCCAGCGCATAATCATCAAAGAAATTTTCGGCAAAAAGTCCACTCGCTTCGGCGTTGGTCCAGGCAGGCAGCAGGCGGGTAAGTTCCTGTTGCCGCTGTTTCAGAATTACAGAGGCCGGAAGCTGCCGGGGCGTTAGATTTGCTTTACGAATGAGGGTATCTAGCACCTGCAAATTGATGGGCGTCGTGGGCGCGTAGGTCCGGTTGGCAAAGGAGATTATGCCGATTCCATACTCCGGCAAAAAACGCCAGTTGGAACCAAAACCGGGCAAGCCACCGCTGTGCCCTACGAACTCACGGCCATCGCAGTCGCGCAGCCAACTAAGGCCATAGGCGTAAGCCGTAGTGATTCCGCACATACGGCCATCGGGAAAGGTATAGGTTGGGTTGCTGCCGCTGAAATTCCAGGGATGATGCATCTCTCGCAAAGAGCTTCGCCTCAGCGGGCCGTTGTCGGGCTCGTTGCGCGGGGGCCATGCGGCCATGTGCAGCGCCACATATTTACTAAAATCATCTAGCGAAGAAATCAGCCCACCCATGGCGCCATACGCGCCGTCGTGCAGCAGCGGCACTTCCGTCCAGGCGTTGTCGATCCACCGATAGCCGTGAGCGAGTTGCTCCGCGGGAATGTCGGTATATTCCCAGGCCGAGTGTGTCATTCCGAGAGGAGTCAGGATATTTTCGTTGATGTAGTTTTGGTACGTTTTCCCTGACACTTTTTCAATAATATAACCCAGCAACGTAAAACCCAGATTGCTGTATTCGTATTCAATGCCGGGCGCATTGGAAAACGAAATCTGATTTTTCACAAAAGCCATCAGTTCTTCATTGGTAGCATCAAGCTGCCGATCGCCCCAGGGATTATCTTCCGGAAAGCCTGCTGCGTGCGTGAGCAGATGACGCAGCGTAATAGACGGGGCATCGGTCGTGAGGAGTTTCAGGTTTTTCATTTCGGGAATATAGCGTTCTGCCGCATCGTCGAGGCTGAGTTTGCCGGCATCGCGGAGTTGCAAAATGGCCATTGCCGTAAAACTTTTACTCATAGATGCTACCCGAAACAGCGATTGAGATGTAACGGGCATTTTTTTTGACAAATCAGTAAATCCAAGGCTTTTGGAATACATCAGCTTGCCATCAACCACAAGTCCATAGACTAATCCCGGAATGCGATTCTTTTCCGCAAAATCCTCGTAAAGTTTATCGATGATGGGATAAACTTCTTCGATTCTTTTCTGTCGTTCAACATCCGTAAACACCGGCGGCTGATAAGTCTGAGCGCATACCGGCACAACAAGAATAGTACTCATGAAGAAGGAAAGTACAACGTATAAATTTCTCACAGGTAAATATAGAATTTTTGTTTCCGAAGATACAGAGAATTGAGCGAATCAGCTTTGCGTCAAACAATCTCTTTCAGGGCATTCAAGAAATTGACTATTGCAATAGTTTGTTTAACGATTTATTGGGTGAAGGTAAATTGTTTTTAGGCAAAATTGGTGACATTTTTTAATTTAGCCATGTTTCCTACATCTTTTACCTTGTTTTGAAATTACATTATAAGAGTATGAGTTGTTTTTCTGATTTGCAATTTGCAAATTGCAAATCAGAAAAACACAGGTTATGAAAAAGCATAATGGAATGCGGCCACAGGACATACTAATTCTTGCCCAACTTACCTTAGAAAAAAACAATCTTTCTCAGCAATCGACCGTACCCTTACTTTCAAAAATTCCACAGAACAAGACCCTTGCGACTTTACTCAAAATTAGTGAAGCTGAGGTTTCCGAATCACTGCGGCGTTCAGAATACGCAGGTTTACTAGCGGATTTAAATCTAAAAAGCATCAATAAAAAAGCATTTTTAGATTTTATTATGCATGGATTGCCCTATGTATTTCCTGCCCGTCCGGGGGCATTAGTGAGGGGTGTTCCGACAGCTCAATCAGCTCCACCACTCAGCAACTCACTAATTTCGGAGGAGCAGTATGTCTGGGAATATGCTGATGGTACTGTTCGGGGACAGCGTATTGAACCACTATACCCTACCGTACCGGAAATTGCACAGCAAAATCCGGCACTTTATGAAGTACTATCCTTGATTGATGCCATACGTACTGGTTCGCCGCGCACAATCCGGCTTGCTTCGCAGGAATTGGAAAAACGAATTATTTCTCATGCATGAATTATAGAAACATTGTCAGAATCAAAGTCATCGCTAACGCACTTGCGGAGATTAACCATCACGTGGTTTTTGTCGGTGGTGCAGTCGTTGATTTGTATTGCGACGATCCTGCACGTAGCGAATCCCGTCCAACGGATGATATTGATGTTGTGGTTGAGATCATTAACCGGGGAGCCTTTGCAAATCTAGAAGAGAAACTTCGATCCATAGGTTTTGAGCCAGACCGAGATTCAGAAGTTATTTGTCGGTATAAATACCACGATATTGTGGTTGATATTATGCCAACCAAAGGTGAAATTTTAGGTTTTACGAATCCATGGTATGAAGAAGGAGTCAGTCATACAGAGCATATACATTTAGAGAATCAGGCACCTATTAAAATTTTTGAAGTAGCCTATTTTTTGGCATCCAAAATAGAAGCCCTCAAATCAGAAAGACATGGGAAAGATTTCAGATGGAACAGTGATTTTGAAGACATTATCTATTTATTTGATAACCGAACTACTATTCTACCTGACCTTTTGCAATCAGAATTCTCGGTAAAAAAGTACCTTAAACAAGAAATTGGCCAATTGGTTCGTCGCCCGTTTATAGATGAAGAAATAACCGCCTGCCTGGATTATTCAAATCAAACGAAAAGAAAACAGAGAATTTTTGAGCTTTGGCTTCAATTCCTGCACTAACCCCCTCACCCATCCAGCAACCCCGGATCATTGGCACCCACTACTTTCCAGGTCAATTCTTTGGTTGGGTCAATGACCAGCCACAGCAAACTACTGATTCCGAGGAGTGTACCAATGATGTAGAGCGGGTAGTTGTAATCGCCGGCCAGGTCTACGATTTTTCCAAAAAATACGGCCAGAAAAAAGCCTCCCAATTGGCCAATCATATTCATAGTTCCTGAGACGGTGCCAGCGCGGCTTTTGCCAATATCCACACAAACCGCAAACGAAACGGGAAGGGTTAAATCTTTAAACAGCATGCCTGCCGAAAGCAGATAAGCCGCCGTGACGTTATCGGTCGTGAGGGCCGAGGTCCACATTACAAGGCTCGACAGCCCCATGCCTACCAGCCCGACGCTCGCCCGCCCAATGCGCAGGCCGTAGCGCTTGACGAGCCAATCGCTCAAAAACCCACCCGTGAAACACCCGACCGCTCCGGATAAAAAAGGCAGCGTAGAAAAAAGCTGCATGTCGGATTCAGAAAAATGCCGTCCTTCCTGCAAATAGATGGGCATCCAGCTGTAAAAAAAGTACGCGCCGTACATATAAAAGTGAAACATGATGACCAGCGCCCACAGGTTGCGGCTTCGCAGCAATGCGCCCCAGGCAAGGCTGTGCGCTTGTGGCCGAAACCGTCGGTTTTCCTGAATATAGGCCAGTTCCTTTTCAGAAATTCCTTTTTTCTCTCCCGGAAAATCCCGAAACCACCAGTACCAAATCGCCGCCCACACCACGCCCACAAACCCCATCGTCCAGAACGAAGCCCGCCAGCCAACCGATGCCGCAAGGGGGATCATCAGCAGTGGCGCAAGGGCACCGCCCAGCCGGCCCGCTCCCCAAATAAAGGCCTGCGCCCGGCCCGTTTCTACCGCCGGAAACCAGCGGGCAATGACAATCGAACTGTTTGGATAGGCCCCGGCTTCGCCCATTCCAAACAAAAAGCGAATAACGATCAACGCCACAAGTCCTGACGCAACCCCGGTGAGGGCCGTAAATAACGACCACCACAACACCACCCGCAGCAAAACCCGCCGCGGCCCGAGGCGGTCGCCCATGGCCCCGGTGGGCATTTCAAAGAGCGCATACGCCAGCGAAAAAGCGCCCAACACCCAGCCAAACTCCTCGTTGGTAAGACCCAAATCGTCTTTCATACGTTTGCCCACAACCGAAATACACACCCGGTCGAGGTAGGTGATCATGGACAAAGTGAACAGGAAAATCAGGACGCGGTAGCGGTACAACATAGGCCGTCAGAAAAGGAAGTTGGGCAGGCGGAAAATAGGACGGAGAAAAATAAGGAAGAATCGGGAAAGACACGCACTTTTTGCGCAAAAACCACCAAGCAGGAAGGCGATTTGCTATATTTGCAGCCTGATTGGGCTAAGTATCAGCCTTTCACAGAGTTATTTCTTCCATTTCGAATTGCATAGTTGATGAAAGTTTTAAAGTTTGGCGGTACGTCGGTTGGCTCAGTAGAAAGCATCAAACAGGTTATAGGAATCCTGGAAACAAATATCGCACAGGGACAACGCGTGGCCGTGGTGTTTTCGGCCATGGGCGGTGCCACTAATCGCCTGATCGAAATTGCCCGCATGGCGACTGCCGGAAATCAGGAGTACTTTGAGCTCCTCAAAGCCGTGGAAGAAAGGCATTTTGCTACCATTCGGGGCCTCATAAATGTCAAGCAACAGAGCAGTACGTTTGCCAATGTCAAAGGACTTTTCAATGAACTGGAAGACATCCTGCGGGGCGTTTCGCTCATTCGTGAATTAACCGCCCGTACACTCGACCTGATCATGAGCTTTGGCGAGCGGCTTTCAACTACGATAATCGCCGAAGTACTTAAAAATAAAGGAGTCAATGCTGAGTACTGCGATGCCCGGAAACTCATCCGTACGAATGCGACTTTTG
The DNA here is from genome assembly GCF_004348825.1 of Arundinibacter roseus. Taxonomy (GTDB): domain Bacteria; phylum Bacteroidota; class Bacteroidia; order Cytophagales; family Spirosomataceae; genus Arundinibacter; species Arundinibacter roseus. Next base: position 362,707 of record NZ_SMJU01000008.1, read on the forward strand.
GCATGGCTGATGTGGATTTTGACGTAACCAATCGACAAATTCTGGAACATTTTGCCAAAACATCCGCCCTGCAATGCATCACGGGGTTTATTGCCTCCACAGCCGACGGCATCACTACCACGCTTGGGCGCGGCGGCTCCGACTACACCGGATCTATTTTTGGATCAGCTCTGGACGCCGACGTGATCGAAATCTGGACAGACGTAGACGGCATGATGACCGCCGACCCACGCAAAGTACCGAACGCTTTCACGATTCCGGCCATTTCGTATGCCGAAGCTATGGAGCTTTCGCACTTTGGAGCCAAGGTCATTTATCCGCCAAGTTTGCAGCCTGCATTTGCCAAAAATATTCCTCTGAAAGTTCTAAATACATTCAATACTTCCTTTGAAGGTACGCTGGTAAGTCGCTCGGCCAACCATAAAGAATACGCTATCACGGGCATATCGTCAATTGACGACATGGCGCTTGTGAACATTCAGGGAAGCGGGATGATTGGCGTGGCGGGAATTTCGGCACGGCTGTTTTCGACTTTATCCGAAAATAACATCAGCGTTATTCTGATTTCACAGGCTTCTTCGGAGCATTCCATTTGCTTTACCATTGACCCACGCAATGCCGAACGCGCCCGCGAAGTGCTCGAAAAGGCGTTTGAAGCAGAAATGCAAAGCGGCGATATTGACAGCATCAGCATCGAAAAAAATGTTTCCATTATCGCCATCGTTGGCGAAGGAATGCGCAAAAGCTCGGGTGTTTCGGGTAAGCTTTTTTCGGTTTTAGGAAAAAACGGAATTAATATCATTGCCACAGCGCAAGGCTCTTCGGAGTTGAATATTTCGGTGGTTATTTCTAAAAATGACTTATCGAAAGCGCTCAATGCTATTCACGGTGTGTTTTTTCTTTCCGAAACCCGCTCACTCAATCTTTTCATTGTGGGCGTTGGCCTTATTGGCAGCACGCTTCTCGAACAGATCCGCAGCCAATCTTCTTTTCTGAGCGATGAGAAATTTCTGAAACTCAACATCGCCGGATTGTCCAATACCCGCAAAATGCTGCTCGAACCGGGCGGGATTCCGTACAACCGCTGGCGCGACGAACTCGACGAGCAAGGCGTCAAAACCAGCATTCCGGCCTTTGTGCAGCGTATCATTGAGCTCAATTTACCCAACAGCGTTTTTGTTGATTGCACCTCAGATAAAGATATTGTCAAACATTATGAGACACTTTTGGATGCGAGTATTTCGGTCGTGACACCCAATAAAGTGGCCAATTCGGGCAGATATTCGGAATATCAGCGGTTGCAGCGCACAGCCTTACAGCGCGGCGTGAAGTTTTTGTACGAAACTAATGTGGGTGCCGGCCTGCCCATCATCAATACCATTCAGGGATTGATGGCGAGTGGAGATAAATTTATAAAAATTGAAGCCATTTTGTCGGGTACGCTTTCCTATATATTCAACACTTTCGGTCCGCATGTGAGCTTTGCCAATGTGGTGCGGGAAGCCAAAGCGATGGGCTATACGGAGCCCGATCCACGCGACGACCTCAGCGGCACCGACGTAGCCCGTAAAATCCTGATTTTGGCCCGGGAAGTAGGTGTACCTATGGAACCCGAAGAGGTAAAAATTGCTCAGCTGCTGCCCGATAATTGCCTGCACGCCCCTACGGTAGAAAACTTTTTTGCCGAGCTGGAAAGCTCCAATGACTTTTTCGAAAATCTCTTGCAGGAAGCTCAGGCTCAACAAGGTGTGCTCCGCTACATTGCTACGCTGGAAAATAATCAGGCTACGGTACAGCTTCGGGTGGTCAATGCCAAACATCCGTTTTATAATCTTTCAGGCAGCGACAACATCGTTTCGTTCACTACCGAACGCTACAAAGACCGGCCTTTAGTAGTCAAAGGTCCCGGGGCGGGTGCGGAGGTTACGGCCTCAGGTGTATTTGCCGACATCATGAGCATCAGTAGCTATTTAGGGTAAGGTTTTCGGGTAAATAAAAAAGCACTAATAATAATGGATTATATAAAAGCATTTGCCCCCGCTACCGTTGCCAACGTGGCCTGCGGATTTGATATTTTTGGTTTTGCCGTCGACGAGCCCGGCGATGTTGTAGAGCTGCGCCGCCGCGAACAACCCGGCATTGTGATTACCGACATTTTGGGCGATGAAGGCCGCCTCCCTCGCGACCCTGCCCGCAACGCCGTAACCGTAGTCATGCTGCGGTTGCTGGATCACCTCAAAATGCCTGACTTTGGCTGCGAAGTGCTGCTGCACAAAAACATGCCCCTCGGCAGCGGCATGGGTTCGAGTGCGGCAAGTGCCGTGGCAGGTGTCTTTGCGCTGAACGAACTGCTCGGACAGCCCCTCACCCGCAAACAACTGCTGCCCTTTGCCATTGAAGGCGAGCGCATTGCCTGCGGCTCAGCACATGCCGACAACGTGGGCCCGTCGCTGATGGGTGGTTTTGTGGTGATTCGCAGCTATCAACCACTCGATGTATTCAGCATTCCGGTGCCAGCCGAATTATATTGCACGCTCGTTCATCCTGATATTGAGGTGAATACCAAAGATGCGCGCTTTATTTTGCGGAATGAAGTTTCGCTCAAAAACGCCATTTCCCAAATGGGCAACGTAGCCGGGCTCATCGCCGGACTCATGCAGGAAGACTATGCGCTCATCAGTCGCTCGATGGTCGATGTCATCATCGAACCCGTGCGGGCTATTTTGATTCCGGAATTTAACGAAGTCAAACAGGCTGCCATGGAACAGGGCGCTTTGGGATGTAGTATTTCGGGCGCGGGACCTTCGATGTTTACGCTCAGTAAAGGCAAAGAAACCGCCGAGCGGGTGGGACAAGCCATGAAAGAAACGTTTGCTTTGGCTGGCATCGACAGCGTCACGCACGTTTCGGCCATCAATCAGGGCGGCCCCAGGGTGTTGGAAAGCTGGTAGAGGTTTAGTTTTGGGTAAAAATAGCCTGTTTACGAACTTTCCTTTTCCTAAAAAAGTTAGTACTAGTGAATCCCAATTGAACAAAACGTATGGTAACGGTAACTGATAAAGCAAAGCAGAGAATTGAAACGTTGCGCCTTGAAGAAGGCCGCACCGACGAAAACCACATCCGTGTAGGCGTGGAAGGCGGTGGCTGCTCAGGTTTGATGTATAACCTTGAATTTGATACCAAAACCCAACCGACCGACATGATCTTTGAAGATAAAGGAATTCGGATTGTGGTAGATAAAAAAAGTATTCTGTACCTCGCCGGAACGGTTCTTGATTTTAGCGATGGACTTAATGGCAAAGGCTTTCAATTTGTAAACCCCAACGCAAGCCGCACCTGTGGCTGTGGAGAGAGCTTCGCCGTCTGATTTTTTTGATTAAGTGTGAATGATTAAAGCGTCGCGAGCTTCCACGCGGCGCTTTTTTTATGATCCAACGGATAGACCTAGCACTTTTTCACCTTGATTCACCAAAAAAATATCGTTTTTTGTAGTTGAGATATATTAGACTTGTTGCAATGGAAAAATAGTCTTAAATTTGGCACATGAAAATATCGATAAATGATCTAAAAAATGAGCGTCAATGGCGTTCTGCAACCGGACTTAATAAGGAAAGATATATTAAGTTGT
>NZ_SMJU01000009.1:0-266113 GCF_004348825.1 Arundinibacter roseus
ACAACTTAATATATCTTTCCTTATTAAGTCCGGTTGCAGAACGCCATTGACGCTCATTTTTTAGATCATTTATCGATATTTTCATGTGCCAAATTTAAGACTATTTTCCCATTGCAACAAGTCTATTAATATTTAGTTTATCAAATTTTTTATCTTCATAAAACAAATTCCATACGTCGTACTTAAAATAATCTAACTTTAAAATATTTTGAAGATCTTTAATTGAATGAACGGGATCATAATTATTAGTTAAAGAAATGGTTTCTTGTTTTAAATTCACTAAATCATTTTCAAGTCTTTCAAGTTGGTAGAAAAACATTTCAACAGCTTTTTCAATTTTATTTTTTTCGAATTGATACTTTCTTTTAATAGTGTCAATATTTTCTTTATAAATAGTTTCTTCTTTTATTTTTTTCAGGTTTTTACTTTCAATAAACTTGACATACCAAATCATGATTAAAGCAAGAAAAGCAATGGATCCAAATAGAATTATATTTTCTCCTATCACTTCAATAATTTTTGATAGCACCGCAAACACTGCTCCAATGATTACAAGTATAAAAACAGCTGAACCTTTTCCTTTTGCCATAAATAGTATCTAATATAAATTGAATATTTAATCAAATTATTTGTATTTGTAAAATACCTTTTCCATAGGTTGTGTCTAAGAGCCCTGAAAACCAAAGCTACTATACACCGCTACCTATTGAGACTTTTGTTTTTCAACCCAAAATCGGATGTGGTGCTTGCGAGCGGGCTGTGCGACACAGCCCATGGAGGCTGGCTATCTATTTAAAAATAAATAATCCCACTAAAATCTCCCCTCAGCGCACATACTCAATCTTTCTCGGAATCGTATATACTTCCGTTTGCCGGCCGTCGATGTAGCGGAAGCCGGTTTTGTCATAGTAGCCATCTTCTTCCAGCATGATACGGATGGTTTTGTTCCATTCGATTATTCCAATAATTCTTCGATTCGCTTGATCAACTCATTCGCAGATTCCAGCAAATCCAAAACATCTTCTTTTGAGTAATCCAAATAATCTTCGTAATCAGCGCTTTGTCTCATGGTGAAGATGCTGGAATAAAATCTTCCTAACTCACTATCAATGAAGCCAGTTTTCACAAAGTGAAGACCAAACATTTGCCTCACTCCTGCGTGTGTATTCACGTTAATTTCGTGCCGTATCAGCAAAGCGATCACAGCGTAATAGCAAGCATAATAAAGCCGATTCACAGCCGTATTCCATAAACCATTTTCCAGCAGGATAGCCACTTCGTTAAAGGTTTCTCTGGCTCGTTTGATCCTGTATATCGATAATTGAACCCGGTCTTGCTCTTTCATAAAACTTTCCCTTCCCGACTTACATTTTCATGAAAAGGCGTTTTTCCTTTGCGCGATTCCCATTCTTTTTTTGAAAAAACCATGGGGCTGATTAACGTACCGGTTTCAAACTCGATATCGTATAGCGGGTAGGTAAGTCTTTTTTTATCAGCTGCATTGATATATTCTTTATCAATCAGGATCAGCAAATCAAGATCCGAACCTTCGTTGTAGTCATCCCTGGCGTAGGAACCGAATAAGATCAGCGTAGCGGTAGGGTCTGTTGCTTTGACAGTGGCTTTCACCTGTCGGAGTAGTTCTTTTTTATCTTTCATCGCTCTAAGCCTGTGTTGATTAAATCTATGTTAAATTAATAAAATTTTGAAGAGATTTGACAACACTTCTGTCCCCCAACCCTCACCGAACATACTCAATCTTTCTCGGAATGGTGTACACTTCCGTTTGCCGGCCGTTGATGTAGCGGAAGCCGGTTTTGTCATAGTAGCCATCTTCTTCCAGCATGATACGGATGGTTTTGTTCCATTCCTCAATTTTCACCGCAGCATTCAGTTCAATGGAATAGGCCGTATTGTCAAACAGCGGGTAGTCGCCGGGGCCTTTGATGCCTCCCTGTGCATCCCACATGCCAATGGTAGGGCCCGCAGCATGACCGTGCACGCCAATCGGGTGCGTATAGATGGTGCCATTAATTGCTTCTTTTTGTGATTGAGCGAGCGCATCGGCCAAAATCTGATTGCCCGATTTTCCAGCTGTAAATTGTTCCGTCAAAATCTCCTGCAAACGGTTTCCCTGCTGAAAGGCCTTTTTGAGGTAGTCTGGCACGTCGGTTTCACCGGGTTTGAGTACGTAGGCATGTTGCTGCTGATCGGTGTTGAGGCGCAGGTAGGTAATTCCAAAATCCAGGTGAAGAAGATCGCCGGGCAGAATCACCTGCTGACCGGGCCGCTTGGCGAAGGTGCGTAAGTGGTCAAAATTGGTAGCATCGGCGCGTTGAATATCGACCGTGGGATGAAACCAGGTATCAAGCCCCAAATCGGTGACGCGCTGCCGCAGAAACCACACCACGTCGTCGGTGGTGGTGACGCCGGGCTGAATGACTTTTTCAGAAAATGCTTCCTGAATAATCTGATGCGAAATGCGGCAAATCATGGGGTAAATCGCCATTTCTTTTTCGGTGCGGGTTTCCAGCCACGCCACGGCAAGCCGGTCGGCGGATGTGACGCGGGCGTGAAAAGCTTTGGGTAATTTTTCCATAAATTCCTGCTGCTCGGTATGTGTCAGCCCGTCGGCGTGGGCATAGTTTTTAGAGAAATTGAGCGCAATTTTTTTAGGATTTTTTTGCTGAATTACCTTCATCAGCGCGTCCCATTGATCAGGATTGGAGCTAATGTCCCACTCCCCTTTGAGCAGCGTACCGACATCGTAGCGGGCAATGGCCAATTTGTCCAACGGCTTATTTTCTCCCGGATCATAAAATACCATGATGGTTCGGCGCCGGGCCGATAGCCACGTACTGGGCAGCATCGTTTTCATGACGGGGTCTTCGTTGTATTCCCGCGAAATAATCACCCACATATCTACGCCTTCCCGACGCATGAGTTGAGGAAGCAGATTTTCGAAGCGATCTTCCAGAATGGCGTCTACGGCTTCGGCCCGCTGACGCTCGGATAAAATGGTCGGGATGGTTTGGGCGGCTGACGAAAAGAGAATCAGTTGGCTGATGCAAAAAATAGCATAAAGTAAAAATCGCATGAAATAGTTTAGGTTATGATTTGACTCTAAAAATACGGATTCAGTTTGAATAGCAAAGTATAGCACGCGTGACAGTTTCTTTTTATCCCATGAAAACTATAAAATTAAGCACATACCTACTCTACTTTCTGCTGTCAGGAACGAGTACCGCATTTGCGCAATCCACAGAAAAAACTACGGTCTGGAAAGGTTTTGAAAAGGTTGAATTTGCCTTTGAAAACACCACTGCCTGGTACATCAAGCCTGCGCAGGCGCTACCCGGCAATCCGTGGGTGTGGCGGGCGCACTTCCCGACCTGGCATACCGAGATGGACAGTATTTTGCTCAGCCGCGGCTTTCACATTGCTTACGTAAATACCAACGATTGGTTTGGCCACCCAAAGGCCATGCGCGTGTGGGATGCTTTTTATTCGTATCTGACGGGTAGCAAAAATTTTGCGCCCAAAGTTGCGCTCGAAGGAGTCAGCCGGGGCGGGCTGTATGTGTACGGATGGGCCAAACGAAATCCAGAGAAGGTCATCTGCATCTATGCCGAAGCGCCGGTTTGTGACCCAAAAAGCTGGCCGGGCGGACAGGGAAAAGGCACGGGCTCGCCCAAAGATTGGGAGCGTTGGCTGGAACTATACGGCCTTACCGACCAAACAGCAAAAGATTTTAAAGATATTCCGCTGCATAATCTGGAAGGAATGGCCGCCTTCAAGATTCCGATTTTACACGTCATCAGCCTGAAAGACAAGATTGTGCCGCCCGAAGAAAACACGTTTCCACTCGTGGAAGCCTACACCCGACTGGGCGGCCCGGCGACCATTTACTCCATGAGCCGAGGCGAACAAACGCTGGAAGGCCACCACTTCCCAATCGAGCATCCTGAGCGCTGGGCCGACTTCATTCAGCAGCATAGCGTGCCGGTACAGCAGCTGTTGCCGCATGAGCCCTACCTGGAACCTAATCGGGGCGTTGGAAATGCCTTGTCGGTTTTTGAGCGTAAAAAAGCAGGAACTGTGGCGTTTTTGGGAGGATCCATTACGCATAATCCGGGCTGGCGCAACAAAGTGGCGCAGTACCTGCAGGAACGTTTTTCGGATACGCAGTTTACCTTTATTACGGCCGGAATTCCGTCGCTGGGAAGCACGCCGCATGCATTTCGTTTTGGAAAAGATGTGCTGGAAAAAGGAACACCCGACCTGCTGTTTGTCGAAAGTGCAGTAAATGACCGGACAAACGGTTTTAGTAAAGAAGCTCAAATTCGGGCCCTGGAAGGAATTTTGCAGCAAGCCTATGAGGCAAATCCCGCCATGAGCGTAGTACTGATGCCTTTTGCTGATCCCGACAAATTTGGCGACTACAACGCTGGTAGAGAACCGGTTGAGGTAGCGGTGCATCGGCAGGTAGCAGCACATTACGGCGCTTCGTTTATTAATCTTTCGCAGGAAATCTATGACCGTGTACAGGCCAGGGAGTTTTCGTGGACATATGATTTTAAAGATTTACATCCGTCACCCTACGGGCAGGAACTTTACTTTCAATCCATCAAGACTTTATTACAAAATGCGGATCTGAATTCTCAAACTGAATCTATTCAACTTCCTGCGCCGCTCGACAAATTTTCGTATTCAAAAGCTCACTACGTAGCACTTGAAGAGGCTGAACCTACCAAAGGTTTCAAGATTGATCCCCAATGGAAACCCTACCCTCCGCTGGCTACCCGACCGGGTTTCGTGGATGTTCCGATGCTCATCGGCGAGGTAATCGGTGATTCTTTTAAACTGAATTTTACTGGAAGAGCCATTGGAATTGCCGTAGTTTCGGGGCCTGATGCCGGGATTTTGTCCTATCGGATTGACGGTAAAAAAGCCCAAACGATTGACCTGTTTACTCAATGGAGTCAACAACTGCATCTGCCGTGGTACCTTTTGCTGGCCGATACGCTGAAACCGGGGAATCATACAGTAGATGTGACCATTTCGGACAAAACAAATCCGGCAAGCTCTGGAAACGCCTGCCGGATCGTGTATTTTCTGGTCAATGACTAATCAGCGGCTGGTTTGGCTCGTGTAGGTACTTTCAAAAATTTTATCGGCATTGCCCGCTTCAAAGCCATCGCGTCGGTGCATACGCTGAATTTGGTCAGCCGGTAGATGCGAAAATTCAGGCAGAATCCGACGTTCGGCAAATTCTACATACGAGCCCGAAATCGTGTGCGTTTCACCATCGGCAAACGCTGCTTCAATCATCTGGGCTACCGTGGAGCTTTGGAGCAAACCTCCGTCCGGGCTTTTCTTGATTTTACCTCCTGAATCGTTTAGTTTGAATCCGTATTTTTCAAGAAACTCATTAAACTCAGCTACGGTGTTATAGCTTTCCGGTAAGTTATGCACACTGATTGTAAAGTGGTTGAGGTAATATCTGTTATAAATTACCCAGGCCGCATATTCGCTTTCTTTTAGCAGTGCCAAATAGTCGCTCAGCTGCGGCGTACGCCACAGCGGCTGATGCAAAAACGCATCCACAGCGGCTCCGTCGTTCAGGTCCAGGCTATCTACCGGGTCGCTCGTAACTTCCTGCGTGTACCTATGGATAATCGCCTGCGCTTCCTCAGAAAGTTCTTTAACCCGAAGTTCAGAAACAAAAATCCGGGGATAGTGTGGCTCCGGCGGACTAAACCAGAAAGCGTCGAGTTTTTTACCTTCAAAGTTGTAGTACTCGCGCTTTTGGTAGCCATAATGCAGGAATATTTTTTCAAAAGAGGCAATGCCCAAATGCGGCACTCCCAGCGTCCGAAAGGCAATATGGTCGTTTTCTATTTCATTTTCATGGCCAATTATTCCTTCCTGAATCATGGCGGCAAGAATGGCTTTTACGTCAGGAACGCGTTCCTGGTATCGGCTCATGAGGCCGTTCATCACGGTGTCGAGCGCAGCTTTTGTATGGGATGAAGTGTTCATATTTTATGAATCAATTGTGAAGCTAAATTGCGTAATTGTTTTTGTAAAAACGAAGAATGCAGCGCTATAATTTCAGTTAAAATATGGAAGGTGCTTCCGCTACATCGCAGGGCTTGCAGAAGAAAGTTTATCAGAACCTGATTCATCTGACACTAATTATTTTTTTCTCAAAAAACCTTTCGAACTTTGACACTTCCATTTTTGATCATTTTTTACCCAATACGACCTTGAAACTCTGGCAAAAAGAAAATACCACGACTTCCGAAAAAATCGAACGATTTACCGTAGGCCGCGATCGTGAACTGGACGTTCATCTGGCTGAATTTGACGTTTTGGGGAATCTCGCTCACGCGGCGATGCTCGAATCTATCGGACTGTTGACCTCCACCGAACTTGCTGATTTACAGAAAGAACTCAAAGCGATTTATCAACTCATACAACAGGGCGAGTTTGTGATTGAAGAGGGTGTCGAAGACGTTCACTCTCAGGTAGAACTGCTCCTAACCCGCCGCCTGGGCGATACCGGCAAGAAAATCCATAGCGGTCGCTCACGCAACGATCAGGTACTGGTTGATCTGAAACTCTACGTTCGTGACCGCCTGACGCAGGTGGTACAGGCTACCGAAGCCCTTTTTCAGGTGCTGAATGCCCGCGCCGAACAACATAAAAACGATCTTTTACCCGGCTACACGCATCTGCAAATTGCGATGCCGTCGTCCTTTGGGTTATGGTTTGGGGCCTATGCCGAAGGGCTTATTGATGATGTGGTGCAGCTTAATGCCGCTTACCGTCTTGCCAATCGCAACCCGCTGGGTTCGGGAGCGGGTTATGGTTCTTCGTTTCCATTGAACCGCAAAATGACCACCCAACTTCTTGGTTTTGAAGGGCTTCATCATAACGTTGTTTACGCCCAAATGAGTCGTGGCCGCACGGAGCAGGCCGCTCTTGCAGCGCTGGCGTCGCTTGCCGCAACGGTGTCACGGCTGGCGATGGATGTATGTTTGTATAATAGTCAGAACTTTGGATTTATTATCCTTCCCGATGACCTCACGACGGGAAGCAGCATCATGCCTCACAAAAAAAATCCGGACGTTGCTGAGCTGCTTCGTGCCAAAACCAACCGGCTCAAAGCGCTACCCATGGAAGTGACGCTTGTACTCAGCAACTTGCCTTCGGGCTATCACCGCGACATGCAGCTACTGAAAGAAATCTTGATGCCTGCTTTCGATGAAATGCTGGATTGCCTCGACGTGGCTACCTTTATGTTGCAACATATGCAGGTAAAACCGAATTTGCTGGACGACGCCCGCTACGATCTTCTATTTAGCGTGGAGCGTGTAAACGCACTCGTGATGCAGGGCGTGCCTTTTCGGGATGCGTACCGGCAGGTTGGAAAAGAAATCGCCGAAGAAACCTACGTAGCACCCCGCGAGCTGCAACACACACATGAAGGCAGCATTGGCAACCTGAATCTGCCCGAAGTGACGCAACGTATGCAGGAAGAATTGTCCCGGTTTGAGTTTGATAAGGTGGCCCGCGCGCTCCAGAATCTTCTGAACGCATGAGGCGATTTCGTACGATTTGGAGCAGCGCCACGCTGTTTTTGATGGGATTGCTCGTGTATTGGTCCTGTGGAGAATCCCGGAAGCCCAACGGAGAAGTACTCGCCCGGCAGCATTGCTCGGGTTGTCACGCCTTTCCTGAACCGGAATTGCTGGACAAAAAAACCTGGAAAAATGGCGTTCTTCCCTACATGGCACCACGTTTGGGGCTTTCGGTAGCCGGATCTGATTCGTCTATTTTTCAGAATTATGAAGAGCAAAAGCGAATCATGGAATTAGGAATTTTTCCAGAATCGCCCGTGGTAAGTCAGGCAGAATGGGAAAGTATTGTTGCTTATTATTTACAAAAAGCACCCGACAGCCTGCTTCGCCCGGCGCCACAGGATACGCTGTTGCCACTCCCCAATTTTACCCCAAAACACCCCAAAGACCCCATAGCGGCTACGGTGACTTCGGTGCGCTACGATCAGTTTACTCGTCAGATTTGGGTAAGTCAGCGGCCGGGTGGAGTATTTATTATGAATAGAAATCTGCAAATCGTGGATTCGCTGTTCAATCCCGAAAGTCCGTTTTCTGATTTTCGTTCCGTGTCCGGCGAGAGTTGGGATCTGCTGAGTATGGGCATGATGGACCCAAACGATGACAGCAAAGGTGCGCTGCTTTCAATAAAAAAAGAAAATGGAAACTGGCGGGGCAAGCGGCTTATCAACAAGCTGCAACGCCCTGTACATGCAACATGGGCGGATGTTAATGAGGATGGCTACGAAGACGTGATCGTCTGTGAATATGGCAACTACACCGGAAAACTCGCCTGGTATCAAGGGTCGGCCACTGATTCGATGCCTCAGCGTATGATTGAAAATAGTCCCGGTGCACGCATGACCTACTGGAAAGATTATGACGGCGATGGGCGCAAAGATTTGTGGGTCCTGTGGGCGCAGGGCGACGAGCAGATTTCGGTGTATTTGAACGGTGGTAAAGGGAATTTTGCCAAGAAAGTCCTGCTGCGTTTTCCACCTACCTACGGCTCGGGTTCTTTTGAATTGCATGATTTTAATGGTGATGGGAAATTAGATATTTTATATGCCAACGGCGACAATGGCGATAAATCGTATTTACTGAAACCCTACCACGGCATTCGGATTTTCATGAATAAAGGGAAGGACAAATTTGAGGAAACGTTCTTTTACCCGCTCGACGGCGCTACACAAGCCCTTGCCCGGGACTTTGACGGAGATGGCGATCTGGACATTGCCGCCATTGCTTTTTTTCCGGATTTCAGCCTCTCGCCCGTGCGTAGTTTTGTATATCTTGAAAACAAAGGAAACAACACCTTTCTCCCGCGTACTTTTGCCGAAACCAACCGGGGGCGATGGCTCACGATGGAAGCTGCGGATATAGACGAAGATGGAGACCTGGATTTGTTGTTGGGCTCTTTCTACCTCGCCATCACGCCTACGGCCAAAGAAGATCTGGAACGGTGGAAAACCGGCAATAAAGGTGTGTTGATTTTGGAAAATAAATTGCGGTAAAGAAAACTCTTCCGGTACGTTTTTAGGCTTTGTGGAAAAAGAGTCCTTCTCTTATTTTTCAAGACTCAAAACCGTACCGGCTTTTCCCTCCGCAGCCAAAGCTAAATCCTGGGCGTGGCAAATAATCACCCATTTCACACCTGATTCCAAAGCTTTGAAAGCATTATCAAGTTTTGGAATCATTCCCTGATTGATCACGCCGGAGGCTTTGAACGTTGCGTACGATTCGGGCGTAAGCGATGGAATAACCGACTCGTCGTCGTCGGGATCTGACAAGACTCCTTTTTTCTCAAAGCAATAAATCAGACTTATAGGCTGCAAAGGCGCCAATGCAACCGCGGTGGCCGATGCCATGGTATCGGCGTTGGTGTTGAGCAATACACCCTCAGAAGTAAAGGTGAGCGGGGCAATGACAGGGATTAATCCGCTTTTCAAAAAGCTATTGAGTTGCCCGGAATTTACCTCTGCAATATCGCCCACAAATCCATAATCAAGTGTCTTTACAGGTCGTTTTGTGGAGCGGATAATCCCGGCATCAGCGCCCGTCAGACCAATAGCATTGCAACTTTCTGCCTGCAACTGAGCCACAAGGTTTTTGTTGACCAACCCGCCATAAACCATCGTAACGACATCGAGCATGGCGCGGTCCGTAATACGTCGGCCATCGACCATTTGGGTTTCGATACCTAGTTTTGCAGCAGTTTGCGTGGCTATTTTCCCTCCTCCATGAATCAGGATTTTTGGGGTAGAAATCTGCGCAAATACCCGTAGAAAATCTGTACAGGCTGTGGGATTATCAATGATATTTCCACCAATTTTTATTACATGAACCGGAAAAGACATAAGGATTCAGAAGATGTTGAAGGTCTGTTTTGGCAGACAAAGGTAAAAAACCACCCATTTTTCCAATGAATAAAAAACGTTTGGGCTGATTTATATCATAGCCGGCTCACGAACGAAACCCGAACTTTGTACTGTTAGTTACACAAACTATAAACAAGCGAATGAAGTCATTTTTCTGGTTTATAGAAACATTTCAACCTGTACTTCGCTATGCTCTCTGATATACAAAATCGCACGGATGTAGAAAATCTGGTCAATACTTTTTATGAAAAAGTGCGGGCCGATGCAACCATCGGCATGATTTTCAATGAAGTTGCCCACGTTGACTGGCCTTCGCATTTGCCCAAAATGTATGACTTTTGGGAAAGTATTCTTTTCGGTACAGGTCAATATCGGGGACGGCCCATGCCGCCGCATTTTAAATTAAATGAGCATCATCCGTTTAAACCAGAATATTTTGATGCATGGCTGGCACTTTTTTACCAAACCGTAGACGAACTTTTTGAAGGCGAAAAAGCAACCGAAGCCAAAGTACGGGCCGTCAACATTGCCGCAGTTATGGAGCACCGCATCAATCAGATTAATGAAGGTGCCACGGCGTCGCTACTCCACCGGGATCAGTAAAATGGCGTCTGCCACTACGATTCCATCCGCGCCCTCATTCGACAGCTCGATGTAGTTGTCTGTCCCGGCCACAAATTCAAAGGTATCTACTTTGATCCACTCGTTTACCTGAGTTTGAGTAGGGAGCGTCAGTACTTTTTGGGTTTTAAGAGCCTGAATCTCAATCTTGGTTTTACTGGATTTTCCGGTTGTTTTTCCATCATACTGCGCCGGATTTCCACCGCCACCGCCCGGATAAGGATTAAAAATATATACCGCGTAGCGGCCCTGCGCCGGAATCGACGGAATAAACCGGACTGATTTTCTGTCGGCTCCTTTTGATTCATCCACGAGTTGCGTACGCGCATATTTTCCGCCTTCAGTACTTTTTTTCCATTCGCCCATCGCGTGTACGGCATCTGGCGTAACATCATTGTCAAGTAATATTTCGGGGCGGCTGCCGTCTGCCAGAGGGTTAGTTACAAGGCTGCGCTGCAAGTCCTCTACCGAAATTTCCTGAACAGAACTCCCACCATTCAGCGACAGCACAGCGGCCGCAGCCGCGGCCTGCCCAAGGGCCATAAACACCGGCTCCATTCGGATAGAACCATAGGCAATGTGGCTTGCTGAGTGGCAAACAGGAACAAGCAGATTGGTACATTCAGTGCGTTTGGGAACAAGCGAGCGGTAGCTGATTGGGTAGGGATGAAAGCCGTGCACCTGCACATCGCCTTCGTTTTGTACCATCGCTTCGCCAGTGTCAGGATCTTTCACAATGAGCCGCTGACAATTATGTGAATCCATGGAGTAGGCAGCCATGGCGATGCCGTCGGGCACCACTTCCCGATTTTCGCAGTTGTGCTGCGTCATGACATATTCGCCAATCATGCGCCGCGCTTCACGGATGTAAAGCTGCGGGGTAAAATGGTCATTTTCAAGATATTCATCTTTCGGATAGCCCCATTCCAGCATTTGTTCCCGCAAATGAACAGGCATCCGTGGATCGTGCCCCACGAAGTACAGAAAGCCTTTGGTGTAGTCGAGATGCTCCTGTATGATCTGTTGACGGGTTTCGTAATCAGCTTCGGGATAGGCAAAATTCATTCCGATCATGTCTGTTGATAGCCCACCTTTATTATTAATATCCGTTTTCTGATTAGGCATATCCGCAATGTGCAGCACACCCCAGTTGATGTGCGCAGGTTTTTCGATAGCGACCTGTCTCAGAAGTAGTTCATATTTTGTAGAGTCATAGCGTGGCGGGCGTGTGATAGCAATTCGGTTTTCGGGATTATTGGTCAGGCATATTCTGAAATTGTAGGCCTGTACACTCTTGTCGCCGCTCCCGTTGGGTAGCAAAGGTGCCTCACTAATTCCCCAAAGCAACCCGCTCGTAGAATCGCCCGGAATGCGGTACGGGCTGATCCCCTTGGGAAACTGATGTTTATCCAGCATTTGTACACCGTTCCAGGTTTCGCCGTAGAGGCTGTTGGCTTCACGACCTACGGTGTAGCTCACGCCTGCTTTGGCCATCAAATCGCCTTCGTAGGTACAATCTATAAATACCTTTGCGCGAATCGTCCGGTTGGTTTTTGATTCAGGATAAATAGCATTTTCGACCACAATTTCCTCAATGACTCCCTTTTGCTTTTTGACCGAAAAAAGCCGATAGTCGTACCACACCTCAACCTTTGCCCTGCTGATGTACTGCTGAAAAAGATTCAGCGCTACGTGGGGTTCAAACGTCCACTGCTCAAACTTCCCGTAATGTTGCCCGATGCGGCGGTAAAAGTCGCGCGCCAGGCCCGTAACGGCATATTTATTTCCGATGTCGGTTTGTCCCAACCCTCCCGAACTTAGTCCTCCGAGCCGCCGCGAGGGCTCAATCAGCAGCACCGACTTTCCATTCATTTTGGCGGTGTAGGCTGCTATTACACCTGCGGAAGTTCCGCCATAGATGCAGATATCGTAGGTAGTTTGGGCCATAGCGACTTTTAGAGAAAGACTAAGAAGAAGAACTAAGGTTAACCGTTTCATAGTTTTTATCACAGAAATTGGAATTGGTACTGAGTAAAAAGATTCTAATGCTTCCTGCGGCAGGCAAGAAAAATCGTTTTGAAAGATACTGAATATCCTGCAAATGTGAATGGGAATCCTCTTTGCGGCCTGCCACCTATAAAACCTTTTGTCAAATTGTTTTACTCTCAAAGTGCCTTATACTATTTTTGCATCACCACATCTTGACAAAGGAATTGGGTAGAATGAGTTCTGACTCTTCGTAAGCTCACATATAACCAACAGCATTAGGTTTGTTACTAACCTTTGTTCTAAACTAATTTTTGAAATGTCCAAGCTCATTCAGATCACAAAAGATAAAACCGAACAGTCGAAGCCTCAGAAGGACTTTAATAAACTTGTAGCTAAAACTGAAAAACTTGAAAAGGAGGTTTTAAAATTCCGGGAAGGGTTGGTAATGCTTCAACAACAGATACAAACGGTCTTCGTCCCGAAACGTGATGAGTACTATAAGCATAATGTAGCATTACTTCAGGTTTATGACCGTGCTCATGATTCGACGTTTTTTACCCGGACAGAAAAGAAAAAGCTGGTTTCATTAATCAAGAAAGACATCTATGAACTGCTTGAGTCCGGCAACTTTGACGAAGTGCTCATCCCGATGTTTGATAAGTATCACGAGCATACCTATCAAGAAGAACAGGAATACATGGATTCGTTGAGCAAGGATTACATGAAAGATTTTTTTTCAATGGCTGGAATTGAGCTTGATGAAGATGCCGATCTTGACAATCCTGAAAAATTGGCTGAGAAAATAGCCCAAAAGTTAGCTCTGGAAAGCGAAGAGTTTGAAGCAGAAAAGCAGCAGAAGGAAGAGAAAAAGGCCAAACGCCCCAAAACCAAGACCCAGGTAAAGCAGGAAATTGAAGCACGAAGTATTACCAAATCTGTACGCTCAATTTATATGGATCTCGTCAAGGCATTTCACCCGGACCGGGAGCCCGACGCGCAGGAACGTGAGCGTAAAACGCAGATCATGCAGCGTGTAACAGAAGCATACGAATCAAATAATTTATTAGGTCTCTTGCGCTTACAGCTGGAATTTGAACGAATTGACCAAACACACATTGAGAATTTGGCCGAAGATCAACTGAAAAATTACAATAAGCTTCTAAAAGATCAGATAAAAGATCTTGAAGGTGAACTGGATTTTCTGCGTATGCAGGCTTGTAGCATCAGTCAGTATCCTTTTTATATGGTTAAATCTATCGATAAAGTATTCTCTTTATTAAATGATGACATAGAAGAGACTATCGAACTTGCCAATGCATACAGGCTTTCAAAAGAAAGTCTAAAGAACAATTTGGCAATGAAAGATTTTTTAAAAAGCTATAAAATTCCCATATAAACAGGCTCTTACAAAATATCTTTCAGTTCGTTGAGGTGCCGTACCTCGTAGGTAGGTGCTTCATCAAACATATGTCCGGCGGGATTATAGAAAACGGTGTCCATCCCAAATCGTTTGGCCCCCAGAATATCTGCCACCCAATTATCACCAATCATGAGGCACTCAGCGCACTGCGCTCCTGCGCAGGTAATGGCATAATCAAAAATCCGGCGGTCGGGTTTGCGCGCCTGCGCATTTTCATTGGTAATGAGGTGAGTGAAATACTGCACGATTCCTGAACTCCGAAGTTTTTTATCCTGAATAAAATCAAATCCATTGGTAATGATATGGAGATCGTAGCCTCGTTCGCGCGCATAGTCCAGCACATCCAGCGCTCCGTCGAGCAGGTACGACTTGGTTGGCAGCAGCTCAATGTAGGCATCTTCCATCGTTCGGAAATTTGGCGGGGAAGGAACACCAAGTTCAGAAAGAACCAGCTTGAATCTATTTTCCCGAATATCGCTATGCGCAATCAGCCCCTGATCGAGTTGTGCCCAAAGCTGATAGTTAATCTTTAAGTAGGTAGTAATAAACTGTTCGTGTGAAGGTATGCCCAATTCCTGCATCTTAAACAGGTGATACACCTCCGTCAGAGATTCCGTTGAGTTCCGCTCAAAGTCCCATAGCGTGTGGTCGAGATCGAAAAAAAGATGCTTATATTTCAAGTAATAATCAGGTTAGCGGCATCCTGAACCAGACCGTATAAATCAGGGCCAGGATGCCTCAGTGGTCTTTTTTGTTAAAAATCCAACTTCAATCGTTCTACGGGCTGATTGTTAATTAGGTGACTTTCTACAATTTCGTCTACATCCGAAAGTTGCACATTTCCGTATATAATACCTTCGGGATATACGACAAGTGCCGGACCTTTGGGGCACACATCCAGGCAGCCTGAACGCTGTGCACGGATTTCCGGTCCGATATTCCGATCCTTTAATGCCTGCTTAAAAGCATCAACCAGGGCCATTCCGTGAGCTTCTCCGCAGCATTTTTTTGGTGCATCTTTCTGATTTGTACAGATAAAAACGTGTTTCTGATATTTCATAAAAAATAAATGTTTGAACGATGAGGGTAAAACTAAGGGATTGAAATGAATCTGATCACTTACTAATGAACTTTTTTAAATAAACCAAAGTTTAAATAATCGAGTTATAGTCATATAGTTCTATTTTTTCATAGAATTAACCTAGTTAACCAAAGCAACTATTTTTCAGGCTTGTATGAAAATTCAGGGTGTTAACAGGTGTTAACGATAGAAAAATCAAAAAAAAAGCGTGATAAATGCTTGCAAAATATCAATCAAACAATTTTCTTTGATACAATTATTCAAAAAGTGACCTACAAAAAAGGCTTCTATACATTCACCAAAAACAAAAGGAGGTACAATATCGATACAAGACTCTACGTTAACTAAATCGAATACAGAAAAATGGAGAAAATCCAAGTTAGCGACAGTGAGTTGGTATCGCTGTACATCCGTGGAGAGGAAAAGGCATTCGAAAAGCTTGTTCAACGCCACAAATCACGAATATATACTACCATTTATCTGATTGTAAAAGACCAATATGTTGCCGAAGACTTGATGCAGGATACATTCATCAAGGCGGTGGATACAATCAAATCTGGTAGATATAACGAGGAGGGTAAATTTTTGCCATGGATTATCCGAATCGCTCACAACCTCGCTATTGATTATTTTAGACGCGATAAACGCTACCCCAATGTAGTGTTTGAGGATGGAAGTAATGTGTTTAATACACTTGACTTCTCGGAAGATTCGGTTGAATCAATCCAAATCCGACAGGAGACCCACGAGCAGCTGCGGGAGATGATTCAGCGGTTGCCAGAGGTACAGCGGCAGGTTCTGATCATGCGCCATTATGAGGACATGAGTTTTCAGGAGATTGCCGATGCCACGGGAGTGAGTATCAATACAGCCTTGGGGAGAATGCGTTACGCGTTGATTAATTTGCGCAAGCAATTCAGCCAACGTACTCCGCAATATGACAAAAACGTTTACTTACGATGATGTAGTTAGGTATCTATATGCCGAAACTTCCCCTCAGGAAAATGACGACATTGTAGAGGCTCTTGCCTCCGATGCCGAGATGCTCGCCTTTTACCTCGATTCGCTTGAACTGCAAGCTCAAATGGATCGGATAGTTCGGACACCCTCAGAAAAGGTGACCGAAAAGATTTTCAGTTATTCCCGACAGTTTACTACTACACAACCGGCCGACTTTTCTATTTAGATAAGTCAGCCGGTTGGCTTATTTTTGGGGTACGTTCGCTTTTCTGAATGTTCAGAAAAGCGAACTACTTTTTTTGTACCCTATTAGTACGTTTTTTATGTTGAAAAAAGAGCGATTTCGGTTTCTAATCGATTATTTTACGTCCCACTTTCCTGAACCCGAAACAGAACTTAATTATCGGAACCCCTACGAACTGCTGATTGCCGTTATTTTATCTGCACAATGTACCGACAAGCGGGTTAATCAGGTTACGCCTGCGCTCTTTGAACGCTTTCCTGATCCGCAGGCATTGGCCAACTCCAATGCGGAGGAAGTTTTTACCTACATTCGCTCGGTATCTTATCCAAATAATAAAGCCAAACACCTCGTCGGAACGGGCCGAATGCTCGTTGAGGAGTTTGATTCCGAAATACCCGCAACCGTCGAAAACCTGCAACGGCTACCGGGCGTTGGTCGCAAAACGGCAAACGTCATTGCATCTGTAATTTTCAATCAGCCTACTATGGCGGTTGATACGCACGTATTTAGGGTTTCGCATCGAATCGGCCTTGCCCCACTGACCGCCACAACGCCCTTGGCAGTAGAAAAACAACTGATGGCGCATATCCCCAAAGCACTTGTTCCCAAGGCTCATCATTGGTTAATTCTGCACGGACGCTATGTATGCGTGGCGCGCAGTCCCAAATGTCAGGAGTGCGCCCTTACGTCTATCTGTAAGTACTTCGCAAAAAATGGCATCCCGCATAAATGAAAATCAGGATTTTTGACCCAACAATTCCAACGTTTTAAGGCTGCAACTACTCTTCTTCTGAGAGAAGCTTGCGGTTGCATGAAAATTTTCCAGTCTATCCTGCGTTATTTTCAGTACACTTTGCGTAATACTCATTAGCATCCCGTGACCGATAGGAAATCATTTTATCTCTTAATTTTTTAAAAAGTAAATAATTTAATCAATCTGTATGAAGCGTATTCAAAACCGTTTTTTTCTACTTGCCCTAGTGGCTTTAAGCATGACCGCCTGCAACAACAATGATCTGGTCAGTAAAGAAGAAGACGCAATTACTGAAAATGAAGATAACATTCAAAAATACCTGACTACCAATAATTTATCGGCCACAAGAGATTCATCCGGACTTTACTATGTCGTCAAAGAAACCAATCCGCAGGGATTAAAGCCGGGAATAGGAGATGAGGTATCGGTCTACTATAAAATGTACACAATGGATGGGTATGTCGTTGACAGCACAGAAACATCCAAGCAAAAACCACTTGTTTTTCCATTTGGCGCCGGACTGATCCTTCCGGGCATTGAGCGTGGCCTTAGCCTCATGCGTTCGGGCGAGAGCTATACGGTTCTTATGCCGTTTTACCTTGGTTTTGGAAATGTAAATTACGAAGGTATTCCGGCTTATTCGGCCATTCGGGTAGAAATGACACTAGATAAAGTACGCACCGAAAGTAAGCAGGTTACGGACTATATTGAGTCGAAACAATATGCCGTTTCCGAAATCACGCCTAGTACGCTACACATCATTCGTCAGAATGTAGTCACCGGCGACACGCTTGGCCGAGGCAAGCAGGTAACTGTAAACTACTCAGGGAAATTACTTAATGGAACCGAATTTGATAAAGGTTCCTATTCATTCAACACCGGGTCAGGTGCCGTAATTCCGGGCTTTGACGAAGGGATTCGTCGCATGAGAAAAGGTGAAAAAGCAATTCTCGTGTTTCAATCATCCTTGGGATATGCGCGTAGAGGTGCACAAAACCAACAGACAGGAGCGTATGTAATATTGCCTTATGCTCCGCTGGTTTTTGAGGTAGAGGTTGCACAATAATATTTGTAATGCATTGAAAATTAGGTATTCAGGGAGCGGCTGTCTGTGTTAAACGGGCAGCCATTTTTTATTTTCGGCGATAAATAAAACGTAGATTCAGGAAATAATCTCTATTTTAATATAAATCCTGAGTGATAAGCCGAACCTAACAGACGATGGGCAAGGTTATTCATACATCGTGAAAATCAAGGAACACTTTCATCATGGCCCCGTGCAGGGCTTTCGTTTGGGCTACTCCCCCGTCCGATGGATCGCCCCGTTTTCGGTGTGCATGTACTACCTCGATGGATTGCTGGTCGATACCGCCCAACGACACATGCAACCTGAGGTATTGGATTTTCTCAGGCCGCTGCCCGTGCAGCAAATCGTGCTCACGCACTATCATGAGGATCATTCGGGCAATGCCGATTTTTTACGCAAGCAGTTTCAGGTTCCGCTTTATGCCAGCCAACTTACCGCTGAGCGCGTGGCGCATTCGTTCCCGATTTTACCGTATGAGCATTTTTGGTTTGGGCAAATTGAGCCGTGTTCGGATGTATTGCCTTTACCTGCGCAGATACACACGGAGCATTATCAGTTTCAGTGTATGCACACACCCGGACATTCAGACGATCATCATATATTGTATGCACCCAAAGAGGGCTGGATTTTTTCGGGTGATTTTTACATTGGTAAATTGAAAATTTTTCGCCGGGGCGAAAATATCCGGCAGCACATGCAGTCGGCCCGTTTGGTATTAAATTTGGATTTCGACACGCTCTTTTGTGGACATAACCCTGTTTTCAAAGGTGGGAAAAGCGCACTTCAAGCCAAGTTGACTTATCTCGAAACAATTTATGGAAAGGTAGAAGACCTGTACAGGCAAGGAAAACCGGAAGGTACCATTCAGAAAGAACTTCAAATGAAAGAGACGATACTAGTTAAATTTTTAACTTTTCAGGACGCCTCGGTTCGCAACATCATTCGGTCTGTTATTGAAAATATTCAAATAGATGAGCAAAATAAAACTTCCGTAGCGAAAGTCAATTAACACAAATACCTTTGTACAGGTCTCAAAGAGGCACCAGTACTTTTATCTAAAAAACCCTGAGCCATGCGCATAAATCCTGAAACAGTAGAGCGGATCAAGCATGCCGCCGACATTGTAGAAGTGGTGGGTGATTATGTAGCACTTAAAAAGCGGGGAGCCAACTATACGGCTTGTTGTCCGTTTCATAATGAAAAAACACCCTCTTTTAATGTAAATCCGGCTCGACAAATCTACAAATGCTTTGGTTGCGGCGCTGCTGGCGATCCGGTCAAATTTGTGATGGACATCGACGGCATCGGCTACGGCGAAGCTCTGAGATATCTGGCTCAAAAATACAGCATCGAAATTCAGGAAGAGCGCCTGACCGACGAGCAGGAACAGCGGCAAAATGAGCGCGAGAGCCTGTTTATAGTCCTGAATTTTGCTAAAAACTTTTTTGAAGATCAACTGCTTACTACCGAAGAAGGGCAGTCCATTGGCCTGAGTTATTTTCGGGAACGGGGATTTAATGATACCACCCGAAAAAAGTTTGAACTCGGGTACAGTCCCGAAGCCTGGGACGCCCTGGCTCAGGCCGCTCTTGCCAAAGGATACAGCGCGGAAATTCTGGAAAAAGCGGGGCTTTTTATTCCGCGTGAGGGCAGCGCTACGGGTGGGTATGACCGTTTCAGAAGTCGTGTAATTTTTCCGATTCATAGCGTAGCCGGTAAAGTAATTGCTTTTGGCGCCCGGATCATGAAAACCGATTCTGCCGCCAAAGGACACCAACCCAAGTACCTGAACTCTCCTGAAACAGCGGTTTATCATAAAAGTGAAGTTCTGTATGGGATTTTTCAGGCAAAAAATGCCATACGGCAGGCAGATGTTTGCTACCTCGTGGAAGGCTATACGGATGTAGTTTCGCTGCATCAGGCAGGCATCGAAAATGTAGTGGCTTCATCGGGGACTTCCCTAACAGTAGAACAAATCCGGCTCATTGGACGATTTACTCCAAATGTCACTATTCTATACGACGGCGATGCAGCAGGTCTTAAAGCGGCCCTGCGTGGGCTTGACCTCGTACTGGAAGAAGGCCTGAATGTCAGTATCGTCACTTTTCCGCCGGGCGAAGATCCTGATAGCTATGTACGGCTTATTGGTACGGAAGCATTCAAAGACTATTTGCGAAAATCTGCGCGTGATTTTATCACCTTCAAAACCACTACCCTGCTTGCCGATGCGGGCGAGGATCCTTTTCGCAAAGCGGCTGTCATTGGGGAGGTTGTCGGGAGTATTGTGCGCATTCCGGATGCCATTCAGCGGCAGATTTTCTTTCATAAAATTGCTGAGATGATGCGGGTAGATGAGCAAATGCTCATTTCGGAGGGAAACAAGCTGTTGCGAAAACAGAAAGAAACCCGGCCAAACACCCAATCGGGAAAGAATGAAAAATCTGAACTAAATGGTCCCAACGATGTGGCTGTTGGGGAAGTTGAGAATCGGCAGGAACCCGTTTTGGCACCCACAGTTAAGGTATTGCAGCGCGACCCGGTTGTTCAGCACGAACAGGAGTGTATCCGGTTATTGATCAATTTCGCTTCATTTGAACTGGAACCTACCGTTTCGTTATGTCATTATATGCTCAGCGAACTGACCGGAGTCGAGTTTCGGCAGCCTTTGTACAAACACGTATTGACGGTTTTTCGGGAATCTTTCAGTCGGGGAGAAATTCCGGAAACTGATTATTTTGTCAATCATCCTGATCCGGACATTCGCAGCGAAGCCATTGACCTCGTAACGACCCGCCACCTGCTGAGCGATCAATGGAAGGATAAATACGAAATTTTTGTACCAACCGAACTTGATAAACTGCATGACCTGGCATTCACCAATATTTTACGTTTGAAGAAAGGGTATAATGAACTAGCCATGCAGGAGATTAGAGAGCAGCTGCAAAAAACCAAAGATGAAGCAGAAACGAATCTTTTGCTCCATCAATTTATGACACATAAAAATATTGAAAAAGAAATTGCCAACTTGCTCGGGAGTGTTATTTCCTAGGCTCAAACCTTTATTAAATTTTACCTGTAAATCAAATCTATCCTGTACAAACCTATGTTAAAAACAATCCTCAAACCTGCCGGACTTTTGCTGGCCGCTGGTCTTTTTACACTTTCAACACAGGCACAAATTGCCACCCCGCAAGCAAGCCCTGCGGCTACGATAAGTCAGGCCGTTGGCCTTGGAAAAGTTTCGGTAGAATACAGCCGTCCGTCATTGAAAGGCCGAAAAATGTTTGGTGCTCAGGTACCATATGGTAAAGTGTGGCGCACGGGTGCCAACAAAGTCACCAACCTGATTTTGTCAGAAGACATGCTTGTGAATGGGCAAAAAGTGGCCGCTGGCACGTACGGTCTTTTCACCATTCC
The DNA here is from genome assembly GCF_004348825.1 of Arundinibacter roseus. Classification (GTDB taxonomy): domain Bacteria; phylum Bacteroidota; class Bacteroidia; order Cytophagales; family Spirosomataceae; genus Arundinibacter; species Arundinibacter roseus. The sequence continues at coordinate 21,574 of NZ_SMJU01000009.1, forward strand.
TACGGCTACAACCTGGACGATTATCATCAGCAAAGATGCCAACATTTGGGGCGCTTATGAATACAAAGCCGAAAACGACGTGATGCGGTTTGACGTAAAAGCTCAGAAACTTGCAAAAAGTCAGGAGCATTTAACCATCGAGTTTACGGAATTCACTCCTGCTGAAACCAACGTTGTAATTAGCTGGGAAAATGTTGCGGTGAAGTTTCTGATTAAAAATGATCCTGATGCAAAAATTATGGCCGAAATAGAAAAGAAAATGGCGGAGTCCGATATTTCTGCGGCTACCTACTCAGCTGCTGCCAACTACTATTTTGACACAAACCGTGATCTGAACAAGGCGCTTACCTGGGCAACCAAGGTAGTAGAACAGGATCAGAAATACTGGACGTATTTTCTGAAAGCAAAAATTGCGGCCAAAGTTGGACAGTGCGATGTAGCCACTGATGCCGCTACCAAAGGTCTTGCTATGGCCAAGGAAGCAGGTGATGATGCGTATATTCTGAATAATCAGAAAGTACTTACTCAGTGTAAAGGCAAGTAAAAAGAAGTCCATCTCTCCAAACCGGAATTTTCATGTCCTGCAAAAATTGTACAAAACTGCTCACCGTCCTGACCCTGTTTGTAGTCCTGCTGCTTCATAAAGCCAGCCCTGTATCGGCCCAATGGAAGGTCATTAACCTGGAAACCAAAGCGAATTTCAGAGCGGTTCATGCGCCAAAATCCCGCGTGTGCTGGATTGGTGGAAGCGGTGGCACCGTGCTGCGAACGCAGGATGGCGGCAATGTATGGGACATTATGAACGTTCATGGGGCCGATTCACTTGACTTTCGGGACATTCATGCCTTTGACGAATCTACGGCCATAGCCATGAGTGCGGGTATGGCACAGGAGGGTAAAGCCAAAATCTACCGTACCGAAAATGGCGGCGATTCGTGGCAGTTGGTCTACCAAACTACGCAGGCGGGCGTGTTTCTGGACGGTCTTGATTTTTGGGATAAAACGCAGGGAATTTGTTTTGGTGATCCGGTTGACGGTCGATTTTTCGTTTTGTTAACCGATGATGGCGGCCGCAGTTGGCAGGAACTACCGATGGCTCAGCGCCCCGCTGCCCTGGATCAGGAAGCAGCCTTTGCGGCAAGCGGAACGTCGTTGATTGCCGTTGGGAAGAGTCAGGCATTTATCGTTACTGGCGGCGGTCAAAAAGCCCGGGTTCTACGTTCCGAAGATCGGGGCCGTAGCTGGCAGGCATCCGAAACACCATTACCTGCCGGCCCGACGAGCGGTTTGTTCGGGGTGCGATTCTGGTCTAAAAAACGGGGAATTGCCGTTGGCGGAAACTATCAGGAAACTGCCGATGCTGCACCCAATGTATTGCTGACCAAGGACGGCGGCGTCAGTTGGAAACTGAGCGGAGCAACTTCTCCCGCCGGACTCAAAGAAGCCGTTGGATTATACCATTCAGAATTTTTCAACTACGGCGGCGATAGGCGGTCAACCGCAAACCATCGCTATGCGTTGGTTGCCGTTGGGCCTTCGGGAAGCGGATTCTCAACTGATTTTGGGAAAACATGGACGACTATTTCCAAAGAACCCTTCCATGCAGTAAGCTTTGCCGGGCCCGATGGCTTTGCGGTAGGAGGCAAGGGATTGGTAGCGACTTTTACCAAAATCCCTAAAAAGCGCAAGAAATTTACGCGTTGATTTGGTTCTCAAATAGCATAAGTACTACACAGGAGTCGTCTCAAAAACTGGGACGACTCCTGTTTTTTTAAATCCTTTCAATCAATTCTTTTACCTTCCGCACCGTGCGGCCGGCAAGGTGGTCGGCAATGGCGGCGGCGTGCTCGCGCCCGTTTTCAATAAATACTTTTTCGGTAAAAATTCCCGCCATCACCGTTCCGCATACGTACAATCCGGGCACATTGGTTTCAAACGTTTCGCGGTCGTAGGAAGGCACGTTACTAACCGGGTCCAGGGTTACGCCGCATCGCTGTAATAAGGTAGCATCGGGAATATAGCCGACCAGTAAAAAAACAAAATCGGCGGTGAGCGTTTCCTGCTCACCTGTTTCAAGATTTTCAATAACCACATGATCCGGCCCGATGGAACGGGCAATGCTGCTGAATCGGGTTTTGATTTTCCCTTCCTTTACCCGATTTTTTACGTCAGGAATCAGCCAGTATTTTACTGTTTGCCGGAAGTCCGGCTCTTTATGGACGAGCGTAATATTCACATCGTGGCGATACAGTTCCAGGGCCGCCTCAACGGCCGAATTGGAGCCACCCACAATCACTACGTTAGTGTAGGAATATTTGAAAGGCTCGTCGTAGTAATGCGACACATGAGGCAATTCTTCTCCCGGAATGTTTAGCAACCTGGGCACATCAAAATAGCCCGTAGCGAGTACCACGTTTTTTGCCTGATAAGTCTCTCCGGTAGGTGTATAGACCAAAAAAGTACCGTCTTCCTGCTTTTCAGCACGATCGACCGTTACGAAAAGTTTAAAATTCAGATGAAAATATCCGGCTACTTTGCGGTAATATTGCAGCGCTTCATCACGATTGGCCTTTACGCCCGAAATAGGAAACGGAATTCCGCCGATTTCAATGTTTTCAGCCGTAGAAAAAAAGCGCATCCGCTTTGGGTAGCGGCGAATGGATTCTGTAATGCTTCCCTTTTCAAGAATGAGATGATCCAGTCCGTTGCGGGCTGCTTCTATGGCCATAGCAAGGCCGCAAGGGCCTCCACCGATGATTAGTACGTCGTAGCAATGCATGAGTAATAGTCTAAAAATACACTTATGCAACACGCCCCCCAATCGAATGGTTTCTGAACTTTGGCGCAAATCAAACTGTTTTACAGGCATTCTATCAAATGATGGTTCAGTTGAAAGCTTCTGCGCAAGATTCCCAAAATACCTTTGTTTCGTCCCTCAATTCGTGGGGGCAACAGAAGATTCCGTTCGTTTTCATCATGGACTATCTGGGCCAAAAACCACAGGCATGGCGCCTGGATGAAGCTGATCCGGCAGTTCTGTGTTTCAACTTTAATGGATTTAGTAATGATTCGTCAGCGGACCTGACACTTTCTTTGCCAGACTATTTTTTTGAAGCTTATCCGCTTACGTTTGAAGAGTACAAGAAACGCTTTGACTATGTAATTGACAACATTCGGCGGGGTAATTCTTTTCTGGTCAATTTGTCGGCACCTACGCCAATTGCCACCAATTTATCTTTACCGGATATTTATCAGTTGAGTCACGCTCCCTTTCGGTTTTGGCTGAAAGATCAGTTTGTTTGTTTTTCGCCGGAGTTGTTTATAAGAATTGACGGAAAGAAGATTTCCTCATTTCCGATGAAGGGCACGATACAGGCAGATGTGCCCAATGCTCCCGAATTGATTTTGGCTGATGCCAAAGAAGCCGCCGAACACGCTACCATCGTGGATTTGATCCGAAACGACCTCAGCATGGTGGCCCAAAAAGTTTGGGTAGAGCGCTACCGCTATCTGGATCGGATTCAGACCAATCAGAATGCGTTGTGGCAGGTAAGCTCAGAAGTAGCCGGACTTCTACCTGATGAGTTTGACGGTACTTTTGGGGATATTTTACTTCAATTACTGCCCGCAGGCTCTATTAGTGGCGCACCCAAGCCCTCTACCATGAAGATTATTTCCGAAGCAGAAGGCTATGAACGTGGCTATTATACCGGAATTATGGGCTATTTTGATGGTACCGTCTTTGAAAGTGCCGTCATGATTCGGTACATTGAGCAGCAGCCCGGCGGGCTGATTTTTAAAAGTGGCGGCGGCATTACGGCCCAAAGCCGCGTTGAACCCGAATATCAGGAATTATTGGATAAAGTTTACCTGCCTTTTTCTTATGCCCCATCTCCCGCTCTGCATAGAGACTATTTGTGTAAAAAATCGCCAATGGTCTGACTTATTACCCTGGCATCAGGCGCGTATGAACCGCACCCGGGCGGAAATTTGGGGAGAAAAGCAAGCTATTTTTTTGACTGATTTTCTCCCAATTCCTGAGGAGCTGAGTGTCGACACCCATAAGTGCCGAATTATCTATGGATCTCAGATTTTGCGGGCAGAATGGGAAAAATACGAACGACGCCCTATTAAAAGTATCCGGGTTGTGGAAGATAATTCCATTAATTATTCCTATAAATATCAGGATAGAGAATCCCTCCAAAGTTTGTTTGAAAAACGGAGCAGCTGCGATGATGTGCTGATCGTAAAAAATGGATGTATTACCGATACATCCTACGCCAACGTGGCGTTTTTCGATGGTTCCATTTGGCAAACTCCACATGTGCCACTTTTGCCCGGCACGCGGCGAGCCGATTTATTGGACAAAGGAATTATTGAGACAGCTGCTATTACGATACCTGACCTCAGTCGCTATTCGCACATCCGATTACTAAATGCCATGATGGACTGGGACGAAAGTCCACTACTGCCTATTCAGGCTTTACAGTACTAAAAAAAGCCGATCCTGAACAAGAATCGGCTTTTTTACTTTATTATTTATAAAACTCTACTTCGTTCTTTTTTGAATTGAAACAGGAACACAAAGGACGTTACAGGCGCAGTCAGCAGGCTGCAAAGTAACATGCAGATCCATGAAACAATCTGAATCTGTAAACAGCCGAACGGTGTAAAGCGTTGGTTGGGCCGGACTTGTTAAACCTGCCCGAACGATGCCATTGGCCGGAACCTCACTTGCGGTAGCATAGGTCGCAGTGCCCGTATAAGTTGCGCCCTGTACGAGGTCATAGCGCTCGTTGGAAACATCTTCAAGAACAATATATCCATCGGCCTGAGGTACGCTTCCCAGGCAGGTCGATGGATAAGCTACCAACTTTGCCGTACTCAGGATGGCAACGAACTGAAATTGTATCGTGGCTGTATCAGGGCATCCGTTTTCATTCTGAGCAATTAATTTATAGACAGCATTCTGTGTAATTGTCTGGTTTTCTGAGGGTAGGACCTCTCCACCCAAACTATCTTTGTACCATACTGGATTCAACAGGGTTTGATACTTTGGAATATATTCTGCCATATTTACCTGCTTTGGTGAACATAACACCACGACACTATCAGCAAGTAGCAAGGCCGGGTTTCGGGTAATCTGCATTGAATCATAACTGAAACAAATACCTTCCCGTAGTTTTACCCAATAGGTTCCGTTTACGTTCAGGCCACTTACCGTATTTGCAATGGGATCAATACTTAGGGCGGATGGATTTGAAAAACCGGTATACCATTCCTGTCCTTTGTTAATGGGAGGTGCCTGTACCGAAGAAACGGGTTCGCAAATGGAAATAAATGGGAGTGGCAACTGCGGCGGAAACAATTCTTCTATGACAATTGCTGTATCCTCTCTCGCTATACATCCCTGCGCTGACGTAACTGACAGCACGTAGGTACCGGGCGCCGTTGCTGACGCAATAGAGTCGTTGCTGGTAAATCCGTTCGGTCCGGTCCAGGTATAGGTTGAATTAGGCAATGAAGACTGTCCGGTAAGTTGTACAATCCTTTGGGTACAGGTCAGCGTGTCATTTACGGTCGCCACTGCTACCGGAATTGGATTTACCGTAGCACTTCCCGTATCGGTTCCGAGTAAGGTAGTATCTGCTGAGAGCAAGAGCGCACAAACCAGAAAGCGGGCAGAGTCTCCGGTGGTATTGAGGGGGAAAATAACATTGGGAAGTGAGGCCAATCCGGTTGCATCGGGCTTAACTTTACCCAATACAGTACCGCCATTTATTTTTTCATCCTGAGTCATCGGCGGCGTAGTGTACCATACAAACATAACGCTGTCGGTAGGCTGTACGCTTCCTACCTGTGCCAGCAGAACCGTTGGCTCGCCGGAACAAACCGTAATTGAATCAGTAATCAACGTCAGATCAGATTCAACCCCAAATCCAAAATCATAGGCGTGGTCATTCTCGCCCATATCTCCGGTAGTGAGGGATATTTTTACATAGGCTTCATCAGCCGACATAGCCGCTAATTTTCCGTTGGGGGTAGATGGCACCGGGCTATTTAGAATAAGCTCTCCATCTGAGTCGGACATTGGATTGCCTACATTTTTCGGCCCGGGAGTCAGGCTATTAAAAACGACTGTATCCTGAGCAAGGTTGATGCGAAGTTCGTAAGCATACTTATATTTTAATCCACCGGGAACGTTGTCTTTTGTAAAATAATATTCACCATCTTTATCGGTGGTAGTAGATGCCAGCAGCGCACCGGAATTTACCATATCGTGTAGAGTTACTACAATTCCCGGAATCCCAGGCTCACCCGCGTCCTGTATTCCGTTCATGTTTTTATCCATCCAAACCCGATTTCCAATCTCTATCGGTGCAGCGCTACAAGCAAGAACGAGGTCGCCTAATCCGGCTGCTTTGCCAAAAGTACCAGCATACCGATAGTCGTAGACGACAAACTCCCGGGTAACCTGTCCGGCATTTTCGCCCATATTTTTATAGGCCTGCCAACCCGAAGATTCGTAAATATCATTATCAGGCGAGCTGATTGGGTCCATAACAGTTGAGATAACTTCTCCACTTCCGGGTAAATAAACCAATGCCCCCATGTTTACTTCTCCGTGAGCCACTTTTCCATAAAAAACCCAATCATCCCCACAGTAATACTCACCTCCTCCGGGTCCTTCGCCATTTCCTTCGCCACATCCAGTCAAATCGCCGGCTTTGCCATTATTTTCTATTTCATACATGCCATCTTCTTTGAGGGCAGCACGCATTAAATCTCCTCCGCTAAACCCAGTGTAGGTAGCACTTCCATCATGATTATAATTTTCTTTTCCAGACTGATGACCAAACCGGTCCATGATACCGAGGATCATATCTCCATTAACATCAAATTCAATATCAGAAAGGATCGGTTGGGGATTGAGTGCAAAGTGAGGAGGGCTATTGCAAGGCTCAGGGTACATATCATCCCATGCGCTCCAATAATGTCTGATACATCCATCTGTAAAGTCTGGTGATCCCCTTCTGAATGTCAGTGGGAATGACAAAACCTCAGTAAATACCGGATTGATTTCATTGGGGTTAAACTTAAAAACAGAAGCGCTTAGTGCGGAGCTATCCCGATTTGTTTCTCCGGAGCATACCGTCCCTACATAAATATCACCCCGGTACATTTTCATTCCCCAGGGCCGGAAATCCCCCGGCTCAGCGCAGTTATTCGGAATGGTATACGAACGTACGCTGTCCTGTGCAGGAGTTTGCAAGTCAGGGCCTACATAAATGCTATATATTTTTCGATCTTTAAGATTGGTAAAGAAAAGCCGTTCGCCATTCAGACTCATGGTTAAGGCACCCAAACTCAGTTTTCCGATTTCCCCAATTGTGGCACTATCCAGGCTAGGGTCCAGCATACTGGCAGATAAACCTGAATGCGGATCTTCGCCAGTATCAATACCAAGCGTTTTCAGATCTACGTAGGGTTGCGTAACCTTCGTCTCCATATCCGTCAGATACAGCCCTCCTGTACCCAAAGGTCCAAAACCTGTATGACGTTTGAGAATAGCAGCCGTGATGAACTTTTTTGCTTTTTTATGATAAATAATACCCCAAACGGAACCTACATCTTTGTTCTTCCCCATATCAACTGGCGGGAAATTAGCATCTCCCGGAATACCGGAAGCGTTGTATGGAAACATAATCAGGGCAACTCCTTCGCCTGAACTCCCTCCGCCCATAGGATCTCCATTTACGAAACAGGAAGTAATCATGTTTGGCGAGCGGGTATCGCAATATTCATCAGGATATACTATGCCAAGGTGAGCTTTTGCGGATGGAGCGGTTAAAAATTGAAGCGTGGTGTGACTTTGTGGGCCTTTTGGACCTGTAAAGTAAGCTTTCCCAAGCGAGGTGAACATAATTTTTACCGATGTACCCGCCGGAATTTGGGCAGCGCTGAATGAGAACTGACCATCTTTATCGGTAGTAGTGATAATAGAGGTTGCACCCGGGCCTACCAGTGCCTCCACCTGAACACCGGCAACGCCGGGTTCTTCGGGATCCTGTGAGGTTTGAATACCGTTTCCGTCAAAATCCCGGTAAACTTTTCCGCTAATCTGTCCAAAGGTGGTTTGGCTCCCTATCATTAAGGCAACTCCCAAAATCCATCTTAGGCTTGTGTGTAGTGATTGTAAGTAAAATGTATTCATTTTATTAACGTATGTGTAGCGTAGAGGGTATTATGTCCGTGATGAATTAAAAACCTTTACACTTTGATGTAGTATTTGATAAACATGTAATGCTCTTTAAATAAATCTTTTTACCTTCCCTTCCTTTTATGATACTTTTCTAGTTGGTCTAGGTCTACTGTTGATTCGCTGGGCATCAGGTACAATATTGTCAAACGCCTCTCCTAAGTGACTTTTAAAAAGAGCACTTTTCCTGTGCTTGATGGGAATGGAATTCCAAAATCTCTGCGCTCCTTCGGGGGTTAATGAATCAATGTGGTAAGAAATTACCTCGTCCGTTTTTCGCTCAATTGCCACCCATATCCATTGCCCTTCTTCTTCTCCCCGAATTACCTGTAATTCGATTTGATATGATTCATCCGGCACTTCTGTCGGTACTCTTGTATCATGTACTTCTTTTGCCAATTTCAAAACCCACGGGAGACTAACTCCAATGATTCGGCTGACTGCACGAAACGAAATTTTCTCTTCAATCATCCTGATTGACAATTCTTTGTCGCGTGCGCTCACAAGCTTTTGCTCCGGATTTTCCACAAAATTTCGCCCACATTCTTTGCAATAAAAATTCTGTTTCTGATTATGAATGTGTCCGTTCTTTTTTATTTGTCCTGATCCACACCGGGGGCAAATTTCCATAAAACGCTTCTGGTTTTTACATAAGCTGAAATTCTACTCACATTTTCAAAGAGTGATTAGTTAAAGGCAATTTCCTTGCCAATTTTTGCTTATTGACTCATTCAAAAGTTCGTACCTTGCGCAAGAATCAGAAATAGTGAAAATGAATCCTACATTCATCCAAGATTCCCTACCCTTTGAGGAAGAAGCCACAGTCTTTGCAGATTTGATTCTTCCGGTACCTGTCCCCCGCCTTTTTACATATCGAATTCCGCGTGTACTTAGTGGTCTTGTCAAAATTGGTGCCAGAGTTATCGTTCAGTTTGGAAAAAACCGGGTCATTACGGCTATCATTGCCAAGCTGCATACTTCTCCGCCTTCGGGGTATCAGGCCAAATATATCATGGAGCTTTTGGATGAAGAGCCTTTGGTAATGCCTTCACAGATCGAATTATTCCGCTGGATGTCAGAATATTACCTCTGCACTATTGGAGAAGTCATGAATGTAGCACTCCCCTCAGGGCTAAAAATCACGAGTCAGTCGAAGGTTCAATACAACCCCGATTTTGCGTACGATCAACTTCTGACCGAGCAGGAAAATATTTTGCTGGAAGAGATAAAAAAACATCAGGCGTTGTCTTACGACGAAATCGGCCGACTCGTGGAGCAGGCCAATGTTCCGGCCCTGATCAAATCGTTGGTAGGTAAGCGGGCGGTCATTTTATTTGAACAGGTAAAGGAGCGGTATAAACCGAAAGTTGTGCGTAAAGTGCGGCTAACTGCTGCCTATGAGCACGACGAAGCTCTGCTGAATTTATTGAAAAATTTGGAGAAGCAGCCCAAACAGCAGGAGGTTGTCATGCGGTATTTGAGTTATATTCCGGTGCAGAATAACCCGGCACTGAATCAGAAAGGACTGGAAAAGTCCGTTTTTGCACAAGAAGGCGAGCGACTCGATTCTTCGCTGAAAACGTTGATCAAAAATCAGGTTTTCGAACAATTTGAGTTTACAGTTTCGCGCTTTGCGGATCTGCCCAACAGCCCGGCTGCGGAAGTCAACCTCAGCGTATCGCAGCAGAAAGCTTCCCGACAAATTCAGGATCATTTTCAGGATAAAGAAGTTGTGCTCCTGCACGGCATCACGGGCAGCGGCAAAACGGAGGTTTACATTCATTTGATAAAACAAGCGCTCGAAAGTGGAACGCAGGTGCTTTTTTTACTTCCCGAAATTGCCCTCACGACCCAAATTGTGGTACGGCTTAGGAAAGTCTTTGGAGATGAGATGGGAATTTATCACTCTAAATTTTCGGACAATGAGCGTGTGGAAGTCTGGAAGGGTATCATTGAAGGCAAGTTTAGATTTGTGGTTGGCGTACGATCAGCCATATTTTTACCCTTTACTGATCTCGGGCTAATCATCGTGGACGAAGAACACGAAACCTCCTACAAACAGTACGACCCGGCCCCCCGCTATCACGCCCGTGATGTTGCGGTGGTGATGGCTTATATGCATCATGCCAAGGTAGTTTTGGGCTCAGCAACTCCTTCACTTGAAAGTTATTTTCATGCCCAAAGTGTTCGCTACGGACTGGTTGAAATGTTTGAGCGCTACGGCGCAGCCGCACTTCCTGAGTTCATTCTGATTGATACAAAGCTGGAAAAGAAGCAGCGCAAAATGAAAAATGAATTTTCGTCCGTACTGCTTGACTACATGGAGCATAACCTCAAACACAGCGAGCAAACAATTCTTTTTCAAAATCGCCGGGGCTATTCACCGTATATTCAATGTGACGAATGCAGCTGGATTGCTCATTGTCCAAATTGTGACGTAAGTCTGACGTATCATTTGAAGGCTGCCGAGATGCGCTGCCACTACTGCGGCCACAAAGAACCCGTGCCCCGCACCTGTCCAAACTGTGGCTCTCCGAAAGTAAAAACGATGGGATTTGGAACTGAAAAAATTGAGGACGAACTGCACCTGATTTTTCCGGAGGCCCGGGTTCAACGAATGGACATGGATACTACGCGCGCCAAAAATGCGTATCAGCAAATCATTCAGGATTTTGAAAATGAACAGATAGACATTCTGGTTGGTACCCAAATGATCAGTAAAGGCCTGGACTTTGATAAAGTGAGCGTTGTCGGTATTTTTGACGCCGACCGCATGATCCATTTTCCAGAGTTCAGAGCTTCTGAGCGGGCTTTTCAGATGATCACGCAGGTAAGCGGACGTGCCGGACGCCGCGCTGGCAAACCTGGAAAAGTACTGATTCAGACGCATAATCCACATCAGGAGCTCCTGCGGTGGGTTATAGAAAATGATTATCGACGCATGTATGACACCGAAATCGTGGAGCGTGAGCAGTATGGATACCCTCCTTTCACACGTCTGATTAAGCTGATTGTCAAGCATGCCGAGCGAGATGTATCGCAGCGGGCTGCACAGGCTCTTGCCCAAAAACTTCTGGACGAATTGGGCCAAAGCCGCATCCTTGGGCCGGAGCCGCCGCTCGTCGAACGAGTCCGAAATCAGTTTTTGTTTGAAGTTCTGATTAAACTTGAAAGAGAAAAGATTAATTTTAAGGCCGCAAAGACGTTCATTCAGGAAAAAGTAACGGATATTTTGACCGATAAAACCCTGAAAAACGTGCAAATCGTCGTCGACGTTGATTGTATGTAACGAATGCTTTGCTCGCTTTTTGATAGATTGAGTAATTGAATGTATGCGTATATTTTTTGTTCTCCATCCATCCCTTTACTATTCTGTCGCCACCGGGACAGCCCCCGCCGGGGCAACCCTTCACTAATTCAAAACTGATTCATTATCTCATCTATGTCTTCCAAAAAAACCAAAATTGTTGCAACCGTTGGGCCAACTTCTGAAAGTAAAGAACAGCTTCTTGCCCTGGCCAAAGCTGGTGTAAATGTATTTCGTCTCAACTTTTCACACGGCACCCATGCCGACCACCTCGAGCGCCTCCTGAAAATTCGGGAAATTAATGAAGAATATGGCATGAATCTTTGCATTCTTCAGGATCTTCAGGGACCAAAAATTCGTATTGGCAATGTGGCCGAAAAAGACGGCGTTCTTATTTCTGCCGGACAAAAACTGGTCCTGACCAATGTGGAAGTACTTGGCACTGCTGAGCGTGTCAGTACGCCTTACGACGGAATGTATAACGATGTAAAAGTAGGCGACCGTATTTTGATGGACGACGGTAAACTTGAAGTAAAAGTGACCGGAATTGACGCAAGTGATGTGGTGACAGAAGTAGTTTATGGCGGATTTCTAAAATCCAAAAAAGGCGTAAACCTACCAAACACGCAGGTATCGATGCCATCTGTTACTCCCAAAGACTATGAAGATCTGGACTTTGGCCTTGAAAATGACGTGGAATGGATCGCACTTTCGTTTGTGCGCCGTGCTTCTGATATTGAAGAAGTAAAGGAATATATCAAGTCTAAGGGTAAGGACACACGGGTAATTGCTAAAATCGAAAAACCCGAAGCGATCGATAACATCGACTCAATCATTGCTGCAACCGACGGAGTGATGGTGGCTCGTGGCGACCTGGGAGTAGAGCTCCCCGCCGAAGAAGTACCGATGATTCAGAAGATGATTGTTGAGAAATGCAATAAGGCCGGAAAGCCCGTAATTGTCGCCACTCAAATGTTGGAAAGCATGATTGAAAGCCCTCGCCCTACGCGGGCTGAGGTAAACGACGTAGCCAATTCTGTACTGGATGGTGCCGATGCCGTGATGTTGAGTGCCGAAACGGCTTCCGGGAAGTACCCGATTCTGGCCGTTGAAAACATGACCAAAACCATTGAGCAGGTAGAAAAAACGGGCAACGTATATTTTAAATATCATGCCTTTGTCAACGAAGGTCCCGGTCCTGATAAGCTGAATGATAACGTGGTTATGAGCGCTTGCCGCCTTGCCCGTGATACACAGGCCAAAGCTATCATCGGAATTACCCGTTCGGGCTATACTTCTTTCAGATTGTCGCATCACCGCCCCAAAGCAAATCTTTTGATTTTTACTTCCAATCGCAGGCTCATGAATACTTTGGGTATGTATTGGGGCACAAAGGTGTTTTACTACGAAGGTCAGGAAAATGTATCAACTGATGAACTAATTGATGATATCAAACACCTGATGATTCAAAAAGGCGAGCTTGAAAAAGGGGATGTGTTTATCAACACGTTGAGCATGCCACTCTCGCGGCACCGCAAAACTAATTCCCTGAAATTGAGCATTGTAGAGTAAATACTCTTTAAAGAAAAAAGCTCCGAAACGTTAATAAATTAACATTTCGGAGCTTTTTTTATACAAAAATCTTAGTCAATTTTTGGGGGCTGAACAGATTTTCCGCTCTTATCAAAATACATTTCTTTTCCTCCTACCTGCGTAGAATAAAAGGTTTGATTTCCTACCTTTACCTCATACGGATAGTTGGCCTCCTGACCTTTCAACGAACTTCTAACCGAAGCCGGAAGGGCATTCATCTCAATACCTCTGCGCATTTCCTGTTCCTTACCTTGCAAGTCATACCGAATAGAAACGTCGCGTCCATCCTGCTGAAAAGAAGTGCGGTACCCAGCGTTGTTTCGTTCCCACTTTGCATCAGAAACAGAAGAATACGTTTGACCGAATGAGGTTCGCAAACCTTGCGGAACCTGATCAAATGTCGTACTTGAATAATCCCGACCCACATTCATATTCTGTGACTGTGTCTGTGTTGGACTTTGAGTCGGATTTGTTGTCGGACTCTGCGTCGGACTTGTTGTTTGAGCACTTACGCCCAGGCCAGCAACTACAAAAGCTGCTATCAAAATTGTCTTTTTCATACCTGAAAGAAATTTTAATTTAAAAACTAAACAGGAACGTTTACCCTCCACTACACATGCCAACTCCACTTGTTCTGAAAAGCTCTTTGAGCCTGATTCTGAACCTTCTATCCTCACCAATCTACTTCACATGAGGGAAGATGCTTTTGTTAATAGAGCCCGTTCCATACATCAGAAAAATTAAAACATCATACCAGGTATGGTTTTGGGATATTTAGACCCCAAGTGTAACCAAAAATTGCTTTTTTGAGAAGCAATCGAAGAATTTACCACAGGCAAAAAATCCCCACGTATAAAAAGTTTTGAATAACCATCTTTATACCTGAATTGCTCCTACATTAAACTGTTTGGTAATTGGTGCCTGATTGGCCGCAGCTATTCCGGTAGAGATGATCCGGCGGGTTTCTCGTGGGTCAATGACACCATCGACCCACAATCGGGCCGCGGCGTAGTAGGGTGAAAGCTGTTGGTTGTAGCGGTCGGTTATTTCTTTCAATAGCTCCTGTTCTGCTTCTTCTGTAATCTGCTCACCCTTTGCTTTCAAAGAAGCGGTTTCAATTTGCACCAGTGTTTTAGCGGCAGAAGCCCCACTCATGACGGCCATTTGAGCAGTGGGCCAGGCATATATCAGCCGGGGGTCGTACGCCTTGCCACACATGGCGTAGTTGCCGGCACCGTAGGAGTTGCCTACTATAAACGTAAATTTTGGCACAACTGAGTTGGCTACCGCATTAACCATCTTGGCGCCATCTTTAATAATACCTCCCTGCTCAGCCCGGCTGCCCACCATAAAACCCGTTACATCCTGAAAAAACACCAAAGGAATTTTTTTCTGGTTGCAATTCATGATGAATCGTGCTGCTTTGTCGGCTGACTCTCCATAAATAACCCCACCCATTTGCATTTCACCTTTGCCCGATTTGACCATTTTTCGCTGATTGGCCACAATCCCTACGGCCCAGCCATCTACCCGCGCATAGGTACACAGGAGCGTTCTTCCGTAGTCAAGTTTATATTCATCCATACTGTCAGCATCCACGATACATGCCAGCAACTGCTGCATATCGTAAGGCTTGAACCGATCCGCAGGTAAAATTTCCAGCAATTCATCTGGCTGACGTCCGGGGTCGCGGGCTTCTGCACGGTTAAATCCGGCTTTATCGGGCTCACCCAATTTATCTATTGACCGCCGAATGGCATCAAGACAACTGCGATCGTCCGGATATTTGTTATCAGTCACCCCCGAAATTTCGCAGTGCATGCGGGCGCCGCCCAGCGTTTCGGCATCGACCTCCTCACCTACCGACGATTTGACCAAATAAGGACCCGCCAGAAAAACAGAGCCCGTTCCCTCCACAATCAGGGCTTCGTCGGACATAATAGGCAGATATGCGCCCCCCGCCACACAACTGCCCATGATTGCGGCAATTTGCGGAATGCCGAGAGCCGACATTTGCGCATTGTTCCGAAAAATGCGTCCAAAGTGTTCTTTATCGGCAAAAACTTCGGCCTGCAAGGGAAGATACACACCCGCAGAATCTACCAGATAAATAGTAGGCAGGCGGTTTTCTAAGGCAATTTCCTGCGCTCTCAGATTCTTTTTGGCCGTAATCGGAAACCACGCTCCGGCTTTGACGGTCGCGTCGTTGGCCACTATCATGCACAACCGCCCCGCTACACGACCAATGCCAGCGACCACGCCCCCCGACGGGCATCCGCCCTCGGCAGCATACATTTCGTCGCCCGCAAAAGCACCGATTTCCAGAAAACCTGTGGGAGAGTCGAGCAGATAATTTATTCGCTCACGCGCGGTTAGTTTGCCTTTGCGGTGTTGACTTTCGATTTTTTTTATGCCACCGCCTAGCAGCACGGTAGCAAAACGCTGATGAAGGTCCAGCAGTAAATTTTTCAGCGATTCAGTATTTGTCATAAAGTAAGTAACGATGAAGTGTAGCTTGAATATAATGGCTTATACCCAAAAATAAAAAGTCGTCCGCACCATGGCAAACGACTTTTTAACAGAAAATAATGGATTCGAGAGGAAAAGTGCTACTCCTGTGAGTAGCTATTTCTTAAATTCCAGCGTAGTATCAATTGGAGATTCGGCGGGGCCTTTATCTTTTTTACCAAACACCGACACATTTACGTAACGTTTGGGATGCTCCCGAAAATTCGCCAGCAATTGATTGAGGCTAATCAGCGAGTAATTCAGATTGTTGTATAGCTGATCATCGTTGATGAGTTTCCCGGCTGTCCCCTGCCCTGTATTGACGGTTTGCAGTAACTGTTGCAGTTGCCCAACCATCTGATTGGCCCCGGCTACGGTTTCTCCCAAACGCAGCGCATTTAGTGAATCGGCGAAGGTTCCTGCTTTGGTCAGCAGCGGTTTTATTTCTTTTTCGGTTTCAACCAAAGAAGTCGAAAGCTTACTGAGATTGGCCGTCAGCGTAGCCAGACTTTTTTGATTTTGTTCGAGCGTACCCCGAAGTGCCAGACCGGTTTGGTCATAATTGCGAAGTACCTGATTAAGAATCTCGCCCGTTTCTTTGAAACCAGTTGTTACAGCATTAAGCGACCTAACCAATGAATCAGCATGCGTAAGCACAGGCAGCGCTTTCTCTTGCAGTAGTGCCGAAATCCCTGCTTCTTTGGTTGCTACGAGTGTATCACCTTCCTCCAAAATAGCGCCGGTTGGACTTATTTCGAGGCGAATAATTTTACCTCCCAGCAAACCGCCATCGGCAAGTACTGCACTGCTTTGCTGTCGCAGGACTATGCTCTTTTGAATATCAAGTGCCACGAGCAATTGATTATTTCTATCTTGCAAAATCCTGATAGCTTGTACTCTTCCAACGGATAAACCATTGAGCAATACGGGATTAGACGACGTAAGACCATCTACATTGTCATAAACAACGTAATAGGTATAGGTACGGGAAAAAAGGTCGGAACCTTTGAGGAAATTAAAGCCAAAGTAGAGCATGGCAATTGTAACCATGGATAATATTCCAACTTTCAGCTCTCGGGAAATTTTCATGAAATGTAGTCCGTAGGGTAATAAAATCTATTTTCGTTACGAAAATACGGTCATTATCGTTCCATCTCTCTACGGTATTGTTTAAATGCGCCAAAAACCGCCTCCGCTACTTCATCCTGTCCTTTTGTTGAATTCAGGTAGCCTTCTTCGGTAGGATTACTCAAAAAACCTGTTTCTACCAATACGCTCGGCATCGTTGTCCGCCACAGAACAATAAACCCGGCTTGTTTTACGCCCCGGCTTCTGCGTTGAGAAATTGATTTGAACTGCCGCTCCACATGATCGGCAAAACGAAGACTGCTTGATAAAAACGCACTTTGATAATTGGCCAGCATGATATGCGCAAGCGGGGAAGTAGGGTCAAATCCTTTGTATTTTTCCTGGTAATCTTTTTCTTTTAAAATAACCGAATTCTCTCTTTTAGCTACTTCCAGATTTCCCTCTGTTTTATGAAGCCCCATTACGTAGGTTTCGGTACCGAGGGCCTTGCTGGAACCTGGGCTGGAATTGCAGTGAATGGAAATGAACAAATCGGCTTTGTTGCGATTGGCAAAAGCTGAGCGCTCGTCAAGTTCTACAAATACATCGGACGTACGGGTGTAAAGTACTCGTACGTCAGGCATTTCTTCCTTAATTTTTTTACCCAACGCCAACGCTATTTTCAGCGTCGTGCGCGACTCCCGGGCTACACGGCCACGCGTACCGCTGTCGTGCCCTCCATGACCAGCGTCAATTACGACCACATCCACTTTGTTCGGGTCGTTCTCCAACGGGGGTTCATTTCGAAAAGCAAATGCCAGACTCAGTACCAAACACCCCGCTGCACCTACGATTTTAAGAACTTTTAACATTATTTTTTGGTTCGTGCGTTACTCCTTAGTGGTTTCTCCACTAATTTTGACATCCTAATTTGCAAAAATACTCTATTTGTTACAACTGAAAAATATACGGTTTAGTATATGGCTGTGTTTGTGGGTTTTCCTGCTTACTGAACCTGTCTTTGCTCAGCAACAATCGGGCCGGAGCGGCAGCCTGTTTCGTAAAGATAAAAAAACGGATGCGAAAACGCCCGCCGATACGGCTGTGGTGCCGCGATTGGCTTTGCCAACAGATACTCTTCCGGCTACTGACACGACGGGCATTCGTAGAAGTGGCCTGCGCGTAACTACCGACTCCACTACGACAGATTCGCTGTCTAGTACAAGTGACCTCCAATCGACGGTAGAATACCACTCCGAAGACTCAACGATTACGGATGTAGAAAAACGGCAGGTGCATTTGTACGGCGATGCTGAGGTAAAATATGGTACTATCCAGCTTAAAGCCGCCTATATCCGAATTGACTGGACAACCAACGAGATTTTTGCCGAAGGCCGCTATGACTCCACTGCCAAAAAAACCATAGGCGAACCCATTTTTCAGGATGGCCCTGAAAGCTACAATACCCGTGAACTACGCTACAACTATAAAACCAAGAAAGGATTCATCCGGGGGGTCGTCACGCAGCAGGGCGAGGGTAATATCCGGGGAGATAAAGTCAAGAAAGACGACGAAGGCAATCTCTACATTCGCGGTTCTATTTACACCACCTGTAATCTGACACACCCGCATTTTTTTATCAATGCGCCAAAAATCAAACTGATTGACAACAAGCAGGTAGTTTCGGGACCGTTCAATCTCGTCATTGCCGATGTGCCTTTGCCCGTAGGTTTGCCGTTTGGTTTTTTCCCTTTTCCCAAGAAAAAAGAAACGGGCACTTCGGGTATTCTGTTTCCGGCCTACGGCGAAGAACCCAACGGTCGGGGTTTCTTTTTGCGGGATGGCGGCTACTATTTTGCCGTTAGTGAATACTTCAACGCCAGCGTCACCGGGCAGATCTACTCCACCGGAAGCTGGGGTTTGGGCGTAAGCTCGGTGTATACCAAGCGCTACCGCTACAACGGAAATGTGGCCCTGCGCTTCAATAGAAACCGTTCCGGCGACGAGCTCGACAAGCTCCTGAACCGTCCGGGCCGAAACGATTTCAGCGTGATTTGGTCGCACTCACCCGTTCCGCGGGGAAATTCCAATTTTTCGGCCAATGTAAACGTGACGAGCAATAGCTTCAATCAGTTTAATGCACTCGACAATCAGCGCTATATTTCAAACGTCGCCAGTTCGTCGGTGCAGTACAACCGTACCTTTGGGCAGTACGCACGGGCCGGGGCGAGTCTCCGGGTCAATCAAAACTTTGGGCAGGTCAATACAGCTAGCGGGCGGCGGGAAAATGGCAAAACGGATGTTTCGACGCAGTTTAACTTTGGTATCAATCAAATTGCGCCCTTTGCCCTTAACGGCGGCCGGGGTCGGTGGTACGAGAGTTTCCGTCTTGGTCTCGATTTTAACGGAAATTACAGCGTCAACAACTCACTCTCGGCCATTGATACGTCTTTCTCGCGCCTGGGCTTTGTGGTTGTGAACGCCATTGATACCTCGCGCGTGGGTGGCGAAACCATTCTGCCATTTGACCTCAACAACCTCCCGGCTTTGCTGCGCGATGCGCAGTTTACGGGCCGATATTCGCTGCCGATTTCGTTGCCAAACTTCAAACTGCTGCGCTTCGTCAATTTTACCCCAAGCCTTTCGTTGCAGGGCGAGGTTTTTACCAAACAATACAATTACCGCTATTTGGGTGATAATCGGGTGCAGATTGATACGCTGAACAAAGTAGGCTCCGAATATAGCTATTCGTTTGGTGCGGGCATGAACACCCGTTTTTACGGAACGTTTCAGATTCAGGGGAAACGACTCGAAGCCATTCGCCACACCGTAATTCCGTCTATTTCGTTTAGCTATACGCCTGATTTTTCGGGAGATAATTTTGGGTTTTATCAGCGAATTCAAATCAATGAACTGGGCGATTCACGCTTTTTGTCGCGCTACCGAGGCATTGGCAACAGCTTTACGTCGAGCGACGGGCGCGCTTCGGGAGTTATTTCATATAGTCTAAATAACTCTTTTGAAATGAAGCTGCGGTCCAAAAGCGATACTGCCAATCAGCAATTTGAAAAAGTTTCGCTGCTGGACAACCTGAGTTTTGGCGGTAGCTACAACCTCATGGCTGACTCACTGAATCTCTCCAACATTTCGATCAACGCCAATGCGCGCGTGGGGCAAAACCTGAACATGAACTTCAACATGACGCTCGATCCATATGCCTACATTGCCGATCCACGCAGTGCGAGCAATACGGCTGGTCTCAAAATCAATGAGTTTGCCATCAGTCGCGGGCAGGGACTGGCACGGCTGCAAAACATGAACGTTGCGCTGAGTACGAGTTTTAACCCAAAAAAGAAAAGTACTGAACAAACCACCAAGCCTGCCAACACCACCGCCACGGAAGAACAACTCGAATTTATTGACCGCAATCCCGATCTGTATGTAGATTTTAATATTCCCTGGAATATCTCCCTCAATTACAACTTCGGACTCAGCCGATTTGGTTTACAAAAAGCCTCCCTCATCCAAACCGTTAGCGCCACCGGTGACCTGAGCCTGACGCCCAAGTGGAAAATCAGCTTGAATACCGGTTTTGACTTTGTAGCCCTGAGCCCTTCCATCACCACGGTGTCGCTCTACCGCGACCTGCACTGCTGGGACATGTCCTTCAACTGGACACCCTTTGCCGGCAGTCAGTTTCGGGCAAGCAACTACTCCTTCACGCTCAAAGCGAAATCCTCCATTTTACAGGATCTCAAACTCACCCGCCGCCGCTCTTTCTACGATCAAAGCGGGTTTTGAGGTAGGGTAAAGCAGACGAAAATAAAAAAATAATGTGCTATTTTTGAGTATGATAACATCTCAACAACAAAAGCTCATCTGCGATGTGGTAGCCAAACTAAACCCGAAAATGGTTGGGGTTTTTGGTTCGTATGCCCGAAATGAGCAAAAAGCTGGCAGTGACCTCGACTTGCTTATTGAATTTGACACAAGAGTAAATCTTTTGGATCTAATTGGCCTGGAACAGGAACTGACCGAGCTATTAAAAATTAAAGTAGACCTGAT
Organism: Arundinibacter roseus; assembly: GCF_004348825.1. Classification (GTDB taxonomy): domain Bacteria; phylum Bacteroidota; class Bacteroidia; order Cytophagales; family Spirosomataceae; genus Arundinibacter; species Arundinibacter roseus. The sequence goes on from NZ_SMJU01000009.1 coordinate 42,375, forward strand.
TACCCGGCGATCCGTGAGCGAACGATTGTTGCCATACATTCAAAAAGATCTAATTCAAATTCTTTGATGGAGAAAAACCCGGTACTTTATCTTCAACATATACTTGAATGTATCACTAAAATCAAACAATATACAGTCGGATTTGATGAACCAGGCTTTTTGGAAAATAGCCTGGTTCAGGATGCAGTAATCCGAAATTTTGAGATAATTGGTGAGGCAACCAAACATCTTGATTCAGATTTCAGATTGAAATATCCAAAAATCGAATGGAAAAAAATCGCTGGAATGAGAGATAAGTTAATTCACGATTATATTGGCGTTGACTTGTGGGCTGTTTGGGCAGTCATTGAGGATATCCTTCCTGAGCTGGAAAAGCAAATCAATTACATAATTGAAACTGAAAATAATAAATCCTAATTGCAACAGGATCTCAAACTCACCCGCCGCCGCTCTTTCTACGATCAAAGCGGGTTTTGAGGTAGGGTAAATCAATTAGTATAATTTATTGATTTTGAATCTATTAAATTCTTTGATGGAGAAAACCCGGTACTTTATCTTCAACATATACCGGATTTGATGAACTAAGGTTCTCCTTTCATGACGCTAATTGCTACGCTACGTCTTAACCAGAATCTTCCGTAGGACAGAATTCTGAAAGTTACTCACCTCAGCTGTTTTATATGAAAAAGCAGCTTTTGAGGTAGGTAATGTAGAAGATGAAAATTGGATTTATTTTTCATGGAAAATTTACATCAACCGTGAACTGACTACCCGCATTCTGGAACTTGGCGATGATGCCGTTGTAGTGGAACCGGAATCACTGCGTAAAAGAATTTTAGAAGTTTTGAGAAATGCAATCGAACAGTATTAGCGACGTTACTTCAATCAGGCTGATAGCTATCCCCTCACAAAAAAAGCGCTTCCCTGTACCGAACAGGAAAGCGCCTTAGTATTTTTTGGTCAGTACCTTATCTGACTACTTATTTCTGAGTAGAAGGCTTGGCCGCCGCTTCTTTGGTCACAACCTCCCCTTTCAAAAAGAGCGTCAGGCTTGGCGACTCGGCGTTGCTAAACACCGTGATAGATTTATTGAAAGCTCCCATAGCGGCAGCGTTGTAAGTCGCTTTGATGGTGCCGGTCTGCTTGGGCAACACGGGCGCTTTGGTATATTCGGGAGTCGTACAGCCGCAGGAAGCGCTCACGTTGGAAATCACGATTGGCTGCGTGCCGGTGTTTGTGAAGGTAAACTCCGTAGTAACAGGCTTGCCTTGTGCGATTTTACCAAAGTTGTGCGTCTCTTCTTTGAACTTCATGACGCCTTTCTGAGCAAAGCTCACAGAAGCGACTGACAACAGGATTACTAATACAGAAAAAATCTTTTTCATGATACTCTCGAAATTTAATTGTGAATAATTTGTTTGCTATGACAACGTTAGGAATTAAAGCAAAAGTATTGCCAAACTTTGTGTATACGACGCTTCTTCAACAAAGTAACATAAGAAATCGTTTTTTTGAAAGGAGAATTTTTTTATTTTAATTTTGACGTAAAACGTTTAAAAACGTAATTTAACGCTATATTCATCGCCCTGGGGGTATTACCATAATGCTATGCTTTTAAACGAGACCTTATCCGAGAATAGTGTATTTAGCACGCATCAGGTGCTTTCGGACTACCGCCTTGCCTGCGAAAGCCGGCAGGTGAGCCTGTTGGGCCGGAAGGATGTGATGGGCGGAAGGGCTAAATTCGGTATTTTTGGAGATGGCAAGGAAGTGGTGCAGGTGGCTTTGGCCCGTAGCTTTCAGCGGGGCGATTTCCGCTCGGGCTACTACCGCGATCAAACCATTGAAGCGGCTTTGGGCAACCTCACCTGGCAACAGTTTTTTGCCCAAATTTACGCCCACGCCGACCTCGAACACGAGCCGCACACGGGAGGGCGCTCCATGAACGGCCACTACGCCACCCGTTGGCTTGAAGCCGATGGCAGCTGGCGCGATCAGACAAAACTCTATAATTCGGTCTGTGATATTTCGCCTACCGCCGGGCAGATTCCCCGCTCGGTAGGCCTTGCGTACGCTTCCAAATTATTCAGAACAAATCCTGATATTCAATACCTGACGACTTTTTCGGATAAAGGAAACGAAATTGTTTTTGCCACAATTGGCGACGCCTCTACCTCACAGGGCATGTTTTGGGAAACCATGAATGCCGCTGGCGTGCTGCAGGTACCGCTGCTGATGTCCGTTTGGGACGACGGCTACGGTATTTCCGTTCCTATTGAATATCAGACCACCAAAAGCAGTATCTCAAAAGCAATGGCCGGGCTTCAGCGCAACGCTGATGAAGAAGGAGTGGAGATATTGACGGTCAAAGGCTGGGACTATCCGGCCCTTGTAGAAACCTACCAAAAAGCGGCTGCCATCTGCCGCAACGCGCACGTGCCTGTGCTTGTACACGTGCAGGAACTCACACAGCCGCAGGGACATTCGTCGTCGGGCTCGCATGAGCGCTACAAGGGTGCGGAGCGGCTGCAATGGGAAGCGGAGCATGACTGTAATCTGAGATTTAAAGACTGGATTCTGGAAAACGGCTACGCTACGGAAGAGGAACTGGAAGAAATCGAAACTCAGGCCAAAGAAGTTGCCCGAAACGCCCGAAACCTGGCCTGGAAAGCCTTCCGTCAACCGATTGATCAGGATGTACAGACTGCCAAAGAACTACTTCAAAAAGCTTCCGAAGAAACTACGGAGGCAGCCCAGGAAGTTAAGGCTATTCTGGCCGATTTAGAGAAAGTCTATTCGCCTATTCGGCGGGATGCTGTCGGGGCGGTTCGTAAAGTACTTCGTATACTTTCTCATGAAAATAGTCCGGTGCGGACGCAGCTTCAGGAATGGTTGCGGGAACAATTTGCCCTGAACGCAAACCGCTACAATTCACATCTATACAGCGAATCGGAAGAATCGCCCTTGCATGTAAAACCCATCGCGCCAGCATTTGAAGAAGATAGCCCAATGATAGACGGGCGGGAGGTGATTCGGTCGTATTTTGATATTCTTTTTGACCGCGACCCTCGCGTGCTTGCGTTGGGTGAAGATGTCGGACATATTGGGGATGTGAATCAGGGAATGGCCGGGTTGCAGGAAAAATACGGCGAAATCCGGATTACGGATACCGGTATTCGTGAAACTACCATCATTGGACAGGGTATCGGTATGGCAATGCGGGGGCTGCGGCCTATTGTCGAAATTCAATATTTTGACTACGTATTTTATACCCTCGCAACCCTCACCGACGACCTTGCTACGCTGCGCTACCGCACCGCAGGCGGACAAAAAGCGCCGCTGATTATTCGGACAAGAGGGCACCGGCTGGAGGGAATCTGGCATTCGGGCTCACCGATGGGCGCTATGCTGGGAAGTCTCCGTGGGCTGCACATTGCGGTTCCCCGCAATTTTACACAAGCCGCCGGGCTTTACAATACGTTGATGCAGGGCGACGACCCGGCACTCGTGGTGGAACCGCTGAATGCGTACCGTCTGAAAGAAAAACTACCAGCAAATCTGGGGGATTATTGTGTGCCACTCGGCCAACCTGACCTCCTGCGGGAAGGAACCGACGTGACGGTGGTTACCTACGGCTCTATGTGCCGGATTGTGATGGAAGCCGCCGCTCAGCTTTCCGACGCAGGTATCGACGTAGAGGTAATTGATATTCAAACTCTTTTACCCTTTGATCTTTCCCATCGAATTGTAGAATCAATTCAAAAAACCAATCGGGTTATTTTTGCCGACGAAGACTTTCCCGGCGGTGCGTCTGCCTTTATGATGCAGCAGGTACTTGAAGGGCAAAATGCCTATCGGTGGCTCGACTCTCCCCCGCTGACTATTGCTGCCAAAGCGCATCGGCCTGCGTATGGCTCTGACGGAGATTATTTTTCCAAACCAAACATCGACGATGTTTACGACACCGTTTACTCGCTTATGCACGAAAGCGCTCCGCAGCGTTTTCCATCAATTATGTAGAGGAAAAAGAAATATAGAATTAAAAACTCAAAAAGCGTAGGTCAGCCGACTTACGCTTTTTTGGTTAGTTCCCTGGGCAATCATTTTGTCAATCAACCATTTATGTATAGATTGAGATTTGGTAGAAATATAAGTAACCGTATTTTATAAATCTCAATTGCCTACGTCAACCCAAGGCCCGTTTTATGATGCGTACTTTACCAGCCTTTATCTTCTTTTTGCTGTGCTATTCTTACCATACGTTGGGTCAGTCGTCTGATTCACTTCTTCAAATTTTGGCCGTTCAGAACGGTTCTCAAAAAGCAGCCACGCTCCTGGAACTAGGGAAAGCGTATTTTATTGAAGGCCAGGATTCTTTATCCAAATTATATGCAATTCAAAGTTACCAACTTGCTGTCAAACTAGACCTTACCCGAATCGAAGGAGACGCGCGGCTTGCGTGGGTACGTACCGAAATGGCTTACAGTACAAGCCTGGAAGAGGCTTATGCGCAGTTGGATACGGTAGATAGACTGGCGGCTCGAACCAACGATCAGGACTTACAGGCGTGGGCATACTTTCGGCGGGCGCAGATTTATTCGGGCTCTTTAAAATATGAGAAACAAGTAGACCCGCTGATGAAAAAAGCGCTGACAATTTTTGAAAAAACAAAAAATGCGCAAGGAATTGGAAGTGTCTACGTGGATATGGGCGGCAGGGCTGCCCAAAGTGGCAATTACATCAACGGAATTGACTATTACCTGAAAGCCCAAAAGCTCCTGGAACCGCTCAATAATCCCGTTCAGCTTCGGGCGGTTTACGGCAATCTGGCGAGTTCGTATCAGGCGATTGGTGAAGACGCGATGACGATTAACTATGGCAACAAAACGCTGAAACTTGCTGAAACCCTGCACGATCCGCGATTAAAGGCTTTTGCATTGGCCATTTTGGGGGATTTATACATGGAAAAAAAACAATACAAGCACGCACTTGCCATGTATTCGCAACAGGAAAAAGTTCTGAATGCTTTTCAGGATCAGTCGCCGGCCCGGGCAAAAGCCAAGGTAGCGCACGCGCTGGCAAAACTTGGAAAATACGATCAGGCGTTGGCGTATTGCAAAACGGCCGATTCCCTGTATTTTCATCGGTCCGGCTACGAAGAAGCCATTGATTACTTCATTGAAGGATTGTATGCGGAGATTTATCTTGCAAAAAAATTATACAAAAAGACCATTTTCCATGCAGAAAGAGGAATTAATAGCTTGCAGGAATATGGCGAGCTGGGCAATTTCCATCTGGAATTAGCGAGCTTTCATTCCTACCTGGCAGATGCCTACGAGCAGTTGCGACAGCCGGAAAAAGCGCTGATTCACTTCCGGCAATTTAAAAATCACTCGGACAGTTTGATTAATAACGATGCACTGGAAAAAATTGCCAATGCTACTATGATGAGTGAGTTTGAGAAAAAAGAAGAAAAAAACGCTTTGCGAATTGCTACCCTGGAAAATGATAAACTTCGGGAAAGGCAGGCTGCGCTGTTTTTTGTGTTGTTAGGTGGCATAGGTATTTTGGGGCTTATCGGGTGGAGTAATAAACAATTAAAGTCCAAGAACACCGAACTTTCGAGAAAAAACAAGGAAATTCAGGAAGCTTTGCATAAAGGACAATCCATTGAAAGAAAGCGAGTTGCGTCGGAATTACACGACAATCTTAACACCAAAGTAACAGCCCTGCGCTGGAATATTGAGTCGATTGATAAGCAAACCCTGACTACACAAAACACCAAAATCTTTAACCGCATTTTTGATCTGAGCGGTGATATTTACACAGACATACGGCTCATTTCACACAGCATGCTACCCGCTGAGCTGGAAAAAAACGGGCTGGAAGCGGCTCTGTGCCGGCTAATGAATATGCTAGAAAACAATCAGACAAACCGGACCAATTTTCACCTGATTACCCGCTTGTCGGGCTTACGATTCCCGGAATCACTTGAATACCAACTGTATATTATTGCGCTGGAACTGATCAACAACATCATAAAACATGCACAGGCCTCGGATGCGTGGATAAGTATTTCCAAAGAAAATAACCAACTTTGGCTCATTATTAGTGATAATGGCGTTGGGTTCCATTCCGATAATCAGGAAAGCGGTATGGGATCGGTCAACCTGAAAGCCCGGGTAGAAGATTTAAATGGTACTTTATCAATCCTTTCGGAGGATGGGAAAGGTACTCAGATCCGGGTAAACGTTCCTTTTCAGGAACTGGCCTAACGTTGACACTTTCTAGTTTTAATTGCTTGATTCTACTAAGTAGCCATTAGGAATCAGGTTATTAGCCATCAGGATCTATATCATTGCAAATCAGCACTTTATGACATTTTTAAACATAATTTAATTTTGCTCAAATACTTATGTACAAACGCGTGGGAAAACGCCTCATTGATTTCTTGGCGGCCTTCGTGGGATTGATTATTCTATTTCCTTTGCTGGCTGGGCTTGCTCTTTTTTTGGCTCTTTCCAATCGGGGTACGCCCTTTTTCAGGCAGCCTCGCCCGGGAAAGCATGGAGCAATTTTTACCCTTCTAAAATTCAAAACCATGAACGACCGCCGCACATCTTCGGGGGAGCTGCTGCCCGATGCTGAACGACTCACGCCCGTAGGAAAATGGATCCGAAAAACGTCCCTCGACGAACTTCCTCAACTTTGGAATGTACTTTGGGGCGACATGAGTCTGATTGGTCCCCGACCGCTATTGGTCGAGTATTTGCCGCTTTATTCGGAGCAACAACGGCGACGGCACCTCGTAAGGCCGGGCATTACGGGTTGGGCACAAGTCAACGGACGCAATACGCTGGATTGGGATACTAAATTTCGGCTGGATGTTTGGTACGTAGAAAATCTTTCCATGGCGTTGGACGTGAAAATTGTATTTTTGACTTTCCAGAAAGTACTTCGCCGCGAAGGAATCAGTTCGGCTACGGCAGTTACGATGGAGAAATTTACGGGTTCAAATTAGCAGCTAATTATCTCACACTTCCCCCTGGATCAGTATGCTTTTATACGGTGCGAGCGGTCATGCAAAGGTTATTTTGTCTATCCTGAAAGCTATGAATCAGGAAGTTACAGGTATTTTTGACGATGATCCTGAAAAAAAAGAAATCCATTCGATACCAGTTGTGGGTAGTTATCGGGCCGATTTTCTACCTAACGAACCCATGATCATTGCTATTGGCAATAATACCATTCGCAGGCAGCTTTCGGGGCAGATCAGGCATTCGTTCGGAACAGCCGTTCATCCGTCGGCTCAGATTGATACCAGCGCTCAGATTAGTGAAGGAACGGTCGTTATGCACGGAGCAATTGTGCAGGCAGATGCCCGGCTGGGTCGGCACGTCATTCTCAACACCGCCGCCACCGTAGACCATGATTGCGTGATCGGCGATTTTGTCCATCTTGCACCCGGCGTTACCTTGTGTGGGTCAGTATCGGTAGGTGCCCACACGCTGATCGGTGCGGGAAGCGTTATTGCCCCAAATCTGACCATAGGCTCACGCTGCCTGATTGCTTCCGGCAGCGTAGTGACTACCTCGATTCCCGACGGTGCTATTGTCCGTGGAAATCCGGCCCGAATCATTAACAGAAAATCTTTTCGTACTCTTTGATTTTGATTGTATAGTGACCCCTAATCCCGAAAAAATCTGGCTTTCTTCTCCGCACATGAGCGGCCATGAACTTAGGTATGTGCAGGAAGCTTTTGACAGCAACTGGATTGCCCCGCTTGGCCCTCACGTAGATGCTTTTGAACAGGAGCTCGCCGCATATACCGGCAGCTCGCACGTAGCGGCGTTGTCGTCAGGCACGGCGGCCTTGCACCTTTCGCTGATCTTGCTGGGAGTTTCGCAGGGAGATTTTGTCTTGTGCCAAACCTTCACCTTTTCGGCCTCCGCAAACCCCATAATGTATCAGGGTGCCACACCCGTTTTTATTGATAGTGAACCTGACACCTGGAATATTTGCCCCGAAGCGCTCGAAAAAGCACTGAAATTTTATACCAACCGAGGCACTAAACCCAAAGCGGTGATTGGGGTGCATCTCTATGGCATGCCTGCAAAGCTGCAAGAGACCCTGGCGCTCTGTGAAAAATACGACGTACCCTTCATTGAAGATGCCGCCGAAGCACTCGGTAGCAGCTACGACGGTCAGAAACTCGGTAGTTTCGGGACATTCTCCATTTTGTCTTTTAATGGAAACAAGATCATTACTACCTCGGGCGGCGGAGCTCTGTTGGCAGCGCAGGAATCACCCATTGCAAAGGCACGTTTTTTGGCTACACAAGCCCGGGATGCCGCCCCTCACTACCAACATTCGCAGGTAGGCTACAACTACCGGATTAGTAATGTTTGTGCAGGAATAGGTCGCGGACAGCTGATGGTACTTGATGAACGTGTCCGTCAAAGACGAGCCAACTTCTTGCACTATCAGCGTACGCTCGGAGATCTTCCCGGCCTGACTTTTCAGCCGGAAAGCAAAGGGAGCTTTTCCAATCGCTGGTTGAGTTGTTTTACTCTTGATTCAGATAAAGCTGACGGTATTACCCGTGAAGAAGTACGGGTAGCACTGGAAAGAGAAAATATAGAATCACGGCCCCTATGGAAACCGATGCATTTACAACCGGTTTTTGCTGCCTGCCCCTACTTTGGCGACACAGTTTCTGAGCAGCTTTTTGCCAACGGCCTGTGTCTGCCCTCGGGTTCCAACTTATCAGAAAGCGACCTGTTCAGAGTAAGTGACGCTGTAAAGGCTGTTTTTGAATAAAAAATGGGCTTTTGCCACTACATGACAAAAGCCCATTTCGCTGAAATAAATTTATAAAAACTACCGGAAGTTTAAATATCTTTTACGACGCTTTTTCCAATAGAAATAAGTGCTTCGGGAGATTGATAGCCAATAACCTTTTTCACGATTTTTCCACTTGGCTCAATAAAAAAGAGCGTTGGATACGCTTCCAATGGAAACAGACGTGCCAACTGTGGGCCTTCGCCGCGTTCCATATCTACCTTGACATTGATAAAATTCTTGTTGAACACCTCACCCACGTCCGAGCGGGTAAACACATTCTTTTGCAGCAACTTACAAGGGCCGCACCAGCTCGCATAGGCATCCAGAAAAATGATCTTATTTTCGGCTTTGGCTTTTTTTACAATAGCTGCCCAGGCAGCTTCCGTAAACTGTATACCTGTGCTTTCGTCTGCTTTGGCCTTTTTATCTTTGCCATCTGCCCAAACCGTAGCCATGGTCAAAAATAGCAATCCACTTAGTACGGCAACTTTCTTAAACATTGTCATTGTGTTTGATTTAGTAGTCCAACAGAAATCTATCTACATAACGCAAACCGAATCCGTTTTCGTTTCGCGTTTGATTGTTTCCTGATTTCTATCATCAAGAAACGTACCTGATTTTTTAAAGATATAAAAATTATGGAAAAAATTATTGGCTCAACGCCAACTTGAATACCTGCGTGCCAAATCCGCGCTACCAGCGGTTAGAATAAAAAGCCGTATCTTTACAGGCTAATTTTTGATGAACAAACAGCCATGATAATACAGGAAGCAAAATATATAATGAGCAATGCCGACTATCGGCAATGCCCGGCTCCGGAACTCCCCGAGTATGCGTTTATCGGGCGCTCCAACGTAGGGAAATCCTCGCTGATCAATATGCTTACCCAACGGAAGGCTTTGGCAAAAACCTCTCAACATCCGGGAAAAACGCAGTTAATCAACCATTTTTTGATCAATTCTTCCTGGTATCTAGTCGATTTGCCGGGATACGGCTACGCCAAAGTAAGCAAAAGTGAGCGGGATAAATGGGAGCGTATGATCTATGAATATCTTCGCTATCGGCCAAATCTGCAATGTATTTTTGTATTGGTAGACAGCCGCCACGACCCACAGCGGGTTGATCTCGAATTTATGGAATCGCTCGGAGAAGAAGGTATACCTTTTCATATTGTTTTTACAAAAACCGATAAAATGAAGGCTAGTGCAGTTCCTGCACAAATTGCCCGCTATCAGGAAAAACTCCTGGAAACCTGGGAAGAATTACCCGTTTCGTTTATAACTTCTGCCGAAGAAGGTGTAGGCCGGGAAGGCCTTTTGGAAACAATACGCACCTATAACGATTCGTTTGTAAGGTCTGAACGCGTGTAAGTTGCCCGTTGCGTAAACTTTGTGTTACTTTGCGGCACTTTATGTACACGGGAACAAATTAGTCACTAGTAATTGCTTGTTAAAGATTAAAAATCAGGAATGGAAGTTTTAAAAGAAATTGCAAACGTAGCGGGCAAAAGTGGCCTGTACCGAATATTGAAGCCTAGCCGGGCCGGGGTTATTGTAGAAAGCCTCGATGGCAAAAAAGAAAAGTCGATGATAGGGCCCACGGCTCGCGTCTCTGTTTTGAAAGATGTTTCAATTTTTACCGATGGTGCTCAGGAATCAGTTCCTTTGGCAGAAGTTTTTGTAAAAATCAGAGAAATCCATGGCGAGCAGGTTGCACTTTCGTTGAAAGAAGCTTCGGATAAAGATTTGATTGAATTTTTGGATGAAGTTCTACCCGAGTTTGACCGGGAGCGGGTTTATGTTTCGGACATCAAAAAAATCATTACCTGGTATAATGTTATTGCGGAAAACTTTCCTGAGGCATTTGGTGCTACAACTATCGCTGTTGCAGCCGCAGAACCGGCAACAGATGAGCAGGATCAGGAAGCTACTTCTGCCGAATAGCTCTGTTTTCAATACGCTACGGAATTGATTACCCTGCAAGTTCTTGCGGGGTATTTTTCTTTATTTTGTATGTAAACATTTTCTCATCATCGTTGTGAACACTCCAACTTTACCAGTTCTGAATTCTGTTATTGACCATACACTCCTGTCACCAACTGCTTCCGAAACAAATATTCGAAAGCTTTGTGAGGAAGCCTGGATTTATGCATTTAAGGCCGTTTGCGTAGCACCTTCGTACGTGCGGTATACCAAAGAAATGCTCGAATTTTGTCCTGTACCGATAGAAATTGCCACAGTTATTGGGTTTCCGCTGGGCTATTCTACCTCAGACACCAAGTATTTTGAAGCCGAAGCCGCCCTGGGCGATGGAGCCACAGAGCTTGATGTGGTCATGAACCTCTCGCAATTTAAATCAATGGCCTACCTGAGCGTGCGGGAAGAACTCAGTCAACTCGCCCGGCTCACTCATGCAAAAGGTGCCTTACTTAAAGTTATCATTGAAACGGCTTATTTGGATACGTTTGAGCTACATACTGCCTGCGAAATTTGTGCGGAAGCGCAGGCCGACTTCGTCAAAACCTCTACGGGATTTGCCCCACAGGGAGCTGTGCCTGATACTATCCGGCTTATGCGAAGTATTTTACCAGCTTCCATGCAAATAAAAGCCTCCGGCGGAATCCGTACCCGCGAGCTGGCACTTGCCTGTCTGGAAGCAGGCGCAAGCCGTCTGGGGACTTCCGCAGGTGTGGCGATTTGTGCTGAGCTATGAAGAAGCGGGTGTTGTTACTAAGTACGGTGCATCCACCAACTGACCCACGCATTGTGTACAAAACGGCTCCTTCGCTGGCACAGAAGTACGAGGTTTTTCTGGCACTTCCGAATTTATTAACAGCTCCGTCGGAGGATGCTTCGATTGCCACAATTCGTCTACCCCTTTATCGGCATTTGCTGTTTAGATTACTCTTCTGTCATCCGATTGTTTTGTGGAAATGCCTGCGACTCAGGCCCGCTGTCCTACATATTTTTGTACCGGAGCTGATTCCAATTGCTTTTTTATTTAGGGCGCTTGGGGCAACAGTTGTCTATGAAATTCAGGAAAATCTTTATAAGAAATTCAGTATCAAGCATTACAACAAAGCCGCTATTTTTCAGTACTTTTTTCGATTGTTTGATCATCTGGCACGGCGCTATTTTCATTGCATTTTTACAGAAGATGCCTACCAAATTGAATACAGCGCTTTAACCTTTGAACCTGCCATCATACATAATTTCCCCTCGCTTAATTTTCTGGATCGCCTGCCGCAAGCCTCCTTTGCAAATCCATCCTCCGCTCCTACTTTTTTTTACAGTGGGGTGATTTCCATCGAGCGGGCATTTGACACCTTAGTGGCTGCATTTGCACTGTTAAAGCAGAAGTATCCGGAATTTAAGGTTCTCCTTTTCGGTCCATTTCAGGTGTCGGCAGCTGCCTTACATGAAATTGCCGATTTTGAAAAAGTAAAACCTCATTTAACCTTTTATGGATATACTGATCAGCGAATTGCCCTGAGCTATGCGGCACACTGTACTGCCGGGCTGGCACTACTCAAACCCGTGGGCGATTATCCCGATTCCTATACGACCAAACTATTTGAGTATATGGCGCTTCAACTGCCCGTCATTACTTCCGATTTTGCTCTGTATCAGCAGGTAGTCGTCCGGCATGGGTGTGGTTTTTGTATATCTCCTTACAATGCTCAACAGCTCGCAGACGCCATGATAGAACTTATTGAAAATCCTGTAAAAGCGAAAGAAATGGGAACAAATGGACGCAGCGCCGTCGAAAAGCACTACAACTGGAGAAACGAAGAACACCTTCTCATACGCTACTATGCGTCGCTATTTACAAAATAGACAGGTGGGAAATTAAATTCTTTACAAAAGTCAATAATTAGTATAAATATTTAAATATTTTATTAAATTGTTCAAATAATCAGTACTACGCTTTCTACGAAATATTTAACTTTCGGACGAATTCGTACGAATTTTCTTGAAAAGCATTTATTCAGCATATGTATATAAATCGAGTTAGTCATTACCTGCCAAGTGAAATAGTTGGTAATGACTATTTTACAGAACTAAACAACCTTTCCAGCGAATGGATCGTAGAACGTACAGGCATTAGCGAGCGCCGCAAAGCACCGGCTGGTGAAAATACCAATACGATGGCAATCGAAGCAGTTAAAACACTGCTTGAAACAATCCCGTACAGCAAAAATGAGATAGATCTGATCGTTGGCGCAACTTATACTCCCTACGACACCATCGTCTCCCTTGCTCATGCTGTACAGCACTATATCGAAATTCCGGACATTCCGGTTGTTTCTGTTTCTTCGGCCTGCTCTTCGCTTCTTAATGCTATTGAATTGGTAGAAGGTTATTTTGCCATGAAAAAAGCGTCAAAAGCTTTGGTTATTGTTGCGGACCACAACACAGCATATTACAACGAACGGGACACTATTTCGGGGCATTTATGGGGAGACGGTGCATCGGCGCTGCTTATTTCCAAAGAACGACAAACGGATTCTGATCTTTATATCCGAAAGTTAATTACGGGTGGGGCCGCCACAAGCGGCAAAGCGATTGAGGCCGTTGTGTTACGCCCAAACGAGCGCGGCGTCATTATGCCCTACGGGCGGGATGTATTCCAAAATGCGTGTACCTATATGCCCAAAGTAAGTCAACAGGTGCTGCAGGCGTGCGGGCTGACAATTTCGGATATTGATTATCTGATTCCGCATCAGGCCAATCATCGGATTAGCCTGAACGTAATCGGGACTTTGGGGATACCGGAAGAGAAATTACTTTCCAATATACAACGCCTGGGTAATACCGGTTGTGCAGGTTGTGCGATTGCGCTTTCCGAAAATTTTGATCGGTTTGAAAAAGGGCAACGGATTGTCGTGACTGTTTTTGGCGGTGGCTATTCGTATGGCGCCATGCTAATTGAAGCCTGACAATCAGTATTTTATATAATTCTCTTCAAAATAACGCTGGTAAAAATAATCTTTCCGTTTCGATTCACGATAATGTTTATTTCCTTACCTTCTTTGCGCTGAAGTAATTTGTAAATTTCAGTCATGCTGAGGGTGTTGGCGGGTACATTATTGATAAATATAACCCGATCATCCTTTTGTAAACCTGCATAAAAGGCAGGTGAATCTTCAATGATCCGGTCAACATAGTATTCGTTAAAATTGGCACCCCTTGCTCTCAAATCCATCCCACTCATATCATGTTCAAAGGTTTCTTTTAACATCCGTTTGATGGGTTTCATGGTAATGAATTGCTCAGGATAGTTAATAGTTACTTTGAATCGACGCAAGAGTTCGCCACCGATATTGCCCTGTCGCTCTTCCTCCGAGCGTATTTTACTCCCAAATGAAGCACTATCCGGAAAGGAGGTTACTACCTGAGTCAAATTATAGCTACCAATCCGAACCTCGTCTAACCGGCCCATATAGCCGCTTATTTTACCCGAGAGACCAATTCCCAACTGAACATCAATTAGGGTTTCAGGCAAAGGTATTTCTATCGAATTAGCGAAGGTATTCAGCATTACTGCATGTCCGGCACCAGTATCCAGCAAAAGCTTCACTTTCTGTTCTTTTTCAACTTCCCGAATATATACATCTTCGATATACGGCTTTTTGTCAACAACCTGAATCGGGATTTTATGTCCGTCTCTTTTTCGATACTTATATTGCCCCGGCGTTCTGATGAGAAGTTCACGATTTCGGAAATCTATGGCTACCACGAAGCGCTCAAATAGCTCATAGCCAATAATTCCATGGACGGAAGTACCTACTATTTCGGAAAGTTTGAGAATATCTTCCTGTAAAACGACCATATTGTGATCGTACGTTTGGGCAAAACCGATGCGAAGTGTATTGCCGATACTAATTTTAGCTTCAACGATACTATCCTTTCCTACACCTTCCAGTCTCACACTTCGTACGTAATCTGTATTAATAAATCTCGAAACGGAAGGATCTGTGATAATTGTAGAACTCACTCCTGTATCCAATATAAAGCGCAGCGTATCGGAGCCATTGATTTGAGCAGGAACAATAATGAGATTGGCGTGGAGTTCAAAAGGCACTTTTACACTCCGGCGTTTGTCGGTGAGATGAAACCCAAAAATCTTACTTTGTGCTATTGATTCCAATGCACAAACCGAGCAAAAAACAAAAAAAACAAATAGGAAAGTCAGTTTCATTTTCGGGGCGGTCTAACTGCTACAAGTTGCAAAAAGTCTTTAAAAAATACTATTTTATGTAGAACAAAGATGCCGTCCTGCGTGCCCTACCAGTAGCTGATAGTACAAACAAGACGGCATCTTTGTTTGCCTGAAAAGAAAATGAAAAATTAATTTGCGATAGGTGCGATATAGCGGCTGGGTTTCCAGCTGTTATTGGCAGGATTAATATCCGGTAGTTGATTATCCGGATCTATCTTGACCGATCGAACCGGCTGCTGTGTTTCTGCCCGGAAAGTCCAGGTTCCGCCGCGCTGCCACACCTCCACGGGCAGTTCTACACGTGTTTTCTTGCCATTTGCTTCTTCAATTTCAATGGTAGCAGGCATTGCCCATTGATTTAGATTTTCGATTGTTATCACGGATCCTTTCTGCGGATTTTGCTCAACGTAAATAACATCTTTTACACTTTGGTCAAGCTTGAAGTTTTCAAAAAACCAGCCTTTCCAGAACCAACCCAAATCTTCGCCGGCGGCGTCTTCCATGGTTCGGAAGAAGTCATAAGGTGTAGGATGTTTAAAAGCCCATCTTTTGACATACTGTCTGAATGCAAAGTCAAATCTATCTTTTCCTAATACACGTTCACGCAGCATTTTCAGGCCAATGGCAGGTTTGTAATAAGCCTCGAAACCTAAATTACGAGCCTGAACTACATCCGGAATCGTCATGATCGGATCTGCCTTTTCTCTGAATATAGCCGGAGCCAGCCGGTGCAGGTCGTTCATCTGATTGTTCTTGTACTCGCCGTTATTGAATGCATCGGTAGAAAGGAAGTTCAGGAACGTATTAAATCCTTCGTCCATCCAGGCGTATTTACGCTCGTTATTGCCCACAATCATCGGGAACCAGTTGTGACCAAATTCGTGATCAGTAACTCCCCATAAGCTTTCTCCGCGACTATCATGCCCGCAAAAAACAATGCCGGGATATTCCATTCCGCCCACGATACCAGCTACATTAGTAGCAACGGGGTATGTGTATTCAAAAATATAATTTGAATAAAACTCAATACATGCTTTTACATATTCTGTGGAACGTCCCCAGCCGTTGGCTCCTCCATCTTCGGCAGGATAAACTGACTGCGCAAGCGCTGTTTTTCCACTTGGTAAGTTCATGCGAGCGGCATCCCATACAAATGCTTTGGAAGTAGCCCAGGCAATATCTCTTGCTTGCAGGCACCGAAAACGCCAGGTTAATGTACCTGATTGTTTGGGGCGAGTGGCGGCATCGGTCACTTCCTCAGCCGAACGAATCATCACAGTTTGATCGCTCTTACCAGCCTGATTGAGCCGATTGATCTGTTCTTTGGTCAGCACATCATTCGGATTCAACAACTCACCGGAACCGACTACGATGTGGTCCCAGGGTACGGTAATAGCATATTCAAAATCACCGTATTCGAGGTAAAACTCTCCGGCACCAAGATAAGGCAGTACGTTCCAGCCTTCAATGTCATCAAAAACACATACGCGTGGATACCACTGCGCAAATTCATAAATCATTCCATTCTTGGTTTGAAGTGTTCCCATCCGGTCGGAGCCATATTCGGGAATTTTGAAGGAATAGGAGATTTTTATTTTAATAATTTCGCCATTGGCTTTGAGCGGGTCCATCAGACGAACCTGCATACGGGTATCGTTGATCACGTACATCGCTGAGGCAGCTTTGCCTTTTCCCTGTTGCACCGTGACGGCAGTAATTTCATTACCACCCATAAAGCCGATATTTCCAAATCGGCCACCCGTAATTGCCGTCGTTTTTCCGCTTCTCGACGAATCGCTGAAAGCGTTTTGGTCCAGTTGCAGCCAAATAAATTCAAGATCCTCAGGGCTGTTATTCTTGTACGTAATTTCTACGTCGCCCTGCAATTTGCCTGCGGTTTCATCCAATGAAACGTTGATTTTATAATCTGCCCTATTTTGCCAATACTTCGGCCCGGGAGCACCACTGCCGGTCCGATACTCGCTACCCGGCTGAAAGTTGAACAGGGGATGAAATAGCACGTGTGCATCGTAAGCTCCTTTTTGAGCCTCCTGAGCAAAAGAGCCAAAGCTGATAAACATACATATCGCCGTGAGTGCCTGGCGAGCAATAAATTTTTTCATTCTTATTTTGAGTTGATGATGATAGTTGAACTAACGGTCAAAGTTTAAAAATAGCTATGCTTCACCGCCGGGACCTCCAAAACTAATAGGAAAATTGAAGTGAGAATCGTCGTCATTGGATGGTTTGATAGGGCCGTTGATTTCCTCAAACCGTCGAATATTGTCTTTTAACGCTTCCAGTAGACGTTTGGCATGCTCAGGTGTGACGATGACACGGGCTTTTACTTTGGCTTTGGGGATACCCGGCATTAAGCGGATAAAATCCAGAATAAATTCGCTATTGGAATGGGCAATCATGGCGAGGTTTGAATAGACGCCCTCCGCCATTTCCTCTGTAAGTTCGATATTTATTTGTTGCTCTGAATCCTGATTCTTTTTTTCCATAGGTTTAGTTGTTTTTAACAAAGGTAAAAAAAGTCAGAAGTAAAGATAGAGGCAAAGTCGGTTAGTTTTTTTAAACAAAAAGCCGGTTCCCTCAGGAACCGGCTTTGAGCTATCTAATTCATTACTTATCTACTAAGCTAACTCGCGTTTTTTGCGGGCCGCTCTCTCACGAGAATCAGCCAATGCATCGAACTCTTCCTTAGAACCCACGAGCAGGTCAACATACTTGCGCATGCCTGTACCGGCCGGAATGAGGTGACCAACGATTACGTTTTCTTTCAGGCCCTGCAATTCGTCGCGCTTGCCACGAACGGCGGCTTCGCTTAGAACTTTGGTTGTTTCCTGGAAAGAAGCCGCAGATACGAAACTTTCAGTACCTAACGATGCCTGAGTGATACCCATCAGTGTTGGCTTAGCCACAGCAGGCTGTGCATCACGGGCTTTCACCAGTTGAAGATCACGACGTTTGAGGCTAGAATTTTCGTCTCTCAACCGACGAACAGACACGATCATCCCCGGTTTCAGCGACTCAGAATCACCAGATTCTTCGATCACTTTCATGTTCAGAATCTTGTCATTATCTTCCCGGAATACCCAACGATCTACCGGTTGCATTTCGAGGAAGTTTGTATCGCCAGCATCCAGAATTTCTACTTTCTGCATCATTTGGCGCACGATACATTCGATGTGCTTATCGTTGATTTTTACACCCTGCAAACGGTATACTTCCTGAATTTCATTCACGAGATATTCCTGCACGGCGGTTGGTCCTTTGATCGACAGAATATCTGCGGGTGTGATTGCACCATCCGAGAGAGGATCACCAGCCTTTACAAAGTCTCCATCCTGCACCAGAATGTGCTTGGAAAGCGTAACCATGTAGCGGCGCTGCACTCCATCTTTTGATTCAATCAGGATTTCACGATTACCACGCTTTACACCTCCGTAGCTTACAACACCGTCAATTTCACTAACAGTTGCTGGGTTAGAAGGATTACGGGCTTCAAAAAGCTCTGTAACACGGGGCAAACCTCCGGTAATGTCACGGGTTTTACCAACTACACGAGGAATTTTGGCAAGTGGCTGACCGGCTCTGACAACAGCTCCTTTTTTCACCACAAGGCGTGCTCCAACAGGTAGGTTGTAAGACTTCTCGGTCTGATCTTTCAGAAGCTTGCTTTTACCTTTGACAACAATCGCCGGGTTTTTGGTTTTATCACGAGTTTCGATAATTACCGCTTCCTGGAAACCTGTTTGTTCGTCAAACTCTTCCCGATAAGTAATACCTTCCTCGATTGCATCAAACTCAACTCCACCATCAAATTCAGAAAGAATTACAGCGTTGTAAGGATCCCAGGTACAGAGTTCTTGTCCTTTGATCACAACATCTCCTTCTTTGATACTTAGGTGAGCACCATAAGGTACGTTATTGGCAATCAGCAATTGACGGGTTTCGGGATGTACAATACGAACTTCTCCTGAACGTCCCATTACGACTGTGATTGCGTCTCCTTCGCTATTGGTTGTTTCTACCAAACGCAAATCTTCAAATTGAATAACCCCCTCAAACTTAGCTTTGATGTTGGCATCAACGGCAATGTTAGAAGCAGTACCACCTACGTGGAACGTACGAAGCGTTAGCTGTGTACCGGGCTCTCCAATGGATTGTGAGGCAATTACACCCACAGCCTCTCCAATATCTACCATGCGGGCAGAAGCAAGGCTGCGACCGTAGCACTTGGCACAAACTCCATTCCGAGTTTCGCAGGTGAGAACGGAGCGAATTTCTACGGTTTCAATGCTTGTTTCATCAATATATGCCGCAATTTCCTCGGTAATTTCCTGACCAGATTCCAGGATCATTTCACCTGATAGCGGATCAAAAACATCATGTACGCTCACACGACCCAAAATCCGTTCTGAAAGCGGTTCAACAATATCCTCGTTGTCTTTCAGTGCCGAAATCTGAATTCCTCGCAGGGTTTCGCAGTCATTTTCAACGACTACAACATCCTGAGCAACATCATGCAAACGACGAGTCAAATAACCGGCATCCGCAGTTTTTAGGGCTGTATCTGCGAGACCTTTCCGGGCACCGTGGGTTGAGATAAAATATTCGAGTACGTCCAATCCTTCCTTAAAGTTTGAAAGAATGGGGTTTTCGATAATTTCTCCGGCACCACCCGCCAGGTTTTTCTGAGGCTTAGCCATCAGACCTCTCATTCCTCCCAACTGACGAATCTGTTCCCTGGAACCGCGGGCTCCTGAGTGCATCATCATATAGATTGAGTTAAATCCACCCTGATCCGCTTCAAGCTGCTTCATGAGGGTTTCAGTAATGCGGGAATTTACACGAGTCCAGATATCAATTACCTGATTGTATCGCTCGTTTTCGGTAATTAATCCCATGAGGTAATTACTCCAAACACTTTCTACATCTCTTTTGGCATCTTCAATCAATTGCTCTTTTTCGGCAGGTACCATCACATCACTCAATCCGATGGAAAGACCACCCCGGAATGCCATCTGGAAACCAAGCTCTTTGATATCATCCAGGAATTGCGCTGTACGAGACACACCGGCAAGCTTAAATACCTGTCCAATGATTTGCTGCAATTTCTTTTTGGTCAGCAGTTCATTAATAAAGCCTACTTCTTTTGGAACGCTTTGGTTGAACAGAATTCTTCCTGCTACGGTTTCGATGAGTTTTTCTTCAAAAGTTCCGTCCTCGTTCCGAACTCTTGCCCGACATTTGATGTGAGCATGCTTGGAAACTCGTCCTTCATTGATGGCAATGATTACCTCATCTGCCCCGTAGAAAGTCATGCCTTCACCCATAATTGGGTATTCAGGTGAGTTATAACGACCTTTTGTTACATAGTATAATCCCAAAACCATGTCTTGTGATGGTACCGTAATCGGCGCACCGTTGGCAGGGTTAAGGATATTGTGAGAAGACAGCATGAGCATAGATGCTTCCAAAACAGCTTCCTGTCCAAGCGGTACGTGTACGGCCATTTGGTCACCGTCAAAGTCAGCGTTGAATGCAGTACACACCAAGGGGTGCAGCTGAATCGCCTTTCCTTCGATCAACTTTGGCTGGAATGCCTGAATACCCAAACGGTGCAGCGTTGGAGCACGGTTTAGAAGTACAGGGTGTCCTTTCAGTACATTTTCCAAAATATCCCAAATCACGGGATCCTTGCGATCAACAATTTTCTTTGCTGATTTTACTGTTTTTACGATTCCACGCTCAATAAGTTTACGAATAATGAACGGTTTGAAAAGCTCGGCTGCCATATCTTTTGGCAATCCGCATTCGTGTAGTTTCAATTCCGGTCCTACTACAATTACAGAACGACCTGAATAATCCACACGCTTTCCAAGCAGGTTTTGACGGAAACGGCCCTGCTTTCCTTTCAACATATCCGAAAGGGATTTAAGCGCACGGTTTCCTTCGGAACGGACGGCGTTTACTTTCCGGCTATTGTCAAAAAGTGAATCAACGGCTTCCTGAAGCATCCGTTTTTCGTTCCTCAAAATAACCTCAGGTGCTTTGATTTCGATCAAACGCTTCAAACGATTGTTCCGAATAATTACCCGGCGATACAGATCATTTAAATCAGAAGTTGCAAAGCGACCACCGTCCAGGGGTACAAGCGGGCGCAATTCAGGTGGAATCACAGGTACCATTTTGATAACCATCCATTCGGGGCGGTTTTCAATACGTGTATTGGCATCTCTGAAAGCTTCTACAACTTTCAGTCTTTTCAATGCTTCTGCTTTCCGCTGTTGCGAAGTATCGGTAGCAGCCTGATGACGAAGCTCGTACGATAACTCGTCGAGTTGAATCCGATTAAGCAGCATTTCGAGCGCTTCTGCACCCATTTTTGCAATAAACTTATTAGGATCCGTATCGGGCAACATTTGATTTTCGCGTGGTAGTTTATCAACGATGTCAAGATACTCGTCTTCCGTCAGGAAATCCATGTAGCTTACACCGTCTTCAGCTTTCACACCTGCCTGAACAACCGCATACCGTTCGTAGTAAATAATCTGATCCAGTTTTTTGGTTGATAGTCCCAGAAGGTATCCAATTTTATTTGGCAAACTTCTGAAATACCAGATATGAGCAACGGGCACAACGAGCTCGATATGCCCCATACGCTCGCGACGAACTTTTTTCTCGGTTACCTCTACCCCGCATCGGTCGCAAATGATTCCTTTGTAGCGAATACGCTTGTATTTACCACAATGACATTCCCAATCCTTTACCGGGCCGAAGATTCGCTCGCAAAACAATCCACCCATCTCCGGCTTGTAGGTCCGGTAGTTGATGGTTTCGGGCTGAGTCACTTCACCATAGGAGCTTTCCAGGATTGATTCCGGTGAAGCAAGGCTGATGGTGATATTTAGAAAGTCACTGTTTAGTTTTTTGTTCTTCTTAAAAGACATATTGTTGATCTTTTTGCTGTGAGTCAATAGTCTTGGATAATTTATAAGGCTAAGTACCCTCAAAGCCCGTGTTGAGCTTTGAGGGTTGCTTTCAATTAATCCAGGGTAATCTCCAATGCCAATCCACGAAGTTCGTGAACCAATACGTTAAACGACTCCGGAATATTTGGCTTTGGAAGATTTTCACCTTTCACAATTGCCTCATATGCTTTTGCACGTCCTACTACGTCATCGGATTTCACCGTCAGGATTTCCTGAAGAATGTGTGATGCACCGAAGGCTTCCAATGCCCATACCTCCATTTCGCCAAACCGCTGACCTCCAAATTGTGCTTTACCACCAAGCGGCTGCTGAGTAATAAGCGAGTAGGGTCCAATCGAACGGGCGTGCATTTTATCATCTACAAGGTGGCCCAACTTCATCATATAGATGAGACCAACCGTAACTTTCTGATCGAACCGATCGCCTGACAGGCCATTGTACAGATACGTACGTCCCCAATCTGGCAAACCTGCCTCTTTCAATTCGGCGGCAACTTCCTCTTCGGTAGCTCCATCAAAAATTGGTGTTGCATAGCGACGACCCATTTTCAGACCTGCCCATGCCAGAATTGTCTCATAAATCTGCCCGATGTTCATACGGGAAGGTACCCCAAGTGGGTTAAGAACGATGTCAACGGGAGTGCCATCTTCAAGGAAAGGCATGTCTTCTGCCCGAACAATACGAGCAACAACCCCCTTGTTTCCGTGGCGACCCGCCATTTTATCTCCTACTTTCAGTTTACGTTTTTTAGCGATGTAAACTTTCGCTAGCTTCACGATACCTGCGGGTAGTTCGTCTCCTACTTCCAGCGCAAAACGTTCGCGTTTGAAGCGGCCCATGAGTTCGCTACGACGGTTGAGGTAATTACGTACTAACCGTGAGATCATTTTATTAAGCTCAGGTTCGTCCGTCCACGAATCTGTCAGAACGTCACCAATTAAGTTGACTTCTTCTGGTACAGAATATTGACTTTCATCGCGGTAAGGGTTGGCTGCGGGGAAAAGGTTTTCCGAAACATTCTTGCGATTGAATTTCACGCCTTTGCTCACAAGCACGTCACCAAATTTATGCTTAACTCCCTGACTGGTTTTCCCGTCTACCAGGAAAATCAGTTTGTCAATCATGTGCTCTCTCATGGCAAGCAAGTCACGGCTATACCGCTTCATGAGCAATTTAAGCTCATCCTTATGCTTGGCACGTTCTTCTTTGGTAGGGCGCGAAAATAGTTTGGTATCAATTACAACTCCTTTCATAGATGGCGGCGCTTTTTTGGAAGCGTCCTTCACATCTCCTGCTTTATCACCAAAAATGGCACGTAACAGTTTTTCTTCCGGAGTGGGGTCAGATTCTCCTTTTGGCGTAATTTTACCAATCAGAATATCTCCTTCCTTTACCTCAGTACCAACCCGGATGATTCCGTTTTCGTCAAGATTCCGAACAGTTTCTTCGCTTACATTGGGAATTTCCGCCGTAAGTTCTTCTTCACCACGCTTCGTATCACGTACTTCCAGTTCAAATTCTTCAATGTGAATGGAGGTAAAAATATCTTCCCGAACTACTTTCTCAGAAATTACAATAGCATCCTCAAAGTTATATCCCTGCCAGGGCATAAACGCAACCATCATGTTACGGCCTAAGGCAAGTTCGCCACCTTCCGTACCATATCCCTGACAAAGCGCTTCTCCTTTTTTCACCTTTTGGCCTTTCAAAACCATTGGTTGCAGGTTAAGACACGTATCCTGATTGGTGCGGCGGAATTTTACCAGATTATACGAAATACAATCATCTTCAAAACTCACCTGCCGGTCTTCATCCGTACGGTCGTAACGCACAATAATTTTATCAGCGTCCACATAGTCAATCACACCGTCTCCTTCGGCAACAACCAATGCACGTGAGTCCATTGCGACACGTCTTTCAAGACCTGTACCTACGATTGGGGCTTGTGGCCGCAACAGAGGTACTGCCTGACGCTGCATGTTTGAGCCCATCAAAGCACGGTTTGCATCGTCATGTTCCAGGAAGGGAATCAACGAGGCAGCAACCGAAACGATTTGGTTGGCCGCAATATCCATAAAGGATGCCTGCGAAGGTTCTACCATTGGGAAATCCCCTTCAAATCGAGTCTTAATTTTCTCAACCGTGAAGGTTCCTCCTTTATCAACCGAAGCATTTGCCTGAGCAATATATTTGGAGTCTTCTTCCTCCGCTGTCATGTAAATGATTTCGTCGGTCAATTTTCCGTTGGTATCAATCACACGATAAGGAGTTTCAATGAATCCCATACCGTTCACCTTGGCAAATACACAAAGGGAAGAGATCAACCCGATATTTGGTCCTTCGGGAGTTTCAATGGTACACAAGCGCCCGTAGTGGGTATAGTGAACGTCACGAACCTCAAATCCGGCGCGCTCACGCGACAGACCGCCAGGCCCGAGAGCCGACATCCTGCGTTTGTGGGTAATCTCAGCTAACGGATTGGTTTGATCCATAAACTGAGACAGCTGATTGGTACCAAAAAAGGAATTGATAACAGAGGATAATGTCCTGGCGTTGATCAGATCAACCGGCTTAAAATCTTCATTATCCCGCACGTTCATACGCTCTTTGATCGTACGCGCCATCCGTGCCAAACCTACACCAAATTGTGCATATAGCTGCTCACCAACGGTTCTAACCCGACGATTTGACAAGTGGTCAATATCGTCAACTACCGCTTTGGCGTTGATCAGCCCAATCAGGTATTTAACGATCGAAACTATATCTCCGGTAGTAAGTACCCGAACGTCCAGACTAGTGTCAGAGCCCAATTTTTTATTGATCCGGTAACGTCCTACGTCTCCGAGATCATACCGCTTATCGCTGAAGAAAAGGCTTTGAATTACCTCACGGGCTGTTTGCTCGTCCGGTGCTTCAGCATTTCTAAGCTGACGATAAATTTGCTCAACGGCCTCTTTATCAGAGTTTGAGCTATCTTTTTGTAAGGTATTATAAATAATATTGTAATCCGCCACATTCATATCTTCCTTGTGCAGGATGATTGATTTTTGGCCGGAGTTCATTACTACATCAATATCTTCGGTAGCAATTACTGAGTCACGCTCAAGAAGTACCTCATTCCGCTGAATAGAAACTACTTCACCAGTATCTTCATCCACGAAATCTTCCGTCCAGGTACGCAGTACCCTTGCAGCCAGGCGACGACCAACGGCTTTTTTCAGATTGGTTTGAGTCGCCGAAATTTCTTCGGATAGGCCAAACAAATCAAGAATGTCTTTATCAGAACCAAAACCAATCGCACGGAGCAAAGTTGTAACCGGAAACTTCTTCTTACGGTCAATGTACGCATACATTACATTGTTCACGTCGGTAGAGAACTCAATCCATGAACCTTTGAAAGGGATAATGCGTGCTGAATAAAGCTTTGATCCGTTGGTATGCTTGCTCATGGAGAAAAACACTCCCGGTGAGCGGTGCAGCTGCGAAACGATGACACGTTCCGCACCATTAATTACGAAAGATCCGCGGTCTGTCATGTAGGGAATATTCCCTAAAAACACCTCTTGCTCAATCGTTTCAAATTCTTCGTGATCCGGATCATTACAAATTAGCTTTAGCTTTGCCTTTAAGGGTACAGCATAAGTCAATCCACGATCAATAGATTCATCGACGGAATATTTTGGCGGCTCAAGCAGATAATCAATAAACTGAAGCACGAAATTATCACGGGAGTCAGCAATTGGAAAGTTCTCTGCGAACACTTTGTAAAGCCCTTCATCTGAGCGATCTTCAACTGACGTATCAAGGCTGAAGAAGTCTCTGAATGACTGAACTTGTACTCCAAGGAAATCGGGATAATCAATGATCGGACTAATCCGGGCGAAATTTTTTCTGGAAGTTGTTTGGGTAGCCAAGGCTATATTGTTTGGGGTTAATAGAACAATAAATTCAAGAACTTATGCGACAAATAAGGAAGTGGCAAAAGCTCTAATCAGTTTAAAACCACAAAATTAGGCCTCGTAGAATTAAATAAAAAAGAACAGACCCCTCTTCTTGCTTTCTACGAGTAAAGAAGTGTTTCGGATCAATTCTTCCAATTAGTGAAGAAAAACAGAATGCCTGCTGTTTACAATAGGCTTTCAGGAAGATTTACTTAGAAATAAAGGCATTTAACTACTTGTGATCAAATGACTTAATTCTTTCATACAAAGAGAGAAACAACCTTTTGTATAAAATAGTTTGATGCCCTATTCACAAAACAGGAAAAGACCTGACTAGTGTCAGGCCTGTTCCTGTAAATTTATGGGTAAAGAAAAGAGATAAATTACTTAACCTCTACTTCTGCACCAGCTTCTTCAAGTTGCTTTTTGAGGGCTTCGGCCTCATCCTTACTAACACCTTCTTTCAAAGGCTTAGGAGCGCCATCTACCAATTCCTTAGCTTCTTTCAGACCAAGTCCGGTAAGATCTTTTACCAACTTAACAACCGCAAGCTTACTTGCACCAGCTGCCTTTAAAATTACATCGAAAGACGTTTGCTCAGCAGCAACAGGGGCATCACCATCGCCAGCAGCAGGACCTGCTACCATAACTGCACCAGCAGCGGCGGGCTCAATACCATATTCGTCTTTCAGAATTGCAGCAAGTTCGTTCACTTCTTTAACCGTAAGGTTAACAAGCTGCTCCGCGAAAGCTTTCAAATCTGCCATTTTTATTTTTGATTAAGTGATTACAAAAAAAGTTTTTGAAAAATTTTGTGGCTTAAATGACCTCACGGATTGCCACCTCCGCAGGGACTTATACTTACTAATACTATTGCTCTTCTTTTTCGGATAAAGTCTTGAGAATCCCGGCCAACTTGTTGCCACCACTTTGCAGGGCAGAAACAACGTTTTTGGCAGGAGATTGCAACAAGCCGATCACTTCGCCCAAAAGCTCCTGCTTGGATTTCAGCGCAATCAAAAGCTCTAACTGATCTTCTCCTACGAACAGAGAATAATCTACGGAAGCACCTTTCAATTTTAACTTATCCTTACCGGATTTCTTACGAAATTCTTTGATCAACTGTGCAGGAACTTTACCTGACTCCGGATGAAACATCACGCCTGAAAATCCTTTCAGTACGCTTGCGTCAAAAGATGAATAATCGGTTGACAATGTTTCAAGGGCTTTTCTGATCAGAGTATTCTTTATCACGCGATATTCTACACCTTTTTCAAAGCACAGGCGGCGAAGTTGATTTACTTCATCAACTGACATGCCCGATGCATTGGTGATATAGAAGTAAGGCGTGCTAGCGAATTTCTGACTCAATTCGTCAATTACTACTGCTTTTTCTTCCCTTGTCATAATTATAAACCTGGAATCGTGTTTTTATCAATGGAAACACTTGGACTCATCGTACTTGATAAGTGAATGCTTCTCACATACGTACCTTTTGCTGAAGAAGGCTTCAGGCGAACAAGTGTGTTAATAACTTCCTGAGCATTCTGTGCAAGCTTATCGGGGTCAAAAGAGACCTTACCGATGCTAGTGTGAATGATTCCAAATTTATCAACCTTGAAATCAATCTTTCCAGCCTTTACTTCTTGAACGGCTTTTGCTACGTCAGTTGTCACTGTGCCTGATTTAGGGTTAGGCATCAATCCACGGGGACCGAGAATTTTACCTAATTTACCTACCTTAGCCATAACACTTGGCATCGTGATGATTACGTCGATGTCGGTCCAACCTTGCTCAATTTTTTGAATAAATTCATCCAATCCAGCATAATCAGCACCGGCTTCCTTTGCCTCAGCTTCTTTGTCCGGCGTACACAACACAAGCACACGAACTTCTTTTCCTGTACCATGAGGTAAGGTAACTACACCACGCACCATTTGATCAGCTTTCCGCGGATCAACGCCCAAACGAACGTCAATATCTACGGATGAATCAAATTTTGTGTAAGAAATAGTTTTAAGGACTTCCGCAGCCTGATGAAAGTTATACGACAGATCGTTATCGAATTTCGACAGGGCCTCTTTTTTCTTTTTCGTCAATTTTCCCATGTTCTTAAGTTTCTTAGGCGTATTACACTACGCTTAGTTGTTTTCTTCCCACGGGGCTTTGCCAGTCACGGTAATACCCATACTACGAGCTGTACCGGCTATCATTTTCATTCCCGCATCCACAGTGAAGCAATTTAAGTCCGGCATTTTGGTTTCAGTAATCTGACGAACCTGATCCCACGTTACTGAACTTACCTTGGTACGGTTAGGCTGAGCCGAACCTTTCTTCAATTTAGTTGCTTCCATGAGCAGAATAGCGGCCGGAGGAGTCTTGATGACAAAATCAAAAGACTTATCCTTGTAGTACGTAATGACTACCGGCAAAACCATACCCATTTTGTCTTGAGTACGGCCATTGAACTGCTTGCAAAACTCCATGATGTTCAAACCCTTAGAACCCAATGCAGGTCCGATAGGCGGTGAAGGATTGGCCTGGCCACCCTTCACTTGGAGTTTGACGTATCCGGTTATTTCTTTTGCCATTGTTGTTTAATTTGTAGGTCTGATGGTAATTCTGATGGCTCACGTGCAGGGGAAGCTCCTACCCATAAGAATTTTCAACTTTCCTTTTCTACTTGTGCGTAACTGAGTTCCACGGGCGTGCTGCGCCCGAATATTTTTACAACTACATTGAGTTTTTTCTTTTCTTCAAAGACCTCTTCAACAGTTCCTATAAATCCACTGAAAGGCCCATCAACAACTTTGACGCTTTCTCCTTTAATGAAGGACATCGAAGGTGCTTCTTCTTCTTGTGCTGCCTCATCGACCCGGCCTAAAATACGATTAATTTCAGATTGACGGAGAGCCACAGGCACTTTGGAATTACCTTCCGAATTACCTAAAAACCCAATGACACCTGGCATACTCGTAATAAGGTGAAGTACTTCTCCTTTGGATAGATCAGCTGAGATGATGATATAGCCGGGAAAAAAGTTCTTTTCACGAACTCTCTTCTTGCCATTTCTCATTTCATAAATTTTTTCCGTAGGAATTAAAACCTCGGGAACGTATTCACTGAGGTTTTGACGGGTAAGCTCATTTTCAATATAGGTCTTGATTTTTTTCTCCTGACCCGATATTGCTCTTAGTACGTACCAATTTACACCAGTCATGCCGTTCTGGGATTGTGTTCAGACATTCAAACGAATGCCTTAAAAAGTCTGATAAAATAGATTGAGAACGTTCTCGAAAAGAAAATCCATCAACCCTACCACGAAGGCAAAGATGAGCGAACCCACCAATACAAGCGTTGTATTAGATTGTAACTCACCAAAAGGAGGCCAGGTTACGTGTTGGGTTATTTCTTCCCAGGAGGCTTTAAAAAATGAAGTAATTTTTTCCATTCTCTTTTTTATACTTAATGCACGGGTGGAGAGATTCGAACTCCCATCAACGGTTTTGGAGACCGCTATTCTACCCTTGAACTACACCCGTAGTCGCCCCATTCATATATTCCAGATGTTTGGGGCTGCAAAGATAGTTTTTTTTTATAAAAAACAAGTGCATTTCATAATGAAATGCACTTGTTTTTAGATATTTATTTCGATTAGTCGAGGATTTCGGTCACCTGACCAGCACCAACGGTACGGCCACCTTCACGAATCGCAAACCGAAGACCTTTTTCCATAGCAATCTTGTTGATCAACGTCACTTCAATTGTGATGTTGTCACCAGGCATTACCATTTCTACGCCGGCAGGAAGAGTAATTTCTCCTGTTACGTCCGTAGTACGGAAATAGAATTGTGGGCGGTATTTGTTAAAGAATGGCGTGTGACGGCCTCCTTCTTCTTTTGACAATACGTATACCTCTGCTTTGAAGTGAGCGTGTGGTTTTACTGAACCAGGCTTGCAAATTACCATACCACGACGGATATCTTCTTTGTCAATACCACGGAGCAATAGCCCTACGTTATCACCAGCTTCTCCACGGTCAAGGATCTTACGGAACATCTCAACACCTGTTACGGTAGATTTGAGGTTCTCTGCACCCATTCCAAGGATATCGACAGGATCACCTGAGTTGATTACACCACGCTCAATACGACCTGTGGCTACTGTACCACGACCTGTGATCGAGAATACGTCTTCAACAGGCATAAGGAATGGAAGTTCGGTCATACGGGGAGGAATTGGAATGTAGCTATCAACAGCTTCCATCAAATCTTCTACCGTTTTCACCCACTTGTCTTCGCCATTCAATGCGCCAAGGGCTGAACCTTGAATTACAGGAATGTTGTCTCCGTCATATTCGTAGAAGCTCAAAAGCTCACGAATTTCCATTTCAACAAGTTCAAGTAGTTCGGGATCGTCTACCATATCCACTTTGTTCATGAATACAACCAACTGGGGTACACCTACCTGACGAGCAAGCAGAATATGCTCACGAGTCTGGGGCATAGGTCCATCAGTTGCAGCAACCACGATAATTGCACCGTCCATCTGAGCAGCACCCGTAACCATGTTCTTTACATAGTCAGCGTGTCCAGGACAGTCAACGTGCGCATAGTGGCGATTGGCTGTTGAGTACTCAACGTGTGAGGTGTTAATCGTGATACCACGCTCCTTTTCTTCGGGAGCATTATCAATAGATGAGAAATCACGCTTTTGTGATAGTCCCTTGTTTGCTAAAACAGTTGTAATCGCAGCTGTCAGGGTAGTTTTACCGTGGTCAACGTGCCCGATAGTACCGATATTTACGTGCGGTTTCGAGCGGTCAAACGTCTCTTTTGCCATGTTCTTGAAGTACGCTTAAATTAAAAGTTTATACGAATTTGTTACCGTTTGCTGATCCTCCTGCCTGATATCCGAACAGACGGACAGTTACAGGATTGTATTGAACAAAAATCAACTTCTTTTATTTCTTTGTGTTTCTAACTTTAAAACACATTATTGAAATTCCATGCAGGACACAAAAGAACTGAGAATGAACTCTTCTCTTATCCTGATAAATATCTGAATAATAAAGGATCCACTCTTTTTTGTATTCGGTGAGCTGTTGAGCCGGACCGCCGGAGCGGGGATTTGAACCGCAGCGGCGGACCGTCCCTGACCTCTTCCTTACCAAGGAAGTGCTCTACCGTTTTTTTCGGTGAGCTGTTGAGGGGATTTGAACCCCTGACCTCTTCCTTACCAAGGAAGTGCTCTACCCCTGAGCTACAACAGCGTTCGCCTAAAATATCAAAAGCGATCAACGAAAAGATTTTCCAAAGGATATTTTCGGTGGTCGCTTTGATGATTTAAAGTTTTGAGCGGGAGACGAGGTTCGAACTCGCGACCTATAGCTTGGAAGGCTATCGCTCTACCAACTGAGCTACTCCCGCAAAAAATGGTGGGGGCGGATGGATTCGAACCACCGAAGGTATAAACCAGCAGATTTACAGTCTGCCCCATTTGGCCACTCTGGTACACCCCCCTTTTCAGTATTTCAAAACAACTATTAGCCCTTAGGATTTTCTTTGGAGTCGCAAAATTATATCCTTTTCTATTATTGTCAAATACTTTTTAGTTTTTTTCTTCATAAAATAAAACAGGCAGCCACAATTGTCTCTGTGACTGCCTGTTAGCTCTATATCTTTTTTTTAGAATCTTATCCCAAAGTTTATCATCCGAATCTCTGGACCTCGATTGTCTTGAAAAAGTGTATTAATGTCATAATGTACGAAGAGATCGGGAAAGTTGCGGATTCCTAGTTCCAGAGCCGCTCCGTATCTAAAATCGTTCAGGTAATAATTGCTCCTTACACGATCTTTCTTCCCATCTGCACCTAGTTTGGTTTTTGTATATCCGCCTAGACGATACCCAACATACATACCTGCACTAAGGTAAGATACAACGGAATTAGGAAAACTGACGGTGGGCATCAAGGAGAAATTTACATACGGAACTGCCAATTTACTCTTCCGCAGATCCAGTTCCCGGCCTTCATTATTGAGAATTACCGGAAAAGATACATCATTCACTCCTTTCACAATGGTATTATTTCCTTCAAACATCAGGTTGTTCCAGGCTACATCTAATCCAAAATCAAGATGTAAGCCAGCCGATTTTCCTCTTGCCAGTGTTGCACTTTTTACAAAACCTAAACTTACATACCTGGAACCGAACGGTCTCAAATCATAATCATCTGTATTGTAGCCCATTGGGTTATTCACCGCATAGGCATTAAGGCCTATCAGGATGTTAAACCCTTTCCTTGGGCTTTTGAACTTACGAATTTTCCGAATAGTAGTAATACCCTCATCAATATCCTCTGATTCCGTGTCACGTTCGGTCGAATCCTGCTCATAAACATCGTCATTTCTACCTATCCTGACTCTTTCTTCCCCATCCTTTATATCAACACCCCTAGTAGTTATTGTTACTTCTGTCTCCCCATCCTTGATGCGTATTCCCCGGAGATTAATCCGAACATAATTTTTATCCTGATCAGCTTTCACTGTATCTTTTAGGTACTCTCTTCCGTCCAGCTCATCAAAATAAATTTTTGTTTCACCTTGCATTGTGTCCAAACGTGCGCCTAAATCTTTCAGTAGCGCATTCAAATCATACTGCATTAGTTTTTCGAGCTCTTTTCGGTCCTCCCCATAAATTATCAGACGGGTTTTGTCTCCAAATGTGATGATAATTGAATCTTTTTGAACGGGTTGATTGGTATCTGCATATGATACACTTACTGTAAGCAGATAAAAAAAACCAACGAGTATGGTGTTAAAAAGGCTTTTCATGGCAGTTCAATTTATAGGTTTGCTTTTTCTTTTAGATTTTGATAGTACTTAGAAACTTTTTCTTCTTCATTCTTTAAACGGGCATCTGCACGAGCAATCATTTTTCGTGGATTTACACCAACTTCTTTCCAATCGACAGATTCTCCTTCTTTGGCATTTTTCAACTGCTTCAATATTCGAATGAATTTTGAAGATTTAGCCTCATCTTCATTCACCGGCATTTCTGTCTGAACCCGTGCAATCACAACCCGCTTAGGGGTGCCTATTTCTGGGTTTTCCAAATTCTCTTTGGATGTGCCGTCTGTCGTAGGTTGCAACGAAGCGATCGAAGGTTTTTCAGTCATTGGCGGTTCCGTTGCCACTTCCAATGGTTTTGTAGTAGTAGCTACTTGTATTTCAACTGCCTCAACCGGCTCAGAGTCTAGGTTTTGCTTAATTTCTGTCTGCGAATCACCGCTATTGACTGGGAGTTGAGACATGTGTTTTCCCGTTGCATCAGAAACAAGTTCCTGCTTTGCCTCCAATTCAGGTTTCTTTTCAGGAAGCACAGCCAACGATTCACGAGGCTCTGATTTAGGCAAAATAATTTCTTGTTTTGCCAGCGTGTTGCTAGTATCCATTTGAGAAGGGGCTTCGGATTGCCACACCAAATACCCGGCAGCGATTGTCAGCACAACACCCGCTGCCGCATACCAATACCATGCAGCCATGCGTCGGGTTTTGGTCTTTTGTCGGGCTTCAATCCGCTTCCATAAATCTTTCGAAGGCTTGCGTTCCCATGAATCCAGTTTCTTTGCGAATAGGTCATCTACCGGATGCTTTTTCATAGTTTACTTTTTTTTTAATTTCATTTTCCCAATCTATTACGACCTGCTGCAACAGCGCTCTTGCCCTATGCAGCTGTGACTTGGATGTACTTTCAGATATTCCCAACATTTCAGCAATCTCTGCGTGAGAGTAGCCTTCTATGGCGTATAGGTTAAAAACCGTTCGATAACCCGTTGGAAGCTTATGAATCATTTGTATCATCTCTTCGGCTTCCAGATTTTGATCAGCTCTGTTTTCATCAGCAACTACCTGTGCTACTTCCAGATTTGTATCTTCCTGAATTCGTTTTTGCTGCCGCAGGTAACCCAATGCCTCATTAACCATTATTCTCCTAATCCACCCTTCAAAACTTCCCTCTCCTTTGAATTGATCTATTTT
This sequence comes from Arundinibacter roseus, assembly GCF_004348825.1. Lineage (GTDB taxonomy): Bacteria > Bacteroidota > Bacteroidia > Cytophagales > Spirosomataceae > Arundinibacter > Arundinibacter roseus. The sequence goes on from NZ_SMJU01000009.1 coordinate 76,425, forward strand.
ATCAAAAACTTTCATAAACCCTTCGATCAAAACATCCTCAGCGCCCATCTCATCATGTACATATCTAAGGCACACACCCAGCATTTTGGGCGCATATTTTTCATATACTTTTCGTTGAGCTTTTGCATTGGCCTCCCTTAGACCCTTTATTAGCTGCGCCTCCTGATTAAATAAGGGTATAATTTTGACCATACCTTCTAGGTGTTTTCATAGACAAGATGCAAATTCGCATGCCTGAGGTTGCGTGACTATTCGTAGTTTTCTTTCTTTTTTTTCCAACCAAAGAAATCCAAACTAAATTTTACAATAAAGCTCTCATAATCAATTATTTGTTTTTTTTTAAATTTTAGAAACCAATAGATATATGTTTGACTCAACCGCTCCGATCGGAATATTTGATAGTGGAATTGGAGGAATGACCGTCGCTCGTGCGGTAACGAGACTATTACCGCAGGAAAATACTATTTACTTTGGTGATACCGCACACTTGCCCTATGGTGATAAATCGACAGCTGCGATTCAGGCCTATTCAATTAAGATTTGTAATGTATTGCTACAACAGAAATGTAAACTTATTCTGATCGCCTGTAATTCTGCATCAGCTGCTGCTTTTGAACTAGCCCGGGAGTATGTAGGAAGTAAGGCACACGTAATGAATGTGATTGATCCCGTCGTTGATTACATAAAGGAGCGCTATGCAGCTAAGACCCTGGGGCTTATCGGAACCAAGCAAACGGTTCTTTCCAATGTATATAAGAAGAAAGTAGACGCGCTGGATCGAGACATTATTCTCAAATCTTTGGCAACTCCGCTTCTAGCTCCAATGATTGAAGAAGGTTTCTTTGATAATTCTATCAGCGAAAGTATCATTGCCAGGTATCTTTCAGACCCAGGCTTGGACGGTATCAGTGCATTGATTTTAGGCTGTACACATTATCCGCTTATTAAAAAACAGATTCGCTTATTTTATGGTGGACAAGTGGAGATTCTGGACACTTCCGAAATCGTAGCTCATTCTCTGAGAGCGTGGCTGGAACAACACTATCTGACCAATCAGACGGGAGAAGGGAAACGGGATTTTTTTGTGTCAGACTACACCCAATCGTTTGAAGCATCTACCCAACTGTTTTTCGGGCAGCCTACCTCGCTCCAACATTACCCGCTTTGGGAATAAAAAAAGGGAATAACCAAGCGTCCCTTGCAGGTTCGCTTTTTGTTATTCCCTTTCTCAGAAGTAATTATGTGTCAATTATTCATCACCTGCCGAATGCGCGCAGCGATTAATCGCTGCTCTTCCCGGGCTTTACGGCTGTTGCGATACCAAAGGTAACCTACCGCAAAAACAATCAGGTAGGGCATCACAAAAAGATACATTATACCTGTGTTCAGGCCAATCCCAACATTGTTGCGTCCATTACCCATAGTACTTTCTACGGATCCCCGACACATGGCACATTGAGCCCAAAGTTGGCTGCCATTGATACAAAGGAGCAGAACTATTATTACAATTTTTCTGAGGATATTTTTCATTGGTAATAAGGACTAATTAACAGATACACAATTACACCAGTCACACTTACATACAACCAAATTGGAAACGCCCATTTTACAACTTTCTTGTGTGCGGCAATTTGATTACTGAATGCAAAATATATTGCTTTCAAAACAAACCACACCACAACCACCGAAAGTACTATATGAGAAATCAGTAAAAAATAGTAGATCGGTCTGATGACTCCCTGCCCCCCAAAAGGCGTAGAATCATTGGTAAGATGATAAATTACATAGCTAACCAGAAATAATGAGCCAAGCACAAAGGCTGCTGTCATTGAAATCCGGTGTGCCTGAACGTTTTTTTGAGCGATAAAATACCTGCCCACTAGTAACAAAAACGCAGTTAGAGAATTTATTGCACCATTGATATGAGGTAGAGTTGACGTCCATTCACCAAGGTCTACTTTCTGTCGTATTCCTAATAATACTGCCACTACCAAAGGTATTGCTATTGCGACGATATTGATTAAACGATTGTATTTAGGGCTTTTTTCGATTAGGAGAGTCGTCATTGTTAATTACTTTTCTATTTTCCTACTATACTCTAAAACTTTGATTTCGGCAAACAGGCGATCCATTTCTTTGGGATCCAAAGGATCATAATATCCTCTTATATACCCTTTGCTGTCTATAAGGCTAAACTGAAATGAAGATGAAATGGTTTGCCCTGAAATACCTTTTCCTGATAGATAAAAGACCTTTTCCTGAAGGTACGTTAGTGAGGAATCTTGTACCGATAAAATTCGCCAATTTTTCTCATTGTCTTTTCTCAGCGAAAGGACATTCCCTAAATCAACTTCTGCATCCACTAATGTAAGCATTACAAGCGAGGAGTAGTCAGGCAGTAAAGCACTTAATCGGGCTAACTGATCTAAGACAACTTTACAGGATACGCTACCGTTTCGGCAAGAATCAGGAAGTATGCTTACAATTACGGTTCTGTCTACTAGGTTATTAGTTGAAAGTGTATCAGCAGATTGAATTGATTTTACTGAAAAATCACGTAGCGTATAAAAAACTGTATCTCCCTCTGAGATTGTAACCTGCTGTGTAACGGAATCTTTCAGCGGTATAAAGTACGGCAGATCAAAATGATTGGTTGTAAATCCTTTGAGGAATAAAAAAATTAAAACCGGAACAGCTAGTGTAAGCACTAGCAGCCCGGTTTTTATATAGGTGCGCATAGAGATTTACCTCAGACTAAAAATTGATCCACCTTCCAGCATAAGCGCCAAAAGAAGCCATACCACAAATATGCAGGGAATCAGGATTGACCAAATTAAGGATTTCACTTCATGCTTTAAGTGCATAAACTCACCCACGATATAGAAAGCTTTAACAATTGTCATTCCTACAAAAATTGACACCTTCAAAGTTCCTTGTGGAATAGTAAAGGCAATAAGGAACTCTACTGCTGTCAGGATAGAAAGGATGTAGAATACTTTCCAGATTTGTTTGCGTTGAGCGGCACCGTTATCGGAATTGTGCTCTGAATGTATATCAGCCATAAGTTTCGTTTAATTAATTGTGATTAGACCAGATAGAAAAATGTAAATACAAACACCCATACAAGGTCCACGAAGTGCCAGTATAGTCCTACTTTTTCAACCATCTCATAATGTCCGCGACGGTCATAAAAACCAGTAGCCGACCGGTAGAAAATAAGGATATTCAGGATAACCCCGCTAAATACGTGCGTACCATGGAAGCCGGTAATGAAAAAGAAGAAGTCTGCAAAGGCAGGGGGGCCATATTGATTCTCAACGAGATTAGCCCCAAAAATTGTCTTTTCAACCCATGCACCGTTCACAAGTTCACGAACCACAGTTCCGGTATCGGTACCATGAATAAAGTGAGCCCACTCCCAGGCTTGACATCCAAGAAATGTAAATCCACCTAAAATAGTCCAAAGCATATATTTCTCAACTCCTGCACGATCCATTCGGTGGCCTGCTTCCACAGCGAGTACCATAGTAACGCTACTAAAAATCAGGATGAAGGTCATAATACCAACGAAAACGAGTGGTAGCTCAACTCCATGAAGAAATGGAACTGCTTCGTACACTTTCTCTGGAATCGGCCAATAGAGGTCTGAGAATGTAAAATCCGCAACTTCTCCGGCATAGGCAGGATAGCTGAAACGTACCAAGCCATAAGAAACCAGCAAGGCAGAAAAAGTAAAAGTATCAGAGATGAGGAAAAACCACATCATGAGCTTTCCATAACTCGCTTTCATGGGCTCGATTCCGCCCATCCACATTTTGGGTTGTACGGTATCTGTTGTCGTTGCTGTTGCAGCCATTGCTTCGTTAAATTATCAATTAAAAGTCAATAAAAAGAAAAACAAGTATACCCAAAGGATATCTAAAAAGTGCCAATATGTTGAACAAATCTCAATTCTACGTAAATTTTTTGCGTGTATCTTCAATCGGAATGCAGATACAAACGCTACTGCCAATACCAATAATCCACTAATCAGGTGAAACGCATGCAGGCCTGTAAAAACATATAAAAATGATCCGGAAGGGTTACCAACAAAATACACTTTCATATTGACCATTTCGCGCCATCCATCAAACTGCATCCACAGGAATGCCAGGCCCAGCACAAAAGTAATAGAAATTGCAATTTTCAGATTGGTAAAATTATCTTTTTTTGCTGAATAATATGCCCATTGCATACTCAGACTACTAACCACTAGTACAATTGTGCTGTATGAAAATATTGCGGGCATTTCAAATTCCAGCCAGTTACCTTCTGCCCGACGAACCAGATAGGCACTTGTTTGCGAGGCGAACAACATGACTATGCTCACGATAAAGAGCCATAAAATAAATTTCTTGGGATCTACCGACAGGGTAGCTTCGGGTTCCTTTTGTATTGGCAGTTGATGAGAAGTCTCCATATTGTATCAAAGTTTGTCAATTAAGAAGGCTATTTGCACAATTGGCAAATAGATAAACGAGCCAAACATAAGCTGCAATGCGGTTTTATCTGTACATTTTCGCATCAAGTGAAATGTTTGGGCAAGAAATAAAACTCCAAAAAGCGTAGCCACAAAGGCTGAATTTATTCCGGTCATACCCAATTTGTAGGGTAACCATCCGACGGGTAACAGAAATAAAGTATAAATCATAATCTGAATTGTAGTATTCAGATCCTTGCCTCCCTGCGAAGGTAAGAGCTTAAAACCAGCCCGTTTATAGTCATCGTCCAAAACCCAGGCGATTGCCCAGAAATGAGGAAATTGCCAAAAAAATTGAATGGCAAACAAAATACCTGGTTCAAGTCCGAAATGATTTGTGGCAGCAACCCACCCTATCATCGGGGGGAACGCCCCTGGAAACGCTCCTACAAAAACGGCAATTGGCCCTACCCTTTTCAATGGAGTATAAACAAAACCGTACAAGGTAAGTGATAAAGCAGCGAGAAGAGCAGTACTAATATTAAACCAAACAGAGAATATAAACAATGAAGTAATTCCAAGAAACAACGCCCATAGAATTGCTTCCTGTATCGTGACTCGACCGCTTGGCAACGGACGATCCATTGTCCGTTTCATCAGTTTGTCAAGATCTTTCTCAATGATCTGATTTATGATATTTGCAGCTCCGGTTATTCCAATGGCGGCTACACAAAATAAAGAGAGCATGGCCCAATTAATTGTTGGCGTTGCCAGGCTATATCCGAAGGCACCAGAAAAAGCTACTAATGCAGCTAATCTGAATTTAAGCAACTCAAAAAACGCTTTTGCTTTACTGCCAATGGAGGGTTCCCTTTCGGTAAGTATCATAATAATTTTTTTAGTCTGTTTAGTTTTCAATTACTGGTGCTAACCTGTCATCAAATGTCATTCGTGGATCTTCTACTCCGGCAGACACATTCAACCAAATCACAAACTGCAAACCAATAATCAGAATACTCAAAGTCAAATGTATGGGCTGCGCAAAAGCAGGAACAGCCCAATAAGCCATGATAATGCCTGTGGCAATTTCCAGCATGAGAAAGGTTCCAACTACCTTAGCCAGCGTATAAAGCGTGCCGGGAAGCTGTAAGGATTTTCTCAACTGATACAGCATTAGCACATTTGCAGCCAAAATCACTAATGAAAAAGATCGATGTATATAAAATGAAATCCCCATTTGATCGATCCATTGGTCCCGCGCAGCGTACCCGACTTTGGCGATTATCAGGTCCATTGCTTCTCTAACCTGCGTGCCAAGAATTATCTGGATCAAAGAAAGTGCGATAACTACGCCAAGAATTATCTTAACTCTACGCCTTTGAAGGACAACCTGCGGGATCAGAGTCTCAGCAAAAGATTTGCTTACTACAAATAATAGGATAAATACGATAATAATTGCTACAACCATGTGTAGCGTAACCATTATTGGACTTAATTCAGTTGAAACGACCTTGGATCCCAGCCAGCCCTGAAAACCTACTAAAATAAAAGCAAGCAGGCTAGCATAAAATTGCGAAGGACGATCTGATTTCAGATATGGAATTGAAGCAAGTAGTGTAGCAAAAATCAATAAACCAGTAAATGCCCCTAACAACCGATTTAAATACTCAATCCAGGTTTTTACCGCATTAAACTCTATTTCTCCTTTGAGCTTACTACCATAAATCTCCTTATAATCTAATGGTAGCTGGGATACCTCCGTGGGAGGTATCCAGCTACCAAAACATTTGGGCCAATCGGGGCATCCCATACCAGCACCAGTACTTCTAACAACTCCCCCTGCTACAATCAATAAGTAAACCGTCACTACGGTAAACAAAGCAAGGCGCCTGAAAATCCGGCTATGGGAAGGATTAATGCGCGTTTTTGAATTGATCATTGAAATTTTGAGCCTCAATCTCAGCCTCCATCGCTATTTGCTCATTTTCATGAGGCAAGTTAGATTCAGGAGTTTGGGAATAAGGGATATTTTGGGGGATGAAATCCTGAGCTGAGCCAGGCTTGCTATAATCATACGACCACCGATATACAGCAGGTATGTCCCCTTCCCAGTTACCATGCCCGGGGTTAATTGGGGCAGTCCATTCCAACGTATTTGAATTCCATGGATTCTGTGTTGCTTTCTTACCTTTGAAAATACTGTAAAAGAAATTCCAAACAAAGATAAACTGCGCCAGAAACGAAAGAACAGCAGCAATAGTAATGAACATGTTAAGGTCTGTAAAAGACTTGCCAAAATCAAAACTTGTAAACTGATAGTATCGACGAGGAAAACCAGCAATTCCAATATAGTGCATCGGGAAGAATACCAAATAAATGCCGATGAATGTAAGCCAGAAGTGGATTTGACCCATACGGTAGTTCATCATTCGTCCAAACATTTTTGGGAACCAATGATATACACCTGCAAAAAGTCCAAATGCAGAAGCTGCGCCCATTACTATGTGGAAGTGAGCTACTACAAAATAGGTATCATGCAATTGAATGTCAAGTGCACTGTTTCCTAGAATAATACCAGTTAATCCACCAGTTACGAAGAATGACACCAGACCAATTGAAAACAACATGGCAGGGGTAAATATGATGTTTCCTTTCCAAAGTGTAGTAATGTAGTTAAAGGCTTTAACAGCAGATGGAACTGCAATAATCAAAGTCAGGAACATAAATACTGACCCCAGGAATGGATTCATACCCGTAACAAACATATGGTGTGCCCATACAATAAATGCAAGGAATGCAATCCCTAACATGGAAGCAATCATGGCACGATAACCAAATATGGGTTTACGTGAATTGGTTGCAATAATCTCAGAGGTAATACCCAAAGCCGGCAAAAGTACGATGTATACTTCTGGATGGCCAAGGAACCAGAACAGGTGCTGAAACAAGATAGGGCTACCACCTACATTTGGTAATGCTTCTCCGCCGATGTAGATTTCTGACAGGTAGAAGCTAGTTCCAAAATGACGGTCAAAAATCAGCAAAAGGGCTGCCGACAACAAAACTGGAAAAGAAATTAATCCTAAAATCGCTGTAATCAGGAACGCCCAAATAGTAAGAGGAAGACGACTAAATGTCATTCCCCGGGTTCTTAAATTTATAACCGTTGTAATGTAGTTAATACCTCCCAATAACTGTGAGACAATAAACAAAGCCATACTTATTAACCAGAGCGTCATTCCCATTCCTGAACCTTCATGTGCCTGAGGTAAGGCGCTCAACGGTGGGTAAACTACCCAACCACCTGCTGCGGGACCGGTTTGTAAAAATAAGGAAGCAAACATGATGACACTAGCAGTAAAGAAGAACCAATAGGACAACATGTTTAAGAATCCGGATGCCATATCGCGGGCTCCAATTTGTAGAGGAATCAAGAAATTACTGAAAGTACCACTCAAACCAGCAGTAAGTACAAAGAATACCATGATTGTACCATGCATAGTAACTAATGCAAGGTAAAAATTGGGATCCAATTTGCCTGCTTCGTCAATCCATTGTCCAAGCACCGGTCTTAGCCAGGAGATATCTGCCTGAGGAAAACCAAGTTGCAAACGGAAAACAACTGACATAGCAATTCCAATCATCGCCCAGAAAATACCAGTAATTAGATATTGCTTAGCGATAATTTTGTGATCTTCTGAGAAAACATACTTTCGCCAGAAGTTTAGCGGATCGTGGTGTACGTGTTCTTCGTGCTGCACATCCGCATGAATACCTGTTTCTACTGCTGACATTTTACTGTATTTTTTATAGGATTTTAGATTAAATTAACGGAATGAAGCTGTCGTGCCTATCCCGGTAGTTTGGGCTGTTGTACTATCAGAAGGAGCGGCTTCGGGCATATACTTCATAGCTTTGGGCTTCAAATTATCTGGAACCTTCGCAAGGTACTCAGGATACGTTTCCAGGAAGGTTTTTTGCTCTGCACACCACTTACGGTAAGATGCTTCATCTTCAACGATCAAACGAAGACGCATCGCGAAGTGTCCGCGACCGCAAACTTCTGTACAGGCAATCTCATAATCAAATGATGAATTACCCAATTCAGCACGCATTTCGGCGGTAGTTTTATCTGGTATGAACCAAAACTTTGTAGGCATTCCGGGAACAGCGTCCATTTTAACCCGCATGTGAGGTATAAACACGCTGTGCAGTACATCCCGTGCTCTGATTTTCAGTAAAACAGGCTTATCAACAGGTACATGAAGTTCTGAAACACTGATAAAGTCATCAAATGAATTTTCATCAGACAAATCCAAACCCATTTCATTTTGACTATCGATCAACTTGTAATTGTAATTGCCAAGTTTGTTATTGTCAACACCAGGATAACGAACATACCATCCAAATTGCTTACCCATGATTTCAAAAACCTCAGAATCCTTGGGGGCATCAGAGGTAATATCAGACCATGCCTTCCAGCCAGTAAATACGAGCAAAGCCATTACAATCGCAGGAATCACAGTCCAAATAAGTTCCAACTTATGATTTTCTGGATAAAACGTTGCCTTATTACCTTTTTTATACTGATACTTCCAGGAGAAATAGAAGATAAGGAAGTTAACTATAAAGAATGCAATGGTAAGAATTGCCATTGAAAACCAAAAGAGGTCGTCAGTTCTTCTTCCATGGATCGAGGAGGCCTCTGGAAGAAAATCCTTCTCAGCACTATAATAGGACCATATAAAGCCGACAAAGCTCAAAACCAGAAAGGCCATAAACATCCATGCGTTCCAGCTATTTCCCTCGGGTTTAGAAGAATCTTCACTACCAGCATCCACTCCTTTCAACACGTTTTGTAGTCTGGAAACTACCAGAATGGTCAATCCCAGAAAAACAACAATAAGTATTCCAACTATGTAAGTCATGATATTTGGTTATTATTCAAATTATGCAATATCGTGATGCAATGATTCTTCCAGCATAGGATGGTTTTTAGGAATCAAATTAGCTTTCGCAAGCTGAGCTGATACAAACCAGATAAATGCACAGGTGAACAGAATGATGAATCCGAATTCCACTGGACCAAATCCTGCATTTGCTCCTACCGTACCGGGCATTATGTTGGTATAAAAATCAAAATAATGGCCGATCAAAACGCTCCAGCAAGCCACCTTCAAAATAGAGTGTGTTGCTTTTGCGTCTCTTGTCATTAAAACTAGGAATGGAAAGAAAAAGTTTAAGAAAAGATTGATGAAAAATGGAGCCTTAAATATGCCTCCAAAGCCGGTAAATCGTTCTTTGTAATATATTGTTTCCTCTGGTAGGTTGGCATAGTAAATCAACAGAAACTGGGCAAACCATACATAGGTCCAGAAAATACTAAATGCGAACACAAATTTACCTAAATCCCGAAGATGACTCGAGTTTACTGCTTTTAGATAACCCATTTCACGCAGTGTTACAACTGTAAGCGTGATAACTGCCAGGCCACTTACGTGCCAGCTTGCCAGTGTATACCATCCAAACATGGTACTAAACCAGTGGGTATCTATTGACATAACAAAATCCCAGGCTGACGTTGAAGATGTTACAGCAAAAACCACCAGGAAAGCTGTTCCAAATTTAACTGACTTGTTGTACATGTCAACACCGCCAATTTCGTCTTCCTGCAAAGAGGCATTCCGAATTACTTTCCAGAGCATGTACCAGGAAACAAAGTAAAATACAAGACGCGCCAGGAAAAACGGCGTATTCAAAAAGCCTTGCTTACCTGCGATAATTGGATCGTACTCAGGACCTCCGACTTCATATAGACCTTCGTGAGTCCAATGAAAAAGATCATGACCAGCTGCAAAAAAGGTAATCAACATGATTATCCCAGTTACAGGAAGAAATGCAGGCATTGCTTCGGGAATCCGTTTGAATACTACTGACCAGCCGGATTGTGCCAGGTAATTATACGAGATAAAAAACAATCCAATAACTGAGATACCTGTAAAATATACTGAGTTCACCCAGATATTTGCCCAAATTCTAGTCATCCAATTGCTAGTGTGATGAGCAGCCCCCTCGGCATGTTCTGCCCCATGAGCTGCTTCGTGCCCTGACCCATTAGCCAGCAGAAAAGCTCCAATAAGTACCAAAGCCAATCCTATGGCTCCGCCTATTAGTAGTTTTTGTTTTGCGCCCGAAGTAAATTCAAAGCGTTCTTCAATGGAAGGTATCGAATGTGCTGATGCCATTATAAATTTTGTTACTCTGTTTTCGATGAATTAAGAATCTTTCTGGAGCTTTTGTACATAATGTACAACTTTCCAGCGCTCTTCAGGATCCAATTGAGAGCCATGGGGCCACATGCGGCCTTTTCCATGAGTTATTACGTGGAAAATATGACCGCCATTCATTCCTAAATAAGCATCTGCTTTGTAATTAGGAACACCTTTATACGCTTTGCCAACCAATCCATCACCAGCGCCACCTTCTCCGTGACAGTGCTGACAATATCTTTCATAAAGTACCTTCCCTTCTGCCAGTGCCTTTTCATTTAAGGGAACTGGATTAGTCAGAGTCCGTTCTGCAATAGAAATGCTATCTTTTGGTACATTATATACCATGATATCAACATTGGCAGAATCTCCGGAACCAAAAGATGTATTGTAGTTACGACGGGAAACTGTACCATCTACTGGTTTCCGCATGTTCAATCCCATCGGATTAAGAGGGTGTTCATCTACTTGCCGAAAGGGCTCATATCCTACCGATTGGTACATATTAGGCGCAAATTCCAGACCGGTACTTTGAGGATCTCGATTGCAACTAGTGATAGCGGTTGCTAAAAAAGCAAAGGCCAGAACGTAGCTATATTTATTTTGAAAATTCATTATCCGGATTAATTAGAATTGTTTGATGTTCACTTCTTCGGCTCCTGAGTCTTTCAAAACCTGTGAAATTTGCTCTTCCGTAAGCTTGTTTTTACCCAGTTCAATAGCCATAACAAACTTATTATCCGTTGAACGTGGGTCAAACATGTTCGGGTTAACCCCGGGACCCAAATTATTGGTGACCAAAAAAGTCCCTACCATTCCAAAGGCAGTAAAAAGTACAGTCAACTCAAAGGTAACAGGAATATAATTTGGGATAGAAATCGGATCTTTCCCGCCAACAATCATAGGCCAGTCGATACCCATTGTCCAGATGGTAAGGCATAAAGCACAAATACACCCAGTAACTCCAAACATAAATGCTGCAATACCGATTCGGGTACGAGAATGCCCAAGAGCCTCATCCATTCCGTGAATTGCAAATGGAGAATATACTTCTGAAATTTTCACACCTGCTTTCCTGATTTTGGAAATTGCATGCAAAATCACTTCATCATCATCGTATACTCCAACTAAATATTTTCCGTGTAAATCAGCCATAACTCGTGTTCAATTGTAAATTATTCAGCGTCTTTATTAAATGTAGGATTAGCCACTCTTTCGCCTTTGGCAACCCCTGCAACTTTGGCCGGCAATTTTTCAGAAGATGATCTGATTACAGATTTTACCTCTGCCATATTTATTACGGGCAGGTATTTTGAGAATAGCAGGAATAAGGTAAAGAAGAAACCAAAAGAGAATATATAATCACCAATGTCATACATCGTAGGCGAGAACATTGCCCAACTTGATGGTAGGTAGTCACGGTGTAGTGAAGTAACAATAATTACAAACCGCTCGAACCACATACCGATGTTTACAATTACCGATATAAAGAAGGTCCATGTCACGCTCCGACGAATACTACGTGACCAGAACAACTGAGGAGAAATTACATTACAGGTCATCATCGTCCAGTATGCCCACCAATAAGGCCCTGTGGCACGATTGATAAATGCGTAGCTTTCATATTCTACTCCTGAATACCAGGCAATGAAAAACTCGGTAAGGTAAGCTACTCCAACAATAGATCCGGTCAATGTAATTACCTTATTCATGGATTCTATATGTTCCAGCGTAATGTAGTCTTCCAGTCGATAGACAACCCGGGTAATCAACATCAAGTTTTGAACCATTGCAAAGCCCGAGAAAATCGCCCCTGCAACAAAGTAGGGAGGGAAAATCGTAGTGTGCCAGCCCGGAATTACGGAGGTAGCAAAGTCCATACTTACAATTGTGTGTACAGAGAGTACCAAAGGTGTGGAAAGACCGGCCAGAATAAGGCTTATGTATTCATAACGAGCCCATGTTTTGGCAGAGCCATTCCAACCCATTGCGAGTGTTCCGTAGATATATCGGGAAACCTTGTTTTGTGCACGGTCACGGATTGTGGCCAAATCGGGAATTAAACCAATATACCAAAACACTAATGATACTGAAAAGTAAGTACTAATGGCAAATACGTCCCATACCAGTGGTGAGTTAAAATTAACCCATAGAGATCCGAAAGCATTGGGAAGTGGCAGAGCCCAATAGGCTAACCATGGACGACCCATGTGCATAAGAATGAAAGACGCAGCACAGAGTACGGCAAAAATCGTCATTGCTTCCGCCGCACGGTTAATGGAAGTTCTCCATTTCTGTCTGAAAAGCAGCAAAATCGCAGAAATGAGCGTACCAGCATGTCCTATACCTACCCACCATACGAAGTTTGTAATATCCCAGGCCCATCCCACAGTTTTATTTAAGCCCCAAACGCCAAGACCTTCCCACCAGGTCCAAAAAAGGCAGGCCGTACCGTAGGCAAGAACAATCACCGAAATAGTGAATGCAATTTTCCATTCTTTGGTGGGTTTACCTTCTACCTGACGGCATATATCCTCCGTTACATCGGCGTACGTCTTTCCGCCAGTTATGAGCGGCGGTCTCACGGATGAAGTAACATGCATACGACTGTAAGTTATATTGAATTAATGTTCGATTTACTTTACAAATACAAATTATTAAGCTTCTGTGTTTTGAGCAGCAGCTTCTTTATTACGGACTTTGGTTAGATAAGAAACCTGTGGCCGAACGTTAATTTCTTCCAGCATGTGGAATGCCCGTCCTTCTCTTTCTACTTCCAAAATCTTTGAAATTGCACTTTCGGGATCATTCATATCACCAAATGTAATGGCATTCGTTGGACATGTTTGTGCGCAAGCGGTAACAATTTCTCCATCCTGTGGCCGTCTTCTTTCTTTCCGGGCTGTAAGTTTGCCCTCTTGAATACGCTGCACACACATTGAGCACTTTTCAATAACCCCGCGAGAACGAACAGTTACCTCAGGATTGATAACCATTTTGCCTAAATCGTTATTGAAATGATAGTCAAAGTTTTCATTATCAAAGTACTTAAACCAGTTGAAACGGCGAACTTTATAAGGACAGTTGTTGGCGCAATACCGGGTTCCTACACAACGGTTGTAGGTCATTTGATTAAGCCCCTCAGAACTGTGTGTCGTAGCAAGTACAGGACATACAGTTTCGCAAGGTGCATTATTACAATGCTGACACATCAGCGGCTGAAAGGTTACCTCAGGGTTTTCTGATGCCTTTTCCAAACCGGCTGTACTATCAACAGATTCACTGCTGTAATAACGGTCAATTCGAATCCAGTGCATTTCCCGGCGATTAATCACCTCCTGACGTCCTACTACCGCCACATTGTTTTCTGACTGACAGGCTACCACACAAGCGCTGCATCCTGTACAAGTGTTCAGGTCAATCACCATTCCCCACGAGTGGTTTGGATATTTATGACCATTCCAAAGAGAAATATCCGTTGCTTCTTTCGGGCCTTCTGAGGTTTCAATTTTGGGAACAAAGCGTCCGGCCATTGTATCTTTCTTATAGGCTGCCAAAACAGTCTCCTGCAATACAGACTCGCGACCCATTACTGTGTCATGAGTTTGCGTTTGTGCAATCTCTTTGAAGTCACCAGTTTTGGAAACAGAAACTTCTCCTGGCAAAAACGATAGGTACCCATTAGCAAATGAAGCCATAGGGAACACATTTTTACCTACACCATCAGCAGATTTTCCAGCTTTTTCTCTTCCATAGCCAATCGCAACAGCAACTGTTCCAATGGCTTGTCCCGGCTGTACTATAACAGGCAAATCAACTGATTTCCCTTTGAGATCAACCTTTACAACATCTCCCTGCTCGACTCCAAGTTCAGCAGCCGTTTGCTTTGAAAGGGAAGCGTAATTGTCCCAACATGCCTTAGTAACCGGCTCAGGCATTTCCTGCAGCCATGGGTTATTTGCCAAATGACCTGTCCCCATACCTACTTTCTCATAAAGAGCAAGTTCAATTGCGGAGGAGGTAGCTTTATACGTTTTTGCAATGGAAGCCGCAGCTCCGGCAACATCTCCGGTAAAACTTCCACCAGATGTGGTTGTTCCTTTTCCTGGCTCAAATACCCCGTCATGAAGCGCTTTGATCCAGAAATTTTCAAAGTTTCCGCCAGCTCCCTGCGTATAGATATTACTCCGCCAAAATGCTTTTACATATTCATGATAATCCGCATTCTTGCCTGCCCATGTCAGAAGACTTGCCTGCGCCTGACGAGTATTATAAATCAGACTTATAGTTGGCTGAGTAAGGCTATAGAATCCGCTGATAGGTTCAGCATCGCCCCATGATTCAAGATAATGTGAAGACGGGCAAATATATTTGACCAATGAACCGGTTTCATCGGCACGGTCTGAAAATGAAATACTCAAAGAAACTTTTGGAAGAGCCTCGGCAATTTCAGCACCTCGTGGGTGATTGTATACTGGGTTGGCGTCCAAAAACAGAACAGCACCAAGTTTATTACCTTTTAGCTCGTCAATAAATCCATTCATAGCCTTGTCACTCCCCTGACGAATATTCATGGAAGCTCCAAGATTAATGGTAGATCCGTAGCTACCCAAAAGGCTATTCAGTGAATTAACAATAGTTTGAACCGCAGGATCATTTACACCGCATACAACTAATGATTCGCCTTTTGAGGCAATCAAATCAGCAGCAGCTTTATCAAGTTCAGGAATGGTAAGCGCAGGGGCAGAAATCGTTTGAGCGCCCATTTTGCTGGCCACTTTATTATAAAGCGTTGTAGCAACCAAACCAATCTGTGATGGCTTAACGGCCGAACGGTAATCTGCATTAGAACCGGTTAGTGAAAGAATAGTCTCAAATTGGTAATGACGAGACATATCTCTTTTGCCATCCTTTGCACTACTTAAACGACGTGTTTCAGCATATTGCATGGAAAACATTTCCGGTGCCAGCCAGCTACCAAGAAAATCTGCGTCAATTCCAACAATAGTTTTTGCTTTGCTAAAATCATACGCAGGAATTGCTGCTTTACCAAATGAGGTCGAATTCGCATCCAATAGAGCTGATGCAGAATTTGCATCATATTGAATGTGTTGCGTTGTAGGATATTTGGCAATAAAGTCGCTGATAACTGCCTTTGTAGATGGGCTAACGACTGATGAGGAAACTAGGCGAATTGGGGTTCCGGAGGTAGCTACCTGAGCCAGCTGACTCATGATTTCTTTGTCAACCTGCTCCCAACTAACCTTGGTATCTTCTCCTTTCCTAGGGCCTTTCAACTTCTCTACGTCATAAAGGCTTAATAGAGAAGCATGAACACGACCACTAACTCCTTTTGATATTCCTGAAAGTGTATTGGGCTCTATTTTAATAGGCCTTCCTTCCCGGGTCTTTACAAGTACGCTGGCGTAATCTCCACCTTCTGCGTACGTAGAGGCATACCAATTGGCAATTGTAGGATATTCTCCTTCTGGTTTATTTAAATAAGGGATAGCTTTCTTAACCGGAGTTTCACATGCAGCTAAGGAAACCGCTGCCATTCCGAATCCTAAAACCTTCAAAAAATCCCGGCGGTGGGTACCCATACCGTCAACCAGGCTATCATAGTTGCTGGAATCAGGTGCATTTTGGGCAAATTCACTGTTGGCATTCTTGACAAAGTTTTCGTCATTACGTAACTCTTCAAGTCCCTTCCAGTACCTTTTATTTGTATCTTTCATAAAACTGTTCAATAACGAATTTTTATCTTGGAATTTTCTTCAGATTATTAATAGTGACACTTTGAACATTCCAAACCGCCAATATCAGCCACCTTTAATGCTTCCTTGCTCTCGCTATTATGCAGCTGTACAAGCTTATCGTAATAGGCATTACCTTTGGTATTAACCTCTGTTTTGCGATGGCAATCGATACACCAACCCATCGTAAGTGAAGAGCGCTGCTCCACGACTTCCATTTTTTCAATTTCACCATGGCATTGCTGACATTCCAGCCCTCCCACATTCACGTGCTGAGAGTGATTGAAATAGGCAAGATCTGGCAAATTGTGCACACGAACCCATTCAATCGGCTGATTAGTTTCGATGGCTGCGTAAATTTTCTGAATTTCAGGAGATTCTTTCTTGATAGCTCCGTGGCAGTTCATACAAATGTTTGCCGAAGGAATATGTGCAGACTTTCCACGATTAACGCCCGTGTGGCAGTAGTTACAGTCGATTTGATATTCGCCTGCATGCAGTTTATGAGAGAAAGCAATGGGCTGCTTAGGAGCGTAACCCTGCTGTACGCCTACGTTATAGGCACCATCTATAAGAGCTTTGGTAACTAACAATACAAAAACCCAAATAGTGGCCGAACGTATCGCCGGATTGTTAGCTGCTTTTGAAAATGTAGTTTTAAGGCGATCCATAAAAGGTACGCCATCTGCACCCGTGGCATCTCCACTGACAGCCTTGGACAATAATGTTACGATTACCAGCAACACACCAAGAACGAGTAACATAACCACCAACAAGGCAATTAGTACCAATACAAATAAATCAGAAGGTCCGCTTGATTGCGCAACCGCTGCACCTGCTGCAGGGGAGCCACCATCAGCAGCAACCGGAGCGGCATTTGCCTGATCTATGTAAGCTAAAATCCCTTTAATGTCATCTTCTGACAAATTAGGGAAGCTAGTCATCTGAGCCTGATTGTACTCGTTATAGAGTTTTACAGCTGCCGGATCACCACTTGCGATCATCGCCTGCGAATTGTGAATCCAACTGACAAGCCATGGAAAATCCCGGCGTTCTGAAATGCCTTTTAACCCAGGCCCTACTGATTTCTCGGCTGTGACATTATGACAGCTCGAGCAATTATTTTTAAACAATGTTTCCCCTTTGGCTGCATCGCCTTCAGCATCCTGTGCAAAAGCCAAAAACGGGCTGCATAGTAGGGCCAATCCTACAATGAATTTTTTCATTCTAACAGATAGTTTTTTTGCTATGAGAGCGGTTTTTTTTATTTGTATATTCATAATAATGCATTCATGATACTTCAACACACAAATCTACTGCACGAATTTTTATCCACAAAAGTATTTTATCTATATTTTACCATAGACACTTATTTATACTTTTTCTAATCAAAACCGGTTGCGACACCTTTTTGTTTTCAGTAAAGAACATCTGACTATCAATCATTTATAAAAAAATACCATTCGTGAAAGCTACTTAATGTTTGCTCCACAAATGGTATTTTTCCAGCTTGCAGGTCTTAAATTATTTCCTGCGATGTTGAGGTTCCGAGCGGATTCGAACCGCTGTAGGAGGTTTTGCAGACCTCTGCCTAGCCACTCGGCCACGGAACCAAATACCCGGTCAATTCTCTGCTGTCAGCAATGAACTGACCGGGGCAAAATTAGGAATTATTCAAACTTACTCAGCGTCTTTGTCTTCTTTTTTAGAAGTTTTTTTGCCTTTCTTTTCGGTTTCTTCCATTTGTTCTTTCAAAGCAGAGAGAATATCCAAATCTCCGAAGGTCGATTTGTCTGCTTCTTTCTCCTTAGAAGCGGGTGCTTCTGCTGCTTTGGGTGTTACTTTCTTGGGAGCTTTTTCTTCTACTACTCCAACCTGCCAGATTTTGGCATGCGATAGAACGATTTTCTTTTCGTCTTTGGAGAATTCCAATACCATGAAATCCAGGCTATCCCCTATTTCGGCTACCGAGTTATCTTCTTTTGAAATATTTTTGATCGTTGCAATTCCTTCAATACCATAAGGCAGTTCAAGTGTTGCAAATTTATCTCCTTTGGACAGAACTGTGCAACGGTGTACTGATCCAACTTCGAAGATAGACTCAAAAGTATCCCAAGGGTTTTCTTCCAGTTGCTTGTGTCCAAGAGCAAGACGACGGTTATCGGCGTCAAGTTCAAGTACCACAACTTCCAACTGATCTCCAACTTTAATAAAGTCGGATGGGTGTTTGATTTTCTTGGTCCAGGAAAGATCCGATACGTGCACCAATCCATCGATTCCTTCTTCAAGCTCAATAAACAAGCCGAAGTTTGTTAGGTTACGAACCACACCGCTGTGACGAGTACCTACTGCGTACTTATCTTTCAGTTCAGCCTGTGTCCATGGATCTTCGGTTAGTTGCTTAATGCCAAGCGACATTTTGCGTTCCTGACGATCAAGTGTTAATACAACAGCTTCAAGTTCGTCATTTACACTCATGAATTCCTGTGGATTCCGCAAGTGCTGCGACCATGACATTTCTGATACGTGAATCAATCCTTCAACACCTGGAAGAATTTCAAGGAAAGCGCCGTAATCAGCTACATTGACAATGCGGCCTTTTACTTTCGATCCAACCTGAATCTCTTCGGACAAAGAGTCCCATGGATGTGATTGAAGCTGCTTCAAACCAAGTGAAATACGCTTTTTCTCTTCGTCAAAGTCAAGTACAACAACATTGGTTTTCTGAT
Organism: Arundinibacter roseus; assembly: GCF_004348825.1. GTDB lineage: Bacteria > Bacteroidota > Bacteroidia > Cytophagales > Spirosomataceae > Arundinibacter > Arundinibacter roseus. Next base: position 95,638 of record NZ_SMJU01000009.1, read on the forward strand.
CCAGGCTCAACAATTCGGACGGGTGATTAATACGTCCCCACGAAATATCTGTAATGTGAAGAAGTCCATCCACACCACCTAAGTCGATAAATGCACCGAAGTTGGTCATGTTTTTGATCACGCCTTCCAATACCTGACCTTTTTCGAGGTTGTTCAGAATTTGCTGACGCTGTGCTTCAAGATCTTTCTCGATCAGAATCTTGTGAGAAACAACTACGTTATCGTTTGCATGATTAATCTTAACAACTTTAACTTCCATACGCTTTCCAACAAAAATGTCGAAATCACGAATTGGCTTCACATCAATTTGCGAACCGGGCAAGAATGCTTCGATTCCATATATATCTACAATCAGACCGCCTTTGGTTCTGCGCTTTACAAGTGCATCCATGACGAGATCTTCTTCAAATGACTTCTGAATATTGTCCCAGGCAGTGATTACTTTGGCTTTCTTACGAGAAAGTACAAGTTGTCCCTGAGCATCTTCCTGATTTTCTACGTATACTTCTACCTCATCACCAATTTTGAGATTCGGTAAATCTCTGAATTCGTTAGAGGAAACCAATCCATCAGATTTGAAACCTATGTTTAGAATTACTTCACGATCGGTAATTCCTACAACTGTTCCTTTTACTACTTCTTTTTCCTGAATTGGAGAAAGTGTGTTTTCATACATTTGCTCCAATCGAGCGCGATCTGCGGCTGTGTAGCCGGTACCAAATCCTTTGTCATCTGCGGTTTCCCAATCAAATTCGGGGCTAACGTAGCTTTGTTTTTCCTTTGCCATAAATAGTTTGAAAATTTGCCCTGACATACATCAACTCCCAGGCAGCTGAGTTGAATTTTGTGAAACATGGTATTGCTTTGAAAAAATAGACCGCAAAGGTACTGTTTTTTTTCTTTTTTCAAACCTGCTTCCCGGAATAATAAATATGCGCACGTATACAGCCTTACTTGCGTAAGCAGATTAACAGGAAACTACGTCCTGAAAAGCAATGAAAAACAAGGGAGAATTTTAATACATCGCCTCACGGGCTCCTAAATACGGAAGCCATCCTTCATCTATAGTTCCGGAAAAATCGCGTAGAAACATTAGAAAAGAAGGCCGAAAAGGGCGTTGGAAGAGTGGCATGGAAGCCTCTTCGGGAGTATAATCGCCTTTACGTGAATTACAGCGCTTGCAGGCAGTAGCAAGATTGTCCCAATTTGTTTTGCCACCTCTTGATTTTGGCAATACATGATCCAACGTAAGATCTTCATGCGTGCCGCAATATTGACAGCGATTGCCGTCGCGCTTGAAAATATTTTGCCGAGTCATCATTACGCCTCGATACGGCAAATTAATATACTTGTTTAGCCTGATCACGGTCGGCATTGGATATATTTCGCTCACCGTGCGTAATGCATAGGTGGGCGAATCAGCGATCATCTCGGCTTTGTGGAGGTAAACCAGCAAAAAAGCCTTAGGAACGGAACAAACACTAAGTGCACTATAATCTTGATTGAGAACCAAAACTTTCCTGCCCATGGGTTTAAAATGGTAAATTCTTCAAAGCAATTTAGAAAATATACCCTTAAATAACGCCAACGGATGGTTAAATGTTAGTAAAATTTTGATAGTGAATCTTTTTGTTGACGAAAGGGCCGATTGACATATGAAACCATATACAATCAAATCCTCTGATTTTCAGATCAGTAGCCCATTCTATCCGTTTCACGTTTTATGTCGCGTTCTTTTATACTGTCACGTTTGTCATACAGTTTTTTCCCCTTGGCCAAAGCAATTTCCAGTTTAACCAACCCGCGCTCAGATGTAAATAGCTTGCAGGGGATGATTGTCAATCCCTGATCTGTAAGTTTTTCTTCAAGTTTGCGCAATTCTCGCTTGGTAAGCAGGAGTTTACGATCCCGCAAGGGATCGTGATTGTAGTGTGTTCCTTCTGTATAAGGAGAAATATGCAGACTTCGAATATAGAGCTCACCGTCCATAAAAAGGCAGTACGCATCCTGAAAGTTTACTTTCCCCTGACGAATTGATTTAATTTCAGTTCCGGTCAATACCATTCCAGCCGTATAGTTTTCCAGAAAGAAATATTCGAATGAAGCACGACGATTGGCTATATTAACCTTCTTGGCTATTTTTTCAGACATTTGTATAATTTTACCACTAGATGCAAATGTAATCATTCAATAAAAACTATTCCAATTCGGATGAAATCTTACACAATCAATCTGTACCGAGCAATTCTCATGAGCTGCCTTTTACTGGTTTCATTGGTGGTACAAGCCCAATCCCCGGAGACCGAAATAAGGAATGTCATCGATCAGCTTTTTACCGGCATGCGAACCGGGGATTCTTCACTGGTAAGTAAATCATTTTTAGCGGATGCTACACTTCAATCTGTATCTGCCGGGCAGGATGGCAGCATTCGGATACAAAAAGATGCGATTCAGGGATTTATTAAAGCTGTTGGCACTCCGCATAGCAGTATTTGGGATGAGCAAATTTATGGAGTTCAAATCAAGGTAGATGGTCCAATAGCTCATGCGTGGGTTCCCTATAAGTTTTTTGTTGGGACTACGTTCAGCCATTGTGGAGTTAACTCCTTTACGATGATTCGTATGGATAGCGGCTGGAAAATTGCAAGCATCACAGACACACGGCGGAAGGAGCCATGTATAGAGCCATGAGTTTACTTCTCAAAATGGAAGTAACTGCTTCCAGGTACCTTTGATCCAATTATATTTCAGAGTACTTGGTAATGCTTTCCACCAATACTTATTCATTTCTACGGCAAAAGAGGGCTGCATGTAGCAGTTAATGGCACATCCTTCACAAGCAGGGAGTTTTCCTTCGAGCGCTACAAGTTTCTGTACTTCTTCTGATTGGTACAAAGTTTTCAGTCGCCCTTCAATCGGAAATTCTTTCAGTCCTAAATGGTAGCATGGAAGAACGAGCTTGTCTTCGGGTGAAATCACGAGGGTTGTGCTTGCTGCCTTACAAATGGGATCTTCGAGGTGATTCCCCCCATCGATCCGAAGTTGAACAAATGCATCATTCAGATACACGTTTTTTTGCTTTCCCCAATTTGTAAGCTCCTGCAAAGCAGCCGCTGATAACTGACTTCCTACATCATTGTATTCAAATACCGGATTGAGTATCAAAACCAATCCATTCGGCAGGCATATATCTTCCAACAATTGTGGAATCTGATGAATATTATGTTCAAATACTGTAAAAAGTATATCCGGGCGCTCACCCAATTGTTTTGCAACCTCAATGGATTCAATTACTTTATCAAAACATTTTACACCACGGGAGCGATCATGCTCTTCTGCAATGGGTGAATCCAAAGAGAAATGCAGCATGTCGATCAGCCCTGCTAGTCGATTGGCGTATTTTGGATATAATAAACCGTTCGTAGTTACGGTTGTAATCAAACCCTGATTTTTGGCTTCTTGCAGGAGAAGATCAAGTTGGCGGTGAAGAAGAGGCTCGCCTCCTGTAAAATCAATCACTTTGACTCCCAGAGCTTTTAAATCCCGAATATTGTTTTTTGCACTTTCAAGAGTTACATAGGGAGATGGTCTCTCCCAAATGTCACAAAAGCCGCACGTGGCATTGCAGCGATAAGTCAAATAGTAATTACATAAAACAGGATTTGAAACTAGCCTCATTGGATTTTACCTGAGCATGTTCAACAAGCTCGTTAATTTATCTTTCAGATCCTTCCGATCAACTATAAAGTCCAGGAAGCCATGTTCGAGCACAAATTCTGCACTTTGAAAGCCTTTGGGCAGGTCTTTACCAATGGTTTCGCGAATAACCCTTGGCCCGGCAAATCCAATGAGCGCACCTGGTTCAGAGATATTAAAATCGCCTAACATTGCGTACGAAGCAGTTACACCGCCAGTTGTAGGATCAGTCAGAAGTGAGATATAAGGAATCTTTGCTTCTGATAACATGGCTAGTTTAGCAGAAGTTTTTGCCATTTGCATGAGCGAAAAGCCAGCCTCCATCATTCGGGCACCACCGGAGCGGGAGATCATCAAAAAAGGCACTTTATGCTTAATTGAATGGTCAATTGCTCTGGCAATTTTTTCTCCAACCACTGAGCCCATTGATCCACCAATGAAATTAAAATCCATACAGGCAATAACAATTTCCACTTCATTCATTTTCCCAAATCCCGTTCTGACCGCATCTTTGAGTCCAGTTTTGAGCATTGTAGCCCGTACGCGATCTGGATAAGGTTTTGTATCTACAAAATTAAGGGGATTGCCGGAAGTCAGATTTTCATCCAGTTCTATATAAATATTTTGGTCAAAAAGCACTTCAAAATAAGCGTCAGACCCAATTTTTTCATGATAATTGCAATGCTCGCAGGTATAGGCATTTAGCTTGTGCTCACGTGTTTGCATAATTTTTTTACAACTGGGACACTGATACCAAAGCCCGTCAGGAGCTTCACGTTTCATTTCAGTGGGCGTACTTATACCTTTTTCTTTACGAACAAACCAAGACATATTTCGAGAGATTTATCGGAGCGTTGAAACATTTCTATTTGAATCCGAATGGTCCTTTTGACCGAGTTCGAGCGTCAAATATACTAATAAATGTTTTGGCTACTACAGCGAGAGGTAGTATTGTCGCCGGATGGGTGTAAGGCGCTCAATAGCATAACGTAAGGTGGTACGAGGTAATGACCGGATATGCAGGTGCAAAAATTCTTCCATACAATCCAGATCCTTTTTCCCAATTTCTCTTAAAATCCAGCCCATAGCTTTATGAATGAGGTGATGCGGATGAGCCAAAAGCTTTTCAATCAGACGTAGGCTATCTGTAAATTGGCCATATCGAATAAAATAAAACGTTGCTATGAGTGCAACCCGCTGTGTCCAAATACTCTGATCGCCGGCGAGTTCGTATAAAAGATGCCGTTCTTTGTTAAATAGATGCCGACCGACAATATCTCTGGCAGAAAGATCTACCAAATCCCAATTATTGATATACTTCAAATTTTTCAGATAGCCCTCAAAAATTGCCTCTCTATCCTCCGTGCTACCTTTATGGTACTGCCTGATCCATATCAGCAATGCGGCAAACCGACATTCATGCACAGGATCCTGAAGCAAATTTTCTACCTGCGTTAGTTCGAGGTTCTCCCACTTTTTGGCAACTTGTCGAACCAGCGGATTTGAAATACCCCAAAAAATGTCTCCCGCTGCATATTGTCCCGGTAGAGTCTGAAAATACTTTGATACAACTAGTGCCCGCTCTTCGTTCTGGAGACTTGCTAATTCTGATCGGATACCTTCCATAGATAGTGAATAATGAAGTCAGAAAATAGAGGACTATAAATAGTAAAAGCGGGATGTTAGGTCCCGCTTTTACTGTTAGTCCAATCGAATTTGCTCAATTTCGTGGGCAGGAATTGCTGGTTTACGCCAAAGATCAATCTGACTTCGTCGATAAGCAGGCCCCTTATCCAATTCATCCCAATTTATTCTTTTCTTATCTCTGAAACGTTCCACCAACTCTTTAATTCTACTATATTCTTCAGCGCTCCAGTCTTCTCTTTCCAGTCTACCTGACATTGAGTCCTGTGGAACTCTTTGATCATCATAGTGTAGGGGAAACTGTTTATGCTCATGAATTATTGGTATGTAATTAGTCTGTTGTTGCTCAATATATGGCGATGGAGTAAAGTCACTTGTTGGTGTACTATTAACTTTATTTGGGAAATTTTGAGGTAAAATCGTAGGTTCTTCTTTTACTTCCTCCTCAATTATTTCCACTTTTTCTTCCTTTGGCTCTTCTGGCTCAACTTCGTCAATAACCACAATTGGTGGCTCTTCAACTGGCAGTTCAGCTGTTGGGCGACGTGCCTTAACACCGGGGATCGGGGGCTCTACACTATCGAACCCTGCGGCAACAACCGTCACCCGGAGTTTATCTCCCAGCGTATCATCAATGATTGTTCCTAATTTAAACAGGTGGGCTTCACCCCCAACCTGAGAAAGAATATACTTCCAGATTTCGCGCTGCTCTTTCATGGTAGCTTCACGTCGCTTACTAGAAGCCAATGTTACCAGAATCCGCTGAGCCCCGGTAATTTCTCTATCGTTCAGCAGAGGAGAATCAAGAGCTTTCCGAATAGCTTCATGTGCTCTATTATCACCATCAACCTCTGCCGTGCCCATCACCGATTGCCCGGCTTCTTTCAGGACCTTCTCAACATCCCGAAAGTCAGTATTTATATTTCCGCTTGTGGTAATAATTTCAGAAATACTCTTAACGGCATTGAGCAAAATCCCGTCTGCCTGTGCAAAGGCATCGGTAATTGCCATATCCTCAAACAGTTCTTCCAGTTTGTCATTAAGTACTACAAGAACTGTATCGCTATATTTCTTTAATTGTTCAATGCCCTCTAAGGCCTGTTCTTTCTTGGAACTGCCTTCCCAGGAATAAGGAGCAGTTACGACCGAAACCGTAAGCAATTTCATTTCTTCTTTGGCAATTTGGGCGATAACCGGTGCTGCACCTGTACCAGTTCCCCCTCCCATACCTGCCGTAATAAAAACCATTTGAGTTGATCCACCCAATAGTGCTTTTATCTCTTCAATTGTTTCCAGGGCAGCTTCACGCCCTCGGGTAATATCCATTCCTGCACCCAACCCCATCGTGAGTGATGCACCTAATTGTATTTTGTTAGGAACAGGGCTTTTTAACAAGGCCTGTCTATCTGTATTGCAGATAGCAAACTCTACATCTTTGATTTTCTTTTCAAACATGTAGTTTACAGCGTTACTTCCTCCACCGCCAACCCCAATTACCTTAATAATTGAGGGCTCAGCGACTCTATCTTCAATGCCATTCACGATGTAATCTTGTTCAAGGGCGTTTAACAAATTGGTATTCATATGGTCAGGTGCGTATTAGCTTTCTTCGAATATTCTATTCCGTCCGAACAAGTATTTTAACGATGCCCGTATTCGTAGCATTTTTTAGTAACCTCCTCCGGTTTTATCTTCCTTGTCTCCGCTCGAAAAGGGATTTAGTTTTTTTAAGCCTTCAAACAAAGGATTCCCTCCACTTGGCTTTATCACTTCATCTGTCTTAGAAATCACATGCGAATTCGATGGAAACAACGGACAGATCGACTCTATACGCATGTCAATTTTTTTTAGGCCTGCCCATGCTAAACCAAGTGCGGTAGCGTAGCTAGTACTACTCACAAAGTCTGCCTTCGGTGTATGTGCAAGCCGTTCGGGAATACCTACACGAACAGGCATGTCATTAGCTACCCGGCTAAACAATGTCTCTATTTCCGGCAAATTAGCTGTCCCACCAGTAAGCACAATTCCACCGATTAAATCGTCAGAAAATCCCGATTCGAGTATCTCCGCGTATACTAAAGCAGCAATTTCCTTTAAACGCTCTTCAATTATTAATGCTACATTTTTTTTCAAAACTTGTTTAGGTGGACGACCTTTTAGGTAATTAACAAGTATTTCAATATTCAGAGCGGTATTCTCGGATAAAGATTCACCGTATTTTTTTTTCAATAACTCAGCACCATCTAATTGTATTCCACACCCTGTTTTTAAATCTGCCGTGATGTGACGTCCTGCAATCGGGAAAGAGCTAATGTAACGGATGATGCCTCCCTGATATATTACAATATCAGTAACGTGATCGCCAATATCAACCAATGCGATCCCGGCTTCCATTTCATCCTCACTAAGTACTGCCAAACCGGCAGCAATGGGTGCAAGCAAAAGCTGATCAAATTCCAGTGACTGATCTGCCGTTTTCAGGCTATTTTTCGTCAGTTCAATTGCTTGTCTATTTCCAGACACAACTAGAAAATCTCCGCCCAGCCGAACCCCAACACGCCCTACCGGCTCTTTTACAGTGGGACTATTATCGACAACAAATTCACCAGGAATGACATGCATTACCTCAAAATTTGGTTCATTTTGGGCTCTGTACAAATCCTTAATTAAATGCTCTACATCTTCCTGAGTTACTTCATTACTTATAGCAGAGGTAGGCCGTACCATAGAGCTGCTGAGCGATGATACCTGCACATGCCCCCCGCCAAAACTGACGTTCACATGTCCTATTTCAAGGTCTGAACGCATAGCAAGTTGCGATAAGGCACTGCGAATTGCCATTCCAACCTGTTTTACGTTCTTTACTGCACCATTAACAATGGCATCATTGGGTACTGAAACTTCACTGAAACCAATGACTTCCACCGTATCCTGATATAGGTTCTCCTGGCTTTCAATAGCAACGGCAGCGACCTTCGTACTTCCTACGTCCAAACCTACTGAAATCATACCTTTCCTCATGTCAAAATGGTGTATTACGTTATTCACAAACGATCTGATTTGAGAATTTTAAACTAATTTTTGAATAACGACTCCAATCAGAAGCCATTACTTTTTCATAAAAGGTACGAAGCTTTCCCAGCTTTGAATCTATATTTTCAGCCTTCCCGAATTCAATCCTTTGATTCCCTATTGTTGTGAACAAATCGATTTCTCCATCTTTGGATACATCCATTTGAGTAATTTGTACATTCCACAACGGATCCTGATTTAAAGCTTTAATCAATTCCAGAACATCTTTTTCATATTTAGTTGTAAGGTTCTTTTTTTCGGAAAAGAAAGTACCTGAAACCAAAAGTACATGTGCAGAATATCTTTCTGACAATGGGAAATATTTTCCCAGCTCATTGATATAAAAGCCTTCCGATTTTCTCCATTCTCCGTTCCTGGAGTTGTTAATCCAACGTGCAACTGGTTTTTCCTGTTCAACCTGAACGACCAAATTACCTTCCAGATCGTGGAAAATTTGCCCCGATTTGATATGCTTATTGAGTTTTATCCTGTTTTCAAGGGCACTGAGAGGGATATTTTTCTGGCGATTGCCATGAATGGGGTCATTCCCATTATTCGTAATAAGTTTTTCAACATCTGATTTCGTTACAAAACGAATACCGCTTTCATAATCAACTTTCACGATCACGTCATTGATCTGTTGATGTCTCAACTTATTTTCGGCCATTCCTACGCATATCGTAAGCACAAGTATCCAAATACTCATTCCAAACAGCTTAGACTTATAGTCAAATTTACGTAACATGCTGATAATATTAAAAGTCTTTTTTTACTAATTAGCAAATGGAACCTGTAACATTTCTTTTATATAACCAACATACTTACTAATATCCCCCGCGCCAATGGTTACAAGAACATCTATCTCCTTCATTTTTAGGACAGAAATCAATTGATCGGCTGAAATCTGCGTTTTATCCTCTAATTTCACTTTATCAAAAATTATCCGGGATGTAACTCCTGGAATAGGCAATTCTCTGGCTGGATAAATATCCAAAAGTAGTAACCTGTCTGCAAGGCTTAAACTGTTCGCAAATCCTTCGGCGAAGTCACGCGTTCGGCTAAACAGATGTGGCTGAAATACAGCTGTGATGTGGCGAGTGGGGTATAATGCCCTTACAGAAGAAAGGAACGCCTCAATTTCTGTTGGATGATGCGCATAATCGTCTATAAAAACGGCTGTTTCACTTTCAATAATATACTCAAACCGTCGTTGAACTCCTTTATACGTATTTATACCTGCTCGAATCTGTTCTGGCGACAAGCCTACGTATAATGCGACTGCAATAGCGGCCAATGCATTTTCTACATTATGAAAGCCAGGCACCGAAAGGGAAAATCCTGAAATTTCTCCCTCGGGATGGACTACATCAAACATAAATCGAGCATCTTTGATTTGAAGATTTGTACAATGTACGTCCCCTTCATGCAAGGAATACTCTACTACGTTAGCAGAAGTTGAATCTTTAAGTTCTAAGCCCTTACGCATAAAAAGCATACCGTCCGACCGGATTTGACTCACGAATGAGCGAAACGATTCCATTAATGATTCATGTTCACCATAAATATCGAGATGATCGGCATCCGTTGAGGTTACAATTGCCACAGATGGGAACAGGGTAAGAAAGGAGCGGTCAAATTCATCGGCCTCAACTACACAAAGAATTTCCTCAACGTTTTCAGTTGGGTCGTTGAGCAAGAAGTTTGTTCCATAATTTTGGGTAATTCCCCCTAAAAACGCTGTACAATTTTGGCCTGCTGCCCGAAAAAGATGAGCCACCATGGATGAGGTGGTCGTTTTACCATGTGTGCCGGCAACAGCTACTGTTTTGAGGGTATTTGTCAACCAACCGAGCACCTGCGACCTCTTTTGAATTTCAAATTTAGTTTCCCGAAAGTAGACCAATTGCCTGTGATCTGCTGGTATAGCAGGTGTATATACAACCAAAGTTAACAAAGAGTCTTTGAGAAAATCTGTCGGGATGCTGTTCAGGTTGTCATCAAAACAAACCTGTATCCCCTCAGCCTGTAGGGTATCAGTAAGAGGTGTTGGTGTCCGATCATATCCTGCGACCAAAAAACCATTCACATGAAACCAACGCGCAAGGGCGCTCATCCCTATTCCTCCAATACCAACAAAATATACATATTTCCAGGGTGTTGAAAAGTTCATGTTCAATGGGTTAAATATCCTGATAACTAAGGCATTAATTTCAAAACTTCGAGAGCGATTTCCCGAGCAGCGTGGGGTTTGGCTAATTTACCAATATTTAAACTTAATTCACTCTTTTTTAAAGGGTCATCCAGTAAACGGATAGCGGTCTCTGCTAGCTCCTGAGCGGCATTTGAATCCGTAACCAATAAGGCAGCATTCTGACGAATCAGGGCCATTGCATTCAGAGTTTGATGGTCTTCGGCTGCAAACGGGAAAGGCACCAGAATTGCGGGTTTCGTAGCCAAACATAGCTCTGAAACTGATAAAGCACCAGCTCGGGAAATAACGACATCAGCTACGGCATAGGCTAGATCCATTTCATAAATAAAGTCATAGGCTTTAAAATACCCTGAGGGATACTGTTCAATTGCCTGTCGGGCAGTTTCTATATAAGGCTTTCCTGTTTGCCACAGCAGTTGATAACCTGCGTCACTAAATTTTTTCAGGCTGCTTTTTACACTTTCGTTGATCGTACGGGCACCTAGGCTGCCCCCCATAACAAACAGAGTTTTGCGATGTGCTACAAATCCAAAGTGTTTCAAGGCGAGCGCTCGCTTATCTATGTTATTCAAGATATCACTACGCACAGGATTTCCCAGGAGCTTGATTTTCTTTTTTTCAAAAAAGGCCTCCATCCCCGGATACGCGACACAAATGGTTTTTGCTTTTCTAGCCAGCACTTTGTTTGTAATTCCTGCGTACGAATTCTGCTCTTGAATTAAAGTGGGTATTCCTGAAAGTGTGGCTGCCAATAGCACAGGGCCACTTGCAAATCCTCCCACACCAATGGCAACATCCGGACGAAATTCCCGCAAAATTTTTCTTGCCATCCACAGACTCTTAACGAGTTTAAAGGGAAATAGAACATTCTCTAACGTAAGCGCTCGCTTTATGCCAACAATTGGTAATCCTACAATCTGAAATCCGGCTCGTGGCACTTTTTCCATCTCCATCTTCCCTAGTGCACCCACAAAAAGTATTTCAATCGATGGATCCTCATGCCTGAGCGAATGAGCAATAGCAATAGCCGGATAAATGTGCCCTCCCGTTCCACCGCCACTAATTATGATGCGCTTTGCCATAAAGTATCAAATCGTTTTTTCTTCTAATTCGCCCCTGCTTACACTTAATATAATTCCCATGGCTAACCCTGTAAATAGCATGGAAGTCCCTCCTTTACTTATGAAAGGAAGTGTTTGACCAGTAACAGGAAACAAACCAACGGTTACTGCCATCGTAGCAAACGCCTGAAAAACGATGCTGAAAGTCAGACCTGCCGAAAGCAAACCTCCGTAAGGTCTCTTAGGCTTTTCAATGGCTTTAAGCCCTCGGTATAGCAAAAGAAGAAAGGCACAAATGACAAATATTGCTCCCAAAGTACCATACTCCTCAACGATGATAGCAAATACAAAATCACTATTACTATGAGGCAGGTATCTTCTTTGGCGACTTTTGGCTACTCCTTCACCCGTTAATCCACCGCGCGCCATTGCGATGAAGGCATGAGAAGCCTGATACTCTACTTTTTCACTATTAAAAAATTGCTCTATACGTTTTTCAGCTGTACCGCCTCGTTGACCCAATTTCAGAACGACTAATACCCCTGAGAAAAAAATAAAGACGCAGAAAGTAAAAAACAGATATTTGATAGGTACTTTACCTACATACATCATCATGAAGCAAGTTGCTCCCAGAAGCGCTGATGTAGAAATATTGGACCTATAAATTAAGGCACATACAAGGCCAATCATGAAGATAGGCTCTATGAGGGATTCCAGTGTATTCCAACCCTTTTTAAAACGTCGCGCCAGGACCAGGGCAAGGTGGGCAATTAAGGCTACTTTGGCAAGCTCAGAAGGTTGAAACCTGCGGTTAATAAACGGAATTTCCACCCAACGGGAGGCATCGTTAACGTTGATTCCTTTAAAAAAAGTAAGAAATAATAGAATAATCGAAAGCCAAACGCCTAATCGTGAGAATATTACAAATTTGGTGTAAGGGATTAGATGAACAAAATACATCACCAGAAACGCCATTCCTGCCGATTGAATCTGTTTGTAGAGAAGATATTCAGTATCTCCGTTATGTTCCAGGTAGGCTTCCATTACGCTCGCACTATATACCACGGGTACACCACCTACCAGCAGAAAAACCGCCACACTCCATAGCCACGGGTCTCCTTTCAGGTTTTTTACAAACCAGGCCTGAGTCAAATCTTTTAGTCTAATAACTGAATCCATTGTGACGCTCAACTAGTTTTTGGTAAACATATTTTGTACCTGACTCCTGAACTGATCACCACGATCGACATAATTTTTAAACATGTCAAAACTCGCACAAGCCGGAGAAAGCAACACTACGTCATAAGGTACAGACCAGGATTTTGCCATTACCAATGCTTCTTCGAGACTGTCAGTACTATATATTTGAGGGACAATATCTGAGAAATAGGTCATTAACTTCGTAGTATCTTTTCCTATTACAATCAAGCCCTTTACCTTTTTCTGCACCAATTCTTTAATTTGTGAGTAATCGTTCCCCTTGTCGACTCCGCCTGCAATCAAGATGATCGGTCGATCAAAACTACCCAACGCATAATAGACCGAGTCGACATTGGTGGCTTTTGAATCATTAATATAGGAAACCCCATCATAAACTCCTACAAGTTCGAGGCGATGCGGAGCATTTTTGAAGGTACGTAAACCGTTGATTATCTGCTCATCGGTAAGTCCCATGCGTTGTGCTACCAAAATTGCTGCCATAGCATTGACTGCATTATGTGGTCCCTGAATCGGAAGTTCATTCCTTTGTATCCGAAATTCAACATCCGCTCGTTTCACAATTAACGTTTCATCAATAAGAAATCCTCCCTCGCTTACTTGTCTACTTAATGAAATAGGCAATTGCTTTGCATGAAAGGGCCGTTTAACCAGTTCAACAGGTATCGGATGACTATCAGAAAAATAGATGAATTCATCTGCTTCCGTTTGGTTTTGAGTTATACGGAACTTAGAGTCAACATATTTTTGAAAGTCATACCTATACCGATCCAGGTGGTCAGGTGTAATATTAAGCAAAACGGCTACGTCTGCTCGAAATTGGTACATATTGTCCAGCTGAAAACTACTTAATTCCAACACGTACACTTCTTTCTTCCCCTCCATTATCTGCCGGGCAAAGCTATCACCAATATTCCCTGCCAACCCGACCGAAAGCCCAGCCTGCGCCAGTAAGTGATAGATCAGTAATGTTGTCGTAGTCTTTCCATTACTTCCAGTTATTCCAATCAAAGTGGAATCGGTATAGCGGGATGCAAATTCTATTTCGGAAATCACAGAAATATTCCTACGATATACCTCTGCCACCAAAGGAGCGTCATCCGGAATACCTGGACTTTTGATTACCTCGGTTGCCGAGAATACACGGTCTTCTGTATGACACCCTTCCTCAAAAGGAATGGCTTCCCTTTTGAGGATATTGCGATATTTTTCCTGAAGGGGGTTACTGTCAGAAACAAAAACCCTCATTCCCAACGATTTGGCCAACAATGCCGCCCCTACACCACTCTCGCCACCTCCTAAAATTACAAGTTCGGTCCCTTCCATATTTCTACTAAGTGGTCAATTTAAATATTGCGGCTGTAAATTTCGGAGAATTTATGGGTCTATTGCAAAAAAGCCTTCGCTTTTAATTGAGGAAAATAAAAAGAGGTATAACGCAAAAAGGAAGCGTGCAATTATTGCAGCTTCCTTTTTGAATGTTAAAAATGCGTTTACTTTTCCTCCGACTTCAATTTATTTGCATAACGCACAATAAAAAATATCACAAAGGCCACAAGCAAAAACTGAATGATCGTTTGAATAAAATTCCCATACATAATAGCAACTTCCGGTTGTTCACCAACGGCTTGCTTCAATATGATTTTCAACTCTTTGAAATTTACTCCACCAATAGCAAGTCCCAAAATTGGGTTAAGAATATCTTCAACCAAAGAGGTTGTTATCTTTCCGAATGCGGCACCGATGATAACACCAACGGCCAAATCCAGGACGCTTCCCTGAGCAATGAAAGTCTTAAATTCTTTAAGCATACGATCAGTTAGTTGAGTTAGGTTAATTTTAAGTATCTAAAAAGTATAAAGAAATCCAATTGCAAGAGATTGAGCAAACTGTATATCAAGGCTTTGGTCCTGATCATAAATCATGATCGCTCCGAGGTTCACGTTCCAATACTTATTGATTTTTGCTGTTAACATCGCATCAAGACGGTGATCGATCGCGCCGAGATCTTTATAATTTGCAAACATCAAATAGCGAAATTTCAAATTTACATTTTTTGCAATCTCCTTATCGAAATTTGCGACTAGCTGTAAAAGAGCAACTTCATTACGCAGACGTTTCCCAATAGGCACTCCATAGTTCTTGGGGAAAGTTTTATAAAGATCCAAGTCAGCTACAATTGTTTGACGTACCGCACCTGGCGAAAACGATACAAAGAAGTAAGGAGCCGGTTTATACTCCATACCTATTGACTCTGTAATAAAGGCAGGGGAGAAAAACCCTGAGATTTTGGTTCGCTCTAATCTCCCTGCGGTAGTTTCGTTAAACTCAAATCCCTGAGTAAATTGTGATAGAAAGTTAACATTCCCAATAAAACTCCATTTATCGGTAATTTGACGCCCATATTTTGTGTCAAAAAACAATCGGTCTACACTTTTGCGGCTTCCTTGCCCCTGATTTCTCACGATCCCGTATTGAGCCTGAAAATCGTTACGCCAACTATTCTTATCTTTTTTATATTCCGCAACAGAATTTAGGAATACACCGAAAGCTACCGAACTAACCGCACCTCCTGTCCAGTTAGAGCTAAAACTTCCCTGGTTTAAATTGGCTCCGAACTCTGTCTTTTTTTTCCAGGAAGTATCTTTTGGCATCTCTGTTTGCGCTGCTACTCCTGAAATAGTACAAATTAAAATCCAAAGTAAAGTAAAAATACGCTTTTTCATAAATAATCAAAATTTCAAATTAGAGGGTTTCGGTAAAGACTTCAACTTTTTTATTTTGTAAAATTTGTAATGGAACAATAGTAGTTATTTCTTCATTTTGAATAGTCAAAGAAACAGTATCCATTTTTATAATTCTACCTTTAACTTCATCAACTTTAATCAATTGACCTTCCTTATATTTATTTCGACTGTATATTGAGGAAATAATATTTGCTAATACATCCTTTGAGGCAATACCGTAGCCAAGTGCAAATGCCGCAATTGCGCCACCTAAAATCAGATTAAAGCTAGATTCAAATAGTTCAGTTTTTATTCCTATTTGTCCAAGGCAACTGATGAATGTAATTATAAGGAAGAAAATAAAGACAAAGTTACCTATCATCTTGGCAGAAGGCACATTAAATGTTTTGCATAGCGCAATCACTGCACTTTTGACAGCATCAGAAAGCATAATACCTACTTGAAGCATGATGGCGGCAGCAATCAATTGCGGGATAAAATTCACCAGAGATAATACCATACTTGTAATGGCATTAACGCCCAATGTTTCAGTAGCTGCTGTCAGAAAAACCAATAAAATGAAATAATAAAGCACCTTCGCAATAATTTCGCTAAGCCTAATCTCAGTTTTTAGTTGCTTCACTATACTTATTTCATTTAGCTTATCGCCAATTTTGTCGAATCCTACTTTGCCAAGAACATTCTTAACCACAATTGCCACTGTTTTCGCCACAATATATCCTACAATGAGGATAACAATACAGCCCATCAGTCGGGGAACAAAATCGATGAATTGATTGATTAATGTATTAAAAGTATTAATCAATATTTGAGTGATATTTGGCAGACTTTGCATTGTTTATTGAGGGTTTGCGTGGGTTTCATCAGGAATACATAAGAGAGCTGTATCAAAAAAAGTAATCGTAAATAATGAAACTACTTCCAGTGTATCACGAATCATATCAATTTCTGACACCAAGGCTTTTTTTAAATAGTCTGGCACTTGATCTTGCGGTTCAATATTTTTAAAAGTACTATTATCCATGTGGTTATTATCTTACCATTTTCAGCAACTCAAACAGCTTAGCAAATAATAAACCCAGGAATACAATTGTTTCCAGATATTTTATCCGTAATTTTTCTCTTGATCGCAGCAATCTCATTTTTGCTGCACTCTCAGTTATTTTAAATATTTCGGCGATTTCCCGAATTGAAAGATCATCCAGATATTTCATCATGAGCAAACTTTTTTCTTCTGTGCTCATTTGATCCATAGCGCTCATCAGTCTTCGGGCTTCAATATCATTTTGATCAAAAATGGTATTGAGATCAGTTTCATCAGATACCTCTACGCTTTCATCAGAATACACCTCTCCTCGTTTCTTTGTAATACGCAGCTGATCCATACAGTAATTGTATGTTATGGAGTATAGCCAAGTTGAAAAACGGGCATTTTCTTTATATGTGCCTAATTTGAGTATTAATTTGAGAAATATATCATGCGTAAAGTCCTCAGCTTTGGCAGGATCTTTAATTAGAGATAGGCATTTCCTATATACTTTGTCCGAATAACGCTCATAGAGCTCTTCAAAGTAACTGTTTCGTTGAGTTTCTATAAAAAGTTGAACGAGTTCTTCGTCGGTATGCACTTTATACAGGTTTTCATGCCGTGTTAAGACTGTCATAAGCTAAGAAAGTAACTTTACAGAGGGTAAATTTTCAATAAAAATATTTTAAGCTAAGTAACAAAAAAAGCCTTGTATTTTTCCATACAAGGCTTTCATTAAATACTTTTTTACTATCAAGAGCCTATCACAATGCGTTTAAAGGCTGTAATCGCTAATCCTTTGGAAGTTTTTTCTAACAACTGACGGATTGTCAACGACGAATCTTTCACAAAATCCTGATTGAGCAGTGTATTTTCTCTGTAAAACTTGTTCAGTTTACCAAGGGCAATTTTTTCAAGCATTGCTTCGGGTTTCCCTTCGGCACGTGCCTGATCCTTTCCGATTTCGATTTCGCGCTCCATTGTTGCTGCATCAACGCCGTCTTTATCAAGAGCAACAGGTTTCATAGCCGCAATCTGCATCGCTACGTCCTTACCGATTTCAGTAAGATCGGTACCATTTGCTCCGGCAAAACCTACCAATACACCTAATTTACCCGTTGAGTGCGTATAAGCTACTACCTGCTCAGCGGTCAGGTTTTCGTAAGCTATTACGTCTAGTTTCTCTCCCAGTTTTCCAACCAAATCAACGATATGCTCAGTCAGCGGGCGGCCGTCTGCCATATTGGAGGCCAAAAGGGCTTCTTTGTCAGCAGCATTGGTTGCTACGGCTGTATCCAATATTGATTGTGCCAGATTTTTGAAATCTTCAACATTAGATACAGGCTCAGTTTCGCACGCCAACGCGATTAGCTTTCCGTTGGTACCATCTTCGCTGATACTAATGAGAACTGCACCTTCCGATGTGGCGTTATCGGCACGCTTGGCAGCTACTTTTTGTCCTTGTTTACGAAGGATATCGACCGCTTTATCAAAATCGCCATCAGCTTCGGTGAGGGCTTTTTTGCAGTCCATCATTCCGGCGCCGGTCATTTGGCGTAGTTTATTTACATCTTGCGCAGTGATTGCCATGATATGTGTTATAAATAAATGTTGTTAATTGAATCGTATAAGACAGGCAAAAGTAGAGTTTTCTACATTACCCCAATTTTAAAAAAAGGTAGCCCATAGCATTGAGGCTACGGGCTACTTATCTATATTCAGATCGGACTTAAAAAAGAGGTCCCTGAAACATATTCCACCCGGTGGCGGCTTTGAATTGAATTAATCCTCGTCGCTTTCTTCGATGGCAGCGCTGGGCGCTTCTTCCGCCGCAGCGGCTTCACCTTTCTGATCGCTTTGGCGCTTTGCTTCTTCTTCTTCGGCAAGACGCTGATCATCTTTATCCTGCTTACGCTCCATCAGTCCTTCTTCGATGGCCTTACCGATGGCAAGTGTAATCAAAGCAATTGACTTATAGGCATCGTCATTTCCAGGAATAGGAAAATCTACGAGATCTGGATTTGAATTGGTGTCACAAATAGCAAACACCGGGATATTGAGGCGTTTGGCTTCTGCAACGGCAATGTGCTCACGTTTTACGTCCACAATGAAAAGGGCCGCCGGCAAGCGTGTCAGGTCTGCTACACCTCCCAACACTCTATCCAGTTTTTCTTGTTCACGGGCAAGCATCAGACGTTCGCGCTTCGCTATATTGTTAACCGTGGTTTCGTCTTTGAGCATTTTATCAAGGCTCTGCAACTTTTTTAGCGATTTGCGAATAGTACCGAAATTAGTAAGCATTCCTCCCAACCAACGATCCGTCACGTACGGCATTTTCAGGCGTTTTGCTTCTTCAGTAACGATTTCCTGGGCTTGTTTTTTGGTAGCTACAAACATGATTTTACGCCCTGAGCGCACAATTTGTTTGATGGCATTCTCAGCCTGATCCAGGCAGCTGAGTGTTTTATTTAAATCAATAATATGGATGCCGTTCTTTTCCATGAAAATATACGGTGCCATCCGGGGATCCCACTTACGGGTAAGGTGGCCAAAATGCACACCTGAATCCAATAGGTCTTTATATTCTATTTGTGCCATTTTTTTATAAATGATAAAAATGAATGTTTACTAATTTTGAACTACGCAGCACAGTACATCGGGCACGATAAGTAACTGCCTGGACTATTGTTCGTTTGGACTTTTTCCAGAAAAAACAGAGGCTTATTCTCCAATTCTCCAACGGGAAGTCCAAGCGAAAAATTAACGTTTCGAGAACTGGAATCTTTTCCGTGCTTTCCGACGTCCGTATTTCTTACGCTCCACCATACGGGGATCACGAGTAAGAAATCCTTCTTTCTTCAAAGCAGGACGGTTTTCAGCATTGTATTCAACAAGAGCACGTGAAATAGCCATACGAGCTGCTTCTGCCTGACCTGTCACTCCGCCACCGCGAACATTCACTTTGATGTCATAGCTTTCCCCTGAATTCAGGGTAGCAAACGGCTGTTGTACCACGATTTGGTGTACTTCAAACGGGAAATACTCTTTGTAATCCCGGCCATTTACTTTGATTTCACCTTTTCCCGGCGTCATATAAATACGAGCCACGGCGGTTTTTCTTCGACCAATTGTGTTGATAACTTCCATGTGTAGGATGTCTTTTCGACTTACAACTTAATTTCTTTAGGCTGTTGCGCAACGTGCGGATGCTCCGCAGCGGCATACACAAACAGGTTTGTAAACAAGCGACGTCCCAAACGATTTTTGGGGAGCATGCCTTTTACAGCTTTTTCAATCACACGCTCAGGGTGCTTGCTTAGAAGCTCGCGAGGTGTCTGAAAACGTTGACCTCCGGGATATCCCGTATGACGTACGTACACTTTGTCCGTCATTTTGTTTCCGGTCAGTTTAATTTTGTCGGCGTTGATAACGATCACGTTATCACCACAGTCAACATGCGGGGTGAAGTCCGGCTTATGTTTGCCACGAATGATTTTGGCCACTTCGCTCGCCAAACGGCCGAGCACAAGGTCCTTGGCATCCACTACGACCCACCCTTTGTTTACTGTGTTTTTGTTCGCCGAGATGGTTTTGTAGCTTAACGTATCCACGATTAACAAAAAGATTTATAATTGATTTTCAGTACTATACACAGAATACAGGCTGTCCCACCCGAAAATGGGACTGCAAATATAGAGTTTAACAATTTGAATTACAAGCACGTGCCCTAATTTATCTTCTCAGGCCTCCGGAAGGCCAATTTCGTTCCTATCGGGTTTATCGCAGGATCTGATTTGAATTTTCGTCAGGTACCACTTTCGTGCCTCATTTGCACGTCTGGACTAGTAGGTTTTCTATTTTATGCACTCTTTCAAAGGTCAACTATCTTCGGTTTCTTTCTATTTATATATATGAAATCTGTCTCACTCTTTTGCTATCTTTTGTTATGTATAGGATCGGTAGATGCTCAAATTATCCGGCGTCCCATTCCGGAAAAACTCGTAGTGCTGACGTTTGATGATGGTGTTAGTACGCACGCAACCACAGTTGCACCACTTTTGAAAAAGTATGGCTTTGGCGGGACATTTTTTGTCTGTGAATTTCCACCCGACTTTGCTGACAAGAATAAATATATGTCCTGGGAGCAGATCAGGCAGCTAAACGAAATGGGATTTGAAATTGGCAATCATACCCTGACGCATAAACACGTCGGCAAATTGACCAAAGCGCAACTCCTGGCTGAACTGGACTCGCTGGAAAGTCGATGTGTGAAATTTGGGATTGCTAAACCGGTTAATTTTGCCTACCCCGGCTATGCGATTCATCCAACGGCCTATGAAGTTTTAGCCGAAAAAGGCTATCATTTTGCCCGCATTGGTGGCGACCGACCTTACGATCCTGTCAAAGATCATCCGTTTTTGATTCCGAGTTTCACAACACTGAAAGATAATCGAGAGGTCATCTTAAAAGGATTTGAAGGAGCAACGCAGGGTAAAATTGTCATCCTGACCGTCCACGGCGTTCCTGATTACGCCCACGACTGGGTAACAACTCCACCCGACCTTTTCTCAGAATATCTCGATTACCTGCACACTAATAAATTTACCGTAATCTCCCTGCGTGACCTGAACCAGTATATTAATTTTGACGAAGCTGCGCGAGCCCTTCCTCTTCCGGGTCGGTAGCTTACAGTCGTTCCAACACTCGTTCTGACACCGTTTGTCCAATTGAAAGTGAGGACGTAGCTGCCGGAGAAGGCGCATTGACTACGTTAATCGTTTGTGAATTTTCCAATATCGCAAAGTCATCCAACAGCCCGCCGTCGTAGTCACAGGCCTGCGCCCGCACACCCGCACCACCCGGCACGAGGTCCGCTTCCTGAATTTCCGGAATGAGTTCCTGCAACGCTTTCGTAAAAGCCGCCTTGGAGAAAGATCGGTACATTTCGCCCAGGCCGGTGCGCCAGTATTTGGCCGCGACCTTCCGAAACCCCGGCCATGCGAGGGTTTCCCCGAGTTCTTTAAAGTCAACATCCAGCTTGCCATAGCCTTCGCGCCGAAACGCCAGCACGGCATTGGGGCCGGCTTCTACACCGCCTTCCATCATGCGTGTAAAGTGGACACCAAGAAATGGAAAATTAGGATCGGGTACGGGGTAAATAAGATTTTTTACCAGATGTTGCTTTTCAGGTTTTAGTTTAAAATACTCGCCTCTAAACGGAATGATTCGAACATTTACTTTATTTTCCTGCGTCAATTGCGCCACCTTATCTGAGTAAAGACCTGCACAATTGACAAGTATTTTGGTGTTAAAAACTGAGCCTTTTTCTGTATGCACCAGGCTTCGCCCCTGCTCGGTTGATACGTTAATTACTTTTTCCGACAAGTGAATTTCTCCACCTAAGGTCTGAATTTTTTCAGCATATTTTTCTGAAACTGCTTTATAGTCAATAATGCCGGTATAAGGAACCCAAATGCCTTCCAGGCCCTTCACGTGAGGTTCAATCTCTTTCATCTCACCAGCCGTAATCTTTCGATTTTTGACTAATCCGTTTTGCATACCACGCTCAAACAGGCCGTGTAAAACAGGTACCTGTTCCGGCTGTGTGGCAACTACGATTTTCCCGCACAGATCGTAATCTATTCCTTCTTTATCACAAAAATCAATCAGCATCTGATACCCTCTGATGCAATTGACGGCTTTCAAACTTCCGGGTTTGTAGTACAGTCCCGAGTGAATTACGCCACTATTGTGCCCGGTTTGGTGAGCAGCCACCTGCGATTCCTTTTCAAGAACGGCCAGTTTGAGAGAGGGACGCTGCTCCTTGAGACGCAGCGCTGTGGCCAGGCCTACAATGCCGCCGCCGATAATTACGATGTCATACATGCGAAAAAGGAAACTTTGTAAAAATGAGTGGCAAAATTACTCGGGAAAAGAGATTTTTCCCATTGAAACAGAAGGTACTCCTGCACGATTTCCAAAATTAACTTTCCCACCTGCCACAGTCTCATTTGCCAAAACCGCAAATAATACCGCCTCTTTGGCATCGCCGGAAACCCCTAATTCATCTATTTTACAAATTTGAAAAGACGTCGGCAATTGCTCACGGATGCCCTGCATCAAAACAGGATTGTGCGCCCCGCCTCCACTTACATAAAGGGTGTGCGGCTCGCTGATGTGAGTAGCCCGACGAATAGCAGCCACAATGGTGTCCGCACTAAACCGGGCAAGTGTTGCCAACAGATCATTGGCGCTCAGGGAATGGGCATCGCTCTTTTCCTGAGCCACCGCAACAAAGGTTTGATTAAAAACTTCGGGGCCCGTAGTTTTTGGGAAGGGTGCGTCAAAAAATGGGTGATCTTTCAAAGCCCGAAGCAACCCGGGATGACAAGTTCCGGCGGTGGCATAGGCTCCGTCCGAATCATACGGTTCATTGAAATATTTTTGTGTAAAAGCATCCAAAAGCGTATTGCCAGGACCTGTATCCGTTGTAAACACAGCGTCTGCCTCGGCTGATGCGGGCAAGTACGTAAAATTGGCAATGCCTCCCATGTTTAGCAAAATCCGATTTTCTCCTTTTTTTGTAAATAAAAGATAGTCGCCATACACAGCCAATGGCGCGCCTTCTCCGCCGGCAGCTATGTGCCTTTGACGAAAATCGCTTAGTGTAATAATTCCCGTTGTAACAGCTACGTGGTCTCCATCCCCAATTTGCAGCGTGGCGTTCGGATAATCAGGCAGTTGATGCTGTGCCCTAGGTGCGTGGTAGACCGTTTGGCCATGACTTGCCACCAGATCAACCGCTGCCGGTTCGACTCCCCATTGACTCAGGCATTGCCTGACGAGCCGCCCGTGATAGGTACCGATGTAGGGATTTAAGAGGCACAATTGCTGAAAGTCAATATGGCGTTTGGCAAAAATAGCCCGTATTTCCTGCTTAAAGGATTCAGCATAGGGCACTGTGGCGAAATGCTCCACTCGTAGTGATGTATCCAACCCGCTGCCCGAGACCCGACATAAAGCCACATCCAGGCCGTCCAGCGAAGTGCCAGACATTAGACCGATGATGCGGCGCTCGGGCCGTTGTGCTAACGTATATAATTTTTTCAGCTGTTCGTTCATGCTTTTATATTCAGGAAAGACTTCCTTACATACTTTGTGTCCAGATAAACTATTTTATTCTATAATTTCAAAAACGATACACTACTCTTCCTCGGGCTCGCTGCGTTTGGCCAATTCAGCATCAACCAGAAAGGCTCCTTTTGTTACGAGCGAAACTCCGGCCAAAGGTACGGACGTACTGACTTCAATGTTCCCGGTTTCGGAAGTTCCCCCAATTTTAACCGGTATGCGACGAAAGGTCAGATTTTCTTCCTGAATATATACATAACCGGTCGCTCCTTTTCGCACAACAGCCTCGGTCGGCACGGTAAGTACCATTCGATTCCCGGTTTCAATAAAGGCATTCACATAGCCCCCGGGCACCAACTGAGCCTCCTGTTTTTCGTCACGTACATGGGCATGTATGTTCAGCATGCGCGTATTTCCTTCCAGCATTTTACCTACCAAATATACCGACGCATCCACTGATTCACCCTGAGGCTGCACAATTCTGACTCTTTGACCTTCCTTAATAAACGGAGCATCCTGTTCAAAAACTGTCAATTCTACGTGCATGTGTGATTTGTCTATTACTTCCAGCAACACCTCGCCGGGCGTAGTTTCTTTACCCAGGTTAATGGTGGCAACCGTTATGTACCCATTGACCGGAGAGACGATTCGGGCGGCGGGCACAATCCCGTTTTTAAGTAAGGTTTCACCCGAAAGACCCAGGATCCGAAGCTTCGCTTCCAGCGACTGCACCTGCGCTTTTGTGGAGGCATAGTTGGCTTGTGCCTGCTCCAATTGTTTCCGTGCGCCTACGTTTTCATTCGTCAGTGTACGTTGTCTTTCCAGTTCTTTTTCAAGATAAATCAACTGACTGGTATTTTGTAGAAAATCCTGTTGCAACTGAATAAACTCGAAGCTTTCCAGAGTAGCCAGGAGCTCTCCTTTACGGACCCGCTGACCCGGCAGTGCCTTTACGTACCGAATTTTGCCACCAATCGGCAGGCTTATAGTAGCCCGGTTTTCGGGGGGCAAATCTACACGCCCGTTGGCCTTCACTTCGGTCCGTACGGATTCACTTTTAGCGGAGCCAATTTCAATTCCGATTGATTTGTACTGCGCATCTGTAAGCGTAATTTTATCAACCGAAACACTATCTGCAACCGCTTCTTCAGAAATGGGTTCGTTGGTGGTTTGGCAGGAAAAAAGCAGAAAATATAGTAGCGTACCGGCGGCGGCATGTATTGATTTTGATAAAATATTCATAGTTTTTTTGTTAAAAGGAGATGATTTCTTTGCCTCTTCTTTGTGTCAAAGCAGTACTAATTCTCGCCTGCCAGTTCTTCCATCCGGATCAGACTTTGGTCAAATTCGAGTACCTGTTGCAGATATTCTTCCCGTAACTGATAGGCTTGTTGCAAAGCAGCAAAAAAAGCTACGTAATCAACTTCGCCATTAGAATAAGCAGATAGAGCGGTACTTTGAATAAGATCTGCTTGTGGAAGAGCGTAGGTTTCGTAGTAGTCCAGCGTAGTCGCTAAGCTTTGTTGACGCGCCCTGACGAGTTCCATTTCTGTACCTAGCTGTCGCGAACTAAGGCGCAGCTCAGTTTCGGTGATTTGTTCCTGAATCCGGGCGGCTTCAATACGGGCATTGAACGCTTTGGTAAACAGAGGCACCGACATGCCTACCTGCAAAGCACTAAATCCATATTTCTTTTCGATGGACTGATTCACGAGCCCCACCCGCCATTCGGGAAGCTTGTTTCGCTGTTCAATTCTGGTCTGAATCTGACTGGTAAGTACCTGCTGTCGGAGAATATTCAGCCAGGGATTTGTTTCACTGACCAATGCCGGAAACAATGCCAACGGAAGCGGTCGTTTCAACGCTATGAGCGTATCAATCCGTACATTTTCGTCGGTTTGTAATAATAGGCGCAAAGCGGCATAATGCATGTCCTGCTCGCGCACGACTGCCCGAATCCGCTGACTAAGATGTTGGTAGCGGCTTTGAGCCGTAACGGTTTCGAGCCGGTTGGTTTCTCCCGTTTGAAACCGAATTTCGGCGGCTCGTGCTGCCTCCCGAAACTGCTCGCTTTGCTGCCGCAACAGCCCCAGCAGGTTGTGGTCGTACAAGAGCTGATAGTACGTTCTTTTGACTTCATTGGCCAGCTGAATCGTTTGAATAGACACTTCATACTGCGCCCGCTGAACCCCACCTTCGAGTAATTCGCGCTGTGCTTTGTATACACCAGGTGCTGAAAAGGACTGAACCGCCGTCAACGTATAATCAATAGGGCGTGCCTGCGTTTGTCCATACTGAAAATCAACAGCCGTTTTGGGTAGATCAAAGGCCGTGGGCAGCAACGCCTGCTGTTCCCGAACGCCTAGTTGCCTGGCTTTTATACCTAAATTCTGCGAAGTAGCTTCTTCAATTGCATCACTCAGCGACACCACCCGCTGAGCCTGAGTCTCAGGAGCAGATAGAAAAAAACTAATCAGCAAGGCAACTACTACCTGAGAGCTTTGTCCGCCTTTATTTTTTTTATTGGTAAATTTCTTCACCACACTATACAACACCGGCAGCACAACGAGCGTCAGAAGAGTAGCAGTTATCAATCCTCCAATAACGACCGTAGCTAAGGGCCGCTGCACTTCGGCACCGGCAGAGCGCGACAAAGCCATGGGTAGAAAACCTAGTGACGCCACCGAAGCAGTCATGAGCACCGGACGAAACCGTGCCTGAACTCCCTGCATGATCCGGTCGTAGAGGCTACTTTTTCCTTCTTTTTCTAACTGTTCAAAATAGCTTACAAGAACGATTCCGTTCAGAACTGCCACGCCAAACAGGGCAATAAATCCGACACCTGCCGAAATACTGAACGGCATGTCGCGCAGCCAAAGGGCCCAGATTCCGCCGATGGCCGAGAGTGGTACCGCCGTAAAAATGATGAGCGCTTCCGTTAATGAACCAAACGTAAAATACAACAGAGCAAAAATCAAGAGCAAGGCCAGCGGTACGGCAATGAGTAACCGTTGTTGGGCCTGTTGCAGATTCTCGAAGGCTCCGCCGTAGCTGTAATAGTAGCCTGCGGGTAGAATAACGCCTTTTTCTAATTTGCTTTGAATATCATTTACTACGCTTTCTACATCCCGGTTCAGGACGTTTATACCAATGGTAATTCGTCTTTTGGTGTTGTCACGAGAGATTTGTGCGGGTGCTTCTTCGTAGCTGATGTCGGCCACCTGACCGAGTGGAATCGTTCCGCCATCTTTGAGCGGAATGTACAGGTTACGAATATCGCTCAGGTCGGTGCGGTGCAGACTATCCATGCGAACCACGAGGTCAAATCGTCTTTCACCTTCAAAAACTACCCCGGCGGTTTCTCCGGCAAAAGAGGTTCGGATCAATTGGTTAATCTCCGCCACATCAAGTCCATACTGCGCGAGACGCTCGCGATGATAGGTTGCTTTAATTTGGGGTAAACCTACAATCGGCTCAACCCGGCAGCTCGCCACACCCGCAATCGGGCCTATGAGGGCGGCACATTCGGTGGCATGTTCAAAGAGAACGTTCAGGTCATCGCCATAGATTTTTACAACTACATCGGAGCGTGCACCCGTAATCATTTCATTGAATCGCATCTGAATCGGTTGGGTAAATTCGGCCATTGACCCCGGCACTTCCCGTTGCAGCACTTCATTCATTTTTTCGGAAAGTTCTTCACGGGTATCGGCTGAGGTCCAGTCGGCGCGCTCTTTCAGATTAATCATCTGATCGGTCATTTCTACGGGCATAGGGTCGGTAGGGATTTCGGAAGCACCGATTCGGCCTACAACCTGCCTGATTTCGGGGAAATTTTTGAGCAGGGCTCGTTCTGCTTTGAGCGAGGCCTCAATGGTTTCGGTCAGAGACGTACCTGTGGGCATTCGGAAATCGATTGCTATGTCGCCTTCGTCAAGCTGCGGGATAAATTCGCCCCCGAGCGTACCAAACAGCCAGCCACTTACCAACAACATGACCAAAGCCAGGCCAATGACCAACCGCTGCGCTTTTAAGGCCCTTTTGATAACGGGTTCATAAAAAGAGTACAGTTTTTTGACCAGACGATCCGAGAAATTTTCCTTGTTGTTTATTTTCTTTTTCAGAAATAAGGCCGAAGCCACCGGCACGTACGTAAGCGATAAAATGAGCGCACCAACAATGGCAAAGCTAACCGCAAGGGCCATGGGCTGAAACATTTTGCCTTCAATGCCGGAAAGTGATAGGATTGGAATATACACAATCAGAATAATGACCTGTCCAAATACCGCTGATTTCAGAATTCGGGACGCCTGACTGAACACCGTCTCATCCATCTGTTTTTGGGTCAGGCGGTCGCCGGTTTGCCAGTTGCCGTGAAGAAAATGCAGCACGGCCTCCACCACAATTACCGACCCATCAACTACCAGGCCGAAGTCAATAGCGCCCAAACTCATGAGGTTGGCAGATACGCCGAAGAGCTTCATCATGGCAAACGTAAACAGCATTGCCAGCGGAATCACCGAGGCGACGATCAACCCGGCCCGCCAGTTGCCCAGCAAAAGCACCAGCACAAACACCACAATCAGCCCGCCTTCGAGCAGGTTGTTACGCACGGTCCGAATGGCCCGGTCGATGAGTTGGGTCCGGTCAATGAAAGGCTCAATGCGTACACCTTCGGGCAGCGATTTCTGAATTCGTGCGACCCGCTCCTTTACGGCTTTCACGGTTCTTTCGGCATCCGCTCCTTTGAGCATCAGCACCACAGCTCCGACGGCCTCGCTTTCGCCGTTGCGCGTCATTGCTCCGTAGCGAACGGCTGCACCAAACCGGACAGTAGCCAGGCTACGAATGAGCACGGGGACACCATTTTCATTTTTAACCGCTATGTTTTCAATATCTTCCAGCGTTTTCACGGTTCCTTCTCCCCGAATAAAATACGCCTGCTTATCTTTCTCAAGATAGCTTCCGCCCGTATTTCCATTATTGGACTGCACAGCCTCAAACACTTCGCCAATGGTAAGGCCCGCTGCCCGAAGGCGCTCGGGATCAATACTTACTTCGTACTGTTTGACAAACCCGCCAAAACTACTTACCTCTACTACTCCGGGAATCCCTGTAAGCTGACGTTTAACGATCCAATCCTGCATGCTGCGCAGCTCTGTCAGGTCGTAGCGTGTTTCGTAGCCCGGCTGCGGCACAAGCGTATACTGATAAATTTCTCCCAAACCCGTAGTAATAGGTGCCAGGTAAGGCACGCCAAATTCGGTGGGAATATCCTGTGCCGCCTGACTGATTTGTTCGCCTACTAATTGACGGGCCTTTAGAATATCAAGTTGATCGTCAAAAACAACCGTAATGACTGACAAGCCCAGCCGCGAAACCGAGCGGATTTCGGTTACGCCCTGCACATTTCCCAGGCTGAGTTCTATGGGCGTGGTAATGTACTGCTCTACTTCCTGCGCAGCCAGCGCCGGCGATTGCGTCAGTACGACCACCTGATTGGAGGTAATGTCGGGTACTGCATCGATGGGTAGTTTTGAGAGCGCATATACGCCCCAACCCACCAGGCCCACTACAAATAGCCCAATGATGAGTTTGTTCCGAATACTAAATCGGATGATGGATTCAAATGACATAAGGAAAGGAGATTGCTCCCAACCAAACTGACGCAGGCAAATGCCGGGTTTCGTTTGGTTTGGAATAAAAATTCTGGTTAAAAAAGGGGTAGGTTTCTTTTTCTGAAATCGTCGCTTCCTGTTATCGCTTTTACGCAATTACCACCAATGTTCTGTGAACAACATACTAACGAGACTTCCACAGGAGTCCAGAGGATAGTGTCCGGGGGCAAAGACCGGAGTTTTTTTAGAAAACTGGAATTGACAAAAAAAGAAACCTTACAAACGCACAGGGCTCTTGGGAGGATTGAGCAGCAAGGCCAGAAATTGAAAGGAATAAAGGTTATTCCAGAAGTAGTTTTTTAACCCGGGAAGCAACTGTGCTTTGGGGGCGTTTAATTGAAGTTTAAAAAAAGTTGGTACAAACAAAGCTACTGTAACCTGCAATTGCAGCGAAGGCAAAGCCGTGTGGTCTTCGGTGCCTACATGCTTGGAGCCTGCGGCGTAATGCATTTGCAGGAAAGTCAGAAAGCTGATTTGCCCTTTGCTTTTTTGGGCATGAGCCTCAAAATGCCTGACCAAATCCGGAAGTTTGGCTAGTTCGCTCCATCCCCCTCCGGGCAAAAAACTGCCGATGAGTAGATTAAAGCTAAGTACATAAACCAGCAAACGCTTCATACTAGTTGGTCAGGCATTCTATTCCTGATTCAGGTTGTGTAGCTCAAAATTACGCAATTTCTCAACCTGCGTCCCGGCCTGAGAGAAATTTAGAATTAGTATAGTTAGAGTTTTATGGTTAAGTCATTGTATGCCTGTGTTAGTCTGCGTTTACAGCATTTTTCACAGGGCATCAACATTTAAAAAACCTTGCGGTAAAGCTCCTTATTTTCAACAGGTTGTGGTTCGAGGGGCACTTCCATAATTTCGAATACATTTTTCTTAATATTCTGTGCAAAATCGCCTGTGGACAAGTCATTACAGTCGAGCCCAAAAGGGTCTTCTATTTCGCTCGCCATCATTTCGATTCCAATAAAGGTGAAAAATATAAACGTAACGAGCGGGATTGTAAAGTAGCTGAAATCCCGAATCAGGCCAAAAGGAAGCATCAGTGAATAACCCAAAATCAGGAGCTTGATGTACACACTATACGAGAAAGGAATGGGCGTTTTTTTGATACGTTCGCAGGCACCGGTAATATCCAACAGCGCTTGCAGGTGCGGTTTCATGTTCCGAATATCCGCTCCACTGATCTCCCCGCTCCGATACATGAGCTGAACTTTCTGATGAATCAGCGTTGAAATGTAATTAGGAACGTGCTTCCGCTGCCGATACAGTTCCACTTCCTCCGCGTTCAAATGAATGAGCTCTTCTACCTTCGTCCCCTGCCGAAGGTGTTCTTTCAGCGCAATACAAAAATTAGAAATCAGGAGGGCCATTTCGTACCGGCTGCGGGAGTCATCTTCCGGGAAAATCGTGTGAGTCATGACGGCCAGGTTGCGGCAATTGTTCACCAGCATGCCCCATTGCTTGCGCCCTTCCCACCAGCGGTCATAAGCCGTATTGGTCCGAAATACCAGCAGTACGCTTAGCACGATACCCAGCAATGAAAAAATAGTGGAAGGCGCATGCATATTGAGCGGAAGCTCTTCTACTAAAACGGCAAAAATGGTTGTCAGCACTGCCACACCCAAGGTACTTCTAAGTACTTTTTGCATGGTCCAGCTGCGGCTGAGGTGGGCGATGTCTCCCAGGAAATTTTTATTGGTTTCGTAAATAATCATTAGGAATAGAGCTTTCTTTTTGGTTGTGCGAAAGAAGTAATTAACATTGAGTTTTTATGATTTTATACCTTTTGCAGGTGCATTAAATTTCGGCTAAGTACTTATGTACAAAGCTGATAGCCATTGCCCCTTCACCGACCGCCGATGCCACGCGGTTCATGGCAGAAGCACGCACGTCGCCGGCGGCAAAAACCCCGGGAAGGCAGGTTTCGAGCATGAAAGGTTCGCGCTGTTTTTTCCAGACCTTTTTGAAAGACGGGTACTGCATAAGCCCGCGCCCCGTTTCAATGAACCCACGCTCGTCTTTGAGCATGTCGGTTTGAATCCATTCGGTATAGGGCTTGGCGCCAATAAAAATGAAGAGTGCATCGGCCGGTACCGTCCGACTTTCAGCCGAATTCAGATCCTGAATGACTAATTCCTGCAAATGCCCTTCGCCTTTGGCTTCCACAATTTCGGAACAGGGCACCAGGTGAATATTCGGAGTGGCATCGATTTGGTCAATCAGATACTGCGACATCGTGGCCGAAAGGTCTGGTTTGCGAACGAGGATATACACATTTTTGGCAAATTGAGATAAATACATCGCGCCTTGCCCGGCTGAGTTTCCGCCGCCAACCACATATACCTCGCGGTCGCGGCAGCCGTTGGCCTCCGTAGTAGCCGCTCCGTAGTACACGCCTGCGCCTGTAAAATCGCCTACACCAGTAGTATCCAGCTTGCGGTAGTTGACGCCCGTGGTGATGACGATACTTTTGGTGTTAATTACCTTGCCGTTTCCGAGGGTAAGAATCTTGTAATTGTCTTTTATTTCAATATTTACTACTTCTTCGGGCGACATAAAATCGACGCCAAACCGGGTAGCCTGCGTAATGGCCCGCCGCGACAATTCGGCACCGCTCAGGCCCGACGGAAAGCCCAGGTAATTTTCAATGCGCGAACTCGTACCGGCCTGACCACCGGGTGCACGCTTTTCGATCAGCAGTGTTTTGAGCCCTTCGGAACCGCCGTACACGGCTGCGGAAAGCCCCGCCGGACCCGCGCCAATGATTACGACGTCATAAAGCTCATGAGTCGTTTGTAGGCTTAGTCCGAGCTTATCGGCTATTTCACGGGTGGTTGGATCGGTCAGGAAAGAGCCATCTTCAAAAAATATAAAGGGTGCATCTTTCGGTTCAAGTGCATTCAGCTCCATCAACTCGCGCGCCCGCTCATGCGATTCCAGATCGTACCATTGGTAGGGATAAAGATTGCCGGAAAGAAAATCTTTGATTTCATGAGATTTTGGCGAAAACTGATAACCAATGACCCGAATCCCGTCAAATTCCGGGATGTACTTCATTTGCCAGTCTTCCAGCAAATCGTTCAGGATTGGGTACATTTTTTCTTCGGGCGGGTCCCAGGGTTTCATCAGGTAATAATCCAACTGCACATCGTTGATGGCTTTAATAGCCGCATCCGTATCAGAATAAGCCGTTAGCAAAACCCGCTTGGCATTCGGAAAGATCGTTTTGGCCTCCGTCAAATAGTCTACGCCCAGCATTTCGGGCATTCGCTGATCTGACACAAAAAGGGCTACGGTTTCATTTTTTTGTTTAAGGTCTTTCAGAGCATTCAGTGCTTCCTGCGCCGAATCCGTACTCATGATTTTGTATTCTTTACGGTAGTTGGTGCGTAGATCGCGGGTGAGCGCTCTTAGTACCTGTGGGTCGTCGTCTACGGCAATTATTATGGGCTGTTTCATAAGAAAAGTTGAAGTAAAAAGCAGAAATAGTAGTAAGCTTTATAACGGATAAAAATCAAAAATAGAAGAAGTAAGAACTACTCAATGGGCAGGCAGACACAAAATTCCGTGCGACCGGGTTCGGACGTTACGGTCAGTTGGCCTCGGTGTCTTTTGACAATATTCTGCGCAATTTCCAGACCCAGGCCGCTTCCTTTACCGATTTCTTTGGTAGTAAAGAATGGATCAAAAATCTGCTGAATTACATCTTTCGGAATTCCCGTACCGTTGTCGATTACGCGCGTCATGACAAACTCCCGATCTCGGACTGCTTCGATTCGGATTTGGCCCGCATCGGGCAGCGCATCAACGGCGTTGTCGATCAGATTGGTCCAAACCTGATTCATCTCTCCCGGGCTGACATTCATCTGCGGCAGCGAGTCGGGCATATCTACCAACACCTGAATATTTTTGGATTTAATTTTGTGTTGCAACATCCGGAGAGTACTCTCGACGCCATCCCGCAGCACCATTTTTTTCTTGTCGGCGCCGCCGTCCATGTGCGAATATTCCTTCACCGATTTTACCAGATTTCCGATGCGCTGCGAGGCCTCGGCAATTTCGCCTACCATGCGCTCGGTGGTCAGTACGTTGTTGAGCCAGTCAAGTACTACGGCCAGATATTTCAGCGAAACCTGCTCTTCTACCAGATCCAGATCGTCGGTTGTTATGCCATATTCCGAAAATGATTCTGCCAGTTCGTAACCATTTTCGACGGCGCGGTCATCCAGCCAATCGTTTAGGTCATCTTCCAGCGAGGATTTTTCCATCAGGCTCATGTCCTGCACACCGCGGGCAAGCAGCGACGTGAGCAGCTCATTGACTTTATCGACCTGCTCTTCACTTAACTGAATGGAAATGACCCGCTTGAATTTTTCCGGCACAAACCCCAAATGCTTTTTGAGCGCCGAAGCCGACCGCACCACTGCCGCCGCCGGGTTGTTGAGCTCATGCGCCAAACCCGCCGATAACTTTCCCAGCGAAATCATTTTTTCATTCTGCTGATCGAGTTTCGTAAAATCCCGGATCCGGTCCAGCATCAGGTGCACAAAGCTTTGCACGAGCTCATGCTGCGTTTGAAGCATCTCTTTGAATTGATCACGATGCAGGCACAATACCGTAGTTTTTTCGAGTGCAATGGCACTTGCTACGGCGGTTTTGAGACGGGAAAAAGGCAGCAGACCGCCAATGTAGTTCTTTTCGTTGTAGCCCAGCTCGCGCTGCTGATTGTTGCGATTCACAAACATGCGCAGCCGTCCTTCCAGAATTATCCAAAGCTGATCGACCGAATCACCGTTTTGGTACAGGTAAGTACCTTCCTCAACTACCCGAATCTTTGCGTGCTCAATAAACCATTGGAGCTCATCCTCAGGCACTTTTGCCAGATTTTCATTCTCTTGTAAACATTGTAAAACATTCATATCATAATCGTTGAGCTATTTTTAAAAATCTAATTTAGGGACTCTCTCCAAAGGATTGATTAAAAAGTATGTAAAATAATCGTTTTGGGTTTTGTAAATCCGACGACTCCTGCTCGCTACCCAAATATACCGCTATAAAACACCTGCCTGTTTCTATAAATTCCTGAACACTCGTGAACTAAGGCTCCAGAACGTCCAGGTTTTTCTCTGACCAATAATTAAGTAAAAATATTTTACTTGCAACATAGTTGCATATTTGATAATTGTAGACTTATATTTGCAACACTGTTGCATTTAAAAATTTATAAAAATCATGAAAAAACATCTTCTTCGGGTTTCATTTCTTTTTGTTGGGGTAGGTTTATTGGCTTCGTGTGATCGGGAAAAAGACGTCGAACCAGTTGATACCGCCGAGCACAAGTACATGCGGGTACTTGTCAGTGATGAGCAGTCAACTCAGCTAACGCTGGTTAATCCACGGACAGAAACCATCGAAACTTTTCAGGCAGCGTACCCCAAAAGTGCCTTATACTCGACGGCTTCGGGGCGTTTTGGCTCGGTGATTCACCGCGCGCAAAACATGGTTCAAAAATTTGATACGGGTTTTGAAAACCACGGAGACCATGTGGATGTAAAAGGTACACCCAAGTGGGCCGCAATCGTGAGTGAAGGGAAGTTGCCTACGCACTTCAAAAGCCGCGGAAATGAAGTGATGCTCTTTAACGATGGTGACGGCACGCTGAGCGTAGCAAATGAAACCGAGTTTCATAGCTCAGGAGTTAAGTTCAAAACTATTGATGCGGGTAATGTAGCGCACCACGGAGCCATGGCAAAGTTTGACAACGGTACGTATGCCATTACGGAAAAAGACGGCTCGGTAGCGGGTACACTGCCCGAACGTGTGAAGATCATTGACGCAACCGGAAAGGTCGTGCATGCATCTACCGTACAAACCAAAGGAATACATGGCAATGCGGGCAATGGATCGGTGTCTCTTTTTGGCTCTTCCAGCGGAATTTTGGTGGTGGAAGCCTCCGGTGCGCAACGGTTGATTCCGCATCCGGCTGACTTTGGTACAGCCTGGTTTGGTACAATTCTGGAAGCCAAAGCTGCCAACTCGTTCATTGGCTACACAGCTGCAAAGGGTGCCTATCTAATCAATGTGACTTCGGGTCAGATTACACCAATCATCGAATCTACCGACATTATGCAGTGTAAAGTGAATTATGGTGGAACGCACCTGCTGACTCTGCTGCACAGCGGCGAGCTGCGAGTGTATGACCTGAGCAGCAATTCGCTTGTCAAAAGTGGAAGCATTTTGCCCGCTACGGCCAAAGACGAAACGCAAAAGCCACAATTGGAAGCAACTGAACGCTATGCTTACATCACTCAACCAAAAACTGGTGAACTTTTGACAGTTGCCACAAATGATTTCTCCAAAACCAGTCGAATCAAAGTATCCGCCACGCCCTATCGCCTGAGCCTTGTCGGGATGGAGTCGAGTGAGGATCATTGATTTTTTTAGTGCTAACCACTTTTTTATATGTTACCTCAGTTTCTTTTCTCTTCCAAATCAGACTGGGCAGGAATTTTCAGTGCATCACTTTGTGTGGTGCACTGCCTGCTTACACCCCTGCTAATGGTACTTACGGCTACGTTTTCGTGGTGGGCGGGGCTTAGCTATGTGTTTTTGTTCATAAGTTTTTATGCTGCTTTTGACACAAGTCGTGCGCATACGCCTCGCCCTATTCTACTGCTGATTTGGGGTGGATTTGTACTATTGACGCTCAGTATCATCCTGGAAGACGCCTTTCCTGTTCTGCACAAATTCAGCTATCCGGCGAGTTTGTTGCTCGTGATTGGGCATATCCTAAACCTCCGTCACTGCAAAAAATGTGGAACTCATGAGTAAACAAAAACTGCCTGTAACCGTGCTTTCAGGGTTTTTAGGAGCCGGAAAAACCACCCTTCTCAACCATATCCTGCACAATCGTGAGGGTTTGAAAGTTGCTGTCATTGTGAACGACATGAGCGAGGTAAATGTGGATGCACAGTTTATTGAGCGAAACAACACCCTGTCGCGTACCGAAGAACGCCTCGTAGAGATGTCTAATGGCTGTATATGCTGCACGCTACGTGAAGATCTTATGATGGAGGTAGAGAAATTGGCGCGTGAGAATCGCTTTGACTATTTACTGATCGAATCTACCGGAATTTCGGAGCCGGTGCCCGTCGCTCAAACATTCAGTTTCATTGATGAAGCGCAGGGAATTGACCTCTCCCGTTGGGCCTACATCGATACCATGGTTACTGTGGTAGACGCCTTTAACTTTGGCCGGGATTTTGGTTCTATTGATACCGTTCAGACTCGCGGTTTAAATGAAGACGACACCGACACCCGCACCATTGTTAATTTACTTACTGATCAGATTGAATTTGCAAACGTAATCCTGCTTAACAAAACGGACCTCCTTGATCCTGCTCAGGTAGGTGAGTTAAAAGCGATTATAAAATCCCTTAATCCAGGCGCAAAAATCTACGAAACGCTTTTTGGCAAAATTCCCTCAAAAGCCATTTTACATACCAAACTTTTTGACTATCAGCAAGCATCCGAACAGGCTGGCTGGATTCAGGAATTAGAAAATCAGGCACGTGGAAATGCTCATACGCCTGAAACAGAAGAGTATGGAATTTCGTCGTTTGTATTCAGGGCCGCTGACCCCTTGCATCCTCAACGTTTCTGGGACTACCTGAACACCGACTGGCCTGCCGGAATTATCCGCTCCAAGGGACTTTTCTGGATCGCTTCCCGGCCCCAAGAAGCCCTCAATTGGAGTCAGGCGGGAGGGTCTGTACGAGCAGATGGCGCAGGTGTATGGTGGTGCAGCATGCCTTTTTCTGAGCGGATTCAGTATGCTTCGTTTCTGGAAAATCGCACGATTATAGAATCTCGCTGGGATAAGCGGTTCGGCGATCGGGTAAATGAACTGGTAATTATCGGGCAGGATCTGGACAAATCGCTAATTCTGGAAGAACTCCACGCATGCTTATGTACGGAGGCGGAGATTCGCCACATGGAGCAGGGCGGAACTTTTACGGATCCATTTCCGGCTACGGTCTAGTGTAAATCTTTTCAATTAAAATAAGGCATGAGAAAAATCTTTTTCCTGCTATCAATCTGTCTGTGTCTAAGTTTTACTGCTGACCCAATTTTGGTGCCATGGAATCGACTGGCAGATGTTCAGTTCAAAAAAAAGTGGAACGACGACGTCGGAATGTATTTTCTGTATCCAACCTTCGGTCCTACTGTAAAAGCCTTACAGGGGAAAGTCGTGCAAATGAAAGGATATATGATTCCAATTGATGAAGACGCAAATATTCTGGTTATTTCTCAACAGCCAATGGCCGCCTGTTTTTTTTGTGGAGGTGCCGGTCCGGAATCCATTGCACAGGTAAAACTCAAAAAACCTCATGCTTTCAAAACCGATCAGATTGCCATCATTCGAGGTACTCTAAAACTCAATGCAGACAACATTGAAGAGCTTAACTACATCCTGACAAATGCCGAAATTGTTACGATTATGAAGTAACGTTTTTTTATTCCTAAACCTTTACCAAAAAAGCGAGTCAATGCTACTCATTCAGCACTGACTCGCTTTTCCTGCTTGCGGGCTTTATTTTCTTTACTCGTTCATACCTACCGTTATCGGTTCCGGACGAATAATGAAATTTGTCAAAACCTCCCTGATTTTCTCCCGGTTGGTAGCCGAGTCGTAGCCTTTCTTTTCTGTTTCTGTAAAAAACTGCGACAACGGCCTGGCGCGGTAGTAAGGTTTGATCGTTAAATCCTGCCGGGTTTCAAAGAATTCGTCCCAAACCGCCCGCACATCGGCCCAGAAAGGTGCGTGGCTTGCCCACCATTTTTGGGTAGCCGCACAGGCCGCCGGATCAATTTTCCGGTAATCGTTTATACCTTTTTCCTGCGCAATCAACACATCGTGGCCCGATTCGTTGCGCTGAATCTTGTCGTTATCCTGCTCGTGCAGATAACCATAGTCGGTTATATAAATCCGGTTTCCACGGCGCATCACGTTGTAATCCTTACGCTTGGTGTACTCGCGACGTGGCAAAGGCGCGTCTACGGTACTCTCCCACATCGAGCGCCCGTTGACATGCGACCACTGCGCGGAGCCTTCGTAGCGGGGTTCGTCGTTTACTTCATACACTTTTTGAGTCCAGCTTTTTTTGACCGTTTCTTTCGGCAGGCGCTGATACTTCCACGTACGATCTTTATAAAAACTGTACAAATCGCTGTTTTCATAGAGCCAATCTTCCCGCCAATGCTTGATCACCATCGTGTCGTTGATCGCCAGTAAATGCTGCAACACGATTTTATCTTTGGATTCTTCTACCACAAAAACATATTCTGTGGCCTTGGCCAGGTAGCGTTCAGGGAATTTGTAGGTAGTATCAGCCGCAAAAGTTTCGGCATATTTGAAAGTAATATCAAAACACCCGCACTGTCCTTTAATAGCCGCAATATCAGCTGACTTTTGTGCCAGAGCAGCCGAAGTGCCCATCAAAACGAAAACGAATAATTTTAGTATCTTTTTCATAGTATAATAAGCTTATTTACAAAGTTTTATGAATTGGTTTATTGAAAATTTGACGTACCATCCGGTTGCAGCACATACCTAAACGTGTAGTAACGCGCTTCGTCGGTGGCGGTATTTACGGTAGCGGGCGCGCCTTTGTAGTAGCTCAAAATTTCTACTTTGGCGTAGTTTCCTTCCGTTGTTTTTACAATCAGGACCTTCCCGGCAATTGGTACTATTAAATTATTGGCCGGATTGTAGCTATACCACCCTTTGCCTGATCCGGTCGGAATGGCCAAATCGGCTCCCTGATCCTGCCTGATTGGTGCTGTGGCTGGCAGCGTGCTGATTTCATCAAAAATTCCATCCAGCAAAACCGCACCGGCATTTCCAGGTCCGGAAGTTCCGCCATTAACCAGAATTGTAGTGGCTTTAAACGCCAGATCCCAGCGGTTGGAGGCAGAATCAGCAGCAGGCACTATGCCATTTTTGAAGCTGAAATACGTATACTTTCCTGCGGAGGCAGGGCGGCCGGTGGCGTCAACGCCCGTAATAGGATCGGCAGGTAAATCACGTACAGTTTCAGCCTTTACAGGTTCTTTTTCTACGGATTCGGTGTTGTCACAAGCCATTAGCCCAGTAACCAGGGCAGCCACAAGAATGTATGATCTTTTTTTCATGAACAATAAAAATAGGTAAGTAAAAATTTGATTATCAATAGTTTAATTTAACTCGGAAGCTCGTTTCTTTTCCAGTGAAGCACTTATGCGCAGCCAGCCAAGTCGCCCGGGCTGAGCAGGTATGTAGGCCGCATTGGTAAAATTGAAGAGGTTGTCGACGCCTGCCTGTACCGAAAATTGTTTCCAGTGCCTGCCCGCTGCTACATTCCAGACCATGTAGCCAGTTACATATTCATTGTCAGCATCCAGAATGTCATTGCTGTTGCGGTCGCCGAAGCCGTATCTACCCCGGTAAATTCCCCGCAGCGAAGCAGAAATCCCGTTTGGCCCCGTATAAAAAAGTCGGGCATTGGCCGAGTGTTTGGAGCGGCCCATCAGCCCACCGTACGAGGCTTTGGGTACACGCTCCGTCACGAGTGTTTCAGGATCTCGGCGAAATACATTTCCGGCATTCAACCGACGAACCACGGCTTTGTCTTTGGCCTCGAGGTACTGATATCCCACCGAAAGTGTCAACGTTGATTTGCCAAATTCCCAGCGATTGCTGCTTTCCAGTTCGGCACCCTGCGTAAAAACCTCGCTGATATTGAGATAACTAAACACAGATTGTCCGTTGGTTTTGCGGGCTACTGCCTGCGTTTCTATCAAATCCTGCACATCGTTGCGAAAGGCGTTGAAGGTAGTTTTGAAGGTAGCGGCAGGCGTAAACTGAAAGCCGACATTGAATGCCCGTGAACTTTCGGGGCGCAGCGCACCAAACGTCGACGGATCGAGCAGTACATCTAAAATCTGTTCAGCCGCCTGCATGCGTTCCAGATTCGGTGCCAGTTCGAGCGCTCCAAAAACACTGTATCCAGCTACGGCATTGTTAAAATTGAGGTATAACTGTCTGAAATCAGGCGCTTTAAATCCTACTCCCGCTGAACCTCGCAGCATAAATTTTTCGGTCACCTGCCACGAAGCCGAGAGCTTAGGCGAAAACTGATTGCGATAGGCGCTGTGCGCATCGTAGCGCCCACCCGCAATCACATGTACGGACCTTGTCGGAAACCACTCGTACTGAAAAAACAGGTAATTGGTCTGAAAGGTCTGTTTTTGTTCGTAACGAGTAGCTTCCACCGCTTCTGCAATATGGCCCGTTCCGAGGGTCAATAAGTTTTTTTCAGAAAGTGTCCATTCGGTTAGAAGCTCGGGGCGGGTAAAATTCTGCCGAAAAAACGTTTGATCATATACCTGATTTTCAGGCTGATAATTCAGAGATGTGGAGGTGTGGTACCGGGTGTGGTATAGTCGGGCATGTATCTTTAAATAGCTGTTGACGGTGTGGCTGAGCGTAGAGTTATAACTTACGTCCTGCACCTTTCCGGGCCCTTCTACCAGTCGAACTTGGGCATTTTCTGTCACACCGAAAGCATTTTCCTGATTCTCTGAAAAAAACCGCGACGAAACCGCTAGCCTGGTTCGCTCCGAAAACTGATAGGAAAGGCGAGGCTGTAAGGTGATATTTTGAAAAGGAGAAACTGTATTTCCAATCGTTTCGGGCGAAAAGTCATAGCCGGCGCTGCTGTACCGGTTGGCATATACGTTGACACCAAGTTTTTTGTTTTTTATGCCCGCCATTCCGGCGACATCAAGGGTTTGATTTCCGCCATAACGTAAGTTGCCCTCAGCAAAGGTCCGGTTGGGGTTTTCGGTAATGATGTTGATCACCCCGGCCAACGCTTCGGACCCATACAAGCTTGACGAAGGGCCCTTGACAATCTCAATCTGTTTGATATTTCCAACCGAAATTCTTGATAATTCCAGCGTTCCGGCAGTTCGGCCAATCAGCGGTTCGCCATCTACAAGAATGAGTGTATAGTCAGGATTAAATCCCTGAACCTGAACGCCATTGCCGTGGTCGTTGACCATGAACAAACCGGTTTGTTCGGCCAATACGTCATTAAGACGCAGAGAGCCCATCGCCTGAATCTGTTTTTTTGAAATAACCGATACCGGCATCGGCAACGCCCCAAGCTGCCGCTCCGAGCGGGTAGCCGTTACGACCATCTCCGCCAGCGAATCTTCACGCATAGGGTCAGCAGATGGGCTTTGTGAGCGACTTTCGGTCAGCTGAAAAAGCAGAATGCAGAAACCCAAAACGGCTACTTTTCTATTTTTCCTGAAAGACTGTTGCATCGCCATCAGTTGAGGTTTTGCTCGGTGGCTTCAATGAGCTGCAACTTTGTCAAAGCCCGATTGAGCAGGTGCTGCAATTCGTAAAATTCAGTTTCGGTAAATGTAAAGTACAGGTCAGGCGAGGTCGTATTGATTACAATTTTTGAGCGGTACGGACACTGCTCAAAGTATATCGGTGGCGAAGTGGAGCCAATGTTACGCTGCAATCGAACGAAATCTTCCCGTCCAAAAAGTTGAAGAATCGGCCCAAATTCAACGGTGATGCATTGGTGGCAGCCTCTACACAAGGCCACTTGCCCATTCGCAGTAAGCGCCAGATTAATCGGCAAATTGTCAAAATGTTTCATGGTCGGCTTGTGCCTGCGGAGGCAGAATGAGTACGAAACTTTTCCTGCATTCTGCATCTCCGTAGGTCTTTTTATATTTAGACTAATTATAAATAACTTGTCAAAACTAAGCCAAAGGAAAGAAACAAGCAAGTTTATTTAGAAAAATTCTAAATAAACTATTTTCAGAAAAGATCAGAAAGGGATTTACCGCGAATCGCTCCGCTTCATGCGACGAATGCGAATAGGGTTGTACCACAACCAAAACCCGCTGAAAGAAAGGAGAATGAGCCCCAAAGAGACAATTGAGGTATAGGTCAGCTTGGCCGCTTCTCCGTCCGATTCCATCCAGAAATCGAGAAGAGAGCCATCATGAATTTTTTCAATAATATCAGATGTTCGTGTGTTTACGGATAGAATCTTACCCGTTGAGCAGTCAATTTGAAGTTCGGTAAAGTGCTCTACAAACACAATTTTCGCAATGCCTTTCTGCGGTCTCACGTCAATACGATCAATGCGGTCAGGCAGGTTAAGTTCCTCAACTACATATACTTTTGCGATTTTTTGAATACTGTCAAGGCTAATCCACTGCTGACTTTTCAGCTCGGTCCCCTGCGCTGTTTTTGGCAGAATCCCGGCTTGTTTTTTCCAGCCGAGCAGCAGCCCGGTAGTGCCAATCAGAAACATACATACAAACAGCGGCACAGCCGCCCATGTATGAAGTTTCCGATATAGCCGTGTTGTTTGAGCGATTTTTTGAGGTACCGAGGATTTTGACATGAAGGGTTTTTGGTCTGTTTTTTCAGAAAACAGATTACGCAGTTTTAAGCTTTTCTTCGAGCTCCTTAGCCATCGGCACCAATACGTGATCTTCGATTATAGCATGTTTGCGCAGTTCGAGCTCAAATATTTGTACCTGATTCAGGAATATACTATACGGCAAAGGCATCGTTTCAAATTCAGAATAGCGCTTAATTATCTGACTCACTTCCATCAATTCATCCTCAATGGAATCGTGATGATCCGTAAATTGGGCAATCGAGGCTTTGGCAAGCATATCGCTGATCTCCTCAGCAGAAAGTTCGCCCTGTGTAGCTTTCAGGAGTTTTTTGATGTACGGAAAAAACTCTCTTTCCTCCATTTTTATGTGCTCAATCAGATCATTTTTGTACGCATTGAAAAACAGGCATAGTTCGGCCAAAAGTTCGTGCGTTTTGCCATAACGGCTAAAAATATGAAGCAATGACTGCTCTATTTCCGGTAGTTTTTTTGTGAGATAGTAGCGGTGCGTAGCCTGCAAATAGGTGAGAATCTCGGTGATTGAGAACTTTCTGATTTTCTGAAACGGGAAATCCCGGTCATCATCGTAGAGGTCAAGAATCAGGTCAATAAGC
Organism: Arundinibacter roseus; assembly: GCF_004348825.1. Taxonomy (GTDB): domain Bacteria; phylum Bacteroidota; class Bacteroidia; order Cytophagales; family Spirosomataceae; genus Arundinibacter; species Arundinibacter roseus. Next base: position 139,219 of record NZ_SMJU01000009.1, read on the forward strand.
TCATGATCAAGCTCAATAGGTGCATTGGTGGCGGTCACGTCAAGACGTTCGGTAACCGACTGATGAAGCAGGCTACCGGTGATGAGTTCGTCGTAGGTATTTTTTTTCATGGTGATTTTGTTGCTTATCCGGCATTAAATTTAACCGAATTTATACAAGTTCTCAAATTCGGGAAGAGCCATTGGATAAAGTTTTTCAAAATCAACCCGGCTACCGGCGATAGGGAGTCAGTATATAGTTTGCTTTTACGTCAATAACCTGAGCAATTTTGACAAAAACGATTTTTGGAACATCAATTTGATGGTCTTTTAAGGCTACTTCAAAATCGGTGGTCAGAGTAATATTTTTTTCCTGAACACTTATTTTTCCAGTCAGGGTTCGGGGTTGTTCTTTGCCGTGAATGAGCAATGTACCGTCTACGCGTACGTCGGTAGTTCCGTTTTGCGTCCAATCCGGCAGTTTGGTTATCTTTCCTTTAAAGGTGCTCGTGGGATATTTTTCCGATTCGAGGTAATTTTCATTGAAGTGTTCTTCCATCAGCTTATTTGGAAAATGGAAGTCCCGAACATTCATCCGCACAGCGATTTCGCCCGTCGTAGTGTTCAACAATACCTGCGTTTTGGTATTTACGGCCCGGATATTTTCGGCGGGAGTTTCAGAAAAGAAATTGGTTTGCCCGGTGGAAGTAGCGTACAGCTGCGCTTGCGTCAGCGTGGAAAAGCAACATAAAAAACTGAACAGCAGTCCGTTCAGGCACCAATTTTTGGGGTTTATATTTGTCATCAGTTAGGGAGTAATTTTTTCTTTCTGTCCAGGCTGAACGTCCTGGAAATATTGAATCCATAATGAATATCGCCTTTGCCCCACGAACCGGTGGTTTCGCCGATAAACTGTTTTTCAATCATGCCGAGGGAGTTTGTAAAATGCAGGGAAAAGACATGTCCGCCGGTTTCAATATCAACACCCAAAGCCAGCGAGTTGTAATAGGGCAAATTGTTATTTTCACGAAAAGCGTAAAAATAATCTGCATTTATGGACACGCGCCGACTCACTTTAAGGCGTCCGCCAACGCCCATGGCGAGTAATAAATTCTCATCATTGGACAGTTCCGGTCGGTTTCTGTAAAGGTAGGTAGGCGTCAGTTGAAGCGAGAGTCGTTCACTAAACTTCCGGGCAATCAACAGCTGCCCGGTATAGGTTAGCTTGTCCTGAAACGAATAGGTTTCGCCCGGAACAAAGGATTCCTGCGTGCGGATAACGGCGCTCCCAAAGAGCGTAACCGAAATGGGCATAGATTGAGCTGCACCGGTGGTTTGTTTAAGGAGTTTATATTTCCCAAAAAAATCATACGCTTTTTGTTCGCCGCTTCGGCCCACACCCACCATCAAATCGTCCGTAATTCCATATTCAAAGCCAAGCCGCATGACGGCCTGATCGAGCCCAAAAAACTCTTTGGCACCCGAATTCAGCCGTCCAAAGCGGTGCGAAATCCGAAAGTCCAGATGGTTGCGCTTCATGGTTTCTACCGACTGCACGTTGATAATGCGGGTAGATTTGAAAGTCGCAGAAACAGGCTGAGGCTTTCCATCGGCCTGTTTTTCGAGTTCATCGAGTAAATCGTCCTGCGCCAAAACTGCTGCCGGAAGTGCACAAAAGAGAAAAACAGTGCGGAGTACGTGCATCTTCTTCATTCTTAGACCTTAACTGTCAACGTGTTGCCATCCTGACTAAGCGTAGTCGTAAACACCGTAAGGGGTGCTACCGCCGGGCTTCTTTTGACACTGCCATCCAGATTAAACTCCGAGCTATGACTGCTGCACCAAATATCATTGGAGTTTTTGCGGAAGGTTACGGTGCTGCCTTCATGCGTACAGCGCTTCGAAAGCGCCACATATTTTTGACCTGCGGTGGCCACTACGATTGTGTCACCAATGATGGCAAACTCTCCTTCTGTTTTTAATTTACTGTATGCCGAAGAAGTCAAATCAACGGTAAAATTGATGGCGTTTCCGCTCGTTGTACCTGTCACTCCGGTAGCGGGAGTTCCTCCGCCAGTATTTGTTCCACCAGTACCACCAACCGGAGCGGGGTCGTCTTCGCCTGAACTACACGCAGTGAGGGTTCCGAGGCAATAAAACGCCATCAGGGCCGCACCGCTCATTCCCAGACTTCGCAAAAATTCTCCTCGTTTTAAGGTTTCCTGATTGTTCGTTTTCATTGTTGATCATTTAAGTGTTTGAGAAAAATTGGCTGCAAAAACTCATGTACGTTTGGGTAAAACGTTTGGTTTTTTTGATAAGAAAGAAAAAATTATTTTTTGAATGTCGGAGTATACCGGGCCGAAAACCACATTCCGGCGGTGTACAGATTCACTTTGCCAAACCCAACACCACGCAGCGGTACGCGCAAAAAAGGCTCAGCAACAAGGGAAACATGTTTGGACAGGCGTCGTTCATAGCCCGCCGAAACATTGAGGTGACTGAACAAATACCAACCTGTTTTGCCTTCCCAATTCCACCAGCGGATGTTCGGGTCATAATATTTGTAGTGATAGGTATATTTTTCATTCTGCATTTTGTAGGACGACACCCCGCTACTCACAAACCAACGCGAGATTTGACCCTGTCGAATATCATAACGCAAATTGACAGGCAACTCAAAAACCTGACAGGAGCCATCTACGCTACTCGGCATTTGTTTTTGGGTCCAGCTTGTCGGCCATTCGTACTGCCCCGGCAGGGCACTGTACGTTTTCAAACTTCTCACAATACCCGTTTGCAGGGCCAGTTTTCGGCTGATATAGTAGTCCACAAACAACGAGGCCGAAGGTCCGGGACGGGTCATTTGCTTCATGCCTACGGAGCTCATGTCCGGCGAAAAACCAACCCGAACGGCCCAACGTGGACTAGCTTCCTGCACCGGAGGTTTGGGTTTTGACAGGCTGTCAGCGCGTACCTTGTACGCTACGTTCGGATACGGCAGCCTTGTGCCAAACTGTGCTACCTCACGACGGTCCAGCAATTCCATGCTGCGCTCAGGTCTCTTTTCAAGCGTAAATTTTTCGGCAACAGCAGATACATCCAATGGCATTTTCAGATTTGTATCATCTACACCAGTAGCCGTCTCTCTCTTCTCCGAAAATTCCACACCTTTGACCGATTGCTTTTGTGTGTTATCTGTTTGAGAAAAACGCTCCGTATTTTTAGTGTCAGGAAAGAGATTGGCCCCTTTTCCGTTGTCCACAGGGGACAGACCGGATCGCTTTCGTACTCCGCTTACGTTGGCAGTTTCGGGGGCCAATTCTCTTAGATCTTTATAAACTTCCGTTTCATTTTTGTCTTTTTGCTCATCTATGACCGTTTCTTCCGCGCTTTTCTGCGGGCTGGATTGAGTCCTGTATTTTTGCGCTGCTGATTTGGAAGACAGAGCTGGTTTTCCGGCAGAAAAAGCATCCTTATCCCCATCAACCTTACTCTCCTCCTGCCAAATTCCGTACACACCCCATCCTCCAATCATCAGCAGCAATAGCACGGCCAGCCAGGTAGTTGTTTTTTGTAGCCATCCGGCGGGCGTTTTTTCGTCAGCATCTAACCTGCTTCGCAGGTCGTTCCAGTCTTTTTGTTCAAATTCAGGGTCAAACTCTTCGGCTGATTTTCTGAAGAGCTTGTCCAGTTCTTCATCGGACCACTCTTTCATACTCATCCAGGCTTTTTTTTGATAACATTACTTTCAACTTTTCACGCGCTCTCGACAGATTTGACTTGGACGCACCCACCGATATTTCCAGCTTTTCGGCAATTTCTTCATGCGTATATCCATCTATTACCGCCAGGCTAAATACCATTCGATAGGCCGGAGGCAACTCTTGCACCATTCCAAGTAATTCCTGATGCGAAAGCTGACTGACCGCATTGGCATCAATTGCTGCCAGGTGCTGAGCTTGCTCTACATCCTCAAAAACCTGATGTTTGGCTTCGCGCCGGTATTGATCCAGGGCCGTATTTATCATCACTCGTCCCAGCCAGGTTTTGAAAGATCGCTCACGATCAAAACTTTCTATTTTGGTAAAAACTTTAAAAAATCCTTCGTTCAATATTTCCTTCGCCTCATCCCGATTTTTGGCATACCGCATACACAAACCCATAGCATACCCATAAAACTGCCGATAGAGCAGTTCCTGACTACGACGGTCACCACGTAAGCATCCGTCGAGCAGGTCAAGTATAGCGGCGGAGGTATGCTCGGACATGCTTTGTTGTTTTGATTTGTTTTACGCTGATTCCTTCCTGAAGGTTGCGTGTGTGACTACCAAAAAAATATTTATTTTCATTTTCAGGTAATTTTTCCGTCTGCTCATCCGTCCTTGCAAAACGAGTAAGCAGGCCCAAACCCGTACTTTTCGGTTCAATATGAACTTTTTAACTTCTTTTCACTCATTAAGTTATGTATTTTTCAATTTTTATGCGTCAGTCTTTTTATTTGTACTCAAAGGTCTTTTCTGTGTTAATTCCTGTGCTCTTGTTGGTAGCCTTAGTTGCTCAGGCTCAGCCCTCGGACTATTCGATGGCGCAGGCGCATTCGCACAACGATTACGAACAGGCGCGTCCGTTTCACGCCGCTTATGAGCTTGGTTTTGGATCGGTAGAAGCAGATATTTTCCTGAAAAATGGAGAACTTTATGTTGCTCATAATTGGGAAGACATTCAGTCTGACCGCACCTTTCGGGCGCTGTATTTAAACCCATTACTCGAAAAAATCCGGGCAAACAACGGATGGCCCTATCCGGGAAAGCGGCCGATTCAGATACTGATTGATTTAAAAAATACCGGGCAAGCCACCCTGAAGGTTTTAGAACAGCAACTGCACCCCCACCGCAAGCAGCTACGGCATGTCCGGTTTGTGATTAGCGGCGATATGCCCGCCCCCGACAAACTACCCGAACAGTACAAACTCTTTACGTTTGATGGACGAAAAAACCTGACTTACTCGCCCAAGGCTTCGGCGCGCGTCGTATTGGTAAGTAGCAGTCTAATGGATTTTGGAGGGTTTTGGGATGGTCAGGAGCCGATGAAACCTACCATGAAAGAGAAAGTACGGCAATTTGTAGCTACTCAGCATGTTGCCAACAAACTGGTCAGGCTTTGGGCTACGCCCAATACCGAGCTCAGCTATCAAACTCTGAAAGAACTTGGCGTCGATTATCTGGGCACAGACGACTTACCCGGTTTGGCCACTTTTCTTCAACCTACAAAATGATCAAACTTCATTCTATTTGCATGGTTAAGTAGAAAAAAACACGCGGTTCACTGGATAATTTATGCTTTTTCAGGAGCCCTAATTTTAATAAATCAGGAGATACAAATAATGAACTATTTTTATTCTAACCAACAATTTTGAAAAACCAATTTTCGCCTCATCTATGTAATTAGTGCTCAATGAGGTACCAGTTCTATGAAAATTTAAATACCTTTCCACACACTAATAAAATAACCCTCTATCAAAAGATCTATCCAGTTATGAAAGGAATCGTTTTTACAGAATTTTTGGAAATGGTGGAGCAAAAATTTGGCTACAAAATGGTCGATGATTTGCTAATTTCCTCAGAATTACCATCTAAGGGCGTGTATACAGCCGTTGGCACGTACAGTCATAAAGAAATGTTCAGCCTTGTTACCCAGTTAAGTGAGCGCTCAGGAATTGATGCCTCTCTTTTACTCGACACCTTCGGGAGCCACATATTTGAACATTTCACCAGTAGATACAACCATTTTTTCAGTTCGTGTACAAGTGCCTTCGAATTTCTCTCCTCTATCGAAGAACATATACATGTCGAGGTTCAGAAATTATATCCGGATGCCGAGCTGCCGGAATTTATCATCAGCCGGCCAGGCGATGACGTTCTTTCGATGATTTATAAATCTGAACGTAAATTGAGTTTTCTGGCGCTCGGGCTCATCAAATCTACCCTTGCCTACTATGGCGAAACCGCCGAAATAACCATGAAGGACCTTTCGGGCGATGGGCACACAGTTGAATTTATACTTACAAAGGTATAGCTATGGCAGAACTCAACGAGGATGTTTGGAAACGGCGATGGGAGCGCGAGCGGGAGGCCAGAAAAAGTGCGGAGGCTATTCTGGAAACAAAATCCACTGAACTTCATGAAGCTAATGAAAAACTTCGTCGGCTGAATGAAGAACTCGAACAGGAAGTCCAAACGCGTACGGCCGCTTTGCAGGAAACCGAGGCTCGGTATCAGCAACTGGTAGAATCGGCTTTGGATGTGCTCTATCGTGCTGATCAGATGGGGCGGTTTACGTATGTCAACCCGATTGGGATTGAGAAATTTGAATACTCTGAGCAGGAAATTCTGGGAATGTCGTTCATTGAACTGCTGCATCCTGACTCCAAATCGGAAGTTCTTTCTTTTTACGCAAAAGTTTTTGAGCAAAAACAAGAGCGTTCTTATTTTGAATTTAAAGCACTGAGTAAATCTGGACGGGTCATCTGGATTGGGCAGAATGTGCAGCTGATTTTCACGGCCGATGGCGAGATTGCCGAACTCGTTGCCGTCGCCCGTGACCGCACTGCCCGAAAACTCACCGAAGAAAAACTTGATACGACTCAACTCAGGCTATCATCGCTGATTTCTAATCTACATTCAGGAATTTTGGTAGAAGATGAAAATCGGTACACAGTTTTAGTAAATCAGGCGATATGCGATATTTTTGATCTTCCCACATCCCCGGAAAATCTCATTGGTCTGGATTGCTCGCAGTGGGCCGAACAATCCAAGCACCTTTTCAAGCAGCCCGAAGAGTTTGTTGCCCGAATTGACGAACTGCTCAGAAACAAACAATTGGTAGTAAATGAGCAGCTTGAAATGAACAATAACCGCTATCTGGAACGGGACTACATTCCTATCTTTTCAGGAAACTCGTACCTCGGTCATTTGTGGCGCTACAACGACATTACGGAGGTCTACGAAACTCAGGAGCTGATTCGACGCAGTGAGGAAAAATACCGGGGCATCATCGAAAACATGGAGCTGGGGCTATTGGAAGTCGATATTGATGAAGTAATCCTGAAAGCCTACGGATATTTTTGCAGCATGGTTGGGTACGAACCCGAAGAACTTATCGGGAAAAAAGCCACCGAAATTTTGTTGCCCGTAGATTACTACGAGCTGATGGCAAACAATCAGCAAAAACGTCTCAAAGGAGAGTCGGGCAGCTATGAAATGCCGTTGATTAAGAAAGACGGATCACTTATCTGGGTACTCGTCAGCGCTGCGCCTGTGTACAATCATTTGGGTGAAGTCTCGGGGTCCATCGGCATACATTACAACATCACCAACCGCAAACAGCTGGAAACAGATCTGGCGCTGGCCAAAAACCTGGCCGAGGAAGCCCAAATCGCCGAAAAAGAATTTTTGGCGAACATGAGCCACGAAATCCGGACGCCACTCAATGCCATCATTGGCATGGCAAGCCTGCTGTACGATACAAGGCCTACGCCTGAGCAGCTCGAATACATTGATATTCTAAAAGTTTCGGCCAACTTCCTGCTTTCGCTCATTTCGGATTTGCTGGATATGGCCAAGATTGAAGCCGGACGAATCGAAATTCAGGCCCGGGCCTTTGACCTTGCCGGCTCGCTGCGTACGCTGCAACGCACCTTTCAGCTAAAAATGGAAGGCCGGCCCATTCAGGTAGAAGCCTCGCTGGATATTAACGTGCCGTCTACGGTCGTAGGCGACGAAGTGCTGCTTCATCAGATTTTGATGAATCTGCTGGGCAATGCGGATAAGTTTACCGAAAAAGGTAAAATCGGGATTCGGGTTAAACCGATGCACCAAACGAATACGCACATTACGCTCGAATTTCAGGTGTTTGATACGGGTATTGGCATCGCCGAAGATAAGCTGGATCTTATTTTCCAAAAGTTCAAACAGGTAAACGACCGGCAACGCCAAAAACACAAAGGCACTGGGCTGGGACTGGCAATTGTGAAAGAACTGGTGCGCCTGCAGGGTGGAGAAATCCGGGCAACAAGTACACCAAAACAAGGAACAGTTTTTACGTTCACGATTACGTATGGACTTACTTCCGGGGTTTCGGTAGCCGTAAAACCTGCGCCCGTTCTAGGGAATCTTTCCGACAATGCATCCCTTGCCGGAAGGCGGATTCTGGTGGTGGAAGATAGTCTGATGAACCAGAAATATATTTCTACGGTCCTAAACAAATGGCAGGTAGTTTTTGAAATTGCTCAGGATGGACAGGAGGCGGTTTCCAAAGCGCATCAGGCTTTGTACGATCTTATTTTGATGGATTTGCAAATGCCCATCATGGACGGCTACGAAGCAACGATTGCGATTCGTAGTACCCAAAATCCGAATCAGCAAACGCCCATTGTTGCCCTAACAGCCTCCGCTATGCTGGATCAAAAAGAAAAGGCGTTAAAATCCGGTATGGACGACTTCCTAACGAAACCCTTCACGCCTCCTCAGTTGGAAGATAAAATAAAGGAAATTTTACATTTCCCCTTATAAATCAAGTAGTTAATTTTTTTGAAAATCATATTTTCTTATAAAAAAACACAGCTTAGGCTGTGTTTTTTTTGCTTCAGCTCGTCAGTGGCACAGATATTTAAATAGATTTTAAGCAATCAAAATCTGCTGGAAGCGGAGAAAAACCACAGTCCTCTACGTTTATGGAAAAAACTATAAGTACTAAAAAAAAACGTACCCAAAATAAAGTATTAAAGCCTTCGGCCAAGGTACAGCGTACCGTTTATCCAGGCGATCCTTACCCGTTAGGGGCAACCTGGGACGGCAAGGGAGTTAATTTTGCTTTATATTCTGAAAATGCAACCGGTGTAGAACTTTGCCTTTTCGACGAACCTCACGACCAAACCGAATCGGTAAGGATCAGAGTTAGGGAAATTTCTCATCACGTTTGGCATGTATATGTACCTGGCCTTGCACCGGGACAGCTCTACGGGTATCGGGTGTACGGCCCCTATGATCCCTTACAGAGCAATCGATTTAACCCCAACAAACTTCTGCTGGATCCGTATGCAAAGGCAATTGCGGGTACCATTCGCTGGCACGATTCGCTATTTTCATATGAGATAGGGCATCCTGATCAGGATATGAGTTTCAGCGACCTGGATAGTGCGCCATTTATCCCCAAAGCAGTAGTCATTGATCATCATTTCGATTGGGGCGACGACGAGCTGCCGCGCATTCCCTACCATAAGTCTATTATTTATGAACTACACGTAAAGGGTTTTACGCGTTTGCATCCGGACATTCCGGAAGATATCCGCGGAACCTACGCTGCAATTGCGCACCCGGTCACGCTTAATTATCTTAAAAGTCTGGGAATTACGGCAGTTGAGCTCATGCCTATTCACCACTTCGTATCGGATCGGCATTTAGAGGAAAAAGATTTGTCAAATTATTGGGGGTACAACACCATCGGTTTCTTTGCACCGGATGTGCGCTACTCTGGCAGCGGCGTCCGTGGCGAGCAGGTTACTGAGTTTAAGCAAATGGTTCGTGACTTGCACAAGGCGGGCATTGAGGTAATTCTTGACGTCGTATATAATCATACAGCCGAGGGCAACCACCTGGGGCCTACGCTTTCGTTCAGAGGAATTGACAATGCCGCCTATTATCGACATACCGAAGATCGGCGCTTTTTTATGGATTATACCGGTACGGGCAATACACTTAATGCTCAGCTACCCAATGTTCTGCGGCTGATCATGGATAGCCTGCGCTACTGGATTGAGGAAATGCACGTCGACGGTTTTCGGTTTGACCTTGCCTCCACCCTCGCCCGTGAGCTTCACGAGGTAGATCGCCTGAGTGCTTTCTTCGATATTATTCATCAGGATCCCGTTATTTCTCAAACCAAACTTATTGCCGAACCCTGGGACATTGGCGAAGGCGGCTATCAGGTAGGGAAGTTTCCGCCCGGCTGGGCCGAATGGAACGGCAAGTACCGCGACTGCGTGCGTGACTACTGGCGTGGAGCCGATAGTATGCTGGCCGAATTTGCCGAGCGTTTTACCGGAAGTTCCGACCTGTACAAAGAAGGCTACCGTCAACCCACGGCAAGCGTCAACTTCGTAACAGCGCATGATGGTTTTACGCTGCATGACCTGGTGTCGTACAACGATAAACATAACAAGGCAAATGGCGAAGATAATAACGATGGAGAAAGCCACAACCGCTCCTGGAATTGTGGCCACGAAGGCCCAACCGACGACGCTGAGATCAATTTTTTGAGACAAAAACAAAAACGTAATTATCTGACGACTCTTTTCCTGTCGCAAGGCGTACCTATGCTGGTAGCTGGCGACGAAGTGGGTCGCACGCAGGGAGGAAACAACAATGCCTACTGTCAGGACAATGAGATTTCGTGGCTGCACTGGGACAAAATGGATCATTCGTTACTCGCATTTACAAAAAAACTAATTGACCTGCGTCGCAAGCACCCTACGTTTCGGCGGCGACGCTGGTTTCAGGGAATGCCCATTAAGGGAATTGGCCTGGAAGATATCGCCTGGTTTTTGCCCGAAGGAAAGGAAATGCCGGACGAAAGCTGGAACCACGACTACGCTAAGTCACTCGCTATATTTTTGAATGGAAGGGGGATTCGCTGCGTGGGGCCTCGGGGAGAAAACATCATGGATGATAATTTTTATGTCATTTTTAATGCGCACTACGAGCCCTTGAACTATGTACTTCCTCCCCGAAAGTATGGCGATTTCTGGGAGAAAATTCTGGATACAAGTGAGGATACTATTCAGGAAGATGGCCCCGTATACAAACCCGGCGATACGGTGCTGGTCGATAGTCGATCGGTGGTTTTGTTGAAATTCCCTATCAAACGACAAGAATATGACTTCGATTCCCATAAGCGATAAAACCCTGGGCGTAAACTTTACCGACGCCAACGAAGCAACAATTCTTGTGTGGGCACCCGAGGCCGAATCTATGGATCTGATCCTGCATCATCAGCAGCAGGCCGTGCCTCTCACCCGCATTGACTATGGCTACTGGTCGCTGGAAACCCCTTTATTGCAGCCCGGAGACCGGTATTTGTTCAGAATCAATGGGAAAAATGAGTTTCCCGATCCTGCTTCACTCTCGCAGCCGGATGGTGTTCATGGTGCGTCGGAAGCCTTGCGCCTTACGGACTTTGAATGGGACGATCAGGCCTGGACAAACCCTAAGCTGGACGACTATATATTCTATGAAATCCATACGGGCACCTTTACCAACGAAGGTACTTTTGAAGCACTGGAACAAAAACTGGACTACCTGCACGAGCTGGGCATTACGGCTATTGAGCTCATGCCGCTGGCACAGTTTCCGGGGACACGCAACTGGGGCTACGATGGCGTATTTCCATATGCGGTGCAACACTCCTACGGCGGAGCTCACGGCTTGCAGCGGCTCGTAAATGCCTGCCATCAAAGACAAATTGCGGTGGTACTGGACGTAGTGTACAATCATCTGGGACCGGAAGGAAACTACCTCGGGCAGTTTGGACCGTACATCAACCCCAAATACTACACCCCCTGGGGCGGCGCCATCAACTTTGACGATGCATGGAGCGATGGTGTCCGGCAGTTTGTGATCGAAAATGTGCTGATGTGGTTTCGTGATTTTCATATTGATGCACTGCGACTGGATGCTGTGCATGCGCTCAAAGATTTTGGTCCCGTTCATATTTTGCAGGATATTCGCCGCTGTACCGATGAGCTTATGGCCCAAACCGGACAGCGTCACTACCTCATTGCGGAGCTTGATCTGAACGACAACAAATACATTGCTCCGCTCGAAAAAGGTGGGTATGGACTAGATGCCCAATGGATTGATGAGTTTCATCATGCGCTGCGGGTCACGGCTGGAGGCGAGCGCACCGGCTATTACACCGATTTTGAAGGCATTTCGCATTTGGCAAAAGCCTACACGGATGCCTTTGTTTTTAGCGGGCAGTTTTCTAATCATCGCAAGCGTTTTTTTGGTACACGGGTCGACGATAATCCGGGTCAGCAGTTTATTGTTTTTTCACAAAATCACGATCAGATCGGCAACCGGATGCTCGGGGAGCGAAGCAGTCAGCTGATGAGTTTTGAGATGCAAAAAACCATGGCCGCAGCTGTGATCCTGAGTCCCTTTTTACCCTTTCTATTTATGGGGGAAGAATGGAGCGAGCCGCATCCGTTTCTGTACTTTGCCGACCACTCTGACCCCGAACTTACGCAGGCTGTACGGCAGGGTCGCAAAAAGGAGTTTGCCGCTTTTCACGCCATAGGCGAAGCGCCCGACCCGTTTTCACTGGAATCTTATGCGCTTTCAAAACCCCAGTGGGAGCTTCTGACCCAAACGCCGCATCAGCAGATGTTTCAGTACTACAAAAAGCTGATTGCGCTGCGAAAAACACAACCTGCACTGCGGCATTTGAACCGTCGGCAGCTTTCTGTAAAAGTCTACGCAGAAGCAGAAACGCTGATTCTGCACCGATGGCACGAAGAGCAGCACATGATATGTATTCTGAATTTTTCGGATCAGCCGCAACCCGTAACTTTTCCTGAACTGGAAAATCTATCCTGGCAAAAAATACTGGATTCATCTGATACACAGTGGGGTGGTAGCGGGCAGGGCGAGCATTTGCCCATGACCGCCTCCGGAACCATGATTCCTTCACAATCCTTTCAACTCTACACCAATGGCCATGTATAATCCGATTACAACCTATCGCATACAATTCCATCAGGGATTTTCATTTTCTGATTTTGAAAAAATACTTCCTTACCTGCATCAACTCGGAGTAAAAACCATTTATGCGTCCCCTATTCTTGAATCAACACCGGGTAGTACGCATGGCTACGATGCCGTGAATCCGCACGAAATTGATCCGGAACTGGGCGATATGGAAGCGCTCATGCATCTCAAAAACACCCTTAATAGCCTGGATATGGGATGGTTGCAGGACATCGTCCCCAACCACATGGCCTTTGATCCGTCCAATCCGTGGCTGATGGACGTACTCGAAAAAGGAACCCAATCGACCTACGCTCCTTTTTTTGACATTGCCTGGAACAGCCCCCTTCATCAGGGAAGCATCATGGTGCCGTTTTTGGGTGCCCCGCTCGAAGAAATTCTGGAACGCCAGGAACTTAGGCTACACTACGACGGCGACCGGCTGGTGTTTACATACCAGGAAAATAGCTACCCGCTAAATCCGGCTTCCTACGCACGATTGCTCCAACGGGAAGGATTAGAGCTGCCTGCCAACGAAACCATGCGTCAGTTTTGTGAGCAGGTAGAAAAGCTGGATCAACTGGAAGATCGGAAGAGCTACGCACTTGCCTGGGACGAACTGCGGCAGCAGTGGGCCGCTCTGTTCAAAACCTTTGAAACAAAAGAATTTATTGAAAGCCGCCTGAAAGAAATCAACGCAGACCCTGACAAACTTCTGGAAGTTTCCACGCAGCAGAGCTATCGCCTGTGCGACTGGCAGGAAACGGATAATACCATCAATTTTCGACGTTTTTTTACAATCAATGGTTTGATTTGCCTCAATATTCAAAACGATGAGGTTTTTCAACATTATCACTCGCTTATCAAAACATTGATTGACGCAGGCGCCATTCAGGGCTTGCGCGTGGACCATATCGACGGGCTCTACAACCCATCGGATTATCTGGAACAACTTCGCGAACTGGCAGGAGACGATCTGTTTATTTGTGTAGAAAAAATCCTGGAACCGGGCGAAAACCTTCCCGCTCAATGGCCCATTCAGGGGACAACCGGCTATGATTTCATGGCGCAAATGACCAATCTGTTTACCAACACGGAAAGCGAAAATGCCTTTACGCTCTTCTATAATCAGCTGGTACATGAACCTATGTCGCTAACGCAGCTTCAGCGTGAGAAAAAAGAGCATATTTTGTTTGAGCACATGGGCGGCGAGCTCGAAAACCTGTACCAGCTTTTTGTCCGGCTCAATTTGATCGACAAACGTCTTTTTGCGGCCATTCATAAAGATGACATGAAGAGTGCCATCGGTGAATTTCTGATTCAATGCCCGGTTTACCGCTACTACGGAAATCGCTTTCCGCTCGATCCGGAAGAAACCGCTGCCCTTGAAAAACTGCTGTTTCGGGTACGCCGCTACGATCCCGACCTGCATCAGGCAGTTGGTATTCTGGAAGATATTTTTTTAAGAAAACCCTACGAAGGCGATGCGGCCCGCAATCGGCGCACGGCGCATTTTTACCAACGGTGCATGCAGTTTGCCGGCCCATTGATGGCCAAAGGCGTCGAAGATACGCTGATGTATACGTACAATCGCTTCATTGGGCATAACGAAGTCGGTAACTCGCCCGAAATCTTTGGAATCACGCCCGATGAATTTCATCAGCATATGCAGTTACGGCAAAGTCATTGGCCGCTTGCACTCAACTCTACCGCCACCCACGACACCAAACGGGGGGAAGACGTTCGCGCCAGACTCAATGTACTCACCGACCTGCCGGACGAATGGCTGTCGCTTGTAAAAGAATGGCAAGCCATGAATGACCCTCTCAAAGATGCAGAAGAAGGACCTGACGAAAACGACGAGTACTTTATTTACCAAACGCTGGCCGGGGCATATCCTATGCCGGGCGATGACGACGGCGTTCAGACCTTTGCCGAACGGATGGATGAGTATCTTGAAAAAGTTTTGCGAGAAGCTAAAACCTACTCAACCTGGGCAGAACCGGACGAAGCCTACGAAGCCGCAACCAAGAATTTTACCCACGCGCTACTTGACCCGCACCGACCGTTTTTTGCCAGTTTCAGCACTTTTCACAAAAAAATATCGGATCACGGCATCGTAAATTCTCTGGCGCAGGTCATTCTGAAATGTACCGCGCCAGGCGTACCTGACCTTTATCAGGGCTGCGAACTTTGGGACCTAAGCCTGGTAGACCCCGACAACCGGAGGCCCGTAGACTACGAGAAACGACAGACCTGGCTTTCAGAATTTGCTATGCAGGAAAACACCCCGGCCTTGCTTGAAGAATTGTGGCAAAACCGCTACGACGGTCGGCTGAAACTTTGGCTGCATCAGCAACTTTTTACAATCAGACAGCAACTGCCCGAACTTTTTTTGCACGGATCCTACCTGCCGCTAACCGTAGAAGGTGCCTACAAAAATAACGTAGTGGCCTACCTGCGGCATCATCATCGGCATACGTATCTCGTGGCGTTTCCGATCCATACGGCCGGACTTTGCGAATCACAAAACCGGGACATTTCGACACTCGACTGGCAGGACACACGTCTGATTTTACCCGACGACTATACCAACAATTGGGAAAGTATTGCCTTGCCTAAAACCGGATTTTCTGAAAAAGAACTTTCCGTTCAGTCTATTTTTGCTCCTTTACCTTTTGCAGTAATGAAGGCTGTTCCGGCCCGAAAAGAGCGTAGCGCGGGCGTACTGCTGCACATCAGCTCACTTCCTTCGGCATTTGGCATTGGCGATTTGGGCCCCGAAGCGTTTGCGTTCGCTGATTTTCTGGAACGTAGCCGTCAGCATTTCTGGCAGTTGCTACCAATCAATCCGGTGGAAGAACAGCAAGGGTACTCACCATACAGCTCCACATCGAGCCGGGCGGGCAATCCTCTTCTGATTAGTCCCGAGATATTGACTAAGGAAGGTTTGCTTACGAAACAGGCGTTACAAAAAAATACATTACCCAAAGAAAATTCAATTGCATTTTCGGAGGTTAAGCGTGTGCGTGATCTTCTTTTTGCGCAAGCCTGGGAAACATTTTGCAAGCGTCAGCAAACGATTCCTGATCCGCGATTTGACGAATTTTGTGACCACAACACCGATTGGCTGCCCGATTTTGCCAGCTACACCTTACTCAAAGAACGGTTTAAGGGAAAAGCCTGGTTTGAGTGGCCCGAGGAATATCGCCACCGTGACCCGGCAGCCCTGGCGCAGCTGGAAGCAGAAGCAGCTCCCGAAATCAGGAAAATTATGTGGTTACAGTATGTGTTTTTTAAACAATGGAAAAACCTGAAAGAGTACTGCAACAAACGGGAAATTGAGCTCCTGGGCGACCTGCCGATTTATGTAAGCTATGACTCGGCAGATGTATGGGCGCATCGTTCTATTTTTCATCTTGACGAAGAAGGGATTCTTTCGGGCGTGGCCGGGGTACCGCCGGACGCATTCAGCGACGACGGTCAGCTGTGGGGCATGCCCGTATACCGCTGGGACGTGCTCAAAGCCAGCAACTACGACTGGTGGATGGATCGGCTGAAAAAAAATATGGAGCTTTTTGACCTCATCCGGCTTGATCATTTCCGGGGCTTTTCGAGCTATTGGGAAGTTCCTGCCGGTGAAAAAACGGCCGTTAACGGAACCTGGGTAGAAGGACCCGGCGCTGATTTTTTCCAAACAGCCGAAAACACTTTTGGGAAACTACCTTTTGTAGCCGAAGACCTGGGCGACATCAATGCCGCTGTACTTTCGCTGAGAGATCAGTTTGAATTGCCCGGCATGAAGGTGCTGCATTTTGCTTTCTCCGATAACATGCCTTCTAATGAATACATTCCTCACGGGCATGCGCCCAATTTTATCGTGTACACCGGCACACATGACAACAATACGTCCGTTGGCTGGTACACAAATGAAGCCGACACCGCTACCCGCCGACGACTTGAACAGTACACGGGTCATACCATCGACGAAACAAACGTACACACAGTCCTGGCGCGGCTTGCCTATGCCTCAGTGGCCAAAATCGCAATCCTGCCCATTCAGGATTTACTGGGGCTGGGAGCCGAAGCCCGCACCAATACACCGGCCTCGGCCTCGGGCAACTGGACCTGGCGCCTGAAGCCGGGGCAGATTCGGGAGACCATCGAAAAGCAATTGAAAGAATGGACCTGGATTTATAATCGATAAAAAACGGGGCGGGAAAATCAGTTGATGACTTTTTTCCCGCCCCATTTTTTACATTCGTCACTCTCACTAGTAAGATTTTTTTATGTCCGCAGAAGACGATATACGGCTACTGAACAGCAGGGCAAATCGCACTGAGCTTCGGCCATAAGTTCGTTTGGATACGAATCCGATTGTTTCGCCGGCTCTTCCCGCCAATGTTCTTCTGTCGAATCCAAAATTTTGACCCACTGTCCTTCTCGTGCCGGAAAAGTGTAGGCTATTTTTTTTGTAGATAAATTAAAGAGACAAATCAGGTGTTCGTCTTCATGTTCGCTGATGCGGTGCATCACGTACCCCTGCTGCCCAAGCACGTGAACGCGTACTTCATTTTTACAAAAATTCTGTAACGCCAACTCTGTCCGCCGCATCAAAATCAGGTGCTGATGCCATTGCAGCATCACCTGATGCCTGCCGCTATGCCGCTTTGCCCGATCGATTTTAGATCGTTGGAACGTTTGCTCATCATCAGGTTCAGGCGGCTCAACATCCCACTGAAAACCTTCAAATTCTTTTTTTCGCCCTTCCCGCACTGCCCGAATCAGGTCAGGTTCAGAATGACTTACAAAATAAAAAAACGGATTGTCTTCGGCATATTCTTCCCCCATAAACAGCATAGGTACATAGGGTGCCAGCAAAATAGCCGCTGCTGCCACTTTCAGACGCTCAAAATCGACCAGCACACTCAGCCGTTCGCCCCCAACTCTGTTGCCAATTTGATCATGATTTTGATTAAAAACCACAAACTTATTTCCCCGAATCCCAACCGATGATGCCCCATGTTTTCGTTTCCTGAACGACACATATTCTCCGCTATGCACAAATCCGTCAGTGTAAGCCTTGGCGAGTTGTTCTACCTGACCAAAATCGCGGTAGCGCTCTTTTCCCTCCTCATCCAGCAGCACATACAGGGCATGATGAAAATCGTCAAGCCATTGAGCCTCGAACCCCATACCACCTACTTCGGGAGTTTTTACCACGTGTGGACTGTTCAAATCACTTTCGGCAATGAGGTAAAACTGTCGGCCCATGCGCTGTTGCAACTGATGGATTCGGCTATGCAGCAAATCCCAGATACTTACCGCTCCCTGATCGTAAATGGTGTGAACGGCGTCCATCCGCAGGCCGTCTATGTGATAATTTTCAAGCCAGTGAATGGTATTCATGACAAAATATTCACGCACGCCGTCGGCCCATTCGCCATCGAAGTTCAGGGCAGTGCCCCAGGGTGTGGTATATTTATCAGTAAAGTACGGACCAAACTGCGAAAAATAGTTTCCTTCGGGCCCGATGTGGTTGTAGACTACATCCAGAAAAACCGCAATTCCCCGCTGATGGCAGGCATCTACCAGTTTTTTGAGTGCCAGTGGCCCACCATATGAGTTCTGAACTGAGTAAGGATATACGCCGTCGTAGCCCCAGTTTCTGTCTCCGGCAAACTGCGAAACGGGCATCAGCTCAATGGCATTGATACCCGTGGCGGCCAGGTCGTCGAGATGAGGAATTATAGCTTCGCAGGTACCTTCCTGGGAAAAAGTACCAATATGTAATTCATAGATAATCAAGTCTTTAAACGGAAGTCCGTGCCAATCGCCGTCCTGCCACTGATAGGCCCGATGATCCACTACTTCGGATGGTCCGTGAACGCCTTCGGGTTGAAAATGAGAGGCAGGATCTGGAAAATCCGTTTCACCCTCGGGCGCAAAAAAATAGCGGGCACCCGGCAGCAGGTCGTCAACATAGGTAGTAAAATTGCCCATTTCATTCTTCTGCATATCTATGTGCCGCTCCACAGGAGACACAAGGTGCAGCACCATCCGTTCTTTTTCAGGCGCCCACACCGTAAACTCGCACGCTCCGGCGTCGGCCAGAAATTGTACACCAGGATTTTTCATGAATTACGCATTAGTTTGTTCAGGGTCAAGACGTATCAACATGCCTTCGTCGCCGTATAAGCTCAGGCTGTCCTCTACACGACTACCTTCAATTTCAATATGTGTAGCCAGTACAACTGTTCCCTGTATACGTAGATTGGGCGGGTTAAAATAGCAGGGCCGATGGCTCAGATTGAGCACAACCAACAAACGATCGCTGCCTTCCTGATGCCGGATGTAGACAAAAATCTGATTGTCGGAATACACCGGTATGTAGTTTCCATACATTAACGAAGGTTCCGCCTGACGCAGGGCAATGAGCCTTTTATAAAAAGACAGCATGGAATGGTCGTCCTGCTGCTGAGTTTGTACATTTTGGCGAGGGGCGCTGCGGGCAATCCGAAGCCACGGGCGTGCCGTCGTAAAGCCTGACTGAGGAGTAGGTTCCCACTGCATGGGCGTGCGGGCCGGGTCGCGGCTCAAATTTTTATCGGGCATGTTAAGTCCCTGTGGATCCTGCACTTCTTCAAACGGAATAGGTACATCGTGCATGCCGATTTCGTCGCCATAGTAAATCGTAGGCGTGCCGCGCAACGTAAGCAAAAGCAGCGCCGCCACCCGGGCCTGCTGAATCCCGATGCGGCTGCTGATGCGGGGTTGGTCGTGGTTGCCAAGCACCCAATTGGGCCATCCTCCGGCCGGAATAGCCCCCTCGTATTCATCAATGGCAGCAGCGATTTTCTGCGGCTCCCAGGGCAGGCTAAGCAACAGAAAATTGAACGGCAAATGTGCACCTTTGTTATCTACGCCGTAGTAGACCACCAGCTTATGTATGGGTAAATATATTTCTCCAATCATCATCCGATGGTCGTACTCATCCAGAACGGACCTCATTTTTTGCACAATATCGTGTACCTCCGGCTGATCGGTTGAGTACGTGGGTAGCAGTTTTTCGTAAGTTGCCATGTATGATTCGTAGGCAGGATTGGCCGGGTTGTCACGCAGTTGTTTGTCTTTGATCATGTGCCACATCACGTCTACCCGAAAGCCGTCTACGCCGCGGTCGAGCCAATAGCGCATGACATCAAACATCGCCTCCTGTACTTCCGGATTGCGCCAGTTGAGATCCGGCTGTTCTTTCAAAAAAGCGTGGTAATAATATTGTTCCGTGGCAGAATCCCACTCCCAGGCGCTGCCCCCAAACACCGATAGCCAGTTGTTAGGAAAGCTGCCGTCGGCCCGGCCCTCGTGCCATAAGTACCAGTCGCGCTTTGGATTGGTACGCGACGAGCGAGATTCCAAAAACCACGGATGCTGATCGGAGGTATGATTTGGCACAAGATCCATAACGAGTTTCATATCCCGACGATGGATTTCCTGCACGAGGGCGCTAAAATCTTCCTCAGTACCAAAGAGCGGGTCTATGCCCACGTAGTCGGCAATGTCGTAGCCAAAGTCGGCCATTGGCGATGGATAAATCGGAGAAAGCCAAATGGCCGTCACGCCGAGCCATTGCAGGTAGTCGAGCCGTTGAATAATTCCCCGCAAATCACCGACACCGTCGCCGGTGCTATCCTGAAAAGAACGTGGGTAAATTTGATAAATAATACCTCCCTGCCACCACAGGTAGTTTTCTTGTGGCTGTTTCATGCGTTTTTCTGCTTGTTGCTCCCCGTTGTCTGAAACGTGGGAAGATGATTTGATGGGACTATACGTTTAGTCAGCCTCATTAAATTTTCGTGCCAGCACGAGCAGTCTTCTACAACGAAGTCACTCCCGGATAATTAACGGGAGTGACTTCGCAGGTTGGAAGAGAAAATGGGAAGTATAAAGTCAAGTGGTATTGTATCTAACTCACAACCCAACCGAAATCCTCAACCCCGGACTTAGTTTTTTAAAGAATCCATTAAAGTAAACTTCGGGTTCCAACTTTACGAAAGGCGAGAGACTAAATCCGCCCGAAAGACGCCAGGTTTGGGGCTCATACACAGCGCCGCGCCGATGCACCAAATAGCCCAACGTAAGCTGACCGCTTTGTTTGATTGGCTTACGACCGATTAAAGTTGCTTCCGTTTTTTGAAAAAAAGTAAGCCCGGCAGATATAAATCCATTTTGTACAAAGGTTGGTTTCCCTCCCTCCGCCTGCGAAAAGAAATACTGTTGATGGTAGCCAACTCTGGGTTTTAGATGTGATTTTTCGAGGTACAGCGTAAAATCTGCGTTCAGTGAAGTCATCCAGTTTCCACGAATATAGCCCAAACTTACTGCCGGAGAAATGATGAGCATATCTGAGCCGAAGTTTGCCACCTGTACGTTGCGATCTCCCAAATAACGCCCATATGCTTCCGGTGAACGATCCAGAATTACGGGATCCGTCTCTTTCTCCATCTGTTCAATCAGGTAAGCGGTTTTCTCTCGGGTTTCTTCCAGCAGTTGGGGAAGATCTCTAAGATCATTTATCAGTAAATACATCTCTGCTTCGGGTTGATTGACCGTTGCCCGAAGCTTTATTTTCAGTGTATCCAGCACCGATTTTATCCGTACGAGTTCCTGATTCAGGACCGAGAATTCAGATCGGGGTTGCGGAAATTTTTCCCAACGCACCGCTTCGGCATCGTCCGCCTCAGGTTCAAATCGTACCGAAAGTCCATCTGTCGTAAGGGGTTGTTTTTCAATAATTTCTCCGTAAGACTCCCAAAAAATGCGCAGCAACGAATCGGGCCGTTGCACCCGCTTGATTGCCGAATAGGTAGAAGCCCTCAGAAGCAGCACATTGCCTTTGGAAAGTTGCACTTCCAGCGTTGCGGGTGTAATCAGTCCGGGATAGTCTTTTTTAAATTTTTCTGCATCCAGTTTGGAGTCAAAGGAAACATTAATATCTCCAATCTGAGCCAACAGGGGGTCCGTTACGCTCCCCAGCAGGAGGGCGATCCAAAGCATTGTTTTTTTCATGAAATAAAAATTTGACGTAAGAAAAAGTGTACTAGTTGATTACTTTTTGAATTGAAATTTTGAGTGGAATTTGCTCACCACCCGAAGGCGCAGACGGTTGCTGAGCAGCCGGAAACCCCAGCCGGATTGCTACTTGCGTGCGGGCTTTTTGTTGCTGTTTTTCCTGATTTCGCAGTTCATTTCTATGCACGATTCGCAGCTCCGCCGGTTCGGATTTGGGCTGAGTGAGAATCGGTTCTTCGGGCTGAAATTCTTGTTTAATTGATTCTACATCAGGTGTTTTTACAGCCAGTTCTGCTGGTGGCAGCACGTCAGGTATCGGCACTTTTACGGCAGGTAAAATTTCAATCTGCATCTTTGATTTTTTTGTTTCATTTGATGCAGCTTTTTGTGGTTTATGTGCTGTAAAATACTGATTACTAGTAGCTTTATTTTTTTCAGTAGCTTTCTGAACAAAAATTTTTTCAGGCTTTACCGCAACCAAAGGCGCCGGATTTTCTGTACGGAATGCTCTATACGTACCCACAGCCAGCAAGATAAGCAGCACCGCAGCCGCCACCGATTGCCACCAAAAAAGACTTCTTTTTTTGGTGTTATTTGGTTGATTTTGCTTTGATAATTCCGGTTGCAGTTGCTGCCAAAAAGCCGTTGGGTCAAAGTCGCCATGCGGCTGATCGGCCAGGTATTCGGCGTTGTCCCGAAAAAGTTTGTCCGGTTTATTTTCGTTCATAGCTGTATCCATTTTTAAGGAGTAAAACTTGCAGGGCCGCCCGCGCCTTACTGAGCTGCGACTTTGACGTATTTTCACTGATAGACAACATGTTGCCGATTTCTTTATGGGTAAATCCTTCCAGCGCGTACAGACAAAAAACCGTACGGTAGCCATCGGGGAGACTCAAAATCAGTTCCTGAATTCCTTCGGCATGCAGGTCGCTTTCGATGGGTGCAGGCTGCGACGGAACGTTCAATTCCAAAGTGACGCTGTCGTCAAAAAAATGTGCAAATGCTTTATTTTTCCGTACGTGCATCAGAGCCTCGTTGGTCATGATGCGCTTCATCCAAACGGTCAGTTCGTCGTCGCTGCGGTACTCAAAAGCAGCAATTGATGAAAAGATTTTCAGGAAACCATTCATCAAAACCTCTTCTGTTTCGAGCGGATTTTTGACGTAGCGGCGGCAAAGCCGGTACAGGCGGTTGGCGAAATGGTCGTACAGTCGCTTTTGGGCGAAAGGGTTTTGCCGTTGGCACTGCCGTACAATTTCTGAGAGCATGCTGAGTTTTTTGGTTTCCTGAGTATAGAAATGCGAAAAATCCCCGCCGGGTTGCCTGCGGGGATTTTTTTATTTTTTAATACCTCAAAAAAAACAGACCGATCAGCGGGTTTGAATGGGTTGATACCGTGCTCTGACAAACATAAATACGCCGTAGCAAAGCAATCCCAGCGCTATGATGCCCAGGATTACGGTACCATATTCATTTTCAACAAAACTAAACGCAGAATCTGAACCTCCTGCTTCACTTGGGTCGGATTGAATGGCGGCTTTCAAAAAGAGGTAACCGATAATCAGCCACACAATGCCCCGCGCAATGTAGCCTGCTTTTCCGGTATGAATCAACGTACCTTGTATTTCCCGTCTCAGTTTTGACTCACGTATTTTTTTTCGATATTTTTCTGAAAGTGCGTAGTAGATTTGGTACACTCCAACCGCCATTGTCCCGACGGCCAATAGCCCTACCAACCATTGCCCGTAAGGTTGTTCCAGTAACTTTTGAACCAACGTCTGCCGTGAGTCGCCATTGCCGCTGCTGCCACTCCCTATCAGCAACCGCACGGCATAAAACGTGGAGGCGCCATACGCCAGTCCACTTGCCAGATAGGCCGCTCTCTTGCCTAACCCCTTCGCCGAATTACCCTTTTTATTGGTGTCCTTAATGGCTTCAATACATCGCCAGATCGCGTAGCATAGTAGGCCGAGGGCGGTTAGTCCCAATAAAATCTGACCAAAGGGTTGTTTTTCAATCCAATTTAAAATCTCTGTTCTACTGCCCTTGTCGGCATTTCTGCCCAATTCGAAGGCGGTGGTGGCGGTCAGGATACCAATGAGAGAATAGACCACACCTTTGGCGATCAGACCGGCGCGAGCTGCTCCTTCAATCCATTGATCCTGCGAAGGTGCTTTGGGTGTTGTAATAGTCATACAGGGGAACGAGTAGGTTGGTGAAAAAAAATGTTTCTTTTTTCTTCACCAAAAGTATTCCAGCCCACCCGTGAGGCCCCTAAGTACCTGACTTCCTATTTGAATTAATGATTGGCTGAAAGCGCGCTCTGACAAACATAAAAACTCCGTAGCACACCAATCCCAGCGAAACAAGCGCCAGCGGCAGTGAGCCGTATTCCCTTTCCATAAAATCAAGCGCGGCATCAGAGTCACCAGCCTCGCTTGCATCCACCTGAATGGCAGCTTCAATCAGAAAATAGCCCAATACCAGCCACACCAATCCACGAGCGATGTAGCCAATTTTCCCGGTTTTTATGAGCATTTCCTGCACAGGAGTATCCAGCGGAGATTCCTGAACGATGCGCCGATAGTCGCCGGAAAGCGATAAATAAATTTGGTAAATGCCCGTTCCGAGGGTAAAAAGCGCAACAATGCCGAGCATCCATTGCCCAAAAGGTCGAGTCAGGAGTTCGTAGGCTACGGTTTGCCGCGTATTTTCAACGCCTTTGCTCGTGCCCAGCAGAAGTTGGGCTGCATAAAAAGTGAAGGAACCGTACACAAGTCCATACGACAGGAAAGATGCCCGAATGGCTAATCCCTGAATGCTATTTCCTTTGTTGTCGGTATCGTAAATCGCCTGAATGACCCGCCACAGCGAATAGCAAAGCATGCCGACCGTGATGAGCCCAAGCAACACCTGCCCCAAAGGCTGCGCCTGGAGCCAGTCCAGCACTTGCGACACATTGCCTTTGGTACCCGAGCGCCCCAAATCAAAAGCAGCGGACAGAGTCAAAATGCCGATCAGGGAATAGACAATGCCGATGGCAACCAGGCCGATGCGGGCGGCGAGGGTAATCCAGCGGCGTTGGGTGGCAGGTATGGGAGCCTTTTTATCTGACATAGTGCATATAACCATCCTCCACTGCGTCGTTGAACGCTATTTGCTAGCGAATGGAAACGGCAAAATGCAGGCTTGTTACCTTAAATCTTTTGTTGAGATAGAGCCGATGCGCATCCGTGCGGGCGTCATTAACTCCCGAATCCAGATGTACTTCGTCGATGCCTTCCTGCCGGGCGTAGGCCAAAATCCAGTCGACCAGGTGTCCGGCATAGCCCTGCCCCCGGTATTCGGGAAGCGTGGAAAGGTCATCGATATAAAGATATTTTCCCCGAAAAAGATTGTACCCTACTTCAAAAACAGCCACGGCGGCGGCTTCCTCATTTTCCTCCACAAACACCATTGTCCGGTTGTCGGCGAGCGTTTTCAGAATGGCGTCGTCGTATTGTTCATCCGTTAGTTTAGGACGAAGTGCCTGTATGGCCCGGCGGCATTTGGCCAGGTCGGTCGTAGAACTTGCTTTTTGAATCAAAATAGACATGCCAAATGAGTATTTACTATGGATTGGCCCCAACGGGGCGCTAAGCTAATTGGTACAAATGAATGAACAAACTACCTCTTTGCCTGACCCCACACATTCCGGTTGTTTCTTTCAACCTTTCGTAGTAGAGACCGTCAGGTTCAACAGGCTATGCCCCATTTTGTCGCGTTTGGTCAGCAAATAATTTACATTGTGTGGATTTGAGGGAATTTCTATGGCAACAGAATCCACAATTTCGAGACCATAGCCCATGAGCCCTACCCGTTTTTTGGGGTTGTTAGAAATCAGGTTGATTTTGGAAATACCGAGATCACGCAATATCTGTGCACCGACACCATAATCGCGGGCGTCCATCGGCAATCCAAGTTCGAGGTTTGCTTCCACGGTGTCGCGGCCCATTTCCTGCAATTTATAGGCTTTTAGTTTATTCAAAAGACCAATTCCACGGCCTTCCTGATTCATATACAGCACGACACCCTTTCCGGCTTTATCAACCATTTCCATCGCAGCGTGCAGCTGTCCGCCACAATCGCAGCGGCAGGAGCCAAAGATATCGCCCGTCACGCAGGACGAATGTACACGTACGAGTACGGGCTCATCTTTTTCCCAGCTTCCCTTTACGAGCGCCAGGTGCAGATCACCCGTAGTAATTTGCCGATAGGCAATCAGGTCAAAATGCCCCCACTCGGTCGGCATATCCACGCCGATTTCCCGTTTGATGAGCGATTCTTCTTTTAAACGATATTCGATCAGGTCTTTTATCGTGACGAGCTTCATATTCAGCCGATCGGCAATTTGGCGCAATTCGGGCAAACGGGCCATGGAACCATCTTCGTTAAGCACTTCGATGAGTACGCCCGACGGCGCCAAACCCGCAAGACGGGCAAAGTCGAGCGAGGCTTCGGTATGTCCTGTGCGGCGCAACACGCCACCGGCTTTGGCTTTGAGCGGGAAAATATGGCCCGGCCGGCCCAGGTCTTCGGGCCGGGTGGCGGGGTCCACAAGTGCCCGGATGGTTTTGGCGCGGTCGGAAGCCGAAATACCCGTCGTGCAGCCGTTTCCGAGCAGGTCAACCGATACCGTAAAGGCCGTTTCGTGGGTGGCGGTGTTGGTGCCCACCATCATTTCAAGACCCAGCTCGTTGCACCGCTCTTCGGTGAGCGAAACGCAGATGAGGCCGCGCCCTTCACGGGCCATGAAGTTGATAAGCTCCGGGGTAATCAGCTCCGAAGCGCCAATCATATCTCCCTCATTTTCACGGTCTTCGTCATCGACTACGATTATCAACCGTCCCGCCTTTATATCTTCGATGGCTTCTTCCACAGAATCCAGCCGTATTTTGGTATTATTGTTGCTCATTAGTTCGATTGATGAAAAATAGTTTTAATGCTTCTCTCGTTTTAGGATGTAAAGGTAAATCCTTCGTTTGGAAAGTCTTACTTTTGAGTACTTGAAAAACAAAGGTTTGGACGGTTCCGTTTCCTGAACACCTGCTCAGCGTTCCATTCATTTCATTTTCATCACCACTTTCGATAAAAACTTTACAAATAGTACACATGTGGCATTGCAGACTAGTACGGGTCTTTCTGATGAGTTGTTTGCTGGGATGGAGTTTGCCCGGACATACGCAGGATTTATGCCTTACCGGCAGCGGCGGAGGGTTTTCGATCAACGGAGCAGGCGGTACAGCCGCCATCGAAGGCTGTGCACCATTTACGGTTACTGTTGAAAGCACCGTTACTGGTGCTAATAACATTGCTTACAATTTTGACTACAAAGGAGAGCCCAATCCGGTTACCACTACAAGTCGATCATTTAATTTTAGCAAACCTGGCAGGTATCGTATTTTGCAGGTTGGCAGTAGCGGCGCCACGGGCATCACTGCCTGCCGTGAGATAATTGTCCGCGACCGCACCCCACCCAAAGCTACGGCCACGGCATGTACAGGAGGAAGAGTACTGCTGACTATTGCCGATGACAGCATCAGCCGTCAGTACGATCAGTTTGAAATTCAATGGAATGATGGCTCAGGGGTAGAATACATCAATAAAGGCAATGCTTTAACTGCGGAGCACCTATATACTGGAACGGGAGCGCGGATAATTACTGTAAAGGGAGCGTATTTTTCGGGCGACTGTAATGGAAGTAATCCCATAACCTTGCCCGTACAGGTTCGCCGCGACAACATGGCAACAATCGGAATCACCGAAGTTGTGGCGCGGGCCGACGGAACCGTCGGTCTTTCCTATTCAGGTCTGCAACTTATAGAATCAGAAGTATGGGCGCAAAGCGGAAGTCAGCCGTATGCAGCGCTGGGCATCAAAAGTACGCAGGGTGGCCCACAGCAGCTCACGCTATCTTCCCTGAATCCGGAGCAGGTACATTGCCTCAAAATGCGCTCAACGGATGCGTGCAGCACGTCCGTTGACTCTGATGAAATTTGTACCATGCTGGTAAAAGGCATAGCCGAAAATGAACGGAACGTAATCACCTGGAATCAATACCCCAACAGTCAGAACTTTTTACAATATCAGGTACTGCGTAACGGAATTATCGTTCAGAGCTTTACGTCAACAACCCAAACGTCCTACATAGATCTCAACGTAGAGTGCGGAATTTCCTATCGCTATCAGGTAATTGCGTTCACCCAAACGGCCCGTTCGGTATCTGCGCCGCTGGAAGTTACTGCCAAATCAGACCTTAAACCGAGTGTCATAGAGCAGGCACTTGTGAGCGTAGAGCAGAATGGAAGCGTTTCTCTCGTGGCTTTTCCGCCGCTGCAGGGCACTACGCCAACTTACAAAATGATTTTTGAACGGGCAGAAAACGGAACCAATGGATTTCAGGAAGTAGGCGTGACCGAAAATACCAATCGCTATACCGATATAACGGCAGCCACCTCCGTACGGTCCTATTGCTACCGGGTTTTGTACGAAAATGCCTGCGGCAATCGCTCAGACCCAAGCCCGCCTATCTGTACTATATTTTTACAAAATTCAGGAACGACCATTCGATGGACTGACGAAAGTCCCTTTACAGATGACCTGACTTCTTTTTTGGTTATAAAACTAAACCCAGGCAGCAACGACACCGAAACCGATGTGGGCCTCAATACGACCTTCGACCCTCAGTTTGACGATCCTGACACCCAGGAATTCAACTATCAGATTCGGACAAGATCAGCTAATGGTGCTTTTTTAAGCTATTCCAATGTGATTTTATTCCGGCGGGAAGCCAACCTCTTTTTACCCGATGCATTTTCTCCCAATGGCGACGGCATCAACGATTTTTTTGGGGTAAAGGGTGTGTTTTTTGACAGCTTTCAAATGTTTATTTATAACCGATGGGGACAAGTTGTGTTTCAAACCGGTGATACCGCCGAAGGCTGGGATGGACGCACGCAGGGAAATCCCGCTCAGGAGGGACAATATGTATACAAGGTAATTATCCGGGACAATACCGGCAAGGACTATATCAAAACGGGTACCGTTCTGCTTTTACGGTAAAGCTGCTATCTTTGCAGGGTTCTGAGAGGAATAGTTTGGCGTATAATCAAGACAAACATCTACGCTTCGGAACGAGTTTTATAATCGGATATTTTACAAAAAAACAACCTGACTATGTTTGGAAGTATGGGTGATATGATGGGGCTGATGGGCAAAATGAAAGACCTTCAGGCTCGAATGAAAGAAGCTCAGGAACAGTTGAGCGGAATTACAGAAACGGCCGAATCAGGTGCCGGACTGGTGCGCGCTACCGTAAACGGGCAGAAAAAAGTTGTCGCTCTGCAAATCGACTCGGATCTGTTGAAACCCGAAGATAAAGAAATGATGCAGGATTTGGTGGTTGCCGCTGTCAATAAAGCCCTTGATACTATCGAACCAAAAATTAAGGAACATCTCCAAAAAGCGACCGACGGTCTGCTGCCCAATATTCCGGGAATGGACTTTGGAAATCTTATGAAATAAAACCGTCCTGTTTATTTTTACCCCATTTTAGCGTTGCTCCGGCCTTTGGTCCGGAGTTTTTTTTCTAATGAAACAGGTCGCAATTGTTATTTTGAACTACAACGGGCAAAAACACCTCGAACAGTTTTTGCCTTCCGTTCGCCAATTTTCAGAAGGTTGTGAACTATGGGTGGCCGACAACGCCTCCACCGACAGTTCTATGGAGTGGCTTGCCGCACAGCCCGGACTGAACCTCCTCACGATTCCAGAAAATAAAGGATATGCGGGTGGCTACAATTATGCCCTCAGCCGCATAGAGGCCGAGTTTTATGTGTTGCTCAACTCGGACGTAGAAGTAACTCCACATTGGATCGAACCCGTCATTTCGTACATGCAGGCCAACTCAAACGTGGCGGCCTGTCAGCCCAAAATAAAGTCGTTTGCTACGCCCACGCATTTTGAATATGCCGGTGCGGCGGGCGGATTCATGGATTATTTAGGGTATCCGTACTGCCGGGGCCGGATTTTTGATACCTGCGAAAAAGATTCGGGTCAATACGACCACACCATGGATGTTTTTTGGGCCACAGGCGCCTGTCTGTTTGTGCGGGCCAAAGATTTTCATGCCGTCGGAGGTTTCGACGAGCTCTTTTTTGCGCACATGGAAGAAATAGATTTATGCTGGCGTCTCATCAATCGCGGGCATCGAATCAGTTGCTGTGGACAAAGTGAGGTATTTCATGTCGGTGGCGGCACGCTGCACAAATCAAACCCCCGCAAGACGTTTCTGAATTATCGAAACAACCTCGTCATGCTTTACAAGAATCTTCCAGCCAAGCAACTCTTTCCCGTTTTGCTGGCAAGGCTCCTACTCGACGGAGTATCAAGCGTGCGTTTCATTATGGCCGGAGCGTGGCCGGACGTATGGGCGATTGTGCGGGCGCATTTTGCCTTTTATGGACTTATTCCCAAGCTGAGCCGTATGCGTAAGGAACTGCCAATACAGGCAGAACTTTACCAGAAAAGTGTGGTTTGGCAGTATTTTATTAAGGGCAAAAAACGGTTCTCGCAGCTCCCTTAGGGCGCTTCCAAACCGGCTATTTACCATTCCCAGATTGTTGGGCTTTGGTGGCGGCGAAGGTGCTTGCGGATTTCCATCCAAAAAGCCATGATGAGGTATAAAATGATGGGCGAACCAAAGGTCAGGAAGGTGGCGTAAATAAAATACAGACGAATGCTACTCGCGGAGATTTTCCATTTCTCTCCCAACCGCGCGCACACGCCAAAAATTTGATTTTCTACGTAATAGCGAAAACGATCCATGCCAGTAGTTGTGTTTTGAACCTTTAAATTACTCATAAGAATCGTTGCATGCAAATGAACATAAGTAGCTATATCTGAGACACACAAGGTGTTTATATCGGCAATAACCCACGCATACTCAAATTGTTTGGTGAAATTAATTGTTTTCCAAACAATTTTCGTTTCTTTGCGTTTGAAGAATTTGTAAAATTTTGACTACTCACGTTTTGCTAAACATGGATTCCCTGCCTCTCCGGGAGGTGCTTTCGGAGATTCTCCCAAGTCATTCCTAACCACTAGGCCTATCCCAATGCAAGTCGTCAGGGCCAATTTTTCCAAGTTTTTCATGTATTATTTTTCATTCTTATTATACCATTATCATGCAGACAGGTACTGTAAAATTTTTCAATGAAGCCAAGGGGTATGGTTTTATCGTTGAAGACGATACCAACAGAGACATTTTTGTTCACGTAACAGGGTTGGGAGGCCTTACTATCCGTGAGAACGACCGCGTTGAATTTGAGGTTGTGGAAGGCAAAAAAGGACTGAATGCTGTACAAGTAAGAAAGATATAATTTTTACTTTTTCTGGCAGTGAAAAACAAAAAGACCGCGGCATTGCTGCGGTCTTTTTGTGTAAATATAGCTAGGCAATCCAGGCTTCTACCTCTTCCTTTTTAGGCATGGGTGCGTCAATTTTCAACTTCTTACGCATACCGCCCAAATCATTGAATACCTTGTTGGGGCTTGCCGCTTTGAGTTGATCAATTGTCATCAATCCCATTTTTTGTAATGCAGGCACCCACACGAGCGGCACTCCGGCGGCTTCGTAGTCGGCATCTGAGGCAAGTTCTACCTTCTTTTCAGGCCGCATTTGCGGGAAAAATATAACCTCTTGTATGCTTGAATTATTGGTCAGAAGCATCGTCAGGCGATCAATGCCGATGCCGATACCTGCCGTGGGTGGCATGCCATATTCGAGCGAACGCAGAAAATCGTCGTCCATTTCCATCGCTTCATCATCGCCCCGCTCTTTAAGCTTCAACTGATCGTCAAAGCGTTCGCGTTGATCGATCGGGTCGTTGAGCTCCGAATACGCATTCGCTATTTCTTTTCCATTTACAAACAGTTCAAAGCGCTCTACCGCTCCGGCCTTGCTCCGGTGCTTCTTGGTCAGCGGCGACATCTCTACCGGATGATCGATAATAAACGTTGGCTGAATGATGTGTTCTTCTACTTTTTCACCAAAAACCTCATCAATAAGCTTGGCCTTGCCCATTGTTTCGTTCACGTCCATACCCCAGCTGCGGCATTGCTCACGAATAGCGACCTCGTCCATGCTTTCGACATCCAGTCCTGTGTATTGTTTGATCGCATCCGTAATGCTCAGCCGCGGATACGGCCCCGCAAAGTCCAGCTCAGTGGTACCGAAAGTTGCGGTGGTTTGACCATTGACCGCCACTGCCACTTTTTCCAGTAGCTCTTCCAGCGTGCGCATCATCCAGTCGTAGTCTTTATAAGCTACGTACAGTTCCACGGTCGTAAACTCCGGGTTGTGGGTTCGGTCCATGCCTTCGTTGCGAAACAGTTTGCCAAATTCGTACACGCCTTCAAATCCGCCCACAATGAGGCGTTTGAGATGAAGTTCGGTAGCAATTCGCAAAAATAGCTTCATATCCAGCGAGTTATGATGCGTCTCAAACGGACGCGCCGCTGCCCCACCGTGGATTGCCTGCAACACGGGCGTTTCTACTTCCAGCCAGCCTTTATCATCAAAATAACCACGCATCGTCGTGATTATCCGCGCCCGCTTGCGGAACACGTCCCGCACGGCAGGGTTCACGATCAGATCCACGTAGCGCTGCCGATAGCGTAGCTCGGGGTCAGTAAAGCCGTCGTACACGTTGCCTTCGTCGTCGCGTTTGACCACCGGAAGCGGCCGAAGAGCTTTGCTCAGAAGCACAAATTCCTGTACGTGAACCGATATTTCGTTGGTTTGAGTCGTAAAGACAAACCCCTTGATACCGATAATATCGCCAATATCAAGCAGCTTTTTGAATACCGTGTTGTATAATGTTTTGTCTTCATCCGGGCACAGATCGTCGCGCCGGAAGTACAGCTGAATGCGGTCGGTGCTATCCTGCAATTCGGCAAAGGATGCGCTCCCCATGATTCGGAAACCCATGAGCCGTCCGGCCAACGTGACACTTTTATAGTCTAACTTATTGTTTTCGTAGTTTTTATGAATGTCAGCAGCCGTGGCATTTACCACAAATTCTTCGGCAGGATAGGGATTTATCCCCATCCGCATCAACTCTTCGCGCTTTTGGCGGCGCAAAATTTCCTGTTCGCTTAGTAGCATTAGATGTCTATTCTATATGGATTAATACTTCATGTTCCTGCTCATAACCACCGGATTACCCAAATGGTGTGCAAAATTAGGGAAAATTTATGGGAACAGCCTACCTCAGCTTCAAGGCACAAAGTACCGAAGAGATTTTTTATACCTCAACTCTTGATACATCAAATTCTGATGTATACATTTGCTTTCGGTTTTATGCAGGAAAAAATAGTGTTATGAATAATTCTCAACTATATAAAGGAAGCCTGACCACCGTAATCTTGAAATTGCTGGAAGAAAACGGACGCATGTACGGCTACGAAATGACCCAAAAGGTAAAAGAACTTACGGCTAACGAGGTCACTATCAACGAGGGAGCGCTGTATCCGGCTCTTCACAAACTCGAAGCCGACGGCCTGCTGACGGTGGAGGTAGTACCCGCCGGAAACCGGATGCGCAAGTACTACTCGATCACGCCCAAAGGACAAACCGAGACGGTCAATCGCCTGGCTGAACTCGAAGAATTCATGAAACACATGCAACTGCTGCTGCACCCGAAGGTAAGCCTTGGTTAACAATTATCTAATTTCCCGTAATTCTTTCACTCGTAAATTTTCGGCCCAATGAAACATTCTGACCCTGCACTGACCGATGCACAAATTGATGCCCTGACGGAATTTGTCAAAAGAAAGTACGTGGATTACTACGACGTACAGCTCGAACTTGTAGACCACCTTGCCAGCGAAATTGAGCAACGCCTTGCCGCTACTCCGGCGCTCTCGTTTGACACAGCCCTGCAGCAGGTTTACGCCCGCTTCGGGATTTTTGGATTTACGGAAGTCATTGAAGAAAAAGCCAAAGCAGTAAACAGAAAAAACAGGCATTTATTCTGGAAATCTGTTAAAAGCCTGTTTGTATTGCCAAAAATAATCGGCACTCTGATTTTAACCCTAATTCTGTTTATCGCTTTCGACGTGCTTGATCCCAAAACCTTTCTGCTTGCAAACGGGCTCTTTGCACTTTTGGCTGACGGAATTGCGATCTATTATTTTTTCAGAAAAAGACCCCGAAAAGATCGACAGCTACTTGCTATGCAGTACCACAATACACTGCACTTCGGCCTTACGTTCAACTTGTACCTCAATTATTACATCTGCTATATTCTTTTTCTTCCTTCTTTGAGCGGTTCGGGGCTACTCCTAATTCCTGCAATTTGTGTAGTTGGCTGGATTAGTTTTTTTGGTGGCGCTTTGGCTTTCGATGCATTGCATCAGGAGCAACAGAAACTTTACCCGATGGCTTTTGCCTGAAAAAACCATTTTCTGTTCGGACGGGTTTTGTAAAGTGAACCAGATAATTTTCATGAAAGTAAATTCACTTTATGCCCGAGCTACCCGAAGTAGAAGGTTTCCGTTTGTACCTGGAAGCCACAAGCCTGCATCAGCCGATTGTCAATTTTGATGTGGAAGATACCCGACTCCTGACGACGGACCCGGTTGTCCTGAACGAAGCACTTCATGGCGCTGCATTCACGGGCACCCGGCGGGTAGGCAAAAACCTGTTCGTTTATACCACCAAACCCGCCGTCATTTTGCGAATGCATTTTGGCATGACCGGGTCGCTGGAATACTATCATACTTCGCTGGATCGGCCTCGGCATGCGCGTATGGTGTTTTCGTTTTTGAGCGGATTCAATCTTGCGTTTGTTTGCCCACGGAAGTTTGAGCGTATCGGCTTGGTGACTGATATTGATGGGTACTTACAGGATAAAAAAATCGGGAAAGATGCCCTCGAACTCACCGAAGAAGAGTTAGCCACTGCCTTGGCTCATCGAAAAGTTCCGATCAAATCGGCCCTACTGGATCAGCGGGTAGCCGCCGGCGTGGGCAATTGGATTGCGGATGAACTTTTGTATCAGGCCAAAATTCATCCCGAAAAAATAGCCGCCACCCTTACCAAAGCGGAGGTACATGCCGTGTGGAAAGCAATCGGGGAAGTGTTGCAAAAAGCGATTGAAAAAGAAGCGCGCTACGCTGATTTCCCACTCTCCTACCTCATTCACGCCCGAGCCTGGGACACCTCGCCACACCCGAATCAAGAGCAACATCTGCGGTGTCAGCGCGATGGAACAAAGATTGAAATTAGTAAAGTTGGAGGCCGAACCACGTATTTTTGCCCGGTTTGTCAGGTATGAACAGGTTCTTTCCGGTTATTTGTGAAAATTAATGCATTTTTATACGTTACTACTGTATTGATAAGACCGTCAAAGAGTTTTACTTGTTTTCGTCGCAATAAAAATGGGAGCAATTTAACTACTTGAATAATCATTGTTCGATGTACCCAAATAAATACGAATGAGGTAAAAATTCACGTGGACTGGACAGATTCCATTGTATTAAGATTCAATAGCACGAATCAGGCTACTAACTTTCATCAATTACCTTGTAATTCAAAAAGTATAACTTATCCAAAAACCATCATGAAACACCCGCTCCCTACTTCTCTCTTGTGCACATTGCTTTTCATTTCTAGTATGTTTACCCATGCAAACGCCCAAACCCGCCCACGCGATCTTGGCCTGACAATTGGCGTGCTGCCTGCCGGAAATCTAAATGCCATCACGGACGTAGCCGGAGTAAAAGTCGGACAAGTAACCTTGCTTGAAGGGCGGAATATCCGAACGGGAGTTACGGCTATACTACCGCATGACGGAAATATTTTTCAGAATAAAGTTCCTGCCGCTGTATTTGTTGGAAATGGTTTTGGAAAACTTGCCGGATCCACGCAGGTAGAAGAATTAGGCACGCTCGAAACACCCATCATCCTGACCAACACCCTCAGCGTACCCACCGCTGCTGATGCGCTGATTGACTGGACCCTTGCGCAGGCAGGCAACGAAAACGTGCGTTCGGTAAATCCGCTCGTAGGCGAAACCAACGACGGTGGCCTGAACGACATTCGTGGGCGGCACGTCACAAAGGATCACGTCTTGACCGCCCTTCGCACGGCAGAGACGGGGGCCGTGGCCGAAGGAAACGTAGGTGCCGGAACCGGAACGGTGGCTTTTGGCTGGAAAGGTGGCATCGGCACGGCATCACGCAAGCTGCCCGCCCGGCTCGGAGGCTACACAATAGGTGTACTGGTGCAAACCAACTTTGGCGGTGTGTTGCAGGTCAACGGC
The DNA here is from genome assembly GCF_004348825.1 of Arundinibacter roseus. Taxonomy (GTDB): domain Bacteria; phylum Bacteroidota; class Bacteroidia; order Cytophagales; family Spirosomataceae; genus Arundinibacter; species Arundinibacter roseus. Next base: position 175,440 of record NZ_SMJU01000009.1, read on the forward strand.
GTACCCGTTGGGGAAGAGTTGGGACAATATTCTTTTAAACAATCGCTTGATAAATCGTCGGATGGCTCCTGCATGATGATCGTGGCGACCGATGCGCCGCTTGACGCCCGCAATCTGAAACGTCTGGCACAGCGGGCAATGCTCGGATTGGCCCGTACAGGCGGCATTGCATCCAATGGCAGCGGCGACTATGTCGTAGCATTTTCGACGGCCAACCGAGTGCCGCACAGTACCGACGATCGCACAACTGCCGTCGTGGTGCTGCACAATGACTTCGTGTCTCCGCTCTTTTTGGGGGCCATAGAAGCCACCGAAGAAGCAATCATCAACTCGCTGTTCATGGCCGAAACTTCCACTGGTTTTCAGGGACATAAGGTAGAGAAATTGCCAACAGAAAAGGTATTTGAATTGATGAAAAAATATGGACGCGGGAAATAAATCCAGTATTTTAGTGTTAAAATGTAGACCAGTTGTTTTTGGTAGCAGGTACTCAATTTATCTACGGTTATAAAAAGCAGAAATCATGGGACATAGCATCATTATAGAAACACCAAGCGACAAAGATTTCGCTCTGTTCAAAGAACTGGCAGAACGTTTGGGGCTACGTACACATGAGACATACGATGTGCCGACGTTGGACAAAGCAGAAGAAAAAGCCCTTTTTGAAGAAGTGGCAGGAAGTTGGCAGGGAGATGAAACCGGTGATGAGTTAGCCGAGTTTCTTAGAAAGTCCAGAAATGATAGCCCACGCAGTATACAATTATGAGCTATTATTTGCTGGATACCAATATCTGCGTTCATTTTCTGAAAGATGAATATGAAATAAAAGAACGGATTGAAAGTGTTGGTTTATCATCCTGTTTTTTATCAGAGATCACTATTGCAGAATTACTTTTTGGCGTTGAAAATAGTTTGCCTACTCGTAAACAAAGCAATCTAGCTAAGGTCAAAAAATTACAGACGCTTTACTCGGGCCGTATTTTAGGAATAGGTCCTGCTTTACATGAAGATGCACGTCAAAAAACACAAATACGAAAAATGGGCCGCACGGTCGGTGAATTTGATCTACTCATTGGGAGTACGGCAATTGTGCACGAGCTTATTCTGGTAACACGCAATACCCGTGATTTTGAAAATTTATCTGGTATTATTTTGGAAAGTTGGGTTGATAAATAACAAAAGCGAATTTTCGTACATGCTACATTTGCAAAAAATTACTATTCAAAAAATCTATTTAGCCTCCACCTACAACACCTGCCACACTCCATAGCCGCTGACAATCAGAATAGATACAATGCTTAACCAAAATAAAACATCGTAGAGGCGGGAGGGGCGCAGGGCCGTAGGCAGTGAGCGGTAGCGATACACCCACGCTACCCACACAATGAGCAAAAGCAAAACCGACGTGGCGATACCCCCCAGGATCACCATCATGACGGGCGATTGGAAAAAGAGGAAAAAGGCGCACCACAAAAACGGAAATACCCACGAAAAAATAGCAATGGAACGGCGGCGCTGCTCCACAGTATCGTAGTTGAGCCAACCCAACTGCCCAAAGGCGTCGCCGTAGACCCGTGCCCAACTTGCCGTAGCCGTAAACAACGTGGAGTATAAAGCCGTAAAAGCACCGACCAAAAACAACGTTTCGGCCCACGGGCCCAGGGTTTCGGTAAAGATGCGCGACAAAACGGCAATCATCCGGTAGCCTTCGGGAACTTCACCACTGCCATGCAGCACTGCGGCGCCCAGCAAATAAAAGGCCGCCGTGACGACGGTATACACGATCATCGACAAAATAGCGTCCAGGTACATGACCCGAATCCAGCCTTTGGCGCGGGCGGCCCAGGCTTCGGTGCCGTCGTTGGGGCCGGTGTAGGCCGCATAGCCTTTTTCGATACACCAGTAATTATAGTACATGATTTCGTCACCACCTACGCCCGTTATTCCGAAGGCACCAAAGGCTACCGCTACGGCTTCGGGAGGTAACTTAAAGCTGATTCCTTCCTGAATATCCGTCCAACGTATAGCATATACCGTTCCTTGCAAAAGAAAGAGAGAAACCAGCACGACCGACGAAAAAAGAACGATCATAATCAGTGATCCTTTTTCAATAGGCTTGTAGTAGCCCCGATAAACCAGCAAGGCCGTTACCAACGCCGCCAGAAATGCCCAAATATTGACCGAAACCACCGGAAAAGCCATGTTGAGCACAATGGCGACACCACCCACAATGCCGCCCACCTGCATCAATTTCAGCCCTTGCAGCGACAGCCACAGCCACAGGCTCCAATGCGTGCCCCGCCACCGCAGGCCGGGCAGGCGGTTGAAATTGTGCATCGTGAAGGTACCCGAATAAATGGCGTTTTTGCCAAATTCCAGTTGCAGTGCTACTTTCACCAGGCAGCTCACGAGAATTACCCAAAAGGTCACAAACCCGGCTTTGGCACCTAATGTGGTGGTGGCAATTAGCTCACCGGAGCCCACAATAGCCGCTGACATAATGAAACCCGGACCCAGGTAACGCAGCTGTCCGAGTATAGTTTTGGGAGGATCAAGTTGAGAAATCATGCGCACGTGCAAGGTTAGCTTTACTCCTCAAAAGCGGCACGACGAGTTTTATTACTCCAAAGCTCCCAGGCCAGCCAGCCCCAAACCAGCGCGTATTCCAACACAAGTACCCAGCTTTTTTCTACAAAAACCGGAGTTTGATAGGCCGTATACGTAAGCGGTAACAGCACCGACCAAACCAAAGGAAACCGGAACCGCCCCAACACGCACAGCGCCAGCAACGGCACCACGTACCAGGGATGTACGGTAGTGGCACAAAAAAGATAGACGGTCAGAATCAGCAGCAGCCGTTCGTAGCGATTGATTGGTAATATTTGCCCAAAAGAAAGGAAAAGAATGGTCGAAAAACTAAGCAGAGAAAGCAGCGGCCCCAGCGTAGCAATGGGATTGTAACCCAAAATCCACATGCCGATTTTACGAAGCAGGTAGTACAAACTTGCGTTGAACTCAAACGTCCGAAAGTACAGATCCAGGCTTGTAGAAAAACGTTCGATGATGAATTTATCAAAGAAAAACAGAAAAGGAAGTAGCACAAGAACCCCAACTAGTGAACTGTAAATCAGTGCCTTAAATTTATTTTCTTTGGGTATTAAAGTGGGTAGAAAAATGAGTGGCAAGAGCTTGACACCAACGGCTAAACTTAGAAAAAAGGCAGAACCGATTTTGTTTTTATTCGGATAAAAATACAGGCACGCCAGCACAAAACAGATCATGAGCCCCTCGTAGTGAACATTAGGTATGAGCTCCACAATGACCAACGGATTGAGCGCATAGAGCAAGGTGCCTCGTCGGACTTCTTGCTTATTTTTACCCATTTTTTGCAGGAGTTGAAAAAGCAGCCACAAAGACGCAAATTCTCCCAGCACAAGCGGTAGTCGTAGCCAAAATATAGTAGCTGACTCGCTGGAAGTCAGAAGGGTAGATACCCAAAACCACAGCTGCAAAAGCGGGGGATACACGGTGTAATAAGCCGGGGAATTGAGTCTTTGAAAAAGCTCCGGCGTAAGTCCGGCCTGTGTGGCTATATCAGTTGCTACTAGTTCGGAGGGAAGGTACATGTACGGATTATGGCCCTGCGCCAGCAGCCGTCCGTCCCAAATGAAGCGAAAAACGTCGTCTGACAGTACCGGAACTGACCACAGGCCCACGCAGCGAAAAACCAGCGCTGCAACCAGAAAAAGGCTAAAATGCTGTTCTGCTTTGTAATAAAAAGCCAATGCATACAGCAAAAACAAGGCTCCCCAGAGACTCAGTAAAAGAGATGTATCGGTGCGTTGCAGGCCATAAAGTAGCCAACCGTAACCCGCTGCTGAAAGCAAAATCCAGAGGATTGCAAGATATTTTTTCATGACTTAACCCGCGAATGCCGTACCGAATAGTACGCAACAAAGCCGTAACCCACCACTAAAAGCGCATGAAAAGCCAGTGCGCTATATTGCTCTGTATACAGTCCGAGCGCTATTCCGGCTACAAAATACAGCACAAGACCCAATTCGAGCCAGGTCATCGGCGGAATCTGCCGGGCCAGGTAGGTGTTGGCCTGCCAACGGTCGCCACGCTGCGTGACGTTGAACTTGGGCGTGCGAATAAAGGGCGTTTTTTTGCCTGCATAGCCTTCCAGCACCGCCACGGCATTGTGCAGCGACAGCCCGAGCATAATGACCAGAAAGGCCGGAAAACGCAGCAAAAATTGCCCCAAATTTCCTCCGTTTCGTCGGAAAGCAGCCCAGTAGAACACGCCCATACTCACCAGGCTTAGCTGAAAAAACGCCAGCCACTGCCACCCCAAACCCAGCAAAAGCACCGGGACGCTCAGCAGCGCCGTAAGAAGCGTAGCCACAAAAATGGAGCTGTTGAGCAAGTGGAACGTTGCGTAGAGTTTTGTAGCCCACGACAGCTGCCCGTTGCGCCAGACGGCAGGCAGATTTTTACGCGCGCACTCGGCCGCTCCTTTGGTCCAGCGGTATTGCTGCGACTTCACGGCGGGCATCGTGACGGGTAGTTCGGCGGGAGAAATCAGGCCTTCGAGGTACACAAAACGCCAGCCTTGCTGCTGTGCCCGGTAGCTCAGGTCAAGGTCTTCGGTGAGGGTGTCAGCCGACCATCCGCCCGCCGCTGCAATCGTGGCCACGCGCCACACCCCCGCCGTTCCGTTGAAGTTGATGAAGTGCCCGCCAGCGTTACGGCCGGTTTGCTCCACGGTAAAATGGGCATCAAGCCCGAACGCCTGCAAGCGGGTGATGAGCGAAAAATTTTCGTTGAGATGCCCCCACCGTGACTGCACCACCCCCACGGCCGCATCGCCAAAATAAGGAATTGATTTTTTCAGAAAATCGGGCGTTGGTACAAAATCAGCATCGAAAATGGCCACAAATTCGCCCTTTGCCAGCGTAAGACCATGTGCCAGCGCTCCGGCTTTGTAGCCCGTGCGGGTGGCCCGGCGGATGTGCGCTATGTTGTAGCCAAGTGATTGATAATGAATTATTTTTCTGGAAATAATATCGACCGTATCGTCGGTAGAGTCGTCGAGAATCTGGATTTCGAGGCGTTCTTTGGGGTAGTCAAACTGCGCCACGGCATCAATCAGGCGTTCGATGACGTAGCGTTCGTTGTAGACCGGCAGCTGCACCGTGACGAGCGGCAGCCGGGCCGGTAGCGGCAGCGCCGACTCTCGTTTTCGGGCTTGCCAATAGCTTTTCACGAGCCCCGCCTGCGACACGCTGTATGCGAAAATGAAGAGGACAGACAGCAAATAGGGAGTCAGGACAATGTATTGCAGTGCGTCAGACAAAATGGTTAACGATTCAGAATCACTTTACTGATTTTGGTAAAGGCGCCCACCCAGGGCTGCCCTTTCACCACCAAAGGTATAATACTTTCCTGACTTGATGGGGTAAATAAATGATTTGTGTAGAAGGAGGTCGGGCAGAAAAATGATTTGCCGGTTCAATTCATGACTGAGAAAATTACCGATGAAGATTCCGTCAGAAAAGTATTAAATGCAGTTGAGAAGAAAGTAAAGTAATTGAAGTCTACTTGTGTAAAAAATTAACAGATGTCACAAGAGATATAGAGAGTTCTGCGCATCTTTCGAGGACAAAGAATTCAATTGTAGTTTCTTGCCGCTCATAGCAATGTCATGTTATCGAGCCAACAGGAGTCAGGAGTTTTCCCGTACTTTGTACAAAAAAGTTATGTGCGTGTTTCTTCGGGCCTAAGTTACCCGCTGCAAGTTTGCCCCCACTGTACCGATGCAATCGTTCCTCAACTGAGATTTTCGTTACGAACCTTAAAGCGTATTAAACCAAAAACTTATGAACACAGAAAAAATTGAACTCGCCCTACAATCCGCCTTAGCTCTCCTGACTAATGAACTAGGCTGCATTGAACTGGATGAACTAAAAAGCGATTACATTCGGGTAATTGAACAGCTGGAAATCGCATTACAGGAAATCAGTCAACATGAGTAAATGGTCAAGAGAAGAATTCATGCTCGTAATGAATTTGTATACCAAGCTTCGCTACGGTCAATTTAATAACCGCAATGCAGAAGTTATTAGGCTGGCAAAGCTAATCGACAAAACTCCCGGAGCAGTTGCGTATAAACTTGTGCACCTTTCCAGTCAGGATCCAAAGCACCAAAACCGGGTAAAAGGCCTGGCCAATCCGGGAAAAAATGCAATTGCCATGTATGCGGAATTTTCTGGCAATTGGGCTGAAATGCTGTACCAAAGCGAAGTGCTTCTGGCTAGCTATCAACATAAAAAGGTTGAAGAAATAGCGTTGGATCAGATTGAAATTCAGGAAATCGAAAAGGATATTTTAAGTGGAAAGGAAGGAAAAGACATAGAAAGGATTGTCAAAACGCGAGTAAATCAATCGCTGTTTAGAAAGGTAGTGATGAATAACTATTCCAGCGCTTGTGCTATCTGCGCTCTTGACGTACCGGGACTTTTAGTTGCAAGCCACATCTTAAAATGGTCGGAGGATTTAGTAAATCGCCTAAATCCAGAAAACGGTATTTGTTTATGTTCGATTCACGATAAAGCATTTGAGCTAGGCTACATCGGCATTGATTCTACCTATAAAATTTTGATTTCCAGCGAAGTCCAACGCATAAAAGAAAAAGAGGCCTACGCTTCTCTATTTGGAAGGCACGAGAATCAATCACTCATTCTCCCGGATAAATTTTATCCTGACATTCATTTTTTGGAAAGCCACCTGCATACAACCTTCAAAGGGTAGTTCAGAGTTTACTAACGCTGAACTACCCTCTTTTGAATTGATGTTACAGATTTGGCTTGTGTGTACGAACCACTACTCCTGTATGCTTATTTTCATTTTTTTTCCAAGCCCGCCTTCTATGATCCGTACCAAAGTGGCCAATTCAATTCCCGTCCGATTATTTTCTACCCGGGAGATATAGTGCTTTGTGGTACCGCTTCGGGCGGCGAGTTCCTCCTGAGTCAGACTCAGTTCGTTTCTTACTTGCCTGATCAGAAGTCCTATTTCGATTTGCCGGGATTCGTCGAGTCGACTATTTTCATATAGAACAATAGGATCCAGATCGTATGTGTATTGTATCGGCTCGCCCGTATCGTCACTGCCTTGGAGTATGATATTCTCCCAAGCCAGGGTTCCATCACTTAGTTTTACTTTTTCAAATTCTTCTCTCGATTGCACCAAAGGGAACTCTACATCTCCCATTTTAATAGCCCACTTTTTAAAGAGCTCCTTGAAATCTATAATTCTGGATTCCCCATTGTTGAATAAACAGGCGATTTCGTATCCTTTCACACTGTGAATTTTCAGTATTCTCTTGATAGTTCTCATAATCGTACGTTTAATTTGTTCCACTCCCTGAGCAAGAAGTCAGGGTTCTTCGACGCCCACTCTATCACTTTTTTTCGGTGCCTGGTAGGAATACTCCCAGAATAGGTTGAAAGGTTAGAAATAATAATTAGTTCTTCGTGTTCAGCAACCAGCACATGAAAATGAGGCGGGCTATGATCCCGGGCATAGATGTAAATTTTTATGGAATCAATGGTCTTGATGCAGGGTATTTGAAATTTTTATTCAAATTTAGTCAAAGTTGCTTAATTCGTCAACTTTTTATTTGCCCATTAAAGACCCAAAGCCCCTTCCCCCCCTTTACCGATTCAAAACCACCTTGCTAACTTTACTAAAAGTACCAGCCCGAACTTTGACGAGATACGTGCCGGAGGTCAATCCTTTAACATCCAGTGGAATGTTGCTTTCCGGCGCAGTGGAGGCGATGTGCTGTACCCGTAGTTGTTGCCCTGACAAACTCAGAATTTCGATGGCAACGGGGCCGCTCAGGTCTTTCAGAGATACATACACCTCGGCCTGTGTAGGATTTGGAAATACGTTTACGGTCGCAAGGCCCGGAAGTTCGTCAAGCGATGTAATCGTAAACACATACGCCGCAGACATCGGGCTTTGGCAGCCATTTTCGGTAACCTGCACCGTGTAGCTGCCCGACTCCGCAGGATCATACTCATTGCCCGTAGCTCCCGAAATAGCATTCGTATTCAAAAACCACTGATTGCCCCGTTCTGCGCTTGATACCAGTGTAATGCTGTTATTACTTACGGAAATGATTGGTTGGACAGGCAGGGGGTTTACCTGCACAGTGAGCGGCTCGGAAACCGACTGACATTCACTGATCGTAAGTTGCAGCAGCGTCCCTTTATTACCCACAATCCATCCGTGGGTGGTATCCGTAAAAAACACGTCATTTAGGGTTTGAGTAGTATGCGTCAGCTGTCTTAGCCAATGCTCGCCGCCATCCATGGTTTTTAGTAAAACTCCACCTTCGCCTACCACATAGCCGTTTTCGGCGGAGTTGAAAAAGATCCCGTACAAGGCTGTGTTTACACCAGACGATTGTTCGATCCAGGTCAGTCCGCCGTTTTGCGTTTTTAGCAACAGTCCATCGCTGCTTATGACCCAGCCAATTTGCTCATTTACGAAAAAACACCTTTGCAGGCTTTTTCCGTCACGTACCGTCAGCACTTGCCAGGTAGCGCCTCCATCGGTGGTTTTGGCGAGTTTACCGATATTGGTTGTAATAAATCCGGTGGCATCATTGACAAATTGCAGGTCTAGCAAGTTGGTAGTCGCCGGATTATTGCCGCTTCCAAAGTCGAGGGGTTGTGGTGTACGGGAGGCTCCCGAAAATCGGTACAGCGTCGAAACGCCAAACGAAGGGTATCGAGCAATATGCCAGCCGGTGGTGTCGGTCTGAAAGTAAGCTTTACTAATGGTCAGATCAGGCGGCATTCTGTTTCCAAAAAGCGTTTTCCAGGTGATTCCCCCATCCTTCGTGATCTGCAAGGTTCCGTAGCCTACCTTCCAGCCCAACGTATCATTCTTGAACTTTATCTGCTCTAAGGTGTATCCGTTCAAAACTCCTGAGGAACCTGTTTCGGTTTTGGTCCAGTCCTGCCCTGATTTCCAGGCCATTGTTACCGCTTTGGAGTCAGGATGTGGTACATTCATAATATGCCTGAACCTTCCTCCAACGGCAAATATTCCGGCAGAAGTTCCGCCTACTGAATGCAGGTCAAGGAAGGTTCGTGTTGGATATACATCTTTCCACTGATCGTCCAGCGTCGTCATGAGTCCGTCGGCACCTACAACCATTCCCTGCGTAGGCGTGCGCAACGCAATTGCATTAGGGTAAGCGTCATAGGGATTATCGTACACCAACATCCATTTTTTGCCGCCGTCACTTGTTTTAAAGATGGCACCTGAACTTATTCCATAACTTCCATACGTTCGTCTATACATTCGACCTACCAAAAAGCCAGTGAGTGTATCCGTAAACATGATTTCGGAAGTACCCAAATTAGACAACGATGGATAAGTGGCTGGAAAAGGCAGATCAATATCGGTCCAGGTACTACCGCCATCGGTAGTTTTTGAAATAGCCGTAGTTTGAACAAAGAGCCTTGTGGCTAATAAAGTACTGCGATTGATTGCAACTATTTTTTGAAAATTACACGAAGTACAAATCGAAAGGGTAGACATTAACTGCCAGTTTTCTCCACCATTTGCGGTTTTATAGAGTTTATTTCCAGAGGCTATCCACGCAAAATCTGCATCCACAAAAGACACATCCTGCAACTGAAAAGAATCCGGCAGTGCTATGGGTGTCCAGGCAGCGCCACCGTTGGTAGTTTTGAAGAGCTGCTCTCCTGCTCGTAAAAAACCGGCCGTCTCGTTAAAAAAAATAATTTTCTCGATCGCTCCACTCCATGTACCTGGCTGTTGAGTCCAGCTAATACCGCCGTCGGCCGTTTTTAGCAAGAGGCCATTTTGCCCGCCAATCCAGCCTGCCTGCGAGGTCAAAAAGAAGATGTTTGTAAAATTTTCCGTGTGCGGTACAGGCAGTGTATCCCAGGTTTGGCCACCGTCAATCGTTTTCATAAACAGCCCATTGTCTCCTACTATCCAACCTTCATTCTGCAAAAAGGCAATGTCGCGAAGCGTAACCTCCGGTCTGGCCTGTGCCAACCCGCGGCCCCATAGTTCATCCTTACGAGTAGCTTCCAAAGTATAAGTACCCGACGTATACGCCACGAGTGAAGTATCGGTTTTAGGAGTCAGGACCACCCCTTCCTTTTGCCAGCGATAGGTTGTATTCGGTTGAGCAGTTGTTGAAAGAACCACGCTATCGCCCTCACAAAAAGTGGCAGAGCCGGAGGTTTGGATAGTAGGTTTGCAATCCTGAGCAAAAAGTGAAGGAAGAGTTAAAAGCGCCAAAATCAGACTCCGGAGCGTATAGTGTAGATATACTTTCATAGCGATGGTTTTAAGTAATTAACTGGATACTAAACTACGAAATGAATCAGCTATTACTTAAAAATCCGGCTTAAAATTTTGTATCCTGTAAATACACAGTTGCCCAGAACCAGAAGTGATGCTTTTGACTTTTCGCTTTGAAAAAGCCATTCACATTACTCAGGTAACTTACCTGACGTGAAGGTTTGATTTTCAATAATGATCCCTCATCCTAACTTACCGATTCAAAACCACCTTACTGACTTTACTAAATGTACCGGCCCGAACTTTGACGAGATACGTACCGGAGGCCAATCCTTTAACATCCAGTGGAATGTTACTTCTCTGGGCAGTGGAGGCGATGTACTGTACCCGTAGTTGTTGCCCTGACAAACTCAGAATTTCGATGGCAACGGGGCCGCTCAGGTCTTTCAGAGATACATACACCTCGGCCTGTGTAGGATTTGGAAATACGTTTACGGTCGCAAGGCCCGGAAGTTCGTCAAGCGATGTAATCGTAAACACATACGCCACAGACATCGGGCTTTGGCAGCCATTTTCGGTAACCTGCACCGTGTAGCTGCCCGACTCCGCAGGATCATACTCATTGCCCGTAGCTCCCGAAATAGCATTCGTATTCAAAAACCACTGATTGCCCCGTTCTGCGCTTGACACCAGCGTAATGCTGTTGCCTGCCGTAATGACCGGCTGAGCAGGACGTGAAGTAACCTCTATGGGTAGCGGCTCAGAAATAGTTTTACAGCCTTTGGAATCTACTGTTTCGAGTGAATAGTTGCCCCCTTGATTGGCCGCAAAGGTATCTGTGGTTGCGCCGGAAATAGCAGTTCCGTCCCGAAACCACTGATAGTTGGTGATGGAAGCGCTGCTTGTACTTTGAACTTTCAGGTCAACAGTCTGCCCTTCACAGATTGTCGTTGACCCTTCTGCCAACAGGTTGATTTTGTATGCCGGTAAAATGACCACAGTATCCGAAAAAGAAGTGCAGCCTGCCTGTGTTGTTGCTTTTACCTGATACGTTCCACTTTCAGCAGTTACTACATTGGCCGCATTTGCATTTCCGATGGATACACCATTTCTAAACCATTCATAGCTAACATTCGGCACATTGCTCTGAACGCTGATTTCCAAGCTCTTTCCTTCACACAACGTGTTATCCTTTGGCGGAACCAAGCTCAGAATCGGACGTGGACTAGCGGTGACGGTAATTGAATTTGACTGATTTTCGCATCCCTCTGCATTCCTGACCACTACTGAGTACGTTCCACTTTGGGTAGCTGCAAACTGAATACCGGTAGCAACCGGAGCATTGTTTCTAAACCATTGATACGTGTAGCCGTTTCCTCTCGGAGCAAATAGCATCAGTGACAATCCTTCGCAAATGATGGTGGGGCCGTCGGCTGTAATTGTTGCCTGTGGCTTTGGATTAACTTTAATCACGACCGGGTCAGAAATGGAGCGGCACTCATTCACGGTAAGTTTCAGAACCGTGCCTTTTTCCCCTACGATCCAGCCTGTATTTGCGTCTGTAAATGAAACATCATTGAGCGTATTTCGAGTATCCGTAGTTTGTCGAATCCAACTGCTGCCGCCATCATTCGTTTTCAAAATAAGGCCTTCAACGCCTACGATGTACCCAACTTGCTCAGACAGAAAGTAAATTCCATTCAGTGAAGTAGAAACCCCGGAAGTTTGTTGCGTCCAGGATTGCCCTCCATTTTGTGTTTTCAGGATCACACCATCGTTGGAAATTACCCATCCGATTCTATCATTTACAAAAAAGCAACGTTGAAGACTCTTCCCTGCCCGGACCAGCTGCACGGACCAACTGTTGCCGCCATCGATAGTTTTGATGAGTTTTCCGTTGCTCGTAGTAATAAAACCTACATTGTCGTTGATAAATTGGAGATCGAGCATGCCGGTGTTATTATCAGGAGTATCTATATAAGATATAGGTACGGGCGTACGGGATGCTCCTGAAAATCGGTAGAGGGATGCTCCTCCAAATGCAGGATCACGAGAAATATAAAATCCAGAATTGACTGTCTGAAAATAGGCTTTATCAATAACAAAAGTTGGTGGTTGTGTATTACCAAAAAGGGTCTGCCAGGTTTCTCCACCATTGGTTGTCGTGGCCAAAACCCCAAAACCTACGCGCCACCCAAATTGATTATTCTTAAACTTGATCTGACGAACCGTATACCCATTACTGATCAGAAAATTACCGCCGGGAATATTTACCTGCGTTTCGTTTTTGACCCAAGGCATTCCTGCTTCCATCGTCAAAGTTACGGCCTTGGAGTCGGGATGAACCCCGCTTTCGGTTCTCCGGGGAGTTCCTCCGGCAGCAAATACCCTTTGGGGAGTTCCTCCAACTGTATGCAGGGGCAGAAAGGTTCGCTCGGGGAAAGGAGTTGAAATACTATCTGAATCGGCTACCCGAAGCATCAATCCGCCGGAACCTACCACATACCCCTGAGAAGAAGAACTGAACGCAATGGATCTGGGGTAGCCATTCGAAACATTTTCATAAATTAAAAGCCAGGTTTGTCCTCCATCTTTGGTTTGGAAAATACCGCCGCCGCTCACCCCATATTGGGCAAATACTCGCTTATAAAGCTGCCCAACGGCATAACCTGTTTGAGAATCGGTAAAGAAAAGGTCCGATACATTAAAAGTGGAAAGTGCTGGAAAAGTAGCGGGTATGCGTATGCTATGCTTAGACCAAGTTTGCCCTCCGTCCAGAGTTCTTGCTACTTGAGTAGGAAAATTGGTAACCTGCGAGCACGTGATAAACTCAACCCAGCAAGTAGCCGTATTTAAGGCAAAGATCCTTTGAACGCCCTGAGTGCAACTACTTTCAGCTGTATAGTTTAGTTGCCAGGAGGTTCCACCGTTGTCGGTTTTGTATAGCTGATTTCCGAGCGCAATCCAGCCAACGTTGGCATTAACGAAGGTGAAATTGGTAAGATTAGGGTCAGGCAAAATAAGTTCGGACCAGGCTATTCCCCCATTTATGGTTTTGAACAGTCGCCGATCTGCCAATACAAACCCGGTATTCTCGTTCAAAAATTTGATTTCCTGAATCGTACCCGACACCGGGATATTTACTTTGGCCCAGGTAGTACCTCCATTGGTTGACTTCAACAATAAACCACTTGCCCCGCCAATCCAACCAATCTGCGTATTCACGAAGCTAAGGGCAGTAAGATGGTCCTGCCGATTGGTCCTGATAGTATCCCAGGACAAACCATCCGTTGTTTTCAGCAGCAAACCGTAGTTTCCTACAATCCAGCCTGTATTTCCAAGAAACTGAATATCGTTGAGGTCGCTGTCGGGGCCGCCAGCCATTCCCCACGTCCAGGCTTCTTCTTTGCGAACGGTTTCAAGGCGATACGTTCCTGATTTGTTTACGACAAGTGTATTGGTATTGGCACCGGCAATGAAGGATGTATCCTGAATCCAGCGGTAGGTTGTGTTGGGAGTGGGCTCGACCCGCAGTTGCGTCGTGTCGTCTTCACAAAAAGAGTTCTTGCCAACTTCTACGCTGGGCTTACAATTTGGATCTACCTGTGCAAAAGATGGAAGCGTAACCACCGCAAAAAGAGAAATGGTTAAAAGAGTGTGTAGATATACTTTCATACAATGTTTATTAATGTAATTACTGGATACTAAACTACGAAAAGAATTATCTATACTTAAAAATCCAGCTTAAAATTTTGTAGCCGGCGAGCACGGTTCCCTTCACAGTGCCGGACACCTTAGAGTGGCCAATGCGGCGGCGATAGGTAACGGGCACTTCGCCTACGGCAAATCCCATTTTAGCGGCTTTGAGTTGCATTTCGACAGTCCAGCCGTAGGTCGTGTCCTGCATGTTCATGGCCAGAAGTTTGTCAAAACGAATCGCCCGAAAGGGGCCCAAATCGGTATAGGTTACGCCATAAAACCGGCGAATCAGATTGGTAGCCAGCCAATTGCCAAACACCTGCTGAGGAGTCATGGAGCCGGGCTCCCGCTTGCCTAAGGCCCGTGAGCCAATCACCATATCGAGGTTATGATCCAGCAGATGCTGCACAAGCTGCGGGAGTTCTTCGGGATAATCGGAGTAGTCTGCATCAATAAATACCAGAATTTCTGGCGGCTGAGCCTTTTTTTTGCAATAATCAATTCCTTTGAGGCAGGCAAAACCATAGCCCTGCCGGGGCTCGTCGAGCACAGTGGCCCCGGCTTCGGTGGCCGAGCGGCGGGTTTCGTCCCGCGAGTTGTTATTGACCACAACCACCTCCCGTACCAGTGGACGGGGCAGATCGCGCACCACATTTCCTACCGAATTCTCTTCGTTAAAAGCAGGAATAACAACATCTATCAGGATATTTTGCAAGTCTGAAAAGGGTTTAAGTCGTGAAAATAATTATATTTAGTCCCCGCAAAAGTAGGGAATCAGGGGCTGAGTTTTTTCATTCATCCCTGCCAAAACCTCCAAAAACAGCTGCTTATGAAAATATCATTTATCGGCGCCGGCAACGTAGCCTGGCATTTGGCTCAGGCTTTTGAAACAGCCGGACACATTATTTGTGAAATTTACAGCCGTGATACGCAAAAGGCCCGGCAGTTGGTTTCTGAACTTTACGACGCCCGGATTCAGCCGGACCTCAATTTTGCGGAAAGCGAAGCAGATATGCTGATAGTGGCGGCCTCCGACGATGCCCTCGAAAGCATCATGCAGCGGGTGGTTCTTCCCAAAGATGCCATGCTCATCAATACCTCCGGCAGCCGGTCGTTGGCTGAGCTTCAACATTTGGTCGAAATTTATAGCGATGTTCCCGTTCGTACCGGAGTACTTTACCCGTTAATGACCTTTACGCGGGAAGTTCCGCTGGATTATTCCCAAATCCCTTTTTTTGTGGAAGCAATTGACGACGAAACGGAGGATATTCTTCTGAAACTTGCCCGCAGTGTAAGTCTGCAGGTACAGCGAGGCGACTCCGAAGAACGTCGAAATCTGCACGTAGCGGCTGTTTTTGCCTGTAATTTCACCAATCATCTTTTGTCAATTGCCCACGATTTGCTCGAACACGAAACACTTTCGTTTCAGCTACTCAAACCGCTCATTGAGCAAACGATGCAAAAAGCGCTGCTCACTGACGACCCCGCCACTGTTCAGACCGGGCCTGCCCGGCGCTTCGATTGGGACATTACGAGCCATCATCTCGATTATTTGCAGGAGTTAAAGCCCGAGTGGGCCTCCATTTATCGACTCCTGACGGAGGATATCCGGGAGCGTCATTTTGAACCTAACTGAGCGGAGAGCGTTTTTGTGATCGTTGCTTTTTGTCCGTTGCGGGTGATATTTCGGCAGCAAGTGACAGCAATTTGAGCGTATTGACCAGATTTCGCACGGTACTTTCGCAGGATTTTTCGGCAGTAATTTTGTGGCGATACACCGGACTATTCTCCCGGCTTAGTTCTCCAAACCACTCGCCGTGCACAGGGTCAGGAAAATGAGTAAGCAGATATTCGCTCGTTTTTTCAAACGTATCCAGAAACACCGGACGTGCCGAAAGCAGGTGCGCTTTCAGGAACGTTTGCAGTGCTTCCAGATGCACCCAGGCCAATTTATGGTTCCAGCGGGCGTCGAGCGGGGGAAGACTTTTTACATCCATGAGCCAATAAAAACCACCATTTGTTTCGTCCCAGGCTGCTTTTGCAGTTAATTCGGTCAGGTCAAGCATCTGATTCAGCAGGCGGCGGTTTCGGGTACGGTCGGCAAATTCGAGGGCTATTCCAGCCATTTCGAATACCCGCCCCGGTACCAGCAGGCGTCCTTGCGGACAATCACAAAAATGCCCTTCCGGGGTTACATTTTCCAGTAAGATTTCGGTACGTTTATCATAAAAATCATTAGCCAGTTCCTGCAAAAAGCTGTCGAGCGTACGTTTGTACCATTTTCGGTCGGTAAAGCTTTCGGCTTCCAGCAGAATATGCCCGATCAGCACAAATTCGTCCAGCGATTTAAAAACCCTGCCTGAGGTTTCCAACTGTCGTTTTAACTGCGCATCCCGCTTTTTCAGCGTTTGAATTAACGTCTTCTGCGCCTGAGTCACATACTCACTTTCGCCTGTCGCTTTAAAAAGTTGGGCCAAAGCCAGCACAACCCACAAAGCCGGACTGAAATCGACGGCATCACTGACGGACGTACCACGGCGGTCGAGTTCGGCGTACCAGTTTCCTTTGGCATCCCGGCCATTTTCCATCAAAAACTTCACTACATCTTTGGCCATTAATAGCCAGGTGTCGTTGGGTGTCAGAGAATTATACGCATACGCAAACGCCCGGGCAGCGAGGGCCTGCGTTACTACGGGCTTATCCGTCGAAATCACCTCACCATTTTCATCAACTGCCTCAAAAACACCACCATACAGCGAATCAAAGGCAAACTTTTGCCAAAAAGGGAGCACATTTTCCATGAGCTCCCGACGGTAGTTTTCTGTTAACCCTGGAATATCCATGCGTATACAATTCTCAACCGGAGAAAGGATTTTAAAGTAGAGGAAAAATCAAAAATAAAGCTAATTTCGTGTTGAACCGAATTCTTAAATCCATGAGCACTTCTTTACCTGAGCGTTTTCAGCGTATCACGACTTTTATATTTGACGTCGACGGCGTCATGACCGACGGCAGTGTGCTGGCGCTCGAAAGTGGCGAACAACCCCGAACCTTTCACGTTCGGGATGGCTACGGCATCAACCGGGCGCTACGGCTGGGCTATCGGGTGGCTATTATTTCTGCTCAAAATCAACTGGGAGTGCGCAAAAGGCTGGAATACCTGGGTGTAAAAGATATTTTTATTGGGGCTTCGCCTGATGGCAAGTTGCCGATTTATGAAAAATATATTCGGGAAAATAATCTGAGCGAAGACGAAATTGTTTTCATGGGCGACGACCTGCCCGACTTTGAAGTCATGATGCGGGAGGAACTGCTCGGCGCGTGCCCGGCCGATTCGGCAGAGGAAATCCTGGCAATTGCAGATTATATCTCTCCAAAAGACGGCGGACACGGTGCCGTCCGTGACCTCATTGAACAAGTCATGAAAGCACAAGGCACGTGGATGTCGTGGGTGAAGAAAGAAAGTATTGAGTGAAATGTTTCTTTGAAAAAACTGACTTCTAAAAATAATCTATTTCACTACTAAACCTGCATACCGTTCCCCATGAAAATTCTCCATACCGCCGATTGGCATATAGGAAAACAGCTACATAAATATAGCCTGGATGCCGATCATCAGCTTTTTCTGGATTGGCTGGGCGATCTTATTGAGGAGCGGAAAATTACGTTGCTACTGGTTTCGGGAGATATTTTCGATACGGCCTTTCCTTCGTCGGCTTCGCTTTCGCTGTACTACCGATTTTTGCAGCGGCTTACCGGCTGTCACTGCAAAGTAGTCATTACGGGTGGAAATCACGATTCTCCCGGTGTGCTGAACGCCCCGCGCGACTTGCTGCGCCACCTCGATATTCGGGTGGTGGGCTGCGCAACCGAGGCCTGCGAAGATTCACTTTTGCTCTTCGACGATCTCAACCTTGCCGTTGCAGCAGTGCCTTTTCTTCGTGATGCGGACTTGCGACGGTCTGTTTCGGGGCAAACCTACGACGACCGGGCCGAGAGCATCCGACAGGGAATACGCTCTCATTATGAGCAATTTACAAATCTTCATCAGCAACTTTACAGAGATCATACGCTCATTGGCATGGGCCATTTGTATGTCAATGGCGTGACGGTTTCGGACAGCGAGCGTGAAATTCATTCCATTGGCGGACTCGCCGCTTTTGGGTGTGAGCATTTTCCGGAGGGCTTCGACTACATGGCGCTGGGGCATATTCACAAACCGCAGAAATTGTCGGATACCGTTCGCTATTCCGGCTCGCCGATTGCACTCAGTTTCAGCGAGCGCAATGACCCAAAGTATGTCCTGGAACTAACGCTGGAAGACGGGAAAATCGCACAGGTTGAATCGTTGCCTGTGCCCACCTCACGCGAACTGCGAAGCTTTACGGGCACAATTGATGAGGTGTGGGCGACGTTGCAGGCTTTTGAATCAACTACTCGTCTGGAAACTCTGGTAGAACTTCACGTAGTAGAACCCACGTTTGACCCGCAAAAAAGTGTTCAGTTTGATATGCTTCTGCGTGAGTTTGAAAAAGCTTCCTTTAAAATCATTAAACCCCGGCTTACGTTTGAGAACCGCCTCAAAGATGCCGACGAGCTCTACGCCGTCGGAACCGACATTGAAGATCTGAATCCGCGCGATGTATTTATGCGCAGGCTCGAATCCGAAACTCTGGATGAAGATACCCGGCAGCTTCTGCTGGAAGCCTTTGAAGAATTAGTACAGGAAGTCCATCTCGACCACCCCAATCCCTGAGTCTGGCGCTGACTGCGCTCGCATTCGCTCCTTATTTTTTATTTATTTATGAAAATCCTCCGCATACGTTTTAAGAATATCAATTCCTTTTATGGAGAGCACGACCCCATCGACTTCATGGGAAGCCCGCTGTCGAGCAGTGGATTGTTTATAATTTCAGGACCTACGGGTGCCGGAAAATCTACCTTGCTGGACGTGATTACACTGGCTTTGTTTAACGAAGTGCCCCGTTTTGGACGCAGTATTTCCAAAAATGAAATTGATAAGCTCGGCTCGGTAGTAAACCTGAAAGCCGCCGAAGAGCCCAAAACAGAAGCCTATGCCGAAGTAGAGTACGAAGCCAAGGGGAAACAGTTTCGCTCGCGCTGGTCTATCTCCAAAAACCGCAACGGAAACTGGAACAATTACCACATGGAAATTGCCGAGCTTCCCTCTGAAAAACTGTTGGATGTAAAGAAACTTTCTGATTATCCGGACATAAACGCCCGGCTCATTGGCCTGAAATACGAACAGTTTATCAAGTCTATCCTGCTAGCGCAGGGAAGTTTTGCGGAGTTTCTTAAAGCCGACCGCAACACTCGCGGGCGCCTGCTGGAAGATATTACGGGCACGCACATTTACCGCCAATTGGGTGCGGCTGCCTTTGAAAAAGATAAAGAATGGACCGAAAAACTGCGTCTCAAAGAAGCCGAAATGCAGGGCGTGCAGCTTTTGAAACAAGAGCAAATCGACGAACTTAACCAAAAACTTACACAGGCAGAAGACAAGCGAAAGCAGGCAGAAGGACAGCTTGACCACTGGACCACCGAAAAAAATCTTCTGGACGATATACAACGACTCACCGAAAAACTGGATAAGCTGGCCGAACAGAGAATACAAAGCGAGCAGGAAATCCTGCGTTTTGCCCAATCGGCTGAGCGGCTCCGGCTGCATGAATCGATTAGTCCGTTTGCATCTGAACTGGTACTTCTTAGTGAAAAGCAACGAGGCCTGAAAACCAGTCAATCGCAGGCTGATGGGCATCGTCAGCGTCTGCTAACACTTGATCAGGAATATGCACAGCTTCTTGCTGACGGACAAAAACTGACGGGACGGGCACTTACAGCTGCCAATTTTGTAGCAGATGTTGAGGAATTTGAGAAAGAGATTTTGACGCTGGAAGCAGAAATGGAAGGACTTCGTCAGCAGGGAAAACCGCTGGCGCAGGCCATTCTGGCAGAAAAAGAACAGCGCAGGTTTGGTTTTGTGCAGGAGCTTTCGGTACAAAAACTCGACGATTCGCTGCAACTGCTACAAAATGAAGAAAATACGTTGAGTTCTGCTTTGAGCTATTTTTTAGCGGATTATGATGCAAATGCCGCTCTTGAAAACCTACGTGTGCGCGAGCTGAACCTCAATAAATTGCAAGGATATTTGGGTCAACAGCACGACCTGCGGGAGGAAGGAAAAAAGAAAAATGACAACATTGCCAAAGCCGAAGAAATCTTAAAAACGAAAACGCCCCTGCTGGAAGAACTGGCCAAAGTACTGGAAAAGCAACAGGAAAATATCACACTTCTACGGGAAAGGCGCGATCTGGAACTAACCCGGCAAAGTTTTGAAAAGCAGCGGGAACAACTCAAACCCGGAGAGGCCTGCCCGCTGTGCGGCTCTGAGCATCATCCGTTTGTGCACGAGTATATTTCAAATTTGCTCGATTTGCAGGAAAACATTCGGGCTGCTGAACGTGAGTTTAAAGAAAATCAGAAATTAGAAAAAAACCTCTCCGCTGAAATTCATTCGGCTCAGCAGCATTTGAATACACAGCAGGCTGAACTTGCCCCCCTTCGTAGCCGATACAAAGAGGTAAGCGGACTGGCGAAGGAATTAGGTGATCAATTAAACCTTGCTGGCGAGCTTTCGTCTGCTTTTTTTGAGGAAGAAAAAGAACGTATTCAAACGTCTTTGGATCAACTAAAAAAATGGCTGGCGGCGAAGGAGGCAACTCAGGTAATTAGCCGTTTGAAGGCGCATTTCACGCAGCTTTTTACTTTGCGTACGGAGGTCAATATGCGACAAACAGAGATCAAAAAACGCTATGCCGGAGCCAACATTCAGAACGACGCAAGCGGGCTGATTCGCAAATGGCAAGCCTGGGAAAACGCTTCTCAAACGACTCGGAAGGCTATTGAAGAATTAGATGAGGTGATACAAAATGCCCGGCAAGCGATAGATGTTTTACAAAAAACGCTGCTTCAAAGCTTATCAAGTGCTGGCCTGGACTCTCTCGAAACAGCTTACGAGCGACTTCTGGAAGGAAATGAGTATCAAAAACTTAAAAAAGAGTACGATCGGCTGCTTACGAAAAAAAGGGATCTTGACACACTGGAAAAATCTTTATTGGATGATTTAAAAGTAAAAACAATTGCCCGAAAAGCGCCGGATTCTACCATGGAAGACTTACTCACCCACTGTGAAAAATATAGAAAATTTCGGGATGAGTACGTGGAAGAAAAAGCCACTTTTGCCGAACAACTACGAGCCGATGCCGAAAATCAGCGGCGCTTTGCGCATTTTGAACGAGAACTGGCTGACTTGCGGAAAAACCGCAGAAAATGGGAATTACTGAAAAAATTTATCGGCGATGCTACGGGCAATGGATTCAGCAATTTTGCCCAAAGCCTCACGCTCAGCAACCTGATCGGCCTGGCAAATCTGCGCCTGCGGTTGCTGTCTGACCGCTACGTACTGGACAAGCCTCACCTGGAAACTGATAGTCTTTTTGTGCTGGATACGTATCAGGGAAACACCGCCCGTTCGGTTTCTACGCTGTCGGGTGGCGAAACTTTTACGATCAGCCTGGCACTGGCGCTCGCGCTGTCAGACCTTGCCTCACGCAACGTGCGTATTGAGTGCCTTTTTATTGATGAAGGATTTGGCACGCTCGATCCTGATAGTTTGGAAACAGCTCTGACAACGCTGGAAAAATTGCAATCGGACAGTCAGAAAATCGTGGGGGTTATTTCTCACCGCCACGAAATGAAAGACCGGATTCCGGTACAGATTCAGGTAGAAAAAGGAATGGACGGCACAAGTCGGGTCGTACTGAGGGGAGCCTACTAGCTGAGCCACTGCTTAAACCACGCAAATGCATCGGCCTGCATGACAACGTCAAACTTGTGGTCGCCTGTATAAAACCGTCCCTGATAGGCATCAGCGGCACCGGCAAGGGTGTACACCTCCCGCAAAATGGCATCCGCTTTTTGCATTTCTGTATGGGTAAAAAGCCGATCCTCGCTGTTGTTCTGAACCATTACCGGCAATGGAACCCGCAAGCCCAGAATTTCCGGAAATTCAAGGTAATTAGGTAAAAGCGAGGCGTACAGCATCCATGTATGGGTGTAGGCTTTGTATAAAAGGAAATCATTCCAGGTAGACATAAATCCGACACAAACGGCACACCGGATGCGCTCGTCGAGACCGGCCAGGTAAGCCGTACGAAGTCCACCACCCGAGAGACCCGCGCAGCCAAGTCGTGTGGGATCAACTTCCGCCCGAGTAGCCAGAATACTGAGAGCCACCTGATCTTCGGCCAATACTACACCCGGCCAGGTGGTGCCCGCACAAAACAACGACTTGGACATTACGTGCTCGTGGTCAGACGCCCAGGCATTGTAGGTATTTATTTCTTCCTGTGTCCGAATGTCCGCATCACGTTTCGTAGTGGTTTTTGTCATTCCCCAGGTAATTCCCTCTACATCTTCATAGTAGACCCTTCGGCTACCAAACAGAAAAGCATCGGGCACCAGCACGGCAAAACCTTGCTTGGCCATTTCATTGGCCCAGGCTCGCCCTTCGTATTAACCCGCCTGATGCTCCCGCATGTGCAGATCCTGTGCGTCGGTGGTGCGGGTAATTTTCTGATAGCCATAGTATTTTTCTCCACTATGATCGTGCAAAGCCAAAATTCCGGGTAATGCTTCTTGAACTCCCTGCGGTTTTAGCAAAAGTGCCTGCGTCGGGCGCCCGTAAGGAAGTTGCCAGCTTAGTTCTTCAATTTCCAGCCCATCGTAAATATATTTTTTCAGAACCGTAACCGCCGGAGTATTTCCCATTGGTGGACTTGCCACCAATTCCTTTACCTTGGCTACGGCCTGTTTTTTCCAGGAAGTTAATTTTTTGCGGGGCATCGCCCGTAGCGAAAGCATAGGCGGATCAGCTCGCAGGCCAGCTGCCCACGGGCCGTACAAACCCGCAATACTTTTGGGAGATTCAGGTAAAGTCATTGCGACAGGAGTTTGGAGAGAGAAATCAGAAGATCCCGGAAAGGAAGCCTGAGTAAGCCACGGAACCGAAGCCATGAGGCCAACGGATGTTTTCATAAACTGTCGGCGGCTTGCTTCCGCTCCATCCTGCTGCTTTTCTGTTTCCATGAGAGTTTTTTTTATTCAAAGCTTCTATTGACTGAAAGCTAATCAAACCGTTCGGTTTCCTGTTGACCGGAATTGATCAAAGTGCCAATCCACATCCCAAAAAAACTAGCCAGCAAGCCATACAGCATCGGCGGAAACTCGGTGTTTAGTTGCAGACAAATCAGCCATGCGAGTAGCCCAACGCTCATAGAAAGCAGGCAACCCAGCGTATTGGTTTTCTTCCAGTAAAGCCCGGCCGCCAACGGTACAAAAAGCGAAACGAGACTAAAAGCCGACGACTCAGCGACGAGTTCAAAAATACTTTCGCGCGTGGTAGCCATCCCGATACATACAGCGGTGATGCCCACAATGCCCAGTCGCATGATCCGCAGCAGTTGACGATCGGTGAGTTTGGGATTAAAAAACTTGATGATATTTTCTCCCAAAACGGCTGCCGGAGCCATGATAGCACTAGCGGTAGTGCTTAGAATGGCCGATACCAACGCACCAAAAAACAGGATTTGCATCGGAAGCGGTGTATGCAGAAGTACCATGTTCGGGATAATCATCTGACCGCCTTCCTTTTCCATTTCGGGATATAGCAGGTGCCCGCACAAGGCAATAAACAGGGGGATCAGCGCAACTGTCAGGTACATAAACGATGCGATATAAGTAGCGCGAACAGACGTATCGGCAGATTTGGCGGCCATCACCCGCTGAAAAACATCCTGTTGCGGAATCGACCCCAGGCCAATCGTAATCCAGGCAGCAAAATAATGGACAGAACCCTGAAAGGTAAAATCGGGATAGAATCGAAAAAAGCCGTCAGGTAATTTGGCGGTGATGCTTGATAGACCACCCGTTTTCTGATATAGGATTACAGCAACAAAGGTTAAACCTACAATAATCATGATGGTTTGCAGGAAATCGGTTATAGAAATGGACCACATCCCGCCCCAAATAGTATATAGAATAACAACAACGGCACTCAGAACAATACAACCCGTCAGCGACCAGCCCAGCACTACTTTCAGCACAATGCCCATAGCCATCAATTGCGCGGCAATCCAGCTAAAATAGGAAGGGATAATCAAAATTGCGGATAGTAACTCCGCCTTGCGGCCGTACCTGATCCTGAAAAAATCACAAAACGTAATGATATTCATTTTGTAAAATCGTCTGGCAAAAAACATACCGACCAAAAACAAACAAAGGGCCGCGCCAAAGGGGTCTTCGATAATTCCCAGAACTCCATGTTTTATAAATTCAGCAGGAGCACCCAAAATTGTTTCGGAACCAAACCAGGTGGCAAACGTGGCCGAAGCAGCCAACACCAACGGAAGGCTGCGGCCAGCTAGAATAAAATCGCGGGTGGTGGATACTCTTCGGGAAGCCCACAGGCCAATTCCGAGATTCAACAAAAGGTATCCAAGAATAGAAATAGCCAGCATGAGGCAGGAAAGAGTTGAGCAAGGTTCAAAAAAAACCGCTTTTTACCCGCTATACTTCATCAGAAAGCAAGCGAATAAAAAGCGGCTCAAAAATAAGGAAAATAAGGAAACTTAGAATTTCAATGTTCCCGGCAAATATTTGGCTACCAGCTCTTCGTAGTAAGGCCGAAGTTCTTTCCAGTTTGGCGGGGTGGGCACTTTGGAATACAGATCGTACGGATTAAATTTCTTCACCCATTCAAACATTTTGTGGTCGTGCTCGTCCATCAAATGATCGTAGGCATGCTCGCGGTGCTGTGCATAAAACGAATGATACCGCAACATATACAGGCCTTCTTCAGGCAGGCTGTCCTTCATCATCTGGTACACGTACTCATCGTGCCCCCACGACATATGTACATTGCGCAAGCCGCAATTGGGCTCGTATACACCGTATTTTGTGTTATATCGCTCATCTTTGGCGTCAGGATTTGCGTCAAAATACTCTGGATACACGATGCTGTCTGAATGCGCACAACCCACCGGAAACGTATCGCCAACAACAGCCCACTGCGGCTCACCAAACAGGCACAATACCTTGCCCATGTCGT
The DNA here is from genome assembly GCF_004348825.1 of Arundinibacter roseus. Taxonomy (GTDB): domain Bacteria; phylum Bacteroidota; class Bacteroidia; order Cytophagales; family Spirosomataceae; genus Arundinibacter; species Arundinibacter roseus. Next base: position 200,686 of record NZ_SMJU01000009.1, read on the forward strand.
GCATTAGCCCAACCAGTACAAACCAATCGGGATGACCGTCGGCACGAATCGCCTCGGATGTTTGCAGCAAATGCTGCCATTGATCCAGGTCAGTGTCGGGGTCAGAGTCGTCTACGAGGGTATTCAGGAAATCAAAGGCCTGCCAAACGGGCATTTCTTTTTTATCAAATTTCAGATATTCCTGCTCCTTTGCGAGCACAAAATCATACGTTTGATACGTATGGTTGAGTCGGTAAAACTCACGTACGGTATCCCGGCCGGGCTCGTCATAGTTGCGATAATCGTCTTTGGCTTTGGTAAATGGCTCGGGGTAGCGCGTCAGTACGTCTTCCTCCCATACATCAAGGCTCTGCAAGGGGTTTTGGGTATCTGGTGTCATGTTAATTGCAGGTTTTTTATTTTTTATCCCGTAAAAATACTACTTCTCAGGGAGTTAGCAAGCAATGCTATTTTAAAAAAATTTAAGCCCATTCCCGGGAAAATTGCCAAAAACGAACTGATTTTACCTGGGCCCATACGAGCGGCGACTTTTATGGCTTTGGCTACGATAATTTCGGTTGCTTCGCGGTTGGTAGCCCCGGCGCGCAGGTCTATTCTCATAGCGGGAATGACGCTGGGGCGATTGTTTATAAATTACTCGGGGAGCGGGCCGCACTACCACTACTCTGGGTGGAACACGATGGCTGTACGCGTACCCATATCCGTAGCGTGGAGATGGGTAATGAGAATGAACACAGCCCGCACTACTCAGCAGCAGGGCAATTAAAATAAATGAGATACTTCCGGTTTTGAATGTTTTCATGGCTGTTTATCGTATAAGTATGTCAGGTGATTGGGGCACGCAAAAGCGAGCTTTTACAATCCCTGAGGCGTATTTTGAATTCTCTTATCTATTACTAACGACAACATGCGGGAGGTATTCCCCTATTTGTATCTCTGATTGAAGATTTTTAGCCTATATAGCTCCTTTAAAACGTAATAGGTACGGTTTTTTTGAGTAGGTTTCAGAAGAATTCTCAATATCACCGATAGAATCCTTTTTCAACTTATTTAAAAAGCTACCCTGCTAGTATTTCATCGTTTATGAAAATGAAAGGAAAGTGCGTTTTTACGTACCAAATACCCTATCCAACTGCTGTAACCATGATGCTCCGCCCCAGGCGCGAGAGCACACAGGCCATTTTTAATGAAGGATTTATCATCGAGCCAACGGTTCATTTTACAGAGTTTACCGATAGTTACGGGAACTCCTGTCAGCGGGCTACATTGCCGCAGGGCGAGGTAAAAATCACGTCGCAGGTAGAAGCTAACGTTCTCGAAACGCCGCCTCTGCCCAATCCTCTGCCGCCTTTTGTGCCCATTGAGGAACTTCCGGACGAGGCCATGCTTTATGTATTGCCAAGTAGATATTGTCAATCTGATTTATACGAAATTCATCAGCTTGCTTCTCAGATTGTGGGTAATAGCACACCCGGCTATGAGCAGGTGGAAGCGATCCGGAAGTGGGTACACCAAAATATTTACTATCAATATGGAGTGACAAACGCCACTACTACGGCGCTAGATTTGGTGTATAACCGCACGGGCGTTTGCCGGGATTTTACTCACCTCGTCATTTCCCTGTGCCGGAGCCTGAACATTCCGGCACGTATGACCGTAGGCTACCTGGACAAACTCGAAATTATGGATTTGCACGCATGGGTGGAAGCTTTTCTGGGCGATCAGTGGTATCCGATTGATGCAGTACAGGAATTCACGCATGGATACAGGATCGAAATCGGTCACGGCCGCGACGCCGCCGACGTGGCTATGGTTACGCAGTTCGGATCTATGCAGCTCCAATCGCTCGACGTCGAAACGGAGCTTTTGGAAGAAGACCCTTCGGCGCAGCCCGCTCAGTAAAGATTGCATTTAAAGCCAAAAGAGCGGGAACCTGATGTGGTTCCCGCTCTTTTGGCTTTAAACAAAACTCTGCTTTTACTTACAGATCACTAAAATCAAATCCTTCCAGAAATTTGGTGGTAAAGTTTCCGGAGCGGAAGCCTGCGTCGTCCATCAACTTAATGTGGAAAGGAATCGTAGTTTTTATTCCTTCAATGACAAATTCCTGCAAGGCACGTTTCATCCGGGTAATCACTTCCTCTCTTGACTGACCACTCACGATCAATTTAGCGATCATGGAATCATAGTTTGGCGGAATCGTATAGCCGCTATACACGTGACTATCGATCCGGATCCCGTGTCCGCCAGGAAAATGAAGATTCGTAATTTTACCGGGGCTTGGCCTGAACCCATTGCCCGGATCTTCGGCATTGATCCGGCACTCCATGGCAAATAGTTTTGGCGTATAGTTTTTGCCCGAAACCGGCTCGCCGGCAGCCACTTTTATTTGTTCTTTTATTAAATCAAAATCTGTAACTTCCTCGGTTATAGGATGCTCTACCTGAATACGGGTATTCATTTCCATAAAGAAGAAGTTTCCGTGTTTGTCAACCAGAAACTCCACCGTACCGGCACCTTCGTAGGCAATAGCGCGCGCGCCTTTCACAGCGGCATCGCCCATTTTTTCACGCAGTTCGGGCGTAATAATCGGTGAAGGAGTTTCTTCCACCAATTTTTGGTGCCGACGCTGAATGGAACAGTCACGTTCGGACAAGTGGCTTACATTCCCAAACTGATCACCAATAATCTGAATTTCGATATGCCGGGGTTCTTCTACAAACTTTTCGAGATAGAGTCCGTCATTTCCAAAAGCCGCACCCGATTCTTGCCGGGCGTCGTTCCAGGCTTTTTCAAATTCGTCTTCCTTGGTCACGATCCGCATGCCTCGTCCTCCACCTCCGGCGGTGGCTTTCAGAATGACCGGGTAGCCCATTTCTGCGGCCAACTCTTTGCCCTGCGCCACTGAGTCAAGAAGCCCCACCGAACCCGGAATGACGGGCACGCCGGCGGTGCGCATCGTGGCTTTGGCCGTAGCCTTGTCGCCCATGCTATTGATTTGGGCGGCGGTTGCGCCAATAAACTTTATGCCGTAATCGGCACAAATCTGTGAAAACTCGGCATTTTCGGATAGAAATCCGTAGCCGGGATGAATCGCATCGGCACCGGTAACCTCGGCGGCCGAAATGATATTCTGAATATTTAGATAGGACAGTCGGCTTGCAGGCGGGCCAATACACACGGCCTCATCGGCAAAGCGAACATGCAGGCTGTCGCGGTCGGCGGTAGAATAAACAGCAACGGTTTTGACGCCCATTTCGCGGCACGTACGAATAATGCGCAAGGCAATCTCACCCCGGTTTGCAATGAGTATTTTTTTGAACATAGAATGTAGCTTGAAACCTATAACTTTCTGATCAGGAAAAGGCTATTTCCTGAGTAACTTTCAAAATATCGCTAAACGGACATTAGTTTGGTTCTACCAGAAAGAGCGGCTGATCAAACTCAACCGGCGTTGCGTTCTCAACCAAAACCTTCACAATACGTCCCGATACTTCGGATTCAATTTCGTTGAAAAGTTTCATGGCTTCAATCACACACACGACTTTGCCGGGCTTCACTTCGTCTCCGATGTTTACCAGAGCGGGAGTTTCAGGGCTTGCTGCGCGATAGAACGTACCAATCATGGGCGACTTTACCGTAATATACTGGCTCTCAGCAGATACAGCTACTGGCGCAGGGGCCGGGCTTGATGCAGGTGCTGAAACAACGGCTTGCACCGGTGCAGCAACGGGAGCCGCTGATGCAGGAGCGGGAGCTGGTGCAGGACCTGTACCGTAGCGCTTAACTTTAATTTTGAGTTCAGAGGTTTCGATATTTACCTCGTCCAGCCCAGATTGAGCAATGAAATCGATTAATTTCTGAATTTCTTTGGTTTCCATGAGTTCGAGTAATTAATTCTTAGGAGCAGGAAATTTGTGTAAAAGCATAAAAATCAATTCGTCATGAGCGCAGCACTGCCATTTCCTGCTCATGAGTCTAGCTTTATTTTTTAAACTAAGCCGTGACGCGCCTTAGGACTTTACGCGCTCGACGTAGTCGTAGGTGCGGGTATCAATGCGGAGCACATCGTCTTGCTCAATAAACAGTGGCACCATGATAGTAGCACCGGTTTCTACCTTCACTGCTTTTTTAGGTGAGTTGGCCGTATCTCCCTTAATGCCGGGTTCGGAGTAGGTAACGGTAAGCTCCACAAAAGCAGGAAGTTCACAGGTAAGCGGGGCTTCGGTTTCGGTATTGATCAATATCTCCACTTCCTGCCCTTCTTTCATCAAATCCTTACCAGTCAAAAGCTTTTCTTCAAGTAAAATTTGTTCAAAGTTTTCCACATTCATGAAGTTATAGCCAACTTCATCCTGATATAAAAATTGAAATTTCTGGCGTTCTACCCGAACAGGAGTAATCGACGCGCCCGAGTTGAAGGTATTGTCGAGTACTTTTCCGGAAGTCAGGCTTCTCATTTTGGTACGGACAAATGCATTTCCCTTTCCGGGCTTAACATGTTGAAATTCAATTATTTGAAAAAGGTCATTATTATATTCAATTACTAAACCGTTGCGAATATCTGCTGTTGATGCCATATGTAAATCAGTAATAAAATTAATATCAATAGTTACTTTTATATCCAGCACAAGACGTGCTTTCTAGGATTGCTCTGTGTCGTAAGCCCACTTTACGTAGGTTGCCGCCCAGGTAAAACCACCACCAAAAGCAGCCAAAATCAAATTATCTCCTTTATTCAATTGCGATTCGTAGTCCCACAGGCACAAGGGAATCGTGGCGGCGGTGGTATTTCCGTATTTGTGAATATTGAGCATCACCTTATTCATACCAACTCCCATGCGGTGAGCCGTTGCTTCAATGATGCGTTTGTTAGCCTGATGCGGCACAAGCCAGGCCACATCGTCGCCTTTAAGGTTGTTACGCTCCATGATTTCGGCAGAAATATCGGCCATGTTTTTTACCGCAAACTTAAATACCTGCGGGCCGTCCTGATACACATAATGCATCCGCTTCTCGATCGTTTCGTGCGAAGGTGGAAAGCGACTGCCTCCTCCTTTTTGGTTAAGAAACGGTTGACCGGCGCCATCAGAGCGGATAAGTGTATCCAAAACACCGTAACCGGTTTCATCTGCTTCCAGCAACACGGCACCTGCGCCATCTCCAAACAGGATACAGGTAGTACGATCGGTATAGTCAACAATCGCGGACATTTTATCTGCACCTACTACGATAACTTTTTTGTATTTGCCGGTCTCTATGAACTGCGAACCCATTGTTAGGGCATACAAAAAACCTGAGCAGGCAGCCTGAATATCAAAACTTCCGACGTTACGGATCCCCACCATATCACATATAAGATTGGCTGTGCAGGGGAAGACAAAATCGGGGGTTGTGGTGGCACATATCAACAAATCAATTTCCTGCGGCGAGGTATTGGTTTTTTGCAAAAGTCCTTTCACTGCCTCGGCGCCCATGTGCGAGCTTCCTTTCCCTTCTCCTTTCAGAATGTGCCGTTCCTTAATTCCCGTTCTGCTGACAATCCATTCATCGTTGGTATCAACCATTTTTTCCAATTCGGCGTTGGTCAGAATGTAGTCCGGTACATAGCCATAAACGCCTGTAATGGAAGCTTTTGAGTGGGTCATGGTTTGTGCGTTGTTTGTCGGTCAGGCCAAAGCCTGAGCAATATGTATATAAGCGTTGGCTTCCACTTGTTGGCGAGCCCAGCTGATCATGTTTTTTATAGCGAGTGGCGACGATATGCCGTGGGCAATCATCACATTTCCATTGACGCCAATGATCGGGCTTCCTCCAATAGATTCATAATTTGTGCGGGCAATAAACTCGTCCTCGATCCCCCGTTCTTTCAGGATTCCGTAGAGCGATTCTCCCAGTTTGAATAAAATATTTCCGGTAAAGCCATCTGTAACGATTACATCTGCTTTGTCGGTAAAGAGATCTTTCCCTTCAATATTGCCTACAAACTGAATCCGCTTATTTTCTTTTAGCAATTGATACGCAGCCTGTGCAATAACAGACCCTTTCTGTTCTTCTTCCCCGATATTCATCAGGGCGACCCGTGGATGGTCAATGTGGAGTGTGTGTCGGGCAAAAAGTGAGCCTATTTCACCAAATTGACTCAGGACATCGGGTTTACAATCAGCGTTAGCACCAATATCAAGCATGATGGCATGTTTTCCGTTAACCTGCGGAACAAATCCCGCAATAGCCGGGCGGATAATTCCTTCGATTGCGCGAATGCTAAAAAGCGCTCCTACGTGCATGGCTCCGGTGTTGCCTGCACTACAAAAGATGTCAACAGCTTTTTCCTTTAAAAGCTTAAACCCAACTCCAATACTGGAATTGGGTTTTTGCGAGAGCGCCTTTGTGGGGTGCTCGCTCATTTCTATTACGTCATCAGCATGGACAATTTCCACGGCTGAGGATTCAAATCCATGCTTCTGAAACAATTCTTTGATTATGTCCTGCCGCCCCACTAACACAAGTTGGGTATCGGCTGGCAAGCTGGAAGCAGCCATTATAACTCCTTCCACTATGGCTTGCGGGGCAAAATCACCCCCCATAGCATCTACTGCAATTTTCATTTACACACTTTTTAGTAGCTAAAAAAAGGAAAACGTGGGTGTAAAATTAGCAGTTGCACCTTAGTAAAAAAGAATTTCGCAACAACTTTTATACGGTTGTTGCGAAATGAGCGCGCGTCATTACAGGAAATCAGATGCTTTTTGCGTAATTCTCGATCATAAGTTTGCCCTTGTAATACAAGTTTCCTTCGTATACGTGAGCGTGGTGTGACCGGTGCGTTTCTCCCGTTGTTGGATCAACGGAAAGCTGCTTGCCTGTCAGGAAATCGTGAGATCTGCGCTTGTTGCGGCGGGTCGTCGAATGTCTCCGTTTGGGATGTGCCATGATTTTATGTACTCAGTTGTTAAAATTCGTGATTTATATTTATTTACTGCTTTTAATCGTATTCGGAACTTTGAAAGCCTGCAAGTTTACTTTTTCAATTTTTTCAGGGGTTCCCAGCGAGGGTCAATTTTTTCCTCAGGTGCAGGTGCCGATTCGTCAGCATCGGCGGTTTCGCCACTCTCTGAACTATAAACCAAAGCCTCAAACTCGGTGTCATCGTCCTGGGTTCGCAAATCCGGATGGATTTTTTTCATGGGCAAAGCCAGCGCAATGAACTCAAAAATATAGCCTGCGACGTTGATTCGGGTGCGATTACGGTTGATGATTGCTATTTCTTCGGTCAGTTCTTCATCCTGATCACCAAACTTCAAAATCATCAGCCCCTGCGTCTCAACCTGCTCTTCGTATGGTTCCAGCGAACGGTCACAAATAAGTTCCACTTCCCCCACAATCGAGAACCTCAGCTGAATCATCGTACTGGATTTTTCCAATACGAGGTGCACCTTAAAATTCCCTCCTTCGATCAGATCCTGAGGCATTTCCTGAAAAAATACCGGCTCTACCTCGTAGTCATATTCGTATGATTTGTTCTCCAAACCATAAATATCTATACTATATCGATTCTGCTCTTTCACGTCGTTCTGCAAAAAGGACTGCAAAGTTAAAATCTTTTTGGGATAATTAAAAAGACTGACTATGAATTTATTGACATTCATGAACTACCATTGGCGCTCCTGTTCTGAGTTGTGCCTTCTGATGCGCTGATGAACCTTATTTAATGGCCTGCGCCGGATTTCCAAATACGGTAGATTTGGCCGGAACGTCAGCAATCACGACCGATCCGGCACCCACGCGCGCATTTTTCCCGATTTTGACACCTGCCACTACCACAGCACCTGTCCCGATATAAGCCCCGGATTCTACCTCTACGTTGTCGTTCAGGATGACACCGGTCCCTATATTCACAAAATCGCCGATAATTACACGGCTTTCGATCAACGCACCGGCTTGTATCTGTACATGCTGCCCAACAGCGGCCTGTGGGCCAATCACCACTCGGGCACCAATAAAGTTACCATGCCCAATAGTGGCCATTTCGGACACAACAGCCGTATCGTGAATAGCATTTACGGGCATAGTTTTGCGTCGTTCGTTCAGCATTTCGACGAGTTGCTCCCGAACCGGCCGCTCACCGATCGCTACAAAGGCTTCGCATTTTGCGCCGATTATTTTCAAAAAACCGCCGTCATCTGTATCGCCCAGCACGCTGACCGTGCCAATTTCGGTTCCGTGAAGGTCTTTTTTGTCATCAAGAAAGCCGTACACCACCACTCCATTTCGTTGAAAAATATCAAGCGCCTGACGGCCAAGTACGCCCGCACCAAAAATCAAAACCGGATTCTCCATAAACTTTTTTTAGCAGTCTCCGAAATGCACACTGCGCTTCGAAGAAAAACTAGTATTTGTAATGATTTAAAGAAATATAAACAGAAGATAAGGCACGTATGCCTTGTTCATCAACCAAGCCTGGCGCTTTTTCATTCCCTGTCTCAGCCGGAGGTTTTATAGAAAAGTGACCCGAAACACAAACGGACCCGAATAAGGTGAAATATTCTGACCTGTAAACGGATTGAGCTGATTGCTGTAATTCAGGTTATACAGGAGCGTCATGTGAACGCCCCGCGTAAACCGGGCCCCCAACGGCTGTGTATAGGCCGCACCTACCATCGGAGAGCCGATCCAGGTTCGGGTGTATTTTTGTTCGAGGCTATTAAAATACTCTACATTCAACCCCTCATACTCTGCCTGCAGGGTAATCATCGGAAAAAGCGAATACATCAGAAACGACCTGCCCCCATAGTAGCTGCTATTAACGTTAAATCTCCGGGAGGTAAACCACATGTAAGTAACGCCCACTCCACCCACGAGTTTTTCGGTCAGGTTGAACCCAGCCATGGGTGAAAGGTTAATGTTGGTAACAGTGCCAAACCCCAAACCAAAACTACCGCCCAGTCGCAGGCGGTCAATCAGGGGCAGCGGTACGTCAGAGCGAGCCGGTGGAGTAGCTGCTTTGGGTTTGTCAGCGTCCGGAATTATGATGGTTGTTTGCCGGGGTTTGCCCCGAAGGCTGTCGGGCTTGTAATACTCCTCATTTTGAGCTACTGCTTGCTGGCAAAATCCGTGAAAAGCGAGTAGCACGGCGGTGAACAGAATAACTTTTTTCATAAAAAACGATTGCTAATTTTAACTTCTTACTGGTAACGAAGGTAAATTATCCTTTGGTTTGTGGGGAGAACATTCCTTTTAAATCCTTTTTACCTGATTCTTATTTTTAACGCTCACCCTCAACCGATATGATGTACCACATTGCTGTACCCGACCCCAATTCAAGATTTGTAGAAATTTCCTGCACAGCGCCTGTAAATGGCCAACAAACGCTTGAATTTCAACTACCTGCGTGGCGGCCGGGACGTTACGAAATTCAGAATTTTGCTAAAAATATTCAAAAATTTTCGGCACGTAGCAGTTCCGGTGCTGACCTTAGGGTACGCAAACTTACGAAAGATCGGTGGCAGGTTGACACCAACCCCGCCGATGAGCAGGTCATTGTTTCATATAATTTTTATGCAGCTATTCAGAACGCCGGTAGCAGCTATGTGGATGAAGACCTGTGGTATCTCAATTTTATCAATTTTGCACTCTACGCCGAAGGTCAACTGGAAGAGTATTGTCAGGTTACGCTCGATCTGCCTGAGGGTTTTCGCATAGCCTGTGGCCTGACGCCCACGGAGCAACCCAACGTCCTGCATGCAGGCAGCTACTATCAGCTCGTAGACTGCCCGCTATTGGCCTCGGCTACTTTGCAACATGAAACGTATGAAGAAAAGGGCGTCAATTTCCACGTGTGGATGCACGGAAATCTGCATCCGAACTGGCGCCGCATCCGTAATGATTTTGCGCGGTTTTCCTTCGAGCAAATTGCCATGATGGGCGATTTTCCCGAAAAAGAATATCATTTTATTAACCTCATTTTGCCTACTGCTTTTTATCACGGTGTGGAGCATTTTAACTCTACTATGATTGTGCTCGGGCCGGATGATGAAGGGGAAGGGCTGTATACCGACTTGTTGGGTGTGAGTTCGCATGAGCTTTTTCATGCCTGGAATATTATCAGAATTCGTCCAATAGAACTTTTGCCCTACGATTTTACCAAAGAAAACTATTTCACAACCTGTTTCGTAGCCGAAGGTTGCACGACTTATTATGGCGACTTATTTTTGAGAAGAGCCCACGTTTTCGACGATCAGGCTTACATCAAAGAATTGCAGGTGTACATGAAGCGGCATTTTGAAAATAGTGGAAAGGCAGCACAATCGCTCATCGAATCTTCCTGGGATTTGTGGCTGGACGGATACGAAAAAGGCATTCCGCAGCGCAAGGTATCGGTGTATCACAAAGGAGCGCTCGTGGCGTTAATTCTGGATTTATTTCTTCGTAAAAAATTTGATCATGCCCGCTCGCTCGACGACGTCATGCGGCAGCTTTGGCAGCGGTTCGGCAAGCCATTTATCGGGTACACATATGCTGATTATCAAAGCATTGTAAGAGAAATAGCCGACGATCCTCTCGACTGGTACTGGAACGACTGCATTGAAGGAAATCTTCCATTGGAAGAATATCTGAACGAAGCATTGGGTTTTGTAGGATTGCAAATGACTACTTTTACCAATGGAAATATTCAACTTCATGTACGGGAAGATGCCCGGGCCAATCGCCAATGGGAGCGATGGCTGGCGCCGGTTGAAGCATACGAAACTTCCGAAAAAATGTAGACTTATCAACCTCTTTTAACTACCATAACTTGTGAAAAAACTTTACTCTCAACGTCGAAACGCTCTTCCGGCAATGCCCTGCTTTTCTTCGAGCTGGATCAGTCAGGTTAGTCTGGTACTCTTCTTGTTGCTCTTCTCGGCCTGTCACTCCGGCCGTACCATTACTTTTTTACAAATCAATGATGTGTACGAAATTTCGCCGCTCAACAACGGTCAATCCGGTGGCATGGCCCGCGTAGCACATATTAATAAAGAGTTGAAAAAAAAGTCGCCCGAAAGTACATTTTTTGTACTCGCCGGAGACTTTATAAGTCCTTCGGTTATTGGTACGCTGCGCTACCAAAGTGAGCGCATTCAGGGCAAACAAATGGTGGAGGTTCTCAACGAGGCCGGGCTTGATGTGGCTACCTTTGGAAACCACGAGTTTGATTACGACGATCAGGCGCCAACTGTTCTGCAAAAACGCATCAATGAATCCGACTTTGAGTGGGTTATTGCCAATATGCAGCAGCAAAACGGACTGAATACAGCACCTTTTACAAAAAACGCAACCCCTCTACCGCCTTCACTTGTACTGACCAACGGCCAAATCCGCATTGGCTTATTTGGTGTTTGTATTCCGGTCAATAAGGATTTTGTGCAGGTCACCGATCCTTTTGACGCCGCAGGTCGGGCCTATGAAGATTTAAGAAACCGTTCAGATGCCGTAGTGGCACTCACGCACCTTGCCGCTGCCGACGATCAGCGGCTTGCGGAGCAGCTACCCGGCCTTGCCCTCATCATGGGCGGGCACGATCACGAAAACATGCGCGTAATGGTCGGGAAAGTACCCGTGGTAAAAGCGGACGCAAACGCCAAAACGGTGTATATTCACAACCTGCGCTTTGATCGTAAAAATCAGTTGATTAAAGTTGATTCTGAATTGAAAGTGATTGATAGCAGCATTCCGGAAGATCCTGAAACGGCCGCTGTTGTTACCAAATGGCAGCAGATTGCATCCAAAAGTTTTAAAGAATTAGGTTTTGAACCCAACGAAATTGTTTTTACTACGACTGAGCCCTGGGATGGTCACGAAGCCACCGTGCGCCGCGAACATGGCGCACTTACTTCCACAATTGCCAAAAGTATGCTGAGAGCTTTTCCGGAAAGCGATTTGGCGCTGTTTAACGGCGGTTCGGTACGTATTGACGATGTGCTGACGGGAGCGATTACGCAGTACGACATTGTCAGAATTTTGCCCTTTGGCGGCGGCATTTCACAGGCAACTTTTACGGGCGACTTCCTGCATAAAGTACTGGAAACCGGGCGATTGAGCCGTGGAAGAGGTGCTTTTTTACACCATGCCAATGCGCGCTACGACGATGCCCAAAAGCAATGGTTTGTAGGGGAGCAACCGCTGGACAAGCAGAAAACGTATCGTGTCGTACTGCCGGATTTTCTGTTGACAGGCAAAGAATTTGGCATGAGTTTTCTGGTGCCGGAAAATGACGGAATCATTAAACCCATCCTGACTCCCGCCAAAGGAGACGCCCGGTCAGATGTTCGTAAGGTCTTTATTGAGTACCTCCGCACGCTCTGAATCGGCAAACTTGTATTGCTACCAAAATTCCGCCTACCTTCATGCGGCACAACTTTACCCGGACTAATTTTATGATAAAAAAACTTTTCTTACTCGCAGCTCTTACGTTTACCGCTTTGTGCGGTCAGGCGCAGTCGTGGCTCATTGGCCCATTCAGCAAGCACAATGCAGCCAATCCCGTCCTTTCGCCACTTGGCACGACTACCTTCGACTGCCCGGTTCGGGGAGAAAATGTTCATTGGGAAGCCAAGGATGTTTTTAACCCGGCGGCAGTGGTTAGAAATGGGAAAATACATCTGTTGTATCGGGCAGAAGACACCGTCGGTAAGCATAACGGGACTTCCCGCATTGGCCTGGCAATCAGTAGCGACGGCCTGAATTTCAAGCGCATGCCGACACCGATTTTTTATCCGGACAACGATGCCATGAAAAAGTACGAGTGGGAAGGCGGCGTGGAAGATCCACGGGTGGTCGAGACCGCCGACGGACAGTACGTCATGACCTACACCTCGTATGACGGAGAAAAAGCCCGCTTGTGCGTAGCTACTTCTCCCGATTTGTTGTCCTGGAAGAAGCACGGGCGGGTATTTTCCAATTTTATCAAAGGCGGAGGCACCGACTTTTGGTCAAAATCCGGCTCCATTGTGTGCCGTCGGGTGGGGAGTAAACTTATTGCGACGCAAATCAATGGAAAATATTGGATGTATTGGGGCGATCAGCAGCAATTGTTTATTGCGGTTTCCGACGACCTGATTCATTGGTACCCTTTTACAAAACCAGATAAATCATTGAAAGCCGTTGCCGAATTTCGTCCCGGTCATTTTGATTACCGCGTCCTCGAACCCGGCCCGCCGGCTTTGATTACACCCAAGGGCATTGTCCTGATTTACAACGGTATGAATGACGCCAAACGTGGCGACACCACGCTTCCCGAAGGCACCTACGCTGCCGGGCAATTTTTATTTAGTGACCGTGAGCCGGATCGCCTGCTTGATCGCTCCAAGAGCTATTTTATGAAACCCGACCAACCGTATGAGATTAACGGGCAGGTCAATCAGGTAACATTTGTGGAGTCGCTCGTACCTTTCAAAGGTCGGTGGTGGCTGTACTACGGCACCGCTGATTCAAAAATTGCGGTTGCCTCGGCCCCGTTGCGCTAATTAAAACAAAAAAAGTCGCACAGAAAGAGTATTCTTCCTGTGCGACCAAGACCTTCTGTTGTGGGCAAGTACAACGGAGGTTTATTTTTTAATCATTCAAATTATTCGGCAGCTTTGGCTGTTACGACACGAGTGGTTTCGGTCGTGATGCTGAAAGGCTTTTCAACATATCCTTTTCCGGTTTCTACTACGAATACATACTCACCATCAAGCAGATTAGACAAGTCGAAAATTTTGGTATAGTTTTCAGCTTTGCCTGTATACTCGCTGTAAAGAACTTCGCCAGTTGATTTTTTGATGGCAATGTATGTGCGGTTCGATAGGTTTTTTACAGAAAGTTTGAATTTCAAATCCTGAAACGCTTCTACATTCAGGTCCACTGCATTGTCTTCCCGTACTTCAATTGCGCTTCCGTTTGTATTGGTGTTAATTCCTGCGAAAGAGGCAGCGGATACTCCCATCCATACTGCGGCTACTAAGATAGTTTTTTTCATTTTGTGTTAGTGTTTTTAATGATACGATTACTAATTGATTGTATTTTTTTAATAATTACGCTTTCTTGCCCTACAAGGTTTGTTTCGTACTTCTGAAACTCCCTTTCCGTTACTCATTTGACTCTACAAACGTACACAAAGCCGCAACACGTGTCAATAGAGGAAGATAGCTAATCAAAAGTTCATACCACAGTCCTATGATTATATTAAAATAATACAATGATTATGTAAATAGTACAACAAGTAGTTCGTTATTTGCTACGGCTATTTTGTTGAAAATCCTTTTTCAGTGTTGTACTTTTTCTATATTAATGTATACACATCTATTTTTAAGTTTTTTTCTACAGGATTCTTTTTTTCTTACCTGCCCCATAAAGCACAAAATCGGCTGCGAAGAGCCGATTTTGTGCCAATTTTATTCTTAAAAATTATAGGATTCGTTCAATCATCATCCTCCTCGTCTTCGGGTTGGGCACGCACAGAGGCGCTTCGACGGGGCGCGGGCATAGGACTGTCGATGCCTTTGACACCTTTCCAGACAATTTCGCTAAACTCAATATCATCAATTGCGTCCGGAACCGTCAGGTTCAATTCGCCTGAGCGTTTGGAATGTTTATTAACGGCCACATTTCGTTGATTCAGGTCAATATTCGACTGACGTACTACATAAGGTGACAGATCGGGTGTATTGTTAAAACACCGCCACATAGGAGTGGAAGCCGCATCGTATTGGCTCATCGGTGGCAATCCCAGAATCAATTCCATCGTTCGCAGCATCGACGTAGTGCTGTACATCGTATGATCTACAAAATTGCGCTTCACATAAGGCCCGATAACCAATGCCACCGAACGGTGCGCGTCAACGTGATCGGGGCCATTTTGGGCGTCATCTTCTACTACAAATACTACGGATTCTTTCCAAATCGGACTTTTGGACAAATACGCCACAAACTCACCAAGCGCCAGGTCGTTGTCGGCTACGGCAGCCTGCGGGGTAGCCGCACCAATTCGCAGCCCGGACGTGTGGTCGTTGGCAAGCCGCAACGTATTGAAACGAGGCACAGCATTGGCAGCCAGCAGGGAGTCAAAGTCTACTTTCCAGCGTTCCACCCGATCCACATCCTTGTAGCTTAGATCATAGGCCCGGTAATTGGGATCGTAATGATTTTCCAGTGCTTTGATCGTTGGCTTTCCCTGATGCACAAATTCACCATACGAACGGTAGCTAACGCCGGCACGCTGACAATAATCCCAGATAAATCCATCTTTGGGGTACGCAATCGTACGCGGGCCGCCTTCATAGTCGTAGGTACCTCCGCGTCCGCCGTAGTTGGTGGGCCAGGTTTTTTCCACATAATCCGTAGCGTAGCCCGCCATTGACCAATTGTGCCCGTCTGCGCTTACCTCTGCATTGACATAAAAATTATCGAGCAGTACATATTCCCGTGCGAGGGCGTGGTGATTAGGCGTGTTTTTTTCAGGAAAAAGACACAGGCTCGCATCGCCGTTGCCTTCGGGCATATCGCCAAAAATCTGATCGTACGTACGATTTTCCTTTACCACATAAAATACATACTTAATAGGCGACGGCTCCCCCACTGCCCGTGGAATCGGATTGCCCGCCTTGCCTTCGGCACGCGCTTCACGCTCCTTGGTATAGGGCGTGTTTTCGTAAACCAATTGGGTAAATCCTTTAAGTAATTCCTCATTAGGTACTGGCAATATTGAGAGATTTCCCTGAAACAAACTCCCAATATATTGCGCTTTAGCGCGCTCGGCGGGCGTCATGTTGGGCTGAGGACCTTCCGGATTTGCCAGAGAGCTTAGTCCTTTGCCATTGGCGATGTAGATTTTTCCACCTACTTCCCGAACAAGGGTAGGATACCAACCCGTGGGGATAAATCCCAGCGAACGGCTTTCGCCCCGCTCCGTTACATCAAAAACGGCCAGGCAATTGTTGTCGGCATTGGCAATGTATACTATTTTTTCATCTTCCGAAAGCGCCAATCCATTAGGTGTACTTCCGGCGGGAGCATCCGGAAAAAGTGAGGTAGTGAGCGTTTCAACTACCTTTTTTGCGCCCAAATCAATAACAGAGACGGTATTCTCATTCCCATTGGCTACAAATAGAAATTTACCGTCTTTGGTAACAACCATGTCGTTCGGATGACTGCCAACGGTGATTTGAGCGGAGATGGTTCTTTTGGAAATATCATAAACCAGTACTTTTTCGCCCCCCCATAAAGAAATATAAAGAGACGACTTATCGGGTGAAAGCAGACAGGTATAAGCCTCGGCAGGCAGCGGCTCCCGGCGAAGTACCTGACGGGTAAGCGGATCGCAGGTATAGAGCGCACTGTCTTCTTTGGTTACTACATAGAGCCGCTGAGCAGCATCGTCGAGGCATAGGCCTGCGGGCGAAATCTTCTGTTTGGGCCACGGCTCACCCAGCACAATCTGCCCATTCTCGGTTAGTTTGCCATTTGCATGGGAATACACCCGAATCAAATTGTCATTTCCGCCGGAGGCATACAGGTTTTTTTCATCACCCGAAAACGCCAACCCTACCCAGGACTTGGGAATCGTCACCTGATCAGTGATCGTTTCTGTCTCACGGGAAAGTACCGAGATACTTTGAGTTCCCTGTCCATTATTGGTAAAAGCCATCCAACGACCGGATGCAGAAACCGCTACGTTGAGGGGCAGGTCGCCTAGTGGCAGAGAAACTCCGGGCGGGGTCAACGACCAGCCATTGGGGAGCAGCACCCGCTTATTTCGTAAAATACTGACAGCATCCTGTTTGGACGATTGCCGGTTGGAGGTACATTCCATTAAACAACAGGCTACGGCAAGCACCAGAAGCGTCGGGAAAAAGTAATATTTTCTCATAGGAGCCAAAAGTTTAGAATTATCTTGACCAAATGTACTTAAAAGTCACAGCCATATGCCTTTGGATCATGTTAACAATTTGAGAATTGAACCCCATTGACTAATTTTACAGCGCTTGCAAAGCACCGAATGAGTGATAGATTGGTAGAATCAGATTCTATTCGCTTATTCCATTCTATCATTCCTTCATTCTATCATTCAAAATTTTAAAGCATACATGAGAGAAATAGCGTTCAGAGATGCCATAAAAGAGGCTATGTCAGAAGAAATGCGCCGCGATGAGCGCGTATTCCTGATGGGTGAAGAAGTAGCTGAGTACAACGGTGCCTACAAGGCAAGTCAGGGCATGCTTGACGAATTTGGCCCCAAGCGAGTAATCGATACACCTATTGCCGAGCTTGGCTTTGCCGGAATAGGCGTGGGCGCTGCCGCCAATGGGCTACGGCCAATCATTGAGTTCATGACGTTCAACTTTTCGCTGGTCGCTATTGATCAGGTGATCAACAGCGCGGCCAAGATGCTATCTATGTCGGGCGGCCAATATAATGTACCCATTGTGTTTCGGGGGCCAACCGGCAATGCCGGACAGCTTGGTGCGCAACATTCTCAGAATTTTGAAAACTGGTTTGCCAACACACCCGGTCTGAAAGTTGTCGTACCTGCGAACCCATACGATGCCAAAGGTTTGCTCAAATCTTCTATTCGCGACAACGATCCGGTCATTTTTATGGAATCGGAAGTAATGTATGGTGATAAAATGGAAGTGCCTGAGGAAGAGTACCTGATTCCGATTGGCAAAGCAGAAATAAAAAGAAAAGGAACAGACGTAACCATCGTTTCTTTTGGCAAGATGATTCCACGGGTGGTTATTCCCGCAATTGACGAGCTCGCCAAGCAGGGTATCAGTGCTGAGTTGATTGACTTGCGCACCGTACGGCCCATTGATTACGCCACTGTAATCGAGTCAGTTAAGAAAACCAACCGGTGTGTGGTGGTGGAAGAAGCCTGGCCATTGGCTGCTATTTCGTCTGAAATCACCTATCATGTACAGCGGTTTGCCTTTGACTACCTCGACGCACCCGTCATGCGGGTCAACAGCCGTGACGTGCCTCTGCCCTACGCACCCACGCTGATTGAAGAGATTCTGCCAAACGTGAAACGTACGATTGAAGCTGTAAAGGCAGTAATGTACAAAAAGAAATAATCAGAAAAAGTCAATGTATTTTTAGTAATACGCAAAGGCCGCAATCTAATCGTTGCGGCTTTTGTATTTCAGCCCCTTAGCCTACGCATGATGCCCGTACTTTCACTCCAACATATTTCTGTCCGAAAATTTGACTCGCCAGTTCTTTTTGACTTGACATGGGAAGTAAAACCTGGCGAGCAGTGGGTCATTTGCGGAGGGAATGGCTCCGGCAAAACTACCTTACTGGAAACGCTCGCCAGCCGCTGGGCTACTACTCAGGGTCAGCTCCATAAACAGGGAGTCGTTGAATTTGTGGCCAATGACTATTCCTTTAACCGCATTGCCCGTGCTGCTGCGCAGTACTATCAGCAGCGGTTTCAGGCCTATGAAGCGGCGGTTGCACCTTCGGTGCGTGAAGTACTTACTGAACAAATGAAACCCGTTGGGACAGTAGATGACAAGTCGGTACAATTGGCAGAGAACACTGTATCCGAGGAAAAATTAGAGGAAGTTTGCTCTTTGCTGCAACTTACCCACCTGCTGGATCAGCCTTTTATTACGCTCTCAAATGGCGAAACCCGCCGCATGCTGCTGGCACGTTCGCTGGTAAAAAAGCCTGACATTTTGCTGCTCGACCATCCTTTTGTGGGCCTTGATGTGCATTCACGGGAAGTACTGCGTACGGCATTAGCTACGCTTGCCTCACGGGGCAGTACGATCATTCTGGCCACAAGCCCTTCCGAAATCCCTGCTTTTTTTACGCATATTTTGGAGCTTAATCAAGGAAGAATTATCAACCAATCTACACTCGAAAACTGGTCGCCGAAGAGTTTGATGATGAGTTCTGAATCTCCGCACCCTCACTTTGAAAACTTCACCACGTTTGATGCTCCTTCCGGGCCGGACTTTGCTCACGCTTTTGACCTAAGAAATATTCGGGTTGTGTATGACGGAAAGGCCGTTCTGGATCAGGTAAACTGGAAAGTACAAAAAGGGGAGAAATGGGCGCTTACGGGTGCCAATGGTTCTGGAAAATCTACCTTGCTGAGTATTCTGACAGCTGATCACCCCCAGCGGTTTGCCAACGACTATGATTTATTTGATCAAAAAAGAGGAGGAAAAGGGGCTTCAATCTGGGACATCAAACAAAAAATTGGGCATGTCTCGCCAGAGTTGCACCTTTATTTTCCTACCGAAACTACCGTATTCAAGGCAATCGCCTCCGGCTTTTTTGATGCCACAGGAGTTTATTTTAAGAAATTAAATCCTCACCAAACCGAACAGGTACATCAAATGGTAGCCTTGTTACAACTGACTCCCGAAATGGATCGGCCGTTGCAAAAACTTTCCAAAGGTGAGCAGCGGCTGGTTTTGCTGGCGCGCGCGCTTGTCAAAAACCCACCATTGTTGATTATGGATGAACCCTGTCAGGGATTGGATGTTGGTTCGATTGAGTATTTCAAAGCGGTGGTAGACGCCCTCTGCGGCAGCGATCAGCGCACACTGATTTATGTTTCGCACTATCCACATGAAATTCCATCCTGCGTAAACAACTTTTTGAAACTGGAACGTGGAAGAGTGGCGGAGATTCGCAGGGTATAAATAAAAAAGCAGGCTCCTGGAAAGAGCCTGCTTTTGATTGTTCTGAAACAACACATACAAAACGCCTCAAAGTAAGAAATAGTTTAGGCTTTGAAAAATAGTTCTATTATTTTTCGGTTTATTCATCAAAAAAGTGTTTTTCGTAAAAAAAGGGGGGATTTATCCACATTCTGAGAAAAATGGGTGCACGGCAGCAATTGATCTATGAAGTTCGAATTCGTCCGTTGGTGCAGGCAAATCCTTTTGAAATGCCAGAGGAAACGATTACCTATTTCTCCAATTTGAAGAAAGCCATCGAAACTATTCATACCGCATTGGGCGCGCAGCGGTGGCCCAGTACGATTAATTATTCGGGTGTATACCGGAATCTGAAAAGCAGGGGAAAATTTCGGCACGTATTCGTAGTAGAGGGCGTCCGTTATTTTGAACTGAACATCTGTACGCGCCTGCTCAATCCGCATTTAACAACCCTTGGAATAGACGAAATGCCCGCCCCCCGAAGAAAATAGGAAGCGGGCAAATGTGTATTAAAAATAATAATCTTATATAACTATTTCTTGCTAACTGACTGATACTGTTTCCAGTCTCCACTTTTAATATATGCCATGTATTTGGCTGCTTCACTTTTCACTACCGGAAGCAGGAAGAATAAGCCGATCAGGTTGGGAACAGACATGGCAAAAATCATGGCATCTGAGAAATCAGTTACGGCTCCAAGGCTTGCTGCGGCGCCCACTACCACAAAAATGCAGAAAAGAACTTTGTACAACATGTCGTTAAGTTTTGTTTTACCAAACAAAAACAACCACGCCTGCAAGCCATAGTAAGACCAGGAGATCATGGTCGAGAAGGCAAACATGACAACCGTTACCGTGAGCACGTAGGGAAACCAGGGAATTACCGTCGCAAACGACTGCGAGGTGATTTCTACCCCGCCCATTGCGCCTGCGTTGTCATAATCGCCGGTGATGACCACTACCACGGCCGTCATCGTACAAATAATAACCGTATCAATAAAGGGTTCGAGCAATGCCACGATGCCTTCACTTGCCGGAAAATCAGTCTTAACTGCCGAATGCGCAATTGCTGCTGAGCCTACGCCCGCTTCGTTGGAAAACGCCGCCCGGCGAAAACCCTGCACAAGAACTCCTACAAAACCACCCGCAACGGCAATTGGCGAGAACGCTTCTCCAAAAATTTTACCCAACGTAGCGGGCAGGTTAGCGGCATTCACAATAATGACGACCAAAGAAGCCAGGATGTAAATTCCGCACATAAACGGAACAATTTTTTCGGTAACCGCGCCAATGCGTTTGATTCCGCCAATAATCACGAGGGCAACCATACCCGCCATAAATAGGCCAAAGATAGTTCCGGCGGAGGTAGACGTACTGCCGGTCATATCCAAAAACTGCTTGGCAGCCTGGTTAGACTGAAACATATTGCCGCCGCCAAATGAACCACCAACGCACATGATTGCAAAAAAGACAGCCAGTACTTTTCCCAGTTTTGCCTGCCCTTTTTCCTTTAAACCTTTGGTCAGGTAGTACATAGGACCGCCGTAAACCTTGCCATCTGCGCCAATTTCACGGTATTTTACACCTAAGGTACATTCTACAAATTTGGATGACATGCCCAAAAGTCCCGCAAGGATCATCCAAAATGTAGCACCCGGACCACCCAGTGAAATTGCGATAGCAACACCGGCAATGTTTCCAAGGCCTACTGTACCCGACACCGCAGCCGTAAGTGCCTGAAAGTGAGAAACCTCACCAGCGTCATTGGGGTCGCTGTATGTACCTTTTACCGTTTGAATGGCAGTGCCAAAACCCCGGATATTGATAAATTTAAAATAAATGGTGAAGAAGGTCGCTGAGCACAGCAGGAAAATAATCACCAAAGGCATGTTGGTAGTTGCTTCGGCGCCTAATTGAACGGAGTAAAATACAACGCCGCTGACCCAATCGGTGGCGGGCTGCACCATGTCATTGATTTTTTTGTCGAGCCCACCTTCTGCCGCCTGGGCAAATGTGGAGCTGCCTGATAAAGAGGCAAGAAATAAAGTTAAAAGAGAAGAAAGTCTTTTCATACAGCGGGCTTGTTGAATGAATGGTTAATGGTTTTAATTAGAAAATATTATTTGGCTATAAAATGCTAAACTACTATAAAATTTCCCAAATAAACAACAAAGAGCCCGAGGTGTAGAATACCTCGGGCTCTTTGTTACTATTTTGCAAACTTAGTTATCTTCCTGATTAAGTTTACTATGCTTTTTCCCATAAAGGAAATAGATGGCCAGGCCAAGTGCCAGCCAAAGGGCTAGTCGATACCAGCTTTCCAGCGGAAGAGAGCTCATCAGATACACACAAATTCCGATGCCCATGATGGGCACGAACGGCACGAGCGGTGTCTTGAACGCACGGTGTAGGTGAGGCATGCGAATTCGCATAAGCCATACACCTGCGCAAACAAGGCAGAATGCAAACAGTGTACCAATGCTTACCATATGGCCTAGGTCACTCACGGGCACAAAACCAGCAAACAAGCTTACAAAGACCAGAAAAAACAAGTTCGTTTTCCAGGGCGTATGATATTTTTTGTGAATGACACTAAAAAATGGTGGTAGCAATCCATCCTTACTCATGGTATAAAAAACCCGGCTTTGCCCCAGCAACATTACGAGCATCACGGAGGTATAGCCAGCCAGAATAGCCAGAATCAGACCGGTTTGTAAAAAATCATAGCCCGTTTTAGCAAAAGCAGTTGCAGCGGGTTTGGCGTCGTTCACAAATTCGGTGTAGTTGACAAGACCCGTCATGACGTGAGCAAAGAGTACGTATAGGATTGTGCAGATAATCAAAGAACCGAGAATACCGATGGGCATATCGCGCTGCGGATTTTTTGCTTCCTGAGCCGCCGTAGAAACCGCATCAAAACCAATGAAGGCAAAGAAAACTACCGCTGCACCACGGGCAATCCCCGACCAGCCAAAGTGCCCATAACTTCCAGTGTTTTCAGGAATGTAGGGTGTGTAGTTTACTGGATCAATGTGGCTCCATCCCAGGGCTATAAATACCAGGACGACAAGGATTTTCACTATCACAAGTACATTATTCATCAGCGCTGAGCCCTGCGTTCCGCGAATCAACAGGAGCGAAAGTAAACCTACGATCAGAATGGCGGGGAGGTTAATGAGGCCGCCTTCTACGACAGTTCCATCGCTCAGTTTGACTACCTCAAAGGGTGAGCAGACCAACTCTACGGGAAGGTGAATGCCAAAACCACTCAGGAATTCGAGCAAATAGCGCGACCAGCTCACGGCAACCGTAGCGGCACCCAATGCGTATTCAAGCACGAGATCCCAGCCAATGATCCAGGCCACAAATTCTCCCATGGTAGCATACGAATAGGTGTAGGCACTTCCGGCAATAGGGATCATGGAGGCGAATTCGGCATAGCAAAGCCCGGCAAAAGCACAACCAAAGGCGGCCAATACAAAGGAGATGGTCACCGCAGGGCCGGCATGCTCAGCAGCGGCAATACCTGTGAGGGAAAATAGTCCGGCACCAATTATTGCCCCGATTCCGAGTGCTACCAAACTTGTGGCGCTCAACGTACGTTTTAGCTGATTTCCTTCATCAGAAGATTCAGCCATTAGCTTGTCCAGCGGCTTTTTTATCCAAAGTTGATTTGCCATTGTAGAGTTTTTTGTAAAAAAATCAGATTTGGTTGAATTACTAAACTACGATAAAAATCGGGATATGGAATTTGTAAAAAAAAAGAGGGAGGAAAACATACTGTTCCCCTCCCTCCGATTCTATTGAAAATTACGCTTTGGCTGCTTTTCCTTTTTTGATCACAGGCGCAGTGGTTTCCTCTACCACAACCGGTGCCGGATTTTTGAGGTACTCACGCTGCAAAGTATCTACAACGATAGGCGCCGCAATAAACAGCGAAGAATAGGTACCTACAACCACACCAATCAGCATGGAGAACGTAAATCCACGAATGACTTCGCCACCAAAAATCAACAGAACGATCAGTACCAGAATGGTAGAAATACCCGTCACGGCAGTTCGGCTCAGCGTACTGTTCAGAGCGTTGTTGATAATGGTAGGAATGCTTTCTTTTTTCCCGCCTTTCTCGTTCAGATATTCACGAATACGGTCAAAAATAACTACGGTATCGTTCATTGAATATCCCATGATGGTTAGAACAGAACCGATAAATGCCTGATCAATATCCAATGAGAAAGGCAACCAACCATTGAAAAGGGAGAAGATGGCCAATAGCACAACCACATCGTGGAAAAGTGCAGCGACGGCACCATAACTAAATGCCACGCGCCGGAAACGAATGAAGATGTACGCAAAGTTGACCGCTACGGCGAGTAAAATAGCCCAAATAGCCGAGATCATGGTGTCATACGCAATTGTTGGTCCTACTTTGGCTGAGCTTACAATTTGAGCGCTGTTTCCAGTGATTTTTGCAGCACCCGCCATAATTTTAGCCTCCGCTGTTTTGTCGGCATCGGGAGATGTGTCGTCAATCAAATAGGCCGTAGTAACTTTCACCTGATCAAATCCACCGAAGGTTTTTACCTCAGGAGTAGAGCCAAGCGTTTCGGCCATTGCGCTACGTACATCGTCTGTATTTACACTTTTCTCAAAGCGAACCACGTACGAACGTCCGCCTTTGAAATCAATACCTAAACCAAAACCTTTGAAAATAAAGGAGCCAACTCCAATTGCCAGAATAATTCCGGAAATGATATAGAAACGCTTACGTTGGGTAACAAAGTCAAAGTTGGTATCCTTGAACCAGTTCTTGGTCAATCCTGAATAGAATTTCAAGGATTTGCCACTTTTTACCTGCGCTTCCAGCAGCAGACGTGTGATGAATATGGCTGCAAAAAGTGAGGTCAAAAGACCAATCACGAGGGTCGTTGCAAAACCAAGTACCAGTCCGGTACCGAAAATAAACAGAATAATCCCTGTCAAAAGCGTCGTAACGTTGGAGTCAATAATAGCTGAGAGAGCGCTCTTGAAACCATCAGTAACCGCCTGTCCAAAGGGTTTGCCTTTTTCCAGTTCAATTTTTATTCCTTCATAAATCAGTACGTTTGCATCCACCGACATACCGATCGTCAGTACGATACCAGCAATACCCGACAACGTCAATACAGCGCCCAAGGAAGCCATAACGCCCATTAGGAAGAACAAGTTGACGAACAGGGCGATGTCGGCAATCCAGCCGGCGCGGCTATAATAAGCGACCATAAATACCAATACCACAATCAGACCCACGAGCGAAGACAGGATACCGGCCGTTACGGCTTCTGAACCCAATGTAGAACCTACCACAGCTTCTTCCACAATATTGGTTGGTGCGGGTAGCTTACCGGCTTTCAGTACGTTCGCCATGTCTTTGGTTTCTTCTACGGTAAAACTTCCTGAAATGCTGGAATTACCGTTTGGAATTTCGCCATTTACATTTGGCGCAGTATACACCTGATTGTCCAGGATAATAGCAATCTGCCGACCAACATTATTGGCAGTGAGCGTCCGCCACTTGCGGGCGCCTTCGCCGTTCATGCGCATGCTTACTTCGGGGCGTCCGCGTTCGTCATAATCGTTGGTAGCGTCTACAATCACATCGCCTTCGAGGGGAGCTTTACCGTTGGTTTTTTTGATAAAATAAAGCGCCAGAATCTGCTGACCGTCATTCGCATCAATTCCTTTACGATCCCACATAAAAACCAGATCCGACGGAAAAAACGAACGTACTTCGGCCCGACGCAGAATTTCTCCCGCCCGGCCGGTATCTTTCAAATAAACACCCAAGCCTTGTGGAAGCGGTACAAACAGGTTCGTCAAGGCAGCGGTTTGAGCAGCTAAAGCAGACGTATCGGCCTGAGCAGAATCAGCCCGCTGTGCCAGCTGAGCTTCCAGGCTGCTGGCAGCAGCAGGTTTGGTGGTGTCGGCAGCAGCAGAAGGTGTAGCAGGTGCGGCAGCTTTGGTGGCAGCTTCTTCGCGGGTCAGGTAAAGACCAAGCTGATCCAATGCGGGCGCAATTTCATTGGTATTATACACTTCGGCAAACTCCAATTTGGCGGCTCCCGAAAGCAGGCGACGCACACGCTCAGGGTTATCAACACCGGGAAGCTCTACCAAAATCTGATTCTTGCCGGGAAGGCGTTGCAGGTTAGGGTTCGTTACACCGAACTTATCAACCCGTGCCTGAATAATCTTGAAGGCACGATCAATCGCATTTTCTACTTCTTCATTCAAAAGACCAACTACCTCTGTGTCCGAAGAATTACTGTTTATTTTACCCCGGTTTGCACTATTGGCAAATACACTCGCCAGGCTCGTATTGGGTGCTGCTTGTTTATAAGCGCTCACAAACAGGTTTACAAAACTGCTTTGGCTACTTTTTTGAGCTTCCTCGGCATCTTTAATTGCTTTCTGAAACTGCGCGCTGCGAGCATTACCACCGGCAAGCCCTTTCAGGATATCAGCAGGTGCTACTTCAAGTACCACGTGCATACCACCCTGAAGGTCAAGTCCAAGGCCTAACTCCCGCTCCATTACTTCCTGAAGCGTATGACCCAGGTATACATCTTCACGCCACAGCGAGTCGATATAGCTTTGTTTTTTGATGTAATCTACCTTTCCGTCGGCAGAGGTGGCATAGGTTTCCGCATCGGCTTTTACCTTGCGGGCAACGAATGAAAAGGACAGGTAGTAGATGCTGATAAGCGCCAAAACTACCGCCAGAGTGATTATTCCGGATTTGTTACGCATGAATGAAAAAAATGTTTAGAACTAAAAAGTGACGTTTGAATAAAGAATAACGTTTTTCTCGATGAGGTAAAAACAGAGAAATAGACAAGAATTTTTCAATTCTATATTCATAAAAAAACTGCAAAACTCATCGAAAACGTGCCTGAATCAGGCCTCAGGGGGCATTGGGCGCAATGTGATGCCCAAAAACGTACTGGAAGTAGGAGAAATAATAAAAAGGAGTTCGGCACGAGAGAGGTACCTTTATTTTTTCTTCAAAACTATACTGGAATACATGCGTAAGAACAAACAGCGACTTGGCAAAGTCAAAAGAAAGAGCCGGAATCACAACTGCATGTAACGACAATTCACTAACCGTTACGGGTGCTTCGGAAGAAGTGTTTTTGGTCGTTTGTTCCGTTTTATCTTTCTCAATTACCCGGGAAGGTACTGTCCATGACTTTCCTGCAACTGCCACAATGAGCATAAGGGCAGCCAGTAAGCTGCTCATTAGCTGAGAGATATGTTGTGGTTTTGCGTGCAAATCGGTTTTGTTTTTGGTAAACGGATCGCAAAGTTTATGCCAAAACATGAAAATTACAAGTATTCGTACTTTTTATCCATTTTATATCTGTGAATGTCAGCGGGCTAGCGGCCTGTTTAGCGCTGTAATTACACCAAAAAACGCCGTCAGTTATATATCTGACGGCGTTTTTGTTAGTATTTATTTATGACTATATCCGAATGGTCGTCCCGTCAAAGAGCGGTACGTTCATGCTGAAATTTTCGCCATATTGAAGTTTTTGTTCTTCCAGAATACCAAGTGCAATTTGCTCGCCAAGCCGCAATGACTCCAATTGATCGCTATACCAATGCACACCGGCCCAATTTCGACCAAAGGCGATATTGGCAGCTAGTTTATTTAATTCGCCTTCTACGGTATACCGACCCAAATTTGCTGCGTCCGGAATAAGATTCCGTCCCTGTGGGCTTGGAACATACGCAAAAGGCAAAATAGAACCTTCGTCAAAGAATGCTTTCAGGATCGTCACACAGGCTCCCGCTACTGTGGCATGTCCTGAACCATAGGAAGGATGCATGGGGCTTCCTTCAACAAATGGCATTGGCAGCAGCCATGAGTCAGGCGAACCTTCAGGATTTTGAGCGGCATTATGTTGCCTTACACGGTTTAGAAGATCCGCACCTAGTTTAGCGTTAATTTTTTCAAAAGGTTCAAGATCCATCCCTTGTCCACTTTTAAATCGATGAACCCAGCCTGCAATTTGTTCTGGTCGGGCTCTGCGGTGCACATTGAACTTCTGATAACGAACGGCTTTCAGCGCACGTGTGGCTACTTCTGACACAAGATTAAGAATATGCGGGCCACCAAATGTAGCAAAACCTGTTTGTGCGTCAATACTATCTACATTACGAAAGGGTACACCTGGGTCAAAAGGAATTCCGTTGTTCAGCAGGATCAGGCAGGCATTAAAATAAGCCTGATGCAAGGCATCGTAGTGCACATAGGTGGCCAAATCACGAGGTGTTATAATGAAACGATACCCAACTTCACGATCAATGTTATTATCATTTTCGACGGGCACATACTTTTCCAATCCACGCAAATCTGCTCCATTTTGCACATCTAGCCAATGCTCCCAGGTGGTCATATAATCTACACCCGGACTGGCAATTCGTACGCGCTGATCATTGATACAGCTCCCAAACCGGATAAGTCCCTGCGCTTCCGAAAACGAGTTGGGTTCGTTACCAAGTGCCTTGTTGCCTACATACAAAAACTGTGAAATATGGAAGCCTATGTCGTCTCCTTTTATATTCCCTCTAAAAATGGTATTTCCATCAAAAGCAATAGGCCCACCACCTGCAAAATACCCCCGCTTACGGTTTTGCTCATAGGCATGTAAGCCACTTTCCGCTGGATTTGCCAGCCACGGTAACTGATTGAGGTGCGCAATAGCGGCCTGTATAGTAGCATTACCGCTAAACTGATCGAAGCGGATATCCCGACACAAGGCCATCCAGTATATTTCGGCCAATTCAGACACAAGTTCATCACTTTCAAGTGCTGGCGCCGGCGGAATACACACAGCTTGAGCATCAGGGCCTTGCAAATCATGAGTAAGGCCAGAAGCCATGCTCTCCCATGCTCGGATAGTAGCGGGACGTCCTTCCCCATTTGCATTCTGTGCTACCGGAGAAAGCCACGCAACGTTTTCATTAAGCGGTAAATTCCGAATCAATTCCAGATCGCCCGAATCAGCTGCACGGATGAAGGCAGCAAAGTCTTCGGCATTTTTTACAATCCCATTTTCTCCATGTTCCAGCCCTTTTGTAAAACTATTAATCAGGCTTGGGCCTAAATCTTTGACAAATGTACCATCGGCCATGCGCTCAGTCACGCGGTATTTGTTTTCGTCGCCGTTGTTTACGTGGCGTTGGTGCGGGCGGTTATATGCCATGTCTGCGGCAGCATACCGAACTTTTTTTGCTTGTTCTCTGCGGTAATTCATGAAATGAAAGGGTCTTTTAAGGTTTAAAAAAAAGTAAAGACCCGGCGGAGGAGAATTACAAGAGGTCTATCCTCCGGTCAGGTACAGGTTAGTCGAAAAGAAGTCATAAGCAGAAACAACAAAAGTTAATTGATCAGACACTATTTGATCGAGTGGTCATATTCAAATAGGAAATCCTGTTTTCAACCTGATGTAGAAATGTGTATAAAAAGCTTTGGCTACTTTTGCAGATTCAAACGTTGATATACCATCAGCATTTATTAGTAGAATTTCGGACTTTCATGGCACGTAAAAAGAGTTTTGGACAAACCTGGTGGGGAAAACAATGGATTGAGGTACTTGAAAAAATGGATCAAAGCGGGCGCCTGGCCCGGGGCCGTACCTATGCCAACGGCGGCGCGGTGCTGGCTATTAACTTTTCCAATAATACCATCAAGGCCAAAGTAAAAGGTACTCGGGCTATTCCTTACAAAGTTTCGTTTACGCTGACTCCTTTCACGGCTAACGAAAAGGTGAGGCTCATGGATTTAATTACAGATAATCCGCTTTTTTTGACCCAACTACTCAACCGTCAACTTCCCGCCGAGCTGTTTAACGAAAGCAAAGAACGGGGGATCAATCTCTTTCCGGGCAGTTGGAAGGATTTTCAGGCTACGTGCAGCTGCCCTGACTGGGGCGACCCGTGCAAGCATGGCGCGGCTGTGTTATACCTGATTGCCAACGAAATCGACAAGAATCCTTTCTTAATTTTTGAACTGCGCAACTTTGATCTGTTTCAGGGCCTGGAAGCACTTGGAGTGGCATCGGCAGAGCAGAAAGACGTGGAGATTCTGGACATAGCCGATTTGCGAAAGCCTTGCGAACTTGGCGAGGAAATCGTGTTTCGGCCTGAGGAGCATTTGTATGAATCGCTTGATTTTTCAGTAGTGCCTGAGTCCCGCGAGCACCTGCTTTCGCTGCTGTCGGACCAGCCACTTTTTTATAAAACAGGGAATTTCAAGCAAGTTTTACGCTCTTTCTACCAGGAGTCGCGCACCAAAGCGCTGGCGCTGTCGGGTTTGGATGAACTCCGCGAGCACACGTTTGATAAAGATTTGGATGCCATCGAGAGCGGGGAGTTGATTCTGGACGAAGCGATGATTTTTTTGCAGGCCAATTTTCGGGACATGAACGAGCGTTTGGTCTTTCAGTTCAACGAACTACCAAAATTTCTGGATTGGCTGCAACATTTTCCGCACAGTCAACTGCCGCAGCTTTCACCTCTTTTGCGAGGACTCTACCTCACCAACCGCTATGTTAATAAGCTCCTCGAGCAAGGCGGAATGCTGCCCCAACTTCTGCGGGTTCAACTCAAAAAACAGGCGTACTTTGTACGCTGGATTCCGGCCCTGCTCAACGAACAGATTGCGCAGGTGGCCGGGCAGGTAAAAGCCCTACTTCCGCCCGATTTTTTATTTTACAAAATAGGCCGCCACGATATTTATGAACCGCTGGCCTCTGAAAAATTTACGGTGCTTTGCTCGTTGCTGCTTACGGAGCGAGTCCGGCAGTTCAACGACCGCTACCACTATAAAGACACCGAACTGGACGACCTGTTTTTCCGGCGTGAATATGCCCGGTTTACGAGTTTTGACAGCCAGGAAATTCCCGCAAATATTCAGCTTTGGCTCAACAAGTTTTTCATTGCCCAACGTGACTACGTGCCGCTCCTTCAGGTAGAAGAAAGCGACGATTCGCCTAATTTCCGTATGCACGTGCTGGTAGAAAAAAAAGGTACCGGAGCCGAAGCACCCATCCCTTTTGAGCGTTTTATGGACGAGCCCGACTACGCCCCAATTCGTATGGGTGTCCTGCGCGATTTGTCGATGATGGCGGATCATTTTCCGCAACTCAACCAACTGATTTCATCCAAAGGAACGCAGCAGCTGCTCTTTACTCCCGAACAATTTCCGGATGTTTTGCTCAATATTCTACCAACCTTACGGCTCTTCGGCATCCGGATTTTGCTGCCAAAATCGTTGCAAAAACTCGTCCGTCCGCAGCTTTCCATGACCCTCGACAGCGAGGAAGATGGCAAAGTAGGCGCCAGCTCGGTCTTAAATCTGGAAGAAATGCTGAGCTTCCGATGGGAAGTTGCCGTAGGCGATCAACAGGTCAATACAGCGGATTTTATTCATTTAATTGAAAATTTCCGGGGTTTGGTCAAAATCAAGGATCAATATGTTCTCCTGGAAGAAAAGGAGATTCGTAACCTTCTGGACAAGCTCAAAAACCCGCCGGCGCTTGATTCTCAGGTGGTGCTGCATGCAGCCCTTACCGAAGAGTATAACGGCACGGGTATTCAGCTGACAGCCGCTGCCCGCAAAAGAATCAAAAAACTAACCGCTCCCGAATCCGTACAATTGCCCGCCACGCTGCGTGCAACCTTGCGGCCGTATCAGCAACGGGGCTATGAATGGCTTTACAAAAATGCCCGGATTGGCTTTGGAAGTCTGATTGCCGATGACATGGGACTGGGTAAAACTTTACAGGTCATTACGGCTTTACAAAAATTCAAAGAAGAAGGCGCCTTCAAAAAATACAAAGGGCTGGTGGTTGTGCCCACGACCCTGCTTACCAATTGGAGCAAGGAAATTGCCCGCTTCGCACCCGAACTTCGGGCAGTGGTTTATCATGGTACCAACCGCAGTCAGGCCGGATTTGCGCAGACAGATTTGGTCCTGACCACGTATGGCGTGGTACGTAGCGAGCAGGAAACTTTTTCAAAAACCACCTGGCCCGTACTAGTAATAGATGAAGCTCAAAATATCAAAAATCCTGCGACGGCACAAACCAAAGCCGTCAAAAAAATAAAGGCCGGCGTGCGTATTGCCATGAGCGGAACGCCCGTCGAAAACCGCCTGAGTGAGTATTGGAGTATTCTCGATTTTGTGAATAAAGGGTATCTCGGCACGCTGAAAAAGTTCACAACCGACTATGCCATTCCCATTGAAGTTGATCGCGATCAGCACCGACTTGATGTTTTTAAACGCCTGACCGAACCCTTCATTTTGAGACGTTTGAAAACGGATAAGACTATTATTCAAGATTTGCCGGACAAAATCGAGATGGATCAGTCCTGTCAGCTTTCCTCGGAGCAGGCAGCGCTTTACCAAAGCGTCGTAGACGCAGCCCTGCGCGGGATCGACGGCGCCAAAGATGGTTTCAATCGCAGTGGCCTTATTTTTAAAATGATGACCGCCCTGAAACAGATTTGCAATCATCCGGTGCATTACCTCAAAAAAGGAGACCTTGTGCTGGAAGCCTCCGGTAAAGCGGTGCTGCTGCTGGAACTGCTCCGGCAGTTGCTAGACACGGGCGAAAAAGCCCTGATTTTTACGCAATACGAAGAAATGGGCACGCACCTGCAAACCTTACTTGCAACCCATTTAGGACTGGAGGTCCCGTTTTTGCACGGAGGCGTGAGCCGTAAAAACCGGGATTTGATGGTAGAAGATTTTCAGGCCAACCGCGCCACGCGCGTATTGTTACTGTCGTTGAAAGCCGGAGGTACCGGCCTGAACCTAACCTCTGCCAATCATGTGATTCACTATGACTTGTGGTGGAATCCGGCGGTAGAAGCTCAGGCCACCGACCGGGCATTTCGCATTGGACAAACCCGGCGTGTGCTTGTTCACAGGCTCATTACACAGGGGACTTTTGAAGAAAAAATCAATATGCTGATTCAACAGAAAAAAGAACTCGCCAATCTGACAGTTTCAAACGGTGAAACCTGGATCGGCGAGTTAAGCAATCAGGATTTAAAGGAACTGGTGCGGCTTGGCTAATACATACGATGTGGACTATGAAATGAAACAACCAACCATATTTCATGACGCAATACTGGACCGCTGTTCGGTATACTGCACAACCTGTTGGCAAAGTAATTCATGAATTCTTTTTTTTCTTCTTCGGCTAAGGTAGAATTGCTGACCATTTATCAACACAACCCGGTTTTGGTCAAACCGGTCCACATATTTTAAGTTAATTAGCTCAGAACGACCTAACCGCATAAACGCTCGCCCGCATAAACGCTCTTCGAGGGTCCCGAGGGTAGTGGCTACCAACAATTTGCGGCCATCAGTAAAATGTACCTGCGTATAATTTCGATCTCCGGAACAAAATAGAATTTCGTCTACGTGAACCTGAGTGTGCCCGCCGATGTGTACATACGAGCAAAGCGACGTGAGTGAAATAGATTTCATAGTGTATGCGTAAAAAAGGTTGTGTGCAGATGTTCTTTTCCCCGGATTTAAAAGCTTAGTCGAAAAAATTAGTCGCAGGGAAACAGGACACGTAATTATTTTTACGATTTTCCTTACCTTTCCTCCGCAAGAAACCTTCCTATGAGCCTGTTTAGTAAACCCTTTGATGAGTCTCGCGTAATGGACGGAATTCGAACCGGTGGGTCCGAACGCCGCTTTTTTGAAAATATCCTCTATCAGAACTTTACCTATCTCATTCGGGATGG
The DNA here is from genome assembly GCF_004348825.1 of Arundinibacter roseus. Classification (GTDB taxonomy): domain Bacteria; phylum Bacteroidota; class Bacteroidia; order Cytophagales; family Spirosomataceae; genus Arundinibacter; species Arundinibacter roseus. The sequence continues at coordinate 234,188 of NZ_SMJU01000009.1, forward strand.
AGCACGAAGGCATACGCTTTCCGAAGATGACAGCTCCATTGTGTATTCAGACACTATTCTGACGGTCATCGAACACCTGATTTCCAGGCGTTTTGAGGGGCGATCAGGTATCAAAACCTACGTACATCAAATTTTTACAAACAAATGTGTTGACCTTATTCGAAAACATTCGACTAAGAAGGCACAGGTCTTTCAGGGTGAAGGACTGTCAGAAATGTTAAATCTTTTGCCGGACGATACCCACTCGGCCATTCAAACACTCATGCAACAGCAGGATGTAGACCTGCTTCGACAACGACTCACGCAGCTGGGCGATAAATGCCATCGGATGCTTTGGGCCTGGGGCGAAGGTTTTACAGATGTAGAAATTGCCCGGGAAATGGGCTATCAGTCAGCAGCGGTCTCCAAAACGAGCCGTCAACGCTGTCTGGATCGACTTCGGGAATTATATCTCTCCGCCTATAAAAACTAAACAAGAGTATGGATACACGTATTGAGCCCTACTTTAATAAAGAGTTATCTTCTGCCGAGCAAAGCATTTTTGAGCAAGACCTACGGCAAAATCAAACGCTGGCAGAAGAGGTAGCCTTTTATTTACAAACCCGGCAACTCATCAGGCAGGAACTACTAGCCGAGCGCCATGCTGTGTGGCAGGAACTTGCCCAAAGGCCTCAGCCTCGCCCAATACGTCCTATATGGACATTGGCAGCTGTGGCCGCCCTATTAGTAATCGCCCTCGGTTTGGGTTGGAATTGGCTTCGGCCAACCTCGCCTACGGCACAAGCGCTAGCGCAAACCTACATTGAACAGCAGCTAACTAGCCTACCGGTCCTTATGGATGCAGGAACTGATAGCCTGCAAAAAGCGATTGACTCCTATAATCAAGGGGAGTTTGAAAAAGCCGGACTACTGGCCCAAGCCCTGCTCCAACAGCAGCCGGCCAGTGCCGAGGCTTTGAATCTGGCGGGATTGTCAGCGCTTAGACTGCAACGATATGAGCAGGCCATTGTTCATTTTGAAAAGCTGGCTCAGCAAAAGGATTTGTACGCAAATCCAGGTACATTCCACGTAGCATTGGCCTTACTTATAAGAAATGAACCATTGGATAAAAAACAGGCTGAATCTTTACTTAAAGAAGTAATTTCAAAGAATCTGGAAGGAAAAGAACAGGCCGAAAAGTGGTTATTGAGTTTTGATCAATAGCGTGAATAATCGGTACTGACTCCCCATCCGTTAAAATATACCCACTATCTCATTAACCCGCTAAACCCCCTGTCCAATGGAACCCGACTTTTCTACCCTGACCAAGAAAGAATTAGAAAATTTTGGAATTTACACACCAATTGAAAGACGTTTGGATGAACAGAAAAATCCATATTGGGTTAACCCTGTTCAGAAGATTCTAATTATCCATCCAGCCTGTTTTGACCATGCAGGTATTCCTTCAAAAACTAATAAAAAAACACTTGCCGAGTGGGTAAAAACAAGAATTATCAGGCAGATTCCTCCTTCAAATCAGCCTGCACCCATTTTCAGCAAAGGCACCTTCGTATGGAGTTTTGAGGAGAACAAAGAAAAAAAAGTCCTGTTTCGAATCATTCGCATCAGCGAGTGTCCCAACGACCGATCGGAGTATCATGGCCCAAGCCTGACCTTGCTTATAGAATGGGATAGAGCGGCGTATTCCGGGAGTGGGGATATCGTACCTTTTCCGGGCCTGTTTGTTCAAACCGACAACGAATTTATTTTAAATCCGAATCCAAATAATAAACCCGGCCATCCCCCAATCAGTGAGGGGGATGTAACACATGTGTACCCTTCTGATTTTAAACCCTTTACCACACAGGACGCTGCTTATTTCCAGCAAGTATCGCAAGGACATCGAACTAAACCCATTGTGGCAGTGATGGACACGGGTTTATACTATAAATGGGAGGATCGTCGCGGCAATCCACCTAATCCACTCATCAAAAGGCATTATGAAAAAAATAACGTAAAGGTTGATTTCATTCTTGCCCGCAGAAAAAGAAAAGGTTGTCGGCCTTCAGCTATGTATGGCTATTGCGGCATTACGGATTATTTGGTCCGCCCCGTCCCAAATTCAAGGCTTGACGTTCTAAATGATTTATCTACTGCACAGATACTTTCAAGTCCCTATGACGACCATTTGGTGGATCAGGAACATGCCGGTGGAGTTATAAAAAATCAAGTGGGTCGGCATGGTACCGTTATCTCGGCCATCCTTAGCCACCATAAGTGCCAGGTACTACCTGTCAAAGCTTTCAGTAACGCCGGCATAGGAATGCTCTTTGATGTTCTTTGCTGCTGCAACTATATACTGTCTAGCAAGCGTAATGGCCTGCCCATTCAGGTCATCAATGCTAGTTTTAGTGGTGTTCTATCCACTCAAAATATTGCTATTTTTAAGAATAAATTAAGAGCTATGACTCAAACCCATAAAATCTGGGTGGTGGCATCCTCAGGCAACAACAATTATAACCTCGATACTAACCCGCGCTACCCGGCCTCTTTTGGACTGCCTCTTGCCAATGGTGGCCTGGAAAGAGTCATCACGGTCAACTCTTTTTATGATGAGCGCGTGGTTGGCAATACGGGCATGGCCGTTTCGCTAACCGTAAAATCCTCGGTATCAAATGGTTTCCTCTCTCAACTACCCATTGCAAACGACGAGCCCATTCAAGGCACATCATTTGCGGCAGCTTACGTATCAGCAGCTCTAGCTTCTGTTGTAGCCTCAGCTCCAGCCAGCTCAAGAGCAGCAGCATTGTCTTCTGTGCAGTCCACTAATTTCCCTACCATTACTTTCAGCTAATCGTAAAGGAATAAAATGAAAGTAGCAGCCGTTTGGGTTGGTCTAATGATCCTTTGCGGGCTTTGTGGCCTGACCAAGGCTGCCTGCCCTGACCGGAACAGTTTTTCTCTTGACTTACAGAAGATCAGCTCTATAAGCTACGACAGCACAGGCCTTACACAGCAACGGACCAGGCTGCATGCATGGCTAAAGCGCTGGGAAAAATGCTATGAGAAGGCTGACTCTACCTACATTTCCGCACTCAATCAACTGGCTTATGTATACAATTTTACGTATGACTACCAACCTGCCATTCGATACGCTACGCAGGCTATTGCGCTCTATGGAAGTACACGAGGCAGTCTTCGGCTGAAAACCAGTGATTATGCAAAAACCTGTTACCGATTAGGGGTCTATCTGGATGCCGCCAATGAAACGGAGAAATCTCTTTCGTTTTTATTAAAAGCCTTTGAATCAGGCAAAATTCATCCCGACGGCATACGGTGGGCTTCGGCGGCCTGCCCATATATTACGTATTCATACTATGTAAAGGGTGATTTTGAGCAGGCTTTGTTATATGCTTCCCAAGGGGAGCACCTGGCATATATGCTTGGTTCAGATATTCAGATCTCCAAATTATTCGAACAAAAAGCACAGGTTTTACAAAGTCTGGGGCGCTTTAATGAAGCTAAAAATGCCATAGAAAAAGCCATTTTACTCGTGCGTTACGATGCTGATAACCAGGAATCGCATGCTGGTCAGGAACGGCTGCTTGGGGTTATTCTGCAAGAAATGGGCGATCAAAAAAATGGATTAAAGCATCTGCAAGCGGCATTCAAACTAGCCCGTCTTCATCAAAACCCCAATCTTTCGGACTACGCCAACGCTTTGGGGCTGCACTTTTATAGGCAAAAAAATTACCAGAAAGCGATTAGTTACTTTAAAGAAGCCTACCAAATCAATAAAAGTCAGTATAGTAAAAGTGTTCTATTCGACCATCTGGGGCTGGCGTCTTGCGCACTTGGGAAATTTGATGAGGCGTTACGCTACCACCAGAAAGGACTAACTCAACTCTCGGTTCCATTTCGTGATACGTCTCTGACGGCTCTTCCCAGGGCGGCAACAATTCGCTCAGAACCTCAAAAAGAATATTTTCTGCTTTTGGTTCAGGACAAAGCCGCTACCTGGCTGACTTACGCCCGGAAAACATCCAGCCATAAAAAATTCAAATTGCAACAAGCACTTCACACGTTCATGCTGGCAGACAGTATGATTGATTTTATGCGGTGGGAGCTCTCGGGCGAAAGTTCAAAGCTATTCTGGCGAAAAAAAACCCGGACAATGTACGAACAAGCGCTGGAAACCTGTTTTCTGTTGAATAATACAGAAGCCGCTTTTCATTTTTTTGAAAAAAGCCGAGCAGTTTTGCTGAGCGATAAATTAAATGAACTGAACGCTGCCCAACGATTATCAGAAGATGATTCGGAACAGGAAAAAAAGCTAAGCCATCGCATTCGTTTCCTGCAAAATGAAGTAAACTCCCCGGGAAATAGCAGGCAAATCCGTCAGAAATATGAATCTGAATTGCTAAATACTCTCTTTGAACAAGAGAAATTCATCAAGAGGTTGGAAACCACTAATCCACAATATTTCAGGTATAAATATGACAGCCATATAATTTCTCCTCGGGCGTTTCAAGAGCAATCTTTGAAGCCTACAAGTACATTACCCGAAAGCGCTTACCTTTCCTACTTTGTTGGTGACAGCAGCCTCTTTGGCTTATGTATTCAGAGCCATGATATTGCTTTAAAACGTCTGGATTTAGAAAAATACCGGTATTTCCTACATCAATTCAAACCTTTGTTAATCAGCCGCAATGCACAAAATAAACAGTTTACACAACTAATATCATCATCATCAGGTCTTTACGAATGCCTGCTTAAACCTTTTGGTTTGAGCAAAGGCACACGGCTGATTATCTCTCCCGATGGCGAATTCCTACCTTTTGGAGCATTTAGTCTATCGCCAACGCAGCCCGATTTCCTCATTCGACATCATGCCATAAGCTATGTCTATTCGGCTCGTTTCCTTGAAAAAAATGAATCTTCAGCTACTTCATTCTGGCCACCTGGTCCATCGTTTCTGGGTGTAGCCCCTATTGAATTCCCCTCGGCTATGAATCTGGCCAGCCTGTCTGGCTCTGACAAGGCAATTACTGCGCTCAATTCTCATTTTCATTTTCCTAAAAATCTTATAGGAAAAGATGCTTCCCGCCAGGAATTCATGAATCAGGCTCAGCACTTTCAAATCGTTCAACTTATTACTCATGCGGATGCTGACAGCCTGGAAGCCCCTACACTCTTTTTTGCAGATTCGACCCTTGCTCTATCTGACCTGCCCGGAGGAAAGCGTTTTCAGACGCAGCTCATGGTATTGTCAGCATGCAAAACCGGAAGTGGTACCTACCAGCGGGGGGAGGGTGTATTTAGTTTTGCCCGAGGTTTTTTGGCGCTTGGCATTCCATCAACTCTGACGACCCTCTGGAATGTAGAAAACCAAACTATCTATGAATTAAATCAATCGTTTTACGAACACCTGGCAACCGGTCTGCCCCTGGATATAGCCTTGCAAAAAGCACAGATTGCATGGCTTACTGGCAATAGTCGTTCTAATCAGCTACCTTTCGCATGGGCTGGCATCGTGCTTATCGGCCAAACCAGACCGGTTATGACTGCCTCTTTCTCCGATGACTGGTTCATTCTGATAGCGTTGGGGTTCATATGTGGATTGATTTGGGGAATTAAACGATATATTTCAACCCGAAAGACAAACCCGGGATAACTGCTTCCCATCCTAACTTTTTTGGTAACGTGATTTGAGATTTGGCATATTCAGCAAGAGCCCTTAATTTCACCACCTATGGAAACAAACCCCAATAACCTTCGTGACCTGATTCGGCTGGCGCTTCGTGAAGACGCCGGAGATGGCGATCATTCTTCTCTTTCATGTGTTCCGGCAGATGCCACCAATCAGGCTCGTTTGCTGGTTAAACAAGCAGGTATTTTGGCCGGTGTTGACGTGGCCCTGCTGGTTTTTGAGGAGGTAGATCCCACCCTAAACGTGCAGCCGTTACTGGCTGATGGAGCGTCCATTCAGCCCGGAGAAATCGTCCTGACAGTATCAGGAAATACCCAGTCGATTTTGCTTGCGGAGCGACTGATGCTCAACATCATGCAACGTATGAGTGGCATTGCAACCTATACCCGAAACCTTGTTGATCTGATTGCCGATCTGCCCGTTAAGCTGCTGGATACACGAAAGACAACGCCCAATTTTCGGGTTTTTGAGAAAATGGCTACCCGTATTGGTGGCGCGGCCAATCACCGCATGGGGCTCTACGATATGATTATGCTGAAAGATAATCATGTGGATTATGCAGGCGGAATTGAAGCCGCTATTGGCCGGGCCAATGCCTACCTGCAAAGCACCGGACGAACGCTGAAAATTGAAATTGAAGCCCGTAATTTGAGAGATGTTGAAGAAATTCTGCGTATCGGCGGTGTAGATATAGTCATGCTGGATAACTTTTCACTGGAAGATATGCGAGTGGCTGTACAAAAAATTGGTGACCGATTTGAGACCGAAGCGTCAGGAAATATCAATGAAAAAACAATTCGGGCTGTGGCCGAAACGGGCGTAAACAGTATTTCGAGCGGAGCTTTGACTCATCAGGTCAAAAGCCTGGATCTCAGCCTTAAAGCCTATTGAGAAAATGACGTAAACTCTATTTTATACGAAAGAATCAATGCAACAAACAAGCTGTATCAGGAAATCCATTTTCCGGGTGCAGCTTGTTTGTTTGTTATTTGTCACTCAGATTTGCATATCTCAAACTCCTCCCCGGCAGGAAATCGATTTTTCTTCGTTCATTCAGGAGCTTTTTCCGGTTCCAGTCGACGACGCCAACTACAACGATCTATACGAAGCGCTGTTTCAACTTTATGCCAATCCACTGGACCTGAACACCGCCACCCGCGACGAACTTGCCGCCACCTTCATCCTGACCGCTGAACAATTAGATGCCTTTATAGCCTATCGGGGCAATTTTGGTGCGCTTTTGTCCTTATATGAATTGCAGGCAGTACCCACGTTTGACCTGCCAACGATTCGACGGCTGTTGCCCTTTGTGACACTTCAACCCCGTCAGGCCTCATGGAATGAACTCCTGCATAGCCCCACCCAACATTTTCTTATTTTACGCAGTGAGCGGTTACTAGAACAACAAAAAGGTTTTTCTAAAATCGATTCCGGCTCAACCTCCACAAGCCGCTATGCGGGCGGTCCCTATCAGTTATATGCCCGGTACCGATATGCAAGAGCAGGTGCTTACAGCCTGGGTTTTACGTTTGAGCAAGATGCTGGCGAGCGCTGGAACTGGCAGCCGAAGCGTCAGATTTTTGGCGTAGATTTTACCTCATTTCACGCACAACTTCAAAATCGGGGTATTTTTAAGAATGTCATTTTGGGAGATTTTCAGATGCAGGCTGGACAAGGGCTTTTGATGGCTGCGGGTTTTGGATTGGGCAAAGGTACCGAAACAATCCTGACAGGTTACCGAAGTACGCTCGGATTGCGGCCACATACCTCTGTACTGGAAGCGGGCTTTTTTCGGGGAGCAGCGGCTACTCTTGCGCTTACCAGGCAATGGGACATGACGGTTCTGGCATCAGGCGTGCGGCGGGACGCCAGCCTGAACACTGATTCCGAGGAACTTCTGGTTTCTTCTCTGCTCCTTGCCGGACTGCACCGCACACCGGCCGAACGCGAAAAACAGGCGCTTATTCCTGAAAAAAACCTGGGTTTTCATACGGCTTATAATCTACCCGGTCAGCGGGGAAAAATCGGCCTTACGGCCCTATATACGCATTTTGGCGTAGCGTTGGAGCGTCGAAATCTGCCCTACAATGTATTTGAATTTAAAGGAAAGAACAACCTCAGTTTGGGACTACACGGCGATTATCTCTGGAAAAACCTCCATTTTTTTGGCGAAGGCGGACGGTCGTCGAGTGGGGGTCTTGGAGGTATTGGCGGGTTGATTGCCCCGCTTGGCAGGACTCTAGACGCCACGTTTATACTGCGTCACTACGATCGCAATTTCCACACGTTTTATGGTAGTCCACTTACCGAAGGTTCGCGCCCCATCAACGAATCGGGGGCATATTGGGGACTTCGGTACAGTCCAAACCGCCGGTGGCAGTTCAGCGGATTTTATGATCGGTTTAGCTTCCCGTGGTTGAAATATCAGGTCAATGCACCCTCTGAGGGTAATGACCGTCTGCTGCACGTTCGATTTTCTCCCAACAAAAAATTTACTGCCGTGGCTCTTTTTCATCAGGAACAAAAAGAACGCAACCGCCCCGGAAACACCACTCCGCTGCCCGAACTTACGCAAACAATCCGTCGAACAGCCTCCTTACAAGCCGATTATGACGTGCCTTTGCGCTTTGCCATTCGTACCAGAATTCAGGCGGGACAGTTTGTGTATAGAGGAATTTCGAGTTCTACGGGTTTCACCGTGGTTCAGGATATAACCTGGCGATTGCCTAAAATCGAAATTAGCGCCCGCATGGCATTTTTTGCCACCGACAACTACGATAGCCGACAGTATGTATATGAAAAAGATGTACTGTATGCGTTTTCATTGCCTGCCTACTACAACCGCGGCACCCGGCACTACCTGATGGCCCGCTATGCAGTTTCAAAAAAAATACGCGTATGGCTTCGGTGGTCGCAAAGCCGTTTTTCCAATCAGGAAGAAATAGGCAGCGGGCTGAGCCAAATTGAGGGCCCAACCCGCAGTGAACTGAAAGCTCAGCTGATGTATACTTTTTGACAATTCTTTTAGTAAATCCAATAACCTGCTACCAACTCTTTACTCTTTGGGGCGTGCGCGTGCCGGATCAATTATGGTTTCGGCCCGATTGACCGCTGAGGCACCAAAGTATCCGAGCGCTTTTTTCCCATTCGGATTGACGTTCCTGATATTTGTGGGAATATTGGCCGGAGGTACCGCAAAAATTCCGCCATTAGACGACTCCTGCCTAACCTGCTGCAGAAAATAGTACGCTTCGTTGGTGATGCTGTGCAATTCTACACCTACGGTATCGCCCGCCGAAAAAAGTTGATTAATAGTAATGGATTGACGAAGTGGCAGGATAAACATGAGGCCGTCCGAAGGAGAACCGGGGCTAAAAGACGCATCATAGGCAATTGAAATTGACGTCGGTTCATTGGCATAAAGCTTGCCTCCTTTGAGAGATTTGATCCAGTAGGTATCGCCAATTCCGGTAAAATCTCGTGCAAAAAACTCGGCAATGTAGCCTTCCCGCGGGCCTTCGGGCGGGTCAATCGGAAAACGCTCTTCGGTATAAATCAAAGAATCGATGGTCGGCACCCGTTTAATTTCATTGGCAGATACGTATTCCTCGCCTTCGTAGCGAATCCGCAGAGTGTACGTTCGGCCAATTTTTCCTAACGCCACCGAATCTGATTCCGGCGTCCATTGGTATATTCCGTTGTTTTGTACATCCTGAAAAACATAGGAATTCCCGGCGTCGTCGGTGAGCTCTACGGAGGCCTGTAAAGCCGGGAGCGCCGCTGCATTATTAAAATAAGCCGCCGAACGACTCAGTCGGATCGTTTGCGCACCGGGCTGATTGGTAATCCAGCCATCCACGACCAATTGTTCCGGCCCGGTTTCGGTATCAAGCGTAACTACGTCTTCGCAGGAAGTTAGCAGGAAGAACGGCGAAAGCAGCGTGAGATAAAAAAGAAGGTATTTTATGGATATTTTCATACTAATTTCCTGGTAAGAGCTCGTCTTATGGGTGAAGTGAAATTCTTGTTTGGAGTGTCAATTCCTACAAAAAAGCTTACTCCACGTCACCGGTTGAATGAACTTAGAATTTAAAATTGTAGGTAATGGCAGGAATGAATGACCCAATCACTGAAAAGCGAATCGCCTCGGTCAGGAGCGGATTATTTTCATTTTGCTGTACATATACGGAGTACGGATTGCGGCGATTGTAGGCATTATAAACCGAAAACACCCATTCACTCTCTCCTGTTTTGAATAGCTTTTTACGGGCTTTAAGCGTAGCGGCCAGGTCCAGGCGATGGTAGGCCGGAATCCGGTTATTGTTTCGGGCATTGTACACGTTGTGCGGCAGAGCCCAGCCGTTCCATTCAAATCGATTGGTAGGGAATGTGGCGGGAGTTCCGGAAGCAAAGGTAAAATTTGATGATAACGTAAATCGCTCCGTGAGGTTGTAAATGCCAACCGCCGTAAAATTATGAGGTTTATCAAATCGGGCCGGAAACCAGCCATCGTTGTTTACGCCTTCCACAAGTCGTTCGGTACGAGCCAGGGTGTAGCTGAGCCATCCGGTGAGGCGACCTTTATTTTTCTTGACATAAAACTCTGCGCCAAACGCTCGTCCTTTCCCAAAAAGCAAATCGCCTTCCACAAACTGATTGAGCAAAAGATCCGAATTACGGACGTAGTCAATTTGGTTTTGAAGTGATTTGTAATAGACCTCCACAGAGGCTTCGTAGGTATTGTCCCGAAAATTCTGAAACCAACCCAACGCCACCTGATCGGCGATTTCGGGCTTGATGCGCGCGGTACTCAGCGTCCAAACGTCAAGTGGAGAGCTTGCGGCGGTATTGGACAGCAGGTGTAAGTATTGAGTCGTTCGGTTATAGCTCGCTTTGAGAGATGTACGGCTATTAAGCCCGAGATTCATGGCAAAGCGCGGCTCCCAGTTGCCATAACTGGCAATTGTCTCGCCATCTTCATAGTCAGTACCCGGAAACTGCGGCACCTGCCGCTCGCCTTTTTGCACCTCTTGATAATCGAACACCGTACCGGGGCCGAGATTGCGGTAAAATGAATACCGCAAGCCATACTGCAACGAAATTCGCTCCGATACTTTTTGCTCATTGGCAATGTACAACGCCGATTCATCGCCATAGCGGGATTCAAGACTAATGTCGCGGCGTTCGCCACTCGAAATGGCGACCGCTGAGCCGGGACGGGTGTCGTAATAAATATACTGCCCGCCAAAACTCAGCTGATTGTTGGGGGTGAGATAGTACGTAAAATCAGGCTTGACGCTGCTGCTGATAATTTTTGAGTTCCATTCAAATTTATCCTGCGCATCGTCATCATTACGGCTTGATTCCAGCGAATAATCATAATTGCTGTAATAGGCCGTCAGATTCAGGAAAAGTTTGTTGGAAAAAATATGATTCCAGCGGGCAGTGGCCGTCCCATTGCCCCAACCAAACCCAAAATCGGCACCGAACACATCCCGTCCGAAATAGCCTGACGCAAAGAATGTGTTCTTGTCATTCAGGCGGTAGTTTACTTTTGCCGTAAGATCATAGAAACTAAACCGGCTATTTCTTAAATCTTTATTAAGAAAAGGCTTCGCCAAAACGTCAATATAAGAACGCCGTGCTGCCACAATAAACGAACCGTCACCTTCGGCAAAGGGTTGCTCGTAGGTCAGGCGTGAGAAAATTGACCCGATGCCGCCATTGATCTCCCGTTTTTTGGTATTCCCTTCTTTCATCCGAACGTCCAGAATAGAAGAAATGCGCCCGCCATACTGAGCGGGAATACCACCTTTGATAAGCTTTACATCCTTGACTGCATCCGGGTTAAAGACGGAGAAAAATCCGAAGAGGTGCGAAGAATTGTAGACCGGAGCTTCGTCGAGCAAAACCAGATTTTGGGATACATCGCCCCCGCGTACGTTGAAGCCCGAAGCGCCTTCGCCGACGGTAGTTACACCGGGCAATAATTGGATACTTCTAATAACATCCACCTCACCAAGCAGCGCCGGAATCTTCCGGATCGTTTTGATGTCTACCTTATTGACCGACATCTCAATACTTCGTACGTTTTCGTCCTCTTTGCGAGTCGATACCACGACTTCCTGCAACTGCCGGCCTTCTTCGGCCAGTTCAATGTCCAGTTTTTGATCTGAATTCAGCGAAACAGAATTTGTACTTTTTTCATAACCAATATAACTGAAAACCAACGTGTAACTGCCTTCCGGCAGGGTAATCGAATAAAACCCGTAGGGATTCGTAACTACTCCTGTGTTAGCCTCCCGCACATACACCGATACTCCAATGAGCCCTTCGCCATTTGAGCGGTCTTTTGCGTAGCCACTCACCGTAAATTTAGCCTGAGCGTATACTTCTGCACTGCTCATCAGCCCTACTACACCCAGAATCAACAGACGTAAGATAATTTTCATAAATTGAATTTTTCCGCTCTCTATTTTTTTTACAAAACAAACCAGAATGCGTATAGTTTTCCAAAAAAGAATGACGAACCAACGATTATGTGGCCTGAACGGGAATAAAAGAAGAGTAAAAGCGACGAATGTATTGGGAATTTGTTCAGAAAGAGAGGCACAATCCCAACTAAACAGCATAAGAAGTAAAGCGAGCTGCGCTGAAGCAGCAAAAATCCTCTTCATAACCGAAGAGGATTTTCTAACAAATTCGTAGTAAAAACTTTTAGATACTTAGCGTACCTTTTTCGTAAGCCTTCCTGATTGTAGCTTCTATACCGTTTTTATTGATAGTACGGAGAGCCGAAGTAGAAACTTTCATTGTAATCCATTCGCCCGTTGAGGGAATGAAGAAACGTTTCTTCTGCAAGTTCGGGAAAAACTTACGCTTCGTCTTATTGTTAGCGTGAGAAACATTATTTCCAACGCGGGTTCTTTTTCCTGTAATTTGACAAACCTTAGCCATGATCTTTCAACTTTTTGCAAATGAGGGTGCAAATATAGCAAACCCAACCTGTTATCCCAAATGCTTTTTTAAAATAATTCCTTGAAGGACGCCTATTTATCACTTTTGCGAAAGCCATACGGGCAGTGCAGGCAGCCGTTTTTGCAGCAGTAGCCCCTTTTGAGATGATACGCCTGCGTAAAAACCATAAACCCCTTCTCATTCAGGTAGTAATCTTCCTGTACGAGGCCATTTCGGAGCGGAATTTCGGGGGTATTCTTTCTTCGTATACTCACTTTTGCGCAGCGATGAGGGTTTTACTACTTTTACAGCACAACCCCGAAACAGATATTTTTGTTCTTAATTCAATTCCTATATGAAATACACCGAAACAACACACCTGACCGCCAGTCAGCAGGCTATCGACCTGGAATGGACCTATGGCGCACATAATTACAAACCCATGCCCGTGGTGCTGAACCGTGGACTCGGCGTAGAAGTCTGGGACGTAGAAGGAAATCAATATCTCGACTTTCTTTCGGCTTACAGTGCAGTAAGTCAGGGACATTGTCATCCACGAATCATCAATGCGATGATTGAGCAGGCACAGCGGCTTACGCTTACGTCACGGGCTTTTCATAGTGACCGGCTCGGCGAATGTGAAAAATTTCTGTGCGAGTATTTTGGCTACGACAAAGTACTGATGATGAACTCGGGAGTTGAAGGCGGAGAAACCGCGCTCAAATTGACCCGAAAATGGGCCTATAAAGTAAAGGGAGTTCCACAAGACAAAGCCGTAACGGTATATGCCACGGGCAATTTCTGGGGCCGCACCCTGGCAGCAATTTCTTCCTCAACGGATCCAACAAGTACAGACGACTACGGTCCTTTTTTACCAGGTGTGGAGTTGGTACCTTATAATGACCTGGCTGCGCTGGAACATGTTTTTAGTAAAAATCCAAACATTGCAGGGTTTATGGTGGAGCCGATTCAGGGAGAAGCCGGGGTGGTAGTTCCTGATGAAGGCTACCTCAAAGGAGTTCGCGAGTTGTGCACGCGGTATCAGGTTCTTATGATTGCAGACGAAGTGCAAACCGGCATTGGCCGAACCGGCAAACGTTTGGCATGCGATTGGGAGGGCGTTAAACCGGATATTCTTGTTTTGGGGAAAGCTTTGTCGGGCGGCACAATGCCGGTGTCCGCAGCTCTTGCCGACGACGAGGTCATGCTCACGATTCGCCCCGGTGAGCACGGCTCTACGTATGGAGGCAACCCGCTCGCATGCGCCGTTACGATGGAAGCGCTGCGTGTGGTTGATGATGAAAAACTGGCCGAAAACGCCGAAACGATGGGTCAACTTTTCCGCAGCCGGATGACGGATCTTATGGCAAAAACCTCACTCGTGGAGCTTGTTCGGGGAAAAGGTCTGCTGAATGCGCTCGTGATCCGGGACACCGAAGACAGCAAAACGGCGCATGAGCTGTGCCTTTCCATGATGCACAAAGGATTGCTTTGCAAGCCCACTCATGGCAATAAAATCCGCTTTGCTCCCCCACTCGTGATTACTGCCGACCAAATGAACAAAGCCTGTACGATTATCGAAGAAGCTTTTTTGGAGTTTTAATTAAGGCTTTGTTTATAACCTAAAAAACGTCGGGAAAGGGCATATGCCCTTTCCCGACGTTTTTTATACTACCTGCGCAAGCGTCTATCTAACGCACTCGCTCATCATTTTTGTAGTAGCCTGTTTCACGATTACCGTTGGTTTTGTACAAAACACCGTATCCATCCCGGATGCCTTGTTTGAAATTTCCAACAAATCGTTCTCCATCCGAGTAGTAGTACGTGCCTTTTCCGTGGGGAACATTTTCAAGAAAATAACCTACATATTTATCTCCATTGGTAAAATAGTACGTTCCCCGTCCGGAACGCAGATCACTTTCGAACTCGCCCTTGTACCGGATCATCCCTCCCGGATAAAACTGCACGCCTTCACCACTTTTTTCTCCCTCCACAAAATAGCCTTCATAGCGTTCCTGATTTTCTTTAATCAAAATACCGGGACCATTGAAGCAATCGCCGGATACACAACCGGGAATGGCGCGCAGGGTAATATCCGTTTCAATTACTTCTACTTCCGGTTCGGGTTTTGTGGTTGTCGGACGATATATGGGTTCTTGCTGTTGACGGGCAGCTGAGGCAGTTGCAACAGCAGGTATTGGATTTTTGTACCAAAGCGGATACATTCGCTCAGCATCTTCCCATCCTCTGCTAATGGCGTCGCTTCTGATCTTGCGGCCCGGATGCGAATCCGTATTTTCTTCACTGGAAAGCGTACGAATCGCAATCAGGGATTCTTCCAGCGAAGCGCCCAATTGATGCAGTACAAAACCCGAAAAACGATCCGCTTCGAGTTCTTTTTCGGGCCGGCTGCCCTGCCCGTCAATAGTGTGCCCCTGTAAATGATGGCCAATTTCGTGCGCCACAATGCTGATTGCTGACCAATCGGTATTAGTCAGGCTTTCGACCTGTTTCATAAACTGACCGTCATAAATTATAAAACGTTTTCCGTCTACAACCGTAGCAAAGCAGTTTTCGGTATTGGGGCATTCCACTACTACAAAATTTCGCATGAGGCCAACCGGCTGTAAAATTCGCTCAACTACCCGTTCAGCATGGCGATTGGACGTAAAGGAAAGATAGTTGCAAATTTCCTGCGGATTTCGCAGGCCGTTTCCAACGTAGTTACACACGAATGGTTCAGCAGCAGAGTGGTGGTCTGACTGGGCAATAGCTGAACACCCTGACGAAAACAAAAAGCAAAAGAAAACATTCCGGAGCATCTGAAAAGGGTTTTTCATGACCAAAGAAGCGGGCTAGGAGAAATCTAAACTGTCTTTAATTTCGTAAATTATAACGGGAAAACTACAAAACTCTTGTGTAAACCCTTCTCAATTCCAGAATTTCCGGAAAGTAGCTTTTTATTGATAACTTTATGTTTCTAAATTAGTAGTACTGAATACTGTAATTCGCCCGATGGCGTTACTTTAAACCGAACAAATCCCTGGCTTTCTGAACCTATCAAATATTTATGAAAAAAAATAATTTCTGTCTCTTTATCAGCGTCTTAGCTCTGTTAACATCGTGTAAGGAAACGTCCGTTGTACCTGATGGAAATCCACCCGATGCGGAAGTAAATGAGTGGATACTGGACAATATGAAAACCTGGTATTTCTGGAACGACAAACTGCCTGCAAGCCCGGATTTTGCGCAAACTCCTCAAAACTTTTTCAGCTCCATTCTTTACAGATACGACGCGTCACTGCGCCCCGATGGCGATCGTTTTTCGTGGCTTCAGGAAAGCGCCGATGAGCTCAAAGCGTCATTGAGTGGTGAAACTACGAGCACCGGACTGGAATTCAGGCTTTTGCGCTATGCCAGCAATGGCAACGAACTCTACGGAATTGTTACGTACGTGATCAAAGGTTCACCCGCAGAAAAAGCAGGCTTCAAACGGGGTGATTTTTTTACGCAGGTAAACGGACAACAGCTGACACTATCAAACTACTACGCTTTGTTATATACCGGTAAAGAAACAAAAGCAATCCGATTGGGTCAGCTCAATGCGTCCAATCAGGTAGTTGATAGTGAAACTTCCCGAAGTATCGCTTCACAGGTTCTGCAATCAGATCCGGTGTACTTTGATACTGTTTTTGTAAATGGCAGCAAAAAAGTAGGCTATCTGGTGTATCATCAGTTCGTTCCGGGGCCGAACAATAGCTCGGTAAAAACGTACGATCAGGCTCTGGAAAAAGTATTTGCCTCCTTCAAAACCAAAGGTATAAATGAGCTCATTATTGACTTTCGGTATAACAGGGGAGGATACGTAAGTTCGGCAACCCAACTGGCAAGCATGATTGCCAAAGGTGTATCGTCAACTGATGTTTTCTATTACAAAGAATACAACAAGATTGTGACCCCTTCCCTTGAAAAACAATATGGCAAGTCATTTTTTTTCGAAAGCTTTTTAACTAAAAGCCAAAATGTGGGTGGTAATTTGAATCGGGTAATTTTCCTTACTTCTACTTCTACTGCTTCTGCCAGCGAGCTAGTAATCAATGGTTTAAAACCTTTTATGCCCGTAGTAATTATAGGCGGAAAAACTACTGGCAAGAACGTTGGTTCCATCACAATTTCCGACGACTCCAAGCGAATCAAATGGGGCATTCAGCCGATCGTTTCCAGATCGGCCAATAGCCTGAGAAGCTCTGAATATACGGCTGGTTTTGAGCCTAATGTAGCCAAAACGGAAGGGTCGGTATTGTATCCCTACGGCGATCCGCGCGACCCGCTATTGGGCGAAGCTCTGTACCAAATTTATGGCACCCGGGTAGCCCGCCGTGGAGTTGACGAAGAGCCTGTCCCACCAACCGGACCCGATGTACACTCTTCGATAGACCGGCAGGCTGCGGGAGGAAACATGTTTTTTGATTTTCCCTATCCTAAAAAATAAAGCCATTTTCCGTTACCAAATAGACCCCATGCCATCTAAATAATTGATGGCATGGGGTTTTTTATAAGAGAGTATTCGTACCTTGTTCACTCACCTTCACTCTTAAACACTATAACGTATGAGTATTATTACATGGATTATCGTTGGCCTTATGGCCGGAGCCATTGCAAAAGCTATTCATCCGGGCAAAGATCCGGGAGGATTTTTCGTCACCATGTTGATTGGGATCGCCGGTGCGGTAGTTGGAGGTTTTATTTCGCAGGCTTTGGGTTTTGGCGCTGTGGATGGTTTCAATATTAGCAGTCTGTTTATCGCCATTTTGGGCGCTGTTCTTCTTCTCTTTCTATACCGAAAATTTGGCAGTAAATCCTAGTTAGTAATCTATTTTTGGTACATAAAAAAGAGACTGTCTCCCATAAATCAGGGGCAACAGTCTCTTTTTTGTTTTTTAATAGCGCTTTATTGATTGATCGTCAGCACAATTTTCCCAAACTGAGTTCCATCGTCCATGCGGCGTAAGGCAGTTTCAATTTCTTCCAGGGGCAGCACCGAATCCACAATGGGTGTAAGCTCTTTTTCTTCTATAAATTGAATCATTGCCTCAAATTCGTCCTCAGTACCCATTGTGGTACCTAGTATGTTAAGTTGTTTAAAAAACACTTTCGCAGGCACCAAATCAGTAATATTTCCGGTAGTTCCGCCATAAAAACAGATCGTTGCACCAGGCGCCGCTACGTCTACCAATCGTGCAAAACCACTCCCGCCTGCGCTATCAATAATGACATCAAAGTAGCCTGTTTTTGGACCCTGCGCTTTCACGAGCAAATCGCGGTACCAGGTAGGCGACTTATAATTAACGCCTCCCTTGGCACCAAGCTGCATGGCCTGTTGAATTTTTTCCTCCGAGCCTGACGTCACCCACACCTCTGCGCCCGCTGCAAGCGCAAACTGAATGGCAAACAACGCCACTCCCCCCCCAGCACCCGTAACAAGTACCCTATGCCCGGCTTTCAGACAGCTGCGTGTCATCAATGCCCGCCAGGCAGTTAAGCCCGCCAACGGAAGCGCGGCAGCATCGGTAATCGACAAATGGGACGGCTTTTCAGTAATATAGCGCAGATCCATTTTGATATATTCGGCAAAAGTACCGTTGTCGGGTAAACCCAAAATTTTGTAATCCGGGCTATAAAAGGCCGGATTATCTCCCCAATTGTGCGACGGATTAATAATTACCTCTTTATCAAGCCAGTATTCGCTCACACCATCGCCGATTTCAGCCACCACACCGGCACCGTCGGAGCCCGGAATCAGGGGAGTTTTTATATTGGGATAAAGCCCTTTCTGAATCCATACGTCGCGGTGATTGAGTGCAGCGGCCAGAAGTTTTACGACAACCTCACCCGGTCCGGGAGTGGGTTTTTCGACTTCCTGAATAAGTAAGGGTTGATGAAGTGCTTGTAATACGGCGGCTTTCATGGAGGTTTTTTGAGGTTAGTGAATTTTTAGAGATAAATTGAATTTAGAAGTAAGTACTCGTTATTATTTAGTTTTTATAAAATGGGCAATCAAACAATGGTGCAAATATTTGATTATCAGCACAATAAACAACTAATCACTAATAACCTAATGGCTACTTAAAAGGTTTGAAAGGAAACTTACTTTCTCCCCTGCTCAACCGCAGCGCGTACGCTGCCGTACGCTTTCAAAAGTGCGTCAGCCTGCTCAACAGATACATTTAGTTCGTCCTGCACCATTCGGATAGCACGGTCGACGAGTTTATGATTAGACAACTGCATATCGACCATTTTATTTCCTTTGACATGTCCGAGTTGAATCATTACGGATGTGGAAAGCATATTCAGGACCAGTTTCTGCGCCGTCCCGGATTTCATGCGGGTACTGCCCGTCACAAACTCCGGCCCAACAACCACCTCCACCGGAAACTCCGCGGCGTCAGCTACGGGTGAGCCCTCGTTGCAGACAATGCAACCGGTCAGGATTCCCAAGCTACGGGCCTGCTGAAGTCCACCGATTACGTAGGGCGTGCGCCCGGAAGCAGCAATGCCAATCAGAGAATCAAGGGAATTGATCTGATATTCCTGAACGTCTTTCCAGGCCTGCTCCGCATCATCTTCGGCATATTCGACAGCCCGGCGAATAGCCCGGTCGCCTCCGGCAATTAGCCCAATGACCCGGTCATGAGCTACACCGTAGGTTGGCGGACACTCGGACGCATCTACAACCCCGAGCCGTCCACTCGTGCCTGCACCAATGTAAAATAGTCTTCCACCCTGCCGCATGCGCAGAACTACCTGTTCAACAAGTTTTTCCAATTGAGGAATGGCTTTTTCCACAGCCAAGGGGACGAGCTGATCTTCCCGGTTAATATTAATGAGCAAGTCACGTACGCTCATTTTTTCCAGATCATCGTAAGCGGAGGCAGATTCGGTGCTTAACATAAATTTACTATAAAATGGTATTTTTTGTAGTTATAACTGACTATTCTCAGGACACTCGTTTCGTACAAAGATAAGCAATGCTGCAATTCTATGTAATTCATGCAAAAAGTAGATGGAATATTTGGAAAATAGAAAGATAGCTTACTTCTTTGTGAAGGAATTACGCATTTAGCGAAATTTCACTGCCAGACTAATTTCCTTTTTTATGAATTGCGCTGTACCTTATGTCATTTTGCTCGGCTGCACCTTCTAAGGTGTGAGTGAAATCTGCATAACAGCCCTGATGCCTCACTCACACTTATGCTGAGTGAGGCTTTTTTGAACCTGATATAAACCAATTGGATCTAATAACCAGCAAACCATCACATGAATACGACCGAAACCCAAAGCCTGAATAAATATTCGCGTACGCTCACTCAGGAAGTGACCAATCCAGCCGCACAAGCTATGCTTTACGGGATTGGCCTGAAAGAAAGCGATATGGCAAAACCACAAATCGGGATTGCCAGCACAGGCTACGAAGGCAACCCCTGCAACATGCACCTGAACGGTTTGTCGGTGTATGTGAAACAAGGGGTTCAGGCCAACGACATGGTTGGGTTGATTTTTAATACCATCGGCGTTTCTGACGGCATGACCAACGGCAACGACGGCATGCGATATTCGCTTCCCAGCCGCGATCTGATTGCGGACTCCATCGAAAGTGTCGTACAGGCGCAGTGGTACGATGGGGTTATTGCCGTGGTAGGCTGTGACAAAAACATGCCGGGAGCCATCATGGCAATGGCTCGTTTGGAACGCCCTGCCATAATGGTTTACGGAGGCACGATCCGTTCGGGACATTATAAAGGACAAAAGCTGGACATTGTATCGGCCTTTGAAGCTTTGGGGAAAAAATTTGCCGGAAACATTTCTGACGAAGATTTTAAAGGAGTAATCCAAAATTCCATTCCCGGTGCGGGTGCCTGTGGCGGGATGTACACCGCCAACACCATGGCGGCTTCCATTGAAGCAATGGGCCTTAGTTTACCGTTTAGTAGCAGCTATCCGGCCACGCACGAAGGCAAGCAGGATGAATGCCGGAAGATTGGGGCAGCCATGAAAAAATTGCTGGAATTGAACCTCACCCCAAAAGAAATCATCACCCGCAAATCACTCGAAAATGCCCTGACGGTAGTGATGGCGCTGGGCGGCTCGACAAATGCTACACTTCATTATCTGGCTATTGCCCGCGCAGCGGGAATCCCGTTGACACTCGATGATATTCAGGCTGTGAGTGATCGTACGCCCTTTATTGCCGATTTGAAACCAAGCGGAAAGTATTACATGGAAGATATTCTGGCCATTGGTGGAGTGCCTGCTATCATGAAATATCTTTACGCACAAGGTCTGATTCATGGTGATTGCCTGACAATTACCGGAAAAACCGTGGCAGAAAACCTGGCCGAAGCTCCGGACCTGGACTTTGAAACCCAGAACATTATCTTTCCGCTTACCAATCCTATCAAAGCAAGCGGTCATATTCAGATTATGTACGGCAACCTGGCGCCAACTGGCGCTGTTGCCAAAATTACGGGTAAAGAAGGCCTTCGCTTTGAAGGACATGCCAAGATTTGTGAACATGAATCCGAAATTATTGACATGTTGTCCAAAGGCGAAATCAAAGAAGGACACGTGGTTGTGATTCGCAACGCGGGCCCTAAAGGCGGGCCGGGCATGTCCGAAATGCTCAAACCAACGTCGGCTGTGATCGGTGCAGGACTTGGCGATAAAATTGCTCTCATCACCGATGGTCGTTTTTCAGGCGGTACTCACGGATTTGTGGTAGGGCACATCACCCCCGAAGCCTTTGATGGCGGACCCATCGCGCTGGTAAAAGACGGCGATCTCATTACGATTGACGCCACTACCCGGCAGTTGATTCTCCATATTTCAGACGAAGACATGGCTACACGCAAAGCCGCATGGATACAGCCCAAGCCGATGTTTACCAAAGGTGTACTGGGAAAATATATTCGGAATGTAAAGTCAGCCAGCGAAGGCTGTGTAACAGACGAAAATTAATAGAGGATCATTCATCAACATTTTGACATCACAAACTAATAAATCACGTGTCATGGAAAGAAACGAAGCCAATATCTTAACCCTCGACGGGATGGAACCGGAAGTTCGGATTGAAACAAATGCCCTGATGAATGGCTCACACGCCGTCATCCGATCGTTGATTGCAGAAGGTGTGGACACCATTTTTGGCTATCCCGGTGGCGCAATCATGCCCGTATATGATGCTATTTATGACTATCAGGATCAAATATCGCATATTTTGGTACGCCACGAGCAGGGCGCGGGACATGCCGCCGAGGGCTTTGCCCGTCTGTCAGGCAAAGTAGGCGTTTGCCTCGTGACGTCCGGCCCGGGAGCAACCAACCTCGTTACGGCCGTAGCCGATGCGATCATCGATTCTACGCCGTTGGTTTGTGTGGTTGGACAAGTCAGTAAGCACCTTTTGGGTACAGATGCTTTTCAGGAAACGGATGTAATCGGCGTAACAATGCCTATTACTAAGTGGAATTATCAGATCACATCTGCTGATGAAGTGCCTGAAATCATGGCCAAAGCTTTTTATATCGCCAAGTCGGGTCGCCCGGGTCCGGTGTTGATTGATATTACAAAAAATGCTCAGACAGAAATGATGAGCAAACCTTTCAACTACACTTTCTGCCACAAATTACTGGGCTATCATCCGCGGCTAATACCTAAGGTAGATCAGATCCAAAAGGCAGCGGATGTTATTAATCAGGCCAAAAAACCTTTTCTGGTATTTGGCCACGGAATCAAAATCGCCGGTGCAGAAAAAGAACTTCTGGAACTGATTGAAAAAACCGGAATCCCCTGTGCATCAACTCTTTTGGGTTTATCCTCGGTTCCTGTAAACCACCCTCTGTACGCTGGCTGGCTCGGAATGCATGGAAATTACAGCACCAATCGTCTGACCAATGAATGTGATGTGCTGATCGGTATCGGACTTCGGTTTGACGACCGCGTTACCGGCGATGTAACGCGCTATGCCAAACAGGCCAAGGTAGTGCATATCGAAATCGACCCGGCAGAGATTGATAAAGTGGTAAAGGCCGAAGCACCCGTAGTAGGCGATGCCAAAGAAGCGCTGAAAATGCTCATTCCGCTTTTAAATGTCAGTGCACACGACGAGTGGATTGCCCAATTTAAGGCTTTGGACGCCGAAGAGGAAGCCTGTATTACCGTACCTGAACTTGCGCCAACGACCGAAAAAATCAAAATGGCGGAAGTGATTCGGATGCTTTCGGACAAAACTAAAGGTGAAGCCGTAATTGTGGCTGATGTTGGACAGCATCAAATGGTTACCGCCCGCTACTACGAATTTAAACGCAACAATTCGTTTATTACTTCCGGTGGGTTGGGCACGATGGGCTACGCGTTGCCCGCTGCATTTGGCGCCAAAGTAGGCGATCCTTCGCGCGAAGTAGTGGCAATTATCGGGGATGGCTGTTTTCAGATGACGCTTCAGGAACTTGGCACGATTGCCCAAAGCGGATTACCTGTCAAGGCGATTATCCTGAATAATAACTTCCTGGGTATGGTCCGTCAGTGGCAGCAGCTATTTTTTGAGAAACGCTATTCTTTTGTAGAACTGCAAAATCCGGATTTTATCACCATAGCCAAAGGTTTTGGAATAGCCGGGCACACGTGTGCCCACCGTGACAATCTGAGCGATTCCCTTGATGCAATGCTAAGTTCCGACAAACCGTACCTGTTGGAAGTTCTTGTGGAAAAAGAAGAAAATGTATTCCCGATGGTTCCATCCGGTGCATGCGTATCCGAGATTCGTTTAAAATAAACCATCTTTCGCCTTTTCCTGACTTCCGATTTAATGCTATTTATTAATCCGACATTCTCATGACTACATATACCATTTGTGTTTTTACTGAAAACTCAATCGGCCTGCTCAATAAAATTACCATAGTTTTTACCCGCCGCCGGGTCAATATTGAAAGCCTTACTGTATCAGAAACTGAACGCAAAGGCATATCCCGCTTTACGATTGTAATCAAAGAAGAATCGCGGGAAAAGGTGGAAAAGATGGTCCGCCAAATTCGGAAAATCGTGGAAGTACTTGCCGTATTCGGATACTTAAATGACGAAATTGCTTTCAACGAAATTGCACTATTCAAAGTACCAACACCCGCCGGCGCCAAACGTCTGGACATAGAGACCATCAATAAAATCTACAAAGCCTGGGTTGTATATTGGGGGCTTGACTATGTGGTGATTGAAAAAACCGGATCCGAAGAAGACATCTTTGATTTCTTTAATTACATCAAGCCGCACGGCATTCTGGAATTTGTCCGCTCCGGGCGTGTAGCTGTTAGTAAATCCGCAAAAAGCCTGGGCGATTACCTTCCTGAGGCCGAATGGGAATACTATTTGTAAAGCCTGGAAAATCCCTCTAATTTTGGAAGGTCACAAGAATACTACCCTACACACATGCTCCTTCTTGAATCTTTAATTGATATAAATAGTCCGTTTGCGCTTTATATAACCGATGTATTACAATCCATTGGATTTATTAGAGGGGGGAAAAAGTGGGTAGTATTGGTCTTTTTATTTGAATTTTGGTGGGTCTTTCTATTTTTTAAACGACAAAAAGCAACAACGGTGGCCTGGCTTCGGCATGATGTACTATTTCTTGGGTCCCTGCTGTTAGGTATTTTTCTAATTAGGCTTCCTATGCTCAATTACTCTCATTTGGATGTAGATGAGGCAGATTGGCTCGTGGGAGCAGCAACTTTTTACAAAGATCCCTATTTCTGGAAATCAGTAGATGGTACTACAAGCGGCCCGCTCAGCATCATTCCACTGAGCCTGATTCCTCTTTTGGGAGGTGTGTTGAGTTATGTTTCTGTACGTTTGTTCGCACTCCTGGTTTACCTGCTCCCGGGAGTTCTGTTTACCTATTTAGGACTAAAAAATGTATACGGCAGAAACATCGCAACTTTAACTGTCATTCCTCTTGCTGGTGTCATGGCAGTAACCCAAAACCTGAATGCATACAATGGTGAATTTCCCATACTTTTCCTGACTGCATTGAGCTTTTATCTATATAGTATCACACCGAGCCGTTGGAAAGCCGCGTTTTACTTCTTTGCCGGGGTTGTCATGGGACTATTTGTCTATTCAAAACCACAGGCCATTCCGTTAGGAATGATCATCGCTCTTGGTTTCTTATGGAAATTACTTAACATACAAGCTCCCGGGAAATATTGGCTGCTGTTTATTTTCGGTGGTCTTTTTCCGAGCATTCTGGTATCCATATACCTTTCAGCCAATCACTTATGGCTGGACTTTATCAATTCTTATATCTATAATAATTTATTCTACGGTGGTGTTCACGGAGCTTTTGGAAATGATTATACCGCCGGAGACATTCTTAGCAAAATGCTCGATTACCTGGTGTCGCAACCCGAATACTCCTATTGGATGCTCACCGGACTGGTTTCTTTTCTGATTGGTTTTCTGTTCGTCACTACTTCCTTTTTTCAACTAAACGATGATTCTGGCAGAGAACTACTTTTTGCGTTGTTCATGATTTCCTTTGCGTTCTTTTGCACCGTAAAACCATTGACATTTTTTTACCACTATCAGAATATTCTTTTAGTCCCGATAGCATGGCTGACAGGCACCTCATTTGCTACTGCACATCGGCTGTTTGGGTCTTTAAATGTCGAATCTATTGTATTTAAACCTCTATTAAAAAACGTTTTTATTCCTTTCTTTTTCGTGTTCACACTCTTGTTAGGCAGTATTCAGGCGATTGAACATACCGAACCCACGCTGTTTTTGCTTGGAGGTACTGAGGACAGGCGATCACTGGAAGCAAAAATGATTTCAACGTATACTCAACCCAACGAAAAAATGGCTATATGGGGCTGGAATACACCTTTATTTATAGATACTCAACTGCTTCAGGGTACGCGTGACGGACATACACATTATCACATGCATCCTATAAAATTGCAGGATTACTACCTCGAACGGTATGTAAAAGATTTAATTCAAAATCAACCCACCGTGCTTGTTGAAACCTTCATAGGCTACTCGGCACTAATTTTTGGAGCAGAGGGGCGGAAGAAGTTTGGTCTGGAAAATTATCCTGTCGTGTACGACTACGTGAAAACCCACTATGACCTGAAAGAGGATGTGAATGGCCAAACCAGAATTTTTGTTCTGAAAAACTCCACAATATGACGTATTTATCAAAATTGAACGAAACTCAAAAAACCTGGCTCGGCTTTGTGCTCGTTGGACTTGGGTTATTTGTACTAAACTATAATCTGTTGGACCGCCTCGACATTATCAGCGATGATGATGACCTGTACTTTATGTTTGGCATGGATTACCTAAAAGGCAAATACCGTGGCCCGGACGATGGCGCTCTGTATTGCCTGTGGCAATTGGCCATTCAGTTAATGACCAACGACGCCGCCCAAACATTTTATGTCAACTGGATCTTAATGACAATCCTGCCCACGATCGGCTTTTATGCCGTGATGCGGAGTATGAAAGTCAATATGTGGGTAAGCGTTTGGGTGGCACTTTGCTATACATTTTCGCTCATGAATTTCCCGCTTACGCCCAAATTGACGCACTTTACCATTGCTATTTTGCTCGGCGGAATGATCGTCGTTCGTCGGGTAGACGATTTACAGAAAAAACTTTTTTGGGGGGCTGTTACCATCTTTGTTGCCTCCTACGTCCGCCCCGAAATGTACGTCGGGTTGTGGGTCATGCTGGCGTGGCTGGCGTGGATTTCCTACACCCGCAAAAACTACCGACTGCTCCTCATCATGCTGGCAATCACGGTTGTGTCGGGGCTTCTTGTTGGCACGCCTATTCGCGAAAACGACCGCAGTTTCTGGACCTTTAAACACCATTTTTCCATCAACTATGTGAGTTGGTATCCGGAAATAGGGTTGTCTCCATGGAATCATTTCAACGAAATCACCACTCAGGTTTTTGGGCATAAGCTCACGTCTCCGATGGACGCTTTCCTGACCGATCCGGCCCTTGTGATGCGGCACTTTTTCTTTAATGTAGGCAATCTGGCCAAAGAAACTTTTACCTATCTACACGAAATGTTTGTGGTTCAGCTCTCCCAAATGTTCCGTTTTCCGCATCGGGGTTTGGTTTTAGTTGCCGTATTTCTGATCGTTTTGGCTTTGATCGATTACAAAAGAAGTTGGAAAACGATTAGGACCGCTCTGAAAGAAAATGCCGTTTTAGGTGCAATTCTCTTCGTGTTCCTGATTCCTTCGCTGCTTTCGACAACCATTATTTATCCGCGACCTCACTATATTTTATATCACTTTTTGTTGTACGTTCCGCTGATAGGGCTGTTAGTATCTAGCATTAAATTCCGGAAAATAGGGAGCCTGACCCAAAATTTCACCCTGGGCATAGCCGTACTCAACCTGCTGTTCATCAGTATTTTTCTATATCCCAAAGTACGCGAAGCCAGTAAAGATTTGCCCACACCCAACCGCGCCTTTGCCTTGATGTTGCAGGGGTTAGACATTAAGCAGGACGTGCGCCTATTGGGAGGAGATGCGCCGTTTACCTACCCGCGCTATGTAAGTCCAAACTGGAAAGATTTTTTCTATTTTGACATTCATCGACCCGAAAATTTCGCCAGGTTTGTCCAGGAAAAGGACATCAACTGCATCATCATTAATAAAAAAATGAATGACTACTTTGCAGGCGATTCTACCTATCAGGCATTTCGTCAATCTCCTGAAAGTCTGGATTTTATTAAAATAAAACAGACCTCAGAGCACCTAATTTACAAGAAAGAGCATTTACAGTAATCATAACCAATAAATCGTTTATCAATGGCAAAGTTAAATTTTGGCGGAGTAGAAGAAGAAGTCGTAACCCGCGAAGAATTTCCTCTCGAAAAAGCACGCGAAGTATTAAATAGTGAAACAATTGCCGTTATCGGCTATGGCGTTCAGGGACCGGGCCAAAGTCTGAATATGCGCGACAACGGTTTCAACGTGATCGTTGGACAACGTCAGGGCGGCAAATCGTGGGACAAGGCTATCGCTGATGGCTGGGTTCCGGGCGAAACTCTTTTTGAAATCGAAGAGGCGCTTCAAAAAGGCACCATCATTTGTTACCTGCTCTCGGATGCCGCTCAAATTGAGCTGTGGCCTACCGTAAGAGCAAACCTTACTGCGGGTAAATCGCTGTATTTCTCACACGGTTTCGGGGTTACGTACAAAGATCAGACGGGTATCGTTCCTCCCGCCGACGTTGACGTATATCTTGTTGCGCCGAAAGGATCAGGTACTTCATTGCGCCGGTTGTTCGTAGAAGGAAAAGGCTTGAACTCTTCTTTTGCTGTTTTCCAGGATGCTACCGGAAACGCCCGTACCAAATGTATCGCTATGGGCATTGGTGTAGGATCAGGGTATTTGTTTGAAACTGATTTTTACCGCGAAGTTACCTCCGACCTTACCGGCGAGCGCGGTACATTGATGGGTGCTATTCAAGGTATTTTTGCTGCACAGTACGAAGTTCTTCGTTCAAACGGCCACTCACCATCTGAGGCATTTAACGAAACCGTTGAAGAACTTACGCAATCGCTTATGCCACTCGTGGCCGAAAACGGTATGGATTGGATGTACGCCAACTGCTCCACCACCGCACAGCGGGGAGCTTTGGATTGGTGGAAGCCTTTCCGGGATGCAACCAAGCCCGTTTTTGAGCAACTTTATAATTCAGTAAAATCTGGCGAGCAAGCCCAAATTTCTATTACCCGTAACTCACAGCCTGACTACCGCGTGAAACTGGAAGAAGAATTGGCCGAGCTCCGTGAGTCTGAAATGTGGCAGGCTGGCACAACCGTTCGTAGCCTTCGCCCCGAACGCGCCTGATTTTTTCTGGTGGTTTAGAGAAGAAAGAATATTCTTCCCTAAACCACCTTTTTCTACCTCCCTTCCTTTTTTTCTTATAATGTTCGATAAATCCGTAATTTCGTTTGAACTACGAACGGAAGGACATGAAAGAAAGCGTCAACGAATCGACAACCACTATTGCTTATCCCACGCTCGATGCGATATTTCTCGCTTCTGAGCGCCTGCGTACTATTGCCACGCACACACCGCTGATGCACAACCTCAATCTGTCGGAGCAGTTTGACGCAAACGTATATCTCAAACGGGAAGATTTACAGATTGTCCGCTCCTACAAAATTCGGGGCGCATATAATAAGATGGCGAGTCTTTCGGCGGATATTTTGGCCAAAGGCGTCGTATGTGCCAGTGCGGGCAACCACGCGCAGGGAGTCGCCTACGCCTGCCGGAAAATGGGCGTTAAAGGAGCTATTTTTATGCCAACTACCACTCCCGCTCAAAAGATTAAGCAGGTCGGAATGTTTGGTAAAGAATGGGTCAATATCCAACTTGTGGGAGATACCTACGACGACGCCTTCCACGCAGCGATGGACTATCAGGCCAACCACGATGCCACCTTCGTACACCCTTTCGACG
The DNA here is from genome assembly GCF_004348825.1 of Arundinibacter roseus. Classification (GTDB taxonomy): domain Bacteria; phylum Bacteroidota; class Bacteroidia; order Cytophagales; family Spirosomataceae; genus Arundinibacter; species Arundinibacter roseus. The sequence goes on from NZ_SMJU01000009.1 coordinate 263,372, forward strand.
ACGTGCAGGTGATGGAAGGACAGGGAACCGTAGGCCTGGAAATATTTAAAGATGCTGATTTCAAAATCGACTACCTGCTGATGGCCATCGGTGGCGGCGGCCTGGCTTCCGGTGTTTCTACGGTTTTTCAGCAACTTTCTCCCAAAACCAAACTCATTGGCATTGAACCGCTGGGCTCTCCTACGATGCAACGAGCCCTTGAAGAAGGACACGTGCTGACACTTGATCACATTGACAAGTTTGTAGATGGCGCCGCCGTGCGGCGAGCCGGTGCGATTACCTTCGAGATTTGCCGGCAGTACCTCGACCGTATTCTACTTGTACCCGAAGGGAAGGTTTGTTCAACTATTTTGCAGCTCTACAACGAAGAAGCTATCGTGGCAGAGCCCGCCGGAGCCCTAACCGTAGCCGCTTTGGATTTTATTCGGGAAGAAATCAAAGGGAAGAACGTCGTAGTCCTGATTGGTGGTGGGAATAACGACATTACACGCACCGAAGAGATTAAAGAGCGTTCGTTGCTGTATGAAGGCCTGAAACATTATTTCATCATCCGTTTCCCGCAGCGTTCGGGAGCTTTCCGCGAATTTCTACATGTTTTGGGTCCCGATGTTGATATTTCACGTTTTGAGTATGTCAAAAAAACCAACCGCGAGCAAGGGCCGGCGCTCGTAGGGATTGAGCTCAAATCCCGCGAAGAACTCGCTCCTTTGCTCCAACGCATGGATGAAGGCCGCATTGCCTACGAATATATTAACGATCAGCCCAATATGTTTCAGTTTTTGGTGTAGGTTATGAATCGATTTCCTACACCCTCGTAGTTACTAAATTTTCGCTTTGCTTCGCGTACCATCCGACATAAGTACTCAGGAGTTTGAGTCGCTCAAAATCCAGGACATGACCTTTGTGGCTTACCGCAACGAGGTGTACCCGTCGCGGTATGAAGTTTTCTTTGAAGAACATGCCGTGATTGTGGTGCTCGAAGGAGAGAAAAAATTTAGCAGTCCGACACAGGAAGTCCGGGTAAAAAAAGGCGATATTTTGTTTATTCAACGAGGATTTTACCTCATGTCGGAGTCCATTCATGAAGCATACAAAAGCCTGGTTTTCTTTTTTGATGAAAAACTTTTGAAAGAATTCGTCGGCTTACACAACGAACTTTTTGAGTCCGAATCGACCGGGCAGCCGCTGCAATCGCCCATTTTGTTGTTGCACAGCTCCGATACCTTCTCGCAGTTTGTGCAGTCTGTATTCCCTTATTTTCATTCCCAAACCAGCCTTAAAACACATTTTCTCCGGCTCAAATTTCAGGAACTACTCCTGCACCTGCTCGAAATTGATACATCAGGGAAGCTCCAATCCATCTTGCTGAGCATTCATAAAGGTCAAAAAGCAGATTTACGTTTTTTGATGAATAGCTATTCGCTTAAACCCCTAACATTAAATGAATTAGCACGTTTGTCAGGGCGAAGTTTATCAGCCTTTAAACGTGATTTTCAACAGGAATTCAATACCTCTCCCGCCCTTTGGATCAAGCAAAAACGCCTGGAACACGCAGATTTTCTCCTACGAACTACCTCTCTGAACGTTTCCGAAATCAGTGCGTCAATCGGCTATGAGAGCGTTTCTCATTTTATCAAAAGCTACAAGGAGAAATATAGTTTTACGCCCAAAAGCAACCATTGAGCCAAAATCGCTATTCTTTGAGCGTTTTACGTTATAAGCGATTAAAGGATAATATGGACTTTTGTAAGGTGGAAACTGAGTTGTGCTCCATTGACGTTAGCCTCTTTTAAGTGAAGTATTCTATGGGTGATGTTTTTTCGCAATTGTATATTCATTTAGTCTTTTCACCAAAGCACCGGGAGGCTCTGATTCTTCCTGACTGGGAGGAAGAACTATACAAATATATTACGGGAGTTATTCAGCAGCGGGGACACAAACTTTTAGCAATTGGTGGAATGCCTGATCATGTACATATTTTTATAGGTCAAAAGCCCTCAGAGTCAATTTCTGATCTTGTGGTGGAAATAAAGACTTCATCAAACTTATTTATAAAAGAAAAGAAATTGAGTCGCCACAAATTTGACTGGCAAAATGGCTACGGTGTTTTTTCGCATAGCCGCTCGCAATTAAATGCTGTTTGTAAATATATATTGAATCAAAAAGAACATCATAAGAAAAAGACCTTTCAGGAAGAATTCATGAAGTTTTGTGAGGATTTCGGAATTGAAATTGGCAAAAAAGAATTTTTTACGTGGTTTGGTCAGGATGTACACAAATAATTTGGGCTACAAACATTACGCCTCTCCGAGGCTTGATGGTCCAAACGAATTTGGGCTACAAACATTACGCCTCTCCGAGGCTTGATGGTCCAAACGAATTTTATCTACAAACATTACGCCTCTCCGAGGCTTGATGGTCCATCGGAGAAAACAAAAAAGCTTCGGAGAAGCGCAATGTTTGTAGAAAACAATAAACACAAACAAAAAAGCTTCGGAGAAGCGCAACGTTTGTAAACAATAAACACAAACAAAAAAGCTTCGGAGAAGCGCAATGTTTGTAGAAAACAATAAACACAAACAAAAAAGCTTCGGAGAAGCGCAACGTTTGTAGAAAACAATAAACACAAACAAAAAAGCTTCGGAGAAGCGCAACGTTTGTAGAAAACAATAAACACAAACAAAAAAGCTTCGGAGAAGCGCAACGTTTGTAAACAATAAACACAAACAAAAAAGCTTCGGA
>NZ_SMJU01000009.1:266211-273483 GCF_004348825.1 Arundinibacter roseus
GGAGAAGCGCAACGTTTGTAGAAAACAATAAACACAAACAAAAAAGCTTCGGAGAAGCGCAACGTTTGTAAACAATAAACACAAACAAAAAAGCTTCGGAGAAGCGCAACGTTTGTAGAAAACAATAATTAAAGAAATAACTGAATAACCTTTATGCAAAACCAACCAACAACTCTATTTGATAAAGTGTGGGATGCCCACGTGGTACGTAAAATTGAAGACGGCCCTGATATTTTCTTTATTGACCGCCATTTCATTCACGAAGTTACGAGCCCTGTTGCCTTTTTGGGCCTTGAAAATCGGGGTATTGGCGTACTTTACCCGGAGCGCACATTTGCCACCGCCGACCACAACACGCCAACCATTAATCAGCACTTACCGGTAGAAGACCCACTTTCGGCCAAGCAGCTCAAAGCCCTCGAAACCAATACCGCCAAATACGGAATTTCGCATTGGGGCCTTGGTCACCACAAAAACGGTATTGTACACGTCATCGGGCCAGAAAACGGCATTACGCTTCCCGGCATGACAATCGTCTGCGGCGATTCGCACACCTCTACGCACGGAGCTTTTGGGGCAATTGCCTTCGGAATCGGAACGTCGGAAGTAGAAATGGTGCTCGCTTCGCAGTGTATCATGCAGCCCAAACCAAAGAAAATGCGCATCAAAGTGAACGGTTCTTTGAGCAAGGGGGTGGCGCCCAAAGACGTAGCTCTATACATAATTTCAAAACTTACTTCGGCAGGCGCTACGGGTTATTTCGTTGAATATGCCGGTGAAGTTTTCGAGAATATGAGCATGGAAGGCCGCATGACGGTATGCAATATGAGTATCGAAATGGGTGCCCGGGGCGGCATGGTTGCTCCTGATGAAACGACTTTTGCCTACCTAAATGGCCGTGAACATGCGCCAAAAGGCGAGGCCTGGGAAAAAGCCGTGGCTTACTGGAAAACGTTGAAAACTGACGCTGATGCCACTTTTGACAAAGAATATGTATACGATGCTGCCGATATTGAACCGATGATTACCTACGGAACAAATCCAGGCATGGGTACAGGCATCTCCCGCAATATACCCACAGCCGAAGAAATGGAAGGCGGGAAGTCAACCTATGACAAAGCGCTGAATTACATGGGCTTTCAGGAAAATGACTCCATGATTGGCAAAGCCATCGACTATGTATTTATTGGCAGCTGCACCAATGGTCGCATTGAAGATTTCCGGGCGTTTGCCTCGATTGTAAAAGGTCGTAAAAAGGCGGATAGCGTAACGGCATGGATCGTACCTGGCTCGCACGTGGTAGAAGCGCAAATTAAGGAAGAAGGTATTTTGGATATTCTGACCGAAGCCGGATTTGAGTTGCGTCAGCCGGGTTGCTCGGCTTGCCTTGCGATGAATGAAGATAAAATACCGGCGGGCAAATACGCCGTCAGTACCTCAAACCGTAACTTTGAAGGCCGTCAGGGGCCCGGTGCACGGACCTTACTGGCGAGCCCGCTCGTAGCCGCTGCGGCCGCTGTCACAGGAAAAATTACGGATCCCCGCGAGTTTTTGTAAGTAGTTAATTTAGTAAAATCAGACCAATCAATCGGGATTTTCTGCCGGGCCAAACAATAGTAACTGGCTCGGTATCAAGCCCCAAAAAGCTTTATAAATCATGGCTTACGATAAATTCACAGTCCTTACAAGTTCTGCCGTTCCTCTTCCGATTGAGAACGTAGACACTGATCAGATCATCCCTGCGCGCTTTTTGAAAGCTACCAAGCGGGAAGGTTTTGGCGACAACCTGTTTCGCGATTGGCGTTATGCGAATGACGAAACGCCGAAAGCGGATTTTGTACTAAACAATCCGATTTATTCCGGAAAAATATTGGTTGCCGGCAAAAACTTCGGTAGCGGATCCAGTCGCGAGCATGCCGCCTGGGCGCTTTACGACTACGGATTCCGCTGCGTGGTATCCAGCTTTTTTGCCGATATTTTTAAAGGAAATGCACTCAACATTGGCATTTTGCCTGTGCAGATAAGTGCCGAATTTCTGGACAAATTATTCCTGGCCATCGAAGCTGATCCAAATGCAGAGATTGAGGTAAATCTGCCCGAACAGACGATTACCATTCTGGCAACTGGCGAGCAGGAAAGCTTCGACATCAATGGCTATAAAAAACATAATATGATGAATGGTTTTGATGATATTGATTATCTGCAAGCCATGAAAGAGGAAATAACCGCCTTCACAGCCGCCAGTTTGTACTAACCTTCACCGGAGGGCTGTTAACTCTGGCCAGAATTTATGAGATATATTGAAATAATGGATACGACGCTCCGCGATGGTGAACAAACCAGCGGAGTGTCGTTTTCTGCCTCCGAAAAATTAACGATTGCCCAGCTTTTATTGCAGGAAGTAAAAGTAGATCGGCTGGAAGTTGCCTCCGCGCGGGTGTCTGACGGAGAACTGCTGGCTGTAAAGAAAATTACGGCATGGGCTGATCAATTTGGGTATTTGGACAAAATTGAAGTACTGACTTTTGTGGACGGCATGAGCTCCATTGAATGGATGCAAAGCGCCGGAGCGCGAGTCATGAACCTGCTCACAAAGGGCTCGTTGAATCACCTGACGCATCAGCTCAAAAAAACTCCGCAGCAACATTTTGCAGAAATCCAGCAAGTCGTTGAACACGCCCAAGCCGTCGGAATTGATACCAATGTGTATCTGGAAGATTGGAGCAATGGCATGCGCAACTCGCCCGAGTACGTGTTTGAGGCACTTGATTTTTTAAAAACGTTGCCCATCAAACGCATCATGTTGCCAGATACGCTGGGGGTACTCACTCCGGCAGAATCCTATGTATATGTAAAAAGTATTGTAGATAAATACCCGGAGCAACACTTTGATTTTCATGCACATAACGACTACGACCTGAGCACGGCCAACGTACTGGAAGCTACCAAAGCAGGTGTGCAGGGACTGCACCTGACAGTCAACGGCATGGGCGAACGGGCCGGAAATGCACCTTTGGCAAGCGCTATTGCAGTACTAAACGACTTCATGCCGGAGGTAAAAACGTCCGTAGTGGAAAAGTCGCTGTACTCGGTCAGTAAAATTGTAGAAACGTTTTCGGGCATACGAATTCCTTCCAATAAACCTTTGGTGGGAGAAAATGTATTCACGCAAACCGCTGGAATTCATGCCGACGGCGACAAGAAAAACAACCTGTATTTTAGCAGGCTAATGCCTGAGCGCTTTGGGCGGCAGCGGTTGTATGCGTTGGGAAAAACGTCGGGAAAAGCCAATATTGAAAATAATTTGCGCGATCTGGGAATTACACTAAGCAATGAAGATTTGCGAAAAGTAACCCAACGAATCATTCAGCTTGGCGACCGCAAAGAAGTGGTCACGCCCGAGGATTTGCCGTACATTATTTCGGATGTGCTCGACAGCAGTACCGTAGAAGAACGTGTTTCGATTGTCAATTACGTCCTTACGCACGCCAGCAACCTCAAACCTTCGGCTACTTTGCAGGTCAAAATCGGCGAGACGGTTTATGAAGAAAATGCGCAGGGCGATGGGCAGTATGATGCATTTATGAATGCACTCAAAAAAATTTATGAGCAACTGCATACCGACCTTCCCATGCTTACTGACTATGCCGTGCGGATTCCTCCGGGTGGAAAAACGGATGCCCTTTGCGAAACCATTATTACCTGGTGCATTAATGGTAAAGATGTAAAAACCAGAGGCCTGGATTCTGACCAAACGGTGTCGGCCATTAAAGCAACTCAAAAAATGCTGAATCTGATCGGGCTTCCTCCTCTGGCTGGATTGCCCGTTCCGAAGGCAATTCTTAGTACAAAATAATATCGTACGACCTGATTTTTTACTTAAACATAAAACCTCCGGTGAAAAAACGAGTAATCCTTTTCACCTAACCAATCAGCATGAAAAAACATATTTTGGTGGTGCCCGGTGATGGCATCGGACAAGAAGTAACCGCAGTTGGAAAAAAAGTACTGGAACGTATTGCGGAAAAATTTAACCACGAATTTACCTACGATGAGGCCCTGATCGGTCATGTGGCGATTGAGGCCACGGGAAATCCGCTGCCGGACGAAACCCTGGAAAAAATGCGGGCATCCGACGCCGTCTTATTTGGCGCTGTGGGACATCCTAAGTACGACAATGACCCGAGCGCCAAAGTACGTCCTGAACAAGGGCTGCTAAAAATGCGGAAAGAACTGGGATTGTATGCAAACCTGCGTCCAATCAAACTTTTTGACGAGCTGCTTTCTGCTTCTTCCATCAAGCCCGAGATTTTAAAAGGTTCTGACATTCTGTTTTTCCGTGAACTGACCGGCGATATTTACTTTGGAGAAAAAGGCCGCAAAGACGACGGAAACACTGCCTACGACATCGCTTCGTACAGTACCTACGAAGTGGAGCGCATTGCCCGCAAAGCATTCGACGCAGCCATGACGCGTGGCAAAAAACTCATGTCGGTCGATAAAGCCAACGTTCTGGAAACCAGCCGGCTGTGGCGTGAAGTAGTTCAGCGTGTAGCCCTGGAATATCCCGAAGTTACGGTAGAACATCAGTTCGTAGATTCAGCCGCAATGCTGCTGATCAAGGATCCCCGGCGGTTTGATGTAGTAGTTACAGCCAATCTTTTTGGCGATATTCTGACCGACGAAGCGAGTCAGATTGCGGGTTCCATGGGAATGTTGGCATCTGCTTCTATCGGCGACGGCACAGGCGTGTACGAGCCTATTCACGGGTCAGCACACGACATCACGGGCATGGGCGTGGCAAATCCAATGGCCTCAGTTTTGTCAGCAGCTCTTTTGCTGGATATTTCATTCGGTCTGAAAGAAGAGTCTGACGCTATCATTAATGCTGTTGATCTTGTTTTGAAATCCGGCATGCGCACACGTGATATCGCTGATGCCAATACACCTGCTTATCTACTGATGGGCACCGAAGCCGCAGGCGAAGCCTTGCTGAAATTTTTGTAACAGACTGCTTAACCAGGAAATTAATTTCATAATTAAGCTACAAAAGAGAGGTAAAACTTATGCAAAAGCAGGTTAGCGTTTTTTTGGATGAGATTTGCAAAATTGAAATCTTCTTCTAACTTTGCAGTAGAAAATCGCAGCGGGCGAAATTTCGCAAGTCTAAATTTCCATGGCAAATTATTTAATTAACCGTCAAAATCTTCTCCTGCTTTTCACTTACAGCTAGTGAGAAAGGTTTGATTATAGCATTTCAAAAACCCTTTCTCAGGCCGAGAAAGGGTTTTTAATTGAATGAAAATTCGTAATTTCGTACTTCAACTATATTTAAAACATTCCCCAAATGAGTCAGCGAGTTTACATCTTTGATACTACACTACGCGACGGCGAGCAAGTGCCGGGTTGCCAATTAACCACCGAAGAAAAAATTGTGGTAGCTAAGCAACTCGAAAAGCTCGGGGTAGATGTAATCGAAGCTGGATTCCCCGTATCGAGTCCGGGCGACTTCCGGTCGGTGGTCGAAATCTCAAAAGCCGTAAAAGAACCAACGATTTGCGCACTCTCACGGGCTGTTCAAAGCGATATTGACGCGGCGGCCGACGCCCTTCAATACGCCAAACGTGGTAGAATTCATACCGGAATTGGTTCGTCAGACATTCATATTCAGCATAAGTTCAATACGACCCGCGAAAAAATCATTGAGCGCGCAATCGATGCTACCAAGTATGCCCGAAAACGGATTGAAGATGTGGAGTTTTACTGCGAAGATGCCGGCCGTGCGGATCTGACTTTCCTCGCTCAGCTTGTAGAAGCCGTAATTGGAGCCGGTGCAACGGTGGTGAATATCCCCGACACAACCGGCTACTGCCTGCCCGAGGAATATGGGGCTAAGATTCGCTATATTTTTGAAAATGTAAAGAACGTTCATAAAGCCACTATTTCCATTCATTGCCACAACGACCTTGGCCTTGCCACGGCCAATGCCCTTGCGGGTATACGCGAAGGCGCCCGGCAGGTGGAGGTAACCGTCAACGGAATTGGTGAGCGCGCCGGAAATACCTCTCTGGAAGAAGTCGTGATGGCCTTGCAGGTACACAAAGAACTTGGTCTGGAAACAGGAATTACAGCGCCGATGATTTATCCGACAAGTCAGTTGGTATCAAAAATGATGCGTATGCCCATTCAGGCCAACAAAGCTATCGTGGGCCGCAATGCTTTTGCGCATTCATCAGGGATTCATCAGGATGGATTTTTGAAAAATTCGCTGAATTACGAAATCATGAATCCGCAGGATGTAGGGGTCGATAAATCTGATATTGTGTTGACTGCCCGCAGCGGTCGGCACGCCCTGAAACACCGGCTTGAATTGCTCGGATATTCGTTTGAACAAACAATTCTGAATGATGTGTATCGGCGATTTCTGGATGTAGCTGATGTTAAAAAAGAAGTAAATGATGGCGATTTGGTAGAATTGGCTCGTACCGTAGAAGTAGCCTAATCGAATTTTTCTTCAATATTTTTCAAAAGTGGCTGGCTCCAATGGGTCAGCCACTTTTATTTTTGACTATTGACAACTATCTTTTCAAAACATTTTTGCTGGACAAACAGTACAAAAAAATAACTTAATCCTTGTACGATTCCTATGGCACGCCCCAATCCTGATTTAATAGCCGCTTTGCGGCGAACCGCCCAAAACCTTCAAAAAGGAGCTCCTTACCAATGGGGCCACATGGGCAGTTGTAATTGCGGAAATCTGGCACAAGAACTTACAACGCTCACCAAAGCCGAGATTCATGCGCACGCCCTCGCCGTAGGACGGGGCGACTGGAACGAACAACTCAACGACTATTGCCCTACAAGCGGACTGCCAATTGATCTTTTGATTGCCGAAATGATGAATGCCGGGCTTACTTCCGACGATTTGAAAAATCTGGAAAAGCTCTCAGACCGCAGGATTCTGGAAAGGCTTCCATCCGAAAAGCGATACCTCCGCCATAATTTCCGCGACGATGTAGTACTTTATCTTTCTACATGGGCCCAATTGCTGGAAGATCAGTTACTTTCCGAAATTACGCTGCCTGACTTTACCACCAAAAAAGAAAAAGCTCAGGCCAAAAGCCCAAGCCTGATACTTTCCTGAAAATGTCTGGTCCTGAAATAGCGATACACAAACTGTACAGCTATGCAAGAGCAACCTGAAACTAAGTATGTTAAGCGAACCCAAAAAGATTACTCAATGTCCTTTAAATTAGGGGTAGTCAAAGAGGT